>NZ_AP022610.1 GCF_010729665.1 Mycolicibacterium madagascariense | reverse complement strand
GATCCACTGCGTCCACTTGTAGAAGTCGGTGTCGGTGGTGGAGAAGCTGCGCCGGGCGTCGTGGCCGAGCCCCAGCCCAGCTGGCGACGGAAGTTGACGATGTTCGCCTCGGTGCGGGTGGATGGGTCCCCGTCTGCACCGCGTACTCGGCGGGCAACCCGAACGCGTCGAAACCCAACGCGCAACACGTTACGTCCCGTCATACGGAAGTACCTGGCGTACACGTCGGTGGCGATGTAGCCCAGGGATGACCGACGCAGGCCTCGCCGGAGGGGTAGGGGAACATGTCCTGCACGAACATCTTGTCGGCGGGCACCTCGGAGCCGTCGGTGGGCGCCAGCGAGCCGACCGGGTTGGGCACGTGGAACGTTCCCAGCCGGTCCCAGTTCTGCTGCCAGGTACGTTCGATCTCCCCAGCCAGCGCCGCGTCGTAGCGGTGCCGGGTGCCTGAGGCGTCCGAGGCGCCTTGCCCATCAGTCACGCCGAACAGGGTAGTCACCTGCTGCTCTGAGCCCCAATCGCCATTCGCGGGCCGACCCGCCCGACACGTTGGTATCGGAACCGTTGCAGTGGGGTCAGGGCATGGTTGCAGGTCGATCCCGGGCCTAGTGGTGGCGATCGCGGCATGGATACAGTCGGCGCCTGGCCGGGGATCCCTCGGCCCCGACGACATCGCTTGAGCCGGAAGGACCGACGCTGAGATGCTCGAAACTGCCCGTCGCTGGGGACTTCTGGCCGGTGGCTTCGCCGCGGGCACCGCATGCGTACTCGGTCTCGCAGG
Source organism: Mycolicibacterium madagascariense (assembly GCF_010729665.1). Lineage (NCBI taxonomy): Bacteria > Bacillati > Actinomycetota > Actinomycetes > Mycobacteriales > Mycobacteriaceae > Mycobacterium > Mycolicibacterium madagascariense. The sequence goes on along the minus strand of NZ_AP022610.1, from coordinate 5,711,307 downwards.
CACCACGGCCTCCGCCGAGCCCGCCGCCCCCGTGCCCGCCCCCGCCCCCGCCACCGTCACGCAGACCGTCACGGTGCAGGCGGGCGCACCCGCCGCGGCGCCCGGGCCCAACGAGCTGACCGTCGCCACCCCGATCGCCGCCGCCCCGGCCATCAGCACCATCGTCCCCGCCGCCTCGGGCACCATCGCCGACTTCTTCAAGTCCAAGAACGTCGCCATGGAGCCGCAGAAGGCCGACGGCTTCAAGTCCCTCAACATCGTGCTCCCGATGCCCACCGGCTGGGCCCAGGTGCCCGACCCCAACGTGCCCGACGCCTTCGCGGTGATCGCCGACCGCGTCGGCGGCGACGGCCTCTACACCTCCAACGCTGCGCTCCAGGTCTACAAGCTGGTCGGGGACTTCGACCCCAAGGAGGCCATCAGCCACGGCCTCATCGACTCCCAGCAGCTCCCGGCGTTCCGCCCGATCAAGGGCTCGCTCGCAGACTTCGGCGGCATGCCGTCGGCCGCCATCGAGGGCACCTACCGGCAGAACAACCTCACGCTGAACACCTCGCGCCGGCACGTCCTCGCGACCTCCGGACCGGACAAGTACCTGGTGACGCTGTCGGTGACCACCAGCGCCGACGTGTCGGTCGCGGCGGGGTCGGCGACCGACGCGATCGTCAACGGGTTCCGGGTCGGGTCCCCCGATGCGCCGCCACCGCCGGCCGCCGCGCCCGTCGCAGCGCCGAACGCACCCACCGCACCCCAGGCCCCCGTCGCACCCGCCATCCTGCCCGCGGCCGCCCAGCCGCTCGGCCTGCACCGCTGAGCCCCCACCCGCACCCCCGCGCCGGGCCTCGTATGGTGGGGTCATGCTGATCGCCGCCGTGCTGTGCCTGTGCGCCGCCCTGGTGAGCGCCGCGACCGGGTTCTGGTCGCTGGCCCGGCGGCAGCCGACCGACGGCGTCGCGCGGGTGCTGCGGGCCGTCGTCCCCACCCAGCTGGCCGCCGCGGTGATGCTCGGCGCGGGCGGTGTCGTCGCGCTGATCGCCCCGCACCAGGCCGGGGTCGTGGCCGTCGCGGTCAGCGTGCTCGGTGCGGTCGGAACGGTCGCGGCGGGGTGCTACCAGAGCGCCAAGCTCGTCGCCGACAGTGAGGCCGCGGCGAGTGCCGGTTGTGCGGGGTCGTGCGCCTCGTGCACGCTGTCGTGCGGATGATCCTGCCGCACAACGACTTTCGTAGAGCGGCTAGTTGCGACTGACGTCGATCGGGTGGGTCGCCAGGAGCGACAGCGGCATCGGCTGACGCCGCAGCACCCGCCCCCACAGATCCACCCGCGGCTCGACCAGGACGTCGGATGGCAACGCCGACAACACGATCCAGTCGTCACGCTCGATCTCACCCTCGAGCTGCCCGATGGTCCAGCCCGAGTACCCGGCGTAGATCCGCACACCCTCGACGATGGGCTCGATGGCGTCGGGATCGGCGTCGAGGTCGACCATCACGATGCGGCCCTGGACGTGGCGCAGACCGGGCACGTCGTGCGGCTGGCGCCCCGCCCGCAAGGTGGCCAGGCAGAGGGCGGCGTCGCGTTTGACCGGCCCGCCGACGAACATCGTCTTGGGCTTCGTCGCGAGCTTCGTCCACTGCGGCAGCACGTTGAAGACGGCGGTTTCGCTGGGCCGGTTCAACACCACGCCGAGGGTGCCGCCGTCGTTGTGCTCGACGACGTAGATGACGCTGCGGCGGAACGTCGGCTCCATGAGATCGGTGTTGGCGAGCAGGAGCGTGCCCGCACGGACCCGGTTCGTCGCAGGTGCGATGTGGTCATCCGGTTCCTCCGACACCTGTCCATCATGACACCAGCGTTCGCCGATGGTGGCGATCAACCGCGGCCGTGCGGCGTTTGTTACCTGAATCCTTTGTAGGGTGGTTCGGTCGGCCCGCGACGACGACCTGCCCGCCGACCACCCCCACGACATCGGATGACATGTGACCTCGCCGCGCAACCGCCTCGTCCCGTGGCGAGCGGTTCGAGCCCTCCCCGAATTTCGCCGGTTGCTGGAGCTGCGGGCTGCCAGCTCGTTCGGCGACGGGTTGTTCCAGGGCGGTCTCGTCGGCGCGCTGCTGTTCAATCCCGACCGCGCCACCAGCCCGTGGGAGATCGCCGGATCGTTCGCCGTGCTGTATCTCCCCTACTCGCTGCTCGGTCCGTTCGCCGGCGCCCTGCTGGACCGGTGGGACCGCCGGACCGTCCTGATCGGCGCCAACCTCGCCCGGCTGCTGCTGATGATCGTGGTCGCGGTGCTCATCGCCTCCAGCGCGGGCGCCCCGTGGATCCTGCTCGGCTCCCTGGTCGTCAACGGCTTCACCCGCTTCGTGACGTCGGGGCTCTCGGCCGGGCTGCCGCACGTCGTGCCCCGCGAGCAGGTGCTGACTATGAACTCGGTGGCCACGGCCGTCAGCGCGGCGACGCTGTTCTTCGGCGCGGTCTTCATGCTGGTGCCGCGCTGGGCGTTCGGCGCCGGTGATAGCGGTTCGGCCGCCGCGCTGTTCATGGCGGCGGCACCCGTGGCGCTCGCGTGGTTCCTGTCCGTGCGGTTCGCACCCCACGTGCTCGGACCCGACGACTCGTCACGCGCCGTCCACGGCTCGGTGTTCTATGCCGTCGCCACCGGGTGGGGGTACGGGTTGCGCACGGCGTTCGTCGTGCCGAGCGTGGCCGCGACGCTGTCCGGGGTGATCGCCCACCGCGTGGTGTTCGGGATCAACACGCTGCTGGTCCTGGTCATCGTGCGGCACACCGGCTCGGCGAACGTGGCGGGCCTCGGCGTGGCCGTGCTGTTCGCCGCCTCGACCGGCCTCGGCTCGTTCCTGGCCAACTTCCTCACCCCGGTCGTCGTGCGCCGGTGGAGTCGTTTCGCCACGGTCAACGTCGCGGGCGCGGCCGCCGCCCTCCAGCTCGCCGCGGTCGGCCTCGACCTACCGATCATGATGGCCTGCGGTTTTCTGCTCGGCGCGGCCGGCCAGGTGGTCAAGCTGTGCGGCGATTCGGCGATGCAGCTCGACGTCGACGACGCGCTGCGCGGTCACGTCTTCACCGTGCAGGACTCACTGTTCTGGGTGGCCTTCGTCGCCTCCATCACGGCGTGCGCCGCCGTCATACCCGCCGACGGGCACTCCCCTGGGCTGGTCGTCGCCGGTGCCGTCGTGTACCTGCTCGGCATGGCCGCCAGCGCGGTGACCGGCAGGCGCGCGACGTGGCAGGTCTAGGGTGCCGATGGTGACGCCATGCTGACCGACCTCGTAGCCGACCTCCGCGCCGAGAGCGATGCCCTGGACGACCTGGTCGCCGGGCTCGACGACGACGGCTGGCGACTCGAGACGCTCGCCCCCGGCTGGACCATCGCCCATCAGATCGCGCACCTGTGGTGGACCGACGGGGTCTCGGTCGTCGCGGTGACCGACGAACGGGGGTTCGCCGAGATCCTCCGCGAGGCGGCCACCGACCCGTCCGGCTTCGTCGACGCGGGCGCCGAGCGGCTCGCGACGACGTCGCCGGCGGACCTGCTCGCCGAGTGGCGCAGCACGCGCGCCCGGCTGCACGCCGAACTGCTCGAGGTGGCCGACGGCAGGAAGCTCCCGTGGTTCGGCCCGCCCATGAGTGCGTCGTCGATGGCGACGGCGCGGCTCATGGAGACCTGGGCTCACGGGCTCGACGTCGCCGACGCCCTCGGCGTCACGCGGCCGGCGACGGCCAGGCTGCGCGCCATCGCCCACATCGGCGTCCGCACCAGGGACTTCGCGTTCACCGTGCACGGTCTGCCCGTTCCCGCCGAACCCTTCCTGGTCGAGTTGCGCGCCCCCGATGGCGACACGTGGTCATGGGGTCCGCAGGACGCCGCGCAGCGGGTGACGGGATCGGCCGAGGACTTCTGCATGCTGGTCACCCAGCGCAGACCGGCGGCCCAACTCGACGTCACGGCCGTCGGCGCGGACGCGTCGCGCTGGCTGACGATCGCGCAAGCGTTCGCGGGCCCGCCGGGCGCCGGCCGCGGTTAGGGCGCTCCGGCCGCGTCGGCCAGACCGTCGCCGTCGGCGTCGGTCAGGGTGAGGTCCCACGTCCCGTCGGCGTCGGTGTCCACGTAGACGATGCGGCCGCCGTCGCGACCGACGAGCGCCCGGTCGGCGAGACCGTCGCGGTCGGCGTCCAGCAGTCGGTCGTCGGCCTGGCCGTCGCCGTCGACGTCCGCCAGCGGACCGCCCGTGTGCTCCGCGCCGTCGAGCCCGAACCAGCGCAACGGACCCGCGCGCCCGTCGACTCCCAGTGCCCACGTGCCCGAGCCGTCGTCGGTGTAGGACGCCTCGGCGCGCCCGTCGTCGTCGAGATCCAGCAGCAGGTGATCGGCGACCCCGTCGCGGTCGAGGTCGGCCAGCGCGTCGTCGAGCCTGCCGTCCCCGTCGAAGTCGAGTCCGAACGCGTCGAAGACGCCGTCGCCGTCACTGTCGACGTTCGGTTCCACCGACCACGCCGCCGCCAACCCATCCCCGTCGCCAAGGCAGTACTCCACCCTGCTTCGACGCGCGCTCAGGCCTTGGCGTTCCACCACTTCCGAAGTTCGGCGACGGCCTCGTCGTGCTCGAGGGGGCCGCGGTCGAGGCGGAGTTCCTTGAGGTACTTCCACGCCTCGCCGACCTGGGGTCCCGGTGGGATGTCGAGGATCCGCATGATCTCGTTTCCGTCGAGGTCGGGCCGCACCCGCTGGAGGTCCTCCTTGGCCGCGAGCTCGGCGATGCGGTGTTCCAGGTCGTCGTAGTTGGCCTGCGCGCGGCGCGGCGCTTGTCGCGGGTGGTGCAGTCCGCCCGCACCAGCTTGTGCAACCGCTCCACCAGAGGGCCGGCGTCGGTGACGTAGCGCCGCACTGCCGAGTCGGTCCACTTGCCGTCCCCGTAGCCGTGGAACCGCAGGTGCAGATACACCAGCGCGGAGACGTCGTCGACCATCTGGTTGGAGTACTTCAGCGCATGCGCTTGCGGGTCAGCTTCGCCCCCACCACCTCGGTGATGGAAGCTCACCCGCCGTCGCTCGCGCCTGCGGGTGGCGGGCTTGCCGATGTCGTGCAGCAGCGCCGCCCACCGCAGCACCAGGTCCGGACCGCCGGGCCCCTCCAGGTCCATGGCCTGCCGCAGCACGGTCAGCGAATGCTGGTAGACGTCCTTGTGCTGGTGGTGCTCGTCGATCGCCATGCGCATCCCGCCCACCTCGGGCAGCACCACGTCACCCAGGCCGGTCTGCACCATCAGGTCGATGCCCGCCACGGGGTCGGCACCCAGCATCAGCTTGTCCAGCTCGGCCGCCACGCGCTCGACGGTGATGCGGCCGAGCTCGCCCGCCATCCGCGTCATGGCCTCGCGGACGCGGGGTGCGACACCGAACCCCAGCTGTGAGACGAATCTCGCTGCCCGCAGCATCCGCAGCGGGTCGTCGCCGAACGACACCTCCGGAGCCGACGGCGTGTCGAGCACGCGGTGCCGGATTGCCGCCAGCCCGCCCAGCGGATCGTGGAATTCGCCGAGGCCCGACGGCGTGATTGCCACGGCCATCGCGTTGGCGGTGAAGTCGCGACGCAGCAAATCGTCGGAGAGGTGGTCGCCGAACTGCACCTCGGGGTTTCGGGTGACCCGGTCGTACGCGTCGGCGCGGAACGTCGTGATCTCGAGGCGGTCGGTCCCCTTGCCGACGCCGACCGTGCCGAACTCGATGCCGGTGTCCCACAGGCCGTCGGCCCATCCGCGCACCACCTGCTGCACCTCGCGGGCCGGGCGTCGGTGGTGAAGTCCAGGTCCGTCAGCGGCCGTTGCAGCAGCGCGTCGCGGACACTGCCGCCGACCAGGTACAGCTCGTGTCCGGCGTCAGCGAACAACCGCCCCAGCTCGCCGAGGATGGCGGCGTGGGGCTGCAGCGCCTTCGCGGCAGCCAGCAGCTCCCCTGAGTCAGGCGGGCTGGCAGCGGGATCGTTCGGCACGTTCGTTGAGCCTAGTGGGCGCTCTCGGGTGTATTACGACCCGGCGACAAGCCGACCACGACGGCGAGTGCGGCCAGGGCGAATTCCAACTGGCAGCTACTATCGCTTGGGTGTCGGAGGGCGAACGAGCCAAACCACGACGGCGCCGGGGACGGCGCCGCGGGCGACGCTCTGCCGGTCCCCCCGAGCCAGGCGCCACGGCCGCCGCCGGAACCGCCGCCGCTCCGCTTCCCGGGCCGACGCCCGGACACCGTCCCGACGCCGCGGCGACCCCATCGGGTCGACAGGGCCGGCGCGCGCCCGACCGGCTGCGCACGGTGCACGAGACGTCCGCGGGCGGACTCGTGATCGACGGCATCGACGGCCCGAAGGGCGCCCAGGTGGCTGCGCTGATCGGTCGCGTGGATCGGCGCGGACGCATGCTGTGGTCGCTGCCGAAGGGACACATCGAGCAGGGTGAGACCGCCGAGCAGACCGCCATCCGAGAGGTCGCCGAGGAGACCGGCATCCAGGGCAGCGTGCTCGCGGCGCTGGGCAGCATCGACTACTGGTTCGTGACCGAGGGTCGCCGCGTCCACAAGACCGTGCACCATTACCTCATGCGATTCCTCGATGGCGAGCTCTCCGACGAAGACGTCGAGGTGACCGAGGTGGCCTGGGTGCCGCTGGTCGAGCTGCCCGCCCGGCTGGCCTACGCCGACGAACGCCGGCTCGCCGAGGTGGCCGGAGAGCTCATCGACAAGCTGCACTCCGACGGCCCGGAGGCGCTGCCGCCGCTGCCGCACAGCGCACCGCGGCGCCGACCCCAGACCCATTCGCACACCCGCAACCGCCGACCCGACCAATCCCCGCAACCGCCACCCGGCCGGCGGGCGAACGGCTGCGGCCAAGGCCCATGACGCGCGCCGCGGCGGGTGTCGCCGGGTCGCGCCTGCTGACCGTCCTCGCGCTGCTGATGCTGCTCGTCCTGCCCGGGGTGGCGCCGCGCGCCGCCGCCGGGGAGCCCGGCGAACGACCCTTCCTGCAATTGCACATCGACTCCATCACCCCAGAGACCGTCACGACGACGACCGAGCCCACCGTGACCGTGTCGGGGACGGTGACCAACGTCGGCGACCGGCCCGTGCACGACATCATGGTGCGCCTCGAACACGCCCCCGCCGTCACGTCGTCGACCGGGCTGCGCACCGAATTGACCGGCGGCGTCGACCAATACGAGGCCGTCGCGAACTTCGTCACGGTCGCACCGGAGCTGGCGCAGGGCCAGCACATGCCCTTCACGCTGTCCTATCCGGTGCGCTCGGCGGACTCCTCGCTGCGCATCGACCAGCCGGGGATCTACCCGGCGCTGGTCAACGTCAACGGCACCCGGACTACGGCGCGCCGGCCCGCCTCGACGACGCCCGGTTCCTGCTGCCCGTCCTCGGCGTGCCCGCCGACCCGAGCACGCCCGCCGGCACCGACGACGCGGTGACCGCCGTCGTCCCGCCCGACACGTCGCGACCCGTCCACGTGACGATGCTGTGGCCGCTCGCCGACAAGCCCCGCCTCGCCGCGGGCGTTCCCGGCGGCACGACCCCCGTCCGGCTCGTCGACGACGAGCTCGCCGCGTCGCTGGCCCCTGGCGGGCGTCTCGACACGCTGCTGACCGCCGCCGACTTCGCGACGAGTCCCGCCGTCGACCCGGCCGGGGAGACGCGCGCCGCCCTGTGCCTGGCCGTCGATCCCGACCTGTTGGTCACGGTCAACGCCATGACGGCGGGCTACGTCGTCAACGACGATCCCGCCGGCGGCCTGGCCTCACCGACGCACGCCGGGACGGGGCAGGACGCGGCGGTCAACTGGCTGGGCCGGTTGCGGACGCTCGCCCAGCGGCTGTGCGTGGCCCCGACGGTCTACGCGCAGGCCGATCTGGGAGCCCTCGCCAGGGTCGGGGACCCGGGCTCGACGACCGCGACGACCGAGGGCGCCGACATCGTCGACCAGATCCTCGGCGTGGCGTCGACCCGCGGCGCCACCCTGGTCGGCGACGGCCCCGACCGGGCCCGCGGTCAAGCTGCTGTCCTCGCATGGTCCGACGGTGGCGATCGCCGCCGGTGAGTCCGTCGCCCAGGACTCGACGGCGGACGACCCCGCGGCCATCGACCTCGCCCCGCGTCGCTACGACGCCAACGTGGTCGCCGCGCCCTTCGACCCCGCGGTCGGCGCGGCGCTGGCCGGTGCGGGCACCACGCCGGTGACCCCGTCCTATCTCGATGGCTCCCTCGACGTTCCGCTGTCCCACGACTCCTCCATCGCGCGCCGCGAAGACGCCCTGGCCGCCGTGCTGTGGCGTGCGCTGCGGCCGCAGACCGAGCCCCGCACCGAGCTGCTCATCCCGCCGCTGGCCTGGAACCTGCCCCCCGACGAGGCCCAAGCCGTGCTCTCGACGCTGGCCTCGGCGATCCGGTCCGGGCTGGCCGTACCAAGGCCGCTGTCGGCTGTACTCGCCGAGAGCAGCGCGATCCCGCCGTCGGAGGTGGCTCCGCTACCGGCAGAGACGCTCGGCAACCCGCGGTCCCACATCGACGCGGACGTGACGTCGGACATCTCGAACGTCACCGCTCGGCTGTGGGGACTGACCGGGGCGCTGACCACCGACCCGCGCACCGGCCTGACCGGGCCGCAGTACACCGCGCCGCTGCGGGAGGACATGCTGCGGGCGCTGAGTCAGTCGGTCGCCCCCGATGCCCGCAACGGCCTGGGCGGGCAGCGGGTCGGCGTCGTCGGCACCACGGTCGAGGACCTGCTGCACGCCGTCACGATCGTCAACCCCGGCGGCTCCTACACCCTGGCGACCGAACGCAGTCCGCTGCCGCTGGCCCTGCGCAACGATCTGCCCGTGCCCATCCGGGTGCGCCTCGACGTCGACGCCCCGCCGGGGATGACCGTGACGAACATGGGCGAGATCGAACTGCCTCCCGGCTACCTGCCGCTGCGCGTGCCCATCGAGGTGCACTTCACCCAGCGCGTGGCCGTCGACGTCGCCCTCCAGACCGCCGACGGTCTGCCCTTGGCGAACCGGTGCGGCTGTCGGTGCACTCGAACGCCTACGGCAAGGTGCTGTTCTTCATCACGCTGTCCGCCGGGGCGGTGCTGGTGCTGCTCGCGGGACGCCGGCTGTGGCATCGGTTCCGAGGCCAACCCGACCGCGCCGACCTCGACCGCCCGTCGCGGCGCGACGGTGAGCGCAGGCCGGACCCGTTGGACGTCGCGCTGGCCCACGAGGACGGCCCCCTGTGAATGCCGTCCGGCCGCCCAGGGTGCCGCCGCGCGCACCGCAGCGGATCCCGCAGGGCGCAGCGCCGCGCCGCCGCGCCGGTGCCCCCGAACTGACCGACTCGGCCGTCGTCTCGCGGTCGTGGGCATGGCGCTCGCGACGTTGATTAGCCGCATCACCGGCTTCCTCCGCATCCTCCTGCTGGCCACGATCCTCGGCGGACCGCTGCTGAGCGCCTTCTCGGTGTCCAACCAGCTGCCCAACCTGATCGCCGCGCTGGTGCTCGAGGCGACGTTCACCGCGATCTTCGTACCCGTGCTGGCCCGCGCGGAGCGCGACGACGCCGACGGGGGCACGGCGTTCGTACGCCGCCTGCTGACGCTGACGACCGCACTGCTGGTGGTGGCGACGGTGGTCTCGGTGGCCGCCGCGCCGTTGCTCGTCCGACTGATGCTCGGCGGCGATCCGAAGGTCGACCGATCGCTGACCGTGGCGTTCGCCTACCTGCTGCTGCCGCAGATCATCTTCTACGGCCTGTCGTCGGTGTTCATGGCAATCCTCAACACGCGCAACGTCTTTGGGCCGCCGGCGGGCGCCGGTGCTGAACAACGTGGTGGGCCTGGCGATCCTCGGCGTCTTCGTCGTCGTGCCCGGCGAACTGTCGCTGAACCCCGTCGCGATGGGCACCGCCAAGCTGTTGGTCCTGGGCATCGGCACGACCCTCGGCGTGGTGGCCCAGACCGCGATGGTGTTCGTCGCCGTACGCCGCGAGCGGATCAGCATGCGCCCGCTGTGGGGCCTCGACGACCGGATCAAGAAGTTCGGCGGGATGGCCGCCGCCATGGTGCTCTACGTCTTGATCAGCCAGGCCGGCCTCATCGTGGGCAACCAAATCGCCAGTCACGCAGCGGCTTCGGGCCCGGCCATCTACAACTACGCGTGGCTCGTGCTCCAACTCCCGTTCGGCATGATCGGCGTGACGGTGCTGACGGTGGTGATGCCGCGGCTCTCGCGCAACGCCGCGGCCGACGATCAGCCCGCGGTGCTCGCCGACCTGTCGTTCGCGACCCGCCTGACGCTGCTGACGCTCATCCCGGTCGTGGCGTTCATGACCGTCGCGGGCCCGGCGATCGGCAGTGCGCTGTTCGCGTACGGGAACTTCGGCCAGGTGGACGCCGGCTACCTCGGGATGGCGCTCACGCTGTCGGCGTTCACCCTGCTGCCGTATTCGATGCTGCTGCTGCAGACGCGGGTCTTCTATGCCAGGGAACAGCCGTGGACCCCCATCGTGCTCATCGTCGTGATCACCGCGGTCAAGGTCATCGCCTCGCTCGCCGCGCCGCATCTCACCGACGATCCCGAACTCGTCGCCGGTTATCTCGGGTTCGCCAACGGGCTCGGCTTCCTGGCCGGTGCCGTCGTCGGCCACGTCATGCTGAGGGCCAATCTCAAACCGCCGGGCGGACGAATGATCAGCCTCGACGTGGTGCGGACCATCCTCGTCACCGTGGCGGGTCGTTGCTCGCGGGCCTGGTCGCGCACGTCGTCGACCGACTGCTGGGCCTGGACGCTCACCGAGCACCATGGCGGCGCCGGGTCGATCCTGCGGCTGCTGGTGCTCGGCCTCATCATGGCGCCGATCATCGCGACGGTGCTGCTGACCGCCAAGGTGCCCGACGCGCTCGCCGCCGCCGCGGCGGTCCGGCGCCGGCTCGGACGCGGGCGAGCCGTTCCGAGCGAACCCGTCCCGGGTCGGGTGCCCGACCCACCTCGCCGCGGTATGCCCCTCACGTACTCTGATCAGAGCAATTTCCGTCCGTTACCGTCGCGTCAAATTCCTCCGGCGTGGCAGGGCGGGCCTCCGGCGACCGTCGCCGGTGCCGGGCTTCGGAAAGGACCAGCGGTGACCGACGACCCCGCGGGCGATTCCGCACCCGAGGCGAGCGGCGCGACCACCCGCATCCCGCGACAGAGCGTCGACGACTTCCAACCCGACGTGCCGGCGGAGTCTCATCTGCCGCCGTCGGGACGGCCTCCCGCCGACTACGCCGGCGACCCCACCCGCGAACCGACGGCGTTTGCCGTGCCGGGGGAACCGGCGATCGAGGCCGCCACGGCCGACGACGAGGTCCACCTCATTCCCGGCGCCACCATCGCCGGCGGGCGCTACCGCCTCCTGGTGTTTCACGGCGGGCCTCCGCACCTGCAGTTCTGGCATGCGATGGACACGGTGCTCGACCGTCAGGTCGCTCTGACCTTCATCGATCCCGACGCCGTGCTTCCCGACGAGGAACTGACCGAGATCCTCTCGCGCACAATGCGTTTGAGTTCGGTCAACTCGACCGGCGTGGCTCGCGTGCTCGACGTCGCCCGCACCGGCTCCGGCGGCCTGGTGGTCTCGGAGTGGATTCGCGGCGGGTCGCTGGCCGAGGTGGCCGAGACCGCGCCGTCGGCGATCGGCGGTGCCAGGGCGGTCCAGTCGCTGGCCGCCGCCGCGGAGGCCGCCCACCGCGCGGGGGTCGCGCTGTCGATCGACCACCCGGGCAGGATCCGCGTCAGCATCGAGGGTGACGTCGCGCTCGCCTTCCCGGCGACGCTGCCCACCGCCACGCCCGAGGACGACATTCGCGGCATCGGAGCGGCGCTCTACGCGCTGCTGGTCAACCGCTGGCCCCTGCCGGAGTCCGGCGTGCGCAGCGGCATGGCGGCCGCCGATCGGGATCCCGCGGGCGAGCCGGTGGAGCCGCGCAGCATGGACCGCGCCATCCCGTTCCAGATCTCGGCCGCGGCCGTGCGGGCCGTGCAGGAGAACGGCGGCATCAGGTCGGCGCCCACGTTGCTCAACCTGCTGCAGCAAGCCACCGCCGTCGCCGACCGCACGGAGTTGATCGCGCCGATCGACCAGCCCGAGGCGCCCCCGTGCGCGCTACGCCGCCGACGACGACCCCGAGGCCAAGGCCAAGCGCCGCAAGGGCGTCCTGATCGGCGCCGCGGTGGCGGGTGCCATCCTCGTCGTCGCCCTCGTCGTGCTGGCGACGGTGCTGCGGGGGCGTGTTCAGTGACGTCGGCGGTCCGCTGGACAAGGACCAGCTGGGGCTCAACGCACCGACGAGCAGCAGCACCGGCGCCAGTGCGCCGAGCACGGCGATCGTGAAACCCGTTCGCGCAACGGTCTCGCCCGGCGGTGAGGCCGACAATCCCGCGGACGCGGCCAACGCGATCGACGGCAATCCCGCGACGAGCTGGTCCACCGACATCTACAGCGACGCCGTGCCGTTCCCGAACTTCAAGAACGGGGTCGGGTTGGTCCTGCAGCTGCCGCAGCCGACGGCCATCGGGTCGGTGACGTTGAACCTCAACAGCACCGGCACGTCGATTCAACTTCGCTCGGCACAGTCACCGACGCCGGCGACGCTCGACGAGACCACCGAGCTGACACCCCCGACGCCGATGAAACCGGGCACGAACACCATCACGATCAACAACCCGACGCCGGTCTCCAACCTGCTGGTGTGGATCACCACGCTGGGGTCGGTCAACGGCAAGAGCGTCAGCGCCCTCTCCGAGATCACGCTGAAGGCCGCTTCCTGAGTCAGGCGCCCCACAACAAGTGTCGGGGCAGGGGTGGCGCGTTCATTACTGTTCGGGCATGGGGACTTTCGCGTCGCACGACGGTCGGGACCGCACCGATGCGGAGTTGCTCGCCGCGCACGTCGCCGGGGATCGACATGCCTTCGCGGAGTTGTTCGGCCGCCACCAGCGGCAGCTCTACCGGCTGGCGAAGGTGACCAGCCGCCATCCCGAGGACGCCGCGGATGCCCTGCAGGAGGCGATGCTCGCCGCCCACGCAAGGCGCCGACCTTCCGCCACGACGCGTCGGTGAGCAGCTGGCTGTACCGCATCGTCGTCAACTGTTGTCTGGACCGCTTGCGGCGCAACAAGACTCACGCCGCGCTCCCGCTGGGGGACGACGACTGCCGGATCGGGGACCCGACTGCGCGCGTCGACACCGCGATCGTCGTCGAGCGCGCCCTGCTGCGGCTGCCCGTCGATCAACGCGCGGTCGTGGTGGCGGTCGACATGCAGGGCTACTCGATCGCGGAGACCGCCCGCCTGCTCGGGATTCCCGAGGGCACGGTCAAGAGTCGATGCTCGCGGGCCCGGGCCAAGCTGGCCCAGTCGCTGGCGTCCTTCGACGGCGTCGCGACGGCCCGCTAGCGACTCTGCCGCACCGTGGTGTCGGTGCGCGGCACGGCGACGAGCTGCGGCCCGTTGACCGCCTGCGACAGGCAGCCCGGGATGTTGCGGCACGCGATGATGGTGCCCGCGCCCGGCGAGGCGCCGGGAACGGCGGGGATCGGGTTCGGAATGCCACACGTCTGGTGGTACGGGTCGTACGGCACGATGTTCTGGTCGCACGCCACGGGACTGGAGTCAGGCGTGGTGGCGGCTCCGAACGCGATCAGACCTGAACTCGCCATGGCGGCGAAGGCGCCGGTGACGAGGAGTCGACGGATGTTGCGCATGAGGGCCTTCGTTCGTGTTCGGCGAGATGTCAAGGTGGCCGAGGGCCTTATCAGCTACCCCTCAGCCAACGAACGGGCGAGCCGCGGAATTCCCGATACGGGCAGCGCAATGGTGTACTGACGCGCGACGGCTCGACCCGGCAGGAGACGCGTTCGGTGGACAGCGTGGCAGACGATCACGACGGCGATCGGGTCCCGTGGGAACTGCTGTCCGCGCTGCGGGACGGTCTGCTCGACGAGGGCACCGCGGCCCGCCTGCGCAGCCGTGCCGCTGCCGATCCACACGTCGCCGACCGCCTCGCCGCGCTGGACCGGGTGCCGCAGCAACTGGCCGCCCTGGCCGCGGACGCCGAGACCGCCGACGCCGTCCCGCCGGACGTCACCGCGCGCGTCGAGCGCGCCCTGCGCTCGGTCCGCCACCGGGCCGCCGGCGGTGGCGCCGCTGGGGCCGCCGGTGACGCGTCCGAGGCGCCGTCGCGGAACAGCCGGGCTTACGCTGGTGTTATAGGCGTACCCAGAAAGGCGGAAATGACTTCACCGAACACCGTCCACGACCTGATCATCATCGGTTCCGGCCCAGCTGGTTACACGGCGGCCGTGTACGCCGCGCGTGCCCAGCTGCATCCGCTGGTGTTCGAGGGCGTGCAATTCGGCGCCCTCATGACGACCACCGAGGTGGAGAACTACCCGGGTTTCAAGGACGGCATCACCGGCCCCGAACTGATGGAGCAGATGCGTGAGCAGGCGCTGCGGTTCGGCGCCGACCTGCGCATGGAGGACGTCGACGACGTCTCGCTCGACGGCCCCGTCAAGACGGTGACCGTCGGTGACGAGACGTTCCGGCACGCGCGGTCATCCTGGCCATGGGCGCGGCCGCCCGTCAGCTCGGCGTTCCCGGCGAGATGGAGCGCATCGGCACCGGCGTCAGCACGTGTGCCACGTGTGACGGATTCTTCTTCCGCGATCAGGACATCGCCGTGATCGGCGGTGGCGACTCCGCGATGGAGGAGGCCACCTTCCTGACCCGGTTCGCCCGCAGTGTGACGCTCATCCACCGCCGCGACGAGTTCCGCGCGTCGAAGATCATGCTCGAACGCGCCAAGGCCAACCCGAAGATCACGTTCCTGCTGAACACCGCGGTCACCGAGGTGGAGGGCGAGCCAAGGTCACGGGCGTGCGCCTGCGCGACACCGTCACCGGTGAGGAGTCGAAGCTCGCCGTCACGGGCGTGTTCGTCGCCATCGGTCACGATCCCCGGTCGAGCCTCGTCGCGGGCAAGGTCGACTGGACGACGACGGGTACGTCGCCGTCAAGGGCCGCACCACCAGCACCTCGGTCGACGGCGTCTTCGCCTGCGGCGACCTGGTCGACCACACGTACCGCCAGGCCATCACCGCCGCGGGCAGCGGGTGTTCCGCGGCGATCGACGCCGAGCGCTGGCTCGCCGACACCGAAGACCCCGAGCTGAACCCCACCAACGCCACCGACGCCTAACCCCGAGGAGCCCGACATGAGTGAAACCACCAGCGCGACCGTCGCCGTCACCGACGATTCGTTCTCCAGCGACGTCCTGTCCAGCAGCACTCCCGTGCTGGTGGACTTCTGGGCCACCTGGTGCGGTCCCTGCAAGATGATCGCCCCGGTGCTGGAGGAGATTGCCAACGAGAAGGCTGGCGCACTCACCGTCGCGAAGATGGACGTCGACGCCAACCCCGGCACCGCCCGCGACTTCCAGGTGGTGTCGATACCGACGTTGATCCTGTTCAAGGATGGTCAGCCGGTCAAGCGCATCGTCGGCACGAAGGGCAAGGCCGCTGCTGCGCGAGCTGTCCGACGTCGTTCTGATCGGCCTCCGGCAACGGCAGCCGTGGTTTCCCGACTGGCCTGGAGGTTTCAGAATTACCGGTTCTGTCTGCGACAATTCTGTTCATGTCTAGTCTGCGCCGCGGCGATCGGGGAATCCCCGTGGCCGAGATTCGGGCGGCATTGGCGGCGTTGGGGCTGCTCGACAACTCCGACGCGGACCTCACCACGGGCAAGCACGTGGCCTTCGATGCCTTCGACGACGACCTGGATCACGCGGTCCGCGCCTTCCAGCAGCACCGGGGGTTGCTGGTCGACGGCGTGGTCGGAGAGGCCACGTACCGCGCGCTGAAGGAGGCGTCCTACCGGCTGGGGGCACGGACACTCGCGCACCAGTTCGGCGCGCCGATGTACGGCGACGACGTCGCGACGCTGCAGGCCCGGTTGCAGGACCTCGGGTTCTACACCGGCCTCGTCGACGGCCACTTCGGTTTGCAGACCCACAACGGTCTGATGTCCTATCAGCGCGAGTACGGCTTGTACCCGGACGGCATCTGCGGTCCGGAGACGCTGCGCTCGCTGTACTTCCTCGGCTCCCGCGTGACGGGTGGCTCGCTGCACGCGATCCGCGAGGAGGAGTTGGTCCGCCGCTCCGGGCCGCGGCTGTCGGGCAAGCGCATCATCATCGATCCGGGCCGCGGTGGCGACGACCACGGGCCCATCATGAACGGTCCCGACGGACCCATCAGCGAAGCCGACATCCTGTGGGACCTCGCGAGTCGCCTCGAAGGCCGGATGACGGCGATCGGCATGGAGACCTTCCTGTCCCGGCCTGTCGGTCGCAGTCCCTCCGACGCCGAGCGCGCCGCGACGGCGAACACCGTGGGCGCCGATCTGATGATCAGCCTGCGCTGCGCCGCCTGCCCGGCTCCCCGCCAACGGCGTCGCATCGTTCCACTTCGGCAATTCGCACGGCTCGGTGTCGACCATCGGCCGCAACCTCGCGGACTTCGTGCAGCGAGAGTTGGTGGCGCGCACGGGATTACGCGACTGCCGCACGCACGGCCGCACGTGGGATCTGCTGCGCCTGACGCGCATGCCCACCGTGCAGATCGACGTCGGCTACATCACCAATGCGCACGACCGGGATCTGCTGGTGTCCGGGCAGGTGCGTGACGCGTTGTCCGAGGGCATACTCGCGGCCGTCAAACGGCTCTATCTGCTGGGCAAGAACGATCGTCCGACGGGCACGTTCACCTTCGCCGAACTGCTCGCCCACGAAGCGGTCGGTCGAACAGCAGCGCGCCGCCCAGAGCTGAGTCACGCGCGCAGGCTCGCGCCGGCTCCGACGGGCTGCTTCAGCTCGGCGCTCACCAGGAGTCGCTCCAGCGCTGCTTCGACGTCGGCCTTCCATCCCAGCCCCTGCTCGAGTTCGAGCCGCATCCGCGGGAAGTACCGATGCGGCGCGACGACCTCGAAGCCGACGTCGGCGAGGAACTCCGCGTCGGTCACGCACTGCTCCACCGAACAGTCGCCGAGGACCGCGACCGCGGGCGCAGGTCCGGCGAAACCCGTTGTGGGTCAGACAGTTCCGCTGCGTCGGGCGTCCTGCCGTAGGACTCGAGGGCGCGGACGCCTCGTCGCACCAGGTCCCCGACGACCGCAGCCATCAAAGCCCGGGTGAGCCCGTCGCCGTCCTCCCCCGACTCGACGCCCACCGTCGTCAACAAGACGGCGTCGGCACTCACGGGTCCGGTCGTCGGACATCTCGAACGTCACCGCTCGGCTGTGGGGACTGACCGGGGCGCTGACCACCGACCCGCGCACCGGCCTGACCGGGCCGCAGTACACCGCGCCGCTGCGGGAGGACATGCTGCGGGCGCTGAGTCAGTCGGTCGCCCCCGATGCCCGCAACGGCCTGGGCGGGCAGCGGGTCGGCGTCGTCGGCACCACGGTCGAGGACCTGCTGCACGCCGTCACGATCGTCAACCCCGGCGGCTCCTACCCTGGCGACCGAACGCAGTCCGCTGCCGCTGGCCCTGCGCAACGATCTGCCCGTGCCCATCCGGGTGCGCCTCGACGTCGACGCCCCGCCGGGGATGACCGTGACGAACATGGGCGAGATCGAACTGCCTCCCGGCCGCTGCGCGTGCCCATCGAGGTGCACTTCACCCAGCGCGTGGCCGTCGACGTCGCCCTCCAGACCGCCGACGGTCTGCCCCTTGGCGAACCGGTGCGGCTGTCGGTGCACTCGAACGCCTACGGCAAGGTGCTGTTCTTCATCACGCTGTCCGCCGGGGCGGTGCTGGTGCTGCTCGCGGGACGCCGGCTGTGGCATCGGTTCCGAGGCCAACCCGACCGCGCCGACCTCGACCGCCCGTCGCGGCGCGACGGTGAGCGCAGGCCGGACCCGTTGGACGTCGCGCTGGCCCACGAGGACGGCCCCCTGTGAATGCCGTCCGGCCGCCCAGGGTGCCGCCGCGCGCACCGCAGCGGATCCCGCAGGGCGCAGCGCCGCGCCGCCGCGCCGGTGCCCCCGAACTGACCGACTCGGCCGTCGTCTCGCGGTCGTGGGGCATGGCGCTCGCGACGTTGATTAGCCGCATCACCGGCTTCCTCCGCATCCTCCTGCTGGCCACGATCCTCGGCGGACCGCTGCTGAGCGCCTTCTCGGTGTCCAACCAGCTGCCCAACCTGATCGCCGCGCTGGTGCTCGAGGCGACGTTCACCGCGATCTTCGTACCCGTGCTGGCCCGCGCGGAGCGCGACGACGCCGACGGGGGCACGGCGTTCGTACGCCGCCTGCTGACGCTGACGACCGCACTGCTGGTGGTGGCGACGGTGGTCTCGGTGGCCGCCGCGCCGTTGCTCGTCCGACTGATGCTCGGCGGCGATCCGAAGGTCGACCGATCGCTGACCGTGGCGTTCGCCTACCTGCTGCTGCCGCAGATCATCTTCTACGGCCTGTCGTCGGTGTTCATGGCAATCCTCAACACGCGCAACGTCTTTGGGCCGCCGGCGTGGGCGCCGGTGCTGAACAACGTGGTGGGCCTGGCGATCCTCGGCGTCTTCGTCGTCGTGCCCGGCGAACTGTCGCTGAACCCCGTCGCGATGGGCACCGCCAAGCTGTTGGTCCTGGGCATCGGCACGACCCTCGGCGTGGTGGCCCAGACCGCGATGGTGTTCGTCGCCGTACGCCGCGAGCGGATCAGCATGCGCCCGCTGTGGGGCCTCGACGACCGGATCAAGAAGTTCGGCGGGATGGCCGCCGCCATGGTGCTCTACGTCTTGATCAGCCAGGCCGGCCTCATCGTGGGCAACCAAATCGCCAGTCACGCAGCGGCTTCGGGCCCGGCCATCTACAACTACGCGTGGCTCGTGCTCCAACTCCCGTTCGGCATGATCGGCGTGACGGTGCTGACGGTGGTGATGCCGCGGCTCTCGCGCAACGCCGCGGCCGACGATCAGCCCGCGGTGCTCGCCGACCTGTCGTTCGCGACCCGCCTGACGCTGCTGACGCTCATCCCGGTCGTGGCGTTCATGACCGTCGCGGGCCCGGCGATCGGCAGTGCGCTGTTCGCGTACGGGAACTTCGGCCAGGTGGACGCCGGCTACCTCGGGATGGCGCTCACGCTGTCGGCGTTCACCCTGCTGCCGTATTCGATGCTGCTGCTGCAGACGCGGGTCTTCTATGCCAGGGAACAGCCGTGGACCCCCATCGTGCTCATCGTCGTGATCACCGCGGTCAAGGTCATCGCCTCGCTCGCCGCGCCGCATCTCACCGACGATCCCGAACTCGTCGCCGGTTATCTCGGGTTCGCCAACGGGCTCGGCTTCCTGGCCGGTGCCGTCGTCGGCCACGTCATGCTGAGGGCCAATCTCAAACCGCCGGGCGGACGAATGATCAGCCTCGACGTGGTGCGGACCATCCTCGTCACCGTGGCGGGGTCGTTGCTCGCGGGCCTGGTCGCGCACGTCGTCGACCGACTGCTGGGCCTCGGGACGCTCACCGAGCACCATGGCGGCGCCGGGTCGATCCTGCGGCTGCTGGTGCTCGGCCTCATCATGGCGCCGATCATCGCGACGGTGCTGCTGACCGCCAAGGTGCCCGACGCGCTCGCCGCCGCCGCGGCGGTCCGGCGCCGGCTCGGACGCGGGCGAGCCGTTCCGAGCGAACCCCGTCCCCGGGGTCGGGTGCCCGACCCACCTCGCCGCGGTATGCCCCTCACGTACTCTGATCAGAGCAATTTCCGTCCGTTACCGTCGCGTCAAATTCCTCCGGCGTGGCAGGGCGGGCCTCCGGCGACCGTCGCCGGTGCCGGGCTTCGGAAAGGACCAGCGGTGACCGACGACCCCGCGGGCGATTCCGCACCGAGGCGAGCGGCGCGACCACCCGCATCCCGCGACAGAGCGTCGACGACTTCCAACCCGACGTGCCGGCGGAGTCTCATCTGCCGCCGTCGGGACGGCCTCCGCCGACTACGCCGGCGACCCCACCCGCGAACCGACGGCGTTTGCCGTGCCGGGGGAACCGGCGATCGAGGCCGCCACGGCCGACGACGAGGTCCACCTCATTCCCGGCGCCACCATCGCCGGCGGGCGCTACCGCCTCCTGGTGTTTCACGGCGGGCCTCCGCACCTGCAGTTCTGGCATGCGATGGACACGGTGCTCGACCGTCAGGTCGCTCTGACCTTCATCGATCCCGACGCCGTGCTTCCCGACGAGGAACTGACCGAGATCCTCGCGCACAATGCGTTTGAGTTCGGTCAACTCGACCGGCGTGGCTCGCGTGCTCGACGTCGCCCGCACCGGCTCCGGCGGCCTGGTGGTCTCGGAGTGGATTCGCGGCGGGTCGCTGGCCGAGGTGGCCGAGACCGCGCCGTCGGCGATCGGCGGTGCCAGGGCGGTCCAGTCGCTGGCCGCCGCCGCGGAGGCCGCCCACCGCGCGGGGGTCGCGCTGTCGATCGACCACCCGGGCAGGATCCGCGTCAGCATCGAGGGTGACGTCGCGCTCGCCTTCCCGGCGACGCTGCCCACCGCCACGCCCGAGGACGACATTCGCGGCATCGGAGCGGCGCTCTACGCGCTGCTGGTCAACCGCTGGCCCCTGCCGGAGTCCGGCGTGCGCAGCGGCATGGCGGCCGCCGATCGGGATCCCGCGGGCGAGCCGGTGGAGCCGCGCAGCATGGACCGCGCCATCCCGTTCCAGATCTCGGCCGCGGCCGTGCGGGCCGTGCAGGAGAACGGCGGCATCAGGTCGGCGCCCACGTTGCTCAACCTGCTGCAGCAAGCCACCGCCGTCGCCGACCGCACGGAGTTGATCGCGCCGATCGACCAGCCCGAGGCGCCCCGTGCGCGCTACGCCGCCGACGACGACCCCGAGGCCAAGGCCAAGCGCCGCAAGGGCGTCCTGATCGGCGCCGCGGTGGCGGGTGCCATCCTCGTCGTCGCCCTCGTCGTGCTGGCGACGGTGCTGCGGGGCGTGTTCAGTGACGTCGGCGGTCCGCTGGACAAGGACCAGCTGGGGCTCAACGCACCGACGAGCAGCAGCACCGGCGCCAGTGCGCCGAGCACGGCGATCGTGAAACCCGTTCGCGCAACGGTCTTCGCCCGGCGGTGAGGCCGACAATCCCGCGGACGCGGCCAACGCGATCGACGGCAATCCCGCGACGAGCTGGTCCACCGACATCTACAGCGACGCCGTGCCGTTCCCGAACTTCAAGAACGGGGTCGGGTTGGTCCTGCAGCTGCCGCAGCCGACGGCCATCGGGTCGGTGACGTTGAACCTCAACAGCACCGGCACGTCGATTCAACTTCGCTCGGCACAGTCACCGACGCCGGCGACGCTCGACGAGACCACCGAGCTGACACCCCCGACGCCGATGAAACCGGGCACGAACACCATCACGATCAACAACCCGACGCCGGTCTCCAACCTGCTGGTGTGGATCACCACGCTGGGGTCGGTCAACGGCAAGAGCGTCAGCGCCCTCTCCGAGATCACGCTGAAGGCCGCTTCCTGAGTCAGGCGCCCCACAACAAGTGTCGGGGCAGGGGTGGCGCGTTCATTACTGTTCGGGCATGGGGACTTTCGCGTCGCACGACGGTCGGGACCGCACCGATGCGGAGTTGCTCGCCGCGCACGTCGCCGGGGATCGACATGCCTTCGCGGAGTTGTTCGGCCGCCACCAGCGGCAGCTCTACCGGCTGGCGAAGGTGACCAGCCGCCATCCCGAGGACGCCGCGGATGCCCTGCAGGAGGCGATGCTCGCCGCCCACCGCAAGGCGCCGACCTTCCGCCACGACGCGTCGGTGAGCAGCTGGCTGTACCGCATCGTCGTCAACTGTTGTCTGGACCGCTTGCGGCGCAACAAGACTCACGCCGCGCTCCCGCTGGGGGACGACGACTGCCGGATCGGGGACCCGACTGCGCGCGTCGACACCGCGATCGTCGTCGAGCGCGCCCTGCTGCGGCTGCCCGTCGATCAACGCGCGGTCGTGGTGGCGGTCGACATGCAGGGCTACTCGATCGCGGAGACCGCCCGCCTGCTCGGGATTCCCGAGGGCACGGTCAAGAGTCGATGCTCGCGGGCCCGGGCCAGCTGGCCCAGTCGCTGGCGTCCTTCGACGGCGTCGCGACGGCCCGCTAGCGACTCTGCCGCACCGTGGTGTCGGTGCGCGGCACGGCGACGAGCTGCGGCCCGTTGACCGCCTGCGACAGGCAGCCGGGATGTTGCGGCACGCGATGATGGTGCCCGCGCCCGGCGAGGCGCCGGGAACGGCGGGGATCGGGTTCGGAATGCCACACGTCTGGTGGTACGGGTCGTACGGCACGATGTTCTGGTCGCACGCCACGGGACTGGAGTCAGGCGTGGTGGCGGCTCCGAACGCGATCAGACCTGAACTCGCCATGGCGGCGAAGGCGCCGGTGACGAGGAGTCGACGGATGTTGCGCAT
The DNA here is from genome assembly GCF_010729665.1 of Mycolicibacterium madagascariense. Classification (NCBI taxonomy): domain Bacteria; kingdom Bacillati; phylum Actinomycetota; class Actinomycetes; order Mycobacteriales; family Mycobacteriaceae; genus Mycobacterium; species Mycolicibacterium madagascariense. Next base: position 5,688,750 of record NZ_AP022610.1, on the reverse strand, counting down.
GAGGGCCTTCGTTCGTGTTCGGCGAGATGTCAAGGTGGCCGAGGGCCTTATCAGCTACCCCTCAGCCAACGAACGGGCGAGCCGCGGAATTCCCGATACGGGCAGCGCAATGGTGTACTGACGCGCGACGGCTCGACCCGGCAGGAGACGCGTTCGGTGGACAGCGTGGCAGACGATCACGACGGCGATCGGGTCCCGTGGGAACTGCTGTCCGCGCTGCGGGACGGTCTGCTCGACGAGGGCACCGCGGCCCGCCTGCGCAGCCGTGCCGCTGCCGATCCACACGTCGCCGACCGCCTCGCCGCGCTGGACCGGGTGCCGCAGCAACTGGCCGCCCTGGCCGCGGACGCCGAGACCGCCGACGCCGTCCCGCCGGACGTCACCGCGCGCGTCGAGCGCGCCCTGCGCTCGTGTCCGCCACCGGGCCGCCGGCGGTGGCGCCGCTGGGGCCGCCGGTGACGCGTCCGAGGCGCCGTCGCGGAACAGCCGGGCTTACGCTGGTGTTATAGGCGTACCCAGAAAGGCGGAAATGACTTCACCGAACACCGTCCACGACCTGATCATCATCGGTTCCGGCCCAGCTGGTTACACGGCGGCCGTGTACGCCGCGCGTGCCCAGCTGCATCCGCTGGTGTTCGAGGGCGTGCAATTCGGCGGCGCCCTCATGACGACCACCGAGGTGGAGAACTACCCGGGTTTCAAGGACGGCATCACCGGCCCCGAACTGATGGAGCAGATGCGTGAGCAGGCGCTGCGGTTCGGCGCCGACCTGCGCATGGAGGACGTCGACGACGTCTCGCTCGACGGCCCCGTCAAGACGGTGACCGTCGGTGACGAGACGTTCCGGGCACGCGCGGTCATCCTGGCCATGGGCGCGGCCGCCCGTCAGCTCGGCGTTCCCGGCGAGATGGAGCGCATCGGCACCGGCGTCAGCACGTGTGCCACGTGTGACGGATTCTTCTTCCGCGATCAGGACATCGCCGTGATCGGCGGTGGCGACTCCGCGATGGAGGAGGCCACCTTCCTGACCCGGTTCGCCCGCAGTGTGACGCTCATCCACCGCCGCGACGAGTTCCGCGCGTCGAAGATCATGCTCGAACGCGCCAAGGCCAACCCGAAGATCACGTTCCTGCTGAACACCGCGGTCACCGAGGTGGAGGGCGAGCCAAGGTCACGGGCGTGCGCCTGCGCGACACCGTCACCGGTGAGGAGTCGAAGCTCGCCGTCACGGGCGTGTTCGTCGCCATCGGTCACGATCCCCGGTCGAGCCTCGTCGCGGGCAAGGTCGACTTGGACGACGACGGGTACGTCGCCGTCAAGGGCCGCACCACCAGCACCTCGGTCGACGGCGTCTTCGCCTGCGGCGACCTGGTCGACCACACGTACCGCCAGGCCATCACCGCCGCGGGCAGCGGGTGTTCCGCGGCGATCGACGCCGAGCGCTGGCTCGCCGACACCGAAGACCCCGAGCTGAACCCCACCAACGCCACCGACGCCTAACCCCGAGGAGCCCGACATGAGTGAAACCACCAGCGCGACCGTCGCCGTCACCGACGATTCGTTCTCCAGCGACGTCCTGTCCAGCAGCACTCCCGTGCTGGTGGACTTCTGGGCCACCTGGTGCGGTCCCTGCAAGATGATCGCCCCGGTGCTGGAGGAGATTGCCAACGAGAAGGCTGGCGCACTCACCGTCGCGAAGATGGACGTCGACGCCAACCCCGGCACCGCCCGCGACTTCCAGGTGGTGTCGATACCGACGTTGATCCTGTTCAAGGATGGTCAGCCGGTCAAGCGCATCGTCGGCACGAAGGGCAAGGCCGCTGCTGCGCGAGCTGTCCGACGTCGTCTGATCGGCCTCCGGCAACGGCAGCCGTGGTTTCCCGACTGGCCTGGAGGTTTCAGAATTACCGGTTCTGTCTGCGACAATTCTGTTCATGTCTAGTCTGCGCCGCGGCGATCGGGGAATCCCCGTGGCCGAGATTCGGGCGGCATTGGCGGCGTTGGGGCTGCTCGACAACTCCGACGCGGACCTCACCACGGGCAAGCACGTGGCCTTCGATGCCTTCGACGACGACCTGGATCACGCGGTCCGCGCCTTCCAGCAGCACCGGGGGTTGCTGGTCGACGGCGTGGTCGGAGAGGCCACGTACCGCGCGCTGAAGGAGGCGTCCTACCGGCTGGGGGCACGGACACTCGCGCACCAGTTCGGCGCGCCGATGTACGGCGACGACGTCGCGACGCTGCAGGCCCGGTTGCAGGACCTCGGGTTCTACACCGGCCTCGTCGACGGCCACTTCGGTTTGCAGACCCACAACGGTCTGATGTCCTATCAGCGCGAGTACGGCTTGTACCCGGACGGCATCTGCGGTCCGGAGACGCTGCGCTCGCTGTACTTCCTCGGCTCCCGCGTGACGGGTGGCTCGCTGCACGCGATCCGCGAGGAGTTGGTCCGCCGCTCCGGGCCGCGGCTGTCGGGCAAGCGCATCATCATCGATCCGGGCCGCGGTGGCGACGACCACGGGCCCATCATGAACGGTCCCGACGGACCCATCAGCGAAGCCGACATCCTGTGGGACCTCGCGAGTCGCCTCGAAGGCCGGATGACGGCGATCGGCATGGAGACCTTCCTGTCCCGGCCTGTCGGTCGCAGTCCCTCCGACGCCGAGCGCGCCGCGACGGCGAACACCGTGGGCGCCGATCTGATGATCAGCCTGCGCTGCGCCGCCCTGCCCGGCTCCCCCGCCAACGGCGTCGCATCGTTCCACTTCGGCAATTCGCACGGCTCGGTGTCGACCATCGGCCGCAACCTCGCGGACTTCGTGCAGCGAGAGTTGGTGGCGCGCACGGGATTACGCGACTGCCGCACGCACGGCCGCACGTGGGATCTGCTGCGCCTGACGCGCATGCCCACCGTGCAGATCGACGTCGGCTACATCACCAATGCGCACGACCGGGATCTGCTGGTGTCCGGGCAGGTGCGTGACGCGTTGTCCGAGGGCATACTCGCGGCCGTCAAACGGCTCTATCTGCTGGGCAAGAACGATCGTCCGACGGGCACGTTCACCTTCGCCGAACTGCTCGCCCACGAGCGGTCGGTCGAACAGCAGCGCGCCGCCCAGAGCTGAGTCACGCGCGCAGGCTCGCGCCGGCTCCGACGGGCTGCTTCAGCTCGGCGCTCACCAGGAGTCGCTCCAGCGCTGCTTCGACGTCGGCCTTCCATCCCAGCCCCTGCTCGAGTTCGAGCCGCATCCGCGGGAAGTACCGATGCGGCGCGACGACCTCGAAGCCGACGTCGGCGAGGAACTCCGCGTCGGTCACGCACTGCTCCACCGAACAGTCGCCGAGGACCGCGACCGCGGGGCGCAGGTCCGGCGAAACCCGTTGTGGGTCAGACAGTTCCGCTGCGTCGGGCGTCCTGCCGTAGGACTCGAGGGCGCGGACGCCTCGTCGCACCAGGTCCCCGACGACCGCAGCCATCAAAGCCCGGGTGAGCCCGTCGCCGTCCTCCCCCGACTCGACGCCCACCGTCGTCAACAAGACGGCGTCGGCACTCACGGGTCCGGTCGGGAAGAGGCCCGCTCGTGGCACCGCGCGCGGCGGCGCATAGAACGCGTAGCCCAGACACGGGTCGTCGCCACTGGACGCCGATGCGGTGAAGTCGGCCTCCTCGGGTTCGCATGGGACGGCGAGCTGTCCGCAGGAACCCCACTCGAGCATCACCATCGAGAGCCAGGCTTCCTTTTCGAACTCCGGGTCGGCGAGGTGATCTCCGCGCTGCAGGGTGGCCGGGTCGACCTCCCAGAAGACACAGCGCCGAGCGTGCTTGGGCAACTGCTCGAAGGCTTCGAGTCGCAGCGGAGTGATGCGGGCGGACACTAGACCGCCCAGTCCGCTCGTGCCGGCCGCCGACGCAGGGTCACGGCACGGCGTGCTGGCTCCGAGTCCGGAGACATGCGAATCACGTTGCTGCGCAAGGGTTTAGCTCCTTCGAGGGCCGACGACGGCGGGCTGGTGTCACAGTGACGTAATTACGCCGTGTGACCGGTCATGCCTCCGACGCGTTCATTAGGTCGACTATGCGCTGAAGGTCGTCGACCGAGCCGAACTCCACGACGATCTTGCCCTTGCGTTTGCCTAGACTCACGGTGACCCTGGTATCGAACGCCGACGACAGCTTCTCAGCAACGTCCTGCAGCCCCGGCATCTGGATCGGCTTGCGCCGCGGCGCCGGTGGGGCGTCAGGGACGCCATCCCGGTTCGCCAGCGTCACCGCCTCCTCCGTCGCCCGAACCGAAAGGCCCTCGGCGACGATGCGGGCGGCCAACTCCTCCTGCTTCTCCGCACCACCCTCGAGGGCGAGCAACGCCCGGGCGTGGCCGGCGGACAAGACGCCCGCCGCCACCCGGCGCTGCACCGCGATCGGCAGCCGCAGCAGCCGAATCATGTTGCTGATCACCGGGCGCGACCGACCGATTCGCACCGCGAGCTCGTCGTGGGTGACGCCGAATTCGTCGAGCAGCTGTTGATACGCCGCCGCCTCTTCCAACGGGTTCAACTGTGCGCGATGGATGTTCTCCAGCAGCGCGTCCCGCAGCATGCTGTCGTCGGCGGTCTCGCGCACGATGGCCGGGATGGCGGCGAGACCGGCCTCCTGGGCCGCGCGCCAGCGCCGCTCCCCCATCACCAGTTGGTACCGAGGACCGCCGTCGGCCGGCTTCAGCGCCCGCACGACGATCGGCTGCATCAGTCCGAACTCACGGATCGAGTGCACCAGTTCGGCGAGGGCGTCACCGTCGAACACCTGGCGCGGCTGCTTCGGGTTGGGTTCGATCAGCGACGGATCGATCTCGCGGTACACCGCACCCACGTCATCGACGGGCTCGACCGTGGCGGTCGGCGCGCTGCCGTACATCACGTCGGCCGCGGCCGCGCCCATCGCCGGGCTCAGCTCGCTGTCGCTGGGGCCGGTCGGGATCAGGGACGCCAATCCACGTCCGAGGCCGGTTCGCTTGGGAGGCGGCGTCATCGTGGTTCCTTCCCCGTGGTGTGGGCACGTTCGGCGATCTCACGGCTGGCGTCGAGATAGCTCATCGCACCGCGCGATCCCGGATCGTATTCGAGGATCGTCATGCCATAGCCCGGCGCCTCGGAGACCTTGACGCTGCGCGGGATGACGGTCCGGAGCACCTTGGCCCCGAAGTGCGACCGGACGTCGTCGGCCACCTGGTCGGCCAGCTTGGTCCGTCCGTCGTACATCGTGAGCACGACGGTCGTGACGTCCAGCAGAGGATTGAGGTGCGACTTGACCATCTCGATGTTGCGGAGCAACTGACCGACGCCCTCGAGTGCGTAGTACTCGCACTGGATCGGGATCAGCACCTCGGGCGTGGCGACGAGCGCGTTGATCGTCAGCAGGCCAAGGGAGGGCGGGCAGTCGATGAAGACATAGTCGAAGTCGTACTCCTCGAGCGTCGCGAGCGCATTGCGCAGTCGGCCCTCCCGGGCCACCATGCTGACGAGTTCGATCTCGGCGCCCGCCAGATCGATCGTCGCGGGCACGCAGTAGAGGCGTTCGCTGTACGCGCTCTGCTGCAGCGCGTCCTTCACGGGGATCTCACCGATCAGCACCTCGTACGACGACGGTGTGCCGGGGCGATGCTCGATGCCCAGCGCGGTGCTCGCATTGCCCTGCGGGTCGAGATCGATCACCAGAGTCTTCAGCCCCTGCAGCGCGAGCGCCGCGGCGACGTTGACAGCGGTCGTGGTCTTGCCGACGCCGCCCTTCTGGTTCGCGATCGTGAACACCCGTTGGCGTGGGGGCCGCGGCAGCTGCCGACCCTTGGCGCCGTGGAGGACACGGACGGCGCGCTCGGCCTCGGCCCCAATGGGCGTATCGCCGACCGTCTGGTCCTTCCATTCCACGTCGACAGGAGGGCGCCATGTTTCACGTGAAACATCGGGCGGGCTAGCCGGCGACGAAGTGCCGCCGTCGCCACTCGGCGGTCGTGTCACTGGTCCTCCTCGTCGACCCTGGGGCCGTGGTGGTCGTCGCTCCTGGCTCTGCGACCGAGGCGCCGGGGGTATGCGTGACCCCCGACGACCGGCTCCCGAACGACTCCCCCGCACCGCTACGACCACGGTCACGGGTGGAGTCAAATAGTTCACGCCACATTCCATCACCTTCACGTCGGTGGCACCCAATGAGCTCATCACGCGGCGGTGCTCGGCGATCTCGGCCGCCGCCCGCTCACCCTTCATCGCCAGCATCCGACCCCCCGGTTCGAGGAGGGGCAAGCACCAGCGCGACAGCTTGTCGAGAGACGCGACAGCCCGCGACGTGACGACGTCGATGTGACCCGCCGCATCACGCACGGCCCGCTCCTCCGCTCGCCCGCGGATTACCGTCACAGGAATACCGAGCAGCTCGACGACCTCGCTGAGAAACTCCGCCCGCCTCAGGAGCGGCTCGACCAAGGTGACCGCGACGTCGGCCCGCGCCAGCCGCAAGGGAATGCCCGGCAATCCCGCGCCACTGCCGACGTCTGCGACGCGCTCCCCCGAGTTCAGCAATTCGGCCACCGCGGTGCTATTCAGAATGTGCCGTTCCCAGAGTCGATCGACTTCCCCTGGACCAATGAGTCCACGCTCGATGCCGGCGCCGGCCAACACGGCCGCATACTGCTCTGCCAGCTCGAGGCATTCCCCGAACACTGCCGCAGCGGACGGCGGCGCCGCCGGCGCTTCACCATGTTTCACGTGAAACATCCTCCGACTCCGACGCCACCGGCCACACGAACTACATCGTTGTAACTAGAGACGTCAGGCCGGCAGGACGACGACGCGGCGCGACGGCTCGGCGCCCTCGCTCTCGCTGCGAACGCCATCGACAGCCGACACGGCGTCGTGCACGATCTTGCGCTCGAACGGCGTCATCGGCGTGAGCTCCTCACGCTCGCCGCTCGCCAGCACCCGCCGCGCCACCTTGTCACCGAGAGCGGCCAGCTCGTCTCGACGGCCACGCCGCCAATGCGCCACGTCCAACATGAGGCGACTGCGCTCGCCGGTCTTCTGGTGCACGGCCAGCCGGGTCAGCTCCTGCAGCGCATCGAGCACCTCGCCCTTGCGACCGACGAGCTTGGCCAGATCGCTGCCGCCGTCGATCGCCACCACCGCACGATCACCCTCGACGTCGAGGTCGATGTCCCCGTCGAAGTCCAGGAGATCGAGCAGTTCCTCGAGATAGTCACCGGCGATCTCGCCCTCGGCGACGAGACGGTCCTCGAGATTGTCCGACGCGGGTGCGGCGTCGTCGACGTCCGTACGTTCGGTGGTATCGGCATCAGTCATGTTCGTTCACTTCCTTGCTGTCTCAGCCATCAGGGACCCGAGCTCGATCGGGTGAAAGTTAGGGGCGTCGCTTCTTCGGGCGGTTGTTCGTTCGGCGCGGCGCACGGTTGGCGCCCGCGCCGGCCTTGGAGGGCGTCGCCTTCCCACCGGCGTTCGACACCGGCTTCGACACGGGCGTCTTCGCGTCGGACTCGAGCGGATCGGTCTCCTGCCCCGTCGTCTCGGACAGCTCGGTGGGCGCGGGCACGGTCGGCGCCGCACCGTTGGCTGCGGGCCGCTTGCGTTTGGGCTTGGAACCGGGAGCCGGGGCATTCGACGCACGACGCGCCAAGTCCTCCTGCTTCTTCAGCTCCTCTTCCTTCTCGATCCTGCCGAACACGTAGTGCTGCTGGCCGTAGGTCCAGATGTTGTTCGACACCCAGTACAGGATGATCGCGATCGGGAGGAACGGACCACCGACGACCACGCCGAGGGGAAACACGTACAGCGCGAGCTTGTTCATCATCGCGGTCTGCGGATTGGCCGCGGCCTCGACGCTCTGCCGTGCCACCGAGGCGCGGCTGTTGAAGTGCGTCGCGATGCCCGCGATGATCATCAGCGGTACGCCGACCGCAATGACGGCCGCCCGGTTGAAGTCGTCGAAGGCGCCCAGTCCCACCGTCTGAATCATCGACGCGCCGAGCGGGGCACCGAAGAGGTTGGCGTCCAGGAAGTGTCCGACGTCGGTGGCGCTGAAGATGTAGTTGCCCAGTTCGCGGTTCTGCTCGACTGACAGGCCCAGTCGGCCGAAGCCGGTCTGCGTCCGGTTGAATGAGTTCAGCACGTGATAGAGCCCGATGAACACCGGGATCTGGGCCAGCATGGGCAGACAGCCGAGGATCGGATTGAAGCCGTGTTCCTTCTGCAGCTTCTGCATCTCCAGCGCCATCCGCTGGCGATCCTTGCCGTACTTCTTCTGCAGCGCCTTGATCTGCGGCTGCAATTCCTGCATCTGCCGCGTCGTGCGGATCTGCCGAACGAAGGGCTTGTAGAGGATCGCCCGCAGCGTGAACACGAGGAACATCACTGCCAGTGCCCACGCGAAGAAGTTGTCGGGGCCGAGCACGAAGGCGAACGCCTTGTACCAGAGCCACATGATCGCGGAGACCGGGTAGTAGATGACGTCGAGACTGAACCAATTAAACAAACGAATCGCTCCTCAGCGTCGCGGTGTCCTCAGCTTCGCCGGAGTCCGTCCGCGGACGACATCCGATCTCGTGCCGTTCCGGAATCGGGTCCCATCCGCCTCGGTGCCATGGGCCGCACTTGGCCAGCCGCACCAGGGCCAGCCAACTCCCCCGCACCGCGCCGTACTCCCGCAGGGCGTCGACGGCGTACTGACTGCACGTCGGGGTGAAGCGGCACGAGGCGGGACGCAGTGGCGAGATCATCGTGCGGTACAGCTCGATGGCGCGGATGGCCACGCCGGCCACCCGCGGCGCGTCATCCCCGGCCTCCGGCGTTGGCCTTCACGCGCTGCAGCGCGGTGTGCAGTTCCTGCGCCAACCTGGCGGAGATGGCGTGCCTGCTGCCGGGGAGTGCTCGGATCACCACTTTGTCACCTGGCCCCAGATCGTCGATCACCCCGCGTGCCACGTGCCGCAGCATCCGGGATACCCGATGGCGCTGCACGGCCGACCCGACCGACTTCGATACGACGAGCCCGATCTTCGGAGTCGTTTCCTCACCGGTCGACACGAGGGCGTGAACGACGAGATCGGGTTGGGCCGCGCGAAGGCCGCGACTCACGGTCAGCCCGAAGTCGGTCGACCGCGTCATCCGGTACTGAGCCGGAAGCACTCTCCTACACCCCGCTCACGACCCACACGGGATCATGCAGTGAGCGAGCGACGGCCCTTGCTGCGCCGACCCGACACGATGGCGCGGCCGGCGCGGGTGCGCATCCGCAACCGGAAGCCGTGCACGCGAGCCCGGCGCCGGTTGTTCGGCTGAAATGTCCGCTTGCCCTTGGCCACGGCTGCTTCTCCTCTGTGACGGTCGCGCCCGCTCCGTCGCACATGAGCTCCATGTGCGCGTGGAAGCAGCCGCAGTACGTACGCTTCTGTTCGTCTCGCTTGCTAGCCCCGGCGCGTGAACCCGAGGATCCGGGTCGCAGCCGTGCCGCCACGTTCGGGCGACTGTTCGAGGGTACTGACGAGATTTCCCTAGGTCAAACCGCCTTCTCCGGCTCCAGCTACCGCCACATTCTTCACACCGTCACCACCCAGCACGGTGCTTGCCAGAAGCTTCCTGGGAGACGCCGTCAATGTTCCCGAACTGTTGGCACCCGGCAATAAACCTGTTAGCTTCTGCCAAGGCCATTTCAGACGAGACGGCGCTAGACGACACAAGCGAATGACGGTCGCGCGACCGCGAGCCCACGACGCCCTCGACCACCCGGTCGGGCCTAGTGACGTGCCCCGGGAGCCTGGCTGTCCTGCCAGAACGCACGACACGACGACCGGTGTCGGTTATCCACAAATTGTGGATAACCATGTGGACATCCGGTTTTCGTCCATTCGGCCAACACGCCCGGCCAAGAGGGGGACGTCTCCGTTGACAGCAGACCCCGACCCCCCGTTCGTCGCCATCTGGAACGACGTCGTGACGGAGCTCAACGGTGACTTCGGCTCGGACTCGGCGACCGGCGCCGCGATCCCCAACCTCACCCCACAGCAAAGGGCCTGGCTCAAGCTGGTGAAGCCGCTGGTCATCGCCGAGGGGTTTGCCCTGCTGTCGGTTCCGACACCGTTCGTCCAGAACGAGATCGAGCGTCACCTCCGCGAGCCGATCATCTCGAGTCTCAGCCGCCGCCTCGGCCAGCGCGTGGAACTCGGGGTCCGCATCGAGACCCCGGCACCCGATGCCGGCACCGAGCTCCCGCTGGACGGCCTGCCCGATCCGGACGAGGTCGACGACGACGAGGAAGCACTCGCCAGCGCGGAGGAGAGCTGGCCGAGTTACTTCACCAACCGGCCGCAGAATCCGCCGTCCAACGACGTCAGCCTCAACCGCCGCTACACGTTCGACACCTTCGTCATCGGGGCGTCCAACCGGTTCGCCCACGCCGCGACGCTCGCGATCGCCGAGGCGCCGGCCCGCGCCTACAACCCCTTGTTCATCTGGGGCGAGTCCGGTCTGGGCAAGACCCACCTGCTGCACGCGGCGGGCAACTACGCCCAGCGGCTGTTCCCGGGAATGCGCGTGAAGTACGTGTCGACCGAGGAGTTCACGAACGACTTCATCAACTCCCTGCGCGACGACCGCAAGGCGTCGTTCAAGCGGAGCTATCGCGACATCGACGTCCTGCTCGTCGACGACATCCAGTTCATCGAAGGCAAGGAAGGCATCCAGGAGGAGTTCTTCCACACCTTCAACACCCTGCACAACGCGAACAAGCAGATCGTGATCTCGTCCGACCGGCCGCCCAAGCAGCTCGCGACGCTCGAGGACCGGTTGCGGACGAGGTTCGAGTGGGGCTTGATCACCGACGTCCAGCCACCCGAGCTCGAGACGCGAATCGCCATCTTGCGCAAGAAGGCTCAGATGGATCGGCTCGACGTCCCCGACGACGTCCTGGAACTGATCGCCAGCAGCATCGAACGCAACATCCGCGAACTCGAGGGCGCGCTGATTCGCGTGACTGCGTTCGCCTCGCTCAACAAGGCGGCCATCGACAAGTCGCTCGCCGAGATCGTGCTGCGCGATCTGATCTCCGATGCCAGCACGATGCAGATCAGCATCGCGACCATCATGGCCGCGACCGCCGAGTACTTCGAGACGACCATCGAAGAGCTCCGCGGCCCCGGCAAGACCCGCGCGCTGGCACAGTCCCGCCAGATCGCCATGTATCTGTGCCGCGAGCTCACCGATCTGTCCCTGCCGAAGATCGGTCACTCGTTCGGCCGCGACCACACCACGGTGATGTACGCCGAGCGCAAGATCCGCGGCGAGATGGCTCAGCGGCGCGAGGTCTTCGACAACGTCAAGGAACTCACCACGCGGATCCGCCAGCGCTCCAAGCGCTGAGCCCTCGCTTCCCCACCCTCGCATCGGGTAGACACCCGTCGAGTTCTCCCCTGCGCCAACGATTTTCGAAAATCTTCTGACCCTCTCGCACCACGAGTCACATGACCGTCTCGTGGACAACTCGTGTACAGGTTCTGGACGAAGCGGCGGCGGCGGCCGCATCGGTGCACACACCACGAGGCCGTCCACAGGGCGGCCGTCGGCGCCTCGCGACGATCCACGAGTGCCCCACGAGACCGCACCGCCCCCGACCTGCGCGGCGCCGCGTGCACTAACAGCATCCACAGCACCTATTACTGTTACTCATCTCTATCTCTAGATTCTCTTCTAAGAGAAGGACCTGGGGAGCGCGCCCTGTGGGTCGCTCGTCGAGCGGACCTCACGGGGCGTCTGTCACTCCGATGGATTAGCTTTCAACTTGAAGGCGGAGGCTCTACGGTGGGTCTTCGACAACCGGAACGGTCGTCGAATCGCAGCGTGGTGACATGTCCGCAAGGCACCCGTAGATCCGCTGCTAGTGCTTGTAGCTCGGGTTTCACTGAAGGGGACGCGATGGACGTGGCGACGACGATGGGTACCGACCTGAAGTTCCGCCTGGTGCGGGAGGACTTCGCCGACGCGGTGGCGTGGGTGGCGCGCATCCTGCCGACCCGGCCGACGGTGCCGGTGCTCTCCGGGGTGCTGCTCACCGGTTCCGACGAGGGTCTGACCATCTCCGGTTACGACTACGAGGTGTCGGCCGAGGTCCGGGTGGCGGCTGAAATCGCCACTCCCGGAAGCGTTCTCGTCTCGGGACGGCTGCTCTCCGACATCACGAAGTCCCTGCCTGCCAAGCCCGTCGACGTCAGCGTCGAGGGCACCCGTGTCTCGCTCAGCTGCGGCAGCGCCCGGTTCTCCCTGCCGACGATGGCCGTCGAGGACTACCCGACGCTGCCGGCGCTGCCCGAGGAGACCGGTGTCGTCGCCTCCGATCTGTTCGGCCAGGCCATCAGCCAGGTCGCCGTCGCCGCCGGGCGTGACGACACGCTGCCGATGCTGACCGGCATCCGGGTCGAGATCTCGGGTGAGAAGGTCGTGCTGGCCGCCACCGACCGCTTCCGTCTCGCGGTTCGCGAGCTGACCTGGTCGACGAGCGCGGCCGACATCGAGGCCGCCATCCTGGTACCCGCCAAGACGCTGGCCGAGGCCGCGCGCGCGGGGACCGACGGCACCGACGTCCACCTGTCGCTCGGCGCGGGGGCCGCCGTCGGCAAGGACGGACTGCTCGGCATCCGCAGCAACGGCAAGCGCACCACCAGCCGACTGCTCGACGCGGAATTCCCGAAGTTCCGGCAGCTGTTGCCCGCCGAACACACCGCCGTCGCCACGGTCGGCGTCGCGGAGCTGACCGAGGCCATCAAGCGCGTGGCGCTGGTGGCCGACCGCGGCGCCCAGGTCAGGATGGAGTTCAGCGACGATTCGCTACGGTTGACCGCCGGCGGTGAGGACGCCGTCGGCCGGGCTGAGGAGGATCTGCCCGTCGAATTCTCCGGCGACCCGCTGACCATCGCCTTCAACCCGACGTACCTGACCGACGGCCTGGGTTCGCTGCACTCGTCAAAGGTGACGTTCGGCTTCACGACATCCAGCCGTCCCGCAGTGTTGCGGCCGGCGGGTGATGATGGTGATGCGCACGTCGGTGCGACCGGTCCGTTCCCGGCTGGGCAAACCGACTACGTGTATTTGTTGATGCCGGTGCGGCTTCCGGGCTGACCGGCCCTATCGCCACGAAAGAGGCGCACATGCAACTCGGCCTGGTCGGTCTCGGAAAGATGGGCTTCAACATGCGTGACCGGCTCCGCAAGGGCGGTCACGAGGTCATCGGGTACGACCCCCGCCCCGAGGTCAGCGACGTTCCGGACCTCGCCGGGCTCGCCAAGGCGCTGACCGCGCCCCGCGCGGTGTGGGTCATGGTGCCCTCCGGCGACATCACCAACGAGACCATCGTCGGATTGTCCGAGGTGCTGAGTGAAGGCGACCTGGTGATCGACGGTGGCAACTCGCGCTACACCGAGGATCAACCGCACGCTGCCCTGTTGGCGGAGAAGAAGATCGGCTTCATCGATGCCGGGGTGTCCGGTGGCATCTGGGGCTTGACCGAGGGCTACGGGTTGATGGTCGGCGGCAGCGACGAGGACGTCGAGAAGGTCATGCCGATCTTCGACACGCTGCGGCCGGCGGGACCTCGGGAGGACGGCTTCGTCCACGCCGGTCCCGTCGGTGCCGGGCACTTCGCCAAGATGGTTCACAACGGTGTCGAGTACGCCATGATGACGGCCTACGGCGAGGGATACGAGATGTTGGCCGCCGAGGACCTCATCAAGAGTCCGCAGGAGGTCTACCAGGCCTGGACCAACGGCACCGTCGTGCGGTCCTGGCTGCAGACGCTCCTGGCCAAGGCCCTCAAGGAAGATCCCCAGCTCGCCGAGATCCGCGGGTACACCGACGATTCGGGTGAGGGTCGGTGGACGGTCGAGGAGGCCATTCGCCTGCGCGTGCCGGTGCCCGCCATCGCCGCGTCGTTGTTCGCGAGATTCCTTTCGCGACAAGATGATTCGCCGACGATGAAGGCCGTCGCGGCACTGCGGAACCAGTTCGGTGGCCACGCGGTGAAGAGGATCAGCGAGTCGGGCTAGGTGTACGTCCGTCACGTCGCGCTGACCGACTTCCGCTCGTGGTCGCACCTCGAGTTGGAGCTGGTGCCCGGGCGCACCGTGTTCGTCGGACCCAACGGCTTTGGAAAGACGAACATCGTTGAGGCGCTGTGGTATTCGTCGACGCTGGGGTCACACCGGGTGGGGTCGGACGCCCCGCTGATCCGGGCGGGCGCCGAGCGCGCGATCGTGTCCTCGATCGTGGTCAACGACGGTCGTGAGTTGGCAATCGACCTGGAGATCACCGCAGGCCGCGCCAACAAGGCGCGGTTGAACCGGTCGCCGGTGCGCAGCGCCCGCGAGATCCTGGGGGCGTTGCGGGCGGTGCTCTTCGCACCGGAGGACCTGGCGCTGGTGCGTGGGGATCCTGGGGAGCGGCGCCGGTACCTCGACGAGCTCGCCACGACCCGGCGGCCGTCGGTGGCCGGGGTGCGCGCCGACTACGAGAAGGTGCTGCGCCAACGGACGGCGCTGCTGAAGAGTGCTGCGGGCGCGCGGTATCGGGGCGATGCGGGCGCGTTGGAGACCCTCGACGTCTGGGACGGGCACCTGGCGTCCCACGGTGCCAAGCTGATCGCGGCGAGGGTTGCGCTGGTCACGCTGCTGGCCCCCGAGATCGAGAAGGCCTACCAGCTGCTGGCGCCGGCGTCGCGTCCGGCGTCGGTGCGCTACCGCAGTGCGGTGGAGGCGGTCGAGGCCGAGGCCTCGACGGGCGCGGCGAATCAGGAGGTGTTCGAGGTGGCGCTGCTCGACGAGTTGGCGCGCCGGCGCTCGGCCGAACTGGAACGGGGAGTCTGTCTCGTCGGTCCGCACCGCGACGACCTCGAACTGCGGCTTGGGGATCAGCCCGCGAAGGGTTTCGCCAGCCACGGCGAGTCGTGGTCGATGGCGTTGTCGCTGAGACTCGCGGCCTACGAATTGCTGCGATCCGAGGGCTCGGACCCGGTGCTGCTGCTCGACGACGTGTTCGCCGAATTGGACAACGCCAGGCGGCGGGCGTTGGTCGAGGTGGCCGCGTCGGCCGAGCAGGTGTTGGTGACCGCCGCGGTGGCCGAGGACATCCCGCAGGACTGGGATGCTCGGCGGATGCGCATCGGCATGCGCGACGAGGATTCCGGTCGAGTGTCGGAGGTGATTCCATGACGGACCGCAGCGACGACGAGCCGTTGGGACCGCCCGATGCGCTGGCCCATCTGAAGGGGATGGACCTGGTGCGCCGCGCCCTCGAGGAGGCCCGGGCGCGGCGAAGAGCCAGGGCAAGGACGTCGGGAGGGGTCGCACGTCCTCGACGAACGCCACCCCGACACGCGGCTTCCGGCGGCGATGGTCGGGACCCGGTCCGGATTCGCGTGATCCCCAGACGTTGGCCGCGGCGACCTCCGAGCTCGCCAAGAGCCGGGGGTGGTCCGCACGCGTGGCGGAGGGCTCGGTGTTCGGCCAGTGGGCGGCCGTCGTCGGTGAGCAGATCGCCGAGCACGCCGATCCGACAGTCCTGCGCGACGGCGTGCTGACGGTCGTGGCCGAGTCGACCGCGTGGGCCACCCAGCTGCGGATGGTGCAGGCGCAACTGCTGGCCAAGATCGCCGCGGCGGTCGGCGACGGCGTCGTCACCAGCCTGAAGATCGTCGGCCCCGCCGGACCCACCTGGCGCAAGGGCAAGTACAACGTGCCGGGACGAGGCCCCCGGGATACCTACGGATGACCAGAAACAGCCGGTTCTCAGAGCGCCGACAACACGTGTAGGTGCGTATTCGGTCGTCGGGACGCACGGGACGTCGAGAAAAACCGTGCACGGCTCGATTAGGAGCGCGGAAACGCCGCCTCAGAATCAGTGCTGACAGTGCATCACGGTAGACTGGTCTGGACTCGCGAGGGCAATGGCTCTTCGCACCTCGAAAATACCAAGGAGACGCGCTAACTGTGGCTGCCTCAGACAAGACCGCATATGGCGCAGAATCGATCAAGGTTCTCGAGGGCCTCGAGGCGGTGCGGAAACGTCCGGGCATGTACATCGGGTCCACGGGTGAGCGCGGTCTGCACCACCTGGTGTGGGAGGTCGTCGACAACGCGGTCGATGAGGCGATGGCGGGCTTCGCCACCAAGGTGGACGTCCGCATCCTCGAGGACGGCGGCGTCGAGGTCACCGACGACGGGCGCGGCATTCCGGTGGCGATGCACAGCACCGGCATCCCCACCGTCGACGTCGTGATGACCGTTCTGCACGCCGGTGGCAAGTTCGAGGAAGGGGCGTACACCGTCTCGGGTGGCTTGCATGGCGTGGGTGTGTCGGTCGTGAATGCGCTGTCCACGCGCCTGGAAGCCGACATTCGCACCGATGGGTTCGAGTGGTTTCAAACCTACGATCACTCCGTGCCCGGCACCCTGCGCCAGGGCGAGAAGACCACTAAAAAGGGCACCACGATCCGCTTCTGGGCCGACCCCGACATCTTCGAGACCACGAACTACGACTTCGAAACCATTGCCCGTCGCCTGCAGGAGATGGCGTTCCTGAACAAGGGGCTGACGATCGAACTCACAGACGAGCGCGTGACCGCCGACGAGGTGGTCGACGAAGTCGTGAGCGACACCGCGGAGGCGCCGAAGTCGGCCGACGAGAAGGAAGCCGAGGCCAAGGCCCCGCACAAGGTCAAGCACCGCACCTACCACTACCCCGGTGGTCTGGTCGACTTCGTCAAGCACATCAACCGGACGAAGACGCCCATCCAGCAGAGCATCATCGACTTCGACGGCAAGGGCCCCGGCCACGAGGTCGAGATCGCGATGCAGTGGAACGCCGGCTACTCCGAATCGGTGCACACGTTCGCCAACACCATCAACACCCACGAGGGCGGCACCCACGAAGAGGGCTTCCGCAGCGCGCTGACCACGGTGGTCAACAAGTACGCCAAGGACAAGAAGCTCCTCAAGGAGAAGGACCCCAACCTCACCGGTGACGACATCCGCGAAGGATTGGCCGCCGTCATCTCGGTCAAGGTCAGTGAGCCGCAGTTCGAGGGCCAGACGAAGACCAAGCTGGGCAACACCGAGGTCAAGTCGTTCGTGCAGAAGATCTGCAACGAGCAGATGACGCACTGGTTCGAGGCCAACCCCGCCGAGGCCAAGACCGTCGTCAACAAGGCGGTGCAGTCCGCGCAGGCCAGGATGGCGGCGCGCAAGGCGCGAGAACTGGTGCGCCGCAAGAGCGCAACCGACATCGGGGGTCTGCCCGGCAAGCTCGCCGACTGCCGCTCCACCGACCCGAGACTCTCGGAAGTGTATGTGGTGGAGGGTGATTCGGCCGGCGGCTCGGCCAAGAGTGGTCGCGACTCGATGTATCAGGCCATTCTTCCGTTGCGCGGCAAGATCATCAACGTCGAGAAGGCCCGCATCGACCGCGTCCTGAAGAACACCGAAGTGCAGGCGATCATCACCGCGCTCGGTACCGGCATCCACGACGAGTTCGACATCGCGAAGCTGCGCTACCACAAGATCGTGCTGATGGCCGACGCCGACGTCGACGGTCAGCACATCTCGACGCTGCTGCTGACGCTGCTGTTCCGGTTCATGAAGCCGCTCATCGAGAACGGTCACGTCTTCCTGGCCCAGCCGCCGCTGTACAAGTTGAAGTGGCAGCGCAGCGAGCCGGAGTTCGCGTACTCCGACCGCGAGCGCGACGGACTGCTCGAGGCGGGCCGGGCCGCGGGGCGAAAGATCAACGCGGAGGACGGCATTCAGCGCTACAAGGGTCTCGGCGAGATGGACGCCAAGGAACTCTGGGAGACGACGATGGACCCCAGCGCGCGCGTGCTGCGGCGCATCACCCTCGACGACGCCGCGGCGGCCGACGAGCTGTTCTCGATCCTGATGGGCGAGGACGTCGAGGCCCGCCGCAGCTTCATCACGCGCAATGCGAGAGACGTTCGCTTCCTCGACGTGTAACGCCGCCACTCAAAGACGAAGGCTGACACCATGACTGACACCACCCTGCCGCCCGGCGGCGACGACGGCGCGACGACCGACCGCATCGAACCGGTCGACATCCAGCAGGAGATGCAGCGCAGCTACATCGATTACGCGATGAGCGTCATCGTCGGCCGCGCACTGCCCGAGGTACGGGACGGCCTCAAGCCGGTGCACCGCCGCGTGCTCTACGCGATGTACGACTCCGGGTTCCGCCCGGACCGCGGGCACGCGAAATCCGCTCGCTCCGTTGCCGAGACGATGGGCAACTACCACCCGCACGGTGACTCGTCGATCTACGACACGCTCGTCCGGATGGCCCAGCCGTGGTCGCTGCGCTACCCATTGGTCGACGGTCAGGGCAACTTCGGTTCGCCGGGCAACGATCCGCCAGCCGCCATGAGGTACACCGAGGCGCGTCTCACGCCGTTGGCGATGGAGATGCTGCGCGAAATCGACGAGGAGACAGTCGATTTCATCCCGAACTACGACGGCCGGGTACAGGAACCGACGGTCCTGCCCAGCCGGTTCCCCAACCTGCTGGCCAACGGTTCGGGCGGCATCGCGGTCGGCATGGCCACCAACATGCCGCCGCACAACCTCCGCGAGCTGGCCGAGGCGGTGTTCTGGTGCCTCGAGAACCACGAGGCCGACGAAGAGGCGACGCTGGCCGCGGTCACCGAGCGGGTCAAGGGGCCCGACTTCCCCACCTACGGATTGATCGTCGGCTCGCAGGGCATTCACGACGCCTACACGACGGGCCGCGGCTCGATCCGGATGCGGGGCGTCGTGGAGGTCGAGGAGGACTCCAAGGGCCGCACCCTGCTGGTCATCACCGAGCTGCCGTACCAGGTCAACCACGACAACTTCATCACCTCGATCGCCGACCAGGTGCGCGATGCCAAGCTCGCCGGCATCTCCAACATCGAGGACCAGAGCAGTGACCGCGTGGGCCTGCGCATCGTGGTGGAGGTCAAGCGCGACGCCGTCGCGAAGGTGGTGCTGAACAACCTCTACAAGCACACGCAGCTGCAGACGAGCTTCGGCGCCAACATGTTGGCGATCGTCGACGGCGTGCCGCGCACGCTGCGGCTCGACCAGCTCATCCGGTACTACGTGGTGCACCAGTTGGACGTCATCGTCCGGCGCACGATCTACCGGTTGCGCAAGGCCAACGAACGCGCCCACATCCTGCGCGGCCTGGTCAAGGCGCTCGACGCGCTCGACGAGGTCATCGCCCTCATCCGGGCGTCGGCCAACGTCGACGTGGCCAGGACCGGCCTGATCGAATTGCTCGACGTCGACGAGATCCAGGCGCAGGCGATCCTCGACATGCAGCTGCGCCGCCTGGCCGCCCTGGAACGCCAGCGCATCGTCGACGACCTGGCCAAGATCGAGGCGGAGATCGCCGACCTCGAGGACATCCTGGCCAAGCCGGAGCGTCAGCGTGCGATCGTGCGCGATGAACTCGCAGAACTCGTCGAGAAGTACGGCGACGACCGGCGCACGCGGATCATCCCGGCCGACGGCGACGTCGCCGACGAGGACCTCATCGCCCGCGAAGAGGTCGTCGTGACGATCACCGAGACCGGCTACGCCAAGCGCACCAAGTCCGACCTGTACCGCAGCCAGAAGCGCGGCGGCAAGGGCGTGCAGGGCGCGGGTCTCAAGCAGGACGACATCGTCAAGCACTTCTTCGTCAGCTCGACCCACGACTGGATCCTGTTCTTCACGACGCAGGGCCGGGTGTACCGGGCGAAGGCCTACGAGCTGCCGGAGGCGTCGCGGACCGCGCGCGGGCAGCACGTCGCCAACTTGCTCGCGTTCCAGCCCGAGGAGCGCATCGCCCAGGTCATCCGGATCAAGAGCTACGAGGACGCGCCCTACCTTGTGCTGGCCACGAAGAAGGGTTTGGTCAAGAAGTCCAAGCTGACCGACTTCGACTCCAACCGCTCCGGCGGCATCGTGGCGGTCAACCTGCGCGACGGCGACGAACTCGTGGGTGCGGTGCTCTGTGCGGCCACCGAGGATCTGCTGCTCGTCTCGGCGAAGGGTCAGTCGATTCGCTTCTCGGCGACCGACGAGGCCCTGCGGCCGATGGGCCGGGCTACCTCCGGCGTGCAGGGCATGCGGTTCAACGAGGACGATCAGCTACTGTCGCTGAACGTCGTCCGCGAGGGTACGTATCTGCTGGTCGCGACGTCGGGTGGCTACTCGAAGCGCACGCCGATCGAGGAGTACACGCCCCAGGGTCGCGGCGGCAAGGGCATCCTGACGATTCAGTACGACCGCAGGCGTGGCACTCTGGTCGGCGCCCTCATCGTCGACGAGGACACCGAGCTGTACGCCATCACGTCGAGCGGCGGCGTCATCCGGACCGCGGCGCGGCAGGTGCGCAAGGCTGGGCGGCAAACCAAGGGTGTGCGCTTGATGAACCTCGGCGATGGCGACACACTGATTGCCGTCGCCCGCAATGCCGACGAGGATGCCGCCGACGACGACACCGAGAACGAGACAGAGACCAGCGCGACGTGATGCCCGTAGGTGGGCACGCCGATTGCCTCCGGCAGCCGGCCCGAACTAAGGAGCCGTAGGTGGGTTCACCCAACGAGCCGGGACCGCCGCGCGCCACCGAGGGCACCGGTGGCGCCAACGGTTCGAACGGCACCCACGAGGCCGGGCCGAACGGTCCGTCGTCGTCGGGGGACGTGCCACCGTGGCAACGGGGTCCGGCGCGGCCACGGCCGCAGGAGGGTCCGCGAGCGGGCGCCGTGGCCGGCCACTCCCCCGGTCCCTCCCCCGGTCCCGATGCCCGACTGAACCGCTTCATCGCCGGTGGTCCCGCGGCGGGTCCGTCGTCGGGTCCGGCCCGCGAGGCGACGGCCCCGCGTGAGTCGGCGCCCCGTGAGTCGGCACCGGCCCGCGAGTCCGAATCGGGTCAGCCGACCCGCGTCGAGCGGCCGGAGTCCGGACGTCCGGACACCTACGCCAGCGAGCTCCCCGACCTCTCCGGTCCCGCACCGCGATCGGCGCGCAAGCCGGCCGCCGAGCGGCCCGGTGGAGAGCCCGTCACGCGGACGACGACCGCCACCCGGGCGTCGGCGGCGAACCGCTCGCAGGGGCCGGTGCGCGCCAGCATGCAGATCCGTCGGTTGGATCCGTGGAGCGTGCTGAAGGTCTCCCTGGTGCTCAGCGTCTCGCTGTTCTTCGTGTGGATGATCGCCGTCGCGTTCCTTTACCTGGTGCTCGGCGGCATGGGCGTGTGGAGCAAGCTGAACAGCAACGTCGGTGACCTGTTGACCAGCGGTGGCGGCAGCGGCGGTGAATTGGTCTCCAGCGGAACGATCTTTGGGGGCGCGGCCCTCATCGGGTTGGTCAACATCGTGCTGCTCACGGCGATGGCGACCTGTGGGGCGTTCATCTACAACCTGACGACCGATCTGGTGGGCGGCATCGAGGTCACCCTGGCGGACAGGGACTGATCGGCGGCCGTTTTGGGCCATGGCGGGGACTGCGGTAATCTCGTCCCTCGGCCGTACGTGTGTACGGGCCTGTAGCTCAGGTGGTTAGAGCGCTTCGCTGATAACGAAGAGGTCGGAGGTTCGAGTCCTCCCAGGCCCACGGTTCGCCTTGACGAGAAGGGTGCACTGTGAAGGTCTTCGTGGTGCTCGCAATCGTCGCCGCGGTCGCGATGATCCTCAGGTCGCGCAACCGCGTCGAGGTGTGGCACGTGGCCGCCGAGGGGCCTTAGCTCAGTTGGTAGAGCGCTGCCTTTGCAAGGCAGATGTCAGGGGTTCGAATCCCCTAGGCTCCACTCCCCGCCCGTCAAAAACGTTGCCGCGCAATCGATCTCACGGTGCTGGGGTGACGTCGACACTGGGCGGCAGCGACGACGGCTCGGGTTGGGTCGAACGCCTGATGATCGAGAACGACACCGCGCCGACGGAGAGTACGGCCACCGCGGCTCCCGCCAGCACCAGCGGCCTCGGCCGCCGTCGCTTCGCCTTCCCGACGTGGATCGACTGCGGGAGATTAGCCACCACGTCCTGGGCCGCCGACAGTTCGTGGGCGATCGTCGACTGGGCGGCGGCGAGCTCCTGCTTCACCTGAGCCTTCAACCGGTTGAGCCGGTACCGGTTGACCGCCCAGGACGCCGAGGC
The DNA here is from genome assembly GCF_010729665.1 of Mycolicibacterium madagascariense. NCBI lineage: Bacteria > Bacillati > Actinomycetota > Actinomycetes > Mycobacteriales > Mycobacteriaceae > Mycobacterium > Mycolicibacterium madagascariense. The sequence goes on along the minus strand of NZ_AP022610.1, from coordinate 5,666,522 downwards.
CCGCGTCGAGTTGACGCCGATGCCGAGCGCTCCCCTGGTGACGTCCACCGGACCCACCGTCGTGTACTTCAGACCGCGGGCGATGCGCGCCGCCGGGGTCAGGCGGGCGACTTTCGTCGTCGTGCTCATGGTCCAGCCTCTCTGCCGGGGGATGTCCGGCGCCCACCCTATTCGGTGCCCGCCGGAGGGGGGCCGGAACCCGGCGCCGAAAGACGAAATGGCACACTGGCATCCCGTGACCAGTCCCATACAGACAGCAACCGCGACCCTGCACACCAACCGCGGTGACATCAAGATCGCGCTCTTCGGAAACCATGCGCCCAAGACCGTCGCGAACTTCGTCGGCCTGGCTCAGGGCACCAAGGACTACAGCACCGAGAATGCCTCCGGCGGCACCGAGGGTCCGTTTTACGACGGCGCGGTGTTCCACCGGGTCATCAGCGGCTTCATGCTGCAGGGCGGCGACCCGACGGGCACCGGCCGCGGCGGCCCCGGCTACCAGTTCGCCGACGAGTTCCACCCCGAGCTGGTCTTCGACAAGCCCTACCTGCTGGCCATGGCCAACGCCGGTCCGGGCACGAACGGCTCGCAGTTCTTCATCACCGTGGGCAAGACGCCGCACCTGAATCGTCGGCACACGATCTTCGGTGAGGTCGTCGACCCCGAGTCGCAGAAGGTCGTCGACGAGATCGGCAACACCCCGACCGACGGCCAGGACCGTCCGACGGAGCCGGTCGTCATCGACTCGATCACCATCTCCTAGCGTTCACCGACGTGCCCCGCGGGCCCGGCTCGCGGGGCACCTCGCTGTCTGGGGTTAGTTGCCCGCGTACCCGGCCTCGGTGAGGGCGTCGAGGACGTGCAGGGGGTCGGTCCCAAGATCCCACCGGGTGAAGACCAGCAGCCGATCATCCGGCGCGGTGTCGATCTCGAGCAGCCGCACCTTGCGGCCGATCCGGCGGAACTCGGTGATGCGCACCTTCGCCAGGTTCTGACGGCCCAACACCTGCGTGCCGAACCACCCGCGAACCACCACGCCGTCGCCGGTGATTGCCAGCTTGGGACGCGCGCGCCACGACATCGTTGCAAACGCCAAGAGACCCACTGCGGCAACGCCGGCAAGGAACCGTCCCGGAACGTCTGTGACCACGGTCACAGCAGCGACGGCCATCACGAAGCCGACGAATCCACACGCGGCGATGCCCGCGGTGGGCGGGCCCCATTCAGTTTGCTGCACAGCTGCCTTGCACCGTTTGTCCGCGGACTATCGGGTTATCCACGAGTGCTATCCCCAATGGGGATGAATCACATCGGTGTGATTGGGTGACGCGGAGGTTGCGAGCAACGAAACGCGGCCGAACGACTTGGGCGCGTTTCCACGGCGCGAAACGGTCATCGCCACCGCATGGTGAGCAACAACCCGGTAATCATGGAGGCAAACGCGATGGCGTAGTTCCACTGGGCCAGCTTGGCCATCCACGTCAGGAAGCTGGGCGCGTCGACGGGGTTGGTCGCAGCGAGTTGGAACACCAGCAGCCAGATCAAGCCGAACAGCATCAATCCGACGAAGAGGACGACGAACCAGACGCTCGACGGACCGGCCTTCACCTTGACCGGCGTCCGGCTGACCGGGCTGATCGTGAAGTCGTTCTTCTTGCGGACCTTGGACTTGGGCATGAACACCTTCGAACAGTTAGCTGCGGGGGGACGATCTGACGTTGTGGGTGCAAGGATGTAACCGCTGCATCCCAGAGCGTAACGCAGCACTCCGAAGACGGGAGAAACGATGGCTGCCGCAGGCCGTTCTCCGTGGCGCTACGGCGTACCCATCGTCTGCCTCTGCGCGGGCTTGCTCCTGGCCACCACCCACACGGTGTCCGGAGGCAACGAGATTCGCCGCAGTGACGCACCCCGCCTGGTCGACCTGGTGCGCGAGGCGCAGGCCTCGGTCGATCGGCTGTCGGCCGAGCGCGAGACGCTCACCAACGACGTCGACAATCATCACGGCGGCACTCCCACCGCCGCGGCGGCCCTGGCGGCGATGACCTCGCGAGCCGACGCACTGGCCGCCGACGCCGGGCTGGTGGCCCTGCACGGGCCCGGCGTCGTCGTCACCCTGACCGACGCCCAGCGCGACGCCGCGGGCCGCTTCCCCGGCGATGCGTCCGCCGATGACCTGGTGGTGCACCAGCAGGACATCGAGGCCGTGCTGAACGCGCTGTGGAGCGCCGGGGCCGAGGGCATCCAGATGCAGGACCAGCGGATCATCACGACGTCGGCGCCGCAGTGCGTCGGCAACACCCTGTTGCTCAACGGTCGCACCTACAGCCCGCCGTACGTGATCACCGCGATCGGCGACACCTCCGCCATGCAGTCCGCGCTCGCCGCCTCGCCCATGGTCACCCTCTACAAGCGCTACGTCCTGCGCTTCGGTCTCGGGTACACCGAGCAGACGCGATCCGACGTCGACGTCGTCGCCCATCCCCCCGCGGTGCGGATGCGCTACGCCAAGCCGGCCGGTCCGCTCGGCTACTGAGCCAGTAACCTGGGCCGATGCGCGTCCTCGTCGTCGACAACTACGACAGCTTCGTCTTCAACCTCGTCCAGTACCTCGGTCAGCTGGGCGTGCACGCCGACGTGTGGCGCAACGACGATCCCCGGTTGGCCACCGACGCCGACATCGCGAAGGTCGCCGAGGACTTCGACGGCATCCTGCTGAGCCCGGGACCCGGCACCCCCGAACGCGCCGGCGCCTCCATCCCCCTCGTGCTGGCAAGCGCCGACGCGGGCACTCCGCTACTGGGCGTCTGCCTCGGCCACCAGGCGATCGGGGTCGCGTTCGGCGGGACGGTGGACCGTGCCCCCGAACTCCTGCACGGCAAGACCAGCAGCGTCAATCACGCGAATGTTGGTGTGCTGATAGGACTTCCGGATCCGTTCACCGCCACGCGGTACCACTCGCTGACGATCCTGCCCGACACCATGCCCGCCGACCTGCACGTCACCGCGCAAACCTCGGGTGGCGTCGTGATGGGCGTGCAGCACGCCGACCTGCCCATCCACGGGGTGCAGTTCCACCCCGAGTCGATCCTGACCGAGGGCGGTCACCGGATGCTCGCGAACTGGCTGGCCGTGTGCGGTCAGCCGCTCGACGAGGGCTTGGTCAGCACGCTGGAGGACGACGTCGCCAACACCGTGCGGACGGCTACTGCGCGAAGCTCAGCGTGATCGGGTCGGTGAACTTCAACGGGGTGCCCGGCGCCGGGTCCTGAGTCACCACGCCCGCCGTCGGGACGCCGCTGTTCTGCGCGTCGGGCAGCTTGATGAAGTTGCTGCCCATGTTCTGCCAGCCCAGCGACTGGAGCAGCGGCGCGACCTCGGTCCAGAACTTCCCGTGCAGATCGGGCATCTTGAACTGGTTGCCTGACGAGACCTGCAGCTGAATCGGGGTGTCCACCGGGACGGTCTGTCCGGCCGGCGGAAGCGTGCCCATCACCTGGCCCTTGGTGTTCGCCAGACCGTCGACGGGGACGGGGATCGCCGTCGTGAACTGGTTGGCCGTCAGAATCTGCGTCGCGACGTCGACGGTTTGCCCCGCGACCTCGGGAATCTGTTGCTGGTTGGGGCCGCTCCCGACGACCATCGTGATCACGTTGGTGATGGCCGAGGTGGAATTCGCCGACGGCATGGTCTGCAGGACCCGGCCCTTGTCGTCGGGACTCGAGGTACCCGGCACCTGCTTGATCTGGTCGAAGCCGGCGTCCTTCAGCTTGCGCTCGGCGTCGGCCGGCAGCAGCTTCGACACGTCGGGCACCTCGCGCTGCTCGGGACCCACCGATACGTTGATCGTGATCTCGTCGTCGCGGGCCGCCGCGGTGTTGGCCGGCGGGTCGGTGCTGATGACCAGGCCGGGCAGCACGGTGGAGTTCGTCTGCTGGTTGATGTTGGTCTTGAACCCGAGGTTCTGCAGCGAGACGACGGCATCGTCGCGCTTCTGCCCGCGCAGGTCGGGAATCTGGACGTCGCGGGGGTTGCCGCCGACGAAGTTGAGCAGCACCGTGACCGCGACGGTCAGGACGGCCAGCACCGCGACGACGGTGAGCCAGCGCCCGATGGCCGGGTTGCGCTCCTTGGGCGGGGTGTAGGTCGCCTGATGCGCTGGCATCCGGTCGGTGGGGTGGTTGCGACCGCCCGTCGGGGCCGCCGAGAGCAGCGACGTGCGCTCGGCGTCGGTGAACACCTTGGGGGCCTCCGGCGCCTCACCGCTGTGGACGCGGATCAGGTCGGTGCGCATGTCGGCCGCGCTCTGGTAGCGGTTGTCCGGGTTCTTGGCCAACGCCTTGAGCACGACGGCGTCGAGCTCGGGAGACAGCGCGGCGTTGCGCTCCGACGGTGGCACGGGATCCTCGCGCACGTGCTGGTAGGCCACGGCGACGGGGGAGTCCCCGACGAACGGCGGCTCGCCCGTGAGCACCTCGTAGAGCACGCACCCCAGCGAGTACACGTCCGACCGGGCGTCGACCGTCTCGCCGCGAGCCTGCTCGGGTGACAGGTACTGCGCGGTGCCGATGACCGCGGCGGTGGCCGTCACGCTGACGCCGCCGTCGTGCAGCGCCCGCGCGATGCCGAAGTCCATCACCTTCACCGCGCCCGACTTGCTCATCATGATGTTCGCGGGCTTGACGTCGCGATGGATGATGCCGTGCTGGTGGCTGAAGTTCAGCGCCTGGCACGCGTCGGCGATGATCTCGATCGCGCGGCGCGGCTCGATGGGACCGTCGTTGTGCACGATGTCGCGCAGCGTCACGCCGTCGACGTACTCCATGACGATGTAGGGCAGCGGCCCGGTGGCCGTCTCGGCCTCGCCGGTGTCGTACACCGCGACGATCGCGGGGTGGTTCAGCGCGGCCGCGTTCTGCGCCTCGCGGCGGAACCGGAGGTAGAAGCTCGGGTCGCGGGCCAGGTCCGCGCGCAGCACCTTGACCGCGACGTCGCGGTGCAGGCGTACGTCACGGGCCAGGTGGACCTCCGACATGCCGCCGAAGCCGAGGATCTCGCCCAGTTCGTAGCGGTCGGACAGGTGTTGGGGGGTCGTCATGTGGATGTCTGTTCTACGCCGATCGACGGAACCGTGGGGGCCCATACGACGCCTGGGGCCATGGCGCCGGGCGTCGCCGAGGACGGCGCGGGGGAGGGACCCACCACGGTGGTGCTGGTCTCGGTGGTCGGCGCGGGCTTGTCCTTGCGGTCCTGGACGTTGAGCACCATCAGGATGGCGATGATGATCGCGAGTGCGCCGAGCACGCCCGCCGCCCACAGCAGCGCGCGCTGACCCGGGGAGAAGGTGCGCTTCGGCGGCGGGGTGCGGTGGCTGCCGGTGGGTGGACGCGTGCGCACGTTGGCGGTCGGCGGCCGACCGTAGTCGGCGACGGGGCGTGGATGCACCGTCGACGGTATGGCCGCCGGGGTGGCCCGGCCGATCGACGGAGCGTGGTTGGGTCGCGGCGGCCGACGACCCGCGCGCACGGCGGCGACGGCGTCGGCGAACGCGCCGCCCGAGCGGTAGCGCTGGCCCGGCTCCTTGAGCAGGCTGATCTCGATCAGCTCCCGCACGTTGGGCGGAATGTCGGACGGCAGCGGCGCGGGCTGCTCCTTGATGTGCTTCATCGCCACCGTCAGGGCGCCGTCGCCGGTGAAGGGACGTCGGCCCGCGACCGATTCATAGCCCACCACGCCGAGGGAGTACACGTCGCTGGCAGCGGTCGCGTCGCGCCCGAGCGCCTGCTCGGGAGCGATGTACTGGGCGGTGCCCATGACCATGCCGGTCTGGGTGACCGGAGCGGCGTCGACCGCCTTGGCGATGCCGAAGTCGGTCAGCTTCACCTGGCCCGTCGGGGTGATCAGGATGTTGCCCGGCTTCACGTCGCGGTGCACCAGACCCGCGGTGTGCGCGACCTGCAGCGCGCGCCCGGTCTGCTCGAGCATGTCGAGGGCGTGGCGCAGCGAGAGCCGCCCGGTGCGCTTGAGCACGGAGTTCAGCGGCTCCCCGGTGACCATCTCCATCACCAGGTAGGCGGTGCGGCCCGCGTCGTCGAGGTCCGTCTCGCCGTAGTCGTAGACGCTGGCGATCCCTGGGTGGTTCAGCATCGCGACGATGCGCGCCTCGGCGCGGAACCGCTCGACGAACTCGGCGTCGGTCGAGAACTCCGCCTTGAGCACCTTGATCGCGACCTGCCGACCCAGCCGGGTGTCCAGACCCTCCCAGACCTGGCCCATGCCGCCCGTCGCGATGAGTCGCTGAAGACGGTAGCGGTCGGACAGCGTCACTCCGACGCGCGCGCTCATGATCCCTCCCGCAGAGCCGCGGCAATGGTCGCCCGCCCGATCGGCGCGGCCAGGGCGCCACCGGTGGCGGACAATCGGTCACCGCCATTCTCCACTAGGACCGCAACCGCCACCTTGGGTGCCTTGGCCGGCGCGAATGCGATGTACCAGGCGTGGGGTGGCGTGTTGCGGGGGTCGGATCCGTGTTCGGCGGTGCCCGTCTTCGAGGCGATCTGGACGCCCGCGATGGCACCCGTCTGCTGGGTCACCTGTTCGGCGTCAATCATCAAGTCCGTAAGTGTAGAGGCGACCTGCGAGGACACCGCCCGGCGAAGCTCGTGTGGGCTGGTCGAGCTGATGTTCGCCAGGTCGGGCCCCTTGAGGTCGTCCACCAGGTACGGCTGCATCGTCACGCCCCCGTTGGCCACGGTCGCGGCGACCATCGCGTTCTGCAGCGGGGTCAGCGCGACGTCCTTCTGCCCGATGCTGGACATGCCGAGCGCCGCGGCGTCGTCGATGGGTCCGACGGTCGACGCCGCCACCTGAAGCGGGATGGGCGGGGGAGCGGCGTCCAGACCGAACGCCTCGGCCGTGCTGCGCAGGGCTCCAGTGCCGGTCTTGATCCCGAGGTCGACGAACGCGGTGTTGCAGGACTTGGCGAACGCGGTCCGCAGGGTCGTCGTCGGATCGTTCCCGCAGGGCGTCCCGCCGTAGTTCTCGAGCGTTGCGGTGCTGTCCGGCAGCGGAATTCGCGGAGCCGCGGTCACCTGGGTGTCCGGGGTGGCGCCGTTGGCGAGCGCCGCGGCGGTGGTGATCACCTTGAACGTCGAACCGGGCGGATAGGTCTCGGAGATCGCGCGGTTGACGAGCGGACCGGTCGGGTCGTCGCGCAGCTGCTGCCACGCGGCGGACTGCACGCTGCCCTCGTGCGAGGCGAGCAGGTTCGGGTCGTACGACGGCGCCGACACCATGCCGAGGATCTTCCCGGTCGACGGCTCGAGCGCCACGACCGCGCCCATGCACGGACCGTCGTTGCAGCCCTTCTGCATCGCGTCCCACGCGGCCTGCTGCACTTGCGGGTTGATGGTGGTGGCGACGTTGCCGCCGCGGGGGTCGCGGCCGGTGAAGAAGTCGGCCAGCCGGCGACCGAAGAGCCGTTCGTCGGACCCGTTGAGGATGCTGTCCTCGGCGCGCTCCAGCCCCGTGCTGGAGTACAGCAGCGAGTAGAAGCCCGTCACCGGCGCGTACGCCTGCGGGTTCGGATAGACGCGCAGGAAGCGGAAGTGCCCGTCGGTGGACGTCGAGTAGGCGAGCAGCTGCCCACCCGCCGAGATCTGGCCGCGCTGACGCGAGTACTCGTCGAGGAGCACGCGCTGGTTGCGCGGATCCGAGCGCAGCGCGTCGGCCCGAAACACTTGCGTCAGAGTGGCATTCGCGAGGAGCAGCACGATCAGCGCCATGACGGCGACGGAGATGCGGCGCAGTGAGGTGTTCATACGCGTCCGATCACCTCGGTGCGCGCCGCCGCGATGGGGGTGGCGTTCGGGGCCTTGCCGTCCAGCGGGCGGCGGGCCGAGTGCGAGATGCGGATGAGGATGCCCAGCAGCACGTAGTTGGCGATCAGCGACGAGCCGCCGTACGACATCCACGGCGTGGTCAGCCCGGTGAGGGGGATCAGCTTGGTGACACCACCGACGACGATGAACAACTGGATGGCCAGCGTCGAGGCCAACCCCGCCGCCAGCAGCTTGCCGAAGCTGTCGCGCACCGCGATCGCGGTCCGTAGCCCGCGGATGATCAGGATCGTGTACAGCATCAGCACGCCGGCGAGTCCGACGAGGCCGAGTTCCTCGCCGACGGCCGCGATGATGAAGTCCGTCGATGCCGCGGGCACCGTCCCCGGCTGGCCGTTGCCGAGACCGGTGCCGAAGATGCCGCCGGTGGCGAAGCTGAACAGCGACTGCACCATCTGATAGCCGGTGCCGTCGGGATCGGCGAAGGGGTCCAGCCAGTTCTCCACCCGCACGCGGACGTGGGCGAAGACGTGGTAGGCGAGCACGCTGCCGATCGCGAACAGGGTGAGGCCCAACAACACCCAGCTCAGTCGGTCGGTCGCCACGTACACCAGGACGAGGAAGGACGCGTACAGCAGCAGCGACGTGCCGAGGTCCTTCTCGAACACCATGACGCCGACGGAGGCGATCCACGCGGCCAGCAGTGGCGCGAGATCGCGCGGACGCGGCAGGTTCATTCCCAGGAAGTGCTTGCCGGCACTGGTGAACAGGCTGCGCTTGGCGACGAGCACCGCGGCGAAGAAGATCAGCAGCAGGATCTTCGACAGCTCGGCGGGCTGAATCGAGAAGCCGTGCACGCGAATCCAGATCTTCGCGCCGTTCTCCTCGGAGATCGAACTGGGCAGCAGCGCGGGGATCGCGAGGAACACCAGGCCGACGAGGCCGCAGACGTAGCCGTAGCGAGCGAGCATGCGATGGTCGGAGAGGTAGGCCACGACGAGGCAGAACGCGATCACGCCGACGAGCGTCCACAGCATCTGCTGATTGGCGCTCGGACCGCGGGCACCGCCGGTGCCGAGTGCGCCCTCCGCGAGGTCGAGACGGTGAATCATGACCAGCCCCAAGCCATTCAAGACGGCCACGACGGGCAGCAGGAGCGGATCGGCATACGGGGCGAAGCGCCGGACCGCGAGGTGCGCGGCCCCGAACAGGGCCAGGAACCCGAGCGTGTACTGCAGCAGATCCCAGCTGACGCCGCGTTCCTGATTGGCCTCGACGATGAGCAACGCCACGGTGGTGATCACCGCGGCGAACCCGAGCAGGAAGAGTTCCGCGTTGCGCCGGTTGGGCAGCGGCGGCACCACGGTCACCGGCGCCTGCGGTTGGGAGCTCATGACGCGATCCGGCAGTCGGTGCCCGGCTTCTGCGGCGGCGGGGGAAGGGCCGTCACGGTCGGGGACGGCGGTGGCGGAGGGGGTGGCGCGGTCACGGTCGTCGGCACCTCGGGCAGGTCCGACGCCGTCGAGGGGGCTGCCGACGAGGTCGTCGTCGGAGCGCCCGACGTGGTGGTGGTCGTGGCGGCGGGCGCCGGCGTGGGCGTGGGGGTGGGCGTCGTCCGCGGGGCGGGTGGCAGGCAGACGGGCAGCACCGAGGACTGGCCGAGCTCCCTCAGTTGGCGGATCGCCTCGTCGAGAGTGCCGCCGGGCAGTCCGGCGGCGACCTGCGCCCGCTCGGACTCGCGGAGGTCGGCGACCTGAAGCGGCTTGCAATTGCCGCGGCTGTCGTCGACCCCGATGTTGGTGATCGCGTTGCGGGAATCGAGGCAGGCGATCTGAAACGGTTGTTGCAGAGGCATTCCCAGGAAGCTGCCCTGCACGCCGCGCATGATCTGCACCGAACCGTCGCGCTCGGCGACGTAATAGTTGTTCTGAATGACCATGCGCCCGACGGCAAGTCCGGCGAGCACCAGCACGAGCAGCAGCAGGGCGACGAAGACGATGCGCCGCCGGGACCGCGGCTTCTTCGACGGCGGCTCGGGTTCGGCCGCGGGCCGATTGGCGGCCGCCGCCAAGCGCTTCGGGTTGAAGGCCGAGGCGCGGCCCGCCGCCGTGTTCGGCGGCGCGCTCTGGTCGTCCTGGCCGGACACCGCGCCCGCGAGGATGGGCTGCGTCTGCCCGTATTCGTAGTCGACGACGTCCGCCACGACCACGGTCACGTTGTCGGGTCCGCCGCCGCGCAACGCCATTTCGATGAGCCTGTCGGCACTTTCGGTGACGTCGGGGATCTGCAGGGCGTCGAGGATGGTGTCGTGGCTGACCGGGTCGGACAGTCCATCCGAGCACAGCAGGTAGCGATCGCCGGCGTGGGCCTCGCGCACCGTCAGGGTGGGTTCGACCTCGTGGCCCGTCAAGGCGCGCATGATGAGCGACCGCTGGGGGTGGCTGTGCGCCTCTTCGGCGGTGATGCGGCCCTCGTCGACGAGGGTCTGCACGAAGGTGTCGTCCTTGGTGATCTGGGTGAGCTCACCGTCGCGCAGGAGGTAGCCGCGCGAATCGCCGACGTGCACCAGGCCAAGCCTGTTGCCCGCGAACAGGATTGCCGTGAGCGTGGTGCCCATGCCCTCCAGTTCGGGATCGGCCTCGACGTGTGCGGCGATCGCCGAGTTGCCCTCGTGCACCGCAGAGTTCAGCTGGCTGAGCAGGTCGCCGCCCGGCTCGTCGTCGTCCAGGTGTGCCAGCGCGGCGATGACCAACTGGGAGGCGACCTCACCTGCCGCGTGTCCGCCCATGCCGTCGGCGAGCGCGAGCAGCCGCGCACCGGCGTAGACCGAGTCCTCGTTGTTGGCGCGGACCAGGCCGCGGTCGCTGCGCGCGGCGTAGCGGAGGACGAGACTCATGGGCGCAACTCGATCACCGTCTTGCCGATTCGCACCGGCGTTCCCATCGGAACCCTTACCGCCGTCGTCACCTTCGCCCTGTCAAGGTATGTACCGTTGGTCGATCCTAGGTCCTCGACGTACCATTCCGAGCCCCGCGGCGACAGCCGTGCGTGCCGTGTCGATGCGTAGTCGTCGGTCAGAACCAGCGTCGAGTCGTCGGCGCGGCCGATCAGCACCGGCTGGGCGCCCAGCTGAATCCGGGTGCCGGCGAGCGCGCCCTCGGTGACCACGAGGTGGCGGGGTGTGTTGCGGCGTTCGCCGCGGCTGGGCAGTAACGTGCCGCGCAGCGCAAGACCACGGCGCACCATGACGGCGCCGGTGGGGGCGTAGATGTCGGTGCGCAGGATGCGCAGGACCGACCAGATGAACAGCCAGAGCAGGAGCAGGAAGCCGACGCGTGTCAGCTGCAGCACTAACCCCTGCATCTGACGTCCTCTCCGTCACCGACCCGATGTCGCCGCGTCGGCGTCATCACGCCGCGTCGCACCGCGCACCGGCCGTGTCGGCCGCCGTCGGCATGGTCACGATACTTGGGCCGGTCGCAGACGCGAGGTCGAAGCAACAGCTTGCACCCCAGCCGCGACCGACCTGAGTCCTCAGTGCACGCGGACGATGATCTCGGAGTGGCCGAGGCGGATCGTGTCGCCGTCGGCCAGTTGCCACTCCTGCACGGGTGCGTTGTTGACCGTCGTGCCGTTCGTGGAGTTCAGGTCCGAGAGCAGGGCGACCTGCCCGTCCCACCGGATCTCCAGGTGGCGACGCGACACTCCGGTGTCGGGGAGGCGGAACTGGGCGTCCTGCCCACGTCCGATCACGTTGGCGCCCTCCCGCAGCTGGTACGTCCGGCCGCTGCCGTCGTCCAACTGCAGGGTGACGTTCGCGCCGCTGGTGCCGTAGCCCCCGCCATAGCCGGCGCCCGCTGCGGGCGGTTGGCCGTAGTCGTACCCGGCGGGCTGACCGTAGCCGCCGTCGGCCTGCTGGCCATAGCCCTGGTCGCCGTAGCCGGGTTCGCCGTAGCCGGCGGGCGCTGCGGTCTCCGCGTAGCGGCCGTAGTCGGGCTGGCCGTAGTCGGGCCTGCCGTAGGCCTGGCCGCCGTAGTGACCCTGGTCGGGGTAGCCCCCTTGGTCGGGGTAACCGCCCTGATCCGGATAGCCGCCCTGGTCGGGGTAGCTGGGCCGGGGCGGTTCGGGACGGGCCTCGGGACGCCCGTACTCCTCGCCACGTGGCGGTGCGGCCGGCGGGCGTCCGTAGTCGTAGCCGCCGGGCTCGGGCTGGCCGTAGCCGGCGGGTGGGCCGTAGCCGGGGGGCGGCTGACGGTAACCCTGGTCCGGGTAGCCGCCGCCGGGGGGAGGACCGTATCCGGACGGCGGCCTCTGCTCGTAGTTGGGCGGCGGGTAGCCCTGGTCGGGGTAGCCGCCGCGGTCCGGGTAGCCGCCGTACTCGGGATAACCGCCCGCCGGGGGCGCGGGTGGGGGAGGCGGGTAGCCGCCCTCGGGTGCGGGCGGGTACGGCGCGCGTGGCTCTTCGCCCTGTCGGCCATACTCGTAGTCGTCGCCTGGCTGCCCTTGTCCATGGCCGCCGCGGTAGCTCGGATTGTCGGTCATCGGTGGAACTCCTGGTTCTGCGGTATGAGCACGGTCTGGGAGTGCAGGGGCGCTTTCGCCGCTGGTCGAGTCGGGGTTGACCGTCCCGCGGGTGCGGAACTGGCCAGTGTGCAGCTGCGGTGACGCTTCGAATCCAACGACCACATCACCATACGTTTGCCACCCTTGGTCACGGATGAATCCCTCCAGGTATCGGGCAAAAGTCGTCGGGGTGAGGTCGGGGTCCGAACGGACCTTGTGAAAGTCGGATGCACTGAGGGTAATGACGTAGTCGTTGGGGGCCAAAATTCGCCCGCCGCCCACGTCTCGGACACCTGACTCGGCTTCGCGCTGCAGAATCCCCTCGACCTCTTGCGCGACGATCGAACCGCCGAAGACTCTGGCAAAGGTGTCACCGACGGTCGACTCGAGCTTGCGCTCGAAGCGGTCGACGAGTCCCATTTCACCGCCTGCCTCGCTGTTCGTCCTAGTCGGTTGCGCGCGACACGTTTCGCGACCTGCAGGTCGTGGACCGGTGCACCTTTAACGCATGCTATCGGCCAGTAGCCGCCGAACGTGACCAACAGATCTCTGAGAATCAGAAACAACCAGGTCACGGGCGGTTGGTCGCGTTGGATACCGCCCCAACTGCGCGGTTGGGGAGTGAGCCACCGTGCGTGATAGTCTCACCCGGTTGTTGGGGCGAGTGGCGGAATGGCAGACGCGCTGGCTTCAGGTGCCAGTGTCCTTCGGGACGTGGGGGTTCAAGTCCCCCTTCGCCCACAATGAAGGAGTCCGACGGACTCCAGGCTTGACGGTCACGAACTCTTCCGGGTTCGTGACCGTCGTCGTTTAGCGGCCCATTGATCTTCCTCAGCCCCGCGGCGCCGGGTCCCACGCTGCGGCGGTCTGACGGGAACATCGCGTCGCCAGCCGTCATCAATGGATGACGGATTCGGTCCCGGGGAGCGCTTCGGCTGACGCTCTCGACGACGCGACCGGTCGCGCCCGCTTCGCCCCGCGGAGGCGAGGGTGCAAGTGCGTAGTTGTCGTTGGCGGTTGTCCCGCTTAGCTTTTCGGCCTTGACGGCGCGAAGTGATCGCCGGTGAGAGGGGTTTCGTCGTGTCCAGGTCCAAGCATCGGGTGTCAGGTGGGAATCGGGCCGCGCAGCGGACGAAGGCCTTGGTGGCCGGCACGGTGACCTCGGGGGTGTTGTTCTCCGGGGCGATGGGCCAAGCCGCGGTGGCCCAGGCGTCGTGTGTGTCGATTTCAGGGATCACCCTGGGGTCGGGGTGTAGCAGTGCGCCGTTGTCCCTTGCGATCGGATGGGGACCCACGGCACAGGCCCATGCGCGACAGCCGCTCAGCGTGGTGTTCAACAACGGTTCGGCCGCAAAGAAGGGCTCGGCCCCTCGGGATCCGCTGAGCATGTTCATCGAGGCGGTGGGCCAAGCGTTCCGGGGGTTGTTGCCGGGTGCCCCTGCGGCCCGTCCGACCAAGGCTCAGCTGGAGGAGTTGGATCGCCGCGGTGTTGAGTTGGAGCGTCAACGCGCGGCGCTGGAACGCCAGCGCGCCGTCCTGGACGCGGCGAAGAAGAAACTCGACGACGCGGCGACCTCGAGTCCCCCCGACGACAAGACCAAGCAGGCCTACGCAGACATCGCCAAGCAGAACGCGGAGCTGGACAGGCAACGCGCCGATCTGGACAAACGGCAGTCCGAATTGGACGCGGCCAGGAAGAAGTTCGACACCGAGAAGGCCCAGCATGGCGCGGACTCGTCTACCGCGGGGCTCAAGAAGCTCGAGGAGGACTTGGCGAAGCAAAAAGCCGATTTGGACCGGCAGCGCGCCGATCTGGAGACGGCGAAGAAGAAGCTCGACGACGATGCTGCTGCTGCCGCCGGCACGTTGGACGCCGACGCCAAGAAGAGGGCCGACGAGCAGTTGGCTGCGCAGAAGGCCGAGCTAGACAAGCAGCGCGCGGCGTTGGAGGAGCAACGCTCGAGGCTGGAGACGGCGGCAGAGAAGTTCGACGACGACCTGTCCAAGCTGCGCGGCACCGTCGATGCCGACGCGAAGAAGACTCTCGAACAAGACCTGGCCAAGCAGCAGGCGGAGTTGGACAAGCAGCGCACCGATTTCGATGCGGCGAGGAAGAAACTCGACGAGGACTTGACCAAGATCACCGGGACTCAGAACGCCACGACGAACCAGTCCGACGAGGCCGCCGCTGCGTCGCGCAAGAAACTCGATGACGAGGCCAAGGCGGCGCGTGACAAGGCTGATCAGGAGGCCGCGGCGGATCGTAAGAAGGCCGATGACGCGGCCGCGGCATCGCGCAAGAAAGCTGAAGACGAGGCCAAGGCGGCGCGGGACAAGGCTGATCAGGAGGCCGCGGCCAAGGCGAAGGCCGACGCGGACGCTGCCGTCAAGAAGAAGGCCGACGACGCTGCTGCCGCCCTCAAGAGCGCGCAGGACGAAGAGGCAGCCGCAAAGAAGGCATCCGAGGACGCAGCAGCACCGCTCACTGATCTCCACGCGAAGGTGAGTAGCGCCGAGGAGCTCGTGACGAAGCAGAACGCCGACACGCAAAAGAAAGCAGAAGACCTCAGCTACTACAAGAAGGTCCAAGCCGAGACAGCGGACGGGTACATCAGCATGAGCAGACGTGGGCCCGAATTGGCGGCGGCCGCGAAGCGCGATGTAGACAACGCGCAAGAGGCACTGCGACAGGCCCAGGAAAAACTGCGACAGGCCCAAGAGCAGCTTGCGACTGCCAAAAATGCGCTACTGGACGCCAACACCAAGGCGGAGGCCGCGAAATACAGGGCTGAGATGGCGGCGCAGAAGAGCCAGCAGGCGGCTGCCGCGAAGAAGGCGTTGGACGACGAAGCCGCCAAGATGACCACCAAGAAGGCAGCCTCGCAGGAGGCGCTGAAGGCAGCCACTACCGGGGATTACATCAAGCAAAATCGCGCCAAGCTCATGGGTGACGAATTCGCTGCCGCGGTGAAGAGGGCAGAAGAGGCACTGGCTTCCCTGGGGCTTGCCCACGGCGACACCGCACTTCCCCCGCAGGCAGGATCGACGCCCCAGAAGCCAACGGACGTCGCCGCACCAGCTACCGAGCCGCAGACGCAACCGGATCAGCCGCAGACCGGTACCAAGGCCGGCGCCGACGAGGCATCCGCGAAAGACGCCAACGTGGAGGGTGCTCGCACGACCGGTTCAGGGGACCCGAGCGCGTCCACGGAGACGTCCACGTCCACGGAGACGGACAAGGACAACGGTCCCAGCAGCCCAGGTACGTCGGTCGCCAACGACACGGGAGAGGGTTCCGACAAGCCGAGCGCGGCCGGCGCAGGCGCAGACGCGGCCTGATGGGAACACCGCGTCGCCATCCGTCATCAATGGATGACGGATTCGGTCCGGGGAGCGCTTCGGCTGGCGGTCTCGACGCGACCGGTCGCGCTCACGCCGGCCCTGCGGACGCGGTGGGTGCAAGTGCGTAGTTGTCGTTGGTGGTTGCGGCGCTTAGCTTTTCGGCCGTATCGGGCGGTGTGACCGCTCGTGGGCGTGGTGATGAAAGGGATGTCGACGTGTCCAAGTGTCGAGTGTCGGGTGGAAATCGGGCCGCGCAGCGGACGAAGGCGTTGGTGGCTGGCACGGTGACCTCAGGGTTGTTGTTCTCCGGTGGCTTGGGTCAGTCCGCGGTGGCCCAGGCGTCGTGTGTGTCGGTCTCGGGGATCACCTTGGGGTCGGGATGTAGCAGTGCGCCATTGAGTATCGCGATTGGGTGGGGACCCACGGCACAGGCTCATGCGCGACAGCCGTTCAGCGTGGTGTTCAACAACGGTTCGACTGGCAAGAAGGGCTCGGCCGCTCGGGATCCGTTGAGCATGTTCCTGGATGCGGTGGGCCAGGCGTTTCGGCGGTTGTTGCCCGGTGCGGCCGCAGGGAAGAAGGCCGACGGCGACGCTGCCGCGGCACGCAACATGGTGAACGGTTCGCAGAGGCTCTCCGACGATGATGGCGATCTGCAGGGTGCCGTCGACAGGGCGTTCGACAGCAAATTCAAGGCCTTGGCACGCCTGACCGAGGCACGAGCAAAGCTGACGAAGGCACACAAAGAGCTTGACGCGCTCGCGACGAGCGATCCGCAGTACGGGCGGAAGAAGGCCGAGGTGGAGCAAGCCGAGGTAGACACCTGGATCGCGTCGGACGAGGAAACCTACTTTGGCGGCGCGGCCTTCGTGGCGGGAAGGAAACTAGCGGCGGCCGACAGGCTTCTGGCCGCCGCCAACGGCCCAGGCAGCGTCCCGGCGACTGAGGCGGACATAGCGGCGAAGAAGATTGTTGCCGAAAAGACGCGGGCCGCGTTCGCGGAGAAGAAGGCTTACCGGCAGAAGGTGCTGTCCGATCTCAAGGCCGCGCAGGCTGAATTGCACGCCCTCGACGTCCTAGACCCGAAGTGGCGCGCCGCGCTGGAGAAGGTCAAGAACCTGCGAGTTGCAGAGATCGAGTCTCGGGATGCCTACCGATTTGCCGACATCGATGCGTTCTCGGCCCACGCCGACTACCAAATTGCGTCGGGAAAGCCCGTGCAGGTGGCTGCGGCTACCGACAGGAACGCCGACGGTGTTGTCGAGCAGGCCCACGCGGCCGCGCCGGCCGAGGCCGGACTTCCGGCGGCGGCCTCTGACACGGTGAGCTCTGACGCGGTGACCGAGCACCCGGGCCGCAACGACTCGGCCGATGACGGCTCCTCGAGTGAGGACTCGGATCAGCATGGCCCGGGCACGCGGACCAACGCGACCACCCGGGTCGACACCGAGGACGATCGGGGCGCCGGGGGTGATCAGTCCTACGACGAAGGTTCACCGGCGACCGCGGAAGAACACACCGTCGCGCAACGCCACCAAGACACCGACACCGAGGACGACGACACGCCCACCGTCCACCAAGACACCGAGGACGACTCGACACCCACCGCGCACCTGAACATCAAATCCGAGAACGGTGCCACCACCAGCGGCGGTCCAACCGCCACGAATGAGGCTGCGCACCAACAGCTCTCACCGCCACCCTCAAGCACGGGCCGCCAGGCGGAGACCCACGACGATGGCTCGTCCACGACCTCGCCGACGACTAAAGATGACGCGGACGCTGGATCGGCGGCGGGCTAACGGTCGGCGGGCCTGGCTAGACGAGGTCGACGGGCCTGCGGTGCACGCCCACCTCGAACCGCTTGGGCCCGAAGGCGGTCGTCAGCTCGAAGTGGACGGTCTTGGGCTGGCCCAGCAGCGTCGTCCGAACGATGGTCCCCACCGCGCCGGCGGGCACGTCGGGGGTGTTCATGCCGGCTATCCCGCTGCGGGCCGTGACCCTGTCGCCTCTGCGGTATCTCCGCACGATCCCTCCCTGTGAGCTTGCTACCTCCATGGTCGAAGCGAGTCGTGTTCGGATGCAACCGATTTTCTGCGCGACGGGTCGCTCTGCTGTCGGCGAAACGAGCACCCCTGCGCTACCCGACGCGCCTTATCGTGAGCCCATGACCGCAAAGCCGGAGTCCCCCGACGTCGAACCGCTGTGGCGCGAGCTCGCCGGTAAGGCCATCCGCTCCGAGCGCACGAAGCAGGGTCGGACGCTGGGGGACGTCTCCGAACGCGCGGGCATCTCGCCGCAGTACCTGTCCGAGGTGGAGCGAGGTCTCAAGGAGCCGTCGTCGGAGATGCTCGCATCGATCTGCGGCGCACTCGGGCTGCGGCTCGTCGACCTCTTGCGGGCCGGCGATCGTCAGCTCACGGGACGCCGGCTGCGGGCGGTCAGCCCCCCGGCGACGCGCCCGTCGGGTCCCGTCCTGCTGGCCGCCTGACCGTCAGGCTGCTGCCGACCGCACCTTGCGCGGCGGCACGATGCGGTCGGCCAGTCCGTAAGCCACCGCCTGTTCGGCTGTGAACACCTTGTCGCGCTCGGTGTCTCGGAGCAGGGTGTCGACGGTCTGGCCAGTGTGAGCGCTTAGGACCTCGTTCATCTGACCCCGCACCCGCAACACTTCTTTCGTGTGCAGAGTCAGGTCGGAGATGGTTCCCTGACCGCCGATCGACGGTTGATGCAGCAGTGCCCTGGCGTGCGGCAACATCGAACGTTCGCCGTCGGCGCCGCCGGCCAGCAGGACCGCGGCCCCCGATGCGGCTTGGCCGACGCAGGTCGTGGCGACGGGGGAGTGGATGAACTGCATGGTGTCGTAGATGGCCATGGTCGCCGACATCGAACCGCCGGGTGAGTTGAGGTACAGGCTGATCTGCTGGTCGGGGGCGTCGGACTCCAGATGCAGCAGCTGCGCGACGATGACGTTGGCGACGTCGTCGTCGATCTCGGTTCCGAGATAGACCACGCGGTCGGACAGCAACCGCGAGTAGACGTCGACGATGCGTTCGCCACCTGCGGTGCGCTCCACCACGTTCGGGATCGAGTAGTGCCCCATGGTCAGTACCCGAGCCCCGAGTTGCGACCCGCGGGGCGGATCTCGTCGAGCGACGACACCACCGCGTCCACGAACCCGTACTCTCGGGCCTGCTCGGCGGTGAACCAGCGGTCGCGGTCGGAGTCCGCCTCGATGCGCTCCACCGACTGGCCGGTGAAGGTGCTGTTGAGACCGTTCATCACCGCCTTGACGTGTGCCAGGTTCTTGGCCTGGATCTCGACGTCGATGGCCGTGCCCTGGACGCCCGCCGAACCTTGATGCATCAGAATCATGCTGTGCGGCAACGCATATCGCTTGCCGGGCGTCCCACCGGCCAGCAGTACCTGGCCCATGCTGGCGGCCAGGCCCATCGCGACGGTGACGACGTCGGGCTTGATGGCGACCATGGTGTCGTAGATGGCCAGGCCCGCCGACACCGATCCGCCCGGTGAGTTGATCAGGAAGAGGATGTCGCGGCGCGGGTCGTCCTCGGCCAGCAGCAGGAGTTGCGCGCAGAGCGTGTTGGCGATCGCGTCGTCGACCTGCTGGCCGAGTTGGACGATGCGCTGGTTCTGCAGGCGATTGAGTAGGTGTTCGGTGACGGGATCGGGAACGGTGGTCGATGTCATGCCTCGACGATGGCAGCGCGCACGGCCAGGCCGCCACCGGATCTGCCGCAGGCGGATCCGCTCACGGCAGCGAGGCGTCCCACCACTGCAGCACGCGAATGGCGAACAGCGTCAACCACTTCGAGGGCTCGCCGGCCGGGACGTCGACGTCGAACCACATCCGGCCGGGCTGGACGTCGCCCTGTCGCCAGGTGCCGTCGGGTTGGCCTGCGGCGCGGATGAGGGCGATGGCCTCGGCCATCCGCGGGTCGGGCGGGGTGCCGTCGACCCGGGCTGCCCGCCGAAAGTAGTCGGCCGCGTTCAGGACGTCGTAGCGCCACCGCATGGGATAGGTGAAGTGATCGACCCAGGGCGCCACCGGCTGCCCGGTGGACAGTCGACGAAATAGATTGCGGCGCAACAGATATTCTTCGCCCGCCTGCCGAGCCGCCCGCGAGGCGTCCGTGCCGCCGGTCGCGGCATCGAAGTCCAGCAACCCCTTGAGCGAGTTGAGCGTCGAGTGGAACGACGACCGCGTCGAGCCCTCGACCCATTCGCAGTTCCAGCCACCGTCGGGCAGTTGGTGTTCGACGAACCAGTCGACGAGTCCGGTGACGTCCGCGCCGAGCCACAGACCGTTCGAGACGGTCCAGGAATTGATGCAGCAGTCGACCTCGCCACTCCAGTAGGGCAGGTCCTCGTACTCCCACCGACTGTTCGCGGCGAGCAGCTCGGCCGTTCGCCGCTCCCGAAGTACCGCGGCGTCGAGGCCCCACTCCCGCAACGCATTGAGCGACCAGGTGGTCGCCGTCCACGGTTGCTCCTCCTCGGGGGAGAAGTCGGCCGGGAAGAACGCGCCGCCGGCCCACTGGCCGTCGGCGTCCTGGTGGGCCAGCAGGCGCGCTCCGAAACCCTCGGTCGCGATGCTCGCCCGCGTGGCCTCCCACACCTCGGGGGGTCGCCGCAGGAGATCTCGCTCGACCTGCCAGCGCAATGCCGGGTCGGAATCGAGGAGCCAGGTCGTCACCGTTGCCGACACCACCGCCTGACTGTAGCGGCGGAGCTCTTGGGAGGTCAGTCGTCGCCGGCGGCGACCAGGGACTGCAGCACGACGTTCGGGTTGTCGCGCTGGAACCCCTCGAGCCGCCACTTCGTCGAGAACAGGACGAGGATGACGCCGTCGGTTCTGGTGAAGACCTCGACGGAGGGCTGGCGGGACAGGAAGTCGACGTCCTCCGGGGAGGCGGCCCGCGCCACGGTGTAGGGCAGCGACTCCAGCGAAATCGGTGCGCTCATCTCGGCAGCCATGCGATGGCTGGCCACCTCGAACTGCATCGGGCCGACGGCAGCGAAGACGGGCGCCTGATCGCCGCGACGGTCCGAACGCAGCACCTGGACGACGCCCTCCTGCTCGAGCTGTTCGATGCCCTTGCGAAACTGCTTGTGCTTACTGGGATCCGTGCCTCG
This sequence comes from Mycolicibacterium madagascariense, assembly GCF_010729665.1. Taxonomy (NCBI): domain Bacteria; kingdom Bacillati; phylum Actinomycetota; class Actinomycetes; order Mycobacteriales; family Mycobacteriaceae; genus Mycobacterium; species Mycolicibacterium madagascariense. The sequence continues at coordinate 5,645,622 of NZ_AP022610.1, read as the reverse complement.
CGCGACGGCGAAGTGCTCGGGGGAGAAGCTCGGGATCGGCGGGTATTGCACCGGCACGTCGCGGTAGAGGGTGTCGCCGGGGCGAAGGACGTTCGCGTTCGCCAGGCCGATGACGTCACCCGGCCATGCGGTGTCCAGCGTCGAACGCTGCTGCCCGAACACCGACTGCGCGTACTTGGTGACGAAGGGCTTGCCCGTCGTGGCGTGCGTCAACACCTCGCCGCGTTCGAAGGTGCCCGAGCAGACCCGCGCGTAGGCGATGCGGTCGCGATGTGCGGAGTCCATGCCCGCCTGCACCTTGAAGACGAAGGCGCTGAACGGGGATTCGGCGGGCCGGCGGTGGCCCTCGGTGTCGAGCTGGCCGTGTGGTGCCGGGGCGAGCTGAACGAGGACGTCGAGCAACTGGTTGACGCCGAAGTTCAGTGCGGCAGAAGTGAATAGGAGCGGCGTCGTCTCGCAGCCGAGGAAGGTGTCCTGGTCGTAGTCCGAGCCGTCGGCCGACAGCAGTTCGGATTCCTCGACCGCGTTGTCCCAGTCGTCGCCGGCGGCGGCGTGCGCCCGGTCGGGGGTGATGTGCTCCTCGGGCGCGGCCTTGGCGCCGCCCGCGGTGCGGGTGAACCGGATGAAGTTGCCGGTGCGTCGATCGAGCACGCCTTTGAAGTCCCCGGCGATGCCCACCGGCCACGTCAGCGGGGTGGGCCGCAGGCCGATGCGCGACTGGATCTCGTCGATCAGCTCCAGCGGGTCGCGGCCGGGCCGGTCCCACTTGTTGATGACGGTGATGATCGGGATGCGCCGCAGTCGGCAGACCTCGAACAGCTTGAGCGTCTGCGGTTCCAGGCCCTTGGCCGCGTCGATGAGCATGACCGCGCAGTCCACGGCCGTTAGCACCCGGTAGGTGTCTTCGGAGAAGTCGGCGTGGCCCGGGGTGTCGAGCAGGTTGATCACGCAGTCCTGTCCGCTGGGGGCGCGGTAGGGGAACTGCAGCGCGGTCGACGTGATCGAGATGCCGCGGGCCTTCTCCATCTCCATCCAGTCCGAGACGGTCGCCCGACGGCCCGCCTTGCCGTGGATCGCGCCGGCCTCGGTGATGACGTTGGCGTGCAGGACCAGCGCCTCGGTCAGGGTGGACTTGCCGGCGTCGGGGTGGCTGATGACGGCGAAGGTCCGTCGGCGTCGGGCCTCCGCGGTCACGCGGCTCGTGGCGGGCCCGTCCGTGCTCGTCGCAGCGGTGGGCGCCTGAAGGATGTCCTCGGTCATTGCGTCCTCGATGGTATTCGCCCGCGGACCGATCTGATAAATCGCTGCAGGCGGAGCAGCACGTCAGACGCGGTTCGCGGCGCCCCTTCCCCACCGGGCGGTGCGAGGATTGGGCCATGCCCTCACTGCTGCAGCTCGATTCCTCCGCCGACCTCCAACACTCGACGAGCCGCGCGCTCACCGAGCACTTCGCGGACGCCTGGCGGGACAGGGGTGCGGAGTACACCGTGGTGCGGCGCGACCTGCACCGCGACCCGCTGCCCCATCTGCCGACCAACGCGCTGCACTGGGCGCCACGGCTGCGTCTGGCGGGCGAGGTGGCCGATCCGCGCGCCGAGGAGCTGCAGCAGGCGCTGATCGCCGAGGCGATGGCCGCCGACACGATCGTCATCGGCGCGCCCATGTATCAGTGGACGGTGCCCTCGACCCTGAAGGCGTGGCTGGACTACCTGCACGTGCCGGGCGTGACGGCCCCCTATGACGAACCCACGCTGCCGCTGGCGGGCAAGCCGGTGGTGGTCGTGTGCAGCCGTGGCGACCGCTACGGTCCGGGGACGCCCGGCGCCGGGCTGGACTTCGTGACGCCCGTGCTCAACCAGGTGCTCGGCGCGGCGCTCGGCATGCGGGTCACCTTCGTGGTCGCCGAACTGACTCTGGCCCAACGCATTCCAGCGATGGGGGAGTTCGTGGCCGAGCAGCAGGCCGGGTTGGCCAGGGCGCGTGCGGAACTCGAGGCGCTGGCCAACCGATAGGCAATCGCTTGGAGTGTTCTGTGGGCGACCGTTTGGGCGGGTGATCGACGGCGTGTCCTCCGTAGCCTCGGCGGCATGGCTGGCGAGTGGGCGACCGGTACCGAGAGGTGCCCCATGGAGGTCGCGTTGGAGTTGATCGGCACCCGTTCGGCGATGACGCTGCTCCGGGAGGCGTTCCTCGGCGCGCGCCGGTTCGACGACCTCGTCGCCAGGGCGGGACTCTCGAGCATGACGGCGTCGGTTCGACTCAAGGAGTTCGTCGCCGCCGGGCTGATGTACAAGCGGCCCTACCAGGCGTCGTACGGGACGCGCTGCGAGTACGTGCTGACCGATCTGGGCCACGCGTGCCAGCCCGTCGTGCGGGCCCTGATGCAGTTCGGCATGGAGGTCGAGCACTCCGAGCGCGTCGCCCTGGACCGGAGCGCCGACGCGGCGAGCTGACGCTGGGCCTTGCCTGGACGAAATGCTGTGGATCGCCTGCGGATCGCGACGCTGCCCTGTTGGTTGAAGTATCGGCAAGCCTAACCTAACCTCCGGTCAGTCAACGACGGGAGACACGTGCAGGGCATCTTCGTGGGCACGTTCCTCATCGGTCTGCGGGAGGGCCTCGAGGCCGCGCTCATCGTCAGCATCATCGGTGCCTTCCTCGCCCGCAACGGCAACCCCGTCCGCCCGATGTTCGCTGGTGTCGGCCTCGCCGTGCTGATCAGCGTCGGCGTCGGCGTCGGACTGGAGTTGTTGTCCGCGTCGCTGCCGCAGCGCCAGCAGGAGATGCTCGAGACGGTCATCGGCGCCATCGCCGTGGTCTTCGTGACCACGATGATCCTGTGGATGAACCGCAACGCCTTTCGGATGAAGGGCGAGCTGGAACGCGACGCCGCGCGCGCGATCAACGGTGGTGGTGCGTTCGCCCTGGCCGTGATGGCGTTCCTCGCGGTGCTCAAGGAGGGCTTTGAGACCGCGGTGTTCCTGCTGGCGGCGGCCCAGGCGTCCCACGGCAATCGCTGGTTCGCCGTCCTCGGCGGCGCCGCGGGGATAGCCACGGCCGTCGCGATCGGCGTCGGCATCTACTTCGGCAGCCTCAAGCTCAACCTCGGCCGCTTCTTCCGCGTCACCGGCGTCTTCCTGGTCTTCATCGCGGCGGGTCTCGTCGCGAGTAGCCTCCGCACGGCCCACGAGGCCGGCTGGATCGAGGTCGGCCAGGCGCGCACCTTCGACTTCTCGTCCTGGATGCCGACGCAGTCGTTCCTCGGCGCGATCGTGACGGGCATGTTCGGGATCCCCGCGGACCCACGGCTGATCGAGGTCATCGGCTGGCTGCTGTACGCGATCCCCGTGCTGGTCGTCTTCCTGTGGCCCGCCCGCTGGGCGCCGGGGTCGACGGCCAAACGCCGTCTGACCTGGGGGGTGGCCGCCGGACTCGCGATCATCGCCGCGGGCATGGCGCTCCTCGTCCCGGACGACGTGGGTGCGGCCCCGGGCCCGACCCGGACCGCCACCACCGCGGCCGGTGACGCGGTGAGCGCCACCCTGCGGACCGAGGGGGCGGACCGCGTGCTCGTCGCCGGCGCCGATCGGGTGCCCCTGGCGGCCGCGGGTCAGCAGTCCGTCGACGGCGTCGACGTCGACGTGTGGCAGGCGACCGTCCCCGCCGATCCCGGCGTCCCCACGAACCCGATCAGCCTGGCGCAGTTGGCGAACCTGGCCGGCGGCCGGCTTCCCGTCGGCCTCGGAGGCGCCCGCGCGCCCGGCCCGTTCGACGCCCAGTGGAGCGCCAGCACCGTCTACACCGTGCTGGCCCACGGTGACGCCGTGGTCACCGCCGACCGCGCCAGCACCCGCGTCGCAACCCTGCGCGGCGGCGGACTGACGGGGTCGAAGACCGTCAGCGTCGGCGGTCTCGCCACCGACTGGGCGACGGCACCCCACGACGATCATCAGATCGCCACCCAGATCGCGCGATCCGCGCTCGATCGGTCCGAACGAACGCTCTGGACGGTATGGCTGCCAACGGTTTTCGCCATCGCCGCCGCACTGGTCGTGCTCGCCGCGGTCCGCACGAACCGCACTGTCTCCAAGAACGAAAGGGAACGACGACACCATGAATCACCTGCCCGCACCGAGGTCACTGTCTCGTAAAGTCCTGTGGGCGGTGCCCGCCGTGGCGGCCGCGACCGCGCTGACCGTCAGCGCCTGTGGCTCCAGCACGACCGCCGCGAAGAGCAGCTCCGCGCCGAGCACCACCAACGGGGTCAACACGGTCAACGTCACACTCGCCAACGACGGCGGCAAGGACGGCTGCGCCGCCGATGCGACGAGCGTGCCCGCGGGCCCGGTCACCTTCAAGGTCACCAACGCCAGCGCGCCCGGCATCACCGAGATGGAGTTGCTCAAGGACCAGCGCATCGTGGGGGAGAAGGAGAACCTGGCCCCCGGACTGGATCCCGTGAGCTTCACCGCCACCCTCGACGGCGGTCAGTACCGGATCTACTGCCCTGGCGCGAGCAACGAGTACCTCGACCTCACCGTCACCGGTCAGGCGGCCGCCGCACCCACCGGTACGGTGCCGACGATTCTGGCCAGCGGCACCAAGGAGTACTCGGCGTACGTGGTCGATCAGGTGAACCAGCTCGACAGCGGCGTCAAGGCGCTCGATGCCGCGATCCAGGCAGGCAAACTCAATGACGCCAAGGCCGCCTATGCGCAGGCCCGGCCCTTCTACGAGCGCGCCGAGTCCAGCGTCGACGGTTTCGTCCTGCCGGGCTTCGCCGTCGACGACAACGCGGGCAATCTCGACTACCTGATCGACATGCGCGAGTCCACTCCGGTCGACGCCAAGGTGGGCTGGAAGGGCTTCCACGCCATCGAGCGAGACCTGTTCCAGGGCAATGCGATTACCCCCACCACGAAGGCGCTGAGCACCGAGCTCGTCGGCAACGTGGGCCGTCTGGTGAACGTCGTCGCACCGCTGCAGTTCAAGCCGGAGGACCTCGCCAACGGCGCGGCCGACCTCATCGAGGAAGTGCAGAACACCAAGATCACCGGCGAGGAGGAGGCCTTCAGCCACATCGACCTGGTCGACTTCGCCGGCAACGTCGAGGGCGCCCAGCAGGCATACGCGTCGCTGCGCCCGGGCCTGCAGAAGATCGACCCGGCGCTGGTGGCCACCCTCGACGGGCAGTTCCAGTCGGTGCTGACGACGCTCGATGGCTACCGCGACCCGGCGGCCCTCGGCGGCTACCGGACGTGGACCCCCGAACTGCGCGGCACCGACGCCCCCAAGCTGACCGCCGTCATCCAGCCGCTGCACGAGAGCCTCGCGACCGTGGCGCAGAAGGTGGTCTCGGCGACGTGACGACGGGTCACGGGCAGACGCCCACCGACGACGGCGTTCCCGGGGGAGCCGCGGCTCCCCCGGGGGTGAGCCGGCGCGGCATGCTCTCCGGGGCCCTGCTCGCCGGCCTGGGTGGGGCCGTCGTCGGTGCCGCGGGCGGGGGTTCGGCGGCGTGGGCCATGGCGACGTCGGACGCGGCGACGGTGGACGACACCGACACCGTCGACCTGGATCGCAGCTATCCGTACTACGGGACGGGCCATCAGGGTGGGATCGAGACGCAGCCGCAGCGTCACACGGTCTTCATGACGTTCACGCTGGCGGACACCGCGACCAAGAGTTCTCTGCAGACCCTGCTCGCGCGTTGGTCGGCCGCGGCCGCCGTTCTGCAGCAAGGCAATTCGGTGGGTGCGGTGCAGCCGAGCAACGGCGTGGCCCCGCCCGGCGACACGGGCGAGGCGGCCGGGCTGAGTCCCGCCAGCCTCACGGTGACGATCGGTCTGGGCCCCACGCTGTTCGACGACCGCTTCGGCCTCGCGCCCCACAAGCCGGCGGCGTTCTCCGCGCTGCCGACCCTGAACGGGGACACGCTCGACCCGAAGTTCACCGGCGGCGACCTGTCCGTGCAGGCCTGCGCCGACGACCCGCAGGTCTGCTACCACGCCGTGCGCAACCTGGCCCGCCTCGGCCGCAGTGTCGTCACGCCGTTCTGGGCGGTGCTCGGCTTCGGTCGCGCCTCGGCCGGACCCGGCCAGCAGACCCCACGAAACCTGTTGGGATTCAAGGACGGAACGCGCAACATCCAGACCGACCAGCAGTACTCGGAGTTCGTCTGGGTCCAGAACGGCGACCAGCCGTGGATGGAGGGCGGCACCTACCAGGTGGTGCGCAAGATTCGCATGCTGCTGGAGACGTGGGACACCGACCGGGTCGGCAACCAACAGCAGATCATCGGACGCCACAAGGAGGAGGGCTCCCCACTCAGTGGCGCCCACGAGATGGACACGCCGAACTTCGCCGCGAAGACGTCGACCGGCGATCCGGTGATCGATCCGGTGTCGCACGTCGCGCTAGCGGCGCGAGAGAACAACGGCGGCATGATGATTCGCCGCCGCAGCTACAACTACACCGACGGACTGGACGCCAACGGCGAACTCAACGCCGGTCTGCTGTTCATCGCCTACCAGAACGATCCGCAGCACTTCGTCCAGCTGCAGAACCGCCTCGGCGCACACGATCTGCTCAACGAGTACATCCGCCACGTGGGGTCGGCGATCTTCGCGGTGCCTCCGGCGCCGGAGAAGGGCCACTACCTCGCGCAGCAGCTCTTCACGGCTAGTTGACGCAGGGGATGCCGCCACCGCTGATCGGCACGCCCTGATCGGGAGCGGGATCGGTGGAACCCTCCACGTCGATGCCCAGTGACTCGCCGCCGGACGGTGCCGTCGCGAGGCTGGTGGCGTCGGCGGGCAGTTCGTAACCGTCGCCGAGCACGACGCGGACGTGACCGGGGGCCAGATCGCGGCGCGGCTGCGGCGCGGCGATGATGCCGAGCGTCGTGGCGATGGCGTGCGCGGACGCGTCCGCCCCCGGCCCATATGCCACCCCGGTCACCGTCTCCCCGGTGCGCGTCGCATCGAGCTCGCCCTGGCGATAGCCGTTGCGGCTCAACATGTTCGACGTCTCCGTCGCGAGCCCGGTGACGCCCGCTGCGTTCACGACGTCGACGGTGACCTCCGAGGGTGGCAGAGCAGGCGTCACCGTCGGGGTCGAGGCGTCGGTCGATCCGGTGTCGGAGAACGTCCTGGCCACCAGCGACCGGATCGCCGCGGGGTCGATGATGTTGACGTCCTGGCCATCGACGGTGTCATACCGCACCACCGGGAGGGTCTGATAGCGGACCTGTCCGCCCGCCAGTTCGCCGATCCGACGGAACAGGCTCTGGTCCCAGCCGGCCGACAACACGATGTCCTTGCGCGCGACACCCATCAGCGCGTCGAGCTTGCCCATGTCGCTGAACGAGCCGGAGTCCTGCAGCTGATGGATCACCGAGATCAGGAAGGCCTGCTGGCGGTGGGTGCGGTCGAGGTCGCCGTTGTCGAGACCGTGGCGCTGGCGGACGAAGGCGAGCGCCTGCTGCGCATCGAGCGTCTGGTGGCCCGCGGGCAGGTCGGCACCCGAATAGTCGTCGTGGACGGCATGATTCAGGCAGACCTCGACGCCGCCCAGGGTCTCGGCGACGTCGTAGAACCCGGCGAGATTGACCTCGGCGAAGTAGTCGATGGGGACTCCGGTGAGGGATCGCACGACGGCCAGCGTCGCCTTGCGGCCGGCCTCGCGACCCTGCTTCTCCAGCACCGCCTGATCGGTGACGCCCTCGTCGGCGAGCTTCTGCTCCTCGTCGGCCTTGGTGAGCCCGTACGCTTCCTTGATCTTGATGTGGTGGTAGCCCGGCACGATGCCGGCGACGCTGACGTAGTCGTCCCGGGGTATGGAGAAGGCCTCGACGTTCCCGTCCGCGGCGAGGTGCACGAGGATGAGCGTGTTGGTGTTGTAGCCACCGGACGTGGAGTCCCCGGCGTGCAACTGGTCGAGCATCTCCTGGGGGAGGTCGTTGCCGTTCTGGTCCTTGCGGGAGTCCAGGCCGATGAGCAGGATGTTGATCGCGCTGCCCGTCGAACGCGGCGCGTCGGCGCCCAGCGCCTGACTCACCGTGATGCCGTTGAACAACCCGTGCAGAGTCCACCAGCCAGCGCCGGTGGCCGCGACGACGACGGCCGTCGCGACGGCGAGCGCACCGCGGACGATCCGCGACACCAGTACGCGGCGGGGCCCCGGCGGCATCGAGTGGCGACGAGGCCGTCCACTCATCACCGCCACCTTCGCTCGATCGCCGACTCCACCATCCGGGAGGAACCTCGGATGGGGCTGCGAGTGTGGTGGATGACGCTCGACGGTCTCGGCTCGGCCGTGACGGTCGCTAGGTCACCACACCCGGCCCAATGCAGCTCACAGCGTAGTTCGACCCGTCCGCCCGCCGCCACTTGGCGTCGTCAGCGCAACGTCAGCCACAGCAGGCTGGCGATCCCGGCCAGCACGCAGTACACCGCGAACGGCGTCAGGGTCCTGGTGTGGAAGTACTTCGTCAGGAACCGGACCGCGAAGTAGGCGCTGACGAAGGACGCGACGCTGCCCGCCAGCACCGGACCCCCGATGCCCGCGCCCAGCGGGCCGAACAGGTCGGGCAGCTTGAGCACCCCCGCCGCCAGGATCACCGGCGTGGCCAGCAGGAACGAGAACCGGGCGGCCTCGTCGTGCGTCAGGCCACGCAGCAGCCCGGCGGTCATCGTCACCCCGGACCGGCTGATCCCCGGCAGCAGCGCCAGCGCCTGGGCCGCCCCGATCAGCGCACCCCGGCCCAGCGGGGTCTGGGCGAGCCGCTCGTCGATGCCGCTGTCCTGGGTCGCGGTCGTGGTCTCTGCGCGGCGTCGAGCGGCCGCCGCCTCGCCGCCGGCCATCATCGGGTTCGCACCGGCCGATCGACGGTCGGGCCCGGCGTCGACGCGGCGGCGCAGCCGCTCGCCCGCATACAGCAGCACCCCGTTGACGACGAGGAAGGCAGCCGCCGGAATCGGCCTGCCCAGCGTCGTGCGGAACGTGTGCTCCAACGCGAGCCCGGCGATCGCGACCGGGATGGTGCCGACGATGAGCAGCCAGGCCAGACGTTCGCCGGTGGTCTGGATCCTGCGGTAGCGCACGGACGTGTAGAGACCCGTTAGGACCAGCACCCAGTCCCGCCAGAAGAACAGCAGCAGGGCCGCAGCGGTCGCGACGTGCAGGCCGACGATGAAGGCTAGATACGGCGACTCGGGCGCCGAGACGTTCAGATCTCGCGCCCAGCGACCCCCGATCAGCGCCGGCACCAGGACCGAGTGGCCGAGACTGCTGACGGGGAACAGCTCGGTGACGCCTTGGAACGCGCCGACGACGGTCGCTTCGAGATAGCTCAGACTGCTCACCAGGGAGCTCCTCCCATGTGGGGTCGGTGGCGGCGGGTCCGCGCCAGCCATCCTCCCAGTGCCGTGCTGAGAGTTTGCTGAACGGCGGTGGGCAAAACGTGTTGGCGGGGCATGGCCCGATTCGCCGATCTGCGCCGTCACCGGTGGCTACGCTCAGCCGCAACGACCGGCGCGCCGTCGCGCCGAAGCTGGGAGAACCATGGCCGACGACGAGGAAACCGCCAAGTGGGATCCGGTCTTCACCAGGCAGTTCAAGAACCTCGTCGGGCCCCTGGTCCAGAAGTACTTCCGCGCGGAGGTCAACGGTCTTTCGGCGCTGCCGAGCAGCGGTGGGGCGCTGGTGGTGTCCAATCACTCCGGCGGTGTGCTCACCCCCGACGTGCTGATCTTCGCGCCCGCCTTCTACGACGCCTTCGGGTATGACCGTCCGCTGTACATCCTGGCCCACTACGGGGTGCTGATGGGACCGCTCGGAGCGGTGTTCTCCCGCGCCGGAGGCATCGAGGCGTCCCGGGAGAACGCGGCGAAGGCACTGCATTCCGGGGGCGTGGTGCTGGTCTTCCCCGGCGGGGACTACGACGCGTTCCGACCGACCAGGACGGCCAACACCATCGACTTCCAGGGCAGGACGGGCTACGTCCGCACCGCCCTGGCGACCGACGTGCCCATCGTGCCCGTGGTGTCGATCGGCGGCCAGGAGGCTCAACTGTTCCTCGCCCGCGGCGATCGAGTGGCCAAGCGCCTCGGCCTGCATCGGATCCGGCTCAAGGCGCTCCCGCTGACCTTCGGGGTGCCGTTCGGGCTGACCACGGTGCTGCCGCCCAACCTGCCGCTGCCCACCAAGATCGTCATGGAGGTCCAGCAGCCCATCGACGTGCGGGCCCGGTTCGGCGACGATCCCGACGTCGACGAGGTCGACGCGTACGTGCGGGGGGTCATGCAGGCCGCCTTGGACCGACTTGCCAGCAAGCGCCGGTTCCCCGTCCTCGGGTAGGTCCGTGACGAGCGGTGACGAGCCATTCGGCAGGCGCCGCACCGCTTTACAGTTGCCGAAGCGGTCAGTACGTTCGGTCAATGACAATGTCGAAGCTGGCCGACGTCTTCGCCAGGCGGCGCATCACTCCGCTGGGAGTCGCGCTCGCGTGTAGCGACGTGGCGGCCGCGATGCCGGTCGTCGGCCGCCGACTGGAACCGCTCGGGACCGCGGTGGTGGCGGGGGCGTGGCTGCGGCGCAATGCGCCCGGCACGGCGGCCTGGCTCAACGGTGCCGCCACGCAAATCCGTGGCCACACCAGGATTCCGCCGGAAGATGGTGAGCTGCAAGCGCTTTCGGACATGGCACTGCTGGGTTTGAGTGACGAGCCGGCGACGTCGTGGCCGGCGCCCGACCGGCTCGCCCCCTACCTCAGGGCCCGCGGATTGCGCAGCCGGTACCTACACCGCAGCTCGGTGCACTACGGCGACGCGCCCGAGCAGGTGCTCGACGTCTGGCGGCGCCGGGACCTCGACGGGCCTGCCCCCGTCCTGGTCTTCGTCCCCGGCGGTGGATGGCTGCACGGCGGACGCCAGCTGCAGGGCTACAGCCTGATGTCGCACCTGGCCGAACAGGGCTGGGTCTGCGTATCGGTGCAGTACCGGGTGGCGCCGCGGCATCGCTGGCCACGCCACATTCGCGACGTGCGCGCCGCCGTCGCGTGGACGCGCGCTCACATCGGCGACTTCGGCGGTGACCCCTCGTTCGTGGCGCTTGCCGGCTGCTCGGCGGGTGGCCACCTGGCGTCGCTGGTGGGGCTGGCTCCCCAGGACGAGTACTTCAACGCCGAACTGCCCGCCGGCGCGGATCCGTCGGTGAACGCCGTTGTCAGCCTCTACGGCCGCTACGACTGGACCGATCGCAGCACGCGCGACGGCGAGGAGTTCGTGCGCTTCCTCGAGCAGTTCGTCGTGCGCAAGAGCTCGAGCCGCCACCCCGACGTGTTCGACGCCGCCTCGCCCATCAAGCGGGTCCACGCCGACGCGCCGCCGTTCCTCGTCGTGCACGGCGCGACCGACCGGGTGATCCCGGTGCGGGAGGCCCATGCCTTCGTCCACGAGTTGCGCGAGGTGTCCTCGGCGCCGGTCCACTACCTCGAGATCCCCGCGGCGGGGCACGGCTTCGACCTCACCGACCGGTGGAGTACGCAGGCCGCCCTCGAGGCGACCAGCACGTTCTTGCGCGGGGTCCGGCGTCGGCAGGCCGGTCGGGTGCCCCAGGTGGTCGGCTGAGCCGGTCGGGCTACGTCGCCAGCCGGAGGTTGCGGCGGCTGCTGATCGCGCCGATGAAGTGCTGCAGCGCGTCGGGCACTGAGCGGGCGTGCAGGACGGCCTCGTCGGCGCCCTCCAGTAGCTGGCGCGCAGCGGTGTCGGCCACCAGCACCCAGTCGGTGGCGTGGAGGTGGCATTCGGCGTCGAGGATCGACACGAGTCGCCGCACGCTCTCGCCGTCCTCGATCCGCAGCTCGGCCACGTCGACGACCAACGGATCGCCCAGGGCGGTGAACCGCGCGAGGTGGGCGGCCAAGACTTCGACGCCGTCGGGCCGAAGCCGCCCGGTGATGCCGAGAACCACTGCGACACTGCGCATGTGGGCTCGCACCCAGGTGCCGTCGCACGCGACGCAGCCGGGGGGCAGGGGAAGTGCAGGGTCGCTCGATGAACCGTTCACGATGACCGATCAGAATTCGCGGGGAGAGATGCCGTTCCGGCTACGCGCCAGAGGTGGCAAGGCTGTCGTCTCAACCGCCCCTGTAGCTTAGCGGTCCCGCCTCCAGAGTGCCCGGGCTAATCCTCGGGGCAGTAGGCGGTCTTCGCGGCGGCGACGAGCTTGACCGCCTGATCGGTCTGCACGGTCGGCTGGCTGCGGACGATCATCGTGCTGAGCGACCTCGCGGAGTTGCCGCCGTGGAGCTGCCGACAGATCTGGCGACCGAACGAGATCAACGTGGCATCGCCGTCGGGGCAGCTGAAGACGTTCTGGTCGCAGCTCAGCCCCATGGACTTGAGCAGGTCGAGATACTGCTGGTCGCCGGTGTCGGCGCGCGCCGGGCCGGCGAGAGGTAACGCCACCGCCCAACAGGCCACCACGATTGCCATCCAGATCTGCCGCACCCGGTCAGCTTAGATGCTCGCGCGACCTACCTCGGCGCGAAGACCCCGGCGGTGGCCAGTTCGACCCGGTGGCGGGCGTGCTCCTGGTCGTCGCCGAAGCGGTCGATCGCCCAGGAGAGGGCGACGACGAGCTCGAACAGCTCGTGGGCCGACACCGACTGCGAGGCCGATCCGGCGGCGCTGGCCCGGTGGAGGAAGTCCCCGGTGCGGGCGATGAGCCGGGCGGAGACGTCCTGCACCGGGGAGGCGTCGTCGTCGACGGCGGTCGCGATGCAGGTCGGCAGGTCGTTCCAGATGCGCAGTTGCCAGGCCAGCTGACGAAGCCACTCGCGCAATGCGTCGGCCGGGGACAGGTCGCGCGCGAGCGCGTCGGCAGCGGCGAGCAGGTCGCCGACGCTGTCGTCGATGACGGCGGCGAGCAGGTCGTTCCTGGTGGGGAAGTTGCGGTACAGGGTGGCGTTGCCCACGCCTGCTGCGGTGGCGATGCAATCGATCGGCACGAAGATGCCCTCGGTGTCGAACATCTCCCGGGCGGCGTTGAGGATCGCGTCGCGGTTGCGACGGGCGTCGGCACGCAGGGGGCGTGCCCGCGGTGTGCTCACGACCACCTCCCGAACATTTGCGCAACTGGGGAGTCTCCCCACATAATCGAAGTGGGGACACTCCCCACAAACCTAACAGCGGAGAGACGATGACGGAACGACTCGACGGCAGAACGGTGCTCGTCACTGGCGCGAATGGTGGACTCGGAGAGGAATTCGTGCGACAGGCCCTCGATCGCGGTGCCAGCAAGGTGTACGCGGCAGCCCGGTCCCCCCGGACGTGGGGCGACGATCGCGTCGTGTCACTCGCGCTCGACATCACCGACGCCGCGTCCGTCGACGCGGCAGCGAAGACGGCGTCGGACGTCGACCTTCTGGTCAACAACGCCGGCATCGCTCCCGAGGGGGACGCGTCGGTCGTGGCCTGGGACGACGACCTCGCCAGTCGGATCTTCGAGACCAACTTCTTCGGGACGCTACGCGTGACGAGATCCTTCGCGCCCGTGCTGGCCGCCAACGGCGGCGGCGCCCTCCTCAACGTGCTCTCGCTCGCTGCGTGGCTGCCGCTGCCGACGATCTATGCCGCGTCGAAGGCCGCCGCCTGGTCGGCCACCAATGCCACCCGGGGCGAGCTGGCTGCACAGCAGACCAGTGTCACGGGCCTGATCGTCGGCATGGTGGACACGCCGATGTCGGCGCGTTGGGACGTGCCGAAGGTCAGCGCGGCGAGCGTCGTCGCGCAGGGTCTCGACGGCGTCATCAGTGGTGCGTTCGAGGTGTACGCCGACGACGACTCGCGAGACGTCAAGTCGCGCCTGGCCGCGAGCTCGGAGGAGCTGAACGCCTACCTCGCCGAGCGGCTCGAGGGCTTCGTGCCCGGCTAGACCGTGATCTCGCCCATCTCACCCCAGCCGTCGGCGTCGATCGCCTGGCTGATGATCTCGGGGGTCGAAGCCAAGAAGCTGGGCGCCGCGGCGGTGAACGCCTTGAAGTGCTCGCTGTTGACGTGTTCGCCACCGGCGTCGCCGTCCCGAAAACCCTCGACCAGAACGTATTCCGCGGGATTCTCCAGGCTGCGCGACCATTCGAAGAAGAGGTTTCCCGCCTCGGCGCGGGTGGCCTTGGTGAAGTCGGCGACGAGGTTCGGGAAGTCCTCGACGTGCTCGGGCTTGGGCGTCCACTTCACGACGATGAATATCACTGCAGTGCTTCCTTACGGGATGAGGATGGCGCGACCGCGGACGTTGCCGTTGTCGAGATCGCTGATGGCGGACTGAAAATCGGTGAGTTCGTACTTCTGCGTGTGCAGGTTCACCGAACCCCTGGCGGCGAGTGCCATCAGGTCGCACAGGTCGTTGTAGGAGCCCACCAGGTTGCCGATGAAGTTGATCTCGCTGGAGACGATGTCTATGGTCGGCACGTCGATGTTCTCGCCGTAGCCGACGACGTAGTAGTCGCCCGCCCCGCGCAGCATCGCGACGCCCTCGCGGGTTGCACCGCCCTCGCCGACGAAGTCCACGACGGCCTCCGCCCCGTGCCCGTCGGTGAGGTCAAGCACCTGATCCACGTGCGTCCCGTCGGCGACCACGCCACGGTCGGCGCCGATCGCCTCGGCGAGCTTGAGCGCCTCGGGGTTGCGGTCGACGACGATCAGCTCCGCGGGCGTCAGCGCCTTGAGCACCTGAATCCCGATGTGGCCCAAGCCCCCTGCGCCGATGATGACGCAGCGGTCGCGCGGGGTGAGGCGCTTGGCGGCCTTGGCGGCGGCGTGATACGCGGTCAGGCCGGCGTCGGCGAGGGCGGCGACGTCGGACGGCTCCAGCGCATCGTCGATCTTCACGACGCTGCGCGCCGAGGTCTTGAGATAGTCGGCGTACCCGCCGTTGGTGTCGATGCCGGGGAAGGCGTTCGCCTCGCAGTGGACGTCGTCACCGGACCGGCAGGCCCGGCACAGGCCGCAGGTGATCAACGGATGCACGATGACCTTGTCGCCCTCGGCGACGTTGGTGACCGCCGAGCCGATGGCCTCGACCCAGCCCGCGTTCTCGTGCCCGATCGTGTACGGGAGTTGGACCTGTGACTTCTCGGCCCACTGGCCCTCGAGGATGTGGAGGTCGGTCCGGCAGACACCGGCCCCGCCGATCTTGACGACGACGTCGAACGGACCCGTCGGCGTTGGCTTCTCGACGTCGGCCAGCTCGAGATTCTGGTGGTAGCCGACCACTTGGACGGCTCGCATGGTGCTCATGACGCGGGTTCCCTTCTCGTTAGCGGGTGAGGGCGGACACTGGAATGAAGGCCGCCGGCTCGTTGATCGTCTCGCTTCCGCCGTCTTCGTAGCGGGTGCGCAGCAGCCCCCGGCAGAAGTGGGCGTTGCCGTCGATGGAGATCCTGGTGGACCTCGCCCGGCGCAGCGCCATCGGTACCACGTCGGGTGCGTAACCGTCGCCGTGATGATCGACCATCACCAGATCGTCTGGTGCGCAGGACAACCCGATGGCGGCCCGTCGCCGCAGCAGCGAGGCGGTGGCGTCGTCGTCGGGCAACTCCCCCAAGCGGACCGCGCCGAGTCCGGAGACCGGTCGCTGCGGTTCGGTGCGCAGCAGCGCCGTGAGGCAGCGCTCCATGGCCGCGGTGTGCGCCTTGCGCCGAAACGTCACGCGCAGTTCGTCGAGGCCGTCCTCCGCCTCGTGGCCGAACGTGCCCCGGTAGCCGGCATCGGCGGCCAGCCCCGTGTTGATGATGTCGGAGTCGTGGTGGTCGTCGAGCTCCACGACCACGTGCCGCGTCCAATCCAGCGCCAGCAGAACGTCTTTCGCATCCGACGCCATCAGGTAGGCGAAGTTCGGCGCGCAGAACGACGTGGGCAGTCGCAGATGGACCCGCACGTTTCCGCTCGGCGTCACCATCACCGAATGGACGAAGCCGAGATCGGTGATGGGCTCGTCCAGCTCGGGGTCGATGACGGCGTCGAGAGCCTTCACGACGAGTTCGCGGCGCACGTCAGGCCTCGACGAGGTCGTCGGCGCCCCGTGGACCGGTGGCGGTCTCGTCGGCGTCGGCGAGCCGAAGCTCGGCGGGCACCGGGATGTCGTACATCTTGGCGGCGTTGAGCCCGAGGATCTTCTTCTTCTGATCAGTCGTCAGCGGCGCGTATTCGGACAGCTCGGCGGGCATCTCGAAGTCGACGAACGCCTCGATCAGCCACCGCGGCGTCCAGATCGCGTAGTCCGACGAGAACTGGATGCGGTCCTCGCCAATCCAGTAGAGCAGCTCGCCGATGATCTGCCCGAAGTACTTGGGCCTGGTGTGGATGAACGGCATCGCGACCGCGAGGCCGGCGTGGACGTTCGGCTCCTGGGTGGCGATCCAGCAGAAGTCCTCCAGCCGCGGCAGGCCGCAGTGCTCGACGACGAAGTTCAGGTCCGTGAAGTCCGACGCGACGTGGTCGATGTCGGCGACGTCGAAGGCATCGCGGTCCAGCGGACGGATGGTCGGGCCCTTGTGCACGTGGATGTTCGTGACGCCGAGCTCGCGACAGGCCTCGAAGTAGCGGTAGGCCCACGGGTCGTCCATCCGCCAGCCGCGTGACTCGCCGTGCCACTCGGCGGTGTACAGCTTGACGCCCTTGAGGCCGTACTTCGCCACGTCCTCGCGGAACTGGTCCAGTCCGGCTTCGCCGTTGCGCGGGTCGAAGTGGTGGTTGTAGGTCAGCTTGTCGGGGTGCTGGGAGGCGAGCTCGAAGGCCTCGTCGGTCTGCCCGAACCCCTTGTAGTAGAACTCGCCGAGGTGCGCGGGCTGGAAGATCGCGTGGTCGACGTACCCGTTGGTGAAGAGGTCCGCCATCAGCCGCTGACCGCCCTGGTAGAGGTACTCGTCGTAACCCCACACCTCGGACTCGGGGGAGAGGTTGCGGTGGTAGTCGTAGAAGCAATCGATGAACTGCTTGCCGTGGATGTTGCGCTGGTTCTCGGGCCTGGCGTCCCACAGCGCGACGTGGGCGTCGACGATGAAGTAGCTGTTGCCGTCCTTGCGATACATGTGGTTACTCCCGGGGTGCGGTACGTGCACGACTCGGTGTGAGGGCTGTCACACCGACTGACCGGAGCCTATGGGCGCCCGCGGGATGCGCGGTGGCCTCGACCGTCTCAATCTGAGACGGCCGGGGCAGGCGGTGCCCGGCAGGCTGGTTGTAACGTGGATCACAGCGTGAATGACGGCCTACCCGAGCGAGTGAAGCTGCACCAGCTGCAGCACGGCGGGACACCCGAGGTGCCCCGGCGCTTGCTAGCGTCCTGGCAGCGCAGCGAGGACTACGGCGTTCCGCCCGACGGCGTCGAACCCGTCTTCACCGGCACGGACAACGTGGAGTCGCTGTTCGTCGAGTGCGGCAACGAAGTGCTGCTCGACCTGCACCGCACGCTGGCCGACGAGCCGGTGAGTCTGATGCTGACCGATTCCGACGGCGTGGTCCTGAGCCGGATGAGCGGTGACCACGCCCTGCTGAGGGCCCTCGACGACGTGCATCTCGCGCCGGGTTTCGCGTACTCGGAGCGTGCCGTTGGCACCAACGGTCTCGGGTTGGCGCTGGCCGACCGGACCCCGACGCTGGTCCGTGCCGACCAGCACTATGCGGCGAGCCTGTGCACGTTCACCTGCGCCGCGGTCCCGGTTCTCGACGCCTCGACGGGACGCCTGGAGGGGTGCGTCAACCTGACGACCTGGTCGCAATCGTCGAGCGAGCTGCTGCTCGCGCTGGCGCGCTCGGCGGCGAGCAACACCGCCGCCCTCATGCTGGCGCGGACGAATGGACGCCGCCCGCGCAGAACGCCGCGCGGCCAGGTGTTCCGCGTCGAGGTCCCGCGCCTGGAACCGGGATCGGGCAGTGTGCACGACCTCTCCGCCGCCTGGAACGACGCCGTCGGGGTGGCCGAGCGGGCGATGGCCGAGGGCAGTGTGGTGGCGGCCATCGGTGAACCCGGAGCAGGCCGGTCCACGCTCCTCGCGCAGGCGGCCCGGCACACCTATCCGCGCGACCGCATCCTGTCGGCAGGCGTCCCCGACGCATCGGACGTCCAGACCTGGCTCGGGCTGTGGGCCCCGGAATTGGGCAAGGAGCACACCGCCGTCGTCGTGCGCGACGTCGACATGCTGCCGTCGTGGGTGGCCGACCGACTGCGTGATCTGGTCCTGCATTCGCGCCGCGAGTCGGCGGTGCCGTTCGCCGTGACCGCGGAACGCTTCGAGGACGTCCCCCCGGCCCTGGCGGGTCTCGTCGACGCCGTGGTCGAGGTGCCGCCGTTGCGCGAGCGGCCCGACGACGTACTCCCACTCGCCGCCCACATCGCCAAGCGGGCCCGGGGGCGCGACGTCGTCGTGAGCCCCGCCGCGTCGCGTGCCCTGCAGAACTACGGCTGGCCCGGCAACGTCGACCAACTCGCCAGGGTCGTCGCGCACGCCGCCAACCGGACCGACGTCATCGACGTGGGCAGCCTGCCGCCGGAGGTGCTGGCCGGGCCATCCCGACATCTGTCGCGCATCGAGACTTTTGAGCGGGGCGAGATCGTCCGCGTGCTGACCGCGCGCAGCGGACCCACGATGGCCGAGGCGGCGCGCCAACTCGGCATGAGTCGAGCGACTCTGTACCGCAAGCTGAGTCAGTACGGGATCAAGGTGCGGACGTAGCGCCCGCGTTAGCCTCGGTAGGACTGCCCGTGCGGCTCGACGCAGTGTTCTTCGGGATCGTCGACGCAGGCGTGGTCGACCTGCAGCGTGGTGTGGTCGATGTGGTGGCGGTCGTGCAGGATCTGCTCGAGCCCGTTTCGGACGGCGTGGCAGTCGACGCCCTCACTCACGAGCACGTGCGCCGACAGTGCGGCCTCACCCGACGTGATCTCCCAAATGTGCAGGTCGTGCACCTCGACGACGGCGCCGACGGCCGCCAGTTCCGCACCGACCGCCTCGGGGTCGACTCCGCGCGGAGCGGCTTCGAGGAAGATGCGGCCGGACGCCCGGACCAGGCCCCACCCCGCCTTGACCATGAGCGCCGCCACGATCAGGGCGGCGATCGCGTCGGCGCGGGCGAAGCCGGTGAACCACACGACGGCCCCTGCGACCGCGGTGGCGATGAAGGCGTAGAGGTCGTTGAGAATGTGCTGGAACGCGCCCTCGACGTTGAGGCTCGACCGGTTGGCCTTGCTGATGCTCCAGGACGCCGCGACGTTGACCGCAATGCCGACGAGCGCGGTGACGAAGACCAGCGCACCCTCGACCTCGCCGGGGACGAACAGGCGCCGGACGCCCTCGAAGACGAAGAACGCCGCCAGGAGCAGCAGCGTGATGCCGTTGGCCTGGGCGGAGAGGATCTCCGCGCGCTTGAGGCCGTAGGTGTAGTCGCCGCGGGCGGGCCGGGCGGCGAGCCGGATCGCCGCCAGCGCGAGCACGATCGACGCGGCGTCGGTCAGCATGTGCCCGGCGTCGGTGATGAGGGCCAGCGAACCCGCCAGCACGCCCACGACCACCTCGGCGGCCATGAAGCCGACGATGAGGACCAGGGCGATGGTCAGCCAGGTGCGGTCCGCGTCGGCGGTCACCCCGTGGGAGTGCCCGTCGTGGCCGTGCGTGTCGTCTCCCACGAGGTGGGTCCCCCCTTCGGTGCGCACGGACGTAACGCCACCGAGCCTACCTCGACACATGCATGGATCGGCATGCTTTCGTCGGAGGGGAGGGTCCTAGTCGGAGCGGGAGCGGTAGGCGTCGAGCACCTCGGAGCGCAGCCTGCCGCGAGGTCCGACGTCGAACCCGTTGTCGATGGCCCACTTTCGCGCTTCCGTCGACTCCGAGGAGTCGTGCTTGGGGACCGATGCGCGGGATCGGCGATGCGTCGACCGCCGGCTCGCCTCGATCCAACCGCTCATGACGTCGCGGAGCTTGGCCGCGTTCTTCTCGGACAGGTCGATCTCATACCGGGACCCGTCGATGGTGAAGGTCACCGTCTCCGATGCCGCACTGCCATCGATGTCGTCGACCCATTCGACCACGGTCTTTCTCGCCACAGCTCGCGAACCCCCATCGTCATGCTGTCGAAGCGTCCCCCATAGTAGGCCTTTGACGGGGTCGTCAATGACCTGCGGCTCGCCGGGAGCGCGTGTTGGGTGACCCTCTCGTCGCCGCCGCGAGCGAACGCGACGCCGCCGGCGCGGGCGACGGGCCGGTCGGCGCGGCGAACCCAAGCCCGGTGGTCGCCGGCCCCGGGGCCGCTGGTAGGGATGACCGATGGGAAGAAACGAGCGCTCGAAGATCGTCATGACCGACGAGGAGATCGTCGAGTTCATCGATCACAGCCGCACCGCCACGTTGGCGACGCTGTCGGCCGACGGCAAGCCGCACCTCGTCGCCATGTGGTACGCGATCATCGACGGCGAGATTTGGTTCGAGACCAAGGCGAAGTCGCAGAAGGCCGTCAACCTCCGCCGCAACCCCACCCTCACGGTGCTGATCGAGGACGGCGACACCTACGGCACCCTGCGCGGCGTGTCGATCGACGGCCACGCCGAGATCGTCGACAGCGACCCGGACCTGCTCCTGCGCGTGGGAATCAGCGTGTGGGAGCGCTACACCGGGCCGTACACCGAGGACCTGAGACCCTACGTCGATCAGATGATGAACAACCGGATCGCGGTGCGCGTGGCGGCCGACCGGCTGCGCAGCTGGGATCACCGCAAGCTCGGCCTCGGCGAGATGCCGGTCGCGGGGTCGACCGCGCAGTACCTGAACTGATCGGCCTCAGTCGAGCTGGCCGAGCAGGCGCTCGAGGAGGTCGGCTGCCACGCCGGTGATCGCACGCTCGGACTCGACGGACACGACGTCCTCCTCCGCGACCCCGGCAGCGCGAGCCGTCTCGGCGATCGTGAGGTTCGCCCGTCGACGGGCGGCGTAGAGCCGTTGCCCCAGGGTGGCGTCCGGTGAGGTCGCCGCCAGCAGCGTGACGTCGTCGATCCGTCCGCGGACCGCGCTGAGCGCCCGGATCAAGGCCGGGGTGACCCTGCCGACCTTGGTCGCGCGGGTGGCTACCCCCTCGAGTTGCCGAAGGTCCGCCAGGATTGCCGAAAGCCTAGGGATGAACTCGGGATGGTCGCGGGCGGGCACGGCGGCGATGGCCGATCCCAGCGCATTGACCGCGGCCACCACCGCCTCCGAGATCAGCGATCCCTCGTCCGAGTGCGCCGCGTCCGCAGCGAATTCGGCCCGGACGTCGGTGCGGGCGGCGGGGGCACCGGACCGAATCTGATCGATGGTCCCCGGCGGCCAGCGCAGGACGTCCTCGAGCTTGGCCCGGGTCTTGTCGCGCGGCCAGCTGCGCCCCTTCTCGAAGGAGATGAGGGCGCCGGCGTTGATGATGCCCTCGGCGGCGAGACTGCGCTGGCTGATGTCGAGCTCCCGGCGCCGCGCCGCCGCAGCCGCACCGGCCCGCACCATGCCTGGGTCCGTCGCGACGGTGCCGGGATCCGCATGCCGATGACGTGACGTCGACGGTGGCGCTGTCATTGTCCGGTGAGTCCTCGATGATCAGGTGCGCTGGACGGTGGGCGATCACCGTCCTGCGTCGTCGCGCAGGGCCGGCCAGACCGCCCGCAGCAACCGTAGCAGCTCTACCGACCCTGCCGATGCAGAGCTTTTCGAACCGTGTCGATGCCACGCGAACATGGCGGCGCCCGCAGACGTCACCACGGTTCGACGAGGCGAGATGAGCGGCGCGACAACGGGTTTGCCCAGTTATGGTGACGGGCCCCGTTGCCGCGGACGTCTCGAGCAACCGCACGTGTGCAACCCCGTTCAACCATTGCATCGCTACGGTTGCGTCGATAGGTTCCCCTCCGCGCGGCTGCGCTGCCGCCTCACCGGAGACAAGGAGCAGGGTCTTGAAGGCATCGAATGGCGAACGAGCGTCCACCCCCGTCGGCCTCGACGGGCTGCCCCTCGGCGAGTGCACGAAGGACCCCGAGCGATGGACCACCACGGCCGACGACGACGCCAAGGCCATCTGCCGCTCGTGCCCGCGGCGCTGGGTGTGTGCCCGCGAGGCCGTCGAACTGCCGCGGGCCGAGGGCCTCTGGGCGGGAATCGTGGTGCCGGAGTCGGGGCGGGGCCGCGGTCATGCGCTGCGCCAGTTGCGCGAACTGGCCGAGCGCCACGGCCAGCCGATCCGTCGACGGCGCGTCTTCGTCGAACAGTTCCTGGAAACGGCCTGACTCCGTCCGCGGGCCACCCCCGCCGACCTCGAATGACGGCGGTTCGGAATACCCGGGTGCCGATCCGTGGTTAAGCTATTGCCGACGGTGCCGGACATGCCCCGGGTACCAACTAAATTCGTCGCCTAGAGCGACCACCTGCCGTGAGGCGCCATGGCGGTGCCGTCGCCCGAGCCGCCGATGCATCAGCATCGGCGGCTTCGTGGTCTGTGGATGACTTCGCGCCAGCCTGTGGATGACGGGCGATGATTGTCGGTGAGCGCCCCTAGCTTTGGCGCCATGACGTACTGGATCAACACCGTGAGCCGCGGCCACGTGCTGCGCGGCGTGGCGGGCGGCTTCACGCAGGCCAATCATGGCAGACCGCACATGCTCCGCCGGATGGAGCGCGACGACTGGATCGTCTTCTACTCGCCCAAGACCGACTACCCCGACGGCGATCGCCTGCAGGCCTTCACCGCACTGGGACGGGTGTGCGACGACGAGGTGTACCAGGAGGACTTCGACCCGCAATTTCAGCCGTATCGCCGCCGGATGGAGTTCATTCCGTGCGCCGAGACACCCATTCGACCGCTGCTCGATCAGCTGACCTTCATCGAGGACACGTCGCGGTGGGGGTTCCGGTTCCGATCGGGCGTCTTCTCGATCGACCAGCACGACTTCGACGTCATTCGGGCCGCGATGACGCAGTGACGCCGGAGCTACTCTGGCTCAGGTGAACAATACCTAGCCGGCGCCCGACCACTGCCGACCCCACCCCACGATCCGAGGAGCCCCATGACCACCGATCGCACCGGCGCAGAGGCCACCGTCAGCTCCGAGCCCGGCCGCTTCGTCATCACCGTCGACGGGCAGACCGTCGGCCTCGCGGACTACCACGACCGCGACGGCCGACGCACCTTCCCCCACACCGAGGTGAGCCAGGAGTTCCAGGGCCGCGGGCTCGCCACGATCCTGGTCGGCGAGGCGCTGGCGGCCACGAAGGACGCGGGCCTGCGCGTGGTGCCGGCGTGCTCGATGGTCGCGGACTACATCGACAAGCACCCCGAGTACGCCGACATCACCGACGCGTACTGAGCGTCAGTGACGCTCGCGGCCGGCCGGGAAGTGCTCGGCCAGCGCCGCGGCGATCTCGACGAACTTGCGCCGGGTCGGTGCCGACATCTCGGCGGTGCCATCGATGACGCCGCCGGGCCGTAGATGCGGATCGAAGGGCACCTCGACGACGACCTGACCCTGCCCGGCGAACTGCTGCGCCAGGATCGTGCGGGTGCGCTTGTCGGCGTGCCCATCCGAGTCGTTGAGCACGACGACGGTGCGGCGCAACAGGTTGGTCAGGCCGCGGTTGGCCAGCCAGTCCATCGTCTGGCCCGCGGCGGCCGCGCCGTCGACCCACGGCGACGACACGATCACCAGAGCGTCGAGGTCGCGGAGGACTTCCTGCGTGACCGGGGTGTCCATCGTCGAACTGCAGTCGACGATGGTGATGGAGAAGTAACGGTCGAGGCGGGACAGCGCCTCGCGATAGATCGCGGGATCGAGGACCCGCCGCCGGGCCGGGCTGGCCTCGCCCGCGAGGACGAACAGACCCGCCGAGTTGTTGCCGACGCGGTTGCGGACGTCGGCGAACGTCTCGAGGTGCTGATCGCCGGCCAACTCCCAGTACGACCCCACGGCCTTGGGGTCGACGCGGCTGCCGAGCTTGCCGAACGCGGTGTCGGCGTCGATCGCGACGACGCGGTCCTCCTGGCGGAGTTCGGCGAACACCGAGCCGATGCTGGCCGAGACCGTGGTCTTGCCGACACCGCCCTTGCCCATCACCCCGACCTTGTAATGGCCGCGCAACGCGACCCTGATGCGGGCCTCGAGCTCGGCCTGCCGTAGCTCGTCGGGCGACTGGCCGAGGTTGATCAGACCGAAGGTCATCTTGTAGACCGTGCGGCGCCACCCGCGACCGGGAATGACGCGACGGCTGGGCACCAGTTGATCGGCTCTGATCCGCTCGGCGTAGGAGCCCGGCGGCTGCGGTGTGGCGCGCGGATCCTGGCCCTGCTGCGGCGGCCAGCCGAACTGCGGAGGTCCCGGCGGACCCTGGCGAGCTCCCCGGCCCTGCGGCCAACCGGACGGGGGCTGGTGGGGCTGAGGCGGCTGTTGCGGCTGGGGCGGTTGTCCCCACTGCTGGGGCGGCTCCGGCGGGCGGCCCACCGCGGGAAACGCGCCGGTGTCGCGGGGTGTGCCGGGCGGCGGGCCGAAGCGCTGCTGCGGCTCCCGCAGGGGAGGAGGCGGCGGTGGCGGCGGGTGGGGAACCTGATGCTCCTGGGTCACCTGATCGTCCTGCGGCGTCTCGGCGTCGAGCCGGGGCTCGGGCGAAATCGGGGCGTCGTCACGCTCGCTCACGGCACCAGGGCTCCTTCCACGGGATCGACGGACCGCCTGCCGGCCAGGTCTCCAGTATCGACCACGACGCCAGGGGCGTTCCGGTCCGTCGTGAACGTCGTCCACCAAAACGACTCCAGCAAACAGATTTCTGGAGTGGTGAGAGGCGGCTAGGAGCCGGGTCCGGCAGCGCCCGCGGGACGGCCGGCTGGTGCGGGCCGGGGCGTCGGTGGGTTGCGGTCATCCCGGGATTGAACGGCTCACGGCAGGCATATGTGCAGATGGAGTGGGTTATTTGGGCCGGTTCTTCGCTGCGGGAGGTAGCCATCTGACGCCAGGATTTGGTGCGCAGGCAGGTGTGAAGGCGCTGGTAATCTCTTGTGAACCGGTACGGGGACAGGCCCGTCCGCAATCACGACCCGCCGCAATCTGGCAAACCCGTGTCGGCGAGGTCGAGGGCAGATCGAAGACCGTCGCCGAGCGTCGGCGCGGGCGAACGACGACTGACGAGGGGACACGGCCATGGCGGCGACGAGACCGGGTTCGAGGTGTCCGTGACCACGTGCCCGGCTGTCGCCATCGCCGACCTGAACGACGTCGTGGCCGTCGAGCTCACCATCGACGGGCTGCTCCTCGTCGCGGACCGTCTCGACTCCGTCGAGTTCCCTCCGGTACTGGGCATCCGACACAACGTCGCCCAGCCCGAACTGCGCGCCGTGGTGTGGGAGCGGGTCGCTCGTGACCTCGCCGCGCAGGGGGTGCTCGATCCCGGGGGCACTCCCCATCCCGAGGTCGCGGCCATGGTCGACGTCTGCTGTCGCGCTGACCGGACGCTCGAGGGCCGGTGGTGGCGCAGGGATGCCGGCGGACGGATGGTGCGCTTCGCCGTGTGTCGCCGGGCCCGGCACCACGTCGTCGCCGTCCGCGACGGCGACATGATCGTCGTGCAGCGCATCGCCGGACAGGTCGGGCTGGCCGCCATGGTGACGGCCGTGCTGGGACCGGCCGAGATCGCCGACGTCGAACCCCTCACCGCGAGTGCGGAGGCGCTGACCCGGTCGTCGACACCGCAGGACGTCGCGCGGCTGGGGGTGGATCCGGCCTCGGCGAGGCGCTACGCCGAGCTGAACACGGACTCGCACAGCTGGGTGGAGATCACCGCGGCCGAGCGACACCCTGGCGGCACGCGTTCCAGGACGACGGTCGCGGCCGGTGTCCTCGACTCCCGCCACGGACGCATCGTGTCGGTTCCGCGACGGGTCAACGGCGAGCTCTACGGGAGCTTTCTTCCCGGGACCCAGCAGAACCTCCAGCGCGCCCTCGATGGACTGGTGCGCTTCCTGCCGTCGACGGTCTGGTTCGACGACGGCCCCACCGACTTCGACGCCGACCCCGCCGATTGAGAGAGGCCCTCTGGTGGACGACACTCCGCCGCCTGACGACACCCTCGACGGCGATCGAGAGGCCCGTGCCGATCTGGCGTTCACGGTCGCCAATCCCCCTGCGACCGTGACGGTCTCGGCATGTGCGGACGGCCGGATCCGGCACGTGGACCTGGCGCAGCGCGTGGCGGCGATGGGCGAGGCCGACCTCGCCGACGAGATCGTGGCGATCGCGGAGCTGGCGACCCGGCACGCCCTGGCGGCCCAGTACATGGGCGTGCTCGACGGCATGACCGAGGAGGGCCACGACGCCGCCACCACCCGCGACTTCCTGGCCAGGGACCTCGGCCTCCCGTCACCGGCTGAGGCCGTCGCCGCCCAGGCGCGAGTCTTCGCGGCCCGCTACGGAGACGGCCATGACTGACCAGCTGGCCGCACTGTTCGGCAGCGCGGTCGCGACGCTGCCGACCGCCCCCTCGCGTGCATTGCAGACGTTCGTGGACATCACCGCCATCGACGAGGCGGCCTGCGACGCCTGGGTCGGGCGCATCCGCTGCGGGGACGTCGACCGGCCGACGATCTTCCGAGCGTGGTACTCGCGCGCCAACTTCGGTCGCCTCGCCGGAGCCGCCGAGGTCTCGATGAACACCCTCGGCGCCCGCGTCGAGGTCGGCGGCGCGTTCGGCGACGTCACCTATCCGGTGAACTCGCCGCTGTCGCTGACCCTCGGGTTCGCGGTAGGGGAGGCAGCCGTGGGCAACTTCACCGATGCGATGGACGCGCTCCACGGCGTCCCACCCGGCGCCGCCGATCATCTGATCGTCTGGGCGAGGGCGGTCGTCTTCGGCGCCGCCGAACGGTGGACCGACGTCATCGCCGAGGTCCGCGGGGCCGCGGCATGGCCGGATCGGTTCCTCGCCGCGGCGGCCAACGTGGCGCACGGGGTCGCGGCGGCCAACCTCGGCCTGTTCCACGAGGCCGAACGCCGACTCACCGAGGCGAACGCCTCACCGGCCGGCGAGGCATGCGCGCGGACGATCGCCTGGTATCTCGCCATGACCCGCCGCAGCCTGGGCGATCAGGCAGCGGCGAACGTGCTGCTGGAATGGTTGCAGGCCACCCATCCGGACCCGAATGTGGCTGCGGCGCTGCGTGATCCGGACCTTCGACTGACCACCACCACCGCGGAGCGCATCGCGGCGCGACGGGACCCCTGGGATCCCACCAGCGTCGAGGCGGACCACTCGGGGCGCGACGCGCTACTCGCCAAGGCCCAGGCCGAACTCGACCGCCAGATCGGCTTGCGCCGGGTCAAGGAGCAGATCGAGAGGTACCGGGCCGCAACGCACATGGCGAAGGTGCGCGCGGCCCGCGGGATGAAGGTCGCCCAACCGTCGAACCACGTCATCTTCACCGGCCCGCCCGGCACGGGGAAGACCACGATCGCCCGCGTCGTGGCCAACATCCTCGCCGGCCTCGGCGTGATCGCCGAGCCCAAGCTCGTCGAGACGTCGCGCAGGGACTTCGTCGCGGAGTACGAAGGGCAGTCCTCGGTCAAGGCCTCGCGCACCATCGACAGGGCCATCGGTGGCGTGCTGTTCATCGACGAGGCCTACACCCTGGTGCAGGAGCGCGACGGCCGCGCCGATCCATTCGGCACCGAGGCGGTCGACACGCTGCTGGCCAGGATGGAGAACGACCGCGACCGGCTGGTCGTCATCATCGCCGGTTACGGCGCGGACATCGATCGGCTGCTGGACACCAACGACGGCCTGCGATCCCGGTTCGGCACCAGGATCGAGTTCGACTCCTACCAACCCCGGGAGATCCTCGACATCGCGAAAGTACTTGCCGAAGCCAATGATTCGTCGCTCAGCCAGCAAGCCGCGGCCAACGTCCTCGCCGCGGCGACGCTGTTGAGCCGGACCACGCTGGGCGGCAAGCCGGCGCTCGACGTGGCGGGCAATGGCCGCTACGCGCGGCAGTTGGTCGAGGCCGGGGAACAGGCCCGTGACACCCGGCTGGCTCGGCTGACCGACCTCGAGAGCCTCGGCAACCGGGAGCTCGGCGAGATCGAGGGCGACGACATGGCCAGTGCGATCCGGGCCGTGCACGCCCGGCTGAACGTGGGCGGGTGACGCGTGGCCGGGTTGCGGATGACCACCAGGATCCAGGTGAGCGGTTGGCGTTTCCTGCTGCGTCGGGTCGAGCATGCGATCGTGCGGCGCGATACCCACATGTTCGACGACCCGCTCCAGTTCTACAGTCGGGCAGTCGTTCTCGGGGTGGTCATCGCCATCCTGACGTGTCTGGGCTGCGCGCTGCTGGCGTACGTCAAACCGCTCGGCAAACGCGGTGAGGATGCGCTCGTCGTCGACCGCACGACGAATCAGCTCTACGTCGTGCTGCCGGGCACCGAACGGTTGCGACCGGTCTACAACCTCACCTCGGCGCGCTTGGTGCTCGGCCATCCCGACACCCCGAGCGCGGTGAAGTCCGACGAGCTGGAGGGCATGCCGAAGGGGCTCCCGATCGGCATCCCCGCCGCGCCGTACGCCACGCCCGTCGCCCGCGTCCCGGCGTCGACGTGGACCGTGTGCGACACCGTGACGAAGTCCGGCAGCGTGGCCCCCGTCCTCGAGACGGCGGTGCTGGTCGGTCCGCCGTTCACCGATGCGGCCGTCAGTCCGCTCACCGCGGGGCAGGGCATGCTGGTGTCCTACGGGGACGCGAACTGGCTCATCACCGACACCGGGCGACACGCGATCGACGTGGCGGACCGCGCCGTCACATCGGCCGTGGGCATCCCCGTCGCGGCGCGACCCGCACCCATGTCGCGGGCACTGTTCGACGCGCTGCCGGACGCGGGACCCTTCACCGTGGCGCCACCGTCGGGCAGTGGGTCGACGAACACCGTCGGGCTGCCGGCGAACCTCGTGGTCGGCAGCGTGTTCGACACCGTCACCGACTCCGGCGCGCAGCAATACGTGGTGCTGTCCGACGGCGTCGCGAAGGTGAACGGCCCCACGGCCGCGGCGCTGCGAGCCACCGACTCCCACGGGCTCGTCTCACCACCGTCGGTCGCGTCCAGCGTCGTCGCGAAGATCGCCGAGCGGGTGTTCGACTCACCATTGCCCGCCGAACCGCTCGAGGTTCAGACGCGGGCGGACCGCCCCACGCTGTGCTGGTCGTGGCGACGCGACGTCGGTGACCACGCGCCGGTCACCACGGTGCTCACCGGACGGCATCTGCCAATGGCGGTGCCGGGCGCCGGCGTTGGGCAGATCGACGGCGATGCGACGGTGTTCATCGCCGGTGGACAGTACGTGCGCGTGCAGTCTTCCGACCCCCGCTACGGCGAGAGCCTGTACTACGTCGACCCGCAGGGCGTGCGCTACGGACTGCCCGACCAGCACACCGCCGACTCGCTGGGCCTGGCCTCGCCGGTCACGGCGCCGTGGCAGGTGCTCGCCCTCCTCGTCGACGGTCCGGTGCTCCTCGCGGAGGCAGCACTGCTGGAGCACGACACGCTGCCGCCCGATCCGGATCCGAGGGCAGTGCCCGACGCACGCCGGCCGGGTACGACGAGGGGCGGGCCGTGACGACACGCAAGTTCACGCCGATCGTCACGCGCGGTCCCCGGCTCACACCGGGCGAGATCGCCGTCGCGCCGCCGGAGGACCTCGGAGTCGAGATCCCTCCCTCGGGCCTGCAGAAGGTGCTGCCCTACGTCATGGGTGGCGGCATGCTCGGCATGGTCGCGATCATGATCTTCACCGGCATTCGGCAGCTGTCGCCCTACATGCTGATGATGCCGCTCATGATGGTGATGGGCACGGTCGGCTTCATGGCGGGCGGCGGCCCCGGCGGCAAGAAGATCCCCGAGATCGACGCCGACCGTCGGGAGTATCTGCGCTACCTCACGGGCCTGCGGACCCGCGTGACGGCATCGGCCACCGCCCAGTTCGCGTTCTTCGGTTACCACGCACCGCATCCCGACGACCTCGCGTCAATCGTCGGAACTCGCCGTCAGTGGTCGCGTACGTCGGACGCCGACTTCTGCGCGGCCGCCCGCATCGGGGTGGGAACGGAGCCTGCCGTCGATCGGCTGCTCAAGCCCGCGGTCGGCGGCGAGCTCGCGGGTCCGCAGGCAGCACCACAACCCCACCTCGAGCCGGTGAGTCACATGTGGGTGACCAAGTTCCTTCGCACTCACGGCCTCCTTCACGATTGTCCCAAACTGGTTGCGCTTCGGTCGTTTCCGACGGTGGCGGTCGGAGGGGAGGCCGCGGGGGCGGCGGCCCTGCTGAGGGCCATGGTCTGCCACCTGGCCGTATTCCACCCGCCGGACGTGCTGGCCCTCCGAATCCTCACCGACGACCCGGAGGACCCGGCGTGGGCGTGGGTGAAGTGGCTGCCGCACCTCGCGCATCAGGCCGATAGCGATGCCGCCGGTGCGACGCGGATGGTCTATACGCGCCCCGACGGTCTGGCCGACCTCGCGGCGCGGGGACCGCACGTCGCCGACTCCGCACCCGCCGGGCCCTACGTCGTGGTGATCGACCTGACGGGTGGTCGGGCCGGGTTCCCCGTCGACGGCCGGGCCGGGGTCACGGTGGTCACGCTCGGCAACCACCGTTCGGCCTACCGCATCCGGGTCGGCGCGGATGGTTCGGCGGACGATCGGCTGCCCGGCCTGGGTTTTCGGCGCGTCGTCAGCGTCGCCGACGCGATGTCCCCCGGTCAGGCGGCGCGTCTTGCGCGCAGGCTCGCCGGCTGGTCCATCACCGGCAGCATCGTCGACAAGGGCGTCAGGGTGCACGACCGGGTGGCGACGGAATGGCACCAGCTCGTCGGCGCCGAGACCGTCGAGGAGGTGACGCCGCACCGGTGGCGGATGTTCGCCGACCAGGACGTCCACCGCCTGCGGATCCCCTTCGGCCACGAGCTGAGGACCGGCGACGTCATGTGCCTCGACATCAAGGAGGGCGCCGAGTTCGGGGCGGGACCGCACGGGATGTTGATCGGCACGACCGGATCCGGGAAGTCCGAATTCCTTCGCACGCTGATCCTTTCGCTCGCCGCCACGCATCACCCCGATCAGGTCAACCTGCTGCTCACCGACTTCAAGGGCGGTTCGACGTTCCTCGGCATGGAGAAGCTGCCCCATACCGCGGCGGTGGTCACGAACATGGAGGAGGAGGCCGAACTCGTCGGTCGCATGGGTGAGGTGCTCTCCGGGGAGTTGGATCGGCGCCAGTCGATCCTGCGACAGGCCGGGGCCGTGGTCGGCGCCGCGGGGGCGCTGTCCGGTGTCGCCGAGTACGAGAAGTTCCGCGAACGCGGGGCCGACCTGGCGCCGCTGCCCACGCTGTTCGTGGTCGTCGACGAGTTCGCCGAGCTGCTGCAGAGCCATCCGGACTTCATCGCGCTGTTCGATCGCATCTGCCGCGTCGGCCGGTCACTGCGCGTGCACCTGCTGCTCGCCACCCAGTCCCTGAACACCGGTGGCATTCGCATCGACAAGCTCGAGCCCAACCTCACCTACCGCATCGCCCTGCGGACGACCAGCTCCGCCGAGTCGAAGGCGGTCATCGGAACGCCTGAGGCGCAATACATCACGAACAAGGAGAGCGGGGTGGGGTTCCTGCGGGTCGGTATGGAGGACCCGGTCAAGTTCCACAGCGTGTACACCGGGACGAACTACGTCCCGGCGACGGCCGACCCCCGCGACGGCCACCATGCACCGACGCGCCCCACGCCGCGTCGACCCCGCGTGCAACGCTTCACGGTGGCCCCGATCGCCGAGGCGGCCACGGCGTGACCGCGTCGCCCGAGCCGCGGGTACTACGGGAGGTCGTGCTCGAGCAGCTGGGTACCGGCGAGACGCGGGCCTACCGAATGTGGTTGCCGCCGTTGACGAATCCGACCCCGGTCGACGAGCTCGTCGCTCGCGACGAGGGCCGCCCGTTGCGGTTCGCCCTCGGCATCATGGACGAACCGCGCAAGCATCGGCAGGAAGTCTGGGGCATCGACGTGTCCGCCGCGGGTGGGAACGTCGCGATCGGCGGCGCACCGCAGACCGGCAAGTCGACCTTTCTGCAGACCCTGGTGTTGTCGGCGTCGGCGACCCACACCCCGCGGCAGATCCAGTTCTACTGCGTGGACATGGGTGGCGGTGGCCTGGTCTATCTGCAGGACCTGCCGCACGTGG
Organism: Mycolicibacterium madagascariense; assembly: GCF_010729665.1. NCBI lineage: Bacteria > Bacillati > Actinomycetota > Actinomycetes > Mycobacteriales > Mycobacteriaceae > Mycobacterium > Mycolicibacterium madagascariense. The sequence goes on along the minus strand of NZ_AP022610.1, from coordinate 5,613,345 downwards.
GCGGCATCGCCACCCGGTCGGAGCCGGACCGCGTCAACCGCGTGGTCGCCGAAATCAAAGCCGTTCTGCGACAACGAGAAGCGGCGTTCACCCGACACCGGGTCGGGTCGGTGGCGGCGTACCGGCAGATGCGCGACGATCCGGCCCACCCGGCGTCGGCGGACCCCTTCGGCGACGTCTTCCTGGTGATCGACGGCTGGCCGGCCTTCGTCGCCGAGTTCCCCGAACTCGAGCCCGTCGTCCAGGACGTGGCCGGGCAGGGACTGGCCTACGGTGTCCACGCGATCATCTCGACGCCGCGTTGGACCGAGCTCAAGTCCCGGGTCCGTGACTACCTCGGCACCAAGGTCGAGTTTCGGCTCGGCGACGTGAACGAGACGCAGGTCGACCGCATCACGCGTGACATCCCCGCCAATCGGCCGGGGCGGGCCGTCTCCTCCGAGAAGCACCACCTGATGGTCGGCGTTCCCCGGATGGACGGCGTCCCGAACGTCGACGGCATCGTCGAGGCGATCGGCGCCGCCGTCGAACAGGTGGCGGCGCGCCACGTCGAACGCGCACCTCAGGTGCGGATCCTGCCCGAACGGGTGCACCTACGCGACGTCGATCCCGACCCGCCCGGTCCGCAAGCCGACTACCGGGCGAGGTGGACCGTGCCCCTCGGGGTGCGCGAGTCGGACCTCTCGGTGGCGTCCACTCCGATGCACGCGGTACCGCACCTGCTGATCTTCGGCGCTCCGAAGTCGGGGAAGACGCGGATCGCCCATGCGGTGGCGTCCGCGATCTGCGCCCGCAACGACCCGTCCCAGGTCCGGTTCATGCTCGCGGACTACCGCTCGGGCCTGCTCGACGCGGTGCCGCAGACCCATCTGTTGGCGGCGGGTGCGGTCAACCGCAACACCGCGAGCCTGGAGGAGGCGGTCAAGGCCCTCGCCGCGAACCTGACCAAGCGACTGCCAAACCCCCAGCTGACCACGGCGCAGTTGCGGTCGCGGTCGTGGTGGAGTGGGCCCGACGTCGTGCTGCTGGTCGACGACTGGCACATGATCGTCGCCGCGAGCGGAATGCTCTCACCAATGGCGCCGCTGGCCCCACTGCTGCCTGCGGCCGCCGACATCGGGTTGCACGTCATCGTCACGTGCCAGATGAGTCAGGCGCATCGCGCGACGATGGACAGATTCGTGGGTGCCGCGTTCGGAGCGGGTTCGCCGACCCTCTTCCTGTCGGGGGAGAAGGCGGAATTCCCCACCAGTGAGTTCAAGCTGAAGCGCAGACCGCCTGGCCAGGCGCTGCTGGTGTCCCCGGACGGCAAGGAAGTCGTCCAGTCGGTCTACATGGACCCGCCCGAAGAAGAAGTGTCACGACCCCCTCCGCGCGGTCGGTAGCATTCTCGTTGGCCGTCGAAGACGGAATTCAATTCTCCCGCAATGTCTTTCACTCAATGCCAGGAGGAGTCGAGCCATGCAACCACTTCACCACGATCCGGGCGCCATCGGGGTGGGCACCGCGGTCGTCGCCAACGGCCTGCGCGGGCTGGCAGTCGGTACGGCCGCCGGCGCGGAAGTCAGCGCGCTGGCTCCGGCGGGAGCCGAGGAGGTGTCGCTGCAGGCGGCGCTCGCCTTCGCCACCGAGGGCATGCAGATGCTGGCCATCAATGCGCTTGCGCAGGAGGAACTCTCGCGAACCGGTGCGGCCTACGTCGAGGCGAGCGGGGTCTACGACGCCACCGACTCCTCCGGCGCGGCAGTCTTCGCGTAGGCGCGGACACGATGTCTGCGGTCCCGGCGATGATGGCGATGTTCTACGGTGCGTTGCCGCCCGAGGTCAACACGGGGCGGCTGATGGCCGGTGCGGGGGTCGGGCCGATGTATCAGGCCGCGGCAGGCTGGGAGGCGCTGGCCCTCTCGCTGGAGACCCAGGCCGACGAGCTCGCCGCCAATCTGGTTGCGCTGCAGGCGACATGGCAGGGTGCCGGTAGCGACCGGGCCGTACAGGCGACCACGCCGATGGTCATGTGGCTGCGCACCGCGGCACTGCAGGCGCAGAAGCGGGCCGTGCAGGCCATGGCGCAGGCGGCGGCCTACGCCGCGGCGTTGGCCGCCACGCCTCCGCTGCCGGAGATCGAGGGCAACCACGTCACCCACGCCACGCTGGAGGCCACCAACTTCCTCGGCGTCAACACCGCGCCGATCGCGGTCAACGAGACCGACTACTTCGTGCGGATGTGGAATCAGGCAGCGGACGCGATGGCGGGCTATCAGGCCGCGACGAGTGCCAACACGGTCTTCGAGCCCATCCCGCCGATGACGCCGATCGTGGTGCCGGGCGTCGGGGAGAGCACGGCCGCGGCGGCCGCCGCCCGAAACGCGGCCCTGATGCCCGGGTCGCTCCTGCGCGAGACGGCGTTCGCACACGTCAGTGCAGAGGGTGCGGGTCGATCCGCGGCGCTGGAGTCGGGTGAGTTGGTCAGCGCCGCGAACATGGCCGGGCAGCGTGCCGGGGGACGTGCGCAGGAGGACGGGCGCGACGCCGGCCGACCGGACCAGCTCGTGCAGCAGGGTGCACAGCTGGCGGGCCAGGTGGCGTCACAGCTCGGCGCCATGGTGGGACAGCTGCCCCAGCAGGTCATGCAGCCGGTGCAGCAACTCACCCAGCCGTTGCAGCAGGTGATGCAGATCTTCGGTCAGCTGGGTAGCGGCTTCGGTTCGGACGAGACGCAGCTGGGGCTCGTCGGCGCCAGCCCGGTGTCGAACCATCCACTCGCCGGGGGCAGCGGTGCGGCCGCCGGTGCCGGGCTGGTGCGCGCGGCGTCGCTCCCCGGCTTGTGTGGGACGTCGACCAGGACCCCGTTGATGGCGGGCCTGCTTGGCGAGCAGGCCACGACGACCGCGCCCTCGGCGGCGGCCGGAGTGGGCGGCGCCGGCCTTGCTCCGGTCGGGGGTAGCGGCGTCGGGCCGTCGGGAGCGACGGGTGAGCGTGCTCGCGGCGCGGGCAGCCGGCCTGGCCTGAGGGCGCCGACCCCACTGCCCGCCGAGGACGACGAGGAGGACGACTGGTAGATCGCGGACCCGGTTCGTCCGGCCGCGCCGGCCGACGTAACTCGCCACACCCGTGGCGAGGACACAGGAGAGAAAGGAATGAGCAATGCCCCAGATGAACACCGATGCGGCGGTCCTCGCGAAGGAGGCCGCCAACTTCGAACGCATCGCCGACGAGCTGAAACAGGTCATCGCGTCGGTCGACATGACCGCAGGCACGTTGCAGGCGCAGTGGACCGGCCAGGCCGGGGTGGCCGCGCAGGCGGCCCTCCAGCGATTCGATGCCGCGGCCGCGACGCAGATCCACGAGCTCAACGACATCTCGACCAACATCCACACCTCCGGTGCGCAGTACACGTCGACCGACGACGACCAAGCCGGAAACCTCGCCCACCTGATGCAGCTCTGAGAGACGAAGGACATCGACATGACGGAACAGACGTGGAACTTCGCGGGAATCGAAAGTGGCTCCAGCGAGATCATGGGCGCGGTGGGACAGACCTCCGGACTGCTCGACGAGGGCAAGGCGTCACTGGCATCGCTCGCGGCGGTCTGGGGTGGCACCGGCTCGGAGGCCTACCAGCAGGTGCAGACGAGGTGGGATCAGACGTCCACCGAACTCAACACCGCTCTGCAGAACCTCGCTCAGACCATCAGCGAGTCCGGTCAGACGATGGCGCAAACCGAGGCCGGCGTCACCGGAATGTTCGTCTAGCTGCCCGACACGAGGCGGTGGGCGGGCAGGCGCAACCCGCGCCCGCTCACCGCGTGTTTCGGCGGGCTCCGTGAAACCCTGGGAGGCAAGTCATGTCGGCCGACTACGACCGGCTGTTCCATTCGCCGCGCGTCGACGAGGAATCGGCCGACGGCGAGCTGGTCGTAGCGACCGTCGACGTACCCTTGCCGCCGAGCTCGATGCAGCGTCAGCCCCTAGTCGTGAATTCTGCTGGTGCACAGCGTGTTCGGCCACCGACGCCGCAGCCCGCCACACCCGCGGTCCCGCCGCCGCGCGCGCCGGCGTCTGTACCCGCGCCCGCCGCTCCACCCGGGGCCGCGGTGGCATCCGCGAGGGACGGCGATCGCGCCATCGACACGCTCGCCCAGGTCGGCGTGCGGTCCGCGGTGAAGATGCCCCCGCAGCGGGGTTGGCGCCACGTGCTCCATACGCTGACCCGGATCAACCTGGGGCTTTCGCCCGACGAGCTGGTCGAGATGGATCTGCACACCAGGATTCGGCGCAACGCGCGCGACTCCCATCAGATCGGGGTGTTCGGCCTCAAGGGTGGTGTGGGGAAGACGGCCATCACCGTCGCCCTCGGCTCGTCGCTGAGCAAGATCCGCGGTGACCGCATCCTCGCCGTGGACGCCGACCCCGCGAGCGGCAATCTGGCGGACCGGGCCGGGCGCCGGTCGGCGGCGACCGTCGCCGACCTGCTCGCCGACGACGAGCTCACGCGGTACAACGACATCCGCGCGTACACCAGCATGAACGAGGCCAACCTGGAGGTGCTGTCCGCCGAGGAGTACAGCGGAGCCCGACGGGAGTTCGACGACGAGGACTGGCGGAGCGCCGTCGGCATCGTCTCGCGCTACTACAACCTGATCCTGGCCGACTGTGGCGCCGGACTGTTCCAACCCGCCTCGCGCGGTGTCCTCGAGACGGTGTCGGGTCTGGTGATCGTGGCCAGTGCCTCCATCGACGGTGTCCGGCAGGCGGCGGTCACCATGGATTGGTTGCGGCACAACGGTTATCAGGATCTTCTCGGCCGATCCTGCGTCGTCATCAACCACGTCGTGCCCGGCAGGCCGAACGTCGACGTCGATGACGCCGTGGCGCAGTTCGAGCGCCACGTTCCCGGCGGGCGCGTCCTGGTGCTGCCGTGGGATCGACACGTCGCGGCCGGTACGGAGATTCAGCTCGATCTGCTGGCACCGCGGTTCCGGAGGCGCATCACCGAACTCGCGGCGGCGCTGTCGGACGACTTCGACCGCGGAGCACGCCGATGACGGCGCCCGCCGCCGCGCCGGTGACACCGGACCACCCGCCGACGACCAGGGTGACGATCCTCGTCGGTCGGTTGATGACTGACCTCGTCCTGCCGTCGGCCGTACCCATGGAGGACTACGTCGCCGAGACGGTCGCCGTGCTCGGCGAACTGCTCGCCGACGCCCCCGCCGATGCATTGGCCGGCTTCGACTTCGCCGCGCAGGGGACGTGGGCCTTCGCCCGCCCGGGTGCCCCGCCGCTCGCGACGACCACGTCGCTCGACGACGCCGGGGTCGTGGACGGCGCCTTGCTGACGGTGGTGCCGGTGAGTCGCACCGAGCGGTACCGGCCTCTGGTCGAGGACGTCATCGACGCCATCGCGGTGCTCGACGAGGCGCCGCGTTTCGATCGCCAGGCACTGCACGACGCCATCGGGACCAGCATTCCGGTCGTCTCGGCCGTCATCACCGCGCTGGCCGTATTCGGTTGGGGCCGGACCGGTCACGGCGCGGGGTGGCCGCTGGCGGTCGGGTCATTCGGCGTCGGCCTGCTCGCCGCGAGCGTGCTGGCGGACAGGCGGCATCGCAGCCCGCGCGCGGCGGAGTGCCTTCTGGTGTCGGCGATCCTCCCGCTGAGTGGCGCTGCGGCACTTGCCGTTCCGCTGCCGGCGGGCGAGGCGGGGCTCGGCGCAGCCAACGCCGCGGGGGCGGCCGTGCTGGTGCTGCTGCTCGTGCTCGTCACCCGTGGAGGTCCTCGCCGACGGTCCGAGCTCGCGTCGTTCGTGGCCGTCACGACCGTGGCGGCGACCGCGGCCGCGGTGGCCGACGGCTACGGCTGGCAGGCGTGGATTCCCGCCGGCGCGGTCGCCTTCGGCATGGCCGTCGTCACGAACGCCGCCAAACTGACGGTCGCCGTCGCGCGCATCGCGCTGCCACCCGTTCCGGCGCCGGGTGAGGTCATCGGCAACGACGAACTGCTGGAGCCGGTTCAGACCGACGGCGGCGCCGACGAGGAGACGCCGACCTGGCAAGCCATCATGGCCTCGGTGCCGGTGTCCGCGGTGCGACTGACCGAACGTGGTCACCTGGCCAGGCAACTGCTGGTGGGTTTCGTATCCGCTGGTGCGTTGGCGATGGCGGCGGGGGCGGTCGGCGTCGTGACTCGGGGACACTTCTTCGTTCACGGCTTGGTCGTGGCCGGGCTCGTGACGCTGGTGTGCGGCTTCCGGGCGCGGCTGTACGCCGAAAGATGGTGTGCGTGGGCACTTCTGGCAGCTGCCATCGCGATTCCCACGGGTGTGGTGATCCGCTGGTGCGTCTGGCTTCCGCAGGACGCCTGGGTCGTGCTCGGCGCGTACGTGGCCCTCTGCGCGGTCGCCGTCACGATAGTCGGCGCGACCCGTGGGGTGCGGCGCGTGTCGCCGGTGAGCAAGCGGCTCCTCGAACTCGTCGACGGCGCAGCGATCGCGGCGGTGATCCCCATCCTGCTGTGGATCGCCGGCGTCTACGACCTGTTACGCAACGTCCGCTTCTAGAGAGTGAGGTACCGGCATGGGAACGGGTGATCAGCCGCCGCCGTTGAAGGTCGATCCGGAACAGTTGGAGAAGCTGGGCCACCAGCTGCTGGCCGCCGCGCGCAGCATTCCAGAACCGCTGCCGCCGTTCGTGGTCACGGGCACGGACGCCATCAGCCTGGCGATCGCCGAGCGGTTGCCCGCCGTCGAGGGCACCATCGCGCAGGCGCTTCCCCAGCTCAAGGCGGACGCCACAAGGACGGCGGACAACGTCATCACGGCGGCCCACCGGTATGCGAGTACCGATGCGCAGTTGGCGCAGGAGTATGGCCGAATGCTCGGTCCCTGACCCGCACGAGCGGAACGTTAGCTCGCGAGGACTCCGGCCACCCACACCAGCGTCGCCAGCAGGGCGCCGGCCATCTCGACGCCGACCGACAGCGCCACGCCCTTGATGGCGTGCACGGTCGAGGCCCACGCCAGCCGATTGTTCTTGCGGAGCGCCAACTCCGCGACGTACACGCCCAGGACGAACCCCAGCACCAGACCGAGGACGGGGACGACGAAGAACCCAATGACGCCGAACAGTCCGCCGACCAGCAGAGTCCAGGTGCCGACGTCGGCGTTGCGCATGCGCTTCATCGGCCAGAGGTACTTGATCAGCAGGGCGGCGAGCAGGATCGCGGTGGCGACGCCGAACGCCACCCAGGCCGTCATCGTCCCCACGAGGTACGCCCATACACCGATCGCACCGAACACCAGGATGCTGCCCGGAATGAGTGGCAGCAGGATGCCGATCAGCCCGATCGCGATCACGATCGCGACGAGCACGGTGCCGACGGAGGTCACGCCCCCAGTTTGTCAGCCAGTTCTAAGAAATCTCCCGCGACGACGTCGAACTCGCCATCCTCGACCCGCGGCGGCGGATGTCCCGGCCCACGTTCCAGCGGCCGCGCGACGTACCCCGTCATCAGGCCGGCGTCGCGGGCGGCCCGCAGATCACTGGGGTGCGCGGCCACCAGCATCAGCTCGCCCGGCGCGACGTCGAGGAGATCGGCGCAGCCGAGGTACGCCTCGCGATCGGGCTTGTAATGGTGAAACAGTTCGGCGGAGATCACGCAATCCCACGGCAGCCCAGCACGTTTGGCCATGTCGGTCAGCAGTGACAGGTTGCCGTTGGACAGCGTCGTGATGGTGAACCGCCGCTTGAGCTGGGTCAGCCCGGCCACCGAATCCGGCCACGGATCCAGCCGGTGCCACGCCAGGTTGAGGTCGGCGACGTCGGCGTCGGGCACGTCCCCGATGCCCACCCCGTCGAGCAGATCGTCGAGGATCAGACGGTGCAGCGCGTCGATCTTCAGCCACGGCAAGTCCCCGGTGCGGACCCGGTCCATCGCCTTCGGATAGCCGGCCCGCCAGGCGTCGGCGAACGCCGCCCAGTCCTCCGCGATGCCGTGGCGCTCACCGAACATCTCGAGCTCGCCGATGATGCTGCTGCGCCAGTCCACGACGGTCCCAAAGACGTCGAACGCCAACGCTTTTGGTGCGGTCATAGTCTTCGGTTCCTCGCGCAAGCGCTCGTCATAGTCTTCGGTTCCTCGCGCAAGCGCTCGTCACGGCACCAACACGACCTTTCCCTTGATTCCACCGCTCGCCAAGCTCTCCAACGCCGCCCTTCCGTCGGCCAGCGAATAGCGCACGGGTGGCGGCGGCCGCAGGCCTGCGTCGACGAGTGCGCTCAGCCCGGCACCGATCTCGGCCTGCGCGCCGGGGGTGCGGTTGATGAACTCGCCGAGACCGACACCGACCACGCTGACGTTGCGGAGCAGCAGCCGGTTCACCTTGACCGACGGTATGCCGCCGCCCGAGGCGAAGCCGATCACCAGCAGCCTGCCCTCGGTGGCGAGGACGCGGATCGCGTCGTCGAAGGCCGCGCCCCCGATCGGGTCGACGACGAGGTCGACACCGCGGCCGTCGGTGGCGTCGCGCACCGCCTGGGCCCATCCGTCACTGAGCGGCAGCACGACGTCGGCGCCGAGTGATTCGACGAAGTCGTTGGCGTCCGGCCGGTGCACCATCGCAATCACCCTGGCGCCCAACGCCTTGGCGATCTGGATGGCGGCCGTGCCGACACCACCGGCCGACCCGAGCACCAGCACGGTCTCCCCGCTGCGGAGTCCGCCGCGTCGGACCAGGCCGAAATACATCGTGTAATAGTTGCCGAGCAAGGCGACCGCCGCGCCGTCGTCGATGTCGTCCGGCGTCGGCAGCACGCGGTCCGGGGCCAGGGCCACCCGCTGCGCCCAGGCGCCCAGCATGCTCAGCCCCGTGACCCGTCGACCAACACTGAAACCCGAGCCCTCCGGCGCCGATCGCACGATGCCGGCGACCTCGGTGCCGGGGATGAACGGCGGATCGAGCTTGAGTTGGTACTCGCCCTTGAGCAGCAGCAGATCGGGGAAGGCGACCCCGGCCGCACCGACGTCGACGACGACCATGCCATCGCCGGCCGGCTCGTCGACGTCGGTGTAGGCCAGACCCTCCGGCCCGGAAAGGCTTTGCGCGACAAGCGCCTTCACGGGGTCAGCCGAGCTTGAAGCTGGCTGCCTGGGCTGCGGACAGGTCGGTGATCTCGCCCCACTTGCCCGCGACGTCGTCGACGGTGGGCACCTTCTCGAACGTCACGCCGTCGTTCTGGAACAGCGCGGTGCGCTGCACCTTGCCGCCGCCGACGATGAAGATGGAGTCGGTGTCGGGCACCTCCTCGGTGCACAGGTAGGCCACGACGGGAGCCACGTATTCGGGCGTGAGCTTCTCGAACACCTCGGGCGGCAGGATGTCCTGCGTCATGCGGGTGGCCGCGATCGGCGCGACGGCGTTGGCCTTGATGTCGTACTTGGCGCCCTCCTGCGCCAGCGTGTTGATCAGGCCCACCAGGCCGAGCTTGGCGGCGCCGTAGTTGGCCTGCCCGAAGTTGCCGAACAAGCCGCTGGTCGACGTCGCGACCACGACGCGGCCGAAGCTCTGCTCGCGGAAGTGCGGCCACGCGGCGCGCAGCACGTTGTAACCGCCGTAGAGGTGCACCTTCAGCACGGCGTCCCAGTTCTCGAACGTCATCTTGTGGAACGTGCCGTCGCGCAGGATGCCGGCGTTGCTGACCACGCCGTGCACGGCCCCGAACTCGTCCAGTGCGGTCTTGATGATGTTCTCGGCGCCCTCGGGCTCGGCGACGCTGTCGTAGTTGGCGACGGCGCGCCCGCCGGCCTGCTTGATCTCGTCGACCACCTGGTCGGCCATCGCGGACCCGGCGCCCGACCCGTCACGTGCTCCGCCGAGGTCGTTGACGACGACGCTGGCACCCTCGCGGGCGAGGGTCAGGGCGTATTCACGACCCAGCCCACCACCGGCTCCGGTGACGACGATGACGCGATCCTGCACTCCGGGCATTGGCTTCCAATCTCTCGATGGGCGGTGAGGTGGAGCTGGGTCAGAAGAGCCTGCGGGCCAGCTTCCACGCCTTCTCTGTATACGGCGGGTAGATGATGGCGGTTAAGTCGGGTCGGGTCGGCTTGGTCAGCACCGACTTGCGGTGGCTGAACTCCTCGAAGCCGAATCTGCCGTGATAGGCACCCATCCCGGACGGTCCGACGCCGCCGAACGGCAGCTTCGTCGTCGAGAATTGGAACAGGAGGTGGTTGACGAGCATGCCGCCCGAGGACACCTCCTTGATGACCCGTTCCCGCACGCCCTTGCTCTTGGTGAACAGGTACGCCGCCAGCGGTTTGGGCCGGGCGTTCACGAAATCGATTGCCTCGTCCAGGGATTGGACCGTGACGATGGGCAGGATCGGACCGAAGATCTCGTCGGTCATCAGCGGTTCGTCGAGCGCCGGGTCGACGACGACGGTCGGATCGATCTCGACCGCAGCCGCATTCGAGCCGCCGCCGACGGCGACGGTGCCCTTGGTGGCCGCCAGCGCGGTGGTCAGCCGATCGAAGTGCCGCTCGTTGACGATGCGCTTGCCGGAGTTGCCCGCCTCGAAGGTGGCAACGGCCTCGCCGATCTTGGCGACGAGCTCGTCGCGCACGGTCGCGTCGGCGAGGACGTAGTCGGGGGCGATGCAGATCTGTCCGGAGTTGATGAGCTTGGTCCAGGCGATCCGCTTGGCGGCGACCGCGACGTCGGCGTCGGCGGCGACGATGACCGGGCTCTTGCCACCCAGCTCGAGGGTGACGGGGGTGAGGTGGGCCGCCGCGCTCTCGTACACCTTGCGGCCGATCTCCGTGCCGCCCGTGAAGCAGAGCCGGTCGAAGCCCTGCGCGATGAGTTCCTGGCTGACCGCGCCGTCACCCTCGACGACGGCGATCGCGTCCGGATCGAGGTAGCGCGGCACCAGTTCGGCCATCAGCGCCGACGAGGCGGGCGCCACCTCGGAGGGCTTGAGCAGGACGGCGTTGCCCGCCGCGATCGCCCCGACCGCGGGGCCGAGCGTGAGTGCGAACGGGAAGTTCCACGCGCCGATGATGAGCACCGTGCCGTTGGGCTCGTACTCGACCCAGCCGCGGCCGGGCAGCTGCGCGAACTCTAGCCACTGGTGTTTGCGCTTGGTCCACTTGCCGACGTTCTTCGCGGCGTCGGCCGCCTCTCCCGCGGTGCTAGCGATGTCGGCCAGCCACGCCTCGAACGGCTGGCGCCCGAGGTCCTTCTCGAGAGCGGCGGCGATCGCCGGCTCGTTGTCGACGAGCAGCCGCTCGAGGGCCTCCAATTGGCGCTTGCGCCACGCGACGTCACGGGTACGTCCGGTGCTGAAGGTCTTGCGCAGACGGGCGACGATCGCGGGGATGTCTGCGGCGGGGGCTGCCGAGCTGGGCGGAGCGGTGGCTTCTGTGGTCACGGGGAGTCCTTCCTGACCCGAGGAACAGAAACGACTCTAACCAACCACCCGGTTGGGGAACAGGGCTCTAGCCCCGCCGTCCCACGACGAACGTGGAGAAGGCGTCTTCGTCGGCCTCCTCGGTCAGCACCCAGCGGCCGAGCCGCTGCATCTCCGCCTGGGACGTGACGGCCGTCGCCGTCCAGCCGTGCTCGCCGAGCCAGACCGCCACGTCGGCCCGATCGGGGTCGTCGTACATGAGCTCCTGCACGTCGATCGCCTGCTGCATCTCGAACTTCGAGGCCAGCTGCTGGAAGCGTTCGCGCATCTGCGCGCGGCGCTCCTCGGAGTGCACGCCGACGGTTTCGGCGGCGACGCGGCTCCCCGGCGCGCTCAGCTCCGTGAGTCGCTCGAACAGCAGGTCCTGCGCGTCGGCCGGCAGGTACATCAGCAGACCCTCGGCGAGCCATGCCGTCGGCTGCGCGGCGTCGAACCCGGCCGTCCGCAGCGCGGCGGGCCAGTCCTCGCGCAGGTCGATGGGCACCTCGCGACGGATCGCCGACGGCTCGACCCCGTGCTCGGACAAGGTGGTCGCCTTGTAGTCCAGCACCTTGGGCTGGTCGATCTCGAAGACGGTGGTGCCGGCCGGCCACTGCAGTCGGTAGGCGCGCGAGTCCAGTCCCGACGCCAGGATGACGACTTGCCGGATGCCTGCGGCCGCGGCGTCGGCGAAGAACGCGTCGAAGAAGTGGGTCCGAACCGCCTGGTAGCTGCCCATGTGTTCGAAGATCGCGGCGGCCTCGCTGTCGGCCTCGGCGACCTTGGTGACGAAGTCGGCGTCGAGGAGGTACTCCCACACCCCCGTCCCGGCGTTTGCCACCAGGACTCTGGCGTAGGGATCGCTGATGAGCGGCTCGTCGCGCTCGGTCTCACCGGCTCGGGCGGCCGCCACCATCACGGCGGTGGTACCCACGCTGGTCGCGATGTCCCAGCTATCGTCCGGCGTGCGTAGGGAGCTCATGGAGGCCCATGCTACCCAGGAAGTTAGTCGGGCTACACGCTGGCGCTGCGGGGGCCGCCGATTGGGGCCGAAAGGGCGGCGCGAGTTACTCGGCGAGCTTCCACAGCTTGTTCGCCAGTAACAGCTCGAGCTTGTCGACGATGGTGCCGAGTTCGTCGTGCCCGGCGACGTATCCGGCGTAGAAGCCCATGCCCCACATCACGGCCACCAACATCTCCACCAGCGTCGGCACGTCGGTGTCGGTGGTGAGCTCACCGCTCTGGATGGACTCGGTGACGGCCCAGGTCACGAACGCCCTGGAGGTCTTCAAGGAATTGTGCTCGTCGCGGCTCAGCTCGGGATGGCGCTGCGACTCGAGTACCGACGTGACGAGGAAGGCAGCCGCCGACCGGTCCCGGGAATCGGCCTGCATGGTGGCCGAGAAGAACGCCGACAGCCGCTTCAATAGCGAAGTCTGCCCCTCGGCCTTGGCCATCCCCTCGGCCACGACCAGCTCATTGGTCTTCTCGACGACCTCGCCGTACAGAACGCGCTTGCTGGCGAAGTAGTGATTTATAGCCGGGCGGGTCAAGTCAGCACGTATGGCGATCGCCTGGAAAGTTGCTGCGTCGTACCCCAGTTCGCTAAATACCTCGCGGGCCGCACGAACGATCCGCTCCCGCGTCTCAGCAGCCTTCGCTGCGGGCGGGCGGCCAGGGCCTCTGGTTGCGGTGTACGGCACGGTCAAATTGTGCCACATGTCACCTGACCAGCTCGGCCATAATGGTTGCGGTGTCGATCAAAGTCGAAAACTAGCAAACCATCATCGCCGTCAATCGGGGTGTCGACCCGAAATCTTACGAATTGCCGACATAGCTGGGCGGCTCGCGAAGTGTGCGTCGGAACGGTTGGCAACTAGGGTTCTCGCATGGCGGGCGTCGCATCGAGGGAGTCGTACTTCGAGGCCGGCCTCGACGTGCTGTCCGACCTGGGCTACGGCGGTCTCAAGCTGGCGGTCGTGTGCCAGCGGCTCGGTGTGACGACCGGATCGTTCTACCACTACTTCCCCAGTTGGTCGGCCTACACGAAGGATCTGCTCGACCACTGGGTGCGCGAGCGCAGCGTCGGCGTGGCGTCGGCGTACTCCACGACCGACCCGCGCCGGCGCATCGACGCCCTCATCCAGAACGCGCTCGAGCTGCCCCACGGCGCCGAGTCCGCGATCCGGGTCTGGAGCGCCATCGACCCCGAGGTGCACGCCGTGCAGTCGACCGTGGACCGGCAGCGGTTCGACGTCCTCTTCGACGCCGCGCTGGAGATCCTCGAGCACAAACGCCAGGCGCAGGTGTTCGCGTCGTGGGCGATGTACCTGCTGATCGGGTACGAGCAGTCGACGATGCCCCGTGACCCCGACGATCTGAGATGGATTGCCGACCAGCTGTTGGACACGCTGGACTCCGGCCGCTTCGGATCGGTGCCCGACCCCGGCTGACCTCTCCGGGACTACGATCCGTGCATGCTGACCCCGGCTGGCCTGTGGCGCCGGGCGCTGGATCGGCTCGCCGCACGCGATCCCGAGCACGACGCGGTACGGCGGGCAATCCGGGCGGCCATCGTGCTGCCACTGGCGGCCGCCATCGGCTTTGCGGTCGGAAGTGGTTCGCAGACACCACTTTTCGCGATCTTCGGCTCGGTCGCCCTGCTCATCACCACCGACTTTCCCGGCAACCGATCGGCCCGCGCGCTGGCCTACGCGGGTCTGGGGTTCAACGGCTTCATCCTCATCACCCTTGGCACGCTGGTGGCGGCCATCCCGTGGGTGGCCGTGGTGACGGTGTTCGTCATCGGGGTGGCCGTGACGTTCTCCGGCGTGCTGAGCGAGATCGTCGCGGCGGGCCAACGCTCGACGCTGATGATCTTCGTGCTGCCCGCGTGCACGCCGGTCGGCCCCATCCCCGAACGGCTCCTCGGCTGGGCGATCGCGCTCGCGCTCGCCGTGCCCGCCGCGTTGTTCGTGCTGCCCCCACGTCATCACGACGATCTGCGCCGCCATGCCGCGCTGGCGTGCCAGACCCTGGCCGACCGCCTCGACGGGGAGGCGTCCGCCGACGACGTCACCTCGGCGATGGGTGCGCTGCGCGCCAACTTCCTCGGCGCCGACTTCCGGCCGGTCGGGCTGACCGCGGGCAGTCGTGCGCTGGTCCGCGTGGTCGACGACCTGCAGTGGCTGTCGGACCGCATCTCCGAGGGCTCCGGCGCCGTGCTCGCCGAGATGCGCGAGCCGGTCGTCCGCGTGCTCCGCGAGTCCGCCCGGGTGCTGGACGCCGATGGCGCCGACCGGGCCGCCCATCGCGAACGACTCACCGCGGCCCTCGCCGTGCAGAGGCTGATCGCCCAGAGCCGCTATCGCGACGACATCGTCGACATCCTCGCCGAGCCCAACGACGCCAACGCCGTCCGCGTGGGGCGAACGCTGCTGGCGCGCAGGACGATATCGGGCAGCGTCGGCACCACGGGCCGCATGATCGGCATCGCCGCCGCCGCGGACGCCCGGCCCGTCTGGGCGCGCGTGCTCGGCCGTCGGCTACCAAAGACAGGGGCCGCGGAGCGCTTGCTCTCGGAGTCCGAGGCACTCACGTCGCTGCCGGGCGGGTTCCTTGCGACCAGGGCCGTCGTCGTGCGCAACAGCCTGCGCACCGGTCTGGGCCTGGCACTCGCCGTCACCGTCACGCACGTCTTTCCCGTCCAGCACGGCTTCTGGGTGGTGCTCGGCGCGATGTCGGTGCTGCGCAGTAGCGCCGTCACCACCGGCACCCGCGTCGTCCGCGCGGTGGCGGGGACCACCCTCGGCTTCCTGATCGGCATCGTGTTCATCGAACTACTGGGCGTCGAGCCCGTCGTGCTGTGGATCGCGCTTCCCGTGGTCGCCTTCGGTGCGGCGTACGTGCCGGTGGTCGCCTCGTTCGCGGCGGGCCAGGCGATGTTCACGATGATGGTCCTCATCATCTTCAACACCATCAACCCCAGCGGCTGGCAGGTCGGTCTGATCAGGGTCGAGGACGTCGTGGTGGGCGCCGCGGTCGGCGTCGTGGTCTCATTGCTGCTGTGGCCGCGGGGCGCCGCGTCGATCGTGACCAGAACGGTCGACGCCGCCGTCGCCGTCGGTGGCGACTACCTGGTGGCGGCCGTCAAGCGCGTGACGCGGGGCGCGTCCGAAGCGGCCGACGACCGCGTGTACGCGCTCGGCCACGAGGCGATGTCGGTGACCAGAACGCTCGATGACGCTGTGCGTCATTATCTTTCGGAGAGTGGCGGCTCCACCGACCAGCGGGCGCCCGTCATCAGCGCCTCCAATCGCGCGGTCCGGGTGCGCTCGGTCGCCGAGTTGATCGCCGACGTCGCGCCGCCGCCGTTGACCGCCTACCCGCGCGTGCGGAACGTCCTGGAGAGGCACGCCAACGCGATCCGCGAACGGCTCGAGGGACGGCGTCCGGTGCACGAGCTCGGTCCGATCGCCGAGGACTTCGTGCTGGCGCTGCGCACCGAGGCCGGTGACGACGACCTCTCGATCAGGGCGGCCCTGCCGCTGGTCACCGTGGCGGCCAATCTCGGCGAACTGGAGCTGCTCTACCCCGAACCGATCCGGCCCGTCGCGCTGCAGGGCAGCTAGTCTCGACGCCCCGAGCGCCCCGAGGTGTGGGGCATCAGCGCATTCGGCGGGATGGTGCCGAACTTGCCGGCATTGAAGTCCTCGAGTGCCTCGATCAGCTCGGCCTTGGAGTTCATCACGAACGGGCCGTAGTGGAAGACGGGTTCACGAATCGGCTTGCCGCCCAACAGCAAGACCTCCAGCGCGGGCGTGCGGGAGTCCTGACTCGCACCGGCTGAGACGCTGATCCGGTCACCGGGCCCCAAAACGGCGAGCTGACCCTGGCTCACCGGTCGCCCGGTCGGGCCGACGGCACCGTGCCCGGCCAGCACGTACACCAGGGCGTTGAAGTCGCGGTTCCACGGCACGTCGAGGAGTGCACCCGGCTGAATCGTGGCGTGCGCCAGCGTGATTGGCGTGTACGTGGAGCCGGGTCCCCGATGGTCGCCAATGTCGCCGGCGATGATGCGGACGAGCGCACCGCCGTCGTCGGAGGCCACCAGTGCGACCTGACCGCCCTCGATCGCCTGGTAGCGCGGGTCGGCGAACTTGTCCTTGCGCGGCAGGTTGACCCACAGCTGAATGCCATGAAATGTGCCGCCGCTCTCGACGAGTTCGGCGGGGGGTGTCTCGATGTGCAGGATGCCCGCACCCGCCGTCATCCACTGCGTGGCGCCGTCGGTGATCAAGCCGCCGCCACCGTGCGAATCCTGGTGTGCGAAGCGGCCGTCGATCATGTACGTCACCGTCTCGAACCCGCGGTGCGGGTGCCAGTCGGTGCCCTTGGGCTGGCCCGGTTCGTACTCGACCTCGCCCATCTGGTCCATGTGGACGAAGGGATCGAGGGCCGCCGCGCTCACGCCGGCGAACGCCCGCACGACGGGAAACCCCTCGCCCTCGTAGCCGCGCGGGCCGGTGGTGATCGATCGCACCGGACGGGGGAGGTCGGTCGGGCCCGGGCCCACGATGCGGGGCAGGGTGAGGGTGTCGGCGGTGATGGCGGGCATGTGTGTCTCCTAGCGATAGGGATAGCCTACACAACCGGACTGCGGTCCGAATCATTCCGACCTTTGCGCGAGCAGACGCCAAAGTGCGCGACACGCCGGCGAGAGGGGCACATTCGCGTCTGCTCGCGGTCAGGACAGGACCGCGCTCGCCGCCGCGCGGGCGTCGGCAGCGGTCGCCGTCGCCAGCGCCGCGTCGGCCGCCTCTCGGCACTGCGCGAGCGTGACCTGGGCGAGCTTCGCCCCGACGCCGGACACCGCTGCCGCGGCCGCGGACAGGGACGAGACGCCGAGGCCCACCAGGACGCACGCGAGCTGCGGGTCGGCGGCAGCCTCACCGCACACCCCGACGGGTTTGCCCACCGCGACACCGGCCTTCGCCGCGATGGCCACCAGCGCAAGGACCGCGGGTTGCCACGGGTCGGTCAGCGTGGCCAGTTCGGCAGACATCCGGTCGGCGGCCATCGTGTACTGCGTCAGGTCGTTGGTTCCGATGGACAGGAAGTCGACGTGCTCGAGGATGCGGTCGGCGAGCAACGCCGCGGCCGGCACCTCGATCATCACGCCGGGGGTCAGTCCGTGCGAACGGGTCTCGTCGGCGAACGCCTTGGCCTCCGCAGGCGTGGCGATCATCGGTGCCATCACCCACGGCGCACTTCCCGTCGCGCGTGCCGCGGCGGCGATGCCCTCCAGCTGCCTGGTGAGGATGCCGGGGTTGCCGTCGGCGATCCGGATGCCGCGCACGCCGAGCGCGGGATTGGCCTCGTCGGGGTGGCCCACGAATTTCAACGGCTTGTCCGACCCGGCGTCGAGCGTCCGGATGACGACCTTGCGCCCGTCGAACGCGCCGAGCACCTCACCGTAGATCTCGGCCTGCTCGTCGACGGACGGCTCGGTGGAACGGTTGAGGAAGCACAGCTCGGTGCGGAAGAGTCCAACGCCCTCGGCGGGCGTCTGGCTCGCGGCCCGCGCCGCAGCCCCGTCCTGGACGTTCGCCAGGATTGCGACGGCGTGCCCGTCTGCGGTAGCTCCCGGACCGTGCCAGCTCCGGGCCAGCTCGGCCTGACCCCGCGCCAGTTCGACGGCACGGCGCGCGACGGCCTCGTCCGGTTCGACCGTCACGGTGCCGGACGAACCGTCGACCATCACCATCGTGCCCGCGGGCACCGCGTCGAGACCACCGACCGCGACGACGCACGGGATGCCGAGCTGGCGGGCGATGATCGCGGTGTGACTGGTCGGGCCGCCGAGCGTGGTGGCGAGCGCGACGACCAGTGCGGGATCCAGGCCGGCCGTGTCGACGGGAGCCAGGTCGTCGGCACACAGAATCGACGGCACCTCGGGTACCGGCACTCCGGGTTCGGGGAGCCCGTTCAGTTCGGCGATGACGCGGTCGCGGATGTCGCGCAGATCGGTCACGCGCTCGGCCATCAACCCGCCCAGCTGGGTGAACATGGTGACGAACTGGTCGACGGCGGCCGTCACCGCGCGCACCGCGGGATTGCCCTCACCGATGCGCTTCTCGGTCGCCGCGATCCAGGCGCGATCCTGCGCCAGCGTCGCCGTTGTCGCCAGCACCTCCGATGCGGCGCCCGAGGCGTGGGCGGCCCGGTCCCGCAGCCGTTCGGCCACAGCCGCCGCGGCCGTGGTGAACCGCGCCGCCTCACCCTGGCGGTTCGACTCGTCGACGGCAGCCGCCGCGGAACCGTCGTCGACGGTGGGGCGTGCGCCGGGGCGGATCACCGGCGCGTACTGCACACCGGCCACGGCCGGGATGCCCTGCAGGACGGTCTCCGTGGGGCGCAGTGACGTGGATGACGGTGTGGCACTCATGTGAACCAGGTTACAAGAATTCATTGACAAGTCAACACACTCAAGGGTAAAACCAACCATATCAACATTCCAAAACCACAAGACCAACACAGACGGAGAGCGATGTACGCCGAGGAGCGCCAGCAAGCGATCGCCGAGATGGTGATCAGCCGGGGCCGCGCCTCCGTCGCCGAGCTCGCGCAGGCCTACGACGTCACCACCGAAACGGTGCGCCGCGATCTGGCCGTCCTCGACAGGGCGGGCGTGCTCCGTCGCGTCCACGGCGGCGCCGTCCCCACCCGCGCCCTGCATCTGGTCGAGCCCGGTGTCGGTGAACGCGAGTCCACCCGCGCCGACTACAAGGACGCCATCGCCGAGGCCGCGGGGGAGTTCTTCCCGCTGACGGGCGCCAGCGTGCTGCTCGATGCGGGCACCACGACGGCGCGGATCGCCGGCCAGGTGCCGACCGACCGGGAGCTGGTGGTCGTCACCAACTCGGTACCGATCGCGGCTCGGCTGGCCGCCATGCCCACGGTCACGCTGCAACTTCTCGGCGGGCGGGTCAGGGGCGTCACGCAGGCCGCCGTCGGCGAGCAGGCGCTGCGCGTGCTCGACAACCTCCGCGTCGACATCGCCTTCATCGGCGCGAACGGCATCAGCGCCCGCCATGGGCTGTCCACCCCCGATAGCGAGGAAGCCGCGGTCAAGCGCGCGATGGTCGCGTGCGCGAACTACGTCGTCGTCGCGGCCGATTCGAGCAAGGTCGGCCGCGAGGACTTCGTCAGCTTCGCACCGATCTCCAGCGTCGACACCCTCATCACCGACGCCGAGATCTCCGAGGCGGACCGTCGCACCCTCACCGACGAAGGCGTCGAAGTCATCTCGACGGGAGCTCCCGCATGATCGTCACCGTCACGCCGAACCCCAGCATCGACAGAACGGTTGCCCTGGGTACCCCGCTGGTCCGCGGGGCCGTGCACCGCGTCACCTCCGCCACCGGTGAGCCAGGTGGCAAGGGCGTCAACGTCGCTCGGGCATTGGCGCTCGCCGGCGTCGACACCGTCGCCGTCCTCCCCGCGGGGGAGGCCGACCCCATGCTGGTGGCGCTGAGCGCGGCGGGCGTCGCCTACCGCACGGTGCCGTCCGGCGGGGCCGTGCGCACCAACCTCACGATCACCGAGGCCGACGGCACCACGACCAAGCTCAACGAACCCGGCGCTCCACTCGACGCGTCGGCGCTGCAGGCCCTCACCCGGACGGTGCTCGAGTACGCCGAAACCGCCTCGTGGATCGTCCTTTCCGGATCGCTGCCGCCCGGCGTGCCCGACCGTTGGTACGCCGACGTCGTCGCGCAATTGGCCACTGCGCCGTGTCGGGTGGCGGTCGACACCTCCGAGCGCCCGCTCGACGCGCTCGCGGCAGCGTTCGGCGACGCCGCACCCGACGTCATCAAACCCAACGCCGAGGAGCTCGCCGGTCTGGTCGGCGCATCGCCAGCCGAACTGGAAGTGGCTGCCGCCGAGGGTGATCCGACACCGGTGGTAGCGGCCGCGAGCCAACTCGTCGAACGCGGCATCAGGACCGTGCTCGTCACGCTCGGCGCCGCTGGTGCGGTACTCGTCGACCCGTCTGGCAGCTGGTGGGCCGCCCCGCCGCCCATCTCGCCGCGCAGCACCGTCGGCGCGGGCGACTCCGCGTTGGCGGGTTACCTCCGCGCCGCCGTCGGCGGGGCCGAGCCGCCGCGACGGCTGCAGATGGCGGTCGCCTACGGCAGCGCGGCGGCCGCGCTGCCCGGCTCCGCACTACCCGCGCCCTCGCAAATCGATCTGAATGCCGTTCGGGTGCATGCCATTACACCCGCACCCACCCGTCCGTAACCCACCAGAGGAAGAGAACCATGTCCATCATCACCACCGACCTCGTCGCCATCGACGTCGACGCAGGCGGCGACAAGGAGGCCGTGATCGGCCTGCTCGCCGCACGTCTCGCCGATGCCGGACGATCCTCCGACGGAGCCGGCCTCGTCGGCGCCGCGATGGCGCGCGAGGCGCAGTCCGCCACCGGACTTCCCGGCGGCATCGCCATCCCGCACTGCCGTTCGCCGTTCGTCGACCAGCCGACCATCGGGTTCGCCCGGCTGTCACCCCCCGTCGACTTCGGCGCGCCCGACGGTCCGGCCGATCTCGCGTTCCTGATCGCCGCGCCCGACTCCGGTGGCGCCGAGCACATGAAGCTGCTGTCGAGCCTCGCACGGGCGTTGGTGCGCAAGGACTTCGTCGCATCGCTGCGCAGCGCAGGCTCGGCCGCCGAGGTCGTCGACCTGGTCGAGAGCGTCGTCAATCCGGCTCCTGCTGCGGCGCCCGCGGCAGCCGCCGCGCCCCCGGCCCAGACCCGGACGATCGTCGCAATCACGGCCTGTCCCACGGGCATTGCGCACACCTACATGGCCGCGGACTCCCTGGTTGCCGCGGGCAAGAAGGCCGGTGTCGACCTGCAGGTCGAGACCCAGGGCTCCTCGGGTAGCACACCCCTGCCCGCCGAGACGATCGCCAAGGCCGCCGCCGTCATCTTCGCCACCGACGTCGGGGTCAAGGACCGCGGCCGGTTCGCGGGCAAGCCCGTCATCGCCTCCGGCGTCAAGCGTGCGATCAACGAACCCGACAAGATGGTCGCCGAAGCCCTTGCCGCCGCAGATGATCCGAACTCCGCGAAGGTCGAGGGCGCCGCCGGTGGAGCCGCGGCCGCGTCGGCTCCGTCCGCCTCGGGCGGCGTCGGCTGGGGCACCCGCACCCGGCAGATCCTGCTCACCGGCGTGAGCTACATGATCCCGTTCGTGGCCGCCGGCGGTCTGCTGATCGCCCTCGGCTTCCTGCTCGCCGGCTACGACATCGCCAACAAGCCCGACGGCGGGACGCAATCGCTGGGCAACATCATCGCCGCGGGCAACTCGCTGACGAACCTGCCCAGCGGCGGACTGTCCCAGTACCTCGGTGCCGTGCTCTTCACGCTCGGCGGCCTGGCGTTCTCGTTCCTCGTCCCGGCGCTCGCGGGCTACATCTCCTTCGCGATCGCCGATCGGCCAGGCATCGCACCGGGTTTCACCGCCGGTGCGGTGGCGGTCTTCGTCGGTGGCGGGTTCATCGGCGGCATCGTCGGCGGACTCATCGCGGGCTTCACCGCCTTGTGGATCAGCCGGATCGACGTCCCACGCTGGCTGCGGGGCCTGATGCCCGTCGTGATCATCCCGCTCGTCGCATCGCTGGTCGTCGGGTTGCTGATGTTCCTGCTGCTCGGCCGTCCGCTCGCCGCGATCACGTCCGGTCTGACGCATTGGCTCAGCGGATTGTCCGGCAGCTCGGTCATCTTCCTCGGAATCATCCTCGGCCTGATGATGTGCTTCGACCTCGGCGGGCCGGTCAACAAGGCGGCGTACGCCTTTGCGACCGCAGGCCTCAACGTCGCCGATCCGTCGTCGCTACGCATCATGGCCGCCGTGATGGCCGCGGGCATGGTCCCGCCGTTGGCGATGGCGCTGGCCTCCACCGTCCGACCCGGTCTCTTCACCGAGCCCGAGCGCGAGAATGGCCGCGCTGCATGGCTTCTCGGAGCCTCGTTCATCTCGGAGGGGGCGATACCGTTCGCGGCGGCCGACCCGCTGCGCGTCATCCCGTCGATGATGGCCGGTGGCGCGGTGACCGGTGCGCTGATCATGGCGTTCGACGTCACCCTCAAGGCACCCCACGGCGGGATCTTCGTCTTCTTCGCGATCGGCAACCTGATCTGGTTCCTCGTCGCCCTGGCCGCAGGCACCATCGTCGGTGCGGTCGCGGTCGTCGCCGCCAAGCAATTCGCCAAGACCAAGGCCGACGCGGATTCCACCCCCGAGCTCGTCGCCGCCTGACATCCCGTACACCACCACCAAAGGAGAGACCATGCCCGCCAAGACCGTCATCGTCGGTTCGTCGATCGGCCTGCACGCCCGACCCGCCGCCATCATCGCCGAGGCCGTCGTCAACGCCGGAGTGCCGGTGACCCTGTCCCTCGACGGCGGTGAGCCGGTCGACGCCGGTTCGGCGCTGATGATCATGACGCTGGGCGC
The DNA here is from genome assembly GCF_010729665.1 of Mycolicibacterium madagascariense. NCBI lineage: Bacteria > Bacillati > Actinomycetota > Actinomycetes > Mycobacteriales > Mycobacteriaceae > Mycobacterium > Mycolicibacterium madagascariense. Next base: position 5,590,370 of record NZ_AP022610.1, on the reverse strand, counting down.
CGAGAACGGCGCGCAGGTGACCGTCGCGTCGGACGACGAGTCGGCCCTCGACACCGTCGCCGGGCTCGTCCAGCAGGATCTCGACGCCTAAGTAGGGCCTCGGTAGGCACACGCGCACGCGAGCCGGGGGAGACGCTGACGGCGCCTCCCCCGCGCTGATTTTTGGTGCGCGGATGGCATGCGGGGCGCCCGTAGCATTGCCTGCGTGCACGAGGTCGAGGGCTCCACGTGAGGGAATGCGGCGGGCGCGCAACGAGATTGACGCGGCGCCCCGGTCCTCGGCACATGTCGGTGCCACGATCGGCTCGCTGCGGGCGTGCGCTCGCCCTGGCACTGGTCGTGCTATGCCTCGCGCTGCCGAGTGCTCCTCCCGGGTTTGCCGTCGAACCACCGGTCATCGATCGATCGGCGCTGCCACCCGATCACACGGGCCCGGATCAGCCGATGCAGTTCGGCGGTGGCTGCACCGCGCCGCTGAGCTTCCCCGGGGCGTCCTTCGCCGACCCGCCCTGGCCCAGTGAGTACCTGCGGATCGGCGACGCCCAGAAGTTCGCCACTGGGGCGGGCGTCACCGTCGCGGTCATCGACACCGGGGTGAACGGATCTGGCCGGGTACCCGCGCTGCCCGGAGGTGACTTCGTCGACGCGGCCGGTGACGGGATGTCCGACTGCGACGGTCACGGCACGCTGACCGCGTCGATCATCGCCGGTAGATCAGCACCGACCGATGCCTTCGTCGGGGTCGCGCCGGACGCGAGATTGCTGTCGTTGCGACAGACCTCGGATCACTTTCGATCCGTCGGTGCTCCGAGAGACCTCGATGACCCCAACGCGACGCCGACGGCCGGTTCGTTGCGCAGCCTCGCGAGGGCCGTCGTGCATGCCGCCAACCTGGGCGCCCAGGTCATCAACATCAGCGAGGCGGCCTGCTACAAGAGCACCAAGCCGATCGACGAGAGGAGTCTGGGCGCCGCCATCGAATATGCCGTCACTGCAAGGGGTTCGGTGATCGTCGTCGCCGCGGGCAACGCGGCGGGGGACTGCGGCCAGAACCCCCCGCCGGACGCATCGGCTCCGTTGGACCCGCGGGGCTGGCAGCGGGTGGAGACCGTCGTCTCGCCGGCCTGGTACTCGCCGCTGGTGCTCACCGTCGGCGGAATCGGGCAGACCGGTCAGCCGAGCAGCATCTCGATGTCCGGACCGTGGGTCGACGTCGCCGCACCCGCCGAGAGCGTCGTCGCGCTGGGCGGCGGCGGCAACCCGATGAACGCCCTGCAGGGCGAAGAGGGGCCGGTTCCGATGAACGGCACGTCGTTCGCCGCGGCCTACGTCTCGGGTCTGGCGGCGCTGCTGCGCCAACGCTTCCCCGGCCTGACGCCCGCACAGATCAGATATCGAATCACCGCGACGGCCCGACATCCCGGAGGCGGCACTAACGACGCCGTCGGCGCCGGGGTGATCGACCCCGTCGCCGCGTTGACGTGGGACGTCCCGCCCGGTCCCGCGACCGTGTCCTACGGGGTGCGACGGCTTCCGCCTCCGGTGGTCGTCACCCCGCCGGACCGCGGCCCGATCACGACGGTCGTCGTCATCGGCTCGAGCCTTGCCATCGCGCTCGCCGTCGCCGCGCTGGCCCGTCGCGCCCTGAGACGTCGATGACCGACCCTCGGCCGTCCTTCGGCGTCCGCGTCACGACGGGCCACCTCGCCTCGGCGGCCGCGGTACTCCCCGGGCTGGTGGTCGTCCTCGTCGACCGGCACCTGAGCTGGCTGGCGGTCACGTCGGTCGTAATCGGTTCATTGGCAATCACGTTCACGGTGCGTGGTCGACGCGCGACCGCCTGGATCGCGGCCGTCGTCGCCTGGCGGCGGCGCCGCGGTGAACCCCCGGCCGCGGCGTCGGAGCCCTCGATCGGCACGACGGTGCGGCCGGGTGACCGCGTCGCGGTGCGTTGGCAGGGGGACCGTCTCGTGGCCCTCGTCGAGCTCGTGGCGCGGCCGTTCACGCCAACGGTGATCGTCGCCGGCGCGGCGCGCACCGATGACGTGGTGAACACCGAGCTGGTGCAGCGCATCGTCGCGACCTTCTGCCCAGGCCTCGATGCCGACGTCGTGTCTGCCGGGTATCGGGTCGGTCGGGTTGCGCCGCCAGGCCTCGTCGCGCTCTACGAACAGGTGGTCGGTCCGGCACCGGCCCCCGCCCACCGCCGCACCTGGATCGTGGTGCGCGCCCATCCCGACGAAGCGCGCAGATGGGCGCTGCGGCGCGACACCGGTGTGGCCGGGGTGGCCCGCTATCTGGTCGCGTCGGCGACCCGGCTCGCCGACCACCTGGCGAGCTCGGGGGTCGATGCGCGGTGTGCCGACGGTTTCGAGGAATTCGACCGTGCCACCGGCATCGACTTCCACCGCGAGGCATGGTCGTACGTGAGGGGACGGGGATCGTTCACGACCGCATACACCGCCGCGGGAGGACCCGACGCGTGGTGGTCGGCACGGTCGGATCACGTCGTGACGAGGGTGCGGATCCGTGCGGGGCAGGCGCCCAGGGCGACGGTACTGCTCACCACGTCCACCAGTCCGTCCACGCCACAGGGGTTTTCGTGTCTGCACGGCGGGCAACGAGCCGCGCTGAGTGGGGACTGTCCCACGGCCGGCCGCCACTTCGAACTTCCGATCGGATCGGCGGGCGTCCTGGTGGGCGAGACGGCCAACCGGTGCCCGGTCTACCTACCGTTCGACGACGTCGACTCGTGCATCGAACTCGGGGACGATGCGCGGCTGTTCACCCAGTTCGTGGTGAGGTCGGCTGCCGCAGGCGCCGTCGTAACCCTCGGCCCGCAGTTCGCCGACTTCGCCGGCTCCATCAACGCCCGGATCGGCACCGACCCATCGATCGCGTGGCCCCGGTCGACCACGTACCTCGGGACGCGTCCGGACATCAGTCGAGTGACGTTGCGGGACGGCCACATCGAGACCCCACGTCATCGGCGGCTGCCGATCCGGTTGGTCACTCCGCGCGAAGAGAGCCGCTACCAGATGACACTCGCACACGCGGAGCCATAGGAGGACGGATGGGCGGCGGCATCGACGTCGATACGGAAGATCTGCGCACCCGGGCCAGTGAGGTTGCGAACGTGGAGCTCGGCGACGCCGAGACGCTCGTTCCCGATCTGCGGCCCCCGGACGCCCTGGCCAGCACGCATGCTGCGGTCGCATTGCTCCGCCTGGACGCCGACTACCTCGTGGCCAACCAGGCGTACGGGCAGGTCGAGGCATTCCGTCTGGCCGAGACGCTGAGATCGGTCGCCGACGCCTACGACCGGGTCGACGAGGGAGCGAAGAGGAGTCTCGACGGCACCGGTCCACCGCCGGAACCCGTCGTCCCGGAGAGCGGCTCGATACCTGAGCCCATGGCACCCCCGTCCCCCGAAGCGGCGGGTCTCCCTCCGGGGGAGGAGGCCCTGCACGTCGACGTGGCTCAGCAGCGACTGTCCGACGGGGACCATGGCGTCTCGCTGCAAACGGCGGCTGCCGCGTGGTACGCCAATGGCGTGCGCCTGGGGGAGGCTGCCGCGAGCATGCAGGCACCGATACGCCACTGGGAGGGGGCGGCCGCCACCGCGGCGTACGAGAAGCTCGTTCGGTACGGCGCGTGGCTCGCAAAGCTCGGCCAGGCCTGGCAGCAACTGGCGGCCGAGGCGCACCGAATCGTCGATGCGCATCTCGCCGCGACGGGAGCGCACACGCCCGTCTACCAGCAGTACGAGACGCTCTTGGCCGACGTGGGTCTGGGAAACCAGGTGAGCGCCATGACTCAGATGGAGCAGCTGCAGCATCAGTCCGAACACATTCGGGCGGACTATGCGAATTCGGTCATGCCGCAACGCATCACCGGACTGGAGCCGCCAACACCGGTGGGTGACGGGCCTGCCGCAGGAAACACCGGCCGACGGCCGTCGCCCGCGTCCGGCGGTGCCGAGGAAACTGGGGCGAACGCCCAAGGCGGTGTCGCCGGCAGCATGGGAAGACCCGTTGTGCGGGGTTCGTCGCCGCAGCGGCAGAAGGACACGAGCCCGCCCGCGCCACCGCCTGGCGGGGAACACCCCACGGGCGCGGGAGGACAGGGCTCTCCGACGGGTGGTGGCCCGCCCTCCGGTGCACTGCCGACTGGGGACGTGGCGAGCCACCTCGGTCGCGACGACTCGGCGGGTGCCATCGAAGGACCGATGGTGAGACCTGCCGCTGCCGAGTCCGGAATGGGTGGCGGCGGCGGAGGCTCGGGTGGATCGGCCGCCGGCTCGATACCGTCGCCGCACAGGCTCGGTGACGTATCCGCGGCTATCTCACGACCCCCGCAGGTCCCGCTCAGCCCGGGCTTGGGCGAGACGCCTCCCCCGGGCGGGATGCCACTCGGTGGCGGGGTCGGAGGTGCGCCCATGCACGGACAGGGTGCGGGTGGGGCTCGGGAGAAGCGACGTACACCGGGCCTGTCACCGGACGAGGCCCTCTACGTCGAGGACCGGGACTACACCGAGGAAGTCATCGGTGCGCGCAGACGCAGGACCGTACAGGACCCCAAGGACTCGAAATGACGAACGATCCGCATTCCCGTGTCGACGCCGTGCTCAGATACGCCCAACGGCTCCAGGCCTTGATGGACGAGCAGCTGGACAAGATGGCCGGCGAGTCGTTCATCGCGACTGATGAGGCGGAGACGGTCGAGGTGACGCTGAACGGGCACCATTGGCTCGTCGACGTCTTCATCGAAGACGGTTTGCTTCGCCTTGGCGCAGACGTGGTCGCGGAGCGGATCAACGAGGCGCTTGATCATGCGGGCGCCCGTGCGGTGGCGTCGCTCGCGGCGGACCGAGAGCGCATGGGCACCACCGTCGCAGAGATGGTGCGGGAACTTCGCGAGGTGATCAGCTAGTCCCCGTTGCGCGGACATTTTGGTGCGAAGGGGTGCGGCGAGGGGCGCCTAGGGTGATGAAGGGGAGCCCGGATGCCGCGGATGCGGCTCGAAGCTGTTGTAGGAGTGAAGAAATGGACCGCGCAGCCGCCGGAGACGCCGCATGAGTACACCGCCTGACAGCGGTGGGCAACCCCCGCCGTGGCCCGGCCCGCCTCAGGGCAGCGACTCGCCCACGGGGCCCCCGCGTCCGTCGGACCCAGTCTGGCAACCCGGTCCCTGGCCGTTGCCGCCCGTGCCGACCCGTAGGCGCGGCGTCCGAAGGTGGCTACTGATGGCCGTGGTCCTGCTGGTGGTGATTGGCGTGAGCGTGGCGGCGACGTTGTACGTCACCGGTCGGGAGGGCGGGCGCGGGGCGACTGCTTTGACAACCGGTACGCCCAGTGACTACGCCAGTGCGAATGACACGGGGCCGGTGTCGATCATTACGGATGAGCCGACGTGTGGTGCTTGGGTTGGCATAAGCAACGAGCTGAGCGAAATCGAAAGGGGCGGTTGGGGTGAGATGCGAGGAACGCTGGGGCCAACCTCCCTCTGGACCGCACAGCAACGTGAGGAGATCGATCTCGTCGTTAGAGCGATGCGGAATGCCGCAGATCGGTCGATCGAGCTCGCTAAGCAGACGCCTCACCGTGTGGTCCGAGAGCTATACGAGCAGTTCAGTGCTTACGGGCGTGCATACATCAACAGTACTTACGATTATGAACAGATCGACGATGAGCTCGCTTCCGCTAACGTCAACGCTGCCTCAGCGGTCATCGGGATTTGCAATACGATCACGTTCGGATCGGCCAGCCGGGGCATTACAGTTCCGAAGGCGCCTCGGCCGTCCGGCGTAGCCAAGCCAGAGAAATCCTCCGCTCCACGCACTTTCATGAGCGATCCTGATCCTGAGTGCAGCGGGTTTATTCAAAGGCTCGACGACTTCAATATTCGGACCGCATTGTGGGCTTCTGCCGACGCGGCAACACCGGCTTCACAGTGGAACCCTCTCAGAAGGGTGCTGGAGCAGTCGGTCCAGCCTCTTCTCGAGGCCTACGCAAACGAGGTAGACGAAGCGGCCAGGCGCAGCTTTAACCCGGTTCTGAGCGACTTCGCGTTCTCCACCGGACGCTACTTGATGGCCTATCTCACTGTGGGCGATGAGTATGACGCCGCTGACGGATGGTTGAGTTCCGTCGCATTCAAGTTCGCGAACCTTGTCTCCGCAGCCTGCAGTGCGGCAGGCAGGTGATTGCGACGAGTATTCAGAGGCCCTCCGGTCTTTACACAAGTCGAATGACGGCGCCCCCCGGTGCTTGGCCGTCAGCGGACGAGGACGCTCATACATCCCAAGCCGACCGTCTTCGGCGGGTCCTAGCCGATGTTTATTCAGCAATGGTTTCATGGGAGGAAGCTCACGCTGCGATCAACGACGACCATATTTGGGAAGGTGATGCAGCACTGGCCGGAAGCGCGCGTTCTCGATACATAGTCGGTCGGATCGAGGGCTCGTTCGATCAACTGAACACTGCAATTAAATTTCATTGCGTGGTTCGAGAGCTGATCATAGATTCAAAGAGATTGATCTATGACCTGTGTCGAGGCGCCGATAGTGAAATTGAAAGAGTTGCCTCGGACGGCACTTATAGCCAGACCCAGCGCGACCGCCAGATCAGTCTGATCATCGATCGGGTTCAGAAGGAGAACTCGGCTGTCGTCAGCGCAGTGGGAGAGGCGATTGAAAACGAACACCTCTACCCCGCTGCCGGAAGTGGCGTGAATGAGAAGAGCCAGTCGAAGGTTCTGAGGCGCGTTCTGGGTCCTGAAACCAGGATTTCGACCGAGTCGCGAAGTGGCGTCAGCCCGAAAGTGGCAGAGCTCGGTGGGCCTACTCAGCCCGTCTGCGCGCGCTCCGTCGCCACGTCGGCCCGAGGGGCGACCAAGCAACTTGTCGCGGACCGAGGCGCCAATCCTTTGTCCCCCGAGGTGGCTTCGGCGGTTACGTTACACGGCCGCGATTCAGAATCTTTCCCTCGCGACGAGTTGCAGTACGCACCCCCACCAACCCCTACTCCCGCTCCACCCACCCCCACCCCCACCGCCATCAACACATCGCCAACCACCACCCCCGTCCCGCCGTCCACCACGCTCACGTCCAAACCCATTGCGATTGAACTCAAGTCGACGCCCATGGCGGCCACCGCCGGCGGTGGCCTGGAGAGGGCGCCCGTCGAGCAGTTCGCCAAGAATTTCGCGTCGGCACCGCCCACGGCGCCAACCTCAACGACCTCAACGACCGCAACCAACGCGCCCACCGCACCGCCCCCGCCCGCCCCGAGCATGCCGACCGACACCGCCGCGACGGCGAGCGCGCGCCATCAGTCCGTCACCGCGGCGAGCAGTGCACCGAGCGTCGTCGGTGGCCCGCCAGCGTCGACCAGCCAGCCGCCGCCACCCCTCAACCCGCCCATGCCGCTCACGCCGCCGCCGGCGGTTCCTCCCGTCGCGGGCGTCGGCCCGCCGCCGGCCACCGTGACGGGTGCCGGCGTTCTGGCCGCGGGCAAACCGGACGCCACAACGGGTCTGGCGCCTGTGCCGGTGTCAGCCGTGCGTCGGCAGCGCGACGCGGCGCTGTCCGCGGCGATGCCTGCCGGGCTGCGGCGCTCCGACCATCCCGGTGCCGCACTGATCCGGGCGCGCCGCATCGCCGCCGCCCTCAACATGGGCGCACCCGTCTACGGCTTCTTCTGGGCGACCGGCGTGACCGCGGACGGCTCGATCGTGGTCGCCAACAGCTACGGCGTCGGCTACATCCCCGACGACGTCGAGCTCCCGCCACACGTGACGATGGCGTCGGCCGACGAGTCCATCGCGCCGACCGAACGCGGCACTTGGGCGACGTACCCCATTCGGGCCCTGCAGGGTTGGGCCCGAGCGCACGAGCAACGACTGACGGCCGTGATCGCAACGGTCGAACAGTTCGCCGGCGTCGACCCCGGCGTCCGCACGATCGCCATCGAGCCCACGGACATCCCGGAGACGGGACGGCTGACGGGCCGCAGTCGGTTGGAGGTGCTCGCCCCCGAGGTCGCCGAGCGACTGAGCGCCACTGCGGACGCGGCGCTGTCACACCTGCTGCCCCCAGCCCCGGTAGACCAGAGCGCCCCCGCGGACCGGTCCGCCGCGCTCTGGTTTGAACTCGCCAAGCCCTTGATGAGTACCGCGTCGACCCGCGGCGTCACCCACCTCACGGCGTTCGTCGCCTACGCCGCGCACGCACAGGAACACGCCCTGCACGCGGCGTATCGGGCCGTCGAACCCAGCGCCCAGCGCGCAGCCATTGCCGACTGGATCTACTGGCAGCACGTCGGCGTGCTGACCTCGGAGGCCATCGGCGGGTGAGCTCGGCCAGAGCCCTGCGCCGACGTACGCAGAGGTGCATGATCGTCGCATGGCCGAAACCAAGATCACCGTCATCTACGACAACCCCACCGACCCCGAAGCCTTCGAATCTGCCTACGAGACACAGCAATTGGGTCTCGCGCGCAAGATCCCGGGCTACATCCGATTCGAAACGTCCAAGGTGTGGCCCAAGGAGGACGGTTCGCCGACGCCGGCCTACCGAATGATCGACCTCTACTACCCCGACTACGACGCCGCCAGCGCAGCCGTTGCGACCCAGGAGGCCGGCGCGTTCTTCCAGGCCATGGGAGAGTTGTCGACCGGCGGCGTCCGCGTGTTGTTCTCCGACATCGAGATTGCCCGCGACTGACCCAATTGACGCCTCCGAGACGTCAGGCCAGCAGTGACGTCCGCAGCCGCATCACCTGTTCGTCGTTGACGCCAAGCGCAGCAAGGTAATTGGCCGTCGACCCGTAGTCGGCCTCGATGGCGCGCCACGCGGTGTCCAGGTACTCCTCGCGCACACCGATCACCTCGTCGGTCAGCCGTGCCTCGGCGAACGTGACGATCTCCGGCGTCGCGGACTCTGCGGCCCTGGTGCGGACCGACTCGAGGATCCGCTCGCGAAGCTGGGGCGCGGCGGCGTTGCTGCGGAGGAAGTCCGCCATGATCTGCTCGCGCCCGACGCCGATGGCGTCGAGCACCAGGGCCACGGTGAACCCGGTGCGGTCCTTGCCCGCGAAGCAGTGTGCGATGACCGGCCGCTCGTCGGCAAGTAGCGAAATCACCTGCCGCACAGCGATGTGCGCACCGGGGAGCCTCGGGAACTGGTCGTACTCCTGGTTCATGAACCGACCCGCCGCGGCCGCCGCCTCCGCTTCGGCCGCATCGTCGGTCTCGGCGGTCAGCATCTTCTGGAACGCGGTGTCGTGCGGGGCGTCGGTCCCATCACCGACGGCCAGCTCGTGGAACGGCAACTGGTGAACGGACACACCGTCGGGCACCCGCCCGCTGCCCCGGCGCTCGACCTCGCGCTCGGAGCGAAGATCGACGACGTCGCCGACGCCCAACGTCGCCAACGCGGCACGCCCGGCGTCGTCGAGACGGCTGAGCTCGCTGGAGCGGAACAACCTGCCCGGCCGGATGCCCGTCTGCTCGGCGACGTCACGGAAGTTCCACGCGCCCGACAGCTCGTTACCGGTGGAGACCCCGGTGCCGCTCGACACCACTACGACGTCACCGCGGCTGCGAGAGCGCCCTTCTCCCGGCCGAGTTCAGCGCGGGCGATGCTGCGCATGTGGACCTCGTCGGGACCGTCGAAGAGGCGCATGGCACGGTGCCAGCCATACAGCCGCGCCAGCGGGAAGTCATCGGTGACACCGGCGCCGCCGTGCACCTGGATCGCGCGATCGAGCACGTTGCACGCCATCTGCGGCGCCACGGCCTTGATCATCGCGACCTGGTTGCGGGCCTCCTTGTTGCCGTGCTTGTCAATCGTCCAGGCGGCCTTCTCGCACAGCAGTCGCGCCTGGTCGATCTCGTTGCGCGACAATGCGATCTGCTGCTGCACGACGCCCTGCTCGGCCAGCGGCTTGCCGAACGCGATCCGCTTGTTCACCCGGTCCACCATCAGTGCCAGCGCCCGCTCGGCGACCCCGATGGCACGCATGCAGTGATGGATCCGGCCGGGCCCGAGGCGGGCCTGCGCGATCGCGAAACCGCCGCCCTCCTCGCCGAGCAGATTGCTCGCCGGCACCCGCACGTTGTCGAACACGATCTCGGCGTGCCCGTGCTGGTCCTGCCAGCCGAACACCGGAAGCGACCGCACGATCTGCACGCCGGGGGTGTCGATGGGCACCAGGATCATCGACTGTTGTTGATGCGACGCCGCATCGGGGTTGGTCCGGCCCATCACGATCAGGATCTTGCAGCGCGGATCGTTGGCACCCGAGGTCCACCACTTGCGCCCGTTGATGACGTAGTCGCCGCCGTCGCGCAGCATCGTCGTCTCGATGTTGCGGGCGTCGCTGGAGGCCACGGCGGGCTCGGTCATGGCGAACGCACTGCGGATCTCGCCGTTCAGCAGCGGCTCCAGCCACTGCTTGCTCTGCTCCTCGGTGGCGAACAGGTGCAACGTCTCCATGTTGCCGGTGTCCGGGGCGGCGCAGTTCAGCGCCTCAGGGGCGAGTTCCATGCTCCATCCCGAGAGCTCCGCCAGCGGCGAGTACTCGAGGTTGCTGAGGCCCGACACCGCGGGCAGGAACAGGTTCCACAGCCCCCGATCCTTGGCGAGCTTCTTGAGCTCCTCGACCACGGGCGGCACCGTGTGGTCGTCGCGACCGACCTCCGCCCGGTACTGGTCGTAGGTGTGTTCCGCGGGAAAGACGAACTCGACCATGAAGTCGGTGAGCCGTTGAATGTAATCCTGCGCCTTAGCCGACCGCTCGAAGTCCATACCGCCACGATAAGACACGTGTCGAGTCAGGCTCCGAGCACGGTGACGTCACCCGTCGCGCCGTCCACTTCGATCATGGTGCCGGTCGTCAGCCGGGCGGCGGCGCCGCGCGCGTTGACCACGCACGGCACCCCGAACTCCCTGGCCACGATCGCCGCGTGCGACGTCGGGCCGCCGAGTTCGGTGACGACGGCGGCGGCGTAGGCGAACGCCGGGGTGTAACCGACGTCGGTCACCTTGGCGACGAGGATCTCACCGGGCTGCAGGTCGTCGATCGTCTCGGCACCCACCACGCGCACCCGTCCGCGCACACGGCCACCCGAGACCCCGATGCCCTGCAGGACCTCGCCGCCCTGAATCGCCACGGCCGGCTCGTTCGTCGAGACCCATCGGCCGCTGAACGCCTCGGGCGGGTCGAGTTGCTGCAGGCGCAGCTGTTCGGCTCGGCGGCGGGCGACGATGCCCGCGAGGTCGGGCGGCGGGGCGTCCAGCTCGTCGACCAGTAGGTAGAACACGTCGTCGACGTCACCGAGTTCGCCCGCGTCGACTAGTCGGCGGCCCTGCTCGCGAAGCAGCCGGCGCAGCACCCAGATCGCGCGGACCATGCGATCGCGTCGGACCTCGCGTTCGCGGATCTGATCGGCGGCGGCGACGGCCACCGGCTTGGCCAGCAGTGGCACTGGCGGCAGGGTGGGCAGCTCGAGCGGTGGCACCACGAGCGCCTTGGCCACCATGCGGATCAGCAGATCGGGATCGTCGGCGTAAGTGGCACAACGCATTTCGACCTCACCGGGCCCACGGTGGCCGATCAGGTCCAGCTCCCGGGCCAGGGCGGCGGTGAACGCGGGGGCCTCTGCGGCGAGCGCATCGGTGTCGATCGTCGGCTCCGACAGGAGTCGGACGGCCACCGGATCGCGGCGTGCCATGGCGGCCAGCCGGTGCACGGCGCCGAGCGCCTGGGCGCTGACCAGCTCGTCACCCGCGGCGGGCATGACGTCGCGGCCGCACAGCAGCCGCATGACCACGCCGTAGCCAGCGCACAACAGGATCGACGCCGATGACAACACCCAGCCGTGGACGACGTGGTCGCGACCCAGCAGGATGAGTTCGCGCAGTCGACGATCGGTCAGCGCGGCCGGGTCACCGGCGGCCGCCTCGAGCCGCGCGACGTCGTCGACGAAGGCCCTGGTGTCGGTGCGCGAGCCGGCGGACAGCCCGATCAGGCAGTTCGCGAACGTGAGCCCGCCGCGCAGTTGCCGGGCGAGGCTGCGCGGGGCGACCGGCGGCAGGTGCTCGCCGAACAGTTCGAGGCCGTCCTCGGTGTGACCGAAGAACCCCGAGAGCACCAGGTTGGGATCGATGAACGGCACCGTGTGGGCCATGAAGTGACCGGTCGTGATGCCGGCGTACAACCGGTGGCCGAAGACGCCGGTGGTGCGCACCGACATCTCCCGCTGCACCGCACCGCCGGGGCGCAGGCGCTCGGAGATCACCAGCCCGGCCGCGCGGGTGCCGAGCACGGTGACCGATGCCGACGACGGCGAGAACGGGCCCGCCAACGCCTCGGACAGATTGGTCGCGATGAACGCGGGAAAGCGGGGATCGATCGGGGTGTCGAATTCGCCGTTGGCCGAACCCATTCCGGCCGGAACCGGCTCGACCCCGTCGGGGGACGGCGCGTCGAACGCCGGAATTTGCAGCACCCGCGGCAAACGCCACGGAATGTCGCGCACGGCCGGGCCGACCGCGATCCGCCCGCGGCATGCCAGGGCGAAGTCCTCGACCGTCTGCGCCACGTCGTACCCGAGGTCGCGATCGGGCGTCAGTTCCGGCAGGTCACCGATGGGGCGGGGCACGAGTCGGCGCAGGGGCCACGGGACGCCGACGACGGGTCTGCCGACCGCCGCGGCGATGGCGCGCAGGGTGGTGTTTCCGGCGACGACGTCGATGCGGCCGGTCGATGCGCCGGGGTCGAGGAGCGCCGCCACTAGCGCCCGCTCGACGTCGTGGGCGTGCACCACCGGGAGGGGACGGTCGGCCGAGCCGTCGACGTCCAGGACCACCGGGCCTGCGCACATCCGCAGCAGGGCGTCGTCGACGTGGCGTCCCAGCACGAGGCCGGTCCTGACGACGACGGCGTCGACCCCGGCCGGGATCGACGCGGCGGGCCAGACCGGCGCGAGCACGACGAGCCGCTCGACGTCGGCGTCGCGCACCGCGTCCACCAGGTCGTCGAGCCCAGAGCCGCCAGCGTGCAGCACTGCGTCGGCGCCCTTCAGGACGTCCGCGGTGGCGCGCCGGTTGACGACGAAGTCGACTGCGCCAGGCCAACTCTCGGGACGCCGCGCACCGACGCCGACGACGTCGTGGGACAGGCTGACCAGCCGGGCGGCCACCCCCCGCCCGATGGGCCCGTCAGCCCCGGTGACGACGATCCTCATCGAGGCCTAGGCGTCATCGTCGTCGTCGCTGAATGCGGCCAGCAGATCCTGCAGGTCCATGTCGGCGATGTCCTGAGACCTCGGCTCACTCGATGCGGCCTCGGCGGTGTCGACCCCGCTGCCCTGGGCGGCCAGATTCAGCAGCATGTCGAGCACGCCGGCCTGCCGCAGCTTCTTGACGGGAATCGAGGCCACCACGCGCTGCAGCTCCTCGTCGACCGGGTTGGTCGCGGGCGCCTCCTCGGCCTCGCCGACGAGCTGGGTGCGGAAGTACTCCGCGATCGCCGACGGGTTCGGGTAGTCGAAGATCAGCGTCGGCGACAGCGTCAGACCGGTCGCGGCCTTGAGGCGGTTGCGCAACTCCACGGCGGTCAGCGAGTCGAAGCCGTGGTCCTGGAACGCCAGGTCCGGGGCGATCGCCTGCGGGTTCGGCAGTCCGAGCACCGTCGCCATGTGCGAGCGCACCAGGTCGAGCAGCAGGTCGTACTGCTCGTCGGTGGGCAGCCCCGAAAGACGTTGCGCCAGTGCCGATCGCGACTGCGCGGCGGCCAGTGAGTCGCCGACCTGGCGCCGGGCCGGGCCCGAGATCAGGTCGATGAACATCGGCGGCAGCGTGCCCGCGGCGGACTTGGTCCGCAGCGCGACGCGGTCGATGCGGGCGGGTACCAGGAACGGCTCGTCGACGCTCATCGCCTCGTCGAACAGCGCCAGCGCGTCGTCGACCGGTAGCGCCAGGATGCCGTCGCGGTTCAGCCGGGCGAGGTCGACGTCCTGCAGATGGCCCGTCATCCCGCTCGCCTGCTCCCACAGACCCCAACCCAGCGCCATCGCGGGCAGGCCGTTGGCCCGCCGGTGGGTGGCCAGCGCGTCGAGGTAGGCGTTCGCCGCGGAGTAGTTCGCCTGACCGGACGCGCCCACGAGACCCGCCATCGACGAGAACATCACGAACGCCGACAGATCGAGATCACGCGTCAGCTCGTGCAGGTTCCACGCGGCATCGACCTTGGCGCGCAACACCGTATCCACCCGGTCCGGCGTCAGCGACGTCAGCACCGCGTCGTCGATCACGCCCGCGGTGTGGATGACCGCCGAGAGCGCATGCTGGTGGTCGATGCCCGCCAGGCACTTCGCCAGGGCGTCGCGATCGGCGGCGTCCGCGGCCACGATCTGCACGTGGGCGCCCGCGTCGGTCAACTCCGCCGCCAACTCCACCGCACCGGGGGCGTCCGGCCCGCGGCGCGACAGCAGAACCAGATGGCGCACACCGTGATTGGCGACGACGTGCCGAGCCACCGAGGCACCCGCCATGCCGGTACCGCCGGTGATCAGGACGGTGCCCCTGGCCCAGGCGTCCGGCATGGTCAGCACGACCTTGCCGATGTGGCGGGCCTGGCTCAGATGCCGCAGCGCCGCGGGCGCCCGTCGGACGTCCCACGTGGAGACGGGCAGCGGGCGCAGCGCCCCGGCATCGCTGAGCGCCGCGACGCCGGCCAGAATCGTGCCGACGCCGTCCGCCCCGGCCTCGAAGAGGTCGAACGCGCGGTAGCGCACCCCGGGATGGGCGGCGGCCACGGCGTCTGCGTCGCGGATGTCGGTCTTGCCCATCTCCAGGAAGGCCCCACCACGCGGCAGCAACCGCAGCGACGCGTCGACGAAGTCACCCGACAGCGAGTCGAGCACCACGTCGACGCCGCGGCCGCCGGTGACGGCGAGGAACTTCTGCTCGAAGTCCAGGGTGCGGGAGTCGCCGATGTGGTCGTCGTCGAAACCCATGGCGCGCAACGTGTCCCACTTCGGCTGGCTCGCGGTGGCGAACACTTCGAGGCCCCAGTGCCTGGCCAGCTGCACCGCCGCCATGCCGACGCCGCCGGTGCCGGCGTGGATCAGCACGGACTGACCCGGCTGCACGTCGGCCAGCCCGCGCAGCGCGAAGAACGCCGTCGCGAAGCCGACGGTGAAGCCGGCGCCCTGCGCGTAACCCCAGTCGGACGGAATCGGCAGCACGACGCGAGCGTCGGTCGTAGCGACCGATCCGGTGCCCTCGGGGAACAGGCCCATCACGCGGTCGCCGACGGACACCCCGGTGACGTCGGGGGCGACCGCGATGACGATGCCCGCGGCCTCGATGCCCATCACGCCGCCGCCCGGGTACAGGCCCAGGGCAATCATGACGTCGCGGAAGTTCGCGCCGATCGCCCTGACCGCCACCCGGATTCGACCCGGCTCGAGGGGGGCGTCGGCGTCGGGCGCAGGGCGTAGCGTCAGGTCGTCGAACGTGCCGCCTGCCTCGCCGTCGGCGACCGTGAGCTGCCACGGCGCACCGTCGGGCGGCGGCGCGAGCAGCGACTCAGCCGCCCGGCTCGGCAACACCCGCGCGGTGTGCAGGACGCCGTCGCGGACGACGACCTGCGGCTCGCCGAGCGAAAGGACGGCCGCCGGATCGACGTCGGCGTCGGAGTCGACGAGGACGACGCGACCGGGATGTTCGGTCTGCGCCGCACGCGCCAGCCCCCACACCGCGGCGCCGGCGAGGTCGGTGACGTCCTCACCGGGCAGAGCCACCGCGCCGCGGGTCGTGACGAGCAGCGTGGACGGCGCCGTCGCGTCGGCAGCCTGGGTGAGCCACGCCTGCAGGCGTTCCAGCGCCACGTGCGTCGCACCGTAGACGTCGGAGAGGTCATCCGATTGACTCGTGGCAGGGGCTGATTCGAAGACCTCGAACTCGGTCTCGACGGGTTCGGCGGCCGTCGCGGCGGACCACACGACCTCGAACAGCTCACCGCCGCCGGTACCCCCGACCGCGGCGGCCAACTGCTGGGCCGTCACCGGTCGGGCCACCATCGCCTCCACCGACAGCACGGGGAGCCCGAGGCCGTCGGCGAGGTCGATCGACATCGAGCTGGTGCCGTTCGGCGTGAAGCGCGCGCGGACCGCCGAGGCACCCGACGCATGCAGTGACACCTTCTGCCAGGAGAACGGCAGCGCCATCTCGCCGTCCGCGTCGTCGCGGCTGAGCACCACGGCGTGCAGCGCCCCGTCGAGCAGGGCCGGGTGCACCCCGAAACCGTTGGGCTGCAGGTCTTGCGAGATCGAGACCTCGGCGAACACCTCGTCGCCGCGGCGCCACATCGCCGTCAGACCCTGGAACGCGGGACCGTACTCGTAGCCGCGGTCCCGCAGCGTCGCATAGGTCGCCGCGGGCTCACCGATGTCGACGGGCAGTGCCCCGACCGGCGGCCACACCGCGAGGTCGGCGCCGGGGGCGGCCGCCGCGACGCTGAGCTCGCCCTCGGCGTGCAGTGTCCAGGTGGCCGAATCCCGTTGTGGGCGCGAGAAGATGGAGACGACGCGGCCACCGGCCTCGTCGGCCTCGCTGACGGCGACCTGGACCGAGACGCCCTCGGGGGGCAGGACCATCGGCGCGTGCAGCATGAGCTCGTCGACGCACGAGCAGCCGACCTCGTCACCGGCCCGGATGGCCAACTCGACGAAGCCGGCGCCGGGGAACAGCACGACGCCCGCGACCGCGTGGTCGGCCAGCCAGGGCTGCGTCGCCGTGGACAGCCTGCCCGTCAGGACCACGCCGCCCGACTCCGGAGATTCGACCACCGCGCCGAGCAGCGCGTGGTCGGTACCGCCGAGACCGAGACCCGTGGCGTCGGTCGTCCCGGATCCGCCACTGGACAGCCAGAACCGGCGGCGCTGGAACGCATACGTCGGCAGGTCGACGAGGCGACCGCCCGCGCACACCCCCTGCCAGTCCACGTCGACGCCGGCGACCGACAGCTCGGCCACCGCCGTCAGGAGCGAGGCGGGCTCGCCCGTCTCCTTCTTGAGCGTGGACGCCGTGACCGGTTCGGAGTCGCCGAGCGTCAGCGCGATCGACGCCATCAGCCCGCTCGCCGGGCCCACCTCGAGGTACCGGGTGACCCCGGCGGATTCGAGATGGCGTGCACTGTCGGCGAACCGGACCGCCTCCAGGACGTGCCGGTTCCAGTAGTCGGCCGTGGCGAAGTCCGGTCCGGCGAGTTCACCGGTCAGGTTCGAGATGACCGGGATCTGTGGCGCCGCCAGCGTCATGCCGCGAGCGACCGTGCCGAATTCGAGCAGCATCGGCTCCATCAGCGAGGAGTGGAAGGCGTGCGACACGGCGAGCTGGTGCACCCGTGAGCCCGCGGCGCGCGCCTCCTCGGCGATGGCGAGGACGGCCTCCTCGGGACCGGAGATCACCACCGCACCCGGCCCGTTCACCGCGGCGATGCCGACGCCGTCGCGCAGCAGTGGCTGCATCTCGGCCTCACTCGCCGACACGGCCACCATCGCGCCGCCCTCGGGCAGCCGCTGCATGAGCCTGCCGCGCGCGGCGACCAGCGCGGCGGCGTTCTCCAGCGACAGCACGCCGGCGACGTGCGCGGCGGTCAACTCACCGATCGAATGGCCGAGCACGTAGTCCGGTCGCAGACCCCAGGATTCGAGCAGACGGAACAGGGCGACCTCGACGGTGAACAGCGCCGGCTGCGCGAATTCGGTCGAGTCCAGTACCGCCGCGTTGCTGCCCCACATGACGTCGCGGATGGGACGCAGGAGGTGGCGGTCGAGTTCGGTCGTCACGGCGTCGAATGCCGCTGCGAACAACGGGAATTCGGCGTGCAGCTGACGGCCCATCCCGAGGACCTGCGCGCCCTGCCCCGGGAAGACGAAGGCCGTCTTGCCGGCACCGGCAGCCCGGCCGCGGACGATGCCGGCACCGGCCTCGTCGTCTGCGAGTGCGGTCAGCTCGGCGAGCAGCGTGGCGCGATCGGCGCCCAACACGACGGCGCGGTGTGCGAACGACGCGCGACCGCCGAGGGTCCATCCCACGTCGAGCGGGCTGAGGTCCGGACGGGCTGCCACGTGGCCTGCGATGCGGCGAGCCTGATCCGCCAGGGCCTCGGGCGATTTCGCCGACAGCGCCCACGGCGTGACGGCGGGGGTGCGGACCTCGACGGCCGGTGCGGCCACCGCCGGGGCCGATTCGATGATGACGTGGGCGTTGGTACCGCTGATGCCGAAGGACGACACGCCTGCCCGGCGCGGGACGCCGTTCGCAGGCCACGGCTGCGCCTCGGTCAGCAGGGCGATCGAGCCCATCGTCCAATCGACGTGCGGCGTGGGCTGATCCACGTGCAGCGTGGCGGGGATCCGCTC
Organism: Mycolicibacterium madagascariense; assembly: GCF_010729665.1. NCBI lineage: Bacteria > Bacillati > Actinomycetota > Actinomycetes > Mycobacteriales > Mycobacteriaceae > Mycobacterium > Mycolicibacterium madagascariense. Next base: position 5,571,932 of record NZ_AP022610.1, on the reverse strand, counting down.
GTGACGCATCGACTGGACCATCTTGATGATGCCCGCGACGCCCGCCGCGGCCTGGGCATGGCCCATGTTGGACTTCACCGAGCCCAGCCACAGCGGCTGCCGCCGGTCCTGTCCGTACGTGGCGAGCAGCGCTTGCGCCTCGATGGGGTCGCCGAGCGTCGTGCCGGTGCCGTGCGCCTCGACGACGTCGACGTCGGAGGTGGCGAGGCCGGCGTTGGCCAAAGCCGCCCGCAGCACGCGCTGCTGCGACGGCCCGTTCGGCGCGGTGAGCCCGTTGGAGGCGCCGTCCTGGTTGATCGCCGACCCGCGCACCAGTGCGAGCACCTGGTGGCCGTGGCGCTGTGCGTCGGAGAGGCGCTCGACGACGAGAATGCCGCCGCCGTCGGCGAATCCGGTGCCGTCGGCAGCTCCCGCGAAGGACTTGCAGCGCCCATCGGAGGACAGTCCGCGCTGCCTGCTGAACTCCACGAAGATGTCGGGGGTGGCGTTGATGGTGACACCACCGGCCAGGGCCAGGTCGCATTCACCGGTCCGCAGCGCCTGGACCGCCATGTGCAGCGCCACCAGAGACGACGAGCACGCCGTGTCGATCGACACGGCCGGACCCTCCAGGCCCAGCACGTAGGACACCCGGCCCGACGCGACGCTGGAGGCCTGACCCGTCAGCCGGAAGCCCTCCGCACCCTCGGCCCCGACGCCGTAGCCTTGCGCGTAGATCCCGGTGAAGACACCGGTTGCGCTGCCGCGCAACGACGTCGGGTCGATGCCACCGCGCTCCAGACCCTCCCAGGCCAGCTCGAGGAACAGCCGCTGCTGCGGGTCCATCGCCAGGGCCTCGGTCGGGGACACCCCGAAGAAGGCGGGGTCGAAGTCGGCGGCGTCGGAGAGGAAGCCACCCGTGCTGGCGTACGACTTGCCGGGGGCGTCCGGATCGGCGCTGAAGAGCCCGGCCAGGTCCCAACCGCGGTCGGTGGGGAAGTCGGTGACGACGTCACGACCCTCGGCGACCATGTCCCACAACGCCTCTGGCGAGTCGACCCCGCCGGGGAAGCGGCAGGACATGCCGACGATGGCGATCGGCTCGTCAATGGTCGCGACCGCCGAGGTGGTGGTTGCCACGTCTGCGGTGGTGCCCGCCAGCTCCTGGCGGATGTAGCCGGCCAGCGCCTGCGGCGTCGGATAGTCGAAGATGAGCGTCGGCGACAGCGCCAGCCCGGTCGCGGTCTTCAACCGGTTGCGCAGCTCGACGGCCGTCAGCGAGTCGAAGCCGTGGTCGGAGAACGCCAGCTCGGCCGCGATCGCCTCGGGCTCCGTGTTGCCCAGCACCGCAGACATGTGCGAGCGCAGCAGATCCAGCACCAGGGCCTGCTGCGCCTCCTCCGGCATGCCGTCCAGGCGTTGTGCCAGAGCCGATTTGGACTTCGCCGCCATCAGCGTGTCGTCGACGCGACGTCGTGCCGAGGCGTTGGCCAGCTGGGCGAACATCGGGGGCAGCAGCCCCTCCGAGGACCGCATCCGCAGCGCGCCGCGGTCGATCCGCACGGGCGCCAGCAGCGGCTCGCCCACCACCAGGGCGGAATCGAACAGGGCCATCGCGTCGTCGGTGCTCATGGCGAGGATGCCGTCGCGGCTCAGTCGGGCGACGTCGGCGTCGGCCAGGTGACCGGTCATGTCGGACGCCTGCTCCCACAGGCCCCAGGCCAGCGACGAACCCGGCCTGCCGTGGGCGCGACGATGTGCGGCCAGTGCGTCGAGGAACGTGTTCGCGGCGCTGTAGTTCGCCTGTCCCGCCGAGCCGACCACGCCCGCCATCGACGAGAACAGTACGAAGGCAGCGAGATTGGTGTCCTTGGTGAGCTCGTGCAGGTTCCACGCGGCGTCGACCTTGGCCCGCAGGACGGTGTCGACGCGCTCGGGCGTCAGGGAACCCACGACCGCATCGTCGAGGACGCCCGCGGCGTGGATGACCGCCGACAGCGGACGGTCCAGGGTGGCCAGGGCGGTCTGCAGGGAGGAGCGGTCGGCGGCGTCGGCGGCCAATACCCTCACCGCGCAACCGTTCTCGCTCAGTTCCGCGACGAGTTCGGCGGTTCCCGGTGCGTCGGGTCCGCGGCGCGACAGCAGCGCCAACTGGCGCACACCGTGATGGTGGACGACGTGGCGGGCGACCGAGGCGCCCGCCATGCCGGTGCCGCCGGTGATCAGAACCGTGCCACGCGTCCACGCCTGCGGCATCGTCATGACGATCTTGCCGACGTGGCGGGCCTGACTCAGGTAGCGCAGCGCGGCGGGAGCGCGGCGAATGTCCCACGTGGTCACCAGAAGTGGTCGCAGCGCGCCTTCCTCGAACATCCGCGACAGTTCGACGATGTATTCGTGCATGCGCGGACGGCCGGGCTCGAACAGGTCGAAGGCGCGGTACCGCACGCCGGGATGGGCGGCGGCGACGGTGTCGGCGTCGCGGATGTCGGTCTTGCCCATCTCCAGGAACGAGCCGCCGCGCGGCAGCAGTCGCAGCGACGCGTCGACGAACTCACCGGCCAACGAGTCGAGCACGACGTCGAAGCCGCGGCCCTGCGTGACGGCCATGAACTTCTGTTCGAAGTCGAGGGTGCGGGAGTCGCCGATGTGGTCGTCGTCGAAGCCCAACGCGCGCAACGTGTCCCACTTGGGTCGGCTCGCAGAGGTGTAGACCTCCATGCCCCAGTGCCTGGCCAACTGGATGGCGGCGAGGCCGACGCCGCCGGTTGCGGCGTGGATGAGGATCGACTGACCCGGCTGCACGTCGGCCAGTTCTCGCAGGCCGTAGTAGGCCGTGGTGAACACGACCAGCGTGGCGGCGGCCTCGGCGTCGGTCCAACCGGTCGGGATGGGGGCGACCAGCCGGGCGTCGGCCTGCACCAGCGTGCCCGTGCCCTCGGGGAACAGCCCCATGACGCGGTCGCCGACGGCGAAGTCGGTGACGCCCTCGCCGACCTCCGTCACGACACCGGCACCCTCACTGCCGAGCAGCGCGTCGTGGGTGAACATGCCGAGGGTGATCATGACGTCGCGGAAGTTGGCCGCGACGGCGTTCACCTCGACCCGGATGTGCCCTGCGCGGGTGGGCTCCTCGGAGTTCGGCACCTCCTGCAGCTCGAGGTCGTCGAACGTGCCGGCGGTGGAAATGCCCAGGCGCCACGGCTTCCCCGTCAGCGGCGGCTCGAGGATCGAACCCGCCGCCTTGCTCGCCACCACCCGCGCGGTGTGGGGGACGCCGTGGCGCACCACGACCTGCGGCTCGCCGACCGCCAGCACCGCCGCGACGTCCAGCTCGCCGATGGCGTCGACGAGCACGAGGCGGCCGGGGTTCTCGTTCTGCGCGGCGCGCACCAAGCCCCATACCGCGGCGCCCGCGAGGTCGGTGACGTCCTCGCCGGGCAGCGCCATCGCGCCGCGGGTGACCACGACGAGCGGCGTCGACGACGGCTCCGCGAGGAACGTCTGCAACCGCTCCAGGGCCGCGTGCACGGCGGTGTGAACGTCGGTCACCAGCTCGGAAGTGCCTGCGGCGGAAGCGGTCTCGTACACGGCGGCGTCGGTGACGGCCGGGGCGTGCTCGGGCGCGGGGACGGGGGACCACTCCACCTCGAACAGTTCGCCGTCGGTGGCGGCCCGGCCGGCGAGGGCGAGCTGCTCGGCGCTCACGGGGCGGGTGGACATCGCACCGACCGACAGCACCGGGAGCCCGAGTCCGTCGGCCAGGTCGATCGACACCGAGTTGGGCCCGACGGGGGCGATCCGCGCACGCACCGAGGATGCGCCCGCCGCGTGCAGGGTGACGCCCTGCCAGGAGAACGGCAGGGCCAGGTCGTGATCGATGGCCGCCAGGGCGATCGCGTGCATCGACGCGTCCAGCAGCACCGGGTGCACGCCGAACTCGGACGCCGAAACGTCCTGCGGCAGAGTCACTTCGGCGAAAACCTCGTCGCCGCGGCGCCACATGGCGGTCAAACCGCGGAACGCGGGACCGTACTCGTAGCCGCGGGCGGCGAGCAGTTCGTAGGCGTCGGTGACGTCGGTCGCCACGGCACCCGCGGGTGGCCACGTCGACAGCTCGGCCGTCGAGGAGACCGGCTCGTGGCCGACGATCGCCTCGGCGTGCAGGACCCACGGGGCATCGTCGTCGTCTGAGCGGGAGAACACCGACACCGAGCGGGAGCCGGATTCGTCGGCCGAGCCGACGAGCACGCGGATCGGGACGCCGGAGGCAGCGACCACCAGGGGCGCCTGCAGCGTCAGCTCCTCGACCGTCGGGCAGCCGACCTCGTCGCCCGCGCGAATGACGAGCTCGACGAAACCCGCTCCGGGGAACAGGATTACGCCGCTGACGGCGTGGTCGGCCAGCCACGGCTGGGTGGCGACCGCCAAGCGGCCCGTCATCACCACCTGACCCGTCTCCGGGACCTCGACGACGGCGCCGAGCAGAGCGTGGGCGGCGCCGTTGATGCCGAAGCCGGAGGCGTCCGACGTCGCGGTGCCCCCGCCGGACAGCCAGAAGCGGCGCCGCTCGAAGGCGTAGGTCGGCAGGTCGACGAGGTGGCCGCCCTCGCAGACCGCCCGCCACGTGACCGGGATGCCCGAGGTGAACGCCTGCGCGGCAGCGGTGAGGAACCGGTCCCAGCCGCCCTCGTCGCGGCCCAGGGTTGGCACCACGACGGGCTCTGCGGCGCCATCGGTGGCGTCGCGCACGGTGTCCTCGATGCCGGCGATGAGCGCCGGGTGGGGACTGGCTTCGACGAACGCCCGGTAGCCGTGCTTGCTCGCCGAGCGCACGGCCTGGTCGAACTGCACGGTCTGACGAATGTTGCGGTACCAGTAGGCGGCATCGAGGGTGGCGGTGTCGATGAGATCACCGGTGACGGTGGAGAAGAACGCGGTCCGCGTCGAGCGCGGTGCGATCTCGGCGAGCGCATCCTGCAGGCGGCCGTCGATGGCCTCGACCTGTGCGGAGTGCGACGCGTAGTCCACGTCGATGCGGCGGGCGCGGATCTCGAGTGCCTCGCACTGCCGGACGAGCGCGTCGAGGGCGGCGGACTCGCCGGAGACCACGACCGTCGAGCGGCCGTTGATGACCGCGATGTCGGCCCGGTCCGACGCAATGTCCAAGCCCGCCAACAACTCTCGGGCCCGGTCCGCGCTGCACGCGAGTGACACCATGCCCGCCGACCCCGACAGTTCGACGAGCAGCTGGCTGCGCAGCGCCACGACCCGGGCGGCGTCACGCAACGACAACGCGCCCGCGACGTAGGCGGCCGCGATCTCGCCCTGCGAGTGGCCGATGACGGCATCCGGCGTCACTCCGACCGACCGCCACAGCTCGGCGAGGGACACCATCACCGCGAACAGCGCGGGCTGCACCACGTCGACGCGGTCGAGACCGGGCGCACCGGCTTCCCCGCGCAAGACGTCGAGCAGGGACCAGTCGGTGAATTCGGCGAGCGCCTCCGAGCACGCCGCCAGGTGCTCGGCGAAGACCGTCGAGCTGGCCATCAGTTCGATGCCCATACCGAGCCACTGGCTGCCCTGGCCGGGGAACACGAAGGCGACCTTGCCGACCGGCGTGGCTGCCCCATGGATCGCGAGCATCGGGTCGTCCTCCGAGGCCACTTCGGCCACCCCGGCCAGCAACCGTTCGCGGTCACCGCCGAGCAGGACCGCGCGGTGCTCGAACGTCGAGCGGCCCGCGAGCGTCCACGCCACGTCGCGGACGTCGAGGTCGGGGTGCTTGTCGAGGTGCTCGGCCAGCCGGCCCGCCTGCGCGCGCAGCGCCCCGGGCGACTTCGCCGACAGCACCCACGGAAGAACCGCCGGCGCCGGCACGGGCTCGGCCGCAACGGGTTCCGGCGTCGGAGCCGACTCGACGATGACGTGCGCATTGGTGCCGCTGATGCCGAACGACGACACACCGGCCCGGCGCGGCGTCGTGCCGGCCGGCCACGGCTGCGGCTCGGTCAGCAGGGACACCGCTCCCGCGGTCCAGTCGACGTGCGGGCTGGGGGCGTCGACGTGAAGGGTCACCGGCAGCGTCTCGTGCCGCATCGACATGATCATCTTGATCACGCCCGCGACGCCCGCCGCGGCCTGGGTGTGGCCCATGTTCGACTTCACCGAGCCCAGCCACAGCGGCTGCGTCCGGTCCTGGCCGTAGGTGCTCAGCAACGCCTGGGCCTCGATGGGGTCACCGAGCGGGGTGCCCGTGCCGTGTCCCTCCACGACGTCGACCTGCGCCGTCGACAGGCCGGCATTGGCCAGCGCGGCGCGCACGACGCGCTGCTGCGACGGACCGTTGGGGGCCGTCAACCCGTTGGATGCGCCGTCCTGGTTGACCGCCGAGCCGCGCACCACGGCGAGGACGGGGTGACCGAGCCGCTGCGCGTCGGAGAGCCGCTCGACGACGAGCACGCCGCCGCCCTCGGCCCAGCCGACGCCGTCGGCCGCCCCGGCGTACGGCTTGCACCTGCCGTCGGCGGCCAGCCCGCGGTGCCGGCTGAACTCCACGAAGATCGTCGGGGTCGCGTTGACGGTGACGCCACCGGCCAGCGCCATGTCGCATTCGCCGAGCCGCAGCGCCTGTACGGCCATGTGCAGGGCGACCAGCGACGAGGAGCAGGCGGTGTCGATCGAGACCGCGGGCCCCTCCAGGCCGAGCACGTAGGCCACCCGGCCGGACGTCACGCTGGAGGTCATGCCGGTGAGGCGGTAACCCTCGATGCTGTCGGCGGACATGCCGTAGCCGCCCGCGATCACACCGGCGAACACACCCGTCGCGCTACCGCGCAGCGACGTGGGATCGACCCCGGCCCGTTCGAGCGCCTCCCAGGACAGTTCGAGCAGCATGCGCTGCTGGGGGTCCATCGCCAGGGCCTCGCTCGGGGCGATGCCGAAGAAGCCGGCGTCGAAGTCGGCAACGTCTTCGACGAATCCGCCCGCGCGGGCGTAGGACTTGCCGGGGGCGTCCGGATCGGGGTCGTAGAGGCCTGCGACGTCCCAGCCGCGGTCGTCGGGCAACTCCGACGCCACGTCACGGCCCTCGGCCACCATCTCCCACAGGCCTTCGGGGGAGTTCACACCGCCGGGGAAGCGACACGACATGCCGACGACCGCGATGGGTTCGCCAGAACGCTCCAGCAGCGCCCTATTCTGGGACTTCAGCCGGTCGTTCTGGACGAGCGCCCTGCGAAGCGCCTCCGTGGCATGTGCGAGTTGATCGGCCATACGGTGAGAAACCCCTGTCTGAGCCACTGTGCGCAGTGACCCCCAAGTATTCGGTACATCGCGCTCGTCGGTTGAGCCTAGAAGCTCGTGGCGCGGTTCAACAACGCGAGCGAACGCGCTCAGACCATTGTGTTCCCTCCGATGACGCGGGCAATCACCCGCCTGCTTAGACTCGGGCAGTCCTGGGAACGCGGACGCATCGGCAGGCGACACGACGGGATGGCGCGATGACACTCGGCGCGGGTAGCCGACCCGTTCACGCAGCACACCGCCTATTCGCGGCCCCACTCGACGGCAGCCTCGACGACGCCGCGATGGCCGTCGTGGGCGGCAAGGGCCGGGCCATCGCGACCATGGTCGAGATGGGTTTGCCGGTCCCTCCTGCGTTCTGCATCACGTCCGACTGGTGTGACGAATGCGAGGCCCGACCGGCCGCCACGGTGCAGCGAATGTGGCAACACGCGCTCGACGGTCTGAAGGTGCTGCAGCGGCGCACCGGCACGACGTTCGGCGCCGGTCCACGGCCGTTGCTGCTCTCCGTCCGCAGCAGTGGCGCGACGTCGATGCCGGGCATGCTCGAGACGGTCCTCGACGTCGGGGTCGACGACGCCGTGCTGACCGCGCTGGCCGAGCGTCACTCCCCGGAGTTCGCCGCCGACGTCCGCGAGCGATTCCGCCGCGGCTACCTGCGTGCCGTCCCCGCCGCCACGCACGTCCCCGCCGACCCGTGGGACCAGCTGCGCGGCGCCATGGAAGCCGTCGTGGGGTCGTGGTCGTCGGACCGGGCGGCGGCCTACCGGGCGCACCGCGGCGCCGACCGCGGTGGCATCGCGATCGTGGTGCAGGCGATGGTCTACGGCAATCTCGACGAGCAGTCGGGTACGGGCGTGCTGTTCACCAGGAATCCGGCTACCGGCGATGCGACACCGTTCGGCGAATGGCTGCCCGCCGCGCAGGGGGATGACGTGGTGTCGGGCACCAGCGATTGCCTGCCGCTCGCGGCGATGCGCGACCGGCTCCCGGAGGCGTACGAGCAGCTCCTCGAGGCGGGCAGGCGGCTCGAGCGCCGCGCCGGGGACGTGCAGGACGTCGAGTTCACCGTCGAGGCAGGCGTGCTGTGGCTCCTGCAATCACGCGTCGCGCAGCGATCGCCCCTGGCGGCGGTGCGGCTCGCGCTGGCGCTGCGCGACGAGGGCCTGATCGACGATGCCGCAGCAATCGGGCGCGTCACCGCCGAACAGCTCGAGTCACTCGCCACGGCCCGCCCGGACGCCGCGCAGGGCGGCCCGACGCTGGCCACCGGCGTACCCGCCTGTCCCGGGCTGGCGTCCGGCGTGGTCTGCACGACCAGCGACGACGCCATCGCCGCCGCCGACGACGGCCGCGACGTCATCCTGGTGCGACCGACGACGAGCCCGGACGACATCGCCGGGATCATGGCGGCCGCGGGCGTCGTCACCGAGATCGGGGGTGCCAGCAGCCACGCCGCGATCGTGGCCCGTGAGCTCGGCATCCCCGCGGTCGTCGGCTGTGGGTCGGGCACCGCCGAGCGGCTCGCCGGACGGAGCGTCACCGTCGACGGCACGGCCGGCCGGGTGCACGACGGCGCGGGTAGGCGTGGCGCCGCGATCGACGATCCCGACCTACGGCGATTCGACGAGCTGGTGAGAGGGGTGCGCGGACGATGAACGAGCTGGCACTGCTGCAGACGGTGCGACTCAAGGGCCGCGTCCCGCGGACAGAGGTCGACGCGGACGACCTGGTCGCGGCCGGGCTGCTCGTCGATGCGCCGATGGTGCGGCTGACGGAGGCGGGCCGGGCGCGGTTGGCCGACCTGCTGGCCGCCGAGCGCGCGACCGTGGACCCGACGGCCGCCGACGACGTCTACGCACGCTTCACCGTCGTCAACGCGAAGCTCAAGCCGGTGATCTCGCAGTGGCAGCTGACGAGGGAGGCGGCCGGTCCGGGCGAGGTGGCCGCCGTCCTCGCCGAGGTCGACCGATTGCATCGCGACGTCGAGCCGGTGATCGAGGCCGCGGCCGCGCTGGTCCCACGGCTGAGGTCCTACGGCGAGCGCCTCGACGGTGCCCTGCAGCGGGCGCGTTCGGACATGTCGTGGCTGACCCGCCCGATCGTCGACTCGTACCACACGGTGTGGTTCGAACTGCACGAGGAATTGATCGGCCTCGCCGGTCGCACCCGGGCGCAGGAAGGCGACTGAGCCCGTCGCCCACCGCACGCTTGTTGGACGCATCGCCCGAGAGGCGGCGTCAACAAGCGTGCGCTCGGCGAACGCCTACATCTTGCGAACGGGGATCATCGCGGCGAGGTCAGTGACGTCACGATGCCGGTCGTACGCCCGCAGACGCTCGATGTATCGCGGCTTGTCGAGGTCCCAGTCGTATTGCAGTTCTGCGGGATCCTGGGTGGCCGCGAAGACCAAGTCGGCGAGAAGGCGTGCAGTGCGACCATTGCCGTCGGTGAAGGGGTGGACCCGCACGACCTCGGCGTGCGCGGCGATCCCCAGTTGACGTGCGGTCCAGTCGCCTGTGTGCTCCCACCGGTACGCAACGGTGCCGAGCGCGTTTCGCATGTCGACGGGAATGTGCTCGGGCGCCACCCCGATGTTGAGCTCGAGCAGCCGCCATCGACCGGCCCACTGCCACACCGGCCCGAACAACTGCGAGTGCAGACTTCGGACGAAGTGGTCGCTGAGAAGCTCGGCAACCGACAGGGATCCGTCGAGCGCGAGCGGCATGAAGCCTTCGTACACGGATTCTTGAAGGCCCTGTTCGAGGTCGTACACGTCGGCGCGGGTGATGGGCTTGGGCAGGACGTCGAGGACTGCGGGCAAGAGCGCGGTCAGCTCCTCGTGGGGAAGCGGAGTCTCCCCGTAGCCGGGCGCAAGTGGCATCAGGGCAGGTGTGGCCGCTGCTTCTCGATGTAGGCCCGCACCGCTGCCGACCGTCGATGGCCGTGGGGGACGACCCGGCCCTCCAACTTCGCCGAGGCCTTCGTCGCGCGCGCACCGGCCCGCCTGATGGCGGCTGCCGTCACCGTCACCTTCTTGGGTGTCCGACGCTCCACGACCTCACCTCCCAAGCCAGCTCGAGTACGACTACCGACGACACCGCATTGTATTCCGCCACCCGGGCGCAAGAGGGCGACTGAGCCCATCGCCCACCGCACGCTTGTTGAACGCATCGCCCGAGAGGCGGCGTCAACAAGGGTGCGCTCGGCGAACGCCTACAGCGCGGCGTTGATGGCGTCCACGCGGTCCTTTGCGTCGCCGAACAGCATCTGGGTGTTGTCGCGGAAGAACAGCGGGTTCTGAACACCGGCGTAGCCGGATGCCATGGAGCGCTTGAAGACGATGACGTTGTCGGCGTTCCACACCGTCAGCACCGGCATGCCCGCGATGGGGCTGCCGGGATCCTCCGAGGCGGCCGGGTTCACGGTGTCGTTGGCGCCGATGACCAGCACGACGGACGTGTCGTCGAAGTCGTCGTTGATCTCGTCCATCTCCAGCACGATGTCGTACGGCACCTTGGCCTCGGCCAGCAGCACGTTCATGTGCCCGGGCAGCCGGCCCGCGACGGGGTGGATGCCGAAGCGCACGTTGACACCGCGGTCGCGCAGTTTGCGGGTCAGGTCGGCGACGCCGTACTGGGCCTGCGCGACGGCCATGCCGTAACCCGGGGTGATGATGACCGAACTGGCGGAGTTGAGCAGTTCGGCGGCGCCGTCCGCGGTGATCTCGCGATGTTCGCCGTAGTCCTTGTCCTCGGCCGGGCCCGCTTCGATGCCGAAACCGCCGGCGATGACCGAGATGAACGACCGGTTCATGGCCTTGCACATGATGTAGGACAGGTACGCACCGGAGGAGCCGACGAGGGCGCCCGTGACGATCAGCAGGTCGTTCGACAGCAGGAAGCCCGACGCCGCGGCGGCCCAGCCCGAGTAGCTGTTGAGCATCGACACCACCACCGGCATGTCACCGCCACCGATGGACGCGACCAGATGCCAGCCCAGCAGCAACGCCAACACGGTGACGGCGACGAGCAGCCACAGCTGCGGGGTGATGACGAACCAGACCGTCAGCACCAGGAACAGCACCAGCGCCCCGATGTTGAGGGCGTTCTTGCCGGGCAGCATCAGCGGGGTCGACTTGATGCGCGCCGACAGCTTGAGATTCGCCACGATCGATCCGGTGAACGTGACGGCGCCGATGAACACGCCGATGAAGACCTCGGCGGAGTGGATGCCGAGCAGGTGTTGCCCGTCGAGCACGGCGGCCTCTGGCCCGGCCAGGTCGCGCTCGACGTGGAGGTAGCCGTTCCACCCCACCAGGACCGCGGCCAGGCCGACGAACGAGTGCAGCAGGGCGATCAGCTCGGGCATGCCGGTCATCTCGACCACGCGGGCCCGCCACAGGCCGATCGCGGCGCCGATCGCCATCGCGCCGACCAGCAGCCCGATGCCGAGGGGCTCGATGTGGCGGCCCAGTGCCAACGCGATGGTGGCGACGAGCGCCACCGCCATGCCGGCAATGCCGAAGGAGTTGCCCGAGCGCGAGGTCTCGTGCCGGGAGAGGCCGGCGAGGGCCAGGATGAACAGCAGCGCCGCAACGACGTAGGCCGCAGTGGCAGTGGTTTCGAGGGTGAACATTCGATCCGTCCGATTCGGGAAGAGCGCAGGGGGCGGGGAGTGGTCAGCTACGCGAGAACATCGCGAGCATGCGGCGCGTCACGGCGAAGCCACCGAAGATGTTGATGCTGGCGAGCAGGATGGCGACCGCGGCCAGCCCGGTGACGATCGCGTCCCCCTGGCCGATCTGCAGCAGCGCGCCGACGACGATGATGCCGGAGATCGCGTTGGTCACCGACATCAGCGGCGTGTGCAACGCATGGTGCACGTGGCCGATCACGTAGTAGCCGATCACGATCGCCAGCGCGAACACCGTCAGGTGGACCTGCAGCGCGGCCGGGGACAGCGCGACGAGCGCGAACAGCACGGCGGCCGCGACGAACGTGACGCCCAACCGCCGGCCCGCCGTCATCGGCGGCTTCGGTGCGGGCTTCTCGACGGGGGCGGCCGTGGCGGCAGCCGGGGCGGCCGACACCTGCACCGGTGGCGGCGGCCAGGTCGTCTCGCCGTCGCGCACGACGGTCACCGAGCGCTGCACGACGTCGTCGAAGTCGAGAGTCAGCTGCCCGTCCTTCTCGGGGGTGAGCAGCTTGAGCAGGTTGACCAGGTTGGTGCCGTAGAGCTGCGACGCCGTGGCGGGCAGGCGTCCGGCCAGATCGGTGTAGCCGATGATCGTCACGCCGTTGTCGGTGACGATGGCCTGGTCCTTGACGGTGCCCTCGACGTTGCCGCCGTTGGCTGCGGCCATGTCGACGATCACGCTGCCCGGTTTCATCGAGGCGACCATGTCCGCGGTGATGATGCGGGGCGCGGGCCGGCCGGGGATCAACGCGGTGGTGATGATGATGTCGACGTCGCGGGCCTGCTCGGCGTAGAGCGCCGCCTCGCGGGCCTTGTAGTCCTCGCCCATCTCCTTGGCGTAGCCGGTGGCCGACGCCTCGGCAGCCGCAGCGGGGTCGACGTAGAGGTACTCCCCGCCGAGGGACTTGACCTGATCGGCGACCTCGGGCCGCGGGTCGGTCGCGAGCACGATCGCGCCCATGCCGCCCGCCGCACCGATGGCGGCCAGGCCCGCCACGCCCGCTCCGACGACGAGCACCTTGGCCGGCGGCACCTTGCCCGCGGCGGTGACCTGTCCGGTGAAGAACCGACCGAAGGCGTGGGCGGCTTCGACGACCGCGCGGTAGCCCGCGATGTTGGCCATCGAGGACAGCACGTCGAGTGACTGCGCGCGGGAGATGCGGGGGACGGCGTCCATCGCCAGCACCGTGATCGGGCGGGCCGACAGCTTCTCGAGCAGCTCGGGGTTGAGCGCGGGGGAGATGAGGCTGATCAGTGTCGCGCCGTCGCGCAGGGCGGCGATCTCGGCGTCGTTGGGGGCGTTGACCTTCAGCACCACCTCGGCCGCCCAGGGATCGCCGATCTCGGCGCCCGCGTCGACGTAGGCGGCGTTGGCGAAGCTGGAGGCGTCGCCGGCGCCGGGCTCGACGATGACGGAGTAGCCCAGCTTGATGAGTGCTCCGACGGTCTGCGGCGTGGCGGCCACACGCGTTTCGCCCGCGTGGGATTCGCGGGGTATCCCGATCTGCATGCCAAGAGTCTCCCATTCCGGCGACGACGGAATGCGCACCCCCTACGCGGTTGAGCGGATGCTCGTGCCCCCTGAACAGTTGCTACGCATCAGAGCCAGTCGCGCTTGCGGAACATCACGTACAGCCACGCGACGATCACCACGATGATCGCCGAGCTGACGACGAACCCGCTGAACGTGTTCATCAGCGGATAGCTGACGTTCTGGCCGTAGAAGCCGGTGACCGCGGTCGGCACCGCGATGATGGCCGCCCACCCGGTGAGCTTCTTCATCACGGTGTTCAGCCGGGCGTCCTGCAGCGACAGGTTCGTCTCGAACACCGTCGTCACCATGTCGCGCAGGGACTCCGTCCACTCCGAGGCCCGCAGGACGTGGTCGTAGAGGTCGTCGTAGAGCGGGTCGAGTTCGGGTGCGGTCTTGGAGTCCATCCGCCTGCTCTTGATGGCGCTGACCACCTCGCGCATGGGCAGCACCACTCGGCGCAGCTCGACCAGATCCTTGCGATAGCGAAAGGTGCGGCGCTGCAAGCTCTTTGGAGGCGAGCTCTCGGCGAACAAGTCGTCTTCGAGGGATTCGATGTCGTCGTCGAGGACCTGCACGGCCTCGAAGTGGCCGTCGACGACGACGTCGAGCAGACCGTGGACGAGCGCCCCGACGCCGTACTCCTGGCCGCCCAGCTCGTCGAACCGTTGCGACACGTCCTTGATGCCGAAGTTCGGATCACCACCCTCGACCGGGGGCAGTCGCACGGTGATGAGTCCGCGCGGCAGCACGAACGCCGAGATGCGGTGCTTGGTCAGGGTGGCCGTCGTGTCGTCGTCGGGCGTCACCATCTCGACCGCGTAGACCGTGAAGAACGTGTGGGAGCGGTACACCGTCGCCTTGGTGCGCTCCTTGGGCGCCGTCGCGTCCTCGACGGCCCAGACGTTGAGCCCCAACTCGTCGGCGAGGGCGACGAGCGCGTCGTGGTCGGGGTCGTAGATGTCGGCCCAGACCAGGGTGTCCTCGTCGTCCAGACAATCCGAGATGCCCGAGAAGGTGAAGCCGTCCACCGGCTGGCCCTTCTGCCATATCCGCCCGTGCACCTCGGTCATGACGCCATCATCCCGCGCCCGTCATCTCGGTTGCGCACCGATCCTGCATCGAGACCCTCCGCCCTGGTGCACGAGTGCGGTGGCAGACCGCACGATGGCGACCTGACCGTATTTCCGGGTGGGCTGATCGAAGGGAGCGCCGCTGCCGTGAGTGTGGTGGTTGAACGTGGTCTCGCGCGGTGCCCGCGCTGCGTCGCGGTGGCCGACTACGCATTCGTCGAGTCGGGGCCCAATTCGGTGCGCTACGAGGTGCATTGCGCACGGTGCGGCGAAGACTACTGCGAAGTGCACGCGCCGATGGCACCCGGCTTCTCCGCTGCCGTCGAGGCATTGGCGGCGCAGCCGCTGATCGTGGCGGCCTCGGACTTCGGCTCCCGACGCCGACGGTTCGCGGCATGGACCGCGCGGCTGTCCCGGCGGACCCGAAAAGCCCTGCGGGCGATCGACTTTCGTCGACGCTGACGGTCCGGACACCGGCGAGGCCCCTCCCCCGGATACCAGGGAGGGGCCTCATCGTGGTGGTGTGCGCTAGATCTGGTTGCGCAGCTCGCGCAGGGTCTTCTCGAGGATGCGCGAGACGTGCATCTGCGACACCCCGATCTGCTCGGCGATCTGGCTCTGCGTCATCGATTCGAAGAACCGTAGGTACAGCACCGTGCGTTCCCGCTCGGGCAGTGCGCTCAGCAGGGGCCGCACCGTCTGCTGATCGGTGATCCTGTCGAACTCGAAGTCCATGCCGCCGACGGTGTCGGACACCATCCGGGGTGCGGAATCACCGCTGGAGACCGGAGCGTCGATGGAGTGCACCCGGTACGCCTCGGCGGCCAGCATGCTGTCGACGATGTCTTCACGGCTCATGCCGAGCACCTCGGCGAGCTGGCCGGCGGTCGGTGCGCGACCCAGCGTCTGGGTCAGTTCCGTCGTCGCCTTGGTGATGTGACCGTGGCGGTCCTTGAGACGGCGCGGGACGTGCATGGACCAACCGTGGTCGCGGAAGTGCCGTCGCACCTCGCCCATCATGGTGGGGACGGCGAAGGCGACGAAGTGCGAGCCCTTCGACGGGTCGAAGCGGTTGACCGCCTTCACCAGTCCGAGCCGGGCGACCTGGGTCAGGTCTTCGATGTCCTCACCGCGTCCGCCGTAGTGGCGGGCGATGCGGTCGGCGAGCGTGAGGCAGCGGTTGAAGATGGCCTCGCGCTGCCTCCGGACCTCGGCGGACTCCGGGACGCCGCCACTCATGGCGGCGAACATCTCCATGACGTCGGCGTATTCGTCGACCTGGGGTTCGACGAGTTCGACCTCGGCCGGGTGTTCGAGTTCTGGTTCGGCCGGACTCTCCAGGTCGTGCTGGGCCGGACGTTCGAGTTCCTGGACCGGCCGTCCGAGTTCCTGCTCCGGTCGTTCGAGTTGCATCGTCATGCGGTCACCCCCAAGCCGGGAGTGGTCACGAATTCGATTGCACTGCAATTGGTTTCCACTGTCGGACCCCCTAACAGGCGTCCATGGGCACAGCGCAGCAGACTGGTGGGTCAGCGCGACGCAATGGGCCATCCGTCGAAGACGGAACCGGCAATTTGCCGTAGCCACGCGGCGAACAGATGGGCGCTACCTGCCGCAGGAGTCTCAACGAATGAGGCGCTACCCAGAAGAATCGCGGGGCTTCGTGCCCGCTTTGCACTAAACGGGGTGTGTCCGTGGTGGACGTTTTCTACCCTACGCCCTTCTGAACAACTCGTACAGTAGAGCGAAGAATCCAGCCGCGAATCGTGCGGCAGCCTACGAAGCTACTCCGCCCGGTCAGCTCGGCGCCAAGATTGCTGGCGGCAGACGGAATGAGTCGGACCGCAGCGGCCCGACGGATGTCGGCGAGAAATTAGACCGGTGGGTAGGCCGGGGGCGGGTACACACCGCGCAGACCCCACGGCACGAACTGGAAGAAGTACTCGATCTCGTCGCTAGCGTCGTAATCGGGATTCGGATCCATGAGAACCTCCACGTGAGCACCGGTTGCTAGGGAGTCTAGCCCGTTTGGCGTCGACGTAACCATCTCTCGGACGGAACCCCAGTTCGACTGCATAGACTGGCCAACCAGTTGATTGGCACCCGGGCGGCGGTCCGGCCTACCTATAGTGAGTCGCCATGTCCGAACCACCGTCGAACGGGTTGACCCGTCGCGAGGAACTCCTCGCCGTCGCCACCAAGCTCTTCGCCGCGCGCGGCTACCACGGCACCCGCATGGACGACGTCGCCGACGCGGTCGGACTCAATAAGGCGACCGTTTACCACTACTACGCCAGCAAGTCGTTGATCCTGTTCGACATCTGCCGCAGCGCGGCGGACTTCACCGTCGAGGCCCTGCACGACGACCCGTCGGCGTCGGCGCGCGAGATGCTCTACCTCTTCACCCGCAGGCTGCTGGTCGGCATCGCCAGCGACATCGAGCGAGGGGCCGTCTACTTCCAGGAGGCGCCCTACATCACCGAGTGGTTCACCGAGGAGCAGGTCGCCTACATCCGCAAGGCGGAGACCTCGGTCTACGAACACGTCCGCGACGTCATCGACCGGGGCATCGCCAGCGGCGAGTTCTACGACTGCGACTCCCACGTGCTGGCACTCGGCTACATCGGGATGACGCTGGGGTCCTACCGGTGGCTGCGCCCGCAGGGCCGGCGCACCGCACCGGAGATCGCGGTGGAGTTCAGCACCGCCCTGCTGCGCGGCCTCATCCGCGACGACGCGATCCGCACGGCAGCCCCCCTCGGCATCGAAGTAGCCGACGCCCAGTAACCACCACACCCGTAGCCCAGGAGTTCTCACATGAAGTCCACCCTGCTCTCCCGCCGCGACCTCGACTTCCTGCTCTACGAATGGCTGCGGGTCGACGAACTCACCAAGCGGCAGCGCTTCGCCGACCACTCCCGCGAGACGTTCGACGGCGTGCTCGACCTCAGCGAGGAGGTGGCCGAGAAGTACTTCGCCCCGCACAACAAGACGAGCGACGCGCACGAGCCGACCTTCGACGGCACCACCGTGACCGTCATTCCCGAGGTCGGGGAGGCGCTGCGGGCATTCGCGCAGGCCGACCTCGTCGGCGCGAGCATGGACGAATCCCTTGGCGGCGCCCAGCTGCCGGTCTGCGTGGCGCAGGCCGCGTTCGCCTACGTCTCGGCGGCCAACGTCTCGACGTCGGGCTACCTGATGCTGACGATCGCCAACGCCAACCTCGTCGCGAAGTTCGGCGACGAGCAGCAGATCGAGAGCTTCGTCAAGCCGATGCTGGCGGGGCGCTTCACCGGCACGATGGCACTGTCCGAGACGCAGGCGGGCTCGTCGCTGGCCGACATCGTGACCCGGGCCGAGCCGCGCGACGACGGCACCTATCGGCTGTTCGGGTCGAAGATGTGGATCTCGGGCGCCGAGCACGAACTCAACGAGAACATCGTCAACCTGGTGCTGGCGAAGATCCCCGGCGGGCCGGCGGGCACCAAGGGCATCTCGCTGTTCATCGTGCCGAAGTTCCTCGTCGACGCCGACGGCTCGATCGGCGAGCGCAACGACGTGACGCTGGCCGGGCTGAACCACAAGATGGGTCAGCGCGGGATCACGAACACCGTGCTGAACTTCGGCGAGGGCGTCCACACGCCCGGCGGCGAGGCGGGCGCTGTCGGCTACCTCGTGGGCGAACCGCACCGCGGGCTGACCTACATGTTCCACATGATGAACGAGGCGCGCCTGGCGGTCGGCCTGGGCGCGGTGTCGCTGGGCTATACGGGCTACCTCAAGTCCGTCGAATACGCCCGCGAACGCCTGCAGGGGCGGCTGGTGAAGGACCCGACCACGCCGCAGGTGCCGATCGTCGAGCACGCCGACGTGAAGCGAATGCTGTTGGCGCAGAAGTCCTATGTGGAAGGCGGGCTGGCGCTCGGGCTGTACTGCACCAAGCTGATGGACCTGCAGCGCACCGCGGAGTCCGACGAGGAGGCCAGGCAGGTGACCGACCTGCTCGAGATCCTGGTCCCGGTGGCGAAGAGTTGGCCGTCGCAGTGGTGCCTGGCCGCCAACGACCTGGCCATCCAGGTGCACGGCGGCTACGGCTACACCCGCGAGTACGACGTCGAGCAGCACTACCGCGACAACCGGCTCAACCCCATCCACGAGGGCACGCACGGCATTCAGAGCCTGGACCTGTTGAGCCGCAAGGTGACTCAGCGCGACGGGGCCAGCCTGGCCGAGCTGGACCGGACCATGTCGGCCACGATCGCCCAGGCCGCCGCGCTCGGCGGGGACGCGGCCGAGCTGGCCGCCCAACTGGACGCGTCGCGGCAGCGGCTCGTCGAGGTGACCGCCGCGATGTACGCCGCCGGCGACGTCGAGGCGACGCTCGCCAACAGCGCGATCTACCTCGAGGCGTTCGGGCACGTCGTGATGGCGTGGATCTGGCTCGAGCAGGTCGTGGCGGCCGATGGGCAGTCCGATGACTTCCACGACGGCAAGCGCCACGCCGCCAGGTACTTCTTCCGCTACGAATTGCCGCGCACCGCACCGCAATTCGACCTGCTGGCGGGGCTGGACCGCACCACGCTGGAGATGCGCGACGCCTGGTTCTGACAGCCCGCCGAGCCTGCTGGGAGATCGCCAAAGCGGCGCGGATCGCGATCTGACAGCAGTTTCGAGGCTTGCGCCGGGGGCTAGAACTCGATGATCTGGCGGACCGCGCGGCCGTCGGCCAACTGGTCCATGCCGTCGTTGATCTCGTCGAGGTCGATGCTGGCCGACACCAGCGACTCGATCGGCAGTCGACCCGCCCGCCACAGCTCGACGAAGCGGGGGATGTCGCGCGCCGGCACCGCCGAGCCGAGGTAGCTGCCGATCAGTGACCGGCCCTCGGCCACGAAACCCAAGGGCGACACATTGATTCGCGCATCGGGGCGCGGTAGCCCGACGGTGACGGTGCGGCCGCCCGGGGCGGTCAGGGCGATGGCGGTCTCCAGTGCGGCGGGGTGGCCCGCCGCCTCGATCGCGATGCGGGCCTTGAGGCCGTCGGCCTGATCGGGGGTGACGGCGGCGTGCGCGCCGAGCCGGGTGGCGAGGGCCAACTTGTCGGGCAGCTGGTCCACGGCGATGACCTCGACGTCGTCGTGTGCCAGCGCGGTGAGCAGCGCCGCCATGCCGACCCCGCCCATGCCGACGATCGCGACGGTGTCACCCGGTCGCGGTTGGCCCGCGTTGAGCACCGCCCCGCCGCCGGTGAGGACGGCGCAACCCAGCAGCGAGGCGACGACGGGCGGCACGTCGTCGTCGACGGGGACGACGGAGCGGCGGTCGACGACGGCATGCGTCGCGAAGGCCGAGACGCCGAGATGGTGCAGGACCGGTCCCTGCTCGCCGGACAGCCGCGTGCCCCCGCCGAGGAGCACGCCCTCCGCGTTGGCGGCGCTGCCGGGGATGCAGGGCGCGAGCCCGTCGGTCGCGCACGCCGAGCATTCGCCGCACCGCGGCAGGAACGTCATCACGACGCGCTGTCCGACGGTCACGTCGTGCACGTCGGCGCCGACCTCCTCGACGATGCCTGCCGCCTCGTGGCCGAGCAGCATCGGAACGGGCCGCACCCGGGAGCCGTTGACCACCGACAGATCCGAGTGGCACAGGCCCGCCACCTCGATGCGCACCAGCAGCTCGGTGTCGGTGGGCGGGGCGAGGTCGAGCTCGGTGATCGTCAGGGGGTGGGACTCGGCATAGCGGGGTGGTGCCCCGATGCGGTCGAGGACGGCGCCACGGATCTTCACGCGACCAGCTTGCCAGCCCGCGGACGCTCGCCTGCAACACTGCAGGCGTGAACGGCGAGCGGGAGCTGACGTCGCGGGACTTCCCCGTGCACTGGCCGGTGCTGACGAGGTGGACCGACAACGACATGTTCGGCCACCTCAACAACGCGGTGTACTACGAACTGTTCGACACCGCGATCAACGCGTGGCTGGGCACCACCGCGGGTCTGGACCCCGTGACGGCGCCGTGGCTGGGGGTGGTCGCCGAGTCCGGCTGCCGCTACTTCGCCGAACTCCAGTTCCCCGACCCGCTCGTCGTCGGCCTGGCCGTCACCCGGGTCGGTACCAGCAGCGTCACCTACCGACTGGCCGTGTTCGCGCCGCCGGACACTGACGACGACGCGAAACCGGTTGCGGCAGTTGGTCATTGGGTCCACGTCTACATCGACAGGACGACCCGTCGCCCGGTCGCGATCCCCGACGCCATTCGATCGGTGCTGCAGACCGCGGTCATCACCTAGCGACGGGGCAGCCGATATGCTCGCCCGATGCCGCTCGTAAGCAAGACCGTCGAGGTCCAGGCCGCCGCCGACGCGATACTGGCGATCGTCGCCGACTTCGAGGCCTATCCGCAGTGGAACGAAGAGGTGAAGGGCGTCTGGATCCTGCACCGGTACGACGACGGCCGCCCCAGCCAGCTGCGGCTCGACGCCACGGTGAACGGTTACGACATCACCTACATCCAGGCCATCTACTACCCGGGCGACAACCAGATCCAGACCGTCATGCAGCAGGGTGACCTCTTCGCCAAGCAGGAGCAGCTGTTCTCGGTGGTCGCCATGGGCTCGACGTCGCTGCTGACCGTCGACCTCGACGTCGAGGTGACGCTGCCGGTGCCCAAGCCGATGGTGAAGAAGATGGTCAACGACGCGCTGGAACACCTCGCCGACAACCTGAAGAAGCGGGCCGAGGACCTCGCCTCGACCGGGTAGCCGCTAGGTCCACAGCCCCAGTTCGTCCAGCCGGGCGGTGAGCCGCCGGGCTCCGTCGGTGAACTGGAGATCGGTCAGCCGGACCACGGTGTCGACGTCACGGCGGCGCAGTGCGGCGATGAGCTCGCGCCGGTTGGCCACCGTCTGCCTGCCCCACACCGGGTCGGCGGTGTAGACGTGCGGTGGCAGGTAGCGGGCGGCGTGCAGCAGGAACCAGGCGAGCTTGATGCGGCCCGAGGCGCGGTTGAAGGTGCGGTGGAACGCGAACTCGGCGTCGGCGACGTCGGCCGTGCTCCCGTGCTCGATGGCGTCGGCGACGATCTCGGCGAGCCGCTCCAGCTCGTCGATCTCCTCGTCGGTGACGCGTTCGGCCGCCGACCGCGCCAGTTGCCCGGCGATGACGGCCTGCAGCCAGAAGATGTCCTCGATGTCGCCGCGGGTGAAGGGCGAGACGACGTGACCGCGGTGCGGCTCCAGCTGGACCATGCCCTCGCCGCGCAACGTGCGCAGCGCCTCGCGGACCGGGGTGATGCTGACGCCGAGTTCGGCGGCCGTCTCGTCGAGCCGAATGAACGTGCCGGGCCGCAGCGTGCCGGACATGATGCGCACCCGCAGATGGCCGGCGACCTCGTCGGAGAGCTGCTCGCGGCGCGGCCTGGGACGTGCCCGCACAGGCGCGTTCACCGACGTGAACCTCCCCTTCGGCGTGCCATGTCTCCCCGTCGTCGGACCTCGAACCGTGGGCTTGTCCACGAGCCGCCGAGGCCATAGTGTGACCGGGGCAACACAATGTTTGATCAAATATCAACGCCGCGCAACCTGTCCGTCGAACATCCGGGAGCACCACACGTTGACCTCGCCAGCCGACGCGGAACGGCAGCTGTCACAGCCGTACCTGGCCCGCAGGCAGAACTGGTGCAACCAGCTCGCCCGCCACGCACTGATGCAGCCCGATGCGACGGCTCTGCGATTCCTCGGTCAGACCACGACCTGGGGCCAACTCGACCATCGCGTGACCGCGCTCGCCGGGGCACTGAGCCGCCGCGGCGTCGCGTTCGGCGACCGCGTGCTGATCCTCATGCTCAACCGCACCGAGTACGTCGAGTCGATATTGGCGGTCAACCGACTCGGCGCCATCGCGGTGCCCGTGAACTTCCGCATGACGCCGTCGGAGATCGCCTTCCTCGTCGGCGACTGCCAGGCCGGGGTCGTGCTCACCGAGCCGGTGCTGGCCGGTGTCGCGGCCGCCGTGCGCGAGCTGGACCCCACCCTGGCACAGGTGATCGTCGCGGGCGGGACCACCGAGGACGGGCTGCTCGGGTACGACGACCTGCTCGCCGAGCAGGGCGGGGCACCGGAGCCGGTCGACATCCCCAATGACGCCCCCGCGCTGATCATGTACACCTCCGGCACCACCGGTCGGCCCAAGGGCGCGGTGCTCACCCATGCCAACCTCGCCGGCCAGGCCATGACCAACATGTTCACCGTCGGCGTGGACCTGGCCAACGACGTGGGGTTCATCGGCGTCCCGCTGTTCCACATCGCGGGTGTCGGCAACACCATAACCGGCCTGCTGCTCGGGCGGCCGACCGTCCTCTACCCGCTGGGCGCGTTCGATCCGGGGGTGCTGCTCGACGTGCTGGAGGCGGAGCGCGTCACGGGCGTCTTCCTGGTGCCCGCGCAATGGCAGGTCGTGTGCGCCGCGCAGCGGGCCCGGCCCCGGGACCTCAAGCTGCGCATGCTGTCCTGGGGCGCGGCCCCCGCGTCGGACACGCTGCTGCGCGAGATGGCCGAGACCTTTCCCGGAACCCAGATCCTCGCGGCCTTCGGCCAGACCGAGATGTCACCGGTGACGTGCATGCTGCTCGGCGATGACGCCATCAGAAAGCTCGGTTCGGTGGGCAAGGTGATCCCGACGGTCGCGGCGCGCATCGTCGACGAGGACATGAACGACGTGCCGGTCGGTCAGGTCGGTGAGATCGTCTACCGCGCGCCCACGCTGATGGCCGGCTACTGGAACAACGAGCGGGCGACGGCCGAGGCCTTTGCGGGCGGTTGGTTTCACTCGGGTGATCTCGTTCGCCAGGACGACGAGGGTTACGTCTGGGTGGTCGATCGCAAGAAGGACATGATCATCTCCGGGGGAGAGAACGTGTACTGCGCCGAGGTCGAGAACGCCCTGGCCGCGCACCCGCTCATCGGCGAGGCCGCGGTGATCGGCAGGCCGCACCCCCGATGGGGTGAGGTGCCGGTGGCGATCGTCGCGCTCGATGCGACCGCGCGCTCCGGCCTGACGCTCGGCGAGCTCGACGAGTTCCTGACCGAACGGCTCGCCAGGTACAAGCATCCGAAGGCCCTCGAAGTGGTCGACGCACTGCCCAGAAACCCGGCTGGCAAAGTCCTGAAGACGGAACTGAGAAGCCGTTTCGGCGCGGCCGCGATCACTGACGCTCGCGAAAGTTCCTCTGCTGCACCGGATTCAATCGTCGCGGCGGAAGGCTGACCTGCGCTGATGTGTTTGCTAACAAGTCGAATGACAATCCTGCCGATGCGGCGCACGCTGCCGATTCCATCGGGTACTCTCCTGTGGTCCGTCTTACTACCCAAGAGTAGGGAGACAGTGGTCACACACGCGCAGCTCGGGCAAGGAGGGGACGTGCGACAGCTAATGCCGGTGCGTCGCGGCGATCTGGGCTTCGTCGGGTGCGCGATCGCGGGACCACACCGGTGACGGCCCAGAACTCGGGTCTCTTCACCTACGTTCGCAATCAGGCACGGCCGGGACTCGAGGCCGTCGGTGGCTTCGTCAAGATGTGCGTGCTCACGGGTAAGGCCCTGTTCCGCAGGCCCTTCCAGTGGCGGGAGTTCATCCTGCAGGGCTGGTTCCTGATGAGGGTCGCGTTCCTGCCGACCATCGCGGTCGCGATCCCGCTGACGGTGCTCATCATCTTCACCCTCAACATCCTGCTCGCCGAGTTCGGTGCCGCCGACATCTCCGGCGCCGGTGCGGCACTGGGAGCGGTTACCCAGCTGGGGCCGCTGGTAACCGTGCTGGTGGTTGCCGGCGCGGGGTCGACGGCCATTTGCGCCGACATCGGAGCCCGGACCATCCGCGAGGAGATCGACGCGCTCGAGGTGCTCGGCATCGACCCGATCCACCGACTCGTCGTTCCCCGCGTGATCGCCTCGACGTTCGTCGCCTTCCTCCTCAACGGCGCCGTCATCACCATCGGTCTCGTCGGTGGCTTCGTCTTCGGCGTCTACATCCAGAACATCTCCGCGGGCGCCTACGTCTCGACCCTGACGCTCGTCACGGGCCTGCCCGAGGTCGTCATCTCGGTCGTCAAGGCGCTGGCCTTCGGGCTGATCGCCGGTCTGGTCGGCTGCTACCGCGGACTGACCGTCTCGGGCGGCGCCAAGGGCGTCGGCACCGCGGTGAACGAGACGCTGGTGCTGTGCGTCATCGCGCTGTTCGCCGTCAACGTCATCATGACCACCATCGGCGTGCGATTCGGAACGGGGCGCTGACATGTCGACCACCGCAGTCCTGCGGTCCCGGTTTCCCCGGGCCGTCCCCCGCGTCGAGCGGCTGGCGGGCACGCCGGGCCGCTTCCTCGACAGCGTCGGTCACGTCGCGTGGTTCGTCGTCACCGCCGTCGGCTCGATCGGGCACGCCTTCCGCTTCTACCGCAAGGAGATGCTGCGACTGATCGCCGAGATCGGCATGGGCACCGGTGCCATGGCGGTCATCGGCGGTACCGTCGCCATCGTCGGCTTCGTCACCCTGTCGGGCGGTTCGCTGATCGCCATCCAGGGTTTCGCGTCGCTGGGCAACATCGGCGTCGAGGCCTTCACCGGCTTCTTCGCCGCACTGGTCAACGTGCGCATTGCCGCGCCGGTCGTCGCCGGCCAGGCGCTGGCCGCCACGGTCGGGGCCGGTGCGACCGCCGAACTCGGCGCCATGCGCATCAGCGAAGAGATCGACGCCCTGGAAGTCATGGGCATCAAGTCGATCAGCTACCTGGTGTCGACGCGCATCATGGCCGGCCTCGTCGTCATCATCCCGCTCTACGCCATGGCGATCATCATGTCGTTCCTGTCGGCGCAGGTCACCACGACGCTGTTCTACGGCCAGTCGACGGGCACCTACGAGCACTACTTCCAGACGTTCCTGCGCCCCAACGACGTCGCCTGGTCCTTCGTGCAGGCCATCATCATCGCGATCATCGTCATGCTGAACCACTGCTACTACGGCTTCTACGCCAGCGGCGGCCCGGTGGGCGTCGGCGAGGCCGTCGGTCGCTCGATGCGGGCCTCGCTCATCGCGATCGTGCTCGTCGTCCTGTTCGCCTCGTTGGCGCTGTACGGCACCAACGCCAACTTCAACCTGACGGTGTAGCCGATGACCGCACCAGGCCAGAACCAGCTGCCCGTCAACCAGCCGCGGACGCCTCCGTACAAGATCGCGGGAATCGTCCTGCTGGTCATCGCGCTCGTCGTCCTGGCGCTGGTGTGGTTGCAGTTCCGTGGCGACTTCCAGGACCCCGAGAAACTGACCCTCATCTCGTCGCGGTCGGGCCTGTCGATGGACCCCGGCTCCAAGGTCACCTACAACGGCGTGGAGATCGGCCGCGTGGCCGACGTGACCCCGACCGAGCTCAATGGCAAACCCGCCGCCAAGGTCCTGCTCGACGTGGACCGCAAGTTCACCAACCTGATCCCGAGCAACGTCGACGCGCAGATCAAGGCGACCACGGTGTTCGGCAACAAGTACATCTCGTTCTCGACGCCGAAGGACCCCACCCCGCAGCGGGTGTCATCGTCCCAGCCGATCGTCTCGTCCGGGGTGACGACGGAGTTCAACACCGTCTTCGAGACCATCGTGTCGGTCGCGGAGAAGGTCGACCCCGTCAAGCTCAACCAGACTCTCACCGCGACGGCGCAGGCCCTCGACGGGCTGGGCACGCGCTTCGGCCAGTCGATCGAGAACGGCAACACGATCCTGGCCGACGTCAACCCGCGGCTGCCCCGACTGCAACAGGACAATCAGCTCCTGTCCCAGACCGCGGACATCTTCGCCAATGCCGCTCCGGACCTGTTCGACGCGCTGAACAACGCCGTCACGACCGCCAGGACGCTCAACGCCGAGCAGAAGAACACCGACGAGGCGCTGATGGCCTCGGTCGGCTTCGGCAACACCGCGGGTGAGGTCTTCGAGAAGGCCGGGCCGTACCTGGTCCGCAGTTCGCGCGACCTCGTCACCACCAGCGCCCTGCTCGACGAGTACAGCCCCATGCTGTTCTGCACCATCCGCAACTACCACGACGTCGACCCGAAGATCGCGTCGTCGCTCGGTGGCAACGGCTACTCCCTGAACACCCATACCGAGATCCTCGGCGCGGGCAACCCCTATGTGTATCCCGACAACCTGCCCCGGGTGAACGCCCACGGCGGGCCGGAGGGTAGGCCGGGTTGCTGGCAGCCCGTCACCCGTGACCTGTGGCCACAGCCCTACCTGGTGATGGACGACGGCGCGAGCATCGCCCCGTACAACCACATCGGTCTGGGTCAGCCCCTCGCCAACGAATACGTCTGGGGCCGTCAAATCGGGGAGAACACGATCAACCCATGAGAATCACCGGCACAGCGATCAAGCTCGGCGCACTGTCCTTCGTGCTGCTGCTGTTCACCGCACTCATCGTCGTGGTGTTCGGCCAGCTGCGGTTCGACCGCACCACGGGGTACTCGGCGATCTTCACCAATGCGAGCGGCCTGCGGGCCGGGCAGTTCGTCCGCGCGTCCGGTGTCGAGGTCGGCAAGGTCAGCAAGGTCGAGCTGATCAACGGCGGCAACGACGTTCAGGTGGACTTCGACGTCGACCGCGGATTGCAGCTCTTCCAGGGCACGACGGCCTCGATCCGCTACCTCAACCTCATCGGCGACCGCTACATGGAGCTCAAGCGCGGTGACGACAACCGCAAGCTCGCCCCGGGCAGCACCATCCCCAGCTCGCGCACCGAACCCGCGCTCGACCTCGACGCCCTGCTCGGTGGCTTCAGACCGCTGTTCAAGGCGCTCGACCCCGACAAGGTCAACGTCATCTCCCAGGCGATCGTCACGATCTTCCAGGGCCAGGGCGGCACGATCAACGACATCCTGGACCAGACGGCGTCGCTGACCTCGGCGCTCGCCGACCGCGACCAGGCGATTGGTGAGGTGGTCAAGAACCTCAACACGGTCCTGGACACCACGGTCAAGCACCAGCAGCAGTTCGACGACACCATCAAGAACTTCGAGGTGCTCGTCACCGGGTTGAAGAACCGCGCGGACCCGATCGCGTCCGGCCTGGCGCAGATCAGCGACGGCACCGGCTCGATCGCCGACCTGCTCGGGGAGAACCGGCCGCTGCTGCAGAAGACCGTCACCGACCTGGAGATCCTGCAGCAGCCGCTCGTCGACCAGAAGGCTCAACTGAACGACACGCTCATCAAGATCCCCGCCGCGCTGAAGATCATCGGGCGCGCGGGCGGCATCTACGGCGACTTCTTCAACTTCTATGCCTGTGACATCACCTTGAAGTTGAACGGCCTCCAGCCTGGTGGCCCGGTCCGTACGGTCAGGGTCACGTCACAGCCATCGGGTAGGTGCACACCGCAATGAGGACTCTCGAGGGCAACAACCGGATCCGCAACGGGTTGATGGGCATCATCATCCTGGTGCTCGTGATCGGTGTCGGGCAGAGCTTTGCGAGCGTGCCGATGATCTTCGCGCAGCCCCACTACTACGCGCAGTTCACCGACTCAGCCGGCATCAACCCCGGGGACAAGGTGCGCATCGCCGGCGTCGACGTCGGGCAGGTCCAGTCGTTGGCGATCGACGGTGACAAGGTGCTCATCGGCTACACGCTCGACGGCACGAAGATCGGCACGGACAGCCGCGCCAACATCCGCACCGACACGATCCTCGGGCGCAAGAACCTCGAGATCGAGCCGAGGGGCTCGAAGGCGTTGGGCGCCAACGGAGTACTGCCGGTCGCGCAGACCACGACGCCCTACCAGATCTACGATGCGTTCTCCGACCTCACCAAGGTCGCGGGCGGCACGGACACGGCGACGCTGAAGCAGGCGCTGAACGTGCTGTCCGACACGATCGACCAGACCTACCCGCACCTCAGCTCGGCCCTCGTGGGCGTCCAGCGCTTCTCGGACACGATCGGCAAGCGCGACGAGGACATCAGGCACCTGCTGTCGAACGCCAACAAGATCGCCGGCATCCTCGGTAGTCGCAGCGGCCAGATCAACACGTTGTTCGTCAACGCCAACACCCTGCTGGCCACGGTCAACGAGCGCTCGGCCGCGATCGATCAGCTGCTGCAGCACGTGAGCGAATTCTCCACGCAGGTCAAGGGTTTCATCGACGACAACCCCAACCTGAACAAGGTCCTCACGCAGCTGCAGACCATCAGCGACGTGCTGGTGGCCCGCAAGTTCGACCTCGTCGACACGCTGACGTCGCTGAGCAAGTTCACCGCGTCACTGGCCGAGGCCATCGCCTCGGGCCCGTACTTCAAGGTCATGATCGTCAATCTCCTGCCGTACCAGATCATTCAGCCGTGGGTCGACGCCGCGTTCAAGAAGCGCGGCATCGATCCCAACGAGTTCTGGCGCAACGCGGGTCTGCCGTCGTTCCGCTACCCGGACCCCAACGGCCAGCGACAGGCCAACGGCGCACCGCCGCCCGCGCCGACGCCATTGGAGGGCACGCCGGAGCATCCCGGCCCCGCCGTGATCGCCGGCTCGCCGTGCTCATACGCGCCCGGCCCCGGCAACTTCCCGACGCCGCAGAACCCGCTGCCGTGCGCCCAGACCGACACCGGTCCGTTCGGCCCGAACCCCTACGGCGCCAACGACTATGGCGCGCCCGACGTGATGGGACTGCCGCCCAACCCGAACGCTCCGCCACCGGCGCCCGGCGTGCCGAGTGCGGCGTTCCCCGGCGAGTACTCACCGCCGGTGGAGGGCACCCCGCCGCCGTCGTTCGCGCCCGGAAACCCTGGCGCCAGAACGGTTCCCGCCACGCCTGGTCCGTCGGACCCCTACATCGCGCCCGGATCGCTGCAGGGTGACGGCACCTCGCCGCTGCCGCCCGCGCTGACCGGACCGCCGCCGCCACCGGGACCGGGCCCGCAGTTGCCGCCCGCGGGAACGCCTCCGCTGCCCGGCAATCCGCCGTTCCTTCCGCCCGGATCACAAGGTTAGGGGGGCGTAGATGTCGACGATCTTCAACGTCCGCAACATGAAGATGCCCGCCCTGACCAAGGGTTCGATCATCATCGGCACGCTGCTGCTGATCGTGGTGGTGGTTGCCGCGTACCTCGGCTACCGGCTCTACGAGAAGCTGACCTACACGACGGTGGTGGCGGAGTTCCCGCAGACGCTGGCGCTGTACCCC
This sequence comes from Mycolicibacterium madagascariense, assembly GCF_010729665.1. Classification (NCBI taxonomy): domain Bacteria; kingdom Bacillati; phylum Actinomycetota; class Actinomycetes; order Mycobacteriales; family Mycobacteriaceae; genus Mycobacterium; species Mycolicibacterium madagascariense. The sequence goes on along the minus strand of NZ_AP022610.1, from coordinate 5,542,135 downwards.
GGCGACAAGGTCCAGATCATGGGCGTGCGGGTCGGGTCGATCCAGAAGATCGAGCCCGCCGGGGACAAGATGCGGGTGACGTTCGACTATGAGTCCAAGTACAAGGTGCCGGCCAACGCCACCGCGTCGATCCTCAACCCGAGCCTGGTCGCGTCGCGCACGATCCAGCTGGCCCCGCCCTACACCGGCGGCCCCGTCATGCAGGACGGCGCGACCATCCCCGAGGACCGCACGCAGGTGCCGGTCGAGTACGACCAGTTGCGCAACTCGCTCGACCGCATCCTGACCGACCTTGGCCCGACCAAGCAGCAACCGAGGGGCCCGATCGGTGACGTCATCGAGTCGTTCTCCGACGGCCTGGCCGGCAAGGGCGAGCAGATCAACAAGACGTTGAACAGCCTGTCCGAGGCGTTGACGACGTTGAACACCGGCCGTGGTGACCTGTTCGGCGTGGTGAAGAGCCTGGCGCTGTTCATCAATGCGCTCTATAAGAGCGATCAGCAGTTCGTCGCCCTCAACGACAACCTGGCGCAGTTCACGAACGCGTTCACCAACTCCGACCGCGAGGTGGCCAACGCGGTCCGCGACCTCAACACGCTGCTGACGACGACGCGTGGCTTCCTCGACAAGAACTCCAAGGTGCTGACGAAGGACGTCGACAACCTGTCCGACGTGACGAGCGCGATCCTGCAGCCCGAGCCGTTCAAGGGTCTCGAGACCGGCCTGCACGTCTACCCGAACCTCGCGGCCAACATCGTCAACATCTCCTCGCCGAACGCGGGTGGCATCGTCGGCCTGCCGACGGTCAACCAGTTCGCGAACCCGATGCAGTTCCTGTGCAGTTCGATTCAGGCGGGTAGCCGTCTGGGCTACCAGGATTCGGCGGAGCTGTGCGCGCAGTACCTCGCGCCGATCCTCGATGCGATCAAGTTCAACACGCTGCCGTTCGGCCTGAACAACTTCAACACCGCGATGACGCTGCCCAAGCAGATCGCCTACTCCGAGCCGCGCCTGCAGCCGCCGCCCGGCTATAAGGACACGACGGTGCCGGGCGTCTTCTCCCGCGACACGCTGTTCTCCCACGGCAACCACGAGCCGGGCTGGACCGTGGCACCCGGCATGCAGGGCATCCAGGTGCAGCCGTTCACCCAGAACATGCTGACCCCGGAGTCCCTCGGCGAGCTCATGGGCGGCCCGGACATCGTGGCGCCGCCCGCACCGCCTGCGTTCGGGGTGAGCGACGGCCGCCTGCCCGGCCCGCCGGACGCCTACAGCGAGAACAACCCGCTGCCGCCGCCGTGGTATCCGCAGCCCGGCCCGCCGCCGGCGCCCGCACCGGGCGTCGTCCCCGGTGATCCGGTCGGCGCCGTCACCCCCGCGGGCGGCCCGGCACCCGGTCCCGCGCCCGCTGGACCACCGCTACCCGCTGAATCAGGAGCCGGCTGATGCTCGAGCGTCTGAAGCCAACGTCGCGGACGTTGCGGACCGTCGCCAAGCGCGGTGGGGCGCTGCTCGCCGCGGCCCTGATCCTGACCTCGTGCGGGTGGAAGGGCATCGCCAACGTGCCGGTGCCCGGTGGGGCCGGCACGGGATCGAACAGCATGACGATCTACGTGCAGATGCCGGATACGTTGGCGCTCAACGTCAATAGCCGGGTCCGGGTGGCCGACGTCTTCGTCGGCAGTGTCCGGGCGATCGAGCTGAAGAACTGGGTCGCGACGCTCACGCTGGACGTCGAACCCGGTCTGAAGCTGCCCGCGGACACGCGCGCGGCGATCGGCCAAACGTCGCTGCTCGGCTCTCAGCACGTGGAGCTGACGCCGCCGCCGAACGCCTCCGGGCCGTTGCTCAAGAACGGCGACACCATTCCGCTCGACCACTCCAGTGCGTTCCCGACCACGGAGCGAACGCTGGCCAGCATCGGCACCATCCTCAGCGGCGGCGGCATCCCGAACCTGGAGACCATCCAGAACGAGGTCTTCAACGCCCTGAACGGCCGCGGTGACCAGATCCGAGAATTCCTCGGCCGCCTCGACACCTTCACCGCGGAGCTCAACGACCAGCGCGCGGACCTGACCCGCGCGATCGACTCGACCGACCGGCTGATCACGATCGTCGCCCAACGCAACGACACCCTGGACCGCGTGCTGACGGAGTTCCCGCCGCTGATCAAGCACTTCGCGGACACCCGGGACCTGATCGGTGACGCGGTGGTCGCCCTGGGTCGCGTCAGCAAGGCCACCAATGATGCGCTGTCACAGGCGAATCCGGACATTCATACCAACCTGCAGAATCTGCAGCGGCCGTTGGTCCAGCTGGGCAAGGCCTCGCCCTACCTGCTGGGCGCGCTGAACGTCATCGGCACGGCACCCTTCAGCATCGAGAACGTGCCGAAGGCGATCCGCGGCGACTACATCAACGTGTCCCTGAACGTGGATCTCACACTGTCGGCGATCGACAACGGATTCCTCAGTGGCACAGGGGTTTCGGGCCTGCTGCGCGCTCTCGAGCAGTCGTGGGGCCGGGATCCGAACACGATGATTCCGGACGTGCGGTTCACCCCGAACCCGCACGACGCGCCCGGCGGACCGCTGGTCGAGAGAGGTGAGTGAGCGATGCTGACCCGCTTCGTCAAGATCCAGTTGGTGATCTTCACCATCCTGACCGTCATCGCGCTGGTCGTCCTCGGCTGGTACTACCTGAAGTTGCCCAGCTTGGCGGGCATCGGACAGTACGAGCTGAAGGCCGACCTGCCGCGCTCCGGTGGCCTCTACGCGACCGCGAACGTGACGTACCTCGGCACCCAGATCGGCAAGGTCACCCAGGTGGTCCCCACCGAGCGCGGCGCCGAGGCGACCATGAGCATCGACAGCAAGTACAAGATCCCCGTCGATGCCTCGGCCAACGTGCACTCGGTCTCGGCGATCGGTGAGCAGTACCTCGATCTGGTGTCGACGACGGACAAGCCAAGCAAGTACCTGGCGCCGGGATCGACGATCACCAAGAGCACGGTGCCCAGCGAGGTCGGCCCGGCGCTCGACGCCGCCAACAACGGGCTGGCGGCGTTGCCGAGGGACAAGATCGACTCGCTGCTGACCGAGACCTCGCAGGCGGTCGGTGGGCTCGGTCCGGCGCTGCAACGGCTGGTGGACTCGACGACCGCCATCGCCAGCGACCTCAAGGACAACCTCAAACCGGTCGACGACATCGTCGACAACGCCGCGCCGCTGCTCAACAGCCAGGTCGAGTCGGGCGATGCGATCTCGCGATGGGCGAAGAACCTCAACACCATCGCCTCGCAGACGGCCGAGCAGGACCAGGCGCTGCGCAGCGGCCTCGAGCAGGCCGCACCGACGGCCGATCAGGTCGCGGCCGTGTTCTCCGACGTACGGGAGTCGCTGCCGCAGACGCTGGCGAACTTGGCCGTGGTCGCCGACCTGTTGAAGCGCTATCACGCGGGCATCGAGCAGGCGCTGGTGATCCTGCCGCAGGGAGCGACGGTGGCGCAGGCCGCGACCATCTTCCCGGGCGAGGGTCTGCTGCACGTCGGGCTGTCGCTGGGGCAGCCGGCGCCGTGTCTGACCGGGTTCCTGCCCGCGTCGCAGTGGCGGGCTCCGGCCGACACCAGCACCAAGCCGCTGCCGGACGGGTTGTACTGCAAGATCCCGAAGGACACCCCGGCCAACGTCGTCCGCGGTGCGCGCAACTATCCGTGCGTCGACGTCCCCGGCAAACGAGCCGCGACACCCGAGGAGTGCCGCAGCAACGCGCCCTACGAGCCGATGGGCACCAACCCCTGGTACGGCGACCCGAACCAGATCCTGACGTGCCCGGCGCCCGCGGCGCGCTGTGACCAGCCGGTCAAGCCCGGCTACGTGATCCCGGCCCCGACGATCAACAACGGCCTCAACCCGTTGCCCGCCGATCAGGTGCCGCCGTCACCGCAGCCGACCAGCGACCCGCTTACCGCCCCTGGCCAGGGCACGGTCGCCTGCAGTGGCCAGCAACCCAACCCGTGCATCTACACTCCGGCAGCAGGTCCTACGGCGATCTACAACCCGCAAAGCGGTGACGTCGACGGGCCAGACGGAATCAAGTACTCCGTCACCAACTCAAGCGATCCAGGAGAAAACGGATGGAAGGAGATGCTGGCACCAGCCGGCTGAACCCCACCGGAGGGCAGGAGCGAAGCGACCCGGGAGATGTGAGCGGACTAGACCCCGACACGTCGGACGAGTCCGACGCACGATCCGACGAAGTGCAGGACGACGCCCGACCGCTCGCGGATGAGGCGACCCTCGGCGACGACGAGCCGCCCCGGCGCGCCGAACGCTTCGGCAGCGGCTGGCTGATCGCCATCTGTGCCCTGCTCCTGGTGCTGACCGCGGGCGTGGCCGTCGGTGGCTACCTGGCTCTGCAACAGCACGACAAGAGTGAGGCGATCGCCCGCGAGGACGCGCTGGCGCTGGCTCGGGCCAAGGATTGCGTCGCCGCCACGCAGGCGCCCAACGTGGCCGCGATGACGGCGAGCCAGACGAAGGTCATCGAGTGCGCGACGGGCGACTTCGGCGTGCAGGCCAACTTCTTCGCGAGCATGCTCGTCGAGGCCTACCAGGCCGCCAACGTCTCGGTCCAGGTGTCCGACATGCGGGGCGCCGTCGAGAAGCACAATGACGACGGCTCCGTCGACGTCCTGATCGCCGTGCGGGTCAAGGTGACGAACTCCCAAGCGCCCAACCAGGAGCAGGGCTACCGGCTGCGGGTCAACATGCAGCCCGCCGACGGCACCTACAAGATCAACCGACTGGATCAGGTCACCTCGTGACCGCTTTGCTCGACGCAGCTCTCGACACGCCGCCCGCCGCGAAGGACGCCGTCCGCTACGCGTCCTGGCCCGCCCGCGCCGGGGCCCTGGCGCTCGACGTCCTGCCCGGCGTCGCGCTGATCACGACGATGGCGTTGCTCGCCGTCACCACGACGCACGGATCGTGGCTGTGGTGGGTGTTCACGGCGGTGATGGCGCTGGCGGCCATGGCCACGTTCGCCAATCGCTGGCTGGCACCGGCGATCACGGGCTGGACGCTGGGCCGCGCCGTGGCGGGCATCCGCGTCACGACCGCCGACGGCGCGGCCGCGGGCAGTCCCCGGTTGCTCCTTCGCGACCTCGCTCACCTGCTCGACACCGCGTCGCTGCTCGTCGGGTGGTTCTGGCCGCTCGGCGACAAGCGGCACCGCACGTTCGCAGATCTGTTGGTGCGCACCGAGGTTCGCGTCGTCGACGCGCCGCAGGCCAACGTCCGGCGCCTGGCCGCCGTCATACTGATCGCGACGGCCGTCCTCGGTGCGGGCGGCGCAGGGCTGGGCTACTGGCAGGTGTACCGCGAGGACCGCGCCGTCGAGCAGGCCCGGTCCGAGATCGCCCAGCAGGGTCCGCGCATCGTGGAGCAACTGCTGAGCTACGGGCAGCAGACGGTGGTCGACGACTTCGCGAAGGCGCAGAGCCTGGCCACCGACCAGTACCGTCCCCAGCTCGTCCAGCAGCAGCAGGCCGTGCAGAAGGCGGGTGTCACCGACAACGAGTACTGGGCGGTGAGCAGTGCCGTGCTGTCCGCGACGAAGGACCACGCGGCGATGTTGCTGGCACTGCAGGGGCAGCGCGGGTCAGACCCCAATACGCTGAAGTTCATCACCGCGACCGTGCGCGCGGACTTCGAGAAGTCCAGGGACGGCCGGTGGCAGGTCGCCACCCTCACCGTGTTGAAGAAGCCGCTGATGGGTCAGGCCGGGCCGCCGGGGGCAGCCGCGCCCGCTGCGCCCGCCCCGCCGCCGGGTCGGCCCGCACCCGCTCCGCCGAACGGCGGGCCGGGCCGATGAGCCCGCGCCGCAAGGTCGACGACACCGTTCGCGACTTCTTCACCGTGTCGGCCACCGAGCCCAAGGCGCCGCGGCGGTGGGGTCTTCCGGTGTCGGCCGTGCTGGCGTTCGTGGTGGCGGTCGCCGCGATCGTGGGCAGCGTGTTCATGGTGGTCGAACACACGAACCTGGACCGCTCGGAGGGCAGGGATGCCGCCGCGCTGTTCTACGTCCGCGGCTTCATGACCGACTACACCTCGCTGGATCCCTTCCACGCCAATGACTATGCCGACCGGGTGCTGGCGCAGGGCACAGGAGAGTTCGCGAAGTCGTTCAAGGAGAAGATGAACGAGATCGTCGTTCAGGTGGCGCGGGCGGAGCCGACGACGGGCGTCGTCCAGGAGGCCGGAGTGCAGCGCTGGAACGACAACGGCAGCGCCGACGTCCTGGTGGCCGCCACCGTCAAGACCACCGGACCCGACGGCAAGACGCCCATCGAAAGCGGAACCCGTTGGGTCGTCACGACTATCGAGGAGGGACAGCAGTGGAAGATCAGTCAACTGATTCAGGTGATCTGACCGCCGCCGACGCTGCCGCCGCCTCGGCACCGCAGGGCAAGGCGGCCCGCAATCGGCACCGCCTCCCGCGGCAGAAGGCGACGCAGCCGAGCGCGACGGCGGACGAGGCGCCCGCACCGACCGTGCCCGAGCCTGAGCCGACGGCTGAGCCCGCACCCGCGCCCGAGCCAACCGCGGAGGTAACGAAAGAGCCTGTCGCAGAGGATGTTTCGGGCGCTCAGGTTCCCGCAGACCACGGGCCGGCGGATCAGTCCAAGCCCACCCGCCGACGCCGCTCCTGGCGACGCGCCAAAACCGAGACGCCGGTGAACGAGACGCCGGAGACCGAGACGCCCGCCCCCGAGACATCCGACCCCGACGCGCCAGGAACCGAGGCGCCCGAGACCGAAACCCCCGACACCGAAACCCTCGACGCCGAGACCCCCGACGCCGAAACCCTCGACCCCGAGACCCCCGACCCCGAGGCGCCCGAACCCGTGCTGGTTCCGCATCGCACGGCGGGGCGACCGCTGAAGGTGGCCGCCGTCATCGCGAGCGCGTTGTTCGTCGCGGCCGCCGCCTTCGCGGGCGCGACGATTCAGCCCTATCTGGCCGATCGGGCCGCGGTGCACGTGAAGTTCGTGGTCGCCGAGACCGCGGCGAACGCGATCACCACGCTGTGGACCTACACGCCCGACGACATGGACAAGTTGCCGGAGCGCTCGGCCCGCTACCTGGGTGGCGACTTCGCCGTCGACTACAAGCGCTACATCGACGCGATTGCGGCAACAAACAAGCAGGCCCAGGTGTCCAACAACACCCAGGTGCTCGGTGCGGCGGTGGAGTCGTTGACGCCGACGGAGGCCAGCGCGATCGTCTACACCAACTCGGTGGCGACCAGCCCGGTGACCAAGGGCATCCCGTCGCTGCGCTACCTGTCCTACCGGCTGGTGATGAAACCGCAGGGCAGCCGCTGGCTGATCACCCAGATGGTCGCGATCACGAAACTCGACCTGACGCCGCGCCTGTAGCCGTTCGGTCATGGAGACCTTCGTCAAGCGGCGGTCGTCCGCCCCGGAGGGCTTCTTCGCGTGCGAGGCCGCCGGTCTGCGATGGCTGGCCGCCGCCGACGGCGGTGTCGCCTGCGTGCGCGTGCTGGGGTACGACGCCACGACGCTGACCCTGCAGCGGCTGGTGACGGTGCCCCCGGACCGGCGCTGCGCCAACGACTTCGGCCGTCGACTGGCCCGCACCCACGATGCCGGGGCGCGCGCGTTCGGCGCGGCCCCCGACGGGTGGACGGGACCGGGTTTCTTCGGACCCCTGAACCATCCGCTGCCGATGGCGCTGTCCGAGCACGTCCGCTGGGGCGAGTTCTACGCCGAGGACCGACTCGAGCCGATGGCCGAGCTCGCCGGTCGGGCGCTCGACGCCGAGACGCGCCGCGGGCTCGACGAGGTGATCGCACGGTGTCGTGCGGGCGCCTACGACGGCGGGGACACCCCGGCCCGGCTGCACGGTGACCTGTGGAGCGGCAACGTGATGTGGACGCCCGAGGGCGTGGTGCTCATCGACCCCGCAGCCCACGGCGGAAATCGCGAGACCGACCTGGCGATGCTGGCGCTGTTCGGCTGCCCCCACTACGAGGCGGTGCTCGCCGGCTACCAGGAAATTCATCCGGTGCGGCCGGGGTGGCGCGAGCGGATCGGGCTGCACCAGCTCCATCCTCTGCTGGCGCACGTCGTACTGTTCGGTGCCAGCTACCGGGGGGCGGCGTCGTCGGCGGTGGCCGCCGCCCTCGAGATCGTCGTCTAAGAACCCTTAGCCCGCCTTACTCCCGCGCGTGGTCTAAATTTGCGCAGCCGTCAATCCACGAAACGCCGCGCTGAGCGGGAGGTTTGCTGGTTCTGTCTGCCGGGTGATGGCGCGAAGTTCGCCGCAGCAATGCCCCTATTGGCGTCTGCGTAAGTGTTACCTTCTTGTGACGCAGCACCCCCGTGTGCATTGAAAGGACAGGTCAGATGGCAGGCACGCACCGCACTCGGAGGGCTCGTCGGTTGAGCGTCGCGTTGGCCAGCGCCGCTACAGCGACGGCCACGGCGTTGACCGTCGGTGTCGCACCCCCGCCTGCGCCCGCCCAGCGCGTGCTCGCCGCGAACGTCGATCTGGCCGCTGCCGTCCGGTTGCTGCCAAATCATGATCAGGTGCACGACATCACCGGCGGTCTGGGTACCGCGGTCTACGACTTCGACCAATCGGTGCTCGACCAGCTCTCCAGGGCGATCGTCAACGGGGTCAGCCTGACCGCGCTCGCGCAGGCCGCGGGCATCGACCCGAAGAGCCTCGTCAACGGACTCCTGGCGCAGCTGCCCGCGAACCTGCTGCCCGGCATCATCGGCCAACTCGGCGCCTCCATTCCGATTCCGATCCTGAGCACCGCCCTGGGCCAGGCGGGCGTTGCGGGTCTGCTGACGAACGTGCTGAATCTGCTCGGCGTCTCCGACATCACGAACTCCACGCTGTCGGGTCTGCTGGCGGTCATCGGGCTGAACCTGTCCGACCCGCTCAACCTGTCGGGCCTGGCCGTCCCCGGGCTGAACGTCGTAACGAGCGGTTCGCCGTTCGCGCTGCTGAAGATGCTGGGTCTGGACCTGGGCTGGACGCCCGCACTGCCGAATTCGGTGGCGGCCGAGATCAACGGCACCCCCTACCTTCAGCTGGGCGTCAAGGGCGCGTTGGATCTGGTGCTCGGCAAGGTCAACACCCTGCTGGCGGGCGATCCGCTGAACATCCCGCTGGCGGCGCTCTCGACGTCGCTGCAGGGTGTGGTGGACGGTCTGACGAATGGCCTGCCCGACGTCATCGACGCCCGCGTCATCCCCACCGTGGGGGTCGGACTCGGCGCATTCGCCGCAGCGATGGCCTACAAACAGGTGTTGGCGCAGTTGGCATCTCAGCCCGGCGGGGCGGCCTACACCGGAACCGATCCGGTGCTCGGCAGCTTGACCGTGCTGCCGCTGATCCTGATCAACAACCCGGGCCGTCCCGACGGCGGCGCCATTGCACGGTTCGGCGCGCTCGCGTCGCTGCTCGGCATCGACTCGGTCAACCCGACCACCCACCTGACGGGCAGCATCAACCCCAACAACCCTCTGGGCAGCGTCGACCCGCTCGGCCTCACGCTCGGCGGGGCGAACGTGCTGCCGGTGCTCGTGGACGCCACCTACGAGTACCAGCCGCTGTCGGATCTGGCGTCCTGGCCCAACGCCTTCACCCTCCTCAACAACCTGGCGGCGGGACTGTCACCCACCTACATGTTGCGCGGCCTCAGCCTCGCCGGCCTCGACACCCAGCTGACGAACCAGATCAGCACCGCGCTGGGCAACGCGACCGCGCTGAATCCGTTGGCGCTCAACCTCTACGTCACGCTGCCATCGGCGACGCTGCCCCTGCTGGAGCCGCTCTATCTCGCCTCCGACGCCCTCAACCTGGTCGGGGTCAAGCCGCTCGCCGACTTCGCCACGCACCTCGCCAATGCGCTGGCGCCTGCCCTCACGACCCTGGTCAACCTCGGCTACGCCGACACGACGTTGGATCCGCAGACCGGTCTCTACGTCCGCGACTTCAGCACGGCGGGCACCGAAACCCCGTTCCTGTCGTTCCCGGACGTCAACTTTCCCAAGGCCCTGAGCGACAGCTTCAATCAACTGGTCAGCGGCTTCCAGAAGGAGTTCTTCAGCGGCAACCCGACCCCGGGTGGACCGAACGTCTTGAAGAACCTCGTCGACGCGCTACTCAACGGCAGCCTGCTCAGCGGCGGCGTGACGACCGGCGCGGCAGGCACCTCCGGCGGCACGGTCACCAATCCCCTTGGGGGACTTGGCTCTCTGCTCGGCGGACTGCTCGGTGGACTGGGTCTCGTGCAGCACACCGCGACCACCGCGGTGACGACGGCGGCCACCACGTCGGCGAGCAGCGTCCCACAGGCCAACGCCAAGCTGCTCAGCGTCGCCCCTGCCGGAACGGAGAAGACGGCCGACACGACCCCGACGACCCCATCCACGACCGAAACCCCGTCCACGACCAAAACCACGTCCACGACCCCGTCCACGACCAAGACCCCGTCGACGACGGCCACCACAGCCGACCCCACCACGACGAAGACCGCAGAGTCGACGACCGCCACCGATCCGGATGCGGACACGTCCGCCGGGAGCACGGCCGCGGACGGCGCCGACAAGGGCACCAAGGGCCCCAAACACGCCAAGCCAGACGGAGATTCCGCGTCGACGTCGACCGACGCGTCGACGAGTCCGAAGCACGCCAAGGGACCCAAGCACGCCAAGCCGTCCGGCGGGGACCAGGACGCCACCACTGCCGGGACGTCGGCGTCCGATGCGACGTCGGGCGGCACGACGGGTGCCGGCAAGAAGGCGAAGGGCACGGGTCATGCGGACGCCGGCGCGTCGTCGGGCAGTGCGGGAGGCAGTGCGGCGGGGGGCAAGGCGGCCTGAGCGCGCTGGCTTGAGGTCCTCGGCGCGGGGGTAACCCTTCGCCATGCCCTCCGTGCAACGAACCTTCTCCGTCGCGTGCCCGCCGGACCGCGTCGTCGACTACCTCAAGGACTTCGGGAACGCCGAGGAATGGGACCCCGGCACCCAGTCCTGCACCCGCGAGGGGACCGGCCCGATCGAGGTCGGCGCCACCTGGCACAACGTCTCGAAGATCTTCGGCGTGACGGCGAAGCTGACGTACCGGCTCGACCAGCTGAGCAACCGCACGCTGGTGTTCGTCGGGGAGAACGAGTCGTCGAAGTCGACCGACACCATCACCGTCGACGCATCCGGTGCCGGTTCGGTGCTCACCTACCGCGCGGATCTGGAGATGAAGGGTGCGGCCAAACTGATCAGCCCGGCAATGAAGCTGGTGTTCGAGAAGCTGGCCAACGACACCGAGAAGCAGCTGACGTCGGTCCTCGACGCCCTCTGACTCACTTCCCCGGCGGCGCCACCCGGTAGATCGCGTCCGCGGCGTCGTCGGTGACATACACCGCGCCGTCCGGTCCGACGACGGCGTCGACAGGACGGCCCCAGCGCGATCCGTCCGCGGCCTGGAATCCGCCGACGAGCGTCTGCTGGTTGCCCAGTTGACCATTCGCATACGGGAAGAACGACACCTCGGGCGCGCGGGGCGGCTGCCGGTTCCAGGAGCCGTGCACGCCGACGAGTGCGCCGTGCGCGTAGGGCTCGGGCAGTGCGCCGTCCACGAAGCTCATCCCCAGCGGTGCGGAGTGCGCGCCGAGGCTCTGCTCGATCGGCGGCAGCGCGGCACAGTCGAGCTTGGTGCCGTCGGGGTTGTCCTGGACGTCGCGGATGAGTCGCAGATTCGCCGGCCCGCCATCGGGATTGCAGTAGGGCCAACCCAATTCGCGCCCCGGGGTCAGCTTGGCGACGGATTCCGGGGGATGGTCGTTCACGTAGTCGGGGACCACCTTGCCGTAGGACGGGCCCGGGTCGGGCACCTCGACGTTGTCTCGATTGTTGACCGCCGTCCACACCGCGCCGTCGGGGGCGACCGCGAGGCCGGTGCCGTTGCGGACACCCGTCGCGAACGGTGCGTAGGGCCCTCCGCCCGGGGGGACCCGCATGATGGTGGCGCGGGGCGGGGTGGCCGTGCGGTCGGCCGCGGAGACGTTGCCGGTCGAGCCGATCGAGAAGTACACCGCGCCGTCCGGCCCCACGGCCACGCTCTTGAGCGCGTGGGCGTACGCGCCCCCGAGTTCGGGGCTGCGCGCATCGGGGAGATTGCCCGCGACCGTACGGGGACGCAGCGCCTTCTGATCGACGTAGTCGAAGGCGTCGATCTGATCGCTCTCGGCGACGTACAGCGTGGACCCCGCGAAGGCCAGCCCGTGCGGCTGGTGCATCCCGTCGATGAGGACCTGCAGCTGAGGTCCGCCACCCGTCGGCTGCACCCTGATGACCTGACCGGTACTGGGCACCGACACCAGCAGCTCGCCGTCGGGGGCCCACACCGCCAGGCGCGGCTTGGGCACCCGTGCGAACACCGACATCGTCCAACCCTTGGGCACCAACGCCTTTCGGGGCTCGTCGAACGGGGCCGCGCCGAGGTCGTCGGGAACCTGGACCGTCACCTCCGACAATCCGGCCGGCGTGCCGGCGCTCGGACTCGACGCCTGTGGGGCTCCCGACGAGCATCCCGCCAACAGCAGGACGCCGAGGGCGCCGAGGGCCTTACGCCGCCAAGCTCGCATGCATCTCCCAGACGAGGATTTCGGAGGGTTCGGTTGCGGTGATGCGTTGTCCGCCGGATGCGGTGAGCCGGACGGCGTCGCCCTCGTGCAGCGGGCCTGCCCCCTCCAGCACGACCTCGCCGCGGGCGACGAACAGGTGCAGGTACGGCGCGTGCGGCAGCTCGGTGCCGTCGCCGGGTTCCAGCCGCGCGCCGTGCAGCGCGGCGTGGCGGTTGCTGATCGTGATGGCCGCCTGACCGGCGTGCGCGGGCCTGCCCGACGCGATGGTGACGAGCCCGCCGCGCAGTAGCTCGTCGTCGATCTCGAGCTGCTTATACCCGGGGGCGATGCCGGCCTCGTCGGGCACGACCCACATCTGCACGAAGTGCACCGGCTCGGAATGCGACGGGTCACCCGTCAGCGTCCACGCGTCGTTCTTCTCCGAGTGCAGGATGCCGCGTCCGGCCGACATCCGTTGCGCCAGACCGGGATAGATCACTCCCGAATGACCGGTGGAGTCCTGGTGCACCAGCGAGCCGCGCAGCACCCAGGTGACGATCTCCATGTCGCGGTGCGGGTGGGTCTCGAATCCCGCGCCAGCCCTCACCGAATCGTCGTTGTTGACCAACAGCAGCCCGTGGTGGGTATTGGTGGGGTCGTAGTTGCCGCCGAACGAGAACGAGTGCTTGGAGTCCAGCCAGGAGAGCGTGGTGGCGGCGCGGTCTGCGGCACGCCTGATGTCGACGATGTCGGTGGTGGTCATGGGAGCTCCTCGAGGAATGTCCGACAGCCTAGGTGGCTGCCGCTGGACACGACAACTTAGATGATGTGTCATATATTCCATGTGGCTGTCGGACGACGAACAACGCGTATGGCGCACGTACCTCTCGATGAGCGCGGCGCTGCAGACCGAGATGAACCGGCAACTGCAGCGCGACTGCGGGCTGTCACTCGCCGACTACGACGTGCTGGTCGCCTTGGACGAGCAGGATGCCTGCCGGGTCAACGAACTCGGCGAGCGGCTGGGCTGGGAGCAGAGCCGGCTCTCGCATCAGCTGCGGCGGATGCAATCCAGAGAATTGATCGCCAAACGGGGGGCCGGTGAGGATCGCAGGGGCGCGACCGTCTCGTTGACGGCGGCGGGGCGGGCGGCGCTCGCGGCCGCGGCACCGGGGCACGTCACCCTGGTGCGCGACGTCGTGTTCGCCGGTGTCGGCCCCACTCAGCGCAGAGCTCTGGAGCGCTGGATGACTCAGGTGCTGGGGCGGCTGCGCGACGTTGCCGGCGACGCTTAGTCTGTCGCCGTGGACATCAACGGAGCTAGCGCAATCGTCACCGGTGGCGCGTCGGGTATCGGCGCGGCCACCGCACGTCAACTGGCAGACAGGGGCGCGCGCGTCGTCGTCGCCGACCTGAACGCCGAACGTGGTCAGGAACTGGCCCACGAGATCGGCGGCGTGTTCGTCAGCGTCGACGTCACCAACACCGGCCAGATCGAGGACGCCGTCAACACGGCGGCCGACCTCGGTCCGCTGCGCGCACTGGTGAACTCGGCGGGCATCGGCTGGGCACAGCGCACCATCGGCAAGGACGGCGAGTTCTCGTCGGCGCACGATCTCGACGCCTACAAGAAGGTGCTCGCCATCAACCTGGTGGGCACGTTCGACTGCATCCGACTGGCGGCGACCGCGATGGGCCGCAACGAGTTCACCGACACCGGCGAGCGCGGCGCCATCGTCAACATGACGAGCGTGGCGGCGTTCGACGGTCAGATCGGCCAGGCGGCCTACTCGTCGTCCAAGGGTGGCGTCGTCGGGCTGACGCTGCCGGTGGCCCGCGATCTGTCCGCAGTGGGCATCCGGGTCAACACCGTGGCGCCGGGCCTGATCGACACCCCGATCTACGGCGAGGGCGAGGCGTCCGAGGCGTTCAAGGCCAAGCTCGGGGAGTCGGTGCTGTTCCCGCATCGCCTCGGCAAGCCGGCGGAGTTGGCCTCGATGGTCCTCGAGCTGATCACCAACTCCTACATGAACGCCGAGGTCGTCCGCGTCGACGGCGGCATCAGGATGCCACCGAAGTAGCGCCTCAACCCATCCGCAGACCGCGGCGGCGCACCCACAGCAGCGCCAGGACGGTACAGCCGAGCCACACCCCGAGCGCGATCCCGAGGTGCACGAAGCTCTTCGATTCGCGGCCGAGCACCCGGCCGACCAACGAGGGCGCCTGCCGCCAGAGGACGCGGTGCCCGACGCCGTCCATCGGATCGGCGACGTAGTACAGCGCGTACGGCAGGACGAGCGCCGAGAGCCAGCCGGCGATGCGGCGTCGGTCGCCGCGCTGGCGCCAGCGGCGCACCATCGGTTCGGCGCTGACCGGGAGCAGCACCGAGACGAGGTTGCCGACGCCGATCCAGGACACGATCGGCACCGCGACGTTGGGGATCGTGTAGGTCAGGCGCGAGACCTTCTCGAACCACAGTGTCATGCCGACCGCCGCCACCAGGGTCGGCAGGCCGACGAGCACCAGCAGGGTCAGGTTCTTGACGAGCAGGATGCGGCCCATCGACGTGCCGTCGGCGATGGCCTGCAGCACGCGGTAGTGATCGGCGCCGAGCAGGTTCGTCGTGGTGACGTCGGCCAGGATGAACGACGAGAAGTAGGTGCCGACCAGGACGACCCAATCCTGGTGGCGGCCATGGACGGTCAGCGGTTGGACGACCAGCCAGGCGGCGGCCAGGAACAGGTTGGCCACCACGCCGAGCAGCCACGTGCGCGGCGGGGTGAACGCCCAGCGGATCTCGGAAAGCACTGCGGCCCAAAGGCTTTGATTGAAGTCCCCGGCGGCTCGGATGGCCGCGGCGGGACGGGGAGCCGACGCGCGGACGGCGCTGCGCAGGGCCTCGCGCACCCGAGGGTGAGCCGCGATTCGAGGCTCCAAGGCGTCCATCCCATCAGTGCGATTGCTCCGACCTTAGCGGGGTGCAGGCTTTGCCAGCACGTTCCCAGCTTCGGCGGGTGGCCGTGCCCGACGGTCGGCGGGCGCCGTGGGGTTAGCGTGAACGGGTGCGCGCGCCTACGGTCCGGATCGCCGCGTGGGTGCTGGCCGTCGCTCTCGTCGCCGGCGCCTGCTCGTCGACGAACACCGCGGCCCGACCCTGGCCACCGGACCCCGGCCGCGGCCCGTGCCCGGTCGCCAAGCAGACCGACGTCCCCGCCACCATGCGCGACGGCACGGTCCTGCGGGCCGACGTCTACCGGCCGAAGACCTCCGAAGCGGTGCCGGTGATCCTCATGCGCACCCAGTACGGCAAGGACGGCGCCCAGGCCGGTGACCGATATCAGCCGCCGGACTGGTTCGCCTCGCACTGCTACCTCGTCGTCGTGCAGGACATCCGCGGTCAGGGCGCGTCCGGCGGGACGTTCAGCGAGTTCACCCACGACCAGGCCGACGGCTACGACTCCGTCGAGTGGGCGGCGGCGCTGCCGGGGTCCGACGGCAAGGTCGGGATGTACGGCTCGTCCTACGTCGGTGCGACGCAGTGGCTGGCCGCCGTCACCGCGCCACCCCACCTGGTCACCATCGTGCCGGCGAACACGGCGTCGGACTACTACGACGGCTGGACCTACGAGGGTGGTGAGTTCCGGCTGGCGTTCGTCCTGCCGTGGGCCATGGAGACGATCGCCACGACCGCGGCGAAGAACCGCAACGACGCCGCGACGGTGCACGAATTGGCCGCTGCGACAGCCGATCCCACGCGGTGGCTGAACTACCGCCCGTTCAAGGACCTCCCGCCCCTGCAGCCGAACGATCCGGCGGTGGCGCCCTGGTACTTCGACTGGATCCGCCACTCGACGCGCGACGACTTCTGGAAGCAGTTCAGCATCCGCGACCGCTACCCCAAGGTGACGGTGCCCGTGATGCACTTCGAAGGCTGGTATGACGCGTTCCTGGCCGGCGGCGTCGAGAACTTCGCCGGCATGGTGGCCCACGCCGCGAACGCCACGGCCCGCGCCAACCAGCGGTTGATCATCGGGCCGTGGGATCACGTCGACTGGGGTCGGCCGGAGTCGACGCCCGCCCCGCAGCTCAAGGCGATCGGCCCGGTCGCGAACAGCCCCATCAACGAGCTGATGCTCGACTGGTACGACCACTTCCTCAAGGGGAGGGACAACGGCGTCGCCACCGGTGCGCCGCGGGTCGACTACTTCCTGATGGGCGCCAACCAGTGGAAGACCGCGTCGGGCTGGCCGCTGCCGGGAACCCGCCCGACGACGTACTACCTCTCGGGCCCCGGCGGCATCGCCGACCGCAAGGGCCGGTTGGACACCGCCGCCCCGCCCGCGGCGGACGCCCCCGACGGGTACACCTACGACCCGCGATTCCCCGCGCCCAGCCTCGGCGGGCACTCCTGCTGCGGCGCGCTGACCGGACCACAGGGGCCCTACGACCAGACCCCCGTCGAGCAGCGTTCCGACGTCCTCGTCTACACCAGTGACCCGCTGCCGCACGACACCGAGGTAACCGGATCCACGACGGTGGACCTGTGGGCTCGATCGTCGGCTCCCGATACCGACTTCACCGCGAAGGTGGCCGTCGTCAAGCCCGATGGCGAGGTCGTCAACCTGAACGACGGCATCGTGCGGACGTCCTACCGCGGCTCCCCGTCGCCGACCCAGCCGACCGCGTACCGGATCGACGTCTGGCCGACCAGTTATCTGTACCGCGCCGGTGACCGCATCCGGGTGGAGATCTCCAGCAGCGACTATCCACAGTTCGCCCCGAACCCGAACACCGGCGAGCCGTTCGGTCAGAGTGCCGCCAGTGTCGTTGCGACACAGACGATCCTGCACGACGCCGCGCATCCGTCGAGCGTCACGCTGCCGGTGATCCCCCCGAGCGGCTAGTCCGCGCGCTCCTCCGGGGCGGGGGCGCCGAGCGGGTGGCCACAGGGCGAACAGCGCGCCTTCGGCGCTGAGATCGCCCAGCCCGCCCGCTAGTCTCCCCTGATGGCCACGACCCGCAGCGAGAACAGCTTCGACGGAGTCGGAGGCGTCCGGATCGTCTACGACGTGTGGACCCCCGACGTCGCCCCGACCGGTGTGGTGATCCTGTGTCACGGATACGCCGAGCACGCCGGGCGCTACCACCACGTGGCCCAGCGCTTCGGCGCGGCCGGGCTGCTCACCTATGCGCTGGACCTGCGCGGACACGGCCGGTCGGGCGGCAAGCGGGTGTATCTGCAGAACATCTCGCAGTACACCGACGACTTCCACCACCTGGTCGGCATCGCCACCGCGGCGCATCCCGGCCTGGGGCGCGTCGTGCTCGGCCACAGCATGGGCGGCGGTGTCGTCTTCACCTACGGCGTGGAGCATCCCGACGACTACGCCGCCATGGTGCTGTCCGGACCCGCGGTGTACGCCCAGGAGGGCGTGTCCCCGGTGATGATTGCCGTCGCCAACGTCCTCGGCGGCATCCTGCCGGGGCTGCCGGTCGAGAACCTGCCGACCGACGCGGTCTCGCGCGATCCCGAGGTGGTCGCCGCCTACCGGGCCGACCCGCTGGTGCACCAGGGCAAGTTGCCCGCGGGCATCGCCAAGGCGCTCATCGGGGTCGGGTCGACGATGCCGCAGCGCGCCGCCGCGATCACCGCGCCGCTCCTCGTCGTGCACGGGGGTCAGGACAAGCTGATCCCGGTCGACGGCAGCCGTCGCCTGGTGGAATGCGTCGGCTCGGCGGACGCGAATCTGAAGGTGTACCCCGACCTCTACCACGAAGTGTTCAACGAACCCGAACGCGACGTGGTGCTCGACGACGTGGTGTCGTGGATCGAGGTGCACCTGTGACGAGGGTGCGCAGGGGGCTGTGGCTGGCTCTCGTGGCGCTGCTGCTCGCGGGTTGCGGGTCGGGCGGCGGGGGCAACGCCGTCAGCAGCACCGCCGCGGCGCCACGGCACGGCTGGGTCGAGGATGACGTCACGTTCGTCGCCGACGGTCTGACCGTGCACGGGACCTACCGGCACGACGTGGACACCCCGCCGGGCCCCGCCGCGCTCCTGCTCTCCGAGAGCGGGAACACCGACCGCAACGGCGACAACGCCGTCGCCGGGCCGATCGGCAACATGCGGCAACTCGCGGAGTACCTGTCCAGCAAGGGCATTGCGACGCTGCGCTACGACAAGGTCGGTACGGGCAAGACCGGCCTCGGCCCCTACGCGGCACGGCCGGCCGACGTCGGCAGCGCCGTCTACACCACCGGAGCCAAGGCGGCGGTCCGCTACCTGGCGGCCCAACCGAGCACCGACCGGACGCACGTCTCGGTGTACGCGGTCGGGGAGGGCGGCGTGCACGCCATGGCCCTGGCCACCGACACCGCCGCGGACGCCCCGAAGATCCACTCGCTCGGACTGCTGCAACCACTCGCCGGCCGCTACCTCGACATCATCACCAACCGCGTGCGGTCCAGCGTCGCCGCCGACGTGAAGGCCGGCGCCAAGACGCCACCGCAGGCCGACGACGTCATCAAGGCCTGGTTGGCGGCCGTCGACGAGGCCCGCACCAAGGGCACCGCACCCGCCAAGCTGCCGGAGGGCCTCGGCGCCATCCTCAATCCTGGCAACGTCAAGGCCGTCGTCGAGGCCGACGCGATCGATCCGCTCGCGCTGGCGGCACGCCTGCCCGCGGGGATGCCGGTCCTGGCCACCTGTTCGGACTCCGACACCCAGGCGATGTGCCCCGCCGAGCAACCGCTGTTCGACGCCCTCGCCCACACCGCGCTGACGGTCGTCCGGCTCACCGGCGTCAACCACGTGCTGCGCGACGACCCGACCGACAACGTGGGTAACTACGCGAAGCAGGCCCCCCTGTCTCGGCAACTCGTCACGGCGCTGGACGGCTTCGTCGGCAGGTAGTTGCTGGCCGGAAGGAGTCGGAGGGGTTCCCTAGGGTGGGGCCCATGAGTGAGAGCGAGAAGGGCCAGCGAGCGGAGCGGGATCGCGCATGAGTGACGACAAGATGTTGGCGCGCATCGCCGCCCTCCTGCGCCAGGCGGAGAACACCGACAACCCGCACGAGGCCGAGGCGTTCATGTCGGCCGCCCAGCGGTTGGCGACCACGACGTCGATCGACCTGGCCGTCGCGCGGGCGCACTCCAAGGAGCGCAGCCCCGCGCAGGTGCCGGTGCAGCGCACCATCACGATCGGCGAGGCAGGCAGCAAGGGCCTGCGGACCTACGTGCAGCTGTTCGTGGCGATCGCCGTCGCGAACGACGTCAAGTGCGACGTCGCCTCGAATTCGACGTTCGTGTACGCCTACGGGTTCGCCGAGGACATCGATGCGACGCACGCGCTGTACGCCAGCCTGGTGGTGCAGATGGTCAAGGCCTCGGACGCGTACATCGCGACCGGTGAGCACCGCCCGACGCCCACCATCACGGCCCGGCTGAACTTCCATCTGGCGTTCGGAGCGCGCATCGGACAGCGGCTGGCGGAGGCGCGCGAGGAGGCCAGGGCGGCCGCGACGACGGGGCGCGATCAGCAGCCGGGTACGGCGATTGCGTTGCGCAACAAGGACGTCGAGCTGAAGAGCTTCTACCGCGAGGCGTCGAAGGCGCGCGGCACGTGGCGGGCCACCAGCGCATCGGCGGGGTACTCGTCGGCGGCTCGCCGGGCCGGGGACCGGGCGGGGCGGCGGGCCCGGCTGGGGCCGAGCACCGAGCTGACGGGTGCGCGCCGCCCCCTGAACCGGTAGCGGCCGATGCCGCGCGACGTTCAGCGCTCCCGGGTCTACGCCGCCGAGCAGTTCGTGCGGACGCTGTTCGACGCCGCCGGCGAGCGCGGTCGTTCGGTCGAGTTCTTCGGCGCCCAGCTGACGCTGCCGCCCGAGGCCCGGTTCGGTTCGGTGGACTCCGTGCGGCGCTACGTCGACGACGTGCTGGCGCTGCCGTCGGTGCGGACGCGCTGGCCTACCGCACCTCCGCTGGCGGTGCGCGGCCGTCGCGGTGTCACGGCCGCGCACTGGGAGTACGACGGGCAGGTCGCGGCGATCGCCGTGCCCGACCGCGGGGACACCTGGGCGCTGCGCGAGTTGGTGGTCCTGCACGAGGTCGCCCACCACCTGTGTCGTGCCGAACCGCCGCACGGGACGGAGTTCGTCGCGACGTTCACCGAATTGGCCGAGCTGGTGATGGGTCCCGAGGTCGGACACGTGCTCCGGGTGATCTACGCGAAGGAAGGCGTCAGGTGAGCGGCGTTACCGTGGAGTCCATGGCCGAGCCCGATCCCCGTGCCCTCGACGACATGTTCACCCGGCTGCTGCACACCGAGGACGCCGCGCTGACCGCCGCCCGCGAGTCGGCCGTCGCCGCCGGGATGCCGCAGATCGAGGTGTCCGCGCAGCACGCCAAACTGCTGACGCTGCTGGCCAGGAGCACCCGCGCCACCAGGGTCCTCGAGATCGGCACGCTGGCTGGGTACAGCACGATCGCCCTGGCGCGCGGGGTCGGACCCGCGGGTCGCGTGGTCACGCTGGAGTTCGCGCAGGCGCATGCGGACGTCGCCAGGGCGAACCTCGACCGGGCCGGCGTCGGCGATCGGGTGGAGATCGTGGTCGGCGCGGCGCTGGACTCGCTTCCGGTGCTCGCCGACCGCGGGGACCGCTTCGACTTCTTCTTCGTCGACGCCGACAAGGAGAACAACTCGAGCTACGTCGAATGGGCGGTGCGGCTCGCGACGCCCGGCGCGGTCGTCGTCGTCGACAACATCGCGAGGATGGGCCGCGTGCTCGACCCGGCGCCCGACGACGAGCAGGCGACCGCGGTCAAGGAGATGTTCGCGATGATGGGCGCCCATCCGCGACTGGAGACCGCCGCGATCCAAACGGTCGGCACCAAGGGCTGGGACGGTTTCGCGGTAGCCGTGGTGGGAGCCGAATAGCCATGTCCGACATCACCTTTCCCGCCCCAGCCGGACCGCTGCCCGGCTATCTCGCGGTGCCCGACGGCGATGGGCCGTGGCCCGGCGTCGTCGTGGTCCACGATGCTCTCGGGCTGACGGGCGACGTCAGGCGGATCACCGACCGCCTGGCGTCGGCAGGCTATCTGGCGCTGACCCCGGCACTGTTCCGCCGGGGCTTCCGGCCGAAGTGCGTCGTCAGCACCCTGCGCGCACTGTCGACCGGCGCGGGCGTCGCCGTCAACGACCTCGTCGCGGCGCGCGACCACCTCGTCGCCGATCCGCGGTGCACCGGCAAGGTCGGCGCGGTCGGGTTCTGCATGGGCGGGGGCTTCTGCCTGCTGCTCGCCCCGCGCGGGTCCTTCGACGCGGTCGCCCCGAATTACGGTGTGCTGAACGACGATTCGCTCTACGAACCGCTGCGGCACGCGTGCCCGGTGGTCGCGAGCTACGGCGGCAGGGACTGGATGCTGCGCGGTGCCGCGGATCGGGTCGAGCGGGTGCTGACCGAGGGCGGGGTGCCGCACGACGTCAAGGAGTACCCCGGCGTCGGCCATTCGTTCATGAACGACTTCGGGATGCCGGGGCCGCTGCGGCTGGTCGAGGGCATCGCGGGACTGGCCTACTCCGAACCCGAGGCCGAGGACGCCTGGCACCGCATTATGACGTTCTTCGCCCAACACCTCGCCTGACCCGTCGGGGCGCGTAGCGTCGGCCACGTGCAGCCTCGGGGGAGGACACGCAGCATCGCTCCCGTGACCGTCGTGGTCGCGCTGCTGGTCGTGGCCACGGTCGCGCTGCGCGGATACGTCCCCGGTGCCGAGCCGCCCCAGCGCACGCAACCGGGCCAGCACCCCGTCGCGCTCGCCGTCGTGGTCGTTCTGCTCGTCGGTGCGGTGGCCGTCATCGCCGTGGCCGTGATCGCCCGCCTACGCCACCGCACGTCAGCCCCGCCCCGTCCGGCGGGCGCGTCGGACTGGCTGCGCGAAGCCGGTGGTGGCCGACCGACGTGGCGGGTCGCGCTGATCGCCTTCGCGCTGATCCTCGGCTGGCTGCTGCTGACGATGCTGCTCGGCAAGCTGGCCGGCGGACCGTCCTCGCCGTCGAGCGGTCCCGTTCCGGCCGCGCCCACGGCGACGAGCCCGGCCAGCCCCCCGGCAGCGCCGCCCCCGCCCGCGCCGCAGGCGGAACCGTCCCATGCGAACCTGCTCGGCTACTTCTTCGGCGCGACGGTGGTCTTCCTCGGCGTCATCGTGGTCGGCACCGTCGTCGGGTCGAGCCGCCGCCGTCGGACCCAGGGGTCGCCGCTCGGCGCGCCCGCCGACGACGCCGCACCGCGCGTGGAGACGGGCTCGGAGTCCCTCGTGCGTGCGGCGGAGGTCGGTCTCGCCGAGGTCGAGGATCCCAGCCGCGAGCCGCGCAAGGCGATCATCGCGTGCTACGCCGCCATGGAACGCCAACTGGCGCTGCTGCCCGACGCGGCCCCGCGCGACTTCGACACCGCGTCGGAGGTGCTGGCCCGCGCCGTCGAGCACCAGGCCCTCGCACCGGACAGCGCCACCCAGCTCGTCGAGCTGTTCGACGAGGCGCGGTTCAGTCCGCACGTGATGAACGAGGGGCACCGTGACGAAGCGGTCGCGGTCCTCACCCAGGTGCTCGACGAGCTGAGGAGCCGGACGTGAAGAAGCTCGCCATCGTCGCCATCGTTGCCGTGCTCGGCTGTCAGCTGCTGGCGCTGGCGAACCCCGACCGCCGCGTCGCGCTGTGGCTGGGAGCGGTCGCGGCGGCGACCGTCCTGCTCGTCGCGCGCTGGTTCCTGGTGCGCGCGGCCGCGTCGTCGATCGACGACTCCCGCGCCCGTGACCCGGCCGAGTCGCTGCGACGGTGGCTGTCGAAGACCGAGATCCTGATCGCCCGTGCGGACTCGACCCGATCGGACTGGGACAAGTATCTGCGGCCCATGCTGGCGCGGCAGTTCGAGCTCGCGACCGGACGACGAAAGGGCAAGGATCCGAGGGTCTTTCACGCCACCGCACTCGCGCTGTTCGGGGAGCGGCTGTGGCAGTGGGTCGACCCGGACGACGTTTCGCCCACCGGTGCCGGGGAACCGGGTCCAGGACGAGAGGTGCTCGCCGAGGTGCTGCAGCGTTTGGAGGCCATATGAGCCTGCCCGTCACGACGACCGCCGCCCATTGCGAGGCCGTGCTCGACGAGATCCAGCAGGTGGTCGTGGGCCGGCGCCCCGCGCTGGTGCTGATCATGACCGCGCTGCTGGCCGGCGGGCACGTGCTCATCGAAGATCTGCCCGGCCTCGGCAAGACGCTGATCGCCCGGTGCTTCGCCGCGGCGCTCGGGCTGGAGTTCACCCGCGTGCAGTTCACGCCCGATCTGCTGCCCGCCGACCTCCTCGGCTCGACGATCTACGACATGCAGTCGGGCCGGTTCGAATTCCGCAGGGGTCCCATCTTCAGCAATCTGCTCCTCGCCGACGAGATCAACCGCACGCCGCCCAAGACCCAGGCCGCGCTGCTGGAGGCCATGGCCGAGCGGCAGGTGAGCGTCGACGGCATCACCCACCGGCTGCCGGAACCGTTCATCGTGCTGGCGACCGACAACCCGATCGAGTACGAGGGCACCTATCCGCTGCCCGAAGCGCAGCTCGATCGCTTCACCGTCCGCCTCGACCTGCGCTACCTGTCCGAACGCGACGAGGCGGCGATGCTGCGGCGTCGGCTGGACCGTGGCTCGGCCGAGCCGACCGTCGCCCGGGTGGTCGATTCGGCCGAACTGCTGGCCATGCGGGAGGCCGTCGAGCAGGTGACCGTGCACGAGGATGTGCTGCAGTACGTCGTGGCCCTGGCCGTCGCCAGCCGTCAGCACCCCCAGGTCGCGGTCGGCGCCAGCCCGCGCGCCGAGCTCGACCTGGTCCAAATGGCAAGGGCGCGAGCGCTTCTCGCCGGTCGTGACTACGTCATACCCGAGGACGTCAAGGCACTGGCGGTGCCGGCCATGGCGCACCGCGTCAGCCTGCGCCCGGAGATGTGGGTCAGACAGGTCCGCACCACCGACGTCGTGGAGGAGCTGCTGCGTCGACTCCCGGTGCCGCGCACGCGCGGTGCGACGTGATCGAGGCTCGCCACACCGACGTCGAGATGCGTTGGCGCGCTTCGGCACTCGCGCTGTCACTGGCGACGTGCGTGGCCGTGGCCCTCGGCGCGGCGCTGCTCGGGCGCTGGCAGCTGACGGTCTTCGCCGCACCGCTGCTGGGCGCGCTGATGTCGTTGCCATGGCAGCGGCCGGTGCCGAACGTTCAGGTGCATGCCGAGCCCGCGCTGGTGCGCTGCTTCGAGGGCGAGGAGGCGCACCTGGTGGTGTGGGCGACGACCGACGACGGCACGCCGGTCGACCTGACGATCACCACGGCCGCCGGCGCTCAGCTCGAGGCGACCAGGGACGCGGCGGGTCGGATCGAGATCGCGTTGACCGCGCCGCGCTGGGGTCGCTATCCGCTGGTCGCAGGGCTGCGGGTCGCCGGGCGGGGCGGGCTGCTCACCGGCACGGCCGCGGGCCACGTCGCCGCGGCCGACGTCTTCGTCTTTCCCGTCGCGCCGGCACGGGCCACGGCGCTGCCGCGCACCGAGTTGCTCGACCGTCTCGGCACGCATCTGACCCGACACGTCGGCCGCGGCGTCGAGTACGGCGGGATCCGCTCCTACGTGCCGGGTGACCAGTTGCGCACCGTCAACTGGCCGGTCAGCGCGCGCCGCGGCAGCCTGCACGTCACCGAGCGGCTCAGCGAACGGGCGGCCGACGTCGTCGTGGTCGTCGACACCTACGACCAGCCGCCCGGTCCCGCGACCGAGGCGACCGAACGCACGGTGCGCGGCGCGGTACAGGTGGTGCAGAGCGCCCTGCGCAACGGCGACCGGGCGGGCGTCGTCGCGCTCGGCGGATCGCCCCGGTGGTTGGGCGCCGACATCGGACGCCGGCAGTTCTACCGCGTCCTCGACGCGGTCCTCGGGGCGGGCGACGAGCACGAGACCACGACGGGCACCCTGGCTCCCCGCCCGGCCGTCCCGCCCGGGGCCGTGGTCGTCGCGTTCTCGACGCTGCTGGACACCGACTTCGCCCTGGCGCTGATCGACCTGTGCCGTCGGGGTCACGTCGTCGTGGCGGTCGACGTCCTCGACGGTGCGCCGTTCGCCGACCTGGCCGATCCGCTGGTGGGCCGGATGTGGTCGATGCAGCGGTCGTTCATGTACCGCGACATGCGCACGATCGGCGTCGACGTCGTGGTCTGGTCCGAGGCGGGCACCCTGGACCAGGTCATGGGTCTGGTGCCGCGTCGCCGCCGCACCAGGCCGGGCGCTCGGGCGGGGAGGTGACGCGGTGCGGGTGCTGTCCCTGGCGTTCGGCCTGCTGATGGTGGCCGCGGGCGCCGTGCAGAGCAGCGGCCCCGCGCTCCTCGCCGCGGGGGTGGCGCTGCTGGCGGTGCTGGCGGGTGTGGCGTTCCGCGGCGCGGCCGCCGTGGGGGTGCTCGCCACGGCCGGGGCGCTGGCGCTGTCGGCCCCCTCCCCGGTGCTGGCGGCGTTGGCCGGGATGTCGGCGCTGGTCTACCTGATGCTGCGGTACGCGAGCACCGGTGACGCCGCGGCCGTCCTCACGGTGCCGACGATGCTTGGCGCCCTTGGCTTCTCGGCCATCGCCGTGGTGGGGGCGACCGTGCCGCTGAGCCTGCCGTGGGTGCCGCTGATCGCGCCGCTGGCGGTGGTGGCGCTCTACGTGGTCGGGGTCGATCGCTACGTGGGCGACGGCCGGTGACGGGCGGGCCGCTACGCTGGCCCACCGATGACAGGTGTCAAGTCCGAGAAGCCGAGCTGGGTCGCGCGGATGCTGGACTTCCGGCGCGACGGTGACGCCTTCGTCGCGCCGCAACCCGCGGCGGGTCCCAACCGCCGGCTGTTCGGCGGGCTGATCGCGGCGCAGGCGCTGGGGGCGGCGGGCGCGACGGTCGAGCCGGACAAGCATCCGCAGTCGCTGCACCTGTACTTCGTCCGCGGCGGGCAGTACGGCGTCGACGTGGAATTCGACGTCGTCCGCACGCGCGACGGCCGCTCGTTCGACACCCGGCAGGTCACCGCCGTGCAGAACGGTCAGACCATCCTGGAGATGATCGCGTCGTTCCACCGGCCCGAGTCGGGCGCCGACTGGCATCCGAGCACCCCGCCCGGAATCTCCTTCGACGACGCGGTGCCCAAGGAGCCCGACCTCGGGTTCGACGGGCTGTTCGAGTTCCGGGCGCGGCCCACCGACGACTCACCGTTCGTCGTGCCGCCGTTCTGGATCAGGACCAGGCGCCGCATCGAGGACGACCCGCTGCTGCGGGCGTGTGCGCTGACCTTCATGTCGGACTTCGGGCCGGTGCCCGTGGCGCGGCCGGCAGGCGCCCCGCACGACCCCGGCGTCGGCGTCGCCGCCAGCCTCGACCACGCGGTGTGGTTCCACCGGCCGTTCGTCCCGCACGACTGGCACCGCTACGAGGTCACGCGGCTGAACAACAGCGACGCCCGCGGTCTGGTGGTCGGCGCGATGTACGACCGGTCCGGCGCCCTGGTTGCGAACACCACCCAGGAAGCGCTCTGGCGGTTCTAGGTCCCGGCGGGGCTGGAACACTGGTGGTCGTGAGCACTTCCAGCTACCCCACAGCTCCGCCTGCGTGCTACCGCCACCCCGACCGGGGCACGTATGTCAGCTGCACCCGCTGCCAGCGGTCCATCTGCCCCGAGTGCATGCGCTCGGCCGCCGTCGGCCACCAGTGCCCGGACTGCGTGGGCGAGGGCGCCAGGTCCGTCCGACGGCCCAGGACCCCGTTCGGCGGCCGGCCGGTGCACGCACCGTTGGCGACGTACGTGCTGATCGCGGCGAACGTGGTGATGTTCGTGCTGCAGAAGGCGGTACCGGGGTTGCAGCGCGAGCTCATCCTCTGGCCGGCCGGGACGGCGTACTACGGCGAGTACTACCGGCTGATCACGTCGGCCTTCCTGCACGACGGCGTCACCCACATCCTGTTCAACATGTGGGCGCTGTGGGTGATCGGCCCCGCCCTGGAGCGGTGGCTGGGCCGCACCCGGTACGTCGCCCTCTACGCGTTGAGCGCGCTCGGCGGATCAGTGCTGGTGTACGTGCTCACCGCGCCGAACAGCGGCACCCTCGGCGCCTCGGGTGCCATCTTCGGACTCTTCGGAGCGACGTTCGCGCTGGCCCGGCGGCTGAACTTCGACGTCCGCTGGATCATCGGGCTCATCGTGATCAACCTGGGCATCACGTTCGTCGTGCCGGGGATCAGCTGGCAGGGCCACGTCGGCGGGCTGCTGACCGGCGCGGCGGTGGGCGCCGTGTTCGCGTCCACCCCGCGAGCGAACCGCACGCTGGTGCAGACCGCGTTCTCGGTGGCCGTGCTGGTGCTGTTCGCCGCGGTGGTGTGGTGGCGGACCGTCGGCCTGCTGGCCGGCGGGGGCTAGGGCGCTCCGCCGCATCTGTTCTTGATGTCCACCAGGGGCTGGCGGATGCCGGTGATGTCGGCCTTGGTGTCGGGATGCTGGTTGAGGTAGTCCTGCATCTGCTTGGTCACCTGGTCGCGCGGCAGCCCCTTCAGGCTGGTGACGAAGAAGTTGAAGTCGGGGTGGGTGAACAGGTACGCCGACGTCGAGGCGGACACCCCGGCGCGGACGCCCTCGAGATCGGCCGCCGTGCAGTTGGGGGGAGCCTGCGAAGGATCCTGGTTGGCGAAGGCCGACGGCAGCGTGCCGAGCAGCGTGGTGCCAAGCAGTCCGCCGGCGAGGAACGCGCCGCCTGCGATGCGGCGCACGGCCCGTCCGCGGGTCGACGGGAGGGACGATCCAGTGTCTGACATGGACATGCTCCTTCTCTGTTTGCGATGAGTGTGCCGTGCTCACGGGTCCGGCGCTTGACTTATGGGTCAATTCACAGGTTATCGGCGTATACGGCGTCGGCCGCCGAGGGGGTCCACCCGACGCGTCGGCGTGTCGCGGGCGTCGAAACGTCTTGATCACAAGCCGATTACGCCGCGCGTGGGCGGCGGGGTGGGGTTCGCGTGCGCTGTTAGCTTGCCGGGGACGGGATGAGCGAGGGATGGAGACCAGCCGTGATGCCGAGGAGCAATGGGGATCGGTGGGGCCGACGGTGGGCCGCGGTGATGGTCGTCGTCGCGCTGCTGCCCGGACTGCTCGGCACGCTCGGGCTGACGCCGACGGCGGCGGCCTATTCGCGCGACGGCCTGCCCGTCGAACAGCTCCAGGTGCCCTCGCCATCGATGGGTCGCAACATCCTGGTCGAGTTCCAGGGCGGCGGACCCCACGCCGTGTACCTGCTCGACGGGTTGCGCGCGCAGGACGACGCCAGCGGCTGGGACATCAACACCGCCGCCTTCGAATGGTTCTTCCACTCCGGGTTGTCGGTCGTGATGCCCGTCGGGGGACAATCCAGCTTCTATACCGACTGGTACCGGCCCGCGGTCGGCAGCGCCGGCACGTCGACCTACAAGTGGGAGACGTTCCTGACCCAGGAGCTACCCGCCTATCTGGCCGCCAACAAGGGCGTCGCGCCGACGGGCAACGCGGTGGTGGGACTGTCGATGTCCGGTGGCGCCGCACTGAACCTCGCCGCGTACTACCCGTCGCAGTTCGTGTTCGCCGGCTCGCTGTCGGGCTTCCTCAACCCGTCCCAGGGGCTGTGGCCGACGATGATCGGGTTCGCCATGAAGGACGCCGGCGGCTACAACGCCACCGACATGTGGGGCGTGTCGAGCGACCCGGCGTGGCGGCGCAACGACCCGATGGTCAACCTGCCGACCCTGGTCGCCAACAACACCGCGCTGTGGATCTACTGCGGCAACGGCGTCACCTCGGACCTAGACACCCCCGGCGACTTCGGCGTGCAGTACAGCGCGCAGTTCCTGGAGAACATCACGATCAACACCAACAAGGAGTTCCAGAAGCAGTACCTGGCGCTCGGCGGCCGCAACGCCGTATTCAACTTCCCGCCGGACGGCACGCACAGCTGGGGTTACTGGGGTGCGCAGCTGCAGGCCATGAAGCCCGACCTGATCCGGCTGCTGGGCGCCACGCCGGCGCCGTGACCCGAGGGTGGTTGCCCGGCGGACGCATTGGGTAGAGATGCGGGCATGGCCAACGTTGACGTCTCCGTCACCTCGCAGCTCAGCCCCGACAAGGCGTGGAAGCTGGCGTCGGACCTCGGGCGCTTCGACGAGTGGCTGACGATCTTCGGTGGGTGGCGCAGCGCCGTGCCCGACGTCATCGAGAAGGGCACCAAGGTGTCCTCGCTCATCAAGGTCAAGGGCTTCCGCAACACCATCCACTGGGAGGTCACCAACTACGACGAGCCGCACCGCATCGAGATGTGCGGGAAGGGCTTCGGCGGCGTGCAGATCTCGCTGCGGACCGACATCTCCGACGACCACCCCGGCACCGTGTTCCACCTGGTGGCGGATCTCAGCGGTTCGGTCCTCAACGGGCCGGTCGGCGCGCTCGTCGCGCGGGTCATCAAGGGGGACGTCAAACGGTCCGTGGAGAATCTCGCGGCGCTGCAGTGAGCGCGATCGCCACCTCGTTGCGCCGCAGGAACGGCAGCGTCCACGGCGGATCGTAGAACCACGCGACGGCCTCGCCCGTTGCGTCGAAGCCCTTGTCGCGCAACACCTTTCGTATCTGCTCTGTGCGCTCGGCGACGGCCTGCGCGCTACGGTCCCCGCTGAACCGCAGCACCGCGACCGTCTCGGCGGGCACCGTGACCAGCCGGACCCGGTCGTCGTTGGGGGTGGGTAGCTCGCCCATCGCCCACTTCGACGGCATGTAGAACCGAATCACCCAGTCGCCCTTGGGGTCTGGCGCCTGGGCGACCGGAGCCGTCATCGCGATCTTCGCGCTGCCCCGGTTGGAGCCGAAGATGTAACCGGCCAGTCGCCGGAAGCCGGTGCTGCGCGCGGCATCCTCCCCGGCCGTCACCGTCGTCTCCGCGGCGATGCGTTCGCGGTACTCCCGGATCTCGACGCCGTCGCCGAGCGGGGTGGCGGTGTACGGGGGTTCCTCGGTCCCGGTGCGCACGCCGAACACCGACAGCGCGGATTCGGCGACCTGGCGGGGCACCTCGAGCAGAGCGGTCATGCCTGGGTGATTCCCGCCGCGGGGCCAGGCCACACCCGGCAGCCGAGGCATCGTGCCGTCCCCCTCACTGGCGAGGGATTTCGCTGCGACCCGCGCCGTTGGACTGGCCGCGACCGTCGACGAACGCGTCGCTCCACAGTCGCAGAAAGGCGCGCAACGCCGCTCGCGGCGTCTGGTCGGTGCGCCAGACGAGGATCTTGTCGTACCGCACCTCCGGTTCGAGGGGCCGTGCGACGAGGTCCGTGGCGTCCAGCAGCGCGGGGTCTGAACCGGCGCACACGGCAACCCCGACTCCCTGGCGCGCCAGCGCCACCTGCAACCGGGTGTCGTTGACGGCGTAGTCGACGTGCAGCGCCAGACCGCCGGACTCGAACGCGCACTGCAGGATTGGACGCAGTCCGCTGGACGGTGCGTAACTGATGACCGGGACGCCGTCGAGAGCGAGCAGCGGGATCGTCGGCCCGTCGAAGGAGAATCGCTCGTCGTCGAAGACGGCCATCAGCCGATCGGACAGCAAGGTGGCGGAGCCAACCTGGGCGGGCAGCTCGTCGAGCGGGCGCGCGATGACGGCCGCGTCGAGCCGTCCCTGGAGGACCAGGTTGAGGAGCGGGGCGCTGGTGTCCTCCGCCAGCGTGACCTTTACCCCGGGGAACCTGGCGTGCAATTCACCCAGAACGACGGGGACGACGGTGCGTTCGACGCCGCTGACGGTACCGAGATTCAGCTCGCCGGTGACCAGGCCTGCACGTGCGGAGAACTCCGACTTGGCCTCGGCGGCGGCCTCGAGTGCCCGCTTGGCGTGTTCGAGGAGCACCCGACCTCCCGGCGACAGCCGGATGCCACGGGGGAGGCGTTCGAAGAGTTGCTCGCCGAGTTCGCGCTCGAGTGACTGGATCTGCTGACTTATCGACGGTTGGGTGACGTGGCACCTGACCGCGGCACGGGTGAAGGATTCCTCCTCGGCGACGGCGACGAAGTACTCGAGTGCGCGCAGTTCCACGAACACCAGAATGACGGAGCGTCGCCGAAAGGCAATTTCACGCCGCCGAAAGGCAATCTCACGCCGCCGCGGCCGCCCTGGCAGCGCGGGCGATGCTCTCGGCGAAC
Organism: Mycolicibacterium madagascariense; assembly: GCF_010729665.1. Classification (NCBI taxonomy): domain Bacteria; kingdom Bacillati; phylum Actinomycetota; class Actinomycetes; order Mycobacteriales; family Mycobacteriaceae; genus Mycobacterium; species Mycolicibacterium madagascariense. The sequence goes on along the minus strand of NZ_AP022610.1, from coordinate 5,510,212 downwards.
AGTGGCGTCTCCACCCGGTTGTGCCGACCCGACGCGTCCTGTCGGGCCGCCGCGGCCTCCTCGAACGTCTGGCCCTGCTGGGCGATGAACTCCAGGAATCGTTCGGTGGGGTGGGACGTCACGGTGTTCGTGTAGCGGCAGCGCCCGTCGTCGAGGGGTTCCATCAACAGGTCCCAGATGACCTGCTGGGTCGTCCAGCCGCTCGGAGTCAACACGTCCGAGATCGACACCATGTGGCAGTGATGCCGCTCGGCGACCTCGAACCGGTACTGCTGGACCACCAGGCTCGTCCCGATCATCTCCACGTTGATCGACATGGGGGTGCCGTCGTCGTCGGTCGTATAGCCGCAGGCCTTGTGATCGCCCGGCGCGCACCGCTGGTATTCGTGGTCCGGGAGTGTCTTCAGCCAGTCCGCGATGTCGACGTGGTCGAAGGGGGCCGTGACCTCGTGGGTGACGGCCAGGCTGGACAGGACGAGATCGGTACGGACCTTGGTGTTCACGGGCTCCCCTTGCGCGTCAACGGCTTTCGCCGCTCCGGCGACCGACGCCGGTACCACGATCGTCCATCGTCGAGGCCGCGGTGGTCCAATGGCGATGTCCGATCGGTGCCATAGGGACCGCCTATCCCATGTAGGCATCGTGCGCGGACCGCCCCCGACGTGCCACGATGGGCCGATGAGCGTGCGGGGTCCGGCCAGGCCGACGAAGGCCGACGTGGCCCGGCTGGCCAAGGTCTCGACGGCGACGGTCACCTACGTCCTCAATGACGTGGCTGGGCAGACCATCTCCGCGCAGACCAAGGCGGCGGTGCGCGCGGCGGCCCAGGAACTGGGGTACCGGCCCAACCTCGCGGCGCGGAATCTCGCGTCCGGCGGCAGCGGCGTGGTGCTGTACGTGGTGCCGCGAATCTCGTTGGGAGAGTTGCTACTCGAGGTCGGCAGCAGGTTGACCACGGCGCTGGCCCGGCACGGCGTCGTGTTGTCGCTGCAGTTCGAGACCGACGACGGCCGCAACGTCGTGGACGCGGTGGCCAACCTGAACCCCATCGCGGTGACGAGCGTCTTCCCCCTCAGCGGACCCGCGCTCGACGCGGTGACGCAGGCGCGCATCCCGCAGATCCACCTGGGCAGTGCGCAACTGCATGCGATGGGGTCGCTGCACCTGACGATCGGCGAGATGCGGGTGGAGCACCTCGTCGCACGCGGGCACCGGCGGTTGGCGTTCGCGTTCTCCGACGCCGAGCGGCTGCGTCCGCTCGGTGAGTACTGGCTGGAGGGCGTGCGGGTCGCGGCCGCCGCGCGCGGATTGCCCGACGTCGCCGTCGGATCGGTGGCGATGGACGGCACCGACGCCGCCGAGGTCGTCGCCGGCTGGACCGCCGACGGGGTGACGGCGGTGTGCGCACTGAGCGACGAGGTGGCGCTGGTCTGTCTGCACGGCATCCGCCGAGCTGGGTTGCGGTGCCCGGAGGACCTCGCCGTCATGGGTGTCGACGCCACGACACTCGGTGCGGTGAGTGCGCCGCCGCTGACGTCGGTGGCGTTCGACGCCGAGACGATCGTCGACGTCTCCGTCGCGGCGATGATGACCGAGCTGGGCTATCCGTCGGTGCGGGAGCCGAGCAGTGCGAACGTCGCGCGGCTGATCGAACGCGCGTCGACCTGAGTGCGGGGTTGCTCGACGCGTCTCGTCTAGCCGTGTAACTTACGCGAGTAAGTTACTCCCAGCCCCGGAGAGGCGGGCCCCCATGACCCTCGAGGCAGCTAACCCCGGTACGAACGCCGACGTCTACTTCGACCCGTACGACGTCGGCATCAACGCCGACCCGTACCCCGTGTTCGCGCGACTGCGCGAGGAGGCGCCGCTCTACTACAACGCCCAGCACGACTTCTATGCGGTGAGCCGCTACGAGGACGTCAACCGCGGCATCGTCGACCACGGCACCTTCAGCTCGGCGAAGGGCGCGATCCTCGAACTCATCCGGGCCGACTTCCCGATCCCGTCCGGCGTGCTGATCTTCGAGGACCCGCCGATCCACGACATCCACCGCAAGCTGTTGGCCCGGATGTTCACCCCGCGCAAGATCGCGCTCCTCGAACAGCGCATCCGCGACTACTGCGTGGAGAGCCTGGACGCCGTGGTGGGCGCGGGCCGGTTCGACTTCGTCGCCGACTTCGGCGCCGTCATGCCGATGAAGACCATCAGCGCGCTCATCGGCATCCCCGAGGCCGACCAGGTGGCGGTGCGCGACCACGTCACCGGCCAGATGAAGACCGAGGCGGGCAAGCCGATGAAGGCCGCCGAGGAGGGACTGGTGTCCGGCGACATCTTCGCCGACTACATCGACTGGCGCGTCGACAACCCGTCCGACGACATCATGACCGAGTTGCTCAACGTCGAATTCGCCGACGAGACCGGCACCACCCGCAGGCTGACCCGCGACGAACTCCTCATCTATCTCAACGTGGTCGCGGGAGCGGGCAACGACACCACGACCCGGCTCATCGGCTGGGCGGCGAAGGTGCTGGCCGAACACCCCGACCAACGGCGTCAGCTCGTCGACGACCCGACCCTGATCCCGCGCGCGGTGGAGGAACTGGTCCGCTTCGAGCCGCCGGCTCCCCACGTGGCGCGCTACGTCACCCGCGACGTCGAGATCCACGGGCAGACCGTGCCGCAGGGCGCCATCATGATGATGCTCATCGGCGCGGCCAACCGCGACCACCGCCAGTTCCCGCCCGACGGCGACGTGTTCGACATCCACCGCGAGCAGCGGGCGCACCTCGGCTTCAGCGTCGGCGCCCACTACTGCCTCGGTTCCTCCCTGGCGCGCCTCGAAGGCCGCGTCGCACTGGAGGAGATCCTCAAGCGCTTCCCCGAGTGGGAGGTCGACCTGGCGAGCGCGGTGTTCTCGACGACGTCGACCATCCGCGGCTGGGAGAGCATGCCCGCCATCATCTGACCGCGTTCGCTAACCTGGTGCCGACGGGCGACGTCCGCGGACGCGAGGAGCATCACAGGATGGCCATTCGAGTACTGCCCTACCTCACCCTCGAGGTCGACGAGCGGCTGCGCCGTCGCGTCAGAGACGCCGCCGATCGCTTCCGGATCAACGTCCGCTCCTACCTCTTGAGCGCGGCCGACGACGTGGACACCGCGGGGGAGCGGGTGCGCCACCTGTGCGACGCCGCCGTCGACCGGGTCGACACCGTGGTCGCCAGGGTGGGCGATCGCATCGACCCGCCGTCGCGCGTGCACGACGAGCGGCCCGCTGGGGTCGAAGCGCGCTAGCGACACCTCTACGGTGTAGGGGTGAGGGGGTTCCCAGACCGACGAAGGGTGCACGGGACGGTGTTGGGCCACGGACTGACGGTCCTGTTCGCGCTCTGTTCGGCCGTGTGCATGGCCGTCGGCATCGTCGTCCGGCAGCGCGCCACCATGGACGTGCCGTCGGATCAGAGCGTCAGCACGCGCATGTTCGTCACGCTGCTGCGGCGGCGGATTTGGTGGGCTGGGACCGGCGCGGCCGTCGCCGGCTACGTCTTTCAGGCGCTCGCCCTGGTCAAGGGATCGCTCATCCTGGTGCAACCGCTGCTGGTGTCGGCGCTGCTGTTCGCGCTGCCGCTGAGCGCGAAGCTCTCCGGCCGCCGCGTCACCCGTCGGGAATGGTTGTGGGCCGGTCTGCTCACCCTCGCGTTGGCGCTGTTCGTCCTGCTGGCGCGTCCCGGTCCGCCCGACCGCCCCGCCTCGACGACGGTGTCGGTGCTCGTCATGGCCGGCTGCGGGGTGGCGATCGTCGCGTTCGTCGTGATCGCCCGACGGCTGAGCGGCTCACCGCGGGCCGTGCTCTTCGCCGTCGGCGTCGGCGTGTTGTTCGGCGTGGTCGCCGTGGTGACCAAGGTCGTCATGCACCTGCTGAACCAGCGCGGTGCGCTCGGCTTGCTGGCCACCCCGGCGCCCTACGCGCTGATCGTCCTGGGCGTCGTCGCCACGCTGCTGCAGCAGTCCGCGTTCCACGCCGGCGCGCTGCAGACGTCGGTGCCCACGATGCTCGTGCTCGAACCCGTCGTCGCCGTGATCCTCGGCGCCGTCCTGCTTGGCGAGGCACTCGACGTCAGCGGCGCCGAGCTGATCGCGCTGGTCCTCGCGGTGGCCGCGATGACGGCCGCGGCGTTCTCCCTCGGCCGCGGCGAGGGCGCCTACCACGCCGAACTGGAGATGGAAGCCGCGCGCTCGCCGGTCTGACCTCTCCCCAAGAGCATGCCCACACGCGACTACGAGCGCGTCGCACACCACGGCTGTGCGTTCGGGCCCGAGCGCTCGATCCACGACCCTGGTGTCGAACACGCAGTGAGCGCCCACAACGGCATGCTCACTGCCGGGCCGCGTCAGCCCAGGGTCGACGTGAAGTAGGTGACGCCGTTCATCGTCTGCCGGGCGTCATCGGTCTCCGGGATGGGGTCGAACCCGTTGCTGGCCAACAGATCGGCCATCGGCGTCGCGACCGACGTCCAGCCGCGCGCGCCGAGGTACTCGCCGACGTCGTGGCGTTCGCCCTCGTAGCCGAGCTCGGTGAAGTCCAGGTCGAAGCCGTGCTCGCGCCACTTGGCGGTCGCCTCGCGCATGCGCTGGCGCGATTCCTCGGGATCCATGTCCGAGGTGTTCGGCACGGCTTCGCTGCCGAGGCGGGTGCCGGACGCGCCGAGCGCGGTCACGGCGTCGAGCAACCGGTCCTGGGCCTCCGGCGGGAGGTAGCCGTACAACCCCTCGGCGATCCACGCCGAGGGTTGCGCGGGGTCGAAGCCCGCCGCGACGAGCGCCGTCGGCCAGTCCTCGCGCAGGTCGATCGCGACCGTGCGCAGCTCGGCCTTGGGCTGGGCGCCGAGGCCGGCCAGCGTCGTCGTCTTGAATTCGATGACCTCGGGCTGGTCGATCTCGTAGACCGTCATGCCCGGGGGCCAGTCGAGGCGGTAGGCGCGGGCGTCGAGGCCGGAGGCCAGGATCACGGCTTGCCTGATGCCGGCCGCGGCGGCGTCGGAGAAGAACTGGTCGAAGTAGCGCGTGCGGGCGGCCATTGCGGCGGGCATCTGCGAGAGGCCCCACGGGGTGCCCTCGTCGTCGACGTCGGACGCGGTCAGCTCGCCGGTCGCCCACCGAGTGAGGAAGTCCACACCGACCGCGCGCACCAAGGGTTCGGCGAACGGGTCGTCGATCGCGCCGTCATTCGTGGCGATCGCTCGGGCCGCCGCGACCATCGTCGCCGTCGTCCCGACGCTGGTAGCCAGGTCCCAGGTGTCGTCATCGGTCCGTGTCATCGTCGGATCCTCTCGGTCGGGATTATTTAGCCACCATAACAAACGGGCCAGGCGTGGCCTCCCTCACAGTGAATTACCAGGTCAGAGATATGGGCATATCTTTAGTTTTGCTAACGTTGCGGGAGGGTAGAGGGGCAACGAGGCCCCGGCCAACAGCTCCAGAAGTCATGTACGTAGGGATGAATCATGTCGACTGATACTCGCGAAGCGCGCCTCGAGCGCCGCATCGCCGACCTGTACTCCGACGACGAACAATTCGCCGCCGCCAAACCCGACACCGCCGTCAGCGAAGCGGCCGGGAACCCCGACCTGAGGCTGCCCGACGTCGTGCGCACCGTCATGGAGGGCTACGCCGACCGGCCCGCCGTCGGACAGCGGGCCGTCGAGTTCGTCTCGGCCGACGGTCGCACCGTCGCGGCGTTGCAACCCCGGTTCGACACCGTCAGCTACGGACAGCTGTGGACGCGCGTGCAGCAGTTCGCCGCCGCGCTGCGCGACGACCCCGTGCGCCCCGGTGACCGCGTGGCCATCCTCGGGTTCACCAGCGTCGACTACACCGTCGTCGACATCGCCTGCTCGCAGCTCGGCGCCGTGTCGGTGCCGCTGCAGACCAGTGCGCCCCAGTCGCAGCTGCAGCCGATCGTCGCGGAGACCGAACCGTCCCTCGTCGCGTCGAGCATCGACTACGTCGACGACGCGGTCGAGATGATCGTCAGCGGCGAGCACGCCCCCGCCCGCCTGGTGGTGTTCGACTTCCTGCCCCAGGTCGACGACCACCGCGACGCCCTCGAGGCCGCCGCGGCGCGTCTTCGGGACTCCGGCGTCGTCGTCGAGACGATGGCCGACGTGCTGGCCCGCGGCAGCTCGCTGCCTGCGCCGGAATCCGTCGTCGGCGAGGGGGAGGACCCGCTGGCCCTGCTCGTCTACACCTCCGGCAGCACCGGCGCCCCCAAGGGTGCGATATACCCCGAGAGCAAGGTCGCCAACATGTGGCGCGCGGCGGCCAACGCGCACTGGGACGAGAGCCAGGGCATGGTCCCCGCGATCACGCTGGCGTTCCTGCCGATGAGCCACGTCATGGGGCGCGGCGTGCTGTACGGCACGCTCGCCAGCGGTGGCACGGTCCACTTCGCCGCCCGCAGTGACCTCTCGACGTTCCTCGAGGACCTCGCGCTGGTCCGCCCCACGCAGATGAACTTCGTGCCCCGCATCTGGGACATGCTCTACCAGGAGTACGTGAGCGAGGCCGACCGCTCCGACGGCACCGAGGACGAGGTGATGGCCAGCGTCCGGGAACGGCTGCTCGGGCACCGCTACGTCAGCGCCATCACCGGGTCCGCGCCCATCTCACCCGAGCTCAAGGCGTGGGTCGAGAAGTTCCTCGACATGCATCTGCTCGAGGGCTACGGGTCGACCGAGGCCGGTGCCGTCTTCGTCGACGGTCAGATCCGTCGCCCACCGGTGATCGACTACAAGCTGGTCGACGTCCCCGAGCTGGGCTACTTCGCCACCGACCGGCCGCACCCCCGCGGCGAACTGCTGGTCAAGTCCGAGCAAATGTTCCCCGGCTACTACAGGCGACCCGAGGTGACCGCCGAGGTGTTCGACGCCGACGGCTACTACCGCACCGGCGACGTGGTCGCCGAGCTGGGCCCCGACCAGGTCAAGTACATCGACCGGCGCAACAACGTCCTCAAGCTGTCGCAGGGTGAGTTCGTCACCGTCTCCAAGCTCGAGGCGGCGTTCACCGACAGTCCGCTGGTGCGTCAGATCTACATCTACGGCAACAGCGCCCGGCCCTACCTGCTGGCCGTCGTGGTGCCGAGCGATGAGGCCCAATCTCGTTACGACGCAAGCGAACTCAAGTCGGCGCTGAGCGCCTCGCTGAAGGACGCGGCCCGCGCCGCCGGCCTGCAGTCCTTCGAGGTGCCGCGCGACTTCATCGTCGAGACGGAGCCCTTCACCCTGGAGAACGGTCTGCTGACCGGCATCCGCAAGCTCGCGTGGCCGCGGCTCAAGGAGCGCTACGGCGCGGAACTCGAGCAGCTCTACGTCGACCTCAGCGACGGCCAGGCCGGCGAACTGCGCGCGCTGCGCCAGAACGGTGCTGACCAGCCGGTGCTGCAGACCGTCAGCCGGGCCGCGAGCGCGCTCCTCGGCGCGGCCGCCTCCGACGTGCAACCCGACGCGCAGTTCACCGATCTCGGTGGAGACTCGTTGTCGGCGTTGACGTTCGCCAATCTGCTGCACGAGATCTTCGGCGTCGACGTGCCCGTCGGCGTGATCGTCAGCCCGGCGAGTGACCTGGCGTCCATCGCGGCGTACGTGGAGGCTCAGCGGGCGGGCGGCAGCAAGCGTCCCACCTATGACGCCGTGCACGGCCGCGATGCGACCGAGGTCAATGCCGCCGATCTGACGCTCGACAAGTTCATCGACGCCGACACCCTGGCCGCGACGGCGTCGCTGCCGGGACCCGCGGCGGAGACCAGGACCGTGTTGCTGACCGGTGCCACCGGCTTCCTCGGCCGCTACCTCGCGCTGGAGTGGCTCGAGCGGATGGACCTGGTGGACGGCAAGCTCATCTGCCTGGTCCGCGCCAAGGACGACGCTGCGGCCCGCGCTCGGCTGGACGCCACGTTCGACAGCGGTGACCCAAAGCTGTTGGAGCACTATCGTTCGCTGGCCGCCGAGCACCTCGAGGTGTTCGCCGGCGACAAGGGCGAGGCCAACCTCGGGCTCGACGACGACACGTGGCAGCGGCTCGCCGACACCGTCGACCTCATCGTCGACCCGGCCGCGCTGGTCAACCACGTGCTGCCGTACAGCCAGCTCTTCGCGCCGAACGTGCTCGGCACCGCCGAGCTCATCCGCATCGCGCTGACGACGAAGATCAAGCCCTTCGTCTACGTGTCGACGATGGCCGTCGGCGCGGGCATCGACCCCGCCGCCAACACCGAGGACGCCGACGTCCGCGTCGTCAGCGCGACGCGGAAGATCGACGACAGCTACGCCAACGGGTACGGCAACAGCAAGTGGGGCGGCGAGGTGCTGCTGCGCGAGGCCAACGAGCACTACGGCCTGCCCGTGTCGGTGTTCCGCTGCGACATGATCCTGGCCGACACCACCTACGCCGGACAGCTCAACCTGCCCGACATGTTCACCCGCATGATGCTGAGCCTCGTCGCGACCGGCATTGCGCCGCAGTCGTTCTACGAGCTCGACGCCGACGGCAACCGGCAGCGCGCACACTACGACGGCCTTCCCGTCGAGTTCATCGCCGAGGCCATCTCGACGCTGGGCGTCGGCGTGCGCGAGGGATTCCAGACCTACCACGTCATGAACCCCCACGACGACGGCATCGGCATGGACCAGTTCGTGGACTGGCTGGTCGACGCTGGCTACGCCATCAAGCGCGTCGACGGCTACGGCGACTGGCTGGCCCGCTTCGAGACCTCGCTGCGGGCGCTGCCGGAGAAGCAGCGCAACGCCTCGCTGCTGCCGCTGCTGCACAACTACCAGAAGCCGGAGCATCCGCTGAACGGGTCGATCGCCCCGACCGAACGCTTCCAGGCCGCGGTGCAGGAAGCGAAGATCGGGCCCGACAAGGACATTCCGCACGTGTCCGCGCCGGTCGTCGTGAAGTACGCGACCGATCTGGAGCTGCTGGGTCTGCTGTAGGTCTCGAGCGCCTCGACTCTGCGCTGGCGGCGGGAATGTGCGAGTAAATCTCGTCCACGACCGCCCTCAGCGCAGAGTCGAGCGTGCGAGCCACGCCCGCTGCACCCGCGCGAGCACGTCGTCGGGCCGAGAGCGCTTGGCCACCCTGATGAGTCGCCAGCCGCGTTCCTCGACGTCTGCCGACCGCACGAGATCGTGCGCGAACTGCACCGGATCGGACCGGTGGTGATCGCCGTCGTACTCGACGGCGATCTTGACGTCTTCCCAACCCATGTCGAGGTAGTAGCGCCGTTGGCGGTCGGGGCTCAGCACCGGTATCTGGGTATGCGGCCTGGGGTGCCCGGCGCCGATCAGCAACAGTCGCAGGGCCGTTTCCCGCGGCGAGGCAGCCCCGGCGTCCATCAAGTGGACTGCCGTGCGCAGCTGAGGCAGTCCGCGGGCTCTCGGGTGCGCGTCCGCCAACTCGAGGACGGCGGCTTCGGCGAGCCCATTCGTCGCCGCGGCGAGCGCATCGAGGCGGGCCACGGCGCAGCCCAGCGATCCTCGTCTGCCGAGATCGAAGGCCGTCCGTTCCGGCGTCGTGACGGTGAGACCGGCGATCGACGTCGACTCGTTCTCCAGCAGCAGGTCTGCGCGGGTCGTTACGCCACGGGGCGCGCGGGCATTGTGCCAGATCAACTCGACGGGCACGTCGTCGTCGATCCACTTCGCGCCGTGCAGCGTGGCCGCCGCCAACCCAGCGACCACCGCTTCGCGGCCGGACCACAGCCATGCCGCGTGCGTCCGCTGGGACAGTGACGGGTCCGCGCGCTTGTCGAGGTAGACGTTGGGGGCGATCGCACGGTAGTACCGCCGGAGTTCGTGACGGGTCATGGCACCGGACGCCACGGCCTCCGATCCGATGAACGGGTGCTGACTCTCCATGTCGGCAGACTGCCGACGACGCCCGACGAATTGGCCGGCGATGGAGGCGATTTCGTCGAGGCTGTGGATGAAGCCAGCGTCGACTCTGCGTCCTTGGCGCACGAGTGCGAGTAGCCAACGCGAAAGGTCGCCCTCAGCGCAGAGTCGAGCGTGTCAGGCGTGCCACGACGACCATCGCGTGACCGCCACGGCGATCACCGCGCCGTCGAGTGCGACGCGTTCGTACTGCGGATACTTCCGTCGCAGGGCGGCGTAGCCGGTCGCCATGTGCTCGCCGCCGTGGTGCACCGTCGCGAGTCCGTCGGCACGCACCCACCACAGCTGGGTCCAGTCGGCGTCGTAGTGGTCGACGAGCAGGCTCACCCGTGGGTGGGCGGCGATGTTCGCCAAGCGCCTCAACCGCTGGGTGGTCTTGGGCTTGGCGTCGACGGCGGTGTAGACGGTCGCCTGCCCGTCGACGGTCCGGACGGTGAACACCACGGGCACGGCGTGCGGCGCTCCATCCGCCCCGACGGTGCAGAGCACGGCGGTGGGCGCCGTCGCGAATCGCTGAACGGCGTCGAACGTCACGGCCGCTTGAGGCCCGGCATGTTCGGGTGCACGCTCAGCGGCGCCCTGGTCACGTTGATCTCGGGTTTGCGGGTGGTCGGTGGCGTGGAGCGCTCGACGACCGGCGCCCTGGTCACCACCTCGGAGACCGTGGGCGGCGGTGGTGGTGGCGGAGGCGCGACGGGTGGCGGCGGAGGAGCTTCGGCCGACGTCACGACGGGCGCCGTCGCGGTGGTGGGTGCGGTCGAGGCATCGGGGATCGGTCCCGGCGCGCTGCCGGCGCCGGAGCCGCGGAACGCCAGCAACACGACGGACACGACGAGCGCGACCGTCGCCATCGACACTGCGGCCAACACTGCGCGGTTGTGGCCGGTGCGGTACCAGGGCGCCTGCACGGGCCGGAAGTTCCACGTGCTCGCATTGAACGCGTCGAAGGTGGGCCCGGCGTCGTCGGGCGGAGGCGGGCTCCACCCGGGGTCGCTGAAATCCTCGTCGAGCAGGTAGTCGAATTCGGCGTCGGTCCGCGTGGCGTCGACGCCGTGCTCGGCTGGGCGAACGCCGAGGTCATCCGTGTCGACGGTGCCGTCGACAGGATGGTCCAGCGTCGCTTCCCCCGAGGCCTCTTCGTCAGCCACCCCATGATGCTAGGCGGCGACCAGCACTGTCGTGTGACCACCTGGCAAATCCGTTCGGCGCGTCGGGCAGGCGTCGATGCCCGCTCGCCGCGTGCCCCACCGGTAGGGTTCGGAGCCAACCGACTCCCGCAGAAGGATCGCCCATGACTTCGCCACCCACGAAGGCACGGTCGGCGGCTGCAGTGGTCCGCGGCCGCGTCGCCGATGCGCTTCCCCTGCTGCCGTTCTTCGCGATCGTGGGGATCTTCCTCATCGTCCCGACGGTGACCGTCGTCGTCAGCGCGGTGACGGCCGACGGCCGGTTCTCGACGAGCCGCATCGCCGCGCTGTTCTCCGACACCGCGCTCACCGCGCTGGGCCGCAGCGTGTTCCTCTCCGGCAGCACCGCTCTGCTCGGCGCCGTCTTCGGGGCCCTGCTCGCCTGGCTGATCGTCACGCGCCCGGCGTCGTCGACGATCCGGCGCTTGGTGCTGTCGCTGTGCAGCGTGCTCGCCCAATTCGGCGGCGTGGCACTGGCTTTCGCGTTCCTGGCCACGCTGGGGCTCAACGGCGTCCTCACGCTGTGGGTGCAGCAGCACCTCGGCTGGAACCTGGCGGGCTCGGGGTGGTTGTACGACCTGCCCGGATTGGTGTTGGTGTACACCTACTTTCAGATCCCGCTGATGGTCATCGTGTTCCTCCCCGCGCTGGAGGGGCTGCGTGCACAGTGGCGCGAAGCGGCCGTCAGCCTCGGGGCGTCGACGTGGCAGTACTGGCGCGCGGTGGCCGTACCCCTGCTGACGCCGGCGTTCCTCGGGGCGCTACTGCTGTTGTTCGCCAACGCCTTTGCCGCCTACGCGACCGCCGCGGCGTTGGTCAGTCAGGGCAGTCCGATACTGCCGCTGCTGATCCGGGCTGCGCTCACCAGCGAGGTGGTGCTTGGCCAGTCGGGCTTCGCGTACGCGCTCGCGCTCGAGATGATCGTCGTGGTGGCACTGGTGATGGGCGCCTACGGTCTGCTGGTGCGGCGGACGTCGCGGTGGCTGCGGTGACGGCCCGCGTCGCGCGCGCCGCGCTGTGGGTCGGATTCGGGATCTTCTTCCTCTTCCCGCTGTACGCGATGGCCGACTTCTCCACCCGCAATCTGCTCGGGGGCGGCAGGACGCTGCAGGCGTGGGGCAACCTGCTGTCCAACGAGGCGCTGTATCGCGCGATCGTCACGTCGCTGCTGCTGGCGGTGCTGACCGTCGTCGCCATGCTGGTCGTGCTGGTGCCGACGATGATCTGGGTGCGGTTGCGGACGCCGTGGGCCAGGGGCCTGGTGGAGTTCCTGTGCCTGCTGCCCCTGACCATTCCGGCGCTCGTGGTGGTCGTCGGGCTGAAGAACGTCTACCTGTGGGTGAACTATCTGCTCGGCGAATCGGCCCTGACGCTGACGTTCGTCTACGTCGTGGTGGTGCTGCCCTTCTCCTACCGGGCGATCGACGGCGCGCTCTCGGCGATCGACCTCCGCACGCTGTCGGAGGCCGCGCGTTCGCTCGGCGCGGGCTGGGTCGCCACCATCCTCCGCATCGTGGTGCCCAACATCTGGTCGGGCATTCTGTCGGCGGCGTTCATCTCGGTGGCGGTCGTCCTCGGCGAGTACACCATCGCCTCGCTGTCCGGCTTCGACACGCTGCCGATCGAGATCGTCGCGCTCGGCAAGTCCGACGGCCCCACCTCGGTCGCCGCGTCGCTCGCGACGCTGCTGTTCGGATTCGTTCTGCTACTGGCACTTTCACTGGTCACCCGACGAAGGAGGCGGACATGAGCCCGGCGGGCGTCGCGGTCGAGCTGACCGACCTCACCAGAACCTACGGCGCGGTGAAGGCGCTCGACGGGTTGAACCTGCGGATGGAACCCGGCGAGTTCGTGGCGCTGCTCGGACCGTCCGGCTGCGGCAAGACCACGGCGCTGCGCATCCTCGCCGGTCTCGACGAGGCCACCTCCGGCACCGTCACCGTCGACGGTCGAGACCTCACCTCCGTGCCCGCCAACAAGCGCGACATGGGCATGGTGTTCCAGGCCTACAGCCTCTTCCCGCATCTGACCGCGGCGCAGAACGTGGCCTTCGGACTGAAGATGCGGGGCGCCGGCAAGGCCGACCGCAGCACGCGCGCGGCCGAAATGCTGGAGCTGGTAGGGCTTTCCGAGCACGCGGACAAGTACGCCTCGGAGATGTCGGGTGGTCAGCAGCAGCGGGTGGCGCTCGCGCGGGCGCTGGCGATCCGGCCGCGGGTCCTGCTGCTCGACGAGCCGCTCTCGGCGCTCGACGCCAAGGTGCGCAGCCAGCTCCGCGACGAGATCCGCCGGGTGCAGCTCGACGTGGGCACGACGACGCTGTTCGTCACCCACGACCAGGAGGAGGCGCTCGCGGTGGCCGACCGGGTGGGGGTGATGAGCAGGGGGCGCCTCGAGCAGCTCGCGACGCCCGCCGAGGTCTACGCCAATCCGGCGACGCCGTTCGTCGCGGAATTCGTCGGGCTGAACAACAGGGTGCCCGCCACCGTGTCGGCGGGCCGGGCGAGCGTGTTCGGCACCGAGGTGACGACGCTGGCCGGGTCGATCGGGTCGGGGGAGGGCACGGCGCTGGTGCGCCCGGAGTCGATCACGCTCACCGCCGACGACGCGGGTGCGGCGACCGTGCGGTCCGTCGCGTTCCTCGGGCCGATCTCGCGGGTCTACGTCGAGCTGCCGGGCGGCGCGGTGGTCGACGCGCAGCTCGCGAGTGCACCGGCGCGGGACTTCACCCCGGGCCAGCGCGTCGCCGTGGGGACGTCGGCCACCGAGGTGCTCGTCGTCCCCGGGCCGTGATCGCGAACGCTCAGACGTCCTTGACCGGTTCGATGCCGAGATCGCGGTAGGTCACCAACGCCGCGAACGGGACGTTGCGCCGCGCGAACCGCCCCGCCGCGACGTCCCCGCGGTCGACCATCGGGATCACGCCGCTGACGACCGCCCCCGCCGCCACCGCCCGGTCGAAGGCGATCTCGGTGGATCCGCCGGTGCTGATGACGTCGTCGACCAGCAGCACGCGGGTGCCCGGCTCGAGACGGGTGCCCTCGATCCACTGCTCGCGGCCGCGCTGCTTCTGCTCCTTGCGCACCGAGAACCACGCCTTGCCGGTCACCATGGCGATGCCGTGGGCCAGCGGATCGGCACCCATGGTCAGGCCGCCGACGGCGTCGAACTCGATGCCCGAGCGCGCGGCCAGATCGGCGACGGCCCGGCTGACGATGGTCAGTCGCTCGCCGGTGTCGATGGCGTACTTGCCGTCGATGTAGTCATGGCTCAGCTGGCCGCTGGCCAGTCTGAACGGCTCCTCGCGGCGCTCGTACCCGCGGGTGCGAATGAGGTCGAACGCGGCTTGCCAGGTATCGGGGCGGTCGGGCACGCAGCGATCGTAGGACACGGCCGCTCAGCCCTGCCGCGCCCGCCGGGTCAATTCGACCGTGGCCGGCCGCAATTGGTCGTAGTCGTCGATCCGCTCGGCGTAGGAGATGCGGGGGTACGCGAGGCCGCGCGGGGTGGTCACCTTGAGGTCGAGCCCGTACCGGTCGGCCCCCGTGCACGTGGCGGCCGTGGCGTCGGGGTAGCCGCCGAGGTTCCTGGCCATGGCGAGGAGCGCCTCGGCGTGGTCGGCGTTGAGGTGGGCGATGGCCCCCGCGGCGATCGCGAGGACCGGATCCGGTTGCGCCGCAGCGTAATCCGCACCGCTGGCCGAATCCATCCGCCCGTAGCCGCCGACCCAGCGGACCCGGTCGACCCGCAACACCCAGAGGGTGAAGTCGCTGTAGTCGAGGTAGTACTTCGCCGCGGGGACGGCGTCGAGGTGCGCCTGACGGGCGGCGGCAAGTTCGTCGCCGGTGGGCCGCTCGACCACGCCCGCCAGGGTGATCCGCGAGTTGGCCAGCGGGTCGCTGTCGGTGGCGGCGGCGACGATGGCGATGCTGGCGCGCGGGTCACCCGCCAGGTTGCGGCCGTGTTCGGCGAGATTCGACACGCACAGCACGGGTGCGCCGCCCAGCAGTCCGTAGGTGACGAACGACGCCCACGGATCACCGGCCGCGGTCAACGTCGCCAGGGTGCCGGTGTTGGTCGACGCCGCAATCGTGCGGGCCTCCTCGGCGGCCGACGGGCGCGTCGAGGCGGCGGAAGGTGCGGTCAGCGGGGGTGGGATCGACGGCGCGTCGCCGGGGTCGCCATGGTCGCGCAGGTCACCGGATGCCACGTCAGCACCTTACCGCGGGGTCGTGCCACGTCATACGGCCTGAATCCGGGGTGCGCCCGCGCACTGATTCAAAGCCGTGGGCCGTGGGTAGCTTTGAAGACTGATGACTCAGTCGACGCAGCTCCCATTCGACCAGTGGCTTCCCACTCAGCGGTGGTACGCGGGACGCGGCCGCACCCTGACCGACGTCCGGGTCGGTGAGACGGTTCCCCTGCGCGACGATCTCGACCTGCTGCTCCTGGACGTCCACTACGCCGACGCCGCCTCCGCCCGCTACCAACTCCTGGTGCGCTGGGCCGACGGTCCGGCGGGGAACACCGCCGTCATCGGCAGCGTCGGCGACCGCACGGCCTACGACGCGCTGTACGACCCCGCGACGGCGCAGTACCTGCTGTCCCTCGTCGACGAGTCGGCGTCGGTCGGACCCTTGCGATTCATCAGGGAACCGGACGCGCACCTGCCGACGCACGCCGAGGGCCGGGTCATCGGCGCGGAGCAGAGCAACACCAGCGTGGTGTTCGACGACGCGGCGATGTTCAAGGTGTTCCGCCGCGTCACCCCCGGCATCAACCCCGACATCGAGCTCAACCGCGAACTGGCCCGCGCGGGCAACCCGCACGTGGCGCGGCTGCTCGGATCCTTCGAGACGACGTTCGACGGCGAGTCCTACTCGCTCGGGATGGTCACCGAGTTCGCGGCCGGGTCGTCGGAGGGCTGGGACACGGCGACCGCGAGCACCCGCGACCTGGCGGGCGCCAACGGGGGCACTGACTTCGTCGCGGAGTCCCGTCGGCTGGGGGAGGCCGTCGCCTCGGTGCACCGCACGCTGGCCGATGCCCTCGGCACGACGCGCGTGCCGTTCCCCGTCGACACGCTGCTGCAGCGGCTGCACGCCATCGCGGCCACGGTGCCCGCCGTCGAGCAGTACCGACCGCTGATCGAGGAGCGCTACCGCAAGCTCTCCGAGGAGGTGCTGACCGTGCAGCGGGTGCACGGCGATCTGCACCTCGGGCAGGTCCTGCGCACGCCGGACCGCTGGCTCGTCATCGACTTCGAGGGCGAACCCGGCCAGCCGCTCGAGGACCGGCGCAGGCCGGACTCCGCGCTGCGCGACGTGGCGGGTGTGCTGCGCTCCTACGAATACGCGGCCTACCAGCGCCTCGTCGAGGGGGACGGCGAACCCGACGAGCGGCTCGAGGAGCGCGCCAGGGCGTGGGTGGACGCGAACTGCGCGGCGTTCTGCGACGGCTACGCCGCCGCGGCGGGGAGCGATCCGCGGGACTCCGCAGGCCCGCTGGCCGCCTACGAACTCGACAAGGCGGTGTACGAGGCGGGCTACGAGGCGCGGTACCGCCCGACGTGGCTCCCCATCCCGATGGCGTCGATCGCGCGCCTGGTCGGCTGAGCTAGGCGAAGGCCCGTACGGCGTCCACCGCCGGCTTGGGCGTCCAGTCGGTGCGGTAGATGCCGAGGGTGTCCAGGTCGTTGCCGCTGCCGGTGTTGCGGTCCCTGGTGGTGTAGATGTACGCCGGACCGGCGCCGGGCAGCGTGCGCCACTTCGTCAGGAAGTCGGTGATGTAGGCGGCCTGGGTCGCCTCGTCGACCGAGGACGTCGGCTCGCCGTATTCGGTGGCCCAGATCTTCTTGCCGCCGTCGCCGTTGCCGACCATCGCCTGGCGCATGCCGTCGTACTGCGACAGCGGTGAGGCGAACACGCTGCCGCCCTCGGAGAACTTGGTCGTGTACTGGTAGGGGTGCAGCGACAGGGCGTCGAAGGAGCCCTTCGCGCCCGCGGCGTACATCTGGTTCACGAACGCCACCGGGTCGAGGGTGAGGGCGCCGAGGGAGAAGACCGATCCCAGTACGCCGCCGATGACGGTCGCCGACGGGTCCGCGGCCTTGATCTTCGGGTAGGCCGCCTTCAGCAGATCCGCGTACTTGGCCGGCTCCGGCCCCTGGGGGCCCGACGTCCAGGACAGCACCGAGTTCGGTTCGTTCCAGATCTCGTAGGCCGACACCCGGCCGCGGTAGCGCGCGGCGACGGCGCCGGCGAAGTCGCCGTAGGTGTCCACCGACGCGGGCGGGCTGGTCGCGGGGGCCGAGCCGGGGGCCGTCGCCCACGCCGGCGCGGAGGTGATGCCGCCGAGTACCGACATGCCGCGGGCGTTGGCCGCGTCGACCATGAGGTCGACCTGACCCCAGTTGAACGTGCCGGGGTTGGGCTCGACGTCCAGCCACGGAATGAACAGTCGCACCGTGCGAACGCCGTCGCCCTTGATGAGGTCGAGGGTCCGGTTGACGTCGTCGGGTGAGTAGCCGTACATGTCGGAGTCGGCGATGCCGACGGTGCTGCCCGACGAGTTGATCGCCGCCTTGGCGATCGCCACGGTGCGCGCCTGCGGGTGGAGGACGACCGCCGCGGTCGCTGCGACGGCGGCCACCGTCGCCGCGGTGGCGATGATCTTGACGACGTTGCGCACGCTTCCCCCTCTTGGGCCGAGCCGAGGTCATGAACGTAGCAAAGACCCGTCCGAGAGACGTCGCCGTGCACCGGGTAGGGCGTTACGGCGCAGCGACCATCAGCAGGCTCACCGTCTGCGCACAGGTTGCCCGAATCTCGCGGTGCCTCACTGTGTGGGTGACGCAGACCGTCGAGGCATGGGAGCCGTCCACCCAACCCCTGGGGGTGGAACCCCAGCCGCGGCGGCCCTCCTTCTTCACCGCGGAACGCGTCCGCCTGGCAATTCTCCTGCTGGCGACCGCCGTGCTGTACCTGAGGAACGTCACGGTCAACGGCATGGCCAACCAGTACTACGCGGCGGCGGCGCAGGCCGGCTCGCAGGACTGGAAGGCGTTGCTGTTCGGCGCGGTCGACGTCAACGGGTTCATCACGGTCGACAAGCCGCCGCTGTCGTTGTGGGTGATGGGGCTCTCGGGTCAGGTGTTCGGGTTCAGCAGCGCCAGCATGCTCGTACCGCAGGCGTTGATGGGCGTGGCCGCCGTGGCCCTGACCTACGGCGCGGTACGTCGGATCAGTGGACCGTGGGCCGGTCTGCTGGCCGGTGCCACGCTGGCCGCGACGCCGGTGGCGGCACTGCTGTTCCGCTTCAACGATCCGGACGCGGCGATGGTGCTGCTGATGACGGCAGGCGCGTACGGCACGGTGCGTGCGCTGCAGTCGGGCCGGGGACGGTGGCTGGCGTTCGCGGGTGTGGCCCTCGGACTGGCGTTCCTCGCCAAGATGCTCGAGGGCGTCATGGCACTGCCGGTCTTCGCCGCGGTGTACCTGGTGGCGGCGCCGGTGCGGCTGCGGGTCCGGATCGGGCATCTCGCCGGTGCGGCCGTCGCGTTCGTGCTGTCGGCGGGGTGGTACGTCGTCCTGACGATGGCGTGGCCCGCGGCGTCGCGGCCCTATCTCGGCGGGTCGACGGACGACACGTTCATGAACCTCGTCCTGGGTTACAACGGAATGGCCCGGGTGGTGGGCCGCGGTCACGGCGCCGAGATGCGATCGCAGGGCCCGCTGCGCCTGCTGTCGGGCGAGTTCGGCTACGAGATCGGCTGGCTCGTCCCGGCCGCGGTCCTGGCCACGGTGGCTGCGGTGCTCGCGCGGGGCAGGGCGCCGCGCACGGACCTGGTACGGGCGGGCGCGCTGTTGTTCGGCGGGTGGTTCCTCCTGGTGGGGACGGTGCTGTCCGTCATGCACGGCACGGTCCACCCGTACTACAGCCTGTCCATCGCGCCTCCGGTCGCCGCGGTGGTCGCGATCGGTCTGCAACAGGCGTGGTCGCGGCGGGAGGATCTGCGGTGGCGGGTCGTCGCGGCGGCGATCCCGCTGTCGGCGGGCCTCTGCGGGTGGTGGCTGCTCGGTGGCGGCGCACTGTCGGCGCCGTGGCTGAGGTGGGCGGTCCTGCTACTCGCGGTGGTGTCGTCGGTCGCGGTGGTCTGGCCGGCGGCGCCGCGGCGCGTGGCGCTGGCCGCCGCGGTGCTGGCGGCGCTGGCGGGCCCGGCGGCCTACACGGTGGCGACGGTCGGCGTGGGACACGAGGGCATCGGGCCCTCGGTCGGGCCGTCCCGGCACGCGGTCGTGGAGGCGAGACCGTCGGACAATCCGAGGCTCGACGCACTCCTGGAGGCCACCGACACCCCGTGGTCGGCGGCCATCGAGCGGTCGACGTCGGCGGCCGGACTCGAATTGTCCACGGGCACAGCGGTCATGGCGATCGGCGGCTTCGCGGGCACCGACCCGGTGCCGACGCTGCCGCAGTTCCAGGACTACGTCGCCCGACACCAGGTGACGTACTACCTGACGCCGAAGACCTCGGCGCCGGCGCGGGGCGCGCACGCGGACATCCTGTCGTGGGTGCGGACGCACTTCCGCGCCACCGAGGTCGGACCGGTCACGGCCTACGACCTACTCGAGCCCCTGCCGTCACCTGACGAGACGCCGTAGCAGCGTCGACGCGGTGACGACGCCGAGCGCCGCGGCGAGCACCAGCACGCCGACGTCGACCCAGGTGTCCCCGGCGATCCCCAGCAGCAGCGCGCGCAGCGCATTCACCTCGTAGCTCAGGGGATTGACCGACGAGAGCCACCGCAGCCACGACGGCATGACGTCGACCGGATACAGGGCGTTGGACGCGAAGAACAGCGGCATCGTGATGGCCTGACCGATGCCCATCAGCCGATCGCGGTTGCGCACCAGGCCCGCCAAAGTCATTGACAGACAAGCGAAGAACGCTGACCCGAGGACGACGACGGCCATCGCCGCCAGGATCCGCAGCGGGTTGGCGGTCAGGTGGATGCCCATCAGGTAGGCGATCAGCATGACGCCGACGACCTGGG
Source organism: Mycolicibacterium madagascariense (assembly GCF_010729665.1). Taxonomy (NCBI): domain Bacteria; kingdom Bacillati; phylum Actinomycetota; class Actinomycetes; order Mycobacteriales; family Mycobacteriaceae; genus Mycobacterium; species Mycolicibacterium madagascariense. The sequence goes on along the minus strand of NZ_AP022610.1, from coordinate 5,490,014 downwards.
CGATCGACCGCACACCCGCCGCGAACGCCTTGCCGGTGATCAGTGCCGACGGCGGTGCCGGCGTCACCATCAGCTTCGCGAGGATGCCCGCGTCGCGATCCCACACGATCTGGATGCCGTAGAAGATCGAGATGAACAGCGCCGACTGCGCGATGATGCCCGGGGCGAGGAACGCGAGGTACGGCACGTTGCCGGTGTCGATGACGTGCAGCCGCGAGAACGTCTGCCCAAAGATCAACAGCCACAAGGCGGGTTGCACCATGCGCGTGAACAGCTCGGTGCGGTCGTGGGAGAGCTTCTGCAGCTCGACGAGTGCGAAGGCGCCCATGCGGCGCAGCAGTCCGTTCACCCGTCGGACGCCCCGCGGGGCTCTGACCAGTTCGACCGTTACGGAGGTCCCATCAACCGACACGGCGGGCCACCTTTCTGCTGGAACGGATCTCGCGCAGTCCGCGCCTGGTGGAGTCCTCGGTCAGATCCGACCCGGCGAAGTGCCGGAACACGTCCTCCAGCGTCGGATTCGGCGAGGCGTCGGAGCTCAGCGCGGCCTTGAGCTCGGCGGGGGAGCCGACGGCCTGCAGCACGCCGTGGTGCATGAGGGCGACGCGATCGCACAGCGCGTCGGCCTCCTCCATGTAGTGGGTGGTCAGCAGCACCGTCATGCCGTACTCGGCCTGCATGTCGGCCACCTGTGACCACACCCCGTCGCGCGCAATGGGATCCAGGCCGACGGTGGGTTCGTCGAGGATCAGCAGCGAGGGCCGGTTGACGAGTGCCTGGGCGAGCTCCAGCCGGCGCACCATGCCGCCGGAGTAGGTGCCCGCGAGGTTGCCCGCCACGTCGAGGAGGTTCATCGCCGACAGCGCCTCGTCGACGCGGGCCCGCCGGTGCTTGCGGGGGACGTCGTACAGCCGGGCGAAGAGGTCGACGTTCTGCCGTCCCGTCAGGGCGGCCTCGATCGAAAGCTGTTGTGGCACATAGCCGAGATTGTGTCTGATGTCCATCGTGTCGCGGCGGGCGTCGAGCCCGAACACGCGCACCTGGCCGTCCTGCACGGGTGTGAGCGTGGTCAGCACCCGGACGACGGTGGTCTTGCCCGCACCGTTGGGGCCGAGCAATCCCATGGTCTCCCCGGCGCGGACCTGCAGGCTCAGGTCGTGCACCGCGGTGAAGTCGCCGTAGTGGTGGGTGAGGTTCCTGCAGTCGATCGCAGCGGTCATGCGTCGTCCTCCTCGCGCAGCAGTCGGGTCAGTTCGGCCAGCACGGCGATGCCGTCGCCGAGGCGGTCGCGCTGCTCGGCGTCGAGCCGGTCGAGCGCGGTGCGCAGCGCGGCGCGGCGGACGGCCCGCGATTCGTCGGCGAGGCGCTGGGCGGGTTCGGTCAGCCGGAGCCTGCCCACGCGGCGGTCGTCGGGGTCCACGGTGCGTACCAGCAGGCCGTCGCCGGACAGTCGCGACACCAGCGTGGAGGCGGTGTTGGCGGCGAGGCCGAGTTCGGTGGCGGCCTCGCGCACGGAGATCCCCGGTTGCCGTCCGACGAGGCGGAGCAGTTCGGCGTGCGATTCCGGCAGTCCCGTGCCGATGCGCGGGGCGCCCCCCGACCGCCTGGCCTGCCGACGAAAGCGGCCGACGGTGCCCAGCAGCTCGGCGGCGAGATCGGTGCGGGTGTCCATCGCACCACGATACCTCTGTTGCAGAGCTAAATGTCGTCGGTCGCGGTGTTTGACCGCTCAGGCGTCGGGCAACATGGGCGACATGTCCACTTCCGATTTCGACGACTTCCCGCTGTCACAGTCCGAGGAGCTCGACTCCGACGAGATCCGCAACGACGACGGTGACGACGTCGCCGATCCGCCGGAGCGGTGGGTCCCGGCCAAGGACGACGAGAACCTCGACGAGCGACTGGCCGAGGAGGTGCCCGACGTCACCGCCGAGATCGGCGCCGAGGACGAGGGAGCGACCGAGGCGCACGACGCCGACGGGGGTGGCGGGCTCGAACTCGAGAGCGACGACGAACTCGACAGTCTCGACCCCGACGTGCACGGCATCACCAAGGGTCAGATCGACGGCACGCCCGAGGACGGCGAGTCGTTCTTCGACATCGTCGAGTAGCCGGCGCGTCGAGACTGCGGTGAGATCGCGATCCTCGCCCGTGACGCGATCTCCCCGCAGTCTCGACGGGCCTTAGTCCTGCGCCGCCTGCAGCACGATGACCGAGCGCGCCTCGACCGTGAGGCTGGCGTTGGCGGGCACGGGTCGCGAGCCCTCCATGACCGCACCCTCGACGGTGTAGATCACCGGCTGCCACGCCGACCCGAACTCCTTGGGCGGCAGCGTGAAGTCGATGGGTTCGTGGTGGGCGTTGAAGCACATCACGAACGAGTCGTCGGTGACGCGCTGGCCGCGCGCGTCGAGGTCGGGGATGCCGTCGCCGTTGAGGTACACGGTGATCGACTTGCCGAAGCCCGAACCCCAGTCCTCGTCGCTCATCTCCGAGCCGTCGGGGGCGAACCACGAGATGTCCGGAATGCGCTCCGAGCCACGGATGCGCACCGGCAGACCGTCGAAGAAGCGGCGGCGGCGGAAGACCGGGTGGGCCGCCCGCAACGCCGACACCGACCGGGTGAACTCGATGAGCGACTCGTCGGCGGTCGACCAGTCGATCCAGGTGATCTCGTTGTCCTGGCAGTAGCCGTTGTTGTTGCCGCCCTGGGTGCGGCCCAGCTCGTCGCCGTGACAGATCATCGGCACGCCCTGGCTGAGGATGTTGGTCGTGATGAAGTTGCGGACCTGCTGGCCGCGGAGCGCGAGGATCTCCGGGTCGTCGGTCGGGCCCTCCACCCCGCAGTTCCACGACTTGTTGTTGGACTCGCCGTCGTTGTTGTCCTCGCCGTTGGCCTCGTTGTGCTTCTCGTTGTAGGACACCAGGTCTCGTAGCGTGAAGCCGTCGTGGGCGGTGACGAAGTTGATCGACGCGACGGGCCGCCGCGCGGTGTGCTCGTAGAGGTCGGCCGAGCCGGTGAGGCGGGAGGCGAACTCGCCGAGGCTGGCGTCCTCACCGCGCCAGAAGTCGCGCACGGTGTCGCGGTACTTGCCGTTCCACTCCGTCCACTGCGGGGGGAAGTTGCCGACCTGGTAGCCGCCGGGGCCGACGTCCCACGGCTCGGCAATGAGCTTCACCTGGCTGACGGTCGGGTCCTGCTGGACGAGTTCGAAGAACGTCGACAGCCGGTCCACGTCGTAGAACTCCCGCGCCAGGGTGGACGCCAGATCGAACCGGAACCCGTCGACGTGCATCTCGGTGACCCAGTAGCGCAGCGAATCCATGATGAGCTGAAGGGCGTGCGGACTGCCGGCGTTGAGGCTGTTGCCGGTGCCGGTGTAGTCCATGTAGTAGCGCTTGTCGTCGTCGACCAGGCGGTAGTAGGCGGCGTTGTCGATGCCGCGCATGGACAGCGTCGGGCCCATGTGGTTGCCCTCGGCGGTGTGGTTGTAGACCACGTCGAGGATCACCTCGATGTTGGCCTCGTGCAGCGTGCGCACCATAGTCTTGAATTCCTGGACCTGACCACCCGGCGTCGAGCTGGCGCCGTACTTGGAGTCGGGAGCGAAGAACCCGATCGTGTTGTAGCCCCAGTAGTTCGCCAGGCCCTTGTCGATCAGGGTGGAGTCGTTGGCGAAGTGGTGCACCGGCATCAGCTCGATCGCCGTGATCCCAAGATCCTTGAGGTGCTCGATGATCGCGGGGTGCGCGATGGCGGCGTAGGTCCCGCGGCTGCGCTCGGGGATGTCGGGGTGCGTCTGCGTCAGACCCTTGACGTGGGCCTCGTAGATGATCGAGTCGGCGTACTCGTGCTGCGGCGGGCGGTCGGTGCCCCAGTCGAAGAACGGGTTGATGACGACCGACTTCGGCATGCTGGCCGCGGAGTCCTCGTCGTTGCGGCTGTCGGGGTCCCCGAAGTCGTAGCCGAACAGCGATTGATCCCACTTGAACGTGCCGTCCACGGCCTTCGCGTAGGGGTCCAGCAGCAGCTTGTTGGGGTTGCAGCGCTGCCCGGACGCCGGATCGTAGGGGCCGTGGACGCGGTAGCCGTACCGCTGTCCCGGCTCGACGTCGGGGACGAACCCGTGCCAGATGTAGCCGTCGACCTCGGGCAGCTTCAACCGGGTCTCGGTGCCGTCGGCGTCGAAGAGGCACAGCTCGACGAACTCCGCGGCCTCGCTGAACACCGCGAAGTTGCTGCCCGAGCCGTCGTAGGTGGCGCCCAGGGGATAGGCCTTGCCCGGCCACATCTCCCACTGGACGGCATCCGTTGCGGGGGGGTCGGGCTGCACGGCCGGGATGACGGCAGGCGTGGCGGTGTCCTTGGAACTGGCGGCGGGGGTCAAGATGCACCCTTCTGGAGAGCTGGAACGTGGATCACGCCGAGAGTACGGCGCGGGTGCGGGCGGAAGCAGGGCGGGCGCGGCGGCCGGAACGACGGTATGTCACCGCGGTCACCGGCGCTGAACTGCCCCGTTATCGGGAAACCTAAACTGACGCCGACGACAGTGTGGGAACCATCACCGGCCCTCAGGCAATTGCGACTCCGGAGGCACGCAGCGACTCCACGGCCTCGGCGGTGGTCGTCGGGGACACGCCCGCGGTGAGGTCGAGCAGGACCCTGGTGGCGAAACCCTCGGCCACCGCGTCGGCGGCCGTCGCGCGCACACAGTAGTCGGTGGCGATGCCGACGACGTCGACCGCATCGACGTCGTGGTCGCGCAGCCACTGCGCCAGCGACGTGCCGTGCTCGCAGTGGAACCCCTCGAAGCCGCTGTAGGCCGCCGAGTAGTGGCCCTTGTGGAAGACGTCCTCGAACGCGGACGGGTCGAGCCCGTCGTGGAACTCGGCGCCCGGCGTCCCGGCCACGCAGTGCCGCGGCCAGGTGTCCCGGAAGTCGGGGTCCTCGGAGAAGTGGTCGCCGGGGTCGACGTGGTAGTCCATCGTGGCGACGACGTGGTCGTAGTCGTGGCTGGCGAGCAGCTCGGTGATCCGCCGCGCCACCTCGGCGCCGCCGTCGACGGCGAGCGAGCCGCCCTCGCAGAAGTCGTTCTGGACGTCGACCACGATCAGAGCCCGCATCGTTCGATTATCCCCCGAACAGCAGATACAGCCCAGTGAAGGTGTAGCCGACCATCACCAGCATCATCGCCAGCTGGCCGGTGACCTGATGTCCCCTCGGCAACAGCCGCAGCGCGCGGTCGTGGGCGGCGAACACGCCCGCGATGTGACCGCCGACCACGAAGCACACCTTGAGCGTCGCGAGCACCGACGGGTGCGAGGACAGGAAGTAGTCCGCCTGCACCCCGGGCGTCAGCCCGAACCAGCCGCGGTCGAGCGGATCGAGCAATCGCAGCACGGCCACCTGACCCCGCTCGAGCAGATAGGTCAGGTAGTGCGCGAACACGTAGCCGATGACGATCGGGATCAGTGAGTGCGCCATCAGGCCGGGCAGCTCCCGGCGCCGCCGGGCGTCCACGCCGCCGGTGGCGCGCGCGGCCAGCCAGAACGTCGTCGCCACGACGGAGGCGAACACCAGCAGCCCGACGCTGCGCACCAGGACGGTGATCGCCAGCGACGGGCCCGCCAGCCCGTCGACGTAGTTGCGCCACTGCGGCATCGCCGAGAAGCTGTCGAACGCCGTCGAACCCAGCAGCACCGCGAGCACGGCGACCGTGCCGGGGCGCACCGGCAGCGACGGCAGGTGGTCGAAGGGGTTGCCGATCGCGATGCGGCCGTCGGGGTTGCGCCGCAGCGGTGACAGCCGCGACGCCACCACGCCGTAGACCTCGAAGGGGTCGGCGCGCGCCGTCCACCGCGTGCCGAACGCCAGTGCGCCGGCGAGGGTCAGCACCACGTAGACCGATAGCCACGTCTGCACCGCGGGGAGCGATCCCGGGTCGGGGCTCGCGAGTTCCAGCCACACGAACGCGAACAGTCCGAAGGCCGCGGGCCAGTAGCCCAGCCGCTCGGGATACGTCGCGGGCGGGCGCCGTCGCGACCACGGCAGCAGGCGGTAGACCGTGCGCACCGGCGACACCGCCCGCCACACCGGGCCGACGGCCAGCGACACCGCGACCAGCCCGACCCACATCAGCACGTAGAAGACCCCGGGCAGCGCGTTGTCGCCATTCTGCGGGCCGAACACCGCGGCCAGCGCCACCCACGCCGCGAGCAGCAACCCCGCGACGGCCGCCGTCCAGCGCACCGCAGGCGCGTCGACGACCGTCGTCACCCAGGAGGGAAGCGGGCGACCGGGCCGGCCGGTGTCGAACCGCGACGTCTTCCACGCCAGCACCACGACGGCGAACGTGAACGTCAGCGCCCACGCCCCGCCGATCAGGGCGTACGTGTACGGAATCGGCAGGTCGTTTGAGCCGCCCAGCCCGTGCGCGAGGACGGTCACCACGCGGTTCGAGCGATCACTGCACCTGAAGCGTGGCGATCGTGCGGTTGAGGCCGTGCAGCTCGACGTCGACGTTGCCGGGCACCGTCACGGTGAACTGGAACATCTGGTTGGGCTTGGCCGCCACCGTGAACTCGTGCTCGGGGTTGGAGTGGACGTGCAGCTGGTCGGCCGCATCGCTGTTGATGGCGAACACGATCGGTTCGCCCACCTTGGCCTTGACCTGCTCGTTGGTCGGCGTCACCGTGCCGTCCTTGATGGTGACGTCGACGACCACCCGCTCGGTCGGGCTCTGCTGGTCCGACATCTGCGGCACGCCGGTGTTCGACGGCGCCGCCGCGGAGGAGGTGCTCACCGCACCGCCCGAGTCGTTGGATCCGCATCCGGCGACGAGCAGCGCCGCGGCGGTCAGGGCAACGAGGGTTCTCGAGTTCGTCGTCATCACGGTGAACATCATGGTCGGCCGCGGCGCGATCCTCACGCTGATTCGCGTCACGGCAGTGTGTTCTCCGCCTCCGCCTCCGCCTCCGTGTCCGCGTCCTCCTCGTCGGCGTTGCGCCGGTCCCGCACCGCCACCCAGATCACGACGCCGACGACGACGATCGCGGGCGCGAACGCCGGGATCGCCAACAGCAGCGAGTGGTCGGCGAGGATCTCGACGTCGCCGGGCATCGTCACGCCTGTCCCGACGGCTCGAACTCGGTCTTGCTCCGGGTCGGTTCGGCCTTGTTGAGCCGGCCCGCACCCCAGGAGAGGCCGGCGATGAGGGTCAGCGTGCAGACGAGCACCACCAGGCACGCGACGAGCCACAGCGACTGCGGAACGTCGGGGTTGCGTTCGCGCTGCAGGATGGTGATCTCGGGCCCGAACGGCCGCGTCATCGACGTCAGCGCCGGAATCTCGGCCGCGCCGATGCCGGGGTCGCCGTGCAGGTAGATCGGCACGGCGGTCATGATGCGCCCGTCGTGCACGCGCAGCAGGGTCTTCCACTGGCCGGACACCGGCATCGGCGTGGTCGAGCGGTAGTGCCCGGGTCCCAGCTTCTGCAGGTGGTCGACGAACATGCCGCGGTCGTGGGCGAGCCCGCCCTGCCAGCCGAGTACCGACACCCAGTTGGGGTCGTCACTGATGAGGTTCGGCGGGTTGATGCGGATGTCGGCGGTGACCATGCGCTGGTCGCCGATGGGGGGCGCCTCGGTCAGCGCGAACGTCGCGGTGGCGTTCTGGGGGACCTCGTAGCGCAGCCCGTTGGCGGTGCTGCCGCCGATGGCGAGCACTGCGAGGACGACGAGCCCGATGCTGATGCCGCGCCGCGGCAGCTGCTGGTTGGTCACGACCATGCCGATCATCGCGCCGCACGCGCCCACCAGGACGGCGACGGGGATGGCCATCGCGAGGGCCTCCGGCCAGATGCTGGCGGGCCACGGGTAGTCGTACACCGCGTCGATCCAGAACGACTCCAGGTACAGCCCGACCGTCGCGATGCCGAGACCGCTGACCATGCCGAACACGATGGGGCGCTTGATGATTGGGGTGAGCGCGAGCAGCTCGATGACCACCGCGGGTCCGAGGTAGAGCGCGAACCAGTTGATCGGCGATCCGAGGAGGGGGCCGACGATGACGGCGACCAGGCCGCGCAGGGCGATCGCCAGCAGGGCGGCGACGAGCGCGGCGCCGCGGCCGAGCATGATGCGGGCGGCCACCAGTGCCAGCGCGGCCGCGGCGGCGATCAGCATGGGCTCGAACACCTGGCGGAACTGCATGACGCCGAAGTCGAATTCGATTTGGAAGACCGACATTCCGATGACCAGACCGGCGAATGCCAGGTACTGGATGAACTTGATGCCGGGACCGTCCTTGGGGCGCTCCTCCCCGACCGCCCGGCGCCCCTCGTGCTCGAGCAGCAGCGCGGTGAGGGTCGAGAAGCCGGCGCCACCGATCATCATCAGGTGGGTGGGTCCCCACAGCGTGACGTCCTGGCCGAAGATGCGGTGCCAGATGTCGTCGAGCGGGAAGCCGATCAGCGCGTAGAGCCCGCAGCCGGCCATCAGCACGCCGCCGACGGGGGCGTACCAGTGCTTGGTGATGCGGATCGCGGCGGGCCCCGGCTTCTCGTAGGGCAGCACGCACGCCAGGCAGCCCGCGACGAACAGCACGAAGAGACCGAACAGGATGAAGTAGTGCGCCGGGTTCGCCCGCGGACCGGGGTCGCGGCCCTTGCCGATGTGCAGGCTGACGTCCCAGATGAACCCGAACAGCGCGGTGATGATGGTGGTGATGAACAGCGCGATGGGCAGCGCGACCCACGCCGGCCGGTGGAACTTGCGGCCCGCCCACTCGCCCAGATCGTGCAGCCAGGTGATCCTGCGCATGCGGTGCTGGTAGCCGATCCACAGCAGGCCCGCGCCGACGACCATCGCGGCGATCGACATGCCGATGACCTGATCGAGCGCGGCACCCCCGCCCTCGGTGCCCTGAGCTACGTACTGCACCGACTGCATGGTCATCTGCGTCCTCCCCACCTGCCGAGTTCCTGGCAACTGTCCTGACCCGCCGTTGATGTTGCCAGACACCGCCAAGCCGAAACCAGGGGTACCGGGTAATTACCTGCGCTAACGGCCGGTGGCGGGGCGATTCGGTCCCCGCGGGGCGCTTCGCCCGTCGCGGTCATCTCACCGACGGGGTGGCTGCAACACCTTCATCGCCATCTGCATGACGGGGCGCGGGACGCGCTCGCGCAGCGACATCGCCCGGTCGGCGGCGCGGGTGCGCGCCGGGGTGCCGCGGCCGAACATGGCGTTGAACGGGCCGCCGGTCGGTTCGAGGTCGACGTGCATCGGTGGTGCGCCGTCGGCGGCGCCGAGGGCGTGGGAGATCACCACGCGCTGGATCTCGCTGGTGCCCTCGAAGATGGTGTACAGCTTGGCGTCGCGGTACCACTTCTCGACGGGGTGGTCGCTGATGTAGCCCCAGCCGCCCATCGTCTGGATCGCCCGCTCGGTGGTCTCGACGGCCGTCTCGCTGGCCATCAGCTTCGACATCGATCCCTCGCCGCGCTCGAACGGCACGCCCGTGGCGGCCATCCACGAGGCCCGCCAGGTGAGCAGCCGGGCTGCGTCGATCTTGGTGGCCAGGTCGGCCAGCGGGAACGCGATGCCCTGGTTGGCGATGATCGGACGGCCGAACGCCTCCCGACGATTGGCGTATTCGGTGACGTATTCCAGTGCGGCCCTTGCGATTCCGAGGGCCTGAGCGGCGACCATCGGACGCGTCTGCTCGAACGTGCCGAGCGTCGCCGAACCCGAGTGCTTCGCGCCCTCGACGATCTCGCGCGCCTTGGCGAGCTTGTGGTCCAGCTTGTCCTGGCCGCCCAGCAGATTGGCGCCGGGCACCCGCACGCCGTGGAACTTCAGCTCGGCGGTGTGCGATGCCCGGCAACCCAGCTTGTCCAGTTTGCGGACCAGTTCGAGCCCCGGCGTGCCGCCCGGGACGATGAACAGCGCCTGCCCGCGGTGGCCAAGCTCCTGGTCGACGACGGCGTTGACGACGTGGACGTTGGCGATGCCGCCGTTGCCGATCCACATCTTGTGCCCGTCGATGATCCAGTCGTCACCGTCGCGGCGTGCGGTGGTGCGCAGATTGCGCACGTCGCTGCCGCCCTCCGGTTCGGAGATGGCGAGGGCCGCCAGCTTGAGGTCACCGGGCGTGCCGAAGCACTCCGGCGCCCACTGCAGCATCTGCTCCGGCGTCGCCGCCTGGCCGATCGCCGACAGGGCCAGCGCCGGCATGACGATCGCCAGTCCGATGCCGGCGCACCCCCAGAACAGCTCCTCCATGAACATGGGGAGGGACAGGCCGGTCGGGTCGCCGATCAGGTCGCGATAGAACAGCGGGCTGTAGAAACCCCTGGCGGCGGCCTCCTCGAGGACCGGCCACGGGAACTCCTGGCGCTGGTCGTACTCGCGGGCAACGGGGCGGACGACCTCCTCGGCGAACTCGTGGGTCCGGCGGGCGAGGTCGTGCTGGGCAATGGTGGGGGTGAGATCGAAGCTCATGATGCCTCCGCGGTTTCAGTACACATGTGTTCACTGATACCCGCTCGGGAGGGGCCTTACTCGATCGCGCGTTCGAACATATGATCGAAACGTGGGCGAGCTTCAGTCGATCGGCTATCACGGTCAGCCCATGCCGCAGGCCTTCCGCCGGGTCGATCCACCCGTTGCCGTCCTGGTCGACCTGGCGGCGGTGTTTCCCCGCGAACCGCACCGCTCCGGCGGTTACCACCCCGCCGGCCTGCAGATGCATTCCGTCGTCGAGGGCAGGCTGAGCTGCTGGGGGCTGTGCGAGCAGGGCTTCTGGTGGGGGTTGGTCACATACGACATCGCCTACGGCGCCAGCCGCAAGGCCGTCACGCACTGGATCCCGTCGTGGACGCTCAAGCGCCGGGCCGAACCGCGGCCGTAGAGTTCACCCATGGCCCGCAAGCTCGCTACCGCTGACACCGTCGACCTGGCCGCGCTCCTGGACTTCGTCCGACCCCGGCACCAGATGGTGCTGACGACGTTCCGGTCGGACGGGTCGCTGCAGAGTTCGCCGGTGACCGGCGGGGTGGACGAGGACGGCAGGATCGTCATCGCCAGCTACCCCCAGCGAGCCAAGTCGGCGAACCTGCGCCGCGATCCGCGCGCGAGCGTGACCGTGCTGTCCGACGAGTTCCACGGGGCCTACGTCCAGGTCGACGGCGACGCCGAGGTCATCGACGTACCCGACGCGGTCGAACCGCTCGTCGACTACTTCCGCGCGATCGCCGGGGAGCACTCGGACTGGGACGAGTACCGGCAGGCCATGATCGACCAGGGGAAATGCCTGATCCGGGTGACCCCGACCCGCTGGGGTCCGGTGGCCACGGGCGGCTTCCCGCCGAATTGAGGGCCGGGCGGCGGGCCTCGTGTGATAGTCAGACGGGGTGGCCGCGTTGCGGCTGCTAGCTTGTCAAACTATAGTCTGGACACATGTCCAGAGCGCAGATTCCGACTCTGGCCGTGGTGAAGTAGATGCGAATTGCCCTGCTGTCTTACCGAAGCAAGACGCATTGTGGTGGGCAGGGCGTCTACGTCCGCCACCTGAGTCGCGGTCTCGTCGAACTTGGCCACGACGTCGAGGTGTTCTCCGGTCAGCCGTATCCCGAGGGGCTCGACCCGCGGGTACGACTGACGAAGGTGCCCAGCCTGGACCTCTACCGCGAGCCCGACCCGTTCCGGATTCCGCGGCCCAGCGAGATCCACGATCGGATCGACCTGTTGGAGCTCGCGACGACGTGGACCGCCGGGTTCCCCGAGCCCAAGACGTTCTGTCTGCGGGTGGCCCGCATCCTCGCCACGCGGCGCGACGAGTTCGACGTCGTGCACGACAACCAGAGCCTCGGCGACGGTCTGCTGGCGATCGCGGATTTGGGCCTGCCGGTGGTGGCGACGGTCCACCATCCGATCACCCGCGATCGCGTGGTCGACGTCGCCGCCGCCAAGTGGTGGCGAAAGCCGTTGGTGCGCAGGTGGTATGGCTTCGCCGAGATGCAGAAGCAGGTGGCCCGCCGGATTCCGGAACTGTTGACCGTCTCGTCCTCCTCGGCCGTGGACATCGCCGACGACTTCGCGGTCGCGCCGGGACAGCTGCACGTCGTGCCGCTCGGGGTGAACACGGATCTGTTCCGGCCCAGCGACGTTCGCGTGCGCAACCGCATCATCGCGATCGCCAGCGCCGACGTGCCGCTCAAGGGTGTCAGCCACCTGCTGCACGCGGTGGCCCGGTTGCGCGTCGAGCGCGATCTCGACGTCCAGCTGGTGTCCAAGCTCGAACCCAACGGTCCCACCGAGAAGCTCATCGCCGAACTCGGCATCTCCGACATCGTGCACAGCTCGAGCGGTTTGAGCGACAGGGAGCTGGCCGACCTGCTGGCCTCCGCCGAGGTCGCGTGCATACCGTCGCTGTACGAGGGGTTCTCGCTGCCCGCGGTCGAGGCCATGGCCAGCGGGACGCCGATCGTGGCGAGCCGCGCCGGAGCGCTGCCCGAGGTGGTCGGTGACGACGACGTCTGCGCCCGCCTGGTGCGGCCCGGCGACGTCGACGACCTGACCAGGGTGCTCGGCGAGCTGCTCGACTCTCCGCTGGAGTTGCGCCGCCTCGGCGCCAACGGACGTCAGCGCGCGGTCGAGGTCTTCAGCTGGGAATCGGTTGCCGCACAAACGGTGTCGGTCTACGAACGCGCGATGAAACGAGTGGGGACATGCTGACCGTGGACTTCGACCGGCTCGGCGTGGTCGAGGGCAGCAGCGTGATCGACGTCGGCTGCGGTGCGGGCCGGCACTCGTTCGAGGCGTTCCGGCGCGGTGCCGACGTCGTGGCCTTCGATCAGGACGCGGCCGAGCTCAACAACGTCGACGCGATCCTGCAGGCCATGCAGGACCAGGGCGAGGCGCCCGCGTCGGCGAAGGCCGAGGCCGTCAAGGGCGACGCGCTCGACCTGCCCTACGGCGACGGCGCGTTCGACTTCGTCATCGCCTCGGAGATCCTCGAGCACGTCCCGCAGGACGACCGTGCCATCGCCGAGTTGGTCCGCGTGCTGAAACCCGGTGGGCGCCTTGCCGTCACGGTCCCGCGCTGGCTGCCGGAGAAGGTCTGCTGGCTGCTGTCGGACGAGTACCACGCCAACGAGGGCGGCCACATCCGGATCTATCACGCCGACCAGCTGCGCGACAAGATCACCGCGCGGGGACTGCGATTCGACCATCAGCACCACGCGCATGCGCTGCACGCGCCGTTCTGGTGGCTCAAGTGCGCGGTCGGCGTCGACAAGCCCGACCATCCCGCCGTGACCGCCTACCACCGAATGCTGGTGTGGGACATGATGTCCCGACCATGGTTGACGCGCCACGCGGAATCCGTGCTCAACCCGCTGATCGGCAAGAGCGTGGCGCTCTACTTCGAGAAGCCGGCGGCCTGAGGTCGTGCGGCGTCCCGAGATTCCCGGCGTACCCGGCGTTCTGACGCCCGAGCAGTGCCGTCAGACGGCGGAGTCCATCGCCGCGACACAGGAGTCGTCGGGTGCGCTGCCGTGGTTCCCCGGTGGTCACACCGACCCCTGGGACCACGTCGAGAACGCGATGGCCCTGACCGCCGCCGGACTGTGGGAACCGGCGCGCGCCGCGTTCGACTGGTGCGTCGATCAGCAGCGGGCCGACGGCTCGTGGCCCATCCAGCTGCGCAACGGCGTGCTCGAGGACGCCAACAGCGACAGCAACTTCTGCGCCTACGTGGCCACCGGGGTGTGGCACCACGTGTTGATCACCGAGGATCGCAGTTTCGCCGAGGCCATGTGGCCGGTCGTCAGCCGCGCCATCGACTTCGTCCTGACCATGCAGCTCGATGGCGGCCAGATCGCTTGGGCCAGAAGCGAAGCCGGCATTCTGCCCGAAGCGCTGCTGACCGGGTGCGCCAGCATCTACCACAGCATCAGGTGTGCCTTGGCGCTCGCGAACTACCTCGGCGAATCGCAGCCGGAGTGGGAGGTCGCCGTCGGTAGTCTCGGCCATGCGATCGCCGCGCACCCGGAGTCGTTCCTGCTCAAGGATTCTCACTCGATGGAGTGGTACTACCCGGTGCTCGGTGGCGCCGTACGGGGAGAGGCGGCCAGGGCGCGGATCGACGCGCGCTGGGACGAGTTCGTCGTTCCCGGTCTCGGCATCCGCTGCATCGACCACCGGCCGTGGGTGACGGGAGCCGAGACCTGCGAGCTGGTGCTGACGCTCGACGCGATGGGTGATTCGGTGCGCGCCCACGAGCAGTTCGCCGCGATGCACCACCTGAGGGAGACCGACGGCTCGTACTGGACGGGTCTGGTGTTCGCCGACGGCAAGCGGTGGCCGGTCGAGCGCACCACGTGGACGGGTGCGGCGATGATCCTGGCCGCGGACGCGCTGTCGTCGACGACGCGCGCCAGCGGCATCTTCCGCGGCGACGACCTGCCCCGCGGTCTCGAGGGCGAGTTCGACTGCGCGTGCGCCTCCAGCGGTCGCTGACCGTTCTCCCCGGGGTGTTCAGTCCAGCCGACTGAAGTGCTGAAACCTGTTGCCGCCGCTGCGCTTTGCGCGGTACATGGCCTTGTCGGCAGCGCCGACGAGATGGTCGAGCAGCGCCTGATGCTGGCGGGTCGGGGTGCCGTCGAGCGGGGCGCAGGCCGTGCCGACGCTGGCGGTGATGGACACCGGCAACTCGGCGATGGCCCGGCAGATCCCCTGCGCGAGGGGGGCCGCGTTCCCCTCGGGCGACGTGTCGGCGACGATGAACTCCTCGCCGCCACTGCGCGCGATGACGGCGGAGGCGGAGGTGCACGACCGCAGCGCGGCGGCCACCTCGACCAGCACGCGGTCGCCGGCCAGATGCCCGTGGCGGTCGTTGATGGCCTTGAAGTCGTCGAGGTCGATCACCGCGACGAGGAGGAAGGCCTCCGAGGTGGGACGGGCCGTCACCAGGGCGAGCGCCTCCAGCTGAAAGGCCCGCCTGTTGCAGAGATTGGTGAGCGGATCCAGGTCCGCCCGCACCAGGTCGTTGCCCAGCGCGCGGATCATCACCTGGATGGCCAGCGGCACCGCCATGTTGACCTGCAGCACCAGGAACAGGTCCACCCCGGCCAGCGCCAGGTGACCGTGTGCCGCGAGCCGGACCGCCGCGTCGAGCGCGACGCCCGCCGCCACGACGAAGTTGTACACCACGTACTTGGAGGTGTGGAAGAAGGCGATGTAGCCACCGCTGGTCGCGAAGGCGATGCAGCCCATCATGGCGGCCATCGGATCCGGGTGTGCCAGACAGGCGAGGGCAATGGACGTGTTGGTCGCCATGGCGAACGCCTGAGATTGGCGCGGAGTCGGCCACCGCGCGCTCCACAGCACGACGCCCGCCACGCCCCCGGCGAATGCCGTCCACGTCATCGCGACGGGCACCGCGCCGTGCGGGCCGTCGACACTCATCAGCAGCGCCACCAAACACAGTGCTAGCGACGCCGATATCCCTGCCATCATGATGCGGGTGGCCATGCCGAGGCCACGCGCGTGGAGGTATCCGCTGAGCCAGTCATAATGACTGGGCTGCAGCCACCACCGTCTGAATGGCGTAGGCAAATCGACTCCCGATGTCGTTGAGCAAATTATGCATGATCGTCAGTTCTTAGGGGTGCGGCGTTGCGGACCACCAGCGCGGACGGGGCTCGGTAGCGTCACTCGAAAAAGTGAGGAGCACACGATGGCCGAACGTCGGAACCGCAACCGGTGGGAGTTGTGGACGTGTGCGCGCCGCGGCCACGTGACCTACGCGCCCGACGACGAGCGGCTGGCGCAGCGGCTCAGCGGGACGACCGGCCTCGGCGAGGTCTGGCGCTGTCTGCGCTGCGGTGACTTCGTCGTGGGCAGCCCGCACGGCCGGGGGTCCGCCGACGACGCGCCCCTGGTCATCCGCGGCAAGGCCCTGCGGCAGGCCCTCATCGTGCGGGTGCTGGCAGTGGAACGCTGGATCCGGGCGCTGCTGATCGCGCTGGCCGCGTGGGCGGTGTGGAAGTTCCACGGTGCGCAGGGGTCGATCCAGGCGACGTTCGATCGCGACCTGCCGTTGCTGCGCAACGCGGGCATCAAGGTCGACCAGATGACGGCCATCCACGAGTTGGAGCGGGCGCTGGCCGCCAAGCCGTCGACCCTCACCCTGCTGACGCTGGCGTTGGTCGCCTACGCCGTGATCGAACTGATCGAGGGCATCGGTCTATGGCTGCTCAAGCGGTGGGGCGAGTACTTCGCCGTGATCGCGACGTCGGTGTTCCTGCCGCTGGAGGTGCACGACCTGCTCAAGGGCGTCACGCCCACGCGCGCACTGACGTTCGCGATCAACGTGGCCGCGGTGGTCTACCTACTGGTCTCCAAGCGACTGTTCGGCCTGCGCGGCGGCCGCGCGGCATACGATGCCGAGCGACGCGGGGAGCAACTCCTCGACGTCGAGAAGGCGGCCGCGGGGTCCTAGTCCAGCGCCTCGCCAGGGGTGCCGGACGTCCGCTCCAGGATGCGCATCGATCCCATCGCGGAGACCTCGCGGAACGCGCCGGTGTCCAGGGCCCGGCGGTAGACGCGGTAGGGCGCCTGGCCGCCGTCGTTCGGGTCGGGGAACACGTCGTGGATGACCAGCGCGCCGCCGACGCTCACCCACCGGGCCCACCCGTCGAAGTCCTGCTGGGCCGCGGCATCGGTGTGGCCGCCGTCGATGAACAGGAACCGCAGCGGCGTGCGCCACGACCGCGCGACCACCGACGACTTGCCCACCACGGCGACGACGTGATCGTCGAGGCCCGCGGCGTCGAGGGTGTGCCGCAGCGTCGGCAGCGTGTCGAAGAGTCCCGTCACGGCGTCGACCATCGAGGTGTCGTGGTACTCCCAGCCGGGTTGGTGTTCCTCGGACCCGTGGTGGTGGTCGATCGTGTAGAGCACGCCGCCGGTCTGCTGTGCCGCGGCGCCGAGCATGACCGTCGACTTGCCGCAGTACGTCCCGATCTCCACGCCGACGCCGTCGCGCAGGTACCCGACCGCGGCGTCGTAGAGCGCGCGTCCCTCGTCGGCGGGCATGAACCCGGTGACCTGCTCGGCGAGCGCGAAGAGTCGCGCGGCGGGCGGCGGCAGGGCAGTGTCGGGAGCGGTCATGACGGTCAACTTACCGTTGCTGGTCACGGGCGGTTGTAGTAGCGTCCGGACATGTGTCCGATCCGGCTCTGGAGTCGACTCGGCGCCGTCTGACCGCCAAGCAGGCCGACACCGTCGACCGCCTCGGCCGAGCCGCGGTCGACCTGCTCAACCGGGAGGGCTTCGCCGGGCTGACCGTGCGCCGCGTCGCCGCCGAGGCGGGGGTCGGAGCGGCCACCGCGTACACCTACTTCTCGTCGAAGGAACACCTCGTCGCCGAGGTCTTCTGGCGTCGGCTCGCGGGTGCGCCGCCGGTGCCGCACGCGTCGGAGGACCGCGCGGCGCGCGTGATCGACGTCCTCCAGCACGTCTCGCTGCTCGTCGCCGACGAACCGGAGTTCGCGGGTGCGGTGACCAGCGCGCTGCTCGGCAAGGACCCGGACGTCGAGGTGCTGCGTCAGCGCATCGGTACCGACATCAGGGCCCGTCTGTCGGCGGCGTTGGGCCCCGAGGTCGACGACGACGTCCTCGACGCCCTGGAGATGCTGTACTCCGGTGCCCTGGTCCGCGCCGGCATGGGATACGCGACCTACCCGGAGATCGCGCGGCGGCTGGAGACGTCGGCGCGCCTCATCCTCGGCTAATCGGCCGGCAGGCCCAGGATTGCGCGCGCCGCGGTGACGGCCGGCGCGACGATGCCGCGGACGTCCTCGCCCTCCTCGACGAGCAGGGCGGTCAGCTCGCGCAGGCCGCCCAGCAGAATGAGCGCCAGCGGCCGTGAGATCGGTGCGAGCCCGGCCCGCGCGAACCCCGGGCTGGTGCTGATCGCGACTAGCATGTCCGTGAGTTGTTGCATCGCAAGACGATTCAGCGGGCGGGCCAGGTCGCCGAGGGCGGGTGCCTCGCGGATCCAGCTCAGCGTGATGGCGGGCCGCGATTCGATGTGCGCGACGTAGGCGCCGACCGCGGCGTCGATCTGGTCCGGTGGCGTGCTGTCGGGCGCCACCGCGGCGGTGATGCGGGCGACCAGGTCCTCGTTGTTGGCCCGCAGGAGTTCGACGAAGGCCTCCTCCTTGCTGGCGAACTCGTCGTAGAAGGTCCGCTTGGAGGTCTTGGCGTGGCGCACGACGTCGGCGACCGTGCTCGCCCGGTAGCCGCGCTCGGTGATGGAGTCGGCCAGGCCGTCGAGCAGTCGGCGCCGGAACGCGGGCGTCGCATCCTGCATGGCGGCAGCCGCGGTGCTCATCCGACGTCGCCTCCCACTCTTGCGCAGCTCTGGTACCAAGCGGTACCGTACTACTTCACGACCTGGTACGACGTAGTACCGAGACAGTCTGGAGCGTGCAGTGTCCGAAACCACCCTCACCGCCGGCCCGTCCGCCGGTTCCTCGGGCGGGTCGCGCCCGGTTCGCCTGCCGCCCAAGGCGCGATTGCCCGAGTTCGTCGTCGCGGCATGCTTCGTCCTGTCGCGACGCCGGACGGTGGACTGGATGACGCGCCGTCACGGGGAGGTCTTCTCGCTCAAGGTCCCGGTGTTCGGGGCCGCGGTGACCGTCGCCGACCCGCAGATCGCCAAACAGCTGTTCTCCGCCAACGTCGACGACGTCGGCAACATCCAGCCCAACCTGAGCCGTCTGCTCGGCTCCGGTTCGGTGTTCGCCCTCGACGGCGCCGAGCACAAGCAGCGGCGCAAGTTGCTGACGCCGCCGTTCCACGGCAAGAGCATCAAGAACTACGAGGCGATCTTCGAGGAGGAGACGCTGCGGGAGGCGGCGTCGTGGCCGCAGGGCCGGGAGTTCGCCTCGCTCGAGCCGATGATGCGGATCACCCTCAACGTCATCCTGCGCGCGGTCTTCGGCGCCGACGGCGAGCAGCTCGACGAGTTGCGCCGCATCATCCCGCCGTGGGTGACCCTGGGTTCCAAGCTCGCCGTGCTGCCGTCACCGTCGCGCACCTACGGCCGCTTCAGCCCGTGGGGCAGGCTGGCGCAGTACCGGCGCCAGTACGACGCCGCCGTGGACCGGCTGATCGACACCGTGCGCGCCGACCCGAACTTCGAGACCCGCGACGACGTCCTGACCCTGCTCCTGCGCAGCAGCTACGAGGACGGCTCGGCGATGTCGCGCCGGGACATCGCCGACGAGTTGCTCACCCTGCTCGCCGCGGGGCACGAGACCACCGCCGCCACGCTCGCCTGGACGCTGGAGCGCGTCACGCGTCACCCCGAAGTGCTGCACCGGCTCGTCGAGGAGGCCGCGACCGACGACAACGAGTACCGGCAGGCGACCATCCTCGAGGTGCAGCGGTCGCGCACCGTCATCGACTTCGCGGGCCGGCACGTCTACGCGCCGACGTTCGAACTCGGCGAGTGGGTGATTCCGCGGGGCTACTCGATCTTCGTCGCGATCGACCACATCCACGCTCGGGCCGAGGACTTCCGCGACCCGCTGCGCTTCGACCCCGACCGCTACGTCGGCCAGCGCCCACCGACGTTCGCGTTCATCCCGTTCGGCGGCGGGGTGCGACGCTGCGTCGGCGCGGCGTTCGCCAACGTCGAGATGGACGTCGTGCTGCGAACGGTGTTGCGCCACTTCGTGATCGACACCACCACCGCGCCCGACGAAAAGGTGCACTCGCGCGGCGTGGCCTACACGCCGAAGGCCGGCGGGCGCGTGGTGCTGCGCCGCCGGCCAACGCCGCTCGCGTGAGGCGCCCGCCGGACTACTGCGACGCGGTCTCGCGCTTCGGCAGCTTCCAGCCCGCCCGCGGGAAGTGGCACGTGTACCCGTTCGGGTAGCGCTCCAGGTAGTCCTGGTGCTCGGGCTCGGCCTCCCAGAACTCCGCGGCCGGGGTGACCTCGGTGACGACCTTGCCCGGCCACAGACCGGAGGCCTCCACGTCGGCGATCGTGTCCAGCGCGACCGCCTTCTGCTCGTCGTCGAGGTAGAAGATCGCCGACCGGTAGCTGCTGCCGACGTCGTTGCCCTGCCGGTCCTTCGTCGTCGGATCGTGGATCTGGAAGAAGAACTCCAGCAGCGCGCGGTAGTCGGTACGAGCGGGGTCGTAGACGATCTCGATGGCCTCGGCGTGCCCCGGGTGCTTGCGGTAGGTCGGATGGTCGTTCTGCCCGCCGGTGTAGCCGACGCGCGTCGACACCACGCCGGGCTGCTTGCGGATCAGATCCTGCATGCCCCAGAAGCATCCGCCTGCGAGTATCGCGGTCTTGGTCGTCATTCCCGTGCCTCCTGTGTGTCCCCGGTCAGCGGTCTCCCGCCCACCGGCTTGGTCTGCGAAGAGCGTCCGGTATTCGCCGTAGCCCTCGGCCTCGAGGTCGTCGAGGTGGATGAATCTCAGCGAAGCCGAGTTGATGCAGTAGCGCAACCCTCCGGCCTCGCGGGGCCCGTCCTTGAAGACGTGCCCGAGGTGACTGTCGCCGTGCGTCGACCGCACCTCGGTGCGCAGCATCAGATGGCTGAAGTCGCGCTTCTCGACGACGTGATTCGAGCCGTCCGGGGTCTGGATGGGCTTGGTGAAGCTCGGCCATCCCGATCCGCTCTCGAACTTGTCGGTCGAGGCGAACAACGGCTCACCCGACACCACGTCGACGTAGATACCCGGTTCGTGGTTGTCCCAGTACTCACCGGTGAAGGGGCGCTCGGTGCCGTTCTTCTGCGTCACCTGGTACTGCTCGGGAGACAGGGCGTGCACCGCCGCGGGGTTCTTGTCGTATTGCTTGGCCACTGGTCCTCCTAGTGTTGGCATTCGTACAACCCCTCGCACCGCCGGGAAGTTCCTCGACAAACCCCGGTAGAACGTGTTCTAGTTCTGGACGTGACGGTGAGTGCGTACAGCCGCGACGAGCTGATCGCGGCCTTCGCCGGGTTCGAGGCGACGGTCGATCGTGCGGCCCGGACCCGCGACTGGGATCCATGGGTCGACCAGTACAGCGACGACGTCACCTACGTCGAGCACGCGGCGGGCACGATGCACGGCCGCGAACAGGTGCGGTCCTGGATCTGGAAGACCATGGAGACGTTCCCCGGTAGCTACATGACGTCGTTCCCGTCGCTGTGGACCGTCGTCGACGACGCCCGCGGCCGCGTCATCTGCGAGCTGGACAATCCGATGCGCGACCCCGGCGACGGCACCATCATCAGCGCCACGAACATCTCGATCGTCACCTACGCCGGTGACGGTAAGTGGTGTCGGCAGGAGGACGTCTATAACCCCCTTCGCTTCGTCGCCGCGACGGTGAAGTGGTGCCGGAAGGCCGAAGCGCTCGGCACACTGCCCGACGAGGCGGCGGCGTGGCTACGCCAGTACGGGGGCGACCGGTGACGGCACTCGTCATCGGGGCCAACGGCTACCTCGGCTCGCACGTCACCCGTCGGCTGGTGGCCGACGGACAGGACGTTCGCGTCATGGTGCGCGCCGGCGCCAACACGATCGGCATCGACGACCTGTCCGTCACCCGCTTCGTCGGCGACATCTGGGATGACGCGGTCCTTCGCGAGGCCATGACCGGCTGCCAGGTCGTCTACTACTGCGTCGTCGACACCAGGGGTTGGCTGCGAGACCCCGCCCCGCTCTTCCGCACCAACGTGGAGGGCACCCGAAACGTGCTCGAGGTCGCCTGTCACGACGACGTGGCGGCCGGTCTCGAGCGCTTCATCTTCACCAGCAGCTACGCGACGGTGGGACGTAGGCGGGGCCATGTCGCCACCGAGGCCGACCGCATCGTCGACCGCGGGCTGACGCCGTACGTGCGGTCGCGGGTGCAGGCCGAGGACCTCGTCATGCAGTACGTCCGCGACCGCGGGCTGCCCGCCATCGCGATGTGCGTGTCGACGACCTACGGCGCCGGCGACTGGGGTCGCACGCCGCACGGCGCGATCATCGCCGGTGCGGCCTTCGGCAAGCTGCCGTTCGTGATGAGCGGCATCGAACTGGAGGCCGTCGGGATCGACGACGCCGCCGCGGCGCTGGTCCTGGCCGCCCAGCATGGCCGCGTCGGCGAGCGGTACCTCGTCTCGGAGAAGATGATCAGCAATGCCGACGTGGTCCGCATCGCCGCCGAAGCCGCGGGTGTTCCCGCGCCGACCCGGTCGATTCCGCTGGCCATGTCGTGGGTGCTGGCCGTGCTCGGCAGCGCCAAGGCACGGCTGACGAAGACCGACGAGCGCCTGTCGCTGGACTCGTTGCGGCTGATGCGCGCCGAGGCGCCGGTGGACTGCACCAAGGCCAAGCGCGAATTGGGTTGGCAGCCAAGGCCGGTCGAGGAATCGATCCGCGAGGCCGCGAGATTCTGGGTGGGGCTCCGGGATACCAAGCGCGGGAGCAGCCAGACCGGCTGACCGCGCAGCCGCTCCGATGCCCGGCCTCGTCACGGCTGCCCGGCCCGGATGCCCAGGACGGGTTGGATCCGGCACCCGTCGTCGAAGTTCGGCGCCCACGGCCATCTGCCGCGGTCGTCGGCCCACACCAGTTGCAGCGCGGTGATGTCGCCGCCCTCGATCGCCGTGGCCATGCCCATGTGCGCGTCGGGTCGGCCGACCTCGGTCAGCTCGACACGCGTACCCGCGGGCAATGAGACCCGTTAACCTGCAACGGGACTGGGTCCGCGCAGCGTGCGCTTGGCGAAGGTGTCCAGTAGCCACTGCGCCTGCCGGGGTTCCAGACCGGTGACGAGCAACTCGGGCAGGCTCCGCGCGTGCAGTCCGATCGTGTACGCGAAGGAGTGCCTGCCGCCCTCGACGTATTGCACGACCCATCCTCGCCGCCGGATCTTCGCGCGAAGGAGGTCGAGATAGTCCCCGAGCGTCCTATCGGGGTGATCGCACAACCAGCACATGTCCTGCCCGCCTTTCCGTAAATGACTGGCCTGAGTCTCGGTCTCACCTCCGACGCCGACGGGCCCGACGACGGCGCGACACGGAATCCATCCACAGGCGGTCGTTCATCCACAGGTGCTGCCGCCGGCGGGCCGATCGGACGGCACGGCGGTGGTCGTCGGCGGTAACTTCGCCGCCGTGTTCAGTCGTCTTCTGAAGTCACTGGCGGATCGTCTCCGTCGGCGAGATCAGCGCTCAGCCAAGCAGTCCCGCGTCGACGAGGCGGATGACCGGGACGCCCTCGTCGTCGGAGCGCGCGAGATCGACCTCGACGTCGAGACCCCAGTCGTGATCACCCGCGGGGTCGTCGAGGATCTGCCTGATCCGCCAGACGTCCGGATGCCGATCGATGATCAGCAGCGCGGGACCTCGGGCGTCGGCGCCGGTACCGACCTCGTCGTGCTCGGTGAAGTACTCCTCCCCGACGTCCTGCCACCGCTCGGAGGTCCACCCGGAGGCGCCGTCGAGTTGGCCGAGGTCGTACCAGCGGCGCCGGGCGAACAGCTCGACCCGCCGGAAGAGCGCATTGCGCACCATGGCGGTGAACGCGCGCTGGTTGCCGGTCAGCGGCCGTGGCCGGGCGGGCACCGCGACGGGCGCGTCCAGCGGCTGGTCGGGGCTGGTCAGCTGCTCCCACTCGTCGAGCAGGCTGGAGTCCACCTGACGGACCAGCTCGCCGAGCCATTCGACGACGTCGGTGACCTCCTCGGTCCTGGCGCCCGCGGGCACACCGGACCGCAATGCCTTGAACGCGTCGGACAGGTAGCGCAGCACCGCACCCTCCGACCGGGTCAACCCGTAGACGCTGACGAACTCACGAAAGGTGAACGCGCGCTCCCACATCTCGCGCACGATGGACTTGGGGGACAGATGCCCGTCGGCGGCCCACGGGTTGCTCTGCAGGTACACGTCGAAGGCCTGGCCGAGCACGTCCTCGAGCGGCTTGGGGTACGTGACGTCGTCGAGCAGCGCCATGCGCTCGTCGTATTCGATCCCCTCGGCCTTCATGGCCGCCACGGCCTCGCCCCTGGCCTTGTCCAACTGTGCAGCCAGAATCTGCCGGGGATCCTCCAGAGTCGCCTCGATCACCGAAACGACGTCCAGCGCATGGGTTTCCGAGCCGGGGTCCAGTACGTCGATCGCCGCGAGCGCGAACGTCGACAGCGGTTGGTTGAGAGCGAAGTCCGGCGGCAGGTCGACCGTGAGTCGATAGCGCCGCCCATCGGGCTCGGGGTGGTCGAGCCGCTGCAGCACGCCGGCCTGCAGCAGCGAGCGGGCGATCCCGACCGCCTCGCGGATCAAGCGCAGCTGGCGTGCGCGCGGTTCGTGGTTGTCGGTCAGCAGCCGGCGCATGGCGAGGAACGGGTCACCGGGTCGGGCCACGACGTCCAGGATCATTCCCGTCGAGATGCGCATGTGGCTGACCAGGGGTTCGGGGGTGGCCGCGACGAGGCGGGTCATGGTCGACTCGCTCCACGGCACCATGCCCTCGGGTACCTTGCGGCGCACCAGCTTTCGACGCTTCTTCGGATCGTCGGCAACCTTGGCGAACTGCTTGAGGTTCTCCACCTCGTGCTCGGGCGCCTGCACGACGACGGTGCCCGCCGTGTCGTAACCCGCTCGGCCCGCCCGGCCGGCGATCTGATGGAACTCACGGGCGTTGAGCAGCCGCGTGCGGGTGCCGTCGTACTTCGACAGCGCGGAGAACAGCACGGTCCTGATCGGCACGTTGATGCCCACACCCAGGGTGTCGGTGCCGCAGATGACCTTGAGCAGCCCGGCCTGGGCCAACTGTTCGACGAGGCGTCGGTACTTGGGCAGCATGCCGGCGTGGTGCACGCCGATGCCGTGGCGGACCAGGCGCGACAGCGTCGCACCGAAGGCGGACGAGAAGCGAAAGGCGCCAATGAGATCGGCGATGGCCGCCTTCTCCTCCCTGGTGCTCACGTTGACGCTCATCAACGCCTGGGCCCGCTCCAGCGCCGAGGCCTGGGTGAAGTGCACGACGTAGATCGGCGCCTGCGACGAGTCGAGCAGGTCCTGGATCGTCTCGTGCATCGGCGTCGTCGCGTAATAGTGGTGCAGCGGAACGGGCCGTTCGGCGCTCGCGACCAGGGCCGTGGGTCGGCCGGTTCGCCGGGTCAGGTCCGCCCGCAGGAAGGTGACGTCGCCGAGCGTGGCGGACATCAGCAGGAATTGGGCGCGCGGCAGTTCGAGGAGCGGCACCTGCCAGGCCCAGCCGCGGTCGGGGTCGCCGTAGAAGTGGAACTCGTCCATGACCACCAGCTCGACGGGCGCGTCGGCGCCCTCCCGCAGGGCGATGTTGGCCAGCACCTCGGCGGTGCACGCGATGATCGGCGCTCCTGCGTTGACCGACGCGTCGCCGGTCAGCATCCCGACGTTGGCCGCACCGAACACGTCGCAGAGCGCGAAGAACTTCTCGCTCACCAAGGCCTTGATGGGCGCGGTGTAGTAGCTGCGGCGGCCATCATCGGAGGCCCGCGCCAGCGCGGCGTACAGCGCACCCGTCGCCACCAGCGACTTGCCGGAACCGGTCGGCGTCGCCAGGATGACGTTCGCGCCGCTGACCAGTTCGATCAGCGCCTCCTCCTGTGCCGGGTACAGCACGGTGCCGTTGGCCTCGGCCCAGGCGGCGAAGGAGGTGAACAGCTCGTCGGCGTCGTCCCCGATCGCGCGCACCTGCGACAGGTCGTGGGGATCGAGGAGTGGGTGCGCGGGCGGGCTGGACATCGTGGGTACCAGCGTGCCCGACGGTCCGCGCCGTACCGGGGTCGACCCGGCCCGAGCGCGGGTCGGTCAGCCCTCGGCCCTGGCCTTGAGCCGCTGCAGCGTCAGCTCGATGTGCTTGGCGTTGGCGCCCGTCCGGTCGCTGACCCCGGTCGCGATGCCCGCCGGCTTGCGGAACCATCCCGGTCGGCGGTCCCAGGTCTGCTCGGTGACCCGGCAGCCGCCGTCGACGGGCGTGATGTCGTAGCGCCAGTGGGCGACCGGGACGACCGTGTGGGTGACGTCGAAGGCGAAGACCCGCCCGGGTTCGGCGTCGGTGACCGTGCATCTAGTGGTCCACGTCTTGCGGCCGTTGGCGTTGCGGCCCTTGAACACCGCGCCGGGCCGGGCGGCGTCACCCTTCGTCCACTCCATGGCGTCGGTCTCCTCGGCGAGCGTGGCCATCGTCGTGAGGTCGGTGATGAGTGCGTACACGTCGGCACAGTCGGCGGCGATGGTGACGGAAGCCTGTGCCGAGGGGGCGCTCATGGCGTGATCGTAGCTACCGCCAACCGCCGATCCGGGCGCTTGCCGGGAAATGTTCTCGGCCCGGGTAAGGACGGGCCCGCCGCGCGCGTTGACTCCCACATGTCCGAACGCACCGTTCTTCAGCCCACTGCCGAGCACCCCATCACCGTCACGCCGACGGGCCGACACGTCGTCGTCCGCGTCGGCGGCCAGGTCGTCGCCGAGACCGACCACGCCCTGACACTGCAGGAGTCGACCTACCCGGCCGTGCAGTACGTCCCGCTCACCGACGTGGTGTCCTCCGCGTTGGTCAGCAGCGACACCACCACGTACTGCCCGTACAAGGGCGAGGCGAGTTACTACGGCGTCACCGCGGCGGGTCAGACCGTCGACGACGTCATCTGGACCTACGAGCAGCCGTATCCCGCGGTCGCGGAGATCGCAGGTCACGTCGCGTTCTATGCGGACAAGGCGGACGTCGCGGTCGGTTAGCCTGGGCCGGTGTCACGGTCTGCCAGCGTCACCTTCGCCGGGCCCGCCAGCCCGACGATGACGCTGTCCCCGCAGCGCCGCGGTCCCGGTGATCCCTGCTATCAACTCGTCGACGGCGCGATCTGGAAGACCAGCCTGCTGCCGAGCGGGCCGGTGACCGCGCGGATCGACCGCGTCGGCGCGCGCACCGTGACGTGCGAGGCGTGGGGCGACGGCAGCGCCGAGTTCCTCGACCGGCTGCCCGCGTTGCTCGGTGCGTTCGACGACGCGGCGGCATTCACGCCCGCGGAACCGACCATCGCCGCGGCCCATCGCCGCGTCCCCCATCTGCGCCTCGGGCGCACCGACCGCGTGCTGGAGGCGTTGGTGCCGGCGGTGCTGGAGCAGCGGGTGGCGGGCAAGGACGCCTTTCGTGCGTGGCGGTTGCTGGTCACCAAGTTCGGCGCTCCGGCGCCAGGTCCGGCTCCCGAGCGGATGCGGGTCCCACCGCCCGCCGATGTATGGCGCCGCATCCCGTCCTGGGAGTTCCACCTCGCGAACGTCGACCCGGGCCGCGCCAGGACCGTGGTCGGCTGCGCGCAACGGGCCGACGCCCTGGAGCGGTTGTCGGCGCGACCGCCGGAGGCGGCACGGTCGGCGCTGATGACCCTGCCCGGTGTCGGGGTGTGGACGGCGGCGGAGGTCGCCCAGCGCGCGTGGGGTGACGCCGACGCCCTGTCGATCGGCGACTACCACCTGTCCAACGTGATCGGGTCGACTCTGCTCGGGCATCGGATCGACGACGACGAGATGGTCGAACTGCTGGAGCCGCTGCGTCCGCATCGCTACCGGGCGGTGCGCCTCCTCGAGGTCAGCGGCATGGCGCGCAACCCGAAATTTGATGCGCGCCAAGCAATTCCGAACCTGCGCGCGATCTAGTCGCCGAGGCGTTCGGCGACCCACTCGACGAGTGACCGAGTGGCCTTCCAGTCCGCGCGGACCGCGTCGAGGAGATCCGCGGTGTGGATGATCGGGTCGAAGCCGTAGTCCCTGCTGACCGTCAGGGTGCGGTGCCGCAGGAGCTCGATGCGGGGATGGTCGGCGTCGTAACCCCGGGGTGAGGTCTTCAGTCGGTCACCGCCGACGGTGAAACCCGCCCGCACCAGCTTGGCCAGGATCTTCTCCAGCCGGTCCCCGGTGAGCTCGTTGGCGATCGACGCCCGGATCCGGGCGAGGTCCGCCGAGCTCGCATCGTAGAAGCCCGCCCCGGTGCGCAGGCCGCGCGCCGCGATCTCGACGTACCACCCGCAGGTACGCCCGACCGCGACGTACGCCCCCTGGTGCGTCTTGTACGGCGTCTTGTCCTTCGCGAACCGGACGTCGCGGAATGGCCGGAACACCTTGCCCGTGCCGAAGTCCGGCTCGAGCGCCGCGATCAGGGCGGTCATCGGCGCCTTGACGCTGGTCTGATAGACGGATTCGTGGGCCTTCCAGAAGGACTTGGTGTTGTCGACCTCGAGATCGTCGTAGAAGTCGAGCGCGGCCTCGGGGAACCCGTCGAATCCCGGTGCGATCTCGCTCACGCACCGAGCCTAACGGGGTGTAGGTCGCGGCGGACCCGGGTACGGCACTAGGCAAGCAAGCAAAGAGGAGGCAGTTCCATGGCAGGTTTCACCATTCCCGGGATCTCGGAGAAGGACGCCCTCGAGGTGGCCAATCTCCTGCAGAAGCAACTCAGCACCTACAACGATCTCCACCTGACGCTCAAGCACGTGCACTGGAACGTGGTGGGCCCCAACTTCATCGGCGTCCACGAGATGATCGATCCGCAGGTCGAGCTCGTGCGCGGCTACGCCGACGAGGCCGCCGAGCGCATTGCCGCGTTCGGGGTGTCGCCGCAAGGCACTCCCGGCGCCATCATCAAGGACCGGACGTGGGACGACTACTCGGTCGGCCGGGACACCGTCCTGGCGCACCTGTCCGCTCTCGACCTGGTCTACACCGGAGTCAACGAGGACACGCGCAAGGCGATTCACACCCTCGAGGACCTCGACCCGGTGTCGCAGGACATGCTCATCGGCCACGCCGCGGAACTCGAGAAGTTCCAGTGGTTCGTGCGTGCGCACCTCGAGAACGCCGGCGGCGAGCTGGCCAACGAGGGTGCCTCCACCGAGAAGTCGGCAGCGCGTTCGGTCAAGGAAGACACACCCGCGCAGTAACCATCCATAGATTCGGACCCGCATTCCCGTCAGGGGTGCGGGTCCGTTTCGTTGTGGGCCGTTGGGTCCCGAGGTTGCGGCGGCGCTGCCGTCTGAGAGATAGGTCTCGTGCCCGACGGGCTCCGTGGGCTGGCGCGCGTCCGCCGCGTCGGTCGGCACCGCAGAGTGACGCTCGAAAACGCCTGCAGCACAACCACCTTCGACGACGAGCAGATCCAGGAGCCGGTTGTCGCCGTCGCCGGCCGGGCGCAGCCGCCCCAGGCGACCGCCGGCCCGGTGTCTAAGAATCCGATCAGGCTTTTCAGCAAACAACTGATTCCGTAGACAACCACATCGAGACCGTGCAAAACGCGGACAGCAAACAACTGACCGGCACTGGCGCAAATGTGCGTCGCAGGGGTGCCCAGACCCTTTACGGGGGCGCGTCACCACTACGGCACGGCCGCAAGTGTTTTCGTCATCACGAACTGCTGTCGCGCCACGGCCCGAATCAGACTGTGCAGCCCGTGGTTAGGTCGTACTAAGTTGGCATGTCAGGCGGGGTTTGTCATATCGTTTCAAGCATTCGAGGCGAGTGGGGCAGTCCCGTCGTTCAGTGCTGCACGCAGACACTCCGTCGCCCGCCGGCAGTGGCCGTCCCAGACGGTCGCCAGCATCAGGCGTTCATGACGGTGTGAAGGGGCAGGTGGGAATGGCGCCCAGCAACCAGGGGTCCGGGCAGGGCCAGGCGCAGGGGTTGTACAACCCGGCGTACGAGCACGATTCCTGCGGTGTCGCGATGGTTGCCGACATGCACGGGCGGCGCAGCCGCGACATCGTCGACAAGGCCATCACCGCGCTGCTCAACATGGAGCACCGCGGCGCTCAGGGCGCCGAGCCCAACACGGGCGACGGTGCGGGCATCCTGCTGCAGGTGCCCGACGAGTTCCTGCGCGCGGTCGTCGACTTCGAACTGCCCGAGCCGGGCAGCTACGCCACGGGCATCGCCTTCCTGCCGCAGTCGTCCAGGGACGCCGCGGCCGCCTGCGAGCAGGTGGCCAAGATCGTCGAGGCCGAGGGCCTGACGTTCCTCGGCTGGCGTGACGTGCCGATCGACGACTCCTCCCTCGGGGCGCTGGCGCGCGACGCGATGCCGACGTTCCGGCAGGCGTTCATCGGCGGCGCGTCGGGCATGGATCTGGAGCGGCGGGCGTACGTCATCCGCAAGCGGGCCGAGCACGAGCTGGGCACCAAGGGTCCGGGCCAGGACGGTCCCGGCCGCGAAACCGTATACTTCCCAAGCCTTTCCGGTCAGACGTTCGTCTTCAAGGGCATGCTGACCACGCCGCAGCTGAAGGCGTTCTACCTCGACCTGCAGGACGAGCGGCTCACCAGCGCGCTGGGCATCGTGCACTCGCGGTTCTCGACCAACACGTTCCCGTCGTGGCCACTGGCGCACCCGTTCCGCCGCGTCGCCCACAACGGTGAGATCAACACCGTCACCGGCAACGAGAACTGGATGCGGGCGCGTGAGGCCCTCATCAAGACCGACGTCTTCGGTAGCCACTCCGACGTCGACAAGATCTTCCCCGTCTGCACGCCGGGCGCCTCGGACACGGCCCGCTTCGACGAGGTGCTCGAGCTGCTGCACCTCGGCGGCCGCAGCCTGCCCCACGCGGTGCTGATGATGATCCCCGAGGCGTGGGAGCGGCACGAGTCCATGGACCCGGCCCGCCGGGCGTTCTACGAGTACCACTCGTCGCTGATGGAGCCGTGGGACGGACCCGCCGCGGTCTGCTTCACCGACGGCACCGTGATCGGCGCCGTGCTGGACCGCAACGGTCTGCGCCCCTCGCGCATCTGGGTGACCGACGACGGTTTGGTCGTGATGGCGTCGGAGGCCGGCGTGCTCAACCTCGACCCGTCGACGGTCGTGCGCAAGATGCGCCTGCAGCCGGGCCGCATGTTCCTGGTGGACACCGCGCAGGGCCGCATCGTCTCCGACGAGGAGGTCAAGGCCGAGCTCGCCGCCGCGCAGCCGTACCGAGAGTGGCTCGAGGCGGGCCTGTTCCACCTCGGCGACCTGCCGCCCGGTGACTACGTCCGGATGCCGCACAACCGCGTCGTCCTGCGTCAGCAGGCGTTCGGGTTCACCTACGAGGAACTCAACCTGCTCGTCGCGCCGATGGCCCGCACGGGCGCCGAGGCGCTGGGCTCGATGGGCACCGACACCCCGGTCGCCGTCCTGTCCGCGCGGCCGCGGATGCTCTACGACTACTTCCACCAGCTGTTCGCCCAGGTGACGAACCCGCCGCTGGACGCCATCCGCGAGGAGGTCGTCACCAGCCTGCAGGGCACCGTCGGCCCGGAGGGCGACCTGCTGAACCCGAACGCGGACTCCTGCCGGCAGATCGTGCTGCCGAACCCGATCCTGCGCAACGCCGAGCTGTCCAAGCTCATCTGCGTCGACCCGGACCACGAGATCCGCGGCCACAAGCACGGTCTGCGGGCCGCGGTCATCCGCTGCCTCTACCCGGTGGCGCGCGGCGGGCAGGGACTCAAGGAGGCCGTCGACGACGTGCGCGCCAAGGTGTCGGCCGCCATCCGCGACGGCGCCAGGATCATCGTGCTGTCCGATCGCGAGTCCAACGAGTCGCTGGCGCCGATCCCGTCGCTGCTGAGCGTCGCCGCCGTGCACCACCACCTGGTCCACGACCGCACCCGCACGCAGGTCGGCCTCGTCGTCGAGGCGGGTGACGCCCGCGAGGTGCACCACATGGCTGCCCTGTGCGGCTTCGGCGCGGCGGCGATCAACCCCTACATGGCGTTCGAGTCCATCGAGGACATGTGCGACCGCGGCGTCATCGCCGACATCTCCAGCGACCAGGCCAAGGCCAACTACACCAAGGCCGCGGGCAAGGGCGTGCTGAAGGTGATGTCGAAGATGGGCATCTCCACGCTGGCGT
Organism: Mycolicibacterium madagascariense; assembly: GCF_010729665.1. Classification (NCBI taxonomy): domain Bacteria; kingdom Bacillati; phylum Actinomycetota; class Actinomycetes; order Mycobacteriales; family Mycobacteriaceae; genus Mycobacterium; species Mycolicibacterium madagascariense. The sequence continues at coordinate 5,458,076 of NZ_AP022610.1, read as the reverse complement.
CCTACACCGGCGCGCAGCTGTTCCAGGCCATCGGCATCAGCCAGCAGGTGCTCGACGAGTACTTCACCGGCCTGTCCTGTCCCACCGGCGGCATCGACCTCGACGACATCGCCGAGGACGTCGCGGCCCGCCACGCGCTGGCCTACCTGGACCGGCCCGACGAGCGCGCGCACCGCGAACTCGAGGTCGGCGGCGAGTACCAGTGGCGCCGCGAGGGTGAGTACCACCTGTTCAACCCGGACACGGTCTTCAAGCTGCAGCACGCGACCCGCACCGGCCAGTACTCGATCTTCAAGGAGTACACCAAGCTGGTCGACGACCAGAGCGAGCGCTTCGCGTCGCTGCGTGGTCTGTTCACCTTCCGTACCGGTGACGACGCCCTGCGACCACCTGTTCCCATCGACGAGGTCGAGCCTGCGACGGAGATCGTCAAGCGCTTCTCGACCGGCGCGATGAGCTACGGCTCGATCTCGGCCGAGGCGCACGAGACGCTCGCGATCGCGATGAACCGCCTCGGTGGCCGCTCCAACTCCGGTGAGGGCGGCGAGAACGTCAACCGCTTCGCCTACGACGAGAACGGCGATTGGCGCCGCAGCGCCATCAAGCAGGTCGCGTCGGGCCGCTTCGGGGTGACGAGCCACTACCTGACGAACTGCACCGACATCCAGATCAAGATGGCCCAGGGTGCGAAACCCGGTGAGGGCGGCCAACTTCCGGGTCACAAGGTGTATCCGTGGGTGGCCGAGGTCAGGCACTCCACGCCGGGCGTCGGCCTCATCTCGCCGCCGCCGCACCACGACATCTACTCGATCGAGGATCTCGCACAGCTGATCCACGATCTGAAGAACGCCAACCCCAGCGCCCGCGTGCACGTGAAGCTGGTGTCGGAGAACGGCGTCGGCACCGTGGCGGCGGGCGTGTCGAAGGCGCACGCCGACGTGGTGCTCATCTCCGGGCACGACGGCGGCACCGGCGCCACCCCGTTGACGTCGCAGAAGCATGCCGGCGCACCCTGGGAGCTGGGTCTGGCCGAGACGCAGCAGACGTTGCTGCTCAACGGACTTCGCGACCGCATCGTCGTGCAGGTCGACGGCCAGCTGAAGACCGGCCGCGACGTCGTCGTGGCGGCGCTGCTCGGCGCCGAGGAGTTCGGGTTCGCGACGGCTCCGCTGGTGGTCGCGGGCTGCATCATGATGCGGGTGTGTCACCTCGACACGTGCCCGGTCGGCGTGGCGACCCAGAACCCGCTGCTGCGGGAACGCTTCACGGGCAAGCCGGAATTCGTCGAGAACTTCATGATGTTCATCGCCGAAGAGGTCCGGGAACTCATGGCGCAGTTGGGTTTCCGCACGATGAACGAGATGGTCGGCCAGGTCGGCGCATTGAACACCGCGCGGGCGGCCGAACACTGGAAGGCCCACAAGCTGGACCTGTCGCCGGTGTTGCACGAACCGAACTCGGCGTTCATGAACCAGGACCTGTACTGCAGTTCGCGTCAGGACCACGGTCTCGACAAGGCGCTCGATCAGCAGCTGATCGCCCAGAGCCGCGAGGCGATCGACCACGGCACCCCGGTGCGGTTCTCCACGACGATCGCGAACGTCAACCGCACGGTCGGCACCATGCTGGGTCACGAACTCACCAAGGTGCATGGGGGGCAAGGCCTTCCGGACGGCACCATCGACATCACGTTCAACGGCTCGGCAGGCAATAGCTTCGGGGCGTTCCTGCCCAAGGGCATCACGCTGCGGGTGTACGGCGACGCCAACGACTACGTCGGCAAGGGTCTGTCGGGCGGACGCATCGTGGTGCGGCCGTCGGACGACGCGCCCGCCGACTTCGTCGCCGAGGACAACATCATCGCGGGCAACGTCATCCTGTTCGGCGCGACCAGCGGGCAGGCGTTCCTGCGCGGTCAGGTCGGCGAACGCTTCGCGGTGCGCAACTCCGGTGCCCACGCGGTGGTCGAGGGCGTCGGCGACCACGGTTGCGAGTACATGACGGGCGGCAAGGTGGCCATCCTCGGCCCGACCGGCCGCAACTTCGCCGCAGGCATGTCGGGCGGTATCGCGTACGTGTACGACCTGCACGGCACGCTGAACGACAACCTCAACGCCGAGATGGTCGATCTGGAGCGCCTCGACGCCGACGACGTCGACTGGCTGCAGGGCATGCTCGTCGCGCACGTCGACGCCACGGATTCCGCCGTGGGTCGACGGGTGCTGTCCGACTGGGAGTCTCAACTGAAGCACTTCGTGAAGGTGATGCCGCGCGACTACCGGTCGGTGCTCACCGCGATCGCCGAGGCCGAACGCAATGGCGAGGACGTCGATACCGCGATCATGGCGGCGGCTCGTGGCTGACCCGCGCGGCTTCCTCAAGTACACCCACCGCGAGACGCCTCAGCGCCGCCCGGTGCCGCTGCGCCTGCGCGACTGGAACGAGGTCTACGAGGACTTCTCCCACGACGCGCTGCGCGACCAGGCCGCCAGGTGCATGGACTGCGGTATTCCGTTCTGCCACAACGGATGTCCGCTGGGCAACCTGATCCCGGAGTGGAACGACCTGGTCTTCAAGGACCGCTGGCGCGAGTCGATCGAGCGGTTGCACGCCACGAACAACTTCCCCGAGTTCACCGGGCGGCTGTGCCCGGCGCCGTGTGAGGCGTCGTGCGTGCTCGGCATCAACCAGGACCCGGTGACGATCAAGCAGGTCGAGGTCGAGATCATCGACAACGCCTTCGACAACGGCTGGGTGGTCCCGCTTCCGCCGGACCGCCTCACCGGCAAGAAGGTCGCCGTCGTCGGGTCCGGACCGGCCGGCCTGGCTGCCGCGCAGCAGTTGACCCGGGCCGGGCACACCGTCACGGTGTTCGAGCGGGCCGACCGCATCGGCGGACTGCTCCGCTACGGCATCCCCGAGTTCAAGATGGAGAAGCGCCACATCGACCGTCGGCTCGAGCAGATGCGGGCCGAGGGCACGCACTTCCGTGCCGGGGTCAACGTCGGCGTCGACGTCACGGCTGCGCAGCTGCGGCTCAACTACGACGCCGTCGTGCTCTGCGGTGGTGCCACCGCGTTCCGCGACCTGCCGATCCCCGGTCGTGAACTCGCGGGCATCCACCAGGCGATGGAGTACCTGCCGTGGGCCAACCGCGTGCAGCAGGGCGACGACGTCCTCGGCGACGACGGCGAACCGCCGATCACGGCGAAGGGCAAGCGCGTCGTCATCATCGGTGGCGGTGACACCGGCGCCGACTGCCTCGGCACCGCGCACCGCCAGGGTGCGGTCAGCGTCCACCAGTTCGAGATCATGCCGCGGCCGCCCGAGGAACGCGCCGACTCGACGCCGTGGCCGACCTACCCGCTGATGTACCGGGTGGCCTCCGCCCACGAAGAGGGCGGCGAGCGCGTGTTCTCGGTCAACACCGAGGAGTTCGTCGGGTCCAACGGTCACGTCGAGCGCCTCAAGGTGCACGAGGTGGAGATGCAGAACGGCAAGTTCGTCAAGGTCGAGGGCAGTGACTTCGATCTGGATGCGGACCTGGTGCTGCTCGCGATGGGCTTCGTCGGGCCGGAGAAGCCCGGTCTGCTCACCGACCTCAGCGTCGAGCTGACCGATCGCGGAAACGTGGCGCGCAACAAGGACTTTCAGAGTTCCGTGCCGGGCGTCTTCGTGGCGGGCGACATGGGCCGCGGTCAGTCGCTGATCGTCTGGGCGATCGCCGAGGGCCGGGCCGCCGCCGCGGGCGTCGACCGCTACCTGATGGGTCAGACGGCGCTCCCGGCGCCGATCAAGCCGACGGCTGCACCCCAGCGCTAGGTCTCATTAGCCACTTCAGTCACACCAGAAACATCTGATCTTTTTGCGGCGCGCCTTCGCGTGTTAGCCAGATCACAGGTGTCTAATGGTCCCCGGGGTTCGTGCGCTAGTGTGGGCCCACGGTGATGCCAGACGCCAACCGCAGGAGTTGACACCGTGTACAGCAATCCGATCGTTCGGTCTCGAATGGGCCGTATCGCCTGGTCGATGCTTCGTTATCCCGTTCGCAACCGTGACTATCCCGCCAAGCTCGAACGGCTGGTGACGGCGGACGAGCTCGTCCGCTACGGCTTCTGAGTCGCCCGGTTCGAACCGCAATCATCGCCCGCGATAGTTTGCCGCGGCGATTACGTCGCGCGAGGGTTCAGGCCCGGCTCTTCGGCTCGGCCGCAGCCGGATCCAGGACGGCCTCGGTGAGGGCCTCTCCGCGCTTCTCGTCGCTGTAGACCATGAGCGTCGAACCGACCAGGGCCAGCACGATGCCTGCCGCACCGTAGGGGCTCGGGAGGGTCTGGTAGGCGATCAGCGACACCACGATCGTCAGCGCAGGCGCCAGCGCATTCGTGGTCGGCGCCACGATCGAGGCCTTGCCGCGGCTGAGCGCCATCACCAGGAACAGCGCGCCGACGGCGTTGAGCAGCTGCGTGCCGGCCGTCAAAGCCGGTGCCTGCCAAGGGAAGTCGGTGGGGATGCCACCGAGGGAGAACAGCGCGACGGGAATCAGTGCCAGCCCGCTGATGGCCATCCACCCGAACGTGGTGGCGTCGTTGACCCCGATCGTGGCGGTCTTTCGCATGAAGTAGGCCTGCACGCCCCATGCCACACAGACCAGGATCGCCAGCGGCAGCCACGGTCCCTTCGAGACGTCGGAGTCGCCACTGGTGATGCTGAACAGCACGATGGCGGCCAACGCCGCGATCAGCCCGACGACCGCCAGACCCGACACCCGTTCGCGCAGCAGCACCATCGCCATCACGACGGTGATCGCCGGGGAGATCGAGACGATCGGGAAGATGAGGTAGGCGGGTCCCATCGTCAGCGCCTGGAACAGCAGCAGCTGACCACCCGCGCCGGTGAGCCCGATGAGCAGGCCGTAGGCGGCGGCGCGCGGGCGCCGGTCGAAGCGCTGCCCGCGCAGCGCGAACACCGCGGGGATGATCATGGTCAGCGCCCAGATGCTGTAGATCATCTCGTCCGGGTAGCCGTACTTCGTGGAGGGCAGCGCGGAGAACGCGCCCCACACGCCCCAGAACAGGATCAGCAGCGTGGCGTAGAAGATCCAGCTGCGGGTGTGGCCGGCGGTCGGGTTCGTGGTCATGGTGTCTTCACCTCTCGAGAACTGGCGGGCGTGGTGGCGAGTTGGTGCACGGCTTCCGGGCTGAGCGGATGGCCGGTGAGCTTGGCCGCGTAGAGCGCGGCGCCGACCGCGGGGTCGAGCAGCGGCCGCCGTACGTCGTAACCGCCTGCGCGCGAACCGAGTTCGGCGAGGAAGGTGGCGAGGAAGCCGGGATCGGAGAACATCCCCCCGGAGTAGGACACCGGCACGGTGTCGGACTCGGTGAAACCGACCAGCGCCCTGGTGGTCTCGATCAGCGCGACCAGTTCGGCCGCGGCCGCGCTCAGGATGCCGACCGACACGGGGTCCCCGTCGCGGGCGGCGTGACAGACGGTGGTGGCCAGGGCGGCGATGGAGCTGCGGTTGCCCTTCCACGTGTCGATGACCAGGCTGACGGCGTCGAGATCGCCGGCCAGCTGCAGCCGGTCGCGCAGGTGCTCGTAGAGCGGACTGCGGGGCCTGCGGCCGTCGCTCATCCGGCTGAATGCGTTGAGCCCCTGCGTCGCCACCCAGTACGCCGAACCCTCGTCGCCGAACAGTTCGCCCCAGCCGCCGACGCGGTGACCGACGCCGGCGCGCTCGCCGTAGGTCATCGACCCGGTACCGCTGATGACGTTGATGCCGTCCGCGCCCGCCAGAGAGCCGGCCCATCCGCACACCATGTCGTTGTCGCAGCCGTAACGGTCGTGTCCGAGCACGCGGCCGGGGACGGCGTCGAGCTTGGCGACGTCGGCACTGGCCTCCCCGTAGCCGGGGATGCCGAAGAACGCGCCGTCGATGTCGGAGCGGTCGATGCCGGCCTGCTCGCAGATGGCGGAGATGCCCTGCGCGAGAACGCGTTCGACGACGTCGAACCCGTCGTTGAAGTAGTACGACGTCGGTGCGGTCGCGCGGGCCAGCACCACCCCGTCCGCATCGACGAGGACGAACGCGGTCTTCGATCCGCCCCCGTCGACGCCCAGAAACCTAGGCATGTCCGTCCCCGTCCATCGGGTGGATGGTGACGCCCTTGACGACGCGGCTGACCTCGCCCGACGGGAACGGATCGTCCGGCGTCTTGCCGTATTCGAGGGACGTGAACAGCGCCAGGTACTGCGCGAACACCAGATAGGGCAGCGCGACCAGGGCGTCGTCTAGCCCGTCGAGGCCGGGCAGCACGACGGCGGGTCCGAGGGCGGCGGGGATCGGTGCGGTGCTGAGCACGGTGACGGCGTCCTGCCCCAGCTGCGCGCGGATCTCGGCGACGATGTCGAGGTCGTAGAGCCGGGTGTGCGGATCGGTCGACAGGTACACCACGACGAGGGTGTCCGCGTCGAGCACCGACTTCGGGCCGTGCCGGAAGCCCAGCGGGGAGTCGTAGTACGTCACGACCTCACCGGCCGTCAGCTCGAGGAGCTTGAGGGCCGATTCCCTGGCCAGTCCCTGCAGCGGGCCGCTGCCCAGGTAGACGAACCGCTGGCGCTTGGTCTGGGCGAGCGCCCGGGCATCGGCCTTGCGGTTGATGACGAATTGTGCTGCGCGCGCCAGTGTTTCGCCGTCGTCGGCCCTGGCCGGCCCGAGCAGCAGGAGACACGACAGCAGCATCGAGGTCAGGCTCGACGTCATCGCGAAGCCGACGTCGTTGGTGCGCTCCGGCATGTCGACGACGAGGGAGTTCGCCCGACCCCGGTGGGCGCGCCCGAGCTGCCCGTCGCGATCGCAGGTCAGCACCAGATGCCAGACGTCGTGCACGAGTTCGTCGGCGAGCACCGTGGTCGCCAGGCTCTCGGGGCTGTTGCCCGACCGGCCGAACGACACCAGCAGCGTGGGGACGTCGGGTTCCAGGTAGTCGCGCGGGGACGCGACGATGTCGGTGGTGGCGATGGCCTCGACGCGTCGGCCGAGGTGGCGCCGCAGCGCCGGTGCGGCAATCTCGCCCGCAAAGGCCGAACTGCCTGCGCCCGTGAGGATCACGCGCAGATCGGGACGATCCAGCACATCGCGCAGGAACGTCGTCGCGCTCTCGGTGATGCCGGTGGCGACCTCGCGCCACGCACCGGGCTGCTGTTCGATCTCGAGAATCGTGGCGCCGCCGTCTGCTTGGGCGGGGACGGGGGTGTTAGTCATGAACCTCTCCAGTGCTGCGGCACGCGTGAGCGTAGGGACGTAGGGCGTCGCGGACCCGGTCGAGGACCAGGGTCTGCGGGGTGGGGGTGAGCTCGCCGGCCCGGACCCGGTGGTACTGGTCGGGTAGGAACTGGCTGATCAGCGGCAGCGGGATGCCCACGCGATCGAGGTTGTCCAGCAGCGTCTTTCGCGCCGCTTCGACCTCGGGGTCGGCCCAGTAGTAGCGCAGTCGGTCGCTGTAGCTGTAGCGACGGGCGACGCGCTGGGCGAGCGCATCACCGGTGTAGTACCCCTCCCAGTAGCCGGGCTCGGCGAGCATCCTGCGCTCGACGACGTCGACGAGATGGGATCGCAGGGCGGTCTCGACGAGTTCGTTCTCGATCATCGCCAGCGCGAACAGCGCCTCGCGCATCGCGAACGTCAGGCCGGGGCCGACCTTGAGGATCGCCCAGTGGTCCTCGACGAGCTCCCGAAGACGTTCTGGCCGTTGATAATCGGTGGAGTGTGCCTCGAAGACGAGTCCCTCGCCGTCCAGGACCCGGCGCAGTTCGGCGGTCGCCGTCCTGTCGTAGTCGATGACCTGCTGGTGGTCGAATTCGACGCCGGGCTGCACCACCAGGGCGATCACCCGCGGCCAGACTGACTCGAGCCCGAGCTCGGCGAAGGCGGTCCGGTGGGCGGCGATGGTGGTGCGGGCGCGATCGGCCGGGGTGGGCACGAGCTGGCCGAGGGTCTCGTGGGCGCCGCCGGGCACGGGCACCTCGGTGCCGATCACGTAGACCGGGGCCGTTTCAACGCGCCGCGCGCTGTCCTCGGCGACCCGCAGCAGCCGCGCCGAGCGGCTCGCGACGATCTCGTCGGGCAGGACGTCGGGGTCGTCCGCGCAGGACATGCTGCAGTCGAGGTGGATCTTGCGGTACCCGGCCTCGACGTAGGCCGCGATCAGCACCTCGGCCTTCTGCATTGCCGCATTGGATGATTCACCCTGCCAGCGGTTGGGTCCGAGGTGGTCGCCACCGAGGACGACCCGGTCGCGGGGAAAGCCCCGCTCGTCGGCGATGCGGTGCACCAGGTCGCGGAAGTCGGCGGGCCGCAGCCCGGTGTAGCCGCCGAACTGGTCGACCTGATTGGACGTCGCCTCGATCAGCACGTAGCCGCCGTCGGCCGCGGCCTGGTCGATGGCGGCCTGCACCACGGTGGGATGCGCCGAGCACACCGAGTAGACGCCCACCGGTTGGCCGAGTCGATGGCGCGCGATGGTGTCGGCCAGTCGGTCGACTACCGGTGCGTGTGACGTGGGGGACATCGTTCGATCATGAGAAGCTCGCTCAAAGCGCGCAATGCATGGCGCCAAAGCGATCAGGAAAACTGATCGCGGCCACCATCGTCTGAGGGAGTTCCGCGATGTCGATCAAGCGCACGGACCGGATGCGCGAGGTGCTCTCACGGCTGCGCGACCGGGGCGAGGTGGCGTCCCAGGTGCTGTGCCGGGAGCTCGGCGTCTCGCCGGCGACGTTGCGACGCGACCTCGCCGACCTCGAAGAACAGGGCCTGCTGCTGCGGACCCACGGCGGCGCGAGGGCCCTCGATCCGAGCGGCAGCGAGATCCCGGTCCGGTTGCGCGACCACCGCATGGTCGCGATCAAGCGCCGGATCGCCCAGCATGCCGCCGCGCTGGTGCCGGCGGGACCGCAGGCCGTGGCGCTCACTGGCGGCGTCACGACCGGCGAGGTGGCCAGATCGCTCAAGGGCCGCGCGCACATGACGATCGTGACGAACTCGCTGACGATCGCCGCGGACTGCGCGGTCGACGCCCACCTGAAGGTGATCATCACCGGCGGGCTGGTGCGCGCCAACTCCCTGGAGGCCGTCGGCCCCATGTCCGAGCACGCGTTTCAGGTCATCACCGTCGGGACCGCCATCCTCGGCGCCGACGGGATGTCGGCCGAGATCGGCGCGACGACGTTCGACGAGGCCGAGGCCCGCACCGCCATCGCCATGGCGGCCAATGCCCAGCGCGTCGTCGTCGCCGTGGACGGCTCCAAGATCGGCAAGGTGACCCTGGCGAAGATGGTGCCGCTCAGCCGGATTCACCATCTGGTGACCGACTCCACGGCGAACGACGAACAGCTGCAGGCGATTTCGGCAGCGGGCGTACGCGTCCACGTGGTGGACGTCGCCGGGGTGTGACGGGGCTTAGGTCAGCCCGGAGTCGCGAATGGCCTCGGCCAGCGGCTCCAGCACGGCCGGGTCGTACGGCGGCGGCAGGTAGATGATCGCCAGATCGAGGCCCTCCTTGCCGAGCGCGCCGGCGTCGGCGACCACCTTCGCGTAGTCGCGGTCCTCGCCGAGCCGCACGTGGGCCGAGAGGGTGATCTCCTTGGGATCGCGGCCGATGTCGGCGCAGCGGGCGTGCAGCACGTCGCGCTTGTGCGCGAACTCCTCCGGGGTGCCACCGACGAAGTTCCAGTGGTCGGCGTACTTCGCCGTCAACGGCAGGGTGCGCTTCTCGCCGCTGCCGCCGATGCAGATCGGCGGGTGCGGCTGCTGCGGGCCCTTCGGCTCGTTGCGCGCGTCCTTGAGCTGGTAGTACTTGCCGTCGAACGTCGTCGTCTCGTTGGTGAGCAGGCTGGTCAGCACCTCGCACGCCTCCTCGAAGCGGTCGAAGCGCTCCTTGATGCTGCCGAGTTCGATGCCGTAGGCGCCGGATTCCTCCTCGTTCCAACCCGCACCGATGCCGAGCTCGAGGCGGCCGTGGGAGATGACGTCCAGCGCGGCGGCCATGTTGGCCAGCACTGCCGGGTGCCGGTAGTGGATGCCGGTGACGAGCACGCCGACGCGCAGGCGCTTGGTGGCCTGCGCCAGCGCGGTCAGCGTGATCCACCCCTCCAGGCAGGGCCCGGTGGAGTCGGAGAAGATCGGATAGAAGTGGTCGAACGTCCAGCCGGACTCAAAGACGTCGATGTCGTCGGCGGTCTGCCAGATCGGCAGCATCTCGTCCCAGGTGGTGTTCTGCGGTGAGGTCTTGAAGGCGAATCGCACTCTGTCGAGCCTAGCCCCGGATCCTGGACGGCGCCCGGAAGCGACGTCGACTCACCTCGTCAGGTATTCGATGAGTGCGCGGCGCATCGTTTCGCCTCGGCTCACGCCGTCGATCGCGGCGCGTTCGTCCACCAGCGCGGCCAAGTCGTCTGGCAGGCGCACGGAGAACGTGCTCGAGGCCTCCGGTCCAATCGATGGCCTGCCCCGGCGGCGCAGCTTCTCCTCTGGGATGCCCTCTTCGGCTTCGGTCACCAACCGGTCGATGGTGGCCTCGTCCACATCCGCGTGACCCATCGGCTTGATCATCCAGCTCGCGGGCTGCACCGGAGTAGGGCGCGAATTGTCGGCCGAATTCTTCGCACCGGCCTTGTTGGTTTGCTTGGCCATGATCAATGTCCGCTTCGAGCTCGCAGGGCTTTCGACAATTCAGATGAGCGTGCCTTCATGCAGTGAATCACCAGATCACCGCGGGCGGTATGCAGCACGATCAACTCCAATAGGGTGGCGTCGGGGGCGAACCCAAACACCCAGGTGCGAGGCGGGTCGTCGTCGACTACGTCGTAGTCGATGTGTACGTGCTCCAGTGCGTGAAGGATGTCACCCTCGGAGTACCCCCGCTTGAGCGCCGAGGAATGGACCCTTGCTCGATCCACGCCGAATATCGTAACACGAAAATAGCGCCGCCCCCGGCGCCGCGTCGCCCCCTAGCTGACACACTGGACCCATGGATCCGGTGACGGCGCTGCGTCAGATCGCCTACTACAAGGACCGCGCCCGCGAGGACTCGCGCCGCGTGATGGCCTACCGCAACGCCGCGGACGTCGTCGAGCGCCTCGACGACGCGCAGCGCGAGAAACACGGCAAGGCCAACAGCTGGAAGTCGCTACCCGGCGTCGGGCCGAAGACCGCGACCGTGATCGCCCAGGCCTGGGCCGGCCGCGAACCGGACGCTCTCGTCGAATTACGTTCGGCAGCACAAGATCTCGGTGGCGGGGAGATTCGCGCCGCGCTCAAGGGTGACCTGCATCTGCACTCCAACTGGTCCGACGGATCGGCGCCGATCTCGGAGATGATGGCCGCCGCGAAGGCCCTCGGCCACGAATACTGTGCGCTGACCGACCACTCGCCACGGCTGACCGTCGCGAACGGCCTGTCACCGGAGCGGTTGCGCGAACAGCTCGACGTCATCGACGAACTCCGAGAAACGTTCGCGCCCATGCGCATTCTGACCGGCATCGAGGTCGACATCCTCGACGACGGCAGCCTCGACCAGGAGGACGAGCTGCTCGAGCGGCTCGACGTCGTGGTGGCCAGCGTGCACTCCAAGCTGAAGATGGACGCGCCCGCGATGACGCGCCGCATGGTGGCCGCGGTATCGGGCGGCCAGGCCGACGTGCTCGGCCACTGCACCGGCAGGCTCGTCGAGGGCGGCCGGGGCACCAGGCCCGAGTCCACGTTCGACGCCGAGAAGGTCTTCACGGCCTGCCGCGACCACGGCACCGCCGTCGAGATCAACTCCCGGCCCGAACGCCGCGACCCGCCGACACGCCTGCTGAGGATGGCGTTGGAGATCGGTTGCGACTTCTCCATCGACACCGACGCCCACGCCCCGGGGCAGCTCGACTTCCTCGGGTACGGCGCCCAGCGCGCGCTCGACAACGACGTGCCCGTCGATCGCATCGTCAACACCTGGCCGGTGGAAAGGCTTCTGGCGTGGACGAATTCGCGACCCTAGTCGGGAAGCGTCGGCATCTCGAGGCCGGGGTCGCGGCCGAGGAGCACCCCGCGCGTCAGTGAGCCGTTGCCGAAGCGCTGGCGCACCTCGTCGACGGCGGAGTCCAGCGCGAGCCGATCCGGTTCGGCGTCGAACGACAGCTCCAGCTGCTGGGCGCCCTCGCGGTCGATGTTGGACACCGCGAACCCGACGAGCGTGAGGCCGCGCTCGGCGATCAGCGGTGCGGCGGCGGCGACGAGGGCCCTTGCGGCCGAGAGGATGACGTCGGTGGCGGCCGTCGCGCGCGGCAGGGTGTGGGAGCGGGTGACGCGGCTGAAGTCGTCGAAGCGCAGCCGCAGCACGACGGTGCGTCCGGTTCGGTCGGACTTGCGCATCCGGCGCGTGATGCGGTCGACGAGGTTGACCACGACGGCGTCGATCTCACTGTCGGACATGGTGTTTCCCGCCCGGCCGAGTGCCCGCTGCGCACCCACCGAGCGGCGCCGCACGCCGGTGACGACGCGTCGGCGATCGATGTTGTGCGATAGCGCGAACAGCTGGTGCCCCATGCCACCGCCGACGATCGAGCCGAGCATCGACTCGCTGAGTTCGGCGACGTCGGCGACGGTGCGGATGCCGTGCGCGTGCAGCTTGTCGGCGGTCTTGGCGCCGACCCCCCAGAGCCGGCGCACGGGCAGCGGGTGCAGGAACTCCAGCTCGCGATCGGGCGGCACGAGGAGCAACCCGTCGGGCTTGGCCTCCTGGCTCGCCACCTTGGCGAGGAACTTGGTGCGCGCGATGCCGACGGTGATGGGCAGCCCGACCTCGTCGAGCACGCGCTCGCGGAGCCGGGCGCCGATCTGAACGGGTGTGCCCGACACCCGGCCCAGACCGCTGACGTCGAGGAACGCCTCGTCGACCGACAGTGGCTCGACCAGGGGAGTGGTGTCGTGGAACACCTCGAAGACCGCCGCGCTGGCCTCGGAGTAGGCCGCCATCCGCGGCGGCACCACGATGGCCTGCGGACACAGCATCTTGGCCTGCCGTCCGCCCATCGCGGTACGCACCCCGAAGGCCTTCGCCTCGTAGCTCGCCGCGAGCACCACACCGCCGCCGACGATCACCGGCCTGCCGCGCAGCGAACGGTCATCGCGCTGCTCGACCGACGCGTAGAACGAGTCGAGGTCGGCATGCAGGATGTCCGCTGCGTCGGATGACACGAACACATGTTCGCATGCCCGTGCGACGAGGAGGGTGCCGAGACTGAATCTGGCGACGAAGATCGCCGTCAAACGTCGTCGGGTTCAGTCTCGCGAGGGGCCTACTGCGCCGCGCCGTAGATGCTGGTCATCCAGATGTGGACGAGCGTGTCCAGCACGCGCTCGGCGGGGATCGACGGCACCTCTCCCGCGAATGACGTCAGCATGACCTTCTCGTTGAGCAGGTTCAGGGCGGTCGACAGCTCGACCGCGGGCAGCGTCTGTGGCGCCGCGCCGCGGGCCCGCTCGACGTCGATGATGGCGGCGCTGTGGGTCACCCACTTCTGCATGAATCGCGACCAGAGTTCGCTGATCTCCTCGGTGGCCCGCGACCGCTCGGCGGCCAGGGAGACCGCGCGGTGGGTGCCGAACGTTCGGACGAAGACGTCGATGCCGTGCCGCCACAGCGCCTTGGGTTCGGCGGGCGGATCGGCGGTCAGCGCCTCCAGCGCGGAGTCTGCCTCGATGATCACGCGCTCGAACAGCGCCAGCAGCACGGCTTCCTTGGAGGGGAAGTAGAAGTAGAACGTGGGCCGCGAGAGTCCGGCGCCCTTGGCCAGGTCGTCGACGGAGATGTCGGCGAACTTCTTGTCTGCCAGCAGCCGTTCGGCGGTCGCGAGAATGGCGGCCTCGCGGTCGTCGCCGGACGGGCGGGTCGAACGGCGGGCTCGTCCGGACTTGGCCGCACTGGTCGTGGTCACGGCGTTGACTTTACTGCATGTCGAATTTTTCAACACACTGTTGACCAATTCAACACGCTGTTGATAACGTGTCGCCATGACCGAACACCTCGACGTTCTCATCGTGGGCGCTGGCATCTCCGGCATCAGCGCCGCCTGGCACCTGCAGAATCGTTCGCCCTCGAAGACCTACGCCATCCTCGAACGACGCGAGAACATGGGCGGTACCTGGGACCTGTTCAAGTACCCCGGCATTCGCTCCGACTCCGACATGTTCACCCTCGGCTTCCGCTTCAAGCCGTGGACGTCGGCCAAGTCGATCGCCGACGGCCCGTCGATCCTGAACTACATCAAGGAAGCCGCCGCCGAGAACGGCATCGACCAGAAGATCCGCTACCGCCACCAGGTGACTGCCGCGGAGTGGTCCGACGCCGACAACCACTGGATCGTCACCGTCGACACCGGCACCGAGGAGAAGACGCTCACCTGCTCGTTCCTCTTCGCCACCACCGGCTACTACAACTACGACCAGGGCTACTCGCCGACGTTCCCCGGCGCCGAGGACTTCGCGGGCACCATCGTGCACCCGCAGCACTGGCCCGAGGACCTCGACTACACGGGCAAGAAGATCGTAGTGATCGGCAGTGGCGCAACGGCTATCACACTCATCCCGTCACTGGTCAAGGGTGGCTCCGGCCACGTGACGATGCTGCAGCGCTCGCCGTCCTACATCGGCGCGCTGCCCGCCGTCGACCCCATCGCCGAACAGGTCAACAAGTACCTGCCGGAGAAGGCCGCGCACTTCGTCAACCGCTGGAAGGCCATCATCTTCAGCACCGCGCAGTACCAGCTCGCGCGCAAGTTCCCGAAGTACATGCGCAAGACACTGCTCACCATGGCGCAGCGCCGACTGCCCGAGGGTTATGACGTCGAGAAGCACTTCGGCCCGCGCTACAACCCGTGGGACGAGCGACTCTGCTTGGCGCCCAATGGCGATCTGTTCAAGACCATTCGCAGCGGCGATGCCGACGTCGTCACCGACACCATCGACACGTTCGTCCCCGAGGGCATCAAGCTCAGCTCCGGTGAGGTGCTCGAGGCCGACATCATCGTCACCGCAACGGGTCTCAACCTGCGCCTGTTCGGCGGCGCGGCGATCCGGCGCAACGGCGAGCCCGTCGACCTGACGAAGTCGATGTCCTACAAGGGCATGATGCTGTCGGGCATGCCCAACATGGCGTTCACCATCGGCTACACCAACGCGTCGTGGACGCTGAAGGCCGACCTGGTGTCCGAATTCGTCTGTCGCGTCCTCAATTACATGGACGCCAACGGTTTCGACACCGTCGTGCCCGAGCACCCCGGCAACTCCGTCGACGAGCGCCCGCTGATGGACTTCACCCCCGGCTACGTGCTGCGGGCGCTCGACGAGCTGCCCAAGGCCGGCTCCAAGGCGCCGTGGAAGCTCAAGCAGAACTATCTGCTCGACGTCCGCATGATCCGCCAGGGCAAGGTCGACGACGAAGCGCTGCACTTCACCAAGCACCGCGCGCCCGTCGGGGTTTAGTCCCTCCCGCGAACAGACGCAAAGGGCCCTGAATCACGGCGATTCAGGGCCCTTTGCGTCTGTTCGCGGTGAGGGGGCGGCGTTAGGGGGCGACGACCACGATGCCGTCGTCGTCGCAGTAGGCGATCTCGCCGGGATTGAACGTCACCCCGCCGAACGTCACCGGCACATCGCGGTCGCCCGCGCCGGTCTTGCCGCCCTTGCGCGGGTTGGTGCCGAGCGCCTTGATGCCGATGTCCATCGTGCGCAGCGTGGCCGCGTCGCGGACCGCGCCGTGCACGATCAGGCCCGCCCATCCGTTCTGCACGCCGAGTCCGGCGATGACGTCACCGACGAGCGCGGTGTGCAGCGAACCGTCGCCGTCGATCACCAGCACACCGCCGTCACCGGGTTCGGAGAGGATCGACTTCAGCAGGGCGTTGTCCTGGAAGCAGCGCACGGTGGTGATGGGCCCGGCGAACGACGTCGTCGCGCCGAAGTTCTGCAGCTGCAGGTCGCAACTCCGCACGTCGGGATGGATGTCGTCGACCAGATCGGCGGTGGCGCGGGGGGCGACGGCGGTCATGACTCGTCCGAGCTACGTCGGACCAGGAGCACCACCAGGATCGCCAGAACACCCGCGGCGACGGCGGCGGCAATCGGCAGTCGCGACGGCTCGGGACCCGGCGTCGGGATGGCGGTCGGCGCACTGGCCACGGCCGACTTCGCCAGTGCGGCAGCCTCCTTGGCGGGTGAGGGAGCGGAGCCCTCACCATCGACCGGGGCGACGGCCTCGGGTTTGGCGGCGACGGGCGGCGGAGTCGGAGCGGCCTGCGGGGGTGTCGCCTTGGCGGGCGCCTTCTTGGCGGGCGCCTTGGCCGGTGCCTTCTTCGCCGGCGCGGCCTTCTTCGCCGCCGCCTTCTTCGCTGGCGCGGCCTTCTTCGCGGGGGCCTTCTTGGCCGGTGGCGGGGGCGTGGGGACGGCGCCCGCGTCCGGCGACTGATCGGTGGGCGGCACGCCCGGTCGATCCCGTTCGTCGGCCATGGTGGCTGCTCCTTTGCACTCGACAGAGGTGCCCATCATGCCATCCGGTCGACGTAGCCAACCGGTGACGGCTGACGCCGACGGTCTAGGCCGGGGCCCGGAGGATCAGAGCACGCCGAGGCGGGCGACGAGATCAGCGTCGACCCCGTCGAGTTGCTCGGCGATCGCCGTGTGGGCGGCCCGTCGGCGCGGCGTCGGCATATTCTCCGCAGCCGTGACGGCCGCGGACAGATCGCGCAGCCGGTCGGTCATGGCCGCGACGAACTGCTTGGTCTCGGCGTCCTTCGGCTTCTTCGCCGCCACCTGCGCCAGGGTCTGCTCTGCTCCGGCGATGCGGGCCGAGAGCGCGCCCCCGACCCCGGAGTACTGCCCGACCTGACTCAGCGGCACGCCGAGCTGGTCAGCGCGTCGCTCGTCGATGAAGCCGCGGGCGGCGATGGCGACGCGGTAGGCGACCGGCACCACGACGGGCGCCAGCATGCGCGCGATCGTGAAGGTTCGGCGAATGCGCGTCGGGGACAGCAGCTTTCCCTCGCGCACCGCCTTGAGCTGCGTTTCAGCAACCTTGATGGCCGCTCGGTCGCTGGCCCGCTGCGCCTTGAGGCCCGCCTTGAGCGCCTTGACCTCGCGCTTGCTCTCGGCCTTGATGCGGCGGGTCTCGTTCCGTGCCGAGAGCCGGGCCTCCAACTTGGCCTTGGCCTTGATGGCCTTCGCTTCCGCGCGCCGGGTGGCCCGGCTCTTACGCCGTGTGAACACGCCCATCCCGGCTGCCTCCCGGTATCTCGTCGCAATCTGGTGATCGCGGCCGCTCTGTTGCAGCCAACCCTAATGCCGGTCGCGCCGACATCCCGTTCCGCCCCGTCCGAACGAAGTCGGTTCAGCGCTCCAGCAAACAATAGCGCCGCCCTGTGCGAGAATTGCGCCGGACGGGTGACGCCGCAATGCCGGCGCCACCGACGCAGCCTCGGTGGCACGGTGAGGGGTGGTGCGCATGGCGACGCAGATGCGCATCGCGGCGGCGACCTGCATGGTCATGTCCGGCCTGATCATCGGCGGTACCGGAGCCGCTCTTGCCTTTGCCGACCCCGATCCCGGACATTCCGCGGAAACGGGTGCCGGGCAGGCCGGGCAGCCGGACGGGGGAGCGGGCGCACCGGCCACGGCGCACGCCTCCACACCTCTTAAGACCGCGTCGCCCACCACGGCCACAGTGTCCCAGAGTTCGGTCACCACGCGGTCGACCGTCTCCCCCAGCAAATCTTCTGCCACGAATACCAAGACACCGTCGCAAACCACGCCGGTGGCAACTGGCGAAGAAGGATCCCCGTCGAGCGCGACGTCGAGCCAGCCCCCGACCAGCGCGACGACGAGCCAGGACCCGACCACCACGCCGCGCACCACGTCACCCAGCACGCCGCCCACCACGACGCCGACCACGACGACGGGCGCGCCGGCGCCGGGGGGCCCGTCCACGTCCACGGGCACCGGAAACGGTCGCGGCGGAATCGGCGCCATCGGCGTGCCGACGGTCCTGCCGCCGCTGCAACTCCCGGGCCTCCCGGCAGCGCCGCCGCTGCCTGCCGTCGTGCCCGAATTCGCCACGCCCGCAATCGAATTGCCGCTCGCACTCCCGGTTCCCGTGCCGCCGGTCGGGGCCCCGGGAGGCGCACCCGGACAGGTGCTGGCACCGCAACCGCCGTCGGCTCGCCCGACGCCGGGCCGTCCGGAGATCACGAGCCCACCGGCGCAGCAGGGGGTTCCGCCGCCGTCCCCGGCCGCGATCGGTGCGAGCGATCGGGTCCTCCCCCCGTCCTACCGGGCCGGTTACGGCGACTACCTGCGGACCGCGGGCGTCGGACGGATGGCCGCGGTCGCGGTCCCCGGAGTCACCGGGATCCTCGCGCTCACCGGCGCCGGCGGCCTCGTCGGCTACCGACAGGCCCGGGCTGGGCGCCTGGTGCGGGTAAACGGAACGTCACGCTTCACCGGTTGAGGGGATGGGTGGCGCAAACAAATGTCACGATGGAGGGACACGGGATAGTGGACACATCGAGAGGGGGTTCGAATGCCAGCCAGCCGTCGCGTCACACGTGCCGTCAGTGAGGTCCTCGACCTTGCCCCACGCCGGGGCGAAGTGTCGCTGGCCCGCCTGATCACCTCCGTCGCCGAGAGTCGGGGCAGGCCGATCGAGCTGACGATGGCCGACCTGCCGCCGGGAGTCTGCGGCCAGTGGCGCCAATACGCCGACCGCGACGTCTTCCTCATCCAGCACGGGTTGCCCGCCGGCGACCGCACGCTGGCGCACGAACTCGGCCATCTCGTCCTCGGCCACGAGGGCATCTCCGTGGTGGAGGCTGCCCGCGACCAGACCGAGTTCGCTAGCTCCGACCTCATCGGCTACATGCTCAACCAGCGGACCGGATGCATGGGTCCGAGCGGTGAGGAGCTCGAACAGGAGGCCGAGGACTTCGCGGCCCTGCTCATCTACCGGCTCGGCCGCCTGCCCTCCGATCGCGCGTCCATCGTGCAGGTGCGGCTCGGAGAGGCGTTTGGTTGATCATCTGGGTGATCGCCGGTCTCCTGGGACTGGCCACCGGGCTCCGCATCGGCTGGGCACTCGTCAACAAGCAGTCACTCGTCAGCGCCGCGATGATCCTGGCCCTGGGCAGCCTCGGGTTGGTGGCCGCTCTGAACTGGCAACCCCTGACGCTGCTCATCGACACCCTGGTCCGCTGGCCCAACGTCTCGACGGTCCTGAGTCAGGTGGCGCTCATCTCGTGTGCCGCGGGCAGCTGCGTGATGATCACGTCGGCCGCCTCGGAGCGGAAACCCGCGACGATCAGGCGCATCGCGATGGTCCAGTACGGCGTCGCCGCGCTGATCGCGGTCGTGACGCTGGTGGGTTTCTTCAGCGCGCCGCAGCAACCCGAGATGTCACCGGAGGAGTACCTGCGGCAGAACCTCGGAGCGGGTGCGATGAACGTGTCGTGGCTGCTCCCACTGCTGTACGTCATGCTGGCGCTGACGCTGGTCGTGTGGGCGGGCGTGCGGCACTCCAACCGCACGCGACGCGGCAGGGCGCTCTTCGTGTTCACCCTCGGGGTCGTTCTGATCGTCCTGGCCAGCGCGTTCTTCCTGCTGCGCGCGGTGGGGACGACGGACCTGATCGGGGTCGGCACCGCGGCGACCCTGCTGGGCTGCGCGATGCTGGTCGTGGCGAGTGGGTCGCTGCTGCCCAGCGTCGAGGACTGGTTCGGGGCCAAGCGTGAGCTGCGGGTCATTCAGCCCCTGCTCGACGAACTGAGCCGTCGGCATCCCAACGTCGGAATCGGCGTCCGCCCCCGCGGGCCCCTGCTGTTCCGCGTCGCCGAGCAGCTGTCCCTGATCTCCGACGCGCTCTACCTGGAGGCCACCCGCGCGCTCGACGACGACGCTGCGACCCTGCCGGGTGAGGTGTGCCAGGACTCCCCGGACGTGTCGCCGGAGGATCAGTCGCTCCGCATCGCCGAGTGGATCCATGCGGGCCGTGGCACCGACGGCGAGTCCGCGCACGCGAAGTTTCCTGGACCGCATTGGCTGCGCCAGCCGCCGTCGTACTCGGACCGTGAGTGGATCCTGGCGATCGCCGATCAGTACCGCGCCCTGAACGAGAAGACCGCGGTCACGGCCTCCTGACCATTCGCGAAACGCCGTCGAGAGGTCCGTCGGCGATCGGGTGAGCTAATCGTCGAGGTGCTCTTGGCGACGGAGCTCGTCGACCTTCTGCACGAGGTCCTGCTGGGCCTCGGGAGACAGTCCGACCGTACGCGCCGCAATCCGCCGGATGCCCTCGTCACGCATGCTCGCCAACCAGGTGAGTTCCTTGTCGAGCTTCTCGTAGTACTCGTCGTCGGTGAAGTACGCCGGCTTGATGCGGAAGAAGTTGGCAAGCGCCGCCATGGTGGCGACCGAAGGGTTGGTGCGGTTGCCTGAACGCAGCTGGGAGAGGTAGGGCGCTGACATCGTCACCCCTTCCGCCTTCAGGGCAGCGATGACTTCGGCCGACGTATGCGGCCCGCGTCCCGGCGGGTAAACGGTGTCGAACAGGCGGTTCAGCCTGGCGGAAAATGTCATGCTCATCGGTCTGTCCTCCACTTGGCGTAACGAGCGGTCCTGCTCGGTGGCGCATTTGCTGATCATCGTAGCGAGAGTTCTGCTGACAACCAAGTGCAAACCACCGGAAAGTCAGTTGCACACCTCTTGCGCACCTACCGCAGTGCCGTTTAGCAGCAATGGGCGCCTCGGCCGACCTCGCCCAAGTGCAGCGCGGCTAAGCTAAAACTAACGGAGCAGTTGTTTTGCCCCAAGCACGAGTCCGTCCGCGAGCGGCTCCAGCGATCCCCGCCAGAGCCCCCGGCAATCAGTCGGCGATCCTCGCTCGACGGCATCAGTTATTTGCTCGGTAACGAAACCACACACGCCGTGTCAGCTGGCCTTTGGGCTTTCGCGCACGTCAAATCCGAGTGCGAGCCCATGCCGGGGTGCTGTCAGTCGTTTGGCTGACAGTAGCCAATGGTTGATTACCAAGAACGCAGCGACGAATCGCGCCGCGTTGGTCAGGCCGCGAGCAACATCGCCAACACCGCGGTGTCGGGATGGGTGATGGGGTCGACGCCCACCCGGCTGACCATCGAGGTGATGGTGCCGTCGGACTCCGCCTCGACCCACGCCGCGCGGTGATCGAGGCCCAGATGCGGCAGCCCGGGAAGGAGCACGCACCCGGAGGCGGCACCTGCACACTCGGGGAGCGACGGCATGGTCTCCGACGGCGGGTGCAGCATCAGCAGGGCCGGCGGCTGCTTGAAGGCGAAGTATCCGGGCGGGATCGCGGAGTCACCCACGACGGTGCCCTCGGCCATCACCAGACCGACGGTGCCGGGGGCCGGTTCGTCCGGCAGCTCTTCGCGCACGCCGAAGATGGTGGTGGTGGAGAGCAGCCCCGGCAGCGACGCCACTCGGACCGCGACCATGAGCAACTGCGCCCACTCCTTGGTCGAATCCGGCCACCGCCCGGAGACCACGAAACCCTTCAGTGATCCACCGGAGTGGAACGGCGCGACCTCGATGGCCCCATGAGATCCGGTGTCCATCCTCGCCTCCAATCGGTGCGCTGCCTTGCCGCCCGACACGGCTGTGGGTCGATTAGGTGAGGATGCGACAGGAGGGCGCTAGCACGCAAGCGGACACGACTGCCAGTAACGCAGTGGTCATACGGCAACGTCAGCGATCCCGGCGTCCGGGCACCGTCCACACGACGCGGTAGGTGCCCGCCGCCGGTATCCAGCCGAATTCGTGGGAGTCGACGACGCCGGGTGCGTGGCGATTGTCCGACACCGCCTCGAAGATCGTGCCGTGCGAGGAGTTGAAGACGTCGCCGACGCGCTTGACGAGCCAGCGCGTCGACAGCCGCGGATCGCGGAAGAGCCGGTACTCGCCGCGTCGGGGCGCTCCGCCGCGCAGGGTGAGGAGCGCATCACCCGGCTGCAACCCCGGCCGCATCGAATCCTCGACGACGCGGAACACCCGCAACGGGCAGCCGCGAGAAGCATGGTTGTCGCCCACCCCCAAAGGGTAGGTTAAGGGCATGCTTGATCGACTCTTCCAAAACGCCACGCCCGCCCACGCTCACTGCGACCTGTACTGCGGTGTCTACGACCCCGCGCAGGCGAAGATCGAGGCACTGTCGTGCCTGAAGACGCTGAAGAAGTACCACGACTCCGACGACGAACACTTCAAGACCCGCGCCATCCTCATCAAGGAGCAGCGCGCCGAAGAGGTCAAGCACCACCTGATGGTGCTGTGGGCCGACTTCTTCACCAAGGATCACTTCGCGCAGTTCCCGAACCTGCACCAGCTGTTCTGGGACGGCGTGCACGGTGCCGGTGACGTCAAGAAGTCACTCGACGTCGCCGTCGCCGAGAAGTTGCTGTCGACGATCGACGAGATCTCCGACATCTTCTGGCAGACCGAGAAGGCGAAGGACATGGGCGTCTACCCGCCCGCCTGATCCCGACGACCTCCATCGAACGAAGGCCGACTCCGCGCAGCAGCGCCGGGTCGGCCTTCTTCGTGGGACGGGGAGGTCAGGTCAGGACGATGAGGGCGAGCACGCCGAGCAACACCAGGGCGATCACGCCGGCGCGCAGGCACGCCATGAGATGGCTGTGCGTGTAGACGCCGGCGGAGGTGTGCCATTCAGACGGGGGTACTGCACCGGGCCCCAGCGGATGCGATGCCATCAACAGCTCCTGACCTGCGCGATCAACCTTGTTCCCCCAGTGAGATCTGTCACAACCGATAGTCGTGAGCGCGATCATAACCCCTCTCGTGGGCAGCGTGAAATCGGCTGAGCAGCACGCTTCGACCTGCCAACGCGCCGGGTGCTGCGCTCACCGAACAATGGTTAGCTGACCGACGTTTTTCGCTCGCGGTGGCGAGGCCTGTTGATCACTGTGCGCGCGACCACAGCGTCATCCCCAGCCCAGTACAGCGCCGTCACAGATTGCGCGGCTCAGGGCGGTTTCCGCAGCTGTGCGCCTGTGGATGAACCTGTGCAAACTGTGCATAGGCCTCCTGTTGCTAGTTTTGCAGGGTCGGTAGGAGCGGACGACGAGAGGTGGATCATGGGTGACGATCAGGTCGGCGAGGCTCACATCGGGGACGTTCCCGTGACGTTCGACGACACGGTGGTATTGCTCGACGTGCGCGAGGACGACGAGTGGCAGCGCGGGCACGCCGAGGGGGCTCAGCACATCCCGATGGGTGACGTGCCCGCCCGCATCGCCGAGATCGACACCGACGCCACGCTCTACGTCGTATGCCACGCGGGCGGGCGGTCGCTGCGGGTGGCTCAGTACCTCGCCCGCAACGGCTACGAACCGATCAACGTCGCCGGGGGCATGCTGGCGTGGTCCCAGGCGGGTCGTCCCGTGGTCACCGACGACGGGTCCGCGGGCAGCGTCTGAGAAGACCGTAGGCTGTTTGCGTGATCCAGGTCTGTTCACGGTGCGGCACGCGATGGAACGTGCGCGACCGGCAGCGCGTCTGGTGTCCCCGGTGTCAGGGGACCCTGCTCGCACCGTCGGCCGAACCGGAGCGGCAGTGGGCCGCGCGGCCGGCCGGCGCCCCGGCGGTCACCCAACCTCCCGCCGCCGGAGTCACCCCGCCGCGACTGCCTGCGGGATACCGCTGGATCGCCGTGCGGCCGGGAGCCCCGCCGCCGCCGCGCCGGGCGAAGCAGCCGCTGGGGCCGACGCCGCGCTACTTCGGCATTCCGCGCTGGAGCCTGCAGGATCACGTCGTCGCGCCGCCTCCCGAGACGCAGGAGCACGCGGCGCCGCGGGTGTCGACGCGTATGGTGCGGCGCACGCTGGCGGTGACCCTGGTGGCGTTCGCCGCCGCCGCGTTCGTCGACGTCGTCAACTACGCGCTGTTGCTCGTCAACCGGTCCAGGCTGCTGAACCCGATTCTGGCGGGAGCCGCGACGTGGGCCGGGGTGGCGGTCAGCGTGGTGGCGTTCTTCGCGATGATCGCGACGGCCATCGTGATGACAAACTGGCTGATCGCGCGGCGGTCGCTCGCCCATGCCCGCCACGGCGTGACGGATCCGCGGCCGGTGTGGCAGCTGTGGCTCGGCTGCCTGATCCCGGTGATCGACCTGTTCTGGGCGCCGGTGTTCGTCATCGAACTGGCACGTCTCGAGGGACGCCTGACCTGGCTGCGCACCCGCATCGCCGTGTGGTGGGTCGCGTGGTGGGTGAGCTTCGCCGTGTCGGTGTTCGCCTTTGCGACGAGTTTCACCGACGATGCGCAGGGCATCGCCAACAACACCGTCGCCACGACGATCGCGTACTTGGCGGCGCTGGCGGCGCTGCTGCTGACGCTCAAGCTGTACCGCGGTTTCGAGCACGTGGCGGTCGACCGGCCCGCCAAGCGCTGGGTGATCGTTCCGGCGGATTCCCCCGACGGTGAGACGCAGTCCCCGCCTCGGGTTGAGTCCGAGCGGGACGAACCGGCAGCATAGGGCCATGACTTCCGGCGACGGGACGCTCAGCGGTCACCCGTTCGTGGTGGCCCATCGCGGAGCGTCGGCGCAGCGGCCCGAGCATACGATCGCCGCCTACGAGCTCGCGCTGCGCGAAGGCGCTGACGGAGTGGAGTGCGACGTCCGCCTCACCCGCGACGGACACCTGGTGTGCGTGCACGATCGCAAGATCGACCGGACGTCGACGGGATCCGGCGCGGTCAGTGACATGACGCTCGCCGAGCTACGCGAATTCGATTACGGCAGTTGGCATTCCAGCTGGCGGGCTGACGGTGGTCATGGTGACACCGGGCTGCTCACGCTCGACGATCTGATCTCGCTGGTCCTCGACTGGAAGCGACCCGTGAAGATCTTCATCGAGACCAAGCACCCCGTGCGGTACGGCGCGCTGGTGGAGAGCAAGGTGCTGGCGCTGCTGCACCGCTACGGCATTGCGTCCCCCGCCTCCGCCGACCTGTCCCGCGCGGTCGTCATCTCGTTCTCGGCGGCCGCGGTCTGGCGCATCCGCCGGGCCGCGCCCATGCTCCCGACGGTGTTGCTCGGGGACACGTCGCGATATCTGGGCGGCAGCGCCGCGACGACGGTCGGGGCCACGGCCGTCGGACCGTCGATCGCCACGCTGCGTGAGCATCCCGAGCTGGTCGACCGCGCCGCCGCGCACGGCAGGGCGCTGTACTGCTGGACCGTCGACCACTACGAGGACGTCCGCTACTGCCGCGACGTCGGGGTGGCGTGGGTCGCCACCAACCACCCCGGCCGCACGAAGGGCTGGCTGCAGGACGGCCTGACCGAAGCCGGCCGCGACCAACCGGACTAGAGCGTGCCGCCGGCGGCCTTGGGTGCGGTCGGGTCGGCGGTCACCGCGCCGAGTTCGCGGGCCACGAAGTCCTCGAGGTGGAACAGGTCCGCGCCGGCCCGTTCGCTGACCCGCACCAGGGTCGTCATCAGCGCGACCTCCTCGACCTGCTCCTTGAGGAACCACTGCATGAACTGCTCGCCAAGGTAGTCGTGCTCCTCGCGGGCGACGCTGGCGAGCCGGGAGATCTGCTCGGTGACGGTGCGCTCCTGCTCGAGGGCCAGGCGCAACGCCTCGGTCGGCGAGCCGAAGCTGTTGCGGACGGCGTCGATGCCGGGGATCTCCACCTCGACGTCGCGATCGACGAGGTACTGCACGAGCATCATCGCGTGGTTGCGCTCGTCGAGGGCCTGGGCATAGAAGTGCTTGGCCAGCTGCGGAAGGTCGGCGGCGTCGAAGTGCACCGCGATGGCGGTGTATTGCTGCGACGCCGTGAACTCGTTGCGGATCTGCTCCAGGAGCAGGTGGTGGAATTTCGTGTCGAGTGTCGTGGGGTCGCTCATGCCGGGAACGCTACTGCAGGTCACAGGGCCTTGTCAGCAAAGGTATGACTTATTAAGGCGAGGGTGTCCTAACGCCAAGCCGCCCGTCACCGCTCCCTCGCGCAGTTTGCTGAGCCGCTGGCAAACGAAGGGTCGGCTAAATGTTGCCCGCGGTGAGCACGTCCGCCGGGATGGCCGAATCGGTCGCCAGCGCGTGGAACAGCCGCGCGGCGGCGTCGTCGTCCCACTCGACCACCGAACCGGAGTCGTTGCCAGTGAAGTCTCCGATCGGCACCGTCGTGGTGGTCACGCCGCCGTGCAGCGCCCACGCCAACCGGGCCAGATCCCACACGTGGGTGCCGTCGTCGACGGTCACGGCGCCGGCGGCCGCGCGGGCCAGCGGGTACCAGCGCAGCGGATTGGCCCACACGGCCGGGCTCGCCGACCGGTGCACCAGGGCCGCCATGAACTTCCGCTGGTTGATCATGCGGTCGAGGTCCGCGCGCGGCGTCGCGCGGGAGCGGACGTACCCGAGCGCGGTCCGCCCGTCGAGCGTCTGGCAGCCCGCGGCGATGTCGAGGCCGGCGAGGGGATCGTCGACCGGCTCGGTGGGGCACATCGTCACTCCCCCGACGGCGTCGACCATCTCGGCGAACCCGTCGAAGCCGATCTCGGCGTAGTGGTCCAGGCGCAGACCGGTGGCCTGCTCGACCGTCTGGGCCAGCAGGGGAGCGCCGCCGAGCGCGAACGCCGCGTTGACCTTGTCCTGGCCGTGGCCCGGGATGGGCAGGTAGGAGTCACGCGGAATGGACACCATCGTGGCCGGGGTGCTCGACCCGAGGCCGGGGACGTGCACCAGCAGGATGGTGTCGGTGCGCCCGGCGCCGAGATCGCCCCCGGTGGACAGCTCCGCCTGCTGTGCCGGGGTGAGGTCCTCCCGGCTGTCGGACCCGACCAGCAGCCAGGTGGTCCCGCTGCCTGCGGCAGGCCGGTCGGGCAGGGCGGCCAGCACCGGGATGCGGTGCAGCGTCGTGTCGATCCAGATTGCCGTGCCGATCCCGGCGAGCACGACGACCACCACGAGCGCCACCAATGGCCGTCCCCAGTGCCTCGCCCGTCGGGGTCGGCGCGAGGTCGGCGGCGGTGGGGGTGGCTGCCGGGGCGGTGGCGGCGGTGGTTGGTGCCGGGGCGGCGGCGGTGGCGGCTGCCGGGGTGGCTGCCGCTGCGGTGGAGGTGGCGGCGGCCGGTAGTTGGGGTCGCGGCGGATGACCTGTGACGGTTCGTACGGCGGCCTGGCGCGCCGTGGGTCGGGGTACGTCACGGGCTCGAATGTACGGCCACGATCACCGCAACCAGCCGAGGTGACCGGCGAGCAACGCGTAGCCAACGTACGCGACCGCGTCGATCAGGCCGTGCGCGACGATGAGCGGCCACAGCCGGCGCGTGCGCCACCACGCATAGCCGAACACCAGACCCATCACGACGTTGCCGACGCCGGCGCCGAACCCCTGGTACAGGTGATACGCGCCGCGCAGCAGGCTGGAGACGAGCACGGCCTTGGTCGGTGACATCCCGAGCTGGCGCAGCCGCGTGACGAGGAACGCGACGACGACGATCTCCTCGGCCCAGCCGTTCGCGAACGCCACTGCGAGGAGGACCGGGACCCGCCACCAGGTGTCGCCGAGCTCGGACGGCACGACGGCGACGCCGATGCCCAGTGCCCGTCCCGCCAGGTACAGCCCGAGGCCGGGCACGCCGATCAGCGCCGCGAGGCCGAGGCCGCCCAGCAGATCCGGCCGCCAGCGCCACCGGCCGAGTCCGACGCTGGCCGGACCCGAGCCGCTGCGCCACAGCAGGTACAGCGCGAGCAGCCCCCACGCGACGAGCTGGAACACCGTGGCCAGGTTCAGCGCGAAGTTGATCAGGTCGATGGGGGAGAGCTTGCGGTTGAGGGCCACCTTCTGGCCGGACAGGCCGAGGAGCACCGCCTCGACGAGACTGACGATCGCGGTGTAGGCGGAGAGGCCGAAGGTGACCGCGAGGACGACCGCGATCTCGAGCCGGAGGGTCCGCTTGCCGGGGTCGGGCAGCAGGTCGTCGGTCGGCCCGGTCACCCGAGCTACGGTAGCCGCCGGCCGGGGTCAGATGCGGCGCGCCCGCAGGCCGTTGAGGAACGGGCAGCCCATCAGCATGCGGATGGCCTGGTTCAGACCGGTGGCGTCGTCGACGGGCTTGGGGAACGGCAGCCGGACGTCGTGGTCGCCGTCCGCGGCCTCGACGCGCAGCCGGACGCCGTAGCGGTCCAGCCCGAGCGGCCGGACGCGGCCGTGGCGCAGGGGTGCGGGCAATCGGTCGGCGAGGCGGTCGACGACGTCGCGGTGGGCGGACTCGAGGTGCTGCAGCCAGCACGACTCCAGCGTGGCGAACGGATCGGGGCTGGCGGCGAGCAGGTCGCCGACCCCGATGGACTCCGCGCCCGTCGAGTCGGCCACGACGACGGAGTCGATCTCCAGGCGCACCAGGGCGCAGGGGGTGTCCCCGGCCGTCGCCTCGATCGTGTCCGTATTCACTTGCAGCAGAGCGGGATTCGGGCTGCTGGTGGCGATCGCGTCGAGCAGGGGCGACACGTCGGACGGGTGCACCGTGAACAGTCGGCCGCCGAGCCACACCAGGGAGCGGACGGGTTCGCGCAGGGGCAGCGGGGCGTAGTCGGTCACCTCGAGCACCGCCTGGATGCCCGCGGCGCCCGATCCGACGATGAGACCGTTCAGCAACCCGGTGGCGGGCACCGTGATCGCGAGGGACCCGTCGTCAAGCAGGTGGTGCACGGGGGTCGGCGACGGTTCGAGGCCCTCGACCGCGAGCATGGCCGCGCCGCCGCGGGCGCACGCGCTGCGGATCCGCTCGGCCGTCGAGGGTGCCACCACTGCCGATCCCGCCGCTGCATGACTGCGCATCTGCCCGCCTTCCATCGAATGAGGTAACCCTAACTTAGGCTGCCCTCACTGAATCGCGCAAGCTCTCCGCCGAAGACGCGCAAGCTCTCCCCCGAAGACGTCGAGGCGACCGGTGAGCGAGCCGTTAGGGTTGGCCCGTGCCGCGCATCGCCTATCTGGGCCCCCAGGGGACCTTCTCCGAAGAGGCGTTGCTGCAGATGGTGGCCGGTGGGGCCGTCCCTGCGGCGCCGACGCCCGGTGACGACGACGTCACTCCGTTGCCGTGCGACAGCGCCGACGGTGCGCTCGCCGCCGTCCGCGCCGGAGCCGCCGACTACGCCTGCGCACCGATCGAGAACTCGATCGAGGGGTCGGTGGCCCCGACCATGGACAGCCTGGCGGCCGGCGCACCGCTGCAGGTATTCGCCGAACACACCCTCGACGTCGCGTTCAGCATCGCCGTCCGGGAGGGCACCCGGCCTGCCGACGTCGCGACCGTCGCCGCCTACCCGGTCGCCGCGGCACAGGTGAAGCGGTGGCTGGCCGAACACCTCCCCGCTGCCAGGACCGTGCCCGCGAGCTCCAACGCCGCCGCGGCCCACGACGTCGCGAACGGCCGCGCCGACGCAGGCGTCAGCACCGCGCTCGCCGCGCGCCGGCTGGGCCTGGCGACCCTCGCCGACGGCGTCGTCGACGAACCCAACGCCCGCACGCGGTTCGTGCTGGTGGGTCCGCCGGCGCCGCCGCCGCCGCGGACCGGGGCCGACCGCACGTCCGTCGTGCTGCGGTTGGACAACGTCCCCGGTGCCCTGGTGTCGGCGATGACCGAGTTCGCGATCCGCGACATCGATCTCACCCGCATCGAATCCCGGCCCACGCGAATCGAATTGGGCACCTACTTCTTCTTCCTGGACTGCGTGGGGCACATCGACGACGATCCCGTCGCCGAGGCACTTCAGGCGCTCCACCGTCGTTGTGCTGACGTGCGATACCTGGGTTCATGGTCGACGGGAGCCGCCGTGGGGGCGACTCCTCCGGTGACAGACGAGGCCGCCGGATGGCTGGCCGGACTTCGAGAGGGGCGCGTTCGATGACGGGTCGACTGGTGCTCGTCCGCCACGGGCAGTCTTCTGCCAACGTGGCCAGGGAGCTCGACACCCGGCCGCCGGGCGCGCCGCTGACCGACCTCGGCCATCAGCAGGCGCGCGACTTCGCCGCGCACTGGGAGCACCCGATCGGGCTGTTGGCGCACTCCACGGCGCTCCGGGCGATCGAGACGGCCGCCGACGTCGGCGCGCAGCGTGGGCTCGCCCCGATCGAGCTGCCCGGCATCCACGAGGTCCAGGTCGGCGAGTTGGAGGCCCGCTCCGACGACGCGGCCCACGAGGAGTTCAACGCCGTGTACCGGCTCTGGCACGAGGGCAGTCTCGACGTCCACCTACCGGGTGGCGAGAGCGCCAGGCAGGTGCTCGACCGCTACGTGCCCGTGGTGACCGAGCTGCGGGTGCGCTACCTCGACGACCACGACTGGACGGGTGACGTGGTGGTGGTGAGCCACGGGGCGGCGATCCGGTTGGTCGGCGCGGTGCTCGCCGGGGTGGACCCGGGCTTCGCCATCGAGCACCACCTGGCCAACACCGAGTGCGTCGTGCTCAGTCCCATCACCGACGGCCGGTGGAGCTGCGTGCAGTGGAGCACGTTCACGCCGCCGTTCGAACCCGTCGAGCACCCCGTCGACGACACCGTGCACAGCGGCGACCCGATGGGCTGAGAAACGTCAGGACGCCTGCACGTCACGGGTGACGACGACGGTCTCCACGCAGGTGCACCCGACGGCGTCGCAGTCGATGCTGAACGAGTGCCACCCCTCGGGCGTCACGCAGAACTCGGTGCACTCGACGCGCCCCGACGACGCGTGGTGGATGACGGTGCCGTGGCAGTGGTCGTGGCCCTCTCGGCAGTCGCGGCACGGATCGGTCATGACCCGTTCATACCATTGCCGCGCAACGATTTCCGGTTGCCGCGCCCGTCGGACTCAGGCCCAGCCGAGCTCGTGCAGGCGCTCGTCGTCGATGCCGAAGTGGTGGGCCACCTCGTGGATCACGGTGACCGTCACCTCGTCGACCACGTCGGCCTCGCTGTCGCAGACGTCGAGCAGAGCGTCCCGGTAGATCGTGATGGTGTCGGGCAGGGAGCCGAAGTAGGTGGTGTCGCGCTCGGTCAGCGCGATGCCCTCGTAGAGGCCGAGCAGGTCGGGTTCGTCGGGATGGCGCGCCTCGACGAGCACGACGACGTTGTCGATCGCCTTGGCCAGCTCCACCGGGATCTCGTCGAGAGCGTCGGACACCAGCTCCTCGAACCGTTGCGGGCTCATCCGCACCGCCATCGCGGCTACTGGCCCGGCGTGGATCCGGGCAGCACGGGAGCCGCGGGACCGGGGGCGGGCCCCGGGGCCGGACCCACCGCGGGCGCGGGTTCGCCGGGTGCGGGTGCGCCCTGGTCGCCGCCGGCGGGCGGGGGTCCCTGGGGTCCGTCCTGCGGCTGGCCGTCGCCGGCTCCCGGGGGCGGTCCGTTGAGGAACGTGTTGCCCTGCGGCGGCACCGCGGCTCCCGAGCTGGTCGGCGCCGTGGACGCCGAGGTCTGCGTCGGGCCGGCCTGCTGCTGGCCGGGCAGGTGGTCGTTGCCCTGCGGGAGCTGGCTGCCGGAGCTGCTGGAACTGCTGGAACTGCCCTGTCCGCTCATGTCGATCTGCGTCGAGACCTGCGACGACGTATCCACCGGGGGCAGCGGGATGGGCGGCAGGTCCAACCGCTCCGCGGGGATGTCCGGCACCGGGACCGGGGGTTGCCCATTGATCATCAGCTGACCCTTGGCGCTGTTGAGCAGGGTCGACCAGCCGCCGTTGCCGAGCGTTGCGCCGATGCTGCACGACACCTGCTTGCTGCCCGCGGTCCAGCTCGGCAGCGAGATCGTGCTGTAGATGAGGGTCAGCGTGGTCTTGCGCAGCGCGACCGGGGCCAGATAGTCGTCGGTCAGCTTCGTGCAGGTGTCCTTGACGTACTGGTCCTGGGCGCCGTCGGGCGGGACCGGGCCGGGGAACTTCTCGGCGAGGTTCACCGAGCCGGTGACCTCCATGGCGTGCGGCTTGGCGCAGTCCACCGGGATGTCGGTCGGCTGGTTGGTGGCGGGGTCGATGCCGAGGCAGGTGCCCGCGGGCCACACCTTCGACTGGTCGAGGTCGGCGACCTTGCCCGCGAACGCCAGCTGATGGTTGTCGGGCCCGGCGAGCTGCAGACCGCACAGCATGCGGCGTTCGTCGTCCTGTCGCCACGCCTTGTCCCCCGACCAGACGAGGCTCACGCTGAAGCGGCCGTTCGGGTCGTACTTCGTGCCGAGGTACTGGCGCGCGGCGGCCTGGCACTGCTCCTGGCTGATCTGCTTGATGCGGGCCTCCGACGGCGGCGCGGCGTCGGGGCCATACTCGGTGCCGGGGAAGGTCCGCATGTCGATGGCCTCGGCGACCTCGAAGCGGTGTTCGTCCTTGCAGTCGACGATCTGCGCGGCGTCGGGCACCTGCTCGGGCCAGTTCAGGCAGGACCCGCTCTGCGCATGGTCGAACGTCGCGTTGCCGCGGGCGCTGCCGAGGGACGCCGAGCCGACGTTCAGGCCGATCGGGCCGGGACCGGTGCCGGGCAACGCGGTGAGGAGACCAGCGATGAGGAGCCCTCCGAGCGCGGTCAGCAGTAGCGCGCGCCGGGTCGAGGTGGCCTGCAGACTGCGCCACCACGCGGGGGTGGCGGCCGCGTCACCCGACGGGGTCGTCTCCTGCTCCGCGGTGGTCGGTGCGTCCAACATCGGCTCCATTGTGACAGGCGCGCCACGCCGTGTGACAAGAGATGCAGTTGTAACGTTATGTGGTTGTGCCCCGGCGCACGTCGCGGCCGGGTACGAACGTAGGGTTTCCCCGTGATCGACCTCAGACTGCTGCGTGAAGATCCCGACCGGGTCCGCGCGTCGCAACGGGCGCGGGGGGAGGACCCCGGCCTCGTCGACGTGCTGCTCGACGCCGACGCCGCGCGGCGATCGGCGATCTCGAAGGCCGACGATGCGCGCGCCGAACAGAAGGCGGCGAGCAAGCGGGTCGGGGCGGCGTCCGCCGACGAGCGGCCGGCGCTGCTCGCCCACGCCAAGGAACTCGCCGAGGCCGTCAAGTCCGCCGAGATCGAGCAGGCCGCCGCGGAGGCGGCGTTCACCGCCGCGCACATGGCCATCCCCAACGTCATCGCCGACGGCGTCCCCGCCGGCGGCGAAGACGACTACGTCGTGCTCGACACGGTCGGCGAACCACCGCGGCTCGACGCCCCCAAGGACCACCTCGAACTGGGGGAGGCGCTCGGCATCATCGACATGGAGCGCGGCGCGAAGGTGTCCGGTTCGCGCTTCTACTTCCTGACCGGCTTCGGGGCGCTGCTGCAGCTCGGCCTCATGCAACTCGCCGTCCGGCTCGCCACCGAGAACGGGGCCACCCTGGTCATCCCGCCGGTGCTGGTGCGTCCAGAGGTCATGTCGGGCACCGGTTTCCTGGGCGCCCACGCCGACGAGGTCTACCGCCTCGAGGCCGACGACCTGTACCTCGTCGGGACCTCGGAGGTGCCGCTGGCCGGTTACCACTCCGGGGAGATCCTCGATCTGTCCGACGGGCCGCGGCGCTACGCCGGATGGTCGTCGTGCTTCCGGCGCGAGGCGGGCAGCTACGGCAAGGACACCCGCGGCATCATCCGCGTGCATCAGTTCGACAAGGTCGAGGCCTTCGTCTACTGCCGGCCGGAGGACGCGGAGGCCGAACACCAGCGGCTGCTCGGCTGGCAGCGCGAGATGCTCGCCAAGATCGAGGTGCCCTACCGCGTGATCGACACGGCCGCAGGCGATCTCGGGTCCTCCGCGGCCCGCAAGTTCGACTGCGAGGCGTGGGTGCCGACGCAGGGCGCCTACCGCGAGCTGACGTCGACGTCGAACTGCACGACGTTCCAGGCGCGGCGGCTGGGGACCCGCTACCGCGACGAGAACGGCAAGCCGCAGATCGCGGCGACGCTGAACGGCACGCTCGCCACGACGCGCTGGCTGGTCGCCATCCTGGAGAATCACCAGCAGCCCGACGGCAGCGTGCGCGTGCCGGAGGCCCTGGTGCCCTACGTCGGAAGGTCGGTGTTGACCCCATGAACACGAGCGAGCTGGACTTCGACGAGCTGAAGTCGTGGTTCGGCTTCGGCGTGGCAGGCAACTTCGCCGGCCATCTGGAGCAGGCCGGGGAGGCCGCCGACTTCGTCAACGTCGCGAGCGAGGGGGCCGCGCCCAAGGGCATCTTCCCGTGGTACGCCCCGGGTGCCGGGGGCCTCCTCGGCGAGTTCCCGCTGTCCCACGACGCGATCCTGTTGCCGCAGAGCGACATTCCGCTCAACCTTCAGATCGAGCCCGAGGTGGGGCTGGCCTGCGAGGTGACGTGGCAGGGCGACACCGTGGTGTCGCTGCAGCCGTTCGCGCTGGGCGCGTTCAACGACTGTTCGATCCGGCGCCCCAACGCGGCGAAGATCAGCCACAAGAAGAACTGGGGTCCGGCGTCCAAGGGCGTGGCGGCGCGGTTCTTCGACATCGGCGACCTGACCCCCGACGGACCGACGTCGACGCTGCGCCTGGTCTGTCACCTCAGGACGGCCGACGGCGCGGAACACGCCTACGGCGTGGACAGTCCGCTGCTGGGCTATTCGTACTACGGCGAGGTGCTGCTGGACTGGATCACCGAGCGGTTGGCCCACCAGAAGGGCTCGCCCGACACCCCACTCGAGGACGTCGGGGCGCTGATGGTCGCTGCGGGCCATCCGTCCCGGGTGCTGATCGGCATCGGCGCAACGCGCTACACCGAACTGGGTGAGTCGACCTTCCTGCAGCCGGGCGACGAGGCGATCGTGCGGGTCTACGACACCGAGTCCGACGCCAATTCCGAACTGCGACAAGTAGTTTCGCGGGCCTAGCGGTGAGCACCGTCGCGCAGCTGTGGCGCTTCCCCGTGAAGTCGATGGGCGGCGGCCGGGTCGACCGCCTGCGCATCGACCGGCGCGGCGTGCACGCCGACCGGCTCTGGGCGGTGCGCGACGTCGAGAAGGGCATCACCGCGTCGGCCCGCAGGCTGCCCGCCCTGCTCGGCTGCTCGGCGCGCTATCTGACCGAGCCCGGTGACGACGCCGGGCCCGGCAATGCGCCGGGCGTGGTGATCACGCTGCCGGACGGGCGCGAGCTGACCCACGACGACGCCGCCGTGCACGTCGCGCTGTCCGAGCTCGTCGGGCGCGAGGTGCGACTGACCGCGTTGCCGCCCGCCCACGACAAGAGCCAGCACCGGATGACGACGCGGGATTCCCTCGCGAACTTCTCGGCGTCCCAGGTACGCAAGGACTTCGGGCTCGACGACGCCGAGGCGCTCCCGGACACCTCGGTGTTCTCGCCCCGCGACATCGTCACGCTCGCCCGGTACTCGACGCCGCCGGGCACGTTCGTCGACCTCAGCCCGGTGCATCTGCTGAGCACCGCCAGCCTGCGCGCGCTGTCGTCCGACGGCACGCCGTACGACGTCCGCAGGTTCCGGCCCAACGTGCTGGTCGACGGCACCGATCCCGACGTCGACTTCCCCGAGGCGGCGTGGGTGGGCGGCCAGGTGCGCATCGGAACGACCGTGCTGGACGTGGCGATGCCCACCATTCGGTGCGTCGTCCCCACCCGTCCGCAGCCCGGCGTCGACCTCGACCGTGGCATCACGCGGCAGCTGCTCGAACGGACCAACCGCTTCCTCGGCGTCTATGCCGACGTCGGCACGCCGGGGGTCGTGAGCGTCGACGACGACGTGCACGTTCGGTTTTCGACTCCGCCGGGGCTACTCGAACGCGCGGTGTCCGCGGCGGGCAGGTCGGCGACCAAGGGTGTGCAGCGACTGCTGGAGGCGACGATCCTGCGGGAGAGGGACTAGCCCAACAGCTCGTCGAGCAGGGCCAGGAACTCGCCGGGTCGCACCGGGGTGCAGGCGGGCCGCGGCCGGGCGCCCGCGACGTCCAGCGTCACCAGCGTCGACTTGATCGGGCGCCGGATGTCGAGGGGGAGCCAGCGGCGCGGGTCGGAACTGCCCCACAGTTGAAACCGGTTGACCAGCAGGCCCAGTGACTCGGTCTGGTAGCCGCGGACCGAGCGCAGCGGGATCACCTTCGAGGTGCCCGACGGAAAGTGGTAGCGGCGCAACGTGATCGCGTGGCGGTCCAGCAGGACCAGCCCGTCGTCATACGTCGCGGCCGTCACGCCTTGGCGCTCCTGAGCTCGTGGCCCTTGGACGTCAGGCAGCGGCCGTTGGTCAGGTTCCACGACCAGCCGTGCAGGTTGCAGGTCAGCGTCGTGCCGTCGACGACGCCGAACTTGGACAGGTCGGCCTTCAGGTGCGGGCAGCGACGCTGAATCTCCCAGCCGTCCAACGTGATCGACGCGGAGTCGTCGTGCGCCTCGGCGAACCAGCCGTCGGCGTAGGCGATGCGCTCGTCGGTCAGGCACTTGAAGAACGTGTACAGGTATTCGTTGTAGCCACCGACGCGCCACGCCCTGAAGCGGGTCGACAGGAAGATGGTGTTGACCCAGTCCGGCTCGTCGTCGCGCAGGACGGTACGGACCAGTTCCGGTGCGATCTCGAAGCCGTAGCGGAACTTCTCGTCGGGAATCGCTTCGCGCACGGTGCGTTTCGGGAAGTCCAGCACGACGGACTCCTGGCCGAGACGCAGTTCGACGGGATAGCCGATGCCGTCGCAGATCTGGTCGCTCTGCAGCATGATCGGTTCGAGCCGGGCCCGCAGCGGTTCCAGTAGCGGCTCGCCGGCGGCGGGGGCCCAGCGGGCCTTCTCCGCGGCCAGCACCGGCGCCATCCGCCGCGCGTAGTCCGCGATGTAGTCGGCCTTGCCGGTCGTGAAGATCGACTCGGGGTCGGGCACGGGATGGGTCAGCGAATCCAGTTGGCTGCCCGTGAATTCGGCGACGGAGCCGGGGATCATCAGCAGCCCGCGGTCGTGCCCGTTGCGGCGCAGCTGGTCGAGGAACACCACCTGGTCGGGGAAGATGTTGGCCGGGTCGCCGTGATCGTCGTTGAGCTGGCGCAGGGCGTCGTCCAGGAAGCACGGCGGACCGGCCGACGGCACCACCCACGTGGCGCCGACCGCGGCGACGTACTGGCGGCAGCGGTCCATCTGGCGCTGGCGCTTCTGCACGCCGAACGCCTCCTTGGCGCGGTCGGGCATGTCGTAGACCATCGGGTACCAGATGGCCCCCGAGTACTGCAGCATGTGCACGTCGACGTGCCCGAAGTTGGCGTCGATGACGTCGAGGTCGATGGGCCGCGCGTCGTTCATGTCGAACGCGACGGTCTCGCCGTCCGAGACGATCAGGCCCGAGTCGCCAATGGGACCGTCGGCGGGGGCGCGCAGCGCGATGATCATCACGTCGAGGTCGCCCTTGGGCCCGCTGACGCGGTGCTTGACCGAGTCGGTGGTCTCGAAGAAGCGGTGGAAGCCGAGCGCTTCGAGGGCCCGGCGCAGATCGGGCACCGGGAAGTCGGGCAGCAGGACGACGGCGTCCTTGTTGACGTAGGCGGCCAGGTGCCGCGGGTCGAAGTGGTCGGCGTGCAGGTGGCTGACGTACAGGTACTCACAGTCGCCGAGGGCGTCCCAGTCGAGCTGACTGTTGTCGGGGAACGGGAACCACGAGGCGAAGTACGCGGGGTTCACCCACGGGTCACAGAGGATGCTCCCAGCGGAGGAGTCGATCCGGAAGCCTGCGTGTCCGACACTCGTGACCTGCACTCATCGCCTTCCCTGGGGAGTATGCGCCATTCCGATCCTAACCGTTCCAGCGGCAGCACTAGGCTGACCGTCGTGGAGCCGGTATACGGGACTGTCATCACCCTCGCTCGCTGCGTCTGGCGGCTGCAGGGGCTGACGTTCACCGTGACCGGCGTGGAGAATCTGCCGGCCACGGGCGGCGCGGTCGTGGCGATCAACCACACCAGCTACTTCGACTTCACCTTCGCGGGGTTGCCCGCCTTCCGGCAGGGGCGCGGTCGCAAGGTGCGGTTCATGGCCAAGCGAGAGGTCTTCGACTCGAAGGTCAGCGGGCCGATCATGCGCAGCCTGCGGCACATCCCCGTGGACCGCGACAGCGGTGCGGCGTCGTTCGCCGAGGCCTGCCAGCGGCTGGCCGACGGCGAACTGGTCGGGGTGTACCCCGAGGCGACGATCAGCCGCAGCTTCGAGATCAAGGAGTTCAAGTCGGGCGCCGCGCGGATGGCGATCAAAGCCAACGTGCCGATCGTTCCGCACATCGTCTGGGGCGCCCAGCGCATCTGGACCAAGGGGCACCCGAAGAACATGTGGCGGCCCAAGGTGCCCATCTCCGTGGCGGTGGGCGAGCCCATCGCGCCGACGCTGCCCGCGGCCGAGCTGACGGCGCTGCTGCACTCGCGGATGCAGCACCTGCTCGAGCAGGTGCAGACGGCCTACGGCGAGCACCCCGCCGGGGAGTACTGGGTGCCCCACCGCATGGGTGGCGGCGCGCCGACCCTCGCCGAGGCCAACCGCATGGACGCCGACGAGGCGGCCGAGAAGGCGGCGCGGCGTGCCCGGCAGGGCGAGTCCTCGGGGTAAGTGGCATGGAACCGGTCTTCCGAGCGCTGGAGATCGCGGGCACGACCGCGGTGCGGGTCACCGGCGCGCGGATCGACTACGAGGGCCTGGAGCACATCCCGACGACGGGCGGCGCGGTGCTGGCGATCAATCACACCAGCTACGTCGACTTCCTGCCCGCGGCGCTGGCGGCGAAGCGCCGGGGCCGGCGTCTGCGCTTCATGATCAAGGCGGAGATGCAGCGGGTGCGCATCGTCGACTTCCTGATCAGGCACACCAAGACCATTCCGGTGGACCGCAGGGCCGGGGCCGACGCCTACGCGGCGGCGGTCGCGCGGCTGCGGGAGGGGGAGATCGTGGGGGTCTACCCGGAGGCGACCATCAGCCGCAGCTTCGAGTTGAAGGAATTCAAGTCCGGCGCCGCGCGGATGGCGCTGGAGGCGCAGGTGCCGATCATTCCCCTCGTCGTATGGGGCGCCCATCGCATCTGGACCAAGGACCATCCGAAGCAATTGGGCCACAACCGAATTCCGATCACCGTCGCCGTCGGCGAGGGGTTGCCGCCGGTCGGCACGGCCGAGGAGCTGATGGACGGGCTGCGGGCGCGGATGACCGCGCTGTTGCACGGAGTGCAGCAGTCCTACGATCATCCACGGGGCGCCCACTGGGTGCCTTACAGGCTTGGCGGGAGCGCCCCGACCATGGCAGAGGCGCGCAAGCGCGAGGCGGACGAGCTCGCTGATCGCGCCCGCAAGGAGAATCACTAGTGCTACCCGCTCTGATCGCGACCGACGTCGACGGCACCCTGCTCGACGCTGACGAACTCGTCACCCCCCGCACCAAGGCCGCCGTGCGCGCCGCCGTCGACGCGGGCACCACGTTCGTGCTCGCCACGGGCCGTCCACCGCGCTGGATCCCGCCGGTGGTCGACGCCCTCGGCTTCGCGCCGATGGCGGTGTGCGCGAACGGCGCCGTGCTCTACGACTCGGCGACCGACCGGATCCTCTCGGCCAAGACGCTGTCGGTCGACCTGCTCGCCGAGTTGGCCGAGGTCGCGACCCGCGTCATCCCGGGGGCCGGGCTCGCCGTGGAGCGCGTCGGCCGCAGCGCGCACGACGCCGCGACGCCGCAGTTCCTCAGCTCACCGGACTACGAGCACGCCTGGCTCAACCCCGACAACACGGTGGTCTCGCTCGAGGACGTGCTGAACGCGCCCGCGGTCAAGCTGCTGATCCGCAAGTCCGGCGCCAGCAGCGCGGACATGGCGGCCGCCCTGGCGCCGCACATCGGGCTGGAGGGCGACCTGACCTACTCGACCAACAACGGGCTCGTCGAGGTGGTGCCGCTGGGGGTGACCAAGGCCTCCGGGGTCGACGAGGTGGCCAGGCCGCTCGGCATCGCCGCGGGGGACGTCGTCGCGTTCGGCGACATGCCCAACGACGTGCCGATGCTGCTGTGGGCGGGGCTCGGCGTCGCGATGGGCAACGCGCACCCCGACGCGAAGGCGGCGGCCGACGAGGTCACCACGCCCAACACCGACGACGGGCTGGCGCGCGTCCTGGAACGCTGGTGGCTCTAGCCCCGGTCGATCGGGGTGATGTGGCTCCCACGCGCAACGGCACCGCAGAGCCCGTCGAGGCTTCTGCGGTGCCGTTTCGGCGAGGGTTCTAGGCGCCGGGGACTGCTGCCGGGGCCGCCGCTGCGGCGGCTGCCGGTGCGGCCGCACCCTTCTGGATGG
Source organism: Mycolicibacterium madagascariense (assembly GCF_010729665.1). NCBI lineage: Bacteria > Bacillati > Actinomycetota > Actinomycetes > Mycobacteriales > Mycobacteriaceae > Mycobacterium > Mycolicibacterium madagascariense. The sequence continues at coordinate 5,417,731 of NZ_AP022610.1, read as the reverse complement.
CGCCGGTGATCATCGGCATGACCATGCCCTTGAGCAGGTCGATCGCCTGGCTGGCGCCGAGGCTCTGAGCGGCGCTGCTCAGATCCCCCAGCAACCCGCCGCTCCCGCTGCTCGCGGGGGCGCCGAGGCCGAGACCGGGATCGCCACCGAGGATCGGGTAGGTGCCGCCGGGATCGGCGAGTCCGACGTCCGTCGGCAGACCGGTGCCGAGCCCGCCGGCGCCCGGCAGGCCGAGGCCGGTATTGGCGGCGGGTGTCGACAGCCCCGGCAGCGCGCCCGCCGGGTTGGTGAGCCCGGGGGTGGTCAGACCGGGATTCGTGAGCCCGGCGTCGGCGAGGCCCGGCGTGGTCAGCCCGGGGGTCGTCAGACCTGGCGTGGTGCCCGGGGTCGTCAGGCCGGGGGTGGTCAGACCGGGGGTGGCGCCGGGCGTGGTCAGCCCGGGCACGGCGGCGGCCGCCGGGTTGGTCAGCCCGGGGTTGGTCAGGCCGGGGGCCGTGAGACCGGGGTTGGTCAGGCCGGGCGTAGTCAGCCCGGGCGTAGTCAGCCCGGGGGTCAGACCGGGCGTGGTGAGCGGGCTCGTCAGCGTCGTCGCGGACGGCGCGCCGGCGCCACCGAGAATCCCGCTCGGCAACGGCGGCAGGTTGACACCGAACTGCGAAAGTCCTTGTGTCAGAGCGCCGATGAGCTGATTGGGCAGATCGGTGGACAGGTCGGCCGCAACGAACTCGCGGTGTTGCGGGGCCGCGGTCGTGGTGGTGGACAGGCTGGACAGGGCAACGACTGCGACTGGACTTGCAACGGCCAGGGCGGCGACTGCGCTCATGGCTGTCGAGAGCTTGCGTCGACGACGGTTAGGCACGGAAGTCTCCTCAGTATTTCTTGGACCGTGTACGTGATGGGGAACGAGTTCGATGGTACGGCTGAGACTGCTGTGTCTAGAGTGACGATGCGCAATCGTGAGCGAATCGCGACCTGCCGCCGCGCCCGCATCGATGGGCCGGGTGCCAAGCACCGTCGGCTACCCTTGCTGCCGATGACGGCTCCTACCTCCCAGGTCGCTGCGCACCCCACCGGCCGCTTCGACCTCCTCGTCGTCGGTTCCGGGTTCTTCGGGCTGACGATCGCCGAACGCGTGGCCACCCAGCTGGGCAAGCGCGTGCTGGTGCTCGACCGGCGGTCGCACCTCGGCGGCAACGCGTACTCCGAGGCGGAGCCCCAGACCGGCATCGAGATCCACAAGTACGGCGCACACCTCTTCCACACGTCGAACCAGCGGGTGTGGGACTACGTCCGGCAGTTCACCGAGTTCACCGGCTACCAGCACCGGGTCTTCGCCATGCACGCCGGGCAGTCCTACCAGTTCCCCATGGGACTCGGCCTGGTATCGCAGTTCTTCGGCAGGTACTTCACCCCCGACGAGGCGCGAGCGCTGATCCGGGAGCAGGCCGCGGAGATCGAGAGCGCCGACGCGCAGAACTTCGAGGAGAAGGCGATCTCGCTGATCGGGCGCCCGCTGTACGAGGCGTTCGTCAAGGCCTACACCGCCAAGCAGTGGCAGACCGACCCCAAGGAACTGCCCGCGGGCAACATCACCCGGCTGCCCGTGCGGTACACCTTCGACAACCGCTACTTCAACGACACCTACGAGGGTCTGCCGAAGGACGGCTACACCGCCTGGTTGCAGAACATGGCCGCCGACGATCGCATCGAGGTGCGCCTGGACACCGACTGGTTCGACGTCCGCGACGAACTGCGGGCCGCCAACCCCGACGCACCCGTCGTGTACACCGGCCCGCTCGACCGCTACTTCGACTACGCCGACGGCAAGCTCGGCTGGCGCACGCTGGACTTCGAGCTCGAGGTGCTGACCGACCGCGGCGACTTCCAGGGCACCCCCGTCATGAACTACAACGACGCCGACGTGCCCTACACCCGCATCCACGAGTTCCGGCACTTCCATCCCGAACGCGCCTACCCGACGGACAAGACGGTCATCATGCGGGAGTACTCGCGGTTCGCCGAGGACTCCGATGAGCCCTACTATCCGATCAACGCCGAATCCGACCGCGAACGGCTCGCCACCTACCGCTCGCGCGCCAAGGCGGAGACCGCGTCGGCCGGGGTGCTGTTCGGGGGGCGCCTCGGCACCTATCAGTACCTCGACATGCACATGGCGATCGCCAGTGCGCTGAACATGTACGACAACACGCTGGCGCCACACCTGCGCGACGGTGCGCCGCTGGAAGAGAGCCGAACATGAGTGACATCCCGTCGGGCGCGCTCGACGCCGGGCAGTCCAAGGCGGTCAGCCTGCTGTCGCGCGTCATCCTGCCCCGCCCGGGCGAACCGCTCGACGTCCGCAAGCTGTACCTCGAGGAGTCGAGCACCAACGCCAAGCGGGCCCACGCGCGGACCCGCACGACGCTGGAGATCGGCGCGGAGTCCGAGGTGTCGTTCGCGACGTACTTCAACGCGTTCCCGGCCAGCTACTGGCGGCGCTGGTCCATCCTCGAGTCGGTCGTGCTGCGCGTCGAGCTGAGCGGCAGCGCCAGGGTCGACGTGTACCGGTCCAAGGCCACCGGCGCGCGCATCACGGTGGGTGGCGCCGCGGTGTCGAGCGCCGACGAGAACAGCACCGCCGCAGTCGAATTCGAGATGGAGCTCGACCCGTTCGAGGACGGCGGCTGGATCTGGTTCGACATCACCACCGACACCACGGTGACGGTGCACCGCGCGGGCTGGTACGCGCCGCGGGAGGCGCCCAGCCGCGCCAACGTCGCCGTCGGCATCCCCACCTTCAACCGCCCGTCGGACTGCGTCAACGCGCTCGCCACCCTGACGTCGGATCCCATGGTCGACGAGGTGATCACCGCGGTGATCGTCTCCGATCAGGGCACCAGCAAGGCCAAGGACCATCCAGACTTCGCCGCGGCCGCCGCCGGGCTCGGCAACCGGCTGACGATCCACGATCAGCCCAACCTCGGGGGTTCGGGCGGCTACAGCCGCGTCATGTACGAGGCGCTGAAGAACACCGACTGCGAACAGATCCTGTTCATGGACGACGACATCCGCATCGAGCCGGACTCGATCCTGCGGGCGCTCGCCTTCAACCGGTTCGCCAAGGTCCCGACGCTCGTCGGCGGTCAGATGCTCAATCTGCAGGAGCCCTCGCACCTGCACGTGATGGGCGAGATGGTGGACCAGGCGAACTTCATGTGGACCAACGCCGTCAACACGGAGTACGACCACAACTTCGCCAAGTACCGCCTCAACGACGAAGAGGAATACCGCAGCAAGCTGCTGCACCGCCGCGTGGACGCCGACTTCAACGGCTGGTGGATGTGCATGATCCCGCGGTCGGTCGCCGAGGAGCTGGGCCAGCCGCTGCCACTGTTCATCAAGTGGGACGACTGTGAGTACGGGCTGCGCGCCGGCGAGCACGGCTATCCGACCGTCACGCTGCCCGGCGCGGCCATCTGGCACATGGCGTGGAGCGACAAGGACGACGCCATCGACTGGCAGGCGTACTTCCACCTGCGCAACCGGCTGGTGGTGGCCGCCCTGCACTGGGACGGCGGCATCGGGGGGCTCATCGCCAGCCACCTCAAGGCGACGCTGAAACACCTTCTCTGCCTTGAGTATTCGACGGTCGCCATCCAGAACAAGGCCATGGACGACTTCCTCGCCGGCCCGGAGCACATCTTCTCCATCCTGGAGTCGGCCCTGCCCGCGGTGCGCGCGATGCGCTCGGAGTACCCGGATGCCATCGTGCTGCCGAGTGCGACCGCACTGCCGACCCCGTCGGACAAGCGGTGGCGCCGCAAGGTCAAGATCCCGGTCAGTCCGCTCGCCATCGCGGTGCGGCTGACCCGCGGCGTGCTCCACCAGCTCACGCCGCACGATCCGCAGCACCACCAGCGCCCGCAGATCAACGTCGCGACGCAGGACGCGCGCTGGTTCTCGCTGTCGCGGGTCGACGGCGTGACCGTCACCACCGCCGACGGTCGCGGCGTCGTGTATCGCCAGCGCGACCGCGCCAAGATGTTCGAGCTGCTGCGCGCGTCGCTGCGCCGCCAGGCGTTGCTGGCCCGCAGGTTCAACAAGATGCGCAAGGTCTACCGCGGCGCGCTGCCCGTGCTGGCCAGCAAGCAGAAGTGGGAGACCGTACTGCTCCCCGCCACACCGACGTCAGCAGAAGTCTCCCGGTGACGGACACCCTGCGAGGCGAGGACGCGGCGCTCGTCGCCGTGCAGTCGACCCTCGCCGGGCGCCCCGGAGTGCTGCCCGGCGCACGGGCGCTGTCGCACTTCGGCGAGCACAGTGCGGGCTGGGTGGCCGTGTCGCTGCTGGGTGCGCTCGTGCAGCCGCGGCGACGCCGGGTGTGGCTGGCCGCGGGGTGGGGCGCGTTCGTCGCGCACGGAGCCGCCGTCGTCATCAAGCGCATCGCGAAGCGGGAGCGGCCCCACCACCCGTCGATCGCGGTGAACGTCGCGACGCCGAGCCGGTTGAGCTTCCCCTCGGCGCACGCCACGTCGACCACGGCGGCCGCGATCCTGCTCGGCCGCGCCACCGGACTTCCCCTGCCCTGGTTGCTGGTGCCCCCCATGGCGCTGTCGCGCCTGGTCCTTGGCGTGCACTACCCGTCCGACGTGTTGACGGGTGTGGCCGTGGGAGCAGTCGTCGCCAGGACGGTCGGAGCCGCCGTCGGACCAGAAGGAGACAGGTGAGCAGAATGAGTGAGGAAGCTCCCCCCGTGGCGGGCCCCCCGAGCAACCTGGTCAGCGGCGTCGTCAAGGCCATTCGACCGCGGCAGTGGGTGAAGAACCTGCTCGTCCTCGCGGCCCCGGTCGCGGCGCTGGGCCGCGACGTCCGCTTCGACACCCACGCCATCGTCGACGTCCTGATCGCGTTCGTCACGTTCAGCTTCGCCGCATCGTGCATCTACCTGGTGAACGACGCGCGCGACGTCGAGGCCGACCGCGCCCACCCCACCAAGCGCAACCGCCCGATCGCCGCGGGGGTCGTCCCCGTCACCCTTGCCTACGGTCTGGCGGTGGTGCTGGGGGCCGCGTCGCTCGGCCTCGCGTGGTCCGTCTCGCCGAATCTCGCGCTGGTGATGGCCATCTATCTCGCGGTGCAGCTCGCGTACTGCTTCGGGCTGAAACATCAAGCGGTGCTCGACATTTGCATCGTGTCCTCCGGATTCCTGATCCGCGCCATCGCGGGTGGCGTGGCCGCCAACATCCCGCTGTCGCAGTGGTTCCTGCTCGTCATGGCGTTCGGCTCGCTGTTCATGAGTGCGGGCAAGCGCTACGCCGAACTGCAGCTCGCCGAACGCACGGGCGCCAAGATCCGCAAGGCCCTGGAGAGCTACACCAGCACCTATCTGCGCTTCGTGTGGACGATGTCGGCGACCGCCGTCGTGCTGTGTTACGGACTGTGGGCGTTCGAGCGGGACCGCACCGGCGGCGGGTCGCTGTACGCCGTCACCATGGTGCCGTTCACGATCGCCATCCTGCGCTACGCCGTCGACGTCGACGGCGGCCTCGCCGGCGAGCCGGAGGACATCGCGCTGCGGGACCGGGTGCTGCAGTTGCTCGCCGTGGCGTGGATCGGAAGCGTCTGTGCAGCGGCCTACTTCAGCTGACCGGCTGGATGCGTCCTCGGCGTTCGTGCGCCGGCTCGCCCGCGGGCCCGCCTTCGGGTTCCACCCCACCGTGCGGATCAGCCTGTGGTCGGGCGTGCTGGTGGTCGCGGTCCTGTTCGGCTGGGGCGCGTGGCAGCGCCGGTGGATCGCCGACGACGGCCTCATCGTGCTCCGCACCGTGCGAAACCTGTTGGCGGGCAACGGCCCCGTCTTCAACGCCGGGGAGCGGGTCGAGGCCAACACCTCGACGGTGTGGACCTACCTCGTCACCGCGGGCGCCTGGGTCGGCGGCTCGGTGCAGCTCGAATACGTCGCGCTCACCCTGGCGTTGACGCTCAGCGTCACCGGGATGGTGTTCGTGATGCTCGGTACGGGCCGGCTCTACGCCCCGGGCTTGCGGGGCAGGCAGGCCCTGCTGCTGCCCGCGGGTGCGCTGGTCTACATCGCCGTGCCACCGGCCCGCGACTTCGCCACCTCAGGTCTCGAAAACGGTTTGGTGATGGCCTATTTGGGCCTGCTCTGGTGGATGATGGTGTGCTGGTCGCAGGCGCCCCGGATCAACTCGACCGAGACGTCCCCGAATGCCACCGGTGGCGTCTTCGACGGAACGTTGGCGTTCGTCGCGGGGCTGTCGGTGCTGGTGCGTCCCGAGCTCGCCCTGATCGGCGGCCTGGCCCTGGTGATGATGCTCGTCGCCGCGCACGGCTGGCGGCGCAGGCTGCTCATCGTGGTCGCCGGTGGCCTACTTCCCGTGCTGTATCAGATCTTTCGGATGGGGTACTACGGGCTGCTGGTGCCGGGCACCGCCATCGCCAAGGATGCGTCGGGGTCCAAGTGGGCGCAGGGCTTCGTCTACCTGACGAACTTCAACCACCCCTATCTGCTGTGGGTGCCGCTGGTCCTGCTCGCCGGACTCGGCCTGCTGCTGCTGGGCGTCCGAAGTCTGCTGTGGCGCAAGCGCACTGCGTCCGGTCGCACCCAGGGTCGATGGGCGGGATTGGTCCAGAGCCCCACCGCCGTCGTGGTCTTCATGGTCGTCAGCGGTGTCCTGCAGGCGCTGTACTGGATTCGGCAGGGCGGTGACTTCATGCACGGCCGCGTGCTGTTGGCGCCGCTGTTCTGCGTGCTCGCCCCGATCTCCGTCATCGCCATCGTGCTGCCCGCGGGCATGCGGTCGGTCAAGGGTCCCGGCGCTCTGCTGGCCGGGGCGACGGCGGTGTTCTGGCTGGCGGTCGTGGGATGGTCGCTGTGGGCGGCGAATTCGCCGGGCCTGGGGTACGACGCGACCAGGGTGACGTACTCCGGCATCGTCGACGAGCGCCGGTTCTACTCGCAGGCGACCGGGCACGCGCATCCGCTGACCGCCGCCGACTACCTCGACTATCCGCGGATGCGCGCCGTCATCGCGGCGATCGACAACACCCCCGACGGTGCGTTGCTGCTGCCGTCGGGCAACTACGACCAGTGGGACGTCGTCCCCGCGATGCCGCCGCCGCTGCCGCCACCCCTGCCCGGGTCGGCGCCCGTCATCGTGTCCGTCGGACACGGACCCCACACCGTCTTCTTCACCAATCTCGGCATGCTCGGCATGAACGTGGGCCTCGACGTGCGGGTCATCGACCAGATCGGGCTGGCCAATCCGCTGGCCGCGCACACCGCCCGGTTGGACGACGCCCGCATCGGCCACGACAAGAACCTCTTCCCCGACTGGGCGGTCGCCGAGGGCCCGTTCCTGACGGTGCATCCCTACATTCCGCCGTACCTCGACGAGGACTGGGTCGCGCAGGCGAAGGTGGCGCTGACCTGCCCGCAGACCGACGCGATGCTGACCGCGATCCGGGGGCCGCTGGGTCTGCGGCGCTTCGCCTCGAACGTGCTCAACGCGTGGCACTTCACCAGCTACCGGATCGACCGCGTGCCGCGCTACGAGCTGGCCCGTTGCGGCCTGCCGGTGCCGCCGCCGAAGGCTCCGCCGTACACCGGAATGCCCGCGACGGGACCGTGACGGTGCCCGCCCCGATTTGTCGGGCGACCGGTTCTTCTGCTTTGGTAACGGTTGGGCCACGTTGCGGCGATACGCAGTTCGGCGAACGCCTACTCAATGCCGAGTCGGTGACCAGCTTGGACACCCGCGGGAGAGAAAGTTTGCTCCAGCGTGTGGTTGACTACAGCGGCACGCAGCGGGTCTGTCGTGCGGCATTCAAACAGATGGGATCTACACAGGCATGAGTTTCGTAGGCAAGATGGCGCGCCGCGTCGCGGTCGCTGCCATGGCGGCGGGAACCCTGGCGGGGCTGGTCGGAGTCGTCGGAGGCTCGGCGACCGCTGGCGCGTTCTCCAAGCCGGGTCTTCCAGTCGAGTACCTGATGGTGCCGTCTGCGTCGATGGGCCGTGACATCAAGGTCCAGTTCCAGAGCGGTGGCCCCAACTCCCCGGCGGTCTACCTGCTCGACGGGCTGCGCGCCCAGGACGACTTCAACGGCTGGGACATCAACACCCCCGCCTTCGAGTGGTACAACGGCTCGGGCCTGTCGGTCGTGATGCCGGTCGGTGGACAGTCCAGCTTCTACTCCAACTGGTACAAGCCCGCATGTGGCAAGACCGGTTGCCAGACCTACAACTGGGAGACGTTCCTGACCTCCGAGTTGCCCGCCTACCTGGCGGCCAACAAGAGCGTCAAGGCCACCGGCGGTGCCGCCGTGGGTCTCTCGATGGCCGGTGGTTCCGCGCTGATCCTGTCGGCGCACCACCCCCAGCAGTTCATCTACGCCAGCTCGATGTCGGGCTTCCTGAACCCGTCCGAGGGTTGGTGGCCGGGCCTGATCAACATCTCCATGGGTGACGCGGGCGGTTACAAGGCCAACGACATGTGGGGACCGGCCGAGACCGATCCGGCGTGGAAGTACAACGACGCGATGGTGCAGATCCCGACGATCGTCGCCAACGGCACCCGCATCTGGGTGTACTGCGGCAACGGCACGCCGAGCGATCTGGGCGGCAACAACCTGCCCGCCAAGTTCCTCGAGGGTCTGACGATCCGCACCAACCGCACCTTCCAGCAGAACTACATCGCCGCGGGTGGCAACAACGGGGTCTTCAACTTCCCCGATGCGGGCACGCACGACTGGCCCTACTGGGGACAGCAGCTGCAGCAGATGAAGCCTGACTTGCAGCGGGTTCTCGGCGCGGTTCCCACCGCGTCGTAGGCAATGGCCTAGGAATGGCGTAGCAAAACTCGAACGACAGACGGCGGCGATCCTCTCAGGGGTCGCCGCCGTCCTTCGTTTCCGGCGCGGCCGCTCGCCGCGGTGTGATTCACTACGTCTCGAGCGACGTCGGCGACGTCCTTCGAGTCGATCGACAGATGGGTGACGAGGGTATGAGGCTGTTCCGGACGACGTGCGCGCTCGTGTTGGCCGTCGGCATGTGGCTGGCCGGTCCCCACGCCCCCGCCCGCGCCGCGGCCGTCGAGTACCTGATGGTCCCGTCGGCGGCGATGGGCCGCGACATCCCGGTGGCGTTCCAGGGCGGCGGGCCGCATGCGGTCTTCCTGCTCGACGCCTTCGACGCCGCGCCCGACGTCAGCAACTGGGTCACCGCGGGCAACGCGATGAGCACCCTGGCGGGCAAGGGCATCTCGGTGGCGGCCCCCGCGGGCGGCGCGTGGAGCATGTACACCGACTGGGAGCAGGACGGCAGCAGGCAGTGGGACACGTTCCTGTCCCAGGAGCTGCCCGACTGGCTGGCCGCGAACAAGGGCCTGGCCCCCAACGGTCACGGTGTGGTCGGCGCCGCGCAGGGCGGGTACGGCGCGATGGCGCTCGCGACGTTCCACCCCGACCGGTTCCGCTACGCCGGATCGATGTCGGGCTTCCTCGCGCCGGAGCGGACCGGCGTCGACGGCGCGATCACCGCGGGCCTGGCCCAGTACGGTGGCGTCGACATCCGCAACATGTGGGGGCTGCCGCAGCTCGGGCGATGGAAGTGGCATTCGCCCAACGTGCACGCGCAACTGTTGGCCGACAACAACACCCGGGTCTGGGTGTACAGCCCGGCCGCGACGGACTGCACCGACCCGCCGGCGATGATCGGCTTCTGCGACCAGGCGGCGGGCACCAACCGCTTCTTCTACCAGGAGTACCGCCACGTCGGCGGCCACAACGGACACTTCGACTTCCCCACCGGCGGGCAACACGACTGGGGTAGCTGGGGCCCGGAACTCGGCACGATGTCGAGTGACCTCGTCGCCGCGATCAGGTAGACGTACGCCGCTGCGCAGGTACAGCAAACGGTTGCCGGGGGCTGCCCGGACCAGCCGGTACGTTGGAGGCGTGCATGTGGGCGGACCTCGGACGGCAAGCGCCGCGGTGGCCTGTGCGGCGTTGATGGCCAGCGGGTGCGGCGTCGGCGACGGCGTCATGGCAACGATCGGCATGCCGCCTTCGGAGTCGTCGGCACCCGGCAGCAGCGCGCCGAGTTTCGCGCAGCCGCCGGCGCCCCCGCCGGGCCAGGAACCCGAGATGGTGGTGACTCCCGCGCAGCGGGCCTACCTCGATGCGCTCGGTCAGGCCGGCGTCCGACCGTCGAGCGAGCTGTCGGCGTTGAGCATCGGCTCCTACGTCTGTCAGGCGCGGGCGGCCCACCAGAGCGACCAGGCGGTGTGGGACTTCGTGTTGCCGATGGTGCGCGGTGACGTCAGGGACGCCGACGCCGCTCCCGTTGCCGAGGTACCCCGCTCGGGAGCCGACGCGCCCCCCGCCGGTCAGGTGAACGCCGCGACCGCCGACTACATTCGCATCGCGACCGCCACCCTCTGTTAGCGAGTAGGAGACCACCCCACGCCATGGCCAACACTCGCCGGCGCAAGCGCCACCGCGTCCTCGCCCTCACCGCCGCCGGTGCCGTCGCGGTGCTCGTCGGGCTCGTCGCCGTGGGAATCTGGATCCTGCTGAGGGCGCCCGAGCCGTCACCGCCGACCGCGACGCCCCCGACGGCACAGCCGTCGACCGGCATCACCACGCCGGGCACCACCAAGCCGCGGCCGGAGTCGCAGGACGCCAGCTGCGCGGACGTGATGTTGCTGTCGATCCCCGGCACGTGGGAGTCCTCGCCGCAGCTGGATCCCACCAACCCGACGCAGTTTCCGCTGGCGTTGCTGCTGAACGTCACGAACCCGCTGCGCCAGGCGTTCGGTCAGGACCGGCTGGCCGAGTACACCGTTCCGTACACCGCGCAGTTCCACAATCCGTTCGCCGCCGACAACCAGATGTCCTACAACGACAGCCGGGCCGAGGGCACCAAGGCCGCGGTGCAGGCGCTGAAGGACATGAACGCCCGCTGCCCGCTGACGAGCTACGTGATCGTGGGGTTCTCCCAGGGCGCGGTGATCGCCGGGGACATCGCGAGCGACATCGGCAACGGCCGCGGGCCCGTCGACGCGGACCTGGTGCTCGGGGTGACGCTGATCGCCGACGGTCGCAGACAGATCGGCGTCGGCCAGGACATCGGCCCGAACCCCGACGGGCAGGGCGCCGAGATCACGCTGCACGAGGTGCCGACGCTGTCGGCGCTGGGGTTGGCGATGACGGGTCCGCGCCCGGGTGGCTTCGGCACGCTGAACGACCGGACCAATCAGATCTGCGGGCCGGGTGACCTGATCTGCTCGGCGCCGGAGGGCGCCTTCTCGATCGTCAACCTGCCCAAGACCCTAGAGACCCTCAGCGGGGGTGCCGGCCAGCCGGTGCACGCGCTGTACAACACCCCGGAGTTCTGGGTGCTGGACGGGAAGACCGCGACGCAGTGGACCGAGTCGTGGGCCCAGGGCCTCATCGAGAACGCACCGCATCCGAAACACAGTTGAATCGTGATTTGGCCTGCGCTGGGCCGTCCCCTAACATTAAGAGAAACGTAAGAAGTAGAACGCTCGCCCGAGAAACACGGCGGGGTGTCAGACAGCAGGTCGAGCGGTTACCGACCGCGGCCCCGGTACGATCTTGAGGTTTGGCCTCGCCCGATTTCGCGGCGGGATCGGCTTCGACAGGAGAGTGACATGGGATTCCACAATCCGTTCTTGAAGGACGGCCTCGTCCGGTTTCCCGACAACGGCAACCTCGTCAAACACGTCGAGAAGTGGGCCAAGATCCGCGGCGACAAGACGGCGTATCAGTTCATCGACTTCTCGACCGAGCGCGAAGGCGTCGCCCGCAACCTGAACTGGCGCGACTTCAGCGCCCGCAACAAGGCGGTGGGCGCGCGGCTGCAGCAGGTCACCCAGCCCGGTGACCGCGTCGCGATCCTCTGCCCTCAGAACCTGGACTACCTCGTCGGCTTCTTCGGCGCGCTGTACGCGGGCCGCATCGCCGTCCCGCTGTTCGACCCCTCCGAGCCGGGTCACGTCGGCCGGTTGCACGCCGTCCTCGACGACTGCCAGCCGACTGCCATCCTGACGACCACCGACTCCGCGGAGGGCGTGCGCAAGTTCTTCCGCACCAGGCCCGCCAAGGAGCGCCCCCGCGTGATCGCCGTGGACGCGGTGCCCACCGACGTCGGCGCGACGTGGGAGCAGCCGGAGGTCACCCCCGACACGATCGCCTACCTGCAGTACACGTCGGGCTCCACGCGCATCCCCACCGGCGTCCAGATCACCCACCTCAACCTGGCGACCAACATCGTCCAGGTGATCGAGGGCATCGGCGGCGACGAGGGCGACCGCGGCGTAACCTGGCTGCCGTTCTTTCACGACATGGGTCTGATCACGGCAATGATCTCGCCGGTGGTCGGGCACTACATCACGTTCATGACCCCCGCCGCGTTCGTGCGCCGGCCCGGGCGGTGGATCCGCGAGATGGCGCGCAAGCCCGACGACACCGGCATGGTGATCTCGGTGGCGCCGAACTTCGCGTTCGACCACGCCGCCGCGCGCGGGGTGCCCAAGGACGGCGAGCCGCCGCTGGACCTGTCCAACATCCGGGCGGTGCTCAACGGCAGCGAGCCGATCTCCGCCGCGACGGTGCGACGCTTCAACGACGCGTTCGGCCCGTACGGCTTCGATCCCAAGGCGCTCAAGCCGTCCTACGGACTCGCCGAGGCCACGCTGTTCGTGTCGACGACGCCCGCCGACGAGCCGCCGAAGATCGTGCACGTCGACCGCGAGCAGCTCAACAACCATCGCTTCGTCGAGGTCGCCCACGACGCGCCGTCGGCCGTCGCGCAGGCGTCCGCAGGCAAGGTCGGCGTCGCCGAGTGGGCCGTGATCGTCGACGCGGACACCGCCACCGAGCTGCCCGACGGCCAGATCGGCGAGATCTGGATCAGCGGCCAGAACATGGGCACGGGCTACTGGGGCAAGCCGGCGGAGACCGTCGCCACGTTCCAGAACCTCCTCAAGTCCAGGATCGAGTCGTCGCACGCCGAGGGCGCGCCCGAGGACGCGACCTGGGTGAGCACCGGGGACTACGGCGCCTTCTACGACGGCGACCTCTACATCACCGGCCGCGTGAAGGACCTCGTCATCATCGACGGCCGCAACCACTACCCGCAGGATCTGGAGTACTCCGCACAGGAGGCGAGCAAGGCTCTGCGCACCGGTTTCGTCGCGGCGTTCTCGGTGCCCGCCAACCAGCTGCCCGCAGAGGTCTTCGAGAATGCCCACGCCGGGCTCAAGCGCGATCCCGAGGACACCTCAGAGCAGTTGGTGATCGTCGCCGAGCGCGCGCCGGGCGCCAACAAGATGGACCTCGAGCCGGTCGCGGACGAGATCCGCGCCGCGATCGCGGTGCGCCACGGCGTCACGGTGCGTGACGTCCTGCTGACCCCGGCGGGCGCGATTCCGCGCACCTCCAGCGGAAAGATCGGTCGCCGGGCCTGCCGCACCGGTTACCTCAACGGCAATCTGCGGAGTGGAAAGACGACCAGCGACTTCCCCGACCAGACGGACTGAGCCCGTCGTCACGGGGAGTCACGCGGTGGCCGACTCGCTCGCGCGATGAACATAGGACCTGAAGATGACTGCAGCCGAGAACAATTCGACTTCTGAGAACAAGCCGGCCCGCACCGACAAGACCGTCGCCGAGTTGCGCGAGTACCTGCGCAACTGGATCGCCGACGCCACCGGCCAGTCCCCGGACGCCATCGACGAGTCCGTGCCGATGGTCGAGCTCGGGCTGTCCTCGCGCGACGCGGTCGCGATGGCCAGCGACATCGAGGACCTCACCGGCGTCACGCTGACCGCGACGGTCGCGTTCCGGCACCCGACGATCGAGTCGCTGGCGGCCGTCATCGTCGAGGGCGAGCCCGAGGACGACGAGGCGTTCGACGACGGCGAGGACTGGTCGCGCACCGTCGACGAGGACATGGCGAACATCGCCATCGTCGGCATCGGCACCAGGTTCCCCGGCGACCTGAACACTCCCGACGAGATGTGGCAGGCGCTGCTCGAGGGCCGCGACGCCATCACCGATCTGCCCGAGGGTCGCTGGGAGGAGTTCCTCGGGGAGCCGCGCATCGCCGAGCGCGTCGCCAAGGCGCGCACCCGGGGCGGCTACCTGTCGGACATCAAGGGCTTCGACGCCGAGTTCTTCGCACTGTCGAAGATGGAGGCCGACAACATCGACCCCCAGCAGCGGATGGCGCTCGAGCTGACGTGGGAGGCGTTGGAGCACGCCAGGATTCCCGCGTCGACTCTGCGCGGTGCTGCCGTCGGCGTGTACGTCGGCGCCTCCAACAACGACTACAGCTTCCTGTCGGTGTCCGACCCCGCCGTCGCGCACCCCTACGCCATCACCGGGACGACGAGCTCGATCATCGCCAACCGGGTGTCCTACTTCTACGACTTCCGCGGGCCGTCGATGGCCATCGACACCGCCTGCTCGTCGTCGCTGGTCGCGGTGCACGAGGGGGTCAAGGCGCTGCGCGCCGGCGACGTCGACGTGGTGCTGGCCGGCGGCGTGAACGCGCTCATCACCCCGCTCGTCACGATCGGCTTCGACGAGGTCGGCGGCGTGCTCGCGCCCGACGGCCGGATCAAGTCCTTCTCCTCCGACGCCGACGGCTACGCCCGCTCCGAGGGCGGCGGCATGCTGGTGCTCAAGCGCGTGGCCGACGCCCGCCGCGACGGTGACGAGATCCTGGCCGTCATCGCGGGTTCCGCAGTCAACCACGACGGCCGCTCCAACGGACTGCTCGCGCCCAACCCCGATGCGCAGACCGAGGTGCTGCGCAAGGCCTACAAGGACGCCGGCATCGACCCGCGCAGCGTCGACTACGTCGAGGCGCACGGCACCGGCACGATCCTCGGTGACCCCATCGAGGCCGACGCCCTCGGCCGCGTCATCGGCAAGGGTCGCGCCGCCGACCGTCCCGCGCTGCTCGGTGCGGTGAAGTCCAACCTGGGACACCTGGAGTCGGCCGCGGGCGCCGCGAGCCTGGCGAAGGTCGCGCTGTCGCTGCGCAACGACAAGCTGCCCCCGTCGATCAACTACGCCGGGCCCAACCCGTACATCGACTTCGACAAGATCCGGATCAAGGTCAACGACGGTGTCGTCGACTGGCCGCGCTACAGCGGGCATGCGATCGCCGGGGTCTCCGGCTTCGGCTTTGGTGGCGCCAACGCCCACCTCGTGGTGCGCGAGGTCCTGCCGTCCGATCTGGTCGAACCCGAGGCGGTCGTGCAGCCCGTCGTCGAGGACGTGACGTCCGAGGCCGACGCCGTCTACGTCGGCGGCGTGCGGATGGACGAGTACGGCGAGTTCGTCGACGACGAGATCGGCGTCGAGGCCGTCAGCGCCGAGGCCGACGCCGAGCCCGACCTGCCGGGTCTGACCGACGAGGCGCTGCGCCTGCTCGAGATCGCGCGTGAAGAGCTGGAGTCCGAAGAACCCGCGAAACCAATTGTCCCACTGGCGGTCTCGGGCTTCCTGACCTCCCGCAAGCGGGCCACCGCCGCGGAGCTGGCCGACTGGATCGAGAGCCCCGAGGGACAGTCGGCGTCCCTGGAATCCATCGGCCGGTCGCTGAGCAGGCGCAACCACGGCCGCTCCCGCGCGGTGATCCTCGCCCACGACCACGCCGAAGCGGTCAAGGGACTGCGCGCGCTGGCCGACGGCAAGCAGAGCCCACTGGTGCTCGCCGCCGACGGCCCGGTCTCCAACGGACCCGTCTGGGTGCTCGCGGGTTTCGGTGCCCAGCACCGCAAGATGGGCAAGAGCCTGTACCTGCGCGACGAGACGTTCGCGACGTGGATCAACAAGGTCGACGCCCTGATCCAGGACGAGCTCGGATACTCGATCGTCGAGCTGATCCTCGACGACTCACAGGATTACGGCATCGAGACCACGCAGACCGTGATCTTCGCGATCCAGGTGGCGCTCGGCGAGGTGCTGAAGGCCCACGGCGCGAAACCCGGTGCGCTGGTAGGGCAGTCGCTCGGTGAGGCGGCCGCCGCCTACTTCTCAGGGGGCCTGTCGCTGGAGGATGCCACCCGCACCATCTGCTCGCGCGCGCACCTGATGGGCGAGGGCGAGGCGATGCTGTTCGGTGAGTACATCCGGCTGATGGCGCTCGTCGAGTACTCCGCCGACGAGATCAAGACGGTCTTCTCCGACTTCCCCGACCTCGAGGTGTGCGTGTACGCGGCGCCGACCCAGACGGTCATCGGCGGCCCGCCCGAGCAGGTGGACGCCATCATCGCGCGCGCCGAATCCGAGGGGAAGTTCGCCCGCAAGTTCCAGACCAAGGGCGCCAGCCACACCCAGCAGATGGATCCGCTGCTCGGTGAACTCGCCGCCGAATTGCAGGGCATCAAGGCGCTGCCGCTACAGACGCCGTACTTCTCCACCGTCCACGAGGGCAGCTTCCTGCGCGCAGGCGGCGAGCCGATCCACGACGTCGACTACTGGAAGAAGGGGTTGCGGCACAGCGTGTACTTCACGCACGGCATCCGCAACGCCGTCGACAACGGCCACACCACTTTCCTCGAATTGGCGCCAAACCCGGTGGCGCTCATGCAGGTTGGGCTGACCACGGCCGCCGCCGGGCTGCACGACGGGCAGTTGATCCCCACCCTGGCGCGCAAGCAGGACGAGGTCGACTCGATGACCTCGGCCATGGCGCAGCTGTTCGTCCACGGACACGATCTGGACTTCCGGACGCTGTTCGACAAGGGCGACTTCGCCGCGATCCCGCCGACGCGGTTCAAGCGCAAGCCGCACTGGCTCGACGTCCGGTTCTCCGCGGATGGCTCGAACATCATGCCCGGCAACCACGTCGCCATGCCCGACGGCCGCCACGTCTGGGAGTACGTCCCGCGCGGCGCCACCGACCTCGCCGCGCTGGTGAAAGCCGCTGCGGCAGTTGTGCTTCCGGACGCCAAGCTGACGGCGTTCGAGCAGCGCGCGGTGCCCGCCGACGATGCTCGCCTGGTGACGTCGCTGACCCGCCACCCCGGCGGCGCGACCGTGCAGGTGCACGCCCGCATCGACGAGTCCTTCACGCTGGTGTACGACGCGATCGTCACGCGCGCCGGCCAGGCGTCCGCACTCCCGACGGCGGTCGGCGCGGGTGCGGCGGTGACGGAAGTCGTTGCGCCGCAACCGGTACAGGTTGAGGAGGAGGCCGAGGACGACGCCGCCATCCTGCAGGACCACCTCACCGCGGGCGCGGGTCTGGCGGCCGGGTTCGCGAAGTGGTCACCGGACTCGGGGGAGACCATCGCGCAGCGCCTCGGCACCATCGTCGGCAGCGCCATGGGCTACGAGCCCGAGGACCTGCCGTGGGAGGTGCCGCTCATCGAGCTGGGTCTGGACTCACTGATGGCGGTCCGGATCAAGAACCGCGTTGAGTACGACTTCGACCTCCCGCCCATCCAATTGACCGCCGTGCGCGACGCCAACCTGTACGCCGTCGAGAAGCTCATCGCCTATGCGATCGAGCACCGCGACGAGGTCGACCAGCTGGCCGAGGTGCAGAAGACCCAGACCGACGAGGAGATCGCCGCCGCGCAGGCCGAGCTGATGGGTGGGGCCACCACGGTCGCCGAGCTCGAGGAGATGTTGGCGCAGAAGGCCGCCGAGGCCGCTCCTGCCGAGACCCCGGACGTCCCCGCGCCGCCGAGCAATCCCGCCGGCCCCGGCACGCCACCTCCGCCACCGCCACCGACGAACCCCGCCGGGCCGGGTGTCGCGGCGAGGTCGCCCAACTTGGCGGGCGCCGCTCAGGTGCTCAACCAGCAGGCGATCACCGAGGCGCTGAACTCCGACGTGCCTCCCCGCGATGCGGCCGAACGCGTGACGTTCGCGACGTGGGCGATCGTCACCGGCAAGTCGCCGGGCGGCATCTTCAACCCGCTGCGGTCCCTGACCGACGACGAGGCCGAGAAGATGGCGCAGCGCCTATCCGAACGCGCCGAGGGACCGATCACGGCGGAGGACGTCAAGAAGGCGCAGACCATCGAGGAGCTGGCCACCACGGTGCGCGAGTTCCTCGAGGCGGGTGAGCTCGACGGCTTCGTCCGCACGATCCGCAAGGCCGACTCCGACGACGACGTGCCGGTGTACGTGTTCCACGCCGCGGGCGGGTCGACCGTGGTGTACGAGCCCCTGCTCAAGCGGTTGCCCGCCGGCACGCCGATGTTGGGGCTGGAGCGCGTCGAGGGCACCATCCAGGAGCGGGCGGCGCAGTACGTGCCGAAGCTGTTGGAGCTGAACGGCTGGACGGACGGGGCGAGCGGCAAGCCGTTCATCCTCACCGGCTGGTCACTCGGTGGGGCACTGGCGTACGCCTGCGCCATCGGGCTCAAGCAGCACGGCGCGGACGTTCGCTTCGTCGGACTGATCGACACGGTCCGGGCCGGCGAGGAGGTTCCCCAGACCAAGGAGGAGACCCGCAAGCGGTGGGACCGCTACGCGGAGTTCGCGGCCAAGAACTTCAACGTCGAGATTCCCCCGATCCCGTATGAGGAGCTCGAGCAACTCGACGACGCAGGTCAGGTGCAGTTCGTGCTCGACGCCGTGCAGAACGCGGGCGTCCAGATCCCCGGCGGCATCATCGAGCACCAGCGAACGTCCTACCTGGACAACCGGGCGCTGGAGACCGTCGAGATCGAGCCGTACGACGGGCACGTCACGCTCTACATGGCCGACCGCTATCACGACGACGCCATCAAGTTCGAGCCCCGCTACGCCGTCCGCCAGCCCGACGGCGGTTGGGGGGAGTTCGTCTCCGATCTCGAGGTGGTGGCCATCGGGGGCGAGCACATCCAGGCCATCGACGAGCCGTACATTGCGAAGGTCGGCGCGCACATGAGCGAGGCGATCAACCGCATTCAGTCGGGTCAGAAGGAGAGCTAGCCAGGTGACCGCAGAAGCCGTCGAACCCGTCCGGGCCCGCACCACCGCCGAGAAGCTCGCCGAACTCCGCGAAAAGCTCGAGCTCGCCAAGGAGCCGGGTGGTGAGAAGGCGGCTGCCAAACGGGCCAAGAAGGGCATCCCCAGTGCCCGTGCGCGGATCGATGCGCTCATCGACCCGGGCAGCTTCTTCGAGATCGGCGCGCTGGCGAAGACGCCCGGTGACCCCTCCGCGCTGTTCGGCGACGGCGTCGTCACCGGCCACGGCACCATCAACGGACGTCCGGTCGGGGTGTTCAGCCACGACCAGACGGTGTTCCAGGGCACGGTCGGCGAGATGTTCGGCCGCAAGGTTGCCCGCTTGATGGAGTGGGTCGCGATGGTGGGTTGCCCCATCATCGGCATCAACGACTCCGGCGGCGCGCGCATCCAGGACGCGGCGACGTCGCTGGCGTGGTACGCCGAGCTGGGGCGCCGGCACGAGCTGCTGTCCGGTCTGGTGCCGCAGATCTCGATCATCCTCGGCAAGTGCGCGGGCGGTGCGGTCTACTCGCCGATCCAGACCGACCTGGTGGTCGCGGTCCGCGATCAGGGCTACATGTTCGTCACCGGGCCGGACGTGATCAAGGACGTCACCGGTGAAGACGTCTCGCTGGACGAGCTGGGCGGTGCCGACTACCAGGCGAAGTACGGCAACATCCACCAGGTCGTCGAGAGCGAGAAGGCGGCCTTCCAGTACGTCCGCGACTACCTGGAGTTCTTGCCTCCCAACACCTTCGACTCGCCGCCGATCGTCAACCCCGGCCTCGAGCCCGAGGTGACCCCGCACGATCTGGAGCTCGACACGATCGTGCCGGACGCCGACAACACCGGCTACGACATGAACGAGATCCTGCTGAGGATCTTCGACGACGGCGACTTCTTCGAGGTGGCCTCGCAAGCGGGCCCGGCAATCATCACCGGGTATGCCCGCGTCGACGGTCACCCGGTGGCGGTGATTGCCAACCAGCCGATGTACAACGCGGGAGCGATCGACAACGAGGAGTCGGACAAGGCGGCTCGCTTCGTCCGTTTCAACGACTCCTTCAACATCCCGCTGGTGTTCGTCGTCGACACCCCGGGCTTCATGCCGGGTGTGCAGCAGGAGAAGGCCGGAATCATCAAGCGCGGCGGGCGATTCCTGTACTCCGTCGTCGAGGCCGACGTGCCCAAGGTGACCATCACCATCCGCAAGTCCTACGGCGGCGCCTACGCGGTGATGGGCAGCAAGCAGTTGACGGCCGACATGAACTTCGTCTGGCCCACCGCGCGCATCGCGGTCATCGGCGCCGACGGCGCGGCCCAGCTGCTGGTCAAGCGGTTCCCCGATCCAACGGCGCCCGAGGTGCAGAAGATCAAGGCCGACTTCATCGAGGGCTACAACCTCAATCTGGCGACGCCCTACATCGCCGCCGAGCGTGGCTACGTCGACGCCGTCATCGAGCCGCACCAGACTCGGCTGCACCTGCGCAGCGCGATGCGGCTGTTGCGGGACAAGCAGATTCAGCGCGTGGCGCGCAAGCACGGCCTGATCCCCATCTAGCCCTTGGGTTTTGGGCTGCGTGCGCGGCTTGGCTTGGGGCACCGACGTTTTCGGTTGTGGTGGTCGGGGTTGTCCCGAGGCGGTGCTTGATACACCGGGTCACCCTCGATTGCTTCGTGGACCTGGCTCTGTTGCGCCCGGTGCGGCCTAACATGCGGCACTGACGTTTTCGGACGCGGTGGCCCGGGTTGTCCCCAGGCGGTGATTGATCCACAGGTGCGGGGATTGGTGCTGTCGGGGGTCGACGGGACGCCATAGACTCGAACACGTGTTCGACGACTTGGTGACCACGGCGCTGTGCGCGCAGGGACCGGTCGCCGTCGAACTGTGGACCCGGGTGGAGAACGCCGCCTGCGCGCACCGCCTGCACGCCATGCGGACCATGCTTGAGGCCGCCATGTCCGCCGACGGATCGGTTGATCGTGACCAATGGTGCATCGACAACTGGAGCGCGGTGTGCGCCCACATCGGCGCCGCCCAACGCCTCACCACCCGCTCGGTGTCGGCCACCCTGCTCGTCGCCCTGGCCCCGCGCGAACGCTTCCCCCGCCTGGAGGCCCTGTTCACCGACGGACGCCTGAGCTATCCGATCGTGCGGCTGATCACCACCCGCGCCTCGGCGGTCATCGACCCCGCCGTCTGGGAGGCCCTGGACATCGCCCTGAGTGCACGGTTCACCGGCACCGACTACCCCACCTCGCTCTACCGGGCGCAGAAGGCCATCGACGCCGAGATCTGGCGCCTGGACCCCGCGGCGGTGCACCGCACCCAGACGCGCGCGCAGGGCCGCCGGGTGGACGTCACCATCGACGACGAGACCGGCATCGCCCAGCTCTATGCCAGCCTGTTCGCCACCGACGGCGCCGCCTTCACCACCCGCCTGGACGCCCTGGCCGACACCGTGTGCCCGCACGATCCGCGCACCAAGGACCAACTGCGGTCCGAAGCCATCGGGGCGCTGTCCTACGGCCAGGACCGCCTGGCGTGCTTGTGCGAACGCCCCGACTGCGAGGCGTTCCTGCGCCCACCGTCGACCGGGGTCGTCATCCACCTCATCGCCCACCCCGACACCATCACCGGAGACGGGTCCTCCTCTGATCTCCCGCCGGTGGTGCCACCAGTCGTTGGGCCCCGCGGTGATGCATTGGCGGACCCCGGCATCGGGGCCGAGCCCGAACCCGAGGACGAGACCCACGACGTGCCCCAGGCCGAGGTCGAGCCCGAGGACGCCACCGACGCCGCCGACAGTGCACCGATTGAACCGGAGTCGGTAGTCGAGATCGCCCCCGCGGACGTCGACGCCGAGTGGAGGATCAACGCACCCACTGATCAGGACGCCGACGCCGCGGTCGACGCCGAAACTGAGCTTTCGCCAACGGAATCGGGCTCAGCGGTCGAAGACCTGTCCATCCTCGCGGACCGTCCCACCGCAGAATCAGCCGACGAGGGCGACGATGACACCGGCGCCGAGCTCACCGCCACGGAAGGCGTCACCGACACGGACGCCGTCGCCAACACCACCGTGGACGACGTCGTGATCGACGACACCACGGTCGACGACACCACCGACGACCTCGACGGAGTAGCAGGCATCCACGACCTCGACGGGGACGCCGCAACCGACGCAGCCAACGCCACCGCCGCGGAAACCAACAACACCGCCGCCGCAACCGAACCCACAATCCCCAACCCCACCACCGTCACCGAGCTCGCCCCACGCGCCCCCATCCCGTTCATCACCCCCGAACAGGAATGTGCCGGCCTCGACGGGGTATCGCCCCCGCTCTACGACAAACCCCTCACCCAACTCACCTGGGCCGAACTGTTCCACCCTCGACCCCACCCCGAACACCTCAGCAGTCTGTCCACCGCCACCCTCCTCAACGGCGCCAACCTCAGCGGCACCGTGCTGCCCGGAGCCATTGCGCGCCGCGCCGCCACCGGAGCCACGATCTCGGTCATCGTGCACCCCGGCCAAGCACCCCCCGAACCGCACTACCGCCCCTCACCCACACTCGTCGACTTCATCCGCTGCCGCGACCAAACGTGCCGCTACCCCGGCTGCACCAAACCAGCCAGCACTACCGACATCGACCACACCATCCCCTACCCCTACGGGCCGACGGCTGCCTCGAACCTGAAATGCCTCTGCCGTGAACATCATTTGCTCAAAACCTTCTGGAACGGCTGGCACGACCGACAGCTCCCCGACGGCACCGTCATCTGGACCACCCCGGACGGACGCACCCACACCACCCGCCCCGGCAGCCACACCGACTTCCCCCACCTGTGCGCACCCACCGCACCCATCACCGCCCACCCGCCACCACCACAACACGCCAACGAACTCAAGATGCCCACCCGACGCGCCACCCGCAGACACCAGCGACGCCACCGCGCCCTCACCGAACGCGAAGCCAACCAAGAAGCCCTCGACACCGACCAGCCCACCGCTCCGAACGCCGAATACGAGGCCATGCAACATGACTCAGACCCGCCACCGTTCTGACATGAAGCCCGCGCGAATCAGCATGTCCGCCAATAAATTACGGCTTGATGCGGATCTTCCCCGGCGAGTACAGCCCGCTGTGCGTCGCCTTGCCCAGGTCGAGGGTGGCGGGCTGCGCGTCGACGATGGTGTCGAACCTACGCAGCGAGCCCCAGTCGCGGCCCCAGTCATGCGACAGGTACGTCGACATGAGGTTCTGCCGCAGCAGCAGATCGGTGATGCCGAGCAGACCGCCGTTGAGGCCGTCCTGCCAGGTGTCGGTGTCCTTGCGCTTGGCGTTGTAGTCCGGGGTGATGCGGAACTTCGGCACTTCGGTGACACCGTCGGCATGCAGCATCGGCTGCTGGCACGGGAACGCCAGCCCGACCGCCCAGTCCATGAGCACGGGCTGGGTGGTGCCGAGGTACTGCTGCACGGTCTTGACCTCGGGCACGCGCGGCGGCGTGACGGCAAGCCAGTCGCCGGGGGTCAGCGACAGGTCCTCGGCGACGATGCGGACGGCGGAGGCGTCGGCAGGCATCAGCGAGCGGTCGAACCGCAGGTTGCGCCACGACGGGATCGGGCCGATGTCATAGGGGACCAGCCGCCCCGCGGGCACGGGCGCGCCGCCGGGGCCGGGGCGAGCGAACTCCAACTCGACGGTCTGGCCGTCGGTGTGGCCGTTGAAGACGCTGTTGCCGCTGATGCTGCCCGCAGCGGTGACGACCACGAGGGGGTGCGCGTCGTCCCGGGCGGGCAGCGAATACCACGCCGACGTCAGGCGGCTCTGCTGCTGCGCAGCGCCCGGCTGGTAGGTGCCGGCCAGCGGAACCCGCTTGGGATCCAGGCCGTAGGGCAGTGGCACGGTCGAGCCGTTGACGCCGGGACTGCTCAGCCTGACCGGCTGGGCCCAGTCGTAGTCGGTGCCCGGTGTCGGGAGATCGTTGCGGATGGCCTCGGCCACGATGTGGTCCGGCACGCCGTTCGGGCTGAACCCGACGGGACCCACGCCGCCCAACGGGCCGAGCGGACCGTAGTTCCCGGGCTGAGCGGTGAGGAAGCCGGCGTTGCTGTCCGGCTCGACGAGCACGTCGTCGGCCAAGCCGCAGCCACCGGTGAACGCCGCGAGGTTGGCCGCTCCGTTGGAGTAGGTCGGGTATTGACGCACCACGCCCGCCAGCATGGACCCCACGAACACGACGACCATCAGGCCGGCGGTCAGCGGGATGGGCGCGGCCGTCACCCACCGCACCACCTTGCTCTCGGCGCGGTCGCGGGCGAGGTGCAGCCAGAACGCCCACAGCGCGGCGATGCCGAACAGCGCGAAGAAGATCGTGCTGACGGTCACCCCGCCGACCTTGGGCATTGCGTTGTTGAACGGCACGCCGTAGCTCGACACGTACCACCAGCCGTTGGTGCTGGAGAACGTCAGCGCGACCACGAACAGCAGGGCCGCCACGAACACCATCCGGTTGCGGGCCGACCGCAGCACGAGCGGCGACACCAGCACCGTGGCCACCGCCGCCATCGCGGCGCCCACGGCGGCGAACAGACCGAAGTGGTGCACCCACTTCGTCGGCGCGAACATCAGGAAGAACATGGTCCCGAAGATGATCCCGGCGAGCCGCCACACCGGGCCGCGGGCGACACCGGGAACGCGCTTGCGGCGCAACATGATGAACAGCGTCGTGAAGAGGCACAGCGCGGTGATCATGAAACCGAACCGCCGCGACAGCGACCCGTCGACCGTCGGCAGGATCAGGTAGTAGTAGCGCAGGTTCTCCGTGTACCAGGCCTGGCTGGGTCCGATCGCCGTACGAATCCTGGTGGCTTCCATGACCGTCGAGAACGTCTGGTCGGCGAACACCGCCGTGAGGACGATGGTCCCGGCGGCGGCCAGCGGCAGGACCAACGGCCACACGCCGACGTCCCGCCGCCGGCGCACCAGGATGCGCAGCAGCGGCCGGCCGCCGGCGAGCAACGCGGCGACCGCGATCAGACCCGTCGGCTGAATGCCCAGGGTGAACGCGGCGGCGATGATGGCGAGCGCGGCCGGGGTGAGCCGACCCGAGATGATGGCCCGCTCGATGAGCACGTAGGTGATCAGCGCGCCGGTGGCGATCTGCCCCTCGGGCCGCAGCCCGTTGTTGAACGGCATCCACGCCGCCATCAGGACCAGGCCCGCCGCCCACATCGCCGACCGGCTGGACGCCACCGACGGTCCCAGCCGCGGCAGCACCTCCCGCGACAGCAGCAGCCAGCAGACCAGCGCACAGACCAGGTCGGGCAGCCGCATCCAGATGCTGGCGTCGCTGACGTGGGTCATCAGCGCGAGCACGTTGTAGAACCAGCCGAACGGATCCTCGGGGCTACCGAACCAGCGGAAGTAGTTCGACATGTAGCCGGCCCGCTCGGCAACGCGGGCCATCTGCAGGATGTAGCCGTCGTCGGAGGAGTTCGCCCCGATGACGTGCCACAGCAGGAAGCCGCCGACGACCACGACGTCCGTCGCGGAGAACGTCCGCCAGCGCGACGGGATCAACCGCTGCATGCGCCTGCCGTCACGCTGGTCGAGCCGCCACAGGGCGATCACCGCGATGACCGTCGCGACCAGGGCCACCAGCATCGCGCCGAGCTTGATGGTCGTCGGCGAGGTGGTGAACCGGGTGTCGACCGTGGCGGATAGCGAGAGCCCTTGTGGCGCAGGGCCTTTCAGTCCGGTGAAGACGCCGACGAAGTTGGGTCGCAGGTTGGGGTCGGGGAACCCGGTGCGCAGTTCCTTGCCGTCGGGTCCGGTGAGACCCACGAAGGTCGCGAACGTCCCCGACTCGTCGGACACTATGTCGATGCGCGAGCACCCGGCGGCCTTGGCCCGCGGGACGCTGGCCACCACCACGTTGCGGTCGGTGACGTCGACGCGGGAGGCGGTGACGTTGACGAACAGGGCGTTCAGCGCGGCGTCCTTGCCGTCGGCGGGCGCGGTGCCGAGCACCAGCCCGCCGCTGGGCGGCAGCTGCTGAATCATGCTGCACGGCACGGACACCTTCATCGAGACCGGCGTCAACGAGATCAGCGGCGCAGTCACGCTGTTCAGCTGACCCGCCTGCGGCCAGTTCACCGTCGCGGTGGTCTGCACCACGGGCAACAGCGGAGTCAGGACCGACAGCACGAAGCCGATCAGCCCCGAGACGATCGCTACCCACCGTGTCGTTCTCATGAGTCCGTTTCCAGGGGCAGGGCGCGGATCGGGCCGCGGCGGGTCCAGCCGTACACCGTCTGCACGCCCTGCTCGACGGCGGCGTTCGGCGCGGCGGACGGTGGCACGATGCGGTCGTAGCGCTCGATGGTGCCCCAGTCGCGATACCAATCACCGCTGAGGTAGGTCGGCACGGTCGAGGTGCGCAGCAGGGCCTGAATGTAGAGGAACGGGCCGCCGTCGTCAGCGGACTGCCACTGGTTCGACGACACGACGACCTGCTTGGCGTTGGGCAGGATCCGGTACTCGGGCAGTTCGGCGATGCCGAGGTGCTGCGTGGCCGGGTGCTGGCAGGGGAAGTTCGCACCCGTCGCGATGTCCATCAGCACCGGGGTCGACGACCCCAGGAACTGCTGCGCGGTCTGCAGGGAGGGGACGCGCGGCGGGGTGAAGGCGAACCACTGATCGGTGGACAGGTTCGGGTCGTCGGCCACGATGCGGGCGGCGTTGGCCTCCGGCGGCGCGGCGGCCAGCGGGAAGCGCAGGTTGCGCCACGCCCGCTGCGGCACCAGCGGGTCGATGGGCGGCGCCAGCCCGAGCCCGCGGAACGAGCCGTCCGAATTGCGCACGCCCCATTCGAGTTTCAGCGACTGGCCGTAGTTGAAGTTGCCCTCTTCGTCCGACGACGAGATGGCGCCCGCGGCCGACACGACGACGATGGGACGGTCGGGCGTGCGGGCCGGCAGCGCATACCAGGCCGACGTCGCCTTGGCGGCCGCGGTGTTCTCGCCGTAGCTTCCCATCACAGGGGTGCGCGCCGGGTCGAGCCCGAACGGCAGGAACACCCGCGACCCGTTGACGCCGGGCGGCCCGTAACCACCGCCGGTGCCCGCGGAGAAGCCGATGCCCGAGTTCGGCTTGTCGGGTGAGCCGGGGGAGTTGACGGTGCCGGGGTTGGCGGTGACGGGCTCGGGCGGCAGCAGGGTGTCGCTGACGCCGTTGGGGGTGAAGCCGACGGGGTCCGACCCGCCGAGTGGCCCGTCCGGACCGAACTTCTGTCCCGGAATCGGTTGCAGCAGGCCAGCATTGGGGTCGGCTTCGACGAGGACGGCGTCGGCCATCGCGCAGCTGGTCGGGCCCAGCCCCGACGTGATCGCATCGACGTTGGCCTTGGCCGTGGTGTAGGCGGGGTAGCGGACGACGGCGCCCTTGACCATCGACCCGACCTCGAGCAGCACCATCAGCGTGGCCACCACGAGTAGCGGCGTGGAGGCCAGCACCCGGTTGCGCCGCGTGTTGGCGACCTCGGTGTGACCGGCGTAGTCGATGCGGAAGTGCAGCCAGCCGGTCAGCAGTCCGCCCGCGATGGCGAGCACCAGGAACATCGACGTGACGGGATGGCCCGCGATCAACGGCTGCTTGTCGAACCACGGCACCCCGTAGTTGCCGACGTAGAACCAGCCGTTGATGCCCGACGTCGCCCACGCGAGGACGAACAGCAGGGCCGTGACGTACAGCGCGAGGTTGCGTCGGCTGTGCAGCCCGACGCGGGAGAACGTGAACGCGGTGACGGCGCCCAGCGCGCCGCCGAGACCGGCGAACGCGCCGAACTGCACGGCCCACTTCGTCGGCGTGAACGTCAGCAGCAGCAGGCCGATGGCCGTCGTCCCGAGCAACCGCCACGCCGGCGCGGTGACGATGCCCGGCAACGTGCCACGGCGCAGCAGCACCGCCACCAGACCGAACAGGCACAGCAGCAGGATCAGCACCGAGAAGCGCCGGGTCAGCGAACCGTCGACGCTGTCCTCGACGGTGAGGAAGTAGTAGCGCAGGAACTCCTGGTACCAGGAGATGGTCGGGCCGACGGTGTACTTGATCCGCGCGGACTCGGCGACGGTGGCCAGCGTCTGATCGCGGAAGACGATGACGAAGACCAGCGACAGCGCCGCCGCGTAGCTGGCGATGGGTGCGAGCACCCCGGTGGGCCTGGTCCTGGTGACCTTGACGATGGCCCGGGCGCCGACCAGCAGGGGCGCCAGCGCGATCAGGCCCTGCGGAGCCAGGGTCAGGCTGAACATCGCGACGACGATGGCCGCGGCGGCCGGCCAGGACCGGCGGGCGCTGATCGCGTACTCGACGAGCACCCACGCCGCCAGCGCGCCGAACGCGATCAGCGGCTCGGGCCGCAGGCCGTTGTTGAACGGTAGCCAGCTGGCCAGGAAGACCGCGGCGCCGGTCCAGACCGCCACCCGGTTGGCCGCCAGCCGCCTGCCGAGCCGGGGGATCACCCAGCGGCTGAGCAGCAACCACGTGGCCACGCCGGCCAGCAGCGCGGGCAGGCGCAACCACACGCCGGCCGTGCTGACGGTGGCGAGGTGGCCCAGCACCGACTGGTACCAGTCGAACGGCGCTTCGGTCGCGCCGAAGTAGCGGTAGTAGTTCGCGTCGTACCCGGCGTCGCGGGACACGCGCGCAATCGTGGTGTTGTAGCCGTCGTCGGAGGAGATCGCGCCGACGACGTGCCACAGGACCAGCCCGCCGATGACCGCGACGTCGGCCAACCAGGTCGCCAGCCCGGCCCGCCAGAACCGGCCCCACGCGCCGCGGACCCGGCGGCCCGAACGCCGATCCAGCAGCGCCAGCGCGACGATCGACACGATGGTGGCCAGCACGCCAAGCACCATCACCGCGGTCTTGAGTGCGGTCGGCGCCAGGATGAACCGCGTGTCGACGTCGATGCGGGCCGACAACCCCGGCTGCGCGGCGACCTTCAGATCGGTGAAGACGCCGGTCACCTGGGGCTTCTTCTCGACGGCCTGGGTGCCGGCGGCGCCGGGGATGCCGACGAAGTCCGCGCCGACGCCGGTGACGTTGGCCCAGACGTGCAGCACGCTGCAGGCCCCCGCGTCGACGGCCTGACGTGGCGCGACGGCGGCGACGGAGTCACGGAACGCGACGAGGACGCTGTCGGCGGTGGCCCGGACGAACAGGCCGTTGCGGCCCGCGTCGATGCCGCCGTCGGGATTGGTCGACAGGACGACGCCGCCCGCGGCGGGCAGCGTCGCGACGGCCTTGCACGGGATGCTGACGTCGAGCGCGAGCGGCGCACCGGACACCAGGGGCGCGGTCACGTCGGTGACGAGTCCGTCGGGTCCTGAGCCCGAGGGCCACAGGATGGTGGCCGTCGTCTGCTTGACGGGAAGGAGCGGGGTGAGGGCGCAGAGCAGGAGTCCTGCGATACCCGCGATGATCGCGACGAGTCGAAGGGTCCTGGCGGGCACGAGGCTCGATGCTATGCGACGACCTCGTGTGCATTGCGCCGCCATGCGGGGGAGGGGTCAGCTCAACCGCAAGGGCCCTGGTGTCCACCAGCCGCTTCGGGTCGCGGTGCCCAGATCGAGGCGCGCCGGTTGCGCGCTGGGGTACCAGCGCACCAGCCGCTGCAGCGCGCCCCAGTCGCGGAACCAGTCGTCCCTGAGATAGGTGGGCACCGGCTCGGCCCGCACCAGCAACTCGGTGATGCCGAGCGGTCCACCACCGAGGTAGTCCATGACGGGCGAGTTGGCCTCCGCGCCGAAGCGGTCGGGCAGGATGCGCCACTTGGGCACCTCGGTGACGCCGTTCTGGTGGCCGAACGGACGCTGGCACGGGAAGGCGAGCCCCACCAGCCAGTCCAGCAGCACGGGGTCGGTGGATCCGACGACGTCCTGCAGCGTCTGCAGCTTCGGGATGCGGGGCGGGGTGACGGCGATCCAGTGCTGCGGGGCGAGGTCGTCGTCGGAGACGCTGAGGCGCACCTGGGTGGCCTCCTTGGGGATGGCACTCATCGGGACGCGCAGGTTGCGCCATGCGGGCACCGCGCCGACGTCGCCGAGTCCGGTGCTGCCGCCAGGCTGACCGGCCGCGGCCTGGGCGTCCGTGGCCCACTGGACGAGGACCTCGCCGTAGTCGAAGCGCCCGGCCGCGGCGACCACCAGCAGCGGTCCCGCCTGACTCCGGTCGGGCAACCGGTACCAGGCCGACCGCAGCTGCGCGGGCTGCTGCGGACCCGAGCGCCAGCTGCCCATCACCGGCGTCCTCGCGGGGTCGAGGTCGTACGGCAGTCGCGCACGCGAGCCGTTGATGCCCGCCCTGGCGGTCGTGCCCCCCTCGGTGCCCGGTTCGCCGCCGCTCACCACGGAGCCGTCGGTGTCGGCGAAGTTGCCGCTGCCCTGGGGTTCGGCGACGGGGTCGGCCGACACGTCGGCGGGAATTCCGTTGGGGCTGAAGCCTTGTGCGGTCGTGGCGCCGAGGGCGAGGCCCGCGGGCACGCTCACCGGGGTCAACATGCCCGCGTTGGGGTCCTGCTCGACCAGGACGTCGGTGGCCAGGCCGCAGGTCTTGCCGGTCAACGCCTCGAGGTTGGACCGACCCACCGACCACGCCGGGTACTGCGTGATCATCCCGATGGTGAGCGACGCGACCTCGAAGACCACCAGTGCCCACACGGCGATCGTCAACGGCGCCTGGGCCACCCACGACCACCGCCGCGGCCTGCTCGGCGGGCTGTCGCCGCGGCCGGTGAAGTGCAGCCACGCGGCCAGCAGGAGCGTCAGCACCGACAGCCCCAGCAGGATGGTGGTGAAGCCAAACTTGTACTGCGGGAACGCATTCGACCACGGCACGCCGAAATTGGAGACGTACCACCAACCGTTGACGCTCGCGAACGAGAACGCCGTCATGAAGAGCACGGTGGCCGCGAAGATGGTGCGGTTGCGCCGCGACGTCATCGCCGTGGACATGACGGCGACGGCGGCCAGTGCGCCCAGCGACCCGGCCAGACCGGCGAACACGCCGAAGTGGTGCGTCCACTTGGTCGGGGTGAACATCATCGCGAGGAACGAGATGATCGTGATGCCGATGATGCGACGGCTGGGACCCTGCGCCGTGCCGGGAATTCGGCCCTTGCGCAATGACATCGCCACCGACACCGCCAGGGCGAGCAGCAGGGCGAGCACGGCGAAGCGCCGGGCCACCGACCCGTCGGGGCTGGCCATGAAGAGTCGCTCGTAGCGGATGTGTTCGTCGAACCAGGCCAGGCTGGGACCGACGGCCGACTTGAACAGGCTGGCCTGAACCTCCGCGGTGAAGGTCTGATCGCGGAAGATGAGGAAGATCGTGACGGTGGCCGCCGAGAGGATCGGCGCCAGCAGGGCCAGTCGCCCGAACCGCGACGTATGCGCCGCCACGATCGTCTTGAGCGGACCGATCGCGACCAGCAGCGCACCCACGGCCGCGATGCCGGTGGGCCCGGAGAACAGCGTGAGCGCGCCGATGATGATCGCGATCGCCACCGGGAGCAGGCGGCTGGTGGCGACGCCCCGTTCGACCGAGCACCACGTCAGCAGGATGCCCAGCGCGATGATGGGTTCGGGCCGCAGGCCGTTGTCGAGCGGCAGCCAGAACGCCAGGAACATGCCCGCCGCGGTCCACGCCGCGGCGCGACTGGTCTTCACCGCGTGCCCGAGGCGCGGGATCACCTCGCGGCTGATCACCCACCAGCACGCCAACGCCATGACCAGCGTGGGCAGCCGCACCCAGACGCTCGCGGTGCTGACGTGCGCCCACAGCGCGAGCAGGTCGTAGTACCAGCCGAACGGCGACTCCGGGGTGCCGAACCAGCGGTAGTAGTTGGCCATGTAGCCGGCGTGCTCGGAGACCCGCGCCATCGTCAGGATGTAGCCGTCGTCGGAGGTGTTCGCGCCGACGAAGTGCCACCAGACCAGCACGACGGTGACCACCACGTCGAGCGGCTTCATCGACCACCACCGCGGCGGCAGGAACCGGCGGTGCCGCATGCCGTCGGCGGTGTCGAGCACGTGCAGGGCACCGAGTGCGAGCACCGTCATCGCGATGCCGACGATCATCGCGACCAGCTTGAGCAGCGTCGGAGAGGTGCTGTATCGGGAATCGATGGTGGCCGAGAACGTCAGACCCGGCGGCGCGGGGCCGGACAGGTCGGTGAAGACGCCGACGATCTGCGGCCGGAAGTCGTAGCCGCTGCGTTCGCCCCGCAGCGGATCGCCGGGCTTGGCGCCACCGTCGGCGTCGGGTCCCTGGACGAGGCCGACGAATTCACCCGTGACCCGCTCGGCGTGCGCGGTGAACGTCAGCCGCTGACACGCCGGGCTGAGCACCTGCGTCAGCGGCGCCGTGACGACGGGGGTGTTGCGCACGATGACCAGGAGGTCCCCGCCGACGCGTTCGATCAGCAGGCCGCGGTCGACGGCCTTGGGCGCCTGCTTGGGCACCGTCGACAGCAGGACGGTGCGGGGTCCGACGAGACCGGCGGCGGCACGGCACGGGATCGACACCTGCAGGTCGGTCGGGACGTAGCCGATGAGCGGCGCGTCGACGCTCTGCAGGAGCCCGTTCTGCGGCCAGTTCAGCTGGGCGGTGGTCTGCGTGACGGGCAGGAACGGGGTGGCGATGGCCAGCGCCGCACCCAGCAGGCCTGCGACGATCGCGATGAGCCGGGCGGTCCGGTGATGGCCTCCCGCCGTCGCTCCGTCGCCGCTCACGGGGCTAGATGTTAACGGCCCACCGGGGGGCGCCTTACTGGTCACGGCGTCTTACCGTCGGATTGCCAGGACGAAGGGCCCGATGTCGGACACCGCCCAGTGCGAATCGTCGAACAGCGCGGCGTCGAGCGCCACCTGATAGCGCCGCACGTTCGGCTGGTTCGGGTAGACGTCGCTGGCCAGCCGCAGCGTGTAGGTGTCGTTGGCGCCGTGCCGCATGAGGAACACCGTCGGGGGCGCCCACGGCAGCGTGTCGAGCGCGGCGACGAAGTCGGCGGGCCTAGTGATGGTCGCCCAGCCCTCGATGGCCGCCGAGCGCTCCTTGAACTGCGCGAGTGGATTGGCGTAGTGCGACGTCAGACCCTGGAACCCGTAGTAGGGGTAGTAGGCGAGGAAGCTGTAGTCCGCGGTCATCACGACGGTCTGGTCGCGGGGCCTGCCGGTCACCCGGCCGATCGTCGCATCGACGTCGCGGTAGTACTGCTCGGCCCCAGGGGGTCGGCGGTCGGCGCGTTGGCCGGTGCCGTCGGTGTCGGTGTAGGCGACCACGATGTCGGGGCGCAGGACGTCGGGGATGTCCTGGGTGAACGTCATGGCGCCGAGGGCGCCGACCGCAGCCCCCGCCGCCACGATGCGCCGCCCCGTCTGCGGGCGGTACCGCGCGGCGATCGCCAGGATGGTCTCGACGACGCCGAACGCACCCGCGGCGGTGAGCAGGACCGTCAGCGTCGGCACCAGCCGGAAGGACAGCAGCGTGGTGCCCAGCAGCGTGGTGAGCATCGACAGCAGCGACCAGCCGTAGACCGCGAGGACGGCCACGGCCAGCGCCCCGGCCCGCGTCGAACTGCGGGCCCGCACGACGAGCCACAGCGTCCCGATCATGCAGAGCGCGCCGAGGAGGGTGAAGTCCAGCATCGGAAACGTCAGCTGCGCACCGTCGCTCGGCAGGTAGTGCTGTGCGGTCCCCTTGTCGGCGGGGCTGCCGTGCGCGGCGGCGAGCAGATACGGCCCCCAGCCCACCAGCGCGATGGCTCCTGCGATGAGCGCGACGACGAGGAGGCGCAGCACCGGGTCCCACCGGCGTCTGGCCACGGCCAACAGCACCGCCATGATGGCGAGCGTGAACGCGGCGTAGCCGAACAGCAGCGTGTAGAACAGGGCGGCCAATCCGAGGAAGAGCCCGGCGCCGACGACGGCCGCCCAGCCGCCGGATCGGGTGCCGCCGCCCAGCCCCGACCACGCCAGGACGAACACCGGCGGCAACAGCACCGTGATGATGGCCGAATAGGGCTCGGCGGACGCGTAGGCGAGGGTGGCCGCCGCCGTCGCGGTCGCGATCACCAGGGCCAGTTCGAACCGAATCATGGCCGCCCACACCACGAATGCGACGACGATTGCCGCGGTGATCGAGATGATCGACCACGGTTTGAACGCCTCCCAGGCGGGCGTGCCCGTCAGGTGGGCGTACCTCCCCCCGAGCCAGAACCAGCCGGGCGGGTAGTACGGCGGCAGCCCGAGGTACGTCATGTCGTGCGGCACGGCGGTGTCGGTCAGGCGGGTGAGGTACTCGGTCCGGAACTGCTGGTCGACCGAGACGCCGAACAGGTAGAGCTTGGTCGCCCCCAGCGGCATCGCCAGCGTGACGGCCGACAACCCCGCCAGGAACACCACCGCACCCGCGCGCGCCAGCCAGCGCCACCCCCTGCGCCACAGCCAGCCGGCCGCGAATATGCCGACCAGACAAGCGAATTGGCCCACGGTGGTGAGGGCATGGAGTTGATTGGACGAGTTGAACGCCGGCCAGTTCACCCTGGCGATGGCGCGCAGCGCGATCCCGGTCACCGCAGTGGCGATCACCACGGCGACGAGCATGGCCGCCGCCGACCGGCCTGCGGTGGTGCGCACGGTCAGATCGGGAGCTTGCGGAAGATCGGCCGCGGCACGTGGCGCAGCACCATCATCACGTAGCGGAACGCCCCTGGCGCCCACACCAGTTCCTTGCCCTTGGCCGACGAGGTCACCGCCAGTTCGGCGACATACTCCTTGTCGACGGTGAACGGCGCCTCCTTGGCGCCGGTGGCCGCCAGGTAGTCGATCGTCGTCTTGGTGCGCACCTGGCCCGGGCGGATCACCAGCACGTGAACTCCGTACTCGCGCAACGCTTCTCCCAGGCCGAGGTAGAAGCCGTCGAGCCCGGCCTTGGTGGAGCCGTAGACGAAGTTGGACCGCCGCACGCGCTCACCGGCGGCACTGCTCATCGCGATGATGCGCCCGGACCCCTGCGCACGCATCCGTTCGCCGAGCAGCACGCCGACGGATACGGCGGCCGTGTAGTTGATCTGGGCGATCTGTACGGCCTTGCGCTGGTCCTGCCACAGGTCCTCGGCCTCACCCAGCAGACCGAACGCCACGATCGCCACGTCGACGTCACCACCGCTGAAGGCCTGCTCGATCACCGCGGGGTGGGTGTCGGCCGCGACGCCGTCGAAGTCGACCCATTCGACGGACTTCGCGCCCGCCGACGTCATGGCGGCGATGGCGTCGTCCTTACGGGGATGGTTCGGCAGGTCGGCGAGGATGACCCGGGCCGACGCGTCGCGCAGATAGCGCTCGGCGATGGCCAGCCCGATCTCGGACGTACCGCCGAGGACGAGGATGGCCTGCGGATTGCCCACGGCGTCGAAGACCATGATTTACAGAAGCTCCAAACGTCGGGCCATGTCGGAGGCGAAGATCCCCGCGGGATCGACCTTGCGGCGCACCGCAATCCACTCGTCGATGCGCGGATACATGGCGTGGAAGGTGTCGGCCGTGGTGCGGGAGTCCTTGGCGGTGTAGAGCCTGCCGCCGAATTCGAGCACCCTGCGGTCGAGCTCGGTGACGAACTCGCTCAGCCCGGCCTTGATGGGGAAGTCGACGCAGATGTTCCAGCCGGGAATCGGAAAGCTCAGTGGCGCTTGGTTTCCCGCACCGAACAGCTTGAACACGTTGAGGAAGGAATAGTGTCCCGAGCGCTGGATGTCGCCGATGATGCGCTTGAACTCCTCGACCGCCTCGACCGGCACCACGAACTGGTACTGCAGGAAGCCGGCCGAGCCGTACCCGCGGTTCCACTCTCCGAACATGTCCAGCGGATGGTAGAACTGCGTCAGGTTCTGGACCTTGCCCCGGTAGGTGCCCGACTTGCGGTACCACAGCTCGCCGATGGGCCCGAACGTGTACTTGTTCGCCAGTCCGTTGGGGAACACGTCGGGGAACGTGAACAGTTGCGGCGCATCGAATTTCAGCGGATCCTTCTGCAGCTTCTCGGGCAGCTGGTCCAGCGTCGCCAGCGAGCCGCGGGAGATGGCGGCCCGGCCCAGCTTGGGCGGTGGGCTGATCGCGTCGAACCAGGCGCTGGAGTAGGTGTAGTCGTTCTCGCTGCCGTCGCTGTGGAAGGCGATCGTGTCGTCGAGGGTCGGGGTGACGTCACCGTCGGCGATGAAGTACGCCGTCTCGGTCGGCGTCATCGCGATGGTGGCCCGCAGGATGATGCCCGTCAGACCGTTGCCGCCGACGGTGGCCCAGAACAGGTCCGCGTCGGGACCGTCCGGGGTGAGGTGGCGGATCGCGCCGTCGGCGGTGAGGAGGTCCATCGACCGGACGTGGTTGCCGAAGCTGCCCGCGCTGTGGTGGTTCTTGCCGTGGATGTCGCAGGCGATCGCCCCGCCGACGGTGACCTGGCGCGTGCCGGGCAGCACCGGCACCCACAGCCCGAGCGGCAGCGCGGCGCGCATCAGCTGGTCCAGGTTGACGCCGCCGTCCACGTCGACGAGGTGGCTGTCCCGGTCGATCGAGTGGATCTGGTGC
Source organism: Mycolicibacterium madagascariense (assembly GCF_010729665.1). Classification (NCBI taxonomy): domain Bacteria; kingdom Bacillati; phylum Actinomycetota; class Actinomycetes; order Mycobacteriales; family Mycobacteriaceae; genus Mycobacterium; species Mycolicibacterium madagascariense. Next base: position 5,381,069 of record NZ_AP022610.1, on the reverse strand, counting down.
AGCGCCGTCATGTCGATGACGAGACCGCCACCGTTCTGGGCGTTGTCGCCGTAGGACCGGCCGAGCCCCCGCGCGATGACGCCGCGGCCGTCGGCGTCGCCGACGGCCTTGATGATCTCGTCGGGGTCCGGGGTCGACAGCACCTGCGCCACGGTCGGCGCGGTGCGGCCCCAGCCCGTCAGCCGCTTGGTGGTGGTGTTGAACATCGTGACGAGGGTACCGCTCCCGCTACAGCTTGAAGATCACCGCGCGCTGGACGATGAAGTTGATGACGGTTGCGGTGCCCTGCGCGATGACGAAGGCGATCACCACGGCCGCCGCCGTGTAGTGCAGCAGGTGCAGGAAGAGGTGGTTCAGGCCGACCTGGACGGCGAACGTCACCGCGTAGAGCCCGACGACCGCGACGAAGCGCGCGGTGCTCGGCGGTGCCTGGAAGGTCCAGCGCCGGTTGATGAGGTACGCCGTCGTGGTGCCGGCGATGAAGCTGAGCGTCTTCGCGACGTCCGGGTTCAGACCGGCGGCCTTGTACAACAGCACGTACAGGCCGAAGTCGACGATGGCCGACAGCCCGCCCGTGACGACGAAGCGCCAGGCCTGGGTCAACAGGCTCAGACTGGGCGACATGGGGGGTTCGGCCACGCGGGCAGCTTAGCCAGGGTGGCTCGGGGTGCCCACCAGGCCGACGATGGCGGCGATGACGACGAGCCACGTCGCGATCGCGACCGGCAGCAGTGCCATCAGTTTCAGCGCCGTCACCGCCGGTATCACGACGACGGCAAGCAACGCGATCGGCGTCAACGCCCGCAGCCACCACGTGACGAAGTCCCCGCCCGGGATCCGACAGCTCGCGACCAGGATCACGATGTACAGCGCAATGAGTACGAACTCCCCGACGGGGGCGGTCGACGCGCTCAGCATCCCCGCCGCAACCGTCGCGACCGCGGCGAGCGCCGCAACGATGGCGAACCAGCGGCCGCGGTCGAGCACGTCGAACGCACCCCGCAGCACCGCGAGCAGCCCGGCCGCGACGATCGCCACGGTGGCGACGTGCAGCCAGCTACCCGCCGAGGGGCCGAACAGCGCGGAGGCCTCCTCCGCGAGGTAGTAGCCGCCGAACGCTCCGTTGCCACCCCGGCCGGTGGCGTACCACACGACGGCGGCCGCGACGACGACCACGGCCATCGCCAGCCCCATCGATCTGCCCAGCGACCGCACCCGGTGCAATCGGGTCGTGGCGACCTCGAACGCGACCATGGCCAGTCCCAGCTGGGCGAGTTCGGCGTACACCCCCAACCCGTCCGGCTCGCCCGGCGGGTTCGGGGTGGGGTCGTTCGCGAGGGGCGCCGTCCCCGTCTCCGAGAGGACGTGGACGGCGACGGCCGTGCCGAAGTAGAGGTAGGTCGCCACCCCGGCCAGCGCGAGGAGAGCAGCGAGCGCGATGAACGCGCCATCCGGAAGGACGCTCGCCACCAGTGCGGCGACGACGACGACCGCTGCCGCCGACAGCGACCACGGCCATTCGTCGAAGCGCTGGTCCTGTTCCGTCATCAGGGAGGCGAGGCTCTGAGCGGATTCGACCGCGACGAGCGCGTACCCGGTCACCTGCAGTGCCTTGGTGAAGCCTCCGGCCTGGGGCCCGCAGGTGGCCGCGACCAACGTCGCCGTCGACGTGGCGTTGGGGGCGTGTGCCCGCAGCCGGGCCAGCGCGTAGATCACCGGTGCGAACATCGCGGCGCCGAAGAGGGCGCCCAGCCCCGTGCTGGCGCCCGCGCACACCGCTGCCAGGCACAGGGCCGTCGTCCGCCAATCGGCCAGGGACATCCGCGTCGTGGGCACGGGCGCGCACTATTCCAGCCGCCCGGCGCGAGGTCAGATCGTCATTTGCACATCCGAAAGCACGCTGCACAGGGCGTCGACGGCCCCGGCGAACGCGTGCTCGGCAGGGGTGCCGAAGTTGACGACGATGCCGTCCGGCCCTGGTCCCGCGCCGGGATGTCGCATGCGTGCCAGACCGGCCAGCGCCACGCCGGCCTCGGCCGCCCGCCGCACCACCTCGGGCTCGGTGCCGTCGGGCAGCGTCAGCAGGAGGTGCAGACCGGCGGGGAGCCCGGTGACGGTGACGTCGTAGGGGCGCAGGGCGTGCACCAGGCGGTCGCGGCGGCGCCGGTAGCTCAGGCGCATTCGGCGAATGTGCCTGTCGTAGCTGCCATGGGCGATGAAGTCGGCCATCGTCAGCTGCGTGATCGCGTCGACGTAGAACTGCTGCCCGCCCATCGCGGCGAGCACGCGGTCCACCAGATGGTCGGGCAGCACCATCCACCCCAGCCGCAGCGCGGGCGCCAGGCTCTTGCTCGCCGAGCCGAGGTAGACGACGCGGTCGGGGTCGAGGCCCTGCAGCGCGCCGACCGGTTGGCGGTCGTAGCGGAACTCGCCGTCGTAGTCGTCCTCCAGCAGGTAGCCGTCGGTGCGGTGGGCCCAGTCGACCGCCGCCTTGCGGCGCGCCGGGTGAAGCGGGACGCCGTGCGGAAAGTGGTGGGCGGGGGTCAGGAGCGCGGCGCGGGCGGTGGTGTGGTCCAACTCGTCGACGATCGCGCCGTGCCCGTCGACGCCGATCGGCGTCGTCGCCACGCCCCGTGCGGCCAGCGCGTCGCGAAAGAGGAACAGGCCGTAGGCCTCGACGGCGATGGGCGTGCCGAAGACGCAGCCGAGGATCTCGACGGCGTGCCTGGTGCCCGCGCACACCACGATCGATTCCGATGACGCGCGCACGCCGCGGACCCTGCCGAGGTAGGCGGCCAAGGCGTCGCGCAGCTCGGGACGACCGCGGGGGTCGCCCATCCGCAGGGCCTCGCTCGGGGCGGTGGACAGTGCCCGCCGGGTGGCCGCCAGCCAGGCGTCGCGGGGGAAGGCCGAGACGTCGGGGGAGCCCGGCATCAGGTCGTGCGTCGGCACCTCCGGCGCGGTGCGCCGACGGATCGGTGCCGGGGAGGCCGCCGTGTCGACGACCCACGTGCCCGCCCCCTGCCGCGACGCCAGCCAGCCCTCGGCGACCAGATCGGCGTAGGACTCGGCGACGGTGTTGCGGGCCACCCCGAGGTCGGCGGCCAGCGCGCGCGACGGCGGCAGCATGGTGCCCGACGCCAACCGGCCGGAGCGCACGGCGTCGCGCAGTGCCGTGGTCAGCAGGTCGCGGGCACCCCGGGCACCGGGGGTGATGGCACCGCGCAGATCGAGGTGCAGATCGCGTGAATTGGCCCATGAACTCACCGGCGAATTCAACCATGACGGCGGTTCTTTGGTGGCTAGCGTGGAGGACATGACGCGACTGAAGATGTACCAGGCCGCCCCCGAGGTCTACGACGCGATGATGCAGCTCACCCGGGCGGCGGCCAAGGACGTCGACCCGACGATCGCCGAGCTGGTGAAGATCCGCGCCTCGCAGATCAACCGGTGCGCCTTCTGCCTCGACATGCACACCGCCGACGCCCGCACGAACGGCGAGACCGACCAGCGCCTCGCGCTCGTCGCCGCGTGGGCCGAGGCGGGTGCGCTCTTCACCGAGCGCGAGCGCGCGGCCCTCGAATTGACCGAGGCCATCACCGAACTCGACAGGGGCCACGTACCCGACGAGGTTTACGAGAAGGCCGCCGCGGTGTTCACCGAGGAGGAGCTCGCGAAGGTCATCGCCATGGCCGTGACGATCAACGCATGGAACCGGATCAGCGTCTCGACCAGGGTGCCGGTGCCGCGCCGCTGAGGCGGTTCGTCACATCGGCGCCGGCCCGGGCGCAGGCACGTGCACCCGGCCCGCCAGCCACCCGAAGCCGTCGGAGAAGGCCCGCGCCGCGAACTGCCAGGTGTGGTAGCCCGGATACACCCGCAGCGTGCATCCGACGTCGACGGCTGTCGCCGCCGCACACAGGTCGGGCAGCGCGCCCTTCTCCCTGAACTCGTTGGCGTCGTCGTGCCCGCCGAAGCCCACCGGCGCGGCGCGCTGCTGCGGGCGGTCGGGGAGGTTCCTGGTCTTGTCGTCGGGCGGTTCCTGGGAGTCGTCGAAGTAGCCCGCGACGCCGGTGTACGGCCCGTGCCTGGCCATCACCGTGCGCGGATCGAAGGCGTCCCACGCGGCGGCGTCGCCACCGTAGAGCCGGTCGATCGTCTGCTGCTTGGTGCCGGAGTTCGGTCCCCGGTCACCGCCGATGTCCTCGAACGTGGCGAACAGGTCGGGGTGCATCACCGCGAGGTCGATCGCGCACGTGCCGCCCATCGACCAGCCGACGACGCCCCAGTCCGCCGGTGCCGTCGACGTGCCGAAGTGCGCGACGACGTAGGGCCGCACCTCGTCGGTCAGATGTTGCGCCGCGTTCCCCCGCGGGCCGTCGACGCACTCGGTGTCGTTGTTGAAGCTGCCGCTGGAGTCGGGGAAGACGAGCACGGGCGCCTCGCCGCCGTGGTCCTTGGCGTACGCGTCGACCACCGGGATCGCATTGCCGGTCCGGATCCAGTTGGTCGGATTGCTGAATTCCCCCGCGATCATCATGACCGCGGGCAGCTGCGGTGCGACGGGACCGGCGAACCACGCCGGCGGCAGGTACACCCATTCGCGGCGGTGGCTGAACCGACTGCCGCCGTCGGGGATGTCGACGCCGACCAGCTTGCCGGTGTCCTGGTGCGTATTGCGAAGCGCCGCAAGCCCTTCCGCGTCGATCTGATCGGGCAGCGGACCCGCGATCAGGTCACCCCACGCGCGTTGTAGCGACGGGTAGTAGCCCACCCACTGGTCGAGCACGAGCAACGCGCACACCATGGTGAGCGGAATCGCCAGCACGCTCAAGCCCCGGCGCAGCCAGTGGGCGCCGCGAAACCCGAACAGCGCCACGGCAATCGACGCCGCACACCCGGCGGTCCAGATCCACAGCCGCAGGGGCGCGGGGTCGCCCGCGAGCCCCTCGGAGTTCAGGTAGGTGCGGGCCGCCAACGCGGTGACGACGCCGATCGCGATGGCCAGTGGCAGCCACAGCAGCCGCCACCGGCGGGTGCGCCAGCCGACGGCCGCGATCAGTACGACGACCGTGACGATCTCGACGGTGAGGGGAAACCAGCCGCCCAGCAGCGAGACGCCGTGGCCCCATCGGTTGAAGTCGACGTCGGGCAGCGGGGGCATCATGATCGGCGCGGGCGGCGTCGGGAGGGGGCTCGGCGGGCCTAGCGGAGGCACCTCGCCAGTGTGCGAACCGTTCCTTCGGAAAGTCTGTCAGCGCACGCGCAGCGGCCTCACATCCGGCGCGGATACCGTCGGGCACATGCCACCCCGGTTGGACATGTTCAAGAATCGGCAGCGGGCCAATTCCTTTGGCAGCCAGGCCGATGCCTACGACGCGTACCGTCCGCGCTACCCGGACGTCATGATCGACGACCTGCTGGCCGGCGGCGGCCGCTCGATCCTCGACGTCGGGGCGGGGACCGGCATCGCGTCCCAGCAGTTCGTCGAGCGCGGGGCGACCGTGTTGGCGCTCGAACCCGACCCGCGGATGGCGGCCGTCGCGCGCCGCAAGGGCATCGAGGTGGAGATCGACACCTTCGAACGGTGGCCGTCGCACGGTCGCACGTTCGACCTGGTGACGTTCGCCGCGTCGTTCCACTGGGTCGATTCGTCGGTCGCGCTACCGAAGATCCGGGAGATCCTGCGGCCCGGCGGTCGGCTCGCGCTGATGTGGAACCGGCTGGCGCCGACGGGTGCGATCCGCGCCGAGCTGAACTCGATCTACGCCGGCTACTGGGACGTCGGGACCGCCGACCCCAACAGCGGGTCGACGGAGGTCGTGGCGGCCCTGACCGCGGGAGGCTACGACGTCGCGACGCACCAGTACCCGCAGACGCGGCAGTATTCGCGCGAGCAGTGGATCGACTTCGCGTTCACCCACTCCAACTATCTGACGCTGAGCGCCGAGCGGGCCGCCGAGCTGCGGGCCAGGCTGTGGGAGCTGATCGGACCGGAGGGCGTGTCGGTCTACGGGAACTCGCTGGCGATCGTGGCCACGCACATCGCTCAGACCCAGTAGGGGACCCTAGCGCGGTACTGCCGCATCGCGAACGCCGTCACGGTCCACCCGAGGATCGTCAGGACGATCACCACGACCCAGTGCCGCATCTCCTGGTCGGCCCCCAGCAGCGGCGCGCGCACGATGTCGACGTAGTGCAGCAGCGGGTTGAACTCGATGATCTTCGCCCACGTGCCGGCGCCCTGCTGCCGCAGCGTCGCGTCGTTCCAGATGATCGGCGTCACGTAGAACAGCAGCTGCACCAGGCTGAACAGCAGGGGGCTGATGTCGCGGTAGCGGGTGGCCAGGATGCCGAAGCACAGTGCCACCCACACGCAGTTGATCGCGATGAGCGCCAGCGCCGGGATGAACGCCAGATCGGTCCACTTCCACTGCTGCGGGAAGATGATCGCGATGATGACGAAGATGACGATGTTGTGCCCGAACAGGATGATCTGACGCCACACCAGCCGGTACACGTGTACCGACAATGGCGTCGGAAGTTGTTTGATGAGGCCCTCGTTCGCGACGAACACGTCGGCGCCCTCGAGGATCGACGCGTTGATCAGGTTCCAGATGATCAACCCGAGCGTGACGTAGGGCAGGTGCTCGGCGAGCGGCAGGTGGAACAGCGTGGAGTACAGCGCGCCCAGGGCGACCGCCATCGTGCCGGTAGCGATGGTGATCCAGATGGGGCCGAGCACCGAGCGGCGGTAGCGCTGCTTGATGTCCTGCCAGCCGAGGTGCAGCCACAGCTCGCGCCTGCCGAAGCCCGTGGTGAGGTCGGCCCAGGCGCGGGCGAATGTCTTGGACTGCGAAGCCGCGTCGGTGAACGTCACTATCGAGAGAACCTTTCGCGTCGGCCGACCCTGCGCAGCCGGATCCATTCGGCGAACCCGGCGGGGTCACGACGGGTCACCAGGAAGAACCAGCCAAACCGCACCCACTCCTGCGGGATGAGTCGCCGCAGACCGGGCTGCGACTGCAGATAACCGCGGTTGCGGTAGGTGAAGAACCGCTTGGTGGCATCGCCGGGATACTGCGTGTGCATCCGCCCGCCGAGGATGGGCTTGAACTCGTCGGACCCCTGCGGATGCAGGTACACCGCGTCCAGGCACGTGCCGAACGGCAGGCCCGACCGCACCAGGCGGCGGTGCACCTCGACCTCGTCACCGCGGATGAACAGTCGAATGTCCGGCACGCCAACGGCTTCCAGCGTCGACGCGCGAAACAGCGCCCCGTTGAACAACGAGGCGATGCCGGGAAGGAGATCCCCCGCGCCGTCGACGCGCAGTTCGGCGACCCAGCGCCGCCAGACCAGGCCGCGTCGCAACGGGAAGGCCAGCCGCGCCGGATCGTCGAGGTCGCACACCATCGGTGACACCTCGGCCAGGGAATGCGTTGCCGCACAAGCCAGTAGCGTCTGCAGCACCGAGGCGTCGGCGGGTCTGCCATCGTCGTCGGCGAGCCACACCCAGTCCGCCCCGAGGGCGAGGGCCTGCAGGATGCCCAGCGCGAAGCCGCCGGCTCCGCCGAGATTGCGCCGCGAACCGACGTACGTGCTCGGAATGGGTTGAGCGGCAACGAGTTCACGCACCCGGTCGTCGTCGTCGTTGTCGACGACGATCAGGTGGTCGGGTCTGCGGGTCTGGTTGGTCACGACGTCAAGGGACTTCGTCAGCGGGTCGACGCGCCGGTGGGTGACGACGACGGCGCAGACCACCTCGGTCACATCGATCCTTCGCGCTGGTTCTCCTCGAGGATCTCCCTGACGTGGTGGGCGGCGTCGTCACCCTCGTAGGCGCGCACCACGTCCTCGATGCCGCCGGTCATCCTGATGGTGCCGTGATCGATCCACATCGCGGTCTTGCACAGTCGCGCGAGGAACTCGTTGGAGTGGCTGGCGAAGACCAGGATTCCCGACCGCGACACCAGGTCCTGCAGTCGCGTGCGGGCCTTCTTGAGAAACTCGGCGTCGACGGCGCCGATGCCCTCGTCGAGCAGCAGGATCTCGGGGTCGATGCTGGTGACCACGCCCATCGCCAGCCGCACCCGCATGCCGGTCGAGTAGGTGCGCAGCGGCATCGACAGGTAGTCGCCGAGTTCGGTGAACTCGGCGATCTCGTCGACCTTGGCCGCCATCTGCTTGCGGGTCTGCCCGAGGAACATGCCGCGGATGACGATGTTCTCGTAGCCGGAGATCTCGGGATCCATGCCGACGCCTAGGTCGAACACGGGCGCGACGCGACCGCGGACCGTCGCCGACCCGCGCGTCGGCTCGTAGATGCCCGACAGCAGCCGCAGCAGTGTCGACTTCCCCGCCCCGTTGTGCCCGACCAGCCCGACGCGATCACCGACGTCCAGCGACATCGTGATGTCGCGCAGCGCCTCGATCACGACGACGTTGGACTCGTTGCGACCGATCGCGCCGCCCGCCTTGCCGAGGAAGGCCTTCTTCAACGACCGCGACTTGGCGTCGAAGATCGGGAACTCCACCCACGCGTCCCGGGTGTGGATGTGCGGGTCGCCCACGGCTAGAGGTACTGCCCGGTCCCGGGACTCGACGGTCCGCGCTGCCCGGGGACGCCGACGCCCGGCGGCAACTGGCGCATCTGCTCGAGCTGCGCGCGGGCGGCCATCTGCTGGGCGAACAGCGCGGTCTGGATGCCGTGGAACAGGCCCTCGAGCCAGCCCACCAGCTGCGCCTGCGCGATCCGCAGCTCGGCGTCCGAGGGCAGGGTGTCCTCGCCGAACGGCAGGGCGAGCCGTTCGAGTTCCTCGCGCAACTCGGGCGCCAGACCCTCCTCGAGTTCCTGGACGCTGCGGGCGTGGATCTCGCGCAGGCGCCCGCGGCTGGCGTCGTCGAGCGGTGCGGCGCGCACCTCTTCGAGGAGCTGCTTGATCATGGTGCCGATCCGCATGACCTTTGCCGGCTGTTCGACGAGATCGGTCAGCGACTTGCCGTCGGCGTCGTCACCCATCGTGGACGCGTCACCGAGGATCTCGACGTCCTCGGCGGTGCCGTCATCGGCGCTACTGGTCATCTCCTACTTTCCCTGCCACTCATAGATGTGGTCCTCACCGTTGTCGTAGATCTGCTTCCACGACGTCGACTTGTCTAGCGAGACTAGTCCGTCGGGCATGACGAACCCGCGCACCACCGGCGTGCTGGTGAGGACGTAGCGAATGTTCAGTGCGTGCACGGCCGCGGCGACCCTGGGATCGGTGTCGGCGTCGTCGGCGAACGCCCAGAAGATGAACCGGTGATAGCCCGGGCCCTGCTGCTGCGGGTAGTCGTAGTGCGTCCACAGCGGGTGCAGGCCCGCGACGGCGTACATCCACGCGGTGCCGTCGACGTTGGCATTGCCGATCAGGGTGTCGCGGGCTCCCGGCAACGACTCCAGGTAGGCGAACGCCTGGAGGTCCTTGTCGTCGATCATCACCGAGTCGTACTTCTCGCCGATCAGGTAGCGGTGCCGCGGGAAGTAGTGCCACGCCATGCCGACGGACACCGCGACGACGAGCACCGCGGCGGCGACGTAGCCCGTCCGCGCACCGAGGCGGGGCATGACGCGCCGCAGCCCGGTCAGCGCGGCCCAGACGATGGTGAACAGCGCGATGCCCGCCATCGGCGCCAGCAGCAGCGTGACCACCCCGGACAGCCGGCGCGGGTCGCTGTAGAACAGGTCGGTGAACAGTGCGCTGACCCTGCCGACGAGACCGCCGAAGGGTGCCGAGGAATGCACGATCGCGTAGACGAGGAGTAGCCACACCGCGGCGGGCCACCACATCCTGCGCACCAGCAGGATGACGAAGCCGATCGCCGAGAGCAGGATGAGCGCGTTCTGGATCGGATAGTCGTTGAGGTGGCGGGTGTGCTGCACCACGGCGTCGAACAGCGCCCGCTTCTTGCCCTGATGGGTGTCGAACTCGTGGCCCGCGATGATCTCGGCCTGCTGCAGCACGCCGACGAACTGCGGCAGCAGGAGCAGCAGGGTCGGCGCGCCCATCGCGACCAGGCCGAGGAAGTCGGCGAGCCTGCCGCGCACCGGACGCCACAGCCCCTCGAAGAGCCACCACCCCGCGACGAAGAGCACCGTCACCACCCCGCCGGTGATGTGGACGGAGAAGACGCCGAGCAGGGCCAGCACCGCCAGGGGTATCCGCCTGCGGTGTCGCAGCGCCGAGACGACGAGGATCATCGTGGGCACGGCGAGCCCGTAGGCGACGAGGTTGGGCATCGACGCGGTGTCGAACTCGACGTAGGGCACCGAGGTGAAGGACGCGGCGAGCGCGCCGGCCGCGGCAGCCGACCCGGCGGTGCGCCACTGATCGACACCGCGGGACCGCAGCAGGTGCCACGCCAGCGCCGCCGCACTCACCGGGAACAGCCACACCGACGCCGCGAGCGAGTTCAGCGTGTAGGCGGCGGTGGCGCTTGCTCCGGTCAGCTCGCACTGGATCGCGGCGAGGGCGTGGAACGCCGACGGGTAGTACAGCGCGGCGTGGGTTTCGACGTTGCGCAGTTCGCCCATGTGGGTCGGCGAGGCCTGCCCGGTGTCGACGATGAAGCGGATCTCGTTGGCGTGCCAGACGGCGTCCCAGGTGCTGGGAATGGATTGCCAGTGCGGCATCCCTCGGATTGCTGCGAAGGTGATGAACGCGGCGCCGAGCACGACGCCCGCGGCGACGACCAGCGCGGGGCCGACCGTGATGGGATGGCCCGCAGGGGGCCGGGTCGCACGCCGTCCGAGCACTGCCTGCAAACCCGCGACGGCGAGCGTGACGACCACGAGCGACACCACTGCGGTGAGCAGATTCCAGGGGATGCCGAGCGCTCCGAACGGCAGTATTGCCAGCGCAACGGTGCCGTAGGTCAGGGCCGGACCCAGGGCGACAGCCACCGGCCACGTTAGCTGGGCCGTCCGCGCGATGATTGCTCCCGGGACTACTAGCAACAGCAGCGCGACTAGCACTCCGGACGCCAAGCTCACTGCACTAGTATGACCGGCTAGGTGAGTTGGTCCGCACGTGCGTGGGCACGGCGGGCGCCACCGACATCGAAGCGGTTCGCGGTACACATACGGCTCGAAGGTGGCTGGCATGGCTTACGACGTCGCCCGGGTGCGGGGGTTGCACCCGTCGCTGGGCGACGGCTGGGTGCACTTCGACGCGCCGAACGGGATGCTGCTTCCCGACTCGGTCGCGACGACCGTGTCGACCGCATTCCGCGGTGCCATGACGACCGGCCGGGGTCCACACCCGGCGGCCACGCGCAGTGCGGCGGTGTTGCAGGCCGCCCGCCGGGCGGTCGCCGACCTCGTCAACGGCGACCCGCGCGGTGTCGTCCTCGGCGCCGACCGCGCGATCCTGCTGACGTCCCTGGCCGACGCGGCGTCCTCGCGGGTCGGGCTCGGCCACGAGCTCGTCGTCACCCGCCTGGACGACGAGGCCAACGTCGCCCCCTGGCTGCGGGCGGCCAATCGCTATGGCGCCAAGGTCAAGTGGGCCGAGATCGACATCGAGACCGGCGAGCTCCCCGGTTGGCAGTGGGAGTCCCTGATCGACAAGCCGACCAAGCTCGTCGCGGTCACGTCCGCGTCGTCGGCCATCGGCACCCTCACCGATCTGCGCCCGGTCACCAAGCTGCTGCACGAGAACGGCGGCACGGTCGTCGTCGACCACTCGGCCGCCGCGCCGTACCGACTGGCCGACATCCACGAACTCGAAGCCGACGTCCTTGCGATCAACACCGTCGCCTGGGGTGGCCCCCCGATCGGCGCCCTGGTGTTCCGCGATCCGGCTCTGATCGAGACGTTCAGCTCGGTGTCGCTGGATCCGCACGCGACCGGGGCCGAACGTCTCGAGATGGGCACCCATCAGTTCGGCATGCTGGCCGGCGTCGTCGCGAGCGTCGAGTACCTGGCCAACCTCGACGAGTCGGCGTCCGGTACCCGGCGCGAAAGACTGGCCGTGTCAATGCAATCGGCCGGCGCCTACATGGACCGGCTGTTCGACTACCTACTGACGTCACTGCGGTCGCTGCCGCTGGTGATGGTGATCGGGCAGCCCGAGGCTCGCATCCCGGTGCTGAGCTTCGCGCTGCACGGCGTTCCCGCCGAACGGGTGGTGCAGCGCCTCGCCGACAACGGGGTGCTGGCCGCCCTCAACACGACGTCGCGGGTGCTCGACGTCATCGGCGTCAACGACATCGGCGGCGCCGTCACGGTCGGGCTGGCGCACTACACGACGATGGCCGAGGTCGACCAGCTGGTGCGCGCGCTGGCCTCGCTCGGCTGACCGCTTTCGTCAATTCCGCACGCGCAGAAGCACTTTCCCGTGCACGTCGCCGGACTCCAGTAGGCGGTGCGCCTTGGCCGCCTCCTCGATGGGAAGCTCGGCGCCGATGACGGGACGCACCCGGCCGTCGGCGATCATCGGCCAGACGTTGGCGACCACCGCGTCGACGACGGCCGCCTTGCCCGACGGGCCGTGCACCGGTCGCGACCGCAGCGCGGTCGAGATGACCCCGGCCCGCTTGGCCATGAGCTTGCCGAAGTTGAGTTCGGCCTTGAGGCCACCCTGGAAGCCGATGGTGACGACGCGGCCGTCGGGCGCCAGCGCATCGATGTTGCGGTCCAGATAGGACGCCCCCAGCAGATCCAGGATGACGTCGGCCCCGCGGCCGTCGGTGTCGGTCGTGATCCGCTCGACGAAGTCCTCGTCGCGGTAGTTGATGAGGATGTCGGCGCCCAGGGTGCGGCACACCTCGAGCTTCTCGGCCGAGCCCGCGGTGACCGCCACCAAGCAGTCCATCGCCTTCGCGACCTGGATGCCGTGGGTGCCGATGCCGCTGGCGCCGCCGTGGAACAGCACCGTCTGCCCGGGCGCGAGGTGCGCCGTCATGCCGAGGTTGGACCACACCGTGCACGCCACTTCGGGCAGACCGGCAGCCTCGTGCAGCTCCACCCCGTCGGGGATCGGCATGACCTGACCGGCGGGGACCGCGACTCGCTCGGCGTAGCCGCCGCCGGCCAGCAACGCGCACACCGGCTGGCCCACGGACCAGGCGTGCACCCCCGGGCCGAGCGCCGACACGTGGCCGGACACCTCGAGGCCGATCGTCGGGCTCGCCCCCGGAGGCGGCGGGTAGTGCCCCGCAGCCTGCAGGAGATCGGCGCGGTTGACGCCGGCGGCAGTCACGTCGATCACCACCTCGCCGTCACCTGCGGTCACGTCGGGGACCTCCAGCCAGGCCAGTTCCGTGCCGGATTCGGCAACGATCGCACGCATGCCATAACGCTACTACCCGGCGGTAACACGCCTAGAATGCCGACATGGAGGGGACCATTGGGGGACGAACCCCGAGCTCGATGCCGGGACTCGACATCGCAGAACAACGCGCGTGGCAGCACTTCCTCGACGCGGCACTGCGGCTGTACGGGACGTTGAACCGAGAGCTGTCCGACGTTCACGGGCTGACCCTCAACGACGTGCGGATGCTCGACGCGCTGGCGAGTTCGCCGAACGGCTCGGCGCGGATGGGGGATCTCGCCGAGGAGCTGATGTCGTTGCCCAGCAGGGTAACTCGGCAAATTCACCGCCTGGAGCGACAGAACCTGGTCCGGCGCTGCTCGACCCCCGAGGACGGCCGCGGCGTGCTGGCCACCATCACCGACGAGGGCCGGGCCCTGCTGCGGCAGGCGATGTCGACCTACGGCGACGGCGTGCGCAACCACTTCCTCAGCCGGCTGTCGCGGCCGCAGACCGCGGCCATGGGGGAGAACTGCCGGCGCATTGGAGTCGCCTTGAAGGCCAACGACGCGCCCGCGAGGGTCGGCCGGGTCTGACTCGCTTAGAGTTGTCGGCGGTGGCGTGGCAGAGCGGCCTAATGCACTCGCCTTGAAAGCGAGAGACGGCTAACACCGTCCGGGGGTTCAAATCCCTCCGCCACCGCTCTCACTCGCCGGTGAACTCCGGCGGCCGCTTGCCGAACATCGCGCTGATGCCTTCGCCGAGATCCTTCGACGGCAGGAACGCCGAATTCCAGGCCGCCACGTAGCGCAGGCTGGACGTGACCCTCGCGATGCTCTGCTCGTCGAGCACGTCCTTGATGCCCCGCACCACCAGGGGAGGGTTGGCGGCGATCTCGGCCGCCGTGGCCCGGGCTGCGGCCAGCGACGCGTCGGCATCGGGAAGGACCTCGTTGACGAGTCCGATCCGCTCGGCGCGCGCGGCGTCGAAGTCCTTGCCCGTCAACGCAATCTCGCGCAGGTGCCCCTCGGACAGGATGAGCGGCAGGCGCGCGAGGCTGCCCACGTCGGCGACCATGGCGAGCTTCACCTCACGCACCGAGAACCTGGCGTCGGCGCTGGCGTAGCGGATGTCGACGGCCGAGATCAGGTCGACGCCGCCGCCGATGCACCAGCCGTGGACCGACGCGATCACCGGCGTGCGGCAGTCCGCGACCGAGGTGATGGCGCCCTGCATCGCCCGCAGTGTCGTGTGGAACTCGGAGCGGGGCTTGGCCAGCGCGCCCTCGGCCAGCACCGGCGCCAGCGTGCCGCCCATCGCGGCGAGGTCGAGGCCGTAGCTGAAGTTGCGACCCGAGCCGGTGAGCACGATTGCGCGGACGTCGGGATCGGCGTCCAGGGCGGCGAACGCCACGGGAAGCTCGGCCCAGAACGCGGGCCCCATCGCGTTGCCCCTGCCGGGCCCGGTCAGGGTGACCAGCGCGACGTGGTCTTCGGTCTCGACGGTGAGGGATTCGTATGCATCGCCCATGCCAGGAAGGCTACGGCCGCAGGGGGCGGGGGCCTAGGGAGGGGTCTCGCCGAGCAGGATGTCGGCCACCGAACTCTGCGGCAGGAACGTGCACACGGCGTCGGCGAGCGTCTTGGCGACCGCCGCGTCGCCGGGGCTGAGCGTCGAGGTCCCGTTCTGCAGGATCTCCTGGATCAGCTCGGTCTGGGTGCCCACGTCGAGCTGGAGGTACTGCGCGCAGGTCACGCTCAGGGCGCTACCGGGAGGCAGGGACGGGGAGGACGGGCTCGAGGCGTCGGCGTCGGGCCCCAGCTCGGTGGTCATCGCGACGGTGCCGGGGATGGTCCGCGCACACCCGGCGAGGCTGCCGACCGCGAGGACGGCCGTCGCGGCGAGCAGCAGGGGCGTCCTCATCCTGGCAACGATAGGACCTAGACCCGCTCCAGGTAGAAGTACAGGTGACGCGGTGCACCCGATCTGGTGTCCATGGCGCCCTTGCCGTTCATGATGCCCATGACGGTGTCGTCGTCCACCTTCTTGAAGTGGTCGTGCACCGGTTTGCCGTCGTACACCATCGACGCCGTCACCTCGCCGCGGAACTCCTCGAGCCACAGGCTCGCCTCGCCGTTCATGGCCTCGGTGTTGGAGAACTTGTTGCCGTCGGCGTCCAGGCACACCAGCGGCTTCGCGTCGGACGCCGAATGGAAGGTCTTGCCGAACCAGTTGAGCCGCTTCATGAATCCGTTGGCCTGGTGGCCGGTCTCGAATTCGCCGCCCTTCCACTCGCCGACCATGAAGTCGATCGTGGCTGGTTGCAGGGTGTCCCAGAAGGCGTCGAGCTCCGCGTCGGGAATCTCCCCGTCGCGTTCGGTCAACGCGGTGAACGTCTTTCGCGCCGCTGTCGTCACGGGATTCATCGTGTCACGTCGCCCCTCAGGTGGTGATCCAGCGGGTGGCAAACTCCAGGAAGGCGTCGTTCTCGTGCGGCGCGGCGACGGTGACGCGAACGCCGTCCTGCCCGTAGGGCCGCACCAGCAGCCGGTCGTCGGCGGCGCTGTTGACGAAGTCGTTGGTGCGCTCGGCCAGCGGCAACCAGACGAAGTTGGCCTGCGACGGCGGCACGGTGAAACCGGCGTCGCGCAGCGTCGCGGTGACCCTGGCCCGCTCCGCGACGACGGCGTCGGTGCGGGCCAGCAGCTCGTCGGCGGCGTCGATCGAGGCGATCGCGGCGGCCTGCGAGACGCTCGTCGCGGTGAACGGGACGTAGACCTTGCCGAGGGCGGTGATGACGTCCGGGTCGCCGACGGCGTAGCCGATGCGCAGTCCCGCCAACCCGTAGGCCTTCGAAAACGTTCGCAGCACAACGACATTGCGATGTTCGCGGACCAGGCCGAAGCTGTCCGGTGCCAGCCCGTCGCGGATGTACTCGACGTACGCCTCGTCGAGGGCGATCAGGATGTCGCTCGGCACCGCGGCCACGAAGCGGGCCAGCGCCTGCGGGTCGACGACCGTGGACGTCGGGTTGTTCGGGTTGCAGATGAAGATCAGCCGCGTGCGGTCGGTGATTGCGGCCAACATCGCGTCGAGGTCGAAGGCGTAGTCCTTGAGCGCCACCTGCCGCGGCGTCGCGCCGGCGGTGCGCACCTGCAGCGGGTAGATCTCGAAGCTGCGCCAGCCGAACATCACCTCGTCGCCGACGGATGCCGTGATCTGGATGAGCTGCTGGCAGAGGCTGACCGATCCGCTGCCCACCGAGATGTGCTCCGGGGCGAAGGCGCCGTCGTCCAGATGCTTGGCCAGGCGCTCCTTGAGCTCGACGTAACCGTTGTCGGGGTAGCGGTTGATGGAGTCGGTGGCCTTCGCGATGGCCTCGCGCACGCTGGGCAGGGGGCCGTCGACGGTCTCGTTGCTGGCGATCTTGATGGCGCCGGGCACGGTCTTGCCGGGCGTGTAGGCGGGCAGATCGGCCAGCTCGGGGCGTAGACGGGCAGTCACGCCCATAGTCTAGGGGTGGCCGCGAGGGCGCTTTGCCTTCCGCTCGCCTTGCTGTGTACGCTTTCTCCTCGGCGGTTCTGGGGTTCAGATGCGAGTCCGGTACCCTGTGGAGCGGTCAGGAGGCGTGCCAGAGCGGCCGAATGGGACTCACTGCTAATGAGTTGTCCGTCTTAAAGCGGACCGGAGGTTCAAATCCTCTCGCCTCCGCCACGGCTGGTTCGCCCCAGCCGTACAACTGAATGCACGACACGCGCCCGTAGCTCAACGGATAGAGCATCTGACTACGGATCAGAAGGTTAGGGGTTCGAATCCCTTCGGGCGCACCAGAAGACAGCGGGCTCAGATCACGGTCGAGCCGGATGCCGTATCACCGCACCTGTGGTTTCCATGACTGCTGCACTCGAATTCGCTGTGATCACCGACGATCGCGTGTCCTATGGCACCCCAGTGGGAACTGCTCTGCCACGAAGTTCCGACGAAGCCCACGAAGTTCCGACAGAGCAATGAGGAGCCCCATGCGATCGCTCAGTTCTCGGCGTCGAATGATGGCCACCGTCGCGGCGGGTGTCGGGGCCGTCGCCCTCGCGGCGTGCGGCACCGCCGGCCAGATGAACGCGGACTCGACGACCACGCCGTCCTCGGCGGCGAGCAGTTCGTCGTCCTCGTCGAGCGCGCCCGGTCCCAGCACGTCCGCCTCGCCGCCGCCCTACACCTCCGTGACGCCCAACGCGCCGTCGGTGTCGGTGTCACCCACCGCGACGCCCTAGCCACCGGTTCCTGCCAGACTGGAGGCATGACCCCTCCGGTGATCGAACGCTGGCATGCCTTCCTCGATGGCGGCCACGACCCGGCAGCCCTCGACGCGCTGCTGGCCGACGACTGCGTGTTCTACTCACCCGCCGTGTTCTCCCCGCAGGAGGGCAAGGCCAAGACCACTCTCTACCTCACCGCTGCCGCAAAGGTGTTCGGCGACACGGACTTTCACTACGTCGAGCAGTGGTACGGCGAGCGGTCGGCGGTCCTGGAGTTCGCCGCGACCATCGACGGGAACTACGTCAACGGCATCGACATGATCACGTGGAACGACGACGACCGCATCGTCTCCTTCAAGGTGATGATCCGTCCGTTCCGGGGGCTGCAGACCATCATGCCCAGGATGGCGGAGTTGCTACAGCCGACCTGAGCCGTCGCCCGCATCGCCCCGACGCCGATAACGTGGAGGCATGCAGCTGTTGCTGATCGCCGACACGCATCTGCCGAAACGAGCCCGCGACCTGCCGGCCGCGGTGTGGGCGCAGGTGGACGCGGTCGACGTGGTCATCCATGCCGGGGACTGGGTCGAACCGCCCCTGCTGGACGCGCTGCAGGCGCGGGCCAAGCGGGTCATCGGATGCTGGGGCAACAACGACGGCGAGGAGTTGCGACGCCGATTGCCGGAGCGCGCCGACGCCGTGCTCGACGGGGTGCGCTTCACCGTCGTCCACGAGACGGGGGCGTCGGGCGGACGCGATGCCCGGATGGCGAAGGCCTATCCGGACACCGACGTCCTGGTCTTCGGGCACAGCCACATCCCGTGGGACACCACCGCGGACACCGGGCTGCGCCTGTTGAATCCCGGGTCGCCGACCGATCGTCGTCGCCAGCCTGCCTGCACGTACATGACGGCCACGGTCCGGGACTCGGTTCTCTCCGACGTCGAACTGCACCGCGTCTAGCATCACGGTCATGATGCGTTCGCTGTCGGCGGTGACCGCCACGGTTCTGGCGCTCGTCGCTGCGCCGCCGGCGGTGGCGGCCCCGCCGGGTTCGCAGTGCGGGGTCAACCTGAGCGCGCCGCAGATCGCGCAGGCCGCCCGGTCGCTGCCGCCCTACCCCGGACTCTCCGCGGCGTGGGACCCGAACGCCTACGGCGGAAACTTCGATCCGTGCGCGGCCCTGTCGGCTGCGCTGGTCACCCTCGACGGCGCCACCGGCAGCTCGCCCGACCACGCGCTGTTCTTCCACGACGGCGAATACCTGGGCACCGCGACGTCACAGGCCTACCCGTTCACCTCGATCGACACCGATCGCAGCACCGACGGCATGGTGGTGCTCTCCTACAAGGACGGCCGCAACGTCTGTACGGCATGCCCCGGTCCGATCCACGTGGTGCGCTACCAGTGGCAGGACGATCACGTCCAGATGTTGGACCCGGCGCCTCCCGGCCCGTAGCCCGCGGGCGGGGACGCCGTTTTCGCTCCCGGCGCCACCCGGCGATGGCACGCTCATCGCATGGAGCACAAGCCGCCCACCGCCGTCATCGAATCAGCCAACCGGGCCCACCTCGACGGGTTCCCGTTCGACGACACCCGCGACTTCGCCGACGCCGACCGCGGCTTCGTCGCCGCCTTGAATCCGTGCGTCGTCACCGCCGCCGACGGGCGGGTCGTGTGGGACAACGACCAGTACGGATTCCTCGCCGGCGACGCGCCGCCGTCGGTGCACCCGAGCCTGTGGCGGCAGTCGACGCTGGCCGCCAAGCAGGGACTCTACGAAGTGGTTCGGGCGAGCGAAGCGACGGGAGGAGACGGCCAAGGCATCTACCAGGTCCGCGGTCTCGACCTGTCCAACGTCAGCTTCATCGAGGGCGACACCGGCGTGATCGTGATCGACCCCCTCATCTGTACCGAGACGGCGGCCGCGGCGCTGGCGCTGTACCGCGCCCACCGCGGCGACCGGCCCGTCGTCGCGGTGATCTACACCCACAGTCACGTCGACCACTTCGGCGGCGTCCTCGGGGTGACCACGCAGGCCGACGTCGATGCGGGCCGGGTCGTGGTGATCGCTCCGGAGGGCTTCACCGCGCACGCCATCCAGGAGAACGTGTACGCCGGCACGGCGATGACCCGACGGGCGTCCTACATGTACGGCACCGTGCTGGAGCGGGGGCCGCAGGGTCAGGTGGGCTGCGGCCTTGGGCAGAACACGTCGGTCGGGGAGATCGCGCTCATCGTGCCGACACTCGACATCGCGACCACCGGGGAGACGCACACCATCGACGGCGTCGAGATCGAATTCCAGATGGCGCCGGGCACCGAGGCGCCCGCCGAGATGCACTTCTACTTCCCCGGCTTCCGCGCGCTCTGCATGGCGGAGAACGCCACCCACAACCTGCACAACCTGCTGACGCTGCGCGGTGCGCTGGTGCGCGATCCGCACGGCTGGTCGGGCTACCTCACCGAGGCGATCGACAGCTTCTGCGACCGCACCGACGTCGTGTTCGCGTCGCACCACTGGCCGACCTGGGGCCGGGAGCGGATCGTGGAATTCCTGTCACTGCAACGGGACATGTACGCCTACCTCCACGACCAGACCCTGCGCCAACTCAACCAGGGCTACACCGGCATCGAGATCGCCGAGCAGTTCCGCATGCCGCCCGCGCTGGAGCGGGCCTGGCACACCCACGGCTACTACGGCTCGGTGAACCACAACGTGAAGGCGGTCTACCAGCGCTACATGGGCTGGTTCGACGGGAACCCGGCGCGGCTGTGGCAGCATCCGCCCGAGGCCATCGCCCCGCGCTACGTCGAGGCGATGGGTGGCCTCGACCGCGTCGTGGAGATCGCGCGCACGGCCTTCGAAGCGGGTGACTTTCGTTGGGCGGCAACGCTATTGGATCACGCGATCTTCACCGACGAGCATCATCCCGCGGCGCGGGAACTGTACGCCGACACCCTGGAGCAGCTGGCCTACGGCGCCGAGAACGCGACCTGGCGCAACTTCTTCCTCTCCGGCGCCACCGAGTTGCGCGACGGGAACTTCGGCATGGCGGTGTCCACGACGCCCATGTCGATGCTGTCGCAGCTCTCGCCGGAGCAGATGTTCGACAGCCTGGCGATCAGCGTCGACGGTCCGCGGGCCTGGGACGTAGACCTGACCATCGACGTCACGTTCACCGACCTGGCCACCAATTACCGACTGACCCTGCGCAATGGCGTGCTGGTGTACCGCAAGGTCGCCGCCGACCCCGCGACCGCGACGGCGACGATCACGGTGGCCGACAAGGTGCGGCTGTTGACGTTCGTCGGCGGCGACGTCACGTCGCCGGGCGTCGGGATCGACGGCGATGCCGCCGCGCTGTCGACTCTGGTGGGCGTGCTCGACCGGCCCGACCCCACGTTCGCGATCGTCACCCCCTGATCACGCGTGATTCGTGTCGTTCTCGGAGCGGTCGGCGCTCCTAGAACTCCACGAATCGCGCGGCGGGAAGGGCCACCCCTATCGTGGCGGGCATGCAGCTCCTGTTGATCAGGCATGCGCTTCCCCTGCGCAGCGAACCCGGTGAGGGTGCCGATCCCGTCCTGTCCGAAGAGGGCATCGCGCAGGCCAAGCGCCTGCCCGATGCACTAAAGCGCTTCCCGATCGCGCGACTCGTCAGCAGCCCGCAACGCCGCGCGCGGCAGACGGCCCAGCCGGTCGCGGACGCCCTCGGCATGACGGTCGACGTCGACGAGCGGCTCGCCGAGTACGACTACGGGCTGTCGCACTACACGCCGATCGAAGAGGCCTCCGAGGCGGACATCAAGCGGCTGCTCAGCGGGAACCTGCCCGGCGACGTCGACCAGGACGCGTTCATCGCGCGGGTCGGGGCGGGCGTCGACGACGTCGTCGCCGCGGCCGGGCACGACGAGACCGTCGCGGTGTTCACCCACGGTGGGGTGATCAACGCGATGGTGCACCAGGTGATGCGCACCGAGCGGCTGCTATGCGTGCAGGTCGACTACACCGGCGTGACGCGCCTGCTGAAGTCCCGCAGCGGAGGCCTCGTCGTCGCGTCGGTCAACGGGACCGAACACGTATGGGACCTGCTGCCCAGAAATCACCGGTGGTAGACAAGTTCAGTGACTTCGACCCTGGACGGACTGGACCTCGATGCGCTGGACCGCCATCTGCGCTCGATCGGCGTGCCCCGCGACGGCGAGCTCCGCGGCGAGCTGATCGCCGGCGGCCGCTCCAACCTCACCTTCCTGGTGTCCGACGACGCGTCGCGGTGGGTGCTGCGCCGGCCGCCCCTGCACGGGTTGACGCCGTCGGCCCACGACATGGCGCGGGAGTACAAGGTGGTCGCCGCGCTCGAGGGCACCGCCGTGCCCGTCGCGCACGCGGTGACGATGCGCAACGACGACTCCGTGCTGGGTGCGCCGTTCCAGATGGTCGACTTCGTGCCCGGCCGCGTGGTGCGCTACTCCGAGGAACTGACCGCCCTGGGTGATCAGCACACCATCGACGCGTGCGTCGACGCGCTGATCAAGGTGCTGGCCGACCTGCACGCACTGGATCCCGAGGCCGTCGGGCTCGGCGACTTCGGCAAGCCCACCGGCTATCTCGAGCGCCAGGTCCGTCGCTGGGGTGGGCAGTGGGACCTCGTCCGCACCGAGGACGACCCGCGCGACGCCGACGTCAAGCGGCTGCACGCGGCGCTGGGGGAAGCCCTCCCGCCGCAGAGTCGGACGTCGATCGTGCACGGCGACTACCGCATCGACAACACCATGCTCGACGCCGTCGACGCCACCACGGTGCGGGCGGTGCTCGACTGGGAGATGTCCACGCTGGGCGACCCGCTCAGCGACGCCGCGCTCATGTGCGTCTACCGGCATCCGATGTTCGACATGGTGCATGCCAACGCGGCCTGGTCCTCACCGCAGATTCCGTCGGCCGACCAACTGGCGCAACGGTATTCGGTCGCCTCCGGTCAGTCGCTGGACCATTGGGACTTCTACATGGCGCTCGCATACTTCAAGTTGGCGATCATCGCCGCGGGCATCCAGTTCCGCGATCGGATGGCCGGCGGCACCTCCGACGGCGACAAGGTCGGCGAGGCCGTCGCACCGCTGATCGCAGCGGGACTCGGCGAGCTGGCCCGCTGAGGGTCTACCGCAGCGCGGCCTTGTAGTTCTTCTTGGCGGCGCGGCGCAACTGCACGATGCGCGCGGCCCCGATCAGGAAGGTGATCAGGCCGCCGAGGACGGCCGCCGCGAGCAGCGCCACCCCCAGCGGCAGGCTCCACGACCACCCCAGGAAGTGGAACGTCCCGGAGTCGGTGTTCTGCGCAATGAAGATCAGCAACACGATCAGGACCAGGAATCCGATGATCAGGGACGACCAGAGCGCGGCGGCCTTGGTGAACTTGACGGCGTTCTCAGGGGGGGACTTCGGCGTGGGAGAGCCGACCGCATGCGGCTCCTTCTCGACGGGGTCCAACGGGCCCGGCTGGCTCGATGCGACGGGCGGCAACTGCGGTTCGGTGCTCATGGCCTCATCCTTGCCCTTTTCGGCGCCAAAGGAAACCGCTGGTACCGGGTAGTTCTCAGTTCGTCACCAGCGGCGCGGCTCAGCGCGAGCCAAAGTCAAGCGGCATCCCGGCAACCTGATTAGGGTCGTCGGGGACAGGTGACGCCGGAAGGACTCCTCAGTGAACCCCGTACGACGAACCATCCGACGGCGCGCCGTGGCCGTGTGCGTCGCGATCCTCGCACTCGCCGCCACCTCGGCCTGCGGCAGCTCCAATCCGCTGGGCGGGGGCGAGGTCTCCGGTGACCTCAAGTCGATCGCGGTCGGATCCGCGGACTTCACCGAGTCCAAGATCATCGCCGAGATCTACGCACAAACGTTGCAGGCCAACGGTTTCACCGTGCGCAGGCAGTTCGGCATCGGCAGCCGCGAGACGTATGTGCCCGCGGTCAAGGATCATTCGATCGACCTGATCCCCGAGTACACCGGAAACCTGCTGCAGTACTTCGACAAGGCCACCACGGCGACCGATCCGCAGGCGGTCGAATTGGCGCTCTATCACGCGCTTCCCGGCGACCTGTCGATTCTCACGCCGTCCCCCGCCAACGACACCGACACCCTCGCGGTCACCAGGGCCACGGCGCAGAAGTGGAATCTCAAGACCATCGGCGACCTCGCGGCGCACTCGGCGGAGGTCAAGGTCGGTGGGCCATCGGAGTTCCAGACCCGCACCGAGGGGCTACCCGGCCTGAAGGCGAAGTACGGCCTCGACATCACGCCCGCGAACTTCGTGTCGATCAGCGACGGCGGCGGACCCGCGACGGTGCGCGCGCTCGTCGACGGGACGGTGACCGCGGCCGACATCTTCAGTACCTCGCAGGCCATCCCGCAGAACGACCTGGTCGTGCTGGAGGACCCGAAGAACAACTTCCTCGCCGCCAACGTCGTCCCGCTGGTGGCCTCGCAGAAGATGTCCGACCAACTCAAGACGGTCCTCGACGCGGTGTCGGCCAAGCTGACCACGCTGGCCCTGATCGACATGAACACCGCGACCTCGGGCAACAGCGGTGTCGATCCGGACCAGGCGGCGCGCAAATGGGTGCAGGACAACGGTTTCGACAAGGCTCTCGGATAGGCACATGATCACCTTCGAAGGCGTGACCAAGAAGTACCCGGACGGCACGGTCGCCGTCGACGACCTGACCCTGGACGTGCCCGACGGCACGCTCGCGGTGTTCGTCGGCCCGTCGGGCTGCGGCAAGACGACCTCCATGCGGATGATCAACCGGATGATCGAGCCGACGTCGGGCGTGCTGAGCGTCGGCGGCCGGGACGTCACGACGGTCGACCCCGTCAAGCTGCGGCTCGGCATCGGCTACGTCATCCAGAGCGCGGGGTTGATGCCGCATCTGCGCGTCGTCGACAACGTCGCGACGGTCCCCGTGTTGAAGGGCGAATCCCGGCGCAGCGCACGCAAGGCCGCGATGGGGGTGCTCGAACGCGTCGGGCTCGATCCCGCGCTCGCCGACCGGTATCCCGCGCAGCTCTCGGGCGGTCAGCAGCAGCGGGTGGGGGTGGCGCGCGCACTGGCCGCGGATCCGCCGATCCTCCTGATGGACGAGCCGTTCAGCGCCGTCGACCCCGTGGTCCGCGAGGAGCTGCAGGCCGAAATCCTGCGTCTGCAAAGCGAATTGCGCAAGACCATCGTCTTCGTCACCCACGACATCGACGAGGCGCTCAAGCTCGGTGAGAAGGTCGCCGTCTTCGGCCGCGGGGGCGTGCTGCAGCAGTACGACGCGCCCCGACGGCTGCTGTCCAACCCCGCCAACGACTTCGTGGCCGGGTTCATCGGCGCCGACCGCGGGTACCGCGGGCTGCAGTTCTCACCGGGTACCGGGTTGCCGCTGCACGACATTCGGCACGTCGGCGAGGACGGTGTCGACGCGCTCGACCTCGCGCCCGGTGAGTGGGCGCTGGTGACCAGGCCCGACGGCTCGCCCTACGCCTGGGTCGACGCCGCCGGCGTGGCGCTGCACCGCGAGGGAAAGTCGTTGTACGACAGCACGACTGCCGGTGGCTCGCTGTATCTGCCGAAGGGCACGCTGCGGCTCGCACTCGACGCCGCGCTGTCCTCGCCCGCCGGGCTCGGGGTCGCCGTCGACGACGACAAGCAGGTGATCGGTGGCATCAGGGCCGACGACGTGCTGGAGGCGCTCGCCGCGCAGCGGCAGAGCCGCGAGGACTGACCCGTGCGCTATCTGTTCACGCACCTCGGCCAGGCGTGGGACCTGACGCTGATCCACCTGTGGCTGTCCCTCGTACCTGTGGTGCTCGGGCTGCTGATCGCCGTTCCGGTCGGCGCACTGGTGCAGCGCACGACCGCGCTGCGCAGACTGACCACGGTGGTGGCGAGCATCGTCTTCACGATCCCGTCGCTGGCACTGTTCGTGGTGTTGCCGCTCATCATCCCGACGCGAATCCTGGACCAGGCCAACGTGATCGTCGCGTTGACGCTCTACACCGTGGCCCTGCTGGTGCGAGCCGTCCCGGAGGCGCTCGACGCGGTGCCGCCCGCCGTGCTCGACGCAGCCACCGCCATCGGATACAAGCCGTTGACCAGGATCCTCAAAGTCGAACTACCGCTGGCGATTCCGGTTCTGGTCGCGAGCCTGCGGGTCGTCGCGGTCACGAACATCTCGATGGTCTCGGTGGGTTCGGTGATCGGCATCGGCGGTCTGGGCACCTGGTTCACCGAGGGCTACCAGGCCGACAAGAGCGATCAGATCGTCGCGGGCATCGTGGCGATCTTCATCCTGGCGATCGTCATCGACACCCTCATCATGGTCCTCGGCAAGGTCGCCACGCCGTGGGTCAGATCCGGCCGCCGGGCGAAGGCGGGTGCGTCGTGAACTTCCTGCAGCAGGCGCTGTCGTTCATCGTCACCGGCGCCAATTGGACCGGGCCCGCCGGCCTTGGCATCCGCATCCTCGAGCACCTGCAGTACACGGCCGTCGCGGTCCTGTTCTCGGCGCTGGTCGCCATCCCCATCGGCATGCTGATCGGGCACACCGGCCGCGGCACGTTCGTCGTCGTCGGAGGCGTGAACGCGCTGCGCGCGCTGCCGACGTTGGGCGTGCTGCTGCTCGGCGTGCTGCTGTGGGGTCTCGGTCTGGTGCCCCCGACGATCGCGCTGATGCTGCTCGGCATCCCGCCGCTGCTGGCCGGAACGTATTCCGGCATCGCGAACGTCGACCGCGACGTGGTCGACGCGGCCCGGTCGATGGGCATGACCGAGACCCGGGTGCTGCTGCGCGTCGAGGTGCGCAACGCCCTGCCCCTCATCCTGGGCGGGTTGCGCACCGCCACGCTGCAGGTCGTCGCGACCGCGACGATCGCCGCCTACGCCAGCCTCGGGGGACTGGGTCGCTACCTGATCGACGGCATCAAGGTGCGCCAGTTCTACCTGGCGCTCGTCGGAGCCCTCGTCGTGACGGCGCTCGCCCTGATCCTCGACGCCGTGCTGGCCTTCGCGGTGTGGCTGTCCGAGCCCGGTGCCGACCGCTTCCGGGGGCGTCGCGGCAGGATGCCGCAGCCGTTCCTCGACGACGAGGTCCAACTCGAGTCGGCTCCCACGTCACGATCTGGTGGGCTTTCCCAAGGAGGCCACGAGGCGCGGGGACCGTCGCCTACGGTAGGGGCATGAGTGAAGTAGTCCGCTCTGAGCCGCTCGACCGTTGGCCCACGATCCTGACCTGGCGGGCGCACGACGTCTCCCGGATGGAGTCGGTGCGCGTCCAGCTGAACGGGCACCGCATCAAGGCCTACGGCCGGATCGTGGCGGCGCAGACGTCGACGCATCCCGCGTTCAGCGCCTCCTACGACCTCGTGACCGACGACAGCGGCACCACCAAGCGGCTCTCGCTGACGGTGACGATGGCCGAACGG
Source organism: Mycolicibacterium madagascariense (assembly GCF_010729665.1). Classification (NCBI taxonomy): domain Bacteria; kingdom Bacillati; phylum Actinomycetota; class Actinomycetes; order Mycobacteriales; family Mycobacteriaceae; genus Mycobacterium; species Mycolicibacterium madagascariense. The sequence goes on along the minus strand of NZ_AP022610.1, from coordinate 5,354,055 downwards.
GAACGGCAGCTCAACATCGCCCGCGACAGCGAGAACATGTGGGTGGTGCAGGACAAGCTCAACGTCGCGACCCGCGCGCCCCACGACGGCGCCCTCGACGTCGACGTCGTCTACAGCCCGTTCTTCAACGCGCTGCCGATCCGTCGCACCGGGATCTACCAGCGGGCGGACTCCATCGCGCTGCCGGTGGTCTACGTGCGGCTGCCGGACCTGACGGTGGAGACCGCGCACATCGAGTACGCCAGCGAGGCGTCCGACCCCGCGGCGATCAAGCTGCACTCCCCGGTCGCCGACACCACGATCACCGTCGACGACGACGGCTTCATCCTCGACTACCCGGGCCTGGCAGAGCGGATCTGAGGACGCCGCCCGCGCGTCCGGCGGCCGCCAGGTGCTCGCGCCACCCGGGTTCGCCCAGAGTGATCGACTCGATCCGAGGCCGTTCGACGCCGTCGTAGCGGGTGCGGGCCGCGTGGCCGGCCTCGACGAGGTCGGCGACCGACCCCGTCGTGGCGAGGTCGTCGCGGGCCTGAGTGAGGAGCTCGATCGCCTTCTCCAACGCGATGTGCAACTGGGCCGCGTTCGCCTCGCACATCGCGCGCACCAGCTGGGGGGCGGTGGCCGCGACCCGCGTGCCGTCCCGGAACGACCCGGCCGCCAGGGAGAACGCCAGCGGGACGTCGGCGGCGGTGACGGCCAGCGTCTCGGCGAACAGGTGCGGCAGGTGGGAGATGGCGGCGACGGCGGCGTCGTGCTCGTCGGAGCGCGCCGGGACGATCGCGCTGCCGCACTCCAGGGCGAGATGCATGACTTCGGCCCAGACGTCGGGGTCCACGTGATCGTCGACGCTGAGCACCCAGGGGGCGCCGACGAACAGCTTCTCGTCGCCGGCGGCCCAGCCGGAATGCGCGGTACCCGCCATGGGGTGGCCGCCGACGAACCGGTCGAGCAGGCCCTTCTCCCGAACTGCTTGCCGCACAGCCTCTTTCACGCTCGTCACGTCGGTGAGCGGGCAGTGGCTCGCGATCGTGCGAACGTGGTCGAGCAGCTCGGGCAGGGCCGGCATGGGCACCGCGAGGACGATCAACGCGTCGTCGGCGGCCGCCCTCGCCAACGCCTCGGACAGGTTCGCGGTGGCGTCGAACCCGTCGAAGCGAGCATCCTCGACGCCCGCGACGGACCGGTTGTATCCGAATGCTTGGCGCCCGGCCGCCGTGGCGGCCCGCAGCACCGAGCCGCCGATCAGGCCGAGGCCCAGCACGCACACGGGTCGCCTGCTGGTCGCGCGCGTGCTCGTCCCCGGAGTTGCCACTCTGCAAGGTTGGCACACGGGGCGGTTGCCGCCGCGTCAGGCATGACCTTGATAGCTGGTCAAAGCGCGCGATCTGGGACTACCGTGAGATTCATGGGAGCACAGCGACAGAGCCAGGCCGCAGATCTCCCGGAAGGATTCGGAGTCGCCGTCGTCCGCGAGGACGGCAAGTGGCGCTGTTCGTCGTTGCGCAGCGCGGCGCTGACCAGTTTGGTCGCCGCTGAGACCGAGCTGAGGGAGTTGCGCAGCGCCGGTGCGGTATTCGGTCTGCTCGACGTGGACGACGAGTTCTTCGTGATCGTCCGCCCCGCGCCGGCAGGAGCCCGGCTGTTCCTGTCCGACGCGACGGCGGCCGTCGACTACGACATCGCCAGGCAGGTGCTCGAGAAGCTCGACGCGGACCTGGATCCCGAGGACCTGGAGGACGAGGAGCCCTTCGAGGAGGGCGATCTCGGTGTGCTGTCCGACATCGGTCTGTCCGAGGGCGTGCTCAGCATCATCCTGTCCGACGACGACTACGCCGACGAACAGCTGTCCCGGATCGCCCAGGAGATGGGGTTCGGCGACGAGATGACGGCGTTCCTCGACAAACTGGATCGCTAGGGAGTTGCTCGACTCCGACCTGGTGCGGCTCGCACTCGAGGCGGCGGCGGGGGCGGGACCTCGCGACGTTCCCATCGGCGCCGTCGTGGTCGGTCCCGACGGTGTGGAGCTCGCCCGGGCCGCCAACGCCCGCGAGGAGCTCCGCGACCCCACCGCGCACGCCGAGATCCTGGCCCTGCGGGCGGCCGCCCGCGTGCTCGGCGATGGCTGGCGATTGGAGGGCACGACGCTCGCGGTCACCGTCGAACCGTGCACGATGTGCGCGGGCGCGCTCGTCATGGCGCGGGTCGCCAGGGTGGTGTTCGGCGCCTGGGAGCCCAAGACGGGCGCGGTCGGCTCGCTGTGGGACGTGGTGCGCGACCGCCGGCTCACCCACCGGCCCGAGGTCAGGGGCGGCGTACTCGCCGAGGAGTGCGCGGCGCCGCTGGAGGCGTTCTTCGCGCGGCAGCGCACGGGCTGACTGCACCAACGATTAGGGGCCGTGGCGGGTTGCCGGTAAGCTGCCCGACGGTGGCGTGTCCGAGCGGCCTAAGGAGCACGCCTCGAAAGCGTGTGACGGGTAACCCCCGTCCGAGGGTTCAAATCCCTCCGCCACCGCCATGTGATGTTGCAAGACATCCGAATAGCTCTGAACCCTCGTTGGGGGTTCAGGGCTTTTTTCGTGGGCGCCTGCAGGGGACGCGCCGGGGTTGATAGTCCCTGGTGGGGTCGATGGTGAGGTGGCGAAGGAGCTCGCCTGTGGCGGCGTCGATGATTCTGACGTCGAGGTCGTGCACGAGCATGAGAACGCGGGTTCGTGCGTGGGCCCGGCCGATGCTGATGTGGTGCAGGCGGCCGTTGATGCGCAGGGTCAGGCTGCCGTAGGTGTCGACGCGGTCGGTGCGCACTCGTTGGTGGCTGTCTAGGCGTTGCCCGGGGGCGGCTTTGGGGCGGGTGGTGTAGACGGTGGCCGGGGTGGCTTTGTGGGGTAGTGAGCAGTGCGGGCGGTGGTGGTTGTATTCCTCGACGAAGGTGTCGAGTTGGGCTTGGAGCTCGGCGATGGTGGCGGCGCGGGGTTGACGGGCGAGCCACTTCTTGAGCGTTTGGTGGAAGCGTTCGATCTTGCCGCACGTGGTGGGATGGTTGGGGGTGGAGTTGATCTGGATCACTCCCAGCTGGCGTAGTTGTGCTTCCAGGGCGTTGCGGCCGCCTCTGCCGCCGGCGAGTCGGGTGGTGAACACCATGCCGTTGTCGGTGAGGGTTGAGTATGGGATGCCATGGGCGGCAATGGCTTTGCAGAATTCGTCGCGGACGATGGGACCGGTGACGCGGACGTGGGCGGTCACCGAGAGTGCGTAGCGGGAATGGTCGTCGAGCCAGTCGAGGATTTCGACGTGCGCGTGATCGGCGAGCCACCAGTGGGTGAAGTCGGCTTGCCAGCGTTCGCCTGCGTTGTTCGGCGGCGAAGCGGATGTAGGAGGTCTTGGGTCTCTTCTTCGGCGCCGCGACGATCAGCCCGGCGGCGTGGAGGTGCCGGCTGATCGATGCCGCCGACACGACGGTGCCGTGGTGATGGCGCAGGTGCCAGGCGATCGTAGCCGGACCGTTGTCGAGCCCTTTGCTGAACAGTTCGGCGCGCAGTTCGACGATCAGGCGGATCGTCGTCTCGGGTAGACGGGTCGGACTGCTGTGTGGGCGCCGGGAACGTGGTTCGAATGCCGCCTCGCCCTCGACCCGGTATCGCGCGACCAGGCGCGAGATCCAGGACTGCGACACCCCGTATTCGCGGGCGACCTCAGACTGAGTGCGTCCCTCGACCACGACCGCGGTGATGACCAGGCGAGCCTTCGACATCCCTCGACGGTCATCCCGGCGCCTATTCCGATGTCTTGCGACACGCTATGCGCATGTCCTGAAACACCACACCTCCGCCACCGCCATAGCCCCGAGCCTGTGAATGCAGGTGAGGGGTTGTTTTTTGGCCTCAATTCACTATCCGGTGAGCTTGTCGGTTCGTTCGGGGCGTTCCCCGTTGGCTGTCGGACCCCGCCGATAGATTGAGCCGTCGAATAGCGCTGCTCGATCTGTCACACGGTGAAGGCCGCGACGAAACGACTGATCGCGGCGACCTAGGGTGAGTGCGACGAACTCGTAGAAGGTGGCAGATGGCTGACCGATCGGCGATCGAATGGACCGAAGCCACCTGGAACCCCGTCACGGGCTGCGATCGCGTGTCGTCGGGCTGCGACCACTGCTACGCCATGACTTTGGCCAAACGGTTGAAGGCGATGGGGTCCGAGAAATACCAGAACGACGGCGACCCACGCACGTCGGGACCAGGTTTCGGCGTCACCATTCACCCGCGGACGCTCGACGAGCCACGCCGCTGGCGCCAACCACGCGTCGTGTTCGTGAACTCGATGTCCGATCTGTTCCATGCGCGCGTACCGGTGAGCTTCATCCGCGACGTGTTCGACGTGTGTCGCGATACGCCGCAGCATACGTATCAGGTCCTCACCAAGCGCAGCTTGCGACTGCGCCGGCTGGGCGAAACCCTGCACTGGCCAAGCAATCTGTGGATGGGCGTGTCCGTCGAGAACTGTTCTGCGTTGCCGCGCGTCGACCATCTGCGGGACGTCCCTGCGGCCGTTCGCTTCTTGTCGTGCGAGCCGCTGATAGGGCCGCTCGACGGGCTCGACCTCGGCGGCATTCACTGGGTCATCGTCGGCGGCGAGTCAGGCGCGAATCATCGGCCACTCGACGGCGAATGGGTCCGCGGGATTCGCAATGTCTGCCAGGACGCCGGCGTCGCCTTCTTCTTCAAGCAGTGGGGCGGGCGGACGCCAAAGGCCGAAGGCCGCGAGCTCGACGGCCGACGGTGGGACGAGATGCCAGCTGCCGTCTAGAGGTTCTCGTCCAAGTAGTCCTCGTAGCTCCACCAGTCGGCGCCCGTCGGATCCCAGCACGGTTCAGGTCTCCACAACCGTTGGCCGGCACTCGCATCCTCGACGCCGCCGTCGTCATCGAAGAGCGAGAACTGACCCGATTTGGCTTCCTTGGCCTGGCGCATCATTTCGGGCTCGCGCAGTGCGGCCTGGTTGTAGAGGTGCCGCATGATGCGGTCGCCCGCGTCGTGGTCGGTGGCGAACACCATGTCGTAGATTTCCACTTTGTCGTGCATCTGCATCGGGATGCGATGTGTGACGGCATAACCGAGTTCGTGCTCGAACTTCCACCGCATCAGGTTGACCATCTGCCGGCGGTAGTCGCTTGCGATGATCGTGCGCCCGTCGAAGGCGCGCTGGATCTGGCGCCACTCGCTGCCCCCATACAGGCGGTCCACTCGCCGTTGAAAAGCCGCGTTGTTCGTGCCGCGCACGCCCTTGAGGATCATGGTGGGCGACATCAGAATCCAGATCTCGGCCTTGCGTCCGTGTCTGCGGTCCTGGCGGAAGGCGGCCAACTTGCGGATGGTCTCCCAGTGCACCTCGGCGGCTTGCTGGTCGACGAATGCGAACATCGGTGCCCAGGCGACATCGGCGAGACGGGCGAGGGTGGCGTCGATGGTGGCGTTGCAGTCACCCTGCACGACCTCGTATCGGGTGTCACCGGGGAACGTCTCGCGCAGATGCCATTCCAGCGCGCGGGCGCGGGCGGAGTTCAGTTCGCCGAAGCGCAACCGGGAGAAGGGCGGCAGCACATTCATGGCGATGACGGGTGAGCCGTCGAACTCAGCGCCGGTATGACGCTCGACGTTCTTTGGTTGGCCAGCCATCAGGTCCAGGTAGATGCACTCTGGCGACTTACCGCGGACCGCCTTCGTGAAGGCCGGCAGATAGCCGACGAGAATCTCCAGTTTGTTCCGTGTCCAGTAGGACCACGGGCGCGGATTCGGACTGATGGCGTCCCCTCACAGTCGCTTGACGGGGCATTCCCCAGTTCGACTGCAGGGCCGGAGCGCGACAGCTCGGCGCAGAGATTCGGAGGCGTCCTACTACGGATTGAGGCATCAGTTTCAGGTCGGCTGTCAGCCAACCCTTTGCGGTGAGCCAGCGGCAGATGCGTCGGAAACGCCTGTGACTAAGCCAATTTCACGTCCGCCAGCCGGGCGCAGTAGTCGAGCAAGGCGTCCTGCTTCTCGACTGAGCGGACTTCGGGATGTACGTCGGCGAGCTCCTGATGGAAGAAGTGCTGCCCGGTGACCGTCGCGGCCGGGTCGTTGCTGACTGCCAACCACGCCTGGGTCACCGGGCCCGCCTCGAGGTCGTCGGAGGCGTCCGCACCCCCGAGCTTCGTCGGAACCCAGCCTGGCTCAACGGAATTGACCAAGACGTCCGGCCACCGGCGCGCGATGCCGAACGCCAGCATCACGTCCAGCAGCTTGCTGTCGGCGTACGCCTGATTGCCGTCCCAGGGGCGGCGCGTCCACTGGGGGTCGTCGAGATCGAACTCGCCCCGTCGGTGCAACTTCGAACTGAGGTAGATCAATCGGCTGGGCTGGGGCATCGATGCGGTGATGACGTAGGGCGCCAGGACGTTGACGGCGAAGGTCTGGGCGAGGCCGTCCACGGTGGAGATGCGCTCGGTGGCTTGAAATCCGAGTCCGACGTTGTGGATGACCGCGTCGAAGGGCCCCGAGTCGGCGGCCTGCTCGGCGACGGAGCGCATCTCCTCGAGCGACGAGACGTCGCCGATCGCCACGCCGTCGTTGGCCGGCAGCGCCGCCCGCGCCTCGTCGGCCCGTTCGGCGGTGCGCGCATGCAGCATGACCTCGTGCCCGCCGTCGGCGAGCAGTCGTGCTGCCATCGACCCCAACCCGTCGGTCGATCCGGTGATGAAGATGCGAGCCATGATCTGGGTGTCCCTTCGTCGGCGCGTGCTGCCAAGACCTGCGAGGTCGACAATGCCCGCGGCGGCGGCGTCGGTCCAAGACCTTTTTCGGCCAACGCGATACCCCGCGGGTATCGGGGCGTCCGCCGGCTACGCCGAGAACCGCGCCTCGGACTCCTCCAACGGCAGGTGTTGGCGGACCACGTCGACGAACGAGTCGAGCACCGGGGAACGGCGGTCACGCAGCCACGCCAGCCGCACCTCGTTGAACGCCACGTCGTTCAGCGCCACCGCGGCGATGTCGGAGCGCCGGTAGTAGTCGGCGACGGACTGGGGCAGCACGCTGAAACCTCGACCGCTGGCCACCCATTCCAGCTTCTCCTCGACACTGCGCGCGGGCGGCGACGGGGCGCGGTACTCGGCATCGACGCGGACGGCCTTCCACTCCGGAACGGTGTCGGGATCCTGCAGCAGATCGTCGGCGGCGAGTTCGGCGATGCCGACGGTGTCCCGGCCGGCCACCGGGTGCGCTGCGGCCACGACCGCGACGTGCGGCTCGTGCCAGACGCTCAGGGTCGACAACCCGGTCAGATCGATGGGCATCCGGACGAACCCGACGTCCGCGCGGCCATCGTGGAGCACGGTGACCTGGTCGGTCCAGTCGGTGCGCAACACCTCGACCGACACGTCGGGATGGGCCTTCGACAGGGCCCGGGTCGCGAAGGTGATCGTCAGGCCGGGCATGAACCCGACGGTGAGGCTGCGGGTGCTCTGCGCCGCCGCGGCCACCCGGCGCTGCAGTCCGCGGGCGTCCGTCAACAGCGGCACCGCATCCTTCAGCAACTGCTCACCGGCGGGTGTCAGCCGGGTTCCGGTGCTGTCCCGCAGGAAGAGCCGCACGCCCAGTTCGCGTTCCAGGCTCTGGATCTGCCGGCTGAGGACGGGTTGGGCGAGATGCAGACGTTCGGCCGCGGCGCGGTAGTTCAGCTCTTCGGCGAGAGCGACGAAATACCGCACCTTGCGCATGTCGAGATCCATCGGCCGACCTTCCACCGGGTGATGTCTCGACAGTAGGTCACGTGTGGCGCAGGCCCGCCAGGACGCGAACGCGGTGCTCGGGCTGCGGCGCGTGTTCGACGAGTGGCTCCTGGCCGCGGCCGAGCATCTCCCGCCACACGGCGGCGAACGCCGCGGCGGTCCCCGCGGCCCCGTTGCGACGCCGCGTCTGATCCGACGCCGCACCCAGTGCCGCCAGGTGCGAGTGGTCGTTGACGAGTGACTCGATCGACGAGGCGAAGAGCGAGGGCAGCGGGTCGGCGTGGTCGTGACCGCCGCGGACCACCAGGACACCGGAGGACTCGCTCAGGTCGGCGAGCGCGCCGTAGTCGGTGCACACGACGGGCGTGCGGTACGCGGTCGAGTGCGCCACGACCGCGGAGGCGGGATAGGTCTCGGCGTAGAAGTGCCGCTTGCAGTAGGGCACCACGATCGCGCGCACCGACTCGAAGAACGCGTCTTCGGCCGGACCGTCCACGGGGCCGAGGATCTCGACGCCGTCGATGCGCGGCAGCGACTGGGTGCCGCGACCGGCCACGCGGATGAGGATGTCGTCGGGCAGCTGCTTGCGGATGGCCGCGATGTGCTCGAAACCCTTTCCGCGATAGACCAAGCCGAAGAAGCCGACGGCCTTGGGCCGCTGGGTGACGGGCTTGATCTCGGGCCGTTCGGCGATCAGGTAGGGCGCGGTGTGCACGTCGGCACGCGGGTAGGTGCGCGTGATCGCCCGTCGTCCGGTGTGGGTCAGCGCGAACAGCGTCCGGTCGCCGTACACCGAACCCTCGAGCTTCCGCGACACCGGGCGCAGCGGGTAGTGGATGGCGTGGGTCCGCAGCCGGGACCTCGCGATGAAGCGGGTTCGCGCCGGCATCCACACGCCCTGGGGTGGGTCGTGGATCGTCGACGTCACGGGCACGTCCGCCAGCCCGGCCGTCGCCCAGAACGGCCCGACGCCACCGGCGGCGATCTCCGAGTGCACCAGGACCCGCCCCGGGGGCCCGCCGGCCACCAGCGCCCGCACGGTGTCGCGGTGCCGCCGCACGTCGGCGACGCCCTCCTCGCCGGGGCCGAGGGTGCGCACCTCCACGACCTCGCCGAAGTGCGGTCGCACGGCGTCGGCGAACGCGGTGCCGTAGTCACCCACCGCGGTGCGGCCCAACTCGGGGGCCACGTAGACGAGACGATACTGCCGCAGATCTACCGGCATGGGAACGATCCCGCGGGCGACGTCATGCCGTTAGCGGAAGTGCTGAATTCGCACGTCCGGATCGGGGCCGAAGCGTCATTCTTGGCCATCAATTCCTTGCCGTCCTTCATGGCCGATTGGTGCCGGAGAGAGCCCTTTGAACGTTTGGTATATCACGCCACGACCGACGGCGCGAATGTTTGCCGAGCGACCGCGGCGGCCGCGGCCGTCGTGGTGTTCGTCGCAGCTCAGCGCGTTTTCGGCGCGATGTTTGACGCACGCGTAAGACCAACCTGAAAGGAGATTGCCAGCTTCACTCAAGGTGGTTCGAAGACGCTTGGTGCGGTAGAGATAATTGCAGGTAGGGGCTCAATGCCGCCTATTCAAGCCGCCAAATGCTGGGCGCCACGGCATTAGCCTGCGAGACCCGCAGCAAGCCATTCGGCATTTGCTACTCGTCGGACATTCGGCGCTCGAGCGGAATGCCCCGACGAGACCCCGCCGCGGGGACGCGTGGCACGACGGCCAGGGCCGCGGCGCCGAGCACGGCGACCGCCGCGAAGAAGTAGAAGCCCCAGGGATGCGCCGATCCGGCGACGACGAGCAGCCCGGTCAGGGCGGGCCCGAAGATCGCTCCGAGCCGCCCGACCGAGGCCGTCAATCCCAGCGCGGTCGCTCGCACGTCGGTGGGGTAGGCCGCGGTGACGTAGGCGTAGATCAGCACCTGAGCGGAGAACACGAAGACGCCGGTGACGAAGACGACCGCGTCCAGGACGAGACTGCTGGTGAACGTCAGGCTGAGGGTCGCGAGCAATACCGCCGCCACGCCGAACCAGACCACGACGGTCGCCTTGATGCCGCGCCGGTCGGCGACCATCCCGGCGACGAGCAGTCCTACGATCGCCCCGGCGTTGAGCACCAGCAGCAGGGTGAGTGACGAGGACATCGAATACCCGGCGGTGCGCATCAGCGTCGGCAGCCACGTGTTCAGCCCGTAGACGAGCAGCAGTCCCATGAACGAACCGGCCCACACGCCGAGCGTCATGACCAACCGAGGGCGAGTCATGAAGGCGCGCAACGGTTCCCGTGGTTCGGAGCGCAGATCGAGGAAGGCGGCCGACTCGGGCAGCCGGAGCCAGACGAGGGGCAGCAGGAGTAGACCCGCCGCGCCGCCGAGGAAGAACAGCGGTTCCCAGCGCGGCACGAACCGCAGGGCCAGCAGCGACGTCAGCACGGCCCCGGTGTGGTAGCCGGTCATGGTGAGCGTGCTGGCCAGGGCGCGCCGGCCCGGGGGAACGCGCTCGGCCATCACCGTCAGCGCGGTCGGCAGGCAGGCTCCCAGGCCGAGCCCCGCCGCGAATCGGTAGGCGTCGAAGACGCCCAGTGAACCAGCCGTCGGCAGCAGCGCCGTCGCGACGGAGAACAGGGCGATGGAGGACAGCAGCGTCGTGCGGCGACCGCGCCGGTCGGCGAACGGGCCCGACAGGGCCGCGCCGACGGCCACCCCGACCAAGGAGAACGTGGCCGCGAACGTGGCGGTGCTCGCGGTCATCCCGAGATGGTGCCGTTCGAGCAGGGTCGGGATGGCGGCGCCGAGCACGACGAGGTCGTAGCCGTCGAGCAGGACGGTCAGCCAGCACAACACGGCCGGCCAGGACAACGGTCTTCTCAACGCCTCGCCCTTTCGCGGTGGGGCGCAGGACGCTACGAGGAAGCGGGCGGGTAGGCCAGCGGCGGTGCTAGTTGCACACGGCGGTCAGGACTGCAGGGGATCGCCGGTGACGACGTCGGTGATGGTGATGTCGATGGGGTGATGATCGGTCGCGGTCGTGCCGAGCAGCTCCGCGACGACCTCGACGGTCGTGGCGCGGATGCCGTCGGCCAGCCGGCGCAGTTCGGTGCCGTAGCTGCCGGTGACGTCGACGTGCACCCCCCGCAGCGCGCCGTCCTCGACGTCGAGGTCGATGGCCGTCGGCAGGCAGAGGTAGCGCTGGCGCAGCGTCACGGCCAGGGTGCTGCGCAGGACGTTCTCGCTGACGAAGAGATGACCGGAGCCGGGCAGGTCGGGGCCATCGGCGAGCAGTGGCCAGCCGCCGGCGCGGGGAGTGCGTCTGACCGCATTGACGACGCGCGACGCGATCGCGTCCCAGCCGGGTTCGGCGGCGTTGCGTAGAATGCCCCCGGCCTGCGACAGCAGGTCACTCGTCTGGCTCACTTCCACCTCCTCAATCTCTCCCGCAGCGTGCGGGTGGCGCGGAAATGGTGACCGCGGGCCGTATCGGGGGTCAACCCGAGTATGTCCCCGATTTGGGGGAACGTCATGTCCTCGATCTGCCTGAGTACCCAGGCCGCGCGCTGACGCGGGGGGAGTTCTTCGAGTGCGCGTTCCAGGGCCGTCAGGAATTCGGTGGATGACGCGTGGGCGAACGGATCGTCGTCCGGCCCCGTCGACGGGTGCGTCTGTAGGGCGAGGTCGTCGATGGGCACGGCGCGCTTGACCCGGTAGCTGTCGACGATCTTGCGCGCGCAGATCGAGAACAGCCAGGTCTTGAGCGAGGACTGGCCGCGAAAGGTGTCGAGCTGGCGCCACGCGGCGACGAAGGTCTCCTGTACGGCGTCGGCGACGTCCTGCTCGTTGGCGAGCATCCGCCGGGCATAGCGGTAGAGCATGGGGCCGTACCGGTGCACCACCACCTCGAACGCGGCGCGATCCCCCAGCGCGGCGGCGCTGACCAGTGCTGCGTCGCCGGCGTCGGCCAGGGGCCGGTCGGTGCTCACGCCCGCAGTGTGCCATGAACGAAGGTTGTGACACAGCTCACCCGTGAAGGACGTTCGGATGACGTCGCCGGCGTCGACTACACCGTGTCACCACATCAACCCATCGACTCAGAAGGAGCGCGATCAGCATGACCAGCACCCAGCCCGTGGGAACCCAGGGCACCGACGTCAGCACCCGCAGCGAAGCCACCCTGGTGAGCACGCACGGCAAGACCACCATCGCCGACACCGTGGTCTCCAAGATCGCCGGCATCGCCGCGAAGGAAGTCCACGGCGTCTACGCCCTCGGCGGCGGCGCCTCCCGGGTGGTCGGCGCGCTGCGCGAGCGCATCCCGGGTGCCAGCGTCAACCACTCCCAGGGCGTCTCGGTCGAGGTCGGCGAGAAGCAGGCCGCGGTCGACCTGGACATCGTCGCCGAGTACGGCGTCTCGATCGCCGACCTGGCCAACGGACTGCGCCGCAACGTCATCGCCGCGATCGAGCGGATGACCGGTCTCGAAGTGACCGAGGTCAACGTGACGGTCCACGACGTCCACCTCGAGGACGACGACGAGGGCGCGGACGAGCCCGCGACCGTCCGCGTGCAGTAGCGCATGACCGAGATGGCCGACGTCGTCGCCGCGGCAGTGCTCGGCGTGCCAGGTGTGGCGGAGCTCAACGCGGGCATGTTCGGTGAGGTGGGCACCTACCTCCCCGGACGCCGCGTGGCGGGCATACGCCTCGGCGACGACGTCACCGAAGTGCACGTGTCCCTGGTCTTCGGCGCCCCCGTCCGCGAGACGGCCGCCCGCATCCGCGAGGTGGTCGGCACCATCACCAAGGGCCCCGTCGACGTCACCGTCGAGGACGTCGTCGCACCGACGGCACCATGACCGACCCACGGCTCGACCGGAAGCGGGCGCGCCGTGCCGCGGCCCTGGCGTGGCATCCCGACGCCGGCGGCGACGCGGCACGGTTCACCGCCGCACTCGAGGCGATCGACCGCCGCTACGACGCACCACCCCTACTCGTGCGACGCAGCCGACTCGGGTCCGTGCGAACGCTGATCCGCCGGATCCGCGTTCGCCGCCCGGGCGGCCGCCGCTACATCACTCTTTGACGTCGCAAAAAGACTGTGGCGCAACACTTCTCGGAGGTATTCATGACCACATCCAGTCTGGGACTGATCGCGGGGCTGCTGCTCGGCGTGGCAGCAGCCGCCGGCGGGTTCACCGGGTTCCTCGTCGCGCTGATCCTCGGCGCCGTGGGCTACCTGATCGGCGGCCATCGCGACGGTGAGTTCGACCTCGGCGCCCTCCTGCGGGGACGCGGCCGTGGCTAGCGAACCGAGCACCGACCCGGGTGAGCGGGGCTCGCTGGTCGTGCGGGACAAGGTCGCCCAGCGCGTGGCGATGCACGCCGCACTGACGACCCCCGGCGTCCAGCCGCACGCGGCCGGACTCGACAAGCTCACCGGCCGTGACCTGCCGCGGGCCCGGGTCGTCGTCTCGGCCACCCGCGTCCGCGCTCACCTCAGCGTCGCCGTGACCTGGCCGCAGCCCGTGGCCGCGGTCGCGAAGGCCGTGCAGGACAACGTAACTCGAGCCCTGACCGATTCCGCCGGTTTCGAGGTCGACGGCGTCGACGTCGCCATCGAAGCCGTCGTCGTGGACTCCGACGACCACTCCAGGAGGGTGTCATGACCGCCTCGGTCGAGCAGGCCAAGACGCCTACGCCGACCCCCATCGCGGGCAAGGTCCCGGTGGCCGCCCCCGCCGCGGGCTACGTCGGCACGCTGATCGCCGTGCTCCTGCTGGGGCTCGGGGCGGTCGGCCTGCGCGACGGCGCCGTGGCCGCGGGATGGCTCGACGGTCGCGAATGGACCAAGAACGCCGTCGGCTGGATCGACGGACTGACGTTCGCCGTGTGGATGATTCCCGTCGGCGTCGTGGCGATCGTGGTCGGTCTCTGGTGGCTGTACGCCGCCGTGCGACCCCGTCGCCGGACGGCCATCCCGGTGAACGCGCGCAGCAGCGTGTGGATCGCGCCCGCCGACGTCGCCCGGCTGGCCACGGCCGCAGCCGAGTCGGTCGCGGGCGTGCTCGACGCCCGGTCGTCGGCGACGCTGCGCAAGGTCACCGTCACCGCGCGCACGACGACCGACGGCGGGGACGCCGACGTGGAGTCCGCCATCGCCGACGCCGTGCGGACGGCCACCGCGATCCTGGCCGACCCCGTCAAGATCCGCATTCGCACTCGAACAGGAGACGCTTAGATGACCCGCCTGGCCACCACCGTCGATCGGCTCGCCGCGGCGGTGTTCGGACTCGCCCTGATCGCCGTCGGAGTCGGCGTGCTGGTGTGGAACACCCACCTGATTCCCCATGTACCCCATGCGATTACCGCCCCCGGGCTGGTGTCGGCCACGAACACCGAGTGGTGGCCGTGGGCCGTCGCCGGCGTCGGCCTGGTGCTCGCCCTCGTCGGCCTGCGCTGGCTGTTCGCCCACACGCCCAAGGCGCGCGTGAAGGCGCTGCCGCTGCCCCCGACGGCCGCGGGCACGATCAGCGTCGACCTGGGTCAGGTCGCCGACGCCGCGGCAACGGCCCTGCAGCACGACACGAATAGTCACGGCGCCAAGGGCAAGGCCGTGATCGACCGCGGCTCCCGCACGATCGACCTCGCGGTCACCGCGTACTCGCCGGCGACGGTCCCCGCGTTGGTCGCCGCGGTGGACGAGGTCGGCGGTCAGGTCACCGAGATGCTCGGGGACGCTCGCGTGGCGGTGCGCACGACCGTGCACGTGGACAAGCACGGCCGACGGGACCGGGTCTCGTGATCGAACGACGCAGTGGCGCACGCCCCACCTCGACGACCGGGTACCTGCAGCAGCTGCCCGCGCTGGTGCTGCTGGACCGCATGCTGATGCCGGTCATCGCGGTGAGCGAGAACGGTGAATTGTCCTACGGCAACCCGGCATTCGCGACGATGATGGGCCACTCGGACACCGCCGAACTGACCGGTCAGCCCATCACCGACCTCCTGGTGGGGCGCGACGGCCAGTCTGCGCAAGCGTGTGCCGAGGCCCTCGGTTCGGCGCGTGGCACGCTCGTCGAGTGGCGCCACGCCGAGCGCTACGTGGTCAGCACCCTGGTGTCGGACTCGATGCTGATGCGCTCGACCGATCCGCTGCTCCTCGTCAGCCTGCACGACGTGACCGAGGGGCTCTGGACCAACCCCCGCCACCCGTGACCCATCACGTCATCCGACGGAGCAGACCGTCGCGCAGACCGACGGTGTGGAACACCACCGCGCACACGTGTGCGGTGAAGGTCGCGAACAGTAGGTAGGCCAGCACGGTGTGGGCGGTCCGCAGCACGGCGTAGAGCGCCAGACCGGACGGCGCGATCCCCGGCAGGTGCAGCGAACCCACCAGCGTGACCGGGGAGTCGGTCGCCGAGATCATGGCCCAGCCGACCAGAGGTTGCACGATCAGCAGCGCGTACATCAATCGCTCGGACCACGTGGCGACCCGACGTTCCGTGCGACTCATCGTCGTCAGGAACGGGGGCGGGTGGTGCCGGGCCCGATTGACCAACCGCACCACGGCGAACACCAGGATGGCGATGCCGAGCACGCGGTGAATGGCCAGCAGCAGTGGGTAGTAGACCAGCGCGGTCACCATGGTCACCCCGAGGAAGAACTGCCCGATCACCATGGCCGCCATCGACCAGTGCAGCAATCGCGAGGCCAGCGTGAACTTCTGCGTCGCGACGGGGGTCTCAGTGACCATGGTTCACCTCCGCGACGTCGACGCGGCTGGGCGACTTGGGTTCTCGCGAGCGTCGCTCGAAGGATCTGGCGTACACGGCCGACCGCGCGCGGGGCAAGGGATCGTCCGATGCGCCGAGACCGGCGGGCAGGATCAACGGGTCGAAGTTCACGTCGCGGGCGTTGCCTGGCGCCTCCGTCGCGACGGCGTCGATCGTGATGAGCCCGGCGTCGATGGTGCGCCGCGGCGCCGGCCACGCCAGGGTCGCGTCGTGGGTCGGATCGCCGGGCTGCGCGACCGTCAGCAGCAGCCGCCAGCTGACCGGCCCGCGCTCGACCCGTTCGATGAGCGCGTCGAACAGGGCATCGGGCGGGCCAGTGGGCAAGGGCGCGCTGGCAATTGGGTCGACGGGCACGGCGGCCCACCGGATGGGCACCGTCGCTCCCGCGGCGTTGGTCGCGAGGAAGGCGTTGAGCCCGCGGAAGGTGCTGTCGGCGAAGCCGGTGCTGGGCGGGGAGGCCCTGATCGCCGCCATCGCGGCCACCGTCTCCGGATGCTTGGCGAGGAACGCCGACATCGCCGACGGGACGGGCTTGCCGGTCGCGGGGTCGGGCACGGATGCGAGGAGGCGGTCGTAGAAGCCCTGCGGCGTGCTGTCGGGGAACACCGGCAGGTTGACCATCGCGGTCCGCCACTGGTCGCCGTCCGGATGCTCGAACAGGATGCCCAGCCCGCGGACGGTGCCCGGCTGATCCGCGGCGTCGGGCACGCTGCCCGACATCGAGAAGCGGGCGACCACGGGGACGGTGCCGCGACCGAGGATCGCGGCCTTCGACACCTCCGCGCCCGCGCCGCTGCTCGCGAAGGTGCCGGTGGCGGCGAGACCCTTCGCGTGATTGCGGCGGAACCCGTCGTGCCTGCCGTAGAGCTGCTCGAACCTGTCGGTGAACCGCGACGACGTCAGCCGCTGCGTGTCGAACCAACCCGATGCCTCGGCGACGCCCGCCCCGCCGACCGCCGCCACGCCCGTGGCGGCGGCCAGCCCGACGAGCGCGTGCCGACGGTTGATGGTCGGACTCGAGGTGTCCCTCGGTTCGGCGTCGTTCGACAAGGCCCCGCCTCCATTCGCGTGGTGCTGACTCGATGGGTGCATTCTGCGGTCAGAAGGGCAGGTCGACGATGCCGGCGGTGGTGTTGACCTCGTCCTGGTCGTCGGTGTGAAGGCCGACCGACGGACCCACGTGGGGGTTGGTGCCGAAGGGCACCAGTGGGCTCGACTCGGCCCCCGCGATCGGTGCCAGCACGATCGCGGCGCCCGTCAGCGCCACGGCCAGCCCGGGAAGGATGCGCTTCGCGGTGATCGTCATGGTGGTTCCCCTTCGTCGTCGGAGGCTCCCGATGAGCTCCGTCGACGTTCACCTTCGGCGCCCGAGACGACGGTTTCTTGGTCGAATTCTGAAGATCCGTTAACGATCTGCGCCCGGGGTCCGCATCGCCGGGCGGGGGGCGCCGCGGCGTGCATCATGGAGGCATGGACGACCCCGGCGCACCCACTCGCCGCGCCCTCGTGGTCGACGACGAGGCTCCGCTGACCGAGATCGTGGGCAGCTACCTGCGGCGTGAGGGCTTCGAGGTGCACGCGGCCCGCGACGGGCTCGAGGCGCTCGCGCTGGCACAGACGGTCGACCCCGACGTGGTGGTGCTCGACGTGGGACTGCCCGGCATCGATGGTTTCGAGGTGTGCCGCCGGCTGCGGATGTTCTCCGATGCCTACGTGCTCGTGCTGACCGCGCGCGACACCGAGGTCGACACCGTCGTCGGATTGTCCGTCGGCGCCGACGATTACCTCACCAAGCCGTTCAGTCCGCGCGAGCTGGTGGCCCGGATTCACGCGATGCTGCGACGGCCGCGTCGTCCGGCGACCGACGGCCAGGCCGCGGCGGACCCCACGCCGCCGCGGCGGATCGGCGCGCTGAGCATCGACGTGGAGGGACGCGAGGTGCGCCTC
The DNA here is from genome assembly GCF_010729665.1 of Mycolicibacterium madagascariense. NCBI lineage: Bacteria > Bacillati > Actinomycetota > Actinomycetes > Mycobacteriales > Mycobacteriaceae > Mycobacterium > Mycolicibacterium madagascariense. The sequence continues at coordinate 5,336,552 of NZ_AP022610.1, read as the reverse complement.
GACGACGCTGAGATCGACTTGACCAGAACGGAATTCGATCTGCTGGACGCGCTCTCGGCCCGGCCGGGCAAGGTGCTCGGCCGGCGTCAACTCATCGACCTCGTCTGGGGTGACCACTGGGTCGGCAACGACAACATCGTCGACGTGCACGTCGGGCATCTGCGGCGCAAGCTCGGCGAGGATCCCGCCCAGCCCCGCTTCGTCACCACGGTGCGCGGCGTGGGCTATCGGATGGGGAGGGGCTGATGGCCCGCTTCGGCATCAGAATGCGTCTGCTGGCGGCGAATTCGATCGTAGTGATGGCCAGCTTCGCGACCACGGTCGTCGTCGCCGCGCTCGTGGGTCCGCCGATGTTCCAGCGGTTGATGGACCGGGCCGTACAGCCGGGAGCCAGGGGCGACCATCCCTATCAGCGGGCCTTCGAGCGGGCGACCGCGCTGTCGGTCGGCACGGCGCTGGCGGTGTCGGCGGTGGCCGCGCTGGCGTTGAGCTGGTACCTGAGTAGGCGCGTGCATCGATCGGCCAGCGAGCTCGCCGAGGCCGCCACGGTCATCGCCGACGGTCACTACGACGTGCAGGTGTCGCCGACGCGGCTGGGCCGGGAGTTCGACGAGATCGCCACCGCGTTCAACACGATGGCGCGCCGCCTCGGCCACGTCGAGCTCGGCCGCAGGCAGATGCTCGCCGACCTGGCGCACGAAATCCGCACTCCCGTAGCGGTTCTCGAGGCCTACCTCGAGGCGCTCGAGGACGGGGTCAAGCCGCTGGACGCCGAGGTGATCGCCGTGCTGCGCGACCAGTCCCGTCGGCTGACGCGCTTCAGCGTCGACGTCGGTGCGCTGTCGGACGCCGAGCACCGCGCCACCGACATCGACGCGCGCCGGGTGTCGCCGTCCGAGCTGCTCGGCACGGCGACCACCGCGTTGGCGCCGCGCTATCGGGCCAAGGGCGTGGCCCTGCAGTCGAGCCTCGCCCCCGATCTGCCCGACGTGTGGGCGGATTCGATGCGGCTGGGGCAGGTCTTCACCAACCTGCTCGACAACGCGCTGCGCCACACCCCGAGCGGGGGCTCCGTCGTGGTCGCCGCGCGCGCCACCGACGACGACGTCGTGGTCACGGTGTCCGACACCGGGGACGGCATCCCGGCCGAGCATCTGGCGTGGGTCTTCGACCGGTTCTACCGCGTCGACGCGGCCCGGGATCGCGGCCATGGCGGCGCGGGCATCGGCCTAGCGATCGCCAAGGCCCTCGTCGACGGGCACGGTGGCAGCATCACCGCCGACAGCGACGGCCCTGGCACCGGCAGCACGTTCACCGTGACGCTGCCGCGCCGGTCACCCTCGGCTCAGCCCTCGCGGGCGAGTTCCTCGCGGATCGCGGTGACGAACCCGTCGACGTCGGCCTCGGTGGTGTCCCAGGCGCACATCCAGCGCACCTGACCCGCGGCACGGTCCCAGTCGTAGAACCGCACCCGCTCCCTGATGCGGTCGGCGGCCGCGTTGGGCAGCGTCGCGAAGACGGCGTTGGCCTGCGTCGGCTGGCTGAACGACAGGTGGGCGATGTCGCCCGTCGCGACACCGTCGTCGAGCGCGCGCCGCAGACGGGTGGCCATGGCGTTCGCGGTGGCGGCCGAGCGCAGGCCGAGGTCGTCCTCGAAGAGGGTCACCAGCTGGGCGCTGAGGAACCGCATCTTGCTGGCGAGCTGCATGCTGAGCTTGCGCAGGTAGTGCAGCCCGGTCACGCGCTGGGGATCGATCACGACGATGGCCTCCGCGCCGAGCAGTCCGTTCTTCGTGCCGCCGAGGGTGAGGACGTCGACGCCCGCCGCCGAGGTGAACTCGCCCAGCGAGACGCCAAGGGCGGCTGCGGCATTCCAGATGCGGGCACCGTCCATGTGCACCGCCATCCCGCGGTCGTGCGCGAAGTCGGCGATCGCGCGCACCTCGGCGGGGGTGTACAGCGTGCCCAGTTCGGTGCTCTGAGTGATGCTGACCGCCAGCGGCTGCGCGCGGTGCTCGTCGCCCCAGCCCCATGCTTGCGTCGCGATCAGCTCTGGGGTGAGCTTGCCGTCGGGGCTCGCCACCACGAGCAGCTTGAGTCCGCTGACCCGCTCGGGGGCACCGCCCTCGTCGTTGTGGACGTGCGCCGTCGCCGTCGTGATCACCGCACCCCAGCGGGGCAGCGCCGCGGTGAGGGCGACGACGTTGGCGCCGGTGCCGTTGAAGACGGGATACACCTCTGCGGCAGCACCGAATTCGGCGACGACGAACTCCCGCAGCCGCGCGGTGTAGGCGTCCGCTCCATAGGCGGCTTGATGACCGCCGTTGGCCGCCGCGAGCGCCTGCAGCACCTCCGGGTGCACGCCCGCGTAGTTGTCGCTGGCGAAGCCGCGGCGATCGGTGTCGTGGAGGGTGTCGACCATGCGACCAGTCTGGCAGGCGGGGTCAGGCGGTCGCGGTCGCTCGTCGGCCGAGCAGTCCGCGCAGCAGGACGGCGACGACGAGGACGGTGGCCACCAGGGCGGCCGTGTAGTAGGTGACGCCCGTCCAGCCGTGCGCCGAGAACACCAGTCCGCCCACGGTGCCGCCGACGCTGGAACCGAGGTAGTAGAACAGCACGTACACCGAGGAGCCCTGCACGTGCAGCACGGCGGACCGGGCGCTGACCCAGCTGCTGGCGACCGAGTGCGCGGCGAAGAACCCGCCCGTGGTGACGATCAGCCCGACGATCACCGCGGCCAGACTTCCCATGCCCAACAACAGGATTCCCGCCAGGGTGGTCGCCGCCGTGACGATCAGCATGGACGGCCGGCCGAAGCGGTCGACCATCCGGCCGATGAACGCCGAGGAGATCACGCCGGCGAGGTACACCCCGAAGACGAGGCCCACCACGGTGCCCGACAGCGCGAAGCCCGGTCCGAGCAGCCGGTAGCCGAGGAAGTTGTAGACCGTGACGAAGCAGCTCATCAGCAGGAAGCCGGCCGCGAACAGCCCGAGCAGTCCGAGATCGGTCAGGGCGCGGCCGATGGAGCCGGCGAGTTCGCGGACCCGCGGCGGCCGCGGCTGAAAGCGCGCCGACGCCACGATCGTGACGCGAAAGGCGATGGCGCACAAAAGGGTTATCAGCGCGGTGGTGCCCAGCGCCCAGCGCCAGCCCGCGACGTCGTCGACGAGGGCGCCCACCAGCCGCCCCGTCATGCCACCCAGTCCGGTGCCCGCGACGTAGAGCCCCATCGCCGAGCCGAGCGACTCGCGATGCAGTTCCTCGGCCAGGTAGGACATCGCGACGGCCTGAATGCCGGCCAGCGCCACGCCTTCCGCGACGCGTAGCACCAGCAGCACCGTGAAGTTGGGGCTCAGCGCGACCAGCACCGACAGGGCCGCGCTGCTGAACAGCGAGACGGTCATGACCGTGGTGCGCCCGACGATGTCGGACAGCGCGGTGAGCGGCAGCACGCCGATCGCCAGCGCGCCGGTCGCGACGGACACCGCGAGGCTGGCCTCGGTGGGGGACAGGCCGAACGACGTACTGAGCGCCGGCAGGACGGCCTGCACGGCGTACAGGGCGGTGAACGTGGACAGCCCGGCGCAGAACAGCGCGACGGTGATGCGGCGGAACGCGGGTGAGCCGCGGCGGTGGGCGGCGTCCGGGTGGGCGATGACGGTCACGGATCGACGCTAGGACCGTCGCGATTGATGCGTCCAATGCAGCTAGGATCAGAAATCGATTCGTTGGTGAATGGATGTGGTCCGACCAGCGACGAGAGGGGAGGGCGCGGTGGCCGATGTGGGCGAGCCGACACCGTTGACCCGGCTGGCGCCGCGGGTTGCGCTGCTGTCCGCGCTGGCCGCGGACGGCAACCTGACCAGGGCCGCGGCGGCCGCGGGCGTGCCGCAGCCGACCGCGAGCCGCTGGCTGGCCGCCCTGTCCGAGGCGCTGGGCACCCCGCTGCTCGTCCCCGATGGCCGCCGGGTGCGGCTCACCCCGGCCGGCGCCTGCCTCGCCGACGCCGCGGGCCGGGCGATGGCCGAGCTGTCCGCGGGTCTGCGGCAGGCCGAGCAGGAGGCCGACCCCGAACGCGGCCGCGTGGTGCTGGCGTTCCTGCACACCATGGGCGAGCGCCGCGTGCCCGACCAGCTGCGCGCGTTCCGTCGGAAGCATCCGCGGGTGCGGTTCACGCTGGTGCAGGGCGCCCACGAAGACCTGCTCGACCACGTCCGGCACGGCCGCGCCGACCTGGCGATGACCGCACCCCTGCCGGCGTCGGACGAGTTCGGCGTGCTCGTCCTGGACACCCAGCACCTCGTCGTGCTGGTCCCCGCCGAGCACCCGCTGGCCGGACGGTCCTACGTCCGGATGGCCGAGCTGGCCGACGAACAGTTCATCGGCATGAAGCCCGGCTACGGGTTGCGGGCAATCGTCGACGAGCTCGCCGGCGCGGCCGGCTTCACGCCCGCCCTGGCGTTCGAGGGCGAGGAGGTCGACACGGTGCGCGGGCTGGTCGCCGCGGGCCTCGGCGTGGCCGTCGTGCCCCCCGCCGATCCCGGGCCGTCGCCAGACGCCGTCGAGATCGCGCTGCGCCCGGCCGCCGAGCGGCGCATCGGGCTGGTCTGGGCGGCGGATCGGCCGCTGGCGCCGAGCGCCGCCGCGTTCCTGGACTTCGTCGGCGGACGGGCGGTGGCCCAGCGACGCGAACGCGGGGACGATGGAACGGTGCGCACGCCCACGAGGACCAGGAACCGCCGATGAGCGACGAACCGGCGCCGGTGGCGATCTCGGTGAACGGCCACCGCGCGGTGGTCACCACCGAGCCGGACACCGACCTGCTGTACGTGCTGCGCAACCATCTCGGCCTGACCGGCACGCGGTTCGGTTGCGGGCTGGCGCTGTGCGGATCGTGCCTGGTGCTCATCGACGGGCGCCCGACCTACTCCTGCGACACCCCGGTCGGCGCGGTGGGGGAGCGCAAGGTCGTCACGGTCGAGGGGCTGAGTCCCCCGGGGCGGCCGCATCCCGTCGCGCAGGCCATCGTGGCGGGCCAGGCCGCGCAGTGCGGGTACTGCACGTCCGGGATCGTCGTCTCGGCCGCGGCGCTGCTGGACCGCAACCCCGACCCGACGGACGACGAGGTGCGCGAGGCGCTCGACGACAACCTGTGCCGGTGCGGTGCGCACAACCGGATCGTGCGGGCGGTGCTGTCGGCCGCCGCGGCGCTGCGGGCGGGTGGCCGACGATGACCCTCGAGCTCGGCAGGGACCTGCCGCCCTCCATTCTGGCCAATCCCCGGGTGAGCGACTGGCTGACGGTGCTGCCCGATGGCTCGATCGAATTGCGTTCTGGCAAGGTCGAACTCGGACAGGGTGTGTCGACGGCGCTGATCCAGATCGCCGCCGAGGAGCTCGACGTCGGTCTCGACCGGATGCGCGCGGTGGCCACGTCGACCGGCTCGAGCCCCGACGAGGGGTACACCGCGGGCAGCCTGTCGATCCAGCACTCCGGGGCCGCCGTCCGGATGGCGGCCGCCGAGGCCCGCGCGCTGCTGATCGAGGCGGCCGCGCACCGGTGGGGCCTGCCCGGAGACCTGCTCGTGGCCGCCGACGGCGCGGTGTCGGCGCCGGACGGCCGCCGACTGACCTATCCCGAGCTCGCCGGGGACGGTCTCCTCGACCGGCCCGTGACCGGGCTCGCCCCGACGAAGCCGGTGTCGTCCTACCGGATCGTCGGCACCGACGCTCCGCGCGTCGACCTGCCCGACAAGCTCGCTCCGCGAGCGCGTTTCGTGCACGACCTCGCCCTGCCCGGCATGGCGTACGGCCGCGTGGTGCGGCCCCCGTCGCGCGGGGCGACGCTGCTGTCGGTGGACGAGGCGCCGACCCGCGCGCTTCCCGGCGTGATGGCGGTCGTCCGCGACGGCGACTTCCTCGGCGTCGTGGCCGACCGCGAGGAGGTGGTGCTGGTCGCGGTGGAGCGGTTGCGCGCCGGTGCGCGGTGGCGCGAGCAGGCGTCGCTGCCCGACGAGACGCGCCTCGTCGACTTCCTGACCACGGCGCCCGCCGAGACCACCGTCGTCGCCGAGACCGGTTCAGACGATCCAGACCCTGCCTCCGGCAAGGGTTTTCACGAAGCGCGCTACGACCGGCCCTATCTGGCGCACGCGTCACTGGGACCGTCCAGCGCGACCGCGGTGAATGATGTTGCCGACGGCGCCTCGCGCCTGCACGTGTGGACCCAGAGTCAGGGCGTATACGTGCTGCGCCGAGAGTTGGCGCGGGCGTTGGGGATCGACGAGGCCAGCATCTCGGTTCAGCACGTCGAGGGGGCGGGCTGCTACGGCCACAACGGCGCCGACGACGTCGCCCTCGATGCGGCACTGCTGGCGCAGGCGGTCCCCGGACGCCCGGTACAGGTGGTGTGGTCGCGGCCCGACGAACTCGGCTGGGCGCCCTTCGGTCCCGCCGCCGCGGTCAGGATCGCCGCGGAGGTCGACGACGACGGCGCGGTGACGTCGTGGCGCCACGACGTCTGGGGCAACGGGCACGTCACGCGACCCGGCTTCGTCGCGACCGTCGGCCTGCTCGCGGCCAGTCACCGCGAGGGTGGCGAGCCGATCGCCGCGGCAGGCGAACCGCCGCTGGCCCACGGCGGCGGTGCGAGCCGAAATCTGGTGCCCGGGTACGCATTTCCCTGCTTCCGCGTCGTGAACCACCGGCTAACGGTCATGCCGCTGCGGACCTCGGCGCTGCGCTCGCTCGGTGCGTTCGTCAACGTCTTCGCGATCGAGTCCTTCATGGACGAGCTCGCCGTGGCGGCGGGCCGCGACCCCGTCGAATATCGTCTCGCCCACCTGGACGACGAGCGGGGGCGCGCGGTGGTCGAGGCTGCGGCAGCTCGCTCCGGATGGGGCACACCGCTGACCGGGGATGCGGTCGGGCGCGGATTCGGCTACGCCCGCTACAAGAACAGCAGCGCCTACTGCGCCGTGGTCGCCGAGGTGGAGGCGACCACCCGGGTGCGGGTCCGCCGGTTGACCATCGCCGTCGACGCCGGGCTGGTGATCAATCCCGACGGCGCGGCGAACCAGGTCGAGGGCGGCGCCATCCAGGCGACGAGCTGGGCGCTGAAGGAACGCGTCCGGTTCGACGACCGCGACGTCGTCAGCGACACGTGGGAGACCTATCCGATCCTGCGCTTCTCCGAGGTGCCCGCCGTCGACGTGGAACTGCTGCCCCATGACGGCCACCCGTCACTCGGCGTCCGCGAGACCGCACAGGGGCCGACCGCAGGCGCCATCGCCAACGCGATCCACGACGCGATCGGCGTCCGGGTGCGGAGCATGCCGTTCACCCACGACCAGATCGTCGCCGCGATGGCGCGATGAGCGTCGCTAGGTCTGCCTGAGGCGGTCGAGCAGCGCCCTGGCGGCGTCGAGGCCCGCGGGGTCGGGGCCGAGCGCGTCGGCCAGCAGCGCGGCCCGCCGGCCGCGGACGACGGCGATGTCGCGGGCGGCCAGCGCGGTGACGTAGAGGTTGACGGTGCGTCCGTCGGAGGGATCGCTGCGGCGCTCCACGAATTCGTGCTTCTCCAGCGCGCGCAGGGCGGCGCTGAAATTGCTGGTGCGCATGCGCATGTCGTGGGCGACGTCGCTGGGCCGGCAGCCCGGATGGCGGTCGACGTATTCGAGCACGGCGGCCTCGGTCACCGACAGCGGAACGACGGTGTCGGAGGCCTGGTCCCACGAACGGATGACGCGGGCGGCGCCCATGATCGCATCGGCGAAGTCGGCCAGTGCCGTCTCGGTGACGGCGGAGCGGTTCATGGCCTCGACTTTACCGCAGCTAGCTATGAAGATATAGTTATCGAAAAATAGCTAACTGAGGATTCACGTTGGATACGCACAGCAATTTCGTCGACGACGATGCCGAGGCCATGGAGCGTCTCGCCGACCCGCCGCAGCGCACGTCCGCCGTGCGCGGACCGCTCCTGATCGTCCTGGCGCTGCTGTCGGCCGTCGCCCCGTTCGCCACCGACCTCTACCTGTCCGCGTTTCCGCTCATGACCACCGACCTCGGGGCCACGGCGACCTCGATCCAGCTGACGCTGACCGCCTTCCTGGTGGGAATCGCCCTCGGGCAGTTGGTGTTCGGCCCACTGTCCGACCGGTTCGGACGGCTGCCGCCCCTGGTCGTCGGGTCGCTGCTGTGCCTGGCGGCCAGTGCCGCCACCGCGCTGGCGCCGACGGTCGAGGTGCTCGTCGCCGCCCGGTTCGCGCAGGGCATCACGGGCGCGGCGGGCATGGTCATCGGCAGGGCGGTCATCTCCGACCTCGCGGTCGGCGCCGCCGCCGCCCGGGCGTTCAGCCTGATGATGATCGTCGGAGGCGCGGCGCCCGTCATCGCACCGGTACTCGGCAGCCTCCTCGTCGCCCCCCTCGGCTGGCGGGGTGTGCTGTGGGTGGTCTTCGGTCTGGTCGCGGCGATGTTCGTGGGCGTGGTGACGGTGGTCCGCGAGACCCACACCGCGGCTCGCCGAGCCGCCGCCCGAACCGCCCGCCGGTCGTCGCCCTCCACGCTGCGCGCGCTCGCGTCGCGAGGCTTCGCGGGCAGCGCACTGGCGTTCGCCTTCGCCTTCGCGACGATGATGGCCTACATCTCGGCGTCGCCGTTCGTCTACCAGGTGATGATGGGCTGCACCCAGGTCCAGTACGGAGTGGCGTTCGCCGCCAACGCCCTTGGGCTCGTCGGGATGAGTGCCGTATCGGCCCGCCTCGCCGGTCGCCGACCGGTCCGCACGCTCGCGGCGTCCGGGCTCGCGCTGTGCCTGGCGGCCACGACCGCGATCGGGATCATCGTGGCGACCGGTGCGCCCGCCTGGCTGCTCGCCATCCCGCTGTGGGTGGCGGTCGCCAGCCTCGGCCTGGTGTTCGGCAACGTCACCGCGCTCGCTCTGGGCGCCGTCAGCCACGGCGCCGGATCGGCCTCGGCGGTGCTCGGCGCGCTGCAGTTCGGGCTCGGCGCGCTGGTGTCACCGCTCGTCGGCATCGGCGGTGAACACACCGCCGTACCGCTGGCCATCGTGATGGGCACGTCGATCACCACGGCCTGCCTCGCGTTCGCGTGGTCGGCCCGGGCTCAGCGGCCGGACCGGGGCGCCTCGGCCGACCAGAGGAACGACGTGACCCCGGGTTCGGCGTTCACGGGCTGAAACGCGTCCTCGAGCGCGGCGTCATCGCGGGTGACGGCCGACAGTTCGGCGCGCACCACCACCTCGCCGAGCCCGTTGGTGGTCTCCGAGCGCAGCGAATTCAGTTGCAGGCCCGCGGTTTTGACCACGCCGGTAATGGCGGCTCGGACACGGGCCTCCGCGTCGTCGGCGCAGCGCAGTTCGACGAGGTAGTCGGCGGCATGGGTCTCGCGCCCACCCCACAGCCGGGCGCGATCCATCCGCGAGGCCAGGGGGAACAGCAGGCCGTTGGCGGTGACGATGACGATCGCCCCGGTGACGGCTTCCCGCCACATCCAGGCTCCGGCGAGTGCGCCCACGGCCGCGGCGGCCCACAGCGTCGCGGCGGTGTTCAGGCCCGTCACCGAGGAGCCCTGCTTCATGATGACGCCCGCGCCGAGAAAGCCGATGCCGGAGACGATTTGGGCCGCGACCCGGGTGGGATCGCCGTCGCCGTGGAACGAGTAGGCGCCGAGGATGAGGAACAGTGCGGCGCCCATGCTGACCAGTGCCATGGTCTGCAGGCCCGCCATGCGCGCTCGCCACTGGCGTTCGACGCCGATCAGCACGCCCAGCAGCAGGGCCAGCCCCACCCGGACCAGCAGGTCGAGTGCGGGTGCGCTCGACGTCACGGCTGCCGACCCGTCATCGGCCGAGCGTAGTTCGCCGTCGTCGGCCCGAGCCGGATCGACACGACAAAGCGCTGCCACCGCATTGCGGGATGACTAGATTGGGGACGTACACCCGCCACAGGAAGGTCCCACATGACCGCGACCGTTTCGACCCAGCCCAGGTATCAGGTGGTCAACCCCGCCACCGGTGAGCCGGGGGAGTCGTTCGACTTCGCCACCGACGCGGAGGTCGAAGCCATCCTCGCCTCGTCCGACGAGGCGTACCGCTCGTGGCGGGACCTGCCGATCACCGAGCGGGCCAAGATCGTCAAGCGCGTGGGCGAGCTGTTCAAGGAGCACTCCTCACGACTGGGTGCGATCGCGACCGAAGAGATGGGCAAGCCGCTGCCCGAAGCCGTCGACGAGGCAGACTTCTGCGGCGACATCTTCGACTACTTCGCCACCGAGGGCCCCGGTCTGGCCGCCGATCAGGAGATCAAGACGTTCTCCCCGGGCAAGGCGTTCGTGCAGAAGCTACCGATCGGGCCGCTGCTGGGCATCATGCCGTGGAACTACCCCTTCTACCAGATCGCGCGGTTCGCGGCGCCAAACCTGGTGCTGGGCAACACCATCGTGCTCAAGCACGCCGAGTCGGTGCCGAAGTCGGCGCTCGCCGTCCAGGAGCTGATGGACGAGGCGGGCGTCCCGCGGGGCGTCTACCAGAACCTGTTCGCGTCCTACGAGCAGATCGAGGGCATCATCGGTGACCGCCGCATCGTCGGCGTCTCGCTGACCGGTTCCGAGCGGGCCGGATCGGTCGTGGCGTCGATCGCGGGGCGCAACCTCAAGAAGTGCGTGCTGGAGCTCGGCGGGTCCGACGCCTACGTCGTACTCGACAGCGACGACGTGAAGGCCTCGGCAGACTTGGCCTGGGACACCAGGATTGGCAACACCGGCCAGGCCTGCAACTCGAACAAGCGGATGATCGTCAGCAGCGACATCTTCGACGGTTTCGTCGAGCGGCTCGTCGAGCGGGCCAAGAACCTGAAGGCGGGCGATCCGGCGGAGGCCGCCGAGGGGACCTTCGCGCCGCTGTCGTCGCGCCGGGCCGCGGAGACGCTGCACGAGCAGGTGCAGGACGCCGTCTCCAAGGGCGCGACGCTGCACGCCGGCGGCGAGCTCGTCGACGGGCCCGCGGCCTACTACTCGCCCGCGGTGCTGACCGGTGTCACCCCCGAGATGCGGGCCTACCGCGAGGAACTGTTCGGCCCCGTCGCGGTGGTCTACTCGGTCGGCAGCGACGACGAGGCACTCACCCTCGCCAACGACTCCGACTACGGTCTCGGCGGCGCGGTGTTCAGCACCGACACCCAGCGGGCGGAAAAGATCGCGCGGCGCCTCGAGTCGGGCATGTCCAACGTCAACACCCCGGCCAACGAGGGCCAGGAGGTGCCCTTCGGCGGCGTCAAGCGCAGCGGCTTCGGACGCGAACTCGGTCCGCTGGGGATGGACGAGTTCGTCAACAAGCGGCTGTACTACGTCGCCGACTGATCGCGTCTCGCCCGCGCGCGCCGCTTGCCCTCGTGCATCGCGGCCACGCGGGCGACCGGGATGGTGTGCCCCTGGGCGACGAGGTCGCGGGGCAGTGACTGCGGCGTCGGCATCGTGGCGGCCCAGGGGTCGCGGCCGGAGAGGGCGTCCAGCGCGGTGTGCACGGTGAAGTCGCGCGGGTCGACGCGGTCGAGGTCGGACCACTCCAGCGGGAACGACACCGGCAGACCGGGCCGCAGCCGCGGGCTGTAGGCCGCCGCGACGGTCGCGCCACCGGCGCGCGTGGAGTCCACGAACACCTTGCCGCCGCGGTCCTCGACGATGAACTCGGTGGTGGCGAGGTCGGGGTCGAGCGCCTCCGCGCGGGCCGCCAGCGCTCGGGTGGCGGCGGCGACGTCCTCGACCGGCGCCCCGTCGTCGATCGGGACGAAGACGTGAATTCCCTTGGCACCACTGGTCTTCACGGCACCGGCGAGCCCGCTGTCGGACAGTGCCCGCCGCACCAGGTGGGCGACCGCGACCACCGCCGCGAAGTCGTCGTCGCCCGGCGGGTCGAGGTCGAGGATCAGGTGCGTCGGGCGGTAGACGTCGTCGGCGCGGCCGAGCGTCGGGTGGTATTCGACGGCCCGCTGATTGGCCAGCCACAGCAGCGTCCTGCGGTCGTCGCACAGGGCGTAGTGCACCTCGCGGTGCGACGCCTCGGCCCAGATGGTCGCCGTCCGCAGCCAGTCGGGCGCGTACTTGGGCACGTTCTTCTGCATGAAGGGTGCGCGTCCGCGCAACACCCGCAGCACGGTCAGCGGACGACCGGTCAGACACGGCAGCAGCCGATCGCCGACGGCGTCCAGATAGTCCACCAGATCGCGCTTGGTCGCGCCCGCGTCCTCGGTCAGCGGCTCGTCGAGGTTCGTCAGGTCGACGCCGTCGCGCCGTTCGCTGGTGACCATGGCGCGGGTGGCTAGCCGGACGCCGTCGTCGCGATGCCACCGTCGACGGGGATGACCGTTCCGGTGAGATAGGCGCCGGCGCGGCTCGCCAGGAACACCGCGATGCCGGCCATGTCGTCGTCGCGGCCGATCCGGCGCAGCGGCGCCGACGCGGCGATCGCATCGCCGAACGTCTCAAGTGTCGCCGCCATCATCTTGGACGGAAAGGGGCCTGGCGCAACGACATTCACCGTGACGTGCTGCGGCCCCAGCTCGCGGGCGAGCATGCGGGTCAGCTGGTGCAGCCCCGCCTTGCTACTGGCATAGGAGTACACCGGCAGCTTGCTGACGTGGATGCCGTCGATGCTGCCGACGTTGATGACGCGGGCGGGGTCGTCGGCCGTGCCCGCGGCGCGCAGCGCAGGCAGCAGCGCCTGCACGAGCCAGAACGGGGACTTCAGGTTCAGGTCGATCACCTTGTCCCACGCGGAATCCGGGAACGTCTCGAGCGGCTCGCCCCAGGTGGCGCCCGCGTTGTTCACCAGGATGTGCAGGCCGTCGGAGTCGGCGGTGACGAGGTCGGCGAGCCGTCGGCACTCGTCGTGCGTCGACAGGTCGGCGGGGATCGCGCGGACGTCACCGAACGGCGCGAGCTGCTCCTGCGCGGCGGCACAGGCATCGGCCTTGCGCGAGCTGATGACGACGCGGGCACCGGCCTGCAGCAGCCCGCGCGCCATCATCATGCCGATGCCCCTGGTGCCGCCGGTGACGAGCGCGTACTTCCCCGTCAGGTCGAACAGCTGAGCGTGGCTGGTGGGGTGGTCGTCCGTCATGGGTCGCCTCCATCGTCGGTGTGCGGTGCCACCGCGCGGTTGGTGACCCGAATCGGGTTGTCGGTCAGTACCTTCCGAAGGCTAGCGCCACGTTGTGGCCGCCGAAGCCGAACGAGTTGCTGATCGCGTACTCGAAGTCTCCGGTCCGCGGCTCGCCGGCGACCACGTCCAGGTCCACCTCGGGATCGAGGTTCTTCAGGTTGAGCGTGGGTGGGATGATGCCGTCGCGCAGCGAGAGCAGCGTGATGATCGACTCCACCGCGCCGGAGGACCCGACCGAGTGGCCCAGCGCCGACTTGGGCGCATAGACCGCCGCGGAGTTGCCGACGGCGCGGTTGATCGCGTGCCCCTCCGCCACGTCGCCGACCTTGGTGGCGGTGGCGTGGGCATTGACGTGGTCGATGTCGCCGGGGGTCAGTCCCGCCAGTTCGATGGCGCGGGTCATGGCGTGCGCGGCGCGTTCGCCATTCGGGTCGGGAGCGACGATGTGGTAGCCGTCGGAGGTGATGCTGGCGCCCATGAGGCGACCCAGGATGTGGGCGCCGCGGGCCTTGGCGTGCTCCTCGGTCTCGATGACCATGAGGGCGCCGCCCTCGCCGAACACGAAGCCGTTGCGGTCGCGGTCGAACGGCCGACACGCGCCCGCGGGATCGTCGTTCGTCGTCGACATCACGATGCGCATCTGGGCGAACGCCGCGATCGGCACCGCCTCGATCCTGTTCTCGACACCACCGCAGATCGCGATGTCGGCTTCGCCGAGGACGATCTGGCGCCACGCCTGCGCGATGCCCTCCGAACCCGACGCACACGCCGACACCGGGGTGATGACCCCGCCCTTGGCACGTCGCTCCAGACCGACGGCCGCTGCCGGCCCGTTCGGCATGTACATCTGCACGGCCAGCGGTGACACCGCGGTGATGCCGCGCTCGCGCATGCCGTCATAGGCGAAGACGAGCTGCTCGGTCGCCCCCAGGCCGGTGCCGATCGACACCGTCAGCCGGTTGGTGTCGACCTCGGGGTTGCCGGCGTTCTCCCACACCCGCCTGCCCAGCACCGTGGCCATCTTCTGGACGTAGCCAAGGCGACGGTTCTCGACCCGGGTCAGCGCCTCGTCGAAGTCCTCCAGCAGGTGTCCGCCGATGCGCACCGGAAGCTTGTACTGCTCGACGAAGGGATCGTCGAGCGTGCGGATGCCGCTCTGCCCGTCGAGCAGGGCCTTCCAGGTGTCTTCGGCGCTCGTCGCCAGTGACGTCGTCATGGCGATGCCGGTGACGACGACGTTGGGAAAGCCGTTGCCGGTCCGTAGGCCGGCCAGGTGGGATGCGTCGGGTGTGCGCATGCGAGAACCTCACTTCACTACATGAGTGTTCGGCCACTTGCTGGACCTGCCATTCGGGTCGCCGCGCGCGCTGGACGGGTGAGATCCCGCAGCGGCTGAGCGGCTCTTAAGAATCTTATACAACGTACAGATTCAGCGCATCATCGCAGGCTGATCAGTGTGGCAGCCCGGCCGCGATGCGGTTGGCGACCGTGGCCGCCTGCGTCCCGATGGACCCATCCCGCGTGCAGGCCTGCACGTCGATGACGACGTTGTCCTGCACCCCGAGCGCGCGCTGGCAGGAGTCCACTCCGCCGGGGTTGCCACGGGTGAACGGTATCGACAGCTGGGTGTCGCTCTTCGTCAGCTCGCCACTGCGCCACTTGGGCAGCGGCCTGTCGTTGAGCGTGATGTTGACGTTGTGGTTGGTGCACTTCGACCAGCGATCCGCGGACTGGTCGAAGAACTCGCGCGCGGCGTCCGTCGAGGGATAGTTGACGACCGACTGCACCACGAGCGTGCGCCAGGCGTCGGAGTCGGGCGCGCGCAGCAGTTCCTGGCGCAGCGCGATCCAGCCGTCCTTGCCGTAGACCCCGGCCTCGTCCACCTGCCAGATGCCGAGACAGTTGAGGTTGGGCAGCAGGTTGCGGTGATCGCTCATGGAGTCGACGCGAGGATGGGCGACCATCCCGGTGGTGCCCATGATCGTGTTCACGTCGCCAGGGGTCAGGAGTGCGGCGTCGAGGGCGTTCGCGCCCACCAGGGGCGGCGGTCCCGACGGCGCGGCCGCCTGCTTGGCCGACGAGCAGCCCGCCACCACGAGGGCGAGGCCGACTGCGGCGAGGGCGAGGCGCCTCACCACGCGTCAGGCATGCGTGCCTGCCGCCGCACAGGCTTGCTGAGCGTGGGTGGCGTCGTTGTTCATCTCGGCGACCGAGGTATCGAGGCTGTTGCCCGGAATGTGCACGGCCATCTTGATGAGGAGCCTGGTGGCGGCCCCGGACCACGACCGCATCGGATCGGCGATGCTCGGGTCGAGGTCGGGCGTATTCGCCGCGTCCGTCGCCACATCGGCCGCCTGGCGCAGGCCGGCCCGACCCGTCTCGTTGCTGGCCTGCACCGCGGGATCGTTGTAGTCAGACCCCTCGAAGGAATCGGCGAAGTCGCCGTAGTACTGCTGGGCACCGTCGAGCGCCTGAGCGAAGTTGCCGCACGCCGTCACCGCGGCGGGATGGGCGTCGTCGGACTCCGGGGCCGCGGCGACCTGAACGGGGCTGCCCGGGTCGGTGCCATCGCCGTCGTCGGCGAAAGCCGTTGGCAGAAAAGCACTTCCGAGGCCGAGGGCGATCAGCGACGCCGCCAGCGCCCGTGCACAGGTGTGGGATGCCCTCAAGATGTCCTCTTTCGTGATGCTGTTCTGGCTAGCAGGAGGCTACCTCCGCGCACCGGCGGCAGCGATTCCAACGCCGATGCCGGACGGCGGCGCTACGCACTCCGCGACACGATGCCCGTCCACCCTGTGGCAGTCGGGTAGCCGGAAGGTGAACGCCGGGCCAACCCCCGGCATCCGTAGAGGAGTTTCTCAGCAACGACCTGGTCGCTGCTCGCGGAGTCCACGCACCGGCAGGTCACCGTCGATGTCGAAGGGATCACGGCTGCGCGCATTGGATGCGAACGGGGCGCGGATCGTTGGCCTTCCGTTCACCCGGTGGCTACCCAGCCATTGGATGCTCCACCGCGACAGATCCGATGGATCCGCTGGGTTTCGATCACGAGAGGCGCCGATTCAATCATGTTGAACCGTTTTGCGACGCTGGCAGCTGTCTGCATTGCGATACCCGTTGGCACGGCGCCGGTGGCGTTGGCCGATCCGCCGGCCCCGGACCCGGCGATCCAGCCCGCCGCCGATCCGGCAGGCCCGCCGCCTCCTCCGGTGGACACCGGCGCGGTGCCCTCGGCGGCGCCCGGGATCCTGGACACCCCCGACGGGTGGCACCTCAGCGTGGTGGGCAGCAACGAGACTCAGCTGCCGGTCGCACCGCTGACGACGGCGATCTCCTCGCGGGAGTACCTGATCTCGGGAACGTTCACCGGCACGATCACCGGCGGCGGCAAGACGAAGTTGGCCGGTGGTTCGCTGGAGGCCGGCGAGCAAATCGGTTGCGGCATCATCTCCGACGAGGAGGAGATCAACCCGGGTGCCGCCGTCACCCCGGGTCTCGCGGCCGGCTTCCTGCCGTCGTTCAGCGCGGGCATCAGCTTGCAGGGCAAGGTCTACCTCAAGCCGGGCACGGTGACCACGGTCGCGCTGGACAAGAAGTCCTTCAAGGGAACGTCGACACGCATCACCCTGACCGGGGTGCGGGTCAAGACCGACACCTGCGCCGGTCAGTCGTTCATCCGCTCGTACGCGACGCTGACGAGTTCGACCGACAACACCGACGACGTCATCACCTACCTCGGCGTCACCAAGTCCGTCTAGCAGCCAGCCGTCCCCTATTTCGTGAAAGGCTTTGCCATGTTGAATCGTGTCGCCCTGCTGGCCTCGGCTTGCATGCTCACCTCGATGGGTGCGGCGCCGGTGGCGCTCGCCGATCCGCCCGCTGATCCGGATCCGGCGGTGGTGCCTGCTGCTGATCCGGGTCCGCCGCCGCCGGATGACGGTGTGGTGGCGTCCTCGCCGCCGGGGGTGGTGACCACGCCGGACGGGTGGGTGTTGACGGTGGCGGCGACCAATGAGACCGAGTTGCCGGTGGCGCCGTTGACCACGGCGTTGTCCTCGCGGGAGTACCTGGTGGGTGGCACGTTCACCGGCACGGTGACCGGGTCGGGCAAGACCAAGCTCTCCGGGGGCACGTTGGAGGCGGGCTATCAGATCGGGTGTGGCATCGAGCTGGGTCAGTTGCGGTTGATCGGGCAGGCCGGTGTGACGGTGGGTCTGGGCTTCACCGGGAGCGCCGCGGCGGGCGGGTTGACCGGCATCGGGTTGGGCAGCGTGCAGTTCCCGTTGTCGGGGACCATCGAGATCCACCCGAAGCCGGGTTCGGTGTCCACGGTGACGGTGGACAAGAAGTCGTTCAAGGCCGCCCCGGCGCGGGTGACGTTGAAGGACACTCACATCAAGGTCGATGGGTGCGTGGGTCAGTCGTTCCTGCGGTCCTATGCCACGTTGACCAGTTCGACCACCGACACCGATGACGTGGTGGCCTACTACGGCGTCACCAAGTCGGTCTAGGGCCGGGGCGTGATGGATCGCAATCGGTTCGCCGCTTCGGCGTTTGGGGTGCTGGCCGTGGGCGCGGCGCTCGCCTTCCCGGCGACCGCCGTCGCCGACGACGGCCCACCCCCGCCGCCACCGGCGCCGGGGGATCCGCCGCCGCCGGCCCCGGATCAGGGTCCGGTGTTGCCGTTGGTGGGGACGCCCCTGGGTGCCCAGGGCCTGGACATGCTGGCGCAGCGCGGGCAACCCGGGGTGCCGGGGGCGTTGGGCGCACCCCAGGTGGTGGGACTGGACGCGGCCAGCGTGCTGGGGCAGAACCCGGTGCCCGAGGCGCCCAACGGTCAGCTCGGGACGGTGCCGAACCTGAACGTGTTCAACAATGCCTATGGCGCACAGGAACTCAACGACGTGCCCTCCGCACCGGGGCAGGGCACCCAGTTCGGGGTGGCTCCGGGTGCGGAGAACGACGACGTGCGCAAGGGGACGTGGTTCGGTCGGTGGATCGATCTGCAGCGGGCGGGTCGCACCTATGGCGGGTTGGGTCAGGCGCCGCGTCAGCAGTTGGGTGAGCCGCTGCCCGGTACCGCACCGCCCCCGGGCACGGTGATCCCGCCGGGACTGGTGGACTACCTGCCCGACCCCGCCGACGGGCCCACCCCACCACCGGGACTCATCCTGCCCCCACCACCAGACCCCGCCCCCTAAGGCGGCGGATCGGACACGCGGAGCAGTCTCAGCTCGGCCAGCCGTTCGGGCAGTCCGTCGACCTCCTGGGTCAGGACTGCCCGAACGGTGTCGGGGTCGGACTCCTGCTCGTCGTCGAGCTCGATGCGAATCCTGTTCTCGCCGAACACGTTCACCAAGGCGTCGACGAGTTCGTCGCGATCCCGGCTGCCATCCAACAGCGGTAGCAGGTAGCGGTCCAGCGGCTCCAACGGCATGGTCTCGTGCCAGGGATTGACGACGAACGCCTCGGCGAGCGGGGCGGTCAGCTCGGCCATCAGCCGAGCCGGTTCGTTCAGGCGGATCGAGCCGGCCTCCGACGTCGGCGCCACCGGTTCGAGCCGGACCCGCGCATGGCCATGACCGATCAACCCCTCGAGCAGATCGTCGACCCTCGATTCGACCGGCGGCGCCTCGCTGCCGGCGGGGAGTTGGGCGCGTACCTCGTCGATCAACTCCCGCCGCGACAGCGTCCACGGCCAGCGCCGGTGCAGTGCCGCCAGCGCGGCCTTGGTGACGGGGTCGCGGGCGGACAGCGTGCCGGTGCTCGGATCGCCATAGTGCTGCACGGAGTCGTCGAACCGGGGCTCGGTCGTGAGCGGAGGGAGGAACGCGGCGACGTGGAGGCGCTCGAAGCGGTTGCGGTCCAACCGATGTCGGATGTCGGCGGCGCGTTCGCCGCGCACCAGGAGGGTCTCCCGGAACGCCCGGTTGAGCACGAAGTCGAGGTGCTGTTCGAGCAGCACGTGGTCGTGTCCGTACCTGGGCACCAGACCGTCGACGACGGCGGGACCGTAGTTCTGCGCGAACATGTACTCCAGTTGCGCCTCGGCGAGGTAGTCCAGTCCGTGGTCGCGGGCCCGCTGCACGAAGTCCCGGAAGTAGCAGGGGATGTTGTAGGCCTCGAGTTCCTCGTGCAGCAGGTAGTAGTCACCGGTCTCGGCGGCCAGCATTCGGTGGTCGGCCAGCGCCCTGGCCAGGACGCCGTCGGGTTGCGCCACCGACTCCAGGAAGTCGACGGCGTCGCGGGCGTGGCGCACCCGTTCGGCGGGGGACGCGTTGGGCGGCACCCGCAGCAGCATCGCGTCGCGCACGATCTCCTTCGCCTTCCAACCCGGATAGACGTTGTAGCTGAGGTACGCGACGCCCTGCGGGGCGAGCAGGTGACGGCAGGCGGCGAGGAGCTGGTCCTGCACCTCGCGGGGCACCCAGCTGTAGACGCCGTGACACACGACGTAGTCGAAGGCGCCGAGCCCGGACAGGTCCATCTGCCCGATGTCGCCGACGAGCAGTTCGACGTTCGCGAGCCCCAGCGCCCGGACCCGTTCGCGGCCCTGGGCGACGTGGACCCGGGACAGGTCGATGCCGACGACGCGTGCGTCGGGGTAGGTCGCGGCGAACGGGATCAGGTTGCCCGCGGCGGCGCAGCCGATCTCGAGCACGCGCGCGTGGGACAGCTGCGCGCACTCGAGACCGAACAGCCACGCGACGGCGGCGAGATGCCCTGGAGCCGAACGCGGATGCGAGTAGGACTCGTACGGGGCGTCGTCGTAGTCGGCCCGCAGCGCCTCGACGGGTCCGCGCTCAGTCACGGGCCGACCCGTCGTCCGCGGCAAAGATCAGCACGAGCAAATCCCTTGCCAGGAAACCCAACGCCGTTCGATCGCACGTCGATTGCCGTCGGGGTGGACGGGGCGCTGCGGCGGACCGGTAGACGGGCACGCACCTTGATACCCGTCGAAACCGATTCCCATCCTGGGAGCCCCTCGTGAGAACGTGGAAGCCGTTGGTACATCCCGCGCCTCGGGCTTGAAGCACTGGTACTCTCCCGCCATGTCCACAACGTCCGGCAGCACTCCGGGCCACGTCCTCGCGCTCATCGCGGTGGGACAGTGCGCGGTTGCCGACGTTCTCTGTTGCCGCTGACGCCGTCGTCGCGACGACCGCCGACTCCACGCCTCGGCTCCCGGCGTGACACCCGTCGCGAACATCCCTGCGCTCCAAAGCGGATCACCCCACCCATCGAAAGGCCCTCGAACCGTGAAGAACATCGCCACGCTGGCTGCCGTGTGCATAGCGATACCCGTTGGCACGGCGCCCGCCGCGTTGGCCGACCCCCCGCCGCCGGACCCGGCCGTGGAACCCGCCGCCGATCCGGCGGGCCCGCCGCCTCCTCCGGTGGACACCGGCGCGGTGCCCTCGGCGGCACCCGGGATCCTGGACACCCCCGACGGGTGGCACCTCAGCGTGGTGGGCAGCAACGAGACTCAGCTGCCGGTGGCGCCGTTGACGACGGCGATCTCCTCGCGGGAGTACCTGATCTCGGGCACGTTCACCGGCACGATCAGCGGAGCGGGCAAGACCACCCTGGCCGGTGGCTCGCTGGAAGCCGGCGAGCAAATCGGTTGCGGCATCATCTCCGACGAGACGGAGATCAACCCGGGCGCCAACGTCACCCCGGGTATCGCGGCCGGCTTCCTGCCGTCGTTCAGCGCCGGTCTGAGCCTGCAGGGCAAGGTCTACCTCAAGCCGGGCACGGTCACCACGGTCGCGCTGGACAAGAAGACGTTCAAGGGCAAGACCACCCGCATCACCCTGACGGGCGTGCGGGTCAAGACCGACACCTGCGCCGGCCAGTCGTTCATCCGCTCGTACGCGACGCTGACCAGTTCCACCGACAACACCGACGACGTCATCACCTACCTCGGTGTCACGAAGTCCGTTTAGCGACAATTGAATTCACCTTCGAGAAGAGACGACGCACCAGAGATGACGACCATGAAACGCACGACGCGCCACCGCCTCGCCATACTCGCCGCCGCCGGTCTGGTCGGGCCACTGACCGCGGTGGCGCCGGCGGCGCTCGCCGATCCGCCTGCTGGTCCGGATCCGGCGGTGGTGCCCGCTGATCCGGATCCGGCGGTGGTGCCTGCTGCTGATCCGGGTCCGCCGCCGCCGGATGACGGTGTGGTGGCGTCCTCGCCGCCGGGGGTGGTGACCACGCCGGACGGGTGGGTGTTGACGGTGGCGGCGACCAATGAGACCGAGTTGCCGGTGGCGCCGTTGACCACGGCGTTGTCCTCGCGGGAGTACCTGGTGGGTGGCACGTTCACCGGGACGGTGACCGGGTCGGGCAAGACCAAGCTCTCCGGGGGCACGTTGGAGGCGGGCTATCAGATCGGGTGTGGCATCGAGTTGGGTCAGTTGCGGTTGATCGGGCAGGCCGGTGTGACGGTGGGTCTGGGCTTCACCGGGAGTGCCGCGGCGGGCGGGTTGACCGGCATCGGTTTGGGCAGTGTGTCGTTCCCGTTGTCGGGGACCATCGAGATCCACCCCAAGCCGGGCTCGGTGTCCACGGTGACGGTGGACAAGAAGTCGTTCAAGGCCGCCCCGGCGCGGGTGACGTTGAAGGACACCCACATCAAGGTCGATGGGTGCGTGGGTCAGTCGTTCCTGCGGTCCTATGCCACGTTGACCAGTTCGACCACCGACACCGATGACGTGGTGGCCTACTACGGCGTCACCAAGTCGGTCTAGGACCGGGGCGTGTCACGTCGAGGGCGGTTGAGCGCCTTGGTCATTGGTGGATGGGCGTTGGGGACGGTGGCGTTGCCGGGGATCGCCCACGCCGACGACGGCCCACCCCCGCCGCCGCCGCCGGCGGACGCACCCCCGGCGCCGGCGCCGGATCAGGGTCCGGTGTTGCCGTTGGTGGGGACGCCCCTGGGTGCCCAGGGCCTGGACGTGCTGGCGCAGCGCGGGCAACCCGGGGTGCCGGGGGCGTTGGGCGCACCCCAGGTGGTGGGACTGGACGCGGCCAGCGTGCTGGGGCAGAACCCGGTGCCCGAGGCGCCCAACGGTCAGCTCGGGACGGTGCCGAACCTGAACGTGTTCAACAATGCCTATGGCGCACAGGAACTCAACGACGTGCCCTCCGCACCCGGGCAGGGCACCCAGTTCGGGGTGGCTCCGGGTGCGGAGAACGACGACGTGCGCAAGGGGACGTGGTTCGGTCGGTGGATCGATCTGCAGCGGGCGGGTCGCACCTATGGCGGGTTGGGGCAGGCGCCGCGTCAGCAGTTGGGTGAGCCGCTGCCCGGTACCGCACCGCCCCCGGGCACGGTGATCCCGCCGGGGCTGGTGGACTACCTGCCCGACCCCGCCGACGGGCCCACCCCGCCACCGGGACTCATCCTGCCCCCACCACCAAACCCCGCCCCCTAGGCCGGCGGACCGGGCAGCTGCATGTCGATGAGCCCGTTGAGGTCGTCGTCGGCCTTGTCGGCGGGCAGGGGCCGAACGGGCAGGACGATCGTGGGTCGCTCGTCGACTCCAGCGGCGTCGACCGGCGCGACGCAGCCCATGCCGAACTTCGTCGGGGTGGGCACTCCGGCATGCTGCACGCAGCAGTCCGAGACGACGGCGTCGTAGTCCTCGCCCGGCGCCGGGGTGGTGGTCGCGGTGCACGTGGAGTAGCCCTCCACATCGAATGTCGGTGCAGCAGAAGCGATTCCGCTCGATCCGATGAACAGCGCCGCAGTGCCCGCGAGGAATGGCAAGCCGAGCCGACGGCCCAGGCGGGACCTGCCGGGCGACGCCGAGAAGTTCGCCATGGTCGTTACGTTAGGTCACCGGGGCCGGAGGCGCGCCGAAGTCGCCGAAGACGGAAGGGACCCCCGGCGCGTTGCACCGGGGGTCCCTCGTCGCGATGGGTGTGACTAGCTGATGCCGACGACTTCCTGCGCGATCGCGGCGATGCGCGCCTGCGCGGCGGAAACGACGCCCTGACGCTGCTTGTGCGTCTCCTCGAACGCGAGGATGGTCCGCACGTCGGACGGCTCGGTCAGCTCCTTGATCGCGGCGACGGCCTGGCTCACGTTGAGCTCGTCATAGCCGTCGATCGGCAGCTCGGAGGCGTCGAGGACGCCCGCCGCGGTCCGCACGGCGTGCACGACGTCGGCCGACTGCTCGGCGCCACCGTCACGCATGACGCGCTCGGCGGTCTCGAGGGCCGCGTCGCGAGAGGTCGCCAGCGTCTTGGCGGCCAGATCGCCGGCCTGCTTGCCGCGGTTGAGCAGTTCGCCGATGGCCAGCGGGGTCGCGCGCACGGTCTCCACGGCGCGGTCGATCCCGCGCACCGACCAGTTCATCGGCACGTTGACGATCTGAATTGCCGCGCCCGCGGCGGCCTGCAGCGGCGTGCGGCGCAGCGCGGCGGGTCCACCGAGGGCGTCCTCGGCGAGGACGGTGGTGAGCCAGTCGATGGTCGCCGAGTGCGCGGTGATGAGCCGGGTGGCCAGCGCCTCGACGTCGGGCTGCTTGGCGGCCACGGCCAGGGCCTTGATGTAGCGGGCACGGTCGAACAGCTGGTGCTCGAGCGCGAGGTCGCCCAGGAGCGCCTCGTCGAACGGCTGCGCCTGCTCGGTGAGTGCCTTGACCGCGGCGGCGGCGCGCCCGAAGAACGGCCCGATCACGTCGGGATGGCCACCCAGGTCGCGGATGGCTGACTCGATGGACTCCGCCCGCGCGCGCCCGTTGGCGGCGTTCTGGCTGAGTTCCTTGCGCACGGCCTCGGTGCGGGCCTGCACCACGCGGGTCTCGGCTACCTGAATCTCGGTGTTGGTGAGATCCAACACGGCGCGCAGCTGGGCAATGAGGGTATTGATGCTGGTGGTCGTCATATGTGGTTCGCCCCTTCGGCGTTGATGATGTGTCTCGGCGCGGGGTTGCACCTGCCCCAATGCGTACCCGGGACGCAGTGGGGTAATCGTCTTCCCCGCCTTTGTGGGAGACATCTCAGTGAACGTGAACCAACGCCGGGGTTTTCATCGCGACGGCCCGGGTATGGGTCCCCGGTGACACTCGCTACTCCCACTCTCGCTCCGTCGCTGCCCACCGCGGTCGGCCCGCTGTCGGCCGCCGTGCTGGACACCATCACCGGCCGTCCGTCGCGACGCGGCCTGTACCGCATCGACGCGCCGCTGGGCGATTCCGACCCCTACGGCCTCGACCTGCAGCTGGCGCTGCACGTCTGCTACGAACTGCACTACCGCGGCTTCGACGGCGTCGACACCCGGTGGGAATGGAACCCCGCGCTGCTGCACCTGCGGGCGGCGCTGGAGGACCGCTTCGAGGAGGCCCTCGTCCGGGAGGTCGGCGAGATCGGTCCCGACGAGACCGCGGCGGCCGAGATGGCCGCGCTCTCGATCGAACCCGTTGACGGACAAGGTCTTTCGTACCACCTGCGCGACGAGGGCACGTGGGAGCAGATGCTCGAGTACTTCGTGCACCGGTCGATCTACCACCTCAAGGAAGCCGATCCGCACGCCTGGCTCATTCCCCGGCTCACCGGACACGCGAAGGCCGCGTTCGTGGCCGTCGAGTTCGACGAGTACGGCGCGGGTCACGGCGACCGGCTCCACCAGCGGCTGTTCTGCGATCTGCTCGGAGCCGCGCACCTCGACGACGGTTACCTGGCCTACCTCGACCACGTTCCCGCGGAGTCGTTGACCGTGGTGAACCTGATGTCGATGTTCGGGCTGCACCGCGGTTGGCGCGGCGCCGCGGTCGGTCACTTCGCGTCGACGGAGATCACCTCGCCGCCCGGGTCGCACCGGCTGGTGCAGGCCCTGCAGCGGCTGGGCGCACCGGCCGCCTGCGTGCGGTTCTACGCCGAGCACGTCGAGGCCGACGCCGTGCACGAACAGGTGGTCCGCACCGACGTCGTGGGTGACCTGCTGGCCAACGAGCCGCAGCTGGATCGCGACGTGGTGTTCGGCATCCGCGCCCGCGACCTGGTCGAGGAGCGCCTCGCGGACCACATGACCGACAGCTGGGCGGCCGGGCGTAGTTCGCTACGTCGAGGGCTCGTCTGACCTGTCGTCCATCCGGCGCTTGCGTCGGTGGCTGGTGTCGCACAGTGGGTAGGCCTTGCTGCGGCGGCACGTGCAGATGGCGACCAGGAAGCGGTCGGACTCGACGACCTCGCCGGTGGGAGTCTCGATGCGCACGGGTCCCTGCACCAGCATCGGCCCGCCCGCGGTGAGTCGCACGGTGCGGCGCTCGTCTTCGGTCGGCACGGATGGCCACCAACCCTTCTGATCTTCTCGTTCGATGGTCCTTCGTCACGGGGCGATTGCCCGGGGCCCGGCCTCGCGAAACCGTCACGGGAAGTGTTTCGAACGTACTTTCGACGGATATACGCCTGGCATGACGAACAGTGACACCACCAACGGAACCATGAACGACGACGCTCAGGCGCCGAACGAGACCGCCGAGAAGGACACCTCGGACTGGGTGACCGGCGGCGAGCCGATGACCGGTCCGCAGCGGTCCTACCTGCAGACGCTGGCCCAGGAGGCCAAGCGCGATCTGCCCGACGGGTTGACGAAGGCCGAGGCGTCGGACCTCATCGACGAGCTGCAGCAGGAAACCGGTCGGGGCCAGGGGTGACGAGCTGAGACCGGCCGCGTGAGCGGTTCGCTGCCCGCCGGCTTCGCGACGACCGCGCCGCCGCTGCCGCGGCCCGTGTTCACCCGGCAGCGGTGGAGCGACTTGGTCTTCCTGCACTGGCGGGTCGACCCCGACGCGGTGGCAGCGCTGTTCCCGCCGGGGACGCGTCCCGACGTCTTCGACGGGGCGACGTACGTCGGGCTGGTGCCCTTCGCGATGAGTGACGTAGCGCTGGGTGCGCCGTGGTCGATCCCCTACTTCGGACGCTTCCTCGAGACCAACGTCCGGCTGTACTCCGTGGACGACGACGGCCGCCACGGCGTGCTGTTCAGGTCGTTGGAGACGTCTCGGCTGGCCGTCGTGCCCGTGACCCGGGTGGGTCTCGGCACGCCCTACACCTGGGCCAGGATGCGCTCGGCCCGCACGGGTGACCGGTTGACCTACGAGAGCCACCGCCGACTGCCCCGGCGGGGACTGCACAGCCTGGTGTCCGTGGACGTCGGCGCCGCGGTCGCTCCCACCCCGCTTCAGACGTGGCTGACGGCGCGCCGGGGCGCGCACACCCGGACGATGGGCCGCACGTGGTGGGTGCCCAACGAACACCCGCCGTTCGACCTGTTCTCCGCCGACGTCGTGACGCTGGACGACGATCTGGTGACCGCCGCCGGCGTGACGACCGTCGGCGAACCGCTGCCCGCGCTGTACTCACCCGGGGTGTGGGCGCGCTTCGGACGGCCGACGGCCTTGGGGCGCGACCCGGTTCAGCCCTGACTCGTCAGCGCGGCGACCGCAGGGCCGAACATGGTCTGCTTGATGGCGCCGAGCGTGCCCTGGTCCTTCGCCCCGATGGGCGCGAGGAAACTGGTCGCGGTTGCGGTCACGGCGGATTCCTCGGCGGTGGCGTCCACCAGTCCGGTCTGCAGCGCGTCGGCGCCGCCGAAGCGGCGTCCGGTGGTCATGGATGCGACGGCCGCGGCGGGGGTCAGCTTGGCCTGGATCAGCGCGGCCATGCCTGGCGTGAAGGGGATGTGAATGTCGACCTCGGGAAAGCAGAAGTAGCCGCGGTCGACGCGCATGGCCCGGTAGTCGTGGGCGATCGCCAGCATGGCCCCCGCGCCGAAGGCGTGGCCGTTGAGCGCTGCGGCCGTCGGCATCGGCAGCGTCAGGATGCGGGCGAACAGCGCGTGGACGCGGCCGACGTAGAACTGCATCTGATCCCCGTGGGCCATCAGCCAGTCCAGATCCAGGCCGTTGGAGTAGAACTTCCCGGTTCCGGTGGTGACGAGTCCCGTTGCGCCAGAGGCGATCACGTCGTCGAGGTGGGCGTCGATCGCGTCGAGGAAGTCCAGCGAGAAGCGGTTCTCGTCATCGCCGAGGTCGAGTACGGCGATGCCATCGGCGTGGCGCAGGGTGGGGGACACGGGTCACTCCTTGGTGGTGGTGGTGGGTGGGGGCGGACCGTCGGCGAGAGTCGCCCGCACCGCCGATCCGAGGCGGACGCGGGCCCACTCGTCGTCGATGCGGTGGCGCGACAGGAGGAACGCGGTGGGCAGGTCGACGACGCACAGCGTGATGGCGTCGACGGCCGCGGCGTCCCCACGGTTCCACAGCGTGCGTGCCAGTCGGACCAGGAGGGCGACCAGCTCGGCGTCGAGCGCGGCGAGTTCGGCGCCCACCGCGTCGGAGACGCCGTCGCCAAGCAGCTGAGTTCGGTTGACGCGCACCAGGAGTCGCGCGGACTGCGGGTGGCGGCGGTAGTAGACCGCGGGGGCGTCGGCCGCCGCGACGACGGCGTCGACGGGATCGGCGGCCGGGCCCGAAAGCGCAGCCTCGACGAGATCGCCCTGTACGCACAGGAATCCGCGCGCTGCGCGCAACCACGTCTGGGCGACGAGGTCCGCGCGGGAGCCGAAGCTGTGGTAGATCGCCCCGTTGGAGACGCCGGCCTTGCTCGCGAC
This sequence comes from Mycolicibacterium madagascariense, assembly GCF_010729665.1. Taxonomy (NCBI): domain Bacteria; kingdom Bacillati; phylum Actinomycetota; class Actinomycetes; order Mycobacteriales; family Mycobacteriaceae; genus Mycobacterium; species Mycolicibacterium madagascariense. The sequence continues at coordinate 5,308,741 of NZ_AP022610.1, read as the reverse complement.
GGCGCGGGTGGTGACGCCCGCGGGCCCGGTCGCCACGGCCAGCGACTCGGCGGCGTCGAGCACCAGATCGCGATCGTAGAGGCGGGGCCGGGGCACCCGGGTACCGTAACAGAGCGATTGCTCTGTTACCAATGCGCCGCCAGCGGGCTAGGGGCAGGTGAAGTCCAGCTCGAAGGGCTTCTTCACCGGCTGCAGCGGGTTCGACATGTCGATGCCGACGGCGTTGCCGGTGATCTTGTAGCTCTTGTCCTGCTTCTGCGCGGTCGCATCACCCTGGCCGGCCGCCACCGCGAGCGTGACGCCGTTGACGTTGCCCAGTGCGACCGACGTGACCGACGGTGAGTCCCCGTCGCCGAGCACGGCGGCGATACCCGTCGTGCCCTGGCCGATCGCGACGTTGACGTGGCCGGCCGCCGTGGCGCACACGACGTCGCCGGCGATGTCCTTGGGCTGACCGTCGATCGTGACCTTGGTGCCACCCGAACTCGCCTGCGCCGAACTCGAACTGCTCGACGCCGACGACGACGCGGACGACGACGAACTCGAGCTCGACTGCGATGACGACTTCTCCCCCGACGAACACCCCGCCGCGGCGACGATGACGATCGCGGCACCTCCCGCGACGACCAGCAGACCTTGCCTCATAGTGCTCCCCTTCGTCGTGCGCCCTTCAAGATCAACGGGGCGTCCACCGCAGTATGGAGCGCGGTCCACCCGGGGGCGTGGGAATCACCGAATTGCCGCACGGCAGATCGCAAAGAGTAGCTTCACCACCATGGAGTCGTTGCGCACCCCCGACGCCCGCTTTGCCGGCCTGACGGACTTTCCCTACTCCCCGCGGTACTGCGAGGTCGACGACCAAGAGGGTGGGCGGCTGCGCGTCGCGTGGGTGGAGGACGGTCCCGCGGACGCCGACCCGGTGCTGCTCCTGCACGGCGAACCGTCGTGGTCGTACCTGTACCGCCGCATGATGCCGATCCTGGTGGCCGCCGGACACCGCGTCGTCTGCCCGGATCTGGTCGGGTTCGGCCGCTCGGACAAGCCCACCGCCATCGCCGACCACAGCTACGCGCGGCACGTCGAGTGGATGCGGGCCGTCGCCTTCGACGAGCTCGACCTGCAGCGGGCGACGCTCGTCGGTCAGGACTGGGGCGGTCTCATCGGATTGCGCCTCGCGGCCGAACACCCCGAACGGTTCGCGCGGATCGTGGTCGCCAACACCGGCCTGCCGACGGGCGACCTGCCGATGCCCGAGATCTGGTGGCAGTTCCGCAAGGCCATCCAGGAGCTGCCGCAGATCGAGGTGGGCCGGTTCGTGCAGTCCGGCTGCGCGCGCCCCATGAGCGACGAGGTGCGCGCCGCCTACGACGCGCCCTTCCCCGACGACTCCTACTGCGCGGGCCCCCGCGCGATGCCGGGGCTGGTGCCGACGTCGCCGGACGATCCCGCCAGCGCGGCGAATCGAGCGGCGTGGAAGACGTTGTCGGACAGCCCGACTCCGATGTTGGTGGCCTTCAGCGACGGTGATCCGATCACCGGCGCGATGGCGCCCATCTTCGTCGAGCAGATGCGCGGCGCGCGGGGCGTGGAGCATCCCACGATCCACGATGCCGGACACTTCCTGCAGGAGGACGCGGGGGAGGAGCTCGCCGAGGCGATCGTGCGCTTCCTGATGTGAGAATCTATCGCCGTGAGCACCCCGCCCCCGCAGTACTTCGACGTCGAGGCTGAGCTCCCGGGAACGTCCGGTAGGGCCGGTGTCATCCACACCCCGCACGGCGACATTCGCACCCCGGCGTTCATCGCCGTCGGCACGGCGGCGACCGTCAAGGCGGTGCTGCCCGAGTCGATGAAGAGCGTTGGGGCACAGGCGATTCTGTCGAATGCCTACCACCTCTACCTGCAGCCGGGGCCGGACGTCGTCGACGAGGCGGGGGGACTCGGGGCGTTCATGAACTGGCCGGGCCCCACGTTCACCGACAGCGGCGGCTTCCAGGTGCTGTCCCTGGGAGTCGGTTTCAAGAAGGTGCTGGCGATGGATGCCGGCCGCGTCCAGGCCGACGACGTGATCGCCGAGGGCAAGGAACGGCTGGCCCACGTCGACGACGACGGGGTGACGTTCCGGTCGCACACCGACGGCTCGCTGCACCGTTTCACCCCCGAGGTGTCGATCGGCATCCAGCATCAGCTCGGGGCGGACATCATCTTCGCGTTCGACGAACTGACCACGTTGATGAATACCCGCGGCTACCAAGAGGATTCGGTGCGGCGCACGCACGACTGGGCGGTTCGGTGCCTCGCCGAACACCGTCGCCTCGGCGTGGTGCGCGCCGACAAGCCGCCGCAGGCGCTGTTCGGCGTCGTGCAGGGCGCGCAGTACGAGGATCTGAGGAGGCAGGCGGCGCGCGGTCTGACCGAGATCGTCGACGCCGAGGGCCGCGGCTTCGACGGCTACGGCATCGGCGGCGCGCTGGAGAAGCAGAACCTCGCGACCATCGTCGGGTGGGTCACCGACGAGCTACCCGACGACAAGCCGCGGCACCTGCTCGGCATCAGCGAGCCCGACGACCTCTTCGCCGCCGTCGCCGCGGGGGCCGACACGTTCGACTGCGTGTCGCCGTCGCGGGTCGCCCGCAACGCCGCGGTGTACTCGCCGACGGGCCGGTTCAACATCACCGGCGCCCGCTACAAACGCGACTTCACCCCCATCGACGCCGACTGCGACTGCTACACCTGCGCCAACTACACGCGGGCCTACCTCCGCCACCTGTTCAAGGCCAAGGAGATGCTGTCCGCCACGCTCTGCACGATCCACAACGAGCGGTTCGTGATCAGGATGGTCGACCAGATCCGTGCGGCGATCATCGCCGGCGAATTCGACGAGCTGCGCGACCACGTGCTGGGTCGGTACTACTCGACGCGCGCACAATAGGAGCATGACGCAGACCGTCGACCCGCAGGCGCTCCTCGTACAGCTGCTGGACCCGGCCAACCGGGCCAACCCCTACCCGGTGTACCGCGAGGTGCTGGCGCGCGGCCCGCTGCCGCTGCCCAAGAACAACCTGGTGGTGTTCTCCTCGTTCGCCGACTGCGGCGACGTGCTGCGCCACCCGGAGTCGGCCAGCGACCGGCTCAAGTCGACGGTCGCGCAGCGCGAGATCGCCAAGGGCGCGACCCCGCGCCCGCTCGGGCAGCCGGGCTTCCTGTTCCTGGATCCGCCGGACCACACCCGGTTGCGCAAGCTCGCCCAGCAGGCGTTCGCGCCGAAGGTGGTCAGGTCACTGGAGCCCGACGTCGAGGGCATGGTCGCCGGGCTGCTCGACGCCGTGGCCGACGCGGACGGCTTCGACGCCGTCGCCGACCTCGCCCATCCGCTGCCGGTGGCCGTCATCTGCCGGATGCTCGGCGTGCCGCTCGCCGACGAGCCCGAGTTCAGCCGGGCATCGGCGCTGCTGGCGCAGGGTCTCGATCCGTTCAGCACGATCACCGGTGCGTTGCCCGAGGACTTCGCGGCCCGCCTCGAGGCCGGCCGCTGGCTGCGTGGCTACCTCGCCGACCTGATCGCCGAGCGGCGCGCCGCCCCGCGCGAGGACCTCATCTCGGCGTTGATCGCCGCCGAGGAGGACGGCGACCAGCTCACGACCGACGAGTTCGTCGCCACCTGCAACCTGCTCCTGATCGCGGGCCACGAGACCACCGTCAACCTCATCGCCAACGCGATGCTGGCGATGCTGCGACATCCGCGGTACTGGGCCGAGCTGGCGGCGGATCCGCAGCGGGCGTCGTCCATCGTGGAGGAGACGCTGCGGTGGGATCCGCCCGTGCAGTTGGCGGGGCGGATCGCCGCCGAGGACATGACGATCGGTGAGACGCCGGTGCCCAAGGGCGACACCATGATGCTGTTGTTCGCTGCGGCGCAACGGGATCCGGCGGCGTTCGAGCGGCCGGACGTGTTCGACCCCGATCGGGAGGGACTGCGGCACTTGGCTTTCGGCCACGGCGTGCACTTCTGCCTCGGCGCGCCGCTGGCCCGGTTGGAGGCCAGGATCGCGCTCTCCGCCGTGACGGCGCGCTTCCCGACGGCCCGGCTCGCCGCCGAGCCGACCTACCGCCCCAACGTCACGCTGCGCGGGCTGGCCACCCTCCCGATTTCTCCCGCGAGCAGACGTAAACGGCCCTGAAACGGCCCTATCGAGGGCCCTTTGCGTCTGCTCGCGAGGAGATACTGAGCACGACGGCGGCCGCGGCGCGCTCGCCCGCCTCGACGGCACCCTCCATGTAGGCGCTCCACCGCGTGGCGGTATCGGTAGAGGCCCAGTGGATGGCGCCGATGGGCGCGCTGAGCGCGGACCCGAAGTTCGTCCACACCAGCGGACCGTGGTTGGCGTTGTAGCAGCCGCGGGTCCACTGCCGTTCGGACCATTCGCCGTCGAGGTAGTGAGCGGGGCGCGCCGCCTTGGCGCCGAAGTGCTGCACCAACTCCGCGGTCAGCGCGGTGCGGCGCTGCTCCTGCGGCAGCCGTCCGAACGTGCGGGCCTGCTCGCCCTCCAAGAACAGCAGGAGCACGCCGCGCCCATCGCCGGGATGGCCGCTGTCGTTCGACATCCGGGCCGGGCCGACGTCGGAGATGAGCTGACCGTTGAAACCAGCTGTGCGCCAGAAGGGTTCGTCGTAGACGAAGAACGCCTTCATCGCCGAGCCGTTCGGTGACCGCTGAATGAGCTGGTCGCGGACGCCGGGCAGCGGCGGGTCGTACATGATGCGTCCCGCCAACGTCGGGGAGATCGCGACGATCACCCGGCGCGCCAGCACGACGAGCCCGCCGCGGCAATGCACGGTGACCCGGTCGGCGTCGTGCTCGATCAGCAGCACGGGCGAGTCGAGCACGAGGTGGTCGGCGATCAGCTCGGCGAGCCGTCTGGTGATCTCGCCGGTGCCGCCGACGAACCTCGTCGTCTGGGCGCCGCCCTCGGACTCGGCGAACAGTTCGGCCGTGACGCCGCACGTCTGAATCGTGAACAGCAGGTGCAGGAACGACAACTCGGCGGTCGGCACCGCCAGGATGCCGACGGTGCAGATCTCCAGCAGGGTCCTGGCCACCGGCGAGAGCCCCTGGGCGTCATACCAGGCGGCTGCGGTGATCGCATCCCATTCGTGGGCCCGCGGCGCCAGCCACGGCGCCTCGACCGGCACGTCGGCGGCGAGTTCGTCGAGGCGGCGCAGCACGCGTTGCAGGTCGGCCAGCTCGGCGGCATGGCGATCGTGAAAGTCGTTCTCGCCCAACACGTCCGGACTGCCGATCTGGTACGACGTCTCGCCCTCGTCGTACTGGGCGAAGGTGTCCACGCCCAGTTCGGCAGCCAGCCGGAACATCCGCTCGTGGGTGTCGCCGATCCACTGCGCGCCGAGATCCAGAGGCACCCCGTCGACCACCTCGGTCAGGATGCGTCCACCGACCCGCTCGTCGGCCTCGAGGACGACGGGCACCAGCCCGGCGGCGAGCACCCTTCTGGCGGCGATCATGCCCGAGAGGCCGGCGCCGACGATGACGACGTCGGCTTCGCGGGGCGGTGCCATGGCTTCACTCTCCCAGACCGCCGCGCGTACGTTGGCGGGATGGCCGCCGAACGCGCACGGTACGTCGTCATCGGCGGTGGTGTGGCGGGTCTCGCGTCGGCCGTGTGGCTGGCCGAAGCGGGCCACGACGTCACGCTCCTCGAACGGCGCGGACACCTCGGCGGGCGCACCCATGCGATGCGCGCCGAGCGGGTCGACGATCTGCCCGACAACGGTCAACACGTCATCGCCAGCGGCTACGAGCATCTCTTCCGCTACCTCACCAGCATCGGCACCCGGCAGTTCGTCGCCTTCCCCGCCACCTCGACGCTGCGGTGGCCGGACGGCCGCAAGGTCGTCGTCCGGACCACGGGGTTCGGCGCGGTACGCCAGCTGTTCGGCGTGCATCCCGACGCCGGGGTGCACGATCGGCTGCGGGCCGCGCGGGCGACCGTGCGCCTGGGCTGGCAGGCCCTGCACCCGCCCGCGGACCTCGGGGACCTGACCACCGAGCAGTGGTTCACCAGGGTGGGCATGCCTTCGCCTGCGCGTGAAGCGCTGTGGGATTGGTTGGCGCTCGGCATCGCCGCCGAGCCCGTGTCACAGGGGTCGGCGAAGGTGTTCGCCAAGGTGCTGGCCACCGGGTTCCGCATGGGTGTGCGGCATCGTCGCGCGATCACCATCGGCTACCCGACGGTGGACCTCGACACCCTCCTCGTCTCGGGTGCGCTGTCGTTCTTCGCCGCCCACGGGGTGCGGGTGCGCTACCGCGCGGTGGCGCGCCGCATCCGGATCGAGGGCGGCGCGGTCACCGGTGTGCAGCTGACCGACGGCACGGTCGTGCCCGCCGACGGCGTGGTCTGCGCCGTGCCCAACTCGAACGTCGGCGGACTGCTCGACGACCTGCCCGAGCATGCCGAAATCGATTCAGCGGCAGACACGTTGAGCTACACGCCCATCGTCAGCACCAACCTCTACCTGGACCGGCCACTGGGGACCGAGTCCGCCTTCGAGGGGCTCATCGGTGGCACGGGTGTCATCGACGAGGTGTTCGACCGACAGCTCATGCACGGCAGGAGCACCGAGCGCGGGTGGCTTTACTGCCTGACGACCAGCGGGGCCTACGAGCAGATCCACCGCACCAGTGACGCCATCGTCGCCGAGCAACTGGCATTGCTGCGCCGGTACTACCCGGCCGCCAGGGACGCCGAGGTGCTCGAGGCGCAGGTGGTCAAGATGCCGCGGGCCACCTTCTCACAGGTGGTCGGCATGGATTCGCTGCGTCCACCCCAGCGGACGTCGGTGCCGTCGCTGGTGCTGGCCGGGGACTGGACCGCCACCGACTGGTCGGCCACCATGGAGAGCGCGGCCCAAAGTGCCTCCGCCGCAGTGGAACTGCTCCTTGCGAGGAAATACGAGGCCTAGAGCGGGTTGAGGATCCGGTCGAGGAACTGGCGGGTGCGCTCCTCCTTCGGATCGCCGATCACCTCGTCGGGCGTGCCGCGTTCGAGGATGAGGCCGTCGTCGGTGAAGAGCACCTGCTGAGACACCTGCTTCGCGAACTGGATCTCGTGGGTGACGATCACCAGCGTCCACCCCTCGACGGCGAGATCCTTGATGACGGAGAGGACTTCGCCGACGAGCTCGGGATCCAGCGCGGAGGTCGGCTCGTCGAACAGCAGCAGCTGGGGTTTGAGCGCCACTGCCCGTGCGATGCCGACGCGCTGCTGCTGACCGCCGGACAACTGATAGGGGTAACGGTCCTGCTTGTCGGCCAGCCCGACCTGATCGAGCAGGGCGACGGCCTCGGCGACGGCTTCGTCCCTCGGCCGCTTCTGCACGAACACCGGGCCCTCGATCACGTTCTGCAGCACCGTCCGGTGCGGAAACAGGTTGTGGCCCTGGAACACGAAACCGCTGCGGGACTGGAACCTTCGCACGTCGGGCTTGGACACGGGTGTGCCGAAGTCGAGTTCGACGTCGTCGACCCTGATGACCCCGGCGTCGGCGCGGTCCAACGCATTCAGGGTGCGCAGCAGTGTCGTCTTGCCGGAACCGGACGGCCCGATGATGGCGGTCGCGGTGCCGCGCCGCACCGTGAACGAGACCCCCTTGAGCACCCGATTGGCGCCGAACGCCTTCTCGACGCCCGCGGCCACCACCCGATACTCGTCCTCGGCCGAACCGGTCATCGCGCCACGTACCTCTCCAGTCGGTGTTCCAGGCGGTTCTGGCCGAATGACAGCACCAGGCAGATCACCCAGTAGTACACGGCGGCCGTCCCGTAGAGCGCGAAGAACTCGAACGTCGGCGCCGCCGCGACCTGTGCGGTGCGCAGCAGTTCGGTGACCAGGATCGTCGACGCCAACGAGGTGTCCTTCACCAGCGAGATGAGGGTGTTGGACAGCGGCGGGACCGCCACCCTCGCGGCTTGCGGCAGGATGATGCGCCGCAGCGCGCCCGCGTAGTGGTAGCCGATGGTCTCGGCGGCCTCCCACTGACCCTTCGGAATGCTCTGGATCGCCGAACGGATGATCTCGGCGGCGTAGCCCCCGACGTTGATGCTGAACGCGATGACCGCGGCCGGGAACGGGTCGAGCTTGATGCCGGCCTGCGGCAGCGCGAAGAAGATGATGAAGAGCTGCACCAGCAGCGGGGTGCCGCGGATGATCGAGATGTAGAAGCGGGCGACGCTGGAGATCACCCGGTTCGACGACAGCCGACCGAGCGCCACGATCAGCGCGAGCACCAGGCCGATGACGAAGCTGATGACCGTCAGCGGGATCGTGACCGTGATCGCCGCCTTGGCCAGCGGCCACAGGTTGGCGCCGATGAGTTGCCACGCCGATCGGGTCGCGGGTTGCGCGCCGCCTGCCGCCGGGCCGCCGGACGCGTCCGCCTTGAGGTACTTCTGCGAGATCGACGCCAGTGTGCCGTCGGCCCGCAGTTCGTCGAGCGCTTTGTTCAGCTCGGGCAGCAGACCGCTGTTCTTGCGGGCCGCGAAGGCCTGCTCACTCCGCTGGGGAATCGTCGCCGCGATCTTCACCGACTGGTCGTTGGTCTCGGCCTGGTAGGCGTGGAAGGCGATGCTGTCGTTGACCACGGCGTCGACGCGACCCTGGTTGAGCAGGGTGATCGCCTGCGTGAATCCCTCGACGGGAGCCAGCGTCGCGCCGGCGTCACGGGACACCTGGGCCCAGTTGCTGGTGACGGTCGCGCCGACGGTCTTGCCCTTGAGGTCGGCCACCGACCTGATCGAGTCGTCGTTCGCGCGGGTGATGACGACGCCCTCCCCGACCGAGTAGGGCTCCGACAGGTCGTACTTGCTTGCGCGCTCCGGGGTGATCGTCACCTCGTTGGCGACGACGTCGAAGCGGTTGGCCTCGAGCGCGGCGAAGATGGAATCCCAAGGCGTCTGGACGAATTCGACCCTCTTGCCGAGCTTGGCGCCCACCGCGTTCGCGACGTCGACGTCGTAGCCGGCCAGTTTCCCGGTCGCGGGGTCCTGAAAACTGAACGGCGCGTAGGTGCCCTCGGTGCCCACTCGGAGCACTCCGGAGGACGGTGTGGTCTGCCCCGCGTGCTGGCTCGACCCGCACGCGGCGGCGGCGAGCGCGACGAGCAGCAGCAGCGCCGGCACAGCTCTGCGGAGGTGGTAGCTCACCGGCGGAACCTAGCAAGCAGCTGCCAGGAGGCCAATGGTTGCGCTCACCGGGGGACGAATGTCCAGGGCGCACGGGGCAGCCGCGCCGGATCGAATTCGGCCAGCATCCCCTCCGGCGTCGTGGCACTGAACCCCAGCGACGCGGCGATCTGCGCCATCGCCCGCGGCGCGCCGATCTCGCCGACGGTGACGGCGCCGTCGCGTTTGGCCAGTCGCCGGCCCTCGGCGTTGAGCACCAGCGGCACGTGGGCGTAGACCGGCTGCGGGTGGCCCAGCAGCGAGCCGAGGTAGGCCTGTCGTGGGGACGAGGGCAGCAGGTCGTCACCGCGGACCACCTGGTCGACGCCGGCGGCCGCGTCGTCCACCACCACGGCGAGGTTGTAGGCGGGCACGCCGTCACCGCGGCGCAGCACCATGTCGTCGACCACGCCCGTATACGTGCCGTGTAGCAGGTCGGTGACCGTGAATTCTGTTGTCTGCGAACGCAATCGCAGCGCCGGCGGTCGACCCTCGGCACGCCGTTCGGCGCGCTGGGCCGCGGTGAGGTCGCGGCAGGTGCCGGGGTAGGCGCCCTCGGGTGCGTGCGGTGCGCGGGGCGCCTGGGCGATGTCCCTTCTGCTGCAGAAGCATTCGTAGGTCAGCCCGCGATCGACGAGGTCGGCGATCACCGCGTCGTACCGATCGCGGTGCGCCGTCTGGTATTCCGGGTCCGCGTCCCAATCGAGGCCGACGGCGGCGAGGTCGCGCAGCTGCCTGGCGGCGACGTCGTGGGAGCTGCGGTCGTCGAGATCCTCGACGCGCATCAGGAAGCGCCGGCGGCTCGAACGGGCGAACAGCCACGCCAAAACCGCCGTCCGCACGTTGCCGATGTGCAGGTCCGCCGACGGGCTCGGTGCGAAGCGGCCGGCGGGGCTCATACGGGCAATCTAGGCGACGGCGTTGCTCTGCAGCGCGACGGTCGCGGTGGCGGCGGGGGACTGCACGCCGATGCCCTGGCCCTGGACCGTCACCGCGAGCCGGGTGCGGTCACCGCGGAACAGGTCGCGGGAGTACTCGCACGGCGCCCCGTCCTGGTCGTAGGCGATGCGGGTGATGAGCAGCAGCGCCGACCCGGGTTCGATGGCCAACAGGGACGCCTCGTCCGGCGTCGCGTTGACGGCCTCGATGCGCTCGTCGGCGTGCGAGGTGACCAGCCCGTAGTCGCGCTCCAGGATTTCGTAGAGCGATCCGCCGAGCTGCTTCTCGAGCAGGCCGGGAAAGGCCTCGGCGGGAAACTGGGCCAGCTCCAACGAGATTGGTGATCCGTCGGCCAGCCGGACGCGTTGGATCTCGACCACGAAGTCGTCCGGGCCGAGCCGCAGCGACGTCTGCGCGATGTGGTCGGGCGCAGTGATCTTCGTCGCCAGCACGCGGGTCCCGGCGACGTACCCCTGGTTGGCCAGGAACGCGGGGACGCCGACGACGTCGGACAGGCTGCGCTGCACCTGGGTGTGGCTGATGAAGATGCCGCCCGAACGGCCGATGGCGCGATGCACCAGGCCCGCCTCCTCCAGCGCTGCGAGCATCTGGCGCAGGCTCGAGCGGCTGGTCGAGTACCGCTCGGCGAGTTCGCGCTCGCTGCCCAGCTTCGCGCCGGGAACGCCCGCGTTGATGTCGGCGACGATGCGTCGCCGCAACTGCTCGGTCGGTTTGACCACGGAAGACCCCTACTGCTCGCCGATCGCTTCTTGGGACTCGGGCAGCACCTGGCCGCCGTCCACGACGAGCGACTGCCCGGTGATGAAGCCGGCCTCGTCGGTGGCGAAGAACAGCGCGGCATTGCCGATGTCGGCCACGCTACCCAGGCGCCCCGCGGGGATGGCCGCGGTCATCCCGTCCATGTACTCCTGGCCCATCTCGATGAGGCCCTCGGTGACGATGTTGCCGGGCAGCACGGCGTTGATGGTGATGTTCTTCGGCGCCAATTCCATTGCGGCGGTGCGGATGAAGCCGAGCTGGGCGGCCTTGCTGGCGCCGTAGTGCGACCAGCCGGGAAAGCCGGTGATGGGCCCGGTGATCGACGACGTCACGATGATCCGGCCGTGCCCGCTGTCGGTCAGTGCGGCCAGCGCCGCCTGCACGATGTACACGGTGCCCTTGAAGTTGACGCCGATGACCTCCTCGATGTCGTCGGGCGTGAGGTCCTCGATCCGGCCGGACGGGAAGATCCCGGCGTTGGCGCAGACGATGTCCAGTGCGCCATGGCGTTCCACGGCGGTGGCCACGACGCGGCGGCAGTCCTCCTGGCTCGTCACGTCGGCCTTCACCCCGCTCACCGCGCCGGGCTTGCCCGCCAGCGCGGCGACGCAGGCGTCGACGTCGGATTCGGTGCGGCCGGTGACGACGACGTTGACCCCGGCGTCGGCGAACGTCTCGGCGATGCCGCGCCCGATGCCCTTGCTTCCTCCGGTGACGATGGCCGTGCGGCCCTGCAGCGAGGTGAACATGTTCGGTGCCCTTCGGTTGGAGTCAGTGGGTGGTCAGATAACGTTCTGCGAGTTCGCAACTGCCCTTGGCGTAGGTGACCGAGATCGCTTGCGATTCCCGGGAGTGGCTGTGCGTCCCCATCCAGGCCAGCAGCAGCAGGCGGCGCAGCAGCACGAACGACGGCAGCATCGCCTCGTCGCGCGCAGACAGTTCCCGGCGGGTGCGGTACCCGGTGACCCAGGCGTCCTGCCATTCGGGCACGGCCGGGTCGTCCTCGAAGAAGGACACCGCGGTGCCGAAGTCGTAGAAGTACCAACCGAATCCGCAGTCGTCGAAGTCGATGACCGTGATGCGGTCCCCGTCGACGAGGAGGTTGGCCAGGCGCAGGTCCGCATGCACCAGGCCGTAGACGTCCGTTCCGGTGCCGTAGTCCTCCAGGCGGCGGCGCAACAGCTCGCTCGCGCGGCCCAGCACGTCGGCCTCGGCGTCGCCGACGCCGACGGCATCGCGCCACCGCCCCCAGCGGGGTTGGTCGCCGAGGCTGTGCTCCCAGTCCCACGCGAATCGCTCAAACTCGTTGGGGCGCTGCCAGTTCCGCGAATGGTCGTGCAGGGCGGCGGTGATCCGGCCGAGGGTGTGGAAGTCCTCGACGGTCAGCGTCGTCTCGTCGGGCTCGGCACCGGCGACCATCTCGAAGTGCACGACGTGGCGTGGCGTGCCGTCGTGGTCGACGGTGACCACGCGGCGCCCGTCGCGCGTCGCCAGCACGGTCGGCACGGCGACGTCGCAGTCGCGGCGCAGCGCGTCGAGCCAGGCGAGCTCGGACTCGATCTCGTGCTGGCGGTGGTAGCCCTTGCGGTGCACCCGCAGGATCGACCGCGCTCCGGTGCCGGCGTCGGTCAGCTCGTAGGTCGCGTTCTCCGACAGGTTGAGCAACCGCAGGGTCGAACCGGGGGCGACGTCGTAGGCGGCGAGTGCGTGCGCGGCGACCTCGACGTCGTCGGAGACGAACGGTTCCTCGTCGTCGGAGACGAACGGTTCCTCGTCGTCGGAGACGAACGGTTGCTCGGCCACCGCGTCACCCGACCGAAGCGGCGGTGGCTGCCGTGCTCACCGCGACGGCCAACCGTGCCAGGACGTCGTCGCACAGCTCCCTGGTGAGCAGCAGACCGGGCTTGAACTGCAGGACGCGGGGATCGAGCGTGGAGAAGATGGCCCACACGCCGTTCTCGTACAACTCGCGCATCACGAACTTGGCGCCCTCGGGATGGTCGAACTCCAGGCCGATCACCACGCCATTCTGCCGGATCCCGACGAACCAGTCCGGATGGTCGGCCTGTATGCGCGCGAGTCCGGTGGCGAACACGTCGGTGATCGCGTGGACGTTGGCCCGCACCTCGGGCCGGCTCGTGATCTCCAGCGTCTTGATCGCGGCGACGCAGCCGAGTTCGGCACCGCCGAACGTCGAGATGTGGCCGAAGCCGTCCTCGTCGAGCCACTGGGCCGCCCGGTCGCTCAGCATCGCCGCGGTGATCGGGTACATGCCGCCGGACAATCCCTTGCCCGCGACCATGATGTCGGGCTCGATGCCGTGCTTGGTGATGCCCCACATCTCGCCGGTGCGCATCAACCCGGTCTGCACCTCGTCGGCGATGTAGAGCGCGTCGTGGCGCTCGGTGAGCTCCTTGACGGCCTCGAGGTAACCCGTTGGGGGCAGCGGGAATCCGTAGGTGGCGGGGATGGTCTCCATGATGACGGCGGCGACGTCGCCACCGGAGAGCGCGCGCTCCATGGCGTCGACGTCGCCGAACGGCACCTGGACGAACTCGTCGGGTCGGTCGGAGAGGAACAGCTTGGCGAAGCGGTCGTCACCGGTCGCGACGGCCAGGCCGGTGTGCCCGTGGTAGGCCTTGATGACCGAGACGATCTTGCGCCGCTTGGTGGCGTGCCGGGCGCTCTTGAGCGCGATGTCGATGGCCTCGCCGCCGCCGGATCCGAAGGCCACCTTGGTGATCGACGCCGGAGCGGAGTCGACGAGACGCTGCGCGAGCGCGGTGCGGGCCACCGACGGGAAGTGGTGGTTGCCGATGTCGAAGTGCTGCATGCCCTCGATCAGTGCCGCCATGATCTCGGCGTTGCGGTGGCCGAGGTTGTAGGTGCCGCCGTTGAGGTGCATGTCGATGAGCCGGCGGCCGCCCATGTCCCAGAGGAAGTAGTCCTCCCTGCGGTCGATGACGAGGTCGACGCCGGCGTCGGTCCAGAACTGGGTCTTGTCCGGATTCCAGTACTTCTTGGACTGCTCGAGGACCTGCGCCTTGGATTCGAACGAGAAAGTGCCGTAGTCGTACACCGGGGCTCCCTGACTGAGACGGCCGGCGGTTTGGCCGCAGGAGTCGAGAATAAAAAGGTCAACCATTTATGTCAATTGGAGTGCCGAAACGGTTGCGCAGTCCGACCGGCGGTGTCACGATACGACTCGGCACGAGCCCCCCACTGCCTTCTGGAAGGTACTTCACAGATGACCGATCACGTCGTCACGCGAGACGAAGACACTGGTGACTCCATTCAACGGCTGAAGAGGAACGCCGTCGGCACGGTCGGCGTCATCTTCATGGCGGTCGCCACGGCTGCGCCCATCACGGCGATGGTCGGCAACGTGCCGATCGCGGTCGGGTTCGGAAATGGTTCACACGCACCCGCGGGTTACATCGTCGCCACGGTCGTGCTCGGACTGTTCGCGATCGGGTACGCCACGATGGCCAAGCACATCACCGCCACCGGCGCGTTCTACGGATACATCTCCCACGGTCTGGGCCGCATCATCGGCATGGCCAGCGGACTCCTGATCACCATGGCCTACATCGTGTTCGAGGCGTCGCTCATCGGCATCTTCTCGTTCTTCTTCCAGAACCTGTTCAAGTCCCAGTTCGACGTGAGCGTGCCGTGGCTGGCGCCCGCGCTGCTGATGATGGTGCTGAACTGCATCCTGACCTACTTCGACGTCAACCTCACGGCCAAGGTGCTGGGCGTCTTCCTGGTGACCGAGATCGTGATGCTGTCCCTCGGTGCGCTGGCCGTGGTGGTCAAGGGCGGCGGGCCCGACGGCTTCGCGGTCGCCGAGACGCTCAACCCCGTCGGCGCCTTCACCCCGGCCGCGGTCGCCGGAGCCAGCGCCGGGCTGGGCCTGTTCTTCGCGTTCTGGTCGTGGGTCGGCTTCGAGTCCACCGCGATGTACGGCGAGGAGTCCAAGGACCCGAAGCGAATCATCCCGCGCGCCACCATGATCAGCGTCCTCGGCGTCGGTCTCTTCTACGTCTTCGTGTCCTGGATGGCGATCGCGGGCACCGGCCCCCAGCGCGCCGTCGACCTGGCCCAGAACGCCGACACGTCCTCGGAGATCTTCTTCGGCACGGTGCGGTCGACCTACGGGGAATGGGCCATCACGCTGTTCAACATCCTGCTGGTGACCGGTTCGTTCGCCTGCGGCATGGCCTTCCACAACTGCGCGTCGCGGTACCTCTACGCGATGGGTCGCGAGGGTCTGTCCGGCGGACTCCAGAAGACCATCGGCGCAACGCATCCCACGCACGGGTCGCCCCACATCGCGTCGTTCGTCCAGACCGGCATCGCGCTGGTGCTCATCCTGGCGTTCTACTTCGCCGGCATGGATCCCTACATCCACATGTACACGCTGCTCGCGATCTTGGGCACCATGGCGATCCTCGTCGTGCAGTCGCTGTGTGCGTTCGCGGTCGTCGCCTACTTCCACTTCCACAAGAACCACCCGTCGAGCGCACACTGGTTCAAGACGTTCCTGGCACCGCTGCTCGGCGGGATCGGCATGCTGTACGTGGTGTACCTGCTGTGGGTGCACAAGGACGCCGCCGCGGGCGCTGCATCGGGCACGCTGCTGTTCCAGCTGACGCCGTGGATCGTGGTGGGTCTGTTCGTCCTCGGGGCGGCCATGGCGCTGTACTTCAAGCTCCGCGACCCGCGTCGTTACGAATTGATCGGTCGAATCGTGTACGAGGACAACGTCGTTCGCGACTGAGGCCACCCGAGCACCCGGTTCGGTGAGAGGATGACGGCGTGACTGACGACCCGGCTCGCGACGCCGACCTCGACCTGGGCCGGATGCGCGTGCTCGACGCGAAGCCGGTCAATCTGGACGGGTTCAGCGCCGCCGACCCCCACCTCGGGCTGGTGGCGATGCACAGCCCGTTCGACCCGGAGCCCTCCCTGGTGATGCGCGACGGTGCGGTCGTCGAACTGGACGGCAAGCCCGCCGCCGAGTTCGACGTCATCGACGAGTTCATCGCGCGCTACGGGCTCGATCTCGCGGTGGCCGAGGAGGCCATGGCGCTGCCCGACCGGGACCTGGCCTGCATGGCCGCCGACTTCACCGTCCCGCGGGCGGACGTGGTCCGCCTCGTCGGCGGCATCACGCCCGCGAAGCTGGCCCGTGTCGTCGCGCTGCTGACGCCGGTGGAGATGCAGGCGGCGATGGCGAAGATGCGCGCGCGGCGCACGCCGAGCAACCAGGCGCACGTCACCAACCAGCTCGACGACCCGCTACTGATCGCGGCCGACGCGGCCAGCGCCGTCGCCTACGGATTCCGGGAGGTCGAGACGACGGTGCCGGTGCTCGGCGACGCCCCGTCCAACGCGGTCGCACTGCTGATCGGCAGCCAGGTCGGCACGCCCGGCGCGATGGCGCAGTGCTCGATCGAGGAGGCGCTCGAGCTGCGGCTCGGCCTGAGGGGTCTGACCAGCTACGCCGAGACGATCTCCATCTACGGCACCGAGCAGGTGTTCGTCGATGGCGACGACACACCCTTCAGCAAGGCCATCCTGACGTCGGCCTACGCCTCGCGCGGCCTCAAGATGCGGGTGACGAGCGGTGGCGGCGCCGAGGTGCTCATGGGTGCGGCGGAGAAGTGCTCGATCCTCTACCTGGAGTCGCGCTGCGTCTCGCTGGCCCGGGCCCTGGGGTCGCAGGGCGTGCAGAACGGCGGCATCGACGGTGTCGGGGTGGTGGCGTCGGTGCCCGACGGCATGAAGGAACTGCTCGCCGAGAACCTCATGGTGATGATGCGCGATCTCGAATCCTGCGCCGGCAACGACAATCTCATCTCCGAGTCCGACATCCGCCGCAGCGCCCACACGCTGCCCGTCCTGCTGGCCGGTGCCGACTTCATCTTCTCCGGGTTCGGTTCGATCCCGCGCTACGACAACGCCTTCGCGCTGTCGAACTTCAACTCCGACGACATGGACGACTTCCTGGTGCTGCAGCGCGACTGGGGCGTCGACGGCGGGCTGCGCACGGTGTCGGTCGAACACCAGGCGCGGGTCCGGCGACGGGCCGCCACCGCGGTGCAGGCGGTCTACCGCGACCTCGGGTTGGCCGACTTCGACGACGAACGGGTCGATGCGGTGGTGGTGGCCAACGGATCCCGCGATCTGACGGTCGACGACCCGAAGGCGGTGGCCGAGGCGGCCACCGCGATCGAGGCCAAGCAGCTGACGGTCTTCGACGTCATCGCCTCGCTGCAGCGGACCGGCTTCGCCGAGGAGGCCGAGGCCATCACGCGGCTGACGCGCGAGCGGCTGCGCGGTGACCAGCTGCAGACCTCCGCGATCTTCGACGGCGAGTTCCGCGTGCTGTCGAAGATCACCGACCCGAACGACTACGCGGGCCCCGGCACCGGTTACGCCCCAACCTTCGAGCGCCGCAGCGAGATCGACGCGATCCGCCAGTCGCGCACGGCCGCGGAGTTGACGGCCGATCAGGCCGAGCACCACGGCCACGTCACGCTGACCGAGGTCGAGGACGCCCGGCAGGGCAGCGACCCGCGCGAGGTGTGCATCGGGTTGTCGCCGGCGCTCGGGCGCACGGTGTGGCTGTCGCTGTGCGGCCTCACCGTCGGCGAGGTGCTGCGGCAGCTCGCCGCGGGGCTCGAGGAGGAGGGCTGCGTGCCGCGCTGGGTGCGGGTGCGTTCGACCATCGACGTCGGGCTGATCGGACTGACCGCCGCGCGGCTGTCCGGCTCGGGCATCGGAATTGGCTTGCAGGGCAAGGGCACCGCGCTGATCCACCGGCGCGACCTGGCGCCGCTCGCGAATCTCGAACTGTTCAGCGTCGCGCCGCTGCTGACCGCGAAGATGTACCGCGAGCTGGGGAAGAATGCGGCCAGGCACGCCAAGGGGATGGCGCCGGTGCCGATCCTCACCGGCGGCACCGACGAGTCGATCTCGGCGCGCTACCACGCCCGTGCCGTCGCGCTGGTCGCACTCGAGCGCGAGGCCTGCGAGCCCGGCCGCCCGCCCGTCACCGTCCGGGTGCGGCGCCCGTGAGCGACGAACGGATCACGGTGCGGGCTGCGGTCGACGGCGAGCTGGGCCTGGCCGACCTGCGGATGGACCCGGCGACGCTGGCGCACCAGGCCGTCGTCGCGGAGGAGGGCGGCAACCCTCAGCTGGCCGAGAACTTCCTGCGCGCAGCCGAACTCGCGACGATCGACGACGAAGAGGTGATGCAGCTGTACGAGGCGCTGCGGCCGCACCGCTCGACGGCCGAGGAACTCGACGCGCTGCGCACCTCGCTCGAGACACGGGGTGCCGCGCGCTGCGCCGAACTGGTGCGCCAGGCCGCCGTCGTCTACGCGAGGCGGGGTCTGCTGCGGTGAGCGTCGTGGTGGCCGGTGTCGACGTCGGCAACCACACGACCGAGATCGTGCTGGCCAGAACGGGTCTGGGCGGGCCCGAGCAGATTACCCACGGGCAGGGTCCGACGCGTGGCAGGAAGGGTTCGCGGGAGTCGCTGGAGGGTGCGGCGGCCCTGCTGCACCAGCTGGAGGTCGAGTCGGGCGTCGTCGTCGACGAGGTGCTCCTGGCCGCCCTGCGGCCGGTGGACACCGCGACGGCACCGCTGCCGCCACCGGCGTCACCGCGCTCACCCGTGCGCAGCCTGCGCTCGGCGACGGCCAGCACGCCCGCGGGGACCGGCTTCGGAGTCGGTCGGCACGTGCCGCTGGCCGACCTCGACGGTGCCGTAATCGACCGTCCGACAATCGTTTCCGTCGACGCATCGACCGACTTCGAGGTGGCGGCGGCGGTCGTCTCGGCGGCGGCCGACCGCGGCTGGCAGATCGCCGGGGTGATCGCCGCGCAGGACGACGCCGTGCTCATCCGCAACCGCATCTCGATCGACGTGCCCGTCGTCGACGAGGTCGACCTCGACGGGCTGATGCCCGGGGCGCTCGTCGCGGTGGAGGTCGTCGCCGAGGGCCGCGCCTACCGCA
Organism: Mycolicibacterium madagascariense; assembly: GCF_010729665.1. Classification (NCBI taxonomy): domain Bacteria; kingdom Bacillati; phylum Actinomycetota; class Actinomycetes; order Mycobacteriales; family Mycobacteriaceae; genus Mycobacterium; species Mycolicibacterium madagascariense. The sequence goes on along the minus strand of NZ_AP022610.1, from coordinate 5,289,754 downwards.
GGATGGCCGACCCGATCGCGCTGTGCGTCGCACTGGCACTCGGTCACGACCGCCTACGGGACGTCGCGGAGTTCACCCGCGAGCTCGCGGACTCGCCCGCCATCGCGGTCACCGAGCGCACCGGGCCGCCCGACCCGCCGGCGGTCGACGACGACTACGTCGACTGCCTCGAGAACGGCCGCGAGGTGCGCTACACCGTGGCGCAGGCGCACAGCGTGCTGCGGCAGGCGCCGCCGGGCAACGTGGTGCGGGTCCGCCTGCGGGCGGTCCGGACGGCGCGCGACGGCATCGCGGTCGACGACGCCTACTTCACCGATCTGTCGTCGATCGACGACGGTGCGTGGCTACGCCGCGGGGTGGCCGACACCAGGGGCACCGTGGTGGCGCTGCTGGCCGCCGACCTCGTCGCCGACGCCGCAGAAACGTTGCAGCACTTGACCAATCGGCCGACCCGCACGCTCGCAGGCGAGCCCGAGGCGGCCGCGGTCGGCGCCATGACGACGCCGGGCCTGCCACCGGGCACCGTGGTCTGCGACATCGGCGGCGGCACCATCGACCTGATCGGCGCGGGCCGGGCCGTCACCGCGGCGGGCGCGGGCGAGGCGATCACCACGGCCGTGGCGCGGGTGCTCGGGGTTCCGCGCGCGCTCGCCGAACGGGTCAAGCGGACACCGGCGCTGCGGGTCGAGGGTCCGCACGTCGCGCACGAGGAGGACGGCCGCAGGCTGTTCCTGGACAGTCCGGCGTCGGCCGACGCGATCGGCCGGTTGTGCACGCGGGGCAGCGCAGGGCTGGTGCCGTTCTCGAACCGGCTGGCCGCCGAGGAGTGGCGGAGTCTGCGGCTCGCGATCAAACGGGAGACGGTCGCGACGAACATCGTGCGGTGCCTGCGCGCGTTCCCCGATCCGCCGCCCGCGCTGGTGCTGGCGGGCGGCGGGGCGCTCGACGACGAACTGCTGCGCACGGTCTCCGACGCCCTGCGCGCGACGTCGATCGTCGTGGGGCGGGCGGACATCGACGGTGTGCACGGCCCGCGGTACGCCGTGGCGTCGGGCCTGGTGCACCTGTACGGCTAGCCGAGGCCGGGCAGGATGTCGTCGAGCTTGAACGTGACGGGCTGCTCGAGCTGGTCGTAGGTGCACGAGCGGGGATCGCGATCGGGCCGCCAGCGGTTGAATTGCGCCATGTGCCGGAACCTTTCGCCCTCCATGTGCTCGTAGCGGACCTCGACGACGCGTTCGGGGCGCAGCGGCACGAACGACAGGTCCTTGCCCGCGTTCCACCGCGAGCCCGCGCTGCGGGGCGTCGTCCGTGCGCCCTGCTGCGCGCCCCAGTTCCACGGGTGGTCGTCGAATTTCGTGACCAGCGGCTGCAATTCGTCGAACAGCTCGCGCCGCCGCGCCATCGGGAAGGCGCCGATGACGCCGACCGACGCGAGTGTGTCGTCGTCCCGGTAGAGACCGAGCATCAGCGACCCGATGGCGTCGGCGCCCGACTTGTGCAGACGGTAGCCCGCGACGACGCAGTCAGCCGTCCGCTGGTGCTTGACCTTGAACATCACCCGCTTGTTCGGCTGATAGGTCCCCGCCAGCGGCTTGGCGACGACGCCGTCGAGGCCCGCCCCCTCGAACTCGTCGAACCATCGCCGTGCCACGGCCGCGTCGGTGGTCGCCGGCGTCACGTGCACGCCGCGGCCGGCGGGCACCGCCGCGACGAGGGCGGCGCGACGCTCGGCGAACGGTCGCGACGTGTAGTCGTCGTCGCCGAGTGCGAGCAGGTCGAACGCGATGAACGCCGCGGGGGTTCGCTCGGCCAGCAGGCGGACCCGCGACGCGGCGGGATGCAACCGCAGCTGCAGTGCGTCGAAGTCGAGCCCGCGTTCACCGGCGACCACGATCTCGCCGTCCACGACGCACCGCGGCGGGAGCGCCTCCCGTACGGCGTCGACCACCTCGGGGAAGTAGCGGGTCAGTGGCCGCTCGTTGCGGCTGCCCAGCTCGACCTCGTCACCGTCGCGAAAGCAGATCGACCGGAACCCGTCCCACTTCGGTTCGTACGACAGCGCCGGCGGTCCGGCGGGCAGGTCGGGAACCGACTTGGCCAGCATCGGGGCCACCGGCGGCATGACGGGCAGGTGCACCCGGCTCATTCTCCCGGCACGTCGACGTCGAACGCGTTGAGCAGCACCGAGACGAGGGTGTACGCCCCGACCAGATAGATCAGCTCGGCGGCCCCGTCGCGGCCGAACGCGTCGACCGCGGCCCGGTACGTGGCGTCGGGGAGGACCCCACCACGGTTGAGGGCGGCCGCCACGTCGTAGGCGACGCCTTCCTTGGCCGTCAGATCGGCAGGCCGTTCGCCCGCGCTGATGGTGGCGATCTTGGCGGCGTCCAGATCGGTCGACGCGGCGACGCGCTCGTGGGCGTAGAGCTCGTAGCGCGCACCCGCGGCGGCCCCGGTGACGAGGATCGCGACCTCGTGCGGGTCCTTGGGCAGCGTGGTGTGGTCGATCAACGACTTCGTGAACGCCCATGCCGGTCCGCCCCAGGCCGGGAAGTGCAACATGGCCGCGAACGGTCCGACCAGGGCGCCGTCGGGACGGTCGGACGTGAATCCCCGCAGGTGTTGGTGGATGACGCCGGTCATGTCGTCGTACAGCGCGCGCTGCTCGGCGGACAGGTCCTCGGGCGGGATCGGCGGCAGTCGCATCGGCGGGTCTCCTTGGGACGTGGTGGGGAGTTTCGGCGGTGCCGGGGATCGAAGGCACCGTCGACACGCTGAATGCCCAGGGCCGCACCGAACTAACACGCACGTTGCTCGCCGCCCCGGGTCTACGTGAGGATGGACCGCGTGGACCTCCCCGTCGTTCCGCCCGTCGAACCCATGCTGGCCAAGGCCGCGGCCGCGGTGCCCGAGGACCCCGGAGTGTGGTCCTACGAGCCGAAGTGGGACGGCTTCCTTCACTGAACTTGTCAACGTTTAGTTGGGCTCGTCAATCTTTGAACTCTCGTCGACGTGTTTAGCGGATGATCCCCGTGCAGTGGGTGCACTCAGCATGCACGACTAGAAAAAGAGATCGACTACGCGAGCGTAAGGAACAGCTTCTCGAGTTCGGCCTCTGTCATGGGTGCGGTGTTGCCGTTGCGGTCGGCGACGATGCATTCGCGTAACCCGGTGGCGACGATCTTGAACCCTGCTCGGTCGAGTGCGCGGGATACGGCGGCCAACTGGGTGACGACGTCCTTGCAGTCACGCCCTTGTTCGATCATGTTGATTACGCCGTTGAGCTGTCCCTGGGCGCGGCGCAGCCTCCTGAGGATCGCGTCGATGCTTTCTTGATCGTCGATCATGTGTTCCTCCGAAGTAGTCCGTTGATTTCAGCATACCCGCATGGGTATCGACCACGGTTTACGGCGCACTGGGCGAGACGGGCTCGCGAACCGAAGGGATCGGCCTTTTGCGGATGTTGAGGGCCACCAGAACCAGCGAGCGAGAAGCGCAGCGATGGAGGGGGTCATCAGCGAACGCACGATGAGGGTATCGAAGAGTAGCCCCAGGCCAATCGTGCTGCCCGCCTGTCCTATCGAGCTCAGATCGCTGGCGACCATCGACATCATGGTGAACGCAAAGACCAGCCCCGCCGCAGTGACCACGGCGCCGGTCTGACCCATGGAGCGGATGATCCCGGTCTTTAGCCCGGCTCCCATTTCCTCCTTGAAGCGGGAGACGAGAAGCAGGTTGTAGTCCGAGCCGACGGCTAGCAGGATGATCAGCCCGAAGACCGGGGCGATCCAGTTCAGGTCTAGACCGAACAGGTACTGCCACACCAGGACGGTGAGTCCGAAGGCGGCACCGAGCGAGAGCAGGACGGTGCCGACGATCACCAGGGACGCCACCAGTGCTCGGGTGATGATCACCATGACAGCGAATATCAGTGTCAAGGCTGCTATTCCGACGATGAGGAGGTCGTAGTGTGCGCCCGACTGGATGTCGCGGTAGATGGCGGCGGTGCCGGCGAGGTAGAACCGTGCATCGGTCAGCGCGGTGCCCTTGACCGCTTGGTGGGCGGCGTCGAGTTCGGAGGTGACCGACGCGATGCCGGCGGGGGTCGCCGGATCGTGATCGTGGGTGATGATGAAGCGGGCCGCTTTGCCATCGGGTGAGAGGAAGAGCTTCAGTCCGCGTTGAAAGTCCGGGTTCTGGAAGGCCTCTGGCGGTAGGTAGAAGTAGTCACCGCTCTTGGACGCGTCGAACGCCTGTCCCATCGCGCTGGCGGTGTCGGTCATCTGGGCCATCTGAGTAATGAGGCCCGAGAAGGTGCTGTGCATGGTCAGAAGGGAATTGCGCATCGACTGCGCGACACCGATGATCGGTCGAAACTGGGTGACCACGTCGGACACGCCACCGTCGGCATCGCCGATGTCGGTCATCAAAGCGGTCATGTCATCGCTGAACGTGTCGACCCCGTCGATGGCCTCGAATACCGACTTGGCGCCCGAGCAAATGGAAATGTCGAAGCAATGCGGTTCCCAGTAGAGGTAATTGCGCAACGGTCGCACCGTGTCGTCGAAATCGGCGAGGTGGTCTCGAATCTGGTCGAGGGTCGCCTTCATTTCGCCCGTGTCCCCGACCAGGCGGTGGGTGGCACCGCCGATGCGGGCCAGCGAGGTCTCGATCCGCTTCATGGAACTGATCATCGCGCCGAGGTCATCGCTCATCGCGAGCATGTCGGCGACCCTGTCCCGCACGAATTGCAGGTTCTGCTGGATCGGTATCGATTGGGCGCTGATTTGAAAGGGAATCGAGGTGTGCTCGATCGGCCCGCCCAGGGGGCGGGTGATGCTCTGCACCATGGCAATTCCCGGTGTCCGGAAGACCTCGGTGGCGATCTTGTCGAGGACGATCATGTCCGCACTGGTCCGCATGTCGTGATCGCTCTCGATCATCAGGATGTCGGGATTCATCGTCGCGGCGCTGAAATGCTTTTCCGCAGCCGCATATCCAACATTGGACGGAGCGTCGTCGGCGATGTAGAAGCGGTCGTTGTAGCTGATCTGCATGGTCGGCACGACGGCGATGCCGACGACGGCGATGGCCAGGGTGGCGGCAAGCACCGCGCCGGGCCATCGGACCGTCGCGGTGCCAATGCGATGCCACCGTCGGACGTTCGACTCCCGCTTGGCGTCGAGTAGGCCGAAGCGGCTGGCCACCGCCACGACGGCGGGAGCCGCGGTCAGCGCTCCCGCGACGACGACCAGCAGGCCTATCGCCGACGGCAGCCCGAGGGCCTTGAAGTAGGACAATCGGGCGGAGTGCAGGCACAGGGTCGCACCTGCGATGGTCAGTCCCGAGCCCAGGATGATGTGATGGGTGCCGCGAAACATGGTGTAGTACGCGGCTTCCCGGTCCTGGCCGGCTCGGCGTGCCTCCTGATAGCGGCCGACGAGGAATATCGCGTAGTCGGTTCCGCGGCGATCGCCAGCGTGGACAGCATGGCGACGACGAAGGTGGAGAAGCCCAGGACGTCGTGCGCGCCGAGCAGCGCGACGACTCCTCTGGCAGTGCCCATCTCGAAGCCCACCATGACCAGCACCAGCAGCATGGTGACCAGCGAGCGGTAGGTGATCAGCAGCATGATCATGATGACCAAGCCGGTCACGCCCATCATGATGAGCATGCTCTTGTCGGCAGCGTGGTTCATGTCCGTGGTCAGCGGTGCTGGCCCCGTGACGTACACCTTCAGACCCGCCGGTGGAGACGAACGAGCGACGATCTCTCGCAGCGCTTCGACGGAGGCGTTGCCTGCCGTGCTGCCCTGGTCCCCGGCGAGATTGAGCTGCACGTAGGCGGCTTTGCCGTCGCGACTCTGTACCCGGCCGCGGTGAGGGGATCTCCCCACACGTCTTGCACGTGCTGCACGTGTTCGGGGTCGGCGTGCAGCTCGCGAACGAGAGTGTCGTAGAAGCGACGCGCCTCATCACCCAGCTCGCGGTCACCTTCGAGGACGACCATCGCGATGCTGTCGGAGTCCGACTCGTGATAGGTCGCACCAATGCGCTTGGCCGCGATCATCGCCGGAGCATCCTGCGGTGACATCGTCACCGCATGGTCCCTGGCCACCGACTCGATGGGCGGGATCAGGACGTTGACGGCGACGGTCAGCAGCAGCCACGCCACCAGGATCGGTACCGCAAAGCGTCGAATGAACCGCATGAACGCCGGACGGGCCTCGGAGTCCTGGGTCACGCGGCCTTCGCCAAACAGGAGGTCTGGGCGTGGTGTCCGTCTGCCCGGCCTTCGTCCTTGACCTCACCGTTGACCGTGATTCGGCATCCGATGGAGTCACCGTCGCCTTGCGCCACCACACTTGCCAGTACCGCGGGCGCGGACGTCGAGACGGTGACGCTCCAGGGCAGTCCGGTGAAGTTCGCCTGGTGCGCTTGGGCGTTCGCGTCCAGATAGTTGACGCTTCCGATCATGTCACGAGATCCATAGAGGTCGTAGGTCACGTATTTGACGTGAGCCTGTTCAAGGGGTTCGGCGTCGGCACCCGAGGCGGAGAAGATCGCCTCGGAGCCGAACGCGCCGCGCAACCTGACCACGGTCACACCGCCGAGGACGACTGCCACCACGACGACCACCGGTACCCAGCCCTTGGCGAGCACGCTCACCGCTGACGTTCTCCGTGTCACGTCAGTGCGTGGTTGGCGCAGCCGCCAATTCCCAGAGCGCTCGCCAGTCCCGTTCTTCGTCCTGTTTGTCGTGATGGAGCTCGACCGACGGAGCGGCCAGGTGGATCGCGGGGTGGGGCAGGGTGAAGAAATCGCCCTGCCCTGGGCTGAGGCACCACCGCCGACGTCGACGTAGCAGAACCCCTCGCCGGACAGAGCGCTGGTGGCATCGGTGATACCGAGATGGTTGAGCACGTTGGCCGCCGCGGCCTTCGCACCGTTCTTGGCGAAGATCGCGGCCTTGGGCAGGGGGCGTCCCGACGGGGACGTGACGGCGGTGGTGTCACCAATCGCGTAGATGCCGGGATAGCGCGTCTGCATCGTCGCGTTGTCGACACCGATCCACCCGGGCTCGCCGAGCGTCAGGGCGGGCTCGTGGGGCGGCACGAACACCAAGAGGTCGTAGTCGGCGGTCGAACTGTCGGCGAAGTGGACCGTCCGGTGCTCGGCATCGACTCGGTCGACGGCATGTTCGGCGAAGAACGCGATGCCCTTGTCGTTGAGCAGAGCGACCAACTCCGGGCCGGCGAAGGGGCCCGCCGATGGCATCGGTTGCGGCTCCGGGCTGTGCACCGAGATCTGGGTGGCGGTCCGTACTCCGTTATCGTGCAACAAATCGGCTGCCAGCATCGCTCCCTCATAGGGCGCCACGGGACATCGGTACGGCAGCGCGGTGACCAGGAATACCAGTTTGCCGCCGGTGAACTCACTGAGCGCTCGGTTGGCGTCGGCGGCGGCGTCGGCGCTGTAGTAGTGCACGGCGGTGTGCGCGTCGACGGCGTCCTGCAGTCCCGGAACCCGTCCGATCGCGTTTCGCGCGCCGGTGGCGATGACCAGGGCATCGAAGGACACCAGTTCGCCCGTGGCCAGCGTCACCACACGCGCTTCGGGATCGACGTGTTGGACCGCTCCGGTGATGGTTTCGACGTCCGCCAACGCATCTGCGGTCGGACGGATCGCGACACTGTCGCGGTCACGCCAGCCACGCATGACCCAGGGCAGGGTAAATCCGAGGAAGTGTGAGAAGTCCTCGTCGATCACGGTGACGTCGAGGTCGGCGAGGTCGACCCCGGTTTCGACGAGTTCGTGGACAACGCTGAGGCCACCGATCCCGGCACCCAGAATCAATAGTTTCTTAGTCATGTTCATCGACCTTTCTTGAACGGGAATGATCTACGATGTGGCGGCGTCTCGTGCCCGTCACACCACTGTTCGGTTGGTACGGACTTCTTGACGGCTTCGACGTGTGCACCGCAGCCCGACCACGTCGTCTTCTGGCAGACTTTGCATCGGATGGCGTGACACATCTCAGTGCGATCCCTGGGACGCGCGGGGCCGTTCGAGTTGGCTGAATTGGGGCGTGTTCGCCAACGCGGTGATCGCGTCGAACAGCGCCCGATGCGTGTGGCGATCGGGGACCGAGGTGAGCACCGGACCGAAGAGTGTCCGTCCGCCGATCGTCACCATTGGGCTGCCACCGCTCATCCCCAACGCCTCCTGGCTGGCTTCATGCGATCGGCGGACCGTCGCGTCCAGGGAGGCATCCGACATGGACGACACCGTGGCCACCTGAGCCCCTGCGGTCTTCAACACCTGCGTGGCGAGGTGCTCGTCCACCGCCACGTCGTGGTCGAAGTAGGCCGTACCGAAGGCGAAATATGCTGCCGACAAACCGCTCTGGCCGAGTTCACCCTGGATGGCCGCCATCAGCCTGCCGATGCGACGTGAATCCTCCATCCGGGCCTGCGCAGGAGGCGGCAACGTCTGACCCTCATTGAGCACCGCGAGGCTCATCAAGTGCCACTCGATGTCGAACTCGCTGGCCTCGGCGACCTCGGCCAACCACCTCGCGGTGTTCCACGAGAACGGGCACACCGGATCGAGCCACAGTTCGACAGCGGGATCGAGCGTTCCGGCTTCACGTGTTGGTTGCATCTGATCTCCTCAGCCTGGTCTTCGAGGGAGGGCGCGGTTCGGTGTCCGTACGTCTCTGAAATACCATACCCCCTATAGTATCAATCGCACCAGCAGAATGCGGATTGCTGATACCTGACGGCGTTGCTCGTGCGCGAGTACAGCACGCGACGGTCTCGACCTAGGTGGCAAGCCCAGGGAGAATGTCGCCCAAGGCGAACGTCAGTGGTTGCTCGAGTTGGGCGTAGGTGCACGAGCGCGCATCGCGGTCGGTTCGCCAGCGATTGAATTGGGCCGTGTGGCGAAACCGTTCCCCTTCCATGTGGTCGTAGCGGACCTCGACCACCCGCTCGGGTCGCAACGGCACGAACGAGAGGTCCTTGCCCGCATTCCATCGGGAGGCTTCGTTCTTGCGAGGGGTGCGTTCGCCGGCGTCGTGCGCGGCCCAGTTCCACGGGTGGTCATCGAAATTGGTTACCAGCGGCTGCATTTCGGTGAACAACTGCCGCCGCTTGGCCATGGGGAACGCACCGATCACGCCGACCGAGGCGAGGGTGCCGTCATTCGTGTAGAGACCTAGCAGCAGTGAGCCGATCGCTTCGTCGCTGGACTTGTGCACGCGGTAGCCGGCTACGACGCAGTCGGCCGTCCGCTGATGCTTGACTTTGAACATGACGCGTTTGTCGGGCTGGTAGGTGATCGTCAGCGGTTTGGCGATCACTCCGTCGAGACCGGCTCCTTCGAATTCTTCGAACCACCGTCGGGCGGTCGTGAGGTCGGTGGTCGTTGGTGTGAGGTGGATTGAGGGACCGGAGTGGGCCAAGGCTTCGACGAGTGCGGCGCGGCGCTCGGTAAAGGGCCTTCGGGTGTAGTCCTCGTCGCCCAGGGCCAGGAGATCGAACGCGATGAACGATGCAGGAGTCTTCTTGGCGAGCATCCGCACCCGCGAATCGGCCGGGTGGATGCGTTGTTGCAGCGCCTCGAAGTCCAGCCCGTGGTTGGTGGGGATGATGATCTCGCCGTCGATGACGCAGCGCTCGGGCAGCTCGGCGGTGACCGCGGTGACCAGTTCGGGAAAGTACCGGGTCAGAGGCCGCTCGTTGCGGCTGCCCAGCTCGACGTCGTCGCCGTCGCGAAAGCAGATCGATCGGAAGCCGTCCCACTTGGGTTCGTATGACGCGTCGGGTGGAATCGTCGGGACCGACTTGGCCAGCATCGGCGGGACCGGCGGCATGACGGGCAGCTTCACCGACTCATTGTGGCTCCTGTGTGGTGAACAGGTTGCTTCCCTGCGAAAGTCGTTGATGCGCTTCGGCTTGTCGGATGCGGAGATGCTTGATGCTTTCCTCTAGCGCGGCGACCTCGCCGAGCCACGCACGGTCCTTGGCCTCGACGAGGCGCTGCTCGGCGTTCTCGGTCATCTCGTCGATGCGGCCCAACTGGGCGGGATCGACGCGCAGGAACCGGCATCGAGTGCAGGCGTGTTCGTGCACGCACGCCGTTCCGTACGGGCGGTGACATTCGCCGAGCGCCACTCGGCGCAGCAGGAAGTGGTTTTCGAACTCCGACCATTCGTCGTCCTCGGCGACCCGGTCTTCACCGCTCGGGCGCAACTGCCGTCGGCGTTCGATGAACGCCTGGTGAGCGGCGATGAGGTGCTCGGGGAACACCGCGGTGTATCCGCGGGTGGTGTCGAGGTCCAAGTGGCCCAGCAGTGCAGCGGCGATGTGCAGCGGCAAACCATTGTTGACCGCATCGGTGGCGAACAAGCGTCGAAAATCATGTGGCGTGAATCGGATTGGTTGACCGGCATCGCTGAGTCCGGCTACCACGGCTAGGTGGTTGAGGATGCTGCGCAGGTACTGCCCGGATAGCACTTCCTGACGCACTCCGACCTTGCGAGAGAACAAGTGCGGAAACGGTTGTCCGTGCATCTTCTCGGTGACGTCGTAGCGCACCGACAATGGCACGTGGTCGTGCCCGTCCTTGGCTCGCCGGAGCACCTCCAACAGGATTTGCACCAGCTCGGGAGTCATCGGGATGAGCCGCTCGCAGTCGGTCTTGCTGGGCACGATGTGCAGCAGCGGAACCAGCGTCCCTGTCGTCGATGCGGTGTAGTGGCGCAGGGACAGCTGCGTCAGCTCCATGAGTTCTTCGATTCGAATACCCGTGTGACGCAGTGTTTCCGCGACAGCCCAACACCAGAACCCGTCCTCCTCCACCGAGGTGACGTCGATGCGTTGCGCCACTCCGCGGATCCACAGCGGCCGTGGTTGACCCGGAGCGAGCCGGGCCCACACGCGAGCCCGTTCCAGGACGGCCAGTCGCTCCGGCGGCGAATCCCGCACGAACGTGAATCCGTCGACCACGAACTCATCGTGGTCGCCGGCTGCTCGAGCCTCCTGCAGGAACAGCGCACTGCGCTGCTTGTGTTTGTTAACCGCTGTCAGGAACGTCGGCAGCAACGGCGTGAGCATGCGGGTGCGACTCTGCATCTGACTTCTTTGGCGCCGTTTGTATTTGGCCGCTGCACGACTGAGTGACCGCGGGACTGGGCACGGCGCCACCCACACGCCCCAGCGCACGGGATCGTCGTGCGACCACTCGGCCAGATCGCGGTAAAAGCCACGGATGGCGAACAGGATCGAGTGGGTTTCCCGACGTTCACGCCCGTCAGTCGTCAGCGCCAGTCTCTCGCGCCACGTGGTGGTGACCTCTGCCGACAGCTGTAAATCGGCCTGCTGCGGGTTGATTTGCAGGACCTCCCACCAGAACAGACGCACCAGTCGGTAGGCCAGGCTGTCCAGTGAGCCGTAGTCCATGCCAGGGCGGATCTCTTCGAGATAGTCCACCAGCAGATCCCTCACGCCCGAGGGTGGGATTCCGTACCGGTCGACGAGGGTGGCGGCCGAATGCTGACGGGTGTTGCCCTTTGCCGACCACGCGGCTCGCAGCGTCGGAGCTTCCGCGGCCAGTGGCCCAAGTCGCACCAGCAATTCCCAAAGGAGGTGTTCGCGACGTGCGCGTCCGGAGGTCTGCACCACGTCGGCGTAGTACAACAGATCATCCCCGGTGATCTGCTCGATGGTCTGACCGGTGCGGATCATCACCCTGGCCAGCCCTGCTTCGGCGTCGCGCCGATGACGATGCATCGCTGCTTGGTACTCGGGTAGCTGCCGCAACTCGGCGAGGGCGCTGCCACCGTTGACGTCGAGGAATCGAGCGGTGTTGACCTTTGCTCTGGAGTCGAGCATCCAGCTGTAGGAAGGTCGTAGCACCCGGAGTTGCAGTAGCGAGTTCATTCCCATCAGCGTGGGTGACCAGTGGTCGTAATGCGGAAGGTCCTGATGGTCCATCCAGGTCCTTGGCGCGGCGTCCGAGCCGCTGGCCAGCCACCGTTGTTCCCACGTGTCACCGGAAAAGCTCATCAGTCGGGTTAGTAGCGCTCGCGTCCCACGAACGATTGTCTGTCGGCGCGGAGGTTTGGAGGAGCGATGGTGCCGATCGACCACTTCACACAATTCTTCGACGGTGTGCCGTTGCATCACGGACCCAGAGGCATCGTCAGGTAGATCGGGAGGCGGCTGACTTGCGTCGCATCCCTTCATGATTCGCAATTTGCCGGTCCGACCAAACCGATCGTCCGGCGGGATCGCTGCTAGGTGAGGGGAGTCGGGCCGTGACAGCAGTTGAATCGACGGGGCCGCCGCCGCACGGGTCGCGGCGGCCTGCCGCCGCGGCTGCGGTCGGGTGTCCTCGTCCTCGATGGTCACGACGGCGGAAGTCCCAACAATTCGCGGACCGCGGCCGCGTCATAGCTCGGTTCAATAGTCGGCGTCGATGTTGGCGGACGGGCGTAGTGCTCGAGCACCTTGCCGACCAAATCCTCCAGCCGCGGCTGGGCGTAGATCTGTGTGGTCGTGACGCTGGCATGCCGCAGCACCGTCTGTACGTCGACCAACGTGAACGCCGGGTCGGCGAGCAATCGCGCCGCCGCCGTGTGACGGAAATCGTGAAGCGACCAGTTCGTTCCCAACGCGTCATTCGCCCGGCGAAGCACCGCGCGCATAGCGTGATAGTTCAACGGTGCCGACTTGGATCGCCGTGTCCACCACACCGGACCGCCCGGACTCATTGGCGGCTGCTGCTCAGCGAGATAGAGCGCCAGCCACACGAAGGAGTCCACCGATGCCGGCACCACCTCCCGCGCCCGACTGCCCTTGCTGGTGACCGTGATCGTGTAACGGCCGGCATCGAGGTCGCCGTGACACAGTCCCAACAACTCCGAAGCCCGGACTCCCGACGACAGGTAGAAGCTGACCAGAGCCCGGTCGCGGTGGCTGCGCAACGCTGCGAACAACGTGGTGGCGGCCTCGTCCGGGATCCCCCGCCAGACGGGGCGCGGCGTCTTCTGCCGGTAGTTCGCACGCTTGTGAATCACGAAGTCCTGCATGGGATTGTGGTGCGCGTACGGACGTCCGCCTCCGCGAGTCCGTTGTGCTGGTACCGGGTTGACCAGAGGTCCCAGGTTGGCCGCGCAGGCGTGATCGTAGAACCCGAACAATACCGACAACTGATGATTGATCGTGCGTGCCGCGTACTTCACGGTCAGCTCGGACTTGCCGGTCACGGCATTGACGGAGCCGGGCAGAGGCCCGTCCGGTCGCCGGCGCAGACGCTGCGGATTCGGCGTCTCGCGCAGATACTCGACGAATGCGCGGACATCGACGCGCTCGGCTCGCTCCCACGAGATCAGACGCTCATGCAGGAACCGGAACCACCGCAGTAAATCGAACGCGTAACTTCGAATCGTGAGTGGACTGCAATCCGATGCCGCGAGCTCCCGCAGGTACGACGTCGCCCCACGGTGCTCCGCGTCGGGGAAGACCACCCGCCATGGCAATCCACTCGGCACTGACTCCACTCGACCCAAGGCCGTCACAATGCGATCCTCCGTCTGCAGCCCTCCTCGCATCGAGAGGCTCGCCGAAGTTCAGTCAACTAGACGCGCGCTGGTGTTCCGCGACGGCGACGACGTCGTGCTGCTGTCCCGCAGCGGGAAGGACCTCGGCCGGTACTTCCCGGAGCTGCTGACCTCCCTGCGGGACGGGGTGGCCCGGCGCTGCGTCCTGGACGGCGAGGTCGTCGTGCCGCGGGAGGTGGACGGCCGCGTCCGACTGGACTGGGAGTCGCTGAGCCAGCGCATCCACCCCGCGCAGAGTCGCATCACCAAGCTCGCCGAGGAGACTCCGGCCCACTTCATCGGATTCGATGCCCTCGCGACGGGGCAGGTGTCCCTGATGAAGGAATCGTTCCGTACGCGGCGCACGGCGCTGCTCGAACTCGTCGACCAGACGGCGTGGTGTCACGTCACCCGCACCACCGAGGACCCCGAGCTCGGCACCCAGTGGCTGACGACCTTCGAGGGCGCCGGTCTGGACGGGGTGATCGCCAAGCGGCTCGACGGGAACTACCTTCCCGGCAAGCGGGACATGATCAAGGTCAAGCACGCCCGTGACGCCGACTGCGTGGCCATCGGCTACCGCATCCACAAGAGCGGGGAGGGCATCGGGTCGGTTCTGCTCGGACTGTACCGAGACGACGGTGAGCTCCAGATGGTCGGCGGCGCAGCGTCTTTCACCGCCAAGGACCGGGTCACGATGCTCGCGGAACTCGAACCGCTGCGCGAGGGCGACCAGGTCAACGACGGAGAAGCGAGCCGATGGAACTCCGCGGCGGACAAGCGGTGGATTCCGGTGCGTCCGGAGCGGGTCGCCGAGGTGGCCTATGACCAGATGGAGGGCAACACCGTGGACGGTCGACGCTTCCGACACGCGGTGAAGTTTCGGCGCTGGCGACCCGACCGGGAACCGTCCAGCTGCACCTTCGCTCAGCTCGACGTACCGCTGAACTACGATCTGTCCGACGTGCTGGAGGGCTGACATGGCCGAGAAGTTCGGTGCGGCAACCGAAGTCGACGTCGACGGGGTGGCGGTGCGGCTGACCAGTCCCGACAAGGTGTACTTTCCCGAGCTCGGGTCGGCGGGGACCAAGCGCACGCTATTCGACTACTACCTCGCGGTCGCCGCGCCGATGGTGGCGGTGCTGCGCGACCGGCCCACGCATCTGCAGCGCTTCCCCGACGGCATCGACGGGGAGGAGATCTACCAGAAGCGGGTTCCCGCAAAGCATCCCGACTATCTGAAGACCTGCGAGGTGACCTTCCCCTCCGGCCGAACGGCCGACGCGCTGAAGGTGACGCATCCGTCGGCGATCGCCTGGGCCGTGCAGATGGGCACCGTGACGCTGCACCCGTGGCAGGTCCGCTGCCCGGACACCGAGCATCCCGACGAGCTGCGCGTCGATCTGGACCCGCAGCCGGGCACCGACTTCGAGGACGCCCGCGAGATCGCCGTCGACGTGCTGAAGCCGGTGCTCGAGGAACTCGGCCTCGTCGGTTACCCGAAGACGTCGGGGGGCCGCGGGGTGCACGTATTCATCCGCATCGCGCCGGAATGGGACTTCATCGAGGTTCGGCGGGCCGGCATCGCGCTGGCGCGGGAGGTCGAGCGTCGCGCACCGGATCGGGTGACGACGTCGTGGTGGAAGGAGGAGCGGGGTCAGCGGCTGTTCATCGACTACAACCAGAACGCCCGCGACCGCACGTTCGCCTCGGCGTACTCGGTGCGGCGCACCGCCATCGCGACGGTGTCGACACCGCTGACGTGGAAGGAGCTCGCGACGGCCGACCCCGACGACTACACCATCGCGACGGTGCCGAAACTCGTTGCCACGCGCGATGATCCGTGGGCCGAGATCGAATCGGTGGCCCACTCGATCGCGCCGCTGCTGGAGCTGGTCGCCGCCGACGAGGAGCGTGGCCTCGCCGATCTGCCCTACCCGCCGAGCTACCCGAAGATGCCGGGCGAACCGCCGCGCGTGCAGCCGAGCAAGAAGGTGGCCGCGCATTGGGACGACGACGGCAACCCCGTCGCCGACGGCTGATCCGTCAGCGCAGCGGAACGACGACGCCGTCGAAGGCGCCTGCCCCCAGCCACGAGTCGGGCACGCTGGAATCGTGGCGCCAAGACTTTGCCGCGGCGTACACGACGACGGAGCTGACCTCGACGACCCCGAGGATCATCAGCGGCCACACCAGCCCGGCGAGCAGGCTGAACGCGAACGTGCTGCGGGGGGTGGTGGGGCCGTCGGCAAGGCGACGGCTGGCCACGAAGGTCAACCCGGTGGTGACGATCCAGCCAACCAGGTAGACCAGCACGAAGGTCGTAAGCACGTCAGATCCCCTAGCCCGTCGAATCGGTATGTGACGCAATGTAACGCTGGTCACACGCACCTGACAAGCTGGGCGCGCCCTGGCCCGCCGGGCCGGTATCGCGACCGTTGTGCCTGGCAAGGTGGCACAAGTTAGCTGGCGGCGACGACGCCACGGGGCAGGATCAGCGGTAGGTCGGCGTAGGTGACGATGCCGGGCGGCGCGGCGACGACCGCGGGGATCGCGTTGAGCGGCGGGGTCGCGGTCATGATGTGCCCCAGCACCATGAACTCCTCGAGGGTCGTGGCCTCGAAGTCCGGCGGTGGCAGGAAACCGACCTTCATCGTCACCGTCGGGCGCCCGGCCACCTCGATGACCCAGCCGTCCTGCTCGATCTTCCAGTCGGGGACCAGCGTCTGGCCCTTGCGCCACCGGACGTTGATCTCGACGACCGACCGCCCGGCCACGATTCCCTGCCAACTGGCGAAGACGCCGGCGACGCAGCCGGCGGGGATCGTCCACGAGCCGAGATCGAGGTCCTCGGTCGTCTGGGCGTACTCGGCCTCGCAGCGCACCTCGTCCAGCTCGACGCCGAGCGCGTCGGCGACCATGCGCACCGCCTCGCCGAACACGCCGGTGCCGTGCGCGGTCATCGCCTGCAGGTCGGGATTGTCGATCGGCTGGCCGAAGCCGACGGGTTTCTCGGTCGCGGGCGAGTCGTAGAACGTGGTGTCGGCGGCCTCGTTGACGGTGATCTTGTCGACGCGATCGCAGATGCCCGCCGCCACGATCGACAGCTGATTGACGTAACCGGGGCTGATCCCGGACCCGAACATCGACACGCCACCCTGGGCGCAGGCCGCCGCGATCCGGTCGCGGCCGTCGCCCTGGTTGTGGCCGGTGATGAAGGACGCCGTCGCCACGACGTTGACCCCCGCCGAGAGGATCGTCACCAGCTCGTCGACGTCGATCCACATCGGGTTGTAGACCACGACGTCGGGCTTGAGCGCCAGCAGGGCGTCGACGTCGTTGGTCGCCGTGACGCCGAGCGGTGCGATGCCGACGAGCTCGCCGACGTCGCGGCCCACCTTGTCCGGCGACCAGGCGTAGCAGCCCACCAGATCCAGTGACGGGTTCTTGGCGATCGCCGCCACGGAGCTCTTGCCGACGTTGCCCGTCGTCCACTGCACGACGCGGTAGGAAGAAGTGTTTGGCACTCGCTCAGCATAGGGAGGGCCCGGCTGTGGCCAGGACCTTTTCGCCGAACTAGGACGACAGCGTCGCCTTCCCGGTCAGCTGCTGGCCGGCCCGGTTGATCCACACCAGATCGACGACGTCACCGGAGTAGTGGCGGTCCAGGACGTTGGTCAGCGCGGTCGCGGAGTTCAGCTGTTCGCCGTCGATGCTCAGCAGGACGTCGCCGTCGTGCAGCCCGGCCTGCTGGGCCGGACCACCCGGCAACACCTCGAAGATGATGACGCCCGGCAGGTTGTCGGGTTGGTTCTTGCCATTGACCCCCACGCCGAGCAGCGTCGGCGGCCCGATGTGCACGGTGTCGGTCGCCTGCCGCGACCGGATCTGGTTCGCGGTGGCCAGCGCATCGTTGATCGGGATCGCGAAGCCGGAGCCGCCCGGGTCCATCCGGAAGTTGACCGTGGCCGCCGTCGTCACGCCGACGACCTGGCCCGCACTGTCGACGACCGGACCACCGGAGTCACCGGCGCGCACGGGCGCGGCGAACTCGATCAACCCGGTCGCCTGGTTCGAGGCGCCCGTCAGCTCGTCCTTGGCGTTGATGGTGCGCCCGAACCCGACCACCTGGCCGGCCTCGCGGGTCAGCGGACTGCCCGACCCCCTGGCGTTGCCGAGCGCCACCACGGGATCGCCGACGGCCAGCCGAGAGGAGTCGCCGAGCTGGGCAACGGGCAGGCCGCCCGCACCGCGCAGCTGGATGACCGCGATGTCCCGGTTGCGGTCGTACCCCACCAGGTCGGCGGGGTAGGACCGCCCCTCGACCGTCCCGGTGATGGTGTCCGCACCCTGCACGACGTGGAAGTTGGTGAGCAGCGTCCCGCTCGGGTCGAGCACGATGCCCGTACCCGCGCCGATCGCGTGCTGGTAGTTGATCGTCGTGTCGATGCGCGCGACCGTGGGTTCGGTCTGCGTGGCCACGGCGGACAGGTCCTGCGGGGCGGCGAGGGCCGACGTGGGCGGAGCCACCAGAGCCGCCGAGGCGACCGTGGCCACCACCGCGACGACCATCCGCCACCTGGTGTGGAACCTGCGCATGGGCCGCCTTCCGACGCGTGTAGCTGGGGACTTACCCACAATTCTGACGTTGACACCGTGGGTTGTCGACGCACCGACGCGACGGGTCAGTCGTCGAGGGCTACTCCGCGGCGCGAACGCCCGAACAGCCGCGACGTCGACTTGCCCTCCGGACGCCGGTTGCGCAACGTGCTACCGGATGCATCGGCATCGGAGGCCTCGGCGTTACCGAGGTCGGGTTCCGCATCCTCTGCGGTGTCGCTGACCTCGGCCGATTCGGTCTTCCCGACACCGGCCGGCACGGGCGTCTCGTCGGCCTCGGTGGTCTCGGTGGTCTCGGTGGTCTCGGTGATCTCTGCGGTCTCGTCGGTGGCTGCGCCGTCTTCGGTGGTCTCGGTGATCTCGTCGGCGTCTTCGGTGTCGGTGGCCTCGTCGTCGGCAGCGGCGCCGCGACCCCGGCGACGGGTGCGGCCCTTGGGTCGCAGCGGCTTGGGCGGTGGTGGCGGCAGTTCGGCGGCGAAGGCCAGGTAGAACGCCAGCGCGCCCAGGATGGCGATGGCGGCCGCCGCTCCGTAGATGGCGAACAGGCTCTGGCCCGCCGTGTCGAGGCTCACCCAGATCTCGCTGATGGCGGCGCCGACCACCAGCGCGCCCGCCAGGACGTGCAGGACGATCGACCACAACCGCAGGGTCAGCGCGAGCCGGGGGGTTCCGAATTCGGGCCTGCGGGTGCGCAGCAGCGTGAACACGACGGGAAGGGCGGCCAGGCCGAGGAGTGCTCCGCACAGGATGCGCATCGCCAGGCCGAGGCTGCTCGACCATTCACCGGTCAGCTCGAACCAGCGGGGCAGGACGAAGAAGAAGTAGAGAGCCGCCGCGATGACGAAGAACGATGCGTGCCACAGGACCGCGATCCAGCGCCGCATACTCCTCCTCGAGTCAGTGGGCCACGACTCCTCGAGCCAGGGGACCGTCGTCGGACCGAACGCGACCAGGCCTCGACGGCCTGGTCGCACCCGGACCAGCGCGGAGGATAGGGGATTTGAACCCCTGAGGGCTATTAACCCAACCCGCGTTCCAGGCGAGCGCCATAGGCCACTAGGCGAATCCTCCGCGGGCCATGGTAGCCGACCGGAGCACCTGCTCCTCACGAGCTGCCGCGGTCGGCGGGGTACTACACTGCTCGTGGACCCCGCGCGGCGTCCATCCTGTGAACTCCCCCAGGGCCGGAAGGCAGCAAGGGTCAATGGGCTCTGGCGGGTGCGCGGGGTCCCCTTTCGTTCTTCCCTGATCTTCGGGTCGTCTGCCCCACGTTGAAAGGCACGCCGTGTCGTTCCCGTCCCTCGGCCGCGACGAACTCCAGGCGCAGCACGAGGCGCAACGTCGCAGCTACGCCGAGCTGCAGGCCAAGAAGCTGAGCCTGGACCTCACGCGCGGCAAGCCGTCCCCGGCCCAGCTCGACCTGTCCAACGAGCTCCTGGCGCTGCCCGGCACCGAGTACCGCGACGGTGACGGCACCGACACCCGCAACTACGGCGGGCTGCACGGACTGCCCGAACTGCGGGGCATCTTCTCCGAACTGCTCGGCATCCCGGTCCCCAATCTGATCGCCGGCAACAACGCGAGCCTCGAGATGATGCACGACGCCGTGGTGTTCTCCCTGTTGCACGGCGCCGTCGACTCGCCGCGGCCGTGGCGAGACGAGCCCGAGCTGAAGTTCCTCTGCCCGGCCCCTGGCTACGACCGACACTTCGCCATCACCGAGAGCTACGGCATCGAGATGGTGCCGGTGCCGATGCTCGAGGACGGTCCCGACGTCGGGCTGATCGAGGAGATCGTCGCCGAGGACCCGGCCGTCAAGGGCATGTGGTGCGTCCCGGTCTACTCCAACCCGACGGGCACGACCTACTCCTGGGAGAACGTTCGTCGCCTGGTCCAAATGCGCACGGCCGCAACAGATTTCCGACTGTTCTGGGACAACGCCTACGCCGTGCACACGCTCACCCACGACTTCGTCAAGAACGTCGACGTGCTGGGCCTGGCCGCCAAGGCGGGCAACCAGAACCGGCCCTACGTGTTCGCGTCGACGTCGAAGATCACCTTCGCCGGGGCGGGCGTCAGCTTCTTCGGCGGGTCGCTCGGCAACATCGCCTGGTACCTGCAGCACAACGGCAAGAAGACGATTGGCCCCGACAAGGTCAACCAGCTGCGGCACCTGCGCTTCTTCGGTGACGCCGACGGGGTGCGGTTGCACATGCGCAAGCATCAGCAACTCCTGGCGCCCAAGTTCGCCCTCGTCGCGCGGATCCTGGAGGACCGACTGGGCCCGTCGAAGATCGCGTCCTGGACCGATCCCAAGGGCGGGTACTTCGTGAGCCTCGACGTGTGGCCGGGGACCGCGCGCCGGACCGTGGCGCTGGCCAAGGATGCGGGTATCGCGGTCACCGAGGCGGGAGCGTCGTTCCCGTATCGAAAGGACCCGGAGGACAAGAACATTCGGATCGCACCGTCGTTCCCGTCGACACCGGATCTGACCGAGGCGATCGACGGTCTCGCGACGTGCGCGCTGCTGGCCGCGACCGAGGTTCTGCTCACGGGTGACTAGGCCGTCACGCGTCGGCCACCCTGGGTAGCCTGCATCCGTGGCTCTCTACCGGAAGTATCGACCCGCGTCCTTCGCCGAGGTGGTCGGCCAGGAGCACGTCACCGAGCCGCTGTCGACCGCGCTCGAGTCGGGCCGCATCAACCACGCCTATCTGTTCTCCGGGCCGCGCGGGTGCGGCAAGACGTCGTCGGCGCGCATCCTGGCCCGCTCGCTGAACTGCGAGAAGGGGCCGACGCCGACGCCGTGCGGGGTGTGTGACTCCTGTGTCGCGCTGGCCCCGAACGGCCCGGGCAACGTCGACGTCGTCGAACTCGACGCGGCCAGCCACGGTGGCGTCGACGACACACGCGAGCTGCGCGACCGCGCCTTCTATGCACCCGCCCAGTCGCGCTACCGCATCTTCATCGTCGACGAGGCGCACATGGTCACCACCGCGGGCTTCAACGCGCTGCTGAAGATCGTCGAGGAGCCGCCGGAGCACCTCATCTTCGTGTTCGCGACGACGGAGCCCGAGAAGGTGTTGCCGACGATCCGGTCGCGCACCCACCACTATCCGTTCCGGCTGCTCGCCCCCAAGACCATGCGGGGCCTGCTCGAACGCATCTGCGCGCAGGAGGACGTGCTCGTCGACGACGCGGTGTACCCGCTGGTCATCCGGGCCGGCGGCGGCTCGCCGCGAGACACCCTGTCGGTACTCGACCAGCTGCTGGCCGGTTCCGACGGCAATCGCGTGGTCTATGCGCGGGCGCTGGCCCTGCTGGGGGCGACCGACCTGGCGCTGATCGACGCGTCGGTGGACGCGTTGGCCGCCGGGGATGCCGCGGCGCTGTTCGGCGCCGTCGAATCGCTCATCGACGCGGGCCACGATCCCCGGCGCTTCGCCACCGACCTGCTCGAACGGTTCCGCGACCTCATCGTCCTGCAGGCCGTGCCCGACGCGGCGGCACGCGGCGTCGTCGACGCTCCGGACGACGTGCTCGAGCGGATGCGCGACCAGGCGGCCCGGCTGGGCCCGGCGACCCTGACGCGCTACGCCGAGGTGGTGCACGCCGGGCTCGGCGAGATGCGCGGCGCGACCGCACCGCGCCTGCTACTGGAGGTGGTGTGCGCGCGTCTGCTCCTGCCGTCGGCGAGTGACACCGAGGCGGCTTTGCTGCAACGCATCGAGCGCATCGAAACGCGGATGAACGTGTCGATCCCCGCGGGCGAGGCATCGCAGGCCGCGGCAGCCGTGCAGGCGGCCCCCGCCAAGCAGTTCACCCGCAGGAGCCACGCCGTCGAGCCGGCCGCCCCGGCCGGTCCCGTCGCACCTGCCCCACCCGCACCGGCCGAACCCGCGCCCGCCGTCACCGTCGCGGCCGCCGAACCCGCACCGGTCGCAGCGGCCCCGCCCGTCCCCGAGCCGGCGCCGGTGACACCCGCCCCGGTCGCGTCGGCCGCCTCCGGTCAGCCGGACGCGGCGGCCGTGCGCACCATGTGGCCGACGGTCCGGGAGAAGGTCCGCGAGCGCAGGCGACCCACCGACGTCATGCTCGACGGCGCCATCGTCGTCGCGGTCGAAGGCGACACCCTGGTGCTGAGCCACGTCTCCGCGCCGCTGGCGAAGCGCCTCAACGAGACCCGCAACGTCGAGATCATCAGGGACTCCCTGAAGGACGCGCTCGGGGTGAACTGGAACATCCGCTGTGAGGCCGGGTCGCCCACCGAGGCGGCGGCGCCGACACGCCCCCAGCAGCAACCGGTCGCCGCACCGCCCCCTCCGCCGGAGGAGGACGACGAGGAGAGCATGCTCGCTCAGGCCGTCCACG
This sequence comes from Mycolicibacterium madagascariense, assembly GCF_010729665.1. Lineage (NCBI taxonomy): Bacteria > Bacillati > Actinomycetota > Actinomycetes > Mycobacteriales > Mycobacteriaceae > Mycobacterium > Mycolicibacterium madagascariense. The sequence goes on along the minus strand of NZ_AP022610.1, from coordinate 5,267,155 downwards.
AGGAGACCGGACCGCGCCGCGACCCCGAGGAGGTCGCGCTGGAACTCCTACAGAGCGAGCTGGGCGCCCGCCGGATCGACGGCTAGGCGGACCACCACGGGCGCAGCGGCAGGCCGCCGTCGCCACCGTGATTGTCGAGCTTGACGGCCAGGATCTGGTGCAGCTGAACGACATTCGTCTCGAAGCCCAGCCGCGACCCGGCCATGTACAGGCCCCACACCTTCGCGGTGGGAAGCCCGACCTCGGCGACGGCCTCGTCCCAATGCTCGACGAGGTTCGCACACCAGTCGCGCAGCGTCATCGCGTAGTGGTGGCGCAGGTTCTCCTCGTGCACGACCTCGAGCCCGACGTCCTGCGCCTCGGTGATGATGCGCCCGGACCCCGTGAGCTCCCCGTCGGGGAAGACGTAGCGGTCGATGAAACCGCCTGCCGTGGCTCCCGCGCGGTTGTCCGGCCGGGTGATGCAGTGATTGAGAAGCAAAGCGCCCGTGCGCATCTTGGACTTCAGGAAGCGGAAGTACGACGGGTAGTTGTGCACGCCGATGTGTTCGGTGAGCCCGATCGAGGACACCGCGTCGAATCCCGACTCGCGCACGTCGCGGTAGTCGCCGTGGCGCACCTCGGCCAGGTGGGACAACCCCTCGTCGGCGATGGCCTTCTTGGCCCAGGCCGCCTGCTCCTTCGACAGCGTGACGCCGACGGCCTTGACGCCGTGACGCGCGGCGTAGCGCACCATGCTGCCCCAGCCGCAGCCCACGTCGAGCAACCGGTCACCCGGCTGTAGCTTCAGCTTCTCGAACACCAGGCGGTACTTGTTCTCCTGCGCCTCTTCGAGAGTCGCGTCGGCCTCGGGGTAGCAGGCGCAGGTGTAGGTCATCGACGGGCCAAGCACCCACTCGTAGAACGTATTCGAGACGTCGTAGTGGTGGTGGATGGCGTCGGCGTCACGAGTCTTGCTGTGTCGCAACCCTTCTGCAATACGACGCCAGCGGGGCAGCGCCTCCTGCGGCGGCGGGGCGATGGGCCGCAGGTGCTCGAAGCCGATCGAGCGGACGATGTTGGCGAGCAGCCGGGCCGGGGGCCGCTTGAAGTCGAGCTTGTCGGTCAGCGCGCGCAGCAGATCGTAGGGGTCACCCGGGTGCACGCCCAGCGGCTCGAGGTCACCGGACACGTACGCGCGCGCCAACCCGAGGTCACCGGGAGCGGTGGCGAGGTAGGTGGTGCCGCGCGGCGTCTTCAGGTCGAGTCCGAGCTGAGCGTCCTGCGGGCCCGTGGAGCTGCCGTCGTAGGCGGTGAACTTCAACGGCAGGGCATCGCCCGAGGTGAAGATCTCGAGGATCTCGGCCAGCGTGAGCTTGCCTGCGCCGGCATGCGCCGCGTCTTCCTTGTACGTCGTCATCGAGCTCTCCTCGTCATCGCCTCTGTACCGCCTTCGCATACAGATCGAGCAGCCGTGAATCCGGGTCGTAGGTCTTCTTGACCGTCGCGTAGGTCTCCCCGCCATAGAGTTCGCTGAACTCTTCGGGGGAGTAGTAGGCGTCGGAGTACAGAGACTTGTGACCATCCAATTCGCTGACCTTCTGCTCGATCAGACGATTGGTCTGGCCTTCGGTGGCAGTCGCCGGCACCGATGACCAGAAGCCTATGTTGACGTAGGTGTGATGGGCCGCAATGGGGTACAGCGGCCAACCCGCGTCGTCGCGCAGCCGCAGTGGGCACAGCCAGATCGGCTCGATCGGCACGTTCTGGAGGAACCAGTCGACGAACTCGGCCGTCCGGCCGATGGGCACCTCGATGTCCTGCACGACCCGCTCCAGCGGCGGCCTGCCCTGGCGCTTCTCGAGGCGGTCGGCGATGTCGAAGCGGCGGTCGTAGGCGATCAGCTTCCAGTAGAAGCTGCTGCGGCGGAAGCGCCGCGGCCAGAACCGGCGGATCGTCGGGTTCTGCGCGCCGAAGGCCCGCGAGCACCAGAACCAGTCGGTGTCCCAGCGCCACAGATAGTCGTGGATGGTGAGCCGGTCGTGCTTCTCGCCGCTCGCATGCTGGATCGACCGGTAGTAGACGTCCTGTCCGGTGTAGTCGCTGACCGGGCCCGGCGTCGACGTCTGCACGCCCACGCACAGGTAGGACTCGTCGGCGCTGAACACCACCCCGTCGAGGTAGTCGACTGGCGTGCCGTCCAGGCCGCCCGTCTCGACGATGCGCTCCATGGCGTCGACCAGGTCGGCCACCGACGTGAACCGCAGGTGCCGCAGGGCGACGAACGGCTTCACGGTCTCCAGCTCGATCTTGAGCCGAACCGAATAGCCAAGCGTCCCATAGGAATTGGGAAAGGCGCTGAAGAGGTCGGCGTGCTCATCCCGGCTCGCGGTGACGATCTCGCCACTGCCCACCAGGACGTCCATCTCCAGCACCGACTCGTGCGGCAGACCATTGCGGAACGACGCGGACTCGATGCCGAGCCCCGTCACCGCGCCGCCCAGGGTGATGGTCTTGAGCTGCGGGACCACCAGCGGCGACAACCCGTACGGCAGCGTCGCCGCGACGAGGTCCTCGTAGGTGCACATGCCGGCGACGTCCGCGGTGCGGGCATCCGGATCGACGGAGATGACACCCGTCAGGCCGGAGACGTCCAGACCCTTCGCGGTCGCCTTCTCCCGCGCACGGAACAGGTTCGAGGTGGGCTTCGCCAGCCGGACGGTGGCATTCTGGGGGATGGCGCGATAGCTCGCCAACAGTCTCTCCACGCCAGCTGCGTGGGCCGACTGCGCTTCTACGGATGCAACAGTCACACATATACGCTAGTCCCCGGCCGCACTCGATGCGACCGCACCGACCCCGGGGACCACCCCGTTCACCCCCACACCGAGGAGTCTTCACCGATGGGACAGGTCAGCGCCTCCAGCACCGTCTTGATCAAGGCCGAGCCCGACGCCGTGCTCGAGGCCGTCATGGACTACCGGACGGTGCGCCCCAAGATCCTGTCGTCGCACTACCGGGACTACGCGGTCCTCGAGGGTGGCCAGGGCGCGGGCACCGTCGCCACGTGGAAGCTGCACGCCACCGAGTCGCGGGTCCGTGACGTGAAGGCCAGCGTCGACATCGCTGGACACACGGTGATCGAGAAGGACGCAAACTCCACGATGGTCACCAACTACACCGTCGCGCCGGCCGGCGACCACAGCGCTTCGGTCACCGTGAAGACGTCGTGGCAAGGAGCGGGCGGCGTCAAGGGCTTCTTCGAGAAGACGTTCGCCCCGCTCGGTCTGCGCAAGATCCAGGCCGAGGTGCTGGGCAACCTGAAGACGCTGATCGAGAACGGCTAGCTGGGCTGCACCGCGGTCCGCGCGGGCCTGGTCGCCAGGAAGCTGGCGATGCCGCGTACTACCGCGTCGGCGTACTTCTGGCGGCCGTCGGGACTCTCGATGAGCGCCGCGTCGGCGGGGTTCTTCATGTTGCCGAGCTCGACGAGGACGGCCGGATACTGCGCGAGGTTCAACCCGGTCAGGTCCGAGCGCGGATACAGCCCGCCCTGGCCGATGTAGTTGGCGGGCATCAGGCCCGCGGCCTGCAACTGGTTGCGCATGGTCTGGGCCAGCTGCAGCGACGGGCCCGCCTGCGCGGCGTTGAGCGGCGGAGACGAGTAGTTGACGTGGAAGCCGCGCCCGGTGGGCGGTCCGCCGTCGGCGTGGATGGACACGATGGCGTCGGGCGCCAGCGCGTTGGCCATCGCGGCGCGTTGGTCCACGCAGGGGGCGACGCCGGTGTCGTCACCCCGCGACATGGCGGTGCGCACGCCCAGCTGGGTCAGCTCGGCGCGGATGCGCAGCACGGTCTCCCAGTTGAAGGTGTGCTCGGGGTAGCCGCTGTCGGTCGCCGTCCCGCTGGTCTGACAGTCCTTGGTGCCGCCGCGCCCCGTCGGGACCTGCGTGGTGAGGGACGCGTCGTTGGCGCCGTTGTGGCCCGGGTCGAGGAACACGATCATGCCGGCGATGTTCGAGGGGGCCGCCGCAGCGATCGGCGCCGACGAAGCGGCGACCAGCACGGTGGCGGCCAGAGCTGCGCCAACACGCAAGAAGGCAGGTACGTGCACGGCGCCAAGCTAGCTCGCGCGACGACTACGCTGGCGGCAGGAAACGCCGCGCGCGTACGACAGCAATCAGTCCGAGACCGATACGCAAGGGGATCGTCATGCAACCCGGCCAACAGCCAGACATGTCGGCGCTGCTTGCGCAGGCGCAGCAGATGCAGCAGCAGCTGATGGAGGCCCAGGAGTCGCTCGCGGTCGCCGAGGTTCAGGGGCAGGCGGGCGGCGGCCTGGTGCAGGTGACCATGAAGGGCAGCGGCGAGGTCACCGCCGTGACGATCGACCCCAAGGTCGTCGACCCCGACGACGTCGAGACGCTGCAGGATCTCGTCGTCGGCGCCGTGCGGGACGCCGCCCACCAGGTCACCGTGATGGCGCAGAGCAGGCTCGGCCCCCTCGCGGGTGGGCTTGGCGGCCTCGACATTCCGGGGCTCTGACTTGTTCGAGGGTCCGGTCCAGGATCTCATCGACGAACTGGGCAAGCTGCCGGGCATCGGCCCGAAGAGCGCGCAGCGCATCGCCTTTCACCTGCTGTCGGTCGAGCCGCCCGACATCGACCGGCTGACGGCCGTGCTCGCCAGGGTCCGCGACGGGGTGACGTTCTGCGCGGTGTGCGGCAACGTCTCCGACCACGAACGCTGCCGCATCTGCTCGGACACGCGACGGGACGCCTCCCTGGTGTGCGTCGTCGAGGAGCCCAAGGACGTGCAGGCCGTCGAGCGCACCCGGGAGTTCCGCGGGCGCTACCACGTGCTGGGCGGAGCGTTGGATCCCCTCTCCGGCGTGGGACCCGAACAACTGCGAATTCGCGAGCTGCTCAACAGGATTGGCGAACGGGTCGACGGCGTCGACGTCGCGGAGGTCATCATCGCAACCGACCCCAACACCGAGGGCGAAGCCACCGCGACCTACCTGGTGCGGATGCTGCGCGACATACCCGGGCTGACCGTCACCCGCATCGCGTCGGGCCTGCCGATGGGTGGTGACCTGGAGTTCGCCGACGAGCTGACGCTGGGACGCGCTCTCACCGGCCGTCGGTCGATGGCCTGATTCGCGGCTCCGCCGCGGTGGCCTGATTCGCGGCTCCGCCGCGGTGGCCTGATTCGCGGCTCCGCCGCGGTGGCCTGATTCGCGGCTCCGCCGCGGTGGCTTAGTGTGGCGATCATGTCCGACGAGGAGTTCAAGGTCGAGGTCGAACTCGGCGACGAGGCGCACCATCTGTCGTTCTGGGGCCGGCTGCGATCCCTCGACGTCGACGACGAAGCCAGGCAGCGGTTGGGCAGCCGGGTCACCGTGACGCGCGACGGCAACTTCATTCAGCTCTACACCCGCACGCTGCAGGACGCCCGCGAGGCCGAGCGCACGGTCCGCGAACTGGTGCAGGCCGACGACATCACCGCCGAATACACCATCACGCGCTGGGATGCGGACGCCCAGGCGTGGGTCGACCCCACCGACGGCGACGCCGTCCCCGACGACGCGCCCGACGCCCCCGTTCCCGACCCGAGCTACGTCATCCTCGAGGCCTACAAGCCGGAGTTCCTGCGCGACCTGGGGTTGTAGGGGCGTCGAGATTGCACTCAGTCGACGGAAGTGCGAGAGCGCCGTCGACTCACTGCAGTCTCGCGGGAATCAAGGCCGCCAACCGCGGGCCAGGAGCGCGCCGCGGACGCTGCGGATGATCTCGTCCGGCCGGTCCTCCTTGATCACGTACGTCACGTTCCATCGCAGCCGTGCGAGCTGGCGCTTGACGCGGACGTCCTTGGCGTACTGCCTGCGGTCGGTTCGGTGCTGGTCGCCGTCGTACTCGGCGCCGACGAGGTAGTCCTCCCAGCCCAGGTCGAGCACCTTCACCAGCGACTGCCCGTCGAAGATCCGGTATTGGCTGGAGGGCTGCGGCAGCCCGGCGTCGACGAGCAGCAAGCGCAACCACGTCTCCCGGGGCGACGCAGCACCGACGTCGACGAGCGGCAGGACGCTGCGCAGCGACCTGACGCCCCGCGCTCCCCGATACCGCTCGATCAGCGCCATCACGTCCGCCTCGTGGAAGGCCGTGGCGCGTTTCAGCGCGTCGAGCCGCGCGACGGCGTCGCCCCTGCCGAGATGCCTGCCGAGGTCGAAAGCCGTCCGCGTGCGCGTGGTGACGGGGAGGCCCGCGACGAGGGTGACCTCGTCGTCGGCGATCGTCTCGTTCCTGACGATCACGCCGGCGGGCGGGCGGCCACAGGTCCAGATGAGCTCGATGGGTTCGGTGGCGTCGACCCAGTCGGCGCCGTGCAGCGCGGCGGCGGCAAGGCCCGCGACGACGGCCCGCCGCTTGGACCACAGCCAGGCCGCGACCGTGCGATCGCGAAGCGTCGGGGTCCACGACGCGGGCGCGTAGACGTCGGGCAGCAGCCGCTGGTGACGGCGGGCCAATTCGTAGGGCGTCAGCCCGCTCTCGCTGCCGATGAAGACGGGGCTCCTCATGGCATGAACGTGCCACTGCCGTCCGACATCTCGCGAGATTGCGCTCAGTCGACGAAAGTGCGAGAGCGCCGTCGACTCACTGCAATCTCGGCGACGCGCTAGGCCCGGCGGGGCGCTGCCAGCCGTTCCCGCCGCAGCCGGTCGACCTCGTCGAGCTGCAGCGGGGCCAGCTCACCCACCACGCGCGCCAGCAGGTGGTCGGCCAGTTGCGGGTTGCGGGCCAGACACGGGCCGTGCAGATACGTGGCGACGATGCTGCCCTGCACCGCACCGTCGACACCGTCGCCGGCGCGATTGCCCGCGCCGCTGAGCACGGTGGCCAGCGGCCGGGCGTCAGGCCCCAAAGTCGTTCCGCCGCGGTGGTTCTCGAAGCCGGTCAGGCGTTGGTCGAGGCCGGGCAGCAGGGGCTGGGACACCACCTCGCCGATGGTCCGCTTCGGCTGCGGCGACGTCGTCACGTCGAGCACGCCCACCCCGTCGACCCGTTCGCCGGACGACGTCTCGTACCAGTGGCCGAGCACCTGGATCGCCGCGCAGATCGCGAGCACCGGCGCACCCCGCTCGATGGCCCGCTGCAGCCCGGGGTGGCGGACCAGATGCTTGGTCGCCAGCCGCTGGGCGTAGTCCTCGGCGCCGCCGAGGGTGTACAGGTCCAACGACTCGGGCACCGGGTCCGCCAAGTTGATCTCGACGACCTCGGCGTCGAAACCCCTGAGCCGCAAGCGTTGTCGAAGGACCACGGCGTTGCCGCCGTCGCCGTAGGTGCCCATGACGTCGGGCAGCACCAGCCCGATGCGGACGGTCGACTCACTCACGATCGTCCCCTCGCGCAGCGGGCAACCGTCGGTTCAGTTGCAGGAACGCCGTGTAGTTGGCGATCACCTCGACGTGACCGGGCGGACACGACGCGATGGCGGCCAGGGTGTCGTGCACCAGGGTGTGGTCGACGCCCGCGTAGCCGAGCCGTACCGCGAGGTCCGTCCCGCGCTCACCGGCCGCGACGACCGCGGTGTCCTCGAAGTGCTCGAAGGCGACGTCCCATAGCCAGGACAGATCCTCGCCGTCGGGCACCCGACCGTTGACGGCGATCACGACGCCCGCGCCGTGCTTGTCGACCATCGACAGCGCCTCCTGCCAGCCCGCCGGATTCTTGGCCAGCAGCACCCGGGCGGTGTGCGGCCCGAGTCGCACGGTGCGGTAGCGGCCGGCGACCTCGTCGACGCCGGACACCGCCGCGACCGCGGCGACGGGATCGGCGCCCAGCGCCACGGCGGCCGCGATCGCCTGGGTGGCGTTGCCACGGTTGACGGCGCCGGGCAGCGCGAGCGTCATGGGCAGCATCAGACCACCGGGTCCGTGGACGTGCGTCTCGTCGAACCACCAGTGCGGGGTGGGCCGCGCGAAGGTCGTGCCCGTCGAGTACCAGTGCGAGCCCTCGCGAACGATGACCTCGCCGCTGCGCGGGCAGCTCACCGAGTCGTTGGCCCAGCTGCCGCCGGCGGCCACCCACACCACGTTCGGGCTGTCGTAGGCCGCCGACGTCATGAGCACGTCGTCGCAGTTGGCCACCACGACGGCCTTCGGATGACGCGCGAGACCGCCGCGCAGCGTGCGCTCGATGTGGTTGATCTCACCGACGCGGTCGAGCTGGTCGCGGGAGAGGTTGAGCAGGACGATGACGGCCGGGTCGACGGCGTCCGCCACGTGCGGCACATGCATCTCGTCGACCTCGAGTGCGGCCAGCGTCGCCTTCGGCGCACCCGCCAGCGCCGCGATGAGGCCCGCGTCCATGTTCGCGCCCTCGGCGTTCGTGGCGACGGGGCCCAGGGTTGCCAGCGCGGCAGCGGTCATCCTGGTGGTCGTCGACTTGCCGTTGGTGCCGGTCACGACGACGGTTCGGCGGCCCGCGCCGAGCTGCCCGAGGATCGTCGGTTCCAGCGTCATCGAGACCAGACCGCCGATCATCGCCCCGGCTCCGCGGCCGGTCACGCGTGAGGCCCACCGCGCCGCGGATCCGGCGCTCAGGGCGAGACGCCCGCGTGCGGTGACCATCCGGGTGAGTCTAAGAGGGCGAAAGTCGGGCGGCGACACGCGGCGTCCCGGCCCGGGCTTGTCGGGCCTGCGTGCCATCCTCGAAACGTGACCCCGACGTTCGGCCGACCCGCCACCGAGCCCGGCACGGGCTGGGCGGTGGTCGACGTCGAGACGACGGGGTTCCATCCGCGTCAGGCGCGCGTCGTCAGCGTGGCCGCCCTCGCGGTGGGCGACGACGGAAACGTCGAGGGCAGCTTCTCGACGCTGCTGAATCCCGGCGTCGACCCGGGACCGACCCACGTCCACGGACTGACCGCGGACATGCTGGAGGGCCAACCCACCTTCGGCGACGTCGTGGATCAGCTCGCGGCAGTGCTCGCCGGACGCACGCTGGTCGCGCACAACGTGGGCTTCGACTACGCGTTCCTGGCCCACGAGGCCGAACTCGTCGGCGCCGAACTGCCCACCGACACCGTCATGTGCACCGTCGAGCTGGCCCGCCGGTTGGACCTCGGCATCGAGAACCTCCGGTTGGAGACGCTCGCCGCGCACTGGGGGGTCACCCAGATGCGGCCCCACGACGCACTCGACGACGCGCTGGTGCTCGCCCAGATCCTCAAGCCCGCGCTCGCGGGCGCCCACGACCGCAAGGCGTGGTTGCCGGTCCGTCCCGTGCACCGTCGCTGCTGGCCCAACGGGCACGTCACCCACGACGAGCTGCTGCCGCTGAAGGCGGTCGCGGCCCGACTGCCGTGCGACTTCCAGAACCCGGGCCGGTTCGTGGCGGGCCGACCGCTGGTGCAGGGCATGCGGGTGGCTCTGTCGGCCGAGGTGGCGCACACCTACGAGGAGCTCATCGAACGCATCCTGCACACCGGGCTGGCCTACACCGACACCGTCGATCAGCAAACGTCCGTCGTCATCTGCGACGAGGCCGCCCCCACCCAGGGACGAGGATTCCAAGCCCTCGAGATGGGGGTGCCCCTGCTGTCGGACGCTGACTTCATGGCCCTGCTCGACCGCGTCGTCGGTGGCACCGACGTCGAGGAGTTCACCGACGCCACCCTCAGCGGCGACCAGTTCGCGCTGTTCTAGCCGCGGGCCGCCCGGTTCACCGCGGAGACGACCGCCCGTAGCGACGCCGTCGTGATCGAGGTGGCGATCCCGACGCCCCACACCGTCTTGCCGCCGACCGAGGCCTCGACGTACGCGGCGGCCTGCGCCTCGACGTCCGCCGACAGCGTGTGCTCGGAGTAGTCGAGCAGGTTCACGTCGTAGCCGACGGTCGACAGCGCGTCGACGAACGCGGCCAACGGACCGTTGCCGGTGCCGACGATCTCGCGCTCCTCGCCGTCGACCTTCACCACCGCGGTGATCGTGTCGGTGCCGCCGTCCTCCTCGGCGGCGTCGACCCGCTGCCGCATGCGTTCCAGCGGACGGATCGGTGCCAGGTACTCCTCGGCGAAGACGTCCCACATCTCCTTCGGGGAGACCTCGCCGCCCTCGCCGTCGGTGATCTTCTGGATGGCCTGACTGAACTCGATCTGCAGCCGTCGCGGCAGCGACAGGCCGTGGTCGGCCTTCATGATGTAGGCGACGCCGCCCTTGCCGGACTGTGAGTTCACCCGGATGACGGCCTCGTAGGTGCGACCGACGTCCTTGGGGTCGATCGGCAGATACGGCACCTGCCACAGCATCTCGTCGACGTCGCTGCCTGCGGCGTCGGCGTCGACCTTCATCGCGTCGAGGCCCTTGTTGATGGCGTCCTGGTGGCTGCCCGAGAACGCGGTGTACACCAAATCGCCTCCGTACGGGTGCCTTTCGTGTACGGGCAGCTGGTTGCAGTACTCGACGGTGCGGCGGATCTCGTCGATGTTGGAGAAGTCGATCTGTGGGTCGACGCCGCGGCTGAACAGATTCAGCCCGAGTGTGACGAGGCAGACGTTGCCGGTCCGCTCGCCGTTGCCGAACAGGCAGCCCTCGATGCGGTCGGCGCCGGCCTGGTAGCCCAATTCGGCTGCGGCGACGGCAGTTCCGCGGTCGTTGTGCGGATGCAGGGACAGGATGATGGAGTCGCGGCGGGCCAGGTTGCGACTCATCCACTCGATCGAGTCGGCATAGACGTTGGGCGTGGCCATTTCGACGGTCGCGGGCAGGTTGACGATCAGCGGGCGCTCCGGCGTCGGCTCGACGATGTCGGCGACCGCATCGCACACCTCCTTGGCGTACTCCAGCTCGGTGCCGGTGTAGGACTCGGGGGAGTACTCGAAACGCCATTGCGTCCCAGGGTGTTTCGCTGCTTCGGCGACGCAGAGCCGGGCGCCCTCGGTCGCGATGGCCTTGACGGCATCGCGGTCGGCGCGGAACACCACGCGCCGCTGCAGGATCGACGTCGAGTTGTAGAAGTGGACGATCGCGCGCGGGGCGCCGGCGCACGCCTCGAAGGTCCGGGTGATCAGCTCGGGCCGGCACTGCGTCAGCACCTGGATCGTCACGTCGTCGGGGATCGCGCCCTGCTCGATGATCTCGCGCACGAAGTCGAAGTCGGTCTGCGAGGCCGAGGGGAAGCCGACCTCGATCTCCTTGTAGCCCATGCGGACCAACAGGTCGAACATGCGGCGCTTGCGTTCCGGGCTCATCGGATCGATGAGGGCCTGGTTGCCGTCGCGCAGGTCGACCGCGCACCACATCGGCGCGGTGCGAACGATCTGGTCCGGCCACGTGCGGTCGGCCAGCGTGATCGGCTCGACCTCTTCGGCGAAGGGACGGTAGCGGTTCACGGGCATCGACGTACCGCGCTGGGTGTTCCACGCGGGTTGGCCGGGATGCGGCGCGCCCGCGGGCATGCTGATCGTGCGCGCCGAGGTGTAGGCGTCGATCGAATGGGGGTTGGGGTTGTTCACGGTTCCTGCTCCGGATTCGTCTGTTGGGATTTCAGACCGGCGCATCACGAACCCCCGCGACGGAGAGCCAGTCTGGTTCAGACTCCGTCGCGGCGTCCGAGGAGGAGCACCCGCTGCACGCCGGTCACGTTACTCCCGACCCGCCACACCACCAAACGGGGGTCAGACCTGCGAATCGGGGAACGCGACGACCGACAGGAAGCGGATCGGCAGCTGCACCAGGTCGACCGGGCCGTGGGCGCCCTCCCCGTCGAGCTGCAGGGAATCACCAGGATGCAGCTGGTAGACCGACCGGCTGTGGCTGTAGTCCATGACGCCCTCGAGCATGTAGATGAACTCGGTGCCGGGGTGCTGGAACAGCGGGTAGGTCTGGCTCTTCTCGGTCAGCGTCACCTCGAGGCACTCCAGGCGCTTGTGCTCACCGCGCAGCGAACCGAGCAGCTGGTACTCGTGCCCCTCCCTGGTGCCGTTGCGGACGATGCGCGCACCGGTGCCCGCCTTGACGAACGCGGCGGGCCGCTCGACGTCGGCGCCACGGAACAGCGTCGTGACGGGCACGTCGAAACCCTTGGCCAACAGCGCGAGCGTCGACAGGCTGCAGGAGGTCTGGGCGTTCTCGATCTTGCTCATCATCGCCTTGGAGATGCCGACGCGGGCCGCCATGTCGGCGACCGTGAGGCCCTGCTGCTGGCGCAGCTGGCGCACGTTGCGTCCGATGGCGGCCTCGAACTCCAGGTCTTCTATCGCTTCGCTCGGATCGCGGTCGCGGGCGGTGCCGGACTCGTTGCGGAGCAGGGGAACGTCGGTCATCTATCGCATCTCACCAGCCCCCACGTACGGATAGGGCGTCTTCAGTAGATCACCCTCGGCGAATCGGGACAGCCGGAAGTCGGTGTCGGGGATGCGGGGGTCGGCGCTGCGTCCGTCGACCACCAGGTCGGCGACCAGGTTGCCGACCGCGGGTGCGATCTTGAAGCCGTGCCCACTGAACCCGGCCGCCACCAGCAACCCGTCGACGTCGGTGCGCGAGATCACCGGATTCCAGTCGGGGGTGACGTCGTAGCAACCGGCGTAACTGCCGGTGATGGTGGCCTCGCCGAAGCCGGGGAAGCGGGTCCCGACGCGGTCGATCGTGACGTCGACGAAGTCGTCGGTGGCGCGGTTGAGGTAGGCGTCGGGGTCGGCCTCCTCGCCGTGGGCGAGATCGCTGTTGCCGAAGAGCAGTTCACCGCCCGGCTCGGGCCGGATGTACTGCAGCGACACCAGATCGGAGAACACCGGCACGTCGCCGACGTCGACGCCGGGTGCGATCATGACGAGCTGCTCGCGGACGACCCGAATCGGTACGTCGATTCCGTAGCGGGACAACAGGTCTCGCGTCCACACGCCGGTGGCGACCACGACGGTGCCCGCGGAGATCTCGGTGCCGTCGGCGAGGCGGACGCCGGTGACCCGGCCGCCGTCGAGCAGCAGGTCCGTCATCTCGGTGCCCTGCCGGATGCGCACCCCGGCGCCGCGGGCCGAGACCGCGAACGCCTGCGCCGTCTGGTAGGCGTCGCCGAATCCGCCGCGCGGCTCGAAACCGAAGGCGGCGAACGGTTCCAGATCCGCGTGTGGCCACATCGTCGCGACGTCGGTGACGTCGATCTCCTCGGTCTGCACACCGACGGCGCGCTGGGCGGCGAGGCTCTTGCGCAGCGCGTCCACGTTCGGCTCGCCGACGCCGACGACGTAGCCGGTCTGGCGAAAGCCGATGTCGGTGCCGAACAGCTCCTCGGCGTTCTCGAACACCTCGAGCCCCACCGTCGCCATCGCGGCCAGCGAACTGACGCCGTAGTGGCAGCGGACGATGCCCGAGGACTTGCCCGTCATGCCCGATCCGACGGTGCCGCGCTCCACGACGAGCACGTCGGTCACCCCGCGCCGGGCCAACGCCCACGCGGCCGCGGCCCCTTCGATACCGCCTCCGACGATGACGACGTCGAACGTCTCGCTCACCGCGCGTCACCCCCGCGATTCGTGTCGGTGTGGGAGCGGCGACCGCGACGGAAGTGACACGAATCGAACGTCTCGCTCACCGGCCCGGGATCCAGTCGGTCCCGGCGAGCGGCACCCGCGCCATCGCGGCCGCCTCGATGCTGGTGGCGACGAGGTCCTCGGGTTCGAGATGCCGCACGTGGGCCTTGCCGCACGCGCGGGCGATGGTCTGCGCCTCCAGCGTCAGCACCCGCAGATAGTTGGCGAGCCTGCGGCCGCCCTCGACCGGATCGAACCGGGCGGCCAGCTCGGGATCCTGAGTGCTGATGCCGGCCGGGTCGGTGCCGTCCTGGTAGTCGTCGAAGAATCCGGCTGCGCTGCCGAGCCTTTCGTACTCCGCGGCGTAGCGCGGGTGGTTGTCGCCGAGCGCGATCAGCGCCGCGGTCCCGATCGCGACGCCGTCCGCGCCGAGCGCCATGGCCTTGGCGACGTCGGCGCCGTTGCGGATGCCGCCGGACACGATCAGCTGCACCTCGCCGTTGGCGGCGCCGGACCGGTGCACGCCCAACTCGGCCAGCGCCTGCACGGCCTGCGGGATGGCGGCGAGCGTGGGGATGCCGACGTTCTCGATGAATACCTCCTGGGTGGCCGCGGTGCCCCCCTGCATGCCGTCGACGACGACCACGTCCGCGCCGGCATGCACGGCCAGCTTGACGTCGTAGTACGTGCGCGACGCGCCGATCTTGACGTAGATCGGCTTCTCCCAGTCGGTGATCTCGCGCAGCTCGTTGATCTTGATGGTCAGGTCGTCCGGCCCGGTCCAGTCGGGATGGCGGCATGCCGACCGCTGGTCGATGCCCTCGGGCAGCGTACGCATTCCGGCCACGCGCTCGGAGATCTTCTGCCCCAACAGCATTCCGCCGCCACCTGGCTTGGCGCCCTGGCCGAGCACGATCTCGATGGCGTCGGCCCTGCGGAGGTCGTCGGGGTTCATGCCGTATCGCGACGGCAGGTACTGGTACACCAGGTGCTTGCTCTGGTCGCGTTCCTCTGGCGTCATGCCGCCGTCGCCCGTCGTGGTCGACGTGCCCACCTCGCTGGCCCCGCGGCCGAGCGCCTCCTTCGCCGGTCCAGAGAGCGCCCCAAACGACATGCCTGCGATCGTGACTGGAATGTCAAGGTGCAGAGGGTGTTTGGCACTGCGACTGCCGAACGTCACGTCGGTGTCGCAGCGCTCGCGGTACCCCTCCAGTGGATAGCGCGACATCGACGCGCCGAGGAACAGCAGATCGTCGAAGTGGGGCAGCGGACGTTTGGCGCCCCAGCCGCGGATGTCGTAGATGCCGGTCTCGGCCGCCCGCTGGATGGCCGCGATGGCGTGGCGGTCGAAGGTGGCGGACTCGCGCAGACCCCAGGTCGGATTCATCAGTAGCTCCCGGCGTTGTCGACGTGGAAGTGATAGAGACTGCGGGCGGACCCGTAGCGGGTGTAGGAGTGGGTGTCGTCGTCACCGAAGCCCGCGGCCTTGAGCAGGGCGCCCAGCTCGTCGTGGTGTTCGGGCCCCATCTCCTTGGCCACGCAGTCCGCGCCGAGCGACTTCGGGGTGCCGCGGACGTAGATGCGGGCCTCGTAGATCGAGTCACCGAGCGCATCGCCCGCGTCGCCGCGCACCACGAGCCTGCCCGCCTGGGCCATGAACGCGCTCATGTGGCCGATGTTGCCGCCCACCACGATGTCGACGCCCTTCATCGAGATGCCGCACCGCGCAGCGGCATCGCCGTCGATCACCAGCAGGCCGCCGTGGGCCGTCGCGCCCGCCGACTGCGAGGCATTGCCCTTGACCCAGACCGTGCCGCTCATCATGTTCTCGGCGACCCCGGTGCCGGCGTTGCCGTCGATGACGATCTCGGCGCGCTGGTTCATCCCCGCGGCGTAGTACCCGACGTGGCCGAGGACCGTGACCTTGACGTCGGCGTCGAGGCCCACGGCGACGTTGTGGGCGCCTGCGGGATTCTCGATGACGAACTCACCGCGCAGATCTGGCGTGTGCAGTGCCGAATTGACCTCGCGCAGTGGGGTATTGCGGAGATCGAACGTGGTCACCTGGTCCACGCGTACACCACCTCGGGCTCGGGTTCCCAGATCGCGGCCTTCTCGACGCCGGGCAGGCCCGACAGGGCGCGGTACTCGCTGCCCATCGCGACCCAGTCGGGGGTCTCGGCGATGACGGCCGGCTTGCACGCAATGGCGTCGCGGACCACGGCGAACGAATCGCGGTTGGAGACCAGCAGCGTGTAGAAGCCGTCGAACGTCGCGCACAGTTCCTTCAACGCGGTCTCGACGTCGCGGCCCTCGGCGAGGCGGCTGGCCACGAACCGGGCGCCGACCTCGGTGTCGTTCTCGCTGTCGAAATGCACTCCGGCAGCGCGCAGTTCGCGGCGGATGGCCGCATGGTTGGCGAAGGATCCGTTGTGCACCAGGCACTGCTCGGGGCCGACGGCGTAGGGGTGGGCGCCGCTGGGGGTGACGGCGGACTCGGTCGCCATCCGCGTGTGCCCCACGCCCTGCCAGCCCTGCGCATCGGTCAGCCCCCACGAGGCCGTGAGCGTCCGCGGGTCGCCAACGCCCTTGAGCACGGCCAGGTCTGCGCCGAAGCCGGCGACCAGGACACCCGGGTACGCCGCGCGGGCCGCCGCGAGCAGCGTCTCGGACCCGGCGTCGGCGCTCAGCTGAAACGTGTCGCCGATCATGGCGACCTCGACCTCGGCGCCGAGCTCGGCACCCACGCGGGTGGCGACGCCGTCACGGTCGTCCCCGACGTCGAGCAGGGAGACAGACCCGCGGCCCGGCGGACTCCAGCGGGGGTCGCCGTACACCGCGACTCCGGCCGAGTCGCTTCCGCGGTCGGACATCTCGCACAGCATCCCGGTGAGCAGCTCGCCCAGTCGCGGATAGAGGTCGGGTGTGCGTAGGTGCAGCCCTACGATTCCGCACATCGGTGGTCTCCCTTCGAGTTTCGATCAGAATGCGGTGAGGTACTGCTCGACCTCCCACGGGCTCACCGTGCCGTGGTAGGCGAAGAACTCCTCGCGTTTGAGGTCCCCGAAGTAGGCCGCCACTCCCTCGCCGACCGCGTCGAGCACGCCGGCGACCACGTCGTCGGCCGCCAGCTCGTCGACCGCGTGCAGCAGCGTCGGGGGCAGCGGACGACCCCCGTCGGCGACGGCGCCGATGGGGCCGGGATCGAGCTGGCGGGTGATTCCGTCGAGACCGGCGCCGAGTGCCGCGGCGATCGCGAGGTACGGGTTGGCCGAGCCGTCGCCGCCGCGCAGTTCGATCCGCTGATCATCGGGGACCCGGATGTAGTGGGTCCGGTCGTTGCCGCCGTAGGTGGGTTGCCGCGGCGCCCAGGACGCCCCCGAGGCAGTGGTCAGTGCGCCGGTTCGCTTGTAGGAGTTGACCGTTGGTGCGATGACGGCCTGCAGCGCGCACGCGTGCTCGAGGATGCCCGCGACGAATGAGTAGGCGACCGGGGACAGCCCCAGGCCGTGACCATCGGAGGCGGCGTCACCGGGGAACAGCGCCGCGCCACCCGCGGTCAGCGAGAGATGCAGGTGCAGGCCACTTCCCGTGCGGTCGCCGAACGGCTTGGGCATGAACGTCGCGATCATGCCGCGCTCGGCGGCGATCATCGACAGCAGGTAGCGCAGCGTGATGACGCGGTCCGCGGTGGTCAGCGCGTCGGCGAACTGGAAGTTCTGCTCGAACTGGCCGTTGCCGTCCTCGTGGTCGTTGGCGTAGTTGGACCAGCCGAGCTGGTTCATCGCCGACGAGATCGTCGTCAGGTGGTCGTACATCCTGGTCACGCCGCGGGCGTCGTAGCAGGGCCGAGCCGCGGTGTCAGCGCTGTCGGCGGTCGCCAGCGTGCCGTCGGGATCGCGCGTCAGGAGGAAGTATTCGACCTCGGCGCCGACCCACGGCTCGTACCCGGCGGCGGTGGCTCGCGCGACGAGCGACTTGAGGATGTTGCGCGGTGCGTACGGCCATGGTGCGCCCAGGACGTGCGGGTCGCAGTGGACGAGCGCCAGCCCCTCCTTGACGAAGGGCACGGGGGTGAAGGACGCCGGGTCCGGCATCGCCATCAGGTCGGGATCCTTGGGCTCCTGCCCGATGGCGCCGACGGCGTAGCCGGCGAAGCCGACGCCCTCCGTCGCGAGTTGCTCGACGGCCTCGATCGGGACGAGCTTGGCGCACGGTTTGCCCCGCAGGTCGACGAACAGCGCGAGGATGAACGTGGTGTCGGTGTCTCGCGCGAGATCGACGAGGTCGGTGCTGGCCATGGAACGCGTCCCTGTCTCTTGTCCGGAATCAATGTATCAGCTTGGGAAACCCGCCGTCACGCGAAGGGCCCCGGCCGGTGCGGGGCGAAGCGCACCGGCCGGGGCCAGTCTCTAGGCGGGCGACAGCTCGTAGGCCGCGTCGCGGTGCAGTACGGCGTCGATGCCGCTCTCCTCGTCCTCCGGCGCGACGCGGATGCCCATCGTCTTCTTGATCGCGATGGCGATGACGTACGCCACCACGAACGAATAGACGAGTACGGCGCCCGCTGCGACGGCCTGGCGCCACAGCTGGTCGAAGCTGCCGCCGTAGAACAGCCCGTTGACCTTGTTGGGCATGCTGTCGCTGGCGAGGAACCCGATGAGCAGGGTGCCGATGACGCCGCCGACGAGGTGCACGCCGACGACGTCGAGGCTGTCGTCATAGCCGAACTTGGACTTCAGCCCGACGGCGTAGGGGCAGATCGCGCCCGCGACGACGCCGAGGATGATCGCGCCGACGGGAGTGACGGCGCCGCAGGCCGGGGTGATCGCGACCAGGCCGGTGATCGCACCGGCCGCCGCGCCGACACCGGTGACGTGCCCGTCCTTGAACTTCTCCACGGCGAGCCACGCCAGGGTGGCCGCGCAGGTCGCGACGAACGTGGTGACCATGACGATCGCGGCCGAATTGCCCGCCGCGAGCGCCGATCCGCCGTTGAACGCGTACCAACCGGCCCACAGCAGACCCGCGCCCAGCAGGGTGAGCGGGACGTTGTGCGGCCTGCGCAGCTGGCCCCAGCTCGCGGACTTGCCGAGCACGATGGCAACGGCCAACGCCGCGGCGCCCGCGTTGATGTGCACGGCCGTTCCGCCGGCGAAGTCGATGGCCTTGAGGTTGTTGGCAATCCAGCCGCCGGTCGCGTCGGGGGTGACGGTGCCGTTGACCGCGAAGACCCAGTGCGCGACGGGGAAGTAGACCAGGACGGCCCAGAAACCGGCGAACACCATCCACGCGCTGAACTTCATCCGGTCGGCGGCAGCGCCGGAGACCAGTGCCACGGTGATGGCCGCGAACAGCGCCTGGAACAGTGCGAACAGGCTGACCTGCAGTCCGGAGATCGTGGTCTGGGAGGCCAGCAGGTCCTTCATGCCCGCGAATTCGGTGATGCTGCCGACGAACCCGCCGTAGGACGTCCCGAAGGCCATCGAGAACCCGAACAGCACCCACAGCACGCCGACGAGGGCGGCCGAGCCGAAGGTCATCATCATCATGTTCGTCGAGCTCTTGACCGAGACCATGCCGCCGTAGAACAGCGCGAGGCCGGGAATCATCAGCGTGAGGCCGATGATGCAACACAGCATGAAGGCCGTGGTTCCTGTGTCCATCGAATTTCCTCCAGTGGTGCGGCCCCACGTGGGCCGATCACTGGCAGTAACCTATGTTTCTGTTACGTAGACAGGATTGGCGTGTTGCGCGTGCGTTACGCCTCGTGTGAGGAACTCGTTACGAACCGTTCACGCCGGGAGACGGGTGGGTAATCCGTGCGCCGCACGGTATACGGCCATGGACACCGCGCAGACCGCCGTCGCCACCCACCACGAGTCGGGCCTCGGCGAGGAGTACGAACGAGAACCCGTTCCCGCGTCCGCGCGAAAGTCCCTGTTCTCGGTGTCCGCGGTGTGGGTGGGCTTCCCGATGATCATGACCTCGGCCGTGTTCTCCGGCATCGTCGTCTACGACCTCGGCTTCGTCACCGGACTGCTCGCGATCCTCGTCGGGGACGCCGTGCTGATGGGCTACGTCGGCACGCTGAGCTACCTCGCCGGACGGTCCGGAAAGAACTTCGCGCTGACCGCGGCAGACACGTTTGGCGCCAAAGGATTTCGCATCGTGTCGGCATTCCTGTCGACGTTGGTGATCGGCTGGTTCGCGTTCCAGACGGGGATGGTCGGCTCGACCCTGAACGTCTCGATGGGCTGGCCCGCCGGGTGGACGACGCTGGGCGCCGGGGTCCTGTTCGTCGCACTGACCTTCGTCGGCATCCGAGCGATCTCGTGGATCGGCGTCGTCGCGTCCGCACTGTTCCTGCCGCTCGGCATCGTCGCGGTCGTGATGGCGGCCGCAGGCAGCGGCGTCGGCTCGGCGTTCTCGTATCACGGGGGAGCCGGTGCCGGTGCGATCAGCTTCGGCGTCGCGGTCACGATGGTGATCGCCTGCTTCGCGGACTCGGGCACCATGACCGCCGACTTCACCCGCTGGGCCCGCACCGGCAGGCAGGGTGCCATGGCCGCATTCGCCGCCTTCCCAGTGGCCTACTTCATCGCGCAGTTGGTGGGCGCGTTCGTCGTCGCGCTCGGCGCCTCGGCCGACCCCGCGAAGACCGGTGGTGACTTCCTGCACGTGCTGGTCGGTCACGGCGGCATCCTCGTCCCGCTCGCCATTCTCTTCGTCTTCGTCAACCTCGGCAGCGTCTGCGCGCACTGCCTCTACAACGGCGCGGTGGGCTACGGCAACATCACCGGAAAGACCATGCGGCAGTTGACGATCGTGCTCGGCGCGATCGGCATCGCCGCCGCGGTGGCGGGCATCTGGTCCTACTTCGAGACGTGGCTCGACGTCCTCGGCGTGCTCGTCCCGCCGATCGGCATCGTCCTCATCCTCGACCAGGTGGTGTTCGCCCGTCGACGAGCCCGCACGGCCAGCGGGGTGTACTGGAAACCGTTCGCCGCGTGGGCAATCGGCGCCGCCGTCGCGCTCGGGACCCACTTCGGCGCACCGCAGCTGTCGGACGCCATCGTCGCGATGGTCACCGGGGGACTGGCCTTCACCGCGCTGTCCTACCTCCCCGCCCCCGCCGCGCGGCCCGCCATGGAGGGCGAGCCCGCATGAGCGTCACGATCGACGCCACGCCGTACGCCTGGCCCTACGACGGCGACATTCCGCGTGGCCGAACGGCGTTGATCAACATCGACTGGCAGGTGGACTTCTGCGGCAAGGGTGGCTACGTCGACGCCATGGGGTACGACCTGTCGCTGGTGCGGACGCCGCTCGGCCCGGCGCAGCAGATCCTCGCCGCCGCCCGCGACGCCGGACTGTTCGTCGTCCACACCAGGGAGGGCCACCGGCCGGACCTGTCCGACCTCCCCGCGAACAAGCGGTGGCGCTCCGCCCGGATCGGCGCCGAGATCGGCTCGCTGGGCCCCTGCGGCCGGATCCTCACCCACGGCGAGCCGGGATGGGAGATCGTGCCGGAGATGGCGCCGCTGCCCGGCGAACCCGTCATCGACAAGCCGGGCAAGGGCAGCTTCTACGCCACCGACCTCGAGCTGATCCTGCGCAGCAATGACATCACCCACATCGTCTTCACCGGCATCACCACCGACGTGTGCGTGCACACCACGATGCGCGACGCCAACGACCGCGGTTATGAATGCCTGGTCGTATCCGATGCCACCGGCGCCACCGACTACGCCAACCACGTCGCGGCGCTGCACATGATCACGATGCAGGGCGGCGTCTTCGGCGCCCATGCGACGAGCAGCGCCGTGCTGGCCGCGCTCGACGCCCTGCGGGTGCCTGGCGCGCCGCAACCCGCGACGGCGTGACGCTCGGGCCCCTCCCCGGCGGCTCGGTGACGTCCCGAACGCGGATGTGTCAGCATGAAGCGTGAGACGAGTGCGGCCGTTGACGACGGTGATCATGGTGGCGGCCCTGGCGATCGGCGCGGGCATCTGGTGGCTGTTCTTCAGGGGGCCGTCCTCGGCCGCCTGCGCGCCGGTGCGGGAGTTGTTGTCGTTCAACAAGACTCAGATCGACGCGATGAACGCCAAGACCCACGACCCCGCCCCGGGATCCTACGAGAAGGCGACCGAGCCCAGCGACCTCGACTACCAGGCGTGGTCCGACGGTCTCAACGACCGGGCGGCGAAGGTGACCGACAAGGACCTCAGCGGGCCCGCCAAGGACATGGCCAGGACCGCCGGCTGGCTGGTCGAGGCGCGACTGAACTTCAACGAGCAGGCCGCGCACACCGCGCCGGGCGCCCCGATGCCGCCCGCGGGCATGGCCGTCAAGGTGTTCAACGAGCAGTTCGACGCCCAGGCTAGACAGCTGGCGCAGACGTGCCCGCCGTGAACGGCGACCCCCAGCTGCCGCTGAACGCCACTTCCTCCAGCGGCAACCGTTCGCGCGGGCGCGTGTCCCGCTCGACGATCGACTCGTCGGCCGCGGCGTAGTCGCCCAGCGAACCCACCGCAAGCACCGCGACCGGCCGCACCCCGTCGGGGATCCCGAACGTCGCGCACGCCGCAGCGGCGTCGAAGCCGGCCATGGCGTGGGCGACCAGACCCCGGGCGACCGCCTCGATGCTGGCGTTCGCGATCGCTGCCCCCGCGTCGACCAGCGAATACATGGCGGTCTTCTCGTCGGGACCCTGATCCGCGCACACCAGGATCAGCGCGCCCGCGGCCAGCGCATAGGAGTTGCCGCGCTTCAGCGTCGCCCCGAGAGCGTCGAACGTCGCGTCGCCGCGCAGGCCCACCAGGAAGCGCACCGGCTGCCGACCGCCCCAGGTCGCAGCCCAGCGGGCCGCCTCGAGCAACGCCGTCACCGGCTCCGGACCGACCGTCGCCGCCGGGTCGAACGCCCGTGGACTCCAGCGGGCGGCAATCGGTTCGTGAATCGCCACGCGGGTGTCGGCCAGTCGGTTGGTCACGGTGGCTCACGCTACCGGCGGACGCGACGGGGAAGAACGGGTCCGCCGACCCCTTATCCTTGACGGGACTTCACTCAGGGCAGAAAGGCTAGAAGTGGCGCTCGTCGTGCAGAAATACGGCGGATCCTCGGTGTCGAACGCCGACCGCATCCGCCGCGTCGCCGAGCGCATCGTCGAGACCAAGAAGGCGGGCAACGACGTCGTCGTGGTCGTCTCCGCCATGGGTGACACCACCGACGACCTGCTCGACCTCGCCCGCCAGGTGAGCCCGGCGCCGCCGCCGCGCGAGATGGACATGCTGCTGACCTCGGGGGAACGCATCTCCAACGCCCTGGTGGCGATGGCGATCCATTCGCTCGGCGCCCAGGCGCGGTCGTTCAGCGGCTCGCAGGCCGGGGTGATCACGACCGGCACGCACGGCAACGCAAAGATCATCGACGTCACCCCGGGGCGGCTGCGCAGCGCGCTCGACGAGGGCCTCATCGTCCTGGTCGCCGGCTTCCAGGGCGTCAGCCAGGACAGCAAGGACGTCACCACGCTCGGGCGCGGCGGCTCCGACACCACCGCCGTCGCGCTGGCCGCGGCACTGGACGCCGACGTGTGCGAGATCTACACCGACGTCGACGGCATCTTCACCGCCGACCCGCGCATCGTGCCCAACGCCCGGCACCTGGACACCGTCAGCTTCGAGGAGATGCTCGAGATGGCGGCGGCGGGCGCCAAGGTGCTGATGCTGCGCTGCGTGGAATACGCCCGCCGTTACGACGTTCCGATACACGTCCGCTCGTCGTACTCCGACAAGCCGGGCACGCTCGTCAAAGGATCGATGGAGGACATCCCCATGGAAGACGCCATCCTCACCGGGGTCGCCCACGACCGCGGCGAGGCGAAGGTCACCGTCGTCGGGCTGCCCGACGTTCCCGGCTACGCCGCCAAGGTGTTTCGTGCCGTGGCCGACGCCGACGTCAACATCGACATGGTGCTGCAGAACGTCTCCAAGATCGAGGACGGCAAGACCGACATCACGTTCACGTGCTCGCGCGAGAGCGGCCCCGGCGCCGTCGAGAAGCTCAGCGCGCTGCAGCGCGAGATCGGCTTCAGCGCCGTGCTGTACGACGACCACATCGGCAAGGTGTCCCTGATCGGTGCGGGCATGCGCAGCCATCCCGGCGTCACCGCCACGTTCTGCGAGGCGCTGGCCGCGGTCGGCGTCAACATCGACCTCATCTCGACTTCGGAGATCCGAATCTCGGTGTTGGTCAAGGACACTGAGCTCGACAAGGCGGTCAGCGCGCTGCACGAGGCATTCCACCTCGGCGGGGACGAGGAAGCGATCGTGTATGCGGGGACGGGGATCTGACATGGTGAGCATCGGAGTGGTGGGAGCGACCGGTCAGGTCGGTCAGGTGATGCGCCGTCTGCTCGAGGAGCGCGACTTTCCGGCGACCAGCGTGCGGTTCTTCGCCTCCGCGCGGTCGCAGGGCAAGAAGTTGGAGTTCAAGGGCCAGCAGATCGCGGTCGAGGACGCCGCGACGGCCGACCCGTCGGGCCTCGACATCGCGCTGTTCTCGGCCGGGGCCACGATGTCTCGCGTCCAAGCGCCGCGGTTCGCGGCGGCGGGCGCCGTCGTCGTCGACAACTCCTCGGCCTGGCGCAAGGACCCCGACGTCCCACTCGTGGTGTCGGAGGTCAACTTCGAACGCGATGCGGCCAACCGACCCAAGGGCATCATCGCCAACCCGAACTGCACGACCATGGCCGCGATGCCGGTCCTCAAGGTGCTGCACGACGAGGCGGGCCTGGTCCGCATGATCGCCTCGACCTACCAGGCGGTCTCGGGCAGCGGGCTGGCCGGCGTCGAGGAGCTCTACGGTCAGGCCCGCGCCGTCGTGGAGGACAGCGAGCAGCTGGTGCACGACGGGTCCGCTTTGACGTTCCCCGCGCCCAACAAGTACGTCGCGCCGATCGCCTTCAACGTGGTGCCCTTGGCCGGATCGCTGGTCGACGACGGCTCCGGTGAGACCGACGAGGACCAGAAGCTGCGCAACGAGAGCCGCAAGATCCTCGGCATTCCCGATCTGTCCGTCAGCGGAACGTGTGTGCGGGTGCCGGTCTACACCGGCCACTCGCTGTCGCTGAACGTCGAATTCGCACAGCCACTGTCGCCGGAGCGGGCGAAGGAGCTCCTGGCGTCGGCGCCCGGCGTTCAGCTGGTCGACGTGCCGACGCCGTTGGCCGCCGCAGGCACGGACGACTCCCTCGTCGGACGCATCCGCACCGACCCCGGGGTGCCCGACGGGCGTGGGCTCGCCCTGTTCGTCTCGGGTGACAATCTCCGAAAGGGCGCGGCGCTCAACACGATTCAGATTGCCGAGCTGCTCGCCGCACAGTTGTGATCAGGGCGGTGGCCGTGGCGCTCTCCTGCGCCCTGGTCCTGCCGCTGCCCCTGCCCATGCCCGATGCGCACGCCGATCCGCCGGCGCCCGCACCGCAGCCCGTCCTCGCGCCGCTGGCGCCCGGGCAGGTGATGCTCATCGGAGCCTCCGCGGGAACGGGCACGGCGACGGGCGATTACGGCATCGGCGCCACGGATCTGTGCGAGTTCATGGAGTTTCCCAGCGGCCTACTGCAGGTCTGTGGGGACAGCTTCGCCGGACAGGGTGTGGCCTTCGGACCGCACTTCGCGCCGATCGCCCTGCACGTCGACATGGACTCCGTCGACGAGCCGACGGGCGTGCGGTACTACGGCGTCACCGGAACGGACGCACCGCTGCTCGCCGACCCCAGCCCACCGGGAGTCTCGCAACTGCCCGCAGGCATCGTGCAGATCAACCGCGAGAACTATCTGCTGGTGACGACCACCAAGGATCTGGTCCCCTCGACTTCCCGCCTGGTGAAAGCCTCTGCTGCACAGGGTAATTGGCCGACTGTACCAGGCTCGCAACGACCGGCGAGCTATGCGCATGGCAGGCAGTCGCAGATCAGTGGTTACTACGATCCGATTCCCACGCCGGACTCGCCGCGCGGATGGGTGTACGTGGTCGCCAACGACTTCGACCGCAGCGCACCGGTCGAGCTGTACCGCGCCACGCCGCAGCGGTTCACCGACCGGTCGAGCTGGCAGGCCTGGTCCGGCGACGGTGTCTGGGGCAAGGCGCCAAAGCCGTTGTGGGGAGACAAGATCGGCGAGATGAGCATCCGACAGGTCGACGGCAAGACCGTACTGTCGTACTTCAATGCGAGTACGGGCAACATGGAGGTGCGCGTCGCGAACGACCCGACGAGCCTCGGGACCGCGCCGGTCACCACGGTCGTGTTCGCGGGCGAGTGGCCCGAGGATGCCGACGCACTTCCGCCCCCCGACGACAACCAGCTTGCTCAGCCCTACGGCGGTTACCTCTCACCGGGGTCGACACTCGACGAGTTGCGGGTGTTCGTCAGCCAGTGGGACACGTCCCCGCAGGCCGACCACGCGCCCTACCGGGTGATTCAGTTCGCGGTGAATCCGTTCAAGCCGTAGGCGGGGGGTGACGGAACTAGCGGGAGGCCGCCGCTGGCCCGGATGACTTCGTCGACGTGCCGCCTGCGCCCGCCTGGACCGACTTGAAGAAACCGGCGGGATTCGTGCGGACCTCTTGGATGGCACGATCTTGTCGTGCTGGGCCGTTCGACTCGCGCTGTTGCTTGCTCATGCCAAGCCCTCCTGGATCCCGGTGTGCATCAAGCTACCACCCCTGATTACCCGAGAGCCTGCCCTAGGGCACCGACACCCGCGGGGCGGATGCGCAGATCAACGCTGGTCATAAGCCGCTGCGTAGGAGATCGCCGCGATCGTCGCAAGCACGCGGACGATGTTGATGTCCCGTTCCTCCGACAGGTCACCAGTGCGGGGCGCATCCACCGTGAGCACACCGTAGACGTGCGTGCCGTCGGTGATCGGATGCGTCAGGAAGGTCTCGTACGCCAGGCCTTGGTCGGGATCGACCTGATCGACGAACCGGTACTGAGCGGCGAGGGCCTTGTCCATGGTCGGGTCCCCGGGGCGAAACACCCGCTGCGATTTCTGGCCGCGGCCGTGGAACAGCTTGGGGCGCATGCAATGTCCGCCTGACTCGGGTTCGGTCTCGAAGAGGTTGGCGCGAACGTTGGCCGACCCGACGATGACGCTCGCCGCGACGACCACCGCACTACGCACCTCTCCCGCGGTCTCCCGGCGCTTGTCGGCGTCGACCGTGGCGACGAGTTCCGCCACCAACTGCAGAACGGGGCTCAGTTGACCGTCGATGACGCTCTGGCTCTCTTCGGCCTCTCGAAGCCGCTTGGCGTCCATCGCCTCGTCCATCTTCTCTCGGCGGTGCTCCCGAGCCAGGGAGAACAGCACTCCTCCAACCAGGGCGACGGCGGAGACGAGGTACCACGCCACCTTCTGCCCGTGGGAATCGACCAAGCCGCCGCCACCCGACGACAGCGTCGCCGCTGCGCCCAGAGCCAGCGGCCACCCCACTGAGGACCGCTCCATGAACCGTGGCCAGCGGCTCTCCTCGACCCCGTCGCCGCCGTCAGACACAGCCAGAGACCGTACCGCCGAGCCGCGACGACTATCGCCGTCGATCTGGTGAGCGGACTACGTGACGGAGATAGTTCGGGCAGTGGGACAGCGCCGACCCCTCAGGCCGGACGCTTCCGGTATTTCTGGTAGGCGTTGCCGCGCGCCATCCCGAGGTGGTCGCCGATGATGCCCCACGGGATGCCCGCCTCCCGGGCGGCGGCCACCGCGTCGCGCAACCCGTCGCCGGACACGTCGTCCGCGCCGCCCTCGCGGGCACGGACGATCGCCGCGTCGAGGACGGCCAGCACATCGTCGGCCGATCGGGGGGACGGTGCGGCAGCAGCCAGCCATGGCGCACGGGCATCGGCAATCTCGGTCATCTCGTGACCCCTTCGATCTCGGCGCGAAGCGGGTGGCAGGGCGCCGCGCTCCCTCAATTTAGCAATCAACGTAAGTAGTTGCTGGTCACGTCATCAATTTGTTATGACCTTGGCGATCGAGGGGATCGGGTTTTGCTACGTTTCGTCGGAAATTTGTCGATGCGTCTGCTGGCCGCCCGGTGCGCCGGGGTCTTCGTCCTTGCGGTCCAGCTCGTCTTGCAACTCGCGCTGCTCGGCCGTCGCCTTGGTCGCGTCCTTGGGTGTCGCCGGCGGAATGTTCTGCTGCTCCATGGGAGGAAGGTTTCCCTTTGACCGATCGGCAAACCCGCCGCGGCTCGCAGCCGATTCACGAGGAATTTGATGAGTCGCTCCCCGAGGGACGACAATCATTGACCTATGAGCGAAACAGTCGATTACCCCGGTGAAGCTCCCACGGGCCCGCAGACCGCGGTGCATCCAGAGGGTCCGTACTCGCAGATGCCGCCGCAGGGCTACGGCTATCCGCCCATGCAGCAGGGTCCGCCACCGCCGCGGCAGGACAGGCCCAGCCGGCTCAACAAGGTGGCGGCGTGGATGGGCATCGCCGCCGGCGCGCTCGTCATCATCGTCGTCCTGTTCGGTTCTGGGTTCTACTTCGGTCGGGAGACCGCACCCCAGCCGGTCGACCGCAGCGCGGCCGGCACCGGTCCCGACCAGCAGGGGCCGCTGATCTTCCCGGTGCCGCGCGGGCAGTTCGATCGCCCGGGCCCGGGCATCGTCATCCCGAGCATCCCGAACGGGCCGACGTTCCAATTGCCCAACATCTTCCCGCAGTTCCCACTGCAGCCGCAGGGTCCCTCGACCAGCCCGTCGTCACCCGGTTCGCCGCCGAGGTGAGCCGTCCGCGGTCATAGCCGATTCATAGCGAACTCATGATCACCGCATCAACAGCGCGCCGATCATCGACGTCATGAGTGAAACACCAGTAACCCCAGAACCAGCCACGGGCCCCATCGACACCACGACGGCGCCCGTGGTCCACGAGACTCATGAGGAGGACACCCGAGTCCGACGGCGCAGTCGGCTCAACGTCGTCGCTGCGTGGGTCGGCATCGTCGCCGGGACGGTCTTCGTCGTGGCCGTCATCTTCTTCAGCGGCTTCGTGCTCGGCGCTAGCGTCGGCGGCGGACACCATGGCCACCATCACCACCACGGTGGCGGTGGAAGCGGGCAGACCCACCACCAACACCACCACGACTGGCAGGGCGGCCCCGGCGGCGGCGGCTTCGGACCCGGCGGGCGCGACGGCGGTGGCGGCTTCGGTCCTGGCGGAGGCCCCGGCGGTGGCTTCGGTCCCGGCGGCGGCTTCGGTCCCGGTAACGGGCCCGGCTTCCAGGGTGGTCCCGCAGGCCCCGGCAACGGTGGCCAGAACCCGGCCGCTCCACCTGCGACACAACCCAATCGCTGACGACCAAGAATGGAACACGGTGCCCCGCTCGCCTCAGGCGTGCGGGGCACCGTCGTGGGGATAGAAACTCAGCTGCGTTGGGTAGACCCGAAGGGTGGGGTTGAGTGCGGCCCAGCCCAGAAGGCCGCGACCACGGAGAGATGAGTGACTACATGACGGAGAAAATCGCAACGACCGACGGCGGCGCTCCCGTACCAAGCGTCGAACACTCGCTGAGCGTCGGCCCCGACGGACCCCTGCTGCTCCAGGACCACTACCTGATCGAGCAGATGGCGAACTTCAACCGCGAGCGCATCCCGGAGCGTCAGCCCCACGCCAAGGGCGGTGGCGCGTTCGGCGTCTTCGAGGTGACCAACGACATCAGCCAGTACACGAAGGCGGCGTTCCTGCAGCCGGGCGTCAAGACCGAGATGGTGGCGAGGTTCTCCACCGTCGCGGGTGAGCGCGGCAGCCCAGACACGTGGCGGGACCCGCGCGGCTTCTCGCTGAAGTTCTATACGTCCGAGGGCAACTGGGACATGGTCGGCAACAACACGCCGGTGTTCTTCGTGCGCGACCCGATGAAGTTCCAGAACTTCATCCGCAGCCAGAAGCGGATGGCCGCCAACAACCTTCGCGACCACAACATGCAGTGGGATTTCTGGACGCTCGTACCGGAATCGGCGCACCAGGTCACCTACCTCATGGGCGACCGCGGCATCCCCAAGACGTGGCGTCACATGAACGGCTACTCCAGCCACACCTACAGCCTGGTGAACGAGGCCGGCGTGCTGTCCTGGGTGAAGTACCACTTCATCTCCGACCAGGGCGTCGACTACCTGACGCAGGAGGACGCCGACCGCATCGCCGGCGAGGACGGCGACTACCACCAGCGCGACCTCTTCGACTCCATCGAGGCGGGCAACCATCCCAGCTGGACGCTGAAGATCCAGGTCATGCCGTTCGACGACGCGAAGACCTACCGCATCAACCCGTTCGACCTGACGAAGGTGTGGCCGCACGGCGACTACCCGCTCATCGAGGTCGGCAAGATGACGCTCAACCGCAACGTGGTCGACTACCACGCGCAGGTCGAGCAGGTCGCGTTCGAACCGAACAACCTCGTCCCTGGCACCGGACTCAGCCCCGACAAGATGTTGCTCGCACGCGGGTTCTCCTACGCCGACGCGCACCGCGCCCGACTTGGGGTGAACTACAAGCAGATTCCGGTCAACGAGCCCAAGGTCGAGGTCAACGCCTACTCCAAGGACGGCGCGATGCGCATCAAGCTCGCGACCGACCCGGTCTATGCGCCGAACTCGATGGGCGGCCCC
This sequence comes from Mycolicibacterium madagascariense, assembly GCF_010729665.1. NCBI lineage: Bacteria > Bacillati > Actinomycetota > Actinomycetes > Mycobacteriales > Mycobacteriaceae > Mycobacterium > Mycolicibacterium madagascariense. The sequence continues at coordinate 5,236,962 of NZ_AP022610.1, read as the reverse complement.
GTCGCCGAGGATCCGAAGAAGGTGGCCGAGGTGCACTGGGCCTCCGACGGCGACATGGTCCGCACGGCGTATGCGCTGCGCCCCGAGGACGACGACTGGAGCCAGGCGGGTTCACTGGTCCGCGACGTCTTCGACGACGACGCGCGGGAACGCCTGGTCGGCAACATCGTCGGCCACGTGCTCGACGGCGTGAAGGAACCGGTGCTGTCGCGGGTGTTCGAGTACTGGACCAACATCGATCCCGAGATCGGCAAGAAGGTCGAGGAGGGCGTGCGCGCCCAGTCGGGCAGCTAGGCCCGCACCCCGATCCGCGAAACTGCGGGGAGACGACGTTCTCCCCGCAGTTTCTGCGTTCGAGGGGCGCGACACGCCGAGGCGAATCCCATGGCTGTCATTTCCTTGGGGTCTGTGAGACCATTGAGAACTTTGGGGTTGGAGTGGTTTCACCCATCGATCCGTGACAGTGTCGCTAACCATGACGCGCATGTCCGTAGCCAGGGCGGTGGCGATCGCCGCCATGGGCGCGCTCCTGTTGGCCGGCTGCGCCACGCACGCCCCGGAGGCGCAACGGGGACTGGCGAAGGTGTTCTCCGTCGGTGACTGCGTCTCGATCCCGTCGGAGGCCCCCGCCACGCTGAGCGCGCACGAGGTGCCGTGCAGTGCCGATCCCAGCTACACCGTCGGCGCGGTCGCCGATGCGTCGGGCTCGTGCCCGAGCAACGAATATCAGCATCTACCAACGACATCCGCCGATCCGGCCACGTCGCGGCTGTGCCTGGTGCCGAACCTGGTGGCCGACCACTGCTACGTGATGGACATGCCGATCGGCATGCTGCAGCTGGCCAACTGCGCCGAACGGGGGCAGGAGGGGTTGCTCGTCCAGGTGACCCAGCGCCTCGACGTCCGCGACCAGCGGGCGTGCCCGTCGGCGGCCGGCCGGTACGCGTGGCCGTACCCCTCACCGCCCCGCACCTACTGCACGCTGACGATCTTCTGACGGACCGGTCGGTGTCGGCCGCAGCTGGCATGATCGAACGCATGAGCATCGAAGTCGTCTACACCGCAGAATCCACGGCCACCGGCGGCGGCCGCGACGGTCACGTCACCTCCGCCGACGGCAAGATCGATCTCGACACCCGGCCGCCCAAGGAGATGGGCGGCAGCGGTGAGGGAGTCAACCCGGAACTGCTGTTCTCGGCCGGCTGGTCGGCCTGTTTCCTCGGCGCGCTGCGCCTGGTGGCCAAGAACGAGAAGATCACCATCGACGACGCCACCGGCATCACCGCGCAGATCGGTTTCGGCAAGGACTCCGAGGGTGGCTACGGACTGACCGCCAACCTCATCGGGTACCTGCCCGGCCTCGAGCAGGAGGCTGCCGAGGAGCTCATGGAGAAGGCGCACGGCGTCTGCCCCTACTCCAAGGCCACCCGCGGCAACGTCGACGTCACGCTGTCGGCCAAGGTCTGACCGGAATGCGGGCGACCGTCGCCGCGCTCGGCGTCGGCGCGGTGCTCGCGGTCGGGGTCGCCCCGCAGGCGCAGGCCCGCCCGTCCGACCCGGGCGTGGTGTCCTACGCGGTGCTCGGCAAGGGGTCGGTGGGCAACATCGTGGGCGCGCCCATGACGTCGGGATCGTCGTTCACCGAACCCTTCCAGGCCTATTACGTCGACACGCCGGAGTGCAACAACTGGGCCGACATCGGGCTGCCCGAGGTGTACCTGGACCCGGATCTGGCGTCCTTCAACGGGGCCGTCGCCCAGCGGGCCGCCAACGACGACACCAACCTCGTCAAGCAGGCGGTGGGCGTCTTCGCCACGACCGACGCCGCCAATCGGGCGTTCCATCGCGTCACCGACCGCACGGTCGGCTGTGCGGGCCAGACCACCGCGATGCACCTGGAGGACTTCACGACCCAAGTGTGGACCTTCTCCGGCGCAGCGCCGACTGCCACCGACGCCGTGTGGGTGAAGCAGGAAGCGGGTACAGACCGGCGGTGCTTCATCCAGACCCGGTTGCGCGAGAACGTTCTGCTCCAAGCGAAAGTCTGCCAACCCGGCAACGGCGGACCCGCGGTGAACGTGCTGGCCGGGGCGATGCAGAACGCGTTGGGTCAGTAGCCGGGCGCACGATTGCGTTCCCGAGGGCGTTCTTCGGCGCGAATCCGCACGACTTTGTCGGTCCGCTCTGGAAGATGGAGAAGGCCCCACCCGTCGAGCGGGCCGGGAGAAGGGGATCGTTGGCATGACCACCACCGCGGACCTGTGCGGCACCCGTGGCGATGAGTCGCCGGGCGCCCTGCTCGACAGCGCCTCCGACGCCGCACGGCACATCGCCGGCGAATGCCTGCGGGACGGACCGATAGGGCAGGTCGGACTCGAGATCGAGGCGCACTGCTTCGACCTGGACGACCCGATGAAACGGCCGTCCTGGGATCGCATCACCGACGTCGTCGCCCAGGTGCCTGCGCTGCCGGGCGGCAGTGCGATCACGATCGAGCCAGGAGGCGCCGTCGAGCTGTCAGGCCCGCCCGCCGATTCGGCCGCGGCCGCCATCGCCGCGATGCAGACCGATCGCGCCGTACTCCGCGAAGCCTTCGCCGCCCACGGCCTCGGGCTGGTACTCCTCGGTGCCGACCCGCTGCGGCCGCCGAGGCGGGTCAACCCCGGCGACCGCTACCAGGCCATGGAGCAGTTCTTCACCGCGAGTGGCACGTCGGACGCCGGCGCGGCGATGATGACGTCCACGGCGTCGGTGCAGGTCAACCTGGACGCCGGCCCGCAGGAGGGGTGGGCGGACCGGGTGCGGCTCGCGCACGCCCTCGGGCCGACCATGGTCGCCATCTCGGCCAACTCTCCGTTGCTCGGCGCCGAGTTCTCCGGCTGGCGCAGCACCCGTCAGCGGGTGTGGAGCCGCCTGGACTCCGCGCGGTGCGGCCCCGTGCTCGGTGCCCGCGGTGACGACCCTGGCGACGACTGGGCCCAGTACGCGCTGAAGGCGCCGGTCATGCTGGTCCAGGGTGAGGTCACGGTGCCGATGACCGAGGTGGTCCCCTTCGCCGACTGGGCCGACGGGCGCGAGCTGCTCGGCGGTCGCCGACCCACGCGGGCCGACCTGGACTACCACCTGACGACGCTGTTCCCGCCGGTGCGGCCGCGCGGCTTCCTCGAGATCCGCTACCTCGACAGCACGCCCGACCACGTGTGGCCCGCCGTGGTCTTCACGCTCGCGACGCTGCTCGACGACCCCGAGGCCGCGGAGGTGGCCGCCGCGGCCACCGCGCCGGTGGCGACGGAGTGGGACCTCGCCGCGCGGACCGGACTGGACGACGAGCGCCTGCGCGCGGCCGCCGTCACGTGCGTGCAAGCCGCGGCCGAGCGTGCGCCCGCGGAAATATCCGAATCCATGCAGCAGTTGCTGACTCAGGTGCAGCGGGGCAGGAGTTCGGCCGACGACTTCACCGACGTGGTCGTGGGCGTCGGCGTCGAGCCCGCGGTCCGGCGGTTGGCGGCGGAGGGCGCGGCGTGAGCACACGGGAGGCGCTGGCCAGGGATCTGACCCTCGCGCGTGACCGCACTATGCGGCTGGTCGAGATCGATGACGCCGAACTGCTGCGCCAGTACGACCCGCTGATGAGCCCGCTGGTGTGGGACCTCGCCCACATCGGGTGGCAGGAGGAGATGTGGCTGCTGCGCGGCAACGATCCTCGCAGGCCGGGCTTGCTGTCGACCGACGTCGAGCGGCTGTACGACGCGTTCGAGCACTCGCGCGCCAGCCGCGCCGCCCTGCCGCTGCTGCCGCCCGGCGACGCACGCGCGTTCTGCGACACCGTGCGCGCCAAATCCCTTGACGCCCTTGATGTTCTGCCCGAAGAGGACGGCACCGGCGTCGACCCGGCCTTCGTCTTCGGGTTGGTGGTCAGCCACGAGAACCAGCACGACGAGACGATGCTGCAGGCGCTGAGCCTGCGCTCGGGCCCACCGATCCTCGGAACGGGCACGCCACTGCCCCCCGGCCGGGCGGGCGTGGCGGGCACCTCCGTTCTGGTGCCCGGCGGTCCGTTCGTGCTCGGCGTGACGGCGGCCGAAGAGCCGATGTCCCTGGACAACGAGCGCGACGCCCACGTGGTCGACGTGGCGTCGTTCCGGATCGGACGCGTGCCGGTCACCAACGGGGAGTGGCGTGAGTTCATCGCCGACGGTGGCTACCGCGAACCGCGCTGGTGGTCGGCGCGCGGTTGGGAGCACCGGCAGCAGGCCGACCTGGTCGCGCCGAAGTTCTGGAGCGCCCGCGCGGACACCAGGACGCGCTTCGGGCACGTCGAGGACATCCCCGCCGACGAGCCGGTCCAGCACGTCACGTACTTCGAGGCCGAGGCCTACGCCGCGTGGGCGGGTGCGCGGCTGCCCACGGAGATGGAGTGGGAGAAGGCCTGCGCATGGGACCCCGCGACGGGTTCGCGACGCCGATTCCCCTGGGGCGCTTCGGAGCCCACTGCGGCGCTGGCCAACCTGGGCGGCGAGGCGCTGCGGCCCGCGCCGGTGGGCGCCTACCCGGCGGGAGCCTCGGCCTATGGGGTCGAGCAGCTTCTCGGCGACGTGTGGGAATGGACGTCCTCACCACTGCGGCCATGGCCAGGGTTCACCCCGATGCTCTACGAGCAGTATTCCCAACCGTTCTTCGACGGTGACTACAAGATCCTGCGCGGCGGGGCGTGGTCGGTGGCTCCGAGCATCCTGCGCCCCAGCTTCCGCAACTGGGACCATCCCATCCGGCGGCAGATCTTCTCCGGGCTTCGGCTTGCGTGGGACGCCTAGGGCATGTGCCGTCACCTGGGCTGGCTGGGCAACCCGGTCTCGTTGTCCGCGCTGATGCTGGAGCCGGCACACGGCCTCGTCGTGCAGTCGTATGCGCCGCGCAGGCAGAAGCACGGGTTGGTGAACGCCGACGGCTGGGGCGCGGGTTTCTTCGACGGGGACACCCCGCGACGCTGGCGCAGTGCGGCACCGCTGTGGGGGGACGCGTCGTTCGCCTCGGTGGCGCCCGCGATCCGCAGCACGTGCGTCGTCGCGGCGGTGCGGTCGGCCAGCGTCGGGATGCCGGTCGAACCGTCCGCATCCGCGCCGTTCACCGACGGACGGTGGCTGCTGTCGCACAACGGTCTGGTGGACCGGTCGGTGCTGCCGGCGTCCTCGACGGCCGAGTCGGTCGTCGACAGCGCGGTGCTCGCCGCGCTGATCTTTCACCGTGGCCTCGACGCGCTCGGTGACACCGTCGCCGAGGTGGGCGCAGCCGATCCCGGTGCGCGGCTGAACATCTTGGCCGCCAACGGTTCTCGCGTGCTCGCCACGACGTGGGGCGACACCCTGTCGGTGCTGCGGACCGATGACGGCGTCGTGGTCGCCAGCGAACCCTATGACGACGACCCCCGCTGGGAGGACGTGCCCGACCGCCATCTGGTCGACGTCACCGACTCGTGCGTGAAGATGATTCCCCTGAAAGGATCTGCATGACCATCTCGATCGCCAACTACCTGGCCGCCGACTCCGCCGCCACGGCGCTGCGGCGCGACGTGCGCGAAGGACTCGCCGGTACCCCGAAGTCGTTGCCGCCCAAGTGGTTCTACGATTCGGTGGGCAGTGACCTGTTCGATCAGATCACCCGGCTCCCCGAGTACTACCCGACCCGGGCCGAAGCGCAGATCCTCCGGACGCACGCCGTCGACGTCGCTGCCGCGTCGGGCGCCGACACCCTGGTCGAGCTCGGCAGCGGCACGTCGGAGAAGACGCGGCTGCTGTTGGACGCCCTGCACCGGGCCGACTCGCTGCGCCGCTTCATTCCCTTCGACGTGGACGCGTCCATACTCCAGTCGGCAGGTGCGGCGATCTCCCAGGAGTACCCGGACGTCGAGATCGAGGCCGTCTGCGGCGACTTCGAGGAGCATCTCGGCAAGATTCCGCTGCAGGGCCGTCGGTTGGTGGTCTTCCTCGGGTCGACGATCGGCAACCTGACGTCCGGCCCACGGGCGACCTTCCTTAGCGCGCTGGCGGACAGCCTGCAGCCCGGTGACACCCTGCTGCTGGGCACCGATCTCGTCAAGGACGTCGACCGGCTCAAGCGTGCCTACGACGACGCCGCGGGCGTCACCGCGCGGTTCAACAAGAACGTCCTGACGGTGGTCAATCGGGAGCTCGGCGCCGACTTCGACCTCGACGCGTTCGAGCACGTGTGCAAGTGGAACGCCGACGAGGAACGCATCGAGATGTGGCTGCGCGCCAATACACTGCAGCGCGTGCACATCTCGGGCTTGGAGTTGGACGTCGAATACGCCGCCGGTGAGGAGATGCTCACCGAGGTGTCGTGCAAGTTCCGGCCCGAGGGCATCGCGGCCGAACTGGCGGCGGTGGGGCTGAACCGCACGCACTGGTGGACCGACGACGCCGGCGACTTCGGACTGTCGCTCGCGGTCAAGTGACCGCCGACCTCGAATCCTCCTGGCGCAACGCCAGACCGGCGATGGCCGGCGTGCACCTCGACAGTGCGGCGTGCTCGCGACAGTCCCATGCCGCGATCGACGCCGCCGCCGCGCACGCCAGACACGAGGCGGAGGTCGGCGGGTACGTCGCCGCCGAGGCCGCCGAGCCCGTGCTCGCGGCGGGTCGGTGCGCCGTCGCCGCACTCACCGGTTTCGACGCCGACGACGTCGCATTCACCACGGGCTCCAGCCACGGCTTGGACCTACTGCTCGCCGGGTGGCAGGGTGCCAGGACCGTGGCGTGCCTGCTCGGTGAATACGGGCCGAATCTGAAGGTGATGGCCCGGCACGGCTTTCAGGTCGCGGTACTCCCGGTCGATGCGGACGGTCGGCTCGACGTCGACGCCGCGGCCGCGACGCTGGCGGCCGACCCACCCGGGCTGGTCCACCTCGTGCTGCTCGGCAGTCACCGCGGCATCGTCCAGCCGGTGGCAGCACTGGCCGACGTGTGCCGCCCCCTCGGCATCCCGGTGATCGTGGACGCCGCCCAGGCGTTCGCCCACGTCGACTGCGCGCACCTCGGGGCCGACGCGGTGTACTCCTCGTCGCGCAAGTGGGCGGCGGGCCCGCGCGGGGTGGGCGTGCTGGCCGCGCGTCGGGGCCTGGTGAGCGACGAGACGCTCGCCGAACTCGCTCACATCGAGGCGAATGTCGCTGCGCGCGTAGGCTTCTCGGTGGCGATCGGACTGCACGTCGCCGCCGGACCGGAGCGGATCAGGGCCCGGCTCGCCGAGGTCGGGGCGCTGACGCGCGCCACGCTCGCGGAGCTGCCCGGGTGGCGGGTCGTCGAAGCCGTCGACGAGCCGAGTGCCATCACGACGGTCGTGCCGCCCGAGGGCGTCGATCCCGTTGCCCTGCGCAGCTGGTTGATCGCCGAGCACCGCATGGTCACGACGTGCGCGGGCGTCGAACGCGCACCGTGGGAGATGACGCGGCCCGCGCTACGGGTCTCGCCCCACGTCGACGTGACGGGCGAGGAGCTCGACGCGCTGGTCGCCGCCCTGCGCGCCCATCCGGTCGGGTGAGTCAGTCCGCCCGGTGCGCCGTCAGCAGGAACGCGGGCATCTTCATGCGGCCCTGATCGTCGTGATCGTGGGGTGGCAGCTGCATCGGCGCGTCGGGACCCTCGGGCATGTTGGCGTGGATGAACGCCGGCCGGACCTCGTCGATCTCCCAGTACTTGCCGACCGCGGCGCGCAGTTCGGCCTCGTCGACCTCGTTCGGCGTGTGCTGGGCCTCGGCGGGGAACGCGCCCTTGGCGAACACCAGGATGTAGTACCGCGCGCCGGGTGCGGCGGCGCGATGCACCGACTGCTGATACCCGTCGCGGCCCTCGACGGGCAGCGAATGGAACAGCGTCGAGTCGATGATCGTGTCGAAGCGGCCGTCGAACCCGGTGAACGACGTGATGTCGTCCTGCACGAACGTCGCGTTCGACAGCCCGCGGTCCTGCGCGGCCCTGGTGGCGGCGGCGACGGCGGCAGCCGTCAGTTCGATGCCGACCACGGTGTGGCCCCTGGCGGCCAGCGCCAGTGACAGCTCGGCGTGCCCGCAGCCGGCGTCGAGCACCGTGCCGTGCACCTCGCCCGCGGCGATGAGGGCAGCCAACTCGGGCTGGGGCTCACCGATGTTCCACGGTGGTGCGCCGTCGAAGTCGCCGTCCTCGCGGTAGGCGTCCTCCCAGTCGATGGCGTTGGAGGTCGAATCACTCATGCCGCCACGCTACGCCGGGCCGTCCCAGGTGTGGACCGGCTCGTTGGCGTGCATGCGCTCGCAGTAGAGGCGCACCATCTCGGCGAGGGCCTGCGGTCGCGCGAGGCCGCGCTGCTGCAGGCCCTGCACCGTCCGCACCTGCCACGCCGCACCGTTGCGGCCCGTCTTCGCGCGGCCCTCGATCACGCCGAGGTAGCGGTCGCGCACCTCGGCGGGCACACCCCAGCGCCGGAGTCCCTCGTGGGCCAGGGGCAACAGCTCGCGCAGGACCAACTCGTCGGGGGTGACCTCGCCGAAGCCCGGCCAGTACAGCCGGGCAGCCATGCCGTCGCGCGCCGCGGAGAGGAAATTGCGTTGTGCCGCAGCGAAACTCAGCTGCGTCCAGATGGGGCGGTCGTCCTCCGAGAGCGCGCGCAGGGCGCCGTAGTAGAACGCGGAATTGGCCAGCATGTCGATCACCGTCGGGCCCGCGGGCAGCACGCGGTTCTCGACCCGCAGGTGCGGGCGGCCGTCCACGACGTCGTAGACGGGACGGTTCCACCGGTAGATCGTGCCGTTGTGCAGTCGCAGCTCCGACAGCGCGGGTGCGCGGCCGGCCGCCAGCTCGGCGACGGGATCCTCGTCGGACACCTCGGGCAGCAACGACGGGAAATATCTGACGTTCTCCTCGAACAGATCGAAGATCGACGTTATCCATCGCTCTCCGAACCACACTCGCGGCCGCACGCCCTGCGTCTTGAGTTCCTCGGGCCGGGTGTCGGTCGCCTGCGCGAACAGCTCGATGCGGGTCTCGGCCCACAGGTGGTGACCGAAGAAGAACGGCGAGTTGGCGGCCAACGACAGCTGCGGACCGGCGAGCACCTGCGCCGCATTCCAGTTCTGGGCGAACTCCGCAGGCGAGACCTGCAGATGCAATTGCATACTGGTGCAAGCGGATTCGGGTGCGATCGACGCGGACTGCAGCGTCAGCCGTTCGGGGCCGGCGATGTCGATCATGATGTCCTCGCCGCGGGCGGTGAAGATCGAGTCGTTGAGGGCCTGGTAGCGCGTCGACTCGCTCATCCAGTTGTCCGACAGGTGCTCGGGCATCAGCGTGGGCAGGATGCCGATCATCACGATGTGCGCGCCGCTGGAGTTGGCCTTGGCCTCCGCGGCGTTCAGGCTGGCGCGGACGTCGCGCTCGAGCTCGAGGCCCGCCCGCCCGCCGAGCGGCCGGGGTGGAACGTTGAATTCGATGTTGTAGGCGCCCAATTCGGTCTGAAACGCCGGATCGGCGATCGACGCGAGCACCTCCCGGTTGTTCATCGCCGGCTGGTAGTCGCCGTCGACGAGGTTGCACTCGATCTCCATGCCCGTCAGCGGACGGTCGAACTCGAAACTCGCCTGGGCGAGCATCGTCTCGAAGACGTCGAGGCTGAGCTGGACCTTGCGCCGATACAGCAGCCGGTGTTCGCGGCTGAATTCGGTCTGCGTGACGTCGTCACCCATTAGTGGCACCCACGGGATGAGCCTACGGACGCGACGCCACCGCCACCTGCGGACCGAGCAGACCGACGCGCACGTCGATCTCGATGGCCGGGTCGGCATAGGCGGCCAGTGCCCGCAGCGCCGACGGGCTGTAGGTCCGCAGGGAACTGACCAGTCCGTCGTGGACGACCGGGAGGAACGGCACGAATGGGGCCATGGTCGCGAGCCGCAGTAGGTGCAGCGGAGCGGGTGGGCGCGGCAGGTCGATGAGGACGAGCCGGTCGGCGACCCGCGTGCCCTCCGCGATGACGCGTGCGGCCAGCGCGGGCGGCAGACGATGCAGAGCCAGCGCCAACACCGCGAGGTCGAACGTGCCGTCGGCGGCGTCGACGTCGGTGGCGTCCATGGTGCGGACGGTCACGCGCGGATCGCTGCCGAGCGGGCCCGCGGCCATGGCCGCCACCGATTCCGCGTCACCGTCGGCGACGGTGACGTGCGCCGTCGGGTGCATCTCCAGCAACGCGGACGATAGCTCGCCGCGGCCTGCCCCCAGGTGCAGGACGTGCGGATCGGGAACGTCGGCGATCTCGTCGAGCACCAGGTACGCGAACCGCTGGTGGTCGCCGAACCACCTGCCGTAGTCGCGGTCGACGTACTCCTGCCGGTCGGTCTCGAGCAACCGGTCCAGACACGACGCCCGCGGACCGCCCCGGGGCAGGCGGTCGATGGACCTCTCACCCATCGTGGCTCCGCCCCGCGATTCGTGGAGTCTGCGTTGCGGCGACCGCGACGCAGACTCCACTCATCGTCGCCGTCACGGCGCGAAGTCGGCGGGCAGCTCGATGTCGGCGACGGCGAGGTTCTCCTCGAGGTGGGCGACCGATGACGTGCCGGGGATCAGCAGCACGTTGGGGGCCACCGCCAGCGTCCACGCCAGCGCGATCTGCGCGGGCGTGCGGCCGAGGTCTGCGGCGGCCTGCTTGACCGCGGGGTTGCCCAGCACCGGATTGTCGGCGCTGAAGCCGGAGCCGAGCGGGAAGAACGGGACGAACGAGATGCCACGCTCGGTGCACATGTCGAGCAGCGGTTGCGCGCTCCGGTCGACGAGGTTGTAGGCGTTCTGCACCGTCACGATCTCGGTCCGGTCGAGCGCGTGCTTCAGGTGCTCGACGGTGATGCTGGACAGGCCGATGCCGCCGATCAGGCCCTCGTCGCGGGCGGCGATCATCGCGGTGAGCTGGCGGTCGAAGGTCTCGTGGTCGATCTCTGACGGCGCGCTGGGATCGTCGGAGTTGTGGATGCGCAGGTTGACCGCCGCGAGCTGATCGACGCCCAGTTCGCGCAGGTTGACCTCGATGTCCTCGCGCAGCTCGTCGGGCGCCCCGGCCGGGGTCCAATTGCCCTCGTCGTCGCGGCGGGCGCCGACCTTGCTGACCAGTGCCAGCCCGGCCGGGTAGGGATGCAACGCCTCGCGGATGAGGGCGTTCGCCACGTCGGGCCCGTAGAACTGCGCGGTGTCGATGTGGTCGACGCCCAACTCGACGGCCCGCTTGAGCACCGCGATCGCCTGGTCGTGGTCCTTGGGTGGGCCGAACACGCCGGGGCCGGGGAGCTGCATCGCGCCGAAGCCGATGCGGTTGACGGTGAACGTGCCGAGTTGGAAGGTGCTCATACTTACTCCCTACACCGATTCGGCGCGGTTTCATCCGCCGAGCGAACGAAACCGCGCCGAACTGGCGAATTACTCGGATTCGCCGAGGATGCCGTAGATCTCGCGGCGGGCATTGTTGACGATGTCGACGATGCGCTGCTGCTGCTCGGCAGAGCCCGCGAAGGCCGACTGCCGGACGGCGCCCATCAGGGCGACCACGGCGGTGCGCAGGTTGACGGCCGCGGGGTCGGCACCTTCGGTGATCTCGTCCCAGGGTGCGGTCTCGATCTTCTCGGCTGCGGCGCGACCGGCCTCGGTGAGCTCGAACAGCTTCTTGCTGCCGTCGCTCTCGGTGCCGGCGATCAGGTCTTCGTCGACGAGCAGCTGCAGGGTCGGGTACACCGAGCCGGGGCTCGGCTTCCACAGATCCTGGCTGCGCTCGGCGATCTCCTGGATCATCTCGTAGCCATGCATGGGGCGCTCGGCGAGCAGCGTCAGGATGGCGGCGCGGACGTCACCGCGGCGACCGCGACCGCGGCCACGGCCGCCGCCACGTGGGCCGCCGCGCCCGCCACGGCCGAAACCGGGGCCGCCGAAGCCGGGGCCACCGAAACCGGGACCACCGAAACCGGGACCGAAGCCTCGGCCGAAGCCGGGACCGAAGCCGCCGTCGAACGGGCCGCCGCCGTGTTCGCGAACCTCGTCGCGGAAGGCGCGCCTGGCGTGCCGGCGATGCTCGTGCAGCCGGTCCGCGGGGCCGAAGCCGAAGGGGCCGGTGGGGGGTGTGAATGGGGTGTTCATGTGAGTGTCTCCTCGGGGTAGGGAAACGCCTCGTGCGTTTCCGATACGTTGACGATATATCGGAAACTATCGCGATGCAACCACTCGATGCGTTCGAGTGTGTGGGTAGCCGTCGATGATCGGCCCGTTCGTCGACGTGTTACTGCACGGTCGACGTCTCCGTCTGGCGTTCGTCGAACGCGCTGACCAGCGATCGGGCCCAATCGCCCTCCATCTGGGCGATGCGGAGTCCGTAGTCCAGCGCCGCACCGCCGAAGAACTCCGCGGCGCTGTCGCCCCACGGCGTCAACGAGTCCCGCAGCTCGGTTAATCGGGCGAGTTCGGATTCGGCGTGGGCGGCGACCCCGACGAGGTGTTGGCGGGCCTTCTCGGGTGGGATCTCGCCGAGCAGGAATACGCGCAGCAGCGAGGCGCTCCGATGGGGCGGGTCGTCGCCCGGGTGGGTCATCCACCGCACCAGTTCGGTCCGGCCCGCGGCCGTGACCTGGTATTCCTTGCGCCCCCGCGGCCCGACGTCGGTGACCTCGATGAGACCGTCGGCGGCCAGCTTGTTCAGCTCGCCGTAGAGCTGGCTCTGGGTGGCGGGCCACACGTTGGCCATCGACTGCTCGAACCGCCGCAGCAGGTCATAGCCACTACCGGGATGCTGGGCGAGGAGGCCGAGGGCGGCGAAACGAAGACTCACGCGCACAGCGTACGGCCCGACATTCCAATTATGGAATGTCGGGCCGGGTGCTCAGGCGCTCTCGGAGTCCACCAGGGTGGCGCCCTCGGCGACCCGCAGCGCGGTCATCTTCCACGGGCCATTGGTGGCGAGTACGCGGTAGATGGCCAGCGCGACACCGCAGCCGATGAACCAGCTGTACTGCGCCGCGCCCGCCATGCCGACGATGACGCCACCGAAGAGCACCGGGATGACCGCGAGGACGGCGCCGACCAGGGTGGCGAGCACCGCGGCCGGGTTGTAGCCCTTCCGGTACCAGTAGTTGGCGGTCGGCGACATCGTGAACAGGTCGTCGACGACGATCTTCTGCTTGCGCACCAGATAGAAGTCGGCGAGCAGGACGCCGAACAGCGGCCCGATGAACGCGCCGAGCGTCTCGAGCGTGTAGTGGATGACTTCGGGATTGCTATAGAGGTTCCAGGGCGTCAGCAGGACCGAGCCGACGGCGGCGATCATGCCGCCCATCCGCCAGCTGATCCGCTGCGGGCTGACGTTGGAGAAGTCGAACGCGGGCGAGATGAAGTTGGCGACGATGTTGATGCCGATGGTCGCGATCGTAAACGTCAACGCGCCCAACACGATTGCGGTCACGCTGTCGATCCGCGCGACGGTGGCCACCGGATCGGTGAGCAGTTCCCCGAACACGGGCACGGTCGCCGCCGCGGTGACGACGACCAGCAGCGAGAACACCAGGAAGTTGACCGGCAGACCGAGGAAGTTGCCCTTCTTGACCGACTGGAAGCTCTTGCCGTAGCGGGCGAAGTCGCCGAAGTTCAGCATCGGACCCGAGAAGTAGGACACCACCAGGGCGATGGCGCCGAGCATGACGACGAGCGTGTTGCCCTTCTTCTCCCCGCCGAGATTCAGGCTGACGTGCCAGCCCGACTTCCACAGCAGGTACCCGCACAGGATGAACATGACGACGTAGACGGCGGGACCGCAGAAGTCGATGAACTTGCGGATGGACTCCATGCCGCGCCAGAACACTGCCGCCTGCAGGATCCACAGCAGCGTGAAGCTGCCCCAACCGAGCAGCGACAGACCGGTGAAGCCGTACTGGTCGACGTCGGCGTACGGCGCCAGTCCGGGGAACAGCTTGAGCAACACGACGTCCAGCGCCGCCGAGGCCAGGTAGGTCTGGATGCCGTACCACGCGACGGCGATCAGCCCGCGGATGATGGCCGGGATGTTGGCGCCGAGCACGCCGAACGGTCCGCGGCACACCACGGGGTAGGGGACGCCGGCCTGCTGGCTGGGCTTGGCGACCAGGTTGCAGAGGAAGTAGACGATGACGATGCCGACGAGCAGGGCGATGAGCACCTGCCAGCTGGCCAGGCCCAGTGCGAACAGGCTGCCCGCGGTGACGTAGCCGCCGACGCTGTGCACGTCGGACATCCAGAACGCGAAGATGTTGTACGACGACCACGACTGCTTGGCCAGCGGAGCCAGGTCCTCGTTGGTCAGCCGGGGGTCGTAGTGCTCCTTGATCAGGCCGCTGCCGACGGGGTGTCCCGCGGCTTCGACGATGTCGCCCGCGGCGATCACGGCGCTGGGTGGTGGTTCTTTGACGTCTGTCACGGCTGGCTCCTGATCTGCGTGCATTCAGCGGTGGAAACACGGTAGCGACGACGTATTGCCGAATCGTTGCGGTGAAGATATATCTTCGCCGCTTTCGGCGCGGCTCAGCCGTCGCCGACGATCAGTCCGGTGTCGGCGGGCAGGGTGGCGACGACCTCGTTCAACAGGCGGTGGTGGGCGGCGCTGCAGGCGAGCAGGCGCTCGGCGTCGCCGGTGAGGAAGGCGTCCAACATCTCTCCGTGATCCTCGTGCAAGCGAGCGCGGTGGACGGGCGCGACGTGCACCATCGCTTGAACGGGTTCGGTGACGTTCCAGGCGGATTCGAGCATGTGCATCAGCCGCAGCATCCCCGACGGCCGAGCCAACCCCATGTGGAAGACCCGGCTCTGCCGGTGGTAGGACTGCGAATCATCTTGGGACACAGCCAGTTCCAACAGTTGGTTGACGTGGATGACGTGCGCTCGGTCGGCGTCGGTGGCGCGCACGACCGCGGCCGCGAGGGCAGCCGACTCCAGGGTCTCGCGCACGACGTACATCTCGGCGAGCTCGGTGACCGTCAACCGTGCGACGGAGTAGCCGACGTTGCGCTGATGGGTGACGAGGCCCTCGCTGGTGAGGGTCATGAGGCTCTCGCGGACCGGAATGTGGCTGACGCCGAACAGGTCGGCCACCTCGCCGACCGGGATCGGGGTGCCGGGCGGCACGGCGCCGTCGAGGATGACGCGGCGCAATTCGTCGACGACGGTCTGTTGCGACGCAGCGCCGCCGCGGCGGATCGCGAGCCGGAAGGCCCAGGCAGAGTGGCGACGGTCCGGCATCCCGACATCTTCCTACTGTGCAACCGCTTAGAGAGCACATTCCCAGACATTCCACCATTGACATGTCATTGGTGGAGTGTCATGGTGGAAGCATGACCGACACCACCGAGTCCGAGATCCTTGGCACGGGCGAGTTCTTCCGGCGGGGCAACTTCGCGCCCGTTCCCGACGAGCTGAGCGACGTCGACCTGACCGTCACGGGCACCATCCCGGCCGAACTCGACGGCTGGTATCTACGCAACGGACCGAACCCGCGGCAGGCCGGCGGACACTGGTTCACCGGTGACGGCATGATCCACGGCGTGCGCATCGAGAACGGGCGCGCCGCGTGGTACCGCAACCGCTGGGTGCGCACCGACAGCTTCGAACACGACATCCCGCTCTACAACGAGGACGGCACGCGCAATCTGCGATCCGCCGTGGCGAACACCCACGTCGTCAACCACGCGGGGAAGACGCTGGCGCTGGTCGAGTCGTCGCTGCCCTACGAGGTGACCAACGACCTCGAAACCGTCGGCGCCTACGACTTCGGCGGCAAGCTGGTCGACTCCATGACCGCGCACCCGAAGATCTGCCCGACGACCGGGGAGATGCACTTCTTCGGCTACGGCAACCTGTTCGAGCCCTACGTCACCTACCACCGCGTGGACGCCGCCGGCGAGCTGACCGTGAACCGCCCGGTGGACGTGCCCGCGCTGACGATGATGCACGACTTCGCCCTGACCGCCCGACACGTCGTCTTCATGGATCTGCCGATCGTGTTCGACGTGGACGCGGCGGCCTCCGGCGACATGCCGTTCCGCTGGAGCGACACCTACGGCGCTCGGCTCGGCGTCCTGCGCCGCGACGACCCCCACGGTCCGATCCGCTGGTTCGACATCGACCCGTGCTACGTGTTCCACGTCGCCAACGCCTACGACGCGGGCGACTCCATCGTGCTGCAGGCCGCGCGCTATCCCGAATTGTGGCGCCACGACGGCGGTTTCGGCGCCAACGCGATGATGTGGACGTGGACCATCGACCTCGCCACCGGGGTCGTCCACGAAGCGCAGCTCGACGACAGATCGGTGGAGTTCCCCCGCATCGACGACCGGCTGGCGACCCTGGCCGCGCGCTACGCCGTCTCCGTGGGCAACGACGCGCTGGTCCGCCACGACCTCACCACCGGCTCCGCCGTCGAGCATCGGTTCGGCGAATCGGCGACGCCGGGAGTTCCCGGCGAGGCGGTGTTCGTGCCGTCCGACGGCCCGGCCGACGAATCCGCGGGCTACTACCTGGGCTACGTGTACGACCCCGCGCGCGACGGCAGCGACCTGGTGATCCTCGACGCCTCCGACTTCGCCGCGGACCCCCTGGCGACGATCGCGCTGCCGCGACGGGTGCCCTTCGGGTTCCACGGCAATTGGATTGGTGCGTAGGACAACGACTTTCACCACTCGGTGGTGTTACCTCACCAATCTCGCGCAGTTGCACGGTGGCACGTGAACGGACTGAATGTATGTCGGTCACGCGGGATAGCGTCGAATGATGATTGACGTGAGAACGCACCGGAGATCGCCGCTGTCGTGATTCGGCGAGAACAGCAAGGAAGACAGGAACTCCGGAAGGCGCAGCGGACGGCAGCGGCTGAAATCGCCTCGGAGCGAGGAAGCTACCGGCCACCGCGTCGCAACGCGTGCCGCGAACGATCATGGGAGTCCGCCGCCGACGACGCGAATACGGTTCGACTGGAGAATCGCACCTGGCACCTCGGCAAGCATCTCACCGAATTCGTCATCAACGCCCAAGTGCTCACGGCTGAGGGTTGGCGGACGATCGAATACGTGGATTGTTGCCATGGGTCGTGTCATCACCATCCGCAGAACGGTGCCGACCCACGGCACATCGCACGACTAGACGCGATTCAAGACGTGACGGAGGCGTTTCGCCTGGCACAGGATCTGATGTACGAGCGGCTACGCATCATTCGACGATGAGAGGACAATCGCAGCGTGACCAGAATCAGTCAGAAGCAACTCGACGCGTTCCGCATGGAGGTCGACTGGAATCTCGCCTGCGGCTGCCTCGCCGAATACGAGTTGCCCGTGACGAGCGACGAGGGTGGGCACCCGGTAGTCGTCGCGTTCGATTCTGAACGCCTGTCGGTGTTGCTCGGCCGCATCCGTGCCGTAGGCGGTTACGCCAACGTGTTCGTGCGCGGCCGCAGCGGGGTCCGAATGGCGTCGGTGATGAGCGACGCCTGTGCGATCGCCGAGCCCAATCAGATGACCGGTGACGAGGCCCCCGGGGCCGACGCGACCGTGGGAGCGTTCCTCGACTACGTCAGTCACCACCCCGAGGGCGTCGCGGTGTCGGCTGCGGTCGGACAACCGGCGCGTGCACGCGATGCGCGCGCGGTCGACTTCGCGGTCGCCATGTAGCCAGCGGACCTACGGATCGATGTGGTACTGCGGTTCGTGGATCGGGTATTCGCCGGGGCCGACCGTGTAGCAGCTGTAGGTCGTCGGGTAGATCATCTGTCCGAACGCGGTCTGCGCCCCGTAGGCCACCGAGCAGCGGTTCCATTTTCCGTCGTCGCCGATGGGTCCGTCGCAGAACCGGGCGTAGGTCTGTTTCTCGCAGCCGGCGCTGGCCGGCGCGGCGAGCGCGACGCCGGAGGCAGCGGCCAGCACGGCAGCGGCCAGCAGCGGCCTGGCCCAGCGAATGGTGCGCCCCATGGGTGCGGAGTCTACCCAGGGGAGCGACGGCACGTCAGACGGCCGGCGCCGCCGGTGGGGGTTTGCCGTGGCAACCTCTGAACCGGGCGCCGCTGCCGCGAAGCCTGGCTCGCGGCAGTACGTGGACGCGGTCTCCGCGGGCGCGATCGACGGCATCCGGCAACTGGATGCCTCCTGCCAGCCACCCCGTTTATCGTGTCTCGGATGGCAGTCAAGTGGCTCGACGCCCCCGAGGATCACGACTACGCCGCAGCAGCGGACTATCTCAGTCTGATCGGGGAGGACCACGCGGTCGGCACGACGGTCGCCGCGCTGCGCTCCGCGGACTCGACACTGCGCAAGGCCAAGGACATCCTGCGGGCCGCGCGTCTGGATCTGCTGCCAGCGACCAACGCGCGCGTCAAGGGCGACCTCTCGAAGATCGACTCCGGCAAGAAGCTCTCACCCATCCTGCTGGTGCGCGGCGACGGCGTCACCGGTGCCGCACTTCAGATCGCCGACGGATACCACCGCGTGTGCGCGAGCTACCTGACCGACGAGGACACCGACATCCCGTGCCGCTTGGTGTCGTGGCAGTCGTGACGACCTGACGTGTCGCACTTCGGGTTTCACACGCTGGCGCTGCTCGTCCTCGTCGGCATGGCGGGACCACTGCTGGTGGCCATCCCGCGACTGCGCATCCCCGTCATCATCGGCGAGCTGGCGGCCGGAATCGTCATCGGGAGAACGGGTTTCGGCATCGTCGACCCCGATGATCCGACGTTCGCGCTACTCGCCAACATCGGCTTCGCACTCGTCATGTTCGTCGTGGGCACGCACGTCCCGGTGCGCGATGCGTCCCTGCGGGCTGGCCTGCCCAGGGCGGTGCTGCGCGCCGCGGTGGTCGGCGTGGTCGCCGCGGTGCTGGGTGTCGTGCTCGCCCGGGTGTTCGGCACCGGTCACGCGGCGCTGTACGCGGTGCTCATGGCGTCCTCCTCGGCAGCGGTCGCACTGCCGATCATCGACGGGTTGAAACTCTCCGGACCGTCGGTGCTGTCGGTCAAGGCGCAGATCGCGATCGCCGATGCGGCGTCGATCGTGTTGTTGCCCTTGGTCATCGACCCATCGCGGGCACCCAAGGCGGCGCTCGGCGCCGTGGCGATCGCGGCGTGCGCCGGTGTGCTGTTCGTCGTGCTGCGACACTTCGAGCGCCGCGGCACCCACGAGCGGCTGCGAGAGTATTCGAAGCAGCACGATCTGGCCCTCGAGTTGCGTCTCAGTCTGCTGATGCTGTTCGCCCTCGCTGCCCTGGCGACCGCCACGCACGTGTCGATCATGCTGGCCGGCTTCGCACTGGGGTTGGTGGTCAACGGAATTGGTGAACCACGGCGCCTCGCGCGCCAACTCTTCGGCATCACCGAGGGGTTCTTCGGCCCACTGTTCTTCGTCTGGCTGGGCGCGTCCCTGCAGGTGCGCGAGTTGGGGGAGCGGCCGGAGTTCATCGGACTCGGGGTGGCGCTCGGCGTCGGAGCCGTCGTGGCGCACGGCGCGGGACGCGTGCTCGGGCAGCCTCTGACGCTCGGCGCCATGGCGGCGGCGCAGCTCGGCGTGCCCGTCGCCGCCGCCACCCTCGGCACCGAACTCAAGCTGCTCGGCCCGGGAGAGCCGTCGGCCCTGATCCTCGGCGCGCTCATCACGATCGCGGTGACGACCGTCGCCGGGGTGGTTTTCGGGAGGCACGCGCCTGCGCCGCAGGCGTAGGGCCCAACCCGGGTGCTACCCGGCCCGACGGAACGACCACGCGACGACGGCCGCCGCGAGCAGCACCAGCACGGCGGCGATGGTCGCCGTCGGGGCGATGCCCGCGTCGAACGCGGTTCGCGCGGAGTCCATCAGGCGACCGCTCATCGCCGGTGGCAGCGTGCCCGCGACCGACGCTGCGCCGCCGATGCTTTCGCGCGCGTCCGCGGTCTGCAGGTCGGTCAGCCCGCCGGGCAGTTCGACACTGGCGCGGTAGTACGCCGTGAAGATCGTGCCGAGTGTCGCGGTGCCGACCACCGCGCCGAGCTCGTACGCGGTCTCCGAGACAGCCGACGCCGCACCGGACTTGGCGGCCGGTACCGACGCCACGATGGTGTCGTTCGAGATGGTCTGCGACATGCCGACACCGATCTCCAGGATGGCGAAGGAGGCGATGATCGCGACGACGTCGAGGTCGTGGCGCACCAGCAGGATGGCCACGAAGCCTGCCGCGACGAGGATCAACCCGACGATCATCAGGACATGTGGCGCAACGCGTTTGGCCACCGGCACGACGGCGATGCCCGCGATCATCGACAGCACGGCACCGGGCAGCGTGACCAGGCCGGCGGCCAGCGGACTCAATCCCAGTACCAGCTGCAGGTGCTGCGAGACGAAGAAGATGAAGCCGATCAGTCCGACGATGGACAGGAAGTTGGCCAGGATCGACGACGTGAACGGCGCGCACCTGAAGAGTTCGACGTCGAGCATCGGTGTCGCGCTGCGTCTTTGACGACGCACGAACGACACGCCCGAGACGATCCCGACGAGCAGTGCGGCCACGGCGAGCCACGAGATTCCGTCGTGCGCAGCGGACTTGATGGCCCACACCACCGGAAGCATCGTCGTCAGGGTGAGCAGCACGCTGAGCGGATCGACGGGGCCGGGATGGGGGTCCCGCGACTCGGGCACCAGGCGCGGCGCCAGCACCAGCAGCGGCAACAGGATCGGTACGGCGATCAGGAACACCGCACCCCAGTGGAAGTGCTGCAGCAGGGCGCCCCCGACGATCGGCCCGAGCGCCGAGCCCGCGGTGAAGCACGAGGCCCACAGCGCGATCGCGAGGCGGCGGGCCGAGGCGTCGAGGAAGATGTTGCGGATCAGCGACAGCGTCGAGGGCATCAGCATCGCGCCGAACACGCCCAGCAGGGCGCGGGCTGCGACCAGATACTCCGCACTCGGTGCGAACGCCGCGGCGGCCGAGACCACCGCGAAGCCGCTCGCGCCGATCATCAGCAGCCGTCGCCTGCCGATGCGGTCGCCGAGACTGCCCATCGTCACCAGGAGGGCGGCCAGCACCAGCGAGTAGACGTCGACGATCCACAGCTGCGTGGTAGCGGCGGGACGGAAGTCCTCGGCGATGCTGGGCAGCGCGAAGGCGAGCACGGTGTTGTCGACGGCGATGAGCACCACCGGAAGCACGAGGACCGCGAGCGCGACCCACGCGCGGCGCGGTGTGGAGATGGACGCCGAGGGGACGTCCACGTGAAGAGACATTGGAGCTACTCCTGAGAACGACGTCGGGCGAACGCCCCTGACGTCACGGGTGGTGGGGATTGATGGTGCCGGTGGTAAGACTGGCCATGATGGCGTCGACCACCTGCACCCTCGGGGTGCCTTTGCGGGCGGCGTCGTAGCCGGCGGTGAGCAGTGCCCAGAACACCAGCCGGGGCCAACCGGGGGGTCCGGCCGAGCCCTGGGTGGCGGCCCGGTCGAGCACCTCGACGATGACCTCGTCACCCGTGTCGAGCTCGGCGGCGATCTGCGGATCCGCCAGGATCGTGGGCTCGTTGTAGACGAACGGCACGATGGGCCCGAGGTCCAGCTGGCACTCGACGACCCGGCGCAGCGCCTCGACGGGCGGCCCGCAGTTCGGCTCGGCCCGCGCGATCGCGGCGTTGCTGAGGGCGTGGACGTGCAGGGCGAGGGCCCGCAGCAGGTCGGTGCGCTCGGAGAAGTATCGGTGCAGCGTGCTGCGGCCGACCTCCGCAGCCGTGGCAACGTCGGCGAGCGAGGCGCCCGGGTCAGCAGCGAAGACGGTCATCGCGGCGTCGAGGATCGCCCGGCGCGTCCTCGAGCGCGAGCCGCCCTCGGCCGCTGACGGTGCATTCATGTCGTCTAATGTAGCACGCGTGGTCCACAGTGGGACATGGATGTCCCACTAGTCGGGGGCGATGAAGCCTCCGGGGGCGGCGACCGGCGGCGCCTGGGCCGACGGCGGCGCGTGGGTCGGCGGTGGCGCGGGGGTGAAGGGCGGCGCGTGGGGGAGTGGCGCCTGGGCCGGGGGCGGCGTGGCGGCCCGAAGCCGGGCCAGTTCGCGGCGGTGGCGCTCGGCGAGGACGGCCGCGAGCACCAGGGGCGGCGGCGCGTCGGCGGGAGGGGGTGGGGACACCTGCGCCAGGACGTCGACGTAGATGCGGTAGGCCATCTGGTCGCGGACGGTGGGCTCCAATTGGCTTGCGCGACTGAGGAACTGACGAGCCAGCTCGGCCTGCTGCGACCGCAGGCCAGACAGCTGAAGCGACGCCGCCCACCACGCCAGTGCCGGAGGCATGGGCACGGGCGCGGGCAGCTTGGGTGCGCGCTCGCTGATCACCATCGTGCCGGCGAACACGTCGCCGATGCGCTTGCCCCTCGCCGAGAGCATGCTGCAGATGACGGCGGGCCCACCGGTCAGCGTCCAGAGTTCGACGAAACCCGCCAGTGCTCGAAACAGGGCCTGGCGGAAGCGTTCTGGGCCACCGTCGTCGGACACGACGCGCAACCCGAGCGCCATCTTGCCCAGCGAGCGGCCCCGGGTCGTCGTCTCCATGACGACGGGATAGCCCAGGATCGTGACGACGGTGAAGACGACGAGCACCGCGGCCGACAGGGCCGAGTCGAACCCGGACAGCGTCAGGGCCCACAGCAGGACGCCGACGACGTAGCCGGTGCCCACCACCGCGAGGTCGATCAGAGCCGACAGCACGCGCACGGGCAACTGGGCGATCTGGACGTCCAGCGCCACGGCGTCACCCGTGACCATCGCCTCGGGTTGGGCCGCCACCCCGCCCACGCTACTAGGCTGCACCAGGTGGACGTCGACGCCTTCGTGCTGACCCACCGCCCGTCGTGGGACCGGTTGGAGCACTTGGTCAAGCGCCGCCGCAGGCTGACGGGCGCCGAGGTCGACGAGATGGTCGACCTCTATCAGCGGGTGTCCACGCACCTGTCGATGGTGCGCAGCGCCTCGGGTGACGGCGTGCTCGTCGGCAGGCTGTCGGGGCTCGTCGCGACGGCGCGCGCGGCGGTCACCGGCGCTCGGGCTCCGCTCTGGAGCGAGTTCGCCCGCTTCTGGACGGTGTCGTTCCCCGTCGTGGCCTACCGGTCGTGGCGCTGGTGGCTCGGCTCCGCGGTCGCGACCCTCGTCGTGGCGGTGGTGATGGGCGTCTGGGTCGCCGGCAGTCCCGAGGTGCAGGCGGCCGTCGGCACCCCCGCGGACATCGCGCACATCGTCGACCATGAATTCGCCGCGTACTACAGCGAGAACCCGGCGGGCTCGTTCGCTCTGCGGGTCTGGACCAACAACGCGTGGGTGGCCGCGCAGTGCATCGGCTACGCCGTCGTCCTCGGCCTGCCCATTCCGTACGTCCTGTTCCAGAACGCGGCGAACCTCGGCGTCGTCGGCGGGCTGATGTTCGACGCGGGTCGGGGTGACGTGTTCTTCGGCCTGCTCACCCCGCACGGGCTACTCGAGCTGACCGCGGTGTTCCTCGCGGCGGCGGCGGGGATGCGCCTGGGTTGGTCGGTGATCGCGCCGGGGGACCGACCGCGCGCCCAGGTGCTCGCCGAACAGGGCCGCGCCGTGGTGTCGGTCGCGGTCGGGCTGGTCGTCGTGTTGCTGGTGTCCGGGTTGATCGAAGCGCTCGTCACGCCCTCGGGATTGCCGACGTTCGTCCGCATCGCCATCGGCGTCACCGCCGAGGTCGGCTTCCTCACCTACGTGATCCACTTCGGCCGCAAGGCCGTTCGCGCCGGGGAGACCGGCGACCTCGACGACGCGCCCGACGTGCTTCCGACGGGCTGACGTTCCCCCCGCGAGCAGCCGCAAATCTGCGCGACACGCCGCAGAAAGTGGCATGTTTGCGTCTGCTCGCGGGGGAATTAGAGGCGGCCGGCGGCCTTCATCGCCAGGTAGCGGTCGGCCAGGGCGGGCGCCAGTTCCTCGGGCATCGCATCGACGACGTCGACCCCGTGACGGCGCAGTCGGGTCGCCACGTCGCCGCGATCGTTGCGGGCGCGCTCGGCCGCGGCGGCGTCGTACACCTGCGCGGCGTCGGAGCGGCCCGCCGCCAGCCGGTCCCATCGCGGGTCGCCGACC
This sequence comes from Mycolicibacterium madagascariense, assembly GCF_010729665.1. Classification (NCBI taxonomy): domain Bacteria; kingdom Bacillati; phylum Actinomycetota; class Actinomycetes; order Mycobacteriales; family Mycobacteriaceae; genus Mycobacterium; species Mycolicibacterium madagascariense. The sequence continues at coordinate 5,212,822 of NZ_AP022610.1, read as the reverse complement.
GCCGCGACGATCACGTGGTGTCTGGCCGACAGTTGGGGCAGCACGGCCATCAACCCCTCGTCGAGAGCGAACGGGTTGAGGTCGGTCAGCAATACGACGAGCGCCCGCTGCCGGACGCGACGCCGCACGGTCGCGACCATGGCCGCGGCGTCCGACTCGACGAGTGCGGGTTCGAGCGGTGCCATCGCCTCGACGAGTTGGGGCAGCAGTTCGTTGCGCGTCGCGCGGTGTACACCGGCGCGGGGGACCCTGTCGTGGGCGATGAAGTCGACGTGGTCACCGGCGCGAGAAGCCAACGCCGCCAACAGGAGTGCGGCGTCCATCGACCAGTCGAGCCGCGGCCACCCGCTCGGGTCGCCGGCCATGGGGTCGACGCCGACGCGGCCCGCCGACGTGCGGCCGGTGTCGAGGACGATGACCACCCGGCGATCGCGCTCCGGGCGCCAGGTGCGCACCACGACGTCGGATCGCCGTGCGGTCGCGCGCCAGTCGATCGAACGGACGTCGTCGCCCGCGACGTACTCGCGCAAAGAGTCGAACTCGGTGCCCTGCCCCCTGATGAGCACCGGGATGGCGCCGTCGAGCTCGCGCAGCTTCGCCAGCCGCGAGGGCAGGTGCTTGCGCGACAGGAACGGTGGCAGGATGCGCACCTGCCAGGGCACCCGGTGCGAGCTCTGTCTGCCCGCCAGCCCGAGCGGGCCCACCGACCGCGCGGTCACCAGCGCGGACCGCTGATCGCCCCGACGCACGGGACGCAGCACGGTGTCGAGGCGAACCCGTTGTCCCACGGCGAGATTCGTCTCATGGGTGCGCGGTGCGGCGCGCGCCGACGGTGCCCACGCGTCGCGCACGACGCCGCGGAACCGGCGCCGCCCCCGATTCTCGACGATGAGTCCGGCGGTGACGGACTCGCCGAGGCGGGCCGTGGCGTCACCCGCGCGGCTGAACCCGAGGTGCGCGGTGCTCGCCGCCAGTGCGGCATCGACGACGACCGCCAGCAGCAGCAGAGCGAGCAGGACTACGAAAGTCGTTGCGGGCCAGGGCGAGACGGCGATCGGCAGGACGCCGACGACGGCGATCTGACCGATGCGGCCGGTGAGGACCATCTAGCGCGGCACCGCAACCGCGGACAGGATGCCGTCGAGAACGCCATCGGGGGTGGCGCCCTCGAGCTCGGCCTCGGGCCGCAGGGCGATGCGGTGGCGCAGCGTCGGCCGGGCCATGGCCTTGACGTCGTCGGGGGTGACGTAGTTGCGGCCCGACAGCCACGCCCACGCCCGCGACGTCGCCAGGAGTGCCGTTGCACCGCGCGGCGAGACGCCGAGCTGCAGGGCGGGCGAGTGCCGCGTCGCGCCCGCGAGGTCGACGATGTACCCGGTGACCTCGTCGGCGACCAGGACGCGCCGGACGCCGTCACGACCCGCGGCCAGCTGGGCGGGACCGGCGACGGGCCGTATCCCCGAGAGGTCCTGAGGGTCGAAACCCCTTGCGTGCCTGGTGAGTATCGCGATCTCGTGCTCCCGCGGGGGCAGGGGCACGTTGAGCTTGAGGAGGAAGCGGTCGAGCTGCGCCTCGGGCAGCTGGTAGGTGCCCTCGTACTCGATGGGGTTCTGCGTGGCGGCGACGATGAAGGGGTCGGGCAGCGGCCGGGCCTCCCCGTCGACGCTGACCTGCCGTTCCTCCATGGCCTCCAGCAGCGCGGCCTGCGTCTTGGGCGGTGTCCGGTTGACTTCGTCGGCGAGCAGCAGGTTCGTGAACACCGGACCGGCGCGGAACTCGAACTCGCTGGTGCGGGCGTCATACACCAGGGACCCCGTCACGTCGCCGGGCATCAGGTCCGGCGTGAACTGCACCCGCTTGAAGTCCAGCTGCAGCGCCGCGGACAGCGTGCGCACCAACAGCGTCTTCGCTACGCCCGGAACCCCTTCCAGCAGGACGTGTCCGCGGCACAGGAGCGCGATCACCAACCCGCTGACGACGGCGTCCTGTCCGACGACCGCCTTTGCGATCTCGGTGCGCAACGCCAGCAGCGCAGCGCGGGCGTCGTCCTGGTCGGTCGGATTCGGTGCATCGATCACGAAGCTGAGACCTGCCTTTCGATGTCGTCGAGGAGTCGGGAGAGGTCGACGAGTTGGTCGTCGTCGGTGGGGATCGGACCGTAGAGGGCATACTGCACGGCTGCGGGGTCCGCGCCGGTGCGTTGCGCGATGGTCCCGACGACGGCGGCGGGATCCGACCGGTCGCCGAGGCCGAGCCGGGGGACGAGGCGTTGCAGCGCCGCGGTCCGCAACGCGGGCGCCGCGCGGTCACGGGCCCGGTGCGACCGGTACAGCCTGCCGCGTCCCTCGACGGTCTCCGAGGCGCGGACCACGACCGGCAGGTCCTCTGCGACGAGGGGACCGACGCGGCGGACGCGCCACAGCGCCACGCAGGCGACGGCCAGGACGAGCTGCAGGACGATCCAGCCGACGCGCGGCGGGATGAGGTCGGTGATCGACGTGGCGCCGTCGGACTCGCCCTCGATGCGCTTGGGGGTGTACCAGACGACCCTGGGCCGCTCACCGGCCAGGTTCATCGCCAGTGCGGCGTTACCCTCTTGCAGCAGAGCCGAATTCGTCATGAAGTCGGCGCTGCCGACGACGGTGACGGTGCGCCCGTCGGCGGTGTAGCGCACCAGGGCGCCGCCGTAGCACCGGGTGACCGTGGCACCGTCGACGGCCTCGAAGGTGTCGCTGCTGCCGAGTTGGATGCGCCCGGCCCTGGTGGCCGCGCGCAGATCGCAGTCCGGTTCGCCCCCGAAGCTGGACTCCGAGGCGGGACGGATCTTGGGCGCGAGTGACTCCCTGATCGCCGAGAGTGGCTCCACCAGCAGCACGTCACCGGGTAGCTGGTTCAGCCGGCGCAGGCCGGCGTCGTCGACGAGGTACGCCGTCGGGGCGACGAGCAGCAGCGCATCGGGACGCATCGACCGTTCGACGGACGCGACGTCGTCGGCGGGGATCACGTCCACGCCGCGCTCCCGCAGCAGCTGGACGAGCGCGTGCGCGCCCTCGGGCGAGGTCGCATCGGGGTCCATCCGGCCGCCCGTGGCCGGGGTGGTCAGCAGGGCGGCGACGATGGACACGGCGACGATCGCGGCGAGCGCGAGCAGCACCCAGCGCAGGCTGCGCCACCGCTGCACGACGGTGGGGCCGACGCGCGACTGGGTCGTGGTCACCGCACCTCGGCCCAGCCGTCGCGGGTTGCCCGGGCCGCGTCGTCCGGCGCGCTGCCGGCGGCGTGGGCGCACACGTGGTCGTCGAGGGCGGCGACGAGCCGGTAGCCGGGTTCGGTGCCGGGTAGTTCACCGTAGGTGACGTCGTTGAACGACGTTGCCGCACCGTGCAATTCGAGGGCCAACCCGGGCAGCTCGCGGCCGGCGTCGCGGGCCAGCTCCGACGCGGTGCGGCCGGGGATGGGGAGCAGGACGCCGGTCTCCTCGAGATGGCGTGCGATGCCGCGCACCCGGTGACGTATCGCCGCGGCCCAATCACCTTCTGCCGCAGCATGTTCGGCGGCCGACCGGTGCTGGGTCGAGCTCATCTCGGTCGTCCCGAACAGCGCGTCCTGATGGCCGCGGCGGGTGCGCATGGTGCGCCGCGTGATGCGGATCGCCGCGACGGCGGCCACCGTCAGGAGGAGGAGCAGGACTATGATCGTCAGCCATCCGCCGGGCACCGACGCCGCGCGGGAGACCAGGCGGGCCAATACGTCGTCCAGCCACTGGAGCACCAGGCTCGGCAGCGAACCGTGCGGGTAGATGGACTTGCTCAGCTCGTGCTGGGCGGCGTCGTGGGCGGCCTCGCGGTCGATGTCGATGGTGGCCACGTCAGCGTCGCGGGGTCAGCCACAGGTCGTCGGTGGAGTGCACCATCGGCGAGGCGCCGGTCTGCAGCACCAGATCGAACGCCTCGGCGCGAATGCGCCGGTCGGTGTAGAGCAGGACGACGACGCCCGCGGTGAAGGGGGCCGTGACGATCTGACCGACGGCGCTGCCGACGCCGGCCAGCACCACGGCGGCGACCGCGGCGCCGGTCGACTCGTCGACGAGCTGCAGGACCGAGCCGACGACGGCGAACGGCATCGTGACCGCGAAGGAGACGATGCCCGCGGCCACCGCCGCCAGCAGCCGAATGCCGAACACCCGCCAGAAGTCGTGCCGCACCAGGGCGATGGACCGGGCGAGGGCGGGCAGCACGCCAATGCGCTCCAGCACGACCAGGGCGGGCGCGAAGCTCAGCACGGTGTAGAGGTAGACGAGCAATGCGACGAGTGCCAGCGCGAGCACCGCGCCCACCGCGAAAGCCGCTGCGTCGCCGACGATTCGGTCGACCGCGGCGACGAGTCCGACCGCGACGGCGATCAGCAGGGCGGCCCCGGCCGCCTCCAGCACCGTGACCCCGAGCAGGGGCAGCAGACGTCCGCGGGCCCGTCGCCACGCCTCGCCCATGCCGATCGTCGCGCCGAACACCGCGCGCCCGACCACGACCGTCAGCAGACCGCTCAGGACGATGGCGGCCAGGACGCTGGTGACCACGCTCGCCGCCTCCGAGGCGAGCAACCCGACGAGCGCGGAGTCGGAGAACCCCGACTGACCGTCGCGTCCCTGCGCCAGCACGTCGGCGGACGTCAGCGGGCCGATCTGAAACAGGAGCGCGACCACCTGGGACGTCACGACCACGATGGCCGTCAGTCCGAGGGTGGCTCTCGGGTTGGCGCGGACGTAGGCGACCGCCCCGTTGAAGACGTCGGACAGCGTCAGCGGGCGCAGCGGAATGACGCCGGGGCGTACGACGGGCGTGGGCCACATCGGCGCGGAGTAGCCAGGCGGGTGAAACCCGGGGGGCGGGTAGTAGCCGCTCATGCCCACCATCCTGTCGATCGCCCGTGCGATTGTCGACGTCGACGGCCCCGGGTGCGGGCGTACCGTCTAGGCCATGGCGGAACTGAAGGACCGATTGCGGGCCGATCTGACGGCGGCGATGAAGGCCCGCGACAAGCTGACCACGGCCACCTTGCGGATGCTGATCGCGGCCATCCAGGAGGAGGAGGTCAAAGGCAGCCAGGTGCACGAGCTGTCCGACGACGAGGTCCTCAAGGTGCTGGCGCGCGAGTCGCGCAAGCGCGGTGAGGCCGCCGAGGTCTACGTGTCCAACGGCCGGGGCGATCTCGCCGCCAACGAGCGCGCCGAGGCCCAGGTGATCGACGACTACCTGCCCGTGCCGTTCAACGACGACGAGGTGGCCAACGTGGTGAACACCGCCATCGCCCAGGTCACCGAGGAGCTCGGCCATCAGCCGGGGATCAAGCAGATGGGCAAGGTCATGGCGGCCGCCACCGCGATCGCCGAGGGGAAGGCCGACGGCGCCCGTCTCTCCGCCGCGGTCAAGGAGCGTCTGTAGTCGGTTTTCGACTCGGTCACGCGCGGGTAGAACTCAGCCATGACACGATTCGGCTACACCCTCATGACCGAGCAGAGCGGTCCCAAACAGCTTGTGGAATACGCGGTTTCGGCCGAGCGGCTCGGTTTCGACTTCGAAGTGAGCAGTGACCACTACTCGCCGTGGCTCGCGGCGCAGGGCCACGCGCCCAATGCCTGGACGACTCTGGGCGCGGTGGCGCAGGCAACCGAGCGGGTCGAACTGATGACCTACGTGACGTGCCCGACCATCCGCTACCACCCCGCCGTGGTGGCCCAGCAGGCCGCGACGTTGCAGATCCTCGCCGACGGGCGGTTCACGCTCGGCGTCGGCAGCGGCGAGAACCTCAACGAGCACGTCGTCGGCCAGCGGTGGCCGACGGTGCTTCGCCGGCAGGACATGCTGCGCGAGGCCGTTCAGATCATCCGCGAGCTGTTCACCGGCGAGCTGGTCGACTGGAAGGGCGAGTACTTCGAGGTCGACTCGGCGCGCCTGTGGGATCTGCCGGACGTTCCGGTTGCCATCGCCGCGGCCGTGTCGGGCGAGCGCTCGGTCGAGACGTTCTCCCCGCTGGCGGATCACCTCATCGCCGTCGAACCCGATGCCGACCTTGTCAAGGGGTGGCACGGCGCGCGCAAGGCGACGGGGTTGCCGGGAGACTCACGGGTCATCGGGCAGATTCCCATCTGCTGGGACACCGACAGGGATGCGGCCGTCACCAGGGCCCACGAACAGTTCCGGTGGTTTGCCGGCGGCTGGAACGTCAACGCCGACCTGCCGACCACCGCCGGTTTCGCCGGAGCGACGCAGTTCGTCAAGCCCGACGACGTCGCCTCGTCCATCCCGTGCGGACCCGATCTCGACGCGATCGTCGAGGCGGTCAGCGAGTACTGGAAGGCGGGTTTCACCGACATTGCGCTGGTCCAGGTCGGTGACGAGGGCCAGGACCGCTTCCTGAAGGAGGCGGCTCAGCCGCTGTTGGAGAAGCTGCGCGCCGCCGCGGCCTGACCGCCTCGGATTGAAAGTGCGCTAACGTGGGAACTACGTTTGCCCGCAGCAAATCAACGAGGAGGCGCTCGTGACGTGGAACCTGATAGTGGGGTACCTAACGATGGCGCTCGTGGCGGCGGTCGTGGTGTTCGTGGTGAGCGCCCGGCTCGGTGACGAGCGGCGACCCCTGGGCCAGCGGACGTTCCTGAGCCTGGCGGCCGGACTCGTCTGGCCCGTTATCCTGCTCGGCGTGGCGGAGGTGAGTTCGTTCGCGGTCTATGCGAAGGCTCACGAGCACGACGACGAGGAGGAGCGGGTGCTGGTCGTCGCCTGACCCCGCAACCCCAACGACGAGGGCTCCGACCATTGCGGTCGGAGCCCTTGTCGTTGCCTACGCGGTCGGGGTAGCGGGATTCGAACCCACGACCTCTTCGTCCCGAACGAAGCGCGCTACCAAGCTGCGCCATACCCCGCGATGAGCCCGGCTAGCGTATCGCACCCGGCCCGGCGGAAGCCAAATGGCCCAGCCCGTCCCGGCGGCGTCGCGTGGGTCACGAACGTGATTAGTCCCGGAGCGGATGGGTAGACAACGCACAGGTTGACATGCTGACGCGGAATGCAATTGCCCGTCGGCGACGTTGTCCCCAGCACGACTTCGATTCGTTCGAGAGAGGCAGTCACCATGACGGTTCTGGGAGCCACCATCTACTTCGGGTTGTTCGCCATTGCTGCGCTGTGGCTGTTCGCAACCTCCGATCGCTTCCGCCGCGGCGCGTTCCAGAGCGGCGATCAGGTCCAGCGGCCCGAGCGCTCGAACTCTTGGAGCACCGCCTCCGACGACGAGGGCTCCAGCCCGCGGGTGCTCAGCCACTCCTCGTCGAAGTAGGTGTCGGCGTAGCGTTCGCCGCTGTCGGCGAGCAACGTCACCACCGAACCGCTGAGTCCCTGAGCGACCATCTCCGCTAGCAGTCCGAACGCACCCCACACGTTGGTGCCCGTCGACGGACCCACTCGTCGGCCCAGCACCCGGCTGATGTGGTGGGCGGCGGCAACCGAACCCGCGTCAGGCACCACCATCATGCGATCGATGACGTCGGGCAGGAATGACGGCTCGACCCGCGGTCGGCCAATGCCCTCGATGCGCGACGACTGACCCGCGACGTCGCGTGCGCCCTGCGCGTAGGACGGGAAGAACGCAGAGTTCTCCGGGTCCACGACGCACAGTTGGGTCGGCAGCCGCCGATAGCGCAGATAGCGACCGATCGTGGCGCTGGTGCCTCCGGTGCCCGCCCCGACGACGATCCACTCCGGGATGGGAAACGGCTCCTCCTGCATCTGCTCGAAGATCGATTCGGCGATGTTGTTGTTCCCACGCCAGTCGGTGGCCCGCTCGGCGTTGGTGAACTGGTCGAGGTAGTGGCCCCCGGTCTCCTCGGCGAGGCGCTCGGCCTCGGCGTACACCTGACCGGACTCGTCGACGAAATGGCAACGCCCGCCCTGAGATTCGATGAGAGCCACCTTCGCGGCACTCGTCGACGACGGCATCACCGCGACGAACGGCAGCCCGAGCATCGCGGCGAAGTACGCCTCGGACACCGCCGTCGAACCCGACGACGCCTCGATGATGGTCGTGCCCTCCCCGACCCAGCCGTTGCACAGCGCGTATAGGAACAGCGAGCGCGCGAGTCGGTGCTTGAGGCTGCCGGTGATGTGGGTGGTCTCGTCCTTCAGATAGAGACGAACGTCGACCGCACCGCCGGGCGAGCACCACGACATCGGCAGCGGATACCGCAGCAGGTGAGTGTCGGCACTGCGTCGGGCGTCTGCCTCGATGAGGCGGATCGCCTCGTCCACCCACCGGCGGGAGTGCCGTCGAACGGCAACCTCGGTGGGGTCGGTCAATGCGCCGAGACCGTGGGGTGGGACAGATCGGCGCGGCGTCCGAGGCTGCCGCCGCCGGTCGGAGAGGCCACCAGCGTCAACAGCGTCGCCTCGGGTCGGCAGCAGAAGCGGTACGGCGCGTACGGCGACGTGCCGAGCCCCGCCGACACGTGCAACTGCATGTGCGACCCCCATCGCGACGGACCCTTCGCGCGCGACGGGTCGAGGTCGCAATTGGTGACGACGGCGCCGTGGAACGGCAGGCACAGTTGGCCGCCGTGGGTGTGACCGGCCAGCACGAGCTGATACCCGTCGGCCGCGAAGCGATCCAGCACCCGCGTGTACGGCGCGTGCACCAGGCCGAGGGTGAGGTTGGCTGCGGGGCTCGCGGGCCCGGCGATGGTGTCGTAGCGGTCGCGCGAGAGGTGCGGGTCGTCGACGCCGGCGACGGAGATCAGCTGCCCCTTGACCTCGATCTCGCGGCGGGTGTGCGTGACGTCCAACCACCCGCGTTCGCTGAATGCGGCCCGCAAATCCTGCCACGGCAGCGGCTGACCGATGACGCGATGCGACGGCCGGAACAGGTAGTTGGCCGGGTTCTTCGGCTTGGGACCGAAGTAGTCGTTGCTGCCGAAGACGAACAGACCGGGTACCGCGAGCAGGTCGTTGAGGGCCTGGACCACCGACGGCACCGATCGCGGATGGGCCAGGTTGTCCCCGGTGTTGATGACCAGATCGGGTTCCAACCCCGCCAGTTCGCGAATCCACGCCTGTTTGCGGCGCTGGCCAGGCGTCATGTGGAAGTCGCTGAGGTGCAGCACCCGCAGCGGCAAGGACCCCGGCGTGAGCACCGGCATCGTGGTCTCTCGCACGACGAACGCATTGCGTTCGATGAGCGTGGCGTAGCCGATCCCCGCGGCCAACGAACCGGCGGCGACCGAACCGGCCAACCTGGCGGACTTATTCACAACCGTCGAACGGGCGAGCATGGTTGCAGCCTACTGCTACCGCCGGACACTCACCCGTCCCATTGCACGCAGTCCTCGACCGGACACCCGGTCTACGGAGGTGGCGGCCCCAGGATGGGGACCGTGATCGGCGGCAGCCCGGGGATGTTGATGACCGTCGAGCCGACCGGGGCCGGAACTGCGTTCGGGTCGTTGGGGTCGAACGGCAGCGCACCGGGCGGCGGCGGAGGCGGAGCCGGCGGGATGCCGTTGCTCGTCTGGATCGTGATGATCGACCCCGGGACCGTCTGACCCGACGGCGTGGTCCCCACCACGGCCCCGGCCGGGGCCGCGCTGTTGACCGGCGTCGGCTGGTCGGCGACCTGGAACCCGGCGTCCTTCAGCCGCTGCCGCGCCATGTCGGGGGTCATGCCCGCCACGCTGGGCACCTTGGAACCGGGCGCACCGTCGACGTACCGCGGATCGGTCGGGGGCAGCACGACGTCGTCCGGGGTGAACTGCTTCATCGCGGTGTACCACGTGCGCGCCGGCTCGTTACCGCCGTAGAGGTTGCCCGAACTGCACTGGCGCAGCGGCGAGGTGCACAGGTCCGACGGCGAGCTCGAGTCGTCGAAGATGTAGTTGGCGGCGGCGTAGGCGCTGGTGAAGCCGAGGAACCCGGCGGACCGGTGGGCTTCGGTGGTGCCCGTCTTGCCCGAGACCGGCAGGGTCCAGCCCGCCGCTCCCGCGGAACCGGCCGACGTGCCGCCGCCGGTGTCGTCCTTGCTGAGGGCGTTCGCCATGGTGTTGGCCAGGCCCTCGGGCACGACCTGCTCGCACGTCTCGGTGGTGACCGATACTTCCTTGCCGTTGCGGTCGTAGATCTTGTCGATCGGGTTCGGCGGGCACCACGTGCCGCCCGAGGCCAGCGTGGCCGCCACGTTGGACAACTCCAGCGGGTTGACCTCGATGGGGCCGAGCGTGAAGGACCCCAGATTCTGGCGCTTGACGAAGTCGGCCAGGCTCTCGTTGCTGTTGGGGTCGTAGTCGCGCGCGGTGCCGGGCAGGGCGTAGGAGCGCAACCCCAGCTTGACCGCCATGTCGACGGTGCGCTGCACGCCGACCTGCGAGATCAGCTTGGCGAAGGCCGTGTTCGGCGAGGTCGCGAGCGCGTCGGTGACGCTGAGCTGGCCGCGGTAGTTGCCGTCGTTCTGCACGCACCACGTCGCGGGCGGGCATCCCTTGGCGCCGCCGCTGCCGAGGCCCTTCGCCTCGAACCGCCCTGGCGCATCCAGCGTGGCGTTCACGCCCATGCCCATCTCGAGCGCGGCCGACGTCGTGAAGATCTTGAAGATCGATCCCGCGCCGTCGCCACCGAGGGAGAAGGGCTGCGGCTGCATCGTCTCACCCGAGTCGGTGTCCAACCCGTAGGTGCGATTGGACGCCATGGCCACGATGGGGTGGGAATCCTTGCCGGGCTTGATGACGCTCATCACGCTGGCCACACCGTTGAGGTCCGGCGCCGCGATGCCGTCGATCGACGACTTGACCTGGTTCTGGATGTCGGGGTCGAGCGTCGTCTTGATCAGGTAGCCGCCCTTGGCGACCTGCTCTTTGCTGATTCCGGCGCGGGCGAGGTAGTCGAGGACGTAGTCGCAGAAGAAGGCGCGGTCGCCGGCGGCGATGCAGCCGCGCGGCAGCTCATTGGGTTGCGGCAGCACGCCGAGCGGCTGCTGCTTGGCCGCCCGCAGCGCGTCGGCTTCCTGCGGGATGTTGTCGATCATGGTGTCCAGCACCACGTTTCGACGTTCCAGCGCACCCTCGGGGTTGGTGTAGGGGTTCAGCGTGCTGGTCGACTGGACCATGCCGGCCAGGAGCGCGGCCTGCTGCCAGTTCAAGTCGCTCGCGTTGATGCCGAAGTAGGTCTGCGCAGCGTCCTGCACGCCGAAGGCGCCGTTGCCGAAAGACACCAGGTTGAGGTAGCGGGTGAGGATCTCGGGCTTGGTGAACGTCTTGTCCAACGTCAGGGCCATGCGGATCTCGCGCAGCTTGCGAGCGGGGGTGGTCTCGACGGCGGCCCGCTTCTCGGCGTCCGTCTGGGCGATCACCAGCAACTGGTAGTTCTTCACGTACTGCTGCTCGATGGTCGAGCCGCCGCGGGTGTCGGGCGCACCGGACACGTAACCGGACAGCCCCGTCAGCGTGCCCTTCCAGTCGACGCCGTTGTGGTCGGCGAACCGCTTGTCCTCGATCGAGACGATCGCGAGCTTCATGGTGTTGGCGATCTGGTCGCTACGCACCTCGAAGCGGCGCTGGTTGTAGAGCCACGCGAGCGTGTTGCCCTTCGCGTCGACCATCGTCGACACCGCGGGGACCTCGCCCTCGACGAGCTGAGCCGACCCGTTGGCGACGACGTCGGAGGCGCGATTGGACACCAGGCCGAACCCGCCCACGAGCGGGAACATGATGCCGGCGGCGATGACGCTGGCGAGCAGGATGCACCAGGCGAGCTTGATCACGGTGACCGTGGGAGGCACTCGCCTCGGCGGCGGCGTCGCCTGCGGTCGGTCTGGCATGGCTACAGAGTAGCGACGTATCCACCCACCAGCGTCGCAGCCGCCCGTTTAGCCCAGGTGGGGGTCGTGCGCAACCGTTTCACGTGCACGAAGGCGGATCACGGCACGGTCGTCCCATAAATTTGCGCTCGGGCTGTTGCGCAAAACCCCCCTGACCACCTAGCTTTGACTGACATTGCGATCTAGGTAACACTCGCAAACGCAATGTGGCGTAGATCGCAGTGGCGATCTATACCGAAGACCGAGCCGTCGCAGGGGGCGGCTGGACGAAGGGATCGCTGGTGTCAGGAACACGGCCCGCGGCGCGCAGGACAATCACGAGTTCCCCGGTCAATGGTGTCGTAGTCCACGGCGCGGAGGCAGAAGCCCGCATCGCGTGGGTCTCCCAGGCACGGTGCCGCCAAGCCGACCCCGACGAGTTGTTCGTCCGCGGCGCCGCCCAGCGCAAGGCCGCGGTCATCTGCCGACACTGCCCGGTGATCACCGAGTGCGGGGCCGACGCCCTGGACAACCGCGTCGAGTTCGGCGTGTGGGGCGGCATGACCGAGCGTCAGCGCCGCGCCCTGCTCAAGCAGCACCCCGAGGTCGTGTCCTGGGCGGAGTTCTTCGCCGCCCAGCGCAAGCACCGCAGCGCCGTCTGATCTCAGGCCGCGTCGGAGTCGCCGGTGATCTGATCGGCGATCGCCCGCAGCGCCTCCAGATCCGACACGTCGAACGGCAACGACGGCACGCCGACGATCGCGACGTGCGGGTTGGCCCCGGTGAAGCGCGACAGCAACCTCACCTCGCGCTTGGCCGTCTGCGCCCGGTCGGCGTGGATCCGCAGCACGCCGGCCGCCACGGCGTTGCCGTCGCCGTCGGCGTCGAGATGGTCGGCCGCCTCCCTCGCCTTGTCCGACTGCAACTCGCACAGCGTCGGGTGGGTGCGGTTGAGGATCAGCCCGGCGAGCGGCATCCGCTCCTGTGACAGACGGTCGACGAAGAACGACGCCTCGCGCAGCGCATCGGGCTCGGCGGCCGACACCACGACGAACAGGGTGCCCGGACGCTTGAGCAATTCGTAGGTGCGATCGGCCTTTTCGCGGAACCCGCTGAACGTCGAGTCCAGCGCCTGTACGAAACCCGCTGCGTCGGAAAGCATTTGGGAACCGAGCACGGTCGACAGCGCCTTCATGGCCAGACCCACGGCGCCCGTGACGAGCTTGCCGATGCCCCGGCCTGGTGCGAGCAGCAGCCGCCACAGGCGACTGTCCATGAAGCTGCCGAGACGCTGTGGCGCATCGAGGAAGTCGAGCGCGTTGCGGGACGGGGGCGTGTCGACGACGACGAGATCCCACTTGTCCTCGGCGAGCAGCTGACCCAGCTTCTCCATCGCCATGTACTCCTGCGTGCCCGCGAGCGACGTGGCGACGGTTTGGTAGAACTGGTTCTCCAGGATGGCCTCGGCGCGGTCACCGCCCGAGTACTGGATCACCATCTCGTCGAACGTGCGGCGCATGTCGAGCATCATCGCGTGCAGCTCGCCGGTCACCTCGGGGGCGAGCGGCACCCGCTGCGGGGTGTTGCCGAGATCCTTGATGCCCAGCGCCTGCGCGAGCCGCTTGGCCGGGTCGATGGTCAGGACGACGACGGTGCGGCCGTACTCCGCCGCGCGCAGCGCCATCGCCGCCGCGGTCGTGGTCTTGCCGACACCGCCTGCGCCACAACACACGACGACGCGGTTGGCGCGATCGGTGAGGAGTGTCCCCATGTCGAGGGTCTTGGGTGCGGGGCTCATCTATCGAACTCCTTGCTGGCTCAGTGCTTCCGCGAGTTCGTACAGGCTGCCGAGGTCGACGCCGTCGGTGATGGCGGGGAGTTCGAGCCGCGGGATGTCCACGGCGTCGAGCTGCGCGGCGCTCTCCGCGCGGGCGGTGATCCGCGTCGCGTGCTCGATGGTCTCGGTGAGCAGGCCCGCGAAGTCGTCGTCGCTCAACGTGATTCCGGCCTCGGTCAGCCCGGCCCGGACCGCGTCGGCGTCGATGGCGCCCTCCGCGGCCTTGGCGACGTCACCCGCCCCGAGGTAGGCGGGGATGTTGCGGTTGACGATCACGCTGCCGATCGGCAGGCCCAACTCCTTGAGTTCGTCGATGGCCTCGACGGTTTCCTGGATGGGGAGCGCCTCCAGCAGCGTCACCAGGTGGATGGCGGTGTACTCGGAGTGCAGCAACTTCACGACGCCCTCGGCCTGGGAGTGCACCGGCCCGCCCTTCGCGAGGTCCGAGACGGCCTTGGTGACGTCGAGGAACCGGGCGATGCGGCCGGTCGGCGGCGAGTCGACGACCACGGCGTCGTACACGCCCTGCCCCGACGTGCCCCTGGCCTTCTCCTGCTGGGACCGCACGACGATCTCCTTGACCTTGCCGGTGAGGAGCACGTCGCGCAGCCCGGGCGCGATGGTCGTGGCGAATTCGATGGCACCGATGCGCCGCATCGCTCGACCGGCGATGCCGAGGTTGTAGAACATGTCGAGGTATTCGAGGAACGCGGCCTCGGTGTCGATGGCCAGCGCGTTGACCTGACCGCCGGCATCCGCCGTGGCGATCTTCACCTCGGAGTAGGGCAGCGGCGGCACGTCGAAGAGCTGCGCGATGCCCTGGCGCCCCTCCACCTCCACCAGCAACACCTTGCGGCCGCCGGCGGCGAGGGCGAGCGCCAGCGAGGCGGCGATCGTCGACTTGCCGGTTCCGCCCTTGCCGGTGACGAAGTGCAGGCGCGCCTTGCTGAGCCGGGACGGCCAGCCGACGGACGCGGCGCCAGCGTGGTCGGGAACGTCGGTGGTCACCACTGCATGCTATCCGCGGCGCGGGTCGTGCCCGATAAGCTCAGCCACATGAGCGAACCGACCCGTTGGGAATACGTGACCGTGGCACTCCTGACGCATGCGACCAAGCAGATCCTCGACCAGTGGGGCGAGGACGGCTGGGAGCTGGTCTCGGTGGTGCCCGGTCCGACCGGCGAGCAGCTGGTGGCCTACATGAAGCGGCCCCGGTGACGGTCTCCGCGCGGCTCGCGGAGCTCGGCATCGAGCTGCCCGAGGTCGTCGCCCCGCTGGCGGCCTACGTGCCCGCGGTGCAGACCGGCAACCTGGTCTACACCTCGGGCCAGCTGCCGATGGTCGGGGGCAAGCTGGCTGCGACGGGCAAGGTCGGCGACGGCGTCAGCCCGGAGGACGCCAAGGATCTCGCCAGGGTGTGTGGGCTCAACGCGCTGGCGGCCGTACACGCGCTCGTCGGGATCGAATCGGTGCGCCGCATCGTCAAGGTCGTCGGATTCGTCGCTTCCGCACCGGGTTTCACCGGTCAGCCCGGCGTCGTCAACGGCGCCTCCGAACTGTTCGGTGACGTCTTCGGCGACGCCGGGGTCCATGCCCGCTCCGCGGTCGGGGTGTTCGAGCTGCCGCTGGACGCCCCGGTCGAAGTGGAGATCGTCGTCGAGGTCGCGTGAGCTCGGGCGGGCCGCAGCAGGGGCCGGGCGCGGAGCACCCGGCCTACGGCCGACTGCGCCGCGTGACCGACACGGCGTCGGTGCTGTTGTGCGACAACCCCGGTCCGCTGACGTTGGACGGCACCAACACGTGGGTACTGCGCGGGCCGGGCAGCGACGAGCTGGTCGTCGTCGACCCTGGTCCCGACGACGACGCCCACGTCGACCGCATCGCGGCGCTGGGACGGATCGCGCTGGTGCTCATCAGCCACAAGCACGGCGACCACACCGACGCGATCGACCGACTGGTCGACCGTACGGGCGCCGTCGTGCGCGCGGTGGGCAGCGGCTTCCTGCGCGGTCTGGGCGGACCGCTGTCCGACGGCGAGGTCATCGACGCAGCGGGCCTGCGCATCAAGGTCCTTGCGACGCCGGGACATACGGCCGACTCGCTGTCGTTCCTGATCGATGGGGCGGTGCTCACCGCCGACACGGTGCTCGGCAGGGGCACGACCGTCATCGACAACGAGGACGGCAGCTTGCGGGACTATCTCGAGTCCCTGCGACGGCTGCACGGCTTGGGACCGTTGGCGGTGCTGCCGGGCCACGGCCCGGATCTCGCCGATCTCGAGGTGGTGACGCAGACCTACCTCGACCATCGCGAGGAGCGACTGAATCAGGTGCGCGACGCGCTACGGGTGCTTGGCGACGATGCCTCGGCCAGGCAGATCGTCGAACACGTCTACACCGACGTCGACGAGAAGCTGTGGCCGCACGCGGAGTGGAGCGTGCAGGCGCAACTGAACTATCTGCGGGAGTAGGCCGGTGGACGCTAGCGGGCTCGGCGGGCCAGCCGCTCGGAGTCGCTGATCAACACGCTCTTGCCCTCCAGGCGAATCCACCCGCGGTGGGCGAAGTCGGCCAGCGCCTTGTTGACGGTCTCGCGGGACGCGCCGACGAGCTGGGCGATCTCCTCCTGGGTCAGGTCGTGCGTCACGCGCAACGCCCCGCCCTCCTGGGTGCCGAACCGCTGGGCCAACTGCAGCAACTGCTTGGCGACGCGACCGGGGACGTCGGTGAAGATGAGGTCGGCCAGATTGTTGTTGGTCCGGCGGAGGCGACGGGCCAGGACGCGCAGGAGTTGCTCGGCGATCTCGGGCCGGTCGGCGATCCACGCGCGCAACGCATCGCGGTCCATCGAGACGGCGCGCACCTCGGTGATGGTGGTGGCGCTGGAGGTCCGGGGGCCCGGGTCGAAGATCGACAGCTCGCCGAACATGTCGGACGGTCCCATGATGGTGAGCAGGTTCTCGCGACCGTCGGGAGACCGCCTGCCGATCTTCACCTTGCCGGAGATGATGATGTAGAGCCGATCGCCGGGCTCGCCCTCGGCGAACACCGTGTGCCCACGCGGAAAGTCGACTGGCTGCAGCTGCTTCGTCAGCGCGGAGACCGCAGTCGGTTCGACGCCCTGGAAGATTCCGGCCCGCGCCAGGATCTCGTCCACGTTCACCCTCTCAAGCCGTCAGAGTCATTCACACACGCGAAGGCCACCCGGTCTGGACGGCGAAAATCAGTCTAAGCGTAGGCAGCTTCGCGACGTGCCAACGCTACACACGATGGGCGTGGCGGGTCGGCTGAAATTCGGTTTTGGATCCGTGGTGGACGAACACCCGCGTCGGCAAACCCGGAGCGGGCTCGGCGAGAACGGCTTCGGGGTAGTCGTCGAAGCCGTCGTCGAGCAGTTCGTAGGAGGGGGTCTGGGTGCGCGGCGCGGCCGGTTTGGCGCAGTCTGCCTTGGCCTGTTCGAGAAATGCGGTGACGTCGGCGGGGGACACGGCGTCGCCGTCGAGGCTGGCTTCGATGCGGTCGAGCCCGAAGGTTGCCAACATCAGCAACCCCGGGATGAACGCAACGAGCAACCAAGTCACACGGCGAAGTAAACACGCCGAAGGTCTCAGTGGGATCACAGAACGCCACCAGTCCGCGCGTACGCTTGTCAGTTTCGTCAGTAGTCTTGTGGCGTGGCCAAGAGTGCAGCGGCAGCCCCCCGTTCGACGAAGTTCGACGCCGAGACCCACACCGGTCTCGTCCGACGGGCGCGACGCATGAATCGCACGCTCTCCCAAGCCTTTCCGCACGTCTACTGCGAGCTGGACTTCACCAATCCGCTGGAGCTCACCGTGGCGACCATCCTGTCCGCCCAGAGCACCGACAAGGGCGTCAACCTGGCGACGCCCGCGCTGTTCGCGAAGTACCGCACCGCGGCCGACTACGCGGGGGCCGATCGCGAGGAACTCGAGGCCCTGGTCCGCACCACGGGCTTCTATCGGAACAAGGCCAATTCGCTGATGCGGCTTGGCGAGGAGCTCGTCGCCCGGTTCGGCGGCGAGGTGCCCAACACCCTCGACGAGCTCGTCACGCTGCCGGGCGTCGGTCGCAAGACCGCGAACGTCATCCTCGGCAACGCCTTCGGCATTCCGGGCCTGACGGTCGACACCCACTTCGGCAGGCTGGTCCGCCGGTGGCGCTGGACCGAGCTGGAAGATCCGGTCAAGGTCGAGTTCGCGGTCGCGGAGTTGATCCCCCGCAAGGAGTGGACCCTGCTGAGCCACCGCATCATCTTCCACGGGCGCCGCGTGTGCCACGCCAAGAAGCCGGCGTGCGGGGTGTGCGTGCTGGCGAAGGACTGCCCGTCCTACGGCCTCGGCCCTACCGATCCGCTGACCGCCGCGCCGTTGGTGAAGGGACCCGAGACCGAGCACCTGCTGGCGCTGGCCGGACTCTGAGCGTCGCCGCCGGCATGCGGACGTCGACCAGGTGGACCATCGCGGTCCTCGTGGTGATCGTCGCGCTCGCGGTGGCGCTGTGGCGCGAGGTCGGTTCCGACGATGCCGACGGCACCGGGGGTGGCGCGGACGTCGGCGCGGCTCGCGAACACCGCGACGCCGACGACCCGCAGGCGCTCGCGGGCCCCCGCGCCAAGGCCGACCTGCCGCCGTGCCCGGCGCCCGCTGCCGGCCCCGCGCCCGCCGCGCTCACCGGCGTGACGGTGCAGTGCGCGGCCGACGGGTCCCGCGTCGACGTGGGGCGCGCGGTTGCGGGACGCAACGTGGTGCTCAACCTGTGGGCCTACTGGTGTGGCCCGTGCGCCGACGAGCTGCCCGCGATGGCGGAGTACCAGCGGCGGATGGGCACGCAGGTCACCGTGCTGACCGTCCACCAGGACGAGAACGAGACCGCGGCGTTGCAGCGACTGAGCGAACTCGGCGTGCGGCTGCCGACCCTGCAGGACGGTCGGCGGCTCGTCGCGGCGGCGCTGCAGGTGCCCAACGTCATGCCCGCCACCGTCGTGCTGCGCGCGGACGGTACGGTGGCCCAGATCCTGCCGCGCTCGTTCACCAGCGCCGATGAGATCGCAGCGGCGGTGAATCCACGGATGGGAGTGCGGGGTTGAACGTCACCGGTGACGGGGCTGCGGCTCTCGACGTCTCGGTCGCCCCGGCCTGGCTCGAGCCCCTCCTGCAGAACGCCGCCGAGATTCCGCGCGCCTACCGCAGGCGGGTGCCCGACGACGTGCTCGCGGCGATCAGCGCGGCCAACAGCACCGCGACGCGCACCGGCGCCAAGCGCGACGCCGCCGTCCTGGTCCTGATCTCCGGACCGTCCGAGTCGCCCGCCGGTGGGCCGCCCGGCTCACCTCCTCCCGACGCCGACCTGCTGGTCACCGTGCGGGCGTCGACGTTGCGCCAGCACGCCGGGCAGGCCGCCTTCCCCGGTGGCGCGGCCGATCCGGGCGACGGCGGCCCCGTCGGCACGGCGCTGCGGGAGGCCCGCGAGGAGACCGGCATCGACACCGCGCGAATCCATCCGCTGCTGACTCTCGATCGGATGTTCATCCCGCCGTCGGGCTTCCACGTGGTGCCCGTCCTGGCCTACTCACCCGACCCCGGTCCCGTCTGCGTCGTCGACGAGAGCGAGACCGCGATCGTCGCCCGCGTGCCGCTGCGCGCGTTCATCAACCCGCAGAACCGGCTCATGGTGTACCGCGAGGACAACACCCGACGGTTCGCCGGACCCGCGTTCCTGCTCAACCAGATGCTGGTGTGGGGCTTCACGGGCCAGGTCATCTCCGCGATCCTCGACGTCGCGGGCTGGGCGCAGCGGTGGGACGGTGACGACGTGCGCGAATTGAGCGCGGCAATGGCGCTCGTCGGCGGCGGCAGCGATTACCGTGAGGGCCAACAATGACACCGTCGCAGTGGCTTGATCTGGCCGTCCTCGCCATCGCCTTCGTCGCCGCCATCTCTGGCTGGCGCTCCGGGGCGCTGGGCTCGCTGCTGTCCTTCGTCGGCGTCATCCTCGGTGCGGTGGCGGGCGTGCTGTTGGCGCCGCACGTGGTCGGACACGTCCAGGGCGCCCGGACCAAGCTGTTCGTCGCCCTGTTCCTAATCCTCGGGTTGGTGGTGATCGGCGAGATCGCCGGCGTCGTCCTCGGCAGGGCCGTGCGGGGGGCGATCCGCAACCGGGGGCTGCGCACCATCGACTCGGTCGTCGGCGTGGGACTGCAGCTCGTCGCGGTCCTGGTGGCGGCGTGGCTGCTGGCCACCCCGCTGACATCGTCGGATCAGCCGAATCTGGCTGCGGCAGTGCGTGGTTCGCGAGTGCTCTCCGCCGTCGACGGGGTGGCGCCGCCGTGGCTGAAGCGGGTGCCGACGCGACTGTCGTCCCTGCTGGACACCTCGGGCCTGCCCGACGTGCTGCAGCCGTTCGGCCGCACGCCCATCGTCAACGTCGACGTGCCGGACGCCGCCCTGGCGAACGATCCCGTGGTCGCGGCGACGCGGCCCAGCGTGCTCAAGATCCGCGGGGTGGCGACGAGCTGCCAGAAGGTGCTCGAGGGCAGTGGCTTCGTCGTCGCGCCCGACCGGGTCATGTCGAACGCCCACGTCGTCGCGGGGGCGGAGAGCGTGACGGTCGAGTCCGGCAGCAAGACCTACGACGCGACCGTGGTGTCGTACGACCCCGACGCGGACATCTCCATCCTCGACGTGCCCGGGCTGCCCGCCGCGCCGCTGCAGTTCGACATGCAGGAGGCGCCGACCGGCACCGACGCGGTCGTGATGGGCTACCCGGGCGGCGGCGAGTTCACCGCAACCCCCGGCCGGATCCGCGAGATCATTCAGCTCAACGGGCCGGACATCTACCACACCACGACGGTGACGCGCGAGGTCTACACCATCAGAGGCACTGTGCGACAAGGCAATTCGGGTGGTCCGCTGATCGACAAGGACGGCAAGGTGCTCGGCGTGGTGTTCGGGGCGGCCGTCGACGACGCCGACACCGGGTTCGTGCTGACCGCGAGCGAGGTGGCCAAGCAGATGGCGAAGGCCGGCAACACCCAACAGGTGTCGACCGACACCTGCATCTCCTAGGTCAGGCCCCCCGACCCGCCGGCGATGAACCTCGTCAGGTGTTCGTTGACGGCGGCGGGATTCTCCTCGTGCGCGAAGTGTCCCGCGCCCGCCACCGACACGTAACGGCCGTGCGGCGCGAAGCGCTGCGTGCGGTGCACCGGGTCGGCCAGCACGTACGGATCGGCGTCGCCGCGCATGTGCAGCACCGGCACCGCGACCGGGCGCCGCATCGACCGCATGAAGCGCCTGCCCTCGCCGCGCAGCTGGCTGCGCACGGCCCACCGCTGGTACTCCAGCGCCGAGTGTGCGGCCGACGGGATCTGGATGGCCCTGCGCAGGTGATGCATCGTCTCGGCGAAGTCTTCGGTGCCGATCCACCCGTTGCCCGCGCGGTCGCGGACCATGGCCTCCAGCGCGGCGCCGTCGTCGCGGGTCAGCGTCCGCTCGGGCCATCGCGGCGGCTGATACCGGAGCAGGCACGGCAGCAGCGCCAAGCCCTGATCGCGACGGGTCAGCGCCGAGGCCCGCAGCGCGACCGGGTGCGGTGAGCTGACCAGGCCGATGGCCCGCACCGCCCGTGGGTGCAGCACGGCCGTAGCCCAGCACACCAATCCACCGTCGGCGTGGCCGACGAGCGTCGCCGTCTCGTGGCCGAGCGCGCGCACCAGTCCCGCGACGTCACCGGCCAGCGTCCAGCCGTCGTAGCCGCGGGGCGGTTTGTCGCTACCGCCGTAGCCGCGCAGGTCGACAGCCACGACCCGGGCGTCGGACAGCCCGCGGAGCTGATGCCGCCAAGACCACCAGAAGGAGCCGAAGCCGTGCAGCAGGATCACCAGCGGCTGGTCGACCCCCACCGATGCGTCCGCGGTCGCGACGGGGGTGGCCTCGACGACGTGGAAGCGAATTCCGTTGGCGTGCACGTCCAGATGCCGCCACGGGCCGGAGATCCGGGTGGTCGACGGGTCCGGCGGGGGCCGTTTGGTGGCGCCGCGGGCACGGCGTGCGGCCATTACCAGCCGGAGGGATCCGTGGTCGACGGTGCGCCGTTGATCGAGAGCTTGTCACCGGGCTTGTCGCCGCCGGGCACCAGCGCCACCCTGGCCTCCTTGACGGACGCGATCGTCTGCTGCGGGCCCCTGATCTTCTTGACCTTGCGCCACCCCAGCAGGGCGAGCAGCGCCGTCGTCAGCACCATCAGGCCGAAGACGATGAGGATGCCGGACCACACGTAGAAGTGCAGCCACTCGTGCAGCAGGGCCGCGATGAACGCGAAGAAGAAGAACGTCGAGTAGAACAGCACGACGAGCGCCAGGATGAAGTAGACGCTGCCCGTCAGGCCCTTCTTGACGTCGCGGGTGATCTCGGCGCGCGCGAGTTCGACCTCGGCCCGCACCAGCGTCGACACTTGTGACGTCGCGTCCTTGACCAGGTCGCCGATGGACGGATCCGGCTTGGGCGCATGCGGATTCACCAGCGGAATCGAGGTCACCGTAGTCGGAACGCCGCTCTTGCGGTCGCCATTGCTCACGGACACGTCCTTCCCGCCGGATGTATTGGAGGCCCATGTTGCCATGTCGCGGCCGCCGCAACGATCCCGGCCGACGTTAGACTGACGCTCATCGATCGCGGGCCGGGGCTGTCACGAGGGGTTTTCTTGCTGGTACGACGGAGTCGGCGCGGTCAGGTCCCGTGGCCCCTCGCCTTGGGCGTTGCGCTCCTGCTCCTGTCAACGGCCCTGGCGGCACCGCTGACGGCGCACGCGCGGGCCGATGACCAGGTGATCCTCGGCGGCGGCTCGGGCATCGTCATCGACGGCGACACGTTCTGCACGTTGACCTCGATCGGCCACGACCGGTTCGGCAACCTCATCGGGTTCACCTCCGCACACTGCGGTGGGCCCGGCGCGCAGATCGCCTCCGAGCGCGCGCAGAGCGCGGGGATCGTCGGGACGATGGTGGCCGGCAACGAGAGCCTCGACTACGCGGTGATCCAGTTCGATCCCCGCAAGGTCCAACCGGTCAACAGCATCGACGGTTTCGAGATCGACGGCATCGGCCCCGATCCCTCGTTCGGCGACGTCGCCTGCAAGCTGGGGCGCACCACCGGGCAGTCGTGCGGCGTGACGTGGGGGCCCGGTGACAAGCCGGGCACGATCATCAACCAGGTGTGCGGCCAGCCGGGCGATTCCGGCGCCCCGGTGACCGTCAACAACCAGCTGGTCGGCATGATCCACGGCGCGTTCAGCGAAGACCTGCCGACGTGCGTGGTGAAGTTCGTGCCGCTGCACACCCCCGCGGTCACGATGTCCATCAACGCGATCCTCGGCGACATCGACGCCAAGAACCGGCCCGGCGCCGACTTCGTCCCGATCGGCGCCGCACCACCCGCTGCCTGACGGGCGCCTCGTCGAGATAGCGCCCACAGTCGCCGATCGGCGTCGCAGCGACTGTGCGCGCTACCTGAACGACCGGCCTAGAAGAAGCCCTGGGCCTTGTTGCTGTAGGACACCAGCAGGTTCTTGGTCTGCTGGTAGTGGTCGAGCATCATCTTGTGGTTCTCGCGACCGATGCCGGACTGCTTGTAGCCGCCGAACGCCGCGTGCGCCGGGTAGGCGTGGTAGCAGTTGGTCCAGACCCGGCCCGCCTTGATGTCGCGGCCCGCGCGGTAGGCGGTGTTGCCGTCGCGGCTCCACACGCCAGCCCCGAGGCCGTAGAGCGTGTCGTTGGCGATCGAGATGGCGTCGTCGTAGTCGGTGAACGACGTGACCGCGACGACGGGCCCGAAGATCTCCTCCTGGAACACCCGCATCTTGTTGTGGCCGGTGAAAATCGTTGGGGCGACGTAGTATCCGCCGTTGAGATCGCCACCGAGCTCGGCGCGCTCGCCGCCGCACAGCACCTTGGCACCCTCGTCCTTGCCGATTTCGATGTAGGACAGGATCTTCTCGAGCTGATCGTTGGATGCCTGCGCGCCGATCATGGTCTCGGTGTCCAGCGGGTCACCCTGCCGAACGGCCTTGGTGCGGATGGCCGCCTGCTCGAGGAACTCGTCGTAGATGTCGGCCTGAATCAGGCTGCGCGACGGGCAGGTACACACTTCACCCTGGTTGAGGGCGAACATCGTAAAGCCCTCCAGCGCCTTGTCCTGGTAGTCGTCGAGCGCCGCCATCACGTCGTTGAAGAAGATGTTGGGGCTCTTGCCGCCGAGCTCCAGGGTCACCGGGATCAGGTTCTGGGACGCGTACTGCATGATGAGGCGGCCGGTCGTGGTCTCGCCGGTGAACGCGATCTTCGCGATCCGGTTGCTCGACGCCAGCGGCTTGCCCGCTTCGACGCCAAATCCATTGACCACGTTGAGGACTCCGGCGGGCAGCAGGTCGCCGATCACCGAGAGCAGGTAGCAGATCGAGGCCGGGGTCTGCTCGGCGGGCTTCAGCACGACGGCGTTGCCGGCGGCCAGCGCGGGCGCCAGTTTCCACACGGCCATCAGGATCGGGAAGTTCCAGGGGATGATCTGTCCGACGACGCCCAGCGGTTCGTGGAAGTGGTAGGCGACGGTGTCGTCGTCGATCTGCGACAGCGAACCCTCCTGCGCGCGGATGGCGCCCGCGAAGTAGCGGAAGTGGTCGATCGCGAGCGGGATGTCGGCGTTGAGCGTCTCGCGGATGGGCTTGCCGTTGTCCCATGCCTCGGCGACGGCGATCGACTCGAGATTCGCCTCGATGCGGTCGGCGATCTTGTTGAGGATGACCGAACGCTCCGCCGGTGACGTCTTGCCCCAGGCGGGCGCCGCGGCGTGGGCGGCGTCGAGGGCCTTCTCGACGTCGGATTCGTCGGAACGGGCGACCTCGCAGAAGGTCTGGCCGGTGACGGGCGTCGGGTTCTCGAAGTAGCGGCCCTCGGTGGGCGGCACCCACTGACCGCCGATGTAGTTGTCGTAACGGGCCTCGAACGTCATCAACGAGCCCTCGGTGCCCGGCCGCGCGTAAACGGTCATGGTGTTCCTCTCCAGCGGTGGCGACAGAGTGTGTCGGTCGTCACCGAAGATAGGGCAGCAGACGTTGCATCACGGTTGCAATGGCAGGACCCGTCGCAGCTACTTGCTGGCGCGGATGGCCTCGAAGACGCTGGGGTCCACCAGGGTGGAGGTGTCGCCGAGTTCGCGGCCCTCGGCGACGTCGCGCAGCAGCCGGCGCATGATCTTGCCGCTGCGGGTCTTGGGCAGTTCGGGGACGACGTGGATCTCGCGCGGCCGGGCGATGGGGGAGATCTCGGTGGCGACCTGTTTGCGCAATTCGTCGACCATCTGGTCGCGGTCCTCGTTGGCGGCGCGGGCCTTGAGGATGACGAACGCGCAGATCGCCTGTCCGGTCTGCTCGTCGGTCGCGCCGACGACGGCGGCTTCGGCGACCCCGGAATGCCCGACGAGGGCGGATTCGACCTCGGCGGTGGAGATGCGGTGCCCGGAGACGTTCATGACGTCGTCGATGCGCCCGAGCACCCAGATCTCGCCGTCGCTGCCGTAGCGGGCGCCGTCGCCGGCGAAGTACCAGCCCCGCTCGGCGAACCGGGACCAGTAGGTCTCGGTGAACCGTTCGGGGTCACCCCAGATGCCGCGCAGCATCGACGGCCACGGCTTGTCCAGGACCAGGTAGCCGCTGACCTGTTCGCCGTGCCCGGTGCCGGGCTGCAGTTGGTTGCCCTCGTCGTCGACGATCATCGCCGAGATGCCCGGCAGCGGTGTCATCGCCGACCCCGGCTTGGTCGAGGTCACCCCGGGCAGTGGGGAGATCATGATCGACCCGGTCTCGGTCTGCCACCAGGTGTCGACGATGGGGGTGCGGTCGGCGCCGAACACGGTGCGGTACCAGCGCCACGCCTCGGGGTTGATGGGCTCACCGACCGAGCCGAGCAGCCGCAGGGAGGACAGGTCATGCTCGGCAGGGATCTGGCGACCAAGCTTCATGAACGTCCGGATCAGGGTCGGCGCCGTGTAATAGATTGTCACGCCATACTTTTCGATGATCTGGAAGTGGCGGTGCTCGTCGGGGGAGGTGGGGGTGCCCTCGTAGACGACCTGGGTGACGCCGTTGGACAAGGGCCCGTAGACGATGTAGGTGTGCCCGGTGACCCAGCCGATGTCGGCGGTGCACCAGAACACGTCGCGCTCGGGCTTGACGTCGAAGACGTTGACGTGGGTGTAGGAGCTCTGGGTGAGATAGCCGCCGGTGGTGTGCACGATGCCCTTGGGCTTGCCGGTGGTGCCGGAGGTGTAGAGCAGGAACAGCGGGTGCTCGGAGTCGAAGGCCTCCGGATCGTGCTGTGGCGACGCATCATTCACGACGTCGTGCCACCACAGGTCGCGCCCGTCGGTCCAGTCGACGTCGATGCCGGTGCGGCGCACCACCAGCACGTGCTCGACGCTGTCGGAGGCGGCGACGGCCTCGTCGACGGCGGCCTTGAGGGAGGCGGCCTTGCCGCGGCGGTACTGCCCGTCGGCGGTGATGACCAGCTTGGCCTGCGCGTCCTGGATGCGGGCGGTCAGCGCGGAGGCGGAGAATCCGGCGAACACCACCGAGTGCATCGCGCCCAGGCGCGCACACGCCAGCATCGCGACGATCGCCTCGGGGATCATCGGCAGGTAGATCGCCACGCGGTCGCCCGCGACGAGGCCGAGTTCGGTCAGCGCGTTCGCCGCGCGGGACACCTCGTCCTGGAGTTGGGCGTAGGTGATGGTGCGTTCGTCGTCGACGGGCTCACCGACCCAGTGAATCGCGACGCGGTCACCGTGGCCGGCCTCGACGTGGCGGTCCACGCAGTTGTAGGCGACGTTGAGCCGGCCGCCGACGAACCACTTCGCGACGGGCGCGTCCGACCAGTCCAGCACCTCGGTGAACGGCGTCGCCCAGTGCAGGCGTCGGGCCTGTTCGGCCCAGAACGCCAACCGATCCCGCTCGGCCTGCTCGTACAACTCGGCCGACGCGTTCGCCTGCTCGGCGAAACCAGCGGGAGGCGGAAAGGACGCGGCGACCTCGGCGGGGGTGTCAGGCATGGGTGTGAGCGTAGTCACCGCCGGGCCCGTCGGCGCTGAGGACTCCGCCGTCGCGTGCCGCCGCGTCGGAGGCGCGCACTAGCGTGTCCTCGTGACCGCTCCGGATCCTCTCGCACCCCTGGTGGAACTGCCCGGCGTGGCAGCTGCGGGCGAAGAGGCCCGGGAGTCGCTGGCCCTGGCCCACCGGCACAAGGCGAACCGTCGGGGCTGGCCGGCCACGGCAGCGGAGGCGGCGATGCGGGCCGCCCGCGCGTCCTCGGTGCTCGACGGCGGGTCCCTCGTGCTCGGTCCGGACGGCGAACCCGACGCCGTGCTGTCCGGCGCACTCCGCGTTGCCGAGGCCCTGGAGGGGGGCGCGACCACGCTGGTCGGCGTCTGGCAGCGCGCGCCGCTGCAGGCGATCGCCCGGCTGCACGCCCTGGCCGCGGCCGACCTCACCGACGACGACCGGCTCGGCAGGCCGCGCGCGGATCCCGGGGTCGGGCGGCGGCTGGAGATGTTGGCCGACGTCGTCACCGGCACGCGCGCGCCCGCGCCGATCGTCGCCGCGGTCGTACACGGCGAACTGCTCACCCTGGAGCCCTTCGGCGTCGCCGACGGGGTGGTGGCGCGCGGGGTCGCCCGGTTGGTCACGATCGCCAGCGGTTTGGACACGCACGGGCTCGGCGTGCCGGAGAAGTCCTGGATGCAGAAGCCTGGCGACTACCGTGCGGCCGCCCGTGGATTCGCGTCCGGGACGCGCGAGGGGCTGGCGGCGTGGTTGATTGCCTGCAGCAAGGCTTTGCGTGCGGGCGCAAGAGAAGCGTTGGCCATTGCCGAGGCGGCGGGCAAGTGACATCCAGCAAATGAAGCGGGCGGCGCTCCGAATGACTCGGCTCGCCGCCCGCTAGCACGGAACTCTGGATACCAAGCGTGCTCAGTAGGTTGCGTGGGTGGCCTCGGCGTCGTCGCGATGCGCTACGGCTGCCGATCCCACCCAAGGGATCCCGGCTTGGCGTTCGCTCTTCGCTATTACGCAGGCCCGCAACACTTCTGCCATTATCGCGGCGTGGGCTCCGCGTGGGTTCGCAGGTTCCGTGCTGGGACGTCTGGCTTGGGAGGACGAACCTTCTCTTCCGATTCGGCCTTGGCCTCACCCGACTTCCGTGACTCCTTTGTACTCCGTGACCGCTGTCACATCAAGGGTCAATTCGGTCGAGTCGTCAGATCGTTATTCGACGCGTCAGCAACGCGCGCCGGGTGATTAGAAGAAGAACCGGCGCAGCAGCGAGTACGTCACGGCGCCCGCCGCGAGCGCGCTGACGCCGACGGCCACCGACGTCGCGACCGCGGCACCGGACGGCGCGCCGATCCGGTCGCGCAGCGACACCGGCCGGGAGAACGTCAACACCGGCCACTCCCGGCCCGCCGCCTCCTTGCGCAGCGCGCGATCCGGATTGACGACGGTCGGGTGACCGACCGCCTCGAGCATCGGCAGGTCGGTGATCGAGTCGGAGTAGGCGTAGCAGTGGTCGAGTGAATAGCCCTCGCGCGCGGCCAGCTCGCGGATGGCCTCGACTTTGCCCTCGCCGTAGCAGTAGAACGCCACCTCGCCGGTGTACTTGCCGTCCTCCACGACCATGCGGGTCGCCATCGCGTGGGTGGCGCCCAGTGCCCTGGCGATGGGCGCCACGATCTCCTCGCCGGAGGCGGAGACCACGACGACGTCGCGACCGCACAGCTTGTGGTCGGCGATCAGGTTCGCCGCCTCGGCGAACACCAGTGGATCGACGATGTCGTGCAGCGTCTCGCCGACGATCGACTTGACCTGTTCGACGTTCCAGCCCTTGCACATCGTGGTGATGTAGGACCGCATCCGGTCCATCTGTTCGTGGTCGGCGCCCGACATCAGGAACAGGAACTGCGCGTAGGTCGACTTGAGGACGGCCTGCCGGTTGATGAGCCCCTGATCGAAGAAGGGTTTGCTAAAGGCCAGCGTGCTCGACTTCGCGATGACCGTCTTGTCGAGGTCGAAGAACGCCGCGGTCCGAATCAGCGGATCGGTGGCCGGCGCGATGCGCGGCTCTGCCGCGTCCGCCGACGCGGCGCCGGAAGCAGTCACGGGTCTCAGCATAGGCGTGGAGGGTGTCGGGCGGGTCGGCGCGCTCATCGAAGTGGCAGCGACGGTCACCTGACGGCGGCTGTAACTTTCCAGGTCACCGTGTTATTTCAGGGCGGTTGCACAGCAGGGCGAGCCCTTGCGCTGCTCATCGTCTTCGTGTGTATAGTGAGCATTACTCGGCTTATGGCCGGGTGTGGATCAGCCCGACCCCCCGGGGCTGATACACGACGACCTCCGCCTCCTCCCCCCTGGCGGGGGTCGTCCCTTTTTCCGGACCATTTCAGTCCCGTCCTTCCGGTCGGCGAACTGACGTGCGCCAGGGTTTGCGCAGACTCGGTCATCCACAGCCGCTCGTTCATCCACAGATCCCCGAATGGGGATGGCGTCCTGTCGGACCCGGCCCGCAGAGTCGAGGCGTGAACACGTCCCCACCGCGCTCCGGCGTCCTCGTGCTCGTCGGCGACGCCGATCTGCGCGGGCACGTCGATCGAGCGGCGGCCGCCGCCGGAGTCCGGGTGGTCGCTGCCGCCGAACCGTCGAGTACGAAGGTGTGGACGTCCGCATCGGCCGTCGTCGTCGACGTCGATGGCGCCCGACGATGCGCGCAGCGCGGGCTCCCGCGCCGCGACCGCGTCCTGGTCGTCGGCCCCACCGAGCCCACCGCCGAGGATTGGCAGACCGCTATTTCCGTTGGCGCGCAACGGGTTCTGTCGATACCCGAGGACGAGGGCCGGCTGGTCTCGGAGCTGACCGACGCGGCCGACGCCGCCGACGACGTGCGCCGCGGTGCGGTGCTCGCCGTCCTCGGCGGCTGCGGCGGCGCGGGCGCGACGGTGTTCGCGACCGCACTCGCCCTCGTCGCCCCCGACCCGCTGCTGGTGGACGTCGACCCGTGGGGCGGGGGAATCGAACTCGCGCTGGGCAGCGAGCGCGACGCCGGACTGCGCTGGCCTGATCTGGCCCTGGGCGGCGGGCGCGTCGGTCACGCCGCCCTGCGCGCGGCGCTGCCGTCACGGCACGGCGTGGCGGTGCTGTCGGCGAACGGTGAGACCCGCGACGTCGACCCGGTGGCTCTCGCGGCCGTGCTCGACGGCGGATGCCGCGGCGGCGGCACGGTCGTGTGCGACCTCCCGCGGCGTGCCACCGCCGCGGCCGGCGTCGTGCTCGACGCGGCGGACCTCGTCGTGCTGGTGACGCCTGCGGACGTGCGGTCGGCCGCCGCCGCGACGGCCGTCGCGCGCTGGGTGGTGCAGAACAATCCCAACGTGGGTCTCGTCGTGCGGGGTCCCGCCCCCGGCGGCCTGCGGGCGGCCGACGTCGCCCGCATCTGCGGCCTACCCCTGCTGGCGGCCGTCCGTCACCGGCCAGGGCTCGCAGCCGAACTCGAGCGCGGCGGCCTGCGGCCCCGGCGCCGATCGGCACTGACCTCGGGAGCGCGCCGCGTGCTCCGCGTGCTGCACCGCCAACCCGGTCAGACCGATGAGCGGGACGTCTCGTGAGCGCATCGCTGATCGACCGGGTCAGGGAACGGCTGGCGGCCGAGGCCGCGCCACTGCGGCCGAACGTGGTGGCCGAGGCGATACGCGCCGAATCCGCGGGCGTGCTCGGCGATACCGACGTCCTGAGCACGCTGCGGCTGCTGCAGACCGAGCTGACGGGCGCGGGCATCCTCGAACCGCTGCTGTGCGCGGACGGGGCCACCGACGTCCTGGTCTCGGCACCGGACTCGGTCTGGGTGGACGACGGGGACGGACTGCGGCGCACCACGATTCGATTCACCGACGAGGCCGCGGTCCGACGGTTGGCCCAGCGGCTGGCACTGGCGGCCGGACGCAGGCTCGACGACGCCCAGCCCTGGGTCGACGGTCAGCTGACGGGGCTGGGATCAGGGGGCTGCACCGTGCGGTTGCACGCGGTGCTGCCACCGCTCGCGCCCGCGGGCACGTGCCTGTCCCTGCGCGTATTGCGGCCCGCCACACAGGATCTCGCCGCCCTGGTCGCATCCGGTGCCATCGCCCCTGCGGCCGCCACCCTCGTCGGCGGCGTCATCGCGGCGCGCCAGGCGTTCCTGGTCTCGGGTGGCACCGGCGCGGGGAAGACGACGCTGCTGTCCGCGGCGCTCGGGGCGGTGGCCGCGGACGAGCGGATCATCTGCGTCGAGGACGCACCGGAACTGGCACCACGGCACCCGCACCTAATTCACCTCGTCGCCCGCTACCCCAACGTCGAGGGCGTGGGCGAGGTGACGGTGCGCGATCTGGTGCGCCAGGCACTGCGCATGCGTCCGGACCGGATCGTGGTCGGTGAGGTTCGCGGCGGTGAGGTCGTCGATCTGCTCGCCGCCCTCAACACCGGTCACGACGGGGGAGCGGGCACCGTGCACGCGAACAGCCCGGCCGAGGTGCCCGCCCGGCTCGAGGCGCTCGCCGCCGTCGGCGGCCTGCAGCGGGCGGCACTGCACAGCCAGTTGGCCGCCGCGGTCCGCGTCGTGCTGCACGTCGGGCGCAACCGGGCCGGGCGCCGACGGCTGGAGGAGATCGCGGTGTTGCGGCGGGGTGCCGACGGGCTGGTGTCGGCGCTGACCGCCTGGCACGTCGAGCGCGGATTCGGCTGTGGCCGCGAGCAATTGGATGCCATGCTGTCGACGGGCGGACTCCCGTGACCGCGGCGGCGCTGCTCCTGGCGGTGGCGGTGCTGGTGGCGCCCGGCGTCCCGCGTCACCGGATCCCGACGCGGCGTCCGGGCAGGCCGAGATCCCTCCGCGGCGCGGGCGCCTGCGCCGTGGTGGGAGCGGCGGCGCTGGCCGTGCTCGCCCCGCCGCCGGTGACGCTGGCCGTCGGGGTGGTGGCGGTGACGGTGGCGCTGCGCCGCCGCGACGGCCGCACGATGGCCAGGCGCACCGCGGAGGCCGTGGCGCTGCAGGGTGCGCTCGGCGTCCTGGTGGGCGAACTGCGGGTCGGCGTGCACCCGGTGCTCGCCTTCGAGACCGCGGCCGACGAGACCGGTGGCGTGGCCGCGGAATCGCTACGAGCGGTCGCCGCCCGCGCCCGGCTCGGCGGGGACGTGGTGGCGGGATTGCGCGCGGCCGCAACCCGATCGGCGGTGCCGGGGCACTGGGAGCGGCTGGCGGCGTGCTGGTCGCTCGCACAGACGCAGGGCCTCGCGATCGTCGCGCTGGTCCGGGCCGCCGAACGCGACATCGTCGAGCGCGAGCGGTTCGCCTCGCAGGTGACCGCGGGCATGGCGGGCGCGCGGGCGACCACGGCGATCCTGGCAGGACTGCCCGTGCTCGGCGTGGCGCTGGGTCATCTCATCGGTGCGCAACCCCTGCGCTTCCTGCTGGGCGACGCCGTCGGCCGGTGGCTGCTGCTGGTCGGCGTGACGCTGGCCTGTGCCGGACTGTGGTGGTCGGACCGCATCACCGGTCGGATACTGAGATGAGCCTGGCCGCAGTGCTTCTCGCGCTCGCCGTACTGCTCACCGGTGGCCGGACGCGCGCCGGAGTGCGGGTCGTTCGGACCGACGCGCCGGCGCCCCCGGCCGAGGACCCCCTGGCCGTGGCGTCGAGTCTGGGCGTGTTCGCTGCGTGTCTGTCCTCCGGCATGGCGGTGGCGGCTGCCGCCAGGGCGAGCGCCCCGCACTCGCCGCGTCCCCTGGCCGACGTGTTGGAACGGGCGGCCGACCTGCTGGCCCTCGGCGGCGATCCGGCCAGCGCCTGGTCGACCGCCGCGGGCACCGGCGACGAGCACGTCGACGCACTATGCCGGCTGGCGAGGCGCTCGGCGACGTCGGGAGTTGCTCTGGCGCAGGCAGTCTCGGAGTTGGCCGATCAGTCGCGGTTGGATGCTGCGGACGCGGCGCGGGCGTCCGCCGAGCGGGCGTCGGTGTTGATCGCAGGCCCACTCGGCGTCTGTCATCTGCCGGCGTTCGTGTGTCTCGGGGTCGTCCCGGTGGTGGTCGGGTTGGCGGGGGACGTCGTGAGATCCGGCGTCTGGTGAGCAAGGGCGCGTTCCGCGGAGAGTCCGCGGATGGTGAAGGTGAGGAGTTCGACGATGCAGATCACGCTGTGGGACAGAGTCTTTGGGTGGATGCGGGAGCGGGCGACGGTGCTCGCGGTCGACGAGTCGGGCATGTCGACCGTGGAGTACGCGATCGGGACGATTGCCGCCGCGGCGTTCGGGGCGATCCTGTACACGGTGGTGACGGGCGACTCGATCGTGACCGCGCTGACCAACATCATCACCCGGGCACTCGACACCAAGGTCTGAGCGGAGAGGAGGGTGGCGTCACGGTCGAGGCGGCGTTCGCCATCGCGGCGCTGGTCGTCGTCCTGGTGCTGTGCCTGGGCGGCCTCGGTGCGGTCGCGATGCAGGTGCGATGTGTCGACTCCGCCCGCGAGGCAGCACGATTGGCGGCTCGCGGAGACGAGGGCGCCGCCGCGGAGGCGGTCCGTCGCACGGGTCCCGCCGGCGCGCGACTGGCGCTGCACCGCGACGGTGAATTCGTCATCGCGCGGGTCAGCTCTCAGGCGGCGCGGTTCCTGCCGGTCACCGTCGCCGCGGAGTCGGTGGCGATGGTCGAACCCGGGGTCTGACCGCGGTTCGGCCAGCGTGCTCGCGGCCGCGATGATGAGCGTGCTGCTGGTGGTGACCGGCGGGGCCGCGGTGGTGGGCTCGGCCGTGATCGGCCGACACCGGGCGCAGGCGGTGGCCGATCTCGGTGCCCTGGCCGCGGCGAACCGGCTGGCGTCGGGCCCGGGGTCGGCGTGCGACTGGGCTGCGGCGGTGGCGTCGGCGTCGCGGGCCACGGTGGCGGGCTGTGTGGTCGACGGGCTCGACGTCGTGGTGACGGTGCAGGTTGGCGTCCGGCTCGGCAGGTGGGGCGTCGGGCTGGCCAGCGCGAGTGCCCGTGCGGGACCAGCGTGACGAGCGGCGGCCGGCGTGACTAGTGGCGGGCGGCGCGCTCCGCGCGGGCCCTGGCGCGCCGGGTGACCTTGCGCGGGCGGGGCTCGTCCTCGTCGGGGCGGGGCAGCCGCAGCGACAGCAACCCGGCCGGCGCGTCCTCGCCGACGTCGACGCGGTGCAGCGTCACGTGGATTGGCGTCCAGTCGCCGTCCTCAGTCCGCAACCGCAGCACCCGGGATGCCTCGCCGGTGTCGAAGTCGATCGTCATCGCGGCCATCTCGGGCCCGTCGTCGGGGTGCACGATGGGCTGCCCGTCGCGTTGGTCGCGCCAGTCGAAGAACGGGCACGGCTCGTCGAGCCACCTGATGAGCTTCCACGTCTGCAGGTCGACCAGCGCCCGGTGCACGCCGGGGCGGGGATGGTCGTCGAGCAGCGACTGGCCGCGGTCGCGCGGCGCTGCGGTGTCGGCGCGCACTCCGCGCCAGTTCATCGCCCGGCATATCAACCCGGTGCGGCCGCTGTCGTCGGGTTCCTCGAGCACACGGGCGACGAACCCGACGGTGATCGGCCTGCCCTTGAAGTCGGCAACGTCCCAGGTGGTGCAAAAGGCCCGTCCGGCAACGGGTTTGATGGCGGCCGACAGCACCTCGGCCTCCCGCGCGCTCAGCGGCCGCGCCGGCAGGTCCTCGGCGAAGGCGCGACCCTGGGTGGCCTCGGCCGAGGGGTCCAGGCCGCCGTTCATCAGCGACTCGGGGGTGTCGGTGGCGACGCGATTCGTCAGGTCCCACTTGAGAGGTCCGGGCAGCACCCGGTCGGGCGGATCCTCGTCGAGCGTGCCGATCCATACGTGCACGCCGTGGATGCGGCCGTCGGTCATCTGCACCACCTCGGTGCGGATGACCCGGTCGCTCTTGGGGGTGAGGCTGCTGAGCGGCTTGCCCGCCTGCACGGTCTCGTTGATCGCCGTCTGAATGGCCATCAGGTTGGGGTTGCGGCGAAGGAAGGCGCTCACGGGAACGAGGTCCTCGGTGTGCTGACCTTGCGCGACCACGGCCGGTTCGGCGCCGAGTGTCTCCACGAGGAGCCAGTCGTGGGTCATCCCGGCATTCTACCGTCGGGAAGCCGCCGAATTAGCCGATGCGGTCGATCGCGACGGCGTCCCGGCGGGCCGCCGCCGCGGCGGGCCGACCCGCAAACGGCCGGCGTCGCCGCAGGACAACGCACGATTCGTGCCGCGCCGCCGGGGACCGCGACCGCCGATCCTCGGAATCGTCTCCACGTGTGTGGTGGATTCACTGGAGGGGCTCAGGCGTGGGCGGACAACTCGTCGACGACCAGTCGCAGCACGGTGATGGCACCCGCCTTGTCGAGTGGATCGTTGCCGTTTCCGCACTTGGGTGACTGCACGCACGACGGGCAGCCCGCCGGGCACTCGCACGCCTCGATCGCCGCGGCCGTGGCGTCCCACCACGTGATGATCTGCTCGTGACCGCGCTCGGCGAAACCCGCACCCCCGGGGTGGCCGTCGTAGACGAAGATCGTGGGCGTACCCGTCTCGGGTCCCACGGCGGTGGACACCCCGCCGATGTCGCCGCGGTCGCAGCTGGCCACCAGGGGCAGCAGTCCGATCGCGGCGTGCTCGGCGGCATGCAGCGATCCGGGCACGCTGGTGTCGCCGATGCCCTTGTCCTGCAACGCCTCCGGCTCGATCGCGCACATCACCGCCATGGTCTGCAGGCTGTGGGTGGGCATGTCGAGGTCGACGAAGTCGATGACCTCGCCGTCGAGTCGCCTGCGCAGGAAGCCGACCACGGTGTGGCTGACGCAGACCGGCACGAAGCCCACCGTGACGGGTCCGATCGTGCGGCGCTCGCCGGGGCCGGTCACCGTGATGTCGGTCAGTTCGCGCGCCGAGGTGGAGTATCCGGGATCCTCGGCGTGCACGAAGGCGACGCCGTCCTCGAAGTCCAGCGCGTCGACCACGTAGCTCTCGCCCTGGTGCAGGTACACCGCGCCGGGATGCACCGACGAGGGGGCCTGGCCCGCACCCGTGCTGCCGAGCATCCGGCCGGTGCCGGTCTCCAGGATCGCGATCTGGCCACCCGTGGAGCCCCGAATGTCCACGGCGGCATGGGGATCGAGCCCCGGCGCGGGAAAGTAACCCGACGGTCGCCGCCGCAGCAGACCGTCGTCGACGAGTTCGTCGGCCACCGCCTCGGCGTCCCACGTCCGCACCTCGGCCTCGGTGAGCGGCAGCTCGGTTGCGGCGCAGAGTAATTGGGGCCCGAGCACGTACGGATTGGACGGGTCGATCACGACGCGCTCGATGGGACGCTCGAGCAGGGCCGCTGGATGGTGAACCAGGAAGGTGTCGAGCGGATCGTCCCTGGCGATCAGGATGATCAGTGCGCTCTGCCCGCGTCGGCCCGCGCGACCGGCCTGCTGCCAGAACGACGTCACGGTGCCGGGGAAGCCGGCCAGGACGACGGCGTCCAGACCGGCGATGTCGACGCCGAGTTCCAGCGCGTTGGTGGTGGCCAGGCCGCGCAGTTCGCCGTCCAGCAGGGCCCGCTCCAGTGCCCTGCGATCCTCGGCGAGGTAGCCCGCCCGGTAGGACGCCACCAGCTCGACGAGGTCGGGTGCGACGTCCTCGAGCCTGGCCCGTGCGCCGAGTGCGGTCAGCTCGGCTCCCCGTCGCGAGCGGACGAAGGTCAGGGTGCGGGCGCCCTCGGCCATCAGGTCGGCCATGACCCGTGCCGCCTCCGAGCCCGCGGACCGGCGCACCGGCGCCCCGTTTTCGCCCGTGACGTCCTGGCGCAGCGCGGGTTCCCAGAGGGCCACCGTCCGGCCGCCCTGCGGGGAGCCGTCGTCGGTCACCTCGGTCACGGTGTGCCCCAGCAGTTCCGATGCGGTGGCCGCGGGCGACGACGTCGTCGCACTGGCGAAGATCACGGTGGGGCCGACGCCGCCGGGGGCGTACCGGGCGCACAGCCGGACCAGCCTGCGCAACACCATGGCGACGTTCGACCCGAAGATGCCGCGGTAGTAGTGGCATTCGTCGACGACCACGAACTTCAGGTTGCGCAGGAACACCGCCCAGCGGGCATGGTTGCGCAGCAACGACAGATGGATCATGTCGGGGTTGGAGAAGATCCAGCGTGAGCGCTCCCTGGCGAACCGGCGCGCGTCGGTCGAACTGTCGCCGTCATACGAGCAGGGCGCGACGTCGGACAGCGATGCGACCGCGTCCGTCAACGACTGGGCAGCGCGCAGCTGATCGTGCCCGAGCGCCTTGGTCGGCGCGAGGTACAGCGCCCGAGCCCTGGGGTCCGCGGCGAGCGTGGTGAGGATCGGGAGTTGGTACCCGAGGGACTTGCCCGACGCGGTGCCGGTGCTGAGCACCACGTGGCGGCCCGAGTAGGCCAGGTCCGCGGCCTGCACCTGGTGCGTCCACGGCACGCCGATGCCGCGGTCGGTGAAGGCGCGCACGACGTCGGGATCGGCCCACTGCGGCCATGCCTGGGTGCGCGCGCGCCGGGCGGCCAGGTCCGACACGTGCCGCAGCGGGTGCTCGTCGGGGTCGGTGCCGTCGACGGCGCTGGCGAGCAGCTCGCGACCGAAGTCCGCGGGCCCGCCGGCGAGCGCGTTGCTCACGTCGTCCCCCTCCCGTCACCCATTCGATTCTCCGCACGTCCACGATCACCATGCCCGGTCGGTACGACGGCGGCCATCGGGACGGGTCGGACGCGCACGCGGCACGGTGCGCGGTGGGGCGGCGTCGCTGGCCTAGTGTCGGAACGTGACGAGCGCCCGGGTGAGGACCCCGGCGCTCTTGACGAGCGCGTGCGCGAGGAGCCAAGGATCATGAGTCAGCTGTCCTTCTTCTCTGCCGAGGCGGTGCCGCCCGCGGTCGCCGACCTCACCGGGATCCTCGCCGCGCCGGGACAGGTGGTGCTGGTGGGCCACGGCGACGAGCGCGCCGCCCGCCTGTCGGTCGTGGTCGACGGACTGTGGCGGGCCGAGGCGCTCGCCGAGATGATCGCCGAGGCCGGCCTGGAACCCGAGATCGGGCAGACCGACGAGCACAGTCCGCTGGTGCGCACGGCGCCCGATCGGCGGCTGTCGCCGATCGCGGCGAACTGGACGCGCGGCGCGGTCAAGACCGTGCCGCCGCAGTGGCTGCCCGGACCCCGCGAATTGCGGGCCTGGACGCTGGCCGCGGGCGTGCCTGAGGCCGACCGGTACCTGCTGGGCCTGGACCCGCACGCCCCCGATACGCATTCCGCACTCGCGTCCGCATTGATGAGGGTGGGAATCGCACCCACCCTGATCGGCACCCGCGGGATGCACCCCGCGCTCCGGATCAGCGGTCGCAGGAGGCTATCGCGGCTGGTAGAGAACGTGGGGGAACCTCCGGACCACGTCGAGGCGTTGCAGCTGTGGCCGCGTACCCAATGACGTCCGCGGGTTAGGCCAGTTTGCGTACGCTCGCCCGGAGTGCGAAATTGTCACTTGCCATGGGCCGGTGGGGCCGCTGATTCAGTGGTCCCGCGCTCACTGGCCAGGTATGGAGTGGAGCGTAGACACAGTTGGCTGACCGGAACGGTGGCAGCGGCAACGGCACGATCAGGCGACTCGTCATAGTCGAGTCGCCCACCAAGGCGCGCAAAATCGCTGGATACCTCGGCTCCAGCTACATCGTCGAATCCTCGCGCGGCCACATCCGCGACCTGCCGCGCGCCGCGGCCGACGTCCCCGCGAAGTACAAGTCGGAGCCGTGGGCCCGGCTCGGGGTCAACGTCGACGCCGACTTCGAGCCGCTCTACATCATCAGCCCCGAGAAGAAGAGCACGGTCACCGAACTCAAGGGCCTGCTCAAGGACGTCGACGAGCTGTACCTCGCGACGGACGGCGACCGCGAGGGCGAGGCCATCGCCTGGCACCTGCTCGAGACGCTCAAGCCGCGGATCCCGGTCAAGCGCATGGTGTTCCACGAGATCACCGAGTCGGCCATCCGCGCCGCCGCCGACGACCCCCGCGACCTCGACATCGACCTGGTCGACGCGCAGGAGACCCGGCGCATCCTCGACCGGCTCTACGGCTACGAGGTCAGCCCCGTGCTGTGGAAGAAGGTCGCCCCCAAGCTGTCGGCGGGCCGCGTGCAGTCGGTGGCCACCAGGATCATCGTCCAGCGCGAGCGCGAGCGGATGGCCTTCCGCAGCGCCGGCTACTGGGACGTCACGGCCGACCTCGACGCCAGCGTGTCCGACCCGTCGGCGTCGCCTCCGACGTTCACCGCCAAGCTCAACACCGTCGACGGCAAGCGGGTGGCCAGCGGTCGCGACTTCGACTCGCTCGGCGTCGTGCGCCGCCCCGACGAGGTCATGGTGCTCACCGAGAGTTCGGCGTCGGCGCTGGCGGGCGGGCTGCGGGGCGCCCAGCTCAGCGTGGCCTCGGTCGAGCAGAAGCCCTACACCCGCCGGCCGTACGCCCCGTTCATGACCTCGACGCTGCAGCAGGAGGCCGG
The DNA here is from genome assembly GCF_010729665.1 of Mycolicibacterium madagascariense. Lineage (NCBI taxonomy): Bacteria > Bacillati > Actinomycetota > Actinomycetes > Mycobacteriales > Mycobacteriaceae > Mycobacterium > Mycolicibacterium madagascariense. Next base: position 5,173,504 of record NZ_AP022610.1, on the reverse strand, counting down.
TCGCAAGCTGCGGTTCAGCTCGGAGCGCACGATGAGCATCGCGCAGCGGCTGTACGAGAACGGCTACATCACCTATATGCGCACCGACTCCACGAACCTGTCGGAGACGGCCATCAACGCGGCGCGCAACCAGGCCAGACAGCTCTACGGCGACGAGTACGTCCACCCGACGGCCCGCCAGTACACCCGCAAGGTGAAGAACGCGCAGGAGGCGCACGAGGCCATCAGGCCCTCGGGCGACGTCTTCCAGACACCCGGTCAGCTGCACAGCAGGCTCGACAACGACGAGTTCCGGCTCTACGAGCTGATCTGGCAGCGGACCGTCGCCTCCCAGATGGCCGACGCCCGCGGCACCACGCTGAGCCTGCGGATCGCGGGCAGCGCCCGCACGGGCGAGCAAGTCGTCTTCAACGCCAGCGGCCGCACCATCACGTTCGCCGGCTTCCTGAAGGCCTACGTCGAGAGCCTCGACGACCAGGCCGGCGGCGAGGCCGACGACGCCGAGAGCCGCCTGCCCAATCTGACCCAGGGCCAGCGCGTCGACGCCACCGACCTGACCGCCGACGGGCACACCACCAGCCCGCCCGCGCGCTTCACCGAGGCGTCATTGATCAAGTCGCTCGAAGAGCTCGGCATCGGCAGGCCGTCGACCTACTCCTCGATCATCAAGACCATCCAGGACCGCGGCTACGTCCACAAGAAGGGCAGCGCGCTGGTCCCGTCGTGGGTGGCGTTCGCGGTGACCGGTCTGCTCGAACAGCACTTCGGCAGGCTCGTCGACTACGACTTCACCGCCGCCATGGAGGACGAGCTCGACGAGATCGCCTCGGGCAACGAGCGAAGGACCAACTGGCTCAACAACTTCTACTTCGGCGGCGAGCACGGGGTCGACGGGTCGATCGCCAGGTCCGGCGGGCTGAAGAAGCTCGTCGGCGGCAACCTCGAGGAGATCGACGCCCGAGAGATCAACTCCATCAAGCTGTTCGACGACGACCAGGGGCGTGCGATCAACGTCCGGGTCGGCCGCAACGGCCCCTACCTGGAGCGGATGATCGTCGGCGAGGACGGTGAGCTCACCCCGCAGCGCGCCAACCTCAAGGACGAGCTGACGCCCGACGAGCTCACCCTCGAACTCGCCGAGAAGTTGTTCTCCACCCCGCAGGAGGGCCGCTCGCTCGGCGTCGACCCCGAGACCGGCCACGAGATCCTGGCCAAGGACGGGCGATACGGGCCGTACGTCACCGAGGTGCTGCCCGCCCCGCCGGAGGACCCCGAGGACGGTGCGCCCGCGAAGCGGGGCAAGAAGCCGCCGACCGGACCCAAGCCGCGCACGGGCTCGCTGCTGCAGTCGATGGATCTGGAGACCGTCACGCTCGAGGATGCGCTGCGGCTGCTGTCGCTCCCGCGCGTCGTCGGCGTCGATCCCGCCAACGGCGAGGAGATCACCGCGCAGAATGGCCGCTACGGCCCATATCTCAAGCGCGGCACCGACTCTCGGTCACTGGCCAACGAAGAGCAGATGTTCACCATCACGCTGGACGAGGCGCTGAAGATCTACTCCGAGCCCAAGCGGCGCGGCAGGCAGGGCGCGGCGACGCCACCGTTGCGCGAGCTCGGCAACGACCCCGTCTCGGAGAAGCCGATGGTGATCAAGGACGGCCGCTTCGGTCCGTACGTCACCGACGGCGAGACCAACGCCAGCCTGCGCAAGGGCGACGACGTCATGTCGATCACCGATTCGCGAGCCTCCGAGCTGCTGGCCGACCGCCGCGCCCGCGGCCCGGTCAAGAAGAAGGCGCCGGCGAAGAAGGCGGCGACCAAGAAGGTCGCCGCGAAGAAGGCACCGGCGAAGAAGGCCGTCAAGAAGGCGGCGGCGAAGAAGGCCTAGCGCGGCCGGGTCAGCCCTGCACCTGGCTCGGAAACTGCCGCGGCGCAGCCAGATTCAGCGGTCGAGCCAACTGGGTCGGAAACGACCGGCCCCGCAGTTCGACGATCTCGCCGACGTCCCAGCAGAGCGCCTCGGCGTCCAGTGCACCGCTGACCGCGATCGCCGAGGCCAGTACGTGGCCGACTTCGAGCTTGGCCAGCTCGGTGAGACGGGCGGCCTCGTTGACCGGGTCGCCGATCACGGTGTACTCGAACCGGGCCTGGGCGCCGATGTGCCCGGCGATGGCCCGGCCCGCCGAGACGCCGATGCCGAACTCGGTCTGCCCCAACACTTCCAGCAGTTCGTCGTGCAGCTCGCGCGAGGCGGCCAGTGCGCCACCGGAGGCGTCGGGATGCTCGATGGGCGCGCCGAAGATGGCCAGGGCGGCGTCACCCTGGAACTTGTTGACGAACCCGCCGTGCCGGTTGACGGTGTCGACGATGACGCGGAAGAACTCGTTGAGCAGGCTCACGACCTCCGACGCCGGCCGCGTGGACGCCAGCTGCGTCGAACCGACCAGGTCGACGAACAGCACCGCGACGTCGCGTTCCTGGCCACCCAGCTCGGTGCCGCGCTCCAGCGCTCGGCGGGCGACGTCCTCGCCGACGTAGCGGCCGAACAGGTCGCGAAGCCGTTGCCGCTCCGCGAGATCGCGGACCATGTCGTTGAATCCGGCTTGCAGCAGCCCCAATTCGCTGGCGTCGTAGATCTGCATGTGGGCGTTGTAGTTGCCGCGCTGCACTTCGCCCAGCGCCCAGCGCAATTGGCGCAGCGGGTCGGCGATCGACATCGCGACGAGCACCGTGCCCGACAGGCCGATGACGAGTGCGGCGATCGCCAGCAGCAGGATGGGCGTGTTGAGCCGTGCCGCGGGCGCGGTGAGGATCTCGAACTTGCTGGCCACCAGCGCCAGCACGATGGCCAGGATGGGCACGCCCGTCGACAGCACCCAGGTGAGCACCTGACGCTGGATCACGCCGGGGGCCTTGAAGCTCTCGGGGATGCCGCCGCGCAGGGCCGCCACCGCGACGGGACGCAGCACCCGCTCGGACTGCAGGTAGCCGATGATGGCCGTCGCGGTGGCGCCGAGTGCGGTGGCGACCGCCACGACGGGCGCCGAGCGGCTGGCGACCGGCCAGCTGGCGACGATGAAGACGATCGAACCGAGGCACCAGTTCGAGACGCTGATCATGGTCCGGTAGTAGGGCATGCGGAGGGCCCGGACGCGGGCCACCGCGGTCACGCTCGGATCGCTGCCCCCGAGGAGGCTGTCGCGGCGCTGCCAGCGGATCACCGGCAGCAGCAGGCGCAGCGTCAGGTACGCGCCGACGGTGAACGCGACGAACAGGTAGCCCAGGAAGATGGCCAGGTTGAAGGCGGGCAGGTCCTGCAGTTGGACCCGGTCCTCGGACGGCAGCCCGAACCGGAGGAAGCCCAGCACGAACAGGGCGCCGATGATGTCGGCCTGCAGCATGCCGAGGGTGAAGACCGGCCAGGGGGTGCGCGCCGCCCACCGGACGAATGCGGTGATTCGCCCGATCGGTGCTGCTGCCTGCCCGGTCACCTCATAACCGTATCGGTCCGGGCGGACGGACATGGCGCTGTCGTTCGAGCATGCCCGGGGACGTGTCGCCGCGGAGCACTAGAGTCGGCGATCGATGAGCAGTGTTTTCTCGCGTCTGGTGGGTCAGGACGCCGTCGAGGCCGAACTGGTCGGGGCGGCGTGGGCGGCTCGCGGTGATTCGGCTCACAACACCCTGGCCACCGGGGCGGCCGGGGGCCGCATGACCCATGCCTGGCTGATCACCGGGCCGCCGGGGTCGGGCCGCTCGATCGCGGCGGTGTGCTTCGCCGCCGCGCTGCAGTGCACCTCCGACGGGCCGCCGGGGTGCGGTGAATGCCGGGCCTGCACGACGACGATGGCCGGCACGCACGCCGACGTCCGGCGGATCATTCCCGAGGGTCTGTCGATCGGCGTCCGGGAGATGCGCGACATCGTGCAGATCGCCTCCCGGCGGCCGGGGACCGGACGGTGGCAGGTCGTGGTGGTCGAGGACGCCGACCGGCTCACCGAGGGCGCGGCGAACGCGCTGCTGAAGGTGGTCGAGGAGCCGCCGGCGTCGACGGTGTTCCTGCTGTGCGCGCCATCGGTGGACCCCGAGGACATCGCGATCACGCTGCGCTCGCGCTGCCGCCACGTCGCCCTGGTGACCCCGCCGCTCGCGGCGATCGCCAAGGTGCTGATCGAGACCGACGGCATGGCCGAGGCCGACGCGCGATGGGCGGCGTCGGTCAGCGGCGGCCACGTCGGCAGGGCGCGGCGGCTCGCCACCGACGAGCAGGCCCGCAGCCGCCGGGAACGCGCGCTCGGCCTGGCCCGCGACGCGGCCACGCCGACGCGGGCCTACGCGGCCGCCGAGGAACTGGTGGCCACCGCCGAGGACGAGGCGAAGGCCCTCACCGGTGACCGCAACGAGGCCGAGACCGAGGAACTGCGCACGGCACTGGGCGCGGGTGGCACCGGCAAGGGCGCCGCCGGTGCGCTGCGGGGCGCCACCGGAGCGCTGAAGGACCTCGAGAAGCGGCAGAAGTCGCGGCAGACCCGGGCGTCGCGCGACGCCCTCGACCGTGCGCTGATCGACCTGGCCACCTACTTCCGGGACGCGTTGCTGGTGTCGTCGGGGGCCGGGGCCGTGCAGCCCAACCACCCGGACATGGCGGACAAGGTGGCCGGGATGGCGGGGCACGTGCCACCCGACCGGCTGCTGCGCTGCATCGAGGCCGTGCTCGAGTGTCGGGAGGCGCTGGCGGTGAACGTCAAGCCGAAGTTCGCCGTCGACGCCCTGGTGGCGACGGTCGGACAGGCGCTGCGCGGCTGATCCGACCGGCGAATTGGGTCCGCGCGGACGCCTGCCGTAGACTCGTCCCGCCCAGCGCGCACCGTGCGGGCATGCCGCCTTAGCTCAGTCGGTAGAGCGTCTCACTCGTAATGAGAAGGTCCCGGGTTCGATTCCCGGAGGCGGCCCCACGGAGGTCTGCGGTCTCCTGCGTTCGCCCCGGTGTCCCGCCTGTCTGGCAGGCATACCGCTTTGGTGGCCGTCAACGAATGATGACGTCAACAGATGATGACGCCTTTCGGCTCGGACCATACCGAAGACCCCAAGCCTGCGACCCCGCCTCACTCCTGCGCGAGCGCCTTCGTCGCCACGTTCTTGGCGGTGGCCGCGGCGGGGAACCCGGCGTAACCGCTGGCGTGGTAGATCACCTCGGCGAGTTCGTCGTCGGTCAGACCGTTGGTGCGGGCGATCCGGAAGTGGGCGCTCAGCTCGTCGGTGGCGCGCAGGGCGATGAGGATGCCGAGGGTGACCAGGCTGCGCTCGCGCCTGCTCAGCCCGTCGCGCGTCCACAGCTTGCCGAACACGCTCTCGACCCCGATGTCCAGCAGTTCGGGGGCGAAGCCGTCGGCGCCGAAGTCGACGTCCCCGTCGGGGAGCACGCCGGGAAGCATTTCTCGAAAGACCCGCAGGCCTTCGTCGCGCAAGTTCGTCATGGCCCGAGCCTACGGCGGGGCGACGTAGCCGACGGGGCCCGACGCCAGGCACACCGACAACGCCGACGTGTTGGCCCGCGCCAGCACGGCATCGCCTGCGCCGGACAGCCGGACGAACACGCGGTTCAACCCAGGATGCACCGGCACCCTGGTCTGGTCGCCGTCGGACAGGGCGAACGTCATCGAACCATCGCTGTTGGCAAGGTAATTGATCTCGGCGGTCCACTCGGTCGGCAGCATCGGACCGTCGAGCGGCATCCGGACGGGCTTGTCGGGCTGAACCAGGTAGCCGCACTGGGGATTCGGGCCCGGCAGCGTGTGTCTGACCCAGGTGACCTGGGCGTCGACCAGGTGGCCCTTGCGGTCGAAGGTTCGCAAATCGGTTGTGCTGGTGCTGAATTCGGGTCTGTCACGCACCAGGGCGAAGACGTGGCTGAAGAGGTCGTCGGGCCAGGCGAAGCGCTGCAGGATCAGCGGATCGACCTCCTGGTCGAGCAGTGGCGCCTTGGTGGTGGCGTTCGCGGTGGCGAGGCTGGCAAGCACGTTGTCCAGGTACGCCCGGGTCGGATTGGTGCGCCAGCTGGTCATGAACGTGGCCGTCGAGTAGCCACAGCTGACGAGGTACAGCACGACGCAAGCCACCACGGCGGCCGTCCTGGCCCGGCTCGCGTCCAGTCGGCGCGCGGTCACCCGGTTGGGTGCGCACAGGGCCACGGCCGCCAGCAGGGCCAGCACCACGGCCAGGTCGGGGAGGTAGCGCAGCGTCTGCGCGAGCACGATCGCGGTGAACCGCGACGACCGCATCAGGTAGATCGGCACCTGGCAGACGACGACGTAGCCGGCCGCCGCGAGCCACAGCAGCCGCGCGTGCTCCTTGCGCGCGAACGTCACCGCGACGACCGCCGCCAGCACCAGCCAGCCCACGACCATGACGGGCCACTGCGGTAGCGCCCACGGCGACGACGGCGCCCAGCGGTCCCACCGCCACGGGCCACCGACCAGGGCGGGCACGATGCCGTGGGTCACCGATCGAACCAGTAGCTCGCCGGTCATGCGCAGGTCCAGCGTCCAGCGGCCCTGGTCGACGACCACGAGGTACAGGGCGATCCAGGCCGCCGTCAGCGCTCCGGAGGCGAGCCACAGGCGACTACCGTTGCGCCACACGGTCTTCCATGCTCCGCGATCGCCGGTGACGTAGAGCAGCAGCGTGGTGATCGCGAAGGCGACGAACGGGATGACCGCGGCCTTCTCGAAGAACAGCAGCCCACCGAAGAAGACGAGCGTGCCGCTGATCGCGTACCGCTGGTTGCCGGTGCGCACCAGCAGGATCGCGTCGCCGCACACCCATGCCAGCGCCGCGACCATGGGCAGCGCGTTGAGCGCCGCGGCCCACCACGCGAAGGCGGGCAACCCGAGCGGGCTGAAGAGCGCGAACGTCAGCGGCACCAGCATCGTGGGCCGCCAGCCCAGGATGACGACCAGCGTCCGCAGCAGGGCCAGCGACGCGACGAGCTGCAGCACCACCAGGCTGATGGCGGGACCGGTCCAGTCGAACGGCGCGATCTTGGCGATCGCGCCCGCGACGAGGAAGGCGGCGGGCATCACGTGGCCGTCGTGATCGTCGAACAGATACGACGGCGACCACAGGGCGTGGGTGCCCGCGCGGGCGATGAGAATCAGGTCGTCCCAGTAGAAGTACCCGCCGAACGCCAGCGCCGCCCGAACGGCCAATTGCCCGGCGACGAGTGCAACTGCCGCCCAGATGACCCATCGCGCCCCAGGTCGCTGTGCTGCTGCCCGACGAATCACCGTTGCCGACTGTACGGGTCGGTATGGTGACCCCGTGCGCACACTCGTCACCGGGGCGGCAGGCTTCATCGGATCGACGCTGGCGGACCGACTGCTGGCAGACGGGCACGTCGTCATCGGCGTCGACGACCTGAGCTCGGGCAACAGCGTCAACATCGTCGGCGCGGAGCGCCACGACACCTACGAGTTGGCGAAGGCCGACATCGTCGACGCCGACCTCATCGGGCTGGTCGAGGAGACGCGGCCGGAGGTCATCTTCCACCTGGCCGCGCAGATCTCGGTCAGCCGTTCGGTCACCGACGCGCAGTTCGACTCGAGCGTCAACGTCGTCGGCACGGTGCGCCTCGCGGAGGCCGCCCGTCGCGGCGGGGTGCGCAAGATCGTGCACACCTCGTCGGGTGGGTCGGTGTACGGGACGCCTCCGGTCTTCCCGACCAACGAGGACGTTCCCGTGAACCCGGCGTCGCCCTATGCGGCCAGCAAGGTGTGCGGCGAGGTGTACCTCAACATGTTCCGCAACCTGTACGACCTCGACTGCTCGCACATCGCGCCCGCCAACGTCTATGGGCCGCGCCAGGATCCGCACGGCGAGGCCGGCGTCGTCGCGATCTTCTCGAAGTCCCTGCTGTCGGGCAGACCGACCAAGATCTTCGGCGACGGCTCCGACACCCGCGACTACGTGTTCGTCGACGACGTGGTCGACGCGTTCGTCCGCGCCGGCGGCGAGGCGGGCAGCGGGCAGCGGTTCAACGTCGGTACCGGGATCGAGACGTCGACGCGCCAGTTGCACACCGCGATCGCCGCGGCCGCGGGCGCCCCCGACGATCCGGAGCTGGCCCCGCCACGGCTGGGCGATCTGCGACGGTCGTGCCTGGACAACAGCCGGGCCCGCGACGTGCTGGGCTGGACGCCGCAGACCGGGTTGACCGGGGGCATCGCCCGCACGGTCGAGTTCTTCCGCGCCAACCCGTAGCGGCCGCTAGTCGTCGGCGGGGGTGCGGGCGCCCTCGAGGGCGACGGCGCGGGCCAGCTGCGCGTACCGCAGTTCGAGGTCCTTGAACCGCATGTAGGTGCTGATGGTGGTGAACAGGAACGCCACGATCAGGGCGTACTCGAGCAGGTCGGCGCCGCGGGCGACGCCCAGCCAGTTCGCCACGACCGTGGTGTCGTTGGGCCGCACGATCGCATAGATGGCGGCGACGACGAACAGTACGTAGCCGACCTTGACCCACGCCTTGGCCTGGGCGCTGCGCCGCGACCGCAGCAGGTAGACCATCAGCGTGACGATCGCGAGGATCAGCAGGACCTGAATCCAGTTCATCGGCGCATCCTCTTTCGCAGCAACCCGTCGAAGACGATGTTGACGCCGTTGACCAACGGTTGACCCTTCGACATCGAGTAGTCGGTGTAGAGGATCTCGACGGGTTCCTCGGCGACACGCCACCCGTGTTCGACGATCTCGGCGACGATCTCGCTCGCGTGGGCCATGCCGTTCATCGTGAGGTTGAGGCCGTCGGCGACGGTGCGGTTGAAGACGCGCAGGCCGTTGTGCGCGTCGGTCAGACCGAGTCGGCGACTGGCGGGGCTGAGCTTGGCGATCAGCGGGAACAGCAGCCGCCGCAGGACGGGCATGCCCACCGGCGCACTTTCGGCGAACCGGGTGCCCACCACGATGTCGAGGTCCTCGGTCACCAGTCGCTTGATCATTCGGACGACGTCCTGCACCCGGTGCTGCCCGTCGGCGTCGAACGTCGCGAATACCGCGGCGCCGGGGCGGCTGCGGGCGTACTCGACGCCGGTCTGGATCGCGGCGCCCTGGCCCAGATTGACGGGGTGGCGGACGACGTGGGCGCCGGCGCGCCACGCGCGGTCGGCGGTGTCGTCGCGGCTGCCGTCGTCGACGACGACGACGTTGGCGAACACGGACGTGACGTCGGCGACGACGTCGGAGATGACGGTCGCCTCGTTGAAGGCGGGGATGACGATCCACGCATCCTCGGAGCGGGTTCCCATGTCGATGCCGACAAGATACCCGGTCACGCCCCGGGCGCCCGGGCCAGCGCCACCACGTGGACGGCGATTCCGACGAGCGGGCCGCACAGCAGCGCCACCACGGTCCTGGTCTCCAGGGGTAGCGGCAGCAGAAGCAGCAACACCGACGCCGCCGTCGCGATGACCCAGCCCGCCGCGTACGCGCGGTGTCGGGCCGCGGCGACGGCGGCGGCACCGGTCAGCGTCAGCAGCGCGATCGCCACCGCGGCGAACGTGAACCAGGCCAGCAGCGCGCCACCGGCCTGGTACTCGGGTCCGAACGCGGTGCGCAGCAACCACGGCCCCGCGAGTCCCGCGACGAGCACGGCCGCCGCACCGAGTACGGCCAGCGCCGCGACCGGGGCGATCAGCGATCGCAGCCGTCGCTCGCGTTGGTCGACGAAGTGGGCGATGAGGTTGCCCTGCATCGCGGTCAGGGGCACCAGCAGCGGCGCCCGCGTCAGCGTCACCGCGAGGATCACCACCCCGCCCGTCGCGCCGAGATCGGCCGAGGTGGCCTTGAGGAGCACCGGGAAGCCCATGACGAGGATCGCGCTGGCGCCCGCCGCCGCGATGGAGTGCGAGGCTCCGCGCAGGAACGTCACCATGGTGCCCGGCGTCGCCAGCGCGACCGCGGCTCGCGCGGTGGGGGACGCCAGCAGGACGACGAGCCAGGCGATGGACCCCGCCACGGTCGCCCACAGGTATCCGACGAGCTGCCAGCCGACGAGGAACGTGGCCAGCGCGACGGACACCCGGCCGATCGCGTCGCCCATGATGAGCGCCCCGTACTGGCTCCACCCGTTCGCCCCGGCCAGCACGCCGAGCAGCGTGGCGTGCATGCAGAACCCGGCGATGCCCGCGCTGAGCAGGCCGACGCTGAGCCACCGGGCGTCGGCAAAGACGTGCCCCGACCACAGCGGAGCGCTCGCCGTGACGGCCACCGCGGCGAGCACGCCGACCAGCGCTGCCACCCACATCGGGTGGATGCGCGGGCCGTCGGCCGTCGGGGCGCGCAGTGCCTGCCTGACCTCGCGCGTCGACTCCTGCAGCAGCCCGTTCGATGCCCCGGCCAGCAGCCCGAAGGCGCCCCAGAACACGGCGAACACCGAGAAGCCCGCCGGCGCGAGATCGCGGGCGGCCAGGTAGAGCACCGCGTAGCCGCACAGCGCGCTGACCACGGTGGCCGCGCCGACCCGCACGACGCTGCCCCGGGTGACCGGTCCCTGACTGGGGACGGTCGACGCGTCGGTCACGGGTGGGGGACGTCCGTCGAGTACAGCCAGGCCCGCCACAGCGGCCGCAGGGACTCCTCGGCGTAGTTGGCGGCCAGCCCGGTGAAGTCGTCGGTGACGGCCGTCGCGTGCCGGTGCCGCGCGGTCCAGTCCCGCAGCAGGTCGAAGAACCGGTCGTCGCCGATGGTGCGGCGCAGCGCGTGCAGGGTGAGCGCGCCGCGCTTGTAGACCCGGTCGTCGAACATGTCGCGCGGCCCCGGGTCGGCCAGCAGCAGGTGCTGCGACGAGTGCCTCAGCCGCTGGTGGTAGTGCTTGGCCAACTCGTCGGCGGTGCGGCCGCCGGAGTCCTCCGACCACAGCCATTCGGCGTAGCAGGCGAACCCCTCGTGCAGCCAGATGTCGCGCCAGCGCCGCACGGTGACCGAGTTGCCGAACCACTGGTGCGCGAGTTCGTGCGCGATCAGTCGTTCGGCGCTGCGGTTGCCGCCGCAGTGGTTCGCTCCGAAGATCGAAATGCCTTGGGCCTCAAGGGGAATCTCGAGATCGTCGTCGGTCACCACGACGGTGTACCCGTTCGACAGCGGGTAGGGCCCGAACAGTTTGACGAACAGCTTCATCATCTGCGGCTGGCGCCCGAAGTCGTGATCGAAGTTCTGCCGGAGTCGTTGGGGCAGAACGGCATTCATGACGACCGGCGACTTCGTCAACCGGTGTTGCTGGTATTCGCCGATCTGCAGCGTGACGAGGTAGGTCGACGTGGGCTCGGGCTGCTCGTAGGTCCACGTCGTCATCGCGGCCCTGGTGCGGCGCGACACCAGCTCGCCGTTGGCCAGCGCGTAGTAGGGGTTCTCGGTGGCGATCGCGATGCGGTAGCTCGCCTTGCTGCTGGGATGGTCGTCGCACGGAAACCACGAGGCGGCGCCGTTGGGCTGGCCCGCGACGAGGGCGCCGCTGGTGAGCTCCTCGAAGCCGACGTCACCCCACAGCGACCGGATGGGCCTCGGGGTGCCCGCGTAGCGCACGGTGATCGTCAGCGCCGCCCCGGCAGGCAGCGCCGCGGACAGCGTGACGTCGAGTTTGCCCTTGCTGCGGGCGAAGTGGGCGGGCCTGCGGCCGTTGACCGACACCTTGGACACCGCGAGCGCGTCGGACAGGTCGAGGCTGAACGTCGAGAGCGACGCCAGCGTCACCGCGGTGATGGTCGCGGTCCCCGCCAGCCGGTTGATGTTCACCTTGTACTCGAGGTCGAGTTCGTAGCGCGACACCCGGTAGCCGAAGTTGCCGTTGCCGGGGAGGTAGGGGTCGATGACCGGTCGCTTCGAATCCCGGCTCACGCAGCGCTCTTGTTCTTCGCGTTCGAGCCGGCCCGCTTCTTGCGCTTGGGTCCCCACGGTGCGATGGGGTTGCCCTGCCAGCGCGACGATGCGGGCACCTCGTCGCCGCGCATGACCAGCGACGCGGGCCCGACGGTCGCGCCCGCCCCGATGCGGGCGGCGGGCAGCGCCACGCAGTGCGGCCCGAGCGTCGCGCCCTCGTCGATCGTCACGGTGTCCAGCCGCATGATGCGGTCGTGGAACAGGTGGGTCTGCACGACGCAGCCGCGGCTCACCGTCGCACCCGCGCCCACGGTGACGAGGTCGGCCTCGGGTAGCCAGTAGGTCTCGCACCAGACGCCGCGTCCGATCCTCGCGCCGAGCGCCCGCAGCCACAGGTTCATCACCGGGGTTCCGCTCGCGGCGCGCGCAAACCACGGGGCCGCAACGGTTTCCACGAAGGTGTCCGACACCTCGTTGCGCCAGACGAACGACGACCACAGCGGATGCTCCACCGCGCGGATGCGCCCCACCCATAGCCACTTCGCGATGACGGCGACCGTGCCCGCGACCGCGCCGGCGGCCAACAGCACCAGGCCGCCGAGCAGCGACGCGCCCAGCCAGCCGAGTTCGCGTGCCAGCGCCTCCAAGCTCGCCAGCACGCCGACCCCGATCGCGAACGTGATGATGAGCGGCAGCAGTCGGCACGTCTCGACGAGACCGCGCTTGACCTTCAGCTGGCGCGACGGATGGAACGTGCGCAGCGCGTCGGCCGCAGTCGGTTGCCTGCGCAGCCGGATCGGCGGACTGCCCAGCCACGACGAGCCCGCCTTGGCCTTGTGCGGCGTGGCGCTGAGCACCGCGACGAGACCGTCGTCGGGGACGCGCCGGCCCGGCTGGGTGATCCCCGAGTTGCCGAGGAACGCCCGCTTGCCGACGGTCGCGGTGGCGACGTGGATCCAGCCGCCACCCAGCTCGTAGGACGCGACCATGGTGTCGTCGGCGAGGAACGCGCCGTCCTCGACGACGGTGAACTTGGGCGTCAGCAACGCCGTCGAGATCTCGGTGCCCGCACCGACCCGCGCCCCCAGCAGCCGCAGCCAGGCCGGGGTCAGCAGGCTGGCGTAGATCGGGAACAGATAGTTGCGGGCGGCGTCCATGAGCCGTTCGGTCGCCCACAGCTGCCAGCCCACCCGGCTGCGGACCGGGTGGTAGCCCTCGCGCAGTCCCAGTGACAGCGCGCGCACCCCCAAGACCGTCAGCACCGCGTAGACGACCGCGGCGACGAGGGTCGCGACCGGCGTCCAGGCGAGCGCCGGCCCGACCGCACCGCCCAGCGTGGCGGTGCCGCGGACCGCCAGCCCGAGGACGGCGAGCCCGGCGCCGAGGGCGACCAGCGGCACCGCTCCGAGCGCGATGGACGTCAGGCCGTACATCGCCACCCAGACCGAGGCGCGGGCCGGCCGCTCGTCGGGCCACGGGTGCCTGGCCTTGCCGGACTTCACGGCGGGCGAGCCCTTCCAGTACTGGCCCGCCTTGACCTTGCCCACCACACCCGAGCCCGGCGCGACGTCGGCGTTCTTGCCGACCGAGGAGCCGGGCAGCAGCGTGGTCCGCGCGCCGATGGTGGCGTCGTTGCCGACGGTGATCTCACCGACGTGGAAGAGGTCGCCGTCGATCCAGTGCCCGGTGAGGTCGACCTCCGGTTCGATCGAGCAGCGGTGTCCCAGCGTCAGCATGCCCGTCACGGGCGGTGCCGAGTGCAGATCCACGCCCTTGCCGACGCGGTTGCCCAGCGCGCGGGCGTAGTAGACCAACCATGGTGCGCCAGCGAGGTTTTCGGCCCCGCTGGCCTCCCCGAGGCGCTCGGCGAGCCACACCCGCAGGTGCACGCCTCCGCCACGCCGGTACGTGCCCGGCTGGAGATTGCCGACGAGGATGCGGGCGCCGAACACCGCGATGGCCATGCGGCCCAGCGGGGAGACGAACAGGACGAACCCGGCGAGCAGCAGCCATCCGTTCACCGGGACGGCCCACGGCACGATCCCCGCCGCCAGGTAGTTCAGCAGCGCCAGCCAGACCACCCACTGCATGCCCGCCAGCGTGGCCAACGGGACGGACGCGAGGGTTTGCGCCAGCCCGGTCAACCGGGACACCGGGGCGACGGTCCTGGGCTCGACGGCCGGTGGTGGGTCGAGCTCGTCGAGGTAGCCGGCCAGCGAGCCGAGGCGGGGATGGTCGTACAGGTCGGCGACCGTCACCTCGGGGTAGCGGGTCCGCAGCGCGGCCACCAGCTGCGCCGCCGACAGCGAACCGCCGCCAAGGGCGAAGAAGTCCTCCTCGGGCCCACCGACCGGGGTGGCGAGGACGTCGCGCCAGAGACCGGCCAGCCACCCCGTGGTGCCGCCCAGCTCGGGACCGTCCTCGGTGGCGGAGTCCGGCAGGGGCCATGGCAGCGCGTCGCGGTCGACCTTGCCCGACGTCCGCGTCGGCAGCTCGTCGAGCAGCACCAACCGCGGCACCAGCGCGGCGGGCAGGGACTCGGCGAGATGCTTGCGGGCCGCGGCGAGGTCGAAGTCGGGGTCGGCGCTCGCGACGTATCCGACCAGCAGGGGGGTGCCGCTGGCGGTCCGGCGCACGGCCGCCGCGCCGCCGCTGACGCCGGGCAGGTGGACGAGCGCCGAGTCGACCTCGCCGAGCTCGATGCGCCTGCCGCCGACCTTCACCTGATCGTCGGCGCGGCCCTGGAAGTACAGCCCGTCGCGCTCCAGCCGGACGAGGTCGCCGCTGCGGTAGGCCCGCGACCAGCCCAAGGTCGGCATCGGCGCGTACTTCTCGGCGTCCTTGTCCGCGTCGAGGTAGCGGGCCAGCCCGACGCCGCCGATCACCAGCTCGCCGACGTCGCCCACCGGCACCGGGTGGCCCTCCTTGTCGACCACGGCGAGGTCCCACCCGGGCAGCGGCAGGCCGATGCTGACCGGCCCCCCGCGCAGCCGGGCCAGGCACGCCACGACGGTGGCCTCGGTGGGTCCGTAGGTGTTCCAGACTTCGCGACCCTCGACGGCGAGTCGCTCGGCGAGCTCGGGCGGGCAGGCCTCTCCGCCAAAGATCAAGAGCCGCACCGCTTCGAGCGCCTCGGCGGGCCACAGCGCCGCGAGCGTCGGCACCGTCGAGACCACCGTGATGTCGCGCGACACCAGCCACGGGCCCAGATCCATGCCGCTGCGCACCAGCGAGCGCGGAGCGGGCACCAGGCAGGCGCCGTGGCGCCATGCCAGCCACATCTCCTCACACGACGCGTCGAACGCCACCGACAGCCCGGCGAGGACTCGGTCGCCGGGCCCAATCGGGTTGTCCTGCAAGAAGATCTGAGCCTCGGCGTCGACGAAGGCGGCCGCGTTGCGATGGGTCACCGCCACGCCCTTCGGCGTGCCGGTGGACCCCGAGGTGAAGATGATCCACGCGTCGTCGCGGATCATCGGCGGCCCCGCGCGCCAGCCGCGCGACGAACCGGGCCCGCGGACGAGCCCGAGCTCGGTGATGATCGCCACGACCTGGGCCTCGCCGAACACCAGGTCGGCGCGCTCCTGCGGGTCGTCGGCGTCCACCGGGACGTAGGCCGCGCCGACGGCGAGCGCCGCCAGGATCGCGACGTAGAGGGCGTAGCTGCCCGACGGCATCCGGATGCCGATGCGGTCGCCGCGGCCGATGCCGCGGGCGGCCAGCCACGCCACGCTCTCGTCGATGTCGGCGATCAGCTCGGCGTAGGTCAGCTGCACCTCGCCGTCGTCGAGGGCGGGGGCGTCGGGGTAGCGCGCAGCGGTGGCCTGCAGGACGTCGATCAGCGTGCGCGCTGGTGGCGCGGACGGCGACGACAGGTACTGCGCGGGAATGTCCGGGCGTGGGTCCGTCGTCACGACTACAAACTACTAACCCGGCATCGGCCGCCCGGCAGCGCCGCACGGGGTTCATCGCCCTGGATTCCGCGTGATTGCAACCATCGCGGGTCGGCGTCGGCGCGCGTACCGTCCCCGGCGTGCGGCTATTCGTGGTGGACGGCGCTGACGGCGACTGGAGTGAACTGACCTCCGGGGGTGACGCCGGCGGTGATGCGGTGCGCCTGGTGGCCCCGGACCTGCAGCGCGCCCAGCGCGGGCGCCACCGGATTCGCTCCGAGCGGCCCGACGCCGAGGTGATCCTCGACGTCACGGTCGCGGTGGCGCCCGACTTCCACTCCGTGCGCGACCTCGCCGCGATCGACGACGGCACGCTGCGGTATGCGGGCACCGTCGACGGGCTGACCGGGTTGATCGCCGACATCGGTGCGGCGGGGGTCGCCGACGGGGTGACCCTGATCTCGGGCCCGGGTCGGGTGGACCTGCGCGGGCTGGGGTACGACGTGCTGGCGCGGTTGGCGCTGCGCGGGAGGAAGACGGCCTAGCTGGACGTCACGGCGAGCCGGGCGGCACGACGGGCGTCACCAGGCGTCCCGTGGCGAGGAATTCGTCGAGGTTGCGCAGCGTCAGCTCCTCCATGGCCGCCCGCGTCTCGACCGTGGCGCTCCCCACGTGCGGTAGCAGCACCACGTGGTCCATCGCGATCAATTCGGCGGGCACGTGGGGCTCGTCGGCGAACACGTCGAGCCCGGCCCCGGCCAGTCTGCCGTCGGACAGGGCGTCGATCAGCGCGGCCTGGTCGACGACGCTGCCGCGGGCGATGTTGACGAGGTAGCCCGACGGGCCGAGTGCGGCGATGACGTCGGCGTCGACCAGGTGCTCGGTGCCGCTGCCGCCGGCGGCCGCGATCACCAGGACGTCGACGCCGCGGGCCAGCTCGACGGGCGACTCGGCGTACTCATACGGCGCGTCGGGCTTGCGGTGGCGGTTGTGGTAGGAGATGACGCAGCCAAAGGCGTTGAGCCGCTTGGCAATCGCCGATCCGATGCGGCCGAGCCCGATGATGCCGACACGCCTGCCGCTCACCCGGTGGGTTAGTGGATAGTCGCCGTCGGTGACCCAGCGCCCGGCGCGGACGTAGCGGTCGGCGGCCGAGAATCCGCGCATCACGTCGATCAGCAGTCCCACCGCGGTGTCGGCCACGCAGTCGGTCAACACGTCGGGGGTGTTGCTGACGCCGACCCCCCTCGCCGCGGCGGCGTCGACGTCGGTGGTGTCGTAGCCCACCCCGAAGTTCACGATCGCCCCGAGATTCGGCAGCGCGGACAGCAGGGCGGCGTCGACCCCGGTGCGTCCCGACGTGACGGCCGCGGTGATCTCGGCGCCGTGCGACGCCAGGAACGCCTCGCGCTCGGCGGGCTCGGAGGGCAGGACGTAGGCGCCGTAGTCCTCGGCGAGGGTGCGTTCCAGCGAGTCCTTGAGCGGTCCGACTCGAAGGACGGTGCGACTGCGGGGTGGAGTGCTCATGATGTCGTCCACGCTACGACGGGTTTGTACAGTGCGAGGCAATGGAACGCTTCCGGTACTGCGTCATCGGGGCAGGCATCGTCGGCCTGTCGACGGCACACCACCTGCTGCTTGCCGAACCGGACGCGTCCGTCGTCGTGCTGGAGGGGGCCACGTCGCCGGCCGCGCACCAGACCGGCCACAACAGCGGCGTCATCCACTCCGGCATCTACTACGAGCCGGGCAGCCTCAAGGCGAGGTTCTGCCGGGCGGGGGAGCGTGCGACCAAGGAGTTCTGCGCGCAGCACGGCATCGCCTTCGACGAGTGCGGCAAACTGATCGTCGCGACGACGCCCGCCGAACTGGACCGCATGACCGCGCTACGGGAGCGCGCCGCGGTCAACGGCATCGAGTGCCGACGGCTGAGCCGCGCCGAACTGATCGAGTTCGAGCCGAACGTGACGGGCCTGGGCGCGCTGCATCTGCCGCGCACCGGCATCGTCGACTACCGGCAGGTGGCCCGTCGCCTCGCCGACCTGATCGTCGCGGCCGGGGGTGCGGTGCGCACCGGTCAGCGGGTGGTGGGGATCGTCGAAGACAGTGCGGGAGTGCGAGTTTCGACGTCATCGGCGACGGTGAGTTGCGACCGGCTGGTGGTGTGCGGTGGTCTGCAGGCCGACCGGCTGGCCGAGATGGCCGGTGTCCCCATCGACGTGCAGATCGTCCCCTTCCGCGGTGAGTACTTTCAATTACCCTCCACGCGTTCGGGTTTCGTGCGCAGACTGATCTATCCGGTACCCGATCCCGAGTTGCCGTTCCTCGGGGTGCACCTGAGCCCCACCATCGACGGCCGCATCACCGTGGGACCGAGTGCCGTGCTCGGGCTGGCCCGCGAGGGTTATCCGAAGTTCTCCGTCGACCCGCGGGACGTGGCGAGAATGGCGGCCTTTCCCGGGTTGTGGCGGGTGGCCAGGGCCAACGTCCGGCTCGGCGTCACCGAGATCGGCAACTCGCTCTTCAAGCGCCGCTACTTGCGCGAATGCCGCAAGTACGCACCGGCTTTGACGACGTCCGATCTGCTGCCGTATGAGGCGGGCATCCGGGCCCAGGCCGTGCGCAGGGACGGCACGCTGGTGCACGACTTCGTCATCGAACGCACCGCCAGGATGGTGCACGTGCTCAACTCACCGTCGCCCGCGGCGACCGCCGCCCTGCCCATCGGCGCGCATCTGGCCGGACTGGTGAGGACCTAGGTCCGCCAATCAGGCGCTGGCGTCCCAGCTCTCGCGGATGCCCTGCAGCCCGTCGGCGGTGAGGCTGCCGAACAACCGCAGCCGGGCCATGCCTCCGTCGGGGTGGATGTCGAGCCGGGCGTCGGTGATCGGGCGCTCGTCGCGGATCAGGAAGCGGTGCCGGGTGTCGGGCAGCAGGTCGGTCGGCGGCAGCAGCTCGAACCAGTCGCCATTGCCGTCGCGTCCGGAGAGGCGGCCGACGCCGGGGGCGTTGCCGACGAAGTAGGACGTGTCGAGTTCGGCGGCGTTCAGCGTGCCACGGCCCGCCAGATGCACCTCGACCCAGTCGTTTCCGGCGTCGCGGCGTCGCGAGGTCTCCCAGCCGTCACCCATCGTCCGCGCAGTCCCCGGCAGCAGGAGGTTGTTGGGCGAGCTGTAGAACATGTTGGAGCAGGCCGTGATTCGGCCTCCGTTCTCCAGTGCCGCCAGGTCGATCGTCATGCCGTCGGCGAAGTCCGGGTTCAGCACGCCCTCGCCGTGGACGCGGAAGCGTGCCACGCCGCCGTCGGGATAGATCGACAACCGCACGTGCGACCAGCGCCGCGGGGAGTCGACGGGGAACGGGTTGCGGGTGTCGCCGTTGACGCCGGTGCGCTCCACCAGCGTCGTCCACTGCGTCTTCTCGACGAGGTCCTCGACCGACGGGTAGCCGTCGACGAACGCGGCCTCCACCGAGATCTGGGGCGGGTAGTTGCCGGTGAACCAGGCCGTGTCGACCACGACGCCGCGGACGATGCCCGCGACCCCGAGTCGGACGATCGCCGCGTCGGCGGCATCGGGTCCGAGGTCGCGGCGCCTGCGGGTCTCCCACCCGTCGTAGACCTGGCCCTTGTGGCCGAAGGTCGCCGGCCGGAACTCCGCGGACCCCGGCGTGATCAGGTTCTCCTTCTCGGCGAACAACTCGTCGTTCGCCCACAGGACGGCACCGCCGGCCGACCGCGCGGCGAGGTCGGGAAGGGACAGGAAACGCGACTGCGATCGGTTCTTCTCAGACGGGGTGCTCACTCACAGGAGCCTAGGCGACGGCGGCCGCGTCACCAGTTCTGGTAGCCGCCCTCGGGACCCAGCATGCGCTCCAGCCGGGAGCGGTTGATCTTGGCCAATTCGTTGCGCAGGACCTTGCGTTCGGTTTCCAGGTCGTGGTGCAGCCGGTCGTCGATGTTGGTGAGCACGGTCTTGGCGTCCAGACCGCCGACGAACATCACGAAGCCGAAGCCGAAGGTGTCGGCGTAGGTGCGCGCGGACTGTGCGAGCTGCGCCATCACCGCGGCGTCGTCGTCCCACAGGGCGCACTGCTCGGCCTGCGACTTCTCGCTGCGCGGGCGCTTGCCGACGTCGGGGCAGGCGTCCAGGATCTGGTCGACCGCGGGCTCGGGAAGGGCGAACAGCAGCGCGTCGGCCCGCCGGAACAGCGCGGCGTGGCTGTCGTAGGGCCGGCCCCGTGCCAGGTGGCGGGCCATGGTCACGCTGTTGCAGCACTCGAACAGGGCGTGGACGGCCTTGCGCTCGGGGAGCGCGTTGAACGCCTCCAGCCCGATCCCCTGATGCAACAGCACGTTCTCAGGATGGCCAGCCGATGGCACGAGCGGGTTACCCCGTGTTACGGGCGTGCTAAATCACCCGGGATCAGTGCCCGGAGGAGCCGAACCGCTCGATCGATCGCTGGAGCTCGGCCTCGGCCTCCTCGCGGCCCGCCCAGTCGGCGGCCTTGACGAACTTGCCGGGCTCGAGGTCCTTGTAGTGGACGAAGAAGTGCTTGATGGCCTCGAGTTCGAACGGGGGCACGTCGGCCAGATCCTGCACGTGGTCCCACCGCGGGTCGCCCGCGGGCACGCACAGCAGCTTGTCGTCGCCGCCTGCCTCGTCGGTCATCTTGAACATCGCGACGGGCCTGGCCTCGACGACGCAGCCGGGGAACACCGACTCGGGCAGCAGCACCAGGGCGTCCAGCGGGTCGCCGTCCTCGCCGAGGGTGTTCTCGAAGAAGCCGTAGTCGGCGGGGTAGCCGAACGCCGTGTAGAGGTAGCGGTCCAGCTTGACCCGACCGGTCTCGTGGTCCACCTCGTACTTGTTGCGCGACCCCTTCGGGATCTCGATGACGACGTCGAACTGCACCGCCGCGACTCCTTCACGTCCGCAAAGCATCCTGGGGTCGTCGGCTGACGACGCGGTCCACCATAGACGAGCGATTACCCTTCCCTTGCGGGCTCGGTACGGGTCGGCTCGGCCAACCACGGATCAGGAGAGCGACCATCGGAATCCCGCGTCCCACTCGGTGGCGGCGATCCACGCACGTGTGGGTCGGCGTCGTGGTGCTGCTCGCGGTGGCCGCGGTCGTCGCCGTCGGCGCGGTGGCCACCTCGAGCGGCACCAGCCCCGCCGCCTCGCCGACTGCGAGCGTGGCGGCGCGACCCGCCCCGCCCACCGTCCGACCGGCCCTGACGCCGCTGGCCGACTCGGCGCCTTCGCCCACCCCGGCGGTGCTGGCGGCGACGTTGGCGCCGTTCGTCGCGAACCCGGATCTGGGGGCGATGACGGGCCGGGTCACCGACGGCGTGACGGGCCGCGAGCTGTGGTCGCAGGGCGGGAACGTTCCCATGCAGCCGGCGTCGACGAACAAGGTGCTGACGACGGCGGCGGCGCTGCTGACCCTGGACCGCGACGCGCGCCTCACCACGACGGTGATCGCGCCGGATCAGACCGCGTCGCCGGGCCTGGTCGTCCTCAAGGGCGGCGGAGACCCGACGCTGTCGGCGGCCCCACCGGGCACCGACACCTGGTACCGCGGTGCCGCCCGCATCAGCGACCTCGCCGACCAGGTGCGCCGGTCCGGCATCACCCCGAAGTCGGTGCAGGTCGACGCGAGCGCCTACAGCGGACCGACGTTGGCCCCCGGCTGGGATCCCGTCGACATCGACGGCGGGGACATCGCGCCTATGGAGGCCGTCATGCTCGACGGCGGCCGCACCCAGCCCGTCAGCGTCGACTCGGCGCGGTCGCGGACGCCCGCGCTGGACGCGGGCCGAGCCCTCGCGGTGGCCCTCGGGGTCAACCCCGCCGCCGTCACGATGTCGAGCGCGCCCGTGCAGGGGCAGCAGATCGCCGCGGTGCAGTCACCCCCGCTGATCGAACGCCTCCGCCAGCTGATGAGCGAGTCCGACAACGTCATGGCCGAGTCGACCGGACGCGAGGTGGCCGCCGCCGTCGGCAAGCCGCAGAGCTTCGACGGCGCGGTGCAGGCGGTGCTCGGCCAGCTCGGCAAGGCGGGCATCGACACCGCCGGGGCCACCCTCGTCGACTCCAGCGGGCTGTCGGTGAACGACCGGCTGACGGCCGACACGCTCGACGGGGTGATCGCCGCGGCGGCCGCCGACGACGAACTCGACGGTGACCACGATCTGCGACCGCTCGTCGACCTGCTCCCGATCGCCGGCGGCAGCGGCACGCTGTCGAACCGCTTCCTCGACACCGACGCGGGCCGCGCGACGCTGGGCCTGCTGCGGGCCAAGACCGGGTCGCTCACCGCGACCAATGCCCTGGCCGGTTTCCTCACCGACGCCAGCGGCCGGGTGCTGACGTTCGCGTTGATCTCCAACTCCGCAGGCCCGACGGGCCGCACCGCGATCGACGCGGTGGCCTCGGCGCTGCACGGCTGCGGGTGTGCCGCGTGAGCCCGGCCTCGCCGGTGACCGTCGGCCGCACGGTCGACTGGGACTTCGCGGCCACCGTCGGCGCCAAGCTCGTCAGGCCCGCCCCGCCCGTCACCGACTACACCCGCAACCAGGCGATCGAGGAGCTCGCGGATGCCGCGCGCCGCGCCGAGGAGCCCGTCCGCGACGTCGCGGGTCTCAGCGAGGGTGCCGAGGTCACCGAGGCGCGCATCGTCGACAGGGTCGAATGGGTAAGGGCGGCAACCGAATCCATGCGCGTCATGACCGGCGGCACGCGCGACGGTGTCTCCGGCGGGCGCATCGCGCGCCGGGTCACGGGCGCGCAGACCGGTGCGGTGCTGGCGTTCGTGTCCTCCGGCATCCTCGGCCAGTACGACCCGTTCGCCGCTCCCCGGGGAGAGCTGCTGCTGGTGTATCCCAACGTGATCGCCGTCGAGCGCCAGCTGCGGGTCTCACCGGCCGACTTCCGGCTGTGGGTGTGCCTGCACGAGGTCACCCACCGCGTGCAGTTCCGCGCGAATCCGTGGCTGGCCGAACACATGTCGCAGTCGCTGGCCGTCGTCACCGACGACAGCGGACAGGACCTGACCCAGGTGGTGTCGCGGCTCGGGGAGTTCGTCAAGGCCAGGAGAAGCGCCAACAGCCATGCGGCGCAATCGAATTCGGAGGGCATCGTCGGGCTGCTGCGGGCCGTGCAGTCCGAGCCCCAGCGCGCGGCGCTGGACCGGCTCCTGGTGCTGGGCACGCTGCTGGAGGGTCACGCCGACCACGTGATGGACGCCGTCGGCCCGAAGGTGGTGCCCTCGGTGGCCACCATTCGCAGGCGGTTCGACGAGCGCCGCCGGCACCGGCAGCCACCGCTGCAGCGGGTGCTCAGGGCGCTGCTGGGCTTCGACGCCAAGATGAGTCAGTACACCCGCGGCAAGGCGTTCGTCGACCACGTCGTCGGCGCGGTCGGCACGGCCGCCTTCAACACGGTCTGGACGAGCCCCGAAACCCTGCCGCTGCCAACGGAAGTCGACGAGCCGCAGCGATGGATCGACCGGGTCCTCTAGCGATCGTGCGCGCGGCGGTCGACGACTTCGCCGCCGCGCACCACGCCGCCACCGAGAGGTGGTGCGTGGCCCTGTCCGGGGGCGCGGACTCGCTGGCGCTGACGGCGGCCGCCGCGGCGTGCCGTCCCACGGTCGCGCTCGTCGTCGACCACGGCCTGCAGCCCGGTTCCGCCGAGGTGGCCGACACCGCCCGCGAGCAGGCGATCGGGCTGGGGTGCGTCGACGCCCGGGTGCTCCGCGTCGAGGTCGGCGGCACGGGCGGGCCCGAGGCCGCGGCGCGGACCGCGCGCTACGCCGCCCTCGACGGCGCCCGCGACGGGGCGCCGGTCCTGGTGGCCCACACGCTCGACGACCAGGCCGAGACCGTGCTGCTCGGACTGGGCCGCGGGTCCGGTGCCCGCTCGATCGCCGGCATGCGCCCGCACGACCCGCCGTGGGGGCGGCCGCTGCTCGGCGTGCGCCGCGCCGACACCCTCGCCGCGTGTGCGGAGCTGGGCCTGCTGCCGTGGTCGGACCCGCACAACGCCGACCCCAGGTTCACCCGGGTCCGGCTGCGCGGCGAGGTGCTCCCGCTGCTGGAGGACGTGCTCGGCGGCGGCGTCGCGCAGGCGCTGGCCCGCACGGCCGTCGCGCTACGCGAGGACACCGACACCCTCGACGCGCTGGCCGACCGCGCGCTGGCGACGCTGCGGACCGGCGCCGGCCGGGAGGCGCGCCTCGACGCCCACGAGCTGGCGGCGCTGCCCGCGGGGCTGCGCGGGCGGGTCATCCGGCGCTGGCTGCTCGACGGCGGCGCGGGCGGCCTGACCGACGGCCAGATCCGGGCGGTGGACCGGTTGGCCGCGCAACGTCGCGGGCGCGGAGGGGTCGCGGTGGGATCAGCCGAGCGCCGGCAGCGGCTGTTCGCCGACCGCGCGGGCCCGGCCCTGGTCCTGCGCACCGAACCGGTGTGAGCGCGGGTCGGCGCGGCACGTGTTGGTCGCCGACGCGCGGGCATGGCACGCTGTTGCCGTGCCCGAGCCATCAGCCGTGGACCCGTATCCCGGCGACATCGAGTCGGTGCTCCTCTCCCAGGACCAGGTTCAGGCGCGCGTCGCCGAGCTGGGCGCCGAGGTCGGCGCCCACTACCGGCGCGAGGAGGGCGACGGCCGCGACGACCTGTTGCTGGTGACCGTCCTCAAGGGGGCGGTCATGTTCGTCACCGACCTCGCGAGGGCGATCCCGCTGCCGACGCAGCTGGAGTTCATGGCGGTCAGCTCGTACGGCTCGTCGACGTCGTCGTCGGGGGTGGTCCGCATCCTCAAGGACCTCGACCGCGACATCCACGACCGCGACGTGCTGATCGTGGAGGACATCGTCGACTCCGGTCTCACGCTGTCCTGGCTGCTGCGCAACCTCGCGACGCGCCATCCCCGCTCGCTGCAGGTGTGCACGCTGCTGCGCAAGCCCGAGGCGATCCGCGCCGACGTCGAGATCACCTGGTGCGGTTTCGACATCCCGAACGAATTCGTCGTGGGCTACGGCCTGGACTACGCCGAGCGCTACCGCGACCTGCCCTACATCGGCACGCTGGATCCGAAGGTGTACGAGGGCGCCTAGCCGTTAGGTCAGCTCCCACACCACGGTCACCGAGAAGCCGACGGTCTGCTGACCGGGTGACAGCGGGACGGCCGCGGCCCGCGCGTCGACGCGGGGCAGCGGCGTGGGGGGTGGCGCGCCGCTACCGGTCTCCGAGATCGACAGGACCTTGCCGAGGCTCAGCCCCGACAGCTGCGCGTACTGCTGAGCCCGGTTCCTGGCGTCGTCGAAGGCGCGCTGGCGGGCATCCCGCACGTACTGCGAGTCGTCCTCGATCGAATACGTCACCGAGTCGATGCGGGTGGCGTCACCGCCCGCGGTGGTGATCGCCCCGAGCACCTGGGGTCCGGTGTCCACCCGTCGCACCTTCACGTCGACGGAGTTGCTCGACTGGTAGCCGACGATCGTCGTGCCGTCCTGCCCGTACTGCGGTTGCAGGGTGACCGACGTGGTGGCCACGTCCTTGCGGTCGACGCCCTGACCGGCGATGGCGTCGGTCACCGCGGCGATGCGGCTGCTGGCCAGGTTGGACGCACCGATCGCGTCGGGTGCGGTGGCGGCGATCGACAGGCCGATGGTCAGGGTGTCCGGCGTGCCGTCGACCTTGCCCTCGCCGACGACGGTCACCTGTCGCGGCGCGGTGGTGCCGGGGACCGGGCTCGGCGCCGACGACGACGTATCGCACCCGGCGACGACGAAGAGGGCGATCGCGGCCGCGGCGACCGTGCGGCCGACGGTGCGGACGGACGTCGAGGGTGGCGTGGGCATGGGGAGCACCCTAAACGTCACGACCGGCCCTCGGCGAGGACGTGGAGCGGACGTCGAGCAGGGTGCCGTTCACCCGTCGGGAACCTCCGGTCGTTGGTCTAGCGGTAGCCTGAACGAACTCAACCTGCGCACCTCGGAAGGACGTGGCCGTCGCGATTCTCCTCGCAGACCCGCTGGCCAGAGACAACGAATGAACCGAAAGAACGTCATCCGCACCCTCACCGTGATCGCGGTGGTGCTGCTAGTGGGTTGGTTTTTCTTCTTCTTCAGCGATGACACGCGCAATTACGCGCCCGTGGACACCTCGGTGGCGATGGGACAGATCAACGCCGACAACGTGAAGTCCGCCCAGATCGACGACCGCGAACAGCAACTGCGCCTCGATCTGAAGAACGGCAACGGTGACACCGACGGCAAGTCGCAGGTCATCACGAAGTACCCGACGGGGTACGGCGTCGACCTGTTCAACGCGCTGAGTGCGAAGAACGTCAAGACCAACACCGTCGTCAAGCAGGACAACGTCTTCGGATCGCTGCTGCTGTACCTGCTCCCGCTACTGCTGCTCGTCGGTCTGTTCGTGATGTTCTCCCGCATGCAGGGCGGCGGCGGCCGGATGGGCTTCGGCTTCGGCAAGTCGCGCGCCAAGCAGCTGTCCAAGGACATGCCCAAGACCACGTTCGCCGACGTCGCGGGCGTGGACGAGGCGGTCGAGGAGCTCTACGAGATCAAGGACTTCCTGCAGAACCCGACGCGCTACCAGGCGCTGGGCGCCAAGATCCCCAAGGGCGTGCTGCTCTACGGCCCACCCGGTACCGGCAAGACATTGCTGGCCAGGGCCGTCGCGGGCGAGGCGGGTGTGCCGTTCTTCACGATCTCCGGTTCGGACTTCGTCGAGATGTTCGTCGGCGTCGGCGCCTCCCGGGTGCGCGACCTGTTCGAGCAGGCCAAGCAGAACAGCCCGTGCATCATCTTCGTCGACGAGATCGACGCCGTCGGACGTCAGCGTGGCGCCGGCCTCGGCGGCGGCCACGACGAGCGCGAGCAGACGCTGAACCAGCTGCTGGTGGAGATGGACGGCTTCGGCGAACGCCAGGGCGTCATCCTGATCGCCGCGACCAACCGGCCCGACATCCTCGACCCCGCGCTGCTGCGCCCCGGCCGCTTCGACCGCCAGATCCCGGTGTCGAGCCCCGATCTGGCGGGCCGCCGCGCCGTGCTGAAGGTCCACTCCGCGGGCAAGCCGATCGCCCCCGACGCCGACCTCGACGGTCTCGCCAAGCGCACCGTCGGCATGTCCGGCGCCGACCTCGCCAACGTGATCAACGAGTCGGCCCTGCTCACCGCGCGCGAGAACGGCACCATCATCACCGGCGCCGCGCTCGAGGAGGCCGTCGACCGCGTCGTCGGCGGACCCCGCCGCAAGGGCCGCATCATCAGCGAGCTCGAGAAGAAGATCACCGCCTATCACGAGGGCGGCCACACCCTGGCGGCCTGGGCGATGCCCGACATCGAGCCGATCTACAAGGTGACGATCCTGGCGCGCGGACGCACCGGCGGCCACGCGATGTCGGTGCCCGAGGACGACAAGGGTCTGATGACGCGCTCGGAGATGATCGCGCGCCTGGTCTTCGCGATGGGTGGCCGGGCGGCCGAGGAACTGGTCTTCCGCGAGCCGACCACGGGGGCGTCCTCCGACATCGACCAGGCCACCAAGATCGCGCGGGCCATGGTCACCGAGTACGGCATGAGCGCCAAGCTCGGCGCCGTCCGCTACGGCACCGAGCACGGCGATCCGTTCCTCGGCCGGTCGATGGGCACCCAGGCCGACTACAGCCACGAGGTCGCCCAGATCATCGACGACGAGGTGCGCAAGCTCATCGAGGCCGCCCACACCGAGGCGTGGGAGGTGCTCACCGAGTATCGCGACGTCCTCGACACGCTGGCCGGCGAGCTGCTCGAGAAGGAGACGCTGCACCGAGCCGAGCTGACGGCCATCTTCGCCGACGTGAAGAAGCGGCCCCGACTGACCATGTTCGACGACTTCGGCGGCCGGGTGCCGTCGGACAAGCCGCCGATCAAGACGCCGGGCGAGCTGGCGATCGAGCGCGGGGAGCCGTGGCCCCCGCCGACGCAGGAGCCGGCGTTCAAGGCCGCCATCGCCGCGGCCAGCAAGGCGGCCGAGGCGCGCAACGGCAGCTACGGCGCCAACGGCAACGGCTCACATGGCAACGGCGCCAACGGAAATGGCAACGGCACCAACGGCAATCCGGCGCACGTGGGCGGCGCGCCGACGAACGGAGCGAACGGCGCTCCCGGCCCGGTGCCGCCGAACTACGGGGCGCCCGCGGGGTGGCACGCGCCGGGCTGGCCGCCCCAGGGCCCCGGCCAGTATCCGCCGCCACCGCCGCCGTCGGCCTGGGGTCCGGCACCCCAGCAGGGCGGCTACCCGCCGCCGTATCAGCCCGGCCCGCCGCCGTATCAGCCATACCCGCCGCAGGGGCCGAATCCGCGCGAGGACAATCAGGGCCACGACCCGCGCCGCGACGACCGGCAGATGCCGCCGGACCACGGCTGACCCACAGGAGGCCCCGATGACGAAGCCCGGCTCCCTCGCGCCCGGCTCCGCCGCTTTCGTTCCCGCCGAATTCGATCAGCCGCGTGCGGAGAAGGCCGTTCGGGAACTGCTCTACGCCATCGGCGAGGACCCCGACCGCCAGGGTCTGCTCGACACCCCGGCGCGCGTGGCCCGGGCGTACAAGGAGATGTTCGCGGGGCTCTACCTCGACCCGGACGACGTGCTCAACACGACGTTCGACGAGCAGCACGACGAACTGGTCCTGGTCAAGGACATTCCGATGTACTCGACGTGCGAGCACCACCTCGTCGCGTTCCACGGGGTCGCGCACGTGGGCTACATCCCCGGCAAGGACGGCCGCGTGACCGGCCTGTCGAAGCTGGCGCGCGTCGTCGACATGTACGCCAAGCGCCCGCAGGTGCAGGAGCGGCTGACCGGGCAGGTCGCCGACGCCCTGATGCGCAAGCTCGATCCGCGCGGCGTCATCGTCGTCATCGAGGCCGAGCACCTCTGCATGGCGATGCGCGGCATCCGCAAGCCGGGCGCCACCACCACGACGTCGGCGGTGCGTGGGCAGTTCAAGACCGACAAGGCATCGCGTGCCGAGGCGCTGGATCTCATCCTGCGCAAGTGACGTACAGCCCGAAGGTCCCACCCAGGACGCGCGTGCAGGTGATGGGCGTCGTGAACGTCACCGGCGACTCCTTCTCCGACGGCGGCCAGTATCTCGACCCCGACCGCGCGATCGCCCACGGCATGGCACTCGCGGCCGCCGGTGCGGCGATCGTCGACGTCGGCGGCGAGTCGACCCGGCCCGGCGCGACCCGTGTCGAGCCGACCGTCGAGACCGCCAGGGTCGTTCCGGTCATCGAAGCCCTTGCCGCCCAAGGCATTACGGTCAGCATCGACACGATGCACAGTGCGGTCGCCCGGGTGGCGCTGGAGAGCGGCGCGTCGATCGTGAACGACGTGTCCGGCGGCCGGGCTGATCCGGACATGGCGCCGCTCGTCGCCGAAGCCGGCGTGCCCTGGATCCTCATGCACTGGCGCTCGGTCCACGCCGATCGGCCGCACCAGGTGCCCGAGTACCACGACGTGGTGGCCGACGTCCGCGACGAGCTACTGGCCGGCGTGGACGCCGCCGTCGCCGCGGGCGTCGATCCGGCGAACCTCATCATCGATCCCGGCCTGGGCTTCGCGAAGTCGGCCGAACACAATTGGACGCTGCTCGCCGCGCTGCCGGAGTTCGTCGACACGGGCTTCCCGGTGCTCATCGGCGCGTCCAGGAAGCGGTTCCTCGGGGCGCTGCTGGCCGACGCCGACGGCGAGCTGCGGCCGCCGGCCGGCAGGGAGACCGCGACCGCGGTGATCTCGGCGCTGGCGATGATGCACGGCACGTGGGGTGTGCGCGTGCACGACGTCGGCGCGTCGGTCGACGCGCTGCGGGTCGTGGAGGCCTGGGAGGCGGCACCCACCTGGGAGGGTGAGGGTGGCTGATCGAATCGAGTTGCGCGGCTTGGTCGTTCGCGGCCACCACGGTGTGTTCGACCACGAGCGGCGCGACGGTCAGGACTTCGTCGTCGACGTCACGGTGTGGATCGACCTGGCCGCGGCGGCCGCGAGTGACGACCTGGCCGACACCGTCGACTACGGCGCGCTCGCCCAGCGGGCCGCGGCCATCGTGGCGGGACCCCCGCGCAACCTCATCGAGACCGTCGCCGCCGAGATCGCCGACGCCGTCATGGACGACGAGCGGCTGCACGCCGTCGAGGTCACCGTGCACAAGCCGGATGCCCCGATCCCGCTGGTGTTCTCCGACGTGGCGGTGGTGGCGCGGCGGTCGCGACGCGGGCGCGGGGTGCGCGATGACTGAGGTCGTGCTGTCGATCGGCTCCAACCTCGGTGACCGGCTCGGACATCTGCAGTCGGTGGTCGACGGCCTCGGGCGCGCGGTGGTGGCCGTGTCGCCGGTGTACGAGACCGACGCGTGGGGCGGCGTCGAGCAGGGACCGTTCCTCAACGCCGTCGTGCTCGCGACCGACCCGGCGCTGGACTGCCGCGGCTGGCTGCACCGGGGGTGGGAATTCGAGCGGGCCGCCGACCGTCGTCGCGAACGGCGGTGGGGGCCGCGGACCCTCGACGTCGACCTGATCACCTGCCGCGACGGCGAGCACGAGGTGCTCAGCGCCGACGAGGAGTTGACCCTGCCGCACCCGCACGCCCATCAGCGGGCGTTCGTCCTGGTGCCGTGGCTGGCGGTCGACGCGACGGCGACACTGACCCGGCACGGCGCCCCGCGACCCGTGGCCGACCTGCTCGCCGAGCTCGACGCGGCCGAGCGCGACGGCGTCCGTCCGGTCGACGCGGCCCTGGTGCGCTGAGGTGGGCCCGACGCGCAGGCGCGATCTGGCGGTGACGGCCGTCGTCGTCGCGGTCCTCGGCTACGTGGCGGTGAGCCTGCTGTACCGGTGGTTCCCGCCGATCACCGCGTGGACCGGGGTGTCGCTGCTGGCGGTCGCGGTGGTCGAGGCGGCCTGGGCCTTTCACGTGAGGGCCAGGATCGGCGACGGCAAGATCGGCGACGGGCCGGGCCGGCTGCATCCGCTCGCGGTCGCCAGGGCCGTCATGATCGCCAAGGCGTCGGCCTGGGTGGGGGCGGTCGCCGTCGGGTTCTGGGCCAGTGTGCTGGCCTACGTGTGGCCGAGGCGGGGGGAGCTCAAGGTGGCGGGCGAGGACGCCCCCGGGGTGGTGGTCGCGGTGCTCAGCGCGCTGGCGCTGGTGTTCGCCGCGCTCTGGTTGGAGCATTGCTGCAAGTCACCGGACGACCCGTCCGAGGATGCCGACGGCGTGTCGGGGCGGCTGCCGGGAACAGGCTGACCAGGAGAATCGCCGGTGTGGGCAATACCCGATGAGACCCGTCGCAGGTACAGTCGGCCCATGACCGAACCGACTCGTGGAACCCGCGCGCGCCGCGGTCACCGCAGGCCGGGATCGCTGCTCCTGACGGCGTTGCTGGTCCTCGCGATCGTGGCGAGTTCGGCGCTGGTCTTCACCAATCGGGTCGAGTTGCTGAAGCTCGCGGTCATCGTCGCGCTGTGGGCCGCGGTGGTCGCCGCGTTCGTGTCGTTCATCTACCGCCGCCAGTCCGACGTCGACCAGGCGAAGACCCGCGACCTCAAGCTGGTCTACGACCTGCAACTAGACCGGGAGATCTCCGCGCGCCGCGAATACGAGCTGTCGATCGAGACGCAGCTACGGCGCGAGCTCGCCGCGGAGATGCGGGCGCAGTCGGCCGACGAGGTGGCCAGCCTGCGCGCCGAACTCGCCGCACTGCGCGCCAACCTCGAGATCATCTTCGACACCGATCTGCAGAGCAGGCCCGCCATCGAGACCGAGCGCACGACCGTGCACCGCTTCGGGAACTGGGACGCCGTCGCGCCCGGCGCGGCGACGGCCGAGCGCGCCGAGCCCTCCTACGGGCCCGGCCGGGTGATCAGCAGCCGCATCGACGCCGAGGCGCAGGACGACTCCGACCCCAACACCGAGGAAAGTCCCATCATCGACGTCCCGGCCGAACCGCAGCCGCCCGACGACGAGTGGTCGCCCCAGGTGTTCGGCGGTGCCCACCGCCGCGCGTTCGAACGGGAGCCCGCCGCCGACTGGCGCGGTGCGCAGCAGGAAACCCCGCGGCCGGAACCCGCGCCGCAGGAGGGCAGGCGACGGGCACCCGAGCCCGAACCCGTCGCAGAGACCCGGCTGCCGTGGCTGCCCCAGCCCGAGCCGTCACCCCCGCCGCCCCCGCCGGCCCCGCGCCCGGAGCCCGAGCGCCCCGGCAGGCACGGCCCGGCCGGTTCCGGCTGGCGGCCCGCCCCCGCCGAGGGTCGCTTCATTCCGGCCGGCGCGCCGGGCAGCAACTGGACCGCG
This sequence comes from Mycolicibacterium madagascariense, assembly GCF_010729665.1. Taxonomy (NCBI): domain Bacteria; kingdom Bacillati; phylum Actinomycetota; class Actinomycetes; order Mycobacteriales; family Mycobacteriaceae; genus Mycobacterium; species Mycolicibacterium madagascariense. Next base: position 5,141,374 of record NZ_AP022610.1, on the reverse strand, counting down.
GCGCAGGACGATGGCGCCGCGACGCCCAGTACCCCAACGCCGAGCACCCCGGCGCCCAGCACCCCGGCGCCCGCCCCCGTGCCCAACACCCCCGTGCCCAGCACCCCAACGCCTGCTCCGGCGATGACGCCGCCCCCGGTCGAATCACCGCGTGGCGGAAGGCATTACCCCGCCGCCGCCGCCGAGACCCCCGTCGAGACGCCCGAGACGCCCGCCGAGGCGGCCACCCGCGCTCGTCACTCCGCGCCCGACGACGTCGATCCCGGGCGACGCACGCCGCCCACCCTGGCCAGCCCGCCGCCACCCGCACCGGAGACGGCCCGCCACCGCGGGCCCGACGACGAGGCATCCGCCACCCCCGCCGAGGACGATGCGGAGCCCGCGGGCCAGCACATCGGCGGTCAGCCGGTGTCGGAGCTGATGGCCCGCCTGCAGGTGGGTTCCAGCGGTGGTGGCCGTCGCCGCCGCCGCGAGGAGTGAGTTAGTCTCGACGCGATCGTCCGGTACCGGCAAAGACGGACCGGAACGCCAGCACTCCGACATGCGAGGTCGTCTGCGATGGTGCAGCCCGACGGACTGCGTCCGGCCCGGCTCACGGTGGGCATCGTCTCCGCCGGCCGCGTCGGCACCGCCCTCGGCGTGGCGCTCGAGCGCGCCGAGCACGTCGTGGTGTCGTGCAGCGCCATCTCCCGCAGGTCCCGCGAGCGGGCCGAGCGCCGGCTGCCCGACACCAGGGTGCTGCCCGTACCCGACGTGGCCGCCAACGTCGAGTTGCTGATCCTCGCGGTGCCCGACGTCGAACTGGCGAGCCTGGTGGCAGGGCTGGCCGCGACCGGCGCGGTGCGCCCCGGCACCATCGTGGTGCACACCTCGGGGGCCAACGGCATCGGTGTGCTGGCGCCGCTGGCCGCCCTGGGCTGCATCCCGCTCGCAATCCACCCGGCGATGACGTTCACCGGTTCCGACGAGGACGTCATTCGGCTGTCGGGCGCGTGCTTCGGCATCACCGCGGCCGACGAGGTCGGCAGTGCCGTGGCGCAGTCGCTGGTCCTCGAGATCGGCGGGGAGCCGTTCGGCGTGCGGGAGGAGGACCGAGCGCTCTATCACGCCGCGCTCGCGCATGGCGGCAACCATCTCACCACCGTGCTGCTCGACGCCGTCGAGGCGTTGCGCTCGGCGCTGCGCGGGCAGGAGCTCCTGGGTCAGGAGGCGGTCGGCGACGCCCCCGGCGGGATCGCCGAACGCGTCATCGGACCGTTGGCCCGGGCGTCGCTGGAGAACGCCCTGCAGCGGGGCCAGGCCGCGCTGACCGGACCCGTCGCGCGTGGTGACGCGGCGATGGTGACGGCGCATCTGCGAGCGTTGGAATCCGTGGATTCGGCTCTCGCGCAAGCATATCGGGCCGATTCGCTGCGCACGGCGCAGCGCGCCCACGCCCCCGTCGAGGTGTTCACCGCACTGACGGGGCCGACCGAGGGGGAACGACCGTGATCACGAAGAAGCCACCGGCCTTCACCGCAGGCGAGCTGAACCTCTACCACGATCCGGCGGCGACCTCCGACGTGTGCCGGGCGCTGCGGACCACGGGGCGGCGCGTCGTCCTGGTGCCCACGATGGGCGCCCTGCACGACGGCCATCTGGCGCTGGTGCGGACCGCCAAGCGGGTGCCCGGCGCGGTCGTCGTGGTGTCGATCTTCGTCAACCCCCTGCAGTTCGGGGCGGGCGAGGACCTCGACGCCTACCCGCGGACGCTGGACGCGGACCTGGCGGCGCTGCGCTCGGAGGGCGTCGAGATCGTCTTCGCGCCGTCCGCCGCGCAGATGTATCCGCGCGGCGCGCGGACCACCGTGCTGCCCGGCCCGCTCGGCGCCGAACTCGAAGGTGGTTCTCGGCCACGGCATTTCGCGGGCATGCTGACCGTCGTGCTGAAGCTGCTGCAGATCGTGCGGCCGGACAACGCGTACTTCGGCGAGAAGGACTACCAGCAGCTGGTGCTCGTCCGGCAGATGTCGGACGACCTCGATCTCGGCGTCAAGATCGTCGGCGTCCCCATCGTGCGCGAACCCGACGGGTTGGCGATGTCGTCGCGCAACCGGTACCTCGACGAGGTCGAGCGTGAGCAGGCGAGCGCGCTGTCGGCGGCGCTGCTGGCTGGCATGTACGCGGCCTCCCACGGCGCGTCGGAGGCGCTGGACGCGGCGCGCGCGGTGCTCGACGAGGTGCCCGCGCTGGACGTCGACTACGTCGAGGTGCGCGACAACTGGCTGGGCCCGGCGCCTGTGGAGGGCCCCGCGCGGCTGCTGGTGGCGGCGCGGCTCGGGCGCACCCGGCTGTTGGACAACATCGCCATCGACGTCGGCGCGGCGGCGGGCATCGACGGGCACTCCCGCGTCGAGCCCGGCCGCAGCCACGAATTGCCCTGGAGGAACTGAACGCCGTGCTGCTCGCGATCGACGTTCGCAACACCCACACCGTCGTCGGATTGATCTCCGGAATGGGCGAGCATGCAAAGGTGGTGCAGCACTGGCGGATTCGCACCGAGGCCGAGGTCACCGCCGACGAGCTGGCACTCACCATCGACGGTCTCATCGGCGAGGACACCGAACGCCTGACCGGCGCGACCGCGCTGTCGACGGTGCCGTCGGTGCTGCACGAGATCCGCGTCATGCTCGACCAGTACTGGACCTCGGTGCCCCAGGTGCTCATCGAACCGGGCGTGCGGACCGGCATTCCGCTGCTCGTCGACAACCCCAAGGAGGTCGGCGCCGACCGCATCGTCAACTGCCTGGCGGCCTATCAGCGCCACGCCGCGCCGGCGATCGTCGTCGATTTCGGCTCCTCGATCTGCGTCGACGTGGTGTCGGCGAAGGGCGAGTTCCTCGGCGGGTCGATCGCGCCGGGCATCCAGGTGTCCTCCGACGCGGCGGCCGCCCGTTCGGCGGCGCTGCGCCGGGTCGAGCTGACGCGGCCGCGGTCGGTGGTCGGCAAGAACACGGTGGAGTGCATGCAGTCCGGCGCGGTGTTCGGGTTCGCCGGACTGGTCGACGGTCTGGTGCACCGGATCCGTGAGGACGTGGCGGGTTTCGCGGGTAGCGACGTCGCCGTGGTGGCCACCGGGCACACCGCCCCGCTGTTGCTGCCCGAGCTGCGGACGGCGACGCAGTATCACCCGCATCTGACCCTCGAGGGTCTGCGACTGGTGTTCGAGCGCAACCAGAAGCGCTGACGCCCCCGGCACGCCCGTACGGCTCTCCTGTTGACGCGGCGTGCCCGCGGGAGAATCATGTGTTGCGTACTGCACTGCGCGTTGCGCATCATGCAACAGTCGGAGGATCTCGTGGCCGGTCCCAAGGTCGTCGTCATTGGCGCGGGCATCGTCGGCAGTTCGCTCGCCGACGAGCTGACCGCCCGCGGGTGGACCGACGTCACCGTGGTCGACCGCGGCCCGCTGTTCGCTACCGGTGGGTCGACCTCACACGCCCCCGGCCTGGTGTTCCAGACCAACCCGTCGAAGACCATGTCGGAGTTCGCGAAGTACACCGTCGCCAAGTTCGGCGGCCTCGCCCCCGACGGCGGCTGGGCCTTCAACCCCACCGGTGGTCTCGAGGTCGCCTCGACCCCGGAACGCTGGGCCGACCTGCACCGCAAGGCGGGGTGGGCGCAGTCCTGGGGGATACCCGGGGAGCTGCTCACCGCCGGTCAGTGCGCCGAGCTGCACCCGCTGGTCGACGCCGATCGCATCCTCGGCGGATTCCACACGCCCACAGACGGTTTGGTCAAGGCGGTGCGCGCGGTGCAGGCCCAGGCCGCCGCGGCGACCGCGCGCGGCGCGACGTTCCTGCCGAACACCGAGGTGCTCGGGGTCGTCGACGACGGCGCGAAGGTGACGGGCGTCCGAACCGCCGATGGCGTGCTGCCCGCCGACGTCGTGGTGTGCTGCGCCGGTTTCTGGGGTGCGCAGCTGGCCAAGCAGGTCGGCCTGGTGGTGCCGCTGGTGCCCATGGCGCACCAGTACGCGACGACCGGACGCATCGAGCCGCTCGTCGGTCGCAACACCGAGGCCACCGAGGCGGGTCTGCCGATCCTGCGCCACCAGGATCAGGATCTCTACTTCCGCGAGCACGTCGACCGCATCGGCATCGGCTACTACGGCCACCGGCCGATGCCCGTCGAGGTGGCGAACCTCGCCGCCGACACCGCGGGTGAAGAGATGCCGTCGATGCTGCCGTTCACCGACGAGGACTTCGTGCCCGCCTGGCGGGAGTCGGTCAAACTGCTTCCGGTACTGCAGGATTCGAAGATCGAACAGGGCTTCAACGGCATCTTCTCGTTCACCCCCGACGGATTCTCGATCATGGGCGAGCACCGCGAGCTCAGCGGCTTCTGGGTCGCCGAGGCGGTCTGGGTCACGCACTCGGCCGGCGTCGCCAAGGCCACCGCGGAGTGGATCGTCGATGGCACCCCGTCGACCGACGTCCACGAGTGCGACCTCTACCGGTTCGAGGACGTCGCCCGCACCGACGATTTCGTCATGACGACCAGCTCGCAGGCGTTCGTCGAGGTGTACGACATCGTGCACCCGCATCAGTACCGCGAGGCGCTGCGCGGCTTGCGCACCAGTCCCTTCTACGGCAGGCAGCAGGAACTCGGGGCCTATTTCTACGAGGGCGGCGGCTGGGAGCGCCCAGCCTGGTACGAGGCGAACGCCCAACTGGCGCAACGGCTTCGCGACGACGGTCTGGCGTTCCCCGAGCGCGACGAGTGGTCGGCCCGGTTCTGGTCACCGATCTCCATCGCCGAGGCCCACTGGACCCGCGAACACGTGGCGATGTACGACATGACCCCGCTGACCCGCTACGAGGTCACCGGACCCGGAGCCGCGGCGCTGCTGCAGTGGCTCACCACCAACGACGTCGACAAGAGCGTCGGCTCGGTCACCTACACCCTGATGCTCGATGAATCCGGCGGCATCCGAAGCGATCTGACGGTCGCCCGGTTGGCGCCCGACCGCTTCCAGGTCGGCGCCAACGGGCCGCTGGACCTCGACTGGATCACCCGGCACCTGCCCGACGACGGCAGCGTCACGGTGCGCGACGTCACCGGGGCCACGTGCTGCGTCGGGGTGTGGGGTCCGGCGGCCCGCGACCTGGTGGCGCCGCTGTGCGGCGATGACCTCTCCCATCGGGGGTTGAAGTACTTCCGTTCGCTGCGCACCCATCTCGGCGCCATCCCGGTGACGATGATGCGAGTGTCCTACGTCGGGGAACTCGGCTGGGAGATCTACGCCGACGCCGCCTACGGCGCCGCGCTGTGGGACCTGCTGTGGACGGCGGGCCAGGCGCACGACGTGATCGCCGCGGGCCGCATCGCGTTCAACGCCCTGCGGATCGAGAAGGCCTACCGGGCCTGGGGAACGGACATGACCGCCGAGCACCTGCCCGGTGCAGCGGGTCTGGACTTCGCGGTCCGGATGGCCAAGGGCGACTTCGTCGGCCGGGCCGCACTGGAGCGGGCGTCGGCACCGCAGCAGACGTTGTGCAGCATCGTCTTCCACGATCCGACGGCCGTCGTGCTCGGCAAGGAGCCGGTGTACCTCGACGGCGGCGATGCCTGCGTCGGCTACGTGACCAGTGCCGCCTACTCGGCGACGGTCGGACGCTGCCTGGCCTACGCGTGGCTGCCCGCGGGCACCGCACCCGGCGACGTCGTCGCCGTCGACTACCGCGGCAGCCGGTACGGCGCCACCGTCCACGCCGAGCCGGTGGTGGACCCCGAGATGAAGCGGATCAGGCGATGACCGAAACGACCGCGACCGACCACCCGCCCGCGCTGCTGCCGACCCTGCCCGGTGACTTCTACACAAGCGCTTCGGTATTCGCGGCCGAGCAGGAGCAGATCTTCGAAGCGACGTGGTGCTGCGCGGCCCGGTCCGACGAGCTCGCCGAACCCGGTCGCTTCAAGAACGTTCAGATCGGCCGCGAGAGCGTGCTCGTCGTCCGGGGGCGTGACGGCGTGCTGCGGGCGTTCCTCAACGTGTGCCGGCACCGCGGCGCGGCGCTGTGCACGGAGCCCGAGGGGCAGGTCAGACGAAACCTGCGGTGCCCGTACCATGCCTGGACCTACGCACTGGACGGCAAGCTGGTCGCCGCGCCCAACCTGGCGGCGCTCAAGGAGCCGACGGGTGAGGGCATCGACCGCTACCGCTACGGGCTCATCCCGGTCGCGCTGACCGAGTGGCTCGGCTACGCCTGGGTGTGTCTGGCCGACGAGCCGCCGTCGTTCGCCGAGGAGGTCGTCGGCGCCGTCACCCACCGCCTCGGGGACCCGACGGCGATCGAGCACTACGGCATCGAGGACCTGACCGTGGGCAGGCGGGTGGTCTACGACGTGGCCGCCAACTGGAAGCTCATCGTCGAGAACTTCATGGAGTGCTACCACTGCGCCACCATCCACCCGGAGCTGACCGAGGTCCTTCCGGAGTTCGCGAAGGGACTGGCCGCGCAGTACTACGTCGGGCACGGCGCCAAATTCGGTTCGGAGATATCGGGTTTCACGATCGACGGGAGCGCAGGCTTCGAGACGCTGCCCGGCGTCACCGCGGACCAGGACAGACGGTACTACGCGATCACGGTCAAGCCGGCGGTGTTCGTCAACCTGGTGCCCGACCACATCATCTTCCACCGGATGTATCCGCTGGCCGCCGATCGCACCGTGGTCGAATGCGACTGGCTCTACACCCCCGACGTCGTCGCGCAGGGCCGCGACGTCTCGCGCTCGGTCGAGCTGTTCCATCGCGTCAACGAACAGGACTTCGCGGCCTGCGAACGCACGCAGCCCGCCATGTCCTCGCGGGCCTACCGCCACGGAGGCGTCCTCGTTCCCTCCGAACACCACATCGCGGAGTTCCACGAGTGGGTAGTGTCCCGAGTCGGACCCGGTGACGCGAGGTGACATGTGAACGGTGAACCCGACCTCTTCGTCGGCGGCACATGGGTCCACGCGTGCGACGGCGGGACGCGCGACGTCGTGAACCCCGCCGACGGGAGCGTGATCGCGACCGTCGACGAGGCTGCCGACGCCGACGCCCGCGACGCCGTCCGCGCTGCGCGCGCCGCCTTCGATGACGGGGCCTGGCCCGCGACGCCCGTCGCGGAACGGGCCGCGCTGCTGGACCGCATCGCCGACCTCCTGCAGCGCGACAAGGAGGAGCTCGCGGTCCTGGAGACCCGCGACACCGGAAAGACGTTGGCGGAGAGCAGGATCGACGTCGACGACGTGACGTCGGTGTTCCGCTACTACGCCAAGCTGGTCGGCGTCGAGGCCGACCGGGTGGTCGACGTCGGCGACCCGACCGTCATCAGCCGGGTCGTCCGCGAGCCGATCGGCGTGTGCGTGCTGATCGCGCCGTGGAACTATCCGCTGCTGCAGATGTCGTGGAAGATCGCGCCCGCACTGGGTGCCGGCTGCACGATGGTCGCCAAGCCCAGCGAGGTCACGCCGCTGTCGACGATCGCGTTCGTGCACCTGCTCGAGGAGGCGGGGGTGCCTCCCGGGGTGGTCAACCTGGTGCAGGGCAGCGGTGCGGTGCTGGGCGCCGCCCTGACCGACAACGCCGACGTCGACTTCATCTCCTTCACCGGCGGTCTGGCCACCGGCAGGACCATCTCGCGGGTCGCCGCCGAACACGTCACCAAGGTGGCCGTCGAACTCGGCGGCAAGAACCCGCACATCGTGTTCGCCGATGCCGAGTGGGAGTCCTCCGTCGACCAGGTCCTCACGGGTGTCTTCCTGCACTCCGGTCAGGTGTGCTCGGCGGGCACCCGGCTGATCGTGGAGGAGTCCATCGCCGACGACTTCGTGGCCGCCCTCGTCGAACGGGCCGAGAAGATTCGGATGGGCGACGGCATGGACCCGGCCAGTGAGACCGGGCCGCTGGTGTCCGAGCAGCACCGCGCCAAGGTGGAAGCCCATGTGGCGACGGCGATCTCGGAGGGCGCGAAGCTGCTGACCGGTGGCTCGCGGCCGACCGATCCGGCACTGGCGGCGGGCAGTTTCTACCCGCCGACGATCTTCGACGGGTGCGACCGGTCGATGGCCATCGTTCGGGAGGAGACGTTCGGTCCGATCCTGACGGTGGAGCGGTTCACGTCCGAAGCCGAGGCGATCGGTCTCGGTAACGACACGGAATACGGTCTCGCGGCGGGCGTTCGGACGTCCGATGCAGCGCGGGGCGAACGTGTGGTGCGCGCGCTGCGGCACGGCACGGTGTGGCTGAACGACTTCGGTTACTACACCGCTGCCGCGGAGTGGGGCGGATTCAGGAAGTCGGGCAACGGCCGCGAGCTCGGACCGACCGGGTTGGCGGAATACCAAGAAATCAAGCACATCTGGCACAACACCGCGCCGAAGTCCGCTGGCTGGTTCACCGGGGAATAGCTCGCTACCGGCACGACCTCTTGAGAAGGGACGCACATGTCTGTCGAAACGGGTTCCTCGAGCGCCGATAGCGGTGGCCTCGACGACTTCGGCTACCGGGAATCCCTGGACCGCAGCATCGGCAAGTTCGCGAGCTTCGCGGCCGGGGTCAGTTACATCTCGATCCTCACCGGCACGTTTCAGCTGTTCTACTTCGGCTTCAGCAGTGCCGGCCCGGCCTATCTGTGGTCGTGGCCGCTCGTCTTCGTCGGGCAGATGGCCGTCGCGCTGTGCTTCATGGAGCTCGCCGCGAAGTATCCGGTCGCGGGCTCGGTCTACAACTGGTCCAAGAAGCTAGGCAGCAAGATCGTCGGGTGGTCGTCGGGCTGGCTGATGCTGACCGCGTCGATCGTGACGATCTCTGCCGTGGTGCTGGCCTACCAGCTCAACCTGCCGCGGCTGTGGAGCGGCTTCCAGATCATCGGGGACGGCACGGGCGAGTATGACTTCGCCGCCAACGCCGTGGTGCTCGGCACCATCCTCATTGCGTTCACCACGCTCGTCAACGCACTCGGCGTCAAGCTGATGGCGATGATCAACAGCGCGGGCGTGTTCATCGAACTCATCGCCGCGTGTCTGATCGCGATCATCCTGGCATGCAGCGCGACTCGTGGTCCGTCGGTGTTCTTCCAGACCGGCGGTTATGGCGCGGGTCTGCCCGGCGGGTACCTCGGGGCGTTCCTGATCGCCTCGCTCGCTTCGGGTTACGTAATGTATGGCTTCGACACCGCGAGCTCACTCGGCGAGGAGACCGTCGAGCCGCGCCGCACCGCGCCCAAGGCGATCCTGCGCGCCATCCTGGCCTCGTTCGTCATCGGTGGCGCGATCCTGGTGTTCGCGGTGATGTCCGCCCCCGATCTCAATGATCCGAAGATCGGCGAGAGCAGCGGCGGACTGCAGTACATCGTCGAGCAGGTGATGTGGGGTCCGCTGGGCAAGGTGTTCCTGGTGTGCATCGTCGTCGCGGTGACGGTCTGCACGCTGGCCGTGCACACCGCCGCCATCCGCCTCACCTTCGCGATGGCCCGCGACAACGCACTTCCGTTCGGCGAGAAGCTCGCTCGCGTGAATCCGAAGACGCAGACCCCGATCATCCCTGCCGTCGTCATCGGCGTGATCGCGGCCATCATCCTGATCATCAACATCGGGCAGCCCAAGATCTTCACCGTGCTCACCTCGATCGCGATCATCATGATCTACCTGGCGTACCTCATGGTGACCGGGCCCATGCTGAAGAAGCGCTTCCAAGGGCAGTGGCCGCCACGGGATCTCAAGGAGGGCGGCTACTTCACGATGGGCCGCTGGGGTCTGCCGGTCAACGTCGTCGCCGTGGTGTGGGGCGTCGGCATGGCCGTCAACCTGGCGTGGCCGCGCGTCGCCGTGTACGGCGACCCCTGGTACAACACGTGGGGCGCGTTCGTCTACATCGGCGTGATCCTGGGCGCCGGGCTGCTCTGGTACGGGCTCAAGGGCCGCCACCACATCGGCACGCTGGAATCGCATGCGGCGGCGAGCAAGGCCGAGGCCGTGGAGCCGGGGCCCTTCGGCGTCCAGGGGCAGCACGGTGGCTGAGGCGGGAACGTTCGACTACGTCATCGCCGGCGGGGGGACGGCCGGCTGCGTGCTGGCCGCCCGCCTCTCGGAGGATCCGTCGGTGACGGTGTGTCTGCTCGAGGCGGGGCCGTCGGACGTCGGCGACCAGAACATCCTGCCGCTGTCGGAGTGGATGCACCTGCTCGACTCCGGTTACGACTGGGACTATCCCGTCGAGCCGCAGGAGAAGGGCAACAGCTTCATGCGGCATGCCCGCGCGAAGGTGTTGGGCGGCTGCTCGTCGCACAATTCGTGCATCGCGTTCTGGCCGCCCGCCGAATGTCTCGACGAGTGGGTCGACATGGGCGCGGTGGGGTGGAGTGCGGCCGAGATCCTGCCCCTGGTCAAGAGATTGGAGACCAACACCGCCCCGGGCGACCACGGTCGCGACGGTCCGGTGCGGCTGCAGGACGTCCCGCCCGAGGACCCGTGCGGCAGGGCGGTTCTCGAGGCGGCGGCGTTGGCCGGGTTGCCGACGGTCGCGTTCAACCGCGGTGAGACCGTGCGCAACGGGGCGGGCTGGTTCCAGATCAACGTCGGCGAGGACGGCACCCGCATGTCGACGTCGCACGCCTACCTGCACCCGATCCTCGACACCCGCACCAACCTCGACGTCCGCACCGGCTGCTGGGTCTCGGAGATCCTCTTCGACGACGCCAAGAACGCCACCGGCGTGCGCTATCAACGCCCCGACCTGACAGGGTACGACGTGGTGTCGGCGCGTCGCGAGGTCATCGTGACCGCGGGATCGATCGACACGCCAAAGCTGTTGATGCTCTCCGGCATTGGGCCCGCCGAGCACCTGAGGGAGATCGGCGTCCCGGTGCGCGTCGACTCGCCGGGGGTGGGGTCCAACCTCGACGACCACGTCGAGGGCCTGGTGTTCTGGGAGGCGTCGAAGCCGATGGTCACCACCTCGACGCAGTGGTGGGAGATCGGGCTCTTCACCACGATCGACGAGGGCACCCCGCAACCGGACCTCATGATGCACTACGGCAGCGTGCCGTTCGACATGAACACGCTGCGCCGGGGCTACCCCACCACCGACAACGGATTCTGCTTGACGCCCAACGTGACTCAGGGTCGTTCGCGCGGCACGGTCCGGTTGCGCAGCCTGGACTTCCGGGACCGGCCGAGGGTCGACCCGCGCTACTTCACCGACCCGGAGGGCTACGACGAGCGGATCATGCTGACGGGCCTGAAGCTGGCCCGCACGATCGCCGATCAGGTGCCCTTGAAGGAGTGGGTCGCACGGGAATTGGCGCCCGGGCCCGACGCCGTCACCGACGACGAGCTACTCGACTACGTGCACCAGACGCACAACACCGTCTATCACCCGGCGGCCACCGCGCGGATGGGCGCGGTCGACGATCCGATGGCGGTCCTGGACCCCCAGTTGCGGGTCAAGGGCGTACAGCGGCTGCGGGTGGTCGACGCGTCGGCGATGCCGAAACTGCCTGCGGTGAACCCGAACATCACCGTGATGACCATGGCCGAGAAGTGTGCGGACCTGATCCGGGGGAGCTGAGCGCGTTCCTCGGCGAGCACACGCCGTTCCAGACCATGTCCGACGGCGAGCTCGCCGAGCTGGCCGCCCACTCGTCGGTGGTGTTCGTCGACCGCGGCGAGGTGATCGCCGACTACGCGACGCAGGTGCCCGACGAGGTCTGGATGGTGTACTCGGGCCACGTCGCCCTGCAGGCCGCCGACGGGTCCACCGTCGACGTCGTCGAGCCCGGCGGCATCTTCGGCTACACGCCGCTATTGACTGGCGGCGGAATGGAATTCGTCGCGCGGGCGACCGAGCCGAGCACCCTGATCCGGCTGCCCGGCGACGGGGTGCGGGCGCAGTTCGCCAAGCCGGCGGGACTGGCGTATCTGGCGTCGTCGGCATGGAGCCCGCTGCCGCGCGAGCGGCCCACCCTCGTCCCGGTCGCCGACGGCAGGCCGGTCGGCGACCTGGTGACCGGCGCCGCGCTGGTGGTCGCACCGGACGTCTCGGTGCGCGACGCCGTCGTGCAGATGACCGAGCGGCACGTGTCCTACGCCCTGATCGGGTTGCCGGACGGCGAATTCGGCATCTTCACCGATCGCGACCTGCGGACGCGGGTGGTCGCCGCGGGGCTGTCGGTGGACGTGCCGATCACCCGGGTCATGAGCGCCCCGGCCCGGCGCGTGACCGCCGACCTGACGGCCGAGACCGTGCTGATGCAGATGCTCGAGAGCGGGCTGCGGCACATGCCGGTCACCACGACCCGCGGCGAGATCCTCGGCGTCATCGAGGAGGCCGACCTGCTGGCCGCGTCCGCGCGGCAGAGCTTCGTGCTGCGCCGGTCGATCGGGCTGGCCGCCGATGCCGCCGAGCTGCAGACCGCGGCGCGGCGGGTCACTCACGTCGCGAGTGCGCTGTTCCGCAGCGGCCTGAACGCCACGGCGACGAGCAGCATCCTCTCGATCGTCATCGACGGCGTCGTCCGACGGGCGCTCGAGCTCGCGATCGACGAGGCCCCGGACACCCCGGCGTCGGGGTTCGCGTGGCTGACGCTCGGCAGCATCGCCCGCCGCGAGGCCATGCCGTCCTCCGACGTCGACAGCGCGCTGTCCTGGCGCGACGAGCTGACCCCGGCGGCCGAGCGGCTGCGGGCCGTCGCCCGTCGCACCCACGCCATCCTCGATGGGTGCGGACTGCCGTCGGACAGCAACGGCGCGATCGCGGCGAGCCCCAATTTCAGCCGCTCCCAGAGTGATTGGGCCGCGGCGGCCAGGCGTTGGCTCGAGGATCCGCTCGTCGACAAGGGCATCGTCCTGTCCTCGCTCCTGCTCGACGGCAGGGTGGTGTGGGGTGACGCCGCGCTGCACACCGTCCCCGCGGCGTACCGCAGGATGCGCGCCGAGCACCCCAATGCGCTGCGGCTGCAGCGGCTCGACGCGCTGTCCGGTCGGGTCCGCACGCGCTCGCTGCGCGACGTGCTGTCCCGCCGGGGCGGCACCTTCGACCTCAAGAGTCACGCGGTCACGCCGATCGTCAACCTGGCGAGGTGGGGTGGGCTCGTCGCGGACGTCGCCTCCGCGTCGACGCCCGCGCGCCTCGTCGCGGCCGCCGACAGCGGTGCGCTCACCGAGCGCGATGCCGCCACCCTCGGCGAGGTCTTCGCGATGCTGCAGCGCCTGCGGATGGCGCACCAGGTGGAACAGCTCGACGCGGGCCAGCGCCCCGGGGACGTCGTCACCATGTCGGAGCTGTCGCCGCTGAACCGCAGCCTGCTCAACGACGGGCTGCGCGAGATCGCCGCCGTGCAACGACGGCTCGGCAACGCCGGCATCGCGGCCGTATAGGGTCGGCGACGATGGGCGAGGGCGACCGGACGGACGACGCGAAGTCCGCCACCGTGCAGTCGGTCGACCGGGCGCTGCTGGTGCTGGAGATCCTGGCCCGACTCGGCCAGGCGGGTGTCACGGAGATCGCCGCCGAGCTCGGGGTGCACAAGTCGACCGTGTCGCGGCTGGTGTCGGTGCTGGAGGCCCGCGGCTACGTCGAGCAGCTGTCCGACCGCGGGAAGTATCGGCTCGGCTTCGCCGTCGCACGGCTCGCGCGCTCGACGAGCGCCCAGCTCGACCTGGTCAAGCAGAGCCAGGCCGCCTGCGACGCGCTGGCCGTCGAGTCCGGGGAGACCACCAACCTGGCCATCCTCGACGGCGACCGCATCGTCAACGTCGCCGAGGCCATCGGCGCGGCGGGCATCGCGCTGCGCACCTGGGTCGGGCAGAGCTGCCCGGCGCACGCCACGTCGAGCGGGAAGGTGCTGCTGGCCGGGCTGGACGTGGCCGGGGTCCGCGAGCGCCTCCCCGAACGTCTCGAATCGTTCACCGAGCTGACCGTGACCGAGCGCTCGGAGTTGCAGGCGCAGCTCGACGTCGCGCGCGAACGCGGCTGGGCCAGTGTGCGCGAGGAGCTCGAGGTGGGGTTGAACGCCGTGGCGGCGCCGGTCTTCGACGCCGACGGCCGCGTCGTTGCGGCGCTGAGCGTGTCGGGGCCCGCCTACCGGCTCGGCGAGGACGACTTCGAGGCCACCGCCAAGCGCACGATCGCGGCCGCCGACAGCATCAGCAGGCGGCTCGGGTGGGTCGACCTCGGCCCGCGCTGACCCGGCCTCAGAAGAAGGTGCGCACCAGGTCGACGACCCGGCCGTCGTCGTCGAGCAGCGGGATCACCTGCCACTTGTCGAACGTCGTGCACGGATGCGACACCCCGAATCGCAGCCACGATCCCACGTCGACCCGCTCGCGGTCGGCCGGCCCGACGCGCAGGTAGGCGTGCTGGTCGTTGAGCGCGGTGACCTCGGCGTCGGACAGCCCGTAGGGCACCGGCAGGCCGGCGTCGAACGACACGTCGCGCCTGCCCATGGTGAGCAACGCCAGACCCGGTTCGGGGCGGGAGACGACCTGTGCCCACACCGACAGCGCCGCCCGCAGCCCGCCCGGCCCGGCCAGGGGTGAGCTGCGCCCGTAGAGGCCGTCGTCGTGGGTGAGGTAGCACCCGCTGCGCAGCACGGTCCGGACCGCGAGGTCCGCCGGCCAGCCGGTGAGCTCCTCGACGACGAGGTCGAAGTACGAGCTGCCACCCGCGGTGACGAGGATCTCGTCGGATTCGACGAGGCCCGCCAGCCGCACCACGGCGGCCCGCATCTGCCCGAGGTAGGCCCGGACCGTCTCAGGCGGGTCGGCGGTGGCGGCCTCGTAGCCGGCGACGCCGACCAGGCGCAGCCGCTCGGAGGCCGCCGCCGCGCGCGCCACGGCATCGACGTCGTCGGCACTGCGGCAGCCCGTCCGCCCGCCGGCCATGCCGACCTCGACGCACACCTCGACGGGCCGGGTCGCGCCGGCGTCGGCCAGCGTGGCCGTCATCGACTCGACCCCGCGTACCGAGTCCACCCAGCACACCAGGTCGACGTTCGGGTTGGCATCCAATTCGCTTGCCAGCCAACGTAATCCGGCGTCGTCGACGAGCTCGTTGGCCAGCACGAAGCCCTCGACGCCGAAGGCCCGGAAGGTGCGCACCTGGCTGATCGTCGCCACGGTCACCGCGCAGGCCCCCGCGTCGAACTGCCTGGCCAGCAGCTGCGGGGCCATGTGCGTCTTGCCGTGCGGTGCCAGCTCGACCCCGTGGTCGCGACACCACCGCGCCATCGTCGTCAGGTTGTGGTCCAGCGCCGCGGCGTCGAGCACGCACAGCGGGCCGACGGCGTCCTCGTCGAACGGCCGCACGCGATCGGCGCACACCGCGGCAGGCGTGCGCCCCCACCACCTCGACGGCAGGCCCTTGTAGCGCCAGTCGAGCGGCTCGTCTCCCCACGCGCTGACCGCGGTGTGCAGGCGGCGTGCATCGGGATGAAAGCGCATGTGCTTCATTTAAGCTGGCACGTCGTGACCTCTGCTGATGACCACGACGCCGATCTCCCCGAGCAGTTCCGCATCCGCCAGGCCAAGCGTGAACGGTTGATTGCCGCGGGGCGCGATCCGTATCCGGTGGAGGTAGCCCGCACCCATACCCTCGCCGAGCTCCGCGCGACCCACGCCGACCTCCCCGTCGACTCGAAGACGGGACAGCAGGTGGGCATCGCGGGCCGCGTGGTCTTCGCCCGGAACTCGGGGAAGCTTTGCTTCGCGACGCTGCAGGAGGGCGACGGCACGCAGTTGCAGGCCATGGTCAGTCTCGACGGCGTCGGTCAGGAGTCCCTGGACGCGTGGAAGTCCGACGTCGACCTCGGCGACATCGTGTTCGTCCACGGCGAGGTGATCAGCTCGCGGCGCGGCGAATTGTCTGTGCTTGCAGATTCTTGGCAAATCGTCTCGAAGGCGCTGCGGCCACTTCCCGTCGCGCACCGGGAGCTCAGCGACGAGACCAGGGTGCGGCAGCGCTACGTCGATCTGATCGTGCGACCCGAGGCCCGCACCATTGCCAGGCAGCGCGTCGCCGTCGTGCGCGCCGTGCGCTCGGCCTATGAGCGACGAGGCTTCCTGGAGGTCGAGACCCCGATGCTGCAGACGCTCGCCGGCGGGGCCGCGGCCCGGCCATTCGTGACGCACTCGAATGCGTTCGACGCCGACCTGTTCCTTCGCATCGCCCCCGAGTTGTTCCTCAAACGCGCCTTGGTGGGCGGTTTCGAGAGAGTGTTCGAGTTGAATCGGAACTTCCGAAACGAAGGTGCCGATTCCACCCATTCGCCGGAATTCGCGATGCTCGAGACATATCAGGCCTATGGCACCTACGACGATTCCGCGAGGGTGACGCGTGAGGTAATTCAAGAAGTCGCCGACGAGGCCATTGGGACGCGCCAGGTGCCGCTGCCCGACGGAACGACCTACGATCTCGACGGGGAATGGGCCTCGCTGGAAATGTATCCGTCACTGTCGGACGCCCTCGGCGAGGAGATCACCCCGGACACCGCGGTGGACCGCCTGTGGGCCATCGCCGAGGCCCGCGGCGTCGAGATCCCGCGCGACCGCGGCTACGGCCACGGCAAGCTCGTCGAGGAACTGTGGGAGCACGCGGTGGGCGCAACCCTGTGGGCCCCCACCTTCGTGCGCGACTTCCCGGTCGAGACGACGCCGCTGACGCGCGCTCACCGCGCCATTCCCGGCGTCACCGAGAAGTGGGACCTCTACGTCAGGCGCTTCGAACTCGCGACCGGCTACTCCGAACTCATCGACCCCGTCGTGCAGCGGGAGAGGTTCGCCGCGCAGGCGCGGGCGGCGGCCGCCGGCGACGACGAGGCGATGGTCCTCGACGAGGACTTCCTGGCCGCACTGGAGTACGGGATGCCACCGACCACCGGTACGGGAATGGGCATCGACCGTTTGTTGATGGCGCTGACGGGCCTGTCTATTAGGGAGACCGTTTTGTTTCCGCTCGTGCGCCGACAGGGCGCGTGACGTTAATTCGTACTTTTGTGTTGAATTGCCCAGGCCGATATGCGAACATTGGGCCGGGTTTGGGAGCGGAGTGCGTCTGCGTGCCCGGTGTGAAAGGTCAGTGAGCCATGGCGAAGAAAGTCACCGTCACCCTCGTCGACGATTTCGACGGTGAAGGCTCGGCCGACGAGACCGTCGAATTCTCCCTCGATGGCGTGAGCTACGAGATCGACCTTTCGTCCAAGAATGCCCAGAAGCTGCGCAGCGACCTCAAGCAGTGGGTGGAGGCGGGCCGCCGGGTCGGCGGCCGTCGCCGCGGCCGCTCGGCCGGTTCGGGACGGGGCCGTGCCTCCATCGACCGCGAGCAGAGCGCAGCCATCAGGGAGTGGGCGCGCCGCAACGGCCACAGCGTCTCGACGCGGGGACGCATTCCGGCCGACGTCATCGACGCCTTTCACTCGGCAACCTAAGCGCACGTAGCCAGCGCCTCGATCGGCAAACTGACGGTCGGCACGGCTTTCGCTAGGGGCGAACCTCGTCGCGGTCGGTTGCGGGAAACGAACCCGGGCGCCCGTGCGTTGGGGCTGGAGCAGCCGGGGAACGACCCCCACCGCCCTTTCACCACGAGAGGACAAGCGGGGCACCCCGAGCCGCCGCCCACTACAGTGGACGGCAGGTGCAGAGCACGGCGCGCCGTGCAGGCTTAGATCACGAGCTGCGCTATCTACGGAGGGCAGGTAACCACCGATGTTCGAACGCTTCACTGACCGCGCACGCCGCGTCGTCGTCCTGGCTCAAGAAGAGGCCAGGATGCTGAACCACAACTACATCGGGACCGAGCACATCCTCCTCGGCCTCATCCACGAGGGTGAGGGCGTCGCCGCAAAGTCGCTCGAGTCGCTCGGCATTTCGCTGGAGGGCGTCCGCAGCCAGGTCGAGGAGATCATCGGTCAGGGCCAGCAGGCGCCGTCCGGCCACATCCCCTTCACCCCGCGGGCGAAGAAGGTCCTCGAGCTGAGCCTGCGCGAGGCGCTGCAGCTCGGCCACAACTACATCGGCACCGAGCACATCCTGCTCGGCCTCATCCGCGAGGGTGAAGGCGTCGCCGCCCAGGTGCTGGTCAAGCTGGGCGCCGAGCTGACGCGCGTGCGCCAGCAGGTCATCCAGCTGCTCAGCGGCTACCAGGGCAAGGAGACCGCCGAGACCGGCACCGGCGGGCGCGGTGGCGAGGCGGGCAACCCGTCGACGTCGCTGGTGCTCGACCAGTTCGGCCGCAACCTGACCGCTGCCGCGATGGAGGGCAAGCTCGACCCCGTCATCGGCCGCGAGAAGGAAATCGAGCGGGTCATGCAGGTGCTGAGCCGCCGCACCAAGAACAACCCGGTGCTGATCGGCGAGCCCGGCGTCGGCAAGACCGCCGTCGTCGAGGGCCTGGCGCAGGCCATCGTCCACGGTGACGTGCCGGAGACGCTGAAGGACAAGCAGCTCTACACCCTCGACCTCGGTTCGCTGGTCGCGGGCAGCCGCTACCGCGGTGACTTCGAGGAGCGCCTGAAGAAGGTCCTCAAGGAGATCAACACCCGCGGCGACATCATCCTGTTCATCGACGAGCTGCACACGCTCGTCGGCGCGGGTGCCGCCGAGGGCGCGATCGACGCCGCGTCCATCCTCAAGCCGAAGCTGGCCCGCGGCGAGCTGCAGACCATCGGCGCGACCACCCTCGACGAGTACCGCAAGTACATCGAGAAGGACGCCGCCCTGGAGCGCCGCTTCCAGCCGGTCCAGGTGGGCGAGCCGTCAGTCGAGCACACCATCGAGATCCTCAAGGGTCTGCGCGACCGCTACGAGGCGCACCACCGGGTGTCGATCACCGACGCCGCCGTGGTGGCCGCGGCCACGCTGGCCGACCGCTACATCAACGACCGGTTCCTGCCCGACAAGGCGATCGACCTGATCGACGAGGCCGGCGCCAGGATGCGCATCCGCCGGATGACCGCACCGCCAGACCTGCGCGAGTTCGACGAGAAGATCGCCGACGCCCGCCGGGAGAAGGAGTCCGCGATCGACGCGCAGGACTTCGAGAAGGCGGCGAACCTGCGCGACCGCGAGAAGACGCTGGTCGGTCAGCGGGCCGAGCGCGAGAAGCAGTGGCGCTCGGGTGATCTCGACGTCGTGGCCGAGGTCGACGACGAGCAGATCGCCGAGGTGCTCGGCAACTGGACCGGCATCCCGGTGTTCAAGCTCACCGAGGCCGAGACCACGCGCCTGCTCCGCATGGAGGACGAGCTGCACAAGCGGATCATCGGCCAGGAGGACGCCGTGCGCGCCGTCTCGAAGGCCATCCGCCGCACCCGTGCGGGGCTGAAGGACCCGAAGCGTCCGTCGGGGTCGTTCATCTTCGCGGGCCCGTCCGGCGTCGGCAAGACCGAGCTCTCCAAGGCGCTGGCGAACTTCCTGTTCGGCGACGACGACGCGCTCATCCAGATCGACATGGGCGAGTTCCACGACCGCTTCACCGCGTCGCGGCTGTTCGGTGCCCCTCCGGGGTACGTCGGCTACGAAGAGGGCGGCCAGCTCACCGAGAAGGTGCGCCGCAAGCCGTTCTCGGTCGTGCTGTTCGACGAGATCGAGAAGGCCCACCAGGAGATCTACAACACCCTGTTGCAGGTCCTCGAGGACGGCCGCCTCACCGACGGCCAGGGTCGCACGGTCGACTTCAAGAACACCGTGCTGATCTTCACGTCGAACCTCGGTACGTCCGACATCAGCAAGGCGGTCGGTCTCGGCTTCACCCAGGGTGGCGGCGAGAACAACTACGAGCGCATGAAGTTGAAGGTCAACGACGAGCTGAAGAAGCACTTCCGGCCGGAGTTCCTCAACCGCATCGACGACATCATCGTCTTCCACCAGCTGACGAAGGACGAGATCATCCGCATGGTCGATCTCATGATCGGTCGGGTGGGCAACCAGCTCAGGGCCAAGGACATGACCATGGAGCTGACGGACAAGGCGAAGGCGCTGCTGGCCAAGCGCGGCTTCGACCCGGTGCTGGGGGCGCGCCCGCTGCGGCGCACCATCCAGCGCGAGATCGAGGACGCACTGAGCGAGAAGATCCTCTTCGAGGAGGTCGGTCCCGGTCAGGTCGTCAGCGTCGACGTGGACAACTGGGACGGCGAGGGCACCGGCGAGGATGCGGTGTTCACGTTCGTCGGGACCCAGCGGCCCGTCGTCGACGACGCGCCCGACCTGGCCAAGGCCGGCGCTCCGGGGCCGTCGACGAACGAATAGCCGAGCACCGGCACGGCGCGCAGCTGAGAAGATTGGGCGGTACCCCGCGGGGTACCGCCCAATCTTCGTCTAGGGAAAGGCCCTCAGCATGCTCGTGGTGACGATGAACGACCTGCCCGGCTGGGAGATTCAGCGCGTGTGCGGCGAGGTGTTCGGACTGACCGTGCGGTCGCGAAACGCCTTCTCGCAGATGGGCGCCGGGTTCAAGAGCCTGTTCGGCGGCGAACTGCAGGGCATGACGAAGAACCTCGCCGAGAGCCGCAACGAGGCCATGGCCCGCCTCATCGCCGAGGCCCAGACGCGGGGCGGCAACGCGATCATCTGCATGCGGTTCGACACCACCGAGCTCGGCGACGTGTGGACCGAGATCTGCGCGTACGGCACCGCGGTGCAGGCCGTTCCGGTGACCGACGCGGCGAAGTACACCGCCCAGCAGTTGGGGTACGGGGTAGCTGGGTAGCTGGGCGGAGCAGTGAGCCGACGGGCTATGCTCCGCGGGTAAGCATCGAACGCCGGAATCCTGGTGAAAGTCCAGAACGGTCGCGCCACTGTCACAGTCAGACCCGACGTTCGAACCACCGCAGTGATACGGGACGCGAACTCCCGAAAGGACACCTGACATGACGTCTTCCCAGGCTCGCCGGAGTGCGGCGCCCGCCATCGACTTCTCCGCCACCAGGGCTGCGCTCTGGCTGTCGCTGACCGCCTTCCTCGCCCTCGTCGTGCTGTACTTCGGCGGCGTCGACCAGGGAGCGACGTCGGTGTTCGGAGACAACATGTACATCCACGAATTCGTGCACGACGCACGCCACCTGCTCGGGTTCCCCTGCCACTGATCGGCGGGGAGCGAACCATGGAGAAGACCATCATCGGGCGTGGCCTCGTGGCCGGCGCCCTCGCAGGGGTATTCGCTTTCGCGTTCTCGAAGATCTTCCTCGAGCCCGTGATCGATCGTTCCATCGGCTACGAGGACGGCATGTCGGCCGCCCACGAGGGGATGGAGATGGCCGCGGGTGGACACGGCCACGGCGAGGCCGGTGGCGAATTGTTCAGCCGCGGCGTGCAGTCCACCGTGGGCATGGGCTTCGGCGTGCTGGCGTTCGGCGTGGCCATGGGCGCACTGTTCGCCGTGGTGTTCGCCGTGACCTACGGCCGGTTCGGCAACCTGTCGGCCCGCGCGCTGTCGGTCGTGGTGGCGGGCGCGATGCTGATCTCACTGTGGATCGTGCCCGCGCTGAAGTATCCGCCGAACCCGCCGGCTACCAGCGAGGCGGCCACCATCACCCAGCGCACCCTGCTGTACCTGCTCGTGGTCGGCCTGTCGGCGCTGCTGATGGTCGCCGCGGCCTACCTCGGCAGGCAGCTCGTTCCGCGGCTGGGTGCCTGGAATGCCGCGCTGGTCGGCGGGGCGTCCTACGTCGTCGCGGTCGCCGTCGTGATGCTGCTGCTCCCCCCGATCAACGAGACACCGGGACCGTTGCGCAACGGCGACGGCGTGATCGTCTTCCCGGGCTTCCCGGCGGGGGACATGTACCAGTTCCGGCTGTACGCGCTGGGCACCCAGGTCGTCATCTGGACGACGATCGCCCTGGTGTTCGGTGCGCTGATCACGAAGGTGCTGGACGGCGAACGACGCGAACCGAGCGCCGTCGCTGCGTGAGCGCCCGTGGGTGAGATCGTCCGGCTGACCCTCGTGTCGCATGCCATGACGGATGCGATGGCAGCCGGACGATTTCCCCGCGACGAGCCGCTGAACGCCCTCGGTCAGCGTCAGGTCGACGCGACCGTCGACCTCGGCCTGGTCGACGCGGCCGTGTGCGCACCGGAGGCGCGGGCCCGGCAGACGGCCGAACTGCTCGGCTTGCGCGCCGACGTGGAACCCCTGCTGGCCGACCTCAACTGCGGGGCGTGGCGCGGCAGTGTGCTCAACGGCGTCGGGCCCGCCGAACTCACGGTGTGGCTGACCGACCCGACGCAGGCCCCACACGGTGGAGAGTCGATCGTCGACCTCGTCGAACGTGTGCGGGGCTGGCTCGACTCGCTGGCGGAGCGGCGCGGCCGGCTGGTCGCCGTCACCCATCCCGGCATCGTCCGCGCAGCGATCCTCGTCGCACTCAGCGCTCCGCCAAAGGCGTTCTGGCGCATCGACGTTGGACCCGTCACCCGTACCGTCCTGCACCTGCGCGGGGGCAATTGGACGTTGCGTTCGACCGGGTGATCAGGCGGGCTGGACGAGGGCGAACGCCTGGCTCGCGATCGACAGCAGCCAGGTGGCGGCCGTCAGGCTGCGGAACTTCGGCCAGGTGAGCTGGAAGCTGACCACCCACGCCTGCCCCGTCGCGTCCCTGGCGTACCAGCTGAACCCGATGTCGCCGGGCAGGTTTCCGCCCTTGGCGCCGATGTACGTCCACTTCGCCTTGTCGAGCTCGATGCCGGGGGTCGCCGCCAGGATGTCGCGCACCGGCGTGGCGGGACCGACGGCCGCCGCCTGCAGCGCGGCGTGCACCCGGCAGATGTCCCCGGCAGTGCCGTACCACTCGACGCCGTAGGGCGAGGCGGGCGTGTGGGTGCGGTTCGGATCCGGTACGTAGTGGCGGCCATCCGTCTGGGCGAGGAGGGCGGCCCGGCCCTGCGGTGAGGCGGCCTTCCACTGCTCGCGCAGATCGGGCTCGCCCCAGCCGACGGAGAACAATTCGTGCGTCGTCGGGAACGGGGTCAGGCTCGCGGGGTCGTGATGACCGGCGTGCACCAGCGCCGCCGCCATCGCGCGGGGGCCGAGACGCATCATCAGGAGATCGGTCGCCATGTTGTCACTGGCCGAGATCATCTGCTGCGCAGCGCTCTTCACCGTTACCTGCGACCCGGGGGGAAGGGTGTCGAAGCCCGCCGAACCGACGGCCTTGGCCTCCTTGGTGATGGTCAACGGGTCGTCCCAGTGGACCGTGCCCGCATTGACCGCATCGGCGAGGCCGAGCAGCACGTAGAGCTTGAAGATCGAGGCGAGGGGGAGAGCGTCGTCGACGTTGCTGCCCGCCACCGGCGTGCACGTCGTGCCTGCGACCTTCGACACCTGGTACGAGTAGCGCGCGCCGGACCTCTTGATGACCGCGTCGACGTCGGACCACTGCTTGATCTCGGGCTTGCGCAGGGTGACCTCGAAGCGGTCCACCATGCCCTCGTCGTTGGTCCGCAACTCGACGTCCTGCCCGACGCCGTAGGACGTCAGCAGGTGCAGGTCCGCCGAGCCCGCGCCGACGTCGATGCCGGTGACGGTGAACGGGCGGTCCCACCACATCCTGTCCATCACGAAGGCGACGTCGTTCACCTGCTTGGGCGCGGCGAGCGTGGCGACGTTGTCGGGGCCGATGGGCCAGTCCGAGTTCAGCATGTCGACGGTCTGCTTGGCGCGCAGCCCCTGCGGGGTGTTGGTTTCGATGCGGGTGCCGTACGCGGCCTCGGCGGACGGCGTGCCGGTGTGGGCGCAGCCGCCGGCCAGGACGACGACCAGTGATAGCGAGGCTGCGGTGCCCGTCGCCTGCCGTGCCGCCCGGCTAAGCCTGGTCGCCGGTCGACGCAAGGCAGGTTCCCACGCGGCTACGATTCCGCTCGCTCGACGTTCAGCACGACCTCGAACTCGAGCAGCGACGCACCCGTCGCGACCGGGCTGCGCTGGCCTGCGTGCGCCTCGATCGCCGGACCACTGGCCCAGGCCTGAAACGCCTCCTCGGACTCCCACTGGGTGACCACGAAGTAGCGGTCCTCGCCCTTGACGGGACGCAAAAGCTGGAAGCCGAGGAACCCCGGCTGATTGTCGACGGCGTGGGCGCGGTGCGCGAAGCGCTTCTCCAACTCCGGGCCTGCGTCGGGGGGAACTTCGATCGCGTTGATCTTCACCACGGGCATGAGCCCAAGGTTACCGGTTCGTTATCTCCGGGCCGACCCGTGCTCCTGTCACTATGTCGGTCATGGCTACCTCACTGCTGACGGCCCGGGGTGGGCGCGGTGAGCCCATCGTCCTGGTGCACGGCCTGATGGGCCGGGGCGCCACGTGGTCGCGGCAGGTGCCGTGGCTGACCCGTTTCGGCGAGGTCCACACCTACGACGCGCCATGGCACCGCGGTCGTGAGGCCGCCGACCCCGCCGACGTCGGCACGGAGCGCTTCGTCGAGGAACTCGCCGGTGCGGTGGCCGAATTGGGCAGGCCCGCCACGCTGATCGGCCATTCGATGGGCGGTCTGCACTCGTGGTGTGTGGCGGCGGCGCGGCCCGAACTGGTGACCGCGGTCGTCGTGGAGGACATGGCGCCGGACTTCCGCGGCCGCACGACCGGTCCGTGGGAGCCGTGGCTGGCCGCCCTTCCTATCGAGTTCGACTCCGAGGCAAGGGTTCTCGACGCGTTCGGGCCCGTCGCGGGACGGTACTTCCTCGAGGCGTTCGATCGTACGGCGACCGGGTGGCGGCTGCACGGGTATCCGCAGCGGTGGATCGAGATCGCGGCCGAATGGGGCACCAGGGCCTACTGGCAGCAGTGGCGCGCGGTGCGGGCGCCGGTCCTGCTGATCGAGGCGGGCAACTCGGTCACGCCGCCGGGGCAGATGGTCCAGATGCACGAAACAGGTGCTCGGACTAGCTATCTCAAGGTTCCCGAGGCCGGGCACCTCGTCCACGACGATGCGCCCGCGGCCTACCGCGCGGCGGTCGAGGAGTTCCTATCGACGTTCGTCCGTCACGCCTGACACGGGCCACGTCGGGGTGTGCTCGAAGCGCGTGCGGGCCGCGTCGGCGTCGTGGCGGACGCGGTAGTAATCCGGGTCGCCGAACTCGCGGAGCAGGCCGCTGCGCACGGCGTCGTTGCGGTGGCTGGCCCAGCTGAGCAGGGCGGCGAGTGCGAAGGGAGCGGCGAGGATGACGAAGGCGAGCAACACGTTCATGGCAGCAATTGTTCGATGAATGATATTCCGCCACCAGTGGCAGTTCGGCCGTGGTGCGATAAGATCCTGCCATGGTCAAGACCGTCTCGGCCCTGGTGCTCGACGGCGTCGCGCCGTTCGAGTTCGGCGTCGTCTGCGAGGTCTTCGGCATCGACCGGTCTGCGGACGGCGTGCCGAACTTCGACTTCAAGGTCTGCGGCGTCGAGCCCGGCGTGCCGCTGCGCACGTCGGTGGGCGCCTCCCTGACCCCGGATCACGGGCTCGACGCCCTGGTCGGCGCCGACCTGGTGGCCATCCCCGCCATCACCCGATCCGACTATCCCGACGTGGCGCTGGCCGCGGTCCGGGAGGCGGCCGACGGCGGGTCGATCATCCTCACGGTGTGCTCGGGTGCCTTCGTCGCCGGTGCGGCCGGGCTGCTCGACGGGCGCAAGTGCACCACGCACTGGATGCACGCCGACGCCCTCGCCGCCCGCCATCCCACCGCCCAGGTCGACCGAAACGTCCTCTACGTCGACGACGGCAACCTGATCACCAGTGCCGGAACCGCCGCGGGCATCGACGCCTGCCTGCACCTGGTGCGCCGCGAGTTGGGCAGCGAGGTCACCAACCTCATCGCCCGCCGCATGGTCGTGCCGCCCCAGCGCGACGGCGGTCAGCGCCAGTACATCGACCAGCCCATCCCGCTCCGGTGCTCGGAAGGCTTTGCCGCCCAACTGGATTGGATACTCGAGCACCTCGACGAGCCACACACCGTCGCAGCCCTGGCGAAGCGGGCCAGCATGTCCGCGCGGACCTTCGCGCGCCGGTTCGTCGACGAGACCGGCCGCACGCCCATGCAGTGGGTCACCGACCAACGGGTGCTCTACGCCCGCCGACTGCTCGAGGGCACCGATCTGGACATCGACCGGGTGGCCGAGAAGTCGGGCTTCGGCACCGCCACCCTGCTGCGGCACCACTTCCGCCGCGTCGTCGGCGTCACGCCGTCGGACTACCGTCGGCGTTTCGCCCGCGGTGAATCCGACCGTGCGGCAATGGTTTAGCGGTCACAGCGCGTAGACGCACCAGCGGCCGGGTACGCCCTTGAGCTCGTGCTCGCCGCGGTCGGTGAACGTCCGGTGCGACCCGGTGACGATCTCGCGCACCGTCGAGGACGTCAGCACCTCACTCGGGCCGGCCAGCGCGGCGATCCGCGCGCCGATGTGCACCGCCATGCCCGCGATGTCCTGCCCGCGGACCTCGACCTCACCGGCATGGACGCCGACCCGCACCTGGATGCCCAGCGCGGAGACCGCCGCGACGATCTCGTCGGCGCAGTCCAGCGCAACGCTGGGGCTGCTGAACGTGGCGACGAAACCGTCACCGGCGGTGTTGACCTCGCGTCCGCCGAAGCGCCGCAACTGCCTGCGCACGGCGTTGTCGTGGCTGTCGAGCAGATCACGCCAGCGGTCGTCGCCGAGTGCCGCGGCCCGCTGCGTCGACCCCACGATGTCGGTGAACACGATGGTGGTGAGCACCCGTTCGGCGTCGGCGCCGCCGCGCGACCCGGTGACGAACTCCTCGATCTCGGACAGGACCGGCGTCGCGTCGCCGACCCAGTAGAGGGTGTCGGCCCCCGGCAGCTCGACGTAGCGGGCGCCGGCGATGTGGTCGGCCAGATACCGGCCGTGCGCGGCCCCGACGAACGTCGCCTGTCCGCGATGCAGGATCAGCGTCGGCGACGTGATGAGCGAAAGTCGTTCGCGCGCATCGCCGTCGACGAGTGCCTGACCGGACCGCCGGGCCATGCTCGGCGACGCGGCGCGGTTCCCCGCGGCATCCCACCACGTGCGGAACGCCTCGTCGTGGGCCACCGAGGGGGCGACGGCCTGCAGCACGTCGACGCCCTGCTCGACCGCGTCGGCCTCCATGGCGATGGTGGTGAACGGGCTCGCCGCGCTGGGGTGGGTGCCCGGTTCGTAGTCCGGCGCCCACAGCACGCGGGCGGCGCCGTTCACGATGACCAGATTGCGCACCCGCTCGGGTCGGTCCGCGGCCAGGTACAGCGCACTCATGGCGGTGAAGCCCGAGGCGAAGATCGTCGCGCTCTCACACCCGACGGCGTCCATCACCGCGACGGCGTCCTCGGCCCAGCAGGCCGGGGTCACCTTGTCGGCCCCGATGCGCGAGGACATTCCCATCCCGCGGTGGTCGAACCGGATGACGCGGCAGAACGACGAGAGGCGGCGGTAGAAGCGGTACATCGACGGTTCGGAGTCGATCGAGTCGATCGGGATGAACGGTCCCGGCATCGCCAGCAGATCCGTCGGGCCCTCGCCCAGCACCTGGTAGGCGATGTCCAGGTCTCCGCGTGAGGCGTAGCGAGTCCGCGGAGCCCGCGAAACGGGTACAGCCACCCGCCCGAGGTTAGTCGACCGGGCCGGTCTGCGGCTCGAAACCACCCTCACCCGCCAGCGCGAAGAGCCCGTCGGCCGTCTGCTCGACGAGCCCGTCGACGAGCAGCGAATCCAGGGCGCGGTCGCGCTGGGCCGGGTCCGTCAGCCACGCCACGTCCAACTGTGCTCTGCTCACGGGAGCGTCGTTGGCGCGCAACACATCCAGCAGTCGGCCGCGCACCTGTCGATCCGTGCCCGCGTACCGCTGCAGCCGGCGGGCCGGGGTGGTCGACGGCGGGTAGCCCGCGGACCGCCACGCGCACACGCTGAGCGGGCACACCCCGCAGCGCGGCGAGCGGGCCGTGCAGACCGTCGCACCGAGTTCCATCAACGCGATCGAAAAGACCGGTGCGCGAGCATCATTGGGCAGGATGGCGTCCACGTCGCCGAGGTCGCGGACACTCGCGGGCGAGTCGGCCCTGCCGTGGATGGTCCGTGCCACCACGCGCCGGACGTTGGTGTCCACGACGGGGACGCGCTTGCCGTAGGCGAAGCAGGCGATCGCGCGTGCGGTGTAGGCGCCGACCCCGGGCAGGGCCAGTAGCGCATCCAGGTCGTCGGGCACCACGTCGCCGTGCTCGGTCGCGATGACCGTCGCGCACTCGTGCAGCCGCTTGGCCCGGCGCGGGTAGCCGAGCTTGCCCCACGCCCGCAGCACGTCGGCCGCGCTGGCCGCGGCGGTCGCCGACGGAGTGGGCCAGCGCGCCACCCACTCCCGCCAGATGGGCTCGACCCTGGCGACGGGGGTCTGCTGCAGCATGAACTCACTCACCAGGATTTGCCACGCTGGAACTCCGGGCCGTCGCCAAGGCAGGTCCCGCTGTTCTCGTGAATACCACATGAGCAACTCACCCACGTCGAACATCTAGAGCCGTCCCCAGGCAGAATGTGGCCATGCCAAACACGAGCCCGATAACCGCATGGAAGGCACTCAGCGAGGGTAACGAGCGCTTCGTCGCCGGTACGCCGCAGCATCCCAGCCAGAGCATCGAGCACCGCGCGAGCCTGGCCGACGGACAGAAGCCGACGGCCGTGGTGTTCGGTTGCGCCGATAGCCGGGTGGCGGCCGAGATCATCTTCGACCAGGGCCTCGGCGACATGTTCGTGGTGCGCACCGCGGGACACGTGCTGGACTCGGCCGTGCTCGGCTCGATCGAATACGCGGTGACGGTGCTCGACGTGCCGCTGATCGTCGTGCTCGGCCACGACAGCTGCGGCGCCGTGAAGGCGACGCTGTCGGCGCTCGAGGACGGTGAGGTGCCCGGCGGTTACGTGCTCGACATCGTCGAACGCGTCACGCCGTCGATCCTGCTCGGCCGCAAGGAGGGGCTCACCCGGGTCGACGAATTCGAGGCGCGCCACGTCACCGAGACGGCCAAGCAGCTCGTCGGCCGCTCCAAGGCGGTGTCCTCGGGCGTGGAATCCGGCTCCCTCGCGATCGCCGGCGTCACCTACCACCTCGCCGACGGGCGCGCCGTCCTGCGCGAACACGTAGGGGACATCGGCGTGGCTTGACCGGCGACACGCCGGGCGAGGTCGGACGACATGGCGTGGCCTCGCCTTACCGTGTAATCGTGCTGGAGACCGAACCGCATAACCCGTTGCCGCCGGAGATCTACCGGCGCAGGCGGTTTCTGGCGCTCGGGGTCGCTGCGCTGGTACTCGTGATCGTCATCGCCGTCGTCGTGGTGGTGTTCTCCAACAGCACCAGCGACACCAAGGCGCCGCAGGCGACCACGTCGAGCGCACCCACGCCGCTGCCCGGTGACAATCCCCAGGTCAAGACCCCCATTCTGCCGCCGGCTCCGCAAACCCCCGCACCGACGCCGACGCCGGTCTCCGCGGTCGTCCCGCCGCCGGTGCTCAAGGAGGGCGACGACTGCCCCGACTCGACGCTGGCGGTCAAGGGCATCACCAGCCAGCCCGACTACGTCGT
Source organism: Mycolicibacterium madagascariense (assembly GCF_010729665.1). Classification (NCBI taxonomy): domain Bacteria; kingdom Bacillati; phylum Actinomycetota; class Actinomycetes; order Mycobacteriales; family Mycobacteriaceae; genus Mycobacterium; species Mycolicibacterium madagascariense. Next base: position 5,111,804 of record NZ_AP022610.1, on the reverse strand, counting down.
GGGCGATCAGCCGAAGTTCACGATGGTCGTGACCAACATCGGATTGGTGGCGTGCAAGCGCGACGTGGGTGCGGCGGTCCTCGCGGCCTACGTCTACGGTCTCGACAACACCCGGCTGTGGTCCAACCTCGACTGTGCACCGTCCAACGAGACGCTGGTCAAGACGTTCAATCCGGGTGAGCAGGTGACCACCGAGGTGACGTGGACCGGCATGGGTTCGGCACCCAACTGCCCGCTGCCGCGGCAGCCGATCGGTCCCGGCACCTACAACCTCGTGGTCCAGCTGGGCAACCTGCGGTCGGCGACGGTGCCATTCGTGCTGGCGGCACCGGGTTCGACGCCGCCGGCCGGTGACACCGCTGCCCCCGCGCCTGCTCCCACCGATGCGCCGGCACCCGCACCGGCCCCTGCCGACGCGCCCGCACCGGCACCCGCTCCCGCCGGCTGACGACCCCGGCGAGGCTGCTCAGGCCAGCTGATCGGCGATCGTCGACTCCGCCAGCTGAGATAGTCCCTCACGGATGTGGCGCGCCCACATCGAGCCGATGCCGTCGACCGACTGCAGGTCGTTCGCACTGGCGGCCAGGACGCCCTGCAGCGAGCCGAACGACCTGACCAGCAGGTCGACGTGGGCGAACTGCAGTCGCGGAATGCCCGCCATGGCGCGGTAGCCGCGTGAGCTCATCGCCGAGTCCTGCGCCTCCAGGGTGGAGGGGTAGCCGAACACCCGCGCCAGTGCGGTGAAGTCGAGCAGTTCGTTGTCGCTGAGGGTGTCCAGCTCGTCGAGGGTGCCGGTCACCTGAGCGGTGGACGGCGGGTCGGGGTTGGCGTGGTAGTCGCGGACGATCAGTTCGCGGGCCGTGTCGTTGTCACCGACCAGTTCCTCGAGCTGCAGCTTGAGCTGGCGGCCATTGGTGCCCAATTCGACGACGTCGGCGTCGATCTCGAGGCTGATGCGGCGCACCATCTCCAACCGCTGGGCCACCGTCATCACGTCACGCAGGGTGACGAAGTCCTCGATCTCGGCGGTCGACAGCTGCCGGTTGACCTCGTCGAGGCGGGCCTTGTAGCGCTCCAGGGTCGCGATCGTCTGATTGGCCCGCGACAGGATGGTGGCGGAATCGGGCACCACGTGCCGCTCACCCGCGACGTAGACCGTGACGATGCTCATCGAATGGCTCACGGAGACAACGGGATAGCCCGTCTCGACGGCCGTGCGTTCGGCCGACCGGTGCCTGGTGCCCGACTCCTCGGTCGGGATCGACGGATCCGGGACGAGTTGGACGTTGGCGCGCAGGATGCGGGTGCCGTCACTCGACAGCACGACGGCGCCGTCCATCTTGGAGAGCTCCCGCAGCCGCGTCGGGGCGTAGGCGATGTCGAGGCTGAACCCGCCGTCGCAGATCGCCTCCACCGAGTCGTCGTAGCCCAGCACGATCAGGGCACCGGTGCGGCCGCGCAGGATGCGCTCGAGACCGTCGCGCAGCGCCGTCCCCGGCGCCAGTTGGCCGAGGGTCTCCCGCAGGGTCGGTCGAGCGATCTGAACGACGTTGCCGCGCCCCGCTCTGGCAGCCTTCACGGTGATCACCCCTCTACGTGTCGACTGCCATTGTCCGCGAAGGTCTGCAGCACCCGCAATGCCCCCGAGATGTCGTCTGCGGACAGCACCCGCAGGCCGGCGGGGGCGTCCTTGACACCGGGCGGCACGACGGCGCACGTGAACCCCAGGCGGGCCGCCTCGGCGAGGCGGCGTTCCATGCCCGTCACCCGACGCAGGTCACCGGCCAGGCCCACCTCGCCGATCGCGACCACGGTCGTCGGCATCGGGATGTCCCGGTGGGCCGAGGCGATCGCCAACGCCACCGCGAGGTCGGAGGACGGGTCGGTCAGACGCATCCCGCCCACGGTCGACAGGTAGACGTCGTTCTGCGCGATGCGCATCCGGGCGCGCTTGTCGAGCACGGCGGTGATCATGGCCGCGCGGGCCGAGTCGATGCCGCTGACCGCGCGCCGCGGGATGCCGGTGGACGCCGCGGTCACCAGCGCCTGCACCTCGCCGATCATGGGGCGCTTGCCGTCGAGGGTGACGGTCACCGAGGTGCCGGACACCGGAGCCGGGCGCTGGTCGAGGAACAACCCCGACGGATCGGCCACGCCCTCTATTCCGTTGTCGTGCAACAGGAAACAGCCCACCTCGTCCGCGCCGCCGAAGCGGTTCTTCACACCCCGCACCATGCGCAGCGCCGAGGACCGGTCGCCCTCGAAGTGCAGCACCACGTCGACGAGGTGCTCCAGGGAACGCGGGCCCGCGATCGCGCCGTCCTTGGTGACGTGGCCGACGAGGATGATCGCGACGCCCGTGGTCTTGGCCGCCATGGTGAGCGCGGTGGTCACGGCCCGCACCTGGGTGACGCCGCCCGGCACGCCGTCGACCTCCGCGGTCGACATGGTCTGCACGGAGTCGACGACGATCAGGGTCGGGCGGACCTGCTCGATGTGCCCGAGGGCGGTCTGGAGGTCGGACTCGGCGGCCAGGAACACCTCGTCGTGGGTGCAGCCCGTCCGTTCCGCCCGCAACCGCACCTGGCCCGCGGACTCCTCACCGGACAGGTAGAGGGCCCGGCGGCCCGACTGCGCCCAGCGATGGACGACCTCGAGCAGCAGCGTCGACTTGCCGACGCCGGGGTCACCGGCGAGCAGCGTCACCGAACCGGGCACCAGACCGCCGCCGAGCACCCGGTCGAGTTCGGCCACCCCGGTCCGAAAGTGCGTGGTGTGCCCGGGATCGATCGAGCTGATGGGCACCGCGGGCGAACTGGGGGCGACGGCGCGACCCGACGCGGCCGCCGAGATGGGCGTAAGGACCGCGATCTCCTCCACCGTGCCCCAGCTGCCACAGTCCGGGCAGCGACCCACCCACTTGGCGCTGACGTGGTGGCATTCCGAGCAACGATGTTGCGAACGTGCTTTCGAACCGGCCACGCGATGACGGTAGCCGCCGGCACCGACACGATGGCGTCACCGCCGTCGGCGCGTCCCCGATCGGCTCAGCTGCCGGCGGCTTGGGCCTCTCGGCGGGGCGCCTCGCCCGCGGAGATCGGCACCGAGACCTGGCTCTGGCCGGACCGCTCGAAGGTGAACGTGAAGGGGTAGTTGAGCCCGTTGGTGATGGGCTTGGCCAACGCGACGGCGGCCTCGACGGTGCTGGCGCCCTCCGTCGCGTTCAGCGCGCTCGGCGCACCGTCGGGGGTGCCGACGATCAGCGTGCCGCCGGCGGGCACCCGGAGGTCACCGGTGAGGGCCACCGTGCCGATGGGGGAGGTGACCGACACCAGGCGGTCGGGCAGCGTCGCCGATTCGTTGACGGCCGCGAACAGCAACTCGACGTTGGTGCCCGGCTGGACGTAGTCGGACTGCTGCGGGGCGCGCAGGTGCACGTTGCGCAGAGCGATGCCGGTCGCCGGATTGCCCACCCAGGTGAGGGTTCCGTTGACGGCCGGCTGCTGATTGGCGGTCTGAGAGATCTGGCCCGCGCTGCACCCGGACAGTGCGACGGTGGCGGCGAGGCCGCACGCAGCTACTGCGACGGCGGTTGACCGCGATTTCGAGAGCGTCACTCAAGCCTCCTGCTCGGGCGACGGGACCACCGTGACGTGCATCCCGTGTGTCGACTATGGAGAGTAGTAGGTGGCCGGTGGAGGGGGAAGCCGAGGGCTCGCGAAGGGTCGCCCGACACCGTGCGCGTTGCATGGATTCGCCACCGTGTCAACCCCTAGTCTTCACCGTCGGGGCCCCTGACCTGCACCGTTGTGCGACGCGTGTCTTCGCTGCGTGCTAACATTGCCTTGTGAAAGGGGCTCGAAACTGATGATTTTCAAGGTCGGAGACACCGTCGTCTATCCACATCACGGTGCTGCATTGATCGAGGCGATCGAAACCCGGACCATCAAGGGCGAGCAGAAGGAATACCTCGTCCTCAAGGTCGCTCAAGGCGATCTGACCGTTCGAGTTCCCGCAGACAACGCCGAGTACGTCGGTGTTCGCGACGTGGTGGGTCAGGAAGGTCTCGACAAGGTCTTCCAGGTGCTGCGTGCCCCGCATACCGAGGAGCCGACCAACTGGTCGCGCCGGTACAAGGCCAATCTGGAGAAGCTTGCCTCCGGTGACGTGAACAAGGTGGCCGAGGTCGTCCGCGACCTGTGGCGCCGTGACCAGGAGCGTGGCCTGTCCGCGGGTGAGAAGCGCATGCTCGCCAAGGCGCGGCAGATCCTGGTGGGCGAGCTCGCGCTCGCCGAGAACACCGACGAGGAGAAGGCCGAGACCATCCTCGACGAGGTTCTGGCCGCCGCTTCCTGACGGTCGTGGCGCACTGCGTGGTGCGGCATTGAATACCAGAATCGGTCTGGGGACCGACGTCCACCCGATCGAGCCGGGTCGTCCGTGCTGGCTGCTGTGTCTGAAGTTCGACGACGCCGACGGCTGCGCGGGTCACTCCGATGGTGACGTGGCGGCGCACGCGCTGTGCGACGCCCTGCTGAGTGCCGCCGGTCTGGGTGATCTCGGCTCGGTCTTCGGCACCGATCGCGACGAATGGCGCGGGGTCGGCGGCGCCGCGATGCTGCGGCACGTGCACGGCCTGCTGGCCGCCGAAGGGTTCCGGGTCGGCAACGCCGCGGTGCAGGTCATCGGCAACCGGCCCAAGGTGGGACCCCGTCGGGTCGAGGCGCAGAACGTGCTGTCCGCGCTGTTGGACGCGCCGGTCTCGGTGTCGGCGACGACGACCGACGGTCTCGGGCTGACGGGCCGCGGCGAAGGCTTGGCGGCGATTGCGACCGCCCTGGTGCTTGGGATGGACGATTGAGCTCTGACAGGCCGGTAAGCTGGCCCGTCGTGACCGAACGCGGGGGCCGTCCCGAGGGCCTCAGACTCCACGACACCATGACCGGTGCCGTGCGTGCCTTCACGCCGCTTCGCGACGGACACGCGTCGATCTACCTGTGCGGCGCCACCGTGCAGGGCCTCCCGCACATCGGGCACGTGCGCAGCGGCGTCGCCTTCGACGTCCTGCGCCGCTGGCTGACGGCGAAGGGCTTCGACGTCGCGTTCGTCCGCAACGTCACCGACATCGACGACAAGATCCTCACCAAGGCCGCCGACGCCGGTCGCCCGTGGTGGGAGTGGGCCGCGACATTCGAGCGGGCGTTCACCACCGCCTACGACGCGCTCGGCGTCCTGCCGCCCTCGGCAGAACCGCGGGCGACCGGGCACGTCACCCAGATGGTCGAGCTGATCGAGCGCCTGCTCGAGGCCGGTCATGCCTACGTCGGCGGCGGCGACGTCTACTTCGACGTCCTGAGCTATCCCGACTACGGCCAGCTGTCCGGGCACCGGATCGACGACGTGCACCAGGGTGAGGGCGTCGCGACCGGCAAGCGCGACCCGCGCGACTTCACGCTCTGGAAGGGCGCCAAGCCGGGCGAACCGTCCTGGCCGACGCCGTGGGGTCGCGGCCGCCCCGGCTGGCACACCGAGTGCGTCGCGATGTGCGAGACGTACCTGGGCTCGGCGTTCGACATCCACGCCGGCGGCATGGATCTCGTCTTCCCCCACCACGAGAACGAGATCGCTCAGGCGCGGGCGGCGGGCGACGGCTTCGCCTCGTACTGGCTGCACAACGGCTGGGTCACCATGGGCGGCGAGAAGATGAGCAAGTCGCTCGGCAACGTGCTGTCGATCCCCGCGGTGCTGCAGCGGGTGCGGGCCGCCGAGCTGCGCTACTACCTCGGCAGCGCGCACTACCGCTCGATGCTCGAGTTCTCCGAGACGGCGTTGCAGGATGCGGTCAAGGCCTACACCGGCATCGAGGACTTCCTGCACCGGGTCCGCAACCGGGTGGGGCCGGTCGTGCCGGGGGACTGGACGCCCAAGTTCGGCGCGGCGCTCGACGACGATCTGGCGGTGCCCGCCGCGCTGGCCGAGGTACATGCGTGCCGTGCCGAGGGCAACCGGGCCCTGGACGCAGGCGACCACGACGCGGCCATGTCGCACGCCAGGTCGATCAGGGCGATGATGGGCATCCTCGGCTGCGATCCCCTCGACGAACGATGGGAGTCGCGTGACGAGACGTCGGCCGCGCTCGCCGCGATCGACGAGCTGGTGAAGTGGGCGCTGGCGGGTCGGGCCGAAGCGCGCGAGCAGCGGAATTGGGCGCAGGCCGACCGAATTCGCGACCGGCTCAAGGCGGCTGGCATCGAGGTCACCGACACCGCCGACGGGCCGCAGTGGACGCTTCTGGACGGGGACAAGTAGATGGCTGGCAATTCCCAGCGGCGCGGCGCAGTGCGCAAGGCGGGCACCAAGAAGGGCCCGCAGGTCGGTTCGGGCGGCGTGCGCCGCCGCGGCCTGGAGGCCAAGGGTGCGACGCCCCCTGCGCACGCCCGGCCCCACCACCCCGCGGGCAAGCGGGCCGCGGCCGCGGCCCGAAAGGACCAGGGGCGGCACAAGAAGACCGACGAGACCGAGGTCGTCCTCGGCCGCAACCCGGTCCTGGAATGCCTGCGCGCGGGGGTGCCCGCCACCGCGCTGTGGGTGATGCTCGGCGCCGAGTCCGACGAGCGCCTCACCGAGTCGGTGCAGCGCGCGGCGGACACGGGGATCGCGATCCTCGAGGTGCAGAAGCACGATCTGGACCGCATCGCCGCCAACGGCCTGCACCAGGGCATCGCGCTGCAGGTGCCGCCCTACGCTTACGCCCATCCCGACGATCTGCTGCGGGCGGCGACCAACGACTCGACGCCCGCACTGCTGGTGGCGCTCGACAACATCTCCGACCCGCGCAACCTCGGCGCGATCGTGCGTTCGGTGGCCGCGTTCGGCGGGCACGGCGTCCTGATTCCGCAGCGCCGATCGGCGTCGGTCACGGCGGTCGCCTGGCGTACCAGTGCCGGCGCGGCGGCACGGTTGCGCGTCGGCCGGGCCACCAACCTGACCAGGACGTTGAAGAGCTGGTCCGACGAGGGCCTGCAGGTGGTGGGCCTGGACGCCGGCGGCGACACGCACCTCGACGAGCTCGACGCCTCCGGCCCGACGGTCGTGGTCGTCGGCTCGGAGGGCAAGGGCCTCTCGCGGCTGGTGCGCGAGAACTGCGACGCGATCGTCTCCATCCCGATGGCGGGGCCGACGGAGTCGCTCAACGCGTCGGTCGCGGCCGGCGTGGTGCTCGCCGAGATCGCCCGCCAGCGCCGGTAGTTCTGGGGGTCAGCCCCACGGGTCGGCGCGCTCCCAGAGCGTCGGAAGGTGAAGGGGCAGGCCATCTTCGGCTGCCAGCCGGGTGAGCGCCCGCATCGACGAGTCGAGGTCGTCAGCGGCATACGGCAGCGCCCGCACCGGCTGGTGCAGCGGCCGGAAGAAGTCGTCCCAGTGGATCAGGACGACCCGCCGCGCGCCGACGGTCCGGACCGCCTCGGTCCAGTAGTCGACGACGTAGCGTTCGGGCTGCAGCCCCAGCTGACCGACGCCGAGGTAGACGACGTCGGCGCGGTGACCGTTCAACGCGCCGGGCACGAAGCCGGCGCTGCCGACGATGAGCAGGCGCCGGTCGGTGGCGCGGTGGCGGATCAGCGTCGACCAGGCTTCGCCGCAGCGGTACGCCGAGGCCTTCACCGGCGGGACGACGGGTCCGGTGATCGTGCCGGGGAAGCGGTCGGGCGGGCAGTGATCGCCGAGGATCAGCGTGACGTCGTAGGCGCCGAGCTCCATGGTCGATCCGGGCGTGGCGACGACGAGCCGGTCCTCGGGCAGTCCGGCGCCGCGTCCGAGGTGCGCCGCCGACGTACCACCGACCAGCGCCGCGCCGGTGCGCCCGGCGACCACGGCGGAGTCCATCGCGTGGTCGAAGTGGGTGTGGACGGGCAGGACGGCATCGAGTCGCTGCACGCCGAGGCGGGCCAGGCTGCCGTCGATGCGGGGCAGTGACGGCGCCAGCGTGCGGGCGCCGACGGTCAGCAGCGACGGGCGCGAGAAGAAGCCGTCGGTCAGCAGCGCCGAGTGGCCGTCGTCCATCAGCAGCGTCGTGACGCCGGCCCAGGTGACCGTGAGCGGGGAGCTCGACGTCGCGACCGGTTGGTCGAACCGGTCGCGGTAGTCGTCGAGGTTGGGCCTGCCGAGCTTGAGTCGCATCAGGTGAATGCCTCCAGGGTGACGCCGTCGGCAGCGAGCCGGTCCCGAACGGCGGTGGCGATCCGGACGGCTCCCGGCGAATCCCCGTGCACGCACACCGATTTCACGGTGATTGGGATGGTCGAGCCGTCGACGGCGCGTACCCGGCCGTCGCCGACCATCGAGGCGACCCGGTTCGCGATGTCGTCGACGTCGTGCAGCACCGCGCCGGGCTCGCGACGCGACACCAGCTGCCCGTCGGGGCGATAGGCCCGGTCGGCGAAGGCCTCCGGCACGGTGCGCAGCCCGAGTTCCTCCGCCGCGGCGAAGAAGGCCGAACCCGCGAGGCCCAGGACCGGCAGCCGCGGATCGACCGCGTGCACGGCCGCGGCGACGGCGTCCGCCTGGGCGCGGTCGGTGACGATCGTGTTGTACAGCGCCCCATGGGGTTTGACGTAGGTCACCGTCGTTCCCGCCGCGGTGGCCAGCGCCTGCAGGGCACCGATCTGGTAGATCACGTCGGCGGTGAGGTCCTCGGGTGCCATGTCGATGTAGCGCCGGCCGAAGCCGGCCAGGTCGCGGTAGCTGACCTGCGCCCCGACGCGCACCGAGCGCTGCGCGGCCGCCTGGCACACCCGAGCCAGTTCGGCGGGGTCGCCGGCGTGGAACCCGCACGCCACGTTCGCGCTGGTGACGATGTCGAGCATGGCGTCGTCGTCACCCAGTCGCCACACCCCGAAGCCCTCGCCGAGATCGGCGTTGAGGTCGACGGTCGGCTTGGGCACGTCGACAAGCGTACGTTCGGGGCGTGCGCTCCGAGGTACTGATCACGGCTAGCGAACTGGCCCGGCTCGTCGACGACGGAACGCCGCCGGTCCTGCTCGACGTCCGGTGGCAGCTGACGCAGCCCGACGGCCGCGCCGCCTACGCGGCGGGCCACCTGCCGGGCGCGGTGTACGTGTCGCTGGAGGACGACCTGACCGACCACTCGGTGACCGGTCGGGGCAGGCATCCGCTGCCGTCCGGGCCGGCCGTTCGGGAGGCCGCGCGGCGGTGGGGCATCGACGCCGACAGCGCCGTCGTGGTCTACGACGACTGGAACCGCGCGGGTTCGGCGCGCGCCTGGTGGGTCCTCAGGGCGGCGGGTCTCGCGAACGTCCGCATCCTCGACGGCGGGCTCGCCGCGTGGCGGGGCGCACTCGAGTCCGGCGTGGTCACACCGGTCCCCGGCAACGTCGACGTCGCTCACGCCGACCTCTACGCAGGAGCGTTGCCGACGGTGGGGGCCGACGCCGCGGCGTCACTCGGCGCCCGGCTGCTCGACGCCCGGGCCCCGGAACGGTTCCGCGGCGAGGTCGAACCGGTGGATGCGGTCGCCGGTCACATCCCCGGTGCGCGCAACGTGCCCAGCACCTCGTTGCTCGACGCCGGCGGCGCGTTCCTGCCCGACGCCGCCCTCGAGGACCTTCTGACCGGCATCGACGCTGCGTACTGCGGGTCCGGGGTGACCGCGTCGGTGGCCGTGGCGGCGCTGGCGGCCATCGGGGTCGACGCGGCGCTGTTCCCCGGCTCGTGGTCGCAGTGGTCCGGTGAGCCGGGCCGGGCCGTCGCCACCGGAGCCTGACCGACCCGCTGCCCGCCGGGGGGCATGGGGTGTCGGCTGGCTGAAACGTAGGGAAATCCCTGATTCGCTGGACCCGGTCCGTGGGTCATCATCTACGAGGACGATGTGACAGGGGGCAACCGGGAGGGTCGCCTGAGGCGGTGCCTCCGACGCGTCGTCCAGGGGAGTCCGGGCCGGGGGGACCGGAACCGAAGAGGGAGCTCGGGGTGGTGTCGTCTGGGGGGTCGACGCCATCCACGGGGGCGAGCTCCGTCGAGGCCGGGTCGGGGTCTGACGCCACGTCGTCGGACCCCGATCGGGCGTCGGGCCCGTCGCCACCGAGAATCGCAACCCATCGGCTAGCGTCATGGAGCATGTCCAGGGGTCCCGTGCCGCGCCGACGCGCCACCCTGGCCTCCCTCGCCGCGGAGCTCAAGGTCTCCCGCACCACGATCTCCAACGCCTACAACCGTCCCGACCAGCTATCGGCCGATCTCCGCGAGCGCGTGCTGGAGACCGCCAAGCGGCTCGGGTACGCCGGGCCCGACCCGGTGGCGCGCTCACTGCGCACGCGGCGGGCGGGCGCGGTGGGACTGATCATCACCGAGGCGCTCAACTACTCCTTCCGCGATCCCGCGGCACTGGACTTCGTCGCGGGGCTCGCCGAATCGTGCGAGGACGTCGGGCAGGGGCTGCTGCTCGTCGCGGCGGGCCCGAACCGCAGCGTCAGTGACGGTACCGCCGCGGTGCTCTCGGCCGGGGTCGACGGATTCGTGGTGTACTCGGCGTCCGACGACGACCCGTATCTGCAGGTGGTCGCGCAGCGTGCGCTGCCGGTCGTCGTTGTCGACCAGCCCAGGGACGTGCCCGGCGCGTCGCGGGTGTGCATCGACGACCGCGCCGCGATGCGCAGTGTCGCCGAGTACGTGATGGGTCTCGGGCACGCCGAGATCGGGCTGCTGACCATGCGATTGGGGCGCGACTGGCCGCACGGGTCCGCCACGACCGCGGTCGCCGATCCCGAGCGTCTGCAGACGCCGCACTTCCACGTGCAGCGCGATCGCATCCACGGGGTGTTCGATGCGATGAAAGCGGCTGGCCTGCAACCGGATTCGTTGACGGTGGTGGAGAGTTACGACCACCTGCCGAGCTCCGGTGGCGCGGCGGCCGAGCTGGCGCTGGAGATCAATCCGCGCATCACGGCGTTGATGTGCACCACCGACGTGCTCGCCCTCTCGGCGATGGACCACCTGCGCGCCAACGGCATCTACGTGCCCGGCCAGATGACGGTGACCGGATTCGACGGGGTGCCGGACGCGTTGGCGCGGGGGCTCACCACCGTTCGGCAGCCCGGTGTCGAAAAGGGCCGTCGCGCAGGCCATCTGCTGCACGACCCCCCGCGGTCGGGGCTTCCGGTCGTCGAGGTGCTGGACACCGAGCTGGTGCGCGGCCGCACCTCGGGGCCAAGGGGCTAGCCCAGCGCATTGGTCGCGGCGATGCCTCGCTCGAGTTCGTCGAGGAATTCGTCGATCTCGGTGATGACCGCATCCGTTCGAATGAGTGCGATCACTTCGCGACTGAGGGGCACGGAGGGGGAGGCGACCGGTACGACCGCCAGACGCTCGGCGTTTCCGATGCCGTTCACGACGGTGGCCGGTATCAGACCGACGGCCAGCCCCGCGGCCACGGCCTCGACGCCGATGTGAAAGTCGTCCGTCTCGAACGCAATTCGGGGCTCGGTGCCGAGGCTTGCGCACCATCGTTCGAGCAGCCGGCGATCGGCGAACTGCGGCCCACCCGCCACCCATCCGCTGTCGAGGCAATGCTGCAGCGTCCGTTGGGGTTCGGGTAGCCCAGCCGAGACCGCGATCTGCACCGGCTCGATGCCGAGGGTGCGGACGCGCAGTCGGCTGGAGTGGCGGAGGCGATCCTCGGGCAGGTAGCGGTGGGCGATCAGGACGTCGAGTTCGCCCTGCTCGACCAGGGTCAGTCCGTCGGCCGGTTCGGCTTCGATGGCGCGCAGCGGCGTGGGCCTGCCCTCGGCGCGCATCGTCTGCATCGCCGGGATGAGGAGATGGCTCAGCGCCGAGCCGTAGGAACCGACCCGGATCTCGATGCCGGTGCCCATCGAAAGCGTCCTGGCACCGTCGGTGAACACCGTCGCGGCCGTCAGGAGGTTGGAGGCATGCTCGAAGAGGGTTCGGCCGGCGGCCGTCAGCTGCAGCTGGGCCCCGGGGTTCCTGATGAAGATCGGCGTGCCACCCAGCGCCCGCTCGAGTGCCGAGATGTGTTGAGAGACAGCGGAAGGGACGTATCCGAGCTCGCTGGCGGCGGCACTGATCGAGCGCAGTCTGGCCACGCGGATGAAGCTCACCAGCAGCTTCAAATCCGGTATTTCAAGATTATTGATGCGCGGCGTCACGATTCGTCACTTTACTTGACGGGTCCGGTCCTTCACGCTGAACGCACGCACACCGACGTGCCGCCGACGACGCCATGTCGCTGTACGTATCGGCTCGTCGCAGTGCGGCAGCCCGAGATCCTGGAGTGATCCGATGAGTTCTGCACCACCCGCCCACCCCGCCCCCTCGGAACCTCGGCTGAAGGCCAACTCGATGAGTTGGGTCGGAGCGGGCCTGATGGGGGCGGTCATCATGTCGCCCGCCAGCGGTCTCTACTTCAACTTCGCCCCCACGTCGATGGCGGCGGGCAACGTCGTGCCGCTGATCTTCCTGATCGCGATGCTGGTCACGCTGCCCACGGCACTGTCCTATGCCTCGATGTCGCGGTCGCTGCCCAGCAGCGGCAGCGCCTACACGTGGATGCGGCGCGCGGTCGGACCGGTGTGGGGCGTCTACACCGGATGGATCCTCAACGGGTTCTATCTGCTGGCGCAGGTCGTGCTGCCGGGTATCGGGGCGCTGTACTTCAACGCGATCCTCGCCCAAATCGGCGTTCCCACGGGCTTTCTCACGTGGGTGGTGGGCGTGCTCCTGATGGCCGCGATCGTGGTGGCCGTGAACTACCGGGGGATCGACGTCAGCGTGAAGAGCACGCTGATCTTCATGCTCGTCGAGTCGATCGTCGTGCTGGCGCTGATGATCACGATCTTCGTGGTGAAGGGCAGCGCCGGTCAGTTCGGCCTCAGCGATGCCGCGCACACCTTCACTCCCGGTGCGGCGACCGGCGGTACGGCCGCCATCTTCGTCGCCCTCATCTTCGGCATCCAGGGCAACGTGGGGTTCGACGCCATCGCCGGCATGGCCGAGGAGACCCACTCACCGCGCAAGTACATTCCGATCGCCACGATCGTCGGCGTGGTGGCAGTCGGCACGTACTGGATGGTCACCGGCGTCGGGTTCGTCGCGGCACTGTCCCCTACCGAGGTCGCCGACGTCGTCAACGGCGGGGGCACCACGGCTTCGGCCATCGCCCAACGCTATTGGGGCGGTGCCGGGGATCTGGTCATCTCGGTGATCGCGTTCACGTCGATCCTGGCCATCTTCGTCTCCCAGAACGTGGCGAGCAGCCGCGCCCTGTACGCCATGGGGCGCCAGGGCGTCGCGCCGCGATGGCTCGGAGTCGTCGACGCCAAGGCCCGCGTGCCACGCCACGCGATGACCCTGGGGCTGGTCGTCACCGTGGTCGTCACGGTGCTGCTCGGCGCGCTCCTCGGCACCAGCAACCAGTACAACTGGTCGGCCACCTTCGCATCGTCGCTCGCCCTGCTGACCTATCTCGCGGTGAACGTCTCGAACATCGTCTTCCACCTGCGCCATCGACGCGCTCGGTTCCACGTCGTCATGAACGGCGTGGTCCCGGTGATCGGCATCCTCGTCGTCGGCTTCGTGGTCGAGAAGTCCTACCTCGGGTCGCTGTGGCAGTCCGGCTGGACCTATGGAGGCTCCGTGCAGGTGGCGGTCGTCGTGTGGCTGATGCTGGGTGGCGCCTGGCTGCTGTATCTGCGCCTCAGACACCCCGAGGTGCTCGCGGCCGATGCCGACGTCGCCACGGCGGCCGAAAACGACGAACAGCGCGATGTCGCCTTCGAGCCGAGTGACCTACCACGATGACCACCGCGCGAACGTTGATCGACCTGTCCATGCCCATCAGCCCGACGATGCCCACCAATCGCCCGGATCACGTTGCGCCACGGCTTGATTCGTACTCCACCATCGAGGAGAACGGGTGGGACGGCACGATGATCACGATCGACTCGCACTGCGGCACCCATCTCGACGCACCGTCGCACTTCGTACCGAACGGAGCGACGGTGGAACGACTTTCGCTCAGCGTGCTCATCGGGCCGGCCCAGGTCGTCGACGCCCGGATCGCCACCGTCGGCCGCCGCATCACCCTGCGCGGATTCCCTCCGATCACGTCCCGGCGGGTCATCCTGCACACCGGGTGGAGTGAGCGCGCCAACGACGGTACCGACGACTACTTCCGCAACCACACCTTCATCGATCCGCCGCTGGCGCGACACCTCGTGGATTCCGGCGTCGTCCTGGTGGGCATCGACGGTCCGTCGGTCGATGCCGACGGCGCCGAGGCCCACCACATCCTGCTGGGCGGTGGCGTCCTCATCGTGGAGAACCTGGCCGCGACGGCGTTGCTGCCCCCTCAGATCGAACTGATCGTCATGCCGCTGAGGCTCGTCGGTCTCGACGGGAGTCCGGTGCGGGCCGTCGCGATGGTGGACCGATCGTCATGAGAGCGGACGACCCGGTACGGATCCGCGACGTCGCCGTCACCCGGCTGGGGCTGGGTACCGCCCCGTTGGGCGGACTCTTCGACGCGGTGAGTTCGGTTGCGGCGCACGCGACCATCGAGGAGGCGCACCGGGCGGGGATCGCGTTCTTCGACACGGCTCCGCTCTACGGCTACGGTGTGGCCGAGCGCAGGCTGGGCGAGGTGCTGGTCCGGATCGACCGGGGCGCCTACGCCGTCGAGACCAAGGTGGGCAGGCTGCTGCGGACGGGCGCCGACCCGGCCGAGGACCCGAACGTCGACGCACCGCTGTTCGGCGGGGAACCCCTCTACAAGGACACCGGCGAGGCCGTTCCGGTGTTCGACTTCTCCTACGACGCGGCGATGCGCTCGATCGAGGAGAGCCTGGACCGGCTGGGTCTGGATCGCGTGGACATCGTCCACGTGCACGATCCCGACGACTACGTCGACGCCGCGATCGAGGGAGCGTGCCGGGCCATGTGCGCGCTGCGCGAGCAGGGCGTGGTCGGGGCGGTCGGCATCGCCACCGACTTCACCGAGACCGCCGTGCGGGTCGTCCGCGAGGCGGACGTCGATTGCGCGTTGATCGCCGGTCGGACGACGCTGCTCGACCACGGCGCCGTCACCACGCTGCTGCCGTTGGCCTACGAGCGCGGGGTCGACGTCATCGCCGCCAGCGTCTTCAACAGCGGCATCCTGGCCGATCCCTGGCGAAACCTGGCCTACGCCTACGCCCCGGCGTCACCGGAGCACGTGCAGCGGGCGCGCCGGATGTCCGAAGTCTGTGCCGGACACGACGTTCCGCTCGCCGCGGCCGCCCTGCAGTTCTCGTTCCGGCACCCCGCGGTGGTCAGCGTCCTGGTCGGCTGCCGCACCCCGGAGGAGGTGCGCGCGAACGTCGACTGGCTGAGCCTGTCCATTCCGGAGGAGCTCTGGTCCGCCCTGGACCGGGAGTGCGGGGTGCCGCAGCGCCTGGTGCCGTCCGCGTGACCGCCGGCTCCGCGGCCGAACGCGCCTCCTCCCTGGTCGACCCGCCCCCGGCGGGTTCGGCACTGCGCGGTTTCGCCAGCGACAACTGTTCCGGCGTCCATCCAGAAGTGCTCGCCGCCATCGCGGCCGCCAACTTCGGACACCAGTACAGCTACGGCGCGGATGCGAATTCTCAACGGCTGCAGGCGATCTTTCAACGACACTTCGGCAGCGCGGCCCAGGCCTTCCCGGTGTTCAACGGCACCGGCGCCAACGTCGTTGCGCTGCAGGCGATGACGACGCGGTGGGCGGCCGTGGTCTGCTCATCGGTGGCGCACGTCAACGTCGACGAGGGCGGCGCGCCGGAGAGCGTCGGCGGGCTGAAGCTGCTCGCCGTCCCGACGGACAGCGGCAAGCTCACGCCCGGACTGTTCGACGCCGCCCTCCCGCGTCGCGACGGCGTCCACCAGGCCAGTCCGCAGGTGCTGAGCCTCACCCAGTCCACGGAGCTCGGCACCCTCTACTCGGTGGACGAGCTGGCGGCCCTCTGCGATCGCGCCCACCGGGCCGGCATGACCGTGCACATGGACGGAGCGCGGCTCTGCAACGCGGCCGCGACCCTGGACCGTCCGCTGCGTGCCATCACCACCGACGTGGGCGTCGACGTGCTGTGCTTCGGGGGCACCAAGAACGGACTGCTGCTGGGCGAGGTCGTGGTGGTGCTCAACCCGGAGGCGGCGCCCGGCCTGGAACGAGCCCGCAAGACCTCGATGCAGCTGGCGTCGAAGATGCGTTTCATCTCAGCGCAATTCGACGCCCTGCTGGGCACGGATCTGTGGCTGCGCAACGCCCGGCACGCCAACGCCATGGCGCAGCGACTGGCGACGGCGGTCGCCGAGCTGCCCGGGGTCACGGTCCAGCACGAGGTCGACGCCAACGCGGTGTTCGCGGTGCTGCCCGCCGACGCCGAGGCGGCGCTGCGCACGCGGGTGAGCTTCTCGGACTGGAACACCGCGGGTGCGGCGGTGCGGTGGATGACGTCGTTCGACACCACCGAGGACGACGTCGACCACTTCGTCGCCACCCTGGGCGAGGTGCTCGCCGGGGGCTAGCGGTCGCGTCGTCGTCGCAGCAGATGCTCCAGTGCGGCCGCGACGTCGTCGGGTGACGAAACCCGGTGTCGCGCAAGCGTTTCCCCGGATCCGACCTTGACCCCGACGTCGGCGGTGCGCATCCGGCGGAAGGCCTTCTCGTCGGTGACGTCGTCGCCGAAGAACGTCACGGCGGTGGCGGTGGTCTGCTCGCGCAGGATGTCGACGGCCTCACCCTTGTCGGTGGAGATGACGGCGAACTCGAGAACCGCCTTGCCCGAGGTGATCTCGGTGCCCGCGGCCTCGCCGACGGCGCGGGCCTCGTCCAGTGCCGCCGCCCCGTCCTCGGCGGAGGCGTTGCGGACGTGCACGGCGACGCTGGCGGGCTTGGTCTCCACGGTCACGCCGGGTCGGCCCTCGGCGATGGTCTCGAGTTCGGCGGTGATCGTGGCGAGCAACGCGTCGTCGACGTCGTGGGCGAAGCCGGTGTCGAATTCCGCGCCGTGGCTGCCGACGAGGTGCACGCTCGCCGGCATCCCCGAGTACTCGCGCAGCACGGCCAGCGCACGTCCCGAGACGAGTGCGACGTCGGTCGAGGGCAGCTCGGCGAGCGCGACGAGAGCCGCGGCGGCACGCGCCAGCGGCCGGGCCTTGGCGGGGTCGTCGACGATGGGTGCGAGGGTGCCGTCGAAGTCGGAGGCGACGAGTAGGCGCGGGGTGGCCGCGGCGTCGTCGAGGGCCTTCTCGAGATCGGACGGCAGGTTCGTCACCGCTCAGATCTTAGGGTGCTCGCCGTCGCCGATGAGGAGCCGCACGGCCAGATCCAGACGCTTGCTGACGTCGGTCGCCGATGCCCGCCGGGTCAGCCAGGCGAGCAGGTTCGACAGCCACACGTCGGAGATGACGCGGGCGATGTGGTACTGGTCCTCGGTCGGCTCGCCATCGCTCATCGCCCTCGCGAACATGGAGTCCATGAGCTTGCCGACGTGATCAACCTCACCTGCGGCGGAGGCGTCGGCGAACACGAAGGCCCGCGTCATGGCCTCGGTCAGCAGCGGGTTGCGCTGCATCGAGCGATTCAACTTCCCGACCATCATGTTGAGCCGTTGGTACGGGGTGCCGCCGGTCAGGGAGGCCCGGTCGGTCTTGGCGTCGATGCGTTCGAACTCGCGGCCGAGCGCCGACACCAGCAGGTGCACCTTGGACGGGAAGTACCGGTACAGCGTGCCGACGGCGACGTCCGCGCGCTCGGCGACCGCACGCATCTGAACTGCCTCGTAACCGCCCTTCGAGGCGATAGCGAGGGTCGCGTCGAGGATCCGCTTGCGGCGTTCGCGCTGCGCTTCTGAGCCGAGTTCCGACTCGGCGAGGACGGCCACGTTCGTCACCTGGCGCGGGCCTGCGGCGCTACCGGAACCCGATCCCGGGTCGGTAGCTGCGGGCTCCCTTGCTGAGATTGATGAGCTGGACATGGGGCGGGCAGCTCCTTCGTAGTACGCACTGGGTGAAAACGATACGCACGCGATCCCGAAATTTCCCACCTCCGTGCCCCCGGACAGTCGACGTGTGCTGCTGCGATACCAGTCGACTTGACGTTCGAACGATGTCACCATTAGAACACGTTCTAGTGAGAAGCATGGCCTTCTCTCCGAGGCCAAGGAGGGCCCGACGATGGCTCACACAGGTGCGGTATCCGCCACGATTACCGATGAGCAGTTTGCTGCGCGGGACTTGGTGCGCGGTTGGGCTGCCACGTCGGGCGCCATCGCGGCGGTCCGCAGCGTCGAGCGGGGCGACCCCGAGGGCTGGCGCGCGGGCTACGACGGTCTGGCCGAGTTGGGCATCTTCGGCGTCGCCGTGCCCGAGGAACTCGGCGGTGCGGGCGCGGGGGTGGAGGACCTCTGCGTCATGGTCGACGAGGCCGCCGCGGCCCTGGTGCCCGGCCCGGTCGCCACGACCGCGCTGGCGACCCTGGTGATCACCGACGAGAAGGTGCTCGACGCGCTCGTCTCGGGACGGCGGACCGCGGGCGTCGCGATGTCCTCCGACATCGCCTTCGACGGGTCGACGGCCACCGGTTCGGCGAAGTTCGTGCTCGGCGGGGTCGTCGACGGGGTGCTCGTCCTGCCCGCCGGACAGGACTGGATCTACGTCGACGCCACCGCCGCGGGCGTGACCGTGCAGAGGTTGGAGGCCACCGACTTCTCGCGTCCCCTGGCGAGCGTCGAGCTGTCCGCCGCACCGGCCACCCGAATCGATCTGTCCCATCAACGCGTCGTCGACCTCACCGCGACCGTGCTCGCGGCGGAGGCGGCCGGGCTCGCCCGCTGGCTGCTCGACACGGCCACCGAATATGCCAAGGTACGTGAGCAATTCGGCAAGCCCATCGGTAGCTTCCAGGCCGTCAAGCACATGTGCGCCGAGATGCTGTTGCGCACCCAGCAGATCGTCGTGGCGGCGGCGGACGCCGCGGGCGCCGTCGACGATGCCGACCCCTCGCAGCTGTCCATCGCCGTGGCGGTCGCCAGTGCGATCGGCATCGACGCCGAGAAGCTGAACGCCCGCGACTGCATCCAGGTGCTCGGCGGCATCGGCATCACGTGGGAGCACGACGCCCACCTGTATCTGCGGCGGGCCTACGCCAATGCCCAGTTCCTCGGTGGACGGTCGAAGTGGTTGCGCCGCAGCGCCAGGCTGACGCGCGACGGCGTGCGCCGGCAGCTGTTCGTCGACGTCGCCGACGCCGAGAGCATCCGGCCCGAGGTCGCGGCCACGGTCGCCGACATCGCCGCGCTGCCCGAGGCCGAGCGTCAGCGCGCACTGGCCGAGACCGGGCTCATGGCGCCGCACTGGCCAAAGCCGTACGGGCGCTCCGCATCTCCGGCCGAGCAGCTGGTGATCGATCAGGAGCTGACCGCCGGTGGCGTCGTCCGTCCGGAGATCTCGATCGGGTGGTGGGCGGCGCCGACGATCCTCGAGCACGGCACGCCCGAACAGATCGAGCGGTTCATTCCCGGCACGCTGACCGGCGACGTGTACTGGTGTCAGCTGTTCAGTGAGCCGGGGGCCGGCTCGGACCTGGCGTCGTTGCGCACCAAGGCCGTTCGCGCGGAGGGCGGGTGGAAGCTGACCGGCCAGAAGGTCTGGACGTCCAACGCGCACCGCGCCGACTGGGGCGTCTGCCTGGCGCGCACCAACCCGGATGCGCCCAAGCACAAGGGCATCACGTACTTCCTGGTCGACATGCGCTCGCCGGGCATCGACATCCGGCCGCTGCGCGAGATCACCGGCGACGAGCTCTTCAACGAGGTGTTCTTCGACGACCTCTTCGTGCCCGACGAGATGGTGGTCGGCCCGGTCGACGGCGGCTGGCCACTGGCGCGCACGACGCTCGCCAACGAGCGGGTCGCGATGGCGTCCGGCGGCGCGCTCGACAAGGGCATGGAACACCTGCTCGACGTCGTCGACGGACGCGAGATCGACGTCGCCGAAGAGGATCGGCTCGGCGTGCTCATCGTCGCGGCACAGGTGGGGGCACTGCTGGACCGGCTCATCGCGCAGATGGCCGTCGGCGGACACGATCCCGGTGCCGCGTCGAGCGTGCGCAAGCTGATCGGCGTGCGCTACCGGCAGTCACTGGCCGAGACGATCATGGACTCCCACGACGGGTCGGGCATCGTGGACTCACCCGACGTGCGGTACTGGCTCAACACCCGCTGCCTGTCGATCGCGGGCGGCACCGAGCAGATCCTGTTGACCGTCGCCGGCGAGCGACTCCTCGGCCTGCCGCGCTGATCGCTCAGGCGGGGCGGAAGGTCATCGCGACGCCGTCCATGCAATAGCGCAGCCCGGTCGGCTGGGGGCCGTCGTCGAATACGTGGCCGAGATGCCCACCGCACTGTCGGCAGCGAATCTCCGTGCGCGACATGCCAATCGAATCGTCCTGCTTCTGAATCACCGCGTCGTCCAAGGGCTTCCAGAAACTCGGCCAACCGGTGCCACTGTCGAACTTGGTGGTCGAGGAGAACAGGTCGAGTGCGCAGCCGGCGCAGCCGAACGTGCCCGCTCGGTGCTCGTCGTTCAGCGGACTGGAGTACGGCGCCTCGGTGCCGGCGTTGCGCAACACGTCGTACTGCTCGGGGGTCAGGAGTTGGCGCCACACCGCGTCGGAATGGCTGACCGGGAACGTCTCCGTGGAGTCCTTCGGGGTGTCCGCGCCCGCGACGTCGCGCAGCGATCCGCAGCCCGCGACCGCGCCGACCAGTACCGCGCCCACCAGCAGGTGTCGACGGGTCAGGGCTGCGCGTGGTGGGGCCGTCATGGCGTCCACGCTAGGCGGCGCCGGCGGGCGGGCCCGTTTTCGTCAGCATCCGGTAACAACCGTCGGTGGTCTTGTCCCGGTGCCGGCTGGACACTGGTGGGATGGCGAAGAACCGTGCCCGGCTGGCCGTCGGCAGTGGACTGGCGGTGCTCGGCGTGGCGGCCGCAGCGTTCCTCGGCGTCCAGTCGGGGACCCTCCCCACTCCCGCGGTGCTCGCCGGCATCGACGAGTCGTCGCCCCGCGTCGTTCCGGCTCCCGCCGTCGACGAGCCCGTGACCGGCGCCCACTCGGAGACCGCGGTGCTGGCCGGCGGGTGCTTCTGGGGCGTGCAGGGGGTCTTCCAGCACGTCGTCGGCGTGACGCAGGCCGAGTCCGGTTACGCGGGCGGCACGAAGGACACGGCCGACTACGAGACGGTCAGCACCGGCACCACCGGGCACGCCGAGTCGGTGCGCATCACCTACGACCCCACCCAGGTCACCTTCGGGCAACTGCTGCGGATCTACTTCTCCGTCGTCACCGATCCCACCGAACTCGACCGGCAGGGGCCCGACGAGGGGACGCAGTACCGTTCGGCGATCTTCGCGCAGAACCCGACCCAGCAGCGCGTCGCGGACGCCTATCTCGCTCAGCTGTCGAACGCGGCGGTCTTCCCCGATCCGATCGTCACCAAGGTCGCGCCCGACACCGGATTCTTCCCGGCCGAGCAGTACCACCAGGACTTCTTGAACTCGAACCCGTCGTACCCGTACATCGCGATCAACGACATGCCCAAGATCGATGCCCTCAAGCAGTCGTTCCCCACCGAGTACCGCGCGCAGCCGGTGCTCGTCGGCAAGATCGACCAGTAGCGACGGCTCAGGCGTAGGTGGTCTGCGCGCAGGCGTCCGGCGAGGTGAGGTTGACGGCCCCGTACACGATCTGGATGTGGGCGCAGACGATGTAACCGGCGTCGGTCCGCGGTTGACCCGTGCTCCAGTCGACCGTGCGGGTGTTGCCGTGCACCATGAACTTCTCCGGCGGACCGCCGCCGAAGTACACGGTCGCGAACTCGACGTCGTTGATGGACTTGAACATTCGCGTGTTGGGGGCGTTGAAGTCCGAGTCGGCCACGTACACCAGTCGATCGGTGGAGCGCACGGTGGTGTTCTGCCGACCGTAGACGTCGTCGGGGAACGGGAGGTAGGCGCCGTCGGCCCCGCGCAGGTTCGCCGCGGTGTCGAAGTAACACTGGTTGTCGGCCTTCACGCAGTTGGCGGTGGTGTGGATCTCCAGCGTCGTCGTGTCGTCCACGGCGATCGATCTCACCGCGCTATTGGTTGCCGCGGCGCACTGGGCAACCGGCGAGACGGCGGCGAGCGCCAGCACCGCCACGAGACTTCCCGCGAACCGATTCACGTCTCCTCCAAATTTCAGCGAATGCTAGCCCGCGCGTCATTCGTCATAGGTGACTTCGACGGAATCCGATGCGGGCCGGGCCTGGCACGCCAGGATCAGGCCCTCGTCGAGGTCGGATGCCTCGAGGACGTCGTTGACCTCCATGTCGACCCGGCCGTTCTTGACGAGTACGGCACAGGCTCCGCAGTGCCCCTCACGACACGAGAACGGCGCATCGAGACCCGTGTCGAGCAACACGTCGAGCAGCTTGGCGCTGCGCGGCCAGCGCACCTCCTGGGTTACGCCGTCGAGCGTGACCACGGCCGTCGCCGGGCCCTCGTCGCCGTCGTCCTCCTCGATCACGACGGCGGCGAACGGGTCGGACTCCAGCGACTTGAACACCTCGACGTGAATCCGTTCCGGCGCGGCGCCGGCGGCCACCAGCGCCTGTTCGGCGGCCACCATGAACG
Organism: Mycolicibacterium madagascariense; assembly: GCF_010729665.1. Lineage (NCBI taxonomy): Bacteria > Bacillati > Actinomycetota > Actinomycetes > Mycobacteriales > Mycobacteriaceae > Mycobacterium > Mycolicibacterium madagascariense. Next base: position 5,089,085 of record NZ_AP022610.1, on the reverse strand, counting down.
GGCCCGGCCCGCACAGGAACGCCTCGCGATCGGCGAACGGGCGCACCAGGTTGGTCAACGCCGCCGCGGTCGGAAGTCCCTGCACGCTCTCGATCCAGTGCACGACGGTCAGGCGGTCCGGGTGCTCGGCGGCCAGGTCGCGCAGCGCGGCGGCGAAGATCACCGACTGCTCGTCGCGGTTGGCGTAGAGCAGCGTGACCGTGCCGGTGCCCTCCGACAGCGCCGACTTCAGGATCGCCATCATCGGGGTGATGCCGCTGCCCGCCGCCAGCAGCAGGAAGTCGGAGTCGAGGTCCTTCGGGACGAAGGTGCCCGACGGGGCGAGCACGTGGACGAGCATGCCGGCGTGGGCGTTGTCGCACAGCCAGTTCGACGCGTAGCCGCCAGCCGTGCGCTTGACCGTGACGGTCAGGGCCTCGTCGGTGTACGGCGAACTCGACAGCGAGTAGCAGCGGGCGACCGAGCCGGTGCGCTCGCTGGGCACCCGCAGCGTGAGGAACTGACCGGGGGCGTGGCGCAGCCTGTCGGCGGGAATCTGCGCCCCGTCCGGCACCGTGAACACCAGCGACCGGGCGTCGGCGGTCTCGTCGATGACGCGGGCCAGCTGCAGCTCGAGCACGTGGGTGCCGAGCGGCTCGTCGATCACGGTCGATCCTCCATCTGCCGAGGGGTCCGGCGGGTCAAAACTAGAACATGTTACAAAAACCTGCTTCCGCAGGTCTAGCCGCCGCAGGAAAGCCATACTCGACACGAATCGTAACGTGTTCTAATCTTTGTTGAGTTCGGCTACCAGCCCCACAGCGTTCGGAGGCAACCAATGACGTCCATTGAACAACGCGACGTGCAATCGGTCCTAGACGGCATCGACGACTTGTTGCCGCTGATCGCCAAGCGGGCGCAGGCCGCCGAGGACCTTCGCCGCATCCCCGACGAGACGATCGCCGACCTCGACGCGGCCGGATTCTTCAAGCTGCTGCAGCCCGAGCAGTGGGGTGGGCTGCAGTGCGATCCGACCGTCTTCTACGAAGCGGTGCGCCGACTCGGCAGCGCGTGCGGATCCACCGGCTGGGTGAGTTCGATCATCGGCGTGCACAACTGGCACCTCGCGCTGTTCGACCAGCAGGCTCAGGACGAGGTCTGGGGCGACGATCCGACGGTCCGGGTGTCCTCGTCCTACGCCCCCATGGGTGCGGGCACCGTGGTCGACGGCGGCTACCTGGTCAGCGGCGCGTGGCAGTGGTCGTCGGGATGTGACCACGCGACGTGGGCCTTCCTCGGCGGTCCCGTCATCAAGGACGGTCGCCCCGTGGACTTCGGCAGCTTCCTCATCCCGCGGACCGACTACCGCATCGACGACGTCTGGCACGTGGTGGGACTCAAGGCCACCGGCAGCAACACGATCGTCGTGAAGGACGTGTTCGTGCCGCGACACCGGTTCCTGTCCTACAAGTCGATGAACGACCGCACCGCCGGCGGACTGACGAACAACACCGCGCCGGTCTACAAGATGCCTTGGGGCACAGTGCATCCCACGACCATCTCGGCGCCGATCATGGGCATGGCCTACGGCGCCTACGACGCGCACGTCGAGCACCAGGGCAAGCGCGTGCGCGCGGCGTTCGCCGGCGAGAAGTCCAAGGACGACCCGTTCGCCAAGGTCCGCATCGCCGAGGCGGCCAGTGACATCGATGCGGGCTGGCGTCAGCTGATCGGCAACGTCGGCGAGGAATACGCACTCCTCAAGGAGGGCAAGGAGATTCCGTTCGAGCTGCGCGCCCGCGCCCGCCGCGACCAGGTGCGCGCCACCGCCCGCGCGATCTCGTCGATCGACCTGCTGTTCGAGGCGTCGGGCGCGACGGCGCTCGAGACCGACAAGCCCGTGCAGCGGTTCTGGCGCGATGCCCACGCCGGTCGCGTGCACGCCGCGAACGAGCCCGAGCGCGCCTACCTCATCTTCGGGAACGAGGCGTTCGGGCTGCCTCCCGCGGACACGATGGTCTGATGACGTCCTTCGCGCAGGAAGTCGAGAACCAGCAGGAGATCACCTTCGAGTCGACGTCCCGGTACGCCCAGGTGCGCGACGACATGCGCCTGCATTATCACGAAGCGGGCGTAGGCAATTCGGAGACCGTCGTCCTGCTGCACGGGGGTGGACCCGGGGCGTCCAGCTGGTCGAACTTCTCGAAGAACATCGCGGTGCTGGCCCAGCACTTCCACGTCCTCGCGGTCGATCAGCCGGGATACGGGTTCTCCGACAAGCACACCGAGCACGAGCAGTACAACCGCTACAGTGCGACCGCGCTGCTGAACCTGTTCGATCAGCTCGGCATCGAACGTGCTGCGCTGGTGGGCAATTCGCTGGGCGGCGGTACCGCGGTGCGGTTCGCACTCGACAACCCGAAGCGCGCGGGCCGGCTGGTGCTGATGGGTCCCGGCGGCCTGAGCATCAACCTCTTCGCCCCCGACCCCACCGAGGGCGTGAAGCTGCTCGGCAAGTTCGCGGTCGACCCCACCCGCGAGAACCTGGAGAAGTTCCTCCGCATCATGGTCTACGACCAGAAGCTCATCACCGAGGAACTGATCGACGAACGCTTCGCCATCGCCAGCCAGCCCGAGTCGCTCGCGGCGACCAAGGCGATGGGAAAGTCGTTCGCGGGCGCAGACTTCGAGCTCGGCATGATGTGGCGTGACGTCTACAAGCTGCGCCAGCCGGTGCTGCTGATCTGGGGTCGCGAGGACCGAGTCAATCCCCTCGACGGCGCGCTGGTCGCCCTCAAGCAGATCGCCCGCGCGCAACTGCACGTCTTCGGGCAGTGCGGGCACTGGGCGCAGCTCGAGAAGTTCGACGAGTTCAACAAGCTGACAATAGATTTTCTAGGGGGATCCTCGTGAGCATCCGATCCTTGGGATACCTGCGCATCGAGTCGACCGACGTCCCCGCCTGGCGCGAGTACGGGCTGAAGGTGCTCGGCATGGTCGAGGGCTCCGGTCAGACCGAGGGTGCGGTCTATCTGCGGATGGACGAATTCCCCGCCCGCCTGGTGATCGTCCCCGGTGAGCACGACCGGCTGATGCAGTCGGGCTGGGAGACGGCCAATGCCGCTGGCCTGCAAGAGATTCGCAGCGCCCTGGACGTGGAGGGCACGCCGTACAAGGAGGCCACCGCGGCCGAGCTCGCCGACCGCCGCGTCGACGAGATGATCGTCTTCCAGGACCCGTCGGGCAATACGCTCGAGGTGTTCCACGGCGCCGCTTTGGAGCACCGCCGGGTCGTCAGCCCCTACGGCCACAAGTTCGTCACCGAGGAGCAGGGTCTCGGTCACGTCGTGCTGACCACGAAGGACGACGCGGAGTCGCTGCACTTCTACCGCGACGTGCTGGGCTTCAGGCTGCGTGACTCGATGCGACTGCCCCCGCAGCTCGTCGGTCGCGAGGCCGGGGACCCGCCCGCGTGGCTGCGCTTCTTCGGCGTCAACCCGCGCCACCACAGCCTGGCGTTCATGCCCGGCGAGACCCCCAGCGGCATCGTCCACCTCATGATGGAGGTGGAGAGTGCCGACGACGTCGGGCTGGCGCTCGACCGCGCGCTGCGCCGCAAGGTGCCGATGTCGGCGACGCTGGGCCGTCACGTCAACGACAAGATGCTGTCGTTCTACATGAAGACCCCGAGCGGCTTCGACGTCGAATTCGGTTGCGAGGGACTCGAAGTCGAGGACGACAAGTGGGTCGCCCGCGAGAGCACCGCGGTCAGCCTGTGGGGTCACGACTTCAGCATCGGCTTCAAGTAGTCCCGTGACCGCCTCGATCGACCCCCGCGCGTTCCGCAACGTGCTCGGTCAGTTCTGCACGGGCATCACGATCATCACCACCGTGCACGAGGACGTGCCCGTCGGGTTCGCCTGCCAGTCCTTCGCCGCGCTGTCGCTGGATCCGCCGCTGGTGCTGTTCTGCCCGACCAAGGTGTCGCGGTCGTGGCAGGCCATCGAGGCGAGCGGTAAATTCTGCGTCAACGTCCTGCACGAGAACCAGAAGGACGTCTCGGCTCGCTTCGGTTCGCGCGAACCCGACAAGTTCGCCGGAATCGATTGGCATCCCTCGCATCTGGGGTCACCGGTGATCGACCGCACGCTGGCGCACATCGACTGCACGGTGGCCTCGGTGCACGATGGCGGCGACCACTTCGTCGTGTTCGGCGCAGTGCACGCACTGTCGGAACCTCCGAAGACGAAGCCCCGGCCGCTGCTGTTCTACCGCGGGGAGTACACGGGCATCGAGCCGGACAAGAACTCGCCCGCCCAGTGGCGCGACGACCTCGATGCGTTCCTCACCACGACGACCGCGGACACCTGGCTGTAGCGGGGTCTTGGTGTTCAGTAGTGGTAGCGAGCCTTGAGGATCTTGACCTCTTCGTCGTCGGCCCGATAGGCCAGTCGATGCTCATCGTCGATCCGTCGCGACCAATAGCCGGAGAGCTCACCTTTCAGTGGTTCAGGTTTGCCGATCCCGTCGAAGGGGTCGCGCTGAATCTCTCCGATGAGGCGTGTGATCCTTCGGGCCGTCTTCCGGTCGGAGGCGAGCCAGTAGAGAAAGTCCTCCCACCCGTCAGGGTCGAAGGAAATTGCCCTCACTCCGCGCCGCCGGCCATCCCCTCGAGCTCGTCGATTGTCGTAATGCGCTGAACCGAGGGGGAGTGGTCGCTCGCCTTGTCTCGTGCAACGGCTTCCATGAGACGACGCGCGTTCTCGGGTGAACGCAAGAGGTACACCGTTTCTTGCCACGAGTCGTAGTCGGCGCCGGACATGAGCACGGCTTCCCCGGCCTACGACGAAATGCGGACGGGCTCGTGATCGTTGTTGACCTGCTCGAGCAGGGGAAACAAGCGCTGCCGAGCCTCACTAGCGCTGATCGTCATGACTGAATCGCTCCTGGTGTACCGATTGGTGGTACGAGTATTGTACGGCTTCCCCCGTACGCCCTGACGGTCTCGAAACTGATTCTCGCGACGGTTTACCTGCATGACGCGTCGGGAGGTTCAGCCTCGCGGGAACGAGGTCGAAGTACACCCGTGTAATTCATCCACACTGTGCACAACTGCTGTGGATGAACTCCACGATCGCCGCCGCGACCTCGCGGTGGGACACGTCGTTGAGGATGTCGTGGCCGCCGCCCTCGACCTCGACGAGTGACAGCGGCTCGATCTGATCGGCATAGGCCCGCAGCGCGCCGACCGGGGCGATCGGGTCGTTGCTGCCGTGCACCGCGAGCGTCGGCACGGTCAGGGTGGGGAGCAGTTCGCCGAAACCGTCCCAGCCGCGGTTGAGCTCGCGAGCGAGCGGTCCACCGTCGGCGTCGACGAAGGCCAGCGGGTCGTTCTCGATCGCGTCGAGGTAGAACGGGTCGGCCGACAGTTGATTCGGCGCGATCTCGAACGTCGAGGTCGCGTCGGCCAGTGCGGGTACCGGGACCAGCGGAGCGCCCGAAACGACCCCGGCGCGATAGGTCTCGGGCTCGCCGAGCAACAGGAAGAGCGTCGCCACCGCGCCGAAGGAATGGCCCTGCAGCACGAGGGGAACGTCGTCGGCTGACGCGAGATCGGTCAGCGCCGCGGCGAGTGCGCCGCTGTCCTCGAGCGTGCCGAAGTCGCCCCGGTCACCCGGCGTGAGGCCGTGACCGAACTGGTCGACGGCCCAGAGGTCGATGCCGGCGGCGTTGAGGGCGAAGCCGTAGCGGTGGTAGAGCCCGGTGTGCTCGCCGAACCCGTGGAGGAAGACGACGGCGGCACGCGGTTGCGGCGAGGCCCAGTGGCGGAAGTACGCGCGGCCGCGCTCGGTCTCGAGGAAGGGCATGCCTCGACCTCAGCAGGTACGTGTGTCACCCGCAAGACATCGGCGCATTGCGACGCACAGGGCGTGCCATGGATACTCATAGCCGCTCGTGGTGTGCATCACAGGCTGGAGGGAGTGGGCGATGGGCAAGCCGATACCGACGGGGTTGCGCAGGGTCGTCGTCGCCTCGATGGCGGGCACCGTCGTCGAGTGGTACGAGTTCTTCCTCTACGGCACCGCGGCCACCCTGGTGTTCAGCAAGGTCTTCTTCTCGGCGAGCACCAGTGACCTCGACGCCATCCTCGCCGCATTCGTCACCTACGCGGTCGGTTTCGTCGCCCGACCGCTCGGCGGCGTGGTGTTCGGCCACTACGGCGACAAGTACGGCCGCAAGAAACTACTGCAGTTCTCGCTGCTGCTGGTCGGTGCGACGACGTTCCTGATGGGGTGTCTGCCGACCTTTGGGCAAATCGGCTACTGGGCACCCGCGATGCTCGTCCTGCTGCGCTTTCTGCAAGGGTTCGCCGTCGGCGGGGAGTGGGGCGGTGCCGTGCTCCTGGTCGCCGAGCACAGCCCCCGCCAGGAACGCGGGTTCTGGGCTAGTTGGCCGCAGGCCGGGGTACCCGCGGGCAACCTCCTCGCGACGATCGTGCTGCTGGTGCTGACGACGACGCTGTCAACGGCGGACTTCCTGTCCTGGGGTTGGCGGGTGGCATTCTGGCTGTCCGCGGTGGTGGTGTTGATCGGCTACTACATCAGGACCAAGGTCACCGATGCACCCATATTCGTTGCGGCACAACGGGAAGCCGAGCGGATCAAGGCAACGTCGTTCAGCGTGATCGAGGTGTTGAAGCGCTATCCGCGCGGCGTGTTCACCGCGATGGGGCTGCGATTCGGCGAGAACATCATGTACTACCTCGTCGTCACGTTCTCGATCACCTATCTCAAGGTCCACGTCGGAGCAAACACCACGTCGATCCTCTGGTATCTGCTCGTCGCGCATGCCGTCCACTTCGCGGTGATCCCGTTGGTGGGCCGGCTCGCCGACCGATATGGCCGGCGACCGGTCTACTTCGCGGGTGCGGTACTGGCGGCCACCTGGGGCTTCTTCGCGTTCCCCATGATGGACACCGGGAACTATGCCGTCGCGACGGCGGCGGTCACGATCGGGCTGATCTTCCACGCGATCATGTACGCGCCGCAGCCGGCGCTGATGGCCGAGATGTTCCCGACGAGGATGCGCTATTCCGGTGTCTCCCTTGGCTATCAGGTCACCGCGATCGTCGCCGGGTCGCTGGCGCCGATCATCGCGGTCAAGCTGCTCGAGGTGTACGACTCCTCGGTGCCCATCGCCGCCTATCTCGCCGCCGCCTGCGCCGTCACGTTGGTGGCCGTGGTCTTCACCCGTGAGACCAAGGGCATCGACCTGGCGTCGCTCGACGTCGCCGACGCCGATGACGTCGCCGCAGCGCGACGTACGACGGTCTGATGGGCGACCTCGACGGGCGCACGGCCCTGGTGACCGGCGGTGCGAGCGGTATCGGTGCGGCATGTGCGCGGGAGATCGCGGGCCGCGGCGCGACGGTCATCGTCGCCGACGTCGACGCTGACGCTGCCACGGCTGTGGCGGACGAGATCGGTGGAAAGCCCTGGGCGGTCGACTTTCTCAACGTCGGCAGCCTGGAAGATCTGCGGCTCGACGTCGACGTCCTGGTCAACAACGCGGGCATCCAGTCCATCGCGCCGATCGCGGAGTTCGAGCCGCAGCGGTTTCGCGCGATGCTGGCGCTCATGGTCGAGACACCGTTCCTCCTGATCCGGGCCGCCCTGCCCCACATGTATGACCAAGGGTTCGGTCGGATCATCAACGTCTCGTCGGTACACGGACTGCGCGCATCGGAGTTCAAGGTCGCCTACGTCACCGCCAAGCACGCGCTGGAGGGCCTGTCGAAGGTGACCGCGTTGGAGGGCGGAGCCAGGGGTGTCACCAGCAATTGCGTGAACCCGGGGTACGTCCGAACTCCGTTGGTGGAGAAGCAGATCGCCGATCAGGCCCGTGCGCACGGCATCCCGGAGCAGGACGTCATCGATCGAATACTGTTGTCGGAGAGCGTCATCAAGCGACTGGTCGAGCCCGGGGAAGTGGCATCACTGGTCGGCTGGCTGGCCTCGACGGAGGCCGGCATGGTCACCGGGGCGTCCTACACGATGGACGGCGGCTGGAGCGCGCGCTGACGCTCCGGCGCGTGCAAATGAGTAGGTGCCGAATCTTCTAGGTGCCGGTTGGCCTGGATTTTCTTTCCGGGTTTGCCTAACTGCGGAGACGTCGGGGGTGTTCGGCGGACGTGTGACTGAGGTGCTCTTGCACAGTCGCTTTCGTGAGGTGTCGATGTTAATTTCCGCCGCACGCGAAAAGCCGACCACGGGAATGGAGCATCGAGATGAGCAAAGGTCTATTCGTCAGCCCGAGCAGAAGGCGTACGCAGAAGTTTGCAGCGGGGGCGGTGGCGTCCGCAACGTTGGTGGCCGGCGCGCTGGGACATGCACCAGTAGCTGGGGCCACGTGTTTGTCGATATCTGGTTTCACCCTCGGAAGTGGTTGCAAGAGTTCGGCATTCGGCGTGGCCATTGGTATCGGCGACGGTGCCGTCGCCAACGCCAACCGGCCGTTCAGCTTCGACGTTCGTGTGGCGCATGGGCCCAAGACGCCGTCGAAGACACTGTCCCAAGAGATCATGGATGTCGTCGGCGGCCTCTTCAAGGGACTGAAGCCGTTTGGTGGCGGGTCTGCCGACGACAAGGCGAAGAAGAAGGCCCCTGTCGAGGCGGCGAAGAAGGACGAGGCGGCTCCGGCGCCTGTTGACGGCGTATTTAACGGCCCGTGCCCCGAATGCGACGCGACGGGGGTGTTGGTGGACGAGGCGGCGAAGAAGGAAGCCGACGAGGAGGCGGCGAAGAAGCAGGAGGCTGACGAGGCGGCGAAGAAGGACGAGGCGGCTCCGGCGCCCGTTGACGGCGTATCCAACGGCCCGTGCCCCGAATGCGACCCGACGGGGGTGTTGGTGGACGAGGCGGCGAAGAAGCAGGAGGCGGAGGACAAGGCTGCTGAGGAGGCGGAGGCGAAGAGGGCGGATGAGGAGTTCGAGAAGTTCGGCCGGCTGCTAGATGATTTGGGCCGTCAGGCCGAGGCGAATGACGCGGCTGACGAGGCTCCCCAGGCCATGGCCGTGCGCGGAGACGCGCCCGTCACGAAGGACGGCAAGGCTGGGTCGATGGAGCCCGAGGCCATAGGGCCGGAGAAGACGGGTTCTCAAGGGCCACACGCCGAGACGACGGCCGGAGATCATGCGTCCGAGTCCGCGTCCAATGCCGGCGGCGAGAAAGAGGCAGACACTCACTCCGACGCCGGGCAGCATTCGAACGCGTGACGACGTGGTGGGCGGTCGCTCTGGCATGAGCCACGGCGACCGGCCCGCCGCAATCGGCGTCAACGCTGAGCGGCCAGCCAGGGCCCCATCCGCGTCAACGCCTCGGCAATGTCGGACGTGGCGCCGGCAAACGACAGTCGTACGTATCCGCCGCCGTGCACGGTGTCGAAGTCGATGCCCGGTGCGATGGCCACCCCCGTGTCGGCCAGCAGTCGAGCGCAGAAGTCCAGCGAATCCGTCGAATAATCGGACACGTCGGCATAGACGTAGAACGCGCCGTCGGCCGGGGCAAGTCTCGGCAAACCGATCTCCGGTAGACCGCGCAGCAGCATCTCCCGATTGACCGCATAGCCCTCGACGAGCGCGTCGGCTTCTGCGAGAGATTCGGGTGTGAACGCCGCAACGGCCGCCAGCTGCGGCAGCGTCGGCGGGCAGATCGAGAAGTTACCCGTCAACCGGTCGACGGCACGGTGCAGCGCCGGCGGTACCAGCAGCCAGCCCAGCCGCCACCCCGTCATGGCGAAGTACTTCGAAAAGCTGTTCACCACAATGGCTTCGCCCGAGGTCTCCCACGCACAGCTCGTTGCGGGAGCGCCCGGGTAGACCAGACCGTGGTAGAGCTCGTCGCTGACGAGCTGGACGCCGTTCGTTTCACACCACGCGGCGATCGCCGCCAGGTCGGCAGGCGGGATGACGGTGCCGGTGGGGTTGGCCGGACTGGCGAGCACCACGCCCTTGACGGGCGGTTGGATCGCGGCGAGCATTTCGACGGTCGGCTGGAACCGGGTGTCGGGACCGCACGGTAACTCGACGACCTGGCATCCCAGCGCCGACAGGATGTTTCGGTAGCACGGATAGCCCGGACTGGGCACGGCCACGCGATCGCCGACGTCGAAGCACGCCAGGAACGACAGGAGGAACCCACCGGTCGAGCCCGTGGTGACCACGACGTCCTCCGGGTGCACGGTGATTCCGTACCGCGTGGCGTAGGACTCGGCGATCTCGGTGCGGAGTTCCGGAATGCCCAGTGCGACGGTGTATCCCAGGTTGTGGTGCGCCAGTGCGTCGGCCGCCGCGGCGCGAACCGGGGCGGGAGCGTGGGCACTCGGCTGACCGGCGGACAGGTTCACCAGATCGCCGTGACTGCGTTGGCGCTCCGCCGCCGCCAGCCATACGTCCATGACGTAGAACGGCGGTATTCCAGCTCGTTGCGCGACGCGATCACTCACCCGAGCCAGGCTAGCCGGTCGGCCTTGCGCCCCTCAGGCGGCGAGGAGGTCGCTGAGGTGGATTTCGATGCCGCTGGCCTTGAGGGGGACCAGGTCACCGAGCAGGGGTGGGGCGGTGGAGTGATGGGTGGCGCCGGTGGGGGTGGTGAATGCGGCGGTGTGGCGGCCCTGGTGGTCGCAGAAGGTGCGTACCCGCCAGCCGGGGGCTTCCTTGGCGTAGTTGCAGGCCTCGCATTCCCCGAGCCCGTTGCGCAAGCTCGTCGCCCCGCCCGCGGCGTGGGGGGTGGCGTGATCGGTGTGGCGGATCGGGGCGTCGCAGTAGGGGGTGCGACACGTGTCGTCGCGCACCGCGATGAAGCGCGCCATGCCCGCCGGGAACCGCCGCGCCCGGGACTCCATGGCCACCAACGCCCCGGAGGTGGGGTGGCGGTAGAGGCGGCGCACGGTGGCCTTGGAGCGCGCGTCGGCGGCGGCGTCGGCGGCCAGGCGGCAGGCCACCGCGGCCGGGATCGGGCCGTAGCCGGGGACCCGCCCCGGGGTGGGGTCCCCGCCCAGCAGCGTCTCGTCGGTGATCACCAATTCGACGGCGACCGGGACCGCGACGTCGGCGGGGCGCCCGGTGATGCGTTCGACGAGGGTGTCGGCCATGACCTGTCCGCGGCCGCGGCCGTCCCCGCAGGTGTCGGCGGTGCGGCGCAGCGCGGCGTAGACCGCGACACCCTGGGGCATCGGCAGCAGTGCGGTCACGTAGGTCATGCAGTCCGGGGCCGGGCGGATCCACACCGAGCGTTCCTGAGGTGCCCGCACCGCCCGATCCACGACCGCCTGGGGGTCCAGGCGGTAGGCGATGGCCTTGGCGTCGGCTTCGATGCGCTTGTCGCCCTTGCCTTCCAGGGCGTTTTGGTCGGCGCACATCCGTTCGTCCAACCGGGCGCGGTCCTCTACCGACAGGCACGCCGATTCGCGCACGATCAGCGTCGCCCGCCATTCCGAGAGCGCCCCGGCCTTCAGCGCGGCCAGGGTGTGGGGCATCTCGTACACCAGGGCGCGGGCGAAGCCGAGGTGGCGTCCGCCGCGGTTCGGGGAATCGCGCCGGGCCAATGCCACTTCACTGGCCAGGCCCTTGCCGCGCTGGGACGCGGGCACCCCGGCAGCGGCCTCGCGAGCGCGGCGCGCCGCATCCAATGCCATGGTCAACTCGGCTTGCTCGGCCGCCGCGGCGCACTTGGAGACCTCCAGCGCCGCGATGCGCTCCACCAGCGCCGCCTCGGACAGGTCGTCGAACATGTGTTCGATCATGCCACGGCCCTACGACACGTCAGAGCACTTCATGTTCGAGGCGCCGGAGGTGATCCCGCGGCGGGCCCATCAGCTGAGCGCTCCCGTGTGCCCGCTTGAAGTACAGCTGAATGTCGTACTCCCAGGTGATGGCGACGCCACCGTGCATCTGGATCGACTCGGCCGCCACGCGACTGAATGCCTCGCTCGCCGACACCCGCGCCAGCGCCGCTGCCGTCGGCGACGGCTCGGCGACGGCATCGTCGACGAGGGCCTTGGCCGACTGCACCAGAACGTAGAGATCCGCCATGCGGTGCTTGAGCGCTTGGAAGCTGCCGATCGGCCGGCCGAACTGAACGCGATCCTTGGTGTAGGCGACCGTCAGGTCGAGGCATCGCGCGGCGGCGCCAATCTGCTCCGCCGCCAACAGGATCGACGCGGTATCGGCGAGCCCCGGGTCGGGGCCGATGACCGCGGTCTCCCCGGGCCGGACGCGCGCCAGCCTGCGAGTGGGATCCATCGTGACGAACGGCTCGGCGGTGAAGGTCGTCCAGCGGGCCAACCCGCCGTCCTCGACCCCGACCACCACGTCGGCCACGTCACCGTTGACCACGTAGCCGGGATCGAACACGACAGCGCCGATCGACGTGCCCTCGGCCAACGTCTCCAGAGTGTCGGCATCGGGGTCGTCGGCCGACAGCAGCGCCAGTTCGGCGAGCGTCGTGCCGAGCAGCGGCGTCGGCACCAGGGCGCGGCCCAGCGTCTCGATGACCACCGCGGCATCGGCGAGTTCGCCTCCCGCGCCACCGAATTCCTCGGGGACGACGAGTGCGGCCGCTCCGACCTGTTCGCACAACAGCGTCCACAGCGACTCGTCGTACCCGCGTTCGGACTCCATGGCGCGGCGCACCGCTTCGGGGGAGGCGTGCTTCTCGACGATCGTTGCGACGGTGTCGCGCAACATCTCCCGCTCTTCTGTCATGCGCGATCCGCTCCGCTCCTCGCTACCGGTCATGCGCGATCCGGTCACAGCGCCTCCAGCACTCGGCGGCGGTGCCACGTCGGATCGCCCCATGCCGACCGCAGCGCCTGCACCCGCAGGATCAGCAGCGACAGGTCGTGTTCCTGGGTGTAGCCGATGGCGCCGTGGGTCTGCAGCGCGGTGCGGGCCGACAGCAGTCCGGCGTCGGCAGCGGCGGCCGCGGCCGCACTCACGTCGCGGGCGGTGTCGGGGGAGCCGCTGCCGAGCGACAGCGCTGCGCCGTAGATCAGTGGCCGGGCCATCTCGACGGCGATGTGGACGTTGGCCAGCGCGTGCTTGATCGCCTGGTAGGAGCCGATGACGCGGCCGAACTGGCTGCGCTGCTTGGCGTATTCGACCGAACCGTCGAGCATGGCCTGGCCCGCGCCGATCAGCTGCGCCGCGGTGATCAGCGCGCCATACTCGAAAGCCGTTGCGGTGTCGGTCTTCTGCGTATCGCCAGTGGCCGTGACGTCGAAGAGCTTGCGGGCCGGATCGACCGAGTCGTGCCGGTCGGAAGTCGCACCGAGACCCACCTCGCCGTCCGATGCCAGCAGCACGAGACCCGCCACGTCGGCGTCCACGGCGCGCGGCACCCGCGGCGGCATGGCCACGGTCGCGATCGACTCGCCGGATGCCAGTGCACCGCAGCGCTCGTCGTCGGCGAGCAGGATCGGTGCGACGGCGATCGACTCCGCGACCGGACCGGGAACGCCCCAGCGGCCGAGCCGTTCGGCGGCGACCACCAGGTCGACCGGGTCGGCGCCGATGCCGTCGAACTCCTCCGGCACGGCGAGCGCGGTGACGCCGAGGTCGGCGAGCGTCGCCCACACCTTGCGTCCAGGTCCGGTGTCGCCCGCGGCCCACGCGCGGATCGCAGCGGGCACGTCGGCAGCCGCCATGGCGCCGTCGATGCTGGCCGCGAAGTCCCGCTGGGAGGCGTCCAATTCGAAGTTCACGTCGGCTACCCCTTACTTTCGCGGGGCAGACCCAGTAGGCGCTCGGCGATGATGTTGCGCTGAATCTCGTTGGTGCCCGCGTAGATTGGGCCACCGAGTGCGAACAGCAGACCGTCGGTCCAGGACTCGGACAGTTCGGCGTCGGCTCCCCGCATGTCCAGCGCCGTCTGGTGCAGCGCCACGTCGAGATCCGACCAGAACACCTTCGTCACCGATGATTCCGCGCCGAGCTCACCGCCCGCAGCGAGTCGGGTGACGGTGCCGAACGTGTGCAACCGGTAGGCCTGCGCCTTGATCCAGGCGTCGGCAACCCGATCGGCGTAGGCGGGATCGCGCTCCTTCTGCCACTCTTGAACCAGTCGTTCGGCCGGCGCCAGGAAGCGGGCGGGGCTGCGCAACGACATCCCACGCTCGTTGCTCGAGGTGCTCATGGCCGCACGCCAACCGTCGTCGACGCCTCCGATGACGTCCGCGTCGGGCACGAAGACGTCGTCGAGGAAGATCTCGCCGAAACCGGTGTCACCGCCGAGTTGGGCGATCGGACGCACCGTGACGCCGTCGGCCTTGAGGTCGAACATGACATAGGTCAGGCCCTTGTGGCGCTGCGCCTCCGGATTGGAGCGGAACAGCCCGAATGCCTTGTCGCCAAACGGTGCTCGCGAGCTCCAGATCTTCTGGCCGCTGAGCTTCCATCCGCCGTCGGTGCGCGTCGCCGTCGACCGCAGCGAGGCCAGGTCGCTGCCGGAATCGGGTTCCGACCACGCCTGCGCCCAGATCTCCTCACCGCTGGCCATCTTGGGCAGCACCCGCGCCTGCTGCTCCTCGGTGCCGTGCGCGAACAGCGTCGGCCCGAGCATCGAGGTGCCGTTGGCACTGGCCCGGCCCGGTGCGCCCGCGCGAAAGTACTCCTCCTCGTAGACGATCCACTGCAGGAGCGTGGCATCGCGGCCACCGTACTTCTCGGGCCACGCGATGACCGACAGTCCGGCGTCGAACAACACCTTGTCCCAATGGCGATGCTGCTCGAAACCCACGGCGTTGTCGTAGGACTCCGTGGGGAACTCCGACCTGTTGGCGGCGAGGAAGTCGCGGACTTCGGCGCGGAACTCCTCGGTCGCGTCGTCGAACGTCAGATCCATCAGACCATCTCTCGCAGCAGTGGTTTGACCACTTTTCCTCCGGGGTTGCGGGGCAGCACGTCGACGAAGGCCACCGACCGCGGGGTCTTGAAGTTGGCGAGGTGCTCACGGGTGTAGGCGATCACGGAGGCCTCGTCCAGCCGAGCGCCCGCCCGCGTGACGACGAACGCCTTGCCAACCTCACCGAGACGCTCGTCGGGGACGCCGATGACGGCACTGTCGGCGACGCCGTCCAGCCGGGCCAGCACCTGCTCGATCTCGGCGGGATACACGTTGAATCCGCCGCAGATGTACATGTCCTTCAGGCGATCGGTGATGGTGAGATTGCCTCTGTCATCGAGCTTTCCGACGTCACCGGTGTGCAGCCAGCCGTCGGCATCGATCGCCGCCGCGGTGGCCTCGGGGTCATCGAGGTAGCCCAGCATCACGTTCGGACCGCGCAGCAGCACCTCGCCTTCGTCGTCGCCGTCGATCCTGAGCTCGAAGTCGGCAATGGGCCGGCCACAGGTCGTCGCGACAGTGACGGCGTCGTCGTCGGCCGAGCACATCGTGCCGAAACCGCTTGCCTCCGTGAGCCCGTACGCGGTCAGCACGATGTCGATGTCGAGTTCGCTCTGCATGCGCTCGATCAGGATGACGGGGACGACGGCCGCGCCGGTCACGGCGAACCGCAGCGACGTGAGGTCGTAGTCGCCGCGCTTGGGGTGATCGAGCAGAGTCTGGTAGATCGTTGGCGGCCCGGGCAATACGGTGATGCGCTGGTCCTGCACGGCCTGCATCGCCCGCTCGGGGTCGAACGTCAGCTGCGGAATGAGCGTCGCGCCCATCTGGAGGCACGTCAGGATGCCGGCCTTGTAGCCGAAGTTGTGGAAGAACGGGTTGATGCAAAGGTAGCGGTCGGCGCTGGTGAGTCGGCCGCACGCCGCCCAGGCGGCGGGGGCGTCGAGTGACTGCCGGTGCGCGCACAGCACGCCCTTGCTCCGACCCGTGGTGCCGGAGGTGAACAGGATGTCGGACACGTCGTCGGGGGTGACGGCGCCGGCGCGGGAGTCGACCGCCGCGAGATCGGTGCCGCGGGCGACGAATTCGTCCCAGGTTCCGTCGTCCTCCTCGATCGGGATGCGCACGACGTGTCGCAGCGCGGGCAGGGCCGCGCGGTCCAGTTCGGCCGTCCGGTCCGACCCGAGGAATCGGCCCATGCCGATCAGCAGGGGCGCCTCGGTGCGGGCGAGGATGTCGCTGGCCTCACTGGCCGTGTACCGGGTGTTGAGCGGGACGACGACGGCGCCCGCGTAGTGCGTGGCCAGGCATGCGACGACCCAGTGCCAGGTGTTGGGCGACCAGATCGCGACCCGGTCACCGGCGCGCACGCCCAGGTCGATCATGGCCGCGGCGACGCGTCTGACCTCGGTCTTCAGCTCCGCGTAGGTGAGCGTCCGGTCGTCGGTGACCAGTGCGGGGTGATCGGAGAACTCGTCGCTGATCCGGTCCAGGACCCCAGGAATGGTCCTCGGATGGGTCATCATTGACGCTCCCTCTAACAAAGCAAGTGCTTGGTAGGTTAGCCTACAGGGGTGATAGAGGTCCAGGAGTTCCGGGCCGAGGTCCGGCAGTGGCTCGCCGACAACCTGGTCGGCGACTTCGCCGCGCTCAAGGGTCTCGGCGGTCCGGGTCGCGAGTACGAGGCATTCGACGAGCGGCGCGCGTGGAATCAGCACCTTGCCGCGGCCGGGCTGACGTGTCTGGGCTGGCCCGAGGAACACGGCGGACGCGGGCTCTCGGTGGCCCATCGAGTGGCGTTCTACGAGGAGTACGCGCTGGCGAACGCCCCCGAGAAGGTCAACCACCTCGGCGAGGAACTCGTCGGGCCGACGCTGATCGCCTACGGGTCGCCCGAGCAGCAGCAGCGCTTCCTGCCGCGCATCGTCGACGTCACGGAGCTGTGGAGCCAGGGCTATTCGGAACCCGGAGCGGGTAGCGACCTCGCCAACGTGTCCACGTCGGCCGAATTGGTGGGCGACGAGTGGGTCATCAACGGGCAGAAGGTGTGGACGTCGCTGGCGCACTGGGCGCAGTGGTGCTTCGTCATCGCGCGGTCGGAGAAGGGCTCCAAGAGGCACGCCGGTCTGTCGTATCTGCTCGTCCCGCTGGACCAACCGGGCGTCGAGATCCGACCGATCGTGCAACTGACCGGCGACTCGGAGTTCAACGAGGTGTTCTTCGACGACGCCCGCACTGACGCGTCCCTGGTGGTGGGTGAGCCCGGCGACGGGTGGCGCGTGGCGATGGGCACGCTGACCTTCGAGCGCGGGGTGTCCACGCTGGGTCAGCAGATCCGTTATGCGCGTGAGCTTTCCGGCATCGTCGACCTCGCCAAGAACACCGGCGTCATCGACGATCCGTTGATCCGTGAGCGGCTGACGAACTCGTGGGTCGGGCTGCAGACGATGCGGTCCTACGCGTTGGCGACGATGGACGTCGAGCGCCCTGGTCAAGATTCCGTGTCGAAGCTGTTGTGGGCCAACTGGCATCGCGAACTCGGCGAGATCGCGATGGACGTCCAGGGCAAGGCGGGTCTACTCCTGGACGACGGGGCCTTCAGTGAATGGCAACGGCTGTATCTGTTCTCGCGGTCGGACACCATCTACGGCGGGTCGAACGAGATCCAGCGCAACATCATCGCCGAGCGGGTGCTCGGCCTACCGCGGGAAGCGAGGGGCAACTGATGAGCGCTCGCGTGCAGAGGAGAACGTCATGACCCTGTCGATCGCGCCGAAGGAGATCGACGGCCACGGCCTGCTGACGGGCAAGGTCGTCCTGGTGACGGCGGCAGCGGGCACCGGCATCGGATCGTCGGCGGCCAGGCGGGCGCTCGCGGAGGGTGCCGACGTCGTCGTCTCCGACTTCCACGAGCGGCGTCTGGGCGAGACCCGTGACGAGCTGGCGGGTCTCGGCTTGGGCCGCGTCGAGTCGGTGGTGTGCGACGTGACGTCGACGCCGGCCGTCGACGCGCTCATCACGTCGTCGGTCGAGAAGATGGGTCGACTCGACGTCCTGATCAACAACGCCGGCCTCGGTGGGCAGACGCCGGTCGTCGACATGACCGACGAAGAATGGGACCGCGTCCTCAACGTCACGCTGACCTCCGTCATGCGTGCCACCCGCGCGGCCCTGCGCTACTTCCGCGACGCCAAGCACGGCGGCGTGATCGTCAACAACGCGAGCGTGCTCGGCTGGCGGGCCCAGCACTCGCAGTCGCACTACGCGGCGGCCAAGGCGGGCGTGATGGCGCTAACCCGTTGCAGCGCAATCGAAGCCGTCGAATACGACGTGCGGATCAACGCCGTGTCGCCCAGTATCGCGCGGCACAAGTTCCTGGAGAAGACCAGCTCTGCCGAACTGCTCGACCGGCTCGCGGGCGACGAGGCCTTCGGTCGCGCCGCCGAACCGTGGGAGGTGGCGGCCACGATGGCGTTCCTGGCGAGCGACTACTCGAGTTACCTGACCGGCGAGGTCATCTCGGTGTCGAGTCAACGCGCATGACCACCCCCGCGCCGAGTCGCCGCGACGAGTTGCTCGACCTCGCCGCGACGATGTTCGCCGAGCGCGGCCTGCGCGCCACGACCGTCCGCGACATCGCCGACTCGGCGGGGATCCTGTCCGGCAGCCTCTACCACCACTTCAAGTCCAAGGAGCAGATGGTCGAGGAGGTCCTGCGCGACTTCCTCGACTGGCTCTTCGGCAGGTACCGGGAGATCGTCGAGACCGAGACCGATCCGCTCAAGCGCGTCGAGGGCCTGTTCATGGCGTCGTTCGAGGCGATCGAGCACCGTCACGCCCAGGTCGTGATCTATCAGGATGAGGCCAAACGACTTTCGGTGCTGCCGCAGTTCGCGTTCGTCGAGGAGCGCAACCGGGAACAGCGCACGATGTGGGTGGACGTCCTCAAGCAGGGCGTCGCCGAGGGCTGTTTCAGCAGCGAACTCGACGTCGACCTCGTCTACCGGTTCATCCGCGACACCACCTGGGTGTCGGTCCGCTGGTACCAGCCGGGCGGACCCCTGACTGCCGAAGAGGTCGGCAGACAATACCTCGCCATCGTCCTTGGCGGAATCACGATGAAGGAGAATGACCATGGGTGACGCGTACATCATCGATGCCGTACGCACCGCCGTCGGCAAGCGCAACGGCGGCCTGTCCGGCGTGCACCCCGTCGACCTCGGGGCCGCAGCGTGGCAGGGGCTGTTCGATCGCAACGACGTCGACCCCGGCGCCGTCACCGACGTGATCGCGGGCTGCGTCGACGCCGTCGGCGGCCAAGCGGGCAACATCGCCCGATTGTCCTGGCTTGCAGCAGGTTTCCCCGAAGAGGTGCCTGGCGTCACCGTCGACCGGCAGTGCGGTTCCAGTCAACAGGCCATTTCCTTTGGCGCACAGGCGATCATGTCCGGTACCGCAGACCTCATCGTCGCGGGTGGCATGCAGAACATGAGTCAGATCCCGATCAGCTCCGCGATGATCGTCGGCGAGCAGTTCGGCTTCACCTCGCCGACGAACGAATCGAAGAGCTGGCTGCAACGCTATGGCGATCAGGAGATCTCGCAGTTCCGCGGCTCGGAGTTGATCGCCGAGAAGTGGGACATCTCGCGGGAGGAGATGGAGGAGTACGCGCTGAACAGTCACCAGCGTGCGCAGGAGGCCATCCGCTCTGGGTACTTCGAGAACGAGATCATCCCCGTCGACGGTTTCGCGACCGACGAAGGGCCGCGCGAGACGTCGCTGGAGAAGATGGCCGGCCTCAAGACGCTCGTCGAGGGCGGTCGACTGACCGCGGCGATGGCGAGCCAGATCTCCGATGGCGCAAGCGCAGTGCTGCTGGCGTCCGAGCAGGCCGTCAAGGACCACGGGCTGAAGCCCCGCGCGCGCATCCACCACATCAGCGCGCGCGGCGCCGATCCGGTGTTCATGCTGACGGGTCCCATCCCCGCCACGCAGTACGCGCTGGAGAAGACCGGCCTGTCGATCGACGACATCGACACCGTGGAGATCAACGAGGCGTTCGCCCCGGTCGTCATGGCCTGGCTCAAGGAGACCAAGGCCGACTACGACAAGGTGAATCCGAGCGGCGGCGCGATCGCGCTCGGGCATCCGCTGGGGGCGACGGGCGCCAAGCTGTTCGCGACGATGCTGAACACGCTCGAGCGCACCGGCGGGCGCTACGGCCTGCAGACGATGTGCGAGGGCGGTGGCACCGCGAACGTGACGATCATCGAGCGCCTGTAGGGGCTGGGTAGCGCGAGACTGAATCTGACGACGATTTCGACGACATTTCGTCGTCAGATGCAGTCTCGGCCTGTGGAGCCTGTGGATAAGCCGCGCTGAGCGGGGGATCCCGTCGGTCGGCCCCCACATGATGCGGGCATGCACGACCTCCCGTGGCCCTTCCTCGGCGCCGAGGCACTCGCGAACCGCCTCATCCCCGAACGCGCGATGCGCGCGTCGTACCAGCCGGTCTATCCCGACGTGTTCGTTCCCCGCGGCGTTGAACTGACGGCGCGTCAGCGAGCCGAGGCGGCCTGGCTGTGGTCGGGCCGACGCGGTGTCGTCGCGGGCTCTTCTGCTGCGGCGATGCTCGGTGCCCAGTGGGTCGACGGTGGGCAACCGGCCGAGTTGATTCACGACAACCCGCGGCCCCCACGGCGACTCGTCACCCGGAACGAAACGCTCGGCGTCGATGAGTCGTTCGACGTCGGTCCGATGTGCGTAACCACGTCCGCTCGAACGGGTTCGACATCGGGAGGCACACCGTGTTACGCGTGCAGGCGGTGCAACGGCTCGATGCCTTGGCGAATGCCACCGGGGTGACGGTGCCCGCGGTACACGCCGTGGCCACGGCTCACCCCGGCGTGCGTGGGCTCAACAGGCTGCGCGGTGTGCTGCCGTTGGTCGACGCCGGCGCCGAGTCGCCGCAGGAAACGGTCGCACGGCTGGCGCTCGTCGACGCGGGCCTCCCCGCGCCGCAGACGCAGTTCCGAGTGTTTGGTCGCCATGGCGAGATCATCGCTCGGACCGACATGGCCTATCCCGAGGTCAAGGTGGGCATCGAATACGACGGTCCGCAGCACTGGACCGATCCGGCGGTTCGACAGCGTGACATCGACAAGGCATTCGAGCTGACGGCCCTGGGGTGGTTCATCATTCGGGTCAGCCGCGACCTGCTGAAGTACCGGCGAGCCACGTATGTCGCGCGGGTCGAGCACGCGCTGCGCGAACGCGGCTTCGCGTTCCCGCCGAAACTGCATCTCACGACGGAAGTCCGCCCCAAAGCGTCGTGACGTTCAGTCTCGCGCCATGGACGACGCCGCCTGCAGGTGCTTCACCGCTTCGTCGACGAGCGACGGGACCAACTCCGCGCACGACGGCAGGTCGTCGAGGATGCCCGCCACCTGACCCGACGCCAGCACCCCCGCATTGGTGTTGCCGTCGACGAGGCCGGCCTTCAGCAGCATGGGCGTATTGGCCGCCATGACGATCTGCGACCAGGTCAGTGCCTTGCCGTGGCGCATCGCGAGGCCGTCCTTGACGATCGACGCCCACGTCATGCCCGACATCTTCTTGAACTTCTGCGCGTTGCCCACCGCCGCAGTGAAACCCCTGATGCGCGAGCCACTCTCGAGTTTCTCGACCAGGCCGGTGCGCAGCACGCGATGGGGCATGCCGTCGACGCGCTTGGACACCACCGTCGCGTCGAAGGCCGAGTCCAGATAGCGCTGCTTGACCGAATCGGGCACGGTCGAGTCGGTCGTCAGCAGGAAGCGGGTACCCATGGCGACACCGGCCGCACCGTAGGACAGCGCCGCGGCTAGCCCGCGCCCGTCGAAGAAGCCACCCGCGGCCACGACCGGGATGTCCACGGCGTCGAGCACCGACGGCAGCAGCAGCGTGGTCGCGACGGGACCGGTATGCCCGCCGCCCTCACCACCCTGCACGATCACCGCATCGGCGCCCCAGCCAGCCACCTTCTTGGCGTGCTTGGCTGCCCCGACCGACGGAATGACCACCACGCCAGCCTCTTTCAGCTTGGCGATGAGGTCGGGCTTGGGCGCCAGTGCGAACGACGCGACCCGCACACCCTCGCGGATCAGCAGGTCGACCCGTTGACCGGCGTCGCCCGCGTCGGCTCGGATGTTGATGCCGAAGGGCTTGTCGGTGGCGGCCTTGACCTTGGTCACCGCGGTCGCCAACTCCTCGAGCGTCATGGTCGCCGAGGCCAGGATCCCGAGACCGCCGGCGTTGGACGTGGCCGCCACCAGCCGGGCGCCTGCGACCCAGCCCATGCCGGTCTGCACGACGGGGTGTTCGATGCCGAGCAGCTCGGTCAGCGGCGTCTTCAGATGACTCATGCCCGGACCTCCTTGTCCCGCAATGACTTCGGGTCGACGACCTCCCGGATCAGCGTCAGCTCGTCGGAGGTGGGCAGTCGGGACTCCGCCGCCGACTCCAGATCGTGCACCTCGAAGGACGTGTTCTCCGCGACCTGGTCGGCCTCGACGCCGGGATGCAGTGACACGGCGCGCATCTGGTGGTCGGGACCGTTGAAGTCGAACACGCCGAGGTTGGTCACCACGCGATACACGTCGAGGAACCGGAAGGCGGGGTTTGCCGGATCGACCTTGTCCCAGCCGACGCCGGAGACGATGTCGACGGACTCACCGAACACCCGCTTGGAGTGGTTGCCCACCCAGTAGCTGGTGGCGTGGTTGATGGCGTTGCCCGGTGCGCCGCGAACGCCGAACATCTGGCGCGTCGGATGCTGGACGGGCCCGAACGCCGACAGATTCTGGTTGCCGTAGCGGTCGATCTGGTTGGCGCCCATGACGACGTGGCGCCTGCCCCACGACAGCGTCTCGAAGACGCGACCGAACGGCATCCACCCCTCGATCGCGGCGGGCGCCCCGATGGCGGGGGTGTCGGCGATCAGCCGGGCCTCACCGTCGGTCAAGAGAATGTCGGGGGAGAACGTCAGCCGGGCCAGCCTGGCGCCGATGGAGACGATGGTGGTCATCGGGCTGACCATGATTTCGCCTGCGTCGCGGAACAATTCGGCGCACGCGACGGCGCACACCTCGGCACGGGTCGGGTCGCTCATGCTCGTGCCTCCTTAGCTGAATTGCTCCTCGCGTCCGCAGTGAATGCCCGGACGGCCGCCTGGTAGTCGTCCTCGCTACCCGACAGATAGGTCGACGTGAACTCGGCCCACGTCTCGTCCGACCCCGCGGC
The DNA here is from genome assembly GCF_010729665.1 of Mycolicibacterium madagascariense. NCBI lineage: Bacteria > Bacillati > Actinomycetota > Actinomycetes > Mycobacteriales > Mycobacteriaceae > Mycobacterium > Mycolicibacterium madagascariense. The sequence continues at coordinate 5,065,926 of NZ_AP022610.1, read as the reverse complement.
CTCGGCGTAGTGCCGCTGGAACTTCTCGTCGCGGCGGTAGTCGGGCTCGTTGACGGTGAAGTGCGCGCCACCCGGCGCTTCGACGACGGCGTCGACCATCATCCTGTTGACCAGGAGTGCCTGCGGCGGAACGGCTTTGATCAACTCGTCGGTCGAGACCAAGCGCTCGACCGACAGGAAGCGCTGCTGCGCGGCCATGAGATACAGGTCGTCGAAGTACGGGTCGATGCCGGTGTAGGCGGCGTTGCCGCGCTCGTCGCCGAGGTTGAGGTGGACGAATGCCGCGTCGAGCGTCAGTGCGGGCATCGCGATGAGTTCCTCGTAGCCGGAGCCGGTGGGGTAGGGCGACGTCACGGTCTTGAGCTCGTCGCCCCAGAACGCGCGGACGTCGCTACCCAGTCCCGCGCGGATCGGCAGGAACGGCAGGCGCTGGGCCGCTGCCTGCAGGCCGCAGCGCAGCATGCCCTCGTCCATCTCGCGGGCCTCGATGGCGCCGGTGGTGCGCGCCTTGGCGAACCACGGGTCGTAGAACGGCGGCGAGTCCAGGGACACGAAGCCGTAGTAGACGCGCTTGACCTTCCCGGCCGAGCACAGCAGCCCGACGTCGGGTCCGCCGTAGCTCACGATCGTCAGGTCGGTGACGGCGGTGCGCAGCAGCGCCCTCACGAAAGCCATCGGCTTGCGCCGTGAACCCCAGCCGCCGATGCCGATGGTCATGCCGGATTCGATCGACGAGACGGCCTCGTCGAGGTTACTCAGCTTGTCGGTCACTCTTTCCCCTTCGAGGTCCCCGCGAACGCGTCGCGGTGTTCGTCGGCGACGCCGGCCAGGTTGAGCTCGAACGTAAACCCTTGTTCCATGCGGTAACTCGAATTCACCCGTTGCACGTCGATGAGGTTCAGGGCCTCCTTGGCCGCGCGGATGACGCGGGTGTCCTTGACGGCGATGTCGCGGGCGACGCGCAGCGCGGCCTCGTCGAGATCGGCGCGCGGCACCACCTCGTGCACCGAGCCGAACTGGTGCAGCGTCGCGGCGTCGACGGTCGCGGCGGTGAAGAACAGTCGGCGCATCATGTGCTGCGGCACCAACCGGGACAGGTGGGTCGCCGCGCCGAGGGCACCGCGTTCGACCTCGGGCAGACCGAACTTCGCGTCGTCGGAGGCGATGATGACGTCGGAGTTGCCGACCAGGCCGATGCCGCCGCCGACGCAGAAGCCGTTGACCGCGGTGACGACGGGGACCTCGCACTCGTACACCGCGCGGAAGGCGTGGAAGCAACCGCGGTTGGCGTCGATCAGGGCGGTGAAGCCCTCGGTGTTCTGCATCTCCTTGATGTCGACGCCGGCATTGAAGCCGCGGCCCTCGGCGCGCAGGATCACGACGTGGGTGTCGTGGTCGCGGCCCGCCGCGGTGATGGCATCGCCGAGTTCGAACCAGCCGCGCGAGGGGATCGCGTTGACGGGTGGGTAGTCGACGGTGACCGAGACGATCCCCGGTTCCACGGTCTTGGTGGTGATGGTCATCGATGACTCCTGGGGTGGCTACCTAAGCAAGCACTTGCTTGGTACGCTAGCACAGTGACCAACGCCGCTGACAGTGGATTCAACCTGCGTTTGCAGGGCCGCGTCGTGCTGGTGACCGGCGGCGTTCGAGGGGTCGGCGCTGGCATCAGTGCGGTGTTCGCACATCAGGGTGCCACCGTGGTGACCTGCGCCCGACGCCCCGTCGACGGCTCGCCGTATGAGTTCCTGCCGTGCGACGTCCGCGACGACGAGTCGGTCACGACGCTCGTCGACACCATCGTCGAACGGCATGGCCGGATCGACGTCGTGGTCAACAACGCGGGCGGGTCGCCCTACGTGCCCGCCGCCGACGCCTCGGCGAAGTTCAGCACCAAGATCATCGAGCTCAATCTGCTTGCGCCGCTGTCGGTGTCGCAGCACGCCAACGCGCACATGCAGAACCAGGCCGGCGGCGGTTCGATCGTCAACGTCGCCAGCGTCAGCGGCCGCAGACCCACCCCGGGGACGGCGGCCTACGGTGCGGCCAAGGCCGGCGTCGAAAGTCTCACCAGCACACTGGCTGTCGAATGGGGGCCGAAGGTGCGGGTGAACTCACTCGTCGTGGGCATGGTCGAGACCGAGCAGTCCGAGCTGTTCTACGGCGACGCCGAGTCCATCGCCGCGATCTCGGCCAACGTCCCGCTCGGCCGACTCGCCACCCCGGCCGACGTCGGCTGGGCCGCAGCATTTCTCGCCAGCGACGCGGCGTCCTACATCAGCGGGGCGTCACTCGAGGTGCATGGCGGTGGCGAACCGCCGCCCTACCTCGCCACCACTACCGCCATCAAATAACCGAGGAGACAACGGAAATGGGCTTGCTGGACGGCCGAGTGGTCATCGTCACGGGATCGGGCGGCGGAATCGGGCGGGCGCACGCGCTGGCCTTCGCCGCCGAGGGGGCCCGCGTGGTGGTCAACGACATCGGCGTCGGCCTCGACGGGTCACCGGCCGGTGGCGGCAGTGCCGCGCAGGGCGTCGTCGACGAGATCACCGCGGCGGGAGGCGAAGCCGTCGCCAATGGCGCCAACGTGGCGGACTGGGCACAGGCCGAGGGTCTGATCCAGGCGGCGGTCGACGCGTTCGGCGGACTCGACGTGCTGGTCAACAACGCGGGCATCGTCCGCGACCGGATGTTCGCCAACACCAGTGAGGAGGAGTTCGACGCCGTCACCGCCGTACACCTCAAGGGCCACTTCGCGACGATGAAGCACGCCGCCGCCTACTGGCGCGCGCAGTCGAAGGCGGGTCACGCCGTCGACGCCCGCATCATCAACACCAGTTCCGGTGCCGGCCTGCAAGGCAGTGTGGGACAGGCGAATTACAGTGCGGCCAAGGCGGGCATCGCGGCGCTGACCCTGGTGGCGTCGGCCGAGATGGGCCGCTACGGCGTCACCGTCAACGCCATCGCCCCGTCGGCGCGGACCAGGATGACCGAGACGGTGTTCGCCGACATGATGTCCACCCAGGACTCCGCCTTCGACGCGATGGCACCGGAGAACGTCTCACCGCTGGTCGTGTGGTTGGGCAGCGTCGAGTCGCGCGACGTGACGGGAAAGGTGTTCGAGGTCGAGGGCGGCATCATCCGCGTCGCCGAGGGCTGGGCACGCGGGGCGGAGGCCGACAAGGGCGCGCGCTGGGATCCCGCCGAGCTGGGCCCCGTCGTCACCGACCTGCTGGCCAAGTCGCGGACGCCGCTGCCGGTGTTCGGCGCCTAGGCCGGCTCGCACACGACGAGCGGGATCTTCCGATCGGTGGCGTCGCGATACCCCTTGTACGGCGGGTACATCTTGATGAGCACCGGCCAGTAGCGCCTGCGCTCCTCGTCGGTCGCATCGCGCGCCGTCATCGACAGGTGCTCGTCGCGAACCTGAACCCGCACAGCCGGATTCGCCTTCAGATTGAGGTACCACGCCGGGTTGCTCTCGCGGCCGCCGAAGGACGCGGGCAGGATCACCCGCTCGCCGTCGCGCAGGCATAGCGTCGCCGTGGTGCGCTGCTGACCCGACTTGCGGCCGGTCGTGGTGAGCAGCGCGGCGGGGAACCACAGCAGCTGTGCCCCGAGCCTGCCGTTGGTGCGCTGATACACCGCGATGTGGGCGCGGGAGAAGTACTTCAGGGCGACGGCCAGGACCGACGAGTTGCGGACGCGGTCGGCGAGTTGGCTCATTCCACCTAGATAACCAGGTGGGGGGCGCCGCAAACTACGGGTCGCAGATGACGATCGGGATCTTGCGGTCGGTGTAGGAGCGGTAGTTGGCGAAGTCGGGATACATCGCGTCGAGCTTGGGCCAGTACTCGTCGCGCTCGGCGTCGGTGGCGTCGCGCGCCGTGAGCGAGTACGTGCCGTCCTTGGTCTGGAACGTGACCTTCGGGTTGGCGACGAGGTTGAGGTACCACATCGGGTTGGTGGCTCGGCCGCCCTGCGAGGCGACCAGCACGATGCGCTCGCCCTCCCGCAGGAACAGCAGCGGACTGTCGCGGGGTTCGCCCGACTTGCGGCCGATGGTCGTCAGGATGCCGACCTCGGTGCCCTTGAGGAACTTGTTGCCGACCTTGCCCCTGGTCTTCTTGAAGACGAAGGTCTGCGCCTTCGACATCCACTTGATGGCGGTGCCGACCTTCGCCGAGTTCAGGCTCTCGATCTGCTTCGGTTTGAGCGGGCGCGACGGGTTGGCCATCGGGTCACCCTATCGCTGAACGAAGGGCCGGATGCTGGCCCGGATGTGGCGGATCTTGCCGTCGGCGGTGAAGGCGAATGTCTCGTCGACGTGCGCGCAGACCCGCATGCCTGCCAGCGTCGGCCTGGTGATCACGTCGAACCTGGCGCGCAGACCGTCGGGGACCGCGGAGAACTCCGGTGCCGTCGTCGTCTCGATGATGCGGTACTGCAGGCCTCGATTCAGGCTGCGGCGCAGGTGATTTCCCGAGAAGCCGGTCTTGACGCCGACTTCGACGCGCGTGCAGTCCGGAGCGAACGGGACGTCGTCGGCGCGGTGGGTGGCGAGCGCGCTGATGTAGGCCTGCGCGGCGGCGACGCGTGCGGTGTCGAGCTGGGCGGATTCCCCGGTCGCTCCGCTCCTGCCCTCCGCCGGAGCCACTAGATCCGCTCGATGATGGTGCCGGTCGACAGCGCACCACCCGCGCACATCGTGATCAACGCGGTGGACTTGTCGGTGCGCTCGAGCTCGTGCAGTGCGGTGGTGATGAGGCGGCTGCCGGTGCTTCCGACGGGATGGCCGAGTGCGATCGCGCCACCGTTGACGTTGACGGTCGCCATGTCGGGCTCGTGCACCCTGGCCCAGGACAGCACGACGGAGGCGAACGCCTCGTTGATCTCGGTGATGTCGATGTCGCCCATCTTCATCCCGGCCTTCTCGAGCACCTTGGCCGTCGATTGCACGGGCCCGTCGAGGTGGTAGTACGGCTCGGAGCCGACGAGGGCCTGGCTGACGATGCGGGCCCGTGGGGTCAGGCCGAGCGCGCGCGCCTTGTCCTCGTCCATCCACAGCACCGCGGCGGCGCCATCGGAGATCTGCGACGAGGTGCCCGCAGTGTGAATCCCGCCCTCCAACACCGGCTTTAGCGCGGCGAGACCCTCGAGCGTGGTGTCGCGCAGACCTTGATCGCGGGTGACGAGCGCGTACTCGGACGTCGGCTGCTTGTTCTCGTCGAGCACCGGCGCGGAGATCGGGCTGATCTCACGGTCGAAGCGACCCTCGGCCCACGCCTGCTTGGCCTTCTGCTGCGACGCGAGGCCGAACGCGTCGATGTCCTCGCGAGAGATGCCGCGCCGCTTGGCGATTCGCTCGGCGGCGGTGAACTGGTCGGGCAGGTCGATGTCCCACGACGCGGGCCGGATGATGCTGCGGTCGGGGCCTGCGTTCGCGCCGAGGCCGACGCGGCTCATCGCCTCGATGCCACACGCGATGCCGACGTCGATGGCGCCGGCGGCGATGAGTCCGGCAACCAGGCCGTTGGCCTGCTGGCCGCTGCCGCACTGGCAGTCCACCGTCATCGCACCCACGTGCTCGGGCAGACCGGCTACCAGCCACGCCACCCGGGAGATGTTGTTGGACTGCTCGCCGAACTGCGTGACACAGCCGCCGATGACCTGCTCGACCTCTCCGGCGTCTATCCCCGCCTTCTCGACGAGCGCTCGCTGGGTGGCACCCAGCAACTCGGTGGCGTGCAGTCCGGACAGCCAGCCCTTGCGCCGGCCGATGGGGCTGCGGGTGGCTTCGACGATGACAGGGTTACCCATTGCGCCAGGCTAGAACACGTTTCATTAGTCTGACAAGCGGCGATGCTGCCACGCCTTTGATCTGCGGTGGAGGCGTGTTTTACTGGCACTAGAACACGTTGCATTCTCGTTGTTGAAGAGGAGCCCGTCCTTCATGACCTCCCCCAATATCCCAGCTGAGTTCGACTTCCTCGACTCCGCCCTGAACCTCGAGCGGCTGCCGGTGGAGGAGCTGGCCGAACTGCGCAGGACCGAACCGATCCACTGGGTCGACGTGCCCCGCGGCACCGGCGGATTCGGCGACAAGGGTTACTGGCTGGTGGCCAAGCACGCCGACGTCAAGGAGATATCGCGGCGCAGCGACGTCTTCGGCAGCTCACCCGACGGCGCCATCCCGGTCTGGCCGGATGCGATGACGCGCGAGGCGATCGATCTGCAGAAGGCCGTGCTGCTCAACATGGACGCGCCGCAGCACACCCGGTTGCGCAAGATCATCTCCCGCGGCTTCACCCCGCGCGCGATCGGACGCCTGGAGGAGGAGCTCGCGCAGCGCGCGCAGAACATCGTCAAGACCGCCGCGGCTGCGGGCGGCGGGGACTTCGTCGAACAGGTGTCGTGCGAGCTGCCGCTGCAGGCCATCGCCGGTCTGCTCGGGGTGCCGCAGGAGGACCGCGACAAGCTCTTCCGCTGGTCCAACGAGATGACGGCCGGCGAAGACCCGGAGTACGCCGACGTGGACCCGGCGCAGTCGTCGATGGAACTGATCATGTACGCGATGGCGATGGCCGACGAGCGCGGCAAGAATCCGACCGACGACATCGTCACGACGCTGGTGCAGGCCGACATCGACGGGGAGAAGCTGACCGACGACGAGTTCGGCTTCTTCGTCATCATGCTCGCCGTCGCGGGCAACGAGACCACCCGTAACTCGATCACGCACGGGATGATCGCGCTGGCGAACAACCCCGATCAGTGGGAGCTCTACAAGCGGGAGCGCCCGTCGACGGCGGCCGACGAGATCGTCCGCTGGGCCACGCCGGTGTCGGCGTTCCAGCGCACCGCGCTGCAGGACGTCGAACTCGGGGGCGTGCAGATCAAGAAGGGGCAGCGGGTGGTGCTGTCCTACCGTTCGGCGAACTTCGACGAGGACGTCTTCGAGGACCCGCACACGTTCAACGTCCTTCGCGACCCGAATCCGCACGTCGGCTTCGGCGGCTCCGGTGCGCACTTCTGCATCGGCGCGAACCTCGCTCGCATGACGATCAACATGATCTTCAACGCGGTCGCCGATCACATGCCCGATCTCAAGCCCATCGGCGAGCCCGAGCGGTTACGGTCGGGTTGGCTCAACGGGATCAAGCACTGGCAGGTCGATTACACCGGCACGTCTGCCTAGCGCGTAAGCCACGGGAATCAAGGAGGATTCGAGTGGACTTCAGTCCAGACGAGGGTCAGCAGGCCGTCGCCGACGTGGTGACGTCCGCGCTCGAGCGGGACAACGGCTGGGAGGCACTCGTCTCCGGCGGCGTCATCGCGTTCGGCGTTCCCGAGCGGCTCGGCGGTGATGGACTCGGCCTGGCCGAGATCACGACGGCGCTGACCGAGATCGGTCGGCACGGCACGGTGAGCCCGGCCCTCGCGACGCTGGGGCTCGGTCTCATTCCGCTGCTGGACCTGGCGACCGAGGAACAGCAGGACCGTTTCCTGGCGGGCGTCGCCAAGGGTGGCGTGCTGTCCGCCGCGCTCAACGAGCCGGGCGCGTCGCTACCGGATCGTCCGAGGACGTCGCTGTCCGGCGGCAAGCTCACCGGCACCAAGATCGGGGTTCCCTTTGCCGCGCAGGCGGATTGGCTCGTCGTCACGACTGACGGCGGAGTCGTCGTGGTGTCGCCGACGGCCAGCGGGGTGACGCTGACCAAGACCCCGACGGCCACTCACTCCGACGAGTACGTCGTGGAGTTCGACGACGTCTCCGTGCCCGACGGCGACGTGCTCGCGGGCGCGCAACCCCACCGGGTCAATCAGTTGGCACTAGCCGCGACGGGCGCGTTCGCGGCAGGCCTCGTCGCCGGGGCGCTGCGGCTGACGGCCGACTACGTGGCCAAGCGCGAACAGTTCGGGCGGCCGCTGTCGACGTTCCAGACCGTCGCCGCCCAGCTCGCCGAGGTCTACATCGCCTCGCGCACCATCTCGTTGGCCGCGACGTCGGTGGTCTGGCGGCTGGTCGAGGGCCTGGACGCCGACGACGACCTCGCCGTGCTGGGCTACTGGCTGACCTCGCAGGCGCCACCCGTGATGCAGATCTGCCATCACCTGCACGGCGGAATGGGCATGGACATCACCTATCCCATGGACCGCTACTACTCGACGATCAAGGACCTGACCCGGTTGCTCGGCGGGCCGGCGCATCGCCTCGAACTGGTGGGAGTCTAGACATGTTCATCGACCTGACCCCCGAGCAGCGTCAGCTGCAGGCCGAGATGAGGGAGTACTTCACGACCCTCATCTCGCCGGAGGAAGCCGCCGAGATGGAGACCGACCGGCACGGCAAGGCCTACCGGGCCATCATCAAGCGGATGGGGTCTGACGGCAAGCTCGGCGTCGGCTGGCCAAAGGAGTTCGGCGGGTTGGGCTTTGGCCCCATCGAGCAGCAGATCTTCGTCAACGAGGCCGCCCGCGCCGACGTGCCGCTGCCCGCGGTGACGCTGCAGACCGTCGGGCCCACGCTGCAGGTGTACGGCACCGAACTGCAGAAGAAGAAGTTCCTGCCCGGTATCCTCGCCGGCGAGATCCACTTCGCGATCGGCTACTCCGAGCCGGAGGCGGGTACCGACCTCGCGTCGCTGCGGACCAGCGCGGTACGCCAGGGCGACGAGTACATCGTCAACGGACAGAAGATCTGGACCACCGGCGGTCACGATGCCGACTACCTGTGGCTGGCCGTGCGCACCGACCCGGAAGCCGTGAAGCACAAGGGCATTTCGATCCTCATCGTCGACACCACCGACCCCGGCTACTCCTGGACGCCGATCATCCTGTCCGACGGCGCGCACCACACCAACGCCACGTACTTCAACGACGTTCGGGTGCCCGCCGACATGCTGGTGGGCGAGGAGAACGCCGGGTGGCGGCTCATCACCACCCAGCTCAACCACGAGCGCGTCATGCTCGGACCCGCGGGCAAGGTGGCGGGCATCTACGACCACGTGCACGAGTGGGCCTCCAAGCCCGGCGCCGACGGCGTCACGCCCATCGAGCAGGACGACGTGCGCCGACTGCTCGGCGAGATTCGCGCGATCTGGCGGATCAACGAACTACTCAACTGGCAGGTCGCCGCGGGCGCCGAGACCATCGAGGTCGCCGACGCCGCAGCCACCAAAGTCTTTGGCACCGAACGCATTCAGAAGGTCGGGCGGCTGGCCGAGGAGATCGTCGGCAAGTACGGCAACCCCGCCGAGCCGGCGACCGCGGAGCTCTTGGAATGGCTCGACTCGCAGACCAAGCGCAATCTGGTCATCACCTTCGGTGGCGGCGTCAACGAGGTGATGCGGGAGATGATTGCGGCGTCGGGGCTCAGGGTTCCGCGGGTGCCGCGGTGAGCGGTGTCGACGACATCAAGGCGGCCGCCGAACGCGTCAAGGCCGAGGGCAAGAGCAAGCCGCGCCAGGGTCGGCATCCGGTGAACCAGCCGATGATCGACCACTGGACCGACGCCATCGGTGACGCCAATCCGATCTACCGCGACGAGGCCGCGGCCCGCGCCGCCGGGCATCCCGGTACCGTCGCCCCGCCCGCGATGATCCAGGTGTGGACCATGATGGGCCTCGGCGGCGTTCGCCCCGACGACGATCCGCTCGGCAAGATCCTCGACCTGTTCGACGAGGCGGGCTACGTCGGCGTCGTCGCCACCAACTGCGAGCAGACCTACCACCGGTACCTGCGGCCTGGTGAAGAGGTCAGTGTCGCAGCGGAATTGACCGACGTGGTCGGGCCGAAGCGGACGGCACTGGGTGAGGCGTTCTTCATCACGCAGACCATCACGTGGCACTGTGGTGACGACGACGAGAACCCAGTCGCCGAGATGATGTGGCGCATCATGAAGTTCATCCCGGCGGACGGGCAGGACGCCGCACCGGTGAGCTCGGTGCCGGACGACCTCGACGCCGACGCGGCGATGCGGCCCGCGTCGTCGAAGGACACCAGGTTCTTCTGGGACGGTGTCAACGCCCACGAGCTGCGCATCCAGAAGCGTGACGACGGAACGCTTCAGCACCCGCCGGTGCCCGCGCTGTGGCTGGACAAGGAGCAGGAGACCGACTACCAGGTCGCCAAGGGGACCGGCGCGGTCTTCAGCTTCGTCGTGCACCACGCGCCCAAGGTGCCCGGTCGCACACTGCCGTTCGTCATCGCGCTCGTCGAACTCGACGAGGGGGTCCGGATGCTGGGCGAGCTGCGCAACGTCGACCCGGCGACGGTGGAGATCGGAATGCCGGTGCGCGCCATGTACATCGACTTCCCGGAGAATGCCGTCGGACCCGCCTGGACCAACTACGCATGGGAGCCTGCCTCGTGAGCGCGCCAATCCTGGAGGTCGGCACGACGCTGCCCGAGCTGACGCTGTACGGCGACCCGACGTTCATCGTGTCGACGGCGATCGCCACGCGCGACTACCAGGACGTGCACCACGATCGGGACAAGGCGCAGGCGAAGGGTTCCAAGGACATCTTCGTCAACATCCTCACCGATACCGGTCTGGTGCAACGGTTCATCACCGACTGGGCCGGCCCGAACGCGGTCATCAAGTCGATCGGGCTGCGCCTCGGCGTGCCGTGGTACGCCTACGACACCGTCACGTTCCGGGGCGAGGTGACGGCGGTGGAGAACGGCATGGTGACGCTTAAGGTCACCGGCACCAACAGCCTTGGCGATCACGTCATCGCGACGGCGACGCTGACGATGGGGGAGGGCGCGTGAGCGGCCTGTCCGGCAAGGCCGCGATCGCCGGCATCGGTGCCACCGACTTCTCGAAGAACTCCGGTCGCAGCGAGTTGCGACTCGCCGCCGAGGCGGTGCTCGACGCCCTGGACGATGCGGGACTGACGCCCGCGGACGTCGACGGCATGACGACGTTCACGATGGACTCCAACACCGAGGTCGCGATCGCTCGCGCCACCGGCATCGGCGAGCTGAAGTTCTTCTCCAAGATCCACCACGGCGGTGGGGCGGCGTGCGCGACCGTGCAGCACGCCGCGATGGCCGTCGCCACCGGGATCGCCGACTGCGTGGTGGCCTACCGGGCGTTCAACGAACGCTCCGGCATGCGCTTCGGCCAGGTCCAGATGCGGCTGGTGGAGAATGCCGACTCGACCGGGGTCGACAACTCGTTCTCCTATCCACACGGATTGTCCACGCCCGCAGCGCAAGTCGCGATGATCGCCAAGCGCTACATGCATCTGTCGGGGGCGACGAGTCGGGACTTCGGCGCGATCTCCGTCGCCGACCGCAAGCATGCCGCCAAGAACCCGAAGGCGTATTTCTACGAGAAGCCGATCACCATCGAGGAGCATCAGGCCTCGCGCTTCATCGCCGAACCGCTGCGACTGCTCGACTGCTGTCAGGAGACCGACGGCGGCGTCGCGCTCGTCATCGTCTCGGCCGAGCGCGCGAAGGACCTGAAGAACCGCCCCGCCGTCATCGAGGCGGCCGCCCAGGGCGCCAGCCCCGACCAGTATTCGATGGTCAGTTACTACCGACCCGAGCTCGACGGGCTGCCGGAGATGGGTCTGGTCGGCAGGCAGATGTGGGCGCAGTCCGGGCTGACGCCGGACGACATCCAGACCGCGATCCTCTACGACCACTTCACGCCGTTCACCCTGATTCAGTTGGAGGAGTTGGGCTTCTGCGGCTGGGGCGAGGCGAAGGACTTCGTCGCCGACGGCGCCATCGAGATCGGTGGGCGGCTGCCCATCAACACCCACGGCGGTCAACTGGGCGAGGCGTACATCCACGGCATGAACGGCATCGCCGAGGGTGTGCGGCAGCTGCGTGGCACGTCGGTGAATCCGGTGCCCGACGTCGAACACGTGCTCGTCACCGCCGGCACCGGGGTGCCGACGTCGGGTCTGATCCTGGGCTAGCCGCTCGACCGCGCGGAGGCTAGATCGCCTCCGCCACCTCGTCGAGCAGGGCGAGCAGGTAGGCGCCGTAGCCGGACTTGTAGAGCAGCTCGCCGCGCTCGCGAAGATGGTCGTCGCTGATGAAACCCCGGCGCCACGCCGACTCCTCCGGCACGCCCACCTTCAGGCCCTGCCGTTGTTCGATGGTGCGCACGTAGGCGGCGGCGTCGAGGAGTGAGTCGAATGTTCCGGTGTCGAGCCATGCGGTGCCGCGGGGCAATACCTCCACGGACAGTTCGTTCCGGTCGAGGTAGGCGCGGTTGACGTCGGTGATCTCGTACTCGCCGCGATCCGAGGGCTTGATCTCGGTGGCGATGTCGACCACCTGATTGTCGTAGAAGTACAACCCGGGAACCGCGTACTGGGACTTGGGCCGCTTGGGCTTCTCCTCCAGCGACACGGCGCGACGGTTCTCGTCGAACTCGACGACGCCGTACGCCGTGGGGTCGGCGACCCGGTAGGCGAAGATGGTGCCACCGCTGAGCGCGCCGAAGCGGCCAAGCTGGGTGCCCAGCCCGGCGCCGTGAAAGATGTTGTCGCCGAGCGCAAGTGCCACACTGTCGGTGCCGATGTGGTCCCGGCCGATGGTGAATGCCCGCGCCAGGCCGTCGGGCACCGACTGCACGGCGTAGGTGATCGAGATGCCGAACTGCGAGCCGTCCCCGAGTAGCCGTTGGAACGCCGGCCCGTCGACCGGAGTCGTGATGACGAGGATGTCGCGAATGCCGGCGAGCATCAGCGTCGACAACGGGTAGTAGATCATCGGCTTGTCGTACACCGGCAACAGCTGCTTGCTGGTTCCGACGGTGATCGGATGCAGTCGCGAGCCGGTCCCCCCGGCCAGGATGATTCCACGCATGCGGCCAAGTGTGACTGCTCCGGCCCGCAAACACCAGTCGAAGCGTGCAAAAAGTGATTTGCCTAGGAAACGACTGGCTATTTTCCGGCCACAGTGATCATGAATCGGTGTCGGAGCGCACCCATCCCGCGGGGCGTCCTGGCGTACGGGGGCACCACCCACCTCGCCGTCCGCCCGGTCGCCTCACCGCCTGCCTTGGTCGGAGGGTGTGCACGGGATGCGGCACCGGTCGAGAATTAACGCCGCTGTGCAGTTCTAGTACATAACTGACGCACACGTCACGTACGCCAGAAACCGGCGTCGCACCAGTACAGCGGCCCTGTGACCTCATAAAAACAGCACGGCTTGCTGATTTTGGCAAACTAACGCATACTATGTGCCATCAGTCGCGGGCGGACGAAATGCCGGTCGCGTGGGGCCGTAGGTCGGGGAAGGCGTGGGGGCGATGACACCGCTTCAGGACGGGTGCTCACGACCGCCGCTCGACGCGCGGGTCACCTCGTCAAGTGGACGACGGGTCGACGAACCGAACAGGGTGACGAAGATTTCAGTGAAGCCTTTAGCAATAGCTATCAAGCGCGGTGCACAATCTCGGACGGTGGCTTCGACATGAGGGAGTCCGCAGAGCGGTCACGTCCGCCGGCGGCCGACGGTGACGGCGCCACGGGCAAGATCCAGTCGCTGAGGATCGGCGCGACCTCGCAGATCCTGCCGTTGCTCGCCAGCTACGGCCTGAACCTGCTCGCGACGCCGTACGTGGTCAGCCAGCTAGGGCTGCACGACTTCGGCATCTGGGCGATGACCGGTGCGATGGCCCAGTACGCAGCCCTGCTGGACATGGGCGCCGCGCGGGCGGCCCAGCGGTTCGTGGCACTGTTCCACGCTCGCGGAGAAACCGAGAAGGATCGCGCGGTCGTCGGAATCTGCGTCACCCTCGCGCTGTGTCTCGGGACCGTGCTGGCACTGATCGCGTTCTTCGGAGCGGATCTCGCTCGAAACGTCTTGCACACCGGCGATTCCGCGCTGACGCGCTTCCTGCTGCTGTGCTCGGTGTGCATCCTCACGTGCGGTCTGGTGGCCCGGGTACTGGCTGCCGCCTCCTTCGGGCGCGGTAGGCAGCTGCCGCCCAACGTCGGACTGGCTCTGCTGGGGGCGGCACAACTCGCCGGCGGCGTCACGGCACTCGCGATCGACGGCACGCTGCGCAGCTTCGCCATGGGCACCGCCGCGGGTGCCATCGTCGGACTCTGCGTGGTCACGGTCGTGATCTACATGGACGAGGGTCGCATCACCATCGGCCGCCCCAGAATCGACCTGGCGCGCGAAATCGTGGTGTTCGGCGTGCACAGCCAGGTCGCCGGCGCGGCGGACGTCGTGCTGTTCCAATCGGGCAAGCTCATCGCCGGCATCGTGATCGGCCCCGCGGCCGCCGGCGCCTACGAGCTCGGAATCCGTTTGATCCAAGGGGTTCAGGCGTTCGGCGGCGCCGTCTCGGTCGCCATCAACACCCACCTCACCAGAGCGTATGCGACGGCCGGGATGGACGGCATCCGCGCACAGTTCGCGCGGCTCACCCGCCGCAACGCCGCCGTTGCGATCTTCCTCCCCTTCCTCCTCGGTGCCACCGCGTCCTCGGCCGTGCCGCTGTGGCTGGGCCGGGGTCACGTCTCGGCGATCATCGTCGCCAGCGGTCTCGCCTTCGGCATCGCGGTCAACGTGGCCACCGGCGTGTGCGCGGCCACCATGTACGCCATCGGGCGACCCGACCTCGCGGGCATCGAGGGTGCGGTCTACGCCGCGCTGTCCGTCGTGCTGGCCATCCCGTGCGCCCTGGCGTTCGGCTTCAACGGGCTCGTCGCCGCCTACGCCTGCTGGATACCCCTCGGCAACCTACTGGGGGTGTGGTTCCTGCAGTCACGGGTCGGCATCTCCCTGAAGACCTTCGCGCGCGCGGTCGCGGGACCGTTCGCGGTGGCACTGCTCGCCACCGCACTGGCGCTACCGATCAACCTGCTGGCGGCACCACAGACGCGTGCCGACGCCATCGTCCCCTTCCTGGCCTCGAGCGCGGTCTTCTGCATCGTCTACATCGGTCTCGGCACCAAACTGGACTACCTGCCGAGTCTGCCCGTCGGAGCAGTCATCTCGCGTCTGCGCAGGAACGCCCACGCCGCCGCCGATGGTGCGGTGCCCAACCTCGTCGCCGACTCCGCGCGTCACGAAACGGCCCGGTGACGGACATGCCCGCGCTGCTCAGCATCAACAACTACCACTACCGCCGTGGCGGCTCCGACGGCGTGTACCTCGACCACGCCGAACTGATGGAGAGCCTCGGCTGGCGGGGCGCCTTCTTCTCCATGCGACACCCCGAGAACCTACCGACCCCGTGGAGCCGGTACTTCATCGACGAGTTGGAGTTCGGCGGGGACTACTCCCTGCCGCAGAAGATCTCGATGGCGACGAAGTCGGTGTACTCCTTCGAGGCGCAGCGCAAGCTCCGAATGCTGTTGCGCGACTTCGAGCCTGACGTGGCGCACCTGCACGGCATCTATCACCACCACTCGCCGTCGATCCTGCCGGTGCTGACCGAGGCGGGCATACCCGTCGTGATGACGGCGCACGACCTCAAGATCGCCTGCCCCAACTACAAGATGCTCAACCGCACCGGGGTGTGCGAGCGCTGCCGAACCGGTTCGGTGCTCAACGTCATCCGCAATCGCTGCGTGCGGGACTCGCTGTCGGCCAGTGTGATCGTCGCGGCGGAGAGCGGGCTGCAGCGCTCGATGCAGACCTATCGCAAGCATCTGACGAAGGTCGTGGCGCCGAGCCGGTTCTTCGTCGACAAGTTCGTCGAGTGGGGCTGGCCGCGTGAGCAATTCGTCCACATCCCGAACTACGTCGACGCCGCCCGCTTCGTCCCCGACTACGAGCCCGGCGACTACTTCCTCTACTTCGGTCGGCTGGCGCCCGAGAAGGGCATCGCGACGCTGATGCGCGCGGCCCGGCTCGCCGGGGTCAAGCTGAAGATCGCCGGCAGCGGACCGATGGCAGCCGAGCTGACGGAACTGCAGGGCCAACTACGCGGCGACACCGAGTTTCTCGGCTTCCAGACCGGTGCCGACCTGCACGCCCTGGTGCGCGGTGCGCGTGCCGTCGTGCTGCCGTCGGAGTGGTATGAGAACGCCCCCCTGAGCGTGCTGGAGAGTTTCGCGCTCGGAAAGCCGATGATCGGGGCGCGCATCGGGGGCATCCCGGAGACCATCGACGAGGCGGAGAACGGCTGGACGTTCGCCAGCAAGGACATCGCCGGCCTGGCGCAGCTGCTGAGCACCGTGGCGGCGATGCCCGACGCGCAGGTCGCGCGGGCCGGACGAGCAGCGCGCGAGACAGTCGAAAAGCGCTTCAACGCCGAGGGTTACGCCGACGCGATGCTCTCACTCTATTCGAGCCTTGGTGTCAAGACGTCGTCAAGGGGATTGGTCCGTCAAGAGAGGAACACATGAGAATATATGTTGCTGGCAGTGGCGGAATGCTCGGAGAGGCGATGCATCGCGTGCTCTCGGAGCGCCACGAGCTCGCGTGCACGGACATCGACCTGAACGTGCCGTGGCTGCAATACTGCGACTTCCGGGACTTCGGGGCGTACAAGGCGTCCGTCGAGGAGTTCCAACCCGACATGCTCTTCCACCTCGGGGCGCACACCAATCTCGAGTACTGCGAACAGAATCCGGATGACGCGTACCGCACCAACACGCTGTCGGTGGAGCACGCGGCGACGTTGGCCAACGCCCACGGCATCCCGCTGGTCTACATCTCGACCGCGGGCATCTTCGACGGCGAGAAGCAGCTCTACGACGACTGGGATGCGCCTGCTCCGCTCGGGGTCTACGCCCGCAGCAAGCATCTCGGCGAGATCCTGGTGCAACGGCGCGTCGACAAGCACTTCATCTGCCGCGCCGGCTGGATGATGGGTGGCGGGCCCGGCAAGGACAAGAAGTTCATCTCCAAGCTCATGAACCAGCTCGCGGCCGGCGCCAGGGTGCTGAACGTCGTCGACGACAAGCTCGGGACGCCCACGTACACGGTCGATTTCGCCCGCAATCTCGAGACCCTGATCGGCACGGAGTTCTACGGCCTCTACAACATGGTCTGCGGCGGCGAGACGGGTCGGTTCGAGGTCGCCGAGGAACTGGTCAGCATCCTCGGTCTCGAAGATCGGGTCGAGGTCAGGGCCGTCGGCTCGGACTTCTTCGCCAGGGACTACTTCGCGCCGCGGCCGCCGTGCGAACGGCTGGTCAACAACAAGCTGAACCTGCGCGGTCTCAACCAGATGCGGGACTGGCGAATTGCACTGCGGGACTACATCTCCGACTACTACGCTGAATTCGCCGAGGACTTCGCGCCAGAATTTCAGCTGCAGCTCAAGGTGAGTTGATGCGCCCGCTACGCATCGCGGCGTTCGGCTTCCGCAGTTACCCGCCGCGCGCGGGCAGCGCCGGTGCCGACAAGTTCGCGATGGAATTACTGCCTCGCCTCGCCGCCCGGGGTCACAAGGTGATCGCCTACAACCGACTCTATCCCGGCATGGAGCCCACTGAGCCGTCCGACACGCAGGGCGTCGACGTCCTGACGTTCCGCACGACGAACCGCAGTGGTTTCGACACCTTCCTGCACTCGGCGAAGGTCACCTACGACATCATCAGGCACGACCGGGCCGACGTGGTGCATATCCAGAACGGGGGCAACAGCATCTTCGGGGCCGTCCTGCGCCTGTTCGGGAAGAAGACGTTCCTCAGCCAGGATGGTCTGGACTGGAAGCGCGACAAGTGGTCCTGGTACGCGAAGGCGTTCCTATGGTTCTCGTCGCTGTTGACGGCCCACGTGCACAACGCCGTCATCTTCGACAACATCTACGCGCGTGAGGCGTTCGAGACGCGGTTCAAGAAGAAGTACGACTTCATCCCGTTCGGCGCCGACGTCAAGTACGACGAGGACGCCGAAAGGGTGTTGCAGCGCCTGGGTCTCGAGCGCGGCGCGTACTTCCTCTTCGTGGGACGGTTCATTCCGGACAAGGGACTGCACTGGCTCATCCCCGGTTTCGAGGCGCTGGACACCGACAAGAAACTGGTGCTCGTCGGCGGTTCGCCGAACGGTTCGGAATACGAGGACCAGCTCAAGGCGACCAGTGATCCGCGCGTGGTCTTCGCCGGGTTCCTCTACGGCCCGGAGGTCCACGCGCTCATGCGCAACGCGCATGCGTACGTGCAGCCGTCGGCCATCGAGGGGTTGTCGCCGGTCATCCTGGAGGCCGCCTACGTGGGTGCGCCGATCGTCTGCAGTGACATTCCCCAGAATCGTTATGGCATCGCCGAATTCGGCACGTACTTCAGCACCGGTGACGTCGAGGACCTGACGAAGACGTTGGCGTGGACACTGGACGCGCCCGACGACCTGGCGCGGTTGGCGGCCGACGGTTCACGCCACGTGGCGCGGAACTTCAGCTGGGACACGGTCGTCGACAAGCACGTCGACGTCTTCGGTCGCTGACCCGTGATGGTTGACTCCCGGACCCGCACCATGGCGGTGCTCATCGTCGCGTACCGCTCGGCGGACAAGCTGAACAGCTGTATCGCGTCGGTGCGACGGTATCTGCCCGAACTCGAGGTGCACGTCTGGGACAACTCGGGACCGCAGTGCTCGGACGTGCGCCGGCTGGCCTCCGACGTGCCCGACGTGCACTGGCATCTCCACGGCGACAACATCGGGTTCGCGGCCGCGGTCAACCGGCTCGCGGCGATGGTGCCCGGCCAGGACCTGCTCCTGCTCAACCCGGACGCCGAACTCGTGGGCCCGCTGACACATACGCGCGCGGCGATCGCCGAAGGGGACACCGCCGCCGCGGCACCGATGCTGTCTGACGACGGGGGTGACGAACCGGAGCCGTCGAGGCCGCTGTCACGCACGCACCAGCCGTGGGACGTCGCGCATCGGCGTCGCACGGTGCTCAACGCACTCGGCGAGGTGGCCATGGCTGCCGAGCGATCCCGAGGCACGTGGCTCTCCAACCTCTACTGGTCGCAGCCGGGGGACGTCGACGGATATCTGACGGGCGCCTGCCTGGCCATCCGCCGCGAGGCGTGGGATGCGTTGGGACCCTTCGACGAAGAGTTCTTCCTCTACGGCGAGGAGGCCGACTGGCAGCGCCGCGCGATCGCCGCGGGTTGGCGGATTCGCCTGGCCGACGAGCGCGGTGTCCGACACTCGGCCCAGGGCACGGTCGCCGGTGACGCGAAGGCCTCCACCCGGTCGTCGGATCTGGTGCATGCCAGCGTGGCACTGCAGCTGGAGTATCACCATGGCGCCGCGGCGGCGGACCTCTACGCGGCGGGCGCCTACGGCATCGACGGTCTCAAGCGTGCCCTGCACCGCGACGATTCTCGTCGACCCCAGTCCGACGCGGTGCTCGTCGTCGATGGTCCGCAGTCGCCGTCGGCGGACGAGATCGTCTCTCGCGCAACGGTATTGGCCGACGAGGGTCTCGACGTGACGGTGGTGTCGCTGCGAGGTCTCGGAAGCCTCCCGCGCGAATTGCCGCCGGCGGTCCGGTTGCTCCGGCGGTCCTGGTGGTGGCCGCGAACGTGGCCGGGTGATGCGCCCACCACGCTGCTCGCGGGAGCGACGGGCCGAGAACGAGCAGCCGCGCGGCTCTTCCGACTGCGCCGACGGGGCCTGCGCGTCGAGTCGATCGAGCCCACCGGTCGACCGGCGCCATCCCGTCCGATGACCACCGTCCCGAACCTGGATTTGGAGAGTATCTGATGCGCATCCTGCTCTTGGCCCCGTGGTTGCGCCCCATGGCGCGGATACATGCGGAGAATCTGCAGGCACTGGGCGCGGAGGTCATGCTGATCACCTCCAACCTCCACTTCGAGTCCGACCGCGCGCGCCCCTATGAGACGGTGCTCCTCGGGCGGCCCATTCCCTGGGCGGGGTGGCGGGAGTTCTCCGCGGCCTACCGCGCCGCGCGACGTTTCCAGCCGGACGTGGTCGTCACCGAGATGTTCCGCGATCCGAGGTGGCGTCTGCTGGCCGGGCTCGCGCCGCGCATCCGGATGCTGCACGACGACAAGCCCCACGACGAGACCCACGTCGCCCCGTGGTGGAACCGGATGTTCTTCGACCGCTGGGATGAGCAGGCCGACGCGACCATCGTCTTCAGCAACTACGTCGCGGACAGCCTGCGGGCGCAGGGGCGGGCGCGGGCGCCGCTCTACGTGGCACCGCTGATCAGCGATCTCGCCCCGGCCATGATGCCGGAGTTCGTCCCGGCCGAGGCGCGCAGGAACTTCCTCCTGATCGGCCGCCAGCAGCCCTACAAGAACCACGACGTGGTGTTCGCCGCGTGGGAGGCCCACACCAGTGGCCCGTCCTGGCAGGGGGACGAATTGGTACTGCTGGGAAATGGGGATCTCTCGGGTCCGCTGCCGAAACACGTTCGGTGGCAGCGCTCGGAGTTCCAATATCGCGAGGTGCTCGAGGAGCTCGCGCGCGCGAAGGGCTCCATCGCGCACTACCGCACCGCCTCGCAGAGCGGGGTCCAGGTGTTGGCCATGCAGCTCGGTGTCGCGACGTTGGCGTCCACCGCGGGCGCGCTGCCCGAATTCCAGCCGGACGGCGGGAGTGTCACGGGCATCGACGACGTCGAGGGCCTGACGCGCGCGCTGGACGCGCTCGCCAATCCCGAGGAGGCGGTGCTGCAGGGCAAGGCGGCCCAGGAGCACTACCGCAATCACTACGATTCCCCGGTGGCGGCCCGGCGACTGCTGGAGATCTTCGCCGACGTGGTCGCTCACACCCCCGCGACGTAGCGCGCCCCCCAGGCGATCTGGCGGACCCGGTGCTGGCGGATTCCGGCTCACCGTGCCCATGATGGAGGCGACAGGGTGAGTGGCTGGGTGCGTCCTCGGCGCGTCGCGCAGTCCGCAGACCGCACTACGAACCGGAGTTGACGCGACTTTCATGGCCCACCAACCACGTCCGCGGCGGCGGCTGCGTTCCGCGCGGCTCGGAGGTGGCGTGCTCGTCGTCGTCCTCCTGCTCGTCGGACTGGCGATCGCCGGCGCCCACTCGATGCAGCGGTCCACCGGGCCGGCGTCGGACGATGCGTCGGCCGCCCTCCCCCCGCCGAAGCCGCCCCCCGGCCGCGTGGCGTTCCACGTCTCACCCGACGGTGACGACGCCAATCCCGGCACCCTCGACCGGCCGTGGAAGTCGATCGCGAGGGCGATGGCGCAGAACTACACCGCGGGCGATCAGCTCCTGTTCCGGCGCGACGCAGTGTATTTCGGCAGCATCGATCGCGTTCCCACGCCGGATGGCGATCACCGGTTCCTGATCGGCGCCTACGGATTGGGCGCCAAGCCCGTCATCACCAACGCCAAGATCCTGAACGTCCCGGCGGCGTGGACGACGACTGCACCCAACGTGTGGCGCATCGATCTGAACGACCCTGCGACGCATGGCGGATGGACCGACGCGGGCGCGAACATCGGCTTCCTGGCGACCGGGAACGTCATCCACGGCGCGAAGAAGGCTGCGCTGACCGACCTTCGGGCGCCGTGGGACTTCTTCGACGACGGCACCGCTCTCTACGTGCTGTCGCCGGGCAATCCCACGACGCTCGCCCCGGATCTGCGGGCGGCGCCCGACGCCGTCCTGATTCGGCTGCATTCCAACACCGAAGTCGACGGCATCGAGCTGAGGGAGTGCGGCGGGCACGCGATCCGCGGTCAGGACGACCCGGTCGTGAACGTCCGCATCACCAACGACGACATCCACCACATCGGGGGATCGTTCCTCATTGGCTACGCCGACGACAAGGTCAGGTACGGCAATGGCATTGAGTGCCTTGATTCCTGCGCGAACTGGGTGGTGCAGGGCAACGAGGTGTACGAGGTGTACGACTCGGCCTTCACCTGTCAGGGATCCGGCACGACGACCGACATTCGGGTCACCAAGAACTCGTTTCACGACAACTCGCACAACCTCGAGTTCTGGACCGCTCAGCCCGGCGGGGGACTCCACCACGTCCTGATCGACGACAACGACCTCGCCGACGGCGGGGGCGGATGGGGTGGTGCGGCCAGACCCGACAAGGAGAACCGGGCGCAATTGACGTCCTACGGTTGGGATCTGCCCGCGGACGTCGTCGTGACGAAGAACCGCATCACGCGGGCGTCGGGCGCCTACGTCTATCACGCACCCGTCGCGTCATCGCCTGCGGGATTGGTGTTCAGCGACAACGACATCGCGCTGGTGTCGGGCACGCCGATGCAGTACGGGCAGCCCTACACGATCGACGACGCCGCCGCCTGGGCGCAGGCGAACCGGACCGAAGCCGGGTCGACGTTCCGGGTCCTGCCTGGGCCCTGACGCCTGCGTCCGGTTGCTTGCAAAGCCAATCATGTCGTTGCTCCAGTCGCTCCAGCAAACTGGAACCCAACCCGAATGCATGTTATCGTCGTGGGGAATCAGCCGCTTCCGGTGAATTTCGCAAAGGTAGGGTCATGAGTCTCAGTACGTTGTGGCGACGATTGGTGCGACGGCCGATCGTCCTGGTGATCATCGTCGTATTCGCTGCATCCGCAGGCTACGTCGGTTTCAAGAGCACGAACGGCGAGGCTCAGAGCCAGATGTCGGTCCTGGTGGTGCCGCCCTGGTACCTGGAGGACCAGTCGGTGCCGAACCCGATGCTCAACCTCACCGATCGCACGACCCAGCTGGCAAGTACCTTGGTGGTTGCGCTGCAGTCCTCCGACACCGCCGCGTTCGTCGAGGGTGCAGGGGCGACGGGCTACTCGGTGACCAACCTGCGGGACAACCTCCGGTTCCCCGAACCCACGTCGGTGATCCAGTTCGACGTCACGGGTCCCAACGAACAGAGCGCGCATGCCGGGGCCGAGCGCCTGTCCGTCAAGGCGGGCCAGCTGCTCACCTCCCTGCAGATCGACGCAGCGGTCGGCCAGCCGACGAACATGGCCAAATTGCAGGAGATCGTGCCGCCGCAGGACACCACGTCCGGCGTCGCGAAGGCGCAGGTGCGCGCGGCTGCCATCTTCGCCGCGGCGGCCCTGCTCGCCGGCCTGCTGGTGTCGTGGACCGTGGAGACCCTCATCGATCGCCGACGCCGTTCTCGCCCAAGGGATGTCGAGGAGCCCCGCGTCCAGGAGGACGAGGAGCTGCCCGAGCGCGGAGGGGTGCAGGGCGCCCACGCGCTGGTGAGGAATGGACACGCCCTGCAGCAGTCGGCTGGCTGGCCGGAGTGAGCACGGGGACGCCACGATGACGACGCGGTTCCTCGACGCTCCCGTCGGTGCGCGGCCGTCCGAGGGATACGCCCCTCCCGGCGAGGCCGGATCGCGGGTGTTGGCCGTTACGGCGTTCCTGCTCATCGGCTTTCGTCAAACGGATCTGCTGCCCCTGGTACCGCTGGGTCTCAGCCCCGCCCGTTTCCTCCTGTTCGCGGGGGCCGGCCTGTGGGTGCTCACCCGCCTGACGGGGCAGCGGTCGCCGTACCGGCTGGCGATCCTCGGCCCGGTCCTGACCATCTACGCGCTGAGCGTGATGGTGGCCTACGGCGCGCAGATGACGCGTCCGACCCCGGCACCGAACATCGATCCGATCTTCGTCGTCCAGCTCCTGCTCGTTCTCGTGGTGTTGTTCGTGTTCACCGTGATCCACAGTGCTGCCGGGCTGCTGCGCGTCATCAAGGGACTGGTGGCGGGCGCCTGCCTGAGTGCCACGCTGGCGCTGCTGGCCATCGTCACCGGCTCGGCGACCGGTCCGGTGCTTCGCATCCCGGGAACGGTCGACGGCGCGGGCATCCCGTTCACCGTCGACGACGTGTTCCGCGGCGGGATGATCCGCGCGCAGGGAAGTGCCTCGCACCCACTGGAACTCGCATGCGTGCTCATCGTCATCTTCCCCCTGGCGCTCGCCATGACCCTGAGCTTGCGCGCCCAGGGCAAGCGGTGGTGGCCGTGGGCCGTCGCGTCGGCCGTCATCGTGGCGGGCAGCGCCGCCACGCTCTCCCGATCGGGCACGGTCGGATTGGTGGTCAGCATGGCAGTCATGGCCTGCTACTGGCCGATTCGTCGTACCGTCACCATCTTCGCGAGCTGCGCCGCGGTCATCGGCGCCGCCCTGCTGCTCCAGGTGCCCTTCGTCACCAAGTACGCCACGATCTTCAGCGCCGACAGTTCGGTCGCACAGCGGGCCGCCGTGACGAGCGCGCTGCCCTTCGACATCACGCCCTTCGGGATGTACGCCCGTGCGACCGGGGCGAGCTCGTCCGGCGCGGGCGTGCCGACCCTGGACGATCAGTACCTGAAGGCGTTGTCCGAGACCGGCGTGTTCGGCTTCCTCGCCTACGTGCTGCTGATCGGCACGACCGTCGTCCTGGCCTTCCGGGCGTTCCGCAATGCGCGCGCCGGGCGGTGCGACCGTCAGCGCGCCCAGCTGTTCATCGGGATCGCCGCGTCGATCTCGGCGTACGCGGTCGTCAGCCTGTTCCTCGACATGGCGGGATTCCTTCAGATCTGGACGCTCATGTGGGTCCTGATCTCCCTGACCGCCGTGGCGTACCGACTGTCGCGGACCCCCGGCCGCGACACCTGAGTCGACGGCCGGGAGCACCAATCAGTTGCCGCGCACGGCCTTTCGCGCCTTCGCGCGTGCCGCGCGCACGGCGTCGCGCGCCCGGTCCCTGCCACGCTTGACCGGCAGGGTGGCGGCATCGGCCGCCATCGCCAGCTTGAAGACCGGTCGCGTCGGGTCGACCGCGCGGTAGCAGTTGGTGATACCGGCGAAGCTGTGGGTGCGGACGAAACCGGCTGCGCGGAGCCGATGTTCGACGTCGTGGACGTCGTCGTAGAGATGCCACTGCGAGCCGTGGGCGTCCTTGCGGATGTCGAAGTTGGCCAGGAGGTACCCGCCGTCGCGGATGGCGCGACGGAGGTCGCGGGCCGTCGCGTCGAAATCGGTGACGTGGACCAACGTGTCGAGCGCGGTGATGACGTCGTAGGCATCGGTGGGTAGCTCGTCGGTCGTCAACAGGATCCGCTTCGCCTGGTCGCCATGGCGTTCCACGCGCCAGCCGGCGTAGGTCAGCAGCGGCTCGGAGATGTCGGCCATCGTGGTGCGAAAGCCGAGGCGCGCGAAGAGTTGCGCGGTCGTGCCGGTACCCGAGCCGAAGTCCAGATGATCGCGACCCGTTCCCACCGCCTGGGCGAACCGCGCGGCGATCACCGACGCCGGATAGCCGTCACCGGTGGTCTGCAGGTAGGCGTACCACATGAGGTCGAATGCCCACGACTGCACGGACTGGTAGAACTCCTGGATGCCCTCCGGAGTCGAACGGTCGGCGGCCGCCCACTCCTCGACGCTCCAATCCTCCCAGTGCAGACAGCGTTTCAGGCATTCATCGGGCGTGTACCCGTGGTAC
This sequence comes from Mycolicibacterium madagascariense, assembly GCF_010729665.1. Taxonomy (NCBI): domain Bacteria; kingdom Bacillati; phylum Actinomycetota; class Actinomycetes; order Mycobacteriales; family Mycobacteriaceae; genus Mycobacterium; species Mycolicibacterium madagascariense. The sequence goes on along the minus strand of NZ_AP022610.1, from coordinate 5,040,587 downwards.
TCCGACAGCTCGTGCAGAATCGAGGTGCGCACGTCCTGGTCGCCCACGACGAGCACCGACCGGAAGGTCTCCATCTCCGCGCTGGCGAGTGCCTCGTCGACGTCCGGATGCCACGACCGACGGGGAAGCGGCTCCGGCGTCGGATCGACGTGAACGCCCTGCGACGGCAGCGTGTCCTTCTGCTTCACGGTGGGTCTCCTCTGAACGGGAAGCGATGCGCGTGCGGCTGCACGCGCACGTCAGGCGTCGATCACCCGGTGACCTCGAGGCCATCGCGGCGCCCGGTGACGACGTAGCGCAGATTGGCCCGCAGGCTGGCCATGCGTTCGTGCCTCCGTGGGCGAGGTGTCGCAAGGAACGCCTTGGGAAGGGCCGCAAGGGTTCTCAGCCAGATCAGCAGGGCGCGCAGGCGCAGTCGCGACTCGAGCGCGTCGGAGCGGATGAGGCTCGAGAGCACCCACAGCTTGTCGAGGGTGGTCGTTCCGGCGAACTGGTCGGTGGCGGAACCGGCGTGGTGCCACCGCACCGACAGTTCCTCCTCGATGAACGCGGCCTCGCTGCGGCACAGCACGCGCAACCACGTGTCGATGTCGGACAGTTGGGGCACCTCCGGTGGGAGACCGCCTGCCGCCACGAGGGTGTCTCGTCGCAGCATCACCGTCGTCGGTTCACCGATGGGGTTTCCGTTCCCGCCCGCGGTGAGGTACTTGCGGATCAGGTCGCGACCCTCGTTCACCGGCGCGAGCGGCTGCAGCGGACCGTCGAGGATGCCGAAGTGTTCCTTCCACCAGGTGTTCGTCGTCTCGACCTGTCGGCGCGCGAAAGCCATTCCCACCGCCGGTGATTGGAAGGCCGGCACCAGGAGTTCGAGGCATTGCGGAAGCAGCCAGTCATCGCCACCGACGAATTGGATGAGGTCGCCCTGGGCCATCCGCACGCACTTGTTGTGGTTGCCGATCATGCCGAGGTTGACCTCGTTGCGGACGAGTCGGACGCGCGGATCGGTGAATTCCGCGACCGCGTCGGCCGTCCCGTCGGAGGAATGGTCGTCGATGACGAGACATTCGATGTTCGGGTAGGTCTGGGCGAGGACGCTCTCGATGCTCCGCTTGATCGTGTCGACGCTGTTGTACACGGGAATGCAGACGCTCACCTTCGGCACGAAGGCATCCTCACCGACGGTGTCGGCCATGGGGCCGATGGCAGCTCCTCGCAGCATGCGATGCGGTCCTGACGTCTTCTGCTGACTCGCCAATGATGCAGTCTCCACGGCACTTGCCCTCCCGACCCTGTCGTCCACCAGCTTCCCCCCGCTGGGCCAGGCAATATTAACCACATTGCCAGAAGCACGCAACGCTGCACGTTCACGGCCCGTTCACAAAGAAAACAGCAGCTAACAGCTGTGTAAAAACCGGTGCACTGGCTGCCATCGCGACCTTTAAACGCTCGCCAGGAGGAATATAGCAAACTTCATGCCGAGTGCGACAGCTCGTGTGCGGTAGCTGGTTTCCCATCGGTCAGGCGGTCGCTTCGGTGGCTCGCGTCAATTCGGCGCCGTCGAGGTGGTAGCGGCGTCCGCAGGGGCACGCCAGCTCCGCCGGCAGGCGGCTGCCGCATTCGCAGGCCCAACCGATGGGCCGACCGGGATTGCCGACGACGAAGGCGTGAGCGGGAACGTCGCGGGTGAGGACCGTCCCGGCGCCCACGAAGGCGTACGCGCCGATCGATATTCCGCACACGACGACGACGCCCGCTCCCAGCGTCGCGCCGCGCTCGACCAGGGTGGCACTCAACTCGGATCCGCCGCGCTTGACGAAGGCGCGGGGCCGCAGGTCGTTGGTGAAGATCACACCGGGGCCGAGGAACACGTCGTCCTGCACGGTGACGCCTTCGAAGAGCAGGACGCGGTTCTTGATCGTCACGCGGTCGCCGACCGTCACCCCCTGCTCGACGTATGCGTGATCGCAAATATTGCAGTCATTGCCAACGGAAGCGCCGTCGAGGACGTGGGCGAATGCCCAAACCCTCGTTCCGGCACCGACGTCCGTGCTTTCGCAAAGTCCGAGCGGGTGCACGAAGACTTCGCTATTGGCTGCTCCAACCATGTCTTCACCACCGCTCTAGCTGTAATTAACCGAGGTCGAGAGCAGGTTACCACCGTATGGATTGGCAGAACGGGTCTCATGGACTTAGTATTGCCGTGCACGACGTTGCAGAGTTAGCGAAAATTGACGCCATCGTAGTTCGAATGGGGGATTTCCATGATCAGGCAGCGATATCGCATTGCCGTGATCGGTGTGGGCTACTGGGGGCCGAAGTTGGTTCGCAACTTCCGCAGCTCGCCGGACTGGGACCTGGTGGCCGTGTGCGACCGCGACGAGCGCCGGGCCAGGGAAGTCGTCGGGCCCCGCTCGACGGTGGAGATCGAAACGTCCGTCGAGCGGTTGCTGGCTCGCGACGACATCGATGCGGTGGCCATCGCGACGCCGGCCCAGAGTCACGCCGCGCTCACGTTGGCCGCCTTCGACGCGGGCAAACACGTCGTCGTCGAGAAGCCACTGGCCCCGACCTCCGAGGAGGCGGCCGTCATGATCGAGGCCGGGACGGCGGCAGGCCTGACGCTGATGGTCGATCACACCTACTGCTACACCCCGGCCGTCGAATACATCCACGACATCGTGGCCAAGGGCATCCTCGGCCACGTCCTCTACGTCGACTCGACGCGGATCAACCTCGGCCTCGTCCAGCCCGACGTCGACGTGTTCTGGGATCTCGCACCGCACGACCTCGCGATCCTCGACTACGCCCTCCCCGGCGGCCTCGTCCCCGAGCACGTCTCTGCCACGGGCGCCGATCCGCTCGGCGCAGGCAAGGCGTGCATCGGGTACGCGACGATGCCGCTCGCCAACCGGGGCGTCGCGCACGTCAACGTCAACTGGATGTCGCCGACCAAGATTCGGCGCATGGTCATCGGCGGCAGTCACCGCACCCTGGTGTGGGACGACCTCAACCCGCACCAGCGCGTCGCGATCCACGACCGCGGGATCGACCTGGCCGCGAGCGCCGACGTCGGAGACGTGAACAAGCGCCGCGACTCCGCGGTGTCCTATCGGCTGGGCGACATCACGGTGCCCGCCCTGCCCGAGACCGAGGCGCTGTCGTCCATGGTGACCGAGTTCGCTTCGGCCATCAGGGAACAACGCCCACCCCGCACCGACGGCCTCGCCGGACTGCGGGTGCTCTCGGTACTCGAGGCGATCTCGGAGAGCCTGGCCGCCCACGGCCAGCCGGTGCGCCCCGGTGAACCCGACCTGCTGCTGAACGGAGTGCTGTCGTGAGCGATCTGGCCGGCGCGTCCGTCCTCGTCACCGGCGGAGCGGGCACCATCGGTTCGACCATCGTCGACCAACTGCTCGACGAGGGTGTCGGTCGGGTACGCATCCTCGACAATCTGGTCCGGGGCCGACGCGCGAATCTGACTGCTGCGCTCGAGGATCCGCGGACGGAGTTGATCGTCGGCGACCTGCGCGACGTCGGCCTCGTGCACGACGTCGTGAAGGGTTGCGACATCGTGTTCCACCAGGCCGCCATCCGCATCACGCAGTGCGCCGAGGAACCGCGCCTCGCACTCGAGGTCCTCGTCGACGGTACGTTCTCGGTGCTGGAGGCGGCCGCCCGACACGGGGTGGACAAGGTCGTCGCCGCGTCGTCGGCATCGGTCTACGGCATGGCCGAGGAGTTTCCCACCGGCGAACGCCACCACCACCACAACAACGACACCTTCTACGGCGCCGCGAAGAGCTTCAACGAGGGCATGCTGCGCAGCTTCCGCGCCATGAATGGTCTGGACTACGTCGCCCTGCGGTACTTCAACGTGTACGGGCCGCGGATGGACGTCCACGGGCTCTACACCGAGGTGCTGGTGCGCTGGATGGAGCGCATCGCCGACGGCAAGCCGCCGCTGATCTTCGGCGACGGAACCCAGACGATGGACTTCGTCTACACCGAGGACATCGCGCGGGCCAACCTCCTCGCGGCCAAGAGCGACGTCACCGAGGGCGTCTACAACATCGCCAACCAGGTCGAGACCAGCCTCAACGATCTGGCGAAAGCGCTTCTGCAAGCGATGGACTCGAATCTGCCGATCGAGTACCTCCCGCCGCGCGCGGTCAACGGAGTCGAACGCCGCCTGGCCGATACGTCGGCCGCGCGACGCGACCTCGGGTTCAGCGCCGACGTCTCGCTCGACACCGGACTGCGGCGGCTCGTCGACTGGTGGGCACCGCAGCGCGACGAGATCGCCGCCGCCAGAACCGCGCCGGCCCGATGAGCCGCGTCAACGTCATGAAGCCGTGGCTGGGCGCCGAAGAGGTCGCGGCCGTGTCGGCCGTGATCGAATCCGGCTGGATCGCCCAGGGCCCGCGGGTGGCCGAGTTCGAGCGCGCCTTCGCCGCAGCCATGTCGACCGAGCGGGCGGTGGCCCTGTCGAGTTGCACGACGGCCCTGCACCTCTCGCTCGTCCTGGCCGGCATCGGCCCCGGTGACGACGTCGTCGTTCCGTCGTTCTCCTTCATCGCCACCGCGAACGCGGTCGTCTATACCGGGGCGCGCCCGGTGTTCGCCGACGTCGACCTCGTCACGGGCAACGTCACCGCAGAGTCGGTCGCGACGGCGCTGACGCCGGCGACGCGCGCGGTCATCGCCGTCGACCAGGGCGGTGTCCCCGTCGATCTCGCCGCCATCCGCGGGGTCTGCGATCCCCGGGAGATCACCGTGATCGAGGATGCGGCCTGCGGTGCCGGATCGCGCTACCGCGACCAGCCGGTCGGGGTCGGCGCCGACGTCGCGGCGTGGTCGTTCCACCCGCGCAAGATCCTGACGACGGGGGAGGGCGGCATGCTCACCACCGCGCGTGCGGACTGGGCGGACCGGGCCACGCGGCTCCGCGAGCACGGCATGAACGTCGGTGCCGCCGAACGTCATCGCAGCACGCTGCCCGTCGCCGAGGGGTACGTCGAGGTCGGCTACAACTACCGGATGACGGACCTGCAGGCGGCCATCGGGCTCGTTCAACTGGACCGACTGGGGCACGTGATCGCCCGCCGACGCGCGCTCGCCGGGGTCTACCAGGACCGGTTCGCCGGCGTACCCGGGCTGCGCTGCGTCACCGACCCGCCCTACGGCGAGACGAACTACCAGTCGTTCTGGGTCGAGATCGGACCGGACTTCCCCATCGGACGCGAACAGCTCCTGGAAAAGCTGGCGGCGTCCGACATCTCGGCGCGGCGCGGCATCATGTCCGCCCACCGCCAACCGGCCTACGCCCACCGCGACTGCGGCAGTGCCTCGCTGTCGGTGACGGAGTACCTGTCCGATCACACGCTGATCCTGCCCCTCTACCACGAGATGACCGACGACGAGCAGCAGCGGGTGATCGATGCCGTACTCCAATGACATTGCGGCTCAGCACCATACGGTGGTGACGAGCGCATGAGAGTGCCACTGGTGGACCTCGTCGCCCAGCAGCGCGAGATCGCCGACGAGGTCGGGCCGCGGCTGCAGGCCGTCTTCGACAGTGCGGCGTTCATCGGCGGCGCGGCGGTCACCGAGTTCGAGGACGCCTACGCACGACACATCGGTGTCGAGCACGTCGTCGGCGTCGCCAACGGCACCGACGCGCTCGAGTTGGCCCTGCGGGCCGCCGGTGTCGGTGTCGCCGACGAAGTCATCGTGCCCGCCAACACGTTCATCGCGACCGTCGAGGCGGTGAGTCGGATCGGTGCGGTTCCGGTCCTCGTCGACGTCGATGCCCGTCAGCTTCTCATCGATCCGGTCGAGGCCGAGCGGGCCATCACCGCCCGCACCAAGGCCATCGTGCCCGTGCACCTCTTCGGGCAGACCGCGCCGATGGAGCGGCTGTCGAAGCTCTCCGAGGAGTACGGCGTCGTCCTCGTCGAGGATGCCGCCCAGGCGCAGGGGGCACGCCGATCCGGGCGTCCCGCAGGCGGTTTCGGCATCGCCGCGGGCACCAGCTTCTATCCGGGCAAGAATCTCGGGGCGGCGGGTGACGCCGGTGCGGTCCTGTCCAACGACGCCGACGTGGCCGCGCGCGTCCGCACCATCGCCGCGCACGGCAGCGACCGCAAGTACGTCCACGACGTGGTCGGCTTCAATTCGCGCCTGGACGCCGTGCAGGCCGTCGTGCTGCACGCCAAGCTCGGCCGGCTCACCGAGTGGAACCGGCTGCGCCGCAACGCCGCCGCCCGCTACGTCGAACTGCTGGCCGACGTCGGGGGGCTGGGCCTTCCCGTCTCGGACCCGATGAACGACGACGTGTGGCACCTCTTCGTCGTCCAGGTGGACGAGCGGGATCGCGTGCTCGCCGAACTCAACGCCGCGGGCATCGGCGCGGGCATCCACTATCCGACGCCGGTGCACCTGACCGGTGCCTACGCACACCTCGGGCGCGGTGTCGGCGACTTCCCGACGACGGAGGCTGCCGCCCAACGCATTCTGTCGCTCCCGCTGTATCCGCACATCACCGCGCACCAGCAGGAGTACGTCGCCGACGTGCTGACCCGAGCCTGCCGGCCGCGGCCCTGACATGAGCGGCCTGAGGCGAGCCGTCGGCAAGGTACGGGTGCGGCGGCATCATCTCGCGGCGGCCCGCATGTGCTGCGAGCGCAACGTCATGGCCGTCGCCGCCCGCCCGCGTCCCGTCGCGCAATCCCGGATCCTCGCCTATCACGCGGTGGGGACGCCGTACGTCGGCAACAACGACCTGGCACCCCGCCGCTTTCGGCAGCAGCTCGAGTTCGCGCTCGACGCCGGGTACACGTTCGTCCCGGCGCACGAGATCACCGAGGGGACCGCGCCCGCCCACGCGCTGGCCATCACGTTCGACGACGGAATCCGCAGTGCGGCAACGACGGCGGCACCCGTGCTCGCCGAGCTCGGGATCCCCTGGACGCTGTTCGTCGTCAGCGGGTGGGCCGACGGCGATGCCCGCGACTGGGCCGGTGACATGCTGATGGACTGGACCGACGTCGAACGTCTGGCGTCCCAAGGCGTGCACATCGGCAGCCACTCCGTCACCCATCCCAACTTCGCCCACATCGACACCGGCCAGGTGGCCTTCGAACTGGAGGAGTCGCGCCGCGTCATCGAGGCGCGTCTCGGCATCGTGGTCGACGACTTCGCGATCCCGATGGGCCAGTCGAAGGATTGGACCCAGCAGGCGGCCAAGGCCGCGGCCGAAGCGGGCTATCTGCGGGTGTACTCGCAGGCCGAGGACGGTCGATTCCCCGGCACGGTGGGGCGCACGTTCATCACGCGGTGGGACAACCGCCTCGTCTTCCGCGCTGCGCTGTCCGGCGTGTACGCCGGGTGGGAGGAGTGGTACTAGCGCGACTGTGCAAGCGAGGAGGCTAGCCTGCCTCGCGCGTCGAGCGGTATCTTTGCCGGTCTCAGCATCGACGCTGAAACCTGGAGTCGGACATGCCATCTCACCGTGCCGTGCGCCACGGCCGATCGACCACGGCCATCTGGTCGGGTACCGTCGCCGCCCTCGGCGGCATGGCCATGGTGGTGGCGGCGCCGGAAGCGGCGGCACTGATGCTCGCGGTGCCGGCGCGGGCGGAGACGGTATGCGACGGCATCGAGTCACCGACCCGTCCGCCGTGCGGCAGTCACCGTCGCGACGCGTCCGGCGGATCGGTACACCTGGACCTCCCCACCCCGGACGAGGCACTCGACGCCGCCGGTCGCATCCCCGGGCTCAACCGGTACGTCGGCAACGGCGCCGACGGAACCGCCGCCCATCCCGACGGTGCGGACGGCGGATCGTGGATGGGCAACGGCGGCAACGGTTTCAGCCCCGACACGGCCGGTGCGTCCGGCGGCAACGGCGGTAACGGCGGGTGGTTGGCCGGTGATGGCGGCGACGGTGGCAGTGGTGGGCCGGCGGAGCGCGGCGGCGAGGCGGGCGACGGTGGTCGGGGCGGCGACTCGGGATACCTGTTCGGCAACGGTGGGCACGGTGGCGCCGGCGGTGCCGGCGGCGGAGGGACGGACGTCGTCAACCCGGTCGCCCCATCGACGGCACCGACGAACCGCCACGGCGTCGGCCTGCAGGACGGCGGTCCGGGCGCCGACGGATACACCGGATGGAAGTACGCCTACCCGCACTCGTTCTCCCCTGATGGTGGTGGACGGGGTGGACCCCTCGGCGGCAACGGGGGCGACGGTGGGCATGGCGTGGACTCGAACGGCTTCTTCTTCGCGGGCCCCGGTGCTGACGGCGGCGATGCGATGGCCAACGGTGGTCGCGGCGGCGCCGGCGGACGCGGCGGCAACGACCTCTCCGAGCAATATCGCAGCGCGGGCGGCCGAGGCGGGCGTGGCGGCAACGGCGCAGGCGGAGCCGACGCGGGTACCGATGCCGATGGCGGCGCGGGCGGCCGTGGCGGGGCGGGCGGCAGCGGCGGTCGGGTCTCTGGCCTGGGCGGCGATGGCGGCGCCGGTGGCGCGGGCGGTGTCGGGGGCCGGGGCGCCGCGGGCGGTGACGGTGGCCGCGGTGGCAATGGCGGCATGGGCAGCGGCTACCACCTCTTCGCCGACGGCGGTGACGGCGGCGTCGGGGGGCACGGTGGAGCCGGTGGCCGCGCCGGCAACGGAGGCGATGGCGGCAGCGGCGGTGCGGCGGGACGCGGGGCAAGCGGAGGCGGCAAGGCCGGGCCCGGCGGTGCGGGCGGTCGCGGCGGGACGGGCGGAACCGGCGGGCACGGCGGCCGCGGTGGCTACCCGGGCGGCACGGCTCCCGAGGGGACGGGCAACTGGGGGCGGTCCGGCGCGAACGGCCCCGGCGGTGCCGGCGGACCGGGCGGCCACGGCGGCAGCGGTGGTGTCAGCGGGTCGGGCCGCGCGGGCTCCGCGGGGGATGCCGGCGCCGACGGTCATTCACCCGTAGGCACCGACCCCGGCGAGGGCGGCGACGGCGGACTCGGGCGCGCGGGCGGTGCACCCTAGCGCCCGCTACGTCGACACGAGTTCCACGCCCGAGAGCACCACGGCGTCGTCGCGGTCCGGCGCCGTAAGCACGGCGACCAGCGTGCCGCCGTCCTTCCAGACGCGCGCCGTCAGGGTCTCACCGGGGAACAGCACCCCCGCGAAGCGCGCCCCGTAGGAGCTGACGCGGGTCACGTCGCCGTCGAGGAATTCGTCGACGAGCGCCTTGGCCCCGATGCCGTAGGTGCACAGCCCGTGCAGGATGGGCGTGGGAAAGCCTGCGGCAGCGGCGAATTCGGGATCGGAGTGCAACGGGTTGCGGTCCCCGCACAACCGGTACAGCAGCGCCTGCTGGGGCAGCGTCGGGATGGACAGTTCGACGTCGGGCGCGCGGTCCGGCGGCTCCGCCGACGTCGAGGGGCCCCGCTCGCCGCCGAAGCCACCCTCGCCGCGGGCGAAGATGGACCGCTTCTGCGTCCACAGCGGGTCGCCCTCCGGTGTGGTGACCGTGGTCTCCGACCAGATGACCGCGGCCTTGCCCTTGTCCCAGATGTCGGTGAAGCGCGTGACGGCCCGTCCGGTGCCCGACGGGGGGATGGGGCCCGGGACGGTGATGGCCTCGCTGGCGTGCAATACCCGCGACAGTTCGATGTCGATGCCGGGAAACTTCACCGTCGGCGCGGACGTCATGTGGAAGCTCTGCGCGACGTTGCCGAACGTCGGCAGCACCTGCGGGGTGTCGTCGACCAGGTAGCGCAGCTCGCGCTGATCGAGCGGGTCGGCGCCCGCCCCGAGGCCGAGGTGGTAGAGCTGGACGTCGCTACTGCTCCAGGAGAATTCGACCGCGGGGAGCTCGGCGCCGATGGCCTCGTCGAGGTTGATCGGCACGTCAGGACCCCGAGCCGGAACGGGAGGTCGCCGCCGCTTCGGCCAGGTGCAGGGCCGCCAGGTACCCGAACGTCATGGCGGGCCCGATCGTCCCGCCCGGGCCGGGATAGGTGTGCCCCATCACCGGTGAGCTGACGTTGCCCGCGGCGTAGAGCCCCTCGATGATCGAACCGTCGTCGCGCAGCGCCCTGCCGTGCACGTCGGTGCGCACGCCGCCCTTGGTGCCGAGGTCGCCGGGCACCAGCTTGGCCGCGTAGAACGGTCCGTGGCTGATCTCGCCGAGGTTGGGGTTGGGCTTGTTCGTCGGGTCGCCGTAGTAACGGTCATACGCGCTCTCGCCGCGGTGGAAGTCCTCGTCGACCCCCGAGCGGGCGAACCCGTTGAACCGTTCGACGGTGTCCTTGAACTCTCCGATGGGCAGGCCGGTCTGCTCGGCCAGCTCCTCCAGGGTGTCGGCCTTCTGCACGACGCCGGACTCCAGCCACTTCTTCGGAATGCGTTGTCCCGGTTGCAGACCCGCGAAGATGTAGCGGTCGCGGTACTGCTGGTCGAAGATCAGCCAGGAGGGCACGTTCTCACCGGGCCCCTCGCCCTGGCCGAACTCGCCGCCGTACATCCAGTGGCAGGCCTCGACGTAGGGCATCGACTCGTTCATGAACCGCTTGCCGCTGGTGTTGACGATGATCGATCCGGGGGAGTTGCGCTCGGACAGTGCGAACCACGGCGCGCCGACGAGCGGGACCGTCGGCCCCCACCAGGAGTCCTCCATGACTTCCAGTGCGGCACCGAGCTTTTCGGCGGCCAGGATGCCGTCACCGGTGTTGGCCACCGCGCCGACCGTCCACTCGGTGGTGATCGGCGCGCGCTGGTACTTCACCCGCATCTGCTCGTTGTGCTCGAAGCCGCCACTGCCGAGGATGACGCCGCGGCGGGCCTTGATGAGCCGTGGTTCGTCGGATTCCGGCGCGGTGGTGTCGCGGACGTAGACGCCGCGGACGACGCCGTCCTCGACGTACAGGTCGGTCAGAGCGGTGTTGAGAAGCACTGGCACACCGGCCTCTTGGAGCCCGATGCGCATGGGTGCGATGAGCGCACGGCCCATGCCGACCAGGTTCTTGCCGGTGACCTTGCCCCACGTCGCGCGGATGCCGACCTTGAGGCTGCGCAGCACGCCGCGCGGATGGCGCTTGAGCTGGTTGAGCCGCACGTAGTCCTGCTGCATCACGACCATGTTCATCGGCACCTTGCCGTACGGCGGCTCGAGGCCGGGCAGGTCGGGGCCCAGCTTCTTGGCGTCGAACGGCTTGGGCTCCACCGAGCGGCCCGTCGGCTTTCCTCCCGCCGCCTCCGGGTAGTAGTCGGAGTAGCCCGGCACCCAGCAGAGCTTGAGCGGCGAGTGCTTCAGCACGAACGACAGCATCTCCGGGCCGCGCTCGAGATAGGTGTCGATCTTCTCCGGGGGCACGACGTCGCCGATGATGGTGTGGAGGTAGGTGCGGGCCGCGTCGGCGGTGTCCTTCACCTTGGCGCGCTTGAGGACTTCGTTGTTCGGAATCCACACGCCGCCGCCGGAACGGGCCGTCGATCCTCCATAGTGTGGAGCCTTTTCGACGACTACTGTCGAGAGTCCCTGATGGGCCGCGGTCAGCGCCGCCACCATGCCGGCGGCGCCGCTGCCGACCACGACGACGTCATACTCCTGCTGAGTCATGTAGAACACGTTATAGAATTGCCCGGCTGACCCACAACTGTGCCGGTCGACGAGACGAGGGGACTTCACCGATGTTGTCCGTTGATGTGCGAGACGAGTTGGCTGCGCAACTTGCCGAAGCCGAACGCAGCAAGGCGCCGACGACGCCGCTGACCGACGGTTACGCCGACATCGACGTGGTCGACGCCTATGAGATCCAGCTGATCAACATCCGCCAGCGGGTGGCCGAGGGCGCCCGGGTCGTCGGCCACAAGGTCGGGCTCTCCTCGGAGGCCATGCAGAAGATGATGAACGTCGACGAGCCGGACTACGGTCACCTGCTCGACGAGATGGAGGTCTTCGAGGACGTCCCCGTCGCGGCGGGCCGGTTCCTGTATCCGCGGGTGGAGGTCGAGGTGGGGTTCATCCTCGCCGACGACCTGCCCGGGGAGGGCTGCACCGAGGACGACGTGCTGGCCGCGACGGCGGCGTTCGCGCCGTCGATCGAGTTGATCGACACCAGGATCACCGACTGGAAGATCAAGCTGTGCGACACGATCGCCGACAACGCGTCCTCGGCGGGGTGGGTGCTGGGCAAGGAGCGGGTGTCGCCCAAGGACGTCGACATCAAGGGCATCGGGGCGACGCTGACCCGCAACGGCGAGGTCGTCGCGCAGGGCCGCAGCGACGCCGTGCTGGGCAACCCCGTCACCGCGGTGGCGTGGCTGGCGCGCAAGGTCGACCAGTTCGGGGTGCGGTTGCGGGCCGGGGACATCGTGCTGCCCGGATCGTGCACGCGTGCGATAGATGCCCGTCCCGGTGACGATTTCGTAGCCGAGTTCGACGGGCTAGGTTCAGTCCGTCTTTCCTTCGAATAGGGAGTGCACATGCCCGACAAGACATCCGTCGCGATCGTAGGGTCCGGCAACATCAGCACCGACCTGCTCTACAAGTTGCTGCGCTCGGAATGGCTGGAACCGCGCTGGATGATCGGCATCGACCCGCAGAGCGAAGGCCTGGCCCGCGCCCGCAAGCTCGGGCTGGAGACCTCCCACGAGGGCGTGGACTGGTTGCTCGCCCAGGACGAGAAACCCGATCTGGTCTTCGAGGCCACCAGCGCCTACGTGCACCGTGACGCCGCGCCGCGCTACGAGGAGGCGGGCATCCGCGCCATCGACCTGACCCCGGCCGCCGTCGGTCCCGGGGTGATCCCGCCGGCCAATCTGCGCGCCCATCTCGACGCGCCCAACGTCAACATGGTCACCTGCGGCGGGCAGGCGACCATTCCGATGGTCTACGCGGTCAGTCGCGTCGTGGACGTGCCGTATGCGGAGATCGTGGCCTCGGTGTCGAGTGCGTCGGCGGGGCCGGGCACGCGGGCCAACATCGACGAGTTCACCAAGACCACCAGCGCAGGCGTTCAGCACATCGGCGGTGCGCGGCGGGGCAAGGCGATCATCATCCTCAACCCGGCCGAGCCGCCAATGATCATGCGCGACACCATCTTCTGCGCGATCCCCGAGGACGCCGACCAGGACGCCATCACCGCGTCGATCAAGGAGGTGGCCGCCGAGGTGCAGACCTACGTGCCGGGCTACCGCCTGCTGAACGATCCGCAGTTCGATCCGCCGTCGGTGCACTCGGGCGGCCAGGCCGTCGTCACGGTCTTCGTCGAAGTCGAGGGGGCGGGTGACTATCTGCCGCCGTACGCGGGCAACCTCGACATCATGACCGCCGCGGCGACGAAGGTCGGCGAGGAGATCGCCAAGGAATCGCTCGCCGCCACTGCCGGAGGTGCCCACGCATGAGCGACGTCTACTTCAACCCCATCTGGGACGTCCGGATGACCGACACCTCGCTGCGCGACGGGTCCCACCACAAGCGCCACCAGTTCACCAAGGACGAGGTGCGCTCGATCGTCGCGGCACTCGATGCCGCCGGGGTTCCGGTCATCGAGGTCACCCACGGCGACGGGCTGGGCGGGTCGAGCTTCAACTACGGGTTCTCCAAGACCCCCGAGCAGGAGCTCATCAAGCTGGCCGCCGAGACGGCGACCGAATCCAAGATCGCCTTCCTGATGCTGCCCGGTCTGGGCACCAAGGAGGACATCAAGGAGGCCCAGCAGAACGGCGGTTCGATCTGCCGCATCGCGACGCACTGCACCGAGGCCGACGTGTCGATCCAGCACTTCGGGCTGGCGCGCGAGCTGGGTCTGGAGACCGTCGGGTTCCTGATGATGGCCCACACCATCAGCCCGGAGAAGCTGGCCGCGCAGGCCCGCATCATGGCCGACGCCGGGTGTCAGTGCGTGTACGTCGTGGATTCGGCGGGCGCGCTGGTGCTCGAGGGCGTGGCCGACCGCGTCGCGGCGCTGGTCGCCGAACTCGGTGACGACGCGCAGGTCGGCTTTCACGGGCACGAGAACCTCGGCCTGGGCGTGGCGAATTCGGTCGAGGCGGTGCGGGCGGGCGCCAAGCAGATCGACGGCAGCACCCGCCGGTTCGGCGCCGGCGCGGGCAACGCGCCGGTGGAGGCGATGATCGGGGTGTTCGACAAGATCGGCGTCAAGACCGGCATCGACTTCTTCGAGATCGCCGACGCCGCCGAGGACGTCGTGCGCCCGGCGATGCCCGCCGAATGCCTGCTGGACCGCAACGCACTGGTCATGGGCTACTCGGGGGTGTACTCCAGCTTCCTCAAGCACGCGATCCGCCAGGCCGACCGCTACGGCGTACCGGCCCATCAGCTGCTGCACCGCGCGGGTCAGCGCAAGCTCATCGGCGGCCAGGAGGACCAGCTCATCGACATCGCGCTGGAGATCAAGCGCGAGCAGGACGCAGCGGCCCCGGCCTAGCCGCCGAGGCTGCATCTCACGACGCTCCGGGCGCCACGGCGTCGCGAGATTCAGCCTCGAGCCAGAAACGAGGGGCAAGATGGGCGCGTGACTTCGGCCCCCACTCGACCGGTCCCCACCCGACCGGCCAACACCAAGCGACGGGTCGGTTCGCTCGAGGTGTTGTTGCTGGGCCTCATCGCGCTCGCGGTGTCCGCCGGCACGGTCAGCGCGTACGTCGCGGGTAGCCCGAACCTCAGCACGGCTGCGACGGTGTTCTGCGGCGTGTTCGTCCAGGCGCTGCCGTTCCTGGTGCTCGGGGTCCTCGTCAGCGGCCTCATCGCGGCGTTCGTCAGCGCCGAGCGCCTGGCGGGCTGGCTGCCGGGCCGTCCCGCATTCGCGGTGGTGGTCGCCGGGGTCGGCGGCGCCGCGCTGCCCGGCTGCGAGTGCGGTTCGGTCCCCATCGCCCGCCGGCTGTTCGGGCCGGGGACCAACGGCGCCGCGGCCCTGACGTTCATGCTCTCGGCGCCCGCGATCAACCCGGTCGTCCTCATCGCCACCGCCGTCGCGTTCCCCGGGCAGCCGCTCATCGTGCTGGCCCGGTGCGTAGCGTCACTGACCACGGCGGTCGTCATGGGGTTGCTGTGGTCACGGTTCGGCCGGCCCGAATGGGTGACCCGCACCCTGCCCGACGAGGTACCCGACGGCGCGTCGCGGTGGACGGTGTTCAACGAGGCGGCCCGCCATGACTTCCTCACCGCCGCCTCCTACCTGGTGGTGGGTGCGGCGGCGGCCGCGGCGCTGCACGTCCTGGTGCCGGCGTGGGTGTTCGAACACCTCGCGGGCAACCTCGTCGTCGGCGTCGTGTCGATGGCCCTGCTGGCCGTCGTGTTGGCGCTGTGCTCGGAGGCCGACGCGTTCGTCGTCGCCAGCCTGACGATGGTCCCGCTGATCCCACGACTGGTGTTCCTGGTCGTCGGGCCCGCGGTCGACGTCAAGCTCTGCGCGATGCAGGCGGGGATGTTCGGGCGCCGCTTCGCCCTGCGTTTCGGCCCGGCCACGTTCGTCGTGGCGACGGTCGTCGGCACGCTGGTCGGGCTGGCCGTCCTCGGCGGTGCCGGATGAGCCGCGGCGCCCAGAACCTGGTCCTACTGCTGATCGGGCTCGCGACCGCGGTGATGCTGGTGAAGGGCACCTACCTGAACTACGTCAGGCCGATGCTGCTGCCGTGGTTGGCGGCGGCTGCGGCGGGACTCATCGCGCTGGGGCTGGTGGCCATCGTCACCGACCTGCGCAACGCCCACCACGAACACCAGGACGCGGACGACGGACACGGCCATCGGCATCGGACGTGGCTGGGCTGGTTGCTGCTGGTGCCGATCGCCATGGTGGCGTTCGTGGTGCCGCCGGCGCTGGGTGCCAACGGCGCCAGCGCGGCGCCCGCCATCAGCCAGCCGCACCGTCGCGCCTTCCCGCCCCTGCCTGCGGGGGACGCCCCGACGGTGTCACTGCCCGAGGTGGTGATGCGCGCCGCCGCGGACTCCACCAATTCGCTGGTGGGACGGTCGATCACGCTCACCGGATTCACGCTGCACCGGCCCAACGGCATCGACCTGGGCCGGGTCGTCATCGTCTGCTGCGCCGCCGACGCCCAACTGGCCCGCGTGCACCTGACCGGACCCGGCGCGGCCGCGGCGGCGGGGCACGCCGATGACAGCTGGCTGCGCATCAAGGGTCAGATCGTGCCCGGCTCGTCGCATTCCGACGACGGCTTCATCCCCACCATGACCGTCACCGACGTCACCAGCATCGACAAGCCGGCGAACACCTACGCGTACTGAGCATGCTTGGATGGCGGCGGTGAACGCTTTCCCAGGCTTTGCCGACGAGGGCTTCGGACCGGTCGCCGATGCCTTCGCCGACAACTTCCGCCGCGGCACCGAGATGGGCGCGGCGTGCGCGGTCTACCACCGCGGGCGGCTGGTGGTCGATCTGCACGGCGGCATCGCCGACGCCGTCACCCGACGACCGTGGACCGCCGACACCGTCACCATCGGGTTCTCCGTCTCCAAGGGCCTGATGGCGCTCTGCGGGTATCTGGCCAGTGAGCGCGGGCTGCTCGACTTCGACGCGCCCGTCGCCTCGGTGTGGCCGGAATTCGCCGCACAGGGCAAGGGCGACATCGTGATTCGCGACGTCTTCGCCCACCGCGCCGGGCTGCTGGCACTCGACGCCGACCTGTCCCTCGCCGAGGTGCTGGCGTGGGAGCCGGTGATCCGCGCCATCGAGGCGCAGCGGCCACTGTGGTCGCCCGGCACCACGTACGCCTACCACGCGCTGACCTACGGCTGGCTCACCGGCGAGATCCTGCGCCGCGCCACGGGGCTGATGCCCAGCGCCCTGGTCGCCGACTACCTGGCCGGGCCGACCGGAGCCAATGCGTGGATCGGGCTGCCGGCCGAGCAGGAGCACCGGGTAGCTCGGATGCATGCGCCGCGTTCGAGGGCGCTGCGCGCGGGCTACCGGGTCTTCTCGACCGTCCTGCGACGGACCGGCCGGGCCGCCGCGGTGCGGGCCGTCACGATGGGCTCGGCGTTCCCGTTCTCGCTGATCGACGGGTGCGACGGCGACTTCAACACCCCCGCCGTCCACGCCGCGCAGATTCCCGCGGCCAACGCCATCGTCGACGCCCGCGCGCTGGCGGCCATCTACGGCGCCGCAGTGTCCTCCGTCGGCGCGGGCCCGCTGCTGAGCGGGGCGTCGATCGCCGACGCGCTCACCGTGCGGTCGGCGGGGCCCGGCTGGCGGGGCGCGGTCAACGCGCCGGGCAGTCGCTTCTCGACGGGGTTCCTCATCAACGGCATCCCGTTCCGGCCGCTGATCTCGGACTCGTCGTTCGGGCACGACGGCGCCAGCGGCAGCCTCGGCTTCGCCGACGCCGACAGCCAGACCGGCTTCGGCTACGTCAACAACCTGATCGCGCTGCGCGATCAGCGCGCGAACCACCTGACGGCCGCCCTGCGGCGCTGCCTGCATGATTGAGTGATGACCCCCACCCGTTCCCGTCGCTGCGCGCGCCCGTGATCCGCGCGGACGCGCAGACCATCCTCGAACAGCTCGCCGGACCGCACGCCGTCCTGCGCGACGACCAGTGGGTCGCGATCGAGGCGCTCGTCGTCCAGCGCCGTCGCGCGCTCGTCGTGCAGCGTACCGGCTGGGGCAAGTCGGCGGTGTACTTCATCGCCGCCAAGCTGCTGCGGGCCGCGGGCTTCGGGCCGACGGTCATCGTCTCGCCGCTGCTGGCGCTCATGCGCAACCAGGTGGCCGCCGCCGACCGGGCCGGCGTCCATGCCGCGACCATCAACTCGAGCAACGTCGCCGACTGGAGTGAGATCCACGACCGCGTCCGCGGCGGCGAGCTCGACGTGCTGCTGGTCAGCCCGGAACGCTTGAACAATCCGGACTTTCGCGATCAGGTACTGCCCGCGCTGGCGCAGGACGCCGGACTCGTCGTCGTCGACGAGGCGCACTGCGTGTCGGACTGGGGGCACGACTTCCGGCCCGACTACCGCCGGATCCGCACGCTGCTGGCCGATCTCGGTTCCGACGTCCCGGTGCTGGCCACCACTGCGACCGCCAACGACCGCGTGGTGGAGGACGTGGCCAGCCAGCTCGGCGTCGGCGGGAAGGACACGCTGGTCCTGCGCGGAGGGCTCGACCGCGAATCGCTACGGCTGTCGGTGGTCACGGCGGGCAACCCTGCTCAGCGTGCGGCTTGGCTTGCCGCACACCTGGATTCGCTACCTGGCTCGGGCATCGTCTACACGCTGACGGTGGCGCAGGCGAACGACGTCGCCACGCTGCTGCGGGATCGGGGGCACGCGGTCGCGGCCTATACCGGCGCCACCGAGACCAGCGAGCGCGAGCAGCTGGAGGGCGATCTACTGGCCAATCGCGTCAAGGCGCTCATCGCCACGTCGGCGCTCGGCATGGGCTTCGACAAACCCGACCTCGGCTTCGTCGTCCATCTCGGCGCACCGTCGTCGCCCATCGCGTACTACCAGCAGGTCGGCCGGGCCGGGCGCTCGACCGACAGCGCCGAGGTGGTGCTGCTGCCCGGTCGCGAGGACCAGGACGTGTGGCGCTACTTCTCGTCGGTGGCATTTCCCTCGGAAGCCATGGTGCGCAACGTGATCGGCGCTCTCGAGCGCGACCGTCCGCAGTCGACGCCCGCGCTGGAGCCGCTGGTGGACCTGGGCCGGACGCGGCTGGAGATGGTCCTCAAGGTGCTCGACGTCGACGGCGCGGTCCGTCGCGTCAAGGGCGGCTGGGTGGCGACCGGCGAGCCGTGGGAGTACGACGAGGCGCGCTACCGCAAGCTCGACGAGGCGCGCCGGCGCGAGCAGCAGGCCATGCTCGACTACCAGGCGACCGACGGTTGCCGGATGGCGTTCCTGCGGCGCCAGCTCGACGATCCAGAACTCGGGGCCGACGAACGCTGCGGGCGTTGCGACAACTGCACCGGCAACCGCTACGACGCCGCGGTCGATCCGTCGTCGGCCGAGGAGACCCGGCAGCGGCTGATGCGCCCCGGCGTCGAGATCAGCCCGCGCAAGCAGTGGCCGTCCGGCCTGGCCAAGCTCGGCGTGCAGCTCAGCGGGAAGATCGGCGACGGTCCCGCCCCGGGTCGAGTGATCGGGCGGCTCACCGACCTCGGCTGGGGTGCGCGGTTGCGCGCCCTGCTCGACGCGCCCGATGCGCCGGCGAGCGAGGACGTCGTCAAGGCCGCGGTCGCGGTGCTGGCGTCCTGGGGGTGGACGACGCGGCCCACCGCCGTGCTCGCGATGGACTCCGACCGGCACCCGCTGCTGATCTCCTCACTGGCCTCCGAACTCGCCAGGCTGGGCAGGCTCACCGACCTCGGGGTCCTGCGGTACGCACCGGAACGCCGTCCGGTGACGGCCGCCAACTCGGCGTATCGCGTTGCGGCGCTGCAGGATTCGTGGCAGCCGCCCGATGCGTCGGTCATCGGCGCCGCGGGCGGGCCGGTGCTCCTCGTCGACGACATGACCGACACCGGGTGGACGCTGACGATGGCGGCGCGCGTGGTGCGTGCCGCCGGCGCGCCCGACGTGCTGCCGTTCGCGCTCGCGAGCACCAGTTAGCCGGTGCCCAACCACCGTTGGCTCACGGCCGCGAAGGTGCCGTCGTTGGTGATCAGGTTCAGCCACTGGTCGATCCACTGCTGGAGCATCACGTCGGCGCGCGGCACGAGATAGGCCTTCTGCGAGAACGTGAACGGGTGGTCGACGGCGACGCCGCACAGCAGCGGGTTGCGCGCCGTCTGCCAACGGACTTCGCTGGCGTCGGTGATCATGACGTCGGCGCGGCCCTGGACGAGCTGCTCGAAGATCGTGTCGTTGTCCGGGTACTCGACGATCGTCGCGTTCTTCAGGGTGGCGTGGTCGAAGTCGGCGTTGGTCCCGCCGGGGTTCACGACGACCCGCACCTCGGTGCGGTCGACGTCGGCCAGTGACCGGTACCTGGCGGCGTCGGCGCAGCGCACCGCGGCGGCCTTGCCGTCGCGCAGGTAGGGCGTGGAGAACCGGGCCTTCTTCGCCCGGTCGAGGGTGATGGTGATGCCGCCCATCGCCAGGTCGCAGTGGTCGTCGAGGTCGCGCATCAGCGACGACCACGTGGTGGGCACCAGGTCGAGTCGCACGCCGAGGCGGGTGGCGAGATCGTGGGCGAGGTCGACGTCCAGGCCGCTCCACCGGCCCTGCGGATCGCGGTAGGTGAAGGGGCGGTAGTCGCCGGTGCTGCAGACCCGCACCACCTTCGCCCCGACGATGCGGTCGAGGTCGGACCCCTGCGCCGGCGCGGCGGGTGGCGCCTGGCACGCCGACGTGGCCATGGTGAGCAGCGTCAGCAGGCTGGCGAGGAGCGCACGCGACGGCACCGGACCAGGGTCGCATGCCCGTCTAGCGGGCACCGCTGAGCCGTCGGGTCAGGACCTCGGCGGTGTCCACCACGCCACGCGCCAGCCTGCCGATCTCCACGTCGGTGACCGCGCGCCCGATCCGCAGGGACACCACCATCGCCTGCCGGTGGTGGTGGTCGAACACCGGCGCCGAGACGACGCTGATGTCGGTCCGCTGCCGGGCGCCGCCCGCGCCGGGCAGGTACACCCGCTCGCCGATGTCGGAGACCATCTCCCCCAGCAGCGCCTGCAGTTCCTGGGGGAGCGTGTCCGACATGCCCGCCATGAGGGCGTAGAGCCGGCGCCCACCCGGGGTCAGCCGTTCGACGAGGTAGCCGCTGCGGCGGCATTCGGTGATCACGTGATCGAGTCGGTGGGAGTCGGTGCGCAGGGGGATCGTCGGCTCCTTGGCGAGCCAGTCGCGCAACGCGTGGTCGTCCCACAGCACGAACATCAATCCGACCGGCGGAGCGAACGGATAGCTCTGCCCCACGCGGACACCGACGTCGGAGGGTCCGACCAACTCCAGGAGCGTGATGCGGTCGTCGATCACCGCCGAGAGGGCGGCGGTGGTGTCGAAGGCGGCCGACAGGCGCCGCAGCTCCTCGCGCGCGCTCGGGTCGACGCGCATGGACTCCTGGGCGGTGTGCCCGAGCGAGATCAGTTGCGGGCCAAGCCGATAGCGCTTGTCGACGCCGTCGCAGACCAGGTAGCCGGAGTCGGTCAGCGTGGTCAGGATGCCGAGGCAGGTCGGCTTGCTCAACGCCAGTCGCCGGGCGAGCTCGGAGAGCCCGAAGCGGTCGTGCGGGTGGCGTGCCAGGAAGTCGAGGATCGCGACGACGCGCTCGGTCGGGGGCGACGTCCGGTCCGCCATGCTCACCCCGCCCGTTGACTCGAATTAGAACACGTTCTACTGTCGAGCAGAAGAATCTACCAGCTCGGTCCAATATTGGACCAGTGCGGAAATGCAGAGGACGCCGCCGTCATGCACCCATCAGCTCGCACGTCGCAACCGCTGGCCGACGCCATCGCCGAAGCCGAGAGCCTCGTCGCCGCAGCGCCGTTCATCGAGACCGAAGCCGACCTGCTCGAGGGGTTGCAGTATCTGGCCGGCTGCATCGCCGCCTGCACGCACGTCGCCTTCGACTACGACCGCGACCACCCCTTCCTGCACAGCGGTACGGGTCCGTTCACGAAGATGGGCCTCGACAACCCCGACACGATGTACTTCGGGACGCGCGTGCAGCCCGGCCACGAGTACGTCGTGACGGGGCGCCGCGGCACCACGACCGACGTCAGCTTCCAACTGCTCGGCGGCGAGTACACCGACGACAACGTGCCCGACAGCGAGACCGCGTTCGACGACCGCCAGCTCGACATCACCGCCGACGGCACCTTCGAATGGCGATTCATGCCGAAGACGCCCGCGCAGTTGGTGATTCGCGAGGTCTACAACGACTGGTCCGCGCAGCGCGGCACCTTCGCCATCGCACGCACCGACACCGCGGGCACGGCACCCCCACCGCTGACCCGCGAGCAGATCGAGAAGCGCTACGCGGTCGCGGGCAAGCAGCTCGTCCAGCGGGTCAAGACGTGGCTGCAGTTCCCGCAGTGGTTCTATCAGGACAGCCCGCCCAACACGATGGTGCCGCCCCGCCTGACGCCGGGCGGACTGGCCACCCAGTACTCCTCGGTCGGTCAGTTCGATCTCGCCGAGGACCAGGCGCTCGTCCTCGTGCTGCCCGCGACCGACGCGCCCTATCTCGGGTTCCAGCTCGGCAGCCTCTGGTACATCTCGCTGGACTACATCAACCACCAGACGTCCCTGAACGGCACACAGGCGCAGGTGGATCCGGATGGGAAGATCCGGATCGTGGTGTCCGACCAGAACCCCGGCGTCACCAACTGGGTCGAGACGCTCGGCCACCGCCGGGGCTTCCTCCAGTTCCGCTGGCAGCGCGTGTCGCGCGAGATGGGTCCGGCCGACGGCCCGACGGTGCAGCTGGTCGGCGTCGACGAGGTGGCCGGCGCCCTGCCGTACTACGACGCCAACAAGATCTCCGACGACGACTGGCGCGCACGGATAGCGTTGCGGCAGAAGCTGATTGGCGAGAGGATGGTGGGTTGACCATGGCCGGACTGCTGCAGGACAAAGTCGTCGTGATCAGTGGGGTCGGTCCTGCGCTGGGCACGACGCTGGCGCGGCGCTGTGCGCAGGAGGGCGCCGATCTGGTGCTGGCGGCGCGCACCGTCGAGCGCCTGGAGGACGTCGCCAAGCAGATCGCCGACCTCGGACGGCGCGCGGTGTCGGTGGGTACGGACATTACCGACGATGCCGAGGTCGACCACCTCGTCGAGGAGACGCTGTCGGCGTACGGCCGCGTGGACGTCCTGATCAACAACGCCTTTCGGGTGCCCTCGATGCGGCCGCTGGCCAACACCACCTTCGAGCACATGCGCGACGCCATCGAGCTGACGGTGTTCGGCGCCCTGCGGATGATCCAGGGCTTCACGCCGGCGCTGGCCGAGGCGAACGGGTCGATCGTCAACGTGAACTCGATGGTCGTGCGCCACTCGCAGGCCAAGTACGGGGCGTACAAGATGGCCAAGTCGGCGCTGCTGGCGATGTCCCAGTCGCTGGCGACCGAGCTGGGCGAGCAGGGCATCCGCGTCAATTCCGTTCTGCCCGGTTACATCTGGGGCGGCACGCTGCAGAGCTACTTCGAACACCAGGCGGGCAAGTACGGCACGTCGGTGGACGAGATCTACCGGGCCGCGGCCGTCAACAGCGATCTGAAGCGGCTGCCCACCGAGGACGAGGTGGCCTCCGCGATCCTGTTCATGGCCAGCGATCTGGCCACCGGAATCACGGGCCAGGCGCTCGACGTGAACTGCGGGGAGTACAAGGCGTGAGTCCCATCCGCACCGATCCGGGCACCGTCGACGATCTGCACGCCTCGGCCGTGAAGGCCTGCGGGCTCGACGACTTCGGCTCCGACGACGACGGTTACCGCGAGGCGCTCGGCGTCCTGCTCGAATCGTTCCGGCGCGACGCCGATCTCACCGAGTTCGGCAGCAAGATGCAGCGGTTCTTCGTGCGCAATGCGCTGGTGGCCCGGCTGGTCTCGGAGGCGGCGTTCAAGCAGTACCCGGAGCACGTCGACGTGCCGATCGAGCGGCCGATCTTCGTGACCGGTCTGCCGCGCACCGGCACCACGGCGATCCACCGGCTGCTGACGGCCGACCCGAGGCATCAGGGACTCGAGCTCTGGCTGGCGGAGTTCCCGCAGCCGCGTCCGCCGCGCGAGGCGTGGTCGCAGAACCCGGCGTTCCAGCAGCTCGACGCGCAGTACGCCAAGGCGCACGCGGAGAATCCGGACTACACCGGCCTGCACTACATGACCGCCGACGAGGTCGAGGAATGCTGGCAGCTGCTGCGCCAGTCGCTGCACTCGGTGTCCTATGAGACCCTGGCGCACATTCCGACGTACTCGCGGTGGCTGGCGCAGCGGGACTGGACCAAACCCTATGCGCGCCATCGCCGTAACCTGCAACTGATCGGTCTGAACGACGTCGACAAGCGCTGGGTGCTGAAGAACCCCAGCCACCTGTTCGCCCTCGACGCGCTGTTCGCGACCTACCCCGACGCGCTGGTGGTGCAGTGCCACCGCCCTGCCGAGACCATCATGGCGTCGATGTGCTCACTGGCGCAGCACACCACGGAGGGCTGGTCGAACGTCTTCACCGGCGAGGTCATCGGCCAGGATTCACTCGAGACGTGGTCGCGCGGGCTGGAGTTGTTCAATGCCGAACGGGCCAAACATGATTCGTCGCACTTCTACGACCTCGACTACTTCGAACTCGTCAAGGATCCCATCGCGGTGGTCGCCGACGTGTACGACACGTTCGGCATCGAGTTCACCGACGATGCCCGTGCGGCCATGGTCGCGAGCCACGCGGAGAGCCGCCAGGGTCCGCGCGCGCCCAAGCACACCTACTCGCTCGCGGACTACGGGCTGACCGACGAACAGGTCAGGGAACGCTTCGCCGGTCTGTGACCGGGTCGCTCAGCCGTCGCCGGGGGAGGGGGCCGTCGACTCCTCTTCCAGGCAACCCTCGGCGACGGCGTGCCTGATGCTGTCGACGAGTTTGGGGCAGGACCGACAGCGACTGGTGTCCCCGCCTTCGGCACGCACGTCTGCGAACGTCGCGCAGCGCTGCGTGGCCTCCGAACTCCACTGCACCGCAGTGTGTTCCGGGCCGAGCTTCTTGACGGCGACGGTGACGTGGCAGAAGCGGCAGTCGACCGGCGTCAGCCCGGCGGTGAGGTAGCGTTCCCGATCCCGGGCCGACGCCTCCCTGACCGCCGCCGCCCGCTCGGGGTCGGCCGCGAAATCTGGTGCCTTGGACCATGTTCCGCCCCCGCGCCCGGTGTCGACGGCGGGTTCGTCGTCGTCGTGACCGAGCAGGTTGAGCATCGAGCGCGCCAGCTGATCGACCGGATCACCGTCGGTGGAGCCGACTGCGTCACCGTCGGCGGAGCCGACAATTGGACCACCGTCGGGCGCCGAGGTCATGTGGCGGGCTGCTCCTCGGCCTCCTGCTGGCGCAGATTCTCGGCCACCCGCAGATTCTCCTGCACCTCGACGTTCCACTTCTCGTTGGCCGCCGAGGTGTCGACCTCGATCTCGAAGCGGTCGGTCATGTCCGGCGTGACGTCGGCGACGTCGACGTAGAACTGCTGATACCAGCGGCGCATCTGGTAGACCGCGCCGTCCTCCTCGACCAGCAGTGGATTGTCGATGCGGGTCTTGTGCTTCCAGATCTCGACGTCCTGCAGGAAGCCCTTGCTGACGCCCTCGGTGAACGCCTTGGAGAGCTTGTCGGACATCTTCTCGTCCATGCCCTTGGGCTTCTCGACCATCACGCCCCACTGCAGCACGAACGAATCCTGTGTCACCGGGTAGTGGCAGTTGATGAGGATCGACTCGGCCTTGAAGCCGCCGTAGTTGTTGTGCAGCCAGTTGATCATGAAGGACGGGCCGAAGTACGACGCCTCCGAGTCCAGGTGCGCGTCGCCGTAGGCGGTGCCGAGGTCGTTGACGTCGGGACGGCCCACGTTGTGGAGGTACTGCGAGGCGACGTGGCCCTCGAAGACGTTCTTGAAGTAGGTCGGCAGGCCGAAGTGGATGTAGAAGAAGTGCGCCATGTCGGTGACGTTGTCGATGATCTCGCGGCAGTTGGCGCCCTCGATGAGGATCGAGTTCCAGCGCCATTGCGTCCAGTCGTCGCTGTCGAACTCCGGCAGCTCGGGGATGCGCACCTCCGCCGGCGGCGGGTTGCCCTCGTGGTCGTGCCACACGAAGAGCAGTCCGCTGCGGACGTCGGTGGTCCAGGCCCGGGTGCGGGCCAGGCGCGGTGTCCGCTTGGCGTAGGGGACCAGTTTGCACTTGCCGTCACCGCCCCAGCGCCAGTCGTGGAACGGGCAGGCGACCTCGTCGCCCTTGATGGTGCCCTGGGACAGGTCGCCACCCATGTGCCTGCAGTAGCCGTCGAGGATCTTGACCTCGCCCTGCGAGTCGGCGAAGACCACCAGCTTGGTGCCGAAGATCTGCACGGAATGCGGCTTCCCGTCGCGGTAGTCCGCAACCGGGCCGAGGCAGTGCCAGCCCCTGGCGTAGCGGTCCGGCAGCGCGCCGGTGTCGATCTCGCGCACGCCTGCGGTTTCGGTACTCACGGTGGGGCCTCCCGTTGCTCGGCTCTCTAACTAGAACACGTTACAGTTTTTCTCCCTTGGCGCGCAATGTCAGGTCTCTCAGCTGCGGTATACCTAGACGATGCCGCTGTACGCGTTCGAGGGCAGATCGCCCGTCGTCGACCCCTCCGCCTTCGTCGCTCCGACGGCCACGCTGGTCGGTGACGTGCACGTCGAGGCGGGCGCCTCGGTGTGGTTCAACGCCGTGCTGCGAGCCGACTTCGCCCCCATCATCGTCCGCGAGGGCGCCAACGTGCAGGACTGCTGCGTCCTGCACGCCCCTCCCGGCATCCCCGTCGACGTCGGCCCCGGTGCGACCATCGCCCACGGCTGCGTCATCCACGGCGTCCACGTCGGTCAGGAGGCCGTCATCGCCAACCACGCGACGGTGCTCGACGGCGCCGTGATCGGGCGCCGCAGCCTGGTGGCCGCGCACTCGCTCGTCACCGGCGGCACCAAGATCCCCGACGAGGTGTTCGTCACGGGTGCCCCGGCGAAGGTGCGCGGACCCATCGCGGGCACCGGCGCGGAGATGTGGGTCAACGTCAACCCCGGCGCCTACCAGGACCTCGCCCGACGCTACGCCGACGGGCTGGTGCCCGTCGAGGGCTGAGCCGCTACTCGGGGCCGGCGAGCCCGGCGCGCAGCGCGATGTCCTGCATCTTGGCCACCGCCGTGGCGCGGCCCTCCTTCGTGGGGTCGCCGGTCGCACTCTGGAACTCCAGTCGGACCAGGGCCTTGCCCTCGGCGAAGAAGATCAGGGTGACGGCCTTGTCCTCGGTCGGGTGGGCGCCCGAGACGATGACCCCGTCGGTCCCCACCGGCAGCGGCTTGGGCGTGCCGCCCTTCACCAGGGTGGGCAGCGTGCCGGCGGCCTGCGTCAGCGTCGCCGCCGCCGTGGCCGCGTCCGGGTAGACCAGGAAGGTGTCGACGATGGCCCGGCTGTCCTTGGCGTTGACGAAGAACGCACTGGCGCCCGGCGAGCCATTGGGATTCGCGTTGCTCGACTGCTCGGTGAACGTGTCCTCGGCATCGGTCAGGTCGGCGGCGCTGAGCAGGAGACGGCGGTAGTCGACCGGCTGCGGCGCCGCGGTCGTGGAGGTGGTCGTGGAGGTGAAGGGGATCGTCGGCAACGTCGGCGCGGCGCTGTGCGAGGTGCTGGCGGTGGTGCCCCCGCCGGGCGGCGCGCATCCGCCGAGAGCAATCGCGAGCAGCGCGCTCACGGCGGCGAACAGGTATCGAGGCAACGGTGACCGCAGTGACGACCTGGTGAAAGGGCGGTAGCGGTAACGGGTTTGGCACGACATGTGCCTCGACGCTACGCCGCCCGGTTCATGGCGAGGTAATCACGCGGTGGGTTTGTCGGCCCCCACCACCCACATCGAGTAGTACTGCGAACCGCCGCCGTAGGCGTGCCCGAGAGCCTTGCGGGCGCCGGGCACCTGGTGCTCGCCCGCCTTGCCCATCACCTGGATCGCGGATTCGGCGAACCGGATCATGCCCGAGGCGCCGATCGGATTGCTCGACAGCACGCCCCCGGAGGGATTGAACGGGATGCGGCCACCGATGGCGGTCTCGCCGGCCTCGGTGAGCTTCCACCCCTCGCCCTCGGCGGCGAAGCCGAGGTTCTCCAGCCACATCGGCTCGAACCACGAGAACGGGACGTACACCTCACCGACGTCGATCTCGTCGATGGGCGAGGTGATGCCGGCGTCGCGCCACAGTGCGGCCGCGGCGTCGCGACCGGCTTGCGGATTGACCTGATCGCGGCCGGAGTAGGCCAGCGGTTCGGTGCGCAGGGCGGTGGCGTGCACCCACGCGACGGGATGGCCGTCGGAGACCCGTGCGTCGGCGATCCGCTCGTTGCCGATCACCAGCGCACACGCGCCGTCCGACGACGGGCAGGTCTCGTCGAACCGGATCGGGTCCCACAGCATCTGCGACGCCATGACCTTCTCCAGCGTGATGTCGGGTTGCTGCAGGTGCGCCAGCGGGTTCTTGGCGCCGTTGAGACGATCCTTGACCGCCACCATCGCGCCGATGTGCGTCGGGGCGCCCGAGCGCCGGATGTAGGACCGCACGTGCGGCGCGAAGTAGCCACCCGCCCCCGCGCCGACCGGCTTTGTGAACGGCACCGGAATGCTCAACGCCCACATGGCATTCGACTCCGACTGCTTCTCCCACGCCATCGTCAGGACGCGCTCGTACTTGCCCGACTGCACCAGGCTCGCCGCGACGACAGCCGTCGACCCGCCGACCGATCCCGCGGTGTGCACCCGGATCAGCGGCTTGCCCGTCGCTCCGACCGCGTCGGCCATGAACAGCTCCGGCATCATGACGCCCTCGAAGAAGTCGGGCGCCTTGCCGACGACCACGGCGTCGATGTCGTCGAACGTCGAGTCAGAATCCGCCAGCGCCTTGTCGATGGCCTCGCGGACGAGGCCGTTCATCGAGACGTCCTTGCGCTTGGCGACGTACTTCGTCTGCCCGGTGCCCAGCACCGCGGCGAGCTGTCCAGCCATTACCTGCCCTCCATGACCGCGACCAGATTTTGTTGCAGCGCAGCACCACTCGTCGCGTGCGCCAGCACCCGCGAGGCGGAGCCGTCGAAGACGTGCCTGGCCGCGAAGCCGATGCGCTCCAGTCCCGTCGAGAACATCGGGTTGGCCGACAGCGCGCCACCGGACGGATTGACCTTCGTGTCGCTGTTCAGCCCGATCGCCTCGGTGAGGATGAGGTGCTGATGGGTGAACGGGGCATAGATCTCGGCCACGTCGATCGACCCGGCATCCCCGCCGAGGGCCGCCTTCGCTGACGCCGCCGTCGACGGCGACGTGGTGAGGTCGCGGGCGCCGAGCACCGGGGTCTCGATGCGGTGTTCGATGCCGGTGATCCACGCCGGACGCTCGCGCAGTTCCCTGGCCCGGTCACCGGAGGCCAGCACGATCGCCGACGCGCCGTCGGTGATCGGCGCGATGTCGTGGCGGCGCAACGGATCCGCGAAGTACGGCCGGTCGAGCAGCTCGTCGACGGAGTCCGCGAGTTCGAGGGAGTCGGTCCGGCCGCCGGCCGCCATGGCGTCGAGCGCGACCTGAGCCATCTGCTCGGCGGTCCACGTCCCGGCGTCCAGACCGAGGCGCGCCTGCAGCCCGGCCGTCGACACGGCGTCGGGCACCAGCGGCGCGACGGTGTATGGGTCGGTCTGCAGGGCCAGCACCCGGCGCAGTATGCCCGCCGACGACTTGCCGAAGCCGTAGACCAGCGCCGTGTCGACCGAACCCGTCAGGATCTTGATGTAGGCCTCATACAGCGCCCACGCGGCGTCCATCTCCACGTGCGACTCGTTGATGGGCGGCACCGCACCGATCGAATCGATGGCCGACAGGAACGAAAAGGCCCGTCCGGCAAGGTAATCCGACGATCCGGAGCACCAGAACCCGATGTCGGTCTGTTCGATGCCGAGGTCGGCGTATAACTCGGCGAAACACGGCATCAGCATCTCGACGCCGTTGGTGGTCCCCTCGGTGCGGCGCACGTGCGGGGCGTGGGCGAAGCCGACGACGGCTACTTCAGTCATGCGCGATCCCGCTCCGCTTCTCGCTGTCAATCATTGGTAGAGCGACCCCTCACTGGTGGTGCTTGTACGTGTCGTAATCGGCGTCGGGCTCACCCGTCGGCCGGAAGTAGTCGATGTTGTCGATGCCGAGCCCCCACTCCTCGCGGGGCTTCCACACCGCCTCGACGCGCATGCCCATCCGGACGTCGGCCGCGTCGATCTCGGTGACGAGGTGCAGGAAGGGGATGTCGGCGCCGTCGAGCAGGACGTAGGCCGCCACGTAGGGCGGCTTGATGCGCTGCCCGGCGAACGGGATGTTGATGATGGCGAACGTCGTCACCGTACCCTTGTCCGGCAGCTCGACGAACTCGTCGAGCTGTTGGCCGGTGGCCGGATCCGCTTCGCGCGCAGGGAAGTACACCTTTCCGCCCGCGCCCGTCCTGGCGCCGACGAGCCTGCCCTCCTCCAGCGCGCGCAGGAACGTGCTCTCGGGATGGGAGGCGGTGTGCTGGATTTCGAGCTCGGTGGGGACGACGAGCATGGTCACCGGGTCGCGGTCGTCTGCCACCTCGGGCACGTCCTCCGCCGTGTCGCCGAGTGCGAAGTAGGCGATGTCGGTGATCGCGCCGACCGGCTCGTCGACCCAGTGCACGTGCACCCGGGCCCCGGTGCTGATCGCGTCGGGGGAGCCGGCGTCGACCGCGTGCAGCAGTGCGGTGTCGGCGCCGTCGAGCTTGACGAGCGCCCATGCGAACGGGCGGTCGAGCGGTTGGCCGGCCAGCGGCGCCGGCTGCCAGCTCCACGAAACGACCGTTCCCACGCTGGCCACCGGTACGATCTCGCTCAGCGGCGCGTAGTCCACGGGGTCGAACTCGGCAGGCGGAACGTGCACTCTGCCATCCGATCCGCGGACGCCGACGACGTGCCGTCCGCGCAGTTCGGTGAAGAACCGGCTGAGCACCGGTCCGACCGAACGGGTGTAGTCGAATGACAGCTTCAGCGGAGCTGAAAGTGGCGGCTCGTGGTCTTCCGTATGTGGTCGGACATGGGCCGGGCTACTTTGGCTGGCGGTCACGGCATCGAGTAGAACAGGTTCTAACTATCGTGGCAAGATCCGGGAAGGCGTCCACATGAAGCTTGGCTTGCAGCTTGGATACTGGGGCGCGCAGGCGCCCACCAAC
Organism: Mycolicibacterium madagascariense; assembly: GCF_010729665.1. Taxonomy (NCBI): domain Bacteria; kingdom Bacillati; phylum Actinomycetota; class Actinomycetes; order Mycobacteriales; family Mycobacteriaceae; genus Mycobacterium; species Mycolicibacterium madagascariense. The sequence goes on along the minus strand of NZ_AP022610.1, from coordinate 5,009,698 downwards.
CACGCCGAACTCGTCGCCGAAGCCGAGGCGGCCGGTTTCGACACCGTCTTCACGGCGGAGGCATGGGGTTCGGACGCCTACACCCCGCTCGCCTGGTGGGGCCGCGAGACCACCCGGCTGCGGCTCGGCACGTCGGTCATCCAGCTGTCGGCGCGGACCCCCACGGCGTGCGCGATGGCCGCGCTGACGCTCGACCACCTTTCCGGCGGGCGACACATCCTCGGCCTCGGCGTCTCGGGGCCACAGGTCGTCGAGGGGTGGTACGGCGCGAAGTTCCCGAAGCCGTTGGCGCGCACCCGCGAATACGTCGACATCCTGCGCCAGGTGTGGGCGCGCGAGGCGCCGGTGCACAGCGACGGACCGCACTATCCGCTGCCGCTGACCGGCGAGCGCACCACCGGTCTCGGCAAGAACCTCAAGCCCATCACCCACCCGCTGCGCGCCGACATCCCCGTGATGCTGGGCGCCGAAGGCCCGAAGAACGTCGCGCTGGCGGCCGAGATCTGCGACGGCTGGCTGCCGATCTTCTACTCGCCGCGCATCGCCGACATGTACAACGAGTGGCTCGACGAGGGCTTCGCCAGGCCGGGTGCGCGCCGGACGCGGGAGACCTTCGAGATCTGCGCGACGGCCCAGGTCGTGGTGACCGACGACCGGCCCGGCGTGATGGAGTTGATGAAGCCGCATCTCGCGCTGTACATGGGCGGAATGGGGGCCGAGGACACCAACTTCCACGCCGACGTGTATCGCAGGATGGGGTACTCCGACGTCGTCGACGAGGTCACCGCGCTGTTCCGTAGCAACCGCAAGGACGAGGCGGCCAAGGTCATCCCCGACGAGCTCGTCGACGACTCGGCGATCGTCGGCAACCTCGACTACGTCCGCGAGCAGATCAAGGCGTGGGAGGCCTCGGGCGTCACGATGATGGTGATCGGCGCCCGGTCGCCGGAGCAGATCCGCGACCTCGCCGCCCTGGTGTAGCTGCTCGTCCCCGCGAGCAGACGCAAACGGCCCTGAAATGGCCCTCTCGAGGGCCTTTTGCGTCTGTTCGCGGGGATCGAAGTAGACACTTGTTGCAACTTGTCTAGAACACGTTCTAGATTCAGCGTGTGACCGAGCACACGATCGCAGGCAGCGTCGTCACGATGCCCGTGCGGGTGCGCGCGGCGACTCAGCACATGGCGATGTTCTCCGTCGATGCCGACGCCGCCCAGCGCCTCGTCGACTACAGCGGACTGCGGGTCTGCCGCTACCGGCCGACCAAGGCGATCGTCGTGCTGATGCTGATGGAGTACGTCGACGGCGACCTCGGCCGCTATCTCGAGTACGGCACCAACGTCATGGTCAACCCGCCGGGATCCGACGCGACCGGTCTGAAGGCACTGCAGTCGGCGGGCGCCTTCATCCACCACCTCCCCGTCGACGGGGAGTTCACCATGGCGGCGGGTCGGTCGATCTGGGGATATCCGAAGGTGTTGGCGGACTTCGCTGTTCGCGATGGAAGGCGGTTCAGCTTCGACGTCGGCATCGACGGCCAGTTCGCCGTCGGGATGGACTTCCGTCCGGGACTTCCGGTGCCGTCAGCCTTCACCGGCAAGACGCAGGTCCATCCGACCTATTCGCATCTGGACGGCGTGACCCGCGAAACCGCCGGGGAGATGCGCCTTTTCGGCGTCCGCTACCGACCCGGCGGCGTGCGCGTCCGGCTTGGCGAACATCCCTACGCGAGGGAGCTCGCGTCGCTAGGCTTCCCCAAGCGCGCGATGTTGTCGAGTTCTGCCGACAACGTGGAGATGACGTTCGGCGACGCCAAGGAGATCGCATGAGAACCGTTCTGCCGGAGCAAGATTCGGCGACGAAGCCCGACGTGGACCTGACCGACGGCACGTTCTACGCCGACGGGAACGCCCGCGCGGCCTATCGCTGGATGCGCCTGCACCAACCGGTGTTTCGCGACCGCAACGGGTTGGCCGCCGCCGCAAGCCATCAGGCGGTGCTCGACGCCGAGCGCAATCCCGAGCTGTTCTCCAGCACCGGCGGCATCAGGCCCGAGACGCCGGGCATGCCCTACATGATCGACATGGACGATCCCGCGCACGTCGTGCGGCGCAAGCTCGTCAACTCCGGCTTCACCCGCAAGCGCGTGATGGACAAGGTGCCGTCGATCGCCACGCTGTGCGACACGCTGATCGATTCGGTGTGCGAACGCGGGGAGTGCGACTTCGTCCGCGACATCGCCGCCCCGCTGCCCATGGCGGTCATCGGCGACATGCTCGGCGTGCTGCCCGAGGAGCGCGGCATGCTGCTGGAGTGGTCCGACGATCTGGTCACCGGGCTGAGCTCGCACATCGACGAGACGTCGGCGCAGGCCATGATGGCGGCGTTCGCGGGATACACCGCCTTCACGATGGACATCATCGCCAAGCGTCGGTCCGAGCCTACCGAGGACCTGTTCTCGATCCTCGTCAACGCCGAGGTCGAGGGCCAGCGGATGTCCGACGACGAGATCGTCATGGAGACGCTGCTCATCCTCATCGGTGGTGACGAGACCACGCGGCACACGCTCTCCGGTGGCACCGAACAGCTGCTGCGACACCGGGATCAGTGGGATGCACTGGTGGCCAACGCCGACCTGCTGCCCGGCGCGATCGAGGAGATGCTGCGGTGGACCTCGCCGGTGAAGAACATGTGCCGCACGCTCACCGCGGACACCACGTTCCACGGCACCGAGCTGCGCGAGGGCGAGAAGCTCATGCTGATGTTCGAGTCGGCCAACTTCGACGAAGCCGTGTTCGGCGACCCCGAGAATTTCCGCATCGACCGAAATCCGAATGGACACATGGCGTTCGGCTTCGGCGCGCACTTCTGCCTCGGCAACCAGCTGGCCCGCCTCGAGCTGTCGATGATGACCAGGCGCGTGTTGGAGCGCCTCCCCGATCTGCGGCTGGCCGACAACGCCCGGGTCCCGCTGCGGCCGGCCAACTTCGTCAGCGGTCCCGAGGCCATGCCGGTGGTGTTCACGCCGACGGCGCGGGTGCTCGACTAGACCGGGTTGATCTCCTCCAGGTTGCGCCGTGAGGTCCGCGGGCCGACCCACGCGACGACCCCCGCGGCGATGCCGAGTGCGACGAGGACGACGGTGAACATCGCGCCGGCACCATAGTCGTCGAGCACCGGGATGAGAACGAACGGCAATGCTGCACTGGACAATCGGGACAGCGAGTAGGTCCAGCCGACAGCGGTCGCCCGCACGTCGGTGGGGAAGATCTCGGCCTGATAGACGTGGTAGACGTTGGAGAAGACGTTGCTCGTCGCGGTGGTGAGGAAGCCGAACAGGACGATCAGGGCCGGGCTGGGAACCGTCGCGAACAGGAGGCCGAAGGCCGCCAGGGCGGCGATCGTCGCCAGCACCAGGTACTTGCGCTCGACTCGCTTGAAGAGCGGCACCGACAGTGCCGATCCGACCGGGTAGCCCAGGAACGACAGCGCCGTGTAGAGCAGCGACGAGGTGACGTCGTACCCGCGGCTGACGAGCACCAGCGCCGCGAGCGTGCCGAACCCGTAGTAGCCGAACGCCTGGCAGACGTGGAAGACGCCCAGCATGCCGAGGCGTTCGGGATACGGCGAAATGCGCAGTCGTGCAATGGGATTGGTGGCTACTGCGGGTGCGGGTGCGGGCTCGTCAGGTGCGGCGGGTGCGGGTGGCGCGCCGGTCTCGAACTGCGCGAGCGCGGCCCTGGCGTCGGCGTCGCGTCCGACACTGGCCAGCCAGCGCGGTGATTCCGGCAACCCTCGGCGCATCAGCATCACCAGCACGGCGCCGACGGCTCCGAGCACCAGGAGCAGCCGCCACCCCGGGATGCCGAGGAGGCTGCGCTTGGTCAGCGCCAGCGACAGGAACCCGAGCGCGGGCACGGCCACGAACGACCACGTGTAGGCCCACGCCGCCAAGCGTCCGCGGTCCGTCTTGGGCAGCACGTCGGACAGGTAGGCGTCGGCGACCGGATACTCCGCGCCGACACCGATGCCGGCGAGGAACCTGGTGGCGACCAGAAACCATGGCGCGGGGGAGAAGGCGCCGATCAGCGACCACGTCGAGAACCAGACGAGGTTGAACAGGAAGGCCCGCCGCCTGCCGATGCGGTCGGCGAGCCCGCCGAGTGCGGCCGACCCGATGAACATGCCGACGAAGGTCGACGCCAGCAGCAGTTTCAACGTGGTGCCGTCGAGGTCGTACTGCGTCTTGAGGGTGGTGCTGATGGTGCTGGACAGAAAGATCTCGTAGATCTCGAAGAACAGGCCCAGCCCGATCGCGACGACCACCCTGCGGTGCATCGGTCCGACGGGCAGGTGGTCGAGGCGCTGACCGATCTCGGTGAGCGCGGTGTTGTGCTGTGCCACCGGCCCATCATTCGCCAGCGGTCCCGACGCGTCCGCCCCACCCCTCGCGAGCAGCCGCAAAGGTGCCGCGACACGCCGGAGTAAGGGGAGTTTTGCGTCTGCTCGCGCGGAGAAAGTGAGCCCGGGAGTGCAGCTACTTCATCTGGAAGTTCGGGGGCCGCTTCTCCTTGAACGCCCGCGGGCCCTCCTTGGCATCGTCGCTGAGGAACACCTCGATGCCGATCTTGGTGTCGATCTTGAAGGCGTCGTTCTCGTGCATGCCCTCGGTCTCGTGGATCGACCGCAGGATGGCTTGCACGGCCAGCGGGCCGTTGGCGTTGATCAGCTCGGCGATCTGCAGCGCCTTGTCCAGCGCGGTGCCGTCGGGCACCACGTAGCCGATGAGTCCGTAGGACAGCGCCTCGGCGGCGGTGATGTGCCGCCCGGTCAGCAGCAGGTCGCACGCGATCGTGTACGGGATCTGCCGGACGAGCCGCACCGCGGAGCCGCCCATCGGGTACAGGCTCCACTTCGCCTCGGAGATGCCGAACTTCGCGCTCTCGCCGGCGATGCGGATGTCGGTGCCCTGCAGGATCTCGGTACCACCGGCGATCGCGGGGCCCTCGACGGCGGCGATGAGCGGCTTGGTGAGGCGTCGGCCCTTGAGCAGACCGTCGATGCGCGACGGGTCGTAGGCGCCGCTCTTGAACGAGTCCCCCGGGGGCGCCTTGGTGGCGGCCTTGAGGTCCATGCCCGCGCAGAAGTAGCCACCCGCGCCGGTCAGAATGCACGAACGGATCTCCGGATCGCTGTCGACGCGGTCCCATGCCTCGACCATGATCGAGAGCATCTCGGTCGACAGCGCGTTGCGGGACTCGGGCCGGTTGAGCGTCAGGATCAGGGTGTGTCCGCGCTGCTCGATGAGGGCATCGGGGCTTCCGTCGGCCTCGCTCACTGGTGCCTGCCTTTCAGCTTCGTCGCCACAGACTTGTCACGAAATGTAACACGTTCTAGTTTAGGTGCCGTGGCCCTCAACATCGCCGATCTCGCCGAGCACGCCATCGACGCCGTGCCAGACCGCGTCGCCCTGATCTGTGGCGACCAACGGCTCACCTATGCCGAGTTGGAGGAGCAGGCGAACCGCTTCGCGCACTACCTCCTCGACCAGGGAGTGCAGAAGGACGACAAGGTCGGCCTGTACTGCCGCAACCGCATCGAGATCGTCATCGCGATGCTCGGCACCGTGAAGGCGGGCGCCATCCTGGTCAACGTCAACTTCCGCTACGTCGAGGGCGAACTGCGGTACCTGTTCGAGAACTCGGACATGGTGGCGCTCGTCCACGAACGTCAGTACGCCGACCGCGTCGCCAACGTGCTGCCGGACGTCCCCGCCGTCAAGACCATCCTGGTCGTGGAGGACGGCAGTGACGCCGACTACCAGCGCTACGGCGGCGTCGAGTTCTACTCGGCGATCGCCGGGAGCTCGCCCGAGCGCGACTTCGGTCCGCGCAGCGCCGACGACATCTACCTGCTCTACACCGGTGGCACGACGGGCTTTCCGAAGGGCGTCATGTGGCGCCACGAGGACATCTACCGAGTGTTGTTCGGCGGCACCGACTTTGCGACGGGCGAGCCGATCGCCGACGAGTACGACCTGGCGAAGCAGGCCGCCGCGAACCCACCGATGATCCGGCTGCCCATCCCGCCAATGATCCACGGGGCCACCCAGTCGGCCACCTGGATGTCGCTGTTCTCGGGCCAAACCGTGGTGCTCGCACCGGAATTCAACGCCGACGAGGTGTGGCGGGCCATCCACGAGCACAAGGTGAACCTGCTGTTCTTCACCGGTGACGCGATGGCGCGGCCGCTGCTCGACGCACTGCTCGCACACCAGGCGAAGGGGACCGAGTACGACCTCAGCTCCCTGTTCCTCCTGGCCAGCACCGCGGCGCTGTTCTCGACGAGCATCAAGGAGAAGTTCCTCGAACTGCTGCCCAACCGCGTCATCACCGACTCGATCGGCTCGTCGGAGACCGGGTTCGGCGGCACCAGCATCGTGGCGAAGGGCCAGTCGCACACCGGCGGTCCGCGCGTGACGATCGACAAGAACACCGTGGTGCTCGACGAGGACGGCAACGAGGTCGTCCCCGGCTCGGGGGTGCGCGGCATCATCGCCAAGCGCGGGCACATCCCAGTGGGCTACTTCAAGGACGAGAAGAAGACCGCGGAGACGTTCCAGACCATCAAGGGCGTGCGCTACGCGATCCCCGGCGACTACGCGCAGGTCGAGGCCGACGGCAGCGTCACGATGCTCGGTCGCGGCTCGGTGTCGATCAACAGCGGTGGCGAGAAGATCTATCCCGAAGAGGTCGAGGCCGCGCTGAAGGGTCATCCCGACGTCTTCGACGCGCTCGTCGTCGGCGTGCCCGACGCCCGCTTCGGCCAGCACGTCGCGGCCGTCGTGCACCCCCGCGAGGGCGCCAGGCCGACGCTGGCCGAGCTCGACGCGTTCGTGCGCAGCGAGATCGCGGGGTACAAGGTGCCGCGCAGCCTCTGGTACGTCACCGAGGTCAAGCGGTCACCCGCGGGCAAGCCCGACTACCGCTGGGCCAAGGACGTCACCGAGGCCGGGCCCGCCGATGAAGTGCACGCCAAACACGTTGGGGCAGGAGCGTAATGCGTACCGAACTGTGTGATCGCTTCGGCATCGACTACCCGATCTTCGTCTTCACCCCGTCGGAGAAGGTGGCCGCCGCGGTCACCCGCGCCGGTGGTCTCGGCGTCCTGGGCTGCGTGCGGTTCAACGCCGCCGACGACCTCGAGCGGGTCCTGCAGTGGATGGACGAGAACACCGACGGCAAGCCCTACGGCGTCGACATCGTCATGCCCGCCAAGGTGCCCACCGAGGGCACCAGCGTGGACATCGACAAGCTGATCCCGCAGGGCCACCGCGACTTCGTCGCCAAGACGCTCGCCGACCTCGGCGTCCCACCGCTGCCCGAGGACGAAGCGCGTTCGGAAGGCGTTCTCGGATGGCTGCATTCGGTCGCGCGGTCCCACGTCGAGGTCGCGGTCAAGCATCCGATCAAGCTCATCGCCAACGCGTTGGGTTCACCGCCCAAGGACGTCATCGACCAGGTGCATGCGGCGGGGGTGCCGGTCGCGGCCCTGGCCGGCAGCGCCAAACATGCTCGGCGCCATGCCGACAACGGCGTCGACATCGTGATCGCCCAGGGCCACGAGGCGGGCGGGCACACCGGTGAGATCGCCTCGATGGTGCTGGTGCCCGAGGTGGTCGACGCGGTGGGGGACACGCCCGTCCTCGCCGCCGGTGGCATCGGGAGTGGGCGTCAGGTCGCGGCGGCGCTTGCCCTTGGGGCGCAAGGGGTGTGGATGGGTTCTGCGTTCCTCACCGCCGCCGAGTACGACCTCGGCGAGCGGTTGCCGTCGGGGCGTTCGGTGATCCAGGAGGCCATGCTCGCCGCGACGTCGAGTGACACCGTGCGCCGGCGCATCTACACCGGCAAGCCGGCGCGGCTGCTCAAGAGTCGGTGGACCGACGCCTGGGATGCCGACGGCGCACCGGAGCCGTTGCCGATGCCGCTGCAGAACATCCTCGTCAGCGAGGCGCACCAGCGCATGAGCGAATCCGCCGATCCGACCGCCGTCGCGATGCCGGTCGGTCAGATCGTGGGGCGGATGAACGAGATTCGGCCCGTCGCCGACATCATCGCCGAACTGGTCACGGGTTTCGAGGACGCCACCACGCGACTCGACGGGATCCGCGGCTAGCTGCTGGACGGGTCGGTGATGGTGGTGCCGCGGTCGATCTCGTCGGTGGCGGCGGCAAGCACCTGGCTCGCCGCGACGGGTCCATCGAAGTTCAGCTGCAGCACGTAGAGGCCGTCGGGCGCGGGCACCTCGATCGTGGTCTGCGCGATCGAGCGCGTCGCCCCGCCGCGGACGAACGTCCCGCCGAGCGTGTAGGAGGGGTGCCCGCCGAGCGTGCCCGCCTCGCCCGCGTTCGTGGGCACGTAGTTCGGCAGGTTGCGCAGTTCGCCGGGGGCGAGTTCGAGGATCTTCCGCGGGTCGACCTGACCGCTCAGCTTCGACCAGAGCGCGACGACGTTGGGCGGGTCGGCCGCGAACTCGGGGGCGCCGTAGACCAACGCCTCGAAGGCGTAGTCGGGCAGCTTGTCCTTGTCGACGGTCGACCATCCTGCGGGCACGGGGATCTTCACCGCGGGGGCCTTGGGGTCGTCCACCTTGATCCCGGCTTCGGTGATGCCGCTGTCCTTGATGTAGCTCGCGATGGTCGGGTTCGGGCCCGACGCGGGCGGCGCGGTGCTCGTCGTCGGGGTGCTGCTCGCGGCCGAACTGGTGCTGCCCGTCGCGCTCGTGGCGTTCGAGCCGCAGCTGGACAGGACGACGGCGGCCAGAGCGGTCGCGGCGGTGGCCGCGAGCAGCCGTACGGACGAACTCATGACGTGACTCCTCGATGTGGTGACTCGCGGACCGTCGGACCGGCCTCGAGGGCGTCAGACTAGTTTGCGTGCCTGTCCGGTTCCTTTACGGCGGGCAACTGCGGACGGTACGGCCGTCGATCGCGATGACCCGATCGTCGCAGTCCAGCGCCTGCGCCGACAGCACCCGCTTGAGCACCTTGAACGTCTCGGTGCGGGGTAGCGCGGTGGCGATTCGCACGAAGGCGGGCCACTGCTTGGGACCCAGGTCGCTCTGCTCGGAGAGGAACGTCTGGAAGTCGTCGGCGTCGAACGTGGCCCCCGGCACCAAGACGACGGCGGCCATCACCCGGTCACCGACCGCGGGATCGGGGATCGGGTAGACGGCGGCCTCGAGGACGTCGGGGTGACGCAGCAGGATCCGCTCGATCGGTGCGGTGCCGAGGTTCTCGCCGTCGACCCGCATCCAGTCGCCGAGACGGCCTGCGAAGTAGACGTATCCGGCGTCGTCGCAGTAGGCGAGGTCGCCGCTGTGGTAGACCCCGCCCGCCATGCGCTCGTCCTCGGCGGCCGTGTCCCGGTAGTAGCCGCGAAACCAGCCCCGCCCCTTGGGGTTCACCAGCTCGCCGACCCGGCCCGGCGGACACGGCTCACCGGTGTCGACGTCGACGATGGCGACCTCGTCGGTCAGCGGTCCGAGCGAGCCGTCCGGGGTGTCGGGGGTGCGACCGATCGCGATGCCGCCCTCGGTCGAGCCGAAGCCGTCGACGACGACGGTGTCGAACCGCTCGGCGAACCGCGGCAGGTCGCGCGGGGCGCCCTCGTTGCCGTACATGATCCGCAGCGGGTTGTCGGCGTCGTCGGCGCGGGGCGGGGTGGCCAGGACGTAGGACAGCGGCTTGCCGACGTAGTTGGCGTACGTGGCGCCGAAGCGTCGCACGTCCGGGATGAACTGCGAGGCGGAGAACTTGCGCCGCAACGCAATCGACCCGCCCGCGGCGACGGCGACCGCCCAGCCCGCCATGATGGCGTTGGAGTGGAACAGCGGCATGGACAGGTAGAACGTGTCGTCGCGGGTGAGCCCGAACCGCTGTGCGAGCATCGTGCCGGGAAAGGCCACCTTCTCGTGCGTCACGCGGACGGCCTTGGGCTCACCGCTGGTGCCCGAGGTGAAGATCAACATGAAGAGGTCGTCGGGGCCGAGGTCGGCGACGCTCACCGGGGTACCGCGGTGGGCGGCCAATTCCTCTGTCCACGAGGGTGATCCGACGTCGACGACGTCGACGCCCCGCGGTGCCGAGGCGGCGTCGTCGGTCAGGACGAACTGGCAGTCGGCCCTGTCGACGTCACGGGCGAACGCGTCGCCGCGCCGCGTCGGATTGAGCCCGACCGGCACCAGCCCGGTGAGTCCCGCCGCCACCAGGACCGTCGAGAAGAACGTGGTATTGCCCAGCAGCACCCCGACGTGCGGCGGCCTGGCCGGATCGAGGCGAGCCCGCAGGGCCGCGGCCAGCTGAGCGCCCGCCAGCAGGTGATCACGCCAGCAGACGAACGAATCCCGTTCGTGGACACCACGATCGGTGACGTCGACGAGGGGTGTCAGCAGATCGGCGACGGTCGGGTTGCGCGCCTCGGTCACCGGTCAGGCGGGCGTCTCGGCCAGTTCGCGGCCGATGCGCAGCAGCTGGCCCGTCGCTCCGCCGACCGCGAACTCGGTCTGCTTGGCGGCCAGGAAGTAGCGGTGCACGGGGTGGTCGACGTCGATGCCGACGCCGCCGTGCACGTGGACCGCGGTGTGTGCGACGCGGTGGCCCGCCTCGGCGGCCCAGAACGCGGCGGTGCCGACCTCCAGATCCGACGGCAGGTCCTCCGACAGCCGCCAGGCCGCCTGCGTCACCGTCAGGCGCAGTCCCTTGACGTCGATGTAGCCGTCGGCGAGGCGTTGGCCGACGGCCTGGAAGCTGCCGATGGGCCGGTCGAACTGCTCACGCTCCCTGGCGTACTCCGCGGTGAGCTCGAGCGCACGCTCCAGGACCCCGAGCTGAAAGGCGCTGCGGCCCAACGTGCTTCGCGTGGTGAGCCACGCCGCGACCTCGTCGCCACCGACGACGCGAGTGGCGTCGACCTCCACGCCCTGCAGGTCGAGGTGCCCGACGCTGCCGTGGCCGGTGGTGTCCAGCGAGCTGACCGAAACGCCGGAATCCCGGGCCGAGACGAGGAACACCCGGGTGCCGGCGTCGGTCTCGGCGGGCACCAGGAAGGCGTCGGCGACCGGTGCGTAACCGACCAGTGCCCTCGAACCGGTGAGCCGGTGACCCTCTCCGGAAGTCGTGGCCCGTACCGGACCCTGCCCCATCTCGCCGTCGAGTGCGACGGTCAGGATCTTCTCACCCCGTACGGCGGGGGCGGCCCAATCCTGCTGCAGCGCCTCGGATCCGAACGTCGCCAGGGCCCCTGCGGCCAGCACGACCGACTCGAGGTAGGGCACGGCCGCGATCTGCCGTCCCAGCGCGACCAGGACGGCCGTCTCCTCCAGAACCCCGAAACCGCCGCCGCCCAACGACTCCGGCGCCGTCGTGGACAGGACGTCCGCGGCGATCAGCTTGGACCACAGCTCGCGGTCGAAGCGCTCGTCGAGCGTGTCCAGTTCGCGCTGCCGGTCCGGCGTGCAGACGGTGTCCACGATCGAACGGGCCAGTCCACCGAGATCGCCTGCGGCCTCGGTCGTCGAAAAGTCCATGTGAGTCCTCGCTCCGTTACCGGTTCACTCGGGGCAGGCCGAGGGCGACCATGCCGATGATGTCACGCTGAATCTCGTTGGTACCGCCGCCGAAGGTGAGGATGAGGCAGGACCGGTGCATGCGTTCGACCCGGCCGCGTAGCAGCGCACCCCGCGAGTCCGAACGCAGGGTGGCCGCCGTGCCGAGCACCTCCATCAGCAGGCGGTAGGCCTCGGTGGCCATCTCGGTGCCGTAGACCTTGGCCGCCGACGCGTCGGCGGGTGAGGGGGCGTCGTCCGTCGCGGACGCCAGCTCCCAGTTGATCAGCTTGAGCACCTCGGCCTTGGCGTGCACGCGCGCCAGGTTCAGCTGCACCCACTCGGAGTCGATGAGCCGGTTGCCATGTACGTCCTTGGTGTTCTGCGCCCACTCGCGGACGGCGCCGAGCGCGGCGAACACCGGTTGGGCGGAGACCAGCGCGACGCGTTCGTGGTTGAGCTGGTTGGTCACCAGCTTCCAGCCGGCGTTCTCCTCGCCGACCAGGTTGGTCGCCGGGATCCGCACGTCCTGGTAGTAGGTCGCGCTGGTGTCGACGCCGGACATCGTGTGCACCGGGGTCCACGAGAAACCCTCGGCGGTGGTCGGCATGATCAGCATCGAGATGCCCCGGTGCTTCTTGGCCTCCGGGTTGGTGCGCACCGCGAGCCACACGTAGTCGGCGTAGGCGATGAGGCTGGTCCACATCTTCTGGCCGTTGACGACGTAGTCGTCGCCGTCGCGCACCGCGGTCGTGCGCAGTGCGGCGAGGTCGGTGCCCGCGCCCGGCTCGGAGTAGCCGATCGAGAAGTGCAGCTCGCCCGCCGCGATCTTGGGCAGGAAGAACTTCTTCTGCTCGTCGCTGCCGAAGTGCATGATCGTCGGCGCGACGCTGTTGATCGTCAGGAACGGCACCGGCACGTTCGCGATGGACGCCTCGTCGTTGAAGATCAACCCGTCCATGGGCGTGCGTTCCTGGCCGCCGTACTCCTTGGGCCAACTGAGGGTCAGCCACCCATCGGTGCCCATCTGCTTGACGGTGTCGCGGTAGACGTTGCCGCGGCCCATCTCACCGCCGTCGCCCGCGCTGAGTGCCTCGGCCCGCTCCGGGGTCATCAACCTGGCGAAGTACGAGCGCAACTCGCGGCGCAAGTCCTCTTGCTCGGGGCTGTAGCCGATCCGCATCGCTGCCGTCCTATCCTGTGCGCATTGCTCCGGGGTGGCACTGGGCCTTCCCGGTTGTAACACGTTCTAGTCTTGGAATCCAGGCACGGTTATTCTGTGCCGACGCTGGGCGGGACGTCCGCACCACGTGGCGAGGAGGTTCTGATGCGGGTGGAGGTCGATCGTGACCGTTGCGAGGGCAATGCGGTGTGCGTGGGGATAGCCCCGGACCTGTTCGATCTGGACGACGAGGACTACGCCGTGGTCACCGCCGACCCGGTGCCCGACGACCAGGTGGCCCTGGCCGAGCAGTCCATCGCCGAGTGCCCGCGGGCCGCCCTCCTTCGCAAGGACTAGAGGTATTCGTAAAGTGAGCACTGCATCGACGGATTTGAGCGGCCGCGTGGCCGTGGTGACGGGCGCGGCCGCGGGGCTGGGACGGGCCGAGGCGATCGGCCTGGCGCGTGCGGGCGCGACGGTCGTCGTGAACGACGTCGCGGGGGCCCTCGACCGGTCCGACGTCCTCGACGAGATCGCCACCGTGGGCGCCAAGGGCGTCGCGGTGGCCGGTGACATCAGCGCGCGCAGCACCGCCGACGAACTCGTCGCCACGGCCGACGGTCTCGGCGGGCTGGCGATCGTCGTGAACAACGCGGGCATCACCCGGGACCGGATGCTGTTCAACATGACCGACGAGGATTGGGACGCCGTCATCGCGGTGCACCTGCGCGGTCACTTCCTGCTCACCCGCAATGCCGCGACCTACTGGCGCGACAAGGCCAAGCAGAATGGCGGCACCGTCTACGGCCGCCTCGTCAACACCTCGTCGGAGGCCGGTCTCGCGGGCCCGGTGGGGCAGGCCAACTACGGCGCCGCCAAGGCGGGGATCACGTCCCTGACGCTGACGGCGGCGCGTGGCCTCGGCCGGTACGGGGTGCGGGCCAACGCGATCGCGCCGCGCGCCAGGACGGCGATGACCGCCGACGTGTTCGGCGACGCCCCCGAGCTGCCGGAGGGGCAGGTCGACGGGTTGTCCCCCGAGCACGTCGTCACCCTGGTGCACTTCTTGTCCTCGCCCGCGGCCGAAGGCGTCAACGGCCAGCTCTTCATCGTCTATGGTCCGACGGTGACGTTGGTGGCGGCGCCGACGGCCGAGAAGCAGTTCACCGCGGATTCGGACGCCTGGGCCGTCGACAACCTAGGGTCAACGCTTGGTGACTACTTTGCTGATCGTGACCCCGAGTTGGGATTCTCGGCCACCGCACTGATGTCGTCGCGAGACTGACAGTCTCGATTGTCAGTCTCCTGTGAGCACTAGAACACGTTACAGAATGACCTTGGTCACACCTGCTCTGACCAGCGATGATAGGTCGATCTTGGGCAATTTCTCCGTTCTTTGACACTGTGAACACGTTCTAGTTAATATGATCCGGCTCACTCAGGGCAGCGCTCGACCGCGGGGTAGGGGAAGCGTCGCGGCTCCGAGTCGGCGAAGATTCGCCAAAAGACTTCTCGACCCCGTCGGAGAGAATGGAGCCTAGGTTGAAGGAACAGCTGACGGCTCCGGCTCGGGCCGTTGGCGGCTTCTTCGAGATGTCCCTGGACACCTTCGTCAAGATCTGGCGCAGGCCGTTCCAGTTCCGCGAGTTCCTCGAGCAGACGTGGATGATCGCGCGCGTCTCGCTCATCCCGACGCTGCTGGTCGCCATCCCGTTCACCGTGCTGGTGGCCTTCACGCTCAACATCCTGCTGCGCGAGATCGGCGCGGCGGACCTCTCCGGCGCCGGTACGGCGTTCGGCACCATCACCCAGCTGGGCCCCGTGGTCACGGTGCTCGTCGTGGCCGGCGCCGGGGCGACCGCGATCTGCGCCGACCTCGGTGCCCGCACCATCCGCGAGGAGATCGACGCGATGCGGGTGCTGGGCATCGATCCGATCCAGCGACTGGTGGTGCCCCGCGTGCTGGCCTCCACGCTGGTGGCGCTGCTGCTCAACGGTCTGGTGTGTGCGATCGGCATCTCCGGTGGCTACGTCTTCTCGGTCTTCCTCCAGGGCGTCAACCCGGGCGCCTTCATCAACGGGCTCACCATCCTCACCGGGCTCGGCGAGCTCGTCCTCGCGATGTTCAAGGCGCTGCTGTTCGGCTTGATGGCCGGCCTCGTCGGCTGCTACCGGGGGCTGACGGTAAAGGGCGGCCCCAAGGGCGTCGGCGTGGCCGTGAACGAGACCGTGGTCTACGCGTTCATCTGCCTGTTCGTCATCAACGTGATTCTGACGGCGGTCGGGGTCCGAGTGTTGGCCCGCTGATGAGCGCTTGCGCGAAGAAGAGACGGTCATGATGAGCGCTTGCGCGAAGAAGAGACGGTCGCGATGAGCGCTTGGGCGAAGAAGAGACGGTCGCGATGAGCTACGACGCCACGCTGCGCATCCGGCGGTTCTTCCGCGGGGTGCCCAAGGCCGTCGACGTCATCGGCGAGCAAGCCCTGTTCTACGGGGAGTCGGTACGGTACATCCCCAACGCGCTGACCCGGTACCGCCGCGAGACGATCCGGCTGATCGCCGAAATGACCATGGGCGCAGGCGCTTTGGTGATGATCGGCGGCACGGTCGGCGTCGCCGCCTTCCTGACCCTGGCCTCCGGCGGCGTCATCGCGGTCCAGGGTTATTCGTCGTTGGGCAACATCGGCATCGAGGCGCTCACCGGATTCCTCTCGGCGTTCCTCAACGTCCGCATCGTCGCGCCGGTCATCGCGGGCATCGCCCTGGCCGCCACCATCGGTGCGGGCACCACCGCACAGTTGGGCGCGATGCGCGTGGCCGAGGAGATCGACGCCGTCGAGGCGATGGCCGTGCACTCGGTGTCCTACCTCGTCTCGACCCGGATCATCGCGGGCCTGATCGCGATCGTCCCGCTCTACTCCCTGTCCGTGCTCGCGGCCTTCTTCGCGGCGCGGTTCACCACCGTGTTCATCAACGGACAGTCCGCGGGTCTCTACGACCACTACTTCAACACGTTCCTGGTGCCGACGGATCTGCTGTGGTCGTTCCTGCAGGCCATCGTCATGTCCATCGCCGTGATGCTGGTGCACACCTTCTACGGCTACAACGCGTCCGGCGGACCGGTCGGCGTCGGCATCGCCGTCGGGCAGGCCGTGCGGACCTCGCTGATCGTCGTCGTCACGATCACCCTGTTCATCTCCCTGGCCGTCTACGGCGCGTCGGGCAACTTCAACCTGTCCGGATAGAAGGGTCGAGAGATGGGTGACGCCAAGCGCAGTCACGTGCGGATCGCCGCGGCGATCCTCGCGGCCGTGCTGCTCGTCGCCGTCGTCTTCACCTACCTGTCCTACACCGCGGCCTTCACCCCCACCGACACCATCACGGTGACCGCGCCGCGCGCCGGCCTGGTGATGGAGACCGACGCCAAGGTCAAGTACCGCGGCATCCAGATCGGGAAGGTGTCGGCGATCGACTACGCCGGCGACCGCGCGAAGCTGACGCTGTCGGTCGACAGCAGCGAGCTGCGCTACGTGCCCGCCAACGCCAAGGTGCGCATCGCGAGCACCACGGTGTTCGGCGCCAAGTCGGTGGAGTTCCTGACCCCCGAGCAACCGGAGGGCGGCTCGCTGCGGCCGGGCACCCAGGTCGCCGCGCCCGACGTGCAACTCGAGGTCAACACGCTCTTCCAGTCGCTCACCGACACCCTGCAGAAGATCGACCCGATCGACCTCAACGCCACGCTCAGTGCGCTGGGCGAAGGTCTGCGCGGCAACGGCGACGACCTCGGCGCGTCGCTGTCCGGGCTGAGCACGTTCCTGCAGAAGTTCAACCCGAAGCTGCCCGAGCTCCAGCAGGTCTTCCAGCAGACCGGCCAGGTCGGCAACGTCTATGCCGACGCCGCACCCGATCTGGTGACGGTGTTCGACAACCTGCCCACCATCAGCAAGACCCTCGTCGATCAGCAGGACAACCTGAACGCCACGCTGCTGGCCGCGACCGGGTTGGCCAACAACGGCACCGCGACGCTGCAGCCCGGCGCCGAGGACCTGATCGCCGCCGTCCAGCGACTGCGGGCCCCGCTCAAGGTGGCGGGTGACTACTCACCGGAGATCGGGTGCATCCTCAAGGGCACGTCGATCGCGGTCGACCGCTTCGCCCCGATCATCGGCGGCATCCGGCCCGGCCTGTTCGTCGCGTCGAACTTCCTGCCCGGCGCACCGGCGTACACCTACCCGGAGAGCCTGCCCATGGTCAATGCGTCCGGCGGGCCCAACTGCCGGGGCCTGCCCGACGTGCCGAGCAAGCAGTACGGCGGGTCGTGGTACCACACGCCGTTCCTCGTCACCGACAACGCCTACGTCCCGTTCCAGCCGAACACCGAGCTGCAGTTCGACGCTCCGTCCACGCTGCAGTTCCTGTTCCACGGCGCCTACGCGGAAAGGGATGACTACTGATGAAGCGCGATCGCACGCTCCTCAACGTCAGCATCTTCACCGTCGTCATGCTGCTGGTGGCCGCGGGCCTGGTGGTGGTGTTCGGCCAGTTCCGCTTCGCGTCGGGTCGCACGTTCCACGCCACGTTCACCGAGGCGTCGCGGCTCAAGCCGGGCCAGGACGTCCGGATCGCCGGGGTGCCGGTCGGTTCGGTGGAGGGCGTCGACCTCAACCCCGACAACACCGTCGACGTGACGTTCGACGTCGACGACCGCTATCAGCTCTACACCTCCACCCGGGCCGTGGTGCGCTACCAGAACCTGGTCGGTGATCGCTACCTCGAAATCACTTCTGGCCCAGGCGAATTGCGCAAGCTGCCGGTCGGTGCGACCATTCCGAAGTCGAACACGCAGCCGGCGCTGGACCTCGACGCGCTGCTCGGCGGTCTGCGTCCCGTGCTCAAGGGTCTCGACGGCAACAAGGTCAACGAGGTCAGCAACGCGATCATCGAGCTGCTGCAGGGGCAGGGCGGCTCGCTGGCCACGCTGCTGGCCAGCACGTCGTCGTTCACTCAGGACCTCTCGGCGCGCGACCAGCTCATCGGCGACACCATCAACAACCTCAATGCGGTGCTCGGCACGATCGACGCCAAGGGCGCCCAGTTCGACTCCAGCGTCAACCAGTTGCAGCAGCTCATCACCGGCCTCGCCCAGAACCGCGACCCGATCGCGGGCGCCATCCCGCCGCTGGCCTCGGCGACCAGCGATCTGACCGACCTGTTGCTCCACGGCCGCCGACCGGTGCAGGGCGTCATCGAGAACCTCCGCCCGTTCGCCCAGCGGATGGACGAGCGCAAGGCCGACGTCAACAAGGTCATCGAGCCGCTCGCCGAGAACTATCTGCGGCTTAACGCCCTTGGCGCCTACGGGTCGTTCTTCAACATCTACTACTGCTCGATCCGGATCAAGATCAACGGCCCGGCGGGCAGTGACATCCTGATCCCGTTCGGTGGGCCGCCCGATCCGTCGAAGGGGAGGTGTTCCGACAATGGCTAAACCCGGCGAAGGCAATCCCGTCCGCACCGGAATCTTCGGCATCGCCCTGGTCACGTGCCTCGTGCTGGTGTCGTTCGGCTACACCGGTCTGCCGTTCTGGCCGCAGGGCAAGAACTACGTCGCGTACTTCACCGACGCGGGTGGCATCACCCCCGGCAGCGACGTCAGCGTGTCGGGCATCAAGGTCGGCAAGGTGTCCTCGATCGAATTGGCCGGCGCTTCGGCCAAGGTGAACTTCACCGTCGATCGCAAGGTGCGCGTCGGCGACCAGTCGCTGGTGTCGATCAAGACCGACACCGTGCTGGGGCAGAAGTCGCTGTCGGTGGCTCCGAAGGGCGCGGGCAGCTCGACGGTGATTCCCTTGGGCCGCACCACGACTCCGTACACCCTCAACACCGCGCTGCAGGATCTCGGCGAGAACGCCGGCGAGCTGGACAAGCCGAGGTTCGAGCAGGCGCTGCAGACGCTGACCGACACGCTGCACGACGCGACGCCCGAGCTGCGCGGCGCCCTGGACGGCGTGGCGGGTCTGTCGCGCAGCCTGAACAAGCGCGACGAAGCGCTCGAACAGCTGCTCGCCCATGCCAAGAAGGTGTCCGACACCCTCGCCCAGCGGGCCGGTCAGGTCAACCAGCTGATCACCGACGGCAACGAGCTGTTCGCCGCACTCGACGAGCGGCGGCAGGCGCTCAGCGAGCTCATCGGTGGGATTCAGGGTGTCTCCCAACAGCTCTCGGGCTTCGTGGCCGACAACAAGCGCGAGTTCAACCCGGCCCTGCAGAAGCTGAATGCGGTCCTGGACGACCTGCTGGCGCGCCGCGACCACATCGGCGAGGCGCTCAAGCGCCTGCCGCCCTACGCGACGGCCCTCGGCGAGGTCGTCGGATCGGGTCCCGGCTTCCAGATCAACCTCTACGGACTGCCACCCGCGACGCTGTCGGAAGTGCTGTTGGACACGTACTTCCAGCCGGGCAAGCTGCCGGACAGCCTCGCCGACTATCTGCGCGGGTTCATCTCCGAGCGCCTGATCATTAGGCCGAAGTCGCCATGAGCCAACACAGTTCGCCGTCGTCGACCCCCCGGGTGCTGCGCATCGCCGTCATCGCGATGCTGGTGGTCGGGCTGCTGGGTGGCGCGTACCTGGTGTGGCCGCAGGCCAAGAGCCACCAGGTCACCGCGTACTTCCCGTCCACGGTGGGCCTCTACCCGGGTGACGACATCCGGGTGGTCGGCGTGCCGGTCGGCAAGATCCGCTCCATCGAACCGCGGGCGGAGGACGTCAAGGTCACGATGGACGTCGACAGCGGGGTCAAGCTGCCCGCCGACGCCCGCGCGATCATCATCGCGCCAAACCTGGTGTCGGCCAGGTTCATTCAGTTCACCCCGGCCTACACCAACGGCCCGGTGATGGCCGACGGCGCCCAGATCGGCCTCGACCGCACCGGCGTGCCCGTCGAGTGGGACGACGTCAAGAAGCAGCTGACCGAACTGAGTGCGTCGCTCGGTCCTCAGCAGGGCGACCTGCAGGGTCCGCTGGCCGCCTTCGTCAACCAGGCGGCCGACACGTTCGACGGCAACGGCGACTCGTTCCGCAATGCGCTGCGCGAACTGTCCCAGACGGCGGGCCGCCTCGGCGATTCCCGCGCCGACCTGTTCGGCACGGTGCGCAACCTGCAGGTGCTCGTCAACGCACTGTCCAACAGCAACGAGCAGATCGTGCAGTTCACCAACCACGTCGCCTCGGTGTCGCAGGTGCTCGCCGACAGCGGCAAGGACCTCGACCAGACGCTGGGCGCGCTGAATCAGGCGCTCGTCGACGTCAGGGGTTTCCTGAACCAGAACAATCAGGCCCTTATCGCCCAGATCGGCAAGCTCACCGACTTCACCAACATCCTGACCGAGCACAGCGACGACATCGAGCAGATCCTGCACATCACGCCGAATGGGCTGGCGAACTTCTACAACATCTACAACCCCGCGCAGGGCACCGTCGGCGGCCTGCTGTCGCTGCCCAACTTCGCCAACCCGGTGCAGTTCATCTGCGGCGGCACGTTCGACGTCGGCGCGTCACCGGACAACTACAAGCGCGCGGAGATCTGCCGCGAGCGGATGGGCCCGGTGTTCAAGCGCCTTGCCGTGAACTACCCGCCCATCCTGTTCCATCCGATCAACAGCATCACGGCGTACAAGGGCCAGATCATCTACGACACCCCCGCGACCGAGGCGAAGGCCCAGACGCCCGTGCCGTACCTGCAGTGGCAGCCCGCGCCCGGCGTGACGCCGCCGACCATCGGACCCGACGGTCGGATCAGTGACCTGCTGCTGCCGCCGCCCCCGATACCGGGTCAGGTGTCGCAGGCGGGTGCGCCGCAGATGGGGTACAGCACCCCGCCCGACGGTGCCGGACCGTTGCCGGGACCCGCGCCGGACCCGGGCCCCGCCGCCGGCCCGCCAGCCGCCGCCCCGCCGCCGGCCGCGCCACTGCCTGCCGAGTCGGGAGGTAACTGATGCCGAAATCGTTGTCGCGCACGGCGTTACGCCTCGGTCGCAACTCCGTGGTCATCGGCTCCGGCGCGGTGCTGCTGGCCGGCTGCGCCTTCGGTGGCCTCAACTCACTGGACATGCCGGGCACCGAGGGGCACGGCAGCGGTTCCTACACCGTCACCGTCGAGCTGCCCGACGTCGCGACGCTGCCGCAGAACTCGCCGGTCATGGTCGACGACGTCACCGTCGGCAGCGTGTCCGGCGTGGAGGCCCGGCAGAAGCCCGACGGCAGCTTTTATGCGGCGGTCAAGGTGTCGTTGAACGGCAGCGTCGACCTGCCCGCCAACGCGACCGCGAAGGTCGCCCAGACCTCGCTGCTGGGGTCACAGCACATCGACCTCGCGCCGCCGGTGGACCAACCGCCCGACGGCAGGCTGCGCGACGGTTCGAACATCCCCCTCGAGCGGGCCGGTCGCTATCCCACCACCGAGGAAGTGCTGTCGTCCCTCGGTGTCGTGGTCAACAAGGGCAATCTCGGTGCGCTGCAAGACATCACCGACGAGACGTTCGCGGCCGTCGCCGGCCGCTCCGGACAGTTCGCCGACCTCATCCCGCGGCTGGCCGAGCTGACCACGTCCCTCGAGCAGCAGACCGGTGACATCATCTCCGCTCTCGACGGGCTGAACCGCTTCGCCGGAATCCTGGCCAAGAGCAAGGACAGCCTCGGGCGCGCGCTGGACAGCCTGCCCGCCGCGCTCAAGGTGCTCAACGACAACCGCACCAACATCGTCGACGCGTTCACCGCCCTGCGGACCTTCGCCAACGTGGGTGCCCACGTGCTCTCGGGCATCAAGGACGACTTCGCGGCCGACTTCAAGGACCTGTATCCAGTCATCAAGGCGCTCAACGACAATGCCGACGACTTCATCAAGGACCTCGAGTTCCTCCCGACGTTCCCGTTCCACTACAAGTACCTGCGCAACGCGGTGCGCGGTGACTACCTCAACGTGTTCGTGACGTTCGACCTCACGGTGCGCCGCACGGGTGAGTCGGTGTTCACCACCTCCAAGGGCCTCGACCCGAACATGAAGCACCTCGACGAGGTCGTCAACCCGCCCGACTTCCTCACCGGGGCAATGGCGAATCTGTCCGGACAGGCCGCCGATCCGTTCAAGATCCCGCCGGGCACGGCGACCCAGCACGACGGGGGGAAGCCCTAGTGCTGGACCGTCTCACCCGCATCCAGTTGACGATCTTCGCGATCGTCACGGTGATCTGCGTCGGCCTGATCTCCACCTTCTACCTGCACCTGCCCGCGGCGGTCGGTCTCGGGGCCTACCGCGTGACGGCGGACTTCAAGGCGGGCGGCGGGCTCTATCAGAACGCCAACGTCACCTACCGCGGCGTGACCATCGGACGCGTCGAGCAGGTGGGCCTCGACAAGGACGCCGTGGTCGCCACCATGCGGCTCAACACCGACACGCCGGTGCCCGACAACGTCACCGCCACCGTGAAGAGCGTGTCCGCCGTCGGTGAGCAGTACGTCGACCTGGTGCCCCCGGCCGACCCCTCGAAGCGAATGCTGGCCGACGGCGCGAACATCGGCCTGGACCGCACCGCGATCGGTCAGGACATCGACGACCTTCTGACGCAAGCGAATTCGTTGGTCAACAGCGTCGGGAACAGCCGCCTGCAGGATCTGCTGCGCGAGACGTTCAAGGCGTTCAACGGATCCGGGCCCGAGCTGTCGCGCATCATCCAGTCGACCCGGCTGATCGTCGACGAGGCCAACGCCAACTCCGGCCAGATCAACCAGCTGATCGACCAGGCCGGTCCCTTCCTCGACGCCCAGATCCGCAGCGGTGACGACGTCAAGTCACTCGCCGACGGGCTGGCCAGGTTCACCACCGAGGTCACCCACGCCGATCCGCAGCTGCGCTCGGTGCTGCAGACCGCGCCGGGTGCGGCGCAGGCGGCCGACACCACGTTCGAGGGCATCCGGCCCAGCTTCCCCGTGCTGGCGGCCAACCTCGCGAACGTCGGCCGCATCGGCGTGATCTACCACAAGTCGATCGAGCAGGCCCTGGTCATCTTCCCCGCCCTGCTCGCCGCGTTGAACACGGTGGCGGGCGGCGTGCCCACCGACGAGGGCGGCAAGCTCGACTTCAAGGTCGACCTCGGCGATCCGCCGCCCTGCTCGGTCGGGTTCATCCCCCCGCCGCTGATCAGGACGCCCGCCGACACGACGCTGCGCGACCTGCCGACGGACCTCTACTGCAAGGCCGCCCAGAACGATCCGTCCGTGGTGCGCGGCGCACGCAACTATCCCTGCCAGGAGTTCCCCGGCCGCCGGGCGCCGACGATTCAGCTGTGCCGCGACCCCCGCGGGTACGTACCGCTGGGCAGCAACCCGTGGCGCGGTCCGCCGGTCCCGTACGGCAGCACGCCCGTCACCAATGACCGAAACATCACCCCGCCCAACAAGTTTCCGATGATCCCACCGGGTGCGGACTACGACCCCGGACCACCGGTGGTGCAGCTGCCGCCCGGCGTCGCACCCGGCCCGGGCCCGGCGCCGAATGCGCCGTTCCCGCTGCCCTACCCGCCGAGTGACCCGGGGCCACCGCCGCCGCCGCACCCGTTCGACGCGCCGCCGGACCAGATCGTGCCGCCCTACGGCAGACCCGCGCCCGACGCCCCGCCACCCCCGGCGCCCGCTCCGGCTCCTGCACCAGCTCCGGCACCGGCCGACGTGCCGCCGGCGCCCGCCGACGGGACGCCGCCGCAGGCGAGCGCTCCCGCCACGACGACGTACGATTCCAAGACCGGCGTATTCGTCGACCCCGCGGGGGGAACGGGCGTCTACGCCAGCGGCATGGACAAGGTCAACTCCGCAGAGACGTGGGTCGACCTGATGTTGGATCCGAGGCAGGCGTAAGTGAGTGAGACACCCGATTCGGGGACGAAGACTGCCCCGCGCAGGCGGGCGTCGCGGGCCGCGGGCCCGGCCACCGGCGTCGTGCCCGAGGCGCCGACGCAGGTGGTCGTCGACTCACCCGCGGTCGTGCGGGTGCGTCCCGCCAAACCCGTTGGGCCGCCGCCGCGGCGCCGGTCCCACGGCGCCCTGGTGGCCGCGCTGGGCGTCGGCAGCACCGCCGTCCTCGTCGCGGTCATCGGCGGGTTGGTCGCTCTGCTCCTGGTGCAGCAGCGGCACGCCGAGGCGGCCACCGCCCGGGATCAGCGATTCGTCGACACGGCGTCGCAGACCGTGGTCAACATGTTCAGCTACACCCAAAACACCATCGACGAGAGCGTGAACCGGTTCGTCGACGGCCTCAGCGGACCGCTGCGCGACATGATGAGCCAGGGCAACAACGTCGACAACCTCAAGGCCATCTTCCACGACACGAACGCCAGTTCGGAGGCCGTCATCAACGGCGCCGCACTGGAGAAGATCGACGAGACCGCCGACAACGCCTCGGTGCTGGTCTCGGTGCGGGTGACCGTCACCAACATCGACGGCGTGAACGCGCCCTCCAAGCCCTACCGGCTCCGGGTCATCGTGCACGAGGACGACAACGGCCGCATGACCGGCTACGACCTGAAGTATCCCGACGGAGGCAACTGATGGGCCGCCTGCAGTCCAGGCTGGTGGTGCTCGTCGGCGCGCTGCTCGCGCTGGCGTTCGTGGTGCTGAGCGGCGTCGGCGGCATCCTGTACTGGAACCGCGTCGAGCGCGTCGGCGCTCAGGAGACCAGCGCCGAGCTACCGGGGCTGGCGGCCCAGCAGATTCCGATGATCCTGGGCTTCGACTACCAGACCATCGAGCGCAGCCGCATCGACGCCGCCAAACTGCTGACCCCGGACTTCCGTCGCGAGTACGAAGAGGACACCACCAAGAACGTGGTGCCCGCGGCCAAGGACCGCCAGATCGTCAGCCAGGTCAACGTCGTCGGCGTGGGAATGCTTGCCGCACACCGCACGTCGGGCTCGGTGATGGTGTTCATGAACCGCACCCTCACCGACAAGACCAAGCAGCCGCTCTACGACGGCAGCCGCCTGCGGGTCGACTACCAGAAGGTCGGCCGGGACTGGCGGATCCAGGACATCACTCCGATCTGACGGTGTCCTTCGTCGCGGTGAGGGCGTCGAGGAACGAGCGGGCCCACCGGTCGACGTCATGGGCCAGCACCTGACGGCGCATCGCCCGCATGCGGCGGCGGCCCTCCTCGGGCGACTGCGTCAGCGCCGCCTCGATCGCGTCCTTCACCCCGTCGAGGTGATGCGGGTTGGTCAGATACGCCTGGCGCAGTTCGGCTGCGGCGCCGGTGAATTCGCTCAGTACGAGCGCACCGCCGAGGTCGCTGCGACAGGCGACGTACTCCTTCGCGACGAGGTTCATGCCGTCGCGTAGGGGAGTCACCAGCATGACGTCGGCCGCCACGAAGAACGCAATGAGCTCGTCGCGCGGCAGCGCCCGGTGCACGTAGTGCACGACCGCATGCCCGACCTGGCCGTACTCGCCGTTGATGTGACCGACCTGGCGCTCGATGTCCTCGCGCATGGCCTTGTAGCTCTCGACGCGCTCCCGGCTCGGGGTCGCCAGTTGGACGAGCACGGTGTCGCTCGCGTCGACGCGGCCCTCGTCGAGCAGCTCGGAGAACGCATGCAGGCGGACGTCGATGCCCTTGGTGTAGTCCAGCCGGTCCACGCCGAGGAGCACCTTGCGCGGATGTCCCAACTCCGCGCGAATGTCCTTGACGCGCTGACGGACGTCGCGGTGGCGCGCCTTGGCGTCGAGGTCGTCGGAGTCGATCGAGATGGGGAACGCACCGACCTTGACCGTGCGGAAGCCGACCTGGATCTCACCGAACCGGGAGCGCACGCCCACGCTGGCCCGCGACGTGTTGGCGCCGACGAGCCGTCGGGCCAGGATCATGAAGTTCTGCGCGCCGCCGGGCAGATGGAAGCCCACCAGGTCGGCGCCGAGGAGGCCCTCGATGATCTCGGTGCGCCACGGCATCTGCATGAACAGCTCGACCGGGGGAAACGGGATGTGCAGGAAGAAGCCGATCGTCAGGTCCGGGCGCAGCATGCGCAGCATCTTGGGCACCAGCTGCAACTGGTAGTCCTGCACCCACACCGTGGCGCCGTGCGCGGCTGCGCTGGCGGTGGCCTCGGCGAAGCGACGGTTCACCTCGACGTAGCGGTCCCACCACGAGCGGTGATACACCGGCTTGACGATCACGTCGTGGTAGAGCGGCCACAGGGTCGCGTTGGAGAAACCCTCGTAGTACTCGGCGAAGTCGTCGTCCGACAGGCGCACCGGGCGCATCTCGAGCCCGTCTTCGAAGATCGGTTCTTCGTCGCCGTCGGTGATCCCGGGCCAGCCGATCCAGGCGCCGTGCCGCTTGCGCAGCAAGGGTTCGAGCGCCGTCACGAGGCCGCCAGGACTGCGCTTGTAGTCGGTGCTGCCGTCGGGCAGGCGCACCATGTCGATCGGCAGCCGGTTGGCGACCACCACGAAGTCGGAGTTACCGCCCTCGGTGTCGTCGGAGCCGGAGATCCCGGAGTCAGCTGGTTGGCCTTCCTCCGGATTCACCTATGCCTCGAGTTTCGCCGGTCCGATGCCGAGCATCGACAGGAAGACCCGGCATTCGTCGGCGTCGGTCGCGTAGGCGGCGACGACGCGCCGCGCCTGACGGGCCGTGCTGTCGGCGAGTGGTTCGACGTCGCCGATTTCGGCGGGATCTGGTTTGGCAGCCATGGCATCAACTCTAGGCGACTCGTCGAATCGCCTGGTCCGATCGCCGCTACTGGCCGTCGATGCTCGTTGGGGGCTGCTGGAACTGCGGCGCGTCCTCCTGCAGTCCGATGCACTTGCCGGTGTCGCCACCCGTGCACGGCACGCCGTCGACCGCCGACAGCGAACCACCCGGGATCGGGTCGACCGCCGAGCCGCCGCCCGCGGGCGAACTCGGCGCGGTGTGGGGCAGGCAGGCGCCCGAGTAGAGGTCCTCCTCCTCGCCCGGCTGGCACGACGTCACGGCGCCCGCGATCGCCGGCGTCGACAGCGCGACCACCGCCGGTCCGCCCGCGAGCACCAGCGCGAAGCCGCCGGCGAGGATCATGCGTCGTAGGGAGATGTCACAGTGCGCCATGGTCACGCTTTCTCGAGATCGCGGGAAGGTACGCCGATAATTGACGCCCCGTCCAGGGAATTCTAGGGACGTTGCAGGAAATCCGCACCAGATCGGCAGGTTGCCCGCTCAGCGGGTCAGTTCGTCGAGCCCGTGACGGTGGGACTCGACCCGATGGTCGACTCGGGCGCGACGTACTGCGGGGCGTCCTCGGCCAGCCCGATGCACGCGCCGGAGTCGCTGCCGGTGCACGGGACGCCGTCGACCTCGGGCACGTCGGGGTTGGCCGCGGTGGTCGTGAACGGCGCCGGCGAGTTGGGGACGGCGAACGGCACGCATTCGCCCGTGTATGCGTCGGCGTCCTCGCCGACCGCGCAGTCGGCCAGCGGCGCGGATGGGGCGGCGAGCGCCGAGATAGCAGGCCCGGCGGAGACGGCGAGCATGAATGCGCCGGCGATCAGGAGGCGGCGGACGGAAGATCCGGAGAGCGACATGCGGGGATCGTACGGAAGCTGGCAGCGCTCTGCGCAGATACCGCTAGTTCACTGGGTGCGTGTCGGAGCGAGCAGCTAGTCGGTGGAGCCGTGGACGGTGGGGCTGGACCCGATCGTCGAGTTGGGCGCCTGGTACTGCGGAGCGTTCTCGGACAGGCCGATGCACTGCCCGGAGTTGCCGCCCGTACACGGGATGCCGTCGACGGCGGGCAGCGAGGACGAGTTGGGCACGAGGTCCGGGGTGCAGACGTTGGTGTAGGTGTCGGCGGTCTCGCCGTTGACGCACGCCCCGAAGGTGGGCGCCGCGGGCGTCCCGGAGAACAGCGCGGCGGCGGGGGCGGCCGCGATCGCGACGGCGAAGCCGCCGGCGAGGAGCAGTCGTCGGGATGAGGTCTGTCGGGGTGTCGTCCGGGTAGTCATCGCCACGCCTTCCCTTGGGTGAGCCGTCACGGGCTGGTCCTTACACAGGTGACAATACGCTGATGAGCGCCGATGGCAGCGGTCTTCGCGCGAAGAAGTGGTGCGGTCGTACGGTTTCTGGGAGCTGACTTCGCGGCGGCTGTGACGGCGAGCCACCCTCGCTGGCCCCCCGAGGACCGCCGTGGTTCCATTACGAGAACGTGTTCTAGTTTTCCTCGAGGGGCAACGATGCATCTTTCGCTGGCGGATCGCACCATCATCGTCACCGGCGGTGGCAGCGGCATCGGCAAGGGCGTGGCCGCCGCGGTCGTCGCCTCCGGCGGTGACGTCATGCTGGTCGGCCGCAACGCCGACCGCCTCGCGGCCGCGCGCGACGAGATCGCGGCGCAGGCCCCCGACGGAGCCGGCGAGGTCCGCTACGAACCCGCCGACGTCACCCACGAGGACGAGGTGAGCGCCATGGTGGAGGCCGCCACGGCGTGGCACGGCAGGCTGAACGGCGTCGTGCACTGCGCGGGCGGATCCGAGACGATCGGCCCGATCACCCAGGTCGACTCCGAGGCGTGGCGCCGCACCGTCGACCTGAACGTCAACGGGAGCATGTACGTGCTCAAGCACAGCGCCAAGGAGATGGTGCGCACCGGCGGCGGTTCGTTCGTCGCCATCTCGTCGATCGCGTCGAGCAACACCCACCGCTGGTTCGGCGCCTACGGCGTCAGCAAGGCCGGCATCGATCACCTCGTGCAGCTGGGCGCCGACGAACTCGGGGCGTCCCGGGTGCGGGTCAACTCCATCCGCCCCGGTCTCATCCGCACCGATCTCGTGGCGCTGGTGCTGGATTCACCCGAGCTCAGCGAGGACTACCGCATCAACACCCCGCTGCCGCGGGTTGGCGAGGTCACCGACGTCGCGGCCGCCGCGGTGTTCCTCCTCAGCGACGCGGCGAGCTGGATCACCGGGCAGGTCATCAACGTCGACGGCGGCCAGCAACTGCGCCGGGGACCGGACTACTCCTCGATGCTCGAACCGGTGTTCGGCGCCGACGGCCTGCGCGGCGTGACGGGCTGACCGACCCGACCCGACCCGCCGTCACCCGCGGTGGATGCGCGTGTCCACCTCGGCCAGCGGACGGCCGCCACCGCCCCAGCGTTTGGCGATGATCTCGGCGACGATCGACACCGCCGTCTCCTCCGGGGTGCGAGCGCCGAGATCGAGTCCGATGGGACTGGCCAGCCGACTCATCTGCGCGTCGGTCAGCCCCTCCAGCCGCAGCCGGTCGAGCCGGTCGACGTGGGTCTTGCGCGATCCCATCGCGCCGACGTACCCGACCTGCGGCAGGCGCAGCGCCACCGACAGCACCGGCACGTCGAACTTGGGATCGTGGGTCAGCACGCAGATCACGGTGCGCGCGTCGATGGCGCCCATGGCCTGCTGGGCGGCGAGGTAGCGGTCGGGCCAGTCGACGACGATCTCGTCGGCGGTGGGGAAGCGGGCCTGCGTCGTGAAGACCGGCCGGGCGTCGCACACCGTGACCCGGTAGCCGAGCAGCGCGGCCTGCCGGGTGAGCGCGGCGGCGAAGTCGATGGCGCCGAAGACGATCATCCGCGGCGGGGGTGCGTAGCTCGCGACGAAGACCGCCATCCCGTCGCCCTGACGCTCGCCATCGGGACCGTAGGTGAGCACCGTGGTCCGGCCCGCGGCCAGCAGTCCGCGGGCGTCGTCGACGACGGCGTCGTCGGCCCTGCGCGAGCCCAGCGAACCCGCGGCGGCGGTCTCGTCGAGGACGATCCGGCGCCCGACGCGGTCGGCGTCGGGATGTCCGATCACCGTGGCCGTCGCCGTCGGTCGGCCCGCGGCGATGGCTTGCGCCACCGCGTCCAGCTCGGGGAACGTGCGTCGGGAGACGGGTTCGGCGAAGACGTCGATGATGCCGCCGCAGGTGAGCCCGACGGCGAACGCATCGTCGTCGGTGATGCCGTAGCGCTGCAGCTGCGGCGTTCCGGTCTGCACCACGTCGTTGGCCAGCTCGTACACCGCGGCCTCGACGCAGCCGCCGGACACCGAGCCCGCCACCGAACCGCTGGGGGAGACCACCATCGCCGCGCCCGCCGTGCGAGGGGCGGATTCGATCGTGCGCACGACGGTGGCCAGGCCGGCGGTCCCTCCGGCCCGCCACACCGAGAGCAGCTCGTCGAGCACGTCGCGCACGTAGTCGAGTCTAGGTGCGTCGACCGATCGGGGCTCGGGCCCGAGCGGTGGGACCTAGTCGGCGCGCTGCCACAGACAGTCGCCGCTCATCTCGATGGTGAAGAGCACCGGCACCACGTCGAACGACAGCGGCTGACCGGCCGCGGCCCGGTCGACCCGTGGCGGACCCACCGTCGGACTTCCCGGGATGACGGCAGATTGCGTTGCACTGCAAGCACTTTCGGGACTCAACGGGGTGGCGGTCCAGACACCCGAGAGGAGGTTGGGGTTGGGCCTGCCCTGGCCGTGCAGCGTCATCGACGGGCCGTAGCTCGCCCACTTCGCGCTGATCGGGTAGGGATCGGTGACCGGTTCCCATCGTCCGTCGGCGCATCCGAGGGGCGCCTTGGCGCCGACGGGCCACGTCAGCGCACCGTCGACGTCGGCGGCGCACGGTGCGTCGGGGGCCGGCGGCAGGGGGTCGGCGCGGGCCGCCCCGGACGGCGACGCCAGCAGCGCGGCCACCGCAGCGCCAATCACCAACGAGCACTTCACGATTCGCCGCCTACACCTTGGTCAGATCGGTCTTCATCAGCATGACGTTGTACTCCGAGTACAGCGACAGGTTCCAGTACAGGTCGGTGCCCGTGCCCATCGTGGACGGGGACCACGGGTGCATCATCGGGGCGTAGATGCCGCCGGACTGCTGTGCCATCAGGACCTTCGCCGCCGACCAGGTGCCCTGCGGGGTGTCCGACGTCCGCATGACGATGTTGTTGAACTGATCGCCGTAGAGGACCACGTACTTGTTCAGCAGCTTGTTGTACTGCACCGACATCTCGCTGACCTGGGTGCCCGGCGTCGCGACACCGCAGGCGCCGCTGCTCTGGCCGAACATCGCCGACGCCTTCGCGGGCTGGTTCTTGTACCAGCCCGCCTTGACGGCGCCGATGCCGAACCAGCCGCCCGCCGAGCCCTTGTTGTAGTACTCGTACTTGGTCGTGTCGAGGATGTCCTTCTCCGCGACGCGGGACACGTAGGCCGCGCCCTGGCGGCCGTTCGGCGTGCCGTAGCTGTAGACGTAGCCGTCGCCGGGCCGGACGAAGGCGCCCTGCTGGAACTTGGCGTTGCCGCTGAAGGGATCGTTGTAGCGGACCGACGACGGTGCGACGGTCCAGTTCTCGCCGTTGTCGGTCGAGTACGCGATCGCCGAGTAGTTCGTCGTCCACGTGCCGGGGGCGCCCCAGTTCGTCACCGACATGAAGTTCAGGTACTGGGTGACGCCGAACTGGGTGCCCGGCGTGGGGATCGAGACGCCCGCCGTCGGGATCAGCGTGATGCCGGCGGGCAAGCCATCGGGGTGGATGATCTGGCGGGCGGTGGTGGGGCTGCTCAGCGGGGTACCGCCAAACATGTTGCCGTTGAACCACTCTCCGTTGGGGATGGTCTCCCCGTCGGACAGATCGGTGTCGGCGCTGCGCAGCAGCACGTTGAAGCGCCAGTTGCCGGTCATGTTCGGGCCGCTGAACGTGTCGCCGAACGCCATCAGCACCTGGTGCTCGTCGTACGGCGTGCTCGGATCGTCGACCATCCCGTTGTCCCACGTGACGCCGACGTCGGTGCCGTCGATCCCGAAACGGCTCAACGTGTTCGCGATCAGCGGGTTGCCGGTCTGGTAGTTGCCGGTGAGCCACTGGACGAACTGCGTCGATGGGCTCAACTGCGCGCCCGGCAGCGGGAAGCCGGGCAGGTTGACCGCCGCCTGCGCCAGGGCGGTCGTCGCAGCGGCCAGCGTCAGCGTCGGCGCCGACACCTGGGTGGTCCGGCCGGTCACCGCGGTGACGAAGTCGTCGAACTCGCGCCGCGCGAAGGCCAGTAGCGACCACGCCAGCGGCGGGGCGGGCGGCGCGGCGGGCCCCGACCCGAGGAGCGGGCCCAGCGCCCAACCCACGACCGTGGACACGACGCCGCGCACGACCTCGAGCGGGGTCGGCAGCGCGACCCTCGGTGCCGGCGCGGGGGTGAGGACGACGGCGGCCGTCGGTATCGAGATCGACTGGGCGACGGCCACGTCGGCGGCGGCCGCGGACTGGGCCGCAATCGTGTTCTGCACCTTGGGGGTTGGCGAGGGCGACGCCGCGGTGGTCTTCGTTGCGGTGACTGCGGGGGTGGTGACCGCGGGGGTGGTGGCCGCCGGCGTGGTGGCGGTCGGGTGGGTGGTCTTCGACTCGGCTGCCTTCGTGGGCGTGGGCGTGGGCGTCGGCTCGTGGGTGGGGTCTGGGGTGGCGCTGGGCGCCGCTCCCGACGTCCCCGTCGTGCTTTGCGCGCTGACCACGACGCCGTCGCCGACGGTCGTGGAGGTGGTGCTCGACGCGGGTGCATTGGTCGACGAGGTGGGCGCCGGGGTGGACTCGCCTGGCGTGGATGCGGGCTTGGTGGTCGGCTCGGACTTGGTGGTCGGCTCGGACTTGGTGGTCGGCTCGGGCTTGCTGGTCGACTCGGCGGGGGTGCTCGCGGCCTGGCCCGTGCCCGACGCCGAGGCGTCCGCCCCCGTGGTCTTCGCGTCCGAGCCGGCCGAGGTGCCGGCCTTCGAGTCCGACGTGCTCGAGCTGGCCGAGGGGCTCGACGCGGAATCCGCGACGGCCACCCCGGATCCCGTCGCGATCGCGGTTCCCACGCCCAGCGCGACGGCCAGGGTCCCCACTCGACCGATGTACGCGGACGCTCCCATGCAGGGCCCTTCTGACGGTGGAACGGGGTCGACACGCCCCACTCGCAGCTTTCGCCACACGTGCCCCGCGCGTTACCGGGCGACGCCTGGCTGAACCGTCAGTCGAGTGCGCGAAGGGCCTCATCGTAGAGCGCGTAAGCCTCCGGGAGGCCGTTATTGACCCACGCGTCGACGATGCCCACCCGGTCGGCCACCAGCTGGATCTGGGTGACCCACTGCTGGAACGTCGCGTCCTCCCGGAGCGCGTCGAGCTGCTCGGTGCTGCCCTGGATCAGGATGAAGCCGCCGAGTTCGGTGCTCTGCGGGCGCAGGATCGCGGCGTCGTGGCGTTCGATCCGTCCGTCGCGGCGCAGCTCGTCGAGATAACCCGTGGTCGAGGTCTTGAGCAGCTCCAGCGCCCGACGCTCGCGCCCGCGGGTGGGGATGCCCCAGACGATCCAGAATCCAGCCTCCGCCACGGCGCCCCCTTCGCTCCGGGGGAGTGTAGCGGTCCGACGGGACGGACCAGCGAGAGCCGATGTCGGCGGGTCAGCGTGCGGTCGGCGTCCCCTCGAGCGGAAGCGACAACCGGAACCGGGCGCCCGAGCCGTGCGCGACGCAGACGAGGTCGCCGCCGTGGGCGCGGGCCAGCGCGCGGGCGATCGGCAGACCGAGCCCGGCGCCGCCGCCGTCGCGCGCCCGCGCCTCGTCGAGGCGGACCAGTCGCTCGAAGATCCGCGACCGCTGACCCTCGGGCACGCCGGGTCCGGTGTCGGTGACGGTCACCTCGGCGCGCCCGGCGGCGGATTGCACGTCGACGTCGATGGTGCCGCCGGCGGGGGTGTGGCGGCGGGCGTTGTCGAGCACGTTGGCGAGGATCTGCGCGATCCGGCTCGGATCCGCCGTGATCGTCAGCGACGGGACGCCGACGCGTCGCACGGTGATCGCGGGCGCCAGCATCGCGCTGCGATCGCGTTCGGCCTCGGCCAGCGCGACGAGGTCGCACCGCTGCAGGTCCAGGGGGAGCCCCGCGTCGATGCGGCTGAGGTCCAGCATGTCGCCGACGAGCCGGCCGGCCTGGCGGGCTTCGGTGAGCACCAGTTCGGCGCGATGCCGCTGGGCGGCGGCCTCCTCGTCGTCGCGTTGGCTGGCCGCCTGCACGATCAGCTCGGCGCCGGCCTGTATGCCCGCGATCGGGGTGCGCAGCTCGTGCGCGGCGTCGGCGAGGAAGGCCCGCGTCGCGGATTCGGCCTTGGCGGCGGTGTCGGCGGCCGTCCTGGCGCGGCTCTCCGAGGACTCCAGGGCGTCGAGCATGGTGTCGAAAGCCGTTGCGGCGCGGCCTAATTCGGTGCTCGGACGGTCGGGGCGCACGCGACGTCCGCGGTCTCCGCCGGTGATGGACTCCGCGACGCCGGTGAGCCTGTGCAGGGGCACCATCGCGCCGCGGACCACCAGCGCCACCCCGATCGCCGCGATCACCAGCACGGCGAGACCCGAGGCGACCAGGATGATGCGAAGCTGCTGCAGCAGTTTCGTCGTCGACGTGGTGTCGGCCACCAGGATCACCTTCCCGCCGCCGGGCAGGGGACGGATCGTGGCCGTTGCGCTCGCGTCGGGAGGCGGTGGCGGCGGCCGCGGGGGACCAGGTCCGCCGGGTTCGGGTCCGCCGGGTTCGGGTCCCCCGGGCTCCGGTGGCGGGGGTGGTGGGGGCAGCGGCGCGACGGCGCCGTCGGTGAGATCCGTTGACACGGACTGATCCCCGTAGGTGCTGCCGTCCGGGGCGACGAGCAGGGCCCTGATGCCGCCGCCGTTGAGTTCGGCCGCGACCTGCGCCGGCGGGGTCCCCGCGGTCACGAGGGCATTGGCCCGGGCGACGCCCGCCATCATCCGGTCGTGCATGTCGCGACGGGCCTGGGCGCCGATCAGGAGGTCGATCACGACGCCCAGCAACACCAAGAGCACCGCCAGCAGGACGAGGGCGCCGAGGATCACGCGTCGCCGCAGTGACGGCGTGGGTGTCGGTGTGCCCGTGGTCACGGGCGGGCTGCCTGCAGGCGGTAGCCGATGCCCCGGGCAGTGTGCACGATTCGGGGGCCGTGGGCCTCCAATTTCCTTCTGAGACTGCTGATGTGGACGTGCACCAGGTTGTCGTCGTAGGAGGCGTATCCCCACACCGCGTTGAGGATCTGGTTCGCACTGACGGTGCGGCCGCGCTGGTCGAGCAGGAAGTCGAGCAGCCGCAGCTCGGTCGCGGTCAGGTCGAGTCGCGCGCCCGCCCGCGCGGCAACCCCGGCGCCCCTGTCCACGACGAGGTCGCCGACCTGAATGGTGGCGGGCAGCCGGCCGCGGCGGCGCAGGACCGCGCCGACCCGGGAGACCAGCTCCGACATCTCGAAGGGCTTGACGACGTAGTCGTCGGCGCCGCCGTCGAGCCCGCGCAGGCGGTCGGGCAGGCCGTCGCGTGCGGTGAGCATGATGACGCCCACCTCACCCCAGCTGCGCACCACGTCCATGAGGGCGAAGCCGTCACGCCCGGGCAGCATGACATCGAGGACGACCAGATCGGGGCGGTGTCCGTCCAGCGTCTCCTCGAGCCCGTCGCCGTCGACGCGCCCAATGCAGACGTACCCCGCGGCGCCGAGGGCCTCCACGACCATCTCGCGAATCGCATCGGAGTCCTCGACGACGAGGACGCGGGCCGTACGGCGATCGTCGTCGGAGGTGGCGGCCATGCACCCATTCTGACGTGGCCCTCCTGAACTCAGTCTGAAGATGTGGCGGGCTTCAGGTTGGCTTCACCCTCCGTCATTAGCGTCGCGGCCATCGGCACACGAAGAGAATGGGAGTCGCTGATGAGCAATGACGAAGCAGCACATGATGTTTCGAGTGAGAGGGAGGGCGACGAAGCCCCCACCGCCCAGTTGTACGGAACCGCAGAACCGGCGCAGGCCCGCGAGCCGGAGGTGGAGCCGGAGCGGCGACGCGGTCGGTGGGAGTCGGTCACCGCGCCCGCCCGCCAACACCCGGTCGGGGTGGCGGTCGGGTCTGCGCTCGTCGGTCTGGTGGTCGGCCTGTTCGGCGGCTGGGCGGTCGACGCGCACCCGATGATGTCGTTGACGGTCGGCACCGCGGCCGTCGACCAGCCGGACCCCGGGTTCGGCCCCGGATACGGGCCCCAGGGTCCGCCACCGCCGCCGGGAGCGCACCAGCCCGGTTTCGGCGGCCCGGGTGGACCCCACGGACCCGGCGGACCTGGCGGACCCGGTTTCGGCGGGCCGGGTGGGCCCGGTGGACCCGGTGGGCCGGGTGGGCCCGGTGGACCGCCGCCACCTCCGTCCGGTGGACCCGGATTCGGCGGACCCGGGGGACCCGGAGTTGGTGGACCCGGCGGACCGGGTGGGCCCGGCGGGCCGCCGCCTCCCCCGCCCGGTCAAGGACCCGGCGGCCCCGGCGGACCCGGTCAGGGCCCCGGTCAAGGCCCCGGTCAGGGACCTGGCGGACCCGGTCAAGGACCCGGCGGACCCGGGGCAGGCGAGCAAGCCCCGCCGCCACCGCCGTCGGGCGGGTCGGCCCCGGCCGCGCCGGGAGATTCTTCCGCGCGCCCGCCGGCCAACCCCAACCCGGGTGACACCTCGCAATTGCCGCCGCTGCCCGCCGAGCGTGGCGGGTCGCAGCGCTAGAGAAGAGGTATCGGGCATGCGTCGGCGTAGCGCGCCAGCGCATGCCCGTGCTCGGAGGTGGAGCCCCCTGTCGGGATTGAACCGACGACCTACGCTTTACAAGAGCGTTGCTCTACCGCTGAGCTAAGGAGGCACTGGTAGGGATCGTATCGGGTCATTCGTCGGTGTCCACGATCCGCTGCGAGGTCACCGGCCGGGGCGTGGGGCGACGTGTGCGAGACCGCGGCAGGGGAATGCGGCCCGCGATGTTGCTCAACGGGTTGACCACCTGACTGAGCGTGATGACGGCCTCGTGCAGGGCGTCGATCGTCGGCGCCAGGGCCTCCAGTCCGGGAGCGAGCCGGTTGAGGGTGTCGGCAACGTCGGCGAGTTTCAGCAGCGGCCCCTGCTCGGCGGTCAGGGTGTCGAGCAGACCGCCCTCGGAGAGCAGCTTGTCGGCAACGCCGTCCTCGCGGAGCACGCGTTCGATGAGCCCGTCGTTGGCGAGGAGTTGATCGGCCAGGCCGCCGGGCGCAATGAGTCGGGAGATCGCGCCGTCGTCGGTGGTGAGCCGGTCGGCGAGGCCACCCTCCGAGGTCAGCTGATCGATCAGTCCGCCGGGGGCGACGGCACGGGCGACGGGTCCGTTCTCCGCCGTCAGCCGGTCGAGCAGTCCGCCCTCGGCGGTGAGCTGATCGACGATGCCGCCCGGGCGGAGCAACCGGTTGATGGGGCCGTCGGGGGCCAGCGCGCGCCCGAGCGGGGCGTCGTCGTCCATGAGGTGGGCCAGTCGATTGGCGCGCTCCACCGCCTCTTCGAGGCCGAGCATCTGGGCGAACGAGGACCGCCCGGTGGGGACCGTGCCGTCGCCGATTCCGCGCTGGACGACGTGCAGCGTCTCCCCGGCGATCCCGAGGCCCACGTCGGCAACGGCCAGCCCGATGCGGACCGGCGCGGTGACCGCGTCGACGAGCGCTCTGCCGAGGTTCATGGCGCTCAGTCTATGGCGGGGCTCACAGCAATCGGCGAGAAGATAGCCACGGGAGTGACTCACAGGAAGCTCACAGTCCCCCCGCAGCGTCAATGGACAGAAATTGGAGGACATTGATGGCATGGCCATGGCTGCAAGCACGGAATCGGTCCCAGAAGCGCGCGTGCTCGTCGTCGACGACGAAACGAACATCGTCGAGCTGCTCTCGGTGAGCCTGAAGTTCCAGGGCTTCGAGGTGCACACCGCGTCGAGCGGGCCTGCCGCACTGGACAAGGCGCGCGAGGTCCGCCCCGATGCCGTGATCCTCGACGTCATGATGCCGGGCATGGACGGCTTCGGCGTGCTGCGTCGGCTGCGCGCCGACGGCATCGACTCGCCTGCGCTGTTCCTCACCGCGCGCGACTCGCTGCAGGACAAGATCGCCGGCCTCACGCTCGGCGGCGACGACTACGTCACCAAGCCGTTCAGCCTCGAAGAGGTGGTGGCGCGGCTGCGCGTCATCCTGCGGCGGTCCGGCCGCGGCGTGGAGGAGCCCCGCAGTGCGCGGCTGACCTTCGCCGACATCGAACTCGACGAGGACACCCACGAGGTGTGGAAGGCCGGCGAACCCGTGTCGCTGTCGCCGACCGAGTTCACCCTGCTGCGGTACTTCATCATCAACGCGGGCACGGTGCTGTCCAAGCCGAAGATCCTCGACCACGTCTGGCGCTACGACTTCGGGGGCGACGTCAACGTCGTCGAGTCCTACGTGTCGTACCTTCGCCGCAAGATCGACACCGGCGAGAAGCGGCTGCTGCACACGCTGCGCGGGGTGGGCTACGTGCTGCGCGAGCCGCGCTAAGCACCCTGGATGCGCGAGATCGCTCGGCAACGGCCTCGCTTTTTGCACAATGGGGGAATGGCAGGTTTGCGTGCGCGCGGCATCCCCCTTCGGGTGGGGCTGGTCGCAGCGACCCTGGTGCTGGTGGCCTGCGGTTTGCTCGCCTCCGGGATCGCCGTCACCTCGATCATGCGGCACAGCCTGATAAACCGCGTCGACGAGACACTGCTCGACGCCTCGCGGGGCTGGGCGCAGGCGCCGCGCCGCATGCCCACCACCCCGATCGAGGATCCGAACCCGGCGCGGCCACCGTCGAACTTCTACGTCAGGGGCATCGACTCCGACGGCCGCATCTGGATGGCGGTCAACGACCGCGAGGCCGAGCCCGCACTGCCCGATAGCAACGACGTCGGTCCCGTCCCGGTCACCGTGGGGTCCATCGACCATTCGAACGTCCAGTGGCGGGCGATGACGGTGCGGGGTCTGCACGGCGAACTGACCACCGTGGCGATCGACCTGTCCGACGTGTCGTCGACCGTGCGGGCCCTGACGTGGTCGCAGGTGGGCATCGGCGTCGCGGTGCTGCTGGTGCTCGGCATCGCGGGCTTTGCCGTGGTGCACCGCAGCCTGCGTCCCCTGGTCGAAGTCGAGCAGACCGCTGCGGCGATCGCCGCCGGCGAGCTCGATCGCCGCATCCCGCAACGTGATTCGCGCACCGAGGTCGGCCGGCTGTCCCTCGCGCTGAACGGCATGCTCGCCCAGATCCAGCGCGCGGTCGCCTCGTCCGAGGCGTCGGCGGAACAGGCGCGCACGTCCGAGGACCGGATGCGGCGCTTCATCACCGACGCGAGCCACGAACTGCGCACCCCGCTGACGACCATCCGCGGCTTCGCCGAGCTGTACCGCCAGGGTGCCGCGCGCGACGTCGAGCTGCTGATGAGTCGCATCGAGAGCGAGTCGCAGCGCATGGGTCTGCTGGTCGAGGATCTGCTGCTACTGGCCCGCCTGGACGCGCAGCGGCCACTGGAGCAACGCCGAGTCGATCTGCTGGCGCTGGCGAGCGACGCCGTGCACGACGCCCGCTCGATCGCGCCGAAGCGCAGCATCACGATGGAGGTGTTCGACGGGCCGGGCATCCCCGAGGTCGTCGGGGACGAGGCGCGGTTGCGGCAGGTGCTGGGCAACCTGGTGGCGAACGCACTGCAGCACACCCCGGAGACCGCGAGCATCTCGATCCGCGTCGGCACCGAGGAGGACCACGCGATCCTCGAGGTGTGCGACGAGGGGCCGGGCATGAGCCGCGACGACGCCCACCGCATCTTCGAACGGTTCTACCGGACCGACTCCTCGCGGGCGCGCACCAGCGGTGGCTCGGGGCTGGGGCTGTCCATCGTCGACTCGCTGGTGAGCGCCCATGGCGGCACGGTCGGCGTCACGACGGCGCCGGGGTCCGGCTGCCGGTTCACCGTGCAGCTGCCGCGGATCGCGGACGTGGCCGCCGCGGACGTGCCCGCCGCCGTGGGCTGAGGGCTGCTCTGGGCTGAGGACCGCCGTGGGGGGAGGGCCGCCCACCTCAATCCTGTTGTGCCAGTGCGGCCTTGATCTTGGTCTGCGCCTCGTCGAGGGATTCCGGTGACGGGTTGCGGTCGACGTTGGCGAACCCGAAGTCGGCCAGGTCGCGGGCCGGGAACACGTGGACGTGCAGGTGCGGCACCTCGAGCCCGGCGATGATCAAGCCCGACCGCTCGGTGCCGAACGCCGTCGACACGGCGCGGCCGATGCGCTGCGCCACCGCCATCACGCGCTGAAAGGCCGCCGGGTCCACGCTCTGCCAGTTGTCGATCTCCTCGCGCGGGACCACCAGCGTGTGCCCCTGCGTCATGGGTTCGATCGTGAGGAAGGCGACGACGTCGTCGTCCTCGTAGACGAATCGACCGGGGATCTCGCGGTTGATGATCTTGGTGAAGACGGAGGCCATGGGTCGAGCATGCCAGCCCGGGGACGGGCACGACGTTGCGGGCCGCTCGATGACCCGGGACGTCGAGCAAACCTGCTGACAGTCGGTTCTCAGCGCCGGGGCAGAGCGGTGGCAGCTTGCGTCGGGACCGTGGAATCGTGACCGACCTGGCGAAGTCGACCAAGGCCGGCGGCCTTACCTGGTCCTCGTCGCGACCCAGTGAGCCGAGCTATGTGCTCGACGTCGTCATCCCGGTGTTCGACGAAGAACGCGCACTCGGCGACTGCATCCGTCGGCTGTCTCGGTTCCTGGCCGCGGAGGTGCCGTATCCGGCCCGAATCACCGTGGCGGACAACGCAAGTACTGACGGCACGCTGGCCGTCGCGCGACGTCTGGCCGAAGAGCTGCCGCACGTCTACGTCATGCACCTGGGTGCGAAGGGGCGCGGTGGTGCGCTGCACGCGGCGTGGACTGCGTCGCCCGCCGACGTGGTCGCCTACATGGACGTCGACCTGTCGACCGATCTGACCGCGCTGATGCCGCTCGTCGCCCCGCTGGTGTCGGGTCACTCCGACGTCGCGATCGGCACCCGGCTGACGGCGTCCTCCCGCGTGATACGCGGTCCGAAACGCGAATTCGTCTCCCGCAGTTACAATTTGATGCTCCGCGGCATGCTGGGGGCGCGCTTCTCGGATGCGCAGTGCGGTTTCAAGGCCATCCGCGCCGACGTGGCCCGCCAGCTGTTGCCGCTGGTGGTCGACACCGGCTGGTTCTTCGACACCGAGCTGCTGGTCATCGCCGAACGGGCCGGCCTGCGCATCCACGAGGTGCCGGTCGACTGGATCGACGACCCCGATTCGCGGGTCGACGTCGTGCGCACCGCGGTCGAGGACCTCAAGGGTTGTTGGCGGGTGGGCCGCGCACTGGCTACCGGGGCGCTGCCGCTGCGCGAACTGCAGGCCGCGCTCGGGCGCGAACCGCTGGTGCCCGGTGTCCCGAAGGGGATGGTCGGCCAACTGGTCCGGTTCGGCATCGTGGGGGTGGCGAGCACGCTCGCCTACGCCCTGCTGTACCTGGTGCTGCATCCGGTGCTGGGTTCGCAGGTGGCCAATCTCGTCGCACTGCTGGTGACGGCCATCGCCAACACCGCGGCCAACCGCGCCTTCACCTTCGGCGTGCGCGGTGCCACCGGCGCCGCCCGACATCAACTGCATGGGTTGGTGGTGTTCGCCTTCGGTCTGGCGATCACCAGCGGCTCACTGTTCGTGGTGCACCGGTGCCACCTGCCCATCGGCCGGGTGGGCGAACTGTCGGTCCTGGTGGTGGCGAACCTGGTGGCTACGCTGGTGCGCTTCGTGGCGCTGCGCCGCGTGTTCGGCGTGCACCGGCGCTAGTTAGACGCCCAGCGTCGACTTGATCATCTCGGGGCAGTAGGACCGCACGGCCAGCCCGGTGAACGTGGTGGCGACCTCGCGCGGGACGCCGCCGGCGACCACGCCCGACACCGTCCAGGCAAACGACTTGGCGCCCTTCTTCAGCGACGGGCAGACGCTGTGTGCGACGGTCCTGGCGACGGTTTCGTTGACTCCGATGCCCGCGGCGCCCAGGGCGGCAAAGAAGGCGTCGTCGGCGCCGTCGGCGTGGGCGGGCGCGACGGCGATCGGCGCGGCGGCCACGGCGAGCCCAGCGGCTGCTGCCAGCAAACGAGGCTTCAGGGATCGGGGAGAACGGTTCATCACTAGACGACCATGACGCATCTTTGCTGACTTGTCCAGTTCTCAGGCCTCGCCGCGGTTGCCCAGCACACCGTCCAGCTCGGCCGGCGACCACGGTGGCGCGTCGTGGTGATCGCGGTAGGCGAGCACGCTGGGCGGCCGCCGGTCGAACCGGCCGACGAACCCGCCAGCGGCGACCAGGATTTGGCCGGTGACGTGCTTCGCCAGATCACTCGCCAGGTACGCGTACAGCGGCGCGGCGTACTCGGGCGGCGCGGCGTCGAGCGCACCCCTGGTGCTGACCTCGTCGAGAAGTCCGCGCCGGTGCAGATCGGCGATCTGGGCCTCGTACTCCGGCCCCTCCGACAACCGCGTCTTTGCGCCAGGGCACACGACGTTGGCGCGCACACCGGCTGACTTCAGCTCGGCAGCAATTGCCAGCGTCAGGCTGTTGACGGCGCCCTTGCCGGCCGGATAGCCGGTTCCGCCGTAGTCACCGAGGAACGCGAACGAGCTGGTGTTGACGATGGCGCCGCCGCCGCGGGCCACCATCTCGGGCGCGGCCGCCCGGCAGGTCTCGAACACCGTGCCGAGGTGCGCGTCGAGCAGATCGTGGAACTGCCCCGACGTCACGTTGAGGATCGAGGACCCCGCAGGCTCGGCGATGCCGGCACAGTTGATCAGGGCGTCGACGGAATCGAATTCACTCAGGCAGGTCGCGACGAGCGCGTCGGCGATCTTCGGGTCGGCCGGCGAACCGGGCAGGCCGATGGCGCTACCGCCGACCCGGGCGACGGCGGAGGAGACGGCCTCGTCGTCGCGCCCGTTGATCACCACCCCGACGCCGTCGGCGGCCAGGAGTTCGGCCACCGCGAGCCCGATTCCCCGGGAACCGCCGACGACGACGGCGCCGTTCAGTCTTCCTGCCCAAACTCCATGGCATCCATGTTCCAGTAGCCGCGAAGGTTGGTGATGAGGCCGGCGTCGTCGACCCGGTAGGTGAACACCCCGCGTACGGTCGCGGTGAACCCGTTCGGAAAGACGGTGTGCAACACCAGGATGTAGGCGATCTCGGTCGGCGAGCTCGACGGGA
The DNA here is from genome assembly GCF_010729665.1 of Mycolicibacterium madagascariense. Classification (NCBI taxonomy): domain Bacteria; kingdom Bacillati; phylum Actinomycetota; class Actinomycetes; order Mycobacteriales; family Mycobacteriaceae; genus Mycobacterium; species Mycolicibacterium madagascariense. The sequence continues at coordinate 4,966,777 of NZ_AP022610.1, read as the reverse complement.
AGGTCGCCTCGCGCGTGACCGTCAGACGGTTCGGCCCGATGTTGGCGTCGTAGAACGCCGCGACCGCCTCCTTGCCGCGGATGCCGCGACCGTCGGGATTGGTGACGGCCTCGCCGATCGGGTCCTCGATGACGACGTCGTCGCTCATCAGCGCGAGCCAGCCGGCGCGGTCACCGGCCTGCACGCACCGCCACGACGCCTCCGACGCCGTCGCCACCGGCGCTTGTTCGACGGTTGTCACGGGACTACCTGTCGGCGTCGGTGAAGCGGATGACGCCGCGGATGTTGCGACCCTCGAGCATGTCGGTGTAACCGTCGTTGATCTGCTCCAGCTTGTACTGCCGGGTGATCATGTCGTCGAGGTTGAGCTTGCCCGCCTTGTACATCGACAGGAGCTGGGGGATGTCGAAGTGCGGGTTGCCGCCACCGAAGATGGTGCCCTGCAAGCGCTTCTGCAGCAGGGTGAGCATCGCCAGGTTGAGCGACACGTCGGTGTCCATCATGCTGCCGATGGCCGTCACGACGGTCGTGCCACCCTTGGCCGTCAGGTTGACGTAGTTGTCGACGTCCTTGCCGTGCAGCTCGCCGACGGTCACGATGACCTGCTTGGCCATGAGTCCCTGGGTCACCTCGGCGACACCGGCGAACGCAGCCTCCATGTCCGGATATGCATGTGTCGCACCGAACTTCAGTGCTGCGTCGCGCTTCCACTCGACCGGCTCGACGACGAAGAGGTTGCGTGCGCCCGCGTTGACCGCACCCTGCAGCGCGGACATGCCGACCCCGCCGACGCCGATGATCGCGACGTCGTCACCGGGCCGGATGTCACCGGCGCGCACGGCCGAGCCGTAACCGGTGGTGACGCCGCAGCCCACCAGGCAGGCCACCTCGAAGGGGATCGACGGGTCGATCTTCACGACCGAGCTGCGGTGCACCACCATGTACGGGCTGAACGTGCCGAGCAGGGTCATCGGGAAGACGGGCTGGCCGTTGGCCGTGATGCGGTGGGTGCCGTCGGAGACCGCGGTGCCGCCCAGCAGTCCGGCGCCCAGATCGCAGAGGTTGCGCATGCCGGCCTGACAGGACGGGCACTTGCCGCAGGACGGGATGAACGACAGCACGACGTGGTCACCCGGCGCGATGTCCTCGACGCCGGGACCGACCTCGGTCACGACGCCGGCGCCCTCGTGGCCGCCGAGCACCGGGAAGCCCATCATCGGAATGCCGCCGGTAACGAGGTGATGGTCGGAATGGCACATGCCCGCCGCTTCCATCTGGATCTTGACCTCGTCCTTGACGGGGTCACCGATCTCGATCTCCTCGATCGACCACGGCTTGTTGAATTCCCAGATCAGAGCGCCCTTGGTCTTCATCTGAACCTCTCTCGACTCGGTATGTGATCACAGACTAGAGCCTCTAGTTAACTGCGTCACAGCCACCCCAAGCAACTGCTTGGTGGGATCGTCACCAGATCGGCACGGGGCTCTGACCGAGCGGGTAGTAACCCGGCAGTTTCTCGCCCGCGACGCTGCGCTCGATGCGCTTCTGCATGGTCGGCGTGAGGTCCCCGGAGCTGATGAGCTGACCGAACATGTGGGCGACGTGGCCGAAGTCGAAGAAGTCGCGCTGCCATTCGATGAGCAGCTGGTCGTCGAGCCGGAACCAGCTGCCGCCGATCCCGTAGATCTCGTCGCGTGAGCCGTCGCCCTTGTTCACGATCTGCTTCCAGAACCCGACGATCTCGCTCTGCTGTTCGTCGACGAGCACCTTCTGGTATTCGTAGACCCAGTTTTCCAGGCCCTCCATCTCCAAACCCAGTGCGATGTCCCGGATTTCGTCCTTGCCGATGCACATGACGTCTTCCTTGGGCCCGATGTTCCAGCCGTAGGTGGCGTCGTCGGCGTAGAAGTCGGCCAGCGGCTTCCAGTCACCGGCCTTCTCGGCGTCCGCGTTGGCCTGCAGCCAGCGCTGCACCCAGTCGTCCAAGGCTGCGCGTGTGGATGCCATCGTCAGTCCTTCTCCTTCAGTGAAAGTGCTTGGGTGGGACACATCTCGATCGCCCGCTCGACGTCCTCGCGGATGTCGTCGGGTGGCTCTGCCTGAAGGATCTCTACGACCCCGCGTTTGGGCACGGAAAACACCTGCGGTGCCTCCAGTTCGCACATCGCGTGGCCCTGGCAGAGGTCGTCGTCGAGCTCGACGCGGTAGCACCCCATGGGTTCAGGCCCGCCTGCGGTAGCGCACCTTCGCCGGCTGGGCCAGCTGCACGACCATCTTGGAATGATCGTTGCGGTAGCTCTCCGACGGCTGGGACATCTCGAACTCGTACTCGCGCAACAACACCGAGAAGATCGCCTTGATCTGCATCTGCGCGAACGCCGCGCCGACGCACCGGTGCTTGCCCGCCCCGAAGGGAATCCACGTCCACCGGTTGGCCAGATCCTCCTGCCGCGGCTTCTCGTAGCGGTCGGGGTCGAAGTCATCGGGGTTCGGGAAGTCCTCGGCGATCCGGTTGGAGATCGCCGGCGACGCAGCGACCATCTGCCCCTGGTGTATTGGATAGCCCGCGACCTCGAACTCGTCCTGCGCGACGCGCATCAGGATGATCAGCGGCGGGTGCAGGCGCAGCGTCTCCTTCAGCGAGTTGTCGAGTCGCGGAATCTGGCGCAGCGCATGGAAACTCACCTCTTGGCCGTCGGCGTAGAGCTCGTCGAGCTCGCGCTGCACGTCGGCGTACACGTCGGGGTGACGCAGCAGCTCGATCAACGTCCACGACGAGGTGCCCGAGCTGGTGTGGTGACCCGCGAACATCAGCGAGATGAACATGCCGGTCACTTCGTTGGCCGTGAACCGGGGGTTGCCGTCGTCGTCCTTGATCGACACCAGGACGTCGAGCAGGTCGCGGTCCGCCTTTCCCTTGGGCGGGTTGGCGATTCGACCATCCATGATCTCCTGCACCAGCGCGACCAGCTTGACGCGGGACTCGTCGCGGATGCGGAAGCTCTCGATGTCGAGGTAGGGATCGACGTAGCACAGCGGATCGGTGCCGCGCTCCAACTGGTGGTAGTACTCGGCGAACCGACGGTCGAGCTGCTCGCGGAACTTCAGCCCGATGAGGCACGCCGTCGAGGTGTAGATCGTCAGCTCGGAGAAGAAGTCCAGCAGCTCGATCTCACCCTGCTCGCCCCAGTCGGCGATGATCTTCTTGACCTCGTTCTCGATGGTCGCCGCGTGGCCCTTCATCTGCTCACCGCGCAGCGCGGTGTTGTGCAGCATCTCGGCCCGACGCTCGGGGTCGGCGTCGAACACGACGCCCTCGCCGAAGATGGGCGTCATGAAGGGGTAGGCCTCGGCCTGGTTGAGTTCGGCGTCGCTGGAGCGGAAGAAGAACTCGTTGGCCTCCGCGCCGGACAGCATGACGACCTGCTTGTCGGCCAGCTGGAACCAGCCGACGTCACCGCATTCGGACCGGATGCGGTGCATCAGCCCGATCGGGTCGGTGCGGAATTCCTCCAGGTGTCCGTATTCTTCTTCCCCGCCCGAGACGCGGGGCACGTCCTTCGTCGCCGCAGTGGGAGATGTCGCAGTGGGAGATGTCGCAGTGGGAGATTCGGTCATGACGGCATTCCCTCCTCGCCGAGGGCGAGCTTCTGTCGGCCCGTGGTGGTGGCCAACGGCGCTTCCGGTTGGAGTTCCATGTTCGCGATGAACCCGCCGCGCGGGGTCTCGGCGACGAAGGTGATCGCACGGGCGAGGTCCGAGGCGCGCAGGAAGTAGTCGTGCCGGGCCTGTCCCCACTTGGCCCAGTCCTCCAGCGCGGGACCGATCAGTTCGGCCGGCAGGCTCCAGCCCATCGACGTCTTCGTGGGCCCCGGGTGCACGATCGATGCGCGAACGCCCGTGCCCTCCAACTCCATCTGGAAGTTGGTGACCATCGCGACGAGGGCGGCCTTGGCGGCGCCGTAGGCACCCATGTGCGGCCGCTGGCGCAGCGCGACGTCGGAGCCGACGAAGATGAGGTCACCGCGCTGGCGTTCGAGCATGCCGGGCAGCACCGCCGTCGCCAGCCGGTTGGCCCCGACGAGGTGGATCTGCAACTGCGAGTCGAAGTCATCGCTGCTGATGTCGGCCAGCTTGCCGAAGTAGGTGTCTCCGGCGCCCGCGACGAGCACCTCGATCTCACCGAGGGCGTCCTCGGCCTGCGCGACGAACGACCGCACCGAGTGGGGGTCGGTGACGTCGAGGTGAAAACCCACGGCCTCGCCGCCGTCGGCGGTGATCTTGCCGACGAGGTCGTCGAGCTTCTCGACCCGGCGGGCGCCGAGCGCGACGGGAAAACCGCGTCTGGCGAGCTCGATGGCGGTGGCCTCGCCGATGCCGGCGGAGGCACCCGCCACGATGGCCGGCCGACGATCGGGCAGTGGGGCGAAACGGGGCATCTATCGGGCCTTCACGCTGATGGGGAGGTGGGCGAATCCGCGGACGTTGCTCGAGTGGACGCGGACGGCGTTGGCCTCGTCCACCTCGTATCCCCGGATTCGGGTGAACAGCTCGGCGAGCGCCACCCGTGCCTCCATGCGGGCCAGATGGGCGCCGAGGCAGAAGTGCGCACCGCTGCCGAAGCTTTGGAGCTTGGCGCCGATGTCGCGACCGATCAGATACTCGTCGGGCCGCTCGAAGGCGCGCTCGTCACGGTGGGCCGACCCGGGCAGCAGCAGCAGGACGTCGCCATCGGGAATCGTGGTGTCGTACAACGTCATGTCGCCGGTCACCAGCCGCGCCAGGATTTGGCTGGAGGTGTCGTAGCGCAATGTCTCCTCGACCCACAGCGGGATGCGACCCGGATCGTCGTATAGCGGCTCGATCTGATCGGGGTTCTTGGCACCCCAAAAAGCGGCATTCGCAAGCAGTTTCGTGGTCGTCTCGTTACCCGCGATGACCATCAGGAACATGAAGCCGATGATCTCGTCGTCGGTGAGCCGGTCGCCGTCGATCTCGGCCTCCAGCAGTGCCGACGTCAGATCCTCGGCGGGCTTCTTGCGTCGCTCGGCAACCATCTCCTGGTAGTAGACGATGAGGTTGAGCGAGGCCTCGATCGCCTCGGGCGGGACGTCGGTGACGCCGTCGTCGCGGTGCATGACGCCGTCGGCCCAGGCCCGCACCCGGTCGCGGTCGGGCTCCGGCACGCCCATCAGCTCGCTGATGACGTCCATGGGCAGCTTGCCGGCGAATTCGGCGACGTAGTCGACGGTGCCACCGTCTGCGGCCCGTTCCATCATGACGTCGAGATGTCGTACGGCGATCTCGGTGACCCGCGGTTCGAGCTCGCGGATCCGGCGCGGGGTGAAGCCCTTCGACACCAGGGTGCGCAACCTGAGGTGGTCGGGGTCGTCCATGGCGAGGAAGGACATCGTCTTGGACGCGTGCTTGTTGCGCGAGACCGGATCCAGCGACACGCCCTCGCGATTGGACAGCGTCGTGCTGTTGCGGAAACCGGCGAGGACGTCGGCGTGCCGCGACAGCGCCCAGAAGCCGAGCTCGTCGTTGCGGTAGAGCGGCGCCTCGTCGCGCAGCCGCTTGTAGTACGGGTAGGGGTCCTCGTGGAAGTCGTAGTCGTAGGGGTCCAGCAGCACCCCCGTGCCGTCGACGGTCATGGAGCGTCTCCCAGGATGAGGCCGACCGCGTATGCCAGCCGGTCGGCGATCTGGTGGTAGGTGAAGTAGCCGCTGCCCGCCTGGACGAGGGCGCCGAAGAACGTCATCTCCAGCGCCGACAGCAGCCGGTGGTCGGGCTCCGGGCCGTAGGCCGAGGTGATGCGGCGGTGGATCTCGGCGCCGATGCGCTCCCGCACGCGGCCGACGGCGTCGTCGTTGCCGCCGCCGAGCAGGGCGGTGGTGCAGGCGGCGGCGACCTCGGGCTCGTCGGCGACGGCCAGCGCCAGGCTGCGCAACGTCCTGTCCACGCGCGTCACGCGGCTCTCGTTGACGTCGGTGAAGTACGGCGCCTGGCGGATCAGATCCAGATACACCTCGGCGATGAGGTGATTCTTCGACGAGAAGTAGGTGTACGCGGTGGCGGGGGCGACCTTGGCGCGGGCCGCGACGGCCCGCACGGTGAGATCGGCGTAGGACGACTCGCGCAACATCTCCACTCCTGCGGCGAGCACCTTGCGGAAGGTCTCCTCCTGCCTGCGGTTGCGCGGCGCCTCACCCGCACCCGCCGTCGACCCATCTGTGATCGCAACCACGGCATCACTGGACACATGTCCAAGTTATCCGACGGTCGTGCCGCTCGGCAAGTCGATTCACTGAAAGCACTGCTGTCTCGGGCTTTTGACCGCTGAACGCCGTCTTTCCTTGCCACCGGCACGTCGCGGCGGTTATGGTTCGTTCTCAGACAGCCGGACAGTTGTCCAGGAAATGAACGGGAGTGTGCATGGCGTTACTGGGCTCCGCCGAGAGTCGACTGTTCATCGACGGCACGCTGTCGGCGGGCCATGCGGGCACGTTCCCCACCGTCAACCCGGCCACCGAAGAGGTGCTGGGCGTGGCGGCCGATGCGGACGCCGCGGACATGGACGCCGCGATCGGCGCCGCGAGGCGCGCGTTCGACGACACCGACTGGTCGACCGACGTCGAACTCCGGGTCCGCTGCATCCGGCAGCTCCAGCAGGCGATGCGCGACCACGTCGAGGAGTTGCGCGCACTGACGATCGCCGAAGTCGGGGCGCCGCGGATGCTCACCTCCGCCGCACAACTGGAGGGCCCGGTCGCCGATCTGTCGTTCTGCGCCGACACCGCGGAGAACTACCAGTGGACGACCGATCTCGGCATCGCGTCGCCGATGGGCATGAAGACCCACCGCACGGTGGCCAGGGAGGCGATCGGCGTCGTCGGCGCCATCACCCCGTGGAACTTCCCGCATCAGATCAACCTGGCCAAGATCGGACCCGCGCTCGCCGCGGGGAACACGCTGGTGCTCAAACCGGCTCCCGACACCCCATGGGCCGCAGCGGTCCTCGGCGAGTTGATCGCCGAACACACCGAGTTCCCGGCCGGCGTCGTCAACGTCGTCACCTCCAGCGACCACGGTGTCGGCGCGCTGCTGTCGACGGATCCGCGCGTGGACATGGTGTCGTTCACCGGTTCGACGAGCACCGGCCGGGCCGTGATGTCCGACGGCGCTGCGACGCTGAAGAAGGTGTTCCTGGAACTCGGCGGCAAGTCGGCGTTCCTGGTGCTCGACGACGCCGATCTGGCTGGCGCGTGCGCGATGTCGGCGTTCACCGCGGCCATGCACGCCGGGCAGGGCTGCGCCATCACCACCCGACTGGTGGTGCCCCGGGCCCGCTACGACGAGGCCGTCGAGGCGGCCGCCGCCACGATGGGCGGACTCAAGCCCGGAGATCCGAACGATTCCGGCACCATCTGCGGGCCGGTGATCTCCGCACGGCAGCGCGACCGCATTCAGGGTTACCTCGACTCGGCGATCGTCGACGGCGGCCGATTCGCCTGCGGCGGTGGACGACCCGCCGATCGCGACAGGGGGTTCTTCATCGAGCCGACCGTGATCGCCGGCCTCGACAACGACGCGAAGGTCGCGCAGGAGGAGATCTTCGGCCCGGTGTTGACCGTCATCGCCCACGACGGCGACGACGACGCGGTCCGCATCGCCAACGACTCGCCCTACGGCCTGTCCGGCACGGTGTTCTCCGGTGACGACGAGCGGGCCGCGCGGATCGCCGCCCGACTGCGCGTCGGCACGGTGAACGTCAATGGCGGCGTGTGGTATTCGGCGGACATGCCCTTCGGCGGGTACAAGCAGTCCGGCATCGGCCGGGAGATGGGCCTGGCCGGCTTCGAGGAGTACCTCGAGACCAAGGCCATTGCGACGCTGGCGAATTGAGGAGAGAACCCATGGCAATGTACGGAGACCAGTTCACCGACAAGGTGGCCATCGTCACCGGCGCCGGCGGCGGCATCGGGCAGGCCTACGCCGAGGCGCTGGCCCACGAGGGTGCGGCCGTCGTCGTCGCGGACATCAACCTCGAGGGCGCGCAGAAGGTGGCCGACGGCATCACGGGCGAGGGCGGCAACGCCCTCGCGGTACGCGTCGACGTGAGCGACCCCGACTCCGCCAAGGAGATGGCGGCCCAGGCGCTCTCGGAGTTCGGCGGCATCGACTACCTCGTCAACAACGCCGCGATCTTCGGTGGCATGAAGCTCGACTTCCTGATCACGGTCGACTGGGACTATTACAAGAAGTTCATGAGCGTGAACATGGACGGCGCGCTGGTGTGCACGCGCGCGGTGTACCGCAAGATGGCCAAGCGCGGGGGCGGCGCGATCGTCAACCAGTCGTCGACCGCCGCGTGGCTGTACTCGAACTTCTACGGTCTGGCGAAGGTCGGCATCAACGGGTTGACCCAGCAGCTGGCCACCGAACTCGGCGGCCAGAACATCCGCGTCAACGCCATCGCGCCGGGGCCCATCGACACCGAGGCCAACCGGACCACGACGCCGCAGGAGATGGTCGCCGACATCGTCAAGGGAATTCCGTTGTCCCGCATGGGCGAAGTCGACGACCTGACCGGCATGTGCCTGTTCCTGCTGTCGGATCAGGCGAAGTGGATCACCGGCCAGATCTTCAACGTCGACGGCGGACAGATCATCCGCTGATGACTGAATCGAGACTGGGGTACATCGGGCTGGGGAACCAGGGTGCGCCGATGGCGAAGCGACTCGTCGACTGGCCGGGCGGACTGATCGTCTACGACGTCCGCACCGAGTCGATGACGCCGTTTGCCGAAGCCGGTGCCACGCTGGCGGACAGCGTCGCCGACGTGGCCGCCGCGGACGTCATCAGCGTGACCGTGCTGACCGACGCGCAGGTGCGCGACGTCGTGGACGAACTCGCCGCGCACGCAGCACCGGGCACGGTCATCGCGATCCACTCGACGATCGAGCCCACTACCGCGAGCGAGCTGGCCGAGAGGTTGCGGCCCAAGGGGATTCACGTCGTCGATGCGCCCGTCAGCGGTGGCGCGGGCGCGGCGGCCAAGGGTGAGCTGGCCGTCATGGTCGGGGCCGACGACGAGGCCTACGAGACGGTCAAGCCGGTGTTCAAGCGGTGGGCCTCGATGGTGGTCCGGGCCGGTGAGCCCGGGGCGGGCACCCGCATGAAGCTGGCGCGAAACATGTTGACCTACATCGGCTTCGCGGCCGCGTGCGAGGCGGCCAAGCTGGCCGAGGCCGCCGGCATCGATCTGCAGAAGCTGGGACGCGTGGTGCGGCACAGCGACGCGCAGAGCGGCGGGCCCGGCGCCATCATGGTCCGCGACGACACCGCGCCGCTGCCGCCCGACCACTTCGTGTACGACATGTTCGTGCACACGCGCGGGCTGGCCGACAAGGACCTGCGGTTGGCGCTCGAGCTGGGTGCGGCGATGGGAGTGGACCTGCCGCTCGCCGAGATCGCCCTGCGTGACCTGGCCGCCGGACTCGGTGTGCCGCACAGCGCGTCGACGACGAAGGAGTGAGCATGGACGAGCAGCGCAAGAAGGGCCTCGAGAAGATGAACGAGGTCTACGGCTGGGAGATGCCGAACATCGAGGGCGATCCCTACTTCGACCTGACCGTCGACCACCTCTTCGGCTCGATCTGGACCCGCCCCGGTCTGTCGATGCGCGACAAGCGATTGCTCACCTTGGCGGCGGTGACGGCGCAGGGCCGCCAGGACCTCGGCGAGGTCCAGGTCAATGCGGCGCTGTTCAACGAGGAGTTCACCGAAGAGGAACTCAAGGAGGTCGCGATCTTCCTGACCCAGTACGTCGGCTTCCCGCTCGGCTCGGGGCTCAATGGCACCGTCAGCAAGGTGGTCGCCAAGCGCCGCAAGGCCGCCGAGAAGGGCGCGGGTGAGGACAAGAGGGCCAACGTCAACGCCGCCGTGAAGATGAATACGGGGACGTCGCTCGATGACGAGTAGGTACGCTGCGCTGACGCGTGCCGAATTGGCCACGCTGGTACCGGAATTGCTGCTGATCGGTCAGCTGATCGATCGCTCCGGCATGGCGCACTGCATCAGCGCGTGGGGTCGCGACGAGATGCTGCAGATCGCGATCGAGGAGTGGGCGGCGTCCAGCCCGCTGTACACGCGGCGGATGCAGAAGGCGCTGAACTACGAGGGCGTCGACATCTTCACGCTCTTCAAGGGGCTGCAGCTCGACATCGGTGCGCCACCGCAATTCATGGACTTCCGGTACACCGTGCACGACCGGTGGCACGGCGAGTTCCACCTCGACCACTGCGGTGCGCTGCTCGACGTCGAGCCGATGGGCGAGGACTACGTCCACGGCATGTGCCACGACATCGAGGACCCGACGTTCGACGCCACCGCGCTCGCCACCAACCGCAAGGCCCAGGTGCGCCCGATCCATCGGCCACCGCGCGTGCCCGCCGGTCGCACCCCGCACTGCGCGTGGACGGTCATCATCGACGAGTCCTACCCCGAGGTGCCGTTCATCCCGGCGATGGACGTCGTCGCCGCGAGCCGAGCGCACGCGTGCGAGCTGGACCCGATCGATCCCTCCGACGAGGGAAATGCCGACTACTCGGGCGAGCTGCTCGCCGACGTCGACTTCGGCGCCTTCTCCCACTCGGCCCTCGTGCGCATTGCCGACGAGGTCTGCCTGCAGATGCACCTCCTGGTGCTGTCGTTCACCCTCGCCGTCCGCGCTCGCGCGAAGGACGATGTGGCGCTTGAGGAGTCGATCCGCACCAAGCAGCTGATCGGCATCGCCGGGGTGGCCGCCGAGCGCATTCACCGGGCGCTCCACCTGCCCGGTAGCGTCGAGGGCGCGCTGCGCGTGCTCGAACTGCACCCGCTGCTGAACCCGGCGGCCTACGTCACGGCTGACATCGGTCCCACCGCCATCCACGTGCGCCCGTCGCCGGCCTACGAGGATGGCTCCTGGATCTCGCTGGTGTCCCCGGCGTCGGACACGCCGCTGCAGGCCATCGTGCAGGCCGTCGATCCGCGCCTGCGGGCGGAGGTGACGGGTACCGCCTCGGACTGGACCGTGCGCGTGATCGAGACCGATACGCCCGCGAAGGAGCTCGGCGAGGTGGCCGTGACGAAGTTCTCCGGCGGTGCGTCGTGGGTGTTCGAGCACCGAAAGTCGTTGCCGCTCACCGTGGTCTGACCGTTCCCTCGGGGGCGTGGAAGCGGCCGCTGCGTCCTCGGCGCGGGTGTGGCCCTGGGAGTCGTCACCATTCGTTGACGGCGTCGGACGCTTCACCCTTGGTCAGGTCCCCCCGGCCCCGGCCCCGTCGCCCTGGGAGTCGTCACCATTCGTTGACGGCGAATGCACGTGGCTCAGGTGATTTTAGGTCAGCGCCCCGCCCACCCACCGGCGCAGATAGTTGCGCAGGTCGGCACCCGTGCGCGGCGGACGACCGGGGTCGATGACGAACGACTGGATGATCCGCAGCAGATGTTCGGCGAGCTCGTCGAGCTCGTCGTCGACGAATCCCGCTGCCGCCCAATCGACGTCGAAGCGGCGGATCATCGCGTTGGCGAAGCGCAGCGCCACGTCCGACGTGACCGACGCGGTGTGTTCGTCGGCCTTGCCCGGCGCCACCAGCAGACCGATGTGCTTGTCCTTCGGCAACCATTCCAGCGCGGTGGCGATGGCCTCGGTGACGGCGCCGACGGGATCGGTGATGCCGTGCAGGTGGTCGGCGAGCCGGTCGAGGAAGTCGTCGGCCGCGTGGACGGCCGCGGCGACCAGCAGCGCGTCCGTGCTGGGGAAGTAGCGGTAGACGGTCTGACGGGTGACGCCTAGCGTGCGGGCGACGTCCGCGATGCCCACGTCGGCGCCCCGTTCGTCGATCGCGCTACCGGCGGCAGCGAGAATGCGCGCAACGGCCTCGTCGTCCGTTGCCGGGGCCGAGCCGGACCAGCCATGGGTGCGCACACCCCAGAGCCTAGTTCAGCCCCGATAGGAGACCGCGAGTTCCTTGACGCCGTTGATCCACCCCGACCGAAGCCGCTGCGGCTCGGCCACTTTGGCGATGTCGGGAACCTGACGGGCGAGCTCGTCGAAGATCAGCTTGATCTCCATGCGCGCGAGGTTCGCACCGATGCAGAAGTGGGCGCCGTTGCCGCCGAAGCTCAAGTGCGGGTTGGGGTTTCGCAGGACATCGAACTCGAACGGCCGGTCGAACACCGTCTCGTCGAAGTTGGCGGAGCTGTAGAACAGGCCGGCCCGGTCGCCCTCGCGGATCGTCGCACCCCCGAGTTCGACGTCGCGCAAAGCGGTGCGCTGGAAGCAGTGCACCGGGGTGGCCCACCGGACGATCTCGTCGACCGCGGTGGCGGGCCGGTCACGCTTGAACAGCTCCCACTGGTCGGGGTTGTCGAAGAACGCGTTCATGCCGTGCGTCATGGCGTTGCGGGTGGTCTCGTTGCCCGCGACCGCGAGCAGGATGACGAAGAAGGCGAACTCGACGTCGCCGAGCGCCTCTCCCGCGTCGGCCCCGAGGTCGGCCTGGATCAGCCGGGTGACGATGTCGTCGGCCGGGCAGCGCCGACGCTCCTCGGCCATGGCGTACGCGTAGCCCATCAGCTCGGCGTTGGCGACCGTGGGATCGGAGTCGAAGTCGGGGTCGTCGGTGTTCATGATGCTATTGGTCCAGCGAAACAGCTTGTCGCGGTCGGCTTCTGGGACACCGATCAGGTCCGCGATCGCCAGCAGGGGGAGCTTGGTCGCGACGTCGTCGACGAAGTTGCCACCGCCCTGGGCCGCGGCCTCGGCGACGATGTCTCGTGCGGCCGCCGCCAGCTTCTCCTCCAGCGCGGCCACGGCGCGCGGGGTGAACAGCCGCGAGATGATCCTGCGCAGCCGGGTGTGCTCGGGCGCATCGTGGTTGATCAGCAGGGCCTTGGTCAGGTCGAGTTGCTCGGCGGTCACGCCGTCGGGCAGTCGCATCACCGCGCCCTTGCGGTTGGTCGACCACAGCTCGCCGTTGCGCGAGATGGACTTGACGTCCTCGTGGCGCGTGATCGCCCAGTAGCCGCCGTCGCCGAAGATCGACTCCTGCTGGCGCACCCACGACACGGGCGCGGTCCTGCGCAGTTCGGCGAATTCGGCGACCGGGATGCCCCGGAGCAGGACGTCGGGGTCGGTGAAGTCGTACCCGGAGTCGAACGGGCAGCCAGTGGTCGTCGTCACACTGAGACCATACACCGCTGCGATATGTGTATGCCCGTAGTCGAAGGTTTAGGGTGATGATCCGTGCGCGTCCTCGTAATCGGATCCGGTGCCCGTGAACATGCGCTCCTGCTCGCGCTGCGGCGCGACCCCGAGGTCGACGCCCTGGCGGTGGCACCCGGCAACGCGGGCACGGCAGCGGTCGCCGAGCAGTACGACGTCGACGTCACCGCTGGTGACGACGTCGTCGCCCTCGCCAAGCGGTTTGCTGCCGACCTCGTCGTGATCGGCCCCGAGGTGCCCCTGGTGCTCGGCGTGGCCGACGCCGTGCGCGCCGCGGGCATCGCCTGCTTCGGCCCGTCGCGCGACGCCGCCCGCATCGAGGGCGCGAAGTCCTTCGCCAAGGACGTCATGGAGGCGGCCGGGGTGCGCACGGCCCGAAGCGAGATCATCGACAACCCGGCGCGTCTGGACGCGACCCTCGACCGGTTCGGACCGACGGCGGGCGACCCGGCCTGGGTGGTCAAGGACGACGGCTTGGCCGCGGGCAAGGGCGTGGTGGTGACGGCGGACCGGGAGGCGGCCCGCGCGCACGCCGCCAGCCTGCTCGACTCGGGCCACCCGGTGCTGCTCGAATCGTTCCTCGACGGGCCCGAGGTGTCGCTGTTCTGCGTCGTGGACGGCGAGACCGTCGTCCCGCTGCTGCCCGCGCAGGACTTCAAGCGCGTCGGTGACGGCGACACCGGGCCCAACACCGGCGGGATGGGCGCCTACACGCCGCTGCCGTGGCTGCCGCCGGAGGTGTTGACCGCAATCGTCGAGCATGTCGTCAAACCCGTTGCCGCCGAAATGGTCTCGCGGGGATGCCCCTTCTCCGGCCTGCTCTACGCCGGGCTGGCCATCACCTCGCGCGGCCCCGCCGTCGTCGAATTCAACTGCCGCTTCGGCGATCCCGAGACCCAGGCCGTGCTGGCGCTCTTGGACAGCCCACTCGGGCAGCTGCTGCTGGCCGCCGCCACGGGCGACCTCGCGGCGCAACCGCCACTGCAGTGGAGCGACGGCGCCGCGGTGGCCGTGGTGCTGGCCGCCGAGAACTACCCCGGCAGGCCCCGCGTCGGCGACGTCATCGCCGGTTCCGAGGCACCGGGGGTGCTGCATGCCGGCACCGCCAGGCGTGACGACGGCGCGGTCGTATCCTCGGGCGGCCGGGTGCTGTCGGTCGTCGGCACCGGTGCCGATCTGACCGCCGCCCGCGCGGCGGCCTATGACGTCATCGGCTCGATCAAGCTGCCCGGCAGCCACTTTCGCACCGACATCGGGCTGGACGCCGCCGAGGGACGGATCGGCGTCTAGGTCGTCAGAATCGGTGCCAGCCAACTGATCTCGGCCGGCAGCTGCGAACTCCAGAAGGCACCGTCGTGCCCGCCGGGGGAGAACCCTCCCGAGGGCGGCGTCGGCAACTGCGCGATGAACTGCTTGGTGGCCGAGTAGAACGGATCGCTGTCACCGCAGTCGATTCGGATGGGGATCGCGCCCAGATTGGGCTGTCCCCAGACGCTGTTGGCGGCGTAGTCGTCCGCGCCGTCGAACGCACCGGGCGCCGCCGCGCCGGAGGACGTCCACAGCGCAGGGCTCACCGCGCAGATGGCGGCCGTACGGGCGGGACCCAGTCGCGAGCCGAGCAGGAGGGCGCCGTAACCGCCCATCGACCAGCCGAGGAAGCCGACCCGCGACGTGTCCAAGCCCTGCCCGCCCAGCATCGGGATCAGCTCGTCGAGCACCATCGCGCCGGCGTCCTCGCCCGATGCCCGCTTGTGCCAATACCCTCCACCGCCGTCGACGGCGACGACCGCGAACGGCGGGATGCCCGCCGCCACGGCCTGGGCGAGTCCGTCCTCGACGCCGCCCGCCATCACCCCGGCGGCGTCCTGCCCCTTGCCGTGGAGCGCGATGACCGGTCGCAGCGGTGCGGTCTGGCCCGGCGGCCGGGCGATCGCCCAGTTCGTGTCGATCCCACCCCGGGCCGCCGAGACGAACGATCCGGTGACGTACGTCGGCGCGGGAGCGGCCGGCGGCGGGGCCAGGGGTGGGGGCGGGGCCAGTGGTGCGCCGACGCTCGTCATCGCGACGGGAGGAGCCGACGACGCCGGCTCGCGGAAGGTGGGTCCGAGCGCCACCGCGCCCGCGGCACCCGCTGCCGCGCCGACGCCGAGTCGCAGAATCGCGCGGCGACTCAGCTGTCCAGACACGAGCGCCATCATGCCATCGCCCAAATGAGGAGACTCCTCAGGTTGTCGGAAAGGGCTATGCCGAACTGCGCTTGCTGGCACCATGCAAGGCGTGACGGCAGCAGTCACCCCGAAGGGTGAAAGGCGACGGTACGCGCTGGTCAGTGCGGCCGCCGATCTGCTTTGCGAAGGCGGCTTCGACGCCGTCCGCCACCGCGCCGTGGCCCGCCGCGCCGGGCTGCCACTGGCGTCCACGACGTACTACTTCTCCTCCCTGGACGACCTCGTGGAACGGGCCGTGGAACACGTCGGGCTCCGCGAAGCCGAGTTGCTCGACTCCCGCGTCGCCGCGCTGTCGCGGCGCCGCCGGGGCGCGGAGTCCACGGCCGACGTACTCGTCGATCTGCTCGTCGGCGACGGCCCCGGCACCCGGGTGTCCGAACAGTTGATCTCCCGCTACGAGCGCTACATCGCCTGCGCCCGACAGCCGGGTCTGCGCGACGTTCAGCGTCGCATCATGAAGCAGCGCACGCAGGCCGTCGTCGAGGTGGTCGAGCGGTCGGGACGCTGCGTGCGCGCCGAGGCGATGACGGCGCTGGTGTGCGCGGTCGACGGCGCGGTCGTCGCATCTCTGGTCGGCGTTGGGGACGGTCCCCGCGCGACGGCCCGCGCGACGCTCGTCGACGTCATCGACGTGCTGGCCCCCTTCGGCTGACCGGCGTTCAAAGACCCTGTGCTGCAACCGATTCGACTGCTAGCCTGACAGCTTCTCGAGCCGGGCCTGCAGCTGGCTGACCCGATGCTCGTTGCCCGTCAGCGCCACGTAGCGCTCGCCGAACTTCGCCAGCAGCGCATCATCGAGGCGGCGGACGGCGCCCGCCGGATAGCGGTAGTCCATCTTGGCGTTGACGGCGTCGGTGTCGAGTCCGGTGAGCAACTCGTCGAGATCGTCGAGGGAATCGATGCCCAACTCCAGGAGCAAACCCGAGATCCACGCATAGTGGTCGGTGCGCGACCATCCCGCGTCGGGGAAGCGGTTGCCGAGGTAGGTGGCGAGGACCGGCGTCCCGATGCGCGGATCGCTGGACTGCTCGGACCGCTGCGCCGGCGGTGAGGACTTCAACCGCTCGCGGATCGCGCTGAATTCGCGGTCGGCCAACTCCAGCAACCCGGCGGCCAGCGTGAAGCGACGGTCGAGGTCGGGGGCGTCCTCCTCGGGGATCGAGCCCTTGTAGCGGATGTCGTGCTCGAACTCCGCCCAGGCGTGCTGAAGTACCGTGCGCACTTGGATCGAGGCCGGTTGCTGCTCACCCTCGACGGCGACCAGCAGATGACGGCTGGCGTACCCCCACCGGCCTTCGCGCGCCGTCTCCTGGCCCATGTCACGGTCGTCGAGCAGCTGCATCTCCTCGGCCAGCAAATTGGCGACCGTCGTGACGTCGTCGCGCAGGAACGTGATCACCCGCAGCCCGATCAGGTCGGTGATCTCCGACAGCGGATCGGCGAACAGGCGCCTGCCGTCGACGCTGCGGTCGGCCTTCTCGGCGAACGACGCGACGGTCTTCGTGCGGGCCGTGACGTCGAGGTAGTTGATGCCCGCGTCGTCGAGCAGCGTCGTCACCAGGGCCAGGTAGCGGTCGGTGGCCCCCAGCAGACCCGGGCGCCGATCGACGTACTGTGCGATGGCGTCGCGCACCGCGCCCGGGGTCGGCTCCGGCGGCGCGGGGCTGAGGTCCGGCGGCAGCGTCGGCGTGATCGTGGCGCCCGACTCGGCGTCGCCGTACACCGTGACGTCATCCGGCCTGCGGGTCGCGAACAGCGCCACGTACGCGCAGACCACGGCGTCGACGGGATCCTCGGCGCGGCGCAGTTCGCTCTTGCGTTCGGCGGTCTCCACCAGTCGGCGCAGCTCGATCCAGCCGTCGTGGTCGGCCACCCGCAGCGGCGGCGTGGCGTGCGCCAGCGTCTCGACCAGGTCCATCAGGCGCAGCAGCTCCGAACGCAGCTGAGCGAAGGTGCGGCCCGGCTTGGACTTGTACTTCAGCGTGCGGCCGAGTCGGAACAGCGCGATCGTCGCGGGGTGCGGGTACACCTCGATGGCCCGCCGGCCGGACTGCGAGAACGGGTCGATGTCCAGGTCCAGGGCGGCGGCGAGCCGGGCCGCTCGCGGCAGACTCGCGAACTCGGGTTTGCCGGTGTTGGTGGGATGGGCGCCCGCCTCGAACTTGGCGAAGTCGCGGTTGAGCGCCGCCTCGCTGGGTCGCTGGCCGGTCGGGTTGTTCACCACCAGGGGCGCGTCGAAGGCGACCAGGCAGTCGCCCTGCACGTAGGGCGCCACGGCCGCCCTGATGCTGGGGTCGTCCTGCGCGATGCCGAGGTAGACCAGCGCACCCGCATCGTCGACGACGGCGACGCCCGTGGGTTTGCGCTCCCCCCACGCGAGGTCGAGTCCGACGAAGTGCACGGGACCAGCTTGCCTCAGCCGGGTCGTAAGCTGTGCATTCGTGACGATTCCGAATGTCCTGGCCAACCGCTATGCCAGCGAGGAGATGGTGGCCATCTGGTCACCCGAGGCCAAGATCGTCGCCGAACGGCGGCTGTGGATCGCCGTACTCCGCGCGCAGGCCCAGTTGGGCGTCGCGGTGCCCGACGGCGTGATCGCCGACTACGAACGGGTTCTCGACCACGTCGACCTGGCCTCGATCAACGAGCGCGAACGCGTCACGCGCCACGACGTCAAGGCGCGCATCGAGGAGTTCAACGCACTCGCCGGGCACGAACACGTGCACAAGGGCATGACGAGCCGCGACCTCACCGAGAACGTCGAGCAACTGCAGATCCGGCGTTCGCTCGAGCTGGTGCACGCCCACGGGGTGGCCGTCGTCGCGCGGCTGGCGTCGCGGGCGTCGCAGTACCGCGACGTCGTGATGGCGGGTCGGTCGCACAACGTGGCGGCGCAGGCGACGACGCTCGGCAAGCGGTTCGCGTCGGCGGCGGAGGAGACGCTCGTCGCGCTGCTGCGCATCGAGGAGCTGATCGACCGTTACCCGCTGCGCGGCATCAAGGGCCCGATGGGCACGGCCCAGGACATGCTCGACCTGTTCGACGGGGACACCGAGCGGCTGGCCGCCCTGGAGGATCGCGTCGCCGAATTCTTGGGCTTCGCAAGCGGATTCGTCAGCGTCGGGCAGATCTACCCGCGCTCGCTGGACCACGACGTGCTCTCCGCGCTGGTTCAGCTCGGCGCCGGACCGTCGTCGCTGGCGCACACCATCCGGTTGATGGCGGGCCACGAACTCGTCACCGAGGGCTTCGCGCCGGGCCAGGTCGGATCGTCGGCGATGCCGCACAAGATGAACTCGCGGTCCTGCGAACGCGTCAACGGGCTGCAGGTCGTACTGCGCGGGTACGCCTCGATGGCCGCGGAACTGGCCGGCGCGCAATGGAATGAGGGCGACGTCTTCTGCTCGGTCGTCCGACGGGTCGCGCTGCCCGACGCGTTCTTCGCCATCGACGGCCAGATCGAGACGTTCCTGACGGTGCTCGACGAATTCGGCGCCTACCCCGCGGTGATCCAGCGCGAACTCGACCGCTACCTGCCGTTCCTGGCCACCACGCGCATCCTCATCGCGGCGGTGCGCGCCGGCGTCGGACGCGAGACGGCACACGAGGTCATCAAGGAGCACGCGGTCGCGGTGGCCCTGGCGATGCGTGAAAGGGGTTCGGAGCCAGACCTTCTCGATCGATTGGCGGCCGACCCGCGACTGCCCCTCGACCGCGCGGCCCTTGATGCGGCGCTCGCCGATCGCGCGGCCTTCACCGGCGCGGCGGCCGCCCAGGTCGACACGGTCGTCGCGGCGGTCGACGAGCTGGTGGCCCGCTATCCCGACGCGGCCAAGTACACGTCGGGCTCCATCCTCTAGGGATTTCGGCGCGGTTTCGCTCGCGTCTCGGGCGTTAGCGCGCCGAAATCGCGCGCCTAACTTCTGCGAGCACCCGCTCCGGATACTCGGTCAGATCGAGCCACGTAAATCTGAGCACCTGGAAGCCCGCCAGCGCGATGGCGTTCTGCTTGATGCGGTCGTGCTGAAAGTCGTCGCTGGCGCTATGGAAGGCGAACCCGTCGATCTCCACGGCCAGTCTCTCAGCGCGAAACACGAAGTCCACTTCGTAGCCCGCTACGCGGGCTACGAAGTCCACTTCGTAGCCCGCTACGCGCTGATTCGCCGTCCAGCCGGTGATGCCGGCCTTCGTCAGCAGCCGCTTGAAGAGGCGCTCGGCTTCCGACTTCGCCCCGCCCTCGGCGGCGTGGAGGAGACGGCGTGCCGCAGGCGACCCGTAGCGACCCTTGTTACGCACATGAGCTGCCCACAGCGGCTGCAACTCGGTGTGTCGTCGAAGGGCAGCATCGACGAGGGCGGGGCCGCCTCCACGCCGGACGGCCGCTTCGATGACCGTCAGCGGTAGTGCCGTCACCCGCAATCCACGTCGCTCGACGACGTCGGTTCGGACGAGGTCTCGCCGCCGTACGCGACAGCCCGCTCGGCTACGACCGTGACTGTTGCGGGGCATCGTCACTTCGACGACGTGGGGCGCGAACGTGGTCAGCGAGTGCCAATAGGCCGCCGCCAGCCCGCTCGCGGCAGCGCGATCACCGTGACCCCAGACCGCGGCACGAATGCGCGCGGCGTCGGTGAAGGGGCGGTCGTCGACGAAGTACACCCCGCGAGAGCATCGTCGCCAGTGACCGGACTGAACCCGTCGCCGGACGGCCTTCTCGCTCAGCCCCACCCGCAGGGCCTGGGCGAGGGTGATGACCCCATCGTGGTGACGTACGTGATCGTCGAGCATGCGGTTTGGACGGTGGGGCTAGCGCACACGGTTCCTTCAACGGCGACTTCGGCGCGGTTCCGGACCTACGAGGGCGGGAAGCGCGCCCAAATCGCAGCGAGTCAGGAACGTCGGCGGGCGACCCCCGAGCTCCGCAGCTCCAGGTTGGCCAGCCCCCGGATCGCGATCGCATCCTCGCGGCGCCAGGCACCGACGGGATCGATGCTCACCGCCGCGAGCTTGGCCAGTGGCCGGTTGGCCAGCGCGCGCAACGCCAGGAGTTGTTCGCCCGCCGGGGTCGCGGCCAGCGTGAGCACCATCCACTTGCGCCGAAAGAATCGAATCCGCAACGCCAGCCACGGCAGCGCGATGAACAGGATCGGCGGGGCCGCGACGGCGATGCCCAGGACGATCGCCAGCCAGGACGCCGTGGTGTCCAGGCTGTGGCCGGCCCCGGCGATGTCGAGCGCGGCCCGGCTCGCCGCGCGCAACGGCTTGCTCAGCTCGTCGCCGAACACCGGAAAGCCCGCGGTGCTGTCACCGGCGGAGTTCAGATTGCGCGAGACGCCGGTGGCGCCGTCGTTCACCTGCCTGCCCACCTCGGCGATCGAGTCGACCGCGGTGTGCACGGCCAGCCCGACCAGCACCCACGCAAACGACCACAGCACGACGACGACGTCGCTGGTCAATTGCGCGAGCAGTCGGCCGGGGGTGGTGGCGTACGGGACGTAGCGAGAGCTCATCCCCCGATCCCAGCAGATAGTCTGACCCGATGCGTCCAGCTCTGACCGACTATCACCATCTGGCCAGCGGCAAGGTTCGTGAGCTCTACCAGATCGACGCAGACCACCTGCTGTTCGTGGCCAGCGACCGCATCTCCGCCTACGACCACATCCTGGACAGCCACATCCCCGACAAGGGCCGCATCCTCACCGCGATGAGCGTGTTCTTCTTCGACTTCCTCGACGCGCCGAATCATCTGGCGGGCCCGCCCGACGACGAGCGGATCCCCGAGGAGGTCCTCGGCCGCGCGCTGGTGGTCCGGCGGCTGCAGATGATGCCCGTCGAGTGCGTGGCGCGCGGCTACCTCACGGGGTCGGGCATCGTCGACTATCGCGCGACGGGCCGGGTGTGCGGCATCGAGCTGCCGGCGGGGTTGACCGAGGCCAGCAAGTTCGCCGAGCCGCTGTTCACCCCCGCCACGAAGGCCGAGTTGGGCGAGCACGACGAGAACGTCAGCTACGAGGCCGTCGCCGAGCTGGTCGGCGACGAGCATGCCGCGCAGCTGCGCGACCTCACCCTGCAGATCTATCGGCAGGCCGCCGAGCATGCGCTGAGCAAGGGAATCATCATCGCCGACACCAAGTTCGAGTTCGGTGTCGACGTCGACGGTCAGATGGTGCTCGCCGACGAGGTGTTCACCCCCGACTCGTCGCGGTACTGGCGGGCCGACGCCTACCAGGAGGGCGTCGTGCAGGAGAGCTTCGACAAGCAGTTCGTCCGCAACTGGCTGACCGGGCCGGAATCCGGCTGGGACCGGCACGGCGACGCGCCGCCCCCACCGCTGCCCCGGGACGTCATCGAGGCCACCAGGGCGCGT
Organism: Mycolicibacterium madagascariense; assembly: GCF_010729665.1. NCBI lineage: Bacteria > Bacillati > Actinomycetota > Actinomycetes > Mycobacteriales > Mycobacteriaceae > Mycobacterium > Mycolicibacterium madagascariense. The sequence goes on along the minus strand of NZ_AP022610.1, from coordinate 4,944,909 downwards.
TACATCGAAGCGTACGAACGTATTTCGGGTTTGCAATTCACTGACTGGATCGGAGCCACATGAGCGGTGCCCCGCCGATTGCCAAGCGTGTCGAGCACCGTCGCGAGCACCACGGCGACGTGTTCATCGACCACTACGAATGGCTGCGGGACAAGTCCAACCCCGAGGTGATCTCGTACCTGGAGGCCGAGAACGCCTACGCCGACGAGCAGACCGACGCGCTGGCGCCGCTGCGGCAGAAGATCTTCGACGAGATCAAGGCCCGCACCAAGGAGACCGACCTGTCGGTGCCGACCCGCCGCGGGGCGTGGTGGTACTACGGCCGCAGCGTCGAAGGCAAGCAGTACGGCATCCACTGCCGCTGTCCCGTCGCCGATCTCGACGACTGGACGCCGCCCGTCCTCGACGAGAACGCCGACGTCCCCGGCGAACAGGTCCTGCTCGACGAGAACGTCGAAGCGGAGGGACACGAGTTCTTCTCCCTCGGCGCGGCCTCGATCAGCATCGACGGCCACACTCTCGCCTTCTCCGTCGACGTCGTCGGTGACGAGCGATACACCCTGCGGTTCAAGGACTTGCGCACCGGCGAGCTGTACGACGACACCATCGTCGGCATCGGCTCCGGCGCGACGTGGGCGGCCGACGACCACACCATCTACTACGTCACGGTGGACGACGCCTGGCGCCCGGACACCGTGTGGCGCCACCGCCTCGGATCGGGCCAACCCGGCGAGAGGGTCTACCACGAACCCGACGAGCGGTTCTGGGTCGGCGTCGGACGCTCGCGCAGCAACAAGTACGTGTTCATCGCGTCGGGCAGTTCGGTGACCACGGAGATGCTGTACGCCGACGCCGCCGACGGCGACGCCGAATTCGTCTCGATCCTGCCGCGTCGCGAGGGCGTCGAGTACTCCGTCGAGCACGCCGTGGTCGGTGGCGAGGACCGGTTCCTGATCCTGCACAACGACGGCGCGGAGAACTTCACCCTCGTCGAGGCTCCGGTCGCCGAACCCACTGCCTTCCACACGCTGATCGCGCACCGCGGGGACGTCCGCCTCGACGGTGTCGACGCGTTCGCCGGTCACTTCGTCGTCAGTTACCGCAGTGACGCACTGCCGCGAATTCAGTTGTGGCCCATCGGTTCTGACGGCAGCTATGGCACGCCGGAGGAGATCACCTTCGAGACCGAGCTGACGTCGTCCGGCCTGTCCGGCAACCCGAACTGGTCGGCGCCGGTGCTGCGCGTGGGGACGACGTCGTTCATCGTGCCGGTGCGCATCTACGACATCGACCTCGAAACGGGCGAGCGGACGCTGCTGCGCGAGCAGGCCGTGCTCGGCGACTACCGGCCGCACGACTACGTGGAGTGCCGGGACTGGGCCGTCGCCCCCGACGGCACCCGGGTCCCGGTGTCGATCGTCCACCGCGCGGGACTGGAGTTTCCGGCGCCGACGCTGCTCTACGGGTACGGCGCCTACGAGTCGTGCGAGGATCCGCGCTTCTCCATCGCGCGGCTGTCGCTGCTCGACCGTGGCATGGTCTTCGCCGTCGCGCACGTGCGGGGCGGTGGCGAGATGGGCAGGCCGTGGTACGAGCACGGCAAGATGCTCGAGAAGAAGAACACCTTCACCGACTTCATCGCGGTCGGCGCGCACCTGGTCGGCACCGACGTCACGCGGCCGGAGCAGCTGGTCGCGATGGGTGGTAGCGCCGGCGGGTTGCTGATGGGTGCGGTCGCGAACATGGCGCCGGACCTCTTCGCGGGCATCCTGGCGCAGGTGCCGTTCGTCGACGCCCTCACCACGATCCTCGACCCGTCGCTACCGCTGACCGTCACCGAATGGGACGAGTGGGGCAACCCGCTGGCCAACGAGGACGTCTACCACTACATGAAGTCCTACACCCCGTATGAGAACGTCGACGCCAAGGACTATCCCGCCATCCTGGCCATGACGTCGCTCAACGACACCAGGGTCTTCTACGTCGAGCCAGCGAAATGGGTTGCCGCGCTTCGGCATAGCAAGACCGACGACCACCCGGTGCTGCTGAAGACCGAGATGAGCGCGGGCCACGGTGGCATCAGCGGACGGTACGAGCGCTGGAAGGAGGCGGCATTCATGTACGCCTGGGTGCTGGCCACCGCAGGCGGGGTAGCGTCGGGCGCATGAGCCTCACCGACATCCCCCTGACCACCCTCGACGGCCGGTCGACCTCACTGGCCGAATACGCCGACAGCGCAGTGCTTCTCGTCAACGTGGCGTCCAAGTGCGGGCTCACGCCGCAGTACACCGCCCTGGAGCAGCTGGCCAAGGACTACCGCGACCGCGGGCTCGTGGTGATCGGCGTGCCCTGCAATCAGTTCATGGGTCAGGAACCGGGCACTGCCGAGGAGATCCAGGAGTTCTGCTCCACCACCTACGGCGTGACCTTCCCGCTGCTCGCCAAGACCGACGTCAACGGCGCCGACCGGCACCCGCTGTACGCCGAGCTCGTGCAGACCGCCGACGCCGACGGTACCGCGGGTGACGTGCAGTGGAACTTCGAGAAGTTCCTGCTGGCGCCCGGTGGCCGGGTCGTCAAGCGGTTCCGGCCCGCCACGGTGCCCGACGCGCCCGAGGTCGTCGACGCGATCGAAGCGGTCCTGCCCAGCTAACCCCGAAAAGCCATCTGGCGCCCACGTGTCAGACACCTCGTGCACACCTGACGTTGCCATACTGGTTGCGTGGCTGGAGAACTGATCGTCTCGATCTCCGGAATCAAGGACCGCACGCTCGCCGACGTCGCGGCCTTCCGCGACGAACTCGCCGAACGCGGCGTCCCCGCGTCGTACCTGGTGGCCCCTCGGCTGAAGGGCGGCTACCGACTCGACCGCGACGCCGACACCGTCGAGTGGCTGACCGCGCGCCGCGCCGACGGTGACGCCGTCGTCCTGCACGGATACGACGAGGCGGCCACCAAGAAGCGCCGCGGCGAGTTCGCCGCGCTGCCTGCCCACGAGGCCAACCTGCGGCTGATGGGCGCCGACCGGGTCCTCGAGCATCTGGGTCTGCGGACGCGGTTGTTCGCCGCACCCGGTTGGACGGTGTCGCAGGGCACGCTGACGGCGCTGCCGCGCAACGGCTTTCGCCTCGTCGCCGAGCTCGGCGGCATGACGGACCTGGTGCGCGGAACGACGGTCCGGGCCCGTGTCGTCGGCATCGGCGAGGGGTTCCTCACAGAGGCCTGGTGGTGCCGCACCCTGGTGCTGTCGGCCGAACGCACCGCGCGGCGGGCCGGAACCGTCCGGATCGCCGTGGCTGCCACGCAGCTGCGCCGCTCGGGACCGCGGCAGGCGATGCTCGACGCGATCGACCTCGCTCTGCTCCACCACCGTGCGCCCGCGGTGTACCGCTGGGAGCCACAGCCCGCGCTGACAGACGCCGCCTAAGCACGACGGCTAACGTCGTTGGCATGGCTGATGCTGACGTCATCGTGGTCGGAGCTGGGCTCGCCGGTTTGGTCGCGGCCGGGGAGGCCCTGGACCGGGGCCGGTCGGTCCTCGTCGTGGACCAGGAGAACGCCGCCAACCTGGGCGGCCAGGCGTACTGGTCGTTCGGCGGGCTGTTCTTCGTCGACAGCCCCGAGCAACGCAGGCTCGGGGTGCGCGACAGCCACGAGCTGGCCCTGCAGGACTGGCTCGGCACCGCGGGCTTCGACCGGCCGGAGGACCACTGGCCCCGCCAGTGGGCCCACGCCTACGTCGACTTCGCGGCGGGGGAGAAGCGCAGCTGGCTGCGTGAGCGCGGGCTGCAGACGTTCGCACTCGTCGGGTGGGCGGAGCGCGGCGGCTACGGCGCCCGCGGCCACGGCAACTCCGTGCCGCGCTTCCACATCACGTGGGGCACCGGGCCCGCGATCGTCGACGTCTTCGCCCGCAGAGTGTTGGCGCCCGGCGCCAAGGTGCGCTTCGCCCACCGGCATCGCGTCGACGAGCTGATCGTCGAGGACGGCGCGGTCACCGGCGTGCGCGGGGCGGTGCTCGAGCCGTCGAGCGCGGCCCGCGGCGTCGCCTCGTCGCGAAACATCATCGGCGACTTCGAGTTTCGGGCCGGAGCCGTGATCGTCGCCAGCGGCGGCATCGGCGGCAATCACGACCTGGTGCGCAAGAACTGGCCCCCGCGCATGGGCCGCGTGCCCGAACAGTTGCTCAGCGGCGTGCCGGCACACGTCGACGGCCGGATGCTCGGCATCGCCGAGGCCGCCGGGGCGCGCATCATCAACGCCGACCGCATGTGGCACTACACCGAGGGCATCACGAACTACGACCCGATCTGGCCGCGGCACGGGATCCGCATCCTGCCCGGCCCGTCGTCGCTGTGGCTCGACGCGACGGGCAAACGCCTGCCCGCGCCGCTGTACCCCGGTTTCGACACCCTCGGCACGCTGGAGTACATCGCGCAGACCGGCCACGACTACACGTGGTTCGTGCTCAACGAGCGCATCATCGAGAAGGAGTTCGGGCTGTCGGGCCAGGAGCAGAATCCCGATCTGACCGGCAAGAGCGTGCGCCAGGTGCTCTCGCGGGTGCGCCCCGGCCCGCCGGCGCCCGTGCAGCGCTTCGTCGACCAGGGGGTGGACTTCGTCTCCGCCGCGACGCTGCGCGAACTCGTCGCCAAGATGAACGACGTGCCCGACGTCGAGAAGCTTGACTACGACGTCGTCGAGGCGGAGGTCACGGCCCGCGACCGCGAGGTCGTCAACTCCTACACCAAGGACAGTCAGATCACCGCGATCCGCGGGGCGCGCAACTACCTGGCCGACCGGGTGGCCCGCGTCGTCGCGCCGCATGCGCTCACCGATCCCAAGGCCGGCCCGCTGATCGCCGTGAAGCTGCACATCTTGACGCGAAAGTCGTTGGGCGGCTTGGAGACCGACCTCGGCTCCCGGGTGCTCACCCCGGGCGGCGCGCACTTCGCCGGGTTGTATGCCGCCGGCGAGGCGGCCGGGTTCGGCGGTGGCGGCGTGCACGGGTACCGGTCGCTGGAGGGCACGTTCCTCGGCGGGTGCGTCTTCTCCGGCCGTGCCGCGGGCCGGGCCGCCGCCCGAGAGACCGCCTAGCCCGCGAGCTTACGGTCGATGCGCGAAATCAGCTCAAATTGCGCAACTTTCGTAGTCTCGGCCTACGGCAGGTCGATCGTCGTCGTGACCGACACCAGCTGCGGTGCCGCGGGCGCCGAGGAGAAGCCGAACCGCACCGGCGGCTCCAGCGGCGCGAGCGCGCCGAGGGGCGTCCCGCGGAAGTCGCCGTCGATGCCCACGATGCGCCGGGTCCGACACACGCCGTAGTACTCCCGGCGGCCGTGCCCGGCGCTGCCCGCGGTGCGCACGCCGCGCACCAGGCGCGAGGCGACGGGATTGATGGCGCGCAACCACAGCGGCGCCCTCGCCAACGGTGGCGGCACCATGCGCAGCAGCCAGTCGAACTGCGCGGGGCCGCCGAGGTAACCCGTGACGGCGAGCCCCGGCGCGGTGACGGTGAAGCCGTCGGGCGGCTGCTCCGCGGTAACCGGACCGATCTCGACGTGGTCGAAACCGTATGTGGTCGAAACGAATTCAGCGACCTCCTCCGACGGCGCCAGCAGGGTCCGCTGCCCGTCGGCGGTCTCCACCATCACGTCGGCGAACTGGCCGAACGGCGACTCCGACCACATGCCGATGACCATCCGCACGCCCGAGGTCGTGCCGAGACCCGCGATGTGACCGCCGAACACCCGCCGATCGCCCACTAGCCCAACCCCCGTCGCTTCGCTCGCCCCACTAGCCCACACCCCGTCGCTTCGCTCGCCCCACTAGAACTCCGTACCGCTCTCCTCGTCCAGCACTTGAAAGTCGGTGTCGGTCATGTCCGACAACCGCCCGTAGTACACGCCGCGCGCCTCCTTGGCGACCACGGCCTGGTGGATCGGCACCGCCCGCGTCGGGGCCACCGCCCGCAGGTAGTCGACGGCCTCGGAGATCTTCATCCACGGCGCGGCGGCCGGGGTGGCCAACACGTCGACGGGTTCGCCAGGGGTGAACAGTGCGTCGCCGGGATGCATCAGGCGGGCGGGGTGGCCGCCGTCGCCAACGAGGTAGGAGATGTTGTCGATGACCGGGATCTCGGGGTGGATCACGGCGTGCGTACCGCCGACCCCGCGCACGTTCAGATGCCCGACCGCGAAGGCGTCGCCCGCGTGCACGGCCGTCCAGTTCCCGCCGAGCTGGGCAGCGGTCATCGGGTCGCAGTAGAGCGCCGCCTGCGGGTTGGCGTCGAGCAGCGCCGGCAGCCGTTCGACGTCGGCGTGGTCGGGGTGCTGGTGGGTGATGAGGATCGCCGAGAGCCCGGTGATGCCCTCGAAGCCGTGGGAGAAGTTGCCGGGATCGAACAGCACGGTGGTCTCGTCGTCGCCGTCCCGGAAGCTGGCGAGCAGGCAGGAGTGTCCGAAGTGGGTCAGTTGCATGCCTCCATTGTGGCGCTCCCCGCCGCCGGTAGAGTGAACGCCGATCAATCCCCCTTTCAGACAGGAGCCGCGCGTGGCCCGCGTCGTAGTGCACGTGATGCCCAAGACGGTCATCCTCGATCCGCAGGGACAGGCGATCGCCGGGGCGCTGGGTCGCCTCGGCATCTCCGGGATCTCGGACGTCCGGCAAGGCAAGCGTTTCGAACTCGAGGTGGACGACACCGTCAGCGACGAGACCCTCGGTGAGATCGCCGAGTCGCTGCTCGCGAACACCGTCATCGAGGACTGGACCGTGACGCGGGAGGACAAATGAGCGCTCGCGTCGGCGTCATCACGTTCCCCGGCACGCTCGACGACGTCGACGCTGCCCGCGCGGTCCGGCTGGCCGGTGCCGAGTCGGTCGACCTGTGGCATGCCGACGCCGACCTCAAGGGCGTCGACGCGGTCGTCGTCCCCGGCGGCTTCTCTTATGGCGACTACCTGCGCTGCGGAGCCATCGCCAAGTTCGCGCCCGTGATGGGCGAGGTGGTGTCCGCGGCCGCCAATGGATTGCCAGTGTTAGGGATTTGCAACGGTTTTCAGGTGCTGTGCGAGGCGGGGCTGCTGCCGGGTGCGCTGACGCGCAACGCGGGCCTGCACTTCATCTGCCGCGACGTGTGGCTCGAGGTGGCGACGACGTCCTCGGCGTGGACGACCCGTTACGAGCCGGGTGCCGATCTACTGGTGCCGCTGAAGTCCGGCGAGGGCCGCTACGTTGCGTCCGACGCGGTGCTCGAGGAGCTCGAGGGCGAGGGTCGCGTCGTGTTCCGCTACCGCGAGAACCCCAACGGTTCGCTGAACGACATCGCGGGCATCAGCTCGGCCAACGGTCGCGTCGTCGGCCTCATGCCGCACCCCGAGCACGCCACCGAGGCCCTGACCGGCCCGTCCGACGACGGGCTCGGCCTGTTCCTCTCGGCGCTCGATGCCGTGCTCGCGGCCTGACTTCTTCCGCTGAGCAGACGCAAGTGGCCCTCGAGTGCGGCAATTGAGGGCCATTTGCGTCTGCTCGCCAGGGTTAGGCGACCGGGCGTAGCGCCTGCCCGCCGCCACCGACGGTGAGGATGGCGCCGTTCACGTAGCTCGCCGCCGGGGACGCGACGAAGGTCACGACGTGGGCGATCTCCTCGGCCTCGGCCGTACGTCCGAGTGCGGTGCCACGTCCCAGTCCCTCGATGAGGTCGGCCTCGAACGCGGCGGTGCCGGGCGTCTGCGTGGGGCCCGGGGCAACGGCGTTGACCCGCACGCCACTGGTCCCGAACTCATCGGCCCACAGCTTGGTCAGCGATTCGAGGGCCGCCTTGCTCGCACCGTAGATGCCGGCGCCGGCGGCGGGGGTCGACGCCACGACCGTGGTGATGTTGACGACGTTGCCGCCGCCGCGCGCGATCATGCCGGGCACCAGTTTCTGCACCAGGACGTATGGCGCCCTCAGGTTGGTGTCGATCTGGTCGTCGAAGTCGGCGTCGGTCGTGTCGACCGTCGGGGCGAAGCGGTAGATGCCCGCGTTGTTGACCAGGATGTCGACGTCGCCCGCCTCGTCGGCGAGCCGACGGACGTCGGCTACGTTGGAGACGTCGGCGGCCACGAAACGTGCCTTGCCCCCGGCGTTTTCGATGTCCTGGACGGTCTTGGCGCCACGCTCGGCATTGCGGCCGTGCACGACGACCTCGGCGCCCTCGGCGGCCAGTTGGACGGCGATCGCGTAGCCGATGCCAGCGGTCGCTCCCGTGACCAATGCGGTCTTCCCGGTGAGTGTGTTCGTCATGGGGCTCGCCTCCTGGGCGTTGATGTGGTGATGAAGCCGAACACCAGAACCCAGGTATTGGACCGCATATTCCATAACCCCGGAGTGCCGCGAGCGTGCGCGGCGTGGGCTAGTGGGTCAGCGGGACCGACGCCTCGGCGGTGTAGCAGAGGAACGTCAGCGTCTCCTCGAGGTACAGCTGCACGGTGACCGCATCGTGGGTGAGGTAGCCGATCGACACGTCGGTGCCGAGCTGCAGGTCGAAGTCCCCGCCGCGGGTCGACAGCACGAACGCGCCGTCGATCGCGGGCGCCCAGATGATGTCACCGTCGACGAGCCGGTTGATGTGCTCGAGGATGGGATAGCCGTTCGCGGTGGTCTCGCTGACCTTGGTGTACACCTCGGCCGACAGCAGCACCGCGTACGGACCGTCCACGCCGGCGAGCCGCAGCGCTGACAGCGCCTGGGAGATGACGTCGGGGATGTCGCGGGGATCCTGCGGCAGCGTCAGTGCGGGGTTCGAGCTCGCCGCCCGGACGCCCTGGATGCCGGCCGCCTCGTAGCCCTCGAAGATGGCGCGGTCCTCGGCGAACGCCAGCTTCTTGGCCGCGGCCTTGACGGGGTCCCAGTCGGAGTCCTGGGAGCCGCGCTCGACGTCGTCGATGTCGACGCGCGCAATCGTGAACGGCTCGAGCAGGCGCACCAGTGGCTTGCTCTCCCGCAGGTGGGCGACGATGCCGTCACCGGGGGCCGCGACGTCGAGCAGATGGCCGGTGCCGACTGCGGCGGCGGTGGGTCCGCCCGGGTCGCTGACGTCGACGACGCGACGACCGGCGATGTGCCGCTTGAACGTTCGCGTCGCCTCCTGCTCGATCTCCCGCCAGGCCGCCTTGGTGACCGGGGCCAGATCGCGATAGAAGTCGTTCATTGGGGTCGTCCTTTCAAACTGCCGATCGACAGGGAGCCGTCTAAGGGTGGGGTCGGTGCGGGTGGGCCGGCGGCGACGGCGGGCAGCGGCGGCGGGTCGTCGAGGAAGTCCGCGGTGGGGACGAAGAACGTGGTGCCGGTCCGCGCGGTCGAGAAGTCCAGGATGCGATCGGTGTTGCCAGGCGGGTCCCCGAGGAACATGTTGCGCAGCATGCGCTCCGGCACGGCCGGATCCGCCGCGTAGGCGATGTAGTAGGTGCCCGATTCGCCGTTGCCCAGGGTGCCGAAGGGCATGTTGGCCCTGACGATCTGGAGCTCGTTGCCGTCGGCGTCGGCGATGACGTTGAGCGCGAGATGGGAATTGGCGGGCTTGACGTCGTCGGGCAGCTCGATGTCCTCGAGCTTGGTGCGACCGATCACGAGCTCTTGGTCGTTGACGCTCAACGCATTCCACGCGTCCATGTCGTGAACGTACTTCTGCACGACGACGTAGCTCGCCCCGGCGAAGTCCGGGTCGTCGTCACCGATCTGCACCGCCTCGACGGCGTCCGGCCCGTCCGGATTCTCGGTGCCGTCGACGAATCCGAGCAGGTCGCGCTGCTCGAAGAACTTGAAGCCGTGCACCTCGTCGACGACCGTCACCGCGCCCGCCATCGAGGCCAGCACGCGACCGCCGAGTTCGAAGCACACGTCCATCGACTCGGCGCGTACGTGGAAGAGGAGGTCGCCCGCCGTGGACGGCGCGTTGTGCCGCTCGCCGCGCAGTTCGGGGAACGGGTGCAGCGCCGCCGGGCGCGGGCCGTCGAAGAGGCGATCCCACGCGGCCGAGCCGATGCCCGTCACGAGGTTGAGATGTGCTGCGGGATTGCGGAATCCGACCGCGCGCACCAGACCGGACAGATCGGCGAACGCGTCGTGGACCGTCTCCTCGCCGCCGTCGTCCACGGTGACCACGAGGAAGATCGCCGCGGGCGTCAGCGCGGTGAGAACGGGCTGCGGACGGCGGGTCACGAGGTGACCCTACTGCCGCGGCGGCCCCGTGGTGGGGTAAGGATGGGCTCATGTCAAGCGCCCCGTTCGACGCGTCGCCAGAGGGTCTCTGCGCGTTCGTCGACGCGTCACCGTCGCCCTTCCACGTCTGCGCCACGGTCGCGGACCGACTGCGCGCGGCGGGCTTCGTCGAACTGCGGGAGGCCGACCCCTGGCCGGGCGGGGACGACGACTACTTCACCGTCCGCGCTGGCTCCCTGGTGGCGTGGAAGGCGGGTGAGGCGGGCGCCCCGTTCCGCATCGTGGGCGGCCACACCGACAGCCCGAACCTGCGGGTCAAGCAGCACCCCGACCGGGTGGTCGCGGGCTGGCAGGTCGTCGCGCTGCAGCCGTACGGGGGCGCCTGGCTGAACTCCTGGCTGGACCGCGACCTCGGCATCAGCGGGCGACTGTCGCTGCGGATCGGCAACGGCATCGAGGACGTGCTGGTCCGCATCGACGATCCGATCCTGCGGGTGCCGCAGCTGGCGATCCACCTCTCCGAGGACCGCAAGGGTGTCGAGCTCAACCCGCAGCGCCACCTCAACGCCGTGTGGGGGACCGGGGGCGCCACCCGGTCCTTCGTCGACTACGTCGCCGAGCGCGCCGACGTGGACCCGCGAGCCGTGCTCGCCGCCGACCTGATGACCCACGATCTGACCGGATCGACGCTCGTCGGTGCGGACCGCGACCTCGTCAGCGCGCCGCGGTTGGACAACCAGGGCACCTGCTATGCCGGGCTGGCCGCGTTCCTGGCCGCCGAGCCCGCCGGGTACGTGCCGGTGCTGGCGCTGTTCGACCACGAGGAGGTCGGCTCCACCTCGGATCACGGTGCCCAGTCCGAGCTGCTGCCGACGGTGCTCGAGCGGGTGGTCCTCGCCGCGGGCGGCACCCGCGAGGACTTCCTGCGTCGGCTCGCCGGATCGATGGTGGCCTCGGGCGACATGGCGCACGCCACCCATCCGAACTATCCGGAACGGCACGAGCCGAGCCACCTCATCGAGGTCAACGGCGGCCCGGTGCTCAAGGTGCAGCCCAATCTGCGCTATGCCACCGACGGACGGACCGCCGCGGCGTTCGCGCTGGCATGCGCGCAGGCCGGGGTGCCGCTGCAGCGCTACGAGCATCGCGCCGATCTGCCGTGCGGTTCGACGATCGGGCCGATGACGGCCGCGCGCACCGGGATTCCGACGGTCGACGTCGGCGCCGCGCAGTTGGCGATGCACTCGGCGAGGGAACTGATGGGCGCCTCCGACGTCGTCGCCTACGCCGCCGCGCTGCGGGCGTTCCTGGCGCCCGGCTGACCGGTTCCGCCCGCTCGTGCAGTCGACCGGGCCGGAGCCAATAGACTGATCTTCGTGACGTCCGGGTCAACCCACGAAGTGGACACTGTCGAGCAAGCCGCTACCACCCCCGACCAACCGCAGCCGTTTCGCGAACTCGGTCTCAAGGACGACGAGTACGAACGGATCCGCGGCATCCTCGGCCGTCGGCCCACCGACGCCGAGCTGGCGATGTACTCCGTGATGTGGAGCGAGCACTGCTCCTACAAGTCCTCCAAGGTGCACCTGCGCTACTTCGGTGAGACGACCACCGACGAGATGCGGTCCTCGATGCTCGCGGGCATCGGCGAGAACGCCGGCGTGGTGGACATCGGCGACGGCTGGGCGGTGACGTTCAAGGTCGAGTCGCACAATCACCCGTCCTACGTGGAGCCCTACCAGGGCGCGGCGACCGGGGTCGGCGGCATCGTCCGCGACATCATGGCCATGGGCGCGCGCCCGGTCGCGGTGATGGACCAGCTGCGCTTCGGAGCCGCCGATGCCCCCGACACCCGCCGCGTCCTCGACGGCGTGGTGCGCGGCGTCGGCGGATATGGAAACTCCTTGGGGCTGCCCAACATTGGCGGCGAGACCATCTTCGATCCGTCCTACGCCGGCAACCCGCTGGTGAACGCGCTGTGCCTCGGCGTGCTCCGCAAGGAGGACCTGCACCTGGCCTTCGCGTCGGGCACCGGCAACAAGATCATCCTGTTCGGCGCCCGGACCGGGCTCGACGGCATCGGCGGCGTGTCGGTGCTGGCGTCGGAGACCTTCGGCGGTGACGAGTCCGGATCCGGCCGCAAGAAGCTGCCCAGCGTGCAGGTCGGTGACCCGTTCATGGAGAAGGTGCTCATCGAGTGCTGCCTCGAGCTGTACGCAGCCGGCCTGGTGATCGGCATCCAGGATCTCGGCGGCGCCGGATTGTCCTGTGCCACTTCCGAACTCGCGTCGGCCGGTGACGGCGGCATGGCGATCGAGCTCGACAAGGTGCCGCTGCGGGCCAAGTTCATGACCCCCGCCGAGGTGCTGTCCAGCGAGTCGCAGGAACGCATGTGCGCGGTGGTGGCGCCCGAGAACGTCGACGCGTTCATGGCGGTGTGCCGCAAGTGGGAGGTGCTGGCCACCGTCATCGGCGAGGTCACCGACGGTGATCGCCTCCAGATCACCTGGCACGGCGAGACCGTCGTCGACGTGCCGCCGCGGACGGTCGCGCACGAGGGCCCGGTCTACGAACGCCCCGTCGAGCGGCCCGACACGCAGGACGACCTCAACGCCGATACGTCGGCCTCGATTCCGCGGCCCTCCACCGGTGAGGACTTGCGCGAGACGCTGCTGCGACTCCTGGGCAGCCCGCACCTGTGCAGCCGGGCGTTCATCACCGAGCAGTACGACCGCTACGTCCGCGGCAACACCGTGCTCGCCGAACACGCCGACGGTGGCGTCCTGCGCATCGACGAGGCCACCGGCCGCGGCGTGGCCATCTCCACCGACGCCTCCGGCCGCTACACCTACCTCGACCCCTACACCGGAGCCCAACTCGCGCTCGCCGAGGCCTACCGCAACGTCGCGGTCACCGGCGCGACGCCGGTCGCCGTCACCAACTGCCTCAACTTCGGCTCCCCCGAGGATCCGGGCGTCATGTGGCAGTTCTCCCAGGCCGTCCGAGGTCTGGCGGATGGCTGTGCGGCCCTTGGCATTCCGGTCACCGGCGGCAACGTGAGCTTCTACAACCAGACCGGGACCACCGCCATCCTCCCGACGCCCGTCGTCGGGGTACTTGGCGTGATCGACGACGTCCGCCGGCGCATCCCCACGGGGTTCGGCACCGAGCCGGGGGAGACGCTGATGCTGCTCGGCGACACCCGCGACGAGTTCGACGGTTCGGTCTGGGCCCAGGTCACCGCCGACCACCTCGGCGGCCTACCCCCGCAGGTCGACCTGGACCGCGAACGACTGCTCGGCGAGGTCCTCGTCGCGGCATCGCGCGACGGGCTGGTCTCGGCCGCGCACGACCTGTCCGAGGGCGGACTGATGCAGGCCGTCGTCGAGGCCGCGCTGGCCGGCGAAACCGGTTGTCGCATCGTCATTCCCGAGGGCTTTCAGCAGGACGGGGGCCCGTTCACATTCCTGTTCTCGGAGTCGGCGGGCCGGGTGCTGGTCGCCGTGCCGCGTACCGAGGAGAGCCGCTTCCGCGCCATGTGCGAGGCGCGCGGTCTGCCCGCCGAGCGCATCGGCGTGGTCGACGAGGGCAGCGATTCGATCGAGGTCCAGGGCCAGTTCACCGTGAGCCTGGACGAACTGCGCCGCACCTCCGAAGGCGTGCTGCCCGCCCTGTTCGGGTGACCGCCGTCCTGGGAGGCTAGGGGCATGGCCGCTCGACCCGCCGCGGATCCGACGAAGACGCGCGCCGCGGTGTCGGCACTGGCCGACTGGTTGCGCGACGACACCGTGGCGCCGCCGGAGCGGGCCGTCCTCGCCGAGGCGGTGCGGCTCACCGCTCGCACGCTGCCGGTGCTGGCCCCCGGGGCCAGTGTCGAGGTGCGGGTGCCGCCCTTCGTTGCGGTGCAATGCATTTCGGGTCTGTCACACACCCGCGGGAACCCGCCGAACGTCGTCGAGACCGATCCCCGCACCTGGCTCCTGCTGGCCACCGGTCTGCTCACCGTGGCCGAGGCGACCGCGCGCGGGGCGGTGCAGTCCTCGGGATCGCGCGCGGGCGAGATCGCCGACTGGCTACCGCTCGTCGACCTCCCGAAATGAACGGCCGACCCGGCGCGTTGCACCGTGCACCGACACGTCGCTCCGATTCCCCCTTCGCGGCGCGTTGACCGTAGACTGAGCCACGCCGCCACAGCCCCAGGGAGCAGACTGATCGTGACCGCCGAGCACATCGAGCAGACGGAGAACGACCCCAAAGAGGAATGTGGCGTCTTCGGCGTCTGGGCACCCGGCGAGGACGTGGCGAAGCTCACCTACTACGGCCTGTATGCCCTGCAGCACAGGGGCCAGGAGGCGGCGGGCATCGCCGTCGCCGACGGCTCGCAGGTGCTGGTGTTCAAGGACCTCGGCCTCGTCAGCCAGGTGTTCGACGAGCAGACGCTGGCCGCGATGGAGGGCCACGTCGCGATCGGCCACTGCCGCTACTCGACCACCGGCTCGACGACCTGGGAGAACGCGCAGCCGGTGTTTCGCAACACCGCGGCCGGAACCGGCGTCGCCCTCGGACACAACGGCAACCTCGTCAACACCACCGAACTCTCGACCCGCGCCCGTGACGCCGGCCTGATCGGCATGCGCGGGGCGACGGCCGCGACCACCGACTCCGACATCCTCGGGGCGCTGCTGGCCCACGGCGCGGCCGACGCCACGCTCGAGCAGGCCGCACTCGAACTGCTGCCGACCGTCCGCGGCGCGTTCTGCCTGACCTTCATGGACGAGAACACGCTCTATGCCGCCCGCGACCCCCACGGCGTCAGGCCGCTGTCACTCGGCAGGCTCGACCGCGGCTGGGTGGTGGCATCCGAGACCGCGGCGCTCGACATCGTCGGCGCCGCCTTCGTGCGGGACATCGAACCCGGCGAGCTGCTGGCGATCGACGCCGACGGCGTGCGCTCGACCCGCTTCGCGAACCCGACGCCCAAGGGCTGCGTGTTCGAGTACGTCTATCTCGCCCGGCCCGACAGCGTCATCGGCGGACGCTCGGTGCACGCCACCCGCGTCGACATCGGCAGGCGGCTGGCCAGGGAGGCCCCCGTCGAGGCCGACCTCGTCATCGGCGTACCGGAGTCCGGCACCCCGGCGGCCGTCGGCTACGCGCAGGAGTCCGGCATCCCGTTCGGCCAGGGCCTGATGAAGAACGCCTACGTAGGACGCACGTTCATCCAGCCCTCGCAGACCATCCGGCAGCTCGGCATCCGGCTCAAGCTCAACCCGCTGAAGGAAGTCATCCGCGGCAAGCGCCTCATCGTGGTGGACGACTCGATCGTGCGTGGCAACACCCAGCGCGCGCTGATCCGGATGCTGCGCGAGGCCGGCGCGGTCGAGGTCCACGTCCGCATCGCGTCCCCGCCGGTCAAGTGGCCCTGCTTCTACGGCATCGACTTCGCCACGCCCGCCGAGCTGATCGCCAACGCCTCGAACTCCGGTGCCAACGAGGACGAGATGCTCGACTCGGTCCGCCGCGCCATCGGCGCCGACAGCCTCACCTACATCTCGCAGCAGGGCATGATCGCCGCCACCGAGCAGCCCGCGTCGCGGCTGTGCTCGGCGTGCTTCGACGGCAACTACCCGATTGAGCTGCCCAGCGAGTCCGCGCTCGGCAAGAACGTCATCGAGCACATGCTGGCCAATGCCGCCCGCAGCGGGATGCCGGTGCAGGTCGACAACGACAACGCCTCCGCGCTTCGTCGCCCCTGACGGCTCCGCCGTCGCCTTACTGCGGTGCCGTCGAGCTGAACCTGATCAGGTGGCGGTGGCCGTTGCCCGCGGTGCCGTCGCTTTGCAGCGCCTTGCGCACCGAGTCCCGGTAGTTGGTCAGCCCGCCCTCCGGCGGCGGAATGACGCCGTCGATGTCGTGCTCAGACATGACCGCGTCGTGCTCCAGCGATTCCACCAGCGGACGCGCCAGACCGGACGGGATGGGCGTCACCAGACCCACCCACCAGCTGGCGATGCTCGGGGTCAGCAGGGGGAGCGCGACGATGACGCGCCGGCGCAGACCCGCCTCCTCGGCGTAGATCTGCATGGCGTCGCCGTATTCGAGGACGTCGGGGCATCCGACGTCATAGGTGCGCGACTCCGGCACGTCGGCCGTGGCCGCCTCCGCGAGGTAGTACAGCACGTCGTCGATCGAGATCGGCTGGATCTTGTTGCGCACCCACTTGGGGGTCGTCATGACCGGCAGCCGGTCGGTGAGGTGGCGGATCATCTCGAACGACGCCGAACCGGAACCGATCACGATGCCGGCCTGCAGCACGACGGTCTCGACACCGGACTCGATGAGGATCTTGGCGACGGTGTTGCGCGACTGCAGGTGCCGCGACAGTTTGCCCTCGGGGTGCAGACCCGACAGGTAGACGATGCGACGGACGCCCGCCGCCTTGGCTGCCTTGGCGACGTTGTGGGCGGAGCGCTCCTCCTCCTTGACGAAGTCCGACGACGTCCCCATGGAGTGCACGAGGTAGTAGACGACGTCGACGCCGTCGAACGCCGCGACGAGGGAGTCGGGGTCGGTCAGGTCGCCCTTCGCGACCTCGACCTTGTCGTGCCAGGCCGCGTCGCGGAGCTTCTCGGGCGTGCGGGCCATGGCCCGAACCGTATGGCCGCGCTCAACCAGCAAAGCAGCGAGGTTGCCGCCGATGTAGCCGGTCGCACCGGTGACGAGGGAGCGCGTTTGCGTGTCTGGCATGTGCTACAGATGTCCGTCCAACGGCCTACTCAAACGGGTAAGCGGGATTCGGTGCGTCCTGGCCGGCGCCCGGGGCCGCCGCAAGACGTACACGCGGCGGAAACCATGGTGTGTGCAACGCGTTCGACGTGACCGGTACCCTTGGGCGCGATGAGCGAGGATCAGACGGCCGAGGGCGGCGGCGCCTCCTACGCAGCTGCCGGCGTGGACATCGAAGCAGGTGACCGCGCGGTCGAACTGTTCAAACCGCTGGCGCGGAAGGCGACCCGACCCGAGGTGCGGGGTGGCCTCGGCGGTTTCGCCGGCCTGTTCGCCCTGCGGGACGGCTACCGCGAACCGCTGCTGGCCTCCTCGACCGACGGCGTCGGCACGAAACTGGCGATCGCCCAGGCCATGGACAAGCACGACACGGTCGGGCTCGACCTGGTCGCGATGGTCGTCGACGACCTCGTGGTGTGCGGCGCCGAGCCGCTGTTCCTGCAGGACTACATCGCGGTCGGTCGCACGGTGCCCGAGCGGGTGGCCGAGATCGTCTCGGGAATTGCCGACGGCTGTGTCATCGCCGGCTGCGCGCTGCTCGGCGGCGAGACCGCCGAACATCCCGGGTTGATGGCGCCCGACCACTACGACATCTCGGCCACCGGCATCGGCGTGGTGGAGGCCGACGACGTCCTCGGTCCGGATCGGGTCAAGCCGGGCGACGTCCTGATCGGCATGGCGTCGACCGGCCTGCACTCCAACGGCTACTCGCTGGCGCGCAAGGTGCTGCTGGAGATCGACCGGGGCAACCTGGCCGGGCACGTCGAGGAGTTCGGTCGCACCCTCGGCGAGGAGTTGCTCGAGCCGACCAGGATCTACGCCAAGGACTGTCTGGCGCTCACCGCCGAGACGCAGGTGCGCACGTTCTGCCACGTCACCGGTGGTGGGTTGGCGGGCAACCTGGAACGCGTCATCCCGAACGGGCTGTGCGCCGAGTTGGATCGCGGAACCTGGACTCCCGCACCGGTTTTCGCGATGATCGCGCAGCGCGGTCGCATCGAGCGCGCCGAGATGGACAAGACGTTCAACATGGGCGTCGGCATGGTCGCCATCGTCGCGCCGGAGGACACCGACCGTGCGCTGGCCGTGCTGACCGCGCGCCACCTCGATTGCTGGACTCTCGGCACCGTCAAGAAGGGTGGCAAGGGGGAGTCGCGCGCTCAGTTGGTCGGGCAGCACCCGAGGTTCTGAGCGTCGTCGAGGACGTGGTTCGGGAGAACCTCAGCGGCGCCAGTCATCGTCGTCGACCCAACGGTCGTCCAGTGCACCGTCACCGTTGAGACCATCCGGCTCGGGGGAACCGGAACCGCCCAGTTCCTGCTGTAACCGTTGGAAATCGGTTTGTGGCGAGCTGTACTTCAGGTCACGAGCGACCTTCGTCTGCTTCGCCTTCGCCCGGCCGCGGCCCATGGGGGACCCCCTCGCGCAATAACGGAGCGGCCCGATCAGCGGGCGGCTCCGATCTGAGTGTGTTTATCGTCCTGTCAACACTTTACCGTGCCTGACGGTCTGATGCTGGCAGGGCCATCCCCACGACGGGCGCGGCGACGTTCAACGTCAACGCTGATTGCTTCGCAGACGTTCCACGGCCAGGCGTCCGGCCCCGATTCCGGTGTCCGCGGGCAGCGAATCGGCGTCGATCAGGGCGCTGACGGCATGCTCGCCGCCGGTGGTCAGCTCGACGTCGGCGGGCACACCGCGCTTCAGTAGGGCGGTCGCGATCGGGCCGAGGTCGACGTGGTCGACGACCGTCCCGAGCCGCCCGATGGCGCGCCCACCCGCGAGCACCGGATCACCCGTCGCGGGCCGGTCGGCCGACCCGTCCAGGTGCAGCAGCACCAGCATGCGGGGCGGTTTGCCGAGGTTGTGCACGCGCGCGACGGTCTCCTGGCCGCGGTAGCACCCCTTGTCCAGGTGCACGGCGCCTTCGCCGGGCCCGCCGATCCAGCCCACCTCGTGGGGGATGGTCCGCTCGTCGGTGTCGACGCCGAGACGCGGCCGCAGCAACGCCACGCGGTGTGCTTCGTAGGCCCAGACGCCGACGGGTCGCACCCCGGCGGCCACCAGCCGGTCGCGCCACCGGGCGATCTCGGCGCGGGGCACCACCAGGTCGACTTCCTGCTCGCGCAGAGTCCTGACGAAACCCCCGCCCGGCAGCGGCACCGCGGTGGCGACGGCGGGTAGCGCGCTCACCCCGATCGCGTCGAGCACCGCGGCGTCGCCGATGCGCGGGCCGAGCAGCGACAGCACCGCGAGTTCGGCGGGTTCGGCGACGACGTCGGCCCAGAAGATCATCTTGCGCAGGTAGGCCAGCAGGGGTTCGCCGCGCCACGGTTCGGTGTCGATGATCGTCACCCCGTCCAGCTGGGTCTGCAGCCAGTGATCTTCGACACGCCCCTGGGCGTCGAGGCTGAGGTTCTCCACGACCGCACCGTCGGGCAGGTCGGCGACGTGCTGGCTCGAAATCGTGTGGAGCCACGAGCGGCGGTCGGCTCCCGTCAGCGCGATCGTCGGCCGGTGCGAGCGGTCCACCAGCACGACACCGCTCTGCGCGGCGCGCTGCTCACCGAACGGGTCACCGAAGTGCCAGGTGGCGCCGGCGTCGGGACTGTGCTCGGGAACGGGGATCGCGGACATCCTTCCAGCCTACGACCGTCGGGCCGGGCTACCCTCTGGCCCCATGACGACCCGAAGCCCGCTCGTCGTCACGCTGGACGGCAAAGTGGCCGCGCCGGGTGAGCCCTTCGTCGCGATCGACGATCCGATGGTGGCCCGCGGCGCCGGGGTGTTCGAGACGCTGCTGCTGCGCGCCGGCGTGCCCTGCCTGCTCGCCGCTCATCTCGAACGGCTGGCGGGGTCCAGCGCGATCGTCGGCTTGCCGCCGCCCGACGCCGCACGGTGGCGCGCCGCGGTCGCCGTCGCGTGCGACCGCTGGCCCGACGCCGACGACGCCGTGATGCGACTGGTGTCTGGTCGCGCGACGGGTTTCGTCATGGTGTCGGAGTTGCCGGCGCGGGTCGTGCAGGCGCGCGGACACGGGGTCTCGGCCGTGACGGTGGACCGCGGCCTGCCCGCGGCGCCGGGGGCGGGGTGGTCGATCGCCGGCGCGAAGTCGCTGTCCTACGGCATCTATGCTGCCGCGCTGCGCCACGCCGAACGTCTCGGCGCCGGTGACGCCGTGCTCGTCAGCTCCGACGGATTCGTCTTGGAGGGGCCACGTTCCAGCGTCGTCGTCCTCGATCGGGACGGGGTGCTGCTGACGCCTCCGACGACGCTGCCGATCCTGCCGGGCATCACCGCGCGGGCGCTGTTCGACGTCGCCCGCGGGCGCGGTGTCAGCTGCGTCGAACGCTCGCTGCGGATCGCCGATCTTGAAGCAGCGCACGGTGTTTGGCTGGTGTCGAGCGTGACGCTGGCAGCCCGCGTGCACACGTTGGACGCGCGGCCGTTGGACACGACGCCGCCGATGATCGACGTCCCCGCGCTGATCGACGAGGCGATGGCCGCCCGCCCGTGAACGACCCGTCTAAATCGGTTGTCGGCCCGCGCATTCGGGAGTACTTTCGCTGGTACACGAGAAGGGAGGTGGTCCGAGAAATTGATTGACTCATGGACATGTGAGGTGGCTGCCCGCTAGCAGCACCGGGTGTTGACCAGCGTGCGCTGGCGAATTCCCGGCAGTCACCCGGCCCCCGAGCCCCTTGGTTCGTCCAACCAGGATCCACGGCTCGGGGGCCGCTCCATGTCTGGGGACGTCGTGTCTAGGGACGTCGAAGTGGTGTCGTCAGCCGACGTGTCGTGAGAGGCGAGCCGACAGATGGGGCACCAGCCCGCCGTCGGCGTCGACGCGCTCCTCGACGTAGGCGAGGTCGCCGCCCTCGATGATTCCGTACAGCCGCTTGGCCCCGCCGACGAGAACGCCGGACTTGCTACGCGCCAACGCGTCGGTGGCCAGTTCCCAGGACGCCTGGTTGCGCGGATGCCCGTAGAACAGTTCGACGTAGCCGGCCGAGTGCGCCAGGAGCAGTTCGATGGCCTGGGATTCGGCCGGATCCTCCGGGTCGTTGACGAAGCGCCAGAAGCCCGACTCCCGCAACGCCGGTCCCTCGTACTCGCCGGTCTCCGACAGCAGCCAGGACCGTGCCTCCCAATTCAGGTACTCACCGCCGTCGTGCGACACGACGATCTGCTGCCCGAACGGGTAGTCGCCCTCGGCGCCGCGCCCGGTGCCCTCGCCGCGCCAGACGCCAACGAGCGGTAGCAGCGCCAGCAGGGCGTCGTTGAGGTTCACGCCCTCGCGAAGGTTCGCGGTGTCGGCGGGAATGGGCAGATCGTCGAACGAGGGCAGGTTGCGCGCCGCCGTCACCTTGGCACGCTCGGCAGCGGCGGCTACCGCACGGTCCGCCGACCCGGGAATGATCGAACCCGTTCCCTCACCGGGGCTTACGGGGTTCTCGTCTGCCGTCACAACTCGTCGGTGATCAGCCGGTACACCGCATAGAGCGCGAACCAGGTGATGACGACGACCGCCGCGACGAGCAGGATCTCGTAGAAGAGCACCACACGTCGAGTCTAGAGCGTCGCGCAGCCCCGAATGCGTCGGGGCACCTCACCGCATCGCGGCCACGCCGGGTCGACTAGGCGACCTTGACGTCGACCTCGTGGATGCCCGCGCCCGACGGCGCGATGCTGGCGTCACCGTTGCCCGCGGGGGACAGCGCGCGCAGCGTCCAGGTGCCCGGCGCGGCGAAGAACCGGAAGTCACCGGTGGCCGACGCGACGACCTCGGCGGTGAATTCGTCAGAGGCGTCGAGCAGACGGACGAAGGCGCCGCCCACGGTATGACCGGAGCCGTCGACGACGCGACCGGTGATCACGGTCTCCTTCTCCAGGTCGACGCTGGAGGGCAACGTCAGTCCTTGCTTCGGTGCAGAGCACATATCAACTTCCCAACTCGATCGGGGCCCCCACCAGGGAGCCGTATTCGGTCCAACTGCCGTCGTAGTTCTTGACGTTTTGGTGGCCGAGGAGTTCCTGCAGGACGAACCAGGTGTGCGACGAGCGCTCACCGATCCGGCAGTAGGCGATGGTCTCCTTCGTGCCGTCCAGGCCGGCCTGCGCGTACAGCTTCTCGAGGTCCTCGTCGGACTTGAAGGTGCCGTCCTCGTTGGCGGCCTTGCTCCACGGAACGTTGATGGCAGTGGGGATGTGCCCGGCCCGCTGGCTCTGCTCCTGCGGCAGGTGCGCCGGGGCCAGGATCTTGCCGGAGAACTCGTCGGGGGAGCGGACGTCGACGAGGTTCTTGGTGCCGATGGCCGCGATGACCTCGTCGCGGAACGCGCGGATCGCGTGGTTCGGGGCAGCCGCGGTGTAGGAGGTCGCCGGGCGCTGCACGGGCTCCGAGGACAGCGGACGCCCGTCGAGCTCCCACTTCTTGCGGCCGCCGTCGAGCAGCCGGACGTCCTGATGGCCGTACAGCTTGAAGTACCAGTACGCGTACGCAGCGAACCAGTTGTTGTTGCCGCCGTAGAGGACCACGGTGTCGTCGTTGGCGATGCCGCGGTCGGACAGCAACTTGGAGAACTGCTGCTGATCGACGAAGTCGCGCTTGACCGGGTCCTGCAGGTCGGTCTTCCAGTCCAACTTCACGGCACCGGCGATGTGCCCGCCGTCGTAGGCGCTGGTGTCCTCGTCGACCTCGACGAAGACGACGCCTGCAGCATCGAGATTGCTCTCGGCCCAGTCGGCGGTGACCAGGACGTCGGAGCGTGCCATGAATGAGATCCCTTCGGTTGCTTGGGTCGCGGCGCTCAGGCCGGGTTGGGCTTGTTCGGTGTGGTGAAACGGGAGACGAATGGGTAGAGCCGGCAGCCGAGGCAGATGCCGAACGCTGCGTTGAGGAAGGCCGCGACGAGTGCCAACGCGGTGAGGACGAGGCCGACGGTGAACAGGCCGGTCGCGAAGGCCAGGGTGCCCGCGGCGGCGAAGCCGAACCCCACCAGCTGAGCGAACTTCAGCGGCGCGACGGGTTCGCGCTCGGTGACCGGCCCGAGACGCGGGGCGACCACGCTGGCGAACACGCGGCCGTAGGGGTGCCTGCGCGGGCCCCCGATCGCGCCGATGGCGAACACGACGGCCTGCAGTCCCAGCACTACCGCCGCGGCCGCGGTGCTGAACGCCGATACGACGAGGGTGGCGACGATGACGACCGTGGTGACCCAGGCCGTGAAGCGCGGTCCCCTGACGTCGACCTGTCCCGGGTCGGTGGTCGGGTGTGGCACGGAATGCTCCTGCTGATGTCGAGACTGGACGTGGGCATGCCAGATTGGCTGCTTGCGAGGCAACGCGAGAAAGGACGCGCAGCTACTCAGCAGCTACAACAACAACAGCGGCAACCCGCGACGCGGCACAGATCGACTGCGCGGCGCTTGGTGAGCTGGAGCTCGTGGCGGGTGAACACGGCGGCCATCGTACCCAATGAGAGGCCCGTCAGGCCAATAGCGGCTGGAGGGCCGAGCGCAGGTCAGCCGCCTTCGGAACCCCCGAGGCGCGGTAGCGCTGCTGCCCGTCGGCGTCGAAGACGAAGGTCGTGGGCAGGGAGGACACCGAAAGCTCCCGGGCCGCGGCCGGATTGGCGTCGAGGTCCAGTTCGACGTGGGCCACCGTCGGCAACGTCGCGCAGACGTCGTCGACCACTCGCCGGACCGCGCCGCACGGCCCACACCACGGCGCGCTGAAGTGCACGATCGCCGGCGTTCCCGCCGGCAGGTCCAGACCGCCGGCCCCGGCCCCGGTGGCACCGCTCGTCGCGTCGCGCAGCACCCCGTCGCGCCGGGTGAGCAGGCGTCCGACGACCACGGACACCGCGAGTGCCGCGATCAGGACCACGCCCACGGCGACTACCGAATTGCTCATGACTGCCTGAACCCGTCGAGGGCCACGGTTACTCCCGTGGTGATGCCCTCGATGATGATGTCGGACCCTCGCGCGCCCTCGTGGGTGGGCGAGACGCCGAACGGCAACTTCATCCCCGGCATCGTGGTGCCGAACGCGGCCAGGACCGCGGCCTTCCTGTCCTCCGGCACGGGCTGGTCGGCGGTGCCTGCGCCGGTGAGGACGCCGGTCGCGGTGAAGACGAGGGTGGTGTCGTCGCCCTCGGGGATGGACAGGTCCACCGACACGCTGACCCGCTTGTCGAACCCGGCCTTGACGGGGGTGCCGGTGAACACCAGCCCATGGCTGTCGGAGATGCCCGACTCCGTCGTCCCACCGGTGGCGTCGTTGGTCTCGCGCGACGGCGCTTCGACGAGCAGGTCCTTGATTCCCATGAAGCGGCCGACGTGGGTCGAGTCGATGTTGATGCGGCTCTCCAGCTTGCCCGCCGGGAGCTTCGCGTCGGGACCGATCAGCCACGACGTCTGCGCGACGTCGACGGAGTGCAGCGTCGCCTCCAGGGAGACCTTGCCGACGACGGGATGGTCGACGCCGGCGGCGCGGATCTCGACCTGGTGGTACTGATGGCGCATCGCCTGCGCGACGAACGGGAAGCCCAGGATGCCCACCCACGGGTCGAACGGCAGGTGATTGGCGGCCCGCACCGCCCGCGCCCAGTGGAACTCCGCGTAGATGGCGGTGCCGAAATCCGCGCCGACGGCGCCGAGGGCAACCGTCGTCACCGTGGCGGCGAGTCCGATCAGCAGCTTGCGCACCCGGACATTCTGGCCTACCGGGGTGCCCGCTCGGCGGGCAGGAGCGAAGCGCCGGAAGAGTGCACGAGCCGCTCGACACGGCTAATCAGCAGGTTGCACGCTATCGTTATGCCTGCGTCGGCCGGTAACGACCGCGTGTCAGCCATGAATCTGGGAGATTGCCCGGACGTGTCGATGTTGATGTCGTCGGGGGATCTTCCCGGGATGCGCTGGAGGACCTGTTGGATCTTTTGCTACTGACCGTCGACCCGCACCCGGAGTCGGTCCTGCCCTCGTTGGCGCTGCTCGCGCACAACGTGCGGGCGGCCCCGACGGAGGTGTCCTCGCTCTTGGAGGCGGGCACCGCGGACGTGGCGATCGTCGATGCCCGGACCGACCTCGCCGCGGCCCGCGGGCTGTGCAGACTGCTCGGCACCACCGGCACGTCCGTCCCCGTGGTGGCCGTCGTCAACGAGGGTGGATTGGTAGCGGTGAACGTCGAGTGGGGCCTCGACGAGATCCTGCTGCCCAGCACCGGCCCCGCCGAGATCGACGCCCGGCTGCGGCTGCTCGTCGGCCGCCGCGGTGGCTCCGCCGACCAGGAGAGTGCGGGCAAGGTCAATCTCGGCGAACTCGTCATCGACGAGGGCACGTACACGGCCCGGCTGCGTGGCCGACCGCTGGACCTCACCTACAAGGAATTCGAGCTGCTGAAGTATCTGGCGCAGCACGCGGGTCGGGTGTTCACCAGGGCGCAGCTACTCCAAGAGGTGTGGGGCTACGACTTCTTCGGTGGCACCCGCACCGTCGACGTGCACGTGCGCCGACTGCGCGCGAAACTGGGACCCGAGTACGAGTCGCTGATCGGCACGGTGCGCAACGTGGGCTACAAGGCGGTGCGGCCGGCCCGGGGTCGCCCGCCCGTCGCCGGCGCCGACCTCGACGACGAGTTCGACGATGCCGAGGCCTACGAACAGGACTCGGCCGCGTTCCCCGAGGCCCTGAGCGACCCGCTTCGCGCCAAGTGAGCGAAATCGGTTGGAGCGCAACCCTATCCGGTGCTGACCTAACGGAGATCGAAGCGCTGTTCGCCGCCGCCACCGCGCGTGACGGCACACCTCCGGTCGGCGATCAGGTGGTGCGCGAGCTCCGGCACGACCGCACCAGACACCTCCTCGCCCGCGTCGACGGCGCGGTCGTGGGATACCTCAACCTCGCGCCGCCGACTGCGGACGCACCGCCGATGGCCGAGGCCGTCGTGCACCCCGACGCTCGTCGCGGCGGCATCGGATCCGCGCTGGTGCGCACCGGTCTCGCGGAGGGCGGCGACGGCGCCCGCGTGTGGGCGCACGGCAACCTCGAGCCGGCGCGGGCAACGGCCGCCGCACTCGGTCTGGTCGCGGCGCGCGAACTCCTGCAGATGCGCCGCCCGCTCGCCGACCTGCCCGCGACGCAGCCGTCCGACGGCGTGACGTGGAGGACCTACGCCGGGTCCGACGACGACGCCGAACTGCTGCGGGTCAACAATGCGGCCTTCTCCTGGCATCCGGAGCAGGGCGGGTGGTCGGAGGCCGACGTCGCCGAGCGGCGGGGCGAGTCGTGGTTCGACCCCAAGGGGTTGTTCCTGGCGTTCGATGAGACGACCGGCCGGTTGCTCGGCTTCCACTGGACGAAGGTGCACGGCCCGGCGCTCGGCGAGGTCTACGTCGTCGGCGTCGACCCGGACGCACAGGGACGGGGGCTCGGCCGGGCGCTGACGCTGATCGGTCTGCACCATCTCGCGGACCGGCTCGGTCCCTCCGCCGAGGTGACGCTCTACGTCGAAGCGGACAACGAGGCGGCGGTCAAGACCTACCGGCGGCTCGGTTTCGAGGTCTTTGCCAGAGACGTGGCGTACACCGTTCGTTAGCCCGTCAGCTGTGAAGTCGCTGGGGCTGTTCACCGCTCGTTCACGTTTCGTCCGTGAGCCGTCCACGAGGGCCGCATACGTTCCCGTGGAGTCCTGAGGCAGACGAATCGAAAGTGGGATCAGTGAAGCTCAATGGCTTTGGCAAGGGTGTCGGTGCTCCGCTACTGGCACTGTCGGTGGCGGCCGTAACCGCCATGACGATGACTGCGTGTGGCAGTGACAACAACTCGGGTTCGTCGTCGAGCGCGGCGGGATCGTCGTCGGCGTCGGGTCCGGCCAACTGCGGCGGCAAGAACTCGCTGACCGCGGAGGGTTCGACGGCTCAGCAGAACGCCATCGCGGAGTTCAACAAGGCCTGGGGTCAGACGTGCCCCGGCAAGTCGCTCTCCTACAACCCGACCGGTTCGGGCGCCGGCGTCACGCAGTTCATCGCCAAGCAGGTCGACTTCGCCGGCTCCGACTCGGCGCTGTCGGCCGATCAGACCGCACCTGCCGCCGCGCGCTGTGGCGGCAACCCGGCGTGGAACCTCCCGCTGGTGTTCGGCCCCGTCGCGATGGCCTACAACCTCGAAGGTGTCGACAAGCTCGTCGTGAACGCCGACGTCATCGCCAAGATCTTCACCGGCGCCATCACCACGTGGAACGACCCGGCGATCGCCGCGCTCAACAGCGGCACGAACCTGCCCGCCACCAAGATCACGCCGATCTACCGCTCCGACTCGTCGGGCACCACCGACAACTTCCAGCAGTACCTGGTCGCGGCCGCCCCGCAGTCGTGGACCAAGGGTGCGGGCAAGGAGTTCCAGGGCGGCGCGGGCGAGGGCGCTCAGAAGTCCTCCGGCGTCGTGCAGGCCGTGCAGGCGACCCCCGGCGCCATCGGCTACGTCGAGAAGAGCCCGGCGGCTGCGGCCAACCTGACCACCGCTCAGATCGACAGCGGCGCGGGCCCCGTGGCCCTGACCGACGACTCGACGGGCAAGGCCGTCGCCAGCGCCAAGTTCAAGGCCGACGGCATGGACCTCGCGCTCGACCTGAAGCAGCTGTACGCCTCGAAGGACGCGGGCTCCTACCCGCTGATGCTGGCCACCTACGAGATCGTCTGCTCGAAGGGTTACGACGCCGACACCTCCGCGGCGGTCAAGTCGTTCCTCACGACGTCGGCCAACCAGGGCCAGGCCAACCTGTCCAAGGCCGGCTTCGTCCCGCTGCCCGACTCCTTCAAGCAGCGTCTGCTCAAGTCCGTCGACGCAATCGCCTAGTTGCCTGGCATTCATGCTCCAACGCGGTGAGGATGGGTTCTGGAATCGATGACCGACAACGGGATGACAGTGACGACACCAAACCCATCCGGTGCGGGCGCCGGTGAAGTGATCGCTTCACCGGTTCCCACTCCGGAACCCATCTCCACCAACCCCTCCAAGGGCGCCAAGGTACGGCTGGGCGACCGTATCTTCGGTGGCCTCGCGGAGGGCGCCGGCATCCTGGTCGTGGTCCTCATCGCCGCGATCGGCGTGTTCCTCGTGTGGCGGGCCATCCCCGCGCTGGCTCGCAACGAGGAGAACTTCTTCACCTTCGGTGGCAGCTGGGTCACCACCGACACCTCGGCGATGCACTTCGGCATCCTCGACCTCCTCCAGGTCACGGTGTTCGTCTCGCTGTTCGCGCTGGTGCTGGCCATGCCGGTGGCGTTCGGCATCGCGATCTTCCTGACCCAGTACTCGCCGAAGCGACTGGCGGGCCCGCTGGGTTACGTCGTCGACCTGCTGGCCGCGGTGCCGTCGATCGTCTACGGCGTCTGGGGCCTGTACGTGCTCGCGCCCGTGCTCAAACCGTTCGCGCTGTGGCTCAATCACAATCTGGACTGGCTGTTCCTCTTCAAGACCGGCACGGCATCCGTCGCAGGCGGCGGCACGATCTTCACCGCGGGCATCGTGCTGGCGGTGATGATCCTGCCGATCATCACGGCGGTCTCGCGCGAGGTGTTCATCCAGACACCGCGGGGACAGATCGAGGCAGCGCTGGCGCTGGGCGCCACGCGGTGGGAGGTCGTCAGGACGACGGTCCTGCCGTTCGGATTGTCCGGATACATCAGCGGTTCGATGCTCGGCCTCGGCCGTGCGCTCGGTGAGACCATCGCCCTGCTGATCATCCTGCGCGGGACGCAGACGGCGTTCGGTTGGTCGCTGTTCGACGGTGGATACACCTTCGCCAGCAAGATCGCCGCCACCGCAAGCGAATTCAACGACCAGTACAAGGCGGGCGCCTACATCGCCGCGGGCCTGGTGCTGTTCATCCTCACGTTCGTGGTGAACTCGCTGGCACGCGCCGCGGTCGCCGGGAGAGGGGCCAAGTGATGAGCGCCCGCGCGAAGAAGGGGAGTGCCTCGTGACCGCTACACTCGACCGGCCGGTCAAGGCGCCGACCTTCCAGGGCGTCAGCGCCCGCCGCAAGATCACGAACAACGTTGCGACGGTGTTGGTTTCGGCGTCGGTACTGGTGGCCCTGGTTCCGCTGATCTGGGTGCTCTACTCGGTGATCAGCAAGGGCATCGCGGCGGTCACCTCGCCGACGTGGTTCACCAACTCTCAGGCGGGCACGACAGCGTTCTCCGCGGGCGGCGGTGCCTACCACGCCATCATGGGCACCCTGCTGCAGGGCATCGTCTGCTCGCTCATCTCGATTCCCGTCGGCGTGATGGTGGCCGTATACCTCGTCGAGTACGGCGGCGGCACCCGATTGGGCAAGATCACCACGTTCATGGTCGACATCCTGACCGGTGTGCCGTCGATCGTGGCAGCACTGTTCATCTATGCGCTCTGGGTCGCCACGCTGGGGTTCCAGCGCTCCGGCTTCGCGGTGTCACTTGCGTTGGTGCTGTTGATGATTCCGGTCATCGTGCGCGCCACCGAGGAGATGCTGCGCATCGTACCGATGGATCTACGGGAGGCCAGTTACGCACTGGGCGTGCCGAAGTGGAAGACCATCGTGCGCATCGTCATCCCGACGGCGCTGTCGGGGATCGTCACCGGCATCATGCTGGCCCTGGCCCGCGTGATGGGCGAGACCGCACCACTGCTGATCCTGGTCGGCTATGCCGCGTCCATCAACTTCGACATGTTCGCCGGCTTTCAGGGCTCGCTGCCCGGCATGATGTACGACCAGATCTCGGCGGGCGCGGGGGCCAATCCCGTTCCCACCGACCGGATGTGGGGCGCGGCGCTGACGCTCGTCCTGCTGATCGCCCTCCTCAACGTCGCGGCGCGGCTCGTCGCAAGGATCTTCGCCCCCAAGAAGGTCTAGTCATTCAGCAGAATCGGAGCTAGCCGTGGCCAAGCGCCTCGATCTCAAAGACGTCAACATCTATTACGGGTCGTTTCACGCCGTGTCCGACGTCGCGCTGTCGGTGCAGCCGCGCAGCGTGACGGCCTTCATCGGCCCCTCCGGCTGCGGGAAGTCGACCGTACTGCGGACGCTCAACCGCATGCACGAGGTCATCCCCGGGGCCCGCGTCGAGGGCTCGGTGCTCCTCGACGGTGAGGACATCTACGGCGCGGGTGTCGACCCCGTCGGCGTGCGCAAGACCATCGGCATGGTGTTCCAGCGCCCGAACCCGTTCCCCACCATGTCGATTCGCGACAACGTGGTGGCCGGCCTCAAGCTGCAGGGCAGGCACAGCAAGAAGACGCTCGACGACGTGGCCGAACGGTCGCTCAAGGGAGCCAACCTCTGGAACGAGGTCAAGGACCGGTTGGAGAAGCCCGGCGGCGGACTGTCCGGCGGCCAGCAGCAGCGTCTCTGCATCGCCCGCGCCATCGCCGTGCAGCCCGACGTGCTGCTCATGGACGAACCGTGCTCGGCGCTCGACCCCATCTCGACCCTGGCGATCGAGGACCTCATCGCGGAGTTGAAGCAGGACTTCACGATCGTCATCGTCACGCACAACATGCAGCAGGCGGCCCGCGTGAGCGATCAGACCGCGTTCTTCAACCTCGAGGCGACGGGCAAGCCGGGCAAGCTGGTCGAGATCGACGACACCGAGAAGATCTTCTCCAACCCCACGCAGAAGGCCACCGAGGACTACATCTCGGGCCGCTTCGGCTGACCGCTGGCCCCGCGAGCAGACACAAACGGCCCTCGTTTGGCCATATTGAGGGCCCGTTGCGTCTGCTCGGCGGGGCTCAGGGGGTCAGGACGACGCGGGTTCCCGAGGGCTCCGCGGCGGTCCACGCCTCGGCGACCTCGGCGAGTGGGCGCGCCTGGGTGCGCAACTGCAGGGTGCCGTCGGCCACCATGTCGAACAGCGCGGGGAGTGCCTCGGTGCGGGCGCGACCCACCACCTCGGGTGGCACGCTGCCAATCCCGATGCCGGACAACGTGATTCCGTTACCGCGGAGAATGCCCGCCGGCAGGGTGATGTCCTGTCCGGTCATCGAGCCGATCTGCACGAACCGCGTGGCGTGGAAGTGGGCGGCGGGGTGGCTGTCGGCCAGTGCGGCGAGCACGGTCTCGGCGGAGGCGCCCCAGAGGTAGTCCAGCACCGCGTCGAACGGTCGCTCGGCGTGTAGCGCGGCAACCCTGGCGCCCAGGTCCTCGGTCGTCATGGCGATCGCGTCGTCGGCGCCCACGGTGCGCAACCAGTCCAGTCGCGCGGTGTCGCGCCCGGTCACGACGACCTTGCCCGCCCCGAACATGGACTTGGCCAGCTGCGCGGCCATCGAGCCGGTGACGCCGGTCGCGCCGATCACCAGCACGTGGGCACCCGGTGTGATCGCGGCGCCGTAGTCCAGGGCCATCCATGCCGACATCCCGGGATTGGGCACTGCGGCGGCGGTCACCGAGTCGACGTGGTCCGGTAGCTCGATCGCGCCCGCGGGATGCATCGCCGCGCGTTCGGCCATCAGTCCGTAGGACCCGATGCCGCCGGTGTAGAACCGCCTGCCGTCCTCGAGGCGGGCCACCCCGTCGACCCCCGGGATGGCGGGCAGCGCAATCTCCTTGCTGGCGTAGTGCTTTCCCGACATCAGCGCTCGGGTGAGGTTGGTCAGCGCGGAGGCTTCGACCGTCGCGATCACCGCGCCGTCGCGTGCCGTCGGTTCGGCGAAGTCGCCGTAGACCGGTACCTGACCCCATCGTTCGACGATCGCAGCCTTCATGATGACCTCCCATTGTTTCCGTAGATATCGTTTCCGTAGAAACAATGTACGAGACGACCGGCGCGATGGCAAGATCGTTTCCGTGAAAACCAAGTCGGGGCTGATCGCCGACATCAACGAGCTGTTGGTGGCGGTCGGTGACCGGTTCGACGCCGACGAGGACGGCGACGCCGAACGCGACTTCCTCGTCGAGCGGTGTCCGGACCGGCTCGCGCCCGCGCTGCGGACGCTGCCGACGCTCTCGATGCACCTGCTCGCCGCGATCGCCGAGGGCCCGGTCAGCGTCGTCGGCCTGGCCGGGCGGACCGGCCAGCTGAAGGGCACGGTGTCCAAGCACGTGCAGCGGCTCGTCGAGGCGGGCCTGGTCGTCCGCACCCCGGTGCCGGGCAATCGCAAGGAGATCCAGCTGGGCCTGACCGCCGATGGGGAGGTGGTCGTCGACGCGCATCAGCGCCTGCACGACGAGATGGCCCTCGGCAGGCAGGACTTCCTGCAGGCCTACAGCAGTGCCGAACTGCAGGTGCTGGCCACGGTCCTACGAGACCTGTTGTCGGCCAAGCGCGTTGGGGTCCGACTGGCCCGCGGCTAGGACGCGGACATGACCTCTTCGTCGGGGAAGCGGCCGGTCACCTGGAAGATGACGCGGCGGGCGACCTCGACGGCGTGGTCGGCGAACCGCTCGTAGAACCTGCTCAGCAGCGTGACGTCGACGGCCGCGGTCACGCCATGCTTCCACTCGCGATCCATCAGCACCGAGAACAGGTGGCGATGGAGATCGTCCATCGCGTCGTCCTCTTCGCGGATGCGGGCGGCCTTCTCGGGATCCCGGCTGACGAGCACCTCCTGGGCGCTGTGCCCGAGATCGACTGCGACGCGCCCCATTTCGGCGAAGTAGCCGTTGACCTCCTCGGGGAGGGTGTGCTGCGGGTGGCGCCTGCGGGCGATCTTGGCGACGTGCAGGGCCAACGCCCCCATCCGATCGACGTCGGCGACGATCTGGATGGAGCTGACGATGGCGCGAAGATCCCCGGCGACGGGTGCCTGCAGGGCCAGCAGCACGAACGCGGCCTCCTCGGCACGGGTGCTCGCCGAGCTGATCTGCTCGTGATCGGTGATGACCTGTTCGGCGAGCACCAGATCGGCTTGCAGCAGAGCCTGCGTCGCACGCTCCATCGCCACGCCGGCCAGCCCGCACATCGCACCGAGCTGGTCCGTCAGGGCGGCCAATTGCTCGTGGTAAGCGGTACGCATGCCCCAAAGCCTACGGGCTGGGACTGCAGATCGTTACGCCCTCGTCGGTGAACGAACGGTGAATGCCGCCCGCCGCAACGGTGGTCGACTCCCCGCGACGTGGCTCGTCGGGGGTGTCACTCGCAGGTGGTGTCGGCGGCGTTGGTGACCGACAGGTCGGCCGGCAGGTGCGACGTCGTGCCGCTGGTGTCGCGCAGGACGTGGACCTGCACCGGCGAGCCGCTGGGCCACGGCGCGTTCACCGTGTTGAAGTCGTGTCCGAGCACGACGCGAATGACGTTGCCCATGCCGGACACCCGCTCGATGGCCGGGACCGTGGGGTTGGCGAACGACGACGCGACCGTCGCGGCGGCCTGCTCGTTGCCCTCGGAGAAGAACACCGTCGTCGAGTCGAGCGGACCGGGATAGTCGTCGGGGGTGTCGACGCTGAATCCGTGCTGACGGAGCTCGTCGGCCGCGGTCGACGCGAGACCGTTCTCGCCCGTCGAGTTCGACACCCGCACGGTGATGTTGTCGGGGCTCGTCGTCACGGCGTCGACCAACTCGCCGGTGGCGACGGGGTCTGCCGGTGCCGCCGGAGCTGGCCCAGCCGGGCTGGGGTCCGGGGTCTTGGGCACCGGGGTGTTGTCGGCGTTCCTCTCCTCGGGCAGCGGGTCGTCGTTGATGATCGCGTCGAAGAGGGCGCGCATGTCGTCGTCGCGGGGCACTTCGTTGCCGTACTCGTCGGCGTACCCCACGGTCGGAATGGTCACGAAGGTGATGCGGCCGGCGCTGACGCCCTGGACGGATTGGCCGAGGTCGACCAGATCCTTGGTCTGGATGTTGTCGACGTAGCTGTCGTTGATGAACAGGTTGACGACGTCGTTGAGCTTGCCCAGCGAGAAGAACGTGTCCTTGGAGATCAGCGAGCGCAGCAGCGACGACAGGAACAGCTGCTGGCGCTTGATCCGGCCGTAGTCCCCGTTGCCCTCGGTGGTGACCTGCCGCGCGCGGACGTACTGCAGCGCGGTGCGGCCGTCGATGACCTGTCGGCCCGCATTCGCGAGCACCGTGCCCAGTTCGTAGTCCTCCAGCGGTGTGGTGCTGCAGACCTCGACGCCACCGAGGGCGTCGACCATCTTCGCGAACCCGGCGAAGTCCACGGCCATGAACCGGTTGATCGACAGCCCGGACAGCTTCTGGATCTCCTTCACCAGACACTTCGGCCCGCCGACCGCGTAGGCGGAGTTCAGCTTGGTCTCGGTGTAGACCTTGTCCATTCCGTAGACGGGCGAGTCCGGATCGGTGGCGGGTCCGTACTTGAAGGTGGTGGGATCCCAGTGCTCGCACTGCATGGGAGTGATCGACAGATCGCGCGGAAAGGACACGGCGACAACGCGTTTGCGGCTGGCCGGGATGTTGACGAGCATGATGGTGTCCGACCGCGCGCCGGCGGCGTCATCGGTGGTGCCCGCCCCCATCTCGCTGTTCTCCCCGAGGCGACTGTCGGTGCCGACGATCAAGAAGTTCTCGTCGCCGAACTGCCCGGCCGGGTCGACGATGTCGTGCGAGTCGGGATCGAGGGCCGCCACCTTGTTCAGGCTGTGGTTCTTCGAGGTCTGCCACTGCCAGGCGGCGCCGGTCGACGCGAGGGCGAACACCGCGATCAGCGCGACGGCCACGCGGCCCAGGACCATCGCCGCCCGTCGGCTCCGGCGCGTGGTGGGTTCTGCCGATTCGTCGGAGACCTGTTCCGGGGCATCGGACTCGGTGGGCTCGACGGGCTCGATGCGGGCATCCGACAGCACCGGCAATTCGGAGGCGTGCGATGGCACGACGGGGATGACCTCGGTGGAGGGTTCGACGCCGGACACCTTCGCGATCAGGTCCGCGACGGTGACGCCGTCGGTGTGATTGCCCTCCGAGGGCGGCTCGGGCTCGGGTGCGGGCGGCTCCGGTGGGGCGCTCTTCGACATTCCTGCGCGCTCCCACGGCGCGGCGCCTGGAGTTGGCCGCGCCGATCGGGTAAGCCAGTCGTTGGTGGTACTTGGGGCGTCCGCCGGGTCGGATTCGTCGGGCCCGGGCGGCCGACGACCGGGGGCGGCGCTGTCGCCGTCACTCATGTCCCACCGGCCTCCGACTGTCGGGAACGCGACGCGGTGACGCGCCGTGATCGTGGCTGCTGCATCCTCGTGGCAGCACGCGACGAGCGCCGCCAGTCGGCGCCCGCGTTAGTGGAGTCTCATCGTACTGAGACAACCTGAGTTCGATCTAGTCGAGCAATGCGTCATTGATGTCTCGATGACGTCTCGACGCCGTGTCCGCGACGTGTCGACTAGCCGCCCGAATTCACCAGATCTGCGCCGGCGGGCACCGTGCAATCGTTGGGGTCGGCGAGCCATCCCTCGGGCAGCGACACCGATCCCGGCGACCCCTGCCTGCCGCGCGGGCCCTCCGCCGCGTGCGGGAAGGGCACGTCGGGGTCGAGCTGAGCCAACAGCTCGTCGAGCTCGGAAAGGGTCTTGACCAGCGCCAACGCGCGCCGTAGGTCGGCCCCGGCGGGGAATCCATGCAGGTACCAGGCCACGTGCTTGCGCATGTCACGCATGCCCTTGTCCTCGCCGAAGTGGTCGGCGAGCAACTCGCCGTGGCGGCGCGCGATGGAAGCGACCTCACCCAGCGTCGGGGGCGTCGGACATGGCCGGCCGGTGAACGCGGCGGACAGCTCGGCGAACAACCACGGCCTGCCGAGGCACCCGCGTCCGATCACCACTCCGTCACATCCGGTGACGGCCATCATCTTGAGCGCATCGTCCGCGTCGAAGATGTCGCCGTTGCCCAGCACGGGGATGCCGGTGACGTGTTGCTTAAGCTCGGCGATGCGGTCCCAGTCCGCGCTGCCCGAGTAGCGCTGCGCGGCCGTGCGCGCATGCAGGGCGACGGCGGCGGCGCCCTCCTCGGCGGCGATGCGGCCCGCGTCGAGGTGGGTGTGGTGGTGGTCGTCGATGCCGATGCGGAACTTCACGGTGACGGGGATGCCGGTGCCCTCGGTGGCCCGTACTGCGGCGGCCACGATCTGCCCGAACAGCTTGCGCTTGTACGGCAGGGCCGCGCCGCCGCCGCGCCGCGTCACCTTGGGCACGGGGCAACCGAAGTTCATGTCGATGTGGTCGGCCATGCCCTCGTCGACGATCATCTTGGCCGCGGCATGGGTGGTGGCCGGGTCGACGGTGTAGAGCTGCAGCGACCGGGGCGACTCGTCGGGCCCGAACGTCGTCATGTGCAGCGTGCTGGGATTGCGTTCGACGAGGGCCCTGGCCGTCACCATCTCGCAGACGTAGAGCCCGCTGACGGTGCCGGCGCGGGCGAGTTCCAGTTCGCGACACAGGGTTCGGAAGGCGACGTTCGTGACGCCGGCCATCGGCGCGAGGACCACCGGGGAGCGCAACGCGATCGGCCCGATCTGCAAGGCAGACCGGGCCGGCGCGAAGGGCTCCGTCACGACGACGATGACGACACCAACAGGTTTTTCATGGCCTTCTTCTCGGCCATCTTGCGTTCGCGCTCCAGGCGGCGTTCCTTGGCCACCTCGAACTTCACGCACGTGTCCTCGAGTTCTTCGACCAGCTTGCCGAGGTCGTCGCGCATCTCGGCGGCCTCACCGGTGAAGTCCTCGCGCTCGAAGATGCGCCACTTCTTCAGCACGGGCATCACGACGTCGTCGAGGTGGATGCGCGGGTCGTACACGCCGCCGACGGCGATGATGACCGCCTTGCGTCGGAACTCCGGCACCGTGTACCCGGGCATCTTGAAGTTGCGCAGCACCCGGTGCAGCGACTTCATCGCCTGGTTGGGCGCGAGGTCGAGCCCGGCAGCGCTGACGTCGCGGTAGAAGATCATGTGCAGGTTCTCGTCGGCCGATACGCGCTGCAGCAGCTGGTCGGCGACTTCTTCCTCGCACGCCTTGCCGGTGTTGCGGTGCGACACCCTGGTCGCCAGCTCCTGGAAGGTCACGTAGATGACCGAGTCGAAGAGGCTCTCGGCGAACAGATCGCCCTGCTCGCCCTGGCCCGGGCTGAACCCGCGGGTCACCTGCTCGATGCGCAGCTCCTCGAGCTCGAGCGGATCGATGGCGCGGGTGACCACGAGGTAGTCGCGCAGCGCGATGCCGTGGCGGTTCTCCTCGGCGGTCCAGCGGTTGACCCAGAAGCCCCACGGCCCGTCCATGCTGAAGTTCATCGCGATCTCGCGGTGGTAGGACGGCAGATTGTCCTCGGTCAGGAGGTTCTGCAGCATCGACACCTGAGCGACCTCGGACAGCTTCGACTGCTC
The DNA here is from genome assembly GCF_010729665.1 of Mycolicibacterium madagascariense. NCBI lineage: Bacteria > Bacillati > Actinomycetota > Actinomycetes > Mycobacteriales > Mycobacteriaceae > Mycobacterium > Mycolicibacterium madagascariense. Next base: position 4,907,608 of record NZ_AP022610.1, on the reverse strand, counting down.
GGGATGCCAGTCCTGGCCGCCGAGTGCGTAGAAGTTCTTGCCGTCCGACCACGGGATGTAGTCGTGCGGGTTCCAGTCCTTGCGCATCCGCATGTGGCGGTTGATGTTCTGCTCGACGACCGGTTCGAGCTCGTGCAGCAGCTGCAGGTCGGTCAGCTCGCTCGACATGACAGTGTCCTCTCGCGGCGGTGATGCCCTCACGGTTATCTGTGCCCGTTGGTAGCAATCAATGTATCTGTGTCTTCCGGTGACATCAAGTTCTTGCTGTCCGGAGTGTCGGCGGCGGTCTGGCGCGAAGGGTTGCACAGGCGCTCACCAGGAGGCGAGGTCGTCGTGTGCAACTGACTCACAGGATGCCGCCGAAAAGTCGTTATGGTCCCGCGGACACGACGACGAAAGGTCCGCGACCGTGAAGAAGACTTTGGCCGTGACGATGGGCGCGTGGGTGTGCGCCGCGCTAGCGCTGGCGGGTGCGACCGGGACCGCGTCGGCCGCCGATGGCGTCGTCGGCGAGACGTACAAGCACGCGAAGTCGGCGCTCAGCAAGCAGGGCAAGTCGGCGCACGTCGTCGCCACCGTCGGAGACCGCAGGGAATGGAACGACTGTCTCGTCGTGACCGCCGTGCCCGCTCCGGAGCTGAACGCCTTCGGCAAGAAGCGCGGCGGCCATCGCGTGAACCTGAGTCTCAACTGCTACGCCTCCTTCTCGACGTACCTCGAGCCGGGATATTCGCTCGAGAGCCCCGAGGGCCGGCAGATGTACGAGGAGGCGCTGGCGAAGTACCGGGCGGCCCACGCCGCCGACGGGTAACCCCGATCGCCCCAGCCGAGACGCCACCGGCCGCCAGGATTTTCCCAGCTTCGCTCGCCCCTGCATGAAACTCACAGGAGGTCATGCGCCGACCTACAGGTGGCGGTAGCATGCCGCGGACAGGCAATGCGACTCCGCGGACAGGTAGGGCGAGTAGTGAACAAGCTCATCGTTGTTGGTTCTGGCGCCATCGGTGCGCTGGCTGTGTCGGCACTCATCGGCGGGGCCGTGGCGTCCGCGGACAGCTATGCCGGTCAGAAGTACTCCGACGCGTCGTCGGCTGCCAGCGATGCCGGCCAGACCGTGGTCGTCGCTTCGCGCGTGGGCGACAAGCTGAGTCAGGACGACTGCATCGTCGAACGGTCCCAGACGGCCCCGTTCTCCAGCGCAAACGATGGCGTGCACGTCAGCAACCAGGTGCAGTTCTACTTGAACTGCAACGGCGGCTACGCGACGGCCACGACGCCGGGCACGTCGATGGGCAGCCAGGAGGGTCGGGCGGCCAAGGCCGCCGCCGATCAGGCCGCGGCGCAGCAGAACGAGCAGGACGAGCTGGCCGCCGCGGATCAGACGCCGGGTGCGCCGGGAGAGTAGTCCCGCGCGGCCGCCCGGCTGAGCAGCATGTCGACGCAGTAGTCGATGAACTGTTCGCGGGTGGCCGCCAGCCTGCCGCCGAGATAGGCGGTGAAGAGCGCTGTCAGGGCCCCTACGAGTCCGGTCGCCACCATGGCCTGGGTGGCCTGATCGGTGATGCCCGTCAGCCTGCGCTGCAGCAACTCGATGAAGCTCGGCATCCACTGTGCGCCCGACGTGGTCAGTACTGGTTCGCGTCCCGGTGCGATCAGGAGCACCCGACCCCGCGCGGGATCGTCGACCACCAGGGCGACGAAGCGTTCCACGGCGTCCCGCGGCGTCGGCGACGAGGTCAGCGCGGTCATCGCGGTGGTGCACACGTGGTCGTAGACCGCTCGGACGAATTCGTCTCTGTCACAAAAACTTTCGTAGAAGTAGCGTTCGGTGAGCCCCGCCGCGCGACAGACGGCGCGCACGGTGAGGACTGACCCGCCGTCCCCGCCGAGCACGCCCACCCCCGCGCGGAGCAGCGCGTCGCGCCGCAGTGCCTGGCGGTCCTCCAGCGGCACGCCCGACCAGCGGCCCCGTCGTTGACCGGAAGGCACATCACTCCTAAGCTGCTCGGTGACAACGCGTGTAGTCAAAGTTGGTTCGCTCCCAGGGAGGTCACCCGGTGACTCAAGATACGTCCGAGACGTGCCCGGTGACCAGCGCGATGGACGCTTCGTCGACCCCGTCGATCGACTCCGGTTGCCCCGTGGCGCCCGGCGGATACGACCTCCCTCCGGTGCCGCTCGGGCCCGACTCATTGACGTGGAAGTACTTCGGTGACTGGCGCGGCCTGCTGCAGGGCCCGTGGGCGGGCTCGATGCAGAACATGCACCCTCAACTGGGCGCCGCGGTCGAGGAGCACTCGACGTTCTTCCGCGAGCGGTGGCCGAGGTTGCTGCGCTCGCTCTACCCCATCGGCGGGGTCGTGTTCGACACCGACCGGGCGGCGCGGACGGGTGCGGAGGTCCGCGACTACCACGTCGACATCAAGGGCGTCGACGCCAAGGGCCGTCGATACCATGCGCTGAATCCCGACGTCTTCTACTGGGCGCACGCCACGTTCTTCGTCGGAACGCTGATCGTCGCCGAGCGACTCTGCGGGGGCATCAGCGAGGCGCAGAAGCGGCAGCTGTTCGACGAACACGTCCAGTGGTACCGCATGTACGGGATGAGCATGCGTCCGGTTCCCGCGACGTGGGAGGACTTTCAGAGGTACTGGGATCACATGTGCGCGAACGTGTTGGAGGACAACTACGCCGCGCGGGCCGTGCTCGATCTGTCCGAGCTGCCGAAACCGCCGTGGGCGCAGGCGATGCCGGACTGGATGTGGCGTCAGCAGCGAAAGGCGTTGGCGCCCTTCTTCGTCTGGTTCACCGTGGGTCTCTACGACCCCGCGGTGCGCGACCTGATGGGCTACGCGTGGTCGGACCGCGACGAGTGGGCCCACCGACAGTTGGGCAGGCTGGTCCACGTCGCCTTCTCGCTGCTTCCGCGACGCGCGCGCATGCATCCCAGGGCGCGAGCCGGCTGGGACAGGGCCACCGGCCGACTGCCCGCCGACGCGCCGTTGCCCGAGACGCCAGAGCGCAACCTGCCGCCCCTCGACGAGCGGGACAACCCGATGCACTACTGCCCCAGGGTGTGACCGGACGTCAGGAGTCGCAGAGTCCGGCGGCCCTCTCCTCGGCGACGATCTGCGCGACGGGCTGGCCGAGATGCGAGGCGAAGTCGTCGGTCGGCTTCATGAGCCAGGCGCCGTCCTGATACTCCATGAAACGGAACCGCTCGACGCCGTGGGACTGCATGCTGACGGTCGCCCGGGTGTCCGAGTCCAGGCTCACCCCGGTGACGTCGATCGCTGGGCCCGGCTTCTTGCACGTGCGGTAGAACGCGACGAAGTCCGCCTCGCCGATCTGCCGACGGACGTCCGCGGTCATGTGCTCCCACACGCCGGCGAAGTCGCCCGCGGTGAACCGGTCGACGTTGGCCTGCGCCGCAGCGGTCGCGGCGCCCAGCGTCACCTGTACGTCACCCTCGAGGGCCGTGGGGGCGGCCGTAGGGGCCCGCAGCACCGACGATCCCGACTCGCCGTGCGACGTGCCGCAGGCCGAGCAGAACACCAGCCCCACCAGGGCTGCCAGGACGGCTACCGCCTGCTTCATGGCGGTTAGGGTAATGCGGATGCCACCGGCGTGGAGGTCTTCGTCGGGCGACCTCGTCGTTCGGAGAGGCCGCGACGGCGCGTCGTCGGTTTCGACGGGGCGGCAGCGGGCAAGATCATCGCAAACCAGTGCTGCGGAGGACCTCGGCATCACCCCATACCGGAGGGTCTCCTTGACGCCAATACCGCCAATGCCACGTGCTCCCCGCCGTCCCGGCGGAGGACGTGGGTGACGACCATCGAGGAATCCCTGGTCGAGGCCATCGGTGATGCCACGGGTGTCGCCGCCGCCGACCGGTTGTGCGAGGCGTGTGTGGGCTTGCTGGACGTCGATGGTGCCGCGGTCTCGCTGGTCTTCGACGGCGCCAACGTCGGTACGTTCGGCGTCAGCGGACCCAGCGCCCGGATGTACGACGAGGTCCAGTTCGTCATGGGGGAGGGACCCTGCCTCGAGTCGGTGGCCCGGCGGGCTCCCGTCATGGTGGACGATCTCGCCGACCCCGCCGAAAGTCGTTGGCCCGGTTACGGAGCCGCAATGATCGAACACGACATCCGGGGGGTCTACGCGATCCCCGTGGTCGTCGCGGGTGAGTACATCGGCGCCCTCGACCTGTTCCGCGCCACGCCCAACGGTCTGGTGCCGGAGCAGATCGCCGGGATGGCCGTCGCTGCCGCCCTGATGCGCCACCCGCTGGTGGATTTGCTCAACCGTGACATGCAGGCTGCGGTCGCCGACCCCGACAGCAACGAGTGGGCAGAACTCAACGCGTTTACTCGCACCGAGGTCAGTCAAGCCACGGGGATGTTGATGGCGCAGTTGGGCATCGACGCCGCCGGCGCGCTGGCTCGACTACGGGCCTACGCCTATGCCGACGGACGCAGCGCGACGAGCGTGGCACGTGACGTCATCGATCGCCGGCTGCGCCTGGACGCAGACTGAGTACAGACGGAGAGACCGAGCGATGGACACACCCCGGGAGACGCGCGTACTGCGCGCGGTCGTGACACTGGTGGACAGCCTGCTCGACGACTTCGACGTCGTCGAACTCCTCACCGACCTCACCGAGCAGTGTGCCCGGCTGCTGGACGTGGAGGCGGCCGGGCTGCTGCTGACGGGCTCGCAACGGGGTCTGCACCTCATGGCGGCGACGTCGTCGAGCTCGCACGATCTCGACATGATTCAGCTCCAGGCGGCCGAGGGTCCCTGCCTGGACTGCTTCGCGACGGGTGAGCTGGTCTCGGTGCCCGACCTCGCGCTGGCCGGTCCGCGCTGGCCGCGCTTCGCCGCAGCGGCGTCCGACGCCCACGTCGTCTCCGTGCACGCGATCCCCATGCGGGCGGCGGGCACCACGTTGGGTGCGCTTGGGTTGTTCGGTACCCGGGTCGGTGCGCTCAGCGACGCCGACCTCCTCGTGGCGCACAGCCTCGCTCACGTCGCGTGCGTTGCGCTGCTGCAGGAGCATCGCCGCACACCGGAATCGATACTGGCGCCGCTGCGATCGGCGCTGACCGACCGCGTCGTCGTCGATCAGGCCACCGGGTACGTCGGCGAACGGCTCGGAGTGTCGATGGAGATCGGGTTCGGTCTGCTGCGCGCCTACGCCAAGGCCCATGGCCAGCACCTGACCGAGGCGGCGCGGCGCGTCGTCGCGGGATCGGACGAGGTGCGCGCCGACATCGTCGCCGCGATCATCGGTTTGTCGAATTGACTGAAACTACTTCGCGCGCAACGACTCTCGTCAGCCCGTCGGCTCTGGGGCGTTGTCGGTAGCGGTGTCGTCCGGCGCCGGGTCGCGACCATTCTCGTCGCGTCCCTTCGGCGAATCCGCGCGATCCGGGCCGGGCTGATAGGTATGGCGGTGCTCGCGCGGTTCGTCTTCGTAGATCCCCTTGCCTACCGGCATGATCCGCTCCGTCCGTCGACGAGGACTGTCGTCGTGGCGTGATTCCCCGGTGAACGCCGGCCAAACCCGGGTGTTCGGTGTTCCGACGTTTTCCAGCACCGCATCGACGGGCACGTCTGCTCCGACCGGCCGAACGGACTCGATGGAGCACTGCATGATGACCATCCTCGGCGACGACGTCGCCAGTCGACCCGCCCCCCTGAGCATTGCCGCGGGAGTCTATCCACCACAGGAGGATTCGGCGCTGCTCGTCGATGCGCTGTGCGCCACGGGGCGCGTGTCGGACAGCCGGGTGGCCGACTTGTGTTCGGGCAGCGGGGTAGTGGCCCTGGCAGCAGCCGAGCAGGGCGCGGCGTCGGTGCCGGCCTTCGAGCTCAGTCGGCGCGCCGTGGCGTGTGCCCGCGCCAACGCGGCGGCCGCCGGCCTGGCTGTCACCGTGCACAGGGGATTATGGTCGCGGGCCATCGAATTCGAGCCCTATGACATCGTCACCTGCAATCCGCCCTACGTGCCGTTCTGCGACGACGCCGACGACCGGCCGATCTCCGCCGACGCGGGGCCGCAGCTGGCCCGGAATGCCGGGCGCGACGGCCGTCAGGTACTGCATCCGCTGTGTCGGCACGCTCGCGATCTCCTGGCCGACGGCGGCACGATGCTCATCGTCCAATCCGAGTTCGCCGACGTCGACCGTACGGTGCGTGATCTGCGCTCGACTGGGCTACGGGCCGAAGTCGTTGCCGAAGAGCGGATCCCCTTCGGCCCGGTAATGACGGCCCGGGCGCACTGGCTCGAGCGGGAGGGGTTGCTAGCGGCGGGGAGGCGCGAGGAGCGGATCGCCGTCGTGCGCGCCGACCGCGACTATTCACACGTTCGCTGGTGCCCCCACCAGGGCTCGAGCCTGGGACCTGCGGATTACTGGACGCATCTTCTCAGTTGGTCGCGTTGCGTGCTGAGACTGCCTGCTCACACGCGGTGCACAAAGGCTGTTCCCTACCGACACCGCGCAGGGATTCCCGACCGTTCTCGGGGGATATCCGTTGAATATACGTAAAGTCGCTAGCGTCAGAGACCTAAAGAAGCGGAGGCCGATACCCATGCCGGAGAGCACTGAGAATATCCACGATGAGGTCAACCGACTGACGGTCGAGGCCGAGCGGGCGCTTCTCCAACAAATCATTGAGTTGGCGCCCAAGTCCGGGCTTGGGCGCATAGAAGAGGCGGCTCGCGCGTTTGCCTTGGTCGTCGGCGCTCGGCCTGGCGTGCTGCCCGGCGGCCCGCTTTCTGTGAAGAGCTGACACGTCGACTCTCGGCTCCGCAGCGGGCGAAGGGACAACCTCCGCAAGTATCGGTCGCTTACAGCGAGCCTTGGGAGTATTATGTCGGCCCCCGTGGTTACTATCTATGAGTGGGGGCAAACGGGGGCAGCAAGAGGTGGAGGTGGGGTCGGTGTCCGTTCATAAGACAGATCCCGCTTGGCTGACGAACGACGCCATTGCCAGTTACGCGGAACAGGTTGGGGTCAAGAACGGAATCTACGAACCCACCGGTCGCGCCAACATTGACTTACTTTTGCGTAGGTTGGGAGGTCAGCTCGCAAATGCGATTGACGAAGAATCCTCGCATGTTCGCGAACGTGGTGCCTTTACGATCTTTGTCCCGCAACTTACTTCTGCCCGTCGCGATCGCTTTACGATTGCGCATGAACTTGGTCACTATTTCTTACATTATCTTCACGCCAAAGAGCAGGGTGAGAAGAGTTTTAGTCGAGGTGGGCGAGACCGCGCCGAAACAGAGGCGAACGTATTCGCTTCAGCATTGCTGATGCCCGCAGAAGCATTCAAAGCTGCCCATCGGGCCTACTCTGGAGACACATGGAAGCTCGCGGCGCACTTCGACGTGTCGCCTCGCGCTGCTGAGGTACGGGCACAGGTTCTCGAGCTTCTGTGACCGAGCCGGAAAACGAGCCTGTCTCGATCATCTTTCTGTCCTGCGATTTGACTGGGTCCACGAAGTACAAACAACGGCAGGACCTGAGGGAGCCCTGGCAAAAAGCTTTCCTTCAGTTCTATCGTGAGTTTCCGCAGCGGATCGCGATGACGCAGGTGGAGCTCGGCACTGATCTCGAATTTCAGTTATGGAAACCCATTGGCGACGAACTTATCTACTCTTGTGTCGTACGCGCCGAAGCGGATGTCTACGACGCGGTTCGCGTCTGGTTGAAAGCTATGCGCGATTACGAGTTGCAATCGCTGGACGGCACTGACATGGGCACCAAGGGCGGGGCCTTTATTGCGACATTTCCAGGCCCGGACAGTCGATCCAGCGTTCCGAGATCTCCTGACTCTGAGGTTTCGGACCGACCGGTCATCACCCTAAATCGAGAGGCACTCAAACTCCAGAACAATGACGCGTTCGTCTACGATTACTTCGGGCCTAGCATCGACACCGGATTCCGAGTGATCGGGAAGTGCACACCTCGATACTTCACTCTGTCTGTTGAGGTTGCGCTGGCAATCTTGGGGCTCAGCGTAGTAGGTACCGCCGCCGGCGGAACAGATGTTGTTCCGAACACGGACAACTTCTTGTTACGGGAATTTGTCGAGTTGAAGGGGGTTTGGGGCGAGAGGCCCTACCCGATAGTCGCTATAGACACGCGGCACGATGACCCTGTCAATCAGGCCTATAGTGCTTTCGAGCGCCGCGGGACGGTGCACGAAATCTATGCCTTAGTCAAAGCCTGCTATGACAGCTATGACGTCGGCAACCCGCCGTCACAGCTATACCTGCCCGTTGCAGTTATCGACCACTTCAAGAGGGCTCCCGGCGAGGATCCGCTGAAAGCTTTCGTCGAACCATCCGCTGCGGGGGCGGAACAGATCGCCGACGACGAGCCCGAAGATGCGAGCGACGACCTGGGGGACGACCTGGACTTCGGAATGCCCCGAAAAAGGGAGATTTCGGAGGGCTTCCTTCTTGGCGACCATCAGATCCATGGCTACGTGCCGGATGGCGCCGTCCTCTGTGGAGGCTTAGGCGACGGTGGGACCGATCCGTACCTGCCTCCCGATTCCTGCAACTCCGGCGGGCCAGACGTCGTGGACTTCGACCCCAGCCACCGCGATGCTTGCGTGCCTTGCGCGGATATCTGGAACGAGTTGCCGGACTGAGCCGAGGCGCCAGAACGCAGCTGCGCGCAAGGTAGCTCAAGCGGTCATCACCCCCATCTCCACTCGTCCTCGGGGTGCCGGGCACCCTTGGCGATCACGGAGTGGTGCGGACCGCACCCGACTCGCACCCCGTAGCGCTTCGCCAGTGCCGACGCCAGGATGTCCGCGCCGACGGGGCACATAGGTCGGCCTGCGCGACCAGGTGCTCGATGCGGAAGTGGTGGGCGATCCACTCCAGACACCCGCGCCGGCCATCATGTCGGTGTTCCAGCGCTCGTTGACCGGCCCCTCCGTGGAGACTGGGCCCGAGACGATCGCGGACTCTTGGCCGTATCCCGCGGGCGTTCTCACGACCCTTGATCATCATGGCGTGGCGCACCGCGTCGCTTTCGGCTGGGAACATGAAGAAGCCTGACCGACAATGAGAGTCGTGCGGCGCGCAAGCGGTGCGCACTTCGGGGTCAGCTATGGCGTGAGGTCGGGAGTCAGCGGCGCCGGGAGGACGTCGGACCCGTGGCGCACCAGCCAGATGCGCCAGCCGGTGCGCGGGCCGTGTCGGATTGCGCGTGGCTCCCAGACCCGAAGCGGTCGCACGTCCGGTTACCAGACGCTGTCGGGGATGTTTTAGTCCGATGAGGGTACAGACGCCGCGGCGGCCGCGAGGTCGAAGGCCATCAGCGTCGACACCGCCAGGTCGATTCGACGCTTGGAGTACTTGCCGTCTTCTGTGATGCGCACGCCGCGCGATTCCTGTTTCAGGACAGTGTTCCCCATGTGTCGGGCCAGCCGCGGGTCCCCGGAATGCGTGAGTCCGTCTCCGACCACCTTGGGCGCGGAATGTGGTTAGCGCGCTGCCGATTTCGAGATGCCGACGGTGTTACCCGCACGGTCGAGCGTCGGGGATCATCGGGTAAGGATGACGACAACGGGTGTGCTGCCGAGGACATGCTCGTCGAGTCCCCGAAGGATCGGCGGCCGCCGGGGAGTGTCGGGGGAGGTGTCGCTCGACACGAAGATCTCGGTGCTGGTGGACCAGCACATCGCGCTGCTCGAGGACGCCGGAAAGTCGCCGGCCACGCTCACCACCTATCGGAGCGCGGCGCGGAAGCTGCTGAAGTTCTCGGAGTCGGTGCGCGTAGGCGAAGCGACCCCCGGTCGGATGAAATTGGTCATCAGCTCGATGAAGAAGGCGCACGGCGCGAACATGGCCCGTAACGGTCGGACGCTCCTGCGCGGGCCCTCCAGATCGCCGTGCTGGACGACGTCTTCGGCGCAAACCCCATTGCCCAGGTGTCCCGGATCGAGTCCACCCGGAGGCCCACAGGTGCACGTTCACTCGACGTCGACCAACTCCGCGACCTCATGGGCAAGATCAAATTGTCCGAGGACTGCCAGCGGGCGGATCTCGTCGACCCCATCGTGTTGCTAATCGGCACCGGGCTGCGTCGCTCAGAACTATTGGCCTTGCGGTGGGAGGACTAAAACGAGAAGCGCGGCACCATCGTCATCGCCGGCAAGGTGGTCCGCGTACCCGGAAAGGGACTGCGGCGCCTCGACAGCGGCAAGACGGACGCCTCGGGCCCGCACCGGCCGTTGCCGGCGTTTCACGATCGCCACGCTGGAGGATCGGCGCGGTCGCGCCTTCTGGGGGGCAGAAGATGATCTTCCCGTCGTCGGTCGGCACCAGCCGCGACCCCGACAATTTCAACAAGCAATGGCGGGCGGTCCGGGATGACCTCGGCGTCCCAGACGTCACCAGCCACTCGTTCCGCAAGTCGGTGCGACGATGATCGACGACGCCGGGATGTCCGCGAGGATCGGTGCCGACCAGCTCGGGCACTCGCGAGTATCGATGACGCAGGACAGATACATGCGTCGGGGCAAGGTTTACAGCGAAGTTGCGGCGCTGCTCGAAGCCGACATAAACGGCGAATAGACGCCAAATTCACCCTAAAATACGTGCCCCCACCAGGGCTCGAACCTGGGACCTGCGGATTAAAAGTCCGTAGCTCTACCAACTGAGCTATAGGGGCGCGGTGGATAAGGATACTTGGCCCGCCCGCGGGCTCGGCACGGGAGCGATGCCGGGGGGCCGTTTGAGGAATCGTGGGTTCGTACCCTAAGCTATCGAAGCTCCCAACGCGTGCGCGATGCGAGTACCCCGGAGAGATTCGGATAGGCCCCCATCGTCTAGTGGCCTAGGACGCCGCCCTTTCACGGCGGTAGCACGGGTTCGAATCCCGTTGGGGGTACACGCAGCACCCGCGGAGGGAGTTGCACAGAGCAAGGCCCTGTGGCGCAGTTGGTTAGCGCGCCGCCCTGTCACGGCGGAGGTCGCGGGTTCGAGTCCCGTCAGGGTCGCCAAACGGCGACGCAGATGAACAGTGCCGTCCCGGCCAGGTAGCTCAGTTGGTACGAGCGTCCGCCTGAAAAGCGGAAGGTCGCCGGTTCGATCCCGGCCCTGGCCACTCAGTATCGATGCAATTCAAAGCATCGCTGCCCACCTCGCCACTTTTCCGAGCCGATCCACGTCGAGCTCATAGGGCGAAGTTCCGCGATGGTGACGGATCCGTGGCGCGCATCAGCCATCGGGTGAGGCAGTGCCGATTCTTCGTTGAGTTGAGACGGACCTAAGCGGTGGCGCGGCCGTCTAGCAGGCTGCCGTAACCGTTGCGGCGCAGGCTGTACTCCATGCCGGGGCTCGGTTCGTGATCCTTCAGCCATGTCTGGATACGAACTGACCGGTCACGTTCTGAGGCGTCGGTCAGCTCCAATGTCCGAAGCAGCCCGGCCACGGAGCTCGGCTGCACGCTGCCGCGGGGTTGCAACGGGAAGTCGTCGTCCCACTTACCCATCGCTCACCTCCGCTTCGACCACAGGAACGCTACGTTTCCGGTCGACTGGAAGGATACGTACAACCGGCGTGACCCAGCTGCTGAGCTCCAATGCTGCCGGACATCGCGCGTCGATGACGGTGGCCTGCTCGGGCACCTGAAGCCGTCGTCAGATGGCTCCTCGCCGACCATCGAGAGCATGCGCGAGGTAGGGCCGCACGACCATCCACCCGGCAGCTAGGTCAACCTTCGTTCGTCGCCGTTACCCTCGACGGGTTGAAGACGTTGAGAGACAACCCATTCGAGCCCCCCAGCCGACGTCAGGCAATCATCGGGTCGATCGCCGACCGCGGCACCAGCACCTGCAGGGGACCCGCTGGATCGGGGAGCAGCACGCCCTGGTCGAAGAAGAAGATCACCCCGTCGTTGACCACCGCGAAGTTCTGGTAGTTGGCCGGGTTGTAGAGGGCGGTCGTCGCGATGGGCAACGGCGCCGGCGGTGGTGGCGGCGTCGTGGTCGTCGACGCGGCGGGCTGTCCCGGTTGCGTGGTCGGGGTGGGGGTAGCGGCCGGAGGCGGCGGCGCGAGCTGCTGCTGCAGTCCGGCCTGAACGAGCGGGGCGACGGTGGCGAGTGGGTTGTCCACGCGCCACAGCGGCGTCATCGTCTTGTCGTCCGACGCGGGGGCGTAGGCGATCGTCTTGCGGTAGGTCTGATCCCAATTGAAGGCCTTGAACGTGGTCTGCGGGCGGGCGCCGGCGTCCTGGTAGACCTTGAACACGACGGCCTGGGTGCCGCGCGGGGGGATCGACGACGTGTACTCCGATGGCGTGATGTTCAGCTGGTACGGGGTGCTGCGGGGCGGGGCCGCCTTAGCCGCGTTCACGAATCCGTCGCGGGTCTGCGAGATGTAGTCGGCGACCGACTTCTGATCGGGGTAGTCCAGCGGAATGCTGATGTCGACGCTGTACGCCGGGTCGGACAGCTGGATGACGCACGAGCTGCCGGTGTTGCTGCCCTTGAGGTTCGCGCAGTAGTCCGTGGGCGCGGCGACCGCCACGCCGGAGGACCCGAGGACCGCGGCGGTCACCAGCACGGCCACGTTGAGAGAACGCATCGAAGAACCTCCTAGCAAACGCGGCGCTCGCCGCAGACGACAGATTAGCGTGCAGCGCGAGGTCGCCCGCGGCGGGAGGCGGCCGGTCAGGCGTCCTCGGCAGGACCCGTCGGCGTCGCGCCGCCCTCGTCGGACCAGTCGCTGCGATCCTCGGCGCCCTTGGCCGGGTCGCTCTGCACGTCCGGCGCGCCGGCGGGGCCCGAGTCGGATTCGCTGGTCTTGGGGTCTGTGGTCACGAGCACGGCGATACCCGCATCGTCGGGCTCGGAAACCGTGAGCACGGCCTCGCGGATCTCGGGCACGTCGTCCTCGAAGCGGTGCTCGAGCATCCGCAGCGTGCGCGCGACGGATGACTCGACGGCGTCGCCGATGAGGTCGACGCTCGCGATGACGAAGATCTGCTTGGGCCCGATGAACTCCGGGCGCAGGAAGCGGACCGACGCAACCTCGGGAAAGCTTGCGAGCCTTTCGCGCAGCGCTTGCTGCAGTCGTTCGGGTCCGGCCTCGCCGGTGAGGAAGATCCGGTTGCGGTTGATGAGCACGAGGGCCACCCCGCCGAGCACCAGGCCGACGAGTATCGAACCGAGCGCGTCCCACACGACGTCGCCGGTGAGCTGGTGCAGCAGGATGCCCGCGAACGCGATGAGGATGCCGATGAGCGCCGCGCTGTCTTCGGCGAACACGGCCCGCACCGTGGGGTCGGAGGTTTCGAAGGCGTACCTCAGCACGTCGCTCTTCAGGTGCTCGGCGTCGCGGCGCAGTTGGCGCAGCGACTGCAGCAGCGACGTGCCCTCCAGGACGAAGGAGACCGCGAGCACGATGTAGGCGATGCGGTAGTCCTCGGCCGAGTCGGCGCCGTGCAGCAACTCGGAGACACCGCGCCAGATGGACACCGCGGCGCCCACGACGAACAACCCGACCGCGGCCAGCAGCGACCAGACGTAGGCTTCGCGACCGTAGCCGAGGGGTCGCCGTTCGTCGGCATCGCGGGTGCTGCGGCGGTTGGCGATCAGGAGGAAGATCTCGTTGCCCGTATCAGCCCAGGAATGGGCAGCCTCCGCGGTCATCGAGGCCGATCCGGACAGTACGCTCGCGACGGTCTTCGCCAGGGCCACCGCCAGATTGGCGGCGAATGCGACGACGACGGTGACCGTGCTGTCGCCTCCGGCCTTCACCACGGGGGTCAGTCACCCCTGCGCTGCAGTTGGGCCATCCAGTCCTTGGGCAGGCGCTCGCTGGGGCCGGGCACGGTCTGCTCCGGCGGATGACTCTCCGGCGGCGCGAGTTCGGGGCCGTCGTAGTACTCGTTGGTCTCGTAGTTCCAGAACCAATCCTCGCCCGGCTCGAACGAGCGAATGATGGGATGGCCGGACTCCCGCCAGTGCGCGGCGGCGTGCCGGGCGAGTGAGTCGTCGCAGCAGCCGATGTGCCCGCACGCCGAGCAACGGCGCAGGTGGAACCACCACCCGTTGGCCGCCTCGCACTCGACGCAGCCGGGACCGCTCGGAGGGACGGTCGGATCCACCGCATCGCTCATGGGTCGAGCCTAGACGTGCGCCACCGGGCCCACGTGGTCGGTGGCGCTATTTCTTTTCGCGCCAAACCCTTTCGAAGGGCAGCCGCCAGGCATTGGGCGCGATGAGCTGATGGATGGCGTTGGGCCCCCACGTCCCGGGTTGATACGACTTCACCGGCGGCGGATCCAGCAGCAGTTGTTCTGAACGCTCCCAAAGGGATTCGATGCCCTCGGCAGTCGTGAACAGCGTGTGGTCCCCGCGCATCGCGTCGAGGATGAGGCGCTCGTAGGCCTCCAGAACGTCGCCGAGGGACTCGGTCTCCTGGGTGGAGAACTGCATGGACATCTTGTCGAGCTTCATTCCCGGCCCGGGCCGCTTGCCGTAGAACGACAGCGACACCTTGGACGCGTCGGCCAGGTCGAACGTCAGGTGATCGGGCCCCTGCGAGCCGACGCCGGATCCGGCGGGGAACATGGTGCGCGGTGCTTCCCGGAACGCGATCGAGATGATGCGCATGCCCTCGGCCATCTTCTTGCCGGTCCGCAGGTAGATCGGAACGCCGGCCCAGCGCCAGTTGTCGATGCCCACCTTGAGCGCAATGAACGTCTCGGTGTCGGAGTCGCGCGCGACACCGTTCTCGTTGCGGTAGCCGGTGTACTGACCGCGGACGACCTCGCGCGGATTGATCGGCAGCATGGATCTGAACACCTTGTTCTTCTCCTCGCTGATGGCGCGCGGCTCCAGCGCGGTCGGCGGTTCCATCACCACGAAGGCCATCACCTGCATCAGGTGGGTCACCACCATGTCCTTGTAGGCGCCGGTGCTCTCGTAGAAGTTGGCCCGCTGGTCGAGGCCGAGCGTCTCGGGGATGTCGATCTGGATGTGGTCGATGAAGTTGCGGTTCCAGATCGGCTCGAACAGTCCGTTCGCGAACCGAAACGCGAGGATGTTCTGCGCCGCCTCCTTGCCGAGGAAGTGGTCGATGCGGAAGATCTGGCGTTCCCGAAACGTCTGGTGGACGAAGTCGTTGAGCTCGATCGCGCTGGCAAGATCGGTGCCGAACGGCTTCTCCATGACCACCCGGGAGCGTTCGACGAGGTTGGCGTCGGACAGCATCGTGATGACGGCACGGGCCGCCTTGGGGGGAACCGAGAGGTAGTGCAGGCGGCGAACCTGTGGAGTCTCGGTGGTGGCGCCGTCGACGGGGGCGCCGAGTTCGGCTTCGGCCTTGGCGACCGCGGCGGCCAGCGCCTCCGGGCCCGCTCCCTGCGGCACGTAGGTGATCCGACTGGCGAAGCCATCCCACTGGTCCTTGGTCAGCTTGTGGGTGCCGAACGAATTCACGGCCTCCTTGGTGAGCTTGCGAAACTCGTCGTCGCTGAGATTTTCCAGCGACGTACCGACCACGCGGATCTCCGGCGCCAGCGCGGACTGCACGAGATAGGCCATGCCGGGGAGCAATTTGCGCTTGGCGAGGTCGCCGGTCGCTCCGAACAACACGATGACGTGCGGCGCGAGGGCATCGACGTCGCGACGGTGGGGGCGGGCGCCGTCGGCCGGGTAGGCGATGGTCTGCGCGAGGTCTGGGTTGTCTAGTGGCACGGAGTGGATGTTTCCACCCCTTGGTGAACGGCGCAGAACACCGCCGAATGAGATCGATGAATCGCGGTCACCGCCCCCTTCGGGCTGGCTAGTGTCGCGTCATGGCAACCAGTGATTCGCGTGAAGTCGTCATCGAAGCAACTCCGGAGGAGATCCTGGACGTCATCGCCGACGTCGAGGCCACGCCCGACTGGTCACCGCAGTACCAGAAGGCCGTGATCCTGGAGAGCTACCCGGACGGGCGGCCCAAGCAGGTCGAGATGACCGTCAAGGCCGCGGGTCTGACCGACGTCATGGTGATCGAGTACACCTGGAGCGACGACGGCGTGACCTGGACGCTGGTGAAGTCCGGTCAGCTGAAGGCCCAGGATGCCGGCTACACCCTCACCCCTGAGGGCGCGGCGACCAAGGTGCGGTTCGACATGAAGATCGACCTGTCCATCCCCATGCCCGGATTCCTGCTCAAGCGCACTCTGAAGGGTGGGATGGAAACCGCGACCGACGGGCTGCGCAAGCAGGTGCTCAAGGTCAAGAAGGGGTCATGAAATTGTTAGCTAGTAGATACTCTGCTCAGGGGATTATCGTCGTTTAGTATTTGCCCATGGCGGTCCGTGCCACTCGCGAAATCGTGTTCGACGCCTCCCCGGAGGCGATCCTCGATGCCCTCGCCGACATCGAGGAGGTGCCGTCGTGGTCGACGCTGCACCGGCACACCGAGGTCGTCGACCGGCACGCCGACGGCCGCCCGCACCACGTCAAGGCGACGGTCAAGATCATGGGCGTCACCGACAAGGAGGTGCTGGAGTACCACTGGGGCCCGGACTGGGTGGTGTGGGACGCGAAGGACACCTTCCAGCAACGGGGTCAGCACGGCGAGTACAACCTGACCAGGGTCGGGGACCAGACGGTGGTGCGGTTCGACATCATCGTCGACCTGGCGGCGCCGATCCCGGAGTTCCTGATCAGGCGGGCGAAGAAGATGGTGCTCGACGTCGCGGTCGATCGGTTGCGCTGCCGGGTGACCCGCAACCACGGCTGACGCTCGTCAGGCCCTCAGGTCGGGGTGCTCGCGGTAGACCTCGTCCAACACCGAGAGGTCGAACAGGTCGCCGGCGGAGACGTCGAGCTTGGCGGCCTTCAGCGCAGCGATGTTGTCGTCGATCAGGGTCTTGGTCATGGTGAACAGCCCGTTGTCCGCGGTATCGGCCGAGACCACCAACCCCTGCTGCGCCTTCGCCTCCTCGGTTTGTTCGGCGACGTCGAGGTTCTGGTCCTTGCCGTAGACCTGAGCGGCGAGGCGGGCGGACTCGGCGGGATCCTTGATGGCGTCTCGCCACCCCTTGATCTCCGCGACGAGGAACGCCTTGAGCTTGTCGCGCTCGTGGTCGATCGTCTCCTGCCTCACCGTGAACGACTCGCCGACGAGCGGCAGCTTGAAGTCGGCGAACAGCATCGCGTGGTTCTTGAAACCCTTGGCTGCCAACGTGATCGGCTCATTGGTCACGTAACTCACCCAACCGTCGACCTCGCCGTTGGCCAGCGGGCTCGGATCGAACTGGGCGGGCACCACCGTGATCGACCCGGCGTCGATGCCGTTGGCGTCCAGCAGCGCGCCGAACACCAGCTGATTGGAGTCTTGCACGCCAATCTTTCTGCCCACCATGTCTTCTGGAGTGTTGATGGGCTTGTCCGCCGAGCTGACGATCGCGAACGGATTCTTCTGATACGTCGCGCCGACGATCTTGGCGGGCAGTCCGTTCAGCACCGCCGGGGCGGTGAGTTGCGGTGCCGACATCCCGATCCAGATCTTGCCGGTGTCCAGACCCGCTTCGACGCCGGTGCCCGCCGCCCCACCCGCGACCAGGTCGACGGTTCCGAATCCGCCGTCCCGGTAGTAGCCCTTCTGGAGCGCGAAGTACTCCCCGGCGAATTCGATGTTCTTGATCCACGACAGTTGCACCGCAACGTTTCCGAACGTCGAACCGTTCGCCGCGGAACCACTGGTGGACGTCGCGGGATCGTTCCCACCGCACGCGGCCAACAAACCGGCGCCGCCGACGGCGATGCCCCCCAGAGTGGCGTAGCGGAGGAAGTCTCGACGATGCACGGCAGCAGGTGTCATCGTCGCAGACTAAGGGTCGGGCGCAATGTTGTCAGGACGTCCTGTCGGCGCCCGGCGCGAAGCGCGCGAGCACCAGGTTCTCCAGCACACCGACGACGGCGTACAGCACGATCGAGACGATCGTCACGGAGGCGATCGACGCCCACAGTTCGTTGTACTGATATCTCGGAATTGCCCTGATCAGACTGGATCCCAAACCCTCACCGCTGCCGAGCCATTCGCCGATGAGGGCTCCGATCAGGGCGCCGGGCACCGAGATTCGGGCCGCCGCGAACAGTGCGGGCAACGCCGAGGGAATCGCCACCATGTGCAACGCGGTCCAGCGGTTGCCGCCGTACGCCGCGACGAGTTCCCGCGCCTGCCGCGGCGCTTCGCGCAGGCCGGCCATGACCATCACCAACGCGGGAAAGAACACGACGATCGAGGCCATCACCGCCACGCCGATCAGACCCCGCCCGAACACCAGCACGATGATCGGCGTCATGGCGACCAGCGGCACCGATCTCAGCAGGACCGCGATGGGCAGCAGTGTCTGCTGCAGACTGGCGAACGAGACGAACACCGCGGCGACGACGACCGCGGCGATGAGACCCGACGCGAAGCCGATTGCCCCGTCGCGCAACGTGATCTGCAGATTGTCGACGAGGTTGGCCCGCGCGGTGTGACTGGCCGCTGAGGTGAACAGGTAGCGCCACACGTCGACCGGCGACTTGCCCACCCGCGGGCCGACCTGGGGGAAGGCGACGAGGAACAGGTACCACAGCGCGATCAGCAGGGCCATCGACACGGCCAGCGGGCCGAGGAAGCGCGCGATGCGGCGCAGGGTTGCCCTCATCGTCGAGCACCCCGCGCCGACGTCCACGGCGCGACGAGTCGGGCGACCGCGGCGACGATGCCGTAACCGGCGCCCGCCATGGCCGCCGCGGCGATGGCCAGCCCCCACGTGCGCGGCACGTCGTAGGACGTCTGGGCGGCGGTGAGCGCGACCCCGACACCGCTGTCGACGCCGCCGAGGTACTCCCCGAGGATGGCGCCGAGCACCGCGGACGGCGCCGCTATCTTCAAGGCCGCGAACGTGTTTGGCGCCGCGGAGATCAACCGCACCCTGACGAACTGCTGCCACCGTCCGCCGCCGTAGGCCGCGACCAGATCGAGGCTGGCCCCGTCCGCCGAGCGCAGTCCGGCCACGGTGCCGACCATGGTGGTGAAGAAGCAGTACATCGCGGCGAGGAAGATCGTCGGGGCGCGACCGCCGAAGACGACCAGGATGATCGGACCGAGCGCCAGCAGGGGTGTGCAGTAGCTGAGGATCGCGAGCTGGGTGGCGAGGGATTCGATGGGAGGGACGAGGACCACCAACACCGCGACCGCGATCGCCAGACCGTTGCCCCACAGGAAGCCCTGCAGCGCGCCGCGCGACGTCACCGCGACGTTGGGTCCGTAGAGCGCCAGGCCGTCGTGGGCCATGCCCGACACGACGGCCGCGGGCGTCGGAATCGTTCCGCCCGCGACGCCCAGCGCGGCCGCCAGCCACCAGAGCGCGAGCACCCCCACGAGCCCGACGACCCCGCCGAGTCGGGCATTCACGCGATGCCCTCGGCGCCGTCGGCCGGTGCGAACAGGAGCTCGGTCAGGTGGTCGCAGATGCGGTGGAACTCGGGGGACCGCATGACGTCCGGCGTCCGTGGGCGGGGCAGGTCGATCGGCACCACCTCCAGCACCCGGCCCGGCCGCGGGCTCATCACCGCGACGGCATCGGAGAGGAACACCGCCTCGGCGATGCCGTGCGTCACCATCAGCGTCGTCGCGGGCTTCTCGGTCCAGATGCGCAGCAGTTCCAGGTTGAGACGCTGTCGCGTCATGTCGTCGAGCGCGCCGAACGGTTCGTCGAGGAGCAGGACGGTCGGCTTGACCACCAGCGCGCGGGCGATCGACACCCGCTGTCGCATGCCTCCGGAGAGCTGGGCGGGTTTGGCCTTCTCGAACCCGTCGAGTCCGACGAGCCGAACCAGGTCCTGGATCAGGCCGGGGTCGGCGGGCAGGCCCGCGACCTGCAGTGGGAGCTTGATGTTGGACACCACGCTGCGCCACGGCAGCAGCGCCGAGTCCTGGAACGCGATGCCCAGGCCGTGGTGCTTGCGCAACGCCGTCGGGGACTCCCCGTTGATCAGGGCGGAGCCGCTGGTGGGCTCCTCGAGGCCGGCCAGGATGCGCAGCACCGTCGACTTGCCGCAGCCCGACGGCCCGAGCAGCGCGAGGAACGCGTCCTTGGGGGTGTGCAGGTCGACCGCGTGCAACGCCTGCACCGACCGCCGACCGGCGGTGAAGGTCTTGGTCAATGCGGTGATGTCGATCCCGGTCGCGGGGCTCGCAGTCGTCGCCGGATCCAGCATGGTCGGGACAGTATGGGCATGGCACCGTCGCCTCCGCACGCCGAGACGACGGGGGAATGCGGCTCTTGCACACTCCCGTTGTGCAGGACATGGTCACCGGAGTAGTCCTCAATCCCAGCCCGTCCGCCACCAACGCCGTCGACGACGTCGTCGAGCAGGCACGCCGCGCCTTCGAGATCGGCGTCCGCCAGGTGTGGTTCTCCCAGCAGTTCAGCCACGACGCGATCAGCCTTGCGGGTCTGGTCGGTGCGGCCGTCCCCGGACTCGGCGTGGGGACGTTCGTCGTCCCCATCAATCCACGGCACCCGCTGATCGTCTCGACCCTGGCGCAGACCGCGCAGGCGGCCGCGCACGGCAACTTCAGCCTCGGGCTCGGCCTGGGCGCGAAGGCGATCGAGACGGCGGCGTTCGGGACGGCGTGGGCCAACCCGGCGGGCCGGCTGCGCGAGCACCTCCAGGTGCTGCGTTCCATCTTCGACACCGGCGCCGTCGACTTCCACGGCACGGAGATCTCCACGACCGCGGCGCAGTGGCCCGTCACCCTGCCCGGTGGCACGCCGATCCCCATCTACGTTGCGGCCATGGGACCCAAGGCTTTACGCGTCACGGGCGAGCTGGCCGACGGCACGCTGCCGTACCTGGCCGGCCCGCGGACGCTGCAGGAGTTCATCGTGCCGACCATCTCGGAGGCCGCGGCATCGGCGGGCCGGCCCGCGCCGCGGATCATCGCCGCGGTACCGGTCGTGGTGTCCGATGACGAGGACGACGCCCGCCGGATCGCCACCGAGGAGCTGGCCTTCTACGAGTCCATTCCCTCCTACGCCACCGTGATCGCACGGGAGAACGCCTCCAGCGCAGGCGAACTCGCGGCCGTCGGGCCTGCTGCCGCGGTGCGCGAGCAGCTTCGGCGCTACCTCGATGCGGGCGCCACCGATCTGGTGCTCTCCCCGATGCGGTCGAACACCGCCGATCCCCGACGGCTCTGGGAGATCGCCGCCTCGATCTGACCCGTCGGGCCGCTCCGCGCGAACCCCGGACGTGCTTGGATGGCTCCGTGACGGAGCCCGAGATCGTCGAACCGGAACCTCCCGCGATCGTCGCGCGTGCCCTCGCGGTGCGAGGTCCGTGGGGGCCGGTGTACGGGCCCCTCGATCTGGAGGTGGCGCGCGGTGGGCTCACCGTGCTGACGGTGACGCCCGGTTCGGGTGCCACCGCGCTCCTCGCGACGCTGGCCGGCCGGATGACACCGACGAGCGGAACGCTCGACGTCATGGGGCAGACCCGCGCGCCGGCGATCTTCGGGCGCAGCGCGCTCGCCGGTGTCGAGGACCTCGACGGCGTATCCGATTCCGTCACCGTCGGTGACCTCCTCACCGAGCAGATGCGTTGGGACGCCCCGTGGTATCGCCGGGTGCGCCGAGCCGACGCCGGCGATCTGACGCGCGTGTGCGCTCCGGTGTTCGGCCCGCTGCCGCTGCCCGCGCTGAACGCCTACGTCGACGAACTGACCGAGCTCGACGCGCTGCTGCTGCGCATCTCCTTGGCCAACACGGCCACCCCGCCGTTGCTGGTGGTGGGCAGCCTCGATCAGGTGGACGAGGACGCGAGTCGCGCCGAACTGGTGCGCCGACTGGTCGCGCTCGGCGAACGGCAGACCGTCGTCACCGCGTCCGCGAATGCGGTGCCGCCGGGTCTTGGTGTCCGAGTACAGGTGTCGGTCGATGAGAAGGGTGGGGAATGATGCTTGCCGCACTGTCGCTGGGCACCGACCTGAAGCGCTATTCGCGCGGCGTTCTGCCGCGCGTGGCGCTGGTCACGATCGTCCTGCTGCCCCTGCTGTACGGGGCGATGTACCTGTGGGCGTTCTGGAATCCCTTCGCCGCCGTGGACCGGGTGCCGGTCGCACTGGTCAACGAGGACCAGGGTGCCGTCGTCCAGGGGCAGCCCCTGCGCGCAGGCGACGAGGTCGCCACCGCCCTGCTGCAGTCCCGCCAACTCGATCTGCGTCCGATGTCGGCGGCCGACGCTGCGAACTCCGTCAGGGCGGGCAAGACGTACTTCTCCGTCACGCTGCCCGCCGACTTCAGCGAGGCCATCGCATCTCCCGCGACGCCCCATCCCCGCCAGGCCGAGATCCGCTTCGACTTCGACGACGCCAACAACTATCTGGCCTCGGTGATCGGGCAGAACGCGTCGCGCGAGGTGCTCAACCAGGTCAACGCCCGCGTCGGCGAGCAGGTCATCGGCAAGGTGCTGATAGGGCTCACCGCCGCCGGGGACGGCATCAAGAAGGCCGCCAACGGGGCCGACCAACTCGCCGCCGGACTGACCACCGCCAACGACGGGTCCCACCAATTGGCCAGTGGCGCAGACACACTCGCCAGTGGTCTGGCGACGGCCCGCTCCGGCTCGGCGGCGCTGGCCGCGGGCGCCCACCAGCTGTCCACGGGCATCGGGAAGTCGACCGGCCCGTTGGTCGACGCCCTGGACCGGGTCCAGCGGCTCGATCTGAACCCCGACGACGTCGCCGCTCTCGCCGCGCGGATCAGTGACGGGGTCGCGACGGCGAGTGACCGGATCGCCGCGCTGAACGTAGACCACCAGTTGGCAGCCGGGATCGTCGATCAGGTGGTCGGCGGTCTGCAGGCCAACGCCGATCCGTCGGCACGGGGTCTCGGCGAGGTGCTGGGGGGAGCGCAGAAGATCCTGAACTCCGAGGGTCTCGATCCGACGACCCACGACGGCCTGACGCGGATCGGTGAGAACGCCCGACAGCTCGAGGCCGAATTCGGCGACCCGAATAGCCAAGCGCGACAACTGCTCACGCAGACGTTGAACGGGCAGCTGAAGGCCGACGTCGTACGGTTGCGCGACGGTGCCGCCCAACTCGACGGTGGCGCAGCCACACTCGAGGCCGGACTGGTGAAGCTGACCGACGGTGGCCGCCGACTCGCCGGGGGCGCCCATCAGCTGGCCGCGGGTACGCAGCAGCTCAGCGACGGCTCCCGCCAGCTCGCCGACGGACTCGACAAGGGGGCTGCGCAACTCCCGACGCTTAACGACCAGCAGCGCACCGCCATCGCCAAGACGGTCGCCAGTCCCGTGGTGACGAGGCAGGCTACCGCCAACGAAGCTCCGACGTTCGGTACGGGCTTCGCGCCGTTCTTCCTTCCGCTCGCGCTGTTCATCGGCACGCTCATCATTTGGATGTTGTTGACGCCGTTGCAGTCTCGCCCCATCGTGGGCGGCCTCGGTGCGCTGCGCGTGGTGCTCGCGTCCTACTGGCCCGCGCTGACGGTGGCCGCCTGCCAGGTGGTGGTCATGTACGTCGTCGTCCACTTCGGGGTGGGACTGCACGCCAGGTACGCCGTCGGCACCATCGCGTTCCTGCTCCTGGTGTCGGCGACCTTCCTGGCGATGATCCAGGCGTTCAACGCCGTCTTCGGCGTGGCCGTCGGGCGCGTGGTCACGCTGGCGTTCCTGATGATTCAGCTGGTGTCCTCCGGCGGCATCTATCCGGTGGAGACCACCGCGAAGCCCTTCCAGCTCATCCACCCGTTCGATCCGATGACCTACGCGGTCAACGGGTTGCGCGAGCTGACGGCCGGAGGCGTCGAGACCCGGCTGTGGGTGTCGATCGTCGTGCTGGTCGGGGTGCTCGCGGTGTCGTTGACGGCCAGCGCGCTGGCGGCCAGACGCAACCGGCAGTACACGATGGAGCGACTTCGTCCGCCGATCGAGGTCTAGCCCTTGAGCACCTGAAGCCGCCTGATGGCCTCCTCCATGGTGTCGTCGCGCTTGCAGAAGGCGAAGCGCACCAGGTGATTCCAGTCGCCGAGGTGCGGCGAGTCGGGGTCGCAGAACGCCGACATCGGGATGGCTGCGACGCCGGCGCGCTCGGGCAGTTCGGCGCAGAACGTCGTGCTGTCGGTGTACCCGAGCGGGCGGGGATCGGCGCACAGGAAGTAGGTGCCGACGCTGTCGAGGACGTCGAAGCCGATGTCGGACAGGGCGCTCGACAGTCGATTGCGCCTGCGCTGGAACGACTCTCGCAGGGTCACCGTCCACGCGTCCTCGTGGTCTAGCGCCTCGGCGACGGCGGGCTGGAAGGGGGCTCCGCCGACGTAGGTGAGGAATTGCTTGGCCGCCCGCACCCCGGCGATGAGTGGCGCGGGTCCGCAGGCCCAGCCGATCTTCCAGCCGGTGACGTTGAACATCTTCGCCGCGCTGGAGATGGTGATCGTCCGCTCCGCCATGCCCGGGTAGCCGGCCAGCGGGAGGTGAGTCCTGCCGTCGAAGACCAGCGC
This sequence comes from Mycolicibacterium madagascariense, assembly GCF_010729665.1. Lineage (NCBI taxonomy): Bacteria > Bacillati > Actinomycetota > Actinomycetes > Mycobacteriales > Mycobacteriaceae > Mycobacterium > Mycolicibacterium madagascariense. The sequence goes on along the minus strand of NZ_AP022610.1, from coordinate 4,883,051 downwards.
CTCGTACACCTCGTCGGTGATCACCAGCAGGTCCTTCTCGACCGCCAGTTCGGCGATGGCCGCCAACTCGGCATAGGAGGCGACCATGCCGGTCGGGTTGTGCGGCGAGTTGACGATGAGCGCCCGGGTGCGGGGAGTGACGGCGGCGCGCAGGGCATCGACGTCGATCGCGAAGCCCCGCCCGTCCCGGACGAGTGGCACCGCGACGCGATGACTGCCCGCCATGGCGATCACCGGCGAGTAGGAGTCGTAGAACGGTTCGATCAGCAGGACGTCGGAGCCCGGTTCGACGAGCCCGATGACGGCCGCCGCGATCGCCTCCGTGGCCCCGACGGTGACCAGCACCTCGGTGTCGGGGTCGTAGGTGATGCCGTGGCGGCGTTGCCGCTGCGCGGCGATCGCCTGGCGCAGCGCCGGAATGCCTGGCCCCGGCGGATATTGGTTGATCCCGTCGGCGATCGCCTGCTCCGCCGTCCGCAGCATCGGCTCGGGCCCGTCCTCGTCGGGGAAGCCCTGGCCGAGGTTCACCGCCCCGATGCGCGCGGCCAACGCCGACATCTCCGCGAAGATCGTCACCGCATAGGGCTGGAGCCGGGCAACCGGAGCCGGGCCACCGGCGACACGGGACTTCGTCATGGCCGTCGAGCCTAGTGACCGGGAATGAATGACCCCCCATCCGCGCTGACAGCGGCGTGGCCTTCACCTTCGATCACGACGCGACCCTGCTGAAGCCGATTCGGGTCGGGGACGTCCCGGCACGGAACCGGCTATTCATGGCACCGCTGACTCGCTCGCGTGCCCACGCCGACGGCACGCCGTCGGATCTGGCCGTGCGGTACTACGCCCAGCGCGCCGCGGCGGGCCTGATCATCTCCGAGGCGACCGCCGTGTCGGCCGGAGCCAACGGCGCCTACGTCAACACGCCCGGCATCCACACCGACGGCCACCAGGCGAAGTGGGCGCAGATCGCCGAGGCGGTGCACGCCGAGGGCGGATCGATGTTCGTGCAGCTGTGGCACGTCGGCCGCATGGGTCATCCCGACATCAGCGGCACCGAGACCGTCGCGCCGTCGGCGATTGCCGCCAACATGTCCGCACACACCCCGTCGGGCAAGAAGCCGCTCCCGGTGCCGAGGGCGCTGCGCACCGACGAGCTGCCCGCGATCGTCGACCAGTTCCGCGCGGCGGCCCGGCGCGCCGTCGACGCCGGCATGGATGGCGTGGAGATCCACGGCGCCAACGGCTACCTGCTGCACGAGTTCCAGTCCGACGTCGTGAATCAGCGCACCGACGCCTACGGCGGCTCGTCGGAGAACCGGGCCCGGCTCACCGCCGAGATCGTCGAGGCCGTCGCCGACGAGATCGGCGCCGGTCGGGTGGGCCTGCGCATCTCGCCCGGCGGCACGGCCGCAGACATGCGCGAGAACGACGTCGTCGGCGTCTACCAGGCGCTGCTGGATCGGATCGCGCCGCTCGGGATCGCCTACCTGCACGTGCTGATCGACCCGACCGCCGAGACGTTCGGCGCGATCCGCGCGATCTGGTCGGGCACCTTCGTGCTGAACACCGGCCGCGAGATCGACACCGACTTTTGCCAGCTGGAGAGCTTCGCCGAGTGGGGCGCGATCAGCGCGGCCGCCGTGGGCCGCCCGTTCCTCGCCAACCCCGACCTCATCGATCGGCTCATCGTCGGGGCCGAGCTCAACGAGCCCGACGTGGCGACGTTCTACACGCCGGGACCCGTCGGCTACGTCGACTACCCGACGCTGGCCGAGGTGGAGGAGTCCCGCTCGGCCTGAGGGGTGAGCCCCTCGACAGCCCCCCAACAGCGCCTCCCAACCAGCCGGTTGGGAGGCGCTGATATTCTTCGGTTACTGGCGCCTCCCCCATCACCAAGAAGAGGAATCCACCATGTCCGAAGAAGCCTTCATCTATGAGGCGATCCGCACCCCGCGCGGCAAGCAGCGCGGCGGCTCGCTGAACGAAGTCAAGCCCGTCAACCTCGTCGTCGGTCTGATCGACGAGCTCCGCGCGCGGCACCCCGACCTCGACGAGAACCTGATCGGCGACGTCATCCTCGGCGTCGTGTCACCCGTCGGCGACCAGGGCGGCGACATCGCCCGCACCGCCGCGCTGGTGGCCAAGCTGCCCGAGACCACCGGCGGCTTCCAGCTCAACCGCTTCTGCGCCTCGGGTCTCGAGGCCGTCAACACCGCCGCCCAGAAGGTGCGCTCCGGGTGGGACGACCTGGTGATCGCCGGCGGCGTCGAGTCGATGAGCCGCGTCCCGATGGGTTCCGACGGCGGCGCCTGGGCCACCGACCCGGAGACCAACTACCGCCTCGGCTTCGTACCCCAGGGCATCGGCGCCGACCTGATCGCCACCATCGAGGGCTTCTCCCGCGAGGACGTCGACGCCTACGCCGCGCGCTCGCAGGAGAAGGCCGCTGCGGCCTGGTCGGGCGGCTACTTCGCCAAGTCCGTCGTTCCGGTGAAGGACCAGAACGGTCTGGTCATCCTCGACCACGACGAGCACATGCGCCCCGGCACGACCGTCGATAGCCTCGGCAAGCTGAAGACCGCCTTCGGCGGCATCGGCGCCATGGGCGGGTTCGATGACGTGGCGCTGCAGAAGTACCACTCGGTCGAGAAGATCAACCACGTCCATACCGGCGGCAACAGCTCCGGCATCGTCGACGGCGCCGCGCTGGTGCTCGTCGGCAGTGAAAGTGCCGGTGCCTCACAGGGTTTGACCCCGCGGGCCCGTATCGTCGCCACCGCCACCAGCGGCGCCGACCCGGTCATCATGCTGACCGGCCCGACCCCGGCCACCCGCAAGGTGCTCGACCGCGCGGGTCTGTCCACCGAGGACATCGACCTGTTCGAGCTGAACGAGGCCTTCGCCTCGGTGGTGCTGAAGTTCCAGAAGGACCTCAACATCCCCGACGAGAAGCTCAACGTCAACGGCGGCGCCATCGCGATGGGCCACCCGCTTGGCGCCACCGGCGCCATGATCACCGGCACCATGGTCGACGAGCTCGAGAGGCGCAACGCGCGGCGCGCCTTGATCACGCTGTGCATCGGCGGCGGCATGGGCGTGGCGACCATCATCGAAAGGGTTTGATCATGGCAGAGAACACGATTCACTGGGACCAGGATGCCGACGGCATCGTCACGCTGACGCTGGACGACCCGACCGGGTCGGCCAACGTGATGAACGAGCACTACCAGCAGTCCATGCAGAAGGCCGTCGAACGCCTTGTCGCCGAAGCGGATTCGATCACCGGCGTCGTCATCACCAGCGCCAAGAAGACGTTCTTCGCCGGCGGCGACCTGAAGGGCATGATCACCCTCGGCCCCGAGAATGCCGGTGAGGCGTTCGACATGGTGGAGGCCGTCAAGGCCGATCTGCGCAAGCTGGAGAAGCTGGAGAAGCCCGTCGTGGCCGCCATCAACGGCGCGGCACTCGGCGGTGGCCTCGAGATCGCGCTGGCGTGCAACCACCGCATCGCCGCCGACGTGAAGGGTAGCCAGATCGGCCTGCCCGAGGTCACGCTCGGCCTGCTGCCCGGCGGCGGTGGCGTCACCCGCACCGTACGCATGTTCGGCATCCAGAAGGCGTTCATGGAGATCCTCAGCCAGGGCACGCGATTCAAGCCCGCCAAGGCCAAGGACACCGGTCTGGTCGACGAACTCGTCGGCTCCGTCGAGGAATTGGTGCCCGCCGCCAAGGCGTGGATCAAGGCCAACCCCGACGCGCACACGCAGCCCTGGGATCAGAAGGGTTACAAGATGCCCGGCGGCACGCCGTCATCGCCCGGTCTGGCCGGCATCCTGCCGTCGTTCCCCGCACTGCTGAAGAAGCAGCTCAAGGGTGCGCCGATGCCCGCACCGCGCGCCATCCTCGACGCCGCGGTCGAGGGCGCGCAGGTCGACTTCGACACCGCCAGCCGCATCGAGAGCCGCTACTTCACCCAGCTCGTCACGGGCCAGGTCGCCAAGAACATGATCCAGGCGTTCTTCCTGGACCTGCAGTCGATCAACTCCGGTGGGTCGCGGCCCGACGGGATCGGCAAGACGCCGATCACCAAGATCGGCGTGCTCGGCGCGGGCATGATGGGCGCCGGCATCGCCTACGTCTCGGCCAAGGCCGGATTCGACGTCGTGCTCAAGGACGTCAGCCTCGAGGCCGCCGAGAGGGGCAAGGGCTACTCCGAGAAGCTCGAGGCCAAGGCGCTCGAGCGTGGGCGCACGACGCAGGAGAAGAGCGACGAGCTGCTGGCTCGGATCACGCCGAGCGCCGATCCGGCCGACTTCGCGGGCGTCGACTTCGTCATCGAGGCGGTGTTCGAGTCGGTCGAGTTGAAGCACTCGGTGTTCCAGGAGATCGAGGACATCGTCGAGCCCAACGCGCTGCTCGGGTCGAACACCTCGACGCTGCCGATCACCGAGCTGGCGACCGGCGTGAAGCGTCAGGACGACTTCATCGGCATCCACTTCTTCTCACCGGTCGACAAGATGCCGCTCGTCGAGATCATCAAGGGCGAGAAGACATCTGACGAGGCGTTGGCCCGCGTGTTCGACTACACGCTGGCCATCGGCAAGACCCCGATCGTCGTCAACGACAGCCGTGGCTTCTTCACCAGCCGCGTCATCGGCACGTTCGTCAACGAGGCGCTCGCCATGCTGGGCGAGGGCGTCGCGCCGGCGAGCATCGAGCAGGCCGGTAGCCAGGCCGGCTACCCCGCGCCCCCGCTGCAGCTGTCCGACGAGCTCAACCTCGAGCTGATGCACAAGATCGCCGTCGCATCGCGCAAGGGTGTCGAGGACGCGGGCGGCACCTACGAGCCGCATCCCGCCGAGGCGGTCGTCGAGAAGATGATCGAGATCGGTCGCCCGTCGCGGCTCAAGGGCGCGGGCTTCTACGAGTACGCCGACGGCAAGCGCGTTGGGCTGTGGTCGGGTCTGAAGGACACCTTCAACTCAGGCAGCACCGAGATCCCACTGCAGGACATGATCGACCGAATGCTGTTCGCCGAGGCGCTCGAGACCCAGAAGTGCATCGACGAGGGCGTGTTGACGACCACCGCGGACGCCAACATCGGCTCGATCATGGGCATCGGCTTCCCGCCGTGGACGGGTGGCTCCGCGCAGTTCATCGTCGGCTACGAAGGGCCGGCGGGAATTGGCAAGGAGGCCTTCGTGACTCGCGCCAAGGAGCTGGCCGCCCGCTACGGCGAGCGCTTCGAACCGCCGGCGTCGCTCACCTAGTCGACGGCTCGCGCGAAAGTCCCCGGAACAACGGCGTTTCGGGGACTTTTGCGTTGGGCGCTCCTAGAGCTCCTCGACCCAGAACTGCTCGGTGATGTCGTCGAACGACGTCAACGCCAACTCGTCCTCGGCGACCACCAGGGTGCCGCCGACCTTGGCCTGCACGGCCGTGCCGTCGAGGTGCGCCAGCTGCACGACGTGATCGGCGTTGTCCTGCATCGCGGCGATGGGTGATCGCCCGTCGGTGACGGGCCCAAAGATCTCGGGATAGGTCAGGGTCAGCACGAGCTCCGGGGTGTGCCCCAACATGTCCGCGAACGCCCAGTTGGCGAACACGATCGTGCCGTCTCGAGCCAATCCCAGAACGGGCACGTCCATCCATTCGAGGACCGGCAGCGCGGTAAGCCCGTGCAGCAACGTCATGGCCGGGGAGGCCCGACGCGTGATCGAGCGGCCCCGGTGTGACGGCGGCTGAGGTGAGATGGGTGAGATGGGGCTACTCCGCAGCCGCGCTGAGCACCGCCGTCGTATCGGCGCCGTCGACCACGTCGCGAGCCAGATCGGCGAGCCGCCGGTTGGTCCTACGGGCATGGGAACGCAGGAGATTGAAGGCGCGGTCCATGTCGACGGCACCGCGTTCGGCCAGCACGCCCTTGGCCTGCTCGATGATCAGCCGGGTGTTCAACGCCGTCTGCAATTGCTGGTTGACGACCTCGGATCTCGAGAGCACCCGCTGGTGCAGGATGCCGATCGTCGCGACGTCGGCAAGCGCCTGGCCCACCGCGAGATCCTCGTTCGCCAGTGGACCCTCCGTGTCGAGGAACAGGTTCAGGGCACCGACCCGTTCGGTCCGCAGCCGCAGGGGCAAAGCGGCGACCGCCCGGAATTCGTACTCTCCGGCACGCTCCACGAACGCCGGCCACTGCGCGGTGTGTTCGACGAGATCGTCGGCGAGCACCGCGACCCCGCTGCGGTAGGCGTCCAGACACGGTCCGACGTCGGCCTCCACCTGCAGGAGCTCGAGCAACCTGGATTGCTCGCTGCTGGAGGCGAAGACGTGCAGCTCGCCCTTGGCGTCGCCGAGCAGGATGCCCGCGGCCTTGATGGGCAGGAGCGACATCGAGCTGTCGATCAGCTGCTGCGCCAACTCGACGACGTCATAGTCGGCGACCAGGGTGTCGGCCAGCGTGACGAACGCGGCCGCCAGTCGTTCGTAGCGTTCCTTCACGTGCCCGTTTCCTCTCCATGGCCCCCGCGGTGACGCTGGCGTTCGCACATCTTTCCATTCACCGTTTCACCCCTTGCGTCATTCGGGTCCGCACCGGGGTCGGGCCGCGCAGAGCCCGCTCGACCAGCACGGGCAACGTCGCCGAGCGTCACCCCGGAGGCGACGGCAACGCTCGCACTCGGCGGCCCGGCCGGTACCCGGCGGCCGCGAGCACGGTTACTCCAGCTTCGACACTACGGTGATGCACCGCCCAACGACAGGTTCTGGTGCGGTCGCGTCGCCTAGAGTCGCACGCATGCGCTTCGGGCTCTTCATACCCCAGGGTTGGCGGCTGGACCTGATAGACATCCCCACCGCGAGTCAGTGGGAGGTCATGCGGGATCTCGCCGCCCACGCCGACGCCGGACCCTGGGACTCGCTGTGGGTGTACGACCACTTCCACACCGTTCCGGTGCCCACCCGTGAGGCCACCCACGAGGCCTGGACGCTGATGTCGGCCTACGCCGCGACGACGTCGCGCATCAAGCTGGGCCAGATGTGCACGGCGATGAGCTACCGCAATCCGGCATACCTGGCGAAAGTTGCTGCGACGGTGGACATCATCTCCGGCGGCCGGGTGCAGATGGGCATTGGCGGCGGGTGGTACGAACACGAATGGCGCGCCTACGGTTACGGATTCCCGTCGGCGGGGGTGCGGCTGGCCCGCCTGGACGAGGGCGTGCAGATCATGCGTGACGCCTGGCGCGACGGGATCGTGAGCCTAGACGGCAAGCACTACCAGGTCGACGGCGCCATCGTCGAGCCGAAGCCGTTGCAGGAGAACGGTATTCCGCTGTGGATCGCCGGTGGCGGCGAGAAGGTCACGCTCAAGATCGCCGCCAAGTACGCGCAGTACACCAACTTCACGTCCGAGCCCGACGGTTTCCGGCACAAGTCCGCGGTGCTCGAGGGGCACTGCGCCGACGTCGGCACCGATTACGGCGCCATCGTGCGATCGGCGAACTTCAACGCGATCGTGGGGACGTCCGAGGCCGAGGTGTCCGACCGCGTGGAGCAGATCCGGGCGCGACAGCAATCGAAGGCCGACCCGCAGGCGGTGGAGGCCATGCTGTCGAACGCGACGTCGCCCGACTCGGCCACGGGAACACCCGAGCAGGTGATCGAGCGACTGACCCGGCTGCGCAAACTGGGATGCGACTACGCCATCATGTACTTCCCCGACGCCGCCTACGACCGTTCCTCCCTCGAACTGTTCGAGCGCGAGGTCATTCCTGCGCTTAGCTGAGCGCATCGACTCCGCGCCGTCGGGGCCGACTGCCGATCGCGCCACAGCACAACCTTCAAGACGTCCTCCGTCAGGCTGTCGTCGTCACGGGCGGGGTGCTCGTCGTCGGTGGGTGGCGACATGGGCGCACTTCGTTCACCAACGAAAATGCCGGCGGCGACATTAACTGTCGCTAGCGTCAAAAGCGGGTTGACCAGCTTTCAGGTGACGCTCAGCAAGTACCTAGTTTGCACGGTAGTTGCGCTTGCAACAACCGGCCGGTGACGTTGACGGAAATGTCGCGGTCGCGGAGCCAGGGCTGTCTACGCTCGCGAAGCTGACGAAACACAACCACGCTCAGCAACCACGACGGAGCCTCGGACGACGCTGAGGGAGCAGCGGGAGCGACCACGTACAAGCGTCGCTGACAGGCCTCCAACCACCAAATCCAGACGACTGCGAGCAGGCCACTGAGCGAGGTCGTCACTGAGCGCGCGCGCAAGAGACACCGGAGTCGAGCACATGTCTGCAAACACATCGAGGCACCGCGTCGGGCGCAGCGGGAGAGCGTTCCCGCTGTCATTCGACGCCGCGGCACAGTCCGGTCGCCCCAGGCATGCGATCGCGGCGTCGACGAGCTACGCCAGATACGTGGGCCGGGTGGGCGCGCTCGCCGTGTCACTGGGCGTGGGAATCGCCGTGGCCACCGCTCCCGGAATGGCCCACGCCGCCACCGAGTCCGACGCCGACGCCGGTCCGACGTCCACCGGTGACAGTGGCGAGCACACGTCCCCGCAGCCGTCGGTCGGACCATCGACGACCACCTCGACGCCCGGCGCTTCTGCCTCGACCACTTCCGGCACGGGCGGGCGGCGCACGCCGAAGACGCACGTGAGCAGCTCGGGTGGCGCGCACACCTCCACCCATGGCACCCTCGCCGGCGAGACGGCGCCCTCGTCCAGCGACGCGGCGCCCTCGTCCGACGACCACTCCACGACCTCGGCAACGGCCCCGATCGAGGCGTCCGACCCCGCGACCGATCCGTCGCCGATTCCGGTGTCCGACAAACCCTCCGAGCCGCAGGCGTCGGACGCGCCAACATCGTCTTCGACGTCCACGCCGAGTCATGCTGGCGGTTCGACCCGCTCGAGCGCCAAGCCCAAGAAGGCCAAGGCGCCCAAAACCACTGCACCGGTTGCCGACTCGACCGTCAGCGGTACCGAGTCGACGTCGTCCGCACATCTCGAGGCCCCGGCGGTCACCGCCAACGCGGCGAGTGTCCACGTGCTGAGTGCCCACGCGGCGAGTGCGCCCGTGGCGCCAACGCTGACTCCCGCCGCACCCGGCGCGGCACTGCTGGCGACACCCGGCTCGGTTGCCGGCGCGTTCTCTAGCTTCGTCGGCGCCCTGCTGGCGCCGTTTCTGGCGCCGAGTCCCACGGCGCCCGCACAGATGCCCGTCCTATGGACGGTCCTGGCCTGGGTGCGACGCGAGATCGTCCACACGTTCTTCAACCGCAGCCCCATCGCCGCGCCCATTCAGACCGGGCAGACCCTCGCCGGCGTCGTCACCGGCAAGCTCAACGCCAGCGACCCGAACGGCGACCCGCTCACCGCCACCGTCACCCGCCAGGGTGCTTTCGGCACCGTCGGGCTGGCCGCCGACGGCACCTACACCTACACGCCGACCGTGACCGTTCCCGCGACGGGGCTCACCGACTCGTTCCAGGTCGCGATCGACGACTCCGGCGGCGCCCACCTGCGCGGCGTCCTCGGCGCCGTCGAGCAGTTCTTCCACTCGGTGGCGCTGGCGGTCGGACTCGCCCAGCCCGACACCGTGGTCAAGACGGTGAACGTCGTCGTCGCCGGATCGGTCGTCGGCGGGAGCATCCCGTCGGTCGTGCTGACGTCGGGGCCGCTGGTGTATCCGTCGACGGGTGGGCCGAAGCCGCTGGACCCCGCGGTGACCGTCGTCGACGTCGACTCGGCTCAGCTGTCGGGCGCCAAGGTGAGCATCAGCGTCGGCTACGACGCGCTGACCGATTCACTCGGATACTCGTCGGCGGGCGGTCCGGTCACGGGCAGCTTCGACGCCGCGACCGGAACTCTGACGCTGTCCGGGACGGCCACGGTGGCGCAATATCAGGCGGCGCTGCGGTCGGTGACGTTCACCTCGACCGCGGCAGACCTCGTCGGGGCGCGGACCGCTTCCATCGTCGTGACCGCCGACGGCGTCGACAGCCTGCCCGGTCTGGTGGCCGTGGTGATGGCGGGCGTGCCGGTGAATGTCCCGTCGGTGGTGTTGGCGTCCCCGGTCAAGCTCTACACCGGCAACGGCACGCCAGTGGTGCTGGATTCGAATGTGATTGTCGCCGATGTCGATTCGACGCAAGCCACCGGCGCGACGGTGACGATCGGTGCCGGCTACACCGCGGGGGTGGACACCTTGGGATACACGGGTCCGTTGTCGTCATCCTTTGATGACGCCACCGGCACCCTCACCCTCACCGGCGCCGCCTCGGTCGCGGATTACCAAGCGGCCCTGCGGTCCGTGACGTTCGCCTCCACCGCGACCGTCGGGGTCAAGACGGTGTCGATGGCGGTGACCACGGACGGCACGGTGGGGACGCCGGGGGTCATTGCAGTGACGGTGGCGGCGTTGCCCCCGGTGGGTCTGCCCTCGGTGGTGTTGACGACCCCGGCCACGCTCTACACCGGGAACGGGACGCCGGTCGTGCTGGACTCCAATGTGATTGTCGCCGATGTCGATTCGACGCAGGCCACCGGCGCGACGGTGCAGATCGGCGCCGGGTACACCGCGGGGGTGGACACGTTGGGATACACGGGTCGGTTGTCGTCATCCTTTGATGACGCCACCGGCACCCTCACCCTCACCGGTGACGCCTCGGTCGCGGATTACCAAGCGGCATTGCGGTCGGTGACGTTCGCCTCGACCGCGACCGTCGGGGTCAAGACGGTGTCCATGTCGGTGATCACCGACGGCACGGTGGGGACGCCGGGGATCATTGCAGTGACGGTGGCGGCGCTGCCCCCGGCCACCGGCCTGCCGTCGGTGGTGTTGACGTCCCCGGCCACGCTCTACACCGGGAACGGGACGCCGGTGGTGCTGGACTCGAACGTGATTGTGGCGGATGTCGATTCGACGCAGGCCACTGGTGCGACGGTGACGATCGGCGTTGGCTACTCGGCCGGGGTGGACACGTTGGGATACACGGGTCCGTTGTCGTCATCCTTTGATGACGCCACCGGCACCCTCACCCTCACCGGAGACGCGTCAATAGCGGATTACCAGGCGGCGTTGCGGTCGGTGACGTTCGCCTCGACCGCGACCGTTGGCGTGAAGACGGTGTCGATGTCGGTGGTCACCGACGGCACGGTGGGAACGCCGGGGGTCATTGCGTTGACGGTGGCGGCGCTGCCGCCGGTGGGTCTGCCCTCGGTGGTGTTGACGACCCCGGCCACGTTGTACACCGGTAACGGCACGCCGGTCGTCCTGGACTCCAATGTGGTTGTCGCCGATGTCGATTCGACGCAAGCTACCGGCGCGACGGTGCAGATCGGCGCCGGGTACACCGCCGGGGTGGACACGTTGGGATACACCGGTCCGTTGTCGTCATCCTTTGATAACGCCACCGGCACCCTCACCCTCACCGGCGACGCCTCGGTCGCGGATTACCAAGCGGCCCTGCGGTCGGTGACCTTCGCGTCGACCGCCATGGCCGGCGTGAAGACCGTGTCCATGTCGGTCATCACCGACGGCGCGACCGGCACGCCGGGCACGATCGTGGTGACCGTCGCCGCACCGCCCGCGTCGACCGGCCTGCCGTCGGTGGTCCTCACGACCCCAGCCACGCTCTACACCGGGAATGGAACGCCGGTGGTCCTGGACTCGAATGTGATTGTCGCCGATGTCGATTCGACGCAGGCCACTGGTGCGACGGTGACGATCGGCGTCGGGTACACCGCCGGGGTGGACACGCTGGCGTACACCGGTCCGTTGTCGTCATCCTTCGATGACGCCACCGGCACCCTCACCCTCACCGGTGACGCCTCGGTCGCGGATTACCAAGCGGCCCTGCGGTCGGTGACGTTCGCGTCGACCGCGACCGTCGGGGTCAAGACGGTGTCGATGGCGGTGGTTACCGACGGCACGACCGGCACCCCGGGCACGATCGTGGTGACCGTCGCCGCACCGCCCGCGTCGACCGGCCTGCCGTCGGTGGTCCTCACGTCCCCAGCCACGCTGTACACCGGCAACGGAACGCCGGTGGTGCTGGACTCCAACGTGGTTGTGGCGGACGTCGATTCGACGCAGGCGACGAGCGCCACGGTCAAGGTGACCACGGGCTACGCCGCGGGGGTGGACACGCTGGGATACACGGGTCCGTTGTCGTCATCCTTTGATGACGCCACCGGGACGTTGACGTTGTCCGGTGATGCCTCGGTCGCGGACTATCAGGCGGCATTGCGGTCGGTCACGTTCGCCTCCACCGCGACCGTCGGGGTCAAGACGGTGTCGATGGCGGTGATCACCGACGGGGCGACGGGCACGCCGGGGATCATCGCGGTGACCGTCGCCGCCCCGCCCGTGTCGACCGGTCTGCCGTCGGTGGTCCTCACGTCCCCGGCCACGCTGTACGTCGGGAACGGCACGCCGGTGGTGCTGGACTCGAACGTGATTGTCGCTGATGTCGATTCGACGCAGGCGACGAGCGCCACGGTCAAGGTGACCACAGGCTACACCGCGGGGGTGGACACCCTGGGATACACGGGTCCGTTGTCGTCATCCTTTGATGACGCCACCGGCACCCTCACCCTCACCGGCGACGCCTCGGTCGCGGACTACCAGGCGGCGTTGCGGTCCGTCACGTTCGCGTCCACCGCGACCGTCGGGGTCAAGACGGTCTCGATGTCGGTGATCACCGACGGCGCGGCCGGCACGCCGGGCACGATCGTGGTGACGGTGGCCGCCCCGCCCGTGTCCACGGGCCTGCCGTCGGTGGTGTTGACGACCCCGGCCACGTTGTACACCGGAAACGGGACCCCGGTGGTCCTAGACTCCAACGTGGTTGTCGCTGATGTCGATTCGACACTGGCGACCGGCGCGACGGTGACGATCGGTGCCGGGTACACCGCCGGGGTGGACACCTTGGGATACACGGGTCCGTTGTCGTCATCCTTTGATGACGCCACCGGCACCCTTACCCTCACCGGAGACGCGTCAATAGCGGACTATCAGACGGCTCTACGGTCGGTCACGTTCGCCTCGACCGCCACGGCCGGGGTGAAGACGGTGTCGATGGCGGTCATCACCGACGGCGCGACCGGCACCCCGGGCACGATCGTGGTGACCGCCGCCGCGCCGCCCGCCGCGACGAACGTCCCGCCCCTCGTGGTGACGTCCGGTGCTCTCACGTACACGGCCGGCGGCGCGGCCGTGGCCCTCGACCCGGGCATGACCGTGGTCGACATCGACTCACCGACGCTGGCAGGCGCGACCGTCTCCATCGCTATCGGCTATGTGCCGGGCACGGACTCGCTGAACTATTCGACGATCGACGGCATCGGTGGCGTCTACGACGCAGGTACCGGCGTTCTGACGCTGACGGGCGTGGCCTCGGCCGCGCAGTACCAGCAGGCGCTGCGCTCGGTCACGTTCGCCACGACCGCTTCGGCACTCGCGGCGATCAAGGCGGTGTCGGTAGTGGTCACCGACGGCACGGCCGCCAGCATCCCCGGCACCGTGGCGGTAACGGTGCTGGCGCTGCCCGTCGACGTCCCGCCCCTGGTCGCCACGTCACTGCTGTCGGCGGTGCCGTACACGGCTGGTTCCGCTCCGGTGCAGTTGGACCCGTCGGTGACGGTGACCGACCTCGACTCGACGTTCCTCTCGGGCGCCCAGGTCTCGATCACGGGCGGGTTCGCTGCGGGTGACACCCTGAGCTTCACCCAGGGCAACGGCATCAGCGGGACCTACGACTCGAGCACGGGCGTCCTGACACTGAGCGGTGCCGCCACGGTCGCGAACTATCAGCAGGCGCTGCGCTCGGTGGCGTTCGCGACGAACTCCTCGGCGATCGCAGCCCTGAAGACCGTGTCGATGGTGGTGACCGACTTCGACGGCGCATCGAGCGTTTCGCTGCCGTTGACCGTGGCCGTCGCATCGTTGCCGATCAACGTGGCACCGGTCGTCGTCAGTTCCCTGGCCAATCCCGTTCCGTACACGGCGGGGAATTCACCGGCAGTGCTCGACGGCGCGGTGACCATCCTCGAGGACTCCAACACCCTGACGGGTGCGACGATCTCGTTGGGGATCACCAAGCAGTCCGGCGACACGCTGGCATTCACCCCACCATCGGGCAGTTCCATCACCGGCACCTACGACGCCACCACGGGCGTCCTCACGCTGACCGGCACCGGAACCGTCGACCAGTACCAGACGGCGCTCCGCTCGGTCACGTTCGCCACTACCTCAGCGGGCTTGGTCGGATTGCGCACGGTGACCATGGCGGTGACCGACGGCTCTGGGGCGCAGAGTATCTCAGTGCCGTTGGCCGTCACGGTGGTGGCCAACACGGCTCCGGTCGTGTCGACGACGTTGGTCAGTGCGCTGGTCTACACGACGGGGTCCGGTCCGACGCCGCTCGACCCAGGGTTCGGCGTGGCCGACTCCTCGACCTTCATGTCCGGGGCCACGGTGTCGATCACCGCCGGTAAGGGGTCGAGTGACGCGCTCACCTTCACCCCGGCCAACGGGATCACCGGCAGCTACAACGCCGCCACGGGGGTGCTCACCCTCAGTGGCACGGCCACGGCAGCGCAGTATCAGTCGCTGTTGCGTTCGGTGAACTTCTCGACCACCACGTCCACGTTGTTCTCGGCTGCCAGGACGTTCGCGGTCGGCGTCACCGATCAGCAGGGTCTGACCGGCACGGTGGTGTTGCTGATGACGGTGCTGGGCTTGTGATCAGGAGCGATGGCCGAGCACGTTGACCACGTTGCCCGCCGGGTCTTCGAAGAAGAACCGCCGGACGCCCCACTCCTCGTCGCGCAGCGAATGCACGATGCGCAGACCGGCCGCCACCGCCGCCGCGTGGGCGGCGTCGACGTCGTCGACCTCGACCGACACGTCGGGATCGACCGGGGCGGTGAGATCGGTTGTCATCAAACTGATTTGGTGACGGCGGTCGGCGTCGGCCAGGGTGACGATCCAGCCGTGGTTCATCACCTCGGTCAAGCCCAGTGTCTCGACGTACGCGTCGCGCGTCCGTTCGAGATCGTCGACCACCAGGTTCGGCACGACCCGCCGTACCGTCATACGGCCGGGCCGAGCAGATCGTCGGCGTCCTTGATGACGTAGCCGTACCCCTGCTCGGCGAGGAAGCGCTGCCGGTGGGCGGCGTACTCGGCGTCGAGGCTGTCGCGCGACACCACCGAGTAGAAGATCGCACCGCCACCGTCGGCCTTGGGGCGCAGCAGTCGGCCCAGCCGCTGGGCCTCTTCCTGACGGGACCCGAAGGTGCCCGAAACCTGAACGGCCACACTGGCTTCCGGGAGATCGATGGAGAAGTTGGCGACCTTGGACACCACCAGCGTGCGGATCTCGCCGGTGCGGAACGCCTGGAACAGCGTCTCGCGCTCGGCGGTCTTGGTCGACCCCTGGATCACCGGGGCGTCGAGTTCGCGGCCCAATTCGTCGAGCTGATCGAGGTAGGCGCCAATCACCAGGGTGGGTTCGCCGGGATGGCGGTCCAGGATCGACTTCACGACCGCGACCTTGGTGTGCGCCGTGGAGCACAGCTTGTAGCGCTCCTCCGGTTCGGCCGTCGCGTAGAGCATCCGCTCGTTCTCGGTCATCGTGACGCGGACCTCGATGCACTCCGCGGGCGCGATCCACCCCTGCGCCTCGATGTCCTTCCACGGCGCGTCGTAGCGCTTCGGCCCGATGAGGCTGAACACGTCACCCTCGCGCCCGTCCTCGCGGATCAGCGTGGCGGTCAGGCCGAGTCGGCGCCGCGACTGCAGGTCCGCCGTCATGCGAAAGACGGGGGCGGGCAACAGGTGCACCTCGTCGTAGATGATGAGCCCCCAGTCGCGGCTGTCGAACAGCTCCAGATGCTTGTACTCGCCCTTGGTCCGGCGGGTGATCACCTGGTAAGTCGCGATGGTGACCGGGCGAACCTCCTTGCGCTCGCCGGAGTACTCGCCGATCTCGTCCTCGGTGAGCGACGTGCGCGCGATCAACTCCCGCTTCCACTGCCTGCCCGCCACGGTGTTGGTGACCAGGATCAGCGTCGTCGCGCCGGCCTTGGCCATGGCGGCGGCGCCGACGATCGTCTTGCCCGCGCCGCAGGGCAGCACGACCACGCCGGACCCACCCGCCCAGAAGGAGTCGGCGGCCATCTCCTGATAGTCGCGCAGCTCCCAGCCGTCCTGCGCGAGGGAGATGGGGTGCGCCTCGCCGTCGACGTAACCGGCGAGATCCTCGGCGGGCCAACCGATCTTGAGCAGCATCTGCTTGATGTGGCCCCGCTCGCTGGCGTGCACGATGATCGTGTCGTCGTCGATGCGGGCGCCCAGCATGGGGGCGATCTTCTTGTTGCGCAGCACTTCTTCGAGCACCGCGCGGTCCAGGCTCACCAGCACCAGACCGTGCACGGGGCTCTTCACCAATTGCAGGCGACCGTAGCGCGCCATGGTGTCGACGATGTCCACCAGCAGCGGCTGCGGCACCGAGTAGCGCGAGAACGACACCAGGGCGTCGACGACCTGCTCGGCGTCGTGCCCCGCGGCCCGCGCGTTCCATAGCGCCAGGGGCGTGATGCGGTAGGTGTGGATGTGCTCGGGCGCGCGTTCGAGTTCGGCGAAGGGAGCGATCGCCGCCCGCGCCGCACCCGCGAGCTCGTGGTCGACTTCGAGCAGCACGGTCTTGTCGGACTGCACGATCAGAGGGCCGTCGGTCATACCGGGTCCCCGCTTCTCGCTGTGAACGTCATTCCACCCATTATCCCGGTTCGGCCGACACGACCGACGTCACGCGGTGGATCGCGAAGTCCCGCACCCGGCCCGCGGCCGGATCGTAGGCGGTCAGCTGCCCGCCGCGGACGTTGATCGGCGCCACCACGCGCTGGGTGGCGACCCCCGCGGGGTCGACGTAGCCGATCACCACCGACTCCTGACGGTGGGCCGCGTCGTGCAGCTGTGCCATCGCCTCGGCGGGGTCGAGCCGGTTGCCGTCGTTCGGAGCGCTCGCCACCTTGCGCAGTACGGCGACGATGGCGCCGAGCGTCTGGGTCGACGGCCCCTGGGGCGGACGGTAGCCCCGCCGGCGGCCGGGCGTCGGCACCCTGGCCCCGCGCGAGCGGATGTCGACGATGGTGCCCGACGAGTCCTCGGCGGCGGGGGCGAAACCCGCGGTGCGCAGTGCGGCGAGCACCTCGTTGATCGGCGCCATCGACACCGCCACGGTCGGGGCGAGCGACCGCACCTCCAGCCGATCCATCGCGGGTGCCGAGATCGCCTGCGCCAGCAGCGCGGGATCCTCGCAGCGGACGAAGGACGCCGCCATTCCGACCCGCAACTGGCCGTGTCGGCGAGCCACGTCGTCGATCAGATACGTCAACCCCTGCGGCACCGGCGTCTTCGAGTGCTTCGTGAAGAGCGCATGCAGCTCGCTGGCGCTCATGCCGGTGTCCAGGGCCCGGCGGATCGACTGCTCACTGATGCGGTACACCATCGCCGCACCCGCCGACTCCACCGTCGCAACGGCCGAAAGTTGTTCGGCCAGAGCACGATCCAGCGGTCCGGGCACCACGACGGTGAGATCGGCCTGCAGGAGGAAGTGGTCGATGGGCGCGGGCACCACCTTGGTCATCGCCGCGACGACGTCGTCTTCGGTGGCCTGGTCCAACATCAGCCGCGCGGGAGTGGTGATCGCGCCGCGGCCGATCACGCCGACGGCGTGCGCCTCGGCGAGCAGGTCGGAGACCGGCTTGGGCTGCAGCCGCGCCGCCCATCGCGGCCGCCGCCACGTCATCGCCCGTGACGCTCCCGCGGCGTCGACGCTGGTCCCCGGCGGCAGATCGGCCAGCATGGCGAGCAACAGTCTGCGGTCCAGGGGCGCCGCAGTGGAATAGAGCGAATCCGACAGTGCCGCATAGGGTTTGCCGTCGGGGCCGCGTTCGCCGACCAGGCTGGGCCTGGCGGGCAGGTCGAGCCAGGCCGACGCGACCAGCTGCCACCGCGCCGCGGTCGGTGACTCGATGAACCGGTCGGCGGCCAGCGTCGGCGCCCAGTGGGGTCCGGCGCCGTCGAGCGGATCGGGCTCGGGGATGCCCGCGGCGATCAATCCCGCGACGGAGGCCACCTCGAGTATGAGGGCCAGGCGATCCTCGTCGACCCCGGTGCCCTTCGCCAGTCGCTTGAGTTCACGCACGCCGAGACCGCCGTTGCGCAGCTCGGGGATCGGCGCCGTGGAGAGCGTCTCGAGCACGACGTCGACCTCGCGCAGCAGATCCATCGCCGAGCCGGCCGCAGCGGCGTCGACGTCGGCGACGGAGGTCTCGGTCACCTTGGGGTCGGGCGGGGTCAGTCCGACGGGTCCCGGCGCCTCGCCGCGCATGACCTGACCGACCAGTCGCGGCAGGATCACCGTGTCCGCGTCGACCTGTCGCAACAGGCCGGCTGCGAGCAGCCGCTGTACCGGGCGATCGGGCGGGGTCCCCGGCGCCGCGTCGCGGGTACGGCCGATCGGGGACCCGTCGACGAGTCGCTCGAGCAGTTCGCGCTGCGCGTCGTCGACGGTCTCGAGGAGTTCGGCGATGCGATCGGCGTCGAGCCCGTCCGTCTCGAGGGTCACCTGCCCGGGGTGCCAGGGCAGCCCGACCGCCGCCTCGGGCACCACCCGCAGCGCCGCGTCGCCCCAGATCAGGGCGCGGTCCCGCAGTTCGTCGATGGCGGCCGTCACGTCGTCGCCACCGGCGCGCTCGCCGATCAGCGCCGTCAGCTTGCCCAGCGGGACGCCGCCGCCGTCCGCCCGCAACACCAGCAGCGCGTCGAGCACCACCAGGGCGGGATAGTCGAGCCCGTCCGTCGCAGCCTTCACCGATTGCCGGGACTGCGCCCTGGCGGCCAGCGCGGCGACCGACCCCGGCGGGGGCTGGGCGAGGTCGGGCCGAAGCTCGAGGAGTCGGACGAGTTGCTCGTCGGTCAGCTCGGCCAGCCATGCGCCCAGCGGCACGACGGGAGCGGATTCGGACATTGCCTACCAGCCTAGGCCAGGTCGTCGTATGCATCCCAGGCCAGCGCCTGCCACAATGTGAGGCGTGGCTGACAAGAAACCGCAGAAGAACCACTACGTCGACAACGGCTGGCCCGCCAGCGGCGAAGACGACCACCCCGTCAGCGAGCTTGCTGCCGACCGCACGGGCGCACTGTCGCCGTTCGGCGACCTGACGTTCCCGCTGCCCGCGGAGGACCTGCCCTACACGCACCCGGTGACCCAGATAAACCGGTAGTCGTGACGGCCCGCCCCGATCGGCTGTCGCACCTGGACGACTCGGGCGCGGCCCACATGGTCGACGTGACCGCGAAGGACGCCACCAAGCGCACCGCCGTCGCGACCGGAGTACTCCGGACCCGTTCCGACGTCGTCGACCTCATCACCACCAACGGGTTGCCCAAGGGCGACGCCCTGGCGACGGCACGGATCGCCGGCATCCTGGCCGCCAAGCGCACCAGCGACCTGATCCCCCTGTGTCACCAACTGGCGCTGACGGGGGTCGACGTGGAGTTCGCCATCGGCGCAACCGACGTCGGGATTACCGCGACGGTGCGCACCACCGATCGCACCGGGGTCGAGATGGAGGCGTTGACCGCCGTCAGCGTCGCCGCCCTCACCCTCTACGACATGCTCAAGGCCGTCGACCCCGCCGCGACCATCGACGGCATCGCCGTCGTCCGCAAGGACGGCGGAAAGACGGGCACCTGGGAGCGGACGTGACGCGCTCGGCACGGGTCATCGTCGCGTCCACCCGGGCGGCGGCAGGCGTCTACGAGGACCGCACAGGCCCCGTCATCGTCGACTGGTTGACGCAGCGCGACTTCGAGGTGCCCCCACCCGTCGTGGTGTCCGACGGCCTGGCCGTCAGCCGCGCACTGCTCGCGGCTCTCGGAGACGACGTCGACGTCATCCTGACCTCGGGCGGCACCGGTATCTCGCCGACCGACGGCACCCCGGAAGCCACCGCCAACGTCGTGGACTATCAGATCCCGGGGTTGGCCGACGCCATCCGGCGGTCTGGTCTGCCACACGTGCCGACCTCGGTCCTGTCGCGAGGGGTCTGCGGCGTGCGCGACCGCACCCTAATCGTCAACCTGCCGGGCTCCCCGGGAGGCGTGAAGGACGGTCTCGGCGTGCTGGCCGACGTGCTGGACCACGCACTGGACCAGCTCGGCGGCGGGGACCACGCGCGGTGAGCGCGATCGTCGTCCGCGCCGAACTCACCGACTACGCGATCGCGCTGGCCGAACACGAAGCGCTGGTGGCACACCGCGCCGCGGGCGCCGTCGTCGGCTTCGTCGGCGCGGTCCGCGACCACGACGGCGGGCGGTCCGTCACGCGACTCGAATACTCCGCGCACCCGAGCGCACCGCAGACGCTGGCCGAGGTGGCGGCCGAGATCGCAGCGACCGCGACCGGGGTGCGGTCCATCGCGGTCAGTCACCGCATCGGCACGCTGGGCATCGGTGACGCGGCACTGGTCGCGGCGGTCGCCGCCGACCACCGCCGGGCAGCCTTCGAGACGTGCGCCTCGCTGGTCGACCTCGTCAAGGCGCGGCTACCGGTCTGGAAGCACCAGATCTTCGCCGACGGTTCCGACGAGTGGGTGGGCTCGGCCTAGGACGCGGGCGCCGGCGCGGGGAGCGCAGGGTCGGCGGGGGCCGGAGCACCCGGGGAGACCGGCACGTTCGGACCCGGATCCTGCGTCGGGTACGGAGTGTCCAGACCGCGCTGCGCCAACCCCATCATGAGGGCTTCCTTGCCACTGATGTCGTGGTTCTGGACGGCCTGCCACAGGTTCTTCAGGTAGCTGACGTTCGGGCTGTCACCACTGGCGGCCGTCGGGTCCATCGTCGAGCCCGGCGGGAGTGCGTCCGGGCTCGCGAGGTGCGGGATGCCGTTCGGCGGCGGCGTGGGGATCTCGCCCGAGATGAGCTGGTTGGCAGCGTCGTAGGCGGGTGCCGGCACGTTGATCGCGTTGAGCGGCGCCATCGGGTCGGGTGCGGGTGCGGCGGGTGCCGGCGCGGCAGCGTCGGGCGCGGGGATGGGAGCCGCGGGAGGCGGGGTGTCGAGGGGGAGCGGCGCGACGTGCAACGCCCACTGCTGGGGCTGGTTGGCCGGGGCCGGACCCTGCGGGGCGCCGTCCCAGTTGGCGGCCTCGACGACCGGCGGGGCCGGCGGCGCGGGGGCGTCGGCGGGAGCGGGGGCGTCCGGCGCGGGAGCGACGGGGGCGTCCAGCGGTGCTGCGGCGTCCGGCGCGGGAGCGGGCGGGGCGTCCTGGGGGGCTGGCGCGTCCGGTGCGGGAGGGGCCGGGGCGTCCAGGGGTGCTGCGGCGTCCGGTGCGGGAGCGGGCGGGGCAGGATCCGCGGGCGGCGGAGGCGGCTGCGGGGCGTCGAAGCCCACGTTGACCGCGTCGGCGGGCGGAGGCGGTGCGATCGGACCGTCGGCGGGCGGCGGAGGCTGAGGAGCGTCCAGCGCGTCGGCCGGGGGTGCGGGATCGCCAGGGGCGTCCGCGGGCGGCGGCGGTACGTCGCCGCCGAGGGCGGGGTTGTCCAGGGGCGCGACGTCGTCCTTGACGACGTTGCGGGGAGTGGCACCGGAGAGACCGTGGCCGCAGACGGGCCAGGCGCCGCGGCCCTGGCCGGCCAGCACGCGCTCGGCGACGGCGATCTGCTCGTCCTTGGTCGCGAGATTCGCGGCGGGCGCGAACTCTCCGCCTCCGTGTGACGACCAGGTTCCGGGGGAGAACTGCAGGCCACCCTGGTATCCGTTGCCGGTGTTGATGGCCCAGTTACCGCCGGATTCACAGCCGGCGACTCGATCCCATTCGCTGTCGGTCGCCGCGGCGGCGTGTCCGGCGAGGGCGAGGCTGCCACTACCGAGCACAGCGCCGGTGAAGGCGATCTTCGCGACGCTCTTGGCCGATGTAGTGGTCTTGCGATGCCGTCCACTCATGGGTACAGAAGGTCCTCTCGTCCACGCCTACGAGGTCAGCTGTCGGGTTCGGACTTGAGAGGTCGCCCGGCCTCGGCCTTTCGGCTTCGGCTTCACCCCAAGGAATCGCATGCGATTCCGGGTCTCCGTACTTCGGTGGACCGGTGGGTCCCCCGCCTCCATCCCTGAGGTAGGTCTCGTCCACACCCAACGGATGGAGCTAGGCGTAACTGGGTGTGGTGGGCCACTGATTAGGGTCGAGCGGCTTGGGATCAGACCGTAACGGGTACATCCCTCTACGTCACCTCGCGTAGGCGACGGCGTTTCGCTGCCCAGCAAATCTTGTGAGGATCTTAAAAGAGCAGCACGGCGTGACGTTTACGCAGCAAATCCTGGCGGTGAACTGCGCGTGTGACAATCCGTGATCATTCCGTGATGTGACGCATATCACTGCTATCCGCCCGCGAATGGCGGTAACACATCGACGGTCGCGCGCGTTCCCAGCGCCGTTCGAAGGTCCCGGACGGCGACGCCGTCGCAGAGGAACGAACACCGAGCGAGGACGACGGCCAGCCGCGGGCCCCGCGCGCCGAGCGTGGTCACGAGATCGCCGATCGTCGTGTCCGGCTGCACGTGCACCGTCTCGGACTCCAGGCCTGCCGCCGCCCGTGCCGCGGCGAAGTACCGCACGGTGACCTCGTTCGTCACCGTCAGCCGCCGATGGCGCTCATGGGCCGTACCGGCTGCACGAAACCCGGATCGTTGATGCCGTGCCCGGCGGGCTTGGCCCACATCGCGGCGCGCCACGCGGCCTCGACGGCGTCGTCGTCGGCCCCACGGCGCATCAGCAGCCGCAGATCGGTCTCCTCACGGGAGAACAGGCAGCTGCGCACCTGGCCGTCGGCGGTGAGCCGCGTGCGGTCGCAGGCACCGCAGAACGCATGGGACACCGAGGCGATGACGCCCACGACGCCGGGTCCGCCGTCGACCCGCCACAGCTGCGCGGGTGCCGACCCTCGTTCCGCGGTGTCGGGCTGCAGGTCGAAGTGGCGGCGCAGGGCGTCGAGGATGCGGTCCGCGTCGAGCGTCTGGTCGCGACGCCACCGGTGGCCGGCGTCCAGCGGCATCTGCTCGATGATGCGCAGCTGATAGCCGTGGTCCAGGCAGAAGCGCAGCAGCGACACGGCGTCGTCGAGACCGCTCTCCGGGTCCAGGACGGCATTCACCTTGACCGGGGTCAGGCCGACGGCGTGCGCGGCGGCCAGCCCCTCCAGGACGTCGCCCAGGCGGTGGCGACGGGTGATGCGGGCGAAGCGGTCGGCGTCCACGGTGTCCAGCGAGACGTTGACCCGGTCCAGGCCCGCGGCCTTCAGGCCCGCGGCGCGGCGGGCGAGTCCGATGCCGTTGGTGGTGATCGAGGTCTCCGGCCGCGGACGCAGCGCGGTGGCCACCGCGATGGCGCCCTCCAACGTCCTCGACACCAGGGGCTCGCCGCCGGTGAAGCGGACGTTCGTGATGCCCAGCCGGGTCACCGCGATCGTGATCAGCCTGGCGAGTTCGTCGGGTCGCAGCAGGTCGTCGGCGGGCAGCCAGTCCAGCCCCTCGGCGGGCATGCAGTACGTGCAACGCAGATTGCAGCGATCGGTCAGCGAGACCCGCAGGTCGGTGGCGGCCCGGCCAAAGGTGTCCAGCAGTGGCCCGGCGGTGGGAGCGTCGGCGGGATCGGGTGTCGGCGTCCGGATCGAGGGGACGCCGAGGGACGTCAGCGTCACGCGAGGGCGCCCTGGGTGGTCGGCACGATCTCCTTGCCCATGGGGAACAGCGACACCGGAATGAGCTTCAGGTTCGCCAGCGCCAGGGGGATGCCGATGATCGTGACGGCCATCGCGATCGCGCTCAACACGTGGCCGATCGCCAGCCAGATGCCGAACAACACCACCCAGATCACGTTTCCCACCAATGCGCCGGGGCGAGCGCCCGGCTTGTCGACCACGGTGTACCCGAACGGCCACAGCGCATACACGCCGATGCGGAACGCCGCGAAACCGAACGGGATCGTGACGATCAGGACGAAGCACAGGATGCCGGCCAGGAAGTACCCCAGCGCCAGCCACAGGCCACCGAAGATCAACCAGACGACGTTCAGGATCAGGCGCATTTCTCCTCCAGCGGTCATTCCAGGGTACTGGTCGCCGAATGCGTCCTAGTAGGATCATTCCATTCGCGTCCTGCATCGGCGGGACGCGTTCATTGCGAGACGAGCGGGTGAGACAAGTGCCGACCGGCAAGGTGAAGTGGTACAGCGCCGAGAAGGGCTTCGGCTTCGTGTCCCAGGAGGAGGGTGAGGACGTCTACGTGGGGTCCTCGGCGCTCCCCGCCGGAGTCCAGGAGCTCAAGGCCGGTCAGAAGGTCGAGTTCGGCATCGCCGCGGGCCGCCGCGGACCGCAGGCGCTCAGTCTCAAGGTCATCGAACCCCCGCCCAGCGTCCTACGGACTCGCCGCGAGGCCTCCGCACCCGAGCACAAGCACACCCCCGACGAACTGCACGGCATGGTCGAGGACATGATCACGCTGCTCGAGGGTTCGGTGCAGCCCGAGTTGCGCAAGGGCCGCTACCCCGACCGCAAGACCGCTCGCCGCATCTCCGAGGTCGTCAAGGCGGTCGCGCAGGAGCTCGACGCCTGAGTTCGTCCGTCGGTGCGTACTAGTTCGGTTTCGCGGGAAGACTCGTCCCCGTGGCATACGTAGCGCCCGAGGGCGAGTTCAACCGCGATACCCAGTACATCGAGACCCGCATCACGGCCGATGGCCGCGACGGCTACCCCGTGGAACCCGGTCGGTACCGACTGGTGGTGGCACGCGCCTGCCCGTGGGCCAACCGCGCGATCATCGTGCGGCGGCTCCTCGGCCTCGAAGACGTTCTCTCCATTGGGTATTGCGGCCCGACCCACGACGAGCGCAGCTGGACGTTCGATCTGGACCCCGGCGGCGTGGACCCCGTGCTGAAGATCCCGCGGCTGCAGGACGCCTACTTCACGCGATTCCCCGACTACCCGAAGGGCATCACGGTCCCCGCGATCGTCGACGTCCCGACGGGTGCGGTCGTCACCAATGACTTCGCGCAGATGACGCTGGACTTCTCCCTCGAGTGGGCCGAATACCACCGGCCCGGCGCGCCACAGCTGTACCCCGAGCCGCTGCGGGCCGAGATCGACGACGTCGCCAAGCGCATCTACACCGAGGTGAACAACGGCGTGTACCGCTGCGGGTTCGCCGGCTCCCAGTCGGCCTACGACGCGGCCTACGACCGACTCTTCACCGCGCTGGACTGGCTGTCGGAAAGGCTTGCCGCCCAGCGGTTCCTGGTGGGTGACACCATCACCGAGGCCGACGTGCGTCTGTTCACCACTCTGGTGCGATTCGATCCGGTCTACCACGGTCACTTCAAGTGCAATCGGCAGAAGCTCGCCGAGATGCCCGTGCTGTGGGCCTACGCACGGGACCTCTTCCAAACGCCCGGGTTCGGCGACACCGTGGACTTCGGGCAGATCAAACAGCACTACTACCTCGTGCACACCGACATCAACCCGACGCACGTCGTCCCCAAGGGGCCCGACCTCTCGAACTGGCACACCCCGCACGGCCGAGAAAGCTTGGGCGGCAGGCCGTTCGGTGAGGGCACCCCACCCGGTCCGGTCGTCGACTAGGACCAGACGGTCGCCACCGACCACTCGGCGTGCGGCCACGGGAACTCATTGCCCGCCTCGTCGCGCACCAGCGTGGGCAGCTGCACGGCGATACCCGTCAGGCGCCCCCGGCGCGGATCGACGGTCGGAATCGTGACGGCGATCCTGGCGCCGGGGCGAAACTCGTCGACGGCGGAATCGCCGTTGCCCTCGTACGCACGGATCAGCACCCAGGGCGCCCGCGCGATGGCGGGAGGAACCGACAGCTGCACGGGATCTCGCGACGTCACGCTCAATTGCCCGACGGTCTCCGGTACGTCGCAGGTCGTGATCTTGAAGACGTCGCAGTAGCGGTAGGGGCCCACCCGCACCAGCTGACCGTGGGAGTAGGCACTGATCTCGGGGTGCTTGGGGGCGGGATCGCGGGTCAGTCGCCAGATCAGCGCACCGGTGGCCAGCGCGGCGACGACGGCCACCGCGAGCAGCGACCCGATCACGCGCTTCACTCGAGCACCGCCGACGCCGTACCGCGGCTCTCCTGTTGCGCGAACACCGGCCGGTTGCCGCCGAACCCGGGGATCAGCGAGTCGCCGCTATTGCTGACCAACGTCTGGGCCAACCCGAGGATCAGCACCGCGGTGATCCCGGTGAAGCCCACCCACAGATCGGTGTAGATGAGCACACCCATCGCGCCCCCGGCGACCCAGGCCAGCTGCAGCAGCGACTCCGAGCGCCCGAATGCCGAGGCGCGTGACTCCTCGGGCAGGTCGTCCTGCAGCGAGGCGTCCAACGATGCCTTCGCGACGGCGCTCGCACCCGAGGTGATCAACGTGGCCAGCGCGGCCACGTACAGGTTGCCCGAGACGGCGGTGGCCAGGGCCATCACGGTGACGGCGGTGGCGGCGCGCACGACGAGGCGCGACGGGTTCCCGAGCTGCATTCGGGCGGCGGTGAAGTTGCCGATGAAGTTGCCGACCCCGGCGGCGGCACCGATCAGGCCGAGGATGCGCAGCTGTTCCCAGCCGCTGGCGTCGTGCGACTTGGCGACGAACGCCGGATAGAGGAACAGGAAGCCGACCATGACCTTGATGGTGCAGTTGCCCCACAGCGAGGTAATGATGTTGCGCCCCAACGGTTGTCGGGTCTTGTGCGTGAGCGACGGACCGGACGGGCGGCGGAAGTGCTCGGTCGGCCCGTGATAGGTCAGCGTCGTGGGCACCTCACCCTCGGTGACCTCCACCCACTTCGGGATGCGCATCGACAGCGCCGCGCCGATCACCGTCACCGCGACGATGACGTAGAGCGCGCCCGGCAGATGCAGCAGGCCGAAGAGGTACTCGACGCCTGCGGCGACGGCACCGCCCAGGATCGTGCCGCCCAGCAGTCCGAACATGGTGAGGCGGGAGTTCACGCGGACGAGGTCGATCGACGGTGGCAGCACGCGGGGGGTCATGGCGCTGCGCAGCACGCTGAAGGACTTGGAGAGCACCATCATTCCGAGGGCGCACGGGTAGAGGATCCAGGGCGGGTAGCTGCCGGTGTTCGAGTCGAAGTTCGCGATGAGCAGGAGTGCGAGCGCGGTGCGGCCGGCGAACGAGGTGGCCAGCGCAACGCGGCGGCCGTGCTGCACGCGGTCGAGGGCCGGACCGATCAGCGGGGCGATGACGGCGAACGGTGCGATGGTGATGACGAGGTACAGCGCGACCTTGCTCTTGCTCTCCCCGGACGCCGCGGCGAAGAACAGCGTGTTGGCCAGGGCGACGGCCATCGCTGCGTCCGCCGCGAAGTTGGCCATCACGGGATAGGTCAGCGCGGTCAAGCCCGACTTGTCGGCGCCGTCGGCCGTGGCCGCCTTCTGGAAGAGGCCGTACATCTTCGAGCCGACTTCGCGACCGCGGCCGGCGCGCGTCTTCTGGCCGACGCCGTCGAACGACGTCCGGTATTCGCCGCGCCCGGTGGCGCCGGGCCTCTCCTCGATCGGGGGCAACCAGCGGTTGGCGCTCCCGGGCCGCGACTGCCCGGACGGGTTGCTCGGATAGTTCGCCATGCCGGGATGCTCATCGCGCCGGGCGCCAGGCGGACGCGGCGGATGATAAGGAGGCTCATCCCGCGATCCGGTCACGCCATCGATTGTTCCCCATCGCACCGACAGTCGCCCGCAGGGCAGCCGGTGTGGCTTTGCCAATGGTGCGTCAGGCAGTATTGGGAGTGATGGACAGCATGATCGAGCGCACTGAGCAGGGCTCCGAGGAACTGACTGCGGTGCTGATGGGTGCGGTCGACGCTGCGCGGACCGCAATCCTGGAATTCGAAGGCGGCGCCGCCGACCGCGTCGTCGGCGAATACCTCGGCGGAGCGCTCGAAGACCCGTTCGCCGTGACGCATCGGTTCCTGGCCACCATCCCCGGCTATCAGGGGTGGCAGTGGGCGGTCGTCGTGGCCGCGCACCCCGGCGCCGACCACGCCACGATCAGCGAGGTAGTCCTGGTGCCAGGGCCCACCGCACTCCTTGCGCCGCAATGGGTTCCGTGGCAGGACCGCGTGCAGCCCGGCGATCTGAGCCCGGGTGACCTGCTCGCCACCCCGGCCGACGACCCGCGGCTGGTGCCGGGATACCTGTCCACCGGTGACGACGATCTGGACGAACTCGCCGCCGAGGTGGGGTTCGGCAAACGGCAGGTGCTGAGCCAGTGGGGTCGCATCGAAGCGGCCGAACGGTGGTACGACGGCGACTACGGGCCCGGCGCGGCGATGGCGAGGGCCACCCGCAAGGTGTGCCGCGATTGCGCCTACTACCTGGAGTTGGCCGGTTCGCTGGGCACGCTGTTCGGCGTCTGCGCCAACGAGATGTCCGCCGACGGGCACGTCGTCGCCGGAGAGTACGGCTGCGGCGCGCACTCGGACACCCCGCAGCCCGCCACCATCGGATCCCCGCAGTTCGATCCGTTCGACGACGGCGTCCTCGACCTGACCGAGATGCCCCGGGAGCCCGAGGGTGAGGCGGTGGAGGCTGCGGGCGAGCCTGCTGAACCTGCGGCCGAGGCTGAGGAGCCTGGGGCCGAAGCTGCTGAGCCTGCCGCCGAGACTGCTGAACCTGCGGCTGAGACTGCTGAACCTGCGGCTGAGACTGCTGAACCTGCGGCTGAGACTGCTGAACCTGCCGCTGAGACTGCTGAACCTGCGGCCGAGGCCGACCCGGAGCCCGCCGCCGAGGCCGACCCAGAGCCCACGGCCGAGGCCGTCGAACCCGCCGCCGAGGCCGACCCGGAACCCGTCGTCGAGACCTAGGCTCGCGCGGCCCCCATGCGGTCGCGAGCCGTCACTGCAGCCCCCGTTGCGCTCCTCGCGCACCCCGGCGGACGGCACTGCGCTGCCACAGGAAGATCGACGTGCCGACCACTCCGACGCCGAGTCCGGCCACCGACACCGGTCGCCAATCGTGCAGCGCCGGCACCGCGAAGGCCAACACCGCGGCGACGAGCCAACCCGACGCGATGACGTAGATGACGGGCCACGGCCGCAGGAGGACTTCCGGCAGCGGCGGGGCGACCGGTGGATCGGCAGACGGTGTCGGTGTCGTCGGGTCCATTGCCGACCAACCTAGTGGATTCGCTTCCCGGTGTCGGTACTGTTTGCGTCGTGACGGACCCGGAGGCGCGGCTGGCGAGCGATCTTTCCCTGGCCGTGTTGCGGTTGGCGCGGCAGCTGCGGTTCCGGCGGCCGGACTCGCCGGTGTCGTTGTCTCAGCTGTCGGCACTCTCGACGTTGGACAAGGACGGCCCGATGACGCCGGGCGCGTTGGCAATCCGCGAACGCGTGCGGCCGCCGTCGATGACCCGGGTCATCGCTTCCCTCGCGGAGTTGGGCTTCGTCGACCGCTGTGCGCATCCCGACGACGGACGTCAGGTGCTGGTGTCGGTGTCACCCCAGGGGCACGAGTTGATGGAGGTCGAGCGCCGCGCCAGCCAGGAATGGTTGCAGCAGCGGCTGGCCCAACTCGCCCCGGCCGAACGCAAGACACTGCTCGCGGCCGCCGACCTGATGTTCGCCATCGTGGACGAAGGAACGTGAGCTGAGCCAGGTCATCGACGTCGACGATCCCGGTGACCCTCGGCTCGACGACTTTCGCGATCTCAACAGCATCGACCGCAGGCCGGATCTGCCCAGCGGCAAGGGTCTGGTCATCGCCGAGGGCGTGCTGGTGGTGCAGCGGATGCTGGCGTCGCGGTTCGAGCCGAGGGCGTTCCTCGGCACGGATCGCCGGCTCGGCGAGCTGGGCGCCGATCTCGACGGGTCCGACGCGCCCTTCTATCGGGCGAGTGCGGAGGTGATGGCGGACGTGATCGGCTTTCACCTCAACCGCGGAGTGCTGGCAGCGGCGCCCCGGCCGCCGGAGCTGTCGCTGCCGCAGGTCCTCGACGGTGCACGCACGGTTGCGGTGCTCGAAGGCGTGAACGATCACGAGAACCTCGGCTCGGTGTTCCGCAATGCAGCGGGCCTGGGTGTCGACGGCGTGGTGTTCGGGGTCGGCTGCGCCGATCCGCTCTATCGGCGCGCCGTGCGGGTGTCGATGGGGCACGCATTGCTGGTGCCCTACGCCTGGTCGGCAGACTGGCCGGTAGATCTCGACGTGTTGCGGGACAACGGTTTTCGAGTCCTGGCGATGACGCCGAACCCGGCGGCGCAGACGCTCGCCGCGGCGATGAAAGCCCTCGTCGACGAGCGGGTGGCCATCCTGGTCGGTGCCGAGGGGCCGGGTCTGACGGAGCGGACGATGCGGGCCAGCGACGCGCGGGTGAGGATCCCGATGTCGCGCGGTACGGATTCGCTGAACGTCGCCACCGCCGCGGCGATGGCGTTCTATGAGCGGGTTAGGGTGGCGACGTGAGCGACGAGGAGCCCCTGCGGACGCGAGGTGCAGACGACGTCCTGCGGCCGCGAGGAGAGACGCCCTGGGGGACGGGGCTGACGGTCGCGGCGTTCGTCGCGGCGGTGACGGCCGGCGCGATCGTGGTGCTCAGCTTGGGGTTGACCCGCGTGAACCCGTTGCTCGCCGTCGGGCTGAACCTGGTGGCGGTCGGCGGGCTGGCTCCGACGGTGTGGAGTTGGCGCACTCGGCCGGTGTGGCGGTGGTTCGTCCTCGGCGCCGGCGTCGGAGTGGTGATCGGCTGGCTGGCGCTGGTGGGGATGGTTCTGGAAAGCCTTGCGCGATAACCGATTCGAGATCGGCCGGCACGTCCACACGCCTGGGGTAGCGCCCTAGGGCTGGGTGGCTGAGCGCACTCCGAGCAGGACGTCTTCCCAACCGGGCACCTCGGCCCGCTTCTTCCGCGAGCGGGGCTTGGGCGCTGGTTCCGGGGTCGGCTCGGGTTCGGGAGCCGCCACCGGCGGTTCGGGAATCGCCAGGTCCAATGTCGGCACGGGAGCAACCGAGCGCAGTGGCGGGCGGTCGAAGTTGGGATCGATCAGCTCGGCCGCCGCGTCGTCGAATGCCGTCGCGGTGCCACCGTGCGCACCCGGGGTGAAGCGGAAGTGGGCGACGTTGTCCGAGCGGCCGGCCTTCCACGCCAGCTGCACGGTCCAGCGACCGTCCTCGTTGCGCCAGGCGTCCCACGCCGTCGCGTCGGGGTCGAGACCGCGTGCCACCAGCGCCGTCGTCACCGTCTCGAGCAGCGTGAAGACCGCGGGTCCGTCGGCCAGCATGGGGTGCGCCGCCGTGGCGAGTTCAGCCGCCCGCGAGCGCTCCAGCAGCACGGGATGAGCGAAGCGTTCGACGCGGGCCGCGTCGACGCCCGCCGCGCTCGCCACCTGTTCGACGGATGCGCCCGCGCGGATCCGGGATTGAATCTCCTTGGGCGTCAGCACGTTCGGGACCTCGACATCGACGGGAATGGGGGCGGCTGGGGCGCGTTCACCGCTGAGCGCGGCGCGCAGGCGTTCGCTGGGGAAGAGGATGAACTTGTCGCCTGAATCGGCCGCCTCGCAAATGATGCGTGTGCCGTCGACGTCGAGTCCGACGACCTTCAACTCCCGCATGTGCGACCTCCTAGGGCGGCTCAACGGCCCACCCTACTTCGTCATCACCTCGTGACCGCGCTGACACGCGGGCGATATCCCGCAGACTTCAGAGGCGTTCGACGACCCAGTCCACGCAGGCCGTCAGCGCACTGACGTCGTCGGGTTCCACGGCCGGGAACATCGCCACGCGCAGCTGGTTGCGGCCGAGCTTGCGGTAGGGCTCGGTGTCCACGATGCCGTTCGCTCGAAGAACCTTGGCGACCGCCGCGGCGTCGACCTGCTCGTCGAAGTCGATGGTGCCCACCACCTGCGACCGCAACGCCGCGTCGGCGACGAACGGCGTCGTGTAGCTGGTGGCCTCGGCCCAGGAGTACAGCCGCTGCGAGGAGTCCGCCGTGCGCTTGACCGCCCAGTCGAGGCCGCCGTTGCCGTTGAGCCAGTCCAGCTGAGCGGCCATGAGGACCAGCGTGCCGATCGCCGGGGTGTTGTACGTCTGGTTCTTCAGGCTGTTGTCGATGGCGATGGGCAGCGACAGGAAGTCGGGCACCCAGCGGCCCGCCGTCGCGATCTGCTCGACCCTGGCCAGCGCGGCCGGGCTCATGATCGCCAGCCAGAGCCCGCCGTCGGAGGCGAAGTTCTTCTGCGGCGCGAAGTAGTAGGCGTCGGTGTCGGCGATGTCGACGGGCAGCCCGCCCGCCGCCGACGTGGCGTCGATGACCACCAGCGCATCGCCCGCCGGTCGCTCGACGGGGACGGCGACGCCGGTCGACGTCTCGTTGTGCGCCCACGCCACCACGTCCACCGAGGGATCGGACTGCGGTTGCGGGGCGCTGCCGGGGTCGGCATTGACGATGATGGGGTCCCCGACGAACGGGTTCGCGGCGACGGCCGAGGCGAACTTCGCGCTGAATTCGCCGAAGGTCAGGTGCAGCGAGCGCTGATCGATCAGGCCGAACGCCGCCGCGTCCCAGAACGCCGTCGAGCCACCATTGCCGAGGATGACCTCGTAGCCGTCGGGCACCGAGAACAGCTGCCGCACGCCATCGCGGACGCGACCGACCAGATTCTTCACCGGCGCCTGGCGGTGCGAGGTGCCGAACAGATGCCCCCCGTCGGCCAGAGCCTGCAATTGCTCGGGGCGTACCTTCGACGGGCCGGATCCGAAGCGTCCGTCGGCGGGCTTGAGTTCGGCGGGAATCACGAGGTCGGACATGGTTACTTACCCTAATCCCCGTCGCTCCGCTCGCCTCAGGCCCTCATTCGAGCAGCCAGGAAGCCGCCCGCGCAGACCCTTCACGTGAGCTGAGTCACATGTGACGTAGGCAACCCGGTCAGCCCACATCCAGGAAGAAGTCCTGTTCAATTCGTGGGACCTCCGGTACCGTAGTGGACAGCAAGCCCAGGAATGTAAACCCCACGGGAGGCATCACATGGCTGTCAAGGCACCACGGACGCGCATCATCCGCCGCTGGCGGAAGAACATGGACGTCCTCGACGACACCACCTACGTGAACACGCTGACCACGCTGTCCGAGGGGTCGGTGCGGCGCAACTTCAACCCGTACACCGACATCGACTGGAACTCGCCGGAGTTCGCCGTCGTGCCGAACGACGAGCGGTGGATCCTGCCGGCGACCGACCCGATCGGCCAGCACCCCTGGTACCAGTCGCAGTCGAAGGAACGGCAGATCGAGATCGGCATGTGGCGTCAGGCAAACGTCGCGAAGGTCGGTCTGCACTTCGAGTCCATCCTGATCCGCGGGCTGATGGAGTACGCGTTTTGGACGCCCAACGGCTCACCGGAGTACCGGTACTGCCTGCACGAGGCCGTCGAGGAGTGCAACCACACCCTGATGTTCCAGGAGATGGTCAACCACATCGGCGCCGACGTGCCGGGCATGCCGCGACTGCTGAAGTGGGTCCAGCCGTTCATCCCGCTGGTCGCCGGACCGCTGCCGATTCCGTTCTGGTTCGGCATCCTCGCCGGCGAGGAGCCGATCGACCACACCCAGAAGAACGTGCTGCGCGAGGGCAAGACCCTGCACCCAATCATGGAGCGGGTCATGGCGATTCACGTCGCCGAGGAGGCCAGGCACATCTCGTTCGCGCACGAATACCTACGCAAGCGCGTGCCGAACCTGCCCCGCCGCAAGCGATTCTGGCTGTCGCTCTACGTGCCGGTGGTGATGCGCGTGCTGTGCTCGGCGATCATCGTGCCGCCGCGGGCGTTCTGGAAGGAATTCGACATCCCACGCTCGGTGCGCAAGGAGATCTTCTTCAAGTCTCCGCAGTCGCGCCAGATGCTGCGTGACATGTTCGGAGACGTCCGAATGCTGTGCAAGGACACCGGTTTGATGAACCCGATCGCGAAGCTGATCTGGCGGATCTGCCGCATCGACGGCGAACCCAGCCGCTACCGCAGCGAGCCGCAGCGGCAGCATCTGGTCACGGTCGCGTAAGACCCGATGCCCCATGTGATCACCCAGTCGTGTTGCAGCGACGGGTCCTGTGTCTACGCGTGCCCGGTCAACTGCATCCATCCCTCACCGGATGAGCCGGGCTTCGCGACGGCGGAAATGCTGCACATCGATCCGGTAGCGTGCGTGGATTGCGGCGCGTGCGTGTCGGCGTGTCCGGTCGGGGCGATCGCTCCCGATACGCGACTGGAGCCCAAGCAGTTGCCGTTCGTCGAGCTGAACGCGTCGTTCTATCCCAAGCGCGAGGGCAAGCTGCCGCCGACCTCGAAGCTGGCCCCCGTCCTGGAGGCGCCGAAGGTGAACCCGCGGCCCGGTGGTCCGCTCACCGTGGCGATCGTCGGGTCGGGGCCCGCGGCGATGTACGCGGCCGACGAGCTGTTGACGCAGCGGGGCGTGCGGGTCAACGTCTTCGAAAGACTGCCCACGCCATACGGTTTGGTGCGCGCGGGGGTCGCTCCCGATCACCAGACGACCAAGCGCGTGACGACGCTGTTCGACCGGGTGTCGCGGCAACGGGGTTTCACGTTCTTCCTCAACGTCGAAGTGGGCAAGCACCTCTCGCACGCCGAGCTGGCGCGGCATCACCACGCCGTGCTGTATGCCGTTGGTGCGCCCACGGACAAGCGGCTCGACGTCGAGGGCATGGGCCTCCCGGGCAGCGGTACCGCCACCGAGATGGTGGCGTGGATCAACGGGCATCCCGAATTCACCGATCTCGCCGTCGATCTCGGCTCCGAACGCATCGTCGTCGTCGGCAACGGCAACGTAGCGCTGGACGTCGCGCGGATCCTGACCACCGATCCCGACGTGCTGGCGCGGACCGACGTGTCCGATCACGCGCTCGCGGCGCTGCGCGAGTCCCGCGTCCGGGAGGTCGTGGTCGCCGCCCGGCGGGGACCCGCGGCGTCGGCGTTCACCCTGCCCGAGCTGATCGGGCTGACGGCGACCCACGAGGTGGTGCTGTCCGCCGTGGACCGCGAGCTGGTGCTGCACGACCTCGAACGAGAGTCGGATCCGTTGACCCGCAACAAACTCGAGGTGCTCGCCACGCTGGGTGATGCGGCCGCGCCCGCCACGGCGCCCCGGATCCGGCTCGCCTACCGACTGACTCCGCACCGCCTGCTGGGCACCGATCGCGTTTCCGGCGTCGAGTTCACCGTCACCGGGACCGACGAGGTCGTGCAGATCGATGCGGGGATGGTGCTCACGTCGATCGGCTACCGCGGCAAGCCCATTCGCGATCTGCCGTTCGACGAGGAGAGGGCCGTCGTGCCCAACGAGAACGGACGGGTCGTCGACACGCCGGGCACCTACGTCGCCGGCTGGATCAAGCGCGGTCCCACCGGTTTCATCGGTACCAACAAGTCGTGTGCGGCACAGACCGTGCACCAGCTCGTCGCCGACTACAACGACGGCGTGCTGGCTGATCCGGTCGCCCGCCCGGGCGCACTGGAGAAGTTGGTCAGGGCCCGCCAGCCCGCCCTTGTCGACGCGGCGGGGTGGCGGGCCATCGACCGGGCGGAGATCGAGCGCGGCGGGGACGACCGCCCGCGCGACAAGTTCACCGCGATTCCCGACATGCTCGCGGCCGCGGCGACGGCGCCCGCCCCGTCACTCGGGCAGCGGCTGCTCGCGGGACTGCGCCTCTAGGGCCTGCGTCGAGCGAGCGCTGACAGTCGAATTCGTGGCCCCAAGCGACTGTGGGCGCTATCTGAACGTGTGGGTCAGACGACGGAGAAGGACGGCGGCAGCTGGGTGCGACCGGTGAGCGCCATCAGGACCGTCTCGGCCGTGCCGAGGGCCACGCTGATGCGGGCGGCGAGCACCGTCGCCTCGGCGAGCACTTCGTCGGGGATGGCGACGTCGACGCCGGTGGCGGCAATGAGGTCCAGGCCGTGCACCGCGAGTTCGAAGACCCTGGTGGGCAGGTAGCTGCTCAGCTTGATGCCCAGTCCGCCGATGACCTCGATCAGCGGATCGTCGACGTCGGCGAGTTCGCCGAGCACCCGCTGCACCAGCGCGTCGACGGCGGCTGCGGGATCGGCGCCGAGGTCGCGGCCGGCCTGCCGCCCGCGCTCGGCGACCGCGTCACCACCCATGCCCGCGGCGTAGTCGCGCATCCTGACGTAGTAGTCGACCGCGTCGGGAACGTCCTCGTGGTCGGCGTGGGTCTGCAGGTAGGTGCTGACGGTCGTCAGCGACCGCGACGTGTGCCCGACGAGCGACCGGACGTCCCACACCCCGAGAGCTGGCTGCTCCCAAGCGCTTTCGGGAATTGCGCGCACCAGTTCGGCGAACGCTCCGGCCGCCGACGCGTAGGTCTGGAAGCTCGTCACGATGCGCGGAGCTCGTCCCACCCCTCGACGGACTCCGGACCGCGGGGCCCGGGCCCGACGTAGATGGCGGCGGGGCGGACCAGCTTGCCGAGGCGCTTCTGCTCGAGGATGTGCGCACACCAGCCCGCGGTGCGCCCGCAGGTGAACATCGCCGGCATCATCGTCGGTGGGACGCCGGCGAAGTCGAGGATGACGGCGGCCCAGAACTCGACGTTGGTCTCGATCGCGCGGTCGGGTCGCCGTTCGCGCAATTCGGCCAGCGCGGCCTGCTCGAGGGCGGCGGCCACCTCGTACCGCGGTGCCCCCAACCGCTGGGCGGTCGCCCGCAGGACGCGGGCCCGCGGGTCCTCGGCGCGGTAGACCCGGTGCCCGAAGCCCATGAGTTTGTCCTTGCGGTCGAGGATTCCCTTGACCACGGCGGCGGCGTCCCCGGTGCTCTCGACCTCGTCGATCATCGGCAGCACGCGGGCGGGCGCGCCGCCGTGCAGTGGGCCGCTCATCGCGCCGACCGCACCGGACAGCGACGCGGCGACGTCGGCACCCGTCGAGGCGATCACCCGTGCGGTGAACGTCGAGGCGTTCATGCCGTGCTCGGCGGCGGTCACCCAGTAGGCGTCGATGGCCTCGACGTGCCGCGGATCGGGCTCGCCCTTCCACCGCGTCATGAAACGTTCTGTGACGGTGGCACATTCGTCGATGGTGCGCTGCGAGACCGCGGGCTGGTGGATGCCGCGGGCGGACTGCGCGACGTAGGACAGCGCCATCACCGAGGCGCGGGCGAGCTGATCGCGCGCGGTGTCGTCGTCGATGTCGAGCAACGGTTGGTAACCCCAGATGGGCGCGAGCATGGCCAGGCCGGCCTGCACGTCGACGCGGACGTCACCGGTATGGATGGGCAGCGGAAAGGGTTCCGCGGGTACTAGACCCCGGCCGAACCGACCGTCGACCAGCAGCGCCCACACGTCGCCGAAGGTGACGTGCTGAGCAACCAGATCCTCGATGTCCACGCCGCGGTAGCGCAGCGCGCCGCCATCCTTGTCCGGTTCGGCGATCTGCGTAGTGAAGGCGACCACGCCTTCGAGGCCCTCGACGAATCCCTCGGGAACGGCGGACACGCTAGTCATGGGCCGATTCTCGCACCCGAACCGGCTCGCACCGCTACCGGTCGGCAGGCGGGGCCGGGCCCGGTGGGCGTAGCGTTTCCCGACGTGGTTCGGAACGACGTCGACGATGATCGGGAACACCTGGCGCGCATGCGCGTCGAGTACGGCTCCCCGGAGAAGGACGGCAGTCCCGACCTCGACGTGGACTGGCTCGCCGACGGATGGATCACCCTGTTGCGCAAGTGGTTAGCCGATGCCGAGGACGCCGGAATCGCCGAGGCCAACGCCATCGTCGTCGGCACGGTCGACGCCGAGGGCAGGCCGGCCACCCGCACCGTGCTGTGCAAGGGCGTGGACGAGACCGGCATCACGTTCTATACCAACTACGACTCCGCCAAGGGTGGGCAGCTCGGTGCGACGCCGTACGCGTCGGCCACGTTCCCGTGGTACGCGCTGGGCCGCCAGGTCCACGTCCGCGGGCCGGTGCGCAAGGTCGCGCCGGAGGTGACGGCGGCCTACTGGGCCAAGCGGCCGCGCGGCTCGCAGCTCGGGGCGTGGGCATCGGACCAGTCCCGCCCCATCGGGTCCCGCGCCGATCTGCGCCGCAAACTCGCCGAGGTGACCGAGCGCTTTGCCGACGCCGACCCCGTTCCGGTGCCGGACCACTGGGGCGGCTACGTCATCGCACCCGAGGAGGTCGAGTTCTGGCAGGG
Organism: Mycolicibacterium madagascariense; assembly: GCF_010729665.1. NCBI lineage: Bacteria > Bacillati > Actinomycetota > Actinomycetes > Mycobacteriales > Mycobacteriaceae > Mycobacterium > Mycolicibacterium madagascariense. Next base: position 4,844,721 of record NZ_AP022610.1, on the reverse strand, counting down.
CCGGGAGAACCGCCTGCACAACCGGATTCGGGTGACCGGGGCCGTCGTCGAACGACTGCAGCCCTAGGGGTGGCGGGGCTCTTCGCCGACACCACACCGCTGCGGACACCGGACTTCCGCAGGCTGTGGCTCTCGGGCATCGTCACGGTCATCGGCGCAAATCTCACGATCTTCGCCGTTCCCGTTCAGCTGTACGCGCTGACGCAGAATTCGGCCTACGTCGGGCTGTCGGGCATCTTCGCGCTGGTGCCGCTGGTGGTGTTCGGCCTGTGGGGCGGCGCGTGGGCCGATGCGATGGACCGCAGGCTGTTGCTGGTCATCGCGTCGATCGGGTTGGCCGTGTCGTCGGTGCTGCTGTGGCTGCAGGCGGCGCTGGGGCTCGACGACGTGTGGGTGGTGCTGGGTCTGCTGTCGGTGCAGCAGGCGTTCTTCGCGATCAACCAGCCGACGCGGTCGGCCTCCATCCCGCGCATGCTGCCGCTCGACCAGCTACCCGCGGCGAACTCGCTGAACATGACCGTCATGCAGTTCGGCGCCATCGTCGGACCGCTGCTGGCCGGTGTGCTGCTGCACTTCGTCGACCTCTCCACGCTGTACGCCATCGACGCGCTGACGTGCCTCGCCCCGATCTGGGCGACGCTGCGGCTGGCCAAGATGCCGCCGACCGAGATCGTCGAGGGGGCGTCGCGCTGGGGCTTCGGGGCGGTGTTCGACGGCTTTCGCTATCTGGCGGGCAACCGCGTCGTGCTGATGTCGTTCGTCGTGGACCTCATCGCGATGATCTTCGGCATGCCGCGGGCGCTCTTCCCGCAGATGGCCCACCAGAGTTTCGGCGGGCCGGTCGAGGGCGGTACCACCATGGCGTTGCTGTCGTCGGCCATCGCGGTGGGCGCCGTCGCGGGCGGGGTGTTCTCTGGTTGGTTGCCCCGGATTCATCGGCAGGGGCTCGTCGTCGTCGTCTCCATCGTCGTGTGGGGTGCGGCGATGTGTGGTTTCGGTCTCGCCGCCGGGCTGGCCGGCGGGCGGGTCAACGCGTTGCTGTGGGCCGCGCTGGCGTTCTTGGCGATCGGGGGAGCGGCCGACATGGTGTCGTCGGCCTTCCGCAACACGATCCTGCAGCAGGCGGCCTCCGACGAGTTGCGGGGTCGACTGCAGGGCGTGTTCACCGTGGTCGTCGCGGGTGGGCCGCGTCTCGCCGACGCCGTGCACGGCGCGTCGGCGGCAATCGTCGGGACGACGGTGACCGCGGCGGGCGGAGGTGCCCTCGTCGTCGTCGGCGTCGTGCTCGCTGCGTTGCTGGTGCCCGCCTTCGTCCGCTACCGGGTGTAGACCTGCGTTCCCCGTTTCGCATGTAGAAGCGGGTTAACATCGTCTCGTGGCCGAGGGAGCGAACGCATCGGGACTTCGCGACCGCGAGGAGATTCCGACGCGAACCGTTCTGGCGTCCCACCCGAAGTGTCCACCGTCGGGGGCCGACTACGAGCGGGTGTATGGCTGACGCACCATTTGGCCTGAGGGAACGCAAGAAGCTCCGGACCCGCGCCACGCTGATCGAGGCGGCGGCCGAGCTGTGTCTCAAGCAGGGCTACGACAACACCACCGTCGAGCAGATCGCTGCGGCGGCCGACGTCTCACCGCGGACCTTCAGCCGGTACTTCCCTACGAAGGAGTCCGTCGTCGCGGCGATGACCGGTGACATGGACGAGTACCTCGCCGCCGCCCTGGACCGGCAGCCCACCGACATCACCGAGTACGAGGCGCTGCTGCGCTCGCATCTGGAGGTGTTCGCTCCCGAGCGGGGGCACCACACCCCGGGCTTCAAGCGGATGGCCGTCCTCATCCAGATCATCAACAACGCCGAGTCGCTGCGATCGTCGGCCTTCCTGCATCAGCGGTCGGTAGAGGTGCGCACCGCCTTCGTCGTCATGGGCCGGCGGCTCGGCGTGCCCGCCACCGATCCCGCCGTGCGGATGATCGGCGACGCGTGGACGGTGCTGTTCGCCAACGCCTTCGCCGGCTTGGGTCTGCCCGGGCACGACCCACTCGAACCGCAGGTGCTGTGCGACCGCCTCCGGGCCCAGTACGAGCTGTTTCGGCGGACCTGGACGCCGATGGCGAGCGGGGGAACGTGCGAGGGCCAACCCCCCGCAAGCGCACCAAACCGATAGCGACTACCTTCCACTAGTGACGGACAGCTTCGTTCCGGTCGACGACACCGTAGAAGGGGTTAACGTGCCCGAAGACTCCAGTCCCCGCTCTGATTCGGACGAGGTGGCCACCCTCCACTACCCGGGGGGCGAGATCGACCTGGAGATCGTGAAGGCGACCGAGGGAGCCGACGGGATCGCACTGGGCTCGCTGTTGGCCAAGACCGGATACACCACGTTCGACGGCGGCTTCGTCAACACGTCCTCGACGAAGAGCTCGATTTGCTACATCGACGGCGACGCCGGCATCCTGCGCTACCGCGGCTACCCCATCGAGCAGCTGGCGGAGAAGTCCACGTTCATCGAGGTCAGCTACCTCCTCATCTACGGTGAACTGCCGACGGCCGACGAGTTGGAGAAGTTCACCACCCAGATTCAGCGGCACACCCTGCTGCACGAGGACCTCAAGCGCTTCTTCGACGGGTTCCCGCGCAACGCGCACCCGATGCCCGTGCTGTCCAGCGCGGTAAACGCCCTCTCGGCCTACTACCCGGACTCGGTGGACCCGCTGGACAAGGAGCAGGTCGAGCTGTCGACGATCCGGCTGCTCGCGAAGCTCCCGACGATTGCGGCGTATGCCTACAAGAAGTCGGTCGGGCAGCCGTTCCTGTACCCGGACAATTCGTTGACGCTGGTCGAGAACTTCCTGCGGATGACGTTCGGCTTCCCCGCCGAGCCCTACGAGGTCGACCCCGAGATCGTCCGCGCGCTGGACCTGCTGCTGATCCTGCACGCCGACCACGAGCAGAACTGCTCGACGTCGACGGTGCGTCTAGTCGGGTCGTCGCAAGCCAACCTGTTCACGTCGATCTCCGGCGGCATCAACGCGCTGTGGGGTCCGCTGCACGGCGGCGCCAACCAGGCCGTGCTGGAGATGCTCGAGAAGATCCGCTCCGGTGACGACGACGTGGCGACCTTCGTCAAGAAGGTGAAGAACCGCGAAGAGGGCGTGAAGCTGATGGGCTTCGGGCACCGCGTCTACAAGAACTACGATCCGCGGGCCCGCATCGTCAAGGAGCAGGCGGACAAGATCCTCGGCAAGCTCGGCGTCAACGACGAGTTGCTCGACATCGCCAAGCAACTGGAGGAGTTCGCGCTGACCGACGACTTCTTCGTCGAGCGCAAGCTCTACCCCAACGTCGACTTCTACACCGGGGTGATCTACCGCGCGATGGGCTTCCCGACGCGGATGTTCACGGTGCTCTTCGCCCTCGGCCGGCTGCCCGGCTGGATCGCGCACTGGCGTGAGATGCACGAGTCGCCGAGCAAGATCGGGCGCCCGCGCCAGATCTACACCGGCTACACCGAGCGGGACTACTCCGACATGGGCAGCCGCTAACCCTTTCTCCGCGAGCGGACGTAAACGGCCCTCGATCGGGCGGATTCAGGGCCGTTTGTGTCTGCTGGGCCACAGGTGGTTGTGCCGCGGATACTTGTAAGTCGACAATAGTTGTGTGAATACAAGCATCGACACGCTGACGCCTCGGCGTAAGGCCATCATCCTGGTGTCCTGCTGTCTGAGTCTGCTGATCGTGTCGATGGACGCCACGATCGTCAACGTCGCGATTCCCAGCATCCGCACCGATCTGCATGCATCGCCGTCGCAACTGCAGTGGGTGGTCGACGTCTACACGCTGGTGTTGGCGTCGCTGCTCATGCTGTCGGGCGCGACGGGGGACCGGTTCGGGAGACGGCGGGTGTTCCAGATCGGCCTCGTCGTGTTCGCCGTCGGCTCGCTGATGTGCAGCCTGGCGCCCAACATCGAGACGCTGATCATGGCACGGCTCTTGCAGGCCATCGGCGGTTCGATGCTGAATCCCGTTGCACTGTCGATCATTTCGCAGGTCTTCACCGAACGCGTCGAGCGCGCCCGGGCCCTCGGATTCTGGGGCGCGGTGGTGGGCATCTCGATGGCGCTCGGACCCGTCGTCGGGGGTTTCCACATCGAGCTGATCAGCTGGCGCGCGGTGTTCTGGATCAACCTGCCAATCTGTGCGGCCGCGGTCGTCCTCACCGCGATCTTCGTGCCCGAGACGAAGTCGGCGACGATGCGCAACATCGACCCGATCGGCCAGGGCCTGGCGGTGCTCTTCCTCTTCGGCGTCGTCTTCACCCTCATCGAGGGCCCCGGCTACGGCTGGAGCAACCCGCGCGTCGTCGCGGTGGCGGTGGTCGCGCTGATCTCCTTCGCCGCCTTCCTGCGGTACGAGGCCAGGCGCCACGACCCGTTCATCGATCTGCGCTTCTTCCGCAGCATCCCGTTCGCCGGCGCCACCGTCACCGCGATCTGCGCGTTCTCGGCGTGGGGTGCGTTCCTGTTCATGATGTCGCTGTACCTGCAGTCCGAGCGCGGGTACTCGGCCATGCACACCGGCCTCATCTACGCGCCGATAGCCGTTGGCGCCCTGGTGTTCTCGCCCATCTCCGGCCGGATGGTCGGGCGGTTCGGCGCCCGTCCCTCGCTGCTGACGGCCGGCGTCCTGATCACCACCGCATCGGTCCTGCTGACCTTCCTGACCAAGGACACCCCGGTGTGGGGCCTCCTGGTGATCTTCGCCGTGTTCGGCAGCGGGTTCTCCATGGTGAACGCCCCGATCACCAACGCGGCGGTCAGCGGGATGCCGCTGGACCGCGCCGGTGCGGCCTCGGCGGTGACGTCGACCAGCCGCCAGATCGGCGTGAGCATCGGTGTGGCGCTGTGCGGTTCTATCGCGGGGTCGGCGATCGCGCACACGGGGGCCGACTTCGCGGCGTCCGCGCGGCCGCTGTGGTTCGTCTTCGTCGCGATCGGCGTCGTCATCACCGTGCTCGGGTTCCTCTCGACGACGCCGCGGGCGTTCCAATCGGCGGAACGCCTCGCGCCGTTGATCTCCGGCACGGCCGCCCCCAAGGTCGGCGTCCATGCCGGCTGACACCACCGCCGATCATCGGCTCGCCGACGAGGTCTGGCGGACGATGGCCGCGGTGGTCTTCGACAACCGCGACGCGTGGAAGCGCGACGTCATCGACACCACCGGGCTGCCGTTCAGCAGGGTCAGGGTGTTGCGCCGGCTCGCCAAGCGCGCGATGACGGCCACCGAGATCGCGGAGGCCGCAACGATGGATGCGCCGGCCACCAGCGTGGCGGTCAACGATCTCGAGGACCGCGGCCTCGTCGTGCGGACGGCGCATCCGACGAACCGACGGTGCAAGGTGATCTCGCTGACCGACGCTGGTCGTCGCGTCGTGGCCACGATCGAGGGGATCGACGACCCGGCGCCCGAGCCGTTCACCGCGCTGAGCGCCTCCGAACTGGAGACGCTTCGAACGATCCTGGCGAAACTGACTGGGAACTAACCGCTTTCGAGTACCGCCATGGCGGCATTGTGGCCGCCGACGCCCGACACCGCGCCGCCGCGTCGAGACCCGGAACCGCAGAGCAGGATGCGGTCGTGCTCGGTGGCCACCCCCCAGCGCCGGGCCGGCGTGTCCAGCGGATCGTCGTCCTCGGCGAACGGCCAGTGCAGCCCACCGTGGAAGATGTGCCCCGCGGTCATGTTCAGCGTGGCCTCCAGGTCCGCGGTGGTCTTGGTCTCGATACAGGGCCGCCCGTGCGCGTCGGTAAGCAGGACGTCCTGAATGGGTTCGGCCAGAACGGAATTCAGTGATGCGAGGATGGCATCGGTGAGTGCGGTCCTGGCAGCTTCCGGATCGGCGGCGGCGATGCCGTGCGGGGTGTGCAGGCCGAACACCGTGAGCGTCTGCGCGCCCGCGCGACGCAACTCCTCGGACAGGATGGAGGGGTCGCTGAGGGAGTGGCAATAGATCTCGCACGGCAGCGGAGCGGCAATCTCACCGGCGAGCGCCGTGTCGTACGCCGAATCCAGTTGCGGCAGAGACTCGTTGACGTGGAATGTGCCGCCGAACGCCTGTTCCGGGGTGACGGCGTCGTCGCGCAGCCGGGGCAGTCGTCTCAGCATCAGGTTCACCTTGACCTGCGACCCCGGTGCACTCTGCGGCGGGGACTCGTCGAGCAACCCGGCCAGCACCGTGGGCGTGACGTTGGACAGCACGAACCGCCCGTGGGCGACGCGCTGCTCGCCGTCGCATCGGTAGTGGACCGACCCACCGGGATCGACCGCGTATACCTCTGCGCCAGTGCATATCTCGGCCCCCTGGGCACGGGCCGCGTCCGCGAGCGCACCGCTGACCGCGCCCATGCCGCCGATGGGCACGTCCCATTCGCCGGTGCCCTGGCCGAGCAGGTGGTAGAGGAAGCAGACGTTCTGCACCAGGGAGTCGGCGTCGGTGCGGGCGAAGGTGCCGATCAGCGCGTCGGTTGCCATCACCCCGCGCACCACGTCGTCGGTGACGGCGTCGGCGATCGCCTTGCCGATCGGTTGCTGCAGCATCGACTGCCAGCCGGCGTCGGCGTCGGGATCACCGCCGGCCAGCACGTGCGCGCGGGCCTGTGACCGCGTCCGAAGGGGTTCCAGCAGAGTCGGCCACAGCGGCTGGGTGACGGCGCGGCAGCGTCGGTAGAACGCGTCGAAACCGGCCGCGTCGGCGCCCGCGCCGATGGCGTCGAAGTCACCGCCGGGCCCGACCAGCAGGCCGGTGCGACCGCCGTCCGCCGGGTGGGGCGTGTAGGACGAGTACCGGCGCCGGGCGAGCCGGACGTGGGCGCCCAGATCGTTGGTGATGCGCGGTGGCAGCAGACTGACCAGATACGAGTAGCGCGAGAGCCGGGCAGCCACCCCGGGGAAGGCCTGCGCCGAGACGGCAGCGCCGCCGACGTGGTCGAGCCGTTCGAGCACGACGACCCGCAGACCGGCCCGCGCCAGGTAACCCGCCGCCACCAGACCGTTGTGACCGCCACCGACGATGACGGCGTCGAACCGGTCGTCCGCCACGGCCCGGCTCAGTTCAGGTAACCCTCGACCTCGTCCTCGGGCCGGACGCTGGCCTGGTCGGGATCCTGGCCCGATTCGCGCAGGGCCCGCCGCTGGCGAAGCAGATCCCAGGCCTGGTCGAGCTGCACCTCGAGCGCCTTCAAGCGCCGATGTTCCTCGGTCTCGTCGATCTCGCGGTGTTGCAGCTTCGCGCGCAGTTCCTTCTCCTCGGCGACGAGTTCGTGCACGCGGGCGAGAATGTTCGAGTCGGTGTTCGGGTCCGTAGCCACCCGACCAGTCTGCCCGACTACGGTGTCAGGCGTGGCCACTAAACCCGAGATCGATTTTCCCGACGGTCCGGCGCCCGCCGAACTCGTCATCGAGGACGTCGTCGTCGGCGACGGCGCCGAGGCAGTGCCCGGCGGCACCGTGACGGTGCACTACGTCGGCGTCGAGTACGACACGGGCGAGGAGTTCGACAGCTCGTGGAACCGCAACGAATCCATCGAGTTCCCGCTGCGCGGCCTCATCGCGGGGTGGCAGGACGGCATCCCCGGAATGCGGGTCGGCGGTCGGCGGAAGCTGACCATTCCGCCCGAGAAGGCCTACGGTCCGGCCGGGTCGGGACACCGCCTGTCGGGCAAGACGTTGATCTTCGTGATCGACCTGCTCGCCGTCCGCTGACGGTCCCCGTGTCGAAACGCCTGCTGGGCGCGCTCGCCCTGGCCCTGCTGCTGCCTCTCGCCGGGTGCGGCGGGTCCTCGGGCAACGCCCCGTCGGCGGCGCCGTCATCGACGACCACGACGTCGGCCGCGGCGGCCGCACCCTACGGCGCCATGACGATCGCGCGGACCGGCAACGGGTTCACGCTGACCGGCGAGGTGCCCGACGAGGCCCTGCTGAAGGGTCTGCCCGATGGGATCAGGCAGGCCATGCCCGGCGCGGTCATCGTCGATCACCTCACCGTCAAGCCCGGTGTAAAACCGCCGGAGTTCGGCGGGCTGGGGGCGCTCTTCGGCACGGCGGTGGAGACCAAGGGCTTCAACGCGACCCTCGCCAACGGCACCGTCACCCTGACCGGTCAGACCGACACCGCGGAAACCCGGGCGGCCGTTGAGGATTCGGCCAAGACGACGTGGCCGAACGCGCCCGTGGTCAACCACATCGAGGTCACCTCGGTGACGCCGGGTCCCGCGCCGGCCGGGTCGTGTGCCGATCTTCGAGCCACCGTGCAGACGCTGTCCGCGACGCCGATCACGTTCGCCACCAACTCCTCCGGTCTGAACGCCGCCGCCAGGGGCGCCGTCGGGCGGATCGCCGACGCGGTCAAGCCGTGCCCGACCGCCAAGCTCGTCGTCACCGGGTACACCGACTCCACCGGTACCGACGCGATCAACGTTCCCCTCAGTGCGGGCCGCGCGTCGGCGGTCGCGAACGCCCTCGTCGCCGATGGCATTCCGAGTGCCAACCTGACGTCCAGCGGTGCCGGGGCGTCGAAACCGTTGGGAGACAACGGCACGCCTGCCGGAAGGGCGCAGAACCGACGCGTCGAGATCACCGTCGGCTGAGACGCCGCTCAATTACCGGCCAGCGCGCGTTCGACCAGGGCGCCCATGGCGGGGGCCAGAAGCTCGGAGTACTCGTGCGTCAGATGACCCGAGTCGAAGTAGACCATCGTGTTCCCGACGATGACCGGGCAGCGTTCCGAGGCGCAGAACAATGCGGTGAGGTCGGCGTACTGCCCGCCGCCGGCCCCGGTGGCGGTCGACTCGGCCGCCATCCCGGACGCGTCCTTCCCGCTCGCGCGCCGCGTCGGCGCGCAGGCCAGGGCGTCGTCGAGGTGTGCCGAGAGGCACTGCGGTACCGGGGCGGGCGGATCCGGGGTCGGCCCGAGAACCAGGACCCTGGCGCCGGTGGCCCGCAGCGCGCGAACCAGGCGGGTCAGGCTGTCGAGCCACGCGTGGTCGTACATGTGCAGGCCGGGCACCATCGTGTGCGCGCCGTTGGCGTCGTAGGCGCGGGCCGAGCTCACCACGATCAGGTCGGGCGGCGCCGCGGCCAGCCGGGCCATGACCTGACTGCGCCACTGCGGACAGCGGTCGAATAGTTCGGCCACGCCGTTGAACTCGCTGGCGACGGGAAGATCGGTGATCGAGCAGCCCGCCTTGGCCATCATCTGCAGACGCCAGTGCCGCTGCGTGGCGATCCGTTGGAACGCCGGGTCGAGCATCGCCGCCCGCGAGTCGCCGACGAGCGCGATCGACGTCGACGAGGTGAGATCACCGACCGTGCAATCGGGTTGCACGTCATCGAACGGCAACACCACGAGGCACCCGTGGCCGGCGATCGCCAACTGTTGCGCGAACTGGTCGGTCAGAGGCGGATTCAGATTCGATGGGACGGCGGTCGTGCGCAGTGACGCCGCGACGGCGGCCTGGACCTGACCGAACACGTCGCGCACCGCGGCATCGAAGGCCGCTACGTCGGATCCCGGCGGGATCGGCGTGTCGGTGACGACCATGGATGCGGTGGCCGGTCCGCGGCCCACCGGATCGGGAGTCTGGACGAGCACCGCGGCGCAGACGCAGACCGCCACCGCGCTCGACGCGCCGCCGAGCGTCAGGCTCGCCCACGGTGAGCGGCGGATCCGGGGAGCGAAGCGCAGGGGGTTCTCGACGAGGCGCAGTGTCAGTGCCGCGAGCCCGGCAGACAGCAGGACCGCCGCCAGCCGCGCGGTGAGCCCGAGCGGGTGCCCGATTACGACCGGGGCCAGCACCAGCACCGGCCAGTGCCAGAGGTACCAGGAGTACGACAGGTCGCCGATCCTCCGCAGACGAGGTGATCCCAGGACGAGGCCGACCCCGCGGGTCGGAGCGGCACCACCGGCCCCGATGATCAGGGCCGCGCCGAGTGCGGGCATCGCTGCGGCGACGCCGGGGTAGTGCGTCGCAGCGTCAAATCGGGTTGCGGCCCAACCGATCATGAGCAGACCAGTCACGCCAGTGAGCACGGCCCACGGGAAAGGCAGGCGGCGCCATCGTGACGCCGTAAGCGCCACCATGCCGCCGAGGGCCAACTGCCACGCCCTGGTGGGCAGCGAATAGAACGCGACGGGTGGGATCACATAGGTCAGGACGACCGAAGACCCGAACGAGAGGACGGCGACCACCGCGAGGACGATCGCGAACGGCCGCACCGAAACCGTGGCGTCGGCCTTGGCGCCCACCCGGCGCACGCGTCGAACGACCCAGGCGATCCCGACGATCAGGAGGGGCCAGACGAGATAGAACTGCTCCTCGACGCCGAGTGACCAGCAATGCTGAAAGGGACTGGGCGACACTAGATCGTGCTTGCCGAAGTAGTTCACCCCCGCCCCGATGAGCACGTAGTTGTTGAGGTACAGCGCGCTGGCGATCCCGTCCATGCCGACCGATCGGACCTGCAGCGGGGACAGCAGGATTGCCGAGGCGATCATCGTGACGACCGCGACGACCGCCGCCGTCGGGAGCAGGCGACGTGCCCTCGCCCCGTAGAACCTGCGCAGTCCGATGGTGCCGGTGGCGCTGGCCTCGCGCCACAGGAGGCCGGTGATGACGAAACCCGAGATGACGAAGAACACGTCCACACCGACGAAACCCCCGCCGACGCCGGGCACGCCGGCGTGGAAGAGGACGACGGCCAGCACCGCGACGGCGCGCAGGCCGTGGACGTCGCGGCGAAAGACGTTGTGGTGCTGAACCTTCCCGCCGGTCTCGTTTCCGCGCGAACGCGTGCTCACCATCCCGAGCCGTCGACGGAACACAGCATGGATGACCTCTCAGACGGGCGACCGACCCTGAGGCACCCCGATCACCAAGTGAAGCAGTGACTTTCGGGGAATTGGCTCCAGGTGTCAACCGACCCCGAGAGGACCAGTTGCACGCAGGCGTCCGTCGGGGCGGGCGAGCCTACGACGGTCCGGGCAGCGTCAACAGCAGCCGCACTCCGCCCAGCGGACTCTGCTCCAAAGACGCACTGCCACCGTGCAATTCGGCCTGCTGGGCCACCAGTGCCAGACCGAGGCCGGAGCCGGAGTGGGAGGCCGTCGAACCGCGGGAGAACCGTTCGAAGACGACCTTGCGCTCCTCCTCGGGAATGCCGACACCGTCGTCGTCGATCGCGATCTCCACACCGGCCCGGGAACTGACCGCCGACAACTGGATTCGATGCGCGCCGCCGTGCTTCACGGCGTTGGCGATGGCGTTGTCCACCGACAGCCGCAGCCCCGCGGGCAGGCCCACCAGGATGACGGTGGGCGCCGGCACCAGCGACACGTCGAGGTCGGGATACACGCGCATCGCGTCATGGGCGGCGCGGTCGAGGAGTTCGGTGATGTCGACGGGCACGTGGTCATCGGAGGTCGAGAGTTCGCCCTGCGCCAGCCTTTCGATGGCCCACAGCGTCGACTCGATGCGCGTCTGCGTGCGGATGACGTCGTTGAGCACTTCCTTGCGCTGATCCTCGGCGAGGTCCAGGGTGGCGAGCACCTCGAGGTTGGTCCGCATCGCCGTCAGCGGGGTGCGCAGTTCGTGCGACGTCACGGCCGCGAAGTCACGCGAGGAGACCAGCGCGGCCTTGGTGCGGTCCTGCTCCTGCCAGATGCGCTGCACCATGCCGTTGACCGCGTCGGCGATCTCGACCGCCTCGGTCGCGCCACGGACGTCGATGTCGGGCGCCTCGCCGCCCACGTCGATCGCGCGGGTCTGCTGCGCGAGCCGCTTCAGCGGCCGCACTGCGAAGGCCGCCAGCAGCCAACCCGCCACCGCCGCAGCGCCGATCGCGCCCGAGCAGATCATGATCACCCGGCGGTGCAGGTTGTTGGTGTCGGCGATCGTCGCGTCGTACGTGGCGCCGACCGCCGCCGTCATCGGACCCTGCGGGCCGACCAGTTGCACGGTCCGCACCCGGTAGCGCACGCCGTCGATCGTGGTGTCGGCGTAGCCGGCGGGCAGCTCCGGCAACGTCACGTCCGAGTTCGACGTGACCTGTCCGCCCGCGCGTCGCACCGTGATGACGGCGTCCTGGTCATTGGGGGACTTGGGAATCTGGTCGAGGCCGCGGGGCAGGAAGGGGATCGCGAAGCCCGCGGCCTCGTCGAGCCGACGGTCCAGGCGTTCCTTGCGGTCGTTGGTGATGCCGATCCACACGATCGCGCCGACGATGCCCACCACGATCGCGGCCGCGATGGCGGTGGCGAAGGCCACGCGCGTCCGCAGCGACGGTGTCCGCCGGAACACGTGTGACAGGAAGTCCATGTGCTCAACCCCGCCGGTTCCTCGCGCAAGCGCTCGTCACTGGCCGCCGGTTCCTCGCGCAAGCGCTCGTCACTGCTGCCTCAGCACGAATCCCACGCCCCGCACCGTGTGCAGCAGCCGCGGGGCGCCGCCCGCTTCGAGCTTGCGGCGGAGGTACCCGATGAACACGTCGACGACGTTGGTGTCCGCGGCGAAGTCGTAGCCCCACACCAGCTCCAGCAGCTGGGCCCGCGACAGCACGGCGGTCTTGTGCTCGGCGAGGACGGCCAGGAGGTCGAATTCGCGCTTCGTCAGGTCGACGTCGGCGCCGTTGACGCGCGCGCGCCTGCCGGGAATGTCGACCTCTAGGGGGCCGACGGAGATCGTCTCCGAGGAGAACGTCGCGGTGGCGCCGCGGCGGCGCAGCAGGGCCTTGACCCTGGCCACCAGCTCGGCCAAGACGAACGGCTTGACGAGGTAGTCGTCGGCGCCGGCCTCCAGGCCCGCGACCCGGTCGTCGACGGAGCTGCGGGCCGACAGCACGCAGACGGGGACGTCGTTGTCCATGGCGCGCAGCGCGGTCACCACGGAGACGCCGTCCAGGATGGGCATGTTGATGTCGAGCACGATGGCGTCGGGCCGGGTCTCGGTGGCGCTGCGCAACGCCTCGGCGCCGTCGACCGCGGTCGTGACGTCGAAGCCGGACAGCCGCAGCCCGCGTTCGAGTGAGGCGAGCACGTCGGGGTCGTCGTCCACCACGAGCACTCGGGGCGACGCGGTACCGCTGGCTCCCATCTCCATGGGGTCATCTTGCCTGATGCCCTCGGCGCGGTGCGGTAGGCGCGTGCTGGCCGGGGGAGACACGGGCCTCGCAAATTTACGCATTGGCAAAGCGAATGGGTCCTGCTGAGTGCTAGCTTCAACTCTCGTGCAGCCGAGTGGCCCCCGTCTGATCGTCGAACCGGACGACGGTGTCGGTCCGGTCGTCGACTTCATCGCCTCGGCCCGGACGTCGCTGTTGATCAAGCAGTTCACGTTCACCGACGAGACCCTCATCGACGCGGTGCTGGAACGCCGGCGGGCCGGCGTGGACGTGCGCGTCATGCTGAACGCGGCGCGGTCCGGGGGCGACCGCGCGAACGACGAGACCTACGAACGGTTTTGCGCCGCGGGCATCGACGTGCGGTGGGCCAACCCGAAGTTCTACGTCACGCACGAGAAGTCGATGGTGGTCGACGAGAAGGTCGCGCTCGTCGCGACGTTCAACATGTGCCTCAAGTACTTCACGGCGACGCGGGACTACGGCGTGATCATCACCGACCCCGCACACGTCGCGCAGATCGTCGAGGTCTTCGACGCCGACTGGAACCACGAGGACTGGGTCCCCACGGCGTATCGGGGTCTGCTGTGGAGCAACTCCAATTCGCGCTTTCACATGGCCCGCTTCATCGACACCGCGGTGCACCGCATCGACGTTCAGCACCCCAAGTTCGTCGACGCCGTCATCACCGACCACCTGGCGGCCGCGATCGAGCGCGGCGTGAAGGTGCACGTGCTGTGTGGCGGCAAGCACGGCATCAGCGAGTGGGACGTCCTCGACACGTTCGCCTCGCTGCGCACGCTGCGGCGCTTCGGCGCCAAGGTGCACAAGCAGAAGAACCTCAGGGTGCACGCGAAACTGCTCATCGTCGACGGCCAGCGCGCGCTGGTGGGTTCCATGAACATCGACCGCAGCGCCTTCGACCTGCGTCGCGAGCTGGGCATCACGATCGACGACCCGGCCGTCGTCGCGCGGCTCGGGGCGACGTTCGAGGAGGACTGGGCGCAGTCGCACGCCTACGCGCCGCCCGATCCGCTGGACTCCATCGGCCACGAGGAGGACGACTTCCCGCACGATCCCGAACTCGTCCACGAGTGACGGAGCCGGAGCGGGTCTCCCTCGTCGAGCTGGCCGTCACGTTCAACCACATCGCGCTGGCGTCGTTCGGCGGCGGGCTCTCGGCGTGGTCGCGCGAGGTCCTCGTCGTCGAGAAGCAGTGGCTCGGTGAGGCGGAGTTCCTGTCGGCGATGACGATGTGCCGAATCCTGCCCGGCGCCAACCAGGTGAACATGGCCGTGTTCGCCGGCACGAAGATGCGGGCCGTGCCGGGCGCGATCGCCGCACTCATCGGTCTTTGCCTGGTGCCGTTGGTGATCGTGCTGGCGCTGGCGTGGCTGTACTTCACGTTCAAGGAGGTCCCCGCCGTCAAGGGCGTGCTGCACGGGGCGTCGGCGGCCGCCGTGGCGATGACGCTGACGATGGTGATCCAGACCGGCAGGAAGTGCCTGACCGGGGTGGTGCCGATCGCGCTGTTCGCCACGGCGTTCGTGCTCAACGGCGTGCTGCGGTGGCCGCTGCTCCTGACGCTGGCCATCGTGGCGCCGCTCGGCCTGATCTGGGCGTGGCCGCGCCGACGTACCGAGCAGGCCGAACAGTGAGCACGTATCTGCAGCTGGTCGTGCTGTTCGGTTCGCTGTCGCTGATGTCCTTCGGCGGGGGCAATGCGGTGTTGCCGGAGATGCACCTGCGCGCGGTCCACCAGCATCGGTGGCTGACCGACGGCCAGTTCGCCGACCTGTTCTCCATCTCGCAGACCACGCCGGGGCCGAGCATCCTGATCGTCGGGATGGTCGGCTACGCGGCGGGGCTGCCCGTCGGCGGCGTGCTCGGCGGGATCCTCGGCGGCGTGATCGCCACGGTCGCGATGGTGGTGCCCGCCGCGTCGCTGGTGTACGCCATCACGCTGTTCTGGCAGCGGGCCGAGCAAAGCCGGTGGCGGCTCGCCGTCGAGAAGGGGCTCGCGCCGCTGACCGTGGGGCTGATCCTGGCGTCGGCACTGGTGATGAGCAGGGCCGCCGACCACGACTGGCGGACGTATCTGCTGACGGCGGTCTGCACGGTGATCTTCGTCCGCACGTCGATCAATCCACTCGTCGTCGTGGCCATCGCCGGCGTGATTGGCTACTTCGGCATCGTTTAGATCGCCCGGGTTGTGTGCATTCAGGAGCGCTAAGCGCAACGCAGCAACCTGCGAATCGCAGGGTATCGCAGGGTAATGAATTGACCTCATCAATTGTTGAGGTTCTACGGTGATGACATGAGCATGGAATACGCGGCGAGCCGGGCGCTGTACCGGCAGCGGAACGCGCGCGGGGGTGACCTCCGCGCGCTGGCAAACCGTGCCCTGCTCCAGCGCATCTGGACGTTCTCGGCCAGACACCACCGGCGCATCGGGGCGTTCGTCGCGGTGAGCGTGGTGGGCGCCGTGCTCGCGGTGTCGACGCCGGTCCTGGCGGGCCGGGTGGTCGACGCGATCGTGCACGGCGGGACGCCGACCACGGTGGTCCTGCTGGCCGCCGTCATCGCCGCGGTCGCCCTGGCCGAGGCCGCGACCGGGCTGCTGACCCGGTGGCAGTCCTCGCAGATCGGCGAGGGCATGATCCTCGACCTGCGCACCGCGGTGTTCGACCACGTGCAGCGGATGCCGGTGGCGTTCTTCACCAGGACCAGGACCGGCGCACTCGTCAGCAGGTTGGGCAACGACGTGATGGGTGCGCAGCGCGCGTTCTCCGACACGCTGTCCGGCGTCGTGTCCAATCTCGTCACGCTGGGGCTCACGCTCGGCGTCATGCTCGGCATCTCGTGGCAGATCACCGTGCTGTCACTGGTGTTGACGCCGCTGTTCCTGCTGCCCGCCCGGCGCATCGGCCGCAGCATGGCCGAGCTGAGCCGCGAGAGCGCGATCTACAACGCGACGATGAATACCCAGATGACGGAACGGTTCTCGGCTCCCGGCGCGACCCTGATCAAGCTGTTCGGCCATCCCGCGCGCGAATCGAGTGAGTTCGCGGCCCGAGCGGGCCGGGTTCGCGACATCGGCGTGCGCACCTCGATGCTGCAGGCCACCTTCATGAACTCGCTGACGCTGATGTCGTCGTTGGCGCTCGCGCTGGTGTACGGCCTCGGCGGCGTCCTCGCGATCGGGGGGCACCTGCAGGCGGGCGCGATCGTCTCGCTGGCACTGCTGCTCACCCGGCTGTATGCGCCGCTGACCGCGCTGGCCAACGCGCACGTCGAAATCGCCAGCGCGCTGGTCAGTTTCGAGCGGGTGTTCGAGGTGCTCGACCTGGTGCCGCTCATTCTGGAGGACGACGACGCGGTCGCGGTGCCCACGGGTCCGGTGAGCGTCGAGTTCGACGACGTGCGCTTCTCCTACCCCGCGGCGGACAAGGTGTCGCTGGCCTCGCTGGAGGAGGTCGCGGTGCTCGACGACCGCGGCGGTGACGAAGTGCTGCATGGCATTTCGTTCACGGCTCAGCCGGGTCAGATGGTCGCGCTGGTGGGGTCCTCCGGTGCGGGCAAGTCGACCATCGCCTCCCTGGTAGCGCGGCTCTACGACGTCGACTCCGGTTCGGTCCGGTTGTCCGGCACCGACGTTCGCGACGTCACGTTCGCCTCGCTGAAGGAGACCGTCGGCGTGGTGACCCAGGACGGTCACCTCTTCCACGAGTCGATCCGGGCCAACCTGACCCTGGCCGCGCCCGGCGCGTCGGACGACGAACTGTGGGACGCCCTGCGCCGGTCGCGGCTCGCCGACGTCGTCGCCGACATGCCCGACGGTCTCGACACCGTCGTCGGCGAGCGCGGATATCGCCTGTCGGGCGGTCAGCGCCAGCGGCTGACCATCGCGCGTCTGCTGCTCGGCTCCTCGCGCGTCGTCGTGCTCGACGAGGCGACGGCGTCGCTGGACTCCGAATCCGAGGCGGCCGTGCAGCAGGCCCTCACCGAGGCGCTGGCCGGTCGCACGTCGATCGTGATCGCGCACCGGTTGTCGACCATCCGCGCGGCCGACGTCATCCTCGTCGTCGAGGACGGCCGCATCGTGGAGCGCGGCACCCACGCCCAACTGCTCGCCAGGGGCGGGCGGTACACGACGCTGTACGAGACCCAGTTCCGCGACGACGAGGCGGCGGCATGACGGCTCCCGGTCTGCGGTCCGAGCCGTCGCTCGCGCCGCCGCCGCGTCGCGTCCGGTCGTCGTCGGACCTCCTGCGGCTGCTGCCCTACCTCAAGCCCTACCGGGTCCGGTGGACGGCCATGCTCGTCGCCGCGCTGCTCAGTCTGGTGGCGACGGTGGCCATTCCGCTGATGACCAGAGCCGTCATCGACGGGCCCGTACGCCACCAGGACCAGCGGCACCTGTGGCTGCTCGGCTCGGCCGCGATGGCGGTGCTGGTGTCGGAGGCCGTGCTGTGGTTCGTGCGCCGCTGGCTGGTGGCCCGCGCCACGATGGGCGTCGAGGCCGACATTCGCAAGGATCTCTATGCGCGGCTGCAGATCTTGCCGATGTCGTTCCACGGCCGCTGGCAGTCCGGGCAGCTGCTGTCGCGGGTGATGAACGACCTGAGCACCATTCGCATGTTCCTCTCGTTCGGCCTGTTGTTCTTGTTGCTCAACATCATTCAGATCATCGCGGTGACCGGGATCCTGCTGGCGATGTACTGGCCGCTCGGTGTCGTGGTGGTGGTGTCGATCGTGCCGATCACCGCGACCGTGCTGCACTTCCAACGGCAGTTCACCAAGCTCTCGCGCGCCGCGCAGGACCAGTCCGGCAACGTCGCCACCCACGTCGAGGAGCAGGCGCTCGGACTGCGCGTGGTCAAGGCGTTCGGCCGCGAGGGGTATGCCTACGAACGTTTCGACGAGCGCGCCACCGCACTGTTCGACACCGAGGTGGGCAAGGTCGGCGTGCAGGCGAAGTTCTGGACGCTGCTGGAGGCCATCCCCAGCGGCAGCCTCATCATCGTGCTGGGCCTCGGCGCCTACGCCGCGGGCCACGGCCTGGTGACGATGGGCACGCTCGTCGCGTTCATCACGATGATGCTGTCGCTGGTGTGGCCCATCGCCTCACTCGGCTTCCTCCTGTCGATGACCCAGGAGGCGATGACGGCCGCCAACCGCGTCGTCGAGATCTTCGACGCGCCACGGGAGATCGGCGACGGACCCGAGCGCGTGACGCCGCGCGGCGGCCGGCTCGAACTCCGCGACGTCGGGTTCCGGTTCCCCGACAGCGAGAAGTGGGTGCTGAGGCATCTGAATCTCACCGTCGAAGCCGGGGAGACGCTGGCGTTGGTCGGTGCGACGGGGTCGGGCAAGTCGGCGCTCGTCGCGCTGCTGTCGCGGCTCTACGACGTCACCGAGGGCTCGATCTTGGTCGACGGCAGGGACATTCGCGACCTGAGCTTGCCCGCGCTGCGCAAGGCGGTGGCGACCGCGTTCGAGGACCCGACGCTGTTCTCGATGTCGGTGGCCGAGAACCTGCGCCTGGGCCGCGGGCCCGAGGACCCCGCCACCGATGCCGAGCTGGCCGAGGCCGTCGACGTCGCGGCCGCCGACTTCGTCTACGACCTGCCGTTCGGTCTCGACACGCGGATCGGCGAGCAGGGGATGAGCCTGTCGGGCGGTCAGCGCCAACGACTTTCGCTGGCGCGGGCGCTGCTCGCGGCGCCGTCGATCCTGGTGCTCGACGACACGCTGTCCGCACTGGACGTGCACACCGAGGCCGCCGTGACCGAGGCGCTGAGCCGGGTGCTGGGCAGGCGGGAGGCGGGCACGCAGCGCAGGAGGGTGACCGGCGTGATCGTCGCCAACCGCGCGTCGACGGTGCTGCTGGCCGACCGCGTGGCGCTGCTGCAGGACGGCACCATCACGCGCGTGGGCACGCACGCCGAGCTGCTCGACGACGCTCCCGCCTACCGCTACCTGCTCGCCGCCGACGACGAACTCGACGACGGCGCGGAGCGCGATCCCGAATGGGAAGAGGACGACGAGCGCGACCGTCTCGACCATCTGTATCTGGAGAGCCGGTGAGCACCACGGACTGGCGCGGGCGCGCGGTCACCAACGACGACGACGACCTGCCGATCGACGAGTCGATCTCCCGCCGCCGGGAGGCGCGCGTGCTGCTGGGCGGGTTGTTGCGCCCGTACGCCGGGCTGGTGGCGCTGCTGACGATCGTGATCGTCGTGGAGAACGCGGCCCGCCTCTCGGTGCCGCTGCTGGTGCAGCGCGGCATCGACCACGGCATTCCGCCGATCGTCGACGGCGGCTCGGCCCGCGAGCTGCTGCTGATCGTCGCCGCGCTGTGCGGCGTGGTCGTCGTGCAGGCGACGAGCCGGATGTTCTTCCTGCGGCGCTCGGGGCGGATCGGTCAAGAGGTGCTGCTGACGTTGCGCCGCAGGATCTTCCGGCACTTCCAGCGACTCGACGTGGCGTTCCACGACCGTTACACGTCGGGCCGTGTGGTGGCGCGCTCGACGAACGACGTCGAAGCCATTCAGGACATGCTGGAGACGGGTTTCGACGGTCTCATCACGGCGATCCTGACCCTCGTCGGCACCGCCGTCCTGCTCGTCGTCCTCGACCTGCGACTGGGGTTGCTGTGCCTCTGTGCGTTCCCCATCCTGGTGCTGCTGGTGTGGTGGTTCCGGACCCAGTCGGCGCGCACGTACAAGAAGGTGCGCGAGAGCGCGGCCCTCGTGATCGTGCAGTTCGTGGAGACCATGACCGGCATCAAGGCCGTGCAGGCCTACCGTCGCGAACTGCGCAACCAGCAGATCTTCACCGACGTCGCCGACGACTACAAGAACATCAACGAGCGGGCGTTCAAACTGCTGGCGGTCTTCATGCCGTCGGTCCGACTGGTCGGCAACGTCGCGACCGGAGGGGTCGTGCTCTACGGCGGTTACCGCGTGCTGCATGGTGAGATGACGCTGGGCACGCTCACCGCGTTCCTGCTGTACCTGCGGATCTTCTTCGAACCCATGCAGGAGATCTCGCAGTTCTTCAACACGTTCCAGTCGGCGGCCGCCGCGCTGGAGAAGATCGCGGGCGTGCTGGCCGAGGCGCCCGGCATCCAGGATCCGCGACACCCCGTCGAGCTACCGAAGGTCAACGGCGACATCGCCTTTCGCCACGTCGAGTTCGGCTACGTGCCCGACCGGCCGGTGCTGCCGGGGTTGGACCTGCACATTCCGGCGGGGCAGACCGTCGCCCTGGTCGGCACGACCGGTGCGGGCAAGACCACGATCGCCAAGCTGATCGCGCGGTTCTACGACCCCACTTCCGGGTCGGTCACACTCGACGGCGTCGACCTGCGCGAGCTGTCGCAGGCCGACCTGCGCAAGCACGTGGTGATGGTGACCCAGGAGAACTTCATGTTCGTCGGCAGCATCGCCGACAACATCCGGTTCGGCCGCCCCGACGCGACGGACGCCGAGGTGCGGGCGGCGGCCGAAGCCGTTGGCGCAGACCGGTTCATCGGCGCGCTCGTCGACGGGTACGACACCGACGTCGCCAAGCGAGGCGGCCGGCTGTCGGCGGGGCAGCGGCAGCTGATCGCGTTCGCGCGGGCGTTCCTCGCCGATCCGGCGGTGCTGATCCTCGACGAGGCGACCTCGTCACTCGACATCCCCAGCGAGCGGCTGGTGCAGCGGGCACTGGCCACCGTTCTCGCCGATCGCACCGCGGTGGTGATCGCGCACCGCCTCTCGACGGTCGAGATCGCCGACCGAGTCCTGGTGCTCGAGCACGGGCGCGTCGTGGAGGACGGGCGCCCCGACGAGTTGATCCTCGGCGGTGGCAGATACGCCGCGCTGCACCGCGCCTGGGTCGACTCGCTGGCCTGACGCGTCAGGCGCCGAGCAACGCGTCGATCTTCTCGTTGACCGCGGACAGGCGCTCCGAGAGCGGGATCATGTCCGCCGGCGTCGGCGTGCGGCTGCTGAGGTGGCTGACGACGTTCAGCCGGGCGCCGCTGAGCCACGCCATCATCTCGGCATCGGCGAACCAGTGCAGCTGATTGGCGTGGAACGTCCTTGTCATGGTCAGCCAGTCGAGGGGGACCGTCGGGTGGGGCACCGGTCGGCAGTAGGCGTTGCGCTCGGCGTCGTCGGTCTTGGTGACCTCGACGTGCCCGATGACCGCGGCACTGAACGCGGGCTGACAGGTCCGCACGGGCTGCAGCACGAGGTGGCCCGCCTGGAAGACGTCGACGGGCGGGCGCTTGCCGAGCCCGTCGCCGGTGCAGTCGACGTAGAGCGCGTCGGGCCTGGTCTCGACGCTGCCCTGCTCCAGGACGATGCGACCCGGTTCGATGGCCTCGACGTGGCCCATCCTGACGACGTCCTCGATCCGCCGCAGCTGGGCCAGTTCGAGTTCGGAGACGATGGCGCAGCGGTACATCGTGGGCTCCACCGACTCGTCGATGCGCAGCAGGCACCCGGCGCCGGCGAGCCGGGCGAAGAGGTCGTCGGTCGAGGTGGCCTTGAGCACCGCCCTCATCTGCGCGGCGAAGTCGGAGATGACGCGTTCGGCGAACACCATGCCGGGTTGGATCGCGGCGCGGTCGAGCAGCCAGCTGTCGCGCGGTCGGATCCACGTCACCCGGTCGGGCGAGATGCCGTGGCGCAGCAGCCATAGGCAGCTGTCGAACGCGGTCTTGCCCGCGCCGACGATGACGTACTGATCGCGAAAGGGCTTCTTGGGCAAGCCATTTGGGGGGATGCAGTCGACGCCAGGCGCGACGTCGTAGGCGGGCGGGCGCATCGAGGGGACGACGACCCCGAGATAGGTGGCATCGACCGTACGCTTGCGCACGTTCACCACGACCTCGTCGCCGTTCAGTGTGCGGATCCGGCCGTCGCCGAGGTATTCGCTCATCGGGTAGAAGGTGACCCGCCCCGACGGCAGGAACTGCTGGCGCATGACGGCGTCGAAGTACGCGCAGATCTCCCCGGCGCCGGCCAGTTCGTAGAACCCGGCGTTCCAACCGTTCGCGTCGATGGTGTCGGCACCGAGCGGGCGCGAGTTCACCCCGTAGTAGGCCGACGGCTGGTGCAGCCGCACGAAGGGGTAGGCGGTGAGCCAGTGGCCGCCGGGCTGATCGTTGCGGTCGACGATGACGATGGTCGCGTCGGACTCGGTGAGCACGGTGTCGACGAACGCCATGCCCATGGCGCCGGCCCCCACCACCAGGTAGTCGGCCTCGACGGTCTGCATCGGCATTGCTAGCCCTTCGGTGGGATGACCTGGCGCAGCCGCGCCCTGCCCATGCCCCCATGGTTCCCGCTTCAGCGGTAGACCAACCCCGACAGCCGTGCCGCCAAAGCCCGCGTCAGCGCTGGCATGCGACCGACCAAGCCCAGCAAGGCATTTCGCAGCGGACGCAGGCTGCGGGGAATGGTGGCGAGCCTGGTCAGCCGGTCGGTCAGGGCGACGACCTGCTCGGCGATGGGGCGTCGGGTGGCCGCGTAGTCGTCGAGCCGGGTGTCGGGGGCGCCGTCGAGTACCGCGGCCAGCGCATCGGCCAGGGCGATCGCGTCCTGAATGCCGAGGTTCATGCCCTGCCCGCCCGCGGGGCTGTGGACGTGCGCGGCGTCGCCCGCCAGCAGGACGCGCCCCGCCCGGTAGTCATCGGCGACGCGGTGATGGATGCGGAACCGGGATGACCACACGACGTCGGTGACCACGAGGCCGCCGGGCCCCCTGTCGTCGAGGAGCCGCTGCACGAGGTCCGCCGAGGGGTGCTCGGGCGCGCCGTCCATCGGGGCGACGATGCGGAACGCTCCGTCGGGCAGGGGGGCGACGACGGTCAGCCCTTCGCTGGCCCAGAACAGGCGAACTTCGTCGGTGGGCGCGTCCCCGCGCAGCCGCGCGTCGGCGAGGACGAACTCGTGCTCGTAGGCCCCGCCGGTGAAGCCGATGCCCGCCTGCGTGCGGACGGTGCTGTGCATGCCGTCGGCGCCGACGAGGTAGCGCGCGGAGACGGTGTCGCCGTCGTCGAACGTCGCGGTGACCCGCGCGGCGTCCTGGGCGACGGTCACGAGGGTCTTGGGCCGGATCACGTCGCCCCCGAGTTCACGCACGCGCTCGAGCAACAGCCGCTCGGTCGTCGACTGGGGCACGAGCAGGGTGAACGGATAATCGGTCGCCAGCCCGCTGAAGTCGACCGTCAGCAGGGTCGCGGCGCGGTCGCGGATCGTGAACCGCGGCGCTTCGACACCCTCCTTGACCAGCCGACGCGTCACGTCGATGCGGTCGAGGACCTCCAGGCTTCGCGCGTTCACACCCGCCGCGCGGGAGGTGTTGGCCCCCTCGGCCTGACGGTCCACGAGCGTCACCGAGACGCCCTGCAGCAGCAACGCCGCGGCCAACGTCAGGCCGGTGGGCCCGGCGCCCACGATGAGTACGTCGGTGTCGGTCACGGGATTCTCCTTCGCATTGATGCCAACGCGTGTTGACTTTTGTAGCCTGCGCGCGCCTGGCGGAAAAGTCAACAGACGTTGGCATAAGGTGGTTGGCATGGGCACCAAGGCCGATCGGACGCGGGCGGTCATCCTCACCGCGGCGCGCGAACGGTTCGCGGAGTCCGGCTACGCCGGCGCGACGATCCGGGCCATTGCCGCCGACGCGAACATCGACCCGTCGATGGTCATGCGCTACTTCGGCAGCAAGGATCAGCTGTTCGCCGCTGCCGCCGAATTCGACCTGCGCTTCCCCGACCTCTCCGACGTCGAGCCGTCACACCTCGGCCGCGCGATCGTCGAGCACTTCCTCGACCGCTGGGAGGAGGACGACGCGCTCGTCGTCCTGTTGCGCTCGGCCACCACCAATGCCGAAGCGGCGCAACGCATGACGGACATCTTCGCGGGCCAGCTGCTGCCCGCCATCGCGAAGATCGTGCCGGACGACGCAGCCCGACGCGCCGGCCTGATCGGCACCCAGGTGCTCGGAATGGCGCTCTGCCGGTTCGTGCTGCGGTTGCCACCGGTCGTCGCCATGACCCGCGCCGAGCTGATCGACTCGCTGGCGCCGACGCTGCAGCGCTATGCCCTCGCCCGAGACTGAATCCCGCGACGAAATACGCGCGATTGCGTCGCGAGGTTCAGTCTCGCGGGCCCGTCACGCCTCCAGCTCGCCCGCGATGCGGCGTTCGATCGACGCCCGGGTCACCGCGGGCAGCACGACGAGCCCGTCGAGCTCGTGCCGCGCCTTGGAGTACGCGCTGCGTCGCTCGTCGGGTGTCGCGGCGTCGTCCTCGGCCACCCGGAGCAGCCGCTGGGCGCGCTCCAAACGCTCCTGTGCCTCGGTCGAGAAGTCGCTGCGCCGGCGACGGATCGCCTCGGACTCGGCGATGTCGAAGGCCGTCACGTAGTCGTGCACGGCGTCGCGGTACTCCAGCTGCGCGTCGCGGTCACCGGCGATGTCGTCGGCATTGGCGGGACGCAGCAGGTCGGCGCGGCCGCGGGCCCGGTGGAACTCCGCGGTGAGCGGTTCGCGCATGTCGGTCATCAGCGGGAAGTCGAGCAACTTGGCGACGTCCACCTCGTAGTCGAGCCACCGCGCGTCGGTGCGGTCGTGCTGCTGGATCACCTTGCCGACGTCGCGTCGCGCGGCTGTCCGGTCGATCTTGCCGCGGCCCGAGGCCTCCGCCATCGCGATCTTGGTCTGCTGCTTGATGCGGTACCGCTCGAGCCGGCGCTCGGCGCGGCGCTCGTTCGCCGCGGTGATGGCCCTGACGCCGCCGCCGATCGCCCCGCCGAGCGGAAAGATCAGCCACCAGAGGTGCAGCACCGAGTCCACGGGTTCCAGAATGCCATCACCGCGGGTGGGCGGCGGGTTGCGCGAGGCTAGGGCAGGCCGATGCCGCGGTAGTGGGCCAACCGCGCCGCCAGCCGCTGCTCGTCGGATAGCGACCGCAACGACACCAGTTCGCCGGCGATGGTGGCCGACAGGCGGGCCGTGAAGTCCAGCGGGGTGTCCGACGCGTCGGCGGGCTCGGGCACGATCGCGTCGACGATCCCGTTGCGCAACAGGTCCGCCGAGCGAATGCCTTGCGCCGCAGCCAGTTCCGGGGCATGGTCGAGGTCGCGGAACACGATGGCGCTGGCGCCCTCCGGGGGCAGCGGCGCCAGCCAGCCGTGCAGCGCCGCCAGCACCCGGTCGGCGGGCACCATGGCCAGCGCAGGGCCGCCGCTGCCCTGGCCGAGTAGTACCGAGACCGTCGGGGTGTCGAGCGTGACGAGTTCGGCGAGACACCGGGCGATCTCCCCGGCCAGCCCACCCTCCTCGGCCTCGACGGACAGCGCGGGGCCCGGCGTGTCGATGACCAGGACCAGCGGCAGTCGCAGACCCGCCGCCAGCGCCATGCCCCGGCGCGCCTCGCGCAGGGCCTGCGGACCCGCGAGTCCGCCGCCCACGCCACGCTGCTGACCGACGACGACCGCGGGCTGGCCACCGAACCGCGCGAGCGCCAGTAGCGTCGTCGCCGCTTCGCCCTGCCCGCCGGTTCCCGACAGCAGCACCCGCTCCGTCGTGCCGTGCCGCAGCAGCGCACCCACCCCCGGCCGGTCGGGCCGACGCGAGATCTCGACGGAGTCCCAGGCGGGCACGTCCGGAACGGACCCCGCCGCCGGCGTCTCCGGCGCGGCGCCCGGCGGGTCGGCCACCACCTTCAGCGTGCGGTCGAGAGTCGAGCGCAGCAGATCGATCGGGACGACGCCGTCGATCACGCCGTGCCGGTGCAGGTTCTCCGCCGTCTGGATGCCCGTTGGGAACGGCTCGCCGTAGAGGTGTTCGTACACGCGGGGGCCGAGGAAGCCGATCAACGCGCCCGGCTCGGCGGCCGTGACGTGACCCAGCGAACCCCACGAGGCGAACACCCCGCCCGTCGTGGGATGCCGCAGATACACCAGGTAGGGGAGGTGGGCGCGCTTGTGCAGTTCGACGGCCGCGGAGATCTTGACCATCTGCAGGAAGGCCACGGTGCCCTCCTGCATGCGGGTGCCCCCCGAGCTCGGCGACGCCACCAGGGGCAGCCGCTGCGCCGTCGCCCGCTCGACCGCCGCGGTGATCCGTTCGGCGGCGGCGACGCCGATCGAGCCGGCCAGGAAGCCGAATTCGCTGGCCACGACGGCGACACGGCGGCCGAACACGGTGCCCTCGCCGGTCAGCACGGACTCGTCGAGACCAGTGGCCGCCCGTGCGTCCGCCAGCTCGCGGCGATACGTGGCGTCCGCGCCGACGTCCAGCGGGGCACTGTCCCAACTGACGAACGAGCCGTCGTCGAGTACGGCGTCACGCAGCGCGACGGCGCTGATTCGGCTCACGCGGCAAGGCTAACGGTCGGGTCGTTAGGCTGGCCCCATGATCGGATCCACCCGCGAGGGCAATGTCCTGACGCTGGAGATGCAGCGCCCCGAACGCCGCAACGCGCTCAACGCCGAACTGGTCGACGGGCTGCGCGAGGCCATCGAGAAGGCCGCCGCAGACGACGTCAGGGCCATCGTGCTCACCGGCCAGGGCCACGTCTTCAGCTCCGGTGCGGATTTGTCCGGCGGGCAGGGCGTCGCCGACGAACTGCCCGACAAGGCCAGGGCACTGAACATCGCGATCGACCAGGCGCCGCTGCCCGTCATCGGTGCCATCAACGGACCGGCCATCGGCGCCGGGGTCATCCTGTCGATGATCTGCGATCTGCGCGTCGTCGCCCCCGAGGCCTACTTCCAGTTCCCCGTCGCGAAATACGGCATCGCGCTTGACAATTGGAGCATTCGCCGGTTGACCTCGCTCGTCGGGGCCGGCCGGGCGCGCGGCATGCTGCTGGCCGCCGAGCGGCTGAGCTCCGACGACGCGCTGCAGACGGGCATGGCCAACCGCATCGGCACGCTGTCCGACGCGCAGGCGTGGGCGCAGGAGATCGCGGGCTTCGCGCCGCTGGCGCTGCAGCACGCCAAGCGCGTCCTCAACGACGACGGCGCCTACGAGGACGCCTGGCCGTCGCACAAGGAATTGTTCGACCGGGCGTGGGCGAGCAACGACATCATCGAAGCGCAGGTGGCCCGCATCGAGAAGCGGCCCGCCAAGTTCACGGGCGCCTAGGTGCTCTGGCGCGCCGCCCGCCTCGTCGGGGGCACCGCAGCGGTCGTCGCCGGCGGCTGGGCGCTGCGGGCCCTGTCGGGGGCACCGGAGGCGCTGGGCGCGTCACCCGTCGAGATCGACCCCGTCGCGAAGCGCTCGCCGCACTACCGCCAGGGGGCGTTCGTCAACGCCGAGCCCGCCTCCGACGTCAGCATGACCAGGCAGGAGCAGTTCACGCTGGCCCGCGAGGTCATCGGCGGCAACCCCAACCAGCATCCGGCGCGACCCGTTCCCGTGGTCACCCCCGACCCGAGCGTGATCGCGGGCGACCTCGCCGTCACCTGGTACGGCCACTCGTCGGCGGTCATCGAGGTCGACGGCTACCGCATCCTCGCCGACCCGGTGTGGAGCGAACGGTGTTCCCCGTCGCGGGCGGTCGGCCCCCAGCGACTGCATCCCGTGCCCGCCGAGCTCGAGGCGATGCCCGCGATCGACGCGGTGATCATCAGCCACGACCACTACGACCACCTGGACGTCGACACCGTCAAGCAACTCGCCTCGACGCAGCGCGCCACGTTCTTCGTACCGCTCGGCATCGGCGCGCACCTGCGCACGTGGCACATCCCCGACGAGCGCATCGTCGAACTCGACTGGAACGAGAGCGCCCAGCTCGGCGAACTCGAGCTGGTCTGCACGCCGGCGCGGCACTTCTCCGGACGGTTCCTGACCCGCAACGTCACGCTGTGGTCGTCGTGGGCGATCATCGGGCCGCGGCACCGGGCGTTCTTCGGCGGTGACACCGGATACACGAAGGGCTTCGTCGAGATCGGCGCCGACCATGGACCATTCGACCTGACGCTCATGCCCGTCGGGGCGTACCACCCGGGCTGGCCCGACATCCACATGAATCCCGAGGAAGCGGTCCGGGCCCACCGCGACGTCACCGATGGCGGCCTGCTGGTGCCGATCCACTGGGCTACGTTCCGGCTGGCGCCGCATCCGTGGTCCGAGCCCGTCGAACGGTTGCTGGTCGCCGCCGAGAAGGACCGGGTCCGGCTGGCGACGCCGCGACCGGGCGAACGCGTCGAACCGTCGGCGGCGCGGTTGGACCCATGGTGGCGGCCCTGACCGGCTAGCGTGCTGGTGTGCAGCGTTCCGCAATGTGTCGTGTGGTGGCCGTGGTGACCGTCGTCGGCGTGCTGGGCGGCTGCGCCAAGCCCGCTCCCCAGGCCGCCACCCCGTCGAGTACGTCGTCGGCGGCGGCGGCCCCCGCACCGACGACGGCGACCCAGCCGCCACCGCTGGTTCCGGCAATGCCGTTGCCGGACAACGCCGTCGACGCCGCGGTGGCCAAACTCGATGGCATCGCCGACGAGCTGATGAAGTCCTCCGGCATCCCCGGGATGTCGGTCGCCGTCGTGCACGGCGGAAAGACGGTCTACGCCAAGGGTTTCGGCGTCAAGGACGTGCGCAACGGGGCCGCTCCGGCCAACCGCGTCGACCCCGACACCGTGTTTCAATTGGCGTCGCTGTCCAAGCCGCTCGGTGCGACGGTGATCGCCCATCAGGTCGGCACGGGAGCGATCGGCTGGGACACCCCGGTGGTCGACGGGCTGCCGTGGTTCGGGCTGGCCGACCCCGCCGTCACCAAGATGGTGACGATCGGCGACATGTACTCGCACCGATCGGGGTTGCCCGACCACGCAGGCGACCTGCTCGAGGATCTCGGCTACGACCAGCGCTACGTCCTCGACCACCTTCGACTACTGCCGCTGGCTCCCTTCCGAATCTCCTACGCCTACACCAACTTCGGGCTGACGGCGGGCGCGGAGGCCGCGGCGGCCAAGGCGGGCACCTCGTGGGAGGACCTCAACCAGCGGGTCCTCTACGGGCCGCTCGGCATGACGTCGACCAGCTCGCAGTTCACCGACTACCAGGCCCGCCCCGACCGGGCCGTCGGGCACATCCACGTCGACGGCGCCTACAAGCCGCTGTACGTCCGCGACGCCCAGGCCCAGTCCCCGGCCGGCGGCGTCAGCTCCACGGCCAACGACATGGCCAAGTGGTTGGCGATGGTGCTCGCCGACGGGAGCGCCAACGGCCAGCAGATCGTCGACCCCAAGGCGCTGCTGCCCGCGCTGACCCCGCAGATCGTGTCGAGCCCGCCCGCCGAGCCGGCGGCCAGGCCCGGCTACTACGGCTACGGCTTCGACGTCGGGACGACGCCGGCCGGACGCCAGCAGTTCAGTCACTCGGGCGCCTTCGAACTGGGTGCGGGCACCAACTTCGTGGTGCTCCCGTCGGCCGACGTGGCAATCGTGGCGCTGACCAACGCCACGCCGTCCGGCGTGCCCGAGACGCTCACCGCGGAATTCGCCGACCTGGTGCAATTCGGTCAGGTGAGGGAGGACTGGCGCGGGCTCTACGCCAAGGCGTTCGCGGCCATGGAGCAGCCGGTGGGCTCGCTGGCGGGGCAGCCGCGGCCGGCGAATCCGGCGCCCGCACCGCCCACGCCGTCGCTGGTCGGCACTTACGACAACGCCTACTGGGGGCCGGCGACCGTCACCGAATCCGACGGCGCACTGACCCTGGCGCTGGGCCCGCGCCAGAAGTTCGCGCTGACCCACTGGGACGGCAACGTCTTCACGTTCGTCCCGCAGGGCGAGAACGCCACCCCCGGGACGATCTCGAAGGCCACGTTCTTCGGCGACGAGCTGAATCTCGAGTACTACGACGAGGAGAAGTTGGGCACCTTCACCAGGGCCGCCGGGCGCTGAGGACGTAGCTACTAGGGTGGGGGCATGGGATTTCTCGACAAGATCAAGGACCTGGCGTCCAAGAACGCCGACAAGGTCGACGCCGCCATCGACAAGGCCGGCGACCTCGTCGACGAGAAGACGCAGGGTAAGTACGCCGGGCAGGTAGACAAGGTGCAGGAGGCTGCCAAGAAGGCGGCCCGCGAGAACGCCGGTGGCACCCAGCCGAACCCGTCCCCGGAGCCGCCCGCCACCCCGGCCGGACCCCCGCCCGTCTCGTAGCCATGGCGAAGCTGTCGGTATCGGTCGACGTCCCGCTCCCGCCGGAGAAGGCCTGGGAGGCGGCGTCGGACCTGTCGCGGTACAAGGAGTGGCTCAGCATCCACCGGGTCTGGCGCAGCAAGCTGCCGGAGACCCTGGGCAAGGGCGTCAAACTGTCCTCGATCGTCGAGGTCAAGGGCATGCCCAACCACGTCGACTGGACGATCGTCAACTGGAAGCCACCGGAGAGCATGACGCTGAACGGTGACGGTAGGGGCGGGGTCAAGGTCAAGCTGATCGGCAAGATCAAGCCGGCGTCCGACACCAGCTCGACGGTGACCTTCGACGTCCACCTGGGCGGTCCGGCGCTGTTCGGTCCGATCGGGATGGTCGTCGCCAGCGCGCTCAAGGGCGACATCCGCCAGTCCCTCGACACGTTCAAGTCCGTCTTCGCATGACTTCCTCTCGCGAGCAGACGCAAACGGCCCTCGTTTCGGGCATTTCAGGGCCCTTTGCGTCTGCTCGCGCAGGGAGCGGGGCGGCGTGACGGTCGCTCGCCGGCTCGCGGATCTGGTGCGCGACACCGCCGGGGTCGAACTACCGGTGCGCATCCGGGCGTGGGACGGCACCGAGGCGGGCCCGGCCGACGGGCCGGTGCTCGTCATCCGCCATCGCCGGGCGCTGCGCCGACTGCTGTGGGCGCCCGGCGAGATGGGTCTGGCCCGGGCGTACGTCACCGGCGACCTCGACGTGGAGGGCGACATCGCCGAGGGGTTTCGGCGGGCCTGGGCTTCGGCGGGGCGGCGTCGCACGTCGATGTCGTTGCGGGACAAGGCGATTGCCGCCGGGGCCGCCACCCGACTGGGGGCCGTCGGGCTGCCGCCCACACCGCCCGCGGCCGAAGCGCGGCTGGCGGGTCGGCTGCACACCCGTGGCCGCGACCGCGCCGCGATCGCCCACCACTACGACCTGTCGAACCAGTTCTATCAGCTGCTCCTCGACGACCACATGGCCTACTCGTCGGCGTACTACACCCATGACGGGCAGTCGCTGCACGATGCGCAGACCGCCAAGCTCGACCTGGTGTGCCGCAAGCTGGAGCTCAAGGAGGGCCAGCGGCTGCTCGACGTCGGCTGCGGCTGGGGGTCGATGATCCTCTACGCCGCACGCACTTACGGCGTCCACGCCACCGGCATCACGCTGTCGGCCGAGCAGCGCGACTTCGTCGCCGAGCGCGTGACCGCCGAGGGGCTGGGCAAGCTCGTCGAGGTGCGACTGCAGGACTATCGCGAATTGTCCGACCCGCCAGCGACATTCGACGCCGTCAGCTCGATCGAGATGGGCGAGCACGTCGGCGAGGGCAACTATCCCACCTACCTGTCGACGATGTTCGGTGCGTTGAAGTCCGGCGGACGCCTACTGCTGCAACAGATGTCGCGCCGCGAGGGCACCGCTCCCGGCGGCGGGCCGTTCATCGAGTCCTACATCGCCCCCGACATGCACATGCGGCCGCTGTGGCAGACCATCCGTCATCTGCAGAACGCTGGGTTCGAGATCCGCGGCGTCGAAGCGATGCGCGAGCACTACGTGCGCACCGTCGAGCACTGGCTGGAGACCTTCGAGCGGCACTACGAGGAATTCGTCGCACTGCAGGGCGAAGAGGTCGCCAGAGTGTGGCGGCTGTACCTCGTCGGCGGCGGGCTGGCCTTCGAACAGGGCCGCATGGGCGTCGACCAGATCGCCGCGCGCAAGCCCTGACCCCCGCCGACCGCACGCTCGTCTCTACCGAGCGTGCGCTCGGCGTCAGACGGTGACGCGCTGGCCCTTGTGCAGGGTGTCCAGCAGCTCGCGGTAGGGCCCGACGAGGTAGGCCGTGTCGCCGGCCGTCAGTCGGGTGTCGCGGCGGGGATGCAACCGGGCGGGCTGACCGGGTGACGCGATCGCGATGACCCGGGTCTGGGTCGACATGTCGGCCATCCGCAGCCCGTCGAGCTCGCTGCCGGGGGCGACCTCCACACCGCCGATCATGAAGGATTGCTGACCCACCGAGAACGTGCCGAAGACCTCCAGCCCCATGGCCGTTCCGATGAACCACGGCGTCGCGAGGTCGACCGTCGAGCGCACGTTCTCGAACCCGAACCGCTGGGCCACCGCGGTGCCGAGCGTGCGGTCGTAGACCCGGAGCACCACGGGCACGCCGGGGGTGTCGGCCGAGCGTGTCCACCGTGCGCCCAGCCGTTCGCGCAGCACGATGCCCGTCTCGATGTTCACCATGTCGGACTGCGTCAACACCGCGACGGCCACCGCGTCGTCGACGCGCGCCGAGTCCAGCGTGGCGGGCAGCGTGGCGTCGCCGAAGATGACCGGCACGTCGAGTTCGGCGGCCGAGGACAGGTACCGGTTGTCGGGGCTGCGCTCGACGACCACGACGTCGTGCCCGGCGGCCTTGAGGTCGGCCACCACGCGAATGCCGAACGACCCGAGGCCGACGACGATCACGTGGTCCTGCAGTTCGCGGACCTTGCGCAGACCCGCGTTCTGCGCGATGCGCCGCGACAGCAGCAGGTCGGCGACGAACGCCATCAGGACCGCGGTCGACGTGACGCCGGCGAACATCAGCAGGATGCCGAACAGCCGCAGCCAGGTGGGTTGGTCGACGAAGCTGAAGTCGCCGTACCCCACGGTGGCGATCGTCTCGGAGGAGAAGTACAGCGCGTCGACGAAGCTCATGCCCGGCCGGTGGTAGCTGAAGCGCAGCAGGACCGTCGCGCCGAGCAGCAGCGTCATGGACGCGGCGAACGCCTTGAAGAAGTTGGGGTTGACGTCGTCGCGGACCGCGCGGAGGGCGTCGACGGCGCGCTTGAGCGGTTTGCGGCGATGGGGGTTGTAGCCGCGCGAACCGCGGTGGCCGACCTCGGTGGGCGCCTTCATCGGCGGCGCGACCGCGATGCCCTGTGCCCGCAGCTCGTCGGCGGTGCCGATCATCGCCGTCCAGTCACCCTCGTGCACCAGGACGTCGCGGCCGGGGCAGGCCACCACCTCGCCGGGGTGCTCGGAGTGCTCCCCGCGCAGTACTGCCACCGGCGCCAGGTCGCCGAACAGCTCGCGAAGCGTCGCCGTGCGAGGTGCGTCGGTGCCCGAGACGACGAACTCGGTGCCCGCCGCGGAGATGGCGTGCGTGGTGCGCGACAGGCAGGCCTCCACCACCGATGGCGCGGCCAGATCGGCCACGTCCAGGATGGCGCCCGGCCCGTTGCCGAGCGCGACGGCCTCGCGGAGCACACCGTTGCCAAGCCGCGCGACGACCCGCACGGTCGGGTTGAGTTGGCGTGCCAGCAGGGCGATTTCGAGGTTGAGGGCATCGTCGTCGTCGGCGCAGATCAGGGCGGACGCGCTGGCGATGCCCGCGCCCTGTAGTTCGCCGGAGGAGAAGACGACGACGATCTCGCGACCCGCCGCGCGCAGTTGCTCGATGATGCGCATCCCCAGCGGATCATCGCCGCAGACGATGATGTGCCGCTCCATGTGAGCAACCTACTTCGGAACGCCGCGCGGCGACGGGTGAAGATAGACGGATGCCACGTCCCACGATCTACGTCAAGGCCTGCATCAACGGCGCCCGTACCCCCGACCAACACCCCCACCTGCCCGTCACCCCCGACGAGTTGGCGGCCGCGGCGCTGGCCGCCCACCAGGCCGGAGCCAAGGCGGTCCACATGCACCCCAAGACCCCGGACGGCAAGGACTCGCTGGAGCCCGACGTCGTCGCCGCCGCGGTGACCGCCGTGCGGGAGGCGGTGCCGGGGTTGCCGCTCGGGGTGACGACGGGGTTCTGGGCGCTGCCCGACGCCGACGCGCGGCGCCGGGCGGTCGAGGGCTGGACGGTGCTGCCCGACTTCGCGTCGCTCAACTGGCACGAGCCGGGTTCGCCCGAACTCGCCGAGGTCCTGCTCGGCAAGGGCCTTGGCGTCGAGATCGGTCTGTTCCACCTCGAGGCGGCCGCGTCGTGGGCCGAGTCCCCGATGGCCGAGCACTGCATGCGGGTGATGATCGAACTGCAGGGCCACGAGGACGTCGCCGTGGCCGACGCCATGCTCGCGCGGATCGCCGAGGTGGGCTCGCCCGCGCCGGTCCTGCTGCACGGCCTCGACGAAAGTTGTTGGCCGCTGCTGGAACAAGCGGGTGCGTGCGGGGTGCAGACGCGCATCGGCATGGAGGACACCCTGAAGCTGCCGGACGGGTCGATCGCCCCCGACAACGCCGCGCTGGTTTCCGCGGCGGTCGAGTTGCTCAGTCGGTAGGCGCGCCGAGCGCGAAGTCGGCGAAGTCGAAACCCGGGACGACGACGCAGCTCACCAGGGTGGGTTCGGCGTCGCGCGGCGTCGCCCGCTGCCAGTGCCCGGGAGGGACGACGAACTGCGGTTGCTCGCCGGCGGCGACGTCGCTGCCGAGCAGATGGGTTGTCGCACCGGCCTGTTCGACCCCCACCTCGAGGAGCAGCGGGCTGCCGCGGTGGTGCAGCCAGAGTTCGGCGCTGCGCACGGTGTGCCACGCCGACTGCTGACCGGGCATCAGCAGGAACAGGATCGCGGTGCCCGCGCTACGGGGGCCCGTGTAATCGGGCGGGAGTGACGGCTGGCCGAGGGTCAATCCGCTGCGCCAGGTCTCCCGGTACCAACCCCCTTCGGGGTGTGGGGAGAGATCGAGTGCCCTCGCCCAGTCGGGGAGTTCGGTCATGGGTCAAGCCTACGTCCGGGTGGACGTCTGACCCGATACCCTCGTCGCATGGCCCGCCTGCGCCCCGGATGGTTCGTCGTGCTGTGCTCGACGGTGCTTCTGGTCAGCTCCTGGCTGCCCTGGCTGGTCACCAGCGCCGACGGGGGTGGCAGGGCCACGGCGATCGGCGGACGGCTGGGCCACATCGGGGTGCCGCCGAACGGGTTCGGGGTCGGGCAGCTCATCGTGGTGCTGGGGTCGACGTTGATCGTCGCCGCGGCGATGGCGGCGCGCAGTCTGTACTCGAAGCTGAGTTCGACTGCCGCGCTGGCCAATTCGGTCGTGCTCGCGGTGCTCGTCCTGTGGTACTACCGGCTGTACGTCGCCGAACCGGTGGCGGCGGGGTACGGCCTCTACGTCGGAGGGGGTGCGGTGGTGGTCGCCGCGGTGCTGTCGGTGTTCGCGATGGTTGCGGCGTGGTCGGACACGGGCCGCCGCCGATGACGGGGTTCGTCGCGCCCGTCGAACTGACGGGTGAGCGCTGGGTCTCGTTGGAACCGCTGACGCGGGCGCACCTTCCGGAGATCGTCGCGGCCAGCGAGGACGTCCGCGAACTGTGGTTCACCAGTGCGCCGACGCCCGCGACGGCGGAAGAGTGGGTCGACGGCCGACTCGCCATTCAGCACCCCGACACGGGGCTGACGTTCGTCGTGCGGGGGCGCGACGGAGCCCTGATCGGGTCCTCCAGCTTCTGCCACGTCGACGCGCCCAACCGGCGGCTCGAGATCGGCTACACCTGGTACCGACAGTCCGTGCGACGCACCGGCGTCAACACCGAATGCAAGCTAGTGATGCTGGGCCATGCCTTCGACCAATTGGGTTGCGTCGCGGTCGAATTCCGCACGCACTTCTTCAACTCGACCAGTCGCGCGGCGATCGAGCGGCTGGGGGCCAAGCGCGACGGCATCCTGCGCAGCCACCAGATCCTGCCCGACGGGTCCCGCCGCGACACCGTCGTCTACTCGATTCTCGACGTGGAGTGGCCGTCGGTGCGCAACAACCTACGGTTTCGGCTGGATCGCTAGTCGTCTCGGCCGTGCTCGTGCACGTCGGCCCCGCGCAGCGGTCCGGTGCACTGGTCGCAGGTGAGCACGGCTTTGAAGTCGTTGCCGCACAGCGTGTGTCGCAGCAGTACGGCGGGACCCTCGGGATTCGGGTACCAGCGCTGGGCCCACTGCAGCGCGGTGATGAGCACCGGGAAGAAGGCGCGGCCCTTCTCGGTCAGGTGATAGCGTCCGCCGCGCATCTCGAGCACCCCGCCCGCGGTGAAGATCTGTAGCCGGTCGGTCAGCGAGCCGGGCGGCGCCCCGAGCTGTTCGGCGAAGTCGTTGAATCGGGTGGCTCCGACGAACGCCGTGACGAGAAGGGCGAAGCTCCAACGGTTTCCGAGGATGCTCATCGTCTGCGGGAACAGACCGGCCCGCCCGCGGGTGGACTCGGCGCCGGATCTGCGCCGCGTCGACTCGACCGGCATGGACCGCGGCCAGGACCCGCTGGGGCCCCACGACGCCGCCAGCTCCTTCTCGGTCACGACCTGGGTGCAGGCGCCGCAGGTGAGCAGCGGTGCGAAGTCGACCGCACAACGGGTGTGGCGCATGGCCGGCAGCTGCCCGGCGTGGTCGGGCACCCAGCGGCGCTCCCACTCCCAGATCGAGGCCAGCACCGGCCAGAGCGCCCGGCCCTGCGGGGTGAGGACGTACTCGTAGCGGGCGGGCCCGACGTGGTACAGAGTGCGCTCGAGCAATCCTTCGGCGGTCATCGCGGCCAGCCGCCCGGTCAGCACCGCATTCGAGATGCCAAGGCGCGCAATGAAGTCGCCGTACCTGGTCACAGCCAGGAGCGCCTGCTGCGCGATCAGCAGGGTCCACTCGTCGCCGAGCACGCCCAGCATGCGCCCGACGGCGTTGACCGGCTGACTCACCTACAGACCGATCGCCTCGGCCGCGGTGTCGGTCTGCTGCCAGCGACGCAACTCCGAGCCCGCCGCCCACGTCGAATGGGTTCCGCTGCAGACCCGTTCGGGCAGGGCCAGTGTGCACACCGGGCCGTCGCCGACCCGGGCCGCGTCGAACACCAGGCAGTAGGAGGCGTCGGCGTTCATGTCGGTGGTGATGGTGACCAGATACCCGTCGTCCTCACCCGTGCTGCCGACCCTGGGCGCCATCGCGGTCTCGCTGCCGTAGACGCCGTCCGCGAACGCGAACCGGTCCTCGGCGCCGGTCGCGAGATCGTGTTTGACCAACCCGTCGAACAGGAACCAGCCGGGCCTGCCGGTCGCGGCGTAGGCGTAGCGGTAGTCGACGCCGGCGTGGCCCGGATTGATCATGCCGAACTCGGTGATGCTGTCCGACAGCTGCTCTTCGCGCACCCCGCCGGTCACCAGGTTGAAGCGCCAGCGGTGCAGCCGGGCCTGCATGCGGTCGAGTGCCAGGAAGCGAAAGGCGCGCTGCCACTTGTCACCAAGGCCGTTGTCGGCCGGTTCGGGGTCGCCCTGGTAGAAGCCGTCGAGGACGATCTCGTCGCCGTCCTCGTAGGCGTTGGTGAAGTGCAGGACGTAGGTCGGGTCGGCCTCGAACCACTGGATCTGCGACGTCTGGCCGCGGCGCGGGACGACGGCGAACCGGGAGGGCAGGTCGCGATGGAACCGTGCGACGTGGGCGTTGCGTTCGAGGTATTCGGGCTCCCAGAACAGCGGCAGGTCGTTGAGGATCGCGTAGTTCTCGGTGAACGCCATGTCGTGCGGCAGCCGCGGACCCGGCAGCGGCACGTCGACGTAGTGCACCAGGGTGTTGGTGGCGTCCACGACGCCGTAGTGCATGTACGGGTCCTGCTTGGAGTAGTTGAAGAACAGCAGTTCCCCGGTTCGGTCGTCGACCTTCGGGTGGGCCGACACGCCCCAGTCGGACGGGAACGCGCCGTTCCAGTCCTGCTTGCCGAGGGTGGCGCCGGTGAACGGGTCGACCCGGTACAGGTCACCGCACTGGTAGAAGCTGGTCAGCGCGACACCGCGGTGCACGGTGACGTCGGTGCTCGACGCGTCCTTCATCAACGTCCTTGCGCCCCAACCGTAGTCGCGCTGAGCCAGGCCGACCGGTTCGGCCAGACCCGGCCACAGCGCCCGCCCGGCCGCGTTCTCCTGCACGAAGCCGTCGGTCTGGACGAACCTGTTGCGGTAGAACGCCTTTCCGTCGCGGAAGCCAACGAGGTGCACCATGGCGTCGCCGTCGAACGGGTGGTAGGCCTTCATCGCCGGATGCAGCGGGTTCTCGGTGTTGCGCAGGTAGACCCCGTCGAGATCGCGCGGCAGTTCGCCCGCGACGACGGTGAGGTCGTCGGCGTCCCACTCCGACGTCTGCGGGCGCCAGGGCCCCGTGCGGTAGGGATGGTCGTCGTCCTCGGGCAGGGTGGACAGGTACTTGCCGACGACGTCGACGTTCATGCGGTGCTCCTCGTGACGACGAAACTGACGGTGGTGGCCGTGCTGCCACCGAAGTTGAGCGTGGCGAAGGTGCGCGCACCGTCGACCTGGTAGTCGCCCGCGGTCCCGCTGACCTGTTTGGCGGCGTCGAGCAGCATGCGAACCCCCGAGGCTCCGACGGGGTGGCCGCCGCCGATGAGCCCGCCGCTGGGGTTGATCGGCAGCCGTCCGCCGATCTCGATCTCGCCGTTCTCGATGGCCTTCCAGGACTCCCCGGGACCCGTGAGCCCGATGTGGTCGATCGCCAGGTACTCGCTGGGGGTGAAGCAGTCGTGGACCTCGACGCCGTCGAGGTCGTCGAGCGTGACGTGGGCGCGGTCGAAGGCGTCGAGGACGGCGCCGCGCACGTGTGGCATGACGTAGGGCCCGGCGGCGGAGCGGTCCAGTTTCTGCCGCATGCCCAAGCCCACGGTGCGGTGTCCCCAGCCCCCGATGCGCCCGATGGGCCTGGCGTCGGGATGCTCGCGCAGGTACCGGTCGCCGACGAGCACCACCCCCGCACCGCCGTCGGTCATCTGACTGCAGTCGAACCGGCGGATGCGACCCTCGACGACCGGGTTCTGCACGTCGTCGTCGGTGAGCGGGGTGGGCACCGTCCAGTCGCGGGTTTGCGCGTTCGGATTGCGGCGCGCGTTGGCGAAGTTCAGCGACGCGATGGCCCGCAGGTGGCTCTCGTCGATGCCGAACCGGCGGTCGTATTCGTCGGCCACCTCGGAGAACATGTACGGCCACATGAACCGGGCGTCGCGGCCCTCGTGACCGGTCCACGCCGCCGCTCCGAGATACTGCGCGGCCGTGTCGCCGGGGACGGTCTTCTCCAGTTCGACGCCGAGGACCAGGGCGCAGTCGTATGCGCCGGAACGCACGTCGGCGATGGCGGCGAGCGCCGCGACGCTGCCGGAGGCGCAGGCCGCCTCGTGGCGCGACGACGGGGTGTCCCACAGCCCGTCGACGACCGTCGCGGGCATCGCGCCGAGGTGGCCCTGCGCGGCGAACATCTCGCCGAACGCGTTGCCGACGTGAACGACCCCGACGTCGGCCGCATCGATGCGTGCGGAGTGGAGGGTCGACGTGACGACCTCGCAGGTCAGCGCGGCGAAGTCGACGCCCTCGCGGGCGAGGTTGCGCGCGAAGTCGCTCTGGTGACCGCCGAGGATCCAGACGCCGATGTCGTCCATCAGCCGAAGCTACTACAACTAGCAGAGTGACTGCAGGCGCATGGCATTCTTTGATCAGGACGGCCCCGCCGGCTCCGGTCTGAACCGGCGAGGCCTCGGTGCGCGCAGTTGTCGACCACTGCGCGTACCTGTGTGCGAGCATTGCCCGCAATTAGGGCGCACAAACGTTCGGGGTACGCAGGGAAGGAGGCAGGATGCAGCCATGAACGTGCAGAACCACGACCTTGCCCTGCGGATGGCGGACCTGGCCCGCACCGTGGCGCTGCGCAAGGTCGACGACGTCCTCGCCGACGTCACGTCGGCCGCCATGGAACTCATTCCCGGAGTCGACGTCGCCGGGGTACTGCTCATCGGCAGGGCGGGCAGCTTCGAGACGCTCGCGCCGACCAACGACCTCATGTTCAAGCTCGACCAGTTGCAGATGCGCTGTGGGGAGGGGCCGTGCCTGGAAGCGGCGCTCGACGAGATCGTCGTGCGCACCGACGACTTCCGCAACGAGCCCCGCTTCCCGACGTACGCCCCGGAGGTCGTCGAGCTCGGAGTGCTGAGCGCGCTGTCGTTCAAGCTGTACACCGCCGACCGCACCGCGGGCGCGCTCAACCTGTTCGGCTTTCAGCCCAAGCTGTGGGACGCCGAGGCCGAGACGGTCGGCACCGTGCTCGCCGCGCACGCGGCGGCGGCGATCCTGGCCAGCCGCGAGGGCGATCAGCTGCAGTCGGCGCTCACGACGCGGGATCGCATCGGGCAGGCCAAGGGAATCATCATGGAGCGCTTCAAGATTGACGACGTGCGGGCGTTCGCGATGCTGCGTCAGCTCTCGCAGGACACCAACACCAAGCTGATCGACGTGGCCCAGCGGGTCATCGACACGAGGGGTGAGTAGGCGGGGGGCATGGGCGATTTACTCCCGTGGGTCGTCATGCGTTGACGCCATCGGTGTCATCGACTGAGATCCATGTCGGCCCGCCCGAATAACCTCCGTGCCGTGACCGGGGTACGAGACAGGCCAGTGGGCCCGGAGTTCGCCTACGTCGACGAGACCGGTGACATCGGCGCTGTCGCCAACGGGGGATCGGCTACGTACACCCTG
This sequence comes from Mycolicibacterium madagascariense, assembly GCF_010729665.1. Taxonomy (NCBI): domain Bacteria; kingdom Bacillati; phylum Actinomycetota; class Actinomycetes; order Mycobacteriales; family Mycobacteriaceae; genus Mycobacterium; species Mycolicibacterium madagascariense. The sequence goes on along the minus strand of NZ_AP022610.1, from coordinate 4,803,872 downwards.
GGGTGCGCTCTGGTGCCCATGGAGAGATGGACCGACTCTCGCGACTGTTTCATCGACCTGAGGCGAAACCTCAAGGGCGCCTACGGCTTGAAGATGTCACAAGATGTGAAGGCGCACCATCTTGTGGGCGTCAAGAGCGTCTACCGCAATCTGGGGCTCGGCGACGGACAGGTGAGAGACATCTATCGTCGTCACATCGATGCCAGCGTTCAGACCTGCAGCGGTGTCGCGGCGATAGTGGTACACAAGTCCGAAATCGTGAGATCAGACATCGAGGTATTCGAGACGGCCTGGGAGTATCTGTTGACGCGACTTCGGGAGCGAAGCGAGCAGCGCGACCAACCCATCCTCATCGTGCACGACGACGGCGAGGCGGACCGAGTGCGCAAGCACCTCAGACGGTTCCGCCGTACGAACTGGCAGGGTGCCGGCTACGGATCAGCGCGACTGCTTGTCGAGGATCCCGTGTCTCGGAACTCTCAGCACTCCTACACCATCGATGCGCCCGCTTCGTACAACGCCGCCAACTCGCGTTGCTCGTCCGGCGTGAGTTTGCGGTTCATACGATACGGGCGAGTTTCCGCATGGATCTTGCCAAAAAGTTTGAATGTCACCGAAATACTGTCCTTCGGCACCTGGATGCTGCCGGCGTCACGATCCGTCCGCAGAAACTCATGACACCCCAGCTGGTGGAGCGAGCGACCGCCCTTTACGCCAGGAATCACTCTCTGGCGGAAGTGGGTCAACTTCTCGGGGGACTTGAAGCCAGCACGATTGGGAAGGCACTGAAGCGGGCGGGAGTGCAGTTGCGGCCGCCTGTCGCGGACCGTCGGCGACCGAACGGCGAGCGATGATCAGGCTGCACGGTCATCACGGCCCTTGATGTCATCGAGGGCCATACGCAGCAAAACTTTGGCAAGCATCTTGATGTCTGGTTCCGGTTTCATAACCGGCCGAACTGAAACTCGGCGTCCGTTCGGCATCTCGGCGTAGTGGGCTGGTGCTCGTTCGCCGCGCAGCAGCTTGGCGTACGCCCGGCCGGCGCGGTGGGGGAGTGATGGATCGAGGGCGTCAAGGTTGCGTCGATGGTCGAGCAGTTCGGCTTCGGTCTTGTCCGATGCGAACTGGAAGTACTTGTGCAAGTCGAGCTGGTCTGTCGGGTTCAGGTACGAGAACACGCTTTGGTCGATAACCCAAAAATCTCTGAGTTGATGATGGTGGTGCAGGTAGGTTGATGTACTGAGTCTAGGCATATATCCATCGTGACCGAATGCCAGCTAATGAGTCGTTAGTAGTATGAGGGGAATGAACCGCCGAATAGCAGATCCCACTTTTCGAATGCTTCCTCGATCTTGCCTTGCTTCTGGTAGTAAACGGCCCAGTCTGCTCGATTATTTGCCGTGTCAAGTTTAGAAATGGCTTCCTCGCGTTTTGCTTGTGACGAGCACGGTTCAATACGTCCGGTGTTGCCCGTAGGGTCATTCATCGCGGCTAACTGTGAATCCTTCAGGGAACCGAGCAATCGCTTCAAATCCTGAGGGTAGTCAATATATTGTTCGTTCCGCATGTACGATGCGGCACGCATCTCAAGATAAAATGACGAAATTGGAACATTCATATGGTACTTCCAAGCCTTCGCCAGCCGTGCGAGAGATTTTGCGCCTCCGCTGACTCCAGTCACGTTGTTCGACTCGTTCACGTACTTTGCATGAGCTTCTGGCGTTGATTCGAGCCATTCATCTACGACACCAGGGATGTTGAACTTCATGTCATCGCTCGTAAGCTTTGTTTTGGCGTACGCCGGGATCACTTCGACTGCCTCTCTGCCTTCATTGAAGTCGAGCACCACCGCTGGTCGCGAGACGTGGATGTACGTGTAGGGAAATCGTTCTTTTAGAGTGTCGCGGACACTTGTCAGGATCGACGATGATAGTTGTGGCTTGGTGGACTTTAGCGAGGCAAAATAGTCGACATCACTGTAGCTTGACACTCCAGTTCCGTGCTTGAACGATCCGGTTTCGAACATGCGGTGTAAGCCGTATGTATCGTTAAGCTTGGTGTATATCGCCTGGCGATGGCCCGCGGCGGCGGTACGCTCCGCCTCGCTCGGCGTTTGCCATCCGAGATAGAGTCGAAATGCTTCATCGATATTCTTTGTCATCTAGAGATCCCCCTTATTTCTTCGTGCCAGCTGATCTGCAGCTGATTTCATTGCTAGTTCATTTTTCTTCCGTGATAACCAATAGATAGCGTTCGGGACCTGCGGGGTGTTGCGTCGGAGGTCAAAGAGCCGTCCCTGCCAGACGAGCATGTCTTGTGGATCGAGCCCGCCTGAGTCGCCATCGATACGCTCCTCGATCGTCGTGACCAAGTCACGTCTGTCTCTTGCTGCCCGGCGGAGCGATCTCCAGTACTCCCAGACGTCGAGAAAGGCGGGCAAGAGAGGGAGAGCGATGCCCAGGAGTAGCTGCGAGGAGTCGAGCTTGAAGCAGATGCCTGCCGCGCTGAGGATCACAACCCACGCCGCCATGCCCACTACCCACACTGTGGCGGTCGTCTTCAGGAGTCGATCGGCATAAGAGACGTTGGCGCGCTGACAGATTGCCACAGTAAGGGCGCCGGCTTGTGATGCATTGATGGGATACCAATCAATCAGTTTCTCATCTTCGGCAGCCTTTCGAATGCCGTCATCTGGACCAGCAAGAAGAGCGATCTCCTCGAGCGAAGGCAGGGATGTTCGGTCGCCGCTCGACGGCATACCGTAGACGAGTTGATCAAAAATCTCCTGAACTGCGGCAGCCTGCTCGACTTTTCGCTGTTCCAATCGGTAGAGGGCTGTGCGGCCTAGAAAGATCCACGCACCAGAGACAGCGCCGGACACAACAGCCATCTCTGGTTTGACAACGGCGAGGATCGGGGCGACCAGGGCAATAACCAGCATCCCAAGCCAGCGAAGGCCAAGCCATCGCTTCGACTGGCTGTATAAACGGCGCTGAGCAAGGAGTAGTCGCAATGCATCTGTCGAGTTTTGGTTCTCGGAAATCTTCGACGCAGATGGTGGTTCGTATTCTGTTGGCGTTTGCGACATTGTTGGCCCCCTATTTATTACTTTAATTCATTATATGAATTTATCGGCGACTTGATTAGAGCATATAAGTGTGGGATAGCCATAAGAAATTTCAGTTTCAGTAAGATGGATGTCGAAATGGCAATTCGAGCCTACGATCAGGTGCGGCTTGCTGTTTATCGGTACGTCCAAACGGGGGTCAGGATGTTCTGTAGAAAGCTACGGAAAGTTGTACCGATTGGTCAGGGGCCCTAACGAGATTCAAACTCCTTTACAGAGGTCAGCGCGTGCGAGGCGAGTCTAGGCAGGTCCACCGACATGTACCGATAGACACGCAAAAGGCCAGCACAAATGGTGCTGGCCTCTGGCGATCGAGCTCATTGCTCGAACACATGTTCTATCGTGGTGCCCCCGGCATGATTCGAACATGCGACACCGGCTTTAGGAGAGCCGTGCTCTATCCCCTGAGCTACGGGGGCGGGGACCGGATGGCAGCATACCCAAGTCGGCGACGACCTGGTGTCTTCGGAGGTCGCACGGGGTACCCACCCGCATGAGTACCTCGAAGAAGGCCAAGCACACCGTCGACCGCCTCGCGCGGGGCGCGTCAAGGAGAATCTCGGCGAGATCACCGGCAACGACCGCCTCCGCAGCGAGGGCAAGGTCGACCAGGTGAAGGCCCGGGTCAAGATGTCGGGCGAGCGCGTCAAGGACGCCCTGCGCGGACGGTAGTCACCGCAGCTGCGCGATCACCTCCGCGAACGCCTCGGCATGCGGTTGCTGGACGATGATGTAGCTGACCCCGTAGACGTCGCGGTAGCGGCGGATCTCGTCGGCGATGTCGCTCGTCGAACCGGACAGCACGCCGGGGGTGCGCAGCAGTTGCTCGTCGGTCAGCTCGGGCAGGAACCTGCGGGTGATCGAGAGGTCGGGGATTCCGGAGTCGTCGATCGGCATCGCCGTGATGGCGATGTTGAGTTCCAGGTCGTCGAACTGATCGCCAGCGGCGTTGCGCACGAACGAGATTCGCTCCGCGAGAGGGTCGCCGCCCTCGCTGGCGGGGTCACCTCCGGTGAGACCGATGATCTGAGCGCGCTGCGCGGCGACCGTCAGCAGCCGGTTGCCGTTGCCGGCGATCAGGATTGGCACGTCGTGTACGTGCTCAGCGAGGTACTCCGTCACGTGGCGCAGGTGGTCCACGCGCTCGCGGGCCGTCGGGAAGGGGAGCTCAGCGGCCACGAATTCCGCCTCGACGTAGCCGGCCCCGAGACCGAGCTCGAGTCGGCCGCCGGTGAGGTCGCGCATCGCGGCCACGTCGCGGGCCAGCAGGGCCGGCTTGTAGAAACCCGCGTTCAACACGAACGTCCCGACGTGCAGCGTCTCGGTCGCCGCCGCGGCGGTCATCAGCGTGGGGAACGGAGCGGGCGCCCCCAGATGGTCCGGCACGTGCAGGACGTCGTAACCCATCTCCTCGGCGCGGTGCGCCCACTCCTGCACCGACGACTGCCGCGCCGCGGCATGCAGACCGAACCCGAACCGGAAATCCTTGGCCATGGGTCGAGGGTAGGCGTCGTTTCGGCGACGAAGGTTTGGCCCCGTCGCACCGGGGGCATTGACTTCGTCGAGCTGTGCGAACCCCTCGCGTCAGCAGGAGGAGTGACACCCTGATCCGGCCCGTCGTGAACCATCCGATGGGCCGGATCGACACTCCGGACCTTCCCACGTTCGGCGTCGAGGAGGAATTCCTCCTCGTCGATCCCGCGACCGGTGAACCCGTTCCACTCAACGCCGAGGTCGCCGCCCAGGCCGCGGACCGCGACGTCGAGCTGCAACTCGAGCTGACGAGCTGTCAGGTCGAGACGACGTCGGAGGTGGCGTCGTCGCGCGCCGACGTGCATCGTGACCTGTCCCGGTTGCGCCGGGTGGCCGCCGAGGCCGCCACCGCCGCAGGCGCCCGGCTACTGGCCGTGGGTTTGCCGCCCGTACTGCCCCACCACTTCCCGGTGACGGACAAACCCCGCTACCGCAACATCGCCGAGCGGTTCGGCATGATCGCCCACGAGCAGGGCATCTCCGGGTGCCACGTGCACGTCGCGGTGGACGACCGCGAGATGGCGGTCGCGGTGAGCAATCGGCTGCGGCCCTGGCTGCCCCTGCTGTTGGCGATCACGGCGAATTCGGCGATCTACCGCAACGCCGACACCGGGCATGCGAGCTGGCGCAGCGTGCTGTGGGCGCGATGGCCCACGGCAGGCCCGCCACCGCACTTCGCGACCGCCGCCGAGTACGACGCCGCCGTCGCGATGCTGCTGCAGACCGAGACGATGCTCGACGACGGCATGGTCTATTGGGACGTGCGACCGTCGGCCAACTATCCGACGGTCGAGGTCCGCGTCGCCGACGTGCCCGCCACGGTTGCGGAGACGGTGCTGTTCGCGACGCTGGTCCGCGCCCTGGTCATGACCGTCGTCGAGGACGAGCACCGCGGTGTGCCGGTACCGACCCCGCCGCCGCACGCGTTGCGGGCCGCCTACTGGCGGGCCGCCCGCGACGGTGTGCAGGGCCACCTGATCGACCTCGCGGACACCCAGAGTCTGCTGCCCGCCCCGGTCGTACTCGACCGATTCGTCGAGCGTCTCGGGCCCGCGCTGACCCGGTCCGGCGACGACGACTACGCGCGGTCGGAGGTGACGCGCATCCTCACCGAGGGCAACGGGGCGGCACGGCAGCGCCAGGCGTGGCACGACCGCCGCGAGGTGGGCGACGTCGTCGCCGCGGCAGCCGCCGCAACGGTCGAAGGGCTCTGATCAGACCAGCGGCAACGCGGCGAACACCGGGCTGGTCGGCGCCGTCGAACCGCCCTTCGGCTCGACCGTGAAGGCCAGCGTCGTGGAGTCGCCGAGGTTGGGCAGCACCGCGGTCGTCGACGGGGAGACCGCCGCGGCGTCCATGATGCCGGCCGACTTCGGACCGTTCTTGTCGACCAGCCACATCTGGTAGACGGTGCCCGGTTTCGGCGGAGCGACGTCGTTCATCACCAGCACTCCCGCGTTGCGGGCATGGGAGAACACGACAGTCGCCGTGCCTCCGGTGGGGATGTCACCGGACACGGTCTTGACGTCGCGGGCGGCGAAGATCTGCTCGGCCTGAGTCGACGTGGGCGCGGGCCGCACGGCGTATCCGATGCCGAACGTCGCCAGTCCGATCGCGACCGCCGCCGCGGCGGCCAGGATCGCGGTCCGCCACCTGGTCGATCTGGGGTGCAGCGTGACGACGTCACCGTCGTTCTCCAGGACGGCCAGCAACCGACCGCGCAGATGCGCCGGCGGCTCCTGCGCCGTCGACGCGGACACCAGCGCCATCGCCTCGCGCACCGCGCGGACCTCGTCGGCGAAGGCGAGCGCCACCGGTGCGGGAGCGGTGGCCAGCTGACGGTCGACGTCGTCGAGCTCCGACTGCGGCATCGCGTGCAGCGCGTATGGCGTGGCCAGGACCATCAGATCGCCGGAACCGTCTCTTCCGGTTGGCTCGGTCACGGAACCCCCAGACACTTGCGCAAACCACGGATGCCATCTCGCATGCGTGACTTAATGGTGGCAAGGTTTGCCGACAAACGCTCGGAAACCTGCACATAGGTCAGGCCTTCGTAATAGGCCAGTTGGATGGCCTCCCGCTGCGGGTCGGTCAGCGATTCCAGGCAGGCCAGCACCTGTCGCTGTTCATCGCGTTGCACGACGGTCTCCGCCACGCGGTCGGCGGGCAGGTCGACGTTGGCCGCGCCGTACCGGGAATCGCGCTGACTCGCCGATTGCTCGGAGCGCACCCGGTCGACGGCTCGGCGGTGGGCGAGCGTCATCAGCCAGGCCAGGGGAGTGCCCGCAGCGGGGTTGTACGACGCCGCCGTGCGCCAAACCTGCAGGTAGACGTCCTGCGTGGTCTCTTCGCTGTAGCCGGGATCGCGGAGCACCCGCAACACCAGGCCGTACACCCTGGCGCGGGTGTCGTCGTAGAAGCTGGCAAACGCTTCGACGTCCTGCTGTGCGACCCGACGAAGCAATGCGTCGAGGTCGGCCGTCACGCCGCGTAGTGTACTGGCGAATTCGAGGGTAGTCACAATTTTGACGATCTGGGCGGCCTGGGCACGAAAAACGATGTGCGAGCGCAGTATTCGCGAAAACCCGGCCGGTCGGCCATGATGCGCTCGGTGAGGCGGGCCCCGGTGGCGTACACCAGGAAGTAGGTCATCACGACCGGCGACAGCACGGTCGCCAGCGACCACCACGCGGCGAGGGTGATCAGCCAGAGGCCCCACCACACCGCCGCATCGCCAAAGTAGTTGGGGTGGCGGGTCCACGCCCACAGGCCGCGGTCCATGACCTTGCCCCGGTTGGCGGGATCGCCCTTGAACGCCCGCAGCTGGTGGTCGCCCACGGCCTCGAAGGCGACGCCGAGCGCCCACGCGGCGATCCCCAGCACCAACACCGGCAGCAGCCCGCGCGGGGTCGGGCCCAGCGCGGCCGACAGCTGCAGCGGCAGCGAGATGAACCACGCGGCGGCCGCCTGGGTCAGGAAGATCTTGCGCAGGACGTTGGCGGCCGAGAAGTCGCCGTGCAGCAGCTCGTCGTACCGCGGATCCTCGCCCTTGCCCGCCGATTTGCCGACCATGTGCCAGGCCAGCCGCAGTCCCCAGACGGCGACCAGCACCAGCAGCAGGAGCCGACGGGTCAGATCGCCGGAACCGATGATCGCCGCTATCGCCGCGACCACGACGAAGCCGGCGCCCCACGTCACGTCGACGACGTTGTAACGGCCGATGCGACGCCCGACGAGGAAGGTGGCCCCGTAGACGACGAGCAGGCCGACCAACGCGGCGACCGAGACGGCGACGACGTTCACGAGGCACCCGTCGGGGCGAAGGTCCACTGGTACACGTCGAGGTAGCCCGAGCGGAAGCCGGCCTCGGAGTAGGCCAGGTACAACTCCCACATCCGCTGGAACACGGCGTCGAACCCCAACGCCGACACCGCGTCTCGGTTGGCGACGAAGCGCTCGCGCCACAGCCGCAGCGTCTCCGCGTAGTGCGGTCGCAGCGACAGCATGCCGACGGTGCGCAGTCGCGTCTCGCGCTCGGTCACGCCGACGATCGCCTCCACCGACGGGATCATCCCGCCGGGGAAGATGTACTTCTGGATCCACGTATAGGTGTTGCGGGACCGCAGCATTCGATCGTGGGGCATCGTGATGGCCTGGATCGCGACCCGACCGCCGGGGGACACCAGCCGGTCCAGGGTGTGAAAGTAGGTGGGCCAGAAGCGGTATCCGACGGCCTCGACCATCTCGACCGAGACGACGGCGTCGTAGCGTCCCTCGACCTCGCGATAGTCCTTGAGCTCGACGTTCACCGCCGCCGACAGCCCCGCGGCCGCGACCCGCTCGCGAGCGAGGTGCTGCTGCTGGGCCGAGAGCGTGATGGAGTCGATCTGCGCCCCGCGGGCGGCGGCGCGGATGCACAGTTCGCCCCAGCCCGTGCCGATTTCGAGGACGCGGCAGCCGGGACCGACCCGCGCCGCGTCGAGCAGTCGGTCGATCTTGCGATGCTGGGCGTCCTCGAGTGCCGACCACCCGGGTTGGGCATCTTCGAACAGCGCGCTGGAGTAGGTCATGCTGGCGTCGAGGAACTGAGCGAAGAGGTCGTTGGACAGGTCGTAGTGCTCGGCCACGTTGTCCCTGGCCTGCGTCAGGCTGTTGACCATCGTCCGCGGGTGTCGCACGACCGCCAGCGGCCGAAGCCATTGCAGCGCAGGGGGAACGAGGTCGGCCATCGAGTCGGCGAAGACGGTGAGCAGTCCCGCCAGGTCGTCGGAACCCCATTCGCCGGCCATGTAGGACTCGCCGAACCCGATCAGCCCCGACCTGCCCACGCGCCGGAACAGCGCGGCGGGCCGGTGGACGTCCATCGTCGGCAGGGTGGGATCGGCGGCGCCGACCACGGTGCCGTCCGGATAGCGCAGGCGCAGCGGCAGTCTCGCGGCCGCGCGCCGCAGGAAGGACTCGGCCACTCTGGCGGTCGCGATGCTGAGGGGCCCGCGCGGAACGCGTGCGACCGACGGCCAGAGGGTCGAATCCACCGCGGCGGTAACGCTTCCGGTGGCGTTGATCGTCACAGTTGATCGACCCTTTCGCGCTCGACCGACGGCGTGCGGGGAACGACGGGCACGCGTCGCGCCCACAGCGTGATGCCCTGAATGCGGATCCACATCGCGCCGGACAGCGGAGCCAGCGGCGAACTCAGCTGCAGCCGCAGGATGTTCAGGGTGGAGGGCTTGCGCCGCACGCCCTGCATGGTGGCGACGAACGCCGGCTTGTTCTCGCGGTGCAGCGAGATCGTCATGTCCAGTGCGACACCGGGTTTGGGCACCCGCACCAGGTAGTAGCCGTCGACGTCGTTGAACGGCGAGACGTAGAGCGCCTTCTTCACGGCGGCGGGCCGACCGCCCGTCGGCGGAAGCAGGTAGGCGTGCCTGCCGCCGTAGGTGTTGTGGACCTCGGCGATGACGTGGCGCAGCACGCCCTGTGCGTCGTGACACCAGAAGACGGTGAGTGGATTGAACACGTACCCGAGGACCCGGGCCTGAAGCAGCGCAGTGACGGTGCCGCCGGGCAGCGCGATGCCGTGCCCGGCGAGGTAGTGGTCGACCCTGGCCCGCAGCGAGTCGTCGTCGGTGCCGGTGGGTGAAAGGTGATCAATAGCTTCGAATCTCGCGAAGGGCTGTAACCACCGCGGCAGCGTCGGCAGGTCGTCGAGGTCGACGTACCAGCTGTAGCCGCGCTGCTCGAAGTAGTGCCGCACCGGTGCCCGCCGCATGTGCGTGACACGCGTGCGATACAGGGCGGTCAGCATGACACCTGCGCCTGACGGGAAGCGGCGGTCCACGCCGCACCGAGCCGTTGCGCGGCGCGCACGCCCGACGCGGCACCGTCCTCGTGGAAACCCCAGCCGTGATAGGCGCCGGCGAAGGCGAGCCGGTCGTCGTCGATGGTCGGCAAGAGCCGTTGGGCGGCCACGGACGCGCGGGTGTAGAGCGGGTGTTGGTAGGTCATCTCGGCGATGACCGAGGCGGGGTCGACGCGGTCGCGGCCACCGAGGGTGACCAGGAAGCGCTCGGGCCCCGGCAATCGCATCAGCCGGCTGACGTCGTAGGTCACCACGACCCCGTCGGCATCCGGTGCCGCCAGGTAGTTCCAGGACGCGCGGGCGCGAGTCCGTCGCGGCAGCACCGACTCGTCGGTGTGGAGCTGAGCGTGGTTGGTGGAGTAGGTGATGGCGCCGAGGACGGCCCGCTGGGCGGCGGTCGGCTCGGTGAGCATCTGCAGCGCCTGATCGGGATGGGTCGCGACGACGGCGGCGTCGAAGTGCCTCGGGGTGGCGGCGGCGGCGGTGACCTCCACGCCGTCGGACGTCCGCCGCACGGCGCGCACCGGCGTCGCCACCGCGATCTCGTCGATCCGCTGCGCGATGGCGTGGACGTAGGTCGCCGATCCGCCCGCCACCGTCCGCCACGTCGGCGAACCGAACACCGACAGCATGCCGTGGTGTCGAAGGAAGACGAACAGGTACCGCGCGGGGTAGGCCAGCGCGTCGGCGGGGGCGCACGACCACACGGCGGCGACGAGCGGGGTCATGAAGTGCTCCACGAAGTACGGCGAGAAGGCGAGCCGCGCCAGGAAGGCGTCGAGTGTCTCGTCGTCGTCCTGGCCGTCGAGCAGTCGCGTCGCCTCACGGTGAAACCGCTTGACGTCCAACAGCATTCGCAGATAGCGCGGACGCACGAGGTTGGTCGGCGCGGGGAACAGTCCGCCGATGCCCCTGGCGCCGGCGTACTCGAGGCCGATTCGGTCGTCGCGGACGGACATCGACATGTCCGTCTCGAGGGTGGCGATGCCCAGCTCGGCGAACAGCCGGCACAGCGTCGGATAGGTCCGGTCGTTGTGCACCAGGAACGCGGAGTCGACGGCGACGACGCGGCCGTCGCCGCGGTCGAGGACGTGGGTGTGGGCGTGGCCGCCGAGCCGGTCGTCGGCCTCGTAGAGCGTCACCCGGTTTCGGGCCGACAGGACGTAGGCCGCCACCAGGCCCGCAACGCCACTGCCGACGACGGCGACGGACCGTCCGCTGAGCACATCACGTTGCACGACAGGCATTCGATGCTGCCGGGACGACGGATGGGTGTCTTTTGCTCCGGTTACGCATTGCGTCGTAGCGGACCCCGCGTAAGGTGCCAACCCGTGGCGAGAACGCTGTTTCACGACGGAACCGTGTGGATGGGTAGCTCGGGGGCAACGGTCGGCGCACTTCTCGTCGAGGGTGACGTCATCGCGGCCGTCGGCGACGCTGCCCTGGCGTCGGCAGCCGAGCACGCCGACACCGTCGAGGTCGATCTCGGCGGCGGCTTCCTGATGCCGTCGTTCGGCGACGGTCACGCCCACCCGCTGCTCGGCGGGCTCGAGTTCGTCGGACCGGCGGTACGGCCGTGCAGTTCGGTCGAGGAGATCGTCGCCGAGGTGCGCAAGTACGCCGAGGCGAACCCCGACGAGGAGTGGATCGTCGGCGCGTCCTACGACGGCAGCCTCGCCGAGGGCGGCCTCTTCGACGCGCGCTGGCTGGACGAGGCCGTGCCCGACCGGCCGGTCGCCCTGCGCGCCTGGGACTACCACACGATGTGGGTCAATTCGGTCGCCCTCGAACGCGCGGGCATCACCGCCGACACCCCCGATCCGGTGCTCGGTGAGATCCCGCACCGCGCCGACGGTTCGGTGCTCGGCACACTGCGGGAGTGGGGTGCCGTCGACCTGGTGACGGCCGTGGTGCCACCCCGCGACGAGGACACCCGGATCGCCGCACTCGGCACCGCCGCCGACTACTACCTGGCCAGGGGCGTGACGTGGGTGCAGGACGCCTGGGTCGAGCCCGGTGACGTCGACACCTACCTCGAAGCCGCCCGACGGGGAGCACTGCGCATCAGGTTCAACCTGGCCCAGTACGCCGATCCGCGGCACTTCGACTCGCAGCTGGACGGGTTCGCCGAGGCGCACCGCCGGGTCGACGAACTCGGCTCACCCTTCCTGACCGCCAACACCGTGAAGTTCTTCGCCGACGGCGTCGTGGAGAACGAGACGGGTGCGCTGCTGGCGCCATACTGCTCGGGACTTCACGAGCACGGCATGCGGGTGTGGGAGGGCGACAGCCTGGCGCAGGCGGCCGCCCGGGTCGATGCCCTCGGCCTGCAGATCCACATCCACGCCATCGGCGACGCCGCGGTCCGCCAGGCGCTCGACGCCATCGAGCATGCGATCGAGAGCAACGGTCCGCGCGACCGCCGCCCGGTGATCGCGCACGTGCAGCTCGTCGACGACGCCGACCTCGCCCGCTTCGCCAACCTCGGCGTGATTCCGTGCATGCAACCCCTGTGGGCGCAGATGGATGCGTTGATGACGGTGCTGACCATCCCGCGCCTCGGCGTCGAGCGCGCGGACCGGCAGTACCGGATGCGGACGCTCGCCGACTCGGGTGCGCCCCTGGCCCTCGGCTCGGACTGGCCGGTGTCGTCGGGGGCGCCGCTGGACGGCATCGCGATCGGGGTCTCGCGGCGCACGCCGGAGGGCGAGCCCGAGGGTGGGTGGACCCCCGAGGAGATCCTCGGCATCGAACGGGCGCTCACCGCCTACACGGCGGGCGTCGCCGAGCAGGCGTTCGCCGAACGGACCTGGGGCCGCCTGGAGGTCGGCGCCAGCGCCGACCTGCTCTGGCTGGAGCGCGATCCGCGCCACGTCCCGCCCCATGAACTCCCCACCGTCCGCGTCCTCGGCACGTACGTGCGGGGCGAACTCGCCTACTCACCCTAGGAAGGGAATGCCAGTGTCGGCAGAAGTGACGACGACGACAGTCGAGACCGAAGGCCATCTCAAGCGCGCGCTCGGGGTGCCTGCCCTGGTGCTGTTCGGCATGGTCTACATGGTGCCGCTGACGGTGTACACCACCTATGGCATCGTCACCCAGCTCACGGGTGGTCGGCTGTCGGTCGCCTACCTGGTGACCCTCGCCGCGATGGTGTTCACGGCGAGGTCCTACGCCAGGATGTCGGCGGCGTTCCCCGTCGCGGGTTCGACCTACGCCTACACCCAGCGCACGTTCGGGGCGCCGGTCGGCTTCCTGGCCGGCTGGTCGCTGCTGCTGGACTACCTCTTCTTGCCGATGCTGAACTACCTGGTCATCGGGATCTACCTGGCGGCGGCGATCCCCGCCGTACCCGCCTGGGTGTTCGTGCTGGCCTCGATCGTCCTGGTGACGGTGCTCAACGTCGTGGGCATCGTGTCGGTGGCGCGGGCCAACTTCCTGCTGCTGGCGGTGCAGATCATCTTCATCGTCGTGTTCGTCGTGATGTCCTTCATGACGATCAACAAGCTGGGCAACGTCAACCTGATGGCCCCCTTCACCGGCGACGGCACGACGGCCGGGATCCAGCCGGTGTTCGCGGGTGCGGCGATCCTGTGTCTGTCGTTCCTCGGCTTCGACGCGGTCTCGACCCTGTCGGAGGAGGCGAAGGACCCGACCCGCAGCGTGCCAAGGGCGATCATGATCGCCACCGTGGTCTGCGGCGTCATCTTCTTCCTGCTCGCCTACGTCTCGCAGCTGGTGTTCCCGTCCAATCACTTCGCCGACGTCGACTCCGGGTCGCTGGACGTCATGACCGCGGCCGGCGGGCAATTCCTCAACACGTTCTTCACCGCGGCCTACATCGCGGGCGCGTTCGGCTCGGCGTTGACCTCGCAGGCGTCGGTGGCCCGGATCCTGTACGCGATGGGACGCGACGGCATCATGCCGCGTCGGGTGTTCGGCCACGTCTCGGCGAGGTTCTCCACGCCGACGTTCGCGATCCTGGTGGTGTCGGTTGTCTCCCTGGCCGCCATCTGGATCAAGCTCGACTTCCTGGCCTCGATCGTGAGTTTCGGTGCGCTAGTGGCGTTTTCGGCGGTCAACCTGACCGTCATCAAGCACTACTTCGTCGACGAGCGTCAGCGGAACGTCGTCAACAACCTGCTCCTGCCACTGATCGGCTTCGCGCTGACCGTGTGGTTGTGGACGAGCCTGACCCCGCTGACACGCGAGGTGGGCCTGATCTGGTTGGCGCTGGGCTTCGTCTGGCTGCTCGTCGTCACCAGGGCGTTCCGGCGCCCGACGCCGGTGCTGGCGATCGAGGAGTAACCACGGCGACGAAATCCGTCGCCGTCTGCCGTTTGCCGGCCCGTATTGACGTCACCGTCGAGCTTTGGTGCTGTTGGCGAATCCGGACATCGAGGTGCGGAATCCGTTGTAGGTTGCCCCTACGTCGAGCACCCGGCGGTCCACATGCCCGTTCTTCGAGGTCAGGGGGTCGCGATGACCACCATTGGCACGTGTCGGCTCTACCGCCCCGATCCCACGTCCGTCGGGGTCGACGAACAGTGGGGTCGAGCAGGCGTCACCGCCGTCCGCGCGCCTCGATCCCTGGTCCTGTGCGTGCATGGGGAGGTCGACGCGAGCAACGCCGGGCGACTGGCCGGTTACGTCGAGCGGCACGTCGCGATCGCGGGCACCCTGGTCCTGGACACCAGCACGGTCGACTTCTTCGGAGCGCCCGCGCTGGCGGTGCTGCACCGCGTCGACCACGGCTGCGCGCGCAACGGCGTGCGCTGGCGGCTGGTGGCGGGTCCGGCGCTGCGACGCGTCATGCGCGCGTGCGGCACGACCGGTCTGCCCCAGTCCGACGACTTGCCGTCGGCACTGAGCGAACTGGGTTCGACGCCGTCACCGCTGCGCTGACGGCCAGGTGCGCGCGGCATCGATCAGGCCGGCGACGAGCGCCGACGTCGCGGCGCACAGCCCGTCGTCGCCGACGGGTCCGCTGCGAGGGCTGATTCCGCGCACCCGCGGCGTCAACTCCAACTGGGCCCCACCCCGCCTGGCGCGGTTGACGGGGTTGTTCGGGTGCAGGCCACGCAGCTCCCTCGGGATGGCGTCGAGGTCGGTGACCACCTCGTAGCCGGGCACGGTCACGTGGGTCGCGAGGTGGGCGGCCAACTCCCGGTTGCCGCCACCGGCCAGCAACTGCATCGTGCGGCCGACGCGGCCGTACCCGTGCAGGGACACCACGACGTCGACGTGGTCCAGGAATGCGTCGAGCAGGTTGGACTCGCCCGCCCGGTACGCCGAGGACGACAGGTGGTGGGGGTAGTCCTTCGGGTGGCGCACGACGTACACCGACGCATCCGCCGCCCGTGCCGCGCGCTCGGCGATCACGTCGGTCATCCGCTCCAAACCGCCGCCGTGGATGGCGAGGAAGCCGAAGCGCGAGCGCAGCGTGCTGTCCTCGACGACGCCCGGCTCGTCGAGCAGCTCCGAAAGCGATTGCGGCGCAGGCAGATCCGTCGGTGGCAGCTGGCGTGGCCAGTGCACCGGGTCCCAGCGGCGGAGGAAGTCGAGCCAGCGCGGCGGCAGCCCGTGATGGCGCGCGCCGTCGATGATGCGCTCCAGATAGCCCTCGCGGGGTGGGCCCGGTTCGACGCGGTGGTCCACGTACACCCAGGCTTCCTGGGGGCCCGCGGCGGTCTGCACCGTCAGCCGGTCGCGGCGGTAGCGCACCGGCACGCCCTCGGCGCTGTCGAGCACGACGAGGTCGTCGTCGCTGACCTGCCACAGGACGCCGTGCACCTCGGCGCCGTCGAGGGGTTCGATGGTGGCGACGCCGCGTTCGTTGATGAGCCAGTCGTGGTCGGCCAGCGTTGCCGGCCGGGGATCCCTGGCGTCGGGACAGCGTCGCGCCATCTGCGTCACGTTCAGGTTCGACCCGTACGCGAAGTAGGGCTGCATTCAGCCGGTGACTGTCAGATAGATGAGGACCACGTTCAGCACACTAATGATTGCGGCGACGATCCATCCGAGGCCGGTGGTGATGCGCCCGTTGACGTCGGCGCCCATCAGCGTCCGGTTGCTGGTCAGCCGGATGAGCGGCACCAGGGCGAACGGTATGCCGAACGACAGCACCACCTGGGAGAGCACCAGCACCCGGCTGGCGTCGACGCCGAGTGCCAGCACGACGAGGGCCGGAACGAGCGTGACGAGCCGCCGCAGCAGCAGCGGGTAGGACCTGTGGAGCAGGCCCTGCATGATCATCGCCCCGGCGTAGGCGCCGACCGAGGTGGAGGCGAGCCCGGAGGCGAGCAGGCCGATGGCGAAGAACAGCGCGACGACGTGGCCGAGGGTGCCCTGCACGGCGGAGTAGGCGCCCTCGATGGAATCCGTGCCGCCCATGCCCTGCAGGTTGGTCGCCGCGACGAGCAGCATGGCCAGGTTGACCGCACCCGCCACCAGCATGGCGAGCCCGACGTCCCAGCGGGTGGCCCGCAGCAACCGCTGTCGCGGGGCGCCCGCCTCGGCGTGGCCATGGCGGTCGCGGGCGAGCGCGGAGTGCAGGTAGACGGCGTGCGGCATGACGGTCGCGCCGAGCATCGCGGTGGCGAGCAGGACGCTCTCCGGACCGTCGAAGCGCGGGACGACGCCGCCCAGCACGTCGCCCGCGGCGGGCGGTTCGACGACCACGCTGGCGAGGAAGCCGATGGCGATGACGAGCAGCAGTCCGGTGACGACGCGCTCGAAGACCTGCTGGCCGCGGCGGTTCTGGATCGCGAGCAGCAGCAACGACACCACGCCGGTGATGACACCGCCGATCAGTAGCGGCAGCCCGAACAACAGGTACAGCGCGATCGCGCCGCCCACCACCTCGGCGAGATCGGTGGCCATGGCCACCAATTCGGCCTGCAGCCAGTAGGCGACCCTGGTGCGGGTGCCGGTGCCCTGGGCGACGGCCTCGGGGAGCGTGCGTCCGGTCACCAGGCCGAGCTTCGCCGACAGGTACTGCACCAGGCCCGCCATGACGTTCGCCACGATGATGACCCACACCAGCAGGAAGCCGAACTGCGCGCCGGCGCTGACGTTCGCGGCCACGTTGCCGGGATCGACGTAGGCGATGGCGGCCACGAAGGCCGGACCGAGCAGCAGCGCGGTGGCGCGTTGCGGTGCCCTGATGGTGAACGCCAACTCCGCCCCTTCTATCCGGTGGGTCGAATAGAAAAGTTAGGTTAGCCGAAACCTAACGGGCGGGCTACTTGGGGCTAGTGATGCCCGCCACCGCCACCGCCACCGGTCGCACCGCCGCCGCCGCCAGCTGCACCGCCGCCGCCACCGCCGTGGAAGCCGCCGCCGTTGCCGCCGATGATGAAGGCCGGACCGAAGAAGTCGTCGTCCCAGGGGTACAGGGACGACGCCACGTCGGGTGCGCCCGCGGTGATCTGGACGTTGCCCGGCGACTGACAGGTCGTGAGGTTGGTGCCGGTGGTCGTGCCGCCGCCCACGCTCGTGCACGGCGGCGGATTGGAGCCGTCGCTGGGGTCGGCCGACGCTGCCGGAGCGGCGGAGAGCGTCACCAGGGCGCCCGTGGAAGCGACCACGACGAGCAGGCGACGCACGCGCATGACGGACCCCTAACTAGGTGAACAGACCATCAATGTCCAGCGTACAACCCATTTCCGGTGACCAGGGGAAGGTCGAGCGTCGTGCGGATTCCGGGGGCTGCGGCGATCACCTCGGGGATGGCGTTGACGACTCTGGCGGCGGTGGCCACCAGGCCCGCGTGGTTGTGGTCGCCGTGCGCGCTGCTCAGCCGGAGGTCGACCGCATAGCTGGGTTCGCCGGTGATCTCGATGCGGTAGGACCCGCCGGGCTGGGCGGGCTGCGGCCACTCCGGGCACAGATCGTCGCGTAGCCGGGTGACGTGTTCGAGCACGACGACGGGGGTGCCGCCGAGCATGCCGCGCACCTCGAAGCGCAGGGCCGCCGCGGTGCCCTCGGCGACGTGGCCCGACGCGATGTCGAAGGCTTCGGGCGCGGGCACGCGGGTGTACACCTCGGTCACCTCGTCGAGCGAAATGCCAAGGCCCGCAGCGAGTTGACGCACGACCGAGCCCCACGCCAGGCTCAGCACCCCCGGTTGCAACAGCATGGGGACTTCGTCCAGCGGCCGGCCGAAGCCCATGACGTCGAACATCACGGTGGCGCTGTCGTAGGTGTCGTAGTTGATGATCTCCATGCAGCGCACCTGCTCGATGCTCTGGCACGTGCCCGCCAGGGCCATCGGGAGCAGATCGTTCGCGAAACCGGGATCGATGCCGTTGACGAAGATGCTGGCCCCACCCTCGGCGGCGGCCTCCTCGATGGGGGCGATCATCTCGGGAGGCAGTGTGCCCCAGGGGTATTGCAGGAACACCGCGGCACTCGCGACGACGTTGACGCCCGCGGCGAGGAGGCGACGGTAGTCCTCGAGCGCCTCGACGAGCCGGTTGTCGGCCATCGCCGTGTAGACCACGCACTCCGGTGTCGCGGCGAGGATGGCGTCCAGGTCGGTGGTCGCCGCGACACCGGTCGAAACCCCAAGTCCGGCAAGCTCTCCCGCGTCCTTGCCGGCCTTGGCGTCCGAGGACACCCACACCCCGGTCAGCTCGAAGCGGGAATCGGTGATCAGCTGGGCCAACGCGTGCTTGCCGACGTTGCCCGTGCCGACGGCGGCTACCTTGATGCTCACGTGGTCCTCACAGATCCGGGATGGGGAAGCCGAAGTTGGGGTGGGTGATGCCGCCGTCGACCTCGAGGGTCTTGCCCGTCAGGTAGCTGCCGGCGGGGGAGGCGAGGTAGACGGCGGCCGCGGCGATGTCGAGCGGATCGCCGAGACGTCGCAGCGGCGTGGCCTCCTCCATCGGCTTTCGCAGCTCGTCGTTGCTGGCCAGGATGTCGAGCGCCGAGGTGAGAATCGAGCCGGGGGCGATAGCGTTCACCCGGATCCGCGGGGCGAGGTCCAGCGCCGACAGCCGGGTGTAGTGCGCGAGTGCGGCCTTCGCGGTGCCGTAGGCGGCAAAGCCCCGGCCGGAGACGCGGCTCATCGTGGAGGTGATGTTGACGATGCTGCCGCCACCGGAGTGCTCGAGCATCAGCGGAACGGCCGCGGTCGTCAGCGCGTGCGCCGTCGCGACGTTGAAGGCGAACGCGTCGCGCAGCTCCTTCGTCGAGGTGTCGAGCAATGGCGCGGGCATGGTCCCGCCGACGTTGTTGACGACGACGTCTAGTCGGCCGAACGCCTCCACCGCCTGCGCGGCCAGCGCGGCGGTGTCGTCCGGGTGCGCGAGGTTGGCCGCCACGACGTGGGCGCGGCGGCCGGTCGCGCGAATCTGTTCGGCCACCTCGTCGAGCTGGGATTGCGTACGCGCGGCGATCAGCACGTCGGCGCCCGCCTCGGCGAAGGCCACCGCCATCGCCGCCCCGAGGCCGCGTCCCGCACCCGTGACGACGGCGACCTGATCGTCGAGCCTGAACCTGTCGAGAATCACGCCGCAGACGCTACTAGAACACGTTCTATTTTTGTCCCGATTCCCCGCGAGCAGTCACAAATGTGCGCGACACGCCGCAGGTTTGCGCACTTTCGCGACTGCTCGCCGGGAGAATTACTTCTTGGCGGCGGCCTTCTTCGCGGGTGCCTTCTTGGCCGCGGTCTTCTTCGCGGGCGCCTTCTTGGCCGCGGTCTTCTTGGCTGCCGTCTTCTTGGCGGGGGCCTGCTCGGCGGGCTCGTCGTCGGCCGTGGAGCCGCCGCCGGCCTGGCGGGCCTTCACGCTGGCCTCGAGCTTGGCCAGCAGGTCGGACACGTCGTCGGTCTCGTCGAGGTTCTCCGGTTCGGGCTCCTCGGTCGTAAACGCTTCGCCGCCTTCGAGTTTCGCCTGCACCAGTTCGTGCAGCTGCTCCTGGTAGTCGTCGCGGAACTGATCGGGGTGGAAGTCGTCGGTCATCGACTCGACGACCTGACCGGCCATCTTCAGCTCGGCGGGCTTGATGTCGACCTTCTGGTCGAGCACGGGGAAGTCGGGGTCGCGGATCTCGTCGGGCCACAGCAGCGTCTGGATCACCATGACGTCGCGCTTGCTGAAGTCCTTGACGCGCAACGCTGCCAGCCGCGTCTTGTTGCGCAGCGCGAAGTGCACGATCGCGACGCGGTCGGTCTCGGCGAGCGTCTTGGCAAGCAGGACATAGGATTTCGACGACTTGGAGTCGGGCTCCAGGAAGTAGCTCTTGTCGTACATCATCGGGTCGAGCTGCTCGGCGGGGATGAACTCGATGACCTCGATCTCGCGGCTGCGTTCCTCGGGCAGCGTCGCGATGTCCTCGTCGGTGATGATCACCGTCTGACCGTCGTCGGAGTCGTACGCCTTGGCGATGTCGCGGTATTCGACCACCTCACCGCACACCTCGCACACCCGCTTGTAACGGATGCGGCCGTTGTCCTTGGCGTGGACCTGGTGGAACTTGATGTCATGGTCCTCGGTGGCGCTGTAGACCTTGACCGGCACGTTCACCAGGCCGAACGCGACGGAACCCTTCCAGATGGAACGCATGACCCAGTATGGCTCACAGCGACGACGCCGACGTGAGCGCGGCGCGATCGGGCAGGTCGGCCCCCGCGCGGGCAACGGTGATCGCCGAGGCGAGGGTCGCCGCGCGCAGCACGTCGGCGACCGTGTCGACGTCGATGCCGGCCAGATCCCTGCGCTTGTCGGCGCCCAGCAGGTTCAGTGACCAGAGCGCGTCGACGAGGCCCGCCATGAAGGAGTCGCCCGCACCGACGGTGTCGACGACCTCGACGTGGCGGGCCTCGACGCGCACCAACCCGGCCGCGCACACCGCGAAGGCGCCGTCGCCGCCCATCGTGACGGCGACGATCGACGGACCGAGCGACTGCCAGGCCGTCGCGACCTGCTCGGGGCTGCGGACCGGGTCGATCCAGCGCAGGTCCTCGTCGCTGGCCTTGACGACGTCGGCCTTCTCGACGAGCCGGTCGATGCGGGCGATGGCCCGCTCGCGGTCGTCGATCAGCGCGGGCCGCACGTTGGGGTCGAACGAGATCGTCGCGCCCAGCCGGTAGGCGTCGATCAGCGCCGCCGTCGCGAGGCAACCGGGGTCGAGGAAGCCGGCGATCGAACCGGTGTGTGCGATGAGCGGGGGAGCCACCTCTGGCGTGCCCGACAGCTGCCAGTCGATGTCGAACGTGTAGGTCGCCGCACCGGTGTCGTCGATCGACGCCGCGGCGGTCGGCGTGCGCTGCGCGCTGATGCTCCCCGGCGCGAGCCGCACGCCGGAGGCCTGCACGTAGTCGACGATGCGGCGGCCGCGCTCGTCGTCGGCGATGTGGGTGAGGAAGTCGACGTCGCGATCGAGCCGGCCGAGGCCGACGGCGACGTTGAGGGGACTGCCCCCGACGTGTTCGCCCTGCACGCGACCCTCGCGCTCGACGATGTCGATGAGCGCCTCGCCGATGACCAGTGCGCGGGTCACGACGTGCCTGCCACCAGTGCTTCGAGCGTCGCGCGGGCGCCGTCGCGGTGCAGCGAGTCCAGTGCCCACAGGTAGGCATCGACGAAGCGCTGCTGCGTGGCCAGGTCACCGAACAGCGCGGTGTTCTCGATGAAGGCGGTGGGGTGCTCGAGCTGTGACTTGGCAAGCGGGACAAGGGTATCCGCGAGCTGGTCCTGCACGTCGATGGGCTCGCCCTGTTCGTCGACGCCCTCGGCGTAGCGTGCCCAGCTGGCAACGACGGCCGCCGAGAGTCGCACGGGCGCACCGCTCTTCAGGTTCTCCCTGATGACGGGGACCAGCCACTGCGGGATGCGGTCCGAGGAGCCGTAGCAGAGCCGGACGATGGTGTCGCGCACGCTGGGGTTGGCGAAGCGGTCGATCGCCGTCTTCTTGAACTCGGGCAGGTCGATGCCCGGCACGGGTCGAAGTGTCGGCGTCGCCTCGTCATCCATGTACTGGCGCAGGAATTCGGCGAACAGCGGGTCGCCGGCGGCGTCGGCGACCAGTCGGTAGCCGGCCAGGTAGGCGAAGTAGCAGAGGGCTTGATGGCCCGCGTTGAGCAGGCGCAGCTTCATCAGCTCGTACGGCGTGACGTCCTCGACGAGGAGCACGCCCACGTCCTCGTACGGGGGACGGCCGTCGGAGAAGTCGTCGTCGAGCACCCAGGCCGTGAACGGCTCCGCGGCGACGGGCCACTGGTCGTCGACGCCGTATTCGGCGGCCAGACTCTCGATCACGTCGGGGGTGGTGACCGGCGTGATGCGGTCGACCATCGAGTTGGGGAAGCGCGTGTGTTCGGTCATCCAGTCGACGAGGTCGGGGTGCGCCGTGGCGGCGTAGGCGGTGAACGCCTGGCGTGCGACGTCGCCGTTGCCCTCGATGTTGTCGCAGGACACGATGGTCGGCGACGGCAACCCGCGCTCCCGGCGCCGCGCGAGGGCCGCGGTCACCAACCCGAAGACGCTGTCCGGGCCTGCGTTGTCGATCACGTAGCCGCCCTCGGTGATCGTCAGCGAGACGATGCGCGTGGTCGGCGCGGCGATCAGTTCGACGACGGACTCGGGATCCGCTGGCGCGTAGCGGTAGTCGACGATGGATCCGATGACGCGCGCGTCGCGGCTGCCGTCGGGGTTCATCAGGATGAGTGTGTAGAGGCAGTCCTGGTCGGCCATGACGTCGGCCATCCTGCGATCACCCGGCAGCACGCCGACCCCGCAGATGCCCCACTCGCGTGCCTTGCCCGCCTCGAGCAGGCGGTCGAGGTACATCGCCTGGTGCGCGCGGTGGAATCCGCCGACGCCGAAGTGGACGATGCCGATCCCGATCTCGCTGCGGTCGTAGGACGGCTTCGCGATGGGGATCTCGGCCAGGGACGCGTTGTCGAGTTTCATGACGGCTGCACCACCGTCGAGACGCTACCCGGCGCCGGGTGCGCGCCGAACGCCGTACCGGCGGCCGCCGCGCGCAATCGACCACGATCTCGTGGGGAAACTGACAGTGTTGTGTGGGTCACATTTAGATGTTAGCGTGATGATCATCTGCACGCACCCCTGAGCATTCGCTCACGATGGGACGGAAGGCGGTGGCGCGACGGTGGCGCTCTCGACCTCGACGACGACGTCGAACGGCCAGGTGGCCGAGTCGGCGGCCGACGCGGGCCCCCAGGGCCGGGTGACACCGGAGGACCTCCGCCTCGCGCTGCGGGCCGCCACCCTCTACTACCTCGATGGGCTGACGCAGGCGGAGATCGCCGGCAAGCTCGGCGTCTCGCGCCCGACGGCCGGTCGGTTGATCGCCAGGGCCAAGGCCAGGGGGCTGGTGCGCATCGAGGTCGTCGTGCCGCCGACGTTGAAGGACGACCTGCACGCCGACGAGGAACGGTTGATCGAAGAGCGGTTCGGTCTGACCGAGGCCGTCGTCAGTGGGCATCTAGGCCGCGCGGCGGGAGCGCTGCTCATGCGCCGCCTCTCCGAGAACGACGTCCTCGGATTCACCTGGGGGCCCGAACAGGTCGCCGCCGTCACCGCGCTCACCCCCGGCGTCGCGAGCTGCCGCACGGTCGTCCAACTCGACGGCGCGATGTCGACCGCCGCCTATCAGACCGGGATGGAGTTCATCCTCAGTCGCGGAGCAGATATGTTGCGCGCCAACGCAATGCGACTGCCCGCGCCGCTCTACGCCGACCCGTCGACGGTGGTGTCGATGCGCAGCGACTCGGTCATCTCGCGGACGCTGGAGGCCGGTCGGCGGGCCGACACCATGCTGTTCGGCGTCGGGTCGGTCAGCACCTCCACGACCCTGTTCGAGGGCAGCTTCCTGGATACCAGGATGCTCGACGAACTGGTCTCACTCGGTGCCGTCGGCGAGATCGGCGGCCGGTTCTTCGACGCCAACGGCGCGCCCGTCGTCACGGAGTTGGCGCACCGCGCGGTGTCGGTGCCACTGGAGGACATCCGCAACTGCGCCAAGACCATTCTGGTGTGCAGCGGACCGCCCAAGCACCAGGCGACCCTGGCTGCGTTGCGCGGCGGGCTGGCCAAGCTGTTGGTATGCGACATCGATTGCGCACGTTGGCTTGTGAATCAGTGATCAGGAGGAGTGGGGTGAAGATGAGAGCGACACGAACGGTGCTACGCAAGCTGGGGGTATGCACCGCCGCCGCCGGTCTGCTGGTGACGGCGGGCTGTTCGGGGGCCGGCAGCCTGGGGACGTCGGCGAACGAGGTGACCATCGCGCTGGTGTCCAACTCGCAGATGACGGATGCGCAGAAGCTGTCACCGGAGTTCGAGAAGGCCAATCCCGGCGTCAAGCTGAAGTTCATCTCGCTGTCGGAGAACCAGGCGCGGGCGAAGATCACCATGTCGACCGCGATGGGGGGCAGCCAGTTCGACGTCGCGATGATCAGCAACTTCGAGACCCCGCAGTGGGCGAAAGATGGCTGGCTGCTTAATCTCTCGGACTACGCGAAGAACACGCCCGGCTACGACCTCGACGACTTCATCCCGTCGCTGCGGGACTCGCTGTCCTACGAGGGCAACATGTACTCGGTGCCGTTCTACGGCGAGTCGTCGTTCCTGATGTACCGCAAGGACATTTTCCAGCAGGCCGGCATCACGATCAATCCGGATCCGAGCTACCAGCCCACATGGCAGGAGGTCGCCGGCTGGGCCGACAAGCTGAAGACGAGCAACCGCGCGGGAATCTGCCTGCGCGGCAAGCCCGGCTGGGGGGAGATCCTGGCACCGCTGGACACCGTCATCAACACCTTCGGCGGACGGTGGTTCGACGACAAGTGGAACGCGCAGCTCAACAGCCCGCAGGTCAAGAACGCCGTCAACTTCTACGTCGACACCATCAAGAAGTCCGGTGAATTGGGCGCGTCGTCAACGGGTTTCCAGGAGTGCGCCAACCTCTTCGGTCAGGGCCAGACGGCGATGTGGTACGACGCGACGTCGGCGGTGTCGGTCCTCGAGGATCCCAAGACTTACCCAGACCTCGTCGGCAAGATCGGGTACCTGCCCGCCCCGATCGTCGAGAAGCCCAACTCGGGTTGGCTCTACACCTGGGCGCTGGGCATCCCCAAGGCGGCCAAGAACCCCGACGGCGCATGGAAGTTCATCTCGTGGATGACCAGCAAGGAGTACATGAAGCTGGTCGGTGAGAAGCTCGGCTGGGCCCGGGTGCCACCGGGCAGCCGGACCTCTACGTATACCCAGTTGCCGCAGTACGAGGCGATCTCGAAGTCCTACGGCCCGTTGACGTTGCAGTCGATCACCAATGCGACGCCGAACAAGCCGACGGTGCAACCGGTTCCGTACACCGGCGTGCAGTTCGTGGGCATACCCGAGTTCCAGGATCTCGGCACCCGGGTCAGCCAGCAGATCAGCGCCGCCATCGCCGGACAGCAGTCGGTCGACGCGGCCATGGATCAATCGCAGAAGTACGCCGAGGTCGTCGGCAAGAGCTATCAGGAGAAGTGATGACACTGACTGCTGAAACCGAATCGGACGCCGGTAGGGGAGCGGTGGCCGAACGGGTCCGCAAGATCCGGGCCGCGCAGGAGGTCGGCGTGAGCCGCGCCGAGGGCTGGCGCCGGCGCGGACCGCTGCTGCCGGCGCTGATCTTCATGATCGCCGTCACGCAGGTGCCCTTCCTGTTCACCCTCTACTACTCGACGCTGTCCTGGAACCTGGTACGTCCCGGGTCGCGGCAATTCGTCGGGTTGAGCAACTACGTCGCCGTGGTCCAGGACAGCCAATTCTGGTCGGTGGCAGGCAATACCGTGATCCTGATCGTCGGCACCGTACTGATCTCGGCGCTCATCGGCCTGCTGGTCGCGCTGCTGCTGGATCGCGCGTTCCTCGGCCGCGGCGTCGTCCGGACGCTGTTGATCACGCCGTTCCTGATCACCCCCGTTGCGGGAGCCCTGATCTGGAAGACGACGATCCTCGATCCCAACAACGGCATCCTGAACTGGCTGCTCTCACTGATCGGCATCAGTCCGGTCGACTGGATCGGCCAGTTTCCGCTGACGATGGTGATGGTCGAATTGATCTGGCAGTGGACGCCTTTCATGATGCTGCTGATCCTGGCGGGCCTGACGTCGATGCCCCGCGACCAGCTCGAGGCGGGTCGGGTCGACGGTGCCACCGCGTTCCAGCTCTTCCGCGAGTTGACGCTGCCCCACCTGCGGCGCTTCATCGAACTCGGCGTCGTGCTCGGCGCGGTCTACCTGGTCAACACCTTCGATGCGATCTTCATGATGACGCAGGGCGGTCCGGGTGTCGCCAGCGCGAACCTGCCGTTCTACATCTACCAGCGCGCGTTCCTCGGCTTCGACATGGGCCAGGCCGCGGCCATGGGCGTGGTGGTCGTCATCTTCACGATGATCATCGCCAGCTTCGCACTCCGGTTGATCTTCAAGTCGTTCAGTGGCAAGGAAGAGGCGGTCTAGACATGACGACGACAGCGCAAAGGGCAACGGCGACAACCGATGCCGCGCCCAAGACCAAGAAGAAGTCGAGGAAGCTCAGTCCGTGGGGGGTGGTGGCCTGGCTCGTCGGACTCGGGTTCTTCTTCCCCGTGTTCTGGATGGTGCTGACGTCGTTCAAGCAGGAGAGCGACGCGGCGACGAACCCGCCGAAGCTGTTCTTCGCGCCGACGCTGGACCAGTACTCCGCGGTGTTCGCCCAGGGCATCGGTCCCGCGATGCTCAATTCGCTCTTCGCCACGGCGATGTCGACGATCCTGGTGCTCCTGCTCGGCGTGCCTGCGGCGTTCGCCCTGTCGCTGCGACCGGTGCGCAAGACGTCGGACGCCCTGTTCTTCTTCATGAGCACGAAGATGCTGCCCGTCGTCGCCGCGATCCTGCCGTTGTACGTGATCGTGTCCAATCTCGGTCTGCTGGACAACATCTGGGCCCTGGTCGTCCTCTACACCTCGATGAACCTGCCGATCGCCATCTGGATGATGCGGTCGTTCTTCCTCGAGGTGCCCGGTGAACTGCTCGAGGCGGCCAGCCTCGACGGCGCGAGCCTGGGGCGGTCGGTGCGCGAGGTGATCCTGCCGCTGGTCTCACCCGGCATCGCGGCGACCGCACTCATCTGCGTGATCTTCGCGTGGAACGAGTTCTTCCTTGCGGTCAACCTGACCGCGGTGAACGCCCAGACCATGCCGGTGTACCTCGTCGGCTTCATCGCCGGTGAGGGGCAGTACTGGGCCGTGCTGTCCGCGGCCGCCACGATGGCCGCGCTGCCCGTCATCCTGTGCGGTTGGTTCGCGCAGAACAAGCTCGTCCGTGGTCTTTCCTTCGGCGCCATCAAGTAAAGGGGTAAACGCAATGGCTGCAATCACGTACAAGAACGCGTCCTGCATCTACGAGGGGTCGGACAAGCTCGCGGTCGACAACCTCAACCTCGACATCCAGGACGGTGAATTCATCGTCCTGGTCGGTCCATCGGGCTCGGGCAAGAGCACGGCACTGCGCATGCTGGCCGGACTCGAGGACATCGACGAGGGCAGCATCGAGATCGGTGGCAAGGACATGACGGGCGTGCCGTCCAAGGACCGCGACATCGCGATGGTGTTCCAGAACTATGCGCTGTACCCCAACAAGACGGTCGCGGAGAACATGGGCTTCGCGCTCAAGCTGCGCGGGGTGCCCGCCGACGAACGGCGCAGGAAGGTCGAGGAGGCCGCCAAGGTCCTCGACCTGACCGAGCACCTGGACCGCAAGCCGGCCAAGCTGTCCGGCGGTCAGCGTCAGCGCGTGGCGATGGGGCGCGCCATCGTCCGTGAGCCACAGGTGTTCTGCATGGACGAGCCACTGAGCAACCTCGACGCCAAGCTGCGCGTGCAGACCCGCACCCAGATCGCCGCGCTGCAGCGCCGCCTCGGCACCACCACCGTCTACGTCACCCACGATCAGGTGGAGGCGATGACGATGGGCGACCGGGTTGCGGTGCTGCGCTTCGGCAAGCTGCAGCAGTTCGCCTCGCCCAACGAGCTCTACGACCGCCCGGCGAACTCGTTCGTCGCCGGCTTCATCGGATCGCCCGCCATGAACCTGTTCACCGCGCCGATCACGTCCGACGGCGTCAAGCTGGGGGACTCGACGTTCGAGCTCGAACGCGACCACCTGTCGACGCTGAGCGGGCTGGGACTGACCGAGGTCACCGTCGGCGTCCGCCCCGAGCAACTCGAGATCGCCGACTCCGGTGGCGTCGAAGTCGTCGTCGACCTGGTCGAGGATCTCGGCAGCGAGGCGTACGTCTACGCGCATGCCAGCGGTGTCGAGCTGGTGGCCCGGTCCAACCCGCGCACGGCGCCCAGGTTGGCCGACACCGTGCGGCTGCGTCGGCACCCCGACGGCGCGGTGCACCTGTTCCACCCGCAGTCGGGTGAACGCATCAACTGACATGCGCCCGCCCGAGTTGCGGCTTCGGGCACCGACCCCGGGTCTGCTCGGATTGCCTTGGGACCGGCCACTTTCGGAGTGGGTGGTGCCCGAGGTGCCGCTGCGGGACATCGCGGTCGGCGCGAGTCGGCACCTGGTGAAGTTCGTCGACGCCGACGGTCTGCTCTGGGCGGTGAAGGACATGCCGCCACGGATCGCGGCCAAGGAGTACGACGTCCTGCGGCGCCTGGAGGAGATGGGCCTGCCCGCGGTACACCCGGCGGGCCTGGTGCTGCAGCCCGAGTTCGAGACGGCGATCCTGGTGACGCGCTACCTCGAGGGGTCCTGGCAGTACCGCCGGCTGTTCATGCGGTTGCCGCCGGACCAGCCGCGCCACCGGGCCCGGCTGCTCGACGCGATGGCCGGCCTGCTGGTGGAGCTGCACCGGCACGGGGTGTTCTGGGGTGACTGCTCGCTGGCGAACACCCTGTTCTCGCGCGACGGCCAGCTGCTGCAGGCCTGGCTCGTCGACGCCGAGACCTCCGAGATCCATCCGACGCTGAGTCGCGGCCAGCGCAGGCACGATCTGGAGATCATGGTGGAGAACGTCGCCGAGGGCCTCGTCGACCTCGCCGAGCGGCTGGGCCTCCCCGAGGAGATGCATCAGACGTTGATCGCGGAGGCCGAACAGGTCCAGGCCCGGTACGAGACGCTGTGGGAGCTACTGCACGCCGAGCCGGTGTTCGGTTTCAACGACCGCTACCGCGTCGAGGGCACCATCCGTCGGCTCAACGAATTGGGTTTCGCCGTCGACGAACTCGCGCTTCGACCCGACGCCGCCGACCCCAGCCGGATGCGGGTGCGCGTCGCGGTCGGCGACCGCCGCTACCACGCCCAGCACCTTCGGGACCTCACGGGTCTGGACGTCGGTGAGGGACAGGCGGCGATCCTGCTCGGCGATCTGCACGCGTATCAGGCGCAGCTGTGCCTCGAGGCGGGCCACGACGTCGACGAGTCGACGGCCGCGCGGCTGTGGGTCATCGAGGTGCTGACCCCGTATGAGCAACTGGCACACCAGGCCGTGCGCCATGCCGGCACCCCGATTCAGGCGTACTGCGATCTGCTGGAAGTGCGCTGGCTGCTCAGCGAGCAGGCCGGCCGCGACGTCGGCACCAACAAGGCGCTCGCGGCGCTGGCCGGCGACGTCATTCCGACCGACTCGGCGGCGAAGATGGCCGTCGCCGAGGTGCCCACCGCGCCGTTCCCGGTACTCGACCCCGATTGACCCCCCGCGAGATCCCCCGCGAGCAGACGTAAACGGCCCTGAAATAGGCCAATCGAGGGCCCTTTGCGTCTGTTCGCGGGGAAGGGGGGGTAATACGGACGGGTGGATCGCTGCGGTCGCGTCAAGCTGACCAACCCCGACAAGGTGCTCTACCCCGCCACGGGCACCACCAAGGCCGAGGTGTTCGAGTACTACGTGGCGATCGCCGACGCCATGGTCCCGCACATCGCCGGGCGGCCGGTGACCCGCAAGCGGTGGCCCAACGGCGTCGGTCAGCCCGACTTCTTCGAGAAGCAGTTGGCGTCGTCGGCGCCGCAATGGTTGGACCGCGCGTCGATCGTCCACGGTTCGGGGACCACCACCTACCCCATCGTCGACACCCGCGAGGGGTTGGCGTGGATCGCGCAGCAGGCGTCGCTGGAAGTGCACGTGCCGCAGTGGCGTTTCGTGGAGGGGGAGCAGGGACCCGCCACGCGCATCGTGTTCGACCTCGACCCCGGTGAGGGCGTGACGTTCCGTCAGCTACGCGAGGTGGCGCACGAGGTCCGCGGGTTCATCGGCGACATCGGGCTGACGACCTACCCGCTCACCAGTGGCAGCAAGGGTCTTCACCTCTACGTCCCGCTGGCCGACCCCATCAGCTCGCAGGGCGCCTCGGTGCTGGCCAAGAGGATCGCCCAGCAGCTGGAGAAGTCGATGCCCAAGCAGGTCACCGCGACGATGACCAAGAGCCTGCGCGACGGCAAGGTGTTCGTCGACTGGAGCCAGAACAGCGCGGCCAAGACCACGATCGCGCCCTACTCGATGCGGGGCCGCGACGAGCCGACCGTGGCCGCGCCGCGTACCTGGGAGGAGATCGAGGATCCGGAGCTGCGGCACCTGCGCTTCGACGAGGTGTTCGAACGCGTCGAACGCGACGGCGATCTGCTGGCCGGTCTCGACGAAACCGTCGTCCTCCCAGACAGATTGACGACCTACCGGAGCATGCGCGATGCGGGCAAGACACCGGAGCCCGTTCCGCAGAAGGCGCCGGCCGTCGGGAACGACGACACCTTCGTCATCCAAGAGCATCACGCGCGGCGGCTGCACTACGACTTCCGGTTGGAGCGCAACGGCGTGCTGGTGTCGTGGGCCGTGCCGAAGAACCTGCCCGAGACCACCTCGGTGAACCACCTCGCCGTGCACACCGAGGACCACCCCCTGGAGTACGCAACCTTCGAGGGCTCGATTCCGAAGGGGGAGTACGGCGGTGGCGAGGTCATCGTGTGGGACTCGGGCACGTATGAGACCGAGAAGTTCAACGACCATCCACCCGACGGCGAGCCGAAGGGCGGCGAGGTCATCGTCACGCTGCACGGCGCGAAGGTCTCCGGGCGCTACGCCCTGATCCAGACCGACGGCAAGAACTGGCTGGCGCACCGGATGAAGGAGCAGCCGGTGCGGACCGCCGCCGACGTCGCGCCGATGCTCGCGACCCACGGTTCGGTGGCGAAACTCACGGCGGGGCAATGGGCGTTCGAGGGCAAGTGGGACGGGTACCGGTTGCTGGTCGACGCCTACCACGGCACGCTGACGCTGCGCTCGCGCAGCGGTCGGGACGCCACCGGTGACTTCCCCCAATTGCAGTCGCTCGCAGCCGATCTCGCCGATCACCATGTCATCCTCGATGGCGAGGTCGTGGCGCTCGACGCCGAGGGGGTGCCCAACTTCGGGTTGATGCAGAACCGTGCGGCCGGGGCGAACGTCGAGTTCTGGGCGTTCGACGTGCTGTCGCTGGATGGTCGATCGCTGGTGCGCGCCAAGTACTCCGACCGTCGCCGGGTGCTCGAGATGCTGGCCGCCGACGGTGCGCTCATCGTCCCCGACCAGCTGCCCGGCGACGGATCGCAGGCGTTGGCGCAGGCGCGGAAACGGCGGTGGGAGGGGGTCGTCGCCAAGAAACGCGACTCGACCTACCAGCCGGGCCGACGGTCCGCGTCGTGGCTGAAGGACAAGCTGTGGCTGACGCAGGAGGTCGTGATCGGCGGATGGCGGGCCGGTGAGGGCGGCCGCTCCAGCGGGATCGGCGCGCTGCTCGTCGGGGTGCCCGACGGCGACGGGCTGGTGTTCGCCGGCCGGGTCGGGACGGGCTTCTCCGACAAGGATCTGGCGAAGCTGAAGCAGACCCTTCAACCCCTGCACACCGACCAATCTCCGTTCACCGCAAGGCTTTCCGGACCGGACGCGAAGGGCGTGACGTTCGTGCGGCCGGAGCTGGTGGGCGAGGTCCGCTACAGCGAGCGCACGTCCGAGGGCCGGCTCAGGCAGCCCAGCTGGCGCGGCATGCGGCCGGACAAGAGCCCGGCCGACGTGGTGTGGGAGTAGGCGCGCTACCCCGCCGCGGGCTCTTCAAGCGGTGCGAGGATTCGGCCCGACACGTCGAGCAGCGCGCCGCGCAATTCGGCGTCCTCGACGTCGGCCAGCTCGGGATCGGTGGCGGCCTTGCCGATTCCGGCGAAGAACACCGAGGAGGCGACCCGGTGGGCGACGTCCGGGTCGGGCCCGTCGAGCAGTTCGCGCAGGCCCACGGAGATGGCCTTGAGGTCGGCATCGTTGAGCACGAGCTGATCGATGGCGGGGTCCTTGTAGAACATCACCGCCAATTGCCGGTTCCTGACGGCCATTTCGACCAATCCGCTCACGGCCACGGCGCGCCGCTGACGCGGATCGGGAAGCGCCTCGGCGATCCTGATGACTCGGGCCGCGTCCTCCATGGACGGACGAATCACCTCGAGGGCGATGTCCTCCTTGGAGTGGAACTGGTAGTAGACCGCGGCCTTGCTGACCCCGATGCGGTCGGCGATCATCTGCAGCGAGGTGCCGTGGACGCCGTGCTCGGCGAACAACGCCAGCGCGGCCTCCAGTACGCGGCCGCGGGCGGCGCCACGCGGTGCCGTGGGTCTGGCCAACCGACCGCCCTCCCCCCGCGCATCGAAGTCGCGACACGAAACAGGCCCCGCGTCCACGATGGGGCTGATCGAACGAGTTGAACGTACATGACATTAGAGTTAGCCGTTCGGCTTGCCCGACACCGGCAGACCACCTAATGTTTGATCGACTAATCAATCGTTTCGCGCCGCGGCGTTCCCACGGCGTCACCTACGCCGCGGCGAGCGCGATCGATGCAACGGAGGGCCTCAGTGGTCGGGATTCTCAAGCGGGGCTGGATACCGCTGCTCATCGTGGTGGTGGCCGCCGTCGCCGTCGTCGTGGTGTACCGCGTGCACGGCTACTTCGGCTCGAACAACGAGGTCACCCGTCCGGGCGCCGGGCTGGCGCAGGACGCCGCGCCCTTCAACCCGAAGGTCGTGACCTATGAGGTCTCAGGAATGGAAGGCGCCGTGGCAACCATCAACTACCTCGACCTGGATTCGAATCCGCAACGGGTCGACAACGCGCCTCTGCCCTGGTCGATCACGCTGACGACCACCAAGCCGTCCGCCGGTGCGACCATCATCGCCCAGGGTGACGGCAGCAGCATCAGCTGTCGCGTCATCGTGGACAACACGGTCCGCGACCAGCAGACGTCGACGGGCGTGAACGCGCAGACCTCCTGCCTGGTGAAGTCGGCATGAGCACGACCGACCCCAGCCTCGACGCCACGTCCCCGGCCGAGGCCACGACCCACCGGGCCCGCATCCCGCACATCCTGCGCATCTTCTGCGTGCCGGTCCTGCTGGGTTGGCTCGCGCTGACCGCACTCCTGAACGTCGTGGTGCCCCAGCTGGAAGTCGTGGGGGCGGCGAACTCGACCTCGCTCACGCCGAACGACGCGCCGTCGCTGCAGGCGACGAAGTTGGTGGGCCAGCTCTTCCACGAGTACGACTCCAACAGCTCGGCGATGATCGTCCTGGAGAGCGACCAGCCGCTCGGTGCGCAGGCCCACCAGTACTACGACGGTCTGGTCGCCGACCTGGAGAAGGACACGACCCACGTCGAGCACGTCCAGGACCTGTGGAGCGACCCGCTCACCTCGTCCGGGTCGCAGAGCGCGGACAACAAGGCGACCTACGTTCAGCTGTACATCGCGGGCAACCAGGGCGAGACGCTGGCCAACGATTCGGTGCAGGCGGTGCGCGACATCGTCGCCAAGCACCCGCCGCCACCGGGGCTCAAGGTCTACGTCACCGGACCCGGACCGCTCAACGCCGACCTGCAGCACGCCGGTGACAAGAGCCTTGCGCTCGTCACCGCGTTGACCTTCGGCGTCATCATCGTGATGCTGCTGCTGGTCTACCGCTCGATCGTCACCGTGCTGTTCGTGTTGTTGATGGTGGTGCTCGAGTTGGCGGTCTCGCGCGGCGTGGTCGCCTTCGCCGGTTACTACCACCTGATCTCGCTGTCGACCTTCGCGGTGAACCTGCTGACCCTGCTCGCCATCGCGGCGGCCACCGACTACGCGATCTTCTTCGTGGGCCGCTACCACGAAGCGCGCAACCTCGGTGACGACCGCGAGACCGCGTTCTACGTCATGTATCACGGCACGGCTCACGTCGTGCTGGGGTCCGGGTTGACCATCGCGGGCGCGACGCTGTGCCTGCACTTCACCCGACTGCCCTACTTCCAGAGCCTGGGCATCCCCCTGGCCATTGGGATGTTCGTGGTGACGATGGCCGCGTTGACCCTGTTGCCGGCCCTGTTGACCGTCGCCTCCAGATTCGGCCTGCTGGAACCGAAGCGCCAGACCAAGACCCGGGGGTGGCGGCGCATCGGGACGGCGATCGTGCGGTGGCCCGGACCCATCCTGGTGGCGTCGACCGCGGTCACCCTCGTCGGTCTGCTCGCTCTGCCGTCCTACACCACCAGCTACGACGACAAGCGCTACATTCCGGCCGACGTCCCGGCCAACGTCGGGTATGCCGCTGCGGCCCGCCACTTTCCGCAGTCCCGGCTCAACCCCGAGGTGCTGATGCTGGTGGCCGATCACGACCTGCGCAACTCCACCGACATGCTGATCATCAACCGGGTCGCCAAGGACGTCTTCCACCTGCCCGGCATCGCCCGCGTGCAGACGATCACCCGGCCGCTCGGCACGCCGATCGACGGCACCTCGATCCCGTACATCGTCGGCCAGCAGGGCGTCAATCAGAAACTGGGACAGTCCTATTCGCAGGCGCGGACCTCCGACCTGCTCACCCAGGCCGCCGACATCGCCAACCAGATCGGGATCCTGCGCCAACAACTGCAGCTGCAAAAGCAGAGCGCCGCCGCCACGCAGGAACAGACCAACGACCTCAAGCAGACGGTCGCCGTCACCAACGACCTGCGGGACAACATCGCCAACTTCGACGACTTCTTCCGCCCCATCCGCGCTTACTTCTACTGGGAACCGCACTGCTACGACATCCCGGTCTGCTACACCATCCGGTCGCTCTTCGACGCGCTCGACGGGGTCGACGAACTGTCCGATCTGCTCCAGCAGACCACGGTCAGTCTCGACAAGCTCAACGCGCTGCAGCCCAAACTGCTGGCGCTGCTGCCGCCGCAGATCGCGAGCCAGGAGACCAACCGCAACCAGATCCTGACCAACTACGCGACGCAGGAGGGCCAGCAGAGCCTGCAGGACCGCCAGCAGTCGGACCCCAACGCGATCGGCCGGGCGTTCGACGACTCCAAGATCGACGACTCGTTCTACCTGCCGCCCGAAGTGTTCGACAATCCCGACTTCAAGAGGGGCCTCAAGCAATTCGTGTCACCGGACGGCAAGGCGGTCCGGTTCATCATCACCCACCAGGGCGATCCCGCGACGCCCGAGGGCATCTCGCACGTCGACGAGATCAAGAACGCGGCGTTCGAGGCGATCAAGGGAACGCCGTTGGAGACCTCGAAGATCTATCTTGGTGGCACCGCCGCGACGTACAAGGACATGCGCGACGGCTCCAACTACGACCTGATCATCGCCGGGATCTCGGCGCTGTGTCTGATCTTCGTCATCATGCTCATCATCACCAGGGCCGTCGTCGCCGCACTGGTGATCGTCGGCACGGTGGCGCTGTCGCTGGCCTCGTCCTTCGGGCTCGCAGTGTTGTTGTGGCAGCACATCATTGGCCTCGAACTGCACTGGCTGGTGCTGGCGATGTCGGTCATCATCCTGCTGGCGGTCGGGTCGGACTACAACCTGCTGCTGGTGTCGCGGTTCAAGGAGGAACGCGATGCGGGCCTCAAGACGGGCATCATCCGCGCGATCGCCGGCAGCGGCAGCGTGGTGACCTCCGCGGGTCTGGTGTTCGCGTTCACCATGATGTCGTTCGCCATCAGCGATTTGAAGGTCATGGCTCAGGTCGGCACCACCATCGGGCTCGGCCTGCTCGTCGACACCCTGGTGATCCGGTCCTTCCTCACCCCGTCGATCGCCGCGCTGCTGGGTCGATGGTTCTGGTGGCCGCAGGTCATTCGGACCCGACCCGCCCGCCGGGTGCGCCCGCTGGTCTCGGCAGCCGGTCCGGGCGCCCGCGACGACGACCCGCCGGGTGCGACCTAGGCTCCGGCGGTGACGCGCGCGACGCTCGACCGGGTCGCCTACGGGCCGTGGGCGCTCGTCGTCGGCGCCTCCGACGGCGTCGGCGCGGCGTTCGCGGAGGCCGTCGCCGGCAGCGGTATCGGCGTCGTCCTGCTGGCCCGTCGTGGCGAGGTGCTCGACCGCGTCGCCGATGGCATCCGGAGTCGCACCGGCGCCGAAACCCGGGTCCTGGTCGTCGATCTCGGCACGCCGGATGCGGCGAAGTCCATCGTCGCCGCCACGTCCGACCTCGAGATCGGACTGCTGATCTACTGCGCGGGCGCCGACACCGACTACCAACCGTTCCTGAGCAATTCGATCGACGCCGCCGAGACGATGCTGCGGCGCAACTGCCTGATCCCCATGCAGCTCAGCCACCACTACGGCCGGGCGATGGCGCAGCGCGGGCGCGGCGGGATCGTCATCCTGAGTTCCGGTGCGGCATTCGTCGGGGCGCCGAACATGGCCGTCTACGGGGCGACCAAGGCGTTCGACATGATCTTCGCGGAGTCCCTGTGGTCCGAACTGCGGGGGCACGGCGTCGACGCCCTCGGCGTCGTGCTGGGGGTGACGGACACGCCGTCGCTGCGCCGCACGCGCGAGCAGCGCGGGCTGGCCGGCGCGGACGAGCCGGTGCCCGGGGCGACCGCGCCCGAGGAGGTGGTCCACGCGGCGTTCGCGGGCCTCGGCAGGGTCCCAACGGTGATGGCGGGCAAGCAGATTCGTCGCGGGGCGCGGTTCATCACGCCGATCCCGCGCAGTCTCCTCGTCCGCATCATGGTGCGGGCGAGTCGCCGCGCGATGGGACCGGACGAGTAAGCACGCTCACCGCGACGCGGCGATCGCCTCCTGCAGGCCGCGGGTCGCGAGGACGTCGGCCAGCTCGTTGTCGGGCACGCCGGAATGCCCCTTCACCCAGAACCATTCGACGCGGTGGCGCGCGCACGCCGCCTGCAGCCGCTGCCACAGGTCGACGTTCTTCACCGGCTGCTTGGCCGAGGTCAACCAGCCGTTGCGTTCCCACCCCATGACCCACTTCGTGATGCCGCTGCGGACGTACACGCTGTCGGTGTAGAGGTGGACCACCACGGGCCGCTTCAGCGCCTCGAGCGCCATGATCGGCGCGGTCAGCTCCATGCGGTTGTTGCTGGTGGCACCGGGCTCGCCGCCGCACATCTCGCGGACGTGCCCGCGCTGGCGCAGCACCGCACCCCAGCCGCCGGGGCCGGGATTGGGGCGGCATCCGCCGTCGGTGTGGATGACCACGGGCTCGTCGAGGGGCTCGGCCGTCATGGGCCGAGGATAGGTGCCGAGATGAACGCCGTCCGAACCGACATGCCGTACTCGCGGTGGTGCAGCGTCATGATGCGGCGCCCCGGCTGCACGGCGTCCTTGACGCGTGTGGCGCGGTCGCCGTAGAACGCGGCCGTGGCGTCGACGTCGGCGACCACGTAGGTGATGCCCCAGAGGTGCGACGGTCCGTCGTCGGCCGCGTCGGGCGAGCCGACCACCTCGACGATCACCTCGCCGAACCGGAAGAAGACCTGGCGGACACCTCGGCCGCCGATCTCGGCGTCCCGGTGGCGCCGCGGCTGGGCGCCGACGCCGGCGAAGGCTCGCAGCGTGCGGTCGAGGTGGGGTGACAGCAGCACGACGTGGTCGATGGCCAGGACGCCGTTCGGGTGGGTGCCCGGCGCGCCCGCATCCGGGTCCGCGCGCAGGGTGGGGATGCCGTCAAGGGTGGTGTCGGACCCGTCCGGCAGACCGCGCAGCGACCAGCCGAGGATGCCGGCGCCGCGACCGGTCGGTCGGATCGCGACGCCGCCGACGCGGCAGAGGTCGGGCGACTCGACGGTGAACCCCGCCGAGGTCCACGCCTGCGCCGGATCGCCGACGTCGATGGCGGTGACGGTGAGGCTCATCGAGCGTCCACGTGCTCGCGCACCAGTCGCGGATAGCGTTCGCGGTCGGGGCGGAAGACGTCGTGGGGAGAGTCCTCGAACTCGACGAGCGTTGCGTCGGGGTAGAGCCGACGGTAGCGCGCCCAGTCGTCGTCGGGGACGATGACGCTGTTGCCGCTGCGCACCGCCAGCAGCGGTATCTGCAAGCGGGCCAACGGTTCCCACAGCTGTCGGTCGCGGGCCTGCCGGAAGGTCTGCATGGCGGCCCCGGCGTCGAGGCGGTCGCGCACGGGCGTGCCACGCCAGCGGCCGTCGACGAGTGTCCGAGCCTGCTCGTCGGTCAGAGTCTTCTCCTCGGGCACGTAGTCGCCGATCGAGATCGTCCTGGCGCGGCCGGGATGCTCCACCGCCCAGTGCACGGCGTAGGTCGTGCCCCGCGAGAACGTGACGACGTGTACGGGGCCGTCGGTCACCGCGTCGACGACGGCGCCGACGTCGCCGCTGCGGTCGGCGAGGGCATACCCGGTCGCGGGTGCGCTGCTGCGGCCGTGGCCGCGCAATTCCACGACGATCGTCCGACGGCCGAAGACCGGCAGGATCTCCGCGTAGTCGGCGGCCACGTCGGTCATGCCGGGCACGAACACGATCGGGGCGCCGCGGTCGTTACCGCCGGAGTCGAGGTAGTGGAGGCGGACGCCGTCGTGGGAGACGTAGCGCGAGAGCGGCGTTGGAGTCATGCCGGACCGGCGGCGGCGAGCAGCGCCTCGAGCTTGTCGTTGGATTCCCGTAGCCCCTTGCCCACCATGCCCAGCAGTCGGTCGCGACTGCGCGGGCGGGCCAGCATCGGTGCGAACATCTCGCGCAGCAGGTTCAGCCGCGACGTCGCGAGCCAGTCGAGCAGTTCGGGGTCTGCGAGCCAACGGATCTCGTTGCGCTGCTCGGCCAGCGTCATCGTCAGCCAATCGAGGTCGGTGCTGGGGTGCGGCACCGGTGCGCACAGTGCGTTGCGCGCCGCGTCGTCGGCGCGGCGGTTCTCCAGATGGGCGATGAGGGCCGCGCTGAACACCTGCTGGCAGCCGCGGACGCTCTGCAGGGTGATGCGGTCGCCATCGAAGACGTCCACGGTGGGGCGGCGCTCGAGGCCGTCGGCCGTGCAGTCGACGTACAGCGCGGCCGGCGGCGCGGAGACCGTGCCGTCGGCGAGTTCGATTGCGCCACCAGCGATTCGGAGGACGTGGCCCAGCCGGACCACGTCGCCGATGGTGCGCAGCCGCGTCAGCTCGGCGCGCGACACCGTCGCGCACCGGTACCTGGTCGGACGCACCGAGGGATCGAGCCGCAGTAGGTTGCCGCTGGCTTCGAGCCGGGCGAATAGATCCTCGATGGAGGTGGCGTCCGAGATGCTCTGCAGCCGAGCGGCGAAGCTCGCCTTGAAGCGGGGGAGGAAGTCCGCTCCGGGCTGGATGTTCTCGCGGTCGAGGAACCAGGAGTCGCGCGGCATCACCCAGGTCAGCCGCTCGGGCGCGATGCCGGCGTCCAGCGCCCACAGGCAGGCGTCGATGCCCGTCTTGCCCGCCCCGATCACGATGACGTGCTCGAAGTCCCCTGCGAGAGTGGGTAATTCGTTGGGTGGCACGCACGTGACGCCCTCGGCCACCTCGTACTCCGGCGGACGCATCGACGGGACGACCGCCTGCAGGCGGGTGGCGTCGACGAGACGGCGCGCCACCACCGCGGTCGTCTCGCCGTCGCGACCGCGGATGCGTCCGTCGCCGAGGTACTCGCTGTCGGGCAGGTAGGTCACGCGCCCGGTGGGGAGGAGGTCGTGGTTCATCACGCGGTCGAAGTACGCGCACACCTCGTCACCGGTGGCCAATTCGTGCAGTCCGGCATTGCCGCCGGACGTGTCGAGCCGGCCGCTGCCGAGGGGGCGCGAGTTGACGCCGTAGTAGGCCGAGGGCTGGTGCAACCGGACGAAGGGATAGGCGCGAATCCAGTGACCGCCGGGACGGGGACCGCGATCGCAGACGACGATTCGCGCGTCGCCTTCGCTGACCAGCGTGTCGGCGAACGCCAGGCCCATGGCCCCCGCGCCCACGACGAGGTAGTCGGTCTCGATGGTCCGCACGTGCGGACCCTATCGAAGACCAGGCCATGCGTTACCGTCGGTTCCGTGCAGGAGCCGCTGAGCCCGGTGCCCGACCAGGGGTACGTCTTCCGAACCGGCTGGCGGTTGCTCACCAGCGACGTCGATGCGAGTCTTCGGTTGCGGCTCGACGGGGTGGCGCGCAACGTCCAGGAGGTCGGCGCCGAGCACCTGAACGACTGCGGGTATGCCGACGTCCACCCGCATTGGATCGTGCAGCGCACGGTGATCGACGTCCTCACCCCGATCACGCTGCCCAGCGACATCGTCTTCCGGCGCTGGTGTTCGGGGATCTCGACGCGCTGGTGCTCGATGCGGGTCCGCCTCGACGGGTCCGACGGCGGTCGGATCGAGACCGAGGGCTTCTGGATCAACATGAACGAGGACACCGCCACGCCGTCGCTCATCTCCGAAGGCCTCTTCGAACGGTTTGCGACGACCACCGACGACCGTCGGCTGAAGTGGCGGCCGTGGCTGCCCGGGCCGGCCAGCTCGGAGTCGGTGACGCCATTTCCGTTGCGCCACACGGACATCGACCTCTTCAAGCACGTCAACAACACGATCTACTGGCAGGGCGTGCACGAGATCCTGGCGCAGTACCCCGACGTGGTGTCGGCGCCGTACCGGGCGGTGGTGGAGTACCGCAAACCCATTCAGCCGGGCGAGCCGGTACGGATCCACTCCGCCCTCGGCAACGGCGAGGTGCGACTGTGGTTCGTCGTCGACGACGAGGTCCGCGCGGCCGGACTGCTCGCCGCGCTGTGACGCTCAGCCGGCGTAGGCGAGCTGTCGCGTCCGCCGCCACGGCCGCCAGGCGAAGTCCAGCCGCAGGCCGAGGACGTGCAGGTGCACGTGCCAGGTGTCAGCGTCGCGCATCGCGCGCTCCCGTCCAGCGCTGCAACAGCACCGAGATGGTGAGGACGCCGAGACCGGCCACCGCGAGCCCGGCACCCGAGGCGGCGGGGGCGGTGTAGCCGTACCCGGCGATCACGAGACCGCCGATCCAGGCGCCCGTCGCGTTGGCGATGTTGAGCGCGGAGTGGTTCAGCGCGGCCGCGAGCGTCTGGGCGCCGTGCGCGACGTCCATCAGCCTGGTCTGCAGCGCGGGCCCGATCGCCGAACCCGATGCGCCGATGAGGAACAGGCCGAGCATCGCGGTCCACGGATCGTGGGCGGCCCAGACGAACAGCGCCAGCACGGCGGCCAGCGCGGTGAGCGAGGCGTAGAGCCCCTTGATCACCGAGACGTCGGCCATCTTGCCGCCGACCAGGTTGCCGACCACCATCCCGATGCCGAACGTCATGAGCCCGAGCGGCACCATGGCGCGGGACACGCCGGAGACGTCGGTGAGCGTCGTCGCGACGTAGGTGTAGACCGCGAACATGCCGCCGAAGCCGACCATGCCGGTCAGCAGCGCGAGCCAGACCTGAGGCCGGCGCAGCGCGCCGAGCTCGGTGAGCGCGCTGGTGACGTGCATCGCGCGCAGGTCGGGCACCCAGTGCCAGATGGCCACCAGGGTGGCCGCGCCGATGACGACGACGAGTGCGAACGCGCTGCGCCAGCCGAACGTCTGACCCAGGAAGGAGGCCATGGGCACGCCGAGCACGGTCGCCAGGGTGAGACCGCTCATGACGTGCGCGACGGCCTTCGCCCGGTTCTTCGGACCCATGAGATGGGACGCCACCAGCGCGGCGACGCCGAAGAAGGCGCCGTGCGGAATGCCGGAGACGAAGCGGGCGGCCATCAGGGTTTCGTAGCTGGGTGCCAGCACGCTGGCCAGGTTGCCGATCGTGAAGACCGCGATCAGGCCCAGCAGGAGCCGCTTGCGGGGCATCCGCGCGGTCAGCGCCGCAATCACCGGCGCGCCGACGACCACGCCGAGCGCGTACGCCGAGATGACGTGCCCGGCGATGGGCTCGGTGACGCGCAGGCTCGAGGCGATCTCGGGCAGCAGGCCCATGGCGACGAACTCGGTGGTGCCGATGGCGAAACTGCCGATGGCCAGCGCCAGCACGGCGAGCCACCGCACGGACGGGGGCGGTGCCACGACGGACAGCGGGACGGAGGTGGGTCGTTCGAGTGAGCTGGTCACGCGTCAACGGTAGACGTACTTACGCCCTTCCTCAAACCGACTTTTGTCTTCTGGGACACAAAAGTGGCATGGCTTACGTTTCTCGGGTTCAATCGAACCGTGTCCAGCAAGGGTGAGCGGAGCGACGCCGGCAACGTGAGCAGTGCCGGCAGCAACGTCGGCACCGCCACCGTGGGGGACGTCTTCACCCTGATCCGGGATCGTCGCGACGTCACGCGCACCGAACTGGGCCATCTCACCGGGCTGTCCCGCACGGCGATCGCGTCGCGGGTCGCCGCACTGACCGCGCTGGGCCTGGTCGTCGAGCGCGAGCAGGCGCCGTCGACCGGCGGCCGGCCGCCGACGCTGCTGTCGTTCGACGCCGCCGCGGGCATCGTGCTGTCGGTCGCGGTCGGCATCAGCCGGACCCGGCTCGCCGTGTGCGACCTGGCGGGCGAGGTCCTCTCGATCGGTGACATCGATCAGGAGGTCGCCCTCGGGCCCGACGACCTGATGCCCGACGTCGTCAAGCGGCTCGACGTGATGCTGCAGGACCATCCCGGCGTGCCGATCTACGGCGTCGGTCTGAGCCTGCCGGGAACCGTCGACCGCGAGCGCGGATGTAGTCGCGACTCGCCGATCCTGCGCGGTTGGGACGGTGTCGAGCTG
Source organism: Mycolicibacterium madagascariense (assembly GCF_010729665.1). Taxonomy (NCBI): domain Bacteria; kingdom Bacillati; phylum Actinomycetota; class Actinomycetes; order Mycobacteriales; family Mycobacteriaceae; genus Mycobacterium; species Mycolicibacterium madagascariense. The sequence continues at coordinate 4,760,813 of NZ_AP022610.1, read as the reverse complement.
CGGCCGTACTTCGACGAATTGCCCCGGCTCGCGGGCGTTCCGGTGGTCCTCGACAACGACTCCAACGCCATCGCGGCCGTCGAGAGCCAGGGCTATGACGACGTGCTGGTGATCAAGGCGTCCAGCGGCCTCGGCGCGGGCATCGTCGCCGGCGGGGTGCTGCAGCGCGGCGCGGCGCAGGCAGCCGGGGAGTTCGGGCACAACAAGATCGCTGCGGCACAGGGACTTCCGTGTCGCTGCGGAGATACCGGATGCGTCGAGGCGATCGCGGGCGGCTGGGCGGTGGTGCATGCGCTGCAGCAGCAGGGGCATTTGGTGCGCCACCTGCGCGACGTGGTCGAGCTCGCCCACGGTGGCGACGCCGAGGCGCGCCGGATGATCAGGGACAGCGGCCGTTACGTCGGGGAGGTCCTCGCGTCGGCGGTGAACCTGCTCAACCCGGCCATCGTCGTCGTGGCCGGGGACATGGCGGGCGCCTACGAGATCTTCGTCGCCGGATTGCGAGAGACGTTGTACGGCAACGCCACTGCGCAGGCCACCCGCACGCTGGAGGTGGTGCCCGCGGCGCACGGCGCCAGGTCGGGCACCGTGGGCGGCGCCGTCATGGTGCTCGACGAGGTGCTCAGCGCCCGCGCCGTCGACGAGTTGGCCGCAACCCGATCGGTCACGCCTTCGCGATGACGTTCTCCGCGAACCACTCCAGGTTGCGGATCTTGGCGTCGAGGGGCTCGGTGTCCTGTCCCATGATGTAGGGGATCCGGAAGCCGACGATGACGTCGGTGACGCCCTTGTCCTCGAGCCGCTTCACGCCGTCGAGGGTGAAGCCGTCGACCGAGATCACGTGGATCGCGAACTCGTCGGCCAGCCCGATCCGCTCCTCCTCCTCGCGGAACTTCGCGAGCTTGGCCAGTAGCGGATCGAGTTCCTCCGGGTCGCCACCGCCGTGCATCCAGCCGTCGTTGCGGGCGGCACGGCGCAGAGCGGCGTCGGCGTGGCCGCCGATCAGAATCGGCAGGGGCTTCGTCGGCGCCGGCGTCATCTTGAACCGGGGGAAGTCGTAGAACTCGCCGTGATATTCGAAGTAGTCACCGGAGGTCAGACCGCGGATGACGTCGATGCACTCGTCCATCCGCTTGCCGCGCTTGGCGTACGGCACGCCCATGATCTCGTAGTCCTCGGGCCACGGGCTGGTGCCGACGCCGAGGTTGAGGCGGTTGTCGAACATCGCAGCCAGCGACCCGGCCTGCTTGGCGACCAGGGCCGGCGGGCGGATGGGCAGCTTGAGCACGAAGACGTTGAACTGCAGCGTGGTGGTGACGGCCGACAGCGCGCCGATCAGCGCGAAGGTCTCGATGAACGCCTTGCCGTCGAGGAACTCGCGATTGCCGTCCTCGGTGTAGGGATACTTCGAGTCCGACACCTCGGGGTAGGCGACGCTGTCGGCGATCGTCATCCCGTGGTATCCAGCCTCGTCGGCCGCCTTGGCCAACGGGACGTAGTACTTCGGGTCGGTCATGGCTTCCGCATAGGTGAACCGCATGAGCCGAATACTAGAACGTGTTCTAGTTCGTCGTGGGGCATCTCGCAATATCGGCGCGGAAGCCGTCCCGCGGCGTCAGGCGAACGGGGGAGCGCCCTCGCCCACGATCGAGTAGGTGCCCCAGGGCGTCTTCTCGGTCAGCCGCGCGTCGCTGATACGCGCACCGATGGCGAGCGTCACGCGCGGCGTGCGGAGCACGTCGTCGGGTAGCGCCTCGAAAACCGTTCCACGCCAATGGTATCGACCGTCGGTGGGGTCGAGGTGTCCCATCAGGCGGACGCGCACCGCGTGGTCGGTGCCACCGACCCGCAGGGTGGCCGGACCGTCGTACGCGTCATCGCCCGCGTCGTCGGACGGGGCGGGAATAGCAGCGGGAGCGGGGGACGCCGACGGGGTCGCCGGCAGGAAGTGGCTGCGGCGCCACATGCGGCGCGCGATCGGACCCATCAGCCCGACCTCCTCGAGGAACGCCGCCAGCGGCGCGAACCCGGAGATCTGGACGTCGTGGCGGTGCGCACTGGCGCGCGCCAGGTCACGGCTCGCGCCCCCGGGCAGCCCGACGCGGCGGTACTGGGCGGGATTGCTGAACAGGTGCCGGAAGAAGTAGCCGCCGACGCCGTGCAGATTGGCCACCCACAGCCGCTGCCACCACGCCATGTCGCCGACGTGCTTGCGCAGACCGTCGCGGGCGAACTGAATGTGGCGGGCCTCCTCGGTGACGTGAATGCGCATGAGCCGTTGCACGGCGGGCTGCAGTTGCGGGTCGTCCATCATCTGCCGCTGCAGCGAGTCGAAGATCTCCTCGCCGACGAGCGCGGCCACCCATAGCAGCGGCCCCTTGAACACCAGCGGCAGTCCGTTGATGATGACGCGCTGAAAGCGCTTGGGCCGCATGGGCTTGGCGCCCACCTTCTCGATGGTCCTGCCGAACATCACCATGTGGCGGGTCTCGTCGCCCATCTCGGTGAGCGCGTAGTGCGTGGCGCGGGCGGTCGGATCCGCATGCATCAGATCGCGCAGCAGCGCCTGGTTGAGGATGTTCTCGAACCAGATGCCCGCCGACAGCGTGTTGACCAGTTCCTGGCGCGAGAGTTCGATCTGCTCCTCGCGCGTCATGGCGTCCCACGCCGGCGTGCCGTAGAGCGACACCGTCTTCGGCGGCAGGAAGAACTTGTCGGGTTCCAGCGGTGCGTCCCAATCGATGTCGACGATCGGCTCGTAGGACTTCTTGACCGAACCGCGCAGCAGGCGCTCGGAGAATTCCTCACGGGTGGGGTTGCCGGCACGGCGGACGGCTTCGGGGGACAGCGTCATCGTCGACAGCCCTTCGCTGGGTGGTGCCCCAAAAGTAGGTGACGCCACGGGCAGTAGTCAATACCCCGGGTACCGCATACTCACGGTTCCGCCGACGGGGCATGGCAGGATCGGCCCGTGCGCCCGTTCCTGTTCCGCGCGGCCGTGACCGGGGTGGCGCTGTGGATCGTGACGAGGATGGTGCCCGGCATCGCGTTCATCGGCGGTGACTCGCCGCTCGCACGGGTCGCGATCGTCTTCGCCGTGGCGGTGGTCTTCGGCATCGTCAACGCCGTCGTCAAACCGATCGTTCGGCTCATCTCGACGCCGCTGTACATCGTGACGCTCGGGCTCTTCCACGTCGTCGTCAATGCGCTGATGCTGTGGATCACCGCGCGCGTCACGCAGCGGACCACCCACTGGGGCCTCTACATCGACGCATTCTGGTGGACGGCCATCAAGGCGGCGATCGTGCTGTCCGTCGTCGGCTGGTTCCTGTCGCTGGTGCTGCCCGATGGCAAACGAACCCGCCGTTAGCTGCGCGGACCGCGGTCGATGGCGAGTCGGCGTACGCTCGAAAACGTGGCCTCCGAGATCAATCGCCGCACCTTCGTCGGCGCCTCGATCACCGTTAGCGGGGCCGTCGCGGCCGCATCGATTGCCGCCGGGTGCGAAAGCGACACCAAGACCGACGCTCCGCCCGCCGAGGGCCAGACGACGCGCGTCCACCTGCGCATCAACGGCGAGGAGAAGGACGTCGACGTCGACACCAGGACGTCGATGCTCGACATGCTGCGCGAGCGGGTCGGGCTGACCGGCACCAAGAAGGGGTGCGATCAGGGTGCCTGCGGCGCATGCACCATCCTGCTGGACGGCAAACGGGTCAACTCCTGCCTGACGCTCGCGGTGATGCACGACGGCGCCGAGGTCCAGACCATCGAAGGCGTCGCGGACCACGGTCGGCTGCATCCCCTGCAGCAGTCGTTCATCGACACCGACGCGTTCCAGTGCGGCTACTGCACCTCGGGTCAGATCATGTCCGGACTCGGTTGCATCGCCGAAGGACACACCGGCTCTCCCGAGGAGATCCGAGAATGGATGAGCGGCAACATCTGTCGCTGCGGGGCCTACACCAACATCGTCGCCGCCGTCGCGTCGGCCGCCAAGGAGGCGTGAGCCGGTGTATCCGTTCACCTTCACCAAGGCCGCCGACGAGAAGGCAGCCCTGGACGCGGGTCGGTCCGGTGCCCGGTACATCGCCGGCGGTACCACGCTCATCGACCTCATGCGGGTCACCGTCGAGCGACCCAACGCCGTCGTCGACATCAACGCGCTGCCCTACCGCAGCGTCGACCTCGACGGTCGGTCGCTGCGGATCGGCTCACTGGTGCGCATGTCCGACCTTGCCGCCGACGACCGGGTGCGCCGCCAATTCCCGGTCATCGCACAGTCCTTGGACCTCAGTGCCTCGGCGCAGCTGCGCAACATGGCCTCGATCGGCGGCAACCTCATGCAGCGGCCGCGCTGCCTGTACTTCCGCGACGTCACGGCCAACTGCAACCGTCGCACCCCGGGAGCGGGATGTGCCGCGGTCGGAGGGCTGAACCGCATGCACGCCATCCTCGGCGCGAGTGACGAATGCGTGGCGACCCACCCGTCGGACCTCGCGGTCGCGCTCGTCGCGCTCGACGCCGTCCTGCTCCTGCGGGATGGCAACGGAGACAGGCGCATTCCGCTGGCCCAGTTCTTCCGCGAACCGGGCAGCACGCCCGATCAGGAACACGACCTGCGCCCGGGCGAACTCATCGTCGGCGTCGAGGTGCCCACCGGGCCGCAGACCATCCGGTCGGGTTACCTCAAGGTGCGCGACCGCCAGTCCTATGAGTTTGCGCTGACGTCGGCGGCCGTGGCGCTCGACATCGCCGGGAACACCGTCAAGACCGCGCGGGTCGCCGTCGGCGGCGTAGCGACCGTGCCGTGGCGGCTGCCCGCCGTCGAACAGGCCCTCGTCGGCAGGCCGATCACCCCGGGGCTGTGGCACGACGCCGCATCGCACGCGGCCGATGGTGCGAAACCGCTGTCCGACAACGGTTTCAAGATTCAACTGGTCCAGCGCGTCGTCGAACGGCAGCTGAGCGCGGTGGCGGCGCTGACGTGACGTTCCCGCTGCGGGCGCCCGACGTCGCCGTCGGCAATCCCATGACCCGCGTCGACGGACCGCTCAAGGTGACCGGAGCAGCCCGCTACGCCGCCGACAACCCGGTGCCCGACTTCGTCCACGCGGTCCTGGTGTGCAGCACCGTCTCCACGGGAACGGTCGACCGCATCGATCCGACCGCGGCGGTGAAGTCGCCGGGCGTGCTGCGCGTGCTCACCGAGTTCGACGGCGTGAAGCTGCCCTACGACATCCGGCACGTCGCGTTCTTCGGTCAGCCGGTGGCGGTGGTGGTCGCCGACACGCTGGAGGCCGCCATGCACGGCGCCTCGCTCGTCGCGGTGACGTTCACCGCCGGACCGCAGAACACGAACATCGATGCGCCGCAAGCCGTTCCGCAACCCGGCAAGGGCCAGGGCGACTACTCCCGGGGCAATCCGGAGGCCGCCCTGCGCAGCGCCGCGGTGGTGATCGACGGGACCTACGGCATCGCGCGCAACAACCACAACCCGATGGAGCTGCCCTCGACCGTCGCGAAGTGGGACGGCGACCGGCTGACGGTGTGGGACAAGGTGCAGTCCATCGTCGGGGCGCAGGAGGCGCACGCCGACGCCCACGGCGTGCCCGTCGCCAACGTTCGCGTGATCTCGCCGTTCGTCGGCGGCGCGTTCGGCAGCGCGGGCCAGGTCTGGCCCCACCAACTGCTGGCGTCGTTCGCGGCCAGGAAGATCGGTCGGCCCGTCAAGCTGGTGCTCACCAGGGAGCAGATGTACGCCGGGATCGGCTACCGCCCGATCAGCCGACAGCGCCTGGCGATCGGCGCGGACGCGGGCGGCCGCATCAGTGCGATCGTGCACGAGGGCCGCACCGAGACGGCGCGCTACGGCCTCTACGAGGACGGCCTGACCGCGTCGCCGAAGTTCATGTACACCAGCCCGAACATGCGCTCGACCTACCGGGTGGTGCCGCTGGACGTCAACCTGCCGACCTACATGCGGGGACCCGGCGCCACGACGGGGACGTTCGCGCTCGAGACGGCGATGGACGACCTCGCGCACCGCGTCGCCGTCGACCCCATCGAGTTGCGGGTGCGCAACGAGCCCGACCACGACCAGTCGGACGGGTTGCCGTTCTCCACCAGGAGGCTCGTCGAGTGCATGCGCCGCGGCGCCGACGAATTCGGCTGGGCGCGACGCAATCCCACGCCCCGCGTGGTCCGCGACGGCAACCAGCTGATCGGCATCGGCATGGCCGCGGCGGGCTACCACACCAGCCGTAGCGAATCCGACGCGCTGGCGATCGTCAACGCCGACGGCACCGCCGACGTCCAGACCGCGACGTCCGACATGGGGCCGGGCACCTACACGTCGATGACCCAGGTCGCGGCCGACGCGCTGGGCCTGCCCGCCGATCGCGTACGGTTCGCACTCGGCGACAGCAATTACCCCAAGGCGCCGTCGCATTCGGGCTCGCGGACCATGGCCAGTGTCGGGTCGGCGGTGTTCACGGTGTGCAACACGTTGCGCGACAAGCTGATTCGCACGGCCGTCGTCGACCCGGGGTCGCCCTTGAACGGCGTCGCCCCCGGGGCCGTCACGGCCAGCGGCGGGCGGATGTTCGTCACCGCGGACCCCTCGCGCGGGGAGAACTACCGCGACCTGCTGCGCCGACGCGGCTGGCCGAGCCTGGACAGCCGCGGCAACTGGACCCCCGACGACGCCGACAAGCGCTTCTCGATGTACGCCTACGGCGCCGTGTTCGCCGAAGTGGCCGTGGACGAGTCGCTCGGCAGCGTGCGGGTGCGCCGCATCCAGGCGTGCTACGACGCCGGCCGGGTGATCAACCCGCGGCTGGCACACAGCCAGGCCATCGGCGGCATGGTCGGCGGCATCGGCATGGCCCTGCTGGAGGGCACCGAGCTCGACTACCGCGACGGCCGGGTCGTCAACGCCAATCTGTCGGACTACCTGGTGCCGGTCAACGCCGACGTGCCCGCACTGGACGCCACCTTCCTGCCCGCCCGCGACGACATGGCCGACCCCCTCGGCGTGAAGGGGCTCGGCGAGATCGTCATCGTGGGCGTGCCCGCCGCGATCGGCAACGCCGTGTTCAATGCGACCGGCAAGCGCGTCACCGAGCTGCCGATCCGGCTGGAGAATCTCCTCTAACCTGGAAGGATGCCGGAACTCCCCGAGGTCGAAGCCCTCGCCGACCACCTCCGTCGTCACGCCGTCGGCCTGCCGGTGGGGCGCGTCGACGTCGCGGCGCTGTCCGTGCTCAAGACCTTCGACCCACCGATCACCGCGCTGACGGGCCACACCGTCACCGGCGCCCACCGGTGGGGCAAGTACCTGGGCCTGCAGGTCGGTGACCTGCACCTGATCACCCACCTGTCGCGGGCGGGCTGGCTGCGGTGGTCCGACGCCCTGTCGGCGACGCCGCTGCGGCCCGGCGGCAAGAGCCCCATCGCGATGCGCGTCCACCTCGGCCCGCCGGGGCAGGCGCCGGGCTTCGACCTGACCGAGGCCGGGACCCAGAAGCGGCTGGCCGTCTGGCTCGTCGACGATCCGTTCGCGATTCCCCAGATCGCCTCGCTCGGCCCGGACGCGCTGTCGCTGAGCCCCGACGACCTCACCGCGGTGCTCAAGGGCAACACCGGTCGCATCAAGACCGTCATCACCGACCAGAAGGTCATCGCGGGCATCGGCAACGCCTACAGCGACGAGATCCTGCACGTCGCGAAGATCTCCCCGTTCGCCAGCGCCAACAAGCTGACCGACGCGCAGCTGGGCGCGCTGCACGACGCGATGATCACCGTGCTCACCGACGCGGTGTCGCGGTCGGTCGGCCAGGGCGCCGCGACGCTCAAGGGCGAGAAGCGTTCGGGGTTGCGGGTGCACGCCCGCACCGGGATGCCGTGCCCGGTGTGCGGTGACACCGTCCGGGAGGTGTCGTTCGTCGACAAGTCGTTCCAGTACTGCCCGACGTGTCAGACCAACGGACGCATCCTCGCCGACCGGCGCATGTCGAAGCTGCTCAAGTAGCGGCGATTCGCGTCGTTTCAGGAGCGGCGGGCGCTCCTGCAGCGACACGAATCGCGCATCGGGAGTAACCATGCCGACACAGTCGTGAAACACGGGTCGGGTTGTCTTGACGCGTGTTTCACCTGGGATGGTTTCTGAACTTCGTGGCCGACGAGTGGAATGGCACGTGGGGCGACGGTGGCCGCGACTTCACCGGCGACTTCTACGTCGAGGTGGCGCGGTCGCTCGAGCGTGCCAAGTTCGACTACGTGCTGCTCGAGGACAAGCTCATGGTGTCGACGGCCTACGGCGGCACCATGGAGTACGACCTCAAGCACGGCGTGAACCCCAAGCACGACCCGGTCCCGCTCGCGGTGGTGATGGCGACCGCCACCACGCGACTCGGCGTCGTGCCGACGATGTCGACGAGCTTCTATCCGCCGTTCCTGCTCGCCCGGCTCGCCAGCACCATCGACCACATCGCCCGCGGGCGGTTCGGCTGGAACGTGGTGACCTCCGCCGAGGACCGCTCGGCGCAGAACTTCGGGCTCGACAAGCTCTACGAGCACGACGAGCGGTACGCCCGCGCCGCCGAGTACCTGGAGCTGGTCACCAAGCTCTGGGAGTCGTGGGAACCCGACGCCATCGAACGCGACTACGCGACGGGCACGTACGCGAACTTCGAGAAGGTCCACACGATCGACTTCGAGGGCAAGTACTTCAAGTCGCGCGGTCCGCTGAACACCGCGCCCTCACCGCAGTACCGTCCGACCATCGCGCAGGCCGGCGCCTCACCGCCCGGGCGCGAACTGGCCGCCCAGCACGCGGACACCATCGTCACGCCCGCCAACGGCGTCGCCGAGATGAAGGCCTACCGCGACGACATCCACGAACGCATGAAGCACAACGGGCGCGACCCCGCCGACTGCAAGGTGCTCTACCTGGTGTCGCCCATCGTCGCGGACACCCACGAGGAGGCGCTGGCCAAGCGGGAGCGCTGGTTCACCGATCCGCTCTACATCGAGTACATGCTCGCGGAGATCTCGTCGATCACCGAGATCGACTTCGCGCAGTTCGACCTCGACGAGCCCCTGCCCGAGCTGACGACCAACGGCGAGCGCGGCGCGCTCGCCAGCTTCGTGGCGGGCGGCAGGGACAAGACGCTGCGCGAATTGGTTACGGGCAGTGGGATGTCCAGCAACATCCCCTTCGTCGGGACGCCCGCCGAGGTCGCCCAGGAGATGGGTGAGGTGATGGAGGAGGTCGGCGGCGACGGGTTCCTCATCACCAGCCCGGTGATGCGGCTCAACCGCCGCTACGTCACCGAGATCACCGACGGGCTGGTGCCGGAGTTGCAGCGGCGTGGCCTGACGCGCACCGAGTACACCACCACGATGCTGCGCGAGCACCTCCGCGAGTTCTAGTGATTTCGGCGCGCTTACGACCGCTATACGTCCGTAAGCGCGCCGAAATCGCTAGGCGGAGCGGCCGCGCTCGGCGCGGTAGTGACGCACCAGCGCGTCGGTCGAGCTATCGGACTGCTCGCTGGGCGCGGCGTCCTCGGTGAGCACCGGCAGCAGTGAATTCGCCTGTGTCTTGCCGAGTTCCACGCCCCACTGGTCGAACGAGTCGATGCCCCAGATGATGCCCTCGGTGAACACCTGGTGCTCGTAGAGCGCGATCAGCTGGCCGACGACCGACGGCGTCAGCTTGGTCGCCAGGATCGACGTGCTCGGCCGGTTGCCGGGCATCACCTTGTGCGGCACGACCTCGGGCTTGGTGCCCTCGTCGGCGATCTCCTCGGCGGTCTTGCCGAACGCCAACACCTTGGTCTGGGCGAAGAAGTTGCTCATCAGCAGGTCGTGCATGCTGCCGGTGCCGTCGCGGGTGGGTAGGTCGTCGGTCGGCTGGGAGAACCCGATGAAGTCGGCGGGGATCAACCGGGTGCCCTGGTGCAGCAGTTGGTAGAACGCGTGCTGGCCGTTGGTTCCCGGCTCGCCCCAATAGATTTCACCGGTCTGGGTGGTGACGGGTGAGCCGTCGGCCCGCACCGACTTGCCGTTGGACTCCATCGTCAGCTGCTGCAGGTAGGCCGCGAAGCGCGCCAGGTCGTTGGAGTAGGGCAGTACGACGCGCGACTGTGCGTCGAAGAACTCGTTGTACCAGAGGCCGATGAGACCAAGCAGCACAGGCGCATTCGCCTCCAGCGGCGTGCTGCGGAAGTGTTCGTCGACGACGTGGAAGCCGGCGAGGAACTCCCCGAAGCGCTCCTTGCCGATGACCGCCATCACCGACAGCCCGATCGCGGAGTCCACCGAGTAGCGGCCGCCCACCCAGTCCCAGAAGCCGAACATGTTGGCGGTGTCGATGCCGAACTCGTCGACGAGCTTCTCGTTGGTCGAGACCGCGACGAAGTGCTTGGACACCGCGTCATCACCGAGGGCGTCGGTCAGCCAGCGGCGGGCGGCCGTTGCGTTGGTCAGCGTCTCCAGCGTCGAGAACGTCTTGGAGGCGACGATGAACAGCGTTGTGGCATGGTTCAATCCGTCGAGTTTGGCGACCAGGTCGGCGGGGTCGACGTTCGACACGAACCGCGCCGAGACGCCGGCGTCGGCGTAGTGCCGCAGCGCCTGGTACACCATGACGGGCCCGAGGTCGGAGCCACCGATGCCGATGTTCACCACGGTCGTGATGCGCTCACCCGTCGCCCCGGTCCACTCGCCGCTGCGGAGCTTGTCGGTGAATTCGCCCATCCGGTCGAGCACCTCGTGCACGTCGTGGACGACGTCTTGGCCGTCGACCGTCAGCGTCGCATCCCTGGGCAGCCGCAGCGCAGTGTGCAGCACCGCCCGGTCCTCCGAGGTGTTGATGTGCTCGCCGGCGAACATCGCGTCGCGCTTGCCCTCGAGGTCGGCGGCCTTGGCGAGGTCGACGAGCAGCCCGAGCGTCTCGCGCGTGACCCGGTGCTTGCTGTAGTCGACGTACAGATCGCCGACGGTCAGCGTCAGTTCGCGGCCCCGCGCCGGGTCCTCCGCGAAGAACTCGCGCAGCGTCGTCGCGCCGATCTCGTCGTGGTGACGGGCCAGTGCGCTCCACGCCGGTGTGGCGGTGATGTCGGGAATCTCAGCGGGTTGGGCAGGCATATCTCGACCCTAGTGCGGCGGCGCTGGAGAGGGTGTAAATGATGGACGTATGGACATCGAAGAACTCCTGTCATCCGTCCCGACCGGGCTGTGGATCGGCGGCGAAGAACGACCCGGGTCGTCGACGTTCGACGTGCTGAACCCCGCGACCGACGAGGTGCTGGTGTCGATCGCCGACGCGACGCCCGAGGACGGCATCGCCGCGCTCGACGCGGCCGCCGCGGTGCAGAAGGAATGGGCCGCGACCGCGCCGCGCGAACGCGGGGAGATCCTGCGCGCGGTGTTCGAGGCGATCACCGCCCGCGCCGAGGAATTCGCGACGCTGATGACCCTGGAGATGGGCAAGGTTCTTCCCGAGAGCATGGGTGAGGTCAAGTACGGCTCGGAGTTCTTCCGCTGGTTCGCCGAGGAAGCGGTCCGCATCGACGGCCGCTACACCCGCAGCCCCGCGGGCACCGGGCGCATCATCGTCACCAAGCAGCCGGTCGGCCCGTGTCTGGCGATCACCCCGTGGAACTTCCCGCTGGCGATGGGCACCCGCAAGATCGGTCCCGCGATGGCGGCGGGCTGCACGATGCTGATCAAGCCCGCGGCCGAAACCCCGCTGACGATGCTCCTGCTGGCCAAGCTGATGGACGAGGCCGGGCTGCCCAAGGGCGTGCTGTCGATCCTGCCGACGTCCAAGGCCGGCGAGCTGACCACCGCGCTGATCGACGACGGCCGGCTGCGCAAGCTGACGTTCACCGGCTCCACCGGCGTCGGCAAGCTGCTGGTCAAGCAGAGCGCCGACAAGTTGCTGCGACTGTCGATGGAGTTGGGTGGCAACGCACCGTTCGTCGTGTTCGACGATGCGGACGTCGACGCCGCGGTCGAGGGCGCGTTGCTGGCCAAGATGCGCAACGGCGGCGAGGCCTGCACGGCGTCGAACCGGTTCCACGTCGCCAACGCGGTCCGCGAGGAGTTCACCGAGAAACTCGTCAAGCGAATGAGCGAGTTCACCCTCGGCAACGGTCTCGAGGAGTCCTCGAAGCTGGGCCCGCTGATCAGCGCCAAGCAGGTCGCGACCGTGGAGGACCTGGTGTCCGACGCGGTGTCCAAGGGCGCGACGGTTGCCGTGGGCGGCGTCGCCCCCGACGGGCCCGGCCACTTCTACCCGGCGACCGTGCTGTCCGACGTCCCGTCGAGCGCCCGCATCTTCAAGGAGGAGGTGTTCGGCCCGGTGGCTCCCGTCATCGGCTTCGACACCGAGGAGGAGGGCATCGCCGCGGCCAACGCCACCGAGTACGGGCTGGCGGCCTACATCTACACGCAGGGATTGGACCGTGCGCTCCGCGTCGCCGAGGCCATCGAGGCGGGCATGGTCGGCGTTAACCGCGGCGTCATCTCCGACCCGGCCGCGCCGTTCGGTGGGGTCAAGGAGTCCGGGTTCGGCCGCGAGGGCGGGACCGAGGGCATCGAGGAGTACGTCGAGACCAAGTACATCGCGCTGACGAACTAGCCCGTCCCGCGAGCAGACGCAAACGGCCCTCAAATGGTCCATTTCAGGGCCGTTTGCGTCTGCTCGCGCGGAGACCCTAGTGGCCGAGGCGGCCGCGGCCCAGGCGCAGCAGGATCATCGCGAGATCCTTGCCCTCGGGCCCGAGCGCGCTGTAGCGCTCGATGACCTTCATCTCGCGGCTGTGCACCAGCCGGGTTCCGCCGGAGGCCATCCTGGCCTTGCCGATCAGCTGGGACACCTCGCGGCGCCGCTGCACCGCGGCGAGGATCTCGGCGTCGAGCCGGTCGATCTCCAGGCGCAGCTCGTCGATGTTGGGGGTTGGTTCGGTTTCGACACTCATGTCTGACTCCGCGTCGTCGTCTCGGGTGGGTTCTGGTCTCATCCGAATACGGGCCTCACGAGAGAAAGAGCCCCGGATCCGGATGCGGACCGCGGGGCTCTGCGAAAGCAGTTAGACCACGGACACCGGCGGCCGGTATCCGTACGGAAATCGTTCCTGCTGATCGAGCACCAAGTGAGTGTGCCACCGAGGGCCGCGTCCATGCAAAAGACGGTCCCATGCGCGGCACCGCCGCATGGCCTGATGCGCGGCACCGCCGCGGTGTCCGCCTCCGGCGGTAAGTTGAAACCCGACATGACCTCAGAAGTCCTCGCCACCGAAACCGATCAGCTACTCGACGGGCTCAACCCTCAGCAGCGCAGCGCCGTCCTGCACGAGGGCTCCCCGTTGCTGATCGTCGCGGGCGCCGGCTCCGGCAAGACGGCGGTGCTGACGCGCCGCATCGCCTACCTGCTCGCGGCCCGCGACGTCGGCGTCGGGCAGGTGCTGGCCATCACGTTCACCAACAAGGCCGCCGCGGAGATGCGCGAGCGCGTGGTCCACCTGATCGGTCCGCGGGCCCGGTCGATGTGGGTGTCGACGTTCCACTCGACGTGCGTCCGGATCCTGCGCAACCAGGCGTCGCTGCTGCCCGGCCTGAACTCCAACTTCTCGATCTACGACTCCGACGACTCCCGTCGCCTGCTGATGATGATCGCCAAGGACATGGGCCTCGACACGAAGAAGTACTCGCCGCGGTTGTTGGCCAACGCGATCTCCAACCTCAAGAACGAGCTCATCGATCCCGACAAGGCCACGTTCGAGGCATCCGAGGGTGACGACGACCTGGCCCGCATCGTCGCCGAGGTGTACGGCGAATACCAACGCCGGCTGCGCGCGGCCAACGCACTGGACTTCGACGACCTCATCGGCGAGACGGTCGCCGTGCTGCAGGCGTTCCCGCAGATCGCCCAGTACTACCGGCGGCGGTTCCGGCACATCCTGGTCGACGAGTACCAGGACACCAACCACGCGCAGTACATGCTGGTCCGCGAGCTCGTCGGACACGACCTGGCCGACGGCGACGTACCGCCCGCCGAGCTCTGCGTCGTCGGTGACGCCGACCAGTCGATCTATGCGTTCCGCGGCGCCACCATCCGCAACATCGAGGACTTCGAGCGCGACTACCCCAACGCGACGACGATCCTGCTCGAGCAGAACTACCGGTCGACGCAGAACATCCTGTCCGCGGCGAACGCCGTCATCTCCCGCAACGCGGGCCGCCGCGAGAAGCGGCTGTGGACCGACGCCGGCGAGGGCGAGCTCATCGTCGGCTACGTCGCCGACAACGAGCACGACGAGGCCCGCTTCATCGCCGAGGAGATCGACGCGCTGACCGACCGCGGGGAGATCAACTACAGCGACGTCGCGGTGTTCTACCGCACCAACAACTCCTCACGCGCCGTCGAGGACGTCTTCATCAGGGCGGGCATCCCGTACAAGGTCGTCGGTGGGGTTAGGTTCTACGAGCGCAAGGAGATTCGCGACATCGTCGCCTACCTTCGCGTGCTCGACAACCCCGGTGACTCGGTGAGCATGCGGCGCATCCTGAACACCCCCCGGCGCGGCATCGGCGACCGGGCCGAGGCGTGCGTCGCGGTGTACGCGGAGAACACCGGCGCCAGTTTCAACGACAGCCTGCAGGCCGCCGCCGAGGGCCGCGTCCCGATGCTGAACACGCGCTCGGAGAAGGCGATCGCTGGTTTCGTGGCGCTGCTCGACGACCTGCGCGGCAAGCTCGACGGCGAGCTGGGCGAGCTCGTCGAAGCGGTGCTCGACCGCACGGGATACCGCCAGGAACTCGAGGCCTCCAGCAACCCGCAGGATCTGGCGCGGTTGGACAACCTCAACGAACTCGTCAGCGTCGCACACGAATTCAGCATCGACCTCGCCAACGCGGCGGCACTCCGCGAGGAGTCCGACGAGCCCGTCGACGAGGACGTGCCCGACACCGGCGTGCTGGCACAGTTCCTGGAACGCGTGTCGCTGGTGGCCGACGCCGACGGCATTCCCGAGCACGACTCCGGCGTCGTGACGATGATGACGCTGCACACCGCGAAGGGCCTGGAGTTCCCCATCGTGTTCGTCACGGGGTGGGAGGACGGCATGTTCCCGCACATGCGTGCCCTCGGCGATCCGCTCGAACTGTCCGAGGAGCGGCGGCTGGCCTACGTCGGCATCACCCGCGCGCGCCAGCGGCTCTACCTCAGCCGCGCGAAGGTGCGGTCGTCGTGGGGCCAGCCGATGCTCAACCCCGAATCCCGGTTCCTGCGCGAGATTCCGCAGGAGCTCATCGACTGGCGACGGGTCGAGGCGCCGCAGTCGTCACTGAGCGCGCCCGTCGGCAACGCCGGCCGGTACGGTGCGCCGCGCCCGTCGCCGGCCCGCACGACCGCCGCTCGCAACCGCCAGGTCATCACGCTCGAACCCGGCGACCGCGTCAACCACGACAAGTACGGCCTCGGCCGCGTCGAGGAGGTGGCCGGGGTCGGCGAATCCGCCATGTCGCTCATCGACTTCGGCAGCGCGGGGCGGGTCAAGCTGATGCACAACCACGCGCCCATTCAGAAGCTGTAGCGAAAGACGTTCTCGCCGAACGGCTTTCGGCGGGACGGGCTCAGCGGCACCAGCGACCGGTCGCGGGGAGCAGCGCGAGCACGATGCTTGCGATCGGCAACACCGGAATGGCGTAGACGATCTGCGGTAGCTCGGCGCCGGCGACGAACAGGCCCGCGAAGATCATCGCCGCGACCACGGAGCCGACCACGATCAGCAACCGCCCGATGCGGCGCCGCAGCAGCAGCGAGATGAGCCCGCCGATGGTCGCGGCCGCCGACACCGCGGACAGGAAACCTATTGCGATGCAGAACAACTGGTCGGTGTGCCACCAGCCGGAGATCAGTGACGTCGCGATGACCGCGGTGGCCCATCCGCTGACGATGCTGACCGCGGCCGCCGCACACGCTGCGGCGGGGGACGGGCGAGGGGCGCCGACGCTGACCGGGGTCGCGCGGGGGACGTAGCTGGTTCGGGTGTCGGACGGGGCGGGCGACACCGGGAACGAGCCGGTGGGGGTCCGGCGGATGATGCCGGTCAGCTGCTCCGAGTCATCTGACGGGACGGCGCCGGGCTGCCGCCGGATGATGCGGGTTTCGTCGGATGGTGGTCCGCCGGAAGTCACCGGTCAGCCGACGTAGGTGCCGGGGCTCAGGCCCTTCGCGGCCAGCCACGGCACGGGGTCGATGTAGGTGGTGCCGTTCTTCAGCACCCCGAAGTGCAGGTGGGGTCCGGTCGAGTCGCCGCGGTTGCCGATGGTCGCGATCTGGTCGCCCGCCATGACGCGTTCGCCGACGCTGACGAGCCAGGTGTTGACGTGGCCGTACAGCGTGACCGTGCCGTCGGCGCCGCGCACCTTGACCCAGGCGCCGAAGCCCGCGGCCGGTCCGGCGTCGGTGACCACGCCGTCCTCGGCGGCGTAGATCGGGGTGCCGATCGCGTTGGCGATGTCGATGCCCGCGTGCAGGACGCCCCAGCGGAAGCCGAAGCCCGACGTCCACACGCCCTTGGCCGGGAAGACGTACTCGGGCCGGACCAGGCGGGCCTCGCGCTGCGCGCGGTCGGCGGCAAATGCGGCGCCGTTTGCGAGTTCCTGGCTGTGCACCGACTCGCTGGCGGCGGGTTCCACCGAGACGACCTGCATGCCGTCGGAGGCGCCGGCATCGGCGGGCCCCGCGGCGATCATGTGGTGGGCCGGCGCCCCGTCGGCGTTGCCGACCATCGTGTACGCGGCGGCCGCCGCGGCTCCGGCGGCCATCGCGAGCGCGACCAGGCGGGCCTTGACCGCGCCGTCGCCGAGTGTGCGGTGCAGGCCGCCGCGGCCGGAGATGTCGATGACGTCGGTGTTCTGCATCCCGTCGCTGACATCGGTGTGGCTATGGCGGTAGGCGTGGGCCAGCGGACGGTCGTCGTCGGCGGTGGCGCGGAACTCCGAGGGGACGGCCAGCCGCAGCGGGGCCAGGTCGTCGGTGTCATGGAGGTCGTCGAGCTCGGGAGCGCGAATGACCAGCGATTCGCGGTCGAAGGCGCATGTGTTGCTGAAGTCGAGGTCGTCGAGATCGCCGAATTCGTTGAACGGGATGATGTCGGTGATGGTGGCGTCGTAGGGGGTCGCCGAGGTCGCACGTGAAGCGCGTGTCGAACCTTGCTCAGCCAAACCAGATGTCCTTCGCGCCGTGACCATACCGTTACTCAGACCCCGAGCACGTTAACCAAAATCCAATGTGAACAGCAACCCGTATGCGCGAGCAGCCTCATATTGTGACTTGTATCACTATCGAGCCTCGGTGAGATGTGCCACATGAGCGGTAGGCGGTGTCGGCGGTATCCGCGCGTGTGGATAAAGTCCCAAGAGCCGGTTCGGCGCAAGCGTAGATAGCGAATCCCAACAGTCAAAGCAGACAGACGGTGAGCCCATGGACCTCTTCGAATACCAGGCGAAGGAGCTGTTCGCCAAGCACGACGTACCCACCACACCGGGCCGGGTGACCGACTCCGCGGACGACGCGAAGGCCATCGCCGAGGAGATCGGCAAGCCGGTCATGGTCAAGGCGCAGGTGAAGGTCGGCGGGCGCGGCAAGGCGGGTGGCGTGAAGTACGCCGCCACCCCCGACGACGCCTACACCCACGCGCAGAACATCCTCGGGCTCGACATCAAGGGCCACGTCGTGAAGAAGTTGCTGGTCGCCGAGGCCAGCGACATCGCCGAGGAGTACTACATCTCGTTCCTGCTCGACCGCTCCAACCGGACCTACCTGGCGATGTGCTCGGTCGAGGGGGGCATGGAGATCGAAGAGGTCGCCGCCACCAAGCCCGAGCGGCTGGCCAAGGTTCCCGTCGACGCCGTCAAGGGCGTCGACGTCGCCTTCGCGCGGTCGATCGCCGAGCAGGGCCACCTGCCCGCCGAGGTGCTCGACGCCGCCGCGGTGACCATCCAGAAGCTGTGGGAGGTCTTCATCGGCGAGGACGCCACGCTCGTCGAGGTCAACCCGCTGGTGCGCACGCCCGACGACCAGATCCTGGCGCTCGACGGCAAGGTCACCCTCGACGCCAACGCCGACTTCCGCCAGCCCGGCCACGCCGAGTTCGAGGACAGGGACGCCACCGACCCGCTGGAGCTCAAGGCCAAGGAGAACGACCTCAACTACGTCAAGCTCGACGGCGAGGTCGGCATCATCGGCAACGGCGCCGGCCTGGTCATGTCGACGCTGGACGTCGTTGCCTACGCCGGGGAGCGGCACGGTGGCGTGAAGCCCGCGAACTTCCTCGACATCGGTGGCGGCGCGTCGGCCGAGGTGATGGCCAACGGCCTCGACGTCATCCTCGGCGACAGCCAGGTCAAGAGCGTGTTCGTCAACGTGTTCGGTGGCATCACCGCCTGTGACGCGGTGGCCAACGGCATCGTCGGCGCGCTGCAGAAGCTTGGGGACAGCGCCAACAAGCCGCTCGTCGTGCGTCTCGATGGCAACAACGTGGACGAGGGTCGTCGCATCCTCGACGAGGCCAACCACCCGCTGGTGATCCAGGCCGAGACCATGGACGCCGGCGCCGACAAGGCCGCCGAGCTGGCGAACAAGTAAGGGGCGCATCCAATGTCGATCTTCTTGAACAAGGACAACAAGGTCATCGTCCAGGGCATCACCGGCGGCGAGGGCACCAAGCACACCGCGCTGATGCTGAAGGCGGGCACGCAGGTCGTCGGCGGGGTGAACGCCCGCAAGGCCGGCACGACCGTCGCGCACAAGGACAAGGATGGCAACGACGTCGAGTTGCCGGTGTTCGCCAGTGTCGCCGAGGCGATGAAGGAGACCGGCGCCGACGTGTCGATCGCCTTCGTCCCGCCGGCGTTCTCCAAGGACGCGATCATCGAGGCCATCGATGCCGAGATCCCGCTGCTGGTCGTCATCACCGAGGGAATCCCGGTGCAGGACAGCGCCTATGCGTGGGCCTACAACGTGGAGAAGGGCGAGAAGACCCGCATCATCGGGCCCAACTGTCCCGGCATCATCACCCCCGGCGAGTCGCTGGTCGGCATCACACCGAACAACATCACCGGCAAGGGCCCGATCGGCCTGGTGTCCAAGTCGGGCACGCTGACCTACCAGATGATGTACGAGCTGCGCGATCTCGGCTTCTCGACCGCGATCGGCATCGGCGGTGACCCCGTCATCGGCACCACCCACATCGACGCGATCGAGGCGTTCGAGAAGGACCCCGAGACCAAGATCATCGTGATGATCGGCGAGATCGGTGGCGACGCCGAGGAGAAGGCCGCGGCCTACATCCAGGCCAACGTCAGCAAGCCCGTCGTCGGCTACGTCGCCGGGTTCACCGCACCGGAGGGCAAGACGATGGGCCACGCGGGCGCCATCGTCTCCGACGGTGCCGGCACCGCCGACGGCAAGAAGATCGCCCTGGAGGCAGCGGGCGTCAAGGTCGGCAAGACGCCGTCCGAGACCGCCAAGCTCGCCAGGGAGCTCCTCGAAGCTCGCTAGATCCGCGCGAGCAGACGCGAAGATGCCCGGCACAACGGCGTGTCGGGCATTTTTGCGTCTGTTCACGGGTCAGACGGAGTCCTGCAGCGCCATCAGGCCGCCGATGAACCCGATCACGGCCGCCGCGACGTAGATGACGGCCGAGAGCCAGCCGACGTGGACCGACGCGGCGACCCAGCACGACAGAAAGGCGATCGCCGACAGGCAGACGCCGATGAACACCGTCCGTCGGGGGTGATCGCGCAATGCCATGTGAGGGGAGTACCCGAAGGGCGGCGTTCTAGCGTCCGGAGGCGACATCGCGCGAGCATCCGTCAACGAATGATGACGATCGTCAACGAATGATGACGCTTCCCGTTCGGTAGTCCCCGCCAGAGACCGGATTGGAACACGTTTCAGTTTTCCGTTAGCCTGACGAACTATGCAGGTCGACCCGCGTACGCCCGTCATCGTCGGAGTGGGGCAGTTCACCGAGCGCATCGACGACCCTGGCTACCGCGGCATGTCCGCGGTGGAGTTGGCCACCGAGGCGACGCGGGCGGCGCTAAGCGACACCGGCGCCGACGTCGCCGCGGTGGCCGAGGCCGTCGAGGTGTTCGCGGGGCTGCGGCAGTTCGAGATCTGCACGCCGTTCGCCGACCCGCCGCTGGGCGCCTCGGACAACTACGTCCGCTCGGTCGCGCAGCGGGTGGGTGCCGACCCGGCGCGGGCGATCCTCGAGCCCATCGGTGGCAATGGTCCGCAGAAGCTGGTGACGGAGTTCGCCAAGCAGATCGCCGCGGGTGACGTCGAGGTGGCGCTGATCCTCGGCTCCGAGCCGGGCTCGACGGCCAAGTACTTCGCGACCCGGGAGGACAAGCCCGACTTCACCGAGCACGTGGGCGGCCAGCTCGAAGATCGCGGGTACGGCTTCGAGCACTACATGAGCGAGTACACCGCCAAGCACGGTCTGACCGGTGCGCCGGTGCAGTACGGCCTGCTGGACAACGCCCGGCGAGCCCGGCTGGGCCTCGGCGTGCTGGAATACCGCACGAAGATGGCCGAACTCTTCTCGCCGTTCTCGAAAGTCGCTGCGAAGAACCCGTTTTCGTCGTCGCAGGTGGAGCGGTCGGTCGAGGAGATCGTCACCGTGACCGACGAGAACCGGATGATCTGCGATCCGTACCCCCGCCTGCTGGTGGCCCGCGACACGGTGAACCAGGGTGCCGCCGCCGTGCTGATGTCCGTCGCCGCCGCGCGTCGCCTCGGCGTCCCCGAGGAGAAGTGGGTCTATCTGCGCGGCCACGCCGACCAGACCGAGCAGGACCTGCTCGACCGCGTCGAGCTCGGCACCAGCGTCTCGGCGAAGAACGCCGTGGCAGAAGCACTTCGGGTCGCCGGCATCGGCATCGACGACGTGAGCACCTTCGACCTGTACAGCTGCTTCCCGTTCCCGGTATTCGCGGTGTGCGACGAGTTTGGGCTGGCTCCCGACGATCCCCGCCGTCTGACGCTGACCGGGGGACTGCCGTACTTCGGCGGCCCCGGAAACAGCTACTCGCTACACGCCATTGCCGAGACCGTCGCCGAGATGCGCTGCGCGCCAGGGGCTTTCGGTCTCGTCGGCGCCAACGGCGGCGTGATGAGCAAGTACTCGGTGGGGGTGTACTCGACCGCGCCGGCGGACTGGGCCGACGACCGGAGCGCGGCGCTGCAGGCCGACGTCGCCGCGCTGCCGAAGGTCGCCGTCACCAGGAACGCCAGGGGCACCGGGGTCGTCGAGACCTATTCCGTGCGGTACGACTGGCCCGTCACGACGGGCGTCGTCATCGGCCGCCTCGACGACGGCAGCCGGTTCATGGCCCTGTCCGAGGACGCCGACCTCGTCCACGAGATGACCGACGGCGATCCGCTCGGCGCCCGAATCGCGGTCGAGCCGGGCGAGGACGGCATCAACCGCGCGACGCTCACGGGATAGCGAGCGGGATAGAGAGCGGTCAGACCAGCGCGGCGAGTTTGCCCGCCAACCGCTCGACGTAGGCGGCGACCTCGGCCTCGGACTTGTCGGGCAGGCCGAACAGCACCTCGGTGACGCCGAGGTCGGCCCACCGCGCGAGCTTGTCGGGGTCGGGCTTGAAGTCCAGGGCGACGATCTGCGGCGCGCCGTCGCGGTCGGCGGCCGCCCAGGTGTCCTGCAGCAGCTTGACCGGCGCGTCGATGTCGACGTCGCGCGGCGTGGTGATCCAGCCGTCGGCGGAGCGGGCGATCCACCTGAAGTTCTTCTCCGTGCCCGCCGCGCCGACGAGGACCGGAATGTGGGCCTGCACGGGCTTGGGCCACGCCCAGGACGGCCCGAACTTCACGAACTCGCCGTCGTACTCCGCTTCCTCCTGCGTCCACAGCGCCCGCATCGCCTCCAGGTATTCGCGCAGCATGGTGCGGCGGCGGGCCGGGGGCACGTTGTGATCGGCGAGTTCGTCGGTGTTCCACCCGAATCCGACGCCGAGGCTGACTCGTCCGCCCGAGAGGTGATCGAGGGTGGCGATGGACTTGGCCAGCGTGATGCAGTCGTGCTCGACGGGCAGGGCAACCGCGGTGGACAGGCGCACCCGCGACGTCACCGCCGCCGCACCGCCCAGGGACACCCACGGGTCGAGGGTGCGCATGTAGCGGTCATCGGGCAGCGATTCGTCGCCGGTGGTGGGATGCGCGGCCTGTCGCTTGATCGGGATGTGGGTGTGCTCGGGCACGTAGAAGGTGGTGAAGCCGTGGTCGTCGGCAAGCGTGGCAGCCGCGGCCGGGGTGATGCCGCGGTCGCTGGTGAAGAGAACGAGCCCGTAGTCCATGACGGAATTAGAACGTGTTCTAGTCACCGCGCGCAAGGTGACGTTGGAATCTGACGGATCGTTACCCGTGACGCGCGCGGCGGCGGTTGGCTAGATGGCTCACCATGACGACCGAACGCATCGCCGACCACGTGAAATTCGCCTACTGGGTGCCCAACGTCAGCGGCGGCCTGGTGACCAGCGACATCGAGCAGCGCACCGACTGGAACTATGAGTACAACCGCAAGCTCGCGCAGACCGCGGAGAACAACGGCTTCGAGTACGCGCTGTCGCAGGTGCGCTACGAGGCCAGCTACGGCGCGGAGTACCAGCATGAGTCGACCAGCTTCAGCCTGGCCCTGCTGCTGGCCACCGAGCGGCTCAAGGTCATCGCCGCCGTGCATCCCGGGCTGTGGCAGCCGGCGGTGCTCGCCAAGCTCGGCGCCACCGCGGACCACCTCTCGGGCGGCCGCTTCGCCGTCAACGTCGTCTCCGGCTGGTTCAAGGACGAGTTCACCCACCTCGGCGAACCGTGGCTCGAGCACGACGAGCGCTACCGCAGGAGTGCGGAGTTCCTCCAGGTCCTGCGCAAGATCTGGACCGAGGACGACGTCGACTTCCGCGGCGACTTCTACCGCATCCACGACTTCACCCTCAAGCCCAAGCCGCTCAACACCCCCGAGCGCCCGAACCCCGAGATCTTCCAGGGTGGCAACTCGACCGCCGCGCGCCGTAACGGCGGCCTCTACTCCGACTGGTACTTCTCCAACGGCAAGGACTTCGACGGCATCACCGAACAGGTGGTCGACGTCCGCGACCATGCCCGCACCGTGGGCCGCGAGGTCAAGGTCGGGCTCAACGGCTTCATCATCGCCAGGGACACCGAGAAGGAGGCGAGGGAGACGCTGCGCGAGATCGTCGCAAAGGCCAATCGCCCGGCCGTCGAGGGCTTCCGCGACGCCGTACAGCAGGCGGGCAACGCGACCGGCGACAAGAAGGGCATGTGGGCCGACTCGTCGTTTGAGGATCTGGTCCAGTACAACGACGGCTTCCGCACGCAGCTGATCGGCACGCCGGAGCAGATCGCCGAGCGCATCGCCGCCTACCGCAAGCGCGGGGTCGACCTCATCCTGGGCGGTTTCCTGCACTTCCAGGAGGAGATCGAATACTTCGGCGCCCGCGTCCTGCCGCTGGTGCGCGAAATCGAGGCGTCCGAGCAGGATTCGCACGATCGGCCGACGCTGGTGTCCGCCTGAGTCGGCCTCTCGTGCTCGTCGCCGACTGCGGGGCGATGCCGATCGACCCGGAAGCAACGTGCGCTAGCGTGGGAGATCGAAACGCCCATCACAGGAGGGTTCATGTCGTATCCATCCGGTCCGACCGGTAACTCCGGATACCCGTCCGGACCACCTGCCCACTACAACGCGCCCACGCAGCAGTTCGGCAACGTGCAGGACGCCGCGCCGGCGGGGCCCAGCAAGGTGCCGTTCTATCTGGACATCGCGATCGTGGTGCTCGGACTCGCCGCGTACCTCACGACGTTCGCGCTCGGCACGGGCACGACCATCGGTCCGGTGGCCGCCGTGCTCGCGGGTCTGCTCGCCGGCGTCGGTCTGGTGCCCAAGCAGAAGAGTCACTTCGGCGTCGTCGCGGTGCTCGCCGTCCTCGGCTTCCTGGTGATCCTGTCCGACGTGATCACCGTCGGCGTGGGCAACGTCGGCTGGCCGTGGTACCTGCTACTGCTCTTCACGTTGCTGCAGGCCGCCGCCGCGGTGGCCGGCCTGCTGCTCGACGCCGGTGTCATCACCGCGCCGGCGCCGAAGCCGAAGTACGACCACAACCCCTATGGGCAGTACGGCCCGCCGAGCCCGTACTACGGCCAGCCCCAGGGCCAGCCCCAGCGCGGCGGCTACCCCCAGCAGCCCTACGGCGGCTACCCCAGTGGCCCGAGCACCGGCGGCTTCGCCGGACAGTCCGCGCCGCAGCCGCCGCAGGGCGGTTCCTCGCAGGGCGGGTCCCCCCAGGGCGGGTCTCAGCACGGTGGCCCCCAGCAGGGCGGCGCCCAGCCGGGCGGTGCGCAGCAGAGCGGTCCGCCGACGCCCCCTACGGGCTTCCCGGCATTCGGTGGACCGCAGGGTTCGAACAGTTCGCAGACGACGCAGTCGTTCGAATCGCAGCAACCGCAACAGCAGCCTGCACCGCAATCCACGCCGCCGCCGTCATAATCTCTAGCGGCACGCACGCGGGCGTGGCGCTGACGAGATGGTGCGAGGAGCGACGCAGCTAGTGGACAACCGGCCAGTCGGCACACGCCAGGCGCGCGATCTCCTCAGGGTCGCGTTCGGGCCGTCGGCCGTGGCGCTGGTGATCATCGCGGCCGTGGTGCTGGTCCAGTTGGTCGTCGCCAACAGCGACATGACCGGGGCGTTCGGCGCGATCGCGAGCATGTGGCTCGGGGTCCACGCGGTGCCGGTGTCGATCAGCGGCGCCGAACTCGGGGTCATGCCCCTGCTCCCGCTCCTGGCGATGGTGTGGGGCACCGCGCGCACCACGGCCGCCGCCACGCGGGCGGGCACGTCGTGGTTCGTGATCCGCTGGATCGTCGCCTCGGCGCTCGGCGGGCCGTTGCTGATCGCGGCGATCGCCCTAGCGGTCATCCACGACGCCTCCTCGGTGCTGACCACGCTGCAGACCCCCAGCGCGTCGCGCGCGTTCGGCTGCGTGCTGGCCGTGCACGCGGCGGGCGCCGCCATCGGCGTCGGCACCCGCGTGGGTCGACGGCTGCGAGCCACGCCGCGCGTGCCCTCGTGGCTGCCCGACGCGGTGCGGGCGGCGTCCGCCGGGGTGCTCGCGCTGTGTGGCCTGTCGGGCGTGATCGCCGCGGGGTCGATGGTCGTGCACTGGGGCGCCATGGACACGCTGTTCGGCATCACGGACTCCGCGTTCGGCGAGCTCAGCCTGACGCTGCTGTCGGTGCTGTACGCGCCGAACGTGATCATCGGGACGGCCGCGGTGGCCGTCGGCTCCAGCGCCCACGTGGGGCTGGCCACGTTCAGCGCGTTCACCGTCCTGGGTGGCGACATCCCGGCGCTGCCGGTGCTGGCCGCGGTGCCACGCCCGCCGCTGGGCCCGATCTGGGTGGCGCTGCTGATCGCGGCTGCCGTCGCGGGCGTCGCGCTGGGGCAGCAGTGTGCGCGGCGCGCCGTTCCGCTGCCGGAGGCGGCGGGCAAGCTGATCGTCGCGGCAGCCCTGGCCGCCGCGGAGATGGCGCTGCTCGGCCTGGCCGGCGGCGGGCGGCTGGGCAACTTCGGCGACGTCGGCGTCGACCAGACCACGTTCGGTCCCGCGGTGTTCGTGTGGTTCGCCGGGATCGGTGCGCTGACCGTCGTGATGAGCGGGGGCATCGGCCGTCGGCGCACGCCCCGGCCCGTCCCCGCCGCGGCTCCGGCGACCCCGCCCGCCGACGACACCGCGCCCATCCCCGCGACGCCGGACGCGCCCGTCGAGGAGCCGGAGATCGTCGCCGAGATCGTCGACGACCACTCGATCTTCGGGACGACGCACGACGAGGACGAAGAGCTCGCCTACGAGCCCCCGTTCGAGGAACCGCGGTACGAGCCTGCCTTCGAGGAGCCCCCGGCGTCCGCGTCGGTGCGGTCACCGGCCAGGGACGTCTTCGACCTCGACGACGACCCGGAGGCGCACTACTTCACCGATGACGACGTAGCCAGCGACGACCCGCGGCGATCAGCCGATTAGGCTGCATCGCGTGCCGAACCAGCCCCCACTCCGCGTGCCGGCCAGCGCGCCGGCGCGGTTGGTGGTGCTGGCGTCGGGGACGGGCTCACTGCTGGAGTCGGTGCTCGCCGCCGCCGTCGGCGACTATCCCGCGCGGGTCGTCGCCGTCGGGACCGACCGTGACTGCCGGGCCCTCGACGTCGCGGCCGCGGCAGCGCTGCCGTCCTACACGGTTCGCCTCGGCGACCATGGCGACCGGCCGTCGTGGGACGCCGCCATCACCGCGGCGACGGCAGCGCACGAACCCGATCTGGTCGTCTCGGCCGGGTTCATGAAGATCCTTGGCCCGCAATTCCTTTCGCGGTTCCTGGGCCGCGTGGTCAACACCCATCCCGCGCTGCTGCCCGCGTTCCCCGGCGCGCACGCGGTACCCGACTCGCTGGCCTACGGCGTGCGGGTGACCGGCTGCACGGTGCACCTCGTCGACGCGGGGATGGACACCGGGCCGATCCTCGCGCAGGAGGCGGTGACGGTTCTCGACGACGACGACGAGGCCTCACTGCACGAACGGATCAAGGTCGTCGAGCGGCGACTGCTGGTGGAAGTGCTTGCCGCGATGGCAACTCGCGGCGTGACGTGGACAGGACGAAAGGCAGCGATCGGATGACGCGGGAGCAGAGCGACCAGGACGGCAGGCGGGCCATCCGGCGCGCGTTGATCAGCGTGTACGACAAGTCCGGGCTGGCCGAGCTGGCGCAGGGGCTGCACGCGGCGGGCGTGGCCATCGTGTCGACCGGTTCCACCGCCAAGACCATTGCGGCCAGCGGTGTTCCGGTCACCCCGGTCGAGGACGTCACGGGCTTCCCCGAGGTGCTCGACGGTCGGGTCAAGACGTTGCACCCGCGGGTGCACGCCGGGCTGCTGGCCGACACCCGCAAGCCCGAGCACCTGACGGCGCTCGAGGAACTCGGCGTGGCGGCGTTCGAACTCGTCGTCGTCAACCTCTACCCGTTCAGCGAGACGGTCGAGTCCGGCGCGAGCGAGGACGAATGCGTCGAGCAGATCGACATCGGCGGCCCGTCGATGGTGCGGGCCGCGGCCAAGAACCATCCCAGCGTCGCGGTGGTCGTCGAACCGCGCGGCTACGACGGCGTGCTCGCGGCCGTGCGCGCCGGCGGCTTCACGCTTGCTGAGCGGAATCGGTTGGCGGCGTTGGCATTTCGGCACACCGCCGAGTACGACGTCGCGGTGGCCACCTGGCTGGGCTCGGTCCTGGAGCCCGAGCAGGGCGACGTCACGCCCCCGGAGTGGTTCGGCGGGACGTGGCAGCGCGCCGCGGTGCTGCGCTACGGGGAGAACCCGCACCAGGAGGCCGCGCTGTACCGCGACGACTCGGCGTGGCCGGGGCTCGCGCAGGCCGAGCAGCTGCACGGCAAGGAGATGTCGTACAACAACTACACCGATGCCGATGCGGCGTGGCGGGCGGCGTTCGACTACGAGCAGACGTGCGTCGCCATCATCAAGCACGCCAACCCCTGTGGCATCGCGGTGTCGTCGGTGTCGGTGGCCGACGCCCACCGCAAGGCCCACGAGTGCGATCCGCTCAGCGCGTTCGGCGGGGTCATCGCGGCCAACACGACCGTCAGCGTCGAGATGGCGGAGACGGTCGCCGACATCTTCACCGAGGTGATCATCGCCCCCGCCTACGAACCCGGCGCCGTCGAGATCCTGGCCCGCAAGAAGAACGTTCGCGTCCTGGTGGCGTCCGAACCCCGGGTCGGCGGACTGGAGTTCCGCCAGGTCAGCGGCGGACTGCTGGTGCAGCAGCGCGACGCGCTCGACGCGCCGGGCGACGACCCCGCGGGCTGGACGCTGGCCACGGGGTCACCGGCCGACGCGGACACCATGGCCGACCTGGTGTTCGCCTGGCGGGCGTGCCGCGCGGTGAAGTCCAACGCCATCGTCGTCGCGAAGGACGGGGCAACCGTGGGCGTGGGGATGGGTCAGGTCAACCGCGTCGATGCCGCCAAGCTGGCGGTCGAGCGGGCCGGTGACCGCGTGCGGGGTGCGGTGGCGTCCTCCGACGCGTTCTTCCCGTTCCCCGACGGTCTCGAGGTGCTGGCGGCCGCGGGGGTCACGGCCATCGTGCATCCGGGTGGCTCGATGCGCGACGACGTCGTGACCGCGGCGGCCGAGCAGGCCGGCATCACGCTATACCTCACGGGCGCACGGCACTTCGCGCACTGAGCGGGCTGCCCACCGAGCGCACCGAACGGGCTCACCCCGCGTGGCGACTCCGCCATCTGGCGCGCACGGTGGGCATCACGAGGACGGCCAGCGCCAGGTTGTAGACGGTGAGCACGGCGTAGAGCATCGTGTCGCGGTTGTCGAAGCCGAGCGCGCCGGGGGTGTGGTGGGCGGCCTCGACGGCGGACACCACGGTCAGCACGCCCCATCCCACCACCGCGAGCGCGGTGTAGCCCGCGGTCGTCCACTGGCCGGGGCAGGCGAGCACAGCGAGGGCCCCGCCCACCAGGAGCAGCCCGCCGTGCGCCGGAGTGACCAGCAAACACAGCACCGGAATGCCCTCGGTGCCGAACCGGAGATTGGCCATCGACCACGCGAGCGCGAAACCGCCGAGGATGCCGAGTACCAGGCCTTCGCTCAGCAGCCCGATCCGACCGACCCGAAAGCGCGAGAAACGGACTCGTCGCTGGCGGGAGGGCGCCGGGGGGAGGGCGACCCCACCCTGGGCAGGCGGTCTCGCCTCGCGTGTCGCGTACCCGTGTCCCAGCACGTGCTCCAGTTTGCGTTCTGAGGTCTTACGGTGGTTGCTGTGCAAGCTCATTGCCAGGTGATCTCAGCGCGGCTCACAGCGACCGCGATTCAGGGGATTCGTACGTTTCGGTAAGGTCACAGGGGATGAACAGGCGTATGACGACCGTTGCCGCGGCGGGTGCCGTCGTGCTGGTGGCGGCGACCGGGTGCGCCACGCGCCAGGAGCCTACCGTTCCCCTGACGGTGTACGCCACGTCGTCGCTGATCAAGACCTTCACGACGATCGGCAAGAAGTTCGAGGCCGACCACCCCGGGTTCTCGGTCCAGTTCGTCTTCTCCGGGTCGTCGGACCTGTCGAGTGCGCTGGCACAGGGCGCCGACGCGGACGTGTTCGCCTCGGGCGACGCCGCCAACATGGCCGTCGTCAGCGACGCGGGCGCGATCTCAGGAGCCCCGGTGCCGTTCGCGAGCAACCGCCTCGTCGTGGCGACCGCCCCCGGCAATCCGCGCAGGCTCGCGTCGCTGGCCGACCTCGCCGCTCCCGGTCTGCGCGTCGCGCTGTGCACCGATCAGAGCGCGTGCGGGACGGCCACCGAAGCGCTCGAACGCGCCAACGGCGTGCACCTGACGCCGGAGGCGGCGTCGTCGACGGCGCGCCACGTGCTGAGCGAGGTGACGTCCGGACGGGCCGACGCGGGTGTCGTCTTCATGCCCGACGCGCTCGCGGCGGGGAACAAGGCCTCGTGGTTCCCGCTGCCCGGGGACGGTGCCGCCGTCACGGCCTGGATCGCGGTAGTCAAGGGCACCACCCACGAGCAGGCCGCCGAGCAGTTCGTCCAGGAGGTCACCAGCGCCGAGGGCGGCCAGATCCTGGCCGACGACGGTTTCAGCCAGCCCCCGAAACGGGCCTCGGGGTAGCCAAACGTCGAAGTGACGTCATATTTCCGATTGCGCTGTAAGCAGGTAGCCGCTGCCCCGCGGCGTCAACAGTCGTAGCTTGGAGTGGTGACTTCATCTTCACCACCTTCACCTGAAACCGCAGATCTGCCCCGCACTCTCGGCGAGCTGCGCGCCTCCGGACACCGAGAGCGGGGCGTCAAGACCGAAATCCGGGAGAACCTGCTGGCGGCGCTCGGGGAGGGGCGCGACGTGTGGACCGGCATCCTCGGGTTCGAGGACACCGTGATCCCCCAACTCGAACGAGCCCTGATCGCCGAGCACGACGTCGTGCTGCTCGGTGAACGCGGTCAGGGCAAGACGCGGCTGCTGCGTTCGCTGACGAACCTGCTCGACGAGTGGACGCCCGTCATCGAGGGTTCCGAACTGCACGAGCATCCCTACACGCCGATCACGCCGGAGTCGATCAGGCGGGCGGCCACGTCCGGTGACGACCTGCCCATCACGTGGTTGCACCGCAGCGAGCGCTACACCGAGAAGCTCGCCACGCCGGACACCAGCGTCGCCGACCTCGTCGGTGACATCGACCCGATCAAGGTGGCCGAGGGACGCAGCCTCGGTGACCCGGAGACGATTGCGTTCGGGCTGATCCCGCGGGCGCACCGGGGCGTCGTCGCGATCAACGAGTTGCCCGACCTCGCCGAGCGCATCCAGGTGTCGATGCTCAACGTGATGGAGGAGCGCGACATCCAGGTCCGCGGCTACACGCTGCGACTGCCGCTGGACGTCCTGGTCGTCGCGAGCGCCAACCCCGAGGACTACACCAACCGCGGCCGCATCATCACCCCGCTCAAGGACCGCTTCGGCGCCGAGATCCGCACGCACTACCCGCTGGCGCTGGCCGCCGAGGTGGGCGTCATCACCCAGGAGGCCCACCTGCCGGCGGCCGTGCCGGAGTACCTGCTGCAGATCCTGGCCCGCTTCGCCCGTTCGCTGCGCGAGTCGCAGTCGGTGGATCAGCGCTCCGGCGTCTCGGCGCGGTTCGCGATCGCCGCGGCCGAGACGGTCGCCGCGGCGGCCAGGCACCGCTCGGCGATCCTCGGCGAGCAGGATCCCGTCGCCCGCGTCGTCGACCTCGGCACCATCATCGACGTCCTGCGCGGCAAGCTGGAGTTCGAGTCCGGCGAGGAGGGCCGCGAGCAGGCCGTGCTGGAGCATCTGCTGCGGCGCGCGACGGCCGACACGGCCCAACGCCTGCTGGGCGGTCTCGACGTCGGCACGCTGGTGACAGCAGTCGAGCAGGGCGCCCCGGTGACCACCGGCGAGCGGGTCTCGGCCAAGGACGTGCTGGCGGCGCTGCCGGACCTGCCGGTCGTCGACGCCATCGCCGAACGGCTCGGCGCCCAGTCCGACGGCGAACGCGCCGCGGCCCTGGAATTGGCGCTGGAGGCCTTGTATCTGGCGAAGCGGATCGACAAGGTGACCGGCGAAGGCGAAACCATCTATGGCTAAGAACGTCTCGCGGTATTCGCGATACTCCGGGGGCCCCGACCCCCTGGCGCCCCCGGTCGATCTGCGCGAGGCACTCGAGCAGATCGGCCAGGACGTCATGGAGGGCAGCTCGCCGCGCCGCGCGCTGGCCGAGCTGATGCGCCGCGGCACCGAGAACATGCGCGGCGCCGACCGGCTGGCCGCCGAGGCCAACCGCAAGCGTCGAGAACTGTTGCAGCGCAACAACCTCGACGGCACTCTGCAGGAGATCAAGAAGCTGCTCGACGAGGCGGTGCTCGCCGAACGCAAGGAGCTGGCGCGCGCGCTCGACGACGACGCGAGGTTCAGCGAGCTCCAGCTGGAGGCGCTGCCACCGTCGCCGGCGAAGGCCGTCTCGGAGCTGTCCGAATACGACTGGCGCAGCGACGAAGCGAGGCAGAAGTACGAGCAGATCAAGGACCTGATGGGTCGCGAGATGCTCGAGCAGCGCTTCGCGGGCATGAAGGACGCGCTGGAGAACGCCACCGACGAGGACCGCCAGCGCGTCAACGACATGCTCGACGACCTCAACGAGCTGCTCGACAAGCACGCCCAGGGCACGGACTCACCGGAGGACTTCCAGGAGTTCATGGCCAAGCACGGCGAGTTCTTCCCGGAGAACCCCAAGAACGTCGACGAGCTGCTGGACTCGCTCGCCAAGCGCGCGGCCGCAGCGCAGCGGTTCCGCAACAGCCTGTCCGCCGACCAGCGCGCCGAGCTGGATGCCTTGGCGCAGCAGGCCTTTGGGTCGCCGTCGCTGCAGAATGCGCTCAACAAGCTCGACGCGCATCTGCAGAGCGCCCGGCCCGGTGAGGACTGGCAGGGCTCGGAGCGCTTCAAGGGCGACAACCCGATGGGCATGGGGGAGGGCGCGCAGGCCATGGCCGACATCGGTGAGCTCGAGCAGCTCGCCGAGCAGCTGAGCCAGAGCTACGCGGGCGCGCAGATGGACGACGTCGACCTCGACATGCTGGCCCGTCAGCTCGGGGACCAGGCCGCCGTCGACGCCCGCACGCTGTCCGAACTCGAACGCGCGCTGATGAATCAGGGCTTCCTGGACCGCGACGCCGACGGGCAGTGGCGGCTCTCGCCGAAGGCCATGCGGCAGCTGGGTCAGATGATCCTGCGCGACGTGGCGCGGCAGCTCTCGGGACGGCACGGCGAACGCGACACCCGCCGTGCGGGTTCTGCCGGTGAGCTCACCGGTGCCACGCGGCCGTGGCAGTTCGGCGACACCGAGCCGTGGAACGTCACGCGCACGTTGACGAATGCCGTTCTGCGCCAAGCGGGTACGGGTGTCGCCGAGCTGCCGATGCGGATCACCGTCGAGGACGTCGAGATCTCCGAGACCGAGCAGCGCACCCAGTCGGCGGTGGCACTGCTCGTGGACACGTCGTTCTCGATGGTGATGGAGAACCGCTGGCTGCCCATGAAGCGGACGGCGCTGGCGCTGCACCAGCTCATCAGCACCCGGTTCCGCTCCGACGACCTCCAGATCATCGCGTTCGGTCGCTACGCGCGCACCGTCAGCGCGGCCGAGCTGACCGGGCTCGAGGGCGTCTACGAGCAGGGCACCAACCTGCACCATGCGCTGGCGCTGGCGTCGCGCCATCTGCGTCGCCACCCCAACGCGCAGCCCGTCGTCCTCGTCGTCACCGACGGAGAGCCCACGGCGCACCTCGAGGACTACGGCGACGGTGACGGCACCCAGGTGTACTTCGACTACCCGCCGCACCCGCGGACCATCGCCCACACCGTGAAGGGCTTCGACGAGATCGCCCGACTCGGCGCGCAGGTGACGATCTTCCGGCTGGGCAGCGACCCGGGTCTGGCGCGGTTCATCGACCAGGTCGCCCGACGGGTCGAGGGCCGCGTCGTGGTGCCCGATCTCGACGGGCTGGGCGCCGCCGTCGTCGGGGACTACCTGCGGACGCGGCGGCGACGGGGCTAGCCGTCGGGCCTACTGCTGGGCCTTGCGCTTCTTGCGCTTGATGCCGACGCTGCCCCACAGCGAGAACCCGCGGATGGTGACGCGCGGCGCACCCGGCGAGCCCTCGTCGGCGTCGCGGTCGAAGGCGCCCATCACGCCGACGCCGCGTACGTCGACGTTCAGTTCCGGGGGCAGCAGGATGGTCTGCCCGCCGCAGATCGAGTACGACGTGATCTCGACGTCGGTCGCGGTGAAGTCCGCGTAGCGCAGGTCGATCACGCCACCGCCGAACAACGCGACCGACGTCAATCGCTTCGGCACGTTCCAGCGACCGCGGCGTTCGAAACCGCTCATGATGGCCAGCAGCAGCGTCGACGGCGCGGGCCTGCCGGGTCCGCTCGCGGGGGCGGTGGTGGCGATGCCGGGGAGGTCGGCGCTCAGGCGGTCGAGCTCGTCGATGGTCTGGGCGGCGTACGCCTTCTTGAGACGGTCCTCGTATTCGCTCATTTCGAGGAGTCCCTGCGCGGCGGCGTCGGTGAGCAACTGGGCCATCTGTATGCGGTCGGTGTCGGCAGCCCTCATGGACCCGAACCGCGATGCTCCATTGCTCATTGAGGTCGAGCCTACGACGAACGCTCAGACATGCAAGGTGCGTCGCCGGGAAGTCACCGTTTCACCGCCCTCGACGCCGTCGCGGCGCACCCCGGCGCGCACCTCGGCGCATCGAAGGGGCCGCGAACTATACTTCGGCGAATTCCGACATCCGAGCGTGAGGCGGTCCCGTTGGCAGCGGTCGTGGGCGAGGAGCGGACGGCCCCGCGTCCCGACGACGCCGCCGAGCCGTCGCCGACCCGGCAGCAGCGGTTCGAGAACTCCCGCGCCGGCCGGGTGGTCATCAGCGTCGTCATCGCCGCGATCCTGTTGCTGAACCTGGTGTGGAATCTGCCGCAGAACTCGCCGATCGCCAAGGGCCTGCACGACCTCACCGACCCGTTGTCCGTGCCCCTCGGGCTCGACCAGTGGTGGGGCATGTTCGCGATTCCCGAGAGCCGGGTCACCTCCGTCGACGTCGATGTGACGATGGCCAACGGCGAGACGCGGATCTGGCACATGCAGCCGGGGGCGCCCGGCGTCGGCTGGTGGTCCCGGTGGACGGGTCTGCGCAACCAGGTGGTGACCAACCCGGTGGTGCGGCCGCAGCTGGCGCACTGGGTCGTCGGCCAGGTCACCAAGCCCGGTGAACGCGCGACCGAGGTCGTCGTGCTGCTGCGCTCGGAGAACCTGTCGAAGCCGGGTGAACCCGCCGCCGGACGCTCCCCGGCCAGCAAGGTGCTCTACCAGGAGACGCTGGCGGCGCCCCGATGAGCACGCTGCGCACGACCCTGGCCGGCCACTGGACCACCTTCTGGTTCGGCCCTCAGCCCGCCTATCCGCTCGGCCTGGTGCGGATGGCGTTCGGCCTGCTCGCGGTGATCTGGACCCTGGCCGCGCTCGACGACGTCCGCCGGGTCTTCGGGACCGGAGGCCCCTCGGCCCGCTACGTCCTGCGCGATTACCAGTGGACCGTCTTCCGAATCTGGACGAGTGACACCGCGCTGCTGATCGGATGGGGCGTGCTGTTGCTGGCGGCCATTGCGCTGATGGTCGGCTGGCATGCGCGGGTGGCGGCGCTGCTGGTGTTCGTGCTGCTGTACTCGTTCGACCGCCGCGGCCTCTACCTCTACAACGCCGGGGACGCGCTGATCGTCATCATCGCGCTGGTCCTGGCGCTCTCGTCGTGCGGCGCCGCGCTGTCGCTGGACCAGCGCCGCAGGACCGGTTCGTTCTGGTCGGCGCAGACGGTGGCGCCGTGGTCGGTCCGGCTGCTGCAGGTGCAGCTCTCGCTGATCTACGTCTTCGCTGCGCAGGCCAAGCTGAGCGACAGGACCTGGGTCGACGGTTCGGCGATGTTCTACGCCTGGCACACCGACGGCAAATGGGCGATGCTGACCGCGCCCGACTGGGTGTCCTCCAGCGCGGTGCTCGTCAACGCGATCTCGTGGGGCGCCGTCCTGATCGAGCTGGCCATCGCCGTGCTGGTGTGGAACCGGCGTTGCCGGCCGTGGGTGCTCGCGGTCGGCGTGGTGATGCACCTGCTGATGATGCTGACGCTCAACGTCGGCCTGTTCAGCCTCGCGATGTACGTGCTGTACCTGGCGTTCGTGCCGTGGGACGTCGTGCGGTCCCTGCCGGAGCGGGCGGCCGACCGGTGGCGCACAGCGCGCCGCCGCGGAGCCCGCACCTAGCTCAGCGGGGTGCGGCCCAGCGCGGCGGTCGCTTCTCCAGGAACGCCACGATCCCCTCGCGGGCCTCCTCGGAGACGAACAGCTCGGCGGACTGCGCGGTCAGCTCCTCGGCATGGGCGTCGAACGCCGCGAGGACCGCCCGGGTCGTCAACGCCTTGGAGGCCGCCAGGCCCTGGGGTGACCCCTTCGCGACGTCCGCCGCCAGCGCCGCCACCGTAGCCTGCACGTCGTCGGCAGCCAGCGTGACGAGCCCGCTGGCGGCGGCCTCGGCGGCGCCGAACTTCTCACCGGTGACGAAGTAGCGGCCCGCCGCCCGCGGGGTCATCTTCGGCAGCAGCGTCAGCGAGATGATCGAGGGCGCCACGCCGATGCGGACCTCGGTCAGCGCGAACGTGCTCGCCGGTCCGGCGACGACGACGTCGCACGCCCCGACCAGTCCGAGCCCGCCGGCCCTGACGTGTCCGTCGATGGCGCCGATGACCGGCACCGGCAACTCGACGATCGCCCTCAGCAACTGCGTCATCTCGCGGGCCCTGGCGACGGCGAGTTCGCCGGGATCGCGGCCGGCGGCCTCGCTCAGGTCGGCGCCCGCGCAGAACGTGCCGCCCGCGTGGCCGAGGACGACGCACCGGACGCCGGGGTCGTTCGCGGCGGTGTCGAAGCCGTCGTGCAGCTGCGCGACCAACGCCGTCGACAGCGCGTTGCGGTTGTGCGGTGAGTCCAGCACCAGCCGCGCGACGCCGTCCTCGGCGGCGTAATGGACCAGCTCTGCCATCTCAGTAGGACCGGGGCAGACCCAGCGACGTCTGCGCGATGAAGTTCAGGATCATCTCGCGGCTCACCGGGGCGATGCGCGCCAGGCGCGACGCCGTCAGCACCGAGGCGATGCCGTACTCCTTGGTCAGCCCGTTGCCGCCGAGGGACTGCACGGCCTGGTCGACGGCCTTCACCGACGCCTCGCCCGCGGCGTACTTCGCCATGTTGGCCGCCTCCGCCGCGCCGAAGTCGTCCCCGCCGTCGTACAGCGTCGCGGCCTTCTGCATCATGAGCTTGGCGAGCTCGATCTCGATGTAGTTCTGCGCCAGCGGATGCGACAGCCCCTGGTGCGCACCGATCGGCGTCTTCCACACCTGTCGGGTCTTGACGTAGTCGGTGGCCTTGTCGATCGCGAAGCGGCCCATGCCCACCGCGCTGGCGGCGCCCATGATGCGCTCGGGGTTGAGGCCGGCGAACAGCTGCGCGATGGCCGCATCCTCGGAGCCGACGAGCGCGTCGGCGGGCAGCCGCACATCGTCGAGGAAGAGCTGGAACTGGTTCTCGGGGCTGACGATCTCCATGTCGATCTTGGTCCACGACATGCCGGGGGTGTCGGTGGGGACGACGAACAGCGCGGGCTTCAGGTTGCCCGTCTTGGCCTCCTCGGTGCGGCCCACGACGAGCACCGCCTGAGCCTGGTCGACACCGGAGATGTAGACCTTCGCACCCGAGAGGATCCAGTCGCTGCCGTCGCGGCGGGCCGTGGTGGTGATGCGGTGGGAGTTGGAGCCCGCATCGGGTTCGGTGATGGCGAACGCCATGGTGATCGAGCCGTCGGCGATGCCGGGCAGCCAGCGCTTCTTCTGGTCGTCGGTGCCGAACTTGGCGATGATGGTGCCGTTGATGGCGGGGGAGACGACCATCAGCAGCAACGCACAGCCCGCGGCCGCCATCTCCTCCATGACCATCGACAGCTCGTACATGCCGGCGCCGCCGCCGCCGTACTCCTCGGGCAGGTTGACGCCGATGAAGCCGAGTTTGCCTGCCTCACTCCACAATTCGGTGGTGTGCTCACCCGCGCGGGCCTTCTCCAGGTAGTAGGCGGGTCCGTAGCTGGCGGCCATGGCGGCCACGGCCTTGCGCAGTTCCTGCTGTTCGTCGGTCTCGGTGAAGCTCATTGGGGATCTCCTTGGGTTTCGATGCGGGCAAGGACGAAGCCGACGTCGACCTGCTGGCCGATGCCGACGTTCAGTTCGGCGAGCACACCGTCGGTCGGTGCGGCGATGGTGTGCTCCATCTTCATGGCCTCCAGCCAGATGAGGGCCTGACCCATGGTGACGTGGTCGCCGACCGACGCGGCGAGCTTGGACACCGCGCCGGGCATCGGCGCCAGCAGCGAGCCCTGCGCGAGCGTCGAGTCGGGGTCGGGGAACCGGGATTCGGCGACGAGCCGCACCGGGCCGAGTGGGCCGTCGACGTAGACCTCGTCGCGGTGGCGGGCGACGTCGAACGTCCGCTCGGCGCCGTCGATGGCGAGGACGACGCGCGTCGGCGTCGCGGACACCAGGCGGACGCCGTCCTGATCGGCGAACTCGACACCGCTGCGGGCGAACCGGTAGCGCACCTCGAGTGCGTGGCCCGCCGCGTCGGTGTACCGCTTGGTCTGGTGTCCCGAGCTCAGGTTGCGCCAACCGCTCGGCAGTCCGCCGAGTACCCTTGCCGCACTGCGGTTCTCGGCAGCGTCGGCCAGTGCTGCGGCGACCGCGGAGTGTGCGGCGGCCGACGGGTCGGCCAGGGGCGCCGCCAGCGTGTCCAGGCCGTGGGTGTCGAAGAACGCGGTGTCGGTGGCGCCGTCGCGGAAGGCGCTGTGCCGCAGCACGTTCACCAGGAGGTCGCGATTGGTCCTGATGCCGTGCAGTCGGGTGCGGGCCAGCGCGTCGGCCAGGATGGCGGCCGCCCGTTCGCGGGTCGGGGCGAACGAGATGACCTTCGCGAGCATCGGGTCGTAGAACACCGATACCACCGAGCCGTCGACGACGCCGGAGTCCAGCCGGACACCGGTCCTGCCCAGCACCCTGAATTCGGTCAGCGCGGTCGGCACGGCGAAGCGGTGCAGGGCACCCGCCTGCGGCTGCCAGTCCTTCGCGGGGTCCTCGGCGTACAGCCGGGCCTCGATCGAATGACCCCGTGCGACGGGCGGTTCCGGGTCGAGGCGGCCGCCGTCGGCGACCAGCAGCTGCAGTTCGACGAGATCGAGCCCGGTGGTCTCCTCGGTGACGGGATGCTCGACCTGCAGCCGGGTGTTCATCTCGAGGAAGAAGAACTCGCCTGCCCCATCCTCCGAGCCGGAGGCCATGAACTCGACGGTGCCCGCCCCGGTGTAGTCGATGGCCTTGGCGGCGAGGCGGGCCGCCTCGAACAGCTTGGCGCGCATGCCGGGCGTGCGTTCGACGAGCGGCGAGGGCGCCTCCTCGATGATCTTCTGGTGGCGGCGCTGAATCGAACACTCGCGTTCGCCGACCGCCCAGACCGTGCCGTGCGCGTCGGCCATCACCTGCACCTCGACGTGGTGACCGCTGGCGAGGTAGCGCTCGCAGAAGACGGTCGGGTCGCCGAACGCCGACTGTGCTTCGCGCCGCGCGGCCTCGACCTGCCCAGGCAGCTCGGCGAGGTCGCGCACGACGCGCATGCCTCGACCGCCGCCGCCCGCGGAGGCCTTGATCAGCACGGGCAGCTGTTCGGGCGTGACCGTCTCGGGGTGGAGTTCGTCGAGTACCGGCACGCCCGCCGCGGACATCATCTTCTTGGCCTCGATCTTGCTGCCCATCGCCTGCACCGCGGCGACCGGCGGCCCGATCCACGTCAGCCCGGCGTCCTGCACCGCGGCCGCGAATTCGGCGTTCTCCGAGAGGAATCCGTAACCGGGATGGATGGCGTCGGCGCCCGAGGTCCGTGCCGCCGCGATGAGCTGGCCCACGTCGAGGTAGGCGTTGCGACCGTCGAGGCGGACCCGGACGTCGGCCTCGGCGACGTGCGGTGCGGCGGCGTCGGGCTCGGTGTACACCGCCACGGTGCCCAGGCCGAGGCGGCGGCACGTGGCGAACACGCGACGGGCGATCTCGCCGCGGTTGGCCACCAGAACGCGGGTGATCACTGTTCTCCTCCTACGATTCGTGTCGTTTGAGGAGCGGCCACCGCGACGAATACTCCACGAATCACTGAGCTACTCACATCCGGAAGACGCCGAAGTTCGACGTCCCCTCGATCGGGCCATTGGCGATGGCGGACAGACACATTCCCAGCACCGTGCGGGTGTCGCGAGGATCGATGACGCCGTCGTCGAACATCCGCCCCGACAGGAACATCGGCAGGGACTCGGCGTCGATCTGCGCCTCGATCGCGGCGCGCAGGGCGGCGTCGGCGTCCTCGTCGACCTGCTGCCCGCGGGCTTCGGCGGCCGCGCGGCTGACGATCGAGATGACGCCCGCGAGTTGCGTGCCACCCATGACCGCGGACTTCGCGCTGGGCCAGGCGAACAGGAAGCGCGGGTCGTAGGCGCGCCCGCACATGCCGTAGTGCCCCGCGCCGTAGGACGCGCCCAACAGCAGCGAGAGGTGTGGCACCGTGGAGTTGGACACGGCGTTGATCATCATCGAGCCGTGCTTGATCATCCCGCCCTCCTCGTACGCCTTGCCGACCATGTAGCCAGTCGTGTTGTGCAGGAACAACAGTGGCGTGTTCGCGCGGTTGGCCAGCTGGATGAACTGGGTGGCCTTCTGCGACTCCTCGCTGAACAGCACGCCGCGGGCGTTGGCCAGGATGCCGATGGGGTAGCCGTGCAGCGTGGCCCAGCCCGTCACCAGCGAGCCACCGTAGAGCGGCTTGAACTCGTCGAACTCCGAACCGTCGACGATCCGGGCGATCACGTCGCGCGGGTCGAACGGAACCCGCAGATCGGCGGGCACGATGCCGATCAACTCCTCGGCGTCGTACAGCGGCTCGGTGACCGGGCGCGGCGTGGGACCCGCCTTGCGCCAGTTCAATCGCGCCACGATGCGGCGGCCGAGGCGGATCGCGTCGGGCTCGTCGTGGGCGAGGTAGTCGGCCAGACCCGAAGTGCGGGCGTGCATCTCGGCACCCCCGAGGGATTCGTCGTCGGACTCCTCACCGGTCGCCATCTTCACCAGGGGCGGCCCGGCGAGGAACACCTTCGAACGCTCCCGGATCATCACGACGTGGTCGGACATGCCCGGCACGTACGCTCCACCGGCGGTGGAGTTGCCGAACACCAGCGCGATCGTGGGGATGCCCGCCGCCGACAGCCGCGTGAGGTCGCGGAACATCTGCCCGCCGGGGATGAAGACCTCCTTCTGCGTCGGCAGGTCGGCCCCACCGGACTCGACGAGCGAGATCACCGGCAGCCGGTTCTCCCGCGCAATCTGGTTGGCGCGCAAGATCTTTCGCAGCGTCCACGGATTGCTGGTGCCGCCCTTGACCGTGGGGTCGTTGGCGACGATCAGGCACTCGACGCCCTCGACCACGCCGATGCCCGTCACGACGCTGGCGCCGACGTGGAAGTCGCTGCCCCACGCCGCCAGCGGGCTCAGCTCGAGGAAGGGCGAGTCGGGGTCGACGAGCAGCTCGATGCGCTCGCGCGGGGTGAGCTTGCCGCGGGCGTGGTGGCGCTCGACGGACTTCGCGCTGCCGCCGGCGAGCGCCTTGGCGTGCTCGGCGTCGAGCTCGGCCAGCTTGGTGGTCATCGCCGCGGCCGCATCGACGAAGGCGGGCGACCGGACGTCGAGCGTCGAGCGCAGCGTCACGACTGGTACCCCAGTGTCTTGGCGGCCAGGCTGGCCAGGATCTCGGTGGTGCCCCCGCCGATGCCGAGGATGCGCATGTCCCGGTAATGGCGTTCGACCTCGGACTCCTGCATGTAGCCCATCCCGCCGAACAGCTGGACCGCCGCATTGGCGACCCACTCGCCGGACTCGACGGCGGTGTTCTTGGCGAAGCACACCTCGGTGATCAGATTGGTGTCACCGGCGAGCTGGCGCTCGACGAGATACCGGGTGTACACCCGCGCGACGTCGACCCGGCGCGCCATCTCCGAGAGCGTGTTCTGCACCTGCTGGCGCGAGATCAGCGGCCGCCCGAAGGTCTCCCGGTTGCGGCACCACTCGACGGTCAGGTCCAGGCAGCGCTGCGCGCTCGAATAGGCTTGTGCCGCAAGGCCGACGCGCTCGCTGACGAACGCGCCCGCTATCTGCAGGAAGCCGGTGTTCTCGACGCCGACGAGGTTGGCGGCGGGCACCCGGACGTCGGTGTAGGACAGTTCGGCGGTGTCCGAGGAACGCCAGCCCATCTTCTCCAGCTTGCGGCTGACCTCGAAACCCGGTGTGCCCTTGTCGACGACGATGAGCGAGACCCCGCCGGCGCCCGGTCCACCGGTGCGGGCCGCGGTGACGACGTAGTCGGCCCGCACGCCGGAGGTGATGTAGGTCTTGGCGCCGTTGAGGACGTAGTCGTCCCCGTCGCGGACGGCCTTGGTGGTGAGGTGTCCGACGTCGGAGCCGCCGCCGGGTTCGGTGATCGCCAGGGAGCCGATCTTGTCCCCGCGCAACGTCGGTCGGACGTACTCCTCGATGAGCCGCTCGTCGCCGGAGGCGATCATGTGCGGCACCGCGATGCCGCACGTGAACAGCGACGCGAACACGCCGCCGGGCGCACCCGACTGGTGCATCTCCTCGCAGATCACCACGGCGTCGGCGCCGTCGCCGCCCCCGCCGCCCACCGACTCGGGCATGCCCGCACCGAGCAGCCCAGCGTCACCGGCCTTGCGGTGCAGCTCGCGCGGGATGTCGCCGGTGCGCTCCCACTCGTTGGCGTGGGGGAGGATCTCGCGTTCGGCGAAGTCCCGCACGGTCTTTCGGAGTTGTTCGCGTTCGGGTGTGGTCCAGATGTTCACGAGAGAAAGGCCTCCGGAATGTCGAGGTAACGGGCGCGCAGCCATTCGCCGAGCCCCTTGGCCTGGGGGTCGAAGCGGGCCTGGTGGGCCACCCCCTTGCCGAGGATGCCCTCGATGACGAAGTTCACGGCGCGCAGATTGGGCAGCACTTGGCGGGTCACGGTCAGCTCGCGGGTCTCCGGGAGCAGGTCGCGCAGCACGTCGACGGTGAGCGTCTCGACCAGCCAGGGCCAGTGGTCCTGATGGCGGACCCATACGCCGACGTTGGCGTCACCGCCCTTGTCGCCGCTGCGCGCACCGGCGATGCGCCCTAGGGGCGCCCGTCGAGTTGGGCTGGGAGACAAGGGTTCCGGCACGGCGGGTTCGGCGACCGGTTCGAGCACCAAGGTGTCGGTGGCGACGGGAATGTCGACCCGCGTGCCGTCGGCGTGGACCGCCACGTGGGGGACGAGCGCGGCGTCGACGTAGCCCGCGGTGAACACCCCGTAGACCTGGCCGTCGCCGGGTGGCGCCGTCGTCGTGAAGCCTGGGTAGCTCGCCAATGCCAATTCGACTGCGGCAGAGGAGAAGTGGCGTCCGACGTTCTTCGGGTCGGGGTCGCGGACCACGCAGCGCAGCAGCGCGCTGGCCGCCTCCTCGGTGTCGGCGTCGGGATGGT
Source organism: Mycolicibacterium madagascariense (assembly GCF_010729665.1). Lineage (NCBI taxonomy): Bacteria > Bacillati > Actinomycetota > Actinomycetes > Mycobacteriales > Mycobacteriaceae > Mycobacterium > Mycolicibacterium madagascariense. The sequence goes on along the minus strand of NZ_AP022610.1, from coordinate 4,717,890 downwards.
CGGTGCGCGCCAGCGTCCACTCCAGCTCGGCGGGCTTGACGGTGAGGCCGGCCTCCAGCTGGCTTCGGACGAGGTCGGCCTTGGCCTCGACGTCGAGTCCGGTCAGCACGAACGTCATGGCGTTGCGAAACCCGCCGATGGCGTTGAGCGAGACCTTGAGCGTCGGTGGCGGCGGCTCGCCGCGCACGCCGCGCAGGCGCACCCGATCGGGTCCGTCGTCGGACAGGACGACGCTGTCGAGCCGCAGCGTGACGTCGGGGTTGGCGTAGCGCGCCCCGCCGATCTCGTAGAGCAGCTGCGCCGTGACGGTGTCGACGCTGACGAGTCCGCCGGTGCCGCGATGCTTGGTGATGACCGACGAGCCGTCGGCGTCGATCTCGGCGATGGGGAAGCCGGGGTGTCCGAGATCGGGCACCTCGGTGAAGAACGCGTAGTTGCCGCCGGTCGCCTGGGTGCCGCACTCGATGACGTGGCCCGCGGCGACGGCGCCGGCGAGGGCGTCGTAGTCGGTGCGCCCCCAGCCGAAGTGGGCGGAGGCCGGGCCGACGATGACCGACGCATCGGTCACGCGACCGGTGACCACGACGTGGGCGCCCGCGTTCAGGCAGTCGACGATGCCCCACGCGCCGAGGTAGGCGTTGGCCGCCAGCGGGGTGCCGAAGCCGAGGTCGGCTGCGCGGCCGACCAGGTCGTCGCCCTCGACGTGCGCGACGTCGACGTGCAGGCCCAGGCGTTCGGCCAGCGCGCGGACGGCATCGGCCAGTCCGGCCGGGTTCAGCCCGCCGGCGTTGGCGACGATCTTGACGCCGTTGTCGAGCGCGGTGCCGAGGCTGGTCTCGAGCTGGGTGAGGAAGGTCTTGGCGTAGCCGCGGTCGGGCGACTTGGCGCGGTCGCGGGCGAGGATCAGCATCGTCAGCTCGGCCAGGTAGTCCCCGGTGAGGTAGTCGAGGTCGCCGCCGGTGATCATCTCGTGCATGGCGGCGTGCCGGTCGCCGTAGAAGCCCGAGCAGTTGCCGATCCGAACTGGTGCCAACTCCCGAACTCCCATCGCCGTCGACGCCCCCAACCAACCGGTAGGTTACCCGTTACCGATGGTCCGGAGTCAAGGGTGCGGCGCCGATCGCCCGGGTGTCCGATGCGCCGGTTTTGGAGGCTGCCCAGCTCACCGGCTATCCTGAGCTGCAATTGCCGACGCCCATGTGCGCGTGGCATCCCACATGCATCGATCGTCGAAGAGGAGTCCACCATGGCTGTGCCGAAGCGGAGAATGTCGCGGTCCAACACCCGCAGCCGGCGGTCGCAGTGGAAGGCCGAGGCCACCGGCCTGGTCAACGTCAACGTGGCCGGTCAGCAGCACAAGGTGCCGCGCCGCCTGCTCAAGGCCGCCCGCCTCGGCCTGATCGACCTCGACCGCCGCTAGCCAACTCCTCGCGGCCTGGGCGGCGCGCCTCTCAGGTCAGTCTCAGACGCGGGGTCGACACTGTGGCTGTGCGAATACTTGTCGTTGACGACGACCGCGCTGTGCGCGAATCCCTGCGCCGTTCGCTCGCCTTCAACGGCTACTCGGTCGAGTTGGCGCAGGACGGGCTCGAAGCCCTCGACCTCATTGCCAGCGACCGTCCCGACGCCCTCGTGCTCGACGTGATGATGCCGCGGCTCGACGGGCTCGAGGTCTGCCGGCAGCTGCGCAGCACCGGCGACGACCTGCCCATCCTCGTCCTCACGGCGCGGGACTCGGTGTCCGAACGCGTCGCGGGTCTCGACGCCGGGGCCGACGACTACCTGCCGAAGCCGTTCGCTCTGGAGGAGCTGCTCGCCAGGATGCGCGCGCTGCTGAGGCGGCGCGTCCTGCCCGAGGACCACGACTCGGCGGCGCTGACGTTCTCCGATCTGAGCCTGGATCCCGTCACGCGCGAGGTCACCAGGGGCGAACGTCAGATCAGCCTGACCCGCACCGAGTTCTCGCTGCTGGAGATGTTGATCGCAAACCCGCGCCGGGTGTTGACCCGCAGCCGCATCCTCGAAGAGGTGTGGGGCTTCGACTTCCCGACGTCGGGCAACGCCCTCGAGGTCTACGTCGGCTACCTGCGCCGCAAGACCGAGGCCGAGGGCGAGCCGCGGCTCATTCACACGGTGCGCGGAGTGGGCTACGTATTGCGCGAGACCCCGCCCTGATGGCATCCGCCAGGACGCCGTTCTGGTGGCGCTCCCGCGAGCGGCGCACGGCCGACGTCACGACCCATGCCGCCAGCTCGGTGTCGCTGCGGTGGCGCGTGATGCTGCTCGCCATGTCGATGGTGGCGATGGTCGTGGTGGTGATGGCGCTCGCCGTCTACGCGGTCGTGTCCCGCGCGCTCTACGACGACATCGACAACCAGCTGCAGATTCGCGGCAGGCTGCTGATCGAGAGCGGCCTGCTCGCCGTCGATCCGGGCAAGGCCATCGAGGGCACGGCGTACTCCGACGTCAACGCCATGTTCGTGGATCCGGGGCGGTCGATCTATACCGCCAATCAGGAGGGGCAGACCCTGCCGCTCGGCGACCCGGAGAAGGACGTCATCCAGGGCTCGCTGCAGATGTCGTTGCGCACGGTCAACTTCCAGCGGGTGCTCGCGGTGCACCTGCCCAGCGGTGACTCGCTGCTGATCTCGAAGAGCCTCGGCCCCACCGCGCAGGTCATCAAGCGCCTCGGGACCATCCTGCTCATCATCGGCGGTCTCGGCATGGCGGTCGCGGCGATCGCGGGTGGCACCGTCGCGCGCACCGGGCTGCGGCCGGTGGCACGGTTGACCGACGCCGCGGAGCGCGTCGCGAGGACCGACGACCTACGCCCCATCCCCGTGCACGGCAGCGACGAGCTGGCCCGCCTCACCGAGGCGTTCAACATGATGCTGCGCGCGCTCGCCGAATCGCGGGAGCGCCAGGCCCGCCTCGTCACCGATGCGGGCCACGAACTGCGCACCCCGCTGACCTCGCTGCGCACCAACGTCGAACTCCTCATGGCGTCGATGGCCCCGGGTGCCCCCTCCATCCCGGAGGAGGAGATGGCCGGACTGCGCACCGACGTCATCGCGCAGATCGAGGAGCTGTCGACGCTCGTCGGCGATCTGGTCGACCTCACCAGAGACGATGCCGGCGTGACGATCTCCGAGCCCGTCGACCTCGCCGACGTCGTCGACCGCAGCCTGGAGCGAGTTCGCCGGCGCCGCAACGACATCGAGTTCGACGTGCAGACCATCCGGTGGCAGGTCTTCGGCGACGACGCCGGGCTGTCGAGGGCGGTGCTCAACCTGCTCGACAACGCCGCCAAGTGGAGCCCACCCGGCGGTCGGGTGGACGTGCGGCTGGCCCAGGTCGACCCGTCGTTCGCCGAGTTGGTGGTGCGGGACCACGGCCCCGGCATCCCGCCCAGCGAGCGGGACCTCGTGTTCGAGCGGTTCTACCGGTCCACCTCGGCGCGCGCGATGTCCGGCTCGGGGCTCGGTCTGGCGATCGTCAAGCAGGTGGTCGTGAAACACGGTGGCACGCTTCGCATCGACGAGACCGTGCCGGGTGGTGACCCGCCGGGCGCGTCGATTCACGTGATCCTGCCGGGCCGGCTGGTCTACGCCGACGGCGTGGGCGCGGCCGCGACACGCACCGGCGCTTCGGTGGACGCGGGGGGCGGTAACCCCGAGAATGGATGACGGGTGGGTTCTGCGAGAAGTCTGGGCATGTCCCGAATGATCTCTAAGTGGATTCTCAGCCCCAAGGGGCACGCTCGGGGAGCGCCTTTCGTTACCCATGACAGACCGACGACGCCGAACACCCGAAGGAAGAGCACACAGTCGCAATGACGAATGATCCGAGGTATTCGCCGCCGCCCCCGCACGGGCATCGGCCAGGTGTTCACCAGGGCGCGGCGCCGGGCTACCCCGGTCAGCACCGCGCGGGTGGCTATCCGCAGCAGTCCTATGACTGGCGCTACGCCACGCAGCCACCGCAGGCCTACCGCGGCCCCCACGATCCATATCGTCCCGTCGATCCGACGCGGATGCTGCCCGGGCAGCCGCCCGTTCCCCAAAGGCGTTCCCGCGCAGGACGTTTGACGGTGGGCGCCCTGGCGATCGCCGTGGTCTCCGCGGGCATCGGCGGCGGCGTCGCCGCGCTCATGGAACCCGGCAGGCCCACGCTCAGCTCCTCGGTCTCGGGCGCCACCCCCGGCGAACCCGCCGCGAACCTGCCGGCCGGCTCCGTCGAACAGGTCGCCGCCAAGGTCGTGCCCAGCGTGGTGAAGCTCGAGACGGACATGGGCAGGCAGTCCGAGGAGGGCTCGGGCATCATCTTGTCGACCGACGGCCTCATCCTGACGAACAACCACGTCGTCGCCGCCGCCAACAGCGCGGCAGGCCCGCCCGGTGGCGCGGGTGCGCCCGGCGTGCCCGGGGCGCCTCCCGCCGCCGGCGCCATGCAGACCAAGGTCACGTTCGCCAACGGCGCGACGACGAGCTTCAAGGTCGTCGGCACCGATCCCAGCAGTGACATCGCGGTCGTCCAGGCCGTCGGCGCCACCGGGCTGGCGCCCATCACGCTCGGCTCGTCGGCGAATCTGCGCGTCGGGCAGGAGGTGGTGGCCGTCGGGTCGCCCCTCGGCTTGGAGGGCACCGTCACCACCGGCATCGTGAGCGCGCTGAACCGGCCGGTGGCCGCGGGCGGCGACGCGCAGAACCAGAACACCGTGCTCGACGCCATTCAGACCGACGCGGCGATCAACCCCGGCAACTCCGGTGGCGCGCTGGTCAACATGAACGGCGAGCTGGTGGGCGTGAACTCCGCGATCGCCACCCTGGGCGGAGACTCCGGCGCGACCCAGAGCGGTTCGATCGGTCTCGGGTTCGCGATTCCGGTGGACCAGGCCAAGCGCATCGCCAACGAGCTGATCCAGAGCGGCACCGCGTCGCATGCCTCGCTCGGCGTGCAGGTCGGCAGCGACGCGAGCGTCGACGGCGCGAAGATCGTCGACGTCACCGCAGGTGGGGCGGCCGCGACGGCCGGACTGCCGAGCGGCGTCGTCGTCACCAAGGTCGACGACCGCGTGATCAACAGTGCGGACGCTCTGGTGGCCGCGGTGCGGTCCAGGGCCCCCGGTGACAAGGTGACGCTCACGTACCTCGACGCGAACGGCAAGCCGCAGACCGTGGACGTCACCCTCGGCAAGGCGCAGCAATGACGGTCGCCTCGGGTCGCCCGGAGCTCAGGATGGCTGCGCCGCCGTCGGCAGCGGGATATACGGTGGCGTTCATGGAACAGCCAGGTGAGTTGGTCGGCCGCGCACTGGTCGTCGTCGTCGACGACCGGACGGCGCACGGAGACGAAGAGGACCACAGCGGTCCGCTGGTCACCGAGTTGTTGGGCGAGGCGGGCTTCGTCGTCGACGGCGTCGTCGTCGTCGCGGCAGACGAGGTCGAGATTCGCAACGCGCTCAACACCGCGGTCATCGGCGGGGTGGACCTGGTGATCTCGGTGGGCGGCACGGGCGTATCGCCGCGGGACGTGACCCCCGAGGCCACCACGACGATCCTCGACCGCGAGCTGCTCGGAATCTCGGAGGCGTTGCGGGCGTCGGGTCTGTCGGCGGGCATCGTCGACGCGGGCGTCTCGCGGGGGCTTGCCGGCATCTCGGGCAGCACGCTCGTCGTCAACATCGCCGGTTCGCGCGGCGCAGTGCGCGACGGGATGGCCACCCTCGGCCCGTTGGCGACCCAGATCATCAGTCAGCTGTCCAGCCTCGAGATCTGAGCCCGTGACGGCGGCGACCGCGCTCGACGCAACGGGGGTCGGGCTCTCGGCGTACCTGTGCGGGCGCTGTGATCTTGATCACAGGCAGTGGCGATCGTGACCGGCCAGGATCGATCGAAGCGGCCCTCGGTGCACGACGTCTTCGGCGACTCGCTACCCGAGACCACCAAAGACGAATGGGATGAGCCCGCCGCCCATCGCGAGTCCGACCGCGAGCAGTGGCTGCGCGACAACGTTCCGCCCCATCACGACTGATCTCATTCCCTCGATTTCCCGCGGCCTGACCCGCCCTGTCGGGTGATCGTCATGCGCGGAGGCTGACGCGCGCCCATCCGACCGCGACGTGCAGTGGCCGCGGTTGCACGCGTTGCCCGTGTCGATGTCGCATCGATACGTTCCTGCCCGTCATGCACGGCACGGCGTGCGAGCGGCAGGTGAGTTTCCCAATTCCCTTGTATGTCTTGCTGTTTCGCCTGCAAACGAACGGGCGACCTGTGGGTTCGCCACGACAGCTAGGGAGATCATGAAGGCAATCAGTCGGGCTTTCGTCACGGTAATCGCGTCGGCCGCAACGCTATTGGCGAGCGCGGGCATCTCGCACGCAGGGCTCGACGACGAGCTCAGCCTGGTCGACGGTCAGGGTCGCACCCTGACGGTGCAACAGTGGGACATCTTCCTCGACGGCGTGTCCCCACTCGACCGCAACCGGCTGACCCGTGAGTGGTTCCACTCCGGTCAGGCGAAGTACACCGTCTCCGGTCCTGGCGCGGAGGACTTCGAGGGCACGTTGATCCTGGGCTACGAGGTCGGCTTCCCCTGGTCGTTGGGGGTGGCCATCGGTTTCAGCTACACCACGCCGAACGTCCTGCTGGACGACGTCACACCCGAGCAGCCCCTGCAGGCCGACACCCCCAACCTGCTCCCGGGCGTGAACTTCAGCGCCGATCTGGGCAATGGGCCTGGCGTGCAAGAGATCTCGACGTTCGAGGTCGACGTGTCCGGCTCGGCCGGCGGCGTCGCGGTGTCCAAGGCGCACGGCACGGTCACCGGCGCGGCCGGTGGGGTGCTGCTGCGTCCGTTCGCCCGACTGGTCGCCTCCACCGGCGACCTCGTCACCACGTACGGCGAACCGTGGAACATGAACTGACGACACTGGTAGACGGGCGCGCCGACCGGTGGGTTCGGGGCGCCCAGGCCACCACGTGCAAGGTCTGCATTTGCACGTGTTGCCTGCCGGAACGCCGCGTCGATAGGTTCCTGCCGTCATAGATGAGCGCAGCGTGAGAACGACATGTGGAACCTCTAATTCCCGTTCGTCTCTTCATGTTTCGAGCGCCGACGAAGCAGGCGGACCACGGGTTCGTCACGACAGCTAGGGAGATCATGAAGGCAATCAGTCGGGTGCTCATCGCGCTCATCGCCTCGGCGTCAGCGCTCTTCGCGAGTGCGGGCACCTCACACGCCGAGCTGGACAACGAGCTGAGCCTGGTCGACGGCCAGGGGCGCACGCTGACGGTGCAGCACTGGGACACCTTCCTCAACGGTGTCTTCCCCCTCGACCGCAACCGGCTGACGCGCGAGTGGTTCCACTCCGGTCGGGCGAAGTACACGGTCGCCGGGCCCGACGCCGACGAGTTCACGGGCACGTTGGAGATGGGGTACCAGATCGGCTTCCCGTGGTCCCTGGGCGTGGGCATCAGCTTCAGCTACACCACGCCCAATCTCCTGCTGGACGACATCACTCCTGCGCAGCCCCTTCAGATCATCACGCCGAACCTGTTCCCCGGCGTGTCCTTCAGCGCCGACCTGGGCAACGGGCCCGGCATCCAGGAGGTCGCGACCTTCTCGGTCGACGTGGAGGGTGCTGAGGGCGGGGTCGCGGTCTCCAACGCTCACGGCACGGTGACCGGTGCGGCCGGCGGTGTGCTGCTGCGTCCGTTCGCCCGACTGATCGCCTCCACCGGTGACGCCGTCACCACCTACGGCGAGCCGTGGAACATGAACTGACTCCCCAGTCCGACCAGCGCAGCCCCCGGCCTTTGGCCGGGGGCTGCCTTTTTATTCCCTACGGGTTGCCTACTCGTTGCCCCCCCTATATGTTTCTGCTGTCAACGATGAGTATTGCGTAAGAACAGCATGTGGGAATTCTAATTCTGCTCACATCATGGTCTTGCGAGGTGTCAGGTTTAGCGGTAGAGCCGGGCACTCACAGAAACCGCGGACATCGCGTCCGTCACGACTAGCTAGGGAGATCATGAAGGCAATCAGTCGGGTGCTGGTCGCGTTGGTCGCGGCCGTCGCGGCTCTGTTCGCGAGCACGGGCACCTCTCACGCAGGGCTGGACAACGAGCTGAGCCTGGTCGACGGCCAGGGTCGCACCCTGACGGTGCAGCAGTGGGACACCTTCCTCAACGGTGTCTTCCCCCTTGACCGCAACCGGCTGACCCGTGAGTGGTTCCACTCCGGTCAGGCGAAGTACACCTGCGCCGGCCCGGGCTGCGACGAGTTCGACGGCACGCTGGAGCTGGGCTACCAGATCGGCTTCCCGTGGTCGCTCGGTGTGGGCATCAACTTCAGCTACACCACCCCCAACCTGCTCGTTGACGACGGTAACGCGACCAACGCGTTCGCCCAGTTCATCACCCCGAACCTGTTTCCCGGCGTGTCCTTCAGCGCCGACCTGGGCAACGGCCCCGGCATCCAGGAGGTCGCCACCTTCTCCGTGGACGTCAAGGGTGCTGCCGGCGGCGTCGCGGTCTCCAACGCCCACGGCACGGTGACCGGTGCGGCCGGCGGCGTGCTGCTGCGTCCGTTCGCCCGCCTCATCGCCTCCACCGGTGACAGCGTCACCACCTACGGCGACCCGTGGAACATGAACTGATTCCCTAGTCCGACGAGAGCAGCCCCCGGCCCCGGCCGGGGGCTGTCTTCGTATGCGGGTTTGCCCTGCTGCGGGAGGGAAACGCCGTTCGGGTTGCCGACTCGAACCCCCCCGGCTATGTTCTGCTGACGACGATGAGCTGTACGTAAGAAACGCATGTGAAGATCCTCATCTCGCGGCCGGGCCCACGGCAGCGGCTCGGTGAGGCAGTCAACCAACGATGAGGCGGACCGTCCGCCGTGGCGACAGGGGGATCATGAAGGCAATCAGTCGGGTGCTGGTCGCGGTGTTCGCGGCCGTCGCAGCGCTGTTCGCGAGCACGGGCACCTCTCACGCCGGGCTGGACAACGAGCTGAGCCTGGTCGACGGGCAAGGGCGCACCCTGACGGTGCAGCAGTGGGACACCTTCCTGAACGGTGTCTTCCCCCTGGACCGCAACCGGCTGACCCGTGAGTGGTTCCACTCCGGTCAGGCGAAGTACACCTGCGCCGGCCCGGGCTGCGACGAGTTCGATGGCACGCTGGAGCTGGGCTACCAGATCGGCTTCCCGTGGTCGCTCGGTGTGGGCATCAACTTCAGCTACACCACCCCGAACATCCTGCTCGACGACGCGACGGCCGCGAACGCCTTCGCACAGATCATCACCCCGAACCTGTTCCCCGGCGTGTCCTTCAGCGCCGACCTGGGCAACGGCCCCGGCATCCAGGAGGTCGCCACCTTCTCCGTGGACGTCAAGGGTCCGGCCGGCGGCGTCGCGGTCTCCAACGCGCACGGCACGGTGACCGGTGCGGCCGGCGGCGTGCTGCTGCGTCCGTTCGCCCGCCTCATCGCCTCCACCGGTGACAGCGTCACCACCTACGGCGACCCGTGGAACATGAACTGATTCCCTAGTCTCACGACAACAGCCCCCGGCCTCGGCCGGGGGCTGTTCTCGTCGTGTACCTACTTGTCGCCGCTGGTGTGCGTGGCGGTGTCCGGGCTGGGGCCCGTGCCTGGTCCGGTGACGGTCTCGACGCTGGCGCCGTCCTTGAGCAGGTTGCGGATCTCGGTGAGCAGGCTGAGCTCGGTGTCCTGGGCCTGCTCGACCTCGCCGCGCTTGCGCAGCCGGTTGTAGGGCACCACGACCAGGAAGTAAACGACCGCCGCCACCAGCACGAAGTTGATGGCCGCAGAGATCAGGACGTTGAGGTCGATGGTCTGGCCGCCGCCGATGTTGATCTTCAGGAGTCCGACGTTGGTGCTGCTGGCGCCGATGCGGCTGGTCAACGGGGTGATGATGCTGTCGGTGAACGTCTTGACGAGCGCGGTGAACGCGGTGCCGATGACGACCGCGACGGACAGATCGACGATGTTGCCGCGGGAGAGGAACTCCTTGAAACCCTTCAGCACGTGCAGAGCCCTTTCGTTGGGTGGGGCTGTTCGGGTGGCCGGCCCCAGGGAGTTCAACGCTAACGCTGGAGGACCCCTGAATGCGCGCTTCTGCGCCGCGGCGCTCAGTGAAAGGTCAGGGTGATCTCCTGCGACAGGGAGGCGCCGGCGACGTCGTTGGCCTGTGCCGCGGGCAGTGCGACGAGCACGACGCCGTCGCGCGCGACGTCCTTAGCCTTGGCCGACACCAGGACCACGACGGCGCCGGTCGCCACCACCCGGGGCCGTCCACCGTCGCCCACGTGCGCCGGTCCGCCGGCCTCGGGGTCCGACACGGTGAGCACGTCGACCACGTCCCCGGGGCGCACCAGGTCCAGCAGGGCGGCGTCGGCGGGATGGATCGGCACGATGCGCGCGTCCGGCCCGGCGGTGGCGTCGGCGAGCCGCGAGCTGAGCACCCGGACGTCGGTCACCACCTCACCCCGGCGGGCAGGCCCCGTCAGCGTCGCCCCGATCAGCCGGCCGACGTCGGCCTGCGCACCATCGGGAACCGTTGTGGCCGAACGGGATTCAAGGTTCAGGTCGGTCGCCGCGAGCGCGTGCCCCGGAGCGAGGTCGCGCGCCGCGACCACCACGTCGACGTGCCCCGCCGAGGGGTCCGGACGCAGTGCGACGACGGCGGCCAGTACGACCAGCGCCCCGGCGGTCGTCCGACGGGCCGCGGCGGTGCGCGTCCAGTCGGGCCGCAGGGCCAGCAGCCGTGCCGCTCGCGAGGGATTCAGGGATTGCGCCACACCGCCACGCTAGGCAGCGCGGGCCCGGTGCGACAGGGGTCGGCCGACGGCCTGTGGACAACTAGGAGCTGGCGGCGCTGCTCGACGACGACGCCGAGCTGGAGGCACTGGAACTCGACGAGGAGCCAGAGGACTTGTCTGCGGACTTCTCGCTCGACTTCGGCTTGTCGGCGGGCTTGGACGACGACGCGTCCGAGGACTTCTCCGAGGAGGACGACGAGGACTCGCTGCTGCTGGAGCCGTTGATGGTGCTCTTGGCGGAGTCGCGGCTGTCATTGCGGTAGAAGCCGCTGCCCTTGAAGACGACACCGACCGAACCGAACAGCTTGCGCAGCCGGCCCGAGCACTTCGGGCACGTCGTGAGGGCATCGTCGGTGAAGGCCTGTACGGCGTCGAAACGGTTGTCGCACTCGGTACATGCGTACGAATAGGTCGGCACCAAAACCTCCGAGGAATGACGAACTGTGTTAGCACTCTAACTGCTCAAGTGCTAGAACCGCTACGTGGGTCGGGCCATTCCCGGCGGTTCCGCGAGCGCGAGGAGGCCGCGGCCCGGTGTCAGCGCGTGCGTCATCGGGACGTCGTGCGGTTCGCCGGGCAAGGCGTCGAACACCTCGTCGTCGCGGAGCATCGCCACCAGCCGCGCGCTCGGGTCCGCCAGGGGAAGTGACCGGTCGTAGAAGCCGGCGCCCCGGCCCAACCGGGTGCCGGACCGGTCGACGGCCAGGGCGGGGACCACGACGAGTGCCACCGCGCCGATCGCCTCGGCCGGTCGCCACGGCGGGGACGGCTCGCGCAGTCCGTGGCCCGCAGCGACGAGTCCGCCCTTGCGGTACTCACCCCACAGCAGTGGCAGCGGGGTGCCGGCGGCGTCCTCGCGCGCGACCGGCAGCAACACGATGGCACCCGCGGACACCAACGCATCCAGCATGGTCGGGGCACCGGGTTCGGACCCGACGGGGAAGTAGGCGCACACGGTGTCACCCGGTCGCACCAGGTCGACGAGGCGTGCGCACAGCGCCTCGGCCTCGGCGGTGCGGACCTCCGCGGCGAGCGCGCGGCGGGCGGCGAGGATGCCGGCCCGCAGTTCGGCCTTGGTTTCCTGCACGGGTTCACCATGTCATGTCGAACATCGCGGGCTTGCCGGGTTGCCAGACGTCGATCACGTTAGGGTGTGAACGATGACGACACGGGCTCTGGTGCCGATTCCACGCACCGCGATCGTTCCGGCCGCGGGCTTGGGGACGCGATTCCTCCCCGCTACCAAGACGGTCCCCAAGGAGTTGCTACCCGTCGTCGACACCCCCGGCATCGAACTGGTGGCCGCCGAAGCGGCCGAGGCAGGCGCCGAACGTCTCGTCATCGTCACCTCCGAGGGCAAGGACGGCGTCGTCGCGCACTTCGTCGAAGACCTCATCCTCGAGGGCACGCTCGAGGCCCGCGGCAAGCATCTGATGCTGGAGAAGGTGCGTCGCGCCCCCGCTCTGATCAAGGTCGAGTCCGTCGTGCAGAGCGAACCGCTGGGGCTCGGGCACGCCGTCAGCTGCGTCGAGTCCACCCTGCAGCCGGACGAGGACGCCGTCGCGGTGCTACTGCCCGACGATCTGGTGTTGCCGACGGGCGTGCTCGAGACCATGTCGAAGGTGCGTGCCAAGCGCGGGGGATCGGTGTTGTGCGCCATCGAGGTGCCTGCCGACGAGATCAGCGCCTACGGCGTGTTCGACGTCGAGGTGGTGCCAGATGCCGCGAACCCGAACGTGCTGCGGGTCAGGGGCATGGTCGAGAAGCCCAAGGCCGAGGACGCGCCGTCGCTGTTTGCCGCCGCGGGTCGCTACGTGTTGGACCGGGCGATCTTCGACGCGTTGCGGCGGGTGCCGCGCGGGGTGGGCGGCGAGATTCAGCTGACCGACGCCATCGCGCTGCTGATCGAGGAGGGCCACCCGGTCCACGTCGTCGTGCACCGCGGGCGCCGACACGACCTGGGAAATCCCGGCGGCTACCTCAAGGCTGCGGTTGACTTTGCCTTGGAGCGTGACGACTACGGGCCGGATCTGCGGCGCTGGCTGGTGGAGCGACTGGGCCTGGGCGCCAACTGACTAGCCTGGGGCTCCGCGACTGAAGAAAGGCGCATGAGTGCGTTCGGTGGAGGAGCAGCAAGCAAGGGTGGCTGCCGCCGCGGTGGCGCCGAGGCCCGTGCGGGTCGCGATCGCCGAAGCGCAGGGGCTGATGTGCGCCGAGGAGGTCGTCACCGAACGGCCGCTACCCGGCTTCGACCAGGCGGCGATCGATGGCTACGCGGTGCGCAGCGTCGACGTCCTCGGGGTCGAGTCCGGTGACGGCGACGAGGGCGGCGGTGGCGACGTCAGTCTTCCCGTCATGGGGGTCATCGAGGCGGGCGCCAAGACGCCGAGCCGACTCCAGCCACGCCAGGCGGCCAGGGTGCAGACGGGCGCGCCGATGCCGACCCTCGCCGACGCCGTGCTCCCGCTGCGCTGGACCGACGGCGGTGATTCCCGGGTGCGCGTGCTGCGCGGTGTGCGATCCGGGGCCTATGTCCGCCGCACCGGCGACGACGTGCAGCCCGGTGACGTGGCCGTGCGATCGGGGACCATCATCGGCGCGGCCCAAGTGGGGTTGCTCGCGGCGGTCGGACGCGAACGGGTGCTGGTGCACCCGCGGCCCCGGCTGTCGGTCATGAGCGTCGGCGGCGAACTCGTCGACGTGTCGAGGACGCCGGGCAACGGGCAGGTCTACGACGTCAACTCCTATGCGCTGGCCGCGGCGGGTCGCGACGCCGGCGCCGAGGTCAACCGCGTCGGCATCGTCGACACCGAGTCCAAGGGTCTGCGCGACGTCGTCGAGGGGCAGATCAACCGCGCCGAGGTCCTGGTGATCGCCGGCGCGGTGGGCGGCACGGCCGCCGAGAGCGTGCGGGCGGTGCTCTCCGAGCTGGGGGACATCGAGGTCGCGCGCATCGCGATGCATCCCGGCTCGGTGCAGGGGTTCGGTCAGCTGGGCCGCGACGGTGTGCCGGTGTTCCTGCTGCCCGCGAATCCGGTGAGTGCGCTGGTGGTGTTCGAGGTGATGGTTCGCCCGCTGATCCGCATGTCGCTGGGCAAACGGCAGCCCCTTCGGCGTGTCGTGCAGGCCCGCACGCTGTCGCCGATCACGTCGGTCGCGGGGCGCAAGGGCTACCTCCGCGGGCAGCTGATGCGCGACCAGGACACCGGCGAATATCTGGTGCAGGCACTCGGCGGCGCGCCCGGCGCGTCGTCGCATCTGCTGGCGACGCTGGCAGAAGCCAACTGCCTGGTCGTGATACCCGGCGAGGCGGAGCAGGTCCGCACCGGCGAGATCGTGGACGTCGCCTTCCTGGCGCAACGCGGCTGACGATCGTCGGACATGAACCTCTGGCGCTCGACCACCATGCACCCGGGTTGGCCGAAGCCCGTGGGTCCGCTGCGGGTGCCCGCGGGTCTGGTGCGGCTGCGGCCGGTGCGGCTGCGCGACGGCGCGGCGTGGAGTCGCATCCGGCTGACCGACCAGGCCCACCTGGAGCCGTGGGAGCCGGTGGCCGACGTGAATTGGCAAGTGCGACACGCGATTTCGTCGTGGCCGACGATCTGCTCCGGGCTTCGCAGCGAGGCGCGCAAGGGTCGCATGCTGCCCTACGCCATCGAGCTGGACGGTGAGTTCTGCGGACAGCTGACCATTGGCAACGTGACCCACGGCGCGCTGCGTTCGGCATGGATCGGCTACTGGGTGGCCAAGGAACACAACGGTGGCGGCGTCGCGACCGGCGCGGTCGCGTTGGGTCTCGACCACGGCTTCGGGCCGGTGGGACTGCACCGCATCGAGGCGACGGTGCGTCCGGAGAACGCGCCGAGTCGAGCCGTGCTGGCGAAGGCGCGCTTCCGCGAGGAGGGTCTGCTTCGGCGCTATCTGGAGGTGGACGGGGCGTGGCGGGACCACCTGCTGGTGGCGATCACCATCGAGGAGCTCACCGGCTCGGCGACGTCTGCGCTGGTCCGCGACGGACGGGCGACATGGGCGTGAACCTGTGACAGATGTGACTCAAGGGACAGATGTGCTTGTAAGAGGTGAATCACAGGTGTGTAATTGACCTCGGCGCGTCGACCCCGGGTGCGCTGGTCACGGACCTAGCCTTACGGGGAAAGGAGCCGGCGACATGCCAAGCATCCCCCAATCCCTTCTGTGGATATCCCTCGTCGTGCTGTGGTTGTTCGTGCTCGTTCCCATGTTGGTGAGCAAGCGCGAAACGGTGCGGCGCACCAGCGACGTGGCCCTGGCCACCCGGGTACTGAACACGCGCAGCGGTGAGCGACTGCTTCGGCGACGCAAGCCCGCGGCCGGTCACGACAGCGACCCGCACTGGCGTCCCACCCACGACGACCTCGACGACGACCTCGACGAGGACGAGCCGGTCGCCGCGCCTGCGAAGACCGTCGTGACGATGGCCCCGGCGAAGGCGCAGACCGAACCCGACTATCTGGACGTCGACATCGTCGAGGAGGACTCGGGGGCCCTGCCCATCGGCGCCTCCGCGCAGGTGACGCTGGACCGCGATCCCGAGCTGCCCCTGGAGTTCGACGAGAACACCAAGGCCTTCTCCGTCGACGACCTGCACGAGGTCGACGAGCCCGCCGACGACGACCACGAGGTCGACGCTCGCGCCGACGACGAGATGACCGACGAGTTCGCTGCCGCCTCGGATGAGGGCACCGACCACGACTACGAGTACGTCGAGGACACCTCGGAGTTCGACGCGGTGCCCGACGTCGACCTGCACGTCGCGGGGACCAAGCCGCACGAGCGTCGTCGCACCTACGAGTCCAAGACCGCCGCCGCCGTCAGCGCACGCAAGTTCCGCTTCCGCAAGCGGATGCTGATGGGGATGGCGGTGCTACTGCTGATCTCCGGCATCGCCGCTTACCTCGTCTCGACGGGGTTCTGGTGGCTGTGCGGGACGGTCGGCGCCGTCACGATCCTCTACCTCGGCTACCTGCGCCGCCAGACGCGCATCGAAGAGCAGGTGCGCCGGCGCCGGGCCCAGCGGATGATGCGGTCCCACCTGGGCGTCGAGAACACCAACGACCCCGACTACGACGTCGTGCCCGCGCGGCTGCGACGCCCCGGGTCGGTGGTGTTGGAGATCGACGACGAGGACCCGATCTTCGAACACCTGGAGTACGCCCCGTTCGCGCGCGACTACGACCTGCCCAGAGCGTCCGGGCAGTAGCGCGGTTTTTCCGGGCGGCACCGGCACTGGTAGCCTGTGCTTCCAGCACCAGGGGCTATAGCGCAGTTGGTAGCGCGTCTCGTTCGCATCGAGAAGGTCAGGGGTTCGATTCCCCTTAGCTCCACCAGATTTGGGCAGGTCAGGGCGTTACGGAAGCCAAGGTCTCAGCAGTCGTCCGCAGTAGATTGGATCGCCGTGTGAGGCGGTCCGCTACATCGTGCACGTCCTCGTCGAGCGGGCCGGCGTAGGTACCGAGAGCCATGGGGTTCGGATGCCCGACCATCCGTTGGACCGCCTTCACGTGTGCACCGACGCTTACCGCCAGGCCGACTGCCGACGCATTCTCCACGCGCGACGGCGTGTCCGTTACGGCAGGCCGGGCTAGTCGGTCGCTAAGGAATTCTCCGGCGCGGCGCGAGCGACGGTGCGAGCAACTGACGTATCACGCCTTCTTCGCCCCCGTCTTCGGGTTTGGCGGGTTCGGCCATCAGGCTGAAATTTACGCGAGTTATCCAGCGCGCCAGGGTTTCTGGCGTGAGGTCGTCGCGTAGTTCCCCGGCTGCTGCTGCGGTGGCAAGCTTTTCGCCTAGCGCGTCCGCTAGTGCCGAGCGCCAAATGGCGGATGCCTCCGCCACCTGGTAGGTGTGGGTGGCTTCGTCATTGGCGATGAGCAGGCGAGCGGTAGGGGAGCGTCGGGCGGCGTCGTTGCCGACGAGGCAGGCGTTGACGAGTCGATCCAGAAACGGCTCATCGGTGCGCCAACACGGCTCGGTTGCCCCGAGGATCTCCTCGAGTGCTCGGACGAAGGCTGCTGCCAGGACGGCGTCCTTGTTCGGGAAGTAGTAGTACACCGTCGAGCGGTGCACGCCTGCCTTGATGGCGATGTCGCTCATCTTGGTGTGACTGGGTCCGCGTTCGGCGTAGCAGGCTTCGGCTGCGACGAGCAGACGCTCACGGGCTTCGTCTTCGTTCCGAGGTAGATCAGCACCCCAAGTGCCATGTCGTGGGCGCTCAGCAAGTCCCGACAATTCGCCTCCATGCTCACGGTTGACAACCTCACGATATGGCCGTAAGTGTAGCGAGTCCGACAAAAGATCATTTTTGTCGGAGCACTGCCACAGGAGGCGCAACGATGCCCACACGGACCGACCTGATCGCGGCTGGCCCACTTCCCCCGTCGGTCGCCCCCTGGTCGATGGAGATCGGCGGCTGGGTCGTCTTCGTCGGCGTGGCGGTTTTCCTGCTCTACCGGTGGCGCAGGAACGACCAGCCCGACACTGCGGCACTGCTGTTCATCGGGTGCTTCACCATGTGGTGGCAGGAGTTCTACGCCGACTGGGGTGCCTACCTGTACTACAACCCCGATCTGACCCTGCTGCCGTGGGGTCCGTCCCCTTACACCACCCCCAACAAACCGGTCTACGTGCTAGCCGGGTACGGCTGGTTCTACGCAGGCGGTTTCGCGGCGGTCCTGACCCTGTTCCGGTGGTTCCGTCGCCGCTATCCGTCCATCAACTACCTTCTCGCCCTTCTGGTTACCGTGGTCATCCCCTTCATGCTGTGGAACTTCCTGACCGCTGACGGCGTGTCCTATGTGACGAACTGGTTCCAGTACATGCAATCCATCGGCCCGACCATCCACACCGACAAGGGCGGACTGCAGTTGATCTACCAAGGTGTTCCGCTGGCGCTCTTCGCCGCCGCAGTGGTCACCAGCCTGGACCGACGCGACGCGACCGGACGCACGTGGTTCGAGAGGGCGCTCGGGGTGCGACCCGCCATCGCCAGCTCGGGGCAGCGCCTCCACCAGATCATCGCCTGGATCATCGGCATGAACGTCCTCTATGCGGTGTTCCTGACACTGCCGCTGGTGATCGCCCGCATCCTGTTCTTTCCCAACAATGTCTGGGTGCCCAACCCATGAACGAAGAGGCAGTCATCTACCGCTGGGTCGCCGACCACCTTGGCGCGCACGTGCAGAGGATCACCCGACAGGCACGATGGCGAGCAGCGTGGTTGGTCGATGCCGAACGCGACGGCATGCCGTTACCGCTGATGGTGCGCGGTGAGCGCGGCGAGGACATCCCCATGCAGTTCCCGCTCCGCCACGAGATGACGCTGCAGAAGACCATGGGCGAGCACGGCATCCCCGTCCCAACCGTCTACGGCTGGATAGACCACCTGCCTGCTTATGTCATGGCCCGCGTCGAAGGACGGCCGGGATTCGACGGCCTGTCCACCGACGAGCGCGATGCGGTGATGCGCGACTACATGGGTACCTTGGCGCGCTTGCATCGCCTCCCGATCGAACCCTTCGAAGCCGCCGGGGTCGAGCGCGCTCGGACGCCCGCGGGGTCGGGGCGCTACGGCATCGACCGGTTCGAACAGGTGTGGCGATACGGCAAGAAAGCCCCGAATCCGTTGGTGGAGTTCGTGCTCGGCTGGCTCAAGCGAAATCCAGTGAACACTCGGGGCCGCGAATCGGTGATCGTGTGGGATTCGGGCCAGATGCACCAGCTCGACGGCCACCTGGTCTCGCTTCTCGACGTCGAGATTGGGCACATCGGCGATCCGATGATGGACCTCGCCGCACCCCGAATGCGAGACACCGTCCTGCATTTCGGCGACTTCGGGGTGCTCTATGACGCCTACGAGCGGGCAGGTGGCTTCCTGGTGGACGTGGACGCCGTGCAACTGCATCACATCGCCTTCACCCTCACCAACGAGCTGGCCTTCCGCAACTCGCTGAACCACCCAGCGCCGGAATCGGACTACATGACCAACCTGCATTGGTGCAGCGAGACCAACCTGCACGCCATCGAAGCACTCGCCGAGCGCCTCGGAGTGGACCTCGCACCGCCCACCATTCCCACGGTGGAGCCATCGCGCGCTGCCACAGCCCACCAACAACTCATCGACATGCTCAGGGGCACCGACATCGCCGACGAGTACGCCAAGTACCGGCTAAGGATCGCCTTCCGGCTTGCACGCTACCTACAACGCGAAGACGACATCGGTGTCGCGTCCACGAACGCCGACCTCGACGACCTCAAGCCGCTACTCGGCCACCGTCCCAGCACCTGGCAGCAAGGCGACGCCGAATTGGAAGCGTTCGTCCTCGCCGACCAGGGCGCGCACGACGAACAACTCTGCGAACTCTTCTACCGCCGACAGATCCGCCACAAGAGCGCCCTTGGCCCGCCTGGATCAGCCATGGCCACTCACCACGCCTGCCAACCCTTTCCGGTCATCGGCAACACAGCCACAACGTGATGCACAACCTCTTGATTTGCCGATTGATGACTCAGCCAAAGCGGTCAACGTCCGCAAACGCCACGTCGTCTCGTCCGCATCGAGAAGGTCAGGGCTCCAACAGATTTCAGCAAGTCGGGGTATTGCCCGGTGGTCGTTCGAGTGTCAGTACGGTTCGACCGCAGGCGTGTCGGGAACCGTGGCATCGAGACGGTGCAGGGCGCGGTTGCCCTTCGAGGTGATGGGCTGCATCGTCGTCGCTCCGGCCAGACCGAACGACGCGGGCATGTTGACGTAGATGGTTTCGTGGCTGCCGCCCAGCACGTACGTCTCGTGGAAGACGCCCACGTCGCCGGTGTCCTTGATGCGTCGGTTGAACTCGCGCCATGCCGGCAGGTGGGCGTGATCCCGCGCCGTTGCGTAGGCGTTGAGGAGCTCGGCGCTGGCCCAGTACTGCACGACGAGTGCGGTTCGCCCGCTGAGGTAGGTGGTGGCCGTGAGTAGGCCCAGCTCGGGTCGGTCTCCCAGTTCCTTGAGCATGCGCGGCATCTGGCGGAACACCGGAAACCACTTTTGCGGCTTCAGGGGTCGGTTCACGCGTATGCCGATGAGGAACACGACCGTTCCCTCGGGTGCGTCAGCGGTCGTCCGTCCGGGCATGAAGTCAATCGACACGGTCTCGCCTCTCGGAGTGGGGTGGGCCTCGAACTCGAGGTGCCCTCACATTCCACCATAGACATGTCAGTAGTGGACGGTCAATACCCATTTTTCGACGGTGGGCGGCCTGAGTGTCCAGTCGTCGTAGACGCAGTCTCGGCCTCTACGCTGTCCATTGAGGCCCACGCGTGGCACGGCCATCCATGATCGCGGATCTGAAATACGTTGTGGGAGTTGACTTTGGCTGACGGGGAGAGCTGTTGACCGGCGAAGGCACGAGGACTCAGGAGTCCGGGGTGTGGGCTCAGCTGCCCAAGGCGGAGCTGCACGTCCATCTCGAGGGCACGTTGGAGCCGGCGATGCTGCTGGAGCTTGCCGAGCGCAACCGCGTCCCGGTGCCCTGGAACTCGATCGAGGACCTCGAGGGCGCCTATCACTTCGAGGGTCTGCCGCACTTCCTGACGTTGCTCTTCCAGGGGGCTCGCGTGCTGCGGCAGCGTCGCGACTTCTACGACCTGACCCATGCCTATCTACGTCGCGCCCACCAGGACGGCGTCCGCCTCGTCGAGATGTTCGTCGGACCGCAGACGTTCCTCGATGCCGACATCCCGCTAGACGCCCAGTTGGGGGGTGTCTTCGACGCGATCGAGGACGCCCGTTCGGGATTCGGCATCGACGCAAAGGTACTGCTCACCGCGCAACGGCATCGCACCGAGGCTGCCGCGCTCGAACTGCTGGACATGGCCAGGCCCTGGTATGACCGCCTGCTCGGGTTCGGACTGGGTGGCGCGGAACGTGGCAATCCGCCCGCCGAGTTCGCCAACTACTACGCCCAATGCCGACGATTGGGTCTGCGCACCACCATTCACGCCGGCGAAGACGGTCCCAGCGACTACGTGAGGGAGGCGCTCGACGTCTGCCACCCCGACCGCATCGATCACGGCGTCGCGGCCGCCGACGACCCCGAATTGATTAAACGCCTTGTCGACGAACGCATTCCATTGACGATGTGCCCACTGTCCAACCTCCGGCTCGGGGTCACGCCCGACCTGCGGCAGCACCCCCTGCGTCGCCTACAGCAGGCGGGGGTTCTCGTCACGGTCAACTCCGACGATCCGCCCTACTTCGGCGGCTACCTCAACGACAACTACCGGGCCATCGCGACGGCGCTGGACCTCACCGACCACGACGTGGCCACACTGGTGGGCAACGGCTTCGCGGCCTCGTTCGCCGAACGGGGTGTCGTCGACGCCGCGTTGGCAGACATCGCCGACGGAACGAGGGGTCACGCGCGGGGGACGTCCTAGCCTCGCGGGGGACCGTCTGCCAAAACCGCCGTCGTCCGACACGAGCCGCGAGACGATCAGCGAGACACCATGATTGTGCCGGCTGTACGCAGACCACGTTGGCCGCGACGATGAGGGCGACGGCCAGGTAGTCCAGCATCCCGAGGGTCTGCCCGAGAACGAGCGCGCCGACGATGGCCGCGATCACGGGGTTGATGCTGGCGAGAATTCCGTAGCGCTGGACGGGGATGCGGCGCAGGGCAAGCACATCGGTGATGAACGGCACGACGGAGGCCAGCACCCCGGCGGTCGCGGCGCACCCGAGCGCGGCAAGCGTCGGGGGATGGGTGATGAACGCCGCCACGCCGACCGGAACGTACAGGAGTGCGGATGCCCCGCAGGCCGCCGCCGATCCGTCGACACCACGAAAGTCTTTGCCCACCAGGCGGTTCAGCACGATGTAGCTCGCCCAGCACCCCGCTGCCAGGAGGCCGAGGCCGAGACCGAGGTAGTCGGTCGTCGGGCTGGGCCGGGTCAGTAGGAGCACGCCGGTTCCGGCGAGCAATCCGCCCCCGAACGTGACGGCGCGATGGCCGCGCGGGGAGGCCGCGGTGAGGGATCCGGCCAGCGCCACGGACAGGGGGCCGAGGAACTCCAGGGTCACGGCCAGGCCGAGACCGATCCGGGCGACCGCGAGGTACAACGCGAGATTCATGACCGCGAACACCGCCGCCAGTGCCGCGACCAACGACCATTGCCGTCGGGTGAACGTGCGGACCCGGGGGCGGCCAAGGGCCAGCAGCGCGACCGCGGCGACCCACTGCCGGACCGCGACGACGCCGACGGGACCGATGGCGGCGAAGGCCAACGCACCCACGGCGGCTCCGGACTGGTTCGACAGTGCGCTGCCCAGCACGAGTGCGCTACCCGCGATGGCGTCAGATCTCGCCGCGACGATCGAGCGCCGGACTTCGGGTTCATCGGTCACGACCTCAGCGTGGCCGAACGACGCGCATACATGAAATGCATGTGCCGCATCATCTATACGCTTGACGCATGACTGTTCAGCTGCATCACCTTCGGTGCTTCGTCGCCATCGTCGAGCACGGCGGCTTCACCGACGCCGCGGCGGAATTGGGGACGTCCCAGCCCGCCGTGTCACGGGGACTTGCGGCCCTGGAGAAGGAGCTGGGTTTGCGACTGCTGCGCCGCACCACCCGCGAGGTCGTGCCCACCCCGGCGGGGCAACGGATCCTGCCCCGGGCGCGACGGCTGCTGGCCGACCTCGACGCACTGGTGCACGATGCGCAGGGGGGCGGCGACAGGCTCCGAATCGGACACGCCTGGGCGGCGGTCGGCAGACACACCGTCGAATTCCAACATCGTTGGGCCACTCGACATCCCGACGTCGAGCTGAGCATGGTCCGCACGAATTCACCGACCGGAGGACTGACCGAGGGGGCGTGCGACATCGCCGTGCTGCGCACGCCGGACGCCGCCGGCTTGACCGACGCCCGGTTCGACGACGCGATCGTGGGGCTCGAATCGCGATACGCCGCGGTGGCCGCCGACGATCCGCTGGCGGCGCGCCGGTCCCTGCGGCTGGCCGATCTCGCCGAGCGCGTCGTCGCGATCGATCCCCGTACCGGCACCACCACGGTCGACCTCTGGCCGGCAGGCAGCAGGCCAAAGGTGCACGAGGTGCACGACGTCGACGACTGGCTCGCAGTGATCGCCTCGGGCCGGGCGGTGGGCGTCACGGCCGAGAGCACGATCACGCAGTATCGACGTCACGGGGTCGCTTTTCGCCGTCTCCGCGGTGCGCCGCCGGTGCCGGTTCGGCTCGTCTGGTGGCGCGACGACCCGCACCCAGCGACCGGCGAGGCCGTCGGCATGCTCGCCGAGCTCTACCGCTCCCCGGCCCGGCCTCGTCGCGCCGTCACACCGTCCGCCGCCGACGTGAAACGCGGCTGAGGATCCGCGCGAGAATCATTGCCGCGGAGCGGTTTTGACCGCATAACCATTCTTCTCGGCCGCCAGGCTCTCCGACTCCGACCGGGTGATGCCGCTGCGGACGTCGCCGGGGGAGTGTTCGATGCGGGTGAGGTCGCGGTGCGCCGTGGACCGCAACTGCCACGGCACGCTGGTGACCATCACGCCCGGCTCGAACAGCAGGCGGCCCTTGAGGCGCAGCGAGCTCTGGTTGTGCAGCACGTTCTCCCACCAGTGGCCGACGACGTACTCCGGGATGTACACGTTGACGACGTCACGGGGACCGTTGCTCAGCATCTGCTTGATGTAACTGAGGACGGGCCGGGTGATCTCGCGGTAGGGCGACTCAATGACCTTCAGGGGGACGTCGACGTCGAGCGTCGACCATTCGGCGAGCAGTGCGCGCGTGTCGGATTCGTCGATGTTGACCGTCAGCGCGGTCAACGTGTCGGGCTTGGTCGCGCGGGCGAACAGCAGCGCACGCTGAGTTGCCTTGTGCCAGCTGGAGACCAGCACGATGGCGTGCACCCGGCTCGGGAGTGCCGCGTCGTCGTCGGGCTCGACGCGCAACTCGGCCCTGGCCGCGGCGTAGTGGCGGTGGATGCCGGCCATCAGCACGCACAGGACGGGGATCGCGATCACCACCAGGTACGCACCGTGGGTGAACTTGGTGACCATCACGACCACCAGCACCACGCCGGTCAGTAGTGCGCCGAACGCGTTGATCAGTCGTGCGCGGTGAACCCTGCGCCGCTCGGCCGCGGTCGTCGTGGCGGCCAGTTCGCGGTTCCAATGCCGCACCATGCCGGTCTGGCACAGCGTGAACGAGGTGAACACACCCACGATGTACAGCTGGATCAAGCGGGTCGTGGACCCGTCGAACGCGACGATCAGGCCACCGGCGATGAGGGCGAGCAGGACGACGCCGTTGGAGAAGGCGAGCCGATCGCCACGGGTGTGCAGCTGCCGGGGTAGGTAGCGGTCCTGCGCGAGAATCGAACTGAGCAAGGGGAATCCGTTGAAGGCGGTATTCGCCGCCAGGATCAGGATCAGCGCGGTGGCGGCCTGTAGGTAGAAGAACATGAAGCTGTCGTTGCCGAAGACGGCGGCCGAGACCTGGGCGATGACGGTCCGCTGCGGGTCGCGGGTGCAGTCCCCTCGAAACCCGATGAGGTCACAGGTGTCCTCGACGACGCGGGTGTGGGAGATCATCGCCAGCGCGGTCACCCCGACGAACATCGTGATCGCCAGGGCGCCCATCGCGCTCATTGTCCGAGCGGCGTTGAGCGACTTGGGCTTTCGAAACGCGGGCACTCCGTTGGAGATGGCCTCGACGCCGGTCAGTGCGGTACAGCCGGAGGAGAACGCGCGCAGCATCAGGAACGCCAACGCCAGCGTGCTGAGCCCGACGTTCTCGGCATGGATGCCGTAGTGGGCACTCTCGGCCTGCGGAACGTCACCGAGGACCGCTCTCGTCAGACCCAGGACGACCATCACCATCACCCCGGCGATGAACGCATAGGTGGGCACGGCGAAGGCCCGACCCGATTCCCGCACCCCCCGCAAATTCATCGCCGTCAGCACCACGACGAACCCGACGTTCACTGCCACGCGGTGCGGATTGAGCTCGGGGATGGCCGAGATGATGTTGTCGACGCCGGCGGCCACGGAGACCGCGACCGTCATCACGTAGTCGACCAGCAGTGCCGCGGCGACCACCAAGCCGGCTCTCGGACCGATGTTACGTGCCACCACCTCGTAGGACCCGCCACCGCTGGGGTAGGCGCGCACCACCTGTCGGTAGGACAGCACCACCACCGCGAGCAGCACCACCACGGCTGCCGCGACCCAGGGCGCCAGGTGCAGGTAGGCGACCCCACCGAGGGTGAGGATCAGCAGGATTTCCTGGGTGGCGTACGCGACCGATGACAGCGGGTCGCTGGCGAAGACCGGGAGGGCGATCCACTTCGGCAGGAGGGTATGCCCCATGGCATCGCTGCGGAAGGGGCGCCCGAGGAACACTCGCTTCAGCACCGACGTCGACGAAGACACAACCAGCGAGCCTAGTTTCGATCTGGGCACCCGGTGGGGGCCGCGGGCGTATGGATTTCGTAAAAGTCTCGTGGGTTGGCATATGGATCGCGTCATCGAACGGCCCGTCTGGGCGGCGCCCTTCTACGGTGTGCCGTTATGCGCGAGGGCAACGACGACGGGGACTGGACGTGGCGTGCCGACACCGAGTCGGTGCGACAGCTGCGCGATCTGGTCGGGCATCGGCACGTCGTGGAGGCGCTCGATGCGCTGTCGAACGGGCCCGGCACCGTCGCTGAGCTGGTCCATCGGGTCGGCTGCGGTCGACGCGGGCTCGCCGCGGCACTACGGACGATCGCTGCGCACGGCCTGGTCGGCACGAACCACCCCGGAAGCTGGGATGCTCCCGCGTCGCGCGACGCGCTGTACGCGCTGACAGATCGGGGTCACACCGTCGTCGCGACGCTGTCTCGGCTATCGGTGTGGACGTTGCTCGTCGAGGGCTCCGACCACGAGGACGGCAACTCCGCCGAGTGACGCGTCGGGACGGCGTGGGATCCGGTGGAACCAGGCGACCGGGCGCGCGGCAGAGGCATGCCTAGGCTCGCTTTGGCAAGGCTATGTTGGCTGTCGCACAACGGCTTTCGTGCGATATCTTCTCGGCTGTGTCCACCCCAGATCATCCCCACGAACCGCACGTGGGTTCGGTGTCGTCTCGGTTGAATTGGCTGCGGGCCGGTGTCTTGGGCGCCAACGACGGGATCGTCTCCACCGCGGGGATCGTCGTCGGGGTGGCGGCCGCGACGGTGCAGAGCAACCCCATCCTGACCGCGGGGATCGCCGGCCTGGTAGCGGGTGCGGTCTCGATGGCCCTGGGGGAGTACGTCTCGGTGAGCACGCAGCGCGACACCGAGCGCGCGCTCTTGAAGAAGGAGCGCGACGAGTTGCGCGACGATCCGGTCGCCGAACTCGACGAGCTCGCCGACATGTACGAAGCCAAGGGCCTTTCGACGACCACCGCCCGAACCGTGGCCGAGGAACTCACCGACAACGATGCCTTCGCCGCTCACGTCGAGGTCGAGTTGGGCATCGACCCTCACGAGTTGACCAACCCGTGGCAGGCCGCACTGTCCTCGGCGTGCTCGTTCACCGTCGGCGCACTGCTGCCGTTGATCGCCATCCTTCTACCGCCCACGGGATGGCGCATTCCCGTCACCGTCGCGACCGTGTTGCTCGCGTTGGTGATCACCGGAGCGCTCTCCGCGCGTCTGGGCGGAGCGCCCTGGGGGCGTGCGGTGGTGCGCAACGTCGTCGGCGGTGGACTGGCCTTGACCGTCACCTACGTCGTCGGCCATCTGGTCGGTGCCGCCATCGCATGACCCGCCCACGACCCTCGGCGCCAAGGAGTTCGACGTGACCGTGCTCAATGGACTACCCGCCCACGCCCTGCTGGTGCACTTCCTGGTCGTGCTGGCCCCGTTGACCGCGGTGCTGGAAGTCATCTGCGCGCTGTGGCCGGCGGGGCGCCGGGGCCATCTGCTGTGGCTCACGGTGGTGCTGGCAGTCCTGACGACGGTGTTGACGCCGGTCACCACCGATGCCGGCGAGTGGCTGTATGACCTGCGGAAGGCCCCCAGTCCGATCCTGCGTGCGCATGCCGAGCTCGGCGACACGATGATCTACTTCTCGGTGGCGTTGCTGATCGTGGCCGTCGCGCTGGTCGCGCTGCGGTTCGTCGAGCGCCGAGCGGAGGGCCGCCATGCGGCCGTTCGCGTCCTGGTCGCGGTGATTGCCGTGGGTGTCGGCATCGCGTCGATCGTGCAGATCTACCGCATCGGCGATGCCGGAGCACAGTCGGTGTGGGGCAACGAGATCGCCCACCTCGAGGGCGCGAGCGGCGGTTAGCGGTCGCCGCGACGCCCGAGGGAGGCGCGGCGGTCCTGCTACGCGAGCGCAGACCGTAGGTCGTCGAGGGCCCGCGTCTCGGTGGCGGGGTCGGGATTGGCGTCACGGATCGAGGTCAGCACGGCGTCGATGCGTCCGTCGATGCCGGTCCAGGTGGTGGCGTCGAGCGCCTGCAGCCTGGGTTGGGCATCGTCCCAGAAGGTTTCGATCCGAGTGGCCCCGGCGCGGGCGGCAGCCTGATCGCCGGCGCGTACGTTCGCCGACATGCCCTCGGCGAGGGTCCGCAACGTCGCGACGTCGGCAGCCGGGAAGTGCGCGCTTGCCTGGCCCGCCGCGATGGGCGTGATCACCGCGGGGCCTTCGGCTCCCGGGGGCGCCGCATGGGGCTGAGCATGGGCCCACGCGAGCAACGCGCCGGCGGCGACGGCGACCACGCCGAAGTAGCCGAGCATGGCCCGCTCGCGGACGGGGTGCACCGCTGGTGGCGCATCGGGTTCGTCGATGACGTCGGCGCGGGTCACCGTGAGGTAGACGACCGTCGCGAGGATCGCCCCGAGGAAGATCACGCTGGTGAGGGCAACCCCGAGACCAAGCCCCTGCTGACTCTTCGAAAACCCAAGCCAATCGCCAAGATTGGCTCCGAGCGGACGGGTCAGGACGTAGGCCAGCCAGAAGGACAGCACGGCGTTGGCGCCGAGTCGCCACCCGGCGACGACGGCGATGATCAGACCCGCGGGCAGCAGGACGGCGACACCCGGGCTCCACCCCGTGAGCTCGAGCGTCCAGTCGCCCGCGGCCGTGCCCAGCGCGAAGGTGACGAGAATGGCCAGCCAGTAGAAGGATTCGCGGGGCCTCGTGGTGATGCCGTGGATGGACAGTGTCCGCTCCCTGACCCACCACACCCCGAAGACCGCCGCGAGGGTTGCGGCGAACACACCGGTGCTGAGGCCCAGCGGAACGCCGAGTTCGTCGGTGAGGATGTCGGTGTAGAGCGTGCCCGTGACGCTGACCACCACGACGGTCAGCCAATAGACGAACGGCGTGTAGCGGCTCAGGGACAGCTGCCAGGCGAGGACGATCGCGAGCACCACGGTGAAGATGGCCGCGGTGACGTCGAGTCCGACGCCAAGAGTCATGTTGATCCAGTCGGCGAAGCTCTCGCCGACGGTGGTGCACAGAATCTTGATGACCCAGAACCACACGGTGATTTCGGGGACCTTGCTCAGCATCGTCCGGGGTACCTCGACCGCCGCGGATCGTCCTGCTCTCGTCATGGTTCGGCAACCTACGGAGACCGGGCTGAGGCCGCGCTGAGAGCGTGCGGCCCCGGCTGACCTCGGCCGTCTCAGCGTGATCTCAGTGCCGGTGCCCCAGTGTCGTGCGATGACCCAGATGCGGGTGGGCTGTGGCGCCGTCGTGGACGCCTGCGGACCACGCGTCGAGCCGTTCGGGCCGATGGCCGAGCGAGTGGCATGATCCGCTCTGTCGCGCTGCCGCCCAGCGCGCCTGCCGTCGACGTGGGGAGAGGTGATGCCGATGGCGCCCGGCGCCCGCCCATGCCGCGTGTGAGCCGACCGTCGACGTGGTTGCTGGCCCGGTATTGGGGCATCTCGGCGCGGTCGGCCTTCGTGTCGGCGAGCGTGGTGCTGGTGGCCTTCGTCGTCGCGGGCCTGGGCTTGGCCCTGCTGCTGTACCGGTCGCTGCTCACCGGGGTCGACGACGCCGCGGCGGCACGTGTCGGTGACGTGGCGGCAGCGTTGCAGAACGACACCGCCGCCGAACTCGACGGCACCCTCGTCGGCACCGATCAACGCATCGTCGCGGTTCAGGTCGTCGATCGAAGGGGACTCGTCGTCAGGCGGTCGGCGTCGGCACCCCAGGTTCCGCTCATCGACCCGGCGAGCATCGGCACCGACCGTCGGATCGGCCTGCCCGACCACGCCTCGCCCGACGGGGACATGCGCATCAGCGGCCAGAGCGTCGACACCCGTGGTGGGCGCTACACGATTCTCGTCGGCGCCGGCAGCGAATCGGTCGAGTCGACCGTGAAGACGGTCCTCGTCCTGCTGGGTGGCGCAGCGCCTCTCGTCGCGATCGTCGCGGGGGCGGTCACCTACCTTCTGGTGGCGCGATCGCTGCGATCGGTCGACGCCATCCGCACCCGCGTGGCCGACATCAGCACCTCCGATCTGGCCGAGCGCGTGCCGGTGCCAGCCCACTTCGACGAGATCTCCGCTTTGGCCGTCACGATGAACGAGATGCTCGCCCGGATCGAGGCGGGGCACGACGCGCAACGACGGTTCGTCGGCGACGCCTCTCACGAACTGCGCAGCCCGGTGCAGGCCATCCTGTCCGCGCTCGACGTCGCCGCCGTACATCCGGAGTTGCTCGACGAGGAACTCGCCAGCTCCACGCTGCGCCCGGAGGCTCAGCGCATGGAGTCCCTGGTCGAGGATCTGCTGCTGCTGGCCCGAGCCGACGAGCGCGGAATCGCGTTGCGGCGCCGCGACGTCGACCTCGACGACGTCGCATCGCAGGAGTTGGGCAGGCTGCTGCGTGAGACCACGCTGATCGTCGACGCGGATCTCGTGCCCACCCGTCTGCTCGGTGACCCCGGTGGGCTGTCGCGGATGCTGCGCAACCTGCTGGACAACGCCGCACGCCACGCGGGCACCCGCGTCGAACTACGGGTGCGTCCACAGGGAGACATGGCCGTACTGACCGTCGGCGACGATGGGCCCGGCGTTCCGGAGTCCGACCGGGCTCGCGTGTTCGACAGGTTCGTGCGACTGGACCCCGATCGCTCCCGCCGCGGAGGTGGCAGCGGACTGGGTCTGGCGATCGTCGCGGAAGTCGTTGCCGCCCATCATGGATCCGTCGCCATCGATGAGCGGGCCGGCGGTGGGGCACTCTTCACGGTGCGCATCCCGCTGGGACGCGTGGCTGGGCCCTGACGGTCAGAATTCTCCGGAGTCCAGCCGGTAGCCCGCCCCCCGAACGGTCTGAATCGTGCTGGTGCCAAAGGGCGTGTCGATCTTGCGGCGTACGTAACCGACGTACACCTCGACCACGTTGTCGGGACCGGCGTAGTGGGCGTCCCACACGTGCTGCAGCATGTCGTTCTTCGTGACGACCGTGTCCTTGTGGCGCATGAGGTATTCCAGGACGCCGTACTCCCGCGGGGTCAGCTCGATCGTCGTGGAATCGCGCGCGACGACCCGACGCGCCGGGTCCAGGGTGAGCGTGCCGGCGGTCAGTACCGCCGGACGTTGGGGAGCGCCGCGCCGAACGAGTGCACGCAAGCGGGCCAATAGCACGATGAAGGCTGCCGGCTTCACGAGATAGTCGTCGGCGCCGAGGTCGAAGGCGTCGGTTTGGTCGTAGTCACCGTCCTTCGCGGTGAGCATCAGTACCGGGGTCCACACTTCCTGCCTGCGCAATCTGCGAAGCACCTCATAGCCGTTGAGGCCGGGCAGCATGATGTCGAGAACGATGACGTCGTAATGGTTTTCGGTGGCCTCCCACAGGCCGTCCACGCCATTGTCGGCGTGCACCACGACGAATCCCTCGGCGCGCAGCCCCATGGTGAGGGTTGCCGCGAACCGCGCCTCGTCCTCGACGATCAAGACCTTCACGACTGTCATCCTTCCCGCATCGGGCGGTGTTCGTCGACGGCGGGACGGCCGCGGCGGCCGCATCGACGCGTGATGCGCCCACCGCAGCCGGCGAACTATCGAGCGGGTGGCGCCGACGGAGCCGCGGGCGGGGCGGGGTCCTGCGTGTCACCCGGTTCCGGGAGATCGGGCCGGCCGGGCACGTCGGGTGCGTCGGCGGCATCGGGAGTGTCGCCCGGTTCCGGGAGATCGGGGAGTCCCGGTACGTCGGGACCGTTCGTCTCGATGGGGCCACGGGGTAGGGGCCCTTGAGTGGAGCTGGCGGCGGCGACGGCGCCCGCGCCGCCGATCAGCACG
The DNA here is from genome assembly GCF_010729665.1 of Mycolicibacterium madagascariense. NCBI lineage: Bacteria > Bacillati > Actinomycetota > Actinomycetes > Mycobacteriales > Mycobacteriaceae > Mycobacterium > Mycolicibacterium madagascariense. The sequence continues at coordinate 4,686,715 of NZ_AP022610.1, read as the reverse complement.
ATCGCTACGGCCGCTGCTGCCGCGACGTGTCGACGTTCCATGGTGGATCTCCTTCCAGGTCACCGCGGGGTGCGGCGCCGTTGGAGGCCAATGTGGCAACGGGCCATTGTGAGGATGCTGAGACCGGTCGACGGCGCGTCCGATCGAGGGACCGGTCTTCTCTCTCAGCGCGGTCAAAGGTGCAGCCGCCGATGATGGCCCGCGTCGTCAGCAGCAGCGAGTCGGGATGCGAGGTGACCAATGTCGACGGATACGCCGTCCGACGACCACGGTGGGACGGGGTCGCGGCCCGGGCGCGGTGGCATTCGGGTGCTGGTCGTCAGTGGCGACGCGGTGATGACCCGCTCGTTGAGCGTCGCCCTCGCATTCGAGGGTTACGAGGTCTGCCATGCCGCCGACGGGTCGGAGGCCCTGCCATGGCTGCTGCACTCTCGAGGCGATGCGATTCTGTTCGACACCGATGCCCCGGAAACCGACGGGGTGGCGCTGATGGGCGATCTGCGATCCCGGGGCATCACGGCCCCGGTCTTGCTCGTGACCGAGTGTGCTGCCCTGCGGGACATCGTCTCTGGGCTGGCTGCCGGCGCCGACGACTACATCGTCAAGCCGTTCGACGTGGAGGAGGTGCTGGCTCGCCTGTGGGCCATTCTCCGCAGGAGCCGCCGGGCCACTGGCGAGAGCGGTGAGCGCCAGACCGGGAGGCTGGAATTCCATGGCCTCGTGGTGGATGAGTCGACACGTGAAGTGTGGGCGGCTGACGAGCCAGTCTCGTTGTCGCCCAAGGAGTTCGACTTACTGCGGTACTTCGTGGCGAACGCCGGGATCGTTTTGACCAAGCGTCAGATCCTGGACCGCGTCTGGTCGGACCGGACGGCGGTCAGCGGCAACGCGGTCGAATCGTGCGTCTCTGCGCTGCGTCGCAAGCTGGATTGCCGGGGGCCTTGCGAACTGCGCACGCTGCGTGGTGTGGGTTACGTCCTGCGCGCAGCCGCGCCGTCACGCCCGACGCGGCGTGCTGCGACCGGGGTGACGGTGCAGACGCCGCGTGCGGGGTGAGTCAGGCGTCAGAGGTGATGAACGATCTTGTGAACGTTCTTCAGCGTGCCCTTGGTGATCTTCTGGACGTTCTTCAGCGTGCCCTTGGTGATCTTCTGGACGTTCTTGGCCGTGCCGCCGGTGATGGACTCGACGTTCTGCGCCGTGCCGCCGGTGATCGACTCGACGTTCTGCGCGCCACCGCCGACGATGCTCTGAACGTTGTTTGCGGTTCCACCGGCCGCGCTTTGCAGGTTGTTGCCGATTCCGCCGAGGATGCTCTGCAGGTTGTCGCCGACGTTTGCTGAGGCAACCCCCGCCGGAACCGCGAAGATCAATCCTCCAGCAACCAATCCTGCGCCGACGATCCGACGTACTCCGCCGGTGGTCGCTGCCCGATGTTGAGCCATGATGTACCCCTTTACGTGGATCAGGTCGAACCGCCTCATGCAGTTCTTACGTGCCCCAGGTTATTCCCACACCGGGGTGGGGCAAACACGTGGCCTCTGTGAGGTTCCTGCGCATCCGATGAAGGTCCAGCAAACGCTTGAGCGGGGAACGCACGGTAAGCCGACCTTTGCCTGAGGGGTCGCAGATGGTTGCTAGCAGTTAACTCGCTCAGGTGGGCCAAACCGTCAGCGCACGACGCAGCGAAAGCCGATGTGGCTCATCCCGGTGTCGACCATCTGGGGACGTCGGGCCGCGGGTCGATAGCGCAGACAGTAACTGTCGGCGCACAGGAAGCTGCCGCCCTTGACGACCCGTCGCGGGATCGCGAACTGGGGCTGTTGGGGGTCATGGGACTGCGCGGCGCAGCAGGCGCCGTGGACACGGTCGGGGCCGTACCAGTCACTGGTCCACTCCCAGACGTTTCCGGCCATGTCGTGGAGCCCGTAGTCGTTGGGAGGAAAGCTCCCGACGGCGGTGGTGCGGCCGTATCCGGTGTCTGGCAGATGGGGGAATTCGCCGTGCCAGTAGTTGGCCAGCCGCGTGCCCGGCGGTTCGGGTTGGTCACCCCAGGTGTAGGTCGCCGCCCGCAGACCGCCGCGGGCGGCGACCTCCCACTCTGCCTCCGTCGGCAGGGCGCGGCCCGCCCAGGTGGCGTAGGCGTCGGCGTCGGCTTGGGCGACGTGGACGACGGGGTGGTCCTCGCGACCGGTGAACGACGAGCGGGGGCCGCGGGGATGGCGCCACGACGCGCCGGGCATCCACCTCCACCAGAGGCTCATGTGCCGCAGGTCCACCGGCCCGGCCGGACGGGTGAACACCATGGATCCCGGTTGCAGATTCTCCGGAGGAGCCCCGGGATAGTCGGCCGGGTCGACCGCGCGCTCGGCGACCGTGACGTATCCCGTCGCGTCGACGAACTCGGCGTACTGCGCGTTCGTGACCTGGTGACGGTCGATCCAGAACCCGGCGACGGTCACCTCGTGGGCCGGGGCCTCCTCGGGATAGTGGTCGTCGGAGCCGACGATCGTCGTCTGGGGCGGCACCCACGCCATCGCGTCCGTCGGGCCGTCACCGGTGGCCGCGGTCTCGCGCCGTGGCCGAGATTGCCGATCCGCCAACGACCCGCCCCCCGTTCGCGCGATGCGCCCGTCCCCGGGCGCCATGGGACACGACGGTACGCCGCGGCCCCGACGGGCGGCGTCGTGTTCAGCGGTGGTCGTCGAGAGCTCCGGAGCGCACCAGGATCAGCACGCTGACGACGAGGACCCAGGCCGGGAATGCGAGCGTCAACCACATCGAGACCTCGCCGGCGACCAGCAGGCCGATCGCGACCGCGTAGCTCGTGCCGACCAGCCACCGGGGCATCAGACCCGTCCTGAGCCAGATCGTCGCCAACGACACCATGAACACGGCCGCCATCCGGACGGCGTAGGTCTTGCAGGTCGACGCCACCATGGCGGTGCCGAAACTGCTGACGGCCGCGCGCGCCGCCGCGTCGGACGCGCCACCGGGCATGGCGAGCAGGCCGGCGGCGATGGCGGTGGAGCAGAACGTCATTGCCAGGAAGAGCAGGCCGCTGCCGACCAGGACCGAGGAGAAGAACCGATCCTCGTACTGGCCCAGGTTGTCGCGCACCACGCCGATGAACCACAGGAAGGTGATGCCGGCGAAGGGCATCAGCTTGGCCGCGATCGAGATGCTGCCCGCCCGCGTCGTCGCCCAGGTCGTCGAATCACCCACGCCCTCAGGCATCTTGAGGCGAATGAGGATGATCGTCGCACCGAAGAGGACCGCGAAGAGAACCCCTGCGACGGCCGCGGCGCGGGGAGTCGTCAGCTGGCGCAGGCCCGGTGCGGAAGCGTGCGCGGCAGTCCTGGGGGTGGCCACGCCGCCATCGTCGCAGAGCGCACCGCGAACCGGTCGGTTCTCGACAAAGTCGAGCGTCGTGACGGCGTTGATCTTGGTTTCGCCGAAAGGGTCGGGCCGCCTTCATCACCGGCCAGAACCCCTACCGCACCGGTTTGACCAAGGTCGGCCTGCCCGGTGCGACGCTGGGTCTGCAGCCCGAGGACCCCACGATCGCCACCGCTCTGAAGACCCGGGGGTACGCCACCGGCCAATTCGGCAAGAACCACCTCGGCGACCGCGACGAGCACCTGCCGACCATGCACGGCTTCGACGAGTTCTTCGGCAACCTCTACCACCTCAACGCCCAGGAGGAACCGGAGAACGCCGACTACCCGAAGGATCCCGAGTTCCTGGAGAAGTTCGGGCCGCGCGGCGTGCTGCACACCTGGGCCAACGGCGACGGCACTCAGCGCATCGAGGACACCGGGCCGCTGACGAAGAAGCGGATGGAGACCTGTGACGAGGAATTCCGCGATGCCGCAATCGATTTCATCAGGCGTCAGCACGACGCAGAGGTGCCGTTCTTCGTCTGGTTCAACTCCACCCACATGCACTTCCGCACCCACCCCAAGCCGGAGAGCGTCGGCCGTTCGGGACGCTGGCAGTCCGAATACCACGACACGATGCTCGACCACGACGACATCGTCGGCGACCTGCTGAACACCCTCGACGAACTCGGCATCGCCGAGGACACCATCGTCATGTACTCCACCGACAACGGTCCCCACATGAACTCCTGGCCGGATGCCGGCATGACGCCCTTCCGCAACGAGAAGAACTCCAATTGGGAAGGGGCGTACCGGGTTCCGGCGCTGGTGCGCTGGCCGGGGCGCATCCCGGCCGGCACCGTGCTCAACGGCATCGTCAGCCACAGCGACTGGTTCGTCACCCTGCTGGCGGCCGCAGGCGAACCCGACATCGCCGGAAAGCTACTCGCCGGAACCGACCTCGGCGGCACGACCTACCGCGTGCACCTCGACGGACACGACCAGCTGCCCTACCTCACCGGCGAGACCGATGCGAGCCCGCGCCAGCACTTCTTCTACGTCTCCGACGACGGGGATCTGACCGGGCTGAGGTACGACAACTGGAAGATCGTCTTCATGGAGCAGCGCAGGGCGGGCACGCTGGCGATCTGGCTCGAACCGTACGTCGAACTCCGCGCCCCCAAGCTGTTCAACCTGCGCACCGACCCCTACGAGCGTGCCGACATCACCTCCAACACCTACTTCGACTGGATGATGGACCGCATCTGGGTGTTCACGCCCGCGCAGGCATTCGTCGCCAACGCCCTGCAGTCGTTCGTCGACTTCCCGCAGCGGCAGAGGTCGGCCAGCTTCAGCATGGACCAGGTGTTGGCGAAACTTCGGGAAGCTCCGTCCCGCAGCAGCTGAAAGCGTTGTGCCACAGGCGATTCGAATAGTCTTGCCCACCGCCCGCGACCGTCCTCCTCGGCCGCGTCGGCGGCGTTCCTGGCGCCGTCGCGGGCCCGATGGACCCCGCGGCGCATGGATTCCGTCAAGGTCGACCGCGGAGTCGTAAAGGAACCGTAAAGGACCGCCGGTGGGGCCGAAACCCGGGTCTAGCTTTCTCTGAGTGACCCGCCGCGAGTGCCGCGACGGGATCTGCGAGTCCGGGCGCCCGCCCGCTCGCGTGAACGGAGTGGACATGTCGGTGTTGCTATACGTCGTGCTGACGGTGGCGATCTTCGCGCTGCTCGGCCTGGTGCAGAAGTTGGTCGAGGGACTGTGAGCATTCAAAACGTGGTCGGCCTTGTGCTGGCCGCCGGACTCGCGGTGTTCATGGTGGCGGCCCTGCTCTTCCCGGAGAGGTTCTAGTGAGTTCCACGACCGCGGGGCTGTCGTTCCTCGCTCTCCTGATCGTCGCGCTGGCGGCGGTCCACGTGCCGCTCGGCGACTACATGTTCCGGGTCTACGACTCCGAGAAGGACTCGCGCGTCGAGCGCATCATCTACCGGCTCATCGGCGCCGACCCCAGGGCCGAGCAGAGCTGGGGCGCCTATGCCCGCAGCGTGCTGGCGTTCTCGGCGATCAGCATCCTGGCGCTGTTCGTGTTCCAGCTGGTGCAGGGCAAGCTGCCGCTGCACCTGCATGACCCCGCCACTCCGATGACGCCGTCGCTGGCGTGGAACACCGCCGTCAGCTTCGTCACCAACACCAACTGGCAGGCTTACTCCGGTGAGTCCACCCAGGGCCATCTGGTGCAGATGGCCGGACTGGCGGTGCAGAACTTCGCCTCCGCGGCCGTCGGCATGGCCGTGGCCGTGGCCCTCGTCCGCGGCTTCGCCCGCCGGCGGACCACCGAGCTCGGCAACTTCTGGGTCGACCTCGTCCGCGGCACGATCCGGATCCTGCTGCCGTTCGCGTTCATCGCGGCGCTCATCCTCGTCGCGGGCGGGGTGATCCAGAACTTCCACCTGCACGACCAGATCGTCACCACGCTGAACGGGACGCAGCAGACCATCACCGGCGGCCCGGTGGCCAGTCAGGAGGCCATCAAGGAGCTCGGCACCAACGGCGGTGGCTTCTACAACGCCAACTCCGCGCACCCCTTCGAGAACCCCACCTCGTGGAGCAACTGGATCGAGATCTTCCTGCTGCTGGTGATCAGCTTCTCGCTGCCGCGCACGTTCGGCCGCATGGTCGACAGCCGCAAGCAGGGGTACGCGATCGTCGCCGTCATGGGTGTGATTGCCACGCTGAGCGTTTCGTGCATGCTGCTCTTTCAGCTGCAGGCGCACGGCACGGTGCCGACGGCGATCGGCTCCGCCATGGAGGGCGTCGAACAACGCTTCGGCGTCGCGGACTCCGCCGTCTTCGCCGACGCGACGACGCTGACGTCCACCGGCGCGGTCGACTCCTTCCACGACTCCTACACCAGCCTTGGCGGCCTCATGACGCTGTTCAACATGCAGCTCGGCGAAGTGGCGCCCGGCGGAACGGGTTCGGGGCTCTACGGCATGCTGATCTTGGCCATCATCACCGTCTTCGTCGCCGGCCTGATGGTGGGTCGCACCCCGGAGTACCTCGGCAAGAAGATCACCCCGCGTGAGATCAAGCTCGCCGCAGCCTATTTCCTCGTCACGCCGCTGATCGTGCTGACCGGCACGGCGGTCGCGATGGCGCTGCCCGACCAGCGCGCCGGGATGCTCAACACCGGTCCGCACGGACTCTCGGAAGTGTTGTACGCGTTCACCTCTGCGGCCAACAACAACGGCTCGGCCTTCGCGGGCATCTCCGTCAACACGACGTGGTACAACACCGCACTCGGGTTGGCGATGGCGTTCGGGCGGTTCCTCCCGATCATCCTGGTGCTCGCACTGGCCGGTTCACTGGCCAGACAGGGCAGCACGCCGGAGTCCATCGGGACGCTCCCCACCCATCGGCCGCAGTTCGTCGGCATGGTCGTCGGGGTGACCGTCATCCTCGTTGCGCTCACGTTCCTGCCCGCCCTCGCACTGGGGCCCCTCGCCGAAGGAATTCACTGACATGTCCACTCCCACCATTCATTCCGCTCCCACCGGGCACCCCGCCCCGAACCCCGGCAGGTCGTCGGTCAAGGGCGGCCTGCTGGACCCCAAGATGCTGTGGCGTTCGGTGCCGGACGCCGTACGCAAGCTGGATCCGCGCACCCTGTGGCGCAACCCGGTGATGTTCGTCGTCGAGGTCGGCGCCGTCTGGTCGACCGTCCTCGCCGTGGTCGAACCCAGCTGGTTCGGCTGGCTGACGGTGATCTGGCTCTGGCTCACCGTGGTGTTCGCGAACCTCGCCGAGGCCGTCGCCGAGGGCCGCGGCAAGGCTCAGGCCGACACGTTGCGCAAGGCCAAGACGGACATGGTCGCCCGCCGCCTGAACGGGTGGTCCGCCGGCGCCGGCGGCACGGAGGAGCAGGTGCCCGCGCCACGGCTGCAGCAGGGCGACTTCGTCGTGGTCGAAGCCGGGCAGACCATCCCCGGTGACGGTGACGTCGTGGAAGGCATTGCCTCGGTGGACGAGTCGGCCATCACCGGTGAATCGGCACCCGTCATCCGCGAGTCCGGCGGAGACCGCTCGGCCGTCACCGGCGGCACGACGGTGCTGTCGGACCGGATCGTCGTGAAGATCACCCAGAAGCCCGGCGAGAGCTTCATCGACCGGATGATCGCCCTCGTCGAGGGCGCCAACCGGCAGAAGACGCCCAACGAGATCGCGCTCAACATCCTGCTCGCCGCGCTGACGATCATCTTCGTCTTCGCCGTCGCGACCCTGCAGCCGTTGGCGATCTTCTCCAAGGCCAACAACCCGGGTGTCCCGGACTCGTTGGCGCTCACCGGCGATGGCGTGACCGGAATCGTGATGGTGGCCCTGCTGGTGTGCCTCATCCCGACCACCATCGGCGCGTTGCTCAGCGCCATCGGCATCGCCGGCATGGACCGCCTGGTGCAGCGCAACGTGCTCGCCATGTCGGGCCGCGCGGTGGAAGCCGCCGGTGACGTCAACGTGCTGCTGCTGGACAAGACCGGCACCATCACGCTCGGCAACCGGCAGGCGTCGGACTTCGTGCCGCTACCGGGCGTCACCCCCGAACGACTCGCCGATGCCGCGCAGCTGTCCAGCCTGGCCGACGAGACGCCCGAGGGCCGGTCGATCGTCGTCTACGCCAAGCAGGAGTACGGCCTGCGGGCCCGCACCCCCGGCGAGCTGGCCGGCGCCGAATGGGTCGAGTTCACCGCGATGACGCGGATGTCCGGTGTCGACCTGGAGGACGGCCACCTATTGCGCAAGGGCGCAACGGCTTCCGTCGCGGAGTGGATCCGCGCCCGCGGCGGGGACGTACCCGGCGCGCTGGCCGACGTCGTCGACGAGATCTCGGCCGCCGGCGGCACACCGCTGGCGGTCGGCGAGGTGCGCAACGGCACGGCGTCGGTGCTCGGCGTCATCCACCTCAAGGACGTCGTCAAGCAGGGCATGCGGGAACGGTTCGACGAGATGCGCAAGATGGGCATCCGCACCGTGATGATCACCGGCGACAACCCGTTGACCGCCAAGGCCATCGCCGACGAGGCCGGGGTCGACGACTTCCTCGCCGAGGCCACACCGGAGGACAAGCTGGCCCTGATCAAGCGGGAACAGGAGGGCGGCAAGCTCGTCGCGATGACCGGTGACGGTACCAACGACGCGCCCGCCCTGGCCCAGGCGGACGTCGGCGTCGCGATGAACACCGGCACGTCGGCGGCCAAGGAGGCCGGCAACATGGTCGACCTCGACTCCGATCCGACGAAGCTGATCGAGATCGTCGAGATCGGCAAGCAGCTGTTGATCACCCGCGGAGCCCTGACCACGTTCTCCATCGCCAACGACATCGCGAAGTACTTCGCGATCATCCCGGCGCTGTTCGTGTCGCTGTTCCCCGGGCTCGACCTGCTCAACGTCATGCGGCTGCACAGCCCGCAGTCGGCCATCCTGTCGGCGGTGATCTTCAACGCCGTCGTCATCGTGGCGCTGATCCCGTTGTCGCTCAAGGGTGTTCGATACACGCCGGCCAGCGCCTCGAAGCTGTTGAGCCGCAACCTCCTGGTCTACGGCCTCGGGGGCATCATCGCCCCGTTCGTCGGCATCAAGCTGATCGACCTCGTCATCCAACTCCTCCCAGGGATGTCCTAAACATGAACGTGCAGAGCCTCATTCGTCAACACCTCGCCGCCGTCCGGGCGCTGCTGGTGCTCACCGCCATCACCGGCATCGCGTATCCGTTGGTCGTCTGGCTGGTCGCCATGCTGCCCGGCCTGCACGACAAGGCCCAGGGGTCCATCGTCGAGGTGGCAGGCAAGCCCGTCGGCAGCACGCTGATCGGCCAGTCCTTCACCGACGCCAACGGCGATCCCATCGCCAAGTACTTCCAGAGCAGGCCCTCGGCCGCAGGCAACGGGTATGACCCGCTGTCCACCAGCGCGAGCAATCTGGGGCCCGAGAGCATCGTCGACACCCCCGCCGATCCGTCTGCGCCCAAGGACTCCAACGGTTTCAAGGCGAGCCTGCTGACCCAGGTGTGCACGCGGAGCGCGGCGGTCGCGAAGGCGGAGGGGGTGAACGCGAGCCGCCCGTTCTGCACCGGCGACGGAATCGGCGCCGTGCTCTCGGTCATCGGGCCGCGCGACGCGAGGGGCAACGTCGAGGCGCCGACCAGGGTGGTCAGCGTCAACGAGCCGTGCACGACGACCACGACGCCGTTCCTGGCCACCTACGACGGCGTGCGGGTCGAGTGCGCGAAGTTCGGCGAGGACTACACGATCGGACAGATCGTCCCCATCCGCGGCGCCGCCCCGAGCGCCCCGGCGGTACCCGCCGACGCGGTGACGGCCAGCGGCAGCGGACTGGACCCGCACATCTCGCCCGCCTACGCCGACATCCAGGTCGACCGGGTCGCCAAGGCCCGCGGTGTCAGCCCGGATCAGATTCGTGCCCTCCTCGCCGCGAACACCGACGGTCGCGATCTGGGCTTCATGGGTGAGCCACGGGTCAACGTGCTCGCGCTCAACCTGGCGCTGGACCAGAAGTACCCGGCGGCGAGCTGATCCGATCGATGACGGTCTCCCAGTATCAGACCAAGCGCGGCGAGCTGCGCATCTACCTGGGTGCCGCCCCGGGCGTCGGGAAGACGTTCGCGATGCTCGGGGAGGCGCACCGGCGGCTCGACCGCGGCACCGATCTGGTGGCGGCGGTGGTGGAGACCCACGGCCGCAAGAAGACCGCCGCGGAACTGACGGGGATTCCGGTCGTCCCGCCGCACTACGTGCACTACCGCGGGAGCCGGTTCGCCGAACTCGACGTCGAGGCGGTGATCGCACGTCGGCCCGAGGTGGTCCTGGTCGACGAGTTGGCCCACACCAATGCTCCCGGCAGCCGAAACGCCAAGCGGTGGCAGGACGTTCACGAGATCCTGGCCGCGGGCATCACCGTCATCACCACGGTCAACGTCCAGCACCTCGAGAGCCTCAACGACGTGGTCGCCCAGATCACCGGTATCGAACAGCGGGAAACCGTCCCCGACGAGGTGGTCCGCGCCGCCGATCAGATCGAGCTGGTCGACATCTCGCCAGAGGCGTTGCGGCGCAGAATGTCTCACGGCAACGTCTACGCCCCGGAGAAGGTCGACGCGGCACTGTCGAACTACTTCCGCCAAGGCAATCTGACGGCCCTGCGCGAACTGGCACTGCTGTGGCTGGCCGACCAGGTCGACGCGGCGCTCGCCAAGTATCGCGCCGACCACGAGATCAACGACACCTGGGAGGCCCGGGAACGCGTCGTCGTCGCGGTGACCGGTGGCGAGGAGTCCGAGACGCTGGTGCGCCGAGCCTCGCGCATCGCGTCGCGGTCCAGCGCCGAACTCATGGTCGTCCACGTCGTGCGGGGAGACGGCCTGGCCGGCGTGTCCGCCCCGCAGATGGGCAAGGTGCGCGAACTCGCCACCAGCCTCGGGGCCACCGTGCACGCAGTCGTCGGGGACGACGTGTCGGCGTCCCTGCTGGACTTCGCGCGCGAGATCAACGCCACTCAGCTGGTTCTCGGCACGTCGCGGCGCTCGCGCTGGGCGCGCATCTTCGACGAGGGCATCGCCGCGGCCACGGTGCAGCACTCGGGCAAGATCGACGTGCACATGGTGACCCACGAGGAAGCCAGCCGCGGGTTCTCCCTCAATTCGATTGCGCCGCAACAACGACGGCTGATGTCGTGGCTCGCCGCGCTCTTCGTGCCGTCCATCATCTGCGCCGTCACCTACGTCTTCCTCGACACCTACCTGGGCATCGGCGGTGAGAGTGCGCTGTTCTTCGTCGGCGTCCTCGTCGTCGCGCTGCTCGGTGGCGTCGCCCCGGCGATCCTGTCCGCGCTGCTGTCGGGACTGCTGCTCAACTACTTCCTCACCAACCCGCGCTTCAGCTTCACCATCGCCGAACCCGACGCCGCCGTGACCGAGGTCGTCCTGCTGGCCATGGCGATCGCCGTGGCGGTCCTCGTCGACCGCGCCGCCAGTCGCACCCGCGAGGCCCGCCGCGCCTCGCAGGAGGCCGAACTGCTGACCCTGTTCGCCGGAGCGGTGCTGCGCGGCGCGGATCTGGACATGCTCCTGGAGCGGGTCCGCGAGACGTACTCGCAGCGCGCCGTCAGCATCCTGCGCAGCGGTACCGGGATCGTCGCCTGCGTCGGCCAAAGCCCCTGCGTCGACGTCGATTCCGCGGACACGGCCATCGAGGTGGGCGACGACGAGTTCTGGATGCTGATGGCGGGCAGGCGGCTCGCGGCCCGGGATCGTCGGGTGCTCGGCGTCGTCGCCCGGCAGGCCGTCGGACTGATCAAGCAGCGCGACCTCACCGAGGAGGCGGGCCGGGCCCATGCCATCGCACAGGCCGACGAACTGCGTCGCTCCCTGCTCTCGGCGGTCAGCCACGACCTGCGCACCCCGCTGGCCGGGGCGAAGGCCGCGGTGTCCAGCCTGCGCGCCGAGGACGTCGGGTTCTCCGCCGAGGACACCGCCGAACTACTGGCCACCATCGAGGAATCCATCGACCAACTCACGGGATTGGTGGGCAACCTGCTGGACTCCTCGCGGCTGGCCGCCGGCGTCGTCACTCCCGACCTGACCCGGGTCTACCTGGAGGAGACGGTGCAGCGCGCGCTCGTCGGCGTCGGCAGGGGTGTCACCGGTCTGCACGAGTCCGGGCTCGGCCGGATCAAGGTCGAAGTCGGTGACGCCGTCGCGATGGCCGACAGCGGACTGCTCGAACGCGTGCTGGGCAACCTGATCGACAACGCGCTGCGGTATGCGCCGAACAGCGTCATCCGCATCAACGCCGCCCGGGTGGGCGATCGCGTGCTGCTCAACGTCGCCGACGAGGGGCCGGGCATCGCCCGCGGTACCGAAGACCAGGTGTTCGCGCCCTTTCAGCGCCTCGGCGACTACGACAACACCACCGGTGTCGGTCTCGGCCTCTCCGTCGCACGGGGTTTCGTCGAGGCGATGGGCGGCACCGTGCACGTCACCGACACCCCGGGCGGAGGCCTGACCGTCGTCATCGACCTCGCCGCACCGGCGGACGAGATCGACGCATGACGCCGATCGACCCCGCCAGGTCGGCCCCGGCCAAGACGAAGGTGCTCGTCGTCGACGACGATGCGCAGATCCTGCGCGCCCTGCGCATCAACCTGTCGGTCCGCGGTTACGACGTCATCACCGCCGCCGACGGCGCCTCGGCGTTGCGCGCGGCCGTCGACCGGCGCCCCGACGTCGTGATCCTCGATCTCGGACTGCCCGACATGTCCGGGCTGCGGGTGCTCGAGGGCCTGCGCGGCTGGATGACCGTGCCGGTGATCGTGCTGTCCGCGCGCACCGATCCCACCCAGAAGGTCGAGGCACTCGACGCCGGCGCAGACGATTACGTCACCAAGCCCTTCAGCATGGACGAGTTCCTGGCTCGGCTGCGGGCGGCGGTCCGGCGCGGCGCAGCCTCGGCCACCGGCGCCGCGGAACCGGTGGTGCACACCGCCGCGTTCAGCGTGGACCTGGCCAACAAGAGCGTCACCCGGGCCGGCGTCAACGTCCATCTGACGCCCACGGAGTGGGGGATGCTCGAGATGCTGGTGCGCAATCCGGGCAAGCTGGTCGGTCAGGAGGACCTCCTCAAGGAGGTGTGGGGGCCCAGCCACGCCAACCAATCTCATTATCTGCGTGTCTATCTCGCGCAGTTGCGGCGCAAGTTGGAGGACGACCCGTCCCATCCGCAGCACCTCATCACCGAGGCGGGCATGGGGTACCGCTTCCAGCAGTGACTCGGCGACCGCCCGGTCCGCGCTGCGCGGTGCTCGCGTCCGCGCGCAGATTGAGCTGCCGGCACACCAGGAGGACGGTCGTGGGGATGGTCAACATGCCCAGGAGCTGAACGACGTTCGACATGGGTGCGATCCTCATCCGTGAGTGGAGGGGTGCGCCGACTGGCCGAGTGCCAGCAGGTCGTAGGCGAGACCCCAGGCGAGTTCGTGGCACGCCGCGGAGATCTTCTGTTCTTGGAGTAGACGATCGGCGTGGGTGAGTCGTTCGGCCACGTCCGCCATCAACGCGATCCGCTCGGCGGAGCGCGGATCGTGGTGTCGGTCCATCAGCACGACCGACAGGGTCCGCACGCGGGTCGCCACGTCACCGGCCCGCAGGCGCACCAGGATGCCCGAGCTCAGCCACAGCGCCGTCGACGCCATCAGACCCGTCCACGGCCCCAGGGCCGTGCACAGGATCGAGAGGCAGGCGGTGAAGGCCACCGCTCCCCAGGTGGGCCAGCTGCGAGCCAGCCGGATGCGGCGCCGCTCGGACGCGGTCACGCCCGGCGGGAAGACCACCAGCCGGTAGTGCCGGAATCCCTGCCGGCTGGCTCCGACGTCGAGTGACCCCCACGCGTACCGACCGTCGAGCACCCGGTGCCGGGCCCGGCTCGACCACGAGGCCGAGCCGTTCCCCTCGTCGGGGGCGTCGACATGCCCCCCGGCAGAGCGATGTTCATCCGTCACATCTCGAGACTGGCACCGCGCCCACCGGGCGGCCACGTTCTGGACGTCATCCATACGCCCGCATCGCCAATCTTGACGCGACCCTTACGGGACGTGCCAAAGCTCTTCGCCGCGAGCGGAAATCGGCACGGGTCGTCCGTCGCACCAGGGTGTGAGGATCAATGCCGGTCGCGGAAACCGGAAGCGGGCGCAGGCATCGTCGAAGGCATCCTCCAGTGCCGCGTCGAAGTCCCGCAGCTCGCTCGGCTCCGCGGTGTCGGAGAGCAGGCGGCCACCCCCGAGGCTGACACGGGTCGTGATGAGGCGGTGCCTGCGGCGGATCCACGCCATGTGGGCGACCATCTCGGCGACGACGTCGACGTAGTCGGGCACGCCCGCGGCGGGGGCCAACCGGGCGTGCAGTCCGACGAGTTCGAGTCGCGTGCACGCGAGGACCGCATCGACGGCATCGGCCTTGACGTCCAGCATGATTCGTTGCCGACGCATCGCGCAGCTGGCGAGCACCTTGACCTGCTCCGAGCAGGCCAGCACGATCCGGCCCACGCCGGCATCGACACCGCGCCGGATCGGGGCGGCGGTCGTGCCGTCGTCCTGCAGGACGATCCGCGATGCGGGAATGCCGAGTGACGTCGCGACGGCGAGTTGATCGAGCGAGCGCACCTCGACCCCGTGGCCGTGCGTGCGCACCGCGGCCGCCATGCCGGTTCGCGCCAGGACGTCGGCGGGGCACACGATCGCCGCCTCGCGAAATACCCTGCGGTACAGCGCAAGCCGGTCATTCGAATGCCCCGGCACCCCGAGACGTGAGGGGGCGGCGGTGGAATGGGGGAGATCGAACGTCGTCATGGGGCACGCTCCTGGCTTGGCCGCGCCAGCGGCGGCTCTGATTCAAGCTCTACGCCTCGTCGCGTCGTGCCTACGGATTCCTGACGATCTGTTGACGGCGATCGCGACGACTTTGACGCGCCCTTGACGCCGCTCTCCGCGTGACCCGACTCCCGCTCTGCCCCTGCGCCATCGGAGTCAACGTCGCGCAAATTTCGGGGCCTGCCGCGTTAGGACTCCGTATGGATGCGGGGGTGTGCCCCGTCGTCGGAGTAGATCTGACGGCATGACTCTTGCCATGGACATCACCGATGCAGACCCTCGATTGCGCAGTTCCTTCGAACTGGTGCGGCGCGGCATCTCCGGCGCCGCCTGCGGCGTACCGGCCGCCGCGCTGACCGACCGCGCCGTCGCGGCCTGGGTCCGCGCACACGGGGTCACGGTCACCGCTCGTGACGACGACGAGCTCGACCTGGTGCAGCGCCGCGGCATCCGGCCCACGCAGATCGTCTTCCGGTGCTCGCCGCATACCGAGTGCCTGCGCCGCGCCGTCCATCTGGGGGTGTTTCGGTTCGTCGTCGCCACGGCGCCGCAGATCGCGCGCCTCGGCAAACTGGCGCATCGGACGACGTACCTCTACCTCGACGAGAGCTCGCCGCTGGTGTTCGGAGATCGGCGGCTGAAGATCATCGGACTGCACGGCGACGTCGACGCCGCCGCGGGGGCCGTGGAATGGGCGTCGACGGCCGAACGGCTGCTGTGCCGAACGGCGCTGCTGAAGACGTGCGGCTCGCCGATCCACCGGATCATGCTGAGCGGCGGATCGGCCGACCTGTGGCTCGACGACCGCGCCCCTCAGCTGTCGGCCATCGTGGGCGCCGTCGACGACGCCCTGCGCGAGGGCTGTGAACGGTGGCAGCTGCCGCGCCCGGCGGTGACCCTGGCCCCGCTGATCGTCGACGGCCCGGCGCCCGCGCGGATCTGAATCAGGTTCAGTCCCGGTGCGACTCGTACACGTCGGGGATGCCGTCGTGGTCGTCGTCCTGGGACTCCTCGGCGCAGACGGCGCGGTAATGCCGGTTGCGGAGGCTCAATACGACCGACGCGAGGACGGCGGCGGCCACCGAACCGGTGAGGACCCCGATCTTGACGTGATCGTCTCGCCCGGAGTCCATGCCGTAGGCCAGATCGCCGATCAGCAGGGAGACGGTGAACCCGATTCCGGCGAGCAGGGCGATACCGAAGACGTCGATCCAGCGCAGCGCCGCATCGAGGCTCGCGCGCGTGGCCGCCGCGAGCAGTCTGGTGGTCGCGAAGACGCCGACGGGTTTGCCGACGACCAGGGCGCAGACGATGCCCAGCGCGATCGGGTCCCCGAGTGCGGTGGTCAAACCGGCGAAGCCACCGACGCTCACTCCGGCGGCGAAGAAGGCGAACACCGGCACCGCGACACCGGCCGAGAGCGGGCGAGTGCGGTGCTCGAAGTGCTCGGCCAGCCCCGGTCCGGCATCGGGTCCGCCCGCGGCGGCACTGCGCAGCACGGGGACGGTGAATCCGAGGAGCACCCCGGCGACGGTGGCGTGGATGCCCGACTGGTGCACCGCCACCCAGGCCAGGAACGCCAGCGGCAGCAGCAGCCACCACGATCGGATGCGGCGCTGCACGCACAGCGCGAACAGCGACAGCGGAACGACGGCGGCGGCGAGGGCGACGACGTCGATGTGGTCGGTGTAGAACACCGCGATGACCGTGATCGCGAGCAGGTCGTCGACGACCGCGAGGGTCAGCAGGAACGTCCGCAGCGCCGAGGGCAGGTGGGTGGAGATGACCGCGAGGACCGCGACGGCGAAGGCGATGTCGGTGGCCGTCGGGATGGCCCAGCCGCGCACCGCCCCGTCGCCGACGTGGGCGGTGAGGGCGACGAAGATCGCTGCGGGGACGATCATTCCGCCGACCGCGGCGGCGATGGGAAGGGCCGCGCGGGCCGGGTCGCGCAGGTCGCCTGCGACGAACTCCCGTTTCAGTTCCAGGCCCACGATGAAGAAGAAGATCGCCAGCAGCCCGTCGGCGGCCCACGTGCGCAGACTCAGATCGAGGTGCAGACCGAGGGCGTCGGTGCCGACGCGCAGGTCACCGAGCGCGGTGTAGGACGCCGACCAGGGTGAGTTCGCCCAGACCAGGGCGACGACGGTGGCGAGCAGGAGCAGTGCCCCGCCGACGGTCTCCTTGCGCAGGATCGCCGAGATGCGCGAGGTCTCGGCCCAGGACCCACGGGCGAACAGGGCGCGCGGTGAGCGGGGCAGGTCGTCGTCCGGCAAGGCACACCTCAGTCGTTGGCAGTCACATCATCACGGACGCCGACGCCCGTGAGCCGACCAGACTTCCCGGCACACCATTGGGGGTTGAGGTTACCCGGTCCCGGCCGCCCCTCGCGCGACGGCCGCCGCGTCAGTCGCCGTCGGTGGGGAAGTGGGCCTCGATTCCCATCGCGTGGAGCAGGCCGCGCACCTTCCCGTCGAGTTCGCGGCCCACGGCGGTGATCCGTGGATCCTCCAGGCTCCCGAACAGCGTGCTCGGCTGGTCGAGGCTCAGCACGGCGTTGCCGTCGTCGTCGGCGTGCACGAGCATGCGCAGCGGCGCGTAGAGCAGGGCCAGCGGGTCGTGCCGGAACATCCGCTCGGCGATCGTGTGATTGCCGATGAGATAGCCGGTGGCGCGGGTCGCAATCCCGGCCGTCGCCATGAGGGGCGCGGCCTCGAGGCTGGAGAAGATCATCAGGCCGTGGGGGGCGTTGCGAGCGACCGCGGCCAGCACCTCGTCCCACGAACCCCCGCGTGCGGCGATGTCGTCGATGGGCCCCCGCTGGAATCGTGGCGCTGCCGATTCCAGTGCGTCGCAGAAGGTTTCGAACGGCACCGACGTCGCGATGTCCAGACGGGTGGCGACGTGGCTGGTCGTCGTGGTCACGGCTTCGGTCATGGTGGCTCCTCGGGTCGTGGGCGGGGCTGGCCGCCCCTGCTGGATATATCTGACTATACCCAGTTGCCGATGGCCGGGGAGGCGCCGACCGGCGAGTGCGTCAGCCGGCCCGCCTACGCGGTCGTGACGACGAGCTTGCCGTGCGCCGTCCCCGATTCCATGGCCGTGTGCGCCGCGACGATCTCGTCGAAGCGGTAGACGTGATCGATCGGCACCGTGGCGCGGCCGGCCGAGACGTCGTCGAGGAACTCCTGCAGAACCGGTGCGGGTAGATCGGCTGCGTCGCCCGCGTAGGCGGTGAGCCGGACGCCGCGCGGCAGGTATTCGATGGGGTAGAAGTCGCGCACCGTCCACTGGTTGGACAGCATGCCCGTGAAGCAGACGACGCCGTGCACCCGGGTCGCGCGCAGGGTGTCGGGAAGTGTTGGCGTGCCGATCAATTCGAGGGCGGCGTCCACCCCGGCGGGAACGATCTCGCGGACGGCCGACGCGACGTGGCCGTCGTCGACGACCACGTGGTCCACGCCGATCGCGCGGAGCGCCGCGGCCTTCGCAGGGTTGCGCGTGGTGGACAGGACCGTCAGGCCGAGGCGCTTGGCGAGCACGGCGGTGGCCATCCCGACCGACGACGTACCGCCGCGGACGAGGATCGTCTGGCCGGCCCGCGCGTCGAGCCCGACGGTCAGCGACCCGTAGGAGGTCTGCAACATCTCGGGGACCGCACCCAGCGTCGCCCAGTCCAGGGTGCTCTCGAAGGCGATCACCTGACCGGCCGGCACGCAGGTGTACTCGGCGTAGCCGCCGTCGAAGGTCCGTCCCATGCCGCCCATCATGGCCACGACCTGCTGACCGACGGAGAATTCGCCGCCCGGGCACGCGGCCACGGTGCCGGTGGCCTCGATGCCGAGCACCCGCGGGAAGGTCACCCCGTCGGCCAGGCCCAGCCTGGTGTGCAGCTCGGAGCGGTTGAGGCCGAACGCTTCGACCGCGATGAGGACCCAACCCGCGGCGGGTTCCGGCGTCGGCAGTTCCCTGATGGTCAGCGACGACGGCGGTCCTGGGGCGTCGAGCACGATGGCGCGCATGGTGGATGCCTTCCATGGAATGGTGTTCTCGCAGCGAGAGTGTATTCCATGGAATGTTCATGTGGCCAGCCCGGCCGGCTACTTGGCGAGCGCCCCCCGGACGAACGTCGCGAGCGCACGCGCCGCGAGCGTGGGCTTCAACGACCGGTTGGCGGCGCGCTGCAGCGCCAGCCCGTGGGACAGGGCGATCTGCGCGACGCCGAATTCGTAAGGGCTGAGGCTGGATTCGATGCCAAGACGGTCGAAGTGCGTCGCGATGAGCTGGCCGAGGCGACGCCGGTACGCCTCGTAGATCTCGGCGAATTCGTCGGCCTTCGTGCCGCCCCGCATCGTGTAGAGCTGGAACTCGGTCGTCAGGAGGCACCAGCTGTCGTCCTCGCCGAGGATGCGGTACCGCCGTTCGATCGCCGGGGCGAGCTCGGCCGCCGAGGCGATCCTGTCGAGCGCGCGGCCGAGGGTTTCGACCTCGGCGTCGAGATGGCGCGCGATCAGGGCGACGAACAGCTCGTCCTTGGATCGGAAGTTCGAGTAGAAGGCTCCGCGCGAATAGCCCGCCTCCTCGGCGATGACGTCGATGGGTGCGGCTTCGAACCCCAGCCGGCAGAACACCCGGCCGGCAGCCTCGATGAGGCGTTCCCGGGTGACCTCGCGCTGCTCGGTCCTGGTCAACCGTGCCACGGTCACGTCCCTCCGCCGTCATCAATGGTTGACACCGAGGGTGGCATGCCTGCATTGTGATACACAAGTGTATCTGAGTGTTGATGTGTATTCGAAGGGGGACGTCCCGTGAGCCGACGGCGAGCCCAGGACTGGATGGACGAGAACGAGACGCTGATCAGTCGTCGCGGCCACCGCATCGCCTACCGTCGACGCGGTCGGGGGCCCACCGTGCTGATGCTGCACGGCTTCCCCACGTGGTCCTACGACTACGCCGACGTGGCGCACGACCTCGCCCGTGACCACGACGTCGTCACCGTCGACTTCCTCGGCTACGGCGCCTCGGACAAGCCAAACCCGTACGGCTACACCGTGTTCGAGTCGGCGGACGTCGTCGAGGACCTGGCCGCGCACCTCGGGCTCGACTCGGTGACGCTCGTCGTCCACGACTACGGCGGCATCGTCGGCCAGGAGCTGATCGATCGGACGCTGCGAGGCGCTGCCGGGTTCGCCATCGATCGGCTCGTCGCAATGAACTTCGGCATCGTCTACAGCGCCTACCGCCCGACGCGGCTGCAACGGCTGCTGGCCCTGCCCGTGCTCGGAGGGCTGATCTCCAGCCGGGTGACCGCGAGCCGGATGCGCAGCGGTCTGGACGCCGTGCGTGGGTCGGCGCTCACCGACGACGAATTCGACGGTCTATGGCACGGCATCTCGCGCGCCGGCGGTCACCGCCTGGCCCATCTGCAAATCGGGTACAACGCCGAACGGGCCCGGCACCACCGCAGGTGGGAGGCGGCGCTCAGCAGCTGGCCGGGGCCGGTCCAGTTGGTGTGGGGGCTCGACGATCCCGTGTCGGGACGTCACGTCCTGCAGCCGGCGATCAACCTGCTGCCGGATGCCGCGGTGGTGAGACTGCCCGGCGTGGGCCACTTTCCGCAGTCCGAGGCGCCGCAGGCGGTGGCCGCCGCGATCCGCGGGGCGACCTAGTCTCGTCGGCGAGGGGCGTCGCGCGGCACCGGTTTCGCGCTATGCGGTCAGGTCGTCGTTGTCCCAGCCCGCGGAGCCGAGTCCCTCCAGGGAGGCCAGGCGCGGGTTGGCCGTCGACCGCGTGCGCTGTCCGCCGTCGCGGCGCGCGGTGTACACGTTCGAGGCGGCGATCGTGACGAGCTCCTCGACGACGTCGTGCGGCGGGTGGCCGACGAGGTCGGCCAGCGGCGTCGCCACCACGCCGATGCTCGCCGTGAGTCGGTAGGGCGCGGTGCGCACGGTCTGTTGCAGACGCTCGGTCAGGACGCTGGTGTCGGTCGTGGTGAACGAGTCCGCGATCAGGAACTCCGACTCTCCGACGTGGGCCAGCACGGCGTCGCGTCGCAGCGTCTCGGTGAGGCGGTGCCCGATCGCCACCCGGGCCTCGTTGCCGCCGGCCTCACCGCGCAGGCCCGTCAGCAGCGAGAAGCTGTCGAGACTGACGACGACGATCGCGAGGAAGCGGTCGTCGTTCCTGTCGCGCGCGGCGATCATGGTGGCCACCCGGTCGGTGAAGGCGTCGCGCGTCAGCAGCCCGGTGAGCGGTTCGAGCTCGGTGTAGTGGACGTCGGTGTTGACCAGCCGGATCATGGTGCGGCACGCGAACGCCACGAACGCGTTGATGAGCGCGAACATGAGGATGCCCGCGACGGTCACACCCGGCTCGAAGCCGCCGAGACGAATGGCGATCGCGACCAGCGTGACGGCGCCGACGAGCCAGGTCACCGACATCAGCCGACCGTCGTGGAACAGTGCCGTGAACGCCGACAGCACGACGTAGGCGCTGGTGCCGGTGAGGCCGATCGCCGGGTTCGTCTGGACCAGGCAGGCGACGGCGATGCACCCGCTGCCGAGCAGGACGCACAGCTGGGATTGCACGCGGGTGGGCCAGCCGGCGCGCAGCCACAGGAACGCCATGGCGACGCAGCACGCCGAGACCCCCAGCGTGAGACCGCGGCCAAGGGCTCCCCTCGGACCTGCCTCGCTCGTCATCAGCAGCAGCGGCAGGACGCCGAGCCCCAGCATGCTCGCGGCGACCAGCCGGCACGTGCCGCGCTGCAGTCCCCTGGCCGCGAGGTACGACGTGATCCAGTAGTAGTGGTCTTCGAAACGAAGCCGGTGCTTCACCGTGGTCAGCATGTGAGCGCCTCGGGGACGAGTAGGTGTGGCGCCCGTGGTGGGCAGTTCTGCATATGACGCCAGGTTGCCCAAGAAATCTAACCGACCGGGCTGGTCAACCGTTAGTGACGGTCGCTGCACACCCCGTCGGCCGAGGCCGCACGGCTCGTCGACGACCCGGGGTGGTCATTCTCCAGCAAGTTGGGTAATCATCGACTCACCATGGTGCTGAACAGCTTTCCCTCTTCCGGTGACTGGGCGAAGACGGGTCGGGCAGACCCGTCGACGGTCACGTACTTTCGTGAGCTCATGGCCCTGTGGCTCGCCGAAGCGGTGCTCACCGACCCCCAGCAACACGCCGACATCGTGCTTGCCACCGATGAGGCGCTCGCCAACTGCGCCGATCACGCCTACCGCGGTACCGCCCCCGGCACGATGACCCTGGCGGTCAGCCACGACGCCGCCCTGGCGCGCGTCACGGTGTGCGTCTTCGACCACGGCTCGTGGCTCGACCCCGGTCCCGACGATCCACGCCGCGGCCGGGGCATCTCGCTCATGCGCGCGCTGAGCGACCACTGCACGATCGAGGGCGGGCCGCGCGGCACCACGGTGTGCCTGCACTTCGAGCGGTGCCCCGCGACCGCCGATCGCTTCCGGGTGTCGGTGGACGCATAGCGGGCTACGGGGTTTCCAGCGGCACCTTCGTCACGCTGTGGACCAGGCGATCGGAGTCCAGCGCGTCGGCGACGCCCCAGCCTGCGGCGATCTCGACGAGACGCGCGTCCGCACCCTCCCGCGAGGTGTGCACCGAGGTGTAGCCGTCGCCCTCGAACTCGACGGACAGGACGTACACGGGATCCGGGTCGGCGACGGCGGTCGCCAACTCCTGCTCCACGATCTCGCTGATCTGGGCGTCGTCGATGTCCGCGACCGGACCGACGTCGTCGGATGGGGTGGTGTCCGTGGTCATGGCGCCTCCTGCGGTTCACCCTACGACGGGGGTGGCGCCGCGGGCCCGACGCGCGGGCGGGCGTTCGATTGCGCAAATCTTTTGGCGGCCTCGCCGGGGCGCCGGGAGTTCGCCGTCGGAGGGTCGAGATGAACGCCGCGGAGCCGACTCGCCATCAAACTCCGACCATGGCGTGTCGTTACCGCGACGTGACGCTAGCCGATCGGCCAGTCTGTGACCCTCATTGTATTTGCAAGGACGTCGAATACAGCTAACGTTGAATCATGTCTGGGCGCCTCGACGAGATGGTCACTGCGGTGGCCGCCGAGTTGATGGGCGGAACGGCCGTGAACGCCGCCGCGGTCAGCGAACGCGTACTGGCCGATCTGACCAAGCGCCTGAGCGTCGACGTCTGCTTCCTGCGCTACAACGACCACGACATCCGTGCCACCCGGCTGATCGCGGAATGGCCGCCGCGGGAACCGGTGCAACCCGACCCGATCGGCCTGGTGTACTTCGCCGACGCCGACCCGATCTTCGCGCGCGCCGAGTACCTCAAGGAGCCCGACGTCCTGCGTCCGGAACCGGCGAACGCCGACTACCAGCGCCGCATCGAGGAGGGCACCGCGGTGCCCGAGACGTCGCTGGCGTGCGTGCCCCTGCTCTCGGGCGATCTGACCACCGGCACGCTGGGGTTCGTGAAGTTCGGGGACCGCGAATGGTTGCCCGAGGAGCTCACCGCACTGCAGGCGGTCGCCACGCTGTTCGCCCAGTTGCAGGCACGCATCACCGCCGAGGAGAAACTGCACTACCTGGCCGAACACGACGATCTGACCGGGCTCGTCAACCGCAGCGCACTGATCGGGCATCTCGACGCCCGGCTCGCGGCGGGCCGTCCCGGACCGGTGGCGGTGCTGTTCTTCGACCTCGACCGGCTCAAGGCGGTCAACGACTACCTCGGCCACGGCGCCGGCGACGCGTTCCTGGTCTCGTTCGCGAACCGGCTGGTGGCCCAGGCCGGTCCCGACGCGATCTGCGCGCGGCTCGGCGGCGACGAGTTCGTCGTCGTCCCGGCCGAGCCGATGACGCTGGAGGAGGCCCACGACTTCGGCCGCCGGATGCGCGTCGACCTGCATTCGCCGGAGGTGATCGCGGGCGAGACGCTCATGCGCACGGTCAGCATCGGCGTCGCGGCGGGCGAGCCCGGCAGCGGCGTCAGCTCCTCGGACCTGCTGCGGCGGGCCGATCAGGCGCTCCTCACCGCCAAGAAGGGCGGCGGCAACAACGCCGCCGCCTTCTCCGTCGACCTCGAGCGGGCCTTCGACCTACGCCACGACGTCGAACTGCACCTCGGCGAGGTCATCCAGCACGATCCGGGTGCGCTCGTCGTGCACTACCTCCCCGAGGTCGACATGCGCACCGGTGAGATCGTGGCGACCGAGGCCCTGGTGCGATGGCAGCACCCGACGCGCGGCCTGCTGCTGCCGGGCGCCTTCATCGGGATCGCCGAGTCGATCAACCTGGCGGGCGAGCTCGGCCGCCTGGTGATGCGGGCCGCGTGCCGCGAGTTCAGCGGCTGGCTCGCCGACGGCATGCCGCCCGACGTCGTGCTCAACGTCAACGTCTCGCCGGTGCAACTGGTCACCGACGGATTCGTCGACACCGTCGCCAGCACGCTCGACGAGTTCGGTCTCGACGGCAGCATGATCTGCCTCGAGATCACCGAGTCGGTGGTCGTGCAGGACGGTGACGCCAGCCGGATCACGCTGAACGGGCTCAAGGACGTGGGCGTCCGCATCGCGATCGACGACTTCGGCACCGGCTACAGCGTGCTGTCGCACCTGAAGAACCTGCCGGTGGACATCCTCAAGATCGACAAGGGCTTCGTCCTGGAGCTGGGCGAGAACGACAGCGACTTCGCGATCGTCCGGGCCACCGTCGCGCTGGCCGATTCGTTCGGCCTCGACGTCGTGGCCGAGGGTGTGGAGACCCCCGCGGCGGCCCTCACGCTGTTGGAGTTGGGCTGCCACCGCGCCCAGGGCTACCTGTTCTCCCGCCCCGTCGACGGGCCGGCCATGCGCCGACTGCTGGCCAATGGTCAACTGCCCCTTGACTTCTCGACCCCGGCGGAGCGGCATCGCGCGCAGCTGAAGGGCGGCAGACGGCGCTGGCTGCCGCGGCGTGTGCTGCGCGCTCCGCACTTCTAGTCACACCTCGGAACGTGAGCTGGCTCACACCACAGCGGCTAGGGATGCCCGAGGCGGGCGTGGCCCGTACCTTCGAGGCGATGACGGTGACACCCGGCCCCGCGGCGAACCGCGCGCGTTCGGTGATCGTCGACGTCACGATGCGCCTGGCCAGCACGCACGACTGGGGACGCGTGGACACGCGCCAGATCGCGGCCGCGGCGGGGGTGTCGCCCACCGACGTCCAGGAGCACTTCCACGACAAGGACGACGCGGTGCTCTCGGTACTGGGCGACATGCTCGCGTCGGCGGTCCGGCACCTACGGGTCGACGGTTTCGACGATCTGCGCCACGCGCTGCACGCGGCGAACGCGGCGATGCTTCAGGACGTCATCGACGGTCGGGCCGCCGTCTCGCCGGAACGGCTGACCGGCATGGCGGCGGCCATCACGGCCAGCCCCCCGCTGCAGAAACGGGCGTCGGAGCTGCGTCGGCAGGTTCTCGGCGGCGCCCTGGCCGCCCGGCTCGGCGTGCCGCCCGACGACGCGCGGGTGCGCAGGGCGGTGGTCGCGTGGTCGGCCGTCGTCGCGGCGTCCTATCACGCCGACCTCGGTCGCTCCCGCGCGAGCGTGGCCGCCCGGTCCACCGACGATCTCGCCGCCCCCGAGCGGATGAGCGAACGTCTCGACACCACGTTCCGCCGGATCCTGGGCCACGTGCCCGGCGAGACCACCGCGGTCTGACCGACCCGACAGTCGAGGTAAAGGACCCTTTGGGGGGGTTCGGCGCAGCCCTTGCGGCGGTACCCTTCGACGGTGTCCCCGCCCGAGAACGGTCCCATCACCGTGGCACTCGTCGATGACTACGACGTGGTGGTCATGGGGGTGGCCAACATGTTCGACCGGTATCGGGACCGCGTGGTCGTCGCCGAACTCGACGCCACGATGGGCGTCAAGGACCCGGTCGACATCGTGCTGTACGACTCGTTCGCCCAACCCGAGTCCGACCACCACGAGATCGGCATCCTGGTCGCCAACCCGTGCGCTCGTCGCGTCGTCGTCTACACCTGGAACTTCCACCCCGACCTGATCGCCAGCGCGAAAGAGCGTGGCGCACATGGGTATTTGTCCAAGACGCTGCCCGCGCGGGACCTCGTCGCCGCGCTGGAGGCGGTGCACGCCGGCGAGACGGTCATCAGCGACCCACCCGCCCGCACGCGCAGCGCGGTGGGTCTGGACTGGCCTGGCCGCGGCGAGGGCCTCAGCGACCGCGAGTCGGAGATCCTGGCTCTCATCACGCAGGGCAAGAGCAACGCCGACGTCGCGCGACTGACCTATCTGAGCCCCAACACGGTGAAGTCCTACATCCGCACCATCTACCGCAAGATCGACGTGGGCAGCCGCACCCAGGCCGTCCTCTGGGGCGTCAGACACGGATTCACCCCCGACCACCATCGCATCGAGCACTGGAAGGGTGGCCCCTAAATCGGACCCGCCCCTCTCCCGATCGCGCCGTCGTCGGGTTGACTGGTGGGGTCACCCCACCGCGAGAGAGATGCGAGGACGGCCCATGCGCGCCACGATCATGTACGGAGCCCACGACGTTCGGATCGAAGACGTTCCCGACGCCACGCTGCGCGAGCCGACGGACGCCCTGGTGCGCATCACGCAGTCCTGCATCTGCGGCAGCGACCTGTGGCCGTACGGTTCGATGCCGCACAGCGACAAGGGCCGCCGCATGGGGCACGAGTTCATCGGCACCGTCGAGGACGTCGGGTCCGACGTCGACGGGCTCGCGAAGGGGGACCTCGTCGTCGCGCCGTTCCTGTGGTGTGACAACACGTGCGACCTGTGCGCCGAGGGATTGCAGAGTTCGTGCCGGCACGGCGGCGGGTGGGGGTCACCCGGCGTCGACGGCGGTCAGGGCGAAGCCGTGCGCGTCCCGCAGGCGCGCGGCACGCTGGTGAAGCTGCCCGTCGCCCCCGACTCCGCGCTGCTGCCGTCCCTGCTGACGCTGTCCGACGTGTTCTGCACCGGCCACCACTGTGCGGTCACCGCCAAGGTCGGCCCGCGCACCACGGTGACGGTCATCGGCGACGGCGCGGTCGGGCTCTCAGCCGTGCTGGCCGCCAAACGCCTTGGCGCCGAACGGATCCTGCTGATGGGTCGCCACCAGGAGCGCACCGATCTGGGGCGTGAGTTCGGCGCCACCGACGTCATCGCCGAGCGCGGCGAGGAGGGCATCGAGCGCGTGCGCGAACTCACCGGCGGGGACGGCACCCACGCCGTCCTCGAATGCGTCGGCACCACGTCCTCCCTGGAGATGGCGTTCGGGGTCGCCCGCGACGGTGGCTTCGTCAGCAGGGTCGGCGTACCCCAGGACGACGACGTGCCGTTCGCCCGCAAGTACTTCATGCGCAACATCACCCTCACCGGAGGCGTCGCACCCGCCCGCGCCTACATCGAGGAGCTGATGCCCGACGTCCTCGACGGCGTCGTCGAACCGGGCCGGGTGTTCGACCGCACGATCGGCATCGAGGAGATCCCCGACGGCTACCGCGCGATGGCCGACCGCGAGGCGCTCAAGGTGCTGATCCGCCCCTGAGTGGCTTAGCGTGGAAGGGTGCACACGACGGAGTTCCTCGACCCCGCGGCCTTCGAGCCGGAGTTCGCCGACCTCGACGAGCTGCGGGCGCACCGCAAACGGCGACTTGCCTTGGCGTACAGGGTCTTCGGCGCGATGGGCTGGGGCTCCCTCGGTGACGGGCACATCTCGGCGCGCGACCCGGAACGGCTCGACTGGTTCTGGCTGGGGCGCTACGGCGTGCCGTTCCGCCACATGACGGTCGACGACCTGGTGCTCGTCGGCCCGGACGGCACGGTGGAGGGCGGCGGTCACATCAACGTCGCCGCGTACTACATCCACGCCCCGGTGCACGAGGCCAATCCCGAGATCGTCTCCGCCGCCCACTGCCACACGCCCTACGGCACCCCGTTCTCGGCGACCGTCACCCGGTTGGAGCCCATCTCGCAGGAGGCGTGCGCGTTCTACGGCGACCACGAGATCTTCGACGACGAGGAGGTCAGCATCGGCTCGGTCGACGGCGGCAAGCGCATCGCCGCGGCGATGGGTGCGGCGCGCGGAGTCGTCCTGCGCAACCACGGTCTGCTGACGGTCGGCGCCACCGTCGACTCGGCGGTCGGGTTCTTCCTGATGATGGAGCGCTGCGCCGAGGTGCAGGTGAAGGCCCGCGACGCGCGGCCGATCAGTGGCGCCGCGGCACAACGCGTCCACGACGAGTTCGACGAGGTCGCGGGGTGGCAGGCGTTCCAGTGGGCGCAGCGCACCTACCTGCTCGACGTCGGGTAGCTCAGTCGTCGAGAGCCGTCGACACCAGGCCGGCCGACTTGGCCGTGTCGATCGCGCGGTCCCAGCTCAGCTCGGCGATGATCACGACGCCGAGCGCCGAGCAGGCGGCCACGATCGACCCCACCCAGTGCACCCAGGCGGGCGCGCCGGACACGTCGCTCAGCAGCATCAGCGACGACGACGCGGCCGCCAGCACCAGCATGGCCACCAGTGCGGTCCGCCGTCGATCGGGACGGGCGCGGTGGTGGGCCCGTTCACTCGAGAAGGCATTCATGCCTCCACCATCCCGGCCCCGGTTAATGCCCACCCAAGGCGAGCGTAGGAGCACGCTGAGAGTTGCTCAGTCCTGCTTGCGAATCAACCGCAGCAGCGCCTCGTGGTCTGGGGCGAGCAACTCGTCGATGCGGGGCTGGTTGACGTCGGCGACGACGATCTCGCCGACGTCCTGGTGGACGTTGCTGAAGATGCCGTGCGACTTCATCTTCTCGGTCTGGTAGACGTTGTCCTCCGTCGGCGTGACGTAGTACACCGCCTCGGCCTTGAACCGGTGCACCAGCCAGAGGTGGACCAGCGTCATCAGGCGCTTCTTGCGCAGCTTCTCGGCGAACGTGTTCTGGTCGCGGACCGTGAGGATGCTGCGGCCGTGGCGGTCCTTGATGGGATCGACCAGGACGTTGGCGAGCAACTCCTCCCCACCGTCCTCACGCGCGCCGTAGATGCCGAGTTCGAGGACCTCGCCGCCCGCGCGCCGGGGGCGCAGTTGCACGCGCAGTGTCTCGTCGAGCTGGTAGTGCTCGCTCCACAGCGCCAGCCACTCCTCGAGCAGCTTCTTCGGCACCTCGGTCTGGACCAGGTGCTGATGCTGCGTCGACCCCTTGCCCATCGACTTGGTGGTCGCGGTGCGGCCCGACGAGGCGGCCAGGGCCGCGTCGCTGCGCGGCCCGCCGACCAGCGTCTGCGGCGTGCGGTACGGCGACTCGACGAGGCGCATCTTGCGCTGCAACCGGGCCAGCGCCAGCATGCCGTCCTGGCGGAGTGCGGTGGCGAACTCCTCGGCGGCGACGCCGTCGATTTGGTGACCGCCGTAGGTCATGAAGTTGAAGACGAAGCCCATCTTGCCGATCTCGGCGGGGAAGGCGCGCATCTCGTCGTCGCTCATGCCCGTGGTGTCCCAGTTGAACGACGGCGACAGGTTGTAGGCCAGCATCTTGTCCGGGTAGACCGCGTGAATGGCGTCGGCGAACTCCTTGGCGTCGGCGAGATCGGCCGTCTTGGTCTCCATCCAGAGGATGTCGGCGAACGCCGCGGCGGCCAGTGACTTCGCGATCGCGTACGGGATGCCGCCGCGCACCTGGTAGTAGCCCTCGGGGGTCTTCGCGCGCTCGCAGTCCCACGGCGCGTCGGCGCCCAACTCGCGGGCCTTCTCGCGGGCGGCGTACAGCGACGCGGTCTTGGCGAACTCGCGCCACTCCGCGGGCGTCATGCCCAGGGGTTCGCCCTCGCTCTCGCGGAAGGCGAGCAGTTCGGCGACCGCCTCGCCGTAGGTCTCCAGACCCGCATCGGCCTGCCACGCGTCGACGAACTGCGACTCGACGTCGTCGAAGAGGTCGTCGACCGACGCGTGCGCGCCGTCCTTCCACCTGGCCGCCGCCTGCGTCACGACGGTGGCGATGCCGTTGCGGTCCAGCCACGCGTCGGCGGTCGCGTACTCGCCGTCGGGGATCGCGTAGAGCAGGTGTCCGCGGATGTCGGTGACGCCCTGCTCGTAGAGGCTGCGCATCATGGCCAGGTAGCACGCCTTGTAGGGCGGGACCTTGAGATTGGTCGCGCCGAGCAGGAACGGCTGGTCGCGCTCGTCGGCGCGGCTGTCGATCAGGTTGGCCGCCTCGGCGTCGGTGCGGGCGACGATGATGCCGGGCACGCGCATGATGTCGAGCTGGAAGCGGGCGGTGTTGAGCCGCTTGATTTGCTCGTCGGACGGCACCAGCACCTTGCCGCCCTGGTGTCCGCACTTCTTGGTGCCGGGGCGCTGGTCCTCGATGTGGTAGCCCGGCACGCCGGCCTCGACGAAACGTCGAATCAGGTTGCGCACGTGGGGATCTCCGCCGTGACCGGTGTCCGCGTCGGCGATGATGAACGGGCGGTAGTCGGTGGCCGGCGTCGCCGCGCGTTGTGCGTCGGTCATCTTCAGGCGCAGGTACTGCTGGTTGCGGTCGGCGGTCAGCAGCGCGCGCACCAGCCCGGCGGCTTCGTCGGGCACCTGGCTCAGGGGGTAGCTGGCCAGGTCGGGGCCGGGGTCCTCGCTGATGGAGCCCTTCGCCGAGGTCGCCCAGCCGCCGAGGTAGATGCCCTCGATGCCCATCCGCTTGATGGTCACGGCCTGGCCGGGTGAGTACGGGCCGAAGGTGGTGATGCTCTTCTTCTGCGAGAACAGCTCGCGCAGGCGGGGGTAGAAGGCGGCGGCCGCCTCGCGCGCGACGGTGTAGTCCGTCGCGATGGTGCCGCGCTGCTCGGCGACCTGCCGCGCGGTGTACAGCCGCACGATTCCCTCGAACCGCGGACCGTCGAAGTACTGCTGGGTCGCGGCGACGTCCTCGTCGAAGGGGGTGCCGGCCTGCACGTCGGGTTCGGTCATCGTCATGGATCTGCGCTCCTCGTCGAGCTCGAGTGTCCTGTGGCACCGAGTCTATGGCGCGCGCAGTGCGCTGAGTTTCGAATCGACATCTCGTCGCAGCAACCTCCGCCGACGTGACCGAGACGTCACCTGGATCCCAGCCGGATCACTGCATCCTCACAGGTTCGCCTACGGTGCGGCTGTCTAACTGGCTCTGTGACGACGACCGTTGAATTGCCCGTTCCGGCCAGTGGGGAGGCGGGGGAGGGGACCCCGTCGCACCGCCTGACCGGGCTGACCCCCGACCGCGTCGCCTTCGGAGTCCTGCTCATCGCGACGCTGGTCATGTACCTGTGGAACATCACCGTCAACGGCATGGGGAACGACTTCTACGCGGCCGCCGCACAGGCCGGCTCGAAGAACTGGGAGGCGTTGCTGTTCGGTTCGCTGGACACGCAGAACTTCATGATGGTCGACAAGCCCCCCGTGTCGCAGTGGGTGATGGGCCTGTCGGGTCAGATCTTCGGCTTCAGCAGTGCGAGCATGCTCGTGCCCGAGGCGCTCATGGCCGTAGCGACGGTGGCGCTGCTCTACGGCGCGGTGCGTCGCATCAGCGGTCCCGGTGCGGCGTTGCTGGCGGGATCGGCGCTGGCCCTGACCCCCGTCGCGGCGCTGATGTTCCGCTTCAACAACCCCGATGCGGTCATGGTGCTGCTGATGATGGCCGCCGCGTACTGCACCGTGCGCGCCCTGGAGCGCGCGAGTACGGCGTGGATCGCCATGGCGGGGGTGGCACTGGGCTTCGCGTTCCTGGCCAAGATGCTCGAGGGCATCATGGTGGCGCCCGCCGTCGGCCTGGTCTACCTGGTGGCGGCGCCGACGTCGGTGCGCAGACGGTTGCTGCAACTGGTGGGCTGCCTCGTCGCGGTGCTGGTGTCGGCGGGCTGGTTCGTAGTGCTGACGCTGGTGTGGCCGGCCTCGGGACGGCCCTACATCGCCGGGTCGACGGACGACAACTTCATGAACCTGGTGCTGGGGTACAACGGGTTTGGTCGCGTGCTCGGCAAGAACAGCCATGCCTTCCAGCTCAACCCCGACGTCGGCAACGCCGCGGGGGTGCAGTTCGACATGGACGGCGGCCACCACGGGTGGGGCGGCTTCGGAGACAGCCCGCAGGGGTTGCCACGGTTGTTCAGCGGCGAGTTCGGGTTCGAGATCAGTTGGCTGCTGCCCGCGGCCCTGATCGCCCTGGTGCTGGTGGTCGTCTGGCGCGGCCGCGCCCCGCGCACCGATCTGGTCCGGGCCGGCGCCCTGCTGTTCGGCCTCTGGATGCTGGTCGACGGGCTGCTGCTCAGCTACATGAAGTCAATGGTCCATCCGTACTACAGCTTCTCGTTCGCACCGGCCATCTGCGGCATGGTCGGGATCGGCGTCGCCGAGGCGTGGCGCCGCCGCGAGACCTGGTTCGGCCGTGCCGGCCTCGCCCTGCTGGTGCTCGCCACCGGGGGCTGGAGCTGGTGGCTGCTGGGCCGCAACGCCGGTTGGTTCCCCGCCCTGCGCTGGGTGATCCTGGCCGTGACGGTGCTGGCGGTCGCCGCCCTGCTGTGGTCGCTGACCGCGGAATCGCGCCGACGGTTCGCGCTGGCCGCGCTGTTGGTCGGGTTGATCGGGGGCGCGCTCGGCACGGCCGCCTACTCGTTCGCGACCATTGGACAGCCCCACGAGGGTGGCGGACCGCGGGTCGGACCACCCCAGGCCGACGGTCACCACGGCGGCTGGGGGCAGGACATCGACAACCCTCAGCTCGACGCCATGCTGCGCGCGACCCACACCGACTTCTCCGCTGCCATCGACCGCTCGAGTCCCGCGTCGACCCTCGAATTGTCCACCAACACAGCGGTCATGGCGATCGGCGGCTTCATCGGCAGTGACCCGGTGCCGACGCTCGCGGAGTTCCAGCAGGACGTCGCGAACCACCGGATCACCTACTACATCGGGCCGCAGTCCGACGAGAAGCGCCCCGGCGGCTTCGACGCGAGGACGGCGCACGACGACATCACCACGTGGGTCGCCGCCCACTTCACTCCGATGACCGTCGGCAAGGACACGGTGTACGACCTGACCGCACCGCGGAAGTAGGGCCGCGGGCTTCTCGACAACGGGGCGACCGGGGCGGTCGTCTCACCTAGGATGCCTCGCATGCCACTGGCCTCCGGGGAGACGTTTGCCGGGTACACCATTGTGCGGTTGCTCGGTGCGGGTGCCATGGGCGAGGTCTACCTAGCCCAGCACCCGCGTCTGCCGCGTCGTGACGCCCTGAAGGTGATGGCGGCCCAGGTCTCGACGGACGCCGAGTATCGCGAGCGGTTCAACCGCGAGGCCCAGAACGCCGCTGCCCTATGGCATCAGAACATCGTCGCCGTGCACGATCGGGGCGAGGACGAGGGCCGGCTGTGGATCGCGATGGACTACGTCGAGGGCACCGACGCCGGACAGTTGCTGACCCAGAAGGAGTACCGTCGCGGCCTGCCGCCCGCCGACGTCGTCCGCATCGTCGCGGCGGTCGCCGACGCGCTGGACTACGCCCATCAGCACCAGCTGCTGCACCGCGACGTCAAGCCCGCCAACATCCTGCTCGCCAACTTCGACTCCGGTGGGTGGCGGGCGCTGCTCGCCGACTTCGGCATCGCCCGGCGGGTCGACGACTCCAGCGGGCTCACCGAGACCAACATGGCCGTCGGCACGGTCGCCTATGCCGCGCCGGAACAGCTGATGGGTCAGACCCTCGACGGGCGTGCCGACCAATATTCGCTTGCGGCAACGGCATTCGAGCTGCTGACCGGCACGCACCTGTACCTGGACCGCAATCCGGCGGTGGTCATCAGCCAGCACGTCAGTGCCCCGCCCCCGGCCATCGCCGACCGCAAGCCCGAGCTGTCGGGCCTGGGCCCGGTGCTCGCCAAGGCGCTCGCGAAGCTGCCGGCCGACCGCTACGACACCTGCACCGCCTTCGCCACCGCGCTGGCCCGCCACCTCGACGGCGGTGACGCCTCCGAGCTCGACGCGACGATGGCGGCGGCCCCCGCGGCGGCGGCCGCCGGACCGTCGCGCCACCGCATGCGGTGGCTGGGGTTGGCCGCGGCGGTCGTCGTCGGACTGCTCCTGGTGGGCGGGGTCATCGCGGGCATCGTCATTGCGCGACACCAGAGTTCGGCCGCCGCGCCGGCGCCGCCACCCGGGCCCGCGGTACCGGTCGTCCTCGTCGGCGCCGACTGCGAGGTCCTCGGGTCCGCCGGCGTCACCGAGACCGGACAGAAGGCCTACTGCGCGCGCCTGCCCCCGTCCAACGAGGTGATGTGGTCGCTGGTCTCGGGCGTGGTGCCCGTACCCACCGACACACCAGGGCCGACGGATCAGGTGTACCCCGCGGGCATCGAGGACCAGGTTCGGGTGTGCGTGCAGCAGACCGGCCGGTCGCGGACTGAATGCCGCGACGACGTCCGGCGCGGAAACCTGTACGGCCCACCGTGATTCGCTAACCCAGCGGGCCGATCACGTCCTCGGCGGCGCGTACCAGTGCGCCGGAGCGCGCCAGCCCCACGGCCGCGGCGATCTCGGGGGCCAGGAAGCGATCGGGACCGGGCCCGGCGACGTGCTCGCGGAGCACCTCGACGACCCGACCGGTGGCCGGTGCCGGGGCCAGCGGTCGCCGCAAGTCCACGCCCCGTGCGGCGGTGAGCACTTCGATCGCCAGCACCGTCGCCAGTCCGTCGACCGCGCGGCGGAGCTTGCGCGCCGCGGACCACCCCATCGCGACGTGGTCCTCCTGCATCGCCGAGGACGGGATCGAGTCGACGCTGGCGGGGTGGGCCAGCCGCTTGAGTTCCGACACGATCCCGGCCTGGGTGTACTGCGCGATCATGTGCCCGCTGTCGACGCCGGGGTCCGCGGCGAGGAACGGCGGCAGTCCATGGCTGCGGTGCACGTCGAGGAAGCGGTCGGTACGGCGTTCGCTGATGCTCGCGAGGTCGGCGACGACGATGGCGAGGAAGTCGAGGACGTAGGCGACCGGCGCGCCATGGAAGTTGCCGTTGGACTCGACCCGCCCGTCGAGGGTGACCACGGGATTGTCGATGACACTTGCCAATTCGCGTTCGGCGACCGCGCGGGCATGCGCGGCGGTGTCGCGGGCGGCACCGGCGACCTGGGGTGCGCAGCGCAGCGAGTAGGCGTCCTGCACCCGGGTGCAGTCCGGGGTGCGGTGGCTGGCGACGATGGCCGATCCGTCGAGCAGCCTCGTCATGTTGGCCGCGGCGACGGCCTGGCCGGGGTGCGGACGCAACTGCTGCAGGTCGGCGGCGAAGACGCGGTCGGTGGCGAGCTGGCCCTCGACGCTCATGGCCGCCGCGACGTCGGCCAGCCGCAGGAGGTCGTCGAGGTCGGTCAGCGCGAGGACGAGGTGGCCCAGCATGCCGTCGGTACCGTTGATCAGCGCCAGCCCCTCCTTCTCGGCCAGGGTGACGGGCTGCAACCCGTGGGCGGCGAGGGCGTCCGCCGACGCGACCAGATCCCCCGCCCGCGTGCGCACGTAGCCCTCGCCCAGCGCCGCGAGCGCGACGTGGGCCAGCGGCGCGAGGTCACCGGAGCAGCCCAGGCTGCCGTACTCGTGCACCACCGGGGTCAGCCCGGCGCAGAGCAGCCCGGCGTAGGCCTGCGCAGTTGCGAGCCGGACCCCGGTGCGCCCACTGGCCAGGGTCGACAGCCGCAGCAGCATCATGGCGCGGATCGCGTCGCGCTCGACCTCGGGACCGGCGCCCGCCGCGTGAGAACGAATCAGGCTGCGCTGCAACTGCGTTCGACTCTCGACCGGGATGTGTCTGGTGGCCAGCGCGCCGAAGCCGGTCGACACCCCGTACACCGGAGTGGGATCGTTCGCCAGCGCGTCGATGGTGGTCCGGCTGGCCTCGATGGCCGCCGCGGCCCGTGCGGAGATCGCGACGGGGGCGTCTCGGCGGGCGACCGCGACGACGTCGGCGAAGCCGACCGGTCCGACGTCCACGGTCACGGTCATGCGGGGACCTCCTCGGTCGGGCTGGGGACGGCTCTCGGTCACCAGGGCGGCTTTCGGTCACCGTAGTCCCGGGCCGACGACGGGGCTCGCGCGTCGCCCGCAGGCCGTCGTCGGGCGGCCATGCCGAACGTGCACCGCCCGTGCCGCCATACCTGCTGCGCGACAACGCCTCTGGCCCACCGCGCCGGTCCCGTGCCCCGCTCGCGTCATCACAAAACCGCAGGTGGGGACGGGTGACCGGGCGACGCCCACGTCGAGACCGGTACCCAATCGCGCGGGATCGCAGGTTCGGGATCTAGGGTGTCGCTGTGCCAGAGATGGATCGTCGCAACCTTCTGTTCATGTCGGGACTCGGCCTGCTCGCCGCCGCCATCCCCGCTCCGCTCGCCGGCGCGCAGCCGCTCGGGGCGCCGACGCCACCGCTGGCACCGCCGCAGCCGCAGGCACAGACCCCCGCGTTCCTCTTCCACGACGAGTTCGACGGGCCGGCCGGTTCGGCCCCCGATCCGTCGAAGTGGGCGATCTCGACGCACCGCGAGCTGATCAAGAACCCGGTGTTCTGGGACCGGCCCGAGAACATGGGCCAGTACCGCGACGACCGCAGGAACGTCTTCCTCGACGGCAAGTCGAACCTGGTGATCCGCGCGACCAGGGAGAACGGCAAGTACTTCGGTGGCAAGCTCACCGGGCTCTGGCGCGGCGGCATCGGGCTCACCTGGGAGGCCAGGGTGAAGTTCAACTGCCTGACCAACGGTTGCTGGCCGGCGTGGTGGCTGTTGAACGACAACCCGGACCGCGGTGGCGAGGTCGACCTCGTCGAGTGGTACGGCAACCAGAACTGGCCGTCGGGGACCACCGTGCACGCCCGGTTGGACGGCACGTCCTTCGCGACGCAGCCCTACGACGTCGACGGCGGCTGGCACGTGTGGCGCGTGACGTGGAACGACAGCGGGATGTACTTCTGGCGGGATTACGTCGAGGGCATGGAGCCCTACTTCCAGGTGCCGGCGAACTCGCTCGACGACTGGCCGTTCAACGACCCCGGCTACCAGCTGGCACCCATGCTCAACCTCGCGGTGGGCGGTTCCGGCGGAGGCGACCCCGCCGGCGGCAACTACCCGGCCGACATGCTGGTCGACTGGGTCCGGGTGTGGTGAGGGCCTGACGCACAGCGTCTCGCCACGGGCCCCACAGGAATAAATCAGCTTCGCGGATGGTCGAAGTCGGTGCAGTACTAGTGCACTTGAGAACGACTTGACGCA
Source organism: Mycolicibacterium madagascariense (assembly GCF_010729665.1). Taxonomy (NCBI): domain Bacteria; kingdom Bacillati; phylum Actinomycetota; class Actinomycetes; order Mycobacteriales; family Mycobacteriaceae; genus Mycobacterium; species Mycolicibacterium madagascariense. The sequence continues at coordinate 4,649,624 of NZ_AP022610.1, read as the reverse complement.
GAAGGGGCCACCACATGAGGTCACGCACCACGAGAACGTCCGCCATCGTCGCCGGGGGCGCCATGGTCAGCCTGGGGATCATCGCCGCGACGGTCACGCAGTCCGTGCCCGGCGTCGTCGCCGATTCGACGATGTCGACCGGAACCACCAGCACCGTCGGCCCCGCGCCCACGGCGCCGCCGATCCCGATGGCCGTGCCCAGCATCAAGGGCCCCGCGCCCCTGCCGGTCGAAGAGCAGGGTCTACCCGGCTGATTCAGTTCCATAGGTAGACCTATGTAGCTGGCGAGATCTCCCTCGCGACACTGGCCTCGACGCCCACCGGCGCCGAGGCCGGTGTCGTGTCGTGAATGCCTCGTCCCCACGCACTTTCAGCGAGTTGACAGGAACGGTCCGCCGTGTGAGATCGTCCATCAACTAGCACGTCTACATAAGTATTGTGATATATAACCTGAGTGGAATCTCACCGGTCCGCTGACGGACTCGACCCGATCGGCGACGTGCTCGACGAGGCCATGGACTTGACCGTGCGCCACTTGGCCAGTCGATCCGGTCTCAGCGGAAGCGCCGCGATGCTCCTGAACAGGCTGGTGCACGAGGGGCCGGCGCGGCTCACCACGCTGGCCTGCCTGGAGGGCATCTCCCAGCCGGCGATGACGCAGATGATCCAGCGACTCGAGCGGCAGGGGTGGGTGGAGCGCAGCAGCGACCCCGACGACGGCCGGGCGGCCGTCGTCACGCTGGCCGACCACGGCCGGGCCAAACTCGACGAACGCCGCGACGTCCGCCGCGGACGGCTCGCCGATCTGCTCGAGACGCTCTCGTCGGAGGACGAGTTCTCACTGTCACTGGCGGCGCAGGTCGCGTTGCCGATTCTGCGGCGGCTCAACGCGAATGCCGCGATCATCGATACGACCTGCCTGGAGCAGGAGTCGGCACTAGAGCACGTACCGGGGAGGAACTGACATGACATCTCGACACGCACGGCGCACCCTGCGCCACCTGGGCGCGGTGGCCTTCGGGACCGCTGCCGTCGCCACGGCCCTGGCGTCTCCGGCGTCGGCCGATGCCACCGACGACTTCCCGATCCCGCACCGGATGATCATCACCACCTGCGACACCGAGCAGTACATGGCGGCTGCCCGCGACACCAGCCCGGTGTACTTCGAGCGGTACATGATCGACCGCAGCAACCGCCCCGCCGACGTGCAGCAGCAGGCCTTCGACCGCATCCACTGGTTCTTCTCCCTGGACCCCGTCGCGCGCCGGCAGTACTCCGAGGACACCGCCACCAACGTCTACTACGAGAACGTGGCCACCCACTGGGGCAACTGGGCCAAGCTGTTCTTCAACAACAAGGGCGTCGTCGCCAAGGCCACCGACGTCTGCATGAACTACCCCAAGGGCGACATGTCCATCTGGAACTGGGAGGACACGCCCTAACCGGCGATCAGCGGGGCTCGTCGGGCCGCTTGCGGTACCGCTGGTAGGCGTTGCCGCGGGCGATGCCCAGCGCCGTCCCGATCTCACCCCACTCGACGCCGACGTCGCGTGCCGCATCGACGGCGTCGCGCAACTCCCGATTGGCGCGCGCGACGAGCGCGCGTGACTTCGTCCGCTTTGCGGCGGACACCGCTCGCCCCGCCTTGGAGACCGCGTCGAGCGCGGCCGCGGCCCAGGCGAGCGTGGGGTTTGGGTCCGTATCCGTTGTCGCCATATCTCGCTCCCTGATACTCCGCAAACACTAGCGCGACGGCTGGGACCCCGTCGAATGTTTTCCTACTGAAATAACAGCAGGTGAGAACGGGTGGTCACAGGTGAGCAGACCTCCGCTGCTAGCTGCCAGCAAGCAGAATTGCGGTCGCTGTACGCACTGGCGCAGGTGGCAGTCCGTCCCGGTGTGAGCCCGGGCGACGGCGGACGGGAGAATCGGGCTTCAACTCGAAGGGAGCGCGAAGATGCGCAGCGAATTTCCTGACGTCGTCATCACCGGCTTCGCGACGACCAACGCTCTCGCCACGGACGCCGAAGAGACCTGGTCGGCGTTGCTCGCCGGCCGCAGCGGCATCCGGACGCTGTCGGAGGACCTGATCGAGGCGGTCGACCTGCCGGTGAAGATCGGCGGCCAGCTACTCGAGGAGTTCGACGGCGAGCTCAGCCGCATCGAGCTGCGCAGGCTGTCCTATCTGCAGAAGATGGCGGTGGTCCTGAGCCGGCGGGCCTGGCGCCATGCCGGCTCACCCGACGTCGACACCACGCGGTTGGGGGTGTCGGTGGCCGCCGGGATCGGCAACGGCGAGGAGATGATCCTCGGGTACATCGGGATGCGGGACCGCGGCCTGAAGGCCGTGTCGCCGCTGGCCGTGCAGATGTTCATGCCCAACGGGCCCGCGGCCGCCATTGGTCTGGACCTGGCGGCCAGGGCCGGGGTGACGGCGCCGATGATGGCCGACGCGTCGGGTGCGGGCGCCATCGCTCAGGCGTGGCAGCAGATCGTGTTCGGCGACGCCGACGTGGTCGTCTGCGGCGCCGTCGAATCCCCCATCGAGGGCGTTCCCATCGCGGCCTACTCGCAGATCGACGGCGTGATGTCCACCGACAACGCCGATCCGCAGGGGGCCTGCCGACCCTTCGACCGCGACCGCACCGGAATGGTGCTCGGCGAGGGCGGCGCGCTGCTCGTCATGGAGACCGAGGCGCACGCCACGGCACGCGGCGCCCGCGTGCTGGCCAGGATGCTGTCCGCGACCACCAGCTCCGACGGCTACGACGCCCTGTACTCCGACCCCGACGCCGCCCAGGAGACCCACGCCCTCACGCGCACGCTCGAGTTGGCGGGACTGGAACCCGGCGACGTCGACCTCGTCAACGCCCACGCGGCGGGCACCGTGGCCGGTGACCTCGTCGAGGCGACCGCGCTGCGCCAGTTGTTCGGCAGCCACCGCCCCGCGGTCTATGCCTCGAAGGCGGCCCTGGGCAACACCTTTGGCTCGGCGGGTGCCATCGAGGCGGTACAGACGGTGCAGTCGCTGCGCGACGGGGTCGTGCCGCCGACGCTGAACCTGCACCACCTCGACGAGCGGATCGACCTCGACGTCGTCACCGGGTCGGCTCGGCAGCTCGACGCGCGCCACGCGGTGAGCACGACGTTCGCCTTCGGCGGGCACAACGTGGTGCTCGCGTTCGGCCGGGCCTGACCCGTCCGCTCAGATGCCGACGGCCCGTTCGAGGTCGGTGAGCGAGTCCTCCAGGTGCATCAGCAGGCGTTGCAGGTGGGGCACGCTGCGGCGGCAGCCGACGAGGCCGAAGTCGAGGTTGTCGCCGTTGTTGGTCATCGTGATGTTGAGCGCCTGCCCGTCGAGCGCGATCGATAGCGGATAGTTGCCGTCGAGCCGAGCTCCGTTCCAGTACAACGGTTCTCGCGCGCCCGGCACGTTGGAGATCACGATGTTGAACGGGGGCGGTGCCGAGGACACGAAGCCGGGCACCAGACCCAGCGCGATGCCGGAGACGAGGAACGCCGACAGCGCGAGCGCCTGGGTGCGGGGCAGGTCGGCGAACACCTTCTTGTTGTCGGTCATCGAGGTGCTGATGGCGTCGAGTCGCTTGGCGGGATCGTTCACGTCGGTCGCGAGATTGCACAGGATGGTGCCGACCATGTTCCCGCCGGCGTCCTCCTCGCCCTGCTCGCGCAGGCTCACCGGAACCATTGCCACCAGCGGGGTGTCCGGCAGGGCGTCCTGCTCGATGAGGTAGGCCCGCAGCGCACCCGCACACATCGCCAGTACGACGTCGTTGACGGTGACCCCGGAGGCGGCCTCCTTGACGGCCCGGAACCGCGCCAGTGGCCAGGACTGCGCGGCCGCGCGGCGGGCCCCGCCGATCGGCACGTTGAACATCGTCTTCGGCGCGCGGAAGGGCAGCGTCAGCTGCTGTTCCAGCAGGGCGGCCCGCGCGATCGACAGGGTCGACGGCGCCAGCGCGGCCACCGAACCGACTGCGCCGGTGAGGGATTGGAGCGGCGACCGCGAACCGCCGCGATCCCGCCGGGGCTTGGGTCCGAGCGTCCACGGCACCCGCAGCTCGTGGTCGTCGGGGTCGGTGGACATCGACCGGATCGTCAGCCGCTGAGCCGAGACGCCGTCGAGGAGCGAGTGGTGGATCTTCGTGTACACCGCGAAGCGACCGTCGGCGAGCCCCTCGACGAGGCTGGCCTCCCACAGCGGGCGGTGCCGGTCGAGCAGCGTCCCGTGCAGCCGGGAGACCAGCTCCAGCAGATCGCGCACCCGGCCGGGTCGCGGCAGCGCCGACCGCCGCAGGTGGTAGTCGATGTCGACGTCGTCGTCGAACGCCCACGCCACGTTGGAGATACCGCCCAGCAGGCGGGCGGGGTGCTTGCGGAACGTCGGCTGGAAGTCGTCGTTCTTGGAGATCGTCTCGTACATGTCCCTGATGAAGTCGGGACCGGATCCCTCGGGTGGCTCGAACAGCTGCAATCCGGCCACGTGCATCGGATGCTCACGGGATTCGCCGATGAGGAACATCGAGTCCGTCGGCGAGATCAGCTTCATGGGTGTGACGGTACCCACACAGCTCGTGATTCACCCGTTGATGCCCTCGGTAACCTGACGTGGTGGTATCCGAGGGGGAGCGGGCAGAGGGGCCGTTCGGCACCCTGACGCGTAGCCGCCCGCAGCAGCGCATCCTGGCGGCCGCGCTCGACCTCATCGGCAGCCACGGTGTCAGCGGTACGTCCCTGCAGATGATCGCCGACGCGGTCGGGGTGACCAAGGCCGCCGTGTACCACCAGTACCGGTCGAAGAACGACATCGTCATCGCCGTGACCGAGAACGAGCTGGCCATCCTGCAGGACGCGCTGCTCGCCGCCGAGGCCGACGAACGACCGGAGGAGGCGCGCCGGACGTTGCTGATCCAGCTGATCGATCTGGCCGTCACCCGTCGCCAGTGGGTGGGCACCCTGACCAGCGACCCGGTGATCGTGCGCATCCTCGGGGAGCACCCGCCGTTCCTGCAGTTCATGCGCCGGCTCTACGGCGTCCTGCTCGACCAGCGCGATGACACCAAGGCCAGGGTGTCGGCGGCCATCATGTCGGCGGCCATCGCCGGCTCGGTGGTCAACCCCCTGGTGGCCGACGTCGACGACGACGTGTTGCGCGCCACCCTCATCGAGCTCGTCCCACGCCTGATGGGACTGGACGGCTGACGCCGGGCTAGCCCTGGGGGAGCCGCACCACCTGCACGAAGAACTCGTCGATCTGGCGCACCGCGTTCATGAACTGGTCGAGGTCGACCGGCTTGGTGACGTAGGCGTTGGCGTGCAGCTTGTAACTGCGCAGGATGTCCTCCTCGGCCGAGGAGGTCGTCAGCACGACGACCGGAATGTGGTTCAGGTCGGCGTCGGACTTGATCTGCTCCAGCAGCTGCCTGCCGTCGTACTTGGGCAGGTTCAGGTCGAGCAGGATCAGGTCGGGCCGCGGCGCGTCCTCGAAGCCGTTGCGCCGGTAGAGGAAGTCCAGGCCCTCCTCGCCGTCGTGCGCGACGTGCAGGTTGTTCTTGATCTTGTTGTGCTCGAAGGCTTCCCGGGTGATGAGCTCGTCACCGGGGTCGTCCTCCACGAGGAGCACGTCGATCGGTCGGCCGGCTGGGGTCATTGGGTCGTTCCTTCCATGGCGAACTCGGGAGTGGGGGCGGGCACGAGCTGCGGCAGGGTGAAGCGGAACCGCGTCCCCTCGGTGTAGGACGTGTCGATCCAGACGGCGCCGCCGTGATGTTCGACGATCTTCTTGCACAGCGCGAGGCCGATGCCCGTGCCGCCGTAGCTGTCGCGGCCGTGCAACCGCTGGAAGATGACGAACACCTTGTCGACGAACTCCGGTGCGATCCCAATGCCGTTGTCCGACACCGTGATCAGCCACTGACCGTCGTCGTGCGGTGCGCATTCGATCACGATGCGGGGCGCCACGCCCTCGCGCCGGAACTTGATCGCGTTCCCGAGGAGGTTCTGCCACAGCATGGCGAGCAGGGTGGGGTCCCCCGAGACGGTGGGCAGCGGGTCGGTCGGGCGCACGATGTCGGCGTTCGAATCCTCCACGGCCATGGTGAGATTGGCCAGTGCGGCGTCCAGCGCCGCGTCGAGTTCGACGTCGGTCTGCGCCGAGTTGAGTCGCCCGACGCGGGAGAAGGTCAGCAGGTCGTTGATGAGGATCTGCATGCGCTTGGCGCCGTCGACCGCGAACGCGATGTACTCCACGCCGCGCTCGTCGAGCTGGTCGCCGTAGCGCTTCTCGAGGAGTTGGCAGAAGGACGTCACCTTGCGCAGCGGCTCCTGCAGGTCGTGGGACGCCACGTAGGCGAACTGCTCGAGTTCGGCGTTGGAGCGCCGCAATTCGATGGCCTGCTCGTCCAGTTGCGCGCCCGCCAGGCGGGACGCCTCCAACTCGGCGACGATCCGCTGCCGCATGTTCTCGACGTCGACGGCGATGCCGCGAATGTCCTTGGGGCCCTGCGGAACGATCCGTTCGGAGAAGTCGGACTCGGTGATGCGGCGGCATGACGCGGCCAGTGCCTCCAGCGGTCGGACCACCGCGATGCGCATCACGACCGCCAGGGCGATGGCGGTGGCGAGCAGGGCGACGACGATGCCGATCAGCACGCCGTTGCGCCACAGGCGAATGTCGTGCAGGTTGTTCAGGCCTGCGGTGCGAGCCGCCGCGAGGTGGTCGTTCTGCGAGGCGAAAAGCGTTCGGATGCGGTCGAATTCGACCTTGCCGCGGTCGGCGAGCGCCGCGCTGACGAACGCGGGACGGCCGGGGGTGATGCTGGCGATCAGGGGTTCGGCGAACCGCGTGCGCCAGGAGGCGGCCGCCTGCTCGATGGCGTCGAGGTCGGCGACCAGGTCGGCGCGGCCGTCGGAGTGCGATCGGACCTGAGCGGCCGCCGCGGCCTCGGCGTCGCGGCCCTCGAAGTACGGCGCGAGGAACTGGCGGTCCGCGGAGATCGCATACCCGCGGATCGCGGTCTCCTGGTCCCGCAGCGCCGCCTGCAGCTGGTAGGCCGCCGACCGGGCCGGCTGGATCTGGTCGATCAGGCGGTGCGACACCACGTCGGTCTGGTTCAGCAGCAGCGCGCCCGCGACGCCGGCGCCGAGCACCAGCACACCCATGATGCCCAGCACCAGGGTTTGCCAGCCTTGGACGGTCAGCGGTGAGGAACGCCGCGGTGTCGGCGCGGTCACCGTCGCGTCCTCTCCACCCGGACGACGGCGATGTCGTCGGAGAGCCCGCCGTGCTGCGCGGCCCGCTCCTGCGCGCCGTCGATCAGGGCGTCGACGAACGCGGCCCCCGGCAGGTCGGCGCGCTCCTTGGCCAACTCGAGCAGCCCGTCCTCGCCGAGGCGCTGGTTGCCGACGCCGGAGTGGCCCTCGAACAGGCCGTCGGTGAGCAGCAGCAGACCGTGGCCGATGGGCAACTCGAGCTCGTTGATCGGCCATTCGCCGACGCCGAGCCCGAGGGCGGGTCCGGCGGGTGGTTCGAGCCACTCGACCGAATCGGGGCCGTGCACCAGCATGCCGGGGTGCCCGGCGCGCACCGCGGTGAACCGCAGGTCGTCGGTGGAGATGGCGAGGCTGAGCACGGTCGCGAAGATCCCGCTGCCGGGACTCTCGGCGCGCAGGAGGCGCTCGAGCTGGCGCATGCGTTCGCTGCCGCGCAGCCCGGCGAAGGTCAGGGCGCGCCACCCGATGCGCAGCGCGACGCCGAGGGCGGCCTCGTCGGGTCCGTGCCCCGACACGTCGCCGACCATGACGTGGACGGTCCGGTCCGGGGTTTGCACGAAGTCGTAGAAATCGCCGCCGAGCAACGCGTTCTGGCGGCTCGGACGGTAGGTGGCGACGATGTCGACGCCGGGGTCGCCCAGCAACAGGGGCGACGGCAGCAGGCCGCGTTCCAGCCGCGCGTTCTCCGCGGCCCGCAGCTGACTGGCCCGCAGGTCGGCCGAGGTCAGCTCGGCGCGCTTGCGCTCGATCGCATAGAGCAGCGCCCTGCGCAGCATCTCGGCCTCGACGCGGCCTTTGACCAGGTAGTCCTGCGCTCCGGAGGCCAACGCGGATACGCCGAAGTGTTCGTCGGTCAGGCCGGTGAGCACGACGATCGGGATCGTCGGGTCGCACGCCGCGACGCGGGCGAGGGCGGCGATGCCGTTGGCGTCGGGCAGGTTCAGGTCGAGCAGCACGCAGTCGGGCGCCGACAGCGTCAGCTCGCGCTCGGCGTCGGCGATCGACGCGGCCCACACCATGGTGATCTCGATGTTGGCCTCGGCGACGAGTTCCTCGACGAGCAGGGCGTCGCCGCGGTCGTCCTCGACCAACAGCACCGACAGCGGCCGGGTCTGAGCCCCCATGCCGACGCCGGTCGTCGGATCAAGCCCGTGCAGGGGGACCACCGATCACCTTCTTCACGACGTCATGCACGGCCTGGGCACCATCGACCCACTGCGTGGCGCGAAGGTGCGAGTCCCCCGCGCCGGAGGTGCTGCCGCTGCTTGACAGTGCACCGACCCTACCGGGGCGCACCCGCGAGCGGAGCCAGTGCGCGGACTCGCTAGGCACGCAGGGCGGTGAGCGCGTCGTCCAGCGTGGGGTATAGGGCCAGGAACTCGTCGAGTTTGGTGAGCTGGATGGGGCGCGCCGTGACGGGTCCGGTCGCCACCACCGCGAACTTGCCCGTGCCGCCGACTCTTTCGTGGGTCTCGGCGAGGATGCGCAGGCCGACCGACGCGAGGAACGAGACGTCCGTGAGGTCGACGACGAGCGCCGTGGGCTCCTCCTCGATCAGTTCGGCGAGGAGTTCTTCCAGTGGTGGCGACGTCGCGAGATCCACGACTCCATCCACCAACAGCACGGTGATCCCGTCCCGACGGTCCACCGACGTCGAGATTGCATCGGCTGCTGACAACGGCCATCCCTCCCTCGTGCTCATCCCGACGATGCTCGCCAAGCCTAGTGCTCGACGATTCGCTGGACATTAGCGAGTCGGCGGTGAGCACGTCACCGATCAGGCTAATGTCAAGATCAGTCGTGCGCCCGAAGGTGGCGTTGCGCGAGGTGAGCCACCCTGCGCGGCGGAACGACGAGTGAAGTGAGGACGTGGACTCCGGCTCTGACAGCGACGAGGTTGCGGTTGCGCACGATGCTGAGGGAAAACCCCCGCGCGCGCCGCACGACGTCTCTGTCGGGGCCTGCCCCGGGGGTGCGATCTGATGGGTGACGACTGGTTCGCCAGCTACGCCACGGCGCTGCGCAGCTACCTCGCCGAGGGCGGGCCGGAGCACCTCGCTGCGGCACGCGACCTGGGCCGCAGCGCGGCGCGCGAGGGCATCGGCGTGGCCGACCTGGTGGCCGATCACTTCCGGCGGGTCGGCGATCGCCAGGCGGATGCCCAGCCGTTCCTGCTGGAGACGCTGGCCGCGGTCGATGCCGCCGCGCGGGAACCGGCCCTGCGCTACGAGGCCCAGCGGGCCCGGGCGGACCACTTCGAGAACCGCGACGCCTTTCAGACGGCGCTGGTGAATTCGCTGCAGGAGGGCTTCTTCGTCGTCGACCGGTCGGGCACCATCGTCGAGGTCAACGATGCGTTCGGCACCATCACCGGCTACGGCGCCGAGGGGCTGCCCTATGCGTGGCCCTACCCGTGGCTGACCGACGAGGACGACGCCAGGCGGCGGCTGTCGGCCCTGTTCCGACTGGGGAGCCTGCAGTCCGAGACGCCCATCCGCCATCCCGACGGCCACCTCAGCTGTGCCGAGGTCAGCATCAACTCGGTGACGGCGGGTGGCGGCCAGCGCAACGCCTTCGTCGGCACGATCAGGGACGTGACCGCGGCGCGGGCATCAGCGGCCCGCGAGAGCGCCGTGGTCCGGTTGGCCACCGCAGTGGGCATCGCCACCAGCGTCGCCGAGGTGCTGGACATCCTGCTCGACGAACTGCGGAGCACGATCGACCTCCACGGCGTGACGGCGGTGACGTGGGACAGGACGGGTGGCGCGTCCGTCGTCCAGGTGGCGGGGTCACCCGAGGTGACGTCGTGGCGCGAGCTGGATCCGTTCCTGCGCGACAGGTTCGACGAGGCAAGGGTGTGGCCGCCGCTGTCGGTCAGGGCGATCGGCACGGCCGGGCCCGCGGGTCCGTGGCTCGGCATGATGGCGGTGCTGTCCGGTGGCGCGCCCACGGCGCTGTGGCTGCAGCACGGTGAGCCGCGGTACGTCAGCGAGGACGACCGGCTCCTCATCACCGCGCTCGTCGGACACCTCAGCCTGGCCGTGCAGCACGTCCGGCAGTTCGAGACCGCGCGGGAGGCGTCGCTGACCCTGCAGCGCACGATGATGCCCACGACGAAACCGCCCGTGGGATTCGCCGTCCGGTACGAGCCTGCGGTCTCGCCGCTGGAGATCGGCGGAGACTGGTACGACGTGCTGGCGATCGGCGACCATCGGATCGGCATCATCGTCGGCGATTGCGTCGGAAGCGGTTTGGCGTCCGCCGCGGTGATGGGACAGCTGCGGAGCTCGGCGCGCGTCCTGCTGGTCAACGGCACCGCGCCGGGTCGGCTCCTCGACGAGCTCGACTCGGCGGCAGCGCTGATCGCGGGGGCGTTCTGCACCACCGTGTTCGTCGGCATCATCGACACCCGGACGGGGGAGATGGACTACAGCAGTGCCGGGCACGTGCCCGCGCTGCTGGCCGTACCCGGCGTCGAGCCACAGATGCTGACCGAAGCCACCTCGGTGCCGCTCGCGGTGCGCAAGGCGGGGCCGCGTCCGCAGGAGTCGGTGACGCTGGCGCCCAACTCCACCCTCATGCTCTACACCGACGGCTTGGTCGAACGACGAGAAGACGTGATAGACAACGGCATTCGCCGAGCCGGCGAGGTGCTGGCCGAGACGGTCGAGGAACCGGCGGACGTCGTCGCGGACGCCGTCCTCGACAAGCTTGCGCCGCGGGGTGGTTTCGACGACGACGTCGCGATCGTGGTCTATCGCCGGCCGCCCGCTCCGCTGGAGATCGACGTCGTGGCGACGCCTGATCGCCTCGCCGACATCAGGGATCAGCTCACCAGGTGGCTGCGCGCCACCGGGATCCCCGACGAGCTGGCCGGGGACATCGTGCTCGTCGTCAACGAGGCGTGCACCAACAGCATCGAGCACGGCTACCGCGACGCGGAACCGGGACGGCTGCTGGTGTGCGCCGAGGCCCAGGGGCGCGGAATCTGCATCCACGTCTCGGATTTCGGGTCGTGGAAGCGACCCGCCCCCAACCCGCGGACCCGTGGGCGCGGTGTGCCGCTGATGCGTGCGGTCAGTGGGGACGTCACCTTCGACGGCACGGTGTCCGGGACGAGTGTGACGATGACGTTCGATCTGGGATGACCTATTGCCCACCTCTGAGCGAATCGTGTTGTGCAACTGCGGCTTTGGGTGCTTGGTGAGCGGGGTGGTGTCGGTGGTCGAAGGTATGTTCGAAGGGTGGATGGGGACGGTGACCGTGAGATGCTCGAGCGTTATCTCGCGGCCTCTGACGCCGTGGCCGGCTTGAGCCTGGAGTCCTTCGGCGTCACCGAACTGCTGGGGGCGTTGGGGGAATTGGAGGTCGCCGATCGGCGCCGCGCGGCGTTGATCCACCAGATCCTGGCCCGGTTGTCCCGCGAGGCCAACCCCGTCGCCCTGGGCGGCACGTCGTGGAAGGCGCTGCTGGCGGATCGGCTGAAGATCACCGCTGTCGATGCGCAGCGCCGGCTGGATCACGCCCGTGATTTGGGGCCGCGGGTCTCGCTGATCGGTGAGTCTCAGGAGCCGGTGTTGCCGTTGGTGGCGGCGCTGGTCGCCCAGGGGGCGATCGGGGCCGATCACGTGGTCAGGATTCGGGAGTTCTTCGCCAAGGTGCCGGCCTGGGTGTCGGTGGCCGACCGGGAGGGGTGTGAGGCGTCGCTGGCGTTGCAGGCCCCCGGGTTGACGCCGGAGGAGTTGAAGAAGGTCGCCGACAAGTTGTTGACCTACCTCGATCAGGACGGCCCCGAACCCGACGACACCGATCCGGCGCCGCCGAGTGGGTCCCTGGCGTTGGGTCCGCAACGCGCTGATGGGATGAGTGTGCTCAGCGGGGAACTCGATCCCGAGGCCCGGGCGGTGTGGGAGGCGATCTACGCCAAGTTGGCCGCCCCGGGAATGTGCAACCGCGAAGACCCTCATCCGTGTGTGTCCGGTACCCCGAGCCGGGAGCAGATCGAGGGGGATCATCGGTCGCTGGGGCGGCGTCAGCTCGATGCGATGGTCGCCGTGGGGCGGATGGTGCTGCAATCCGGCACGTTGGGTCAGCACAACGGGTTGCCGGTGACGGTGATCATCAGCACCACCCTGCAGGATCTGGAGGCCGCCGCGGGCCTGCCCCGGACGCCGCCCCCGCCGGCGACACTGTTCGACGAGGAAGTGGGGGGCGGGCCTGCCGCTCAGCCCGAGCTGGACGCTGAACCCGAACCCGCCGCGTCGGACGCCGGGACCGCGGCCAACCCCGATCCTGATCCCGAGCCCGAGCCCGAGCCCGAGCCCGTCGCCGACTCACAGCCCGAGCCCGCGGTCACGCCGCAGCGCGACGACGCTGCCGCCACCACCCCACCTGCCGAGCCCGAGCCCGCGGTGGCCGCCTCGGAGGGTGAGCCCGCAGCCGAGCAAGAACCGACCGCCGCACCGCAGAACGACACAGAACCCGCCGAGGCCGAGCTCGGGTCAGACGCCAACAGCACCCCCGCACCGTCCAAGCCCGCCCCCAAGCCCGCGCCGCCCCAGCCCGCACCGTCCGCGCCAACCCCCACCCCCGCACCACGCCCACCCACCTCTAGGACTGCGGTCACCGCCGGGGGCACCGTGCTCCCCATGCGCGACGTCATCCGCATGGCATCCCACGCCTACCACTACCTGACGGTGTTCGATCGCCACACCAACGAAGTGCTCTACTGCGGGCGCACCAAACGCATCGCCCCACCGGCGCACCGCATCGTGCTCTACGCCCGCGACCGCGGCTGCACCAAACCCGGCTGCACCGTCCCGGCCTATGGCACCCAGGTCCATCACGTCAACGGGTGGGCGAAGAACGGCGGCCTAACCAACGTCAACGAAGAAGTCCTGGCCTGCCCACCCGACAACCGCCTCGCCGAGTACGGCTGGACGGTCACCATCACACCCCAAGGGGTGCAATGGATCCCACCCCCAGAACTCGACACCGGCCAACCCCGGCTCAACTACTACCACCACCCCGAACGCCTCCTCGGCAGACCCGGGGCGGGCGACCCGTCATCGGGCTGAGGGGGCGCCCGGTACGCCGAGGGCGAGCACGGCGGCGTCGTCCTCGACGCCCGCGCCGAGGTCGTCGATGAGGCCGCGCATGGCGCGCACGACGTCGGCAGCACCGCACGGGGCTTGGGCGGCGCCGAACTCCAGCAGCGCCCCGTCGTCGTCGAAGCGCTTGCGGCCCTTGCCCGTTCGCGCCTCGGTGAAGCCGTCGCTGTAGAGCACCAGGGTGTCGCCCGCGGTCAGCGTGAACCGTGCCATCGAGAAGTTGGGCTCCGCGAACAGCCCGACGGCCTGTCCGCCTTCGATGGGCACGTAGGCCGCCGTCCCGTCGGCTCCGAGCAGCAGGGGCGGAGGATGCCCGCCGCTGGCGACCTCGACGTCGAAGGCCTCGCCGCGGCTGCCGATGACGCCGAACAGCACGGTGCAGAACCAACCGCGCTTGGCGTACGCATCCTGCTTCAGCACGCTGTCGAGCGTGTGCAGCACCGTGGCGGGATCCTCGTCGCTGACGGCCGCCGCGCGCAACGTGTACCGGGTCAGCGACGTCAGCGAGGCCGCGGCGACGCCCTTGCCACACACGTCGCCGAGGAAGAAGCCGTACCTGTCCCTCGTCAGCGGGAACAAGTCGTAGAAGTCGCCGCCGACCTCGCCGGCGGTCGGGCTGTGATAGTGGGCGGCGGACTCCAAACCCCGCGGCGGCGAAAGCGAGGGCGGCAGAAGCGAATACTGCAGTGTCTCGGCCAGCGCCAGCGCCCGCCTGCGCTCCTCCTCGGCACGTCGCCGTTCGGCCAGGAGCTCCCGCTCGTAGGAGCGGCGGTCCGCGGCGTCGGTCGCGACGATGCGGATCAGGACGGGCTTTCCGTCGTCCCCAGTCTTCGCGTTCGCCGTGACCAGCACCGGGATGCGTCGCCCGTCGGCGGCGACCAGGTCGAGCGAGATACCGGTGAGCCCGCCCGCGGCGAGAAGCATTGGGGCGAAATGGGTTTCGTAGTGGATGCGGCCGCCCGTGGTCAGCAGCTGCCCGAACGACGTGCCGATCAGCGTCGCCCGCTCGCGCCCGAGCCACGACGCCATCGTGGCGTTGGCCGCTCTGATGACCCCGTTGGGGGCGGTGACGAGGTAACCGCAGGGCGCGTCGTCGAAGGCGTCACCCAGATCGGCTACGTCGCCGCCGGTCACGGCGTCCGTGCGAATTCGGCTATGGCCGCGGCGGTTTCGTCGGGCGCGCTGAGTTGAGGGCAGTGGCCGGTCGCCTCGATGGTGACCAGTCGGGCGCCGGGGATGTGGTCGCGGGTGTAGGCGCCCACCGCCCGGGGAGCCAGGGTGTCGTGGGCGCATTCGAGCACCAGCGTCGGCACGGCAACCCGCCTCAGGTCGTCGCGGTTGTCGGAGAGGAACGTCGTGCGAGCGAACACCCGGGCCATGGCCGGGTCGTTGCGACAGAACGCGTCGGTCAGTTCGTCCTCGAGTTCGGGCCGGTCGGGGGTGCCCATCACCACCGGCGCCATGATCCGCGACCAACCGAGGTAGTTGCTCTCCATCGACTCGAGGAGTTCGTCGACGTCGGCCCGGGAGAAACCGCCGGTGTAGTCGTCGTCATCCAGGTAGCAGGGCGACGGCGTCAGCAGGACGAGCTTGGCGAAGCGGTCGGGCTCCGCCGCCACGGCCAGCACCCCCATCATCGCGCCGACGGAGTGCCCGACGAAGACCACGTCGGTCAGGTCGAGTTGGGTGACGACGTCGAGGACGTCCTCGGCGTAGGACTGCATCGACGAATACCGCTCGGCGTTCCACGCCGCCGGGTCGGACCGGCCGGACCCGACGTGGTCGAACAGCACCACCCGGAATTCGTCCTGCAGCCGCGCCTCGACCAGGCGCCAGAGGTTCTGATCGCAGCCGAAACCGTGCGCCAGCAACAGCGTCGGACCCGTCTCGGGGCCGACGACCCGCACGCTGTTTCGCTCGACGACGTCCACCGTCCCATCCTGCCAGCCCGCATGCTTTCGGCGGCGGGAAGCGGGGTAATACGCGTCCATGGCAAACGATGAATTCACGAAGGGCGACCACGTCGAGTGGGACAGCCACGGCGGTAAGGCTGTCGGACGGGTCGAGGAGAAGATCACCGAGGACACGAAGGCGGCAGGACGCACCGTGCGCGCGTCGAAGGACGACCCGCAGTACCGCGTGGTCAGCGACAAGAGTGGCAACGACGCCGTCCACCGCCCAGATTCGCTTCGCAAACACCAGGATTGAGTCGGCTCGCCCGACGGGTCGACTCAGCGCTGGACGTACTTCGCGGCTAGCGCTCCGATCGGCCCGTCGTGCAGCTGGTCGAGCAGGTCCTGGGCGTTGGAGTACACCGCAACGGCACCCTCGGACAGCAGCAGGTGCCGGTCGATGCCGCCGCTCTCCACGCCGATGCACTCCACCCCGGCCCGCTTGGCCGCCCGCACGTCCCACACTGCATCGCCGACGAACACCGCGCGCTCGGCGGGGACGTCGGCCCGCTTCAGGGCCACCTCGACGATGCCCGGCTGAGGCTTCGCCGTGCCCACGTCGTCGGACGACGTCATCGCCGACACCAGGTCGTCGCGCTGCAGAACCTTGCGCAGCGCGTCGAGCTCGTCCTCGGGCGCCGACGTCGCCAACACGGCCTGCATGCCCATCTCGGCAACCACGTCGAGGAGGCGTAGGGCGCCGGGCAGTGGCCTGAGCAACCCGATCAACTCCATGTAGAACCGCGAGTTGAGCTCCTTGAGCCGGTCGGCCGCGTCGTCGGAAGCGTCGGGCACCAGGGTTTCGACGAGTTTGGACCCATCCATGCCGATCAGACGGTGAATACGCCACGCCTCGACGTCGAAGTCCTCCTCGTCGAACGCCCGCTGCCAGGCATGGACGTGCAGGTAATTGGAGTCGATCAGGGTGCCGTCGATGTCGAACAACACAGCGGGTGCAGTCATGCACGGCGGGGTTCCCCGACCCAGGCCGCACAAACAACGACGGGCCGTACGAATGGCGCGCGTCCAGCCGATTGCCAACGCAGCGGCGTTTGTGCCCCGGCGGGGTCGGGAACGCCTACCGGGGCGCCCGATGCGTTCACGAGACGCCGCTGGCATCAAAAGTATTGCGGCGCAAGGTATTCGATGACAATCAGGGAACGGAGGGCCGTAGCAGTCTGCGACTGTGCGACATCGACAATGACCACTACTTACCACGCAATGGAATTGCGGCAGACCTGGAATGCGCTCTGGGGTTCGTCGTTCGGACACTGGCTGCTCACCAAGGGTCTGCACATCGTGCTGCTGATCGTCGCCACCGTGGTGGCGACGCGGCTGATCCGTCAGCTCGCCGCGCGGATCAGCCGGCGGCTCGCCGAGGGTGACGACGCCGATGCCACGGTGCGATCGGAGAGCGTCAAGCACCGCCAGGCCGTCGCGTCGGTGATCTCGTCGGTGGCGATCGCCGTGCTCTACGTGGTGGTGTCGGTCGATGTGCTCAACGAATTCGGACTGCCCATCGGCTCGCTGGTGGCTCCGGCGGCGGTGCTCGGCGCCGCACTCGGCTTCGGCGCCCAGCGCATCGTGCAGGATCTGCTGAGCGGGTTCTTCATCATCACCGAGAAGCAATACGGCTTCGGCGACTTGGTGCAGCTCACGATCGCCGCCAACAACGACGCGGTGGGCACGGTCGAGGACGTCACGCTGCGGGTGACCAAGGTCAGGACGAGCGACGGTGAGATGTTCACCGTCCCCAACGGTCAGATCGTGAAGTCGCTGAACCTGTCGAAGGACTGGGCGCGCGCCGTCGTCGACATCCCGGTGCCCGTCGCCTCCGATCTCAACCGCGTCAACGAGGTGCTCAAGGGCGTGTCCGAGAAGGCGATGAAGGACGAGATGCTGCCCGGCATCCTGCTCGACAAGCCGTCGCTGATGGGCGTGGAGAGCATCGGCGTCGACGAGGTCAAGCTCAGGATGGTGGCGCGCACGTTGCCCGGCAAGCAGTTCGACGCCGGTCGGCGACTGCGCCAGTTGATCGTGGCCGACCTGGGCCGCCAGGGCATCTCCAGCGCCGCCACCACCTCGGTCGACGCGGCGTGAGATAGCTGAGCAATCCACCAACGAAAGGAGTGACGCCATGAGTGATGACGTCCTGCAGGGCAAGCGGGTGGCGATCCTCGCCACCAACGGCGTGGAACGACGGGAACTAGAGGAGCCGCGCGCCGCGGTGACCGAGGCGGGCGCGCAGACCGAGTTGCTCTCACTGGAGAGCGGCTCGATCGACGCCCGCAACCACGACCTGGAGCCGGCTGGCGAGTTCGCCGTCGATCGCGTCGTGGCCGATGCGCGGGTGGACGAATTCGACGGCCTCCTGATTCCCGGCGGCACCGTGAATGCCGACAAGCTTCGGTTGGACTCCGCGGCCGTCGCCTTCGTCCGCGAGTTCGTCGAGTCGGGCAAGCCGGTGGCCGTCATCTGTCACGCTCCGTGGACGCTCATCGAGGCCGGCGTCGCCAGCGGTCGGACGCTGACCTCCTATCCCAGCCTGCGTACGGACCTCGCCAACGCCGGAGCCACCGCGGTGGACGAGGAGGTCGTCGTCGACGGCAACATCGTCTCCAGCCGGTCCCCGGACGACCTGCCCGCGTTCTGCGCCGCCGTCGTCGAGCAGTTCGGAAAGGCCGGATAGGCCCCCAGATTCGGACGTTTCGGGGGCTGGGCGCCTGGGCACAAGGAGGGGGACCATGGCGGTCACAGCGAACGTTCAGGAGGAATTGGCCGTGAAGAGCACGAGGGTGATGACGGGTATTGCGGCTGGCAGCCTGGCACTCGGTGTCCTGTTGAGCGGGTGCGGCGCGAAGGCGGAGGGCGGCGACACCAGCTGCAAGGACTTCCTCGCCGCCAACGACTCCGACCAGCAGACCGCGGTCACGAAGATGCTCAAGGACGAAAAGGGCAGCGATCCGGCCCAACTCGAGGTCACCGGAACCAAGCTGTCGGTCCAGACCTTCTGCCAGACGTCGGGCAAGCAGGACAGCAAGATCAAGGAAGCGCCTCACCTCTGACCGATGGCGGGCGGGTCGGTTTCGGAGCGACGCCGCCGGGTACGTCTCCCACCTCGACATACGCGCACGACCACGGGGTCCGTGCCGACGACTGAGGAGAGGACGATGGTCTTGCGCCGACGAGTGGGACCAAGGCGGTGACTATGCCGGTGACGTTCGACCGCGCGGTCGTGGTCATCCCCGCCCACGACGAAGCCGACAAGTTGCCGCAGTGCCTCAAGGCCATCGTCACCGCGGCAGCGTGCCTCGACATACCGGTGCTGACCGTCGTCGTGCTGGACGCCTGCACCGACGGGAGTGCCGCGCTCGCCGGACGATTCGGTGCCGACGTGCACTTCGTCGAGGTCGACGCCAAGAACGTCGGTGCCGCCCGCGCGGCGGGTTTCACGTACGCGCGACGCGTGCTCGACGACGACGACTCCCGCGTCTGGTACGCCACGACCGATGCCGACAGTCGGGTCGACCCCGACTGGCTGGTGCGCCAGATGGCGGCCGACGTCGACATGGTGCTCGGCGTCGTCCGCATCACCAACTGGCAGAACCTGTCGGCCGCATCGGTGCGGCGCTACCTGGCCGCGTACCGGGCGAAGTCGGAGCGGCGCGGCGGCGGACACGGTCACGTGCACGGCGCGAACATGGGGTTCCGGGCCGACTCCTATTGGGCCATCGGCGGATTCGCGGCCCTGGCCTCGCGCGAGGACGTCGATCTGGTGCGGCGCTTCGAGCGCGACGGTCGGCGCATCCACCGCGACCCCGAACTGTCGGTCGAGACCTCCGCCCGGCGCGAAGGACGGGCGCCGAAGGGTTTCGCCAACTACCTCAGGGGCGTGGCGCGGCGCGGGGACGTGGCATGACGGCCGACCTGGTGCGCCGCTGGCTCGACGCGGGCGAGCTCGACCTGCCCGCGCCCGGGTCCGGCCGCACGGGCTCGCGGTGGTGGAAGTTGGCCGCGCTCACCGAGAACGACGTCGTCGCAGGGCGGTTGGCGGAGGCGCACGCCGACGCCGTGGCCATCCTCGCCGAACTCGACGGTCCGCCGCCGGGCTTCGGGGAGCTGTGGGGCGTGTGGGCGGCCGAGGCGCCGCAGGCCTTGGTCACCGTCACTGACACGGTGACCGAGGACGGCGCCGGGTCGGCGGTGCTCGACGGGACGAAGGCCTGGTGTTCGGGTGCGGGGATCTGCACCCACGCCCTCGTCACGGCGCGCCGCGAGGACAACGTGCGCGGCCTGTACGCCGTCGACCTGCGTCAGCCGGGGGTGCAGCCACTGGCCGACGACTGGCACAACGTCGGCATGCACGCCTCCGACACCCGGTCGGTCCGGTTCACCGAGGCCGTCGCCATCCCCGTCGGCCGACCCGGCGAATACCTGACGCGGCCGGGGTTCTGGCACGGCGCGATGGGGGTCGCGGCGTGCTGGCTCGGGGGCGCCCGCGGCGTGGCGGCGCCGCTGTACCGTGCGGTGGCCGACGAGCACGAGGGCGCGGTGCGCGACGTCCACGCGCACGCCCACCTCGGAGCCGTCGACGCGGCGCTCGCCGCTGCGGAGGCGATGCTGGTGTCCGCGGCGTGCTACGTCGATGCCGAGCCCCATGGCAAACGCACCGAGCTCATCGCCCGCCGGGTGCGCGCCGTCGTCGAACACGCCGTGGACGAGGCCATCACCCGCACCGGCCGCGCACTCGGCCCCGGCCCCCTGGTGCTCGACGGCAAGCATGCCCAGCGCGTCGCCGACCTCACCATCTACGTCCGTCAGAGTCACGCCGAGCGGGATCTGGCCGCGCTCGGCAAGGCCGCAGCGCGGTGACCGGCGGAAACGGCGCCCGGTTGGCTGCGACGCCAATCGCGGGCGGTGGCACGCCCGCCGCGCTGTGGCGCGACTGGCACCGCGGCCTCCCCGTCCTCGATCTCACCGAGTGCCCGGCCCTCGTCGTCGTCGCACCCCACCCCGACGACGAGACACTGGGTTTCGGAGCGACGGCCTCACTGCTGAAGTCGCGCGGGGTGGACGTCACCGTGGTGTGCGTCAGCGACGGCGGGGGGAGCGTCCCGGGGCTGTCCCGGCTGGAGCGTCGATGGCTGGTCGAGGACCGCCGCACCGAACTGAAGAACGCCACCGCGATCCTCGGGCTCGACGACGCGATCTGCCTCGACCTGCCCGACGGCGGCCTCGCCGACCACGAGGCCGAGCTGAGCGAGCGGCTCGCCGACGTGCTCGGCCAGGGACCCAACGGAACGTGGTGCGCGGCGACGTGGCGAGGCGACGGGCATCCCGACCACGAAGCCGTCGGGCGCAGCGCCGCGACGGCCGCCGAGCGCACCGGGGCCCGGTTGCTCGAATACCCGGTGTGGACGTGGCACTGGGCGCGGCCGGGGGACGAGGCGGTGCCCTGGGCGCGTATGGCAG
Source organism: Mycolicibacterium madagascariense (assembly GCF_010729665.1). Classification (NCBI taxonomy): domain Bacteria; kingdom Bacillati; phylum Actinomycetota; class Actinomycetes; order Mycobacteriales; family Mycobacteriaceae; genus Mycobacterium; species Mycolicibacterium madagascariense. The sequence goes on along the minus strand of NZ_AP022610.1, from coordinate 4,628,797 downwards.
TGGCCCCGCACGACCACGCCGCCACCGCCCGCAAGCGCCGCGCGGCCGCGGCGTTCGACTCGCAGCTCACGCCCTACGAGCCGGCGCTCGACCCCGTGCTGCCGCCGTTCGTGCTGCAGCGAATCTTCGCCGTGGGCGAGGCGGTCATCCTCTGATGGACCGCCTGCCCGACAGCTACTTCGACGACATGTACGCCGCCGCCGGCGATCCCTGGCAGCTGGCCGAGCGGTGGTACGAGGAGCGCAAGTACGCCCTCACCATGGCGATGCTGCCCGACCGCCGATACCGGCACGCCTTCGAGCCGGGCTGTTCGGTTGGCGTGCTGACCGCGCAGCTACTGCAGCGGTGCGACCGCGTCACCTCCCTGGACGTCTCGCAGGCCGCGCTGGACGCCACCCGCGCCCGCGCGGCCGGTGCCGACGGCCTCGACCTGCGCCTCGGATCGCTCGACGCGGCCTGGCCCGCGGAACCCTTCGACCTCGTCGTGATCTCGGAGGTCGCCTACTACCTGGCGGGTCCCACCCTGCGGGGGGTGTTCGACCGCGAATGCGCGCGGTTGGCGACGGGCACGACCCTGGTCGCCGCCCACTGGCGCCACCCCGTCGCGGACTATCCGCTCAGCGGCGACGAGGCCAACGCGCTGATCGGCGCGACCGAGCACCTCGCGCCACTGGCGCGCTACCTGGACGACGACGTCGTCATCGACGTGCTGGTCAAGGGCGCGGTGGTGTCGGTCGCGGCGCGCGGCGACGTGCCGGGCGCCGGGCTGCGACGCTAGTCCGGCACCAGTCGCAGGTGATTGCGCGGCGGCCGGGTGACGGCGGCGATCGCGTCCTCCATGGTGTCCGCCACGGGCAGGCCGCCGTCGGGATCGCAGATGTGCAGCACCCGATCGGCCTCGGTGCCCGCGAGCAGCACCCAGTTCACGGCGAATCGCGAGCACATCACGTTGATGCGGTGCAGGATCGAAAAGCCTTGAGTGCCAAAGAATTCGAGTGATCTGAGGTCCACGATCAGGCGGCTCGTGGTTTCCATCTCGTTTTCTACGTACGAGCTGAGGGTCAGGGCGTTCGCGGCATCGACCTCACCGGTGACGGTGACGAGGATGATCGACGAGCGCACCCGCGACGTGGTGCAACGGACGCGATCGCGGGATCGAGGTTGCGAGGGAGGGGCGCCAGGGGCTAGGGACATCGTGGTCTCCGAGGTGCAAGGTTCTCGAGGGTGAGACTTACGTCAGAGAATGGGCCCTGTTGCCTAAAGCCGCCGCTCGCAATGCGTGCCGGGCGTCGATGACGTGTTCTGCGGCTGTGACTCAACCTGACTCGAAGCGTAACCCGAATGTGCGGGACGGACAATGCCGTTTTGCCACGTCACCGCGTACGTCGGGGGGTCGCGCCGGATTGGCCGCCCGCGGCAGTATCCGATTGGCCGCCCGCGGCAGTGGGAACCCTCGCAGTCCCAGCATTCACGGAGGTGGTGACGATGCCCAACTCGTCGATCAAGAACGAAGACATGTACGAGGAGCTGCGCAAGCAGGGCAACTCGAAGGAGAAGTCCGCCAGGATCTCCAATGCCGCTGCCGCGCAAGGAAAGTCGGCGGTCGGCAAGAAGGGCGGCAAGGCCGGCTCGTATGAGGACTGGACCGTCGCCGAGCTGAAGAAGCGGGCCAAGGAGCTCGGCCTGTCCGGGTATTCCAAGCTCACGAAGGACGACCTGGTCGCCGAGCTCAGGAACCACTGAGGCGTCGCCGACGGCGTCGGGTTTCCTTGCGGTGGCCGTCGGGTAACCCTGCGGCAGTCGAACGGAAGCGAGGCCGACATGTCATCCAGGCACCACATGCCAGCACGCACGCCGTCCCGCACCACGATCATCTTCGCCACCACGTCGCTGATCGTCGCCGTCATCGCGGTCGTGGCCGCCCTGGCCGCGCACGCGCTCTACGGCGGTGGTGCGACCGCCGAACGCAAGGTCGTCCAGCTGACGCCGGCCGTCGCCCAGCCCATCAGCCAGGAGGGCAGGATCGTCGCGGTGTCGGCCAACTCCGTCACGGCCCGCAGCGACGACGGCTTCGCACGGACCTACGTCGTCGACGCGCAGACCAACGCCATCACCGAGCACGGCAGCATCATCGGCAGCGCGGGTTCCGCGTTCGCCGTGAACGACGAGGTGTCGATCGTCGGCGTCGTGCAGAACGGCACCGCGATCGCCACCGCGGTTGCCGACAAGCAGGTCAGCGATCTCAACGGGCCGCCCATGGACGGTGGCGACGCCTGATCCACGCGGTCGGCCCCGCCCGATGACGTAACGTCGGACCCGTGGCGGGATCCTTGGCCGTCAGCGCCGACGAGCTGGCTGCCCTCGAATTCTTCGCCGGCTGTTCGACCACCTCCCTCGAGCCGCTGGCCGCCCTGCTGCGACCGCTGACCGCCGCACCCGGACAGGTGCTGATGCGCCAGGGCGAACACGCCGACTCCTTCCTCCTCATCGGTTCCGGACGAGCCCGCGTCACGCACGTCGGCGCGGACGGCGACGTCATCGACGTCGAGGTCACGCCCGGCCTCATCGTCGGTGAGATCGCCCTGCTGCGCGACGTCCCCAGGACCGCGACGGTCACCGTCACCGAACGCCTGTCGGGCTGGGTCGGCGGGCGCGAGGCGATCGCCGCGATGCTCGAGGTCCCCGCCATGATGGCGAGGCTGGTCAGGACGGCGCGGCAGCGTCTGGCGACCTACGTCGAGCCCATTCCGGTCGTCGTGCGCGACGGCACGCAGCTCTACCTGCGGCCCGTCCTGCCTGGCGACAACGCGCGCGCCGTCCACGGGCCGGTGCAGTTCTCCAGCGAGACCTATTACCGCCGCTTCCAGACCACGCGCAGGCCGTCGGCGGCGCTGATGGCCTACCTGTTCGAGGTGGACTACCTCGACCACTTCGTCTGGGTGCTCACCGCCGACCGCGCGATCGACGCGCCGATCGTCGCCGACGCCAGGTACGTGCGCGAACCCGGCGGCAGCGTCGCCGAGGTGGCGTTCATCGTCGGCGACGACTACCAGGGCCGCGGAATCGGCACCTTTCTCATGGAGGCGCTCGCGGTCGCCGCGCACGGCGAGGGCATCCGTCGCTTCACGGCGCGGGTGCTGGCGGACAATCTTCCGATGCGAGCGATACTCGACCACTTCGGCGCGACGTGGCAGCGCGACGACCTCGGCGTGGTGACCACCGAATTCGACGTCCCCCACCTGCGGGAGCTCAGCCTGCCCGCCGACTTGTGCCGCGACATCCGGTCCGCGGCCCGCCAGGTGATCCGGGCGCTCGGATGACCCGGCCGCCGCTGAGCAAGGACACCCGGCTGTGCATCTCGCTGGCGGCCCGGCCCAGCAACATCGGGACGCGGTTCCACAATGACCTCTACGAGCAGCTCGGCCTCGACTTCCTCTACAAGGCCTTCACGACGACCGACATCGCGGCCGCGATCGGCGGCGTGCGGGCCCTCGGGATCCGGGGGTGCTCGGTGTCGATGCCGTTCAAGGAGGACGTGATCGCCCTCGTCGACGAGGTGGAACCGTCGGCCCAGGTCATCCACTCGGTGAACACCATCGTCAACGACGACGGCCATCTGCGGGCCTCCAACACCGACTACCTCGCCGTCCAGCGACTGATCGACGAGCACGGTCTCGACCCGTCGGGGCGCGTACTGATCCGCGGCAGCGGCGGCATGGCGAGCGCCGTCGGGGCGGCGTTCCGCGACCACGGCTTCGCGTCGGGAATCATCGTGGCGCGCAACGAGGACAGCGGGCGGGCGCTGGCGCAACGGCTGGGCTACGACTACGCGAGCGAGGTCGGCTCCCTCACCGCGGCAGTGATCGTCAACGTGACGCCGATCGGCATGACCGGCGCGCCGGAGGCCTCCGAGCAGGCGTTCTCCGACGCCACCATCGCGAGCGCGAGCACCGTGTTCGACGTGGTGGCGCTGCCGTCGGAGACGCCGTTGATCACGGCGGCACGGCGCGCGGGCGTGCCGGTCGTCACGGGCGCCGAGGTGATCGCCCTGCAGGCCGCCGAGCAGTTCGAGCGCTACACGGGGGTGCGGCCGACCGCCGAGCAGGTCGCGGAGGCGTCCGCGATCTCGAGGGCCTGAACCACCGCGCGGACGTCCGAGCCGACTCCGACCGAACCCGCCGCCTCGGTGGTGTCGCGCAGACCGGACGTGCCCGCGCGCGGGTAGATTGGCGGCGATGCTCAGGACGTCGATCGCCCTCGCGTGCGCGCTCCTCGCGACGGCGTGTTCGCACAGTCCGCCGCCCGCGGACGCCAAGTCCGACATCTCGGGTGTCCTCGACGTCAAGTCCAGTTTCGGTCCCGGGTTCGCGGTGAGCACCGTCGCACCGACGGGAATCGACCCGCGACTGCTTGCGCCGCAAGCTATTCCGCCGGGCGCCGTATTCGATCCGCCGGCGTGCGCCAAGGACGCGACGGGCCTGGTGGTGCCGCCGGGGATCAAGGGCAACATGGCCGCGACGACGGCCGAGGGCAACGGCAACCGCTTCATCGCGATCGCGATCGAGACGTCGCAGTCGTTGCAGTTCCCCGACCCGGGCGACGCCTGCAAGAAGGTCGCCTTCGCCGGCGGCGGGGTCCGCGGGCTCGTCGAGGTCGTCGACTCGCCCGCGATCGACGGCGTGCACACGCTCGGCACCCACCGCGTGGTGCAGACGAAGGTCGCCGACAAACTCGTCAGCGGCGAGCTCTACGACTACGTCGCCACCTTCGCGACGTACACCGTCATCGTGACGGCCAACCCGCTCGTCGACCCCGGCAAGCCGGTCGCGCCCGTCGACACCCAGCGGGCGCGCGATCTGCTGACCGCGGCCGTGAAGGCGGTGCGCGGCAGCTAGCGCACGTCGCGCGGGCGGAACTGCACGCTGATCCGGGGACCCGTCGGCTTGCTGGTCTTGGGCACGCTGTGTTCCCAGGTCCGCTGACACGACCCGCCCATGACGATCAGATCACCGTGACTCTGCGGTAGCCGTAGCGAACGGCCGCCGGAGCGTGGACGCAGCGCGAGGGTCCGGGTCGCGCCGAGGCTGAGGATCGCCACCATCGTGTCCTCGGTGCTGCTACGGCCGATGGTGTCACCGTGCCACGCGACACTGTCGTTGCCGTCGCGGTAGAGGCAGAGGCCGGCGGTGGTGAACGGCTCGCCCAGCTCGCGGGCGTAGATGTCGTTGAGCCGCACGCGCATTCGGGCGAGCGCTGGGTGCGGGGCCGGGTCGGCGAGCAGGTCGTGGAAGCTGACGAGCCGCGGAACGTCGAGCACCCGGTCATACATCTGGCGCCGCTCGGCCCGCCAGGGGACGTCGGTCCGCAGCGCCTCGAACACGTCGTCGGCGCCGGTCAGCCAGCCGGCGCGGACGTCGATCCACGCCCCGTCGCCCAGCTCCCGTCGCTCGTCATGACCGAAGAGCGCTCCCTGAACTGCCAGACCCGTGTCTGCCACGCCGCCGAGTTTATCGCACAGGCGTTCGAAGCTACAGTCTGGCGGCGCCGGGTCCGCGTTCGGCCAGCACGTCGTCGGGATTGGTGAGGACGCACGTCTTGAGGCTGAGGCAGCCGCAGCCGATGCAGCCCGTGAGGTTGTCGCGCAGTCGCTGCAGGTGCAGGATGCGTTCGTCGAGGTCGGCACGCCAGCCCGCCGACAGCCGGGCCCAGTCCCTGCTGGTCGGGATGCGATCCGACGGCAGTGTCGCGAGAGCGTCCCGGATACGGGCCAGGGGGATGCCCAGGCGCTGCGACATCCGGATGAACGCCACCCGCCGCAGCGTCTCCCTGGCGTAGCGACGTTGGTTGCCGGAGGTGCGACGGCTGACGATCAGGCCTTCCCGCTCGTAGAAGTGCAGCGCCGAGACCGCCACGCCGCTGCGCTGGCTGAGCTCGCCGGGGGTCAGCTCGAGCACGTCCATGACCTCAACCGTAGTTGAGGTGGGCGGAGGCGTTACGGTTCTCTTCATGACTGGGACGACGCTCGGCGCGAACTCGGAGGTCGGACCGCTGCGGGTCGTCATCCTGCATCGCCCCGGGCCGGAACTGCAGCGTCTGACCCCGCGCAACAACGATCGGCTGCTGTTCGACGGGATGCCGTGGGTGGCGCGCGCGCAGGAGGAGCACGACGCGTTCGCCGCGCTGCTGCGTTCGCGTGGCGTCGAGGTGCTGTTGCTCGCCGACCTGCTGACCGAAGCTCTGGCCAGCGGCGCGGCGCGAATGCAGGGCATCGCCGCCGCCGTCGACAGCCGCCGCCTGGGTTTGCCTCTGGCGCAAGAGCTTTCGGCCTATCTGCGTACGCTCGGCGTCCAGGAGCTGGCGCGCATCCTGATGGCGGGCATGACCTTCAACGAGTTGCCCTTCATGGGTGGTGAGCTGTCGCTGGTGCAACGCATGCACCACGACGCGGACTTCGTCATCGATCCGCTGCCCAACCTGCTGTTCACCCGGGACTCGTCGTTCTGGATCGGGCCGCGGGTGGCCATCACGTCGCTGGCGCTGCCCGCCCGCATCCGCGAGACCTCGCTGACCGACCTGATCTACGCCCACCACCCCCGCTTCCTGGGCGTGCGGCGCGCGTACGAGTCGCGGTCGGCGCCCGTCGAGGGTGGTGACGTCCTGTTGCTCGCGCCGGGGGTGGTGGCCGTCGGCGTCGGCGAGCGCACGACCCCCGCGGGCGCGGAGGCCCTGGCGCGCAGCCTGTTCGACGACGGACTCGCCCACACCGTGCTGGCCGTGCCGATCGCCCAGGAGCGGGCGCAGATGCACCTCGACACCGTGTGCACGATGGTCGACGTCGACGCCGTCGTCATGTACCCCAACATCGTGGACTCGTTGTCCGCGTTCACGATTCGCCAGAAGAGCCAGGGCGTCTCGATCACCAGCGCCGCCCCGTTCGTCGACGCGGCGGCCGACGCGATGGGCATCTCCAAGCTGCGCGTCATCGACACCGGCCTCGATCCGGTGACCGCCGAGCGGGAGCAGTGGGACGACGGCAACAACACGCTCGCGCTGGCGCCCGGTGTCGTGGTGGCCCACGAGCGCAACACCGAGACCAACGCGCGACTGGCCGATTCGGGCATCGAGGTGTTGCCGATCTCGGCCTCCGAGCTCGGCACCGGCCGCGGCGGCCCCCGGTGCATGTCGTGTCCGGTGGCACGGGACCCGCTCTAGACCCGACGCGCCCTGCGCCGCCACACCTCGCTGCGCACGCGGCGAGCGATGAGACCCGCGTTGGCCATGCCGACGTAGCCGACCTCCGTCCATCCCGTCCGCGCGACGATCTCGTGATGCACGAGGTCCCCAGCGGCCACGCCCACGCCGGCCTCCAGTGGCGCGAAGTAGCTGACTCCCAATTTGATTCCCTCCCAACCCATTCCGATGCGGGCGACGCGACCGCCGTCCTCGACGAGGATGCCGGTGCTCGGGCGCGGCACCCCGTTCGTGTAAAGCAGCAAGCGCATCCGCGTCTCCTCCGGACACCTCGCTCCGCCGTCCATCAGCCGGAGCGCGACCCGGGCCTGTGGAATGCCCCGCACTCCCCGGTAACGCTGGAGCTGCTGCTCGACCTCGTCCCTGGTGAGACACGCGACGCGGCACAGCACGTCCAGGTGCTCGACGGCCAGCCCGGTGGGTAGGCGCCTACCCAGGTCGAGCGCCGTACGCGCCGGGGACGTCACCCGCAGGCCCTGCCACGTCCGGATCTCGTCGTCGGCGATGCGTTCCTCACGAACGATCACGCCGGGATGCGGTCGGGCGTGCGGACCGATCAATTCGATCGGCGTGCCGGCCTCGATCCCGGTGACGCCCCAGATGGCCGCGGCGGCCCGGCCGGCGACGACGCCCCTGCGCCCCGTCCACAGCCACGCCGCGATGGTCCTGTCCTCCAGCGTCGGCGTCTCGTCCCTCGGGAGGTACACGTTGGGGAGCACGGCGCGGTAGTTCCATCGCAGAGCGCCGCGCGTGAGGGCGCCGGAGCTCAGCGCCTCGGTGCCAAGGAACGGTTCCATGCCGACGATGGTGCGCCGTGGCTCCGACGTCCCACGGGTTTCCTGCCGCCGACCGGCCCGCCCTGTGGATGAACGACCGCCTGGGGATGACGCCCAGCGCTCCCGGGACGGCGCTCCTCGGGCCAGCGCTCCCGGCACAGCGCTCCCGGGACAGCGCTCCCGGGACAGCGCTCCCGGGACGATAGGACGTTTTGGGTGCTACACACGCGCCGCACACCACGGTCGTAGAACGACCGGAAAGTGGCGGATCCACGACCCTCGCGTGCGGAATGTTCCCACGATCCGCCGCGAGGACGGCCCGCGGTGCGCCGTGAAACTGAGCGGGCGATGTGGATGCCGACGCCACGGTCGTGATCTGGGCCGTCGAGCGCTCTGCGACGACCGTGGTGTGCGACGCGCGTGTAGCACCTAAAACGGCATGCGCCCCGGGAGCGGCGGCCGGAAACGCAAGCCCGGACCGGGCGCGGCTACCGCCAGCTGGGCAGCCAGATCTGCATGTTCCAGGTGGACTGCGAGATCGGCAGACCGGTCAGGATCGGATAGAGCCAGGCGAAGTTGGTGATCACCACGGCCACGTAGATGCACACCACCAACAGGCCCAGCGTTCGGCGTTCGGCGTTCTGGCGCGGCGCGTAGAGCACGTCGCCGAGGATGAGCGCGATCATCATGATGAGGAACGGCGCCATCGGTGCGGCGTAGAAGAAGTACATCTGGCGGTCGATGTCGGCGAACCACGGCAGGAACCCGGCGCAGTAACCGGTGAGGGCCACCGCGTAGCGCCAGTCCTTCTTGACGAAAGACCGCCACACCGCCCACGCCAGCACCGGCACGGCGAGGAACCACATCGCGGGCGTCCCCACCAGCATCACGGCCTTGACGCAGGACTGGGCGCCGCACCCCGCGACGTGCTCCTGGTCGATCGCGTAGAGCACCGGCCGCAGCGACATCGGCCACGTCCAGGGCTTGGACTCCCAGGGGTGATGGTTGCCCGCCGCGTTGGTCAGCCCCGCGTGGAACGTGAACGCGCCGTAGGTGAAGTGCCACAGCGAGCGCAGCGAATCGGGGATCAGGCCGCCGCCGGCGAACGCCAGACCCTCCTGGTGGCGGTCGATCGCCGTCTCCGACGCGAACCACGGCGCATACGACGCCAGGTACACGCCGAGGGGGATGAGGCCGAACACGTAGGCCAGCGGTCCGACGTCGCGACGCAGCGTTCCCATCCAGGGCCGCGGCACGCGGTACTGGCGGCGCGCCGCCACGTCGAACGCCAACGTCATCAGGCCGAAGAACAGCACGTAGTAGAGCCCGGACCACTTGACCGCGACCGCGAGCCCCAGCAGGACCCCCGCGCCGAAGCGCCACCAGCGCACACCCAGCCGTGGCCCCCACGGCGTCTGCGCGATGCGCCCCTCGAGCAACGCGCGGTGCATCCGCTCGCGCACGTCGTCGCGGTCGACGATCAGCGCTCCGAAGGCCGCCACCACGAACAGGGTCAGGAAGATGTCCAGCAGGGCAGTCCGGGCGATGACGAAGCTCACGCCGTCGACGATGAGCAGGAGCCCGGCGATGCCGCCGATGAGCGTCGAGCGGGTGATCCGCCGGACGATCCGGGCGACGAGCACCACCAGGATGACGCCGCACACGGCTCCGGAGAACCGCCAGCCCAGCCCGTCGTAGCCGAACATCGCCTCACCGATGGCGAGCAGTTCCTTGCCTGCGGGCGGATGCACCACCAGGCCGTAGCCGGGGTTGTCCTCGACGCCGTGGTTGCCGAGCATCTGCCAGGCCTGCGGCGCGTAGTGCTTCTCGTCGAATATCGGCGTGCCGTCGTCGGTGGGCGACCCGAGGTTCAGGAACCGCGTCAGCGTCGCGAGCGCCATGATGACCGACGTCATGGCCCAGCCCTGCATCCGGTCCAGCGGTCCGAACTCGCCGACGGGCATCAAGGGCCCCGGGCTGATCACCGGGACCGCGGCGGCACCGTCGGTGGCGGCCACGTCGGGCTCGATGGGCGGGGCGGTCACGCTAGCGATCGTATTCTGTTTCTCGTGACGACCGGTCGACTGCTCCTGGCCGCGACGCCGTTGGGCCAGGCCGGAGACGCCTCCGCACGACTCGTCGCGGCGCTTCGGAGCGCGGACGTCGTAGCCGCGGAGGACACCCGGCGCATCCGCACGCTGGCGCAGACACTGGACGTGACGCCGTCGGGCAAAGTGGTCAGCTTCTTCGACCAGAACGAGGCCGCGCGGGTGCCGTGGCTCGTCGAGGAGATCGCGGCGGGCGCGACCGTCCTAGTGGTGAGCGACGCGGGGATGCCGCTGGTCAGCGATCCTGGCTACCGGCTGGTGACGGCGTGCGTCGCGGCCGGGCAGCGGGTGGAGTGCCTGCCGGGGCCGTCGGCCGTGACGACCGCGCTCGCGGTCTCGGGCCTGCCGTGCGACCGGTTCTGCTTCGAGGGTTTCGCGCCGCGCAAGCACGCCGCGCGCCTGACGTGGTTCGGCGCGCTCGCCGCCGAGCCGCGGACGTGGGTGTTCTTCGAGTCGCCCCGCCGGCTCGCCGAATGCCTGCGCGACGCGGCGGCGCGCCTCGGCGCAGATCGCCAGGCCGTCGTGTGCCGCGAGCTGACCAAGACCCACGAGGAGGTGAGGCGCGGGACGCTCGGCGAGCTCGCGGAGTGGGCCGCCGACGGCGTCCTCGGCGAGATCACCGTCGTCGTGGCAGGCGCCGTCGCGCGGGTGGACGTCGACGAGCTGGTCGCCGAGGTCGTCGCCAGGGTCGACGCCGGCGCCGGGGTCAAGGACGCGTGCGCCGAGGTGATCGCCGCGAACCCCGGCGCACCGTCACGTCGTGACCTCTACGACGCGGTCCTGCGCGCGCGGCAGTGAGGAACCCGCGAGGATCGGGGCCGCCTTGTGCAGGCACTCCCGCCACTCGGCGTCGGGATCCGAGTCGGCCGTGATGCCGCCGCCGACGCCGAGCACCGCGTTGCCCGCCGCGTCGAACTCCACGGTGCGGATCGCGACGTTGAGTTCGGTGCCCGCCAGTGGTGACGCCAAACCGACTGTGCCGCAATAGATTCCGCGACGATGGGGTTCCCAGGAGGCCAGCAGCCGACGGGCGCGGCCCTTCGGCGTGCCCGTGACCGAGGCCGGCGGGAAGGTCGCGTCGAGCAGGGTCGACATGGGCACGGCGGGATCGACCCGGGCCGCCACCGTCGAGACCAGATGCCACACGCCGGGCGCGCGGTGCACCCGCAGCAGCTCGGGCACGGTGACCGATCCGGTGACGGCGACCCGGCCGAGGTCGTTGCGGACGAGGTCGACGATCATGACGTTCTCAGCGACGTCCTTGGCCGATGCGAGCAACGCCGAGGGCGGCTCGTCGAGCGGCAGCGTGCCCTTGATCGGGCTCGAGGTGACGACGTCCCCGGTGCGGCGGAGGAACGACTCCGGCGACAACGACGCCACCGCACCCCAGTCGGCCGCCACGAACGCGGCGCGCGCGGGGCCGGTCCGGGTCACGGCGTCGGCGAAGAAGTCGACGGGGGAGCCGGTCACCCGACCGCGGAACTGCGTGCACACGCAGGCCTGGTACACCTCGCCCGCGCCGATGGCGTCCAGGCAGGCCAGCACGCCGGCGCGGTGCGTCTCGCGGTCGGCGTCGTCCCAGTCGACGTGACAGGCCGCTGCGGGCGGCTCGGCTGCGAGCGCTCGCGCGATCCAATCGGGAAGCGGTGCACCAGAAAGGCTTTCGTACCACCAGGCACCGTCGTCGGCCAGGCGCAGCACGTGATCGGTCCAGCCGCCGGCCGCGACGGGGATGCGTGCGCCCCCGCCGAGGCTGCCCCCGTCGGGGTAGGACAGGTACCCGATCCACCCTCCGCCGACGACCCGGCCCGGCGTTCCGGGACCCACGTCGAACACCGCGGTGGGGTCGACGGGGGCGATCGCGACGCTCGGCGCGATCACCGCGCGCGAGCCGAACCAGCTGCCGGTGAGGGCGGCGGGCGAGGGCAGCCCCAGCGTCGCCGTGGCGGCCGCGAGGACGCGCAGCACGTCCGGAGCGCTGCGCGACACGCTGATTCGCTCGACCCGCACGGGCCCTAGCCTGTCACGTGCGGGCTATCTCCCTGGCGACCGTCACCCCACCCAGCTTCTCGGGGTTGCGCATGGCATAGAAGTTCGTGATGAGGCCGTCGGTGATCTCGACGAGGACGATCCCCTCCAGCCGGTCGTCGTCGTAGAGCACCAGCGCGGGAGCGCCGTTGTAGAACCCGGGCTCCAGACGGACGCCCTCGCCGACGAGCCGGGTCAGGCCGACGACCAATCGGGCCACCCGGTCCGCGCCGACGATCGGCCTGCGAGCCGCGCTGGCCTTGCCGTCGCTGTCGGCGGTCCACACGACGTCGGGCGCGAGCATCGCCAGCAGCGGCTCGACCTCACCGGTGGCCGCGGCCGCGAAGAACCGGGCGGTGAGCTCGTGGGACCGCACGGGGTCGACGGGCTCGAACCGCCTGCGCCGCGCCTGCACGTGCGCCCGCGCGCGGTGGGCCATCTGACGGACCGCGGCCACGGACTTGCCGAGCGTCGCGGCGATGTCGTCGTGCCCGAAGCCGAACACCTCGCGTAGCACGAACACCGCCCGCTCGTCGGGGCCGAGCGTTTCGAGGACGACCATCATGGCCATCGACACCGACTCCGCGAGCACCACGTCCGAGGACGGGTCGCCGCCGTCGAGCAGGAGCGGCTCGGGCAGCCACGGCCCGACGTAGTCCTCGCGCCTGCGGGCGGCCGACCGCAGGGCGTTGAGCGCCTGGCGGGTGACGAGTTGGGCGAGATAGGCCTTGGTGTCGCGCACGCGGGTCAGGTCGACCTGCGCCCACCGCAGGTAGCTCTCCTGCAGTACGTCGTCGGATTCGGTTGCGCTGCCGAGTATTTCGTAGGCGATGGTGAACAGCAGCGGTCGCAGGGCGGTGAACCGCTCGGCGTGCTCGTCGGTGCTCATCGCGCGGGCGCGCTCTCGACGGCCGCCAGGCTATTGGCCCGCTTGCCGCCCTTGAGCCAGACGTAGGAGCCGGGCGTGCGGGCCTCTCGGGCGAGGAACGCGATCGTGCCCCTGCACACCAGTTCCTTGACCGCCGCGGCGGCGCGCCCGCCGAGGTACACCGGCATGACTCGATCGTCGAGATGCGCCAGCTGGACGACGGCACCCCGGCGGCCCAGGCTGACGCACTGCCCGGTGAACGCCTGCTCGACCGTCGCGGGTGGCGTGCCCGCGATGCGGCTGAGCACCGTGTTGGCCGCCTGTGCGCCGAGGGGCATGGCCGCCTGGCAGCTCATCCGCAGCGGCTGACCCGACGGCGTCGCGGCGTCGCCCGCCGCGACGACGAATGGGCTGTCCACGCTCGTCAGCGTCTCATCCGTCAGCAACCGCCCGACGGCGTCGGTCGTCAGACCGCTGCGGGCCGCGAGGTCGGGCACGTCGAAACCGGCCGTCCAGATGGTGATGGCGCTGGGCAGCAGGCGACCGTCGGCCAGTCGCACCGCGTCCGCGCGCACCTCGACGGCCGTGGTGCCCGGCCCCTCGACGACGGTCACGCCCAACGTGCGCATCCGGCGGGCCACCGCCCGTCGGGCCGGCGCCGCGAAGTACGGGCCGAGCACACCGCCGCACACCAGCGTGACGGCCCGCCCCTGCTCGGCGAGTTCGGCCGCCGTCTCGATGCCCGTCGGGCCCGCGCCGACGACGACGACCGGCGCACCGGGGTCGATCCGGGCCAGCGCCGCCCGCAGCGCCTGCGCCGACTCCCAGTCCGAGACGGAGCGGGCGAACGCCGCGACGCCGGGCACGTCGGCGGCCCCGGTGCTGCCGACGGCGTAGACGAGGTAGTCATATCCGATCGTCGCCCCGGAGCCGAGCGCCACGGTGCGCGTTGACGCGTCGATGCGGTCCGCGGTGTCGACGAGCAGGCGGACGTCGGCGGACAGCACGTGGGCGTAGTCGACGCGCGCGTCGTCGGACCCGGTGAGGAGCTGGTGCAGCCGGATCCGCTCGACGAAGGCGGGCCGCGGGTTGACGAGGGTGACGGCGACGCCGGGGTCGACGCGCAGGCGGTTGGCCGCGACGACGCCGGCATACCCGCCGCCCACGACGACGACGGTGGTGTGTGCGTTGGGATGTTCTTCGGGTGTGGTCATGCCCCTTCAGACACCTCCGGCCGACGAAGTGTGACATCTCGCGCCGCGAGTGCGGCGCGGGTCACTCCACCTGGTGGCGGGGGAACACGCCCTGGGGCGTCGGCAGCGCGGTCCCCGGCGCGATGCGGGTCGCGACGTCGGTGAACTGCCGCGCGTCGGCGGGCTGGCCCAACAGGTCGAGCAGCCGGCTCGCCGAGCCCGGCATCACGGGCTGCACCAGCAGCGCCGCGATCCGTACGACCTCGAGCGTCGTGTACAGCGTCGTCCTAAAGCGGTCCTGGTCGGCGTCGTCGGCGGACTTGCGCAACACCCACGGCTCCTGCGCGGAGAAGTAGCGGTTGGCGGCGCCGAGCATCAGCCAGATCGCCTCCAGCGCGAGGTGCATGGCCTGCCCGTCGAAGTGGGCGCGGACCTTCTCCAACAACCCGTCGGCGAGCGCCAGCAGCGCGGTGTCGTCGGCGGTGAGCGGACCCGGCTGCGGGACGGCGCCGCCGAGGTTCTTGTTCACCATCGACAGCGACCGCTGCGCCAGGTTGCCCAGCTCGTTGGCGAGGTCGGTGTTGATCCGGCTGACGATGCCGTCCTCGCTGTAGCTGCCGTCCTGTCCGAACGGCACCTCGCGCAGCAGGAAGTAGCGCACCTGGTCCAGTCCGAACGCGTCGACCAGCGCGACGGGGTCGACGACGTTGCCGACCGACTTGCTCATCTTCTCGCCGCTGTTGAACAGGAAGCCGTGGGCGAACACCCGCTTGGGCAGCTCGAGCCCCGCCGACATGAGGAACGCCGGCCAGTAGACGGCGTGGAAGCGGATGATGTCCTTGCCGATCATGTGCAGATCGGCGGGCCAGTAGCGGCGGTAGGCCTCCGACGACGTGTCCGGGTAGCCCGCGCCGGTCAGGTAGTTGGTCAGGGCGTCGACCCACACGTACATGACGTGGTCGGGGTGGTCGGGGACCTGCACGCCCCAGTCGAACGTGGTGCGCGAGATCGACAGGTCGCGCAGGCCGCCGGAGACGAAGCTGACGATCTCGTTGCGCCGGACGTCGGGCCCGATGAACTCGGGGTGGGCCTCGTAGTGCGCCAGCAGCCGATCGGCGTAGGCCGACAGACGGAAGAAGTAGGTCTGCTCCTCGGTCCACGTGACCGGGGTGCCCGTCTCGGCGGCCACCCGCGTCCCGTCGGCGAGCACCTCGAGCTCGTCCTCGGCGAAGAACCGCTCGTCGCGCACGGAGTACCAGCCGGAGTAAGAGTCGAGGTAGATGTCGCCGTTGGCGTCCATGGCGCGCCAGATCGCGATCGACGCCTCGACGTGATCGGGGTCGGTCGTGCGGATGAACCGGTCGAAGGAGATGCCGAGCTTCTCCTGCATCGCCTCGAACGCGTCGGAGTTGCGCCGGGCGAGCTCGGCGGTCGGAATGCCCTCGGCGGCCGCGGTCTGCGCCATCTTGAGGCCGTGCTCGTCGGTGCCGGTGAGGTAGCGCACGTCGAATCCGTCGAGGCGCTTGAACCGGGCGATCGCGTCGGTCGCGACGTACTCGTAGGCGTGCCCGATGTGCGGCGCACCGTTGGGGTACGCGATGGCGGTGGTGACGTAGAAGGGCTCACTCATGACCCCGTCACCTTAAGGTGTTGCCGGTGAGTCGTGACCGCAGGCGGGCCGAGCCGCCGCCCCCGCCGGAGCCCGTCGGCCGGCTCATCGACGCCCACACCCATCTCGACGCGTGCGGGGCGGTCGACGCCGACGACGTCCGGGTCATCCTGGACCGGGCCCAGGCCGTCGGCGTCGAGGCGGTCGTCACGATCGCCGACGATCTCGACTCGGCCCGCTGGGCGGCGGCGGCCGCCGACTGGGACCCGCGGGTGTACGCCGCGGTGGCGCTGCACCCCACCCGGGCCAACGCACTCACCGACGACGCCAGGGCGGAGCTGGAACGGCTGGCCGCGGGGGAGCGCGTGGTGGCGATCGGCGAGACCGGGATGGACCTGTACTGGCCCGGCCGCCTCGACGGCTGCGCGACGCCTGCCGAGCAGCGCGACGCGTTCGCCTGGCACATCGACCTGGCCAAGCGCACCGGCAAGCCGCTGATGATCCACAATCGCGACGCCGACGCCGCGGTCCTCGACGTGCTCGCCGCGGAGGGCGCGCCGGAGGTGGTGATCTTCCACTGCTTCTCCTCCGGCGCCGAGATGGCCCGCACCTGCGTCGAGGCCGGCTGGCTGCTGAGCCTGTCGGGCACCGTCAGCTTCCGCAACGCCAGAGAGCTGCGCGAGGCCGCCGCGCTGATCCCCGCGAGCCAGCTCCTCGTCGAGACCGACGCGCCGTTTCTGACGCCGCATCCGTTCCGCGGCGCGCCGAACGAGTCGTACTGTCTGCCCTACACCGTGCGGGCATTGTCCGAGCTCGTGGGCAGGCCCGCCGCCGAGCTGGCGCGGGAGACCTGGGAGAACGCGTCGCGAATCTACGGAATCCGCAGGTGAGCGCAAGTTGCTCGGATCTGGTGACTTCGTTACCGTCCTGGTGTCAATGAGACCAGCCGCAAGCGCGACGACGTCGCTGGTCCGATAGTCGGGATGTTTCTTTGAACTTGTTGCACAGACTCCATGAAGCACGTTCGCCGCATCTGCGGCTGTGGGTGGCGGCCCTGCTGGTCGCTCTGACGTTCGCCGGCGGGTACGCCGTCGTCACGCGCAAGACGGTGACGCTGACGGTCGACGGGTCGTCGGTGACGGTGTCGACGATGAAGTCGCGCGTCATCGACGTCGTTCGGGAGAACGGTTTCGACGTCGGCGATCGTGACGACCTCTATCCCGCGGCGGGCACTCCGGTGCACGACGCGGAGAACATCGTGCTGCGGCGCAGCCGTCCCCTGCAGATCTCGGTCGACGGCAGGAACAGTCGTCAGGTGTGGACCACGGCGGGCACCGTGCAGGAGGCGCTCAAGCAGCTGTCGCTGACCGACACCGCCCCCGCGGCCGCGTCGCGCGGCAGTCGCGTGCCCCTGGAGGGCATGTCGCTGCCGGTCGTGGGCGCGCGGACCGCCCAGATCGACGACGGTGGGGTCATCAGTACCGTCCGGCTGGCGGCGGCCAACGTGGCCGGGTTCCTCGAGGCCGCCGGCGTGCCGCTACAGCAAAGTGACACGGTGGTGCCCGCCGCGAGTTCCCCGGTCACGGACGGGATGCAGATCCAGGTCACCAGGATCCGGGTGGCCAAGGAGACCGACACGGTGCCGCTGGCGCCGGTCGAAAAACAGATCCCCGACGTGACCATGAACATGAGCCGGCAGGTCGTCCTGGACCCCGGAACGCCGGGCACTCAGAACGTCACGTTTGCCGTCGCGACGGTCAATGGTGTGGAGACCGGGAGACTGCCAGTAGCCAATGTCGTGGTCGTTCCGGCGCGTGACGGGGTCGTCCGGGTCGGTGCCAAACCCGGCACGGAGGTGCCTCCGGTATCCCAGGGAGCCGCCTGGGACGCCTTGTCACGCTGCGAAGCTGGAGGTAACTGGGCCACCAACTCAGGTAACGGTTTCTACGGCGGAGTGCAATTTGACCAAAACACGTGGGAGCGGAACGGGGGTTTGCGGTATGCTCAGCGAGCCGATCAAGCTACGAGAGAAGAGCAGATCGCGATTGCTGAGGTCACTCGGGCCCGCCAAGGTTGGGGGGCATGGCCCGTGTGTAGTGGAAGGGTTGGTGTGCGCTGACGATTCGGCTACTCGGGCGGACCGAGATAAGACACTTGGCGAAGGAACTCGAGTTCCGGCCACGTAAGGCGTTTGGGCAGAACTTCGTCCACGACGCCAACACCGTGCGCCGCATCGTGTCGGCTTCCGGAGTCAACCGGAACGACGTGGTGCTCGAGGTGGGCCCTGGCCTGGGCTCCCTGACGTTGGCGCTGCTCGATCGCGGTTCCAAGGTGACGGCCGTCGAGATCGACCCCGTGTTGGCGCGCCAACTCCCCAAGACGGTTGCTGACCACTCCCACAGCGAAATCGGCAGGCTCACGGTCCTCAACAGTGACGTGTTGGACCTGATGCCGTCCGACCTCGACGAGCAGCCCACCGCGCTCGTCGCGAACCTGCCGTACAACGTCGCGGTGCCCGCGCTGCTGCACCTGCTCGCCTCGTTCCCGACGATCCGCACCGTCATGGTGATGGTGCAGGCCGAGGTCGCCGAGCGGCTCGCGGCCGAACCGGGCGGCAAGGACTACGGCGTCCCCAGCGCCAAGATCCGCTTCTACGGAAACGTGCGGCGGCACGGCATGGTCTCCCCGACGGTGTTCTGGCCGATTCCCCGGGTGTACTCCGGGCTGGTCCGCATCGACCGGTACGAGACCTCGCCATGGCCGACGGACGACGCCTTCCGCAACCAGGTCTTCGAGCTCATCGACATCGCCTTCGCGCAGCGCCGCAAGACCTCGCGCAACGCGTTCGCCGAATGGGCCGGGTCGGGCAACGAGTCCGCCGAGCGCCTGCTGTCGGCGAGCATCGATCCCGCCCGCCGCGGGGAGACGCTCGGCATCGCCGACTTCGTCCGACTGCTGCAGCGTTCCGGCCAGATCGACGCCCCCCAGGCGCCGAACGTCCGCGTGTACTGAGTACACGCGGACGTCGGTAGGCCGGGCGGCCCCGTCAGCTGTCGGGCGGGGCCCGTCATGTGGGCGGGGGCCCGTCAGCCCTCGTCGTGCGGGGCCTTGTCCTGCCGGTCCCTGGCCAGGTATTCGGCCTGCAGCGGCGTCTCGGCGTACACCGGGTAGTTGCCGGTGATCCCGACGCGTTCCTGAGCCGCGGACAGGACGCGGCCACGCACCAGGTACCAGCCGCCGACGAGCGCGGGGACGATCACGACCAGCGCGACCGCGTTCCAGTAGTTCTCGATGCACATCAGCACGGTCACGGCGAGTAGGAACAGCAGCGTGGCGTAGCTGGTGTAGGGCGTGGCGAAGAGCCGGAAGCTGGGCCGCTCCAGGATGCCCTTCTGCGACCAGCGGTACAGCTGGATCTGGCAGATCACGATGGTCGCCCACGAGGCGATGATGCCGAGCGCCGACAGGTCCAGCGCGATGTTGAACGCCTCCGCGGGCACCACCAGGTTCAGGAACACGCCGACGACGGTGAAGCAGGCGGTCAGTGCGATGCCCGCCCACGGCACCCCGCGGCTGGACATCTTCGCGGTGAACTTCGGGGCGCTGCCGTTCATCGACATCGACCGCAGGATGCGACCCGTCGAGTACAGCCCGGCATTGAGGCTCGACAGGGCCGCCGTCAGCACCACGAAGTTCATGATGTCGCCCGCGGCGGGCACGCCGATGCTGGAGAAGAACGTCACGAAGGGACTGGTGCCCGCCTTGTAGGAGGTGAACGGCAGCAGCAGGGCCAGCAGGACCAGGGAGCCCACGTAGAAGATCGCGATGCGCAGGATCACCGAGTTGATGGCACGCGGCATGATCTTGGCCGGATTCTCCGTCTCGCCCGCCGCGGTGCCGACGAGTTCGACTGCGGCATAGGCGAAGATGACGCCCGAGGTGATGACGACCAGGGCCAGCACGCCGTTGGGCAGGATGCCCCCGTGGTCGGTGATGACCGACGGGCCGGTGGGGGCGCCATCGACCTTGAAGCGACCGGCGAGGTAGACGATGCCGACGACGAGGAACGTCACCAGCGCAACGACTTTGATCAACGCGGCCCAGAACTCCATCTCACCGAACCACTTGACCGAGATCATGTTGATGGTCAGCACGATGACGAGGGCGATCAGCGCGATCAACCACTGCGGGATGGCCTTGAAGGTCCCCCAGTAGTGCATGTACAGCGCGATGGCCGTGACGTCGACGATCGACGTGCACGCCCAGTTGAAGAAGTACATCCAGCCGGCCACGTAAGCGGCCTTCTCACCGAGGAATTCGCGCGCGTAGGAGACGAACGACCCCGACGACGGGCGGTGCAGGACCAGCTCGCCGAGGGCCCGCAGGATGAAGAACACGAACACGCCGCAGATGGCGTAGACGATGAACAGGCCGGGCCCCGCGGAGGCGAGTCGCCCGCCGGCCCCCATGAACAGGCCGGTGCCGATGGCTCCGCCGATCGCGATCATCTGCACCTGACGGGGCTTGAGGCCCTTGTCGTAACCCTCCTCCTCGTGGGCCAGTGCTGAATTGTCATATGCGCTCGGCGATTCCGTCGTCATTGGTCGACGCTAGCTGGAAAGTTGCCGTGTCGTCGCTGTGCGCGGTAAATCTTGAGTTACGTCGTTGGGGCCCAGGTCAACGGATGGCGCGGGCCACCAAAGCCAGGAATTCCGAACAGGACTGGTAGCGCAGCTCGGGCGTCTTGGCCATCGCCTTGGCGAGGATCGAGTCGAAGGCCCGCGGTATCCACTCGATGCGGTGCGAGTACTGCGGCACCCGGCGGTTGAGGTGGGCCGAGACCAACGCCATCGACGTGGTCGCCGTGAACGGCGGCGCGCCGGTCAGGAGTTCGACGACGGTGCACGCCAGGGCGTACTCGTCGGACGCCGGTGAGGGGGGCTGGCCCCGCAGCACCTCGGGTGCGACGTAGGGCAGCGACGCCTCGACGTGCGCGGGCCGGTGGTCGGTCTGATCGGTGACGGCGCGGGCGATGCCGAAGTCGGTGAGGACCGCCCCGCCGTCCCAGAAGTCCTCGCAGACGAGGATGTTCGTCGGCTTGACGTCGCAGTGCACGATCCCCAGCGCGTGGGCGCGGTCCAGGGCGCCCGCGATCTGCGCGAGTGCCAGCAGCCGATCGGTGCGCGACGTCAGGACCGTCACCGTCCCGCCCGCGACGTACTGCATGGCGAGCCAGTCCGGCCCGCACTCGTACATCGTGACGACGTGGGGTCCGGCGGCCCGTCTGGCGAAGTCGAATTCGCGCCGCAGCCGGGTCAGGTGGGCGGGGTCGCGGTGGTGGTCGTCGAGCACCTTGAGCGCCACGGGACGGTCCGGCGTCGAGAGGTGGTGCGCGCGGTAGACCGTCGCGGATCCGCCGCGGCCGGCGACGCTCTCGACCGCGTAGTCCCCGAAGTACCGCTCGCCCGTGTCCATCGTCCGACAGCATCCTCGCAGTCACGTTCGAGCGCGCCGACGGTGTGCCGGCGGCGGCTCCCGAGTGATTCTTGACACAGCTTGCGAGCAAACACTAGCGTGAGCCCCTACGGTATCCGGCCAGTGGTTGCCGAGCGGCGGGATCAACGAGGGGTATCTCACCACTTTCGTACCCGCTGTGGCGCGGCGACGTTACTGTCGTGTCGTGCCTCAGTCCGACACCGCTGCCGAATGGGTGTCCACCGGGTCGATCACGGTGCGCGTTCCCGGCAAGGTCAATCTGTACCTCGCGGTCGGAGACCTGCGCGACGACGCCTATCACGAACTGACGACGGTGTTCCACGCCGTCTCGCTGTTCGACGAGATCACCGTGCGCGACGCCGACGTGCTGTCCCTGGAGATGACCGGTGAGGGCAGCGAGGGCCTGCCCACGGATGCGCGCAACCTGGCGTGGCAGGCGGCGGAGCTGATGGCCGAGCACGTCGGACGGGCGCCCGACGTCGCCATCTCCATCGAGAAGTGCATCCCGGTCGCGGGGGGCATGGCCGGTGGCAGCGCCGACGCCGCGGCCGTGCTCGTCGCGATGAACGCGCTGTGGGAGCTCGGCGTCCCGCGGCGCGACCTGCACGCGCTGGCCGCGCGGCTGGGCAGTGACGTGCCGTTCGCGCTGCACGGCGGGACCGCGTTGGGCACCGGGCGCGGCGAGCAGCTCGCGACGGTGTTGGCGCGCAACACCTTCCACTGGGTGCTGGCGTTCGCCGACAGCGGTCTCTCGACGCCGAGGGTGTTCGGCGAGATCGACCGGCTGCGGGTGGATCCGACGCGGGATCAGCCCACCAGGCTGACCGATCCCGAGCCGTTGCTGGCAGCGCTCGCCTCGGGGGATCCCCACCAGCTGGCACCCCTGCTTGGCAACGACTTGCAACCGGCGGCGCTGAGCCTGGACGCCACCTTGCGCCGGACGCTGCGGGCCGGCGTCGACGCCGGGGCACTGGCCGGCATCGTCTCCGGGTCGGGGCCGACGTGTGCGTTCCTCTGCCCGACGGCGTCGGCCGCGATCGACGTCGGGGTGCAGTTGTCCGGTGCCGGCGTGTGTCGCACGGTCCGCGCGGCGAGCGGCCCGGTCCACGGTGCGCGGGTGGTTCCCTCGCCGTCGCGCACGGTGTGACACACGCCTCATTCGGCGAAACGGTTTGGCAGTTACTTAAGAGTCTCTTAAGATAAGCGGCGGTGACAGCCAGCGGCAGCGAGTGCGACATGACGACTTCCCCCACCAGGGCCTTCGGGGGCGGAGCACGCAGCGGCTGCACCGGTTCGAGAAGATGTGCCGCAGCACCATCGAAGCGTCGGACGGCCAACCGTCGGCCGACACCCGTTTCGAGACGAAACCGCACCCCAATCGTGTGCGCGTCCCTCGTGGAACGCACGCCCGAACGGGGGGAGCATGGAATGCGCGTCGGCACGTGGGCTGATCCAGTGGCCAGCGCAGGAGTCGACGCCGGGCTCCTCAGACCCAGGAGGTTGTCGTGAGCAGGTTTACCGAGAAGATGTACCGCAACGCGGCGACGGTCACGACCGGCATGGTCACCGGTGAACCGTACGAGCCGGTGCGGCACACCTGGGGTGAGGTCCACGAGCGCGCCCGGCGCATCGCCGGCGGTCTGGCCGCGGCGGGCGTCGGTCCCGGGGATGCGATCGGCGTGCTGGCCGGCTACCCCGTCGAGATCGCCCCGACGGCCCAGGCGCTGTGGATGCGCGGCGCCAGCCTGACGATGCTGCACCAGCCGACGCCGCGCACCGACCTGGTCGTATGGGCCGAGGACACCATGAACGTGATCGGGATGATCGAGGCGACGGCCGTCGTCATCTCCGAGCCGTTCCTCGTCGCGATCCCCGTGCTGGAGGAGAAGGGCATCAAGGTCCTCAAGATCGGCGACCTGCTGCAGGCCGACCCGATCGATCCCGTCGAGACCGACGAGGACGACCTCGCGCTGATGCAGCTGACGTCCGGTTCCACCGGTTCGCCGAAGGCCGTGCAGATCACGCACCGCAACATCTACTCCAACGCCGAGGCCATGTTCATCGGCGCGCAGTACGACGTCAACAAGGACGTCATGGTCAGCTGGCTGCCCTGCTTCCACGACATGGGCATGGTCGGCTTCCTCACCATCCCGATGTACTTCGGCGCCGAGCTGGTCAAGGTCACGCCGATGGACTTCCTGCGCGACACCCTGCTGTGGGCCAAGCTCATCGACAAGTACAAGGGCACGATGACCGCGGCGCCCAACTTCGCCTACGCGCTGTTCGCCAAGCGGTTGCGCAACCAGGCCGAGCCCGGTCAGTTCGACCTGTCGACGCTGCGGTTCGCGCTGTCGGGCGCCGAGCCCGTCGAGCCCGCCGACGTCGAGGACCTCCTCGACGCGGGCAAGCCGTTCGGGCTGTCGCCCAAGGCGATCCTGCCCGCCTACGGCATGGCCGAGACGACGCTCGCGGTGTCCTTCTCCGAGTGTGGGGCGGGCCTGGTGGTCGACGAGGTCGACGCCGACCTGCTGGCCGCGCTGCGCCGGGCCGTGCCGTCGACCAAGGGCAACACGCGGCGGCTCGCGTCGCTCGGACCGCTGCTGCGCGACCTCGAAGCGCGCGTCGTCGACGAGCACGGCGAGATCATGCCCGCCCGCGGCGTCGGCGTCATCGAGCTGCGCGGCGAGTCGCTGACCCCGGGCTACATCACGATGGGTGGCTTCCTGCCCGCGCAGGACCAGCACGGCTGGTATGACACCGGCGACCTCGGCTACCAGATGGAGAACGGCCACATCGTGGTGTGCGGCCGCGTCAAGGACGTCATCATCATGGCGGGCCGCAACATCTACCCGACCGACATCGAACGCGCCGCGGGTCGCGTCAAGGGCGTGCGCCCCGGCTGCGCCGTCGCCGTCCGGCTCGACGCGGGCCACTCGCGGGAGACGTTCGCCGTCGCCGTGGAGTCCAACGCGTGGGAGGACCCGGTCGAGGTGCGCCGCATCGAGCACCAGGTCGCCCACGAGGTCGTCACCGAGGTCGACGTGCGGCCCCGCAACGTCGTCGTGCTCGGCCCGGGCACCATCCCCAAGACCCCGTCGGGCAAGCTGCGCCGCGCCAACTCGGTGTCGCTGGTCACGTAACAACCCCCGCGAGCAGACGCAAAGGGCCCTCAATTGGGCCATTTCAGGGCCGTTTGCGTCTGCTCGGCGGGGATGTCGCCGCGGCCGGATAACGTGAGCCCATGACCCCGCCGACTTCGCAGGGCCCAGCCATCGAGGCGATCGATCTCGTCAAGCGCTTCGGCGATCACCTCGCCGTCGACGGAGTGAGCTTCGCCGTGCCGCAGGGAACGGTGCTCGGGCTGCTCGGCCCCAACGGCGCGGGCAAGACCACCACCGTCCGCATGATGACGACGCTGTCGGAGCCGACGAGTGGCACCGCCAGGGTCGCCGGCTACGACGTGCGCAACCAACCGGCCCTGGTGCGGGCCAACATGGGTCTCACCGGTCAGGCCGCCACGGTCGACGAACTGCTCACCGGCCGGGAGAACATCCGGATGATCGGCGCGCTGTACGGCATCGGCCGCCGTGACGTCGCCCGGCTGGGAGACGAACTGCTGGAACGCTTCTCGATCGCCGATGCCGCCGACCGGCCCGTCAAGTCCTACTCGGGTGGCATGAGACGGCGCATCGACCTGGCGGTCAGTCTGATCGCGGCGCCGCCGGTGCTGTTCCTCGACGAGCCGACCACGGGTCTGGATCCACGCAGTCGCATCGATCTGTGGGACGTGTTGCGCGAGTTGGTGTCTGGCGGCACCACGCTACTGCTCACCACCCAGTACCTCGAGGAGGCCGACCAGCTGGC
This sequence comes from Mycolicibacterium madagascariense, assembly GCF_010729665.1. NCBI lineage: Bacteria > Bacillati > Actinomycetota > Actinomycetes > Mycobacteriales > Mycobacteriaceae > Mycobacterium > Mycolicibacterium madagascariense. Next base: position 4,603,604 of record NZ_AP022610.1, on the reverse strand, counting down.
CGACGACATCGTCGTCATGGACCGCGGCCGCATCATCGCCAAGGGGACGCCGTGGCAGCTCAAGCAGCAGGCGGGTCGGGCCAGCCTCGTCGTCACCGTCTCGCACGCGGAGGATCTGTCGCCCGCCCGCGAGCTGATGGCCAAGGCGGGCGCCGAGGTGCACGTCGACGCCGGCGCGCGCCAGCTCACCGCGGCGGCCGAGGGCATTGCGGACATGACGCGCGTCGCGGGCTGGCTGCAGGACGCCGGCATCGAGGTCGACGACATCGGATTGTCCAGGCCCAGTCTGGACGACGTGTTCCTCTCGCTGACCGGCCACCGCGCCGAGGACGACCAGTCGAAGGAGAGCCGGACATGACCGCCCGTCCCGTCACCCACCAGACCTCCATCGCCCGCCAGTCCTGGATCATGGTCAAGCGCAACATGATTCACACCAAGCGCATGCCCGAGATGCTCAGTGACGTGACCGTGCAGCCGATCATGTTCGTGCTGCTGTTCGCGTTCGTGTTCGGGGCGTCGATCGCCAACACCGGCGGGGCGTCCTATCGCGAATTCCTGCTGCCGGGCATCCAGGCGCAGACCATCGTGTTCACGGCGTTCGTCGTCGCCTCGGGCATCACCGCCGACGTGGAGAAGGGGATCATCGACCGGTTCCGGTCGCTGCCCATCCGGCGGTCGTCGATGCTCATCGGTCGCAGCGTGGCCAGCCTGCTGCACTCGTCGATCGGGGTCGTCGTCATGGCGGTCACCGGGTTGTGCATCGGGTGGCGCATCCGCGGCGGTCTGCTCGACGCGGTACTGGCGTTCGCGCTCATCCTGGTGTTCGGGTTCGGCATCATCTGGTTCGGCATCCTCGTCGGGTCGCTGATGCGCTCGGTGGAGGCGGTCAACGGGGTGATGTTCACCGTGTTGTTCCCGATCACGTTCCTGGCCAACACGTTCGCCCCCACCGAGCCGATGCCGCGGTGGCTGCGGGTGATCGCCGAGTGGAACCCGGTGTCGTCCCTGGCGCAGGCGATGCGGGAGCTGTGGGGCAACGGTCCGGCGGCGCCGGCGGCGGCTCAGCTACCGCTGCACCATCCGGTGATCGCGACCATCCTGTGGTCGCTGGTGATGACGGCCGTGCTGGCGCCCTTCGCGTTGCGCGCCTACGCCCGTCGTACGTCGGACTGATCTCACGCCTTGCACGGAGCTAGGTTCTATGTACTATACCTAGCATGACGGACCGCATCTCCGGACGACTCGCCGACCACCCGACCGTTCGGAAGATGCGGGGTCGCAAGACGGATCCGCCGGGCGTCATCGACGCCGACTGGCTGCGGGAGCTCTGCCTGGCGGCCGGTGCCGACGACGTCGCCTTCGCCAGCGTCGACAACCCCAATCTCGCGTCCGAGCGTGAACACGTCGAAGGGGCCCTGCCGGGGGCGAAGAGCTTCATCTCGCTGGTGGTGCGGATGAACCGCGACAACGTCCGCTCACCCGCCCGCAGCGTCGCCAACCAGGAGTTTCACCGCACCGGCGAGATCATCAACGAGGCCGCGCACCGCATCACCCGCGCGCTGCAGGACGCCGGGCACCGCGCCCTCAACCCGTCGGCGACCTTCCCCATGGAGATGGATCGGTTCCCCGGCCGCATCTGGGTCGTGGCGCACAAGCCCGTGGCGGTGGCGTCCGGGCTGGGCGTCATGGGCATCCACCGCAACGTGATCCACCCGAAGTTCGGCAACTTCATCCTGCTCGCGACGATCCTCGTCGACGCACCCGTGTCGAGTTACGGTGAGCCGCTGGACTATTCGCCCTGTCTGGAGTGCAAGCTCTGTGTGGCGGCCTGCCCGGTGGGCGCGATCGGCAAGGACGGTGAGTTCGACTTCGTCGCCTGCTCGGTGCACAACTACCGCGAGTTCATGGGCGGCTTCACCGACTACGTCCAGACCATCGCCGACAGCACCGATGCCGCCGACTTCCGTTCGCGCGTCACGGATTCGGAGAACGCGTCGATGTGGCAGAGCCTGTCGTTCAAGGCGAACTACAAGGCCGCCTACTGCCTCGCGGTCTGCCCGGCGGGGGAGGACGTCATCGAGCCGTTCCTCGACGACCGCAAGGGTTTCATGGACCTGGTGCTCAAACCGCTGCAGGCCAAGCGCGAGACGCTCTACGTGCTGCCGAACTCGGCGGCCAAGGCGCACGCCGAGAAGCGTTACCCGCACAAGCCGACGAAGGTGGTCGACAGCGGGATCTCCGGCCGCACCTAAGCCCCGCGAGCAGACGTAAAGGGCCCTGACACACCGCAATTGAGGGCCCTTTGCGTCTGCTCGCGGGAGGAACTCAGCCCCAGGCGTGGACGGTGTTCTGCGCGGCCTCCAGACCCACCTGAATCAACAGCTCGGTGGCGTCGGCGGCGTGCTCGACCAGCAGGCCGAGCTCGGGGCGTTCGGCGGCGGTGAAGTTCTCCAGCACGAACGTCGCGGGGTCCTTGCGGCCGGGCGGGCGGCCGATGCCGACCCGCACGCGCTGAAAGTCCCTGGTGCCCAACGCCGATGCCACCGACCGCAGGCCGTTGTGACCGCCTTCGCCGCCGCCCAGTTTGAGCCGGATACGACCGAAGTCGATGTCGAGCTCGTCGTGGATGGTGATGACGTCGGCGGGCGCCACGGAGTGGAACTTGGCCAGCGGGCCGACCTGGCGTCCCGATTCGTTCATGAACACCCGCGGCTTGGCCAGCACCACCGACCGGCCGCCGAGACGACCCGTGGTCAGTAGGGCACCAGACTTCTTGTGCACCTTGAAGTCCGAGCCGAGACGGTCGGCCAGGACGTCGGCGACGAGGAAGCCCACGTTGTGGCGGGTCGTCTCATACCGCGGTCCGGGATTGCCAAGGCCGACCACCAGAAGCGGCTCGGCCACCTCAGAACCCTATTCGGACTCGGAGTCCGCGGACCCCTCGTCCTCGGCCGCGCTCTCCTCGGCGGCGGCGGGCTCGTCGACGGCCTCGCCGGCACCCTCGGCCTCGAGGTCCGCGGCGGTCGGCGCCGGGATCACGTTGACGACCAGCAGTTCGGGGTCGGAGACCAGCGTGACGCCGTCGGGCAGCGGCACCTGCGAGGCGAGGAACTGCGTGCCGGCGGGGATGCCCTCGACCGAGAGGGTCAGGCTCTCGGGGATCGACATGGCGTCGGACTCGATCTCGATGGTGTTGGACTCCTGGTTGACCAGGGTGTCGGGGCCCGCGTCGCCCTCGACGACGACGTTGACCTCGACGGTCACCTTCTCACCGCGGCGCACGATGATGAGGTCGACGTGCTGGATGTTGCGACGGATCGGGTGGATCTCGATCTGCTTGGGCAACGCGAGGGCTTCCTTGCCGTCGATGTCCAGGGTGAGGACGGCGTTGGTGCCGAAATTGCGCAGCACGGCGGCGAATTCGCGGGCCGGCAGCGTCAGGTGCTGCGGATCGGAGCCGTGGCCGTAGAGCACCGCGGGCACCTTGCCGTCACGGCGGGCCTGGCGCGAGGCGCCCTTGCCGGTCTTCGTCCGGACCTCGGCGGTCAGATTGTTCGTGGCGTGGGCCGCTGTCTTGGCCATGTGCATCGCTCCCTGTCATACCGTTAATGGCACGGTGAGGGGCGTTGAGAAGCAGCCGGGCTGCGAATCGGTTCCCGTCGATAACGGTGCACCCGCGGGTCCACCCTCGCCGTGATCGAGAGCCAGGTTAGCGCAGAACCGTCTCAGAGCGGAAATTCGGTGCCGGTGAGCTGCTCGGACAGCTCCCACAGCTTCGTCGCCGTCGTCGCGTTGCGGGCCAGCGGGCTGCGCGCGGTCAGCCCGGTGGGCCCGGCCATGCCGAACTTCGGACCGATGAAGCTGTCGCCGGGCAGCTCCTGCGACGCCGCGAAGAGCGTCTGCCTGGCGCCGAAGTCGGCGTCGGTCGCCACCTTGTTGCCCAGAGCCATCATCGCGGCGCTGAACCTGCCCGCGGCGTGGCCCTGCAGGTTGGTCGCCGAGTAGCCGGGGTGGGCGGACTGGGCGGTCACGACGGAGTCCGCGGCGTCGAGCCTGCGCTGTAACTCCTTGCTGAACAACAGGTTCGCCAGCTTGGCCTGTCCGTAGGCCAGCCACGCGGAGTAGGGCCGCGACGTCCAGTTGAGGTCCTTGAGGCTGATCTTGCCGAGCAGGTGCAGCATCGAGGACACCGTGACGACCCGGTCGCCGATCTTGGGCAGCAGCAGGTTGGTCAGGGCGAAGTGGCCGAGGTGGTTGGTGCCGATCTGACTCTCGAAGCCGTCGACGGTCCTCGCGTACGGCACGGCCATGATGCCCGCGTTGTTGATCAGCACGTCCACCTGCTCGACGCCGTCGGCGAAGGCGCGCACCGAGGCCAGGTTCTGCAGGTCGAGCGGGCGCACCTCGACGTCACCGGTCATGCCCGCCGCGGCGGCCCTGCCCTTGTCGAGATTGCGCACCGCCACGATGACCTTGGCGCCGACCCTGGCCAACTCCCGCGCGGTCACCTCGCCGAGTCCACTGTTCGCACCGGTCACGATGACCGTGCGCCCCTCGAACGACGGCAGGTTCGACGCTGTCCAGTCACTCATGCGCCCAGCCTAGAGAACGTCTACTTCGCGGTGACGGTGAAGCCCTTGATGATGGCCTCGACGTCCGGCCCGTCGGCCTTGGCTTGGTCGGCGAAGGAGGTCACCGTGAGCTGGACGAGGTAGGTCAGGCCGGGCACGTTGGGCCGCGGGGGAGTGCCGGTCGCGAAGACGATGCGGTTGTAGCTCTGCATGCGCTGGCCGTTGAGGTCGTAGGTGCCCTCGATCATCGACGACGGGAAACCCCTGAAGTCGGCGGTGGAGGCGTTGAGTTGGGTGAAGTCCTTCGACAGCAGGGCGTCGCCGTTGGCGTGCTTGAGGGCGTCCTTCACGTCGAAGGGGCCGTCGAGCCGGAAGACCAGCAGCATCGCGGTCGGGTAGGTGTCGCCCTTGGCGATGGTGCGGGTCCCCGGCGACAGCTTCGGGCTGAAGTAGGGCGCCCATCCCGGCGGCTGCGGTACTGACACGACCAGGTCGGTCAGTTTGTCCGGTGCGATGGGCACGCCGTTGACGCCGGCATTCTCGAGGTACGTCGACAGCGAGATCGGCTTCTCCGCCGCGGCGCTGCTGGTGGGAGCGGCCGACGTCGGCGTCGTCCAGATCGACCGGTAGTCCGGTTCCGAGGTGCCGCACCCGACCAGCCCCACCGCGACGGCGAGCCCGGCTCCGGCCAGTCGCAGTCGGGCCGGTCTCACGACACGGCCACCTTGAATCCCGAGACGATCTCGCTCAGTGGGGGCGACTGCGCGATCGGCTGGTCGGACTTCGTGGTCACCGTCATCTGCACCAGGTAGCGGGCGGACGCCGACGGCACGTCGGCCAGCACGATCCGGCTGTAGTGCTCGGCGTTGGCGAGCGTGCCCTGCGCGGCGGCGGACGGGAACCCGTCGTAGTCGTCGAAGGACTCGGTGACGTCGGTGCAGCCGGGGGGTAGCGCGTCGAGGTTGGCGTGCTTGATCGCCTCCCGGGGGTCGAAGTCGCCGATCAGCCGGATCGCCATCAGGGTGACCGACGGCAGCGAGCCGGCGGAGCCCGTCGGCTGCACGTATTCGATGCCGGTGGAGAACATCGGATCGCCGGTGCGCGCCCACCCGTCGGGCACGGGCACGGTGACCGACAACCCGGTGGCCTTGTCGAAGGGCGTGGGTTGGCCGGTGACGTTGATCGAGGCCAGGTAGTCGCGGAACGTGGCGGGCTGGCCGGCCGGTGGCGGCGCGGGTGGCGCCGGGGTCAGCGCGGGCAGGGACGCCGTGCTCGACGTGGGCGTGGTGGACGACGAGGACGAGGCCTCGGAACCGCCGGCACCGGCGTGGCAGCCGGCGACGGCGAGCACCATCGCGAGTGCAGCGGCGCCGCGGCGAACCGGTGTCACGACACCACGCGGGCGTCGGCGTGCGAGGACATCTCAGGCATCCCCGTCGAACAGCCCCGTCACCGAACCGTTCTCGAAGACCGCGCGGATGGTGCTGGCCAGCAGCGGTGCGATCGACAGCACCGTGAGCTGAGGGAACATCTTGTCGTCACCGATCGGCAGCGTGTTGGTGACGACGACCTCGCGCGCGCCGCTCTCGGCCAGCCGGTCGCGCGCCGGGTCGGACAGCACGCCGTGCGTCGCGGCGATGATGACGTCGGCGGCGCCGTCCTGCTTGAGCAGCTTGACCGCGCCGGCGATGGTCCCGCCGGTGTCGATCATGTCGTCGGTGAGGATGCACGTCTTGCCGCGCACGTCGCCGACGACGCGGTTGGACTTGACCTGGTTGGGCACCAGGGGATCGCGGGTCTTGTGGATGAAGGCCAGTGGAACGCCGCCGAGGGAGTCCGCCCACTTCTCCGCCACGCGGACGCGGCCCGAGTCGGGCGAGACGACCACCAGGTCGTGGTCGCGGTAGTTGTCGCCGATGTACCCGCACAGCAGCGCCTGTCCGCGCATGTGGTCGACGGGGCCGTCGAAGAAGCCCTGGATCTGGTCGGTGTGCAGGTCGACGGAGACGATGCGATCGGCGCCGGCGGTCTTGAGCAGGTCGGCGACGAGCCGGGCCGAGATGGGCTCGCGGCCGCGGTGCTTCTTGTCCTGTCGCGCATAGGGATAGAACGGCAGGATGGCCGTGATGCGCTTGGCGCTGCCGCGCTTGAGCGCGTCGATCATCAGCAGCTGCTCCATCAACCACTTGTTCAGCGGTGCCGGATGGGACTGCAGGACGAACGCGTCGCAGCCGCGGACCGACTCGTCGAAGCGGACGAAGATCTCGCCGTTGGCGAAGTCACGCGCGGTCTGCGCGGTGACGGCGACGTCGAGTTCCTTGGCGACCTGCTCGGCCAGCTCGGGGTGCGCGCGGCCCGAGAAGAGCATCAGGTTCTTGCGGTTGTCGGTCCAGTCCGTGGCCACGTGAGCTGCCTTTGCCGTCGGGGATCGATACGGGTAGATCGTACGTACGGGATCTGAGCGCCGGTGGCCGGGTTACCGCAAAGCCAACGTCAGGTGTCGGCGTGGTCGGCGTTCCCGGCCGCGACGGCCGACGCGCTGCCGGGCCGCTTGCGCGTCACCCAGCCCTCGATGTTGCGCTGCGGACCCGCCGAGACGGCCAGCGCGCCGGGTGGGACGTCCTCGCGCACGACGGTCCCCGCGCCGGTGTAGGCGCCGTCGCCGATGGTGACGGGGGCGACGAACATGGTGTCCGATCCGGTGCGGACGTGCGAGCCAATCGTGGTGCGGCGCTTGGTCTCTCCGTCGTAGTTCACGAACACACTCGACGCGCCGATGTTGCTGTGCTCGCCGATGTCGGCATCCCCGACGTAGGTCAGGTGCGGCACCTTGGTGCCCGCGCCGATGGTCGCGTTCTTCGTCTCGACGAAGGTGCCGATCTTGCCCTCGGCGCCCAGCACGGTGCCCGGCCGCAGGAACGCGAACGGGCCGACGACGGCGCCGTCGCCGATCACCGACGACGACCCCTGGGTGCGGATCACGGTGGCGCCTTCACCGACGACGACGCCCGTCAGCGTCGTGTCGGGGCCGATCTGACAGCGCGCGCCGACGCGCGTCGTGCCCAGCAGCTGGGTGCCGGGGGCGACGACGGTGTCGCGGCCGACCGTGACGTCGACGTCGATCCACGTCGTGGCCGGGTCGACGATGCTGACGCCGCTGCGCTGCAGCCGGGCGACGAGGCGCCGGTTGAGCTCGCGGTGCAGGTCGGCGAGCTGTACGCGATCGTTGACGCCGGCCACCAGTGCGCTGTCGTCGACGTGGCGGCCCAGCACGCGCAGGCCGTCGCGGCGGAAGATCTCGATGGCGTCGGTCAGGTACAGCTCGCCCTGGGCGTTGTCGGCGCTGAGCTTGGTCAGCGCCGATCGCAGCGCGGCCGCGTCGAACGCGTAGACGGCGGCGTTCACCTCGTGGATCGCCAGCTGCGACGGCGACGCGTCGGCCTGCTCGACGATGCTGGTGACCTCGCCGTCCTGGGTGCGCATGATGCGGCCGTAGCCGGTGGGGTCGGGCAGCGTCGTGGTCAGCAGCGTCGCGGCGGCGGACTGCGCGGCGTGGGCGTCGACGAGCCCGGCCAGCGTCTCGGCGTCCAGCAGCGGGACGTCACCGGCGGTCACCACGACCGTGCCGGTGAAGTCCTCGGGCAGCGCGGCCAGCCCGCAGCCGACCGCGTGCCCGGTGCCGAGCTGGCGGTCCTGTACGGCGACGTCGATGGGGCGGCCGAGGTCGTCGGCGAGGCTGGCGACGGCCGCGGCGACGCGTTCGCGTTCGGTGCCGACGACGACGACCAGGTGCTGCGGGGAGACCTTCGCGACGGCGTGCAGGGCGTGCGCGAGCATGCTGCGCCCGGCCAGGGTGTGCAGGACCTTGGGCACGTCGGACTGCATCCGCGTGCCCGCGCCCGCCGCCAGGACGATGACCGCGGTGTCGCCTCGTGTCGTCATGTGGCCTCCTTCGTGGATGTCGGCGCGCTCAGCGGCGCTGCCGACGCTCAGTGCGCCGAGACCGGGAAATGCGGGAGCCCCGTCGTGCCCCGTGTGCTCCGTCGCCAGGACTCGAACCTGAACTATCTGAACCAAAATCAGAGGTGCTGCCGATTACACCACGACGGACTGCGGGGATGACTTTAGTCGACGGGCCGGCAGCTAGGCTCGCAGTCGTGGCGGCACCGGAGAAGGAAGCGCGGCCCCCACGCGCGCGCATGACCGGTAGCGAACGCCGCCAGCAGCTGATCGAGATCGCCAAGTCGCTGTTCGCCGAGCGCGGATACGACGCGACGTCGATCGAGGAGATCGCGCAGCGGGCCAACGTGTCCAAGCCCGTCGTCTACGAGCACTTCGGCGGCAAGGAGGGCCTCTACGCAGTGGTCGTCGACCGCGAGATGTCGGCGCTGCTGGACGGCATCACCTCGTCGCTGACCAACAACAGGTCGCGGGTGCGGGTCGAGAGGGTGGCGCTCGCGCTGCTGACCTACGTCGAGGAACGCACCGACGGTTTCCGCATCCTCATCAGAGACTCCCCGGCCAGCATCGCGTCGGGCACGTACTCGAGCCTGCTGAACGACGCCGTGAGCCAGGTCTCCTCGATCCTGGCCGGTGACTTCGCCCGCCGCGGTCTCGATCCTCAACTGGCGCCGCTCTACGCCCAGGCCCTGGTCGGATCGGTCTCGATGACGGCGCAGTGGTGGCTCGACACCCGGGAACCGAAGAAGGAAGTCGTCGCCGCGCACCTGGTGAACCTGATGTGGAACGGGTTGACGCATCTGGAGGCCGACCCGGAGCTGCACGACCAACAGTGACTCTCGAATGGCCAGTCGTCGCACGCATTTTCGACGACTCCGGCGGGTACGTGGCCACTCGATGGCAGTGACTAGGATGGATGGACGATGACCACCTCGGGGCACCCCCATGTCCAGACCCCGATGGCGGGCCTGGTCCGTCTCGCGCTGTCCGATCCCGGTCTGGCCGAGCTGACCCGGCGGGCAGCCGACGGCGTCGCCGAGATGGCGCTCGTCGGGCCTGCGCCCGCCCGCCTGTTCGTCGCCGCCGCGCTCGCCGACGCGGGCCCGCTGCTCGTCGTCACCGCGACCGGTCGGGAGGCCGACGACCTGACCGCCGAACTGCGCGCGGTGCTCGGCGACGCGGTCGCGATGTTCCCGTCGTGGGAGACGCTGCCGCACGAACGCCTGTCGCCGGGGGTCGAGACCGTCGGTGCGCGGATGATGGTGCTGCGGCGGTTGAACAACCCCGACGACGCGCGGTTCGGCGGGCCGCTGCGGGTGGTCGTGACGACGGCGCGGTCGCTGCTGCAGCCGATGGCGCCGGATCTCGCCGACATCGAGCCGGTCATCCTGACCGTCGGCGAGGAGACCGACTTCGACGGCCTCCTGACGCGCCTGGTCGAGCTGGCCTACACGCGGGTCGACATGGTGGGCAAGCGCGGTGAGTTCGCGGTCCGCGGCGGCATCCTCGACGTGTTCGCGCCGACGGCCGAGCATCCCGTGCGCATCGAGTTCTGGGGTGACGAGGTCAGCGAGATGCGGATGTTCGCCGTCGCCGATCAGCGCTCGCTGCCCGACGCCGCGGTGCAGACCCTGATCGCCGTGCCGTGCCGCGAGCTGCTGCTCACCGAGGAGGTCCGTCGGCGGGCGGCGGCGCTGTCGGTCGACCAACCCCACGACGTCGACCGCGTCACCGGGACGGTCGGGGACATGCTGGCCAAGCTCGGCGAGGGCATCCCGGTCGACGGCATGGAGGCGCTGCTGCCCGTGCTGCGCCCGACCGAGCTGTCGCTGCTGACCGATCACCTGCCCGCGGCGGCCCCGGTGTTGATCTGCGACCCCGAGAAGGTGCGCACCCGCGCGGCCGACCTGATCAAGACGGGCCAGGAGTTCCTCGAGGCGTCGTGGTCGGTGGCGGCGATGGGTGCCGACGCCCCCATCGACGTCGGACAGCTGGGCGGGTCGGGCTTCCGCGAGCTCGCCGACGTGCGCGCCGGTGCCGAGGCCGGCGGCCACCCGTGGTGGACGCTGAGTCAGCTGGGCAACCCCGATGCCCTCGAACTCGACGTCAAGGCGGCGCCGTCGGCGCGCGGGCAGCAGAACGGTCTGGACGAGATGTTCGCGATGCTGCGGGCCCACGTGCTGACCGGCGGGCTGGCCGCGGTCGTCACCCCCGGCACGGGCACCGCCAACCGGGTCGTCGAGCAGCTCGGCGAATCCGACACGGCCGCAGCCATTCTCGCGCCCGGGGACGTGCCCAAGCCCGGCGTCGTCGGCGTGCTGAAGGGCCCGCTGCACGACGGCGTGATCCTGCCCGGCGCCAACCTCGTCGTCATCACCGAGACCGATCTGACCGGCAACCGGGCCACCGCGCCGGAGGGCAAGCGCCTGGCGGCCAAGCGCCGCAACGTCGTCGACCCGCTGGCGCTGACCGCAGGCGACCTCGTCGTGCACGATCAGCACGGCATCGGCCGCTTCGTCGAGATGGTGGAGCGCACCATCGGGGGCGCGCGCCGCGAGTACCTGGTGCTGGAGTACGCCTCGGCCAAGCGGGGCGGCGGGTCGGACAAGCTGTTCGTGCCGATGGACTCACTCGACCAGCTGTCGCGCTACGTCGGCGGCACCGAACCGACGCTGAGCAAGCTCGGCGGCAGCGACTGGACCAACACGAAGACCAAGGCGCGCAAGGCCGTTCGCGAGATCGCCGGCGAACTGGTCACGCTGTACGCCAAGCGCCAGGCCGCGCCCGGCTACGCCTACGGGCCCGACACCCCGTGGCAGGCCGAGATGGAGGATGCGTTCGGGTTCACCGAGACCATGGATCAGCTGACCGCCATCACCGAGGTCAAGGCCGACATGGAGAAGCCCGTCCCGATGGACCGCGTCATCTGCGGTGACGTCGGTTACGGCAAGACGGAGATCGCGGTGCGGGCGGCGTTCAAGGCCGTGCAGGCCGGCAAGCAGGTCGCGGTGCTGGTGCCGACGACGCTGCTGGCCGACCAGCACCTGCAGACGTTCACGTCCCGGATGGCGGGTTTTCCGGTGACGGTGAAGGGGCTCTCGCGGTTCACCGACAACGCCGAGTCGCGAAAGGTGTTGGCGGGCATGAAGGATGGCTCGGTCGACATCGTCATCGGCACGCACCGGCTGCTGCAGACCGGCGTCACGTGGAAGGACCTCGGTCTGGTCGTGGTCGACGAGGAACAGCGCTTCGGCGTCGAGCACAAGGAGCACATCAAGTCGATGCGCACCCACGTCGACGTGCTGACGATGAGCGCCACGCCGATCCCGCGCACGCTCGAGATGAGTCTCGCGGGCATCCGGGAGATGTCGACGATCCTCACCCCGCCCGAGGAGCGCTTCCCGGTGCTGACCTACGTCGGTCCCCATGACGACAAGCAGGTGGCCGCCGCGCTGCGCCGCGAACTGCTGCGCGACGGGCAGGCGTTCTACATCCACAACCGGGTGCGCTCGATCGACGCGGCCGCGGCGAAGGTGCGCCAGCTGGTGCCCGAGGCCCGGGTCGTGGTGGCGCACGGGCAGATGCCCGAGGAGGCGCTCGAGCGCACGGTCGAGGGGTTCTGGAACCGGGAGTACGACATCCTGGTCTGCACGACGATCGTCGAGACGGGCCTGGACATCTCGAATGCCAACACCCTCATCGTCGAACGGGCCGACACGTTCGGGTTGTCCCAGCTGCACCAGCTGCGCGGCCGCGTCGGACGTAGCCGCGAGCGGGGTTACGCGTACTTCCTGTACCCGCCCGAGGTGCCGCTGACCGAGACGGCCTACGACCGGCTTGCGACCATCGCCCAGAACAACGAGTTGGGGGCGGGTATGGCGGTCGCGATGAAGGACCTCGAGATCCGCGGTGCGGGAAACGTTCTCGGCGCCGAGCAGTCCGGTCACGTCGCCGGCGTCGGCTTCGACCTGTACGTCCGGCTGGTGGGCGAGGCGGTCGAGGCCTACCGTGCCGTGGTCGACGGGAATCCCGTTGCCGCCGTTGAGGAACCGAAGGAGGTCCGCATCGATCTGCCCGTCGACGCGCATCTGCCGCCGGACTACATCGGCAGCGATCGGCTGCGGCTGGAGGGCTACCGCAGGCTCGCGGCCGCGCAGGACGACGCCGCGATCGCCGGCGTCGTCGAAGAGCTCATCGACCGGTACGGTCCGCTGCCGGAGGCCGCCGAACTCCTCGTCGCGGTGGCCCGGTTGCGGCTGCTGTGCAAGAAGTACGGCGTGACCGAGGTCGGGGCGCCCTCGGCGTCGACGATCCGCATCACGCCGCTGACCCTGCTGGATTCCCAGCAGATGCGGCTCAAGCGGATGTACCCGTCGGCGACGTACCGCGCGACGACGTCGACGATCACGGTGCCCATCCCGCGCGCCGGTGACGGCGTGGGGGCGCCGCGCGTCCGGGACGCCGAATTGTTGCGCGTGGTCGCCGGATTGCTGCTGGCGCTGGACGGTCGGGCGCAGAACGAGGTCGACGTCGTCGGCGGAGGTGTCGCGCGATGACCGTCGTGCTGGTCGATCCCCGCCGCCCGTCGATGGTGCCGGTGGAGGCGATCGTGCTGCTCGCCGGCGACGTGCAATACACCGAGGAGATGCCGATCAGGGTGCCGTGGTCGCTGCCGGCGTCGCGGCCCGCCTACACCGGGGAGGACGCGCCCGTGCTGCTGTCGTCGGACCCCGAGCACCCGATGGTGCGGGCCCGGCTGGCCGCGGGCGCCCAGCTCATCTCGGCGCCGGCGCCCAAGCCGGGGGAGCGGCTCGTCGACGCGGTCGCGATCATGGACCGGTTGCGCACGTCGGGCCCGTGGGAGAGCGAGCAGACCCACGATTCGCTGCGCCGGTACCTGCTGGAGGAGACCTACGAGCTCTTCGACGCCGTCCGCAGCGGCGACCCCGCCGAGTTGCGCGAGGAACTCGGCGACGTGCTGCTGCAGGTGCTGTTCCACGCGCGCATCGCCGAGGATGCGCTGGAGGTGCCCTTCGGCATCGACGACGTCGCGGACTCGCTGGTCCGCAAGCTCGGCAACCGGGCGCCGGCAGTGCTTGCGGGAGAACCGATCTCGCTCGGAGAGCAGATCGCCCAGTGGGAGGAGCGCAAGGCGACCGAGAGTGCGGTCAAGGCGCGCCGGTCCTGCGTGGACGACGTGCCGACCGGCCAGCCCGCGCTGGCGTTGACGCAGAAGGTGCTCGAGCGCGTCGAGGCGGCCGGGCTGCCGTCCGACCTCATCCCCGAGGGGCTCCGCACGATCACGCTGGTGCCGGGCGAGGATGCCGAGAACGCCTTGCGCACACGGACGTTGGAGTTCATGGACACGGTGCGCACGGTCGAGCAGGACGTCATCGCGAGCAGGCGGGGTTCCGACGTGGCCGGGGAACTCGACGACGACCGCCTCGGCACGGTCACCGAGCAGGAGTGGCGGGCGCACTGGCCGGGCGCCGAGCAGCCCGTGCTTCAGGAGAACAGCGTCGAGCCCCAGTAGGCCGACGCGTCGCCCTCGCGCAGCCCCGGCGGGCAGGCGAACAGCGCGGTGCCCGTGTGGGTGATGTATTCGTTGAGCGCGTCGCTGCGGGACAGTGCGGTCTGCATCGGGACGAAGGACGTCCGCGGGTCGCGCACGAACGCGATGAAGAACAGGCCGGCGTCGAGATGGCCGAAACCGTCGGTGCCGTCGGTGAAGTTGTATCCGCGGCGGAGGATCTCGATGCCACCGAGGTTTTCCTTGGACGCCAGGCGGACGTGGGCGTCGGTGTCGATGAGCGGGGTGCCCTTCGAACTCTTGGTGGTCAGGTCCAGCGCCGCGAACTCGTCGGCGTGACCGATCGGCGCACCGCTGCCCTTCAACCGGCCGATCACCCGCTCCTGTTCGAGCAGGGTCGTGCGGTCCCAACTCTCGATGCGCATCCGGATGCGGCGGGTCACGAGGTACGTGCCGCCCGTCATCCACGCCGGCCCGTCGCCATCGGCGACCCAGACGTGCCGGTCGAGCGCGGCGGTGTCCTCGGCCTTCAGGTTCGCCGTTCCGTCCTTGAAGCCGAACAGGTTTCGCGGCGTGGCCTGGTCCCTGGTGGTCGACGAGGTGCGCCCGAAGCCCAGCTGCGAATAGCGCACCGCCGCGGTCCCGAAGGCGACGCGGGCGAGGTTCCTGATGGCGTGCACGGCGACCTGCGGGTCGTTGGCGCAGGCCTGGACGCAGATGTCGCCGTGGCTCCTGGCGGGGTCCATCGTCTCGTTGGGGAACTTCGGCATGTCGATCAACGCCGCGGGCCGTCGGTCGGCGACGCCGAAGCGGTCCTTGCCGTCCTTGGTGAAGAAGGACGGCCCGAACCCGATCGTCAGCGTCAGCTGTGACGGTGAAAGGCCAAGCGCCTCACCGGTATCGGCGGGGAGCGTACGGGTTGAGGCCGACGGCGCCGTGCTCGACGGCCTCCTCGGCGCGCGTCATCCGCTCGGCCATGGCCGTCCACTGCTGCAGCATCGCGACCACCTCGGAGCGGTCGTCGGTGGTGACGTCGAAAGCGCAGAAGTGCATGCGGTCCTGCGAGGCGGTGACGATGCCGGCCTGGCGTTCGCCGCGGAAGGGCACCTCGGTCTGCACCTCGCCGGTCGCCGGGTTGGACGCCGAGGCCCGCCCGGCCAGCGCGCCCGCACTGGCCGCCCCGACCACCGCCGCGCCAACTCCGGCCGCGCCGAACAGCTTTCGACGCGACAGGGCTCGGTTCGTCGCCTCCGGTGGGTTCGGGGCGGGCGCGTCGCCGGGGGGATTACTGGGGTGCGATGACACCTTGCACCTGGCTCACCTCATTGGACAGCGCGTCGATCGAGCGCGACAGTTCCTGGCGCTGCGGCTCGGTCACGGTGTCGTACAGCACGAAGCCATCGCCCTGGCGGTACTTCGCCAGCAGCGCCTCGGACTCGCTGAAGCGCTGATCGACCTTCTTGCCGAGGTCGGCGTCGCGCTCGTCGAGGATGGGACGCACGGAGGCGACCGCGGTCTGGCTGCCCTGCAGGTTGGCGTTGAAGTCCCAGAGGTCGGTGTGGCTGAAGATGTCCTCCTCGCCACTGATCTTGCTCTTGCTGATCTCGTCGAGCAGACCCTGCGCGCCGCCGGCGATCTTGGTGGAGTCGACCGTGAAGCCGGGTGCCTTGACGCCCGCGTCGAGTTCCTTGACGTCGGCCACCAGCTGGTCGGCGAGCGCGTTGGCGTCGGGCTGCAGACCGGTCACCCAGAGTTGCTTCTCCAAGGCGTGGAAGCCGGTCCACTTCTGGCCGGGCTCCAGGTCGGCCTCGCGGAGGTCGATGCGCGGGTCGAGGTCGTCGGGGAACGACTCGGCGACCGGCTCGATGCGCTCGTAATACGTTCGCGCGACCGGGAATTGGGCCTTGGCGGCGTTGACGTCCCTGGCCTTGACGGCCGCGACGAAGGCGTCGACGGCCGGGACCAGCGCATCGGTCTGGCTGTTGACGTAGCGCTTGTAGTTGTCGGCGGCTTCCTTGAACTTGCCCTCGGTGTCGATCTGGACGGCGTCGCCGGTGACCGTGAAGTCGCCGCGCAGGCCGTCGCCGATCATGCCCGGCTTGCAGGCGGTCTGATAGGTGCCGGGCTCGGGCAGCTGCACGACGAGCTTGCGCTGCAGTCCGGGGGAGATGTTCTCGACCTCGCCCATGACCCGGTCGCCCGCGCCGTAGACGTAGAACTCGGTGACCTTGGTGCCGTTGTTGGTGACGACGAACGTCGCCGGGCCGGTACCGCTCTTGGTACCGGAGAGCTCGCACGTGGTGTCGGTGGCGGCCACGGTGATCTGGTCGCCTGCCGCGCTACCGCTGGAGGTGCTGCCCGAGGGGGTGGACTCCTTGGCCTGGCAGCCGACGAGCGAGAGGCCCGCCAGCAGTGCGGTCGCCGCAGCGATACCTGCCCGCGCGGCGATGGGAGCGACGTTCTCGGAGGGGTTCACCTGGTCGACCTTTCGGATGTGCTCGTTGCGGGGGTGTCCGCGGGCGGGGTGTCCGTCCGCGTGACCGGCGCCGGCGTGGGGCGCAGGAAGACCAACAGGACGAGTACGAGGTACAGCGTCCAGCCGATGAATTGCAGCCAGGTCGGCGTCGGGGTGACGTTGAAGACGCCCTGGACGACCTGCCCGTACCAGCTCGACCAGTCCATCCAGGAGCTGATGTCGAACGGTCGGCTCGCGAGCCCGGGCAGCCACCCGACGGTCTGCAGCGCGCCGATGCCGTAGGAGAGGATGCCCGCGGCGACGACGATGAGGAACGCGCCGGTGTACTTGAAGAACTTCGCCAGGTTGATCCGCAGCGCACCCCGGTACATGGCGTAGGCGATCGCGACGGCGACGAGGACGCCGGCGATGAGGCCCGTCAGCGGCCACAGCGTCTTGGCCTCGGCGAAGCCGACCATGAACAGTGCGGTCTCGACGCCCTCGCGGCCCACGGCGAGGAACGACAGCGCGAGCACGGCGAGCGGGCCCGCCTCCAGCGCGCGCGCCATGTCCCCGCGCAGCTGGCCGGACATGCCTGCGGCGGCCTTGCGCATCCAGAGCACCATCGTCGTGACGATCGCGACGGCCGTCAGCGATGCGACGCCGGCGATGGCCTCAGCGCCCAGGCCCGAGATGGTGTTCTGGCCGATCTGGATCGCGAGGAAGACCGCGACGGTCGCGGCGATCGCGGCGCCGACGCCGAGCCACACCCACTTGCACGCGTCGCGGCGGCCGGACTTGACCAGGAATGCGAACAGAATGGTGACGACGATCGCGGCCTCGAGGCCCTCGCGCACGCCGATGAGGGCGCTGCCGAACAGCTGCGAGGAGACGCTGGGGCCGGCGGCGAGCACGGTGGCGGGAGCGTCCAAGAGGGCCGTCATGGTGTCGTCCTCGCTACTCAGGCTTGGTGAACCAAGCATTGCCTTGCCAATGCTAGGTGTGGCTCACCTTAGCAAGCCCGCCGAGGTAACCAAAGCCGTCTCACCCGACCGCGGGACCGCCGTTCGCGAGGCACGATGCGGACGCATGGGACGATGGCGGGAAGTCGTTGTGCTGCTCGCCTGCGCACACATTCGTCTCGCATCCGCGTGCGCGGAATCTGAACGTGATGAGGAGTCCGGTGTCGCCAGTGCGTTGGCTGCGGGCCGTGACGGTGATCGTGGCAGCGTTCCTGCTGATGGCGTCCTCGTGTTCGTGGCAGGCGGGCATCCCCATCCCCGAGGGCGTGCCGCCCCCGCCGGGGGATCCGGTGCCGCAGGTGGACACCCACGCCAAGGGGCGTCCCGCCGATCAGTTGCACGACTGGGCCGCGCGGCGCGCGCCCGCCCTCGGCATCCCGGTGACGGCGCTCGAGGCCTACGCGTACGCGGCGCGGGTCGCCGAGGTGGAGAACCCGAAGTGCCACGTCGCCTGGACGACGCTCGCGGGCATCGGGATGGTCGAGAGCCACCACGGCACCTACGGCGGGTCGCGGGTGCTGCCCAACGGGGACGTCCGCCCGCCCATCCGCGGCGTCATGCTCGACGGCACGATGGGCAACCTCGCGATCCCGGACACCGACGGCGGCAAGCTCGACGGCGACCCGCTGTTCGACCGCGCGATGGGCCCCATGCAGTTCATCCCCGAGACGTGGCGGCTGTACGGCGTCGACGCCAACAACGACGGCGTCATCAGCCCCGACAACATCGACGACGCGGCGCTGTCGGCGGCCGGATACCTGTGCTGGCGCGGCAAGGACCTCGGCAAGCCGCGCGGCTGGATGGACGCGCTGCGCGCCTACAACCTGTCTGACCAGTACGCCCGCACCGTCCGCGACTGGGCGACCGCCTACGCCGCGGGACACTCCCTCTAACCAGCGCCGCCCGCGACTGCGGCGGCAGCCGCCAAGGCGACGCTCTAGGCTGTGCCCTTGCAAGCAAGTCCGTAACACCCCCCGACACGAGGGAGACGTCAGTGCCCGTCATCGAGCAGATCGCAGCGCGAGAGATCCTCGACTCCCGGGGCAACCCGACCGTCGAGGTCGAAGTGGCTCTCGACGACGGTTCGGCCGCCCGCGCCGCGGTGCCGTCGGGCGCGTCGACCGGTGAGCACGAGGCCGTCGAACTGCGCGACGGGGGAGACCGCTACGGCGGCAAGGGCGTCGAACGGGCCGTCAAGGCCGTCGGCGACGAACTGGCGCCTGCGGTGATCGGCCTCAACGCCGACGACCAGCGGCTCGTCGACCAGGCGCTGCTCGACTGCGACGGGACCGCCGACAAGTCGAGGCTCGGCGCGAACGCGATCCTCGGGGTGTCCCTCGCCGTGGCGAAGGCGGCCGCCGACGCCGCGGCGCTGCCGCTGTTCCGCTACGTCGGCGGGCCCAACGCCCACATCCTGCCCGTGCCGATGATGAACATCGTCAACGGCGGCGCGCACGCCGACACCGGCGTCGACGTGCAGGAGTTCATGGTCGCCCCGATCGGCGCGCCGTCCTTCCGGGAGGCGCTGCGCTGGGGCGCCGAGGTGTATCACTCGCTGAAGTCGGTGCTCAAGAAGCAGGGGCTGGCCACCGGTCTCGGTGACGAGGGCGGCTTCGCGCCCGACATCGCAGGCACCCGCGCCGCACTCGACCTGATCAGTTCGGCCATCGAGGCCACCGGTTTGACGCTGGGGGCCGACGTGGCGCTGGCGCTCGACGTCGCCGCCACCGAGTTCTACACCGAGGGCAAGGGTTACGCCTTCGAGAAGGAGACCAGGACCGCCGAGCAGATGGCCGACTTCTACGCCGACCTGCTCGACGCCTACCCGCTGGTGTCGATCGAGGACCCGCTGTCCGAGGACGATTGGGACGGCTGGGTATCGCTGACCACCGCGATCGGGGACCGCATCCAGATCGTCGGCGACGACCTCTTCGTCACCAATCCCGAACGCCTCGAAGAGGGCATCGACAAGGGTGCCGCCAACGCCCTGCTGGTGAAGGTCAACCAGATCGGCACGCTCACCGAGACTCTGGACGCCGTCGCGCTCGCGCACAACAACGGTTACCGCACCATGATGAGCCACCGCTCCGGGGAGACCGAGGACACCACCATCGCCGACCTCGCCGTCGCCGTGGGCAGCGGGCAGATCAAGACCGGTGCGCCGGCCCGCAGCGAGCGCGTCGCCAAGTACAACCAGCTGCTGCGCATCGAAGAGGAACTGGGTGACGCCGCGCGCTACGCCGGCGACTTGGCCTTCCCCCGATTCTCCGTCGAGACAAGGTAATTCGGAGGCCGAGGGTCATGCCCGACGCGAAGCGACCCGACCCGCGGCGGCGCGCACCTGCGTCCCGTCCGGGCAAGGGTGGCGGTCGCCCGCGTGGGGCATCCCCGATCCGGCGAGAACCGCGGGTGATCGAGCCGCGTCCGGCACCGGAGGCGGGCGCCGACGAGTTCGAGGACGACGACACCCCGACCGGCATCCTCCAGCCGATCCGGCAGTCGATCGCCGAGTCCGCCGAACAGCAGTCCGAACAACGGCTGGGGTCGGCGGCCCGCCGGGCGGCGATCCTCGCCGTCGTCGTGTGCGTGCTGACGCTCACCATCGCGGGGCCGGTGCGGACGTACTTCTCGCAGCGCACCGAGATCAAGCAGCTGGCCGACGCGCAGAGCCAATTGCGTTCGCAGATCGCCGATCTGCAGCAGCAGAAGATCAAGCTCGGCGATCCGGTGTACATCGCGGCGCAGGCGCGCGAGCGCCTCGGTTTCGTGATGCCCGGCGACATTCCCTACCAGGTGCAGCTGCCGCCGAGCGGTGAGGCCCCGGTCGCCGCGCCCGGCGTCGATCCCGCCAAGCCGCCCAGCGGGCAACCCTGGTACACCACGCTGTGGCACACCATTGCCGATGCGCCGCACGGGGTTTCGCAGATCCCGCAGGGTCTCGACGTGGCGCCTGCCCCGCCGGGGCCGCCGGGCCCGCCGCCCGCGCCGGAGTCTCCGCCGCCCCCTCCACCGCCGCCGCCCGGTGGTTGACCCCGCCGATCTCGACGCCGTCGCCCAGCAGCTGGGCCGTGAACCGCGCGGTGTCCTGGAGATCGCCTATCGCTGCCCCAACGGCCAGCCCGGCGTCGTGAAGACGGCGCCGAAACTGCCTGACGGAACGCCCTTTCCGACGTTGTACTACCTGACCCATCCCGCGCTGACCGCGGCTGCCAGCCGGCTGGAGTCCTCGGGCCTGATGCGCGAGATGACCGAGCGGCTGGCCGCAGACGAGGCCCTGGCGGCCGCCTACCGCCGGGCCCACGAGTCCTACCTCGCCGAGCGCGATGCCGTCGAACCGCTCGGCACCACGTTCTCCGGCGGCGGCATGCCCGACCGCGTCAAGTGTCTGCACGTCGTCATCGCGCACGCGTTGGCCAAGGGTCCCGGCGTGAACCCCTTCGGCGACGAGGCGCTCGCGGTGCTGGCCGACGAGCCCGCGATGGCCGGGATCATCGATCGAGAGGTGTGGGCATGACCCGAGTGGCGGCCGTCGACTGCGGGACGAACTCGATCCGGTTGCTGATCGCCGACGTCGAGGACGGGCGCGTGCGCGACGTGCACCGCGAGATGCGCATCGTGCGACTGGGCGAGGGCGTCGACGCCACCGGCCGGTTCGCCGAGGCCGCACTGGAGCGGACCCGCGCCGCGCTGGTCGACTACGCCGCGCTGCTGCGGGAGCACGAGGTGCCGACGGTCCGGATGGTGGCGACGTCGGCGACCCGCGACGCCGGCAACCGCGACGAGTTCTTCGCGATGACCGCCGACGTCCTCGGCGCCGCCGTGCCCGGCGCCGTCGCCGAGGTCATCACCGGCGCCGAGGAGGCCGAGCTGTCCTTCCGCGGCGCCATCGGTGAACTCGATTCCGCGGCAGCGCCTTTCGTGGTCGTCGACCTGGGTGGCGGGTCGACGGAGGTGGTGCTCGGCTCGACCGACGTGGACGGAGCCGCCCCGGCGGCGACCATGGGCTACGCGAGCCACTCGGCGAACATCGGCTGCGTGCGGCTCACCGAGCGGTGCCTGAGGTCCGACCCGCCGACGGCCGCCGAGATCGCCGATGCGCGCGCGGTGGTCCGCGACGCGCTCGCCGCGGCGTTCGCCGACGTGCCGGTGGAGCGGGCCAGGACGTGGGTCGGCGTGGCGGGCACCATGACCACGCTGGCGGCGCTGGCGATGAACCTCGTCGCCTACGACTCGGACGTCATCCATCTGTCGCGGGTCGGCTTCGGCGACCTGACGAGGGTGTGCGACGAGTTGCTGGCCATGACCCGCAGCCAGCGCGCGGCGCTGGGCCCGATGCACGAGGGCCGGGTCGACGTCATCGGCGGAGGCGCCATCGTCGTGCAGGAGCTGGCCCGCGCCCTGGGCGAGCGCGCGGGCATCGCCGAGTTGGTCGTCAGCGAGCACGACATCCTCGACGGCATCGTCCTGTCGATCGCCTGAGCGGGGCCCGACGGGTTTTGCGGGCCTCGGCCCGGGGTAAAGACTGCCTGCCCGAGAAGGCGTGGGCTCGTGAAGGGGAGGCAACACCGTGGCTGATCACAGCAATCGCACTGGCGACGATCCGACGTCGGAGTTCCTGGCCACCAGCGGGCTGCTCACCATGCTGGGGGCCGTCGTCGCCACCGTGATCGGCATCGTGGCCCTGGGCAACGGCGCCATCGCGACCGCGGGCACCCTCGGCGCCGTCGCGCTGCTCAGTTTCGTCGCCAGCCTCGCGTGCTTCGCCGCCGACAGCAACCGGTCCGAGGAAGCCCCGCTGCCGTTTCCGAGCTGGTTGCGCGCCGAGGCCGAACCGGCCGCCGAGGCCAGCTAGCGTCCGACCGCGGCGGGCCCCGTCACGATCGCAGGATCGGCGTCAACGCCTCCAGCACCCCAATGTCCTCGATGGTCGAGGGCACCGGCTCGTCGCGGCCGTCGGCGATCCCGCGCATCGTCTTGCGCAGGATCTTTCCCGATCGCGTCTTCGGTAGTGCCGCAACGACATCCACGCGTTTGAGGGCGGCGACCGCGCCGATGGTGTTGCGCACGGCCGAGACCAACTCGCCCACCAGCCCGTCGGCCGAGGCGCCCGACTTGAGCACGACGAAGCCGCGCGGCACCTGACCCTTGAGGTCGTCGGCGGCCCCGATGACGGCGCACTCCGCGACGGCCGGGTGCGTCGCCAGCACCGCCTCGATCGCGCCCGTCGAAAGTCGGTGTCCTGCAACGTTGATGACGTCGTCGGTGCGACCCATGACGAACAGGTAGCCGTCCTCGTCGAAATGACCCCCGTCACCCGACAGGTAGTAGCCGGGGAAGGCCGACAGGTAGGACGCGACGAAGCGCTCGTCGTCACCCCACAGCGTCGGCAGCGTGCCCGGGGGCAGCGGCAGCTTGACGCAGATCGAGCCCTCTTCCCCTGGCGCGCAATCGGTTCCGTCGGGTCGCAGCACGTGCACGTCGAAGCCGGGCATCGGCACGGTGGCCGAACCCGCCTTCAGCGGCATGGCCTCGACGCCCATCGGCGCGCCCGCGATCGCCCAGCCCGTCTCCGTCTGCCACCAGTGGTCGACGACGGGGATGCCCAGCTTCTCCACGGCCCAGTGGTAGGTGGCGGGGTCGAGCCGTTCGCCCGCCTGGAACAGGTAGCGCAGCCCCGAGAGATCGTGGCGGTCGAGGTGCGTGCCGTCGGGATCGTCCTTCTTGATGGCGCGGATCGCCGTCGGTGCCGAGAACAGCGCCTTGACCCCGTGTTCGGCGACGACGCGCCAGTACGCACCGGCATCGGGGGTGCCGACCGGCTTGCCCTCGTAGAGCAGCGTCGTCGCCCCGGCGAGCAGCGGGCCGTAGACGATGTAGGAGTGCCCGACGACCCAGCCGACGTCCGACGCGGTCCAGAAGACCTCGCCCGGCGCGACGTCGTAGAGGTGTCGCATGGTCCACAGCAGCGCGACCGCGTAGCCGCCGTTGTCGCGGACGATGCCCTTGGGCTTGCCCGTCGTGCCGGAGGTGTAGAGCACGTACAGCGGATCGGTCGCGGCCACGGGCACCGGGTCGACGGGCTGGGCGTCGGCCATCGCGTCGGTCCACGCCACGTCCCTGCCGGCGACGAGCTCGCACGGGGCCTGCTCGCGCTGCAGGACCACGCACGCCGGGGTGTCGTGGTCGGCGAGGTCGAGCGCGGCGTCGACGATGCTCTTGTAGTCGACGATGCGGGTGGGCTCGATGCCGCACGACGCCGTCACGATCGCCGCCGGGCGCGCGTCGTCGATGCGCGCGGCGAGTTCGTGCGCCGCGAACCCGCCGAACACCACTGAGTGCACGGCGCCGAGGCGGGCCGAGGCCAGCATCGCGATGACGGCCTCGGGCACCATCGGCAGGTAGATGACGACGCGGTCGCCCTTGCCGACGCCGAGACCGCGCAGGACGCCGGCGAAGCGCGCGGTCTCGTCGCGGAGTTGCCGGTAGGTGAAGGTGCGCTTGCCGTCCGTCAGGGGTGAGTCGTAGATCAGGGCGGCCTGATCGCCGCGGCCTGCGTCGACGTGGCGGTCGAGGGCGTTGGCGCACGTGTTCAGCTCCCCGTCGGGAAACCAGCGGTAGAACGGGGGGCGGGAGTCGTCGAGGATCGTCTGGGGCGCCCTGGTCCAGGTGACCGCCTGCGCTGCCTGCGCCCAGAACGTCTCGGGGTCGGCGATGCTGGCGTCGAACAGGTCGCGGTACCCGGGCATACCGGGGAGCGTAGCGGTTTCGGCGGTCCCATAGCCTGGACGTATGACTAGTTTTGCTCCCCCGATCGACGGGGTACGGCGGTCGTTCGTGCAGGCGCGTGGTGTGCGGTTCCACGTCACCGAATCCGGCCCGCAGGACGGTCGGCCGGTGCTCGCGCTACACGGCTGGCCGCAGCACCACTGGGTGTATCGGGATCTGCTCGCGAATCCGCCGCAGGGGTTGCGCATCATTGCTCCGGACCTGCCCGGCTACGGCTGGTCGGGACCCGCGCCGCACCGGTGGGCCAAGGACGACGTCGCCGACGACGTGCTGGCGCTGATGGACGCGCTCGGATTGGACCGGGTGCTGCTCGTCGGGCACGACTGGGGCGGGTTCGTCGGGTACCGCATGGTGCTCAAGGCGCCGGAGCGCTTCGACGGCTATCTGGTGATGAACATGGCCCATCCGTGGCAGACGCCCAGGACGATCCTGCCGCACTTCTGGCGGTTCCTGGCCTATCAGCCCTTCGTGGCGTCGATCGGGAGGTTCCTGCAGGAGCGGACGCCGTACCTGGAGCGGGTCGTCTTCGCCTTCGGTCCCAAGGCGCACCGAATCTCACCTGCCGATGCCCGCGTATATGCCGAGCGATTCCGCGACCCGGTGGTGGCCCGCACGGCGACCGACACCTACCGGACCTTCCTGCTGCACGAATTGCGTTCGCAGGCAAGGCAACCCGAGGTAAGACGGACATCCGTGCCGATCCGCGCGGTGTTCGGGATGGCCGACTTCGCGGTGCACCACTCGCTGGCGTCGCCGGCGACCGCGCGGGCCGACGACTACACCTTCGAACCCGTCGAGTCGGGACACTTCGTCATCGACGAACGCCCGGACGTCGTGCGCGCCCGCCTCGTCGCGCTGGCGGCCGAGACGGGTTAGCCCCGCGAGCGCGGTGCCGAGGACCGGGCGGATCCAGTCCCCCCTTCTGGACCCGCCCGTCCTAGCAAATATAGACACCACTGTTCATCGATCGCAATCGCTTTTCTTCCCAGCTGCCTACCTACAATGGATTCGGCCTGGCAAGCATCCAGGTGCGACGCGACGAAGGCATCAAGATCAGCACTCAACTCCGGCCGGGGCGGCAGCGGCTAAGCCGCGACGAGGTCAAGGACCATCAGCGCACGCGCATCCTCGGTGCGCTCGAGACTGCGATGTCAGCAAACGGCTACCACGACACCAGCGTGGCCGACATCATCAAGGCGGCCGGCGTCTCCCGGCAGACGTTCTACGAATTGTTCAGCTCCAAGCAGGACTGCTTCATGGCCGGGTGGGCCCGCAGGCAGCAGACGGTGATCGAGGCCGTCGCGGATACGTCCGCCAGCGCCGCACCCATGGAACGCTTCGCGACGCTGCTGCACGCCTACCTCACCGTGATGGCCACCAACCCCGCCCTGTCGCGGCTGTACCTGCTGGGCGTCTACGCCGCCGGCGCCGACGCGATGGTCGAACGGCTGACGATGCAGCGCCAGTTCGTCGCGGTGGTCGCCCACGTGCTCGACGCCCGCGGCGACGAGGACCGCTTCGCGTGCCGGGCGCTGGTCTCGGCCATCTCGACGCTGGTGACCAACGCCCTCGTCGACGACGATCCGCAGGCCCTGCTGGCGCTGTACGAGCCGCTCCTCGACGTCGCACGCCGCCTGCTGGTGCCGCGGTAGCCGCCTCACTGGGCGAATCGGTACCCCATGCCGGTCTCGGTGAGCAGATGCCTCGGGTGCGACGGGTCGTCCTCCAGCTTGCGACGCAGTTGGGCGAGGTACACCCGCAGGTAGTGGGTCTCCTTGGCGTAGGCGGGTCCCCACACCTCCCTGAGCAGCTCCTCGCGGCCGACGAGCTTGCCGCGGTTGCGGACCAGCACCTCCAACATGCCCCACTCGGTGGGCGTCAGGTGTACCTCGGCGCCCCGGCGGGTCACCTTCTTGCCGGCGAGGTCGACGGTGAACGCCGCGGTCTCCACGACGGGCTCGTCGGTCTCCACCGAGGCCGCGCCGCGACGCACCGCGGCCCGCAGGCGGGCCAGGAACTCGTCCATCCCGAACGGCTTGGTGACGTAGTCGTCGGCGCCGGCGTCGAGGGCCTCCACCTTGTCCGAGGAGTCGGTGCGCGCCGACAGCACGATGACCGGTGCGGTCAGCCACCCGCGCAGCCCCTCGAGCACCTCGATGCCGGACATGTCGGGCAGCCCGAGGTCGAGCACGACGACGTCCGGTTTGTGTTCGGCGGCGACGCGCAGGGCCTTCGCGCCGGTGTCCGCGGTCGTGACCTCGTATCCGCGGACCGAGAGGTTGATGCGCAGTGCGCGCAGGATCTGCGGCTCGTCGTCGATCACCAGTACGCGAGTCATGCTGCGGCCAAGTCGATCTCGACGGTCAGTCCGCCGCCGGGGGTGTCCGTGGCGGAGATGCTCCCCCCCATGGCGTCGACGAAGCCCTTGGCCACCGAGAGGCCGAGGCCGACGCCGGTGGTGTTGTCGTGGTCGCCGAGTCGCTGGAAGGGGGCGAACAGTTCGTCGACCAGATCGCGTCGCACGCCGGGGCCCTCGTCGATGACGCTGATCAGCACGCGGTCACCCACGCGACCGGCCGTCACCCGGACCATGCCGTCGCGCGCGTACCGCGTCGCATTGTCGACGACGTTGACCAGCACGCGTTCCAGCAGCCCGCCGTCGGCCAGCACCGCGGTGTCGCCGACGTCGACCTTGATGCGACCCAATTCCGTCGTCCCCCTTGGCAATCCGACGAGCGCGCGGTGCACGATCTCGTCGAGGTAGACCCGGCGCAATTCCGGGTGCACGACGCCGGCGGCTAGGCGT
This sequence comes from Mycolicibacterium madagascariense, assembly GCF_010729665.1. NCBI lineage: Bacteria > Bacillati > Actinomycetota > Actinomycetes > Mycobacteriales > Mycobacteriaceae > Mycobacterium > Mycolicibacterium madagascariense. Next base: position 4,576,474 of record NZ_AP022610.1, on the reverse strand, counting down.
GAGGAGTCGAGCAGGTTGCCGACGAGCGCGGTCAACTGATCGATCGACTCCTCGACCGTCGCGAGCAGCTCGGCGGTGTCCTCCGGGGAGAATCCGACGTCGTCCGCGCGCAGGCTCGATACCGCTGCCTTCGCCCCGGCCAGCGGCGTGCGCAGGTCGTGGCTGACGGCGGACAGTAGCGAGCGGCGCAGTTCGTCGGCGCGGGCGATCGCCTCGGCGTGCCCGGCCTCGGCCAGCAGTTCGCGCTGGCGCACCAGACCGGCCGCCTGCGTGGCGACGGCCGTGAGCACCCGCCGGTCGCGGGCGGCCAGCTGCCGTCCGCCCATCAGCATCCAGAACTCGTCGTCGCCGACTTCGATTGCCGTGTCGGCGGATTGGACGTCCACGCAGGGATCGGTGCCGACGCTGGCGATGATCCGCCCGGTGCCGTCGCGTTCGCGCAGGATGCTCACTGCGCGTTGAGAATACGTCTCACGGACCCGTTCCAGGAGGGTGTCGAGGTCGGCGCCACGCAATACCGAGCCGGCGAACAGTGCCAGCAGCTCGGCCTCCTGCGACGCGCGCCTGGCCTCCCTGGTGCGCTTGGCCGCCCGGTCGACCAGTGCGGCCACCGCGGTCGCGACGAGCAGCAGCACCAGGACCGTGACGGCGCTGTCGGGATCGGCGATGGTGAAGCTGTGGCGGGGGGCCACCAGGAAGTAGTTCAGCAGCAGGCCCGACAGCATGGCCGAGGCCGCGGCGGGGACGACGCCCCCAAGCAGGGCCACCGCCACGACGCCCACGAAGAACAGCGCGCTCTCCCCGGCGATGCCGAGGAACCCGTCGAGGAACAGGGCCACCACGGCGCACGTCGCCGAGGGCACCGCCACCGCGGCGAGCCACGACGCAACCCGCTGCTCCCGGGCGGTCGGTTGCCACCCGGGCGCGCCCCCGGCCTGTTCGTGGGTGACGAGGTGGACGTCGATCGTGCCGGAGCGCTGCACCGTCGTCGCGCCGATGCCCTCGTCGAGGATGCGGGCCCAGCGGGACCGTCGCGACGTGCCGAGCACGAGCTGGGTGGCGTTCATCTCGCGGGCGAAGTCGAGCAGCGCGCCGGGCACGTCCTCGCCGGCCACGGTGTGCACGGTGGCGCCGAGGCTCGCGGCGAGCTCGCGGATCCTGCCCATCTGCGGAGCCGAGACCCCCGTCAGACCGTCCCCGCGAACGACGTGCACGACCATCAGTTCGGCACTGGATCGCGACGCGATGCGAAACGCCCTGCGCACCAACGTCTCCGACTCCGCGCCGCCGGTGACGGCGACCGCGACGCGCTCGCGGGCCTCCCAGGTGTCGCTGATCTCGTGGTCGGCGCGATACTTCGCGAGCGCGGCGTCGACCTGGTCCGCGAGCCACAGCAGCGCGAGTTCTCGCAGGGCCGTGAGATTGCCCTGGCGGAAGTAGTTGCTCAGCGCGGCGTCGATGCGTTCGGGGGCGTAGACGTTGCCGTGAGAGAGCCTGCGGCGCAACGCCTCCGGCGTGATGTCGATGAGCTCGATCTGATCCGCCCGGCGGACCACCTCGTCGGGCACCGTCTCCTGCTGGACGATGCCGGTGATCTTCGCGACGACGTCGTTGAGACTCTCGAGGTGCTGGACGTTGACGGTCGAGACGACGGTGATGCCGGCGTCGAGGAGCTCGTCGACGTCCTGCCAGCGCTTGGCGTTCTTCGAGCCGGGGGTGTTGGTGTGGGCGAGCTCGTCGACGAGGACCACCTCGGGCCGGCGCCGCAGGACGGCCTCGACGTCGAGCTCGGGGAACTGCGAGCCGCGGTAGGTGACCAGGTGCGGGGCGATCAGCTCGATGCCCTCGAGGAGTTCGGCGGTGCGCTTGCGGCCGTGGGTCTCCACGATCGCGGCGACGAGGTCGGTGCCGCGCTCCAGTCTGCGGTGGGCCTCGCCGAGCATCGCGAAGGTCTTTCCGACGCCCGGCGCCGCGCCGAGGTAGATGCGCAACTCACCCCGCTTGGCGGGTGACCTGGCGGGTGACGGCTGCGAACTCACCTAACCATCATCCACCCCCGCGCTCCCGCAGAGCGCCCTCTTGCCGTACCCCGGCGTGCATGTGGGTGGTGTCACTAGCTGGGACTATTGGTCCTCATTGCATTAGCTACGCCATTTCGACGTGCCTAGCTGTGAGCCTCGGTTTACACTTTTCGACGGGTACATCAATTAGTTAGCTACCTGCTTGAACGTCCTGACGGTGACGACCGTGGGCGGGGTCACATTCCGCATGTTTGCACGTCTTTGGCATTTTCCTGCACTTCTTCGCCGCGATTAGCCGCGTTGCTGCGAAATGGCAGTTCAGCGTGGGGAAGGTATTCAATGAAACGTCGCTGGTTCATTTCTTTGATGGTAGCGGTTGGCATGTCGTTCACGCTGCCGTCGGTGCACCCGGTCGTTGCGATCGCGGAGACCCGCATCGGCATCAACGGGGGTCGTCCGAGTACGTGGCCGTTCCTGCAGGGGGCGCTGGCCGGTCAGGGCCTGACACAGCAGGGGTGGCTGGACTTCGGCGCCCGGGTGGGGGAGAACTGGCTGCCGGGCACGACGGGCGTGGCGCTGGACTACCCGGCGCAGCTGGGGCCCATCTCCGGTCCGGGTGCGCTGTCCGGTGACGCGTCGACCGACATCGGGGCGCAGAAGCTCGACGCGATGATCAAGGACCTCTACGTCAAGGGGCAGCCCCTGGCCGTTGCGGGCCTCAGCGAGGGCACGCTGGTGATCGACCAGGAGTTGGTCGCGCTGCAGAACGACCCGAACGCCCCGGCCCCCGCCGACCTCACGTTCTACGTATTCGGCGACATGGCAAGGGGATTGGGCCACATGTACTTCAGTGGCATGACGGTGCCGTTCTTCGGCAAGACGTTCGGGCCGCTGCCCGACAGCCAGTACGACACGGTGGTGGTCAACGAGCAGTGGGACGGTTGGGCCAATCCGCCGGACCGGCCGTGGAACCTGCTTGCCGACGTGAACGCCGCCATGGGCGCGGTGTACACCTACAAGGGGTCCAACGACCATTCGCAGTCGTCGCTGGACAGCATGGCCGATGCGGTGCTGGTGTCCCAGACGACGAGTTCACGCGGCGGCGTCACCTCCACGTACATCGTTCCGCGCAAACAACTTCCGATCACCAAGCCCCTGCTGCAGCTCGGCGTTCCGCAGGCGACCGTCGATCAGATCGACGACCTGCTGCGGCCGCTGATCGCGACGGGCTACTCCAGCATGACCCCGCACCTGGGGCCCTACGTCGACGCTGGCAAGCTGGTGTGGACGCCCCCCAAGCCGAAGACGTTGCCCGCCAAGACTTCTGACGCCGCGACGGTCAGCGCGGTGCAGGCCTCGGCCGTGAAGTCTGAGGCAGTGAAGTCCGCGGCTGCGAAGTCGGACACCGCGAAGTCGGACGGTACAAAGCCCACCGCCGCCGCCAAGCCGGTCGCGAAGGTCGACGCCGCCAAGCCGTCAACCAAAGATGACGCCGCCAAGCCGACCACGAAGGATGACGACGCCGCCAAGCCGTCAACCAAAGATGACGCCGCCAAGCCGTCAACCAAAGATGACGCCGCCAAGCCGTCCACGAAGGATGACGACGCCGCCAAGCCGGCCAAGAAGCGCCAGACCACGCACGTCAAGGCTGCCGACGGAGCCGACTCCAGTGCCCAGTCCGGTGCCGACCAGGACACGGCCAAGCCGGCCAAGAAGCCCAAAGCGAAGAAGGCGGCCAAGGAGTCCAAGGCCGCGGCCAGCGCCGCTGCGTGACCGCCTGCACAGGCCACGTCCTTACTAGTCTTTGCCCGTCACGGCCGCGCTCATTGCTGGCGATCTGACGTTGCCGTAACTTCGCTGTCGATGACATCGACGGTGCGGCAGGTCGACGTGCTGCAGGCAGCTGTGGGTTCGCGCGCCTGCGGATCGCGCCGTGCTCGCCGCTGGCCCGTCGGCGAGCGCGTCCGTCGCCGGTGTCTGCCATGAACTCGGAGAAGACACCCCGCCGGATCGTGGATCCCCCTCGGGCGGCGCCTCATCCTGACGAGGAGGAGAAGCGTCGACTGAGGCTGCTCTTGAGCCGTCTGCCGGCGCTGATCGGATATTGGGACTGCGACCTCAGGAACGTGCTCGCCAATGATGCCTACGTCGACTACTTCGGTTTCACCCCGCAGCAGGCCCGCGGACGCCACATGCGGGAGGTCATCGGCGAGACGGTCTATGCCCTGAATTTGCCGTACATCCAGGGGGCGTTGTCTGGCGAAGAGCAGCTGTTCGAACGCACCCTCATCGACCGGCATGGCGTCACCCGGTACACCCAGGCGTCGTACCTGCCCGACATCGTCGATGGCGAGGTCAGGGGCTTCTACGTTCAGGTGACCGACGTGAGCGCCCGCGTCGAGGCCGAACGGGCGCGCGACGAGGCCATCCGGCTCTTCGAGATCAGCATGGCCAACGCTCCGTTCGGCAAGGTCGTCATGACCACCTCCGCGCGAATCCTGCAGATCAACCCGGCGCTGTGCACCATGCTCGGGTATGACGCAAAAGACTTGCTGGGCAGAGACTTTCGCGAGTTGATTCATCCCGAGGACCGTCCGTTCGCCGACATCGACCTCCGTCGATTGCAGGACCGTTCGGTGCAGCAGGTGTCCTCCGAACGCCGCTACCTTCGGTGTGATGGCACGACGATGTGGATGCAGCGCAACGCCGTGCTGGTGCCCGGCGCCTATGGCGGCGAGGACGTCGTCGTGGCGCAGTTTCAGGACGCGACGGCCCGCAGACACGCCGAGGCAGAGCTCGCCCGACTGGCGCTGACCGACCCGCTCACCGGGCTGCTGAACCGACACGCCTTCACCGAGCACGTCGATCAGTCACGCGACGCCCACCCCGACGCGCCGGCGGGCGTCGTCTTCATCGATCTCGACGGGTTCAAGTGCGTCAACGACACCCACGGACACGCCGCGGGGGACATGGTGCTCGTGCATGCCGCCAACGTGCTCAGGACGCGCGTCGAGGGCCGCCATTCGGCCTACCGGATGGGCGGTGACGAATTCGTGGTGCTGTGCCTGGACACCTCGGCGGAGGAGGTCGAGGCGCTGGCGGAGGCCATCCGCTACTCGCTGACCGGCACGTACCCGATCCAGGCGGGCCGGGTCGTCCTCAGCGCGTCGGTCGGTTGGACGCGTGGCGCCACCGACGACATCGACGCGCTGCTGCGCACCGCCGACGCCGACATGTACCGCCAGAAGCCCAAGCTGCGTAGAAAGGGCGACCGGGACGCGGTCGCGCCGCCGGAGGACGGGCCATACCGCGGCTGACTGCGTCATCATCTGATGACGGCGTCATCATTAGATGACGCGGCGCAATGTGATTGGTCCTCCGGACTGTCGCGGGCGCCTTCAGTAAGGTCGTCGCAGCCACTGCGGCGAGGAAGATGAGAGCAGCGGACGGGTCCAGCTAGCCGTCTGCGCTGCGAGCCCCCATAGCCCAATTGGCAGAGGCAGCGGACTTAAAATCCGCCAAGTGTCGGTTCGAGTCCGACTGGGGGCACGGGATGGGCACATGCCGGGTGGCAGCGGCGACCGGGCGGCTAGCTAATCCCGAGAGGCCGAGCGGCCACCGCGCGAGTCCCAGGGCATGGGTAGCGCACGAATGACCGTCTGCCTCTGACAGACGCGGTCTCGGCTATCCAATCTCAGATGCGAAAGCCCCTTGTGATCTAGACGACCATCTGGATATCGTCCCACTGCGCTGACGGGGGTGTCAGTTCACGATCAGCAAGGGGTGGAGTTTCATGAGGGTTCGGGCGGGTCTCTTTGCGCTCATTTTCGCTGGCTCGCTTATCGGTCTGGTTCAGGCCGCTAGTGCTCCGGCGACCGTAATCGCCTGCGGCGGCGGCACATACGAGAATTCAGACGGTATCTGCATTCCAGACCCGTCGGCTCCCGGTGGGGGAGGTAGCGATGGCGGTGCCATTCCCGCGGGAGTGACTGCAGTGTGCCGTGACGGCGACTACTCGTACAGCACGCATCATTCCGGGACGTGCTCGGGCCACGGCGGGGTCTCGCAATGGGTCACCAGCTGACCAGGCTGGCTATCAAAGCGACCGTGTGGCTCATGGGGACGGTGATCGTCGTACCGGCGGTGACCGTCGGTTCTCCGGCCGTCGCGAAGGCTTCGCCGGGCAACTGCTATGACGCCGTTACTCCCGATTGTGTGCGGCCTGGGACCGACGTCAACGGCTTCTTCGACTATCTCGAGCGCAACGGCGACAGCGTGGACACCGCCGACCTTCGGAACGCCAGTCTCGACATGGGTTGGGCCATCTGCAATGAGTTCGACGTAGGCATGACCAATCAGCAGGTGGGCCGGGACTTGATGCGCCACAACCACAGCGCCAGCGATGCGGCAGCGTGGGTAGTCGGATCGGTCACGTACATGTGTCCGGAATACAGCGACTCGATCGGTTGACCTTCCGCGTGACGGGACGTCGCACCCCAGCGCCTAGCAACCAACGATGCTCGACGACCTCGCGGCTCGCGTCCAAGGTCCCGCGGCGTCGAGAGCACCCGACCGGCCATCGCCAGTCCGGTTTCGGCACGGTTGGCGCCGTCGCGTCAAGACCCGGTGAACGACGCCGCCGGAACGACGACCGAAGCCCCTCGCGCTAAGCGCCCGACACTGCAGCCTCGTAGGCGTTATCGTGGACAAACGGTCCTGATTCGACCGCGGGGGAGGGGGAAGATCGTGGACGATGGGGCAGGGGTGACGGGGGTTGAAGAAGTTACCAAGCCGGTGGATCGGCGCTGGCTCTACGGCGGCGCCGCGCTGCTGACGCTCGTCGTCATCGTCGTGGCCGGGGTGGTGCTGCTGCCGGTGGTGACGGTGGTGCCCGGCACGGCCACAGCTAACCAAGCGGGCGTCGTCGCAGCCGCCGCCGACCGCAAGGCGGCCGAGGACGCGGCCGCAGCGAAGAAGGCCGCCGACGATGCGGCCGCAGCGCTCGCAGACACTGAGCTGACCACCAAGGACAGTATGCAGAAGTACGTCAGCGATCCAGACAACGGGTTGACGGACTACGGCCCGATCACGGTGTACGACGTCGTCCTGATCCAGGTCGGCCCGAACAGGTACGAGGGCGACGCCGAATGCGCACTCGGAGACGGCCCGCACAGACAGGTCGCGATACACGTCATCGCCGACGACCAGCACGTGCAGTGGTCGACGGACAAGGGCGGCATGGCGGTTCTACTGCCGGGTAGCTGAGCGCCACTCACGCGCAAGGACGATTACCGCGCCGAGAAGTCAGAGAATAACTTCTCGCCGAGGCGGGTCATCGAGGTTGGAGCCGAGGAACGGCGCGGGGGCGTCGAATCACCAACTGCGAGTGGTGATTCGGCGCCCCCGCCCCCGCCCCCGCCCCCGACCCCCTAGTCGTTGCCGCGGGCCGGCGGTTCGACCGCCACGCCACCGGACTCGTGTTCTGGGCCTGCCGCCGGGTGTTCGGCGGGCACGCGGTTGCGGAACCGCTGCGCCTCACTGTCGCCGGCGGGCCCTGCGGCGCGGTCGGGGCTGCGGTAGGGGCCTGGCTTCGAGCGCGGAGTCCCACCCGGGAACGCCAACCGAAAGATGGTGCGGTGCACCGTGAACCACTGCTTGCCGAACCGGCCGGAGTTGTAGGGGAGTTCGTAACGCTCGCAGATGTCCTTGACCTTCGGAGCGATCTCGGCGTAGCGGCTACTGGGCATGTCGGGGAAGAGGTGGTGCTCCACCTGGTATCCGAGGTTGCCGCTGATGACGTGGAACAACGGGCTGCCCTCGATGTTGGCCGCCCCCAACAGCTGACGGACGTACCAGCCGCCGCGGGTCTCGTTCTCCACTTCCTCCTGCGTGAAGGTGTACGCCTGGTCGGGGAAGTGCCCGCAGAAGATGATGGCGTGCGCCCACACGTTGCGAATGACGTTGGCGAGCGCATTGGCCCCGAGCGTCCGCAGGTAGGTGCTCTCGATGCCGGGCAGCAGGCGGTCCATCAGGTCGGCGGTGGCGCCGACGCGTGAGCGGCCCGAGATCCGCCGTAGCCGCTTGCCGATCCGCGACTGCTCCGGTTGGTCCAACCGGCCCCGTAGCGCCAACTGCACCAGCGCGAACGCACCCGCACTGATCAGCGGCCAACCGACGTAGTCCTTGACGATCTGCTGGCGTGCCTTGCCGCCGATCGCCTTGAAGTCCTCCTTGAGGTCGGCGAACGTCTTCTCGCCGCGGAGCAGGCCCTCGACGTCGGTGTCGTGCACCGCGACACCCCACTCGAACAGGATCGTCAGCAGGAAGTTGTAGAACGGCTGCCCGAGGTTGCTGGGACGCCACCGCTGATTGGGATCGATGCGCATGATCTCGTAGCCGAGATCCTTGTCCTTGCCCAGGATGTTCGTATACGTGTGGTGGATGTAGTTGTGAGAGTGCTTCCAGGACTTGGCACTCGAGGCGGTGTCCCAGTCCCACACGGAGGAGTGCACGTCCGGGTCGTTCATCCAGTCCCACTGCCCGTGCAGGATGTTGTGACCGAGCTCCATGTTCTCCAGGATCTTTGCCATGCTGAGGCAGGCGGTCCCGAGCAGCCACGGCGTGCGCCCGCGGGAGGCGAGCAGCAGCACGCGGCCGGCCACGATGATCTGGCGTTGCACCGAGATGACGGTCTTGATGTAGTGGCGATCGCGGTCGCCGAGTTCGGCGAACACCTCGTCGTGGATTGCGTCGAATTCCTTGGCGAGCTTCTCGAATTCCTGCTCGGTGAGTCGGGACAGTGGGCTCGGTGCGGTGATGGTCATGGTCTTCCCTTCGTCATAGTTCGAGTTCCACGTCGCCCTCGGCGGCGTGGATGCAGATGCGGATGTCCTGGCCGGTCGGCTCGGAGACCTCGCCGGAGCGCAGGTCGCGGACCTTGCCCGACTTGAGGACGCCGGTGCAGGTATGGCAGATCCCGATCCGGCAGCCGAAGGCCAGCTGCAGGCCCTCCTTCTCGCCGGCTTCGAGAATCGGTGTGTCACCGCCACATTCGGCGGTGGCGTCGCTGTCGAGGAAGGTGACCGTGCCGCCCTCACCGGCGCCGGCGTTGCCGCCGATCTTGGGCTGGAACCGCTCGTAGTGCAGCCGGTCCGGATCGCCGTCGTGCTTCCAGTGGTCGATGAGTTCGTCGAGCAACTCACCGGGGCCCGAGCAGAACGCCTCCCGCTCACGCCAATCCGGACACGCCTCGTCGAGTTCGGCGGCCGAGAAGCGTCCCCGTTCGGAGGTCAGCCGCACGTCGAGCCGCACCCCGTCGTGACGGCGTTCGAGGTCCTCGAGGGTGGACAGGAACATCACGTGATCGCGCGTGCGGTCGGAGTGCAGCACCACCGCGTCGGCGAGCGCGTCACGACGGTCCAGGCTGCGCAGCATGCTGATGATCGGGGTGATGCCGCTGCCCGCACTGATGAACAGCATCTTGCGGGGCAAGGGGTCGGGAAGGGTGAACTGACCCTCGATCTCCCCGAGCCGCACCACCTCGCCCGGCTGAATCTTCTCCACCAGGTACGGCGACACCACGCCGCTGTCGACCTTCTTCGGCGTGACGCTGATCAGGCCGTCATCGGGTTGCGGATCCGAGGTGAGCGAATAGGCCCGCCAGTGATACCTGCCGTCGATCACCAGCCCGAGCCGCACGTACTGCCCCGGCTGGTGACCGGGCCATTCGTAGCTAGGACGGATCAGCACGCTGGCGGCCTCCGAGCCTCGCGGCTCGACGCGTTCGACCTTGCCGCGCAGCTCCTTGGTCGTCCAGAGCGGGTTGATCATCTCCAGGTAGTCGTCGGGACGCAACGGCTTGAACAGGTTGCTGATTGCGCGGAGAAAGAGTCGACGCCCCCGTGGGACCGGCGGTTGAGCACCGCGTTCCGCCATCTCGTGATCCCTTCGACGTCGCCGGTAGAGTGTGAGCCGCACCACTGCGCCCGATGCGGGTGATTACCGCATTCGATCGGCTTGAAACATCGCTAGGGTCTGGCTCTATCGGTGTGTCAGCGGAAAGGATCGTCGCTATGCCGAGGCGCCGAGTCCGACGATCCAATCCCGTGCCGTCCGAGGTGGTGCACGCCGCGTTGCGCTCGGCGGAACGCCTCGGCCGCGACGTCGCCGACGTGCCGATCGTCGCCGTCGCCCACGCCCTCGGCGTCTCGCGCAGCACGCTGCTGCGGCAACTGGGCGGCTCACGAGCGGCGCTGGACGACGCCGTCCGCGACCTCGGCGTCGATCCCGGCGGTCGGCCGCCGGTCCGGCTGCGTGCCGTCGACGCGGCGGCTGCGCTCATCGGTGCGGGTGGCGTCGCGGCGGCGACGCTGGAAGCCGTTGCGGCGCGGGCGGATTGCTCGATGCCAAGCCTGTACGCCACCTTCGGCAGTCGCGATGCCCTCCTCGAAGCCGTCTACGACCGCTACATACCGCCCCTCGACGTCACGACGCTACTCGGCGATCCGACGGCCACCGGGCTGCGCGAGACGGTGCGTCGGGTCTATCGCGGGCTCGCCGAACTCTGCTCGCGGGAACCGCGCGTGCTCTCGGCCGTGCTGACCGAGACGCTGGCCCGGCCCGCTGGACCCGGCGCCGGGGTCCTCATCGAGCACGGGGCGCTGCGGATGATCGCCATCATCGGCGCATGGCTCGACGACGAGGTGAAGGGCGGTCGCCTGCGCGACCTTCCGGGTCCGGTGTTGATCCAGCAGTTCATCAGCCCCGTGCTGGTGCACACCGTCATGCGGCCGGGCCTATCGAACTTCCCGCACGTGACGCTGTTGGATCTCGATGCCAGCTGCGACCTCTTCGCCGACGCCTTCCTCGGCGGGGCAGCCGTGCCCGAGACGCCTGGGGCGTGAGGCGGCTGGCAGCTGGCCGGTGGCGCGTGACATGCGCCCGGCGGCGTCGTGGTCGATGAGCAGTCGTCGGGTGTCGTGCTACGCCGTGCTGGGCGCCGCCGATCGCCATGCTGCGGCGGCGAGGAGTTCGGGGACCAGCACTTCGGTGAGCAACCGGACGTCGTCGTCGGTGTCGCCGGGGTACCGCAGTACTTCCCGTGCGCCCGCGACGTCGGCCCCGACCCCGACGACGGTGCTGCCGCGCGCCGTGGTCCACTCCGCCAGCTGGGTCTCCCATGGCGAACCTGCGAAGACGAGCAGTCGGTAGTCGGTCGTCTTGGTCAGGTACACGTCGACGTGGCTCCAGTCACCCGTCTCGCAGCCGACCGCAGGCAGGCGTGGGCACTCGCGCAACATGAGCGCCCCCTGCTGGGCCGAGCTGAAACGGTGGGCGGGTGCGGCCAGGTGGGTGCCGGACGGACCCAGGAGGAGTTCGGAAAGTTGTGGCCGCCAATCACTTTCAGTGTCTAGGAGGTAAGCCGATGCCGCTGCTGCCGCGGCGACCGTCTCGGCCAGCGCCGCCGTACTCGACCCCGTGAGGTGGCACTCCAGCGCCAGCAGCATGGCGAGCGTGTGCTGGTAGCTGCGGCACGCGACACCGCCTGCCTCGGGCTTGGCGCCCATGTCCACGACGGCGTCGCACCGCTCGGTGATCGCGGAGGCCGTGGTGTTGGTCAGGGCGACGGTGGGGGTCGTCCCCTCGAGGCGGTCGAGGGCGTCGAGGGTCTCGACGGACCCGCCGCTCGCCGAGGTCGCCACGACGGTGGTGCGTGCGCCCCATCGTGGAAGCAGTTGCGACGAAGCCAGTTCCGAGGTCGCGATCAGCCCGCGGGACCGCATCCGCGCCGCCGCGACACCACCCGCGTAGGCCGAGGAGCCCATGCCGATCAGCACCACGCGCTCGGTGTCGGCCGGGACCGCCTCGGCCCACGGGTTGCCTGCACTCAACGCGGCGGCGAGGCGACGCAGGACCTCGGGCTTGCGGTGCAGGTCGGCGGCGAAGGCGTCGGGATTCACCGGGCCACTCCCTCGTCGAGCACGGCGGGCAGCGCGGCGTCGGCGACGTACCCCCACCGCGGGAGATGCCGAACGGCATAGATGATCTCGCGTAGTACCTGCTGTAGACGGAAGGGGCGCAACAGTTCTGGTCGGTACAGTTCGTCGTGGCCGAGTGCATGGAGCCGCTGCGCGTACGCGCCCAGGAAGGCCGCCCGTCCCGACGCGTCGACGTCGGCGAGCATGGCGGGGTCGAGGTGGGCGTACTTCGCCGCAACGATCGCCGCGTGCGCAAGCGACTGCGCCATGCCTGCGACGTCGAGTGCGGCGGGAACGGGCGACATCCGCTCCTGCGCCGTGAGCACGGGGTTGCCGTCGAAGTCCGTCACTGCGAACCGTCCGCCGCTGAGCAGCACCTGCCCGACGTGCAGATCCCCGTGGCCCTCGAGGACGGGCGTGCCGTCGGCGGCGCCGACGTCGTCGAGGATGGCCGCAATCTCGTCTCGCCGCGCCCGCGCGCACCGAACGCTCGCGACGTCGTCGAGGGCGCAGACGACGTTCAGGGCGTCGAGCGCGTCACCCCGCCATCGCCGGGCGTCGGATGGCGACGCGACGGTGGCGGTGCCGGACAGCGCGCCGTGCAGCTCGGCGATCACCGTGCCGACGGCGGCGGCGGCGTCGAGAAACGGTGTCACGGTGCCGGTCTGCACGGCCGCGGTGATGAGGTCCACGGCCCAGGACCACCCGTCGACCGCTCCGGGCAGATACTCGTCGACGCTGGCCACCATCGTCTGCACGCCGCTCGGGGACCGCCACGTGACGAGACCCCACGGTGTCGGCATCCCGGTGAAGCCGGCGTCGCGCAGGACGGCGATCCGGCGCGGCGCCGGGTGCGGACCCTCCTGCAGGTGGGTTGCCCATTTGACCACGGCGAGTTCGCCCACGACGACCGACTCGTTGGTCTGGTCGACGCCGATCGCCCTCTCGCCGAACGCCTTCCGCGTCACCCACGACGTCACCGTAAAGTTGCCCAACTGTCCCGAACCGCGAGCCAGCACGTCGAGCAGGGCCTCGGCCACACCGTCGCCGGCCAGGGCGCGCCGCCAGCGGCCGTCCGCGTCGCGCACCTCGGGCAGCGCCGCCAGCCCGGCACCGACGATCACGAGGCGCGTGCCGTCGGTGAGATCGAGCGCGTCAGACAACCGAGTCTCGGTGCTGGGCGCCCACCCGCTCGATGACGTCGGCACCGACGCGCAGGCCGTCGCGATCGCGGATGGCGCTCCCGATCTCGTCGAGCGTGGCGCGCAGCTCGGCGTTGGCGAGCAGCCGATCCACGGCGTCGGTCAACTCCGCGTCGGTGAATGCGTAGGTGTCCAACCGCACGCCGAACCCGAGTTCGTCGATGCGCTGGGCATTTTCGTACTGGTCCCAGAACAGCGGCAGTACGATCATCGGCTTGCCGAAGTGCAGGGCCTCGGTGGTGGTGTTGTTGCCGCCGTGGGTGATGACGAGATCGACCTGGGGGATGACCTTTGTCTGCGGCAGCATCTGAGCACCGATCATGTTGTCCGGCAGGGTGATCCGATCCGCTTGCGGCCCCTTGCTCACGATGAAGCGGTGACGGGTCCTGCCCAGCACGTCGACCAGCCTCCGCATGAGCTCCACGTCGGCCCCACCGAGGGAGCCGAGGGACAGGTAGATCAACGCGCTGCCCTCGGGGCGTTCGGCAACCTGGGGCGGCACGACGAAGTCCTCGTCGGTCTCGCGGACGCTGGAGTCCATCCGGGTCCAGGTGTCGTCGAGCGGACGCTCGTCGACGTAGTCGGCCTCGGCCGGATACACGTAGAGATTCGCGGCGTTGGCGCGCGGCATGAACTCCAGCTCGGGCAGACCGTCGGCCCCCTGATCGCGAACCCAGGCGTCGAACTCGGCCCACGTGGCGCGGTGGGTGCGGTCGAACTCCGCACGGTAGGCCGCCCAGTCCGAGCGGTCGGCACTCGGGAGCCCCGAGAAGGGCGGAGGCACACCGGGACCTGGCACCTCGAGCGGACTGCAGGAGACGATCCTGACGAACGGCGCCCCGGAGGTCACCAGCGCGGGAAAGAGCACGACGTTGTCCTCGACGATGACGTCGGGTCGGTGGGTGGCGATGATCTCGCGCAGCCGCGGTTCGCAATACTTCGCGCCGTCGACGAGGGCCTGGTAGGTCGGTTGGACGAACGACGCCAGCTGGTCGATGGTGGGTTTGCGAAACTCCGGCGCCGTCTCGGTGATGAAGTCGGTCCAGAACTTGCCGGCATCCTGCTCTACGTCTGTGGCAGGCGCGGGATCGGCGAGATCGACCAGCTCCTCGACGAATCCGAGGGGGGCGAGCTTGCCCGCCCAGGAGCTCTCGGCCGCGAAGACGATCGTGTGCCCGCGGTCGCGCAGGATCGCCGCGAGCCCGATGCATTGATTGGTCGGGCCGTACGCCGACTCGGGCCAGAACATGATCGTCAGCGGTGTCGGCGTCTGCATGAGGGGACGATACTGCCATTCAGCGCGCGGTCGAGTACACCGTCTCGTCGGTGCCGAACCGCACCCCGGTGGCGTCCCTACCGAAGAACGTCAGCACCGCGACAGCGACGAGCACCGGAACGATGGTGGCGGTCAACGCGAAGGGATAGGAGTGCGTCGCCGCCAGGTGCTCCTGGATGGGAAGGTTGAACGCCGCCAACAGGTTTCCCAGCTGATAGGTGACCCCGGGATAGAAGCCGCGGATCGCGTCGGGCGACATCTCGGTGAGGTGCGCGGGGATCGCGCCCCAGGCGCCCTGCACGGCCACCTGCATCAGGAACGAGCCGAGGCACAGCATCGCGGCCGTATGGGAGAAGGCGAACAGCGGCACGATGGGCAGCCCCAGCAGAGCGCAGAAGACGATCGTGTACCTGCGGCCGAAGCGCTCGGAGAGTCCGCCGAACAGCAGCCCGCCGATGATGGCGCCGACGTTGTAGATGACCGCGATCAATTTGGCCGTCTCGCTGGACAGGCCCGCTCCGCCGCTGTGGTGAGCCTGCAGGAACGTCGGATACACGTCCTGCGTGCCGTGGCTCATCCAGTTGAACGCCGTCATGAGGATCACCAGGTAGACGAACCGCCGCACGACCGCCGGATTCAGCAGGACGTCGCGAATCCTGGTGTGATTCACGCGCATTCGATCCTGCGCAGCCTCCCACACCTCGGACTCCTTGACCCGCGACCGGATGATGAGGCTGATCAGGGCGGGCACGATCGACAGCCCGAACAGCCAGCGCCAGGACAGCCCGAGCCAGTCGATCACCAGGAGCGAGGCCACCGTCGCCAGCAGGTAGCCCATCGAGTAACCCGCCTGCAGCACACCGGAGAAGAAGCCGCGCCGCGCCGCGGGGATCTTCTCCATCGCCAGTGCCGCGCCGAGCCCCCACTCCCCACCCATGCCGATGCCGTACAGCAGTCGCAGCACGATGAGCACCGTGAAGTTCGGCGCGAAGGCGCACAGGAAGCCGACCGTCGAATAGAACAGGACGTCGACGATGAGCGGGATCCGTCGCCCCACCCGGTCGGCCCACAACCCGAACAGCAGTGCGCCGACGGGCCGCATGAACAGCGTGGCGGTGGTGAGGAACGCGACCTCGGTGGTCGACACGTGGAACGTCTTGGCGATGTCGGCGTAGACCAGGACCACGATGAAGTAGTCGAATGCGTCCATGGTCCAACCGAGTTGGGCCGCGACGAACGAGTTTCGCTGGTCTGACGTCAACTTCGTTCGCGGCATCGCTTCAGTTTCCCCGTTGATTTCCCCTTTGATCGCCAAGAGCCGCCTGTCAGTTTCCTGTCAAAGCCGGTCGCAGGAAGTCGCCGCTGACGGTGACGGCGGGGGTGGAGGAGTCGCCGCCGACGACCAGGGTCGCAAAGGCGATGTCACCGTCGATGCCGGCGAACCAGCCGTGGGAGTGGGTGTTGTCGCCGAACTCGGCGGTGCCGGTCTTGCCGCCGAGGCCGGGGACGTCGCTCAGTGCGGTCGCCGTCCCGTCGGACACCGTCAGCAGCATCATCGCGCGCAGGTCGTCGGTGATCGCCTGCGGAATGGGCGCCGACGGTGGGTTGGCGGCCGTGGGCTGACCGACGACGAGCGTCGGCGTGATCGTCCGGCCGCGCCCGAGACTGGCCTCGGCCACGGCCAGCCCGAACGGGCTGACGGTGACGGTGCCCTGGCCGATGCCGTTCTCGACCTTCTGCGCCGGGGTGTCGGCGTTGGGCACGCGGCCGGTGATCGTGGTCAGGCCGGGGATGACGTAGTCGACGCCAATGCCGAACAGACGCGCCATGTTTGGCAGCGCGGCGGCGGGCAGCCGGTCGGCCAGCGCCGCCATCGTGGTGTTGCACGAGTGCGAGAACGCCGTCGACAGCGGCACGGTCCCAAGGTCGAATTCGTCCTCGTTGGGGATGGTCCGGTTCTCGATGGTGACGGTGCCGGGACACGGTTCGGGCGTATCGGGGGTCGCCAGTCCGGCCTGGATGGCGGCCGCGGTCGTGATCGTCTTGAACGTGGAGCCCGGCGGATAGGAGCCGGAGAACGCGATCGGGCCCTGGGCATCGGCCGCCGCGTTCTGCGCGGCAGCCAGGATGCCACCGGTCGATGGCGAAATGGCCACCAGCACCGCGGGTCTCGACTCGGTCGCCACGGCCTGCTGGGCCAGTGACTGCAGTCGGGTGTCGAGCGTGGTGCGGACGGGCGGGGTGTCCCGCGGCGGTGTCGAGGTGAGCTGCTCGGTCGGCGCGCCCTTGTCGCTGCCCTCGGTGGACACCAGCGTCACCGACCACCCCGCGCTCGCGTCGATGGCCTGCTGCCACAGCGCGGGCAGCCCGTCGATGGCGGGGGAGGACAGGTCGCGGTCGGCCGTCAGCAGCGCCCCCTGCTCGACGACCGTGACGCCGGGGAGCTGGGCGAGCTGATCGCGCACGCCGGCGAGATCGTCGGCGCGCAGCTTGACCACCGTGACGGTGTCGTCCTTGGTGCCCGCGAACTGACCGGCGATCGAGTCGGCGGTGATGGTCTGGTCGAAGGGCTGCAGCAGGGCGGCGAGCGGAGCCGCCGAGTCCTGGTGCTCCCGTGCCAGATCGACCACGCCGACCGTCTGCCACGTCATCAATGGTTGCCCGTCCCGATCGGTGACGGGGGTGAGGAAGTTCCTGTCGTCGCTGTACTGAAATGTCATGCCGGGCCGCAACTTCGGGTGCAACACCGTGGGATCCCAGTGCACGCGCCAGTCGTCGCCCGACTGCTGCGCGGTGGCCGTCGCGTCGTAGGTCAGCGTCTTGCCGGCGCCGAACGTCCACGAGTACGCGAGCTTCGCGGTCTTGTCGTCGTCACCGGACTGACTCGACGTGACCGTCACCCACGCGTCCTTGCCCATGCCGTCGAACATCGAGGAGATGGCTGCCGACGCGGCGTCCCGGTCGTCGGTGGCCGCAGCGGCCGCAGCGGGATCCCTGCGGGCCAGCGCTACGGCGAACGCGCTGAACGCATCTCGCGGGCTCGGACTGGAGAACAGCGAGCAGCCCGTCGCGGCCACGAGCAGAACGGTCGCCAGCAGCGACAGCGAGCGGCCTCTCGTCATGACCGGGCGGCAGCGACCTCGGCGAGCACGTCGAGGTGCTCGTCGACCGTCGTCAGCCCCGCGCGCATCGTGTTGACCGACAGGTGGGTCGCGCCCGCCCGTGACCACGCGGCGATCTGCGCGGCGACGGCGTCGACGTCGCCCTGCCAGGACACCCGCGCCTCCATGCCGATCGCGGCGGGATCGCGGCCCGCGTCGCGCGCACCGCGGGCCACCTCGGCGAGTGCCGCGTCGAGGTCCGGTCCCGGTTCCATCATGGGGAACCAGCCGTCGGCCAGGCGTCCCGCCCGCCGGTAGCCGGGCGCCGAGGCGGCCCCGATCCAGATCGGGATGGGCCGCTGGACGGGCAGCGGCGCCAAGCCCGCCCCGGTGACCTTGTCGAAGGTGCCGTCGAACGTCACCGACGGTTCGGTCCAGAGCCGACGCAGCAGCTCGATCTGCTCGGCGGACCGCTTGCCCCTGGTGCCGAAGTCCTCGCCGAGCGCCTCGTATTCGACGGCGTTCCAACCGATTCCGACGCCGAGGCGCAACCGGCCGCCGCTGAGCAGATCCACTTCGGCGGCCTGCTTGGCCACCAGCGCGGTCTGGCGCTGCGGCAGGATGACGACGCCGGTGACCAACTCGAGTGACTGCGTGAGTGCGGCCAGGAAGCCGAACATCACCAACGGTTCGTGAAACGTCGTGTGCACGTCGTAGGGCCCGTTCCACCCGGTGTGGACCGCCGGGTCCGCGCCGACGACGTGGTCGTAGGCCAGCAGGTGGGTGTACCCCAGTTCCTCGACTCGCTGGCCGTAGGCGCGCACCGCGCCGGGGTCACCGCCGAGCTCGGTTTGGGGAAAGACCACTCCGACGCGCATGGGCACCCTTTCGAATGGGAGGTGAACCATCCCATTCAACGCCATCGCCACCGACGGGCGACGGTAGGTGGGTGGGAACGCTAGGACGCGCCGACCGCGCGTCGCGGATGCCCGGTGGCCAGCCGGCGCGACTCCGGCGCGGTTTGCGGGTAACGCCGGTGGAGTCCGTCGATGAGCCGGTGTGCTTCGTAGAGTTCGCGCCGCAGGATGCCGGCGATCGGGTCTCGGCGAGAGTTGCCGCGTGCGCGGGCGCGCCGGTTGCGTTCGTCGGCGGCGGCCAGCTTGTGCGAGATGTCCTCGACGTGTCCGTACAGCTCGCTCAGCAGCGCCTTCGCCTGGGCGTTTCCTGCGTCTTCGACCACGGTGGGAAGTCTCTCATCATTTTCTAATGTGCGCACCTCCGGGGGCCCCGTAGCGACTACCCGAAGTGCGTCTCCGGACGCGGCAACCGCACGCCGTCGACCGTGACGTCGACCTTCTCGTTGAAGAACGCGACCAGGCCGGCGATCGGCGCGACCGCGGGGAGCGGATAGTCGTAGGTCCACGCCAGGTCGGGGTGCACGACACCGCCCGCCCGCACCGACCAGTAGCCCGTCGTCGTGCCCTTGTACGGGCACAGCGTCTCGGTGTCGGTCGGCGTCAGGTGTTCGAAGACCACGTCCGTGCGATCGACGTAATACCTTGTCGGCAAGCCGGTTTCGAAGAGCAGGACCGGACTGTGGGTGTCGGCGAGGAGGACGCCGTCGAGCTCGACGGTGACGTGGCGATGCGAGCGCAGGGCGTCGACGCGGCTGTACGGATTGCGGGGATGACCGACGATCCGCTCGTCCTCCTCGAACCAGTCGAGGCTGGCCCATTCGAACCGCACCAGACCCGCGACGGGCCCGTCGCCGTCGGCGTCGAACACCCGCACGGGCGGCTTGTCGTCGGCGCGACCGTCGATCGAGAACGATCTGGCGTGCCCGAATTGCAGACGCTGAGAATGGTTTTCGTCGACGAGCAGCGTGGAGTCGACGTCGTCGAGCGGTACGTAGTACTGCGGGTAGTAGGGCACCTCCCAGACGTAACGGGCGCGTGTCGTGTCGAACACCAGGCGGCCATCGGAGTAGCCGCGCACCCGCCGCGGAGCGGGTTCCACCCGGCCCCGTGCGGCGGCCATCTGCGGGTAGTCGGGAACGCTGCCATCGCTCATCGGTCCACCATAGGATTGCGGTCGCGGACGTTCACCGCCAACGGCAGGAGTCACCCCATGAAGCTCGAGAACGGCACTGCGCTGATCACCGGTTCCAGCGGCGGGATCGGTGAGGAATTCGCCGTGCAGCTGGCCAATCGGCAGGTCAACCTGGTGCTGGTGGCCCGGCGGGCCGAGAAGCTCGCCGAGTTGCGCGACAGCCTGCTGGCCCGCCACCCCGGTCTGCGCGTGGACGTCGTCGCCGCCGATCTGTCCCAGCCCGGATCGGCGGCCGAACTCGCCTCGGCGGTGCGCGATCTCGGATGCACGATCGACTTCCTCGTCAACAACGCCGGCGTGGGTCTGCACGGTGACTTCGCCGAACAGGACGCCGCCGCGAACGGTGCTCAGGTCCAACTGAATTGCGTGACGCTGGTCGAACTCACGGGGCTGTTCCTGCCGGCGATGGTCAGTGCGGGCCACGGGCTCATCCTCAACGTCGCGTCCACCGCGGCGTTCCAGCCCATCCCGGGGATGGCCGTCTACGGGGCGACGAAGGCGTTCGTGCTGTCGTTCACCGAGGCGCTCTGGCAGGAGACCAAGGGCAGTGGCGTGCGGGTGCTGACGCTGTGCCCCGGCGCCACCGAGACCGAGTTCTTCGCCCGCACCGGCGAGGACTTCCTCACCAGCGGCAGGCAAACGCCCCGGCAGGTCGTCGACACGGCGCTGTCCGCGCTGGACAAGTCGACGCCGACGGTGGTGTCGGGCCTGAAGAACGCGCTGCTCGCCTACGGCTACCGGTTCACGCCGCGCAAGGTGATGCTCGAAGTGTCCCAGCGACTCGTCAAGTCCGAATAGCGCCGCAGCTCACCGCGGTCGGCGCCGAGCCGTACCCGTCACGCAACGGTCTCCGCATTTGCTACGTGTCGCGTTGTGATGTGGCGCTCATTCTGGCTGGCAAATCTAAGAGCGCGTTACACGAGCCGCTGCTCAGGGGTTCTCAGAATGCTTTGCCACGCGCGACCCATCGCAGGCAGCGGGGGTCATCGACCTTGCTGGTGATAGATAACGAACGAATAACGGAAGATTTCCTAAAGATGTCATGAGAGGTTGTCGACGTTGCCGGCCGCGGCGGTCCGGCGATGCCCGGGGGCCCGTTCTTTCGTCGCTACACTCGACGTCGACCACGCCCAAGCGGCGTCGACCGGAACGAATCTATTGCCGGCCCCACGTGAGGCTGGCGGAGGTATCGAAGACCATGCCCAGTGTTTCTGCGCGCTCGCACAGTGTCACCGTCGAGAACAAGGACGTTGCCCTGCTGAAGTCGGCGACGATCGGCCGCGGCGCGATCTCCGACATCGCCGTGGCGGGCGGCACCCTGGCGGTGACCCACTTCGCCGAGGACTCGGTGGCCCTGCTGGACGCCGACACGCTGGCACCGCACCGCAGCACCGCGGTGGGGCAGCCCACGGCCGTTGCCCTCGGCGACGGTCGTGCCCACGTCGCCGTCTCGTCGGCCAGCTATGACGCCATCGCCGTCGTGGACACCGCGAGCGGTGACGTCCTGCGGGAGTACCCGCTGGCGTTCACGGTCACGGCCATCACCGCCAGCGCCGACGGCAAGCGCCTCTATGCCGCGCGGGCCGGCGAGACGGGAGTCGACGTCGCGGTCATCGACCTCACCGCCGAACGCGTCGGCACCATCTACGTCGCCAAGGGCGAGGACGCCGTGATCGACGCCCTGCGCCTGGACGCGTCGGGCCGTCGGCTGTACGTCGCCGTGTCCGACGCCCGCGGCAGCCGGCTCCTCACGGTGGACGTCGAATCCGCCCGCGTCCGGCGCACTTTGGAGATCGGGGCCCCGATTCGCGGTCTCGAACTCGGGATGGACAGCATTGCCTACGTGCTGACCTCCGACATCGCCGAGGGCGGCGTGCTGTACTTCGTGGACCTCGTCAAGAACGAGATCGTCGACCTCGCCCAGGTCGCCCAGACGCCCACCCAGCTCGCCATCGGCCCCGACGGCACCCGGGCCTACGTCGTCGACTACGACCACGTCGCGGTCGTCGACACCGAGGAGCGCGCGGTCGTCGCCGAGGTGTCGGTCGGTGCCCGTCCGTCCGCCGTCGCGACGCACGGCGACCGGCTCTACGTCGCCGACTACGACGGTGGCGTCACCACCTACGCGGTCGCCTCGCCGTCGCCGATGCTGTACTCGCAGTTCGAGAATGCCCCGTCACTCGTCGTGCCCGCCCGCCGCGAGCTGCAGCCGCTAGGCGTCTGAGGCCGGCCTACCGCCACTGGTAGCGCGTCTTCGGCCGACCCGTCCCGCCGTAGTCGGTGTGACGGGTGACGGTGCCGTTCTCGGCCAGCCGCTCCAGGTAGCGCCACGCGGTGACCCGAGACACCCCAACGCTTCTGGCGACCCCGTCGGCGGTCACGCCGTCGGCGGCATCGCGCACCGCCCGGGCGACGTCGTCGATCGTCTGCGGTGCCGCGCCCTTGGGCGTCACCGACTTGTCGGTGGCCGTGCGCATCTCGGCCAGCGCCCGGTCCACTTCGTCCTGACTGGCCGCGTCGACCCCGGCGGGCAGCGCCGAACGGTAGCGCCGGTAGCGTTCGAGCCGGTCGCGAAAGGCCGCGAACGTGAACGGTTTCAGCAGGTATGCCAGGGCGCCGTGGGCGACCGCCGCGCGCACCATCTCCAGGTCCCGCTCGGAGGTGATGGCGATGATGTCCGGCGCCGGACGCAGCCCGGCGAGTGCGGAGGCGAGGTTGATACCGCTCGCATCGGGCAGTCCGAGGTCCAGCAGCACCAGATCGATCGGGGTGTCGGTGGCCGCGGCCGCGGCGGCGGTCTGCATGGCCGCGCGGGCGGTGTGGGCGACCCCGACGGCCGAATATCCTTGCAGGCGAGCCAGATACGTACGGTGTGCCTCGGCGATCAGCGGATCGTCCTCGACGATCAGCACGGTGATCACGGGACTCGCCACGGTACCGTCGCCGTCACGACCGACCCGTAGCTCACGGCGGCGGTGAGCGTGCCGTGGTGCCGTCGCACCACCTGCGCCACCAGCGCGAGGCCGAGGCCGTGCTGGCCCGGCTCGGCGGTCTTGGTCGAATATCCGCGCCGGACGGCACGTTCGAAGGTCTCGGCGTCCATGCCCGCGCCGCTGTCGGCGACCCGCAGCGAGAGGTCGCCCTGCTGCAGTGCCACCGTCACCTCCACCCATGGATCGTCGCGGTCACACGCATCCATCGCGTTGTCGATGAGGTTGCCCAGCACGGTGATCATCTCCTGCGCGGACAGCGGTGGGTCGTCCTGATCGCCGGGCAGATGGGTGTCCTCGGTGACCGACAGCGCGATGCCCCGTTCGTCGGCCTGCGCGATCTTGCCGAGGAGCAGCGCGACCAGTGCGGGCTCACCGACGTCATACGACAGCCGGTCCACCAGGCGCTGCGACAGGGCCAGCTCCTCCGTCGCGAACCGGACGGCGTCCTCCGGTCTGCCCATCTCGACCATGGCGATCACGGTGTGCAGCTTGTTGGCGGCCTCATGGGCCTGCGCGCGCAGCGAGTCCGTCAGCACCTGCAGCGAGCTCAATTCGCCGAGTGCGCCTTGCAATTCGGTGCGATCGCGCACCGTGACGACCTCCGAGTGCTCCGAGTGGGCGACGGGCGCACGGTTCACGACGAGCACCCGGTCGTCGGTCACGTGCACCTCGTCGCGGGCGCCGGGGTCGTTCTCACGGAGGAACTCCGGCAGATCGGCGAGCGTCACGTCGCCCGCGGTGAGTCCGAGGAGGCGGCGCGCCTCGTCGTTGACCAGGACCACCCGATCGCGGTCGAGCACGACGAGCCCCTCGGACACCGAATGCAGGATGGCGTCGTGGTGTTCGTACATCACGCGCAGTTCCTCGGGTGCCAGGCCGTGCGTCTGGCGGAGCAGGCGGCGACGGATCGCCCACACCCCGATCAACGAAAGGGCAAGGGCGCCAAGGCCGACGGCGGCGATCATCGGCCACTGCTCGTGCCATCGCTGCGCCAGCGTCTGCAGCGTGATGCCCGCCGACACCAGCCCGACGACCCGGCCATACGCATCGCGGACCGGCGCCACCGCCCGGATGGACGGCCCCAGCGTCCCGGTATAGACCTCGCTGAACGTCTCGCCGCGTAGCGCGGGTTCGATGGTGCCCAGATAGTGGCCGCCGATCTGGCTGGGATCGGTGTGGGTGAACCGGGTGCCGTCCGGCGACATGATGGTGATGAACGCGATGTCGGTGTTCGTCCGCACCGCCTCGGTGACCGGCTGCAAGACCTGAGTGGCCCGGCCGGACTCGATCGCCTGCGCCGTGGACGGGGCATCCGCCAGCGCGGTGGCGATGCCGACCACCTGCTGGCGCGCGGCGGAGTCGCCGTCGCGACGCGCATCGAGCACGGCCAGCACGCCGCCGACCAGCACCACCACCACGATCACGGCGACCTGGAGCGCGATGGCCTGGCCTGCCAGTGAGCGCGGCCACCACCTGCGCATCGCGCCTCCGTCTGCGGTTGAACGAAATGAACTAAAGCGTGACGGGCATCACTTTTCCTACCAGGATCCTCTCAGACCTCACACCTGGCCCACCGTAGGAGAACCGCCATGACCGACCACGTGGACACGCCCGTCCCACCCACCAAGCAGAAACGCGACCGCACCCACTGGCTCTACCTCGCCGTCATCGTCGCGGTGCTCGCGGGCGTCGCCGTCGGACTGCTGGCACCCGGGGTCGGCAAGAGCGTCGGCGTGCTGGGCACCATGTTCGTCAGCCTGATCAAGATGATGATCGTCCCGGTCATCTTCTGCACCATCGTGCTGGGCATCGGCAAGGTGCGCGCGGCGGCGACCGTCGGCAAGGTCGGCGGGCTCGCCTTCGTGTACTTCATGGCGATGTCGACCGTCGCCCTGGCGATCGGCCTCGTCGTCGGCAACCTCTTGAGCCCCGGCACCGGCCTCAACCTGAGCGCGACGTCGTCGAAGGGCAGTCAGCTGGCCGAACAGGCCCACGAGGCCGGCGGCTTGATGGAGTTCGTCCAGCACATCATCCCGACCTCGCTGCTCTCATCGCTCACCGAGGGAAACGTGTTGCAGGCCTTGTTCATTGCGCTCCTCGTCGGCTTCGCGCTGCTGAGCATGGGCAGCGCGGGCGAGGGCATACTGCGCGGCATCGAGTCGGTCCAGAAGCTGGTGTTCAAGGTGCTGTCGATGATCCTGTGGCTGGCGCCGATCGGGGCGTTCGGGGCGATCGCCAACGTCGTCGGGCAGACCGGCTGGAGCGCCGTCACGCAGCTGCTGACGCTGATGCTCGGGTTCTACGTCACCTGCGTGCTGTTCGTCTTCGGCGTGCTCGGCGTGCTGCTGCGCGCTGTCGCCGGGGTGTCGATCTTCCGCCTGGTGCGCTACCTGGCCCGCGAGTACCTGCTGATCTTCGCCACGTCGTCCTCGGAGTCGGCGCTGCCCCGGTTGATCGCCAAGATGGAACACCTCGGCGTGGAGAAGACGACCGTCGGCGTGGTGGTCCCGACCGGCTACTCGTTCAACCTCGACGGCACGGCGATCTACCTGACGATGGCCTCGCTGTTCGTCGCCGACGCGATGGGCAAACCGCTCGCGCTCGCCGAACAGATCTCGCTGCTGGTGTTCATGATCGTCGCGTCCAAGGGTGCGGCGGGCGTGAGCGGAGCGGGTCTCGCGACGCTGGCGGGCGGCCTGCAGAGCCACCGCCCCGACCTGCTCGACGGCGTCGGCCTCATCGTCGGCATCGACCGCTTCATGTCCGAGGCGCGCGCGGTCACCAACTTCTCCGGCAACGCCGTCGCCACGTTGCTCGTCGGAGCCTGGACGAGGACCGTCGACCGCGATCAGGTCGACCGGGTGCTCGCCGGCGGAGACCCGTTCAACGAGTCGACGATGGTGGACGACCACGGTTCCCGCGCCGAAGAACCCGTGCAGGCGAAGGTCCCTGCGCGGGCGTAGGGCGCGCTGGAGGAGGACCCGGTCGTCTCGCCCCGGCCGGGTCCTTCGGCGTCAGACCGTCAGCCCGTGCAATTCAGCGAGACCGAGATCGTCTGACTCGTCACCTGGGGGATGAGCACGCGATCGCCCCCGTTGCCGGGTCCGACGTAGGGCACCAGTTGCGAATTCGTGTGCGGATTCCGCACGCTGGTCACGTAGCACTGCGAGATGGGTGCGGTACCCACCTTGTCGATGTTGACCGTGTAGCCCTGCGACTGCAGGCGATCGATGGTCTCCTGCGCGGTCTCCGCGGTGGCCACCGCCGTCGGTATCACGGCGGCTCCACATATCCCGATGGCCGCGGCGGCGACCGTCCACCCGATGCGCATGAGCAGCCTCCCGTGACGTCTTTGGCAATCATCCTCCACCCGACGGCGGATGGGAACTCTGCGCGGTGCCCCGAACTGCGAACGTCGATCGCCGCCACGGCTAGCATCGCGGCCATGCAGAGCACCATGCAGGACGTCCCGCTGACCGTCGCGACGATCATGCGCTACGCCTGCGAGGTCAACGGTGAACGCACCGTCAGCACCGCGACGGGTGACGGCGGGCAGCGCACCGCGACCTACCGCGAACTCGGCGAGCAGGCGGGCCGCCTCGCCAACGCGCTGCGGGCACTCGGCGTGACCGGGGACGACCGGGTCGGCACCTTCATGTGGAACAACGCCGAACATCTCGCGGCCTACCTCGCCGTGCCGTCGATGGGTGCGGTGCTGCACACGCTCAACATCCGGCTGTCGGCCGAGCAGATCGCCTACATCGCCAACGAGGCGGCGGACGCGGTGATCATCGCCGACCTGTCGCTGACCGGGCAGCTGGCACCCGTGCTGCCGCTGCTGCAGACCGTGCGCACGGTGCTCGCCGTCGGCGACGGCGACCTCGGTCCGCTGCAGAGCGCCGGGGTGCAGGTGCTGCGCTACGACGAGGTCCTGGCGGCCCAGTCACCGGTATTCGACTGGCCGGAGCTCGTCGAAACCGACGCCGCTGCAATGTGTTACACCAGCGGCACGACGGGCAACCCGAAGGGCGTCGTCTACAGCCACCGCTCCAGCTATCTGCACGCGATGAGCACGTGCACCGCCAACACGCTCGGCATCGGGGCCGCGGACTCGGTGCTGCCGATCGTGCCGATGTTCCACGCCAACGCCTGGGGGCTGCCCTACGCCGCCCTGATGGCCGGCGCCGACCTGGTGCTCACCGACCGCTTCCTCGACGCCGCGTCGATCATCGGCGTCATCGAGACGTGCCGTCCCACGGTCGCCGGTGCCGTGCCGACCATCTGGAACGACGTCATGCACCGTCTGGATGCCGAACCGGGACATGACATCTCGTCACTGCGACTGGTGTCGTGCGGGGGATCGGCGGTGCCCGTGTCGCTGATGCAGGCGTACGAGGAGAAGTTCGACGTCCAGATCCGCCAGCTGTGGGGGATGACGGAGACCTCGCCGGTGGCGACGATGGCCTGGCCGCCGCCCGGGGCCAGCGCCGAGGAGCACTGGGCCCTGCGCGGCACCCAGGGCAGACCGATGTGCGGCGTCGAGGTGCGCATCGTCGACGACGCGGGCGATCCACTGCCCAACGACGGCAAGGCGGTCGGCGAACTGGAGGTGCGCGGGCCGTGGATCACCGGCGCGTACTTCCGCGACCGGGATCCGGAGAAGTTCGCCAGCGGGTGGTTGCGCACCGGGGACGTCGGCCGCGTCGACCCGCTCGGCTACGTGACGCTGACCGACCGCGCCAAGGACGTCATCAAGTCCGGCGGCGAATGGATCTCGTCGGTCGACCTGGAGAACCACCTCATCGCACACCCCGCGGTGGTGGAGGCCGCCGTCGTCGGCGTGCCCGACGAGCGCTGGCAGGAGCGACCTCTCGCGGCCGTGGTGCTCGACGACGACGCCGAGGTCACTCCCGCGGAACTGCGAGAGTTCCTGGCGGACAAGGTCGTTCGCTGGTGGCTACCCGAGCGGTGGACGTTCGTCGACGCCGTCCCGCGCACCAGCGTCGGCAAGTACGACAAGAAGACCATCCGCGCCCGGCATGCCGAGGGCCTCTACGACGTGGTCACCCTCTCCCGCGAGCAGACGTAAACGGCCCTCTTCTGCGGCGTGTCAGGGCCTTTTCCGTCTGCTCGCCGGATCAACGCTCGGCGCGCTGGTAGGCCGTCACGACCGCGGCGCCGCCGAGGCCGATGTTGTGCTGCAGCGCCGCGGTCACGCCGTCGACCTGTCGCTTGTCGGCGGTACCGCGCAACTGCCAGGTCAGCTCCGCGCACTGCGCCAGGCCCGTGGCGCCGAGTGGATGACCCTTCGAGATCAGCCCGCCCGACGGGTTGACCACCCAGCGTCCGCCGTAGGTGGTGTCGCCGTCGTCGATCAGCGCGGGCGCCTCGCCCTCGCCGCAGAGTCCCAGCGCCTCGTAGAGCAGCAGTTCGTTGGCCGAGAAGCAGTCGTGCAGCTCGATCACCTGGAAGTCCGCCGGCCCGAGCCCCGACTGGTCGTAAACCTGTTGGGACGCTTGGACGTTCATGTCGTAGCCGATGATGTTGGCGGCACTGCCGTCGAACGTGCTGGCGAAGTCGGTGGTCATGGCCTGTCCGACGATCTCGACGGCCTGCCCCGCGAGCCCGTGCCGGTCGACGAACGCCTCGCTGACGACGATCGCGGCGCCGGAACCGTCCGACGTCGGCGAGCACTGCAGCTTGGTCAGCGGATCGGAGATCATCCGGGCGCCGAGGACGTCGTCGAGCGAGTACTCCTCCTGGAACTGCGCATACGGGTTGTTGACCGAGTGCTTGTGGTTCTTGTAGCCGATCTTCGCGAAGTGTTCGGCGGTGGTGCCGTACTTCTTCATGTGCTCGCGGCCGGCGGCGCCGAACATCCACGGTGCCACGGGAAAGGCGAACTCGTCGATCTCCGCGAGCGCCTTGACGTGGTTGCCGAGCGGCGACTCGCGATCCTGCGCACCCCCGCCGAGTGAGCCGGGCTGCATCTTCTCGAAGCCGAGCGCGATGACGCAGTCGGCCAGCCCGCCGCGAATGGACTGCGCGGCCAGATACAGCGCCGTCGAGCCGGTGGAGCAATTGTTGTTCACGTTGACGATGGGGATGCCCGTCATGCCTAGCTCGTAGAGCGCCCGCTGGCCCGACGTCGAGTCCCCCGAGCAGTACCCGACGTAGCCCTGCTGCACCTCGTCGTAGCCGATGCCGGCGTCGTCGAGTGCCTTGGTGCCCGACTCCTTGGCCATCTGGGGATAGTCCCAGCCCTCCCGGCGGCCCGGCTTCTCGAACTTGGTCATGCCGACGCCCACCACGAATACCCGGTTCGTCATGCTCATCCCTTCGCTACGTTGCGTTGCTCGAAACGAAACAGCAGGCCCGCCCCGTGGTGTAGATCTGGGTAGAACGTGTTCTAGTTCGGGACGCCGAGGGGAGTGTCGAGTGGCGTTGCGCGTCGTGCAGTGGGCAACCGGCGGAGTGGGCATCGCGGCCATCAGGGGCGTGCTCGAGCATCCCGATCTCGAACTGGCCGGCTGCTGGGTCCATTCGGAGGCCAAGAGCGGCCGCGACGTCGGCGACCTCATCGGCGGCACACCCCTCGGGGTGACGGCCACCCACAGCGTGGACGACGTCCTCGCCCTGGACGCCGACGCCGTGATCTACTCGCCGCTGCTGCCCGACCCCGGCGAGGTCGCCGCGCTGCTGCGCTCCGGCAAGAACGTCGTCACGCCCGTCGGGTGGTTCTACCCCGGCGAGAAGGAGGCGGGCCCGCTGCGGGCGGCCGCGCAGGAGGGCGGTGTCACGCTGCACGGCACGGGCATCGCCCCCGGCGGCATCAGCGACAAGTTCCCCCTGATGATGTCGATCATGTCCACCGGCGTGACATTCGTTCGCGCAGAAGAGTTCTCGGATCTGCGCACCTACGATGCGCCCGATGTGCTGCGCTACGTCATGGGCTTCGGCGACACCCCGGAGAAGGCGTTGACGGGCCCGATGCAGAAGCTGCTCGACGGGGGATTCGTCCAGTCGGTGAGGATGATCGTCGACACGGTGGGCTTCCGCGCCGACCCGCACATCCGCTCCACCCAGGAGATCTCGGTCGCGACGGCCCCCATCGACACCCCGATGGGGGCGATCCAGCCCGGGCAGGTGGCCGGCCGAAAGTTCCACTGGGAGGCCCTCGTCGACGACGAGCCCGTCGTCCGGGTGACGGTCAACTGGTTCATGGGTCAGGAGAACCTCGATCCGCCATGGACGTTCGGCCCCGCCGGGGAGCGCTACGAGATGGAGGCCAAGGGCAATCCGGACTTCACCGTGACCGTCAAGGGCTTTCAGCCCGAGAGCGTCGCGGCGGGGCTGGTGTCCAACAACGGCATCGTCGCGACGGCCGCGCACTGCGTCAACTCGATACCCGCGGTGTGCGCCGCCGCGCCGGGCATCGCCACCTACCTCGACCTGCCGCTCATCAGCGGCAAGGCTGCACCGCACCTGCGCTAGGCCCTCCCCGCGAGCAGACGCAAACGGCCCTCGAATGCCACTCTTCAGGGCCCTTTGCGTCTGCTCGGCGGGAAAACGCTAGGGCTGCACCAGGATTCGGATGGGGTCACCCGCGGCCGTCTCGAGTTTCTCGATACCCTGCGCCACCTGTTCGAGCGGCACGATCTCGCTGATCGACCGCGACAGGTCGAGCCTGCCGAGGGACACCAGCGCGGCCAGGGTGCCGATGTCGGCGTTCTGGTAGCCGAGATGTCCCAGCACCTGACGCTTGAGCAGGTTGAACAGCGCCGTCGGACCGATCGACGGGGCATCGGCGCTCATGCCGACGCCCACCAACCGGCCGCCGACGGTCAGGCTGTTGAGCGCCTGCTCGAACGTCGACCCCAGCCCCACGGCGTCGAAGGCCACGTCGAGGTTGCAGCCGCCCGTCGCGCCGGCGATCTTGGCACCGAGGTCGGGGTCGCGGGCGTCGAAGGCGTGGTCCGCGCCGACCGCGAGCGCCCGCTCCAGGATGGCGGGCTTCACGTCGACCGCGATGATCGGTGCGGCCCCGACGAGGCGCGCCAACTGGACGACGTGCGTGCCGAGACCGCCGACGCCCCACACCCCGACGGATTCGCCGATGCCGACCTGGCCGGTGCGCACGACGGCCCCGTACGGCGTCGACACCGCGTCGGCGAGGATGGCGGCCTGCTCGAGGGGCACGTTGTCCGGAACCCTGGTCAGTCCGACGGCCTGTGCCAAGGTGTACTCCGCCCAGGCGCCGTCGTACGCGAACGCCATCAGGCGCAGGCGCAGACAGTTGGAGACGTCGCCCCGGCGGCAGTTCACGCACTCCAGGCAGGGTTTGCCCGCGGCCACCACGACCCGGTCGCCCTCGGTCCAGCCGGTCACGCCCGGGCCCAGTTTGGCGACCGTGCCCGACGCCTCGTGGCCCTGCGTGACGACGGGTAGCTGCGACGGGAAGGTGCCGTTGATGAGGCTGAGGTCCGAGTGGCAGATGCCGCAGAACGCCACCTTCACCAGCACCTCGCCGGGGCCGGGCTCCGGGATCGGAACGTCCTCCACCGCAACCGTCTTGGAGTCCGCGTAGAACCGTTGCGCCCGCATCGTGTCAGCCATCTGCATCCCTTCGCCCCGCGAAACCACGGTTGTTGCGGGCAATCGGTGGAGAACCCGCCAACAACCGTAGTCCCGGCGCCCTGGCACACTCGGATGCCGTGACGACACGTGGACTGGTGTTGGCCGGCGGCGGGCTCGCGGGCATTGCCTGGGAGACCGGCATCCTGCAGGGCATCGCCGACGAGGCACCCGACGCCGCCACGGCACTGCTCGACGCGGACGTCCTGCTCGGCACGTCGGCGGGGTCGACGGTCGCCGCCCAGCTCGGCGGCGGCGCGACGCTCGCCGACCTGTTCGCCGCGCAGCTGTCGGAGGAGACCCACGAGCTCGACCCCGGCGTCAGCATCGACCGGCTCGTCGAGCAGTTCACGGCCGCGCTGGACGACCCCGCCGCGACCCGGGAGGAGCGTCTGCGGCGGGTGGGCGCGCTGGCGCTGTCCACCGAGACGGTCTCCGAATCCGTGCGACGCGCGGTCATCGCGCACCGGCTACCGGTGCGGGAGTGGCCGCAGCGGGTGCTGCGGGTGACGGCCATCGACGTGGCCACCGGCGAGCTGCTGGTGCTGGACCGCAACTCCGGCATCGCCCTGGTGGATGCCGTCGCGGCCAGCTGCGCGGTGCCGGGCGCCTGGCCACCCGTCACCGTCGGCGAGCGTCGCCTCATGGACGGCGGCGTGGGCAGTTCGGTGAACATCGCCGCCGCGTCGGACTGCGACGCCGTCGTGGTGCTGGTGCCCTCCGGGGAGACGACGCCGTCGCCCTTCGGAGATGGTGCGGCGCAAGAGATTTCGAGCTTCCAGGGTCAGACGCTGGCCGTGTTCGCCGACGACGCGTCGCTGGCGGCGTTCGGACCCAATCCCCTCGACCCGGCCTGCCGCATCCCGTCGGCGAACGCCGGTCGCGACCAGGGTCGCCGTGAGGCGCGCCGGGTCGCACGATTCCTAGGGGTGTCCTAGGGGTGTAGCGACCGCGGCACCAGCGCGTCGAGGGCAGCCGCGGCGAGTTCCTGCCCGATGTCGATGACCTCGTCGGCGCGGTGGAACTCCAGACTCCTTGCGGCCGTGCGGGGTACCTCGATCAGCAGGTCGGGCGGATGGGCGGCGAGCGTGTGCCGCATCAGGGCCGCCTGCGCCACGTCGATCGAGCGGTTCATCACCTCGAAGCCGCTCAGCCGCGGGACCGAGGACTCGGTGTGGTCGTCGTGGTCGTCGGTCTCCACGCCGTCGTTGGCGAACCGGCTGAGCACGGTCCTGGCGGCGGGGGTGTCGAGCAGCGTGCGGGCGGTCGCGGTGTCGAGGAGGGCCGTCGTGCTGCGCCACATCCGATTCAGCAACTCGGTCGTCGGCCCGGGTCCGGGCTGGCGCTGGGCATGCGTTGGATCGTCGCCGCCGAGGCTGACGGCGATCCTGAGGTCGGCGTTGACCGCGGCCAGCGGCGCCATCGGTAGCGGGTCGAGGATGCCGCCGTCCGCGAGCAACCGGCCGTCGAGCACGTGCGGCTTGATGACGCCGGGGATGGCGATGGAGGCGCGGATGGCCGCGTCGACCGGACCGCGTTGCAACCACACCGACGTGCCGGCGACGAGGTCCGTCGTGACCGCGGTGAACGGCACCGGGAGGTCCTCGATCACCGTCGCGCCGATGATCTCGCGCACGGCGTCGAGGATCTTCTCCGCCCGCAGCACCCCGGCCGACGTCAGCGACGGGTCGAGCAGGCGGAGCACGGCGCGCTGCGTGAGCGAACTGGCCCACGCGGCGTACTCGTCGAGCTTGCCCGCCGCCTCCAACCCGCCGACCAGCGCTCCCATCGACGACCCGGAGATGCCGACGATCTGGTGGCCGCGCTCGCGCAATTCGTTGATGACGCCGATGTGCGCGTAGCCGCGGGCGCCACCGCTGCCCAGACAGAGCGCCACTCGCATGGGTTTCATCATCCCGGGTTGAATCGGCGCGCGAATGGCAACCCTGCCCTACATGATCGGGACGCTTCGATCGGTCGTCCTGGACACCAGGGACCCGGCCGGCCTCGCCGCGTTCTACGCCGCCGTGCTCGGCGGCGACGTGACGGCGCAGGACGACACGTGGGTGGTCTTGACCGAGCCGGGCGGGCGCAGATTGGCCTTCCAGCAGGCGCCCGATCACGAGCCGCCGGCGTTCCCGGATCCGCGTGGGTCCCAGCAGTTCCACCTCGACATCCTGGTCGACGACGTCGACGAGGCGCAGTCAAAGGTGTTGTCGCTCGGGGCAACTCGAGTGCCCGAGGCCGCCGGCGACGACTTCCGGGTCTACCGCGATCCCGCGGGGCACCCGTTCTGCCTGGTGTGGCGAACGGGGGCCTAAACGGGGGGCTAGCAGCCCACCCGGGTGAAGAACGCGGCCGCCACCAGGCCGATGACGAGCGCGATGGTCGGCTGGCCGCTGGACAGGGCGACGACGACCCCGGTGATGGCGCCGACGGCGATGAGCAGCAGCAGGATGCCCATCAGCACCCGCATTCCATTGATCGAGCCGTTGGCGACCGGACGCGTCGTGTTCAACGGGGTTCGGTGTGGTGCAACCATGTGGGC
Organism: Mycolicibacterium madagascariense; assembly: GCF_010729665.1. Classification (NCBI taxonomy): domain Bacteria; kingdom Bacillati; phylum Actinomycetota; class Actinomycetes; order Mycobacteriales; family Mycobacteriaceae; genus Mycobacterium; species Mycolicibacterium madagascariense. The sequence continues at coordinate 4,542,613 of NZ_AP022610.1, read as the reverse complement.
CATCCCTCTCACAGTGACGAGGAGCACATAGTAGCGAACTTTGTGACGTGTGCCACCTAACGGTAGGCACGCTAAAAGTTAGGGCGCCAAAGGATTCGGTCGCACTTTTGCCCGGCGTGATTCGAAGTGCGTCAGCCGCACTGATCGTCGGCGGCGGCCTCGGCCGCGACGATGACCGCCGACTGACGCGCGGGGGACAGCTTCGACCACGGCGAGCCGAAGGTCCCTGGCCCGGCCGAGTCCGACTTCTGCAGGTCTGCCAGGTAGGGCTCGAACTGATCCTTCTGCACGCCGCCCTTGGCCGTCATCCACACCTTCGCAGCGTGGCAGGCCTGGAAGTACTCGTCCTCGGTCGATTCGGCGGGGGTGCCGACGGCGGTCGTGACGCCGCCGGGGGACACCCCGAGCGCGCCGGGGGCGGCGGTGTGGGTCTGCAGGGACGTCGTCGTCGGGCTCGTCGTCGCGGTCGTAGACGCACCGGAACCGCTTTCCGGTGCTCCCGACGAGCAACCGGTGACGAGGGTCGCGAGGGCCGCCACGGCGAGAATCGGGTAGCTGCGCATGCCGCCAATCTATGCAACACTCGCCACCGTGATGGAGCGGACCACCTGTCGGGAGTGTTGTCGGGCTTGACGCCCGCCCCCGATCTGTCCCCATCCACCGGTCTTTGGAGATCCGTTCACCATGTCCCTTGCCCTGCCCTCCGTCGTCGCGCCCACCCGGCTTCGCGTCCCAGATCTGCTGCGGGCGACCGACGTCGCCGCCGATCACGTGCTCTCGGGCCGCTACGACCACGTACTGCCCGTCGGCGGTCCGCCCACCGATGACCGCTGGTTCACCCGGCTGCACGGCGACGACGAACTCGACGTGTGGCTCATCAGCTGGGTGCCCGAGCGTTCGACCGAACTGCACGACCACGGCGGTTCCCTGGGAGCGCTGACCGTCGTCTCGGGTGCCCTCGCCGAAACCCGCTGGGACGGTGGGGCATTGCGTACCCGTCGCCTCGACGCCGGCGACCAGGCCGGGTTTCCGCTCGGCTGGGTGCACGACGTGGTCTGGGCGCCGTCGCGGCCCGTCGTGGTCGGTGCGCCTACGCTGAGCGTGCACGCGTACTCACCGCCCCTCACGGCGATGTCGTACTACGAAGTCACCGACCACGATTCGCTGCGCCGGCAGCGGACCGAGCTGACCGACCACCCGGAGGGGAACTGACCTCGTGAGCAGCCGCATCGACGCCGTCCTGCAGTCGGCTCGCGCCAGGCTGACGCGCATCGACGCCGCCGACGTGCCCGCCGCGGTGGCGCGAGGCGCGGTGCTCGTCGACATCCGGCCCGCCGCGCAGCGCGCCGTCGAGGGCGAGGTCGGCGCCGCCCTCGTCATCGAACGCAACGTGCTCGAGTGGCGCTGCGACCCCACCAGCGACGCGCACATCCCCGAGGCCACCGGCGACGACGTCGAATGGATCGTGCTGTGCTCGGAGGGCTACACGTCCAGTCTCGCGGCGGCCTCGCTGCAGGAGCTCGGCCTGCGCGCCACCGACGTCATCGGCGGCTACCACGCCCTCGTCGCAACGGGCGCGCTACAGCAGCTCGACGCGTCACTCGTCGGAACGCAGCAGCGGCCGTAGCTTGTCGGTCTTGGCCTGAGTCCAACCCGGCGGCTGCATGATCGCCGCCCACGCGTTCGCCACGTCGTGCACGTAGACGTGGCCGTGCCCGTCGGGAACGTCGACGGCGACCGCCATGTCGGCCGACACCTGCAGGAACGTGACGATCGGGATCCACTCCATCCGCGGTGACACGTCATAGCCGCGCGGTTCCCGCAGCCAGTCCGGTTTGGCGAACAGCAGGTCGGGGTTCCACCACGCGATCGGGTCAGAGGCGTGCTGCAGGTACACCACCCGCGGCTCGCCCCACGGCTCGCGCGGGCGGTCCAGATTGGCGGCCTCCGCGGCGAATCGGACGTTCTGGCCCTGGTCGTAGATCGGCAGCCACTGCGGCGATCCCGGATCGCGGTTGCGCGTCAGGTCGGTCCAGATGGTGTTGTTGAACGTCGGCCCGGAGAACAGTGCGCCGTCGGTGCGCGCGATGAGGTTGTTCAGCGACAGGAACGGCGCCTCGCCGCCGAAGGACCCCAGGCTCTCCCCGAACACGACGAGCTTGGGCCGGCGCGCCTCCGGCATCGTGCGCACCAGCGCGTCGACCGCCTCGAAGAGTGCCTGACTGGCCTGCCGGGCGTTCTCCTTGTCGACGAGGAACGACAGCCAGCTCGGCAGGAACGAGTACTGCATCGACACGATGGCCGTGTTGCCGTTGTACATGTACTCCAGGGCCGACGCCTCGGCCTCGTTGATCCACCCCGTGCCCGTGGTGTTGGCGACGGCGACCACGGCGCGATTCAGGCCGCCCATCCGCTGCAGTTCGCGGGCGGCGAGCGTGGCGGCCGCCTGAAAGCCCTTGACGGAGTTGAGCCCCGTGTAGGCGCGGATCGGTTCCATCGCGCCGGGGCCGTTGAACGCCGTCAGGTCCGCCACGGTGGGACCGTTCCCCACGAACACCCGGCCCTGGTGACCCAGCGACGACCACGTCACCAGCGAACCGGGCCCACCGGACCGCAGCGGCGTGCTCGGCGCCGGATTGCTGGGATCCTGCTCGTCGTTGACCGACTCGAAGGTGTGGTTCAGCGTGCTCATGGCGAAGCGCACCACGATGCCGTTGAGCACGGCGACGCTCAGCACCAGCAGCAGCGTCACCACGACGACCGCTGAAACCCGCGGCGGCGCAACACGATCCAGCTGCCGTACCAGGAACCGCACCAATCTCCTGACGAGCTGGCCGATCTCGACGAACACGAAGAGGAACACGATCGAGAGCACCGCCGTCAGGGGGTGGTCCCAGAAGGTCAGCCGCGGCACGCCCATCAGGTCGCGGACGTCGTCCTGCCAGACGTGGAACCAGATGACCGCCAGGGTCTGACCGACGACACCCACCACGACGAGCACGACCCACGCCCGCCGCGGCGCGGGCGGACTGCTGTCCTTCGAGCGCAGATAGCGAACCAGCCAGACGCCGAAGACGCCCAGGCCGTAGCCGATCGCCCCCGCCGCGCCGCTCACCAGGCCCTGGAAGAGGGGACCGCGCGGCAGTAGGGACGGCGTCAGCGAGAACCACACGAACACCAGCCCGACGGCCGTGCCGAAGAACGTGTAGTGCCGCACCCACCAGTCCGGTTTCGGGCGAGCCTCGACCTCCGGGGCGGTCACGTCCTGCGCGGTGTCCGTATCGGTCACCCGAGCACTTTAACGGTGCGTGAAGTTGGGTGTGCGCTTCTCGGTGAAGGCCGCCATGCCCTCGGTCTGATCGTCGGTCGCGAACGCCGAGTGGAACAGCCGCTGCTCGTAGAGAAGGCCTTCGGCCAGCGACGATTCGAAGGCGCGGTTGACGGCCTCCTTGGCCATCCGCGACGCCGACAGCGACATCCCCGCGATGGTCGCGGCGACGGCGTTGGCCTCGTCGAGCAGCGCATCGGCGGGGACGACGCGCGACACCAGCCCGCTGCGCTCGGCCTCGGCGGCGTCGATGGTGCGGCCCGTGAGGATCAGGTCCATGGCCTTCGCCTTGCCGATGGCGCGGGTCAACCGCTGCGAGCCACCCATGCCCGGCAGCACGCCGAGCTTGATCTCGGGCTGGCCGAACTTCGCGCTGTCCGCGGCGATCAGCACGTCGCACATCATCGCCAGCTCGCAGCCGCCGCCGAGGGCGTACCCCGCGACGGCCGCGATGGTGGGCGTGCGGGTCGCGGCGAACCGGGCCCAGGTCGCGAAGAAGTCACTCGCGTAGACGTCTGCGAACGACAGGTCGGCCATCTCCTTGATGTCCGCACCCGCCGCGAAGGCCTTCTCGTTGCCGGTCACGACGATCGCGCCGATGCCCTGGTCGGCGTCGAATTCAGCTGCCGCCGTGGTCAATTCGACCATCACCTGGCTGTTGAGGGCGTTGAGCGCCTTTGGCCTATTCAGGGTGATGGTGCCGACGCGGCCCTCGCGCGTCACCAGAATGGTCTCGTAACTCATGACTCCTCCTCCTCCGGGAACGTCAGGTCGGGATCCGCCGGCGCGAAGTACTCGTCGACGAGGTCCTTCGAACACGATGCCAGGTCCCGCGGTGACCACTGCGGGTTGCGGTCCTTGTCGATGAGTTGGGCCCGGATGCCCTCCACCAGGTCGTGTGACCGCAATGCCGCGCAAGACGTCCGAAACTCCTGGCGCAGAACGTCTTTGAGCGTGTCCAGGCTCCCGGCCCGTCTGACCGCCTCGAGCGTGACCGCCAGGGCGATGGGCGAGCGGCCCTCGATCTGGTCGGCGGCGGCGTCCTGGCCGTGCTCGCGCAGGGCGGCCAGCACGTCGGGCACCGTCGCACCGGTGTAGCACTCGTCAATCCAATCCCGTTGGGCGAGAAGGGGACTGGCGGGGGTCTCCACGGCATGTCGGGACAGCGCAGCATCGACGCCGTCGGCGACGAGCGTGTCGGTGAACGCCGCCAGGTCGTCGTGCGGCACGAAGTGGTCGGCAAAGCCCATGGCGATGGCGTCGGCCCCCGAGAACGGCGCGCCGGTCAGCGCGGCATGCAGGCCGAGCAGCCCCGGAGTGCGCGCCAGCAGATAGGTGCCGCCGACGTCGGGGATGAAGCCGATCCCAACCTCGGGCATCCCCATCTTGGTGGTGTCGGTGACGACGCGGACGCTGCCGTGCGCGCCGACGCCGACGCCACCGCCCATCACGATGCCGTCCATGATCGCGACGTAGGGCTTGGGATAGTCGGCGATGTAGGCGTTCAGGACGTACTCGTCGTGCCAGAACGTGCGCGCCTCGCTGCCGTCGCCCTTGGCGCTGTGATGGATCGCGACGACGTCGCCACCCGCGCAGAGTCCGCGCTCGCCGGCGCCGGTCAGGAGGACCGTGTGCACCGCGTCGTCTTGCTCCCACGCGTGCAGCGCCTGCGCGAGGCCGGTGGCCATGACGTGGTTCAGCGAATTGATGGCCTTGGGCCGGTTCAGCGTGACGTGACCGACGCCGTTCTCGACATTTACTAGGATGTCCTCGTTTTCCGGCACGGCAGTCAATCTAGAGCGTGCGGCCGCAACGGCGCCCAACGGGTAGCCTCTCCCAAGAAGTTCACAGTTTCATCGATCCGGTCGGGAACCGCTCCGGGTCGTCGCACGTTAGACCAGTGTTCGTCGCTCGGCGAACGCCATGCACACGAGAGGATCCGACGGTGCGCGAGAGCAGCAACCCGGTGTTCCGTTCCCTGCCCAAGCAGCAGGGCGGCTACGCCACATTCGGGACCGGAGCCGCCGGCTACGGGGCAGCGGTACAGGCTGATCCCTACGCGGCCCAGCCGTACACCGACCAGGGGACCAACGTCTCCCGTCCCTTGACCATCGACGACGTCGTCACGAAGACCGGCATCACGCTGGCCGTGCTGACGGCCGTCGCCGCAGTCTCCTACTTCCTGGTCGCCCAGAACCTCGCCCTGGCCATGCCGTTCACCATGGTCGGTGCGCTCGGCGGCCTGGTGCTCGTGCTGATCGCGACGTTCGCCCGCAAGCAGGACAACCCCGCGATCGTGCTGGCCTACGCCGCGCTCGAGGGCCTGTTCCTGGGCGCCTTCTCGTTCGTCATCGCCAACCTGTACGTGTCCGGCGTCAGCGCCGGCGCGCTCATCGGTCAGGCGGTGCTCGGCACCATCGGCGTCTTCGTCGGCATGCTGATCGTCTACAAGACCGGCGCCATCCGCGTCACGCCCAAGTTCACCAGGATGCTGGTCGCGGCCATGTTCGGCGTGCTGGCCCTGGCGCTGGGCAACCTGGTGCTCGGGATGTTCGGCGTCGGCGGCGGTGAAGGCCTCGGCCTGCGCAGCGGTGGCCCCATGGCCATCATCTTCTCGCTGGTCTGCATCGGCATCGCGGCGTTCAGCTTCCTGATCGACTTCGACGCGGCCGACCAGATGATCCGCGCCGGCGCGCCGTCAAAGGCGGGCTGGGGCATCGCCCTTGGCCTGACTGTGACGCTGGTCTGGCTCTACATCGAGATCCTGCAGCTACTGAGCTACTTCCAAAGGGATTAGCAGCTGCTCCCCCCGAGAGCCCGGCACCACGGTGCCGGGCTTTCGCTCGTTGTGGGGGGCGTTGACGCCGAGACTGCTAACAGATCGCGATTCATCCACAGATCGCGATCAGCCAGCAGTTTCGACGCGGACATGGTCTGAGGGCTCCTGCATTGTCTGCTCGTGGACCATGCACCGTTCGTCGGCAGTGAGGCGCTCGAAGCCGGCGTCGTGACGAAGTATCAGCTGCGTCATGACTTCCATTGCGTGTTTCCCGGCGTCTACATCGACCGGCGCGCGTCTCCGACCTTGCATCAGAAGGCCAGGGCAGCGTGGCTGTGGTCGCATCGGCAGGGGGTCACTGCCGGACTCACCGCGGCGGGCCTACATGGCTCCAAGTGGATCGACGACGAGCAACCGGTCGAGCTGATATGGCCGAACGCGCGGCGTCCCTGCGGCTTGAAGACCTTCGACTTCCGCCTGGTTGCCGACGAGTTCGACGAGCTCCACGGAATGCGTGTCACGACTCCTGCCCGAACGGCGTTCGATCTGGGCAGGCGCGGCGGCCAGGGCAGAGCCGTGGCGCGGCTGGATGCCTTGGGGAACGCGACCCGATTTTCGGTCGACGACGTCCTCGCGATCGCGGACAGGCACCGTGGCGCACGGGGGCTGCGCCATCTCACCGGTGCACTCGACCTCTACGATCCCGGGGCGGAGTCGCCAAGGGAAACGTGGTTGCGCCTCGTGTTGATTCGCGCCGGGTTTCCTCGACCGCGTACGCAAATCTCGGCTATTGGCCCCAGCGGCCGGCAGTACTACCTCGACATGGGGTGGGAAGACATCAGGGTTGCGGTCGAATACGACGGCGATCAACACCGGATGAGTCGGCCCCAGTTCGTCAAGGACGTTTACCGGCTCGAGGAGTTGCGTGAGATCGAGTGGATCGTCGTAAGGGTGGTCGCCGAGAACTCCGAACGCGACATCGTCGATCGCGTGCGTCGAGCACGCCAATCGAGACTGCTGTGAGATCGCAAAACCTCGCAAATGTGCGATCTCCCAGCAGTCTCGAGACGCAACGCAGTTAGGACAGGCGCTCGATGATCATCGCCATGCCCTGCCCGCCGCCGACGCACATGGTCTCGAGCCCGAACGTCTTGTCGTGGGTGGTCAGGTTGTTCAGCAGCGTGGCGGTGATGCGGGCGCCCGTCATGCCGAACGGGTGACCCAGCGCGATCGCGCCACCGGACACGTTGAGCTTGTCCTCGTCCATGCCGAGCGCCCGCGCCGAGCCCAACACCTGGACCGCGAACGCCTCGTTGATCTCGTACAGGTCGATGTCGTCGATCGTCTTGCCCGCCCGCGCCAGCGCCTGCTTGGACGCCTCGATGGGGCCGAGGCCCATGATCTCCGGCGAGAGCCCCGACACACCGGTCGACACGATGCGCGCGAGCGGCGTCAGGCCCAGCTCCTTGGCCTTCACGTCGCTCATGATGACCACGGCCGCGGCACCGTCGTTCAGCGGGCAGGCGTTGCCCGCGGTGATGGTGCCGTTGGGCCGGAACACCGGCTTGAGCTGGCTGATCTTCTCGTAGGTCGTGCCGGCGCGCGGACCGTCGTCCTTCGTCACGGTCGAGCCGTCGGGCAACGTCACCGGGGAGATCTCGCGCTCGAAGAAGCCGCTGTTGATGGCCTCCTCCGCGCGGTTCTGCGAGCGCACGCCCCAGTGGTCCTGGTCCTCGCGGCTGATGCCGGTGAACAGGGCGACGTTCTCGGCGGTCTGACCCATGGCGATGTAGACGTCGGGCAGCAGGCCGTCCTCGCGCGGGTCGTGCCATTCCTCGGCGCCGAGGGCCGCCTGCTCGGAACGTGCTTGCGCGTCGGCGAATTCGGCGTTCTTGCCGTTGGGCCACCCGTCGGCGCTGCCGTTCATGAACCGCGACACCGTCTCCACACCCGCGGAGATGAAGGCGTCGCCCTCGCCGGCCTTGATCGCGTGGAACGCCATCCGCGTCGTCTGCAGCGACGAGGAGCAGTAGCGGTTGACGGTCGTGCCGGGCAGGAAGTCGTAGCCAAGCTCGACGGCGACGGCGCGCCCGATGTTGTAGCCCGCCTCGCCCGCGGGCTGCCCGCAACCCATGATCAGATCGTCGATGTCGTGGGGATCCAGCGACGGCACCTTGTCGAGGGCGGCGCGCACCATCTGGGCGGCGAGGTCGTCGGGGCGCATGTCGACCAGCGAGCCCTTGCCCGCGCGGCCGATGGGTGAGCGGGCGGTCGAGACGATGACGGCTTCGGGCATGACGGCCTCCTAGGTAGGAACGTGAAGGTAGGAATGTGAAAGCTAGAGCGAACCTAACCGGTCGCGGATGCGACGATCGGCGCGGGGACCCCCGTCGTGCGGCGCCACAACCTGGTGATCCCGCCGATCCGCGCAAACACGGACGCCTCGTCGACCCGGGCGGACAGCGCGGGCTCCAGCTCGGCGTCGGTCGTCGACTCGCCGAGCTCGTGGCACAGCGCGGGCAGTAGCTGCTGGGCGGCGAGCGCGTAGCCCGCGGCCGATGGGTGAAACATGTCGTCGGAGAACAGCACCTCGGGCGCGCGGTGGAACTCCGGTGCCAGCAGGTCCGAGAACGGGACGGCCACCCCGCCCGCGGCATGGACGGCGGCCGCTTGCGCGCGAGCCAGCCGCAAACCGATCGTGCGGGCCACCAGGCGCAGTGGCTGGGGAATGGCGGTGATGACGCCGAAGTCGGGGCACGTGCCCACGACGACGACGGCGCCGCTGCCGCGCAAACGGCGGACCGCCGCGCCGAGGCGTCGGGCGGACGGGCCGATGCCGTTGACGGCCGTCACGTCGTTGGCGCCGATCATGACGACCGCCGCGTCGGGCGGGGGACCCGCGACGTACATCGCGTCGATCTGACCGGACAGGCCCTTGGAGGTGGCTCCGACGATGGCCTTCGTGCTCAGCCGGATCCGCTTGCCCGACTGCTCGGCCAGCCCGCGCGCGATCAGCACCCCGGGGACCTCGTCGGAGACCGCGCAGCCGTATCCGGTCGCGGTCGAGTCGCCGAAGATCATCAGGTGGACGTCGAACGGCACGCCGCGCGTCCACTTCTGCACGGGTCCGCCGCCGGGGACGTACACGCCGTCGGCGCGCGGCGGGATGGCCCATGCCTTGGGGATGACCTGACGGGCCTGGTCGGCCTGGACGTGCAGCAGGTTCCTGGCTCCGACGAACGCGGAGCCGGTCGAGGCGAGTGTGGCGGCCGCTGCCAGGGCAAGGGTCGACCGACGCGGTGCACGAATGACCACGTCCTCCAGTTTAGAGCGGCACTGGCAAATAACTGCGTGGCAGCCGTGTCTGGACGATCACGGTGGGGTATCAAGTCCGGTACGAAGACGAGTTGCTCGTTCTTCGGACGTATTTGTGATGTCAAGCTAAATTACTTGGAGTTGCTCACTAGTTAACGGCTCCGGGCACTACAACGGCGTAGGAAGTGGTGACGATGACCGCACCCAGCACGATCCCAGGGTCTGTCCCGGCCGGCTCGAGCCCAGCTCGGGCACGCCGAACGCGTCGTTTCCCGGTCAGTGACGGAGCACCCGTCGAGGTGCTGGAAGACGGCCCGAGCATGGCCGGTCGGTTGTTTGCTCTGCTGGCGATGACGACGATCAGACCCGCGCTGTCCATCGGTTGCCGCGCCCCGCAGGTGCCGTGGCCGTTCGGCGCGGTCGACATGGTGTCGCGGCTGATGCGTCCGGCGCCGGGCACGATCCGCGCCACCATCGCGCTGCCGAACTGCACCGCGCAACTCGTCCGGGCCGCGGGCGTGCTGCCCGCCGACGGCACGCGCAGCGTCATCCTCTATCTGCACGGCGGTGCGTTCCTGACGTGCGGGGTGAACTCGCACGGTCGGATGGTGACGGCGCTGTCGCGCTTCGCCGACAGCCCGGCTCTGGTCGTGAACTACCGGATGATTCCCAAGCACTCCGTCGGCCAGGCGGTCGACGACTGCTACGACGCGTATCAGTGGTTGCGCCGCAAGGGGTATGAACCCGACCAGATCGTGCTCGCCGGCGACTCGGCGGGCGGCTACCTGTCCCTGGCGCTCGCCGAGCGGCTGCGCGACGAGGGCGAGTTGCCCGCGGCCGTCGTCACCATGTCGCCGCTGTTCGAGATCGACAACGAGAGCCGGGCCCAGCACCCGAACATCAGCACCGACGCGATGTTCCCGCCCCGGGCGTTCGGGGCGCTGGTGACGCTCATCGAGGCGGCGGCCAAGCGACACGTCGTCGACGGTCGGCCCGAGGAGATCTACGAGCCGCTCGACCACGTCGAGACCGGGTTGCCGCGGACGCTGATCCACGTGTCGGGCTCGGAGGTTCTGCTCAACGACGCGCGAAAGGCCGCGCACATGCTCGCCGCGGCGGGCGTGCCGGTCGAGGTGCACGTCTGGCCCGGTCAGATGCACGTCTTCCAACTCGCCGCGCCGACGGTGAAGGAGGCGACCCGATCGCTGAAGCAGATCGGCGCCTACATCAAAGAGGCCACCTGGTAACCCTGAGTCGCGCCTGACACGATGGACGCATGCGCATCGCAGGCCACGTCAGTGAGCTCATCGGCAATACCCCGCTCGTCCGGTTGAACAACGTCGTCCCCGAGGGCGCGGGCACGGTGGCCGCGAAGGTCGAGTACCTCAACCCCGGCGGCAGCGCCAAGGACCGCATCGCCATCAAGATGATCGACGCCGCCGAAGCCAGCGGCGAGCTCCAGCCCGGCGGCACCATCGTCGAACCGACGTCGGGCAACACCGGGGTGGGATTGGCGCTGGTCGCCCAGCAGCGTGGCTACAAGTGCATCTTCGTCTGCCCGGACAAGGTCAGCGAGGACAAGCGAAACGTGTTGCGCGCGTACGGCGCCGAGGTCGTGGTGTGCCCGACGGCGGTCGCGCCCGAGGATCCCGACAGCTACTACAGCGTCTCGGATCGCCTCGTCCGCGAGGTCGACGGGGCGTGGAAGCCCGACCAGTACTCCAATCCCATGGGCCCCGAGAGTCACTACGAGACGACGGGTCCGGAGATCTGGGCCGACACCGACGGCAAGGTCACGCACTTCGTCACGGGCGTCGGCACCGGCGGCACCATCACCGGCGTGGGCCGCTACCTCAAGGAGGTGTCGGGGGGCCGGGTGAAGATCATCGGCGCCGACCCCGAGGGCTCGGTGTACTCCGGCGGCACGGGTCGGCCCTACCTCGTCGAGGGCGTCGGCGAGGACTTCTGGCCGTCGGCCTACGACCCGTCGGTTCCCGACGAGATCATCGCGGTCTCCGACGCCGACTCGTTCGAGATGACGCGCCGCCTGGCCCGCGAAGAGGCCCTGCTGGTGGGTGGCTCCTGCGGGATGGCCACCGTCGCCGCGCTGCGCGTCGCCGAGCGCGAGGGTCCCGACGCGCTCGTCGTCGTCCTGCTCCCCGACGGCGGAAGGGGTTATCTCTCAAAGATCTTCAGCGACTCGTGGATGTCGTCCTACGGCTTCCTGCGCAGCAGGCTCGACGGGTCGATCGAGCAGTCGACGGTCGGAGACGTGTTGCGACGCAAGTCCGGTGCGCTGCCCGACCTGGTGCACACCCACCCGTCGGAGACGGTGCGCGACGCCATCGGAATCCTGCGCGAGTACGGGGTGTCCCAGATGCCCGTCGTCGGCGCCGAGCCTCCGGTGATGGCGGGCGAGGTGGCGGGCAGCGTGTCCGAACGCGAACTCCTCTCGGCGGTGTTCGAGGGCCGCGCGAAGCTCGCGGACGCGGTGTCGCAACACATGAGTCCGGCGCTGCCGCTGATCGGCGCCGGTGAACTTGTCAATACGGCGGCCAAGACGCTGCGCGAGTGCGACGCCGTGATGGTGGTCGAGGAGGGCAAGCCGGTGGGCGTGCTCACCCGGCACGACCTGTTGGGCTTCCTGTCGGACGGCAATCTGCGCCGCTAGGTTTGCCGAAAGTGGTTAGCGACGGCAAGGATTGCCGCTCGCACGTTGCCCGGAAGAAGTTCGCGCCATGGCCATTTTTGGGGGCGACTTCTCAGGTAGGGTAACAGCGCTTGACTTCAGCGATCAAGATCATCGGAAGGCGCTCATGACCGAGTATCCGCCACCCCCGCCTGGCAACTTTCCGCCGCCGCCTCCCGGTAACTACCCACCGCCGCCGCCCGGCAACTACCCGCCGCCCCCGCCGCCCGGCGCAGGCGGCTACGGGCAGGGCGGATACGGCGGCCCGCCCGAGAGGCAACCGGACAGCAACCTGGTGTGGGCCATCCTGGTCACCGTGCTCTGCTGCCTGCCGCTGGGCATCGTGTCGATCGTCAAGGCCACTCAGGTGTCCGGGCTGTGGGGACAGGGGCGTTACGCCGAGGCGCAGAAGGCCTCCGCCGACGCGAGAAAGTACGCCATCTGGGGTGCCGTCGCCGGCGTGGTCGTGGGGATCATCTACGCGATCGTCGTGTTCTCGACCGGCGGCAGCCCCTCCTACTCGTAGCCGTCGAGTCGATGCTACAGACCCGCCGCACGCCGGCCCTCGCGTCGCTGGGCGCCCCACTGGGTGTCGTGGCGGCCGCTGGATTGGGTTGCGGCGCAATCTGGTTGGGTGATCCGCTGTCGGCGGGCGGGCCGCTGCCGGTGTGCCCGACGAAGGCGCTGCTCGGCATCGACTGCCCCGGCTGCGGAAGCCTACGGATGATCTACTGCCTCCTGCACGGCGACGCGGCGGGCGCGATCCGCTACAACGCGCTCGGTCTGGTGGCGGTGCTGTTCCTGCTGTGGGCCTTCGGCGCGTGGACCTACGGCCGCCTCGTCGGGCGACGGATCGCCAGCTGGCAGCACTACCGCTGGTCGGCGGCCGTCGCGCTGGTGCTGGTGCTCGCCTGGTTCGTCGTCCGCAACCTGCCCTTCGCGCCCTTCACCGTCCTATATGTCTGAGCCCCAACGAGATTCCCTTCCCCGAACCGGCCGAAAGGTGAGACGACCGTGACGAACCCGCCCCCACCGCCCGAGGACGACGAGTCCACGCCCACGACGGGTTCGCCGCCACCCCCGCCGCCGGGGAACTTCCCGCCGCCGGGGAACTACCCGCCGCCGCCGGGGAACTACCCGCCTCCGCCGGGGAGCTACCCGCCGCCGGGTGGGAGCTACCCGCCGCCGGGGAACTACCCGCCTCCGCCCGGGAACTACCCGCCGCCGGGGAACTACCCGCCTCCGCCCGGGAACTACCCGCCGCCAGGCAATTACGGCGCGCCTCCGCCGGGGAACTACCCCCCGCCTCCGCCCGGCAACTACCCCCCGCCTCCGCCCGGCAACTACGGCGGGCAGGGGTACTACCCGCCGCCCGGCGGCTACCCCCAGCAGGGGGGCTATGCGCCGTCGGACGTCTACGGCGGGCGCCGGGTCGACGTGGGGGCCGGGTTCGGGTGGGCCTGGCACGCGTTCACCAGGAACGCCGCCGCGCTCATCGTGCCGACGCTGGTCTACGCCATCGTCGTCGGCGTGGTGTACGGCGTCGTCTACGGCCTGGCCCTCGCGGTGGCACCGGACCGCGTGTCGTCCTACGACTCGTCGGACAGCGGCGTCAGCTACACGATCACGTCCGACCTCGGCGTGGCCAGCATCGTCGTGCTCCTGCTGGGCGGCCTGGTGACGTTCGTCGTCGCGGGGGCGATCGCGTCGGCGTACTACGCCGGACTGCTCGAGATCGCCGACGGGCGACCGGTGACGATCGGGTCGTTCTTCAAGCCCCGCAACGTCGGCAGCGTGCTCGTCGCGAGCCTGATCATCGGGGTGCTGACGACCATCGGGCAGTTCCTGTGCTTCCTCCCCGGTCTGGTGGTGTCGCTGTTCACGATGTTCGCCGTGGTGTCGATCGTCGACCGCAACCTGCCGCCCGTCGACGGCCTCAAGGCCAGCTTCGAGATGGTGAAGTCGCACTTCGGGCAGGTGCTGCTCGCCTGGCTCATCATCATCGTCACCGTGTTGGTGGGTGCGGTGCTGTGCGGCATCGGACTGCTGCTGGCGGCCCCACTGGCGGGGCTCTTCCTGGTGCACACCTACCGCACGCTCGGAGGCGGGACGATCGCCGAACCGGTGGCCTGACCGAATTCACCAGCGCGACAATCGATGTCGTCGCGCCGCTCGACCGCCGTCGGACCACGACCGCCGGCGAGCGCAGCGAGACGGTCTGCCCTGCGCGGTGATCCACGCCGGGTTCGGTAGCGTCGGGTGGTCGAACCTCGAGCACGGGAAGAGAAATCGTGAACCAACCCGAGCGTGCTCCGCGCCTCGCCCGCACCGCGTACACCTCGTGGGTGACGCGCGTGCTGGCCTACCTCATCGACGTCGTACCCGCGGTGATCGTGTTCCTTCTCGGCGTCGCGATCGAGGTCGGCACCCGGCAGCGGCTCTGCGCCGCCACCACCACGCCGTACGACATCGCGCCGTACTGCGCGACCGGCAACAGCTACGTCGGCCTGTCGGTGTTCCTCGGCTCGATGGTCGTCGCGCTCGCGTACCTGGTGTGGAACTACGGCTACCGGCAGGGCACGACCGGCAGCAGCCTCGGCAAGTCGGTGCTCAAGTTTCGGGTCGTCGGCGAACGTACCGGGCAGCCGATCGGCTTCGGGCGCTCGGTGCTGCGCCAACTCGCCCACGCCGTCGACGCGGTCATCTGCTACGTCGGCTTCCTCTTCCCGCTGTGGGACGCCCGCCGGCAGACCCTGGCCGACAAGCTCGTCAAGACCGTCTGCGTGCCGCTCAGCGGAACGCGCTGACCCCCGTCAGGGCCTCGCCGATCACCAGCTGGTGCACCTCCGAGGTGCCCTCGTAGGTCAGCACCGACTCCAGGTTGTTGGCATGTCGGATGACGGGGTACTCGAGCGTAATCCCGTTGGCGCCCAACAGGGTTCGGCATTGACGGGCGATCTTGATGGCCTCGCGGACGTTGTTGAGCTTGCCGACGCTGACCTGCTCGGGCTTGATCGTGCCCTGGTCCTTGAGCCTGCCCAGGTGCAGAGCCAGCAGCTGCGCCTTGGCCAATTCCACGGCCATGTCGGCGATCTTGGCCTGGGTCAACTGATAGCCGGACAGCGGCTTGTCGAATACCTCGCGAGTGCCGACGTAGTCCAGCGTCGCCTCCAGGCAGTCGCGGGCCGCACCGACCGAGCCAAACACGATGCCGAACCGCGCCTCGTTGAGGCAGGCCAGCGGACCCGACAAGCCCCGTGCGCCAGGCAGTTTCGCGTCGTCGGGCACGCGGACGTCGTCGAGGCTGAACTCGGCGGTGACCGATGCCCGCAGCGACATCTTGTGAGTCATCTCCCTGGCGCTGAACCCGGGTGTCGTGGTCGGGACGGCGAATCCGACGACGCCTTCCTCCGCGCGGGCCCAGACGATGGCGACGTCGGCGATGGACGCGTTCGTGATCCACATCTTGGAGCCGTTGAGGATCCAGTCGGAGCCATCGCGGCGGGCCGTCGTCCGCATGCCGCCGGGGTTGGAACCGAAGTCCGGCTCGGTCAGCCCGAAGCAACCGATCACCTCGCCGGCGGCCATCCCCGGCAGCCACTGCTCGCGCTGCTCCTCGCTACCCCAGCGGTGGATGGCGAACATGGCGAGTGACCCTTGGACCGACACCAGGCTGCGCAGCCCGCTGTCGACGGCCTCGAGCTCTTCGCACACCAGGCCGTACGCGGTGGCCGACGAGCCGCTGCAGCCGTAGCCCTCCAGGTGCATGCCGAGCAGGCCGAGTTTGCCGATTTCCACGGCGAGGTCGCGGACCGGCACCTCACCCGCCTCGAACCACTCCGTGACGTTGGGCCGCAGTCGCTGCTCGCCGAACTGGCGGACCATGGTGCGCAGCTCGAGGTCCTCGGGGGTGAGCAGGGAGTCGAGGTCGAGCAGACTTTCGATCGTCGTGGTCATGCTGTTGGTTGTACCCGACGCTCGGTGGCGACGAACACCGTTACGCTGATCGGCGATGAGTGAGCAGCGTTACGCTGATCGGCGATGAGTGAGCAGCGTTCCAAGGCAGACGCCTACCGCGCCTACGGTCCCGCGACGCGGGCGATCCATGCCGGCTTCCGCCCCGACCCCGCGACCGGTGCGGTCAACGCCCCGATCTACGCGTCCTCGACGTTCGCTCAGGACGGGGTCGGCGGTCTTCGCGGTGGCTTCGAGTACGCCCGCACGGGCAACCCGACGCGCGCGGCGCTGGAGGCCAGCCTGGCCGCCGTCGAGGGGGGCGCCTTCGCCAGGGCGTTCGCCTCGGGCATGGCGGCCACGGACTGCACCCTCCGCGCCCTGCTGCGACCCGGTGACCACGTCGTCATCCCCGACGACGCCTACGGGGGCACGTTCCGGCTCATCGACAAGGTGTTCTCGCAGTGGGGAGTCACCCACACGCCCGCCGCGCTGTCCGATCTCGACGCCGTGCGCGCCGCGATCACCGACGCCACCCGGTTGGTGTGGGTCGAGACTCCGACCAATCCGCTGCTGACGATCGCCGACATCGCGGGCATCGTCGAGCTGGCCTCGGGTACGGGCGCAAAGGTGTTGGTGGACAACACGTTTGCCTCACCAGCGTTGCAGCAGCCGTTGGCGCTGGGCGCCGACGTCGTGCTGCACTCCACGACCAAGTACATCGGCGGGCACTCCGACGTCGTCGGCGGCGCCCTGGTGACCGACGACGAGGAGCTCGACGCGGCGTTCGCCTTCCTGCAGAACGGCGCGGGCGCGGTGCCCGGTCCGTTCGACGCCTACCTGACGATGCGCGGGCTCAAGACGTTGTCGTTGCGCATGGAGCGGCACAGCGAGAACGCGGCGCAGGTCGCCGAATTCCTCGTCGAGCACCCGGCGATCGACACCGTGCTCTACCCGGGCCTGCCGAGTCACCCCCATCACGACGTCGCGGCGCGGCAGATGTCCGGCTTCGGGGGGATGGTGTCGGTGCGGCTGCGCGGCGGTGTGGAGGCCGCGCGGCGGATGTGCGCCCGCACCGAAATCTTCATCCTCGCCGAATCGCTCGGCGGCGTGGAGTCGTTGATCGAGCATCCCGGCGCGATGACGCATGCGTCGACTGCGGGCTCGCAGTTGGAGGTGCCCGCCGATCTCGTCCGGCTGTCCGTCGGCATCGAGGACGTCGGGGATCTCCTCGGTGACCTCGATCAGGCCCTACGCCAGGGCTGACCGCAGAGCGGACGCCGTCACGGCCAGGTTGACCTCCGGGAGCGCGGTCGGATACTCGTCAACCCAACTGCCGCTGGCGATTTCGCTCGCCCTGGCGTGGACCCACCGCCATCCACGATCGTTGAGGCTCAGCAGCGCTCCGAGGCCGTCCGCGGCGTGCAGCACGGTGACGATCGCCGCCGTCGGGGGCGTCGGCGGCCGACCGTCGAACAGCGCCGACAGCAGCTGCGCCCTGGCCGCGGCCACCCGGTCGCGGTCGGTCAGCGGCCACGCGTGGTGTCGCCGCCCGAGGGGCACCCGGCGAATCTGGCCCAGCTGCTCCAGGTGGGTGGCGACGCGGTCCTGTACGTCCCTGGCGATCTTCGCGAGAGCTCGCGACGGGTTCAGCGGCCGTTGCTGCAGGAGCGCCCACGCCGGTGCGAGCACCGGATCGATCGGGCCCTCGGCACGTAGCGCGATCAGCGTGCCCGGTTCGACGCCGTCACCCGGTACGGCGGGCCGCACCCGGCAGGCATGCGCGAGGTCGAGCAGCACGCCGGCGGCCAGCACCCGTTCCCGGCGCCGACGGTCCAGCGCGGGCTGGGCCGTCGCGTTGTCCAGCAGCAGTAAGAAGAGATCCTCGGCGATCCGCGCCATGCACGGACCGTAGAGCACCCGGCCGTCGGGCCTAGGAGTGGTAGGGCTCCGCGCTGAGCAGCTCGACCTCGATGGTGCTGCCGTTCGGCACCACGTAGCTGCGCTTCTCGCCGACCTTGGCGTCGATGATCGCGCCGCCGAGCGGGGACTTGGGGGAGTAGACCTCGAGCTTGCCGTCGGTGACGCCCTCCTGGCGCGTGCCGATCAGGAACGTCTCGACGTCGCCGTCTTCGAACTTGACCTTGACCACCGAACCGGGCAGGGCGATGCCGGACTGCTTGGGCGCCTCGCCGACCTTGGCGTTGTTGAGCAGCTCCTGCAGCTGGCGGATACGCGCCTCCTGCTGGCCCTGATCCTCGCGGGCCTGGTGGTAACCGCCGTTCTCGCGGAGGTCGCCCTCCTCGCGGCGGTCGTTGATCTCGGCGGCGATGATGGGCCGGTTGGCGATGAGTTGGTCGAGCTCGGCCTTCAGGCGGTCGAATGCCTCTTCGGTCAGCCAGGTGACCTGGGTGTCGGTCATGGTCGCGCTCCTGTCGTCGTCTCGCGCTGTCAGCGTGGAAAGTATTTGCGGGTGTTGCCGCGATCGCAGGCGCTGAAGAGCGCATAAAAGCAGCAATACACGGCTCCGCGAGGAACCGTGCACACAGTCCATGGTAGCACCGTGGGGACCGGCGCTCTTTACGATTTAGCCGTCCGGCGTTCGCCCGGCCGTCGCCATTTCAGGGCGCGACCAGGTAACTGGGGACGTCGAGCCCGCATCCGTAGACGTCGCCGACGACCGGTGGCCGCGTCGACTCCACCACCGCCGTGACCTGGACCGTGGACTGGGTGGACGGCGGCACCAGGAACTCGCGGCGGCCGGTCTCGGCGCCGTCGAGGGAGCGGGCGCGGATGATGCACACCGCGGGCCGCGACGGGTCGGGCCGGGTGACGCTCGCGGTCACCTCGACAGCGTTGCCGCCGAGCAGGCGGTACCCGCTGAGCTCGCCCTTCACCTCGCCGGTGCCGAGGCGTTGGTAGGCGACGAGCGCCAGCGCGACGCCCGCCGCGACGATGACCACCGACAGGGCGATCAGCCAGGTCCGGCGCGAGCGCCGGGTCAGGCGCGGCTGGCCGTAGCGGGCCGTCGGGCGCTCGATCACGAGGGGTCGGCCCTCCTAGCGGGGGTACGAGTGTGCGATCAGTGTGGGTCCGGGTTCAGCCGAGGGGACGGGTCTGGGTTCGGACGATTGGACTAGGACTGGAACTATAGGGGCAGCACTCGTGGTTGAACCGTGACGACCACGGCTGAAGCGACCAGGTACCGACCAAGTTAGGCACACGTGAGCGAACTGCGTTTGATGGCGGTCCACGCCCACCCGGACGACGAGTCCAGCAAGGGCGCCGCCACCATGGCCAAGTACGTCGACGAGGGCGCCCGCGTCATGGTGGTGTCGCTGACCGGCGGCGAGCGGGGCGACATCCTCAACCCGGCGATGGACCTGCCCGAGGTGCACGGACGGATCTCCGAGATCCGGCGCGACGAGATGGCCAAGGCCGCCGCCATCCTCGGCGTCGAGCATCACTGGCTCGGGTTCATCGACTCGGGGTTGCCGGAGGGCGACCCGCTGCCGCCGCTGCCCGAGGGGTGCTTCGCCCTGGTCCCGCTGGCCGAGTCCGTCGAGCGCCTGGTGCGCGTCATCCGTGAGTTCAAGCCGCACGTACTGACGACTTACGACGAGAACGGTGGCTACCCGCACCCCGATCACATTCGCTGCCACCAGGTGTCGGTCGCCGCCTACGAGGCCGCCGGGGACTACTGCCTGTACCCCGACGCCGGCACGCCGTGGAACGTCTCGAAGCTCTACTACAACCACGGTTTCCTGCGTAAGCGCATGCAGCTGATCCAGGACGAGTTCACCAAGAACGGCCAGGAGGGCCCGTTCGGGAAGTGGCTCAAGGATTGGGATCCCGAGCTAGACGTGCTCGCCGACCGGATCACGACCCGCGTCGAGTGCGCGAAGTACTTCGCCCAGCGCGACGAGGCGCTGCTTGCGCACGCCACGCAGATCGACCCGAAGGGCGCGTTCTTCAGGACGCCCATCGAGTGGCAGCAGCGGTTGTGGCCGACCGAGGAGTACGAGCTGGCGCGCTCGCGCATCCCGGTGCGGCTGCCCGAGGACGACCTGTTCGCCGGGATCGACCCGTGACCGATCAGGTGGTGTTGATCGCCGGTCTGCTGGCCGATCAGACTCCCCGCGACACCGGGCCGGACTTCGGCAAGGCCAGCCCGTTCGGGCTCGTCGTCGTCGTGATCCTGCTGCTCGCCACCTTCCTGCTGGTGTGGTCGATGAACAAGCAGCTCAAGAAGCTGCCCGAGTCGTTCGATCCCGAGAGCCCCGAACCCGACCAGGCCGCCGACGAGGGCACGGTCGGCCAACCGATCGACCCCGGCGTCGCCGGAGGCGAGCGTCCGGAACCCGGCGACCAACCCTCTGCCGCCGTGTAGCGTGCGGCTCATGTCGAGCCAGGAAGCCAACGCCGCCACCGTCGCCACGTACCTCGATCTGGTCGCGAAGGGGCAGGCCGACGACATCGCCGAGCTGTACGCCGACGACGCCACGGTCGAGGATCCGGTCGGCGGCGAGGTCCACATCGGGCGGCACGCCATCCACGGCTTCTATCAGGGCCTCGCCGGCACCGACGGCACGGCGGAGATCATCACGCTGCGCGCACTCGGACACGAGGTGGCGTTCTTCTGGGCGCTGACGATCGGCGGGGCGATGCGCATCGAGATCATCAGCGTCATGACGTTCGACGACGCGGCCAAGATCACCTCGATGAAGGCCTACTGGAGCCCGGAGAACATCACCCAGCTCTAGTCAGCCGTGGAACACCGCGAACCACATGGCGACGTAGTGGCAGATCGCGGCCACCGCGGTGCAGGCGTGGAAGAACTCGTGGTGTCCGAACGTCGTCGGCCAGGGGTTGGGCCACTTCAGCCCGTAGAGCACCCCGCCGATGCTGTACAGCGCGCCGCCGACGACCAGCAACACCAACGCGGCGACGCCCGCGCCGTGCATGATCGGCACGATGAAGAACGCGGCGACCCAGCCGAGCAGCAAGTAGAGCGGCACGCCGACCCAGGCGGGCGCCGACGGCCAGCACATCTTGAGCAGCACCCCCGCGACGGCTCCGCCCCAGACGATCCAGAACAGCACCATGCCTTGGCCCGACGGTAGGGCCAGTAGCGCGAACGGGGTGTAGCTGCCGGCGATGAACACGAAGATCATCGAGTGGTCGAGGCGCTTCATCCACCTGCGCTTGGTGGGCGACACCCACGTCACCCGGTGGTAGGTCGCGCTGACGGCGAACATCGCCACGATCGTGAAGGTGTAGAGCAACGTCGCCAGCCCGGCCCTGGTGCCCTCCAGCGCCCACGACACCGACACCAACGCGGCGCCGGCGAACGTCGCGACGACCGCTGAGTAGAGGTGGATCCAGCCGCGGGCCCGCGGCTTGCCCAGGATGTGGGCGACGCCGTCGGCGAGCGACTCCGGAAGATCCTGCTCGTCGCGACGGGTGTCGCGCTGCGGATCCGGGCCCGCCGTGTCGAGGGAAGTGGGCATGTCGCCTCCGCTATCTGGCACGGTTGTCGCCACCGGTCACAGTAGTCTGGATCCTCGTGGAGATCATTCCCCCGCGACTCAAGGAACCGGCCTACCGGGTCTATGAGGCGCGGCTGCGCCATCAGCTGGCGCGGTCGAAATCCCAACTGCCCAGGCACATCGCGGTGTTGTGCGACGGCAACCGCCGCTGGGCGCGTGACGAGGGCCACGCCGACGTCAGTTACGGGTACCGCATGGGTGCGGCGAAGATCGCCGAGATGCTGCGGTGGTGTCAGGAAGCCGGCGTCGAGATGGCGACGGTGTACCTGCTCTCGACGGAGAACCTGCAGCGCGACCCGGCCGAGCTGACGCCGCTCATCGGCATCATCACCGACGTCGTCGAGGAGATCTGCGCGCCGGTCAACCACTGGAGCGTCCGCACGGTCGGCGATCTCGAGCTGCTCGGTCAGGAGTTCGCCAGGCGCCTGCGCGACGCCGTCGACGGGACGGCGGAGACGGCGTCGGGCGCGTTCCACGTCAACGTCGCCGTCGGCTACGGCGGCAGGCAGGAGATCGCCGACGCCGTGCGCGCGCTGCTCAGCAAGGAGGTCGCCAACGGCGCGACCGCCGAGCGGCTCGTCGAGTCGGTGACGGTCGACGCGATCTCCGAGAACCTCTACACCTCGGGTCAGCCCGATCCCGACCTCGTCATCAGAACCTCTGGCGAGCAACGACTTTCGGGTTTCCTGCTGTGGCAGAGCGCGTATTCGGAGATGTGGTTCACCGAGGCGCACTGGCCGGCGTTCCGCCACGTCGACTTCCTGCGGGCGCTACGCGACTACACGTTGCGCGAACGGCGCTACGGGCACTAGGGCGCATGCGAGACTGAGCGCGTGGCCGCGATGTCCGCTCTGGTCTTCGGCCTGAGCTGGTGGCTTGGGCTCTATCTGTTGGCGCGCGGCCCTGGCAAACCCGTCCTCCTGCTGGCCGCCGTCGGGCTCGCCAGCTTCGCCGTCGTGGTCGCCCTCGATGCGATCCGTCACCTCGACCGTGCGCACGCCGCGGCGCTGAGCCACGTCGAGGTGTACCTCGTGGTCGTGCCGGGCATCGCCTGGGTGGCGGTGCTGCTGGAGCTGTCGCGGCCCGGTGACACGTGGCGGACCAGGGCGGGCGAGGTCGCCGCGGTCGTCGTCGTCGCGGCGCTGGCCGTCGTCGGCGCGACCCTCGCCGGTTCGGTCGACGGGCCGCTGCGCGCCGGGCACTGGGTGATGTTCGCGGTGGTCTCGGTCTCCACCCTCGGCGCGATGGCCGTAGCCGTACGGCGGCAGGGCAGACCGCGTCGCGTCATCGGCGTCGCCGTCGTGGCGACGATGTTCTTCTCCCTCGGCAACGCGATCCTGGTCATCCCGCTCGGGCTGGTGCCCAGCTGGCTGGCACTGGCGTCCACCGGTTGCGACGTCCTGCTGCTCGGGGTGGCCGTCGCTATCTGGGACGCCTTCGACGAGGGGCAGGCGTTGCGCGCGGACATGCTGCGGTCCTTCGTCGGCAGCGTCGTCGTCGCCGCGCTGTTCGGCGGACAGGTGCTCGTCGGCATGGCGGTCACCGGCGAGCGCGGCGCGCTGTCGGTGTTGCTGTTCACCAGCCTGGCGATCGCCATCGGCATCAACGTCATGGCCGACCCGCTGGCCGGGGTGCTGGACCGGCTCGCGTTCTCGTCCTCCCCGGCGCTGCGGGAGGAGCGCGCGACGCTGCGCCGCACCGAGGCGGCCCTGCCGCTGCGCTCCGACAGCCCACTGGACGGGGTCGACGACGAGACGTTCGTCCGGCTCACCCGACGCGCGCTCGGGCACTACGGCGATCTGTCGAAGCTCGTCGCCAGCCCGCTCACCGCGTTGCCGATCGTGACCGAGCGGCTGAGCCGTCGCGGGGCGCCGGACCAACCGCTGGAGCGCGCCAACGAGTTGCGGGCCGTGCTGGCCGATCGGATCGCAGCACTCAAGCCGCGTGACGGCGGTGAGTTCGGCATCAGTGAGCAGTGGCGGCACTACAACTCGCTGTACTTCCCCTACGTCGTCGGGGTGCGCGCCTACGCGCAGAACGCGACGGCCGTCGGCCTCGATCCCGTCGCCAAGCAGGCCTGGCAGTGGCTCGTCACCGAGGTGCCGCAGCGTTCGCTGCACAACTGGCAGAACGCGGCAGCGCGCGTCATCGCCGCGGATCTGCGGGGAACGCCGGTGTCCTCAGCGCGCTGACCTGCGGCTGGCAGTGATTGGCAGCGTTCGGCGTCGATCTGGCAGCGGTCGGTGAGCATCGTCGGTGGTGTCCAGTTGGCCGCCGCACCACCGACGCGCCATTCGATGCCACGGAGTGCGCCACTCGGCGTGACTCCCAGCGAACCGGTGCGCGGCCGCACGCCGCAAGAGGTTACGTCGTGCGGCCCGCACCGGCCCACCGAGTGTTCGAGAAGTCCACCGAGAAGGGAAGTTTCATGACCGCCACCACCGTTGCCGCCACCGCCACCCGGGATGGGTTCCTGCGCTTCGCGATGCGATTGGACGCCGTCATCACCGGCGTCATGGGCGTCGCGGGTCTCGCCGCGGCCCCGCGCATCGCCGAGCTCTCCGGCACCACGCCCGCACTCGAGTACGCGGTGGGCGCCTTCTTCGTCGTCTACGGCATCGCCGTGTACGCGCTGTCGCGGCTGGCGCACGTGCGCGTTCCCGGCGTCGCGGTCGTCGTCGGCAACGTCGTCTTCACGATCGGGTCGGTTGCCGTCGTCCTGGCCGGGACGTGGCCGCTGACCACGACGGGCCTCGTGCTGACGCTCGGCGGCGGCGTCTACACGCTGGTGATGGCCGACCTGCAGTACGTCGGTCTGCGCCGTCTGCGTTCCTAGGTGCGCTCCATTCCTAGGCCGAGCAGACGCAAATGTGCGCGACACGCCGTGTGCACGGGCGCATTTGCGGCTGCTCGCCGGGGGAACTGGCGCGGGGGAGGTCCTACAGCTTGCGCAGGCGCAGCCGGTTGATCGCGTGGTCGGCGTCCTTGCGCAGCACCAGCGTCGCGCGCGGTCGCGTCGGCAGGATGTTCTCGATGAGGTTGGGCCGGTTGATCGAATGCCAGATGTCGCGGGCGGCGAACACGGCCTGCTCGTCGGTCAGCGTCGAGTAGTGGTGAAAGTGCGACTGCGGGTCGGCGAACGCGCCGGCCCGCATCGCCAGGAACCGCGAGACGTACCAGCCCTCGATGTCCTCGATGCGGGCGTCGACGTAGACCGAGAAGTCGAACAGGTCCGACACCATCAGCGCCGGGCCGGTCTGCAGCACGTTGAGACCCTCGAGGATCAGGATGTCGGGGTGCTTGATGGTCATCTGTTCGCCAGGGACGATGTCGTAGATCAGATGCGAGTACACCGGCGCGGACACCAGATCCGATCCCGACTTCACCGCCGTGACGAACCGCATCAGCGCGCGTCGGTCATAGCTCTCGGGAAAACCCTTGCGGTGCATCAGGTTTCGCCGTAGCAGCTCGGCGTTGGGGTAGAGGAAGCCGTCCGTGGTGACGAGGTCGACGCGCGGGTGGTGCTCCCAGCGCGCCAGCAGTGCCTGCAGCACGCGGGCGGTCGTCGACTTGCCCACCGCGACGCTGCCGGCGACACCGATGACGAACGGCACCGGACGGTCGGGGTTCTGGTGCGGCTCGCCGAGGAATTCCGCCGTCGTGGCGAACAGCCGTTGGCGCGCGGCGACCTGCAGGTGGATGAGCCGGGCGAGCGGGAGGTAGACCTCCTCGACCTCGAGCAGGTCGAGCTGCTCGCCGAGCCCGCGCAGTCCCAGGACTTCGCTCTCGGTCAGCTTCAGGGGAGTCGACATACGGAGTGATCGCCACTGACTGCGATCGAACTCGACGTACGGACTCGGCTCGCTCGCCCGCGGCATGCGCCCAGTGTTGCATTTACGGTTGAGGGCATGGCAAAGGGGATGGACTCACACGGCGCGATTCGCGAGTATCTGCTCATCGGCCTCCGGTTCGATCGCGTGGAGGAGGGCTACGTCGACTCGTTCACCGGCGACCCGGCGTTGCGGGCGGTCGTCGGCGCCGAGCCCGCGCCGGACCCCGCCGACCTCGCGCGGCAGGCACAGCGGTTGCTCGACGAGCTCCCCGGCGTCGAGGACCTCGAGCCGCAGCGCGCGGACTACCTCGCGGCGCACCTGCGGGCCCTGGCGTGCGCCGGGCGCAAGTTCGCCGGCGAGGACGTCGGCTTCGTGCAGGAGGTGCACGACTACTTCGACGTCGACATCGTCAAGGGCAACCCCGACGCCTACCGCGAGGCGCACCGCAAGCTCGACGAGGCACTCGGCGGAACCGGTCCGCTCGCCGAGCGGATGCAGGCCTACCGCAGCGGTGAGGAGATTCCCCCGGAGCGCCTCGAGGAGTGCATCCACGCGTTCTCCAGCGCTCTGCGCGACCGCGTGCGGGCCGACTTCCCGCTGCCGGACACCGAGACCATCGATTACGAGATCGTCACCGACAAGCCGTGGTCGGGCTTCAACTACTACGAGGGCGACTACCGGTCGACCGTCGCCGTCAATGCCGACCTCAAGCAGCAGATGTCGGGTCTGCCGCGGTTGGTCGCGCACGAGTCCTACCCGGGACATCACACCGAGCACTGCCGGAAGGAGGCCGGGCTCGTCGCGCGCGAGGGTCAGACCGAGCAGACGATCTTCCTGGTCAACACCCCGCAGTGCCTGATGGCCGAGGGTCTCGCCGACCTGGCGCTCTACGCCGCGATCGGGCCCGAGTGGGGCGCGTGGGCGACGGAGATCTACGCCGACCTGGGGCTGCGCTTCGATGGGGAGCGGGCCGTGGCGATCTCGCAGGCGTCCGCCGAGCTCGCCGACGTCCGGCAGGACGCCGCGCTGATGCTGCACGACGAGCGTCGCGACGTCGACGAGGTCGTCGCCTTCCTGCAGCGGTGGCAGTTGACGAGCGACGCGCGGGCCCGGCAGTCGCTGCGCTTCCTGTCCTCGCCGCTGTGGCGCGCGTACACCAGCACCTACGTCGAGGGCTACCGGTTGCTGCGCGCGTGGCTCGACGCGCGCCCGGCCGAGGTGAGCCTGACCGAGCGCTTCGGCAGGCTGCTCGACGAGCCGCTCGTTCCGTCGGCGTTGCGCGCGGCCTAGACCGGTTCGCCCCCGACGGGAGCACCCCGGGGAACCGGTCCGGGCTGGTCGCTGCGGCGACGGCGCGGGGATTACCCTTGACGCCATGACCGCTGAGTCCGTCACCACGCCTTCGCCCGCGCTCGGCGCCGAGTACGCCGAGACCGCGAGCGCCGCCTACGCCGCCGCGCTGAAGGTCATCGAGTCCGTCGAACCGCGCATCGCCGACGCCACCCGGCAGGAGCTGGCGGACCAGCGCGACTCGCTCAAGCTCATCGCCAGTGAGAACTATGCGTCCCCGGCCGTGCTGCTGACCATGGGCACCTGGTTCTCCGACAAGTACGCCGAGGGCACGATCGGGCACCGGTTCTACGCCGCGTGCCAGAACGTCGACACGGTCGAGGCGCTCGCCGCCGAACACGCGCGCGAACTGTTCGGTGCGCCGTACGCCTACGCGCAGCCGCACTCCGGCATCGACGCCAACCTCGTCGCCTACTGGGCGATCCTCAACACGCGCATCGAAGCGCCGGGGCTGGCCGAGCTCGGCGTCAA
The DNA here is from genome assembly GCF_010729665.1 of Mycolicibacterium madagascariense. Classification (NCBI taxonomy): domain Bacteria; kingdom Bacillati; phylum Actinomycetota; class Actinomycetes; order Mycobacteriales; family Mycobacteriaceae; genus Mycobacterium; species Mycolicibacterium madagascariense. The sequence goes on along the minus strand of NZ_AP022610.1, from coordinate 4,515,345 downwards.
GAACGTCAACGACCTCTCCGAGGCCGACTGGGAGCAGCTGCGCACCAAGATGGGCAACCAGCGACTGATGGGCATGTCGCTGGACACCGGCGGTCACCTGACCCACGGCTTCCGGCCCAACATCTCGGGCAAGATGTTCCACCAGCGCAGCTACGGCACCGACCCGGAGACCGGGCTGCTCGACTACGCCAAGATCGCCGAGGCCGCCCGCGAGTTCAAGCCGCTGATCCTGGTTGCCGGCTACTCGGCCTATCCGCGTCGGGTGAACTTCGCCAAGATGCGCGAGATCGCCGACGAGGTCGGCGCGACGTTCATGGTCGACATGGCCCACTTCGCCGGTCTGGTCGCGGGCAAGGTGTTCACCGGCGACGAGGACCCGGTGCCGCACGCCCACGTCACCACGACGACGACGCACAAGTCGCTGCGCGGCCCGCGCGGTGGCCTGGTGCTGGCGACCGAGGAGTACTCCGGCGCCGTCGACAAGGGCTGCCCCATGGTGCTCGGCGGTCCGCTCTCGCACGTGATGGCGGCCAAGGCCGTCGCGCTCGCCGAGGCGCGGCAGCCGTCGTTCCGGGAGTACGCGCAGCGCATCGCCGACAACGCCAAGGCGCTCGCCGACGGGTTCCTGTCGCGCGGCGCCCGGCTCGTCACCGGCGGCACCGACAACCACATCGTGCTGCTCGACGTGACGTCGTTCGGGCTGACGGGCCGTCAGGCCGAGTCGGCGCTCCTGGACGCCGGCGTCGTGACCAACCGCAACTCGATCCCCGCCGACCCGAACGGCGCCTGGTACACCAGCGGCATCAGGTTCGGCACGCCCGCGCTGACCACGCGCGGTTTCGGGGCCGACGACTTCGACCGCGTGGCCGAGTTGGTCGTCGAGGTGCTGAAGAACACCCAGCCCGACGGCACGTCGAAGGCGAAGTACACGGTGGCCGACGGCACGGCCGAGCGGGTGCACGCCGCGTCGGCCGAGCTGCTCTCCGCGAACCCGCTGTACCCGGGGCTGATGCTCTAGCGGGGACACGCCCGGCGCCCGATTTCGGAGAACGTGTGTCCACGGGTTACAGTTAGTTTCATGGCAGAGAAGCCCGTAGCCAACGCGCTGACCCTGGAACTCGAACCCGTGGTCATGGAGAACCTGGCTCGCCACATCGCGACCGAGGAACTCTGGTACGCCCACGACTACGTGCCGTTCGACCAGGGCGAGAACTTCGCCTTCCTCGGCGGCAGGGATTGGGATCCGTCGTCGGTCACGCTGCCGAAGGCGGTCACCGACGCCCTCGAGATCCTGCTCATCACCAAGGACAACCTGGCCGGTTTCCACCGCGAACTCGTCGAGCACTTCATCCTCGACGCCAAGTGGGGCCGCTGGATCGGGCGCTGGACGGCCGAGGAGCACCTGCACGCGGTCGCGCTGCGCAACTACCTGGTGGTGACGCGCGAGATCGATCCGACGGCCAACGAGGACGTCCGCGTGCAGCACGTCATGAAGGGCTACCGCGCCGACTCCTACAGCCAGGTCGAGACGCTGGCGTTCATGGCGCTCAACGAGCGCGCGCACGCGGTGTTCACCCGCAACCTGCAGGCCCAGATCACCGAGCCCGTGCTCGAGAAGATGGTCGGGCGCATCGCCAGGGACGAGGAGCGCCACGAGGAGTTCTTCGCCAACCTCGTCGCCCACCTGCTGACCACTCAGCGCGAGGAGACGATCGCCGCGATCGCCACCCGGGCGGCGGGTCTCGAGCCGCTCGGTAGCGACATCGACGCCTACGGCGACAAGGTCCGGGTGGTTGCCGACGCCGGCATCTTCGACGCCGCCGCGCTGCGCAAGGTCGTCGCCGACCGCATTGCCGACTGGGGTGTCGCCGACGCCCCGGAGCTGGCGCAGTTCGTCGCCGATTAGTTAACGCGCCGGTCACGTTCGAGGTGCGGCGCGCCTGCGCGGCGCGAAGCTCGCCGCGGGGGTAGCGTCGGCGTCGATGGCCGACATGCTCTGCTGTCCGGGCGGTACCCGTCGTTTCGACGAAGGGACCGGCCCCGGTCCTGGTACCGCGGTATCCGCCGAGGGAGTTCGTGCGGTGCCGCACGGGCCTAGGAGCGCCACGTGACTGATATGGCCGTCGGGACCTCGAAGAGGACCTATGTGCTCGACACCTCCGTGCTGCTGTCCGATCCGTGGGCATGCAACCGGTTCGCCGAACACGAAGTCGTCGTCCCCCTCATGGTCATCAGCGAGTTGGAGGCCAAACGCCACCATCACGAGCTGGGCTGGTTCGCCAGGCAAGCGCTGCGGATGTTCGACGATCTGCGGCTCGAGTACGGGCGCCTCGATCAACCGATTCCCATTGGCACACAGGGCGGTACGCTCCAGATCGAGCTGAACCACAGCGACCCGACGGTGCTGCCCGCGGGCTTTCGCACCGGCACCAACGACGCCCGCATCCTGACGTGTGCGGCCAACCTCGCCGCCGAGGGCAAGCTCGTCACCCTCGTCAGCAAGGACATTCCGTTGCGCGTCAAGGCGGGTGCGGTCGGCCTGCCCGCCGACGAATACCACGCGCAGGACGTCGTGACGTCCGGGTGGACGGGCATGGCCGAGGTCGACGTCACCGGCGAGGAGATCAACGCGCTCTTCGACGAGGGGGAGGTCGACCTCCAGGCGGCGCGAGACCTGCCCTGCCACACCGGGGTTCGGCTGCTCGGCGGTACCTCGTCGGCACTGGGCCGGGTGACGGCCGACAAGCGGGTGCAGCTCGTCCGTGGCGATCGCGAAGTGTTCGGCCTCCGGGGAAGGTCAGCCGAACAACGCGTCGCCCTCGATCTGCTGCTCGACGAGTCGGTCGGCATCGTCTCCCTCGGCGGCAAGGCGGGCACCGGCAAGTCGGCGCTGGCGCTGTGTGCCGGTCTCGAGGCGGTGCTCGAGCGTCGGACCCAGCGCAAGGTCGTCGTGTTCCGTCCGCTGTACGCCGTCGGCGGTCAGGATCTCGGCTACCTGCCCGGCAGCGAGAGCGAGAAGATGGGCCCGTGGGCGCAGGCCGTCTTCGACACGCTCGAAGGCCTCGCCAGCCCGGCCGTGCTCGAGGAGGTGCACGCGCGCGGCATGCTCGAGGTGCTGCCGCTCACGCACATCCGCGGCCGTTCGCTGCACGACTCGTTCGTCATCGTCGACGAGGCGCAGTCGCTGGAGCGCAACGTGTTGCTGACCGTGCTGTCCCGGCTGGGTGCCGGCTCGCGGGTGGTGCTCACCCACGACGTCGCGCAGCGCGACAACCTGCGCGTCGGCCGCCACGACGGCGTCGCCGCGGTCATCGAGAAGCTGAAGGGGCACCCGCTGTTCGCGCACATCACGCTGCTGCGCAGCGAGCGCTCGCCGATCGCGGCGCTGGTCACCGAGATGTTGGAGGAATTCAGCCCCGGCGCCCTGCCCTGACACCCGTCCCTGACGCCCAGACTGCGGTGAGATCGGGATCCCTCGCGAATACTCGATCTCACCGCAGGATCGATGTGGACAGGCGGGGTCGGTAGGCTGCCACCGTGCGCAAGCGCCCCGACACTCCAGCCTGGTCCTACTGGCGGACCGTCCTCGGCGTGTGCGCCGGGGTGGCCATCGTGGTGATCGGCAGCATGACGGGTCACGTCGCCAAGGCCGACGAGGTCGACTGCTCGCAGTACAAATGCATCGCCCTGACCTTCGACGACGGCCCCAGCCCCTTCACCGACCGCCTGCTCAAGATCCTGCAGGACAACGACGCGAAGGCGACGTTCTTCGAGATCGGCAACAAGGTGGCCGCCAACCCCGAGGGCGCCAAGCACGTCGTCGAGGCCGGCATGGAACTCGGCAGCCACACGTGGGAACACCCCAACATGACGACGATCCCGCCCGAGGACATTCCGGCGCAGCTCAGCAAGGCGAGCGACGCGATCGAGGCCGCGACGGGCCAGCGTCCCAAGCTCCTGCGCACCGCGGGCGGCCTCATCAACGACGCGGTGCTCGCCGAGGCCAAGAAGCAGGGCCTGGCCGACATCAACTGGGACGTCATCCCGTTCGACTGGGCCAATGACTCCAACACCGCGGCCACCCGCTACATGCTGATGAGTCAGATCAAGCCGAATTCGGTGGTGCTCTTCCACGACGCGTACTCCTCGACCGTCGACCTGGTCCAGCAGTTCCTCCCCGTGCTGAAGGCCAACGGCTACCACATGGTGACGGTCACCCAGATGCTCGGACCGCGCGAGCCGGGTTCGACCTACGGCAGTCGTGACAACGGGCCGCCCGCCAATCAACTCGTCGACATCCCGCCCGCGGAGATCCCGACGCTGCCGAACACCCCGTCGCCGGCGCCCATGCCGAACTTCCCGATCACCGACATTCCCGGGCAGAACTCCGGCGGCCCGAACAACGGCGCCTGACGGGCGTCGATGCACTCGTCGACGGCGCTGGTCCTCACCGCCCTGGTGCTGTGCTACGCGGTGGTGTCGGGCCTCGTCAAGCGCTGGTACGTCGCGCCCGCGCTGGTGTTCGTCGGATTCGGAATCCTGTTGGGGCCGTTCGTGTTCGACGTGATCGACGTCGGAACCGACGCGGCGAGCTTCACCGTCGTCGCGCAGCTGGCGCTCACCGTCATCCTGTTCAACCAGGCCGCCGAGGTCGACTCGTCCGCGATGGTCCGCCGCCGGGATCTGACGTTCCGGCTGCTGGTCGTCGGCATCCCGGTGGCGCTGGCGCTCGGCACGCTCACCGCGGTGCTGGTGCTGCCGGTGATGCCGCTGTGGGAGGCCGTGTGTCTGGCGGCGATCGTCGCGCCGACGGAGGTGGCGCTCATCGAGGCGCTGCTGGAGGACCACCGGATTCCCGCGGCAATCCGGCACGCGCTGTCGACCGAGAGCGGTTTCTACGACGGGTTCGCGCTGGCGGCCACGCTCGCCGCGCTGGCCCTGGCGTCGGAGCACACCGACCCCGACGCGGGACGCTGGAGCATGTTCCTGGTGCGCACCGAGCTGGTGTCGGTGGGCGTCGGGGTCGTCATCGGCGGGCTCGGCGGGCTGGTCATCGCGCGGTCGCGGCAGCGGCAGTGGATGAGCGACACCTGGGCGCAGCTGGCCACCCTCGCCGTCGCGCTGGTGTGCTTCCAGATCGGGGAGGGCGTGCACGGCAGCGGCTTCGTCGCGGCGTTCGCCGGCGGGCTGGCGTTCGCGTTCGTCGCCAAGCGCACGGGCATACCGCCGGACACCCAGGTCTCCGACGCGGCCGGTCAGCTGCTGGAGCTGATGGTGTTCGCCATGTTCGGGAGCTACGCGGTGATCGTGGGATGGCGCGACGCCAGTTGGCGGGTGGTCGTGTTCGCCGTCGTGGCGCTGCTGGCCGTCCGACTGATCGCGGTGTCGCTCGCGTTGCTCCGCAGTGACATGCCGTGGAGGGACCGGCTCTTCATCGGATGGTTCGGTCCACGCGGCATCGGCACCCTGGTGCTGGGGCTGATCGTCGTGGAACGCGGTGAGATCCGACAGGAGTCGTTGATCATCCAGGTGGCCGCGGTGACGGTGACGCTGAGCCTGGTGCTGCACAGCGTCACCTCCTGGCCGGGCATCCGGTGGCTCGTCACCACCCCCGACACGGTCTAGCCGAGGCTCGCCCAGAAGTCCCTCATGGCGCGCGCGGCCTCCGCCGGACCCTCGACCGGCCACCAGTGCCCCGAGTCGTCCAGCGGCGCGATCCGAGCACCAGCCAGGGTCGCGGCGCGCCGATGCTGTTCCGTTGTGCCACTGGCATTTTCGAGGTCCTGCATGGCGATCAGGGCGAGACCGGGTCGCTCGGCCGCCCGCGGCAGGGCCCGGCCCGCGTCGGCCATCACCGGTTGCGCGGCCGAGCGCAGCAGCGACAGCACCGCCCGGCCCATCGTGGCGTCCATCCCGGCCGCCACCCGCACCGCGGTGTCGCCGCTCATTCCGAGCTGCGCCACCACCTCGAGCTGCTCGGACAACGGGCGACCGAACAGCTGCCCGATCGACTCCTCGCCCGCGCCCTCCTGCTGCCACACCCGAGCCATGGCGTGCCAGACGTAGTCGTCGGCGTAGACGCCCAGCGCGTCGGACACCCAGCTCCTGATCAGGTCGGGTCGGGCCATCGCGATGCCGACGACGTGGACGCCGCCCCAATCGTGTCCGACGAGGTCGACGGGTTCTCCGAAGGACTCGAGTCGTTCGACGAGCCAACGGTGGTACCCGTCGACGGTCGCCGGGAACGAGCGTGGCAGCGGCACTCCGAAACCGGGCGGGGACAGCGCGATCGCGTCGGTCCGGTCGAGCACCTCCAGCAGTGGTCCCCAGACGGCGGCATTCTCGGGATTGCCGTGGACGAGGACGAGGGGGGCGGGACCGTGGGCCCTGATGTTGTGTGTACGCATGCAAGTAAATGTAGACGGGGGTACCGACACGTCGACACCGTCAGACGCCGAAGGCGGCTCGCGTGGCCCGCTGCGCCTCGGCGATCACCCTGGTCGGATTGCGTACCGGCGGCGTCGAGATCAGCTGCAGGGCCAGGCCCCGCATGACGGCCAACAGGTAGGCCGCGGCCGCGCCGGGGTCGACGTCGGCCCGCATCGAGCCGTCCGCGACGCCGACCCGCACCCTCTCGGCGAGCAGCGTGCGGAACGCGGCGTCCCTGGCCGCGAAGATGGGCGTCAGCATGGGATCGGCCGCGATCGCCTCACCCCACAGCCGCAGGAAGGCGCGGGCGGCGGAGTTGCGCTTGACGACGTTGCGCACGTAGGTGTCGAGGATCGCGACGAGATGGTCGAGGCCGTTGCCGTCGTACTCGGGCAGCGGAAAGTCCGCGGCGTCCTCGATGACCGCCTCGAGCAGGCGCTCGCGGCTGCCGAACTGATGGTGCACGATGCCGCGGCTGTAGCCGGCGGCCTCACCGACCTGCGCCAGGGTGATGCCGTGTGAACCGTGGGTGGCGATCAGCGCCGTGGCCGCGTCGATCACCCGTCGTTCGGTGTCGGCACGGCGCTGCTCCTGAGTCCTGCGCGACTGCTCGGCGACCATGCCCGCCGCCTACGATCCCGCCGGCGGTAATTCCGGCGCACGGCCCTCGGTGACCACCCGCCGGTGACGTCTGCCCTCGACGAGCATCGGCGTTAGTCGCCGTCCTTGACCTTGGCCATCTTCAGGACGTCGAGGCGCTTGTCGAGCTCCTCCTCGGAGAGCTTGTCGCCGATGAGGCCGCGGTCGATGACCGTCTGCCGAATCGTCTTGCGCTCCTTGAGGGCTTCCTTGGCGACCTTCGCGGCCTCCTCGTAGCCGATGGCCGAGTTGAGCGGCGTCACGATCGACGGCGAGGACTCGGCGAGTTCGCGCAGGTGCGCCTCGTTGGCGACGAGGCCGTCGATGCACCGCTCGGCGAACAGCTTCGACACGTTGGACAGCAGCGTGAAGGACTCCAGCACGTTGCGCGCCATCATCGGGATGTAGACGTTGAGCTCGAAGGCCCCCGACAGCCCGCCGACGGTGATGGCCGCGTCGTTGCCGATCACCTGGGCCGCCACCTGCGTAACCGCTTCGGGCAGTACGGGATTCACCTTGCCGGGCATGATCGAGCTGCCCGGCTGCAGGTCGGGCAGCTGTAGCTCGCCGAGCCCGGTCAGCGGGCCGGAGCCCATCCAGCGGACGTCGTTGGCGATCTTGGTCAGTGATGCGGCAATGGTCTTCAGCGCGCCGGAGGCCTCGACGAGACCGTCGCGGGCGGCCTGGGCCTCGAATGAGTCTGCGGCCGTGCGCAATTCGGCAATGCCCGTCTGGTCGATCAGGACCTCGACGACCTTCGCGCCGAACCCGTCGGGGGCGTTGAGGCCGGTGCCGACGGCCGTGCCGCCGATGGCGAGCTCGCCGAGTCGGGGGAGCGTCGCCTTGACGCGCTCGATGCCCGCCTCGACCTGCCGGGCGTAGCCACCGAATTCCTGGCCGAGCGTCACCGGCACGGCGTCCATCAGGTGCGTGCGGCCGGACTTGACGACGGTCCGCCACTGCCGGGCCTTGGCCGCCAGCGACTCGTGCAGGATCTCCAGTGCCGGAATCAGGTGGCGCACAGCGGCTTCGGTGGCCGCGATGTGGGTGGCCGTCGGGAAGGTGTCGTTGGAGCTCTGCGACATGTTGACGTCGTCGTTGGGGTGCACGGTCACGCCGTGGGCCGCCGCGATCGACGCGATGACCTCGTTGGCGTTCATGTTGGAGCTGGTGCCCGAACCGGTCTGGAAGACGTCGATGGGGAACTGGTCGTCGTGCTGGCCGTCGGCGATCTCACCGGCCGCGGCGATGATGGCGTCGGCCTTCTCGGGGGCCAGCAGGCCGAGGTCCTTGTTGACCTGTGCGCACGCGCCCTTCAGCAGGCCCAGTGCGCGGATCTGGGTGCGCTCCAGCGGACGGAACGAGATCGGGAAGTTCTCCACCGCACGTTGCGTCTGCGCGCGCCACAGCGCGCTCTTGGGCACCCGGACCTCGCCCATGGTGTCGTGCTCGATGCGGTACTCGGTGTCGCTAGCGACGGCGCTGTCGGCCATGGGCTCCCTATTCGTCTCTCTGTGGTCGGGTTGTCTAGGGCAGGGGGTAGGCGGCGGTCTTGTCGCCGGTGAAGTCGACCGCGGAGTACTCGTTCAACTTCGACAGTCGGTGGTAGGCCTCGATCATGCGGACGGTGCCGGACTTGGAGCGCATCACGATCGACTGGGTGGTGGCGCCCCCGCCGGAGTAGCGGACGCCCTGCAGCAGGTCGCCGTCGGTGACGCCGGTGGCGGAGAAGAAGACGTTCTCCCCGGACACCAGATCCTCGGTGTGCAGCACGCGGTCCAGGTCGTGGCCCGCGTCGATGGCCTTCTGCCGCTCGGCGTCGTCGGTCGGAGCCAGCACCGCCTGGATCGCGCCGCCCATGCAGCGGATGGCCGCGGCGGTGATGATGCCCTCGGGCGTGCCGCCGATGCCGGCCAGCATGTCGGTGCCCGAACCTGGCCGGCACGCCGCGATGGCGCCCGCGACATCGCCGTCGGAGATGAGCCGGATGCGGGCGCCGGCCTCGCGCACCTCGCGCATGAGGTCGGCGTGGCGCGGCCGGTCGAGCACGCAGACGGTGAGATCGGCCACGCTGGACTTCTTGACCTTGGCCACGCGGCGGATGTTCTCCCCGATCGGGACGGTGATGTCGATGACGTCCACCGCGTCGGGACCCACGGCGATCTTGTTCATGTAGAACACCGCCGACGGGTCGAACATGGCACCCCGTTCGGCGACCGCGAGCACCGAGATGGCGTTGGGCATGCCCTTGCTCATCAGCGTGGTGCCGTCGACGGGGTCGACGGCGAAGTCGCACTCGGGTCCGTCGCCGTTGCCGACCTCTTCGCCGTTGTAGAGCATGGGGGCGTTGTCCTTCTCGCCCTCGCCGATGACGACCACGCCGCGCATCGACACCGAGTTCACCAGTTCGCGCATGGCGTCGACGGCGGCGCCGTCGCCACCCTCCTTGTCGCCGCGGCCGACCCAGCGTCCGGCGGCCATCGCGCCCGCCTCGGTGACGCGCACCAGCTCCAGGGCGAGGTTGCGATCCGGGGCCTCCCGTCGCGATTTCGCGGGGCCGGCGGCGTCGGGGGCATCAGAAGATGTCATGGCTGCTGATTCTCCCATTAGCGGATCTGGCTGTGGGAGCTGGGATACTGGGCTGGTGACCACACCTCAGCCGGTTCCGGCGCCCAAGCCGCAGAAGTCCCGGCTGTTGCACGACGGCCGGGACATGTTCTGGTCGATGGCACCGCTGGTGCTGGCGTGCATCGTGCTCGCCGGATTGCTGGGGATGTGTTCGTTCGCCCCGAGCGGCCCTGGTCAGGGGCCCCTTCCGAACTACGACCTGCCTGCGGCGATGAAGGCCGACGCCGAGGCGCTCAAGATTCCGATCCGGATGCCGGCGTTGCCCGCCGGTTGGCACGCCAACTCGGGATCGCGGGCCAGCATCGACGGCGGCCGCACCGATGCGGCGGGTCGGCCCGCGCGTGCGGTGATCTCGCGGACGGGTTTCCTGGCGCCCACCGGAATGTTCATCAGCCTGACTCAGAGCGACGCCGACGAGCAGAACCTGATCCGCTGGATCGGCAATGATCTGGCGCCGACGGGCACCCAGGACGTCGACGGTGTGCGGTGGATCGTCTACGAGGGTGGTGACGACGTGCGACCGGTGTGGACGGCGCGGCTGAGCGGTCCGACCGGGCCGGCCCAGATCGCGGTGACCGGGCCCGCGGGTACCGCCGAGTACCGTACGCTGGCGGCGGCTACCCAGTCGCAGTCGCCACTGCCCGTCAGCTAGGAGCGCCCGATGTCAGGACAGAAGCCCGCTGCCGCCGGGGCGGCTCCGAGAGCCGACCTGACGGGCTGGACCGTCGCCCCCTTCACCGCAGCCGGTTTCACCCACGACGTCTACCGACGGGGGGAGGGCCCTGGCGTCGTCCTCATCCCCGAGATGCCCGGTCTGCACCCCGGGGTGCTGGCGCTGGGAAATCACTTGGTGGACAACGGGTTCACGGTCGCCTCGCCCTCGCTGTTCGGCACGCCGGGTGCGCCCGCCGTCGGTCCAGGGGCCGTGCCGGTGCTCCTGAAGGGTTGTGTCAGCAAGGAATTCGCCGCGTTCGCGACGAATGCCGACCGACCCGTCGCCCACTACCTGCGCGCGCTGGCCCGCGACCTGAACTCGACGACGCCCGGACCGGGAGTCGGCGTCATCGGCCAGTGCTTCACCGGTGGGTTCGCACTCGCCGCCGCCGTCGACGACAGCGTGCTCGCGCCGATCATGAGCCAACCGTCGCTGCCGCTCGCCCTGACGCGCAAGCACAAGCGCGATCCGGGGCTGTCGGAGGGCGAGTTGCAGGTCATCGAGCGACGCGCGAGCGAGGAAGGCCTGTGCGCCATGGGACTTCGCTTCAGCGAGGACTCGATGGCGCCGCGCGACCGGTTCACGACGCTCAAGGCCCGCCTCGGCGACGCGTTCGAGGTCATCGAGATCGACTCGTCGAAGGGCAATCCCGACGGCATCGGCAGGATGGCGCACTCGGTGCTGACCGACCAGGTCCGCGAGGTCGACGGCCACCCCGCCTACGAGGCGCGCAAGCGGGTCGTGGCGTTCCTCAAGGAGCGGCTCTCGCCGGCCTAGCCACGGCCGTCACGGCCACCCGCCTAGGACGACGCCAGTTTCGTGACGTGGCCGATGATGTCGGGGTAGCGCTTCATGTGGGCGCCGCCGTTGAGGTCGAGCACCTCGCCGGTCAGCCACGCGGCCTTGGTCAGGAACAGCACGGCCTCGGCGACGTCCTCCGGGGTGCCCGCCCGGCCGAGCGGGGTGTTCTCGACGTACTCCTCGACGACGCCGGGCACCAGCGCCGCGCCCTCGGTCAGCGGCGTGTGCACGAACCCCGGCGCGACGGCGTTGACCCGGATGCCGTGCGGGGCCCACTCCAGCGCGGCGACCTGGGTCAGCATCGACAACCCCGCCTTGGCCGAACAGTAGGCGGCCATGCCCACCGCGGGCTGGCGGGCGTTCAGCGACGAGATCGACACCAGCGAGCCCCCCGCGACGAGGTGGCGTCCCGCATGCTTGGCGACGAGGAAGGCGCCGGTCAGGCAGACGTCGATCACCGCGCGGAACTGGTCGACGGGCAGGTCGACGACGAGCCCGAGCGTGGAGAAGCCCGCGCAGCTGACCACCGCCTCGACCGGGCCGGTCTGCGTGAAGAGCGCCGCGACGGAGTCCTCGTCGGCGACGTCGACGAACTCCCCGCGGTGCGGTTCGCCCAGTTCAGCGGCACGGTTGCGCGCACCCTCGAGGTTCACGTCGGCGACGACGACGTGGTAGCCGTCGGCGGCCAACGCCTGCGCCGACGCCCACCCGATGCCCGAGGCGCCGCCGACGACGATCGCGGTGCTCACTGCGACGCCTCCTCGGGCCGCGGGTCGGCCCACTTCGCCGCGATGGCGCCCCACGGGTCGGCGTACGGTTCGGTGCGGCCGAAGTAGGCGGCGCGACGGGTGAAGATGGCCTTGGTGAGCGGAGCGGCCACGCGCAGCAGGTGCCGCCGGGCGCCCGCCTTGTTCGCGGTCTCGATGAGCATCTCGGGCCACGAATGATGTTGGTGGCGAAGCACTTCCTGCGCCCGCGACGTGTCCATCCAGTCGGTGTTGAACCATGCCGCGTCGTCGTTCGGGTCGCCCTTCAGCCCGGTGGGCAGCCCGCCCACGAGACCCATCGCCGCCGCCATCGCGGGGGCGACGTCACCCTGGATCAGGCGGTGGGTGTCGTCGCCGCCGATGAGCAGGGTCTCGCCGACGGCGTCGGCGGTGGTGGCCGCGGCGAAGGCCCGTGCCACGTCACGCACGTCGACGGTCTGGAGTCTGCCGTCGACGGGCAGCAGGCCCTCGAAGTACAGGTTGTCGAGCTTCATGTAGGCGGCGGGGTCCACGGTCAGTACGCCGCCGAGGCGCAGGATCACCCAGTCCAACGGCGATGCGCGGACCAGCTTCTCGGCCGCGGCCTTGTGCGCGCCGTACACGTCGGCGGGGTTGAGCGGGGTGTCGGCCGTCAGCGGGTCGGGGTGGGTGTGCGGGTTGCGCGCGCCGTACACCGCGATGCTCGATGCCTGCACGAAACGCGGTGGCTTCGGCAGCTTCTCGGCGGCCGCCAGCAGTGATGCCGTCGCGCCGACGTTGACCTTCTCGGCCAACGACTTGCGGGAGTAGATGAATGGCGGGATGACCGCGGCCAAGTGGATGATCGCCGCCGGGGCGATGCCCTGGATGAGCGCGTCGACCTCGATCGGATCGGTGAGGTCGGCGTAGCGCACCTCGACGCCGGGCGGCAGCTGCTGGGCAGCCTTGCGGTGCGCCGGCACGTCGAGGTCGGTCGCGACGACCTGACGTCCGTCGGCCGAGAGCCGTTTGACGGTCGAGGACCCCACCAGTCCGAAGGCCCCCGTCACGAGAACGGCGTCGGTCATGTCACTCCCTGGTCGAAAACTGGAACCCGTTTCAGCATCATGGCGTATGCGCTTGCCCTACACCAGAGTTGCCGTCATCGCGGGGTAGTCGACGCCGACGCGGGCCGACGGGTCAGTCCTCCCCGTCGTCACCCTCGGCCAGTTCGGGGGCGTTCTCCCTGGTGGCCATGCCGCCGTGGCGACCGTGGTCGGCGGGTCCCGGAGGGGCGGCCTCCTGCACCTTCGGCCGCTCCACGGCGTGCTCGACCGTGGATTCGTAATCGTCGTGTGCCATGGAAGCGAGGTACCCACCGTCGCCGATTCCAATCGATCCGGCGGCGGCGACGGGGGCGAGCGCTGGCGTGGCTCAGCTGGGGAAGACGGTCGTCCAGTCGTCGGTGATGCTGACGACCGTCCACCCGTTGGTCCTGGCCAGGTCGAGTGCCCGCTCCGCGCCGAGGACGTAGTCGAACTCGCGCTCGGCGTCGTCGTGCAGGACCAGCATCTGCAGTGACGGGCCCGCACCGTTGGCCGTGAACTGCAGCATCTCGATGTCGCCGTTGGAGTTACCCGCGGCGAAGATGGGCCGCCGGCCGATGCGGCTCCACAGCCGCGCCGGCTTGACCGGACCGTCGTCGAGGAACTCTGGAGTGGACGTCGTGTAGAGATGGCCGTCCCGATACGTCAGGCCGACCGAGCTGCCGACGACCCGCTCGGGCGGGATCCCGTACAGCGCCGCCGTGACGGGTCGCATGAAGTCCCGTCCACCGCCGGAGACGATGTAGGTGGTGAAGTCGTTGGCCTCCAGGTACCGCAACAACTCGACCATGGGGACGTAACCGCACGCGGTGTACGGACGGTCCAGTGTCGGGTGCAGCGCGCTCTCGAAGAACTCGGCGATGAGGGTCGCATGATCCTCGACGCCGACGTCCTCGTAGGCGGTCAGGATCGCCGCGACGAGCGGTTCGAGATCGGTGTCGTCGCCGTCGTAGTGCTTCGCCACCGCGTCCCCCAGCCACGTCAGGTCACCCGAGTAGGCCGCCTGGTAGGGCTGTCGCTCCCGCAGCGAGGGGTCCGCCTCGGCCTGTTCCTTGAAGCGGCGCAGCAGGAAGTCGAGTTGCACGTACATCGGCTTCTCGCACCACAGGGTGCCGTCGTTGTCGAAGACCGCGATGCGGGCTTCTGGCGCAACGTATTTCGGCCCGTCCTCGTTCGTGACGCTGCGCACGAAGTCGACGATCTGCGCCTTCGCGGGTCCCTCCGACCACGACTCCAGCATCTAGTCCGCCGCCAGGAATGCCTCGAGCTTCTGCACGATCTGGTCGATGCTGAAACTGGCCGGCGGATGCCGCGGCGGGAATTCGCGGAAGGTGTCGAGGAATGCCGACGCCATCGCAGTCGCATAGAAGGCGAAGAAGTCGCGCCGCAAGAACCATTCGTAGTACGTGTTCGAGGTGATGTCGGCGTACTCGAACGGGTCGGTGCGCAGATTGAACAGCTTCGGGACCCGCAGCTCGGTGAACGGCTCGGCCCAAATCCGAAGCGTCCCTTGGCAACGTTGTTCGGCGAAGACGACCTTCCAGTTCTCGAACCGCATCGCGACGAGCTGCGCGTCGTCGTTGAAGTAGAAGAACCCGCGGCGGGGACTGTTCTCGACCTCGCCGAGCAGATACGGCATCAGGTTGAAACCGTCGATGTGGACCGTGAATTCGACGTCACCGATCTGGTACCCCTTCTTCAGCTTGTCGCTGACGTCGGGGTCGCCCGCGGCCGCGAGAAGCGTGGGCAGCCAATCGTGGTGCTGGATGATGTCGTTGGAGACGCTGCCCGCCTCGATCCGTCCCGGCCAGCGGATCATCTCCGGCACGCGGTAGGCACCCTCCCAGTTGGTGTTCTTCTCGCTGCGGAACGGCGTGGTGCCACCGTCGGGCCACGTATTGCGGTGCGGGCCATTGTCGGTGGAGTAGATGACGATGGTGTCCTCGGCGATGCCGAGGTCGTCGAGCGCGTCGAGCACCGTGCCCACGTTGCGGTCGTGGTCGATCATCGCGTCGTGGTACTCGGACTGCCACATGCCGGCCTGCCCCTTGCTCTGTGGCTTCACGTGTGTGTAGACGTGCATGTGGGTGAAGTTGCACCAGACGAAGAACGGTGTGTCCGCGGCGTGCTGGCGGGTGATGTACTCGACGGTGCGCTCGGCGATGTCGTCATCGATGGTCTCCATCCGCGTGGCCGTCAGCGGACCGGTGTCGGTGATGGTCTGCTTGCCCACGGGTCCGAACTTGGGGTCGTCGGGCTCGGTCGACACCTCGTCGGTGGCCTTGCAGTCCAGCACGCCGCGCGGCAGGGCCAACTCGTAGAGCCTGGGGAACTGGTCCTTGTGGGGATAGTCGAACTGCTCGGGCTCCTCCTCGGCGTTGAGGTGGTAGAGGTTGCCGTAGAACTCGTCGAAGCCGTGCACGGTCGGTAGGTACTTGTTCAGGTCGCCGAAGTGGTTCTTGCCGAACTGGCCGGTGGCGTAGCCGAGCGGCTTGAGCAGTTCGGCGATGGTGGGATCCTCGGCCGCCCAGCCAATGTCGACTCCGGGCACTCCGACCTTGCTCATTCCGGTGCGGTAGACGCTTTGGCCACTGATGAACGCCGCACGGCCCGCAGTGCAGCTTTGCTCGCCGTAGGAATCGGTGAACAGCATGCCCTCGTGGGCAATGCGATCGATGTTGGGCGTCCGGTAGCCCATCATGCCGCGGCTGTAGCAGCTGAGATTGGTGATGCCGATGTCGTCGCCCCAGATGACCAGGATGTTGGGCTTGCCGTTGGGCATGATGAGCTCCCTCGCCGGAGTGTCTCGAACCGCGCGAGAGCAACGTTAGGCGTCGGCATACCCCGCTGTCAGGGCTTGCGCTAAAGCTCTACGCCGGGGCGGGGACCGGTGCGCTCGCGCCCTTCATCTGGGTGTACAGGTCGATGTAGTACGGCAGGCAGTGCGCCATCGCCGCCTCGGTCGTGTACAGCGGCCGGTACCCCAGATCGCGTTCGGCCTTCGCGGTGGAGAAGTAGTTGTCGAGGTAAACACGTTCCACCGCAAGGGGTTCGAGCAGCGGCTTGGGCAGACCGAACCGGAAGTGCAGCCACTGCCAGACCTTCATCACCAGGTGGACGGGACGGCCCGGTACCCGCACGGTCGGCCAGCGCTCGCCGCACGCGACGACCACCGGCCGGGAGAAGTCGAACATGTTGATGGGTTCGCCGTCGTTGACGAAGTAGGCCTGCCCCGGCGCCGAACCCCCGGGCACCAGGTGCTCGGCTGCCAGCAGGAAACCGTGAATCAGGTTGTGAACGTAGGAGTTGTCGAGTTTGACGTCCTTGCTGCCGACCAGCACCTTGACGTGGCCGGCGAGGACGCTCTCGAACAGCTTGCGGAACATGGTCTGGTCGCCACGGCCCCAGATGCCGCTGGGTCGGATGCTGCAGGTGAGCATGCCGCCAATGCCGTTCTGCGACAGCACGAACTTCTCCGCCACCACCTTGGTCTCGGTGTAGAGGTCCGCGAAACGCGTGGTGTAGGGCAGACTTTCGTCACCGTTGACGATCCGCTGACCGCCCATCACCACGCTGTTGGACGCGGTGTAGACGAATCGCTGAACACCGGCCGCCTGTGCGGCGTGCACCAGATTGCGGGTGCCCGCGACGTTGACGGCGAAGCTGCGTTCGCGAGCGGATGCCGAGCCGCCGCCCATGAGGTCGATGATGGCCGCGGTGTGGATGATGGTGTCGATGCCCGCGACGGCGTGGGCGACGTCGTCGGTGTCGGTGATGTCGCCGACGATCGTCTCGAGTCCCTCGCGGGGCGGCAGCGGCGACGGCGCCCGGTCGAACGACCGCACCTCGTGCCCACGGTCGAGGAGTTCGCTGACGAGGTTGGTGCCGACGAAGCCGGAGCCACCGGTGACGAGGACTCGGCCGAGGTCGGTACGCAGGTGTGGATCGCCCATGCGGTCAGGCTAACTGAAACGTGTTCCAGTTTCGACCAGCGGCGGCTACGCGAGGCGGCCGTCAGGCGTCGTCGTCCTCGCGGGACGCGAGCGCCTTCTCGACCTTCTCGCGCGCGCCGGCAAGGTGCTCCTCGCACCGTTTGGCCAGCTCCTCGCCCCGCTCCCACAGCTTGAGGGACGCGTCGAGGTCCAGCCCGCCCTGTTCCAGCTGGCGGACGACCTCGATCAACTCGTCCCGGGATTCTTCGTATCCCAGCTTGCTAATGGGCTTCATTCGACCCCTCGCTATCCGACCCCGCGCTATCCGACCCCTCGCTGACCGTCGTGACGGCGCCGTCTGCGACGCGGATGCGCAGCCGCGTCCCCGCGGGAGCATCCGCGGTCGACCTCAGCACCGGCATCGTCCCCGACGCAACCTGAACCACGGCGTAGCCCCGCGCGAGCGTGGCGGCCGGACCCAGTGTGGCGAGTCGGGCCGACAGATGTTCGACGCCCTTGGTCTCGGCGTCGATCAGGCGCGTGATGTCGCGCCGCGCGGTGGCCCTGGCGCGTTCGACCTCGGCGCTGCGGGCCGCCAGCGCCGCCAGCGGTTGGGCCAGCACGGGCCTGCTGCGGAGCTGACTCAGCGTGTGCTGCTCGCGGTGCACCCAGTTGCGCAGGGCGCGCGCGCTGCGGTGGCGCAGCTCGGTCACCAGCGCCTGCTCGGCCTCCGCGTCGGGCACCACTCGCTTGGCGGCATCGGTCGGGGTGGCGGCGCGGACGTCGGCCACCAGGTCGCACAGCGGGTTGTCGGGCTCGTGGCCGATGGCGCTGACGACCGGCGTCGAGCACTTCGCGATCTCGCGGCACAGCGTCTCGTCGGAGAACGGCAGGAGGTCCTCGACACTGCCGCCGCCGCGGGCCAGCACGATGACGTCCACGGCCGCGTCGTCGTCGAGCTGGCGCAGGGCCGCGACGATCTGTGCGACGGCGGTCGGGCCCTGCACCGTCGTGTTGCGCACCGCGAATCGCACTGCGGGCCAACGTGCTTCGGCCACCGAGACGACGTCGCGTTCGGCGGCCGAGGCCCGACCCGTGATCAGGCCAATGGTGTTGGGCAGGAACGGAATCGGACGCTTGAGGCGCGGATCGAACAGACCCTCCGCGTCGAGCAGCTTGCGCAACCGGTCGATCCTGGCCAGTAGCTCACCGATGCCCACGGCACGAATCTGGTTGACGCGCAACGAGAACGACCCGCGTCCGACGAAGAAGCTGGGCCTGCCGTGCATGATGACCTGCGTGCCCTCGGCGAGCTTGACCGGAGCGTTGTGCACCAGGTCGCGCGGACACGTGATCTGCAGCGACATGTCGGCGGCGGGATCGCGCAGCGTGATGTAGGCGGTGCTGGAGTTCGGACGGACGTTGAGCTGGGCGATCTGCCCTTCGACCCACACCGTGCCGAGCCTGTCGATCCAGTCCTTGACCATCATCGCCACCGAACGCACCGGCCACGGATTGTCGGGGGACTTGCCCTGGGCGGCGTCCGTCACGGCAGGGTCACTTGGCGGTCGCGCGGGTGATCCTGTTGGCCAGCAGCGTCTGGAACGGGGCGCGTGCCCTGGTCGACTCCTCGTAGGCCAGCAGCGCCTCGAGTTCGGGGACCTTGAGCTGGGGCAGTCGCGCCCGCAACTGCGCCAGCGTGAGCGACTCGTAGCCGAGGTCGGCGACGACGCCGGGGGTGGCCGTGGTGGTCGCGGTCGGCGCCGGCTCGTCCTCGTACCCGGCGGGCTCGCCCGTGCTGTAGAGCGCGAACCTGCCCTCGGTCAGGCGCTCGCCGTCGTGCGGTGCCCCGGCGTCCATCGAATCGCCGTCACCGTCGTCGAGGTCCTCGTCGAACGTCGCCCACTCCGGTTGCTCGTCCTTGGAGGGGAACAGCTGGTCCAGCGTCTCGTCGCCCTTGTTGACCAGGTCTGCGACGTCCTGCTGGACCTTCATCACCAGCTGCGCGACCTGGCTGGCCACGGTCATGGGGTACATGACGATGGTCTGGGGCAGCTTGCGCGTTTCCTCCAGCGCGGTGGCTGCGGCGCCCACCAGCAGACGAACTCCGTAAGGGACAGTTGCCATGCGTGCCAGAGTACGGCGGGTGCGCCCAGCCGGTTCTCCAGTGGTGTCCCAAGGCCACGGGTAAGTACCCTGGGACCATGCCGCAGACGATCAACATGGGGATGCCGGGTGCCACCCGCTCGGTCGTCGCGCCCCCCGAGGGCAAGCGAGTGTTGCTGGCCGAGCCGCGTGGGTACTGCGCCGGCGTGGACCGCGCCGTCGAGACCGTCGAGCGCACGCTGGAACAGCACGGCGCACCGGTGTACGTCCGCCACGAGATCGTGCACAACCGGCACGTGGTCGAGACCCTCGCGAAGGCGGGCGCGATCTTCGTCGAGGAGACCAGCGAAGTGCCCGAGGGCTCGATCGTCGTGTTCTCCGCCCACGGCGTGGCCCCGACCGTGCACGTCGAGGCCGCCGAGCGGAACCTGACCACGATCGACGCGACCTGCCCGCTGGTGACGAAGGTGCACAACGAGGCCAAGCGGTTCGCGCGCGACGACTACGACATCCTGCTCGTCGGCCACGAGGGACACGAAGAGGTCGTCGGCACCGCGGGGGAGGCGCCCGACCACGTGCAGCTGGTCGACGGCCCCGAGTCGGTCGACGCGGTCACCGTGCGCGACGAGAACAAGGTCATCTGGCTGTCGCAGACCACCCTCAGCGTCGACGAGACCATGGAGACCGTGAAGCGGCTGCGCGAGCGGTTCCCGAACCTGCAGGATCCGCCCAGCGACGACATCTGCTACGCCACCCAGAACCGCCAGGTCGCGGTCAAGGCCATGGCGCCGGAGTGCGAACTGGTGATCGTGGTGGGTTCGCGCAACTCGTCGAACTCGGTACGGCTGGTCGAGGTGGCGCTCGGCGCCGGCTCGAAGGCGGCCTACCTCGTCGACTATGCCGAGGACATCGACCCCGCCTGGCTGGACGGCGTCACGACGGTCGGCGTCACCTCCGGTGCGTCGGTGCCCGAGGTGCTGGTCCGCGGCGTGCTCGAACGGCTGGCGGAGCACGGCTACGGCACGGTGCAGCCCGTCACGACGGCCAACGAGACGCTGGTGTTCACGCTGCCGCGGGCGATCCGGCCCAAGCGCAACGGCTAGCTAGACGTCGTACTCCCAGGAGTCCGGCGCCGAATGACGCGGCCGTCGGCTCCGGTTCTCCGTCCGCGACTCGCCGTCGTCGGCCCCGCGATACCGCACCCGTGACACCGGGTGGTGCGTGCTGCTGCCATTGGTGCGGGTCGGCGGAGGCTCGTACCGCTCGTAGTCCGCGGGCCGCGGCCGACGGGGACGTTCGGGCCGTTCGTAGCCCTCGGGGCGCTCGCGGCGCGGCGAACGCTCGTAGCGGTCCTGGCCCGTGCGGGTGTCCAGGGGTGGCTGCGGCCGGCGTTCCCGGGGTGCCCGCTCGCGGGGTTCGCGATCGCGCGGCAGGCGCTCGCGGGGTTCGCGATCCCTGGGTTCGCGGCCCCGCGGGTCGCGCGCCCGCGGTTCGCGTGTGCGGGGTTCGCGGGGTTCGCGCTCGCGCGGCTCGCCGGTTCGAGGACGACGACGCGGTTCGGCGGAGGCGTCGGCCGCGGGTGCCGGGCGCTTGCGGGGCCGCACCGGCTCGATGATCTCGGTCTCCGGCGGTCGGGCATGTCGCGAGCGCCGCGACGTCGACCCCGTGGCGTCCGCGGACGACCGCGCGGAACCGGCTCTGGCGGCGCGGCGGGCGGCGCGGGCCGTCTCGTCGTCGACCGGGTCGGCCAGCGCGGCCGCCTCTGCGGTGCGGGCGGTCCTGCTGCGGGTGCTGCGGGGCGTGCGCCCGTCGGCTCGGCGGCCCGACGCGGAGGACACGTCGGCCTCCGCGGCATCCGGCACGTCCTCCGGGGCGTCGACGACCGACTCGTCGTCCGGGGCCGTGCCCGCTCGGCGGGCGGCGACACCCAGGTACCAGCGGACCAGACCGATGACGAGGACGGTGGCCGAGGTGAAGAACATCAGCGGGAACCGCTCGATCAACGGGTAGCCGTAGTTGATCAGGGTGTCCTTGATCCCGGTGAAGGTGCTGCCGTGAAAGATGAAGTAGGCGAAGGGCACGGCCACGAAGAGGATCAGCGGGGGCTGGATCACCGCGGTGAACACGCCGGACCGGCGAACCGCCAGGACGGCCGCCACGCACCCGAGCACGTAGCAGACCGCGAAGACCGCGCCGAGGGCGTTGTCGCCGCTGCCCGCGTCGTAGGCGACCCCGATCGCGGTGAGGACGACGGCCACGAGCGCAGCGCCCCACCAGGGGATTCCCGGGACGCGGGGCAGCGCCGATCGATGGTCGGCGGGCACCGCAGACGGTCCGCGCAGTCCTGACACACGTCGACCGTACCGGCAATCGCGCAAAGAGCGCTGACCGCGCTCGCTGGCGTGCCGGTGGGTCGGGTCCCGCCGGCGCCTAGACTGTTCGATCCGTGGGCCTCAACCTCGGAATCGTCGGATTACCCAACGTCGGCAAGTCAACGCTGTTCAATGCCTTGACGCGCAATGACGTTCTCGCCGCCAACTACCCGTTCGCCACCATCGAGCCGAACGAGGGCGTGGTCGCGCTGCCGGATCCGCGGTTGGACAAGCTGGCCGAGATGTTCGCCTCGGAGAAGACGGTGCCTGCCCCGGTGACGTTCGTCGACATCGCGGGAATCGTGAAGGGCGCGTCGGAGGGCGCGGGCCTTGGCAACAAATTCTTGGCAAACATCCGCGAGTGCGACGCCATCTGTCAGGTGGTCCGGGTGTTCGCCGACGACGACGTCGTCCACGTCGACGGCAAGGTGGACCCGAAGTCGGACATCGAGGTGATCGAGACCGAGCTGATCCTCGCCGACATGCAGACGCTGGAGAAGGCGGTGCCGCGGTTGGAGAAGGAGGCCCGCAACAACAAGGACCGCAAGCCGGTGCACGAGGCGGCGGTGGCCGCGCAGACCACGCTCGACGGGGGCACCACGCTCTTCGCGGCGGGCACGGACACCTCCGCGCTGCGCGAGCTGAACCTGATGACCACCAAGCCCTTCCTCTACGTGTTCAACGCCGACGAGTCGGTGCTGACCGACGAGGCCCGCAAGGCCGAACTGCGCGCGTTGGTCGCTCCGGCGGATGCGGTGTTCCTCGACGCCAAGATCGAGGCCGAGCTGCAGGAGCTCGACGACGAGTCGGCCGCCGAGCTGCTCGAGTCGATCGGCCAGACCGAGAAGGGGCTCGATGCGTTGGCGCGCGCGGGCTTCCACACCCTGCAGCTGCAGACGTATCTGACCGCGGGGCCCAAGGAGTCGCGGGCGTGGACCATCCACCGCGGCGACACCGCGCCCAAGGCCGCCGGTGTGATCCACACCGACTTCGAGAAGGGCTTCATCAAGGCCGAGATCGTCTCCTACGACGACTTGGTCGCGGCGGGCTCGATGGCCGCGGCGAAGGCGGCGGGCAAGGTCCGCATGGAGGGCAAGGACTACGTGATGGCCGACGGCGACGTGGTCGAGTTCCGGTTCAACGTCTGACGCGCGGCGAGGCCGCCCTCTGTCTGGGCGACGTCGCGCTGGGAAGCGTCAACACATGATGACGGCGGCACGTCTCGGACGGCCCATTAGTGGTCGAGTTCGGATCAACCGGGTACACGGCCGGGGTGAGCGCACTCGTCGTCTTCGGAGCCAACGGCCCCACCGGCCGCCGGGTCGTCGGTCAGGCGCTGGCCGCCGATCACCGCGTCGTCGCCGTGACTCGCAAGCCGGCTGAGTTTCCGCTCAGCTCACCGAATCTCGAGATCGTCTCCGCCGACGTGACCGATCCCTCGGGCGTCGACCGAGCGATCGACGGGGCGGATGCGGTCATCTCGACCTACGGCGTGCCGTACGGCAGGGCCGAGATCACGGTCTACTCCCACGGCATCGCCAACATCACGCAGGCGATGACCGCGCGGGGCGTCAGCCGATTGGTCTGCGTCAGCTCCACCACCGTGGCGACCGACGACGCCCCCGGCGAGTCGCTCCTCTGGCGCAAGGTCATCGGCCCATTCTTGCGAAACAACCTGGGACGCACGCTCTATGACGACATGGAACGCATGGAGCACATCGTCGTCAACAGCGGCCTCGACTGGACGATCGTCCGGCCGGGCGGTCTCTTCGATGCCGAGGTGCCCACCGACGACTACTACGTCGGCCCGCCGCGCCTGTCCGGTCGCGTCACCTCCCGCGCCGACCTCGCCGACCTACTCGTCAAGGAGGCGACCGAGCCGCGGTACTCCCGGGCGATCGTCGACGTCATCACCCGGTCGGCTCGCCCGTCGCCGCTGAACTTCCTCAAGGAGGCCTTCGGCGTGGGCTGACCCTCGCCGACCGGCGTGCCGCCGAAGACGTCCTTAGTCGCCCAGGTGTGGCTCTCCCGTGACCAGGTTGGGACCGGAACCAGGCAGGCTCGTCGGCATGGACCTGGCCGAGGCGATCTACCTCATCGCCGCCCTGCTGTGGATCGGCGCGGCACTCGGCGGGCTGGCCGTGGTGGTGATCGTCGCGCTCAAGGTGCGTGCCCGGCGCCGACGGTTGAACCGCCTGCTGGACGTGGTGCGAGTGCCCGCCAGGCTCTACGCGGGCTCGGTGCGGACGCAAATGCGTTGGGACCCTTGGCCTTCGGCTCCAGCGCGCAACCGTAGGCGGCGGGCGGGCTCAGGCCCGCGAGGGCGTCAGCGTTAGCGCCTGAGACAGGTCGACGGAGGCGTCACCGCAGCGCAGCGTGACCGTCCGGACACCGGTCAACGAGCCGCCGCCCTGCGGCACGAGGCGCATCGCGGACGAGGTGGCGGGGACGGCCGCGCCCCGGCATAGCCCGGTGTCCCCGGTGGCCAGCCGCGTCCACGACGTGCCCTGGTACAGCATGGTGAAGCTGGTCAGGGAATCGCTCACGACGTCGGCGAGGCAGCCCAGGAATGCGCAACTCGAGCTGACGATCCACGTGCTCGGCTGATCGGACAACCCCGCACCGGTCGCCGGATCGGTCGGCGCGGTCTTCTTCGTGACGGTGTAGGACCCGTCGAACAGTGGCGTGGCGTCCGCACCGGCAATCCAGCTCGGCGTTGCGGCGCACGTCGCCACGACGGTCGCGGCGATCGCCACCATCGCCATTCCGTACCGAGGTTGATTCATCGTTGCCCTCCCGGTGAGCGCCTCCGGTGGCGCACCTACGACTGTGCGGCACCGGAGTGCCCCGAGAGGGCGAAACGCGCGAAGCTCACAGGCCGTCGTCGGGCGGGGATCCGGGTCCGGCTGGTCGGGGGTCGATGAACGAGATGGCGAAGATCATCGCGAGCAACGTGAAGATCGCGAGCGCGGACAGCAGGTCACCCCACTGGAACGGGTAGAGCACCCCGTCGATCGACAGGACCAGCACGGTCTCGATGACGCCGAACAGGAAGAAGAAGACGCCGAACACCAGGCGGGAGAACCTGCGGTGCAGGGCGGTACGTCGCAACTCGACCATCAGGGTGAGCAGCAGCAGGGGCAGAATCTGCGAGAGCGTGGAGGCGGTCGGGCCGTCCATCACGACGATGGTCACGGCGCTCTGGTTGGCCATCGCGCGCACGTTAGCAGTCGTTCCTGCCGACGACCCGTCGGGCTGACTGCGGCGTAGCTAGGTGGCGTCCCCGACGGTCTTGTCCTGGTTGCCGTTGGTCGAGCAGAACCTCAGCGCCGTCGCCACGGCGGCCTCGACGTCCGAGGTCGAGGCGTTGCGGCCGTTGCGCGCCTTCAGCTCGTTGGCCATCGTGGCGCTGCGGGTGGTCTGGTTCATGCCGGTGAAGTCCCGACAGGTGGTCGACGCGTCGCCGATCCCGGCGCATCCCGCCAGGGCAACCCCCAGGGCGGCCATCACCGCGGCTCTTCGGTACACGGGGTATGACGCTACGGGAGGCGCCAGGGGCCGCCGAGATCCCGTCGGCTAGAGCTCCACCGCATACAGCCGGTGGGTTCCGCTGAAACCCTTCAGTTCGACGTCTCGGCCGTCGTCGAAGGACACGTCGGCGCCCACGTCGTCGCGCACCGACTCGCTGACGAGGATCTCGCCGCCGTCGGCCGCGGACGCCACCCGCGCCGCCATGGCGACGTTGCGGCCGAACAGGTCGTCACCGCGCCGCACGGACTTGCCCGCATGGATGCCGATGCGGACGCGAATTCCGCTGGGCCGCCTGGCCAAGTGCTTCTGGATGGCGATGCTGCACTGGACGGCCTCACTGGGCTTGGCGAACGCGACCATGAACCCGTCGCCCTGGCTCTTGACGACGTGGCCCGAGTGTCGCTTCACCTCGCGGCTGACCATCCTGGCGTGCCGGTCGATCAGGCGGACCCACGCGCGGTCGCCGATGCGCTCGTTGAGCGCGGTCGACTCCTCGATGTCGGAGAACATGATGGTGACCCGCCCGTTGAGCGTCATGCGGGCGAGATCCGGGCGTTCGACAGTCGCCCAGTCGGCGAGGTCCTCGATGTTGGAGCGAACCGCGGCGCCGAGTCCCTCCTTGCGGAGAATGTTCGCCGTCTGCCAGACGGTCTTGACGGCCTCGCGCCCGCCCGAGATGAGGTTGTTGCGGGTGTCGAGTTTGCGCTGCAGGTCGGCGAGTTCCTCGTCGCGGGTTGCTACCCGCCGCCACAGGACGGCAATGGCAACCGCCTCGGCGACGGCGACGGCGAGCAGCGCATACATCGCGATCAACGTTGACGACACCGGTTGATTATCGAGGGTGCCCCCGGCCGCACCCCGCCGCCCTGCCCGCCACGCCGGCCCTACCTCGCCGCGCCGCCCTACCCGCCGCGCCGCGCTAACTCATCGCCCCGCCCCGCCACGCTCCGACCACCCACCTCATTGCCCACCTTTGAGCGAATCCGGGACGGGGTCCGCGCCCCAATTCGCTCAGAGGTGGGCAGAGGCATGTACGCCTGAGAACCGATCACCCACCTCGAGCAAATCCGGGACGGGGTCCGCGTGCCGATTCGCTCAGAGGTGGGCAGAGGCATGTATGCCTGGGAACCGGCGAACCGAACCGAACCCCGACGGGGACGGCGGGCACCCAGAACGGAGCGCGTCAGGCCTCGACGAATCGCAGCGACACCACGTAGACCACAGCGGCGATAGCCGCGGACCCGACGGTGCTGAGGTCCACGCCGCCCGCGATGCCGGAGAGGGGGCCGACGTACAGCGTGGTGTTCACGGCCAGGAGGCCGAAGGTGCCGCCGAGCACCCAGGCGACGACGGCCCCGACGTGCCACCCGCCGGCGAACCAGTACCGTCCGCCGCGGCGCCCCTCGGCGAACGCCTGCAGGTCGACGGGGTCGTAGCTGCGGGTGCGCACCGCACCGATCGCCAGGATCGCGATCCACGGCGTGATGAGCGCGTTGAGCGCGATCGTCATCGAGGTGACCGATTCGACCGCGTCGAAGACGAACACCCCGACATACAGCAGCACGATCGCCACCGCGGCGGTGATGACGGTGGTCTGGGTCCTGCGCAGTCGCGGGGTCAGGCCCTCGAGGTCCAGGCCGCTGGCGTAGATGCACAGCACGCCCTGGCTCAGTCCGCCGAGCAACGAGATCGCGACGATCGGCAGCACGTACCACGCGGGGGAGTTGGTGACGAGGTCGTCGAGGTAGGAAGCGGTCGGGTTGGAAAACGCCAGCGCCGTGAAGGCACCGAACAGGCTGGGCACCATGACGCCGATGAACATGCCGGCACCGAGAGCGACGCCAATCTTCCTGTCGCTGAACCGAACCGACGAGATCCGCCGGGTGTAGTCGCCGATCGTGGGCCCGTAGGAGATCGGTGCCGCCGCGAAGAGCACTGCCGACAACGCCCAGGTCGGCAAGTACCCGCCGAGTGAATAGTTGCCACCCGGCGCGGACACGTCGACGTGGCCGGCGAATGCGAAGAATCCCGCCACCATCAGCGTGCCGACGACGGGTACGACGACCTTCTGCATCGCGACGATCGTCGCGTGGCCGTACAGCGCGACGGTCACCATGAGGGCGGCGACGACGGCGTAGGCGACGGCGTGTGCCACGCGGGTGTCCGGCGCGTGCAGCAATCGGTGCGCGGCGGCGACGAGCGCGTCCCCGCTCGTCCAGACCGTCACCGCAGCGAACGCCAGGGCGATGGCCAGCGCCAGGCCGGACCCGATGAATCGGCCGCGGATGCCGAAGAACGCGCCGCTCGATACCGTCATGTTGGTGCCGGTACGCGGCCCGATCGTCGCCGTCGGGAGCACCGCTAGGGTGCCGACCGCGGTGCCGACGACCATCGAGGTCACGGTCTGCCAGAACGACAGCCCGAACAGGATCGCGAAGGCGCCGAACACGACGTTCGTCCAGGTGAGATTGGCGCCGAGGAACACGGCGCCGACGTTGCGGGGGCTCGAATCGCGGGCCTCCTCCGGCAGGTACTCCACACCTGCGGTCTCGATGCCGCCGACGTGGTCGGCCGGCGCGGCGTGCAGATCCTGGGATGGCGTGGTGGCGGTCATGGGTTCTCGATCCAGCTGTTGACGGGTGGCTCAATAGTGTTGATGTAGTGTTCAATAACAAACCTCATGCGTCAAGGGGAAAGGTCGAGATGCGCGACGCCAAGCGAAAGCTGCCGTCCGAACGCCGCGAGGAGCTACTCGCCAGGGCCGTCGAGATCAGCCACGCCGACGGCCTCGCGGCGGTCACGCTGCGGCGCGTGGGAGCCGACCTCGGCGTCACCCCAGGCCTGGTCAGCCACTACTTCTCGTCGGCGGATCAGCTGATCGCCGCGGCCTTTCGCACAGCGGCCCTGGCGGATTTGGACGCGGCCCGCACACACGTCGGCACGGCGTCGAGGCCCACCGCGCGTCTCGAGGCGCTACTGGACTACGTGCTCGGTGACGTCAGCGAGATCGCCAGTGCGCTGTGGCTCGACGCGTGGAGCCTCGGCCGCCGCAACCCCACGCTGGCCGCCGAGGTCCCCGCACTGACCGACGCGTGGCTGACTTTGATCGGCGAGATCCTGCGGGCCGGTCGCGACGCGGGGGAGTTCGAGGTGAGCGACGTCGAGGCGTCGGCCCGACGGCTGCTGATCCTCATCGACGGCCTCGGCGCGCAGAAGGTGACGCGCGACGCCACCGGCAACGAGATCGCCCACATCGCGCGGTCCTACGTCGCGTCCGAACTGCCCTCGGCTCACCAACCCTCGGTGAGCACCCGGTCCAGCGCCGCGACGTAGAAGTCCGCGCCCGCGACGTCGAGGCACAGCGGCGGCTTGGTCTTCAGGATGTTCTGGCGCTCGCCGGTCGGCTGGATGACGACGCCGAGTTCGAGCATGCGATCACAGATCGCGGCGGTCTCCTCGGTGGCGGGCTCGAGGGTGTCGCGGTCGCGGACCATCTCGACGCCGAGGTAGAGCCCCATGCCGTGCACGGTGCCGATGATGGGGTGCTTCGCGGCGAGCGCGGTCAGTTCGGCCTTGAGGTGGCCGCCGACGCGTTTCGCGTTGCCCTGCAGGTCTTCCTCGCGCAGCACGTCGAGCACCGTGAGCCCGATCGCGCACGACAGCGGGCTGCCGCCGGTCGAGGAGAAGAAGTATCCCTGCGAGCTGAACGCGTCGGCGATCGCGCGGCTGGTGATGACGGCGCCCAGCGGGTAGCCATTGCCCGTCGACTTGGCGATCGACACGATGTCGGGCACCACGCCCTGCTGCTCGAAGCCCCAGAACCATTCCCCGAGCCGGCCATAACCGACCTGAACCTCGTCGGCGATCGCGTAACCACCCGCCGCACGGACGGCGGCGTACACCTGGCGCAGGTAGCCGTCGGGCAGGGCCATGCCACCGGCGTTGCCGTACACCGACTCGCAGATGAACCCCGCGGGCGGCCGCCCCGCCGCGACGAGGTCGGCCACCGTGGCCACCGCGTCCGTCGCGTACCGCGCGGCGTCGGCGCCGCGATGGGTCCCCCGAAAGCTGTTGGGGGACTCCACCGCATGGATCCAGTCCGGTCGGGTGGTGAGGGCCTGGGGATTGTCGGCGGTCGACGTCGACACCGCGTCGGTGGCGTACGTCCACCCGTGGTAGGCCTCGCCGACCGCGATGACGTCGCGATGCCCGGACACCGCCAGTGCCAGCCGCAACGCGAGATCGCTTGCCTCAGAACCGGAATTGACCAGGAACACGGTGTCCAGCGGGTCGGGCAGCATCGCGGCAAGCCGTTCGCTGAACTCGACGACGGCCTCGTAGTTGAACCGGGAGTTGGTGTTCAGCCGTCGCAGTTGGCGGTTCGCGGTGTCGGCCACGCGGGGGTGGGCGTGGCCGAGCATCGTGACGTTGTTGACCATGTCGAGGTAGGCCCGCCCGGCGGTCGACATCAGGTAGTGCCGCCGCCCGCGTTCGATCTGCGGTGGGTCGGCGTAGTAATGCTCCTGCACCCGCGCGAAGCTCTCGTCGCGGCGCGCCAACAGGTTTGACGTCGTTTCGCTCGACGACTCGGGGAGGCCGAGCAGCGGACTCGGATCACGCGAGAGGGCCAGCCACCCCGGGGCCAGTTCGGCCGTGACGTACGCCGGTGCGACGGGCGCACCCACGGGACGCACCGCGACGTGGGTCCACCCGCCCGCACCCACGGTCGCCAGCGGCTCACCGGTGGTGACCGTGTCCGCGGGCGTGGGCTCGGCCCCGGTGAGGGTCAGCTCGAATTCCGTTCCGCGCAGGTTGAATTCGCCGTCGCGGCGCACGATCTCCCCCGGCCACGGCGCGACCAGCGTCAGCGGGGCGGCCGGCCACATCGACACGCCGGTGGCGACGACGGCGGGGGAGTCCTGGCTCAGCAGCGGCGCCCTCGTCAGGTCCGCCTCGCCGAAGCGGGTGACGACGAGCGTCGCGCCGGCCTCGATCGCGGCCACGGCCACACCGTTCCGAAAGTGTTCTCCCAGAACGCCTTCCGGAGCCTTATCGAAGAGCTCCGAGGTGGTCGAGAGGTCCAGCTCGTGAACCGACGCGACGTCCAACTCGGGGATCAGCGACCCGGTGAGCGCGGCGGGCGGCTCGGCGAGGCCGAGTTCGGCGCGGACGACGGCGGTCATCACGTCCATCGGCACCGACGTCGCCTGTTCGAACATCCGCGACTCGGCATGGGACTGGTCGGTGAGGTAGGCGTTGTCGGGGTCGAGTGACACCTGTTGGGCCCCGCTGACGATGAGCACCGCGGTGCGCAGCACCAGTAGCGGCCAGAGCGCGTCGACCTCGGCTCCGCTCAACGGGCGGGTCGCGTGAAAGGCCTTGACTCCCGGCAGGATCGACGTCGGGGCGGCACCGCAATGGCCGAGCACCGACGACAGCGTGATGGCGAGTTCCGACACGGCCCAGGTGTCGGAGAGGTCGCCGAAGTCGATGATGCCGTCGGGTCGTCGGGCCGCCCCGGCGACGACGTTGGCGTCGGTCAGGTCCAGATGCACTGCCTGCCGCGGGAGTTGGTGGGCCACCGGGGCGATCCGCGCCCATGCGTCGGCCGCGGCCGTGCAAAGACGTTCGCGCAGAGTCGGATCGGCGACGTGGGATGCCAGCATCTGCACGACGTCGTGGCCGAATCGCAGATCCCACTGCAGGGCGCGATCCAACCCGGGATGCCGAAAGTCGGCGAGGGCGCAGCTGACGCGGGCCGCCAGGTCGCCCATTCCCGCGACGACGGCGGGCGCCAGGTATCCCATGTCGACGAGCGTCCCGCCCGACAAGAACGGTAGCAACCGAACGTGGGCGGTGCCGTCGAGCAGACCCGTGACCTCGGTGGCGACCTCACCGTCGAGGTTGCGCTGCGGAACGGCCACGCGCAGTGACGGTTCCGCGTGGGCGATGGCTTCGGCGGCGGCGTCCTGCGCGGCGAGTTCGACCGCGGTGAAGGCCGGGTTGGCGATCTTCAGGACGCCGACCGTGCGGTCCCCGGCGGCGATGACGAGGAAGTTCTCGTCCTGGTTGCTGCCCAGCGACTCCAGCCGGGCCTCGATGCCGTAGTGCGTCGCCAGTAGCCGCGTGGCTTGCGCCTCGCCGACCCGGGGTGCGGGCAGTTCCGGCTCTCGGAGGAAGTCGAACCCCATGCTCAGCGGGACACGAAGTCGACGACGACCTCGCTGAACGCGTCGTTGTCGTCACCGGCTGCCGTGTGGCCCGCACCCGACAGTTCGACGAATTCGGCACTGGGCACCTTGGACAGGAAGTCGCGCACACCGGCCTCGCTGACCACGTCGGAGAGCTTGCCGCGGATGAGCAGCGTGGGAACCTGCAGATTGATCGCGGCCTGCTCGAGCATGTCCATGCGGGTGTAGGGATCGTCCTCGGGCTTGGTGAGGAACGCCGGGTCCCAGTGCCAGTACCAGCGGCCGTCGCGCAGCCGCAGGTTCTTCGTCAGCCCCTCGGGACTGCGCGGGCGTGTGCGGTGCGGCAGGTACGCGGCGACGGCGTCGGCGGCCTCGTCGAGGGAGGCGAAACCGTCGACCCCGCTGAACATGAAGTCGCGGATGCGCGCGCTGCCGTTCTTCTCGAACCGCGGCACGACGTCGACGAGCACCAGCTTGGTGACCAGTTCGGGGCCCGCCTCGTGCGCGGCGAGGATGCCGGTGAGACCACCCATGCTGGCGCCGATCAGCACGGTCGGCCCGCCGATCTGGTAGAGCACGTGCAGGATGTCCGAGCACAGCGTCTCGACGCGGTAGTCGGCGGTGGGGGAGCGGTCGCTGTCCCCGTGGCCGCGGCTGTCGAGCGCGATCACGTGGAACCCGCGATCGGCGAGGATCTGGCCGGTGTTCTTCCAGGAGTGTCGGTTCTGTCCGCCGCCGTGCAGCATCAGGATCGACGGGTGATCGGTCGTGGCGTCGCGGTTCCACTCGTCGGCGACGAGGGTGAGGTCGTCGACTCCGCGGAACTCGACGGTGCTCGACGTGCTGCTGGCTTTGCTCATTGACATCGCGGACAACCTTTCACACAGACCGGGACCTCACGTTACCCAGAGGGCATGGGCCCGCTAGTGGCGGCTGCCGTCGACTCCTAGGCTGTAGCGGTGACGGAACCACGCTGGCTCGACGTCTCCACTCCCGACGTCACGCTGAAGGCACTGTCCTGGGGACCCGACGACGCCCCGATTGCACTGTGCCTGCATGGTTTTCCCGATACCGCGCACGGTTGGCGCAAGGTCGCGCCGCGTCTGGTGGACGCGGGCTGGCGGGTCGTCGCGCCGTTCCTGCGGGGCTACGCACCGTCGACGACGTCGACCGATGACAGCTACCACGTCGGCGCACTGATGGACGACGCGCTGCGGGTGCTGGAGACCGCGGGTGCCACCGGCCGCGACGTGGTGATCGGCCACGATTGGGGGGCGATCGCGGGCGCGGGCCTCGCGGCCATGCCCGAGAGCCCGTTCACGAAGGCCGTCATCATGTCGGTACCGCCCGCGGGCACGTTCCGACCCCTACGCGGGCTGCCCGACCCGGCGCGGCTGGCGGCACGGCTGCCCCGCCAGCTGCTGCGCAGTTGGTACATCACGTACTTCCAATTGCCCTGGCTGCCAGCGCGATCCGCGTCCTGGGTGGTGCCACGGCTGTGGCGGCAGTGGTCGCCGTCGTACGACGCGAGCGAGGACGTGGCACTAGTGATGGACGCCATCGGGGCGCCCGAGAACTGGCGCGCGGCGCTCGGGTACTACCGCGCCACGATGCGGGGCAGTGCGCCGCCACCGCGGTACGCCGATCTGCACCGGTACTGGTTGGCCCGACTGCGCGTGCCGACGCTCTACCTGCACGGCGCCGACGACGGGTGCGCCTCGGCGGAGTACACCCACTGGGTGAAGCCCGCGCTGCCCGAGGGGAGCGCGGCCCAGATCGTCTCTGGCGCAGGGCATTTCATGCAGCTGGATCAGCCGGATCGGGTCGCGCGGTCGATCGTCGAGTTCCTCGGCGATCCCGCAGGCTAGGCGTTCTTCAGGGCGGGGTGGGTGCGCGCCAGGATCGGCAGCAGCACCCGGCGCGGCAGCACCTTGTAGGCCGCGGCGCCGACCCGGTTGAGTGCGCCGGGGATGACGATGGTCTTGCCCGCCGCCAGGCCGTCGACCGCCGCCTTCGCGACGTCGGCGGCGCTGACCCACATGGCCTTGGGCAGGGCGGCTTCGGCGTCCGCGTCCGGGATCCCGGCCGCCGCACCGAATCCCGTCTTCACCGGCCCGGGGCAGAGCGCCGACGCGATGACGCCGGTGCCCTGCAGCTCCTGACTGAGCGACTGGGTGTAGGACAGCACGAACGCCTTAGCCCCGCCGTAGGCGGCCTGACCGGGCACCGGGCCGAACCCGGCGACCGATGCGACGTTCAGCACCGCACCCCTGCCGCGGGCCACCATGCCGGGCACGAAGCGGCTGCACAGGTCGGCCACGGCGGCGACGTCGACCTCGATGAGGTTGAGTTCGGCGGCCGGATCCGAGGTGGCGACCGGGCCGGACGTGCTCAGACCGGCGTTGTTGACCAGGACGTCGACGACGCGGCCGAGGTCGCCGACCCTGGCGGGGAGCGCCGCGCGGTCCTCGGCCCGGGACAGGTCGGCGGGCAGCACCTCGGCCGAGGCGCCCAGCGACGTCGCGAGCGCCCGCAGCTTGTCCGCCCGGCGCGCGACCAGGACGACGTGACGGCCGCGTCGGGCGAACTCCCGCGCCAGCTCCTCCCCGATACCCGAGGAGGCGCCGGTGACCAGGACCGAGCCGTTGTCACTTGCCGGTGGCAGCATGCCCGCAGCCTAGCCTTGGGGCCCATGACCCCACGGCGACTCGCGCCGATCGACGCGCAGACACTCTGGCTGGCGCCCAAGATCCCGAACGACACGTTCCTGCTGTTCGGGTTCGACGGCGTCCCGACAGATCTGCAGCGCACGCTCGACGACGTCGAGGCGCGGGCCCGCAGCTGTCCGGAACTCTCCTCGTGCGTGGTCGACCACGGCTCGCTGCACTACCCGGCGCTGGTGGGCGCCGACGTCGAGCGTTCGCAGCTGGTGGCGCACGACCTGCGGGACCGCACCTGGGCGGGCTGTCTGGCCGCGGTGTCCGCGTCGATCGGCCATCAGCTGGACGCCGGCGTCGAACTGTGGCGGTTGCACGTGTTCGCCGACGTCATCGGCATGCCGGGCGTGAATGGCCCGGGAACCGTTGCGGTGCTCCAGATTTCGCACGCGCTCGGTGGGGGCGGTCGGACCTCGGCGCACGCCGCGCTGCTGTTCGGCCGCGCCGGCGTCGTCCTACCCGAGATCCACCCGGGCCCATCGCGTCGGCTGGCGGGTCTGCGCGCCGCGCGGGCGCACCGGGGACTGCTCGCCGACGAGGCGGCCGGGGTCGTCCCCGCGCCGGCGCCGGTTCGCCCGCTGCTGCGCACCAATGCGCTGCCGTCGGGGCCGCGCAGTGTGCGGACCGTCGTGTGCAGCCGGGCGGAACTGGGCGGCCCCACGGTGACGGTCGCGGCGCTGTCGGCCGTGTCGACGGCGCTGGCCGGCCACCTGCGCGCCCTCGGCGACGATCCGTCGACACTCGGTGCCGAGGTGCCCATGGCCAAGCCGCCACCGCGCCAGGCGTACAACCACTTCGGCAACGTCGGCGTGGGGTTGTACCCCGACGAGACGCAGTCGGACCGACTCGGCAGGATCGCTGACGACCTCGCGGCGAGGCGGCGGCGCGCCGATCACCCCGCGATGCGGGCATCGGATCTGGCGTTCGCCGCGACGCCCGCCCCGCTGTTGCGTTGGGGCATGGCACGATTCGACCCGAACGTGCGAGCGCCCGCCGTCACGGGCAACACCGTCGTCTCGAGCGTGAACTGCGGCGCGGCCGACTTCGCCTTCGGCGGCGCACCCGTGGTGCTCGCGGCGGCGTTCGCGGGGCTGTCGCCGATGATGGGTCTGACGCACGTCGTCGTCGGCATCGGCGACACCGTCGCGATCGGCGTGCACGCCGCCGAGTCGGCGCTCGGGGGGCCCGGTGGCATCGACGAGTATGCGGAGCGACTCGGGGCGGCGCTGCCCTTGGCCTGACTGCTCTTTACACGTGCCCTAGATTCTGTTGCGTGACTGCCTACGATTTCTCGTTGCTCCTCGTCCGCGTCGTACTCGGCCTAACGATGGCCGCCCACGGCTACAACAAGTTCTTCGGCAAGGGCGGCATCGGAGGCACGGCGGGCTGGTTCGACAGCATGGGCATGAAGCCCGGCAGCTTCCACGCCCGCGTCGCCGCCTCGACCGAGATGGCGGCCGGCCTCGGGCTGGCGGTCGGTCTACTGACCCCGATCCCCGCGGCGGGCTTCGTCGCGCTGATGCTGGTGGCGGCGTGGACCGTGCACCGCCACAACGGCTTCTTCATCGTCAAGGAGGGGTGGGAGTACAACCTCATCCTCGCGGTCGCGGCGGTCGCGCTGGCCGGTACGGGCGCCGGCCGGGTGAGCCTGGACTGGGCGCTCTTCCGCAACAGTGCGGTGTGGGACTACGTGCAGGGCTGGGGCGGTTTGGCCGTCGCGGTCGTACTCGGCCTGGCCGGCGGCATCGGTCAGTTGGCGATCTTCTACCGTCCGCCCGCCAAGACCTAGCCCAGTTCCCGGGCGAGCAGCCGCAAACATGCCCTGACACGCCGGGTTGGCGACATTTTTGCGTCTGTTCGCGGTGAGAAAGCTAGAACACGTTCTAGTCTTGCCCGCATGGGATTTCTCAAGCCCGAACTACCGGTCGTCGACTTCGCAGAATGGAGCAGGGGCACGCGCGCCGAGCGCATCCGACCGCTGACGCGTCACTGGGCCGAGGTGGGGTTCGGCACCCCGGTCGTGCTGCACCTGTTCTACGTCGTCAAGATCCTGCTCTACGTCCTGGGCGGCATGCTGTTCGCGCTCACCACCACCGGGATCGACGGGTTCACCCACGTCACCAGCTGGTATGCCGAACCGATCGTCTTCGAGAAGGTCGTGCTCTACACGATGCTGTTCGAGGTCGTCGGGCTCGGCTGCGGCTTCGGCCCGCTCAACAACCGCTTCTTCCCCCCGATGGGCTCGATCCTGTACTGGCTGCGGCCCGGCACCATCCGTCTGCCGCCGTGGCCTGATCGCGTCCCGCTGACCCGCGGTGACGGGCGCACGCCGGTGGACGTGGCGCTCTACGGCGCGCTCCTGGTGATGCTGCTGGTCGCCCTCCTGTCGGATGGCACCGGTCCCGCCCCCGCCGTCGGCGTGCTGCCGACGTGGCAGATCGCGACCATCCTCGGCCTGCTCGCGGTAGCCGGACTGCGGGACAAGGTGATCTTCCTGGCGGCCCGCGGCGAGGTGTACGCGTCGTTCACGGTGGCGTTCCTCTTCGGTGGGGTCGAGACGATCCTCGCCGCGAAGCTGGTGTGCCTGGTGATCTGGATGGGGGCGGCCACCTCCAAGCTCAACAAGCACTTCCCGTTCGTCATCTCCACGATGATGTCCAACAGCCCGCTGGTCCGCACGAAGGCGTTCAAGCGCGCGTTCTTCGAGCACTTCCCGGACGATCTGCGGCCGGGCCGGGTGTCGCGCGTCGTCGCGCACTTCAGCACTGCGGTCGAGGGTTTGGTGCCGCTGGTGCTGTTCTTCACCCACGGCGGCTGGCCGACGATCATCGCGGCGACGGTCATGCTGATCTTCCACTTCGGCATCCTGTCCGCGATCCCGATGGGCGTGCCGTTGGAGTGGAACGTCTTCATGATGTTCAGCGTGCTGGCGTTGTTCATCGGGCATGCGGGTGTCGGCCTTGGCGACCTCACCAGCCCGTGGCCCGTCGTGCTCGTCGTCGTCCTCGCGGGCACCGTCGCGACCGGAAACCTGTTCCCGCGCAAGGTGTCCTTCCTGCCCGGCATGCGCTACTACGCGGGCAACTGGGACACCACGCAGTGGTGCATGAAACCCTCCGCAGAGGCCAAGATCACCAAGGGTCTGGTGGCGATTGCGAGCATGCCGCAGTCACAGGTCGAGCGGATCTACGGCAGCCCGGAGCAGGCACTGGTGATGCTGCACTCGGGCTACGCGTTCCGCGCGATGAACACCCATGGCCGTGCGCTGTTCACGCTGGTGCACCGCGCGATAGCCGACGGCGTCGAGGCCGACTACGTCGTCACCGAGGGAGAACGCTTGTGCAGCACCGCGATTGGCTGGAACTTCGGTGACGGGCACATGCACGACGAGCAGTTGATCGCCGCCATGCAGAAGCGGTGTCACTTCGAACCGGGCGAGGTCAGGGTGGTGCTGCTCGACGCCCAGCCGATCCACCGGCAGCGCCAGGAGTACCGCCTGGTGGACGCCGCGACCGGTGAGTTCGAGCGCGGCTACGTGAACGTGGCCGACATGGTGACGCGCCAGCCGTGGGCCGACGACGTGCCCGTGCACGTCACGTGGTCGGCGGCCGACGCGTCTACTGCATGACGTCGCGGACCTTGACCGTCTCCATGCCCGCGAGCAGCAGGTCGCGGGCGGTGTCGAGGTGCTTGCGCCAGTGGGCTTCCGCCCCCGCGCCGTCGCCCGCGCGCAGCAGCTTCATGAGCCGCCGGTAGGACCGGATCAGCGTGTCGTACTCCGCCTTGGTGACCTGGCGGTGCTCGGCGATCGCGAATGCCGTGTGCCGCACCGTGATCTCGTGCAGCATGCCGGCGATGATGGTCAGCGTCGCATTGCCCGACATCTCGACGATGCGGCGGTGGAATTCCCCCGTCGTCTCGGCCAGCCGGCCGGCCTCCCAGCCGGCGGGCACGTCCTCGGCCAGCATCCGCTCCAACTCGTCGAGCTGTTCGGCGGTGGCCGTCTCGGCGAGCACGCGCACGGCGATCGGTTCCACGCCCGAACGCGCGACCAGGACGTCGGCGATCGTCGCGCCGGACAGTTCGAGCAGCAGCCCCGCGGGCCGCGCCACGATCTCCGGACCCGGCACGCGCACCCGCGCGCCCGTCCGCGATCCGCGGCGCACCTCCACGAGCCGTTCGGACTCCAGTACCCGCACCGCCTCGCGCAGCGTCGGCCGACTGACCCCGAAGTGGGCCATCAACTCGGCCTCGTTCGGCAGGAAGTCGCCCTCCTTGAGCTGGCCGTCGACGACCATCCGCCGTAGGGTTCCCGCGACGAGCTCGGCCGTCTTGGGGGAGCGGATGGTCGTGCCGTTGCCCCGTCGCGCGACGGCGTCCGGCCCCATCATGGGTGCCAGCGGCGTGTTGCGGGTCAACGTGGCTCCTGCGGTGGTGGGTCTGGTTGTCATACTCAGTAAACCATGTGGACCTCAGGCCGCCCGCCCTACCAACCAGTAGGTTGACCTAGTAAACCTTCTGATCTACCTTCGGTGGTACCCCGTTAGCTCACCTCGAAGGAGAAGTCCATGGCTGAAGCCGTCATCGTAGAGGCGGTTCGCTCGCCCGTCGGCAAGCGCAACGGCGGCCTGTCCGGAGTTCATCCCGGCGACCTGTCGGCGCAGGTCCTCAACGGCCTGGTCGAGCGAGCGGGCATCGACCCGGAACTGGTCGACGACGTCATCTGGGGCTGCGTGATGCAGGCCGGTGAGCAGGCCCTCGACATCGCGCGCACGGCCGTGCTGGCCGCGGGCTGGCCGGAGAGCGTGCCCGGCGTGACGGTCGACCGCCAGTGCGGGTCCAGCCAGCAGTCGGTGCACTTCGCCGCGGCCGGCGTGGTGGCCGGTCACTACGACGTCGTCGTCGCCGGCGGCGTGGAGTCGATGTCGCGCACCCCGATGGGCGCCTCGCTGGCCAACGGCGGCCACCCCTACCCCGAGGCGTTCCGCGCCCGCTACAGCCAGACCCCCAACCAGGGCACCGGCGCCGAGATGATCGCCGAGCAGTGGGGCTTCGATCGCACCGCGCTCGACCAGTTCTCGCTGGGCTCGCACGAAAAGGCCGCCGCCGCACAGGATTCCGGTGCCTTCGACGATCAGATCGTCGCGATCAAGGATCAGGACGGCAACCACGTCCTGAAGGACGAGGGCATCCGCCGCGGTGGCACGGTCGAGAAGATGGCCACCATCAAGCCGGCGTTCAAGGAGGACGGCGTCATCCACGCCGGCAATGCCTCGCAGATCTCGGACGGCTCGGCCGCACTGCTGTTCATGTCCGCGGAGAAGGCGAAGTCCTTGGGGCTCAAGCCCATTGCGAAGGTGCACACCGCCGTGCTGGCCGGGTCCGATCCCGTCATCATGCTCACCGCACCCATCCCGGCGACGCAGAAGGCGCTCAAGCGCTCGGGCCTGTCGCTGGACGAGATCGGCGTCTTCGAGGTCAACGAGGCCTTCGCCCCGGTGCCGCTGGCGTGGCTCAAGGACATCGGCGCCGACGAGAAGAAGCTGAACCCCAACGGGGGCGCGATCGCCCTCGGCCATCCGCTCGGTGGCTCCGGTGCCCGCATCATGACCACGATGCTGTACCACATGCGGGACAAGGGAATTCAGTACGGTCTGCAGACCATGTGCGAGGGCGGCGGGCAGGCCAACGCCACCATCCTCGAACTCCTGTGACGGCGGACGTCACCGCCCCCGGCGCTCTCACCGAGCGCCGGGGCAACGTCCTGCTCATCACGCTGAACCGGCCGGAGGCACGCAACGCCGTCAACGCCGCGGTGAGCACGGCGCTCGGCGATGCCCTGCACGAGGCCCAGCACGATCCGGAGGTGCGGGCCGTCGTCGTCACCGGAGCCGGTCAATCCTTCTGCGCGGGAGCCGACTTGAAGGCGATCTCGCGACGGGAGAACATCTACCACCCCGAGCACGCCGAGTGGGGGTTCGCCGGGTACGTGCAGCACGTCATCGACAAGCCCACCATCGCCGCCGTCAACGGCACCGCGCTGGGCGGTGGCACCGAACTGGCGTTGGCGAGCGACCTGGTCGTCGCCGAAGAGCGCACGACGTTCGGTCTGCCCGAGGTCAAGCGCGGTCTGATTGCCGCGGCCGGCGGCGTGTTCCGCATCGTCGACCAGCTGCCGCGCAAGGTCGCCATGGAGCTGATCTTCACCGGTGAGCCCATGTCGGCCGCCGACGCGCTCAGGTGGGGTCTGGTCAATCAGGTGGTGCCCGACGGCACGGTGGTCGACGCCGCACTCGCTCTGGCACAACGCATCACGGTCAACGCGCCGCTGGCCGTATGGGCCAGCAAGCGGGTGGCCGCCGGCATCGACGACGGTGTCGTCACCGGTGACGAGGCCGGGTGGACGAGGACCATGCGCGAGATGGGCGCAGTGTTGCGCTCGGCGGACGCGAAGGAAGGACCGCGGGCCTTCGCCGAGAAGCGTGAGCCCGTCTGGCAGGCAAGGTAGGAGTGACGTGAAGAGAGTCGTCTTCGACGAAGAGCACGAGTCGCTGCGCGAGAGCGCGCGTCAGTTCATCGAACGCGAGCTGGCGCCGAACGCCGAGAAGTGGGAGGCCGATCGCCTCGTCGACCGGTCGGCGTTCCTGGCGGCGGGCAAGTACGGGCTGATCGGGTTCAACATGCCCGAGGAGTACGGCGGCGGCGGGTCCGACGACTTCCGGTTCAACGCCGTCATCGCCGAGGAGTTGGCCCGCTACGGCGGGCCCGCCCCGTCGCTGAGTCTCCAAAACGACGTCGTGGGGCCATATTTCAAGCATCTGGCCAACGAGGAGCAGCTGCAGCGCTGGATGCCGGGGATCGCCAGCGGTGACCTCATCCTCGCCGTCGCGATGACCGAACCCGGTGCGGGCAGCGACCTCGCCGGCATCAAGACCTCGGCGGTCCGCGACGGTGACGACTGGATCGTCAACGGCTCCAAGACGTTCATCTCCTCGGGACTCAACAGCGATCTCGTCGTCGTGGTCTGCCGCACCGACCCCGACGCCGGCCACCGCGGCTTCACGCTGCTGGTCGTCGAACGCGACATGCCGGGCTTCACCCGCGGCCGCAAGCTCGACAAGATGGGCCTGCACGCACAGGACACCGCCGAACTGCACTTCGAGGACGTCCGCGTGCCCGCGGCCAACGTGCTCGGCAAGGAGGGCCGCGGCTTCTACCACCTGATGGAGAACCTGCCGTCGGAGCGGCTGTCCATCGCGATCTCGGCCCTCGCCGGCGCCCGCGAAACATGGCGTCAGACACTGCAATACGCCAAGGACCGCAAGGCGTTCGGCCAGTCGATCGGCAGCTTCCAGCACAACCGCTTCCTGCTCGCCGAGATGGACACCGAACTCGACATCGGCGAGCAGTACATCGATCGCTGCCTGCAGGCCGTCGTCGACGACGAGCTGACCGCGGTCGAGGCCGCCAAGGCCAAGTGGTGGTGCACCGAAACGGCCAAGAAGGTCATCGACGGCTGCGTCCAACTGCACGGCGGATACGGCTACATGATGGAATACCGCGTCGCGCGTGACTACGTGGACACCCGCATCCAGACCATCTTCGGTGGCACGACCGAGATCATGAAGGACATCATCGGCCGCGATCTGGGCCTCTGACAGACGAATTCGGCGCGCCTACCGCCCGTGATGGGTGGTAAGCGCGCCGAAATCGGTCGTAGCGCTAGCTGGCCGGCGTGGGAGAGGTGGTCGTGACCGCCGGGGTGGCCGGGCTACCGGTGTTGCTGAACGACGTCTGCGGCGTGATCGGCGCGGGTGGCGAGTTCGGGTCGAGCACCGTGTCGATGATGTAGATCCTGGCGTTGGCCGCCTGGATGCCGCCGCAGATCACCTTGGCGGTGTCGTTGACCTTGATGTCGCCGTCCTTGCCCGTGACCTTGATGTCGGCGCCCTGCTGGGTGGGGCGCTGGCCGGCGACGTCGCCGGGGCCGAGCAGGCCGAGGAACACGTGGTAGTAGTCGAGCTTCGTCAGCGCGGCCGGGTCGCTCTTCAGCGCGCTGAGCTCGCTCGGATCGAGCTTGGCGAACGCGTCGTTGTTGGGGGCGAAGATGACGTAGGGGCCGTTCTCGAGCACCGGCACGATGTTGACGGCCGGGTTCAGTCCACCGTTGATGGCGGAGGTGAACGTGCTCAGCGACGGGATCTTGGCCAGCGCCTGGCCGACGGGCAGCGTGTCGAGGGTCGCCAGCGTGCTGCCGGTCGTCGCCAGTTCGCTGCGCACCGGATCGCAGTTGCCCTGCGGGTCTGGTGGCGGCTTGACGTCGACGGTGGTCGTGGCTGGCGGGTCCGCCTGTGCGGTGATCGCCAGCGGCAACGACACGGCGATCGCGGCGATCGCGGCGGTAACTCCTATGGCTCGGCTGGTGCGAGTCTTCACTTTTCGGCTCCTCAACGGTTCTGATCGCGACGCTTCGAGCCCGACTCTCGTGGCGACGCCCCAGGCAGCGTAAAGGCTGTGCTCGTGAAACGGCAAAGTCGGGCTCGAGCGCTAGGCGTCGCCAAGCGGTGCTGACCTGCGCTTTCCGCACCCTCAGGCGCAGTGGCACACCGCCCCGCGGCCAGGCGGCACGCTGAGCCGTCACCGCCCCGGCGGTCCCGCAGCCATCCGGCGCCCGGGGAGTGGCGCGTCTCACGGGCCACACTGGGGGCGCCGCACCACCTCCCACCTGCGGCGGAACGCCGACGCGCCGCCGGCGGCCCCAACCGGGCGGGTGACTAGCTATCGAATGGCCCCGGCGTGGGTAAGTCCCTACGGTGAAACCCATGCGCACACTCGTCACGGGTGCGACCGGATACGTCGGGTCGCGCCTGGTCTCCGCTCTACTCGCGGCGGGACACCAGGTGACGGTGGCCAGCCGCAACCCCGAGCGTCTCGGTGACTTCGGCTGGATCGACGACGTGACCCCGGTGCTGTTCGACGCCGCCGATCCCGAGTCGGTGTCGAGCGCGCTCACCGTCGCGGGACCCGTCGACGTCATCTACTACCTGGTGCACGGCATCGGCCAGCCGGGCTTCCGCGATGCGGACAACGCCGCCGCGGCGAACGTGGCGCAGGCCGCCAAGGCGGCCGGCGTCGCGCGCATCGTCTACCTCGGCGGCTTCGTTCCCGACGCCGACCAGCTGTCCGAGCACCTGGCCGGCCGGGCGGAGGTCGCCGAGGCGCTCACCATCGACGGCGGTCCCGACGTGGTGTGGCTGGGTGCGGCCATCATCATCGGCGCCGGGTCGACGTCGTTCGAGCTGTTGCGCTACGTCGGGGACCGTTTCCTGCTGATTCCGATGCCGCCGTGGGCGCAGAACCCACTCGATCCGATCTCCATCAGCGACGTCCTCTACTACCTGATCGCCGCCGCCGACGCCGAGCGCGTGCC
Organism: Mycolicibacterium madagascariense; assembly: GCF_010729665.1. NCBI lineage: Bacteria > Bacillati > Actinomycetota > Actinomycetes > Mycobacteriales > Mycobacteriaceae > Mycobacterium > Mycolicibacterium madagascariense. The sequence goes on along the minus strand of NZ_AP022610.1, from coordinate 4,472,023 downwards.
GCCGGGCCAGTACGACATCAGGGGCCCGGAGCGCACGACCTACGGCGACCTGTTGCTCACCTACGCGCGACTGTCGGGCAAGTGGCGTCAGGGGGTGCCGGCACCCGACGTCGACATGTGGCTGGTGTCGCGTGTTGCGGCGCTCTTCGTGCCGGTGCCCAGCGGTTTGACGACCGATCTCGTCGAATCGCTGGATTATCCGATGACGGCGTCGAGCCACGGGCTGAGCGAGCTGATTCCCGACCCGCCGGGCGGCCTGGTCGGCAACGAGGATGCCATTCGCCTGTCGCTCTCGGGTCGCAAGCAACTGCCGGTGGACCGGTTGGCCGACCCGCATCACCTCGCCGACACCGACCCCGACTGGGCGGGCGGTGACGTCCTGCGGCTGCGCAAGCTCGTCGCGATGGTGACGCCGCCGCAGACCCATGCGGCGCTGGGACTGCTCGGCGCGGTGCCGGGACCGGTCGCCGGCTGGTGGCGCGCCGGGTTGGACACGTTGATCGGGCTGGCCCCGAGGGGAGCATCGTGACCGGATTGCTGGGGGAGATCGGCGCCATCGTCGGCAAATCGCCCGTGCACTACGACGAGGCGCCGACGCTGGTGCGTCGTCGCCGCGTCGTGGTCGTCGTCGTCCTGCTGCTCGGGGCGACGTTGCTGGGAATCTCGCTGACCCGCGAGCCGGGCAGCACGTCGTTCTACCTGCTGACGGCGGCCCTCGCCGCGGTGTGGGCCATCGGCGCCCGCCTGTCCGGGCCCCTGCACATCGGGCACGTCACGTTCCGCGGTCGCAGGCGCCGCCCGGTCATCACGGGCACCGTAATCGGCGTGCTCCTCGGGGGCGTGTTCATCGTCGGCGGCTTGCTGGCGCGTCAGATCGGCCCGGTGCGCGACTACATCGTGCAGGTGCTGGAGTACGCGAATCAGGGTGCGCTGTGGCTCATCGTGCTGATCACGGTCGTCAACGGGCTCGCCGAGGAGATGTTCTTCCGCGGCGCGCTTTTCTCGGCGCTGGGCAGGTACCACCCCGAGATCGTGTCGACGATCATCTATGCGATCGCGGTGTCGGCCGCGGGCAACCCGATGCTCGGATTCGCCGGCATGATCCTCGGTGCGGTGTGCGCGTACGAGCGGCGCATCACCGGCGGTGTGCTGGCGCCCATGCTGACCCACTTCTTCTGGGGTCTGGTCATGGTGCTCGCCCTGCCGCCGATGTTCGGCGTCTGACGTCGAGTGAGCGGCCACGGTCGCCGCGGGCACGGAAAACGACTGTCAGTGCTCGCTCGACGCGCGGGGCGAGCCTCACTCGTCGGTGAACGTCGCCTGCCGTCGCTGCTGGAACGCCCTGGTGCCCTCGCGGAAGTCGTGTGACTCCAGCAGGGACAGCTGCCCCTGCGTCTCGCGCGCGAGCGCACCCTCGAGTTCGGTCAGCGTCGCCTCGTTGATCGCCTGCTTGGTCCTGCGCAGTGCCGCAGCGGGTCCCGACCGCAGGGTCTCGATGACGGCGTTCGCCTCGGCCTCGAGGTCGTCGGCGGGGAACACCGCGCTCACCAGTCCGGCGACGAGCGCGTCGGCGGCCGACAACCGCTCGGCGAGCAGTGCCATCTTCATCGCCCTGGTGCGTCCGACCGAGGCCGCGACCAACGCCGTCGCGCCGCCGTCGGGCATGAGCCCGATCTTGGTGAACGCCAACAGGAAATAGGCCTTCTCCGACGCCAGTACGACGTCGGCGGCGATCGCCAACGACACCCCGACGCCCGCGGCCGGACCCTGCACGACCGACACCACCGGCTTGGGTAGCGCCACGATCGACCGCACTGCCCGGTTCGCGGCGGTCAGGGTGTCCTCGGTCGCGTTCGGGTTGGCGTGGTCGGCTTCGCTGATGCCGGCCCCCGAGCTGAAGCCCCGGCCCGCCCCGTCGAGGCGGACGACCCGGACGGCCGGATTGGTGGCGGCGCTCTCGAGGGCGGTGCTGATGCCGTCGAGCATCGGGGCGGTCAGCGAGTTGAGGCTGTCGGGGCGGTTCAGCGTCACGCGGAGCACGCCGTCGCCGAGCCGGACGGTGAGATCGTCGGTGTCGAGCTGGGTCTCGCTGTCGGTCATGGCCGCCTCGGGTTTGGGCGAGCCGAGGCCCGCGAATCATCGACTTGGTTATACAAGTAAGCTTTGTCGGCGGTCAACTGGGACGAACGTGGAGGACGGGCAACGATGGCTGGACCACTGCAGGGATTGAGGGTCGTCGAGCTGGCAGGCATCGGTCCCGGGCCGCATGCCGCCATGATCCTCGGCGACCTCGGCGCCGACGTCGTCCGCATCGAACGGCCCGGCAAGGGCGGCTCGCGGGATGCGATGCTGCGCAACCGTCGCCTGGTGTCGGCCGACCTCAAGAGCGACGAGGGGCGCGAGCTCGTGCTGGGGTTGATCGCGAAGGCCGACGTCCTCATCGAGGGCTACCGGCCCGGGGTCACCGAACGGCTCGGCCTCGGACCCGAGGATTGCGCAAAGGTCAACGAACGCCTCGTCTATGCGCGGATGACGGGCTGGGGCCAGACCGGGCCGCGGGCGCAGCAGGCCGGGCACGACATCAACTACATCTCGCTCAACGGCGTGCTGCACGCCGTCGGGCGCCAAGGCCAGAAGCCCGTGCCTCCGCTGAACCTCGCCGGCGACTTCGGCGGCGGATCGATGTTCCTGATCGTCGGCATCCTCTCCGCACTGTGGGAGCGGCAGACGTCGGGCCGGGGGCAGGTCGTCGACGCCGCGATGGTCGACGGATCCAGCGTGCTGATCCAGATGATGTGGAGCTTCCGCGCGACCGGCATGTGGACCGACGAGCGGGGAACCAACATGCTCGACACCGGCGCTCCGTACTACGACACCTATGAGACCGCCGACGGGAAGTACGTCGCGGTCGGTGCGATCGAGCCGCAGTTCTACGCCCAGCTGCTCGACGGGCTCGGCCTGGACCCCGCGACCCTGCCCGGTCAGCACGACGCGAGCCGCGCGGAGGAGCTGCGCGCGATCTTCACCGAGGCCTTCGCCGCCCACGATCGCGATCACTGGGCCAAGGTGTTCAACGGCACCGACGCCTGCGTCACGCCCGTGCTGAGCTTCGGCGAGGTCGAGACCGAACCGCACATCACCGAGCGGGGCACCTTCTACGAGGACGTCACCGGTAGCGGTGCGCATCTGCAACCCGCTCCCGCGCCGCGGTTCTCGCGCAGCGTGCCCCCGACGCCGACGCCGCCGGGCGAGCCGCTCGCCGATCCCGGGGCGGTGCTCCGCGACTGGGCGTGAGCCCACATCAGCCGGTCGGCCGGCGCAGGGCCGGTCACCAGAGAGGAATGATCAGTGCAGATCCAAGATGCCGTGGCAGTGGTCACCGGCGGCGCGTCGGGGTTGGGCCTGGCCACCACCAAGCGACTGCTGGACGCCGGTGCGAGCGTGGTCGTCATCGACCTCAAGGGTGAGGAAGCCGTCGCCGCGCTGGGGGAGCGGGCCAGGTTCGTCGAGGCGAACGTCACCGACGAGGCAGCCGTCACCAAGGCGCTCGACGTCGCGGAATCCCTTGGGCCCGTTCGCATCAACGTCAACTGCGCGGGCATCGGCAATGCCATCAAGACCCTCGGCAAGGACGGTGCGTTCCCGCTCGAGCAGTTCCGCAAGGTCGTCGAGGTCAACCTGATCGGCACGTTCAACGTGCTGCGGTTGACCGCCGAGCGGATCGCCAAGACCGATCCCGTCGGGCCCGAATCCAGCCCCGAGCGCGGCGTCATCGTCAATACGGCGTCGGTGGCCGCATTCGACGGGCAGATCGGGCAGGCCGCGTACTCGGCGTCGAAGGGCGGCGTGGTGGGCATGACGCTGCCGATCGCACGTGACTTGTCGCGCAATCTGATTCGCGTGGTGACCATCGCGCCGGGTCTGTTCAAGACGCCGCTGCTGGGCTCGCTGCCCGAGGAGGCGCAGCGCTCGCTGGGGCAGCAGGTGCCGCACCCGGCCCGCCTCGGCGATCCCGACGAGTACGGCGCGCTCGCCGTGCACATCGTCGAGAACCCGATGCTCAACGGTGAAGTGATTCGGTTGGACGGCGCGATCCGGATGGCACCCCGATGAGCCTGACGACGAAGTTCACCGAGGTCTTCGGGGTCGAGCACCCCATCGCCCAGGGCGGCATGCAGTGGGTCGGTCGCGCGGAACTCGTTGCGGCCGTTGCCAATGCGGGTGGGCTGGGCTTCATCACCGCGCTGACGCAGCCGACCCCCGCCGACCTGGCCCGCGAGATCGCCAAGACCCGCGAGCTGACGGACAAGCCGTTCGGGGTCAACCTGACCATCCTGCCGTCGATCAACCCGCCGCCGTACGACGAGTACCGCCGGGTCATCGTCGAGGAGGGCATCACGATCGTCGAGACCGCGGGCGCCAACCCCGCGCCGCACCTGCCGATGTTCCACGACCACGGCATCAAGGTGCTGCACAAGTGCACGTCGGTCCGACATGCGGTCAAGGCGCAGAGCCTCGGCGTCGACGGCATCAGCATCGACGGGTTCGAGTGCGCCGGTCACCCCGGTGAGGACGACGTACCGGGGTTGGTGTTGATCCCGGCCGCGGCCAAGCAGATCGAGATCCCGATGATCGCCTCGGGTGGCTTCGCCGACGCGCGGGGGCTGGTGGCGGCGCTCGCACTCGGCGCCGACGGCATCAACATGGGCACGCGGTTCATGTGCACGGTCGAATCCTGCATTCACCAGAACGTCAAGGACGCGATCGTGGCGGGTGACGAGCGGGGCACCGAACTGATCTTCCGCAGCCTGCGCAACACGTCGCGGGTGGCGAGCAACGTCGTCTCGCGCGAAGTGGTCGACATCCTCAACAGGGGCGGTCAGTTCGAGGACATCAGCGATCTGGTGGCGGGGGTTCGCGGGCGCCGGGTCTTCGACGAGGGCGACCTCGACGCGGGGATCTGGACGGTCGGCACGGTCATGGGACTGATCGACGACGTCCCGACGTGCGCGGAATTGATCTCTCGAATCACGAGCGAGGCGGAGCAACTCATCAGCGGACGCCTCGGCGGCATGGTCACACCGTCGGAATCCGCAGCCGTATCCGCCTAGGTACTACGCGGTACTGCTGGTCATGCTGTCGGGCCGCACGCATCACGCGTGCGTGCGGTCAGACGGCTTGAGCGAGCTCGGGGAACTGCTCGGAGCAATCACCCTCGACCAGCAAGTCCCCGTGGTACAGGGCTTCGAAATCAACCTTGATGACATCTGCACTGGTGTCGTCGATCCACATGTACTGAACAGTAACCACGGGTCTTAAGAGATCTTTGAGTCGCCTTTCGCAAAACCCTGGCAATTATTACCTGCCAGTAGGGTCTAGCCGGGCGGCGTGCCGAGGTGCAGTGGGTTGGTGCCGTTGAGCAGCACCCACGTGGCGACGGCGGCGGCGACGCCGACCAGCACCGACGTGATCGTGACCGCGGCGGGCCACCGGGGTCGGTCGAACACCCGCGCGTCGACGGAGTAGCTGCCGGCGCCGGTGAGGAGCAGTGCGGCCGCGGCAAACGCCAGGTGGAACGGGACGTTGAAGGGCTCCGACCAGAACGCCCTACCCGACACCGTGACCGCCCAGGCGTCGAGCATCGCCGCGAGGATGCCGCAGGCCGCCAACGGGGTGAGCAGGCCCAGCAGGACGGCGGCGCCGCCCGCGATCTCGGTGGCCGTGATGAGGTATGCGGCGAAGGTCGGCGTCTGCCATCCGCCGCTCGCCATGAACTGCGTCGTCGCCGCGAATTGGACGGCCTTGGTCAGCCCGGCCTGCAGCACCGTCGCGGCCACGGCGACGCGCAGGACGAGCAGACCCAGGTCGGGCAGTGACGTCGATGCGCGTGCAGTCCGGCGTCGGAAACCCGAAGTCATGGAGACACCCTAGGCGGTGGCCAAGACGCGTTGACGCCGCTGACTTATCGCTGCTAAGTTACCGCCGCTCACTTGGGGGAGGATTCGACATGCTGCACCGGATCGCGCTACTCGCCATGGCCATGCCCCGCCGCATCCTGGCCGTCGCTGCTCTGCTGCTGGTGGCCGCGGCGGTGTTCGGCGTCCCGGTCGCCAAGAGTCTGTCGGCGGGCGGTTTCCAGGACCCCGGGTCGGAGTCCGCCCGCTCGGCGCGGCTGCTGACCGAGAAGTTCGGGCAGGGCGACATGCAGATGCTGGTCACCATCAGCTCACCGCGCGGCGCCACCAGCCCGGACGCCTCCTCCGTCGCCAAGGACGTCGTCACCCGGCTTGCGCATGCGCCCCACATCGACGACGTCACGTCGGCCTGGACGTCACCCGCGTCGGCGTCGGCGGCGCTGATCAGTAGGGACGGCACCACCGGCCTCATCGTCGCCGGCGTCACCGGCGGGGAGAACGACGCGCAGAAGTACGCGCAAGCGCTGTCGGAGGAGATCCTCCGGGACCACCCCGCAACCCCGGACGGCGTCGTCGTTCGCACCGGCGGCATGGCCATGGTCTACGCCCAGATCAACGCGCAGAGCCAGCACGATCTGCTCCTCATGGAGTCCATCGCCATCCCGCTGAGCTTCGTGGTGCTGGTGTGGGTGTTCGGCGGTCTGGTTGCGGCAGCCCTGCCCATGGTGGTCGGCGGGCTCGCCATCGTCGGAGCGATGTCGGTGCTGCGCATCATCACCTTCAGCACCGACGTGTCGATCTTCGCGCTCAACCTGTCCACCGCACTGGGGCTGGCGCTGGCCATCGACTACACGCTGCTCATCATCAGCCGCTACCGCGACGAGCTCGCCGATGGCGTGCCGCGCGATCGGGCGCTCGTCCGCACGATGACCACGGCGGGGCGCACCGTGCTGTTCTCCGCCACGACCGTCGCACTGTCGATGGCGGTCATGCTGCTGTTCCCCATGTACTTCCTGAAGTCGTTCGCCTACGCGGGCGTCGCGACGGTCGCCTTCGCCGCCGCGGCCGCGGTCATCGTGACGCCCGCGGCGATCTGGCTCCTCGCCGACCGGCTCGACGGGCTGGACGTCAGACGGCTGCTGCGTCGCCTCTTTCGACGGGCCGAGCCCGCGGGCAAGCCCGTCGACCGGGTCTTCTGGTACCGGTCGACGAAAGCCGTCATGCGACATGCCATTCCGGTCGGCCTTGCGGTGGTGGTGCTCCTGCTCGTCCTTGGTGCCCCGTTCCTCGGGGTGAAGTGGGGCTTTCCCGACGACCGGGTGCTGCCGAGCACGGCCTCGGCGCATCAGGTGGGCGACGAACTGCGCCAGGACTTCGCCGGCGATTCCTCGACCGCGGTCACGGTCGTCGTGCCCGACGCCACCGGCCTGTCGCCGGACGCGCTGGGGCGTTACGCAGCCGACCTGTCGAAGGTGCCCGACGTGACGTCCGTGTCGGCGCCCACGGGAACGTTCGTCGGGGGGCGTCCGGTCGGGCCGCCGTCGGCCGCGACGGGCGTGGCGGACGGCAGCGCCTTCCTGACGGTCGCGAGCGCCGCTCCGCTGTTCTCCCAGGCGTCCGACACGCAGCTGGCCCGTCTGCACGACGTGGCGGGTCCGGGTGGTCGCGCCATCGAGCTGACCGGCGTCGCGCAGAACAACCGCGACAGCGTCGATGCCATCACCAGCCGACTGCCCCTCGTGCTGGGCCTGATCGCGGTGATCGCGTTCGTCCTGCTGTACCTGCTCACCGGCAGCGTGGTGCTTCCCCTCAAGGCCGTCGTGCTGAACGTCCTGTCGCTGACTGCGGCCTTCGGCGCGCTGGTGTGGATCTTCCAGGACGGCCACCTCGGCGCGCTGGGCACCACGCCGACCGGAACGTTGGTCGCCAACATGCCGGTTCTATTGTTCTGCATCGCGTTTGGCCTCGCGATGGACTACGAGGTGTTCCTCGTCGCCCGCGTGCGCGAGTACTGGCTCAGTCTCGGGGAGCAAGGGAACGGATCGGCCCGATCCCGCAACGACGAGGCCGTCGCGCTCGGTCTGGCGCGCACCGGCCGGGTGATTACGGCTGCGGCGCTGGTGATGTCGATATCATTCGCGGCGTTGATCGCCGCACAGGTCTCGTTCATGCGAATGTTCGGCGTCGGCCTCACGCTGGCGGTGCTGGTGGACGCTACGCTGGTGCGCATGGTCCTGGTGCCGTCGGTGATGCACGTCCTCGGCGGCTGGAACTGGTGGGCCCCTGCGCCGCTCGTTCGGCTGCACGCGCGGATCGGCATCAGTGAATCGCCCACGACCGACGAGCCTGCGCTGGCCCCGAGCGACGGACGATGACGTGACGGTCGAGCCCATGAAGCGGCGCCGTGCCGCACGCGGGTGCGGGGACCACTTGCGCGACGAGATTCTGGACGCCACAACGGATCTGCTGCTGACGACCGGGCACGCCAAGGCGGTCTCGATTCGTGCGGTGGCCCAACGCGTCGGCGTTACCCCGCCGTCGATCTACCTGCACTTCGCCGACAAGGACGCGCTGCTGGATGCGGTGTGCGCCAGGTACTTCGAGGCGCTCGACGCGGTGATGCAGCAGATGGTGCGCGATCAGCCGACGACGATGGACCGGCTGCGGGCGCAAGGCTTGGCCTACATACGGTTCGCGCGGCAGAACCCGGAGCTGTACCGCATCGCGACGATGGGGGAGGGCAGGCCGGGCAGCGACATCGAGAAGACCTTGAACACATCGGCATTCGTCCACCTCCAGAGCACGGTCGAGACGCTGATGGCCGAAGCCGTCTACCCGCCGGGGGATGCCACGGCGGTGGCGTTGGAACTGTGGACCGTCGCGCACGGCATCGCGGCGTTCGTCGTGTCACGGCCCTACCTCCCGTTCGGGGACGTGGAAGACTTTGCCGACCGGGTGATGCGGTCGGCCTGCTGCGGGCAGATCATCACCGGCGCGATTCCGCTCGACCTGCCCCCGCAGCAGGTGGTCGAGCTGATCACCGGGAGGTCCACCGATGGCTGAGGTCGACAACCCGTTCTTCGCTCGACTGTGGTCGCGGATGGCGACCCGTGAACCCGAGGCCGTGCTCCGGCTGCGTCGGGAGAACCTGGCGGGGTTGTCCGGGCGGGTGCTCGAGGTGGGGGCGGGCACCGGCACGAACTTCGCGTTCTATCCGTCGATGGTCACCGAGGTGGTAGCGCTCGAGCCCGAACGGCGGCTTGCGACCATTGCCCGGGAGTCCGCCGGCGCGGCGGCCGTACCGGTCCGGGTGACCACCGAGACCGCGGAGGATCATCGGGTCGACGAGCCGTTCGACGCCGTCGTGTGCTCGCTGGTGCTGTGCTCGATCGATGACCCCGATTCGGTTCTGCGCCAACTGTTCTCGACGCTGCGGCCCGGTGGTGAGCTCCGGTACCTCGAGCACGTCGCCAGTGGCGGGGTGCGGGCATCGATTCAGCGATTCGCCGACGCGACGGTGTGGCCGCGGCTGCTCGGCAACTGTCATACCCACCGCGACACCGAACGTTCGATCAGCAACGCAGGCTTCGAGATTCGAGAGTCGCGGCGCGAATTCATGATGCCCGCCTGGGTGCCGCTGCCGGTCTCGGAGACCGCGATCGGGCGGGCGGTCAGACCGGCCTGACGTCCGAATGCCGCGCCCCGGCTTCATGTTTTGGGGGCGATGGCCGCCCAGAAGAAGGCGGAAGGAGACGCACTTTGTTCTGAGGCATCGGGGGCCGTGAGGTCGACATTGCTATTCAACATGTTTCACCCGATGTTCCACGTTCTAGGAACCGTTGCGAGTCTCGGCAACGAACCAGTTGCAAAGATTGAACACTGTCATGCACGTCTTGGGTCGCTCGTCGAGGTTGCCGGCGCTTGCGCAGCCGTCCGCATTTCCGTCACGATCAATGCTGGAAATAACACGATCCTGCGTCGAGCGCCTGTCCGATGCGTAGTCCTGTTCGAGTCGTCACGCTTTGTTGACGGCGCGTAAACCTGTCCTGCAACGGTTTCCATGAGACGTCGCTGCCTTGGTCCCGCGACGTTGCGGGGACCAAGGCAGCCATGTTAGGCGGCGTCCCCGCCAGAGGACTTCTCCGGCGCGCTTTCGGAGTCGCTGGTGCCCTTGGTCTTAATGGGGTCATCCGACGTCGCGGACTCGTCCATCTTGGCCGGTGTCTCGCCGCCCTGAGCTTTCCCGTCCGCGCCAGACGCCTTGGTGCTGCCAGACGGCTTGTCGTCTGTCTGCGGCGCGGTCTCGGTGGAGATCGATGCATGCGAATCGCCGGATGCGGCGCCCGGATCTTGGGCGTCAGGGAGACGCTGGCTCACAATGGTTCGCGGGTCACCAGGGGTATCCCGTCGGGCGAGGCGCTCCGGACTCGGGTGGCTCGAACTGTCCGAGGGATCCGTGATTTTCAACGGATCCTCGGATTCGGTACCCGCCGAGGGTACGTCGCCGGCAGGCAGTTTCTCACGTACAAGAGTCTCTTGCGTATAGGCTTGAGCTTTGCTGTCGACAGCCGTGGCCTGCGGGGCGGGGGCTTGCAACCCCTGTGGAGTTTCCTCGGCCTTCGCCAAGTTCTTCTTGGCAGCCTCCACCCTTAGACTAGCTTCCCATGTGAGCTCGTGCGCCTTATAGTATTTCGCGATTGCCTCCTTCAACTCGGGGTTAGTGAAGTCTTCGCGCGCTGCCTTTCTCGCGAGCTGGTACACCTGATATGAGGCGTACTCTGCGTTCTGCAACCTTTCCAAGTCGGCGGACTCCCGTGCCAGATCTTCCTTCGCCTTCTCCACCGAAACGGCGTCGGCTTTGGACTTTGCGGCGGCGTCTTGGTCGGCTTTGGACTTGGCGGCGTCGGCGTCGGTCTTGGCCTTGGCGGCGGCGTCTTGGTCGGCTTTGAATTTGGCGGCGTCCTCGTCGAGTTTCTTCTTCGCCGCCTCCAAATCGGCTTTCTGCTTGGCCAGGTCGTCGTCGGCCTGTTTCTTGCTGGCGGCGGCGTCGGCATCGGCCTTGGACTTGGCGGCGTCGGCGTCCGTCTTGGCCTTGGCCGCGGCGTCCTGGTCGGCCTTGAGTTTGGCGGCGTCCTCGTCGAGCTTCTTCTTGGCCGCCTCCAAATCGGCTTTCTGCTTGGCCAGGTCGTCGTCCGCCTGCTTCTTGCTGGCGTCGGCATCGGCCTTGGACTTGGCGGCGTCGGCGTCCGTCTTGGCCTTGGCCGCGGCGTCCTGGTCGGCCTTGAGTTTGGCGGCGTCCTCGTCGAGCTTCTTCTGGGCGGCGTCGAGGTCGGACTTCTGCTTGTCGAGTTCGGCTTTCTGCTTTGCCAGGTCGTCGTTGGTCTGTTTGTTGCCCTTGGCGGCGTCGGCGTCGATTTTTGCCTTGGCGGCGGCGTCTTGGTCGGCCTTGAGTTTGGCGGCGTCCTCGTCGAGTTTGTTCTTCGCCGCGTCGAGGTCGGCCTTCTGCTTGGCCAGGTCGTCGTCGGCCTGCTTCTTGGCTGCCGCGGCCTCGGCGTCGGCCTTGGACTTGGCGGCGTCGGCGTCTGTTTTTGCCTTGGCGGCGGCGTCTTGGTCGGCTTTGAGTTTGGCGGCGTCTTCGTCGAGTTTCTTCTTGGCCGCGTCGAGGTCGGACTTTTGCTTGTCGAGGTCGGCTTTTTGCTTGGTCAGGTCGTCGTCGGTCTGTTTCTTGGTGGCAGCGTCCTCGGTCTGTTTCTTGGTCGCGGCGGCGTCTTGGTCGGCCTTGAGTTTGGCGGCGTCCTCGTCGAGCTTCTTCTTGGCCGCGTCGAGGTCGGACTTTTGCTTGTCGAGGTCGGCTTTCTGCTTGGCCAGGTCGTCGTCGGCCTGCTTCTTGCTGGCGGCGGCGTCGGCGTCGGCTTTGGACTTGGCGGCGTCGGCGTCTGTTTTTGCCTTGGCGGCGGCGTCTTGGTCGGCCTTGAGTTTGGCGGCGTCCTCGTCGAGCTTCTTCTTCGCGGCGTCGAGGTCGGCTTTCTGCTTGGCCAGGTCGTCGTCGGCCTGCTTCTTGCTGGCGGCGGCGTCTTGGTCGGCTTTGGACTTGGCGGCGTCGGCGTCGGTCTTGGCCTTGGCGGCGGCGTCTTGGTCGGCCTTGAGTTTGGCGGCGTCCTCGTCGAGCTTCTTCTTCGCCGCGTCGAGGTCGGACTTTTGCTTGTCGAGGTCGGCTTTCTGCTTGGCCAGGTCGTCATCGGCCTGCTTCTTGCTGGCCGCGGCGTCGGCATCGGCCTTGGACTTGGCGGCGTCGGCGTCGGCCTTCGCCTTGGCCGCGGCGTCCTGGTCGGCCTTGAGTTTGGCCGCGTCCTCGTCGAGCTTCTTCTTCGCCGCGTCGAGGTCGGCCTTCTGCTTGGCCAAATCGTCGTCGGCCTGCTTCTTGGCTGCCGCGGCCTCCGCGTCGGCCTTGGACCTGGCGGCGTCGGCGTCGGCTCTTTCCTTGTTGGCGGCGTCGGCGTCGGCCTTGAGTCGGGCGGCGTCGTCGACCAGTTTCTTCTTGGCCGCGTCCAGTTCGGCCTTCTGCTTGGCCAACTCGTCAGCGGTCAGCTTCTTACCCGCGGCGGCGGCGGCGTCGCGGTCGGCCTGGAGTGTGGCGGCGTCGGCGTCGAGCTTCTTCTTCGCCGCGTCCAGATCGGACTTCTGCTTGTCCAGTTCGGTCTGGCGTTTGGCCAGCTCGTCATCGAGCGCCTTCTTCGCCGCAGCGTCCTGATTGGGGTTCTTGGCCGCCGCGTCCTGGTCGGCCTTGAGCTTGGCGGCGTCGGCGTCGAGCTTCTTCTGCGCGGCGTCCAGATCGGACTTGCGCTGGTCCAGTTCGGTCTGGCGCTTGGCCAGTTCCTCATCGAGCTTCTTCTTGGCCGCCGCATCGCCGGTGGTGGGGTGCGCGCCGGGCAGCAAGCCGGCGAACGCATCGCGGACCGCCCTGACGAAATCGCCGATGGGATCCTGACCGCGGCCCTTGCCGGAGGACCCGGACGAGAACGCCAGGCTCAACGGGTAATGCGCGGTCGCCGTGGCCGTGCGACCCAGCCCGATCGCCACGCTGAACGGCGCGCTCTTGCACCCGGTTCCCAACGTCAACCCCGAGATCGACAGGCACGATGCCTGGGCCTGGGCGGCCTGACCCACCGCGCCGGAGAGCAGTACCCCCGAGGTCAGCGTTCCCGCCACCAACGCCTGAGTCCGCTTGACGGTCTTGCTCGCACCACGATGCTTGGCCACGATTCTCCTTCTCCACTACGACGCACGCGCACACCCGTGCACAGTCCGGCGGAAAGCTAACAGTTTGGGAGAAGTAGGCCTGCTGGCAAACGATCAGGGCGGCAGTTGTATTCGACTTCCGAACTAGCGCGAACGAGCGAATGTTGCTGGGGCGGGTAGTAGCTACGAACCCATCAGCTTTCGCAGCAGTGCGTTTCGGAAAGCATCAAAACCACTCGAGCCTTGGGGACCGAGCGTTGCTGTCTGCTCGGTTCCCTTTGCGATCTGGCTATCGGTGCGTGTTCAACCGTAACAGCGCTCAGCAACGCCGCATTTGCACGCGTCCAGAATTCGGAATCCGAATATCCTACGTCCGCTCGACCGCGGTCGACATCATTGAAACCAGGGCGAAGTCGACGAACTGGCGACAGCATAGACGCGCGAGAGCCAGTCGCTTCATCCCGCAATCCATGTGCATGTGTCGTCAGAGCCATTGGACCTGGTGATCGTCGAGAGCCAGCCGACAAAAGTGCGGCGCGAAAACTCGATGTCCGGATGGGTGCCGCTGCCGGTCTCGGAGACCGCGATCGGGCGGGCGGTCAGACCGGCCTGACGACCGAATGCCGCGCCCCGGCTTCATCTTCCGAGGCATGGCGTCCCGTCAGGCGGCGTCGGAGCTGGGTGTGGGCGACTCCTTCGTCATGCCGGCCGTGTCGTCGTGGCCAGGCTTGGTGATTCCGTCGGCGTCGGTGCGCGTTTCCGGCTTGGCCGACGGCCCGCCGTCCGAACCGATCCCGGACGTCACGGTCGCTGAATCATGGGTGGCGGCGCGTGGGGAGTCGATCGCCGTCGCGCCGTGGGTTCGTTTTGCGTCCGTCTTGGCGTCGTCCGTGTCGGCCGGAGCCTGCCTTGCCGATGGCTCAGGCTGGGCGGACCCGTCCACCCGGTCGGAAGCGCCTGGGTCTGATTCTGTTGTCTCCGAGTGTCTTTGGGCCTGAAGAGGGACGTGGACCGTTGGTTCGCCTTGCGATCGTGCAGTCTCATCGACACCGGTTGCGGCGTGCGAACCGCCTGCCGGACTCTCGGCTTTCGCGTTGGTCGTCGAGTTCTTGGCGGCCGTGCTGCCGTCGATTTTCTGCGTGGTTGCGGCAAGGTCGTCGTCGATCTTCTTCGTGGCGGCGGCTGCGTCTCCCTCGGCCTTCTTCTTGGCGGCCATCGCGTCGATGGCCTTCTGTTCGGCAACCTTGAGCAGTGTCTTGGTCTTCTCTGCCTTGTCGTTCGCCTCCGACAGCGCGGCCGCGGCGGCATCCCGTTCGTCGACGAGCTTGCGTCCCTTGTCATATGCCGCCGCGAGGTCGGTCGACACCTTCGTGAAGTCGACGTCGTCCTGGGCAGTCCGGCGATCGCCGAGGCGGTCCAGCCTCGTGTATTCGTCTTGCAGCTTGTCCCTGTGCTCGATTTGCGCACTGGCCTGGGCCGCGGCATCGTCGTGGCGGGTCTTGGCCTCGGCGGCCCATTGAGCGGCGTCGTCCGCTGCGGCCTTGGCTTCAGCGGCCTCTCCGATAGCTCGTTGTTCTGAGGCATCGGCAGCCGCGAGGTCGTCTTCGATCTTCTTCTTGGCGGCTGCTGCTTTTTGGTCGGCCTTCTTCTTGGCGGCGGCGTCCTGGTCGGCCTTGAGCTTGGCGGCGGCCGCGTCGTCGTCCTGCTTCTTGCGCGCTGCGTCGAGATCAGCTTTCTGCTTGGCGAGTTCGGATTTGTGCCTGGCCATTTCGTCGACGAGTTTCTTCTTGGCCGCCGCGTCCCTGGTGGGGTGCGCGCCGGGCACTATGCTGGCGATCGCGTTGCGGACCGCCTTGACGAAGTCCCCGATGGGGTCATGGCCGCAGCCCATGCCAGGGAAGTCGCACACGAACGCCAGGCTCAGCGGGGTGTGCGCACTGGCCTTCGCCGTGGGACCAAGGCCGATCGCCACGCTGAACGGCGCACTCGTGCAGCCTGTTCCGAAGTCAAGCCCGGAGATCGACAGGCATGACGCCTGCGCCTGGGAGACCTCACCCACCGCGCCGGAGAGCAGCATCCCCGAGGTCAGCGTTCCCGCCACCAATGCGTGAGCCCGCTTGGTGGTTTTGCTCGAAGCATGATGTCCGGCCACGATTCTCCTTCTCCACCACGACGCACGCGCGCACCTCGCGCAGCCGGGCGGCAAGCCAACAGTTGACGATCCACGGACGAGCCGACAGACGTTTCACGCCTTGATGCGATCCCGCCTGCGTGAACGCGGGAAGTCGTCGGCGCCAGCGTGCCGGGTAGCGACTCCAAACTCGTCAGTATCCGCGGCAGTTCTGCGACTGCGGCGGGAACAGCGCTAGAGCATGAAATCAGAGATGTTGCTAGGCAACATGTTTCAGACCAATGTTCCGCGCTTTGGGAACGTAGAACGGTCGTCATCCTCGGCAACGACTTCAGCGCCGATCCTG
Source organism: Mycolicibacterium madagascariense (assembly GCF_010729665.1). Lineage (NCBI taxonomy): Bacteria > Bacillati > Actinomycetota > Actinomycetes > Mycobacteriales > Mycobacteriaceae > Mycobacterium > Mycolicibacterium madagascariense. The sequence continues at coordinate 4,456,392 of NZ_AP022610.1, read as the reverse complement.
CCGCAGGATCCTGTGTTCGAGCGCCTGTCCGATGCGTTGTCCTGTTCGCAGTCGTCACATTTTGTTGACGGCGTGTAAACCTGTCCTGCAACGGTTTCCATGAGACGTCTCTGCCTTGGCCCCGCGACGTTGCGGGGACCAAGGCAGCCATATTACGCGGCGTCCCGGCCAGAGGACTTCTCCGGCGCGCTTTCGGACTCCCTGGTGCCCTTGGTCTTTGCGGACTCATCGGACGTCGCGGACTCGTTCATCTTGGCCGGTGTCTCGCCGCCCTGAGCTTTCCCGTCCGCGCCAGACGCCTTGGTGCTGCCAGACGGCTTGTCGTCTGTCTGCGGCGTGATCTCGGTGGAGATCGATGCATGCGAGGTGCTGGATGGCGCCGCGTCCGGGTCCTGGACGTCAGGGACATGCTGGCTCAGAACGGTTCGCGGGTCACCAGGGGTATCCCGTCGGGCCGGGCGCTCCGGACTCGCGTCCGAGGGATCGGTGATCTTCAGCGGATCCTCGGATTTGTCGGATTCAGTTGTAGCCGAGGGGGTCTCTGCGGCAGTCAATTCCTCATGTGCCCGAGTGTCTGGCGTCTCGGCTGATGCTTTGTTCTCGGTGGACGCGTCCCGCTGGGTGGGGGCCTGCTGTCCGTGTGGAGCATCAGCCTCTTCTTTGGGCGCTGCGTCGTGATCGGCGATGCCCTCGTCGGCAACGATGGCGGCGTTGGTCTTCGTGCTTGCCGCCACTTCGCCTTCGGCCTTCTTCTTGGCTGCCGCCGCAGCCTCCTGGGCCTTCTTCTCCGCCTCGTCCGCCTGACTCTTTAGTACAGCGGCTTGGCCTTGTACGTCCGCGAGACTCGCCTTTGCGGCATCGAGGGCTTTCGCCGCGTCTTCTGCGGCAGCCTTGGCGGCCTGCCAATCAGCCTTGGCGATAGCCGTTTTGGGGACGTAGCCCCCGCCATACGGCTCCCAGTGCACTCGAAGATCTTCGTATTTGTCGAACTTGGCCTTTTCATCAGCCGCTTTCTTGGCCGCGTCATCCTCGGCAGCCTTCAGCTGAGTTGTCTTCTCAGTGAGAGTTGCTTGAATATCGTCCGCCTTCTTCTTGGCTGCTGCGGCATCCAAGGCCGCCTTGGCGCTGTCAGCTTCGGCTTTTGCCTTTGCCGAATCTGCCTCAGCTTTCGCCTTGGCGGCGTCCGCTTCGGCTTTGGACTTGGCGGCGGCGTCTTGGTCGGCTTTTGCCTTGGCGGCGGCGTCCGCGTCGGCCTTGGCTTTTGCAGCGGCGTCGGCGTCAGCTTTGGCCTTTGCAGCGGCGTCGGCGTCAGCTTTGGCCTTGGCGGCGGCGTCGGCGTCGGCTTTGGCCTTGGCGGCGGCGTCTTGGTCGGCCTTGAGTTTGGCGGCGTCGGCGTCAGCTTTCGCCTTGGCGGCGGCGTCCGCTTCGGCTTTTGCCTTGGCCGCGGCGTCCTGGTCGGCCTTGAGTTTGGCGGCGTCCTCGTCGAGTTTCTTCTTGGCTGCGTCGAGGTCGGCCTTCTGCTTGTCGAGGTCGGCTTTCTGCTTGGCGAGGTCGTCGTTGGTTTGCTTGTTGCCCGCGGCGGCGTCTTGGTCGGCCTTGAGTTTGGCGGCGTCTTCGTCGAGTTTCTTCTTGGCTGCGTCGAGGTCGGCCTTCTGCTTGTCGAGGTCGGCTTTCTGCTTGACGAGGTCGTCGTTGGTTTGCTTGTTGCCCGCGGCGGCGTCTTGGTCGGCCTTGAGTTTGGCGGCGTCTTCGTCGAGTTTCTTCTTGGCTGCGTCGAGGTCGGACTTCTGCTTGTCGAGGTCGGCCTTCTGCTTGTCGAGTTCGGCCTTCTGCTTGGCGAGGTCGTCGTTGGGCTGCTTGTTGCCCGCGGCGGCGTCTTGGTCGGCCTTGAGTTTGGCGGCGTCCTCGTCGAGTTTCTTCTGGGCGGCGTCGAGTTCGGACCTCCGCCTGTCGAGTTCCGCCTGCTGCTTGGCTAGGTCGTCGTCGGCCTTCTTCTTGGCCGCGGCGTTGGCCTCCTGGAAGGCCTTCTGTTTAGCCAGCTCGTCGTCGAATCTCCTCTTGGCCTCGGCGTCTGCGTCGGCCTGGATTTTGGCGGCATCGGCGTCGAGTTTCTTCTGGGCGGCGTCGAGGTCGGCCTTCTGCTTGTCCAATTCGGCTTTTTGCTTCGCCAAATTGTCGAGGGTCTGCTGATTGCCGCCGGCGGCGTCTTGGTCGGCCTTGAGTTTGGCCAGCTCGTCATCGAGTTTCTTCTTGGCGGCGTCGAGGTCAGACCTCTGCTTGTCCAGGTCGGCGTTAAGTTTGGCCAGCTCGTCGTCGGCCTTCTTCTTGGCCGCGGCATTGGCCTCCTGGTCGGCCTTTTGCTTCGCCAACTCGTCGTCGAATCTCTTCTTCGCCTCGGCGTCTGCGTCGGCCTGGATCTTGGCGGCGTCGGCGTCAAGCTTCTTCTTGGCTGCGTCCAGGTCGGCCCTTTGCTTGTCGAGATTGGCCTTCTGCTCGGCGAGGTCGTCGTTGGGCTGCTTGTTGCCCGCGGCGGCGTCTTGGTCCGCCTTCAGTTTGGCGGCGTCCTCGTCGAGTTTCTTCTTGGCTGCGTCGAGGTCGGACTTCTGCTTGTCGAGATCGGACTTCTGCTTGTCGAGGTCCGACTTTTGCTTGTCGAGGTCGGCTTTCTGCTTGGCCAGGTCGTCGTTGGTCTGCTTGTTGCCCGCGGCGGCGTCGGCGTCTGTTTTTGCCTTGGCGGCGGCGTCTTGGTCGGCTTTGAGTTTGGCGGCGTCTTCGTCGAGTTTCTTCTTGGCCGCGTCGATGTCGGACTTTTGCTTGTCGAGGTCGGCTTTCTGCTTGGCCAGGTCGTCGTCGGTCTGCTTGTTGCCCGCGGCGGCGTCGGCGTCTGTTTTTGCCTTGGCGGCGGCGTCTTGGTCGGCTTTGAGTTTGGCGGCGTCTTCGTCGAGTTTCTTCTTGGCCGCGTCGATGTCGGACTTCTGCTTGTCGAGATCCGACTTCTGCTTGTCGAGGTCGGCTTTCTGCTTGGCCAGGTCGTCGTTGGTCTGCTTGTTGCCCGCGGCGTCGGCGTCGGTCTTGGCCTTGGCGGCGGCGTCTTGGTCGGCTTTGAGTTTGGCGGCGTCTTCGTCGAGTTTCTTCTTGGCCGCGTCGAGGTCGGACTTTTGCTTGTCGAGGTCGGCTTTCTGCTTGGCCAGGTCGTCGTCGGCCTGCTTCTTGGATGCCGCGGCGTCGGCGTCGGCTTTGGACTTGGCGGCGTCGGCGTCGGTCTTCGCCTTGGCCGCGGCGTCTTGGTCGGCCTTGAGTTTGGCGGCGTCCTCGTCGAGTTTCTTCTTGGCCGCGTCCAAATCGGCTTTCTGCTTGGCTAGGTCGTCGTCGGCCTGCTTCTTGCTGGCGGCGGCGTCTTGGTCGGCTTTGGACTTGGCGGCGTCGGCGTCGGTTTTGGCCTTGGCGGCGGCGTCTTGGTCGGCTTTGAGTTTGGCGGCGTCCTCGTCGAGTTTCTTCTTGGCCGCGTCCAAATCGGCTTTCTGCTTGGCCAGGTCGTCGTCCGCCTGCTTCTTGCTGGCGTCGGCATCGGTCTTCGCCTTGGCCGCGGCGTCCTGGTCGGCCTTGAGTTTGGCGGCGTCCTCGTCGAGCTTCTTCTTGGCCGCCTCCAAATCGGCTTTCTGCTTGGCTAGGTCGTCGTCGGCCTGCTTCTTGGACGCCGCGGCGTCGGCGTCTGCCTTGGACTTGGCGGCGTCGGCGTCGGTTTTGGCCTTGGCGGCGGCGTCTTGGTCGGCCTTGAGCTTGGCGGCGTCCTCGTCGAGTTTCTTCTTCGCCGCCTCCAAATCAGCCTTTTGCTTGGCTAGGTCGTCGTCGGCCTGCTTCTTGCTAGCGGCGGCGTCGGCGTCGGCCTTGGATTTGGCGGCGTCGGCGTCGGTCTTGGCCTTGGCGGCGGCGTCTTGGTCGGCTTTGAGTTTGGCGGCGTCCTCGTCGAGTTTCTTCTTGGCCGCCTCCAAATCAGCCTTTTGCTTGGCTAGGTCGTCGTCGGCCTGCTTCTTGCTAGCGGCGGCGTCGGCGTCGGCCTTGGATTTGGCGGCGTCGGCGTCGGTTTTGGCCTTGGCGGCGGCGTCTTGGTCGGCTTTGAGTTTGGCGGCGTCCTCGTCGAGCTTCTTCTTCGCTGCGTCGATGTCGGACTTTTGCTTGTCGAGGTCGGCTTTCTGCTTGGCCAAATCGTCGTCGGCCTGCTTCTTGGCTGCCGCGGCCTCGGCGTCGGCCTTGGACCTGGCGGCGTCGGCGTCGGCTCTTTCCTTGTTGGCGGCGTCGGCGTCGGCCTTGAGTCGGGCGGCGTCGTCGACCAGTTTCTTCTTGGCCGCGTCCAGTTCGGCCTTCTGCTTGGCCAACTCGTCAGCGGTCAGCTTCTTACCCGCGGCGGCGGCGGCGTCGCGGTCGGCCTGGAGTGTGGCGGCGTCGGCGTCGAGCTTCTTCTTCGCCGCGTCCAGATCGGACTTCTGCTTGTCCAGTTCAGTCTGGCGTTTGGCCAGCTCGTCATCGAGTGCCTTCTTCGCCGCAGCGTCCTGATTGGGGTTCTTGGCCGCTGCGTCCTGGTCGGCCTTGAGCTTGGCGGCGTCGGCGTCGAGCTTCTTCTGCGCGGCGTCCAGATCGGACTTGCGCTGGTCCAGTTCGGTCTGGCGCTTGGCCAGTTCCTCATCGAGCTTCTTCTTGGCCGCCGCATCGCCGGTGGTGGGGTGCGCGCCGGGCAGCAAGCCGGCGAACGCATCGCGGACCGCCCTGACGAAATCGCCGATGGGATCCTGACCGCGGCCCTTGCCGGAGGACCCGGACGAGAACGCCAGGCTCAACGGGTAATGCGCGGTCGCCGTGGCCGTGGGACCCAGCCCGATCGCCACGCTGAACGGCGCGCTCTTGCACCCGGTTCCCAACGTCAACCCGAGATCGACAGGCACGATGCCTGGGCCTGGGCGGCCTGACCCACCGCGCCGGAGAGCAGTACCCCCGAGGTCAGCGTTCCCGCCACCAACGCCTGAGTCCGCTTGACGGTCTTGCTCGCACCACGATGCTTGGCCACGATTCTCCTTCTCCACTACGACGCACGCGCATACCCGTGCACAGTCCGGCGGAAAGCTAACAGCCGACGGCGCGCGAGTGGGCGGGCAACGGCGGCAACACCACCGTGGATGACGTCAAGAGACTGGTGGACACGCGGTCGGAGCCCATCGAAGCGGTAGCCGCATTACCGAATTAGCGTTGCAGCGCAGAGAAGCAACGAAACGATCAACGTTGCCGACAGACGGCTCGACAGCCTCCGCTGCATGAGCAGGTGTGCAAGGGAAGTCAGCAGTCAGCAATGCCCCAGTTGCACGCGTCAGGAGTCGCCAGATGCGTCCGGTGCAGGGTCGGATACGGCGCCGGCGCCTAGGTCGGCAGTGGCATCTCCGGCGGTGTCAGCGTCGTCGACGTCCCGTCCGAGGGTCGGATCATCTTTGCGTGCTGAGGCATCCTCCGGGACTTCGGGTTCCGCGCCGGGCGTCTCGTCCAACGACGGCGCCCTGATCGCCGGTTTCAGTGTGCGGGTGGTCGGTTCATCCGAATCCGGCTGCGCTGCAGTCGAAGTAGTCTTCGAACCCGTCTCCGCTTCGTCGGCGAGCTTGCGCTTGGCGGCAGCGTCGTCTTCGGCCAGCTTGGCGGCTGCAGCAGCGTCCTCTGCCTTCTTCTTCGCTTGGGTGGCGTCATATCGAACCAGGGCCGCATTGGCTCTCTTCGCGAGTGCCGCCTGCCTGAGGGCCTTGTCGCTCGACGCGTTCGCCGCCGCGGTGGCGTCGTCGGCCTCCTTCTGCTTGGCGGCGAGGTCGTCGGCAAGCCTCTTGGCCGTCGCAGCGGCCTCGTCGGCCCGCTGTCGGGCCCGTGTGGCGGCGGCCGCGGCAGACTCTGCCGCCGCTCTCCGCTCGCGCGCAGTCTGCTCCGGTGTGGCCTGATCTCCTGTCTTGGCGTCACTGTCCTCGTTCTTGACTACGTTGTCCTGCGGCGCATTTCGCGTGGGATCGCTGACTGGATCCTTGGTCGCCACCTTTCGCCTGGTGGAGTGTGCGCCGGGTAGCAGGCCGGAGATCGCGTCGCGTACCGCCTTGACGAAGTCGCCGATCGGGTCATGGCCGAAGGATTTTCCGCCCGGGGCGGGTACGACGACGATGGTCAGTGGCTGACGCGCAGTAGCCTTCGCCGTGGGGCCCAGTGCGATGGCCACGCTGAATGGCACGCTCTTGCAACCGTTCCCGAGGTCGAATCCCGAGATCGACAGGCATGTCGCGCGCGCCTGGGCGACCTCACCGACCGCGCCGGAGAGCAGCACTCCGGAGGTCAGCGTTCCGGCGACCAATGCCTTCGTGCGCGTCACGGTGCGTCGCGAAACACGATGCGTGGGCACGACTCTTCCTCCTCGCTTCCGGTGCGCGCATCTGCGCGTCGAATGGCACGTGATCGGTGAACTGGGCACATCGAAGCGGCGAAGTTGGCGCAGGACAAGCGTTCTGCCCGAAGAGTCACGTCGCGAGGTCGTCGAAGCCCGTCTTCCGAGATTAACCGACTGGACAGGATGATTCGGTCAACGCGTCGTCAAAAGCATTCCGCACGTTCGCCATTGGTTTGCCTTGGAGGCGGAAGCAGCTGGCGGCCCGTGTTCAATCGGCCGCTCGACGCCGGCGACATCTCACTTGAACGCGGCGTGGATTATCACCCGAGGAGGGCGGGCAGGCGCTGGAGCAGGCCGGGCAGCGTGGTCGCTGCGGTCTCGCGCAACGAGAGGGTCACCCGGTCGGTGAGCGGAGTCCGCTCCGGGTTGACCTCGATGACGGGAATGCCCTGCGCGAGGGCCAGCTCGGGAAGGCCGGCGGCCGGGTAGACGATCGAGGACGTGCCGACGACGATCGCGACGTCGGCCTGGGTCACCGCCTCGACCGAGCGATCCCATGCCTCCGTGGGCAATTGCTCACCGAACCACACCACGTTGGGCCGAATGAGGCCGCCGCACGAGCACACGGGTGGGTCGACGCTCTCGACCGGCTGGGGCATCTCGGGCAGTGGACCGTCATACGCGACATTGCAACGGTCACAACGGAAGTGGAAGAGACTGCCGTGCAGGTGATACACCTCGGTGCTGCCGGCCCGCTCGTGTAGGTCGTCGACGTTCTGGGTGACGACGCGTACCTGCGCGCCGTCCTCCCACGCGGCGACCGCGCGGTGGCCATCGTTGGGCGCGACCGCCTTCATCATGTAATGACGCCACAGGTACCACGCCCACACCTTGTCCGGATGGCGCCGCCACCCGTCGGAGCTGGAGATCTCATACGGGTCGACCTTGGCCCACAAACCCGTCTCGACGTCGCGAAACGTCGGTACGCCGCTCTCCGCGGACATCCCCGCTCCGCTCAGTACCGTCACCTGCACGCCACCAAACTAGCCGCTTTTTGTGATACTGGGCACGTGGCCGATTTGGGGGAGTGGGTTCGCGTCGATTCCGAGGGCGCCAGGCCGTTGTTCGATCAATTGCGAACGCAGATCATCGAGGGGGTGCGCGACGGCAGGCTGCCGCCGGGCACGCGACTGCCGACCGTCCGCGAGCTGGCTCATCAGCTGGGCATGGCGGTCAACACCGTCGCGCGGGCCTACCGCGAGCTCGAAGCGGCCGGAATGCTCGAAACACGGGGCAGGTTCGGCACTTTCGTGGCGCGGGTCGACCCCGCGGACGTGGCGATGGCGACCGCCGCGAACGCCTACGCGATGACGGCCAAGTCACTCGGCGTCGGGAAGGCCGACGCGCTCAGGTACGTCGAGACGGCCTTCGACTAGTCGAATTCGAGCAGGGTCAGCGACGGCCGAACGGGGTCCAGCGCCGGCAGTCGCTGAACCGTACTGAGCACGGAGTGCAGGACGCGTCCCCGCCCGCGCGGGTAGGGCAGGTCGTGGACGACGCGGACGCCGGGAACGACGTCGACGAGTTCGGCGGCCTCGGCGGCCGACAGCCCGAACGGCATCGGCGGAATGCGGTACCGCCGCGACGTCCACAACCCGCCGAGGCGCGCGAGTCGGGCGAACCACGACGGCGGCAGGTCGAACATCATCCGACCGCCGGGGAAGCGACGGGCGCACTCGGTGATCAGCCCCATGGCCTCGGTGGGTTGCAGGTACATCAGCAGGCCCTCGGCGGTGATGAACACGCCGTCATCGGCGTCGACCCGGTCCATCCAGGCGTAGTCCAGCGCGGACTGTGCGCACACCGTCACCCGGTCCGAGGCGGGCAGCAGCTGCTCGCGCAGGGCCGTGACGGGCGGGAGATCGACTGTCAACCAACGAAATTGGTCCCCGACACCGGCGGCGTCGAGGCGGTAGAAGCTGGTCTGCAGACCCTCGGCGAGCGCGACCACCGTCGCCGACGGACGGTCGACGAGGTATCTGCGCGTCGCCGCGTCGAACGCCAGCGCCCGCAACGCCATGTCCTGACGGCGGGTATGCCCGAACTTGGCGAAGTCGAACTCGATGGCATCGACGAGGTGCACCGCCATCGGATCGTCGATGATGGCGTCGGGCCTGCGGGCCTCCTGAGCCCGCACCTGCAACGTCAGCAGCGCGGTCTCCGAGACCCCGGTCAGCCGGGCGTCGACCTTCACTTGGCCAGCACCTTCTCGAGCGTGCGCAGGTTGCGCGTGGTGGTCGATGACTTGTACCTCTTCGTGCCCATGGTCTTGCCGATGGCGCTGTCGAGGGTGCCGTTCTTCGGCACCTGCCAGTAGACGACGCCGTCGCCACGTTCGACTCTCTCCTCGGCGCTCAGGCCGGTGAGCTCGTCGAGAACGTCGGCATCGGTGACGAACGTGACGTAGGAGTGGTGCCCGTCGACCTCGCGTTCGAAGGGATACGCCGCCGAGATCGCGGCCAGCGCGTCCCGGTCGTAGGCCAGGACCCAGGCGTCGTAGCCGAACGCGTCGCGCAGTGCGCTCTCGGCGGCGACCCGGACGGCCGTCACCGGCGAGTCGCTGGTCAGCAGGACGTTGCCGCTGGCGAGGACGGTCGTGACGTCGGTGAAGCCGGCGCCGGTCAGCGCCGTGGCGACGTCGGCCATCCTGAGGTTGACCCCGCCGACGTTGACACCGCGCAGGAACGCGGCGTAGCGCGTCACCCGAACTCCCTCGTCGGCGCCGAGATCGCGATCATCTGGCCATGGTAGGTCTCGTCCGGCCGTACGCTGACGGACATGACCCGCCAGGTGTTCGACGACAAGTTGTTGGCCTTGATCGGTGGAAATTCGTTGGGGGTGCTCGCGACCCTCAAGCAGGACGGCAGACCGCAGCTGTCGAACGTGTCCTACCACTTCGATGCCCGCGAGGTCGTCGTGCGGGTGTCGATCACCGAACCGCGGGCCAAGACCCGCAATCTGCGGCGCGACCCGCGGGCGTCGATCCACGTGAGCTCCGACGACGGCTGGTCCTATGCGGTCGCCGAGGGCACCGCGATCCTCACCCCGCCGGCGAGCAACCCGCACGACGACACCGTCGAGGGCCTGATCGCGCTTTATCGCAACATCTCCGGCAAGGAGCATCCGGACTGGGACGACTACCGCAGGGCCATGGTCGACGATCGGCGGGTGCTGATGACGATGCCCATCTCGCACCTGTACGGCATGCCGCCTGGCGTGCGCTGATCCGCGTTAGTCTGACGCCATGGCCGAACGACCCGAAGACGAGACCAAGCGCAAGTTCCGCGAGGCGCTGGAGCGCAAGAAGGCCAACGCCGGTGGCGGCACGAAGCACCAGGACGGCGGGCGAAAGCACGGGCCCCGGGCGTCCGGACCCGCTGAATCGCACCGGGAGTTCCGCCGCAAGAGCGGCTAGGCCCGCTCACCAACCGCCGATCCAGCCCTCGAAGATCGCGTCGGGCTCGTCCTGGGGCCGTTCCGAGCGGCCCACCAGGAAGTCGAAGTCGCAGCCGCGGTCCGCCTGCAGCACGCGATCGACGTACAGCGCGGTGTAGCCACGGGTGTGTCGGCGCGGTGGGGGTGCCAATTCGGCTCGGCGCGAAGCCAACTCGTCGTCCGACACGTGCATGTCGAGTGTTCCCGCGTGGGCGTCGAGCGCGATGACGTCCCCGTCCCGGACCAGGGCGAGCGGTCCGCCGACCGCCGACTCCGGGCTCACGTGCAGCACGCACGTGCCGTAGGCGGTGCCGCTCATCCTGGCATCGGAGATGCGCACCATGTCGGTGACGCCGTCTTTGAGCAACTTGCTGGGGATGGGTAGCTGGCCCCACTCGGGCATGCCCGGTGCGCCGCGCGGGCCGGCGGACCGCAGGATCAGCACCGAATCGCGGGTGACCGGCAGGTCGGGATCGTCGAAGCGCCGCATCAGGTCGGCCATGTCCTCGAACACCACGGCGGGTCCCTGGTGGACGAGCAGCTCGGGGCTGGCCGCGGCGCACTTGAGCACCGCGCCGTCCGGAGCGAGATTGCCCCGCACGACGGCGAGGCCGCCGGGCGGTTGGTAGGGAGCGTCCAATGGGGCGATGACGGAGGTGTCCGCGGCCGCGGCGGCGGGCAGGTTGGCCGCGACGGTCTTGCCGGTCACCGTGATCGCGTCGGTGTGCAGTAGCGGCTCCAGCGACTTCAGCACCGCGGGAATGCCCCCGGCGTGGAACACGTGCTCGACGAGGTGTTCGCCGGCCGGCCGCACGTTGACCACCAGCGGCGTGCGCGCCGACAGTTCGTGAAAGCGGTTCAGCGACAACGGAACACCGACACGACCGGCGATGGCGAGCAGGTGCACGATCGCGTTCGTGGAGCCGCCGACGGCGAGCATCAGCGTGATGGCGTTGTCGAAGGCCTCGGCCGTCATCACCTGTGACGGCCGCAGCCGTTCCACCGCCAGCCCGACCGCGCGCGCCCCGCACTCCTCGGCCACCTGCATCCGACGCGAGTCCATGGCGGGTATCGCCGCGGTTCCGGGCAGCGTCATGCCGAGGCCTTCCACGATGGTCGCCATCGTGGAGGCCGTGCCCATCTCGGGGCAGTGCCCCCGCGAGGGTCCGGCAGCGGCCTCCAGCCGCTCGTAGTCGGCCATCGACATGCGGCCGGCGCGGACGTCGTCGATGTACTCCCACAGGTCGGTGCCCACCCCGAGCTGTTTGCCGTCGAATACGGCGGAGCGGCGGGCCCGCCGGTCAGCGCGATGGCGGGCACGTCGGCGCTGGCCGCGCCCATCAACTGCGCGGGCACCGTCTTGTCGCAACCGCCGAGCAGGACGACGGCGTCGAACGGATAGGCGCGGATGGACTCTTCGACGTCCATCGCCATGAGGTTGCGGAACAGCATGGTGGTCGGCTTCATCAGCTGCTCGCCCAACGACATCGTCGGGAACTCCAGCGGGAACCCACCCGCGGCCAGTACCCCGCGGCGCACCGAGTCCGCCAGGCCGCGAAAGTGCATGTTGCAGTTGACGACTTCGGACCACGAGTTGCAGATGCCGACGATCGGACGGCCCTCGAACGCCATCCGCGAGAACCCGGACGCCCGCATCGCCGAGCGGTGCACGAAACCGGGAACGTCCTTGCCCGCGAACCACTTCGCGCTGCGCAGGCCCGACTGTGGGGTCGTCACGGTCAGCGGACGCGGGCGGCGTAGGCGGTGATCTTGCGCAGCGCCGGCTGCCGGGCGGCCCGGTAGCCCACCCAGCGACCGGGTCTGGTGGACATCAGGCTGCCGACGACGCGCTGCTGCCACGGCGCCCGGTGGCCACCGGTGCGCAGCCTGGGCGCGTCGGCCAGTCCGGTGAGGCCCGCGGCGTCGGCCAGGGCGACCTTGGCCGCGTTGTGCCCGTTGGCCCCCATCACCCCTCCGCCCGGGTGGGTGCCCGAACCGCAGAGGTAGTAATTGCGCACGGGGGTGCGGTAATTGGCCAGCTCCGGGATGGGGCGCGCCCCGAACAGCTGATCGAGCATCATGCTGCCGTGGAAGATGTTTCCATCGGTGATGAGGTACTCGTCGTTCAGGTCGTCGGGGGTGATGATCACGCGGTCCAGGATGTGGTCACGCAGGTTGGGGGCGTAGGTGAACAGATCCTCCAGCACCAGGTCGGCCCACTTCTCCTTCTCGGCCGCCCAGGTGGTTCCGGTCAGCTCGGACGGCAACTGCTGGATGCCCAGCGTCATCGTGTGCAGGCCCGCGGGCGCCAGCGAGTCGTCGGTGACGGACTGCGTGACGGCCTCGATGACGAAGGTGCTCGGGAACGTCCCGCGGCGCTGCGCCTCGTAGGCCTCCTCGAACGCCTCGCGGCTGGGGCCGAGCAGCTGATGCCCGTGGTGCTGCGGGCGCTCGCTCGCGTCGGGGAACGGAAGGTATTGCGGCAGTTCGTCGATGAGGAGGTGGATCCGGGCCATCGAGCCGCGGGTGTCGATGTTCTCGACGTCGCGGACGAGCTTGGCCGGCAGCACGCCCGACGGGATCAGACCGAGCAGGGACCGCTTGGGGTCGGCGTTGGAGAAGACCTGCCCGGCGGTGATGACGGAGCCGTCGGTGAGGCGGACGCCCGTGGCGACGCCGCGTTCCACGACGACCTCCCGAACGGGAGTCGAGGTGCGGATCGTCGCGCCGTGATGGCGGGCGCCGGTGGCCAACGCCTCGCTGATGGCGCCCATGCCACCGCGCGCGAGCCCGAATTGCCCGAAGCTGCCGTTGAATTCACCCCAGGAGTGGTGCCCGTAGGTGTAGGCGGTGCCCGGGGTCGACGGGCCGCCGAAGATCGACACCATCCCGAAGAACGTCAGCATGCTCTTGAGTCGCTCGTCGTCGAAGTACCGGTCCAGCAGGTCCCGCACCGAGAGCAGGGTGAACTCGTCGAAGAGCGTCTGCTCGCCCGCGGCCTCGAAGGCGGCGAACACCTCGGAGCGCTGCGGCGGCGGCTTCAGCAGGTAGGGCGTGACGAGCCCGGCGAAGCGCTGCAGCCGCACGCCGAAGTCGAGGAACGCCGCCGCGTCCTTCCTGTTGAGCTTCTCCAGTTCGCGGAGCGTGCGGTCAGTCTCCTTCCACATCGTGAACGAGGTGCCGTCGCGAAACAGGCTGAAGGACAGCGCATCTCCCTGGTAGAGGTCGAGGCCGAACCTGGCCAGCTCGAGCTCGGCGATGATCTCCGGGCGCAGTAGGCCCGCGATGAACGCGCACGAGGACCACTTGCTCCCCGGGATCAGCTCCTCGGTGACGCACGCGCCACCGACCACCTTGCGGGCTTCGAGCACCAGGACGCGCTGTCCTGCGCGGGCGAGGTAGTTGGCGGTGACGAGGCCGTTGTGGCCGGCGCCGATGATGACGGCGTCGTAGTCGGGTGCGGTGGGCATGTCAGATCTCCTGGGGCAGCGGTGTCTTGCGGGTGAGTAGCGTCGTGACGCTGTCGGGGTCGACGAGTTCGTCGAATCGGTCGACCACGGGCTTGAGTTCGGGGGCGGTGTCGCGCACGCGCTCCCAGTCCGGCCACGAGGCGACGGTCATGACCTCGACGACGTCGACCCCCGAGTCGTCGGCCGGATCGACGACGTAGACGTCGAAGGCGAGGACGACGTCGAAGGCCAGGCACGTCGGGCGGTCCAGCTCGGCGGAGAACGCCTCGAACTCCGCGACGCTGACGCCGGGGCGCAGCCGAAAGGTGTTGACGGCGTGGGTGGGCACGTCAGGCGCTCTCGCGATTGATCATGACGTGCTTGATCTCGGTGTACTCCTCGAGGGCGTAGACCGACATGTCCTTGCCGTTTCCGGACTGCTTGAACCCGCCGTGGGGCATCTCGGGCGTGACGGGCAGGTGGTCGTTGATCCAGACGGTGCCGAACTGCAGATCGCTCGACGCGGTCATCGCGCGCGACAGATCGTTGGTGAACACCGATGCGGCCAAGCCGTATTCGGTGTCGTTGGCCCAGGCGATCACGTCGTCGCGGTCACTGAACCGGGTCACCGAGGTGACCGGACCGAACACCTCGGTGCTGACGATCTCGTCGCCCTGCCGGGCCCCGACGACGACGGTCGGGGCGGTGTAGAAGCCGGTGCCGGGGTTGTCGCCCTGGATGAGTTCGACGTGACCGGTGGCCTTGGCGCGGTGGACGAAGCCCTCGACGCGGTCGCGGTGGGCGGCCGTGATGACCGGGCCCATCGTCGTCGTCTCCTGAGCGGTATCACCGAGATCGAGTGCCTTGACCGCCTTTTCGAGCCCGGCGACCAGATCGTCGTGCACGGACTCGTGGACGTAGAGCCGCGAGGCGGCCATGCAGTCCTGGCCGGAGTTGCAGAACGCGCCCTCGGTGATCTTGGCGACCGCCAGCTCGACGTCGGCGTCGGAGTAGACCAGCACCGGTGCCTTGCCGCCCAGTTCGAGGTGCAGCCGCTTGAGGTTGGAGTCGGCGGACGCCCGCATCAGGGCCCGGCCGGTCGCGACCGATCCGGTCAGCGAGGACATCCGCACCCGTGGGTGGGCGACCAGTCGGGCGCCGACGTCGTGGCCGTCACCGGTCACGACGTTGAACACCCCGGCGGGGAAGAGGTCCTCGGCGAGTTCGGCGAGCCGCAGGACCGAGAACGGCGTGTGCTCGGACGGCTTGAGCACCAACGTGTTTCCGGTCAGCAGAGCGGGGGAGATCTTCCAGATGGCCATGAGCAGCGGATAGTTCCACGGGGCGACGGAGCCGACGACGCCGAGCGGGTCGCGCCGGATGATGCTCGTCTTGCCGCGCACGAACTCACTCGCGGCGCGACCCTCCATGGTGCGGGCGCCCCCGGCGAAGAACCGCAGGTGGTCGGCGATCATCTCCATCTCCTCGAGAGCGAGGCCGATGGGTTTGCCGACGTTGCGCGACTCGATCTCGGCGAGCGTGCGCAGGTCGCCCTCGACGCGGTCGGCGAGGGTCAGGAACGCCTTGGCGCGCTCACCCACCGGCGTCCTGGCCCACTCGGGGAAGGCGGCCTCGGCGGCGGCCACCGCGCGGTCGACGTCGGCCACCCCGCCGTGGGCGATGTCGGCGAACGGTTCGCCGGTGGTCGGCGCGGGCACGTGATCGACGGCGCCGTCCGCGGCGTCGGTCCAGGCGCCGTCGATGAACATCTTGCGGTGAAAGGTCATGTCACTCCTTGGTCGGTGGTGTCGGACTGCCGGCCGCCATGGTCAGCAGGGCGCGTACTTCGTCTCTCGAAAGGGGTTGTTGCGCAATGGACATGTGCACCATCAGGCCCTCGACCACGACGTCGATCAGCCGTGCGGTGGCACGGTCGAAGTGCTCGGCGAGCGCGTCCTCGGCACGCTCCATCCAGCGCTGCGTCACACGCCGGGTCTCGGGTCTGCGAACGGCGTCCCCGTAGAGCTCGTAGGTCACGGCGAGCTCGCTGGGGTGGGCGGCGAGATCGTCGGTGATGGCCGCGGCGATGCAGTCGACGAGGTCGACGCCGTCGGTGCAATCCGCCAACCGCGCCTCGAAGCGGCTGGCCAGCTTGTCGACGTGGACCTCGAAGGCCCGTTGGACGATCTCGTCGAGGGTGGCGAAGTGGTAGGTGATCGACCCGAGTGGCACGTCGGCGGCGCTGCCGATGGCCCGGTGCGTGATGCCTGCGACGCCGTCGCGGGCCAGCACCTCGAGTGCGGAGGTCACGATGCGGTCCTTTCTCTCCGGGTCGTGCCGTCGGGTCCGCCGCGCTGCGGTCATGCCCACTCCTTCGTTAGGAACATTCGTACGCATCGATGCGGACAAATGTACTTAACTCCCGTGCCGCGCGCGCGACGAATCGTGGATCGTGCCGGCTACTGCGCCTCGGCGGCCGGCTCGGCCAGCTCCCGCTCGTTGAGGGCCTGCCCGACCAGCGCATAGCGCTCCGGTGCGGCCACCCGCAGGTAGAGGCCGTAGAGCAGGCCCGCCAACAGGGCCAGGAACACCAGCGACACCATGATCGCCGCCGTGACGCCGTGCACGCCGAGCAGCACGTCGAGGCTGTCGAGCGTCAGCACGAAGAACGCGCCGAGCCCGAGAATCGCCAGGATCGGGGCGATCGCCGTGTTCCACAGCCGCTTGTCGACGTCGGACCTGCGGAAGAACGCGAAGATGGCGATGCCCGCGATCAGCTGGGACAGGATGACGCCGATGGTCCCGATGCCCGTCGCCCACGTGAACAGGGTGGCGAAGGGATCCCGACCGGAGATGGCGAACACCGCGATGACGATGCCGACGGTCACGCTCTGCACGATCCCCGAGACCCACGGGGTTTGGCGGCTCGCCAGCGTCCACCCGAGCGGCTTCCACACCAAACCCTGTCTGCCGAGCGAGAATTGGTACCGTGACACGTTGTTGTGGAAGGTCACGATCGCCGCGAACGTCGCCGACACGATGAGCGTCTGGAAGATCACCGAGATGTTGTGCCCGATGATGGCGTCGCTCGCCGCGAAGATGAAGTTGCCGCCCGTGTCGTTGGCCATGCCGACCACGCGGTCGATCCCGAGGGCGTTGATGATGAGCCAGCCCGACACCGCGTACAGAATGCCCATGAACGCGATGGACAGGTACGTCGCGCGGGGGATGGTGCGGGCCGGGTCGCGGGCCTCCTCGCCGTAGATCGCCGAGCCCTCGAAGCCGATGAACGACGCGTGCGCGAACATCAGGGCCACCCCGAGGGCGCCCCCGAGCACGACGCTGGGCGCGAACGGT
Source organism: Mycolicibacterium madagascariense (assembly GCF_010729665.1). Classification (NCBI taxonomy): domain Bacteria; kingdom Bacillati; phylum Actinomycetota; class Actinomycetes; order Mycobacteriales; family Mycobacteriaceae; genus Mycobacterium; species Mycolicibacterium madagascariense. The sequence goes on along the minus strand of NZ_AP022610.1, from coordinate 4,439,688 downwards.
GCGAAGGAGAAGTGCGACACGGGAACTGACGAGTCACCGAAGATGCTGAACGCGCTGAGGATGGTGATCATCGTGACCTCGAGGGTCATGAAGACCCCGAGCACCTTCGCTCCGGAGTGGACGCCCTGCACGCCCAGGCCCAGACACAGCAGCAGTGCCACGAACGCGTAGGCCCACCACGGGATCGCGATCCCCAGCGCGGGGTTGATCAACTCCGAGGCGTAGTAGCCGAAGCCGCCGTAGAGCCCCGCCTGAATGGCGTTGTAGGCGAAGATCGCCAGGAACGCCGACCCCAGTCCGGGGATGCGGCCGAGTCCCAGTGTCACGTAGGCGTAGAACGCGCCGGCGTTAGTGACGTGCCTGCTCATCGCGACGTAGCCGACCGCGAAGATCATCAGCACCACGGCGGCGATGACGAACGCCCCCGGCATGCCGACCCCGTTGCCCGCACCGATGATGATCGGGTACAGCGCCACCACGACGGTCAACGGTGACGCCGCGGCGATGATGTAGAAGAAGATGCTCGGCACGCCGAGGCTGTTCTCCCTCAGGCCGTGGTTGCGTCGCCCGGCAGGGGGCGACGCGCCGGGCGGAGCGGACGACGGCGTCCCGGCGGGGCGTCGCGGTGGCAGGGATTGCGTGACGTTCTCCATGGTCGTTCATCTCTCGTGTCTGGGGCGGGCGAGCAGGTGCGGGTAGAGCGGTCCGTCACCCCCTCAGGTCGAGGGCGAGACCGACGAGTTGGTCCTCCTGGCCGCCGACCATCGATCGGCGGCCTGCCTCGACGAGCAGGTCACGGGTCTCGACGCCGACCTCGTCGGCGATGCGTTCGGCGTGCAGCAGGAAGCTGGAGTACACCCCGGCGAAGCCGAGCGTCAACGTCTCGCGGTCGACCCGCACGGGTCGCTGCTGCAGCGGCCGGACGATGTCGTCGGCCGCGTCCATCAGCGCGTAGAGATCGCAGCCGTGCCGCCACCCGTTCAGCTCGGCGACGGCGACGAAGGCCTCCAGCGGGCAATTGCCCGCGCCCGCACCGAGACCCGTCAGTGAGGCGTCCACGCGGTGGGCTCCCTCCTCGACGGCGACGAGTGAATTGGCCACGCCCAGAGCGAGATTGTGGTGGGCGTGCACGCCCACGGTGGTCGTGGGCGCGAGGACGTCACGGTAGGCGCGCACGCGGTCGCGCACGCCGGTCATGGTCAGGCGGCCGCCGGAGTCGGTGACGTAAACGCACTCGGCGCCGGCGTCCTCCATGATCTTCGCCTGCCCGGCCAGCCGGTCGGGCGGACTCAGGTGCGACATCATCAGGAACCCGGCGACGTCGAGACCGAGGGATCGCGCGGTGCCGATGTGCTGACGCGCGATGTCGGCCTCGGTGCAGTGGGTGGCGACGCGCACCGAGGTCACGCCGAGGTCGGCTGCGGCCCGCAGATCGTCCACGGTGCCGATGCCGGGAATGAGAAGCGTTGTCAGCCGGGCGTTCTCGATGACGTCGGCGGCGGCGGCGATCCACTCTCCGTCGGCGTGAGCGCCCGCGCCGTAGGTGAGGCTGGCGCCGGCGAGTCCGTCGCCGTGGGCGACCTCGATGGCCGCCACGCCCGCGGCGTCGAGCGCACCGGCGATGCGCCTGACGTCGGCCAGGCCGAAGGAGTGCCCGACGGCGTGCATGCCGTCGCGCAGCGTGACGTCCTGGACGTACACGTCGGCGGTCACCGGGCCGGCTCCGGGGTGCGCGCCACCAGGCGTTCGGCGACGCGCACGGCGGCGGCCGTCATGATGTCCAGGTTGCCGGCATAGGCGGGAAGATAGTCGGCCGCGCCCTCGACCTCGAGCAGGACCGTCACGTGCACCAGCTCGGCCTGCCGGGCCGCCGGGGCGACGAGACGCCGCCGGGGATCGTCCCCGGGCACCGGTGACGTCCGAATCGCTTGGGCCAGGCGATAACCCGGCACGTAGCGGGACACGTCGGCGACCATGTCGGTGACCGCCGCGGTGAGCACCGCCTCGTCGGTCGCGGACACCAACGCGGCGACGGTGTCGCGCATGAGCATCGGCGGCTCGGCCGGGTTGAGGATGATGATCGCCTTGCCCCTGGCCGCACCGCCGACGGACTCGATCGCGCGGGCCGTCGTCACGGTGAACTCGTCGATGTTGGCCCTGGTGCCCGGTCCCGCCGAGAGCGACGCGATGGACGCGACGATCTCGGCGTAGTGCACCTCGGCCACCGCGGCGAGCGCCGCCACCACCGGAATGGTGGCCTGGCCGCCGCACGTCACCATGTTGAGGTTGCGGTGTCCCGCGAGCCGCGACATGTTCACCGCGGGGACGACGAAGGGCCCGAGTGCGGCGGGGGTCAGGTCGACGACCGGGACCCCGGACCGCGCGAGGACGGCGTCGTTGACGCGGTGGGCGCCTGCGCTGGTGGCGTCGAACACGACCTCGACGCCGTCGAAGGCGTCCAGCGCGACCAGCCCGTCGACGCCGTCTGCGGTGACCGCGACGTCGAGCGCGGCCGCGCGAGCGAGACCGTCACTGCCACGGTCGATTCCGGCCATGGCGACCACGTCGAGCACCTCGGAGCGGCGCAGCTTCATCATCAGATCGGTGCCGATGTTGCCCGACCCGATGATCGCCGCCCGGTGACGCTGTGTCACGTCGTGTTCCCTTCGTCTTTCGGTCATGCAGTCGTGCCGTCGTGTCAGTTGGTGAGCGCGGACTGGGCGACGCGAGGCCGCGGCGACACCGTCACGTCGGGGGCGCTCGTCGCGACGAGCTCGTTGAGGATCGCGGCATGGCGAACCTTGTGGCGGACGAGGTCGGCGTGGAATTCGGGCTGGATCCACCCGTTGTACATGACCGCCTCGGACTCGCCGGGCTCGATCTTGAAGTACACCGGTCCCGCGACGCGGGCGATGTCGCCGGCCTCCCAGAGCCGGTTCATCCCGCCGAAGGACTCGAAGGTCTCGGCCCAGACGTCCAGGGGGATGTCGACCGCCTGGCGGATCGCCGCGAGCATCGGGCGGCTGAGGTCGCCGACGGGGTTGACGCTGTCGGCGCCGAGGTCCTGCAGGATCCGGATGGAGGCGGGGTTCGCGTGCCCGGCGTAGACCGAGATCTTGAACGTCGCGTCGGCGGGGACGTGGCCGGCGTCGCGGGCCTTGTTGAGGATGTCGAGAACGCCTTCGTCCCAGACCAATACGCCCCGGATGCCCGTCGAGAAGATGCGCAGGTAGTCGTCGAGCAGGTAGCGAACGTTGTCCAGACCGCGGACGCGGCGGCCCCCGGCCTGACCCTCGGTGCTCAGCGCCTGGCGTCCGAGGTCCCACCCGGTCCGCGGCCCCGGCACGGCGACGAGGTCGATGCCGTGCTCGGTCGCCAGCGCGGAGACGTCACTCAGTTCGGAGGTGCTCAGCAGCGTCGTGCCGCCGCCGAAGGCGATCACGCGGTGGATGAAGACGTCGTGGCGCTCGGCCTCCTCGAGCATGGCCTCCAGTGTCGAAAGGCGTTCCACGCCAGAGATTTCCAAGCGGTACTTGCCACCATCAACGAAGGCCTTGCCCGAGGGGGTGAGGGCGTAGTCGTCGGCCGCGAGGAGGTCTTGGGCGGCCAGGATGCTGGCTCCGTCGACCGTGGCGATGCGGCTGTCGGCTGCGGGGGGCATGACGTTCTCCTTTGGTAATTTCACTCAGTGATATTCAACTGCGCTGAATGAAAACCTACGAGACGTCGCGGGAGCTGTCAACAGGAACCGACCCTGCACTGGCTACTGGTAACCTTCACTCAGTGAAAGCAGCAGTGGATACCGAGAAGTCGTCCGGCATGATCGGCGTCGAACGCACCGCCAAGATCCTGTCGGCGGTGGGGGACTCCGACATCGGTAATCTGACCGAAATCGCAAGGCGCACAGGGCTGAACGAGGCCACCGTGCTGCGCTACCTCAACAGCCTCTGCGCGCTCGGATACGTCGAGCGCTTCAACGCCAACCAGTACCGACTGGGATGGGAGATCTTCCGCCTCGGGCAGCGCGCCTTCGCGAATCAGGTGCCGTCGGACGCGGTGCTCCCCACCATGGAGCGCCTGGTGAACGAATTCAACGAGACCGTGAACTTCGCCGTCCATCGCGACCACGGCGTCGTCATCCTCGACGTCGTCGAGGGCAGGCGCGCGGTCAAGAAGGTGAGCGACGTCGGACAGACCGACCCCTGGCACGCGTCCGCGCTGGGCAAGGCGCTGCTGGCCACCATGCCCGACAGCGTCTGGCGTGACGTCGTCGCCACGGCCGGGCTGCCGGAGTTGACGACGCACACGATCACGTCGATGAAGAAGATGGCCGCCGAGATCAAGGACATTCGCGATCGCGGCTTCGCCGTCGACCGCGAGGAGGCCGCCGAGGAACTCACCTGCGTGGCGGCGGCGGTGCCGTCCTCCCGCGGCGGGCCGTCCCGTTACGCGCTGAGCATCAGCTTCCTGACGCACCGGCTCGATCCCGAGACCCTGGAGCACGCGGGCACCCGGGTCATCGCCGCGGCCCGCGAGATCGCCGCCAAGCTGCCGTAGGAGCGTCAGGCCGTGGCGGGTTGGCGTCGCTCCTGCACGATGACCGCGGCCAGGCAGACTGCCGACAGCACTGCGATGGCGACGGCGAAACTGACTCCCGCCGTACGCAATCCGAGGTGCTGGGCGGCCAGGCCCTCGCCGAGCACCGGCAGCGAGATCGCGACGTACGCCACCACGAAGTAGGTCGAGCTGACCTCGGCGCGGCGGTCGGCCGGGGTGAGTTCGGCGACGGCGGCCAGACCGCGGCTGAAGCTGATGCCCTGTCCGACACCGGCGATGGCCGCGGCGACGATCAGCCCCGGCAGCGACGCGACGTACAGGGCGCCGGCCAGCACCAGCATGCCGACGACCAGGATGGCGCAGCCGATGGCAACCGCGCGCTGGGCGGGCAGCCGTCCGGCGACGAGCTGAGCCAGCGCCGACGCCAGGAAGATCGACCCCGCGACCGCCCCCGCCACGGCGTGATCGCCGATGCCGATCACGCCGGAGACGAACGACGGCGCCACCGAGGTGAACAGACCCATGACGGCGAAACCCGCGAAGGCCGCCGTGGCGGCGGTCGCGAAGACCTGGCGCACCTCGCGGGGAACCCTGAGGCGCTGCACGACGATTCGGCCGGTGCGTCCCGAGGTCTCCGGCGACAACAGGATGGTGCCGACGGCCAGCAGGACCAGCACGGCGTGCACGGCGAAGGACAGCTGCAGCGGCCGCGGCGCGTACTGCACCAGCACGCCCGCGAGCACGGGCCCCAGGCCGAGGCCGCCGACGTTGGCGATCGTGGCGGCGACCGACGCGCGTTGCCGGTGCGATTCCGGTGCAGCCTCCACGACCGCGGCCGTCGCAGTGCCGGTGAAGACGCCCGCGGACAGACCGGATAGCAGGCGGCCGACGAGCAGCAGGCCGATGTCGTCGGCGAACAGGAACACGATGCTGCTGACCAGGGCGAACCCGGCGCCGGCCAGCAGCACGGGCCGCCGGCCGATCGCGTCCGACCACCGACCGAACAGCAGCAGCGCGGCCAACACGCCGACGGCGTAGGTCGCGAAGATCACCGTCGTGGTGAACACGGCGAAGTGCATCTGGCTGGAGTACAGCGCGTACATGGGCGTCGGCAGCGTCGTGCCCAGCATGATGGCGCTGAAGGCGAAGGCGAGCAGGGCGAAGCCGTACCGCCCGCGGGCGGACGCGGGCGGTGGCGCGGTCACTCGGACAACTCTAGCCAGGCGCCCAGACTGCGGATTTCGCCTGGATCTCGTCACGTTCCGCAGGGTCGGCCGGGCGCCGGGCGCGGCCGGGCGATTCGCCTAGACTGGCCCGATGGCGAAGCTGCAATTGGTTCAGGACCCCGCGGCCGACGAGTTGCTGGAGTCCAACCCCTTCGCGCTGCTGGTGGGGATGATGCTCGACCAGCAGATCCCGATGGAAGTCGCCTTCGCGGGTCCGCGCAAGCTCGCCGATCGCATGGGTGGGCTGGACGCGCAGGCCGTCGCCGACTACGAGCCCGAGGCATTCGCCGCACTGTTCTCGGAAAAGCCTGCGGTGCACCGGTTTCCGGGCTCGATGGCCAAACGGCTGCAGACGTTGGCGCAGACCATCGTCGACGAGTACGGCGGCGACGTCGTCGCGCTGTGGACGGCCGATGACCCCGACGGGCCCGAGGTGCTGCGGCGGCTCAAGGCGCTACCCGGGTTCGGCGAGCAGAAGGCCAAGATCTTCCTGGCGTTGCTAGGCAAGCAGTACGGCGTGACGCCGCAGGGCTGGCGCGAGGCTGCCGGCGCGTACGGCGAGGCCGGCACGCACATGTCGATCGCCGACGTCGTCGACGCGGGCTCACTGGAGAAGGTGCGTTCCTACAAGAAGGCCGCGAAGGCCAAGGCGAAGGCCTAGCTCGACTCTGCCCTGACGGCGGGGTCCGCGCCCGAGCACTCGCACATCCGCGCCAAGACCGCAGAGTCGACGCTAGAACGCGTCGCCGTCGAAGCGCTCGCGGGTGACGAACTCCTCGACGGCCTTGCGCTTGAGCTTGCTGACCTGGTGCACCGGCTTGCCGAGCGGGACGACCGCGGCGACGGCGTAACCGTCGGGAATGCTGAGCAACTCCCGTACGCGGGGCTCCTCGGCGATCGACATCGTGTTCGTGACCCCGCCGAATCCCTCGTTGCGCGCGGCCAACAGCACGTTCCAGACGAACGGATAGACCGACGCGCCGCTGATCACGCCGATGCGGTCGAGGTGCTGATCGGTGGCGGCGACCACGCCGAGGTCGACGCACATCACCAGCACGACCGGCGCCTCGGTCAGCGGTGCGATCATCGCGTCGGGCGGCTCGGTCGCCGCGACGGTGGCATCGTCGACGCCGCACGGCCGCAATGGATTCCACGGTGACTCGCCGTGAGCCAACTGGGCGACGTACCGCCTGGCCGCCGGGCGGGACAGCTCGGCGAGGCGCTCGCGGGTCGGGCCGTCACGGACCACGATGACGCGCACGCCCTGGCGGTTGCCGCCGCTCGGGGCGAAGCGGGCGTTGTCCAGGATGCGCTCGAGCACGTCGTCGGGCAGCGGGTCGTCGGTGAACCGTCGAACGGCTCCGGTCGTGCGCATTACGTCGTACAGCTCCATGCCCCCATCATCCTCGTGGGATCGTGAGGCATGGCGAAAACACACTTGAGCTGTCCCTGCGGGGAGGCCATCACCGGTTCGGACGAAGACGACCTCGTCGAGAAGGCTCAGACGCATCTCGCGGAGGCGCACCCCGGCCGGGAGTACGACCGCGAGATGATCCTCTTCATGGCCTACTGACCCCTTCGTCGCGGGGGAGGAGCAGCGTCACGGAACGACGGTCGAACCGATCGTCGGCATGAACTGGCACTGCTTGTCGGTCGTGGTGACCTGGCCGAAGATCGTGGACATGACGCTGCCCGAGCCGGTGTCGGCGATGACGGTCAGGGTGGTCGGACCCGCCGGGTTGATGTCGGCCTGCGGCTTGAGGGTCGCGGTGCCGGACTTGCCGGTCGTCAGGTTGACCCACGTGACGTTCAGCGGCAACTTTTGCTCGGCGGCGGGTCCGGGCGTGCCCATCGCGGTGAACACGTAGGCCGTCTGGCCCGGCCCGGGGCCCGGCTTCGGGATGGATGCGGGGCCCGCCACCGAGATGGCCGACGCGAGGACGTTTCCGCCATCGGCGAGGCATCCGTTGCTGATCGACGGATACATGAAGTCCTGCGTCGTCGGCGCGTCGGGTCCGAAGCCGGGCGCGGGGGCAGGGGCGGGCGCCGATGCGGCGTCGGGTCCCGGCACGGCGGCCGCGGCGGGGGTGGCGTCGGGCGCGGGTGCGGGGTCCGGTGCGGGAGCCGGATCGGGTGCGGGGGCAGGCGCGGGGGCGGCTTCGGGGGCCGGCGCGGGCGCGGCTTCGGGTGCGGGGGCGGGCGCGGCCTGGGGTGCGGGCGCGACGACGGGCGCGGCTTGCGGTGCGGGGGCGGGTGCGGCCTGCGGGGCCGGCGCGGGTGCGGCGGCCGGTGGTGCGGGTGCCGGAGCCGGCGCGGCGAGCGGTGCGGCGTCTGGCGCCGGCCCTGCCGCGTGGGCAGGGTCCACGCCCTGCGGGAGGTGCGCCTCGGTTCCGGGGACCGCACCTACCGCAGGGACGTGTGCTACCTGTGGGTCGGCGACGAACTGGTTGACCGCCGCCGCCATGTTCTTCGAATCCGACGGCGCCGCAGTGTTACCCGCGAACGCCGCCGCTGCTGCCATCAACATCGACACCGCGTTCGACGGGTCGCTCGCCGCCTGCTGGATGGCAGGCGCCAAGCTCTGCATCGCGGGAAGGCCGGGAGCCTGAAGGCCACTGATCGGGATCGGCAGCGGCGACCCGGGCTCCGCATGCACGACCGGTTGGCCGCACAGCGTCAGCGCGGCCGACGCACCGAGTGCGATCAGAAGCGTTCTCTTCGATGGCATGACTCTCCCGTGCTCGGTGTGGTTTCAGGCGTGGTTGGCGAAGGATCAGGGCAGTCCGGAGACCGGGAAGAACAGCGGGGCCAGACCGTCGGTCGCAGCCGTCAACCCGTTGGACGCCGCGGGTGCCGCGGCGGCGACCGCGGGTGCCGCAGCGGCAGCGGGCACGGCGGCCGCGGCCGGAACCGCCGCGGGCGCCTTCGGCAGGAGACCGGCGAGCGGGCTACCGGCGGGCATCAGCGACGCCAGGTCCGCGGGGAAGCTGAGCTGCTTGGGCAGCGGCAGCGGATTTCCGGGGACCTGCGGGATCTGCACGTCGGCCGACGGGATCATCCCGGCGGGTGCGGCGGCGGGCGCGGCGGCCGGTGCTGCGGCCGGCGCGGCGGGTGCCTGGGGCAGGGTGACCGATGCGGTCGCCGCGGGTGCCGGTGCGGCGGCGGGTGCGGCGGCGGGCGCCGTACCGCCTCCGGTCAACACCGACGCGATGGTCTGCAGCATGGCCGGGTTGAGTTGGCTGAGGAACGGAATCGCCGGCGCGGGGGCGGGCGCAGGCGCGGGGTCGGCAGCGGCGGTGGCGCTGCACAGCAGCGCTCCCGGGACCGCGCACGCGGCCGCAATCACGCTGGTAGCTAACAGTTTTCTGGTGAGGCGCATGGTTCTCCCAATCGGTGGACGGCTCGTCTGAACCGAAGCTACGGCGTTACTGGAGTTACTCAAGTGACACGTGTGGCATTTATGCAACCGTTACTGACACGACGGACGATGGTGACCCGGGCCGTCCGCCCGACGCCCGACGACGAGCCCGTGGGCGCTGGAAAACTAGAGTCGACGGATCACCAGACAGTCAGAGGTACACACCGGCTCCACCGGCGCGCCGCCGCGGAGCCGACTCGCGGCGATGGCGCCGTATCTGCTCGCGCTCAGCCTGGCCGCGCGGTTCGCCGTGACCTACCTCGTGCCGAACGGCACCAACTTCATCGATCTCCACGTCTACGTCGACGGCGCGGCGGCCATGGCCCACGGCGGTCTCTACGACTTCGTGTATCACCCCGCGACGCCGCCGCTACCGCTGCAGTTCACCTATCCGCCCTTCGCCGCGCTGATGTTCTTCCCGCTGCACCTGCTGCCGTTCTGGTTCGTGGGCCTTGGCTGGCAACTGGGCATCGTGGCAGCGCTCTACGGATCGGCCGACCTGACGCTGCGGTTGCTGGGCCGCCCCGACGTGCGGCTCGCGATGGCCTGGACCGCGCTCGCGGTGTGGTTCGAGCCGGTGCGCCACCTATTCGAACTCGGTCAGATCGGGGCGTTGCTGATGTTCGCCGTGCTGCTGGCGGTGAATACCCGGCGCTGGTGGGCGGCGGGCCTGCTGGTGGGGCTGGCAGCGGGGCTGAAGCTGACCCCGGCGGTGGCGGGCCTCTACTTCGCGGGCGCCCGCAGGTGGCGCGCCGTGCTCTGTTCGGCGGTCGTGTTCTGCGCGACGGTCGCGCTGTCGATCGTCGTCGGCGGCGCGCAGGCCCGCTTCTACTTCACGGACCTGCTCGGCAACGCCGACCGCGTCGGCGTCGTGGACACCCCGATGAACCAGTCGCTGCGCGGCGTCCTTGGCTACCTGGCGGGCCACGACGTGCACTCCGGTCCGCCGCTCGTCGCCGCGATCGCCGGCACCGCGGCACTCACTGCGCTGGCGTGGTGGCGCATCGGGGCCGCCGACCCGCTCGGCCGCATCGTCGTCGTCATGACGTTCGGGTTGCTGATCTCGCCGATCAGCTGGACGCACCACTGGGTGTGGATGCTGCCGCTGGCCATGTGGCTGGTGCTCGGGCGGCCGCGCCGGGGTGCGCGGATCGTCGGCTGGGCGTGGGTGGTGCTGGCCTACCTCGGCGCGCCGTGGTTGGTGACGTTCGCCGCCGCGGGCGGGCACCTCACCGGGCGGCCGTGGTACGCGGACGTCGCTGGCTCGCTGTACGTGCTGGCGGCCGTGGCGACCCTGGCCTACCTCGCGTGGGTCAGCCCACGATCCGATCGATGTCGCGCGCCATCGCCACGTCCCTGTCCGTGATACCGCCCTCGGAATGGGTGACGAGCGCGAAAGTGACTGTCCGCCAACGGATGTCGATGTCCGGGTGATGGTCTTCGCGCTCCGCGTGCTCGGCGACGCGACGGACGGCGTCGATGCCGGCGAGGAATTCCGGGAAGTCGATGGACCGCCGCAGTGCCCCGTCGGCACGCTTCCAGCCGTTCAGCCCGGACAGCGCAGCGTCGACCTCGTCGTCGGATAGGACAGCCATGACTCGACGGTATACCGTCGCTGCGTGTCGAACCAGATCGTCGTCGCGGGCGCCCTCATCTGCGACGCGACTCTGCTAGTGGCCCAACGGAACCGGCCACCGGATCTCGCCGGGTTGTGGGAGCTGCCCGGCGGCAAGGTCGCCGCGGGAGAGAGCGAGGCCGACGCCCTGGCCCGCGAACTCGACGAGGAACTCGGCATCACGGTCACCGTCGGCGCGCGACTCGGCGCCGACGTGACGCTGAACGAGCGCACCGTCCTGCGGGCGTACCTGGTGACCCGTACCGCCGGCAGCGTCGAGGCGCACGATCACCGCGCGCTGCGCTGGGTGGGTGCCGACGATCTCGACGATCTCGCGTGGGTGCCCGCCGACCGCGGCTGGGTCCCCGATCTGGTTGCCGCTCTGCGGACGCGGTGACACGTCGAGACGAGTGACGTGACGCACACGGGGCCAGGCCCGGACCCCACCGATCGCGCCCTGGGCCGGACGGCCCCTCGATGCCGCGGGGAGCGAGCGCCGCGTCGCGACGGCCCGGGTGCGTCCCGTGGTGGGCCGTCGTACGGCGGAGCGCTGCCGACCGGGCCGCACTCAGCGAAAGGCCAGCTCGTCAGCTCTTCCTGGCCCGTTTGAAGACCTTCTCCAGCTCCTTGCCACGAAGGCCCAGCAGCTCGGCTTTGCGCACCTTGCTGAGCACGAGGGGGCACCGCTTGCAGCGCGGTTTGCTGCGACAACACTTCTTCTTCGGCTTGACACCGGCCAGCTTGGAGGGGTCCACGCGCACTTCCGTCGTTTTCGCGATCAGGTACCTGCACTGCGACAATAGGAGACGTGGATTTCCCCTCTGACTTTCGGAACGTCGCCATCGTCGCTCACGTCGACCACGGCAAGACGACCCTGGTGGACGCGATGCTGCGGCAGTCCGGTGCCCTGTCGCACCGCGGGGACGACGCCGTCGAACGCCTGATGGACTCCGGTGACCTCGAAAAGGAAAAGGGCATCACGATTCTGGCGAAGAACACCGCCGTGCACCGCCAGCACCCCGACGGCTCGATGACCGTCATCAACGTGATCGACACCCCCGGGCACGCCGACTTCGGTGGCGAGGTGGAGCGCGGGCTGTCGATGGTCGACGGCGTGCTGCTGCTCGTCGACGCCTCCGAGGGCCCGCTGCCTCAGACCCGCTTCGTGCTGCGCAAGGCGCTCGCCGCGCATCTGCCGGTGCTCCTGGTGGTCAACAAGACCGACCGTCCCGACGCCCGCATCGCCGAGGTCGTCTCCGAGAGTCACGACCTATTGCTCGACGTCGCAACGGATTTGGACGACGAGGCGCAGAAGGCCGCCGAGCACGCGCTGGGGTTGCCGACGCTGTACGCCTCGGGTCGCGCCGGCATCGCGAGCCTGACCGAACCCGCCAACGGCGAGAACCCCGACGGGGAGAACCTCGACGCGCTGTTCGACGTGCTGCAGGAGCACATCCCCGCGCCGGCGGGCGACCCCGAGGCGCCGCTGCAGGCCCTGGTCACGAACCTCGACGCATCGGCGTTCCTCGGCCGCCTGGCGCTGGTCCGCATCTACAACGGCAAGATGCGCAAGGGCCAGCAGGTCGCCTGGATGCGCGAGGTCGACGGCCACCCCGTCATCACCAACGCCAAGATCACCGAACTGCTCACCACCGAGGGCGTCGACCGCCGCCCCACCGACGAGGCGGTCGCCGGTGACATCGTCGCCGTCGCCGGGATGCCGGAGATCATGATCGGCGACACCCTCGCCGACCCCGAGCACGCGCACGCGCTCCCGCGGATCCACGTCGACGAGCCGGCGATCTCGGTGACCATCGGCACCAACACCTCCCCGCTGGCGGGCAAGGTGTCCGGCCACAAGCTGACGGCCAGGATGGTCAAGAACCGGCTCGACAGCGAGCTCGTCGGCAACGTCTCGATCAAGGTCGTCGACATCGGCCGGCCGGATGCGTGGGAGGTGCAGGGCCGCGGCGAGTTGGCGCTGGCGGTGCTCGTCGAGCAGATGCGGCGCGAGGGCTTCGAGCTGACGGTCGGCAAGCCCCAGGTCGTTACCAGGACCATCGACGGCAAGCTGCACGAGCCGTTCGAAGCGATGACCATCGACTGTCCCGACGAATTCGTCGGCGCGGTCACCCAGCTCATGGCGGCCCGCAAGGGACGCATGGAGGAGATGGCCAACCACGCCGCCGGGTGGGTGCGGATGGACTTCATCGTCCCCAGCCGCGGGCTCATCGGCTTCCGGACAGACTTCCTCACCCTGACCCGTGGCACGGGCATCGCCAACGCCGTGTTCGAGGGCTACCGCCCGTGGGCGGGGGAGATCCGGGCCAGGCACACCGGATCGCTGGTCTCCGACCGCACCGGCACGGTGACCCCGTTCGCGATGACGCAACTGGCCGACCGCGGACAGTTCTTCGTCGAGCCCGGCGACGACACCTACGAGGGGCAGGTCGTCGGCATCAACCCGCGCGCCGAGGATCTCGACGTCAACGTCACCCGCGAGAAGAAGCTGACCAACATGCGCAGCTCGACGGCCGACGTCTTCGAAACGCTGGCGCGCCCACTGGAACTGGGCCTGGAGCAGGCCATGGAGTTCTGCGCGGAGGACGAGTGCGTCGAGGTCACGCCGGACATCGTGCGCGTCCGCAAGACCGAGTTGGTCGGCAGTTTGCGGGCCAGGGCCAAGGCCAGGGCGAAGGCCCGCGGCTGAGGCTGGCGAGCGTCCGAGGTTTGGCCCGTTAGCCTATGGGCGTGCCGAGGACGTTGCGACGATGCAGTGACGCCGCGATCGCGGTGGCGTCGACGGTGCTTCTGGTCTCGGCCTGCACCGTCAGCCCGCCACCGGCTCCGCAAAGCACGGAGACCACCCAGAACACGCCCCCGCCGCCGCTGAAGGCCACCCAGATCATCATGGCCATCGACTCGGTGGGTCCCGGGTTCAACCCGCATCTGCTGTCGGATCAGTCGCCGGTCAACGCCGCCATCTCGTCGCTGGTGCTGCCGAGCTCGTTCCGGCCGATCCCCGACCCCATGTCGTCGACGGGTTCGCGGTGGGAAATGGACCCCACGTTGCTGGTGTCGGCGGACGTGACGAGCCAGAACCCCTTCACGGTCACCTACAAGATCAAGCCCGAGGCGCAGTGGACGGACAACGCACCCATCGGCGCCGACGACTACTGGTACCTGTGGCGTCAGATGGTCGGGGCGCCGGGCGTCGTCGACCCGGCGGGCTACGACCTCATCACCGGCGTCCAATCCGTGGAGGGCGGCAAGACTGCCGTCGTCACGTTCTCGCAGCCGTATCCGGCGTGGCGGGAGCTGTTCAACGACATCCTGCCCGCGCACATCGTCAAGGACGTACCCGGCGGATTCGCGGCCGGACTGGTGCGAGCGTTGCCGGTCACCGGTGGTCAGTTCCGCGTCGAGAGCATCGACCCCCAGCGCGACGAGATCCTGCTGTCGCGCAACGACCGCTACTGGGGCGAGCCCGCGAAGCCGGATCAGATCCTATTCCGTCGCGGGGGAGCGCCCGCCGTCCTCGCCGACTCGATCCGCAACGGCGATACGCAGGTGGCGCAGGTGCACGGCGGCCAGGCGGCCTACGTGCAGCTCGGCACGATCCCCGACGTCCGCACCGCGCGCATCGTCACGCCGCGGGTGATGCAGGTGACGCTGCGGGCGTCGCAGCCCGATCTGCAGGACGCCCAGGTCCGCAAGGCGCTCCTGGGGTTGCTCGACGTCGACGTGCTGGCCGCCGTCGGAGCGGGCAGCGACAACACCGTGACGCTGGCTCAGGCACAGGTGCGCGCGCCGTCGGACCCGGGCTACGTGCCCACCTCGCCGCCGGCCCTGACCCGCGAGGCGGCACTGGACCTGTTGAAGGCCAGCGGCTACACCGTCGAGCAGGAGGTGTCGACGACCAGCCCGATGCCACCGCCCACCGCCGGGTCTCCGCCGCCGACCAGGGGGCGCATCAGCAAGGACGGGCAGCAGCTGAAGTTCGTCATCGGCGTCGCGGCCAACGACCCGACGTCGGTCGCCGTCGCCAACACCGCGGCCGACCAGTTGCGCAGCGTCGGCGTCGCGGCGTCGGTGCTCGCGCTCGATCCGCCCGTGCTGTACGGAGATGCGTTGAGCCAGAACAGGTTCGACGCGATCGTCGGGTGGCATCAGGCGGGCGGTGACCTCGCCACGGCGTTGGCGTCCCGCTTCGGCTGCCGCGCACTGCAAGCCACCGCGGTGCCCACCACGCCTCCGAGTTCTCCGGCCTCGACTACGTCCGGCTCGAGTACGGCGGCGTCGGGTTCTCCGGGTTCGTCGGCTTCGACCCCGCGGACGACGGCGCGGCCCCCGACCTCCGGCGCTGGGGCGTCGAGCACTGCGCCGTCCAGTACTGCTGGGGCGTCCACGTCTAGTTCTGCGGCGTCGAGCACCACGCCGACGGCGACCGCGGCCCGCACCCCGCCCCCGGAACCGGATCAGCTCGTGCAGGCGCCGAGCAACCTGACCGGCGTGTGCGACGAGAGCATCCAGCCCAACATCGACGCCGCGCTGGACGGTAGCCAACCCATCAGCGACGTCCTGACGGCCGTCGAGCCGCGGCTGTGGAACATGGCGACCGTCCTGCCGATCCTGCAGGACACGACCATCGTCGCCGCGGCGCCCAACGTGCAGAACGTGAGTCTGTCCGGAGCCGTGCCCGTCGGCATCGTGGGCGATGCGGGCAAATGGGTGAAGGTGCCCGGTTAGGGCGGCGCGCCCCGGGCGAGATTGCGCTCGCGCAGCAATCGGATGCCGTGTGCCGTGAACGACGCCGCGGCGAAGACGGCGATCAACCACATCGGCGGGCGGGCCAACTCCCATACGAACAGGGCTGCGAAGGCCGGCGCCCGCAGCGTGATCGCCAGCACGCCCGCCGCGCACGCCAGCGCCGGGGCCGCCACGTCGAACCCGGTCCCTGCCAGCCGATTGAGCGTCAGCACCGCGACCGAACCCGCCGCCGCACCCGTCGCCAAGGCAGGCGTGATCAAGCCGCCCACGGCTCCGGTGCGCAGGTACAGCGCCGTCAGCAACGGTTTCAGGAACAGGATGACGACGGCGCCGCCCAGCGTCAGGCTGGCGTTGACGCTGACGGTCAGGATGCTTCTGCCGTTGCCCGGCAATTCCGGCCACCAGATCGAGCAGATCCCGGTGGCCAGGCCCGCGATGGCGATCGCGGGAATCAGTGGCCACGACCGCCGCTGCGGCACCGGTCGCGCCCACGCCGTCACCTTGTCGAACGCGAATCCGACGGCCACCGCCACCGGGGCGACGGCGCACCCGAAGAAGACGAACAGGTACGAGAGGCTCGCGTTGGGCCACACCACGGAGTGCTCGAGGTGCGTCACGGGCGCGGACACCGCGACGGCGAGGCTCGAGGTGATCAGCGCCGTGCCGATGGCCTTCGGTTGCCAGGAGCCGAGCACGATGCGCGCCGCGTAGAGCGCACCGCCCAGCGGCACGCTGTACACCGCCCCGAGTCCCGCGCCCGCCGCGCACGCGAGCAGAATCTCCCGGTCACTCGGGGTCAGCGCCCACCGCGACGTCCCGAGGTCACCGAGCGTGGCAGCGAGCTGTCGGGGAGCGCCCTCGCGACCCAACGACGCACCTGAGCCGACCAGCAACACCTGCAACCCGGCGTCGATCGACAGGCGCCACCGCGGGATCGGCGCGCGCGTGCGGATCGTCGTCGCCAGCGTCGGGACGTCGGCCCTGCGTCTCAGCCACCACCAGCCGGCTCCGGCGAGGGCGCCGCCGAACATCGGCCCGAGGGCCCGGCGGACCGGGCTGCTGTGGCCGACCCCGGTGAGCAGCGTGCCGTAGGAGTAGTCGTAGACGAGATGTTCTATCCAGTGCAGCAGGAGCGTGGTCGCCGCCCCCGCGACGCCGGCCAGGAGCCCGATGACGATGACGGCGCACCCGTACTCAACCGTGCGGCGGGTCACGGGGTGAATCTATCTTGAGCCCATGGAGACGCCACGGTTGTTGTTCGTCCACGCCCATCCCGACGACGAGTCCCTGACCACCGGCGCCACGATCGCCCACTATGCCGGGCAGGGGGCGCGCGTGCAGGTCGTCACGTGCACGCTCGGTGAGGAGGGTGAGGTGATCGGCGAGCGCTTCGCGCAATTGGCCGTCGACGGTGCCGACCAGCTCGGCGGCTACCGCATCGGCGAATTGACTTCGGCGCTGGCCGAATTGGGGATCGACGAGCCGCGATTCCTCGGGGGCGCGGGCCGCTGGCGCGATTCGGGCATGGTCGGGACGCCGCCACGGCGTCGGCAGCGGTTCGTCGACGCGGACGCCGGGGAGGCCGTCGGTGCGCTCGTCGCGATCATCCGCGAGTTGCGCCCGCACGTCGTCGTCACCTACGACCCCAACGGCGGGTACGGCCACCCCGACCACGTTCATGCCCACGAGGTGACGACGGCGGCCGTGGCCGCCGCGGCCGGACCGGACCACGCGGGCGAGCCCTGGCACGTGCCCAAGTTCTACTGGACGGTCACTGCGCGCAGCGCCCTCGACGCGGGCATGGCCGAACTCGCCGAGATGGACCTGCCCGCCGGGTGGCGGCTCACCGACGAGGAATTCGACTTCGCGTACGCCGATGCGGACATCGACGCCGTCGTCGAGGCGCCGGGCAGCCGCGACGCCAAGGTCGCGGCTCTTCGCGCGCATGCCACCCAAGTGACCGTGGAAGCCACGGGCCGGGCCTGCGCGCTGTCCAACGACATCGCACTGCCGATCTCTGCCAGCGAACACTTCGTGCTCGTTTCGGGGGCCGCGGGCGAGCGGGACCACCGCGGATGGGAAACCGACCTGTTGAGCGGATTGACCCTGGAATAGCAACGGAGTGAGGGAGTACGCTGCCATCAATCGGCGGCCCGAGGAGGCGATGGCGATGGACCCGGATCTGGATCCCAACCTGCAGCACTGGCAGGACCGCTTGGACAATTTCCAGTGGGTCGTCGGCTCGCTGGTGGGGCTGCTCGACAGCGTTCCCACCTGACGACCCCGGCACCACTGGCTTCGGTGCGATTCGTCGTTCTCGCCGTCCTGACCATCGACGGTGTGCTGTCGGCTGTCTCCGGGGCGTTCTTGTTGCCGCTGTACCTCGGGGCCATCCCGTTTCCCATCAGTGGGTTGCTCAGTGGCATCGTCAATGCCTCGCTGGTGTGGGCCGCACTGCAGTGGGGGCACAACCCGCGGCTGGCGGCCCTGCCCTTGTGGGCATGGCTGGCCACCTCCCTTGGGCTGACCTTCGGCGGCCCGGGCGGTGACATCGTCCTCAGCGGCGCCGGAGTGATGCAACTCGCGCCGATCGTGTTCGTCGTACTCGGAGGCGGGCCGCCGGCATACGTGCTGTGGCGGCTGACTCAGCGGGCGGGCGCGTAGCGTTCGGCGGCTCATGGGGGCGCGTCCTTTCCCTCCGCCCCGGGTCTGCCGAGGAGGCGTTCGGGGTGGTGGTAGTAGTTGAGTCGGGGTTGGCCGGTGTCGAGTTCTGGGGGTGGGATCCATTGCACCCCTTGGGGTGTGATGGTGACCGTCCAGCCGTATTCGGCGAGGCGGTTGTCTGGTGGGCAGGCCAGGACTTCTTCGTTGACGTTGGTCTGGCCGCCGTGTTTGGCCCAGCCGTTGACGTGGTTGACCTGGGTGCCGAAGGCCGGGACGGTGCAGCCGGGTTTGGTGCAGCCGCGGTCGCGGGCGTAGAGCACGATGCGGTGCGCCGGTGGGGCGATGCGCTTGGTCCGCCCGCAGTAGAGCACCTCGTTGGTGTGGCGGTCGAAGACCGTGAGGTAGTGGTAGGCGTGGGATGCCATGCGGATGACGTCACGCATGGGCAGCACGGTGCCCCCAGCGGTGACCGCGGTCCTAGAGGTCGCGGGGCGCGGTGCGGGGGGTGGCGCGGGGGTTGGTGCCGGGGATGGTGCGCTGGGCGGCGCGGGCTGGCTGACCGCGGCGGGCTCGACGGGTGCGGGCTCGGACGGTGCGGGGGTGCTGTTGGCGTCTGACTCAAGCTCGGCCCCGGCGGGCTCTGTGTCGTTTTGCGGCGCGGCGGCTGGATCTTGCTCGGCCGCGGCCTCGGGCTTTGAGGTGCCTGCAGCGGGCTCGGGGGCCGCGGGCTTGTGCTGGGTGGCTGGGGTGGTGGCTGCGGGCTCAGTCTCCGAGGCGGCCGCAGCGGGCTCGGGCTCGGTGGCCGCGGGCTCGGCGGCTGGGGTGGTGGCTGCGGGCTCAGGCTCGGTGGCCGCGGGCTCAGGCTCAGCGCCCTCAGGCCCGCCCACTTCCTCCTCGAACAGGGTCGCCGCCGGGGGCGGTGTCTGCGGCAGACCGGCGGCGGCTTCCAGATCTTGCAGGGTGGTGCTGATGATCACCGTCACCGGCAACCCGTTGTGCTGACCCAACGTGCCCGACTGCAGCACCATCCGGCCCACGGCGACCATCGCATCGAGCTGACGCCGCCCCAGCGACCGATGATCTCCCTCGATCTGCTCCCGGCTCGGGGTCCCGGATACACACGGATGAGGGTCGTCGCGGTTGCACATCCCCGGGGCGGCCAACTTGGCGTAGATCGCCTCCCACACCGCCCGCGCCTCGGGATCGAGTTCCCCGCTGAGCACGCTCATCCCATCAGAGCGTTGCGGCCCCAACGCCAAGGACCCGCTCGGCGGTGCCGGATCGGTGTCGTCGGGTTCGGGGCCGTCCTGATCGAGGTAGGTCAACAACTTGTCGGCGACCTTCTTCAACTCCTCCGGGGTCAACCCGGGGGCCTGCAACGCCAACGACGCCTCACACCCCTCCCGGTCGGCCACCGTCACCCAGGACGGCAGCTTGGCGAAGAACTCCCGAATCCTGACCACGTGGTCGGCCCCGATCGCGCCCTGGGCGACCAGGGCGGCCACCAACGGCAGCACCGGCTCCTGGGTTTCGCCGATCAGGGAGACCCGCGGCCCCAGATCGCGGGCGTGATCGAGCCGGCGCTGGGCATCGACGGCCGTGATCTTCAGCAGCGCCTTCCAGGACGTGCCGCCCAGGGTGACGGGGTTGGCTTCGCGGGACAACCGGGCCAGGATCTGGTGGATCAACGCCGCGCGGCGCCGGTCGGCGACCTCCAATTCCCCCAACGCCCCCAACAGTTCGGTGTCGCCGAAGGACTCCAGGCTCAAGGCGGCGACGGCGTCGGAGGCCGCGAGGTAGCGCTCGAGCACCGCGCGGTCACCGTCCCCATCCACCCTTCGAACATACCTTCGACCACCGACATCACCCCGCCCCCCGAGCGTCGAAAGCCGCAGTTGCACAAAGCGATTCGCTCAGAGGTGGGCATTAGTGCCTTCTGACGGACGCCTCTGCCTTGGCTGGCTTGCTATCGGTGGAGGCGTCTGCCGAGCCCTTCCCGGCGCCATGGTCGCGACTCTTCTTGCCAGGGTGCTTCTCGGCATCGCCGGGGCTCGCCGGCTCGTCACTTTTCGTGACGGATGGTGCAGTCGATGTGTGTCCGGAGGCCTTCGTGGGTTTGGGGGCCTTGGTGGAGCCAGTGGTCTTCGTCGAGTCGGCGGCGTCAGTGGGTTTGGGGGCTTTGGTCGAGTCGGCGGCGTCAGTGGAGTCGGCGGCGTCGGTGGAGCCGGTGGGTTCGGTGGCGTCCGCGACGGAGTTGGCGTCGTCCGGCTTCTGGGTTCCGGTCGCCTTGGGGACCTGCGTGACACCGGCTTTCTTCAGACCAGGCGTCGTGCCGACACCGGACACCCCTGTCGTGCCGGCCGCAGCCACGGACTTGACGGCAGCAACGGGTGGCAGCGGCGGGATGAGCCAGCCGAAGAAGTTGTTGAACTCCGCGACTGCGGTGTTGATGGCCGCGTTGACGGTCGTCTGGCCGACGGTGGCGATCCCGTTGACGTACACCGCGGGGTTGAGCGGGTCGTTCACCACCGGATCGATCAACCCATAGACGATGCTGTCGGCGATGGGTAGACCCAGGTTGTAATACAGGATGTTGAGCTGGTCGCTGATCAGGTAGCCGAGCGGGACGAACTGCAGCACGTAGCTCGCGAGTTGCACGCCGTACGTCACCGCACCCCGGGCGGACTGGTAGATCGCGTCGATCGCGTTCGAGGCCGAGTTCTGGGGCACCGCCAGCGCGGCGGAGGCGGCCGCCCGCAACTCGGGTTGGCGAGCGGCTGCGGCGCGGCCGACCGCGGGATCGATGCGGTCGATGGCCGCCGTCGCCGCCACCACGTGCGCAGGATTCGGGGGCGCGGAGGCCATCGTGCGGACGGCGGCGGCGAGGGCGACCCGCGGCGACGCCGTCGCCATCTCGACGTGGCGGGGGTGGGGAACCGTCGGTCCAGACGGCGGAACGCAGAGCACGCTGGCGGAGACGGCGACCGACGCCGTGAGGAGGCGCAGACCGGTGGACGTTCTCATGCGCGACTCTCCCAACGCCAGGGGCCCGATGGTGATGAACCTACAAGGCCAGGGGGCCGCCCGGGTCGCTCTGCGACGACTACTGTGACCACCATGTCAGGGACGAAGGTTTCCGATCGCGGGACGCACGGATGATTATCGACGACCGCGGGGTTACAGAGGAGTGGCTCTGAACCCCCAGCGCGGCGCCGATCTCCCCAGCCCCGTGGTCCCACCCAAGTCCGCACCGTTGGATTCGAGCGCCTCGTCGCCAAGTCCAGCTGCTCTGCGTCGTGTGTTGCGACGGGCGCGGGACGGGGTGGCACTCAACGTCGACGAGGCCGCCATCGCGATGACGGCGCGGGGCGCCGATCTGGACGACCTGATGTCCAGCGCCGCACGGGTCCGCGACGCCGGTCTGCAGGCCGCCGGCCGGTTCGGGCCGACGGGCAAGCTCCCGGTGAGTTACTCCCGCAAGGTCTTCATCCCCGTCACGCATCTGTGTCGCGACACGTGCCACTACTGCACGTTCGTCACGGTGCCCGGCAAGTTGCGCGCGCAGGGCAAGGGCATGTACATGGAGCCCGACGAGATCCTCGACGTCGCCCGCAAGGGTGCCGAATTGGGTTGCAAGGAAGCACTGTTCACGCTCGGGGACCGACCCGAGACGCGATGGGACGAGGCCAAGCAGTGGCTCGACGAGCGCGGTTATGACTCGACGCTCGACTACGTCCGCGCGATGGCGATCCGCGTGCTCGAGGAGACCGGTCTACTGCCGCACCTGAACCCCGGGGTGATGAGCTGGTCGGAGCTCTCGCGCCTCAAGCCCGTCGCGCCGTCGATGGGAATGATGCTGGAGACCACGTCGCGACGGTTGTACGAGACGAAGGGCCTGGCCCACTACGGCAGCCCCGACAAGGACCCGACGGTGCGGCTGCGCACGCTCGACGACGCGGGCCGGCTGTCGGTGCCCTTCACAACGGGCCTGCTGGTTGGCATCGGCGAGAACCTGACCGAGCGCGCCGAGACGATGCATGCAATCCGCCGCTCCCACAAGGAGTTTGGCCACGTGCAGGAAGTCATCGTGCAGAACTTCCGCGCGAAGGACCACACCGCGATGGCGACCGTCCCGGACGCCGGGATCGACGACTTCCTGGCCACCGTCGCCGTCACGCGGTTGGTGCTGGGGCCGAAGATGCGCATTCAGGCCCCGCCGAACCTGGTGTCGCGCGACGAGTGCCTGGCGCTCATCGGCGCAGGCGTCGACGACTGGGGCGGCGTGTCGCCGCTGACGCCGGACCACGTCAACCCCGAACGCCCGTGGCCCGCGCTGGACGAGCTGGCGGCGGTCACCGCGGAGGCGGGTTACGACCTGGTGCAGCGCCTCACCGCCCAGCCGCCGTACGTGCAGGCCGGCGCGGCGTGGATCGATCCGCGGGTGCAGGGTCACGTCGCCGCACTCGCCGACCCGGACACGGGTTTCGCGCTCGACGTCAACCCGGTGGGCCGGCCGTGGCAGGAGCCCGACGAGGCCACCGAGTCCCTGGGCCGCACCGATCTGAACACCGCGATCGACTCCGAGGGCCGGCTCACCGAGACGCGCAGCGACCTCGGCAGCGCGTTCGGCGACTGGGAGTCGATCCGCGCCAAGGTCAGCGAGCTGGCGGCGCGCGCCCCCGAACGCATCGACACCGACGTGCTCGCGGCGCTGCGCTCGGCCGAGCGCAACCCCGCGGGCTGCAGCGACGACGAGTATCACGCACTGGCCACCGCGGACGGTCCGGCGCTGGATGCCGTTGCCGCGCTTGCTGATTCGCTGCGTCGTGACGTGGTCGGTGACGACGTGACGTTCGTGGTGAACCGCAACATCAACTTCACCAACATCTGCTACACCGGCTGCCGGTTCTGCGCGTTCGCTCAGCGCAAGGGCGATGCCGACGCGTTCTCGCTGTCCACCGAGGAGGTCGCGAACCGGGCGTGGGAGGCGCACGTCGCCGGGGCCACCGAGGTCTGCATGCAGGGTGGCATCGACCCCGAACTGCCCGTCACCGGCTACGCGGATCTGGTGCGCGCGGTCAAGGCGCGGGTGCCGTCGATGCACGTGCACGCGTTCTCGCCGATGGAGATCTCCAACGGAGTGACCAAGAGCGGCACCAGCATTCGCGAGTGGTTGACCACCCTGCGCGAGGCGGGTCTCGGCTCGATTCCCGGCACGGCCGCGGAGATCCTCGACGACGAGGTGCGCTGGGTGCTGACCAAGGGCAAGCTGCCGACGTCGGCGTGGATCGAGGTCATCACGACCGCCCACGAGGTGGGCCTGCGGTCCAGCTCGACGATGATGTACGGCCATGTCGACACCCCGCGACACTGGGTCGGACACCTCAACGTGCTGCGCGACATCCAGGACCGCACCGGCGGATTCACGGAGTTCGTGCCGCTGCCGTTCGTGCACCAGTCCTCGCCGCTCTACCTCGCCGGTGGCGCGCGACCCGGCCCGACGCACCGCGACAACCGCGCCGTCCACGCGTTGGCTCGAATCATGTTGCACGGCAGGATCTCCAACATCCAGACCAGCTGGGTCAAGCTCGGCGTCGAGCGCACGCAGGTGATGCTCAACGGAGGAGCCAACGACCTGGGCGGCACGCTGATGGAGGAGACCATCTCGCGGATGGCCGGCTCGGAGAACGGCTCGGCGAAGTCGGTCGAGGAACTGGTGTCGATCGCCGAGGGCATCGGCAGGCCGGCCCGCCAGCGCAGCACCACCTACGAGGCGCTCGCCGCCTGACCCGTTCCGCGCGAGCGTGCGTATTTGCACCGCACACGCCGCCGCGCGGTCGGCGTTGGCGCACGCTCGCCCGCGGCCGCTGCCGTCCGGGGTGACGTCGGCTGAAACGCTGTGCTAGGCAAGGGTGTGACCGCATCCCACACGCACACGACCGACGGACGTCCGCGGGCCCGCGGACTCGGCATCCCGCTGCCCGGCCTACCGGGGCCATTGAACGCCATCACCGACGTCCCCGGTGTCGAGGTCGGAACCGTCACGCTGATCGAGGGTGACGCCGTCCGCACCGGCGTCACCGCGATCCTGCCGCGCGGACGCTCCGGTGTCGGCCGACCCTGCGCGGCGGGATGGCATTCGCTCAACGGCAACGGCGAGATGACCGGGACGACGTGGATCGAGGAGTCCGGCGCGTTCAATCTGCCGATCGTGCTGTCGAATACGCACGCCGTCGGCGCCTGCCACTTGGGTGCGGTGAGCTGGGTGAACCGGGTCCACCCGCAGCTCGCGAAGCAGTGGCTGCTCCCGGTGTGCGCCGAGACGTGGGACGGCTACCTGAACGACATCAACGGCGGACACGTGCGACCGGAACACGCCGAGGCCGCGCTCGACGCCGCGGCGTCCGGCCCCGTGGCCGAGGGTTCGGTCGGCGGGGGCACCGGGATGAACTGCTATGAATTCTCCGGCGGCAACGGAACCGCCTCGCGCAGTGTGGCTTACGGCTCGCACGCCTTCACCGTGGCGGCGTTCGTGCAGGCGAACTTCGGGGCGCGGCACGAGTTGACCGTCGCGGGCCGACATGTCGGCGATGCGTTGGCCGACGACAATCCGTTGGACTCCGACTGGTTCGCCGCCGATCTCGGGGTGCGGCCACCGCCGGGGGCCGGGTCGGTGATCGTGATCGTGGCGACCGACGCGCCGCTGCTGCCGGGCCAGTGCAAGGCGGTGGCACGCCGGGTGCCGCTCGGTCTGGCGCGGACCGGGACGACGGGCAGCCACTTCTCGGGCGACATCTTCCTGGCGTTCTCGACGGCTGATGCCGACGGACTGCTGAGCGCGTTTCCGCTGGGCGCGCCGGCGGACGACGAGTTCGGCACCATGAGCTTCCTGCCGTGGGGGCGCATGGATGCGTTCTACGCCGCGGTCGTGCAGTCGGTCGAGGAGGCGGTGCTGAACGCGCTGGTCGTGAACCAGGACATGACGGGTCGCGACGGGCATCGCTCGCCCCGCCTTCCGCTGGAGCGTCTGCAGCAACTGCTGGGATAGCAGCGGAACAAAATCGGACTGCGGTCCGTTTGCATGGAGCGAGGTGCCGGGAAGGCCGGCCCCGAGCCAAGGAGACGCACCATGACCGCATCCGTAGCGAACGAACTCAGCACCGGAACCTGGGCCATCGACCCCGTCCACTCGTCGATCGGCTTCTCCGTACGCCACCTCGTCGTCAGCAAGGTCCGCGGCACGTTCAAGGCCTTCAGCGGCGCCATCGTCGTCGCCGAGGACGGCACGCCGTCGGTCACCGCCGAGATCGCGGTCGACTCGCTCGACACCGGCAACGAGCAGCGCGACGCCCACGTCAAGTCCGCCGACTTCTTCGACGTCGAGAAGTACCCGACCGCGACGTTCGTCTCGACCGGACTGCGCGCCGATGGTGGGGACTACGTGCTCGACGGTGACTTCACCCTCAAGGGCGTCACCAAGCCGATCGCGCTGAAGCTCGAGTTCAACGGTCGCAACCCCGGCATGGGCCATGGCGAGGTCGCCGGCTTCGAGGCGTCGGTCGTGCTGAACCGCAAGGACTTCGGCATCGACATCGACATGCCGCTGGAGACCGGTGGCGCCGTCGTCGGCGACAAGGTCACCATCACCCTCGAGATCGAGGCGCTCAGGCAGGCCTGATCTCCACGCCGAGCAGCCGCAAAGGTGTCGCGACACGCCGCACGTCGAACACCTTTGCGGCTGTTCGCGCGGGGAACTACAGCCGCGCGGCCAGCTCCGTGCCCTGGCGGATGGCGCGCTTGGCGTCGACCTCCGCGGCGACGTCGGCCCCGCCGATGACGTGCGGCTCGATTCCGTTGCGGCGCAACCCCGTTTCCAGATCGCGGACCGATTCCTGGCCGGCGCAGACGACCACGTTGTCGACGGTGAGCGTGCGTGGCCGGGAGTCGAGCCGGATGTGCAGGCCGTCGTCGTCGACGCGTTCGTACTCGACGCCGGACAGCTGCGTCACGCCCTTGGCCTTCAGCGACGCGCGGTGCACCCAACCCGACGTCTTGCCGAGTCGGCGGCCCTGGGGGCCCTTGGTCCGCTGCAGCAGGTAGACCTCCCGCGCGGGCGGCAGCGGGATCGGTGCCACCAGGGCGCCGGGGGTGTGCGGCGCCTCGGGCGGGTCCAGAGCGCCCCACTCCGCCTGCCACTCCTTGAGGTTGAGTGTCGGGGACTCGTCGGTGACCAGGAACTCGCTCACGTCGAAACCGATTCCGCCCGCGCCGATTACGGCCACGCGCGCACCGATCGGATGCCCGCGGATCGCGTCGGCGTAGGACACCACCATCGGGTGGTCGATGCCGGGGATGTCGGGCATGCGCGGCACCACCCCGGTGGCGAGCACCACGTCGTCGAAGCCCGCGAGCGCGTCGACCGTGGCGCGGACCCCGAGTCGCACGTCGACGGCGTGCTTGGTCAGCATCCGGGTGTAGTACCGAATGGTCTCGTTGAACTCCTCCTTGCCGGGAATCATTCTCGCCAAGTCGAATTGGCCGCCGATCGTCGCGCCGGCCTCGAACAGCGTCACGGCGTGGCCGCGCTGGGCGGCGGTCACCGCCGCCGACAGCCCAGCCGGCCCCGCGCCGACGACGGCGACCCGTCGCATGCGGCGCGTGGGGCGCAGGACGAGCGTCGTCTCGTGGCCGGCCCGCGGATTGAGCAGACACGACACGGTCCGGTGGGCGAACGCATGATCCAGGCACGCCTGATTGCACGCGATGCACGTGTTGATCTCGTCGGCGGCGTCGGTCGCGGCCTTGTTCACCCACTCCGGATCCGACAGCAGGGGTCGGGCCATCGAGATCAACTGCACGTCGCCGTCGGCCAGGATCTGTTCGGCCGACTGCGGCATGTTGATGCGATTGGACGCCATCACCGGAATGGTGACGTGCCGGGCCAGCGCATTGCTGACGTCGACGAACGCACCGCTGGGCACCGACGTGACGATGGTCGGCACCCGCGCCTCGTGCCAGCCGATGCCGGTGTTGATGATCGTGGCCCCGGCCGCCTCGACCTCGGCGCCCAGCGCGACGACGTCGTCCCAGGTCTGCCCGTCGGGGACGTAGTCCGCCAACGACATTCGGTAGCAGACGATGAAGTCGGGTCCGACGGCCGCGCGGGTGCGCCGGACGATCTCGACCGGGAAGCGGCGACGTTTCTCCGGGGTGCCGCCCCAGGCGTCGGTGCGCCTGTTGGTGCGCGGTGCGAGGAACTGGTTCAGCAGATATCCCTCGCTGCCCATGATCTCGACGCCGTCGTACCCGGCCTCGCGCGCCAGCAGCGCGCAGCGCACGAAGTCGTCGATGGTGCCGTCCACGTCGCGCAGGGCACGCGGTCGAAAGGGGTTGATGGGAGCCTTGATCGACGATGCGCTGACCGAAAGGGGATGGTAGGCATAGCGTCCCGCGTGCAGGATCTGCAGCAGGATCTTGCCGTCCGCGTCGTGGACGGCCGAGGTGATGCGGCGGTGCCTGCGGGCGTCCTTCGAGGACAGCAGCTCCGCCGCGAAGGGCAGCAGCCAACCGGTGCGGTTCGGGGCGTAGCCCCCGGTGATGATGAGCCCGACGCCGCCGCGCGCCCGTTCGGCGAAGTACGTGGCCAGCCGGTCGGTGTCGCGCGCTCTGTCCTCGAGCCCGGTGTGCATCGACCCCATGACCACCCGGTTGCGCAGGGTGGTGAAGCCAAGATTCAAGGGCGACAACAGGTTCGGATACGCGGTCATGCCGTTCCTCCTAGCGCGGTGAGTACCTCGTCGAGCCATCGCAGTGAGCCCTCCTCGGCGAGGATGCCGCCGCGCAGCACCAGGTACTGGTGCAGACCGGGGCCGTCGAGCGCGGACGGGTCGGGAAACTGACGCTTCTCGAAGCCGAGGTAGGTGTCGAGCTGTCGGGCCCGCTCGCTGCGCAGCGCCACGACCTGGTCGCGCAGCGCGTCGACGTCGCCGTAGGTGGCGCCGCGGATCTTGACGGCCAGCTCGCGGGTGCGGGCGTCGGTCACCGCACTCCCCTTGCCGGTCAGGGGTTGGGCGATCCAGCGCCGAAGCTCCGCGCGACCGCCATCGGTGACGCCGTACACCTTCTTGTCCGGTCTGCCCTGCTGGACGACGACGTCGACGTGCACCCAGCCGTCGTCCTCCATCGTGCGCAGCGTCTTGTAGATCTGCTGGTGGGTGGCGGCCCAGAAGTATCCGATGGACCGGTCGAACCGGCGGGCCAGCTCATAACCCGAGCCGGCCTGCTCGAGCAGCGACACCAGGATCGCGTGGGGGAGGGCCACGACGGCACCGTAAGCGCAACCGCGGGTCCTATGCAACTAGTTG
This sequence comes from Mycolicibacterium madagascariense, assembly GCF_010729665.1. Taxonomy (NCBI): domain Bacteria; kingdom Bacillati; phylum Actinomycetota; class Actinomycetes; order Mycobacteriales; family Mycobacteriaceae; genus Mycobacterium; species Mycolicibacterium madagascariense. The sequence goes on along the minus strand of NZ_AP022610.1, from coordinate 4,411,074 downwards.
CAGCGACGTCGCCGCGAACCACGCGTCGACCGGGCCGGAAACCGCAGGAACACACCCCTAAAGACGACTAGGCGAGCTGTATGTGAGACGTCTAGTATCAGTAACCGCGCGGCGCCTTCGCGGGCGGCGCGCGAAGTTAGGACACACTGAGACAGGCGTGCAGGTATCGGCAACGCATACTTGCTTCGGCTTCGCAGGGGTCCGACCCAGGTCCCCACCGACCGGCAGCCCACTGGACAGGAGAGACATCAGTGACGTACACCATTGCCGAACCCTGTGTCGACGTGAAGGACAAGGCATGCATCGAGGAGTGCCCCGTCGACTGCATCTACGAGGGCGCACGCATGCTGTACATCCACCCCGACGAGTGCGTGGACTGCGGTGCGTGCGAGCCGGTCTGCCCGGTGGAGGCCATCTACTACGAGGATGACGTCCCGGATCAGTGGAGCGGCTACACCCAGCACAACGCGGACTTCTTCGCTGAGCTCGGCTCGCCCGGCGGCGCGTCGAAGGTCGGCCAGACCGACAACGATCCGCAGGCCATCAAGGACATGGCCCCCCAGGGCGAGGACTGACCAACGGCCGGGCCACTGTCGGCGGCGCTGCCGGTCTTCCCCTGGGACACCCTCGCCGACGCGACGGCCGCGTCCAGGGCCCACCCCGACGGCATCGTCGACCTGTCCGTCGGGACGCCGGTCGACCCGGTAGCCCCGGTCATCCGCGATGCGCTCGCGGCGGCCAGTTCGGCACCCGGCTACCCGACCACGGCGGGCACCCCCGCGCTGCGGGCAGCGGCGGTGACCGCGCTGCAGCGGCGCTACGGCATCACCGACGTCGCCGAGGCCGCCGTGCTGCCGGTCATCGGGACCAAGGAGGCCATCGCCTGGTTGCCGACGCTGCTCAACCTCGGCCGTGACGACCTCGTCGTCGTCCCCGAACTGGCGTACCCGACCTACGACGTCGGCGCGCGGCTGGCCGGTGCCGAGGTCGTCGCCGCCGATTCGCTGACGCAGCTGGGTCCACGGTCCCCGCGACTCGTCTTCGTCAATTCCCCCAGCAACCCGACGGGCGCGGTGCTCGGCGTGGACCACCTGCGCAAGGTCGTCGCGTGGGCCCGTGAGCGGGGGGCGCTCGTCGCCTCCGACGAGTGCTACCTGGGGCTGGGTTGGGACCCCGACGCGTCGCCGGTCTCGGTGCTGCACCCCTCGGTGTGCGAGGGCGACCACACCGGTCTGCTCGCGATCCACTCGCTGTCGAAGACCTCGTCGCTGGCCGGCTACCGGGCGGGCTTCGTCGCGGGCGATCCCGCCGTGGTGGCCGAGTTGCTCGCCGTGCGCAAGCACGCGGGGATGATGGTGCCGACGCCGATCCAGGCCGCCATGGTGGCCGCCCTCGACGACGACGCGCACGAGAAGGTGCAGCGGGAGCGATACGCCCGCCGCCGCGAGGTGCTGCTGGCGGCGGTGCTCGCCGCGGGCTTCACCGTCGACCACTCCGAGGCGGGCCTGTACCTGTGGGCGACGCGCGACGAGCCCTGCCGCGACACCGTCGCCTCGCTGGCGCAGCTCGGCATCCTGGTCGCGCCCGGCGAGTTCTACGGCCCACGCGGTGCCAGGCACGTGCGGATGGCGCTGACGGCCACCGACGAGCGGATCGACGCGGCGGCCGCCCGCCTCATCTGACAAGCTGCGGCCTGACACGAGCTACAGGGCGCGCAGGCTCAGCGAAAGCACCAGTCTCACATCGGGATCCGCGAGCGAGGTGCCCAGGATCTCCTCGATCCGGCGCACGCGGTAGCGCACCGTGTTGGGGTGTACGTGCAACCACTGGGCCGCCGCGCCCACCTCGCCGAAGCTGTCCAGGTAGGCCCGCAGGGTGTCGGCCAGGACGGGATCGCCCTCGCGCAGCTCGCGCACCCGCGGGTCGACGAGTCGGTCGTCGGCGCCGATCATCGTGACGATCTCGTCGAGCACCACCGTCGTGCGGGACTCGGCCAGCGACGTCACCTGACCGATGGCGCCGGGGCGGCGCTTGGCGCTGTCGAGCACCCGGTCGACCTCTGCCCGCGCGGCCGCCACGCCCGCGAGACCCGTTGGGGGCGTGGCGATCACGGCCCGCAACGTCAGCCCCAGCTCGGATCGCAGCGCGGCGATCGTGCCGCGGATCCATGACGTCACCGCGGCGGGTCGACCGGTGTCGGGGAGCAGGACGTAGACGCGCGACGCATTGGCCGCCACCTGGGCGTCGGACCGAAAGGCACTGGCGCTCAACGCAAGTACCTCGGCCAGCCGCACCGAGGCGTCCGCACCGTCGAAGCCGACGACGGCGACGTGGCCGTCGGTCTCGATGCCGAGTTCGCGTGCGGCGTTCGCCACCGCGGTGCGATCGGCGTCGCGCAGGCCGAGCACCTCCTGCACCCGCATCGCGTGGGTGGACGGCGCCGCGGCCAGGCGCGAGATGATGCGCGCGGCCAGCACCGCCGCGCCGCGCAGGACGTCGTCGGCATCCTCGGCCAGCGGTCGGGCCCCCTCCTGCAGCCAGATGGTGCCCGCGAACGCGGGTCCGCGCCGACGATCGGCGACGGCGTGGTGAATGCCGACCGCGCGGCGCGGGCGCAGACCGAGTTCGGGCCTGGCGTCGATGCGCACCACGTCGCCGGTGACGCGCAGTGCGTCGAAGATGCCTGCCCGCCCGATCCAGGCGAGGTGTTCCGGCGGTCCGGCGCGACCCAGGATCGACAGCCGCCGCAACTCGTCGGCCCCGTCGTTGGAGGCGGAGTACGCCAGCACGTGCGACTGGACGTCCTCGATGCTCACCAGGGCGTGCGTGCGGTCGGCGATCGACTGGGCCAGCCCGAACAGGTCGGTGCTCGAATCGTAGAGCGGGTCCTCCCGATCGCCGTGGTGTTCGAAGACGTGGTCGACGAGGCGGTACAGCCGCTCCCAGCGCGCCCGCGGTTCGACGGCGACGACGGCCGTGCCCGCGGCGACCGCCCGCATCACCACCGCGTCCGACGGCTCCTTGAGGAAGATCGCGGCCGGGGCCCTGGCCTGCTGCGCCAGCCACCCCAGCACGTCACCGTCGTCGACCCCGAGCAGGAAGAACACGTCCGCGGCACCGGTTGCGAGCGACAGCCCGAGCCGGACGTCGTCGGCGTCGATGAGCGCGGCCGACGCGACGGGGAGGTCGAGGCCGCGCGGCGCCTCCACCAGCGTCACCATCGTCGCGTCGAGCGCGAGGAGCAGCTGGCCGAGTCCGACGCCGGCCGCGGTCACTTGGCCGATCCTACGGGAGGAGGGGCTGATGTCTGTCCGATCGGCCAACGGATGCGCGGGTCGCAGGAGAGACCCTGATCACATGACCTTCGCCGCGATCACCGACGTGCCGCCCCCCAGCAACGAGCCCGTGCGCGACTACGCCCCCGGCAGTCCCGAGCGCGCCGGCCTGGTCGCGGCGGTCGCAGCGCTCGACGCCGCCGACCCGATCGACCTGCCCCACGTCATCGCGGGTCGGCACGTGATGGGTGACGGCGCGCGCATCGACGTCGTGCAGCCGCATCGCCACCGCGCGGTGCTCGGCACGCTGACCAACGCGGGCCACGCCGAGGCGACGGCCGCCGTGGACGCCGCGCTCGACGCGAAGCACGCCTGGGCCGCACTGCCCTTCGACGAGCGCGCCGCGGTCTTCCTGCGGGCCGCCGATCTGCTCACCGGGCCGTGGCGGAACCGGCTCGCCGCGGCCACCATGCTCGGGCAGTCGAAGACGGTGTACCAGGCCGAGATCGACTCGTCCTGCGAGCTCGCCGACTTCTGGCGGTTCAACGTCGCCTTCGCCCGGCAGCTGATGGCGCAGCAGCCGACGAGCACGCGCGGGGTGTGGAACCGCACCGATTACCGCCCGCTGGAGGGCTTCGTCTACGCCATCACCCCGTTCAACTTCACCGCCATCGCGGGCAACCTGCCGACCGCCCCCGCGCTGATGGGCAACACCGTCGTGTGGAAACCCTCTGTGACGCAATCGCTCTCGGCCTATCTGACCATGCAGCTGCTCGAGGCGGCGGGACTGCCGCCCGGGGTGATCAACCTCGTCACGGGCGACGGGTACGCGGTGTCCGACGTCGCGCTGACCGACCCGCGGCTGGCGGGCATCCACTTCACCGGCTCGACCGCCACGTTCCAGCACCTGTGGCGCGAGGTCGGCACGAACATCGAGCGCTATCACACCTACCCCCGGCTCGTCGGCGAGACCGGCGGCAAGGACTTCGTCGTCGCACATGCCTCGGCGCGGCCAGACGTGTTGCGCACCGCCTTGATTCGCGGCGCGTTCGACTATCAGGGCCAGAAGTGCTCGGCGGCCTCGCGGGCCTTCGTGCCGCGGTCGGTGTGGCAGCAGATGGGCGACGACTTCCTCGGCGCCACCGCCGAACTCGCCTACGGCGACGTCGCGGACCTGACCCAGTTCGGCGGGGCGCTCATCGACGACCGCGCCTTCGCCAAGAACGTCGCGGCCATCGAACGCGCCAAGGGCGCGCCGGGGGTGACGGTCGCCGTCGGCGGTGAATACGACGATGCGGAAGGGTATTTCGTGCGTCCGACCGTGCTGCTGTCCGACGACCCGGCCGACGAGGCCTTCCGCGAGGAGTACTTCGGTCCGATCCTGGCGCTGCACGTTTATGACGACGACCGCTACGACGACGTGCTCGACGTGATCGACGCGGGGTCGACGTACGCACTGACCGGCGCCGTCATCGCCGACGACCGCGCCGCGGTGCAGACCGCCGCCGACCGGTTGCGCCACGCCGCGGGCAACTTCTACGTCAACGACAAGCCCACCGGCGCCGTGGTCGGGCAGCAGCCCTTCGGCGGCTCGCGCGCGTCGGGGACCAACGACAAGGCGGGCTCGCCGATGAACCTGCTGCGGTGGACGTCGGCTCGGTCCATCAAGGAGACGTTCGTCCCGCCCGTCCACCACGAGTATCCCCACATGGAGGGAACGTCATGAGCATGTTCCAGCGGTTCGCCCGGCCGACCATCCTGGCCGCCGCACGGTCCGACGGCCTGCGCCGCACGGCCGAGCGACTGCCCGTCACCCGCGAGGTGGTCCACCGCTTCGTGCCTGGGGAGACCGTCGAGGACGCGCTGACGTCCGTTGCGGCCCTTCGTGATTCGCGGCGCTACGTCTCGATCGACTACCTCGGCGAGGACGTCGGCGACGCCGAGGCGGCCGAGTCCACCGTGCGGGCCTACCGCGGCCTCCTCGACGCGCTCGGTGAACGGGGCGAGCGCGGCGATGGTCCCCGACCGCTGGAGGTGTCGCTGAAGTTGTCGGCACTCGGCCAGGCGCTGCCGCGCGACGGCGACAAGATCGCCACCGAGAACGCCCACGCCATCTGCTCGCACGCCCGCGACCTCGGCGCGTGGGTGACGATCGACGCCGAGGACCACACGACCACCGACTCGACGCTGTCGATCGTGACCGACCTGCGGGTCGACTTCCCGTGGCTGGGCACGGTTCTGCAGGCCTACCTCAAGCGCACCGAGGGTGACTGCGCGGACCTCGCGGGAGCGCGAATCCGCCTGTGCAAGGGCGCCTATGACGAGCCCGCCTCGGTGGCCTACCGCGACGCCGACGAGGTCACCGCGTCCTACCTGCGCTGCCTGCGCGTGCTGATGGCAGGCGACGGCTACCCGATGGTCGCCTCGCACGATCCGGCCGTCATCGCGGCCGTCCCCGCCATGGCGGCCGAACACCGCAGGAGCGTCGACGATTTCGAGTACCAGATGCTCTACGGCATCCGCGATGGGGAGCAGCGCAGGCTCGCCGACGGGGGCAACCACGTCCGGGTGTACGTGCCCTTCGGCACCCAGTGGTACGGGTACTTCGTGCGCCGCATCGCCGAGCGGCCCGCCAACCTGACCTTCTTCCTGCGCGCGTTGGCCGAGCGCCGGCACTGAGCACGCCCACCCCCGCTGAGGCTGCGGGGAGATCGCGAATCGGGGTCGAATCGCGATCTCCCCGCAGTCTCAGCGGGCGAGTTGTGCGAGCACTAGGCTGGCCGCGTCCCGCAGGAGGTGTGCATGGCGGTCAGCGGCCATGGTGCAGAACGGCAGCGCATCGACGGGTTCGGCAGGCTCGACCTCGGGCTGCGGCGAGCCAGCGACTGGTATCTCTGGGGCCCTTACCTCAGCGAACGCCAGTGGGGCACGGTCCGCGAGGACTACAGCGCCGACGGCGACGCCTGGAACTACCTGCCGCACGACCACGCGCGGTCACGCGCCTACCGCTGGGGTGAGGACGGACTGGCCGGCTGGTGCGACGTCGAGCAGCGGCTGTGCCTGGCCCTGGCGCTGTGGAACGGACGCGATCCGATCCTCAAGGAACGGGCATTTGGCCTGACCGGCCACGAGGGCAACCACGGCGAGGACGTCAAGGAGTACTGGTGGTTCCGCGACGCGGTGCCCAGCCACGCCTGGAACACCTGGCGCTATCACTATCCGCAGCAGGCGTTTCCGTACGAGGACCTGATCGAGGAGAACCGCAACCGCAGCCGGCTCGATCCCGAGTACGAACTGCTCGACACCGGCATCTTCGACGACGACAGGTACTGGGTCGTCGACGTCGCCTACGCCAAGGGCGGGCCGACCGACGTCCTGATGACGATCGAGGTGACGAACGTCGGACCCGACGCCGACGTCCTCCACGTGCTGCCGACGCTGTGGTGGCGCAACACCTGGGCCTGGGACGACCTGAGCGGGCCCCCCGAGGAACTCGTCGCCACGTCCGACGCGACGGTCGGGTTGACGCACCCCTTCCTCGGGCCGCTCGAATTACTCTGCAGCACAAATCATCTCGGTGCCGAACCCACTCTGCTGTTCTGTGACAACGAGACCAACGTCGCACGCCTCTTCGGCGCACCGCCGACGTCGTCGTGGCCCAAGGACGGGATCAACGATCACGTCGTCACAGGCGCCGACACCGTCAACCCGGCCCGGCGGGGCACCAAGTGTGCGGCGTGGTACCGGCTGACCGTGGCGCCGGGGGAGACCGCGCGGTTGCGGCTGCGGTTGCGCCCGACGGGCGCCGAGCCCGAGCCGTCGAGCGCGCTCGCCGACGACTTCACCCGCGTGATCGAGACGAGAAGGGCTGAGGCCGACGAGTTCTACGCCGGCCTGACCCCGGCCGCCGCCTCGCCCGACGAGGCCGCGGTGATGCGGCAGGCGTTCGCGGGACTGCTCTGGTGCAAGCAGTTCTACTACTACGACGTCGCGCGCTGGCTCGACGGGGATCCCGCTCAGCCGCCACCACCACCGAATCGCAAGGACATCCGAAACGGCAAGTGGCGCACCTTCCAAGCCCTCGACGTCATGTCGATGCCCGACACGTGGGAGTACCCGTGGTTCGCGGCGTGGGATCTGGCCTTCCAGTGCGTCGCGCTCACCCACGTCGACCCCGCGTTCGCCAAGTACCAGCTCAGTCTGCTGTGCCGGGAGTGGTTCCAGCATCCCAACGGCGCACTGCCCGCCTACGAGTGGGACTTCGGCGACGTCAACCCGCCCGTCCAGGCGTGGGCCGCCCTGGAGATCTTCGCGATCGACGGGGGCCGCGACATAGACTTCCTCAGCCGCATCTTCGACAAGCTGCTCGTCAACTTCACGTGGTGGGTGAACCGCGAGGACGTCGACGGCTCGAACGTCTTCGAGGGCGGCTTCATGGGGCTGGACAACATCGGCCCGCTGAACCGTTCGCACCTGCCCATCGACGGCGTCCTGGAGCAGTCCGACGCCACCGGATGGATGGCGACCTATGCGCTGTGGATGGCGATGATCGCGACGATCCTGGACCTCTCGGGGCACCGGCCGGCGATCGACCTCGTGCAGAAGTTCCTGGAGCACTTCGCAGGCATCGCCGAAGCCCTCGACACGGTGGGGGTGTGGGACGAGCAGGACGGGCTGTTCTACGACCGCGTGGTGATGCCCGACGGGAGCGCCGTCCCCCTGCGGGTGCGTTCGATCGCCGCGGTGATCCCGCTGCTCGCGGTCGCCGTCGTCGACGACGAGGCTCTGGACCGCACGCTGGTCACCAACAAGCGGTTCGCCGATTACCTTCGCCGACAACAGGACCGACGCGATGGCGGCCTTGCGGCAGGCGGCATCCTGCACGCTCGGGCCGGACGGGGGCAGACGCTGATCGGCGTCACCAGTAGCGACCGGGTCCGACGCGCCTGCGCGAAGTTGTTCGACCCGCAGGAGTTCCTCTCTCCCAACGGCTTGCGCTCGCTGTCGCGGTACCACCGCGACCACCCCTACTCGATCGTGATCGCGGGGGTGCGGGCCGGCATCGACTACGAGCCCGCCGAGTCGACGACGGCGATGTTCGGCGGCAACTCCAATTGGCGTGGGCCCGTGTGGTTTCCGCTGAACTACCTGATCGCGCGGGCGCTCGAGCGGTACCACGAGTTCTTCGGTGCGGACCTCGAGGTCGAATACCCCACCGGCTCGGGATCGTCCGCGTCCCTCGACGTCGTCGCCGCCGACCTGTGGCAGCGTCTGGTCGGCCTCTTCCTCGTCGACGGGAACGGTCGCCGACCCTGCTACGGGCAGGTCGAGAAGCTGCAGAACGACCCGCGCTGGCGCGACGGGGTGCTGTTCCACGAGTACTACGACGGGGATGACGGCAAGGGCCTGGGGGCAAGTCACCAGACGGGCTGGACCGCACTCGTCGCCGACGTCATCCGGCGGCGGCACGGCACCCTGGCGACCCTCGGCCAGGTCATCGCCGACGTCACGCGCAAGCCGACGTCGTGACCTACCGGCCCCGTGACCTACAAGCCCAGGCGGGCCAGTTCCTGAGCGGTCACCAGGCGTTCCTGGCGGGCCGGGAACTCGCGGCTGCGCCGCGGGTGCAGGAGTAGCGAGGCGAGCCGTACGACTCGCGTGTCCCAGGTTCGATTGGTGTACAAGGCGTCTCACTCCTACCCACGGATCGTCTGACGTCGGGCCAGCGCGGGCGGGCCCCACGGCGACCGGTCACCGCAACCGATCACCCTGCACACCTTGAACGACCGCGGTCTCGTTTCGGACACGACATCGTCACGTCTGGAATCCTATGGCGCGCCCTCCCGCTTGCAGCCAGGTCGCTGTGAGAGTGGGCGGGGACCACGGCCGTCCCGGCGTATGTTGTGCACCGGTGTCATCCGACCCAGCAATGGAGGTAGGACCATGTCGCAGGGTGTGGACGTCGCGGCGGGCGGCGCGCAGCAGGAGCAGGACAGCGACGTGCTGGTCATCTTCGGCATCACCGGCGACCTGGCGAAGAAGATGACCTTCCGGGCGCTGTACCGGTTGGAGCGGCGCGGTGAGCTGCACTGCCCCATCGTGGGCGTGGCCGGCGACGACATCACCGTCGACCAACTCGTCGACCGGGCCCGCCAGGCGATCACCGCGTCGGGCGAGGCCATGGACGACGCGGTGTTCCAGCGGCTTGCCGGCCGGCTGACGTACCTGTCCGGCAACGTCACCGACGCGCCCGTCTACGAGGCGCTGACCGCCGCACTGCGGCCCTACCACCGGCCGCTGTTCTACCTCGAGGTGCCGCCCGCGCTGTTCGGGCCCATCGTCGACCAGCTCGGCGAGGCGTCGCTGCTCGACGCCGCGCGCGTCGCGGTGGAGAAGCCGTTCGGGCACGACCTCGCGTCGGCCCGCGAACTCAACGCCCGCCTGCACCGGCACCTGCGCGAGGACCAGATCCTGCGGGTCGACCACTTCCTCGGCAAGGAACCCGTCATCGAGCTGGAGTACCTGCGGTTCGCCAACGTCGCCATCGCCCAGGTGTGGGACCGCCAGAGCGTGTCCTGCATCCAGATCACGATGGCCGAGAACTTCGGCGTCGAGGACCGCGGACGGTTCTACGACGGCGTCGGGGCCCTGCGCGACGTCGTGCAGAACCACCTGATGCAGGTGCTCGCGCTGGTCGCCATGGAGCCCCCGGCCAGCGCCAGCGGCAGCGAGCTGCGCGACAAGAAGGCCGAGGTCCTGCGCGCCATGCCGGCGGCGAATCCCGCCCACTGCGTACGCGGCCAGTACCGCGGATATCGCGACATCGACGGTGTGGCAGCCGATTCCACCACCGAGACGTTCGTCGCCCTGGAGCTCGAGATCGACAACTGGCGGTGGTCGGGGGTGCCCATCTTCCTCCGGGCCGGCAAGTCGCTGACCGAACGCGTCACCGAGGTCAGGCTGATCCTGCGCAGCACGCCGCGGCTGAGCTTCCTGCCCACGCCCGCGCAGGTCGAGCCCAACCAGATCGTGCTGCGCATCGACCCGAACCCCGGTTTCCGCATGCAGCTCATCGCCCGCGACGAGGACGAGACGTGGCGGACCATCCCCCTGCAGACCGTGTTCGGCACCGAACTCGGCGAACCCATGGAACCCTACGAGCGGCTGTTCCTGGCGGCGCTCGGCGGCGACCACCGGCTGTTCGGTCGCGAAGACGCGATCGAGGAGACCTGGCGCATTCTGCAGCCGTTGCTCACCGATCCGCCGCCCGTGCAGGAGTACGACCCCGGCTCCTGGGGGCCGGCCGCGGCCGACGATCTGCTCGGTGACTTGCCGCCATGGCACCAGCCGTGGCTGAACTGAGAGGCGCCGCCGTGTCGACCAAGATCGCCGTCCTCTTCATCCACGGGGTGGAGATCGAGGACCCGCACTACGCGCAGAATGCGATGGCGTTGCTGCGCGACGAATACGCCAAGGTGCCGGGCGCCGACCCCGACGATCTCGTCATCGAGGCCGCCTACTGGATCCCCGTCGTCGCGCGGGGCCTGAACACCATCGTCGAGCGGTCCTTCGGCGACGGTTTCACGCGGTGGGTCCGCTGGCTCGACGGCCTCGTCCACCGCATCGACAACGGGTCCTACCTGGCCATGGTCCCGCTGGTCGTCTCCGGTGTGCTCGGCCGGGTGCCGGGTTTGCCCAAGGCGCACTGGGCGACGCTACGGTGGGCCGTGACGTACTTCCTCGGCGACGTCATCGCCTATCAGACCGCGGAGGGCAGCAACGTCAACTACGACGCGATCCACGCCCGCGTCGACGACGCCCTGGCGAAGCTGGCCGAGCGGGCGCCCGACGCACCGCTGTGCGTCATCTCCCACAGCCTGGGCACCGTCATCGCCTCCGACCACTTCTACGACCTGCAGCACGCGAGCCGGTCCTCGTCGTCGAGTGCGCTCGAACGGGGGGAGACCCTCACGTGGTTCTATACGCTGGGCAGTCCGATCGCGCTCTGGATGGTCCGGTATCCCTCGTTCGACGCGCCGATCTCGCTACCCGGCCGCACCGCGAACGCGGGCGCCGAGCGCGCGGCGGAATGGGTCAACTTCTACGATCCGGACGACATCATCGCCTATCCGCTGCGGGATCTGAACGCCCAGTATCGCCGCGCGGTCGACGCCGACCACGCCGTCCACGTGGGACCGCCCATGCTCGGGCGCACGCCGGTGTCGCACATCGGCTACTTCAACTCACGAAAGGTCATGCGCCCCATCGCCCGTCGTCTCGCGTCGCTGGGGCGCCGCTAGCCGCAGCAGCGTCCACGCCGCGATGGTCTGCGCATCGGTGATGGTTCCGTCGCGGATCATCCGTTCGATCTGCGCGCCGGTGAACCAGTCGCTGCGCATGTCCTGCTCCTCGAGTTCGCGCTCGTGGTCGCCCGCGGTGAGCCCGGTCGCCAGGAACGCCCAGCCCCGCTGACTGGTCATGCCCGGCGCGACGTCGAGCTGGCCGAGAACGACCAGCGACTCGGCCCGCAGCCCGGTCTCCTCCCGCAGCTCCCTGGCCGCCAGCTCGACGGGCGTCGGCTCCTGGCCGTCCAGGGTGTCCGGCGCGGTACCCTGCGGAAACTCCCAGCGGCGCAAGCCAATTGGATAGCGAAACTGCTCGACGAGGTGGTAGCGCTCGCCGTCGTGCGCGATCACCAGGGCGTAGGTCGGCTTGTCGACGACGCCGTAGATCCCCGCACTGCCGTCCTGGCGCCTGACGTCGTCCTCGCGGACGGTCATCCAGGCGTTGCGGTAGACGATGCGGGTGGCGACGCGCGCGACGGGGTCCATCCGTTCATTGTCGCCGGTCGCGCGGGTAGCCTCGCTCACGTGCTGCTGGCCTCTCTGAACCCGTCGATCGTCGCCGGCGGGCACGACGTCGCGGACGCGGTGCGCATCGACGGTGCGACGCTGAGCCGAAGCGATCTCGTCGGTGCGGCCACCGCGGTGGCCGAGCGCATTGCGGGCGCAGGCCGGGTGGCGGTGCTCGCCACCCCCACGGCGGCCACGGTGCTCGCGATCACCGGCTGCCTCATCGCGGGCGTCCCGGTGGTCCCGGTGCCCGCCGACGTCGGGGCGGCCGAACGCCGTCACATCCTGACCGACTCCGGCGCGCGGGCCTGGCTGGGCGAGGTGCCCGCCGAGCCCGAGGGCCTGCCGCACGTGCCGGTGCGGCTGCACGCCCGGTCGTGGCACCGCTATGCCGAGCCGTCACCGGATGCGACGGCCCTGGTGATGTACACCTCCGGCACGACCGGCCCACCCAAGGGCGTGCTCATCAGCAGGCGCGCGATCGCGGCCGACGTCGACGCGCTCGCCGCCGCGTGGGCATGGACGCCCGACGACACGCTGGTGCACGGCCTTCCGCTGTTCCACGTCCACGGGTTGATCCTCGGGCTGCTGGGGTCACTGCGGATCGGAAATCGCTTCGTGCACACCGGAAAGCCGACGCCCGCCGCGTACGCCGAGGCGGCCGGGTCGCTGTACTTCGGCGTCCCGACGGTGTGGTCGCGCGTCGCCGGTGACGTGGACGCGGCCCTGGCGCTGTCCTCGGCGCGGCTGCTGGTCTCGGGCAGCGCCGCGCTTCCGGTGCCGGTGTTCGACGAGCTGGTCCGGCTCACCGGTCACGCGCCCGTGGAGCGGTACGGAAGCACCGAATCCCTCATCACGCTCAGCACGCTCGTCGACGGCGAACGACGTCCCGGCTGGGTCGGCCTTCCGCTCGACGGCGTGCGGACCCGGTTGACCGACGACGACGGCGCGGCGGTCCCACACGACGGGGAAACCATTGGGCGCCTTGAGGTTCAGGGTCCCATGCTGTTCGACGGCTACCTGAATCGGCCCGACGCCACCGCCGAGGTCCTCGGCGCCGACGGGTGGTACCGCACCGGCGACGTCGCGGTGATCGACGGCGACGGCATGCATCGCATCGTCGGTCGCGAATCGGTCGACCTGATCAAGTCCGGCGGATACCGGATCGGGGCGGGGGAGATCGAGACCGTGCTGCTGGGGCACCCCGGTGTCGACGAGGTCGCGGTGGTCGGAGTCCCCGACACCGACCTCGGCCAGCGGATCGTGGCGTTCGTCGTGGGCTCTGGATCGCCCCAGGAGCTCATCGACCATGTGGCACAGCAGCTTTCGGCGCACAAGCGCCCGCGCGAGGTGCGCATCGTGGACGCCCTGCCCCGCAACGCCATGGGCAAGGTCATGAAGCGGGAACTGGCCACCTGACGTCGCGGTGCGGCGCGGGCCCTCGCGCCCCCGGCGCTCACCACCAGGACGGCGGTGGTGGCTCCCCGAAGGCCGACCCCGTGTGGGTTGCCACCGGGGGAACGTCGCGCGGCCCGCAGATTCGTGGACGCCTTACCGCCAACTCACAGACACCGGTGTCAGGATGACCGCGTGCGCAGACTGGCTGGCTTGGCGATCTGCGTCGGCCTGCTGGCGGCGTGCGGCGCCCCGGTCCGCGACACCGTCCACCCCCTGCAGACGCCCCCGATGGGCTGGAATTCGTGGAACTCCGGCATCCCGCTCACCGAGCAGACCGTCGAGGAGACCATCGACGCCATGGTGGCCTCGGGGATGCGCGCCGCCGGCTATCGGTACGTGAACCTCGACGCCGGATGGGCGGCCCCGACCCGCGACGCGGACGGCAACCTGCGCGCCGATCCGCAGCGGTTCCCGCACGGCATTGCGCCCGTCGCCGCCTACGCCCACGACCACGGCATGCTGCTCGGCATCTACCACAGCCCGTTCAATCAGGGCTGCGGTCAAGACCCCCGCATCGGCGGCGCCGGCCACGAGCAGGCCGACGCGCGCACGTTCGCCAACTGGGGCGTCGACTATCTGAAGTACGACTGGTGTCGGCTCGACGGCGGCCACACCGAACAGGTGAAGTACTTCGCGGCGATGCGAGATGCGTTGCGCGCCACCGGACGTCACATCGTCTACAGCATCAACCCCAACAGTTCCGGTGACCCCGAGGCGGGCGAGGAATACGACTGGTCGCACCTCGCCGACGTCAGTCGCGACGCGATGGACCTGGTGCCGGCATGGGGCGACGAGGGGCTGTGGTCGGAGGGCGTGGCGGGGGTGAGCCAGGCCTTCGACGCCGCCGGGCCGGTCGCCCCGCACGACGGCCCGAGGCACGTCAACGACCCCGACATGCTGGTCGTCGGCGTCGGCTGGACGGAGTTCGTCCAGCGTCACCCCACGATGTCACTGGGGGCGCAGCGACCCGATCTGACCGACGTCGAACAACGTGCGCACTTCTCGCTGTGGGCGATGCTGGCCGCGCCCCTGCTGGCCGGCAACGACGTGCGGACGATGAGCGAGCAGACCCGCGACATCCTGACGAACCGCGAGGTCATCGCCGTCGACCAGGATCCGCTGGTGCTGCAGGGCCTGCCGCTGCTCGACGACGCGCGGGTCATCGTCAAGCCGCTGGCCAACGGGTCGGTCGCGGTGGCGCTGTTCAACACCGGCGCGACGCCGGTCGACATCCGCACCGACGCGCACGCGGTCGGACTCACGGGCAGCGACTGCTTCACCGTGCGCGATCTGTGGGCGCACACCGACGCCAGGACGACCGGCGGAATCGGACGGACGGTGCCCGCCCACGGCGTCGCCATGATGACGGTGTCGCGCTGCCCGTAGGCCTTCAGTTGGCGTGCAGCGCCTCGTTGAGAGTGATGCCGCTGCCGTCGCGCGCGACGACCTCGACCGCACCGGACACCGAATTGCGGCGGAACAGAAGGTTGTTCGCGCCCGAGAGCTCCCGCGCCTTGACGGTCTGACCGTCGGCCGTGGTGACCTTCGTGCCACCGGTCACGTAGAGACCCGCTTCGACGACGCAGTCGTCACCGAGGGAGATGCCGACCCCGGCATTGGCGCCAAGCAGGCAGCGCTTGCCGATCGAGATGATCTCCTTGCCGCCGCCCGACAGCGTGCCCATGATCGACGCACCGCCGCCGACGTCGGAACCGTCGCCGACCACGACGCCCGCCGAGATCCGGCCCTCGACCATGGAGGTGCCCAGCGTCCCGGCGTTGAAGTTCACGAAGCCCTCGTGCATGACGGTCGTGCCCGCCGCCAGGTGCGCGCCGAGGCGCACCCTGTCCGCGTCGGCGATCCGCACGCCGGTCGGGACGACGTAGTCGACCATCCGCGGGAACTTGTCGACGCCGTACACCGTGACGGGTCCGCGTCGGCGCAGCCGTGCCCGCACGAGCTCGAAGCCCTCGACGGCACACGGCCCATAGTTGGTCCACACGACGTTGGCCAGCACGCCGAACACGCCGTCCATGTTGGCGCCGTGGGGTGCGATCAGGCGGTGCGACAGCAGGTGCAGGCGCAGATAGGCGTCGAAGGCGTCGGCTGGCTTGTCGTCGAGCGAGGCGATCGTCGTGCGCACGATGACGGTGTCGACGTCGCGTTCGTCGTCGCGTCCGGTCAGGGCGCCGAGTTCCTCGGTGACCTCGGCCACCGAGAGCCGGTTCGTGCCTGCGGGGCCGACGTCATCCGCGTCGCCGCCGAGCTCCGGCTCGGGAAACCACGTGTCGAGAACTGTTCCGTCGGCTGAGATGGTGGCCACGCCGACGCCTGATGCGGAAGTCACGCCGCCCAGACTAACGTCAGGACCGTGGCTTCCTCCCCGGCTCCTCGCGTCCGCGACACGGCGCTCGACCTGCGGGCCGATCCGATCGAGCTGACCGCCGTCCTGGTGGACATCCCCAGCGAATCCCGCCACGAGCAGCGGATCACCGACGAGATCGAGGCTGCACTGCGCGCCCAGGCCCCGGCCTACGAGGTCGTCCGCAGCGGCAACGCCGTGCTGGCCCGCACGAACCTCGGCAGGCCCTCGCGCGTGCTGCTGGCCGGTCACGTCGACACCGTGCCCGCCGCCGACAACGTGCCGAGCCGGCTGGTCGACGGACAGCTGTGGGGCTGCGGGACGTCGGACATGAAGGCGGGGGACGCGGTGTTCCTGCACCTGGTCGCGACCGTCCCCGCACCGTCGCACGACGTCACGCTGGTGATGTACGACTGCGAGGAGATCGAGTCCAGCGCCAACGGCCTCGGGCGCATCGAGCGCGAGCTGCCCGACTGGCTGCAGGCCGACGTCGCCATCCTCGGCGAGCCGTCCGGCGGCTTCATCGAGGCGGGCTGTCAGGGCACCATCCGGCTCGTCGTCCGGACGTCGGGCACCCGTGCCCACTCGGCCCGATCCTGGTTGGGCGACAACGCGATTCACAAACTCGGCGCCGTCCTGGACCGGCTGTCGGCGTACCGGCCCCGCAGCGTCGACATCGACGGCTGCACCTATCGCGAGGGGTTGTCCGCCGTGCGCATCGAGGGCGGCATCGCGGGCAACGTCATTCCCGACGCCGCGTCGGTGACGGTGAACTTCCGCTTCGCGCCCGACCGCAGCGTCGACGAGGCGACCGCGCACGTGCACGAGGTGCTCGACGGGCTCGACGTCGACGTCGAACGCACCGACGCCGCCCCCGGCGCTCTCCCCGGATTGGCGAAACCCGCTGCCGCGGCACTGGTTCGGGCCGCGGGGGGTCAGGTGCGGGCGAAGTACGGCTGGACCGACGTCGCGCGTTTCGCCGCGTTGGGGATTCCCGCCGTCAACTACGGCCCCGGGGATCCGAACATGGCGCACCGGGTCGACGAGCGGGTCGACGTCGCCCAGATCACCGCGGTCACCGACATGCTGCGCTCCTACCTGGTCGACTGACCCCGCGGTCGGGACCGCCCTACTGCGGACGCGTCTGCGCGGGTTGCGGCCGTGCGACGGGAGGTGGCGGCACCGGGGCCCTCCCGTCGCCACCGCTGCCCGGGTGGGCACCCTCGCCATGGACCGACGGCGCACGTCGCCGGTCGTCGCGCGTATCGTGCTCCCGGGGTTCGTCGCGGGCGCGGTCCTCGTCGTCGTCATCCCGGTCGACCTCGAACTCTTTGCGGTGCACCGTCTTTCGCGTCGAACCGGACCCCTGGTGCTCGGCGGTCGACTGCAGCGTGCCCTGCACGCCCTGCATGATCTGCGCGGGGAGTTGGCTGAGCCCCTGCGCGAGGCCCTGCACCGACTGCGCGACACCCTGGACGATCTGGCCGACCTGCTGGCCGACCTGTTGACCCACTTGCGCCGCCTGAGCCGCCTGCGCGGCCTGAGCCGCCTGCGCCGCCTGGCCCGCCGGCTCGGGTGGGGCACCGCCCGCCGCCGCCCCGAGGTTCTCGGCGCCCTGCCGATCGCCCTGCTCGTACCTGCGGGCGGCCTCGCGCAGCATGTCCCCGATGTCCCTGGAGGAGGCCCCGGTGGCCCGTAGCGACTTCTCACGCTCCGGCAGCGCCTCGCCCATGGCGGCGACGAAGGCCGCCGAGATCGTTCCGTAGGCCCGCTCGAGGGCGCCGACGTCGGGCGTCGATCCCGCCAGCTGAGACATGGCGCCCGCCACCCGTTCGTGGACCTCGGACAGGGACCGCACGCCGCGGGGGTCGACGTGGAGGGGTTCGTTCACGGTGATCTCCGTCGGTCGGGGCTGGGCACTGCGTCGATCCTATGACCGGTGAAGGCAAGGCCCGGACGGCAATTCGCGTGCGGGCTCAGCGCCGCGCGGCGCCGGCCTGCCTCGCGGCGTCCGCGGCCACGCCGTGCATGCCGATGCCGTCGAACGCCTCCGCGGCGGCGTCGAGCGCGTCGGCGTCGCCGGCGGCCAGGGCCCGCGCGTAGTCGACCGCCAACGGGGAGACGGCGCAGTCGACGGTCGACCGCTCGATGGCGTCGACCGCGCGGGTGTCCCCGAAGCGCACCGCGTCGACCAATGCCCGCAACGCCACCGCCGCCTGTCCTCCGCGCTCGGCGGCCCTGGCGGCCTCGTGGGCGGCGCCGACCGACTCGGGGCCGTCACCGCGCGCGGCCGCCGCCCACCCGCGGGCCAGACACAGCTCGGGTGCGAACAGCATCGACTTGAGGCCGTGCCGCGACTCGGCGCGGGCCAGCGTGCGCCCCGCGTCGGCGACCAGGCCGGCCTGCCCGAGCGCCTGCGCCAGCAGCATCCACGCCAGCGGACCCCACGAATATCCGGTCGGCGCAAGCACATTGGCGGCGGGCTCCAGCAGCGCCGCCGCACCGGCCGGGTCGCCGCGGGCGATCATCACCTCGGCGACCAGGAGCTGACCGATCGCGTGGGCGGGCGGTGACGAACGGCTCGCGTCGGCCAACTCCTCGGCCAGCGCCTGCGCCCGGTCGAGCCGGCCCGACATCACCAGGGCAGTGGTCTGGCCGAAGGCGCTGGTGAAGCGCAGCAGACCGGGGTGTCCGGCGGCGCTGGCCCTGGCCGCCAACTCGTCGACGCCGGCGAACGTGCCCATCCGCGCGTGGCACAGAGCCGCCGCGGCCGCCGCCCACCCGATGGCCTGCTGGTCGGCGTCCGGCGACGACAGCACCCCTCGCGAGATCTCGATCGCGCGTTCGGGGCTGCCCGCGTTCATCGTGAACGTCCCGAGCAGGGCGTCGAGCGTCGCGCCCGGCCCGTCCGACGACACGCGCCGGCGGACGGTCCGCAGGAAGGCGGTGGCGCGCTCGGGTTGGTCCAGCATCCAGAACTGATTGGCCGCCCGCGGGAGGGCCCACGCAATCAGGTCGGATTCGTCGAGCGCCGTTTCGTCCACCTCGGCCAGCACGGCGTCGGCGTCGCGACCGCGGCCCTGCCACGCCAACGCCTGCGCCACGATCAGCCGGGCCGCCAGGGACTCCCCGTCGCGCAGCGCCGCACGGCCCAACTCCTCGGCGGCGCCGAGATCGCCGCGACCGAGGGCCGCCTCGGCGGCGGCGCATCCCTGCGGTCCGTCCGGCACCGCCGCAGTGTAGGTCGACCGGCGCACGGCCACCGGCGAATGGGCCCGACCCTCGCCGGGTACCTTGCACGGGTGCCCGCCGAACCGCCAGAGGATTCCGTACCGCGCGGCCCGTGGGCAGTGTGCGTGTACTGCGCGTCCGGCCCGACGCACCGGGACCTGCTGCAGCTGGCGACCGACGTCGGTGAGGCGATCGCCGACCGCGGGTGGACCTTGGTCTCCGGCGGCGGCAACGTGTCGGCGATGGGTGCGGTGGCCAACGGCGCGCGATCCCACAGCGGCCACACCATCGGCGTCATCCCCAAGTCGCTGGTGCACCGCGAGCTCGCCGACGTCGACGCGGACGAACTCTTCGTCACCGACACCATGCGCGAGCGCAAACAGGTGATGGAGGACAGGGCCGACGCCTTCGTCGTCCTGCCCGGCGGCATCGGCACGCTCGAGGAGTTCTTCGAGGCGTGGACGGCGGGCTACCTCGGCATGCACGACAAGCCGCTCGTCATGCTCGACCCGTTCGGGCACTACGACGGCCTGCTGGCATGGCTGCGGAGTTTGGTGGGTACTGGCTACGTCGGTGCGGGCGCGATGGACCGGCTGATCGTGGTCTCCGAGGTGGAAGCGGCGTTGGCCGCGTGCGCACCGAGTAATGATGGCGAACACACCTAGATAGGGTTGGCCCGTGAGCGACGAGAAATCTGGTACCCGCAGCAGCGTTGGCGTTCTGGACATCGTCCCGCGATTGCCCGGTCTGTTGAAGGACGCCCCCATCATCGCGCGCGGCGTGGTCACCGGATTCCTGGCCCGGCCGACGGCGAAGACCTCGATCGGCAAGGTGTTTCAGGAGCGGGCCGCCCGCTACGGCGACAAGCCGTTCATCCGGTTCGGTGACGAGGAACTGACCTACCGCGAGGCCAACGAGACGGTCAACCGCTACGCCGCGGTGCTCGCGTCCCGCGGGGTCGGACACGGCGACGTCGTCGGCGTCATGCTGCGCAACTCCCCGCACTCGGTGCTGCTGATGCTCGCGGTCGTCAAGTGCGGCGCCGTCGCCGGGATGCTGAACTACCACCAGCGCGGCAAGGTGCTCGCACACAGTCTCGGGTTGCTCGGCGCCAAGGCCGTCGTCGCCGAGACCGACTTCATCGAGCCCATCACCGAATGCGAGACCGACGTCGACGGGCTCATGACCCTCGACGAGCTGATCCAGGCGGCGGCCTCCGCGCCCGCGACCAACCCCGCGACCACCGCGGCCGTCCTGGCCAAGGACAAGGCGTTCTACATCTTCACCTCGGGAACCACGGGGATGCCGAAGGCCAGCGTCATGACCCACTACCGATGGCTGCGGGCGCTGGCCGGCTTCGGCGGGCTCGGCATGCGGTTGACGACCGACGACACCCTGTACTGCTGCCTTCCGCTCTACCACAACAACGCGCTCACGGTCGCGCTGTCCTCGGTGCTGAACTCGGGATCGACTCTGGCCCTTGGCAAGTCGTTCTCAGCGTCGAAGTTCTGGGACGACGTCATCCGCTACGAAGCGACGGCGTTCGTGTACATCGGCGAGATCTGCGCCTATCTGTTGAACCAGCCGAAGAAGGACACCGATCGCCGGCACCACGTCCGCGTCATCGCGGGAAACGGTCTGCGGCCGGCGATCTGGGACGAGTTCACCAAGCGGTTCGGCATCTCACGGGTGTGCGAGTTCTATGCCGCCAGCGAGGGAAACACCGCCTTCCTCAACGTCTTCAACGTCGACAAGACGACGGGCATCTGCCCGTCGCCGATCGCGTTCGTCGAATACGACGACGAGAGCGGCGGACCCAAGCGCGGCGAGGACGGCCGCGTGCGCAAGGTCAAGAACGGCCAGCCGGGCCTGTTGCTGAGCAAAGTCAGCAGTTTTCAGCCCTTCGATGGGTACACCGACAAGGACGCCACCGAGAAGAAGTTGGTGCGCGACGCGTTCAAGGACGGCGACGTCTGGTTCAACACCGGTGATCTGATGCGGTCGCAGGGCTTCGGGCACGCCGCGTTCACCGACCGTCTCGGCGACACCTTCCGGTGGAAGGGCGAGAACGTCGCCACCACGGAGGTCGAGGCCGCCCTGTCCACCGACCCGCAGGTGGAGGAGTCCACGGTGTTCGGCGTCGAGGTCGAGGGTGCGGGTGGCAAGGCCGGCATGGCCGCCATCCAGCTCAAGGACGACGCGAAGTTCGACGGCAAGGCGCTGGCCAAGGCCGCGTTCGAGCACCTGCCCGGGTACGCGGTGCCGCTGTTCGTCAGGATCGTCACCGAGCTGGCGCACACCTCGACGTTCAAGAGCCAGAAGGTCGACCTCCGCAAGGAGGGTTACGGCGGCAACACCGGCGAGGGTGACGAGGACGCCGGCCAGATCGACGATCCGATCTACGTGCTGGCAGGCCGCGACGAGGGCTACGTCGAGTTCTACGACGAGTACCCGGCCGAGGTGGCCGACGGCAAGCGTCCCAAGTCCTGACGAATCGCGTGGATTCGTGTCGTTCTAGGAGCGCCGACCGCGACCACGACGACACGAATCGCGCCGCGGCGGAGCGGCCGTAGCCTGGATGGCATGCAGGCGACGTTTCTCGGCCGTCCCGTAGCCGGTGATCGCGCCATGATCATGGCGATCGTCAACCGGACGCCGGACTCGTTCTACGACCGCGGAGCCACCTTCACCGACGAGGCGGCCAAGGCCGCCGTGCACCGGGTGGTCGCCGAGGGGGCCGACGTGGTCGACGTCGGCGGGGTCAAGGCCGGCCCGGGGGACGTCGTCGACGCCGACGAGGAGATCGCGCGGGTCGTCCCGTTCATCGAGTGGTTGCGGGCCGCCTATCCCGACCAACTGATCAGCGTCGACACGTGGCGGGCGACGGTGGCCAAGCAGGCGTGTGCCGCGGGCGCCGACCTCATCAACGACACCTGGGGTGGCTCGGATCCGGGGCTGCCCGAAGTGGCCGCCGAATTCGGCGCCGGGCTGGTGTGCTCGCACACCGGTGGCGCGGTGCCACGCACCCGGCCGTTCCGCGTGAACTACGGCCTGACCGAGCGCGGCGTGGTCGACGACGTCGTCGCCGAAGTGACCGCCGCCGCCGAGCGGGCGGTCGCCGCGGGCGTCGCGAGGGACGCCGTTCTGATCGATCCGACGCACGACTTTGGCAAGAACACTCACCACGGTCTTACTTTGTTGCGCCACGTAAACGACCTTGTAAACACTGGATGGCCCGTCCTGATGGCCCTGAGCAACAAGGATTTCGTCGGGGAGACTCTGGGAGTGGGCTTGACCGAACGCCTCGAGGGAACGCTGGCCGCGACCGCACTCGCCGCGCACGCCGGTGCGGCGATGTTCCGCGTCCACGAGGTGGGGCCCACCCGACGCGTGCTGGAGATGGTCGCGTCGATCCAGGGCGTGCGCCCACCGGCGCGGACCGTGAGGGGACTGTCATGAGCCTCGTACCCGAACTCGACTCGGCGCAGGCCGTGGACCGTCATCCGTGGCTGACCGACCGCACGTGGCGCAGGCCGAGCTGGACGGTCGCCGAGCTGGAGGCCGCCAAGGCGGGCCGGACCGTCTCGGTGGTGCTGCCCGCGCTCAACGAGGAGGAGACCGTCGCCTCGGTCGTCGACACCATCACGCCGCTGCTCGGCGGCCTGGTCGACGAGATCGTCGTGCTGGACTCCGGCTCGACCGACGACACCGAGATCCGCGCCGTGGCCGCCGGCGCCAGGGTGGTCAGCCGGGAGGCCGCGCTGCCCGAGGTCGCCCCGCAGCCGGGCAAGGGCGAGGTGCTGTGGCGTTCGCTCGCCGCCACGACCGGGGACCTGGTGGCGTTCGTCGACTCCGACCTCATCGATCCCGATCCGATGTTCGTGCCCAAGTTGCTGGGACCCCTGCTGACGACCGACGGCGTCCACCTGGTGAAGGGGTTCTACCGGCGCCCGCTCAAGGTCAGCGGCAGCGAGGACGCCAACGGTGGCGGCCGGGTCACCGAGCTGGTCGCCCGCCCGCTGCTGGCGGCCCTGCGCCCCGAGCTGACGTGCCTGTTGCAGCCCCTCGGAGGCGAGTACGCGGGCACCCGTGAGCTGCTGACGGCGCTGCCGTTCGCGCCGGCCTACGGGGTGGAGATCGGCCTGCTGATCGACACCTACGACCGGCTTGGCCTCGATGCCATCGCCCAGGTCAACCTCGGGGTGCGGACGCACCGCAACCGTCCGCTGACCGAGCTGGCGGCGATGAGCCGCCAGGTGATCGCGACCCTGCTGTCGCGCTGCGGCGTGCCGGACTCCGGCGTCGGGCTGACGCAGTTCTACGCCGACGGCGAGGACTACACCGCGCGCACCTCGACGGTCTCGCTGGCCGACCGGCCGCCGATGGTCACGCTGCGCCCTCGCTGAGCGCGCTGTCGGACCGTTCCGGCAGTATCGACGTCGTGACGTTGATCCTTCTGTACCTGGTCGTGCTGATCCTGGTGGCGATCGTGCTCTTCGGCGTCGGCAGCGTGCTCTTCGGGCGCGGTGAACGGCTGCCACCGCTGCCGCGCGCCACCACCGCCACCGCGCTGCCCGCCTCCGAGGTGACCGGCGCCGACGTGGAGGCGCTCAAGTTCACCCAGACCCTGCGCGGCTACAAAGTGTCCGAGGTGGATTGGGTGCTCGACCGGCTGGGCCAGGAACTCGACCAGCTGCACGGCCAGGTCGCCGCGCTGCGGGCCGCCTACGGCGTGGACGACTTCGTGCCCGACTCCGACGCCGCGGCCGAGCCCGAGGGCGTCGACGAGCAGGAGGGCGCGCTGACCGGACGCGCCGAGCGACGCGACGAGTCATGACCGCGGTGCTCGACGGCGACGGCCGAATCCGTTGCGCCTGGGCCGATTTCACGGGGGAGCGCTGGGCGACGGCCGACTCGGTGCTGTACCGCGATTACCACGATCAGGAGTGGGGTAGGCCGCTGCGCGGCGCCCGCGAACTGTTCGAGCGGGTCACCCTCGAGGCGTTCCAGAGTGGCCTGTCGTGGCTCATCATCCTGCGCAAGCGGGACAACTTCCGGCGCGCATTCGCGGACTTCGACGCGGCCAAGGTCGCGCGCTTCGGCGACGACGACGTGGAGCGTTTGATGGCCGACGCGGGGATCGTCCGCAACCGCGCGAAGATCGAGGCGACCATCGCCAACGCGCGGGCCGTCGATGCCCTCGACGTCGATCTGAGCGAACTGTTGTGGTCCTTCGCGCCCGCTCCGCGCCCGCGCCCGCACGCGATGTCCGACGTCCCCGCCGTCACCCCGGAATCGACGGCGATGGCGAAGGACCTCAAACGGCGCGGCTTCAAATTCGTGGGCCCGACGACGGCATACGCACTGATGCAGGCCACGGGGATGGTGGACGACCATCTCGAGTCCTGCTGGGTTCCCAGCGTGGCACGCAGCGTCTAAGTCGGGTCTTTGCACACCGAAGCGTCCGGATAGGGAACAATGGGGCGAAGATCAGTTCAACGCCGTGTGCTGTCGCCGAGTGGGCAGTCCGGCCCAACCCGATCCGCCCGGTTCATCCCCGGCGGGCCGGAGCACTGCGGAAGGGAGCACTCGATGGCGGCGATGAAGCCCCGGACCGGAGACGGTCCTCTGGAAGCAACCAAGGAGGGGCGGGGCATCGTGATGCGAGTACCACTGGAGGGCGGTGGGCGCCTCGTCGTCGAACTCACCCCCGACGAAGCCGCCGCACTCGGCGACGAACTGAAGAACGTCACGGCCTGACGGCCACGCGCCGCGTCGCTCCTAACTGGACACCAGTCGGTAGATCTCCAGGGTCTGCTCGGCGATCCGGGCCCAGGAGAACTCGTCGATGCAGCGCTGGCGGCCCGTGCGGCCGTAGCGATCGGCTCGCTCGGGATCGGCGACCAGCTCGTTGACGGCCTCGGCCAGGCGGCTCTCGAAGCCCGCCGCATCGGCGGGGTCGTAGTGGACCAGCAGACCGGTCTCGCCGTCGGCGACGACCTCGGGGATGCCGCCGACGTCGGAGGCGACCACCGCCGTCGCACACGCCATCGCCTCGAGGTTGACGATGCCCAGCGGCTCGTATACCGAAGGGCACACGAAAACCGTTGCCGCTGACAGTATTTCGCGAATCTGATCACCCGGCAGCATCTCCTGCACCCAGAAGATGCCGCTGCGCGCGGCGGCCAGCTCCTCCACGGCGCCACCGACCTCGGCCGCGATCTCCGGGGTGTCCGGGGCGCCTGCGCACAGCACGAGCTGCACCTCCGGGGCGAACTGATGCGCCGCCGCCACCAGGTGCGCGACACCCTTCTGCCGCGTGATCCGTCCGACGAAGGCCACGATGGGCCGCGACGGGTCGACGCCGATGCGCGCCAACGTCTCACCGCCCGCGCCCGACGCGACGGGATACCACTTCTCGGTGTCGATGCCGTTGCGCACCACGTGCACTCGATCCGGGTCCAGCGCGGGGTAGGTGGCCAGGACGTCCTCGCGCATGCCGGAGCTCACGGCGATGACGGCGTCCGCCGCCTCGACCGCGGTGCGCTCGACCCACGACGACACCCGGTAGCCGCCGCCGAGCTGTTCGGCCTTCCACGGCCGCATCGGCTCCAGCGAATGCGCCGTCAGCACGTGGGGAATGCCGTACAGCAGCGCGGCGAGGTGACCCGCCAGGCCGGCGTACCAGGTGTGCGAGTGCGCGACGGTGGCGCCCGCGGCGGCATTGACCATCACCAGATCCGCGGACAGCGTCGTCAGCGCCGGATTGGCGCCGTCGAGGGCGGGATCGGGTGCGGCGACGTGCACGTCGGGTTGATCGGGCCGCGGCTTGCCCATGCAGTGGACGTTGACGTCGCACATGTGCTGCAGCTGGGCGACGAGTTCGGTGACGTGGACCCCCGCTCCGCCGTAGACCTCAGGTGGGTATTCGCGCGTCATCATCGCCACTCGCATGGACACGACCGTAGTTCACCGTGGGCAGGCCAGTGGGCGTGTCACCCCCAATTGTCTTGACCGGCAAACCGACATCTCGCCACGCCCCATTCCAGGGCCAATAGCGTCAATGCCTAGCCTCGGCCCCTGGTGGCCGATAGGTTTGACCCCATGAAGGAACTGCCACAAGTCCTGGGCATCGTCCTGGCCGGCGGTGAGGGCAAGCGGTTGTACCCGTTGACGGCGGACCGCGCCAAACCCGCGGTTCCCTTCGGTGGGGCCTATCGACTCATCGACTTCGTGCTGTCGAACCTGGTGAATGCGCGCTACCTGAAGATCTGCGTTCTCACCCAATACAAGTCGCATTCGCTGGACCGTCACATCTCCCAGAACTGGCGGCTTTCTGGGCTTGCTGGGGAGTACATCACCCCGGTGCCCGCGCAACAGCGGCTCGGGCCTCGCTGGTACACCGGATCCGGTGATGCGATCCTGCAGTCGCTCAACCTGATCTACGACGAAGATCCCGACTACGTCGTGGTGTTCGGCGCCGATCACATCTACCGCATGGATCCCGAGCAAATGCTCCAGTTCCACATCGAGAGCGGCGCCGGCGCGACGGTGGCGGGGATCCGCGTGCCGCGGGCCGAGGCCACGGCCTTCGGCTGCATCGACGCCGACGACTCGGGGCTGATCCGGGAGTTCATCGAGAAGCCGGCCGACCCCCCGGGCACGCCCGACGATCCCGAGCAGACCTACGCGTCGATGGGCAACTACATCTTCACGACCAAGGTGCTCGTCGACGCGATCAAGGCCGACGCCGAGGACGACCACTCCGACCACGACATGGGCGGCGACATCATTCCGCGGCTGGTGCGCGACGGGATGGCTGCGGTCTACGACTTCAACGACAACGAGGTCCCCGGCTCCACCGAGCGCGATCACGGCTACTGGCGCGACGTCGGGACACTCGACGCGTTCTACGACGCCCACATGGATCTGGTGTCCGTGCACCCGGTGTTCAACCTGTACAACCGGCGCTGGCCGATCCGCGGAGAACCGGAGAACCTCGCCCCCGCCAAGTTCGTCAACGGCGGCTCTGCCCAGGAGTCGGTCGTCGGAGCGGGCAGCATCGTCTCGGCGGCGTCCGTCCGCAATTCCGTGCTGTCGTCGAACGTCGTCATCGACGACGGTGCGATCGTCGAGGGCAGTGTGCTGATGCCCGGCGTGCGGATCGGCCGCGGCGCCGTGGTGCGCCACGCGATCCTCGACAAGAACGTCGTCGTCGGGCCGGGCGAACACGTCGGCGTGGACCTGGAGCGCGATCGCGAGCGGTTCGCCATCAGCGCCGGTGGCGTCGTCGCCGTCGGCAAGGGCATCTGGATCTAGCGAGTCGGGGCGCGGCGCTGACCGCGCCCCGGTCGCTCGTGCGCAGGCACCCGCGGAGTGTTCTGCACCGTCTTGCCCTTGCCCGCCACGGTACTGAGCGCGCGGCGGCAGCGCGGGCAGATCGGTTTGCCCGCGATGTCGACGGTCCACGGCTTGCCGCCGCCGGGGCACGGCCGCTCGATCACGAGCTGAGCGTACCGACGTCGGAACGTCCGGCGGCCGCGAGCCGGCGGGCCGGCACGTCCTCGCTCGAGGTCCGTCGCGTGTCTCGGGCGATGGCCTGCGTCTGGGGTTGCCGTTCATCGGGGAGGTCGATGGTGGTGCGCACGACTCAGGTTAGCGTCAGTGCCTCACGATGCATGATGCCGACACCTCGTGCCGGGGATGACGACCCGCTGCACCGGACGGATGGTCGTTCGCGGCCGTCTCGTCAGCGGAGGTCGCGGCGCCGAAATGCCATGGCGCCCAGGATGATCAGGACGCCGTCGATGGCCGACAGCCACAGCAGCGGCGCGGGCCGGAAGTCGCCGAGGCCGACGTGGGGGAGGTGGGCGAAGGGCTCGAGGTCGAGCAGCCAGTGTGGTGAATCAGCCAGCGAGCCCAGCAGATACAGCGCGACGAACGCGACGAGGACGGCCCATGCCGCGGGCGTGACGCGCGGCGCCGCGCCGAACAGGACGACGGTCACGGCTGCCAACAGCCAGACCGCGGGCAGTTGCACCGCGGCCATGCCCACCACGACCGGGAGCCTGCCCTCGACGTCGCCCGTCGAGGCGCCGTACGTCAACCCGGCGAGCACCCCGGCTGTCAGGAGCGCGAACGCCGGACCGCCCAGGGCGCACGCCAGATGGCTTGCCAGCCAACGGTTTCGGCTGACCGCGCCGGCCAGCAGGGTCTCGGCGCGCTGGCCGGCCTCCTCCTGATGCAGTCGCAGCGCCACCGAGATGGCGAATGCCGCGGCCACCATCCCGAGCAGGCCGAAGGCCACGGTGAGGAACGCCTGTTCCGTGCGGTCGGAGCCGCCGAGCCGGGCGATGACCTCGCGGGCGCCGCCGATCTCGTCGCCCACGCCGTGGGCGACGCTTCCGATCAGCAGGCCGTAGCAGCTCAGTCCGATGGTCCACAGCACCAGCGAGCCGCGGTGCAGTCGCCACGCCAGGGTCGACGCACCGCGCAGCGTCCGGCCGGCCCGCGGCGCTCCCGGCCGGTCGGCGAGCAGGCCCGCACCGACGTCGCGGTGCGCCAACAACCGGTAGGCGACGACGACGAGCAGCACCGTGGACGCGACGTGCAGCAGCAGCACCCAGAACCGGTCGCCGGTGTACGGCCGCACCTGAAGCGACCAGCCCAGGGGCGACAGCCAGGACAGGAAGGTAGCCCGCGAGCCGGCGTCGCCGATCGCCCGCAGCGTGAAAGCCGTTGCCAGCATGGCGAATGCGATGCTGCGGGCGGTGCGCGCGCTCGGTGAGAGCTGGGCGGTCACCGCGGCGACGCCGGTGAAGACCAGACCCGTCCCGGCCAGCGCCAGCCCAAAGGCGAGCGATCCCGCCGCGGGCACGTCGGCGCTCAGCAGGCCGAGCACCGCGATCAGCCCGGTCGCGAGCGACGCCCCGCACGAGAACAGCAGCGCCGCAGTGAGACCGGCGTAGCGACCGATGGCCGTCGAGTCGACGAGCTCGGTGCGGCCGGACTCCTCGTCGGCACGCGTGTGCCGGACGACGGTCAGGATCACCGCCACGGCGAGCAGCACGTGCAGCATGCCCGCCTTCCAGATGCCCGTGGCACCAAGACTGTCACCGCCGACCACGCCGTACAGCGCGCGCTGGGCGGGACTGGCCATGATGGTGGCGGCGAAGGCGGCCCGGTCGGCCTGCGTCGGATAGACGGCCGCGATGCTCGTCACGTAGACCGCGCCCGGCGGGATCGACAGCACGGCCACCCACAGCGGCGCCACGATGCGGTCCCGACGGGCCAGAAGGCGAAGCAGGACAGCGGTTCCCGAGAGGTTCGGCCCGTGGCGCGGCGCGGCGTGGGCGGGGTGCGGCCGGTCCAGCACGGTCACGAGGTCACCGCCCCGGCGGACGCACCGACGCCGTAGTGGCGTAGGAACAGGTCCTCGAGCGTCGGGGGACGGCTGACGAGGCTGCGGACGCCCGCGTCGCCGAGTGCCTTGACGACCTCGGCCAGGCTCGCGTCGTCCACGTTCGCGTGCAGCGTCCGACCGTCGACGCGGACGTCGGTGACCCCGGCGATCCGGCTGAGATCAATTGGCGCACCGATCATCTCGGCCGTGATCGACGTGCGGGACAAATGCCGCATGTCGGCCAGCGTGCCGCTCTCGATGGTGGTGCCCGCCCTGATGATCGTGACGCGTTGGCACAGCGCCTCGGTCTCGGCGAGCACGTGACTGGACAGCAGGACCGTGGCGCCGCCGGCACGGGCCTCGACGACGCACTGCCGAAAGACGTTCTCCATCAACGGGTCTAGGCCGGTGCTCGGCTCGTCGAGCAGCAGCAGCCTGGCCCGGGAGGCGAACGCCGAGACGAGGGAGACCTTCTGGCGGTTGCCCTTGGAGTAGGTGCGGGCCTTCTTCGACGGATCGAGTTCGAACCGCTCGACGAGTTCCGCGCGCCGGCGTTCGTCGATGCCGCCGCGCATGCGGGCCAGTAGGTCGATGGTCTCACCGCCGGTCAGCGACGGCCACAGGGTGACGTCGCCGGGCACGTAGGCGATCTGGCGGTGCAGGGCGACGGCGTCGTGCCACGGGTCGCCGCCCAGCAGCGTGACGTGGCCGCCGTCGGCACGCACCAGGCCGAGCAGGATGCGGATGGTCGTCGACTTGCCCGCACCATTCGGGCCGAGGAAGCCGTGCACGTCGCCTGCCTGCACGACGAGGTCGAGGCCGTCGAGTGCGCGCGTGCGACCGAACCGCTTGGTCAGGCCGCGGGCGTCGATGGCAGGTGCGTCGCTCATCGGTCCTCCTGCGTCGTGGTGGCGATCGGGATGCCGGCGGCCTGCTGGGCCGCGAAGGCCTCGTACATGGTCGGGTCGGCGAGCAGTCCGTGCGTGTAGACCTCGAGCGCGGGCAGGACCATGTCCTGGGCGTAGTCGTGCAGCACGGCGCGGATGTCGGTGGGTCGGTCGTGCATCTGCAGGTAGAGCAGAAAGCCGCCGCCGCCGGTCATGGCCAGGAATCTCGAGCGCGCCCGAGGGTCCGGGCTTGGCCTGATGGTGCCTGCGGCCACACCGTCGGCGAGGTAGCGATCGGCATCGTCGATCATGGTGCGCCACAACGATTTCGACAAGTCGCCGCCGGACTGCAGGCTGCGCACCAGGTAGGCCATCAGCGGCGCGAACGACTCGATCTCGGCCAGTTGCGCGAACCACGCGGCGGGGTCGGCCGACTGCAGGGACTCGCTCTTGGCGGTGCGAATGGACTCGGTGACGACGTCGTCGCACGCCTGGCGCAGGCCTTCCTTCGAGCCGAAGTGGTGGATCACCAGCGCCGCGCTGACGCCCGCGGCCTTGGCGATCACCCGCAGTCCGACGTCGAACCCGTGCTCGCCGAACTGCTCGATCGCCGCGTCGCGGATGCGGGCGGTGGTCGTCAGGTCGTCGGCTGAACGCACGTTCAATAGGCTAAACGCACGTTCAGCCAGCTGTCAATGCCTCCCGCGAGCAGCCGCAAACGTGCGCGACACGCCGAGGATTTGCCCACATTTGCGGCTGCTCGGCGGAGAAAGAGGGCGGGCGCCGGGGGGAGGGAGGAGAAGTCAGTCGCGGGCGGCGGCGAGCAGGCCGTCGCCGAGGGGCACCAGCACCGGCGTCAGCCGTTCGTCCTCGGCGATGAGGCGTGCCGCCTCGCGCACCGCGGTGACGTCGCGATCGTGGGCCGCGGCGTCACCGGCGCGGCCGCCCAGCGCGGCGCGGTGGACCACGATGGCGCCGCCCGAGCGCAGCAGCCGCACGCCCTCGGCAACGAATTGCGGCTGGTCGACGGGATCGGCGTCGATGAACACCAGGTCGTAGGACTCGTCGGCCAGCCTGGTCAGCACCTCTTGGGCGCGCCCGCTGATCAGCCGGGTGCGCGAGGGTCCGATGCCGGCTTGGGCGAAGGCCTGCTTGGCGAGGCGCTGATGTTCGGGCTCGACGTCGATGGTGGTGAGCACGCCGTCCTCGCGCATCCCCGACAGCAACCACAGCCCGCTGACGCCGACCCCGGTGCCGACCTCGACGACGGCCTTGGCGCCGGCGATCTTGGCCAGCACGCTGAGCAGCGCACCGACCGCGGGCGTGACGGCGCCGGCGCCACTGTCCACCGCGCGCTCCCGGGCGGCCGCGGTCAGGGCGTCCTCGGTGATGGAGTTCTCGGCATGCGCGACGATGGCGTCGGCGCGGCTCGCCCTGGCGTCCGGACCGGCGGAGTCGTCGCTGCTGGCCATGGGCGAAGCGTAGAGCGAATCCTCAGCGGCGGGCGCCCCGACACGCCCGCGTCCCACCCGCGACATTGCGTCCCGCATCGAGGGGTTTCCGCAGTTCCCGCGGTGGGAAAGACACTTTCTCAGGAAAAGTTCAGTTTGCTCATATGCGGACCTCACGAGGGCAGGAGAGCGTTGGCGCATGGAACGTGGCGACAGCTGGGCACCCGGGAATATCCATGGCGACGATGCAGTTGCCGCGGGTGTCGCGCCGACGTCGAACGACGTGGCCGACGCCACCGGGCCAGCCGCCTCGCGCGAGTTGGCCCACCCGATCGATCTGGAGGATCCGACGACCACCACGAGCACGTCCCCGGTTTTCATGTCGCACTTCGCCCAGCAGGGTGACGCCGACTGGGTCGAACCGGCCGAGGAGTTGTCCGGCACCGCCGTCTTCGACGCCACCGGCGACAAGGCCACGATGCCGTCCTGGGACGAACTGGTCCGTCAGCACGCCGACCGCGTCTACCGCCTGGCCTACCGCCTCTCCGGCAACCAGCACGACGCCGAGGACCTGACGCAGGAGACGTTCATTCGCGTGTTCCGCTCGGTGCAGAACTACCAGCCGGGCACGTTCGAGGGCTGGCTGCACCGCATCACGACGAACCTGTTCCTCGACATGGTCCGCCGCCGCAGCCGCATCCGCATGGAGGCGCTGCCCGAGGACTACGACCGCGTGCCTGCCGACGAGCCGAATCCCGAACAGATCTACCATGATTCGCGCCTCGGCCCCGATCTGCAGGCGGCGCTGGACTCGCTGCCGCCGGAGTTCCGTGCGGCCGTCGTCCTGTGTGACATCGAGGGTCTGTCCTACGAGGAGATCGGCGCGACCCTGGGGGTCAAGCTCGGCACCGTGCGCAGCCGCATCCACCGTGGGCGCCAAGCGCTGCGGGAGTACCTGGCAAAGCATCCCGAGGCCTTCGCGGACGCGACCGCCGCCTCGTTCTGATTCGCCCGCGTCAATTCCCGGGGTGTCCGTGGCGACCAGCCGCGCTAGATTCGAATCAGCACGCGCTGGAGTGTGGTGAACTGAACCGAACAGACCATGTCACGGGCGAGAGGAGCTGGTCGATGGCCGACCCGGCACACGTCTTCCGCCGCGCATTCAGTTGGCTGCCGACCCAGTTCGCGTCGCAGAGCGACCAGCCGGTCGGCCCGCGCCGGTTCGGCTCCACCGAGCACCTGTCCACCGAGGCCATCGCGGCGTTCGTCGACGGCGAACTGCGCATGAGCGCGCATCTGCGCGCGGCGCACCACATGTCGCTCTGCCCGCAGTGCTCGGCCGAGGTCGACGCCCAGGGGCAAGCGCGCGCCGCATTGCGGGACTCGAATCCGATCGCCATCCCGACGTCGTTGCTCGGCGCGTTGTCCCAGATCCCGCACCACGCCCCGCCGGAGCCTCCCGCCGACGACCTGGGCACACCGCTCGCCGACGACGCACAGCGTGCCCGTCGCAAGCGCCGGTAGGGTGTGGGGCCACAGGCAGTGGCGTGCGTCGACAGGGTCGCGCGCCTTTACGGAGAGTGAACACGGGTGACCAACCAGGACCAGTCCGGCAATCGTCCTCGTATGGAGCCGCGGCCCGTCTCGCGGCCGCCCGTCGACCCCGCGCAGACGCGCGCATTCGGACGGCCCGACGGCGTCACCGGATCGTTCCTGAACGCCGCCGAGCATCAGGACCAGGGCGAGTACACCCCGCGCGACCAGGCCCCCGATCCGGTGCTCGCCGACGCGTTCGGCCGGCCCGCCAGCGCGTCGGACAGCCTGCAGCGCCACCCCGCCGACGCCGGCGCCCTGCAGGCCGAGCACGAGCGTGGGCTGCCCGACGAGCCCGCCGACCCGTGGCGCGACCCGTCGGCCGTGCCGTCGCTCGGGCTGCCGGCCCAGCCCCCGCCCGGCCCGTCGGCCCCGGCCTCGGGTCCCGTGGGCAAACTCGGCGTGCGCGACGTGCTGTTCGGCGGCCGGGTGTCGTGGGTGGCGCTGGGGATCATCGTCATCGTCGCGCTGGTGATCGGTGGGATCGGTGGCGTCATCGGCAACAAGACCGCCGAGATCATCCCGGCCTTCACGACGTCCAAGGTGACCCTTCAGACCGGGGCCAGGGACGAGCAGGAGCCGACCAGCCGATTTGCCAAGGTGGCGGCGGACGTCGCCGACTCGGTCGTCACCATCGAGGCCCTCAGCAAGGGTGAGGGATCGCAGGGTTCCGGCGTGGTCATCGACGGCCGCGGCTACATCGTGACCAACAACCACGTCATCTCCGATGCCGCGAAGAGTCCGGCCGACTACCAGATCTCCGTGGTCTTCAACGACGGTCACGAGGTGCCCGCCAACCTCGTCGGCCGCGACCCCAAGACCGACCTCGCGGTGCTGAAGGTCGACAACGTCGACAACCTGGTGGTGGCCCGGTTGGGCGACTCGGAGAAGCTCCGCGTCGGCGAGGAGGTCATCGCGGCGGGCGCGCCACTGGGCCTGCGCAGCACCGTCACCCAGGGCATCATCAGCGCGCTGCACCGGCCCGTCCCGCTGTCGGGCGACGGCTCGGACACCGACACCGTGATCGACGGCGTGCAGACCGACGCGTCCATCAACCACGGCAACTCCGGCGGTCCGCTGATCAACATGAACTCCGAGGTCATCGGGATCAACACCGCCGGAAAGTCCTTGTCGGACAGCGCAAGTGGGCTCGGGTTCGCGATCCCGGTCAACGAGGTCAAGGAAGTCGTCGAGAGCCTCATCAAGGACGGCAAGATGTCGCACCCGACGCTCGGCCTTAACGCCGTGTCGGTGAGCAACGACACCGCATCCGGCGCACTGGTCAAGAACGTCGTCGCCGGCGGGCCCGCCGACCGCGCGGGCATCAAGGAGAACGACGTCGTCGTCAAGGTGGGCGATCGCAAGGTCGCCGACGCCGACGAGATGGTCGTGGCGGTGCGTCAGCTCAAGATCGGCCAGGACGCGCCGATCCAGGTGCTGCGCGACGGGCGACCCGTCACCCTGACCGTGAACCCGACCGCCGACAACCCCGCCGCCTGACGATGTTCGGCAACATCGGCTGGGGCGAGATGCTGGTGCTCGTCGTGGCGGGTCTGGTGATCCTGGGGCCCGAACGGCTACCCGGGGCCATCCGCTGGACGACCACGACCCTCAAACAGGTGCGCGAGTACCTCAGCGGCGCCACCAGCCAATTGCGGGAAGACCTCGGGCCGGAGTTCGAAGATCTCCGTCAGCCGCTGAGCGAACTCCAGAAGCTCAGGGGCATGACGCCGCGGGCGGCGATCACCAAGCACCTGCTCGACGGCGACGACTCGTTCCTGACCGGCAACTTCGACAAGCCCGTGACGCAACCCATGCCCCCGACGAACGGCGCGGGGTCCCTCAACGGCGCGGGCTCGTCAAACGGCATGCCGGCTCCCGCCGAACCCCGCACGCCCGGCGTCACGCCCTTCGACAGCGACGCGACCTAGCGGCCAACGGGGTTGAGGCCCAACGACATTCCCGCCAGGCTGCGCTTGCGGGTCGTCAGGGCGTCGGCGATCGAGCGCAGTTCCTTGCCCGCCGCGGAGTCCGGCGCGCTGATGACCAGCGGCACGCCGGAGTCACCCGCACCCACCAGCGCGGGGTCGAGCGGCACCTGGCCGAGCAGTGGGACGTCGGCGCCGATCGACCGCGTGAGGCTCTCGGCCACCTTCTTGCCGCCGCCCTCGCCGAACAGGTTCATGACCGTGCCGTCGGGCAGCGTCAGACCGGACATGTTCTCCACGACGCCGACGATGCGCTGGCGCGTCTGCAGGGCGATCGCCCCCGCCCGTTCGGCGACCTCGGCCGCCGCGAGCTGAGGCGTCGTCACGACGAGGATCTCGGCGCCGGGAATCAGCTGGGACACCGAGATGGCGATGTCGCCGGTGCCGGGGGGCAGGTCGAGGAGCAGCACGTCGAGGTCGCCCCAGTAGACGTCGGCGAGGAACTGCTGCAGGGCCCGGTGCAGCATCGGACCGCGCCACACCACGGGCGTGTTGCCCTGGGTGAACATCGCGATCGAGATGACCTTCACGTCATGGGCGACGGGCGGCAGGATCATCGAATCGACCTGGGTGGGACGGTCGTTCGTGCCCATCATGCGTGGGACCGAGTGCCCGTAGATGTCCGCGTCGAGCACGCCCACCGACAGCCCGCGGGCCGCCAGCGCCGCCGCGATGTTGACCGTGACGCTGGACTTCCCGACGCCGCCCTTGCCGGAGGCCACGGCGTACACGCGCGTCAGGGAGCCGGGTTGGGCGAAGGGAATGACCGGTTCGCGCGAGTCGCCGCGCAGCTGCTTGCGGAGTTCGGCCCGCTGCTCGTCGTTCATGACGTCGAGGGTGACCGTGACCGCGCCGGTGCCGGGGACGTCGACGACGGCCTGCTTGACGCGGTCGGTGATCTCGGTCTTCTTCGGGCACGCCGACGTCGTCAGGTAGATCTCGACGTGTACGGCTCCGGTGGCCGCGTCGGCCGACACGTCCTTGACCATGCCGACCTCGGTGATCGGCTTGCGCAGCTCGGGGTCGACGACCTTCGACAGGGCCGACCGAACGGCCGATTCGAGACCGTCGGCGGCGGTGGGGGTGTGCGGTGACATCATCGCCGAGTGTAGGCGCAGCCCTCAGTTGGACGGACCGGGCACCGGGCCCGTGGGCGACGGCAGCGCGGGGGACACCGGGGCGGTCGGCGACGCGGGCACGGGTGACTCCGCAACCGGCGGGGCGGCCGGCGGGGCGAACGGCGGCGGGGCGGCCGGCGGAGCGAACGGCGGCGGGGCGGCCGGCGGGGCGAACGGCGGCGGGGCGGCCGGCGGGGCGAACGGCGGCGGCGGGGCGGCCGGCGGTGCGCCAAAGGCCGGCGGCGCGCCGAACGGTGGCGGCGGGAGCTGTCCCACCGGCGCCGCCTCGGGCGCCGACCCGGCCGGCGGGGTCAGGCAGAACACCTGGCAGTTCTGCTGCGGCGGCGCGACGACGGCCGGGGGCGTCAGGCAGAAGACCTGGCAGTTCTGCTGCGGTGCCGGAGGTACGCCGGCGCCCGGCCCGGGCGGGATGCCCAACTGGCTGGCGCCGTTGACGTCGGACAGCGCCAGCGCGGCGAGCGGATCGTTGGCGGGCAGCCCGATGCCGGGTCCGAGGCCCTCGGGGTTGGACACCAGGTGCGCGTCCCCGATCGGGGGAGCGACGCCGATCGGCGGCAGGTCGACGGGCGCCACGCCCGTCGCGTAGGCCGCGGCCCAGCCAATCACGTTGGCGGCGTAGGCCATCGAGTTGTTGTAGCGCAGGATCGCCGTCAGCACCTGAGACCGGTCGCGGAGGTTGAGACCGCCGCTGCACAGGTACCGCGCGGTGCCCAGCGAGGCGTCGAAGACGTTCTGGATGTCGGCCTTGCCGTCGCCGTTGCCGTCCGACGCGTACCGCGCCCAGGTGCCGGGGAGGAACTGCATGGGGCCCATGGCTCTGGCGTAGGTGACCCGCCCGGCCTGCACGGCCTGCACGATCACCTCGTTGCCCGCCAGCGAGCCGTCGAGCACGGGTCCGAGGATGGGCTGCAGCGCCGTGCCGTTCGCATCGGTGGCGCCGTTGTTGGCATGCCCGGACTCGATGCGGCCGATGCCGGCGAGCAGGTTCCAGCTGACGCCGCA
The DNA here is from genome assembly GCF_010729665.1 of Mycolicibacterium madagascariense. Taxonomy (NCBI): domain Bacteria; kingdom Bacillati; phylum Actinomycetota; class Actinomycetes; order Mycobacteriales; family Mycobacteriaceae; genus Mycobacterium; species Mycolicibacterium madagascariense. The sequence continues at coordinate 4,373,434 of NZ_AP022610.1, read as the reverse complement.
GCCCGGGTAGGCCTGCGCCATCATGCGCTCGGCGTTGCGGTAGGCGGCCAGCGCGATCGACGGGATGTGCAGGTTGCCGGTCGACGTCACGACGGCGGTCGGCGGGGGAGCCGACAGGGTCGCCATGGCGAAGCGGAACGGCGTCGGCAGCCGGGGCGAGGCCACGACGACGACGCCCGAGTCGTCACCCGTGCGGGCCACGGCCGCCAGCGGTGTGATGCCGTCGTCGGCCACGGCGTGGCGCGGGGTGGGCGCCGAGGCGCCGACGGCCATCAGCAACACGAGGGGGATGATGACGGCGACGCCGAAGGCGGGTGTGCGGGTCACGCCACGTGCGCGACGGCGTAGCGCCGCCAGCGCTTCAGTGGCCTCAGGCCTGCTGAAGCGTCCTCCGATGTGCACCCAACCGTCCTAGATCCGCGATGAGCCGAGACGCCGGCAAACGATGTGAACCAGGCCACCATACCCATTCGTGTGGCGCGTGTTGCAGCATTGCGCTAGACGGACTCATCCCAATCGCGGGGCGTCTTGGCCGCCGCACTCTTCTTGGGCTTCTTGGCCTTCAGCTCGTCGAGCAGTTCGCGGAGGTCCTCCAGTTCGCGGCGCAGATAGTCGCGCGTGACGACCTCGCCGACGGCGATCCGCAACGCGGCGATCTCGCGCGCGAGGTACTCGGTGTCCGCCTTCGTCTGCTCGGCGCGACGGCGGTCCTCCTCGAGCGAGACGCGGTCCCGGTTCTCCTGCCGGTTCTGCGCCAGCAGGATCAGCGGCGCGGCGTACGCCGCCTGCGTCGAGAACGCGAGGTTCAGCAGGATGAAGGGGTAGGGGTCGAAGCGCAGGCTGACCGCCATCAGGTTGAACGCGATCCACACGACCACCAGGACGGTCTGCAGGGCGAGGTAGCGGCCCGTGCCCAGGAACCGGGCGATCGACTCGCTGAACTTACCGACGGCCTCGATGTCGACCCTCGGGACGAACCGCCGCCGCGAGGTGCGAGGGGTGTCGAGGCGCTGCCGCGACGACAGATCGCTCACGACGGACCCCCCGGCCCCGGCGTGGCGTCGGCGAGCTCACCGGCGTCGGGTAGGTCGGGATCCTCCGGCCGGGCGCGCCAATCGTGCGGGAGCAGGTGGTCGAGCACGTCGTCCACGGTGACCGCGCCCAGCAGGTGCTTCTCGTCGTCGACCACCGGACCGCAGACGAGGTTGTAGGCGGCGAAGTAGCGCGTCACCGAGGCCAGCGAGGTCTCGGGGTCCAGGCTCGGCAGGTCGGAGTCGATGATGCCGCTGACGAGGGCCGCGGGCGGCTCCCGCAGGAGGCGTTGCAGATGCACGCAGCCGAGGTAGCGGCCCGTCGGCGTCGCGGTCGGCGGCCGCACGACGAACACCAGCGACGCCAGCGCCGGGGTGAGTTCGGGATCGCGGACCCGCGCCAGCGCTTCAGCGACGGTGGTGCCGGGCCCCAGGACGACGGGTTCTGAGGTCATGAGTCCGCCCGCGGTGTCGGGCGAATGCTTCAGCAGCCGTCGCACCGGCTCGGAGTCCTCGGGGTCCATGCGGGCCAGCAGCGCTTCGGCCTGGGAGGCGCCGAGCTCGCCGAGCAGGTCGGCGGCGTCGTCGGGATCCATGGCCTCCAGCACGTCGGCGGCGCGTTCGGCGTCCAGCCGACCCAGCAGATCGGCCTGCTCGCTCTCCGGCAGCTCCTGCAGGACGTCGGCGAGGCGTTCGTCGTCGAGTGCGTTGACGACCTCGTAGCGCCGCTTGGCGGGCAGATCGCGGATGGCGTCGGCGACCACGATGGGACGCTGCCCCTCGAACTGGGCGAGCAGGTACGCCACGCCCTGGCCCGGCAACGACATCGCCGACTGCGTCAGGCCCGACACGTTCTGCCAGTCGACGATGTGCACGGCGGTGCGCCTGCCCAGCCTGCGGTGGCTGCGGACCGCGACCCGGGTGACGACCCAGTCCCTGGTGCGGATCTGTTCGAGGGCCAGGTCGACGACGACGAGGTCGACCCCGGCGAGCTGTTCGAGCTCGGGATCGTGCACGCGGACGCGGCTGTCCAGCACCTGCCCGAAGACGAGGACCTCACCGGGACGCTGAGCGAACCGGCGCAGCGACACGTTGGCCGTCGTGAGCGTGACGGCGTCGGGCTCGATGGCCGTGACCCGCAGCAGGCCGACGAAAATCCTTCTGCGCGTGAGCAATTCGACGACCAACCCCAGCACGCGCGGCTGCTGGCGGCCGATGCCGATGCTGATCACCACGTCGCGGACGCGGCCGATCGATTCGCCGTCGGGGCCGAGTACCAGCATCCCCGACAGGCGGGCCGCATAGACCCTGTTCACCGCCACCATGTCACAAAGAGTAGAGAGTAAGGCCGTGGAGAACCGATATCGCCCCCGTAGAACATGCCTTTCGGTTCCTGGCAGCAACGCCAAGATGATCGAGAAGGCCAAGGGCCTGGCCGCCGATCTGGTGTTCGTCGATCTCGAGGATTCGGTCGCGCCGGATGCCAAGGCGCAGGCGCGCACTCGGGCGGCGGCTGCCCTGGCCTCCGACGGCTGGGCGGGACAGCTGCGCGGCGTGCGGGTCAACGACTGGACGACGCCGTGGACGCACGCCGACGTCATCGAGGTGGTCGCGGCCGCGGGCGCCCATCTCGACGTCGTGCTGCTGCCCAAGGTCACCGACGTCGCCCACGTGCAGGCACTCGACCTCCTGCTGACCCAGCTGGAGCTGACCCACGGCCTGCCGCTGGGGCGCATCGGCATCGAGGCGCAGATCGAGAACGCGCGGGGCCTGACCAACGTCGACGCGATCGCGGCAGGCCCCCGGGTGCAGGCGCTGGTCCTGGGTCCGGCGGACATGATGGCCAGCCTCAACATGCGCACGCTGGTCGTCGGCGAGCAACCGGAGGGATACGACGTCGGCGACGCCCACCACCACGTCCTGATGACGATCCTCGTCGCGGCGCGGGCCGCCGGGATCAGCGCGATCGACGGGCCGTTTCTGAAGATCCGCGACCTCGACGCGTTCCGCCGGGTGGCGGGCCGGGCCGCCGCGCTCGGGTACGACGGCAAGTGGGTGCTGCACCCCGACCAGATCGCGGCGGGCAACGAGATCTTCAGTCCGCGCCAGGACGACTACGACCACGCCGAGCTGATCCTCGAAGCCTACGAGTGGCACACGTCGGGCGCCGGTGGCGCCAGGGGAGCGGTCATGCTCGGTGACGAGATGATCGACGAGGCGAGCCGCAAGATGGCGCTGGTGATCGCGGGCAAGGGCCGGGCCGCGGGGATGGCCAGGACGTCGGCGCGGTTCGCACCGCCGACTTAGAACCCGCGGGCGTAGTGCGGGTTGGTGCCCAGCAGGAGGGCGACGAAGAGGCCCACGAACACGACCACCAGCACGACCGACCCGATGGCTCCGATGATGGTGCCCGCCAACGCCATGCCGTGGCCCTCCTGACCGGTCCGCTTCGTCTCGCGCATCGCGAGGATGCCGAGGATCAGACCCGCGGGTGAGGTCAAGAAGCACAGGGCCACGGGGCCGATCAGCGCGCAGACCAGCGCGGCGATCGCCTTGCCGTTGGTGCCGACGGGCGGCGCCTGGTGGTACGGGTCGTAGCCGTAGTAGTACGGGCCGGCGTACGGCGCCGGCTGGCCACTGGGCGGCACGTAACCGGGCGGGGGCGGCGGCGGTGGCGGGTAGCCGCCGGAGCCGTAGCCGGGGGGCGGTCCGAAGGTGGGCGCCGGGGTCCTCCCCGGGTCGGTCGGGTAGTCCACGGGTTCCGGCGCACCGCTCTGCGCCGGGGCGTTCTCCAGGGGCGGGTATTCGCGACCGTGGGTCGACTCGTCGGGGCCGGAGGTCATCTCGAGCTCGCGCTCGGCGCGACTGCGGTCATGGCGTACAACTTAGCGCCGCCGACGGGGCCCGTTCGCGGGACGGCACTCATCGCGGACCCCGAACGTTGACAATGGACGGGGTGCGAAGACGCCGCTCCGCACGCCAGGGACACCCCGACGACGAGACGATAGGGACAGCTCATGACGAACCCACTCCAGAACCCAGGACGGGGAGGCCAGAATCCGGGACGCGGTGGGTTCGCGGCGCTCCCGACGCCGCCCAAGGGGTGGCCCATCGGCTCGTACCCCACCTACGCCGAGGCGCAGCGCGCCGTCGATCATCTCTCCGACCAGCAGTTCCCCGTTCAGCACGTCACGATCGTCGGCGTCGACCTGATGCAGGTCGAGCGCGTGACCGGGCGGCTCACCTGGCCGCGGGTGCTCGGCGGCGGAGCCGCGACGGGCGCCTGGCTCGGGCTGTTCATCGGGATCGTGCTCGGGTTCTTCGGCCCGAGCCCGTGGGGGTCGTTGGCCGCGGGTCTGCTCGCGGGCGTGTTCTTCGGCCTCATCACCTCGGGCCTGCAGTACGCGATGGCGCGGGGCACAAGAGATTTCAGCTCCACCATGCAGCTGGTGGCCGGTCGCTACGACGTGCTCTGTGACCCGCAGAGCGCCGAGCAGGGACGAGACATCTTGGCGCGCTTGACGATCTGAGGTGGTGTCGGCCCGCCGAGCGCGGGCCGTGGGCCCTGCCACCTGAAGGTTGCTGGCGCATCACGATTGCGACGCGCCAGTGTGAAAGTGTTGCGCATCACGCATAACTCGCTCTACGGTTTGCGCGCGGGACGGACTCGCCCGGAGCCGCTCCGGCTGCGGCACCGGACCCCGGACGGGAGGCGACGGTGCGCGTTGCACGGCTGTGCGCTGCGGCGCTGGCTGGGCTGACGGCGGCGTCGACGGTGTCGGCCTGCGGCGCCCAGAGCGGCGGAACCGTCATCGACTTCTACACCCCGGCCAGCGAGATGGCGACCTTCACCGCGGTGGCCAAGCGGTGCAACGACCAACTCGGCGGCCGGTTCACCATCAAGCAGGTCACGTTGCCCAAGGCGGCCGACGATCAGCGCCTGCAGCTGGCGCGCCGACTCACCGGCAACGACAAGACCCTCGACGTGATGGCCCTCGACGTGGTGTGGACCGCCGAATTCGCCGAGGCGGGCTGGGCGCTGCCGCTGTCCGACGACCCGGCCGGTCAGGCCGAGGCCGACGCGCGGTCGGACACCCTGCCCGGTCCGCTGAAGACCGCCGAGTGGCAGGACCGGCTCTATGCCGCACCGGTCACGACCAATACCCAATTGCTCTGGTATCGGGCCGATCTGGTGCCCGATCCACCCACCACGTGGGACGCCATGGTGGCCGAGGCGATCCGCCTGCACGACGAGGGCAAGTCCAGTTGGATTGCGCTGCAGGCAAAGCAATACGAGGGCCTGGTGGTGTGGTTCAACACGCTGCTGGAAAGCGCTGGGGGACAAGTACTCTCCGACGACGGCAAGACCGTCACCCTGACCGACACCCCCGAACACAAGGCCGCGACCGTGAAGGCCCTCCAGGTCATCAAGGCGGTCGCCACCGCGCCGGGCGCCGACCCGTCGATCACCCAGACCGACGAGGGCACCGCCCGCCTCGCACTCGAGCAGGGCAAGGCCGCACTCGAGGTCAACTGGCCGTTCGTCCTGCCATCGATGCTGGAGAACGCGGTCAAGGGCGGCGTCGGCTTCCTGCCGCTGAACACCCGCCCCGACCTCGACGGCTCGATCAACGCCGCGGGCACGTTCTCGCCCACCGACGAACAGTTCACCGCGGCCTACGACGCGAGCAAGGACGTGTTCGGCTTCGCCAATTACCCGTCCGTGGTGCCCGGCCAACCGGCCAGGGTCACCCTTGGCGGGCTCAACCTCGCCGTCGGCAAGAACACCCAGCACCGCGCCGAGGCGTTCGAGGCCATCCGGTGCCTGCGCAACGTCGACAACCAGCGCTACACCTCCGTCGAGGGCGGCCTGCCCGCCGTGCGCGCCTCGCTGTACGACGACCCCGCCTTCCAGCAGAAGTACCCGCAGTACGCGATCATCCGCGACCAGCTCACCAACGCCGCGGTGCGCCCCGCGACCCCGGTGTACCAGGCCGTGTCGACCCGGATCTCCGCGACGCTGGCCCCGATCACCGCGATCGACCCCGAACGCACCGCCGACGTCCTCGCCGAGCAGGTGCAGAAGGCCATCGACGGCAAGGGGCTGATCCCGTGACCGCGGTGACGCCCGACTCCTCGCGCGAGCGCTCGTCGGAAGCCCCCGGCTCCTCGCGCGACCGCTCGTCGGTAGCCCCCGCGGCGAACCGCACCGACGACGTGAGATCCGAGCGCCGCCTCGCGTTCTGGCTCGTCGCCCCCGCGGTGGTGCTGATGCTGGCCGTGACCGCCTACCCGATCGTCTACGCGGTGTGGCTGAGCCTGCAACGCTCCAACCTCGCCGCCCCCGACGACACCACGTTCATATGGTTCGACAACTATGCGACCATCCTCTCCGACAGGTACTGGTGGACGGCATTCGTGGTGACCCTCGCGGTCACCGTCGTGTCGGTGGCCATCGAGTTCGCCCTCGGCATGGCGCTGGCTCTGGTCATGCACCGCACCATCTTCGGCAAGGGCGTGGTGCGGACCGCGGTGCTCATCCCGTACGGCATCGTCACCGTCGCCGCGTCCTACAGCTGGTACTACGCCTGGACCCCCGGCACCGGATACCTGGCCAACCTGTTGCCGACGGGCTCGGCGCCGCTGACCGCGCAGCTGCCGTCCCTGGCCATCGTGGTGCTGGCCGAGGTGTGGAAGACCACGCCGTTCATGGCGCTGCTGCTGCTGGCCGGGCTGGCGCTGGTGCCGCAGGACCTGCTCAACGCCGCCCAGGTCGACGGCGCCGGGCCGTGGCGGCGGCTGACGAAGGTCATCCTGCCGCTCATCAAGCCGGCGATCCTGGTGGCCCTGCTGTTCCGCACGCTCGACGCGTTCCGCATCTTCGACAACATCTACGTGCTGACCGGCGGCGCGAACGACACCGGATCGGTCTCGATCCTGGGGTACGACAACCTGTTCAAGGCCTTCAACCTCGGGCTCGGGTCGGCCATCAGCGTGCTGATCTTCCTGACCGTGGCCGTCATCGCGTTCATCTACATCAAGGTCTTCGGCGCCTCGGCGCCGGGCGCGAACGAGCAGGGGCCGGCATGAGCGAGCGCGTGGGCCCCGGCCGCGTCGCGGGCTGGACCGTCGTCAACCTGCTGGTCGTGCTCTACGCGCTGATCCCGGTGCTGTGGATCCTGTCGCTGTCGTTGAAGCCGACGTCGACGGTCAAGGACGGCAGGATCATCCCGTCGCAGGTGACGTTCGACAACTACCGAGCGGTGTTCGCGGGCAACGTGTTCAGCTCTGCATTGGTCAATTCGATCGGCATCGGGCTGATCACCACCGTCATCGCGGTCGGCGTCGGCGGCATGGCCGCGTATGCCATTGCGCGACTGACCTTTCCGGGCAAGCGCGCCCTGGTCGGCGTCGCCCTGCTCATCGCGATGTTCCCGCAGATCTCGCTCGTCACACCGATCTTCGACATCGAGCGCACGCTCGGGCTGTTCGACACCTGGCCCGGCCTCATCATCCCGTACATCACGTTCGCGCTGCCGCTGGCGATCTACACCATGTCGGCGTTCTTCCGGGAGATCCCGTGGGATCTGGAGAAGGCCGCCAAGATGGACGGCGCGACGCCCTGGCAGGCGTTCCGCAGGGTGATCGCGCCGCTGGCCGCTCCCGGCATCGTGACCGCGGCGATCCTGGTGTTCATCTTCGCCTGGAACGACCTGCTCCTGGCGCTGTCGCTGACCGCGACGCAGCGGGCGATCACGGCGCCGGTGGCGATCGCGAACTTCACGGGCAGTTCGCAATTCGAGGAACCGACGGGTTCGATCGCGGCCGGCGCCATCGTCATCACGGTGCCGATCGTCGTGTTCGTGCTCATCTTCCAACGACGGATCGTCGCCGGTCTGACGTCCGGTGCGGTGAAGGGATAGTCATGGCCGAGATCGTGTTGGACCACGTGACGAAGAGTTACGCGGGCGGTGCCGACGCCGTGAAGGACCTGTCGATCACGATCGCCGACGGCGAGTTCATCATCCTGGTGGGGCCGTCGGGCTGCGGGAAGTCGACGACGCTCAACATGATCGCCGGGCTCGAGGACATCACCTCCGGTGAGCTGCGCATCGGCGGTGACCGGGTCAACGACAAGGCGCCCAAGGATCGCGACATCGCCATGGTGTTCCAGTCCTACGCGCTCTACCCGCACATGACCGTCCGGCAGAACATGGCCTTCCCGCTCACGCTGGCGAAGATGAGCAAGCCCGACATCGCCACCAAGGTCGAGGAGACGGCCAAGATCCTCGATCTCACCGAGCTGCTCGACCGCAAGCCGGGGCAGCTGTCAGGCGGCCAGCGTCAGCGAGTGGCCATGGGACGCGCCATCGTTCGCAATCCCAAGGCCTTCCTGATGGACGAGCCGCTGAGCAACCTCGACGCCAAGCTGCGGGTGCAGATGCGGGCCGAGATCGCCCGGTTGCAGGACCGGTTGGGCACCACCACCGTCTACGTCACCCACGATCAGACCGAGGCGATGACGCTCGGCGACCGCGTCGTGGTCATGCTCGGCGGGGTGGCCCAGCAGATCGGCACGCCCGACGAGCTCTACCACCAGCCGGCCAATCTGTTCGTCGCCGGCTTCATCGGGTCGCCGTCGATGAACTTCTTCCCTGCGTCGCTGACCGACGTCGGGGTGCGGCTGCCGTTCGGCGACGTCACGCTGACGCCCGAGGTGCACGAGATGCTGGCGCGACATCCCAAGCCCGCCAACCTGATCGTCGGCATCCGGCCCGAGCACATCGACGACGCGGCGCTGATCGACACCTACGCCCGGATCCGGGGCTTGACCTTCGAGGTGGCCGTCGACCTGGTCGAGTCGCTCGGCTCCGACAAAAACGTGCACTTCCACACCGACGGTGAGGGCGCCCACGCGGCGCTGCTGGCGGAGCTGGCGCCGGACTCCGGGGTCGGCGAGAACCAGTTCGTGGCAAGGGTTTCCGCCGAGACCAAGATCGTGGCGGGGCAGACCGCGGAGTTGGCCTTCGACACGTCGCGGCTGACCCTGTTCGACGCGGACACCGGAGCCAACCTGTCGATACCGCCGCACCCGTGACCGACGTCCTGGCCGAGGTCCGCGCCCGACTGCGCCGGCACTTCGGCCGCGCGGGCGTCGCCGCCGAACCGGTGGCCGCGAGCGTGACGTTCCTCGGTGCCGACCCCATCGAGGTGCTGCGCTTCGGGCCTGACGCCGACGGCACGTATCACCATGTGTCCCTTGGATGTTCGCGCTATCCGATGCTCGACCCGACCGCGATGGTGGTCGACGCGTCGAGCGGCCCGCGGGCCGAGGTCGTGGTGTCGCTGCGGGGTCCGACGCCGACGGGGCTGGCCCGGTCGATCGCGGTGGTGGCCGCGACGCCCGCGGTCGAGGGTCTGGTGCTCGTCCCCGACGCCCTCGTCGACCTCGAGACACCGCTGTGGGACGGGGCGCCGTTCACCGCGATGCTGTTGGGGCCCAGCGACATCGACGACGTCGAGCTGCCCGCGCCCAGCGATCCGGTGGCCGTCCTATCGGCCACGCCGATCACCCCGACCGAGGCGGCCTGGGTGCGGCTCAAGGGTGCCGACGCGATGCGCGAGGCGTGGGTCACCGACGGGGTCGACACCCGGGATGCGCGCCGCAAGGCCAGCTCGCCCAGCTAGCCGGTGCCCGAGACTGATTCCCACGACGCATCTCGCGGGTGGAGCGTCGCGAGATCCAGTCTCACAGCCAGTGATTGCGCCGAAAGTTGGTGTACAGCACGATGCACGTCGTCAGCATGATCAGCAGGACCGCCGGATAACCCCACACCTGGTGCAGTTCGGGCATGTGGTCGAAGTTCATGCCGTAGATGCCGGCCAGCGCGGTGGGTACGGCGGCGATGGCCACCCACGCCGAGATCTTGCGCATGTCGACGTTCTGCTCCATCGACACCTTGGCCACCGCCGCCTGCACCAGGGAGCTCAGCACCTCGTCATAGCTGGCGATGCGGTCCGACGCCTGGGTGTTGTGGTCCACGACGTCGCGGATGTAGCGCCGGACCTCCTTGGAGATCAGGTCGTTGTGGTCCGAGCCGAGGCGCTGCAGCGCCAGGTTCAGCGGGCTGACCGCGCGACGCATCTCGACGACCTCCCGCTTGAGCAGGTAGATGTGCTCGACGTTGGTGGTGCTGTTGGGGGAGAACACGTTCTCCTCCATGGCGTCGATGTCGTTCTCGAGCAGGTCGGTGACCTCGAGGTAGTGGTCGACGACGTGGTCGGCGATGGCATGCAGGACGGCGTAGGGGCCCAGCGCGCAGCTGGCCGGCGTCGTGTCCATCTGCTTGCGGACCGCGGCCAGACCGCCGTGGTCGCCGTGGCGGACCGTCACCACGAAGTCGGGGCCGACGAAGATCATGATCTCGCCGGTCTCGACGATCTCGCGGGCCATGGCCACCGAGTCGTGCTCGACGTACATGATGGTCTTGAGCACCAGGAACAGGGTGTTGTCGTAGCGCTCCAACTTGGGTCGCTGGTGGGCGTGCACCGCGTCCTCGACCGCCAACTCGTGCAGACCGAAGACGTCGGCGACCGACTGCATCTGATGCTCGTCGGGCTCGTGCAGGCCCACCCAGACGAAGCTGCGGCAGCCGTCCATCTCCATGTCGCGGACCTTAGCCAGCGCCGCGGCGTGAGTGTACTTGCCCGGCAGGCGTTTTCCGTCGGCGTAGACCCCGCAGTCGACCATCGCCCTGGCGACGGGGACGCGGATCGAATCGGGATCGGGCTCGCCTCCCCGACGATTCGTCGGCTTGAGCATCGATGGTTGCAAGGCGCGGAACGACGGCACGAACGATCTCCCCTCGACCGGCGGAGCGACACCGTTGAGCCCCGAATTGGACGCTGCGATGGTACGCCCACTGCCTGGCAGCGTGCTCCACGTCAGGCGTGGAGGGTGCAGTACCGTGGCGGGGTGTTCACGCGCGGGCGGCTAGCGGTCGTCGGTGCCGCACTCCTGGTCGCCGGTTGCGGCAGTGCGCCCGCGCCGCCGTCGCTGGCCGTCGGCGCCGCGTCGGACCCCGAGTCGGTGCTGCTGGCCAACGTCTACGCCGCGGCGCTGCGGTCCTACGGCAGCCCGGCGCACGTCGAGGTGGGCCCCGACCCGATCGCCGGGCTCGACACCGGTGGCGTCGAGGTGGCGCCCGGCCTCACCGGCCAACTGCTGGCGCGCTTCGATCCCGGTTCGCCGGCACGCGCGGCCGAGCAGGTCTACCGGACGATGATCTCGGCGCTGCCCGAGGGGATCGGCGCGGGCGACTACGCCCAGTCCGCGCAGGACGAGCCGGCGCTCGCCGTCCTGGACGCGACCGCGCAGAAGTGGGGCACGCACGACGTCACCGGCGTGATCGGGCACTGCGTCGGGGTGCGGGTCGGCAAGGTCGCCGGCGCGCAGGCGCCCACCGCGATCGGAACGTGCCGGCTGCCCGCGGCGATCGAATACCCGGACGCCGCAACGCTCGTCGGCGCGCTGCGCTCGGGGCGCGTCGACGCGGCGTGGACCTCGACCGCGCGGCCGGGCACCCCGGACGGCGTCGTCGTGCTCAGTGACCGAACCGCCGTCATCCGCGCCGAGAACGTCGTGCCGCTGTATCGGCGCAACGAGCTCGACGAGCGACAAGTGTTGGCGCTCAACGAGATTGCCGGTGAGCTCGACACCGGGTCGCTGGCCGACATGCTGTCCCAGATCGGCAACGGCGCCGACCCTGGTGCGGTGGCCGACGCGTGGCTGGCCGCCCACCCCCTCGGGCACTAGTGCGCGTTGGGCAGCGCCCTGGCGATCACCGACGAGAACAGCCGCTGGTAGCCCGAACCGGTGATGCGGACGATGACGTCGAGCACCTTCGCGTCCGCGCCAACGAGGACGCGGGCCTTGTCCTTGCGTACGGCGTCGAGGATGATCTTCGCGGCGCGCTCCGGGGTGGTGTTCGCCAGCTTCTTGTCGAAGACGTTCGCCAGTTCCTGGGCATCGACGCCCTCGGCGGCACCGGCATTGCGCGCGATGGCGGTCTTGATCCCGCCGGGATGCACCGTGGTGACCTTCACCGGCCGCTTGGCCGCGATCATCTCCTGGCGCAGTGCCTCGGTGAACCCGCGGACGGCGAACTTGGCGGCGTTGTAGGCGGCCTGTCCCGGCACCGAGAAGATGCCGAAGAGGCTCGAGACGTTCACGACGTGCCCGTCACCGGACTCGATGAGGTGGGGGAGGAAGGCCTTGGTGCCGTTGACGACGCCCCAGAAGTCGACGTCCATCACCCGCTCGATGTCCTTGTAGGCGCTGATCTCGATGTCGCCGGTGAAGGCGATGCCCGCGTTGTTGTAGATCTGGTTGACCTTGCCGAAGTGCGCCTTGACGGCGTCGGCGTACAGCTCGAAGGCCTCGCGCTCGGTGACGTCGAGGCGGTCGGCCTTTACCGGTGCGCCGATGGCCTTGAGCCGGGCCTCGGTGACGGCCAGCCCCTCGGTGTCGACGTCGCTGATGGCGACCTTCGCGCCCGATCGCCCCAGCTCGACCGCGAGGGCCTGCCCGATGCCCGAGCCGGCTCCGGTGACGACGGCGACTTTCCCCGCGAAGCCCTCCATGGGCACACTCCTGTTGTTCGACGCGTGTTGAGTTGACAGCCAGGGTAGACGATACCGCCGGTAGCGGTTGGGGAGGGTTGCCGTCGGCGGGCGTCGCGAGCGGCCGTGGCTAGATCGGTGCCGTGAGCTCCAGGTGCACGCCGTCGGGATCGCTGAACGACAGGATCGCGATGCCGAAGTCACCGAGCTCCTTGATCTCGCCGTGCTCGACGCCCGCGCCCTCGAGTCTGGTTGCCACCGAACGCAAGTCGTCGATGGAGGCCACGCCGAAGCTGACGTGGTCCAGGCCGACGCGGGTGGAGTCGAACCGGTCGGACGCCTCGGCGACGGGGCGCAGTCCGAACAGGATGCCGTTGGTCTGGAACACCACCCCGCCGTACAGCTGCGTCGGGTCGGCCCGCACCTCGGGATCGTCGACGTCGCCGGACGACGCCGCGGCGACCTCGAAGCCCAGGACGTCCTGGTAGAACTTCCGCGAGCGGTCGATGTCGGTGACGGTGATGCGGAGGTGGTGCAGACCTGTCGTCTCGATGAGTGCCATGGATGGTCGATACCCGCGACCGTGGCGCGTAAACGACCCCGCGACCGGGCGCGAACGTCGACGGCGGGGCGGTGTGTCGCCCGCCGACGCGCACGGTCGCGGGGTGGGGGTTAGGACGCGAACGCCTCGTCGATGATCTCCTGCTGCTCGACTGCGTGCACCTTCGACGAACCCGACGACGGTGCCGACATCGCGCGCCGGGAGATGCGCTTGATGCCGGTCAGCTTGTCCGGCAGCTGTTCTGGCATCGCGAGACCGAAGGTCGGCCAGGCGCCCTGGTTCGCCGGCTCCTCCTGCACCCAGAAGAACTGTTCGGCGTTCGGGTACTCGTCGAGCGTGTTGCCGAGCCGTCGCTTGGGCAGTGGGTAGAGCTGCTCGACGCGGACGATCGCCACGTCGTCGCGGCCGTCCTTGGCCTTGCGCGCCGCCAGGTCGTAGTAGATCTTGCCGCTGGTCAACAGGATCCGCTTCACCTTCGAGCGGTCGCCGTCACCGTCGGTGTACGTCGGCTCCTCCATGATCGAGCGAAACTTCTGCTCGGTGAAGTCGCGAATGTCGCTGACGGCGGCCTTGTTTCGCAGCATCGACTTCGGCGTGAAGACGATGAGCGGCCGGTGGATCCCATCCTTGGCGTGGCGGCGCAGCAGGTGGAAGTAGTTCGCCGGCGTCGACGGCATCGCGACGGTCATCGACCCCTCGGCGCACACCTGCAGGAACCGCTCGATGCGGCCCGAGGTGTGGTCGGGACCCTGGCCCTCGTGACCGTGCGGCAGCAGCAGCACGACGTCGGACAGCTGGCCCCACTTGGCCTCACCGGAGCTGATGAACTCGTCGATGATGGACTGGGCGCCGTTGACGAAGTCGCCGAACTGGGCCTCCCACAACACCATTGCGTCGGGATTGCCCACTGAGTAGCCGTATTCGAAGCCCACCGCGGCGTACTCCGAGAGCGCCGAGTCATAGACCATGAGACGCCCGCCGGTCGGCGTGCCGTCCTCGTTGAGCGTCAGCAATTCCAGCGGCGTGAACTCGGCACCGGTCGACCGGTCGATGATGACGGCGTGGCGCTGGGTGAACGTGCCGCGGCGGGTGTCCTGACCCGACAGCCGCACCAACTTGCCCTCGGCCACCAGGCTGCCGAGCGCCAGCAGTTCGCCGAACGCCCAGTCCACCTTGCCCTCGTAGGCCATCTCGCGGCGCTTTTCCAGCACCGGCTTGACCCGCGGGTGCACGGTGAAGCCCTCCGGCACCGCCAGGTGCGCGTCACCGATGCGGGCGAGCAGCGACTTGTCCACGGCCGTGGTGAGTTTCGCGGGCAGCTGCTGATCGGCCTCGACCGACTCGCTGGGCTCGATCTCGTGCTTCTCCAGGTCCCGGACCTCGTTGAAGACTCGCTCCAGCTGACCCTGGTAGTCGCGCAGCGCGTCCTCGGCCTCCTTGATGGAGATGTCGCCGCGGCCGATCAGCGCCTCGGTGTAGGTCTTGCGGACCCCACGCTTGGTGTCGATCACGTCGTACATGCCGGGCTGCGTCATCGACGGGTCGTCGCCCTCGTTGTGCCCGCGACGGCGGTAGCACAGCATGTCGATGATGACGTCCTTCTTGAACTTCTGCCGGAAGTCCACGGCCAGGCGGGCCACCCAGGAGCCTGCCTCGGGATCGTCGCCGTTGACGTGGAAGATGGGCGCTCCCACCATCTTTGCGACGTCGGTGCAGTACTCGCTGGAGCGCGAGTCCTGCGGCGAGGTGGTGAAGCCGATCTGGTTGTTGACGATGATGTGGATCGTGCCGCCGGTGCGGTACCCGCGCAGCAGTGCGAGGTTCAGCGTCTCGGCGACGATGCCCTGGCCCGCGAACGCCGCGTCGCCGTGCAGCATGAGCGGGACGACGGTGAAGTTCTGCGGGCCGTCGGCGCCTGCGTCGAAGTCGACGAGGTCCTGCTTGGCGCGCACCAGACCCTCGAGCACCGGGTCGACGGCCTCCAGGTGCGAGGGGTTGGCGACGAGCGACACGTCGATGTCGTTGTCCCCGAACATCTGCAGGTAATTGCCGGTGGCGCCGAGGTGGTACTTCACGTCACCGGAGCCGTGCGCCTGGCTGGGGTTCAGGTTGCCCTCGAACTCGGAGAAGATCTGCGACGCGGGCTTGCCGACGATGTTGGCCAGCACGTTGAGCCGACCGCGGTGCGGCATGCCGATGACGACCTCGTCGAGACCGTGCTCGGCGGCCTGGTCGAGCACGGCGTCCATCATCGGGATGACGCTCTCCGCGCCCTCCAGCGAAAAGCGCTTCTGCCCAACGTATTTGGTCTGCAGGAAGGTCTCGAACGCCTCGGCGGCGTTGAGCTTGCTCAGGATGTACTTCTGCTCGGCGACGGTGGGCTTGTCGTGCTTGACCTCCACCCGCTCCTGAATCCACTTCTGCTGCTCGGGTTCCAGGATGTGGGTGTACTCGACGCCGACGTGGCGGCAGTACGCGTCGCGCAGCACCGACAGCACGTCGCGCAGCTTCTTGTACTCCGCGCCGGCGAACCCGTCGACCTTGAACACCCGGTCGAGGTCCCACAGCGTCAGGCCGTGGGTGAGCACGTCGAGGTCGGGGTGGCTGCGGAACCGGCTCTTGTCCAGGCGCAGCGGGTCGATGTCCGCCATCAGGTGACCCCGATTGCGGTACGCCGCAATGAGTTCGATGATGCGGGCGTTCTTGTCGAAGATCGAGTCCGGGTTGTCGGTGCGCCACCGCACCGGCTCGTAGGGGATGCCGAGCTCGCGGAAGATCTCGTCCCAGAAGTCGTCGGACAGCAGCGACTGGTGAATGGTGCGCAGGAAGTCACCGGACTCCGCACCCTGGATGATGCGGTGGTCGTAGGTCGACGTCAGCGTGATGAGCTTGCCGATGCCGATCTCGGCGATGCGCTCCTCGCTGGCCCCCTGGAACTCGGCGGGGTACTCCATCGCGCCCGCGCCGATGATCGTGCCCTGCCCGGACATCAGGCGCGGCACCGAGTGCACGGTGCCAATCGTGCCGGGGTTGGTCAGCGAGATGGTCACGCCCGCGAAGTCCTCCGCGGTGAGCTTGCCGTCGCGAGCGCGGCGCACGATGTCCTCGTAGGCCGCCACGAACTGGCCGAACTGCATGGTCTCGCACCGCTTGATGGCCGCGACGACGAGCTGACGCTTGCCGTCCTTGCCCTGCAGGTCGATCGCGAGGCCCAGGTTGGTGTGGGCGGGGGTGACGACGTTGGGCTTCCCGTCGACCTCGGCGAAGTGCCGGTTCATGTTGGGGAAGCTCTTGATGGCCTGCACGATCGCGTAGCCCAGCAGGTGCGTGAAGCTGATCTTGCCGCCGCGGGTGCGCTTGAGGTGGTTGTTGATGACGACGCGGTTGTCGATCATCAGCTTGGCCGGGATCGCGCGGACGCTGGTGGCCGTCGGGACCTCGAGCGAGGCGTTCATGTTCTTCACCACGGCGGCCGACGCGCCACGGATGACGGAGGTCTCGTCGCCGTCCGCGGCGGTGGACGCGGCTGGGGCGGGCTTGGGCTTGGGCTCGGGCTTGGCGGCGGGCTTCGGGTCGGCGGCCTTCGGCTGCGGCGTGGGCTCGGGCTTGGCGGCGGGCTTGGCGGGCGTGGACGCGGCTGGGGCGGGCTTGGGCTCGGGCTTGGACTCGGTGGGCGCGGGCTTGGGCTTGGGTTCGGCAGCCTTCGGCTGCGGCTTGGCCTCGGGCTTCGGGTCGCTCTTGGCCGCACCGTGACCGTTGGTGTCGGTGCCCTCAGGGGAGTAGTCGACGAGGAACTCGTGCCAGCTCGGGTCGACCGACGAGGGGTCGTCGCGGAACTTGCGGTACATCTCGTCGACAAGCCACTCGTTCTGTCCGAATGGGGAAGGTGAACTGCTCACGGCAGCTACTCGCCTCGATTCCTTCTAACGCTGCGGACGCGCCGTCTGCCGCCCGCTCTTTCGCCGCATAAAGGCTAACGCCTTCCGGTTGCCCCGCGACGGCCAACGCCATGCGCGACGTCGGGCCGACGGCGGCGGCGCGATGCCTGCCCCGGTGACGTCGTCACGACTGGTCCAATGCCGGCAGTACGTGCAGCGTGGCAGGCCAGCGCAGCGGCGGGGACCCGAACGCGGTGCGCGCGTTGCCGATGATGCGCTTGCCCATCGCCCGGTTGCCGACGCCGCCGATGACCGCGCCGATGCCGACCGGCAGCATCTTGCCGAAGGCGATGGCTCCGCGCTTGAGCGCGTACTTCTTCACGAAGAACTTCAGCAGGCGTCCGTTGAGCTGGGACACCGCGGGCAGGGGCAACGACGCCGCGCCGTCGGACAGCCAGGCGCCGCTGGTGCGACCGGAACCGATCAGGTCGGCGACCGCACGTCGACCGTCGTCGCCGACCAGGACCGCCAGGACCAGCGCACGGCGGCGCTCGCGGTTCTCGGCGGGGATGCCGTGCACCTCGGCCACCGCCAGTACGAAGACCGCCGTCGCCTCCAGGAACACCACGGTCTCACCGGCGACGGCGGACATCGCGATGAGCGTGCCCACCCCGGGGAACGCCGCCGTGGAGCCCACGGCCGCACCGCTGGCCATCACGGCACTGAGGTAGTGCTTCTCCAACTTCTCGACGATCTCGGCCGGGGTCGCATCGGGATGCTGCTCCCGCATCCGCTCCACGTAGGCCTTGACCGCGGGCGCCTGGACGCGGGCGCCGCGCTCGATGATCTGGGAGAGGGCGCGTGCGGCGACGCTGGGGTCATCGACGGAGTGCTTGCCGGTGCCTGACAGCTGCTTCTTGGCGCTGGAACGAGCGCTCATGGGTACGGCCTCCATGGATGGACGGGCATTTCAGGGTATCTCCTGGCAATACCCGTACAACGCCCGGCGACACGAGGGCGTGCCCGCCGGTGACATCGGTCACCGTTCGCTTCGGGAAGAAATCCCTCGTTCCTCTCGCTAACGACTTTCATGGCAGCATCAGGATCCGTGGACCTCTCGAGCGCTGCACCCACCGACGAGGCGGAGGGCACGTCGAAGGCACCCGGTCAGGTCCGCATGGTCATCGTCCTTGGCCTGCTCGTCGCGCTGGGCCCGCTGACGATCGACATGTACCTACCGTCCCTGCCGAAGATCGCCTCGGACTACTCCGTGTCGTCGTCGGTAGTGCAACTGACGCTGACGGGGACGTTGGCCGGACTGGCCCTCGGTCAGCTCATCCTCGGCCCGCTGTCGGACTCGCTCGGCCGCCGCCGTCCGCTCATGGGCGGGATCGTGCTGCACATGATCGCGTCGCTGGTGTGCCTGGTGTCCCCGAACGTCGTCGTGCTCGGCATCGCGCGCGGACTGCAGGGGGTGGGCGCGGCGGCCACGATGGTGGTGGCGCTCGCCATCGTCGGGGACCTGTTCTCCGAGTCCAGGGCCGCGACGGTCATGTCGCGGCTGATGCTGGTGCTGGGCGTCGCGCCGGTCATCGCGCCGTCGCTGGGGGCGGCGGTGCTGCTGCGGTTCTCCTGGCACTGGGTGTTCGCGGTGCTGGTGGTGCTCGCCGGGCTGCTGCTCCTGCTCGCGGCGCTCGCCCTGCCGGAGACGCTGCCGGTGTCGCACCGCAGACCGCTGAACGTGCGCGGGATCTTCTCGACCTATGCCGGGCTGTTCCGCGACAAGCGGTTCGTGATCCTCGTCGTGGTCGCCGCACTCGGCATGTCGGGGTTGTTCGCCTACATCGCCGCCGCCTCCTTCGTGCTGCAGGGCAGGCACGGTCTCGACCAGCAGACCTTCGCGCTGGTCTTCGGCGCGGGCGCGGTGGCCCTGATCGGTGCGACGCAGTTCAACGTCGTCCTGCTGCGCCGGGTGACGCCCGCGACCATCACGGTCTGGGCGCTCGCGGCGTCGGCGGTGGCCGGCGTGGTCTTCGTGGGGCTCGCGGTGACCGACGTCGGCGGGATCTACGGCTTCGTGCTCCCGGTGTGGGCGATCCTGGCCGCAATGGGTCTGGTGATCCCCAACGCGCCGGCGCTCGCGCTGTCGCGTCACCCCGACGCGGCGGGCACCGCGGCCGCCCTGCTGGGGGCGGCGCAGTTCGGGCTCGGCGCGGCGGTCGCCCCCCTGGTCGGCGTGCTCGGCAACGACGAGCTGGCGCTGGCCGCGGTGATGACGGCGGGTTCGGTGGTGGCGCTCGCGGCGCTCCTCGCCGTGGGGGTCTCGGGCACCGATCGCGCCGGGACCGCGGGTGCGGTGCCCGAGGCGGCGTAGCCGCGATCTCTGCCAGCTACGACGGCGGGCCGACTTGTCCGCACCGGGGCCGGTCCGTAGGTTCTGCTGGACAGCCGCGCAACGCATGATCGAGTGAATGCCGCAGACGACGAAGAGTTCCCTGACGCCCCAGGCCACGGCTCGGGCCGCGATGACGCTCGTCGCGCGACGGGCCGCGCACCGGGCGGGCGAGGCGCGACCGTGACGGCCGCCCTCCGGGTGCTGCGGCCCCGCACCGGCAACCCGTGGTACGCGCTGTGGGCGTTGATCGTCGGGTTCTTCATGATCCTGCTCGACGCGACGATCGTGGCCGTCGCCAATCCGTCCATCATGGACGCCCTCGGCGTCGACTACGACGCGGTGCTCTGGGTGACCAGCGCGTATCTGCTGGCCTACGCCGTGCCGTTGCTGCTCGCGGGCAGGCTCGGCGACCGCTACGGGCCGCGCAACCTCTACCTCGTCGGGCTGGCCGTGTTCACCGTCGCATCGCTGTGGTGCGGACTGGCGTCGAACGTCGAGATGCTGATCGCCGCCCGCGCGGTGCAGGGGATCGGCGCGGCCTTGCTGACCCCGCAGACGCTGTCGACGATCACCAGGATCTTCCCGGCGGCGCGCCGCGGCGTGGCGCTGAGCATCTGGGGCGCGACGGCCGGCGTCGCCACCCTGGTCGGTCCGCTGGCCGGGGGCGTCCTGGTCGACGGTCTCGGCTGGCAGTGGATCTTCATCGTCAACGTGCCGATCGGCGTCGTCGGCCTGGTGCTGGCCTACGTGTTCGTCCCCGCCCTGCCCACCGAGGACACCGGCTTCGACGTGCTTGGCGTCGCGCTGTCCGGGGTCGGCATGTTCCTCGTCGTTTTCGCCCTGCAGGAGGGGCAACCGCACCACTGGGCGGCCTGGATCTGGGGTCTGCTCGCCGCGGGCGTCGCCGCGTTCGCGGGGTTCCTCTACTGGCAGTCGGTGCACCCCGGCCGGCCGCTGATCCCCCTGAGCATCTTCCGCGACGCCGACTTCAGCCTGTCCAACCTGGGCATCGCCGTCATCGGCTTCACCGTGACCGCGATGATCGTGCCGGTGATGTTCTACGCCCAGGCGGTCTGCGGACTGTCCCCGACGCGCTCGGCGCTGCTCACCGCGCCGATGGCCATCGCGACCGGCGTGCTCGCACCCATCGTCGGCAAACTGGTCGACCGGACGCACCCGCGGCCCATCGTCGGGTTCGGCTTCTCCGCGGTGGCGATCGCCCTCACCTGGTTGTCCATCGAGATGACGCCGACGACGCCGATCTGGCGACTGCTGATGCCGTTCGTCCTGATGGGCATCGGCATGGCGTTCATCTGGTCACCGCTCGCCGCGACCGCGACCCGCAATCTGCCGCCGGAACTGGCCGGGGCCGGTTCCGGCGTCTACAACACGACGCGTCAGGTCGGCGGCGTCCTGGGCAGCGCGAGCATGGCGGCGCTCATGACGTCGCAGATCAGCGCGGTCATCCCCGCCGCGCAGGACCCCGGGGCGGGCCAGGGCGCGGTGACGCGGCTGCCCGGCTTCCTCCACGAACCGTTCTCGTTCGCGCTGTCGCAGTCGCTGCTGTTGCCCGCGTTCATCGCGCTGCTCGGGGTCGTCGCCGCACTGTTCCTGCGCGGGTTCGCCGACCCTGTGGCCCGGCCGGCCAGACCCCAGGCCGCGCCGCCCGTCGAGCCGGACTACTTCGCCGACGACGACGACTACGTCGAGTACACCGTCGAGCGCGACCACACCGAGTGGGACGAGCCCGTGCGCCGTGCCCAGCGGCGGCGCGCCGCCGAGGTCATGGTCGATCACCTGACGAGCCGGGACATCCTCGCCGCCGACGACACCGTCACGACGCCGTTCGCCGCACCCGTCGAGCACCCGCTGCACGCCCCGGCCGAGACATGGCACGGCGGACGGGTCGAGACGTGGGAGAGCCTGATGGACGCCCACGCCGAGGACCTGCCGGCCCGGGCCGACGACCCCGACGACGACCCCATCACCGAGCCCGTCCTCGTCACGATCGCCGACCCGTCGGCGCCGCAGGAGCCGATTCCCGCGCGCAACGGCCAGGCCCCCTGGCGCAGCATGCTCGACGAACTGCTCGACGTCCGGGTGGCGCCACCGGAAGACTTCGCGCACAACGGCTTTCACGTCGAGCCGCCTGCGCCGGCGCGCCGCGGCAGGCATGCCCGCGCGGATCCGGTCGACCCCGTCGAGACCGTCGCACCCGCGGTCGCCGAGGCCGTCGACGCGGGTACCTACGGCAGGCACTCGATGCGCTTTCGCGACTAGTCAGTCGAAGAGGACGGCGGGGTTGAGATAGCCGTCGGGATCGAACGCCGTCTTGACTACCCGCATCGCCGCGACGTCGGCGTCGGTCCGCGACATCGTCAGGTAGTCGCGCTTGCGCGTCCCGACGCCGTGCTCGGAGCTCACGTTGCCGTGGCACCGCGCGATCAACGCCATCATCGCCGCGTAGAGCGCCCGCTCGCGATCCTCGTCGAGCCGGCACCGCACCAGGTTGAGGTGCAGGTTGCCCTCGCCGACGTGACCGAACAGCACGGGGATGGCCTCCGGTGCGTGCTCGGCCACCAGTTCGGTTGCCGCACTGGCGAATTCGACGATCGTCGACAGTGGCAGCGACACGTCGAACTTGAGCGGGGGGCCGTAGACGCCCAGGACGTCGGCGATGGCCTCGCGCACCTGCCAGAGCCGCAGCTGGGTCGCACCGTCCACGCCGACGGCGGGTTCACCGGCCAGGTCGGCGTGCTCGAGGGCCTCGGCCAGCGGGTCGGTGTGGTCGACGTCGCCGGCCAACTCGATCAGCAGTTGCCACGCGCCGTCGACCGCCGGGCCGACACCGACGTGCTCGGCGGTCAGCGCGCTGGCCCGCGCGTCGATCAACTCGAGTGCGGCGATGCCGTCCGCGTCGCGGAACTCCCGGCCGACGGCGAGCAGCGCGTCCAGGTCGTCGAACCCCGCAATGGCCGTGATGCGGTGAGCGGGCGTGGGATGCAGCCGCAGGTCGAGTGCGGTGATGACGCCGAGCGTGCCCTCCGCACCGACGAACAGCGCGGCCAGGTCGTAACCGGTGTTGTCGCTGCGCACCTCGCTGTGCCTGCGGACCACCGAGCCGTCGGGCAGCGCCACCTCGAGGCCCAGCACCTGCTCGCCCATGTTGCCGTAGCGGACCGTGCGCAGGCCGCCCGCGTTGGTGGAGGCCATGCCGCCGACCGTCGCGGAGTCGCGCGCGGCGAGGTCGACTCCGAACACCAGCCCGGCCTCGGTGGCGGCGCGCTGCACGGCGGCCAGCGTCGCACCGGCGCCGACGCGCACCCGCCGCTCGACGACGTCGACCTCGCCGACGGCGCACAGCCGCTCGGTGGACAGCAGCACGTCGTCGTGCTCGGGCACCGTGCCGGCGACCAGCGACGTCCGGCCGCCCTGAACCGTCACGCAGACACCGGCGTCGCGGCAGGCCCGCAGCACGGCCGCGACCTCGTCGTCGGAGCCGGGGCGGACCAGTGCCGCGGCGTGCCCCCGGTAGCGGCCGGTGTAGTCGACGCAGCGACCGGCCAGCACGTCGGGATCGGTGCTGACGTGGCGGTCGCCGACGATCGCGGCGAGTCGCTTCGCCAGGGCGTCGTTCACCGGACCCCCGTCAGCGAGAGGAACGCGCCGAGTTCGATCAGGCCGTCGGGCGTCGTCGGGAGGTAGTCGGTCAGCAGGGGTGACCTGACGACGATCGCGGCGTACTTGGCCCGGCTCACGGCCACGTTGAGCCGATTTCGATTGAGCAGGAACGAGATTCCGCGCGGGACGTCGGCGGCGGAGGACGCGGTCATCGAGACGAACACGACCGGCGCCTGCCTGCCCTGGAACTTGTCGACCGTGCCCACCTGCACGTCGGGCAGATGCGCCGCGTCGAGGCGCTGCCGCAGCAGCACGACCTGCGCGTTGTAGGGCGTGACGACCAGGACGTGCTCCTGCCCCAGCGGCACCGTGCCGTGCTCGTCGGTCCACGCGGTGCCGAGCAGCCCGGCGATCTCGGTGACGATCGCGTCGGCCTCCTCGGGGCTGTCGGTCGAGTTGCCGTCGTGGTCGACCTCGAGCACCCGCACGCCGGGCGCGACGCCGTCGAGTGTCCGGGCGGCGCTGACCCTCTCCTGCGAGCGCAGGCGGCCGTCGTAGGACAGCCGCGACACCGGACCGCACACCGCCGGGTGCATGCGCCAGGAGAGTTCGAGGAAGTAGCCGCGCTCGGGAGGCAGCGTGTGCTGGCCGTCGACCAGCCAACTGAGGGCGGAGTGGTCGACGGGCTCGGGGTGGGTGCCCTGGCTGACCTGCGGCAGCTGCTGCGGATCACCAAGCAGCAGCAGATTGCGCGCCGCGCTGGCAACGGCGACGGTGTTGGCCAGGCTGTACTGGCCGGCCTCCTCGATCACCAGGAGGTCGAGGGCGCGCCGGGGGACGCGGCCGGCGTTGGCAAAGTCCCAGGCGGTGCCCCCGATGACGCATCCCGTGCCGTCGGCGATGAACGCCGCATAGTCCTTCTCGTCCACGACCCGCCACGGCCCGTCGCCGCCCTTCTTCTTGCCGACCCGATCGGGGTCGACGCCGGCCTCGACGACGCCGGCCAGCAGGTGCTCGACGACGGCGTGCGACTGGGCGACCACCCCCACCCGCCAGCCATGTCCGGTGACCAGCCGGGCGATCACCGCCGCCGAGGTGTGGGTCTTGCCGGTGCCCGGCGGTCCGTGCACGGCCAGGTAGGAGGAATCGAGCGCGAGCAGCGCGGCGGTGATGTCGTCGGCGATCACCCCGGTGCGGGGGAGCGGTCGGTCGGCGACGGTGCGCGGCGGACGCCGCAGCAGGAGGTCGGTCACCGCGTCGGCGGGCAGCGCGGGCAGACCGGCTCCCACCTGCGCCGCGGTCGCCGCGATGGACTCCCGCAACGGCTTGGTGTTGATGGGCGGTCCCGGGGTCAGGGCGAACGGCAGCTCGGCGAAGCACTCGCCCGCCTTCGGCTGACGCTCCCTGATCAGCACCTGGGTCGGCGCGGACGGATCGTCGCAGTCCAGGGGCGTCGCCGAACCCCACGCGCGACGGTCGGGATCGCCGCTCAGCCCGGCCGGACCCGGGGGGTCGTACAGCGCATAGACGTCGCCCCTGCCGAGCTCGCCCGCGGCCAGTTCGCCGGTGAGCAGCACCTGCCGCTGCGGCTTCTTCGCCTTGGGTGGGGTGTGCCAGTCGACGACGACCTCGGCGCGCTCGGCGACGAAGACGCCGCCGTCGTCGGCCCACTCGTCGACGGGGTTGTTGATGCGGTCGAAGTGCGCCCACCAGAACGGCTTCTCCTCGCGCTCGTGAAACCCCCGCGCCGCGGCCACCATGGCGACGGCGGTCTGCTCGGGCGTGCGGGCCTCGACGCCATCGCCGGCGAACGCCATCAGCGTGCGCCCCAGATCGTCGGCGACGTCGACGGTGGCCGTGGCCGCCGCGTCGCGGACCTGCTGCGGGCCGCGCGGCGGGACCTCCGACTCGATGGCCCTGGCCATCAGCCAGTCGCGCAACCGCCGCGTCGAGCGGCAGTCGTAGCGGTTGTACTCGTCGATCTCCTTGAGCACGACGTGCGCCTCGTCGGTGCGGCCGTCGTCGCGCAGCTCGCAGTAGCGGGCGTACTGCGTGATGGAGTCGGTCGCCGTGGTGACCTCACCGCCGCGCAACTCGTTGCCCATGTAGAGCGGTTCGAGGTACTTGATCGAATAGCTCTCGGTCCCGACGCGAATGCTCTTGCGCACCAACGGATATAGATCGACCAGGATGCCCCTGCGCAGCAGGTCGTCGACGTCGTCCTCGCCGACGCCGTAGCGTCCGGCCAGGCGCAGCAGCGTGCTCTTCTCGTACGCGGCGTAGTGGTAGACGTGCATGCCGGGGTAGCGCTTGAGTCGCTTGCGCACCATGGCCAGGAAGTCGACGAGCGCCTGACGTTCGCTGGCCCGGTCGTGGGCCCACAGGGGCGTGAACTCGTCGGCGACGGTCAGCACCCCCCACAGGTACTCCAGCCCCCAGTCCCGGCCGTCGACCGTCCACAGCGGGTCGCCCTCGAAGTCGAAGAACAGGTCGCCCCTGTCGGCGTCGGGCAGGGCCATCAGCGGCTGCGCATCGATCAGCTCGTACGGCGGTTTGCCGTCCACCCTGTCGGCGACCTGCAGCCGGGCCTGCGCCGTCAGGTTGGTCACCGTCCGCGCCGACAGCTCGGGCACCGCGCCCGTGTGGGCGGCGAGATCGTGCACGGTGGTGATGCCGGCGTCGAGTAGGCGGGCGCGCTGGCTGATCCGCATGCCCGCGACGAGTAGCAGGTCATCGCCCTCGCGGACGTGGACCTCGCACTCCGGGCAGCGGAAGCACGCGCGGACGTGCTCGTCGGCCCAGCTCACCGGCCGCTCGGTGGCCAGATGCTCGTCGAGCAGCCGCTGCAGGGCCTGGCGACGCGGGGCGTAGACCGGCAGCAGTTCGTCGACCCGGTAGGAGGCGATGGCGCCGTCGCCGAGGACCAGTTCGACCTCGTCGGCCACCGGCACGCCGCTGCGAGCCAGCGTGTCGGCGTAGGCCGCCAACTGCAGCAGTGCCTCGACCTTGACCGAGCGGGCGAGCTTCGTGTCGCGCAGCCGGTACCGGTCGCCGTCCAGCACCAGGAAGTCGGCGAACCCGACGAACCGCCCGTCGAACATCGCCGCCTGGTAGACGACCGGTGCGCGCCGATCGACCGCGGCGCGCGTGGCCTCGGCGGCCGCCGACAACCCGGCCACCGTGTAGGCGGGCTTGCCGATGACCACGATGTCACCGGTGTCGCGCAGCTGGTCGAGGTGACGGCGTTCGTGGTCGCCGCCGAGCGACGCGGTGCGGGCGAGCAGCTCGTCGTCGCCGGACACCGCCGGGCCGCGCCCGAGCAGCGCGTCGAACGACCGCAGCAGCGCAAACTCGCAGCGTGCGGCGGCGGCGAGATCCGAAGCGCTGTAGACGACGTGGCGTTCGGGTCCCTCGGTCAGGAACACCTCGCCACTGTAGGACAGGGTCCCGACAGCGGGCGTCTAGCGCGTGTTGCCGATGAGCTCCACGCCGTTGCCGTTCCAGTGCAGGCGGACGACGCTCTTCAGTCCGCCGGGCGCGTTCTGATACATCAGCGCGACGGTGTCACCCGT
Source organism: Mycolicibacterium madagascariense (assembly GCF_010729665.1). Lineage (NCBI taxonomy): Bacteria > Bacillati > Actinomycetota > Actinomycetes > Mycobacteriales > Mycobacteriaceae > Mycobacterium > Mycolicibacterium madagascariense. The sequence continues at coordinate 4,346,753 of NZ_AP022610.1, read as the reverse complement.
GGTGGCGGTCTCGTCGAGCCCGTTGAAGCCGTAGGTGTCGGGGACGCCGGTCGGGATGACCTTGCCGAGGTGGAACAGCACGGCCCTGGTGTTGGGGTTGTCGGCATTGGTGTTGGCCTTGATGACGACGGCCGACAGCGGCGCGCACTCGTTGAAGTTGCCCGCGATCGGCTCCGAACTCCAGGGCTGGCCGCTGCGCGGATCGCGGGGCAACTCCGAGACGGCCTTGGCGATCTCCGGCGCTGCGAGATCGACCGCGCACGGGTCGGCGGTCGCAGACGTCGGCACCGGGCCGGCGGCCACCGTGGGAGCGGGCGCGGGTGGGCTGCTCTGCACCGGCGCGACGGTGGGTGTCGGGGTCTTGGACACCGTCGAGTCGCTCGCCCCGCAGCCGGCGAGCGCCGCCGCGACGGTCAGCACCGCGAACCACGAGAGGCACCTCACGAGGGGCCACCGTACCGCTCCGGCTCGTGGTGGCCGCGCGAGCTGGCGCTACCCGTAGACTGCAACCTCGATGACGTCTGAAGAACCCGACGCGACGAGCGCGGAACTGACCTTTGCTGACCTGCAGATTCACCCCTCGGTGCTGCAGGCCCTCGCCGACGTCGGTTACGAGTCGCCGTCCGCCATCCAGGCCGCCACGATCCCGCCCATGATGGCGGGCTCGGACGTGGTCGGCCTCGCGCAGACCGGAACGGGCAAGACCGCGGCCTTCGCCATCCCGATCCTGTCGCGCATCGACACCTCGAGCCGCACCACGCAGGCCCTCGTCCTGGCGCCGACCCGCGAACTGGCCCTCCAGGTCGCCGAGGCCTTCGGGCGCTACGGCGCCCACCTGTCGGTGAACGTGCTGCCGGTCTACGGCGGCTCCTCCTACGGCCCGCAGCTGGCCGGCCTCAAGCGCGGCGCGCAGGTCGTGGTCGGCACGCCCGGCCGAGTGATCGACCACCTGGAGAAGGGGAGCCTCGACGTCTCGCACCTGGACTACATGGTGCTCGACGAGGCCGACGAGATGCTGCAGATGGGCTTCGCCGAAGACGTCGAACGCATCCTGTCCGAGACGCCCGAGTACAAGCAGGTGGCGCTGTTCTCGGCCACCATGCCGCCCGCCATCCGCAAGATCACCTCGAAGTACCTGCACGACCCCGTCCAGGTGACGGTGAAGTCGAAGACCGCGACGGCCGAGAACATCTCGCAGCGCTACATCCAGGTCGCCGGGCCCCGCAAGATGGACGCCCTGACCCGGCTGCTCGAGGTCGAGCCGTTCGAGGCGATGATCGTGTTCGTCCGCACCAAGCAGGCCACCGAGGAGGTCGCGGAAAAGCTTCGCGCGCGCGGCTTCTCGGCCGCGGCGATCAACGGCGACATCGCCCAGGCCGTCCGCGAACGCACCATCTCCCAGCTCAAGGACGGGACGATCGACATCCTGATCGCCACCGACGTGGCGGCGCGCGGGCTCGACGTCGACCGCATCTCGCACGTGCTGAACTACGACATCCCGCACGACCCCGAGTCCTACGTGCACCGCATCGGCCGCACCGGACGGGCCGGGCGCTCCGGCGCCGCGGTGCTGTTCGTCACCCCGCGCGAGAAGCACCTGCTGAACTCGATCGAACGGGTGTCGCGGCAGAAGCTCGTCGAGGCGCAGTTGCCGTCGGTCGACGACGTCAACGACAAGCGCGTGGAGAAGTTCAGGGAGTCGATCACCGAGGCGCTCAACGCGCCCGGAATCGAGTTGTTCCGCAGGTTGATCGAGGGTTACGAGCGCGACTTCAACGTGCCCACGGCGGAGATCGCCGCGGCGCTGGCCGTGCAGAGCCGCGGCGGTGGCGAGTTCCTGATGACCGAACCGCCGCCGGAGAAGCGCCGGGAGCGTCCCGATCGCGACGCGGGCGGGGACGGCCCGCCGCGCCGGCAGCGCGACCGCAACCGCACCGATCTGGCGACCTACCGCATCGCCGTCGGCAAGCGCCACAAGGTCGGTCCGGGTTCCATCGTGGGCGCGATCGCCAACGAAGGTGGGTTGCACCGCAGCGACTTCGGGCACATCACCATCAAGATGGACCACTCGCTCGTCGAACTGCCGGCGAAGATGTCCAGGGAGACCCTGAAGAAACTCGAGCACACCCGCATCTCGGGCGTGCTGATCGACCTCAAGCAGGATCGTGGACCGAGTCACCATCACAAGCCGAAGTGACGTCGACTGACTCGTCTGGGCGCATCGACTCACTGACGGGCATCCGCGCGGTCGCGGCGATGCTGGTGATGCTCACGCACGCCGCGTACACCACGGGCAACTACACGCACGGGTACCTCGGATTGATGTACTCGCGCATGGAGATTGGCGTGCCGATCTTCTTCGTCCTGTCGGGTTTCCTGCTGTTCTCGCCGTGGGTGCGGTCGGCGGTCTCGGAGCAGGCCCCACCCTCGGTGCGTCGCTACGCGCGGCACCGGGTGCGCCGCATCATGCCCGCCTACGTCGTCACGGTGCTGGCGGCGTATCTGCTCTACCACTTTCGCACGGCGGGCCCCAACCCCGGCCACACGTGGATTGGCCTGGTCCGCAACCTCACGCTGACGCAGATCTACACCGACGACTACCTGTTCTCCTACCTGCACCAGGGTCTGACCCAAATGTGGAGTCTGGCAGTCGAAGTCGCGTTCTACGTCGCGCTGCCGGTGCTGGCCTGGCTGCTGCTGGTGGTGCTGTGCCGGCGACGGTGGCGGCCCGCGCGGCTGGTTCTCGGACTCGCGGTGCTCGCGCTGGTGTCGCCCGCGTGGTTGGTCCTCGTGCACACCACGCACGTCCTGCCCGACGGGGCACCGCTGTGGTTGCCGACGTACCTGATGTGGTTCCTCGGCGGCATGCTGTTGGCGACGCTGCGGCCGCTGGGGGTCCGCGCGTACGGCCTGGTGTGCATTCCGCTGGCGCTCGCCTGCTACTTCATCGTGTCGACCCCGATCGCCGGCGCACCGACGACCTCGCCCGCCGAACTGCGGGAGGGATTGGCGAAATGCGTGTTCTACGCGGTCATCTCGACACTGCTCGTCGCCCCGCTGGCACTGCCCGGCGGCGACGGCGCGCGCAGCTGGTACGCCAGGGCGATGGCGAGCAGGCCCATGGTGTTCCTCGGCGAGATCTCCTATGAGATCTTCCTCGTCCACCTCATCACCATGGAATTGGTGATGGTGGAGATCCTGCGCGCACCGGTCTACACCGGTTCGATGCTCGCGCTGTTCGTGGTGACGCTGGTGGTCACGGTGCCGGTGGCGTGGGGGCTGCACCGGGTCACCCGGGTACCGCCCACCGCCTCGGTGCGATAGCGCCGACCGTGCGGCGCGTCGTCGACGCCGCCGTCCCATCTCGACGACAACCGGCACGCTCGACGCTAGGCCGACCGCACCATCGGGAGGACGAAGTCCTCCAGCATCGCCCGCTCGTCGGCGTCGTCGTCGCCGGGGAAGGTCAGCAGCGAGATCATGACGCGCACCAGCCAGCGGGCCCGACGGGGCGCATCGGGGATGCCGAGGGACCGCAGGAAGGCCTCCGTCAGCCCCGTCACGACGTCGGAGCGCTGCGCCAGCTCGCCACCGATCGGCCGGCGTTGGGGGGCGAACCACGATGCCAGCGGCGGACTTTCGCGAACCCGGCGCAACGCGGTCAGGATGCCCTCGAGCAACCGCTCGCCCGGATCGTCGATGCCGGCGAGCGCCTCGCCCAGCCCGCCGAACACCCGGAAGGCCTCGCGATGCACGTAGGCGGTGTACAGCACGTCCCGGTTCTCGTAGTACCGGTAGAGCGTCGCGCGGGAACACCCCGCCACCCTGGCGATCTCGTTCATGCCCACCGTGGCGGCGTCGCGGCGAGTGAACAGCTCCTCGGCGGCGTCGAGGATGCGATCGGCGGCTGCCTCGGTGCGGCGCTCGGACAGCCAGTCGCCGGCCACTAGGCGGGCGTGAACGGCACCGACAGCGGACGGCGCACGTAACTGCCGTCGGCCCAGACGATTCCGTCCTCGTCGACCTCGAACTCTGGGATCCGGGCCAGCAGCTCGGTCAGTGCGACGCGCGATTGCATCCTGGCGGCCGCCGCGCCGAGGCAGTGGTGGGCGCCGTGGCTGAACGTCAGGATGTTCCTCGGCCTGCGGGTGACGTCCAATTCGCCCGCGTCGGAACCGTATTGACGTTCGTCGCGATTGGCCGAACCGTACAGCAGCATGACGCGGCGGCCCTGGGGGATCGTCACGTCGCCGATCGTCACGTCGCGGGTGACGGTGCGGCCCAGCATCTGCACCGGGGACGTGAGGCGGAGGAACTCGTCGACGGAGTCGGCGATGAGGTCGGGGTTTGTGGTCAGCAGCTGCCGCTGCTGCGGGTAGCGGTGCAGGAGTTGCACTGTGCCCCCGAGCATTCCGGTGGTCGTGTCGTTGCCGCCGGTGACCATCGTGAAGGTGAACGCCAGGATCGACAGCACGCCGGCGACGTCACCGTCGGCCCCCATTCCCGCGGCCACCAGGTGCGAGACGGTGTCGTCACCCGGCTCGGCGCGGCGGCGTTCGATGAGGGCGGTGAAGTACGCCATCATCTCGCCCAGGGCGTCGCCGAGGGTGTCGAGCGCGCCGGCGAGCCCGCCCTCGGCGGTGTTCGCGGCGACGATGGCCTCGGTCCAGCCGTCGAATTGGTCGCGGTCGCTCTCGGGCACCCCGAGGTAGTGCGCGACGACCATCGACGGTAGCGGTTTGAACAGTTCGGCCACGATGTCGCCGCCGCCGTTGGCGCGCAGGCGCTCGATCCGTTCGACGACGAACTCGCGCACCTTCGGCTCGACCGACTCGACCTGGCGCGGGGTGAACCCGCGCGACACCAGCTTGCGGAACTCGGTGTGCACCGGCGGGTCCTGCATGACCATCGGCGGGTTGTCGGCCATGCCGATGAGATCCAGCTCGCCGTAGTTGACCGTCAGGCCCTGCGCCGAGGAGTACGTCTCGTGGTCGCGGGCCGCGGCGAAGACGTCCGCATGTCGGGACAGCACGTAGTAGTCGTGCTCGGGATTCGCCGGGATGACGTGGTGGACGGGGTCGTGGTCGCGCAGAGCCCGGTACATCGGCCAGGGGTCGACCCAGGTCTGTGCGGTCGCGAGGGTGAAGCGGGCTGCCGAGTCATGAGACATCGTCGCTGTCATGTCTCATGGATACGACAACGGGGTGGGTATGTCAACCGGGTGGGCTTTGGCGCGGCCTGGCGTGGCTTTGGCGCGGCTTTGGTGCCGTGCCCGGCCTCCGACGCCGAGCAGCCGCGAATATGCCCTTTTCAGCGGCGTGTCGCGCAGGTTTGCGTCTGCTCGCGCAGAGGAAGTTGCGGCAGGGGGCAGGGGGAGTCAGCCCGCCGGGTGCCAACCCTGCATCGCCGCGTCCATCTGCTCGTCGGCCAACGCATCGACGGCCAGCCGGTCCTGCCGTTCGCGGTACCGCATCCCGTCGAGCAGCAGGGTGACGTACCGCCGCCACAGTTCGGGCTCGACGTGTCCGGCCCATTCGCCCACGGTGCCGGCCAGCAGGCCGACGATCGGCATGTCGGAGGGTGCCACCTCGGGCCGCAGGTGGCCGTCTTCCCGGGCCCGTTCGACGAGCGTCGAGACGAGCGGGTCCAGCCGCAGGCGGGCGCATTCGACGCGGTAACCGCCGTAGGCCTTGCTATACATCATCTCGCGCAGGCCGCGGTCGGTGGCGGTCAGTTCGCAGACGTGCTCGACGAACCAGACGAACCCACTCCACGAATCCTCTTGTCGCAGAGCGGTTTCGGCCAGGGTGGCGATCTGTTCGATACCGTCTTCGAAGATGGCCTCGAGCAGTGCCTCCTTGGTGGCGAACCGGCGGTACACGGTGCCGACGCCCACGTTCGCGTGATGGGCGACGTCGTTGAGCGTGGCCTCGAGGCCCTTGGCCGCGAAGAGCTCGCGCGCCGCGGTGAGCACGCGCTCGCGATTGCGCGCAGCGTCTCTGCGCAGCGCTCGTTCGGCTCGGTCGGCGTCGGTCACGTTTCGCAGTGTAAGTGACGGCGGTCATAAGCGGATTGACCTTATCCACTTATTCACTTAGGTTGACTACCCAGATCGGCGGGCCTCGACCGGTCGCCGGGTTCCCGTGGAAAGGCTCGACCGTGAAAGCCACCCCTGCGCGCTGCGCCCAACGCGTCGAACCCGTTCTCCGGCAGACTCTTTCGACGTCCGGGCGCCTGCGGTGATCGCGGCCGTCAAGCGGGTGTGGCTGCCCGTGCTCATCGTCGTGGCCGTCACCATCGGCGGGTTCAGCGTCGCCCACCTGCGATCGGTCTTCGGGTCCGACGGGGCCGTCGTGACACCCGTCGGCGCGGACACCGCGCAGAAGTTCAATCCCAAGGTCGTGGTGTACGAGGTGTTCGGCTCGGCCGACACCGCGACCGTCAACTACACCGACCTCGCGGGGATACCGCAGCGCGCTCCTGACGTGAGCCTGCCGTGGACGCTGCGACTGGAGACGACGGTCCCGTCGGTCCAGCCCAACCTCGTCGTGCAGGGCGACGGCCAATCCATCGGCTGCCGCGTGACGGTCGACGACCAGGTCAAGGACGAAAGGACGGCGCAGGGCGTGAATGCCGCGACGTATTGTTTGGTGAAGGCGGCATGAGCACCCCGACCGACGACGCCACCACCGACGCCATCCCGACGTCGCGCCACGCCGCCCGGCCCCGGCTGCCGCGCTTCCTGCGCGTGTTCGCGGTGCCGATCGTCCTGGCGTGGGTCGCCATCGTCGCGATCCTCAACACGACGGTGCCCCAGCTCGAAGAGGTGGGCAAGCTGCGCGCGGTGTCGATGAGCCCCAACGACGCGCCCGCGCTGATCGCCACCAAGCGCGTCGGTCAGGTGTTCCACGAGTACGACACCAACAGCAACGTGATGATCGTGCTCGAGGGCGACGACCCGCTCGGCGCCGACGCGCACGCGTTCTACGACCAGATGATCCGGGAGCTGCGCGCCGACACCAAACACGTTCAGCACGTTCAGGATTACTGGGGTGACACGTTGACCGCCGCCGGTGCGCAGAGCATCGACGGCAAGGCCGCCTACGTCCAGGTGTACATCGCCGGCGATCAAGGTGAGGCCCTGGCGAACGAGTCGGTCGACGCCGTGCGCAGCATCGTCGACGGGGTCAAGGCGCCGCCGGGCGTCAAGGCCTACGTGACGGGCCCGGCGGCGACGACCACCGACCAGAACGCCGTCGGCGACGCCAGCATGAAGACCATCGAGATGCTGACGTTCGCGGTCATCATCGTGATGTTGCTGCTCGTCTACCGCTCGGTCGTCACGGTGGTCATCACGATGGGCATGGTGGTGGTCGGCCTGCTGTCGGCCCGCGGCATCGTGGCGTTCCTCGGCTATCACCACGTCTTCGGGCTGACGACGTTCTCGACCAACATGGTGGTGACGCTCGCGATCGCCGCGGCGACCGACTACGCCATCTTCCTGATCGGCCGCTACCAGGAGGCGCGTCGGCTCGGCGAGGACCGAGAGTCGGCCTACTACACCATGTTTCACGGCACCGCCCACGTCGTGCTGGCCTCGGGCATGACCATCGCCGGGGCGACGCTGTGCCTGCACTTCACCCGGCTGCCGTACTTCCAGACCATGGGCATCCCGCTGTCGGTCGGCATGACGATCGTCGTCGCCGCGGCGCTGACGCTCGGACCCGCGCTCATCTCGCTGCTCACCCGGTTCGGCAGAGTGCTCGAGCCGCGGCGGTGGGGGCGCTCGCGCGGTTGGCGTCGCATCGGTGCGGCCACCGTGCGCTGGCCAGGCGCCGTCCTGGTGATGGCCGTCGTGCTGGCCCTCGTCGGGCTGCTGACGTTGCCCGGTTACCACACCACCTACAACGACCGCATCTTCCAGCCCGCCGGCGTCCCGGCCAACGTCGGTTATGCCGCTGCGACCCGGCACTTCTCGGAGGCGAAGATGAACCCCGAGCTGGTGATGGTCGAGACCGACCGCGATCTGCGCAACCCCGCCGACTTCCTCGTCATCGACAAGATCGCCAAGGCGATGGTCCGGGTGCACGGCATCGCACAGGTGCAGACCATCACCCGGCCCGACGGCAAGCCCGTCGAGCATGCGTCGCTGGCCTATTCGATGAGCCAGAGCGGCACGGGGCAGCTGCTGAACAACGACTACCAGCAGACGGTGCTCGCGAACACCCTCAAGCAGGCCGACGAGATGCAGACGACCATCGACTCGATGACGAAGATGCAGTCCATCACGCTGCAGATGGCCGACGTCACGCGGCGCATGTCCGACAAGTTCCAGAACACCTCGGCCGACACCAACGAGATCCGCGACCACCTCGCCGACTTCGACGACTTCTTCCGGCCGCTGCGGGCGTACTTCTATTGGGAGCCACACTGTTTCGACATCCCGGTGTGCTGGTCGCTGCGGTCGATCTTCGACACGCTCGACGGCATCAACACCCTGTCCGATGACTTTCAGGACCTGGTGCCCGACATCGAGCAGCTGGCGACGCTGACGCCGCAGCTGGCCGCCCTGATGCCGGCGATGATCCAGACGCTGAAGAACCAGAAGCAGATGATGCTCAACCAGTATCAGGCGCAGAAGGCGCAGCAGGATCAGAACATGGCGTTGCAGGAGAACGCGACCGCGATGGGCCAGGCGTTCGACGCCAGCCTCAACGACGACAACTTCTACCTGCCACCGGAGGCCTTCAAGACCGCCGACTTCCAGCGCGGCATCAAGCTGTTCCTCTCACCCGACGGACATGCGGTGCGGTTCACCGTCTTTCACCAGGGCGACCCGCTGACCGAGGAGGGGACCTCGCACATCGAGCCGCTGCGCATCGCGGCCGCCGACGCCATCAAGGGCACCCCGCTGGAGGGAGCGACCGTCTACGTCGGCGGCAGTGCGGCGATGTTCAAGGACATGCAGCAGGGCGCGGACTACGACCTGCTGATCGCCGCGACCGCCGCGCTCATCCTGATCTTCCTCATCATGGTGGTGCTGACGAGGGCGATCGTGGCGGCGGCCGTCATCGTCGGGACCGTCGTGCTGAGTCTTGGTGCGTCCTTTGGTCTTTCGGTGCTGCTGTGGCAACACCTCATCGGGATCCCGCTGCACTGGATGGTGCTGCCGATGTCGGTCATCGTCCTGCTCGCGGTCGGCGCGGACTACAACCTGCTGCTGGTGTCGCGCATGAAGGAGGAGCTCTACGCCGGGCTGCACACGGGCATCATCCGGTCGATGGCGGGCACCGGTTCGGTGGTCACCTCGGCAGGGTTGGTGTTCGCCTTCACGATGATGTCGATGGCGAGCAGTCAGCTCATCGTCATCGGGCAGGTCGGCACCACCATCGGCATGGGTCTGCTGTTCGACACGCTGGTCGTGCGCTCGCTGATGACGCCGTCGCTGGCGGCTCTGCTGGGACGCTGGTTCTGGTGGCCGCTGCGCGTGCGCCAGCGGCCCCTCCCGCAGCCCTGGCCGCAGCGCCAGACCGTCGGCGAGACCGTCTCCGCGACACCGTAAGTCCCCGCGAGCAGACGCCTATGTGCGCGACACGCCGACGGTGGCGGCAGGTTTGCGGCTGCTCGCGGGAGACTTACAGCGCCGCGCCGGGGTTGAGGATGTCGTCGGGGTCGAGCGCACGCTTGATGCGGCGGTTCAGCTCCATCGCCTCCGGGCCGAGGTAACCCTCCAGCCACGGCCGCTTGAGCCGCCCGACGCCGTGTTCGCCCGTGATGGTGCCGCCGAGACCGACGGCCAGATCCATGATCTCGCCGAACGCCTGCTGCGCCCGCTCGGCCTCGGCGTGGTCGGACGGGTCGAAGACGATCAGCGGATGGGTGTTGCCATCACCGGCGTGCGCGATCACCGAGATCATCAGTCCGTGCTGCTCGGCGATCTTCTCGACACCGGAGACCAGGTCCGCCAGCGCGGGCAGCGGCACGCCGACGTCCTCGAGGAGTAGCGAGCCCTTCGCCTCGACCGCGGGGATCGCGAACCGACGCGCGGCGACGAACGCGTCGCCCTCGTCGGGGTCGGACGTCGAAAAGACCTCCGTCGCACCGGCTTCGGTGAACACCTTGGCCATGAACTCGGCGTCCTGCGACCCCGCCGGGCCGCGATCGTCGGTGGCGGCCACCATCATCGCGGCGGCGTCGCGGTCCAGACCCATCTTGAGCTTGTCCTCGACGGCGTTGATGGCGACGGAGTCCATGAACTCCAGCATCGACGGCCGGATCTTGCCGGTGATCGTCACGACCGCGTCCGCGGCGGCCGTCACGTCGGCGAACGAGGCGACGACGGTGCAGCCGCGATGTTGGGCGGGAAGGAGTTTCAGCGTCACCTCGGTGACGATGCCGAGCGTGCCCTCGCTGCCGACGAACAGCTTCGTCAGGCTCAGTCCCGCAACGTCCTTCAACCGCGGGCCGCCGAGGCGCACCGCGGTGCCGTCGGCCAGCACGACCTGCACCCCGAGCACGTAGTCGCTCGTCACGCCGTACTTCACGCAGCACAGCCCACCCGCGTTGGTCGCAATGTTGCCGCCGATGCTGCAGATCTCGTAGGACGACGGGTCGGGCGGATACCACAGCCCGTACTCGCCGACGGCCTTCTTCACCTCGGCGTTGAGCAGGCCGGGCTGCGTGACGGCGGTGCGGGTCACGGGGTCGACGTTGATGTCGCGCATGCGCTCGGTCGACAGCACGATGCCCCCGTCGAGTGCGCTCGCCCCGCCCGACAGTCCGGTGCCCGCGCCACGCGGCACGACCGGCACGCGGTGCGCGCTGGCCCAGCGCATGACGGTCTGCACCTCCTCGGTGCGCCGCGGCCGGACCACGGCGAGCGCCGTCCCTGCGTTCGGGTCGAAGGCGCGGTCGTGCCGGTAGGACGCGACGATGTCGGGATCGGTGACGACGGTGCCCTCGGGCAGCTCGGCGATGAGGTCTGCCACCATGTTTGCGCTCATCCGTCGATGCTACGAGCTGTCGTCACGGCACCATCCACGACAGCACCGCCGACGCCTGCAGCGCCGAGATCGCACACATCGCGGCGAGGAACACCAGACTCCACACGACGACGCGCCGGAAGATGTCGCCCTCCCTGCCGTTCAGGCCGACCGCGGCGGCCGCGATCGCGAGGTTCTGCGGCGAGATCATCTTGCCGAGCACGCCGCCCGAGCTGTTCGACGCCGCCATCAGGAGTTCGGAGAGCCCGGCCTGGTGCGCCGCGGTCACCTGCAGTGCACCGAACAGCGAGTTCGCCGAGGTGTCCGATCCGGTCACCGCGGTGCCCAGCCAACCGAGGATGGGCGACAGCAGCGCAAACGCCGCGCCGGCGCCAGCCATCCACGTGCCGAGGGTGATCGTCTGGCCCGACACGTTCATGACGAAGGCCAGCGCCAGCACGGCCATGACCGTGACGATGGCCCAGCGCAACTGGTGCAGCGTCGCACCGAACGCTCGCAGCGCTCGCGGGACCGACAGTCGCAGCACGATCATCGTCAAGACGCCCGCGACGAGCATCTGCGTGCCCGGCGTGGTGAGCAGGTTGAGCGTGAACGCGGTCAGGCTCAGCGGGTGACCGTTGGCGGCGGCGACGTGCAGGCCGGGCCACCCGAACACGACGGTCGCCGCGTCGAGCAGCGTCTTCACCGCCCCGATCTGGCACACGACGAAGACGGCGATGACGATGCCGTACGGGGCATAGGCCTTGGCTATGTCAGCCCGGGAGTCGGCCCGGGAGTCCGGCGAGTCGGGCGGGTCGAGGTCCGCCTCGCCCACGCCGCCGGAGGCCAGGCTCGGCACCAGCGCCCTGGCGGGCGGCCGGAGTCGGACCATGCCGACGATCGCGGCCGCAGATAGCAGCGAGGCCACGACGTCGGCCAGCGGCACGGACACGAAGTTCGACGTCACGTACTGCGCGATGGCGAACACCACGCCGCACACCGCCGCGACCGGCCACGCCTCGCGGATGCCGCGCCTCCCGTCGACGATCAGGACGAGCACCAGCGGAACGAACACCGCCAGCAACGGAGTCTGGCGGCCGATCATCGCGCCCAGCGTGTCGGGGGACAGCCCGGTCACCTTGCCGAGGGTGATGATCGGCGTGGCCATGGCGCCGAACGCGACGGGTGCGGTGTTCGCGGTCAGCGACAGGGCCGCCGCCTTCAGCGGCGTGAACCCGAGCGCCATCAGCATCACCGAGGTGACGGCGACGGGCGTGCCGAATCCGGCGAGCGCCTCCAGCAGTGCGCCGAAGGAGAACGCGATGATGATGGCCTGGATGCGCTGGTCGTCGCTGACGCTGGCGAAGGAACGCCGCAGGACGTCGAAATGTCCTGTCGCCACGGTCATTTGGTACACCCAGATGGCGTTGATGACGATCCACAGGATGGGGAAGAAGCCGAACGCCGCGCCCTCGGTGCCCGCCAGCAGTGCCTGCCCGACCGGCATGCCGTAAACCGCGACGGCGACGGCGAGGGAGACGGCCAGCGACACCAGGGACGCCAGCCACGCCGTGACCTTGAAGACCCCGAGCAGCACGAAGAGCAACAGCAATGGCACGGCCGCGACCAGCGCGCTCCACGCCAGCGACCCGGCGACGGGATCAAGAACCTGCTGGTACACGGTGACCTCGAAGTGTGGCGTACATCACGTTCTGTGACGCTACTCCACCGGCCCCCGATCGAGGTGCCGGAGCGCGGGCAGGAAGATCGCTACCGCGCCGAGCACCAGCATCGGTAGCGACAGCGCCAGGAACGTCGCGTGCAGGCCCGCCGCGTCGGCCAGCGGACCCGCGACCACCAGCCCGATCGGCCCGGCCGCATACGCCAGCGACCCCATCACCCCGACCACACGCCCGCGCAGATGTGCCGGCGCCCTGGTCTGCATGACGTAGTTGTAGATCGGCGCGATCGGCCCGTAGACGAGACCGACGATGGCGCACAGCACCAGGATGATCGGCAGCGGCGGCAGGAATGCGATCACCGTCATGCTGACGCCGAGGACGAGCACCGCGGTCAGCATGACCGTGCGGCGGTTCGCCAGCCTGGACAGCGCCGCATAGCCGAGCGCCCCGAGCAGCCCACCGACGCTGAGCGCCACCAGCACCCAGCCGAGCTCGGCGGGCTCGTTGCGGTCGGTGAAGTACTTGGGGAACAGCACGCTCTCCATCGGCATGTACAGCCCGGTGGCGGTGAGGTCGACGAACGCCAGCGCACGCAGCACGGGGGTGCGCCACACGAACTTCAGGCCCTCGACGATGCCCGCCCACACGCGCGGCATCTCCGCGCGATCCGGCGTGCCTGCCCCCTCCAGTCGCAGGACGGCGACGGCCAGCAGCGACAGCACGAAGCTGGCGGCCGTCACCCACATCGTGTCGATGCCGCCGAGCGTGCTGATCAGCAGGCCGCCGACGCCGGGGCCGACGATGTAGGCGAGGTTGAACACCGCCTCGTACCCGCCGTTGGCGCGGTCGAGCGTCCACCCGGCGCGCTGCGCGGCTTCCGGCAGCATCGTCTGGCGGGCGGTGATGCCCGCCGGGTCGAAGAACGCACCGAGTGCCGCCAGCGCGGCGAGCACCGCCACATTGATCGCCTGCGCGCCGAACGCCCACGCGATCACCGGGACCGCCGCCACCGACAGCGCGGACAGCGAATCGGAGATCATCGCGACGCGGCGGCGGCCGAGGTAGTCGACGGCGGTACCCGCCAGCAGCGTGGCCGCCAGCAGTGGCAGGGTCCCCGCCATCGCCACGATCGAGGCGTCCAGCGCAGAGCCGTTGTGCTGCAACGCCAACCACGGATAGGCGACGAGGGAGATCCCGTTGCCGGCGCCCGCCGCGAGCGCCGCGAACAGGATGGTGAACAGCGGTGCGCGCGTCGTCTCGGTCATGGGTATCGCGGGTGATCCAATCACGGGCGGCCCCGCACCGCGAACGAATTCTCGGCGGTGCACAGTGGGAGGGTGACGCTGCCCCACCCGCGCACGGGTGACCCGTATCCCTCACCGGTGCCCGCGGGCGCCGGGTGGCCCGGCGACCCGGCGGACCCCGACACCCCGGTCGCCGCGACGGCGGCGCGCGTGCGCCGCCTGGCCACCAAGACCGACGCGGTCGAGGAGCTCGACGCGCTGGTCAGCGTGTGCCGGGCGTGCCCGCGGCTGGTGGCGTGGCGCGAGCAGGTCGCCGTCGAGAAGCGACGGTCCTTCGCCGGGGAGCCCTACTGGGGTCGCCCCATCGCCGGCTTCGGATCGGCGTCGCCGCGCCTCCTGATCGTCGGCTTGGCGCCCGCGGCCAACGGCGCCAACCGGACCGGCCGCGTGTTCACCGGTGACCGCAGCGGCGACGTCCTCTTCGCCGCACTGCACCGCGCCGGGCTGGCGAGCTCACCGCACAGCATCGACGCCGCAGATGGCTTGACGCTCAACGACACTCGCGTGGTCGCGGCCGTGAGGTGCGCGCCGCCGGACAATGCGCCGACGCCGCAGGAGCGGGCGACGTGCGCGCCGTGGCTGGACGCGGAGTGGCGGCTCGTCCGGCCGACCGTGCGGGTGATCGTCGCGCTCGGTGGCTTCGCGTGGCGCGTGGCGATCGACATGGTCCGCGCCGGCGGCGGTGTCGTCGGCCGACCCCTGCCGAAGTTCGGCCACCTCGCGACCGCCGCGCTGGGCGACGTCACGCTCATCGGCTGCTACCACCCCAGCCAGCAGAACACGTTCACGGGCCGACTGACGCCCGCGATGCTCGACGAGGTCTTCCAACTCGCCATTTCCTAGGCGATTCGTGTCGTCTTCGTCGCGCGCACCGCTCCTGAAACGACGCAAATCGCGGCCGTGGGGAACGTTCGCGGCGGCTCGTCGGTTGAATCTCACGTGCGACTCTCGGTTCTCGACCTCGTCCCCGTCCGCAGCGACCAAACCACCTCGGACGCCCTCGCCTCGACGGTGCGCCTCGCGCAGACCGCCGACGAACTCGGCTACACCCGCTACTGGGTGGCCGAGCACCACAACATGCCCGCGGTCGCGGCGACCAGCCCTCCCGTCGTGCTGGCCTACCTCGCGGCGCAGACCGCGCAGATCCGGCTCGGCTCCGGCGGAGTCATGTTGCCCAACCACGCGCCGCTGGCGGTGGCCGAGCAGTTCGCCCTACTGGAGGCGGCGGCGCCCGGCCGCATCGACATGGGCATCGGCCGCGCGCCGGGCTCGGACCCGGTGACCTCGATGGCGCTGCGGGGCGCTGCGGGCCGCGACGACAGCGACATCGAGAACTTCCCCCAGTACCTCGACGACGTCGCCGCGCTCATGAGCACCACCGGCGTGGAGGTTGCGCTCCGCGGCCGCCCCGAGCGCTACGTCCTCAAGGCCACGCCCCACGCCTCCGGCGAGCCGCGGGTGTGGTTGCTGGGCTCGTCGCTGTACTCGGCGCACCTCGCCGCCGCGAAGGGGTTGCCCTACGTGTTCGCCCACCACTTCTCCGGGCAGGGGACCGAGGAGGCGCTGGCCACCTACCGTTCGGAGTTCCGGCCGAGTGACCTCGCCGCCGAACCCGTCACGTTCATGACGGTCAACGCCTCGGTCGCGCCCACCCGCGAGGAGGCGCTGGACCTGATGCTGCCCAACCTGCACATGATGGCGTTCCTGCGGACCGGTCAGCCGCTGCGGGCGCTCGACCTCGTCGAGGACGCCAAGCTCCTGGACCTCACCCCCCAGCAGCAGGCCGTCGTGGCCTCGGGGCTGGAGCGGGCGATCGTCGGGACGCCGACCGAGGCCGCCGATCAGGTGCGCGCACTCGCGCGACGCTTCGACGTCGACGAGGTCATGGTCAACGCCGTCGGGTCGGCCGTCCGCGGCGTCGATCCCCGCACCGCACCGGCCCGCGAGCAGACGCTGCAACTGCTGGCCAAGGAGCTGTTCTAGGGGACCAGCGCGACGATGGGGATCGGTCGCGTCGTGCGCTTCTGGTAGGCCTCGTAGCGGTGAGAGTTGTTGTCGTTCACCACTTTCCACAGCCGGAGGTAGTCAGGGTCGTCGGGCCCGATGATCCTGGCGGTGGCGGGCATCCGCTTCGGGCCGACGTTGATCTCGACCTTCGGGTTGGCCTTGACGTTGTGGTACCAGCCCGGCGCCTTCCTGTCCCCGCCGTTGGAGGCGACGACGAGGTAGGCGCCCGCGTCGCGGGCGTAGCTCAGCGTGTTGGTGCGCGGCAGCCCGGTCTTGGCGCCGACGGTGTGCAGCAGCAGGCTGGGCGGCGCACCGGGGATGCGGTGTCCGATGCGGCCGTTGGTCTTCCGGTAGATCGTGTCGTGCACACCCAGCAGGGGGATGCCGATGTACTTCTCCCACACGGGTACGCCGCTCATGGCGTCAGTCTGTCACGGCCAGGGCGTCGCGCAGGATGCGCGCGGTCGCCTCGCGGTCGGGGTCGCGCCGCACCACCAGGCCCTTGGCGAACGACAGCTTGTCGCCGGACTTGCGCGGCGCCACGTGCAGGTGGATGTGGAAGACGCTCTGGAACGCCGCCTCGCCGTCGTTCACGACGACGTTGTTCCCGTCGGCGTGCAGTTCCGAGGCCCGAGCGGCCCGGGCGACGCGTTGCCCGATCCGCATCATGGTCGCGACGGTGTCCGGCGGGGTGTCCGTCAGATCGACGGTGTGCGCCTTGGGTATGACGAGGACGTGGCCGCGGACGATGGGCCGGATGTCGAGGATCGCGAGGTAGCCGTCGTCCTCGTAGACGGTGATCGCCGGCGCGTCACCGGCGACGATGGCGCAGAAGACACAGGACATGCGGTCACCGTAGCGGCCGCGTCAGACGTTGCTCTCGGCCCACTCGGCGAGCCGGCGCTCGCGCTCCGCGGCGTCGACGTCCTCGACCCTGGTCATCACCGCCCAGCGCTGGCCGAAGGGGTCGACGATCGAGGCGTACCGGTCGCCGGTCACGAACGTCGTGACGGGCTCTCTGATGGTGGCGCCCGCCTGCTCGGCGCGGGCTGCCACGGCGTCGGTGTCGGTGCAGTACAACACCATCGAATGGGTGACGGACTCGCTTCGCTGGACGGCTCCGAGCCCGTAGTCGGGATTGGGGTCCGACAGCTGCAGCCGACCCGTCCCGAAGTCAAGCTCGGCGTGGGCGATCGTGCCGTCGGAACCGGCCATCCGTTCGACGACGGTCGCGCCGAACACCGAGGTGTAGAAGTCGATCGCCGCGGCAGCGCCATCGACGACGAGGAACGGGGTCAGGCTGGTGTAGCCCGGTGGGATTGCGTTCACGGTCATGCCACCCACCCTGCTCGGCTGCGAGGTGGCGGGGCTTGGAAGAACGCGCCACGTCAGGTCGTCACTCGACTCCTACGACACCGACAAGGCACTCGACCTCTGGACGACCAGCGAACGGCTGGTCCACTACGCGGCGACGTAGGCTCCACGGGTGGATGCGAAGGACCGCCCACAGCTGGGTGTCGTCGGTAGAGCCAACACCGCCGAGGTGTTCGATCTGGACCGGTGGGCGCCTTCCGACGACGCCGCACCGTGGGTCGAGCACTTCTGGTCGGTGAGCTGGAACCGATGCGGTCGCGAGCCGTTCACCACCGCGGTCCTCACCTTCCCGGCGCTGCACCTCACCCACGAGTGGGGCGAGGACACCCACCGTCACGGTCATGCGCTGCCGGCCACGCTGCTGCACGGGGTGGTCGAGCGGGTCTTCACCACCACGCTGACCCAACGGGGCACGGTGGTGGGAGCGCGGTTTCGTCCCGGTGGCTTCACCGCCAGGTTCGGTCGCGATGCCAGCTCGCTGACCGGCCGGGTCGTCCGGGTGGACGACGAATTATCGTGCGACCCAATCGTTCTCGATGATGATCGGGAGGGGGCGGCGACGCAGCTGGATCGCGCCATCGCCGCGCCCGCCGGTGCCGTCGACCCCACCTACGTGGAGCTGACCGCGCTGCTGGACCGCATGCGTGCCGATGCGACGCTGCACCGCGTCGCCCAGGTGATGGCCCACTCGCCGTGGAGTGGCAGGACCACGCAGCGAGTGTTCCGCCACTACGCCGGGGTCCCGGTCAAGTGGGTGCTGTGCCGCTACCGGCTCCAGCACGCCGCGCTGGAGATCGAGAGCGACCGCTCGGTCGACTTCGCCGATCTCGCCGTCCGGTTCGGCTGGTATGACCAAGCGCACTTCAGCAACGACTTTCGCGCGATGCTCGGGTGTACCCCCGGGGAATACGCCACGCGCCACGGCTGACTCACTAACCTGGCCCAGATGGACCCTCGCGAACTCGCCTTCACCGGAGCGGCCGAACAGGCCCGCCTGCTGGCCGCCGGCGCCATCACCGCACCCGCTCTGCTCGACGTCTACCTCGATCGGATCGCCCGGTTCGACCGCGAATTACGTTCCTACCGCGTCGTTCTCGTCGATTCGGCCCGCCGGGAGGCAGCGGCCGCGCAGGACCGGCTCGACGCGGGGGAGCGGTCGCCGCTGCTCGGCGTCCCCGTGGCGGTCAAGGACGACGTCGACGTCGCCGGCGAGGTCACGACGTTCGGCAGCAGCGCCTACGGTCCCGCGCCGACCCAGGACTCCGAGGTCGTGCGGCGGCTGCGCGATGCGGGTGCGGTGATCCTCGGCAAGACGTGCGTGCCCGAGCTGATGGTCTGGCCGTTCACCGAGACCCTGACCTTCGGAGCCACCCGCAACCCGTGGAACCCCGACCTCACCCCGGGTGGCAGCAGCGGCGGCAGTGCGGCGGCGCTGGCCGCGGGGCTGGCGGCGCTCGCGCTGGGCTCCGACGGCATGGGCTCGATCCGCATCCCGGCGACGTGGAGCGGGCTGTTCGGTCTCAAGCCGCAGCGCGACCGGGTGCCATTGGCGCCGCACGACGGCGCCTGGGGTGGGTTGAGCGTGTATGGCCCGCTAGCCAGGACCGTCGAGGACGCCGCGCTGTTCCTCGACGTCACGGCGAGCGAGGGCGGGTTCGTCGAGGCGGCGCGGCGCGAGCCCGGCCGACTGCGCATTGCGTTGAGCACCGCGGTGCCGCCGCTGCTGACGGCACGGGTGGGCCGCGCGCAGCGGGCGGCGGTCGCCGAGGCGGGCGCGCTGCTGCGGGAACTGGGGCACGAGGTGGTCGAGCGCGATCCGGACTATCCGGCGAATGCCGTCTTCGCACAAGCACTTCCGCGTTACTTCCGCGGTGTGCACGACGCGGCTGCGGCACTCCCGCGGCCCGAGCGCCTCGACCGACGGACGCGGACGTTCGCCAGGATCGGCGGTCTCGTCTCCGAGCGACGGTCGGCCGCGATCCGCGCCGCGGAGGCCGACGTGACCGCCCGCGTCACCGAGATCTTCGACGACGTCGACGTCGTCGTCACCCCGGGGACGGCCACCGGACCGTCGCGCATCGGGGCGTATCAGCGCCGCGGTGCGGTGTCGACGCTGGCCCTGGTCGCGGCCAGGGTGCCGTTCCAGGCGATGTTCAACGTGACGGGTCAGCCCGCCGCGGTGGTGCCGTGGGGTCTCGACGGGGCCGGCGTGCCGACGTCGATTCAGTTGGTGGGCAGGCCGTTCGACGAGGCGACGCTGCTGTCCCTCGGGACGCAGCTGGAGACGGCGCGGCCCTGGGCCGGGCGCAGGCCCCCGCTGAGCTGACGTCCATCCCGCCAGCAGCCGCAAAGGTGCTCGCAGCGTCGGCGTGTCGGGCAGGTGTGCGGCTGCTCGCGCGACCTGGGTCGGGCATCGCGGGCCCCTCCTCCTCGACCGTCGGTTACCTTGACCCGGTGGGAGACGTGGACATCGAGGCGACGGGTCTGCTCGACGGACTCGAGGGCGAGGCCAGGGCGCAACGCGCCGAACTGATTCCGTGGTTGATGGAGCGGGGCTTCACCGTCGACGACATCAGGAACTCGGTGCAGCCGATGCTGCTGGCGTCGCGCCGCTTCTTCGGCGAGGACGGGGAGTACCTGTCGGCCCGGCAGATCAGCGAGCAGACCGGGCTCGAACTCGACGTCCTGGAGCGGGTGCAACGCGCCAGCGGGCTTCCGCGGGTGGACGATCCGGACGCCAAGGTCTACCTCAAGACCGACGGCGAGGCCGCGGCCTATGCCAAGAAGTTCCTCGATCTCGGCTTCACGCCCGACCAGATCGTGCTCGTCGTCCAGGTGCTCGCCGAGGGGCTGACCAGGGCCACCGAGGTCATGCGCTACACGGCACTGGCCGCGACGATGGAGCCGGGGTCGACCGAACTGGACATCGCCCAGCGCACGGAGACGCTGCTCGGTTCGGCTGCACCCCTGCTCGGCCCGATGATCACCGACCTGCTGCGCGTGCAGCTGCTGCACCAGATGGAGACCGAGGCGGTCACCGCCACCGAGCGCGCCGAGGGCCTGTCGCTGCCCGGTGCCCGCGAGGTGACGATTGCGTTCGCCGACCTCGTCGGGTTCACCAGACTCGGCGAGGCGGTCCCGCCCGAGGATCTCGAGAAGCTGGCGCACCAGCTCACGGATCTGGCCCACCGGGTGGCGAGCCCGCCGGTGCGCTACGTCAAGAGCATCGGCGACGAGGTGATGCTCGTCAGCACCGATCCCGTCGCGATGCTGGAGGCGATGCTCGAGCTGGTCGAGGCGACCGAGGGCATCGAGGGCTTCCCGCGGCTGCGCACGGGCATCGCCTCGGGGCTCGCGGTCAGCCGGGCTGGGGACTGGTTCGGCAACCCGGTGAATCTCGCCAGCCGGGTGACGGGCTCCGCGCGGCCCGGCGCGATCCTGGTGGCCGAGGCGACGCATGACGCCATCGGCGACGACGAGCGCTTCGCGTGGTCGTTCGCGGGGGCCAAGCGGCTCAAGGGCATCAAGGACGAGGTCAAGCTGTTCCGGGCCCGCCGCGCGGAGCCCACCTAGCGCGAGGGCGCGAAACGGCGCAGGCGCAGGCTGTTGCTCACCACGAACACCGAGCTGAAAGCCATTGCGGCACCGGCGATCATCGGGTTCAGCAGGCCGAGTGCGGCCAGTGGGATCGCCGCGACGTTGTAGGCGAACGCCCAGAACAGGTTGCCCCTGATGGTTCGCAGCGTGGCCCGGGACAGCCGGATCGCGTCACCCGCGGCGCGCAGATCGCCGGTGACCAGCGTGAGGTCGGACGCCTCGATCGCGACGTCGGTGCCCGTGCCCATCGCCAACCCCAGGTCGGCCTGGGCCAGGGCGGCCGCGTCGTTCACGCCGTCGCCGACCATGGCCACCACCCTGCCCTCGGACTGCAAGCGCCTGACGTGGTCGACCTTGTCGGCGGGGAGCACCCCGGCGATGACCGTCTCGATCCCGACGCGCTGAGCGACCGAGCGGGCGGCCCGCTCGTTGTCACCGGTCAGCAGGATCGGCGCGAGCCCGAGGCCCCGCATCTCGGTGATCGCCTGTGCCGCAGTGTCCTTCACGGTGTCGGCGACGACGATGACCGCGCGGGTCACGCCGTCGACCGACACCCAGACCGGTGTCTGGCCGCGGGCTTCGGCATGTTCGGCAGTGGTGCGCAGCTCCGCCGACGGTGGCGCCCCGGGCAGCCACGCCAGGCGCCCGACCGCCACCGCGCGGCCGTCGACGGTGCCCCGCACGCCGTTGCCGCCGTCGTTGACGAACCCGGTGACGGGCGGCAGCGGGCCGCAGGCGCCGGCGTGCGCCGCGATGGCCCGCGCGATCGGATGTTCGGACTCGGTCTCGAGAGCGCCTGCGAGACCGAGCGTTTCGTCATCGCCGTGAACGGCGACCACGCTGGCGCGACCGGTGGTGACGGTGCCGGTCTTGTCGAGCACGATGGTGTCGACGCGTCTGGTCGACTCGAGCACCTGCGGGCCCTTGATGAGGATGCCCAGCTGCGCGCCGCGACCGGTGCCCACCAGGAGCGCGGTCGGCGTCGCGAGACCCAGCGCGCAGGGGCAGGCGATGATGAGCACGGCGACGGCGGCGACGAGTGCCCTGGCGACCGAGCCGTCGGCCACCCACCAGCCGACGAACGTCAGCGCGGCGAGCCCGATCACCACCGGCACGAACACCGCCGACACCCGGTCGGCGAGTCGCTGGACGTCGGCCTTGCCGCTCTGCGCGGTCTCGACGAGCCGCGCGATCTGCGCGAGTTGGGTGTCGGCGCCCACGCGCGTGGCCCGAATGCGCAGCACGCCACCGGCATTCACCGTCGCACCGGCCACCTCGTCGCCCTCGCCGACGTCGACCGGGACCGACTCGCCGGTCAGCAGCGAGGCGTCCACCGCCGATGCGCCGGCGACCACGACGCCGTCGGTGGCGATCTTCTCACCGGGTCGCACGACGAAGACGTCGCCGACCGCGAGTTCGGCGATCGGGATGCGCACCTCGACGCCGTCGCGCACGACCGCGACGTCCTTGGCGCCCAGATCGAGCAGGGCCCGCAGCGCGGCGCCGGAGCGCCGCTTGGCCCGCGCCTCGAAGTAGCGACCCGCGAGGATGAAGGTCGTGACGACCGCGGCCACCTCGAGGTACAGCTCGTGGGCCGACCCGCCGGCGATCACGCGGTAGGCCGAGAACAGGTAGGCGGCCAGCACGCCGACCGACACCAGCGTGTCCATGGTCGCGGCGCCGTGGCGCAGATTCGCGACCGCCGCACGGTGGAACGGCCAGGCGCCCCAGGCCACGACGGGCGTCGTCAGCGCCAGGGCCAGCCACTGCCAGCCGGTGAACTGCCAGGCCGGCACCATCGACAGGGCGAGCACCGGCACGCCGAGCACGACGCTCGTCACCAGCCGGCGCAGGTAGCGGTCGGTGGGTTCGGGGCGGCTCTCGTGGGCGGGGGTCTGCACGGTTGCGGCGTAGCCGGTGGCCTCGACGGCCGCGACCAGCTGGTCGGCCGTGACGCCGTCGGGACAGTCGACCGACGCCTGTTCGGTCGCGAAGTTGACCGTGGCGTGCACGCCGTCGATCCGGTTGAGCCGCTTCTCGATGCGCGCCGCGCACGACGCGCACGTCATCCCGTCGAGGTCGAGGGTGACGGTGCTCATGCCGGGGGCGTGACGTCGTACCCCGCGTCCTCGATCGCCGCGGCGACGGCAGTCGCGTCGGGCGTGCCGTCGACGCGGACCGTGCCCGCCTCCAGCGCCACGTCGACGCCCGTCACGCCGGGCAGCGGCGACACGGCGGACGTGATCGCCGCGACGCAGTGTGCGCAGCTCATGCCACGAACTTCCAGCACCATGCTCATGACACCACTATATACCCATAGGGGGTATGGGTAGGTCGGCTTTCTCAGACGACCGGGAACCGCGCGGCCAGCGACTTCTTGTCGACCTTCTCACCGGCCAGCGTCGGCAGCGGCTGCGGGCGAATCTCCCACCGGGTGGGGATCGCGAAGTAGGACAGCGTGCCCGTCACGTGCTCGGTCAGCTGATCGGGTGTCGGCGGCGCGGCGTCGGCCCGGTGGACCACGACGGCCACCAGTTCCTCGCCGAGGTCGGGGTGCGGGAGGCCCAGCGCGGCCACCTCGACGACCGCCGGATGCGTGGCGATCGCCGCCTCCACGTGCGGGCAGGCGATGTTCTCCCCGCCGCGGATCACGACGTCCTTGCTGCGGCCGTCGATGAACAGGTAGCCGTCCTCGGTGAGGTGGCCGAGATCCCCGGAGTGCAGCCACCCGTCGGCGTCGACGGTCTCGGCGTTGACCGCGGGATCGACGCCCACGTAGCCGTTCATCACCGTCGGCGAGCGGGCCAGCACCTCGCCGATGCCGTCGGCGTCCGGATCGGCGATGCGGATCTCGACCACGGGGTAGGGCCTGCCGACGCTGCCGGGGTGCCGGGCCAGGTCGCCGGCGTCGGCGACGGTGAGGAACCCGCCGGCCTCGGTCATGCCCCAGGTGTTGCTGAGGCCGCGCTCGCGCAGCCGGGGCAGCTTCGCCCTGATGCGGTCGAGCAACGCCGAGGTGACGGGCGCGCCGCCCAGCGGCCAGGACTTCAGGCTGGACAGGTCGTAGGCGTCGAAGTCGGGGTGCTCGAGGATGCGGATCGCCATCGTGGGCACGGCACCCCAGATCTGGATGCGCTCGCGTTCGATGATCGAAAGGATCTGGCCCGCGTCGAAGCGTCCCTCGGTCAGCACGATCTTCCCGCCGGTGAGGAAGTGCGTGAGCAGGCTGGAGAGCCCGCCGACGTGGAACATCGGGGTCGTCGCGAGGCTGACCACTTGCGCCGAGTCGTCGTCGAGCAGATGGGGGAACCGCCCGGTGCGGCCCATGATGTCGTGCTGGTTGCAGATCACCGAACGCCGGGACAGCTCGACGGCCTTCGGCATGCCCGAACTGCCGGAGGTGAACAGGATCAGGGCCCCGGCGTCGGGGTCGGTGGCGACGGCGGGCGACGGCTCCGTGGCGGGACCCTCGAACGCCGCGCGCAGGTCGCCGAGTGGGCTGGTCGGCACCGCGGTGGCGAGGTCGACGTCGGTCAGCACGTGCCGGGGCGCGAGGAGTTCGACGGCGTGGTCGAGTTCGGCACCGCTCCACCAGCGGTTGGCCAGTACGGGCACCGCGCCCGCGAGCCACAGCGCCCACAGCGCCACCACCCACTCGGGGGAGTTGTATCCGTTGACGATCACCCGGTCGCCGGGCTCGATGC
Source organism: Mycolicibacterium madagascariense (assembly GCF_010729665.1). Classification (NCBI taxonomy): domain Bacteria; kingdom Bacillati; phylum Actinomycetota; class Actinomycetes; order Mycobacteriales; family Mycobacteriaceae; genus Mycobacterium; species Mycolicibacterium madagascariense. The sequence goes on along the minus strand of NZ_AP022610.1, from coordinate 4,322,103 downwards.
CGAGGGCGCCCAGCCGTGCCCGGGCCGCGTGCGCGGCGATGCGGAAGGCGGCGAAGGAGATGCGCCGGTCGCCGTGGACGAGGAACGTGCGGTCGGTCCACACCTCGGTGCCCGCCATCAGGTCCTCGAACGTCGACGGACCGCGGTCGTAGACGAGTCCGGCATGGCCGCCATAGCTGCCCTCGCGGACCTCGGTTCCCCACGTGCTCATCAGGCTGCACACTAGGCGCACGTTCGCCCGTGGTGAACGTCGCCCCACCGCCGGTGTTACAACGTAATCATGTAATCATGAAACAACACCATCACCACGGCCGCTCCGGCGGCTGGCACCAGTCCCAGCAACCCGACGCGAGCGACGCCCCCGACTGGATCGCAGGACGCCTGCCCGACGGTTGGTTCGCCGGTGATCCCACGGTCGTCGTCGACCGCGAGGAGATCACCGTCATCGGCCGCCTGCCCGAACCCGAGGGCGAACAGAGCGACGCCCGCGCCTCCGGCCGCGCCGCCCGCTTCCGCGAGGAGACGCGCTCGGAGCGGATGCGCATCGCCGACGAGGCCGAGCGCCGCTACGGCCGCAAGGTCGCCTGGGGCGTCGAGGTCGGACCCACCGAAGACCCCGAACGAATCCTGTTCACGCACATCGCCGTTCCCGTCATGACGCGGCTGCGTCAGCCCGAGCGTCAGGTGCTCGACACGCTCGTCGACGCCGGCGTGGCGCGGTCGCGCTCGGATGCGCTGGTGTGGTCGGTCCGCCTCGTCGGGCAGCACACCGACGAGTGGCTCGCCAAGCTGCGCGAGGCCATGGCGAAGGTCGACGACGTGCGCGCCGAGGGCCCCGGCGTCTAGGGATTCACACCCGTTGCACCCCAACGTAAGTGGAGCTCAGGGTCGAGGTCTGCGACAGCGGGTCGATCTCGTCCCCGGCGAGGAGGTTGCGGTTGACGCCGTAGGACTGCGGTTCCGCACCGCGCCGTGGGTCGAAGATCCGCGAACCCCAACCGTGGTCGACCACCACCAGGCCGCGTCGCACGCCGGAGGCCACGGAGGCGTCGAGTTCGACGGCGCCGACGGGGGAGAACACTCGCACCCGGTCGCCGTCGTCGATGCCGAGTGCCGCGGCGTCGGCCGGGTTGAGCAACGCCTCGTTGACCTTGCCCGCGGGGTGCAGACCGGGTAGTTCGTTCAGCCACGAATTCATGGAGTGCCGATGCCGCCGGCTGCCCAGGATGAAGGGATAGCCCTCCGGTGCAACGGGATTCGCCGCGAGCAGCTCGCGGGTCCGTGCGAGGAATTCCGGGGGCGCGGCGTGCACCCTGCCGTCCCCGGTGCGCAGCGCCGCCCTGAAGTGGCCGAACTCCCGCGGGCCGAGCACCAAGCCGTGGGGATTGTCGACGACGTCCCGCCATCGCAGCTTGCGGCCGTTCACCTTCCGGGACGTCGCGATCAGGAGGCGGTCGATCCAGTGCGGGCTGAACTCGAGACTGGGCCGCCGCGCGAGACGCGCCAGCCGCCGGGTAGCCGACACGAAGGCGTTGACGCCCCTGGCGCCGAACAGCGGCCTCCCCATGGCGAGTGCAAGGTCGATCCAGATGCGCCACTCCTCACGGGCGCCCGGCGGGGGTGCGACGGCCCTGACGCCGTACTGCACGAACGGCTCGTCGTGCATGCTGCTGGTGAACGCGGGCAGGTCGTTGCGTTCCAGCCAGTGCACGGCGGGTAGCAGCCAGTGCGCGTGGCGATGGCTCTCGCGCTGCACGAGGTCGATGGCCACCAGCAGGTCCAGGTCGGCAAGGGCCGCATCGAGTTTCGCTCCGTCTGGCCCCGAGACCACCGGGTTGCCCGAGTTGATCACCATTGCGCGGATCTGACCGGGGCCCGGCGTGGTGATCTCGTCGGGCAACTCGGCCAGCCCGTGGGCGCCGGCGATCATTCCGCGACGCCGCAGCCGGCTGAGGTGGACGGGTCGCTTGGCGAGATCGAACAGACGCAGCGCGTCGACGTAACCTCGCTCGAACCGGCGGCCACCGGGCCGGTCCATCCGTCCGGTCACGACGTTGAGGACGTGTCCGAGCCACTCCGCGATGGTGCCCGCGGCATGTAGCGAGACCCCGGTGCGGGTGACGACCATCGCCCCCCTCGCGCGGGCGAAGTCGCGTGCGATCGTTTCGATCTGGGCGCGGGGAAGCTCACACCGGCGGGCGAGGTCGTCGAGGTCGGCCTCGGCGACGAGTGCGCGCAGATCGTCGACGCCGGTGGCGAGGTCCCGACAGTCCTCGGCGTGCTCGAGCCCCTCGTCGAGGACGACCTTCACCATCGCCAGCAGCAGCGCCCAGTCGTGGCCGGGGCGTATGGGCAGGTGGACGTCGGCCTGCTTCGCGGACTCGGTGAGCACGGGATCGACCACGACCAGCGTGGCCCCGTCCCGCTGCCGCGCGAGCGCGCGCCGCCATCCGCCGGGTACCGTCTCGAGCCAATTCCACGCGCTCACCGCAGGATTGGTGCCGACGAGGAGGAAGTAGTCGCACCGATCGACGTCGGACACCGGCGACATCAGCTCGGACCCGTACATCGCCTCGGACACGACGTGCATGGCGTTCTGGTCGACCGAGCCGACGAAGTAGCGGCTATGCGTACCGATGGCATCCAGCCAGCCGTTCATGAAGACGATGTTCGACGACGAGAACCCGGCGGGGTTGCCGTAGTACACGCCGACGGCGTCGGGCCCGTCGGCGTCGATCAGCGCGTTCATTCGGGTCGCGATGTCGTCAATGGCCTCCTCCCACGTCGCCTCGACGTACCCCTGGCCCACCCGGCGCATCGGGGCGAGGATGCGCCGGGGGTGCTCGACGAGTTGATTCGCGGTGCGGCCCTTGGCGCAGAAGTCCTGCCAGCTGTGGGGGTTGCGCTTGTCCGGCGCGATCTTGGTGACCCGGTCGTCTTCGACGGTGACCTCGATGCCGCACGACGCGAGGCAGTACCGACAGAAGGTGTGCACGGTGGTCATGAGGGCATCTTCCCGGAGCGGACCCGGTTGGTCTGTCGAATCGAATTGAGCAGACCGCTCACCGTCGAGGTAGCGCTGACAGTCGAAACTGGCGCAGGACGCGACTGTCACCGCTATCTCAACGCGCCACCATCGACCAGTACTCGCCGCGGCGGTCCAGCAGTTCGTCGTGGGTGCCGCGCTCGACGATCCGGCCTGCCTCCATCACCAGGATGAGGTCGGCATCGCGGATCGTCGAAAGCCGGTGTGCGATGAGGAAACTGGTCCGATCGCGACGCAGTTCGGCGGTCGCCTGCTGCACGAGCAGCTCGGTGCGGGTGTCCACCGAGCTGGTCGCCTCGTCGAGGATCAGCAGGCTCGGCTGCGCGAGGATGGCCCGCGCGATGGTGATCAGCTGCTTCTCCCCGGCGCTGACGTTGCCGCCGTCGTCGGTGATGCGGGTCTGGTAGCCGTCGGGCAGCGAATGCACGAAGCGGTCGACGTGGGCGGCGCTGGCGGCCTCGACCACCTCCGCCTCGGTGGCGTCGGGCCTGCCGTAGGCGATGTTGTCGTAGATGGTGCCGCCGAAGAGCCAGGTGTCCTGCAGCACCATGCCGATGCTGGAACGCAATTCGTGCCGCGTCATCGCGGTGATGTCGACCCCGTCGATCGAGATATGGCCGCCGTCCACCTCGTAGAACCGCATCAGCAGGTTCACCAGCGTCGTCTTGCCCGCGCCGGTCGGACCGACGATCGCGACGGTGCTGCCGGGCTCGGCGACCAGCGACAAGTCCTCGATGATGGGCGTCCCCGGGCGGTAGGCGAAGTCGACGTGGTCGAACTCCACCCGGCCGGGCCCACGCCGCCGCGGGCCGGTCACGGGCGGATCGGGGGTCTGCTCGTCGGTGTCGAGGAGGTCGAATACCCGCTCCGCACTTGCCATTCCGGACTGCAGCGTGTTGTACATCGCCGCCACCTGCGTCAGCGGTTGGTTGAACTGGCGCACGTACTGGATGAAGGCCTGGATGTGGCCGAGGGTGATCTGGCCCGTCGCCACCTGCAACCCGCCGGCCACCGCGACCGCGACGTAGCTCAGGTTGCCGATGAACGTCGTCGCGGGTGACACCAGGCCCGAGAGGAACTGGGCGCCGAAACTGGCCGTGTAGACGTCACCGTTCAGCTCGCGGAAGCGCTCCTGTGCCGCGGCGCGGTGGCCGAACGTCTTCACCACCGTGAACCCGCTGTAGGTCTCCTCGACGTGGGCGTTCAACCGCCCGGTGTTGCGCCACTGCGCGACGAACTGGTCGCGGCTGCGGCGCGCGATCGTGCGGGTGGCCAGCAGCGACAGCGGCACCGTCAGGACGGTGATCAATGCCAGCAGCGGGGAGAGCACCAGCATCACCACCAGCACCGCGAGCACGGTCAGCACCGAGGTGATGAGCTGGCTGATGGTCATGGACAGCGACGTCTGGACGTTGTCGACATCGTTGGTGACGCGGCTGAGCACCTCCCCGCGCTGCCGGGAGTCGAAGTAGGACAGCGGAAGTCGGTGAACCTTGTCCTCGACGTCGGCCCGCAGCGCGGCCATGGTCCGCTGGATGATGACGTTGAGCAGCCGGGCCTGTATCCAACCCATCAGTGCCGCAAGCAGATACAGCGTCAGCGCCAGGGCCAGCGTGCGCCCGACGGCGGCGAAGTCGACACCCTGCCCCGGCACCACGTGCATGCCGGACAGCAGGTCGGCGAACGTGCCGTCGCCGCGGGCCCGCGCGGCCGCCACCGCCTGCTCCTTGGTGATGCCCGCGGGCAACCCCCTGCCGATGACACCGCTGAACAGCAGGTCGGTCGCGTGCCCGAGGACGAGCGGGCCCACCACGCCGATCGCGATGCCGACGACCCCGAGCAGCAGGACGACGATCGTGGCCAGCCGCTGTGGCAACAGGCGTCGTGCCAGCCGCACCGCCGTCGCGGTGAAGTCCCTCGACCGCGCGGTGGGGGCGGCCAGGCCGCCGTCGATGCGACCGCTGACCGAGCGCGTCACTGCGGACCCGCGGGTCGCGACGTCACCGCCGGGGCGGCCCCGGCCAGCGTCTGGGAGTCGACGAACTCGGCGTACACCGGGCAGTCGGCGAGCAGCGCGGAGTGCGACCCCACGCCGACGACGGCGCCGTCGTCGATCACGACGATCTGATCGGCCGCCGCGACCGTCGAAATCCGTTGCGAGACGATCACGACCGTCGCGGCGGCGGCGACCTCGCGCAGCGCGGCGCGCACGTGGGCGTCGGTGTGGACGTCGAGTGCGGAGAACGCGTCGTCGAACAGGTAGATCGCGGGTCGGCGGATGACCGCCCTGGCGATCGCCAACCGTTGCCGCTGCCCGCCCGAGAAGTTGATGCCGCCCTGCGCGACACGCATGTCCAGTCCATCGGGGTGGGCGGAGACGAATGCGTCGGCCGACGCGACGCGCAACGCCTCCCACATCTCGTCGTCGGTCGCGTCGGCCTTGCCGTAGCGTAGGTTCGCCGCGACCGTGCCCGAGAAGAGGAAGCCGCGCTGGGGCACGAGCCCGATCGTCGACCACAGCTCCTCGACGTCGTAATCGCGAACGTCGATGCCGTCCACGGCAATCGAGCCCGCGGTGACGTCGAACAGCCGGCAGATCAGCGAGACGAGCGTCGACTTGCCCGAGCCCGTCGACCCCACCACCGCGGTCGTCGTCCCGGGGCGGGCGGTGAACGAAACCCCCTGCAGCACGGGACGATCCGCACCGGGATAGCTGAACGCCGCGTGTGCGACCTCGAGCAGCCCCGTCACCGCCGCGGGTCGGGCGGGTTCCGGCGGGCTCGTGATGGCCGGTGTCGTGGTCAGCACCTCGGTGATGCGTTCGGCGCACACCGTGGCACGCGGCAGCATCACCAGCAGGATCGTGGCCATCAGCACGGCCATCAGGATCTGCATGAAGTAGGACAGGAATGCGATCAGCGACCCGACCTGCATCTCACCGGAGTCGATGCGCAGACCGCCGAACCAGATGAGCGCCACGCTGGACACGTTGATGACCAGGGTGGTGACCGGCAGCAGCAGCGCCTGCAGTCGACCCACCGACAGCGCGGTGTCGGCCAGCGCGTCGTTGGCCTCGCCGAAGCGGGTCCGCTCGAACGGCTCCCTGGCGAAGGCGCGGATGACGCGGATGCCCGAAAGCTGTTCGCGCAACACGCGATTGATGCCGTCGATGAGGCCCTGCATGGTGCGGTAGATCGGCAGCAGCCGCGACACGATCCTGTAGTTGGACAACCCCAGCACCGGCACGCTGATCACCAGCAGCCAGGACAACCCGGCGTTCTGGTGCAGCGCCATCGCGATGCCCCCGACGCACATGATGGGGGCGGTGATCAGCATGGTGCACGTCATCTGCAGCAGCACCTGGATCTGCTGGACGTCGTTGGTGGTGCGGGTCAGCAGCGTGGGCGCGCCGAAGCGGGCGGTCTCCTCGGCCGACAGCCCGGTGACGTGATGGAACATGGCCGCCCGCAGATCCCGGCCGAAGCCCATGCCCACGCGGGAGCCGAAGTACACCGCGCCGACGGCGCACAGCACCTGCAGCGCGGTGACGCCGAGCATGATGGCGCCGAGTTCGACGATGGCGTGGGTGTCACCCCTGGCTACCCCGTCGTCGATGATCTTCGCGTTGACGGTCGGCAGGAACAGCGAGGCCAGCGAGCTGACGACCTGGAAGGATGCCACGACGATGATGGCCGTGCGGTAGGGCCCGGCATACCGGCGCAGCAGGCGCATGAGCATTCCGCAACTGTTGCACACTGCGGCGTCGGGCGTCTGGCGCTTACTCTCCCGTGGGTTTGCTTAGAAAACTCCTGGTCAGTCGGCATGTCAGTGGTTGTGCCCCGACGCTGCCGCTACAGTGTCGGGCGTGACGGGAAGACGCAGCACACGCAACGCGAGGGCGCTGGGCGTGTTGGCCGCCGCTGTGATCCCGATTCTCGCGTCCTGCTCGAGTGGCTCGGATCAGTCGAGCGGCTCCGGCGGCTCCTCGACCCCCGCGGCCCCCGCCGCGGCCAAGCACGGACCCATGTTTCCCGAGTGCGGCGGCATCAGCGATCAGACGATGGCGCAGCTGACCCAGGTCACCGGCTTGGTCAACACGGCCAAGACGTCGGTGGGCTGCCAGTGGCTGCTCGGCGGCGGCATCCTCGGGCCGCACTTCTCGTTCAACTGGTACCGCGGCAGCCCGATCGGCCGCGAACGCAAGACCGAGGAGCTGTCGCGTACCAGCGTGGAGGACGTCAACATCGAAGGACACGGGGGCTTCATCGCCCTCAACGAGGATCCCCAGCTGGGGCCGAGCCTGTGCGAGATCGGCATCCAGTTCGACGATGACTTCATCGAGTGGTCGATCAGCTTCGCGGAGAAGCCCTATCCCGACGCGTGCGGCGTCGCCAAGGAATTGGCCCGTCAGACGATCGTGAACTCCAAGTGAGCACCACCGGTCGCGGCCGCCGCGCACTCCTGAGCCTGTTCGCCGTATTGGCGACCCTGTCGCTGCTGGTCGCCTGTTCGCGCGACGTGACCGGGCAGGCCGTCAAGGCGGGCGCCGGAGGCAGCACGGCGCGCAACGACAACTCGGCCAAGACCTACCCCAACCTCCTCAAGGAGTGCGACGTCCTCACCACCGACGTCCTCGCCAAGACGGTGGGCGCCGACCCGCTGGACATTCAGAGCACATTCGTCGGCGCGCTGTGCCGGTGGCAGGCCCTCAACCCGAGCGGCCTCATCGACATCACCCGGTTCTGGTTCGAGCAGGGCAGCCTGGACAACGAGAAGAACGTCGCGAACTACCTGAAGTATCAGGTGGACAGCCGGTCCATCGCGGGCGTGCAGTCGATCGTCATGAAGCCCAACGACAACAGCGGTTCGTGCGGCGTCGCCAGCGACGCGGCGGGCGTGGTCGGCTGGTGGGTCAACCCGCAGACGCCGGGCATCGACGCGTGCGCAATGGCGACCAAGCTGATGGAACTGACGCTCAACACCAACAACTAGCGGGCCACGTGGAACGCGACGAGCTCCGCGGAGTTCGGTTCGAGTCGGTGCCACGGCTGCGCGGTCTGCAGGACGGCGATCGCCGACGTCGGGTACTTCGCCGAGATCCGTTCGGCCGCTGAGAAGTCGCCGCGGTCGGGGTCGGCGAGCCCGAGCGCGGTCATCGACATCGTCGGCTCGTGGCCGACGACGAGCACGGTCGCGACGTCGTCGGGGACGGCGTTGACGAGCCGGATCACGGTGCCGGGCGAGCTGTCGTAGAGCGCGTCGTCGAAGCGGGTGCCGGCGTCGATGCCGGTGCGCGCCAGCGTCTGCCGCGTCCTCGTCGCCGTCGAGCAGAGCACCAGGTCCACGGTGGGGGCGTTGGCCCTGATCCAGTCGCCGGCCAGGGCGGCTTCGGCGATGCCGCGCGGCGCGAGCGGCCGGTCGTGGTCGGCGACGCCGTCGGGATAGTCGGACTTGGCGTGCCGGAGCAGCAGCAGGGTGCGGTCTGACGAGCTCATCTGCACACGGTAACCGGGTCGTGCGCCAACCTGCCGGTCGAGGTCCGCGGACTTGTCGGGCCCCGGATCTACACTCGCCGAATGCGTTTCCTGCACACCGCCGACTGGCAGCTCGGCATGACCCGCCACTTCCTGAACGGCGAGGCGCAGCCGCGGTATTCGGCCGCCCGCCGCGACGCCGTCGCCGGTCTGGGCGCCGTCGCCGAGGAGACCGGTGCCGAGTTCGTGGTCGTCGCGGGTGACGTGTTCGAGAGCAATCAGCTCGCCCCGCGCGAGGTGAGCCAGTCGCTGGAGGCCATGCGCGCGATCGGGGTGCCGGTGTATCTCCTTCCCGGCAACCACGATCCGCTCGACGCGGCCTCGGTCTACACCAGTGCGCTGTTCCTCGCCGAGAAGCCCGCGAACGTCACCGTGCTCGACCGGGCGGGCGTGCACCGCGTCCACGAGGGCCTCGAGATCGTCGCTGCCCCTTGGCGTTCCAAGAAGCCGACCACCGACCTGCTCGGCGAGGTGCTCGACGGTCTCGCCGCCGACGACGTCACCCGCATCGTCGTCGCCCACGGCGGGATGGACCTTTTCGAGCCGGACCGCGACAAGCCCGCACTGATTCGGTTGGCCGGCGTCGAGGCCGCGCTGGCCCGCGGGGCCGTGCACTACGTCGCGCTGGGGGACAAGCACTCGCGCACCAGGGTCGGTGCGACGGGCCGCATCTGGTACTCGGGGGCCCCGGAGGTCACGAACTACGACCACGTGGAACCCGACCCCGGCCACGTGCTGGTGGTCGAGGTGGACGAGCGCGATCCGGCCAGGGCCGTGCACGTCGACGCCCGCCGCGTCGGGCGCTGGCGCTTCGTGACGCTGCGCCGCACGGTCGACGACGCCCGCGACGTCGTCGACCTCGACATCAACCTCGACCAGCTGCCCGACAAGAACCGCACGGTCGTGCAGATCGCCCTCACCGGCACGCTGACCGTGACGGACAAGGCGGCACTGGACGCATGCCTCGACAAGTACGTCCGGCTGTTCGCCGCGCTCGGCACCTGGGACCGGGAGACCGACGTCGCGGTGATGCCCGCCGACGGAGAGTTCGACGACCTCGGCGTCGGCGGGTTCGCCGCCGCGGCCGTCGACGAGCTGGTGGCCACCGCCCGCGCCGACGGCGGGCAGGCCGACGAGGCGCGGGCGGCTCTCGCGCTGCTGCTGCGGCTGACCGAGCGGGGGAACGCCGCATGAAGCTACACCGCCTGATACTGCGCAACTACCGAGGAATCGCGTTCCGCGACATCGAGTTTCCCGATCACGGCGTCGTCGTGGTGTCCGGCGCCAACGAGATCGGCAAGTCGTCGATGATCGAGGCGCTCGACCTGCTGCTGAGGGCCAAGGACCGCTCGACCAAGAAGGAGGTCAAGCAGGTCAAGCCCACCCACGTCGACGAGGGCGCCGAGATCACCGCGATCATCTCCACGGGGCCCTACCGGTTCGAGTACTACAAGCGGTTCCACAAGCGACCCGAGACGCGGTTGACGGTATCGACCCCCGCTCGCGAGCAGCTGACGGGCGACGAGGCGCACGACCGCGTCGAGGGCATCCTGGCCGAGACCGTGGACACCGAGCTGTGGCAGGCCCAACGCGTCCTGCAGTCCGCGTCGACGGCCTCGGTCGACCTCTCGAGCTGTGACGCCCTCGCGCGGGCGCTCGACGTCGCCGCGGGACAGGCCTCCACGCTGTCGGGCGCCGAGCCGCTGCTGATCGACCGGATCGAATCCGAGTTCCGGCAGTACTTCACGGCGACGGGCAGGCCGTCGGGTCAGTGGGCGACGGCCATCGCCCGGCTGCGCGACGCGACGCAGAGGGTCGAGGACTGCCGAGCCGCGGTGGACGAGGTCGACGACGCCGTCCTGCGGCACGCGGCACTCGCCGACGGGCTCGAGCAGCTCACATCGCGACGGGCCACGGCCGCCGCCCGACGCGACGCGGCCATGCAGGCTGCCGCCGTCGTGGCCCGCCTTGAGGAGCGGCTGTCCGCGGCGCGCGCCCTCGCCGAGCCGGCCGAGAGGACGCGCGAAGCCGCCGAGGCCGCCGTCAACGAACGCCGCAGACTTCGTGCCGATCTCACCGAGCGCAGCGCGACGATCGAGAGCCTCGACGTGTCCGCCCGCGCGGCGGCCGAGGAGCTGTCCGATGCCGAGGAGGCCGCCGCCAGCGCCGCGGCGGTGGCCGAGACCGCACGGGTCGCCGTGGAGGGGTGCCAGCTCCGCGTCGACACGGCCCGCGTCACCGGCGAGCGGATCGCGCGTCGGGCCGAGGCGCGCCGGGTGCGCGCCCGGCTGGTCAAGGTCGACGCCGTGAGCGCTGAATTGGCCACCGTCACCGACGAACTCGCCACGATCACCCTGACGGATGCGGTGCTGGTCGACCTCGAACGTGCCGCGCTGGCCGTCGAGAAGGCCGCTGCGAAGGCCGAGTTGGCCTCGGCGCGAATCGAACTCGCGGTTCCCAGGCAGCTGGAGGTGCTGGTCGACGGTCGGCCGGTGCGGCTGCTGAAGGGCGAGTCGTGGTCGCACCAGGTGACGACGGCGGCCGCGGTCGAGTTGCCCGGCATGCTGACGGTGCGCGTCGTGCCGGGTACGCCTGCCGCGGACTCGCAGGACGTCCTGGACCGGGCGCGCCGGGTGCTGACCCTGCTGCTCGACGAGGCCGGGGCGGCCGACCTCGACGCAGCGCGGGCACTCGACGTCCGGCGCCGCGAGCTGGTGGCGTCGCGCGAGCGGTTGCGGGCCACGCTGGATGCCCACCTCGGTGACGAGTCGCTCGAGACGCTGCGTGCCCGCGCCGCCGCGCTGGACGCGTCGCTGGCGGACGAGGCCGACGACGACATCGACGCCGCGGCCGCCGCTGCCGCGCTCGAGGCCGCCCTGCAGGCCCAGCGGTCCGCGCGCGCCGCGCACGAGTCGGCGAGCACCGCGGCGACGGCCGCCGCGTCGCGCGCGGCGGCGGAGGCGAGCGCGGCCGCGGTGCTGCAGGCACGGTTGGCCACCGCGAGGGACGAGGTCGCCGCGGCGACCGAACGCCTTGCCCGCCAACGGGATTCGATTTCCGACGATGACCTGGCGATCACGGCCGAGGCGGAGGCGGAGCGGGCCAAGGGGGTCCTGGCCCAAGTGCTGGCCATCGAGGCCGAGCTGGCCGCCGCCGCGCCTGCCGCGGTGGCGACCGAGCTGCGCGAGGCCACCCGCCACGCCGCAGAGCTCGACGACCGTCACGTCGAGGTGAGCGGTCAGCTGCGCGAGGTCGCGGCGCAGCTGCAGGTGTACGGCACCGAGGGCCGCAAGGGCAGGCTCGACGCGGCGCAGACCGAGTACGAGCATGCCGCCGCCGAACACGACCGCATGCGGCGCCGGGCCGGGGCGGTGCACCTGCTGCAGTCGGTCATGACGCGTCACCGCGAGGAATCCCGGCTGCGCTACGTCGACCCGTTCCGCGCCGAGGTCGAACGCCTCGGGCGCATCGTGTTCGGCGACGACTTCGCCGTCGAGATCGACGGCGATCTGCGGATCCTCAACCGCACCCTCGATGGCAGGACCGTGCCGTTCGACTCGCTGTCGGGTGGCGCCAAGGAGCAGCTGGGCATCGTGGCGCGGCTCGCCAGTGCGGCGCTGGTCGCCAAGGACGACGGCGTGCCCGTGGTCATCGACGATGCGCTGGGCTTCAGCGACTGCAACCGGCTCGCCAGGATGGGCGAGGTGTTCGACGCCGTGGGCGGTGACGGTCAGGTCATCGTGCTGACGTGCAGTCCGGAGAGGTACGCCGGCATCGTCGGCGCGAAGCGCCTCGAGTTGACGGCCTAGCTGGCGACCGAGACGGTGCGTCGCTGCGGTGGTGCGAAGGTCGCCGCGGGCAGCCCGAGGTGGTCCCGCAGGGTGTCCCCGGTGTACTCGGTGCGAAACAGCCTGCGGCGCTGCAACTCTGGCACCACCGCGTCGACGAAGTCGTTGAACGTGCCCGGCGATTGCGCCGCGGACACCATGAACCCGTCGGCTTCCCCTGCGGTGAACGACGCCTCGATCTGATCGGCAACCTGGGCGGCGGTCCCGACGAATTGCGGTAGCAGGACGCCCTGGGCGTACCACCTGCCGACGTCGCGCAGCGTGAGATTGTCGCGGTTCGCCACCCGGCGGGCGGTGTCGAAGAGGCCCTGGGTGCCGGTGACCGTGACGTCCTCGACGGGTGCGTCGAGGTCGTACTGGGAGAAGTCGTGATCGGTGTGCACCGAGAGCGTGATCAACCCGGAGATCGGGTCGGCCAGCTCGTTGTGGAACGCCTGCTTCTCCCGCGCGATCGACTCCGTCTCCCCGATGAACGGGATGAACGCCGGGAAGATCAGGACCTCGTCGGGGTTGCGGCCGTAGTCCGATGCGCGGCTCTTGACGTCGTCGTAGTACGCGAGCCGGCCCTCGGGCGTCGGGTCGATCTCGAAGATGGCCTCGGCCCACCGGGCGGCGAAGTCCCTACCGGTGCTCGACGAGCCCGCCTGGATCAGCACCGGTCGACCCTGCGGTGAGCGCGGCACGTTGAGCGGTCCACGGCTGCGGAAGTAGGTGCCGTCGTGCGCGATCTGCCGGATCTTGTCCGGGTCGGCGAACACCCCGTTGGACTTGTCGAGCACCAGCGCGTCGGGGTCCCAGCTGGACCACAGTTCCAGCGCGGTCCGGACGAATTCCTCGGCGCGCTCGTAGCGGTCCTCGTGGCCGAGGTGGTCGTCGTGCCCGAAGTTCTGCGCCTCGCTCTGCGTCAGCGAGGTCACGATGTTCCACGCCACCCGGCCGTGGGTGACGTGGTCGAGGCTGGCGAAGATGCGGGCCAGCTCGTAGGGGTGAAAGTACGTGGCGGACTTGGTGATCGCCACGCCCAGCTTCGAGGTCACCGCCCCGATGCTGGCCGCGACGATCGACGGATCGAGGGTCGCGGTGGCCTGCGTCCCGCGGCGCAGCGGTTCGGCGATGTCGGCGCCGTAGCGGGCGGGCGCCGCCAGCAGGTCGGCGAAGAACACGAAGTCGAACTTGCCGCGTTCGAGGATCCGCCCGAGCCGGTGGTAGTACTCCGGCGTGGTGAAGCCGGTGTCACTGGCCGGGTGGCGCCATGCGGCGTGCGAGTGGGTGACCTGCGAGGCGATCTGGAAGCCCCCGAGGTGGAGTTGACGCGTCATGTGGTCTCGTTTCCCGCGATTCGTGTCGTTTGGGGAGCGCTCACCACTCCCCAAACGACACGAATCGCTCAGAAGTAGGCGTTGGAGGGGACGGGAGTGTCGTGCAGCAGGTTCTTGCCGATCGCGACCGCCTTGTAGGCCACCGGGTTGTGCAGCGTGATGGTGCGAATGTTGCGCCAGTGCCGGTCCAGGCCCTTCTGCCGACTCGCCGCACTGGCGCCGCCGAGCTCCAACAGCCGGGTCGCGGCCTCCGGCGCGATGGCGTCCAGGTGCACCTTGACCTTGGCCACCTTCAGCTGAGCCGCCTCGGCCAGCCGCGCATCGGGGTTGTGGTCGGCCGACGATGCGGCCGAGTCGGTGGCGTCGCCGATCGCCCGTGCGGCATCGAGCACTGCCGCCTTCGCGACGTACGCCGTACTGGCGAGCTCACCGAGCAGCCGCTGCAGGAGCGGATCGTCGGTGGGGCGTTCGGTGGGCGCGTGACTGAAGCTGCGGTCGCGCGAGCGCAGCAGCGCCACGCCATCGTCGACGATGCCGGCCAGTACGCCCGCGACCACCGCGTGGATGTAGAGCTGCAGCGAGGCGAACTGCACCGTCGGCACCGGGTCGGCGTCGTAGGGCGCGTCGACCAGGATCTCGTCGGGCGCGACCGCGACGTCGTCGAATGTCGTGGTCCCCGTGCCGGTGCGGCGCTGGCCGAACCCGTCCCAGTCGTCGACGAGCGTCACCCCGGCGCGGTCCGCGGGCACCACCACGGTGGCGACGGAGTCGTGGTCGGTGGTGGCGGTCACCGTGAGGTAGTCGGAGAACAGCGTTCCGGTGCTGTAGAACTTCTCCCCGTTGAGGCGGTATCCCCCGCTCGCGTCGGGGAGCAACCGGGTGTTGAACACCAGGCTGCCGACGGCGTTGGCACCCTTCTCGCTGAACGCGTTGCCGAAGAGCTCGCCGTCGGCGACCTTTCGCAGCCATCGTCCAGCCACCGAATCGTCCCCGACCCCCTGCCCGCCCGACCCGAATCCCCGGTCGCTACGCTCCTGCCCGCCGAAGGTCCGCAACCGCTCCTCGGTGAACCAGAAGTGCGTCCGGAAGATGTGCGCCACAATGGGATCCGCCCGAGCCACGTCGATGACGGCCGAGAACAGTTGCGGCACGGTCAATCCCGCGCCACCCAGTTCGGGCGGCAGCCGCAGGGTGCCGAAACCGGCCCGCTTGAGCGCGGCCACTTCGTCGAAGGGGTTCTCGTCGTTGCGGTCTCGGTCCTTGGCGCCGGCAGCGATGCGGGTCAGCAGGTCGTCCCACTGCGGTGACCCGGGCAGGATGCGGCTCTCGTTCTCGACGGTCGTCATGGCACCGTTTCTACGGACCGCGCCCCCCGGAGACACTGCTTTGACTCAGCCCGAACCTAAGAGTCAGCGAACGAGGGCACAATGGATCCGATGACCATGACCGCCGACCGTCGACGGGTCCACGACAGGCTCGCCGCGCTGCCGGGCGTCCGATCGGTGCGCCGACCCGTCGTGGCGGACCGGTCCGAGCGGTTCGACCTGTTCTACGTCCGCGCGGGGGAGCCGTCGGAGCATCCGCTGGTGATCGTCCCCGGCGGCCCGGGAGCGGCCTCGATCGCGCTCTACCGCGGCCTGCGCAAGCGGGCGGTAGCCGACGGGCGGGACGTCATCATGGTCGAACACCGGGGCGTGGGACTGTCGCGGCACGACGACGACGGCGCCGATCTGCCCCCGGAGGCGTTGACCATCGGCGCCGTGGTCGACGACCTCGCCGCGGTCCTCGACGACGCGGGCGTCGCCTCGGCGGTGCTGTACGGCACGTCGTACGGCACCTATCTGACGGCGGGCCTCGGCGTGCGCCGCCCCGACCTGGTGCACGCTATGGTCCTGGACTCCCCACTGCTGTGCGCCGACGACATCGACGCGATGCGGACCGCCGTCCGACGCGCGCTGTGGGACGGTGACGGGGAGACCGTCGACCTGGCCGCGAAGATCCGCGACCTCGTCGAGCACGGCGTGCTCGACGCGGCGGGGGCGAGCCGCGCGGCGGCGATGTACGGACTCGGCGGGCCGGAACTGCTCGGCCGCCAGCTCGATCTGCTCTGCCACGGTCACGACTGGGTGTGGGGCGCAGTCGGATTCGGCGCCAGGATGTTCTTCGAACGCTCGACGCCGTTCCACAACGAGCCCGATCTGGTCGGCCGCATCGGCTACCGCGAACTGAACTACGGGGCCGTGCCCGACGGTCTGCCCCTCGACCCCGCCGTGGCGTATCGGCAGGCGGCCAGGGGCGAGGTCGAGTTCATCGCCGAACCCTTCGATCTGGTCGCGGCGATGCCACGGTTCTCCTGGCCGACCGCGGTGGTGTCGGGCGGGCGTGACCTGACCACGCCGCGCGCGGTGGCCCACCGCATCGTCGACCTCATCCCCGACGCGGTGCTGGTGGACCTGCCGACCGCCGGACACGGCATCCTCGACACCAGGGAGCGTGCGGCCCTGGACGTCGCGGCGGCGGTCTACGCCGGCGCCATCGATGAATTGCCCAGTCGCACAACGGATCTCGATGCCACGCCGAGCCCGCTGGGCGTTCGCTTGGTGACGAAGGCGATCGCCGCCGCGGGCGCCGCGGAGTCGGTGGTGCCGTCGGCGGTGCGGCGGGTGGTCCGACACGTCACGGCGCCCGGCTCCGCTACTTCGTGAAGCCGATCGTGCTGTAGTTCACGTCGCCAAGGCCGGGGGCGCCGAAGTTCGCGAGGTTCGACCTGACGGCCACGTTCCCCGGGGTCTGGAACAGCGGCAGGCTGAAGCCCTCGGCCCAGATCATCGTGTCGAGTTCGTTGGCCAGCGCGCTGGCCTTGCCGGGGTCGAGTTCCTCCAGCGTCTGCTCGATCTTGGCGTCGATCGCCGGACTGCCGATCTTGCCGAAGTTGCTGTCTCCGTTGGACAGATAGATCTGGGTGAGACCCGAGAGCGGGAATGCGTCGCCACCCCAGGAGAACTGGGCGATGTCGAAGTTCCCGACGGTGATGTACTGCGTGAAGAATCCCGTGCCGCCCTTGGCCTGCAGGTCGAGCTTGACCCCGATCTGTGCCAGGCTGCTCTGCGCGATCTGGCCCACCTGACGCGTGGTCTGAGCGTCGTAGAAGACGTCCCGCAGGACGAGTTGCCTACCGTCCTTCTCGCGGAACTGGCCGTTCATCTTCCAACCGAGGTCGTCGAGCTCCTTCTTGGCGGCGTCGGGGTCATAGGCCGCCGATGCGCTGTTGTCCTGGTAGCCCTTCTGTCCCGCGACGTAGATGTGATTGTTCAGCGGCGCCGGCTGGTCGACGAGGCCACGCTGGGTCACGTTGGCGATGGTTTGGCGGTCGATGCCCTTGCTGATGGCGTTGCGCAGGGCGGGGTCGGCGAGGATCGCACCGGGCGCGCCGTTGAAGGTGAAGTGGTACCACTGCGGGCTCGGCGCGCGTCTGACGACGAGGCCGGGCGTGCGCCGCACGATCGTCAGCTCGTCGAGGCTGGCGATGCCGCTGGCGTCGATGGCGTTGTTCTGCAGTGCGGGGATGCGGGCGGAGTCGTCGAGCACCGAGAACACCATGCCGTCCAGCAGCGGCGGGGTGCCCCACCACTTCGGGTTGCGGCTCAACGTGATTCGTTGTGCGCCGCGATCGATGTTCGAGACCAGGAACGGGCCCGCCGACGGGCCGGGGCCGTTGAGGAAGCCCTTGTTGAAGGCATCCGGCGTGGCGGTCATCGACTTGGGCAGCAGGAATCCGTTGCCCGCGAACATGCCCTTCCACTCCGCGTACGGCTTGGCGAACGTCATGACCGCCTGCCGGTCGTCGACGCCCCTGGTCACCGACGCGACCCGGTCGCTGCCGTTCGGCCCGGCGATGAGGAAGGCCTTGTCGACGCCCTTCGTCGCGTTGACCTCCGACGCGATGTCCTCCCACGTCATCGGGGTGCCGTCACTCCAGGTGGCCTTCGGATTGATCGTGTAGGTCACCACCTGGGGGGAGGTGCTCGTGAGCGTGACGTCGGTGAAGTAGTCGTGGTTGACCGTCGTCGAGCCGTCGGGCGCGATGACGAACGCGCGCGGCATCGTCGGGCGCATGAGGGGGAAGACGGAGTCACCGTCGTTGCCATCGATGTTGAGCACGTTGAAGTTCTGCGGAAAGCCGGCCATCGCCAACCGCAGCGTCCCACCCTGGCGCAGGGTCGCCGGATCCTGCGGATTCATGTCGCTGGTGCTGCCGAGCTGGGCGTTGCCGCCCGCGGACGGGACCTGCTGACTACCGCCGGAGCACGCGGTCAGCACGAGTCCGGCAACGAGTAGGGCGCAGGTGAGACGGCGGAACTCCATGGAACGTCGACCTTTCACGGCTGTGGCACGGCGGCCAGCAATTGACGGGTGTAGTCGTGCTTGGGGTGGGCGAAGACGTCGTCGGCGGCGCCTGCCTCGACCACGATGCCCCGGTGCATCACGACCAGGTGGTCGGCGAGGTGCTTGACCACCGACAGATCGTGCGAGACGAACAGGTAGGACAGTCCGAATCGGTCCTGCAGGTCCAGCAGCAGGTTGATGATGCCGGCCTGGATCGACACGTCCAGGGCCGACACCGGCTCGTCGAGCGCCAGGATCTTGGGCTGCAGCGCCAGCGCCCTGGCGATGCCGATGCGCTGTTTCTGGCCGCCGGAGAACTCGGCGGGGAATCGGCCGGCATCCTCGCGGCGCAGCCCGACGATGCTCAGCAGTTCGGCCACCCGTTCGTCGACGTGACGCTTGTCGAAGCCGTTGGCGCTCAACGGTTCCGCCAGCGCGTCGAACACCGGCAACCGGGGATCCAGGGACGCGACGGGATCCTGGAAGACGACCTGCAGATCCCCGCGGAGCGCGCGCCGCGACCGGCGGTCGAGGGTCGCGACGTCGTGACCGAGGACCTCGATCGAACCGCCTTGCGGCGCAGCCAGTTCCAGGACCTCGTGCAGCGTGGTGGACTTGCCGGAGCCGGATTCGCCGACGATGCCCAGCGTCTGACCGCGGCGCAGGTCGAAACTGACGCCGTCGACGGCCCGCACCTCGCCGATCTTGCGTCGCAGCACCGCACCCTTGGTGAGCGGGAAGGTCCTGACGAGGTCGACCACCCGCAGCACGACGGGCGCGTCGGGGTCCGGCGCGGCGTCCACGGGTGCGGTCGACACGCCGTACACCTCGGGGGCTGAGCGTCCCGCGACGTCGGCGGTGCGGATGCACGCGGCGGTGTGACCCGGTGCCACCGTCTCCAGATCCGGTTCGGCAGAGTGGCAGTCGTCGATGGCCAGCGGGCAGCGCGGGGCGAACGGGCACCCGGGGGGTAGTGCCGCCATCGACGGCGGGGCGCCGGGAATGGGGACTAGACGCGAGCCCTGGGCGGCGTCCAGCCGCGGCACCGAGCCGAGTAGTCCCACGGTGTAGGGCATCACGCGGCTGCGGGTCAGTTCGGCCACCGGCGCCGCCTCGACGGTACGGCCGGCGTACATGACCAGCGCCCGGTCGGCGAACTCGGACACCACGCCGAGGTCGTGGGTGATGATGAGCACGCCCGCGCCCGTGACGTCGCGCGCGGTGCGCAGCACGTCGAGGATCTGCGCCTGCACCGTGACGTCGAGCGCGGTCGTCGGCTCGTCGCAGATGAGCAGGTCCGGATCGTTGGCGATCGCGATCGCGATCACCACGCGTTGGCGCTCGCCCCCGGACAGTTCGTGCGGAAAGGACTTCGCGCGCCGGTCCGGTTGCGAAATACCGACCAGCTCAAGCAGTTCGACCGCACGCGTCCGCGCGGCGCCGCGGCTCAGGTCGCGCTGGTGGACGCGCAGCGCCTCGGCGATCTGGTCGCCCACCGTGTACACGGGGGTGAGTGCGGACATCGGATCCTGGAACACCGTGCCGATGTCGCGGCCGCGGATGCGCGACATCCGCTGGTCGTCGAGGCCGATGAGCTCGTCGCCGTGCAGCCGTACCGATCCCGACACCTCGGCGTAGGCCGGTAGCAGACCGGCGACCGCCATGGCCGTCGCCGACTTGCCCGCCCCGGATTCGCCCACCAGCGCCACGACCTCGCGGGGCTGCACGTCGAAGGTCATGCCGCGGACGGCGGCGACGTCCTCGGCGTCGGTGGTGAAGCCCACCCGGAGGTCTCTCACCTGGAGCAGTTCGGTCACCTGCGGCGCCTTCGTCGCGGTTTCGCGGCGGGATCGATGGCATCTCGCAGCCCGTCGCCGATCACGTTGGCGCACACCACGATCAGCACCACCACGACGGCGGGGAACAGGAACACCCAGGGGAAGGTCGTCACCGAGGGGGTGCCGTCGGCGATCAGCGTGCCCAGCGAGACGTCCGGCGGCTGGATGCCGAACCCGAGGAACGACAGGCCCGTCTCGGCGAGGATCGCGGCGCCGACGTTCAGCGCGGTGTCGATGATGAGGAACGACGCCACGTTCGGCAGCACGTGACGCACGATGATCCGCCGGTTGGACACCCCCATGTACCGTGCGGCCGTGACGAACTCGCGTTCGCGCAGGCTCATGGTGAGGCCCCGCACGACGCGCGCGCTGATCATCCAGCTGAAGGCCGCCAGGAGCAGGATCAGCCACAGCACCCGCCCGTTCGGACCGAGACGGGGCGTGACGATCGCGATGAGGATGAAGCTGGGCACGACGAGCAGCAGGTCGACCAGCCACATGGCGACGCGGTCGCGCGCGCCCCCGAAGTACCCGGCCACGGCGCCGACGGTCGCGGCCACGATCGTGGACAGGAACGCGACGCCCACGCCGATCAGCAGCGACTTCTGCATGCCCCGCAGGGTCTGCGCGAGGAGGTCCTGGCCGAGGGCGTTGGTGCCGAACGGGTGGCTCGCACTCGGCGGCTGCTGCAGCGACAGGAAGTCCAGGTCGGTGTACTTCCACGGCAGCAGCCCCGGCAGCGCCCAGCAGGCGACGAACATCAGGGCCAGCACCGCCAGCGCCGCCACCGCCAGCCGGTTGCGCAGGAATCGGCGCACGGTCAGCGTGCGGCGCGACGCGAACGTGGTTGGCGCGACGCCCGATTGGGCGGTCGAGGACGTCTGGGTCGTCGCTGGGTCGGTGCTCACGCGACCCTCACCCGTGGGTCGAGCGCGGCGTACACGACGTCGGAGAGGAGCCCGGAGAGCAGGATCGTCGTCCCGACGAAGACGGTGATCGCGGCGACGATGTTGGTGTCCTGCGTCGCGATGCCCTGCACCACCCATTCGCCCATGCCGTGCCAGCCGAAGATCTTCTCCACGAAGATGGCCCCGGTCACCAATCCGCCGACGCCATAGGCGAATAGCGTCGCCATGGGTATGAGCGCGGTGCGCAGTCCGTGCTTGATCAGCGCCTGCCGCCGCGTCAGTCCCTTGGCCCGGGCGGTCCGAATGAAGTCCTGCCCCAACACGTCCAGCATCGCGTTGCGCTGATAGCGGCTGAACCCGGCGATCGACAACAGGGCCAGGGTGGCCGTCGGCAGGACGAGATGCTGGAGGTGGTCGACGAATTGGGCCCAGCCGTCGCCCACGGGCGTCGAGGACGTCTCCCCGGTGTACTCGAACAGATTGAACCCCAACGCCGTATTGATCGGAAGCGCGCCCAGGATCAGCAGATTGGCGACCACGATCGTCGGCGTACTGATCACCAGCAGCGACAGCACCGTCACGATCCGGTCGGACAGGCGGTACTGGCGCACGGCGCCCCACGCCCCCACCACGACGCCGACGAACGTGCCGAACACCGACCCGATCACGACGAGCCGCAGACTGATGCCGATGCGCCGCCACAGTTCGTCGGACACCGGTTGGCCCGCCACGGTGGTGCCGAAGTCACCGTGTACGGCGTGTGCCACCCAGTGGCCGTAGCGGAGCAGGATCGGCTCGTCGAGGTTCAGTTCGGCTGCCTTGGCGTCGATCACGGACTGCGGTGGACGGGGGTTGCGGCCCTCGAGGCTGTCGAGCGGTTTGAACGTCAGGGACGCCAGCGCAAACGTGAGGAACGACGCCAGGACGAGCAGCACGAGGTAGTTGAGTGCCCGACGGGCCAAGAAACGCGTCACGCCGCTCCCGCCAAGTTCCGCACTTGCACAGGGTAGGAGATGAACCGCGCAACGTCGCGAAACGGGCGGCGGGCGAACGTCCTCGCCGGCAGGCTCGAAGAACCCTGGGAAGAAGCTCAACGTTTGATGGAGCGCCGCCGTGGCTACAAGCAACCTCACAGCTACATCCGGGCGAATCGAACGAGGGGGATCCAACGATGACACGCAGAACGGTGCGCACACTGGCCGCGGCAGTGGGCGGCGGCGCGCTCGTCGCCATGGGCGGGATCGGCGTCGCGAGCACGAGTTGGGCCGCGCCCGAACCGGCGCCGCCCGGCCCCGTCACCGTCACCGAGGAGGCCACGACGGGTGCGACCACGGTGGAAACCACGGCGCCCAGCGAGCCGACCACGTCGTCGGCCGCCCCGGAGATCACCGGACCCGCCCCGCTGCCCCCGGAGGAAGAGGGTTTGCCGGGCTAGTCAGTGCCCCGGCGTCAGCGGCGGATGGATCGACGTCACGGTGGCGGTCTGACCCTCGAGGGTGGCGTCGATGACCACTTGCTGGTTGACGGCGAAGGGCGGGGCGGAGTCGCCGCCGGCCTCGTGGATGACGTAGCTCTGCACGAAGCCGTCCTGGCTGCGCGCGGTCACGCCGGTCGGCGAGATGGCGGTGATCTGCCCGATCTGGGAGATCACGGTCGAGTAGCCGCCATGCCCGTCGGACACCACGTACTGGCCGTGCAGCGCGTCGGGCTGGGCGTCGGCGTGGCGTGCCGGCGGGGGTCCGCCGAACCCGCCGGGCGGGCCGTGCATCCCGCCGGGCATGCCGTGCGGTCCCGCGTCGGTGGCCGCGGCGATGGCGGCACCACCCACCCCGGCGACGGCGGCGGCCACCACGATGGCGCCGATCGTCTTGCGCATGTCCCAGGTCTGCATGGCTCGAGTGTGCACGGTGAACGTGAGGGCCCGCTGTGAGTTGGCTATGGCATCGAAGTTCACAGTCGTCGCATAGATTCGGCACAGGCAATGCCCATGGCAACGGTCGACAATGGTAGCGATGACCACCGCCAATGGTTCCGACCGCGAACACGCCGATCCCGCGCGCCTCGTCATGCGCCGCTCGGACGGCAAACCGATCAACGTGCTGGTCGTGGACGACGAGCCGGTGCTGGCCGAACTGGTGTCGATGGCGCTGCGGTACGAGGGCTGGGACATCGCGACCGCCGGTGACGGCGAGACGGCCATTGCGCTGGCCAAGGAGAACCCGCCCGACGTCGTCGTGCTTGACGTCATGCTGCCGGACATGAGCGGGTTGGACGTGCTGCACGAGCTGCGCGCCCAGATTCCCGGTCTCCCACTGCTGCTGCTGACGGCGAAGGACTCCGTCGAAGACCGCATCGCCGGGCTGACGGCCGGTGGCGACGACTACGTCACCAAGCCCTTCAGCCTCGAGGAGGTCGTGCTGCGACTGCGCGCGCTGCTGCGGCGCACCGGCGTGGCCGACGAGACCGGAGGCGCTCAGATCGTCGTCGGCGACCTCGTGCTCGACGAGGACAGCCACGAGGTGACGCGGGCGGGGGAGCCCATCACGCTGACGGCGACCGAATTCGAGCTGCTGCGGTTCATGATGCGCAACGCCAAGCGGGTGTTGAGCAAGGCGCAGATCCTCGACCGCGTGTGGAGCTACGACTTCGGGGGCCGGTCCAACATCGTCGAGCTGTACGTGTCGTACCTGCGCAAGAAGATCGACAGCGGTCGGGAACCGATGATCCATACGTTGCGCGGCGCCGGATACGTGCTCAAGCCACCGCGATGAGCGGGGCGGTCCGCGACGCGGCGTCCGGGTCGCACTCCCGGATCCTGGCGCCGAGGACGTGGTCGCTGCGGGCGAGGCTGCTCGTCACGCAGGTCGTGCTGCTCGCGGTGGTGTGCGCCAGCATCGGCGTCGCCACGGAGTTCGCGCTGCAGCGGTTCCTCATGCGCCAGCTCGACCAGCAGCTGGTCGAGGCGGGCAAGCGGTCGACCGCGATCTTCGACCTGCCCCCACCCAGCGTGCTGTTCCCCGGCCTGGTGGACCGACGCCCCCAGGAGGGACCGCCGGGCCACGACCCCGACCCCAACTTCCCGTCCCGGCAGCGCGGCCGCATCCTCGACCCCGAGTACGGGCCGGGACCGGGTTTCCTGAATGCGCCGGGGCAAGCGACGAGGACCGTCGGCGCCGTCGTCTCACCGTCCGGCGCGATCGACGCGGGCGTGATCACCTCCGACGGCGGGCGCGCGGAGATCAGCCGCGACGCCGCTGCTGCCCTGGCGCGGGTGCCTCCCACGCGGACCCCGCAGACCGTCGACCTCGCCGGACTCGGCACCTACCGGGTCATCGCCCTGCACGCGCGCCACGGCGACCAGAAGATCGTCACGGGCCTGCCGACCGCGGTGGTCGACGACACGCTCCTGTGGGTGCTCGGGATGTTCTGCGTCCTGGCCGTCATCGCGCTCCTGGCCGCGGGCATCGCGGGCGTCCTGGTCATCCGGCGCCAGCTGGCGCCGCTGTCGCGGGTGACCGCCGCGGCGAGCAGCGTCGCCGGCCTGGAACTCGACAAGGGCGAGGTGCACCTGCCGAGCCGGATCGTCGCAGTGGATCCCGAAGCCGCGCACACCGAGATCGGCCGGCTCGGCACGGCGCTCAACCGCATGCTGGACCGGGTCGCGTACGCGCTGTCCGCGCGGCACGCGAGCGAGACGCGCGTGCGGCAGTTCGTCGCCGACGCCAGCCACGAGCTGCGCACGCCGCTGGCCGCCATCCGCGGCTATACCGAACTGGCACAACGCAAACGGGGCGAGCTGCCCGACGACGTCGCCCACGCCATGAGCCGCGTCGAGTCCGAGACCGTGCGCATGACGCACCTCGTCGAGGACATGCTGCTGCTCGCCCGGTTGGACGCGGGCCGGCCGCTGGTGCAAGAGCCCGTCGACGTGTCAATGCTCGTCGTCGATGCGGTCAGCGACGCGCACGTCGCCGGGCTCGACCACGACTGGGCGCTCGACCTTCCCGAGGAGCCGGTCACGGTCCTCGGCGACGAGGCCCGGTTGCAGCAGGTGTTGGTGAACCTGTTGGCCAACGCCAGGATTCACACGCCCGCGGGCACGTCGGTGACGACGTCGCTGGCCCAGGACGGTGACACCGCCGTGCTGACGGTGGCCGACGACGGCCCCGGCATCCCGGCCGATCTGCTGCCCGAGGTCTTCGAGCGATTCGCCCGCGGCGACCAGTCGCGGGCGCGCCGCGGGGCGGCGCCCACCGCGGCGTCGAGCCCGAGCGGGAGCACCGGGCTCGGTCTGTCGATCGTCGCCGCCGTCGTCAAGGCGCACGACGGGACGATCGCCGTGCGCAGCGAGCCCGGCCGCACCGAATTCGAGGTGCGCCTCCCGGGTTATTCACAGTCAGCCCATAGCGACCACTCACCAGCCGCCTAGCGGACGTGCCGAAACTCGACGGAGTGACTGCAGTTCTCACCCATCCCGCACCCACCGCCGACGACGTGGTCGACCCCGTCGTGCAGCGCCGCCAGCCCGTCACGCGCATCGAGCGCCTGACGGTCGGCGTACTCCTCGTCGCCACCGCGGTGCTGTACCTGTGGAACCTGGCCGCCAGCGGATGGGCGAACGGATTCTATTCCGCCGCAGTGCAAGCGGGCGCGAGCAACTGGACGGCGATGCTGTTCGGCTCGAGCGACGCGGCCAACGGGATCACCGTCGACAAGACCCCCGGCGCCCTGTGGGTGATGGACCTGTCGGTGCGGCTGTTCGGGCTGAACTCGTGGAGCGTGCTGGCACCGCAGGCGCTGGAGGGGGTCGCGGCCGTCGCGCTGCTGTATGCCGCCGTGCGCCGTGCGGCCGGGCCCGCGGCAGCGCTGCTCGCCGGCGTCGTCTTCGCGCTGACGCCCGTGGCTGCACTGATGTTCCGCTTCAACAACCCCGACGCCCTGCTGGTGCTCGCCCTCGTCGCCGGTGCCTACTGCGTGCAACGGGCCTGCGAGCGCGACAGCGGCCGCTGGTGGCTGGCCGGCGCGGGAGCCGCGGTCGGCGTCGGGTTCCTCGCCAAGATGCTGCAGGCCTTCCTGGTGCTGCCCGCCTTCGGCATCGCCTACCTGGTGGCCGCCGCAATACCGTTGCGGGCGCGGTTGTTTCGGCTCGCCGGGGCGCTGCTCGCCCTGCTCGTCAGCGGCGGGTGGTACCTGCTGCTGGTCGAGCTGTGGCCCGCGTCGAAGCGCCCCTACATCGGCGGTTCGCAGCACGACAGCATCATCGAACTGGCCCTTGGGTACAACGGGCTGGGCCGGCTGACCGGTGACGAGACCGGCGGGCTGGGCAACATGAACTTCGACGTCGGGTGGGGCAGGCTCTTCGGCAGCTCGATGGGCACCTACGTCGCGTGGCTGCTGCCCGCCGCGGTGGTGTGCCTCGCCGCCGGGCTGGTCATCACCCGTCGGGCTCCGCGCACCGATCCGGCGCGGGCCGGGCTGATCCTGTGGGGCGGTTGGCTCCTGGTCACCGCGGTGGTGTTCAGCTACGCCAACGGAATCCTGCACCAGTACTACACGGTGGCGCTCGCCCCCGCGATCGGCGCCACGATCGGCATTGGTTCAGTCCTGTTGTGGCGCAACAGGTTCGACGTGCGAGCCACCGTTGCGATGGCGGGCACCGTGCTCGTCACGGTCATACTGGCCGCCGTGCTGCTGGCCCGGCGCGACGACTTGCTGCCGTGGCTGGGCACGACGCTGGCCGTGGTGGGCGTCGGCGCCGCGGTGCTGCTGCTGGTGGCCGGCAAGCTACCGACTCCGGTCGCGACGGCCGCGGCCGCGCTGGCCATCGCGGCCTGCCTCGGCGCACCGGCCGCATACACGGTCGCGACGGCGGCCACCCCGCACTCCGGCGCGATCCCGACGGTGGGTCCGGCGCGGTCGCACGGCTCCTTCGCCTTCCCCGGCGGTGGCGGTCCCGGCGCCAGCTTCGGTGGTTTCCTCGACATTCCCGACGCGGGTCCCGGCCTGACGGCCATGCTGACCGACGGAGCCGGCCATTACCGCTGGGCCGCCGCGGTCATCGGGTCGAGCAACGCGGCCGGCTATCAGCTGGCCAGTGACCAGCCGGTTCTCGCACTCGGCGGGTTCAACGGTACCGATCCGGCGCCGACGCTCGTTGAATTCCAGCGGTACGTCGCCGACGGCGCCATCCACTACTACATCAAGGGGCACGAGATGTTCGGCATGCCGGGACGAGGCAACGGAGGCAGCCGCGACGCCGCGGACATCGACTCCTGGGTCGAGGCCCACTACACCCCGACGAAGGTCGACGGCGTCGTCGTCTACGACCTGACGGAGCAGCCACATGCATAGCCGACGCATAGTCAACTCTGGTGGCCACCACAACCAACGAAGCGATGATGGAGACATGACGGACATTCAGGATGCGACGGTCGGAGCTCCCGAGGAGCTGTCCTTCGGATCGCGGCCCAACGCCGCGGTGGAGGCGCAGAAGCGCGGAGTCCCCGTCCTCGACGTGGTGATCCCGGTGTACAACGAGCAGGTCGCGCTCGCCGAATCGGTGCACCGGCTGCACGGTTATCTCGCCGACAACTTCCCCTACCCGGTGCGGATCACGATCGCCGACAACGCCAGCGTGGACGACACCCCCGTGATCGCCGCGAGGCTCGCCGACGAACTCGATGGCGTCCGCACGGTACGGCTCGAGCAGAAGGGTCGCGGGCGCGCGCTGCACCACGTGTGGTCGGAGTCCGACGCCATGGTGCTGGCCTACATGGACGTCGACCTGTCCACTGACCTGGCCGCGCTCGCGCCGCTCGTCGCGCCGCTGATCTCGGGTCACTCCGACCTGTCGATCGGGACCCGGCTGAGCCGGGATTCGCGCGTCGTGCGCGGGCCCAAGCGTGAATTCATCTCGCGCTGCTACAACCTGATCCTGAAGTCGACGCTCGCGGCCCGGTTCTCCGATGCTCAGTGCGGGTTCAAGGCCATCCGCGCCGACGTCGCCCACCGGCTGCTGCCGCACGTGTCCGACACCGGGTGGTTCTTCGACACCGAGCTGCTGGTGCTGGCCGAGCGCAGTGGGCTGCGCATCCACGAGGTTCCCGTCGACTGGGTCGACGACCCCGACAGCCGCGTCGACATCGTGGCCACCGCGACCGCCGACCTCAAGGGCGTCGGACGGCTGCTGCGCGGTTTCGCCAACGGCTCCATTCCCGTCCACACCATCGCGGCGCAGCTGGCGCCCTCCACGCCCTCGGTCACGCCGAACGCGCTGCTGCTGCGCCAGGCCGTGCGCTTCGCCGCCGTCGGCATCGCCTCGACCATTGCGTACCTGGTGCTGTTCCTGCTGCTGCACCACGTGATCGGCGCTCAGGCCGCGAACCTGGTGGCCCTGCTGACCACCGCGATCGCCAACACGGCGGCCAACCGGCGCTTCACGTTCGGTGTGGTCGGCATCGCCAAGGCGGGTCGCCATCACGTCGAGGGCCTGATCGTCTTCTGCGTCGCGCTGGCGATCACCAGTGGCTCGCTGGCCTGCCTGCACGCCTTCGACCACCAGCCGCACCGGTTGCTCGAACTGTCGGTGCTGGTGCTGGCGAACCTCTTCGCCACCGCCGCCCGCTTCGTCCTGCTGCGCGGCTGGGTGTTCCACCCGCGCCGCGCGCGCTGAAATCCCCTGTCTACGAGAGAGATACGACTGTGACACTGGCTGCCGAACACGTCAGGAAGGACGCCGTCGTCGACGAGACGACGCCCGCGGATCCCCGGTGGACCCGCCCCGCGTTCTGGGCGCTCCTCGCCGGCACGGCCGTGCTCTACCTGTGGGGGCTCGGCTCCTCGGGCTGGGCCAACAACTATTACGCCGCGGCCGCCAAGGCGGGCACCCAGAACTGGAAGGCTCTGTTCTTCGGTTCACTGGACGCCGGCAACGCCATCACCGTCGACAAGCCGCCCGCCGCGATGTGGGTAATGGGGTTGTCCGGCAGGCTCTTTGGCTTCACCGAGTTCACCATGCTGCTGCCGGAGGCGCTCATGGGCGTCGCGTCGGTCGCGGTGCTCTACCTGACGGTGAAGCGCATCAGCGGTCCGTCGGCCGGCCTCGTCGCGGGTCTGGTGCTGGCCGTGACGCCCGTCGCGACGCTGATGTTCCGCTTCAACAACCCGGACGCCCTGCTGGTGCTGCTCCTCGTGGTGGCGGCCTACTGCACGGTGCGCGCCATCGAGGCCGACACGGCACGGCGGATGACGGTGTGGATGGCGGTGACGGGCTGCGTCGTCGGGTTCGCGTTCCTCACCAAGATGCTGCAGGCGTTCCTGCCGCTGCCCGGTCTCGCACTGGCGTTCCTCGTCGCCGCGCCCTTCGGTGTGTGGAAGCGGGTGGGCGCACTGCTCGTCGCCGGCGCGACGATGATCGTCTCGGCTGGCTGGTACATCGCCCTGGTGAGCCTGTGGCCGGCCAACTCGCGGCCCTACATCGCCGGTTCGACGGACAACAGCCTGCTTCAGCTTGCATTGGGCTACAACGGAATCGAGCGCATTGCCGGCAACGAGGGCGGTGGCCCCGGCGGCGGGGGACCGTTCGGCGGAGGTGGCGGTAGGCCGCTGTTCTTCGGCGGCGAAGCGGGCATCGGCCGGCTGTTCGGGCCGTCGATGGGCGCCGAGGCGTCGTGGCTGCTGCCCGCCGCGCTGATCGGATTGGTGGTGGGGCTGTGGCTGACGCTGCGCGCCCCGCGGACCGACCGTGTCCGCGCAGGGCTGATCCTCTGGGGCGGTTGGGTTCTCGTCACCGGCGCGGTGTTTAGCTTCATGCAGGGCACCGTGCACCCGTACTACAACGTGGCGCTCGCGCCCGGCGTCGCCGCGCTGGTCGGCATCGCCGTCGCCCAGCTGGTCGCCCGCCGGGAGTCCCCGTGGGCGCGGGTGGTGCTGGCCGTGATGCTGGCCGCCACCGGGGTGTGGGCCTTCGCGCTGCTGGATCGCAACCCCGACTGGTGGCCCGCGATCCGCTGGGTCGTGCTGATCGGCTCGATCCTGGTGGCCGTCGTGCTGGCCCTTCGCGGCCACCGGCTCGGCAGGGCCACCGTGGTCGTCGTCGCCGCGGCCGCGATCGTCGGACTCGGTGGTGCGACGTCGTACTCGATCTACAACGCCGCCAGTGCCCACAACGGCCCCGGCACGATGTCCGGGCCGCAGAAGCCGGGTGGCATGTTCGGTCCCGGCGGTCCCGGCGGTCCTGGCGGTCCCGGCAAGGGTGGCCCCGGTGGCCCCGGCAAGGGCGGGCCCTTCGGTCACGACGACAGCCCGCAGCTGGAGGCCTTGCTCGAAGGCACCCACACCCGTTGGGCCGCAGCGGGTATCGGCTCCATGTCGGTCAGTGATCTCGAGCTCAAGACCGGCAGCTCCCTGATGGCCATCGGTGGCTTCACCGGCGGCGACCCGTCCCCGACGCTCGCGCAGTTCCAGCAATACGTCGCCAGCGGCCAGGTGCGGTACTTCCTGGGCGACTCGGGTCACGGTGGCGGTCCCTTCGGCCATCGCACCGGATCGGCGGCCGACATCACGGCCTGGGTCGAGAAGACCTTCACCAAGTCCGACGTCGGCGGCACGACCGTGTACGACCTGCAGTCACCGGCATCCTGAACCGCGGGCGCCGAGTGCACGCTTGTTGACGGGCCCTCTCGGGCGATGCGTCCAACAAGCGTGCGCTCGGCGCATTCATTGACACATTCCAGCTCGGCCGGTTACATTCCTGGCTATGACTGCAATTCTGGCTAACTCTACCAACTTAAAGAGGAAGGCATGAGCGTCGACCTCGACCAGCCGGCAGGCAAGTACGAGCTCAGCCATCTGCGTTCACTGGAGGCCGAGGCGATCCACATCATCCGCGAGGTCGCCGCCGAATTCGAGAAACCTGTGCTGCTGTTCTCCGGTGGCAAGGACTCCATCGTCATGCTGCATCTGGCGCTCAAGGCGTTCGCGCCCGGACGCCTGCCGTTCCCCGTCATGCACGTCGACACCGGACACAACTTCGACGAGGTGCTGCAGGCGCGCGACGAGCTCGTCGCCGAGTCCGGCGTGCGGCTCGTCGTGGCCAAGGTGCAGGACGACATCGATGCCGGCCGCTTGGTCGAGACCATCCCGTCGCGCAATCCGATGCAGACGTTCACGCTGCTGCGCGCCATCCGGGAGAACAAGTTCGACGCCGCCTTCGGTGGGGCGCGACGCGACGAGGAGAAGGCCCGAGCCAAGGAGCGGGTGTTCAGCTTTCGCGATGAGTTCGGCCAGTGGGACCCGAAGGTGCAGCGTCCGGAACTGTGGAACATCTACAACGGCAGGCATCGCAAGGGCGAACACATCCGGGTGTTCCCCCTGTCGAATTGGACAGAGTTCGACATCTGGTCCTACATCGGCGCCGAGAAGATCAAGCTCCCATCGATCTACTACGCGCACCAGCGCCAGGTGTTCCTGCGCGACGGCATGCTGCTGGCCGTGCACAAGTATCTGCAGCCGCGCAAGGACGAGCCGGTTCTCGAGAAGACCGTCCGCTTCCGCACCGTCGGCGACGTCACGTGTACCGGTTGCGTCGAGTCGCTCGCGGGCACGGTGTCCGAGGTGATCGCCGAGACCGCGGTGTCGCGGCTGACCGAACGCGGGGCGACCCGCGCCGACGATCGGATTTCCGAGGCGGGGATGGAAGATCGCAAGCGGGAGGGCTACTTCTGACATGGGGCGAGCGAAGCGACGGGGGATGGACATGGGGCGAGCGAAGCGACGGGGGAAATAGGCATGGCGACGCTGCTACGCATCGCGACCGCAGGGTCGGTCGACGACGGCAAGTCCACGCTCATCGGCCGGCTGCTCTATGACTCCAAGGCCGTCATGGAGGACCAGCTGGCCGCCGTCGAGCGCACCTCCAAGGAACGGGGCAACGACTACACCGACCTGGCCCTAGTGACCGACGGCCTGCGCGCCGAGCGCGAGCAGGGCATCACGATCGACGTCGCCTATCGCTACTTCGCCACGGCCAAGCGGAAATTCATCATCGCCGACACCCCGGGCCACACCCAGTACACCCGCAACATGGTGACGGGCACCTCGACGGCGCAGCTGGCCATCGTCCTCGTCGACGCGCGGCACGGCTTGCTCGAGCAGTCGCGTCGGCACGCGTTCCTGGCCTCGCTGCTCGGCATCCAGCACCTCGTGCTCGCCGTCAACAAGATGGACCTGGTGGGCTGGGATCGCGAGCGGTTCGAGAAGATTCGCGACGACTTCCACGAATTCGCCGCCCGACTCGACGTCCACGACGTGACGAGCATCCCGCTCTCCGCGCTCAACGGCGACAACGTGGTGACCAAGTCGGACATGACTCCCTGGTATGACGGCCCGGCGCTGCTGAGCCATCTGGAGGAGGTGTACATCGCCGGTGACCGCAACCTGATCGACGTGCGGTTCCCCGTGCAGTACGTGATCCGTCCGCAGACCCACCAGCACGCCGACCACCGCAGCTACGCGGGTACCGTCTCCAGCGGCGTGATGCGGCCCGACGACGAAATCGTCGTTCTCCCAACGGGTAAGACCAGTCGCATCACCGCGATCGAGGGGCCGAGCGGGCCCGTCGCCGAAGCCTTCCCGCCCATGGCGGTGTCGATCAGCCTGGCCGACGACATCGACATCTCCCGCGGCGACATGATCACCCGGGCCAACAACCGGCCGCACGTCGTCCAGGACTTCGACGCCACGGTCTGTTGGATGGCCGACGAGACGGCCCTGGAACCGGGCCGCGAGTACGTCATCAAGCACACCACCAGGACCACCAGGGCCAAGGTGACGGCGCTGGACTACCGGCTCGACGTCAACACCCTGCATCGGGACAAGAGCGCAACGGCTTTGAAGCTCAACGAACTTGGCCGGGTGACGCTGCGTACGCAGGTGCCGCTGCTGCTCGACGAGTACTCGCGCAACGCCGCCACGGGCTCGTTCATCCTGATCGATCCCGACACCAACGGCACCGTCGCGGCGGGCATGGTCCGCGATACCACCCCGGCGGCGAAGCGGACGGCGAGCCCGCACGCCGTCAAGCACCAGAACCTGGTGAGTGCCGAGGACCGGCTTTCGCGTGGATGCACGGTGTGGTTCACCGGTCTGTCGGGGTCCGGCAAGTCGTCGGTGGCGATGCTCGTCGAGCAGAAGCTGCTCGAACGAGGCCGTCCCGCTTACGTTCTCGACGGTGACAACCTGCGCCACGGGCTCAATGCCGACCTCGGTTTCTCGATGGCCGATCGCGCCGAGAACCTGCGCAGGCTGGCTCACGTGGCGACGCTGCTCGCCGATTCCGGGCAGATCGTGCTGGTACCCGCCATCAGCCCGCTCGAGGAGCATCGCGCCCTGGCCCGACAGGTGCACGTGGATCAGGGATACGACTTCTTCGAGGTCTTCTGCGACACCCCGCTCGACGACTGCGAACGCCGAGATCCCAAGGGCCTCTACGCCAAGGCGCGGCGCGGTGAGATCACCCACTTCACCGGCATCGACAGCCCGTATCAGCGGCCCAAGAACCCCGACCTGCGGCTCACCCCGGACCAGTCGGTCGACCACCTGGCCCAACGGGTCATCGACATGATCTGCGCTCGATGACCGATCACGAACTCGCCGCCCGCCTCGCCACCGAGGCCGGCGAGCTGCTGCTCGGCGTGCGCCGCGAGCTTGCCGACGCCACCGTCGCCGAACGCAAGGACGCCGGAGACCAGCGCGCCCACGCGTTTCTGATGCAGGCACTCGCCGCCGAGCGACCCGGCGACGCGGTGCTGTCGGAGGAGGCCACCGCAGAGGAGCGCGCCAACTCGAAACGCCTGAGCGCGCAACGCGTGTGGATCGTCGACCCGCTCGACGGCACGCGGGAGTTCGGCGAGCTGGATCGCGACGACTGGGCCGTCCACGTTGCGCTGTGGCAGTCCGGTGACCTGGTGGCGGGGGCGGTCGCGCTGCCGGCGCAGGGCTCGACGCTGGCGACCCCCGACGTCGCCTCGCCGCCACCGGCACCCGTCCAACCACGAATCGTGGTGTCGCGCACCAGGCCTCCCGCGGTGGCCCTGGCGGTCCGCGACGCGCTCGGCGGCGTCCTCGTCGAGATGGGTTCGGCGGGCGCCAAGGTGGCCTCGGTGGTGCAGGGCGTCGCCGACGTCTACGTGCACGCCGGCGGCCAGTACGAGTGGGACTCGGCCGCCCCGGTCGCCGTGGCCCGTGCCGCAGGCCTGCACACCTCGCGCATCGACGGCTCCCCGCTGCGCTACAACCAGGCCGACGTCTTCGTGCCCGACCTCGTCGTCTGCCGGCCGGAACTGGCCGATGCCGTGTTGGCGGTGACGACGGCCCACTAGCGTGGACCCCATGGCCAACCCCACGCTGCGCGCGCTCGCCGACCTTCCGCTCGAGCCCGCGGGTCTCTCGACCTCCACGCTCGTCATGATCGACTGCCAGAACACCTACACCTACGGCGTGATGGAGCTCGAGGGCGTGCAGGCGGCGCTCGACGAGGCCGCGGCACTGCTCGACCGGGCGCGTTCGGCGGGCATCCCGATCATCCACGTGCAGCACTCCGACGGGCCGGGCTCGCTCTACGACGTCGAGGGGGACAGCGGTGCCATCGTCGCGCGCGTCGCGCCGCGCGACGGCGAGCCTGTGGTGGTCAAGCAGTATCCAAATGCGTTCGTGGACACCGATTTCGACCATAAGTTGAAGGCCGTCGGCGCCTCGAATCTGGTGATCGCCGGCTTCATGACCCACATGTGCGTGAACTCGACCGCACGCGCCGCGTTCAACGCCGGTTACGCGCCGACGGTCGTGGCCGCCGCCACGGCGACCCGCTCGCTACCCGGGGTGGACGGCGCCCCCGTGCCCGCAGCCACGATGCAATCGGCGAGCCTCGCGGCGCTGGCCGACATGTTCGCGGTCGTCGTGCCTGGCGCACAGGCCATCCCGGACTGAGAATGAGCGCATGACGCAGCCCTCGACCCGGATCACCCGGCTCAGCGAGAAGCAGGACCCGTCGCGCGCCGCCCTCGACGCCCTTCTCGACGCCACGCCGCTGGCCACCGTCGCCCTGGTGCGCGACGGCCATCCGGTCGTGTTCCCCACCGGTTTCGCCAGGGTGGACGACGACGTAGTGATCCACGGCTCGACCGGTTCGCCCTGGCTGCGGGCGCTGGCGGCAGGTGTTCCCGCCGCGGTGTCGGTGACGGCACTGGACGGAGTGGTGGTGGCGCGCAGCGCGTTCGAGTCGTCCTTCCGCTATCGCAGCGCGGCGCTCTTCGGCGTCTTCGAGCGGGTCGCCGACGACGACAAGGTCGGTCTGCTCGACGCGCTGACCGACAGGTTCATCCCCGGTCGCGTCGCCGAGTTGCGGGACAGCAGTCGCAAGGAGCTGGCTGCCACCTTGGCCCTGAAACTGCCCATCGCACAGGACAATTGGTCGGTCAAGGTCAGCGCGGGCTGGCCCGAGGATCCCGAGGAGGACGTCGCGACGGACACCTGGGCGGGCGTCGTACCGATGTCGGTGACCTACGGCGCTGCGCTGCCGGCCCCCGATCTGAGACCCGGCATCGCACCGCCGCAGTCGGTGCGCGCACTTCAGTCGAGCAGCGGGGTGCGACGGTAGAGATCGGTCCGCCGGTCGCCGTGCACGTCGTTGTTGTCGTTGAACCGCTTGACGCGTGACAGTGCGAGATCGAGGTCGGCGGTGATGCGGTCCGGGGTGCCGTACTCGGCCAGCACCACCGGGTAGCCGTCGGCATCGGTGATGACGCTGCCCCCGACCCAGTCGACGCCACGCTCGACCCCGGCGCGGTCGCACACCGCGATCGGCATCCGGTTCATGCCCGCGCCGGCCAGCACGCGCACCATCTCGGTCGGACGTTCGCCGTCCGGACGGGGGAGCAGCGGCCAATTCACCGGCGCGCACAGCAGATCCGCGCCCGCGAGCGCGACCGCCCGCACCCACTCGGGGAATTCGAGGTCGTAGCAGACCATCACGCCGATCCGGCCGTGCGCGGTGTCGACGAGCAGCGGCAGGTCGTCGGCCCGGTCGAAGACGTTGTGCTCGGTGTCCCACAGGTGCGCCTTGCGGTAGACGCCGCGTACGCCGGTCGGGTCGACCACGACGGCGCTGTTGTAGACCGCGTCACCGGCGGCCTCGGGGAATCCGGCGACGATGGTCAGGTCGAACGCCTCGGCGAGGTTGGCCCACGCGGTGATCGCGGGCCCGTCGCGCGTCTCGGCCAGCGATTCGAGCTCGGCGCGATCGGCGAACACGTATCCCGAGGACGCCAGTTCCGGCAGTACGACGATCTGCGCGCCGTCGCGGGCCGCGTCCTCGATGGCCGCTCGCGACGTGGTCTGGTTGCCCGCGGTATCGCCGATCGCCAACGGGATCTGACAGCAGGTGACACGGGTCATGTGTCGATGGTGGACCATCTCCGCGGGGTTCGCAGCGATGTCGGTGGCATGATTCGCGTCATGCGGATGTCGGCCAAGGCGGAGTATGCCGTCCGGGCCATGGTGCAGCTGGCCACGGTCGCCGAGGGCGAGCTGGTCAAGACCGACGATCTGGCGAAGGCGCAGGGCATCCCGCCGCAGTTCCTCGTCGACATCCTGTCCGATCTGCGGACCGACCGGCTGGTTCGCAGTCACCGGGGTCGCGACGGCGGATACGCGCTGGCCCGGACGGCCGCGGAGATCAGCATCGCCGACGTGCTGCGCTGCATCGACGGTCCGCTGGCCAGCGTGCGCGACATCGGCCTCGGCGACCTGCCCTACTCGGGCCCGACGGCGGCGCTGACCGACGTCTGGCGGGCGCTGCGCGCCAGCATGCGATCCGTGCTGGAGGAGACCACCCTCGACGACGTGGCACGCGGCGAGTTACCGGGTCACGTCGCCACGCTGGCGCACGACTACGTCGGGCAGGAAGAGGAACGCGGCCACGGCTAGCGGGCTCGGCGAACCTCCTTGTCCGTACCGATGCAGGCATTGCAGGATGCAGCAGTGAGTTTCGACATGCGTTCGCTCGACACGCCGGTCATCGTCGCTCCGATGGCGGGCGGCCCGACGACGCCCGAGCTCGCCGCGGCGGGGTCCAATGCGGGCGGGCTCGGTTTCCTGGCCGGTGGCTATCTGACGGCCGAGGTGTTCGCCGAACGGATCACCGCAGCACGCGCGCTCACGACGGGTCCCCTCGGTGCGAACGTCTTCGTCGTGCGCTCGAGCGTGGCCCGGCCCGACGCCGTCCACCGCTACGCCCAGGCGCTGGCCGACGAGTCCGAGCGCTACGGCGTCGGTCTTGGCGAGCCACGCTTCGACGACGACCAGTGGAAGGCGAAGCTCGACGTCGTGCTCGACCTGAAGCCCGAGGTCGTGTCCTTCACGTTCGGGCTCCCCGACGCCGACGATTGCGCGCGCCTCAACGGTGCCGGCATCGCCACCGTGGCTACCGTGACGACGTTGGCCGAGGCCGAGGCGGCCGTCGCAGTGGGCGTTGCTGCCGTCGCCGTTCAGGGACCGGCCGCGGGCGGTCACCGCGGCACGCTCGATCCCGCCGCCCAACCGCCGACCCAGCCGCTGGGCCAGTTGCTGCGGGCGACCACCATTGCCCTGGACGTGCCCGTGATCGCCGCGGGCGGGCTGATGACGGCGGCCGACGTCTCCGACGTACTGGTCTCCGGTGCCGTCGCCGCTCAGCTCGGAACCGCGTTCCTGCTTGCCGACGAGGCGGGTAGCACGCCGGTGCACCGCGCGGCGCTGACCAGTCCGGAATTCACCGAAACCGTTGTGACACGGTGCTTCTCGGGCCGCTACGCCCGCGGCCTGCGCAACCGCTTCGTCGACGAGCACGATGGTCAGGCCCCGCTGGGCTATCCCGAGCTGCACTACCTGACCAGTCCGCTGCGCGCGGCCTCGGTGCGGGCGGGCGATCCGCAGGGCGTGAACGTCTGGGCGGGCACGGGTTTCCGCCAGGCGCAGACCGGTTCGGTCGCGCAGATCATGGCGGCGCTCGTCTGACGCCGTTCGGGCCGCCGTGCCCGAAGCGCATGCCACAATCCGGTCGTGCGAATCGGGATGACGCTGCCGGTGATGGAACCCGACCTCGACGCGGGTGTGCTGAGGACGTGGGCGCGGACCGTCGACGAGGGACCGTTCAGCTCGCTGTGCTGGGGTGAGCGGATCGCCTTCGACAACCCGGATTCGCTGACGCTGCTGGGTGCGCTGTCGGCGTGGACCGACCGGGTGCGCCTGGTGACGACGGTCATCGTCCCGCAGCTGCACGATCCCGTCCTGCTCGCGAAGGCGCTGGCCACCGGCGACATGCTGAGCGGGGGGCGATTGACCGTCGGCCTCGGTGTCGGCGGACGCCAGGAGGACTACGACGCGGTCGGCGCGGACTTCGCGACGCAGACCAGGCGCGCGATGGCCGAACGCGTGACCGTCATGAAGCGGGTGTGGGCGGGGGAGCGGGTCACCGACTCGGTCTTGCCGGTCGGACCGCCGCCCGTCCAGGCCGCCGCGGGCCGGCCGACTGGACGTCGTGGCGGCACGATCCGACCTCGACGTGGCGCGCGACGTGGCGCGAGGCGGGCCGGCCCGCACCGCATCTGGCGACGTCGTTCTGGTTCGCGCTCGGCGACGGCGACGCGCCGCGCGCTCAGCTGCACCGCCATCTGCGGCGGTACATGAACTGGATTCCCGCCGAGTTCGTCGACGCCATGGCGCCGACGACGGGTTGGGCGGGCACGGAGGACGAATTACTGCGCGTGCTCCGCGAATTCGAGGCGGTAGGGACCGACGAGGTGCACCTCATTCCGACGAGCACGGATCTCGACCAGTTGCGCAGTGCCGCGCGGGTGGCCCGAGAATTCGGCTAGCGCCGGCCGTGCCCGACGCAGAGAGCGTCCCACTGCCGTGACGAAAACCGTTCGCGCAGAGGGGGAATGGCATCCCGGGGCGGCATCAGATGCGGGTACACCATGAACGGCGTGCGACTGCTGTACGCGAAGGTCACCGAGTACCGCTCGACGTCCGTCGGCGGGAAGACACGATGGAACGTGCGGCCGGTGTCGACATGGATGGCGGTCAGGCGCCGTCCCGTGACCTGGTTCCACTCGTCGGCGGGCACCACGGTACGCATCGCGGCATCGGACATGCCCTCGGGATCGCGACCGTGCCCGGATGCGAGGATCGCGTCGCTGTTCGACCGGTGGATGTAGCCGAAAGGGCCACCGCCCGTCGGGACGTCGCTGAGGTAGACGATGACCTTGAGGATGCGCCGATCCTCGTGGTCGAGGTGCCAGCGGCGCACGACGTCGTGGCCGTGGCCGGCCGCCGATGCGACCCGCTCCCGTTTGACCTCGAGTCCGAGATACCGTGCGGGCAAACCGATGTGGCACTCGGCCAGATCGAGCTGACGGTCGGACAGACCCCACGCGAACAGCGTCGGATCCGCCGCCAGCTGCCGCGAGGTCGCCTTCACGCATGGGCCGCCGGCGTCACTGGCGCGAAGCGCGTCGACGAGACGGTCCGCGGACGCGACGACGTCGGGGGGTAGCTCGGCGGGGCGCACCGCGACACCGGCGGTCCCCAACTCGTCGAGCACGGACTGTTCTTCCGCCGCGACGTCGGGCACCAGTGCTGCGTGACGGGCTCTGCGGCGCTCGTAGCGGCGATCGTCGAGGGGGCTGACGAGCGGGGATTGCAGCACCGCCCGTCGGAGCAGACCCCCGCGTCGCGCGATGGCGCGGCGTCCATGTGCCACCAGGTCCCGGTGGGTGTCGGCTTCTTCGGGCCCGACGACCTTCTCGGGCGCTTCAGCGAGCATGACCACGGGGACCCCCATCCCAAAATCGTACTTTTGCCCTGTATGTGCCTATCTTTGCTAGAAACTAACCGTGATGTCAAGTTTGCGACGGAATGATGGCGACCGCAAAGAGATGTCGTCGTAGGACGGGAGCTCGTCCGGTCGGGGCTTTGGCAGCTATGCGGGGCTCGTCGCCGCGTCGAGCTGGGGTTTTTCGACCTGACTGACTGTGAAAGTGCCAGGGGTGGATTACTGAGCAACAACGCGGCTGATATTGAAATCATTCGCGTGTGATTTGCTAAAAAACAACCTTCGTGCGCAAACGCGCGGCAGTCGCCCGCCGGTTCCCTGGCGGCGATCGGGGAACGGCGGCGGCCCGAAGTGGCTCGGGTTCGTGCGCGCCGTCCCGCCCAGCGCGGCCGCGCGGCCGGTCTCGCTGGCGGCTAGAAGTTGGCCACCGAGCTGCGGGGCGCGGTAGCTCGAGGCGGCAGTCCGGTGCCGGCGTGATTGGTCAGCGTCAGGACGCATCCCTTCACCGCCGTGACGTAGAGGGAGCATGCCAGCGTGCAGAACGCCAGTGCGCCAGTCACGATGGCAAGCTGGCGGGGCTTCGACCTGGTCTTCACATCGCCTCCTCGGGGATGGCGCGTCGTCTGCTTCTGCAGTCACGAGCATCATCACCGGCGGCCCGTGATTTGGCGAACGTCGCACTTGCACAAGCGCATTCGCGTGTGCGTGGGTGGCGGAGCGGTGGGTCGGGGTTGTCGTCGCCACCGCCGCTATGCCCGAGTGTGACGCTACGGCTGTTTGCGTCAGATGCACGACGGCCCCGCGCGTCGCGGGGCCGAAGGCGGATCGGAACCTGTGTGCAGGTCTCCTGGCTGAGAACGTACACGCCCAGACGAAGACAACCGGCGGATCGGTGTTCTTGGCTAGGGCACGCAGGAAGGTGACGTCCAGATGGTGCCCCCGGCAGGATTCGAACCTGCGGCGAGCTGACGCCGATCATCCCTGCCGCCGTTAGCGCCAGTCGGGCGACCCTGTATCGCTGCCTCGCCGGGGGCGTTTGACCTATCCGCCGCCCTGCTGTCGGTGAGTCGGGGGAGGATGCGGGCCGTGACAAGAAAAACAGGTCAGCGCAGGTCTGTCAGACCGGTAGCCGCGTGGGTCGATCCACAGTTGAGACTCGCTCCACAGGGTGGCCTAAACACGCGCCGTTCTGTGGGAATCTGTCTGCGTGGCACGCGACGTTTTCAACATGTCCTCATCTGAGATCGTCACCAAAGCCCAAACGTTTCCCCGACTGCGCTACATGGGGTCGAAGTACCGCCTGTTGCCGCACCTAGAACGCGTCTTCGCCGAGATCGGGGGCGAAACCGCCGTCGATGCGTTCTCCGGTTCTGGGGTCGTGTCCTACCTGCTCAAAGTGCAGGGATTCGAAGTGACGTCGAACGACTTTCTGAACTTCCCCGCCGTCATCGCGGCGGCGACGGTTCAGAACTCAAGCGTGCGCCTCGACGCCGATCTGATCGAAGCAATCTGCGGCCCGCCCGCCGACGATCGCGACTTCATTCAGACCAAGTTCGACGGTCTGTACTTCACACCCGAAGACCGTCAGTTTCTCGACTCGGCGTGGTCGCACATCGACACGCTGAAAGGGCATCGGCGCGACCTCGCGATTTCCGCCCTGGTGTTGTCGGCCGCGCGCAAGCAACCGCGCGGGGTGTTCACATTCACCGATGGCACCAAGTACGCCGATGGCCGCCGAGACCTCCAACTGACGTTGCGCGAACACTTCCGCGAGCGCGCAGCCGACTACAACGCAACGGTGTTCAGCAACGGTAAGCGCAGCCGCGCGCGACGGGGCGAGATATTCGACATCCCCGAAATCACACCAGATCTCGTCTATCTCGATCCACCATATGCGCCGCCGAGTGACGACAACGACTACATCAAGCGCTACCACTTCCTCGAAGGATTGAGCGTTTACTGGCGCGGCGTCAACATCATGGAGAACACCAAGACCAAGAAACTCGAAAAGCGATTCACGCCGTTCGCGTACAAACGCACTATCGAAGACGCGCTGCTGCGATCGTTCGAGCATTTCGAGGACGCGGGAGCAATCGTGCTGTCGTACTCATCAAACGCGATCCCCGACGCAACGCGAATCCTCGATCTGCTCGGAAAGGTCAAGGCTTCGGTTCAGGTGGTAGCGATTGACCACAGGTACAGCTTCGGGACGCACGTCGCAGCGGCACGCCGCGACGTGAGCGAGTATCTGTTCATCGGGCGGGATTAGTGAGCGAAGCCGTTCCATTCGAAGCCTACTTGTCGTCTCTAAGTCGGCTCGCGCCGTATGTCGACCCGACGACACCAACGCCTGAGTCCGAAGGGCTCCGGTTGGCAGTTGCCGATCTAGAGTCGCTTGATTCCATTTCGGTTGAGAGTCTTACTGATTGGGTGAATCGGTACCCGCATTGGGCGAAT
This sequence comes from Mycolicibacterium madagascariense, assembly GCF_010729665.1. NCBI lineage: Bacteria > Bacillati > Actinomycetota > Actinomycetes > Mycobacteriales > Mycobacteriaceae > Mycobacterium > Mycolicibacterium madagascariense. Next base: position 4,279,896 of record NZ_AP022610.1, on the reverse strand, counting down.
GTATTCGGTCTGGCTGTCGGCCTGTCGCAAGAGCAACTGAAAAACTCACTCAAGAGTTCTCTAGGCACGTCGGGATGGGTCACGCTCGCGCGTAAGCGTCCAGCCGACCTTGTAAATTTCTTCGAAGACGAGTTCGAGCTTGTGCGCGCGCTGGAGTCACAGCGCAGCAGAACCTACGATTTCGCCGACATCCTCATAGCGCGCGCCGGTACACGGGCAACCGCGACACGCAGCCAATCGGCAGGCCGAATGGTCGAAGACCGCATCACCGACATAGCCGAAGAACTCGGATTGCCCTACGTGGCGCGTAGCAGCTTCGTCGGCCGCGACAGCGAGAACAAGCCCGCCGACATGATTGTTCCGTCGGTGGCCGACGCGAAAATCGTTGTGGCAGCCAAGGGTTTCGATTCAACCGGCAGCAAGCTCACCGACGCATATCGCGAGATCGCCGACGTGGCCGCACACCGGTTCGCCAATCAGTACGTCTTCGCCATCGTTGACGGCATTGGTTGGCACTCGCGTCTGGCGGATCTGCGCAGGATTCACGATCTGTGGGTCAGCCGAAAGATCGACGGAATGTACACACTGTCCAGCCTGGGCCAGTTCCGCACTGATCTCCGTAACGCGGGATTGCGTCTCGGACTTATCGACGTTTGACGACTACAGCACCCGGTGGAGAATCGGCAGACGGAAGCCGATCCCCACCGTGTCAGGTGGGCTGTTGGTTTGCTTCCAAGCGTTGGTTATGTCGAGCAAGGCATTGCGGCCGATGAGTCGGGCGATCCGCACTTCGTGCGCAATCATGACTGCCGTCGAGATGCGGACCATGTTGCGCACGACTTGAGCGGACGAAACGTTGTCGTCTGGCCTTTCGGTGAACATCTCTGCTTCTTCATAGTTGGCTTTGATCCGCAGCCGGTAGAGGTAGTCTAGCCATCCATACGCGCGCACGTTCTGTTCGCAGTCGGCTTTCTCGGTGGGCGACAACTGTGCGGTCTTGAACACCGGCATCGTCTTCGGTGGCTTGCCCTTCGCCAACCGGGCGTCTTCCTTCGCCTGCCAGTCTTTGCGATTCTGCTTGAACTTGCGCAACCGCGCATCGGCCAGCTTGGCCTAAACAGTGTCTTTGCGTGTCGAGCGAAGCGCCATTGCGGCGATGTCCCAACAGTTCGTCTTCGTGCAATTGGGCCATCCCTGTACGCTCTCGATGTCGCGGATGGATCCGTGAGTTTACGCCTGTGGGTTAAACCCCGACCCCGCCTCGACGGCGAACGAGAACGGCTTGACGCCGACTGGGCGGTTTGCCCAGAACGCGATGGCCTGCTCTTGGGTCTTCGGGTGACTAGCCGGTCTCGGCTGACCGCTGGCGACCACCAACGCCTGAACCGACGAATAGCCGACGTAGTACAGCTGGACGCAACCCCGTGAATTGGAGAGTCGCATCACTTCGTCTTGTTGGTGGAAACGCATACTTGTCGCCAGCAACATTTCGGTTGCCCATGCGCGGTTCAAGCACGACGACAATGTGTCGGCGCGTACTCACGTGGCCCGTTCACCTTCGGAAACTTCGCGATGACGTCGTTTGCGATGGCTTCCAGGACCTTCATTCCCTTTGCTACCAGCGAAGGTGTCGATGGTTGGATCATCGTTGAGCCTGCCGGGGGACCCGGCCTAACGGGCCTGTACCCGCTTGCTGGTCGCCCAAGTGCCCCCGGCAGGATTCGAACCTGCGGCCTTCTGCTCCGGAGGCAGACGCTCTATCCCCTGAGCTACGGGGGCGCGGACCGCGGGTCCATGCGCCAGTGGGCGTGGACAGCCTAACGCACGGTCGCGCCCACACCGAACGTAGGACCACGGCCACGGGAGACCCGGGGGCGCCGGATAAGGATTCGGGCGGTGACCACCTCAGACCATAGGATGGTGCCCCGTGACCCCCGCCGATCTGGCCGAGCTGCTCAGGACCACCGCCGCCGCGGTACTGGCCGAGCACGGGCTCGACACCGCCGCGCTGCCGGAGACGGTGGCCGTGGAGCGGCCGCGCAACCCCGAGCACGGCGATTACGCCACCAACCTGGCACTTCAGCTGGCCAAGAAGGTCGGTGTCAACCCGCGTGAGCTGGCCGGCTGGCTGGCCACCGCGCTGTCGGGGACCGAGGGCATCGCCGCCGCCGACGTCGCCGGTCCCGGCTTCGTCAACCTGCGCATCGAGGCGTCCGCGCAGGGCGTGGTCGTCGTCGACGTCATCGACGCGGGTTCGCGGTACGGCGATTCGACCGAGCTGAAGCAGCAGAAGGTCAACCTTGAGTTCGTCAGCGCCAACCCGACGGGCCCGATCCACATCGGCGGGACGCGGTGGGCCGCCGTCGGCGACGCCCTCGGGCGCCTGCTCTCGACGCAGGGCGCGGACGTCGTCCGGGAGTACTACTTCAACGACCACGGCACCCAGATCGACCGCTTCGCGAACTCGCTGATCGCCTCGGCGAAGGGTGAGCCGACGCCCGAGGACGGCTACGCGGGCGCCTACATCGCCGAGATCGCCCAGCGGGTGCTGGCCGCCGCCCCCGACGTGCTGAGCCAGTCCGAGGAGCAGCAGCGCGAGACGTTCCGCGCGGTCGGGGTGGACCTGATGTTCGCGCACATCAAGCAATCCCTGCACGACTTCGGCACCGACTTCGACATCTACACCCACGAAGACTCGATGCACACCTCCGGCCGCGTCGACCAAGCCATCGCCAAGCTGCGCGAGACCGGCAACATCTACGAAAAGGACGGCGCAACGTGGTTGCGCACCACCGAGTTTGGCGACGACAAGGATCGCGTCGTCATCAAGAGTGACGGCAACCCGGCCTACATCGCCGGTGATCTGGCGTACTACCTCGACAAGCGGCAGCGCGGTTTCGATCTGTGCATCTACATGCTCGGCGCCGACCATCACGGCTACATCGCCCGGCTCAAGGCCGCGGCCGCCGCCCTCGGCGACGATCCCGACACCGTCGAGGTGCTGATCGGTCAGATGGTCAACCTGGTGCGCGACGGTCAGCCGATGCGGATGAGCAAGCGGGCGGGCACCGTGATCACCCTCGACGACCTGGTCGACGCGATCGGCGTCGACGCGGCGCGCTACGTCCTGATCCGCAGCTCGGTGGACACCCCCATCGACATCGACCTCGCCCTGTGGTCGAGCGCATCGAGTGAAAACCCGGTCTACTACGTGCAATACGCGCACGCGCGGTTGTCGGCGCTGGCCCGCAGCGCCGCCGAGCTGGGCATCGTCGCGAGCACCGACCACCTCGAACTGCTCACCCACGATCGCGAGGGCACGCTGGTGCGCACCCTCGGCGAGTTCCCCAGGGTCCTCAAGACGGCGGCGTCGCTGCGGGAGCCGCACCGGGTGTGCCGCTACCTCGAAGACCTCGCCGGGGACTACCACCGGTTCTACGACTCCTGCCGGGTGCTCCCGCAGGGTGACGAGGAGCCGATGGACCTGCACGCCGCGCGTCTGGCGCTGTGCCAGGCCGCCCGTCAGGTCATCGCGAACGGCCTGCAGATCCTGGGCGTCAGCGCACCGGAGCGGATGTGATGGCTCACCCCGCAGGCCCCAGGCACGCCGAGGATGCCCGCCGCGGCGCGGCTCCCGCCGTTCCGGTCGATGCGTCGCAGCTGCTGGCGCTGGCCCCAAACGTGTGGCCGCGCAACGCCGTTCGCGACGACGACGGCGAGGTGTCGGTCGCCGGGGTGCCCGTGTCCCGTCTCGCCGCCGAGTACGGCACACCACTGTTCGTCATCGACGAGGACGACTTTCGCACCCGGTGTCGCGAGATCTCCGCGGCGTTCGGTGGCGGCGACCACGTCCGCTATGCCGCCAAGGCGTTCCTCTGCGGCGAGATCGCCCGCTGGATCGACCAGGAGGGCCTGTCCCTCGACGTGGCCAGCGGAGGCGAACTCGCGGTCGCGTTGAACGCCGGCTTCCCGGCCGATCGAATCGCGTTGCACGGCAACAACAAATCGATCGACGAGCTGACCATGGCCGTCAAGGTCGGCGTCGAGCACGTCGTCCTCGACTCGATCACCGAGATCGAACGTCTCGACGCCATCGCCGGTGAGGCCGGCGTCGTGCAGGACGTGCTGGTGCGCGTCACGGTCGGCGTGGAAGCCCATACGCACGAGTTCATCTCGACCGCGCACGAAGACCAGAAGTTCGGGCTGTCACTGGCCAGCGGCGCCGCGATGGACGCCATCCGGCGGGTGTTCGCCGCCGACCATCTGCGCCTCGTCGGACTGCACAGCCACATCGGCTCGCAGATCTTCGACGTCGCGGGTTTCGAACTCGCCGCCCACCGGGTGATCGGTCTGCTACGCGACGTCGTCGCCGAGTTCGGCGTCGAGAAGACCGCGCAGATGTCGATCGTGGATCTTGGTGGGGGACTGGGCATTTCGTACCTGCCACAGGATGACCCCCCGCCGATGGAGGAACTCGCGGCGAAGATCGGCGCCATCGTGGTCGACGAGTCCGCGGCCGTCGGGCTGCCCGCACCGAAGCTCGTCGTGGAGCCCGGACGCGCCATCGCCGGCCCCGGCACCATCACCCTCTACGAGGTGGGCACGGTGAAGGACGTCGCGGTCAGTCAGACCTCACAGCGACGCTACGTCAGCGTCGACGGCGGCATGAGCGACAACATCCGAACGTCGCTCTACGCCGCGGAATACGACGCCCGCCTGGTGTCGCGAACCAGCGCAGGCGCCCCGACCCTGGCCCGCATCGTGGGCAAGCACTGCGAAAGCGGCGACATCGTGGTCCGCGACGCCTGGGTGTCCGAGGACATCGCACCCGGTGACCTGATCGGGGTCGCCGCCACCGGTGCGTACTGCTATTCGATGTCGAGCAGGTACAACCTGCTCGGCCGTCCCGCCGTCGTGGCCGTGCGCGACGGAGCGTCGCGCCTGATCCTGCGCCGCGAGACGGTGGACGATCTCTTGAGCTTGGAGGTAACCAACTAATGGTGGAGAACGAGAAGGCGGTCGGCGTAGCCGTCTTGGGCTACGGCAACGTCGGCAGCGAAGTCGTCCGGATCATCGAGGAGAGCGCCGCCGATCTGGCGGCCAGGATCGGCGCCCCGCTGCAACTGCGCGGCGTCGGGGTGCGGCACGTCTCGGCCGACCGCGGCGTGCCGCTCGAATTGCTGACCGACGACGTCGAGGCGCTGGTGGCACGCGAGGACGTCGACATCGTCGTGGAGCTGATGGGTCCCGTCGAGCCGGCCCGCAAGGCGATTCTCGCCGCGCTGGAGTCCGGTAAGTCCGTGGTCACGGCCAACAAGGCGCTGATGGCCCAGTCGACGGGCGAGTTGGCCCAGGCCGCCGAGAGTGCCCACGCGGACCTGTACTTCGAGGCCGCCGTCGCCGGCGCGATCCCCGTCATCCGGCCGCTGACCCAGTCGCTGGCCGGTGACACCGTGGTGCGCGTCGCGGGCATCGTCAACGGCACGACCAACTACATCCTCTCGGCGATGGACGAGACCGGGGCGGACTACTCGGCGGCGTTGGCCGACGCCAGCGCGCTGGGCTACGCCGAGGCCGACCCCACCGCCGACGTCGAGGGCTTCGACGCGGCGGCCAAGGCGGCGATCCTGGCATCCATCGCCTTCCACACCCGGGTGACGGCCGACGACGTGTACCGCGAGGGCATCACCAAGGTCACGTCCGCCGACTTCGAGTCGGCCCGGGCGCTGCGCTGCACCATCAAGCTGCTCGCGATCTGTGAGCGCATCGTCAACGACGAAGGGCAGCAGCGGGTTTCGGCGCGGGTCTACCCGGCCCTGGTGCCGCTGGACCATCCGCTGGCGTCGGTCAACGGGGCGTTCAACGCGGTCGTGGTCGAGGCCGAGGCCGCCGGGCGGCTGATGTTCTACGGTCAGGGCGCGGGTGGCGCGCCGACGGCGTCGGCGGTGATGGGTGACCTCGTGATGGCGGCCCGCAACCGGGTACAGGGTGGCCGCGGGCCGCGCGAGTCCAAGTACGCGCAGCTGCCGATCGCGCCCATCGGATTCATCCCGACGCGCTACTACGTCAGCATGAACGTGGCCGACCGGTCCGGTGTGCTGTCCGCCGTCGCGGCCGAATTCGGCAAGCGTGAGGTGAGCATCGCCGAGGTGCGCCAGGAGGGGATGGTCGACGAGGGTGGTCAGCGCTGCGGTGCCCGCATCGTCGTCGTCACCCACCGCGCGACCGACGCCGCCCTGTCCGAGACGGTCGACGCGCTGGCCGATCTTGACGTCGTGCAGACCATCAACAGCGTGCTGCGTCTGGAAGGAACCACCGAATGACCCCCTCTCGCACGGCCGTTCACCAGCCGTGGCCCGGTCTGATCGCCGCCTACCGCGACCGCCTGCCGGTCGAAGACTCCTGGACGCCGATCACGCTGCTCGAGGGCGGCACGCCACTCATCCACGCCCGCACGCTGTCCGAGCAGACCGGCTGCACGGTGCATCTGAAGGTGGAGGGGCTCAACCCCACCGGGTCGTTCAAGGACCGCGGGATGACGATGGCCGTCACCGAGGCCGTCGCCCGCGGACAGAAGGCCGTGCTGTGCGCCTCGACCGGCAACACGTCGGCGTCGGCGGCGGCGTATGCGGCCCGGGCGGGCATCACCTGCGCCGTGCTCATCCCGCAGGGCAAGATCGCGATGGGCAAGCTCGCGCAGGCAGTCATGCACGGCGCGAAGATCATTCAGATCGACGGCAACTTCGACGACTGCCTGGAGCTCGCGCGCAAGCTCACCAACGACTTCCCGACCGTGTCACTCGTCAACTCGGTCAACCCCTTTCGCATCGAGGGGCAGAAGACGGCGGCGTTCGAGATCGTCGACGCGCTCGGTGACGCGCCGGACGTGCACGCGCTGCCGGTCGGCAACGCGGGCAACATCACCGCCTACTGGAAGGGCTATTCGGAGTACCACCGCGACGGTGCGTCGACGAAGCTGCCCCGCATGCTCGGCACGCAGGCCGCGGGCGCCGCGCCGCTCGTCCTCGGCGAGCCCGTCAGCAGGCCCGAGACCATCGCCACCGCCATCCGCATCGGCTCGCCCGCGTCGTGGAACTCCGCGGTCGAGGCGCAGCAGCAGTCCCACGGTCGGTTCCTGGCCGCCACGGACGAGGAGATCCTCGCGGCCTACCACCTCGTCGCGCGCACCGAGGGCGTGTTCGTGGAGCCGGCGTCGGCGGCCAGCATCGCCGGACTGCTCAAGTCGCTCGACGACGGCTGGGTGGAACGCGGATCCACGGTCGTGTGCACCGTGACGGGGAATGGACTCAAGGACCCCGACACGGCGCTCAAGGAGCTGCCCCCCGTGACGGCCATCGCCGTCGACCCCATCGCCGTCGCCGCCGAGCTCGGGTTGGTCTAGCGGAGTGAACCGTTGGTGATGCAGACCCTGCCCGCAGGGCTGGCGGCCACCGCGACCGTCGCAGCGTCCAGCGCCAACCTCGGACCGGGGTTCGACAGCCTCGGTCTCGCGCTGAGCCTCTACGACGACGTCTACGTGGAGACAACCGATTCCGGGCTTCGCATCGAGGTCGCCGGTGAGGGCGCCGGCCAGGTTCCCCTGGACGCCAGCCATCTGGTGGTCCGCGCCGTCGAACGCGGACTTCGGGCGGCGGGGGTGTGCACACCCGGGCTGATCGTCCGCTGCCGCAACGCGATTCCGCACTCGCGGGGGCTCGGCTCGTCGGCAGCTGCCGTCGTCGGCGGTCTCGCCGCCGCCAACGGCCTTGTCGCGCAGTCGGATTCGGATCCGCATTCCGACGACGACCTCATTCAGCTCTCCTCGGAGTTCGAGGGCCACCCCGACAACGCCTCGGCGGCCGTCCTCGGCGGGACCGTCGTGTCCTGGACCGAGGCCGATGGCCCGTCGCCGCGCTACCGCGCCGCAGCCGTGCGGTTGCACCCGGCCATCCACCTGTTCACCGGCGTCCCCCAGCTGAGGTCCTCGACGGCGGAGACGCGCGCGGTGCTCCCTGAAGCGGTCAGCCACGCCGACGCGCGCTTCAACGTGAGCCGGGCCGCGTTGCTCGTGGCTGCACTCACCGAACGGCCCGATCTTCTGATGGCCGCCACCGAGGACCGGCTGCACCAACCGCAGCGTGCGGCCGCCATGCCCGCCTCGGCGGAATATCTGGCGACCCTGCGTCGCTGTGGTGTGGCGGCGGTGCTCTCAGGCGCCGGGCCTGCGGTGATCGCGTTCAGCACCCAACCCCAGCTGCCTGCCGAGGCCGTCGCCCACGGTGTCGCACTGGGCTTCGCCACCTCGGCGATGACGGTTGGCCAGCACGTTCGGTGGGAGCCGACCAAGCCGGTCGCGGCCGACGCCACGCTCACGGTCCAACCCGGGTAGTCGACAGGCGCACCACCGGAATCACGGGGATTCTTGCTTCCTGCGTCGATGCGAGTTATCCTCGCTTTCGTCCAGCAATCGCAGCCTCTGTGCCTGCGCCTACACTAGGACGACTACCAATCCTTCTCGTGGATGACGGTTCTCCGCACGCGGTGAATCCCAAACGATCTCCGTTGCATCGGCAACGGTGCGACAGGCAATGGTGGGACCAAGGCACTCAGTAGCCGGCATCCAGCGGACTCCGCGGGATGCGACGAACCCTCGCAGAATCAGAGCCAGCGGGGGAAAGAAAGGAAATCCGTGACTGATACGGACCTCATCACGGCTGACGGCAGCAGCGACGACGTCGACCTGTCGAACCCCGTGAATTCACCAATCGTGGAAGCGGTTTCGCCGGCACCGGCCGAGCCTGCCCCGGCGAATTCGGTCGTGGCCTCGGGTGACCGCCCCACCTCGCTGACCGCGATGGTGCTCCCCGACCTGCGGGCACTGGCGGGTCAGCTGGGCGTGAAGGGCTCCTCGGGGATGCGCAAGAGCGAGCTCATCGCCGCCATCCGCGAACACCGCGGCGACGCCAACGGTGCGGCCGCCGCAGCGCACGCCGCCGAACAGGCCACCGCCGAACCCGCCGCCGCGCCGCCGCGTCGCGAGCGTCGCAGTGCCTCCCGCAGTGCCGGTGCCGCGGCCGCCGCCGAGGCGAAGGCCGCCACCGAGCAGGCCGCTCCGCAGCAGGCCGACGCCACGGAGCCATCGGCCGCCGTCACCGAGGCCGCGCCGGAGGCCAAGGCCCCCAAGGCCGAGGCTCCCAAGACCGAGACGAAGGTCGAGTCCAAGGCCGACGCCCCCGTCGAGCAGGGCACCCAGGACAAGGCCGACGAGAAGGTCGCCGACAAGCCGGACAAGGCCGGCGAGCGCACCGAGCGCACCCGCGGTTCCGGGCAGTCCGAGGGCCAGCGCACCAACGACCGCCAGAACAACGGCGGCGGCAACGCGAACAACAACGGCGGCGGCGGTAACAACAACGGCAACGCCAACAACAACGGCGGCGGCGGTAACAACAACGGCAACGCCAACAACAACGGCGGCGGCAACAACGCCAACAACAACACCGGCGGCAATGCCAACAACAACGCCAACAACAACGACGACGACGACGATGGTCGCGGCGGACGGCGTGGTCGCCGCTTCCGCGACCGCAGGCGGCGTGGCGAGCGGGGCGACACTCAGGGCGGCGGCAACAACGACCGCGACACCGAGCTCCGCGAGGACGACGTCGTGCAGCCCGTGGCGGGCATCCTCGACGTGCTCGACAACTACGCCTTCGTGCGGACCTCCGGCTACCTCGCGGGCACCAACGACGTCTACGTCTCCATGAACATGGTGCGCAAGAACGGCCTGCGCCGTGGCGACGCCATCCTCGGCGCGGTCCGCGTCGCCCGTGAGGGCGAGGGCGGCGGCGGTGGGGGCGGCAACCAGAACCCGCGCCAGAAGTTCAACCCGCTGGTGCGGCTGGACTCGGTCAACGGTGGGCCCGTCGAAGACGCCAGGAATCGTCCCGAGTTCCAGAAGCTGACGCCGCTCTACCCGAACCAGCGGCTGCGTCTGGAGACCAAGTCGGAGCTCCTGACGACCCGCGTCATCGACCTGATCATGCCGATCGGCAAGGGTCAGCGCGCGCTGATCGTGTCGCCGCCCAAGGCGGGCAAGACGATGGTGCTGCAGAGCATCGCCAACGCGATCACGACCAACAACCCCGAGTGCCACCTGATGGTGGTGCTGGTCGACGAGCGACCCGAAGAGGTCACCGACATGCAGCGCTCGGTCAAGGGTGAGGTCATTGCCTCCACCTTCGACCGGCCGCCGTCAGACCACACCGCGGTCGCGGAGTTGGCCATCGAGCGCGCCAAGCGTCTCGTCGAGCAGGGGAGGGACGTCGTCGTGTTGCTCGACTCCATCACCCGTCTCGGCCGCGCCTACAACAACGCGTCGCCCGCGTCGGGCCGCATCCTCTCCGGTGGTGTCGACTCGACGGCGCTGTACCCGCCGAAGCGCTTCCTCGGCGCGGCCCGCAACATCGAAGACGGCGGTTCGCTGACGATCATCGCCACCGCGCTGGTCGAAACCGGCTCGATGGGTGACACCGTCATCTACGAGGAGTTCAAGGGCACCGGCAACGCCGAGCTCAAGCTCGACCGCAAGATCGCCGAGCGTCGCGTGTTCCCCGCGGTGGACGTCAACCCGTCCAACACCCGCAAGGACGAGCTGTTGCTCTCCTCCGACGAGTTCGCCGTCGTGCACAAGCTGCGCCGGGTGCTGTCCGGTTTGGACTCCCACCAGGCCATCGATCTGCTGATGAGCCAGCTGCGCAAGACGAAGAACAACTACGAGTTCCTGGTGCAGGTCTCGAAGAACACGCCGGGCACCGACAACGACTAGCGTTCACGACCGACGACGGCCCTCACACTCCGGTGTGGGGGCCGTCGTCGTTCGGGCTAGGTCTGCGACGGTTCGGCCCGCAGGCCGGGCATCACGTATCGGCGCACGTGCCGCAGTACCGCGTCGTGGTCGGTGGGGTCGAGCTGCTGCCCGGGCACCGTCGCGAGCGAAAGCAGTGCGCGCGCAACCCATTCCGAGGCCTCCGCGACGTTCACGTCGGCGTGGATCTCGCCCCGGTCCCTGGCGGCGACGAGATATCTCGACCAGAACTCGCCGAGATCGGGCACCAGCCCCTGGACGCCGGCGCCGGCGCAGGCCGCGAACTCCTCGGGCTCTTCCATGCGCAGCTTCATCAGCAGCGCGCCGGGGTCGGCGTAGGCCGTGCGGCCGTGGCGGATGCCTGCCGCGATCTGCTCGTCGAGACCGTCGATCTGCTCGAGCATCTCGTGGGACCGAGACCAGTACGCGTCGTTGAGTCGCACGATCGCCGCGCCCAGCAGTGAGTTCTTGTCGGGGAAGTGGCGATAGAGCCAGCCCCGCGACACGCCCGCGACCTCGGCGACCTCTGACACCGTCGTCGAACGAATGCCCTTGGCACGCAGGCACACCTCGGCGGCGTCGATCAGCCGGTCGCGCACGCTCTTCGACGCGGGCCGGGGTGCGGTGGCGCTGGTCAACGGCGGGCTCCTCTTCGCGTCGCGGTGGGGACGGACGCATTGTGCCCGTCGTCAGACGGTACCGTGTGGCACATCGTGGTAGACACTTTCCCAATTGTGTTCAGCGTGGAACCGAGGTAGCCGACGATGGCCGACACACTCCAACAGTTGCTCAGGACGCGGGCCGACTCCGACCTGGTCGCCGTCACGCACGGCGATGCGTCGTGGACGTGGCGCGAGTACATCGACGCGGCCGGTGCCCAGGCGGCCGCCGTCATCGCGGCGTCGGACCCGGCCCGCCCGCTGCACGTCGGCGCGCTCGTGGGCAACACGCCCGAGATGCTGACCGCGCTCGCCGGGGCCGGGCTGGGTGGCTACGTGCTGTGCGGCCTCAACACGACGCGCCGGGGCGAGGCGCTGGCCCGGGACATCGCGCGCGTCGACTGTCAGCTCGTCCTCACCGAACCCGGCCAGGCGCACCTGCTCGACGGCCTGGAGCTGCCCGGCGTCACGGTCGTCGACGTCACGGATCCCGCGTGGACGGACCGGGTCGCGGCCGCACCCGCCCTGACGCCGCACCGCGAGGTCGGCGCCGACGACACCTTCATGATGATCTTCACCTCCGGCACCAGCGGCGAGCCCAAGGCGGTCGAAGTGCCGCACGCGATGGTGCTGTTCGCCGGCAGCGCGCTGGTGCAGCGCTACGGTCTCGGCGAGACCGACGTGTGCTATCTGGCCATGCCGCTGTTCCACTCCAACGCCGTCTACGCCGGCTGGAGCGTCGCGCTGGGAGCGGGTGCGGCGATGGTGCCCGCGACGTTCTCGGCATCGCGGTTCCTGCCCGACGTGCGCAGGTACGGCGTCACCTACATGAACTACGTGGGCAAGCCGCTCGCGTACATCCTCGCCACCCCCGAGCAGCCCGACGACCACGACAACCCGCTGCGCATCGCGTTCGGCAACGAAGCCGCCGATCGCGACATCGAGGAGTTCGGCCGCCGGTTCGGGTGCTCGGTGTGGGACGGCTTCGGCTCGACCGAGGCCGCGGTCATCATCACCCGGCCCGACGACTGTCCGCCGGGCTCGATCGGCAAGGGCTTCCCGGGCGTCGCGATCTATGACCCCGAGACCGTCGTCGAGTGCGCCGTCGCACGATTCGACGAGACGGGTGCGCTCGTCAACGGCGACGCGGCGACGGGGGAGTTGGTCAACACCAGCGGCAGCGGTCTGTTCCGCGGCTACTACAACGATCCCGGCGCGACGGATCAGCGCCTGCGGCACGGCATGTACTGGTCGGGCGATCTGGCCTACCGCGACGCCGACGGGTGGATCTATCTCGCCGGCCGCACGGCCGACTGGATGCGCGTCGACAGCGAGAACCTGACCGCGGCACCGATCGAGCGAATCATGTTGCGGCTCAACGAGATCAGTCGCGTTGCCATCTATCCGGTGCCCGACGAGTACGTCGGCGACCAGGTGATGGCCGCGATCGTCCTGCGCGACGGCGCCGAGCTGACGCCCGAGGCGCTCGGCAGGTTCCTCGCAGCGCAACCCGATCTGTCCCCCAAGGCCTGGCCGCGCTACGTGTGGGTGGCCGAAGACCTGCCGAGCACCGCCACCAACAAGATCCTCAAGCGCGAGCTCGTCGCGCTCGGCGTCGAGCCGGCCGGGCGCACGCTGTGGAAGCGCGACGGCAGGGTGTTCGGGCCCATCGGGCAGCTCAGCGCCGCGGAATAGGCCCACCGGTCCGCGCGTTTATGACTCTGACGGCTGACCTGGCATAATCGACCGTCGACCCCCTCGGTTCCGGTTCACGTCTGAAGACTCAGGTCAGTGCTCTCAGGCGACCCGGCGGCCAACTACTGAAGAGGACCATCATGAAATCGGGTATCCACCCCAGCTACGTAGACACCACCGTCGTGTGTGGCTGCGGAAACACGTTCCAGACGCGCAGCACCAAGGAGAGCGGCCACATCGTGGTCGAAGTCTGCTCGCAGTGCCACCCCTTCTACACCGGTAAGCAGAAGATCCTCGACAGCGGCGGCCGTGTGGCGCGCTTCGAGAAGCGCTACGGCAAGCGCGGCTCCGACAAGGCCGCAGCCGACAAGTAGCCGACCCAACGGCGCCCGCCCCGACGCATTCATGCCGGGGGCGGGCGCCGCTTGCGTTCGGCGTGAAGCGTTCTGAGGAAGGAGTTACCGGTGCCGAGTACCGACGCCGCGACCAAGGTCGACGCGCTCGTCGCCGAGCACGCCGACCTGGAGCGGCAGCTCTCCGATCCGGCTCTGCACGCCGACGCCGGTGCGGCCCGCCGCGTCGGCCGGCGGTTTGCGCAGCTGGCTCCGATCGTCGCCACCCACCGCAAGCTGGAGAGCGCGCGCGGTGACCTCGAGGCCGCCCGCGAACTGGCGTCGGAGGATGCGTCGTTCGCCGCCGAGGTGCCCGACCTGGAGGCGCTCGTCGCACGTCTGGAGACTCAGCTCAGCGATCTGCTGGCACCGCGCGACACGCACGACGCCGACGACGTCGTGATGGAGGTCAAGTCGGGGGAGGGCGGTGAGGAGTCCGCCCTGTTCGCCGCGGACCTGGCCCGCATGTACATCAGGTATGCCGAGCGGCACGGCTGGAACGTCACCGTCCTCGATGAGACGTTCTCCGACCTCGGCGGCTACAAGGACGCCACGCTGACCATCGCCAGCAAGGGCGATTCCGCCGACGGCGTCTGGTCGCGGCTGAAGTTCGAGGGCGGCGTGCACCGCGTGCAGCGCGTCCCCGTCACCGAATCGCAGGGCCGCGTCCACACCTCCGCGGCGGGCGTGCTGGTCTACCCCGAACCCGACGACGTGGCCGAGGTGCAGATCGACGAGTCGGATCTGCGCATCGACGTCTACCGCTCCTCCGGCAAGGGCGGGCAGGGCGTCAACACCACCGACTCCGCGGTCCGCATCACCCACCTGCCCTCGGGCATCGTCGTCACCTGCCAGAACGAGCGTTCGCAGCTGCAGAACAAGGCGCGCGCCATGGTGGTGCTCGCAGCGCGTCTGCAGGCGCTGGCCGAGGAGCAGGCGTCCGCCGACGCCTCCGCCGACCGGGCCAGCCAGATCCGCACCGTCGACCGCAGCGAGCGCATCCGGACCTACAACTATCCCGAGAACCGGATCACCGACCATCGCATCGGGTTCAAGGCGCACAACCTGGACCAGGTGCTCGACGGCGAGCTCGACCCGATGCTCGACGCCTTGGCCGCGGCCGACCGGCAAGCCAGGCTCCAAGAGCAAGAATGACGCGGTTGCGGCGGGCCATCGACGAGGCCGCGGGCACGCTCGAGCAGGCCGGGATCGACAGCGCGCACGTCGACGCCGAACTCCTCGCGGCGCACGCGGCCGGGCTGGACCGCGGCCTGCTCCGGTTCCACGAGCCCGACGAGCCGTTCTACGTGCACTACCGCGACCTCGTCGAGGCGCGGTCGCGGCGGATTCCGCTGCAGCATCTGACGGAGTCGGCGGCGTTCGGACCACTGCTGCTGCACGTCGGCCCCGGGGTGTTCATCCCCCGCCCCGAGACGGAGTCGCTCCTGGAATGGGCTCTGCGGCAACGACTTTCGCCGAAGCCAACCATCGTCGACCTGTGCACCGGATCGGGGGCGCTCGCCGCCGCGCTCGCCGCGGCCCGGCACGCCGCACACGTCGTCGCCGTCGAGGACTCGGCCGAGGCGTTGCGGTACGCGCGGCGCAACTGCGCGGGACTCGATGTCGAACTCGTCGAGGCCGACGTCACCACCCCCGGATTGCTGAGCGGGTACGACGGGACGGTCGACCTCCTGGTGGCGAACCCGCCCTACATTCCCGACGGCGCGGTCCTCGACCCCGAGGTCGCCGACCACGACCCGGCCCACGCACTCTTCGGAGGCCCCGACGGCATGCGCGTCATCGGCCCGATCGTCGCGATCGCGGCCCGACTGCTGCGGTCGGGGGGCGCCGTCGCCGTCGAGCACGACGACGACACCGCGGCATCGACCGTCGCGCTGTTCGAGGAGTCCAGCGCCTTCGCCGAGGTCACCTCGCGACGCGACCTCGCCGGTCGGCCGCGGTTCGTGACGGCGATGAGGAAGGCTAGGGACGATGGGCGCGAGTGGGTCGCAAACTACGGAGGTGTGCACACATGAGTGAGGTTTTCGACTGCACGGACGCGACCCAGCGGCCCGCCGGCATCGCGTCGGCGATCAGCGCGCTCAAGGGTGGCCGGCTGGTGGTGCTGCCCACCGACACCGTCTACGGCATCGGCGCCGACGCGTTCGACGGCGCGGCCGTGGCCGCCCTGCTGGCGGCCAAGGGGCGTGGCCGCGACATGCCCGTCCCGGTGCTCGTCGGGTCGTGGCACACGATCGACGGTCTGGTCTATTCGGTGCCCGAGTCGGCCCGCGAACTCATCCGCGCGTTCTGGCCGGGGGCGCTGAGCCTCGTCGTCCAACAGGCGCCGTCGCTGCAGTGGGATCTCGGTGACGCGCAGGGCACCGTCATGCTGCGGATGCCGTTGCACCCGGTGGCGATCGAGCTGCTGCGCGAGGTGGGACCGATGGCGGTCTCGAGTGCCAACATCTCCGGCCGGGCGGCGGCCACGACGGCAGCCGAGGCGCGCGACCAGCTCGGTGACCTGGTGGAGGTCTACCTCGAGGCGGGACCGTCGGCGCAAGGCGCGGCGTCGACCATCGTCGACCTCACGGGGGCGCAGCCGCGGATCCTGCGGGCCGGACCCATCACCGCCGCGGCCATCGCCGACGTGCTGAAGATCGAGGCGGAGTCGCTCTCGGCCTGACGCACCGGCGGCTCGGGACCGCCCCGCGGCGTCACCGCGTTCGGGGTCTCAGCTCGGTCCAGTACATTTCAGCGCGTGGCTGGCCTGCTCGCGTTGTCCGATCGCGGCGCCGGTGTCCCGTTGCGGGAGCTGGCGCTGGTCGGGCTGACCGCGGCCATCATCACGTACTTCGCCACGGGCTGGGTCCGGGGGCTCGCGACGCGGCTCGGCGCCGTCGCCTACCCGCGCCAGCGCGACGTCCACGAACAGCCGACGCCCCGCATGGGCGGACTCGCGATGTACATCGGCATCGTCGCCGCCGTGCTGCTGGCGTCTCAGCTACCCGCCCTGACGCGCGGTTTCGTCTACTCCTCCGGCATGCCCGCGGTGGTCGTGGCGGGTGGTCTGATCATGGCGATCGGCCTGATCGACGACCGGTGGGGACTGGACGCCCTGACGAAGTTCGCCGGCCAGATCACCGCCGCCAGCGTGCTGGTGACGATGGGCGTTGCGTGGAGCGTGCTCTACATCCCGATCGGGGGCGTCGGCACGATCGTGCTCGACCAGGTCACCTCGATCCTGCTGACCCTGGCGTTGACCGTCTCCATCGTCAACGCGATGAACTTCGTCGACGGCCTCGACGGCCTGGCCGCCGGGCTGGGCCTGATCACCGCGGCGGCGATCTGCATCTTCTCGATCGGCCTGCTGCGCGACCATGGCGGCGACGTCCTGTTCTACCCGCCGGCGGTGATCTCGGTGGTCCTCGCCGGCGCCTGTTTAGGGTTCCTCCCGCACAACTTCCATCCGGCGAAGATCTTCATGGGCGACTCGGGTTCGATGCTCATCGGATTGATGCTCGCCGCGGCGTCGACCACGGCCGCGGGACCGATCTCGCAGAACGCCTACGGCGCGCGCGACGTCTTCGCCCTGCTGTCGCCGTTCCTCCTGGTCGTCGCCGTCATGTTCGTGCCGGCGCTGGACATGTTGCTGGCCATCGTCAGGCGCACGCGTGCCGGGCGCAGCCCGTTCAGTCCGGACAAGATGCATCTGCACCACCGGTTGCTGCAGATCGGTCATTCCCATCGGCGCGTGGTCCTGCTGATCTACTTGTGGGTAGGCATCGTCGCCCTCGGCGCGGCAAGCACCATCTTCTTCGACCCCCGCTACACCGGCGCCGTCATGCTGGCGGCGATCGTCGTCGCGATGGTCATCACCCTCATCCCACTGCTCCGAAGAGGCCGCGACGCTCCCAGCCGGCTGCCAGACTAGGGAGTACGACAAGAAGTAGTAGGTCGGGTTTAGGCCCGTCTACCATGTGGTACGGTGCTGGCAGAACCCGAAAGACCTCGCGGGTTGCCGGCCCGGCCCCTCGGTTGCGCAGAAGCCGATCGGGGCCGACGTACGACCGACAAAGGGAGCTTCCCCTTGGGTGATTCCAGCGCGCCCACCGCCCTCCGATACGCTCAGCGGGCACGCGCCGGATCATCGATCGTCCAAGAGGACAGCTACCGAGACAGCGTGGATTGAGGTGAGTCAGTGACGACGCCAGCGCAGGATGCGCCGTTGGTGTTCCCAGCCGTGGCCTTCCGGCCCGTGCGTTTGTTCATCGTATGCCTCGTCTTGACCGCGTTGGCGGTTGCCGCGGCGGCGTTCGGCGGCAAGGTTCTCTACGGCGTGTTCTTCGGGGTCGGTCTGCTCCTCGGTCTGTGCAATGCGCTCCTGGTGCGCCGGGCGGTCGAGTCGATCACCGCCGAGGACCATCCGCTGAAGAAGAAGATGGCCCTCAACTCCGCCTCGCGCCTGCTGGCGATCACCGCGGTGGCCCTGGCGATCGCCATCGTCTTCAAGAGGGACGGCGGTCTGGCGGTGCTGTTCGGACTGGCCATCTTCCAAGCCCTCCTGGTGATGAGCACCAGCATTCCCGTACTCCGGAAGATCCGCTCGGGCGGCATGGACGTTCTGGAGACCGAGTCGAAGGATAGAGCTGACACCAATGAATGAGCAGGTTGTCGCCGCGGGAGCCATCCACGTCGGCGAGCACGACGAAGTGCACTGGCTGGGGTTGACCTTCAACCTGGACACCATCACGGCCACGGCCGTCGCCGCGGTCATCGTCATCGGCCTGGCGTTCTTCCTGCGGGCAAAGGTCACCTCGACCGACGTCCCGGGTGGGGTGCAGCTGTTCTTCGAGGCGATCACCATTCAGATGCGCAACCAGGTCGAGAGCGCGATCGGCATCAGGGTCGCACCGTTCGTGCTGCCCCTGGCCGTGGCGCTGTTCGTGTTCATCCTGATCTCGAACTGGCTCTCGGTGCTGCCGGTGCAGTACTCCTCCGGCGGTGAGACCCACGAGCTGCTCAAGCCGCCGGCCGCCGACATCAACTTCGTGCTGGCGCTCGCCCTGTTCGTGTTCCTCTGCTACCACGCCGCCGGCATCTGGCGTCGCGGGTTCTTCAAGCACTGGGTGAAGGTGCTCAAGGGTCACGTGGCCTTCATGGCGCCCATCAACCTGGTCGAGGAGATCGCCAAGCCGATCTCGTTGTCGCTGCGACTCTTTGGCAACCTGTTCGCCGGAGGCATCCTGGTCACGCTCATCGCGGCGCTGATCCCCACGCAGTTCATGTGGGCGCCCAACGCGATCTGGAAGCTGTTCGACCTCTTCGTCGGCCTGATCCAGGCGTTCATCTTCGCGCTGCTGACGATCCTGTACTTCAGCCAGTCGATGGAACTCGACCACGACGACGAGCACGCCGAGGGCGACCACGACGAGGGTGACCACGCCCGAGATGCCAAGGACGCCAAGGAAGCCGCAAGCCACTAAGCCGTACGACCGTTCGACCCACCTGGTGGCGCCGCCACCAGCTCACAAGGAGGAAAAGGAATGAACCCCACTATCGCTGCCGGCGCACTCATCGGCGGTGGTTTGATCATGGCGGGTGGCGCGATCGGCGCGGGTATCGGTGACGGTATCGCCGGTAACGCACTGATCTCCGGCATCGCCAGGCAGCCCGAGGCGCAGGGTCGGCTCTTCACCCCGTTCTTCATCACCGTCGGCCTGGTCGAGGCGGCCTACTTCATCAACCTGGCCTTCATGGCGCTGTTCGTGTTCGCCACCCCGGTCAGCTAATTCACTGACATGCATTCACTGAGCGCATCGATCCAAGCGGCCGGAGAAGGCGGCGGGGGAAACAACTTCCTGATCCCCAACGCCACCTTCTTCGTCGTGCTGATCATCTTCCTGATCGTGCTCGGCGTCATCGCCACATGGGTCGTGCCACCGGTGAGCAAGGTCCTCGCCGAGCGGGAGGCCATGCTCGCCAAGACCGCCGCGGACAACCGCAAGTCGGCCGAACAGATGGCGGCGGCACAGGCCGACTACGAGGAGAAGATGGCCGAGGCCCGCACGGAGGCCTCGTCGATCCGCGACCAGGCTCGCAACGCCGGTCGGCAGGTCATCGACGAGAAGCGGGCCGAGGCCAACGGCGAGGTGGCCGACACGGTGCGCGATGCGGATCGTCAACTGTCAGAACAACGTTCGGCTGCGCAGTCCGAACTCGACTCGTCGGTGGACGGTCTGTCCGCGACGCTGGCGAGCCGCATCCTCGGCGTAGACGTCACATCGGGTGGGAGCCGCTAAATGTCGACATTCATCGGCCAGCTGATCGGGTTCGCGGTCATCGTGTTCGTCGTGTGGCGTTACGTCGTGCCGCCGGTCAAGTCGCTGATGCAGAAGCAGCAGGACGCGGTGCGGGCCGCGCTCGCCGAGAGCGAGGAGGCGGCCCGCAAGCTCGCCGACGCCGACGCCATGCACGCCAAGGCCGTGAAGGACGCCGAGGCCGAGGCCGCCAAGGTTACCGACGAGGCCCGACAGGACTCCGAGCGCATCGCCAGCCAGCTGGAGGAGCAGGCGGGCGTGGAGGCCGAGCGGGTCAAGGCCCAAGGCGCACAACACGTTCAGCTCATGCGTCAGCAGCTGATCCGTCAGCTGCGGCTCGGTCTCGGCGAGGAGTCGGTGCAGAAGGCCGACGAGCTGGTCCGGTCCCACGTCTCCGATCCCGAGGCGCAGTCGGCCACGGTCGACCGCTTCCTCGACGAGCTCGAGGAGATGGCGCCCACGTCAGCCGCCATCGAGACGGGTGCCTACGTCCGGTTGCGGGCCGCCAGCCGCGCGGCGCGTGTCGCGCTGACGCACGAATTCGACGAGGTGGCAAGCGATCTCGACGCCGACGGGCTCACCAAGCTCTCCGAGGAGCTCGCCCAGGTCGTCACGCTGCTGGTCAACGAGCCGACGCTGACGCGGCACCTCACCGAGCACAACGACGACGCGGAGGCCAAGAAGTCCCTCGTCGACCGGTTGTTCACGGGCAAGCTCGACGAGAAGACCGTGAAGCTGCTGCAGACGGCGGCGTCCCAGCGGTGGTCCGCCGAGGCCGATCTCATCGACGGCATCGAGCATCTGGCCCGGCTGGCGCTGCTGAAGCGCGCCGAGCTCGAGGATCAGGTCGACGACGTCGAGGAGCAGCTGTTCCGCTTCGGTCGCATCCTGGACGGGCAGCCCCGGCTGACCGCGTTGCTGAGCGACTACACCACGCCGCTGGAGGGCCGTACCGCGCTGTTGGACAAGGTGATCGACGGCTCGGGGATCGACGGCATCGCCGCGGCACTGCTGTCGCAGACGATCGGTCACCTGCGCGGCGAGCGTGCCGACGAGGCCGTGATCGATCTCGCCGAACTCGCCGTGGCGCGCCGTGGCGAGCTCGTCGCCCACGTGACCGCCGCAGCCGACCTGTCCGACGAGCAGCGCAACCGGCTCGTCGAACTGTTGTCGAGGATCTACGGACACCCGGTGTCGATCCAGCTCAACGTCGACCCCGAAGTCCTTGGCGGGCTCTCGATCACCGTCGGCGACGAGGTGATCGACGGTTCCATCGCCACCCGACTGGCCGCCGCACAGACGCAGCTGCCGGACTAGTCGACCCAGACAGACTCACCACCCGACTCAACAAGGTAGGAAGACGAAGAATCATGGCAGAGTTGACAATCTCCGCTGCTGACATCGAAGGTGCCGTCGAGGAGTACGTATCCTCGTTTTCCGCCGATACCCAGCGAGAAGAAATCGGCACCGTCATCGACGCGGGTGACGGCATCGCACACGTCGAGGGCCTGCCCTCGGTCATGACGCAGGAGCTCCTCGAGTTCCCCGGCGGCGTGCTCGGTGTCGCACTGAACCTCGACGAGCACAGCATCGGCGCGGTCATCCTCGGTGACTTCGAGAAGATCGAGCAGGGCCAGCAGGTCAAGCGCACCAACGAGGTGCTCTCGGTACCCGTCGGCGACGCGTTCCTCGGCCGCGTGGTGAACCCGCTGGGGCAGCCCATCGACGGCCAGGGCGACATCGAGACCGACACCCGCCGCGCGCTCGAGCTGCAGGCGCCGTCGGTCGTCCAGCGCCAGGGCGTCGAGGAGCCGCTGCAGACCGGCATCAAGGCCATCGACGCCATGACGCCCATCGGCCGCGGGCAGCGCCAGCTGATCATCGGCGACCGCAAGACCGGCAAGACGGCCGTCTGCGTCGACACGATCCTCAACCAGCGCGAGGCATGGGCGACCGGCGATCCCAAGCAGCAGGTCCGCTGCGTGTACGTCGCGATCGGCCAGAAGGGCACCACGATCGCCAGCGTCAAGCGCGCCCTCGAAGACGGCGGCGCGATGGAGTACACGACCATCGTCGCGTCGCCCGCGTCGGATCCGGCCGGCTTCAAATGGCTTGCGCCGTACACGGGTTCGGCCATCGGACAGCACTGGATGTACGACGGCAAGCACGTCCTCATCGTGTTCGACGACCTGACCAAGCAGGCCGAGGCCTACCGCGCGATCTCGCTTCTGCTGCGTCGCCCGCCGGGTCGCGAGGCCTACCCCGGCGACGTCTTCTACCTGCACTCGCGCCTGCTGGAGCGCTGCGGCAAGCTGAACGACGAACTGGGCGCCGGATCGATGACGGGTCTGCCGGTCATCGAGACCAAGGCCAACGACATCTCGGCCTACATCCCGACCAACGTCATCTCGATCACCGACGGTCAGTGCTTCCTCGAGACCGACCTGTTCAATCAGGGTGTCCGGCCAGCGATCAACGTCGGCGTGTCGGTCTCCCGCGTCGGTGGCGCCGCGCAGATCAAGGCGATGAAGGAAGTGGCGGGCAGCCTCCGCCTCGACCTGTCGCAGTACCGCGAGCTGGAGTCGTTCGCGGCGTTCGCGTCCGACCTGGATCCGACGTCCAAGGCGCAGCTGGAACGCGGCGCCCGGCTGGTCGAGTTGCTCAAGCAGCCGCAGTACAGCCCGCTCTCGGTCGAGGAGCAGGTCGTCGCGATCTTCCTCGGCACCAAGGGCCACTTGGATTCGGTTCCCGTGGAAGACGTTCGGCGCTTCCAGACCGAATTCCTCGAGCACGTCAAGGCCAGCCATGACGACGTGTACCAGGGCATCCGGGAGAGCAAGAAGCTGCCCGAGGACGCCGAGAACAAGCTGACCGACATCGTCAACGAGTTCAAGAAGGGCTTCGCCGCGTCCGACGGCAGCTCCGTCGCCGTCGACACCGGGGCCGACGCCGAGGCCCTCGATCCCGACGACCTCGAGAAGGAATCGGTCAAGGTCCGCAAGCCGGCGCCGAAGAAGAACTAAGGACCGGAGAGGTCTGGGAGACAGATGGCAGCAACACTTCGCGAACTGCGCGGGCGCATCCGCTCGGCCGGGTCGATCAAGAAGATCACCAAGGCCCAGGAGATGATCGCGACGTCACGAATCTCGAAGGCGCAGGCCAGGGTTCAAGCAGCCCGGCCCTACTCCACCGAGATCACGAACATGCTCACCGAGCTCGCGGGTGCCAGCGCGCTGGACCACCCGCTGCTCGTCGAACGGGAGTCACCGAAGCGGGCCGCGGTGCTCGTGGTGTCCTCCGATCGCGGACTCTGCGGCGCGTACAACTCGAACGTCCTGCGTCGCTCCGAGGAGCTGTTCTCGTTGCTGCGTGACGAGGGCAAGGACCCCGTGATCTACGCGGTCGGTCGAAAGGCCCTCGGCTACTACAGCTTCCGCGAGCGGCCCGTCGCCGAGTCGTGGACCGGCTTCTCGGAGCGGCCCACCTACGAGCACGCCCGTGAGATCGCCGATGCGCTCGTCACGTCGTTCATGGCCGGGGTCGACGACGAGGGCGACGACCCGGGTGACGACGGCGTTCTCGGCGTCGACGAGATCCACATCGTCTTCACCGAATTCAAGTCGATGCTGTCGCAGTCGGCGGCGGCGCTGCGGATTGCGCCGATGGTGATCGAGTACGTCGGGGAGCAGGAGGACGGTCCGCAGACCCTGTTCTCCTTCGAGCCGAACGCCGAGGCGCTATTCGACGCACTGCTGCCGCGCTACGTGGCGACCCGCGTGTACTCGGCGCTACTCGAGGCGGCCGCGTCGGAGTCGGCGGCGCGTCGACGCGCGATGAAGTCGGCCACCGACAATGCCGACGACTTGATCAAGGCGTTGACGTTGGAAGCCAACCGTGAGCGCCAGGCCCAGATCACCCAGGAAATCAGCGAAATCGTCGGCGGCGCCAACGCGCTGGCCGACGCCAAGTAAGCCCCCGAGGAAGCGAAGAGACAATGACTGCTACCGCAGACCATTCCAAGACCGCGGGTCGCGTGGTCCGAATCACCGGCCCCGTCGTCGACATCGAGTTCCCGCGCGGTTCCGTGCCGGAGCTGTTCAACGCCCTGCATGCCGAGATCGGCTATGAGCAGATGGCCAAGACGCTCACCCTCGAGGTCGCCCAGCACCTCGGCGACAACCTGGTGCGCACCATCTCCATGCAGCCGACCGACGGCCTCGTCCGCGGCGTGGAGGTCATCGACACCGGGGCGTCGATCTCGGTGCCCGTCGGCGACGGCGTCAAGGGCCACGTGTTCAACGCCCTCGGCGACTGCCTCGACGATCCCGGCTACGGCAAGGACTTCGACCACTGGTCGATCCACCGCAAGCCGCCGCCCTTCGACGAGCTCGAGCCGAAGACCGAGATGCTCGAGACCGGTCTCAAGGTCGTCGACCTGCTGACCCCTTACGTCCGCGGTGGCAAGATCGCCCTGTTCGGCGGCGCCGGCGTCGGCAAGACCGTGCTCATCCAGGAGATGATCAACCGCATCGCCCGTAACTTCGGTGGCACCTCGGTGTTCGCCGGCGTGGGTGAGCGCACCCGTGAGGGCAACGACCTCTGGGTCGAGCTCGCCGACGCCGACGTGCTGAAGGACACCGCCCTCGTGTTCGGTCAGATGGACGAGCCGCCGGGCACCCGCATGCGCGTCGCGCTCTCGGCGCTGACCATGGCGGAGTACTTCCGCGACGAGCAGAACCAGGACGTGTTGTTGTTCATCGACAACATCTTCCGGTTCACGCAGGCCGGCTCCGAGGTCTCCACGCTGCTCGGCCGCATGCCGTCCGCGGTGGGTTACCAGCCCACGCTCGCCGACGAGATGGGTGAACTGCAGGAGCGCATCACCTCGACCCGCGGTCACTCGATCACCTCGATGCAGGCCGTGTACGTCCCCGCCGACGACTACACCGACCCGGCGCCCGCGACGACGTTCGCCCACCTCGACGCGACGACGGAGCTGTCACGCGCGGTGTTCTCGAAGGGCATCTTCCCGGCGGTGGACCCGCTGGCGTCGAGCTCGACGATCCTGGACCCGTCGGTGGTCGGCGACGAGCACTACCGCGTGGCGCAGGAAGTCATCCGAATCCTGCAGCGCTACAAGGACCTTCAGGACATCATCGCGATCCTCGGTGTCGACGAGCTGTCCGAGGAGGACAAGCAGCTGGTCAACCGGGCCCGTCGCATCGAGCGCTTCCTGAGCCAGAACATGATGGCGGCCGAGCAGTTCACCGGTCAGCCGGGCTCGACGGTGCCGCTGAAGGAGACCATCGAGGCCTTCGACAAGCTGAGCAAGGGCGACTTCGACCACCTGCCCGAGCAGGCGTTCTTCCTCATCGGCGGCCTGGACGATCTGGCCAAGAAGGCCGAGACCTTCGGCGCGAAGCTGTGACCCGTGGCTGAGATGCACGTCGAGATCGTCGCGGTCGAACGCGAATTGTGGTCGGGTGACGCGACATTCGTGTTCACCCGCACCACGGCTGGCGAGATCGGCATCCTGCCGCGGCACATCCCGCTGGTCGCCCAACTGGTCGACGACGCCATGGTGCGCGTCGAGCGCGAGGGCGAGGACGATCTGCGCATCGCCGTCGACGGGGGATTCCTGTCCGTCACCGACGAGGCGGTACGCATCCTCGTCGAGAACGCCGAGCTCGAGTCGGAGATCAACGCCGACGAGGCCAAGCAGGATTCCGAGTCCGACGACGAGCGCACGGCAGCGTGGGGCAGGGCGCGACTGCGCGCCCTAGGCGAACTCGACTGAGCCGGCCATGAGCGCGTCCATGATGATCATGGTCGCGCTGGTCGGCGTGCTGCTGGCGGTCGTCGGTGCGCTGACCTACCGGTTGTGGAAGTTGCGGCAGGTGGGCGGTTCCGCCGCCATCCTGCGGGACGCCCCCGCGGTCGGCGGTCACGGATGGCGCCACGGCGTGGTGCGCTACCGCGGCGGCGAGGCCGGGTTCTATCGGCTGTCGAGTCTGCGGTGGTGGCCAGACCGCCGGCTGTCGCGGCGGGGCATCGAAGTGGTGTCGCGCCGCTCGCCCCGCGGCGACGAGTTCGACATCATGAGCGCCGAGATCGTGGTCCTGGAGTTGCGCGACACCGATCCGGACAGTCGCCGGGGCTACGAGATCGCCCTCGACCGCGCGGCACTGACGGCGTTCACGTCGTGGCTGGAATCGCGCCCGTCACCACGCGCCCGCCGGCGGCCGACCTAGCGGGTCGACCCGCCCGGTTGCCACAGCACGTCGCCCTCGGGGTTCGCGACGCGGGACAGGATGAACAGCAGGTCCGACAGCCGGTTGAGGTATTTCGCCGGCAGCACGCTGACCGAATCGCCGTGGTGGTCGACCGCGCGCCAGGCCGAGCGCTCCGCGCGCCGGGCCACGGTCCGCGCGACGTGCAGCAGCGCGGACAGCGGCGTGCCCCCGGGAAGGATGAACGACGTCAGCGCGGGCAGCGGTTCGTTGAACTCGTCGCACCACGACTCGAGCCGGTCGATGTACTCCTGGGTGATCCGCAGCGGAGGGAATTCGGGGTTCTCGACGACCGGCGTCGACAGGTCGGCGCCCGCGTCGAAGAGGTCGTTCTGGATCTGGCGCAGCACCCGGAGGAGCTTCTCGTCGGGGTTGCCCGTGGCGACGGCGACGCCGATCGCGGCGTTGGCCTCGTCGCAGTCGGCGTATGCCTCCAGACGGGGATCGTTCTTGGACACCCTGCTGAAATCGCTCAGGCCGGTGGACCCGTCGTCGCCGGTTCGGGTGTAGATGCGGGTCAGGTGGACGGCCATGGCTCGACGGTACCCGGGGCAGTGTGCGCGAAACAGACCCTGAGCGCGTGCGCTGTTTACACTGAGCCGCGTGAGTGAGCGATTCGTGGTGACCGGCGGTACTCGGTTAGCTGGCGAAGTCGCAGTCGGCGGCGCGAAGAACAGCGTGCTCAAGCTGATGGCCGCAGCGCTGCTGGCCGAGGGTACGAGCACCATCACGAACTGCCCTGACATCCTCGACGTCCCGCTGATGGCGGAGGTGTTGCGCGGTCTCGGCGCGACGGTCGAACTCGACGGCGACGTCGTGCGCATCACCTCACCCGACGAGCTCAAGTACGACGCGGACTTCGCCGCCGTGCGCCAGTTCAGGGCGTCGGTGTGCGTCCTCGGCCCGCTCGTCGGCCGATGTAAGAAGGCGAAGGTGGCGCTGCCGGGAGGGGACGCCATCGGCTCGCGGCCGTTGGACATGCATCAGGCCGGCCTGCGCCAGCTGGGTGCGCGCTGCAACATCGAGCACGGCTGCGTGGTCGCGGAGGCCGACCACCTGCGCGGCGCGGAGATCCAGCTGGAGTTCCCCTCCGTCGGCGCGACCGAGAACATCCTCATGGCGGCGGTGCTGGCGGAGGGCGTCACGACCATTCACAACGCGGCGCGGGAGCCCGACGTCGTCGACCTGTGCGAGATGCTCAACCAGATGGGCGCGCAGGTCTCCGGCGGCGGGTCCTCGACCATGACCATCACCGGCGTCGACCGCCTGTACCCGACCGAGCACCGCGTCATCGGCGATCGCATCGTCGCCGCGACGTGGGGGATCGCCGCCGCCATGACGCGCGGTGACATCTCGGTCACCGGGGTCGATCCGCAGCACCTGCAGTTGGTCCTGCACAAGCTGCACGACGCGGGGGCCACGGTCACCCAGCACGACAATGGCTTTCGCATCGTCCAGTACGACCGGCCCAGGGCCGTCAACATGGCGACGCTGCCCTTCCCCGGATTCCCGACGGATCTACAGCCGATGGCGATCGGCCTCGCGTCGATCGCCGACGGCACATCGATGATCACCGAGAACGTCTTCGAGGCGCGGTTCCGGTTCGTCGAGGAGATGATCCGGCTCGGCGCCGACGCGCGGACCGATGGTCACCACGCCGTCGTCAGGGGGATACCGCAGCTGTCGAGCGCACCGGTGTGGGCGTCCGACATCCGCGCCGGCGCCGGTCTGGTCCTGGCCGGGCTCGTCGCCGACGGCGACACCGAGGTGCACGACGTGTTCCACATCGACCGCGGGTATCCGCTGTTCGTCGAGAACCTGGTGAGCCTCGGGGCCGAAATCGAGCGCGTCACATAGCTTTTCGGCCAAAATGCGCCCCTGGCGTGCGGTTTTGGAGTATGCGCAATCGTCGGCTAGGGTTTACCCAGTGCCTACGGCCCCGGTCCTAGACCGGCTGGACGAGGATTGACGAAGTCCCCGCTACGACGTACAGTGGCAGGGTTGCCTGAAATCCGGGTGTGTTGTTTGAGAACTCAATAGTGTGTTTGGTGGTTTTTGTTTGTTGTTTGGCCATCCTCGTGGGGGACTCCCCGTCTTCCTGTGTGGGGGTGGTTTGTTTTATCTTGCCGGTTTTAGGACTGGTTGCTTGGTCAGGTTTCTCTGATTGCGATTTCCACCTGTGCCTTTTGGGTGTGGGTTGTTTTTGTTTGGAGAGTTTGATTCTGGCTCAGGACGAACGCTGGCGGCGTGCTTAACACATGCAAGTCGAACGGAAAGGCCCTTCGGGGTACTCGAGTGGCGAACGGGTGAGTAACACGTGGGTGATCTGCCCTGCACTTTGGGATAAGCCTGGGAAACTGGGTCTAATACCGAATACACCCTGCTGGTCGCATGGCCTGGTGGGGGAAAGCTTTTGCGGTGTGGGATGGGCCCGCGGCCTATCAGCTTGTTGGTGGGGTGATGGCCTACCAAGGCGACGACGGGTAGCCGGCCTGAGAGGGTGTCCGGCCACACTGGGACTGAGATACGGCCCAGACTCCTACGGGAGGCAGCAGTGGGGAATATTGCACAATGGGCGCAAGCCTGATGCAGCGACGCCGCGTGAGGGACGACGGCCTTCGGGTTGTAAACCTCTTTCAGCACAGACGAAGCGCAAGTGACGGTATGTGCAGAAGAAGCACCGGCCAACTACGTGCCAGCAGCCGCGGTAATACGTAGGTGCGAGCGTTGTCCGGAATTACTGGGCGTAAAGAGCTCGTAGGTGGTTTGTCGCGTTGTTCGTGAAAACTCACAGCTCAACTGTGGGCGTGCGGGCGATACGGGCAGACTGGAGTACTGCAGGGGAGACTGGAATTCCTGGTGTAGCGGTGGAATGCGCAGATATCAGGAGGAACACCGGTGGCGAAGGCGGGTCTCTGGGCAGTAACTGACGCTGAGGAGCGAAAGCGTGGGGAGCGAACAGGATTAGATACCCTGGTAGTCCACGCCGTAAACGGTGGGTACTAGGTGTGGGTTTCCTTCCTTGGGATCCGTGCCGTAGCTAACGCATTAAGTACCCCGCCTGGGGAGTACGGCCGCAAGGCTAAAACTCAAAGAAATTGACGGGGGCCCGCACAAGCGGCGGAGCATGTGGATTAATTCGATGCAACGCGAAGAACCTTACCTGGGTTTGACATGCACAGGACGCTGGTAGAGATATCAGTTCCCTTGTGGCCTGTGTGCAGGTGGTGCATGGCTGTCGTCAGCTCGTCGTGAGATGTTGGGTTAAGTCCCGCAACGAGCGCAACCCTTGTCTCATGTTGCCAGCACGTCATGGTGGGGACTCGTGAGAGACTGCCGGGGTCAACTCGGAGGAAGGTGGGGATGACGTCAAGTCATCATGCCCCTTATGTCCAGGGCTTCACACATGCTACAATGGCCGGTACAAAGGGCTGCGATGCCGTGAGGTGGAGCGAATCCTTTCAAAGCCGGTCTCAGTTCGGATCGGGGTCTGCAACTCGACCCCGTGAAGTCGGAGTCGCTAGTAATCGCAGATCAGCAACGCTGCGGTGAATACGTTCCCGGGCCTTGTACACACCGCCCGTCACGTCATGAAAGTCGGTAACACCCGAAGCCGGTGGCCTAACCCCTCGTGGGAGGGAGCCGTCGAAGGTGGGATCGGCGATTGGGACGAAGTCGTAACAAGGTAGCCGTACCGGAAGGTGCGGCTGGATCACCTCCTTTCTAAGGAGCACCACGAGACCTGGTCCCGCCCACAACCGTGTGGGGTTCGGTGTGCCAGGCGATTCGTTGGATGGGCCGTGACCTGTAGTGGGTGCGGTTCGGGTGCATAAGTAATTCAAGGCGATGAACTCAAAACGCCGGCGCTCGTCCCTCGTTGATGCGGGGGGTGGGGGTTGGTGGGTCACCAGGCACACTGTTGGGCTTTGAGACAACAGGCCCGTGGTTCCCTGGCCACTGCGTGTGGTGGGAGGCGTGTTGTTGCCCCAGGTTTTGGTGGTGGGGTGTGGTGTTTGATTCGTGGATAGTGGTTGCGAGCATCGATTCGCAGCAGTCGTGTGGACTCGTCGGGTCACCGCGTGTCGTCCCTCTTCGGGGTGGCGGTGGTGGTTCGTGTCGGGTTCGCGTCGGTCTGGTGTGGGTCGTTGTGGTGTAATTTCTTCGATTGTGTTGTGCATGCGCGTGTGAGCACGCGTGTGTGGTTTTTGTGTTGTAAGTGTTTAAGGGCGCATGGTGGATGCCTTGGCATCAGAGGCCGATGAAGGACGTAGGAGGCTGCGATAAGCCTCGGGGAGCTGTCAACCGAGCGTTGATCCGAGGATGTCCGAATGGGGAAACCCAGCACGAGTGATGTCGTGTTACCCGTATCTGAATGCATAGGGTGCGGGAGGTAACGCGGGGAAGTGAAACATCTCAGTACCCGTAGGAAGAGAAAACAATTGTGATTCCGTGAGTAGTGGCGAGCGAAAGCGGAGGATGGCTAAACCGCAGGCATGTGATACCGGGTAGGGGTTGTGTGTGGGGTTGTGGGACCCATTTGTCAGGGCTACTCCCTGGAGGGCAGTGAGAAAGTGTCGTGGTTAGCGGAAGTGGCTTGGGATGGCCTGCCGTAGACGGTGAGAGCCCGGTACGTGAAAACCCGACGCCTGCCTTGGATGGTGTTCCCGAGTAGCAGCGGGCCCGTGAAATCTGCTGTGAATCTGCCGAGACCACTCGGTAAGCCTGAATACCTTCTGATGACCGATAGCGGATGAGTACCGTGAGGGAATGGTGAAAAGTACCCCGGGAGGGGAGTGAAATAGTACCTGAAACCGTGTGCCTACAAGCCGTCAGAGCCCTCCTTCGTGGTGGGGTGATGGCGTGCCTTTTGAAGAATGAGCCTGCGAGTCAGGGACATGTCGCGAGGTTAACCCGTGTGGGGTAGCCGCAGCGAAAGCGAGTCTGAATAGGGCGTATCCGCACAGGAGTGTGTGGTGTAGTGGTGTGTTCTGGACCCGAAGCGGAGTGATCTACCCATGGCCAGGGTGAAGCAGCAGTAAGATGTTGTGGAGGCCCGAACCCACTTAGGTTGAAGACTGAGGGGATGAGTTGTGGGTAGGGGTGAAAGGCCAATCAAACTCCGTGATAGCTGGTTCTCCCCGAAATGCATTTAGGTGCAGCGTTGCATGGTCCTTACTGGAGGTAGAGCTACTGGATGGCCGATGGGCCTCACAAGGTTACTGACGTCAGCCAAACTCCGAATGCCGGTAAGTCAACAGTGTGGCAGTGAGACGGCGGGGGATAAGCTCCGTGCGTCGAGAGGGAAACAGCCCAGATCGCCGACTAAGGCCCCTAAGCGTGTGCTAAGTGGAAAAGGATGTGCAGTCGCGAAGACAACCAGGAGGTTGGCTTAGAAGCAGCCACCCTTGAAAGAGTGCGTAATAGCTCACTGGTCAAGTGATTGTGCGCCGATAATGTAGCGGGGCTCAAGCACACCGCCGAAGTCGCGGCAACGAGCACACCTTCGGGTGTGACGTTGGGTAGGGGAGCGTCCTGCATCCGGTGAAGCCACCTAGTGATGGAGTGGTGGAGGGTGTGGGAGTGAGAATGCAGGCATGAGTAGCGATAAGGCAAGTGAGAACCTTGCCCGCCGAAAGACCAAGGGTTCCTGGGCCAGGCCAGTCCGCCCAGGGTGAGTCGGGACCTAAGGCGAGGCCGACAGGCGTAGTCGATGGACAACGGGTTGATATTCCCGTACCCGTGTGTGCGCGTCCGTGATGAATCCATTCTGCTAACCGTCCAAAAGGCGGGTCATCGATCCCTTCGGGGTGAGAGGCCGGCTGGCTGCACGGGACCCGGGTGGGTAGTAGTCAAGCGATGGGGTGACGCAGGAAGGTAGCCGTACCAGTCAGTGGTAATACTGGGGCAAGCCGGTAGGACGAACGATAGGCAAATCCGTCGTTCACATGAGTCCGAGAGGTGATGCATAGCCGAGTGAGGCGAATTCGGTGATCCTATGCTGCCAAGAAAAGCCTCTAGCGAGTTCGCACACGGCCCGTACCCCAAACCGACACAGGTGGTCAGGTAGAGAATACCAAGGCGTACGAGTGAACTATGGTTAAGGAACTCGGCAAAATACCCCCGTAACTTCGGGAGAAGGGGGACCCCTTACCGTCATCACCCTTGCGGTGGGCAGCGGTGGGGGGTCGCAGAAACCAGTGAGAAGCGACTGTTTACTAAAAACACAGGTCCGTGCGAAGTCGCAAGACGATGTATACGGACTGACGCCTGCCCGGTGCTGGAAGGTTAAGAGGACCGGTCAATCACGCAAGTGGTGAAGCCGAGAATTTAAGCCCCAGTAAACGGCGGTGGTAACTATAACCATCCTAAGGTAGCGAAATTCCTTGTCGGGTAAGTTCCGACCTGCACGAATGGCGTAACGACTTCTCAACTGTCTCAACCATAGACTCGGCGAAATTGCACTACGAGTAAAGATGCTCGTTACGCGCGGCAGGACGAAAAGACCCCGGGACCTTCACTACAACTTGGTATTGGAGTTCGTTACGGTTTGTGTAGGATAGGTGGGAGACTGTGAAACCGACACGCCAGTGTGGGTGGAGTCGTTGTTGAAATACCACTCTGATCGTATTGGGCTTCTAACCTCGAACCGTATATCCGGTTCAGGGACAGTGCCTGGTGGGTAGTTTAACTGGGGCGGTTGCCTCCAAAAGAGTAACGGAGGCGCCCAAAGGTTCCCTCAACCTGGACGGCAATCAGGTGTTGAGTGCAAGTGCACAAGGGAGCTTGACTGCGAGACGTACATGTCGAGCAGGGACGAAAGTCGGGACTAGTGATCCGGCACCCCCGAGTGGAAGGGGTGTCGCTCAACGGATAAAAGGTACCCCGGGGATAACAGGCTGATCTTCCCCAAGAGTCCATATCGACGGGATGGTTTGGCACCTCGATGTCGGCTCGTCGCATCCTGGGGCTGGAGCAGGTCCCAAGGGTTGGGCTGTTCGCCCATTAAAGCGGCACGCGAGCTGGGTTTAGAACGTCGTGAGACAGTTCGGTCTCTATCCGCCGCGCGCGTCAGAAACTTGAGGAAACCTGTCCCTAGTACGAGAGGACCGGGACGGACGAACCTCTGGTCTACCAGTTGTCCCACCAGGGGCACGGCTGGATAGCCACGTTCGGACAGGATAACCGCTGAAAGCATCTAAGCGGGAAACCCCTTCCAAGACCAGGTTTCTCACCCATCAAGTGGGATAAGGCCCCCCGCAGACCACGGGATCGATAGACCAGACCTGAAAGACCAGCAATGGTTGCAGGGAACTGGCACTAACCGGCCGAAAACTTACACACACACCACCGGCACACCCCCACCACAAGGCAGCCGGCACCAACACACCGTGTGTAAACACACCACAACGTCGCCTCGCAACCACGACACCACGAACCCAAACAGACCACACCCCACCACCAAAAACACCACCAGGGGCTTAAAAAAAAATAGAGTTACGGCGGCAACAGCGGCAGGGAAACGCCCGGACCCATCCCGAACCCGGAAGCTAAGCCTACCAGCGCCAATGATACTAACCACACGGTTGGAAAAGTAGGACACCGCCGAACACCCTTTGAAGTCCAAAGGCCCCCAATACAATTGGGGGCCTTTGGCATTTCCAGAGGTATTCATATTCCGCGCTAGCGGTCAGTCGAACAAGGTCGACACCGGGTTCGTCCGATTCTTCTCCATGTCCAGGAGTTGACGCTTCTTCGCCAGTCCGCCGCCATATCCGGTGAGGCTGCCGTTGGCTCCTATGACCCGATGGCACGGAACGATGATGCCAATGGGGTTGTGGCCGTTGGCCAATCCCACCGCGCGGGAGGCGCCGGGGGATCCGAGCTGGGCGGCGATGACGCCATAGGAACGGGTCTCGCCGTAGGGAATCGTCAGCAGCGCCGCCCACACCCGACGCTGAAAGTCCGTGCCAACCAGGTCGAGGTCGAGGTCGAACTCGGTGAGCTCGCCGGCGAAGTACGCCCGTAGCTGTGCGACGGCGTCGTCGAAGACGGAATCGTCGGCCTCCCACCCGTCACGGTTCGGTTCATACGTCTGGTCGACCATGCGCAGATGTTGCAGTCGACCGTCCGTGCCCGCCAGGGTCAGCGGCCCGACCGGGCTGTCCATCGTCCGGTATTGCAGCGTCGCCATCACGACTCCTTCCTGGTGGCCCGTGGCGGCCACTCGTTGACTTCGTGCTCCAAGGCGGTCCAAAGATGTTGCGTCGCATAGGCTCTCCACGGTCGCCAGGCTGCGCTGTGTGCCGTGAGCGCCTTGGGTTCGGCGGGCAGGCCGACGATCTTGGCCGCGGCCAGCACCCCGAGGTCGGTGACGGGGAAGGCATCCGGATCGCCGAGACCGCGCATGGCGATGACGTCGGTGGTCCACGGCCCGATGCCCGGCACGGCGAGCAGCTGAGCGCGCGCCCGATCCCAGTCGCAGCCCGGATCCAGGACGACGTCGCCCTCGGCCAGGGCGCGGACCAGCGCGACGAACGTGCGCTGCCGGGACTTGGGGAATGCGAGGTGGGCCGGATCAATGTCGGCGAGCTGCGCGACGCTGGGGAAGACCCGGCTCAGACCGCCGACGGGGTCGGTGAGAGGCGAGCCGTACGCCTCGGCGAGGCGCCCCGCGTGGGTCCGCACCGCCTTGACCGAGATCTGCTGTCCGATGACGACCCGCAGCGCGAGCTCCGACTCGTCAACCGTCCGCGGAATGCGTTGTCCCGGCGCCTTGTCGACCAACGCCTTGAGGTGCGGGTCCGCCCCGAGGTCGGCGACGACGGCTTCGGGATCGGCGTCCAGGTCGAGGAGCCGACGGCATCGGGAGATCGCCGTGGCGAGGTCGCGGAAGTCGTCGAGGATGAGGTCGCAGCGCACGTGGTCCGGCTGCGGTGTGAGGCTGACGATGCCGTGGCCCGACGCCAGCCGCAGCGTCCGACGGTAGGCGCCGTCGCGAAACTCCTCGACCCCGGGGACACCGCTGGCGGCCAGGTGTCCGAAGAGCCCCTCGTAGGCGAACGGAGCCCGGACGGGGAGCCGCAGCGTCACCGAGCCCGAACGTCCCGCCGGCCCCACGCCGTAACGGGCCCGAGCGCGTCGCCGCAGGTCCGTCGGCGTCATCGCGGTCACTGCCCTGACGGTGTCGTTGAACTGCCGGATGCTGGAGAACCCCGCGGCGAAGGCGACGTCTCCGAAGGGCAGATCGGTGGTCTCGATGAGCACGCGCGCGGTGTGCGAGCGCTGGGCGCGCGCGAGCGCCAGCGGGTTGGCACCCACCTCGGCCTGCATCAACCGTTCCAGCTGACGCGTCGTGTAGCCGAGGTGCGCGGCGAGCCCGGTGACGCCCTCGCGGTCGACCGTGCCGTCGGAGATCAGGCGCATGGCGCGGGCGACCACGTCGCTGCGGACGTTCCACTCCGGAGATCCGGGGGACGCGTCGGGCCGGCATCGCTTGCAGGCGCGGAAACCCTCCCGCTGGGCGGCCGCCGCGGTGGCGTAGAACCGGACGTTCTCGGCGAAGGGCGGGCGCACGGGACAGCTCGGCCGGCAATAGATGCCCGTGGTGAGCACGGCGGTCACGAACCAGCCGTCGAACCGGGCGTCCTTGGATTGGACGGCGCGGTAGCAGCGGTCGAAGTCTTCGTGCACACTCCGACGATTACACGACGGCACCGACATCACTGGCGGAAAACCGACACCTAAGTCTGGGCGCCGGCCACCGAACGCCCGGCACCGTCACCAAAGGCCCGGACTGGCCGCGAACTCGCCCGCCGCGTCGAGCAACCACGCGGCGAGATAGCGCGCGAACGACGACCTGACGAGGATGCGGTAGTCGGTCGCGTCGTCGCTCAGCGCGACGAGCACCACGGCGGCCTGGCCGAGGATGGTCTGCACCGCCTCGCCCGGACGAAACTCCCGCGGATGCAGGTCTATCGAGCACCCCTTGGCGAGGACGTCGCGGGCGTGGGTGCCTCGCAGCCGGATGGTGGTCCGCTGGGCCGAGACGTCGACCGCGGCGCCGCCGTGTGCGGACACCACCTCGCGCAGCCGGGTCTCCAGCTCCTCGGGTGTCTGGTCGCGCGCGAGGACCAGCCACTCCTGGGGACCCAACCAGATCACCTGCGCATCGACGCCGTCGACGAGGGTCGACGGCGGGCTCGGCAACGCGGGCACGCCGAGCACGGCGCCGGCCGCCGCACCACCTGGTCCGGACGGGTCGACCCACAGATCGACCATCGTCAGGAACGGTTCCTCGCAGGCGCGCGCCGATTCCGGCATCGCGGCGAACGCATCGCCGAAGCCCTGCAGCGGGCTGCATCGAATCAGGGCGTCAGCCATCGCGCCGGGCTCCTTCGGGATCGACGAGGACCGGGCCGGTGACCTCGACCGGCACCAGCGTTCCGTTCACCGGCACGCCCAGGGTGTCGCCGATCCGGGCGCGGCCGCCCTGCACCAGGGCCAGGGCGAACGGTCGACCCAGCTCGGCGCTGCGGTAGCTGGAGGTGACGTGCCCGAGCATGGGCACGGGAGGGGGCGGAACGACGCCGTCGGCGGTGGACTCGATGATCTGAGCGCCCTCCGGCAGCACCGTCTCGGCGTCGACGGGCAGCAGTCCGACGAACTGCTTGCGCAGCGGGTCGAGGTTCGCGCTCCTGGTGAACGACCGCTTGCCGATGAAGTCGGCCTTCTTCTTCGAGACGACCCAGTCCATCCCCAGGTCCTGCGGGGTCACCGTGCCGTCGGTGTCCTGCCCGATGATCGGGTAGCCCTTCTCGGCGCGCAGCACGTGCATCGTCTCGGTGCCGTACGGCGTGATGCCATACGGCTCGCCCGCGCCGATCAGCTTCTCCCACAGGGCCTTTGCGTACCAGCCCATGACGTTGACCTCGTAGGCGAGCTCGCCGGAAAAGCTGATCCGCCCGATGCGCACGTGCACGCCGTCCAGCGAGGTGTCGCGCCAGGCCATGAACGGGAACGCGTCGTTGGCGACGTCGAGGTCGCCGAACACTGCGCCGACGACGTCGCGCGACCTTGGGCCCACCACGGGGAAGGTGTGCCACTGTTCGGTCACCGAGGTGAGGCGGACCCGAAGATGCGGCCACTCGGTCTGCAGCCATTCCTCCATCCAGTCCAGGACGTGGGCGGCCCCGCCGGTCGTGGTGAAGACCTGAAACCGGTCGGACGCCAACCGCATGACGGTGCCGTCGTCGATCACCATGCCGTCGGCGCCGCACATCACGCCGTAGCGGATCATCCCGACCGCGAGCGAGCTCATGACGTTGGTGTAGAGCCGGTCCAGGAACTCGCCGGCATCGGGGCCCTGCACGTCGATCTTGCCGAGGGTCGACCCGTCGAGGATGCCGACCCCGCCGCGGACCGACGCGCATTCGCGTAACACGGCTTCTGCCATGGATTCACCGGTGCGCGGGTAGTACCGCGGCCGCTTCCACATGCCGACGTCCTCGAAGACCGCGCCGTGGTCCACGTGCCAGTCGTGCAGCGCGGTGACCCGCTCCGGGTCGTACATCGCGCCCCTGCTGCGGCCGGCGAGCGCGGCGAACGCCACGGGCGTGTACGGCGGCCGAAACGTCGTGACGCCCATGGCCTCCGGCCGCGTGCCGAGCAGTTCGGCGGTGATGCCGGACGCGACCACGCCGGAGGTCTTGCCCTGGTCGTGGGCGGTGCCGATGGTCGTGTAGCGCTTGATGTGCTCCATCGACCGCATGCCCGCACCCACCGCCCTGACGAGGTCGGCCACCGTGGCGTCGCGCTGCACGTCGACGAATTGCGTTGTCGCCGTTAGTGAGTCGGGGACGTACCACAGCACCGCGGGGACGCCGGGGGTGCGCACCGGGTCCCGCTCGCCGGCCAGTGGCGTGGCGGGAGCGGTGAAGCCCAGCTCCGTCATGGCCGACTGCGCGGCCTCGCGCCCGCTGCGCAGACAGCCCGGTAGCTCGAGGAGTCCCGTCGCCGCTCCGGCCACGCTCACCCCGTCGAGGGTCTCGCCCGGTAGGAACGCACCCAGGACGTCGTCGTAGCGCAGGCGGCCGCGCACCTGGCTGAACAGGTGCACCGCCGGGTTCCATCCGCCGCTGACGAGCAGCACGTCGCAGGCCACCGGGGCGTCGACGCCCGAGACGTCGGCGTGGGTGATCCGGGCATCGCCGCGGGTCCCGCGGACCACCGACCCCGGGTGCACCGTGATGCCGCGGGATCGGCAGCCGGCCAACAGGTCCGGGGACACGTCCGGCCGCGCGTCGACGAGGGCGCCGATCTGCACGCCCGCGTCGGCGAGGTCGAACGCGGCGAGGTAGGCGCTGTCGTTGGTCGTGAACACGACCGCTCGCTCGCCCACCCTGACGCCGTAGCGGTGCAGGAACGTCCGCGCGGCGTGGGCCAGCATGATGCCGGGCCGGTCGTTGTCGGCGAAGACGACGGGACGCTCGTGGGCCCCCGTGGCGACGATGACGTGGCGCGCCCGGATCCGCCACACCCGCTGACGGCTGACCGTCGCGGGGGCCAGTTCGCCGAGATGGTCGGTACGACGTTGCAGCGCGAGGACGAAGCCGTCGTCGTAGTGGCCGAAGGCCGTCGTGCGCTGCAGGTGCAGCACGTCGGGGAGGGCGTCGAGTTCGGCCACCGCGTCGGCGACCCACTCCAGCGCGGGGCTGCCGTCGAGGGAGTCGGTGCAGCCCAGGAGCGCCCCGCCGGCTTCGCTCTGCTCGTCGATCAGCACCACCCTGGCGCCGGACCGGGCCGCGGTCAGCGCGGCCGCGAGACCCGTCGGACCCGCGCCGACGACCAGCACGTCGGCATGCACGTGCGTCGCGTCGTACTGCGCAGTGTCGGCGATCTCTGCGAGTCGGCCCCGGCCGGGTATGCCGCGGGCGGCGAGGCCGTCGAACAGTTCGACCGTGGTGGCGAGCAGCATGGGTTCGGGGAACGGGTGCTCCAGCTGGACCAGCCCGCCGGTGTCCTCGGCCCAGGCGGCCGTGAACCCACGGGGCCTGCCGAGTGAGACGCTGGTACTCACCTGGTGCACACCGTGGGCCAGCAACGCCGAGGCGAGCGTGTCACCCGGGTGTCCGGTCAGCTCGCGATCGTTGAAGACGAACGTGTGGACGGTGTCGCGGTCGATGCGCCCGCCCGCGGGGGTGCGGAACGGGGCGGTCACGGGTTAGTCCCCTCGCCGGGTCGGGACACGCCCTGGAACCGATAGGTTGCGGTGTCGCGGACGGCCGTGAACCAGCGACGGCAGCCCGCGCCGTGGCACCAGCGCTCGGTGAAGAGCCCCTTCGGGTTGCTCCTGAAGAACACGTAGTGGGCCCACTGCTCGTCGGTGAGCGCCTGCGGATCCTCCGGGTAGGCGATGCCGGCCTGGCCGCCGTAGCGGAACTCGGTTTCCTCGCGCGGCCCGCACCACGGGCATTCGATGAGTTGCATGCGTTGCTCCTGAATGAGGGTGGTCAGTGCGCCACGCCGGCGGCGCCGTGCTCGTCGACCAGGGCTCCGGTGACGAAGCGGTCCAGGCCGAACGGTGCGACGAATTCGTGGGGCTCGTCATGGGCGATGGTGTCGGCCAGACACCAGCCGATGCCCGGGGTCGCCTTGAATCCGCCCGTACCCCAGCCCGCGTTGAGGTAGAGGTTCTCGTACGGCGTGC
Source organism: Mycolicibacterium madagascariense (assembly GCF_010729665.1). Lineage (NCBI taxonomy): Bacteria > Bacillati > Actinomycetota > Actinomycetes > Mycobacteriales > Mycobacteriaceae > Mycobacterium > Mycolicibacterium madagascariense. Next base: position 4,239,971 of record NZ_AP022610.1, on the reverse strand, counting down.
GACCGACGATGGGGGAGGCGTCGGGGCAGACGTCGACGATGCCCGCCCACGTGCGCAGCAGGTGCGCGCGGGCGAAGACCGGGAACAACTCCACCGCAGCGGCCATCTGACGTTCGATGACGTGGAACGCCCCGCGCTGGCCGTACCCGTTGTAGGAGTCCACGCCGGCGCCCATCACCAGCTCGCCCTTGTGCGCCTGGGAGACGTAGACGTGCACGGCGTTCGACATGACGATCGTCGGATGCACGGGCTCGAGTAGTTCGGAGACCAGCGCCTGCAGCGGGTGGCTCTGCAGCGGGGTGCGGATGCCGAGCATGTCGGTCAGCGTCGAGGTGTGTCCGGCCGCGCACAGGGCGACTCGGCCCGCGCCGACGTCGCCCTGCGTGGTCCGGACGCCGGTGACCCTGTCGCCGTCGGTGAGGAAGCCGGTGACCTCGCAGTTCTGGATGATGTCGATTCCGGCCTGGTCGGCCCGGCGCGCGAATCCCCAGGCGACGTAGTCGTGCTTGGCGATCCCGGCCCTGGGCTGATAGGTCGCGCCGAGGACGGGGTAGCGAATGTCGTTGGACACGTTGACGATTGGGCAGAGTTTCTTGACCTCGTCGGGATCGACCCAGTGGGCGTCGATGCCGTTGAGCTTGTTGGCCTCGACCCGGCGCACGCTGTCGCGCACGTCCTGCAGGGTGTGGGCGAGGTTCAGCACGCCGCACTGCTTGAACAGGATCGGATAGTCGAGGTCGTCCTCGAGACCCTCCCACAGCCGCAGGGCGTGCTCGTAGATGCGGGCGCTCTCGTCCCACAGGTAGTTCGACCGGATCAGGGTGGTGTTGCGGGCCATGTTGCCGCCGGCCAGCCAACCGCGCTCCAGCACCGCCACGTCGGTGATGCCGTGGTTCTTCGCCAGGTAGTGCGCGGTCGCGAGCCCGTGTCCACCGCCGCCGACGATGACGACGTCGTAGGACTTCTTCGGCTCCGGTGTGCGCCAGAGGAATTCGGGATGCTCGGGCAGCTGCGCCCCCGGGGGAGCGGTGTCGAGGGTCATGATGCCTTCCCAACGCTCGGCGCACGACTGATATATCAGTCGTGGATTAGGCTACGATTCATCGACGGTCTGGTCAACACGTGGGCGGGAGGTCGACGATGACCCTGATGGACTTCGCCGCCGACGGCATCGACGCCGGAATGGGGACCAACGCCCACCGGGCCTATGAGGTCCTGCGCGAGCGTCTGGTCATGCTCGACATCCGGCCGGGTGCGCCCATCAACGACGACGGGCTGGCGGCCGACCTCGGACTGGGCCGCACGCCGGTGCGGGAGGCGTTGAAGCGTCTGGAACAGGACCGCCTCGTCGTCGCCTATCCGCGCCGGGGCACGTTCGCCACCGCCGTCGACATGACCGATCTCACCGACATCTCCGAGATCCGCAGACAGCTCGAACCGACGGCCGCCGCCCGGGCCGCGCGCACCGCGTCGTCCGAGGCGCGGGCACGGCTTCGCGAACTCGCCGCGGGCATCGCCGAGATCGCCGACGACGACGATCCGCGCGAGGTCATGCGCCGCGACGTCGTCGTGCACCGCGAGATCTACCGTGCGTCGGGCAATCCCCACCTGGAGCGGATCCTGTGCGGTCTCGACAGCCACGCGACGAGGATCTGGTGCCTGTTCCTCGACCGGCTGCCCGGCATCGCCCGTCACGTCCGCGAGCACGTCGCGCTCCTGGAGGCGATCGTCGCCGGTGACGAGACCGCCGCGGCCGAGCTCACCCTTGCGCACGTCGTCGGCTTCGAGAACGCCATCCGGGCACTGCTGTAGGCGGGCCTAAAACGCCCGGATGGTGGATTTCATTCCCGATGGTGTGCAATTCTCGTATCGGGGATGTGCCGCTGCGAGGCAAGCGATTCCGTGACCGTTCCGAAGTTGGGGAATCGCTGTGGTTAACCCTCGCATTGTCTGGGGAAATCCCGGTTTCGACGGCTTTTACTGGCAGTCGACAGCGGTTCCCGAATGCGAATGTCGTTGTGCGACAAGGGAACCGACCGAACGACCGGGGTGGGTCCGCTGACAACTGACTTCGTGTATGCGTACATCCGGGCGGGAATGATTGACCCGCGGTTGTCGGTTGCATACAAAGAAGTGAAGGCCGACAACGTCTCCCGCCATGCCAGCATGCGTGCACGGCGGGCGCTGGTCGACGACCAAGACGTCCTTGGTCGGCCGCGGAGGAAGGACTGTCATGGATGCCACCCGTAAGAAGTCATTGGCCCTACTGTTCGGTCTGGCCGCGATCGCCGTTGCGGTTGCCCTGTGTCTCTGGCACTCCGGCGTGACCACCGGAAACCTCGCCGGGGGTTCCGGTGACTCGTCGGTGGCCACCTACACCCAGCCGCAGGTGCCCGCGATGTCGGTCAACCCGACGGGCATGAGCATGGGGAGCACGATCACCGAGTCTCCCGCCCCGACGGCGCTGGCCACCATGGAGGCCTCGCCGACCCTGAAGGCGACCCCGGCGCCGGGATGCGTCAACAACGGTCAGTGCCCCTGACCCCAGAGCACTATCCTTCACGACCGATGGCCCGCGCGATGATTCGCGCGGGCCATCGGTCATGATCGGGGCATGACCTCCGCCTCCACCGTGATCGAGGACGCCGACGTGGCCGACGTCCTCTCGCGCGCCGTCCATGTCATCAATCCCGTCGTCGACGTGCTAGCGCGCGCCGACCCATTCGGGCTGAAGGGCCGCACCCGAGACCTGCACTCCGCCAACGGCTCGCTGGGCAAGGCCCTCGACGCGGCGGCGTGGGTGCTCAACACCGCCGACGTGCCCGGCACGCAGGCCTGGGCCGAGAAGGACCTCGACGGGCGCATTCACTGGTGGGTGCGTCGCGTCGGCGCGCTGAACACCGTGCTGGTGGCCTCGCCCGGGGTGCTCGGCGCGGCGGCCGACCGGTTGCCCGTCCAGGACGTCCTCGGCTTCGCGAACCAGGCCATCGTGCTGTGCGCGGTGGCCAGGGAGTGCGGCGTCGTCGACTACCGACTGCAGGTCCGACTCCTTGGCGCGGTGCTGTGCGATCGCGATCTCGCCGCGAGCCTGGACGGCGCCGACCCAACGCCGAATCCCGTTGCCGGCGAAGCGGAGTCGCGCTCGTTCGGGAAGTCCCTCTGGCACCTGGTGGGTCTGCTGCGCGCCATCGGCGACGAGTTGGTGAAGCGGCCCCGACCGCGCCGGTTCTATCACTACCTCGGGATGCTGCCCGCCGTCGGCGCGGTCGCGGAATACTTCGGCGAGTACGGCGCCCTGGTGCGCGCGGCCAAGGAGGGGCGCGCCTGGATCGAGCGGCTACCTGCCGTCAGCCGTGGGTGAGCGGGCACGCGACGTTGAGGTTCACCGTCGGTGCCGGGTCGCCCGGCTTCTGCACCGACGTCACGGTGCACGACCGCAGCAGGGAGATGTCCCCGGCCGGTGAACCATTGACCTGGACGGCGTAACCCTCGCGCTGGAACTGGTCGATCACCGTGGTCGCCGACTGGCCGTCGATCGCGGGGTCGGCCGCGGCGGCGGGCGCCCACGTCAGCGCGGCGGCGCAGCAGACCATCGACAGGGTGGCAGGGAGACGTCGGGCGAACGACATGCGACTGGCCTCCGCGTCGGTGGGGTACGTGTCCTGCACAGGTGAGGGTAACGCCACCGACGCGCCGACCTCGGTTTCTAAGCGGGCACGGCGAGCCGTGTCGGTTCGTCGTATCCGCGCAGCGTGACCGTCTCACCGAGGGTCCACCGCGCCCCTTCCTCCTCGCCGGCCCGGTCCACCGTGACCGAGGACGCGACCAGATGACCGTCGACGTCCTTGGCCAGCTCGCACAGCCTGGCGGCTTCGTTGACCGGTTCGCCGATGACGGTGTACTCGAATCTGTCCTTGGCGCCGATGTTGCCGGCCACGACCTGACCGGACGCGACGCCGATCCCGGCCTGGCACTCGGGGACCTCGACGCACAATCGCCGCGCCATTCCCCGCGCGGCGGCCAACGCCTCCTCTTCGGCGTTCTCGAGTGACACCGGAGCGCCGAAGACGGCGAGCACCGCATCGCCCTCGAACTTGTTGACCAGCCCGCGATGCTGGTCCACCTCGTCCACGACGACCGCGAAGAAGCGGTTGAGCAGCTCGACGACCTCCACGGCGGGACGACTCGTCACCAGCTGGGTGGACCCGATGATGTCGACGAAGATGACGGCCGCCGAACGCTCCTCGCCGCCCAGCTTGGGCCGCTGCTTCTCCGCGAGCGCCGCCACCTCGCGGCCGACGTGCTGGCCGAACAGGTCGCGCACCCGTTCCCGCTCGCGCAGGCCGGCGACCATGGCGTTGAAACCCCGCTGCAGCTGGCCGAGTTCGGTGCCGTCGAACACCACGATGTTGGTGTCCAGATCGCCGCGCTCCACCCGGTTCAGCGCGGCGTACACCACGCGCACGGGAGTTGCGGTGAGCCAGGCCAGGATCCACATCAGGATGGCGCCGAAGGTCAGGGCGAAGAGCGCGAGAACGACGATGGCCCAGGCGAATTGAGTGGGGGTGAGGTTCTCCAGCGTGAGTGCGAAGATCGCCGCCAGCAGGATGCCCAGCACGGGCACGCCCGAGCCGAGCGCCCACACCAGCAGGGTGCGCCCCATCACCCCCGGTGCGAACCGGCGGGGCGGCGGACCGGCCTCCAGTGCCTGGGCGGCGACCGGGCGCAGCGCGAACTCGGTGAACAGATAGCAGCTGGCCGAGACCACGATCCCGGGAAAGCTGATGCCCAACAACCACTTCGGGATGAACTGGGTGTCGACGAGGGCGTAGCACGTCGTCAGCACGACCGTGCCGACGCCCCACAGGATCAGGAGCACACGGGTCAGACGCCACGGCGCGAAGAACGTGTTGTGCTGATCCTCCTTGGTGGGCGGGCGCTCCTCGATGGCCCAGCGCACGTTGTTCATCACGCGGCGGGTGGCCCAGAAGATGCCGACGACCAGTGCGCCGAAGATGTAGGCGGGAACGGCGATGAACGTGATCGGCCGCACCTGCGGTTCGAACACGTTGGGCGACGGAAACGCCACGGTGATGACGAGCGTGGCGACGCCGATCCCGATCAGGTTGGCGACCACCACGAACAGCGTGAGGATCACCTGGATGCGGACCCGGCGGCGGCGTTGGCTCTCAGAGACGCGACCCAGGATCCACGAGCCGTATTCGGGGGTCGCGCCCTCGCGACTGCTCTGGTTGGTCACGGCCTCCAGCACGCGGCCCAAACGCTGTGCGGTGCTCATCTTCTGCGTCATCGTGGCGTCAGCCTAGTGACCGGGGACCCGCCATCTATGGTGGTTCGGTGCGCCTCGTCATCGCCCAGTGCACCGTCGACTACGTCGGCCGCCTCACCGCCCATCTGCCCTCGGCCCGTCGGTTGCTGCTGATCAAGTCCGACGGGTCGGTCAGCGTGCACGCCGACGACCGTGCCTACAAGCCGCTGAACTGGATGAGCCCACCCTGCTGGCTGGTCGAGGAGACCGGCGGCGACCACCCCGTGTGGGTGGTGGAGAACAAGGCGGGCGAGCAGCTGCGCATCACCGTCGAGGACGTCGAGCACGACTCGAGCCACGAGCTCGGCATCGATCCCGGACTCGTCAAGGACGGGGTGGAGGCCCACCTGCAGGCGCTGCTCGCCGAACACGTCGAGCTGCTCGGCATCGGGTACACGCTCGTCCGGCGGGAGTACATGACCGCGATCGGCCCGGTCGACCTCATGTGCCGCGACGAACTCGGGCGCTCGGTGGCCGTGGAGATCAAGCGCCGCGGCGAGATCGACGGCGTCGAGCAGCTGACCCGCTACCTCGATCTGCTCAACCGCGACACCATGCTGGCGCCGGTGAGCGGGGTGTTCGCGGCCCAGCAGATCAAGCCGCAGGCGCGCACGCTGGCCATCGATCGCGGAATACGCTGCGTCACACTGGATTACGATCAGATGCGCGGGCTCGACAGCAATGAGTTCCGGCTGTTCTGACGGCTAGGATGGGGACATGGGCCGGCGCCGCAATCCTCCTCGCAGGCACCAGCCGCTGCCCCCGCTGACGGCGGTGCGCCGCGTCGAGATCGGACCCGACGGCTACGACTACGACGTCCGGCCGGTGCCGGCGGCCAGAGCGCTCAAGAACTACCGGTGCCCGGGGTGCGACCACGAGATCGGACCGGGGATCGCGCACGTGGTGGTGTGGCCCTCGGACGTGGGCGAGGCCGCCGTCGACGATCGCCGGCACTGGCACACGCCGTGTTGGAGCAACCGGCGCAGCCCGACGCGGAAGTGGTCCTAGCTCAGTGCTCGTCGGCGGCGGGCTCGACGAGTTCGACCAGCACGCCACCCGAGTCCTTGGGGTGGATGAAGTTGATCTTGGAGTTTGCCGTACCGCGGCGGGGGGCGTCGTAGATCAGCCGGACGCCGTCTTCGCGCAACCGCGCGGACAGGGCCTCCAGGTCACTGACCCGGTAGGCGAACTGCTGCAGGCCGGGCCCGCGCTTGTCGAGGAACGTGGCGATCGTCGACGAGTCGTCGATCGGGGCCATCAGCTGCACCTGCGTGCTGCCCTTCGGCGCGCCGCGGACCGCGAGCATCGCCTCGCGGATACCCTGGTCGTCGTTCACCTCTTCGTGCAGGACGATCATGCCGAGGTGGTCGTGATACCACTTGATCGCGACGTCGAGGTCGGGCACCGCGATGCCGACGTGGTCCACCGCCGTCACCAACGCGCTGGCAAGTGTGGGTCGCGTACCAACATGCTCGGTCGTCATTTAGTCACGGTAACCTTTACCCGAATGGTTTCGTAAGTGTGATGGGGCACACATCGCCCTGATCAACGCCTTTGGAGGTAGCTCATGACGACGTCGGTGATCGTTGCTGGAGCCCGTACGCCGGTCGGCAAGCTGATGGGGTCGCTCAAGGACTTCTCCGGCAGCGACCTGGGTGCCGTGGCCATCAGGGGCGCCCTGGACAAGGCCGGCGTCGACGCCTCGGCCGTGGAATACGTGATCATGGGCCAGGTGCTGACGGCCGGTGCCGGGCAGATGCCCGCCCGCCAGGCCGCGGTCGCCGCGGGCATCGGGTGGGACGTGCCGTCGCTGACGATCAACAAGATGTGCCTGTCGGGCATCGACGCCATCGCGCTGGCCGACCAGCTGATCCGCGCCGGTGAGTTCGACGTCGTCGTCGCCGGCGGCCAGGAGTCCATGACCAAGGCGCCGCACCTGCTGATGGACAGCCGGTCGGGGTACAAGTATGGCGACGTGACGGTGCTCGACCACATGGCGTACGACGGCCTGCACGACGTCTTCACCGACCAGCCGATGGGCGCCCTGACCGAGCAGCGCAACGACGTCGACCAGTTCACCCGCGCCCAGCAGGACGAGTACTCGGCCAGTTCGCACCAGCGCGCCGCTGCGGCGTGGAAGGACGGCGTCTACGCCGACGAGGTCGTGCCGGTGTCGATTCCCCAGCGCAAGGGTGACCCGATCGAGTTCACCGAGGACGAGGGCATCCGCGCCAACACCACGGCCGAGTCGCTGGCCGGTCTCAAGCCGGCGTTCCGCAAGGACGGCACCATCACCGCGGGGTCGGCGTCGCAGATCTCCGACGGCGCCTGCGCGGTCGTCGTCATGAACAAGGCCAAGGCCGAGGAGCTGGGCCTGACCTGGCTGTGCGAGATCGGCGCCCACGGCGTCGTCGCCGGTCCAGACTCCACGCTGCAGAGCCAGCCGGCCAACGCGATCAAGAAGGCGATCGCCAAGGAGGGCATCTCGCTCGATCAGCTCGACGTCGTCGAGATCAACGAGGCGTTCGCCGCCGTCGCGCTGGCCTCGACGCAGGAGCTGGGGCTGGACGCGGACAAGGTCAACGTCGACGGCGGCGCCATCGCCATCGGGCACCCGATCGGCATGTCCGGCGCGCGCATCACGCTGCACGCCGCGCTCGAGCTGGCCCGCCGGGGATCGGGTTACGCGGTGGCCGCGCTGTGTGGCGCCGGTGGTCAGGGCGACGCCCTGATCCTGCGCCGCCCCTGACGTCCCTGGCGCCCCGCACGCCTTGCAGCAACGACGCTGCGTAGTAGCTGACGCGGTGGTCGGGCATGATGGCGTCCATGACGAGCACCGTCGACACGCCCCGGGCCGCGGGTTGGTTCAAGGTCATTGCGTTCGCTGAAGCGGTGAGCTGGGTCGGTCTGCTGGTCGGCATGTACTTCAAGTACCTGGGCACTCCGCGTACGGAGATCGGCGTGAAGGTGTTCGGGATGATTCACGGGCTGGTCTTCATCGCGTTCGTGATCGCGGGCGTGCTGGTCGGGATGGCCGTCAGGTGGGCGGCGTCGTCCTGGTTGCTGGCGTTGCTGGGCAGCATCGTGCCGCTGGGCAGTGTGATCTTCATCATATGGGCGGAGCGCACGGGTCGGCTCGGTGATCGCGGCGCCGTCGCGACCGCCCCGCCGCGTGCCGAATCGACGTGACAAACTTGAGGGCGTGACACGTCCACGACCTTCCGTCGGCCCCGCGCTGGCCGGTGCGGTTGACCTCTCGGCGCTCAAGCAACCACCACCGTCTCGGGAGGGCGCCGGTGGCGGCGCCCCCGCCGGCATCGGGATCACCGAGGCCAACCTCGAAGCCGAGGTGCTCGCCCGGTCCAATCAGGTGCCCGTCGTGGTGCTCCTCTGGACACCCCGCAGCGACGCGAGCGTCCAACTGGGCGACGCGCTGGCCGCCCTGTCCGACGCCGACGGCGGCAGCTGGGCCCTGACGACGGTCAACGTCGACACCGCACCGCGCGTCGCGCAGGTCTTCGGCGTCCAGGCCGTGCCCACGGTGGTCGCCGTCGCCGCCGGACAACCGATCTCCAGCTTCGAGGGCGTGCAACCGCCCGAGCAGCTCCGCCGGTGGATCGACTCGCTCCTGAGCGCGACCGCGGGCAAGCTCGCCGGTGCCGAGACGCCGGGTGAGGAAACCGTCGACCCCGCCCTTGAGCGCGCCCGAAACCTTTGGGACGACGGCGAATTCGACGACGCTACCGCTGCGTACCAGGCGATCCTGGATGCCCAACCCGCACACGCCGAGGCCAAGGACGCGCTGCGCCAGATCGCGTTCCTCAAGCGCGCCACGTCGCGGCCCGAAGACGCGGTCGCGGCCGCCGCCGCCGCGCCGGACGACATCGAGAAGGCGTTCGCCGCCGCCGACGTCGAGGTCGCGCTCGATGCGGTCGACGACGCCTTCGCCCGCCTGATCGCCCTGGTGCGCCGCACCTCGGGCGACGACCGCGCGGCGGTCCGCACGCGTCTGGTAGAACTCTTCGAGCTGTTCCCGCAGGACGATCCCCGCGTCATCGCGGGCCGGCGCAACCTCGCCAACGCGCTCTACTGACTCGCGAACAGACGTAAAGGGCCCACAATCACGTCGATTGTGGGCCCTTTACGTCTGTTCGCGGGGGTGTCAGATGGGTTCGAACCACAGCGCCGACAGGGGCGGCAACACCATCTCCGCGGACGCCGGGCGGCCGTGCCACGGGTCGGCGGTCGCCTCGACCGCGCCGAAGTTGCCCGCGCCCGCTCCGTTGTAGATCGTCGCGTCGGTGTTGAGCACCTCGCGCCATGTGCCGGTATGCGGCAGCCCCAGTCGGTAGGGGCTGTGCTCGGCGCCGGAGAAGTTGAAGACGCACGCCAACATCGAGCCGTCGTCACCGAAGCGCAGGAAGCTCAGCACGTTGTTCGCCGAGTCGTTGGCGTCGATCCAGGAGTAGCCCTCAGGGCTGGAGTCGCGCGACCACAGTGCGCGCCGCGCCTTGTACACCTCGTTGACGTCACCGACCATGCGCTTGATGCCGCCCGAGAACGAGTTCTCGTCGAGCTGGAACCAGTCGACGCCCCGCTCCTCGGACCATTCGGCACGCTGACCGAACTCCTGCCCCATGAACAGCAGCTGCTTGCCGGGGTGGGCCCACTGGTAGGCCAGCAGGCTGCGCAGGCCGGCGGCCTTCATGTGGTCGTTGCCGGGCATCCGGCCCCACAGTGTGCCCTTGCCGTGCACCACCTCGTCGTGGCTGATCGGCAGGACGAAGTTCTCGCTGAATGCGTACAGCAGGGAGAACGTCAGTTCGTGGTGGTGATAGGTGCGGTGGATCGGATCGCGGGCCTCGAAGGCCAGCGTGTCGTTCATCCACCCCATGTTCCATTTCATCGAGAAGCCAAGGCCGCCAAGGTTGGTCGGCCGGGTGACGCCCGGCCACGACGTCGACTCCTCGGCAATGGTGACGATGCCGGGGGTGACCTTGTGTACGGTCGCGTTCATCTCCTGCAGGAACTGCACCGCCTCCAGGTTCTCCCGCCCACCGTAGATGTTCGGCGTCCACCCGCCCTCCGGGCGCGAGTAGTCCAGATAGAGCATCGAGGCCACGGCGTCGACCCGCAGCCCGTCTACGTGGAACTCCTGCAGCCAGTACAGCGCGTTGGCGACGAGGAAGTTGCGCACCTCCGGTCGGCCGAAGTCGAATACGTAAGTGCCCCAATCGAGTTGCTCGCCGCGGCGCGGATCGGAGTGCTCGTAGAGCGGCGTTCCGTCGAACCGGCCGAGCGCCCAGGCGTCCTTGGGGAAGTGCGCGGGCACCCAGTCCACGATGACGCCGATGCCCGCCTGGTGCAGTGCGTCGACCAGGTACCGGAAGTCGTCGGGCGTGCCCAGCCGCGACGTCGGCGCGTAGTAGGAGGTGACCTGATAACCCCACGAGCCGCCGAACGGGTGCTCGGCGACGGGCAGCATCTCGACGTGCGTGAAGCCCTGCTCGACGACGTATTCGGTGAGCTGCGTGGCCAATTCGCGATACGTCAGCCCCGGCCGCCACGACATCAGGTGCACCTCGTAGGTGCTCATCGGCTCGAAGACGGGGTTGCGCTGGGCGCGCTCGGTCATCCACGCGGCGTCGTCCCAGGTGTACTGACTCTTCGTGACGCGCGACGCGCGTTGCGGGGGCACCTCGGTCGCGAACGCCATCGGGTCGGCGCGTTCGGTCGTCACGCCGTCGGCGCCGTGCACGCGGAACTTGTAGAGCCCATCGGTGGGGAAGTCGGGCCAGAAGATCTCCCACACCCCCGTCGAGCCCAGCGTGCGCATGGGGGCGTCATTGCCACTCCAGTGGTTGAAGTCGCCAATGAGGCTGACACCCTTGGCATTCGGAGCCCACACGGCGAACGAGACGCCCTCGACGGGCCCGTCGGCGGTGCTGTAGGACCGCGGGTGTGCGCCGAGCACCTCCCACAGCCGTTCGTGGCGGCCCTCGGCGAACAGGTGCAGATCGACCTCGCCGAGGGTGGGCAGGAAGCGGTACGGGTCGGCGACGGTGTGGACGTTGCCGTCCGGATAGGTCACCTCCAACCGGTAGTCGATCAGCCCGGTGAACGGCACCGCCACCGCGAACAGCGCGTCCTCGACGTGGCTGAGCACGTAGCGGTCCTTGCCGATGAGGGCCACCACCTCCTGGGCGTTGGGCCGCAGCACCCGGATGACGGTGTGGTCGTCGTACTCGTGGGCACCCAGAATCGAGTGCGGATCGTGGTGGGTGCCCGACAGCAGCCGGGACAGTTCTCCGTCGTCGGGTCGCAGGCGGGTACTGGTCGTGCTGGAGACGTCGTTCGTGCGGGTCATGTGGTACTCATTCCCTCCGCAGCAGCTCGAGCCGCTTCTCGGTTGGTATATGCGGCATGTTCAGGACGTGGGCCACCGCGCGTGCGGGATCCAGCCGGACGTAATTGGCGTTGCCCCACTGGTATTCGTCGCCGGTGATCTCGTCGCGGACCCAGAACCGGTCCTGATCGGACATGCCGAGGGCGGCCATGTCCAGCCACAGCGTGGACTCCTCGGCGCCGAACGGGTTGAGGGTGACGACGACGAGGACGCAGTCACCGCTGATCGGATCGAACTTGCTGTAGGCCAGCAGTGCATCGTTGTCGAGGTGGTGGAAGGCGATGGTGCGCAGTTCACTCAACGCGGGATGCACCTTGCGAATCTCGTTGAGCCGCGTGATGAACGGCTCGAGCGAGTAGCCCGACGCGACGGCGGCCTCGAAGTCGCGCGGTCGCAGTTCGTACTTCTCGGAGTCGAGGTACTCCTCGCTGCCCTCCCGCACCGCCTGGTGCTCGAACAGTTCGTACCCCGAGTAGACGCCCCAGGTGGAACTCATCGTCGCGGCCATCACCGCGCGGATCGCGAACATGCCGGGGCCGCCGTACTGCAGGCTCTCGTGCAGGATGTCGGGGGTGTTGACCCAGAGGCTCTGACGGGCGTAGTCGGCGTGCTCGGCGATCTGCTGGCCGAACTCGGTCAACTCCCACTTGGCCGTACGCCACGTGAAGTACGTATACGACTGCGTGAAGCCCAGTTTCGCCAACCCGAACAACCGCGCGGGCCGCGTGAAGGCCTCGGCCAGGAACAGCACGTCGGGATCGTCGTTCTTGGCCTCGCCGATCAGCCAGGCCCAGAAGTTCGGCGGCTTGGTGTGCGGGTTGTCGACGCGAAACACCTTGACGCCGTGCGACATCCAGAACCGGACGACGCGGAGCACCTCGGCGTAGATGCCAGCCGGATCGTTGTCGAAGTTGACGGGGTAGATGTCCTGGTACTTCTTCGGCGGATTCTCCGCATAGGCGATGGTGCCGTCGGGCAGCACGGTGAACCACTCGGGATGGGCCTTGGCCCACGGGTGGTCGGGGGCGCACTGCAGCGCCAGGTCGAGGGCGACCTCGAGGCCGTTGCTGCGGGCCTCGCCGACGAAGTCGTCGAAGTCGTCGATCGTGCCGAGCTTGGGGTGCACCGCGTCGTGGCCGCCCTTGTCGCTGCCGATGGCCCACGGCGAGCCGACGTCCTTGGGCGCCGCCGTCACGCTGTTGTTCTTGCCCTTGCGGTGCACCTTGCCGATCGGATGGATGGGCGGCAGGTACACGATGTCGAAGCCCATGTTCGCGATGCGGGGCAGCGCCTTGCTCGCCGTCGCGAAGGTGCCGTGCACGGGCTTGCCGTCGGCGTCCCAGTCGCCCGTCGAGCGCGGGAACATCTCGTACCACGAACTGAACCGGGCCAGCGGACGATCCACCCACACGCCGTACTGCTCTCCCCTGGTGACGAGTTCGCGCAGCGGGTGCTCGGCCAGCAGCTCCGCCACCTCGGTCGACAGCGCAGCACCGGCCCGGGTGAACGGGTCACCCGGGGTGCGCAGGCTCTCGGCCGCCGCGATCAGCGGGTAGCGCTCCTGGCGCGGCAGCGCCGTCGCGGCACGTTCGAGCAATTGCGCCCCGACCAGCAGGTCGTTGTCGAGTTCGGCCTCGCCCTGCCCGGCCTCCAGCTTCGCGGTGACATTCTTGCGCCAGGTCGCGATGGGGTCACCCCACCCGTCCACGCGGAACGTCCACAGTCCCACGGCGTCGGGGGAGAACTGGCCGTGGAAGACGTCGGGTTCGCGGCCCGGTGACATCGGCAGGCGCTGCGGCTTGACGCGCTGCGAACCGCCGATGACCTCGGTGATGGGGACGGCCTCCACGTGCGAGGACTGCAGCCCCGCGGGCGCCGCGGCCAGTTCGGGATAGGCCGTGCCGTGGTAGCGCACCACCAGCGTCGCCGACACCGCGTCGTGGCCCTCGCGCCACACCGTGGCCTTGACCGGCATCACCTCGCCGACCACGGCCTTCGCCGGATATCGACCATGAGAAACCACGGGCGCGACGTCATCGATCTCGATACGACCGGCCACCACTGCTCCTTACGCCCGTGGCTGACCACGGACCGTCGTGCTTGATTACCGTCTGCTCTTCCCCTGCCGCGACCTATACCCACCGTAGTGCGCGACTCAACCCCATGGGCACGATGCAGTCGCCGGGGTCGGCGCGACAGTAAGGTGAATCCACGTGAAGGCCCTTCGTCGATTCACCGTCCGTGCCCACCTGCCCGATCGTCTCTCAGCCCTGGAGAGACTGTCGACGAACCTGCGGTGGTCATGGGACGAACCGACGCAAGAACTGTTCGCCACAATCGATTCCGCGCTCTGGGAACAGCTGGGACGGGACCCGGTCGCCCTGCTCGGTGGCGTGAGTCCCCGCCGCCTCGACGAGCTCGCCGTCGACGACGGGTTCCTGGCCAGGCTCGATGCGCTCGCCGATGCGCTCGACACCTACCTCACCCAGCCGATGTGGTATCAGGAGCAACGCGAGGCCCAGCCCTCGTGGCCCACCGGCATCGCCTACTTCTCCATGGAATTCGGTGTGGCGGAGGTGCTGCCGAACTACTCGGGCGGTCTCGGCATCCTGGCCGGTGACCACCTCAAGTCCGCCTCCGACCTGGGCCTGCCCCTGATCGCCGTCGGGTTGTACTACCGGTCGGGGTACTTTCGGCAGTCGCTGACCGCCGATGGCTGGCAGCACGAGGACTACCCCTCCCTCGATCCGCAGGGTCTGCCGTTGCGACTGCTGACCGACTCCGCGGGTGACCCCGTGCTGGTGAGCCTGGACATGCCCGACGACGCGCGGCTCAACGCGCAGGTGTGGATCGCCCAGGTGGGCCGAATTCCGTTGCTGCTCTTGGATTCCGACATACCGGACAACGACCACGACATGCGCTCGGTGACCGACCGGCTCTACGGCGGCGACCAGGAGCACCGCATTCGACAGGAACTCCTGGCCGGCATCGGCGGAGTGCGCGCGATCCGTGCGTTCACCGCCGTCGAGGGACTGCCGGAGCCGCAGGTGTTCCACATGAACGAGGGCCACGCCGGGTTCCTCGGCGTCGAGCGGATTCGCGAATTGGTCACCGACGGTGGTCTGGAGTTCGACACGGCCCTGACGGTGGTGCGTTCGAGCACGGTGTTCACCACGCACACGCCCGTGCCGGCGGGCATCGACCGGTTCCCGGTGGAGATGGTCGAGCGCTACCTCGGGTCCTCCCGATTGCTGCCGGGCGTCCCGCTGGAACGCATCCTCGGCTTCGGCGCCGAGGACGACCCCACCAAGTTCAACATGGCCCACATGGGTCTGCGCCTGGCCCAGCGCGCCAACGGGGTGTCGCTGCTGCACGGCCAGGTCAGCCGGGGCATGTTCAACGACCTATGGAAGGGCTTCGACCAGGACGAGGTGCCGATCGGGTCGATCACCAACGGCGTGCACGCGCCGACGTGGGCGGCCCCGCAGTGGGTGCAGCTGGCCCGCGAACTCGTCGGAGAGGACCTCGGCTCCCTCAGCGAGGCCGACACCTGGCAGCGGCTGCAGCAGGTCGATCCCGGCCACCTGTGGTGGATCCGTTCGCAACTGCGTGACCTGCTCGTCGCCGACGTGCGTCGCCGGCTCCGGCGATCCTGGCTCGAGCGGGGTGCGGCCGAGGCCGAATTGGGTTGGATCGCAAACGCTTTCGACCCCGGCGTCTTGACCGTCGGATTCGCGCGACGGGTGCCGACCTACAAGCGCCTCACCCTGATGCTGCGCGACCCCGACCGGTTGGAGAAGT
Organism: Mycolicibacterium madagascariense; assembly: GCF_010729665.1. Classification (NCBI taxonomy): domain Bacteria; kingdom Bacillati; phylum Actinomycetota; class Actinomycetes; order Mycobacteriales; family Mycobacteriaceae; genus Mycobacterium; species Mycolicibacterium madagascariense. The sequence goes on along the minus strand of NZ_AP022610.1, from coordinate 4,224,435 downwards.
TGCTCCTCGACGACGAGCGCCCCGTGCAGCTGATCGTGGCCGGCAAGTCTCATCCCGCCGACGACGGCGGCAAGGCGCTGATCCAGCAGATCGTCCGGTTCGCCGACCGGCCCGCGGTGCGGCACCGCATCGCGTTCCTTCCCGACTACGACATGTCGATGGCGCGCCTGCTGTACTGGGGCTGCGATGTCTGGCTGAACAACCCGCTGCGGCCGTTGGAGGCCTGCGGCACGTCGGGCATGAAGAGCGCGCTGAACGGCGGACTCAACCTGTCGATCCGCGACGGGTGGTGGGACGAGTGGTACGACGGGGAGAACGGCTGGGAGATCCCCACCGCCGACGGTCTGGCCGACGAGGCTCGTCGCGACGACCTGGAGGCCACCGCCCTCTACGACCTGCTCGAGAAGTCGGTGACGACGAGCTTCTACGAGCGCGACGAGAACGGCGTCCCGCAGCGATGGGTCGAGATGGTGCGGCACACGCTGCAGGTGCTCGGGCCCAAGGTGCTGGCCTCGCGGATGGTGCGTGACTACACCGAGAAGTACTACGCCCCTGCCGCACAGTCGCTGCACCGCACGATCGAGGAGGTCGACGGCGTGCCGTTCGGTGCGGCCATCGAACTCGCCGCGTACTGCGAACGGGCGCGACGGTCCTGGCCGCGGGTCGAGATCACCGACGTCGACAGCTACGGGCTGCCGGACACCCCGCTCCTGGGCTCGGAGCTGACCCTGACCGCGACGGTGCAGCTCGACGAGCTGGGGCCCGACGAGGTGGTGGTGGAGGCCGTCGTCGGCCGGGTCGACGCCAGCGACGTGCTGCTGGATCCGGTCACGGTGCGGATGGCCCATGCCGGGTCACCGGACGGCATCGAGCTCTTCACGGCGACGATCCCGCTGCCCGTCGCCGGTCCGGTCGGGTACACCGTGCGGGTCCTGCCGCATCACCGGTTGCTGGCCGCCGACAGCGAGCTGGGTCTCGTCGCACTCGCGTGAGCCGCATCTTCGAGGTCGCCGTCGACGGCGGGCCGTATGCGCTCGCAGCCGGTGCCGACGGCGCCATGTGGGTGACGCTGGTGCACCGCGGCGCGATCGCCCGGGTGACCGCGCCCGGTGACGTCGAGATCTACCCGGTGGCGCAGGACAGCAGGCCGTCGATCATCACCGCGGGGCCCGACGGCGCCCTGTGGTTCACCCGCGCGGGGGACGACCGCATCGGCAGGATCTCGACCGCCGGCCGGCTCGACGCGTTCGAACTCGGGTCGGGCAGCGCGCCGTACGGCATCACCGCCGGGCCCGACGGGGCGCTGTGGTTCACCGCTACGGGCACCGGCGTGATCGGCCGCATCGACGTCGACGGCGTGGTCAGCGAGGAGGCCGCCCCGGGCGGCATGCCGTCGATGATCACGACGGGACCCGATGGCGCGCTGTGGTTCACGTTGAATCGGGCGAACGCCATCGGGCGCCTGGACCGCGGCGCGGTCACCCTGCGCACGGTGCCGACCCCGGGTGCGGGTCCCGTCGGCATCGCCGGCACGCACGACGACGCGGTGTGGTTCACCGCGATCACCGCGGACAAGGTCGGCCGCATCCCGATGGACGAGGCGCTGCAGGAACTCGACCTGCCCGGCAAGCCGCACGCGGTCGTCGCCGACCCGGCGGGCGGGGTGTGGGTCAGCCTGTGGGGCGCCGACCAGATCGCGCGCGTGCACGCCGACGGCGAGGTCGCGACCATCGACCTGCCCGCGGGCAGCGAGCCCCACGGCCTGGCGATCGGGCCCGACGGCGCGCTGTGGGTGGCGCTCGAGGCGGGGTTCGTGATGCGCCTCCCCACCGTCTGAACGCGCGCGATTCGTGTCGTTCTAGGAGCGCCGGGCGCTCCGAGAACGACGCGAATCACGGGGTGCGGAGGCGTTCGAGGGCCTGGCGGACGCGGGCGGTGTCGGTGGTCGCCCAGAACGGCGGCAGGGAGGACCGCAGAAAGCCCGCGTAGCGCGCGGTCGCCATCCGCGAGTCGAGGACGGCGACGACACCGCGATCGTCGACGCTGCGCAACAGCCGGCCGGCGCCCTGGGCGAGCAGGAGCGCGGCGTGGGTCGCCGCCACGGCCATGAAGCCGTTGCCGCCGTGCGCCGTCACGGCCCGCTGCCTGGCCGTCACCAGCGGATCGTCGGGGCGGGGGAACGGGATGCGGTCGATCAGGACCAGCGACAGCGACGGGCCGGGCACGTCGACGCCCTGCCACAGCGACAGCGTGCCGAACAGCGTGGTCTCGTCGTCCTCGGCGAACCGCCGGACCAGTGCCGACGTGGTGTCCTCGCCCTGGCAGAGCACCGGCGTGTCCAGGCGCGCCCGCATCGCCTCGGCCGCCGCCCTGGCCGCGCGCATGGACGAGAAGAGTCCGAGGGTCCGCCCGCCCGCCGCGGCGACGAGGCCCTCGATCTCGTCGAGCTGCTCCGCCGAGCCGGTGCCGTCGCGCCCCGGCGGCGGTAGGTGCGCCGCGACGTAGAGGATGCCGGACTTGGCGTGCGCGAAGGGCGATCCGACGTCGATGCCCCGCCAGCCGGGTGCGTCGTCGCCGAGCAGCGTCAGGCCCCACGACCGGGCCATGGCGTCGAACGTGCCGCCGATGGTCAGCGTCGCCGAGGTCAGGATCACGGTCGACTGCTCGAAGAGCCTGTTGCGCAACAGGTTCGACACCGACAGCGGCGCGACGCGCAGAATCGCGCGCTTGGCGCCGCGGACCTCCTCGTGGTCGAGCCACACGACGTCGGTGCGGTCGGGGATGGCGGGGCCGTAGGAGTTGAGGATGCGCGATGCGGTGTCGCTGACGTCGTTGAGGGCGGTCACCGCCTCGTTGCGGGCGGCCGCCGCCTTCGGGTCGCCGGGCGCGGTGTCGATGGCCGCGCGCACCCGGTCCGCCGAGTCCCGCAGCACGGTCAGGTAGGTGGCGAGCTCGTCGTCGAGGACGTCCTTGCGGCCCGGCGGCTCGTCGTAGATCGCGGAGGTGAACACCGCGGTCGCGGCCTCGAACCGCTCGGCGAGTTCGGGGTCCACCAGCCGCGCCGAGCGGCGGTGCGCGACGCCGAGCATGGTGGCCGACAGCTCGCCGGTCGCCACGCTGGTCACCCGGTCGACCAGTTCGTGGGCCTCGTCGACCACCAGCAGCTGGTGCTCGGGCAGCACGTTGACGTCGGAGATCGCGTCGATGGCCAGCAGCGCGTGGTTGGTCACGACGACGTCCGCCGACCCGGCGCGCCCGCGTGCCTTCTCGGCGAAGCAATCGGTGCCGTAGGGGCACCGCGCGGCGCCGAGACACTCCCGTGCGGACACGCTGATCTGACTCCAGGATCGGTCGGGCACCCCGGGTGAGACCTCGTCGCGATCGCCGGTCTCGGTCTCCGACGACCACGCCAACAGGCGCTTGACGTCGCGCCCCAGCGCCGTCGATGCGACCGCGTCGAACAGCTCGTCCTGGGGCAGGTCGTCGGACTCGGCGGCGCCGTTGTGAATCTTGTTGAGGCACAAGTAGTTTCCGCGCCCCTTGAGGAGGGCGAACTCGGGGCGACGCGGCATCTCACCGGTGAGAGCGTCGGCCAGCCGCGGCAGATCCCGGTCGAAGAGCTGGCGCTGCAGGGCGATCGTCGCCGTCGAGATCACCACGGGCTCGGCGCGTTCCATGGCGCGCTTGATCGACGGCACCAGGTAGGCCAGGGACTTCCCCGTGCCGGTACCGGCCTGCACGGCGAGGTGCTCACCGGTCTCGAAGGCGTGGTCGACCGCCTCGGCCATCTCGATCTGACCGCTGCGCTCGGTCCCGCCGAGTGCGGTGACCGCCCTGTCCAGAAGATCCTTGACGCCGCCCGTGGCTCCTCCTCAGGCCTGGACCATGCGGGTGGGGATCGCCGGCTCGCCGCGCGAGAGCTTCAGCCCGTCCCACGGCAGACTGTGCAGACCCGCCGCGACGCGGGCCCGCGCCGACGCCAGGTCGAACTCGACGACGGGTCGACCGTCGCGCACCAACGGGTGGGACAGCGCCGTCGCGGTCAGGCCCGCGGTCTCCGGCGGCGGCCGATCGGCGGGGTGCACGATCTCCTCGACGACGGTGCCGGTCGGCTTGGCCAACCGGTGCGCCTGCTTGCGCCCGCCGTGAGACTCCTTGTGGCTGCTGCGTTTGGCGACGGGAACGCCGTCGACCTCGACGAGCTTGTAGACCATGCCCGCCGTCGGCGCGCCGGAGCCCGTGACGAGCGAGGTGCCGACGCCGTAGGAATCGACGGGCTCGGCGCGCAGGGCGGCGATGGCGAACTCGTCGAGGTCACTGGTCACGACGATGCGGGTGTCCGGCGCCCCCAGTCCGTCGAGCTGATCGCGCACCTGGCGGGCCAGCACGCCGAGATCACCGGAGTCGATGCGCACGGCCCCCAGCCCCGGGCCCGCGACGGCGACGGCGTTGGCGACGCCCGCGGTGATGTCGTAGGTGTCGACCAGCAGGGTGGTCCCCACGCCGAGCGCGTCCACCTGTGCCTGGAACGCGGCCCGCTCGTCGGGACCGTCCGCCGAGGTGTGCAGCAGCGTGAAGGCGTGCGCGCTGGTGCCCAGGGCGGGCACGCCGTACCGGCGCTGCGCCTCGAGGTTCGACGAGCCCGAGAACCCGGCGATGTACGCCGCCCGCGCCGCAGCGACCGCGGCCCGCTCGTGGGTGCGGCGCGACCCCATCTCGATGAGGGGCCGACCCTCCGCGGCGCTCACCATGCGCGCGGCCGCCGAGGCGATCGCGCAGTCGTGGTTGAGGATCGACAGCGCCAGGGTCTCCAGCAGCACGCACTCGGCGAACGTGCCGTGTACCGAGAGCACGGGGGAGCCGGGGAAGTAGAGCTCGCCCTCGGCATAACCGTCGACGTCCCCGGAGAACGCGTAGTCGGCGAGGTAGTGCAGGACGTCGGGGTCGAGGAAGTCGGCGAGCAGGGCCAGCGCGGTGTCGTCGAACCGGAACTGCGCCAACGCTTCCACGAAGCGGGCCGTGCCTGCGACGACGCCGTAGCGTCTGCCCTCGGGCAGGCGGCGCGCGAAGACCTCGAACGTCGTGCGCCGGTGCGCGGTGCCGTCCCGCAGCGCGGCCGCGAGCATCGTCAGCTCGTATTTGTCGGTGAGCAGTGCGGTACGTGCTTGCTCCTCGCGCAAGCGCTCGTCGGTGCTCGCCGGCTCCTCGCGCAAGCGCTCGTCGGTGCTCGCCGGCTCCTCGCGCAAGCGCTCGTCGGTGCTCGCCGGCTCCTCGCGCAAGCGCTCGTCGGTGCTCGCCGGCTCCTCGCGCAAGCGCTCGTCGGTGCTCGCCGGCTCCTCGCGCAAGCGCTCGTCGGTGCTCGCCGGCTCCTCGCGCAAGCGCTCGTCGGTGCTCGCCGGCTCCTCGCGCAAGCGCTCGTCGGTGCTCGCCGGCTCCTCGCGCAAGCGCTCGTCGGTGCTCGCCGGCTCCACGCGCAAGCGCTCGTCGGTGCTCGCCGGCTCCTCGCGCAAGCGCTCGTCGGTGCTCGCCGGCTCGATGCGCAAGCGCTCGTCGGTGCTCGCCGGCTCCTCGCGCAAGCGCTCGTCGGTGCTCGCCGGCTCCTCGCGTAAGCGCTCGTCGGTCCCCACAGCGCCAACCGTAGCGGTTCCCACCCCCCAACCCCGCCCGTCTATTCTTGGCGGCATGGTTACGCCGGCGCGGACCCAGCCAGGGACTCGCGAGGAACGCGATGTCGAAGTCACCGAGGCCACCGAGAGTCCGTGGGTGACGCTGGTGTGGGACGATCCGGTGAACCTCATGTCCTACGTCACCTACGTGTTCCAGAAGCTGTTCGGCTACAGCGAACCGCACGCCACCAAGCTCATGATGCAGGTCCACGAGGAGGGCAAGGCCGTGGTGTCCGCGGGAAGTCGGGAGTCGATGGAGATCGACGTGACGAAGCTGCACGCGGCGGGTCTATGGGCCACCATGCAGCAGGACCGCTGACCCGGTAGCCGGCGTGCGCAAATGGAAGCGAGTGGACACCGCTGAGGGAACCCGGTTTCGGTCTGCCCTGGCAGCTCACGAGGCGACGCTGCTGAAGAGCCTGGTCAACTCACTGGTGGACATGCTGGTCGACCGCGAAAGTTCTTCTCCCACAGACGAACTCGAAGAGTTGACGGGGATGCGCACGGGGCACACGGCACCCCCGGACGACGACACGATGGCGCGACTGCTGCCCGACTTCTTCCGGCCCCAGCACGATCATCCGGCCGGCTCGCGCACCGCCGAGAGCCTCAACAGTGCGCTGCGCAGCCTGCACGAGCCGGAGATCATCGACGCCAAACGCCATGCGTGCCAACGATTGCTGGACACGCTGCCGGCGGGCGGCGGCCGATTCGAGATCGCCGAGGACGACGCACACTGCTGGGCTGCGTGCGTCAACGACATCCGCCTGGCGCTGGGCACGATGCTCGAGATCGGCCCCGACGGGCCCGACCACCTGCCCGCCGAGCACCCGATGGCCGGACACCTCGACGTGTACCAGTGGCTGACCGTGCTGCAGGAGTACCTGGTGCTCGGGTTGATGGGCAAGCGGTAGCAGCGGTGTCGACGCGCGGGTCGATCACCGACGTGTCGGGCATCCTCGTGGGCAACCACCACCGGCTCGATCCCGACGCGACGCTGGGCACCGGATGGGCCTGCGGCACCACCGTCGTGCTGCTGCCCCCGGGCACCACCGGCGCCGTCGACGTCCGCGGCGGCGCCCCCGGCACGCGGGAGACCGATCTGCTGGACCCGGCGAACAGCGTGCGCTTCGTCGACGCCGTCGTGCTGACCGGAGGCAGCGCCTACGGCCTGGCCGCGGCGGACGGCGTGATGCAGTGGCTCGAGCAGCACGACCGCGGCCTCGCGATGGACGGCGGCCTGGTGCCGATCGTGCCCGCCGCGGTGATCTTCGACCTGCCCGTCGGCGGCTGGCACCTGCGGCCCACCGCCGAGTTCGGATTCGCCGCGGCCGAGGCGGCGGGTCTCGACGTGGCCGTCGGCACCGTCGGCGCGGGGGTCGGCGCCAGGGCGGGCGCGCTCAAGGGCGGACTCGGCACGGCGTCGGTGTCGCTGCCCGACATCGGGGTGACGGTCGGCGCCGTCGTGGCGGTCAACGCGGCGGGCAACGTCGTCGACCCCGCCACCGGGCTGCCGTGGATGGCCGACGCGATCGCCGAGCACGGGCTGACCGCGCCGCCCGGCGAGCAGATCGCCGCGCTGGCCGAACGCGATGCCGACCTGTCACCGCTGAACACGACGATCGCCGTCGTCGCCACCGACGCCGCGCTGAGCAAGGCGGCCTGCCGGCGAGTCGCCGTGGCCGCGCAGGACGGTCTCGCCCGCACCATCCGGCCGTCGCACACCCCGGTCGACGGCGACGCCGTGTTCGCCCTGTCGACCGGCGCGATCGAGATCTCGCCCGCCACGTGGAACAAGGCCACCCCGGCGGGAATGTCGCCGGAGACCAAGCTCGCGACCGTCGTCGGAGAGGCCGCGGCGGACTGTCTGGCGCGCGCGGTGCTGGTCGCGGTCCTCGCGGCGCAGCCCATCGCGGCGATACCCACCTACCGCGAGCTGCTGCCGGGGGCCTTCGCGGCAGTGCCGTAGGCGCATCGGGCCCCGCGGGGACGCGCCGCCCGCCGGTAGCCTCGACGGGGTGGCAGTCGTGTTGGAAGCGCAGCAGCGATGAGCAACGGCCTCGCGCCCACCCCCGCCGGCAAGAAGCGGCCGACGTGGGTCGTCGGCGGTGCCACGATCATCTGCTTCGTCGTGCTGCTCTACGTCGTCGAGGCGTGGGACGCGCTGCACCATCAGGAGCTCGACGCCGACGGCATCCGGCCGTGGACGGTCGACGGGCTGTGGGGAATCCTGTGGGCCCCGCTGCTGCACGCGAACTGGGAGCACCTCAACGGGAACGCGGGCTTCGCGCTCGTGCTGGGCTTCCTGATGACGTTGATCGGGATGGGGCGCTTCGTCTACGCGACCGCCATCGTGTGGGTGCTCGGCGGATTCGGCACGTGGCTCATCGGCAACGTCGGCTCGTCGTACGAGACCACCCACATCGGGGCGTCCGGCCTGATCTTCGGGTGGCTGACGTTCCTCGTCGTGTTCGGCTTCTTCACCCGCCACGCGTGGCAGATCGTCGTCGGCGTGGTGGTCCTGTTCCTGTACGGCGGGGTGCTGTGGGGCGCGCTGCCCGGCACGTTCGGGGTGTCCTGGCAGGGGCACCTCTGCGGCGGGATCGCCGGCGTCCTCGCGGCGTACGTCGTCTCCGGACCCGAACGCAAGGCTCGCGCCAAGCGTCCCGTCGGCACCGCTCCGCGGCTCTCGAGCTAAGCGTCGGCCTGATTTGCTAGCCCTGCTCCCGCGCGACGGTTTGGCGCGGTGGCGTGGGGTGATGGGGCACCAGTGCGGGGAACTGTCGCGGCCCGATCGGGAAACGCCGCGCAAAAGCGGTGATGTTTTCGTCACACCGGTATCGGGCATGGCAAGCTGGTGAGCGTGCGAATCACCGTACTGGGCTGTTCCGGTAGCGTCACCGGTCCGGATTCGCCTGCGTCGGGGTACCTGGTGACCGCTCCCGACACGCCACCGCTGGCGGTCGACTTCGGAGGCGGGGTGCTCGGCGCACTGCAGCGCCACGCCGATCCCGGCACGGTGAGCGTCCTGCTGTCGCACCTGCACGCCGACCACTGCCTCGACCTTCCGGGGCTGTTCGTGTGGCGCCGCTACCATCCGTCGCCACCCAAGGGGCGCGCGCTGATGTTCGGTCCCACCGACACCTGGGCTCGACTCGGTGCGGCGTCCTCGCCCGAGGGCGGCGAGATCGACGACTTCTCCGACATCTTCGACATCCACCGGTGGGTCGACCGCGAGGCCGTGCAGATCGGTGCGCTCACCGTGCTGCCACGGCTGGTGTGCCATCCGACCGAGTCCTACGGCATGCGCTTCACCGATCCGTCCGGGGCGACGCTGGTGTACAGCGGGGACACGGGCTACTGCGAGGAACTGGTCGAACTCGCCAGCGGGGCCGACGCCTTCCTGTGCGAGGCGTCGTGGACGGACGCGCCGGACCGTCCGCCCAACCTGCACATGTCGGGTGCCGAGGCGGGCCGCGTCGCCGCCAAGGCGGGCGTGCACGAGCTGCTGCTGACCCACATCCCGCCGTGGACGTCGCGCGAGGACGTCATCAGCGAGGCCAAGACCGAGTTCGACGGACCGGTGCACGCGGTGGTGTGCAACGAGACCTTCGAGGTCACGGCCCACTAGCCCGGTCGACCCCACCGGTTAGGGTTGGCGGGTGTCCAGACGAGAAGACGGACGGCTCGACGACGAGCTGCGACCGGTAGCCATCACCCGCGGTTTCACTCGGCATCCGGCGGGGTCCGTATTGGTCGAGTTCGGCCAGACCCGCGTGCTCTGCACGGCCAGCGTCACCGAGGGCGTGCCGCGCTGGCGGAAGGGTTCGGGGCTGGGGTGGCTGACCGCCGAGTACGCCATGCTGCCGTCGGCCACCCACACCCGCTCGGACCGCGAGTCGGTCAAGGGGCGCGTCGGTGGCCGCACGCAGGAGATCAGTCGGCTCGTCGGGCGGTCGCTGCGCGCCTGCATCGACCTCGGCGCGCTCGGCGAGAACACCATCGCCATTGACTGCGACGTCCTGCAGGCCGACGGCGGCACCCGCACCGCGGCGATCACCGGGGCGTACGTGGCGTTGGCCGACGCCGTGACGTATTTGTCTGCGGCACAACGGCTTTCGGACCCCAGGCCGCTCTCGTGTGCCATCGCGGCGGTGTCGGTCGGCGTCGTCGACGGACGGGTCCGCACCGACCTGCCCTACGAGGAGGACTCCCGCGCCGAGGTCGACATGAACGTCGTCGCCACCGACACCGGGACGCTGGTCGAGATTCAGGGCACCGGTGAGGGGGCGACGTTCCCGCGGTCGACGTTGGACAAGATGCTCGATGCCGCGCTGGCCGCGTGCGAGCAACTGTTCGTCCTGCAGCGCGAGGCGCTCGAACTGCCCTACCCCGGTGTGCTGCCGGAGCCGACCACGCCGCCCAAGAAGGCGTTCGGAAGCTGACGTCGATCCTGGTCGCCAGCCGCAACCCCAAGAAGCTGGCCGAACTGCGCCGCGTGCTCGACGGGGCGGGGGTGTCCGGGCTGCGGCTGCTGTCACTCGACGACGTCGCCCCGTTCGACGAGGCACCCGAGACGGGCGCGACGTTCGAGCAGAACGCGCTGGCCAAGGCGCGCGACGCGTTCACCGCGACGGGTCTGCCCGCGGTCGCCGACGACTCCGGCCTCGCGGTCGACGCGCTGAACGGCATGCCGGGCGTGCTGTCCGCGCGCTGGGCGGGGGCGCACGGCGACGACGACGCCAACCTCCGGCTGCTGCTGGGTCAGCTGGGCGACGTGCCCGACGAGCGGCGCGGGGCGGCGTTCGTGTCGGCGTGCGCGCTGGTGTCGGGGGCGGGGGAGACCGTGGTGCGCGGGGAGTGGGCGGGCCGCGTCATTCGCGCGCCGCGGGGCGACGGCGGGTTCGGCTACGACCCGATCTTCGTGCCCGAGGGGTCGGACCGGTCGGCCGCCGAACTCAGCCCGGCCGAGAAGGACGCCGCGTCGCATCGCGGGCGAGCGCTGGCACTGCTCGTACCTGCGCTGCGCGCGCTGGTCTAGATGGCGCGTTGGTCTAAATGCCGTAGGCGGCCTTGATCTGCTTGGTCTGGAAGTGCTCGACGATGACGCCCAGCAATGGAATGGTGCCCGCCAGCAAGACGCCGATGGTCTTGGCGATCGGCCAGCGCACCTTGGTCGCCAGGTTCGCCGCCGACAGCAGGTAGACGAAGTACACCCAGCCGTGGACGACGCCGATCCAGCTCGGCGGATTCTCGACCTGCACGACGTACTTCAGCACCACCTCGTAGCAGAGCGCGATCAGCCAGATGCCCGTCGTCCACGCCAGCAGCCGATAGGCGAAGAGAGCCTTGCGAATCGACTCCACGGGGGTGGCCCGTGGCGCGGCGGCGGGTGCCTCGTGGTCGGGACTGCTCATGTCGTGGTCCTGTCGTCGGTGTCGGGGCGACCGTCGGCCTTGGCGAGTTCGGCCAGGTAGGCGTTGTACTCGCGCAGGGTCGGATCGGCGTCGGGGGCGGCGGGCTTCGGTCGCTCGGGCAGCAGGCCCTCGGGGATCTCGGTGAGAGCGTTCTGGTTCGGCGTGGGCGGCGGCGCATCCTCGTAGCGGACGAACTTGTAGTACGCGTAGAAGCAGAAGCCGGCGAACATCGGCCACTGCAGGGCGTAGCCGAGGTTCTGGAACGAGCCCGTCGCGGACTCGAACCGGTTCCACTGCCACCACGCCAGGCCGAGGCAACCCACCGCAGCGACGGACACCAGCGCGATCAGCGCCGGCCTCCTACGCCGTGTAGTGGACATTCGTCCACGGTACCGCGACGGACTTGGGTCCGATGAACTTGTCCAGGCGCGCGGTGGCGGCCTTTCGATAGACGGAGACGATGTACTTCGTCGACCGGGTCCACGGGATGCCCAGGCTGTCGAGAGCGGTGGTGAACAGCCCGATGATGTCCTCCGACCGGTTGGAGAAGTGGTAGCGGATGCTCTCCACGCCGCGGTCGTTAGCGATGACGCGGCAGCCGTCGCTGTGGATCAGGCCGCAGACGAACTCCTCCGTAGCCTGGTCGACGAGCTTCTGCTGCCAGGGCTCTAGGACGATGCGTCTGTGGTGTTTTCGGCCGGGGCCGTGCTGGGGGAGGAGGCAGGGCCAGTGCTTCGAATAGAGACCGACCTCGAAGCAGTTGGAGGACTGTTTCGTGGCGGATGCACGCTGGCCGGGCATGACAGCGTCGATCGCTTGGCGGCAGCGATCGATGATTGCCGGGTATTTGGCGTCCAGCACGATTCGTAGGCGCCAGACGCGACGATCGCGCGAGAGACATCCATCGCCGAGATAGAGACCGAGAAGGTAGGAGTATTCCGCCGCCCCCAGGGCCGCAAAATCGTGAACGAATCCGCACCTAGACGATCGGCTCGGGCGGGGACGGCGACTGGGTGGTCTGCTGCGCCACTCACGCACGGTGGGTCTGGGTATGCCGGTCACGCGCGCAATTTGGCAGTCATTCATGCCGGCAGCGATCAGTCGCTGAACCTCGTCGAAGTCCTCCTGTGAGCGCACGATTGACAACGTAGAACGGCCGGACGACAGGTTTATCTCGCCAAGTTGTCGGGCGGTATCATCGAACGCGCTGCGGGCGTGGCGCAACTGGCTGACGCGATGGCTTTAGGTGCCATTGTTCGAAAGAACGTGTGGGTTCGAATCCCATCGCCCGCACTCAATGTGATCCCGGCGAGTGGCCAGTTGTTCTACCCCTCGAGGGTTCAGGCGCGCGGTAAGTGGCCAGTCGTCGCGGACGTGTTAGCTTGTCCACCTAGGTATACCAATGACTACTCAGGCGTGGAGGTCGCATGTCCGACGGCTCGAAGCCCACCGTTCTGGTGATCGGCGCGGGAGGCCACGGCGGGACCGGTGCCCGCGTCGTCGAGCAGCTCTTGGCGCACGACCGCGACGTCCGCCTGTTCCTCAGGTCCCGCGGCGCCCACGTCGACCGGCTCGTCGAGCAGGGCGTGCAGGTGGTGATCGGCGATCTGATGGACCGCCGGACGCTGGTCGAGGCGGTCCGTGGCGTCGACGCCGTGTACTTCGCCTATCCGATCGCCGCGGGAGCGGTCCCGGCGGCGGCGAACTTGGCGTCTGCGTTGCGCTCCGAGGGGGTCTCGCCGCACCTCGTGGTGATGTCGATGGGCCCCAGCGCCGCCGGGAGCCCCAGCGCACTGGGACGCGCCCAGTGGGTCGCCGAAGAGATATTCACCTGGGCCGGTTTCGAACCCACCATCCTGCGGGTGGCGGCGCTGTTCTATGAGAACGTCCTCGTCCTGCATGGGCACGAGATCCGGCAGACGGGACGCTTCGCCAACAGCTTCGGCACGGGCCCGGCGCCATGGATCAGTGGCCGCGATGCCGCCGACCTCGCGGTCGCGGCACTGGTGGACCCCGATCGTTTCGCCGACGCCAAGGTCAGCTATCCGCCGGGCTCGACGCTGCTGAGCCACGTGGAGGTCGCCGAGGTGATCAGCGCCGAGACGGGCCGGGCGGTCGAGTTCGAACCCGTCTCGCAACGGGATTGGCAGGCTCGACTCGAAGCCACGGCAAACGACTCACCCGGAGTGGTCAATACTGCCATGGCGCAACATATCTCGGCCGTCGGCGCCATGGCCGCCTCGCGTGCCGGTGCGGCGATCATGCCGAATCCCCAATGGCTGGAGGGAATCATCGGCCACCCACCGGTGTCGTTCGCCGACTTCGTCCGCGAGCACCGCGAGGAGTTCACCCCGTTGCAGGCGTGACCGTCTTGAACCGGTGTCGGTAGGCGCCGGGCGTGATGCCGAGTTCGCGTTGGAACAGCCGCCGCAGGGATTCACTCGAGCCGAGGCCCGTCTGCTCGGCGATCTGATCGAGCGTCGCGGAGCCTCCGGTCAGCCTGGCGCAGGCGGCTTCCAGGCGGGTGCGGTCGATGAAATGTTGTGGCGTATGGCCGGTTTCGGTGAGGAACAGCCGCGACAGGTGCCGCGCGCTGACACCGGCCTCGGCGGCCAGGCCGGTCAGGGTGAGGTGGCGACCGGGGTCGGCGGTGATGGCGTCCATGACGCCGCGTACGACCGAGTGGGTGGTCGGCAGCGCGTCGAGTCGCACGCTGAACTGTGACTGATCGCCCGGCCGCGCCATGAAGACGACGAGGTCGCGCGCGACGTCGAGTGCCAGCGCCGACCCGTGGTCGTGCTCGATGAGCGACAGCGTCAGGTCGATGCCCGCGGTCACCCCCGCCGACGTCGTGAAGGGGCCGTCGGTGACGAACAGCGACGCCGAGTCGACCACGACGTCGGGGAAGCGTGCGGCGAGCTGGCGCGCCAGCTTCCAGTGCGTGGCCACCCGGCGGCCGTCGAGCAGCCCCGTCGCCGCCAGCGGGAAGGCGCCCGCGCAGATCGACACCGTGCGGCTGCTGCGCTGGGCGAGCGTGCGGATCGCGTCGACGAGGTCGGCGTCGCCGATGGCGGCCTGCCAGTTCGGGGACCCGGGCACCAGCAGCGTGCCGACGTGCTCGGGCAGATCGGCGACGGCGGCGTCGGCTCCGTGGCGGGCACCCGAGCTGGCCACCACGTCGGCGCCGGTCAGCGACGCATGGGTGATGCGGTAGTCCGCACCGGAGGCGTTCGCGGAGGCGAACGCGTCGATCGGACCGGTGACGTCGAGCATCTGAACGCCGTCGTAGAGCAGCACGACGACGGTATGCGGTGCGATGTCCACATCTGAGGGTTTCACGTCCGCGACCGCAGCGCGACGCACAGGCCCGTCGGTCGATAGTCGAAGGAGCCACCCACGACGAGAGGACCACGGACATGGCCGAGAACATTGCAGGAGTGAGCATCCCCGACAGCGCGCTGGCGACGGCCGCGACGGAGCTGATCCGCGACACCACCAACGAGTTGATCTTTCACCACTCGCGGCGGGTGTTCCTCTTCGGCAGTCTGCAGTCGCGACAGCTCGATCTCGTGCCGGACGCCGAATTGCTCTACGTCGCCGCACTGTTCCACGACACCGGCCTGGTGCCGCCCTACCGGGGGACGGCGCAGCGGTTCGAGATGGACGGTGCCGACGCGGCGCGTAACTTCCTTGTCGCGCAGGGCTTTTCGCGCGCCGAGACCGACGTCGTGTGGACGGCGATCGCGCTGCACACCACCCCCGAAGTTCCCTACGGGATGGATGCCGTCATCGCGGCGACCACGGCCGGCGTGGAGACCGACGTGCTGGGCCTGCGGCTGGACGCGATCGCGCAGGCCGACCTCGACGCCGTGGTCACCGCGCATCCGCGACCGAACTTCAAGACCGAGATCCTGCAGGCCTTCACCCACGGTTTCAAGGACCGCCCGGACACCACCTTCGGGACGGTCAATGCCGATGTGCTGCAGCACTTCAGCCCGGGCTTCCGGCGCACCGACTTCGTCGACGTGATCAAGAATTCGGCGTGGCCGGAATGACGGCCCGCGGCGCATGGCCGGTCACGACCGCCCGCGGCCGAACGGTCGCCGCGCACCGGCCGGCGGCTGGCGGTCGGCATACGGCCAGGGGCGGTTGCGCTCGGGCACCGCGGCCGCGCGGGCCTGCTTGAGTCGAATCCGCAGGTGGGCCCGCAGGTCGTGCAGATCGGGGTCGTCCCAGCGGTTGTCGGCCTCGACGGGATCGGCCGTCAGGTCGTAGAGCTCCCACTGGTCGTCCAGCGGATCGGTGCGGTAGGTCTCACCGCCGAGGCCGTTGCTCGCCAGCTGGCGTATGCCGGGCTCGGTCCACGTCGACGGGTCGTCGAACGTGCGGACGAGCTTCCACAGGTGCTCGTCGACGCGCACGACGAGCCCCTCGAAGTTGGAGGCGACGTGGGCGGGCACCGTGATCCGAAGGGGGACGGGCGGATTGGCTGCGAAGCCGAGGCGTCTGGCTGCCGCCGACGCTCCGGTGTCGCCTTCGAGGACGTTGTCGCGGGTCATCAGATAGACGGCGCGGTCCTCGTCGGCGGCCGCTCCGTCGACGACGGGCATGAGGTCGCGACCGGGCAGCGGGTGCACCTCGGAGAACGCGTCCGTCAGCGCGTCCGCGACGACGTCCACGTCGACACCCGCGGCGCCGAGCAGCGTCGGCACCAGATCCACGTGCGACGTCGGGGCCGTGACGACGCGCGCCGCGGTGGCATCGGGTCCGATGCGGGCGATCACGAACGGCACGCGGGTGGCCTCGTCGTACAGGTTGAACCACTTCTGGTGCAGCCCGCCGTGGGCGCCGAGCAGGTCGCCGTGATCGGACGTGCGCACCAGGACGGCGTTGTCGGACCCGCCCTCGGTGACGGCGCGCCGCACCCGGTCCAGCGGTCCATCGACCTCGGCGTGCAGGCGGTAGTACAGGTCACGGTACTGCTGGGCATTGCGGGTGTAGCTGCGGCCGATCACCGGAGCCGGGCCGTAGCCGGAGTAGTACGCCTCGCGAAAGGCGATCTGCGCGGCGGGTTTCGAGCGCAGATCCTCCCGCGCGGTGGGCGCGGCGGGCACGTGCGGCGGGTCGAGGGACGGCGAGGGCCGCAGCGGACTGCGGCGCTGCCAGGCCGGGAAGAGCACGATGTCGTGCGGGTTGACGAAGCTGGCTACCAGCAGGAACGGGCGCAGCGCGGCCTCGTCGCCCGCGCGGCGACGGGCGTACCGGTCCAGCAGCCACGAGACGACCCGGTCGGCGACCAGCGGATCGCGGCGAAAGCCGCTGTTGGACATGGCCGCACCGTGCGGCTCGGGTCCCACCCAGCCGGAGAAGCCGTACGGGTCCAGGGGGTTGGCATCCAGATAGCGTTGCACCGCAACCGGATTCACGACGCCGTCGTCGTCGTTGGTGGCCAGCGGCTCGCCGGTGGCGGGGTCTTCGAGGTCGGCGTGGGAGATGTGCCACTTGCCGTCGTAGTGCGTGTCGTACCCCGCGGCGCGGAACCAGTTGCCCAGCGTCGGTACCTCGCCGGCGCGCAGCCACCGCAGCCGGGAGTCGTCGTAGCGCTTGCCGATGCCGTCGGTCTGGGTGACGCCGTGCAGATCCGGGTAGTGCCCGGTGAAGAGCGTCGGTCGGCTCGGCACGCACGCCAGCGACCCGGTGTAGTGGCGCGTGAAGCTCGTGCCGTGGTCGTCGAACCAGCGGCGACCGTCCAGGGCGCGTCGGCGCCAGGCCAGCACGTCGGCGGATTCGTAGGGCGGTATGGCACGCTCCTCGTCGGTCACGAGGATGACGATGTCGGGTCGTTCAGTCATGGGTGTCCTCCGTCGCTCGGGCCAGCCCGTCGAGCATCGAGTCCGACGCCGCGGCCATGCGGCGGCACACGACCCACTCCGCCGCCAGGGCGACCGGACCGCCGCCGATGTCGACCGTGCTCGTCAGGGTGACCGCGGTGGTCTCTCCGCGCGGTCGCAGCGTCCACCTGTTGGCGACGGTGCGCAGCCGCGGGGGAAGCCCCTCGACGTCGTAGCCGAGCGTCACGGGCGGAGTGCATTCGGTGATGCGCTCCACCAGCGCGCGGCGGCCCAGTTGGACTCGACGTGTGGTGCCGACCGCGGCACCGTCGGGTCCGTGGTGGAGCAGGCAGGAGTGATCGACGCCGTCGGCCCACGAACTCAAGGTGCCGAAGTCGGCGAGGACGTCCCAGATCGCCTGCGGCTGGGCCATGATCGTGCGGCTGCGGCTGATCTCTGCCACGGCCTCATCCAACACCATGACGGTCGGTGGCGTGGGGTGTCTCGGTGAGCGTGGCCAGTTGCTCCTGCAGTGCGGCCAGCCGCTGCTCGAGGTCGACGCGCAGGGCATCGATCTGCGCCGCCGTCGCGGCCTGCTGTGCGTCGTCCTCCTCGCTGACCCGCTGAACGATCCACGACGCCAGCGTCGCGGTGACGACACCCACCAGGCTGATCCCGCCGATCATCAGCGCGACGGCGATCAGCCGGCCCCGACCGGTCACCGGCGCGGCGTCTCCGTAGCCGACGGTGGTGACGGTCTCGATCGACGACCACACCGCGTCACCGAAGCTGTTGATGTGCGAATTCGGTTGGTGGCGTTCGGCTTCCAGCAGCGCGAGCGACGCCGCGTAGATGAGGAGGATGGCACCGGAGGCGGTGTAGACGATGATGCGGCCGCGGATGGCGCCGCCGATCGCCTTCTGGAACGCGATGATCAGCACGATCAACCGCAGCAGACGCAGCGGCCGCAGCAGCGGAAGCGCGACGACGGCCAGGTCGACGAGGTGTCGGAGGAACCAGCGGGCGCGATCCTCGGCGAGCATCAGACGCACGACGTAGTCGACGACGAACACCGCCCACGTGACGTTCATGACGACGTCCATCGCGGTGTCGAAGCGCGGGTGAGCCAGCACCTCGACGGAGTAGCCGGCGAGGAAGACGAGGGCGGCGATGGCCAGCGGCCACTCGGTGCGCTTCTCGAAGCGCATCAGCCGGGGCGACGGCGGCGGCGGTGCGAAGGCGCTCGCGACCGCGGCGCGCGCTCGCCGGACCCGCGCGTCGGCGACGGTCGATTCTGACGTCACTGGCCCCCCATGGCTATCGGTTCACTCCGTCAGATCATGTCGTTCTTGGTCAGCCAGCGCATCACGGGCCATCCGACGAACACCGGCAGCCAGCAGGTCAGCACGCGGTAGAGCAGCACCGAGGGGACGGCGACCGCGGCGGGCACCCCGAACGCCGCGAGTCCACCGATGAGGGCGGCCTCCACCGCGCCGACGCCGCCGGGGGTCGGCGCGGCCGACGCCAGCGTGCCGCCGATCATCGTGACGACCGTGACCGTGACGAACGTGGTGCCCCCGCCGAAGGCCTCGACGCTGGCCCACAGCGCCAGGGCGGCTCCGAGAGTCGTTGCGGCACAACCGGCGACGATGATCGCCAGGCGCTTGGGCTCGCGCATCAGCTCGACGAGTTCACCGCCGAGTTCCTTCAGCCGCGGCCGCACCGCGGTGCCGAGCCAGTGGCGCAGCGCGGGCACGAAGGTCACGATGCCGATGCTGCCGAGGGCGATGCCGCCGATGAGATACAGCACGGTGGTCTTCGGGACGAAGTGCGACAGGTTGGTGGAGGTGCCCGCGATGACGCTGAAGAAGATCAGCAGTGCGACGTGCGTGATGACCTGAACCGACTGCTGCAGTGCCACCGCGGCGGTGGCGCGCAGCGAGCCGAGGCCACCCTTCTGCAGGAACCGCGTGCTCAGCGCGAGACCGCCGACGCCGGCCGGCGTCGTGGTGGCGGCGAAGGTGTTGGCCACCTGCATGATCGCCAGGTGCGAGAACGAGACCAGACCCGACGCGCACGCCCAGAGTGCCGCTGCCGCACCGACGTAC
The DNA here is from genome assembly GCF_010729665.1 of Mycolicibacterium madagascariense. Classification (NCBI taxonomy): domain Bacteria; kingdom Bacillati; phylum Actinomycetota; class Actinomycetes; order Mycobacteriales; family Mycobacteriaceae; genus Mycobacterium; species Mycolicibacterium madagascariense. The sequence continues at coordinate 4,205,413 of NZ_AP022610.1, read as the reverse complement.
GTCAACGCCGACACCGTCAGGCCGAGCAGGGCCCACCACCAGTTCGCGGTGCGCAGCTCGGAGAAGAACGCGGGCACGGTGCTGATGAACGGGTAGGCGACGTACACCAGCGCCACCAGCAGGACGAGCTGGATGACCTGCGTCCTGGTGAACCGGGTGATGGTCTCGGCCTTGATGCGGTCGGTGCCCGTCTGGTGCATGACCTCGTCCCTGGCCGCCGTCATGACGACGCTCGCATCGGGGACCGAGTCGCGAATGTGCTTGGGCAGGGCCGCCTTCGTGAGACGGCGGGAGGCGTTGAGCACCGTCGTCTCGTCGAACTCCGCGATGGCCGCACCGACGGAGGCCTCCGCGCCGAAGATCGCCGTCGTCGACACCAGCAGAGCCGCGATGTCGGCCTGCAAAAGGACGTCGGTGGCGCCGTACTCGGCACTGCCGAACCCGCCGAAGAGGGCGGCCCCGTCGTCGATCGTGATCTCCTTGGCGCGCAGGTCGCCATGGGAGATCTGATGGCGGTGCAGCACGCCGAGCGCCTGCCAGACGGGGCCCACCAGGGAGACGTCGGCCGACGTCGCGTCGAGCGTCACGCCGCGGGGTTGGGTGTGCGCGTAGAGCGTCCACCCCCGTTCGAGCGCGGCGAGCGCGATCGTCGTGCTGTTGGCGACGCCCAGCTCGCCGATGGCGATCGCCATCAGCCCGCGATGCTCCACCGCGCGGCGCATCGACGCGTGCAGCGGCGCGGTCTCGCTGTTGCGCAACCGGACTCGTCGCCAGACCTGGCTCACGATGCCGCCGCTGCGCTGATTGGGCCCGTACATCTCGACGATCGCCTGGGGTGGTTCGGTGACAACCCTGGGGACGTGGGAGACGTCCGGGTCGTCGGCCACCTCGCAGGCCGCCCACAGCACCAGCGGACCGGCGCCGGCGGGCCGCACCACCGTCAGCGCCGTCACCGCGAAACCGCGTCGGATCAGCGCCCGCACGGCGCCGTCCAGCGGCACCTCCAGCGCGGGCGTCCCGACGACGAGCACCGTCAGCGCGCCGACGAACCAGCCGACGGACAACCCGAGCAGCGATCGCGCCGGCACGACGGCGCTGACCACGAGGTGAATCGGCACGAACGCCAGCAGCAGGGCCCACCACCAGCGCCGCCACCGCGCCTCCAGCCACGGCCCCGACACCGTGAGCACCGCCGCCAGCATGGCGATCCACCGCGGGTCGTCGAGGAACTGCGACAGCAGGGTGCGCAGACGGTCGTCGAGGTCGAAGTGCCAGCGCGGTGCGGAGAAGCCGCTGGAGTTGATCGACAGCGCCAGCACGGCGATCACGCCCGCCGCGGCGTAGGCGGCCAGCAGTCGCCACTGGCGCGCGGTGATCAACCCGATCAGGATCGCGAACGGCAGCGCCAGGATGGCCACGCCGTAGGCCAGGTAGACCAGGTTGGACTGGGTCGGGGTGAGCAGGGCGACGACCCCGGAGATCGACCGCTCCAGCGCCACCCAGTCCCGTCGCGTGACCAGCGAGCTGGTGACGACGGCGGCCAGGAACACGGTCGCCATCGAGAGCCGGAAGATGTCGTTGGTGCGGCGGACGAGCGGTTGCAGCAAGTTGCCGGAGACGGTGATCTCCCGCCCGTCTACTCGCATGCCCCAGATCTCTCGATTGGCCCAGTGCCGCGCGGTCGACGGCCCGGGGTCAACCTATCCCAGCCCGCCGCGACCACCTGGGATTGTCGCCGCCCGCGACTACATGTGGGTGCCGCCGTCGACGCGCACCTCGGTGCCGGTGATCCAGTACGCGTCGGGGGAGCCGAGCAGCGCGACCACGCTGGCCACCGCGTCGGGTTGGGCAAACATGGCGCCGCCGTCGAGGGGGAGCATCGAGGTGATCTTGCCGAGCAGGGAGAAGTCCATGTCGGCGGGCAGGCCGGGACCGATGCTCTGGCGCGACGCCCCGACGCCGTCGGTCATGCCGGAGGAGATCGAGCCCGGCTGGACGCTGTTGAACCGGATGCGCTCCTTGCTGAACTCCAGCGCGAGGGCGTGGGTCATCGCCTGGATGCCACCCTTGGAGGCGGCGTAGGCCGACATGTAGGGGTGGGCGAACGACGCCGACGTCGAGCTGAAGTTGACGACGGCGGCCGAATTGCCCTGGCGCAGAGCGGGTATCGACTCGCGCGTGACGAGGAACGTGCCGATCAGGTTGATGCGGACGATGGTCTCGAAGTCGGCGAGCGTGGTGTCGACGAAGTGCGCCGAACGCAGGATGCCCGCGGCGTTGACCAGTGTGTCGAGCCCGCCCGCGGCCGCGACCGCCTCGGCGACGCCGTCGCGGACCGACGCCTCGTCGCCGACGTCCATGCGCACCGTCGACAGGTGCTGGTGGCCGCCGGCCTTGGCCACGGTGTCCCGCAGCCCTGCGTCGCTGATGTCGGCGGCGACGACCCGGCCGCCCTCGGCGAGGATGCGCAGGACCGTGGCCTGCCCGATGCCGGAACCACCGCCGGTGATCAGGACGCGACGGTCGGTGTAGCGCGCAAGTGTCGACGACATGGCGCGAATGATGCCCCTCGGGTGCGGCCGTGTCCGGCGATCGGGTCAGGAACCGGCGCGCGAAGGACGTCGCGGCTCACCAGTTGGTGAGGATCAGGTGGTTGATGGCCAGCGCTCCGACGGCTTGCACGGCCAGCCAGAACCGGTGGTGGGCGGGCGGCAGCAGGGCGGGGGCCGCAACGATCCACGTCGCGAAGGGCAGCCAGATCCGTTCGGTCTCCGCCTTGCTCAACCCGGACAGGTCGGCGATCAGCACGGTGAGTAGGAACGCCACCACGATGACGTGCAGCGGGGCCAGGGCGCGCAGTTTCGGCCAGGAGAACACCCGCGCCAGGGCCGCCGAGGAGGCCAGCCCGACGGCGCACAGCAGCGAGCCGTAGTTGGCCCAGACCCAGTACGCGTAGGGCCGGTCGGCGGCGACTCCCTGGCCGTAGCGCACCTTGACCGCGGCGTAGCCGTCCAGCCACCAGAAGCCCCCCAGCGTGAACGCCACCGCCACCGCGAGCGCGCCGGCGACGACACCATAGAGCGGTGTGGCGGTGCGGGCGATCAGCAGCACGCCGACGGCGGGCACGACCATCAGGATCATGCCGTAGCTGAGGTACGTGCCGAACCCCAGCAGGGCCCCGGCGGCGACGGCCGTCGGCCACCGGGTGGCGGCGTTGCTCGCCACCGCCAGCAGCGCCACGCCCCAGCCGACCACGCCGGTGATGATCGCGTCGGCGGAGACCGCGATCCAGATCGCGGCCGGAGCCAGCGCCAGGAAGGGGGCGGCTCGGCGGGCCAGGTCGGCAGCGCGCAGGGCCCGCAGGGTGACCAGGACGGCGACGACGGTGCTCGTCCCGACCAGGGTGCTGACGATCGCGGCCCACGTCGGCCCCCCGAGACCGATGCGGTCGAGCGCTACGAACACCAGTGCCGCGCCGGGCGGATGACCCGCGACCTGGACGTTCCACGAGTCGGGTTGGTGGTCGGGGACGCGTCGGGCGAATTCGTGCAGCGCACGGGAGACGTCGGCGAAGGCGGGGACCTCGTGGGGGATCTCGTCGGGGCTGCGGAACTTGGAGGCGAAACCGCGATCCCACCCGTCGACCATGGCCAGCGCGAACGCCCACCCGAGCGCGGTCAGCCAGGTGCTCGCGAGCAGGGCGCGCCACGGGAGCCGCCGCGCGAGGGCGGGGCCCCACGTCACCGCGGCGATGGCGATCACCACCGCGCACGGGGTGCCCCACCCGAGATGCGGTAGCCGCCACCCGAATAGCGGTGCGGCGTCGGCGAAGTCGTAGTACCCCCACCGGTCGGGATCGACCACCGGCGTCACGGTGTCGTCGTGCAGGTGCGGCACCAGGAACGCCGCGGCCACCAGGACGGCACCCAGCAGAGCGCCGACCGCGTCGCGTCGGGCATCGGCGAGCGGACCGAGCCAGCGGCGCCGTACCGGCCCGGCCGGGCGCGCCGGGTCGTGGCGGTCGACGTCAGTCGGGAGCACGGTCACCCCTGAGCCGGTGCGTCGAAGGGGCTGTCATTCAACGTCTTTCACACCGCTGCTCCACGGTCCGACCCTAGCGCCGCCGCCCGGCCCGGCTGCGGGGGTTCGATCTGACCGAACGGTGACGGAGCCGCGCGCCGGCCGACGGCGCAAGGGCACCGCTGACCTGCGCGTTCACGCCGTTCAGCGGGTCCGGACAGCGCACGTCCGCTGGTTCGCGAGACGCCTCGGCGGGCACAGCTGGGAGATGAGTTCACCGAAGATGCCGGCGTTGGCACTGGCGTCGATGGTGCTGGTCGCCGGTTGTTCCAGTGCGTCGACACCGTCGCCGGCCGGCTCGTCGGCGCCCTCGACGGTGTCGACGGCGCCGATCACCCACGCCCCGGCCGCGGAGCCGGGGGTGGCCGGCGTGCCTGCCGTGCCCCCGGCGGGGCGGGTGGTGCCCCTGGGCAACGCACCCGAGGGCGTCGTCGTCGGCACCTCGGGGATCGGGGCGGCCGCGGTGCGCAGCCCCGATGGCGTGGTGCTGTTCGACGCCACCACCGGTGCGGTACGCCAGACCGTCGCCACTACGGGAGCTGCCCGTCATCTCGATCTGGCCGGTCCCGACGGTCCGGTGCTCGTCCCGCTGGAGCAGTCCAGTGAGTTGCTGCAGATGAATCTGGCCGACGGCACCGTGTCATCGACCGTCACCGGGGTCGGGCGCGGCCCGCACGACGCGGCCGCGACGGCCGACGGGACGATCGCGGTCACCAACGAACAGGGCGGCGGGGTGGTGTTCGTCCGGGACGGCGCGATCGCCGGTGCGCTGCCCGCGCCACCGCCGCAACCCGGCGGCGTGGCCGCGGTCGGCACGTACGCCGCGGTCGCCGACGTCCAGGGCAACGGGGTGTGGGTGTATGACGCCAGCACCCTGCAATTGGTGGCTCAGGCCCCGGTGGGACGGAAGCTGACGCACGCGGTCGCCCTGTCCGGAGACCTGGCCGCGTTCGCCGACACCGACGGGGGCGCGGTGTTCCTCGATCGCATCGATCCGCAGGTGACCCAGGTCGCGAGGATCGACGCGCCCGGCAACCCGATCGGCCTGGCCTACGACGGTCCCCGCCACCGGCTCTACGTCACCCTGACCGCATCGAACACGTTGCGCGTCGTCGACGTCTCCGATCCGAGCAAGCCCCGCACCCTGGGTGACCTGCCGACCGTGCAGCAGCCCAATTCCCTGGCGGTGGATCCGCGTTCGGGCGCGGTCCTCGTCACCGGAAGCGATCCCGGGGCCGCCAGCAGCCTGCAGATCATCACCCCCGATCTGCTGCCCCACGGCTGAGGGCCCAAAGCCCGTGTGCGCCTCCGTGTTTCGTTCGGTGAACCCGCGTCGTCGGGCGGCTCGTCAGAACTTCAGGTGGTGGCTGGTGTCCCCGGTCTGGTCGACGTACATGATCCTGGTGTCGAACCACCACGACCCGTCGACGCGGTGGAAGGTGTCGCGGTAGCGGCCCGTGACCACGACCTGCAGCGGCAGGTCGGGCGTAGCCTGCGTGACCAGGTAGTTCGCGGTGCTCGACGCGGTGCCCGCCGCATCGTCGACGTCGACGCGGACATTGGTGGTGAGGTGCTTGGTCTTGGGGGTGCCGTCGGCGTAGAGGTGGATCGCCATGTCGTACATCGCGCGGACGCCGGCGGCACCGGTGAACACCGTCTCGGGCGGGCCGTCCTCCATGCCGCGGATCCGGCCGTGGGCGAAGAGCGCAGCCACCCCGTCCAGGTCGCCGGCGTCGATGCGTTCGGCGTAGGTGTAGATGAGGTTCTCGATCTCGCGGGTGCTGTCGACCATGGCAGCAGCTTGGCTTCTCGGCGCGCCGAAGTCGATGGTTCCGACCGGGTGTCGACGTGGTAAATGTCAGACCGTGACGACACACTGGTCGCCGACCCGACTCGGCAATCTCACCGGCCAGCGCATCATCGTGACCGGAGCGACCAACGGCGTCGGGCTGGCGACCGCCGGTGCCCTGGCCCGCGCCGGCGCGCACGTGATCCTCGCGGTGCGCAACCTCGAGCTGGGTGCGCAGCGGGCCGCCGAGATCGGCGGTGACACCTCGGTCGTGAAGCTCGACCTCGCCGACCAGTCGTCGGTGCGCGCGTTCCCCGACCTCTTCGACGGCGACGTGGACGTCCTGATCAACAACGCGGGCGTCGTCGCGCAGCACCGGACCGAGACCGTCGACGGGTTCGAGTCGACGCTGGGCACGAACTTCCTCGGCCCGTTCGCGCTGACCAATCTGCTGTTCGACCGGGTGCGGTCGAAGATCGTCAACGTCGGCTCCGATGCGCACAAGGCGGCCACGTTCCCGCTCGACGATCCCCACCTGCGCTCCCGCGCGTGGCGGTCGTTCCCCGCCTACGGGAGGTCCAAGCTCGCGGTCATGCTGTGGGGTCTGGAACTCGATCGCCGGCTACGGGCCGCGAATTCGCCCGTGACGACCTACCTGACCCATCCCGGCTGGGTCGCGTCGAATCTGTCGAACGTGTCCGACACCCGCGTGATGTCGGCGTTCCACACCGTGGTGAAGGCGGCGGCCGGCGTGCTCGCCAACGACACCGACGCGGGCGCCGCGCCGACGCTGTACTGCCTGAGCGAACCGATTCCCCCGGGCAGCTACGTGGGCATCGACAGCAGGCTCGGGCTCAAGGGTGCGCCGACGCTGAGCGGTCGGTCCGCCGAGGCCAGCGACTACGGCATCGCCGCGCGGCTGATGGCCTTCGCGGAGAAGGAGACGGGCACGACGATCCCGGTCTGACCGTCAGGCCCGGTCCATCACCCAGCGGATGCCGCTGACCAGCGTCCCGCCGGCGAGGCGGACCGCGGTGGCCTCCAGCGGCGGGAGGTAGGGCAACCGCAGCGGCAGCCGAGCCCACGCCGGCAGCATGGCGACCGACGCCGACGAGAGCACCGCGTAGGGCGGTCTGGCCAGCAGCGGCAGCGGGGGAGTCAGCAACAGGAACCTGGCGGCCTCGCGCGCGGCGGCGGTGCCCATCAGCTCGGGCCGGTAGTCGGCGAGACGCTGCTTGAGTTCGGCTTCGGTGCGCGGCGGGTCGACGACGCCGAGGGCGCCGGCCACGCGGGCGGTGTCGGCGACGTAGCCGTCGCGGCCCTGCTGATCCAGCGGCCGGGCGCCGTAACGCTGGTGTGCCAGAAGGAAACTGTCGACCTCGGCGATGTGCACCCACTCCAGCAGATGCGGGTCGGACGCGGCGTAGGGCCGACCGTCGGGCGCGATGCCCTTCACCCGACGATGGATGCCGCGGACCTGATCGACCGCGCGCTGCGCGTCGTCGGCGGGGCCGAACGTCGTCACGGCGAGGAAGGTACTGGTGCGCTGCAGCCGCCCCCACGGATCGCCGCGGTAGTCCGAGTGCCCCGCGACGCCGGCCATCGCCAGCGGATGCAGCGACTGCAGCAGCAGGGCGCGCAGACCGCCGACGAACATCGACGCGTCGCCGTGCACGCGCCGGATGGGGCGGTCCTCGGCAAACCAGCGGGGGCCGGGGGTGTCATGGATGCGCGAACGGTTGGCCGGACCCTCGGGCCCCGCGACCATGCCGAACAGGCGATCGCCGATGCCGTCGCGAACGGTGGTCAATCCTGGTAGTGCCACGTTTTCGACCCTACGCCGGGGTACCGACGCGCCGAGACTACGGTTTCTGACGGATTCGTGGCCTCTGACGTCACATACCGTGGTCTCGGCGGTAGCGGGCGGCCAGCGACCGACGGTGCTGCGCCGGTGAGCCGTACAGCGCACGGTTCAGCATCGCGCGCTTGAGGTACACGTGCACGCCGCTCTCCCACGTGTAGCCGATGCCGCCGTGCAACTGCATGGCCTTGCCGACGACGTCGACCGCCGCGGCCGTGGCATGGGACTTGGCCATCGCGGCCACGACCCCGGCGTCCTCGCCGGCGGCGATCGCCTCGACGGCCGCGACGACCAGCTGCCGGGACACCGACAGCTGCACCAGCATGTCCGCGCACGCGTGCTTGACGGCCTGGAACGATCCGATCGGCCGGTCGAACTGCCTGCGCACCGAGGCGTAGTCGACGGTCGCGGCGAGCATCGCCTCCGCGGCGCCGAGACTGTCGCAGGCGATCGAGACGGCGGCGCGGTGCGTAAGTGCCGCCACACCGCTTGGCAGCGGCCAGGATTGGGCGACGTCGAGACCGTCGGCCATCACGGTGGCGAGCGATCGCGTCTCGTCGAGCACCGGTTGCGCGGCGACGAGGAGCCCCGGTGCCACGGCGACGACGGGCGTGCCGGCGGCCTCGGCGAGGAGCAGGACGACGTCGGCCCCGCCGGCGTCGGGCACGAACTCGGCGCACCCCGACACCCGACCGGCCGAGACGGTGAAGCCGGTGGCCACCGCCGCCGTCGCACCCGCACCGATGCGCTGCAGCAGCGCGTCGCGGGAATCGTTGGGCGCCAACGCCGTCAGGGCCCCGACGGCCAGCGTCGTGCCGAGGTAGGGGGTGGCCGCCGCGGCCCGGCCGAGCTCCTCGAGCACGATGGCCGTCTCGACGAAGGAGGCCCCCGCGCCGCCGAGTGCGTCGGGCACCTCCAGCGCCGACCAACCGGCGTCGACCACCTGCTGCCAGTGGGCGCCCTTGGCCAACACGTCGCGGGCCACCCCGCGCATGTCGTCGTGGAACTCCCGCAGATCGCTCACGCGCCCACCGGTTCCCGCGGCAGCCCCAGGCCCCGCTCGCCGATGATGGTGCGCTGGATCTCGCTGCTCCCACCGGGAATCGTCCACTCCCACGACCCGACGAAGTCCAGCGCCCACGCGCCGGACTCCCAGCCGCTGGACATCGGCTTGGCGAGCACGGTGTGGGCCCGCGGGCCGGAGACGTCGGTCGCGAAGTCCGTAAGTCGTTGCAGCAGTTCGCTGTAGAAGAGCTTGACGATCGACGGGTCCGCGGGCCCCACCGCACCCGAGTCATGACCCTCGACCACGTTGCGGCACAGCGCCCGCAGGCCCTCGATCTCGATCTCGAACTGGGCCAGCCGATCGGTGACCGCGGAGTCGTCGAGCGGGCGGGACCCGTCCGGCCGCGGGCGGGCGCACTCGCCCACCAGCCGGCGGAAGCCGACGTTGCGCAGTCGCTCGGCCAGTTCGAGCATCGTCATGCCGCGCTCGGCGCCGAGGGTCGACTGGGCCACCTGCCACCCCGCGTTCTCGGCGCCGATGAGGTGATCGGGAGGAATGACGACGTCGTTGAGGAACACCTCGCAGAAGTGGGATTCGCCGACGGCGTTGCGGATGGGGCGCACGTCGATGCCCGGCGAGGTCATGTCCAGCAGGAAGTAGGAGATGCCCTTGCGCTTCGGCGCGGTGGGGTCGGTGCGGGCCAGCAGCAGACACCAGTCGGCGTAGAGTCCGCCACTGGCCCAGAGCTTTTGGCCGTTGACGAGGTATCCGTCGTCGATCCTGCGGGCGGTCGTGCGCAGCGAGGCGAGATCGGAGCCCGCCTCGGGTTCGGAGAAGCCCTGCACCCAGATCTCCCCGTCGAGGATCGCCGGCAGGTGTCGTCGGCGCTGCGCCTCGGTGCCCGCGGCCAGCAGGGTCGACGCCGCGTGGTGGATGCCCACGAACGCCAGCACCAGTCGTGGCGCATCGTGGGCGGCGAGCTCCTGGTAGAGGACGATCTGCTCGGCCACCGACAGGCCGCCGCCCCACTCGCGCGGCCAGTGCGGCACCGCGAAGCCCGCGGAGTGCAGTTCGGCGAACCACGCCTTCTGGAAGGCGACGAACTCGTCGTCGGTCACCCCGGTCTGCTGGTCGCGCCAGTCGGCCGGGACGTGCTCCCCGCACCAGGCGCGCACGCGGTCGCGAAAGGCGGCGAGGTCCGTCACGACACGGCCTCGCGCGCCGCGCCGAAGAGGCCCGTCAACCCCTGGGCGCCAACGCCTTCGGTGAGCAGGGCCCGGGTCGCCGAGAGCCCGAGCGGCAGCCGTCGCAGCGGCTGGCTGTAGCGCGACAGCCACGACAGCGTGGTCTCGTCGCAGAAGCCGATCGCCCCGTGCAGCTGGTGGGTCACCCTGAAGACGAGCTCCGCTGCCTCCAGCGCGGCCATCCGCAGTGCCAGCGCGTCGTTCAGTGCGTCGTCGCTGCCCTGCGCCACGCTCCACGTCGTGTACTTGGCCAGCATCTCCAGTCCCGCCCGCTCGACTTCGCCGTCGGTCAGCTGGAACTGGACGCTCTGGAAGGCCGACAGCGGTTGACCGAACTGCTGGCGCATCCGCACGTGGGCGATGGTGAGTTCCATGGCCCGGTCCAGCATTCCGAGCAGCGTCCAGCACGGCAGTAGGAGCGCGAGTGGAAGGTCTGCGGTGCCGTCGCCGGCGGCAGGCGTCAGGTCGAGCCGCGTGACGAAGGCGGCGCCCGGCGCCCCGCTCGCGACCGCGGTGCTGCGACGACCCGCCAATGACACTGCGCCCCAGGCGATCTCGATTCCCGCGACGGCGGCCGACGGGCGTGTGTCGGCGACGACGAGCAACCCGTCGTCGGAAGCCGTGCGGGACAGGCGTTCGGCGACGGGGTAGGGCAGGGCCCAGTAGCCCGCGCTGCGGCACAGCGCGGCCGCCGCCTCGAGTTGGTCGGCGTCCCCGCGGGGTTCGAGCTCCCATGCCCCGAGGCCGGCGAGGACCGGGCCGACGAGCGCCTCGCGGGCGGCCGGATCGGCTTGCGCCTGCTGCACCAGCGCATCACCCCCGGCGGCCTCGAACGCCCGACGTGCCTGGCGCCCGAACTCCGTCGCCTCGGCGCCCAGATCGGTGATCACGTCGCCGCCAGCAGGGCGCGCGACAGCAGGATGCGCTGCATCTCGATGCTGCCCGAGGAGACGGTCGCGGCCTGCGAGTACCGCCAGTGGTCGTCGACCTCGCGGCGAAAGAGCTCCGTGCCGTCCTCGGGCGCCTCGGCCGCGATCTCCATCAACACCTCCGCGCTGTCCTGGTCGAGCTTGGTGACGGCGATGCGGTAGGCGGCGACGTCGGTGGGCCGGACGCGCCCCTCGCTCTGCAGCGACACCAGCCGATACGCGAGCAGCCGGGCGCGCCGGCAGTGGGTCAGCATGCGGGCCCAGCGGCCGCGCAGTTCGGCGGGCAGTTCGGCCCACCGCTCGCCGAGTTGATCGGGCGCCAGCTGCAGCAGCCGCTCGCAGCGGGCGTAGCGCGCGATGCCGAGCCGCTCGAAGGACAGCACGTCCGCGACGATCGACCACCCGTCGTCGACCGTGCCGAGCACGTCGGCCTCGGTGACGCGCAGGTCGTCGAGGAACACCTCGTTGAGATGGTGTGGGCCCAGCATCGTGCCGATCGGTCGCACGGTGATGGCGGGATCGTCCATCGGCACCAGGAAGATCGTCAGGCCGGCCTGCTTCTTGCCGCCGCGCGTCGTTCTGGCCAGCAGGAAGCACCACTGCGCCATCGTCGCGTAGGACGTCCAAATCTTCTGGCCGCTGATGCGCCAGCCGTCGCCGTCGCGCGTCGCGGTCGTGCGCAGCGACGCCAGGTCCGAACCCGCCTCGGGCTCGCTGAACCCCTGACACCAGATGACCTCGCCGCGCGCGATCGGGGGCAGGTGCGTGCGCTGCTGGGCGGGCGTGCCGTGGCGCATCAGCGTCGGCCCGACCCAATTGACGCCCATGTACTGCGCGCCGCGCGGTTCGTGGTGGGCCCACATCTCCTCGCGCACCACGGTCTGCTCCCAGACCGACGAGCCGCGCCCGCCGAACTCCTCGGGCCACGACATGCACAGCAGGCCACGCTCGGCCAGCAGGCGGCAGAAGCCCTGGGCGACCTCGAGATCGGCGGGGTCGGACGTGAAGGCACCCAGGAAGTCCTCTGGCACATGCGATTTCACCAGGTCGCGCAGCTCGTGGCGCAGCTCCGTCGCCGCATGACCCATCTCGAAGTCCACGCCACGATCGTAGAGCAATCCTTATAAGGATTGCTAGTATTCATTTCGTGCCTACCGGACGGACCCCGCAGCGCCGCATCGCCGAGACCGTCGCGGCCGAGCTGCGCGAGCGCATCCTGTCCGGCCGCGCCGCGGACCGACTGCCCACGCAGGACCAACTGGTGAACGACTTCGGCGTCAGCTACCCCTCGGTGCGGGAGGCGTTGCGCATCCTGGAGACCGAGGGACTGGTGACGGTGCGGCGGGGCAGTGTCGGGGGTGCCGAGGTGCATCGGCCCGATCAGGCCACCGGCGCCTACCACCTGGGGTTGCTGCTCCAGGGTTCGGGCGTCACGCTCGGCGATCTGGCCGGGGGATTGCTGCTGCTGGAGCCGATGTGCGCGGCCGAGGTGGCCCGGCGAGCGGACCGCGAGCGCACCGTCGTGCCCGCGCTGACCGCCAACGTCGACGCCTCGGCGGACGCGGTGTCCGACGGTGTCGCGTTCACCAGGATCGCCAGGGAGTTCCACGACCTCGTCGTCGCGTTCACCCCGAACGACACCATTCGCTACGTCGTGCGCAGCCTCGTTGCGCTGTGGTCGGCGCAGGAGCAGCAGTGGGCGGCGATCCGCACGACGCGCGGGGAGTACCCGTCGCCGAGTGGCGCGCGGGCCGCGGTGCGCACGCACCGCAGACTCGTCGAGGTGATCGCCGCGGGCCGGGCCGAGGAGGCCGCCGACATCACCCGGCGACACCTCAAGGCCACGCAGGCGCTGGTGCTGCAGCGCTTCACCGACGACGTCGTCAACGCGACGCCCGCACGCACGGGCCGCGTCGTCAGGACTCCTTGAGCGAGTCCCAGTCGTGTTCGTCGGAGAGCTCGGCGATGGCCTTGGACGTGCGGTCGCGCATGACCAGCGTGACGATCACGCCGACGACGACCGCGAGGACCAGGCCGATCCAGGAGAAGCGCGACAGCCACTTCTCCGCGGCCAGGCCGAGGTAGTAGACGATCGCGGTGGTGCCGCCCGCCCAGATCAGGCCACCGGATGCGTTGGCGGCCAGGAAGTGTGAGTACGGCATCTTGAGTGCGCCCGCGAGCGGACCCGCGAAGATCCGCAGCAGCGCGATGAAGCGTCCGAAGAACACCGCCCACATGCCCCAGCGCGTGAAGAAGCGCTTGGCCAGCGCGACGTGCCCCGGCCCGAAGTGGTTGGGGAAGCGGCGGCCGAGACGTTCGAAGAGGGTCATGCCGTAGCGACGGCCGATGGTGTAGCCAATCGAATCGCCGACGACGGCGCCGATGGTTGCTGCGGCGCCGACGCCGATCGGGTCGATGGCGAGGGTGTGGTGCGACGCCAGCAGGGCCGCGCTGACGAGCGCGATCTCACCCGGCAGCGGGACCCCGAGGCTCTCCAGCCCGATCACCAGACCGACGACCACGTACACCGCGAAGGGCGGGATGGTCTGCAGCAGCGCGTCGACGTTCACGCGCCAAGGATGCCTGATGCGGTTCGCCCGCGCGCCCAACCCTGGCGAGACTGCTGCCAGATCGCTCGTCGGCGGAAGATCGCGATCTCCCCGCAGTCTCGGCGGGGGCGTGGGCTAGTCGCTGGCGGGCAGCGGCTTGGCCTCCTTGATCGACAGCGGGGTGGCACCGATGCTGAGCGTGCCCTGGCCGGCCTTGGTGACGAGCACCTCGGCGCCGGCGTCGTCGACGTAGCGTTTGCCCATCAGGGTGCCGTCGGCGAGCGCGGGGTCGAGCGTCAGATCGGCGGCGGCGTCGGAGCCGACCGGCACCATGGGAGCCCCGCCCGCGCGCAGGTCGTCGAGGCTGTCGGCACTGCGCACGACGATGACCTGGGTGTCGCAGACCTGGCTCTGCAGGCGGGTGCCGTTCTTGATCATGCTGACTCCTTGCTCGATTCGTTCAGCTCGGCGACGAGTTCCCGGCGCAGGACCTTGCCGGTGGCGTTGCTGGGGAGTTCGTCGCGGAACACTACGCGGTCGGGCGTGCGCGATCCGCGAAGCTGCGCGCGCACGTAGGCGCGCAGGTCTTCGGCGTCGGGTTCGGTGCCGGGGGTGGGGACCACGACGGCCACGATGATCTGCCCCCATTCGGGGTCCTCCGGTCCGACGACGGCGCAGTCGCGCACGTGCGGATGTTCGACGAGGACGTCCTCGATCTCGGCGGGGGCGATGTTCTCGCCACCGCGGATGATGGTGTCGTCGGAGCGTCCGCCGAGGAAGAGGTAGCCGTCCTCGTCGAGCATGGCGACGTCGCGGGTGGGAAACCAGCCCTGGTCGTCGAGCACCGAGCCGATGTCGGTGTAGCGGCCCGACACCTGTTCGCCCCGGACGAACAGCTCGCCGATCTCGCCGGGGGAGAGGACGGTGCCGTCCTCCGCGCGGATCTGCACCTCGATGCCCGGGACGGGTTGGCCGACCGACCCGAGTCGGCGCAGGCCCGCGGCGTCGGTGGCGGCCAGCGCGGCGCGGTGGTCGTCGGGGGTGAGGACGGCGATCGTCGAGCTGGTCTCGGTGAGGCCGTAGGCGTTGACGAAGCCGACGTCCGGCAGCAGGGACAGCGCCCGCCGCACCAGCGGCAGGGCCACCTTCGACCCGCCGTAGGCCAGTGTCCGAAGCGACGGCAGCGTGGCCTTGGTGTCGTCGAGCACGCCGACGATGCGGTCGAGCATCGTCGGCACGACCGTGGCCGAGGTGACGTTCTCGGTGCCGACCAGCCTGACCCACTCACCGGCGTCGAAATTGGTCAGGTACACCATCTTTCGGCCCGCATAGAGGTTGGACAGCGCGGCCGACACCCCGGCGATGTGATAGGGCGGAACGCAGATCAACGCGGCGTCACCGGGTTCGGCGGACGCGTACTCCACGGTGCCGGTGATGTAGCTCGTCAGGTTGTTGTGCGTCAGCTCGACGGCCTTGGGCTTCGACGTGGTGCCCGAGGTGAACAGCACGACCGCCACCGCGTCCGGGTCGGCGAACTCGGCGACCGGATCGGCCGTGCGCGCGGCGGCGACGAACTCGCCCGACTCCATGACGCGGTAGCCGGTTCCGACGGCGTCGCGGTACTCGTCGTCGACGACGACGAGCGGATCGGGCAACCGGTCGAGCAGGGCGCGCAGTCCGTCGGCGGAGAGCCGGTAGTTCAGCGGCGTCAGGGGCACCGCGGCGCGCGCGGCGGAGAACAGCAGCAGCGGCAGCAGTGCCCCGCCCGTGCCGACGTAGGCGACGTGCTGGGCGCCGGAGGCCGCGATCACGCCGGCCCCGCCGTCGGCGAGCGCGCTCAATTCCGTTGCGGTGAGTCGCATCTCGCCGGAGACCACCGCCGTCCTGTCGGGTTCGCCCGACACCGCCATCTCCAGCAGCAGCGAGATGCTCACGATGCGACCACCGGAGCGTCGACGAAGATGTCCCACGTGGGGTGGTCCCCGCCGCCGTAGCGCGACGCCAGGTCGGTGACACCGGACTCGGCGAGGACGTCGGCGTCGATGAGGCACTTCCCGTTGACCTCGGCCGCCGATCTGGTGAGGATGGCGACCGCGGCGTCGGCCATGATCTGCGGACTGCGCGACGTCGAGAGGAGGGCGGCGCCGTCGGCGAGGTTCGTCACCGCCGACGTCGCGATGTAAGTCTGGGGCCACAGGCAGCTGAATCCGATTCCGGCGTCGGCATATTCGGCCGCCCAGCCCAGTGACAGCAGCGTCATGCCGTACTTGGACAGGGTGTACGACGGGTGCGCGCCCAGCCACCGCGGGGTCAGGTTGAGCGGCGGCGCCAGGGTCACGACGTGGGCGTTGGGCGAGTTTCGCAGGTGCGGCAGCGCGGCCTTGGTCAGCAGGAACGTGCCCCGGACGTTGACGTCCATCATCAGGCCGAACTTCTTGGCCGACAGCCGTTCGGTCGGGTCCGTGGCGATGGCGCTGGCGTTGTTGACGACGACGTCGATGCCACCGAAGCGCTCGACGGCCGCGTCCACCGCGCGTTGCACGTCCTCTTCGTTGCGGACGTCGCCCACGACCGCCAGGCCCTTGCCGCCGGCGGCCTCGACCTCGGCGACCGCGGTGTGCACCGTGCCGGGCAGCTTCGGGTGTGGCTCGCTCGTCTTGGCCAGGAGGACGGCATTGGCGCCGAGCCTGGCCGCCCCGACGGCGATCGCGAGCCCGATGCCGCGGCTACCGCCCGACACCACCAGCGTGCGGTCGGCGAGCGGGTGCTGCTGGCCTGCCATGGTCTCTCCTCGTGATTGCTGCCCCGATGGTAGTCGAACGATAGGGCCATTCTCCTTTTATGCAAGTGTCATGCTCGCACATCGCCGAACCGGCCTGGCGAGCGTCGACGGCGCGGCCGGAGGCACCGCGGGTGACATGCTGCGGGACGTGGAACCCGTTGTCGATTTCCATTAAGCGGTATTGGCATTCTCATTTTCAGCAAGTACGTTATCCTCGATGAGCGACGACGTCACAACGCGGGTGCAGACCCCCTCGGGCATACCGTTGGAGCCGGTGTACGGACCGGGCGACCGCGCGACCGAACCGCCGCCGCCCGGCCACTACCCGTTCACGCGCGGCAACTTCGCCTCCGGTTACCGCGGCAAGACCTGGACGTTCCGGCAGTACTCTGGCTTCGGCACCGCTGAGGAATCCAACCAGCGCTACCGCTACCTGCTGGGCCAGGGCGGCACCGGCCTGTCGGTCGCACTCGATCTGCCGACCCAGTGCGGGTATGACTCCGACGACGCCGAGTACGGCGACGAGGTCGGTCGCGTCGGCGTGGCCGTCGACACGCTCGCCGACGCCGAGATCCTCTTCGACGGCATCGCGCTGGACCAGATCAGCACCAGCTTCACCATCAACGGCACCGCGGCGATCCTGCTGGCCTTTTACGTCGCGGCCGCCGAGAAGAAGGGCGTACCGCGGGAGAAGCTCAGGGGCACCATTCAGAACGACATCCTCAAGGAGTACGCGTCGCGCGGCACGTGGATCTGGCCGCCCGAGCCGTCGCTGCGGCTGATCGCCGACACCATCGAGTTCTGTGCGGCCGAGGTGCCGCGGTTCAACGCAATCTCCGTGGCGGGCGCGCACTTTCGCGATGCCGGCGCCAATGCGGTGCAGGAGATGGCCTTCACCCTCGCCGACGGAGTGACCTACTGCGACACCGTCGTCGAGCGCGGCAGGATGACCATCGACGAGTTCGCACCGCAGATCTCGTTCTTCTTCTACACCCACGGCGACTTCTTCGAGGAGATCGCCAAGTACCGGGCGGGCCGACGCCGCTGGGCGACGATCGTGCGCGAGCGCTACGGCGCCGCGACCGACAAGGCGTCGATGTTCCGCTTCGGCTGCGTCGCCGGCGGTGCGTCCCTGTATGCGCCACAGGCCCAGAACAACCTGGTGCGCGTGGCGTATGAATCCATGGCCGCCGTCCTCGGGGGCGTGCAGTCGATGTTCACCGCGGCGTGGGACGAGCCCTTCGCGCTGCCGAGCGAGGAGTCCGCCACGCTCGCGCTGCGCACCCAGCAGATCCTCGCCTACGAGACCGGCGTGACCAAGGTGGCCGACCCGCTCGGCGGCTCGTACTTCGTCGAGGCGCTCACCGACGCGACCGAGGCCAGGATCGTCGAGATCATGGACGACCTCGACGCGCACGGCGGCATGGTCGCCGCGATCGAGGACGGCTACCTGCAGGGCCTGATCGCCGACGAGGCCTTCAAGATCCACCACGAGGTGGAGTCCGGCGAGCGCCCCGTCGTCGGCGTCAACAGGTTCGTCACCGACGAACCGGCACCCGACATCGACACCTACGAGCTGAACGCCGAGGGCCGTGACGTCCAACTGAAACGCCTGGCCAGGGTGAAGGCCGACCGCAACGACCTGGCGGTCGAGGAGAGTCTGGCGGCGCTGTCCTCGGCGGCGGAGGGGGACGAGAACCTGATGCACCGACTGATCGACTGCGCCAACGCCTACTGCACCGTGGGGGAGATGGTCAGTGCCCTGAAGGCCGTGTGGGGCGAATTCCAGCAGCCGGTGGTGTTCTGATGGGCACGCGCGTGCTGGTGGCCAAGCCCGGCCTCGACGGTCACGACCGCGGCGCCAAGATCGTCGCCCGCACCCTGCGCGACGCGGGCTTCGAGGTCGTCTACACCGGCATCCGCCAGCGCATCGAGGACATCGTCTCGATCGCCCTGCAGGAAGACGTCAGTCTCGTGGGTCTTTCGATTCTGTCCGGCGCCCACGTCGCCCTGACGGCTCGCGTGGTGGACGCCCTGCGCGCCGCCGACGCGGGTGACATCGCCGTGGTGGTGGGGGGCACCATCCCGCAGGCCGACGTGGCGAAACTGCTGAACGTCGGTGCGGCCGCGGTCTTTCCGACGGGCACGCCGCTGGAGGACCTGGTGACCGGGGTACGGGCGCTGACGGACGAGGTGGACGCATGAGACTCGGCGTGATGATCGGGGCCGAGCGCGGGGACTCGGCCAAGAAGGTCGCCAAGCTGGTCAAGGACGTCGAGTGGGCCGAGTCGGCCGGGCTGGACACCGCGTGGATGCCGCAGGTGCCCAACGACTTCGACTGCCTGACGATGGTCGCGCTGATGGCCGCGCACACGTCGCGGATCGAACTCGGCACGGCCGTGGTGCCCCTGCAGGCACAGCATCCCATCGCGCTGGCCCGTCAGGCGTTGTCGGTGCACGCCGTCGCGAACGGCCGATTGGCGCTCGGGGTCGGACCGTCGCACCACTGGATCATCGAGGACATGCTGGGCCTGCCCTATGAGAAGCCGGCGGCCTACACGCGCGATTACCTGGAGGTGCTGCACGTTGCGCTGGGGAACCCGGGACCCTCGGAGGGCAGGAGCGGAGCGACCCGGGAAATCATGATCGACGTGGAGAACGACAGCTTCACCGTGCACAATCCGCTGGACCTGCCGCCGGTGGCGCCGCTGCCGATCCTGGTGGCCGCGCTCGGTCCGGTCATGCTCAAGCTGGCCGGCGAGCACGCCGACGGCACCGTGCTGTGGATGGCCGACGAGCGCGCCATCGGCGAGCACATCGCACCGCGCATCACCAAGGCCGCCGCCGACGCGGGACGGCCGGCGCCGCGCATCGTGGCGGGCATCCCGGTCTGCCTGTGCGCCAACTCCGAGATCGACGCTGCCAAGGAGCGCGCCAATCGCATTCTCGCCGAAGCGGAGACGTCGCCGAACTACCAGAAGCTGCTCGACCGCGGCGATGCCCGCAACGTCGGGGACCTCCTGGCCGCGGGTGACGTCGAATCGATCCTGCGGCGTTTCCGGGGTTTCGCCGATGCGGGGGTGACGGATCTGTCGGTGCGGCTGCTGCCGATCGGCGACACCCGCGACGAGCTCATCGCCTCGAAGTACCGGACGCGGGAGATCATCGGGGAGCTCGCCAAGGCGGTGCGGTGACCCGGCCGGAGCCCCCGGTCGCTCCGCTGCTGCCCGCCGGTCCGCTGGCGGGGATCCGCGTCCTCGAGGTCGGGCACATGCTGGCGGGGCCGTACGCCACCATGATGTTGGCCGATCTCGGCGCCGAGGTGACGAAGATCGAGCCACCCGGCGGCGACATCTCCCGACAGGTCAGCGCCAGCTACTTCGCGAGCCTGAACCGCGGAAAGCGCAGTGTGGTAATGGAACTCGCGACGCCGGAGGGTCAGCGTCGGCTCGGCGAGCTGGTGGCGCAGTCACACGCGCTGCTGGTGAACCTGAAGCCGTCGGGCATCCACCGGCTCGGCCTGACCTATCAGGCGCTGCGGAAGCACAACGAGAAGATCGTCTGCGTGGCGCTGACGGGATACGGCCTGGAGGCCGGCGATGACCCCGCGTTCGACTACGTCATCCAGGCGGCCACCGGAATCGCCGCGCTGACGGGCGATCCCGACGCGGCGCCGACGCTTCCGGGGTACTCGTCGGCCGACAACTCGACCGGATTGACCGCGGCCATCGGGCTGTTGGCGATGATCGTCTCCGGCCGCGGTGGTCAAGTCGACGTCTCGCTGCGCGACGTCATGCTCTCGCAGTTGAACTACCGGGCGTCGGCCTACCTCAACGACGGCGTCGAGCCGCGGCGCTACCCGAACGGCGCGCACTCGTATTACGTTCCTGCGCAACTGTTTTCGACCGGAGACGGGTATCTGGCGCTGTTCATCACCCACGACGGGTTCTGGCGGTCGTTCTGCGCCGAGGCGGGCGTCACCGGCTGGCCGACGATGGCCGAGCGGGCCGCCCACCGCGACGACGTGCTCGCGACGGTGTCGGCGGTGCTGGCCGGGGACACCGCGCTGGGGTGGGAGGCGCGGTTGCGTCCGCTCGGCATCCCGGCGGCCGCGGTGCGGACGCTGCCCGAGGCGCTGGCCGACACCCCGGAGGTCGTGGTGTCGGCAGGGGACTACCGGCTGGTGCGCAGCTCGATCCGCGTCGTCGGCGCCCGGCCCGCCTACGGGGCGCCGCCGTCGCTCGGCGAGCACTCCCTCGCCGCGGAGGTTCAGTCCTCGTAGTCGACGACCACGTTCCCCGCATCCGGAACCGCTTGGCAGGTCAGCACGTAACCCTCGTCGACCTCATCGTCCATCAGGGCGTCGTTGACGCGCATCGTCGCGGTACCCTCGGTGAGCTTGGCCATGCACGTGCCGCAGTTGCCCGCCTCGCAGGAGAACGGCGGCGTCAGACCGGCCCGACGCGCGGTCTCCAGGATGGTCTCCCCGGCGCGGCGCGGGACGGTCGTCGTCGCGCGGTCGAGGAGAATCGTCACGTCGGCGCCGGCCTCGGTGGTCGGACGGGGTGCGGCGGTCATCGAATCTCCTGGCATAGGCATTCTGTCTTGAAGAGAATACTATTCTCCATAAGCGATAGGATATTCTCAACCGGTCGAGGGAAGGCGGGGGTTCGGTGTCATGACTGACGTACCCGTCCTCGCCTTCGACGACCGGCAGTACACGCGGGCCGAACTCGACGCACTGATCAGCGGCATGGCGACCGCGCTCGAACACCGCGGTGTGCGTGCGGGTGGCCGCGTCGCCCTCGGCTCGTCGAACCGGCCGGAGTTCGTCGTTGCGGTACACGCCATCTGGGCGCTCGGGGCCGCGGTCGTCCTGGTGAGTACGGCGTGGAAGCGCGCCGAGGTCGAGCACGCGCTGGCGTTGACGGCACCGACGCACGCGGTCGGGGACAGCCCGGTCCTCGCCGAGTCGATGCCGATGCTGCACCTCGACGAGCCCGTCACCCCCGGCCGTCGGGAGTTCGCGCCCGTCGATCCGGCCGCCGACGCGGTGTTCGTGTTCAGCTCCGGTACGACGGGAATGCCGAAGGCGGTCAGGCACACCCACGGCGCATTCGCGACGGCGATCACGCATTGGCGTGCGGCGCTGGCACTCTCGTCGAGTGACCGCTTGCAAATCATGACCCCGCCGTCGCACATCCTCGGCCTGCTCAACATCGCCACCGCGCTCGACGCCGGTGCCTGGGTGCGGCTGCACCCCCGCTTCGACGTCGAGAAGATGCTGCGCCACGTGGAATCCGATCGCATCACCATCGAGATGGCCGTCGCGCCGATCGCACTGGCGCTGGCCGCGCACCCGTCCCTGGAGTCCTACGACCTGTCCTCGCTGCGGTACGTCATGTGGTGCGCCACGCCGGTGACCCAGAGCGTCGCCGCCGAGGTGACGCGGCGGTCGGGGGTGAGGTGGGCGAGTGCGTACGGCGCCAGTGAGCTGCCGGTGATCGCGTGCACCGCGCTGGACGGCAGCCATCTGGACACCGTGGGCCGCGCCGTGCCCGGTGTCGAGATCCGCGTCGTGTCCCTCGACGACGGACGACCGTTGGCCGCCAACGCTTCCGGTGAAGTTCAGGTCCGGTCCGCGTCGGCGATGGCGGGATATCTGCCCGAAGAGGCGACGGGGGACGCGTTCGACGACGGGTGGTACCGCACGGGCGACGTCGGCCACCTCGACGACGAGGGCTGGCTCCGCATCACCGACCGCGCGAAGGAGATGATCAAGGTCCGCGGGTTCCAGGTGGCGCCTGCCGAGATCGAGGCGGTGCTGCACGGGCACCCGGCGGTCGCCGACTGCGCGGTGTTCGGGGTGCCGGACCATGCCGACGGCGAGGCCATCGTCGCGGCGGTCGCTTGCCGCAGCGGGGTGGCGGCCGAGGAACTCATCGGCCTCGTCGCCGACCGGCTGGCCACCTACAAGAGGCCGAGCCACGTGGTGTTCGTCCCCGAAATCCCCCGTCTGCCTTCCGGAAAGGTGTTGCGCCGAGTGCTCAAGGAGCGACTGTGGACGTCCGTCTGACCTCCGAACAACGACAACTGCGCGAGGCCGCGGCCAAACTGGCCGACGACCTCGGGCCGGGATCGGTCGCCGATCTCGACGACGACGGGCGCTTGGCGCGTCTGGAGAAGACCGTCGACTCGACGGGCTGGCGGTCGCTGCGCTCCGACGACGCGTCGGGCGTCGACGTCGCCCTCGTCGCCGAGGAATTCGCCCGCGGGCTCGTCGACGTGCCCTTCCTCGGGCCCGTCCTGCACGACGACCTGACCCGTCGCCTCGGTCGCGCGGTGGCCGCGCCCGACGTGGAGCCGCAGTCGGTCGACCTGACCAGAAGCCTTGCCGGAGTGGTCGAGTCACCCGCCGAGCTGACGGAGCTGTCCCACGACGACGCCGCGCGCTGGTATGCGCTCGCGCTGACCGCGACGACGGCAGACGTCGTCGGCGCCGCTCGCGGCACGCTGACCCTGGCCACCGAGTACGCCAAGATACGCGAGCAGTACGGCGCCTCGATCGGCTCCTATCAGGCGGTGCGACACCTGCTGGCCGAAGGTCTCGCGCTCGTCGAAGGGTGCGTCAGCGTGCTGCGGCACGCCGCGTGGGCCGTCGACGAGCTGCCGCCCGCCGAGGCCGTCGAGGCCGCCCGCATCGCGAAGATCTACTGCGCCAGGTCGGCCCGGACGGTGTGCGAGACGTCGATTCAGGTGCACGGTGGCATCGGCAATACCTGGGAATGCCTCGCGCACGTGTACCTGCGCCGGGTGCTCGCGGCCACCGAGGCGTGGCCGGTCACGTTGGAGGAGTTGACCATTGGACTTTCGTGATTCTCCAGAGGAAGCCGACTTCCGCAGCAGACTGCGCGGCTGGCTGCTCGAACAGAAGGGCCGGTTCCCCACCTCCGGTGACGAGTACTGGGCGAAGGCGGGGGAGTGGCACCAGGCGCTCTACGCCGCCGGCTTCTTCGGCACGTCGTGGCCCAAGGCCTATGGGGGACAGGATCTTCCACCGGTGTACGACGTCATCGTCGACGAGGAGATCGCCAAGGCGGGCGCCCCCGCTCGGCCCAGCCTCGGGTATCTCGTCGTCGGCCTCAGCCACCACGGTGACGCGGCCCTCGCACAGAAGTTCCTGCCCGGCATGATCAACGGGACCGAACGCTGGTGTCAGGGGTTCAGCGAGCCCGGCGCCGGGTCCGATCTGGCGTCGCTGACGACGACGGCCGTCCGCGACGGGGACGCGTACGTGATCCACGGCCACAAGATCTGGACGAGTTACTCCGACGTCGCCGACTGGTGTCTGCTGTTGGCGCGCACCGACAGGGACGTGCCCAAGCACAGGGGGATCTCGGCGTTCATCGTGCCCATGCATCAGGACGGCGTCGTGCAGCGGCCGCTGAAGATGATCAGCGGGGTCACCAAGGAATTCGGCCAGGTCGAGTTCGACGGGGCGCGGGTGCCGGCCGATCACATGGTCGGGGCGCCCGGCGACGGCTGGAAGCTGGCGATGACGGTGGTCAGCCACGAACGCGAGCCGTCGACGCTGGGCTTCTCGGCCCGGTACGGAAAGCTGGTGCGGCAGTTGGCGGCTCGCGTCGACGGACCCCCACCGGAGGAGTTGTCATGGGCGTGGGTGCAGACCGAGATGCTGCGGTTGCACGTGCGGCGGCGACTGTCCGAACAACTCGACGGACTCGTGCACGGACCGCAGGGGTCGTTGGACAAGTTGTTGATGACGTGGGTCGAGCAGTCCGTCGGGCACGCCGCGCTCGCCACCGCGGGCACCGGTGACAAAGACCTGTTCGAGGCCTACATGTACAGCCGCGCCCAGAGCGTCATGGGCGGCACCAGCCAAATTCAGAAGAACATCATCGCGCAGCGGATCCTGGGACTGGGGGCCTGAAATGTATGACATGCCAGCCGAAATCGACGTCAGGGCCGAGGGCGGTCTGCGGATCATCACCCTCAACCGACCCGATGCGCTGAATGCCGTCAACGATGCCCTGCACGTCGGGCTGGCCACGATCTGGGCCGCGCTCGACGAGGACGCCGATGCGCGCGCCGCCGTGATCACCGGTGCGGGCCGGGCGTTCTCGGCGGGCGGGGACTTCACCTACCTCGACGAGCTGCGGCACGACGAGGCGTTGCGGCAGAAGACGATCAAGCACGGCAGGGAACTCGTCATCGGGATGGTGCGCTGCCGCATCCCGGTGATCGCCGCGGTCAATGGTCCCGCGGTCGGGTTGGGCTGCAGCCTCGCTGCGCTCTCAGACGTGGTCTACATCGCCGAGACCGCGCACTTCGCCGACCCGCACGTGCAGATCGGTCTGGTCGCCGCCGACGGCGGCCCGCTGGTGTGGCCGTCGCAGATCAGCCTGTTGCAGGCCAAGGAGTTCGCGCTGACCGGCGTTCGGATCAAGGCGCATCGGGCCGTCGAGCTGGGGTTGGCCAACCACGTCGTCGCCGATCCGCTCGCCGAGGCCATCGCGTGCGCGAAGAAGATGATGGCCCTGCCGCAGCAGGCCGTCGAGGCCACCAAGCGGCTGATGAACATTCAGCTGGAGAAGAACGTCATGGCGTCGCTGGACTACGCCAATCTCGCGGAGTACGTGTCGTTCGGCACGCCGGACTTCAACCGGATCGTCGACGGCCTGGTGGCCAAGCGCTGACTTCTTCCCCGCGAACAGACGCAAATGGCCCTCAATGACGGCAATTCAGGGCCCTTTACGTCTGCTCGCCGGAGAGATCGAGGGATTCGGAGCGCTGAACGGTGCCCGTGACGCCCGTCGCGTCCTGCCGGGCCAACCACACCGCCGCGTTCGCCATCGCCTCGGGCGGCTCGACCATGTCGGGGGGGATCTCGACGCCACCGCCACTGGCCTGCCAGCCCTCGGTCAGCACCACCCGCGACGGGCTCAGGCAGTTGACGGCGACGTTGTCCGGTCGCAGGTCGGCCGCCAGTCCGAGGTAGAGCCGTTCGGCGGCGGCCTTGGACACCCAGTAGGCGTTGGCTCCGTGGTCGACCATCGTCACGCCGGTGGTCGTCACGGCGATCAGCGAGCCGCCGCCGCGGGCGCGCACGTGCGGGATGACGGCCCTGGTGACGAGGAAGACGCCCGTGAGGTTGACGTCGAGACACAGCTGCCATCGCTTCAGCGGCGTGGATTCGATTGCGCCGAGCCACAATACGCCCGCATTGGCGACGAGCACGTCGATGCCGCCGAATTCGGTGACCGCGGCGTCGACCGCGTGGTTCACCGACGCTTCGCTGGTGACGTCGCACGCGACGGGCAGCGCCCGGCCGCCCGCGGCGACGATCCGGTCGGCCACCGCGCCGATGGTGCCGGGCAGCCTGCCCTGCCGTTCGGAGCGCGCCGCGACGACGACGGCGGCCCCCGCGGCGGCAAGCGCCTCGGCGACCGTCGCGCCGATGCCGCGGCTGGCCCCGGCGACGAACGCGACCTTGCCGTCGAGCGCCGTCATCTGGGTGGGAAGCGCAGGGCACCGTCCAGGCGGATGATCTCGCCGTTGAGGTAGTCGTTCTCGATGATGCTCTGCGCCAGCTGGGCGTACTCGGTGGAGCGGCCCATGCGCTTGGGGAACGGCACCTGCGGGCCCCAATACTGCTCGAGCTGGTCGGCGGCCTTGCCGTAGGCGGGCGTGTTGATGGTGCCGGGGGCGATGGTCACCACGCGGATGCCGAGCGGCGACAGGTCGCGCGCGGCGACCAGCGTCATGCCCAACACGCCACCCTTGGCGGCCGCGTAGGGAAGCTGGCCGACCTGGCCCTCGTAGCCGGCGATCGACGCGGTGTTGACGATGACGCCGCGACCGCCCTCCTCCAGGGGGTCGGACTGTGCGATCGCCGCCGCGGACAGCCGCATGACGTTGAAGACGGCCGTCAGGTAGAACTCGATCGTGGTCTTGAACCCGTCGAGCGCCAGCGCGGAGCCGTCCTTGCCGACGAGGCGGCCACCGCTGGCAGGCCCACCGTGCGTGTCCACCGAGATGCGCAGTGGCCCAAGGGCTACCGCCTCGGCGATGGCCGCCTGCACCGATTCCTCGGACGTGGCGTCGGTTTGGACGTAGCGGACGCCCAGCTCGCTCTCGAGGGCCTTGCCCTTGTCGTCGGCCATGTCGGCGACGACGACCTTGGCGCCCGCGGCGTGCAGGCGGCGCACGGTCGCCTCGCCCAATCCGCCGGCACCGCCGACGACGATGGCGGAATTGCCCTCGATATCCACGTAGCTCCCCTTCGTGCGACTATTCCTCTCGGATCTGGAGAATAACATTCTCCGCAGCGGTCGTCGGAAGGTCCAGCCGTGGTCCCGATGCGGGGATACAGTCGCCGCGACGCGAGGAGCTGATCAGTCGATGACCATCGAGGAGCTCGTCGCCGCGGCGCGCAACGGATCGACTCGCGCGGTGGGTCGGCTGCTGAGCCTGATCGAGAGTGACCGGCGCAGCGAGGTTCTCGCGGTCGTCGGCCACCACCCGGTGCGCACGATCGGCATCACGGGTCCGCCGGGGGCGGGCAAGTCGACGACGATCGCCGTGCTGGTGGCGGCCTACCGCGGACAGGGCAAACGGGTGGCCGTGCTGGCGGTGGATCCTTCGTCGCCGTACAGCGGCGGCGCGCTCCTCGGTGATCGCATCCGGATGGCCGCGCACGTCGACGACCCCGACGTGCTGATCCGGTCGGTCGCGACCCGCGGCCATCTCGGTGGCCTGGCCGAGGGCGTGCCCGCCGCGATCCGGGTGCTCGGCGCGCTGTCCTACGACGTCGTCCTCATCGAGACCGTCGGGGTCGGACAGTCCGAGATCGAGATCGCGGCCGTCGCGGATCCTGCCGTCGTCGTGCTCAATCCCGGTGCCGGCGATGCCATCCAGGCGGCCAAGGCCGGGCTTCTGGAGGTCGCCGACATCGTCGCGATCAACAAGGCCGACCGCGACGGCGCCGACCAAACCGCGCGCGATCTGCACGCCGAGACCAGCGCGCCGATCCTCAAGATCGTGGCCACGCGCAACGAGGGCATCGCCGAACTCGTCGAGGCCATCGACGCCCACCTGCGTGCCGACGACCCCGAACGACGGGCCGCGCGGGCCCGCGCGCAGGTGCTCTCACTGGCGCAGAGCGCGCTGCGCGTCCATCCCGGTCTCGACGGGCTGGCGAAGCGGGTGGCCGACGGCGAACTCGACGTCTACTCCGCGACGAGGGCGCTGCTGGGCGGGCCCGACCCCGGATGAGAACGGGCTTACCGCTTTGCGGAAAGCGTGTTGTACGATCTCGCCAACGTATTCTTCCCGCGTTGAGGAGGCCGTGTGCAGAAGGCGATGGATGCCAGCATCTCGACGTGGCCGGAGGAGGACGCTCGGCTCGTCGGCAGCGGATGCGGCGCGTGCGGGGCAACGGTGTTCCCCCGGCAGTCGCACTGCCCCAAGTGCAGTAGGGCGCAGATGAGCGATGTGCTGCTGCCGCGGCGGGGCACCGTGATCGCGTGGACGACGCAGGGCTTCGCGCCCGGGGCACCCTACATCGGCCCCACCGGCAAGGACTTCGTGCCGTTCGGCGTCGGCCTGGTGCAACTCGACGACGTCGTGCGCGTCGAGGGTCGGCTGACGGAGAACGACCCGGCCAAGCTGTCGTTCGGAATGGAGGTCGAGCTGACGTTCATCCCGTTCGCCACCGACGCCGAGGGCAACGAGATCGTCACCTTTGCGTTCCAGCCGGTTCAGACAGGGAGCCCGCAATGAGCAATGACGTAGCCATCATCGGCGTCGGCATCCACCCGTTCGGCCGCTTCGACACGTCGGCCGTGGAGATGGGCGCGCAGGCCATCCGCGCCGCGCTCGGCGATGCCGGAATCGCCTGGGAAGACGTGCAGTTCGGCTTCGGCGGGAGTTACGAGGTGTCCAACCCCGACTCCGTGACGCGGCTCGTCGGCCTCACCGGCATCACCTTCACCAACGTCTTCAACGCCTGCGCGACCTCGGCCAGCGCCATCCAGCAGACCGCCGACACCATCCGGCTGGGCAAGTACGACATCGGCGTCGCGGTCGGCCTGGACAAGCACCCCCGCGGTGCGTTCACCGACGACCCGGCCAAACTCGCCCTGCCGCAGTGGTATGCGCAGAACGGGCAGTTCGTCACCACCAAGTTCTTCGGCATGAAGGCCAATCACTACCTGCACCAGCACGGTATCTCCGAGGAGACCCTGGCGCGGGTGGCCAACAAGAACTTCCGCAACGGCGTGAAGAATCCCAACGCCTTTCGCCGCAAGGAGATCTCGGTCGAGGAGATCATGGCGTCCCCGGTGCTCAACTACCCGTTGCGCCAGTACATGTTCTGCGCGCCCGACGAGGGTGCGGCGGCGGTGATCATGTGCCGCGCCGACATCGCGCACCGCTACACCGACAAGCCGGTGTTCGTGCGCGCCAGCGAGATTCGCACCCGTCGCTTCGGCGCGTACGAGGTCCACGCCACGTCGGCGCCGCTCGACGAGGATCTCTCGCCGACGGTGTACGCCGCGCGCGCCGCCTACGAGATCGCCGGCATCGGACCCGAGGACGTCGACGTCGCGCAGCTGCAGGACACCGACGCCGGCGCCGAGGTCATCCACATGGCCGAGACGGGACTGTGCGCCCACGGCGACCAGGAGAAGCTGATCGCCGACGGCGCCACCGAGATCGGCGGCTCGATACCGGTCAACACCGACGGCGGCCTGATCGCCAACGGCGAACCCATCGGCGCATCGGGACTGCGACAGATGCACGAGCTGGTGCGCCAGCTGCGCGGCGAAGCCGGTGAACGCCAGGTGCCGGGTGCGCCCCGGGTCGGCCTGGCCCAGGTCTACGGCGCGCCGGGCACGGCGTCGGCCACCCTCCTGTCGCTCTGACACCCCGCGAGCAGCCGTGAACATGCCCCTGATACGGCGTGTCGCGGCACGTGTGCGGCTGCTCGCGAGGGCGACGCGACCCCCGGCGGTAACGCCCTTCTCAGAGGAATAGAGTCCGAACATGGCCGACTACCGCTACGTCACGTACGAGACCCTCGACGAGGGCACGATCGCCAGGATCATGCTCAATCGCCCCGACCAGCGCAACGCCCAACAGCGCGGTCTGCTCGTCGAATTGAACGAGGCCTTCCTCGAGGCGGAGGCCGACGACAGGGTCCGCGTCGTCATCCTCGGTGGCAACGGGCCGATGTTCTCCTCCGGCCACGACCTCGGGTCCAAGACCATGATGTCGGAGTATCAGCCTGGGCCCGACCAGCATCCGAGCTTCAGCGTCAACGGCGCGACGCGCGCGGGCGCCGAGAAACTCATGCTGCAGGAGTGGCACTACTTCTTCGAGAACACCCGCCGCTGGCGCAATCTCCGCAAGATCACCGTCGCCCAGGTGCACGGTGACGTCTATGCGGCCGCGCTGATGCTGATGTGG
Organism: Mycolicibacterium madagascariense; assembly: GCF_010729665.1. NCBI lineage: Bacteria > Bacillati > Actinomycetota > Actinomycetes > Mycobacteriales > Mycobacteriaceae > Mycobacterium > Mycolicibacterium madagascariense. The sequence continues at coordinate 4,175,685 of NZ_AP022610.1, read as the reverse complement.
GCGTGTGACCTGATCGTCGCCGCCGACGACACCACCTTCGCCGACGTCGTCGGGACGCGGTTGGGCATGTGCGGTGTCGAGTACTTCGCCCACCCGTGGGAGTTCGGCGCGCGAAAGACCAAGGAGCTCATGCTCACTGGCGATTCGCTGTCGGTGGAGGAGGCCTACGCGCTCGGCATGGTGTCCAAGGTGTTCCCGGCCGATGAACTCGCAGACAAGACGCTGGAGTTCGCCAGGCGCATCGCCAAGGTGCCGACGATGGCCGCGCTGCTGATCAAGGAGTCGGTCAACCAGACGCAGGACAACCAGGGCTTCTACAACTCCCTCAACGCGTGCTTCACCATGCACCAGCTCAACCACGGCCACTGGGTCCAGGTGCACAACGGGGGCTTCCCCGTCGCCAACGAAACCGACGGCCTACCCAACTGGCGAGAGGCCCCGCCGGTTCAGCCGACGGCCAAGACCGAACCGTAGGCGCAAGACGGCGCGAATCCCTCATCGCCGCCGTGTCGGCGCACGGTCACCGGCTGAGCGCCAGCCCCGCGCGGTAGCCGAACACCATGGCGGGGCCGATGGTTCCGCCCGCGCCGCCGTAGGCCTTGCCCGTCACGCCCGCCATCGCATTGCCCACGGCGTAGAGACCCGGGATCGTGTCGCCGTCGACGTGCAACACCCGAGCGTCGGCATCGGTGCGCGGGCCACCCTTGGTGCCCATGGCACCGACGGTGACGGGGACGGCGAAGAACGGCGCGGTGTCGACCGGACCCAGCGTCTTCGATGCGGGCGTCGCGGCCGAGTCGTCACCCCAGTACCCGTCGTACGCGCTCGAGCCGCGGCCGAAGTCGGGATCGGTCTCGTTCTCCACGTTGGCATTCCACGCGTCGACGGTGCGGGCCAGCCCGTCGGGGTCGATGCCCGTCTTCTCGCCGAGCTCGGCGAGATCGGCGGACTGGCAGAACCATTCGGGCACGACGCCGTCGGGATCGATGCCGAGGAAGCCGTACTTCTTCAGGTGCAGCGAGTCGAACACGATCCACGCCGGATCGTTGAGGTAACCGAACCGCGGATCCAGGTGGTGGAATGGACCCGCCATCGAGTTGTACTCACCCGCCTCGTTGAGGAACCGCTTGCCCGCCCGGTTGACGATGATGCTGCGGGGACGCGTGCGCTCCAGGCGCACGCTGCGGCTGCGCTGATGCCCGTCGATGGTGTCGCCGGGGATCTGGACGATGGGCACCCACCACGCCTCGCCCATGTTGGCCAGATCGGCGCCGTGGGCCATCGCCATGCGCAGGCCGTCGCCCGTGTTGTTCGGTGGCGAGACGGGACCGTGCATGGGGCCGCGCAGATAGGCGTCGACGAGCGTGGGGTCCCATTCGAAGCCCCCGGTGCCGAGCACCACGCCACGGCGGGCGCCGACGCGAACGTCCATGCCGTCCATGCTGATTCGCACTCCGACGATCCTGCCGTCACGGGCGACCAGCTCGCGTGCGCGGGCCCCGGTGGTCGGCACGACGCCGAGGTCGAGCAGTCCCTTCAGCAAGCCGGCGACCAGTGCGGTGCCCGCGACGCAGAAGTCGCCGTCGACGTCGTCGACCGAGGCGTGGATCCTGGCCCGCGTCTCGGCGTCGATGCCCACGTTGCTCCAGTCGGCGGGAAACGACGTGATGCGATCGCTCCACTCCCCGAGCCGGGCGAGGTCGAACGGCTTGGCGTTGAGCGACCTGCCGCCCGAGGGCCTGCCGCCGGGCAGTTCGGGCTTGTAGTCGGGAAAGCCTGCGGCGACCTCGAATTGGAGCTCACTGTGGGCCTCGACGAAGTCGAGCATCTCGGGTCCGGTGCGCACGAACGTCTCGACGAGCGCGGTGTCCATCGCGCCGAGGGACTGCGCCTCCAGATACCGCATGGCGTCGTCCACCGTGAGTTCGCCGTCGGGGGAGCGATCGTGGGCGGGGATCCAGACGATGCCGCCGGAGACCGCGGTGGTGCCCCCGACGGTGTCGGCCTTCTCGTACACCGCAACCGAGGCGCCGCCGGCCGCTGCGGTCAGCGCCGCCGTCAGGCCGGCACCGCCGGTGCCGAGCACGACGACGTCGGTCTCGACGTCGAATTCCAGGTCCGCTCCGCTACTCACCACTCACTCCTTCGTCAGCCCAGGATTTCCGAAAGCCGTTGGGCGGCTTCGATGACCGCGTCGCGCCCGCCGATCAGCGCATCCTCGCGGTGGGAGATCAGATTGATGCACGTGGGCGGTGACGGCGGTCGACGCCTGACCGGCACGGCGAGTCCGTAGGTGTCGGGCTCGACCTCGCCGTGGGTCATGACCCAACCCCGCTCGCGGGTCAGCGGCACCAGATCCCGCTCGCCGGGCCGCGGCGGCATGCTCGACAGCAGCGCGATGCCCGCGGCGCCGCGGTCCAGCGGGTGACGGCTGCCCTCGTGGAACGACAGTTGGTAGAAGACCAGGGTCGGCACGATGACCGCCACGGCCACCTGCTGATCGCCCTCGGCGACGAGCAACGACACCGTCGTGCCGAGGTCGTCGGCGAGCGTGCGCAGGGTCGGCACGCTCAGCTGCCGGAGGTTGTTGTCGAACGACGCGCCGAGCGCGGCCAGCATCGCCGCCGGACGGTAGCGGCCGTCCTCACCCTTCACCAGGTAGCGGTTCTGCGACAGCGTGGACAGCAGTCGATAGGCGATCGTCCGGTGCACGCCCACGTGGTCGGCCACTTGCTGGGCGGTCATCCCGGCGGGTGAGTTCGCGACCGCCTGCAGCGCGGTGAGGCCCCTGGCCAGCGTTTGCGAGCCGGCGGCGAGTCGATCGGCGGCCAGGCCCGGTTGCTTGACAGACGTCATCGCGAGAGTGATGCTCTATGGATAGTGCACGTCACTGTGCGATATTAGCACAGAATGATTGCAATAAAAGAGAACGGCATTTCCATCCGAACGTGGGGAGAGATCACGTGAGCGAGTTCGAGAGCATCTGGAGTGACCTCCAGGGTGTCCCGTTCTCCCAGGGCTATCTCGACGCGGGCGGGGTGCGCACGCGCTACCTCCATGCCGGCGACACGAATCAGCGAACGCTGGTGCTGCTGCACGGCTCCGGTGGCCACGCCGAGGCCTACGTGCGCAACCTCGAGGCCCACGCCGAACACTTCTCGACGTGGTCGATCGACATGCTCGGCCACGGCTACACCGACAAACCGGGTCACCCACTGGAGATCTCGCACTACGTCGAGCACCTGTTGGCGGTGCTCGACGCCATCGACGTCGAGCGCGTCCACCTCTCGGGGGAGTCCCTCGGCGGTTGGGTCGCCGCGCGCGCCGCCTCCGATCATCCCGACCGCTTCGACCGACTGGTCCTCAACACCGCGGGCGGATCGCAGGCCGACCCCGAGGTCATGAAGCGCATCATCACGCTGTCCATGGCCGCGGCCGAGAACCCCTCCTGGGAGACGGTGCAGGCCAGGATCAAGTGGTTGATGGCCGACAAGTCCAAGGACTACGACGACATCGTCGCCAGCCGGCAGCGCATCTACCGTCAGCCCGGATTCGTCGCCGCGATGAGCGACATCATGGCGCTGCAGGACCCGGAGATCAGGGCGCGAAACCTGCTGGGCCCCAAGGAGTACGGCGCCATCACCGCACCCACGATGGTGCTGTGGACCAGCGACGACCCGACCGCCGACGTCAGCGAGGGCAGCCGCATCGCCTCGATGATCCCCGGCGCACGGTTCGACGTGATGGCCGGCTGTGGCCACTGGCCGCAGTACGAGGACGCCAAGACGTTCAACGCCTTGCACATCGACTTCCTGCTGGGGCGTTGATGGCAGACGACGCCGACGTCCTGATCGTCGGGGCGGGGCCCGTCGGCCTCACCCTGGCCAACATCCTTGGACAGCAGGGGGTCCGGACCCTCGTCGTCGACGAGCGTGCCACCCTCATCGACTACCCGCGCGGTGTCGGACTCGACGACGAGGCGCTGCGGACGTTCCAGTCGATCGGCGTCGTCGAGCACGTCCTGCCGCACACGGTGCCCAACCAGATCCTGCGGTTCTACGACGGTCGCCGCCGCCTGCTGGCCGAGATGGCGCCGCCCGACGCGAGATTCGGCTGGCCCAAGCGCAATGGCTTCGTCCAGCCGATGGTCGACGCGGAACTGCTTAGGGGTATCGACCGCTTCGACTGCGTCGAGGTGGGCTGGGGTCGTGCCATGGAGTCGTGCGAGGAGACGCGCGACGGCGTGCGGGTCGCCATCGCCGGTGAGGCCGATCCCGTCACCGCGCGCTACGTCGTCGGGTGCGATGGCGGCCGCAGTGCGACGCGCCGGCTGATGGGCGTGACGTTCGAGGGCACCACCTCGGCGACGCGCTGGCTCGTCGTCGATCTGGCCAGCGATCCGCTCGGACACCCCAACAGCGAGGTCGGCGCCGACCCGGTGCGGCCCTACGCCTCGATCTCGATCGCACACGGAATTCGCCGCTTCGAGTTCATGATTCACGCCGACGAGACCGACGAGCAGGTCGAGCGCCCGGAGTTCATCACGCGCATGCTCGCCCCGTTCGTGCCCCATCCCGACCGCGTCGAGGTGATCCGGCACCGCGTGTACACGCACCACTCGCGCATCGCCGACGCCTTCCGCAAGGGTCGGATGCTGATCGCCGGTGACGCCGCCCACCTCATGCCCGTGTGGCAGGGGCAGGGCTACAACAGCGGCATCCGTGACGCGGCCAACCTGGGCTGGAAGTTGGCGGCCGTCGTCAAGGGCGAGGCCGGGGACGGGCTGCTGGACACCTACGACGCCGAGAGACGCAAGCATGCGCGCGCGATGATCGACCTGTCGACCATGGTCGGCCGGGTCATCTCGCCGACCAACGCGCGCGTTGCGAGCCTGCGCGACGGGCTGATTCGGGCCGCGTCGGCGGTGCCGACCCTCAAGCGCTACGTCCTGGAGATGCGGTTCAAGCCGATGCCGCGCTACGAGTCCGGCGCCATCGCCCATCTCGCGGCGCCGTCGGACACCTCGCCCACCGGCACGCTGTTCATCCAGCCGCGCGTCGACACCCGCGACGCGCAGAACGTCCTCCTCGACGACGTGATCGGTCCCGGGTTCGCCGTGCTCGCGTGGAACAACGATCCGCGCGCGCTCCTCGGTGACGAGGCGATCGCGCAGTGGAAGGCGCTCGGCGCAACGTTTCTCGCGCTGCGGCCGTCGACCCAGCTGCACTGGACCGGCCACGACGACTCCGAGGTCACCGTCGTCGGGGACCGCACCGGTGCGCTCAAGGGCTTCTTCGACGCCCACGCCGAGTCGGTGCTGTTCCTACGGCCCGACCGGTGCATCGCCGGTGCCTGCATCGCCCAACTGGCGCCCGAGCTGAGTGCTGCACTGTTCGACGTCCTCCACCTCGTGAAGGGAGGCAAGGAAGTTCATGACCACGTCACTCGCCCTGTGCTGCATGTCGCACAGCCCGCTGCTGAATCTGCCAGGACCGCCACCTGAACTGCTCGACGACATCGACTCCGCGGTCGCAGCGGCGGCCGAGTTCGTCCGGGCCTTCGATCCCGAACTGGTCGTGACGTTCTCACCGGATCACTACAACGGGTTCTTCTACCGGCTCATGCCACCGTTCTGCATCGGCACTGCGGCCGTCGGCGTCGGTGACTACGGCACCTACGCGGGTCCGCTCAACGTGCCCGCCGACGTCGCCACCGCGTGCGCCGAAGCACTGTGGGACGCCGGCGTCGACATCGCGGTCTCGGCGAGCATGGACGTCGACCATGGCACCGTCCAACCGCTGCAGGCCCTCTTCGGCGACGTCGCCGACGTGCCGGTGCTGCCGGTCTTCGTCAACTCCGTCGCCACGCCGCTCGGTCCGCTCAGGCGGACGAGGGCACTGGGCACGGCCATCGGCCACTTCGCGGCCTCCCTCGGAAGGCGGGTCCTCGTCGTGGGTTCGGGTGGGCTGTCGCATGATCCGCCGGTGCCGACCTTGGCGACCGCACCGCCGGCGGCGCTGGCCCGCATCGTGCACGGCGAGCCGATGACCGCCGAGCAGCGCAGCGCGCGACAGAGCGCGGTGATGACGGCTGCGCACGACTTCGCCGCCGGCGGCAGCGCGCTGCGACCGCTGAACCCCGACTGGGACAGGGCGCTGCTCGAGCTGCTCGACACCAACCGGGGCGCGGAGGTCGACGCCTGGTCCAACGCGTGGGTCGCCGCCGAGGCGGGCAACTCCGCACACGAAGTCCGTACGTGGTTGGCCGCTTTCGCGGCGATGGCGAGCCAGGGCCCCTACGAGACCCGGCTGCGCTACTACCGCGCCGCGCCCGAGTTGATCGCCGGCTTCGCGATCCGGACGGCGGTGACCGCATGACCACCCCCGGCTTCGACCACGAGGTCGACGTGCTCGTCGTCGGTTCCGGTGGGGGCGGCATGACCGCCGCACTCGCGGCCACGGCGGAGGGTCTCGACACCCTCGTCGTCGAGAAGTCCGCGCAGTTCGGTGGTTCCACGGCGCTATCGGGCGGCGGCATCTGGGTCCCCGGCGCCCCGTCGCAGCGTCGCGCCGGCTACGAGCCCTCGCCCGACGACGTGTTCACCTACCTCAAGGAGATCACCGGCGGCCTCGTCAGCGACGCGCGCCTGCGCCAGTACGTCGACGCGGCCCCGGAGATGATGGAATTCCTGGAGAAGTCGAGCCGGTGGTTCGAATTCGTCTGGAAGCCCGGGTATGCCGACTACTACCCCGAACTGCCCGGCGGTTCGGAACGCGGGAGCACGATCAACGTGCCCGAGATCGACCTGCGCGTGCTGGGCGACGAGGAGCGCAACCTGTTGACGCCGCTGGCCCTGGCACCGAGGGGAATCTGGTTCGCGCCCAAGGACTTGCGGCTGTTCTATCAGGTGCGGCAGAACTGGCGCGGCAAGGCGGTGCTGCTGAAGCTCATCTGGCGGATGGTCCGGGCCCACGTGTTCGGTGACCGGATGGCCGCCATCGGACAGTCCCTGATGGCGCGGATGCGCCTGGCGCTGGCCGAGCACGACGTCCCGCTGTGGCTGGACGCACCCATGACCGAGCTGATCACCGACCTCGACGGTCACGTCGTCGGAGCCGTCGTGGAACGCCACGGCGTCGCGCAGCGCATCGGCACCCGCCGCGGCGTGATCCTGGCCTCCGGCGGTTTCGATCACGACATGGAATGGCGTCGCGAACACCTCCCCGAACTCGAGAAGGACTGGAGCTTCGGCAATCCCGCCGCCATGGGTGACGGCATCCGCGCGGGGGAGAAGGTCGGCGGGTCACTGGACCTGCTCGACGAGGCGTGGTGGTTTCCCGCCATCTGCTGGCCGGATGGACGTCTGCAGTTCATGCTCAACGAACGGATGATGCCGTCGCAGTTCGTCGTCAACGGCGACGGGAAGCGGTTCGTCAACGAGGCCGCGCCGTACATGGACTTCGCCCACGCGATGATCGACGGCCAGCGCACCGGCGTCGCACACGTGCCGTGCTGGCTCGTCACCGACATCGGCTCCTTCCACCGCTACGTCGTCGCGGGCCATCTCCCCATCCCGAAGGTGCCGTTCGCGCCGGTACCGACCGGACGCAAGGTACCGCAGGCCTGGCTGGATTCGGGTGTCGTCAGGACGGGCAACACCTTCGAGGAGCTGGCCCGCGAGATCGGCGTCCCGCCGGCGCAGTTGCGTCAGACCGCCGAACGCTTCAACGCCCTCGCCCGCACCGGCCACGACGACGACTTCCGTCGCGGTGACAGCGCCTACGACAACTACTACGGCGATCCGACACTGCCCAATCCCAACCTGCGCCCGCTGGGGAAGGGGCCGTACTACGCCTTCCAGATCATCCTCGGCGACCTGGGCACCTCCGGCGGACTGCGCACCGACGAGTTCGCCCGCGTCCTGCGCGAGGACGACACCGTCATCGCCGGGCTCTACGCCACCGGCAATGCGACCGCCGCGGTGATGGGACGCAGTTACGCGGGGGCCGGCGCGACCATCGGCCCGGCGATGACGTTCGGCTACGTGGCCGCCAAACACCTTGCCTCGCACGACCGCACACCAAGCCAATCCACGATCGAAAGCCCTCGGAGGTAACCATGAAGATCTCACTGTTCTACGAGTTCGCCCTGCCACGGCCCTGGGTGCAGGACGACGAGCACCAGATGTTCATCGACGGTCTCGACGAAGTCGAAGCGGCCGACAAGGCGGGGTTCTCGACGGTCTGGCTGACCGAGCACCACTTCCTCGAGGAGTACTGCCACTCGACCGCCCCGGAGATGTTCCTCGCCGCAGCGAGCCAGCGCACCAAGGACATTCGCCTGGGCTTCGGCATCATGCACCTGCCGCCCGCGGTCAACCATCCGGCCCGCGTCGCCGAGCGGGTCTCCACCCTGGACCTGATCTCCAACGGCCGCGTCGAATTCGGCACCGGCGAATCGTCGTCGGTCGGCGAACTCGGCGGCTTCAACATCGATCCCGCCGACAAGCGCGGGCAGTGGGAGGAGGCGCTCGAGGTCTCCATCCGGTGCATGACCGAGGAACCGTTCACCGGTTTCAAGGGCCAGCACATCGAGATGCCCGCCCGCAACGTGGTCCCCAAGCCGCTGCAGCGTCCACACCCGCCGGTCTGGGTGGCGTGTACCCGGCCGGCGTCGGTGCAGATGGCCGCCCAAAAGGCCATCGGCGCACTGAGTTTCGCCTACACCGGGCCCGGTCCGCTCAGGGACCGCGTCGACGGCTACTACCGCGAGCTCGAGGAGAAGGGCTCACCCGTCACGCCGCTGATGAACCCCAACATCCTGGCCATCGGCGGTGACCTGTCGATGATGGTCGCCAAGACCGACGAGCAGGCCGTGCAGCGGCTCGGCGTCGGCGGCGGGTTCTTCTCCTTCGGCATCATGCACTACTACATGACCGGCATGCACACCCCCGGCCGGACCGGCGTGTGGGAGCGCTATCTCGAGGAGGTCGAGGCGGACCCGTCGCTCGCCTACGGTCCCGGCCGCGGCGCCATCGGGTCGCCGGACACCGTGCGCGAGTTCCTGCGTGGGTACGAGGAGAGCGGCGTCGACGAGATCATCCTGCTGCTCAACCCGCGCAGCCACGAGGGCACGATGGAGTCGATCGAGCTGATGGGCAAGGAGATCCTGCCCGAGTTCATCGAACGCGACGAGAAGCACGTCGCCGAGAAGAACGCGCGGCTCGCTCCGGTCCTGGAGAAGCTCGAGGCCCGGCGCGAGGCGTCCACGGCCCCCGGTTTCGACGAGAATTACTCATTTGGAGGACTTCCCACCGGTCAGGGTGGCAAGTTCACCTCCAGTGAGATCCCCGAGGCGATGGCGGAGATCAACGAGGGCAGGGTCCAGGCGGCGCAGCTGGAGAAGCAGGCACGCGAGGCGGCACACTGAACGACGGGACGGGCCGTGGGTGAGTTCGGCAATCTCATCGGCTATGCCGGGCGACGTGTCGTCGTCACCGGGTGTGCATCGGGCATCGGCGCGGCGCTGGTGGGCCAGCTCGTCGAACTGGGTGCCGACGTCGTCGGTCTCGACGTGCGCCCACCGGCGTTCGAGCTCACCGAGTTTCACGCCGTCGACCTGTCGGACCCGACGTCGATCGACGCCGCCGTCGCCGCGCTCGACGGTCGGGTCGATGCGTTGTTCAACGTGGCGGGTGTGTCCTCGGGCATCGGTGACCCCCTGCTGGTGGTCCAGATCGACTTCCTCGGTACGCGCCATCTCACCGAGGCGCTGATCCCGCGCATGCCGCCGGGTTCGGCCATCGTCAGTGTCTCGTCGCTGGCGGCGTCGGGATACGCCGAGAACCAGGGCGAGGTGGCGTCGCTGCTGCGCACCGCATCGTTCGAGGACGGCGTGCAGTGGTGTCACGATCACCCCGATGCGCTCGCCGACGGCGGGTACCGGATCGCCAAGGAGGCGGTCATCCTGCACGCCATGGCCAACGCGGTACCGCTGGGCGCCAAGGGAATTCGGATCAACTGCACCGGGCCCGGGGTGACCGCGACGCCCATCCTCGATCAGCTGCGGTCCCGCTACGGTGAGGACTACCTCGACGGCTTCCCGAAACCCCTTGGTCGAGTGTCGAATCCCGCCGAGCAGGCCGCCGCGCTGATCTTCCTCAACAGCCAGGCGGCAGGTTTCGTGACCGGGCAGGTGCTCTGGGTCGACGGGGGCATCCTCGCCGGGCGCGTCGCCGCGACGATGGAGGGATCCGCGCTATGGCCGGCATGACGGACTTCCGGCGCGTCGCCGACGACGTCCGCAACTGGGGCCGCTGGGGCGAGCACGACGAGATCGGCACGCTGAACTTCATCACCGCCGAGAAGGTCGCCGAGGCCGCATCTCTGGTGACGCGCGGCGAGGTGTTCGCACTCGGCGTCGACTTCGGTTCGTCGGGCCCCCAGGGGGCGTTCCACTACCGGCAGAACCCGATGCACGTGATGACCGTCGACGGCGGTGACGCCACGACCCTGTTGGAGTACGGGCCGACGTGGCTGCAGAACCCGACCGCGGTGCAGCTGAGCGGCTACTCCGAGGCCGGCCCCATGCGCTTCAACGACGACCTCATCATCATGCCGCTGCAGGCCGCCACGCAGTGGGATGCGCTGTCGCACGTCTACTACGACGACACGCTCTACAACGGATTTCCCGCCAGTTCGGTGACGAGTCTCGGGGCGCGGCACTGCGGCATCGACAAGGTCGACGTCAAGGGCATCACCTCGCGCGGCGTGCTGCTCGACCTGGTGCGGCTGCGCGGTGAGGCCGTCTACTGCGCCGACGTGGACGCACCGATCATGCCCGCCGAGCTCGACGCGGCAGCCGCGGCGCAGGGCGTCTCCGTGACACCCGGTGACATCGTGCTGATCCGAACCGGTTGGTGGGCACGGTTTCTGGAGACCGGCGACGGGGCCGAGCCGGGTGCCGGTCTCGATTGGACGTGCGCGTCGTGGCTGCACGACCACCGGGTCGCCGCGGTGGCGGCCGACAACCTGATGGTGGAGAACCCGGTGTCCGGGGTGGACGGCACCATCCTGCCGATGCACATGCTGTGCCTGCGCGACATGGGCATGATGTTCGGCGAGTACTGGGACCTGACCGCGCTGGCCGCCGACTGCGCCGCCGACGGCACCTATGCCTTTCAGCTCGTCGCCCCGCCGCTGCGCGTGACCGGTGGCGTGGGCTCTCCGCTGAACCCGATCGCGATCAAGTGACGTCTCCCCGCGAGCAGCCGCAAATACGCGCGACACGCCGGGATTCTCGGCAGGTTTGCGGCTGCTCGGCGGGGGAGGTGACGTACCGGTCGGTGGTGGTCGACGGGCTCGTCACGGGTTATCTCGAGGCCGGGGCGGGCGAGCCTGTCGTCCTGCTGCACGGCGGTGAGTTCGGCGCCAGCGCCGAGCTCGGGTGGGAACGCACGATCGCCGACCTCGCGACGCGGTATCGCGTGCTGGCACCCGACATGCTGGGCTACGGCAACTCGGCGAAGGTGATCGACTTCGTCGACGGCCGCGGGATGCGCATCCGCCACGTCGCGCGATTCTGCGAGGTGATGGGCGTCGGCCCGGCGCACTTCGTCGGCAACTCGATGGGCGCAATCAATCTGCTGACCGACGCCACCGCGCCGGCGCCGGTCCTGTCGGCGAAGAGCCTCACCCTGATCTGTGGCGGCGGGGCGATTCAGCCCAACGAGCACGCCGCCGCCCTCTACGACTACGACGGCACGCTGGAGGCCATGCGCCGGATCGTGACGGCGCTGTTCCACGACCCCGCCTACGCGAAGGACGACGACTACGTGCGGCGCCGGCATGCCTCCAGTACGGCGCCCGGTGCGTGGGAGGCCATCGCCGCCGCGCGCTTTCGCAGGCCGGGCGCCAGCCCGCCGCCGACGCCGTCGACCACCCGCGCCTACGAGCGCATCGCGGTGCCCACACTGGTCGTCGAGGGCGCGGCCGACAAGCTCCTGCCGACGGGGTGGGCGGCCGAGATCGCGAGCCAGATAGCCTCTGCCCGTGGGGAAGTGGTCGACGCGGCGGGCCACTGTCCGCAGCTCGAACGGCCCGACGTCGTCACCCCACTGCTGCTCGAATTCCTCGAAGGGATCGTCGATGTCTGAAGAACTGGCCGGCATGGTCGCGATCGTCACCGGTGGCGCGTCGGGGATCGGCCGGGGAATCGTCGAGCGCTTCCTCGCCGAGGGCGCGAAGGTGATGATCGGTGACGTTCAGGACGAACTCGGGTCGAGCGTCGCCGACGCCGGGGGCGACGACGCGCTCTTCTGCCACACCGACGTCGGTGATCAGGCGCAGGTGTGCGCGCTCGTCGGCGCGGCGGTCGAGCGGTTCGGGGGCCTGCACGTGATGGTCAACAACGCGGGCCGGTCGAGTCCGCTGAAGAAGGGCCTCTTCGACGAGGACTTCGCGGAATTCGACAGCGTCATGCGCACCAACGTCCTCGGCGTCATGGCGGGGACCCGCGATGCGGCCCGGCACATGGCGCAGCACGGGGGCGGCTCGATCATCAACATCTCCTCCATCGGCGGCATCCTCGCCGGCGGCGGGGTCGCCACGTATCGGGCCTCCAAGGCCGCCGTCATCCAGTTCTCCAAGTCCGCCGCGATCGAGTTGGCCCACTACGGGGTGCGGGTCAATTGCCTTGCGCCAGGCAACATCCCGACGCCGATCCTGCGGTCGTCGGCGACCGAGGAGGACCGCGAGAAGTTGGACCGGTTCGAGGCGCGCATCCGCCAGACGATGCGCGACGACCGCCCGCTCAAACGCGAGGGCACCGCCGACGACGTCGCGGAGGCGGCGCTCTACTTCGCGACCGACCGGTCGCGCTACGTCACCGGAACCGTACTGCCAGTCGACGGCGGCACGGTGGCGGGCAAGGTCATGGCGCCCCGCACGCCCCGTTAAATCAATCGCTTGACTTAAAGAGGGAGCGCGCGTTGACTGGAACGGTGACCGCAGCACGGACCCTGCGCACCGAGCGTGCCAGCACCACCCGCGACGCCATCCTCAGCGCCGCCGAGCGGCTCTACGCCGAGCACGGCGTGTTCGCGGTGTCCAACCGGCAGGTGAGCGAGGCTGCGGGACAAGGTAACAACGCGGCCGTCGGCTACCACTTCGGCACCAAGACCGACCTGGTGCGCGCCATCGAGCAGCGCCACCGCGCCCCGATCGAGGCGCTGCGCGAGACCATGGTCGCGGCCGCGGGTGACTCCGCCGACCTGAGGGACTGGGTGGCGTGCCTGGTGCGTCCGCTCACCGACCACCTGGCCGACCTCGGCAACCCCACCTGGTACGCCCGGTTCGCCGCCCAGGCCATGACCGACCCGGCCTATCACGGCATCGTGGTCAGGGACGCGTTGAGTTCACCGTCGCTCGTCGAGGTCGTGGACGGCATCAACCGGTGCCTCCCCGAACTCGCCATCGACATTCGGTACGAGCGCAACATCATGGCTCGAAACCTGTTGATGCACAGCTGCGCCGACCGCGAACGCGCCCTCGCCACGGGTGCCACGGTGGCCCGCACGTCGTGGCAGGCGGCCGGGTCCGGTCTGATCGACGCGATCGTCGGCATGTGGTGCGCACCCGTGACCCGGGTCGGCGGACGCTCGTGAGGGTCACCGTCGATCAGGACAGGTGCGTGTCCTCGGGCATGTGCGTGATGAACGCCGCGGACGTCTTCGACCAGCGCGACGATGACGGCGTCGTCGAACTGCTCGTCGACGAGCTCGCGCCCGACCAGTACGAGAGCACGCAGCGCGCCGCCGCGGCGTGCCCCGCACTAGCCATCCACGTCGAGGAGGCGCGATGACCGACACGCTGACGCAGGAGGCCGTCTCCCAGGACGTCCCCGAGTACCCCATGGAGCGCGAGGCGTCCTGCCCGTTCGCGCCGCCACGGCGCATGCTCGAGATGAGTCCCCTGGCGCGGGTGCGGATCTGGAACGGCACCACGCCCTGGCTCGTCACCGGTCACGAGGTGGCCCGCGCGTTGTTCTCCGACGCGCGCGTCAGCGTTGACGATCGCATCGAGGGCTTTCCGCACTGGAACGAACACATGCTGTCCACGGTCGACAAACGGCCGCGGTCGGTGTTCACCTCGGATGCCGAGGAGCACACCAGGTTTCGCAGGATGCTGTCCAAGCCGTTCACGTTCAAGCGGGTAGAAGGCCTGCGTCCGGCGATCCAGAAGATCACCGACGAGTGCATCGACGGCATCCTCGCGGGACCTCGACCGGCCGATCTGGTCGCCACCCTCGCGCTGCCGGTGCCGACCGTGGTCATCAGCGAGATGCTCGGTGTGCCCTACGAGGACCACGAATTCTTCCAGCACCACGCCAACGTCGGGCTGGCCCGCTACGCCAGCGCGCAGGACGGGCAGAAGGGCGCGATGAGCCTGGCCCAGTACCTCATCGACCTCGTCGAGAAGAAGAGGACGGAGCCCGGCGAGGACGCCGTGTCGGATCTGGCCGAGCGCGTCAACGCCGGCGAGATCACCGTCAAGGAGGCCGCGCAGCTGGGGACCGGACTGCTGATCGCCGGCCACGAGACCACCGCCAACATGATCGGCATCGGCATCCTGGCACTGCTGGAGAACCCTGAACAGGCTGCGCTGCTTCGTGATTCGGATGACCCGAAGTTCATCGCGAACGCCTGCGAGGAGCTGATGCGGTACCTGTCGATCATCCAGAACGGTCAGCGCCGAGTGGCCATCGAGGACATCGAGATCGCCGGTGAGACGATCCGGGCCGGCGAGGGCATCATCCTCGACCTCGCCCCCGCGAACTGGGATGCCACCGCCTACCCGGAGCCCGACAGGCTCGATCTGAGCCGCGACGCCGGACAGCAGCTGGGTTTCGGTTACGGCCGCCACCAGTGCGTCGGGCAACAGCTGGCGCGCGCCGAATTGCAGATCGTCTTTCACACCCTGCTGCGCCGCATCCCCACGATGCGCCTGGCCATTCCGTTCGACGAGGTGCCGTTCAAGCACGACCGCCTCGCCTACGGCGTCTACGAACTTCCGGTGACCTGGTAGTCGACCGGACCAGAAACCACTGCAGAACAGCCCGATTGGAGTGCCAACGATGTCCACCCCGACAGCGAATCCCCCCACCACGCTCTACCCGCCGCAAGGGTGGGGCGCCCCCAAGAACCGGCACGGTCACGCCTCCAAGGAGGGCCTCGCCGGACTTCCCCAGGGCACGGAGATCTTCTCCGCCGACAACCACATCTCGGTGGCCGAGGACATCTTCTACGAACGCTTCCCCGAGGAGCTGAAGGGCGCGGCGCCGCGCATCTGGTACGAGGACGGCGCGTACATGGTCGGGATGAAGGGCAAGGCCTGGACCGGCGGCGACTTCGGGCGGGTGCTGATGCAGTACGACGATCTGGCCGGCGCCGCGTCGAACGACATCGCGGCCCGCAAGCGCGAACTCAAGGAAGACGGCATCGACAAGGAACTGGCGTTCCCGAACGCCGTCCTCGCCCTGTTCCACTACCCGGACAAGTCGTTGCGCGAGCGCGTGTTCCGGATCTACAACGAACACATCGCCGGACTGCAGGAGCAGAGCCAGGGGAGTTTCCACGGCGTCGGTCTCATCAACTGGTGGGATCCGAAGGGCACCAGGAGCACGCTGGAGGAACTGAAGGCGTTGGGGCTCAAGACGTTCCTGCTGCCGCTCAACCCCGGCAAGGACGACGAGGGCAACATCTACGACTACGGCGCCACGTCGATGGACGCGGTGTGGGACGAGATCGAGGCAGCGGGCCTGCCGGTCAGCCACCACATCGGCGAGACCCCGCCCAAGACGCCGTGCCAGCACAACAGCGTCGTGGTCGGCATGATGGTCAACGTCGACTCGTTCCGGGAACAGTTCGCGAAGTACGTGTTCTCCGGCATCCTGGACCGCCACCCGTCGCTCAAGATCGGGTGGTTCGAGGGCGGGATCGCCTGGGTGCCGACGGCGCTGCAGGATGCCGAGCACATGCTGGCGTCCTACCGGCACATGTTCAATCACGAACTGTCCCATGACGTTCGGCACTACTGGGACCGGCACATGAGCGCGTCGTTCATGGTCGATCCGCTCGGGCTTCGGCTCATCGACGACATCGGCGTCGACAACGTCATGTGGTCGAGCGACTACCCCCACAACGAGAGCACGTTCGGCTACTCGGAGCGCTCCCTGGCCTCGGTCGTCGAGGCCGTCGGACCGGAGGCGGCCACCAAGATCGTCAGCACCAACGTCAAGACGTTCCTGGGGGTCTCGTGACGACGCTCGCCGTCGAGCGGGACGCGATCCCCGACCTCCCGGACACCGCGAGGATGTACCGGGAGTGCGGCGCGCGGCTGCGACAGTCCATGCGGGACAGGGGCATCGACGCACTGGTGCTCCTCGGCAACGGCAACGTCGTCTACGCGACCGGCGCGAGCTGGCCGCTGCTCGACGCCGGACTGTCACACGTCGAGCGTCCCGTCGCCGTCGTGCTCGCCGACGACGAACACCCGCACCTGTTCATGCCGTTCCGCGAGGGCAGTGCCTTCGAGTCCGAGGTGCCCGTCGACCACGTCCACGGGCCGCTGTACCTCGAATTCGACGAGGGCGTGGCAGCTTTCGCGAAGGTGCTCGCGGGTCTGGTGCCGCCGGGAGCGTCGATCGCGGTCGACGAGCTCACCGGCGCGATGCGCCGTGCCGGCAGTCGCCTGTTCCCCGCCGGGCCGCCGACGGACGCGGCCCTGGTGGTCGGGCCGGCCAAGCTGGTGAAGACCATCGACCAGATCGCCAGCATCCGCAAGGCGTGTCGCATCACCGAGCAGGCCGCCGCCGAGGTCCAGCAGTCGCTGGCCCCCGGGGTACGCCAGATCGATCTGTCCGCGACGTTCGTCGGCCGTGCGTTCGAACTCGGGGCGACGGCCAACATGCTCGAGGCCATCTGGCAGGTGATGCCGACCAGCAGGGCCGGCGGCAACGTCTGGACGACGACGGGTGATCTCGCGCTTCCACTCCTCACCACCGAGAAGGAACTCGAGTCCGGCGACGTGCTCTGGACCGACGTCAGCATCACCTATCAGGGGTACTGCTCGGACTTCGGCCGCACCTGGCTGGTCGGCGAAGAACCCTCGGCGCGGCAGCAGGCACAATTCGACAGATGGCGCGAGATCCTCGACGCGGTACTGGCGGTGACGAAGGCGGGCGCCACCTCCGGTGATCTCGCGCGCGCGGCGATCGCCGCCAACGGCGGGACCAAGCCATGGCTGCCGCACTTCTACCTCGGCCACAGCATCGGGACCAACGCCGCCGAGATGCCCATGATCGGAACCGATCTTGGCGAGAAGTTCGACGACGAGTTCGTGTTCCCCGCCGGCATGGTCCTGGTGCTGGAGCCCGTCGTCTGGGAGGACGGCACGGGCGGTTACCGAAGCGAGGAGATCGTGGTCATCGACGACGACGGCACGACGTCCATCACCGACTACCCGTACGCGCCCTATGGGGCGGCCCGGTGAGCACCGAGATCCTCGCCGACGACCCCGCGCTGCGCCACGGCAGACGCGAGCGCGCCCTGGCCCAGATGGCCGCCGAGGACCTCGACGTCCTGGTGCTGGGCAGGCAGGCCAACGTCCGCTACGTCACCGGCGCCCCGCAGCTGTGGGTGGCGGGCACGCGGCCGTTCGCGCCGATCTGCGTACTGGTGCGCGCCACCGGCGAGATCCACCTCAACAGCAGCTGGGACGAGGGCATCCCGGAGGAGATCGGGCACGATCACCTCTACGGGCTGGCGTGGAATCCAATGACGAACATCGACGTGCTCAAGCACATCGACGGCGCCGCCACCGCGCGCCGCGTCGGCACGGACGCGATGTCACCGTCGTTCGCACAGCTGTTGCCGATCGCGTTTCCCCACGCCGAGCTCGTCGACGGCGAGGCGGCGATGCGGGCGGCACGCCGCGTCAAGACCGACGAGGAGATCGCCGCCCTGCGCCACGCGCTCGCGGTGGCGGAAACCGGTATGGCAGCGGCAGTGTCGCGGCTGTCGGTCGGCGTCACCGAGCAGGCGCTCACGGGCGCCATGCTGGAGGCGATGGCCGCGGGCGGGGTGAGCACCTCGGCCACCCAGGACGGCGCGTGGATCACCTCGCGCGAACACGCGTGGCGGGTCGGCCGCCGGGACCGGCGCGTGGCGCCCGGCGACCTGGTCGCGCTGTCCTCCGGCGCACTGGCCGACGGGTACGTCGGCGAGGTGGGCCGCACCCTGGCGGTGGGGGACGTGCCCGGGGCCGACGGGCTCTACCGGCGCTCCCGCGAGCTGTCGGACCGACTGTTCGACGCCTGCCGCGCCGGCGCACCGGCGAGCGACCTGCTCGCCGCGTACGAGGCTGCGGGAGAGGCACTTCCGCCGATGCCGGTGGCCCACGGCCTCGGTCTCGGCTTCGATCCGCCGGTGATCTCGCCGGACCTTCCGCAGACCTCTGCCACCGAGCGGCTCGAGCCCGGCATGGTGCTCGCGGTGACGTCCTACGTGTGGGAGGCGGGCGTCGGAGCGGTGTACGGACGCGACGCCGTGCTCGTGACCGCCGACGGCGCCGAGGTGCTGACGACCAGTCCGGCGGTGCCCGCTGGGGCGGGAACGAGCTGAGCGCGAGTGCCGACGACGAACCCCGAGACGGGATAGTGGCGCCACTCTCGGACTACCGCGTCGTGGACCTGTCCTCGGGCATCGCCGGCGCGTACTGCACCAAGATCCTCACCGACGGTGGTGCCGACGTCGTCAAGGTCGAAGCGCCGCAGGGCGATCCGCTGCGTCGCTGGTCGGCCTCGGGTGCGGCGATCGCACCCGGGGAGGACGGCGCGTTGTTCGGCTTCCTCGCCGGGTCCAAGCGCAGCGTCGTGGCCGAACCCGACGACGTGGAGCCGCTGCTCGCCGCGGCCGACGTCGTGGTGTGGTCGCGGGGGTCGGCGGTGGCCGAGTCGACGTGGTTGGCGCCCAACGCGATTCACGACCGGCACCCGCACCTCGTCGTCACCGCGATCACACCCTTCGGCCTGCACGGCCCGTGGCGCGACCGGCCCGCCACCGAGTTCACCCTGCAGGCCTGGTCGGGTGGCGCCATCGGCATCGGCAGGGGTACCCAGGACCGGGCGCCGGTGCACGTCGGCGGTCAGGTGGGGGAGTGGCTGGCCGGCGCCTATGCCGCCGCGATGACGATGGCATTCCTGGCCAGGGTCCGGCGCAACGGGCAGGGCGAGCTCGTCGACCTGTCCATGCTGGAGACCGACGTCCTCTGTCTCACCTACTATCCCGTGACCTACTTCGAGATGCTCGGACGACCGTGGCGTACCGAGCGCAGACCGACCGTTCCCGGAATCGCCCAGGCCGCAGACGGTTTGGTCGCCCTGGGCTGTGGCACCGCGCAGCAGTGGCACGACCTCTGCGCGATGTCGGGACACGACGAATGGATCGACGAGCGTACGGATCTGACCATCACCCAGCAGGCCAACCTGCATGCCGACGAGCTCTACGCCTGGCTGCGCGACCAACGCGTCGACGACGTACGGGATCTGGCGTCGGCCTTCCGCATCCCCAATTCGCCGGTCGGCGATGGCGCGAACGTGACGACGATGGACCACTTCGTCGAGCGCGGGGCGTTCACCGTCAACCCGTGCAACGGCGTCGTGCAGCCGGGCCACCCGTACCGGCTGAGCGGTGTCGCACTGCGCGGGCCGGGGCCCGCGCCGCGGCTCGGTGAGCACACCGCAGAGGTCCTCGCGGAAGCGCCTGCGCCACGGCCTGTTCCACGCGGCGCGGCCGTCTCGGATCGACTGCCGCTGAGCGGACTTCGGGTGCTCGACATGACGACGTTCTGGGCGGGCCCGTCGTGCACCCACGCGCTCGGGATGCTCGGCGCCGAACTGATCCACCTGGAGTCGACACCGCACCCCGATGGCACGCGCCTGATCGCGGGCATCCCCGCCTCCGAACCGCAGTGGTGGGAGCGCTCGCCGATCTTCTCGGCGCTCAACACCAACAAGAAGGGGCTGACCCTCGACTTCCAGACCGACGCGGGACGAGACCTGTTGCGCAGGCTCATTGCGACGTGCGACGTCGTCGTGGAGAACTTCACCCCGAGGGTGATCGAGCAGCTCGGCCTGGACTTCGCGTCCGTACGGGCCCTGCGCGACGACGTGATCATGCTGCGCATGCCGGGTTTCGGGCTCGACGGGCCGTGGCGGGACAACCCGGCGTTCGCCTACGTCATCGAAGACGCGTCGGGGCTCAGCTGGCTGACCGGGTACCCCGATCGAAATCCCTACGAGCCGTACTCGGTCGGTGACCCCAACGCCGGCGTGCACGCGCTCAACGCGCTGCTGCTGGCGCTGGAACACCGGCGCCGCACCGGCGAGGGCGTACTCGTCGAGGCGGCCATGGTGGACGCCGCGCTGAGCGTCGCCGCCGAGCAGGTCATCGAATACTCGGCCTACGGCGCGCTCCTGGAACGCGCGGGCAATCGTGGACCCGCGGCCGCCCCGCAGAACCTCTACCGCTGCCGCGACGTCGACGAGTTCGGCCGTGACGATTCGTGGGTGGCGATCGCGGTGGCCACCGATGACCAGTGGATTGCGTTGCGGCAGGCGCTCGGTCGCCCCGACTGGGCGATGGAACCCCGGCTCGCCGATGCCGACGGCCGCCGCGCCGCCCACGACCACCTCGACCGGCACCTCGCCGCGTGGTGCCAGCCGCGCACCGGTGACGAGATCGTCGAAACCCTCTGGGGCGCAGGCGTTCCGGTCGCGAAGGTCATGCAACCGCACCGGCAGGCCGAGTTACCCCAGCTGCAGCATCGCGGCTTCTTCGAGCAGGTCGACCATCCGCTCAACCCCACGGCGTCGCACAGCACGCTGCCCGTCGGACTGGCGCACGGTCCCCGCCGATTCCATCGCAGCCCGGCACCCCTGCTCGGCGAGCACAACCACGAGCTCCTGCGCGAACTGGGGCTCGACGACGCCGAGATCGCCGCTCTGGAGGAGGACGGCGTCATCGGTACCGCACCTGCCGTCGGGGGCCGCAGGAAGGCCGGTCGAGGGAGCTAGGCGGGAGGCGTCGGCCTCCGGGAAAGTGTGCCAATATCGCGACTAACGCAGCGTCGCACACCAGGGTCGCGGATTCGAGCTAGAAGCCCGCCCGGACGACCGTGGTGTGCGGCCCGTCCTTAGCATCGCATTCGGCACCGTGCCGGAGACAGCGCTCCGGCACGGGGTAACGACTCCCGCTACTTCAGGCAGCTGCCGCCGTCGACGGGCAGCGTCACTCCGGTGATGAAGCGCGCCTCGTCGGAGGCGAGGAACAGCACCGCGTTGGCGATGTCCTCCGGCTCGACCCAGCCGATCGGGAGCGTGTGCATCAGCTGCCCGATGACCTTCATGTCGTCGGGTCCCGGGTTCTCCAGGTCGGGGCGGAAGAGCTTCATCGTGCCCTCGTTCATGAACAGCGGCGTGTTCACGTTCGTCGGGTGCACGGAGTTGACCCGGATGTTCTGCGCGCCGAGCTCGACGGCGAACGTCCGCATCAACCCGACGACGCCGTGCTTGGCGGCGACGTAGTGGCCCGTGTGCGGGTAGGCCTTGAGGCCACCCACCGAGCTGGTGAGGATGATGGACCCGCCGCGGCCGCCCGCCAGCAGATGCGGCACGCCGGCCTTGACCGTCTTCCAGACCCCGCCGAGGTTGATGTCGATCATTGCGGTCCAGTCGGTCTCGCTGGTCTTGTCCAACGTCTGACCGCCGTTGCCGATGCCGGCGTTGGCGACGATGACGTCGAGGTGCCCCAGCTGTTCGACACCGCTGTCCACGGCCGCCTTCAGCGCGTCGTAGTCACGCACGTCGACCTCGGCGGTGACGATCCGGCGATCGTGCGCCTTCACGAGGTCGGCGGTCTCGGCGAGATCCTCGGGGGTGGAGGCGGCAATCAGCTCCACGGTGTCGATCTTCTTGCAGATGTCGACGGCGATGATGTCGGCGCCCTCCTGGGCCATCCGCACCGCATGCGCGCGGCCCTGGCCGCGTGCCGCACCCGTGATGAATGCGACCTTGCCCTCCAACCGACCTGCCATGAGACCTCGACTCCTCGCTCCGCGCGTGTGCTGTGCAGTTGCTCAGCACTCTGTCACCGACGAGTCCATTGTGTCAACGCGATGTTCGTAGCGGAGCATTTGTACTCTCCGCTTAGCAGAACGTGACTCTCACAACGGACGAAGGCACTCGTGAGAGCGCCGAACGGGAGGGTGGTTCTCGCTATTCGGCGGCGAAGCCGTGGGAGACGAACTCCCACACCTCGTCGGCCGAGATGGGCTTCGTCGCGACGTCCTCGGACCCGCTGGATTGCGCGACGAACATCACCGTCTGCATGGTCATGGCGGCGACGCGCTTGGGGTTGACCGTCGACCGCAGTTTGCCGGCTGCGGCCGCTTCCTCCATCAGCTCGGTCAGCAGCACCAGCAGGGGCGCGTGCGCGACCTTGACCTCGGACGGATGCGACACCAGCAGCCGCGGCGCAAAGTCAGTGAAGAGCGGACGCTTTGCTGCCGGGTCCGGGCGGGAGGATTCGAACAGCAGTTGGATGGCCACCTTCAGGCGTTCGAGGGGCTCCATCTGCCCGGAGGTGGCCGCGCGAATCTGGTCGGCCGAGCGGCTCAGCGCGTCTTCGAAGAGCGCGAGCAACAATTCGTGCTTACCGTCGAACTGCAGGTAGAAGCTCCGCAAGGACTGCCGCGAGCGGTCGACGACCTCCTGCACGGTGAAGTCGGTACTGCCCTTTTCGATGATGATGGCCTGCGCGGCGTCGAGGAATCGCTGCACCCGCTGCGCCGCGCGGAGCTTCGCCGTCTTGATGGAGCGCTCGACCGCGCGCTGCTTCCAGGCGGGCTCTTCGCTAGGGCTGGTGGTCATCGACGCCTCTGACGTGGGTCGATCGGGGAGAACATGCATGAACTGTACCGGAGAACGCCTCTGCATAGTGCGGTAGACCCCCTCGGCCGCTACGTGTCTGAGATTGTAACTTCCCCATCGTGAGAATAGTATTCTCATTCTTGTGATGAGAAAAGACATGAGTCACCGGGCGCCGTGCAGCTGACGTTCGACGACGAGGTCGCCGCCTACCTGGCCGAGCTGGTGGCCTTCCTCGACGACAACGCCCCGACCGACGCCGCGGCACTGGAGCGGCCACGGTCGTCGTCGCACGTGCCGCCGTGGGCGCGCGCCTGGCAGCGGATGCAGTTCGACAACGGGTGGCTGGTGCCCGGCAACCCGCCGGAGTTCGGCGGCCGCAACGCCACGATCCTCCAGCAGTACGCGCACCAACTCGAGCTGGCGCGGCGACGGATGGTGCCGAGCTTCAACTCTCAGGGCGTCGGCATCGTCGCCGCCTCGCTGATCACCTACGGCACTCCCGAGCAGCAACGGACGTGGGCGATACCGATCCTGCGCGCGGAGATGACCGCCGCGCTGGGCATGAGCGAACCGGGCGCCGGCTCGGACCTGGCATCGCTGCGCACCACGGCCGTGCGCGACGGCGACCACTTCGTCGTCAACGGGCAGAAGGTGTGGACGTCCGGCGCGCACGACGCCGACGTGATCCTCACGTTCGTCCGCACCGACCCCGATGCCCCCAAGCACCAGGGCATCAGCGTGCTGGTGATTCCGACCGACGCGCCGGGGCTGGTGCGTCGGCCGTTCGCCGCGGTCGCCGATCGCACCGATCTCGACTTCAACGAGGTCTTCTTCACCGACGTCCGGGTGCCGGTGGGGAACCTCGTCGGCGAGCTGAACCAGGGCTGGTCGGTCGCGAGCGGCTCACTCGGTCACGAGCGAAACATGCTGTGGCTCAGCTACGCCGACCGGTTGCAGGACCTGATCGGTGACTGGCACCCGGCCACCGTCCTGGAACGCGACCGGTTCGCCACGCTGGTGATGGACGATCAGGCGCTGCGTCTGCTGGGCTCGGCCGCCCTCGCGAAGGCCGCCCGTGGCGAGGACGACGTCGCCGCGCTGTCGGTGCTCAAGCTCCTCGGCGCCGAAACCGTCCAGGCCGCAAGCGAATACGCCCTCGAAGCCTGCGGTCCCGCCGGGCTCAGACACCCCGACACGACGACGCGCTATGTTCCGCTCAACCTCGACGCCTACGCGGGCAGCTGGGCCGACCGCTACTTTCGCTCGTTCGCGGGCACCATCGCCGGCGGCACGTCGGAGATCCAGCGCAACATCATCGCCCAGCGCGTGCTGGGACTGCCGCGTCGCTGACACGCATTCGCCCCGCCGAGACTGCTGCCAGATTCAGGAATCCGCCGGAAACTGGATCTCACAGCAGGCTCGGCGGGACGGGGCGGGTGGCGCTGCTAGAGGTTGGCCAGCCGCGGGGCCGAGCCGCGGGCGCGCAGTCCGGCGCCGGCCTTCTTGGTGAGTTCCTTTGCGCTGCCGAGCAATCCGTCGAGCACCAGCACGCGCTTCACGTGGTGGTGCAGGTCGTGCTCGGCGGTGAAGCCGATGCCGGCCAACACCTGCTGACAGTGCTTGGCCGTGGTCAGCGCCGCCTTGCCCGCCGCAGCCTTGGCCAGCAGCGCCGTCAGGTCGGGGTTGTCGACGCCGGGGAGGCCCAGCGTGGCCTCGGCGCCCTCGATGGCGACCAGCGACTCGGCCAGCCGGTGCCGCACGGCCTGGAACCCCGCGATGGGTCGGCCGAACTGCTGGCGGTCCAGTGCGTGTCGGCGGGCCAGCGCCAGCATGGCGCGGGAGCTGCCCACCAGCCACCAGCTCACCGCGCGACGGGCTTCGGCGAGGCGGATCGCCTCGCCTTCCTCCACCCAGCGCAGCGGCAGCCCGCCGAGCGCGGTGTGTTCGGCGGTGGGCGCGGAATCCCAGACCACCCAGGCATTGCCGGCATAGGGCAGCGGCGGCGTCGAATCCAGTTCGCGGCCGCCGGTTCTGAGCACCAGGTCGTTGAGTATCGAGGCTTGCGAACCGGTTTCGCCGAGCAGCCGGAACACCAGCGGGACGGCCTGCTCGGGCATCTCGGACACCATCTCGATCCAGCCCAACTCGACCAGCGCGGCGTCCAGCTCCGCACCGGTCGCGGCGAGCATGGTCTTGCGCAGGGTGTCCTCGAGCATGGCCAGCGAATCGTGGTCCACGGTCACTCCTTCCCGAGGTCCAGCAGGCGCCGGGCGATGATGTTGCGCTGCACCTCGGCGGTGCCGCCGTAGATGGTGGCCGCCCGCGAGTACAGGTACTCGGTGCGCCAGGCGGTGTCGTCGAGTTCGATGGTGCCCGGCAGCAGATCGCGGACGGTGTCGTAGAGGCGTTGCTCGGCATCGGCCAGCAGCACCTTGTCGATCGACGTGTCCGGGCCCAGCTTCTGCCCCTCGGCCAGCCGCAGCTGGGTGTCCCGCGAGCGACAGCGCAGCGTGTGCAGGGCCAGATACGCCGCGCCCATGTCGGCGTCGGCGGCCTGGCCGACGCCCTTGACGTCGTCGATCAGCGCGTCGAACCGCGAGTAGAGGTAGGCGATGCGCTGCCAGAAGCATGTCGACCGTTCATAGGGCAGCAGATCCATCGCCAGTTTCCAGCCGTCGCCGGGCGCGCCGAGCAGGCGGCTGCCGTCGATGGCGACGTCGTCGAAGTACACCTCGCAGAATTCGTCGACGCCGTGCATGGTGTGCAGGGGACGCACGGTGATGCCCAGCGTGTCGACGTCGACGAAGAACGCCGTGATCGCCTGATGCGCAGGGGTGTTGGCGTCACCGGTGCGGGCGAGCAGGATGCACCGCTTGGAGAACTGGGCGAAGCTGGTCCACACCTTCTGGCCGTTGACGATCCACTGGTCACCGCGCGGCACGGCCCGGGTGCTCAGCGAGGCGAGGTCGCTGCCGGACCCGGGCTCGGAGAATCCCTGGCACCACTGTTCCTCGCCGCTGAGCAGCTTCGGCAGCATCTCGGCGGC
Source organism: Mycolicibacterium madagascariense (assembly GCF_010729665.1). Lineage (NCBI taxonomy): Bacteria > Bacillati > Actinomycetota > Actinomycetes > Mycobacteriales > Mycobacteriaceae > Mycobacterium > Mycolicibacterium madagascariense. Next base: position 4,149,653 of record NZ_AP022610.1, on the reverse strand, counting down.
CAGTTCCGGTGTGGCGTAGTCGATCATCGTCGGTGCGAGCACCTCGAGCATCGAGTACGGGCCCGGTTCGGCGAGCCGGCGACCCACCACCTCCTCGCCGACGATCGCGCGCAGCAGCGCCGGACCGCCAAGGCCGCCCGCCGCCTCCGGCCAGCCGTAGCGGCCCCAGCCGGCGTCGTAGAGGGCGCGCTGCACGCGGAAGAACTGCGCCAGGTGAGCGGCCAGGGAGTGGTCGTCGGTCGGGGTGAGGTCGTTGTCGTCCAACCACTTTCGCAGCTCGACCCGGAACGTGGCGGGGTCGGACAGGTCGGTCATCCCGCCTCCGGCCGTCCGATGGCGTGCGGGCGTCCCGAGTCGTGGTCGCCGTTGCGCCGAATGAACGTCATGGCACGGGCCTTCAGGCGCCACCCGTCGTCGGTGCGGACGTAGGTGTCCCGGTAGTAGCCGATGCGCATGTCGTGGGTGGAGTGTTCGACGAAGCACAGCGGCTGGGTGCCGGTGGCGGTGTCGGGATCGTGGGGGTCGAGGTCGACCAGCGAGGTGCCCGTCATGAACAGCCCGCTCGGCGCCGCGGCGACCAGCTCGGGAAAACGGGCCAGGGTGTAGGTCGAGCCGAACGCGCTGTAGGTGCCGTCGGGGGTGAAGACCGTCACCAGCCCGTCGACGTCGCCCTGGGTGATGGTGACGGCGTACTTCGCCAGCAGCTGCTGGATCTCGACGAGGTCGTCAGTTCGCGTCATGTCGGTAGACCTTACCGCCCTTCATTACAAAGTTGACATGCTGTGTAACGGTGATGTCGGTGAGCGGATCACCCGGCACGGCGATGACGTCGGCGACCTGCCCCTTGGCCAGCCGGCCGCGGTCGGTCACGCCGATCAGGTCGGCGGCGACGGTCGTCGCGGCGCGCAGTACCGCGGCGGCGGGCATGCCCCAGTCGACGAGGGTGACGAGTTCGTCGGCGTTCTTGCCATGGGGGATGGCCGGCGCATCGGTTCCGACGGCGATCTTCACCCCCGCCTCGTAGGCCGCCTTGAGCGACGTGCGGGCCTTGGGGAACATCTCGGCGGCCTTGTCCTGCAATTCCTTTGGCGCCCTCGAGACGTCCATCGCCTCGGCGAGGCGCCGCGTGGTCACCAGGAAACGGTCGTGGTCGACGAGCATCTGGATGGCCTCGTCGTCCATCAGGAAGCCGTGCTCGATGCAGTCGATGCCGACCGCGACCGCGTGCTTGACGGCTTCGGCGCCGTGGGTGTGCGCGGCGACGCGCAGTCCGCGGCGGTGCGCCTCGTCGACGATCGCCGACAGTTCCTCGTCCGAATAGTGTTGCGCCCCAGCCTCTCCGGTCAGCGACATCACTCCGCCGGACACGCACACCTTGATGAGCTGGGCGCCGTGCTTGATCTGGTAGCGCACGGCCTTGCGGATCTCGTCGACGCCGTTGGCGATGCCCTCCTCGACCGTCAACTCCAGTGCGCCGGGCATGAACGCGGCGAACATCGTCGGGTCGAGGTGCCCGCCCGTGGGCGTGATGGCATGCCCCGCAGGCACGATGCGCGGACCGTCGATCCACCCCGCGTCGATGGCCTTGGCCAGCGCCACGTCGAGCAGGTAGCCGCCGGTCTTGACGAACAGCCCGAGGTTGCGGACGGTGGTGAAGCCCGCGCGCAGGGTGCGGCGGGCGTTGCCGACCGAGCGCAGGACCCTGGTCGCGGGGTCGTCCTGCACCTGGGACAGGCCGGGGTTCTCACCGCGCCCGCCCATGAGGAGGTTGACCTCCATGTCCATCAGGCCGGGCAGCAGGATCGCGTCGCCGAGGTCGATGACCTCCGAGCCCTCGGGCACGTCGCCGCCGACGCCGACGATGCGGTCGCCGTCGACGTGCAGGAGGCCCGGGCGGACGACCTCGCCGGCGTCGACGTCGACGTAACCCGCGGCCTTGAGGGTCAGCACGTTAGACCACCGGCTCCTTGACGAGTTGGATGTAGGCCGCCCCGCTGTCGAGTACCCGCGGCTGCTTCCACACCTCGACGGGGAAGCTGACCATGACGATCGACTGGCCGAGGTGCACCAGCGCCTTGGCGTCCTCGGGCATGCCGGCCAGCGGGAAGCGGGCGTCGACGTAGACCATGATGTCCTCCAGGCGCGCCATGCCCGCGTCGTAGAGATCCTGCATCTCGGCCATCGAGGAGTTCAGGCGCTTGGCGTAGCGCTCCTCTTCGGTCGGCAGACACCAGTCGGCGAACCGCTCGAGATCGGCGAATTCCGCGGGCAGCTTAGACATTGACGGCGTCCTTCTCGTGGGCCTGGCCGTTGGTCGACGCCGCCTGCGACGCCGTGTACCGGTCGACGTACTCGTGGGCGGTCTTGTGCAGGTGGCGCAGCAGGATTTCCTGGTCGCACAGCGGGAAGTCGGTGACGACCCTGGTGCCGATCTGCGTCTGGGTGGCCTCCAGGGTGTTGGCATCCTGGAACGCGTACTCCTTGAACGTCACCGCGGCCAATTCCTGAGATAGCCGCTGACGCAGGTTCTTCGGCGGCACGAAGTAGAGATCTGCCTCGAAGACGTGCTTGTCCACCGCGGTCGGCCAGTAGTTGTAGGTCAGGTACCAGCCCGGCGCCCAGAACAGCAGCGTGAAGTTGGGGAAGAACTCGAAGGAGTCGGTGCCCCAGGACTTGTGACGACCGGGATTGATGGCGGGCGGCAGTTCGTCGGGCAGGATGCCCTTGATGTCGGGACGGTCCCACGGCCCGAACAGACCACTGTGCAGGATGCGTTCGATGGGCTTGACCATGTTGAGGTCCTTGGGCGGGCTCATCCCGCCCCACGACGACACCATGGAGTGGTCGCCCTTGATGTCGTAGGCCAGCGCCTCGAAGCCGAACTTGGCCAGCTTCTCGGCCTCCTCCTTCTCCGCCTGCTTCATGTGCAGGATCGGAGCGTGGTAGAACTCGGTGAACGCGTCGATGAACAACTTCCAGTTGGCGTTGACCTCCGACCGGTAGGAGTAGTGCTCCGTCATCTCGTGGAATGGGTAGCCCTGCAAGCCCTTTCCGAAGTCTCCGAGATAGTCGGCCAGCGGTGCCGCGTCGTCGTCGTAGTTGAGGAAGATGAAGCCCTCCCACACCTCGCAGCGGATCGGCACCAGGCCGTAGTCGCTCTTGTCGAGGTCGAAGAACTCACCCTCCTGCTGGACGAAGGTGAGGTCGCCATTGAGGCCGTAGCGCCAGGCGTGGTACTTGCAGGTGAATTGGCGGCACACCCCGGACACCTCCTCGCCGGGGAAGTCGCTCCACACCAGCTTGTTTCCGCGGTGGCGGCACATGTTGTGGAAGGCGCGCACGACGTCGTCGCGGTCCTTGACGATGATCGCCGAGGTGCCGGGGCCGACGGAGGGCATCTCACGGGTGAAGTAGCTGCCCTTCTTCGGCAGCTGTTCGACGCGGCCGACCTTCAGCCAGGTCTTCTTGAAGATGGCCTGCTGTTCGAGCAGCCAGTGCTCGGGGTCGATCGAGTCGGTGTAATCGACTGGTGCCGTGCCCAATTCGGGCCAGTTCTCCGTCCAGCTGCCGACGGCGGGCTTGGGAAAGAATGCCATGCGTTCAGTTCTCCTTCTTGGGTTCGACGCCGAACGTGTTGAGTGCCATCGCCAGGAGGTGGTAGCCGCCGACGGTGAAGACGAAGTCCATCAGCTGCCGGGTGTCCATCCGCTCGCCCAGCGCGGTCCAGCTCCGGTCCGACATCCTGGTGTCCTCGACGAGTTCGTCCACCGCGGTCAGCACCGCGGCGTCGAAGTCGTCGGCCGCGGTACCGCGCCGGAGGGCGTCGATGTCGTCGTCCGTCAGACCGGCCTGCCTGCCGATCTCCTCGTGTTCGTCTGACTCGTAGGCGCACGACGTGAGGTGGGCGACCCGCAGGATGGCCAGCTCCCGCAGCCGGGGTGGCAGAGTCGACCGCATCAGCAGATAGAAGCTGAACGCCAGGTACGAGCGGGTCAGGTCGGGATGGTTGACGAAGGTCGAGATGGCGTTGCCGGCGCCGGTCGGGTTGCGGCGCTCCTCGGGAATCATGCGCAACGCGCCGAGGACGGCGTCATCCCACTGGTCGGCGGGCAGCGGTGGCAGACGCACGCGGTGCTCCCTTCGGTCGTCGTCACATGCTCTCACGGACGAGAATCATATTCTCACTTTTGCCTAACAGATTTCCAGTCGGTACCTCGAACGTCAAAGCCGACGCGTCGGCGACGGGCCCGCGCCCGCCGGCCGAGAGGGCCAAAGGTGCAGCGTCCGACGTGTTCCAACGGTCGGGCGCGGTTGATTCTCGCTATCGGAGAGGCTAGTTTTCTCTAGTAGAGAACGTACATCCGAAGGGACGATCGTGAACAAAGACGACATGATTCTGATCAGCGTCGACGACCACATCATCGAGCCGCCCGACATGTTCAAGAACCACCTGCCCGCGAAGTACCTCGACGACGCGCCGCGACTGGTGCACAACCCGGACGGGTCGGACACGTGGCAGTTCCGCGAGACGGTCATCCCGAACGTGGCGCTCAACGCCGTGGCCGGGCGGCCGAAGGAGGAGTACGGGCTCGAGCCGCAGGGCCTCGACGAGATCCGCAAGGGCTGCTTCGACGCCGCCGAGCGGGTCAAGGACATGAACGCCGGCGGCGTGCTCGCGACGATGAACTTCCCGTCCTTCCCCGGCTTTGCCGGTCGACTGTTCGCCACCGACGACTCGGACTTCTCGCTGGCGCTGGTTCGGGCCTACAACGACTGGCACATCGACGAGTGGTGCGCCGCCCATCCCGGCCGGTTCATCCCCATGGCGCTGCCGGTGATCTGGGACGCCGAGCTGTGCGCGGCCGAGGTGCGGCGGGTGTCGGAGAAGGGCGTGCACTCCCTGACCTTCACCGAGAACCCGGCCACGCTGGGCTACCCGTCGTTCCACGACGACTACTGGACGCCGCTGTGGCAGGCGCTGGTGGAGACCGAGACCGTGATGAACGTCCACATCGGCTCATCGGGCAAGCTCAGCATCCCGGCGCCGGACTCCCCGATGGACGTCATGATCACGCTGCAGCCGATGAACATCGTGCAGGCGGCCGCGGATCTGCTGTGGTCGGCGCCGATCAAGAAGTACCCGACGCTGAAGATCGCGCTGTCCGAGGGCGGCACCGGGTGGATCCCGTACTTCCTCGAACGCGTCGACCGCACCTATGACATGCACTCGACGTGGACGCACCAGGACTTCGGCGGCAAGCTGCCCAGCGAGGTGTTCCGCGAGCACTTCATGACGTGCTTCATCTCCGACCCCGTCGGGGTCAAGCTGCGCCACGAGATCGGGGTCGACAACATCTGCTGGGAGATGGACTATCCGCACTCGGACTCGATGTGGCCCGGTGCGCCAGAGGAATTGGACGCGGTCTTCACGACCTACGACGTGCCCGACGACGAGATCGACAAGATGACCCACCTCAACGCGATGAAGCTCTACCACTTCGAACCGTTCGCCCACGTGCCCAGGGAGCAGGCCACCGTCGGCGCCCTGCGCGCGGCCGCCGGGGACCACGACGTCACCATCCAGGCGTTGAGCAAGCACGAGAAGGGTGGCACGAGCTTCGCGGACTTCCAGGCCAGTGCCAAGGAGATCGCGGGCAGCAAGAGCTGATCTACGGTGTACGAAAGACTTTCGACGTGTGGGAGAGAGCCATGACCGGCGGGATGAGCTTCGAGCTGACAGAGGATCAACAGCTGATCCGCAAGTCCGTCGCCGAGCTGTCGTCGAAGTTCGACGACGACTACTGGATGGACAAGGACCAGGGCCACGAATTCCCCAGGGAGTTCTACGACGCCATCGCCACCGGTGGCTGGCTCGGCATGACGATCCCCGAGGAGTACGGCGGTCATGGGCTCGGCATCACCGAGGCGACGATCCTCGCCGAGGAGGTGGCCCGCTCCGGTGGTGGCATGAACGCGGCCAGCGCCATCCACCTGTCGATCTTCGGCATGCAGCCCGTCGTCGTCTTCGGCTCCGAGGAGATGAAGGCGGCGACGCTGCCCAGAATCGTCGACGGCAGCCTGCACGTCTGCTTCGGCGTCACCGAACCCGGTGCGGGACTGGACACGTCGCGCATCACCACCTTCGCCAAGCGCGACGGCGACAGCTACGTGGTCAACGGCCGCAAGGTGTGGATCTCCAAGGCGCTCGAATCCGAGAAGATCCTGCTGCTGACGCGCACCACGCCCTACGACCAGGTCACCAAGAAGACCGACGGCCTGTCGCTGTTCCTCACCGACCTCGACCGCGACCACGTCGACATCCGTCCGATCAAGAAGATGGGTCGCAACGCGGTCAGCTCCAACGAGCTGTTCATCGACGACCTGCGCATCCCCGTCGAGGATCGGATCGGCGAGGAGGGCAAGGGTTTCAGCTACATCCTGCACGGCCTCAACCCGGAGCGGATGCTGATCGCGGCGGAGGCGCTCGGCATCGGCCGGGTCGCACTGGACCGTGCAGTCAAGTACGCCAACGAGCGCGTGGTGTTCGACCGGCCGATCGGCATGAACCAGGGCATCCAGTTCCCGCTGGCCGACTCGCTGGCCCGCCTCGACGCCGCGGAGCTGATCCTGCGCAAGGCCACCTGGCTCTACGACAACGGCCAGCCCTGCGGGCGCGAGGCCAACATGGCCAAATACCTCTGTGCCGATGCGGGTTTCGCCGCGGCGGACCGGGCCCTGCAGACCCACGGCGGCATGGGGTACTCGGAGGAGTACCACATCTCGCGCTTCTTCCGCGAGTCCCGGCTGATGAAGATCGCCCCGGTGAGTCAGGAGATGATCCTCAACTTCCTGGGCTCGCACGTCCTCGGCCTGCCCAGGAGTTACTGATGAATCCGCTGTTCGACCTCACCGGTCGCTCAGCCCTGGTGACGGGAGCGGCCGGCGGCATCGGCTCCGCGGTCGCGCGAGCGTTCGCCGTCGCCGGTGCCGACGTGTTGGTCACCGATCTCGACAAGGACGCGGCAGCCGCTGTGGCGCAGGGCATTACGGCCAATGGCGGCCGGGCGCAGAGCGCGGCGCTCGACGTCGCCGATCGCGGCTCGGCCGATGCCGCGGCGGCCCAGGCGGCGGCGATGACCGGCGGCACGCTCCACATCGTGGTGAACAACGCCGGTGTGACCGCGCCCGCGATGTTCGCCGACATCACCGAGGACAACGTCGAGCGCCTCATCGACATCCACGTGATGGGCGCCTTCCGCGTGACGCAGGCGGCGCTGCCGTTCCTGGCGACCGACGGCACCGGGCGCGTCATCAACGTCACGTCGGCGGCGGGCATCACCGGGACCCTCGGACAGGTGAACTACTCGATGGCCAAGGCGGGCATCATCGGATTCACCAAGTCGCTCGCCCGCGAATTGGCGCGCACGAACATCCTCGTCAACGCGCTGGCCCCGCTCGCAGCCACGCCGATGACCGAGACGATCCGCACCAACGAGAAGTTCTCGGCGAACATGATGCGGCGAATCCCCTTGCAGCGCTGGGCCGATCCCGACGAGATCGCGGGCGCGTTCGTCTTCCTGGCCTCCAACGCCGCGTCCTACGTCACCGGCCAGGTGCTGCCGGTCGACGGCGGTATGGTCATGTGATGCATGGACCCCTCGCCGGTGTCACGATCGTCGCGATGGAGCAGGCGGTCGCCGCGCCGATGTGCACCAGGGTCCTGGCCGACTTCGGCGCCCGTGTCATCAAGGTGGAGAACCCCACCGGGGGTGACTTCGCCCGCGACTACGACGACGTCGTCAACGGGCCGGGCGGGCTGGCCGCTCACTTCGTCTGGTGCAACCGGGGCAAGGAATCGGTCACCCTCAACCTGAAGTCCCCGGCCGGTCTCGACGTCCTGCACCGGTTGCTCGACGGTGCGGACGCGTTCGTGTCCAATCTCGCGCCGGGTGCCACGGCGCGCCTCGGGCTCGGCCGGGCCGACCTCGCCGAGCGGCATCCGAACGTCATCCCCGTCGAGATCGACGGCTACGGGCCCGGCGGGCCCATCTCCCACAAGCGCGCGTACGACCTTCTGGTGCAAGCGGAATCGGGTTCGTGCGCGGTGACCGGCCACCCGGGGATGCCCGCCAAGCCGGGTCCCGCGATGGCCGACTTCACGACCGGTCTCTATGCCGCGCTGTCCATCCTGGCGCTGCTGCACGGCCGCGCCGAACGGCCGGGCCCGGCGCCCGGCGTCGAACTGAGCCTGTTCGACGTGATGACCGACATCATGGGCTACCAGCTGACCTACACCCAGCACACCGGGGTCGACCAGCAACCGCTCGGCGTCAGCGCGCCCGCCGTGGCGCCCTACGGAGCCTTCCCCACCGGGGACGGTCAGACCGTGGTGCTGGGCACCACGAACGACCGCGAGTGGCAGCGGCTGGCCCGGGAGATCATCCGCAGGCCCGACCTCGCCGACGACGCGCGATTGCGCACCAACGCCGACCGCTGCGCCCACCGCGACGAGATCAATGCCGCCATCGAATCCTGGTGTGCCGAGCGCGATCTCGACGAGATCCAGAAGACCGCCGACGCCGCGGGCATCGGCAACTCCCGCTACAACCTGCCGAGCGAGGTCGTCGAACACCCGCAGCTGACGGCCCGCGACCGATGGCGCACGGTGGGCTCGCCGAAGGGCGACATCCCCACCCTGTTGCCGCCGCCGGTCATCAGTGGCTTCGAGGCGCCGATGGGTGCGGTCCCCGGCCTCGGCGAGCACACCGACGCGGTGCTCGCCGAACTCGGTCTGACCGCGCACGACATCGCCCGGCTGCGCGACGAGGGCGCGATCGGACCGGCGTATCCATGACGTCCCTGCTGACCGATGACCGCGACGGCGTGCGCACCCTGACGCTGAACCGGCCGCATCGCCGGAACGCGATCGACGGCCCGCTCTGGGAGGCCCTGGCCGCCGCCCTACGCGCGATCCAGCGCGACGAGGGCGTGCGCGCGGTGGTGCTCACCGGCGCGGGCGGCGCCTTCTGCTCCGGCGCCGACATCGGCACGGGCGAGGACGTCCACCCGCGCTACAAGTTGCAGCGACTGACCGACGTCGCCATGGCCCTGCACGAGCTGGCGGTGCCGACCGTGGCGAAGGTGACCGGCGTCGCCGTCGGCGCCGGGTGGAACCTCGCCCTCGGCTGCGATCTGGTGGTCGCCACGCCCGAGTCGACGTTCTGCCAGATCTTCGCCAAGCGCGGGCTGTCGGTCGACCTCGGCGGCTCCTGGCTGTTGCCGCGACTCGTCGGGTTGCAGCAGGCCAAGCGGCTGGTGCTGCTCGCCGACACGATCGACGCCGCCGAGGCGCACGCGCTCGGGCTGGTCACCTGGGTGCGCGCCGCCGACGAGATCGACGCCTTCGTCGAGGACCTGACCGGGCGGCTGGCCGCCGGTCCGCCGTTCGCGCTGGCGCAGAGCAAGGCGTTGCTCCACGACGGCGCGACGACCACCCTGGCGCAGGCGTTGGCGAACGAGGCGCGCGCCCAACCGGGCAACTTCGCCACGCGGGACGCGGGGGAGGCCTACGCTGCGTTCGCCGCCAAGCGGCAGACCGAGTTCACGGGGCGATGGGCGGTGCCCGCCGCCGGATCGGAGCGAAGCTGATGCGCGAGACCGTCATCGTCGGGGCCGTGCGGACGCCCGTCGGCAAGCGCAACGGCGGGCTGTCCGCGCAGCACGCGGCCGATCTGTCGGCGGTCGTGCTGACCGAGCTGAGCGAGCGCACCGGCGTCGACCCGGCCGTGATCGACGACGTCGTGTGGGGCTGCGTCTCGCAGATCGGGGATCAGTCGAGCAACATCGGGCGGTGGGCCGTGCTCGCCGCGGGCTGGCCCGAACACATCCCCGGCACCACGGTGAACCGCGCCTGCGGGTCCAGTCAGCAGGCCCTCGACTTCGCCGTGCACGCGGTGATGTCGGGCCAGCAGGACGTCGTCGTCGCCGGAGGCGTCGAGGTGATGAGCCGCGTGCCGCTGGGGTCCGCGCGTGCCACCGGTATGCCGTACGGGCCGAAAGTGCTTGCGCGCTATGACGACTTCGCGTTCAACCAGGGCATCTCGGCCGAGCTGATCGCGGCCAAGTGGAACCTGTCGCGCACCCGGCTCGACGAGTACTCCGCGCGGTCGCACGAGCGGGCCGCAGCGGCCCGCGACGCCGGCGCGTTCACCGATCAGATCGTCCCGGTGTTCACCGGCGACGGGGTCGTGACGGCCGACGAGGGAATCCGCCCCGGCACCACCGCTGAACGGCTCGCCGGCCTCAAGCCCGCGTTCAGAGACGACGGCGTCATCCACGCGGGCAACTCGTCACAGATCTCCGACGGCGCGGCGGCCCTGCTGGTGACCACGGCCGAGAACGCCGTCGCCATGGGGCTGACGCCGCTGGTGCGCTACCGCGCCGGGGCCGTCACCGGCGCCGACCCGGTGCTGATGCTGACGGGTCCGATCCCCGCCACCGACAAGGTGCTGCGCAAGGCCGGCGTCGGTCTCGACGAGGTCGGCGTCTTCGAGGTCAACGAGGCGTTCGCACCCGTTCCGCTGGCGTGGCTGGCCGAGACCGGGGCCGACGAGGAGCGGCTCAACCCCCTCGGCGGCGCGATCGCGCTCGGGCATCCGCTCGGCGCGTCGGGGGCGGTGCTGATGACCCGGATGATTCACCACATGCGCGACAACGGGCTGCGCTACGGGCTGCAGACCATGTGCGAGGGCGGCGGCACCGCCAACGCGACGCTCGTCGAGCTCATCGCCTAGCTCGCTCCAAAAGAGACCCTTGTCACAGCGCGCAAACCTACCTACTGTGTGTTCACTAGGTTGGTTCGAACATAGGGGTTCGGTGTCTGCAGTCGGAGCATCTTCGCGACCGTATGCGTCGTTGCTCGCCAAGGGCGACGACCGCAAGCTCCGCATCTTGGAGGTCGCCGAGCGCCTGCTGGCGCGCAACGGGTGGCGCAATACGTCGCTGGCCCAGATCGCCAAGGCGGCGGGGGTCAGCCCCGCCGGGCTGCTGCACCACTACGAATCCAAGGAACAGCTGCTCAACGCCGTACTCGACGCCCGAGACGACGACGACGACGAACACGCCGACCGCACCGGTGACCTCGTCACCGAGATCTGCAAGGTAGCCGAACGGTTCGACCGCGCCCCGGAACTGGTGGGCACGTTCACCGTGCTGCTGGTGGAGAACATCGCCCCCGACGCCCCGCTGCACGACCGGCTGCTCAAGCGCCAGCGCGCCGCCGTCGACATCGTCGCCGACCTGATTGGGCGAGCGCAGCGCGCGGGGCGGTACCGCAACGACTTCGACCCGGCCATCAAGGCCGTGGAGATTCTCGCCTTCACGAATGGAATGGAGACCGCATGGCTGCTCGATCCTTCGATACCCCTGGTCGACGTCTTCAAGGGGTACGCCGAAATGCTGGCCCGAGACTTCGAACCGGTGGACAGGAGCACGACATGAGGTACCGGCTCGACGTGGTGTCACCCGGCGTCGCGGACGCCGTGACGTTCGCCGGCGGCTGGCTCGTCGACCGGGTGATGGCCGGCTGGGACGTCACCGTGCTCATCGACGGCGCCCAGGACGTGCGGCCGTTGGAGATCCTTGGCGTGCAGACCGCGGACCTGCAGGATGCACTCGAGATGTGGGCCGATCGGCCCCACCCGCAGACCGTCGCCGTCGCCTCGGAGCTGTTCGCCACCAACGCCCGGATCCGCGAGGGGGTGCTGAACGCCCTCGACCACGGGCTCACCGAGGTGACGCTGTGGGGTGAGCACTGTCCCGCCGAACTCGACTCCACCGTCGGTTGGGTGCGCCACCACCTCAGCGCCGCGGCCCGCGCGTTCAAGGCCCAGGCGCTCGCCGCGATCGAACCGGTGGTTGCCAACGGCACGATCGGCGACGCGGAGATCTTCCGCTGCGGAATGATGATCCGGCCGTCGGTGGCGGCGGACCTCATCCCCGCGAGCTAGGGCTCGATCAGCACCTTTCCGATCGCCTGACCGTCGGCGACCAACCGCAGCGCCGCCGCGGTGTCGGCCAGGGCGAAGGTCGCACCGACGTGCGGCGTCACCCGGCCCGACGTCAGCAGCGCCGCGAGTTCGTCCTCGTTGCGGTCGAACTCGTCGGCGGGCACGTCCTGGAACTGGAAGCCGACGATCTCGATTCCCTTGACCAGCACCAGGTTCAGCGGTATCCGCGGGATGTCTCCCGACGCGTAGCCCACGGTGACGAAGCGGCCACCGCGTCGCAGCGACCGCAGCGCGGGCTCGGACAGCGCGCCGCCGACCGGGTCGACGACGGCCTGCGCGCCGTCCGGCACGGCGTCGCGGAGCGCGGCGCGCAGGTCGGCCTCGCGGTGGTTCACCAGATGGGCGGCACCGTAATGGGCTGCCGCCGAGAGCTTTTCGCGCGTCGAGGCGACCGCGGTGATCGTCGCGCCCAGCGCGGCGCCCAGTTGGACGGCGGCCAGGCCGACGCCGCCGCCCGCCCCCAGCACGACCACGTCGTCACCGGATCGGATCCGGGCCACCGACCGCAGGGTGTGGTACGCCGTCCGGTATGCCACGCCGAACGCCGCCGCGGTGGTGGCGTCGACACCGGCCGGGATGCGCCGCAATGCCGCCGTGGGGACGGAGACGCAGTCGGCGAACGCACCGTGCAGCAGGGTGCCCGTGACGCGGTCACCGACGGTGAATCCCGCTGTCGCCGAGCCACATTCGACCACGACTCCGGCGAACTCGCTGCCGGGGACGAAGGGCGTCGCCACGCTGAGCTGGTACCGGTCGGCCACCAGGAGCACGTCGGGGAAGTTGACCGCCGCGGCGCGCACCCGCACGACCACCTCGCCGGGCTCCGGCGTCGGCTCCGCCCGCTCGTCGATCACGACCACCTCGGGCGGCCCGTAGGCGGGGCAGACGGCGGCGCGCATCAGCCGCGGTAGTCGGTGGACTCGGCGAGCTCGGCCGCCGAGGTCATCAGATCGACGACCACCGGCCCGAACGCCAGGAGCTTCTCGTCGTCGCCGGCGCGCTGGAAGCCCTGCTCCAGCACGATGGCCAGCTTCCACTTGGCCAGCACCAGGTAGTAGTCGAGGTCGTCGACCTGGCGGCCCGACACCTCGGCGTAGTGCTGGACCACCTGGTCGCGCGACGGCATGCCCCGCATGTCGACGTAGCTCATCGCCGCGGTGTCGTCGGGTCCCGACGGCCAGGACTGCACCATCCAGCCCAGGTCGAGTTTCGGGTCACCGACGGTGCCCATCTCCCAGTCGACCAGCGCGGCGAGTCGTGCCGGGGCGCCGTGGGAGTACATGACGTTCGCGAATTGGTAGTCACCGTGCATGATGCCGGGGACGAAGTCGAGTGGCTGGTGGGAGCGCAGCCACGCGGTGGCGGTGTCGAGGCCCGCGACGTCACGTGTCCTGATGCGTTCGAAGAAGCCGATCCACCGGTCGACCTGCCGCTCGTGGAAGCCGTCGGGACGGCCCAGATCGGCCAGCCCCCTGGCCCTCCAGTCCACCTTCGACAGCAGCGCAATGCCTTCGGCCAGTTGATAACTCAGCCCCGGGCGCAGGTCGAGGTCGCTCTGGAACGGCTCGGCCCACTCGCCGTACCGATCCATCGGGGACCAGCCGTCGACGAAGCCCATGAGGTAGAACGGACGGCCCAGCACGTCTGCGTCGTAGCACAGGGCGACGGCCGTCGTGTGCGGCACGTCGGTGCCGTCGAGGGCTTCGATGATGCGCCACTCGCGCACGATGCCCCCGTTCCGATCCGGGGGTGCCCCTGGCGGGGGCATCCGCAGCACGCAGCGCTCGTCGCCGCGGGTGAGTTCGTAGATGACGTTCTGGGTGCCGCCGGACAGGAAGCGCACCTGCAGCGGCGCCCCCGCTCCCGGCAGGCCGGCGTCGTCCATCCAGTCGGCGAGCCGGGCCAGGTCGAGCGGCTCGCTCACAGGTTCCCGCCGTCGAGTTCGAGGTACTCGGCGAAGCGGGCGCGCGCGGCATCCCGCTTGCGCGGCAACCACTCCGAGGGCCAGACGTCCGTACTGGCCGTGTGATCGCGCAGCACCTGCTTGGCCACCGTCGTCTTGTGCACCTCGGTCGGTCCGTCGGCGAGCCCCATCACCGCGGCGCCGGTGACCATGCCGAGGAACGGCATCTCGTTGGACACCCCGAGTGCGCCGTGCACCTGCATGGCCCGCCAGGCGATGTCGTGCAGCACCGTCGGCATGGCGACCTTGACCGCGGCGATGTCCTTGCGGACCCGCTTGTAGTCGTTGAATTCGTCGATCTCCCAGGCGGTGTGGAGCACCATCAGCCGGAACTGCAGGAGCTGGGCGTAGGAGTCGGCGATGTATCCCTGGACGGCCTGCTTGTCGGCGAGCGGACTACCCGCGGTCTGGCGGCTCAGCGCCCGTTCGCACATCATGTCGATTGCCTTCTGCGCCAATCCGATCGTGCGCATGGCGTGGTGGATGCGCCCGCCGCCGAGCCGGGTCTGCGCGATGACGAAGGCCTGGCCCTCCCCGCCCAGGAGTGCGGAGTCCGGCACCCGGACGTCCTCGTAGTGGATCAGCGCATGCGAGCCCTGGCCCTCGGCCTCGCCGTAGAGGCCGACGTTGCGCACGATGTTCACCCCGGGGGTGTCGGTGGGCAGCAGGAACATCGACATCCCCTGATAGGGGCTGACGTCGGGGTTGGTGACCACCATGACGATGAGGAACGAGGCCGTATTGGCGTTGGAGGAGAAGTACTTCCAGCCGTTGATGACCCAGTGGTCACCGTCGCGGACGGCACGCGTGGTGAACTGGGTCGGGTCAGCGCCGCCCTGCGGCTCTGTCATCGAGTAGCTGGAGAACAGTTCGCCGTCCAGCAGCGGCCGGAGGTACCGTTCCTTCTGCTCGGGCGTGCCGTAGTGCGCGATGATCTCGGCGTTGCCGGTGTCGGGGGCCTGGCAACCGAACACGACCGGCGCCCACTGCGACCGCCCCAGGATCTCGTTGAGCAGTGCGAGCTTGAGCTGGCCGTACCCCTGCCCGCCGAGTTCGGGCCCGAGATGAGTTGCCCACAAACCTCTTTCGCGAACCTGCTGCTTCAGCGGGTCGACGACCTTGCGCCGGGCGTCGGTCAGCGGCGTGAACTGCAGATGCGGCCAGATGAGATCCAGCGGCTCGACCTCGTCGCGCACGAACGCATCGGCCCAGTCCAGGAGTTCCTGATACTGCGGATCGGTCGCGAAGTCCCATGCCATTACGGCCTCCTCGTGCTCGTGGCCCGCGCGTTCGCACCGGCGATGAGGGTCATGACGTCCTCGGTGACGACGTCGGAGAACGCACGGTCGCCGAAACTGCCCGCCGCCCAATGCCTGGCGCCCTCACTGACCATCGTCGAGGCGAGATGGGCGAGGTGTGCGGTGTCGACCCCGGCGTCGAGGACGCCGTCGGATCGCGCCCGGGAGAACAGCTCGGTGAACATGTCGGCGTCCACGTCGCCCGCCCCCGTGGCGAGGATCCGATGTTCGTGCCGGTACCCCTCGAGGATCGTCTCGATGACGAGCTCACGGGGGTTGCGCCGCATCGACTTCTCCAGCGTCCGAAGCGCTGTGGAGATGACCTCGCCGATCTCGTAGGGCCCGGCGAGTTGGGCGCGGATGTCGCGCTGAGCCGCCTGCGTCGACATGACGCCGACCTCGAACAGCACGTCCTCCTTGCGGGGGAAGTAGAAGTAGAACAGCGCCTTGGACACCCCGGCCGCCGCGCAGATCTCGGCGACGGTGGTGGTCGCGTACCCCTTGGTGCGCCACAGCGCCATGGCGCCCTGCACCAGCGTCCGCTTGGTCTCGTGCGACTTCGCCCGCTGGAACGTGGCGCGGCGCTGACCCTGGTCGACGGGGGTGTCGCGCTCAATCATGGGCATCGGCCGACCATAGCGCGATCCGGCGAAGCTGACCAGAGTCAAATTAGACGCTCGCCGTACGGGTCGACGGCAGACTGGGGTGATGACGACGAGGCTGCGGGTGTGCGCGGTGGCCTTCGGTCTGCTGGCCGCCGTAGCGGGTGGATTGCAGCTGTGGGCGTATGCGGTCGCCGGCGGTCCCCGCCACGTGGTGCTCGGAATCTTCGCGATCGCGGTGGGCGCGAGCGTGCTGGTGGCGGTCGCCTCCGAGTTTCGTGCCCGCCCGCGGCGGTGACTACGCGAGATGCGCTGTGGCGTCGAGCGCCCCGGCCCGGCGCGTCAGGTAGTCCACCTGACGATGAATGCCCCACAGCACGAAGAACGGGAGCACGGCGAACGGGACGTTCTCCGCGATGAACTTGAACCACAGTCCGAACGCGCCCTGCCCGACGTCGGAGAAGCCGGCCCGCACCTCCGACAGGAAGTAGACGCCGGTGGTGCCGATCAGGATCGAGCACCCGGCGAACGCGAGCCAGAGGCAGCGAATCCGTGACTCGATCGCCAGGGTGGGGCGCAGCAACCGGGTCCACAGCACGAACAGCGTGATGCCCGTGGCGACCCCCACGAATTCGAGGCCGAAGATCCAATCGTTGCCGCTGGTGTACCGGGTGTCGGTCAGCCCCCACTGCCACCACAGCCACTTCCACCCGGGATCGCTCGTCGGGGTCCACAGGTCGAACGGGTGCCCGATCAGGAAGATGAGCTCGTAGCCGAGCTGGCTGCCCGCGGTGTAGGGCAGGTAGATCATCGTCAGCTCGGCGGCGCGCTCCAGCGGCGGCCGGTGCTCACCGCGTCCGGTCCAGAAGTACACCAGCGGAAGCAGGATGACCGGCACGCCGAAGAGCAGGTTGGCGACCACGTCGACGGTGAATGTGGGTGGTAGCCAATGCAATCCGACACCCAGCACGACGCCGGTGAAGGCGACGCCGGTGAGGGCGGTCAGGGCGAGGTACGTCCGCCTGCGGTGCGGTGCCCACGGCCTCGCCAGGTTCGGCATGGGATCCGATGGGGTGGGCGTCTCGACGTCCGACGTCATGGGGGTGCCTCGGTTTCGTCGTGGTGGTGTCGCAGCCGACGATAGGGGGTCGGCGCCCAGCTTGTTGGGCGAATGCTCAGCATTGGCCCGGTCGCCCGTCGGCGTCGTCGTTGACGGCGGTAGCCTGGTGTGGAAACCTGCTAGTCGTATCTGAGAATCGCATTCTCATCAGCTGACGCGTCACACAGGAGTGGGTATGACGATCGACCCCGCCGGCATCGACTGGTTCAGGGATCCGCGGCTCGTCGCCGACCCGTATCCGTACTTCAACGCGCTGCGCGACAAGTGCCCCGTCGAGCCGGAGGACCACTACGGCGTCACCATGGTGACCGGGTGGGAAGAGGCCGTCGCCGTCTACAACGACGAGAAGACCTTTTCGTCGTGCCTGTCGGTGACCGGTCCGTTCCCCGGCTTCCCGGTCCCGCTGGAGGGTGACGACGTCACCGAACTGATCGAGGAACACCGCGACGAACTGCCGTTCAGCGACCAGTTGCCGACCCTCGACCCGCCGGTGCACACGAACCACCGCTCGCTGATGATGCGGCTCATCACCCCCAAGCGCCTCAAGGAGAACGAGGACGCGATGTGGCAGCTCGCCGACGAAGTGCTCGACGAATACCTCGCGCCGGGCAAGGGGGAGTTCATCAAGGGCTTCGCCAGTCCGTTCACGCTGCTCGTCATCGCCGACCTGCTCGGCATCCCGGCCGAGGACCGCAACGCCTTCGTCGACGGCATCTCGCAGCACTCCGGCGGCGGGGTCGGCAGCACCAGCAAGGAGTCGTTGTCGCACTCGCCGCTGGAGTTCCTCTACGGCCAGTTCGAGGAGTACGTCGTCGATCGTCGCAGCCACCCGCGCGACGACATCCTGACCGGGTTGGCCACGGCGAACTTCCCCGACGGCACGACGCCGACGCCCGGCGACGTCGCCCGGGTCGCCACGAACGTCTTCTCGGCTGGCCAGGAGACGACGGTCCGCCTGCTCGGCACCGCACTGAAGGTGCTGGGCGACCGCCCGGACATTCAGGCGCAGGTGCGCGCCGACCGCAGCCTGCTGCCCAACTTCATCGAGGAGGCGCTGCGCTACGAGAGCCCGGTGAAGGGCGACTTCCGGCTCTCGCGCACGCCCGTCACCGTCGGCGACCACGAATTGCGCGCCGGCACGACGGTCATGGTGCTCAACGGCGCGGCCAACCGCGACCCGCGGCGCTTCGAGGACCCCGACGAGTTCGACACCACGCGCAAGAACGCCCGGCAGCATCTCGCGTTCGGTCGCGGCATCCACAGCTGCCCGGGCGCGCCGCTGGCGAGGGCCGAGACGCGGGTCGGGCTGGAACGACTCCTCGACCGCACCACCGACATTCGGATCTCCGAGGAGCACCACGGCCCCGCCGGACGGCGCGACTACCGCTACATTCCGACGTTCATCCTGCGCGGGATCATCGACCTGCACCTGGAATTCGACGTCAAGTGAGGGTCAGCGTCGACGAAGACCGCTGCGCGGGTCACGGGATGTGCCTGACGCTGTGCCCGGAGGTCTTCGACCTGTCCGACGACGGCTGGGCCGTCGCCCGTCCCGACGAGGTGCCCGCCGGGCTGGAGGACGCCGCCCGCGCGGCGATCGAGAACTGCCCGGAACGGGCCATCAGCGAAATCGATTGACGACGAAGGAGATTCAGTGGCCAAGGGTTACGTCATCATCACCGAGGACATCAAGGATCCCGAGGGGATGGCCGAGTACGGCAAGCTGGCGATGAAGGCCATGGGCGGCGCGACCATACTGGCCGTCGACACCGCGCCGACCGTCATCGAGGGCGAGTGGCCCGCCACCCAGACCGTCGTGCTGGAGTTCGAATCCGTCGCCGCGGCCAGCGAGTGGTACTACTCCGAGGCCTACCAGCAGGCCGCGACGATCAGGAACCGCGCCGCCGTGTGCAACGGCGTCATCGTGTCCGGCTTCTGACCCACCCGCGAGCAGCCGCAAACATGCCGCAATCCCCGGCGTGTCGCGCACATTTGCGGCTGTTCGCTTTCTGTCATCCCCGGCGAGCAGCCGCAAACATGCTGCAATCTTCGGCGTGTCGCGCATGTTTGCGGCTGTTCGCGGGAGGTCATTCCTCGCTGATCGAGATCGCCTGACGCGGGCACTGGCGGACCGCCTCCCGCACGGCCGCTTCGTTCTGCGGCGTCAGCTCCTCCTGGAGCACGTGCAGATAGTCCTGATCGTCGAGGTCGAACACCTCCGGGATGATGCCCATGCACACCCCATTGCTCTCACACAGGCCGAAGTCGACCTCGATCTTCTGGCTCACGAAAGCACCTTCACCGGAACATGACTGAAGCCCGCGACGTTCTGCATGTTGACCCGTCGCAGCCCGCTGAAGTCGACCTCGTAGCGCGGCATGAAGTCCAGCAGATGCTCCAGCGCGACGGCGCTCTCCATGCGCGCCAGCGCGGCGCCGAGGCAGCTGTGAATGCCGTAGCCCAGGCCGAGGTTCTGCGCCTGCAGCCGGTCGCGGTCGATGTCGAACGTCTCACCGTCGGTGAAGGCCTCGGGGTCGCGGTTGGCCGAGGCGCCCATCAGGAACACCGGCTTGCCCGCGGGGATCGTGCCGCTGGGCACCGTCACCTCGCGCAGCGTGTAGCGGACGTTGTACTGCACGGGTCCGACGTAGCGCAGCAGTTCCTCCACCGCGGCGGGGATCTTGCTGCGATCGTCGAGCAGCTTTTGCCACTGCTCGGGATGCTTGGCGAAGACCACCACGGCGCTGCCGACCAACTTCGTCACCGTCTCGGCGCCGGCGCCACCCAAAAGCGTGGTGAAACCGGTGATCTCGATGTCGTCGAGCCGTCGCATGGTGCCGTCGGGCCCCGGGATCTCGGCCGCGATGAGGCG
This sequence comes from Mycolicibacterium madagascariense, assembly GCF_010729665.1. NCBI lineage: Bacteria > Bacillati > Actinomycetota > Actinomycetes > Mycobacteriales > Mycobacteriaceae > Mycobacterium > Mycolicibacterium madagascariense. The sequence goes on along the minus strand of NZ_AP022610.1, from coordinate 4,129,730 downwards.
GCTGATCATGTCATCCTGCGGGTCCTGCCGACGCTGCTGCACCAGGCCGTAGTAGTAGATGCCGGAGTCGATGTTGGCCTGCATGTTGTCGTCGTCGAGATCGATCTGACCCGGCTTGCGATGCAGGCTCTTGTCGATCCAGTGCCGTACCTGCTGACGGAACTCCTCGGGCACGCCCGCCATGCGGGTGATCACCTCGACGGGGAAGGGGCCCGAGAAGTCTTGCACCACATCGAAGTTCTCGGGGTCGGCCTGTGCGAGATAGTGCTCGACGAGCTCGACGACGGTGTCCTTCTGCGCCTGGATCGCCCGCGGAGTGAACGCCTTGTTGAGCAGGCTGCGCATGTGCCGGTGGTCGGGCGGGTCCATGAAGATGATGGACTTCGGGGGATCCTCGGGGCTGCGCACCATGCCGAGGTCGCAGCCGCGGGCCGAGGAGAAAGACTCGTGATCCTTGAACGCCGCCGCGACGTCCTCGTGCCGGGTCAGGGCGTAGAAGTCCTCGGCCTCGTCGTAGTAGAGCGGCGCTTCCTCGCGCATCCGCGCGTAGACGTCGTAGGGATTGTCGAAGTAATCCTGAGAGCACGGGTGGAACACCAGGTTGGGCTTGGTCAATTGATCCTCCTCGCCGCCTGAGCGCGCGGCCGGAAACGTTACGGAAGGCTGTGGGACTGTAACGCCATCAGTATGCGCCACAGGTGCCCGCGACGTCAGCGAAAACGCGGGTTCCGCCGCGATGGATCGCTACCTCGCGCCCGGTCGGCCCGCGTCGATCAACGCGTCGAGAAGGCCCAGGTCACCGGCCAGTTCGCCGATCGTTCGCCGCACGACGGCGACGTCCTTGCCGACGAATTCCGCGACGGCCCGGGCGAACCCCTCCGTGGAGCCGGCCGATGCCACCATGTCGAGCACGCGACTGCGCGCGCTGCCGTGCGTCAGGGCCGCCAGCAACACGCTCTCCTCGAGGCCGAACCGGACCCCCAGCCGGACACCCTCGCCCACGAGTCCGATCTGGGCCGCGAACATCGCGTTGTTGACGAGCTTCACCAGCTGACCCGCGCCGGTGGCGCCGACGTGCAGGACCGGGTCGCCGTAGGCGCTCAGCACCGGCCGGACCCGCTCGACCGCCGCCTCGTCACCGCCGACGAACAGCGTCACCCGTCCCGCCGCGACGTCGTGCGGACCGCCGCTGACCGGTGCGTCCACGACGGCGACGTCGGCGGCCGCGTCGGCCAACCGCCGTGCGGTGTCGGCACTGCCCGTGGTGTGCAGGACGAGTACCGCGCCGGCGGGCATCGCGGCCAACAGGCCGTCGTCGAGGCAGACCCGCGACACCTGGTCGTCGGTGAAGACGCACACGGCGACGACGTCGGCCCGGTCGGTGACGTCCGCGGGATCCGCACCGGGACGGGCACCCAAATCCTCCAGGGCCGAACGTTTCTCGTCGGTCCTGGCGAGCACGGTGACGTCGTGGCCCGCCTCGACGAGGCGACGCACCATCGGCGCACCCATCCGTCCGGCGCCGACGAACCCGACCCTCACGACCGGGGGTGGTCCATGCGCTGCAGGGCGGTGTCGGCGACGGTGAACACCGCACCCTCGGGCGCGTGCGCGTCGTCGGCCAGACTCGCGGCGTGCCGAACGTCCTTCTGCAGCAGGGCGCCCGCAATGGGCGCCAACCCGTCGAGCGTGCCGCCGAACATCGTGATGCTGTTGACGGCCTTGCTGGTGGCCGACCCGCGGGCGAGCACCTCGCAGAGCTCCTTGCGGGGAACGCCGAGCGACTCGCCGAGTTCCAGCGTGCTGATCGCCGCACCGAGATTGGCGCTGAACAACAGGTTGTTGAGGATCTTGGTGACCTGACCGCTGCCCACCGGGCCGAGGTGCACGATGGGGTCGGCGTAGGTGGCGAAGACGGGTCGCACACGGGCGACGACCTCCTCGTCACCGCCCACCATGACCAGCAGCGTGCCCTCCGACGCGGCCGGGGACCCACCGCTGACCGGCGCGTCGATCACCGAAATGCCCTGTCGGGCAGCCTGTTCAGCGATCTGACGACAGGTGTCGGGGTGCACGGTGCTGTGGATGGCGATGATGCCGCCGGGCGCGAGGCCGGCCAGCACGCCGTCGTCTCCCTCCAGCACCTGACGCACGTCGTCGTCGCCGACGACGCACAGGCAGACCAGATCACTGGCGGCAGCGAGTTCGCGTGGCGTGGCTGCCGTTTTCGCCGCGGTGTCGGCATACGGTTCGGTCGACGCCGGCCGGCGCGCCCAGAGCGTCAGCTCGTACCCGCCGTCGACGATGCGCCGCGCCATCGGCGCGCCCTGACTGCCCAATCCAATGAAACCGACCCGCATCACAGTGCTCTTCTCTGGAGTTCGTGGCTCTCGACGCAGGCGCCGGCGAACGACAGCACCCGCTGGTGGTATTCCTGCGCGGTCAGCCCGACGCTGAGATTGTGGCCGCTGTCGGGCATCTCGTCGACAACCACCCGCGGCGCCGCGGTGAACAGCGCGGCGACCCCGGCGCTGGACTCGGGCCCCGTCTCCCACACGGCCTCGTGGTCGGCCACGGTGAAGTGAACGGGCACCCGCACGCGGGCGGCGACCTCGGCGAAGTCGCGTCGCGGCCAGTTCGCCGTCACCTCGCCCTCGTAGGCCGCGCCCCCCGCGGCCAGCGCGCCCGTCAGCACCTCGGGTGGATACAACGCAACGGGTTCCCACAGCAGCGCGCGCAGTCCGGCCGGGCGCGTGGTCATGGTGGCCTGGTCGATGATGGCCAGCGCGTCGGCGCGGTAGCGCAGGCCGGTGCCGGCCAGGGCGACGCCGATGGCGCCGGCACCGTCGTCGGCCGCCATTCGGAGGCCGAGCTCGCAGCCCGCCGAGTGGGCCATGACGAATGTCCCTGCGCCGCAGTCGTTCTCACCAAGGATGGCGGCCACGGCGCGCAACGCGAGCTCGACGCGTCGGTCGGCCGACCCCATCTCGTCCTGATACAGCGCCGAGGCCCCGTACCCCGGCCGGTCGAGGGCGATCGCGGTGAACCCGTGTGCGGCGGCCGCCCTCAGCAGCGAGAGCCGCGGATGCCCGGGACAGTCGAAGTACGCCGACGACGTCGCCCCGCCGTGGAGCGCGATGAGCACCGCGCGCGGCTCGTCGACCGCCGCGACGAGCGACGACATCGGCACCGCGTCGACCATCACGACGCGCGGTCGGGGAGCGGTGCTCACGACTCGGCCCGCAGTAGCATCACACCGCTGGGCGTCAGCCCGCCGCTGCTGGTGACGGCGACGCGCGCACCCGCGACCTGGCGGTCACCCGCCTCACCCCGCAATTGCGCGACCGCCTCGTGGATCAGGCCCATGCCGTGCGTGCGACCGTGCGAGAGCTGCCCGCCGTGCGTGTTGAGCGGGATGACGCCGTCACGCGCGATGGTGTGTCCGCCGTCGAGGAAGTCCTTGGCCTCACCGATGCCGCAGAATCCGAGCCCCTCCAGCCAGGACAGGCAGTTGAACGTGAAGCCGTCGTAGAGCTCGGCGACGTCGACGTCGTTGGGCCGCAACGACGTTCGCGACCACATGTGCGCGCTCTGGCCGAGCACCTGCGGTTCGTGGGTGAGGGTCGTCTGGTCCCAGTCCAGGCGCTCGATGATCTGCGTGCCGACGGCCTCGAACAGGACGGGCGGCTTGGCGAGATCGCGCGCCGCGTCGACCGACGACACGATCACCGCGACGGCGCCGTCACACGGCACGTCGCAGTCGTAGAGGCCGAACGGCGTGGTGATCATGCGGGCCGACAGATAGTCGTCCATCGTCATCGGATCGCGGTAGATGGCGGTCGGATTCAGCGCGGCGTTCGCCCGCTGGTTCAGCGCGATCCACCCCAGGGTCTCGCGCGTGGTGCCGTACCGGTGGAAGTGCCGACTCGCGTTCTGCGCCAACACGTGTGCCGCCGACACCGCCCCGAACGGATGCTGGAAGCTGGTCGAGCGCCCGCCCATCGGCGGAGCCGCCTTCCCCTCCTTCATCAACTGTTGGAACGTCGCCTCCCACAGCGTCCGGAAGCACAGCACGTGCCGCGCCATCCCGGTCGCGATCGCCATCATCGCCGCGATCACCGAACCGCCGGGACCGAAGGTGTCCATGCCGCCGTTGATCCACGTCGGACGCAGGCCGAGCGCGCCCTCCAGCGCGCTGACACCGCCCTCGCCCATGCCCGCCACGTCGAGGCCGGGATAGGTGGACAGACCGTCGACGTCGTCGAACGTCAAACCCGCATCGGCGACGGCCCTTTCGCATGCGTCGATCGTCAGCGACAGCGGGGGCACCATCTGTCGGCGCCCGATCGTGGACATGCCGATGCCGGTGATGGCCGAACGATCCTCGAACTTCTGCGTCGTCAGCATGGGCCGGACGTAGCGGCCGAACTGCTCGGGCGGGATCAGATCGGTCGGCATCTCGGTGCGCGCCGACGGGTCGGCGGTCGGGGTGAACAGCGGCAGCCAGACGTCCTGCACCTGCTGGAACGTCACCTCGACGGGCTGACCGATCTCCAGGTCGTCGGGATCGGCGCCGATGATGTTGGTGGTCAACCGAACTCGCGGGTCTTCTGCGATCGCGACCTCGGCGACGACGTACGGAGGAGGCAGGTCGGGGAAGCCGAAGCGGTGGTTGACCGAGAGCCCGGCGAGTGTGGCCCGCCCGGAGACCTCGCGGACGCCCATCTTGGTCTGGCGGCAGTACCGGCAGATCGGTGCGGGCGGGTGAATCAGCGACTGGCAGTTCAGACATTCCTGGATGCGCAGCCGGCCGTCGGCGCCGGAGGTCCAGAAGAACTCGTTCTGCGCGGTCAGCTGCGGCAGCGGCCGGCGCGGCACGTCGGCCACCTCAGCCGCCTGCCGCGGTCACGTCGGAGGCCGGCACGCACATCTCGATGATCGCGTGCACCGGACAGTCCAGCAGCGCGCGCGTGACGGCGGCGCGATCCTCTTGTGGCACATCACCATTGCCGACGAGCGTGGCGTAACCCCAGTCGTCCAGGGAGAAGTACCCGGGGGCGTGCCTGGCGCAGATGCCGAAGCCGTCGCAGAGCGTTCGGTCGAGCCGGATCTTCACAGCAGGGCCTCCACCTCGTAGGGTCGCGTCGCCGTGAAGGCGCCCGACCGGCAGGGGTCGCAGCCGCCCTCCAGATGGCGCGCGACGACCTGGGGAAACTGTCGAATGAGCGTGGCCGCCACGTTCGTCGCGGCATCTAGCGTCGCGCACGCCCCCCGGCCGCGCAGGACCACCGACCACCGCTCCAGTCGGGTCAGGTCCTCGGCGGTGGCGACGCCGTCACGCAGCGCACCCGTCACGGCCGACATCGCCGCGGTGCCGTTGAAGCAGGAGCCGCACTGGCCGGCGTTCTCGCGGTCGAAGTACGCCATCACCGCCGCGGCGACGGCCACCGGGCAGTCGTCGGTCAGGATGGCCACCGCGCCGCAGCCCAGGTTGCTACCCAGCCGTCGCAACGACTCGTGGTCCAGCGTCGCGTCGAGCACGTCACTGTTGAGCAGCCCGGTGAAGTAGCCGCCCATCAGCACCCCGGCGACCCGGTCGGACGGCACGCCGTGTCGGGTCAACAGGTCGGTGACGGGCAGGCCGTGCGGGAGCTCGTAGAGCGCCGGGGGCAGGCCCGCACCGGTGATCGTGGCCAGGAACGTGCCCGGTGACGCCGACGTGCCCACCGAGCGGTAGGCCTGCGCGCCGTGGCGCAGGACGAACGGGAGGTTGGCAAGCGTCTCGACGTTGCTCACCATCGTCGGATGGCCGTCGACGCCCTGCTCGAACGGGCGCGGCGGCTTGTCCGTCGGCTTGGCCGGGCCGCCGTTCACCGCCCGGACGGCGGCGGTCTCCTCACCGGCCACGTAACCCGGGGCCACCGTGACGACGCAAAGGTCGAGGCCGAAGTCGACTGCGGCGATGGCTGATTCGACGGCCGCGGCCGAGCGCGCATCGGAGACGTAGACGTAGGCCTGGTCGGCGCCGACCATGCGGGCCGCCAGCCGGACGCCGTCGAGCACGAGGTGCGGCCGGTGCCGCAGCAGCCACCGGTCCTTCACCGACGCGGGTTCACCCTCCTCGCCGTTGGCGAGGACCACGGTCGACCGTCCGCGGCGACCGGCGTCGCGCACCGTGCGCAACTTCACGGCGAGGGGGAACGCTGCGCCGCCGCGCCCGAGCAACCCGCTGCGGTCGACCTCCTCGAGCAGGGCGTCGGGATCGTCGAGGTCGCCGTACCCACCCGCGTCGACGTAGTCGGCGTGCTCCTCGACGCCGGGGGCGGAGCGCAGCAGCCGCGGCTCGGTGCCGGGCCAGGCCGCGACGGCGAGTTCGGCGGCGTCGGGGGAGAGGCCCGCGGTCACCGGTCGGCCCGCCCGTCGTCGGTGGATAGTCTGGGACGCATGAGAACTGCGGTGGTCCGGGTCGACGTCGACCCGGCGGGTGCGCTCGCCGCCCACCAGCTGACCGAGGGCATGCGGACGCTGACCGAGCTGGCCGCCGGGCACGGGGCCCAGGTGGTCGACACGGATCTGGCCGCGCTGCCGCCGAGCCGGCGCCAGGTCGAGATCCTCGTCGCCGGCGACGATGCCGACGCGCAGCGGTCGTGGGCAATGAGCCTGTGCGACAGAGCGTTTGGCGTTCTCGGCGCACACCCCACCATGGGTGTGCTCACGTACGTCAGCCGCGGCACCGACGACGACGCGCACGGCGTGCTCGCGGGCCTCGGGCTGCGGGGCGAGGTCGCGCGCAGACCGACCGACGCGGGTTGGGACGTCGTGACCGTCACGCTGCGCAGGGCCGACCTGACGCGGGTGCCGGAGAGCCGGGTGCACACCGCGCTGGAGGCCTCACTGAACTGCGAGGTCGTCATCGTCGTCGTCTGAGGCGCGGCCACTAGCGGTCCAGGAAGTCGAGGATGGGCGGTGCGGCCTGCACCCAGGTGTCGAACATGTTGAAGCGCTTCACCTTTCCCGTCGCCCGCTTTTCGGCGGCCCGCTCCCAGGCGTCCTCGGGCCAGGGCGGGTCGATGATCTCGCTGCCCTTGATCAGGCAGCTCACCTCCAGGGACGTGCGCTTGGGATGGTCGAGGTCGTTCTCGCCGCCACGAATGATGAGCGTGGGCACGGTGATGCGATCGAACATCTCGTCCTCGACGCCGGGGATGGTCTGGCCGGGCTTGGAGACGAAGGCGTTGAGCCAGCGCAACATCAGCGTGAGGAACTCGTCGGGGTCCTGGCCCAGGATGCGTGCCTCGTTGTCCGGGTTCTCGGCGATGCGCTCCTGCCATTCGCCGATGCGCGCCACGGCCTTCATCCCCGCGCCGCGGACGGCGAGGATGCTCGGCACGACGTAGTAGGACCCGAGGACGAACGAACCGTAGATGCCGCCGACGATGTTCCACACGACGAGCTTGGTGACCAGTTCTGGGTAGAGCATCGTGGTCAGCATCGAATCGCGGGCCCCCCCGGAGCCGCCGGCCAGGATGCACGGCCCCACGTCGAGCTTGGTGATGAGCTGCTGCAGCGTCTCCGCGCGCATGTGCGACTCGCTATACCCGTAGAACTGCACGTCGGACTTGCCGCAGTTGGGCCGGTCCCACAGCAGGACCCGGTAGCCGCCGTCGACCAGTGCGCGGGCGAGTGGTTTGAGGCCCGGAATGTCCTTGCTGAACCGGCCGCCCGGGGTCAGCGCGATGAAATCCCCGGTCTTGCCCAGGATTTCGTAGACGACGTTGCCGCCGTTGATCTCGATCGACTTGTTGGGCAACGCTGCTCCACTTTCGCTGTCAGGCTTGGACGACGACGTCGTCACCGACGACCCGCACGGGATAGGTCCGGATGCTCCACTCCGGCTTGACGGCGGTGGTGCCGGTCGCGAGCTCGAAACCCCATTGATGCCAGGGGCAGAAGATGAACTCCATGTCGCGGACCATGACGGCGTCACCGGGCACGTCGGCATCGACGACGTTGCGGCCGCGGGCACGTCCCGAGCACAGCGGACCGCCCTCGTGCGGGCAGTAGTTGGCGATCGCGTAGTACGTGCCGTTGACGTTGTAGACGCCCACCCCGTGACGACCGATCGGGACGAGTTTGTGTGTCCCCGGCGGGATCTCGTCGACGGTGGCGACGACGTGCTCACGCCCCTGCGCGAGCCGGGGCGGCTGCTGGTCGGTCACTGGCTAGAAGACCCTGACCTGACCTTCGAGCACCGGAACGGTGTCCGGCAGCTTGTAGGTCTCGATCCCGTTGCGGAACATGATGGCCTCGCGGGCGTGCTCGGGCAGGTGCTTGACCAGCCAACGCGGGTCGTCGAACGTCCAGTGCGGGTAATCGCTGCTGTAGAGCAGGATCTTCTCGCACTCCATCCACTCCAGCGCCCGCGACAACTCCGTCTTGTCCTCGGGGTAGTCCAGCGGTTGAGTGCTGAACTTGATGTGGTCCTTGACGTACTCACTGGGCTTGCGCTTGATGTCGAGCCACGACTTGCGCTGCGCGTAGATGGCGTCCATCCGCCACATCAGCGGCAGGATCCAGGTGAACGCGTGCTCGATGAACACGACCCGCATCGTCGGGAAGCGGTCGAAGACGCCGTCGAAGATCAGGCTCATCACCTGGTTGGCGGCCAGCAGCGAGTACGTGACCATGAAGTCGTGGTTGTAGCTGGGCAATCCCACCGGAGGGATCGGCAGCGTCTCGTACACGCCGCGGGACAGGTGGCAGCTCACCGGCATGTCGTACTTGGTGGCGGCCTGCCAGATGGGGTCATAGCTCGGGTCGCCCCACGACGGGCGCGGTTCGGCCTTGATCAAGAGCTGTGACATGTAGGGGTGTTCGGCCCACTTCTCGATCTCGACGACCGACGCCGCCGGATCCTCGATGGCCAGGCAAATCGACCCGCGCCAGCGCTCGTGCCAGTTGTTGTGGCCGTCGAGCCAGTTGTCGGCGAGCCAGGCGTTGGTGGCCGTGCAGTAGGCCGCGGTGGCGCCGGGGAGACGGGACTCGCCGTGGGTCGGCTCGAGGATGGCGATGTCGGAACCGGCCTCCATGATCAGTTGCCGCAGCGCCATGTCGGGGTCGCTGCAGGCGAATTCACCGTCGGGGGGAAAGCTGTCCACCCGCATGGCGTAGGAGTGCGCATAGTCGGGGGCGTCGTAGTAGATCTGGTCGCCCACTGCATGATTGGTGAAGTACTGGCTACGCCACGGTTCGGGGATGTACTCCAGCAGCGCGCCGCGCTTGGGCATGGGGTGGACGTCGGAGTCGACGCAGCGGACGGCGATGCGTTCGGCGGCCGGTACCCGTGGGTTGGCGGTGACGGTCATGGTGGCCTCCCTCTAGCGTGCGGCCGCGACGGCCGGAACGTCGATGCCGTATAGCTCTGCGGCAGTGCGCCAGCAGAGTCCGTCGCGCTGCTCGGCGGTGTAGCTGCCGGGCACCTTCAGGTCGTGACAATTCCAGTGCGGGTAGCTCGACCCGAACATCGTCATGTGGTCCTTGCCGGTGAAACCTGCCCACTCGCCGGCGAATTCGGTGTCACCCGGGCCGTCCAGGCTGCCCTGGACGAAGTAGACGTGGCCGGGCAGGTAGTCGCTGGGCATCTTCGGCGCCCACGGGGTCTGCTCCAGGTGCGGTCTGCCGAAGCAGTCCATCCGCCACATGAACGGCGTCAGCAGGTCGGCGGCGCCGTCGGCCCAGACGAACTTGAGCTCGGGGGTGCGCTCGAAGACGCCCTCGGCGATCATGTTCATCAGGTGATACAGGTAGTTCAGCGACATGAACGACAGGTACTGCTCGTAGGTCCGCGTCTTGCCCGAAGGCGTTGGCGGAAAGGCGATTCCGGCCCCGACCTCGATGTGCACGGCGACGGGCAGCCCGGCCGCGGCCGCAGCGTCCCACAGCGGCCAGAACTGCGGCTTGCCGTACAGCTCGCGCGATTGCAGGGGGATCCCGATCTGAACGACGCGCGGATGGTCGGCGTACCTGGCGATCTCGCGCAGCGCGCCCGCGACGTCGTCGGGGTTGACGCGAATGGTGCCGCGGAAGCGATCGCCGAATTCACCGTCGAGCCAACGGCTCACCATCATGTCGTTGTGGGCCGAGGCGATCGCCGTGCCGAGATGGCGGTCGGGCATGATCCCACGCGTCATCGGGTGCAGGATCGCGACGTCGACCCCGCGGCGGTCGAACAGCTCCTGCGCCACCAGCTCAGGTGCCGACCCCGGGTACTGCCGGTCCGGTCCGCGGCTGCCCGAGACGTATTCGCCGCCCGGTGCGCCGTACCAGTCCATCTCGTAGTCGGGAAAGCCGCGGCTGCGGAACGGTTCCCGCATGAAGTTCTGGCGAAGATCCGCGTTGGACTGGCAGAAGACGTGCACGCTGGCGTCGATGACGGGCGTGCGCACGGTGCCGCCGGCCCCGTCGGGCAGTTCCTTCACGCGATCCGTCCTTTCGTCCAGCCACCATCGCCGCCGGACCTCGAACCCCAGTGTAGATCCTTGTTCTTCGAAGGCAAGAACAATGTTCTCCAGCCGTTCGCGCCGATCTGCGCTGGTCGGAGTGTGTGCAGGTCAGTAAGTCGACGCCGACCCAGTGGAACGCGATGACTTCTGCAGGAGAACGTATAGTCCGTTAGTGAGAATGATATTCTCACGCCATTCGACCACGCGAGGAGGCGGCCACATGCTGTTGGAGTTCGACGCCGATCAGCGGCTCTGGCAGGAGACCGTCCGCGACGCCGTCGCCAAGCAATGCCCCGCCTCCCTCGTGCGCGGCATCGCCGAGGACGGCGCGGACGCGTCGCCGCTGTGGAAGCTCTACGTCGACGCGGGCTGGACCGAGCTGACCGATGCCGAGAACGCCGTCGAGCTGGCGATCGTGCTCGAAGAACTGGGCCGCGCCACCGACCCGACCCCGTTCCTGGCGACGCTCAGCCAGTTCGCGCCCCTCGTCGGCGACCGCTTCGACCCGCAGCAGGCCGGCGCGGTCCTCTACGACGGCATCTCGGCCTACCGCGACGCCGACGGCTGGGTCCTCGACGGGACGGCCCGATTCGTCCTCGACGGCGACCGGGCCGACCGCCTCGCCGTGGTGACGGCCGCCGGAGTCTTCCTCGTCGACGCCGACGCGGTGACCACCCGTCGCGTCGGAGTCTTCGATCCGGTGCTGCACGTCGCCGACGTGACCCTGCCCGGCGTCCACGTCGCCGACGGTGAACGCATCGTCGCCAACGTGCAGAACGCGCGCCACGTGGCGCTGATGGGCATGTCCATGACGATGGTCGGGGCCTGCCAGCGGATCCTGGACCTGGCGATCGAGCACGCCAAGAGCCGCTACCAGTTCGGCGTTCCCATCGGCTCCTTCCAGGCGATTCAGCACAAGGCCGTCGACATGCACGTCGCGATCGAACGGGCTCGGGCGCTGGGGTACTTCGCCGCGCTGACGATCGCGGCCGACGATCCGCGCCGTCGTCTCGCGGCGGCCATGGCCAAGGCCTCGGCGGGGGAGTGCCAGTCGGTCGTCTTCCGGCACGGCCTGCAGACGTTCGGCGCCATGGGCTTCACGTGGGAGAACGACCTGCAGTTCGCGTTGAAGCGGGCCAAGGCAGGGGAATTGATGCTGGGTGGGGCTGCCGAGCACCGGGCCATGATCGCGGAGGAATACGATGCAGCTCTCGTTTGACGCCGACGTCGAGGAGTTTCGCGCCGAGTTCTCCGCGTTCCTCGACGAGCACTTGCCCACGGCCGCAACGACTCTCGAGCGTCCCCGCTCGGTGTCGCACATGCCGCAGTGGGCGCGCGACTGGCAGCGGCTGCTCTTCGACAGCGGCTGGCTGCTGCCGGCCCAGCCGCCGGAGTTCGGTGGCCGCAACGCGACCGTCCTGCAGACCTACGTGCACCTCGAGGAGCTGTGCCGGCGGCGCATCTACCACAGCTTCAACCCGCAGGGCGTGAACATCGTTGCGGCGTCGCTCATTACGTTCGGCAGTGACGAGCAGAAGCAGCAGTGGGCGGTTCCGGTCCTGCGGGGCGAACGCACCGCGTCACTGGGCATGAGCGAACCCAGCGCCGGCTCGGACCTGGCGTCGCTGCGCACGCGCGCCGTGCTCGACGGGGACCACTTCGTCGTCAATGGTCAGAAGGTGTGGACCTCGGGCGCCCACGACGCCGACTTCCTGCTGACGTTCGTGCGCACCGACGCCGATGCGCCCAAGCACAAGGGCATCAGCGCGCTGATCATCCCGACCGACCTACCCGGCGTGGTGCGCCGACCGTTCGCCGACCTCTGCGGCCAGGAGCACGACGACTTCAACGAGGTGTTCTTCACCGACGTCGAGGTACCCGCAGAGAACCTCGTCGGCCCGCTCAACGGCGGCTGGGGGGTGGCGAACGGCTCGCTCGGCCACGAGCGCACGATGATGTGGCTGGGCTTCGCCGACCGCATCGCCAACTCGATCGGGGACTTCCGGCCGTCGACCCCGCTGGAGCGAGATCAGTTGGCCAGCACCATCATGGACTACCAGGCGTTGCGACTGATGGGCTCCGTCGGCTTGGCGAAGGCGGCGCGCGGCGAGGTCGACGTCGCATCGGTGTCGATCCCCAAGCTGTTCGGCGCGGAGGCCGAGATGCGTGCGGCCGAGCATGCGTTGACGTCGATGGGGCCCGCGGGTCTCGTCCACCCGGGCACGTCCGGTGACTATGCGCACATGAACCTCGACCACTACTTCGCCAGCTGGTTCGAGCGGTACGCCAGGAGCTTCTCGGGCACCATCGCCGGTGGCACGTCGGAGATCCAGCGCAACATCATCGCCCAGCAGGTGCTGGGGCTGCCGCGCCCGCCGAAGTAGTTTTCTACCCCGAGATTGCAGTCAGTCGAACGACGTTCGAGTGGCGGGTCGACTGAGTGCAATCTCGCGGTGACCGCTGGCGAGAGTGCGTGTCTGCGGGTGACGCGCCGGGCTGGTGGCCATCGATGCGCTCGCTCGCCGGGTCGGTCTGTGGTGCGTTGGTGTGCAACCGCGTTCGCGCGTCGCCTAGGCCGTGTTGAGGCTGCTAGGTTCCCGCGCGGCGCCAGGTCGGCGCCGGGTGCAGTGAGGAGTGGTGGCGATGACGCGGGATCAGGTGAGTCGGGCCCGGGTGGTCGTGGTGGGTGCGGTGGCGGCGGGGACGTTGGTGGCTGCCGGTGGGGGTGTGGCGCCGGTGGCGAACGCGTCGTGCCTGTCGATCTCGGGGGTGAACTTCGGATCGGGTTGTTACAGTGCGCCTTTCAGCGTCGCGATCGGGTTGGGTTCTGGGGCTCAGGCGCGGGCCGTGCACCCGTTCAGTGTCAGCTGGGAGGTGACCTCCGGTGGCAAGCGGATGCGCGCGGGTGTCTTCCCGGGTCTGCACCCGCTGCAGGAGTTCGGCGAAGCGGTTCGACGGGCTTTGGCGTCGTTGCTCCCGCACCCACCCGCGCCCAAGGCCGGGGGCGAGAAGGGGGCCGACGAGAAGGGGGCAGGCGAGAAGGGGGCAGGGGATAAGCAGGCCGGGGACAAGCAGGGTGCGGAGGACAAGAAGGCCGCCGAGGACAAGAAGGCCGCGGAGGACAAGAAGGCGGCGGAGGCGAAGTTGACGCCCAAGGAGCGGCTCGCAAAGGCGGAGGCGAATTTGGAGAAGGCGAAGAAGGCCTACGCCGACGCTACCGCCGTATCAGTGGACGCAATTCATCGGAACGACAGTATCGCGTACGGGCCGGCCCATCAACGAGAGTATGAAGCCAAGCTTGCCGCGGAGGCCGCCAAGGCCGAATACGATGCGGCCCTTCGTGAGGTGAACAAACCTGCAGCCAGTCCCGACACCGGTACACCGCCCGAGGCGAGGACAGAAGCGCCGACTCCCCGCTCCGCGAAGACGGTCGACGTCCCGCACTCGGTGGGGAAGTCACCCGAGGACTCCGCCCCAAAACCGGCCGACGACCGTAGTCGGGCCGACGCGAGACTCGACGAGGACGATCCGTCACCCGACCGCCCCACCGCGAGGCGACACGCTCAGGACAGGTCGACGACGACTGAACCGGTGACCGAGCCGCGGGACGCCGAACAGGGCGCATCCGATGGGGAGACCATCGGTGCCGACCCGACCAAGGTCGCCGACGCGGAACCCGACCGCCCGTAGGGCACCCCAGCGAGATTGCACTCAGTCGAACGACGTTCGAGTGGCGCGTCGACTGAGTGCAATCTCGCGGTGACCGCTGGAGCCAGGAACTACCAGTCGATGACGACGGGGTCCTTGTGCTCGGTGATCGGCCTGGCGGACTGCTGCTCGTCGATGACCACCTGCAGCTTCTCCAACGTCTCGTCGAGACCGGGGCCGAGCCGCTTGCCGGGGGTGAAGTCCGCGGGCAGGTGCTTCATGCCCTGGATGACGCCGATGGTCTCGTAGTGCTCGGTGCCGGCGGGATCGCACACGTAGTCGGGCATCCGGTCGAGCACGGCGGTGAGCATGGCCTTGAAGACGGTCCGGGCGACGTTGGAGCCGACGCAGCGGTGCACGCCGATGCCGAAGCTGAAGTGGCGGTTGCCCTTTCGGTCCAGGATGATCTCGTTCGGGTCCTCGAAGACCGACGGGTCCCGGTTGGCCATCGCCCAGGAAATCCAGAGCCGCTCGCCCTGCTTGAACCGGTGGCCCTCGACCTCGACGTCCTCGGCGAACGTCCGGCCGTCGCCGGGTGCGGGGGTGAAGAAGCGCAGGAACTCCTCCGTCGCCGGGTTGAGCAGGCTGTCGCGCTCGCGGCTGAGCAACGCGCGCTGGTCCGGATGCTCCGACAACCACTCCAGGGAGTGCGCGGTCAGCGCGGTCGTGGTGTCGAACCCGCCGCCGATGATCAAGCCGAGGTTGCCGACGATCTCCAGATCGGGGGCGGGCTCACCGTCGATGCGCAACTTCAGCAGTGCGTCGATCAACCCGGGGCGGGGGTTCTCCTTCATGGCGAACATCGTGGTGAGCATGTCGATGCCCATCTGCCGACTCATCTCGGCGACGCGCGGGGCGTCCGGTGAATGTTCCGGTGTGGACACCGACAGATGCGCGGGCTCGCTGTAGACGGGCCACTTCTTCAGCTCGATGCCCATCATCGCCAACGTCAGCACGGCGGGCACGATGTTGGCGAGGTCGTCGACGAAGTCGATGTGGCCCGTCTCGATGCGGTCGTCGAGCGAGGCGCGGACCACCTCGTCGACGAAGGGCTGCCAGCGCTTGATTGCGGCGGGGGACAGGTACGGGTTGAGCGCACCGCGGTACGTGCTGTGCTCGGGCTCGTCCATCTCCAGGATGCCGCCGCGAACGACGGTGGCGCGCTGCGCCTTCGGGATCGTGATGCCCTTGAAGGGCGTCTCGCCGCTGAGGTCGTGGTGGTTGGACACGACGGGGCAGCGCGCCAGTTCGAACACGTGCTTGCTGTCGGCGGCGACCCAGTGTCCGTCGTAGGTGTCCGACCACGCCACGGGGCACTTGGCCTGCATCTCCGCGGTGATGGCACCGAACTGCTCGCGGTATTCCGGGGTGTGCCGGTCGAAGTGAAAGACGTTCTTCTTGCGCTCGTCGTCGGTGACGTCGTCGATGGTCACGGCGGTGTCTCCTAATGCCTTGGGGGAGATCGTCATTCGATGACGATGGCCTGTTCGGGGCAGGAGTGCGCGGCTTCGGCGACGGCGGCCTCCTGATCGGCGGGCACCACGTCGGACGACGGCGAGGCGTGCCCGTCGACGTCGTCGAGCACGAACGAGTCCGGTGCGATCATCGCGCACAGGGTGTGGCCTTGGCAGCGTTGGCCGTCAACCGAAACCTTCACGTACGCAGTCCTTTCCGATGTTCGAGGTCAGCCGTTGGAGATCAGACGTGGTAGTCGTACCACTTGAGATAGCCGCCGGCGTCGACCCGCAGCTGCGTACCGGTCACGTACCTGGCCTCGTCGGAGACCAGCCACAGGATCGCGTTGCTGATGTCCTCCGGCTCGATGAAGTTGACCTTCATCGCCTGCTGGACGCCGAACACCGGCTCGGCGTCGGCGCGGGTCGGGTTCTCCAGATCGGGGCGGAAGGACTTGTACATCGGCGGGCTCTGCAGCATGTCGGTGTTGCAGTTGGTCGGATGCACGACGTTGGCCCGGATGCCGCGGACGGCGAGTTCGGTGGCGAGGTCGTGGACGTACTGCGACAGCAGGCGCTTGGACGTCATGTAGGCCATGCCGCCGGGATCGCCACCGGGTTTGGGCTTGTCGTGGGCGTCCATGAGCGCGGCGGTGGAGCCCGTCGCGACGATCGCCGCGCCCTCCTTCAGGTGCGGCAGCGCGACCTGGATGGCGTTGATGGTCCCGATCAGGTTGGTGTTGATGACGTCGGTCCAGGCGCGCATGGGTGGCTCGCCCTTCATGCCCGCGATGCCTGCCTGGGCGACGACGATGTCGAGGTGGCCCAACTCGGCGATGCCGTCCTCGAGTGCCTTCTTGAGTTGGGCGGCGTCGCGGACGTCGGCCTTGGCGGTCACGATCCGCTGACCGGTCTTCTCGACGAACGCGGCCGTCTCCTCGAGGTCGTCGGGGGTGGCCAGCGGGTAGCCGATGGTGTCGACGTCCTCGCACAGATCGACGGCGATGATGTCGGCGCCCTCTTCGGCGAGCCGGATGGCGTGGCTGCGCCCCTGACCGCGGGCGGCTCCGGTGATGAATGCGACCTTGCCCTCAACGCGTCCCATCGGGATGTCCTCTCGTAGTGCCTGACCGGTCTTAGGTGTTGCGGCCGCCGTTGACGCCCAGGATCTGTCCGGTGATGTAACCGGCTTCGTCGGAGACGAGGAACGCGCACGCGGCGGCGATGTCCTCCGGCCTGCCGATGCGACGCACCGGGGTGGCCTCGATGGTCTTGTCGATGTCGCCGAGGAAGCCCTTGTCGGCGGCCTTGCGCAGCATCGGGGTGTCGATGAACCCGGGGGGCACGGCGTTGACGGTGATGCCCGCGGGTCCGTACTCCAGCGCCAGGCTCTTGGTCAGCCCGTTCACGGCGGACTTCGCCGACACGTAGTGCGACATGTAGGGCGTGCCGGAGTGGGTGCTGGACGACGAGATGTTGACGATGCGGCCCCATCCGGCGTCGATCATGTCCGGCAGGACGGCTTGAATGCAGTGGAAGACGCCGTGGAGGTTGACGTTCACGACCTTCTGCCACGTCGCGAAGTCGATGTCGAGGAACCGTTTGAAGCCGTCCAGTCCGGCGGCGTTGACGAGCACGGTGACCGGTCCCAACTGGGTCCGGATGGCGTCGAGCGCGGTGTCGATGGCGGTGCGGTCGGTGACGTCGGCGACGAACGCGAACTCCTCGTCGGACGGCGTGAGATCGAGTGTGGCGACGTGGTAGCCGTCGGAGCGCAGTCGGTTGGCGATGGCGGCACCGATGCCCGAACCGCCTCCGGTGACGACGGCGTTCTTCACTACGGGGCCTCCAGTGGGTGATTCGGACCGGTAAAGAATACTGCTTCCGATTATGAGAACCGTACTCTCAATCTGATCTTCGCCGCAAGATTAGTAGCCGATCGGCAGGTCTGCGACGTTGCCGAGAAAGCGCCCCCCACCCCTGTGACGAGGTCATCTAGGCTTCCTTGTGTTCTCACGGAGCGAATGTATGATTCGCCGGTGATGAGAATGAAGTTTCCATCACACTGAGGAGGATGATGGGCCAGACACCGACGATCGCCAGCGACGGGGCCACCGATACGGGTGCTGGAGCACCCTCGTCCAACGCCGATCGACACATGCTGATCGACGGCGAACTCGTCGGCGCCGAGCGGACGTTCGCCTCCGTCAACCCGGCGACCGCCGAGGTGTTCGGCCACGCACCGGACGGCACCGTGGCCGACGCCGAGGCCGCCGTCGCCGCCGCGCGGCGTGCCTTCGACGACGGGCCGTGGGCCACCGACGTGGCGCTGCGGATCCGCTGCCTCGAACAGTTCCACCAGGCCCTGCTCGACCACCGCGACGAGCTCGCCGCGCTGACCATCGCGGAGGTCGGGGCCACCCCCGCACTGCTCGCCGGCGCCCAGCTCGATCAGCCCATCGACATCGTGCGCTACTACGGCGAGCTGCTGAAGACCTTCCCCATGACCGAGGACCTCGGCAACGTCGAGAGCCGCGGCATGCAGCACCACCGCTGGGTGGAGAAGGAAGGCGCCGGCGTCGTCGCCGCGATCGTCGCCTACAACTATCCCAACCAGCTCGCGCTCGCCAAGCTCGCGCCGGCTCTCGCGGCCGGATGCACCGTCGTGCTCAAGGGCGCACCCGACACGCCTCTGGTGACCCTCGCCCTCGGCGAGCTGATCGCCAAGCACACCGACATCCCCGCCGGCGTGGTCAACGTGCTGAGCTCCTCGGACCCCGAGGTCGGCGCGGTGCTGACGACGAGCCCGAAGGTGGACGTCGTCACCTTCACCGGCTCGACGCCGACCGGGCGACGGATCATGGCCGCGGCGAGCGGGACCGTCAAGCGCGTGTTCCTCGAACTGGGTGGCAAGTCCGCCGCGATCGTGCTCGACGACGCCGACTTCGGCACCGCCGCGATGTTCGCCGCGTTCAGCATGGTCACTCATGCCGGGCAGGGCTGCGCGCTGACCTCGCGGCTGCTGGTGCCGCGCAGCCGTCACGACGAGATCGTGGAGATGATCAAGACCAACTTCTCCCACGTGCGCTACGGCGACCCCAACGATCCCAAGACCTACATGGGTCCACTGATCAGCGAGCGTCAGCGCGAGAAGGTGCACGGCATGGTCACGCGCGCGGTCGAGGCGGGCGCGACGCTGGTCACCGGCGGGGAGAAGAAGGACCCGGGATACTTCTATACCCCGACGCTGCTGACGAACGTGGCGCCCGACGCCGAGATCGCCCAGGAGGAGGTCTTCGGCCCCGTCCTGGTCGTGATCGCCTACGAGGACGACGACGACGCGGTGCGCATCGCCAACGACTCCATCTACGGGCTGTCGGGGGCGGTGTTCGGCAACGAGGAGCGTGCGATCGCCATGGCCCGGCGGATCCGCACCGGCACGTTCTCCATCAACGGCGGCAACTACTTCAGCCCCGACACCCCGTTCGGCGGCTACAAGCAGTCCGGCATCGGCAGGGAGATGGGCGCGGCGGGCCTGGAGGAGTTCCTGGAGCGCAAGACGTTCGCGACGGTGGTGGCGTGAGCCCCGGGCCGCTCGACGGCATCCGCGTCCTCGAGGTCGCGATGTACGGGTTCGTGCCGTCGGCGGGCGCCGTGCTCGCCGAGTGGGGCGCCGACGTCATCAAGGTCGAGCACGCCATCACCGGCGACCCGCAGCGCGGGCTGCGCCAGACCGGGGCGCTGAAGGTCGAGGGCGACCCCAACCCCAACATCGAGCACGCCAACCGCGGCAAGCGCGCCATCGGGCTGGACATGTCCAAGCCGGAGGGACTCGAGGTGCTTCTCGAACTCGCCAAGCGGGCCGACGTGTTCCTCACCAGCTTCCTGCCCGGACACCGCAGGAAGTTCGGCATCGACGTCGACGACATTCGCGCCGTGAACCCAAAGATCGTGTACGCCAGGGGAAGTGCTCTCGGTCCCCGCGGAATGGAGGCGGAGAAGGGCGGCTATGACATGACCGCCTTCTGGTGCCGCGCGGGCACCGCCGCCACCATCACGCCCCCCGGCATCGAAGGCATGATCGGGCCGCCGGGACCGGCCTACGGCGACACCATCTCCGGGACGAATCTCGCCGGTGGGATCGCCGCCGCCCTTCTCAAGCGCGAGCGCACGGGGGAGCCGTCGACGGTCGACGTGTCGCTGCTGGGCAGCGGACTGTGGGCCATGGGCCACACCATCGCACTGACGTCGCACCTGAATCAGTTGATGGTGCAACCGTCCCCGGGCGTGCACGGCTCGCCGATCAACCCCCTCGTCGGGGTCTACGAGACCAAGGACCACCGCTACATCTCGCTGGTGATGATGCAGCCCACCAAGTTCTGGGCCGACGTCTGCCGCCACGTCGACCGTGAGGACCTGATCGACGACCCGAGGTTCGCGACGAGTGCGTCGATCGCCGAGCACACCGGCGATGCGGTGGCCATCCTGCGCGAGGTGATCGCCACCCGCACGCTGCCCGAGTGGAGTGAACGCTTCGCGACGCTGGCCGGACCCTGGGCGCCCGTGCAGGACACGCTGCAGGCCGCCGGCGACGCGCAGGTGCTGGCCAACGAATACCTGGTGCGCGCAGGCGATTTGGACCTGGTGGCCAACCCGGTGCAGTTCGACGTCGCCGCGCCGCACACCGGGCCCGCACCGGGCTTCGCCGAGCAGACCGACGAGGTCCTGGAGGAGCTGGGCCTGGATTGGGACCGCATCATCGAGCTGAAGACGGCGGGCGCCGTCACGTAGGTGACGGCAACCCGATGCGCCATGTCCAGCCCGCCATGACTCGGTCACCGGCGCCCACTCGTTGCCAGGAAAATTCACCGGTTACTCAAACGTCGAAGGTGACCCGCCGGGTGCCATCGGTGTGGCACAGTGCGTCCAGTCACCCCGAAAGACGCGGATTGCACTGGCGCACAACATCGGCGGCTCCTCGGCCCACCCCGGCCGTGACGAATCTGAAAGGACTTCTCTGCCATGGCGGTTAAGGGACCCGAGCGGTGGTCGCCGGGTATCTCGCTGCCCAAGGGTTTCGCCGCGCCGATGGCTGCGGTGGGTGGGTTGTTCTCGATGGGGGTCGATGCGTTCGGGTTCGTGTTCCGGCGGCCGTTTCAGTGGCGGGAGTTCTTGGAGCAGTCGTGGTTCGTGGCGCGGGTGTCGTTGGCGCCGACGTTGTTGGTGGCGATCCCGTTCACGGTGTTGGTGTCGTTCATCCTGAACATCCTGCTGCGCGAGTTGGGGGCGGCGGACTTGTCGGGGGCGGGCGCGGCGTTCGGCGCGGTGACCCAGGTGGGTCCGTTGGTGACGGTGTTGATCGTGGCCGGGGCGGGTGCGACGGCGATGTGCGCCGATCTGGGGTCGCGGACGATCCGCGAGGAGATCGACGCGATGGAGGTGTTGGGCATCAACCCGGTGCAGCGGTTGGTGACTCCGCGGATGTTGGCCTCGGGTTTGGTGGCGCTGCTGCTCAATTCGTTGGTGGTCATCATCGGGATCCTGGGTGGGTACTTCTTCTCGGTCTTCGTTCAGGACGTCAACCCGGGGGCGTTCGCGGCGGGGATCACGTTGTTGACCGGGGTGCCCGAGGTGATCATCTCCTGTGTCAAGGCGGCGTTGTTCGGGTTGTTCGCCGGGCTGATCGCCTGCTACCGCGGGCTGACGATCACCGGCGGCGGTGCGAAGGCCGTCGGCAACGCGGTCAACGAGACGGTGGTATTCGCGTTCATGGCGTTGTTCGTGATCAACGTCGTGGTGACCGCGATCGGCATCCAGATGACGGCCAAGTAGGGCGTGGCGTTCGCGTGAGTACCCGCCAGATCATTGCGTCGCGCTTCCCGCGGGTGGTGCGCACGGTCAACCGTCCGGTCGGGGTGTTGGGCCGCATCGGGGATCAGACGTTGTTCTTCGGGCGCGCGATCGGGGGCACCCCGCGCGCGGCGGCGCACTTCCGCAAGGAGATCATCCGGTTGATCGCCGAGATCTCCATGGGCGCAGGGGTGTTGGCGATGATCGGCGGCACGCTGGTGATCGTGGGCTTCTTGACCCTGGCCACCGGCGGCACGCTGGCGGTGCAGGGGTACTCCAGCTTGGGCAACATCGGCATCGAGGCGTTGACCGGATTCCTGGCGGCGTTCATCAACGTGCGCATCTCGGCGCCGGTGGTCGCGGGCATCGGGCTGGCGGCCACGTTCGGGGCGGGGGTGACCGCGCAACTGGGGGCGATGCGCATCAACGAGGAGATCGACGCGCTGGAGTCGATGGGCATCCCGCCGGTGGAGTATCTGGTGTCCACCCGCATCGTGGCCGGGATGATCGCGATCACCCCGCTGTACTCGATCGCGGTGATCTTGTCCTTCATCGCCTCGCGGTTCACCACCGTGGTGCTCTTCGGTCAGTCCGGTGGGCTCTATGACCACTACTTCAACACCTTCCTCAACCCCTTCGACCTGCTGTGGTCGTTCTTTCAGGCGATCTGCATGGCGTTGGCGATCCTGTTGGTGCACACCTACTACGGCTACTTCGCCACCGGCGGGCCGTCGGGGGTCGGGGTGGCCGTGGGCAACGCGGTGCGCACCTCGCTGATCATCGTGGTCTCGGTGACCCTGCTCGTGTCCCTGGCCGTCTACGGCTCCAACGGCAACTTCAACCTCTCGGGCTAGGGGGACGCCACCGATGTCGCGCAACACCGTGCGCCCGCTGGCCGGGCTCGCCACCGTCGTCGTCCTCGTCGCCGTCGTCGTATTCGCCGTGGGCATGTTCCAGGGCGACTTCGGTCGGACCGTCCCGGTCACGGTGGTCTCCGAACGCGCCGGGCTGGTGATGAACCCGCAGGCCAAGGTGAAGATGCGCGGGGTTCAGGTCGGTCAGGTCGCGTCCATCGAGACCCGGTCCGACGGCAAGGCCGTGCTGCACCTGGCGATGAATCCCGATGACATGCAGAACATCCCGTCCAATGCGCTGGTCGACATCAGCTCCTCGACGGTGTTCGGCGCCAAGTCCGTCGAGTTCAACGAGCCCACCGAACCGTCGGCCACCCCGCTGGCCGCCGGCGCGCAGATCGACGTCGGGCACGTCACCGTCGAGACCAATACCGTGTTCCAACAACTGACTTCAGTGCTCAAGGCCATCGACCCGGTCAAGCTGAACCAAACCCTCGCGGCCATCTCGGGCGCGCTGAACGGCCGGGGCGAGAAGCTCGGCCAGGCCGTGACCGACCTCGACCACTTCCTGCAGCAGGTGAATCCCAGCCTCGACAGCATCAACCGCGACCTCGAGGTCGCCCCGGTCGCGCTCAACGCCTACGCCGACGTCGCGCCCGATCTCGTCGACGTCCTCGGCAACACCACCAAGATCGGTGACACCGTCGTCGACCAGCAGCAGAACCTCGACGCGTTCCTGCTCAGCGCCATCGGACTGGCGAACACCGGCAACGACGTCATCGGCACCAACCGGCAGGCGCTGACCGACGACCTGCGGATGCTGGTGCCCACCACCACCGTGTTGCGGCAGTACGACGACAACCTGCGCTGCGGCATCCAGGGCCTGAACACGTTCGTGCACTTGCCTTTCCCAGACCGGCCCGGCGTGGACGTCTCGGCCAACTTCACCCTCGGAACCGACCGCTACCGCTACCCGGCGGACCTGCCGAAGGTGGCGGCGCGCAGCGGATCGTCGTGCAAGGACCAGATGCTGCCCGCCGTCCCCAACGGCAAGCGGCCGCCGTACCTGGTCACCGACAGCGGCACCAACCCGTGGAAGCTGGGCAACCAGGGCATCTTGCTGAACTCCGACGCGCTCAAGCAGGCGCTGTTCGGCCCCATCGACGGACCACCCCGCAACTCCGCGCAGATCGGGATGCCGGGATGAGCGGATCCCGCGGCATGCTCGTCAAGTTCCTCGTCTTCGCCACCATCATGTCGGTGCTGACGGTGTTCCTGTTCTTCACCTTCGGCCAATACCGGACCGGGTCCACCAACGGATACTCCGCGGTGTTCACCGACGCTTCGAGGCTGAAGTCAGGTGACACCGTGCGCGTGGCGGGCATCCGCGTCGGCACCGTCACCGACGTGTCCCTGCGGTCCGACCACGAAGTGCTCGTGGACTTCGACGCCGACCGCAGCCTCACGCTGACCAGCGGCACCAAGGCCGCCATCCGCTACCTCAATCTGACCGGCGATCGCTACCTCGAACTGGCCGACGGCCCAGGGTCCACCAGGCTGCTGCCACCAGGGTCCCAGATCCCGGTCGACCGGACCCAGCCCGCACTGGACCTCGACCTGCTGCTCAGCGGTCTCAAGCCCGTCGTGCAGGGGCTCAATCCGCAGGACGTGAATGCGCTCACCGCCTCTCTGGTCCAGGTGTTCCAGGGCGAGGGCGACACGCTCGACTCCCTGCTGTCCAAGACGTCGTCGTTCAGCAGCACCATCGCCGACGACAACGAGACCGTGCAGTCGCTGATCGACAACCTCAACACCGTGTTGGGCACGGTCGCCAAGAACGGCGACCAGTTCTCCGGCACGATCGACCGTCTCGAGAAGCTCATCAGCGGGCTGTCGGCCGACCGCGACCCCATCGGCACCGCGATCACGTCGTTGGACAACGGCACCGCCTCGCTGGCGGACCTGCTGACCCAGGCCCGCCCGCCGCTGGCCGGCGTGGTGAACCAGCTCAACCGGTTGGCCCCAAACCTGCAGAGCGGCAAGGGTTATCTCGACGGAGCGCTCCAGCGCGCCCCAGGCAACTACCGCAAGCTGGCGCGCATCGGGGCCTACGGCTCCTTCGTGCAGTACTACATCTGCGAGATCTCCATTCGCGTCACGGACCTGCAGGGACGAGCCTCGTTCTTCCCGTTCATCAAACAAGAAAACGGAAGGTGCGCTGAGCCGTAATGCTCAAATATCGCGGAAGCGCGCGCCTGATCCGATCGGGTCTGATGGGCGTCGTCCTCGCCATCCTCGTCATCGCGGTGGGTCTGCAGCCCGAACGCCTGCTCGCCTATGCCACCTCGCAGCAGTACAAGGCGCTGTTCAGCGAGGCGGGTGGCATCTTCGTCGGCAACGACGTCACGATGTCGGGTATCAAGGTGGGCTCGGTCACCGACGTCTCGCTCGACGACGGGGACGCCCTGGTGGAGTTCACGGTCGACAGCCGCTACCCGCTCGGGTCTCAGACCTCGGCGCACATCCGCACGGGATCGCTGCTGGGACAACGGGTCCTGGCGTTGGAGTCGGCAGGCAGCGGCACGCTGAACCGCACCGACGCCATCCCGGTGTCGCGTACGTCGTCACCGTATTCGCTCAGCGACGCGGTAGGGGAGTTGACGTCCAACACCGCGGGCACCGATACCCAGCAGCTCAACCAGTCATTGGACACGCTGTCGGACACCCTGGATTCGATTGCGCCGCAACTGGGTCCGACGTTCGACGGGCTCACCCGGCTGTCGCGTGCGCTCAACAGCCGCAACGAGGGTCTGGCCCAGCTGCTCAAGTCGGCCTCCGACGTCACGGGCATCCTGTCCGATCGCAGTCAGCAGGTGAACCGCCTCATCCTCGACGCCAACGACCTGCTCGGAGTGCTGGTCGAACGCCGCCAGGCGATCGTCGACCTACTCGCCAACACGTCCGCGGTGTCCAAGCAGCTGATCGGTCTGGTGGCCGACAACGAGAAGACGCTGGCGCCGACGCTGGAGCGGCTCAACGACGTCAACAAGGTGCTGGTGCGCAACCGGGACAACCTGGCGAAGGCGATTCCCGGTGCGGCGAAGTACCAGACCACGCTGAGCGAGGCGGTCTCCAGCGGCCCGTACTACACCGCCTACGTGCCCAACTTCCTGCCCGGAGAGCTATTGCAGCCCTTCCTCGACTACGCATTCGGGTACCGTCGCGGTGCGTTCGGTGCGGGCGCACCGCCCACGAACACCGGTCCCCGGGCCGAAGTTCCGTTGCCGTACAACGGCGTTCCCGGAGGTTCACGATGATGGCCCGGTCCCGGCGGTGGCTCGTCCCCGTCCTGGCGGTCGCCCTCGTCGTCGCCCTTCTCGGAGGTGGCTTCCTCGCCATCCGCGCCGCCTTCTTCGCGCCGACGACGATCACCGCCTACTTCCCGACGGCCACGGCCATCTACGTCGGCGATGACGTGAAGGTCGCCGGCGTGAAGGTCGGCACGATCTCCTCGCTCGAACCCGAGGGCACCCAAACCAAGATGGTCCTGTCGGTCGACCACGGCATCGGGGTGCCCGCGGACGCGAAGGCCGTGATCGTCGCCCAGAACCTGATCGCCGCCCGGTACGTTCAGTTGACGCCGGCATACCGGTCCTCGGGACCGAAGATGGCCGATGGCGCGGTGATTCCGGCGAGCCGCACCGCGGTGCCCGTCGAGTGGGACGAGGTCAAGCGTCAGCTCGAGCGCCTCGCGACCGACCTCGGCCCGACCAGCGACGTGTCGACGACGTCGGTGGGCCGCTTCATCGACAGCGCCGCCAGCGCGCTGGACGGCAACGGCGTGAAACTGCGTCAGACCCTGGCGCAACTGTCCGGCGTGGGCCGGATCTTGGCGGAGGGCAGCGGCAACTTCGTCGACGTCATCAAGAACCTCCAGGTGTTCGTCACCGCGCTGCGTGACAGCAATGAACAGGTCGTGGCATTCAACGACCGCCTGGCGTCGCTGTCCAGCGTGCTCGACGGCAGCCGGTCCGACCTCGACGGAGCCTTGACCAATCTCTCCACCGCCATCACCGAGGTGAAGCGGTTCGTGGCGGGCACCAGGAACCAGACCGCCGAGCAGCTGCAGGGCCTCGCACAGGTGACCCAGTCGCTGGCCAACGTCAAGGACGACGTCGAACAGCTCCTGCACGTCTACCCCAACGCCTTGGTGAACGCCTACAACATCTACGACCCCGACACGGGTACGCCCCGCGGCGCCTTCTCGATCCCCAACCTCGCCAGCCCCATGCAGTTCATCTGCGGCATGATCGGCGCCACCCAGAATACGACCGCCCCCGAGACGGCCAAGCTCTGCAACGACTACCTCGGTCCGGCACTGAGGTTGCTGAACCTCAACTACATTCCGGTGCCGATCAACCCCTACCTGTCGAAGTCGGCCAGCCCGCAGAACATCATCTACTCAGATCCCAAGCTGGCGCCCGGCGGCGAGGGGGGTGTGCCGTCACCGCCGGAGACGCCCCCGTCGGTGTCGGCCTACACCGGTCTCGACGGCGACGTCCCGCCGCCCCCCGGCATGGGCCCCCCTGGCGTGCCGCTGCCCGTCAACGACCAGTCCGTGCCGCCGAGCCCCGCCCTGTACCCGGGAGCCCCGGTGCCCACCGACCCGCCGCGCATCGGCCCACCGCCCGCTGGACCACCCCCGACGGTAGCGTCCGCGCCGGATGGCAACGCCGCCCAGCAGGGCACGCCGAATCTGCCCGGTCTCCTGCTGCCCGCCGAGTCGCCGGGTCCGGCGCCAGGGCCCCCGCCCGCAGAGGGGACACCGTCATCATGAGTGCACTCCCGTCCCGCCGGCTGCTGGCGGCCTGCGCGTGCGTGGTGCTCACCGCGAGCGGGTGTGCGTTCCAGGGCATCAACTCCCTGCCGCTGCCCGGTGCCGCCGGGCGCGGCTCGGACGCCCACGTGTATCACGTCGAGATCGCGAATGTCTCGACGCTGGAATCGAATTCACCCGTCCTGATGAACGACGTCGTGGTGGGCAGCGTCGGGGCGATGCGGGTCAAGGGCTGGCACGCCGAGGTCGACGTCTCCGTGCAACCCGACGTCGTCGTGCCCGCCAACGTGGTGGCCAGCGTCGGGCAGACGAGCCTGCTCGGCTCGATGCACGTGGAACTGAATCCGCCACTGGGACAACCACCCCGGGGGCAACTGCCCCCGGGCGCCACGATCGGTCTCAACGCCTCGTCGACCTACCCGACCACCGAGCAGACCCTGTCGTCGCTGTCCGTCGTGGTCAACGCGGGCGGTCTGGGTCAGCTGGGCGACGTCGTGCACACGTTCAACGCCGCACTGTCCGGGCGTCAGGGCGACTTCCGCGACCTGCTCACCCAGCTCGACGCCTTCGTCGGCACCCTCGATCAGCAGCGGCAGAGCCTGGTGGGGACCATCGATGCCCTGAACCGCATCGCGACGACCTTCGCCGGGCGTCGCGACGTCATCGAGCAAGCGCTGCAACGCATTCCGAGGGCGCTCGAGGTACTCGACCGGGAGCGGCCCAACCTGACCACCGCGCTCACCAAACTGGGCACGTTCAGCGACACCGCCAACCGGCTCGTCAACGACACCCAGAGCGACCTGGTGACGAACCTGCAGAACCTGCAGCCGACACTGCAGGCGCTCGCGGACGTCGGTCCCGACCTGGACGCGTCACTGGCCTACGCCACGGTGTTCCCGTACGGGCAGAACCTCGTCGACCGTGCCGTGCGCGGGGACTTCATCAACCTCTTCGCCACCATCGACCTCTCGGGGGCACGCCTGCGCAAGTCGCTATTCCTCGGCACACGCGCCGGCCAGGAGGGTCGCGACCTGGTGCCGCTGCCCGGTGAGCCCTACTTCCAGCGCTACACCTACGACCCGCTGGGTCGCCCGCTCGCCCCGCCGCCGCCGGGTGGTCCGCTCGGCCCCATCCCCGGCAACCTGGGGAACGCACCGACACCCGGTCTCCAGGCCGACCCGCCCGGAGCGGCGAAGAGCCTGCCCGGCCCGGGATCACTGCCCGCGGCGCCACCACCGCCGCTGCCGCCGGTCACCGGACCCGTGCTCCCCGTGGTGCCGCAGGACCAGAGCGGCGGGGTCACGACGGCCGACACGTCGGCGACGGCGCGCGGCGGTCCACTGTTCGCCGGACCCTATGGCGCACCGGCGGGAGGGGGTAGCTGATGCTGACGCGCTTCATCAAGATCCAGCTGGCCATCTTCACGGTGGTGTCGATCGTCGGCCTGCTGGTGATGGCCTTCCAGTACATCCAGGCGCCGACCCTGCTCGGCCTGGGCCGCTACGAGATCACGCTCCACTTGCCCAGCAGCGGCGGTCTCTACCGGTTCAGCAACGTCACCTATCGCGGCGTGCAGGTCGGCAAGGTCACCAGTGTGACGCTGACGTCGACCGGCGCGGACGTCACGATGTCCATCGGCACGTCGCCGAAGATCCCCGCCAACCTGCAGGCGGACGTGCAGAGCGTGTCGGCGGTGGGCGAGCAGTACGTCGACCTCAAGCCGCGTACCGACTCCGGGCCGTACCTGCAGGACGGATCGGTCATTCCGGCGCAGGACGCGACGATCCCGACGCCCGTCGGTCCCGTGCTCGACAAGCTGAGCCGACTGGTCGGCTCCTTCCCGAAGGACCGGTTGAGCGCGCTGCTCGACGAGACCTACCAGGGCTTCAACGGTGCCGGTGACGACTTTGGCTCCCTGCTGGATTCGACTGCGACGCTGAGCCATTCACTCAACGGCGTCGCAGATCAGACCCGGACGCTCGCCGAGGACTCCCGACCGCTGCTCGAGGGGCAGGCCGGCAGCGCCGACGCGATCCGCACCTGGGCTCGCAGCCTGGCCGGGTTCACCGGTCAGTTGAGTACCGATGATCCCCAACTTCGGACGGTGCTGCAGACCTTCCCCGGGTTCTCCGACGAGGTCTCCGGGCTGCTGGACCAGCTCAAGCCGACACTGCCGGTCCTGCTCGGCAACCTGGGCACGCTCGGGGAGATCCTCATGACGTACAACGCGTCGCTGGAACAGGTGTTGGTGCTGCTGCCGCCGTACATCGCCCAGCAACAGTCCTACAGCATCACGGCCGATTCCACCGGTGGCGCGCGCGGCGACTTCGCCATCAGCGTCAGCGACCCGCCCGCATGCACCGTCGGCTTCCTGCCGCCGTCGTCGTGGCGCTCACCCGACGACACCTCCGACATCGACACCCCCGACGGAATCTATTGCAAGCTGCCGCAGGACTCCCCGATCGCAGTACGCGGGGCGCGGAACTTCCCGTGCATCCGCAAGCCCGGCAAGCGCGCGCCGACGATCCAGATCTGCAACAGCGACAAGCCCTACACACCGCTGGCCATGCGCCAACATGCCACGGGCCCTGCGCCCTTCGATCCCAGCCTGATCGCCCAGGGCATCCCGATCGACGACCGCACCACCCTGGGCGACGATCTGTACGCGCCCCTGCAGGGCACGCCGCTGCCGCCGGGTGCGGTCCCGTCCGGCACACCGCCGGGGGCGCCACCGGGAGCGCCGCCGGTGTCACCGCTGGAGGCGCCCTTCACGGCACCGGTCGCGCCGCCACCCCCGCCGGGCAATTCGCTCAACGGCCAACCGATTCCGCCGGTGGCCCCCCCGGCACCCGACGCGCCGCCCGCATCCGACGCACCGCCCGCACCCGCGGCCGTGCCAACCGCACCCGCGGCCGTGCCGCCCCCCGGTGTGACCGGGCCGCCCCCAGGCGACGGCGGTGCCGCGCAGGCAGCGCCGAGCGCGTTCAACCCCGCCGCCCCCGGCGCTCGACCGAAAGTAGCCGTGGCGCAGTACGATCCGCGCACGGGTGAGTACGTCGGGTCCGACGGCAAGCTGTACCGGGTGACGAACCTCGCCGCCGGCATCCCGCTGCCCAAGACGTGGCAGGATCTGATGCCGCACTGAGCGGCCCCGCCGGACGGCCGAGCCGACTAGCCGATCTTGGTCATCTTGACCGGCAGGTTGAGCACCAGCGACCGGTTCCTGCCACAGTTGCCGCTCACCCCGGTGGTCTCGTCCTCGCCCGCCCAGTTGGGATCGTCGACGTAGGTCATGCCTTCGTCGTTGGCGCGGTAGAACTTGTAGACCTGCAACCCGGGGGCGGTGCTCCCGTCGGGGCACGGAATCCAGTCGGGCACATAGTGTTTGACGAACCACATGTTGCCCATCGTGGTATAGATGTCCTCGGTCCAGCCGAGGGAGCTGGTCACCTTGCCCGCGCAGGTGAGGGCGGTGCTGCAGGTCGAGGTGACGGTCCAGGTGCTGCGGACCGACGGCTCGTCCTGGTAGCGGTCGTTCATCCTGGCCCACTCGCCGTTGGACACCACCGAGTACGTCCCGTTCATGGCGTACTTGGCATAGTCATCGTCGGCGCCCGCGTGTGGTGCGGTCGCGAGCGCCGCCGTCACCGATGCCAGAAGTGCGGCACCCCGCGTCCACCCCGATGCGCTCACTGTCCTACCCTTCGCCGCCCCGTGCGCACGCGCGGATCGCAATGGCATTCTTGGCACTGAGAATAACACCCCGCGCAGCTCGTGATCGCGGCTTTCGCACGCGCCCCGAAGAGCCGAAAGTGCCTGTCACGACTTGATCGAAGGCGAGAATTCGACTCTCATGTATGGCACAGTGGCTATCGTGCGAACCGTCGTTGCCGCCGCGGCTCTCGTCGTCGCCGGGCTGCTGGCGCCGCCCCCGGCGACCGCCGATCCCGCCGACCCCGCCCCCGCCGACGATCCGACGTCGTGCAATGAGCCGGCGTGCGTGCCGGGCATTCAGCCGGGGGTCGTGCTCGGCGCGCCGTGCGACAACACCACCTACTACGTCTTCGGTGTGACCGACTGGGGGCGGCTGGTGTTCTGCGGCTCACCGCGCCGGCTGGCGGCCAGGTGGTTCCGCACCACCGAACTGCGCGGCGTCAAGCTCGAAGGGAGCAATTGCTCCGGACGCGACGGCGAGATGGCGCAGGCACCCGACGGGCTGTTCCTGTCGTGCGACGCCCGCGAGGGCGCCAGTACCTGGACGCGCGGGGACATCTAAGCCCAGCCGACGTCACATGCGTTGCAGCGCAAAGGTGTAGTTGCTGGTGCCGCCGGGTCCGTTGTAGCAGCCCGCATCGTAGGTCGAGACGATCGTGCCGGCGAGGGTGGCGGCATCCCAGCTGTAGACGTCGTGAGACGGCAGGTTGTAGCCGATGCAGCGGACACCGTCCGGCACGTCGACGGTGACCGTGTACCTACCGTCGGCGAAGAACGCCGTGGCCTGCCACTGTTGACTCTTCGGCGGCCGCGGAATCGCCATCACGTTCAGGTTGTCGGTGTGCGGTGCCAACACGGGGTCGTCGAAGTACGTGCCGCAGTCGGCCGCTCCGTCGTTGCACGAGTGCGTGATCGACCAGACCCACGAATGGTCGTTCCACCGGTCGTTGTCGACGACGTAATTGCCGATCTTCATGCCGACCGCGGCGTCGGCGACCGGCGCGTACAGCGTCGCGGCTGCCATCGCCGCCGCAGCGACGGCAGCCGCTCTCGTTGCTGTGGCCATCGCCATCTCCCGTCCTCGCCGACGCGGTTCCGAGCCAAGCCTAGCGGTCACCGTCGCGTCGTAAGGCGTTTTGCCACGCGGGTTTACGCGCTCCGGAGGGCTAGCCGGCCGGGGTGAACCTGATGTTGATCTCGGTCAGTCCGCGCAGGATGAAGGTGGGCTCGTAGTTATAGCTGCGATCGCCGGCCGGGCCGTGCTTGTCCTCGTCGATGGTGATGTCGGCCATTCGGTCGAGGATGCGTTCCATCGACACCCGGCCCTCGACGCGGGCCAGCGGTCCACCCGGGCAGGAGTGCACGCCGCGGCCGAAGGCGATGTGCTCGCGCACGTTCTTGCGGTCCAGGCTGAACTCGTGCGGGTTCTCGAACCGCTCCGGGTCGCGATTGACCGCGCCCGGGCACACCATCAGCGTCGTGCCGGCGGGCACGTCGATGTCGCCGAGGTGAGTGTTCTTCTTGGACAACCGGAATTGGCTCTTGACGGGGGCGTCCATCCGCAGCGACTCCTCGACGAAGACCGGGATGCGGCTGCGGTCTCGGCGCAGGGCGTCCTGGATGTCGGGGCGGTCGCCGAGCACCTTGATCGACGCCGACAGCAGCTTCGTGGTGGTCTCCTGGCCCGCGGCGAACAGGAAGGTCGCCGACCGCGCGACCTCGAGCACCGGCGGCGTGGAACCGTCCGGGTACTTGGCCGTGGCCAGTGCGGTGAGCACGTCGTCGCGCGGCGTCGCCCGGCGGTCCTCGAGGTAGCCGACGAACTTGTCGTCGAGCCACTCGAGGGGGTTGAGCCCGACGAGTTCGCCGTCGAGGGAACCCACCTGAGCCCCCGGGCGCGGCGAGCCGAGTACGGCGCGGAACTCGTCGTAGTCCTCGCTGGGGACGCCGAGGAGGTTGGCAATCACCAACAGCGAGAACGGCTTTGCGTACGCGGACAGGAATTCGCACTTGCCCTGGGCGACGAAGTCGTCGAGGCAGTCGTCGGCCAGCCGCCACATGAACTCCTCGTTCTCCTTCAGCCGGCTGGGCGTGAGGAGACGGTTCAGCAGCGACCGGGCGTTGGTGTGATCGGGCGGATCCATGGTGACCATGTGCTCGAACATCGGCATGAGAGAACGGTGTTCGTTGATCTGGGCGGTGATGTCGTCGCCCTCGGGCGTGAACGGCAGGGGTGGGAAGGGACCGGCGACCGCGATGCACGACGAGAACGTGTCGGTGTCCTTGAGCACGGTGTTCGCCTCGTCGTAACCGGTGATCGCGAGCACGCCGTAGTTCGGCTCGCGGACCACCGGACACTTGCTGCGCAGGTGGTCGAAGTACGGATGGGGATCGGGAACCAGGGTCTGATCCGTGAAGTAGTCGACGGTGTCGAAGTCAGCGGTCATCTGTGGGTGAGTTCCTTCCGAAGCCGCGAGGCGCCACGTGGCGCAACGGCGCAAACCTTGGGGGCTGAAAGTGCTGAGCACATGCTTAGCATCGCGTAGGGTCGCGGTCAAGGTTGCCTGGCCGCGCGGCGTCTACCATCGGCACAGCGAAATCGACGGACTCAGTGAAGGATGTGCGGGCATGCCATCGGACCGCAGGATCGGAGGGCCGGACGCCAAGAACCGCGGCGTGCTGCTCGATGCCGCCGAGGCGCTGATGCTGGAGGACGGCTACGCGGCGGTGACGTCGCGGCGGGTGGCCGAACGCGCCGGACTCAAACCGCAACTGGTGCACTACTACTTCCGCGCCATGGACGAGATGTTCATCGAGGTGTTCCGCCGCAGGGCGACCCAGGGTCTCGACGCGCTGGCCACGGCGCTGCAGTCCGACCAACCGCTGTGGGCGCTGTGGGAGTTCGGCACCGACCCCGACGCCACTCAGCTCACGATGGAGTTCATGGGTCTGGCGAATCATCGCAAGGCCCTGCGCACCGAGATCGCCATCTACGCCGAGCGTTTTCGCGAACAGCAGGTCGAGGCGATGGCGGCCGCCCTCAAGCGCTACGGGTACGAGCAGACCGACGTTCCGCCGGTGGTGTGGGCGCTGTTCGCCACGAGTGTCTCCCAGGTGCTGGTGCTCGAGCGGGCGCTGGGCATGTCGAACGGCCACGCCGAGATGCTGGCGTTCTGCGAGGAGTGGCTGCGTCGGCTGGAGGGCGAACGCGTGCGCGTGGACACCCCGGCGAGCGCGACGTCGACGGCCTGACCCGCCCGTCATCGCGCTCACCAGTTCCGGATCGAGCAGAGCGCGCCCTTCGGCCCCTGATTGGTCGCCACCACGGTGCCGTCGACGGCGAGCACGCAGTGGAAGTTCGGCCGCTTGGGGGAGTCCAGGCTCGTCGCCGTCACCATGGCCCAGTTCGTCGGGTCGGCCAGCATCACGTCCATCGTCCACATCTGGGTGGGTCCGACGTCGGCCTCGACGTTGGGGCTGAACACGTACGGATTGTGGCTGTAGTCCGCGAAGTTCGGCGGGTCGACGGCGCGGTAGTAGATCTCGGCGTTGCGGAAGGGCGTCTCCGAGAACACCGTGTACTTGACCGCGTGCAACGGCGGTCCCGGCGCTGGGTCGTCGTCGGCGGTCGCCACCCCGGCGCTGGCGAGCAGGCCGGCGGCCAGCACCGCCGGGCCGATCGCCACCAGCCGGCGATAGGTGGTCCGACGTGCTGGAAAGATCATTTCCATATTTTAGAACGTAGTTATCCGGGGTGGTCGAGAACGGCGGACAAATCTGGTCGCGGTGAGGGCGAGGCCGGTCTGGAAGTGAGTGCGGCTCAGACGCCGTCAGCCTTTGATGACGGCGTCAACACATGATGACGGCTCCGTTCGCGATGCCGTCCCGAGAGCCGTGACGGCGGGGCCTCGCTAGCCGGCGCCGCGCGGACGGTTCATGACGCGTTCGGCGGCGGCCCAGTGCTCGTCGGACACCCACAGGTCGGCGAACGCGCCGATGGCCTCCTCGGCGGGCACCCCGGCGATCACGCGCTTGATGTCGACGACCGGCGGCGCGGCGAGCGCGCGGCCCAGCGCCCGCCACTCGTCCTCGAAGCTGGCGCGTGACGCCACGACGTCGATCAGGCCGAGGCGCTGCGCCTCCTCGGCGCCCAGGATGCGGCCCGTGCCCGCGAGCAACAGCGCCCTGCCCCTGCCGACCAGCTCGGCGAGGCGCTCGGCGCCACCCCAGGCCGGCATGATGGCCAGCGTGACCTGACTGAAGCCGATCTTGACGTCGTCGGCCGCGATCCTGATGTCGGCGGCCACGGCGAATTCCGCGCCGCCGCCGATCGCGTGACCGTTGAGGGCGGCCAGCGTCGGGCCGGGGAACGCGGCGATGCGATCGCAGACGCCCCGCATCCGCCGTGCCATGGCCGCCGCGTCGGCCGTGGTGCGCAGGGCGCTCAGTTCCTTGAGGTCGCCGCCGGAGACGAAGGCCTTGTCGCCGGCACCCTTGAGCACCAGGGCGCGCGCACCGGCGGCGCGGGTCAGCGCGTCGTCGAGCTGATCCATCGTGTCGAGGGAGATGGCGTTGCGGGCGTGGGGCCGATCGATCGTCATGACGGCCAATCCGTCGTCGATCTCGAGGTCGACCATGCCTGTCTTCTCCTGACGTTCTCTGCTGACGATATTGGCATTCTCGGCTCGGGAGAATAACATCACCGCAGGGTCGGGCGACCGTCCCGAACAGCGACGGAGGTGGGTGCCGACCCCATGCGTGTCATCCCGGTAGAGCTGGCCAGACACTACGTGGAGCAGGGGTGGTGGACCTCGGAGACCCTCGGCGCGATGCTCGCGCGCGGACTCGAGGCGCACCCCGACACCGGGTTCCAGGTGCACTCCGCGCACCGGCCGTGGGTCGGCGCGTTCCGCGACGTCGAGGACGTCGCTCGGCGGCTGGCAGCGGGCCTGAGCCGGCGCGGCGTCGGACCGGGGGACGTCGTCGCGCTGCAGTTGCCGAACTGGATGGAGGCGGCGGCCGCCTTCTGGGCGACGGCCTTCCTCGGCGCGGTGGTGGTGCCGATCGTGCACTTCTACGGTCGCAAGGAGGTCGGGCACATCCTCGCCACCGCGAAGCCCAAGGTCTTCGTCACGGCCAGGGAGTTCGGCCGGATGGCGTTCCAGCCGGACCTGGTGCGCGACGTGCCGATCGTGGCGCTGGTGGGTGAGGCCAGCTTCGACGACCTGCTCGCCGACGAACCCATGGCCGGCACGCTCGCCACCGATCCGGGCGCACCCGCGCTCATCGCGTTCACGTCGGGAACGACGCGCGACCCCAAGGGCGTCGTGCACAGTCATCAGACGCTGGGCTTCGAGACCCGCCAACTGCTGGCGAACTATCCGCCCGACCGCGGCAGGCAGCTGACGGCGACGCCGGTCGGGCACTTCATCGGCATGGTCGGCGCGTTCCTCATCCCGGTCGTCGAGGGCGCGCCGATCGACCTCGCCGACGTCTTCGACCCGGCCGCGGTGCTGGCGCTGATGAAGTCCGACGGGATCACCATCGGCGGAGGTCCGCCCTACTTCGTCACCAGCCTGCTGGACCATCCCGACTGCACCGCCGAGCACCGGCGCCACATCAAGACCGTCGGCCTCGGTGGGTCGACCGTGCCCGTCGCGGTGACCAGGCGTCTTGCCGACCTCGGCGTCTTCGTCTTTCGGTCCTACGGCAGCACCGAGCACCCGTCGATCACCGGGTCCGGCCGCGACGCGCCGGAGGACAAGCGGCTCTACACCGACGGCAATGCCCGTCCGGGGGTGGAGGTCAGGCTCGCCGAGGACGGCGAGATCCTCAGCCGCGGTCCCGACCTCTGCCTCGGCTACACCGACGCCGCGCTGACGGCCAAGGCCTTCGACGCCGACGGCTGGTACCACACCGGCGACGTCGGCGTGCTCGACGCCGACGGCTACCTGACCATCACCGACCGCAAGGCCGACGTCATCATCCGCGGCGGCGAGAACGTCTCCGCGGTGGAGGTGGAGGAGGTGCTGCTCGCCATGCCGCAGGTGGCCGAGGCCGTCGTGGTGGCAGCGCCCGACGAGCGCCTCGGCGAGCGGACCGCGGCGGTCCTGCGGATCAGGCCGGGGCTGACGATGCCGACCCTGGACGAGGTGCGGGCGCACTTCGACCGCGCCGGCGTGGCGCGCCAGAAATGGCCGGAGGAGTTGCACGAGGCCGACGACTTTCCGCGCACGGCGAGCGGGAAGGTCCAGAAGTTTCGCGTGCGGCAGGGCCTGGCCGAAGCACGACCCACCGTTGCCATGTGACCAGTTATGAGAATATGATTCTCGCAATAGGAAAAGGAGTCTTCCCATGGGTCAACTATCACACCGTGTCGATGTACCGTTCCCGCTGTTCGACGCCGACAACCACCTGTACGAGCCGCCCGAGGCGATGACCAAGTTCCTGCCCAAGGAATACAAGGACGTCGTCCAGTACGTCGAGGTGAACGGGCGCACCAAGATCGCGCTGAAGGGTCAGATCAGCAACTACATCCCCAACCCCACGTTCTCGGTGGTGGCGCAGCCGGGTGCCTGGGAGGAGTACTTCAAGTTCGGCAACCCCGACGGCAAGAGCAAGCGCGAGCTGTTCGGTGAGCCCATGCGGGCCATCCCGGCGTTCTTCGAACCCGGGCCGCGGCTGGAGAAGATGAACGAGCTGGGCCTGGACCGTTCGCTCATGTTCCCGACGCTGGCCAGCCTCATCGAGGAGCGGCTCGCCGACGACCCGGTCGCCATCCACGTCATCGTGCACGCGCTGAACGAGTGGCTGGACGAGGTGTGGGGCTTCAACTACAAGAACCGCATCTTCACGACGCCCGTCATCACGCTGCCGATCGTCGAGAAGGCCATCGAGGAGTTGGACTGGGCGGTCAAGCGCGGCGCCAGGGCCATCCTCATCCGCCCGGCCCCGGTGCCCGGCTTCCGCGGGCCGAGGTCGTTCGCGCTGCCCGAGTTCGACCCGTTCTGGCAGAAGTGCGTCGAGTACGACGTCTTCGTCGGCATGCACTCCAGTGACAGCGGCTACTCCCGCTACACCTCCGAGTGGGATGGTGGCGCCCAGGAGATGCTGCCGTTCCAGACGAACGCCATGAGCATCCTGAACGAGTGGCGTCCGATCCAGGATGCGGTGGCGTCCTGGGTGATTCACGGCGCGCTGTTCCGTTTCCCCACCCTCAAGGTCGGCATCGTCGAGGCCGGCTCGAAGTGGATGTTCCCGCTGCTGGACTCCATGGCCGAGGTGTGGAAGAAGGCTCCGGAGGCGTTCCTCGGCAACCCGATGGAGGAGATCAAGAACCGCATCTACGTCAGCCCGTTCTACGAGGAGGGCATCGACGACCTGATCAACCTGATCGGCGTCGACCAGGTGCTCTATGGGTCGGACTGGCCGCACCCCGAGGGCCTCGCCGAGCCGACGCACTACGTGACCGCACTCGAGCACCTCGCGGTCGAGGATCAGGCGAAGATCATGGGCGGCAACCTGAGTCGCCTCGTCACGGTGTGACCGGGAGCCACACCTGGCAGACCATCCCCGAGATGGTGTTGAGCGCAGCGGACCGCTTCGGCGACTCCGAAGCCGTCGTCGACGGCCCGCTGCGCTTGACGTTCACGGAGCTGACGCATCGAATCCGCTGTGCCGCAGGCGCTTTCGCCGAATGGGGCATCGTGAAGGGCGATCGCGTGGCGGTGTGGGCGCCCAATTCCGCGGAGTGGATCATCGCCGCGTTCGGGGCGATGACGGCCGGCGCCATCCTGGTGCCGGTGAACACGCGGTTCACGGCCGAGGAGGCCGCCGACGTGGTGTCGCGCAGCGGCGCTCGGGTGGTGCTGGTGCAACGGGGCTTCCTGGAGCGTGACTTCGACGCCGCGGTCCCGACGATCGACCTGAAGTCGGACGTCCTGACCAGCGGCGTGCCGTTCGCGCGGGACCCGTCGCAGTGGCTGCGCGCCGACGACGTGTCCGACGTGATCTACACCTCGGGCACGACCGGAAAGCCCAAGGGCGCCATGATGTCTCACGGTCAGACGCTGCGCATGTACGAGGAGTGGGCGACGCTCGCCGACCTCCGCGAGGGCGACCGCTACCTCATGATCAACCCCTACTTCCACACGTTCGGGTTGAAGGCCGGGCTGGTGGCGTCGTTCCTGCGCGGTGCCACCATGCTGCCGGTGGCGGTCTTCGACGTCGACGCGGTGGTGAATCTGATTGCGGCCGAACGCATCACGATGCTCCCCGGGCCGCCCACGGTCTACCACTCGCTGCTCGCCGTCCCCGACAAGACCATGTTGGCGACGCTGCGCGCGGGCGTCACCGGTGCCGCGGACATTCCGGTCGAACTGGTGAAGCGCATCCACGACGAGCTGCCCTTCCAGACGCTGATGACCGGCTACGGCCTCACCGAGGCG
Source organism: Mycolicibacterium madagascariense (assembly GCF_010729665.1). Classification (NCBI taxonomy): domain Bacteria; kingdom Bacillati; phylum Actinomycetota; class Actinomycetes; order Mycobacteriales; family Mycobacteriaceae; genus Mycobacterium; species Mycolicibacterium madagascariense. The sequence goes on along the minus strand of NZ_AP022610.1, from coordinate 4,090,364 downwards.
GGCAACGTCACGCTGTCGCGGCCCGGTGACTCCTTCGCCGACGTCGCGACGACCGCGGGTCTGCCGTGCGCGGACGTCGACGTGCGGATCGCCGACGACGGCGAAGTCCTGGTGCGGGGCTACGGCGTCATGCTCGGCTACCTCGACGACCCGGCCGCGACCGCGGAGGCCATCGACGCCGAGGGCTGGCTGCACACCGGTGACCTCGGTGCGTTCACCGAGTCGGGGCGGTTGCGCATCGTCGGCAGGAAGAAGGACATGTACATCGTCGGCGGGTTCAACGTCTACCCCGCCGAGGTGGAGGGCGTCCTGAGCGAACACCCGCAGATCGCCCAGGCGGCGGTCGTCGGAACGCCCGATGCGCGATTGGGGCAGGTGGGCAAGGCGTTCGTCGTCCTGCGGTCCGGGGCGGACGGCCCGAGTGCCGACGACATCATCTCCTGGAGTAGGCGGCGAATGGCGGGCTTCAAGGTGCCGCGGTCGGTACAGTTCCTCGACGAGTTGCCCACCAACGCCACCGGCAAAGTCGTCAAGGACCGTCTGCGCTAGGGGTCCGCGCCGTCCGGTGGAGTACCGTGAAGGACGATTGCCAAAAATGAAAGCATCATTCTCATCCACTGCAATCGTAAGTGACAGGGAGGTCGCGTGCCGCAACACGAGCGCGTCTCGTCCACGCTCGATGGCGAGGCGCGCACCCCGGAAATCGACGGCGACGCGAACGTGACCGACCCGGACGACGTGCCGCCCACGCGTGCCGACGACGCCATGGCGCTGGCCGACGAGGCGGACGCCGAAGCCGCCGCCGCGGAAGCCGAGGCCGCCGCCGCGCGCGCCCGCGCCAGGGCGTTGCGCCTGCGCAGGCAGGCCGCCGAGGCGGCGAGGGCGACGCAGGCCGCGGCCGCTGCGGCGAGCGTCGAGGCCCCGAGGCAAGACACCGCCGCGACGGAGACCGCCGAGCCCGAGGTCGCAGCGCCCGCAACCGAGACCGCCGCAACCGAGACGGCGGCGCCCGAGACCGCCGCAACCGAGACCGCCGCGCCCGAGGTCACAGCACCCGAGACGCCCGCGCCCGCGCCCGCGACCGCCGCACCCGACACCGCCGCAACCGGCACCGACGTTGCCCTGGAGGAGCCGGCAACCCCGGCCGGCGAAGTCGCCGCGCCCCGCCGTCGCCGCTCGAGGCTTGGGCTGGTGGCGGCGATCCTGGCGGTCGTGCTGGTGCTCGGGTTCGTCGGGGCGAGCGCGTACATGATCGTGCAGCACCATCGCGTCGTTGCCGAGCAACAGCGGTCGGCGGAGTTCGCGGCCGCGGCCCGCCAAGGCGTCGTCACGCTGATGTCGCTGAACTTCCACAGTGCCCAGGACGACGTCAAGCGCATCCTCGACAACACCACCGGCGAGTTCAAGAAGGACTTCGCCGGACAGGCCGACGAGTTCACCAAGGTGGCGCAGGCCTCCCAGGTCGTCACCGAGGCAACCGTCACCGCCACGGCCGTGCAGTCGATGTCGAAGGACACCGCCACCGTGCTCGTCGCGGTGACCACGCAGGTGAGCAACGCCGCCAGCAAGCAGCAGGAGCCGCGGTCGTGGCGGCTGCGGGTGGACATGGCCCGCGACGGCGGTCAGATCAAGTTGGCGAAGGTGGAGTTCGTGCCATGACCGACGACCGCGGGACCGACACCGAGCCGACCGACGCCGAGGCTGAACCGACCGACGCCGAGGCAGAGGCCGAGCCAGCAGAGACCGACCCGACCGAAGCGGAGACCCAGCCAGCGGAGACCGAGCCCGCCGCGAACCGGTGGCGGCTCGTGACGGCGGCGGTGCTGGGCGTGCTGCTGCTCGCGTCCGCGGGACTGGCGTCGTGGCTGTACTTCTACCAGTTCAGGCCCGACCAGCAGACGGACGCCGCGGTCGCGGCGCAGACGGTCAAGGCGGCCGACGACGGTGCCGTGGCGCTGCTGTCGTACGCGCCGGACACCATGGACAAGGACTTTGCGGCCGCCAAGGCCCATCTCACCGGCGGATTCCTGGACTACTACAGCCAATTCACCCACGACATCGTCACGCCGGCGGTGCAGCAGAAGGCGGTGAAGACGTCGGCGACGATCGTGCAGTCCGCGGCCTCCGAGGTGCACCCCACGTCGGCCACGGTGCTCGTCTTCCTCAACCAGACCACGACGAGCAAGGAGAACCCGAACGGCTCCTTCACCGCGAGCAGCGTGAAGGTGGGTCTGACCAAGGTCGGCGACGCGTGGCTGATCTCGGCCTTCGACCCCGTGTAGCCGGGCCCGTACCGTCGAGGGCGTGACTGGAGTCGAACGCGCGGATCTCGTCCTGTCCGGCGGCGGCGTCAAGGGCGTCGGTCTGGTGGGCGCCGTCGTGGCGCTGCTCGACGCGGGCTACGTGCCGCAACGCGTCTCGGGAACGTCGGCGGGGTCCATCGTCGGAGCCGTCGTGGCGGCGGCCGCACAGTCCGGCACGATCACCGGCGAGCAGGTCGAAGACCTTGCGCTGCAACTGAATTACCGCAAGTTTCTCGACGCGGGTCCGGGCGAGCGCATACCGGTGGTCGGCCCTTCGGTCGCGTTGCTGCGCGGTACCGGGATCTACCGCGGCGACTACGCCCGCGACTGGGTCAGGGACCGACTCGCCGAACTGGGGGTGCACACCTTCGGCGACCTCGCCATCGACGATCCCGAGCTACCGCCCGAGCAGCGTTACCGGCTGGTGGTCACGGTGTCCGACCTCACCACCGGGCAACTGATCCGCCTGCCCTGGGACTATCGCAGGGTCTACGGTCTCGACCCCGACGAGCAGTCGGTCGCCGACGCCGTGCGCGCGTCGATGTCGATCCCGTTCTTCTTCCGGCCGGTGTCGCTGACGAGCGCGTCGGGGCGGACCTCGACCCTCGTCGACGGCGGACTGCTGTCCAACTTCCCGATCGACTCGCTCGACAGGACCGACGGCAAACCACCGCGCTGGCCGACCTTCGGCGTCACGCTGCTTCCGAACCTGCCCGACGGCAACGACCGGCTCATCCCCGCACTGGCCCCGCTTCGGCTGCTGGGCGCGCCGCATCTGCTCGAGGACGTCATCACCACCGCGCTGGTGGGCCGCGACCAGGCCTACCTCAATCAGCCCTGGGTGCAGGCCCGCACCATTCGCGTGGACTCGACGAAGGTGGGGTTCCTCGACTTCGACCTGCGCCGGAACGACGTCCTGGCGCTCTACGCCGAGGGGCACGCCGCGGCCGAGCGGTTCCTCGCCGGGTGGGACTGGGCGGCCTACCTGCGTCGCTTCCGCTGAGTGGAGTTACCGTTTCCCGATGCCACCGTGGGTGATCGTGCCGCTGCCGGAGACGCTGGATCCTGCGGCCGCCCTCACCCCGGTGGCAGGGGAGTCGCCGCTGGTGCGCGTCGTGCGGTCGATGGCGGAGGCGAGCGCGCCGGGTCGGGTCGTCGTGGTGAGCACCGCACCGCACGTCGACGCCGCCGACACCCTGCGCGCGGCCGGCCTCGACGCCGTACCGGTCATCACGGCCGACCTCGCGGCGTCACGGCGCGACGTCCTCGCCGCCGGACTGAGACATCTTGGCGTGCAACGAGATTCGCGTGATCCCGTGCTGGTCTGTGACTGTCTGCACCCGCTGTCGCCGGTCGCCGTGGCGGGCCGGGTGGCCGACGCCCTGGCCCGTGGGCACGACGTCGTGGTGCCGATCCTCGCGGTGACGGACACGGTCAAGACCGTCGACGCCGGCGGTTCGGTGCTCGGCACCGTGGACCGCACCATCCTGCGCACCGTGCAGTTTCCCCGTGGCTTCGCCGCGTCGGCGCTGTGGGACCTCGTCGCGGCCCCGTCCCCGGCCACGGTCGCGGCCGTGGCCGACGTCGACGAATTCGGTGCGGCGCTGCGGGCCGGTCTCGACATCGGCACCGTGGCGGGCGATCCGGACGCCGCCCGGGTGGAACTGCCGCGCGACACCGACCTGCTCGCGGCCGTCATCGCGAGTGGCGGGCCGCCAGCAGTAGCTCGGCCACCCGGACGTCGGGACCGAACGTCACCTTGACGTTCGTCGGGGCGCCGGGAAAGACCCGCACCTCGGTGGCGGTGAAACCCTGGACGCAGGCCGAGGTGTCGGTGCCGTCGAAGTTCGCGTCCGCCGCCAGTCGGTAGGCATCCAGGAGGGCCCGGGCCCGAAAGGCCTGTGGCGTCTGAACTCTCGCGAGCGTCCCGTCGACGGCCGAAATGTCGTCTGCCGCATCCACTTTCACGACGTCGGTCATCGCCAGCACGGGGATGGCGCCACCGTGGGCCCGCGCCGTCGTCAGCGCGGTGTCCATCATGTCGGGCCCGGCGAGCGGCCGCGCGGCGTCGTGGATCAACACCACGTCGACGTCGCCGGCCTCGATGTCGGGCGCCAGGTGGTCGAGCACGTTCTCCTCCGAACCGTGGCGGGTCTGCCCGCCCTCGACGAATTCGACGGTGACGCCGGGGAGTTCGGCCGCGAGGGTGCGCTCGGCGAGTTCGCGTTCCCCGCACCGGAATACCAGGACGATGCGGTCGACTTGGGCGCAGCGCGCGACCGCCTCGACGGCCCAGGACACCATGCTGCGCCCGGCCAGCGGGAGGTACGCCTTGTTGCCGTCGGCGCCCACCCGGGTGCCCATGCCCGCGGCCAGTACGACGCCCACGGCGAGGCGGGTCGAGGTCTCGGACACGGCTAGGTCACCAGGAACTCGGAGATGAGCCACCTGCCATCGACGTCGGTCAGGGTGGCCCTGGCACTGGACAGCGTCTTGCTGGGGGCGTCGTCGCCGACGGTGACGGTCTGATCCAGGTAGAGCATCACGACGGCCCGGTGTGCGGTCGCGGACACCACGGCCGCCGCGGGCACCTTGGTGACCGCGGAGATCTGCTGCTGTTGGGCGCCGGGGATCACGGTGTTGTGGATGGTGCCGAGGTACTGGCCGCGGAAGTCTCCGGTCAGCAGCGCCGCCGCGGCGTTGAGCTTCGCGTCGACGTCGGTGGGGGAGTAGGACAGCATCGTGACCGCCGTCGACTCGGCCGTCGCCATGGCGGCGGCGCCGGCGCGCGCGTCGTCGCGCGCCGTGGTGTCGACGTAACGGGCCACCCCGGCCACCGCGGCGAGGACGAGCGCGACGGCGGGCAGGACGCCGTAGGCGAGGACCCTGCCCCAGTCGACGCGACGGCGCGCGGGCGCCGGTTCGGCGACCTCCGCTTCAGCGGCGGCGTCCGGTTCGGCGGCCTCGGGTTCAGCGGCGGCCTCCTCCGGGGCGGGCGCCACGTCCTCCGGGGCGGGCGCCACGTCCTCGGGTGCGGTGGGTTCGTCGGGCCCGTCCGGCTCCTTGGCGTGCGTCACGAGACGAACTCCACTCCGGAGATCTTGGCGCCGCCGTCGACGCCCTGCAGCGACAACCGCATGCGGAAGAGCTTCGGGTCGGCGTTGGGCTGACCGTTGACCTGCGACGTGACCACCACGGCCACCAGCATCTTGGCCGCACCGGGTGTCTGGCTCTCGATGCCCGCGTCGACCACCGTGCCCGTCGACGTGGACTTGATCTGTTTGACCAACTCCGCGAACGCGGGTGCGCGGCGCTGGAAGTCGTCGTAGAACGTGCCGGTCGCCAGGTCGAGGGTGCGTTGCACCTGGGCGTCGACGTGGTCGTAGTCGTACACGGTCAGGTCGAGTGCGCCCTGACGCCCGACCTGAAGGAACATCGCCCGCTGGTCGGCCTGCTGGCGCGCCTGGTAGGCCCGGTAGCCGACCCAGCCGGTGAGGGCGGCCAGCGCGACGACCACGATCAGGCCGGCGACGATCGCCGGGCGGACCGGGGACGCGTGCCGGGGTGCGTCGGGCGGACCGTCGGCCGGGTCCCGCTCCGGCGCCTGGTTGGCGGGTTCGGACTCGTCTACGGACATCGGTGCTCCTCCACGGCAGTGCCCGGTCCACGGTACGTGCGGGGTTCGTCGGCAACGTGCGACGGGTCACCCGGGTGACGTCGGCCGCACCGATTGACAGCAGACAGTTTGACGGCCTAGATATATTGGCACACAGATTGGGCGAGTACGGGTCTGTCGTGCGTCTCGCGTGCCGATCGCATCGGCGACGTCGAGAGAGGCTGGGGAGGCGAATGACGAGCCCGCACCAGGGGCATTCGGGGATCGCGCGTCTCATCCGGACCCTCGCCCTGCCGATCGTCCTGGGCTGGCTGGCGCTCACGGTCCTGACGAACGTGCTGGTGCCGTCGCTCGAAGTGGTCGGGCAGCAGCACACGGTGTCGATGAACGCCAAGGACGCCCCGTCGATGATGTCGATGGAGAAGATCGGCCGGACCTTCGACGAGTTCACCTCCGACAGCAACGCGATGATCATCCTCGAGGGGGACCGGCCGCTCGGGGCCGACGCGCACCGCTACTACGACCAGATCGTCAAGAAGCTCGAGGCCGATACGGCCCACGTCGAGCACATCCAGGACTTCTGGGGTGACCCGCTGACGGCCGCCGGCGCGCAGAGCAACGACGGCAGGTCCGCCTACGTCCAGGTCTACCTGCACGGGAACATGGGCGAGACGCTGGCCAACGAGTCGGCCGAAGCCGTCCGCAAGATCGTCGACGGCACCCCGGCGCCCCCTGGGGTCAAGGCCTACGTGACCGGTGGCGCGCCGCTGGTGGCCGACCAGCACGACGCCGGGGACAAGAGCATCCTCATCGTCACCATCATCACGCTGGTGGTGATCGCGGTGATGCTGATCCTGGTCTACCGGTCGGTGGTCACCATGATCATGATCCTGCTGATGGTGTTCTCCGAGCTCGGCGCGGCCCGCGGGATCGTCGCCTTCCTCGGCTACCACGAGGTCATCGGGCTCTCGACCTTCGCGACCAGCCTGCTCACGCTGCTGGTGATCGCGGCGGGCACCGACTACGCCATCTTCCTCATCGGCCGCTTCCAGGAGGCCCGCGGCGCGGGGGAGGACAAGGAGCAGTCCTACTACTCCATGTTCCACGGCACCGCGCACGTCGTGCTCGGCTCCGGTCTGACCATCGCGGGCGCGATGCTGTGCCTGAGCTTCACGCGGCTGCCGTACTTCCAGACGCTGGGCGTGCCCTGCGCGGTCGGCACGCTGGTCGCCGTGATCGCGGCCCTCACCCTCGGCCCGTCGGTGGTCGTGCTCGGCAGCCGCATCGGGCTGTTCGAGCCCAAGCGCGCCATCCGGTCGCGCGGCTGGCGCCGGTTGGGCACGCTGATCGTGCGCTGGCCGGCTCCCATCCTGGTCGCCACGATCGCGCTGGCGCTGGTGGGTCTGCTCGCGCTCCCGAGCTACCATCCCAACTACAACGACCGGAAGTACCTGCCCGCCGACATGCCCGCCAACGTCGGTTATCAGGTGGCGGACAAGCACTTCAACGCCGCCAGGATGAACCCCGAGCTGTTGATGATCGAGAGCGATCACGACCTACGGACGTCCGCCGACTTCCTGGTCATCGACAAGATCGCGAAGGCCATCTTCCACACCCCGGGGATCTCCCGGGTGCAGACGATCACGCGCCCCGACGGCAAGCCCATCAAGCACTCGACGATCCCGTTCATGCTCAGCATGCAGGGCACCTCGTCGCAGATGAACCAGAAGTACCAACAGGATTCGTTCGCCAACCTGCTCAAGCAGGCCGACGACATGCAGACCATGATCAACACGCTGACGCACATGCTGTCGCTGATCGAGGAGCTGTCGGCCAACGTCTCGGACATGTCCGTCAAGATCCACGAGCTGGCGCAGACGGTCTACGACGTGCGCAACTCCCTGGCGGACTTCGAGGACCCGTTCCGCCCGCTGCGCGCCTACCTGTACTGGGAACCGCACTGCTACGACATTCCGCTGTGCCAGACGGGGCGGGCCGTCTTCGACGCGCTCGACGGCGTCGATCTGCTGAGCGATCAGATCGGCGGACTGGTCGACGACACGGGCAAGCTCGCCGCGCTCACGCCGCAGCTGGCCGATACGCTGCGACCCCAGGTGCAGCAGCTCAAGGACGTCCGGATGATGCTCCTGACGACCTACCAGGTGCAGAAGGGTCAGCTCGACCAGCAGACGGCGATGTCGCAGAACTCGTCGGCGATGGGCGACGCGTTCGACACCGCCATGAACGACGACACGTTCTACCTGCCGCCGGAGATCTTCCAGAACGCCGACTTCAAGCGCGGCATGAAGAACTTCATCTCCCCCGACGGCCACTCGGTGCGCTTCATCATCAGCCACGAGGGCGATCCGGCCAGCGCCGAGGGCATCTCGCACATCGACGCCATCAAGCAGGCCGCGAAGGAGGCCATCAAGGGCACGCCGTTGGAGGGCTCCTCCATCTACCTGGCCGGCACCGCGGCCACCTACAAGGACATGCGCGACGGGTCGTACTACGACCTGCTGATCGCCGGAATCTCGGCTGTCACACTGATCTTCATCATCATGCTGATCATCACCAGGGCCGTGGTGGCCGCCGCGGTGATCGTGGGCACCGTGCTGCTGTCGCTCGGGGCGTCGTTCGGGTTGTCGGTGCTGTTGTGGCAGCACATCATTGGCCTGGATCTGCACTGGATGGTGTTGGCGATGTCGATCATCCTGCTGCTGGCGGTCGGCTCGGACTACAACCTCCTGCTGGTGTCCCGGTTCAAGGAGGAACTACACGGCGGGTTGAAGACGGGCATCATCCGCTCGATGGCGGGCACCGGTTCGGTGGTCACGTCGGCGGGTCTGGTGTTCGCGGCCACGATGGCGACGTTCGCGACGAGCGACCTGATCGTCATGGGTCAGGTGGGCACCACGATCGCGCTGGGCCTGCTGTTCGACACCCTGATCGTGCGCACGTTCATGACACCGGCCATCGCGGCGCTGATGGGCAAGTGGTTCTGGTGGCCGACGATCGTGCGCTCGCGCGCGGCCAGTCGATTGCCGGGTACGGCCGCGGGCACCGAACCCGTCGTCGTCGGTCCTTAGCCGGCATTAGACCCGCGATGGTCGCCGAAGGCGACGCCGACACCGCTTATCCTCCTACGGTCCGGTGCCGTCGAAGGGAGTCCAGCGCGTGACCGATGTCGAGCCCCCGCCGCGGATCGTCGTCCCCGCCCACCGGTTTCAACGGATGGCGGGCCGCGATCCCCACGAGGTCCATCGGGTCGCCACACCGCTGGAGCTGTTGTTCGACCTGACGTTCGTGATCGCCTTCGGCGTTGCCGCCGAGCAACTGGCCGAGATGCTGGCCGACGGGCACGTCGGTGCGGGCCTGACGGCGTTCGCGTTCGCGACCTTCGCCGTCTGTCTCGCCTGGATCAACTTCACCTGGTTCGCCTCGGCCTACGACACCGACGACTGGGTCTACCGCCTGATGACCATGGTGCAGATGGTCGGCGTGCTGATCCTGGCGCTCGGCGTGGCACCGTTCTTCGCCTCGATCGAACACGGCGTCCACGTCGACAACGCCATCCTGGTGGCCGGCTACGTCGTGATGCGAATTGCCTTGGTGGGCCAGTGGTTACGGGCCGCCGGTCAGGACCGGCCGCGGCGCTCGGCCTGCCTCACCTACGCGGGACTCGTCTCGCTGGCGCAGGTCGGGTGGATCGGCACGATCTTCCTGCCGACGTCGGTTCCGGTGACGCTGCTGTGCTGGGTGATCCTGGGTGCGCTCGAACTGCTCGGTCCGCGGATCGCGGAGTCGCGCAACGGCGGAACGCCGTGGCACCCCCACCACATCGCCGAGCGCTACGGTCTGCTGGCCATCATCGCGCTCGGCGAGGGCGTGGTCGGCACCGTCGCGTCACTGGGGGCGGTGGTCACCGAGCACGGCTGGACGGGCGACGCGATCTTCCTGGCCGTCGCGGGAACCGGGCTGACGTTCGGGATGTGGTGGCTGTACTTCGCCGTGCCCGCTGGCGCGCTGCTGCACGCGCACCGCGAGCGGTCCTTCGCGTTCGGGTACCTGCACATCGCGGTGTTCGGCGCGATCGTCGCGACGGGCGCCGGCCTGCACACCGCCGCCTACTACGTGCAGGACCACTCCGAGCTGGGGGCGATCGGCACCGTGTTCTCGGTCGCCGTGCCCGTCGGCGCCTTCGTCGCCATGGTCTTCGTGCTGTACACGATGATGCTGCGCCGGTTCGACGCGTTCCACCTGCTACTGATCGTGCTGACCGCGGCGGTGCTCGCGGCGGCGGTGGTGTCGGCCGCGGCGGGCGTGCCCGTGTCGGTCTGCCTGCTGATGGTCACCGTGGCGCCGGTCGTCAGCGTCGTCGGCTTCGAGGTGCTCGGCTACCGCCACGCCAGTGCGGCGATGACGGCGGCCGCCGAGGACTGAACCGGCGCTACTGCTCGCCCGCGTCGGTCTCGGCGTCGGGGATGACGCTCGGCGGCGGCGTCGAGTAGGCGGGGGCGGCGGGCGGCACCGCAGCGTCGGAGACGTTGTCCTCTTCGGCGTCGTGGGGGGCCGGTTCCGGTGTGGTCATGTCTCTCACCTACCCGACGTCCGAAACGTGAAACCCCGCCCTAGCGAAGGTCTTCCAGGGCCGACGACAGGGTCGGGTAGAGCCGCAGTTCCCGGTCGAGGCCGATCATCCGCATCGGCCGGTCGGTGAACGGTCCGTCGGCGACGACGCAGAACGCCAACTCCGGGTCGGCCTGCCGGTACCCCGCCATGAGCACCGACATCCCCGCCGAGGACAGGAACTCCACCTCGGTGAGGTCGACGACGAGTGCGGTGGACGCGACGCCCAGCGCCTCGGTGATGGCGTCCTGCAACCGCGGTGCCGTCAGGGCGTCGACGTCGCCGGTGGCGGACACCACCACGACGTCGCGCGACGTCTTGGCGTGGACGCCGAAGCCGGAGCGGGAGTCGTTGGCGGGGTCGGTGACCGGGGATTCGGGGACGGTCGTGGAATCGGTCATGAAGCTGGCCCTTCGGGTGGCGTTCGGAAGCGGTGCGGCACCGGAAACCGGGGATCGATGACTCAACCGTACGCCTTCCCGCGGGCCCCACCCCGGCTCCGCCGCGTCGCTCCACGACGACGGGCGTTCTCCCACAGTGCCTTAACCCGGTGCGCGCTCGACGTGACCGCAGCCGAGCCGAATTGACCTGTCCGTCAACGCAAGTCGTCAGGGCTGAAGGTGCTCCAGGTCTGCGAGCAGCCGGGGATGGGTAAGCGTCCAGCCGAGGGTGGCCCGGGTGTGGGCGCTGGACGACGGCTGGTCCATCGCGAAGATCGATCCGAAGGGGCCGAAGACGTCCTCGGGCACCGTCCGCACGGGCAGGCCGAGCCGGCGGCCGATGACGGCGGCGATGTCGTGGACGGCGTCTCCCTCGTCGTCCACGGCGTGCCAGCTCGTCCCCGGTGGCGCCGATTCCAGGGCGAGTCGAAACAGGACCGCGGCGTCGCGCGCGTGGACGGCGGGCCACCGCTGGGTGCCGTCGCCCGGATAGCCGGCCACCCCGGTGCGGCGCGCGGTCTCGGTGAGCAGACCGGCGAAGCCGCCCCGACCCTCGTCGTGCACCGTGCGCGGCATCCGGACCGCGGTGCTGCGGACGCCCCGCGACGCGAGCGCCAGCACGGCGTTCACCGCGCGTCCCCGGCCGCCCACCGGTCCGTCGGTGGGAAGCGGATCGGCCTCGGTGGAGGGGCGCCCGGGTACCCAGGGGGTGCCGGACACCGTGACGAACGGCCGGTCGCTGCCGACGAGCTCCTCCCCGAGTGCGGCGAGGGCGGCGGCCTCCTCGGCGACTCCGCGGGCGAGCGCGTCGGCGCTGCCGTAGTCCCGTCCGAACGCCAGGCTGATCACGCCGTCGGCCCGTGCGGCGCCGGCACGCAGGACGTCGAGGTCGGCGAGGCTGCCGCGCAGGGCCTCGGCGCCCGCGGCCGTCACGGCCCTGGCGGACTCGTCGGAGCGGGCCAGGGCCAAGACGGTGTGCCCGGCCGCGATCAGCTCGGCGAGCACGGGCCCGCCGATGGTGCCGGTTCCGCCGGTCAGGAAGACGTGCATGGGGCGCTCCTCGGTGATGGGATAGTTGTCCCATCACCGTACACAGTGACGGGACTCATGTCCCGTCACATAGGATGGGCCGATGGCGCGTTGGGAACCGGGGGCGACGCAGCGACTGGTGGTCGCGGCCGTCGACCTGTTCACCGAGCAGGGGTACGACGCCACCACGGTCGCGCAGATCGCCGAGCGTGCCGGGGTCACCAAGAGCACGTTCTTCCGCCACTTCGCCGACAAGCGCGACGTGCTCGTCGCGGGCCAGGAAACACTGAGCACGCTCCTGGCCGAGGGCATCGCCGAGGCGCCCGCCGACGCCAGCCCGCTCGAGGCGGTGGCCGCCGGCCTGCGGCGCGCGTCCGGCGCCATGGGTCCCACGAACCGCGAACTCGGACCCCGGCTGAAGGCGGCCGTCGCCGCCAGCGCCGAACTCCAGGAACGCGACGCGCTCAAGAGCGTCGGGCTCGCCGCGGCGATGACGGCGGCGCTGACCGCCCGCGGCGTCGCCGATCCGATCGCCCAGCTCGCGGCCGAACTGGGGGTGCTCGCCTTCCGGCGCGGCTTCGCCCGCTGGTCCGAAGGAGATCGTGAGGACGGCGAAGGCCTTGCGCCGCATGCCCTTTCGGCGCTGGCAGACCTGCGCGCGGCCACTGCGGCGCTCGGCTGAGGCGGTGGGGTCGGTGAGCGCACGAGATCGTGACGGGTCGGGACGGCCCCGCAACGGCCGCCCCCGCGATGCCCTCGGTCGCGTCCTGCCGCCCGGCAGCGTCGGCGAACCGCGCATCCCCGACGACCTCGCGCTGTCACCGGACCAATTCCTTTCCTACGCACAGGAACTCATCGATCACGACCGTCCCTTCCACGCCCACGAGGTGCTCGAGGCGGCCTGGAAGAGCCGTCCGCAGCACGAACGGCCGCTGTGGCAGGGCCTGGCCCAACTCGCCGTCGGCGTCACCCACGTGCACCGCGGCAATCCCGCCGGCGCCGTCGCACTGCTGCGCCGCGGCGCGGACCACCTGCGCGGGCTCGCGGGCGCGCCGCCGTGGCAGGTCGACGTCGAGGGGCTGTGCGGGTGGGCGGGCGCGCTGGCCGACGATCTCGACGGCGGCGCGGCCGTCGCCCCGACGCGGCTGCGACCGGCGTTGACCACCGTCGCGCGCCGCTAACGGTCAGTGCGCGTGCGGGTCGAACGTCTCCAGCAGCGCGCGCTCCTGCTCCACCCGCAGCAGGGCTCGGGTCTTCTTCCTGGTGATCAGGATGCCGGCGACGGCGAACGCCCAAATCGCGTACTGCACGGTCCACGCGAGCCGGAACGAGTCGAACGAGTACCCGCCCGCCGCACCGAGGACGACGCCCATCGCCTGCATTACCAACAGCGACGCGATGAATCCGCCCATGTTGACCATGCCCTGCGCGGTGCCGAGCGTCGCGCTCGGATTGAACGTCCTGGCGAAGTCGAAGCCCACCATCGAACCGGGGCCACCCACGGAGATGACCACGACGAGGGCGATCAGCAGGCCCAGCGGCGCCCGCCCCGGCAGCGCCAGGACGACGGTCCACGCCACGGCATTGCTGGCCATGATGGTCAGCACGATCCACGAGCGGCGCTGCGGATAGCGTCCGGTCAGCACGCCGATGAGGATGCCCGACACGATGGCGGTGAGCACCGAGATGCTCAGCACCGCGCCCGCCGTGCTCGCCGAGCGCCCCTGCGCGACGGTCAGATAGGGCACGCCCCACGCGAGGCAGAACACCGTCACCGAGAACTGCGTCCCCATGTGGGTGAAGAAGCCGAGCCGCGTCCCGGGCCGTAGCCACACCGTCGTGACGCTCGAGAGCACCTCCCGCGGGGACAGCTGCTCGCTCACCACCGCCGGTCCGTGGGGGGTGTCCTTCACCAGGGCCAGCGCCATCGCCAGGGCGAGCACGCCGAACGCCGCGACCGACGTATAGGCCACCGTCCAGGAGGTGCTGGTCAGCAGTGCCAGGAAGGGCAGCGCGGACAGCACCTGCCCGAGCTGTCCGCAGATGCCCGTGAGCTGGGTCAGCAACGGCACGCGCGGCGCCGGGAACCAGTGCGGGACGAGGCGCAGCACCGAGATGAAGGTGAGGGCGTCGCCGAGGCCGACGATCGCGCGAGCGGCGATGGCCAGCGGCAGGATCTCGGTCGTGGCGAGCAGCAGCTGCCCGCCCGCCATCAGCGCTGCTCCGCTGGCGATCAGCGCCCGCGAGCCGAAGCGGTCGAGGAGCACCCCGGCGGGCACCTGGGCGGCCGCGTAGACCACGACCTGCAGTACGACGAACGTGGACAGGACGCTCGGGCTGGCGTGGAAGCGGGCGGCGGCGTCGAGCCCGGAGACGCCGAGCGTCGTCCGGTCGAGGACGGCGACGACGTAGGCCAACAGCCCCGCCGCCCAGACCAACCAGGCTCGCACTCGGTCAATGGTCGCGCACCGGGCTGGTCGAACGCGAATCCTTATCCAAACTTGACGTCGGTGTGCAATTTTCGCAAACTTTTGGACGAGCTACAGTGGAGACATGTCTTGGTGCGCGAATTTGCTTGAGAGCGCCTTGGCCAGCTTTTTGGGGGAGATTTTGGGTGGCTGAGTATCGACTGGACGAATTGTCTGCGTTGTCAGGTGTCAGTGTCCGCAACATTCGGGCCTACCGTGAGCGAGGTCTGCTCGACCCGCCGCGACGGCAGGGCAGGGCGGCCCTGTACGACGAGCGCCACCTGTCCCAACTCGCCACCGTCAACGAGCTGTTGCGCAAGGGCTTCACCTCGGCGCACATCGCCGAGTTCCTGGACAGCACGCGGCAGGGGCACGACCTGGCCGACATCCTCGGCCTGCAGCAGGCCATCTTCGGCGAACCCCGCGTCGCCGTGGCGATCGACGCCGACGGCGACGAGGCGCGCCGCCTGGTCGCGCACGGGCTCGCCGAGGTCGTCGACGGCCGGGTGACCCTGACCAACCCCCACCTCGCCGAACTGCTCGACCGCGTCGCCGACCAGCTGCCCTACGTCCAGGCGATCCTCGAGGTCGCCGACCGCGTCACCGGCCTGCTCGACGAACTCGCGGGCGTGGTGGCCGACGCCCTCGAGGACAGCCTGCCCGCCGCCGCACCCGCCCAGGGCCCCGTCGCGGGTCCGGCGTCGGAACGGCTGCAGGTGATCGACGACTACGGTCTGCTCGGCCGTCGCGTCGTCGCCGAACGCTTCGGCGCCGCACTGCGTCGTCGTTTGATGACGGCGTCGGCCGACTCCGGGTCGGTGGAGCTGGACCCGGCCTGCGAGGCGACCGGGAGCTGACCCGCGGTCAGACCCGCGTGGTGGCGGGATCGCCACCGAAGCGCTGAGCCAGCCAGACCGGGATGATCGCGACGACCGTGAGCGCCGCCGCGACGACGTTGATCACCGGAGCCTGGTTGGGCCGGAACAGGTTTCCGAAGATCCAGATCGGGAGCGTTTGCACGGCCGGACCGGCGGTGAACGTCGTCACCACGATCTCGTCGAAGCTCAGCGCGAAGGCCAGGATCGCGCCCGCGACGAGCGCCCCGCGCGTCATCGGGAACGTCACGTACCGGAACGTCTGCCAGCCCGACGCGCCGAGGTCGGCCGACGCGTCGTCGAGATCGGTTCCGAGCCTTCGCAATCGGGCCTGCACGTTGTTGAACACGATGACCATGCAGAACGTGGCGTGCCCGACGACGACGGTCGCCAGGCCGAGCGTCACGCCCAGTGCCGAGGTGAACGTCGCGTTGAGCGCGATGCCGGTGACGATGCCGGGCAGCGTGATCGGCAGCACGATGAGCACGCTGACGGTGCTGCGACCGAAGAACGCGTGGCGCTGCACGGCGAAGGCGATCATCGTGCCGAGCACCAGCGCGACGGCCGTGGCGCCGAGTCCGACGACCACCGAGTTGGCCAGCGAGGTCCACATGCCGTCGCTGTGCCAGGCGACCGACCACCAGCGCAGCGTGACACCGCTCGGCGGGAACGCGAACGTCCGCGACGAGTTGAAGGCGTTGACGACGACGAGGACCAGTGGGGCATAGAGGAAGACGAGCACCAGGACGGTCCACGCCCGGACGGCTCCGCGAGCTCCGCCGGAGAGCATCAGACGTTCTCCAGCGCACCGGTGCGCCGCATCGCCAGCAGGTAGAGGATCACGGCGGCGAGCGGTATGAGGGACAGCGCCGCGGCCAGCGGCTGGTCGTTGGCGGTGACGAGCTGCCCGTAGATGATGTTGCCGAGCAGCTGGGTCTTGCCGCCGACGATGGTGACGGCGATGTAGTCACCCAGCGACAGCGAGAAGGTGAAGATCGATCCCGCCGCGATGCCGGGAAAGACCAACGGCGCGACCACCATTCGCAACGTCGACAGGTCCGACGCGCCCAGGTCGGCGCTCGCGTCGAGCAGGTGGTTGGGCACCCGCTCGAGGGCCGCGAACACCGGAATGACCATGTAGGGCAGCCACAGATACGTCAGCGTGATCACGGTGGCGGTCAGGCCGTAGCCGGGGCTGTAGCCGGTCGCCCACGCCAGCGGTCCGACCGGTGAGAGCAGTTCGCGCCAGGCGTACGCCTTGACGAGGTAGCTCGCCCACAGCGGGGTCGTGACCGCCACCACCAGTGCCAGGCGCACCCGCGGCGCGGCGATCTTCGCCATGTACAGGCCCAGCGGGACGGCCAGCACCGCGCACACCACGGTGACCAGGAGCGCCACCCCGACCGTGCGCAGCGTGACGGTGCGAAAGACCGGATCGGTCAGCGCGCGCACGATGTTGTCGGCGGTCCACGTGTGCACCACCGCGCCGGTGAAGGAGTTCGTCGTCCAGAAGGCCGAAACCAGCAGTACTGCAAGGGAACCCAGGTACGCCACGATCAACCAGGCCAGCGGCGGCACCAGGAGGATCGGTAGGGCCGGGCTGCGGCGCCGTGTCGTGGTCCGCGCCGCCGCGGGGGCGGTGGCGGGCAGCGTCACCCCTTGATCTGCTGCCACTTGCTGACCCACTCGTCGTAGGCCGTGCAGGTGTCGCCGCTGCCGTCCACGCACTGCTTCTGCGGCGTGGTCCAGTAGTGGATCTGAGCGGCGTAGGCCCCGTCGGTCGCGTGGTAGACGTCGCAGAAGTCCTTCTGCACGGTGAACACGCAGGCCTTGGTCTGCGCGGGTGCCTCACCGAAGTACTCGGCGACCTGGGCGTTCACCTTCGGTGAGGTGATCCAGTCCATCCACTTGTACATGCAGTTGGGGTGGGCGGCCTTCGAGGACACCATCCAGGTGTCCGACCATCCCGTCGACCCCTCCTTGGGCAGCACGGTGTTGACGTGCACCTTGTTGTCGGTGCCGATGGTGTTGGCGATGACCTGCCAGGCGGTGCCGATGACGGAGGTGCCCGACTCGAAGGCCTGGACCTCCTTGGTGTAGTCCGACCAGTATTCGGAGACGTTCTCGCGCTGCTTGGTCAGCAGGTCCACCGCGGCGTCGAGCTGATCCTCGGTCAGCGAGTACGGGTCCTTGATGCCGAGCTCCGGCTTGGTCTTCATGAGGTACAGCGCGGCGTCGGCGATGTAGATGGGGGAGTCATAGGCCGTCACCTTGCCCTTGTACTTGCCCGCGTCGGTGAACACCGCGCCCCACGAGTCGGGGGCGTCGTTCACCACGGCGGTGTCGTACATCAGAAGGTTGGCGCCCCAGCCGTGCGGAATGCCGTACATCTGCCCGTTCACCGAGTTCCACGGCTTGTCCTTCAGGAACGGTGAGATCGACGAATAGTTCGGCACCAGAGAGGTATTGACGGGTGCGACGTCGCCGGCGTAGATCAGTCGCAGGGTGGCATCGCCCGAGGCGGACACGCCGTCGTACTGGCCGCTGCGCATGAGTTGCACCATCTCGTCGGACGTATTGCCGACCTTGACGTTGACCTGACAGCCCGTCTGCTGCTGGAACGGGGTCACCCAGTCGACGGTCTTGTCGTTGGAGCCGTTCTCCGCGTAGCCCGCCCATGCGATGAGGTTCAACTGCCCCTCGCCGTTGCCCACGGCACTCGGCTGGTCGATCTTGGGCGGCGTGGATCCCGCGGCACCGCCGCCGCCGGACGACGAGCTGGAGCACCCGGCGACGAGGACGGCGCCGACGGCGATCGTGACGCCGACCCGCAACGCACTCAATTTCATGTCACTCCAATCACTTTTAGTTGGTCAGGTCGTGGACGGCGCTGTCGGGCCAGGCCATGGTGATCCGGGCGCCGTGGGCGAGGTCGTCGGGCAGTGCGGCCGCCGCGTTGAGCACGGTCGCGGTCAGCGTCACCCCCGGCTGGGCGACGGCGGCCACCCGCGTCGTCGGCCCCGCGAAGATGACCTCGGAGACGGTGGCGTCGACGGTCCGACTGCCGGGCAGTGCCGCCGTCCCGGACGCGAGCACCGCGATGCGCTCGGGCCGGACCGCGAACGTGCCGGGCCTGCCGAGCAGCGTCGCGGCGGCGTCCCCGTCGAGCACGTTGGACGTGCCCACGAAGTCGGCGACGAAGCGGTTGACCGGGTTCTCGTAGACCTCGCGCGCCCGGCCGACCTGCTCGATGCGCCCGTCGTTGAAGACCGCGAGCCGGTCGCACAGCGTCAGCGCCTCGTCCTGGTCGTGGGTCACGATGACGAAGGTGATCCCGACCTCGCGCTGAATTGCCTTGAGCTCCACCTGCATCTGCTCGCGCAGCTTGAGGTCCAGCGCTCCGAGGGGCTCGTCGAGCAGGAGCACTGCGGGGCGGCCCACCAGGGCGCGGGCCAACGCGACGCGCTGGCGCTGCCCTCCCGAGAGTTGGGCGGGGCGGCGGGGGCCGAAGTCGGCGAGCCGGACCATCTCCAGCGCCTCGGCCGTGCGGGTGCGGCGCTCGGCCTTCGGGACGCCGCGGACCTTCAGCCCGTATTCGACGTTCTGCGCCACGCTCATGTGCGGGAAGAGCGCGTACTCCTGGAACACGGTGTTGACGTCGCGGCGGCGGGCCGGCAGGGAGGTCACGTCGACGCCGCCGAGCCGGATCGTGCCCTCGGTCGGCTGTTCGAAGCCGGCGATCATCCGCAGCACGGTCGTCTTGCCCGACCCCGACGGTCCCAGGATGGCGAACAGTTCTCCGTCGTCGACGGTGAGGTCTGCTCCCGCCATGGCGACGACCGAGCCGTCGAACACCTTGCGGACGCCCTCGAGCTGAATGCGCGGCTCGCCGGGACCTGATGGCATGGGCTGCATCGTATGGATCCGTCCGTCATGGCGCAGCGCAACGCAGGGATCCGCACCGTATCGGCCCCCGTTCGACGGTTTCCGCCGAGTGCACGGATGTTGGCGACCCCACTCGGCCGATGCGTTCACCAAGCGTGCGCTCGGCGCGCTGGTGGGGAAGTGACCAGTGGCGTTGCTGAGGAATTTGAGGCTGCTGTCATATCCTGAGGCGATGGTCGTGTCCCGGCGTGACGTCCTGAGGTGCGCCGCCGCCGCGCCGGTCCTCGCCGGGCTCGCCGGCGCGGTGTCCTCGGCGCTCGCACCGACGACCGCGAGTGCTGAACCCCTTGGCGTCTTGTTCGACTACGCCGCGGGGGTGATTCCCGCCGCGGACATCAGGGCCGCGGGCGCACTGGGGGCGATCCGCTACGTCTCCGATCGCCGGCCGGGTGGGGAGTGGATGCTGGGGAAGCCGATCCAGCTATCCGAGGCCCGCGACCTATACCAGAACGGTCTGAAGATCGTGTCGTGCTACCAGTTCGGCAAGCAGGACAGTGCCGACTGGCTGGGCGGTCAGGACGCGGGCGTGCAGCACGCCAAGCGCGGCTGGCAACTCCACGTCGCGGCCGGCGGTTCGTACGGCGCACCGATCTACGCGTCGATCGACGACGATCCGACCCCGGCCCAGTACGAAGCCCAGGTGGCACCCTATCTGCGCGGGTGGGAAGCGGTATTGGGACACCAGCGGGTGGGGGTCTACGCCAACTCCAAGACCATCGACTGGGCGTTGCGGGATGGTCTGGGTTCGTACTTCTGGCAACACAACTGGGGTTCGCCGGAGGGCTTCACCCACCCGGCAGCACACCTGCACCAGGTGCAGATCGACCACGGCAGCGTCGGCGGCGTGGGTGTCGACGTCAATTACGTGCTGAAGCCACGCTTCGGGCAATGGGACTGACGTTACCGAAGAGTAAGTTTTAGCAGCAAACCAATTTCGTATTCCGCGAAATGTGGGTGGACACCGAGTGTCAATCTGTCGAGCCGCCCGAGACGCGGGCGGGGTGACGAGAAACGCCATAACGATTTGGTAACGAAAATGCCGTGATCTGCGCTGTTGTAGCTACTCAACCGTAACCACCCGCCAACAGGACGTTTGTCCCGCGGCTTTCCCGGGCGTCGGGAGAGCCGCGTTACGCAATGTGTGGTTACCCGTGCGTAGAACTCGCCAGTAACCATTTCGGGGGAGAAAATTGGCCAGGCCCTTATGACACTCTTATGGCGGCTGGCCCAGCTGCCCGGGCCGTCGCAGACAGACGTCGAGCCCGTCGGCACCACACCCCGACCCGACCAGCGTGACACCCCGCAGGGACGCGGGCCCTCACCGCCGAGGACACGGTAGACGCAGCAGTGGACCAGTCCGCGCACCAGCACGACGCGCGGACGCAGCACGCGATACGCGCGAGAGCGCACCGAGGAGATGGCAACACGTGACGATCAACGAGAAGCACGACTGGGACACGGCCGCGAACGACGGGGCGGTAACCCCCGGCCGCAATGGTGGCCCGGCGCATGCGGGCGCCCATGCCCTCGTCGATCAGCTCAACTCGGGTGAGCCCTACGCCGTCGCCTTCGGCGGCCAGGGCGGCAACTGGCTGGAGAACCTCGAGGAGCTGATCAGCTCGGCGGGCATCGAGTCCGAACTCAGCGAGGTCGTCGGCGAGGCCGCGCTGCTGCTGCAGCCCGTGGCCCGCGAGCTGGTCGTGGTCCGCCCGATCGGCTTCGAGCCCCTGCAGTGGGTCCGCGCGCTGGCCGCCGACGAGCCGTTGCCGACCTCCAAGCAGCTCACCACGGCCGCCATCTCCGGCCCCGGCATCCTGCTGACCCAGATGGCCGCCATGCGCGCGCTGAGCCGCCAGGGTCTCGACCTCTACGGCACCCCGCCCGTGGCGATGGCCGGCCACTCGCAGGGCATCATGGCCTGCGAATCGCTGCGCCACCGCGGCGCCAAGGACGCCGAGCTGCTCGCGCTGCTGCAACTGATCGGCGCGGCCGGTTCGCTCATCTCGCGCCGCCGCGGCATGGTCGGACGCGGCGAGAAGTCGCCCATGGTCTCGGTGAGCAACGTCGATCCCGAACGCATCGCCGAACTGCTCGAGGACTTCTCCACCGACGTCCGCACGGTGTTGCCCCCCGTGCTGTCCATCCGCAACGGCAGGCGCTCGGTCGTCATCACCGGCACCCCCGAACAGCTCTCGCGCTTCGAGCTCTACTGCAGCAAGATCACCGAGAAGGAGGAGGCGGAGCGCAAGAACAAGCTCCGCGGCGGCGCGGTCTTCAGCCCGTCCTTCGCCAGCGTTCAGGTCGAGGTGGGCTTCCACACGCCGCGCCTCGCCGAGGGCGTGGAGTTCGTCGACCGGTGGGCCGCCAAGACGGGCATCGACGCCGAACTCGCCCACGAGATGACCGAGTCGATCTTCGTGCGTCCCATCGACTGGGTCCGCGAGGTCGAAGGGCTGCACAAGTCCGGTGCCCGCTGGATCGTCGACCTCGGCCCGAGTGACACCGTCACCCGCCTGACCGCACCCGTGATCCGCGGCCTCGGCATCGGCATCGTGGCGGCGGCCACCAGGGCGGGACAGCGACAGCTGTTCACCGTCGGCGCCGCCCCGGAGATCCCGCCCGCGTGGTCGAGCTACGCCCCGTCGCTCATCTCGCTGCCGAACGGCACCACCAAGCTCTCGACGAAGTTCACCCGGCTCACCGGCCGCTCGCCGATGCTGCTCGCGGGCATGACGCCGACGACGGTCGACGCGAAGATCGTTGCCGCCGCGGCCAATGCGGGCCACTGGGCCGAGCTCGCCGGCGGCGGTCAGGTCACCGAGGCCATCTTCGACAAGCGCGTCGCCGAGCTCACGACGCTGCTGGAGCCCGGCCGCGCCGTGCAGTTCAACACGCTGTTCCTCGACCCCTACCTGTGGAAGCTGCAGGTCGGCGGCAAGCGCCTGGTGCAGCGGGCACGTCAGTCCGGCGCCCCCTTCGACGGCGTCGTGGTCAGCGCGGGCATCCCCGAACTCGACGAGGCCGTGGCCATCATCGAGGAACTCAACGACGTCGGCCTGGCCTACGTGTGCTTCAAGCCGGGCACCGTCGAGCAGATCAAGTCCGTGATCAAGATCGCCGCCGAGGTCCCCGACCGCGACGTCATCGTCCACGTCGAGGGCGGCCGCGCGGGCGGGCACCACTCGTGGGAGGACCTCGACGACCTGCTGATCTCGACCTACGGGGATCTGCGCAAGCTGTCGAACATCACGCTGTGCGTCGGCGGTGGCATCGGCACGCCGGAGCGCGCCGCGGACTACCTCTCGGGTCGTTGGTCGCGGGCCTACGGCTTCCCGGACATGCCCGTCGACGGCATCCTGGTCGGCACCGCCACGATGGCGACGCTGGAGGCGACCACCTCGCCCGCCGTCAAGCAGCTGCTGGTCGAGACCAACGGCACCAGCCAGTGGGTCGGGGCCGGAAAGGCTCAGGGCGGCATGGCTTCCGGGCGCAGCCAGCTCGGGGCCGACATCCACGAGATCGACAACGCAGCCTCGCGCTGCGGCCGCCTCCTCGACGAGGTCGCCGGTGACGTCGACGCGGTCGCCGAGCGCCGCGACGAGATCATCGCGGCGATGGCCGAGACCGCCAAGCCGTACTTCGGCGACGTCGCCGACATGACCTACCTGCAGTGGCTGCGCCGCTACGTCGAATTGGCCATCGGCGACGGCGATTCCACCGCCGACACCAAGACCGACGACTCGCCGTGGCTCGACGTGAGCTGGCGCGACCGCTTCGAGGAGATGCTCAAGCGCGCCGAGGCCCGGCTGCACCCGCAGGACTCCGGCGCCATCGAGACGCTCTTCACCGTCGACGCCGAAGGCAAAGCGCTGCTGGAGAATCCGGAGCGCGCACTGGCCGCACTGCTGTCGCGCTACCCCGACGCCGAGGACGTCAAGCTGCATCCGGCCGACGTGCCGTTCTTCACGACGCTCTGCAAGACCCTCGGCAAGCCGGTCAACTTCGTGCCCGTGATCGACAAGGACGTGCGCCGCTGGTGGCGCAGTGACTCCCTGTGGCAGGCCCACGACGCGCGGTACACCGCCGATCAGGTTTGCATCATCCCCGGCACCGAGGCCGTCGTGGGCATCACCCGCGTCGACGAGCCCGTCGGTGAGCTGCTCGACCGGTTCGAGCAGGCCTCCATCGACGAGGCCCTGGCCGCAGGCGCGCAGCCGGCGCCGGCGGTCTCGCGCCGGCAGGCCCGCGTCGACGTCACCGGACCGCTCGCCGTCGTCCTCGACTCGCCGGACGTGCTGTGGGCGGGCCGCTCCTCGATCAACCCGGTGCACCGCATCGGCGCACCGAGCGAGTGGCAGGCCAACGAGAACCGTTCTGCCACACACCCTTCCACGGGTTCGCGGCTCGAGCTCAACGGTGAGCACGTGGTGCTCAGCGTGCCGCTGTCCGACATCTGGATCACCATCCGGTTCACGCTGCCCGCCGCCACGATCGACGGTGGCATGCCCGTCGTCACCACCGAGGACGCCGCCGCGGCCATGCGCGCCGTGCTGGCCATCGCCGCGGGCGTCGATGGCGCCGAGGCGCTGCCGCCCGTCGTCGACGGGAGCACCACGGTCACCGTGGAGTGGGACCCGGAGGAGGTCGCCGACCACACCGGTGTCACCGCGACGTTCGGCGCCCCGCTGGCGCCCGGCCTGACGCTGGTCCCCGACGCGCTCGTCGGCCTCTGCTGGCCCGCGGTGTTCTCGGTCATCGGGTCGGCCACCACCGACGCGGGCTTCCCGGTGATCGAGGGTCTGCTGAGCCTGGTCCACCTCGACCACGCCGCGCACCTGCTGGCGCCCATGCCGAAGTCCAAGGTCCAATTGTCGGTCACCGCAACGGCTTCGGCCGCCCTGGACACCGAGGTCGGCCGCGTCATCCCGGTGCACGTCACCATCAGCGACGCCGACGGCACCGAGCTGGCGTCGCTCGAGGAGCGGTTCGCGATCCGCGGCCGCACTGGGCCGGCGGCACTGACCGAGCCCGCCCAGGCGGGCGGGGCGATCACCGACAACGCGACCGACACGCCGCGCCGCCGCCGCCGCGACGTCACCGTCACCGCACCGACGGACATGAGTGCGTTCGCCGTCGTGTCCGGTGACCACAACCCGATCCACACCGACCGGGCGGCCGCGCTGCTGGCCGGCCTGAAATCGCCCATCGTGCACGGCATGTGGCTCTCGGCCGCCGCGCAGCACGCCGTGACCGCGACCGACGGGCAGGCCACCCCGCCGGCCCGGCTGGTCGGCTGGACGTCGCGCTTCCTCGGCATGGTCCTGCCCGGTGACGAGATCGATTTCCGCGTCGATCGCGTCGGCATCGACCGCGGTGCCGAGATCATCGAGGTCACCGCGAAGGTCGGCACCGACCTGGTGATGGCCGCGACCGCGCAGTTGGCCGCGCCGAAGACCGTCTACGCCTTCCCCGGTCAGGGCATCCAGTCCAAGGGCATGGGCATGGAGGTGCGCGCCAGGTCCAAGGCCGCCCGCAAGGTGTGGGACACCGCCGACAAGTTCACCCGCGACACCCTCGGCTTCTCGGTGCTGCACGTGGTGCGCGACAACCCGACCAGCCTCATCGCCAGCGGCGTGCACTACCACCACCCCGAGGGCGTGCTCTACCTGACGCAGTTCACCCAGGTCGCCATGGCCACGGTCGCGGCCGCGCAGGTGGCCGAGATGCGCGAGCAGGGTGCGTTCGTCGAGGGCGCCATCGCCTGCGGGCACTCCGTCGGCGAGTACACCGCGCTGGCGTGCGTGTCCGGCGTGTACCCGCTGGAGGCACTGCTGGAGGTCGTGTTCCACCGCGGCAGCAAGATGCACGACATCGTGCCGCGCGACGAGAAGGGCCGGTCCAACTACCGGCTCGCCGCGATCCGGCCCTCGCAGATCGACCTCGACGACGACGACGTGACCGACTGGGTCGCTCAAATCGCGGCGAATACAGGTGAGTTCTTACAGATCGTCAACTTCAACCTGCGTGGCTCGCAGTACGCCATCGCGGGCACCGTCCGCGGCCTCGAGGTGCTCGAGGAGGAGGTCGAGAAGCGTCGCGAGATCTCCGGCGGCAAGCGGTCGTTCATCCTGGTGCCCGGCATCGACGTGCCGTTCCACTCGGAGGTCCTCCGCGTCGGCGTCGCCGACTTCCGCCGGTCCCTGGAACGCGTCATGCCGCGTGATGCCGATCCCGACCTGCTGATCGGCCGCTACGTGCCGAACCTGGTGCCGCGGCCGTTCACCCTGGACCGCGACTTCATCCAGGAGATCCGCGATCTGGTGCCCGCCGAACCGCTCGACGAGATCCTCGCCGACTACGACACGTGGCGCACCGAGCGGCCGCACGAGCTGTGCCGCAAGGTCGTCATCGAACTCCTGGCGTGGCAGTTCGCCAGCCCGGTCCGCTGGATCGAGACCCAGGATCTTCTGTTCATCGAAGAGGCCGCCGGTGGCATGGGCGTAGAGCGCTTCGTCGAGATCGGCGTGAAGTCCGCGCCGACGGTGGCGGGCCTGGCCACCAACACGCTGAAACTGCCGGAGTACTCGCACAACACCACGGAGGTGCTCAACACCGAGCGCGACGCCGCGGTGCTGTTCGCGACCGACACCGATCCGGAGCCGGAACCCGAGGAGGAGTCGGCGCCCGCGCCGGTGGCCGAGGCTGCCCCGGCGGCCGAGTCGGCACCAGCGCCCGCCGCCGCGCCCACCGCCCCGTCGGGTGGCCCACGGCCAGAGGACATTTCGTTCGGCGCCGACGATGCGACGCTGTCGCTCATCGCGCTGTCGGCGAAGATGCGGCTGGATCAGGTCGAGCCGCTGGACTCCATCGAGTCGATCACCGACGGCGCGTCGTCGCGACGCAACCAGCTGCTGGTCGACCTGGGCTCCGAGCTCAACCTCGGGGCCATCGACGGTGCGGCCGAGGCCGACCTCGGCGGGCTCAAGGCTCAGGTCACCAAGCTGGCCAGGACCTACAAGCCCTTCGGCCCGGTGCTCTCCGACGCGGTCAACGACCAGCTGCGCACGGTCCTCGGCCCGTCGGGCAAGCGGCCCGCCGCCATCGCCGAACGCGTCAAGAAGACCTGGGAGCTCGGCGACGGGTGGGTCAAGCACGTCACGATGGAGCTCGCGCTCGGCACCCGAGAGGGCACCAGCGTCCGCGGTGGCGCGCTCGGCCACCTGCACGACGGCGCGCTGCCCGACGCGGCGACCGTCGACAAGGTCGTCGACGCGGCCGTCACCGCCGTCGCGAACCGCCGGGGCATCGCGGTGTCACTGCCGTCGGCCGCCGGCGGTGGGGGCGGCGTCGTCGACTCCGCCGCGCTCGGTGAATTCGCCGAACAGGTGACCGGCCCCAACGGCGTCCTCGCCGCGGCGGCGCGGACGATCCTCGGCCAACTCGGCCTGGACGCCCCCGTCAACGTGGCCGAGACCGTCAGCGACGCCGACCTCATCGACCTCGTCACCGCCGAACTCGGTTCGGACTGGCCACGTTTGGTGTCGCCGAGCTTCGACAGCCGCAAGGCGGTGCTCTTCGACGACCGCTGGGCCAGCGCCCGCGAGGACCTCGCCCGGCTGTGGCTGACGGACGAGGACGAGATCGACGCGGACTGGCAGCGGCTCTCCGAGCGCTTCGAGGCCGCCGGGCACGTCGTGGCGACGCAGGCGAACTGGTGGCAGGGCAAGGCCCTGGCCGCCGGCCGCAACGTGCACGCGTCGCTCTACGGCCGTGCCGCCGCGGGCGCGGAGAACCCGGGCACCGGGCGGTACGCGAACGAGATCGCCGTCGTGACGGGCGCCTCCAAGGGCTCGATCGCCGCGTCGGTGATCGCGCAGCTGCTCGACGGTGGCGCCTCGGTAATTGCGACGACCTCGAAGCTCGACGACGACCGGCTGGCGTTCTACAAGGGCCTCTACCGCGACCACGCCCGGTTCGGTGCGACGCTGTGGGTGGTGCCCGCCAACATGGCGTCCTACACCGACATCGACGCACTGGTCAGCTGGGTCGGTAGCGAGCAGAGCGAAAGCCTTGGCCCGCAGTCGGTTCACCTCAAGGACGCGCTGACGCCGACACTGCTGTTCCCGTTCGCCGCACCGCGCGTCGCCGGTGACCTCTCCGAGGCGGGCTCGCGTTCGGAGATGGAGATGAAGGTCCTGCTGTGGGCCGTGCAGCGGCTCATCGGCGGGCTATCGCACATCGGTGCCGAGCGCGACATCGCCTCGCGGCTGCACGTGGTGCTGCCCGGGTCGCCCAACCGCGGCATGTTCGGCGGCGACGGCGCCTACGGCGAAGCCAAGTCCGCACTGGACGCACTGGTGACGCGCTGGAAGGCCGAGACCTCGTGGTCGCAGCGAGTGTCGTTGGCGCACGCCCTTATTGGCTGGACCAAGGGTACCGGCCTGATGGGGCACAACGACGCCATCGTCGGGGCGGTCGAAGAGGCCGGCGTGACCACGTACACCACCGAAGAGATGGCGTCGATGCTGCTCGACCTGTGCGACATCGAGTCCAAGGTGGCGGCCGCGCACGAGCCGATCAAGGCCGACCTGACCGGCGGTCTCGGCGAGATCGACATCGACATGGCCGAATTGGCGGCCAAGGCCCGCGAGGACATGGCCGCCGAGAGCGGTGCGGCGACACCGGACGAGGACGTCGAGACCTCGACCATCCGGGCGCTGCCATCGCCGCCGCGCGGTTACGCCGCCGCCCCGCCGCCCGCCTGGGACGACCTCGACGTCGATCCGGCGGACCTCGTGGTCATCGTCGGCGGGGCGGAGATCGGCCCGTACGGATCGTCGCGGACCCGGTTCGAAGTCGAGGTCTCCGGTGAGCTGTCCGCCGCGGGCGTCCTCGAATTGGCCTGGACAACCGGTCTCGTCACGTGGGAGGACGACCCCAAGCCGGGGTGGTACGACACCGCGTCGGGCGACCTGGTCGACGAGGGCGAGTTGGTGGAGCGCTACCACGACGCCGTGATCGAACGGGTGGGCATCCGCGAATTCGTCGACGACGGAGCCGTCGAAGCGGATCACACTGCGCCACTGCTGGTTTCGGTGTTCCTGGAGAAGGACTTCACGTTCGTGGTGTCGGCGGAGGCCGACGCCCGCGGCTTCAAGCAGTCCGATCCCGAGCACACCGTGATCGCGCCGGTGCCCGACAGCACCGACTGGCAGGTCACCCGCAAGGCGGGCACCGAGATTCGGGTGCCGCGCTCGGTGAAGATGTCGCGGACCGTCGGCGCCCAGGTGCCGACCGGCTTCGACCCGACCGTCTACGGCGTCAGCCAGGACATGGTCAACTCGCTCGACCGGCTGGCGCTGTGGAACCTCGTCACGACCGTCGACGCGTTCCTGACGGCCGGCTTCACGCCGACCGAGCTGATGCGCTGGGTGCATCCGAGCCTGGTGGCCAGCACGCAGGGCACCGGCATCGGCGGGCTGACGTCGATGCAGAAGATGTTCCACGGCAACCTGCTTGGGCAGAACAAGCCGAACGACATCCTGCAGGAGGTGCTGCCGAACGTCTTCGCCGGCCACGTCGTGCAGTCCTACATCGGCAGCTACGGCGCGATGATCCATCCGGTCGCCGCGTGCGCGACGGCCGCCGTGTCGGTCGAGGAGGGCGTGGACAAGATCCGCCTCGGCAAGGCCGACTTCGTGGTCGCCGGCGGGTACGACGACCTGACGCTGGAGGCCGTGACGGGCTTCGGGGACATGTCGGCCACGGCGGACACCGAGGTGATGCGCGCCAAGGGCATCAGCGATGCGAAGTTCTCGCGTGCCAACGACCGTCGTCGGCTCGGGTTCGTCGAGTCGCAGGGCGGTGGCACCATCCTGCTGGCGCGCGGCGATCTCGCGCTGGAGATGGGTCTGCCGGTCATGGCCGTGGTGGGCTACGCCTCGTCGTTCGGCGATGGCGTGCACACCTCGATCCCGGCGCCGGGGCTCGGCGCGCTCGGCGCGGGTCGCGGCGGCAGGCAGTCGCAGCTGGCGAAGTCGTTGGCGAAGCTGGGCGTCGGTGCCGACGACATCGCGGTCATCTCCAAGCACGACACGTCGACGTTGGCCAACGATCCCAACGAGACCGAGCTGCACGAGCGGCTCGCCTCGGCCCTCGGCCGTTCGCCGGGCAACCCACTGTTCATCGTCAGCCAGAAGAGCCTCACCGGACACTCGAAGGGTGGTGCGGCGGCGTTCCAGATGATGGGCATGTGCCAGATGCTGCGTGACGGCGTGATCCCGCCGAACCGGAGCCTGGACTGCGTCGACGACGAGCTCGCCCACGCCTCGCACTTCGTGTGGGTGCGCGAGACCCTGCAGCTGGGGGAGAAGTTCCCGCTGAAGGCGGGTCTGGTCACCAGCCTCGGCTTCGGTCACGTGTCGGGTCTCGTCGCGCTGGTGCATCCGCAGGCGTTCCTCGCGACGCTGACGCCGGAGCAGCGGGCGGACTACCAGCAGCGGGCCGGTGCCCGGGTGCTCAAGGGGCAGCGGACGTTGGCCTCGGCCATCGCGGGCGGACCCGCGCTGTACGAGAAGCCCGCTGACCGACGCTTCCACCACGACCTGCCGGAGAAGCCGCAGGAGGCCGACATGCTGCTCGACGCCGACGCGCGGCTCGGGGCCAACGGTTGGTATGGGGGCTGAGCCGGCTGGGTTAGCGTTTCGGGCATGAGCATCGTGGGAGTCGGCATCGACCTCGTCTCCATACCGGACTTCGCAGAACAGGTCGACCAGCCGGGCACGGTGTTCGCCGAGACGTTCACCCCCGGTGAGCGTCGCGACGCCGCGGACAAGAGTTCGTCTGCGGCACGGCATCTGGCGGCGCGCTGGGCCGCCAAGGAGGCGGTCATCAAGGCGTGGTCGGGGTCGCGTTTCTCGAAGCGCCCGATGCTGCCCGAGGGCATCCACCGTGACATCGAGATCGTCACGGACATGTGGGGACGCCCCAAGGTGCGGTTGACCGGCGCGATCGGGGAGCACCTCAGGGACGTCACCATCCACTTGTCGCTGACCCACGAGAAGGACACCGCCGCGGCGGTCGCCATCCTGGAAACCTGACCCGTTCTCCCCGCGAGCAGACGCAAGGGGCCCTCATTCGGGCCATTTCAGGGCCACTTGCGTCTGCTCGCGGGAAGTGGTTACGCACTAGGCTCGGTGCCATGAGCGATCTCGTCGACCAGGTGAAGTCGGTGCTGCCCTCCGTGCGGGCCGACCTCGAGGACCTCGTCCGCATCGAATCGGTGTGGGCCGATCCCGACCGGCGCGCCGAGGTGCACCGCAGTGCCGAGGCCGTGTCGAAACTGTTGGCGCAGGCCGGTTTTCACGACATCCGCACGGTCAGCGAAGGCGGCGCGCCCGCCGTCATCGCCCGTCGCCCCGCACCGGCGGGTGCGCCGACGGTCCTGCTGTACGCCCATCACGACGTGCAGCCCGAGGGCGATCCGTCGCAGTGGGCGTCGCCCCCGTTCACACCGACCGAACGCGACGGCCGTCTCTACGGTCGGGGCACCGCCGACGACAAGGCGGGCATCGCAACGCATCTCGCGGCGATTCGGGCCTTTGGCGACGACCTGCCCGTCGGCGTCACGGTCTTCGTGGAGGGGGAGGAGGAGTCCGGCTCGCCCACTCTGAGCGCGCTGCTGGCCGCCCATCGGGATCTGCTGGCTGCCGACGTCATCGTCATCGCCGACTCCGACAACTGGAGTACGACGACGCCGTCGCTGACGGTGTCGCTGCGCGGTCTCGCCGACTGCGTCGTGGAGGTCGCCACGCTCGATCACGGCCTGCACTCCGGGATGTGGGGCGGCGTCGTCCCCGACGCGCTGAGCGCCCTGGTCCGCCTGCTCGCCAGCCTGCACGACGATGACGGCAACGTCGCGGTCGTGGGCCTGCACCAGGGCACGGCGGCCGACGTCGACTACCCGGCGGATCACATCCGCAAGGAGACCGGAATCCTCGACGGCGTCACGGAGATCGGCTCGGGTTCGGTCACCGACAGGCTGTGGGCGAAGCCGGCGATCACGGTCATCGGCATCGACACGACGCCCATCGCGAAGGCGTCGAACACCTTGATCCCGTCGGCGCGGGCCAAGGTCAGCATGCGCGTCGCCCCGGGCGGCGATGCCCGAGCGCATCTGGCCGCGCTGACCCGGCACCTCGAGGAGCATGCGCCGTGGGGCGCGCGGGTCACGGTCACCGCGGGTGACGTCGGCGAGCCCTACGCCATCGCGGCGAACGGACCCGTCTACGACGCCGCCCGCACCGCGTTCCGGCAGGCCTGGGGCGTCGACCCGATCGACACGGGGGTCGGGGGCTCGATCCCGTTCATCGCCGAATTCGCCAACGCCTTCCCCGACGCGAAGATCCTCGTCACCGGCGTCGAGGATCCCGCGACGCAGGCCCACAGCGTCGACGAAAGCCTCGACCTCGGCGTGCTCGAGCGGGCCGCGACGTCGGAGGCGCTGCTGCTGGCAGCCCTCGGGGCGCTAGACCGCTAGCTCGCGGCGCAGCTTGGCGACGTGCCCGGTGGCCTTGACGTTGTACTGGGCCACTTCGACGTCGCCGTTCTCGTCGACGACGAACGTCGACCGGATGACGCCCTGAACGGTCTTGCCGTACATGGTCTTCTCGCCGAAGGCGCCCCACTGGGTGAGCACCTCGCGGTCGGGATCGGACAGCAGCGGAAACGTCAGGCCCTCCGCGTCGCGGAACTTCGCCAGTTTGGCCGGCTTGTCGGGCGAGATGCCGACGACGTCGAGGCCCGCCTCGTTCAGTTCGGCCAGGCTGTCCCGGAAGTCGCAGGCCTGTTTGGTGCACCCGGGCGTGGAGGCGGCCGGGTAGAAGTAGACGACGACCTTGCGTCCGGCGAAGTCGCTCAGCGAGACGGTGTTGCCGTCGGCATCGGGAAGACTGAACGCGGGGGCCTTGTCGCCCACTGCGAGGCGCGGGGTCGGGGGCATGTGCGGAAGTCCCTTCGGGTCGGCCGGTGCACCCGGGCGGGGTGCGGCTGCTCTAGGGTAATTCCTCAAGACAGCAACGCGATTGAAGGGGCTGACGTGGCAGACCGGGATCCCGACAAGATCAAGCAGGACATCGACGTAGCGCGGGAACAACTCGCCAGCACGGTGGATGCCCTCGCCGAGCGGGCGAATCCGGCGCGCATTGCCGACGACGTCAAGACCGGTGTCGTGCAGTTCGTGAAGAAGCCCGCGGTCGCGGCGACGCTGGCCGGGCTGGGCGCCCTGATCGTGGTGCTCGCGATCCGCCGGGCGCGCAGCTGAGCCATCGCGACGGAGCCTAGCGACGCCTCCGGCGGCGGACCTTAGCGACGCCGCCGGCGGACGCGGAACAGATTTCTGATCGAGAATCCCGGCGGGTTGGCTCGCAAGCCGATCCGCGTGCAGTTGTAGACCACGACGACGCGCGGTTCCTCGTCGAGTTCGAGGGCTGACGGTACCGTGGAACGGGCCGCACCTGCGGTCGTCATCAGCTAAGACCTCGTTCCTCTCTCAGGTATCAGAGCGGATCATCCGCGTCGATGGCTGTAGCTAACTGTACTGTATCACCTAGACCCCTACTCGCGTCCACCGATACACGCCTGTTTTGGCTGGTCGAGAGTTTCTAGATCGGCCGGAATGGATTGACGGCCTCGACGAATGAGTCGACAGTGTGCGATTTCAGCACACAGCTGTGACCAGAGGTGTCAAGCGACGAGTTAATCTACGCAAGCGGCAGTCGCAATCCATGGCCACGATCTTGACGGTGATCTTGGTCCATGGACCCCTCACCTCGGCGATTGGCCCGGAAATGACCCATGACGCAGAAAATCGGGCCGTCTCCGACCCGATTTCCGGTGGTGCGCCGTCAGGGTTCCGAACCCCGGACCCGCTGATTAAGAGAACGTTCCCGGCTAACCCGCGACCTGTGCCGATGGAACGGGCTAGACCGAATCGCCCCATATAGAGGCTTATTCTGAGTCGGTCTGGGTTCGTCTGAACGTTGTTTGAAACCGCCTCAGTTACCTGTAACTCGCCCACGCGTGGACCCTGAGGAGACCGACCACGGTTTGCTGTCTCACAGTGGGGGTGCGAGACATGCCTGCTTGTCGTGCCGAACTACGACGATGGCCCCATGACCGATTACGTCGGCGGTGTTTTCGTTGATTAAGTGCGAATCGTCTACCGCATGGTCGACCATCAGAGCGATCCGACGCCCCGCGCGACAGTCGTGATGATCATCGACGCGGGAGTAGGGATAAACCGCGGACGGTTGCGCTATGAGGTCGAACACCTGCACTACTTGCCCAACCCAGCCGGTGAGCCGATTCACCAGTCGTTTATCAGCGAGGAACGGCTACACACGACCAGTTGGGGCGCGGCGGGCGCGGGACTGGAGTTGCTTGTTTGGGCCGCTGCCACCGGAGCTGGCGGGATCATCGGCGGCGCGGCGTGGGACGGATTGAAAGCGATCGCCTTGCGCATCCGCAATATGCACGGACTAGCTTTCGATTCGCAACCACTCAACGGCCAGGATGCGCAGCATCGGGCGTTGCAGATGGCGCGCGCCGCTTGGCCGGACCTCGGTGAACCGCTCACGGCGCTGTCATGTCACTTGGACGGTGACACCGCCACCGTAGCTTTACGCGCACCCGATGGTTCGACTTTTAAGGCGCAACCGACGATGACCGCGTCCGACGCTATCGGCCCTATCATCCGCGCCTATCCTGACCCGCCAGCGCAGACCGGCCAAAGCTAACTTGGCGGACAATGTCATCTGTTGTAAGCGCCACTTCTAGTCCCTGCTCATTTTGTAGGTGATCGTCCGGTGTTGCCAAACGTCGTTCCACTCAAAATTGATTCGTTTGGTGACGCCGTCCAACTCCCACGCCATGAAACCCGGCCGCTGAATCGATCCGCGCAACGGATTACGCAGATTGTTATCGAAAGCGTCGGGATTGTCGCGACTTGGATTGAACACGGTCAGGCCAAGACCTATCCCGTTCAGATTGACGATTCCGCCGCCCACCCATCCGTCTCGATGCAGTAGGGGCGAAACAGACCAGAAATCCGTTGTGGAGTCTTCGACTCGCTCGAACGGCCGATAGCGGAGTTCGTCATGGGACAGATCACCGGCGACGCACAAGCCCCACGTACGCGGCCACATCGCGCGCCCCAACAACAAATCAACCGCCTCTGGCGGGAACTTCGTTTTGGTTCCGTTGAAAGCTTTGCCGACTGCATGGTTCAGAATAAGCTTTAGAACCCAATTCTGAAAATCTTCGCCCGAGACCGTTATCTCGTCGTCGGTTCCCCATTCGCCTGCGCCGTTGCGGTATTCCAACGCAATCCCTCGAATGAACGTCGCAAATTGCAACGCGGCGTCGTCCGCAATGTGCAGATCATTGTTGTGCTTCTCGCACAGAATATTCGTTTTGAACTGCTTCGCACTTACATAGCTTTGAACCCCATAGCCGGAATCATGTTTGATCTTTACATCTGGGTCATCGAACGAATACAGGTCGATCAGGCATTGGGAAACAAAATGCTCGCCCGATATTTTGGTCGAACATCCCCCGCGTGTGTTCGCGTAGCACTTCTTGTGACGAAAGGTGTTTTCATCTTCGACCAGTTCGTCGGGAACTTCGGTGTAGATCGGTGCGGGTGCCAGCCTCGCTCGCAGTATCCGCGTGCGTGGCGGGGCGGATACCACGCCCGATTCTTCGCCGGTCGCCGCTTTCGACCGAAGGGTAATCAGCCCGCCATCGGCTTGGCTCCACTTGAAGCCTTTCGCGTGCACCTGCCAGACGCAGGGATCGCCGTTACCCCCGGTCCGCGTCGAGACCACCCAATCGCCGTTCTGGATTTCCTCGATAAAGACCTGTTCGACCGCGGCGACGGTGGCGGTACGAATCACACTCATGTAATCAACGATAAGACAGTGGTACGACGCGTGGTGCTGAGGAGCGTTTGTTGTGGCGGGGTAGTTCCCGCAGCGTGGAGACAATATGGAGACCTTCGGGTATCACGCGTCACATTTGTCACAGCCAGCAAACGCCCGAGAAACGACAAAAACCCTGCCTGAGCAGTGTTTTTGTGTGGTGCGCCGTCAGGGTTTCGAACCCCGGACCCGCTGATTAAGAGTCATTCGGCTGTCGTTGCCGAGGTGCGATGTTCGCAGGTGGCTGGCGGCGCCGGTTCTCTAGCCGCCCACTGTCTAGCACTCTCTGGACTGCGGTGAGGTACTCACTTTGGGTACACAGCTTTGGGTACACGCCCCCTTTCGATGACGTCACGCATGTCCGCAAGCGCGCGCGATCACGTGCAGTAGACGACAAGCCTCGACGGCGACGAGGTTCGGTCCACCGTGCGTCGGAACGGCCGACGTGGATCGCTAACGACACAGCGGTGTGCTGTTCGTGCCTAGGTTTGTCGGACCCTTGGCGTAGCTTGTGCGCAGTACCAAATATGGGGCGAACGGGGGTTCACAGATTGTCTGCGCGTTGCCCGTTCTGCGCGATCCTCGCTGGCGATGGCGCCGTCCGCATGGTGGTGAAAACCGATCTTGTCGCGGCATTCTTTCCGAAAGAGCCTGCGACCCTAGGGCACACCCTCGTAGTGCCACTCAAGCACATACCAGACATTTGGTCTGTCGACGATGAATACGCTGCAGCATTGATGGCAGTCACCCGCGAAGTCGCTGGAGCAGTTAGGAGCGCGTTTGAACCCGAAGGACTCAACATAATCCAATCTAACGGAGAGGCCGCAACACAAACGGTCGATCATCTACACGTGCATGTAGTGCCTCGGTGGAGCGGCGACGATATTGGTCCTATCTGGCCATCGGGATCATCAATTGATGATGCGTCGCTCGACAGTGCACTGGCTAGACTGCGCGCGACTATGGCCGGTGCACGATGACCGGCTACGACCTGACCGAGCCTGGCGAGCGGGAGGATCGGCGAAAGCATCTCGAACTGGTCGCCTCGGTCGTAGGTCGCATGGCGAGCTCATCCGCCCAGGCAAAAGGCTGGTCGATAACTTTGGCTGGCGCCGCATTCGGTGTGGCAGTCATTCGTGACAACGCGGTAGTTATCCTGCTTGGGATCGTCGGATTATGCGCCTTTGCTGTGATTGATGCGCATTATCTAAACGTCGAACGAACATTCCGTGATTTGCACGATGCAATAGTGGCGAATACTGTAGAACCGCTGTCCATGGAGACAAAAGGTCTCTCGAAGGCTTCGAAAAATGAGTCATACGCGTCATGGTCGATCAAATACTTTTACGGCCCGTTGATTGTCCCCGGATCGCTGCTATTCGTCTACTCGTTGTGCCATGAAAAGGAAAATGATGCTCCAAGAGAACGACCTGTGAAGGTAACCGTGACGGTGACGCCTGCAGAACATCCGTCACCGGCTCCCACAACGCCCGAGACCTCGGCAGTGCCTTCACCTTCGACCGCACAGCCAGTGCCGCCACCCACGACCACGACGGCACTCCCCGAACAGGGGCCGACGAGATAGCCGAAAATCTAATCTGTTGCGCCACTTCATCGCGGACAAGACCCTAGCGCGTCAGCGCCGGTTTGAACCCACGACGGCAAGGAGAAATGCTTAATGGCTCACCGAACGTTCTTTAGCTTCCACTACGAGCGCGACGTCCAGCGAGCATCCGTGGTGAGAAACAGTTCCCAGACAAAGCCGAGCATCACGCCCGAGTGGATAGATGCGTCTTTATGGGAGGCGACTAAACCTAGCGATGCGGCGATTGAACGACTGATTGCAAGGGCGGTACTCAGCACAACCGTGACGGCAGTCTTAATTGGCGCTGAGACCTCTAACAGGCAATGGGTCAATTATGAGATTCGCGAGAGTCTCGCGCGTGGAAATGGATTGCTCGGGATATATATCCACAATATCTTGGATTTTAATCGCAGGCCCGATCGGATGGGCGTCAATCCGCTTCCTACTACGGTTCCAACCTACGACTGGGTCCGTGACAACGGTTATCAGAATCTAGGGACTTGGGTCGATCGCGCCTATGCATCGCGCTAAGACAGTTCGACATATCGAATAAAGAATAGGTTAAGAGTGGTCTACTTCCGCAGAAGCGACTTAGAACTGGCTGGCCGACAGAGGACCGCGTCGCTCGGCTATGCGAACGCCAGAGACGCCTTGAACACCAGAACCGCGAGCGTGTTCCCTGGAGAGAGGTTCGACGTCTTTTTGAGTCATAGCTTCAAAGATGCTCCACTCATTCTTGGCATAGCCAACCATTTTGAGAAGCAAGGTCTCAGCGTGTACATCGACTGGATTGTCGACCGCCAGCTCAACAGGTCTGAAGTTTCCTTAGAAACAGCTTCCCTGCTCCGAGAGCGCATGGGGCAGTGCACTTCGCTGATATACGCGAACTCGACGTCATCGCCTATGTCGAAGTGGATGCCATGGGAGTTGGGTTACTTCGACGGGTCAAAGGGTGGGCCAATAGCAATCATGCCGATCGACGACGACGTGCCTGGACAGCAAGGGCAGGAGTATCTCGGTCTGTATCCGGCGATCGAGAGAGTGCCAGTTGGATCGGGCTTCATCACTGCCGCGGTGGAACCCGGCGGGCTCCACCGAATGCCCGTTGCGGAGTTCGGTCGAGGGCTGGGGCAGCTCTACGGCTTCTAGCACGCCCGGTGCTCTCTCTTAGGGTGCAAGTTTTCCAACTTGTCCGAGTAGGTCGCATGCTCACAGTCAGTAGGTCTTCGACCGGAGATGACCGACCCACCTGATTGGGTACACACCTCTGGGTACTCCCCTGTACCCGAACAGTCGCTATGAAACGACAAAAACCCCGCCTGAGCAGGGTTTTCGTGTGGTGCGCCGTCAGGGTTTCGAACCCCGGACCCGCTGATTAAGAGTCAGCTGCTCTACCAACTGAGCTAACGGCGCGCGTGAGAGACGATAACAGCCGCGCGGCCCGTGGTGAAATCGGCCCTGCTGCACGGTTGCCGGCGGCAAAGCGCTGACACCCGAAGCAGCAGTTTCACCTGCGTCCTAGAGGTTGAGCGTTCCCTCGCTCAGCGTGCGGTTGCGTTCGGCGAGTTCGTCGTCGTCGGAGGGGAACATCATGGACATCCCCAGGGTGGCTGCCCGTTCCTGCACGTCGTCGACGAGGGGGCGCAGCGTGCGCTCGTATTCGTCGAACGCGGCGACGTGGTCACCTGCGTTGCGGCGCAGCGCGTCGGCCATCGTGCCCGCGCCGATGATGGCCATGGAGCCGCCCATGCCGGCGACCGGTGAGACGCAGTAACCGGCATCGCCCACCAGCGCGACCCGCCCCGTCGACCACGTCGGCATTCTGACCTGGTTGAGCATGTCGAAGTAGAAGTCATCGTCGGCGTCGAGGATGTCGAGCATCGCGGGCACCTTCCATCCAAGCCCGTCGAAGGACTCGTGGATCATGCGGCGTTGTGCTGCTCGGTCGCGGTAGTCGTAGTCGATCTCGGCCGTGGTGCGGAAGGCGAGCGCGACGTCGGTCTGGTCGTCGTAGCCATTGAGCAGAGCCGTCCGTCCCGCGACGCTGTAGATCTGGGAGACGTTGGCCGGCAGTAACGCCGTGGTGGGTGCCACCTTGATGAAGAAGTAGCCACCCAGGGGGTAGACGACGTTCTGCGCGGTGCCGTCGAACGCCAGCCGACGGGTGTTGGAGCGATTGCCGTCGCAGCCGAAGACCAGCGCATAGGTGTCTCGGCGGTCGTCGCTGAAGGTGACCGTGACGGCGTCGGGACGATTCTCGAGGTGCGTGATCGACAGTCCGAATCTGATGTCCACGACGTCGTGAATCGCGGCGAACAGAATGTCCAACAGGTCGTCGCGGTGTATCTCGTACTGCTCGTTGCGTGGCTCGTCCGCGCCCTGTTGCGCCGACATCACGGCCAGGGTGGTGTCGTCGTCGTTCTTGAATTCCAGCGAGCGTGGAGGCAGGGCCTTCGCGCGCACGGCATCGATCACGCCCATGCGGGTGAGGACGTCGATGGTCTGGCCCTCGACGTCCACGGGCGTGCCGCCCCTGCGCAGCTCTCGGGCGGTCTCGATCACCGTGACCCGGTAGCCCAGTTCGTTCAGCCAGTAGGCGGTGGCGAGGCCCGCGAAGCTGGCGCCGCTGACCAGTACGGCAGCACCACTCTGGTCGGTTCGCTCGTCGGTCGACACATGTTCAGCCATCACGTCCCGCAACCGCTTCCCCTCGATGGTGCGGTCGACCACGCCGTCGACTCCGAGAGTCCGATTCTAGGTGTCGACGACGTCGGGGCCCTCGTCGTGAAGGCCCGGACTTCTGGCCGGGTGGGCCCCCGGTCCGTAACGCAGGTGGTGTCTACCAAAGCAAAAGGTGGGAGGGCCGAGAGGCCCTCCCACCTGCTGGGTGGCTGACGGGACTCGAACCCGCGACAGCCAGGATCACAACCTGGTGCTCTACCAACTGAACTACAGCCACCATTGCCGCCGAGGCAGCCCGTCGATCTTAGCCGCTCTCGTGGCCCCCGGCCGAATCCGGCTGCCCCGCCGCGTCCGCGGGCGGCCCCAACTCGGCGGCCACCGCGGCGATGTCACTGGTCGAGGGGCCCGGCGGCGGCACGAACGCCGTGCTGCGGTAGTACTTCAGCTCGCGGATCGACTCGTGGATGTCGGCCAGCGCGCGATGGGCGAGGCCCTTCTCGGGTTGCCCGAAGTAGATGCGCGGATACCAGCGACGGCACAGTTCCTTGATCGAGCTGACGTCGATCATCCGGTAGTGCAGGAAGGCGTCCAGCGCGGGCATGTCGCGTGCGATGAAGCCGCGGTCGGTGCCGATGGAGTTACCGGCCAGGGGTGCGGTCTTCGCCTGCTTGACGTGGCCTTTGACGTAGTCGAGCACCATCGCTTCTGCGGTGGGCACGTCGACGGTGGAGGACCGCACCTCCTCGGTCAGGCCCGATTTGCGGTGCATCGTGGCGACCACGTCGACCATGCCGTCGAGCGCCGCGTCGTCCGCGTGGATCACGACGTCGAGACCGTCGCCGAGCAGGTTCAGTTCCCCGTCGGTCACCAGGACGGCAATCTCGATCAGCCGGTCCGACTCGAGATCGAGCCCCGTCATCTCGCAGTCGATCCACACCAGTTCGTCGCGCACAACGCCCCACAGTATTCGCCGCGGCCGACACCGGCCCGGCCTACCCGCGGCAAGTAAGGTCGCTGGCCATGGGCACAGACGCGACGGGCACCCCTGCACAGCAGATCGCCGCTGGTTATGCCGGCGCAGGGCAGGCCGTCGAGCTCGGTTCGGTCGTCGTCGACGGCGCCGTGGACCCCACCGCCACGGTCCGCATTCCGCTGGCCACCCTCAACCGGCACGGGCTGGTCGCCGGAGCGACCGGCACCGGCAAGACCACCTCGCTGCAGGTCATCGCCGAGCAACTGTCCGCCGCGGGCGTGCCGGTGGTGATGGCCGACGTCAAGGGTGACCTGTCCGGGCTGTCGCGGCCGGGCACGCCGGGAGACAAGACCGCCCAGCGCGCCACCGACACCGGCGATGACTGGACGCCCACCGCCTTTCCCGTCGAATTCCTCTCGCTCGGCACCGCGGGAATCGGTGTCCCGGTGCGGGCCACCGTCAGCAGCTTCGGCCCGATTTTGCTGTCGAAGGTGTTGGGGCTCAACGCTACTCAGGAGTCCACCCTCGGCCTCATCTTCCACTGGGCCGATCAGAAGGGGTTGCTGCTCGACGACCTGAAGGACCTGCGCGGCGTCATCCAGGTGTTGACGAGCGACGAGGGCAAGGCCGAACTCAAGGCGCTCGGCGCGGTCTCGCCGGCCACCGCGGGCGTCATCCTGCGCGCGCTGGTCAACCTCGAGGCCGAGGGCGGCGACACCTTCTTCGGTCTTCCGGAGCTGGAGCCCGAGCACCTGATTCGGCTCGACGCGGACGGCCGGGGCGTCGTCACGCTGCTCGAGCTCGGCGCGCAGGCGGCCAGGCCCCAGCTCTTCTCGACGTTCCTGATGTGGGTGCTCGCCGACCTGTTCACGACGCTCCCCGAGATCGGTGACGTCGACAAGCCGAAGCTGGTGTTCATCTTCGACGAGGCGCACCTGCTGTTCGACGACGCCTCCAAGGCGTTCCTGCAACAGGTCGAGCAGACCGTCAAGCTCATTCGTTCCAAGGGCGTCGGGGTGTTCTTCTGCACCCAGCTGCCCACCGACGTGCCGAACGACGTGCTGTCGCAGCTGGGCGCGCGCATCCAGCACGCGCTGCGCGCGTTCACCCCCGACGACCAGAAGGCCCTCGCCAAGACGGTGCGCACCTACCCAAAGACCAGCGTGTACGACCTGGAGGAGGCGTTGACGTCGCTGGGCATCGGCGAGGCAATCGTGACCGTGCTGTCGGAGCGGGGCGCGCCGACGCCGGTCGCATGGACCAGGATGCGGGCGCCGCGGTCGCTGATGGGCACGATCGGCAATGAGGCGATCGCCGCGGCCGCCACGGCCTCGCCGCTGCAGGCCACCTACGGGCAGACCGACGACCGGCCGTCGGCGTTCGAGATGCTGGCCGCCAAGGCCGCGCAGGAGACACCGCCCGAGCCGCCGACGCCGTCGCTGCCCCCGCCGGTGTCTCCCCAGCCGGTGCCCGAACCGCAGGCACCGGAACCCCAGGGCCCCAGCATCATTCAGGAGGTCCTGCAGAGCCCGGCGTTCAAGAGCTTCCTGCGATCGGCGGCCACCACCGCCGGCCGCGAGATCACCCGCAGCGTGTTCGGCACCAGCAGCCGCCGCAGGCGTTAGTCGCCACCGAGTTTCTTGTATACCGCGCCGACGATCGGCGTGACGATCGAGCGGGGGGCGTACCCGCTGGCGACCGACATGGCCTTGGACGTGACACCGGGCACGACGCGCATCTTGTTGCGCTCCAAGCCATCCAGCGACAGCTTGGCGGTGTGCTCGGTGGAGATCCAGAGGAAGTCGGGGATCAGCTTCTCCACCAGTGACTGGTCGTCGGGATCGGGCAGCTCGGTGCGCACCGGTCCCGGCGCCAGCACGGTGACGTGGATGCCGAGGCTCTTCACCTCACCGCGCAGGGACTCGCTGAACGTGTTGACGAAGGCCTTGGACGCCGCGTAGGTCGCGTTGTTGGGGATCGGCGAATTGCCCGCGGCCGAACCGGAGATGAGGATGCCGCCGGCGCGGCGGCGCACCATGCCGGGCAACACGGCCAGCACCAGGTCGTGGACGCCGAGCACGTTGAGCTGAACCTGCGCCTTCTCGCCGTCGACGTCGAGCTTGGCGATGGGGCCGAACGTTGCGGTGCCCGCGTTGGCGCACAGGATGGACACCTCGCGCTCGGCGAGTTCGTCGCAGAGCCCGGCGCGTTGCTCGGGGTCGGCGAGATCGACCGCGCGCACCTCGACGGTGACGCCGTAGCGTTGCGTCAAGCGATCCGCCAGCGCCGCGAGGACGTCCTCGCGCCGGGCGGTGATGATGAGATGGTGCCCTCGGGCAGCAAGCTCGGTGGCCAACGCCTCACCGATGTTCTGCGAGGCGCCGGTGACCACGGCGCGCGCGTCGGGACTGGGAGCGGGTACGGACATGGGGCCAATCGTAGGTACCAATAGAGTGCGGGCATGACCAACCCCGCGGCGACGCGCACCGCGGGACGGCTTCCCGTCGTCGCATGGGCACTGTGGGACTGCGGCGCCACCGGCGTGAACGCGATCGTCGTGACGTTCGTCTACGGGGTCTACCTGACGCAGCAGGTGGGCGCGGGACTGCCGGGACCGACGACGCCGGCGAGTTGGCTGGGCCGCGTGCTGACGATCGCCGGGTTGTGCGTCGCCGTGCTGGCGCCCGCGACCGGCGTGCTGGTCGACCCGCCGCACCGCCGCCGCACTGTGCTGACGGTCCTGACGGGTACGGTCGTCGCGCTGACCTGTGCGATGAGCCTCATCCGCGCCGACTACCACTATCTGTGGCCGGGCCTGGTGCTCCTGGCGTGCACGGCGGCGTTCAGCGACCTGGCCACCGTGCCGTACAACGCCATGCTGCGGCAGCTGTCCACGGCGGAGACCTCGGGCCGGGTCTCTGGATTCGGTTCGGCGGCAGGCTATTTCGGAAGCGT
The DNA here is from genome assembly GCF_010729665.1 of Mycolicibacterium madagascariense. Classification (NCBI taxonomy): domain Bacteria; kingdom Bacillati; phylum Actinomycetota; class Actinomycetes; order Mycobacteriales; family Mycobacteriaceae; genus Mycobacterium; species Mycolicibacterium madagascariense. The sequence goes on along the minus strand of NZ_AP022610.1, from coordinate 4,046,887 downwards.
GCTACTGCTGCTCATCGTCTACCTCGGGTTGATCCAGGGTGACGGGGACACCCGCGGGCTGTTCGGTCTGCCGCACGACGACGGCCAGAACGTCCGGGCCGCCATGCTCGTGACGGCGGCCTGGTTCCTGCTGTTCGCCCTACCCCTGCTCGTCACGTCGAAGGTGATCGACGACGGCGAGCGGCCGCCCGCGGTCGGGGTGCTCGGCGCGTACCGGGCGTTGTGGGCCGAGGTCGTGGGGGAGTGGCGCCGCGACCACCACGTCGTGTATTACCTCCTCGCCAGCGCGGTGTTCCGCGACGGGTTGACGGGGGTGTTCACCTTCGGCGCCGTCCTCGGTGTGACGGTGTTCGGGGTGTCGTCGGCTGACGTGCTGCTGTTCGGGGTGTGCGCCTGCGTGATCGCCGCGATCGGCGCGGTCCTCGGCGGCCTCCTCGACGATCGGGTCGGGTCCAAGCCGATCATCGTCGGGTCGCTCGCCGCGATGCTGGTGGTGGGTATGGCGCTGCTGAATTCGTCCGGCCCCGTGGCATTTTGGGTCTGCGGGCTGCTGCTGTGCCTGTTCGTCGGGCCGACGCAGTCCTCGGCGCGCACGATGATGATGCGGATGTCCACGGAGGGCAAGGAGGGCGTGGCGTTCGGCCTCTACACGACCACGGGCCGGGCGGTGTCGTTCCTGGCGCCGCTGATGTTCTCCACGTTCATCGACGTATTCGGTGCCAACCGTGCGGGTCTCGGCGGCCTGCTGACCGTGCTGGCCCTCGGCCTGATCGGCATCGTGGGCGTGCGGGTGCCCGGGTCGCGGGTGTCAGCGCGTTCCGAGTGAGGTGCACAGCGTCAACCCGGTTCCGGAATTCTGCTGGGTGGCGGCGCCGTCGATCGTGATCGAGCAGGTCACCTCGTGCCCCACGTTGACGATGCTGACGCTCGCCATGCTGTTCGCCTGACCGGTGAGCTGCACCTGCTTCGTCCACGGCAACGACACGTTGAACTCCGTCTGCAGCACCCCACCGCTGTCGAGGTAGAGGATGCTGATCGCGCGGCCTTCGCCGCCCACCGAGTACACGACGGTGTGGGTGCCGCTGGGGACGGGCTGTCCCGGTGTGGCGGTGCTGCCCGGCGTCTGGCCGGGCGTGGTCGTCGGCGCCGTCGGGAAGGTCGGCGCGAGGGTCGTGGTGGGCGTGGGCGTCGTGGTCGACGGAGGCGCGGTGAGGGTGGGTTCGATGGGAGTCTGTGGCGGCGCGACGACCGTGTTCTGTTGCGAGCTATTGACGATCACCAGACCGATGACCAGTCCGAGCACGGTGAGCATCGCCGACCCGGCCAGGACCCACAGCCAGCGGCGGGGATTGGGTCCGCCGGGCGGCGGGGGCTCCGGTGGTTCGCCACCGGGCGGGTTCGGCGGCCCGTACTGACCGGTGTACGGGCCATACCCGTAGGGCGAGTAGGCGGGCAACTGTTCGGTCGGCTTGGACCCGACCGGCGCGGTGTACGGCGGCTGTTGGCCGTACGGGGAACCCGGATAGGCCGGGTAGTTGTAGGTGCCGGGATGTTCCTGGCCCCACCCGTCGCGCCGCGATGGATCCGTCATCTCCACCTCATGTTTGCAGGGTACCTGCGCCGCCCGTGGGCTCCGGCGCGCCCGATGACGGGGTTTACGGCAATTGTCGGTCGGGTAAACCGTGCCCACGTCTCAGCGGGGACGACAGACCATGGAGGTCCAGCATGCGTGGTAGCGGAATTCTCGGCACGATCGTGCTCATCTGGTTGCTGATCGGCGTCTTCGCCGCCTACCAGCGCGACTACTTCAAGAGCTCTGAGACCACCTGTGCGACAGCGGGAACCATCGCCCTGACGGTGGTGGCCGGCCCGCTGAACTACGCGGGAGCGAACCCCAAGGTCACGAACTGCAACGTCAAGGTTCCCCAGCCCAGTCAGTAACCGTTTCGCAGGAAACCGTTTCGAAGGAGTAGTGCCATGATCGCCCTCGGAGTCATCCTCGTCATCCTCGGTCTGGTGTTCGGTCTGTCGACGGTCACCTACATCGGCGTGGTCGCCCTCGTCATCGGCGCGGTGTTCTGGGCGCTCGGGGCGGCCGGCCACGCGGTCGGTGGCCGCCGCGTCTGGTACTAGCGCCGGCCCTCATCGCGGCGGGTTGCCAGCGCGCCGATCGTCATCGCGCGCAGCACGGCGCGGGACTCGGCAGCTCCGGTGCCCGGCTTGACGCTGTGCGGGGTCGAGTTCATCAGCCCGAAGGTCGCGTGCGCCATCAACCGCGCGGCGTTCTCGCCCACCGCGGGTGAACGCCGGCGCAGGACGTCGACCCACACCTCGACGTATTGGCGCTGCGCTCGGCGCACCTGACGTTTGGCGGCCGCGGGCAGGTGGGCGAGGTCCCTGTCCTGAATGCGGATCAGATCGGGTTCGGTGAAGACGAAGTCGAGATGGAAGTCGATCAGGCCGTCCAACGCCACCGCGGGGTCGTCGGTGGTGTCGACGACGGCCCGCGCGCCGGCCAGCAGCCGGGTGCTGATCCCCACCAGCAGTTCGACCAGCAGCGCTTCCTTGTTCGGGAAGTGGCGGTAGATCGCGGGTCCCGTCACCCCGGTGGCCGCGCCGATGTCCTCGAGTCGGACCGCGAGGTAGCCGTGTTCGGCCATCAACCGCTCGGCGGCGGCGAGCAGTTGCGAGCGCCGGTCGGACTTCGCCCTGCCCCGGCGGGTGGTCGGCGCAGCGTGCGTCATCGCGCCCCTCGGTCGTGGACAATCGGGTTAATGGTCACTAACATACCACCAGTTAGTCATCATTAACTCAGATGAGATGGGCGGCAATGACGACGTCGGTGTCTCACCGCGATCAGCACCTCGCGCTGGTGGCAGGGTTGCGCGCGAAGTTGGCGAGCGCGGCGTTGGGCGGGTCCGCGCGGGCGCGCGAACGTCACGTCAGTCGCGGCAAGCTGCTGCCGCGGGACCGGGTGGACACGCTGCTCGACCCCGGCAGTCCCTTCCTGGAAGTGGCGCCCCTGGCCGCCGACGGAATGTACGACGACGAGTGTCCCGGTGCGGGCATGATCGCGGGCATCGGTCGGGTGTCGGGGCGGCTGTGCATGATCGTCGCCAACGACGCCACCGTGAAGGGCGGCACGTACTACCCGATCACGGTGAAGAAACACCTTCGCGCACAAGAGATTGCGAGCCAGAACCGGTTGCCGTGCGTGTATCTGGTGGACTCCGGCGGTGCGTTCCTGCCGCGCCAGGACGAGGTGTTCCCCGACCGCGACCACTTCGGGCGCATCTTCTTCAACCAGGCCAACCTGAGCGCTCGCGGCATCGCGCAGATCGCGGCGGTGCTGGGCTCGTGCACCGCCGGCGGAGCCTACGTGCCCGCCATGAGCGACGAGGCCGTCATCGTGCGCAAGCAGGGCACCATCTTCCTCGGTGGGCCACCGCTGGTGAAGGCCGCGACGGGTGAGATCGTCACCGCCGAGGAACTGGGCGGCGGCGATGTGCACTCCAAGGTCAGCGGCGTCACCGATCACCTTGCGCACGACGACCGCGACGCGCTGCAGAAGGTGCGACGCATCGTCGCGACCCTGGGTCCGGTCACCCCCGCGCCGTGGGGGGTGCGCCCGACCGTCGAGCCGATCGCCGACCAGACCGAGCTCTACGACGTGGTGCCCACGGATTCACGGGTGCCCTACGACGTGCACGAGGTGATCACCCGCATCGTCGATGGCGGTGAATTCACCGAGTTCAAGGCCGAATACGGCACCACGCTGGTGACGGGCTTCGCGCACGTGCACGGCCATCCGGTCGGGATCGTCGCCAACAACGGCGTCCTGTTCGGCGAATCGGCGGTCAAGGGTGCGCACTTCATCGAGCTGTGCGACAAGCGTTCGGTGCCGCTGCTGTTCCTGCAGAACATCGCCGGGTTCATGGTGGGCCGTGACTACGAAGCCGGTGGCATCGCCAAGCACGGCGCGAAGATGGTCACCGCCGTGGCGTGTGCCCGGGTGCCCAAGCTGACCGTCGTGATCGGCGGATCCTATGGCGCAGGCAACTATTCGATGTGCGGGCGGGCGTATTCGCCGCGGTTCCTGTGGATGTGGCCCAACGCCCGGATCTCGGTCATGGGTGGCGAGCAGGCCGCATCGGTCCTCGCGACGGTCCGCGGCGACATGAGCCCCGACGAGGAGGAGGCCTTCAAGGCGCCCATCCGCGAGCAGTACGAACGCCAGGGCAACCCCTACTACTCGACCGCGCGGCTCTGGGACGACGGCGTCATCGATCCCGCGGACACCAGAACCATCGTGGGGCTTGCCCTTTCGGTGGCGGCACAGGCTCCGTTGGAGCCGGTGTCCTACGGCGTGTTCAGGATGTGACGCCGGTGTCCACTCGAACCTTTCACACGGTGCTGGTCGCCAACCGCGGCGAGATCGCCGTCCGCGTCATCCGCACGTTGCGCGCCATGGGGATTCGGTCGGTCGCGGTCTACAGTGACGCCGATGCCGGAGCGCGCCACGTCGCCGAGGCGGACGTCGCGGTGCGGATCGGTCCCGCCCCGGCCCGGCAGAGCTACCTGAACATCGAGGCCGTCGTCGCGGCGGCCGTCGCCAGCGGCGTCCAGGCCGTGCACCCGGGGTACGGATTCCTCTCGGAGAACGCCGATTTCGCCGCTGCCCTGGCGCAGGCCGGCATCGTGTTCATCGGGCCGTCGTCGCGTGCCATCGCCACCATGGGCGACAAGATCACCGCCAAGGACACCGTGGCGCGCTTCGGTGTGCCCGTGGTGCCCGGCCTGGCCGAGCCGGGGCTGACCGATGACGCGCTGATCTCGGCCGCCGAGGACGTCGGCTACCCGGTGCTGGTCAAGCCGTCCGCGGGCGGCGGCGGCAAGGGCATGCGGATGGTCGAACGCGCCGCCGACCTGCCGGCCGCGCTGGTCTCCGCGCGCCGCGAGTCGGCCGCCGCCTTCGGTGACGACACGCTGTTCCTCGAACGATTCGTGTTGACGCCGAGGCACATCGAGGTGCAGGTGCTCGCCGACGAGCACGGCAACGTCATCCATCTCGGCGAGCGGGAGTGCAGCCTGCAGCGGCGCCATCAGAAGGTCATCGAGGAGGCGCCGTCCCCGCTGCTGGACGCCACGACCCGCGCCCGCATCGGCGAGGCGGCGTGTGCAACCGCCCGCAGCGTCGACTACGTCGGGGCGGGCACCGTCGAATTCATCGTCGGGGCCGCGCATCCGGACGAGTTCTTCTTCATGGAGATGAACACCCGCCTGCAGGTCGAGCACCCCGTGACCGAGATGGTCACCGGGATCGACCTGGTGGAGTGGCAGGTGCGCATCGCCGCGGGGGAGCGGCTCACGCTGACCCAGGACGACGTGGTGCTGAGCGGACACGCGATCGAAGCCAGGGTGTACGCCGAGGATCCCGCACACGGTTTCCTGCCCACCGGCGGTGACGTGCTGGCGGTGCGCGAGCCGACGGGCGTTGGGGTGCGGGTGGATTCGGGTCTGCGCGCTGGCACGGTGGTGGGCAGCGACTACGACCCGATGCTGGCGAAGGTGATCGCCCACGGTGCGGACCGGGCCGAGGCGCTGCGCCGACTGGACCGCGCCCTGGCCGAGACCGCGGTGCTCGGCGTCGTCACCAACGTGGACTTCCTGCGCTTCCTGCTGGCCGATCCCGACGTCGTCGCGGGCGTCCTTGACACCGGCCTGCTCGACCGGCGCGTCGGTGACTTCGCGGCGCCCGCGGCCGGTGACGACGAGTTCGCCGCCGCGGCCGCGCACCGGTGGCTGCGGCGCTGGCCGAGCGCGACCGGTGACGTCGTCGTCGACCCGTGGTCGGTGCCCTCGGGGTGGCGGATCGGCGAGCGGGCCGCCACGGTGTTGCGGCTGCGGTCGGGAAGCCGGACCGACCACGTCCGCATCGTGGGCACCCCGCAGGCGGCCACAGTGACCATCGAAGACGGCCAAACCCGTTCACTGATGGCCACTTTGGACGACGACGTGCTGTCGGTCGTGCTCGACGGCCTGCGGGTGCGATACCGCGTCGCGGACTCCGGGCAGGCGATCTGGCTGGCCGGTGACACCGGCGTCGCGCAGCTGCAGGACGTGCTCGAGGCGCCGGTGCGCGCCGACGACGTCGACGGTGGGAACGCCGAGCTCGTCAGCCCGATGCCGGGTGCCGTCGTCGCGGTCGGGGCCGACGATGGCGCCGAGGTCGGCAAGGGCGCCATGGTCGTGACCGTCGAGGCCATGAAGATGGAGCACGCCCTCGTCGCTCCCGTCGACGGGGTCGTCGAACTACTCGTCGCCGTCGGCGACCAGGTCAAGGTGGGCCAGCCGTTGGCTCGCATCACCGTTGCAACGGAGGAGACACCGCAGCCATGAGTACCGACTTCTTGTCGACGGGCACCTTGCCCGACCACTACGAGCAGCTCGCCAAGACGGTGCGCGACTTCGCCAGGAGCGTGGTCGCACCGGTGTCGGCCAAACACGATGCGGAGCACTCGTTTCCGTACGAGGTGGTCGACGGGATGGCCGACATGGGGCTGTTCGGCCTGCCGTTCCCCGAGGAGTACGGCGGGATGGGCGGGGACTACTTCGCACTGTGTCTGGCGTTGGAGGAACTCGGCAAGGTCGACCAGAGCGTCGCGATCACGCTGGAGGCCGGGGTGTCCCTCGGGGCCATGCCGGTGTACCGGTTCGGCACCGACGCGCAGAAGCAGGAGTGGCTGCCACTGTTGGCCAGCGGCAAGGCACTCGGGGCGTTCGGGCTGACCGAGGCCGGCGGTGGGACCGATGCGGGCGGCACGAAGACCACCGCCCGGCTCGACGACGGGCACTGGGTGATCAACGGCTCCAAGCAGTTCATCACCAACTCGGGCACCGACATCACCAAGCTGGTGACCGTCACGGCCGTGACCGGGGAAAGCGCTGGGCGCAAACAGATCTCCTCGATCCTGGTACCGGTACCCACTCAAGGCTTCACCGCCGAACCCGCCTACGACAAGGTCGGCTGGAACGCCTCGGATACCCACCCGCTGAGCTTCGACGACGTGCGGGTGCCGCGGGAGAACCTGCTCGGCGAGGAGGGCCGCGGGTATGCGAACTTCCTACGCATCCTCGACGAGGGGCGCATCGCCATCGCGGCATTGTCGGTCGGGGTCGCCCAGGGGTGCGTCGACGAATGCGTGAAGTACGCCAAGGAGCGCGAGGCGTTCGGCGCGGCGATCGGTACCTATCAGGCGATCTCGTTCAAGATCGCCCGCATGGAGGCCCGCGCCTATGCCGCGCGCACTGCGTACTACGACGCCGCCGCACTCATGTTGGCGGGCAAGCCCTTCAAGAAGGCGGCCGCGATTGCGAAGCTGGTCGCCAGCGAGGCTGCGATGGACAACGCCCGCGACGCCACCCAGGTGTTCGGCGGCTACGGGTTCATGAACGAGTACCCGGTGGCGCGGCACTACCGCGACAGCAAAATCCTCGAGATCGGTGAGGGCACAACGGAAGTGCAGCTCATGCTGATCGCGCGGGAGGCGGGACTGTGACCGCAGGGTCGCCGAGGGTGGTGGTCCAACGTGGGCTGTGGTTCGAGGAGTTCGAGCCGGGCGTGCTGTACCAACACCGCCCGGGGCGCACGATCACCGAGGCCGACAACGTCCTGTTCACCACGTTGACGATGAACACCCAGGCGCTACACCTCGATGCGGCGTTCTCCGAGGCACTGCCGCCCTTCCACCAGCGTCTGGTCAACTCGATGTTCACGCTGTCCACGCTCGTCGGACTGTCGGTGGCACAGCTGACCCAGGGCACCATCGTCGGGAACCTCGGATTCAGTGACGTCGCGTTCCCCAAGCCGCTGTTCCACGGCGACACGCTGTATGCCGAGACCGAGGTGACCGACAAGCGCGAGTCGAAGAGCAGGCCGGGGGAGGGCATCGTGACGTTCGCGCACACCGGCCGCAATCAGCACGGCGACGTCGTGGCCACCGCGTCGCGAAAGACCATGGTGCGCAAGCGTCCCGAGGGGGCGGAATGACGGTGACGCCGAAGGGTCCGGGTTGGTTGTTCTGTCCCGCGGACCGTCCCGAGCGGTTCGAGAAGGCCGCCGCAGCAGCCGACGTCGTCATCCTCGACCTGGAGGACGGCGTCGCGGCGAAGGACCGAGCGGCCGCGCGCGAGGCGCTGGTGTCCACGCCACTCGACCCGACACGGACGGTGGTTCGGGTGAATCCCGCCACCACACCCGACCATGCCCTCGACGTGGAGGCGCTCGCGTCGACCGAGTACACGGCGGTCATGCTGGCCAAGACCGAGACCGCCGATCAGATCGCGGCACTCGCGCCGCGCGAGGTGGTGGTGCTGATCGAGACCCCGTTGGGCGCACTGGCCGTCGTCGATCTGGCCCGCGTCGACAACGCATTCGCGGTCATGTGGGGTGCCGAGGACCTGTTCGCCGCCACGGGGGGCACCGCCAATCGGCATGCCGACGGTAGCTACCGCGACGTCGCGAAACACGTTCGCTCTCAGAGCCTTCTGGCCGCCAAGGCCTACGGTCGGCTGGCACTCGACTCGGTCTATCTCGACATCAAGGATCTCGACGGGCTGCGCGCCGAGACCGACGACGCGGTGGCGGTGGGTTTCGACGCGAAGGTCGCGATCCATCCGACCCAGGTCGCGGTGATCCGGGCCGGGTATGCGCCGACGGACGAGCAGGCGCAGTGGGCGCGCAACGTGCTCGAGGCCGCCCGCTCCGAGCGGGGTGTGTTCCAGTTCGAGGGCCAGATGGTGGACATGCCGGTACTGCGCCGGGCGCAGCGGATCGTCGCACTCTCGCCCGACGGCTAGCGGCGCTTGGCTGCGGCCAATCTGGCGGCGAATTCCGGAGATTCGATCGACGCGGCCTGCGGACCGATCTCGACGTCGACGGCGATGCGGTGCTGATCGGTGTCGACGCTGCCGGGGTTGACCGTGGCGCGCATCGACGCCTTCGTGGCGATGACGACCTCGCGAGGAGCCGAGGCCGGCCCCGCGGCGAGCGCTCTGGCCGCCGCGACCGGGTCGTCGGCCACCTCGAGGGCCAGCCCGTGGCGCACCGAAGCCTCGGCGTCGAACCGCATTCCGAACAGTAGGGATGCCCTCGCGACCTGAGGCCCGACCGCCCGCTGCAGCATCCACGTCGCGCCGCCGCCGGGGTGGATGCCGAGCTTCTGGAACCGGGGATCGAAGAGGGCCGAGGGTCCGGCGATGCGGACGTCGGCGGCCAGCGCCAGATTGAGGCCGGCGCCGACGGCCGCCCCGTTGACCGCGGCGATCGTCGGCAGCGTGCAGTTCGCCACGGCCAGGAAGCCGTCGTAGATGACGCGCAGGCCGTCCTCGGCCGCTGCGCCGAGAGCCGTCAGGTCGGCGCCCGCGCAGAACGCCTTGCCCGCTCCGGTGACGATGATCGCGTGGACGCCCTCGTCGGCCTCGGCGGCGTCGACGCTGGCCCGCAATGCCGCGGAGATCTCGGTGGTGACCGCGTTGCGGCGGTCGGGATCGTTGACGGTGATGAGTGCGACGCGGTCCTCGACCTGCGTCAGTACGAGATCGGACACGGCGTCCAGCGTAGTGACCCGTGTTCGCCGTGGGGTGCGTAGGCTGGGTGATGAGCCGCTTCTCGTCGACGATGGTCGTGCGTCCCTCAGCACGACGGCACCGTGGATTCGATCCGACTGCCGTTTCGCGTCGCTCGACGGTTCGCACTCGCGAAGGATTTGCACTTGAGTCGGCCGCACATCTTCTTGCCTCCCACGGTCGCGTCGTGACTGCCCCGCCGTCACGACGTACGGCCAGCCCCGTTCGCCTGACGCTGTGCGGCGAACTCGGGCGCCGCGTCGACGGTGCCTGGTGGCCGCACTCGAACCGACTAGCGGGGGAATTGCCCGAGCTGGTCGGTGTGCTGCACGGTCGGCTGGGCGAGGTCATCGACATCTCGGTGAACTGGTCGCTGTCGGAGAACATGCCGGATCTGAATTCGCGGCACTGGCAGAACAAGCACCAGCATCTGATGGCGGTTACGGGCCGCGACGCCAGCGCCAATCTGCTCGTGGTCCCGAGCCTCACGCCCGGCACGCTGGCGAGCCTGCTGCTGCGGATCGCGGCGGGCATGCCGCTCAGCGCGGAGCATCAGGCGACCCCGCTGTTTCGTACGGCGATCGAAATCGTCGACGCCGCACGGGGAGACGCCGCGCTACGGATGCCGGCGGCCAAGGACGTGGCCCGTCCGCGGGCGAGACGCACCTAGTCAGCGAAGAGCCGTGGCGGTCTTCGGCTGAAGGCAATTGCCCACCTCTGAGCGAATCGTGGTGTGCAACTGCGGCTTTGGGTGCTCGGTGGGCGGGGCGGTGTCGGTGGTCGAAGGTATGTTCGAAGGGTGGATGGGGACGGTGACCGCGCGGTGCTCGAGCGCTATCTCGCGGCCTCCGACGCCGTCGCCGCCTTGAGCCTGGAGTCCTTCGGCGACACCGAACTGCTGGGGGCGCTGGGGGAGTTGGAGGTCGCCGATCGGCGCCGCGCGGCGTTGATCCATCAGATCCTGGCCCGGTTGTCGCGCGAGGCCAACCCCGTCGCCCTGGGTGGCACGTCGTGGAAGGCGCTGCTGGCGGATCGGCTGAAGATCACCGCTGTCGATGCCCAGCGCCGGCTCGATCACGCCCGTGATCTGGGGCCGCGGGTCTCCCTGATCGGTGAGTCCCAGGAGCCGGTGTTGCCGTTGGTGGCCGCCCTGGTCGCCCAAGGGGCGATCGGGGCCGATCACGTGGTCAGGATTCGGGAGTTCTTCGCCAAGGTGCCGTCCTGGGTGTCGGTGGCCGACCGGGAGGGGTGTGAGGCGTCGCTGGCGTTGCAGGCCCCCGGGTTGACGCCGGAGGAGTTGAAGAAGGTCGCCGACAAGTTGTTGACCTATCTCGATCAGGACGGCCCCGAACCCGACGACACCGATCCGGCACCGCCGAGTGGGTCCTTGGCGTTGGGTCCGCAACGCGCTGATGGGATGAGCGTGCTCAGCGGGGAACTCGATCCCGAAGCCCGGGCAGTGTGGGAGGCGATCTACGCCAAGTTGGCCGCCCCGGGGATGTGCAACCGCGACGATCCTCATCCCTGTGTGTCGGGGACCCCGACCCGGGAGCAGATCGAGGGGGATCACCGGTCGCTGGGGCGGCGCCAACTCGATGCGATGGTCGCCGTGGGGCGGATGGTGCTGCAATCCGGCACGTTGGGTCAGCACAACGGGTTGCCGGTGACGGTGATCATCAGCACCACCCTGCAGGACCTGCAAGCCGCCGCGGGGCTGCCGCCGACACCGCCCCCGCCGGCGACGCTGTTCGACGAGGAGGTGGGGCGGGCCTGCCGCCCAGCCCGAGCCGGACGCTGAATCCGAACTCGCGGCGTCGGAGGCCGAGCCCGCGGTCACGCCGCACCGCGACGCCGCCGCCGCCACCCCACCCGCCGACACTCGGCCCGAATCAGACGCCGGGCCCGCCGCGTCGGACGCCGAGCCCGCGGCCAACCCCGCGTCCGAGCCCGAGCCCGTCGTCGACTCACACCCCGAGCCCGCGGCCACCGAGCCCGAGCGCGAGCCCGCGGCCACCGAGCCCGAGCCCGCTGCGGCCGCCTCGATGGGTGAGCCCGCAGCCGAGCAAGAACCGGCCGCCGCGCCGCAGAACGACACAGAGCCCACCGGGGCCGAGCTGGGGTCAGACGCCAACAGCACCCCCGCGCCAACCCCAACCCCGCGCCCACCCACCTCCAGGACCGCGGTCACCGCCGGGGGCACCGTGCTCCCCATGCGTGACGTCATCCGCATGGCATCCCACGCCTACCACTACCTGACCGTCTTCGACCGCCACACCAACGAAGTCCTCTACTGCGGGCGCACCAAGCGCATCGCCCCACCCGCGCACCGCATCGTGCTCTACGCCCGAGACCGCGGCTGCACCAAACCCGGCTGCACCGTCCCGGCCTACGGCACCCAGGTCCACCACGTCAATGGCTGGGCGAAGAACGGCGGCCAGACCAACGTCAACGAAGAAGTCCTGGCCTGCCCACCGGACAACCGCCTCGCCGAATACGGCTGGACGGTCACCATCACACCCCAAGGGGTGCAATGGATCCCACCCCCAGAACTCGACACCGGCCAACCCCGGCTCAACTACTACCACCACCCCGAACGCCTCCTCGGCGGGCGTGATGGACCTAGTTGACGAGGGCCACCGCGTGCGCGCGACGCAGCTTGCCCGAGGGCGTCTTCGGGATGACCCCGGGCTGCAGCACGACGACGTTGCGAGGTCGGACGTCGACGTCGGCGAAGACCTCGTGGGCGACCTGGCGCTCGATCCTGCGCACCTGCGCGGCGTCGGCGTAGTCGTTGGATTCGACTGCGACGGCGAAGGTTTCGCGAGACAGCCCAGCGTCGAGCCGCACCGCGACCGAGCAGCCGGGTCGGACGCCGGTCACCCGGGTCGCAGCACGTTCGATGTCGGTGGGGTAGATGTTCTTGCCCGCCATGATGATGACGTCCTTCACCCGCCCGCAGACGACGATGTCGCCCTTCTCGGTCAGGTAGCCCATGTCGCCGGTGTCATACCAGCCCAACCGGTCCTGGGCGCCGATGAAACCGGCCATGGTGACGTAGCCCTTGGTCACCGGGTTGCCGCGCACCTGAATGACGCCGACGGCGCGCTCGGGCAGCACGTTGTCGTCCTCGTCGACGATGCGCGCCTGCAGTCCATCGATGGGCCGACCCAGGGCCACCAGGCGGCGGGTGTTGCCCTTGGTGGCGGGCACCGCGCGGTGCAGCACGGCGAGCAGGTCGGCGTCGACCTCGTCGACCACCATGCCCGCTCCGCACTCGGTGAAGGACACCGCCACGGTGGTCTCGGCCATGCCGTAGGCGGGCACGATGGCGTCGGGACGCAGCCCGAACGGCGCGCCGGCCTCGCACAGATCCTCGACGTCGGCCGGGTCGACCTGTTCGGCGCCGGACAACGCCCACCGCAGCGACGAGAGGTCGAACTGGCCCTCGGTGGCTTGGCGGCGCAGTCGTCGGGCGAGCAGGTTGTACGCGAAGTTGGGCGCCGCGGTCATGGTGCCCCGATACTTGTCGATGAGCTTGGCCCACAACAGGATGTCGCCCAGGAAGTCCATGGGCGTGACCTTGACCAGCTCCGCGCCGAAGAACATGGGCACCGTCAGGAATCCCGTCATGCCCATGTCGTGGAAGCACGGCAGCCAGCTGACGATGACGTCGGTGTCGGGGTCGAAGCGTGCGCCGACGAACATCGCGTGCGCATTGGCCACGATGTTGGCGTGCGAGATGCACACGGCCTTGGGGAATCCGGTCGAACCGGACGTCAGCTGCATGAGCGCGAGATCGTCGTCATCGGTCTCGACGGGGTCGACCGGGTCGCTGGCCAGCAGCTCCTCGACGGTCAGCACCTGGATGCCATGCTCGGTCAGCACCGGGGCGGCGAGCATGAAGGGGTCGGAGACGATGACCGCCCTGGCCTCGATCATCTTGATGACGTCGGTGGTCTCGCGTGCCCACCGCTGCAGGTCGGTGCGCGGGGTGGGCTGGTGCAGCATGGTCAGGCTGCCGCCGCGCATCCAGATGCCCTGCGCCGTTGGCGCGATCTCCACGGGAGCGCCCGCCAGGACGGCCACCGCATCACCGCGCGAGATGCCCGCGGCCGCCAGGCCCCCCGCGATGCGCCTGGCCCGCTCATAGACCTCTTTCCAGGTGTGCCGAACGGGGTTTCCCGGGTCGCCAGTCGTCATGCCGTTGCGGCTCGAGCTCGCGTTGGCGAACATGGTTTCAGTGAACTGACTCACGAAAGTCCTTCTGGCTCAGGCGCAATAGCGGCGATACGAGTGTGATCGTCGAACATTCGTCCCCCTGTCGAGCACCTTGGTAGAGGTAGCGCGGGGACCGGGCGCCGTTGCCGCGTGAGCAGCTGGAGTGGGCAAGCAACCGACAGTCGTGGCAACGCCGGATGGGGAACAATAACCCCGAACGGATGTTTACCCAAGTGCTGCGGTTCCGTCAATGGCTGGTAGTCGATTGCTTCGGACGTCCCGACTGTACAAGCGCACCTTCGACATTTGAGGCGTGCCGCTCGAATCGCGAGCCGATCGAGGCCGAGTTGTCACCTTTGGCCGAACGACGCCACAGACACGCCACAGAAGTTTGCCCGCAGACGGTGACGCGACCATTCCGTCGCTAACGTGACAGCCCATGCAGACGTCTTCCCCGCACGAAGGTTTCCGGCTGGCGTACGAACGCCACGGCGGCGGGGGTGCTCCGGTCGTGCTGCTGCACGGCTGGCCCGGTGACCACACCGACTTCCGCGACGTCGTCCCGCTGCTCGGCGACGACGTGGACGTCGTGGTTCCGGACCTGCGCGGCTTCGGCCGATCCGATGGCCATCGCGTCGATCCCGCCGAGGGGTATGGCGCCGCGGCGCAGGCCGGCAGCGTCGTCGCGCTCATCGACGAGCTCGGCCTGGAACGTCCCGTGCTCGCCGGGTACGACGTCGGCAGTCGCGTGGCCCAGACCATCGCCAAGGCGCACCCGGGGTTGGCCCGACACCTGGTGCTGTCCCCGCCCATGCCCGGCGTCGGACGACGGGTGCTCGAACCCGACGCGCAAACCGAGTTCTGGTATCAGGCCTTGCACCGGCTGCCGCTGTCGGAGGCCCTGATCGACGGCGACGCCGACGCCGTTCGGTCCTACCTACGGCACTTCTGGGACCACTGGTCTGGCCCGGCGTTCGCCATCGACGAGGCGGCGCTCGACCACCTGGTCGAGGTGTACTCCCCGCCGGGAGCGTTCGTCGCCTCGATCGGCTGGTATCGCGCCGGCGCGGGAACGGTCGTCACCGCGCTCGCCGAGCAGGCGCCCGCCGCCGAGGATCGCATCGCCACGCCGACGTCGGTGCTGTGGCCGGAGCACGACCCGCTCTTTCCCCGCGCGTGGTCGGATCGGCTCGACGAGTTCTTCGCCGACGTGCGCGTGACGCCCGCCGACGGTGCCGGTCACTTCACCCCGGTGGAGAGCCCGGAGCTGTTCGCCGCATTGGTGCGGGACGCCCTCGGCGACGATTGACGCCCGCCGGACCGATCCCGGGGGCAGGATGACGTCATGGACATCTCTCGCTGCACCGCACTCGTCACCGGCGCCAACCGTGGGCTTGGCAAGCAATTCAGTCTTGAGTTGCTGAAACGTGGCGCTCGCGTCTACGGCGGGGCCCGCAACCCGGCGTCGATCGACGTCGACGGCGTGGAGCCGCTCGCCCTGGACGTCACCGACCCTGCGTCGGTCTCGGCCGCCGTGGAGGCCGCGGGCGACGTGACGCTGCTGATCAACAACGCGGGCATCGCGGCGAACGTCAACCTGCTGACCGGCGACCTGGACGGCGCGCGCCGCGAGATGGACACCAACTACTTCGGCACGCTGTCGATGGTGCGGGCCTTCGCGCCCGTCATCGAGCGCAACGGCGGTGGCGGCATCCTGAACGTGCTGTCGGTGCTGTCCTGGATCAGCTATCCCGACATCAGCGGCTACTGCGCGTCGAAGTCGGCGGCCTGGTCGATGACCAACGCGGTGCGCGCGCAGCTCGTCGAGCGCGGCATCGTGGTCACCGCCCTGCACGTCGGCCTGATGGACACCGACATGGGCGCGGGTCTGGACGGACCGAAGGCCGACCCCGCCGACGTGGCTGCGCAGTCGCTCGACGCCGTCGCGGCGGGGGAGTACGAGGTGCTCGCCGACGACACCAGTCGCCATGTGCGGGCCGGTCTCGCGAATGGCGTCGCCGCGCTGTATCCTCAACTCGCCCAGTGACTTTCGCTGGCGAGCAGCCGCAAATGCGTCGCGACACGCCGGGCGTGGCGCACTTTGGCGTCTGCTCGCGGGGAAGGGACGCGCGGGGGAGGGACGCGCGGGGAAGTGGTGCGCGGAGGAGGGGCACGCGCGAGAGGGACGACGCGCGAGAAGAGGGCGAGAGGGACGCGCGGACGTGATCCTCAGGACGCCCGACGAGCGGTTCGAGACGCTGCCCGACTACCCGTTCGCGCCACACTACGTCGAGGTTCAGGCGCGCCGAATCGAGCCCGTGCGAATGCATTTCGTGGACGCCGGACCGCGCGACGGGCCGGTCGTCCTGCTGCTGCACGGCCAACCCACCTGGTCGTACCTGTACCGACGGGTGATCGCCGTGCTCGCCGAGGCGGGGCTGCGGGTCGTGGCGCCGGACAACATCGGCTACGGGCGATCCGACAAGCTCAGCGAGGCAACGGATTACACGTTCGCCCGGCACGTCGACTGGCTGCACGACCTGGTCACCCGGCTCGACCTGCGCGACGTCACGCTCGTCGTGCAGGACTGGGGCGGGCCGCTCGGGCTGAGCGTGCTGGCCCGCGAGCAGGATCGCTTCGCGCGGGTCGTCGCGACGAACACCATCCTGCACACGTGCGACCCCGAACTCGCCGGCGAGCTCACCTGGGCGCACCACGGCGTAGGCGAGAGCCGCATGATGCTGGAGGAGACGCTGCTCGACTACGTCCGGTTCTATCAGCGCGCACCCGACCTCGTGCCGAGCTTCTTCCTCGACGCGGTCGCGGGCCCGCTACCCGCCGACGTCCTCGCCGCCTACGACGCGCCGTTCCCGGATCGGTCCTACACGGCCGGGTTGCGCCACCTCATCGCGCTGATTCCCCTGACGCGCAACGACCCCGGCGCGGTCATCGGGCGCGCCACGATGGCGGTGCTGGAGCAATGGCGCAAACCGTTCCTCACCGCCTACTCCGACGGTGATCCGGCAACCCGGGGGTGGGACGGGGTCTTTCAGCGGCGGGTCCCCGGGGCGAGAGGGCAGGACCACGTGACCATCGCTGGCGCAGGCCACTTCGTGCAGGAGCAGCGCGGGGAGGAGCTGGGCGGGCTCATCGCGCGATTCGTGGCATCCACCTAACGTTCAGCAACCTGCCAGGAACCGCTGGCAACCTCTACACAGGAATCGTCCGCAACGGGTCAGGGGGTGGGTGGTGGTCAGCGTGCTCGAGCGCGACGACCCGTCCGGCAGCCCCTCGATCAGATCCGGGCCACGGCGCTGGCGTCGGATCGTCCTCGTCCTGCTCACCGTCCTCGGGGTGGCCATCGGCTACTGCGTGGTGGACGCGCTGCGGGTCCCGGGCAGCGACAGCGTGGCGGCGAAGCTCGCCGAGTGGGGGCGCGGGCACGGCTTCAACGGCGAGATCACCTGGCTGGAGCGACAGGTCTACCTGCGCAACCAGCCCGTCGTGGGCGGACTGCCGCCCGGCGGCATCCCCGCCGCGGCGGGAGTGGTACCGCACGCGGCCGAGTCGCGCGTCCTGCCGTCGGTGCCGCTGGCGCCGCTCAGTCATTCCACGGCGCTGCCGGGTGAGGGCAGCTGGCAGACGGTCGTCAGCTCGCAGGGCAGGCCCGCCGTGCAGGTGGCCTCGCTGCGTCCCGACGGCCAGCACACCTCGTTCGTGGTCGGGGTGCTGCGGATGGATCCGACGCTGGTGCGCGGCGAGTTGCGGCCCGGCACCATGGATCCCGGTGGGGCATGGCGGTCGGCCACGTCTCTGCTACCGAGTGAGATGCGCGGTGTCGCAGCGGTTTTCAACGGCGGATTCCGGTTGACCGACCCGAGCCACCCCGGCTACTACAGTCAGGGCCGCACCGTGCACCGACTCGTCGACGGCGAGGCCAGCCTGGTGTTGCACGCCAACGGCACCGCCGACGTCGGCAGCTGGAACCGCGAGGTGCGGATGGCCCCCGACGTCGTGAGCGTGCGACAGAACCTGGTTCCGCTGATCGACGGCGGCGAGCTCAACCAGACGTGCGCGACCGGCGGAACGCGGGAGTGGGGCGCCACCATCGGGCAGGCCGCATTCATCAACCGCTCCGGATTCGGCGTCACCGCAAGCGGTGTCGAGGTCTACGTGGCGGGCCCGGCGCTGTCGGTGTGCACGCTGGGGCGCATCCTGCAGGACGCCGGCGTCGTCCGCGGCATGGAGCTCGACATCAATCCGGACTGGGTCAGCGGGGCGTACTTCCACCCGCAGCCCACGGGTCAGCCGCAGAGCTTCAAGCTCTTCCCCGACGAGAAGGTGTCTCCGCGACACTACTTCTCGCCGTCGAGCCGGGACTGGTTCGCCTGGTTCATCCGCTGAGCGTCAGTCGACGCTGACGGCCTCGACGATGTCCAGGCGTGCCGCGCGCACGGCGGGCGGTACCGAGCCCAGCAGGCAAATGGCCAGTGCGCCAAGGCCAATGGCGAGCATCGACGGGCTGGGCGCCCACGTCACGTCGATGCTGAGCACGTCGGTCAGGGCGATCGACGTCAGGTACTGGATGGCCGCGCCGAGGATCATCCCCAGCAGGCCGCCGACGATGCCGATGCCGGCGGCCTCGGCGAGGATGGCCTTGAGCGTGAAGGCCCGGGTCGCGCCGATCGCGCGCAGCACGCCGATCTCGCGCCGCCGGTCGAGGACCGACAGCATGAGCGTGTTCAGCAGCGTGACGGCCGACACCACGACGACGATCCACGCGATGGCGGTGATGACGGCGATCACCTGATCCAGTGCGCTGGCGACCCCGGCCAGCGCGTCGTCGCCGGAGTACACGAAGGCCTCCGGGGCGACGACCTTGCGGATGGCCGCCTGCACCACGGCGGGGACGGCGCCCGGCGCCACGGTGACCTCCAGATCGCTGGCGCCGGGTCTGCCGAACCAGCCCTGCATGGCGTCCAGGCTCATGGCCACGGTGCCGGTCATCCCGGAGAAGTAGGGCACCAGCGCCAGCACCCGCACCGTGTGCGGTCCCGAGGGTGTCTGCAACGTGATCTGT
The DNA here is from genome assembly GCF_010729665.1 of Mycolicibacterium madagascariense. Classification (NCBI taxonomy): domain Bacteria; kingdom Bacillati; phylum Actinomycetota; class Actinomycetes; order Mycobacteriales; family Mycobacteriaceae; genus Mycobacterium; species Mycolicibacterium madagascariense. The sequence continues at coordinate 4,027,962 of NZ_AP022610.1, read as the reverse complement.
TGTCCGGCAACGACATTCATGGACTTGCCAAGATCGCGCGAGAGGGCGACGCCCTCGCCGGAGAGCAGCTCCCGACGGTCCCCCGGAGACAGGGACGCGTAGATGTCTCGGTGTGAGTCGGCGGCGATGCCCAGCAGCATCACCCGCGTCGCGCCGACGGTCGCGAACGCCATCTGGTCGGGCACGACGCGTTCGACGCCGGGGACGGCGGCCACGGCGTCGGCCGTCCCGGGCGGCAGCAACGCGGACGAATAGTCGGTCGCGGCAGCGGAACTGACCCACACGTCGGCCTTGGCGATCGAGGCGAACGAGGCGACCGTGGAGTCCACGGCATTGCTCGTCGCGCCGGTCACCGCGACGGTGGTGACGACCGCGGTCAGCACGGTCATCATTGCCACCCACATGCGCCTGGGTGCGCGCTCGATGGTGGCCGCGCCCAGCACGCCCGCCGCCCCGAAGCAGCGGGCCACCGCCGCGGCGGCCGCGATGATGGGCCCCGACAGGGCGAAGCACAAAGCACTGAACCCGATGAACGACAACGCGATCGCCACGATCGCCAGCTGTCCGAAGCCGCCGGTGACGACGAGCACGGTGGCAGCCAGCAGCGCCACGCCCGCGACGCCCGCGACGACCCGCAGCCGCGCGGAACCCGCCTCCGTGACCGCCGACCCGCTGGGCGCCATGGCCTCGATCGGGGCCACCGCGTGCACCTGCCGGGCCGCCAGTGCCGACGCCGCGACGCTCGCGACGACGCAGGCCGTCACGGCGACCGGTACCACCCACGGTGCGAGGACGTATTCGAGGCGGGCGTCGAGGGTCTGCACCATCGTCGAGGGCAGCCGGCCGATCGCCAGCCGCCCAATGACCACGCCTGCCGCCGATCCGACGAGCCCGCCGAGCAGGCCCACCACCGCGGCCTCGCCGAGCATGTCGGACATGATGGTGCGCCGGCGCCCGCCCAGGGCGCGCATGGTGGAGATGATGGGCCGCCGCTGCGCGATCGCGATGCTCATGGCGTTGTAGCTGAGGAACGCGGCCACCACGAGCGACACCGACGCCGCCAACAGCGTCATGGCCTGCAGGATGGCGAACGAGCTACTGGCCTGTGCGGCACGGAAACTGGGCGTCGACACCACGGCGCGGCCGCCGAGCGCCGCCGTCACCGCCTCGCGCACCCGACCGACGTCCGCCCGCGGGTCGGTGAAGACGAGGATCGAGTCGAGGCGGTGGTCGCGGCCCGAGATCCGTTGCGCCAGAGCCAGTGGCGCGATGACGAAGTGTGCGTCGTTGAGACGCCGGGCCGCGGGACCGTCGACGACCGCGGCGGCGGTCACCGTCGTCCCGGCGATCTGCAGCTGCCGCCCCTTGGTGACTCCGAGGCCGCCGCCCACGATGACGCCGTTGGGCGCGGAGGTGACCGGCGCGCCGGACTGCAGCTGGTCCTGGATCGCGGTCTGCAGATCCGAGTGCAGCTCGGCGGCGTTCTGGCCGAGGCCGATCAGCAGCGCCGGCCGCGAGTCGGCGGTGACGCGGGTCCGCACCAACGGCACTGCGGCGCGGACGTTCTCGACCCTGGCGACCGTGTCGAGCATGCCGTCGTCGATGCCGTCGCCGGTGATTCCGGAGACCTCGAGGTTGGCGTCGCCGCCGATGCTGGTGGCGAGCCGGTCGATGGACCCGGTGATGGAGCCCGAGACGCCGAGGACGGCGACGAGCAGCGCGGCCGACACCGCGACGACCGCGATCGAGGCGAGCGCGCGCCCCCAGTGGGTGCGCAGCTCGCGAACGTTGAGGACCGCGACGCGGCTGAGGACGGCGAGGGGCACTGCGTCAGGACCGGCGCGCCGAATGTCTGCCCCGACGCGCGGGAGGTCCCGACACCATCGCCTTGGACAGGAACGTGCCGTGGTGCACGGTCGGGATGATCTCCGTCTGCTGCTCCCGCATGCCCGCGGCGTGCCGCCCGCCGAGCGGGGTGAGCGGCTGCGGCACGACGTCGGAGTGCAGCTTGCCGTCCTGGACGGTGATGACGCGATCGGTGCGCGACGCCGACTCCAGGTTGTGCGTGACCATCACGACCGCCCGTTCGGCGCCGTCGTCGTGGGCGACGTGGCACAGCAGGTCCATGATCGCCGCGCCGGTCGACGAGTCGAGGTTGCCCGTCGGCTCGTCGGCGAGGATCAGCGGCGGGTTCATCATCAGGGCGCGGGCGACGGCGACCCGCTGCATCTGACCGCCGGACAGTTCGGCCGGTCGGTGGCCGAGGCGATTGCCGAGCCCGACGCGGTCGAGCAGCCGGACGGCGTCACGGCGCACGTGACGCAGCTTCTTCCCGTCCAGCAGCATCGGCAGGGCCACGTTCTCCCACGCCGTCAGGGTCGGCAGGAGGTTGAAGAACTGGAAGACGAACCCGACCTGGTGGCGGCGGAACGTCGACTGCTGTTCGTCGGTCATGGTCGAGATCTCGGTGCCGTTGAATTGGATGGATCCCGAATCGGGGGTGTCCAGCGCGCCGAGCAGCTGCAGGAGCGTGCTCTTGCCCGCGCCCGACGGTCCGACGATGGAGGTGAACTCGCCGCCGCCGAGGTGCATCGTCACGCCGTCGAGAGCGCGGACGGTATGACCGCCGGTGCGGTACTCGCGCACGACGTTCGTCAGTTCGACCGTCAGCACGGCGTCACCTGGCGGCGAGCTCTTCCAGGCTGGGCAGGGTCTTCTCGGCGAAGCAGTCGCGGATCTTCTGCTTGACCTTGCGGTTGCGTCGCTGACCGATCCGCAGCAACGTCGGCACGTGGGCGTAGACGGCCTGGTTGTTCGGGGCGTCCATGTGCGTGAACGGCGGCGTGCCCGCCAGCGGCTCCAGCGGCAGCCCGAGGACGTCGCGGGCGGCCTTGACGACGGGTTCGTCCAGGACGGCGACGAAGTGTTCGATGTTCTCGCGCATCGCGGCGAGGGCGACGATGCGCATGATTTGCACGTGGGTGGCCGCCAGCCGGCGACGGTAGACGCGCGGTATGGCCGCGGTGGCACCGTCCCAGCAGCGATCGAGATCGTCGATCCCGTGGTGGCGCATGACGTGATCGACGGAGATGACCGCCGGCGCGATGGGCGACTTGGCGCTGTCGTCGAGGTCCACGATCGTCTTGAGGCCCCGCGGCGAATTGCGGATCATCCGCAGGACGCCGGCCGGGACGCCCGCGTGGGTGTCGACCGCCATGAAGAAGACACTGGCGTCGTCGTAGGGGCCGTACTCCTGTGCCATCGTCTCCGCGTCGTTGCCCCAGGAGTCCTCGAACACCTCGCGCTCGACCTGCCGCGCGATGTTCGCGAACGGATCGTCACCCTCGATGGCGAAGCACGCGAAGCGATTGCACCCGAGCTTCTTGGTGCTGAGGAATCGTGCGGTGAGCGCGTCGCGCTCGTGGTCCGACATGTCGTAGACGTAGTCCGGCACTCGTCGGTGCTCCCACCTATCGCTTGCGGTCCGGGCCCGTCGGTGTGTCGCAGCGTGAAACAACCGGTCGCGGGTTGCGACCGACCATGCCATCCGTTGCCACCAGACGCAAACCCATCGCCAGGGTTGGCAGCCGCTTCACGAGCAGGAGGCCGTGCGGGCGCCCTCTCAGCCGCTGCTCGGCGCCGCGCCGGCCGCGTCGCGCAGGATCTGCTGCAGCCGGTCGAGCGGGTCCCCGGCGCCGGGGTCGAGGCGCCGAGGTTGGTCGGGTGCGGCCGTCGTCCCCGCCGACGTCGACGCCGGGGGAGGTGGCGGCGGGGCGGCCCCCCGCGGGGGCGGTGGTGGTGGAAGGGCAGGAGGCGCAAGGGCATTGATCTTGTTCACGAGTCGGCCGCCGGCGGCGTCGAGCACGGCGCGGCGGGCGGCGTCGGGGTCGGCGCTGCCCGCGAAGCAACCCCCCGGGGCCTCGGTGACGACCTTCAGCGCGCCCCGGTAGTGGACGAGCGCGCCAGCCGGGTCCGCGGCGGCCACGGCCCGGTCGCCGAGGGTCTCGTCGACGAGTTCGAGGTTGACGCGCACGGGACACGACCGGGCGGGTTCGGTGCCCGCGAGCGCCGCGGAGAAGTGTGCTCGTGCGTCGGTGAGGCGGTCGTCGAGGACCGCCAGGGTGCCCGCCGCGAACGACGTCGTCGCCGGCTCGACGACGTCGACGACGCTGAGGGCGGCGACGTCACCGCGCAGGGCGGCGGTGTCGCCCCTGGCGAAGTCGGAGGGGGCCGCGCCGCCGGCGATCACGACCGACCACAGCTTGATGACCGCCAGGAGCACGACGACCGCGACGGGCGCCGAGAACAGCAGCAGTCGCCGGCGCGTCACACGATCACGTCCCGCTGCACCAGCCTGGTCCTGCGGAATTCGCGCAGCACCAGGTACAGCTCGACGAGGACGAGGACCGCCGACAGGCTCGCCGGGATCCAGTAGAGCTCGGTGCGTTCGCGGCCCGTCGAGCGCGCGATGGCGGGCCGGGGCTCGGTGGGCCCCGGGGGCACCGCGTCGGCCAGGGGTGCATCGCCGACCCGGCTCACGTAGGGCACGCCGATCTGGGCGGCGATGCCCCGCAGGACCGGCTCGTCGATCGCCGACCGCGCGACGTCCGTTCCGGGGATGGGACCGCCCGCGGTCGTGCCGTAGCCGAGGACCGCACCGCCGTCGACCGCATGCTCGGGCAGGTTGAAGTCGCGGGCGGGCTCGTTGGCCTCGGCCGCACCGGCGCCCAGGTAGTAGACCAGGTTCTTGGCGGCCGGGTACTGCTGTCGGGCGCCAATCAGGAGGTAGCGCAACATGTTTCCGGCCGCCCCCGCGTTGGTCTGGTCGATGGCGTCGGGGGCCGACGCGTACGGCTCGAAGGTCGCCAGCGACGGCCGCAGGCTCCAGGTGTCGGCCGAGAGCGGCCACTGCAGCGTCGAGCGGGCCCCGAACGAGATCACCGCGACCCTGGCCTCGGGGAACCGGTCGACGAGCGCGACAAGGTCGGCACGGGCGCGCGCCATCCGGGTCTGACCGCCGGGTTGGTCGGCCACCGCCATGTCCGGCGACCGGTCGACGACGAGGAACACGTTGGGCGCCAACCGGTTCGCGACGCGGGTGGCGGTGTCGTCGTTGGAGCTCGGCACCGGGCGGGCGGCGGCCAGGCACAGCAGCAGCATCGCCAGCGTCAGCCCGACCCAGCGCCAGGTCGGGGCCCGGCCGGTCTGGCGCAGCGCGACGACGCGGGCGATCACGATGGCCGCGGTCACGCCGAGCAGCACCCATGTCGGCAGCACCGGCTCGAAGGTCATCGGCGCCACACCACCGGGGCGGCGGCCAGGGCGAGGGCGGCCAGCAGGGCGAGCGCCAGTGGCACGTCGGGGGATTCGGTCGACGCCCGCCGCTCGGCGTCGGTGGCGTCGAACGACACCGCGGGCGGATGGGCGCGGATCTCGGTGAGCCCGGCGTCGACGGCGGCGGCGGTGTCGGCGCTCAGCGACCGGCCGCCGGTGGTCGTGGCGAGCGCGGCCAGCGACGGCGACCCCGCATCGGTGAACACCGCGTTGACCTGCGCACCCGCGGCCGTCGCCATGGCGTCGACCCGGTCGGCGGTGAACAGCGCGGGACGGGTCTCGCCGGGGGCCCGCAGCTCGCCGGGTCCGACGTAGATCAGCGAGCGGCGCTGGGACGCCTTGGCGTCGAAGTCGGGAAATCCGGTCAGGCACAACGCCACGACGTCCTCCACGCTCGCGGCGTAGTCGACGTAGGACACCTCCGCGTCGAGCGGTCCCGCCGCACTGTGCCCGGCGGCGTAGCCGGAGAAGACGTCCCTGGCGTACTGGTAGTCGCGGGTGAGGGGGATGACGCGGCGGTTGGGCGAGGTCAACCCGATGCGCTGGGTGCCGAAACCCCCGACGTGGTCGGCGAAGTACCCCAGCGCGGCGCCGACGGCCGGGTCGGTGGGCGGTCCACCGACGCACACCATGACGTCCTCGGGGTCACCGCCGTCGAGTTGGCGTGCGGCGGTGGGCAATCCGGTCGGACGCGACGTCACGACGACCGCGCAGGCGAACAGCGCCGCCAGCAGCGCGATGGTGAGGACCGCCCGTCGGGTGCGACTGCGCTTGGCGCGGACGTACTCCGGCAGGCCGGTGAGACGGTGAGCGTTCGCGATGGGCCGCAGCCGACGCCGCTCGTCCTCCATGGGGCGCAGCAGCGCCGCCGCGATGCACAGCGCCAGCGCGACGCACCCCGCGATCGCGGCGCCCATCCAGATCAGGTCCACGACAGGATCAGCTCCTCGGCGTCCCGCAGGACTCGGGCGACGTCCGCCTCGGACGCGGAATTGAACTGGATGTCGACGAACTGCTCCAACACCGGTGCCGCTGACGCGATCTCGCTGTCGGCGAGATCGCTCACCTGCAGGTACTCCGCCGGCACGCCGGTGGCGAGGTGCAGGAACCGGCGCAGCTCGTGGCTGGCGGCCGTCCCCGCGGGCGCCGCCGCGAGTTCGCCCGCGCGGTATCGCTCACCGATGCGTCGCACGGCCCTGGCCGACCGCTGCCGCAGCCTGCGCTCGCGGGCCGCGCCGAGCAGCGGCAGCTCCCGCCCGCCGCGACCGGGTCCGGTCAGCAGGAACACCGCGGCGTAGAAGGCCACCAGGGCGACCGTCAGCGCGATCGCCAGCCACAGCCACCACGACGCATACGGCTGCGGGCCCACGACGTGGCGGAGCAGATCATCGGGCACGGGCGTGGACCTCGGTCATGGCGCTCAGCGCGGTGCGGATGGACGCGCTGCCGCGCACCACCGCGTGGGGTATGCCGTTGGCGGTCAGGAACGCCGAAAGACGTTGTCGCCGTTCGCGTTCGGCCTTCTGGTAGGCCTCGATCACTCGCGGACCGAGATCGCGACCGATGACGAAGGCGCCGTCGCGCACGTCGTAACCGTCGGATTCGTCCCCGGCGCCGCCGACCGCGGGTGCATCGGCGACCATGGCCCACAGCACGTCGTGGCGTCCGGTGAGCCGGCCCACCACGTCGGTCAGCCGGTCGTCGACGTCGGGCTCGTCGGACACCACGAAGAGCAGACGCGGATGCCGGTGGTGACGGCTGACCCACTCGAGCTGGGTGACGACGTCGCTGGCGGCGGGCCGGCCGCTGGCGTGCTCGACGAATCGGTGCAGCAGGTACTCGACGTGGGTCTCACCGCGGCGCAGCCGGATCTCGCGGCAGCCGCGCACGTCGCCGAACACCATCCCGATCTCGTCGGACCGCCGCATGGTGATCAGACCCATCGCCCCGATCAGGTTGGCGGCCACCTCGCCCTTGGGTTCACCGGAGGGCGCGGGCGCCGCGGCGTTGCGACCCGCGTCGGCGACGACGACGATCTTGTGGTGCTTCTCGGTGACGAAGCGCTTGACCAGGGTGTGCCCGGACCGCGCGGTGGCCTTCCAGTCGATGTCGCGGACGTCGTCGCCGCGCACGTAGGGCCGCAGGTCGTCGAACTCCAGGCTGCGGGTGTGGATCAGCGCATACCGGCCGCCTTCGAGCATGCCGCTGGTGTCGCGGCCGAAGTGCGCCTTGGCCCGGTCGAGGTGGGTGCCCACGATGCGGTTACCCCACGGCCTCAGGGCACCGGCACCGCGCGCAGCACCGCGTCGACGACGACGTCGGGGGTGACGCGGGCGGTGGCCGCCTCGAAGCCGAGCACCAACCGGTGCCGCAGCACGCGGTGAGCGAGGCGGGCGACGTCGTCGGGGACGACGTGACCGCGGCCGTTGAGCACGGCCAGCGCCCGCGCGGTCCGGCAGAACGCGATCGTGGCCCTCGGGCTCGCGCCGTACTCGATCAACCGGGCGGTGCTCGCGGGCAGGTAGCGATCGGGTTCGCGGGTCACGCCCACCAGGTGGCTGGCGTACTGGATCAGGGCGCGGTCCATGTGGACGACGCCTACCATCGCCTGCACGCGGCGAATGTCCTCGACGCCGACGACCGGGGCGGTGTGGTGACCCCTGTCGTAGAGTCCGGCGTCCATCCTGGCGATGACCTCCACCTCCTCCTCGGCGGTGGGATAGTGCACGATCTCCTTGATCATGAAGCGGTCGGTCTGAGCCTCCGACAGGGGATAGGTGCCCTCCTGGTCGACCGGGTTCTGGGTGGCGATCACCAGGAACGGCTCGGGAATCGGGTACTCCACGCCCGCGATCGTGGTTTGCCGCTCCTCCATCGCCTCGAGCATCGCGCTCTGCGTCTTGGCGCTGGACCGGTTGATCTCGTCGAGCAGGACGATGTTGCTGTGCACCGGCCCGAGCTGAGTGACGAAGGAGTTGGTGGCCGCCTCGTAGATCTGGGTGCCGACGATGTCGCTGGGCAGCAGGTCGGGGGTGCACTGGATGCGCCGGAAGCCACCGCGGATGGACTCTGCGACGACCCGGGCCGCGGTGGTCTTCGCCAGCCCGGGAACGCTCTCCAACAGGATGTGGCCGCCGGCGAGCAGGCCGATGAGCAGGGATTCGCGGAGGTGCTGCTGTCCGACGACCTTCGCGGAGAACGCGCTGGCCACGGCATCCACGATCCGCCGAACCTCCGTCAGGTCGCGCTGGTTCAGACGTGGGGGTGCTTCGGTCATGGGTCCTTTCGGTAGGCGTCCCGACTCTACGTACTACCCGCCTCGGGGCGGCGAAACCCGCCTCAGGCGCGGATGCGCGCGTTCGCCGGATCGTGCAATGCCGCGAGCGACACGGTGATCGGATACCGGCGGCCCGCGACCTCAACCTCGTAGCTGCCGGCGCCGACCCACTCGGCGGTGATCGTCGCCCGATCGGTCGCCCGCACGTAGGCCAGCCCGACGCACGCCCCGGTCGTCTCGCCCCACGCGCCCGAGGTGACCTGTCCGGCCACGGCGCCGTCGCGCAGGATCAGCTCACCGCCCCACAGCATCGGTTCGGCGGACTCCACGGCGAAGCTCACCAGTTTCTTGCGGGGTCCCTCGGCCCTGGCCTTCTCGACCGCCTCGCGGCCCAGGAACGCGACGTCGGTATCGAGCTTGCAGGTGAACAGCAGCCCGGCCTCGACGGGGTTCTCACTCGGCGTCAACTCCCTGCCGAACGCGCGGTAGCCCTTCTCCAGCCGCAGCGCCTCGATCGCGTAGTAGCCGCCCCGCGCGAGGCCGAACCGCGCGCCGGCCGCCACGAGGTCCTCGTACACGCCCACCGCGAACTCGGTCGGCACGTACAGTTCCCAGCCGAGCTCGCCGACGTAGGTGATCCTGGTGGCGCGGACCGTGGCGTAGCCCAGCGAGATCATCCGACTGGTGCCGAACGGGAACGCGGCCGTCGTCAGGTCGGCGTCGGAGAGCTCCGCCAGCAGCTCGCGCGAGCGCGGGCCCATCACCCCGAACACCGCGTATGCCGACGTCACGTCGACCAGGGTGGCGGTCGCGCCCTCGGGCAGGTTCCTGCGAATGTGGTCCTTGTCGCGCTCGGTCGTGGCCGCACTGCTGACGACGAGGAATTCCTCGGCGCCCGTGCGGGTGACGGTGACGTCGGACTGGTAGCACCCCCGCTCGTCGAGCAGTCCGGTGTAGACGGTGCGGCCGACCGGTACGGCGACGTCCGCCGTGCAGAGCCACTGCAGTGCGGCCTCGGCGCCCGACCCGACGACGAGGTACTTCGAGAACGACGTCTGGTCGAACACCGTGACCCCGGTGCGGGTGCTGGTCTGCTCGGCGGCTGACCACGCGAGCCAATTCGGCGTGCCCCAACCATATTCGAGGACGGGAGCCACGCCCGCCGGGGCGAAGAAGTTGGCCCGCTCCCAGCCCATCCTGCTGCCGAAGTGGGCGCCGGCCGACTCGAGCAGGTGGTGCACCGGCGACCGGCGGAACGGCCGGGCCGTGGTCGATTCGCGGTTGGGCCAGGGGATTTCGTAGTGCGCGCCAAGGATTTCCGCGACGCGGTCGTGCAGCCAGCGATGGTTGCCGTGGAACGGCGCGAAGCGACGGATGTCCACGCCGGTCAGGTCACCGACCGGAGCCCCTTCGACGATCCATTCGGCCAGTGCCCGTCCCGCACCCCCCGCCGTCGCGATGCCGACCGAGTTGAAGCCCGCGCCCACGAAGAAGTTTGCGACCTCCGGTGCCTCGCCGAGGATGAACTGGTTGTCCGGGGTGAAGCTCTCGGGGCCGTTGTAGAACTTCTTGATGCCGGTGCGTTCGAGCTCCGGGATGCGCAGCAGCGCGTTGTCCATCAGGATCGCGAAGTGCTCCCAATCCTCTTCCAGGAGTTGAAATTCGAACGGGTAGGGGATCGCATCGGGGGACACCCACGGCTTGGCCTGCGGCTCGAAGCCGCCGATGACCAGACCGCCGACCTCCTCCTTGAAGTAGGTGTACCCGTCGGGATCGCGCAGGATGGGCAGGTCGGGATGCACCCCGAAGAGGGTCTCGCTCACCACGTAGAAGTGCTCGGCGGAGTGCAGCGGCACGTTGACCCCCGCCATCGCGCCGACCTGCTTGGCCCACTGCCCGGCACAGTTGACGACGATCTCGGCCTCGACGTCGCCCGCGTCGGTGCGTACGCCGGTGACGCGACCCGCGTGGGTCAGCACGTCGAGCACCCTGACCCTCTCGATCACCACCGCGCCGCGGTTGCGGGCGCCCTTGGCCAGCGCGAACGTCAGGTCGGTGGGGTTGGCCTTGCCGTCGTTGGGCAACCAGATGGCGCCGACGAGGTCGTCGATGCGGATGATCGGGTAGTGGTCGAGCGCCTGCCGCGGCGTGAGCAGCTCGCACTCCAGACCGAAGGCGGCGGCGCTGGTGGCGGTGCGGCGCAGGTGGGTCATGCGGTCCTCGGTGCGCGCGACCGTCACGCCCCCGCACTGCTTGTATCCAGCCGACAGCCCGGTCTCGGCCTCGAGTTCGGCATACAGCGCGGTGGAGTACTGCACCAGCCTGGTCAGGGTCTCCGAGGCCCGCAGCTGTCCGACCAGACCCGCGGCGTGCCACGTCGTGCCCGAGGAGAGCTGGCCCTGCTCGAGCAACACCACGTCGGTGATGCCGAGCTTGGTCAGGTGATAGGCGACGCTGGTGCCGATGACGCCGCCACCGATCACGACGACGCGCGCGCGATCCGGCAGGGGTTTGGTGGCCATGGTGCTCCGATCGGGTGGGTGGGCTCAGTCGGGTGTGGCCGCGTCGGCGAGGAGGCGGTCGAAGTCGGGTCCCCGGAACTCGGCGACGGCGCCGTCGTAGCGCTCCATCGCCCAACCCCAGAAGTCGAAGTCCAGTGCGCACGAGGCGCTTTGGATGCATCCCCACAGGGTCCAGCCGTACTTGGCGACGATGCCCTGCAGGCGGGCCCGCGCGATCGCGCGGCGGCTCCGGCGGCCGTGGTAGGCGGTCACCAATTCGTCGAGCTGGTCCAGGGTCAGCCCGCATTCGCTCCACACGTTGCCGAGTTCGAAGTGCGGATCGTTGTTGCCGGAGTACTCGTAGTCGATGAGCCGTACGGTGTCACCGTCCTCGATGAAGTTGCCCGCGAGCAGATCGTTGTGACAGGGCACCGTCGTCCGGTCGCCGGTGCCGAGAACCTCCCGGATCCTGGCGAACCCCTCCGCGTGGTCGAGGTAGTCGCTGGGCATGCGAAACCCGTTGCGCTGCACGGTGTCGAGGTAACTCGGCTGCCGTTCGAACATGTCGAAGTCGCCGTGAAAGCGCGGCCCCCGGTGCAGCGCCAGGATCGCCGCGGCCGCCTTGGCGATGACGCCCTCGCGTCCGAAGTCACTGTCCGACAGGGTCTTTCCCTCCAGGTAACCCAGCAGGAGGATGCCGAGTTCGGGTGCGTAGTCGATGACCGGCGCGCCGACCCCGGCCCGTTCGGCGGCCTTGGTGTTGAGATATTCCCGCTCGCGGTCGATGCCCAACAGGTTCGACGTCGTGTCACAGCACCTGGCGACGAAGACGCCCTTCGGCGTGGTCACCTTGACGTTGCGATTGGTCAGGCCGCCGGGGAGGTCCTCGAGCCGTCGGGGCAGGCCCGCCAGCGTCGGCAACCGCCCCAGGAGCTCGTCGAGCCCGGCGACGTCGAGGGAGAGCGGGTGCACGCGTCGACCCTACCGGGCCGGGCCAGGGGTGGGCGGAGAGATCCGAATCATGGTGCGGCCGTTCAGGTTCAGTCCACGAAGCGGGAGGAATGTCCGGGGGTGTCGAGATTCCACGCGTCGACGCGGATCGGGCGGACGCGGACGATGTCGGTGCCGTACCCGCGCTCGGCGGGCCAGGCGGCTTCGGCGAGCTCCGCGACGCCGTGTATCTCGACGACCTGGCCCCGCTCGCGGTCGGGCCCGAGCGGCGGGGACGAACCGTCGTCGACGACCAGCGTCACCCGGGGGTCCCGCCTCAGGTTCCGGTACTTCTGCGTATCGCGCAGGTGCCGGCCGAAGACCTCGACGCAGGCCGACGCCGAGGCGACGACGAAGGTGACCGGATGGATCTGCGGGGTGTCGCCGGGCCCGATGCTCGTCAGCCTGCCCCGCCCGCGGGCGTGCAGGTGCCGGTATTCACGTTCGGTGAACATCGGCGCGGCCACCCTGCCACCGTAGTGAGCGCCACGGCCGGGTGAGCGGCATCGGTGCGAAACGTGTTCCGCGCGTCACGGGACGGGGGCGGGCGGTACCCCCGGCGTTCGGATCGTGGCGGCCAACCAGGGCAACGTCGTTGCGAACGCGGTACTTCCGAACGGCCAGACGTGGCGACCCGGACGCGCGACCACCGCGCAGGTGATGCCCTGGGCGGTGCCCGCATCGCAGAGGGTGCGGGCGATCCGCGCGCTCTTCTCGTCGGGCTCGGGGACGACGAACAGCCCGGCGACACCGGTGTACCGTCCGTGTCTCGCCATCGCCGTGACGGGGTCGAACCGCGACCACGCCTGCGCGTCGCCGCCGAAGAGGCGGTCGATCGTCTGCTCCCGGTCACCCGCGTTCGGGCCGAGATCGCCCGCGACGTCGACGAAGGCGCTGAAGAGCTCCGGATGCATCACGGTGAGGTCGACCGCGCACGTCCCGCCACTGGAGAAGCCGACGACGCCCCAGTCCGACCGGCGCGGGCTGGTGCCGAATGCCGCGATCACGTGCGGCACGACGTCCTTGGTGAGGTGGTCGGCCGCGTTGCCGCGGGAGCCGTTGACGCACTCGGTGTCGTTGGCGAACGAGCCGTTGGGATCGACGAACACCGCGACCGGAGCGTTGCCGCCGTGTTGCGTCGCGAAGGCGTCCAACGTCGCTACGGCGTCACCGGCGCGCAGCCAGTCACCCGGGGTGTTGAACTGACCGCCGATCATCATGACCGTCGGCAGCGGTGGCGGCGGGGTCGTGCGAAACCAGGCGGGCGGAAGGTAGACGTATTCGGTGCGATGCGTGAAACCCGATGCGGCGGAACCGGTGTCGATCTTCAGCACCGCGCCGGGACCCGACCCGTCGGCCACCCGCTGACGCTCCCGTACCGCGGCCCAGTCCGTCTCGTCGGGCAGCGGGCCCGACGTCAGCTGATTCCACGCGGTGTAGACCGTCGGGAAGTACCCGATCCAGCCGTTGATGGTCAGGCCGGTGCTCAACAGGCACAGCGAGGTGGCCAGTGCGCAGAGGTTGCGCCGCGCCCACCCGTCACCGCGCCATCCCGCCACCAGGTTGCCCAGCGCCAGCGCCGTCAGCGCCACCCAGACCCACAACGCGAGCGGCGCCGGTTCGCTCGCCAGCCCGAGGGTCGTGAACACCGAGTGCGCGACGAGCGCCGCCGCGACCCCGAGGGCCACCAGCGCGGGCATGCCCACCACCAGCCAGCGCCGCGACCGGTAGCCGACCGCTGCGAACAGGAGCACCGCGGTCACCACCTGGGCGGTGACCGGCAGCCAACCGTCCATCAGCGACGGGGATGCGGCGGCGAACCCCAGTGCCGTCATGGGCGAGGGCGGTCAGCCCGCGGGGCGGGCGGCGCCGTCGCTCGCGCGGCCGCCCGGGGTAGGCGGTGGGTCGAACACGTTGCCCGACGTCGACTCGACGGGTCCGGACGTGAAGGCCACCACCCGCAGGAACGGCCCGATGACCGCATCGAAGAGAGCGGGCAGTACGGCGTAGGTGAAGATCGCCGGCCGGTTCATCCAGCCGACCTGGCGCTCGCTGGAGCGGCGGCCGTCGGTGGCGCGGACGATGGCGCCGACGATCGTGCCGGGCGACACCGCGGTGGGTGGGACTCTCGGCGCGCGGCCGAAGTAGTTGCCCGCCGTGCTGTACACCGGGGTGTCCACCGGACCAGGGTAGATGCCGTGCACCCGGATTCCGGGGAAGCGGCGGTTCTCCTGTCGCAGGACGCGGACCAACCCGCGCAGCGCGAACTTGCTCACCACGTAGGCGGATTGGAACGGCACGGCCGTGCGGCCCAGCAGCGAGCCCACCAGCACGAGGTGCCCGGACCCCTCCGACTGGAAGTGCGCCAGCGCCGCCCTCGCGACGTTCGCGGCGCCGAGGAGGTTCGTCCGCACGATGCCGTCGAACACCTCGACGGGGACGTCCTCGAACCGGCCGAACGCCGTGATCGCCGCGCATTGCGCCGCGACGTCGATCCGGCCGAACTCGGTGATGGCCGCGTCGAAGAGACTCTGCACCTGCTGGGCGTCGGCGATGTCGGTGGGATGCACCAGCACTCCGGCGGCGCCGGCCGCCCGGCATTCCTCGGCGACCTCCTCGAGCGTCTCCTCCGAGCGGGCGGCCAGCGCGAGGCGCGCGTGCCTGCCCGCGAAGCGAATGGCGGTCTCCCTGCCAATTCCCGAGGAGGCGCCGGTGACCACTACTACCTGCGAAACCTCAACTGGCTCAATCTGATTCATGTCCTCGTCACCTCATTGCACATCCCTCGCGGGAGGAAGCCGATCATGTCACCGCGGCGCGACGCCGTTCGCTCGCATTGAGCAGCTGCAGGACGGCGGTCGCGGCGACCGGCGCCCAACCGCCGCGCAAGCTGGTGCCCACGGCCGCCATGACGGCCACGGGGGCGATCAGCGCGACGGGGTCGCGACGCCGCTCGCGCACCCGCTCCAGCGCCATCGGCGTGCCGGCGGCGAGGTTCGTCGCCGCGGCCACGGCCTGCGGTGCCCACGCGTGCCTGACCCCGAGCGCGCGGGCGAACGCCGTCGCGCCCCAGAGCAGCAGGCTGACGTCGTGGGCGCGCTGTACCCGCTCGCGAATCACGGTGGCGGACTTGTCGTCTCGTCCCGTCGCGGCGCTCAATCCGGTGGCGCCCTCGGCCAGGCCGTCGAGCAGTTCCAGCGCGCTGCTCGTCGAGGACCGCGTCGGCTCCCAACCCAACTCGTCGCGCGCCTTCGAGGTGTCCATCAGCGGGGTGTTGGTGGCGACGTCGTACCAGCCGGGAGTCACCGCCACGACGCGGGCGCCGCTGAGCGCCGAGACCATGCGCCGCACCAAGCCCGGGTTCAGCTCGACGGGGCGCGCGCCGACGAGGGCCGCGACCTCACGGGTGTCCAACGCGTCGGCGGCCACGTTGAAGGAGCCCTCGGCCCGCTGCGTCAGCAGTCGGATCACGGCGTCGCCCACGTCGTCGGCATGCACGAACTGCAGGCCGAGACCCGCGGGCAGCGGCAGGACGGGCAGCCGGCGATCGCGCATCAGCTCCAGCAGCGTCCTGGGGATGAAGGGCCCGAGGTAGAGCGAGCGGATCAGCCACGCCGCCTCGCGCTGCACGACGACGGTCGGACGGAAGCGGGCCACCGCGATCTCGGGATGCTCGAGCTCGAACTGGTCGAGGATGCGCTCGACGACGACCTTGTGGCGGCTGTAGATCGACGTCGCCTGCCCGGTGTCGGGCCAGTCCTCGCGCACCGGCGCCGTCGCCCCCGCGGCGTAGATGCCGAGGCTCGACGCGTAGACCAGCTGGTCGATCCCGGCCGACGCCATGGCCGTCAGAACCGCTTGCGAGCCAAGGACATTGGCGCGGTAGAGGTATTCCTCGTCACGGACCGGGCGGACGGCGAGCGCGAGGTGGATGACGGCGTCCGCGCCCTGCATCGCCGGAGCCAGACGCGCGGCGGCATCGGGGGCGGACAGGTCGACCGCATGCCACCGAACGCGCTCGTAGATCGCGCCCTCGGTGGGCGGCCGCCGGCAGACGCCGACGACCTCGACGTCGGGCAGCTGGGCGGCGAGTGCGCGCAGGACACCCGACCCGACGTTGCCCGAGGCGCCGGTCACCACCACCCGCGTTGGCGCGGCCGTCATGACGGCAGGGGCCGCGCGACGGGGACCGATCGTGAAGTGTTCATGTGCTGGCGACATACCCGCCGTCGGTCCCGGCAAACTGAGCTTCGCGTGGTGTCGACGGCCGTGGCAGCGGGCATTCGCTCCATGGCGGCGGTATGGCTCCCAGCTATCGTGGCAGTCGAGGTCGATCCGAGAGTGGCGAAGGAGTGTGACGTGGCGCGCTATCTGGTGGCCGCCAGTCCGCTCGCCGGACACGTGATGCCGATGCTGGGCATCGCCGCCGACCTCCACCGTCGCGGCCACGACGTCACCTTCCTCAGCGGAGCCCAGTTCGACGGCGCGATCAGTCGGTTCGGCATCACGGCGGCGGCGCTGCCCGCCGACGCCCAGCCGCAGCCGCCGCGGTATCACTCGACGCTGCTGAAGTCGCCGCCGATGGTGGATCTGTGGTTGTCAGGACGGACCGACATGCGGGCCATGTTCATCGAGCCGCTGGCCGCGCAGTACCGCGGACTGCGGGCTCAGCTGGACGCCGCGCCCGTCGACGCGGTGCTGGTCGACATGGCCTTCACCGGAGCGCTTCCGCTGCTGCTGATCGAGGGCAGTCGTCCGCCGCTGGTGGTGTGCGGCGTCGGACCGCTCATGCTCTCCAGCGTCGACACCCCGTCCTTCGGCATCGGCTGGCATCCCCGGTCGTGGCTCGGTTACGGGTCCATGAACTGGTTCGTCCAGAACGTGTTGTTCGCCGACGTGCAGTCGCGCCTGAACGCCGCGCTGCGCAGCGTCGGCGCCGCGCCGTCACCGGTGTTCCTGACCGACTGGCCCAAGCTGGCCGACCGCATGCTGCAGCTCACCGTGCCCGGCACGGAGTACCCGCGGCGGGATCTGCCGTCGTCGGTGACGTTCACCGGTCCGGTGATCGCCGAGCACCTCGTCGACGTGGATCCCGCAGGCGTGGCCCCCGCCGGGGAGGTGGACGGTCTCCCGTCGTGGCGGTCCGGCGCGGCGTGCGACAGGACGGTCGTGCACGTCACCCAGGGCACCTGGGACAACCGCGACCATGGTCAGCTGCTGCAGCCGACGCTCGATGCGCTGGCCGACCGCGACGACGTCCTGGTGATCGCCACCTCGGGGCTACCCGATCAGCCGTCGTTCGCCGGATCCGTCCCAGCGAATGCCGTGATGACCGACTACGTGCCCTACGGTGCCCTGCTGCCGCACGTCGACATCATGATCACCAACGGGGGCTACGGCGGCGTGCAGCACGCGTTGCTGCACGGCATCCCCCTGATCGTGGCGGGTCGCACGGCGGACAAGCCCGAGATCGCCGCCAGGATCGAGTTCATCGGCGCGGGCATCGACCTCAAGACCGACCGGCCGACGCCCGACGCGATCGCCGACGCCGTGCAGCGCATCATGTCGACGGATCGCTACCACGCGGCGGCCGGGCGCATCAGCCGCGACATGGCGGGGACGACGCCCTTTGACACCATCGACGACGTGTTGGCCGGACTCGACACGGCCGACTCGTCGGTATAGCGGGCCTAGCATGTCGGTCATGTCGTCCCGTCCCCTGCGCACCCTCGTCGTCGGCGTCGCGGCCGCCCTCCTCGGAGCCGGCGCGCTGGCACCGCCCGCGGCCGCCGCGACCCCCGACGAGCTGGCGCTGGCCACCCTGGACCACATCGTGGCCGGCGACTTCGTGGCGGCGGCCGCCCCGTTCGACCCGACGCTGCAGAAGCGCTTGCCCCCGAACATGCTCGGCCAGGCCTGGAGTGCCTATCAGCAATTGCAGGGTGGTTACCAGTCCCACGGCGACCCGCAGGACACGCCGCGCGATGACCTCACCGTCGTGAACGTGCCCCTGCAGATGGCGAATCGGCCCGGGCAGTTCCGGCTGTCCGTCCACGGCGACGGCACCGTCTCGGGCCTGTACTTCCTCAAGGAGGGCGTCCCCGTTCCGTGAGGCCGGCGGTCTAGAAGAGCAGACGCCACAGACCGACGAGGCCGACGACGACGATGACCGCGCGCAGGGCCGTGGGGGAGAGCAGGCGCCCCCACCGTGCGCCCGCGAGGCCCCCGATGAACGAGCCCGCCGCGATGATGATCGCCGCCGGCCAGTCGACCCGGCCGGCGGCCAGCGCGACGTAGGCGATGGCCGAGACGACGTTGGCGACGAGGGTGAGGACGTTCTTGGTCGCGTTCATCCGCTGCATCGACTCGGGAAGCAGCGCGCCCATGAGCGCGATCTGCATGATGCCCTGGGCGGCGGTGAAGTAGCCGCCGTAGATGCCGACCAGGAAGTTGCCACCGGTCAGGGTCGCCATCCGGTTGCGCGACAGTTCCTCGGCCGACTCGCCCTTCTCCTCGGCATGCCTGCGCGCCCACCGCTGAATGCGCGGACCCGTCACGACGAGGATCAGCGACAGCACCAGCAGCACCGGCACCACCGCGAGGAACGTGCTGACCGGCAGGAGCAGCAGCAGGAACGACCCGATCACCGCGCCGACCCCGACCGCCGGAATCTGCCAGCGCAGCCGCGGCCACTGGCCGCTGAGCTCCCGCCGGTAGCCCCACACCCCCGAGACGTTGCCGAGCACCAGGCCGATGCCGTTGGAGATGGTGGCGACCACCGGGTCGAAGCCGAACGCGACGAGCGTGGGAAAGGTGATCAGCGTGCCCGAACCGGCGACGACGTTGATCGCACCTGCCCCGAATGCGGCGAGTGCGATGAAGACGATCTCGTGCACGGGCATCGCGACAGCGTACGGGCGTCGGCTGGGGCAACCTGGACGCCGGGTCCGTGCGCCGAGTGTGCGGGTAGCCGTCGAGATCGGTTGACCTGAGCGACGACACGCCGCACGGTCAGCGCGTCGGTGGCACGCGGACGGCGAGGAACGTCGGCGTTCGAACCAACCGGAACCCCAGCGACCGGTAGAGCCGGATGGCGTTCTCGTTGGACGCCGAGGCGTGCAGGAACGGCGTCTCGCCCCTGGCGTGGATCTGGTGGGCGACGGCATGCACCAGCCGCGTGGACAGTCCCTGGCCGCGGTGCTCGGGGGCAGTGCACACCGCGCTGATCTCGGTGTGTCCCGGCGGGTGCATCCGTTCGCCCGCCATCGCGACGAGCCTGCCGCCGCGGCGCACGCCGAGGTACGTGCCGAGTTCGATCGTGCGCGCGAAGAACGGCCCCGGCCGGGTCCTCTCGACCAGCGCCATCATCTCGGGCACGTCGTCGGGACCCAGCCGCACGGCGTCGGCGTCCGCAGCCGCGACCACGCCGTCGTCGACCAGTTGGACACCGGGGATGCGGTCGACGACCTGCCAGTCGGGAGGCGGGTCGCCCGTGACGCCGGTCAGTAGGAGAACGCTTGCAGGCCTTGATATCTCGGCCATGTCGGCCCAGTCGTCGGCCGACGGCGGTCCGGCGAATCCGGCGAAGGCCGCGACCTCGGTGGGATAGCGCGCGGAGTGCTCGAGCCGGCGGGCGAAGTGTGCGTGCGGACCGGTCAGCGAGGCGTAGACGGGGTTGTCCAGTGGGTCGTCAGACATCGCACGGGACGCTACCAACCCCGGCGATCACGTCCAGTACAGGAGCCGGGCCTGCGGCAGGGTCTGCTCGAGTTCGGCCGTGAACCACGACCGCAGCTCGGACATCGTGTCCTTGGGGTAGACGTACTTCGCGGCGCCGAACTTGCCGAACTTGCGCGTGCGACTGGGCTCGTCCATCTCGAGCTTGGTCCTCGGGTACCAGCCGGTCAGCACGTCCTTGCTGATGGCGGTGAAGCGGTGGGTGATGCATTCGACCGTCAGGTCCAGATCGGGGACGTCGGCGACGGCCTCGGCGACGTCGGCGAGCAGGGCGCCGTAGCCCTCCCGCCAATCCGGAACGGGCATGATCGGCGCGATGGTCAGACCGATGCGGTAGCCCGCCAGGCCCAGACGCCTCAGCGCGTGAATGCGCTTGGGCAGCCGCGCCGTACCGCCTTCGAAGCGGCCGGCGATCTCGTCGGCGTTGACCGACACGCGAACGCGGGTCCGGCGACCGTGCGGGAGGTCGAGCAGCGGCGCGACGTTGTCGTACTTCGTGGTGAAGCGCAGCCCGACGGGCCCGGCCCAGGAGTGCTCGCCGACGTGTCTGATCGTCGTCGACAGAGAACCCGAGAGATGCTCCAGCGCAAGGGGATCGGTGTAGCACGACACCTCGAAGGTCGTTCCTTCGTCGGCGCGGTCGATCGAGGCCGACGTGACGGTGCCCTGCCCCACGTAATCGTCCATCTGCGACAGGAGTTCGGGCAGATTCGCATACACCCGCGTGATCGGCGGCCCGGACAGCGAGCCGGCGAGGTAGCAGTACTGGCAATGGCCCGGGCATCCGGTGGCGAGGTCGATGCGCCAGTCGGCGCTGGGCGGAATGGGTTGGGGCCGAAGCTTCGACGGTGGTGCGACCACCACCGCCAGCGTGCGCTTGGCCATGGCGTAGGTCGACCGCTCGTCCTCACCCTTCAACGACGGAAGACGATCGCCCGAGAGCAGCTCAATGTCGTTGACACCGGCGGCTTCACAGCGCGCGACGATGTCGGCGCCGTGGGGGAGTTCGGCGGCCGAGCGGGTGACGAGCACCCGCGACGGTACCCACAGCACGGGTGCGTCGGCGGTCGACGCGGGCATGGTCATCTCAGATACGACCCTTCAGAATCAGGTGCCAATAGCTCTGCGGCAGGGCGTAGCGATCGAACGCCCACGCGCTACGCCGTGGCTTCAGAGGGTCGAGGACCGACGGCAGCGACGACGTCACCGTCCCCGTGCGGTCGAACTCGGCGGCGATCAGTCGGTGGGCGTCGGTGGCGATCGGCGCCACGGTGTACCCGTCGTACTCCTCGAAACCGTCGCCGGCGCGTGCGGCGAGCAGGTTGCCGACGAGGATCTTGACCTGCCGGCGCAACGCTCCGCCGGACGGGTCGGTGTCCACCGTCGCGCCGTCGCCGGCGGCCCAGACGTCGGGGTGGGCGCGATGACGGAACGTGCGCGGGTCGACGTCGACCAGCCCGAGGCCGTCGGCGGCCAGACCGGAATCACACACCCAATCCGGTCCGCGGAAGGGCGGGACGAGATGCAGCATGTCGTAGCCGACGTCGGTGGTGCCCGTCGGTCCGCTCACCGTCACCGCGTTCCGCTCGGGGTGCAGCGCCGTGACCGCGGTGCCGTGCAGCACCCGAACGCCGTGGTCGTCGAGCGCCCGCTGCAGCCTGCGATCCAGGTCGGGCACACCGAGCAGATGGGGTCGGTCGATGACCAGGGTGATGTCGACGCCGAGCCCCCTCCAGCGGGCGGCGGCGAGGAACAGCGGCTTGATCGTCGTGCCCGTGCAGCTCACCGGGGGGCGCGGCACGGTGAACACGGCATGCTGGCCGCGTCGCATGGACCGCACCAGCTGCCACGTCTTCTCAGCGCGATCGAGGTAGTTGCTGGAAACCGCAGGCGAGGCGGCTGCGGAGCAGCTGCCCGGCAGTGCCTCGTCGTCGGGCACCAGGCCGGTGCCGAGCACGAGGTCGCGGTAGCCGTAGACCGCGCCGCTGGCACAGCGCACCGTGTGCTCGGTCGCGTCCACGGCGACCGCGGCATCGCGAATCCACCTGCACCCCTTGGGCGTCACTGAGCGCTGCGTGCGTTCGGCGCGGTCGAGCGACGCCTCACCGGCGCCGACGTAGGACAGTAGCGGGCGGTAGGTGTGGACGAGTTGGGGTTCGATGACGGCGACGTTGGTGATGCCGCGTCGGAGGAGAAGCGCGGCAGCGCTGATTCCGGCATTGCCGCCGCCGACGATGAGAACGTCGAAGAAGGTGCTGGCGGGCTGCATGTGTAGCCCTTACCCGCATCGACGCTCCTGAATCCCCAGCACGGGGTGCCGCCGCTGCGGCCGGGCTCGTGGGCTCGCTTGCTCGGCGGGGTGTGCAAATGCCGCGGACGCCGCGGGTGGGGAGACGGACACGGTTGACGTGTGATGGGGTTCTTCGCCCGTGGTGACGCCAGGGCGCTCCCTGCATTCTTACGTCGTGACCGGATCGCGTTCTTCGGCAACCAAATTCACTTTGGGCCGCAGGCCGATCGCCGGCCCAGGGCTCGGATGATCCCGACCGGTCGAGCGGCCACTCGGCCATCCTGGTCGCCCGCCCGCGTCGTATCGCTGTTCAATTGCGCCTCAGACGATTCGTGTTGCCGCTGTTACCTTTTCGCGTTGATGCAGGTCTGCATCAGTCGTATTCATACTGAAGAAGAGAAGGTCGATGGCCAAGCACCGGGCTGGAAGCAAGCGAGCCATTCGCACATTGGCGCTGATCTCGGGGGCCGTGACCACCAGTACGTTGGTGGGTACCGCAGTGGGCGCCGCCCCGGAAGCAGCGGCCACGTGCGTTTCGTTCTCCGGTTTCAATCTCGGGTATGGCTGCAAGAGTGCGCCCCTGAGTCTGGCGATCGGCCTGGGGCCAAACGCGAAGGCGCACAGCGTGTACCCGTTCAGTCTGGCAATCAACAACGGTTGGCTGAAGGCACCTCCCGGGTTCAAGGATCCGTTCAAGGAAATCGGCGATGCACTCGCCCAAGCGGTGAAACACCTTCTGCCGCCTACGGGCTCTGATGCGGGCAAGGCCAATAAGCAGGCAGCGGACGAGAAGAAGGCGGCTGACGAGAAGAAGGCGGCTGACGAGAAGAAGGCGGCTGCCGCCAAGAAGTCTGCGGATGACAAGAAGGCGGCCGCTGAGAAGGCTGCGGCCGACAAGAAGGCTGCTGACGACAAGGCTGCCGCGGACAAGGCTGCTGCAGATAAGGACGCGGCGGACAAGGCGGCGGCGGACAAAGCGGCAGCTGAGAAGAAGGCTGCAGATGATAAGGCGGCCGCGGACAAGAAGGCTGCTGACGAGAAAGCTGCGGCTGAGAAGAAGGCTGCTGACGAGAAGGCTGCGGCGGACAAGAAGGCTGCCGACGAGAAGGCTGCGGCGGACAAGGCTGCTGCAGATAAGGACGCGGCGGACAAGGCGGCGGCGGACAAGGCGGCAGCTGAGAAGAAGGCTGCAGATGAAAAGGCGGCCGCGGACAAGAAGGCTGCTGACGAGAAAGCTGCGGCCGACCAGGCCGCCGCGGACAAGGCCGCAGCCGAGAAGAAGGCCGCTGATGAAAAAGCCGCCGCCGATAAGAAAGCCGCCGACGAGAAGGCTGCGGCGGACAAGAAGGCTGCAGATGAGAAGGCGGCCGACGAGAAGAAGGCAGCCGATGAGAAGAAGGCAGCCGATGAGAAGAAGGCTGCTGACGAAAAGGCCGCCGCCGATAAGAAAGCCGCTGACGAGAAGGCTGCAGCGGATCAGGCTGCTGCGGACAAGGCCGCAGCGGACAAGAAGGCTGCTGATGAAAAAGCCGCCGCCGATAAGAAGGCTGCTGACGAGAAGGCTGCGGCGGACCAGGCTGCCGCGGACAAGGCCGCGGCGGACAAGAAGGCTGCAGATGAGAAGGCGGCCGACGAGAAGAAGGCTGCTGACGAGAAAAAGGCTGCTGACGAGAAGAAGGCTGCTGACGATAAGAAGGCTGCTGACGAGAAGGCTGCGGCGGACCAGGCTGCCGCGGACAAGGCCGCAGCTGAGAAGAAGGCTGCAGATGAGAAGGCGGCCGACGAGAAGAAGGCTGCCGACGAGAAGGCTGCGGCGGACCAGGCTGCCGCGGACAAGGCCGCAGCGGACAAGAAGGCTGCAGATGAGAAGGCGGCCGACGAGAAGAAGGCTGCCGACGAGAAGAAGGCTGCCGACGAGAAGGCCGCGGCGGACCAGGCTGCCGCGGACAAGGCTGCAGCTGAGAAGAAGGCTGCTGACGAGAAAGCTGCCGCCGACAAGAAGGCCGCCGACGAGAAGGCCGCGGCCGACCAGGCTGCCGCGGACAAGGCCGCAGCCGAGAAGAAGGCCGCTGATGAAAAAGCCGCCGCCGATAAGAAAGCCGCCGACGAGAAGGCTGCGGCGGACCAGGCTGCCGCGGACAAAGCCGCGGCGGACAAGAAGGCTGCTGATGAGAAGGCGGCCGACGAGAAGAAGGCTGCTGACGAGAAGAAGGCTGCTGACGAGAAGAAGGCTGCTGACGAGAAGGCCGCGGCTGACCAGGCCGCCGCGGACAAGGCTGCAGCTGAGAAGAAGGCTGCTGATGAAAAAGCCGCCGCGGACAAGAAGGCTGCTGATGAGAAGGCCGCCGCCGATAAGAAAGCTGCTGACGAGAAGGCTGCGGCGGACCAGGCTGCCGCGGACAAGGCCGCCGCGGACAAGAAGGCCGCTGATGAGAAAGCTGCCGCCGATAAGAAGGCTGCTGATGAGAAAGCGGCCGACGAGAAGAAGGCGGCCGACGAGAAGAAGGCTGCTGACGAGAAGGCTGCGGCGGACCAGGCTGCCGCGGACAAGGCCGCAGCCGATAAGAAGGCCGCTGATGAAAAGGCTGCCGCGGACAAGAAGGCTGCTGACGAAAAAGCCGCTGACGAGAAGAAGGCTGCTGACGAGAAGAAGGCGGCCGACGAGAAGGCCGCGGCTGACCAGGCCGCCGCGGACAAGGCTGCAGCTGAGAAGAAGGCCGCTGATGAGAAAGCTGCCGCCGATAAGAAGGCTGCTGATGAGAAGGCCGCCGCCGATAAGAAAGCTGCCGACGAGAAGGCTGCGGCGGACCAGGCTGCCGCGGACAAGGCCGCCGCGGACAAGAAGGCCGCTGATGAAAAGGCTGCCGCGGACAAGAAGGCTGCTGACGAGAAGGCTGCGGCGGACCAGGCTGCCGCGGACAAGGCCGCGGCGGACAAGAAGGCTGCCGACGAGAAGGCCGCTGATGAGAAAGCTGCCGCGGACAAGAAGGCTGCTGACGAGAAGGCCGCCGCCGACCAGGCCGCCGCGGACAAGAAGGCTGCCGATGAAAAAGCCGCCGCCGACAAGAAGGCTGCCGACGAGAAGGCCGCCGCGGACAAGGCCGCCGCGGACAAGGCCGCCGCGGACAAGAAGGCTGCAGATGAGAAGGCGGCCGACGAGAAGAAGGCTGCTGACGAGAAGGCTGCGGCGGACCAGGCTGCCGCGGACAAGGCCGCAGCGGACAAGAAGGCCGCTGATGAGAAAGCTGCCGCGGACAAGAAGGCTGCCGACGAGAAGGCCGCGGCGGACCAGGCTGCCGCGGACAAGGCCGCAGCGGACAAGAAGGCCGCTGATGAGAAAGCTGCCGCCGACAAGAAGGCTGCTGATGAAAAGGCGGCCGCCGACAAGAAGGCTGCCGACGAGAAGGCTGCGGCGGACCAGGCTGCCGCGGACAAGGCCGCGGCGGAGAAGAAGGCTGCTGATGAAAAGGCTGCCGCGGACAAGAAGGCGGCTGACGAGAAGGCTGCGGCGGACCAGGCTGCCGCGGACAAGGCTGCAGCTGAGAAGAAGGCCGCTGATGAAAAGGCTGCCGCGGACAAGAAGGCGGCTGACGAGAAGGCCGCCGCCGACCAGGCCGCCGCGGACAAGGCTGCAGCTGAGAAGAAAGCTGCTGATGAAAAAGCTGCCGCTGACAAGAAGGCTGCTGACGAGAAGGCTGCGGCGGACCAGGCCGCCGCGGACAAGGCTGCAGCTGAGAAGAAGGCCGCTGACGAGAAAGCCGCCGCTGATAAGAAAGCCGCCGACGAGAAGGCTGCGGCCGACCAGGCTGCCGCGGACAAGGCTGCAGCTGAGAAGAAGGCTGCTGACGAGAAAGCTGCCGCTGATAAGAAAGCCGCCGACGAGAAGGCTGCGGCAGACAAGAAGGCTGCAGATGAGAATGCGGCCGACGAGAAGAAGGCTGCTGACGAAAAGGCCGCGGCAGACAAGAAGGCTGCAGATGAGAAGGCTGCGGATGAGAAGAAGGCGGCTGATGAGAAGGCCACCGCGGACAAGAAAGCGGCCGACGATAAAGCGGCAGCGGACAAGAACGCCGCCTCGGACAAGGTCGAAGAAGCTCGGAAGGCCTCTGAGGCAGCGGACAAGGCCCTCGCGGATGCTCAGGCGAGATACGACAAGGCCCTGCGAGATTACGAAGACCCCTCCGTCACAGGCCGTCAGACCAACCAGACGAACGACGAGTACCTGGCCAGGTTGGTGCCATATCAGAACGAACTGACCGACGCCTCGAACGCCAGAAACAAGGCGATAGATGGAGCTAGACGTGCAAAGGATCTCTACGAGTTGGCCAAGAGTCAGGCGGCTGCCAAGAACGCAGCTGAGACGTCGACGGCTCCCGAGGCACGCACGGCTCGAGACTTCGTGGAGGTTCCTCGAGTCAAGGATGCCGACGCGGTCGCCGCTCCCGGTAGCCGGAGTGCGGATGGCTCCGATGATGGCGACGTCAGCGATGCTTCGAAGGCCGCTGCTTCTGACACGCCGCTGCGCGGCAGCGGAGCCTCACACGACGATGGCTCGCTCGATGCCGCCAGTAGCGACGCACACTCGAGCAAGGAAGAGGTCGACGCTCTCAAGCAACAGGACCGCGTCGGGAAACACGGCCGACTCGCCGACGTCGACGAGCGAGAGGGCGATGGGGACGGCGACGCATCAGACGCCAAGGCCGTCGACGACGCTCCGAGCGCGGCGTCGCACAGCGGAGGCGCAGCGCGACCCAGCGCAGCCGCGGGTAAGGCGGCCGATTCCGATGAACCCACGTCAGTGCCGGCTGAAGACCGACCGACGACTCCCAAAAGTGGCTCCTGACAACGGTTTTGCGCCTGCCATGACGATCGGTTCGACTGCCCGTCTGAACCGCCCATTGGTCAGTCAGACACGCGTCGCGGAGTAGGTAGCGGTACAGATCGGACGGGATCACCAAGCGGGAACCTCCGGGGGCGTCCACGGCCGTAGAGTCTGGCCCGGGACAGCCGACGGATTGGACGGGATGACGACTCTGGGTCTAGCCCTACAGGCGGCAATCCTGTTCGCGGTCACCAATGTCGACGATCTGGTGATGTTGGCCCTGTTCTTCGCGCAGGGCGCAGGCAGGGACGGAGCAACGGCACGCATCGCGGTCGGCCAGTACCTGGGGTTCGTCGGCATCCTTGCCATCGCCGTGGCCGCCGCCTACGGCGCGACGTTCTTGCCGGAGTCCTCGATCCACTACCTCGGCCTCATTCCGCTGACCCTCGGTCTGAACGCCGCCTGGCAGACGTGGCGCCACCGTCGGAGCGCGGATGACGGCGTGCGCCGCGGCGGCGGACCGACGACGTGGTCGGTCGCGGCTGTCACGTTTGCCAACGGCGGTGACAACGTCGGCGTCTACGTGCCGGTGTTCGCGACGTCCGGGGCCACCCGTACCGCCCTGTACGTGGTGGTGTTCCTCGTTCTGCTCGCCGGGTTGCTCGTCGCCGGCAGGTACCTGGCCACCCGGCCGGCCATCGCCAGCCTCCTGAGCCGCTGGGGCCACGTCCTACTGCCGGTCGTCCTCATCGTGGTGGGGGTCGCGATCCTGCTCGGGGGATGAGGGGTGCGACGGTGTCCACCCTCGGCACGACCGACACAGGCCTCACGACGAAACGTCTGCCATCGCACGCTGGCGCCCCCGGCAGGAATCGAACCTGCGACCTAGGGATTAGAAGGCCCTTGCTCTATCCGACTGAGCTACGGAGGCAACGCGCAGGAGAGTCTATCTCCATCCCACCTGCCGACAGCCTTGCAACACCGGTAATGCGACCCGCACAGACAAGCCGCCGACTAGCGTGGGCTCCGCACTCAGTGGTGACGAAAGGGGATCGGCAAACGATGACCGACGTGCCGGAGATGGACGCGGCCGAACTGCCCGAGGAACTGAGTGCCGTCGATCAGTTGCTGCACCGTGGTGAGGCAAATCCGCGCACCCGCTCGGGAATCATGGGCGTCGAGCTGCTCGACGCTGCGCCGGACTGGGAGCGCTACCGGTCCCGCTTCGAGAACGCGTCGCGCAAGGTTCTGCGCCTGCGGCAGAAGGTCGTCATGCCGACGCTGCCGACGGCGGCCCCACGCTGGGTCATCGACCCCGACTTCAACATCGACTTCCACGTCCGGCGGGTGCGGGTGCCCGCGCCGGGGACACTGCGTGAGGTGCTCGACCTGGCCGAGGTTGCCGTGCAATCGCCCATGGACATCTCCCGGCCGCTCTGGACGGCAACGCTCGTCGAGGGCCTGGCCGACGGCACCGCGGCGTCGATGCTGCACCTCAGCCATGCCGTCACCGACGGCGTCGGCGCCATCGAGATGTTTGCCAACATCTACGACCTCGAACGCGACCCACCACCGGCCGACGTCGCGCCGCTCCCCATCCCCGAGGACCTCTCGCCCAATGACCTCATGCGGGAGGGCTTGAGCCGGCTCCCCGGTTCACTCGCGGGTGGCCTGCGCGGAGCGGTCGGTGGCGCGGCCTCGGTACTCGGACGGGTCGTCCGCGATCCGGTGTCCGCGGTCGGCGGCGTGGTCAACTACGCGCGGTCGAGCGCCCGCGTGATGGGCCCGGTCGCCGACCCGTCGCCGTTGCTGCGCCGGCGCAGCCTGGCATCGCGCACCGAGGCGATCGACATCGTGTTCGGCGATCTGCACCGGGCGTCGAAGGCGGCGGGCGGGTCCATCAACGATGCCTACCTCGCCGGCCTGTGCGGGGCCCTGCGGCTCTACCACGAAGCCAAGGGCATTCCCGTGGCCACCCTGCCCATGGCCGTCCCGGTCAACTTGCGTTCCGACGACGACCCCGCGGGGGGCAACCGTTTCGCCGGGGTCAACCTCGCCGCGCCGGTCGGCGTCGTCGATCCGGCCAAGCGCGTCCAGAAGGTGCGCAAGCAGATGATGGTCAAGCGCGAGGAACGCGCCATCGACATGGTCGGTGCCATGGCGCCGTTGATCAGCCTGCTGCCCGACGCCATCCTCGAGTCGGTGGCCGGGTCGGTGGTCAATTCCGACGTCCAGGCGAGCAACGTGCCCATCTACCCGGGCGATACGTTCATCGCGGGTGCGAAGATCCTGCGCCACTACGGGATTGGGCCGCTGCCGGGGGTGGCCATGATGGTCGTCCTGGTGTCGCGCGCCGGCTACTGCACGATCACCACCCGTTACGACCGCGCGGCGATCGCCGACGAAGCGCTGTGGGCGCGATGCCTCCAAGCCGGCTTCGACGAGGTCCTCGCGCTCGGCGGCGACGGACGGTCGACGCCTGCCTCGTTCACCTCCGATGCGGCAATCGCGCCGACGTCGGTGTCCATCTCGACCAATGAGGGTGCCGCGCAATGAGTTCGCAGAACGGGCAGAACAGCCGCCACGGCGACAACGTCGTCCTCCGCTTGCCGGGATCGGTCGCGGAGGTCGAGGCGAGCCCGCAGGGCCCCGAGGTGGGGGCGTTCTTCGACCTCGACGGCACCCTCGTCGCCGGATACACCGGCGTCCTGATGACGCAGGATCGGTTGCGCCGCGGGCAGATGAGCGTCGGCGAGTTCATCGGCATGGTCCAGGCGGGGCTCAACCATCAGCTCGGACGGTCGGAGTTCGAGGATCTCATCGGCAAGGGCGCTCGCATGCTGCACGGCAACTCGATCAGCGACCTCGACGAACTGGGGGAGCGGCTGTTCGTCCAGCACGTCCAGAAGCGGATCTATCCCGAGATGCGGGCGTTGGTGCGCGCCCATCAGGCGCGCGGCCACACCGTCGTGCTGAGCTCATCGGCGTTGACCGTCCAGGTGGACCCGGTCGCCAGATTCCTCGGCATCGACAACGTGCTGAGCAACGTCTTCGAGACCGACGACGACGGCCGCATCACCGGTGAGGTCAAGACGCCGATCATCTGGGGGCCGGGCAAAGCGCGTGCGGTGCAGACGTTTTCGGCCGACCACGGTATCGACCTCGCCAAGAGTTACTTCTATGCCGACGGCGACGAGGACGTCGCGCTGATGTACCTCGTCGGCAATCCGCGTCCGACGAACCCGGCGGGCAAGTTGGCGGCCGTCGCCGCCAAGCGTGGATGGCCGGTGCTGAAGGTCAACAGCCGCAGCGGCAGTAGCCCGGTGGCGCAGCTGCGCACGGTGGCCGGCATCGCCTCGCTGGTCCCCGCCGCGGCGGGAGCCCTCGGGGTCGGCCTGCTGACGCGCAATCGTCGCACGGGGGTGAACTTCTTCACCTCGGCGTGGACTCGGCTGTTGATGGCGGCCGTCGGAATCGACCTGAACGTCACCGGCGAAGAGAACCTGAAGGCCGCCCGGCCCGCGGTCTTCCTGTTCAACCATCGCAACCAGGTCGACCCGTTCATCGCGGGCAGGTTGATCAGCGACAACTTCACCTCGGTGGGCAAGAAGGAACTCGAGAAGGACCCGCTGATGGGAACCGTCGGCCGGGTGCTGGACGCCGCGTTCATCGACCGCGACGATCCGAAGGCGGCTGTCGAGAGCCTGCACAAGATCGAAGAGCTTGCCCGCAAGGGTATTTCGGTGCTGATCGCACCCGAGGGCACGCGTCTGGACACCACCGAGGTGGGCGAGTTCAAGAAGGGACCGTTCCGCATCGCGATGGCGGCCGGTGTGCCGCTGGTGCCCATCGTGATTCGCAACGCTGAGATCATCGCGGAGCGGAACTCGACCACGTTCAACGCCGGCAGCGTCGACGTGGCGGTCTACCCGCCGATCCCGGTCGACGATTGGACCACCGAGAACCTCGAGGAACGCATCGCCGAGGTGCGCCAGCTCTACCTCGATACGCTACGGGACTGGCCCCGGGGTGACCTGCCGAGTGCGCCGCTGTACGAACGTCTCGGCACGCCGGCCGCGAAGGCACCCGCCGCGAAGGCGCCCGCCAAGAAGGCGCCCGCGAAGAAGGCGCCCGCCAAGAAGGCGCCGGCCAAGAAGGCTCCCGCGAAAAAGGCTGCGGCGCAACCGAACACGGCCAAGAAGGGACGGCCGTGAAGGTCACCGCCGAGGCGCTGCACAGCTTCACGCCGACCGACGACGCCCTGGTGCTGGCGTCGGTCGACTCCGCCGCGGAAGTGCAGCTGCTCGACGACTGGCTAGCCGCTCAGCGCGAGAAGCACCCCGACGCCCGCATCGAGGTGCTGCAGCTGCCGAGTGAGAACGAGCCGCCGCCGGCGACGCTCGCGCGTCTGGTCGAGCTGCTCGAGGTCGACGAGAGTCGTTCCGTCGTCCCGGTGCGGGTGTTCTGGATTCCCGGTGGCCTGCCCACCCGCTCCAAGGTGGTGTCCTTCCTCAGCGGTCGGGACACCTACCGTCCGCCGAAGGTGTTGCAGCGCAGCATTCTTCGCAAGGATCCGGCGCGAGCGCGGGTCGTGGCGGGGGAGCCGGCGACGGTGTCGGAACTGCGTCAGCGCTGGAGTGAGACCACCGTCGCCGAGAATCCCCGCGACTTCGCGCGTTTCGTGATGCGGCGGGCGGAGCTGGCGATCGACCGCGTCGAACTGCGGCTGCTTGGCCCGGAGTACAAGTCGCCCCGACTGGTCAAGCCGGAGATCTTGTCGTCCAACCGGTTTCGCGAGGGGCTGGACAAGATTCCCGGGGCGACGCTGGAGTCGGCGGGCAAGATGCTCGACGAACTCGCGACGGGTTGGAGTCGTTTCTCGGTCGACCTCATTCCGACGCTCGGGCGGGCGATCTTCAGCCGCGGGTTCGATCCGAACATCGACTACGACCGCGCCGAGATCGAGGCGATGAGGGTCGCACTCGAGACGCACCCTGCGGTGCTGTTGTTCTCCCATCGCTCCTATCTCGACGGGGCGATCGTGCCGGTCGCGATGCAGGAGAACCGCCTGCCGCCGGTGTTCACCTTCGCCGGAATCAATCTGTCGTTCGGCGGGTTGGGCCCGCTGATGCGCCGCTCGGGGGTCATCTTCATCCGCCGCAAGCTCGACGACCCAACCTACAAGTACGTGCTCAAGGAGTTCGTCGGCTACATCGTAGAGAAGCGCTTCAACCTCAATTGGTCGATCGAGGGAACTCGGTCGCGGACCGGAAAGATGTTGCCGCCCAAGCTCGGTCTGCTCGCCTACGTGGCCGACGCCTACCTCGCTGGGCGCAGCGAGGACATCCTGTTGCAGCCGGTGTCGATCAGCTTCGACCAGCTGCACGAGACCGCGGAGTACGCCGCCTACGCCCGCGGCGGGGAGAAGACGCCCGAGAGTCTGTCGTGGCTCTACAACTTCATCAAGGCGCAGGGTGAGCGCAACTACGGGAAGATCTACGTCCGCTTCCCCGAGGCCGTGTCGATGCGCGAGTACCTGGGCGAGCCGAACGGCCCGATGACGCAGGACGAGGCCGCGAAGCGACTGGCCATGCAGAAGATGGCGTTCGAGGTGGCCTGGCGCATCCTGCGGGTCACCCCCATCAACGCCACCGGCTTGGTGTCGGCCCTGCTGTTGACGACGAACGGCGTCGCGCTCACCCTCCGTCAGCTGCACCACACGCTGCAGGACTCGCTGGACTATCTGCAGCGGACGAAGACGCCGATGACCAACAGCGCGTTGCGGTTGCGCACCACGGAGGGCGTGCGTTCGGCGGTGGACGCGCTGTCCGGCGGTCACCCCGTCACGCGTGTCGACGGCGGGCGAGAGCCGGTGTGGCGCATCGCCCCCGAGAACGAGCACCAGGCGGCGTTCTACCGCAACACCCTGATTCATGCCTTCCTCGAGACGTCGATCGTCGAACTGGCACTCGCCTACGCCGGTCGCGCGAAAGGCGATCGGCTGCAGGCGTTTTGGGCCCAGGCGATGCGACTGCGCGACCTCCTCAAGTTCGAGTTCTACTTCGCCGACTCCGCGGCCTTCCGATCCCACGTCGCGGAGGAGATGTCATGGCACGACGATTGGGAGCGGCACGTCGCCGACGGCGGCGACGCGGTGGACGCGCTGCTGCGGGCCAAGCGGCCGCTCATCGCCGGTGCCATGCTGCGGCCGTTCTTCGAGGCCTACGAGATCGTCGCCGACGTGCTCCGAGGGGCCCCACCCGAGATCGGTGAGAAGGATCTGACGCAGCTGGCACTCGGCGTCGGCCGGCAGTACGTCGCTCAGGAGCGGGTCCGCAGCAACGAGTCGGTGTCGGCGCTGCTGTTCGCCACGGCGCGGCAGGTGGTGGCCGACCAGAATCTGCTGGCACCCGCGGCCGACCTCGAGGAGCGTCGCTCGGCGTTCCTGGGTGAGTTGCGCGGCATCCTCGACGACATGAGCAAGATCGAGGAGTTCTCCCGCGAGCAGTTCTTCGCCCGCGAGCTGGCCGTGCGCGAGCAGAGCGTCTGAGCGGGCCTCGTCGCCGCCGTTCATCCACAGAGCGTCATTCATCCACAGGCACCGGGTTCATCCGGTGTGCGTCGGCCGTCCGCGTCGGGGGCGGGAGGCCAACTGGTCACGGCAGCGACCGCGCTGCCCGAGTGGACCACTGGAGGGAATGCACGTGTTCGAGACACCGTTCTTCATCGTCGGAACCATCGTCACCGACCCGATCCTGCGTCGCGTCGGCGAGCAGCAGGTCGTCAAGTTTCGGGTGGCGAGCAACTCGAGACGCCGCACCGCCGAGGGCGAGTGGGAGGCGGGCAACTCGCTGTTCGTCAACGTGAACTGTTGGGGTCGGCTCGTCGACGGCGTCAGCGGGACGCTGAGCAAGGGTGATCCCGTCGTCGTGGTCGGTCACCTCTACACGAGCGAGTACGACGATCGCGACGGCAACCGACGCTCGTCGGCCGAGGTGCGGGCCTTCGCCGTGGGCCCCGACGTCGCCCGCAGCACGGTCCGGATCGAAGCCCGCAAGCGTGCCGACGGAGACGTCAGAAGCGACCCCGCCGAGACCGACGCGCCGACCGACGAGGACCCGATGCAGGACCGGGCCCTCCCCACTGAGGGCATGGCCGCAAGCTTGCGCGCCTAGGATGGTTCGTCGAGCAGTAACCGCAGACCGGAAAGGCAATACCCAAAGCATGGCTGAGTTCATCTACACGATGAAGAAGGTCCGCAAGGCGCACGGTGACAAGGTCATCCTGGACGACGTCACGCTGAACTTCCTCCCCGGGGCCAAGATCGGCGTGGTCGGTCCGAACGGCGCCGGCAAGTCGAGCGTCTTGAAGATCATGGCTGGCTTGGACAAGGCCAACAACGGTGACGCCTTCCTCGCGAACGGCGCCACGGTCGGCATCCTGATGCAGGAGCCCCAACTCGACGAGGCGAAGACCGTTCGCCAGAACGTCGAGGAGGGCGTGCCCGCCAAGGCCAAGCTCAATCGCTACAACGAGGTGGCCGAGCTCATGGCCACCGACTACAGCGACGAGCTGATGGAGGAGATGGGCAAGCTGCAGGAGGAGCTGGACGCCGCCGACGCGTGGGATCTGGACTCCAAGCTGGAGCAGGCGATGGACGCGCTGCGCTGCCCGCCACCCGACGAGCCGGTCACCCACCTGTCCGGTGGCGAGAAGCGTCGGGTCGCGCTGTGCAAGCTGCTGCTGTCGGAGCCCGACCTGTTGCTGCTCGACGAACCCACCAACCACCTGGACGCCGAGAGCGTGCTGTGGCTGGAGCGCCACCTCGCCGACTACAAGGGTGCGATCCTCGCCGTCACCCACGACCGGTACTTCCTGGACAACGTCGCCGAGTGGATCCTCGAACTCGACCGCGGCCGCGCGTACCCGTACGAGGGCAACTACTCGACGTACCTGGAGAAGAAGGCCGAGCGCTTGGCCGTCCAGGGCCGCAAGGACCAGAAGCTGCAGAAGCGGTTGACCGAGGAACTCGCGTGGGTCCGGTCGGGCGCCAAGGCCAGGCAGGCCAAGAACAAGGCCCGCCTCGGACGCTACGAGGAGATGGTCGCCGAGGCGGAGAAGACGCGCAAGCTCGACTTCGAGGAGATCCAGATTCCGACCGGCCCGCGGCTGGGCAACCAGGTCGTCGACGTCTCCAACCTCGACAAGGGCTTCGACGGCCGCATCCTGATCAAGGACCTGTCCTTCACGCTGCCCCGCAACGGGATCGTCGGGGTGATCGGTCCCAACGGCGTCGGCAAGACGACGCTGTTCAAGACGATCGTCGGACTGGAGCAGCCCGACAGCGGCATCGTCAAGGTCGGCGAGACCGTCAAGCTCAGCTACGTCGACCAGAACCGCGGCGGCATCGACCCCAAGAAGAACGTGTGGGAGGTCGTCTCCGACGGGTTGGACTACATCGAGGTCGGGCAGAACGAAGTGCCGTCCCGGGCCTACGTCTCGGCGTTCGGCTTCAAGGGTCCCGATCAGCAGAAGCCGGCCGGCGTGTTGTCCGGTGGCGAGCGCAACCGTCTGAACCTGGCGCTCACCCTCAAGGAGGGTGGCAACCTGATCCTGCTCGACGAGCCCACCAACGACCTGGACGTGGAGACGCTCAGCTCGCTGGAGAACGCGCTGCAGCAGTTCCCCGGGTGCGCGGTGGTCATCTCTCACGACCGGTGGTTCCTGGACCGCACGTGCACCCACATCCTGGCGTGGGAGGGCGACGACGACAACGAGGCCAAGTGGTTCTGGTTCGAGGGCAACTTCGGCGGCTACGAGGAGAACAAGCTCGAGCGGCTGGGTGCGGACGCCGCCCGGCCGCACCGCGTCACTCACCGCAGGCTCACTCGCGACTGATCCGCCGGAGGTGAGCCGGAGCACCCCCGGGGGCAACTAGTGTCACATCGGCGTGCCAGCGTGGGGACGCGGATGTGAGTCAGGAGCGATCGGCATGACGACGGCGAATCCTGGGTTTCCAGGCCCGCAGCGCGACCACGGACACACCAAGACGGCGGTGCTGGACACCGGACCCGCCGGGGACCTGGCCAGGGCGTATCTCGCCACCCACCAGGGCCCGCATGGCGACGCCGCCGCCGCCGACACCTCGATCACGATGCCGCTGGACCTCTCGGGTCGGGCGGTTCCGCCCGAACTGCTCGAGGCGCACGCGGAGGTCGGACGCCGGCGATCCACCGGCGATACCAAGGTGCAGGTCTACGCGGCCGACGACGCCAGCGGCATCGGCCCCGCCATCCAGATCGTGACCGATCAGAGCGCGATGCTGATGGACACCGTCACGGTGCTGCTGCACCGGCTCGGCGTCGCGTACACCGCGATCATGAACCCGGTGTTCCGGGTTCGCCGGAATCCGGCGGGAGAGTTGCTCGACGTCCATCCCTCGTCGGACCCCGAGGCGCCCGTCGACGGGGTCGACGAAGCGTGGATCCACGTGGAGCTCGCACCCTCTGCGGACGAC
This sequence comes from Mycolicibacterium madagascariense, assembly GCF_010729665.1. NCBI lineage: Bacteria > Bacillati > Actinomycetota > Actinomycetes > Mycobacteriales > Mycobacteriaceae > Mycobacterium > Mycolicibacterium madagascariense. The sequence continues at coordinate 3,991,494 of NZ_AP022610.1, read as the reverse complement.
GCGGCCGTCGCCGAGGCCGCAGCCCTGCTGCCGAACGTCCTCGCCGACGCCCGTCAGGTCGCCCTCGACGACGCGGCGTTGAACGCGTCGCTCGTGGTCTTGGCCAGCACGATGGACTCCGACCGCGACGGGCACTTCCCGTCCTACGACCGCAGGGACGCCGCGGCACTGCTGCGCTGGCTGGCCGACGGGCACTTCGTGCTCCTCGGCTATCAGCGCTGCACGGTCGACGACGGCGTGGCTACGGTCGACCCCACCAGCCGGCTTGGCGTGCTCCGCCTGCGCACCGACGTCTTTCCGCCGCTTACCTCGCCCGACGATCTGCTGGTGCTGGCCCAGGCGACCATGCCGAGCTACCTGCGCTACGGCGCGCATCCGCACATCGTCGTGGTCCGCCAGACGCTGCCGGGTCAGACCGCTGCCGTCGAGCATCGGTTCGTCGGCCTCTTCACGGTCGCGGCGTCGAACGCCAATGTCCTAGAGATCCCGCTCATCTCGCGTCGGGTCCACGAGGCGTTGGCGCTGTCGCACGGCGACAACAGCCACCCCGGCCAGCTCACCCTCGACATCATCCAGACGATTCCGCGTTCGGAACTGTTCTCCCTCACGGCCAGGCAACTGCTCGACATGGCCACCGCGGTCGTCGATCTCGGCTCCCGTCGCCGGGCCCTGCTGTTCCTGCGCACCGATCAGCTGTCGCACTACGTGTCGTGCCTGGTCTACCTGCCCCGCGACCGGTACACGACCGTCGTCCGGCTCGAGATGCAGGACATCCTGGTCCGCGAACTCCACGGCGAGAGCATCGAGTACACCGCGCGCGTCAGTGAATCACCTTGGGCGGTCGTGCACTTCACGGTTCGGCTGCCGGCGGGCACCCCGGCCAGCGACGTGGACACGTCGCTGGAGAACGAGGACCGGATTCAGAACCTGCTGACCGAGGCCGCGCGCACCTGGGGTGACCGGTTGATGGGGGCGGTGCGGACCGGTGCGATCAGCCGCGCGAACGCCGAGCACTACTCGGTGGCGTTTCCCGAGGTCTACCGCCAGGCGTTCTCGCCGCACGACGCGATCGGTGACATCGCGATCATCGAAGAGCTGCACGATGATTCGGTCAAACTGGTGTACGCCGACGGTGGCGAAGGACAACCCGCCAACCTCACGTGGTACCTCGCGGGCCGCTCGGCGTCGTTGAGCGTGCTGCTTCCGATGCTGCAGTGCATGGGCGTCGTGGTGCTGGAGGAACGTCCGTTCTCGGTGACGAGGGCCGACGGCGTGCCGGTCTGGATCTACCAGTTCAAGATCTCGACGCACCACTCCATCCGCGAGGAGCAGGACGCCGTCGAGCGGGAGGCCACCGCGATGCGGTTCGCCGACGCCGTCACCGCGATCTGGCACGGTCGCGTCGAGATCGACCGCTTCAACGAGCTGGTCCTGCGCGCCGGTCTCACCTGGCAGCAGGTCACCGTGCTGCGGAGCTACGCAAAGTACTTGCGGCAGGCTGGTTTTCCGTACAGCCAGTCCCACATCGAGACGGTCGTCAACGACAACGCCGGAACGGCACGGGCGCTGGTCGAGCTGTTCGAGGCGCTCTTCGATCCCGGCGACTCCGAGGCCGGGACCGACAGGAAGGGCGATGCCTCGGCGGCGGCGACCGTGGTCGCACAGGACATCGACGCCCTCGTCAGCCTCGACACCGACCGGGTGCTGCGGGCATTCGCGTCGATGATTCAGGCGACGCTGCGCACCAACTACTTCGTCACCAGCCCCGGGTCGGCGCGCAGCCAGGACGTGTTGTCGATCAAGATGAATCCGGGCCTGATCGACGAATTGCCCTTGCCGCGACCGAAGTTCGAGATCTTCGTCTACTCGCCGCGCGTCGAGGGCGTGCACCTGCGGTTCGGTTTCGTCGCCCGCGGGGGCCTGCGGTGGTCGGATCGCCGCGAGGACTTCCGCACCGAGATCCTGGGCCTGGTCAAGGCGCAGGCGGTGAAGAACGCCGTCATCGTGCCCGTGGGTGCGAAGGGTGGCTTCGTCCCGAAGAACCCGCCCGTTCCTACCGGCGACGCCGCCGCCGACCGGGACGCGCAGCGCGCCGAGGGCGTCGCCTGCTACCGCTTGTTCATCTCCGGGCTGCTCGACGTGACCGACAACGTCGACACGACGACCGGCGTCGTCACGCCTCCCGACGGGGTGGTCCGGCGCGACGGCGACGACGCCTACCTGGTGGTCGCCGCGGACAAGGGCACCGCGACGTTCTCCGACATCGCCAACGACGTCGCCAAGTCCTACGGCTTCTGGCTCGGCGACGCGTTCGCCTCCGGTGGATCGGTCGGTTATGACCACAAGGCGATGGGCATCACTGCCAAGGGCGCCTGGGAATCGGTGCGGCGGCACTTCCGCGAGATGGGCGTCGACACGCAGACCGAGGACTTCACCGTCGTCGGCGTCGGCGACATGAGCGGTGACGTGTTCGGCAATGGGATGTTGCTGTCCAAGCACATTCGGCTCATCGCGGCCTTCGACCACCGCCACGTGTTCCTCGACCCCAACCCCGACGCGGCGGCGTCGTGGGCCGAACGCGACCGCATGTTCGCGCTGCCCCGGTCCAGTTGGGACGACTACGACCGGAGCCTGATCAGCGAGGGCGGCGGCGTCTACAGCCGCGAGCACAAGTCGATCCCGATCAGCCCGCAGGTGCGCGCCGCGCTCGGACTCGTCGACGACGTCGAGGAGATGACGCCCCCGGCGCTGATGAAGGCGATTCTGCAGGCCCCGGTCGACCTGTTCTGGAACGGCGGCATCGGCACCTACGTCAAGGCCGAGACCGAGTCCGACGCCGACGTCGGCGACCGTGCCAACGACCCGGTGCGCGTGAACGGAAATCAGTTGCGCGCCAAGGTGATCGGCGAGGGCGGCAACCTCGGTGTGACGCAGCGCGGTCGCATCGAGTTCGAGCTCAACGGCGGCCACGTCAACACCGACGCGCTGGACAACTCCGCGGGCGTCGACTGCTCGGACCACGAGGTGAACATCAAGATCCTCGTCGACTCCCTCGTCACGGGCGGTCAGGTGAGCGTCGAGGAGCGCACGCCGCTGCTGATGTCGATGACCGACGAGGTCGGCTCACTTGTGTTGGACGACAACGCCGCGCAGAACGATCTGATGGGTACCAGCCGCGCGAACGCCGCCGGGTTGCTGACGGTGCACGCCCGTCAGATCAAGGGCCTCGTCGCCGAGCGCGGCCTCAACCGCGAACTGGAGGCGCTGCCCACCGACAAGGAGATTCGCCGACGCACCGAACTGGGGCTGGGACTGACCTCGCCGGAGCTCTCCACCCTGATGGCGTACGTGAAGCTGGCGCTCAAGGACGAGCTGCTGGCCAGCGAGGTGCCCGATCAGGAGGTGTTCGCCGCGCGGCTGCCCGAGTACTTCCCCCACCAGCTGCGCGATCGCTTCGGCGCCGAGATTCGCACGCACCAGCTGCGCCGCGAGATCGTCACCACGATGCTGGTGAACGACCTGGTCGACACCGCGGGCATCACCTACGCGTACCGGGTCTGCGAAGACGTCGGCGTCGGACCCGTGGACGCGGTGCGCGCCTACGTCGCCACCGACGAGATCTTCCGGGTCGGCGACGTCTGGCGCCAGATCCGCGCGGCGGGTGAGGCGGGCGCGCCCGTCGCGGTGACCGATCGCATGACCCTGGACCTGCGCCGGCTGATCGACCGGGCGGCCAGGTGGCTGCTGAACTACCGGCCCCAGCCGCTGGCCGTCGGCGCCGAGGTCAATCGGTTCGCCGCCACGGTGGCCGAGCTGACGCCGCGGATGTCGGAGTGGCTGCGGGGCGACGACCGCGCCATCGTGGCGAAGGACTCTGGTGAGTTCGCCGCCCAGGGCGTCTCGGAGGACCTGGCGATGATGGTCGCCACCGGGCTGTACCAGTTCAGCCTGCTCGACGTCATCGACATCTCCGACATCGTCGAGCGCGACGTCGTGGAGGTGGCCGACGCCTACTTCACGCTGATGGATCACCTCGGCGTCGACAGTCTCCTGACGGCGATCTCCCGGCTGCCGCGCGACGATCGCTGGCATTCGTTGGCGCGGTTGGCGATTCGCGACGACATCTACGGCTCGCTGCGGTCGCTGACCTTCGACGTGCTCGCCGTAGGAGAGCCGGACGAGACCGGGGAGCAGAAGATCGAGGAGTGGGAGCTGTCGAACAGTTCGCGGCTGGCCCGCGCTCGTCGCACGCTGGCCGAGATCTACGAGGACGGCGACAAGGATCTGGCGACGCTGTCGGTGGCGGCGCGTCAGCTCAGGAGCATGACGCGGACCAGCGGGACGGGAACGACGGGGTGACCGAACGGTTCACGACCCCGGTGCCGGTGCGCTGGTCGGACATCGACATGTACCAGCACGTCAACCACGGCACCATGGTGACGATCCTCGAAGAGGCACGCGTGCCGTTCCTCACCGAGCCGTTCGCCAACGACTTCGACACGATCGGGCTGTTGATCGCCGAGGTGCGCGTGATCTACAAGGGCCAGTTGCGGCTCGCGGATTCGCCTCTGCAGGTGACCATTTGGGTGAATCGGCTGCGTGCGGTCGACTTCACGCTGGGCTACGAGGTGCGGTCCGCCTTGGCCGACCCCGACTCCAAGCCGGCGGTGATCGGGGAGTCGCAGCTGGCGGCGTTCCACATCGCCGATCAGCGGCTGGTCCGGTTGGCGCCGCACCACCGGGAGTACCTCCAGCGGTACCAGCGATGAGCGCTTGCGCGAAGAGCAGAAGTTGGCGATGAGCGCGTGAGCACCGGCGAGCGCGGTCTGTGGCTCGACGATGCCGCACATCGGGAGGATCTGGCGACGTTCGTCGAGCGCGCGATGCGCCTCGACGACACCGGCGTCATCCGGCTGCGCGCTCGGGGTGAACGCCAGGTCGTGGCATGGCTGGCAACGGGTTTCGACGTTCTGGCCAGTCGCGTCGTCGGCGGTCGCATCACGCCCGCGGACATGTCGGTGGGCGCCGACGCACTCGCGGCGGCCCTACCGGCGATGGACCGGACGGGTTACGTGGACCCCGGTTTCGCGATGGATTCGGCGTGGCGCGGCATGCTGCCGCCCGAGACGGGCTTCACCCACCTCGACGACGTGCCCGCCCGGGTGGTGCTCGATCTCGCGCAGCGCGGGGTGGCGCTGGCCAAGGAGTACGGCAGTGCACACGGGCCGCCCGCCTCGCTTCTGGATCAGGAGGTCGTCGCAGTCAGCGCGGGCGACGTCAGTGTCGGCATCCCGATGCGATGCGTATTCGCCTTGACCGCAATGGGTTTCCTGCCGCAGGCCAAGACCGTGGACCAGTTCGCGCCCGAGTCCGTGACGCCCGACGAGGTGGTCCGGGTCAGGGTGCTGCCGACCTGGCTGCGTGTCGACGCACGATTCGGCACCGTGTACCGCCGGCGCGGTGACCCCGCGGTCGTGCTGCGTTAACGCACCCACGCCGCCGTCTGCGGGGGCAGTTGCCCGTCGTCGAGGGCGGCACTCGCGATCAGCAGGTCGCCCGGAGGGAGCGCGGTCGGTGTGGTCCCGGTGTTGACCACGCACGTGACCCCGTCGGTGCCCCGGAAGCTCAGCACGTGGGGTGGTGCCTCGAGGAATTCCACGCCTGGGCCGAAAGACCCTCGGCCGTGGCGCAATTCGATGGCCCGCCGGAAGAGCGCCAGTGTCGAGTCGGGATCGCGCTCCTGCGCGGCGACCGTGAGATCGGTCCACTCGGTGGGCATCGGCAGCCACACGTCGTGGGAGGTCGAGAAGTCGAACGGGGGAGCGGCACCGGCCCACGGCAGTGGCACGCGGCAGCCATCGCGCCCACGCTCGGAGTACCCGGAGCGCTCCCACACGGGGTCCTGCAGGACGTCGTCGGGCAGCTCGACGTTGGGCAGCCCGAGTTCCTCGCCGTTGTAGACGAACACCGCGCCGGGCAGCGCCAGCAGCACCAGCGCCATGGCTCTGGCCTTCGCCAGGCCGTCGGGCCCTCCTCCGTAGCGGGTGACTTCGCGCTCCACGTCGTGATTGGACAGTGTCCACGTCGCGGGCGATCCCGCCAGCTCGGCGGCGGCGAGCGAATTCTCGATGGCTTCCTTGATCTCGGTGGCGTCGAAGTCGGCCCGCACCAGGCGGAAGTTGAACCCGAGGTGCAACTCGTCGGGCCGCAGGTACTTCGCGAAGTCGGCGTTGTCGAAGACCCAGATCTCGCCGATCGTCACGGCCTCGGGGAAGTCGTCGAGCACCGAGCGGATGCCGCGGTGGATGTCGTGCACGGCGTCGTTGTTGAAGCGGGGGTCGTCGTCGCTGTTGCGCAGCAGGGCATTGCCGGTGAGGGACATGTCGGGCAGGCCCGGCGGTTTGGCCATCCCGTGCGCGACGTCGATGCGGAAACCGTCGACCCCGCGCTCCAACCAGAACCGCAGCGTCTTCTCGAGGTCGTCGAAGACTTCGGGGTTCTCCCAGTTCAGGTCGGGCTGTTCCGGGTCGAACAGGTGGAGGTAGTACTGGCCGGGGCTGCCGTCGGGCTCGACCACCCGGGTCCAGGCCGGGCCGCCGAAGATGGACGGCCAGTTGTTCGGCGGATGGATGCCGCCGGGTCCGGTGCCGTCTCGAAAGAGGTACCGCTGGCGTTGTGCGCTGCCGGGACCCGCCGCCAGCGCCGCCTGGAACCACGGGTGCTGCGAGCTGGTGTGGTTGGGGACCAGATCCATCGTGACCTTGATGCCCACGGCGTGGGCGGCCTCGACCAGGCGGTCCAGGGCGCCCAGCCCGCCGAACAGGGGGTCGACGTCACGGGGATCGGCGACGTCGTAGCCGTGGTCGGCCATCGGCGAGACCGTCACCGGATTCAGCCAGATCGCGTCGACGCCGAGGTTGCTCAGGTGGTCGAGGTGCTCGACGACGCCATCGAGGTCACCGACGCCGTCGCCGTTGCCGTCGCGAAACGACCGCGGATAGACCTGGTAGAAGACGGCGTCCGACCACCACGGGGAGACGGGGGAGTTGGTCACGCTCACCCATCATGCCGGAATTCAGAACGGCGAGTTGACCATCGACTGCGCGGCCATCTCGAGGTAATTGATGAGGACCTCGCGGTGGGCGTCGTCGAGGGTTGCCGAGTCGATCTCCGCCACGGCGATGTGCATGTTGCGCAGCCAGGCGTCGCGCTCCAGGAAGCCGATCCGAAACGGCGCGTGGCGCATCCGCAGCCGCGGATGCCCGCGCTGATCGGAGTAGGTCCGTGGACCACCCCAGTACTGCTCGAGGAACATCCGCAGCCGCTCCTCGGCGGCGTCGAGTTCGTCCTCGGGATAGAGCGGCCGCAGGATCTCGTCTTCGCGGACCAGTTGGTAGAACGTCGACACGATGGTCCGGAACGTCTCGGCGCCGCCGACTTCGTCGTAGAACGACCGGGGTTGCTCCGTCACGGGCCCCATTGTTCTCCGGTGCGCTCCGGCGGGGCCACCGGGGCGGGGCTTCGGCACCCGCGGGCGGCCCGCGTCATCTGATGTTCATCGGAGCGACCAGCGGACTCGCCCGGAATTGTCGTGCGATCGTCGGCGATCCGTGGTGCACTGTGTCTCGGAGGACACATGTCGCAGCGAAGGAGGAGCCGCGGACATCTGACCGCGGCCAGTTCGACCGGCTCAACGGTGCTTGCTGCGCAGACCCTGCCGCTCGCCGGCCTCGAGCCCCGCCCACCGGTTGCCGACGGCAGCGTCTGGGGCCGCCGCCGGGTGCTCCTCCTGAACTCCACCTACGAACCGCTGGCTGCGCTGCCCGCGCGGCGGGCGGTGGTGATGCTGCTGTGCGGCAAGGCCGACGTCGTGCACGCCGACCCCAGCGGACCGGTCATCCACTCCGCGACGCGCGCGATCGTGCTGCCGTCGGTGATCCGGCTGCGCTCCTTCGTGCGGGTGCCGTACCGGGCCCGGGTACCGATGACCCGGGCCGCCCTGATGCACCGCGACCGGTTCCGCTGCGCGTACTGCGGGGCCAAGGCCGACACCGTCGACCACGTGGTGCCGCGCAGCCGCGGGGGCGGTCACACCTGGGAGAATTGCGTTGCCGCGTGCGCCAATTGCAATCACCGCAAGGCCGATAGGCTCCTCGCCGAGTTGGGCTGGACGCTGCGGTCGACGCCCCTCCCGCCGAAGGGGCAGCATTGGCGGCTGCTGTCCTCGATCAAGGAGCTCGACCCGGCCTGGGTGCGCTATCTGGGCGAGGGTGCGGCCTGACCGGGCCGTTGGCTCCGCACACCGGCGCTCGTCGAGACCATTGCTGATACGGTTTGCGGCGTGAGCATCGCACTTACTCATTCGCTCCTCGGCGGGGTGCCGCTGCTGTTGACCCTGGTGCTGGCCGTGCTGATCTTCCGGCGCAGGGGCCCGCACCCCAAGACGTACCAGATGACCGAGGAGTGGACGCACGCGCCGATCCTCTGGGCATCCGACGAGCCGGCCGATCACGGACACGGTGCGCATCTGACGGTGGGAGGTGGCGCAAGTGGCCGCTGGTAGCGATCATCCGACCGAGGTAGCCAAGGCCTCTGCGGAAGCGCTGCCCTACGGCTATGCGTACACCGCGAGCGGCCGGATCTCGGCGGTAACCGAGCCCGGCGAGCTGTCGGTGCACTACCCCTTCCCCGTCAAGGACCTCGTCGTGCTCGACGACGCGCTGAAGTACGGCTCGCGCGCCGCCAAGGCACGGTTCGCGGTGTATCTGGGGGACCTGGGAGCCGACACCGCCGCGACGGCGCGCGACATCCTGGCCAAGGTGCCGACCCCCGACAACGCGGTGCTGCTCGCGGTCTCGCCGAATCAGCGGGCGATCGAGGTGGTCTACGGCTCGGAGGTCAAGGGCCGCGGCATCGAGGAGGCCGCGCCACTGGGCGTGTCGGCGGCTGCCGCGTCGTTCCAGGAGGGCAACCTCATGGACGGTCTGATCAGCGCCGTTCGCGTGCTCAGCGCGGGAGTCTCACCCCGCTAGCCGGCCCGTTCGGGCGCGCAGAATTGCCGCGCCGTGCCCCCGTCGTCCCCTCATAGACTCGACGCCGAGGGTGTGACGACGGGGAGGGGCTAGCCAACGTGAGTGCACTCGATTGCTTCCTGGCGACGTGGTCGGCGGCCCGGGACACCTTCGGGCGCGGTATGCCACTGGAGGGCGCCGAGTTCGACGACGGCCTCCGCTTGCGCCAGCTGCAGGCCGAGATCGGCGACGCCCGGCCGGGCTCCCAATGGACGGGATCGGCGGCCACGTCCTATGACTCGGCGAACCAGCGGCAGCGCGGTGTGCTCGGCGAGACGGCCGCGCTCGATCGACGGCTGCGTTCGGAGGTCGAACGTGCGGCGGCGGTGGTCACGGCCGGCCGCCGGGAACTCGACTCGGTACGGCAGTGGGTGGTCAGCGCGGCGTCCCACCTGCCGTCGACACCGCAGGGCGAACGGGCGCTGTACACGATCATCAGCAAGGGCTCCGGTGAGGTCGTCGACATCGTCCAGAAGTCCAACGGCGATCTCGATGCCATCGCGGGTCGGTTGCGCGGCATCGGCGGCGAGTACCGGTCACTCGGTACCCGCGCCAAGGAGGGGCAGGGCCCCGACGGGGTGGGCGCCGACGCCGCCGCCAACGACCAGGCGCTCAGAGCCCGCCGTGACGTCGACGGGGCGCTCAAGGGCGACGAGGCCGCCCAGCAGCGCGTGCGTCTGGTCCTCGATACCGTTGCCGCAGAACAGCTTCGGGGCAGCAGGCCGCTGACGCCGGAACAGTCGGCGTACCTCAGTCAGATGCAGGCGCAGCAGAAGCTGCGCAACGTCGACCAGCTGGCCGAAGCGGCCACGGCCGGTGCCGCCGACATCATGGCCACCTCGTGGCACCTGATGAGCAATCCCAGACTCGAGTTCCCCAAGACGGAGTCGATCGACGGCGCCCTCCAGGGCAGCGCGACCGTCAGGGGCGGCTTCGCTGCGCTGCCCGACGGTATCAGGGCCACCCTCGCGGCCCCCGGCATCGAGCACAGCGCGCAGGTGAAGACGATCGCCGACATCGCACTCGCCGGCGGTCGCACCGTGCAGACCGACACCGACTTCGACCGCGGCCTGATGCACAAGACCGCGGCCATGCTGGACGCACCCAAGTGGCGGCAGGGCGACGTGCCGCAACCGACCGCAAGGGGGATGATTCCCGTCGGGCATCGCCATGCCCAGTTCGACGCGGCCGCCACCTCCGCCCTTCAGGTCGTGTCCGGCGACCACCAGGTCGTTCACGACGCGATCACCGGAACGACCCACGCGGACAACGACGTTCGGCACCAGTTCGACGTCGACTCGCAGCATCTGCTGCACGATCTGACCCACGAGGAGTGGGACGACCGCGGCGCTGCGGCGGGAGCCCTGTTCGAGTGGACCGGCCGCGTAGCCGGTGGACCCGAGGCGGCGTTGGCCGCGTCGACCGCGCACGCCTACGGGACGTACCTGGGCAACGCGTCGAACGACCTCATGCACCTCACCGATGCCAGCGTCACGGGGCTCGACGGGGTGCACACCGCCGGTGAGGTCAATCCGCATCTAATGCATAGCGCGGCCATCGGGCTGGTGCCCTACGTCGACGAGTTCGCCGGCAACGAATGCGTCGACGGCTGCACGGGCACCAAGGGCGACGGCTCGCTACCGGTCGCCAAGGGCTTGTTCACCGTGCTCAACGGCGACGAGAACACCGCGAAGGCCTGGAACGCCGAGGTCTATCGCCGGGCGCTGCTGCACGAGACCGCGTTCGCCTCGAACCCCTCCAATTCTGGTACCGACGTCCACATTCGAGCGTCGGCCACGCTGCGGGGACTGATCGATTCGTCGACCCATCGGGCCTTCGAGGTCTTCGACGAGAACCAGCGCGAGATGGCCACGACGGAGTGGGAGTGGAAGAAGCAGGCCTACGACCTGAGCCTCAACCTCCTGAGTACCGCGGGCAGCGAACTGCTGGGGGAATACGGGCCCCTCGCGGGTCCCCTCGTCGCCGTCGTCGGCTCAGCGCTGGAGGACTACGTGGTGGGAGAGCCGCCCGGACCAGCGTCGACCAGCGTCGTCGAACCGATGTCGCCGCAGGCCGCCGGCGAGCACCTCCTGCAGGGCGTGATCGCCGCGGGTCACGCCGACGTGCTGCCGGACGCGGTGAAGGTGGACGGCCGCGTCGTCGGGCCGCCGGGTGCCCACGCCGTGATCGACGGCGGCCGGATCGTCAGACCCGAGGGTGTCGCCCCGGCGCAATACCAAGAGGCCGTCGGGAAGGCCCTGGCCACCGTGCTAGGTCCGGCCGAGGGTGGCTACGGCGCGGTGTCGGGACTGATCGACCAGTACAACTCCGTCGTCGCGAACTCCGGATCCCAGGGGTGACGCGGCGGGCTAGCCGATGTCGAAGGCCCGCGCCCGCAGCGCCCTCTCGACACCGGCCCGGCCCTCGATCACCAAGCGGCGCAAGGCCGGCGGCACGTCACCGGCCAGGAAGGCGTCCGCGGCGTCGAGCCCGTCCTGGCTGACGTCGGAGGACGGGTAGAGCCCGATGACGACGGTCTGAGCGACCTCGCTGGAACGTCGCTCCCAGACGCCGCTGATCGCCTCGAAGTACTTGGCGGTGAACGGTTTCAGCAACGCAGCCTGACCCGGCTGCGAGAAGCCGGTCACGATCGCCCTGGTGGTGATGTTGGCCAGCGTGTCGTCCTCGATCACCTGCTGCCAGGCGGCGTCCTTGACGGCCTCCTGCGGGCGCGCCGCCGCTGCAGCCGCTGCGTTGCGCCGACCGGCCGCGGTCTTGTCGCGCTGCGCCTCGGCGTCGATGAACGGGGTCTCCGTACCGTTCTCGTCGATGTCGCCGCTGGCTGCCAGCGCCGTCACGATGCGCCACCGCAGATCGGTGTCGACGACGAGTCCCGGCAGTTCGAGGTCGGCGGGATCGGTGTCCAGCAGCGCGGCCAGAACTGCGGTGTGCCGCAACGACAATGCCGACGTGCACAGCGCGTTGACGTAGGCCAGCTGGAAGTCCGAGCCGGGCTCGGCGGCGCGGGCCAGTTCGAGGAGCCGGTCGCCGAACGCGGGCCAGCCCTGCGAGCACGCCCAGTCCGGGTCGGCGTAGGCGTTGAGCGCGGTCTGCGCCTGCAGCAGGAGTCGTTGTGCGACACCGACTTCGGTCTCGGCGTGGATGCCGCCCTTGACGAGCTCGACGAAGTCACGGGCCTTGAGCTCGGCCTCGCGTGTCATCTCCCAGGCCGCCGACCACGCCAGGGTGCGGGGCAGCGAGTCGGCGATGTCGGCGATGCGCGTCAGGACCGTCTGCAGCGATTCGGGGTCCAGCCGCAGCGAGCAGTACGTCAGGTCGTCGTCGTTGACGAGGATGAGCTTGCCGCGCGAAACCCCTTGCAGCGCAGGCACGTCCGTCGTCTCACCGTCGACGTCGAGCTCCTCGCGGTGGGTGCGCACCAGCTTGCCGGAGCCGTCGTCGTCGTACACGCCGACGGCCAACCGGTGCACGCGGGTCTCACCCGCCCCCGGCGCGGCGCCGCTCTGACCGATCGCGAAACGGGTGAACGTCCCGTCGGCGTCGACGTCGAAGTCCGCGCGCAACGTGTTGAGCCCGGTCGTCTTCAGCCACTGGCGGCCCCAGTGCGACAGGTCCCGACCGGACGACTTCTCCAGTGCGCCAAGCAGATCGCTGAAGGTCGCGTTGCCGAAGGCGTGGTCGCGGAAGTAGTCGCGCAGGCCCGCCAGGAACGCCTCCAGACCGACGTAGGCCACCAACTGCTTGAGCACGCTGGCGCCCTTGGCGTAGGTGATCCCGTCGAAGTTCACCTCGACGGCGTGCAGGTCGGGGATGTCCGCGGCGACCGGGTGAGTCGACGGCAGCTGGTCCTGCCGGTACGCCCACGACTTCTCCACGTTCGCGAACGTCGTCCAGGCCGCGGTGTACTCCGTCGCCTCGGCCTGACACAGCACCGATGCGAACGTGGCGAAGGACTCGTTGAGCCACAGGTCGTCCCACCACTGCATCGTGACGAGGTCGCCGAACCACATGTGCGCCATCTCGTGCAGGACGGTCTCGGCGCGCCGCTCGTAGCTGTAGCGGGTCACCTTGCTCCGGAAGACGTAGTCCTCCAGGAACGTCACCGCGCCCGCGTTCTCCATGGCGCCCGCGTTGAACTCGGGGACGAAGAGCTGGTCGTACTTGCCAAAGGCGTACGGCGCACCGAAGTTGCGGTGGTAGAACCCGAAACCCTGCTTGGTCTCGGTGAACAGGCGCTCGGCGTCCATGTACTCGGCGAGGGAGTTGCGGCAGAAGATGCCGAGCGGAATGTCGCCGTGCTCGTCGGTGTACACGTCGTCCCACCGCGCGTACGGGCCCGCGATCAACGCGACCAGATAGGTGCTCATCCGGGGAGTGGTGACGAACGTGTGGACGCCGTCGTCGGCGGTGTCGGTGGCCCCGTTGGAGATGACCTGCCAGTGCGACGGTGCGGTGACGCTGACGTCGAACGTGGCCTTGAGGTCGGGCTGGTCGAAGCACGCGAACATCCGCTTGGCGTCGGCGGTTTCGAATTGGGAGTACAGGTACACCTCGTCGTCGACGGGATCGACGAAGCGGTGCAGCCCCTCTCCGGTGTTGGAGTAGCGGCAGTCCGCCTCCACCACGACGACGTTGTGCTCGGCCAGCCCGGTGAGCGCGACGCCGGTCGACTCGTCGTAGCCGGACACGTCCACCGCCACGCCGTTGAGCGTCGCGCCGTGCACGGTGTCGGCGGCGATGTCGATGACGGTGTCGGAGCCGGGGAGCGCGTCGAACGTCACCGTCGTGGTCGACCGGAACGTGCGCTCTCCCGGGCCGCCCGCACCGTCGGTCAGGTCCAGCACGATGCGGTAGTTGTCGACGGTGAGGAGCGCCGCGCGCTCGGCCGCCTGGTCGCGAGTCAGGTTGGGAAGTGCCACGACGGAAGCCTAGACGGTGTGGGGGAACACAGCCGGGGCATGCTTGGTTGAGCTGAACGGAACTCTGTCTCCCACCGCCTGCCGAGAGGATTCGATGATGGCCAACAAGGATGTCGCCGGTTTTTGGTTCGACCCGCTGTGCCCCTGGTGCTGGATCACCTCGCGCTGGATTCTCGAGGTGCAGAAGGTGCGCGACATCGACGTCGAATTCCACGTCATGAGCCTCGCGGTGCTCAACGAGGGCCGCGACCTGCCCGAGCAGTACCAGGAGATGATGAAGAAGGCCTGGGGCCCGGTGCGCGTCGCGATCGCCGCCGAGCAGGCGAAGGGCAGCGACGTTCTGAGCCCGCTGTACACCGCGATGGGGACCAGGATCCACAACCAGAACTATCGCGAGTCCGATCCCGACTTCCACCGCGTCATCAGCGAATCGCTCGAGGAGGTCGGCCTGCCCGCCGAATTGGCCGAGGCGGCCACCAGCGACAAGTTCGACGACGCGCTGCGCAAGAGCCACCACGACGGCATGGACGCCGTCGGTGACGACGTCGGCACCCCGACCATCCACGTCAACGGCGTGGCGTTCTTCGGTCCGGTGCTCTCCCGCATCCCGCGTGGCGAGGAAGCCGGCAAGCTGTGGGACGCGTCGGTGATCTTCGCCGGGTATCCGCACTTCTTCGAGCTGAAGCGCACGCGGCACGAATCTCCCGAATTCGACTGACCCGAGCCTGACCGGCCCGCGCCTGGGCGACAATCGCGACATGACCGACTCGGGGGACAGCCGGGCCCGCCGCGCCTGGCTGAGGTTGCGCAAGGAGACGCCCGACGCGCTCGGCGATCCCGATTCGCACGACGACGCTGACGTGGCGGCCATGCTGCGCGAGGTCGGCATCGCGCTGCTCGAGGTCGAGCAGCCCACCCAGCTGGTCGTGGGGCGGCTGATCGCCATCGGAGCGAACTACACGCGCGAGAAGGTCCGCGTGGTGGCGCTGCCGACGGCGCTCGTCGTCCAGGTCGGGTCCGTCGGCTACGAGGTCGAGGTGTCCACCCGCGCGACCATCCAGCTCGATCTCGCGGGCCGCATCGACGACATCGCCGACCTCGCCTCGGTGGGCGCCATCACCCCTGCCGACGCCATCGCGGCGGTGGAGGCCGCCCGCGCGATGCGGCCGCGGTTCGGCGCCGTCGTCACGATCATCGGCTACGCGGTCACGACGGTCGGGTTCGGAATGGTCATCAACCCGACGTGGGCGGCGCTGCCCGGCTACCTATTCCTCGGCGTGGTGGTGGGCGCCGTGGTGTTGCTGGGCCGGCCGTTCCCGTCGCTCAACCCGATCCTGCCCACGCTGTCGGCGGCGTTGGTGACGGTGCTCGCGACGTGGTTCGTCGCCGACGCCGCCAACGATGGCCTGCTGCGGGTGATCAGCCCTCCGCTGGTGGCG
Source organism: Mycolicibacterium madagascariense (assembly GCF_010729665.1). Taxonomy (NCBI): domain Bacteria; kingdom Bacillati; phylum Actinomycetota; class Actinomycetes; order Mycobacteriales; family Mycobacteriaceae; genus Mycobacterium; species Mycolicibacterium madagascariense. Next base: position 3,976,044 of record NZ_AP022610.1, on the reverse strand, counting down.
ATGCTGCCCGGCATGTCGATCACGATCGGGTCGATGGAGCTGGCGAGCTCGGAGATCGTCGCGGGGGCCAGCCGGCTGATCTACGGCGTCACGCAGCTGATGCTGCTGGTCTTCGGCGTCGCGCTGGGCACGCACATCGCCGGCCGCGTCGCCCCGCAGGACCCGTCGCCACAGATGGGCATGTGGGCGCTGTACGTCGGGATCGTCGTGGTGGCGGTGGGCCTGTACGTCTATCTGTCGGCGCCACCGGGTTCGCTGCCGTGGCTGATCGCCGCCGTCGGGGTCGCGCTCATCGGCCAGCAGGTCGGCGGTCTCGTCCTGCCGGCTTCCTACAGCGGCGCGGTCGGGGCGTTCCTGGTGGTCCCGTTCGCGATGGTGGCCTCGCGCATCAGGTCCTCACCGCCGGCCATCGTGCTGATGCTCGCCGCCTTCTGGTCGCTGGTTCCCGGCGCGCTGAGCTTCGTCTCGCTGAGCGAGGCCGCCACCGGAGGCGGCGCGGACGTCACGACGCTGGGCACGACGGTCGCCGCGGTCTTCTCGATCGCGCTCGGCACGCTGGCGGGGTTCAGCATCTTCCACGCGTTCGTCATACCGCGGCGCAAGAGCCCCGAATAGCCCACTCCGGTTGCGTCGGGCGGCGGCTCGGACCACGGTGTACCCATGACAGCGACCGAGCCCACCACCGACGGCTCCTACCGCAACAAACTGGTGGCCGTCGAGCCCGGCGGAAACGAGTTCATCGCCGAGGAAGACCGCCACGGCAAGCCGAGCCAGTTGTTCTGGACCTGGACCTCGCCGAACCTGGAGTTCGCGACGATCTACGTCGGCGTGCTGGCGGTCGCCTTCTATGGCATGTCGTTCTGGCAGGCGGTCGTCGGCATCGTCATCGGTACCGGGCTCGGCGCGGTGGCGCACTACTTCCTGTCGGCGCGCGGCCCGCTGCACGGGGTGCCGCAGATGGTGCTGGGGCGGCTGGCGTTCGGCTTCAAGGGCAACGCCGTGCCCGCGGTGCTGATGTCGGTGACCGCCGGCGTCGGCTGGTTCGCCACCAACAGCGTGAGCGGTGCGTACGCGCTGGCCGCGCTGTTCGGCATCGGCCCGCTGCTTGCGCTGGTCATCGTGGTGCTGGTGCAGACCGCCTTCGCGTTCTTCGGCCACAACCTGGTGCAGGCCTTCGAGCGGTGGTCGTTCCCCGTGCTGGCCGTCATCTTCGCGGTGGCGTCGGTCGCCATCCTGATGAAGTCCCACGTCGGCGCGCCTGCCCTGCCCAGCGGCGTCGGCGGGTTGGGCGGCTTCCTGCTCACCGTCGGCACCGCGTTCGGCTACGCGGCGGGCTGGACCCCGTACGCGGCGGACTACACCCGCTACCTGCCGTCCTCGGTGTCGACGGCCGCCACCGGGCTGTTTGCCTCGGCTGGTCTGTTCCTGTCGTGCGCGGTGCTGGAGATCGTCGGCGCGGCGTCGGTGACGATCGGACCCGCGCTGTCGAAGAACCCGACCGAGGCGTTCACCGGCGAGCTGGCCTCGCCGATCGCCAAGGCCACGCTGCTGGCGATCGCGATCGGGGCCATCGCGGCCAACTCGATCAACATCTACTCCGGCGCCATGGCGTTCGTCACCATCGGCATCAAGCTGCCGTCGCACGTGGCCCGTGCGCTGGTCACGGTGTTCTTCGGGGTGGCGGGGTTCCTGGTCGCCAAGTGGGCCCTGCCCGACGCCGCCCAGAGCTACGAGGCGTTCCTGTTGGTCATCGCCTACTGGATCGGCCCGTGGCTGGGCGTGGTGTTCGCCGATCAGTACATGCGGCGCGATCAGCGCATCGCGGGGTTCCTGTACGACCGGTCCTATTCGAACTGGTTGGGGCTCGCTTCGTTCGCCATCGGCATGGTCGTGTCGGTCCTGCTGTTCTCGAACCAGGAGAAGTTCGTCGGCGTCGTCGCGAAGGCCGTCCCGCAGCTGGGCGACGTGACGTTCTTCGTCGGCTTCCTGCTCGCGGGTGGTCTGTACCTGCTGATGTGCCGTTCCAAGATCGCCGCAGAGCGACTGGCGGTATGACCCAGGAGGAGATGCTCGACGTCGCCGTCGGCGAAGCGCGAAAGGGGTTGTCCGAGGGCGGAATACCGATCGGCGCCGCGCTCTTCAGCGCCGACGGGGTCTTGCTGGGCAGCGGTCGCAACCGGCGCGTGCAGGACGACGACCCGTCGGTGCACGGCGAGACCGATGCCTTCCGCGCGGCCGGCCGCCAGCGCGACTACCGATCGACGATCATGGTGACGACGCTATCGCCCTGTTGGTACTGCAGTGGGCTGGTGCGTCAGTTCAACATCGGCGCCGTCGTCATCGGCGAGGCGCAGACGTTCAGCGGTGGCCACGACTGGCTGGCCGAGCATGGCGTCGCGGTCACGGTTCTCGAGGATCAGCGGTGCGTCGAGATGATGACGGAGTTCATCGCGGCGCATCCGGACGTGTGGTTGGAGGACATCGGTGAGTAGGGCCGGCGCATGAGTGTCATTGCCACGGTGGACATCTCGCGATGGCGCGCCGGGGGAGCCGAAGCGGATGCCGTCGCCGCCGAGGTCGACGAGAGCCTGCAGCAGGCGGGCTTCATCCTGGTCACCGGGCACGGCGTCGACAAGGGGCTGGCGTCCGCGGTGCGGACCGTCAGCCGCGAGTTCTTCGCCCTGCCGGACGACGTCAAGCGACGGTACTCGGTGCCGGTCGGCGGGCACGGCTGGATCGGCCCCGGCGCCGAGGCCAACGGGTACGCCGAGGGCACCGAGACGCCGCCGGACCTCAAGGAGAGCTACAGCCTGGGGGCCGAGACGCCCACCGGTGACCCCGAGGTCGACCGAATCTGGTTCGCGCCCAACGTCTGGCCTGCCGAGGTGCCCCAGCTGCATACGCTGGTGGCGCAGTACACCGCGGCGGTGCGCCAGCTGTCCGACGACCTGTTGGCGCTCTTCTCCCACGCCCTCGGCCTGCCCGCGAACCCGTGGGCGATGCTGGCGAACCGTCCCACCTGGACGATGAACATCAACCACTATCCGCCCGTCAGCGTGGTCGGCACGCCCGAGCCGGGCCAGTTCCGGATCGGGCCGCACACCGACTTCGGCACCGTGACCGTACTGGATCGGGAGCCGGGAGCCGGTGGGCTGCAAGTGTATTCGGACGCCGAGGGGTGGCAGGACGCGCCGTATGACCCCGACGCGCTGACCGTCAACATCGGCGATCTGCTCGAGTACTGGAGCGGGCGGCGCTGGCCGTCCGGCAGACACCGCGTGCTGCCGCCCCAGCCCGAGGCCCCCGAGGAGGACCTGGTCTCGCTGATCTACTTCTACGAGGCCAATCACGACGCCGTGGTCACGCCGTTGGCGCCGCCGGTCGGGCGGGTCGACGGTCTGTCGGCCGTCACGTGCGCCGACTTCATCAAGGCGCGCCTCGACGCCATCACCGTCGGCTAGCCCTGGACCGTCGGTCGAATCGACAGCTCGCCGATCTCCACCTCCCACGGCTGATCGACGGCGAACTCGACGGCCCGTGCCACCGCATCCGGGTCGAGCGCGAATTCCTGCATGCCGCGGTCGATCTGGGCTCGGATCGTCGGATCGGTGACGGAGTCGCCGAACTCGGTGCGCACGTACCCCGGTGAGATCGCCGTCGTCTTCAGCGTGCCGTCGGTGGACTCCTGACGCAGCCCCTCCAGCAGGGTGCGGACGGCGTTCTTGGTGGCGGCATACACCGCCATCGTCGGCACGATCTTGATGCCGGCCGTCGAGACGATCGTGACGAAGTGGCCGCGGCCCTGCTGCTCGAAAACGGGCAGCGCCGCGTCGATGCCGTGCAGCACGCCACGCAGGTTGACGTCGATCATCGCGTTCCAGTCCGCGGTGCGACGGGCCGTCATCGGCGAGATCGGTCCGACGCCCGCGTTGGCGACCAGGACGTCGAGTCGGCCGTAGGTCGACACCGCCGTCGCGACCAGTCGGTGCAGATCCTCGGCGCGCGTGACGTCCACGGTGACCGCGACGGCGCGACCGCCCTCGGCCTGCAGTTCGGCGGCCAGGTCGTCGAGCCGGTCGGTGCGGCGCGCGCCGAGGACGACGGCGGCCCCGCGGCGCGCGAGTCGACGCGCGGTGGCGGCGCCGATGCCGCTGCTGGCGCCGGTGATGGCAACCACCCTGTCGTGCAGTTCGTCCATGGCTAGCCTCCTGGAGCAATGCGGACTGCTGTTCGTTTCATCGAAGCGGACGACGCGTCCGTGCGCAGGTCGCGCTCTACCGCCTCGTCGGGTGACGTCGCGCGAGACCGCGTCATCAATCGTTGACGCGACGGTGTTCGTAGATCGCGTCGAGCCGCCCCAGCGCGTCCTGGGTGAGGACGACGTCGCCCGCGCGGAGGTTCTCCTCGAGGTGGTCGGCCGAGCGGGTGCCCGCGATGAGCAGGGTATTCGGCGCATGGGCCAGCAGCCAGGCCAGGCCGACCTGCGAGGGCGTGCAAGCCATTTCGCCGGCGACCTCGACGACGACCGGATCCTCGGCCACCTTGGGGAAGCCGGGGAACGACGAACCCAGTGGAAAGAACGGCACCCACGCGACGCCCTCGGCCACGCAGCGCTCCAGCAGACCCTCGTGCGAGCGGTCGAGCAGGCTGTAGGCGTTCTGCACGCAGACGATCCCGGCGGGGAGGGCCCGCTGCAGGACGTCGAGCGCCACGCTGCTGAGGCCGATCGCGCCGATCTTGCCCTCGTCGCGCAGCGCCATCAGTTCGGCGAGCTGGTCGTCGAGGTCGACGATCTGGTCGCCCTGCGCCTGCACGCCGAGCGGGAGGTCGAGCCGGCGCAGGTTAACCACGTGGATGCGGTCGACGCCGAGCTGCGTGAGGTCGGCCTCGACGGCGGCGCGCAGCTCGGCGGGTTGCTGGGCGGCGGCGATGGGGACCGGTCCGATGACGCTGCGCCCGCCGACCTTGCTGACGATGACGAGGTCCTCGGGGTAGGGCGCGAGGGCGGTGCGGATGCGGCGGTTCACCTCGCCGTCGGCGTAGAACGACGCCGTGTCGACGTGGTCGACGCCGAGTTCGACTGCGCGCCTGAGGAGTGCGACGGCGTCGTCGGTGGAGATCGATTCGGGTTCGAGCTGCATCGCGCCGTATCCGAGGCGGTTGACCTCGAACGGGCCGAGGCGGCCGCGACCGCCCGGTGACTTGGTGTGCGTCACGGATTCTGTGTGCGTCACGGTGCTCCCTGGTGGATGATGACCAAGGCGGAGGATCCTCCGCTTCATCGACCGTAGCAGAAACGGAGGTGCCTCCGCTATGGCGCGAGTCCGTGCCGACGCGCACCGCAACCGCGAACGCCTGCTCGCCGCGGCCACCGACGCGTTCGCCGCCGCCGACGGCACCGCCGTGTCCCTCGAGGGCATCGCGCGCGAGGCCGGCGTCGGGATCGGAACGCTCTACCGGCACTTCGCCACGCGCGAGGCGCTCGTCGAGGCCGTCTACCGCACCGAGCTCGCCGAGGTGGCGACGGCGGCGGAGCACCTGCTGCAGCGCCACCCGCCGCTCGTCGCGCTGCGTCGCTGGATGGATCGCTACGCGGCCTTCGTCGCCACCAAGCGCGGCATGGCCGAGTCGCTGCGGGCGATGTTCGCCGCGGGCACCGTGGAGCCGGGCGCCACCCGGCAGAGCATCGTCCGCGCCGTCGAAACCCTCTTGGCCGCAGGCGTTTCCGACGGCACGATGCGATCCGACGTCCGCGCCGACGACGTGGTGACGAGCCTCGTCGGAATCTTCCTGGCGAGCGGGTCCCCCGAGCAGGCCCGTCGGCTCGTCGACCTGCTGCTCGACGGCGTGGTGGCGACGCGCTGACCGGCAGCGAGGGAAAGTAAGGTGGCGCCATGCGCGTCTACCTCGGCTCTGACCACGCCGGATACGAACTCAAGCAGGCCATCGTCGAGCACCTCGAGGCCGGCGGCCACGAGCCGATCGACTGCGGCGCCTTCACCTACGACGCCGAGGACGACTACCCGGCCTTCTGCATCGCGGCGGCCGAGCGGACCGTCGCGGACCCCGACAGTCTCGGCATCGTCATCGGCGGCTCCGGCAACGGCGAACAGATCGCCGCCAACAAGGTGCCCGGCGCCAGATGTGCGCTGGCGTGGAGCGTCGAGACCGCGTCGCTGGCCCGCCAGCACAACAACGCGCAGCTGATCGGCATCGGCGGCCGCATGCACACCGTCGCGGACGCGCTCACCTTCGTCGATGCGTTCCTCACCACCGCCTGGTCGCAGGCCCCGCGTCACCAGCGACGCATCGACATCCTCGCCGAGTACGAGCAGACGCACGTCGCGCCGCCCGTCCCGGGCGCCTGAGCGATGCCCGAAGGGCACACCATCCACCGGCTGGCCCGGTTGCACCAGAAGCGGTTCGGTGGGGCGCCGGTGACGGTCACCAGCCCGCAGGGCCGCTTCGCCGAGGCCGCCGAGGCGGTGAGCGGACGCGTGCTCCGTCGGGCAGAGGCCTACGGCAAGCACCTGTTTCACCACTATCAGGGCGGCGCGGTGGTCCACGTCCACCTCGGCCTCTACGGCAAGTTCACCGAACGTCCCGTGCCCATGCCCGAGCCCGTCGGCCAGGTCCGCATGCGCATGGTCGGCGAGGAGTACGGCACCGATCTACGCGGGCCGACCGCCTGCGAGGTGATCCATCAGGCCGAGGTCGAGGACATCGTCGCCAGGCTCGGTCCCGACCCGCTGCGGCGCGCCCCCGACCCGGCGCCCGCATGGACCCGGATCAGCAAGTCGCGCAGGCCAATTGGTGCCCTGCTCATGGATCAGAAGGTCATCGCCGGGGTGGGCAACGTCTACCGCAACGAACTGCTCTACCGACACCTGATCGACCCGCACCGGCCGGGTACGCACGTCGCCGAAGAGGAGTTCGACGCGGCGTGGACCGATCTGGTCGCGCTGATGAAGGTCGGCGTCACCCGCGGCAAGATCATCACCATCAGGAAGTCCGACGACAAGGGGATGCCGGGTCTGCGCGGACGACCGCGCACCTACGTCTACCGCCGGGCGGGGGAGCCGTGTCGGGTGTGCGGCACCGAGATTCGCACCGAGGTCATGGAGGGCCGCAACCTCTTCTGGTGCCCGACCTGTCAGGTGTGACCGCGGCGGGACTGCATGACCGCGCTGAGACTGCTGTGACCGCGCCGAGACTGCTGGGAGATCACATCTGCGGCCGCTGACGCGATCTCACCGCAGTCTCGAGGCCCGCACCTGCGCCAGCCCGCCGCGCCAGCCCGCCGCGCGAGGTCAGAAGCCGAAGTCCCCGCCGCCGCCGAAGTCGCCACCGCCACCGAAGTCGCCACCGCCGAAATCCCAACCGCCGCCGCCGCCGTCCCAGCCGCCCCCGTTGTCCCAGCCGCCATCCTGCCCGGCAGCGTCGAGCTGACCCTGGTCGAAACCGTCGCCGTAGCCGTCGCCATAACCGTTCTCGAAGCCCTGCGCGCCGTAGCCGACCCCACCCATGCCCGAGAACAACGAGCTGAACAGCAACGCCGACCCGACGCCCCACGCGCCCGCCACCAGCGCGGGCTTCCACCAGGGTTCCGAGTACCAGCCGGCCGGAACGGGTCGGCCCGCGACTCGGCCACCGGGGTAGTAGTTCGGCGTGCGTTGCGACGGCTGCGGTGAGGCCTCGATCTGGCGGCCGTCGAAGTCGACGCGACGGTCCTCGGTGACGGTGCCCGCCGCATTCTGACCGGCCAGCGTCTCGAGTTCGGGCCCCGGGTCGATGCCCATCGCCACTCGCGCGGCGCGCACGTAGTAGAGGCCCTCCATGGCGCTCTCCTTCGCGAGCTGTGCCTGACGGGCGGTCGTCGCCTGCTCGATCTGCGACCCGGCGGCGGTGAAGCGTTCCGACGCGTCCGCCAGGGCCTGCTTCGAGGCGTCGTTGGTGCCGCTCAGGTTGAGTACCTGACCGCCGAGTCGGTCGATCACCCGCCGGGCGTCGGCCTTCGCGTCCTCCAGGGAAGCGGCATTGCGCTTGCCGGTGGCCTTCGAGGAAGCGATGACGGCGTAGCCGATGACGGCGACGAGAACGACGATGAGCACCAGCAGGAAGCTGTCCATGGCGTCCAGCGTACCTACAGGAAACGAGTGCGATCAGTTGCCGAATACGCCTCTAGCTGAGTGATTCGAGCCCGGCCGCGGCGCAGGCGGCGTCGTCCTCGGCGCTGGCGCCACTGACGCCGACCCCGCCGATGATCAGCCCGTCCGAGGTGATGGGGACGCCGCCGCCGAAGATGACGAACCGCCCTCCGCCGTTGGCGTGCAGCCCGAACAACTCTCCGCCGGGAGCGGCGAGCACGGCCAGCTCGGCCGTCGACGTGCTGTTCGCAACAGCCGTGTACGCCTTGTCGACCGCCAGCACCGGGCCGGCGATCTCCGCGCCGTCCATCCGGCCGAACGCCACCAGATGCCCGCCCGCGTCGACGACGGCGGCCGACACCAGGATCGACCTCCTCCTCGCCTCGGCGTGGGCCGCCTCGACGATGCGTTGTGCGGCGGCGAGGTCGAGGATCACGGCGCCCATCCTGCCAGGGTCGGCGCCTAGCGTTCGGAGTCCAGGGCCGCCATGTGCTCGACCGGGTAGCGCTCACCCGCGACGCGGTCGGCGGGGATCGCGGACTCGATGCGGGCGAGCTGGTCGTCGGTCAGCGTGACCTCGGCCGCGCCGAGCGCCTCGGAGAGCCGGGTGCGCGTGCGCGCGCCGACGAGCGGCACGATGTCCGCACCGCGCGAGGCGACCCAGACGATGGCGGCCTGGGCCACGGTGACGCCGAGCTCGTCGGCGACGTCGCGCAGCGTGTCGACCAACGCCAGATTGCGGTCCAGGTTGTCTCCGGTGAAGCGCGGGCTGGACAGTCTCGAATCGCCCTGTCCGCCATAGCTTTTGGTCCAGTGCCCGCTGATGAGGCCGCGTGCGAGCACGCCGTAGGCCGTGATGCCGATGCCCAGTTCGCGGCACGTGCCGAGGATGCCGTCCTCGATGCCGCGCGAGGCCAGCGAGTACTCGATCTGCAGGTCGCTGATGGGCCGCACCGACGCGGCCCGACGGATGGTGTCCGCGCCGACCTCCGACAGCCCGACGTGCCGGACCTTGCCCGCGTCGATGAGTTCGCCGATGGCTCCGATGGTGTCCTCGATCGGCACGGTCGGGTCGAGTCGGGCGGGTCGGTAGACGTCGAGATGGTCGGTGCCGAGGCGCTGCAAAGAGTAGGCGACGGCGGTGCTCACGGCGATGGGCCTGGCGTCGAAGCCGAGCATCGAGCCGTCGGGCCCGACCTGCGCGCCGAACTTGACGCTGAGTTGGTAGGCGTCGCGGGGTACCGAGCGCAGCGCCTCGGCGACGAGCAGTTCGTTGTGGCCCATGCCGTAGAAGTCGCCGGTGTCCAGCAGCGTGATGCCCGCGTCGAGGGCGGCGTGCACGGTGGCGATGGCCTCGTCGCGATCGGCCTCGCCGTACGCGGGCGACATGCCCATGCACCCGAGTCCCAGCGTCGAGGTGGTCAGAGTTCCGAGGGTTCTGGTGTCCATGGGCCGAGTCTTCGTCGGCCAGCCCGCTCTCGAAAGGACGCGTGGATCCAGGGAGTCGCAGTCCCTGCCTCCGCGGACGGCGCTCGGCGACAATGGGCCGATGGACCGGGAGGCGCTCGCACAGTTCCTCCGCCTGCGGCGCGAGCGGATGCGTCCCGCCGAGGTGGGGCTGCCCCCGGGCGCCCGGCGGCGGACGGCAGGGCTGCGTCGCGAGGAGGTCGCCCAGCTGACCGGTATGTCGGTCGACTACTACGGCAGGCTGGAGCAGGCCCGCAGCACGCAGCCCTCGCCGCAGATGGTGCGGGCGCTCGCCCGCGCGCTGCGTCTGACCGACGACGAGTCCGACCACCTGTTCCGGCTGGCCGGCCACGCCGTGCCCGACCGCACGGGATCCTCGACCCGCGTCCGTCCTGCGCTGGCGTTCGTCCTCGACCAGATGCGGGACGCCGCCGCGTTCGTCGGCACCGACACCGGCATCGTCCTGGCGCAGAACGAGTTGGCCACGGCGTTGATGGGGGATCGTGTCGCCGCCGACGGTGGACTGAAGTCGAGCATGGTGTGGCAGTGGTTCACCGACCCGAGCGCCCGCGAGGTCGCCCTGCCCGACGAGGTCGATGCGCACAGCCGGACGTTCGTCGCTGACCTGCGCGCGTCGTGGGCGCGGCGTCGCGGCGACGCCGACATGCGGGAACTGGTCGACGGTCTGCTGGAGCGCAGTCCCGAGTTCGCCGCGCTGTGGGCCCGCCACGAAGTGGCAGTTCGCCGCATGGATCGCAAGACGTTCGTGACGAGGGTCGGGCCGATCTGCTTGGACTGCGAGGTGCTGGCGACCGCCGACGGTCAGATCCTGGTGGTCCTGACCCCGCCGGTGGGGTCCAACGCGCTGGCCGATCTGCGGTTGCTCGCCGTGCTCGGGCAGCAGCCCATGGGCTGACGGCCCCCAGTTGCACCGGCGACGACAGAGGTGACCACGGGGGATGATGCGCGGTCGTCATTCTTAGCCACAGGCTACTTGCAGAATTTGCTCAGGACGTTTTAAGCTTCCGCCGGGTTCGGGGGAATCCATTGGAGAGCAAGCCCATTAGGGGGAAGAGTGATCGTCCGTTTCTTCATTGCTGCTGCCGCCGTCGCAGCCGTTGCCGTCGGAATGGCGCCGTTGGCCTCGGCCGACGGCCCGTACAAGAACTGCACGGCCGCGCACAAGGACGGTCGTTACGACATTCCGAAGGGTGACCCCGACTACTGGTCGGGCGGGGATCGCGACGGCGACGGGATCGCCTGCGAGTCCTGACGACACGGGCTTCGACGATGAATGGCAGCGGTTCGCCGCTGCCATTCGTCGTTCCGTGGGTCTATGGGTTGATGACCCCTTGGAGCGGGCGACGGTGTGGTGTTTCAGGACATGCGCATAGCGTGTCGCAAGACATCGGAATAGGCGCCGGGATGACCGTCGAGGGATGTCGAAGGCTCGCCTGGTCATCACCGCGGTCGTGGTCGAGGGACGCACTCAGTCTGAGGTCGCCCGCGAATACGGGGTGTCGCAGTCCTGGATCTCGCGCCTGGTCGCGCGATACCGGGTCGAGGGCGAGGCGGCATTCGAACCACGTTCCCGGCGCCCACACAGCAGTCCGACCCGTCTACCCGAGACGACGATCCGCCTGATCGTCGAACTGCGCGCCGAACTGTTCAGCAAAGGGCTCGACAACGGTCCGGCGACGATCGCCTGGCACCTGCGCCATCACCACGGCACCGTCGTGTCGGCGGCCTCGATCAGCCGGCACCTCCACGCCGCCGGGCTGATCGTCGCGGCGCCGAAGAAGAGACCCAAGACCTCCTACATCCGCTTCGCCGCCGAACAACGCAGGCGAACGCTGGCAAGCCGACTTCACCCACTGGTGGCTCGCCGATCACGCGCACGTCGAAATCCTCGACTGGCTCGACGACCACTCCCGCTACGCACTCTCGGTGACCGCCCACGTCCGCGTCACCGGTCCCATCGTCCGCGACGAATTCTGCAAAGCCATTGCCGCCCATGGCATCCCATACTCAACCCTCACCGACAACGGCATGGTGTTCACCACCCGACTCGCCGGCGGCAGAGGCGGCCGCAACGCCCTGGAAGCACAACTACGCCAGCTGGGAGTGATCCAGATCAACTCCACCCCCAACCATCCCACCACGTGCGGCAAGATCGAACGCTTCCACCAAACGCTCAAGAAGTGGCTCGCCCGTCAACCCCGCGCCGCCACCATCGCCGAGCTCCAAGCCCAACTCGACACCTTCGTCGAGGAATACAACCACCACCGCCCGCACTGCTCACTACCCCACAAAGCCACCCCGGCCACCGTCTACACCACCCGCCCCAAAGCCGCCCCCGGGCAACGCCTGGACAGCCACCAACGAGTGCGCACCGACCGCGTCGACACCTACGGCAGCCTGACCCTGCGCATCAACGGCCGCCTGCACCACATCAGCATCGGCCGGGCCCACGCACGAACCCGCGTTCTCATGCTCGTGCACGACCTCGACGTCAGAATCATCGACGCCGCCACCGGCGAGCTCCTTCGCCACCTCACCATCGACCCCACCAGGGACTATCAACCCCGGCGCGTCCCCTGCAGGCGCCCACGAAAAAAGCCCTGAACCCCCAACGAGGGTTCAGAGCTATTCGGATGTCTTGCAACATCACATGGAGCGGGCGACGGGAATCGAACCCGCGTAGCTAGTTTGGAAGTTTCGTACGCGCCCGAAACCGTGTTCGGAAAAGCCCACGTCGGAAGCCCGCGAGCGAAACGAAATTGCAACGTCAGCTGCAGTTTCGGTGCGTTCGGCGTACGCCTCGGGTACGGCTCCGGTACGGCTCGGGTACGGCTCGGCACAGGGGCCGAATAGGGGACCGTCGAACACACGGGCGACACGAACGGCGACACGCCGAGAAGTGTCGGAGTCTGCCAATAGGCTGGATTCATGAGTGATCCAGAGGTGTACGCCAGCGAGGTCTTCGACGGCGACTCGCGCAGCAAAGCTATCGTGGCGCTTACCCCGATCAGGGCGGGCGACTTGACCGCCGAACACGTAGGTCGGCAGTTGGGATTCCACGACGCGCGGATACAGGCCAATATCCCCGGCGAGATCAAGCGCGTCGAGCACCACGATGGCCCTAAACCCAGCGTCTCGATTTGGTTTCGCTACCTGGCCCCGGTTCTTGGAAGTAGCAAGCGTGACGATTACATGCGCGTTGCTCCGTGGTTCGAGTTACAGCTAGTCGAGACATTGAAGGCGTAGGAGAGATCCAGATGCTGCCGCACGGCATTCGAGGCAAGACGATGAAGGTTCGGCGGGTTCAGCACGACGGGACCATCGCCGAGTTCGACATTCAGGCGCAAGACCTCGGCCACGAACACGGCATCACCTTCGCCGTCGACGCGGATATTGAAGATGGCGACGAGGTCACCGATGCGTTACCGAATGGGAAGACCAAGACGATGCGGCTCCGCGAGGTGCAGGTGCTGCAAAACCCGTTCCCAGGCGGCAACAACAGACTCGACCACACCGGCGCGAAATACGACGTGGTGTCCGGTCGGGCGGCGCTTAAGCAGCCGACACCCGTCAGCCTTCCTGGCCTACACCCGTTGGTTTCGAACGCGAGCGGGTCGCAGATCGCGAGCGGCCACTACGACGATGCAGTTTTCAACGCCTTCAAAGCAATTGAAGATCGGGTACAGGCGTTAGCCGGACACCCGAAGAACCCGAAGGGCGATGCTCTTGGCGGGAAGGGCCTGATGACCGTTGTGTTCAATGAGCAATCATCGCTGCTCGACATCACGTCCGACAACGCTAATGCGACGCAAAGAGAAAACGAGCGTGAGGGTTTCAAGTTCCTGTTCATGGGCGGTGCACAGGGGCTTCGCAACCCCCGGGGGCACGGCCCGAACCTTGGGACCGGCGAACAGGAGGCGATGGAAATGCTCGCCACTGCCAGCCTATTGATGCGCAGGCTTGATAGGGCCGAGGCGCGGCTCAAAGGCGGCCAGCTGTAACTACCCAAGGGGTGGCCGGGGCGGTTGCCTGGAGCGGATGGCGCGATGCCTACGTCTCTTCCGCCCCGGCCACGTCTGAGGCAGCCGGTCGCGGGACGGGCGAAGGGATGAACAACGACGCCCCGCGACCGGGCCGACTAGGGGTGTGCCGCGCGGCGGTCTCGCTGGGCCGTAGGCACATGCGGACGGTTCACGGCTACCGCGCTAGCCGGTCGCCAGCAGCACCACGCGCCTCGTTGCGCGGGCGGCGATGCGGCTGGGGAGCGCCGACACCGCCCGGCGGCGGCTCGACGCGGGGTGCTCGCGGGCGGTAGAGCCCGCCGTCCTCCGGTCGGCGCCCATTGAGGTGCGGTGCGACCGGCCCCGGCCCGAAGCTGAACTCTGTGCTCTGGTCGCTGGGGAGGTCGCGGTGTAGCAGGTGCGGGTTCTGCGGTGCGCGCTGTCGAGGTGTTCGAAGTTGTTCCTCGACCCATTCGGAATAGGGGTCTGGGTTGCGGACGTAGCGACGGCTCATGTTGCGCCCTAGGGGAGTTCGAAGGTTGGCGGCGTGTAATTGGCGTTGGTCGTGATCTGGGCGACCACCGCTGCGCCCCGGTGTCGGACGCCGACGCCGAACGACCGCATGAAGAAACTATCCTGCAACGGAAACTTCCCCTGACCCGGAAGATGGCGGAGCCCTTGCCAATCGGGGTCGATGTGCTCGCGGAAACCGACGGGGTTGGTGTCCGCGTTCGGCCCGCCCGTCGCCACGACCGCCACGTAACCGCGCGGGATGTAGAGGGACTTGATCACCAATGCACCGCCGTAACTGCCCCACACGTCGAGATTGTTGAAGTTGTCGGGCGGGGTCGTGCCATGGATCGTCTCGTCGCTGATCCATGCCGGCAGCAGCGTGGAAGGGATGAAGTCCCACTTCGGGAGCGGACCGTTAGTGCGGTAAGTCTGGCCCGCGCGCCAAGCCGAGATGCGCGACGCCTCGAAGTCGACATCGTTGACGAGGATGAGCAGCGTCGTGCCCGGCTTGATCCCGTAGCCGTGCTCGGTCACGTGCGTGAGAAGCGCCTCAACATGATTCGAGTCGAGGGTATTGGTCGCGGTCGTGAGGTAGTGCGTGTGGTCCGATTGAAAAGTGTTGCCCAGGAATGGCGGCGGGGTCATCGAGCCATCCGCCGACCACAGCGGGTAGACGGTGTTGTTCCAATCATTGGTCCGGGTGACCTTGCCGAAGATGGCATTCATGATGCTGTTCGTCGTGAGCTTGTTGTCGGCCTCTAGGGCTCGCTCGACGTGCGCTTGAACCTGTTCCGCCGTCGCATCTCTCAGGAACTTCCACGTGAACGCGGTGCGGAGGTCGAAGTCACGGAACGGGTACCCGAGCTTGAGCCAATCGGACGGCGGACGAATGGCGCGCGGGATGCCGAACTCGGTTGCCTCCTCGAAGGAATCCGACGTGAAGCTCTGCGGTACGACGTCGTTGACGTTGGTCGTGCGGAACGACAGCAAGTCGGTGATATCCGTGCGCTGATCGTTCCAGAGCTGCAAGACCTGGGCGACTTCGGCCCAGATGTCGTTGAGCTCGGTGCCGTCCTTGAGGCGCGAAATGAGTACGTCGCCGTGAGTGGAAATGCCCTTGGCCATGCTGTCTCCTGTAGTCGTTCGTCGCGGCGACGGTACGCGTGAACGGCGTTGCGCCGCCGACGTTGCTACGCAAGCTGTCCGACCTCGGAGGCATCGTGCTGTCCACGCGCGAGAACGAGAACGAGATGCTTAACGGTGAGTCCAACGACCCGTCGCGCAAGCTGGTCCGGGTCATCATGGGCGCCATCTCCGAATACGACCGCGAGATGACCGTGGACCGGCTCGCCGCAGGCCGCGCAGCGAAGGCCGCTCGCGGTGGCTATGCACACGGGGCGCTGCCGTATGGCTACCGCACCGTCAAGGGCGCGCTCGTCGCGGACCCCGCTGAGCAAGCCGCTTTGGCTCGCATGAGGGAGTTGGCTGCGCAACAGAAGTCGACTCGCGAGATAGCCCGCGTGCTCACCTCCGAAGGCCACCCGACGAAGCGCGGCGGCACCTGGAGTTCGCCGACAGTCGCACGAATCCTGGTTCGCGCCAACAGAAAAGGCACCCCCGCATGACCCCGCGACCGTTGGTAAAGCGCGCGCCGGATGGGCGCCGGTACGTCGTGCCAGGCACCCCGCCGCGCATACCCCCACCCGGCACCTCCGCATCCGCTAGCGGCGCGCCGAGCGGGCCAAAACCCTCGCCCGGTCGTCACGGCGGAGCCCGCGCCCAACTCACCGACGACGACGTGCGCGAGATACGCGCCGACTACGCGGCGGGCCGGTGGACGAAGGCCGACCTCGCGTACATCCACGGCGTGAGCGTCGGAGTAATCAACAACGTCGTCGTCGGCAGGAGCTACACCCACGTGAAACCCAAACCCGAAGAACAGGAGTCGTGAGATGACCAGTATCAAGAAGCGCGTACTCGCCAGCGGTGCAACAACATACCGCGTCCGGTGGTACAACCCGGACGGCTCTCGCGGCGACCGCAGCGGCTTCCCCACCAAGAAGTCAGCCGAGGATTGGGCCGCGATCCACGTCGAGCCGAAGCGACGGCGGGGCATCAACGTCGACACCAACGCGGGCAAGGTTCTGTTCCGCGACGCCGCCGCGAAGTGGCTCGCGTCCCGCCACGACCTCAAGGACACCACCCGCGCGGCCTACGCGGACGCCTTGGCCCCGACGAGCGACCACACCGTCAAGCGGCACAAGCGGCTGGCAAATCTGCGGATCGACAACACGTTCGGCGACTACCCGGTGAACGCTATTCGGCGGGAGGACATCAGCGACTGGGTGGGCGCGATGAGCAAGGCGGGCAAGAAGCCGAGCACGATCCGCAACGCCTACTTCCTGGTGAAGCAAGTCCTCGCGCAGGCGGTCGCGGATGGCCGGCTGGACACCAACCCCGCCGACTACGTGAAGCTGCCGACCGACCACAACACCGGTCATGTGCGCGCCGTGGACGACCCGGCGATGTTCCTGACCCCGGTGCAGGTGGCGTCGCTCGTCGCGGCGACGCCTTGGCCCTTCTCGGTCACGACGCACCTCGCCGCGTGGAGCGGGCTCCGCGCCGCCGAACTCGCCGGGTTGCGAGTAGGCGACGTGCACGTGCCGAAGCCGTCGATCAACCCGAACGCGGCGGCGAAGCCGGGGACCGTGCGCGTCGAGCAGACCATCGCCTGGACTGGCGGGACGGCGACGGCGATGGCGCCGAAGACGAAGGGCAGCCGCCGCACCGTGCCGCTGACCCCGGCGACGACGGCGATGTTGCGGGAGTACCTCGCAGTCCACCCGCGCCGCGACGACCCGACCGCGCCGCTGTTCCCCGGCGTGCACCTACTCGCGCCCCGGCCTACCGGAGTCGCGGCAACAGCCGACGACACAGGAGACGCCAACCTAGACCCCAACGCCGCCGCACGACGCCAGGCGACCGCCCTCGCCGACTTGTCGACCGCCGAGGCGGGGGAGCGGCTGGTGCTCGACTGGACCGCGCCCTACCGGCACGCCACCTTCTACAAGGCTGTCTTCCGGCCTGCCGTCTTGCGCGCGAATCGATGCGCGGCGACGACCGGGGACGAGGCCGCGAAGGTCGCCCCGCAGTTCCGCTGGCACGGACTCCGGCACACCTACGCCAGCTTGTGCATCGCGGCGGGACGGCCACCATTGGAGGTCGCGCGGTTCATGGGCCACGCCAAGGTCGCCACGACGCTCGGCGTCTACGCGCACCTGTACGAAGACGACCACGCCGACGCGATGGCGGCGCTCGCGGCGTTGGAGGCGGAACCGAGTTACGGTCCGAACGTGGTCCCGCTGCACGGGTAGCTGCCTCGCGAAATAGGGGCGGAATAGGGGACCGCGCGAGCCGCCGAACGCCTGTTCGACGGCCTTTGCGCTGGTCTCGCTGGAGCGGGCGACGGGAATCGAACCCGCGTAGCTAGTTTGGAAGACTAGGGCTCTACCATTGAGCTACGCCCGCGTTGGCACTGCACGGAGGACTGTACCGGCGCCGCCGTGTTCAAATCCAATTGATGTCGCCGTGCGGCCAGCCCGTAGTATCTCGACGGCAATGAAGCACGGGGTGTAGCGCAGCTTGGTAGCGCATCCGCTTTGGGAGCGGAAGGCCGCAGGTTCAAATCCTGTCACCCCGACCGGACCAACGACACCCCGTCGACGAAGACATAGACATGCAAGGAGCAGCGCCGTGAAGAGCACCGTCGAGAAGTTGAGCCCCACCCGGGTTCGCATCAACGTGGAGGTGCCCTTCACCGAGCTGAAGGGCGACTTCGACCAGGCGTTCAAGGAGCTGGCCAAGACCATTCGCATGCCCGGCTTCCGCCCCGGCAAGGTGCCGGTGAAGCTGCTGGAGTCGCGCATCGACAAGCAGGCGATGCTCGATCAGGTCGTGGGCGAGGCCGTGCCCGCCCGCTACAGCGAAGCCGTCGCGACGTCGGAGGTGCAGCCCCTCGGGCAGCCCGAGATCGAGGTCACCAACAAGGAGTACGGCGGCGACCTGACGTTCACCGCCGAGGTCGACGTCCGGCCCGAGATCGCCCTGCCCGATCTGTCGGCGCTCGCCTTCACCGTCGACCCCATCGAGGTCACCGACGAAGAGGTCGACGCCGAACTGCAGAACCTGCGCGCCCGCTTCGGCACGCTCACCGGCGTCGACCGCCCCGCCGAGGACGGCGACTTCGTGTCGATCGACCTGTCGGCGACCGTCGACGGCGAAGACGTCGCCGAGGCCAAGACCGAGGGCCTGTCCCACGAGATCGGCTCCGGTCAGCTCATCGAGGGTCTCGACGAGGCCATCAAGGGACTCAAGGCCGACGAGTCCAAGACGTTTACCACCACCTTGGTCGCCGGCGAGCACGCGGGCGCCGAGGCCGAGGTCACCGTGAAGGTGAACTCGGTGAAGAAGCGCGAGCTGCCCGAGTCGGACGACGAATTCGCCCAATTGGCAAGCGAATTCGACACCATCGACGAGCTCAGGGAGAGCCTCGTCGAGCAGGTGAAGCAAGCGAAGCGCATCGGTCAGGCCGAGCAGATCCGCGACAAGGCGCTGGAGACCCTGCTCGAGCAGACCGAGGTGCCCCTGCCCGAGGCCATCGTGCAGGCGCAGGTCGACGACACCGTCCACAACGCGATCCACGGCCTGGACCACGACGAGGCCAAGTTCGCCGAGGCGCTCGAGAAGGAAGGCAGCAGTCGCGAGGAGTTCGACGCCGACAACCGCGCGAATGCGGAGAAGGCCGTCAAGACCCAGCTGCTGATGGACGCCATCGCCGACGAGCTCGACGTCCAGGTCAGCCAGAACGACCTGACCGAACGCCTGGTGCTCATGTCGCGCCAGTACGGCATCGAGCCGCAGCAGCTGCTGCAGGTGCTGCAGCAGAACAACCAGCTGCCGGCGATGTTCGCCGACGTCCGCCGCGGTCTGACCATCGCGGCCGTCGTGCACGCCGCGACCGTCACCGACACCGACGGCAACGAGGTCGACACCACGGAGTTCTTCGGCCCCAGCGGTGACGCCGCAGACGACGCCGCCCATGACGACACCGATGACGAGGCCGCCGCAGAGCTCGACACCGACGCCGCCGACGACACCGACTCCAAGTGACGCTGTGAGCGAACGACCACCCTTCGGGGAGTCGACGCCGCTGAGGTTTGGTTAGTGTCAGTGAACGAGTACGCAAACTCGAGAAAGCAGGTATTCCAGCCGTGACTGACATGCGTTCGGGCGCGTCGGGGCTCAACCTCATCGACTCCGTCTATGAGCGGTTGTTGGCCGAACGGATCATCTTCCTGGGGACCCAGGTCGACGACGACATCGCCAACCGGCTGTGCGCGCAGATTCTGCTGCTGGCCGCTGAGGACCCCTCCAAGGACATCAACCTCTACATCAACTCACCCGGCGGGTCCGTGACGGCGGGCATGGCGATCTACGACACGATGGTCCTCGCGCCGTGCGACGTCGCCACCTACGCGATGGGCCTGGCCGCGTCGATGGGCGAGTTCCTGCTCGCCGCGGGCACCAAGGGCAAGCGCTTCGCCCTGCCCCACGCGCGCATCATGATGCACCAGCCGAGCGCGGGCATCGGCGGCAGCGCGGCGGACATCGCCATCCAGGCCGAGCAGTTCGCCTTGACGAAGAAGGAAATGAACCGGCTCAACGCCGAGTTCACCGGCCAGACGCTGGAACGCGTCGAGGCCGACGCGGATCGCGACCGTTGGTTCACCGCCCCCGAGGCGCTGGAGTACGGCTTCGTCGACCACATCATCACCCACGCCAACTTCAACGGGAGTGCCTCATGACGCAGCCCCATGGCGATGCCGCGAACCAGCCCCACGGCGGTGCCGTGAGTCAGCCGCAGGCGCGCTACATCCTGCCCTCGTTCATCGAGCACTCCAGCTTCGGTGTCAAGGAGTCCAACCCCTACAACAAGCTGTTCGAGGAACGCATCATCTTCCTCGGCGTCCAAGTGGACGACGCGTCGGCGAACGACATCATGGCGCAGCTCCTGGTGCTGGAATCCCTCGATCCCGACCGCGACATCACGATGTACATCAACTCACCGGGTGGTTCCTTCACCTCGCTGATGGCGATCTACGACACCATGCAGTACGTGCGCGCCGACATCCAGACGGTGTGCCTCGGCCAAGCCGCGTCGGCCGCCGCCGTGCTGCTCGCCGCGGGCACGCCGGGCAAGCGTCTGGCCCTGCCCAACGCGCGGATCCTGA
Source organism: Mycolicibacterium madagascariense (assembly GCF_010729665.1). Lineage (NCBI taxonomy): Bacteria > Bacillati > Actinomycetota > Actinomycetes > Mycobacteriales > Mycobacteriaceae > Mycobacterium > Mycolicibacterium madagascariense. The sequence continues at coordinate 3,955,605 of NZ_AP022610.1, read as the reverse complement.
TCCACCAGCCCGCCGTCGGCGGCGCGATCCAGGGTCAGGTCTCCGACCTGGAGATCCAGGCCGCCGAGATCGAGCGCATGCGCACGCTGATGGACACGACGCTGGCGCGCCACACCGGCAAGGACGCCTCGGTCATCCGCAAGGACACCGACCGCGACAAGATCCTCACCGCCGCCGATGCGAAGGATTACGGCATCATCGACACGGTCCTGGAGTACCGCAAACTGTCCGCGCAGCCGGCCTGACACCGCGCGCTGCGGTCCCACGTCGCGTGGGGCCGCACCGCGGCGGCGCGCGTACCGTGGTCGCGGAAGGCTCTCGAACTGATTGCGACGACGACACGCCAATGGCGCGAAGCGCGTTGCGGAGGGCTGCCGGCGGTGCAGGGGATATGTTCTCCTTCAACGCAGGCAAATATCAACGGCGCTATTCGGCTTCAACGGTCGCACGGTGCCGGGCCATACGGGTAGCGTCGGGACCACACCCGAGGTGATCCACCAAACCGAGACATACCGACGGCGATCAGGAAAGTAGGGCCGCAGGGACAATGGCGCGCATCGGAGACGGCGGCGACCTGCTGAAGTGCTCGTTCTGCGGAAAGAGCCAGAAGCAAGTCAAGAAACTCATTGCGGGCCCCGGCGTGTACATCTGCGACGAGTGCATCGATCTCTGCAACGAGATCATCGAAGAGGAGCTGGCCGACGCCGACGACGTCAAGCTCGACGAGCTGCCCAAGCCGGCCGAGATCCGCGAGTTCCTCGAGGGCTACGTCATCGGGCAGGACACCGCGAAACGCACGCTGGCCGTGGCCGTCTACAACCACTACAAGCGCATCCAGGCTCAGGAGAAGTCGCGGGACTCGCGCGCCGAGCCCGTCGAACTGGCGAAGTCCAACATCCTCATGCTCGGCCCCACCGGCTGCGGCAAGACCTACCTCGCGCAGACGCTGGCCAAGATGCTCAACGTGCCGTTCGCGATCGCCGATGCCACGGCGCTGACCGAGGCCGGCTACGTCGGCGAGGACGTCGAGAACATCCTGTTGAAGCTGATCCAGGCCGCCGACTACGACGTGAAGCGGGCCGAGACCGGCATCATCTACATCGACGAGGTCGACAAGATCGCCCGCAAGAGCGAGAACCCGTCCATCACGCGCGACGTGTCCGGCGAAGGCGTCCAGCAGGCCCTGCTGAAGATCCTCGAGGGCACGCAGGCGTCGGTCCCGCCGCAGGGTGGGCGCAAGCACCCGCATCAGGAATTCATTCAGATCGACACGACGAACGTGCTGTTCATCGTGGCCGGCGCCTTCGCGGGCCTGGAGAAGATCGTGTCCGACCGGGTCGGCAAGCGCGGTCTCGGGTTCGGTGCCGAGGTCCGCAGCAAGGCCGAGATCGACACGCAGGACCACTTCCGGGAGGTCATGCCGGAGGATCTGATCAAGTTCGGTCTGATCCCCGAGTTCATCGGTCGTCTGCCGGTCGTCGCGTCCGTGACGAACCTGGACAAGGGATCGCTCGTCACGATCCTGTCGCAGCCGAAGAACGCGCTCGTCAAGCAGTACACGCGGCTGTTCGAGATGGACGGCGTCGAGCTGGAGTTCACCGGTGACGCCCTCGACGCGATCGCCGACCAGGCCATCCACCGGGGCACCGGCGCCCGCGGCCTGCGCGCGATCATGGAGGAAGTCCTGCTGCCGGTGATGTACGACATCCCCAGCCGCGACGACGTCGCCAAGGTGGTCGTCACCAAGGAGACCGTGCAGGACAACGTGCTTCCAACGATCGTGCCGCGCAAGCCTTCGCGCACCGAACGGCGCGACAAGAGCGCCTGACCGTCTTGAGATGGCAGTGAGGGTCGTGAATCCGCGTGGATCACGACCCTCACTACTATCTCGATGCGGCTAGCTGCGGCTAGGTGGCGCGGTTCCACTCGTAGGCCAGGAACTTGCCGTCCAACGTCACCACGACGCGGTCACCGCCGCGGTGCGGCTTCTTCTGCACGTCGACGCTGAAGTTGATGGCGCTCATGATGCCGTCGCCGAACTGCTCGTGGATCAACTCCTTGATGGCCCCGCCGTATACCGACAGAGCCTCGTAGAAGCGGTAGATGGTCGGGTCGGTGGGCACCGCGGTGGGCAGCCCGCCGCGCACGGGCACGGCCGCGAGGACCGGCACTGCCGCCGGGTCGAGGCCCAGCATCTCGGCGAGCACGGACCCGATCTCGGGCGGGATCGGGTGCTGGCCCAGCAGCGCCGACGTCGTCCAGACGACCGGCCGGTCGACGGCCGCGGCGAGCTCCTGCCACGTGAAGCCCTTCGCCAGCCGCGCCGCGATGATCTGCTGGGTGATCTCTTCTCTCGTCATGCGTTCCAGGGGACCACAGATGCGGCGGGTCCGCGTCCGGGCCGCTAGTGCACGACGCGGTCCGGGCGCGTGTAGACGTTCATCGAATCGCCGCGCAGGAACGCGACGAGGGTGAGGCCCGCCTGCGCGGCCAGGTCGACCGCGAGCGACGACGGCGCGGACACCGCGGCCAGCACGGGAATGCCCGCCATCACGGCCTTCTGCGTCAACTCGAACGACGCGCGGCCGCTGACCAGCAGAACCGAACCGGTGAGGGGAATGCGGTCGTTCTCCAGCGCCCACCCGATGACCTTGTCGACGGCGTTGTGCCGCCCGATGTCCTCCCGGACGACGAGCATGGTGCCGTCGGCGTCGAACAGCGCGGCGCCGTGCAGGCCGCCGGTGGTGGCGAAGATCCGTTGCGCGCGTCGGAGTTGATCGGGCATGGCCGACAGCGTCGACGAGGCGACCACGGTGGGATCGTCGCCAGGGGAGTGCCTGCTGATCAGGCGGATGGCGTCGATGGATCCCTTGCCGCACACCCCGCACGACGACGTGGTGTAGAAGTTGCGGGTCACGTCGAGGCTCGGGGTGGGCACGCCGCCGGCGAGCGTCACGTCGAGCACGTTGTAGGTGTTGACGCCGTCCTCGCCCGCGCCCCGGCAGTACTGGACGGCGAGGATGTCGTCGCGCTGACCTATCACGCCCTCGGTGAGCAGAAACCCTTGCGCCAGTTCGACATCGGAGCCCGGGGTGCGCATGGTCACGGTGGTGGCCGCGCCGTTGACACGGATCTCCATCGGCTCCTCGACGGCGAGCGTCTCAGGCCTGGCGGTGGCGGTGTCGGCGGTCAGGTGGCTGGCCCTGCGGCGCGCCGTGACCCTACCCACGGGCGCCCACCCCCGCGCGGGCCTCCACCCGAATCTGCACGGCCTTGGACACCGGCGTGTTCGACCGGGCGGACACGTGGTCCAGTGCCACCAGCGAATTGGTCTCCGGATAGTAGGAGGCCGCGTTGCCCCGCGGTGTCGAATACGGCACCACCATGAAGTCCTCCGCACGGCGCTCCTCGACTTCGCCTGTGCCACCGGTGAATTCGGACACCAGGTCGACGCGGTCGCCCTCGGTGAGGCCGAACGCCTCGACGTCGGCCGGGTTCATGAAGATGACCCGGCGGCCGCCCTTGACCCCGCGGTAGCGGTCGTCGAGACCGTAGATCGTGGTGTTGTACTGATCATGGCTGCGCAGCGTCTGCAGGATCAGCCGACCCTCGGGCACCGGAATCCACTCCAGTGGATTGACCGCGAAGTTGGCCTTGCCCGTGGTGGTGGGGAATTCCCGCGCATCGCGCGGCGGGTGCGGCAGCTGGAAGCCGTCGGGCTGGCGCACGCGGCGGTTGTAGTCGGCGCAGCCTGGGACCACCGCGGCGATCGCGTCGCGCACCCGGTCGTAGTCGCGCCGCAGGGCGTCCCACGGCACCGGGTGGTCGGCACCCAGGAGGGCCTGCGCCAGCTCGCAGACGATCGCGACCTCGCTGCGGACGTGTTCGCTCGGTGGCTGCAGGCTGCCGCGGGAGAGATGCACCATCGACATCGAATCCTCAACCGACACTTGCTGTTTGGCGCCGTCCTGCAGATCCTTGTCGGTGCGCCCGAGGGACGGCAGGATGAGGGCGGTGCGCCCGGTCGTCAGGTGACTGCGATTCAGCTTGGTCGACACCTGCACGGTCAGCGAGCAGCTGCGCAGTGCGGCGTCGGTCACGGCGGTGTCCGGGGTGGCCAGCGCGAAGTTGCCGCCCATGCCCATGAACACCGAGGCTCGGCCGTCGCGCATGGCCCGGATGGCGTCGACGGTGTCCATGCCGTGCTTGCGCGGGCTGACGATGCCGAACCGGTCGTCCAGCGCGGCCAGGAAGTCCTCGGGCATCTGCTCCCAGATGCCCATGGTGCGGTCACCCTGCACGTTGGAGTGCCCGCGCACCGGACACAGCCCCGCGCCCGACTTGCCGATCATCCCGCGCATCAGCAGCAGGTTGGTGAGCTCGGAGATCATCGGCACGGCGTGCCGGTGCTGCGTCAAACCCATTGCCCAGCAGGCGATCGTCCGCTGCGATCCAATCAACATCTGCGCCACCCGGTCGAGCTGGGCGCGGTCGATGCCCGTCGCCTCGAGCACGGTGTCCAGGTCGACGGCCCGGGTCTGCGCCTCGTAGGCCTCGAAGTTCGCGCAGTGCTCGGCGACGAAGGCCCGGTCGATCACGGTGCCCGGCGCCTGGTCGTCGGCCTCCAGCAGCAGGCGGCCCAACCCGGCGAACAGCGCCATGTCCCCGCCAAGCCGGATCTGGACGAACTCGTCGGCGATGCCGATGCCGTGCCCGACGACGCCGTGCACCTTCTGCGGATCCTTGAACCGCATCAGCCCCGCCTCGGGCAGCGGGTTGATCGCAATGATCTTGGCGCCGTTGGCCTTTGCCTTCTCCAGCACCGACAGCATGCGGGGATGGTTGGTGCCCGGATTCTGCCCGGCGATGAGGATGACGTCGGCCTCCTCGAGGTCCTCGACCGTCACCGACCCCTTGCCGATGCCGATCGAATCGGTCAGCGACGCGCCCGAGGACTCATGGCACATGTTGGAGCAGTCCGGCAGATTGTTGGTGCCGAAGCTGCGCACCAGCAGCTGGTAGACGAACGCGGCCTCGTTGCTGGTGCGCCCGGAGGTGTAGAAGATGGCCTCGTCGGGGCTGTCGAGGGCGCGCAGATGCTGCGCGATGACGTGGTAGGCGTGATCCCAGCTGATCGGGCGGTAGTGGTCGTCGCCCTCGCGCAGGATCACGGGGTGGGTCAGCCTGCCCTGCTGACTGAGCCAGTACTCCGGGCGCTCGCGCAGGTCGGCGAGGGAGTGCCGGGCGAAGAAGTCCGGGGTGACGACGCGCTTGGTCGCCTCTTCGGCAACCGCCTTGGCGCCGTTCTCGCAGAACTCCGCGAATTTGCGGCCGCCGTGTTCCTCGGGCCACGCGCAGCCCGGGCAGTCGAAGCCCTTGCGCTGATTGAGCCGCACGAGGGCGGCGGCCGTCCGCAGCGGACCCATCGACGTGACGCCGCGCTGCAGCGACACCATCACGGCCTTGACCCCGGCCGCCTCGTGCTCGGGGCCGGTGCTGACGGCTGTGTGCTCGTCGTATGTGACTGCGATGTCCTGCGTGACGTCGCGACCCGTCATCCGGCGTCGAATACCCATGTCTCCAACCTATGCCTGCGAATCGATGATCGACACCAGCCCGGGGTCGACGGCAAAGACTCTCGGCGGTGACGCGGACGTAACAGTCCCGGAACCTGGCGTTTCTAGGGTTGGCCGGTCAAGCCCGCCACATCAGCCGCGGGCTCACGCGGGGAAGAGGAACTCCATTGAGCGGAAATGCCGTACGTCTACAGGCGATCAACAACGTCGAGGCGTACGTGCCTCCGCCGAAGAGTTTCGACCCCGGTGAGGAACCCGGTGAGATCTTCGGTGCCAACGTCTTCACCATGGCCGAGATGCGACTGCGGATGCCGAAGTCGGTCTACAAGTCCGTCGTCGCCACGATCGAGAAGGGCGTCAAGCTCGACCCGTCGGTCGCCGACTCCGTCGCCGCGGCGATGAAGGACTGGGCGTTGAGCAAGGGTGCGACGCACTACGCGCACGTCTTCTATCCCATGACCGGGCTGACGGCGGAGAAGCACGACAGCTTCCTCGAACCCGTCGGCGACGGCCAGACGCTGGCCGAGTTCGCGGGCAAGACGCTGGTGCAGGGTGAGCCCGACGCGTCGAGCTTCCCGTCGGGCGGGTTGCGCAGCACCTTCGAGGCGCGCGGCTACACCGGCTGGGACGTCACCAGCCCGGCCTACATCCTGGAGAACCCGAACGGCAACACGCTGTGCATCCCGACGGTCTTCGTCTCGATGACCGGTGAGGCACTGGACTACAAGACCCCGCTGCTGCGCAGCCAGCAGGCCATGGGCGCGCAGGCCGAGCGCATCCTGAAGCTGTTCGGACACGAGGACTTCGACCACATCGTGTCGTTCTGCGGCCCCGAGCAGGAGTACTTCCTGGTCGACCGGCACTTCTTCCTGGCCCGCCCCGACCTGATCAACGCCGGTCGCACCCTGTTCGGCTCCAAGCCGCCCAAGGGGCAGGAATTCGACGACCACTACTTCGGCGCCATCCCCGATCGCGTGCTCGGCTTCATGATGGACACCGAGCGTGAGCTGTTCAAGCTCGGCATCCCGGCCAAGACGCGCCACAACGAGGTCGCGCCCGGCCAGTTCGAGATCGCCCCGATGTTCGAGCGGGCCAACATCGCCGCCGACCATCAGCAGCTGCTGATGACGACGTTCAAGACGATCGCCAAGAAGCACGGCATGGAGTGCCTGTTCCACGAGAAGCCGTTCGCCGGCGTCAACGGATCGGGCAAGCACGTCAACTTCTCACTCGGCAATTCGCAGTTCGGCAGCCTCCTGGTGCCGGGCGACACCCCACACGAGAACGCCCAGTTCCTGGTGTTCTGCGCGGCCGTCATCCGCGCGGTGCACAAGTTCTCCGGACTGCTGCGGGTCTCGGTGGCCTCGGCCACCAACGACCACCGCCTCGGCGCCAACGAGGCACCGCCGGCCATCATCTCGATCTTCCTCGGCGATCAGCTCGCCGACGTCTTCGAGCAGATCGCCAAGGGCGCGGCGACGTCGTCGAAGGGCAAGGGCACCATGATCATTGGCGTCGACACCCTGCCCGAGCTGCCGACCGATCCCGGCGACCGCAACCGCACCAGCCCGTTCGCCTTCACGGGCAACCGCTTCGAGTTCCGCGCGCCGGGCTCTGGCCAGACCATCAACGTGCCGATGATCATCCTCAACACGATCATGGCGGACTCGCTGGACTACATGGCGACGTGGCTGGAGAAGGCCGTCGGCGACGGCGAGGAGTTCGACACGGCCGTGCAGAAGCTGCTCACCGAGATCATCACCGAGCACGGCGCCGTCGTGTTCAACGGTGACGGCTACTCGGAGAACTGGCAGACCGAGGCCGCCGAGCGTGGGCTGCCGAACCTCAAGACGACGTTGGACGCCATCCCCGAGCTGGTGAAGCCCGAGGCGATCGAGGTCTTCGAGAAGTACGGCGTCTTCAACTCCCGCGAGCTGCACAGCCGCGAGGAGGTCCGCTACGAGATGTACGCGCTGACCGTCAACGTCGAGGCGAAGCTGACGCTGGAGGTGGGCTCGACCGTGATCCTGCCCGCGGCGATCCGCTACCAGACGGAGTTGGCGGCCAACGTCGCGGCGCTCAAGGCGGCCGGCGTCGAGGCCGACACCACGATGCTGCAGACGGTGTCCAAGCCCATCTCCGACCTGACCGCCGCACTGGGCGCGCTCAAGGCGGGGATGGACGCGCACGGTGGCGACAGTGCCGCCGAGGAGGCCGCGCACGCGCAGAGCCTGCTGGCGCTGATGGACGACGTCCGTTGGGCCGCAGACACATTGGAGAACCTGGTGGCCGACGACCTGTGGCCGCTGCCCACCTACCAGGAGATGCTCTACATCCTCTGACCCGGTTCGTCGACTGCACGGTTGTTGACGCGCGCACTCGAGAAACGCGTCAACAACCGTGCGCTCGGCGGGTCAGGGGATCAGCGACCCTGATACGTCGCGTTGCCCGGGCCCTGTTCGAGGAAGCTGACGACGGCGCCCTTGAGGTCGTCGGTGTCGAACAGTGGACCCGACACCTCCGAGGTGACCTCGTCGGCATGCTTGACCCCGCCCGAACGCCACGCCGCGACGATGGCCTTGGTTGCCGCGTGCGCGCGCGTCGGGCCGTCGGCGAGGCGGTCGGTGAGCGCGCGGGCCGCCGCATCGACGTCGTCGTGCACCTCGTTGACGACGCCCCACGCCAGCATCGTCGCCGCGTCGTAGAGGCCCGCGGTCATGACGAGTTCGCGGGCGCGGCCCGAGCCCGCGCGCTCGGCCAGCCGCTGCGGTCCGCCCATCGACGGCGTCAGGCCGACGACGGTCTCGACGAGCCCGAACTTCGCGCGTGGCGCGGCCAGGATGAGGTCGCACGCGAGCGCGATCTCGAACGCCGCGGTGAGCGTCAGGCCGTGCGCCGCGAACACCACCGGACAGGGCAGTGCCTCCAGCGGGTCGACGATCTCGGCGAAGTTCTTGCGCCACAGGTCGGCGCCCTGCTGCGGGGTCAGACCCTGGAAGAGGTGGACGTCGACGCCGCCGGAGTTGACCTTCCCCTCGGCGCGCAGCAGCAGCGCCCGCGGGGGGTCGGCGGCGATCTCGGCGACGTGCCTGGTCAAGGCGTCGAACATCGACTGGTCGAACAGGTTGAGCGGTCCGTGGTCGAAGGTCAGGGTGGCGACGTCGGCGCCTGCCGGCGTCCTGGTGCGGGTGACGGTGATGGGTTCGCTAGGCACGCCCACCAGCGTGTCATGGACAGGACTCATAGCTCACTCGTAGGTAGGACAAACTCCCCACATATGGGCGGAGCCCACCATGAAGACATGACTGAGACGATGGTCGACCGCATCGACACCCCCACGCGTTCCGGATTCGCCACCCGGCCCAACGCCGCACTGCTCGCCGAGGCGCTCGGCGTGCCCGTGCTCGACGTCGTGGTGCCGGTCTACAACGAGCAGGTCGCACTCGCCGGTTCGGTCCGGCGGTTGCACGCCTACCTCGAGGCGAACTTCCCGTTCTCCGCGCGGATCACCATCGCCGACAATGCGAGCGTCGACGACACCCCGCTCATCGCCGCCGCGCTGGCCGAGGAACTGCCCGGGGTCCGCACGGTCCGGTTGGAGCAGAAGGGCCGCGGCCGGGCGCTCAACGCGGTGTGGTCGACGTCGGACTCTCCGGTGCTGGCCTACATGGACGTCGACCTGTCCACCGACCTCGCGGCCCTCGGGCCGCTGGTGGCGCCGCTCATCTCCGGTCACTCCGACGTCGCGATCGGCACCCGGCTGAACCCGTCCTCGCGGGTGGTGCGCGGCCCCAAGCGCGAATTCATCTCACGGAGCTACAACCTGATCCTCAAGTCGACGCTGTCGGCGCACTTCTCCGACGCCCAGTGCGGCTTCAAGGCGATCCGGGCCGACGTCGCGCAGCGCCTGCTCCCGTGGGTGGCCGACACCGGCTGGTTCTTCGACACCGAGCTGCTGGTGCTGGCCGAGCGCAGCGGACTGCGCATCCACGAGGTTCCCGTCGACTGGATCGACGACCCCGACAGCCGCGTCGACATCGTCGCCACCGCGACCGCCGACCTCAAGGGCGTCGCCCGCATGCGCAAGGGCCTGCGCGCCGGTGCGATTCCCGTCGACGCGATCGCCGGCGAGTTGGCGCCCGCCGTCCCCGCGCCGACGCCGCAGGTGTCCTCGCTGCAGCAGGTGCTGCGCTTCGGTGCCATCGGAATCGCCAGCACCGCAGCATATTTGGTGCTGTTCGTCATGCTGCACGGATGGCTCGGCGCCCAGGGCGCCAACCTGGCCGCACTGTTGATCACCGCGGTCGCCAACACCGCCGCCAACCGACGGTTCACCTTCGGGGTGCGGGGCAGCACCAACGCCGGTCGTCATCAGCTGCAGGGGCTCGTCGTCTTCGCGATCACGCTGGCCATCACCAGCGGGTCACTCGACGCCCTGCACGCGATGGTCGCGTCACCCGCCCGGGCGGTCGAGGTCGTCATGCTGATCGCCGCGAACCTCGCCTCGACCCTGATCCGGTTCGTCCTGCTCCGCGCCTGGGTCTTCGCGCCCCGCCGGTCGCGCTGACCCCGGCGCGCCGAAGGACTCAGACGGCTTGGTGGCGTTCGACGGTGACGCGCTGACCGTCGTCGGCCTCCGCGACGTCGACCCTGACCTCCCGACCGCACTCCGGACAGGTGGCGGCCTCGTTCGGGGGTGGTTCCTGGGGAAGTTCGTGTCCGCTGCCCGCACAGTCCTGGCTCATGTGGGGCGGGGTACCCCGGGTTGGCGGCGTTCAAGTGTGGCCGTCCATGTGCCGTCCTCTCAGATAGCCCTGGCAGCATGTCGGTCATGAGCTGGTTTCCCCGCGGCCCCGTCCGCCGATGGACGTCGATCTGCAGCGCGCTGGTCGTCGTCGTGGCGTCTGGGTCCGGATGCGCCACCACGGTGCAGGGCAAGTCGGTCGCCTCGCCCCAGAACTTCTCCGATCAGACCGTCTCGTGGAAGCCGTGCCACGTGCTCGCCGGCGGTGACGCCGGCCAGCTCCCCGACGGCGCGCAGTGCGGCAAGATCACGGTGCCGATCGACTACGCCAAGCCGCAGGACGGCACCGCGAACCTTGCGCTGATCCGATTTCCCGCCACCGGCAAGAAGATTGGCTCGCTGGTGATCAATCCCGGCGGGCCGGGGGAGTCCGGCGTCGATGCGGCGGTCAGCATCGTCGAGTCGCTACCCAGCCAGGTCCGCGAGAGCTTCGATCTGGTCGGGTTCGATCCGCGCGGCGTCGCGTCGTCGACGCCCACCTTGCGCTGCAACACCGACGCCGAGGCGGACGCGGAGCGCGCCGACCCGCAGGTCGACTACAGCCCCGCGGGCGTCGCACACATCGAGGACACCGAGAAGAAGTTCGTCCAGCGCTGCGTCGACAAGATGGGCAAGGAATTCCTGGCCAACGTCGGGACCGTCAACGTCGCAAAGGACCTCGACGTGCTCCGCGGCGCGCTGGGGGACGCCAAGCTGACCTACCTCGGCTACTCCTACGGCACGGCGATCGGCTCGGCCTACGCCGAGGCCTACCCCGACAAGGTGCGGGCCATGATCCTCGACGGCGCAGTCGATCCGGACGCTGACCCGATCCAGTCCAACATCGACCAGGCCGCGGGTTTTCAAAAGGCGTTCAACGACTACGCCGCCGACTGCGCGAAGGACGCCTCGTGCCCGCTCGGCACCGACCCCGCCAAGATCAACGACGTCTACCACCAGATGGTGAACCCGTTGGTCGCCAAGCCGGCCATCACCCAGGATCCCCGCGGGCTGAGCTACAGCGACGCGATCACCGGAACCATCATGGCGCTCTACACCCCCGGGTTGTGGAAGCACCTCACCGACGGGCTGACCGAACTGTCCCACGGGCACGGGGACACGCTGCTCAAACTGGCCGACGCCTACAGCAACCGCGACGAGGACGGCCACTACTCGAACTCCAGCGACGCCCAGATCGCCATCAACTGCGTCGACGAGAAGCCCGTCACCGACCGCGCCAAGGTCATCGACGAGGATCGCCAGCTGAGGCAGGTCGCGCCCTTCATGGCCTACGGCCAGTTCACCGGTGACGCCCCGCTCGACGACTGCGCGTTCTGGCCCGTGCCCCCCACCGGCAGCAGGCACGTCGCGTCGACGCCCGGTCTGCCGCCGGTGCTGGTGGTGTCCACGACCCACGACCCTGCCACCCCCTACCAGGCCGGCGTCGACCTGGCCAAGGAGCTCGGCGGCCGCCTGCTGACCTTCGACGGCACGCAGCACACGGTGGTCTTCCAGGGCAACACCTGCGTCGACGGCGCGGCCTCGACCTACCTCACCGACCTCACGCTGCCGGCGGTGGGCACCACGTGCTGACCTAGCCGGCCGCGCGGGCGATCTCGGCGTGCAGGGCGGCCTTGCGGGCGTCGTCGGCGAAGGAGGCGTCGACGGAGTTGCGGGCCAGCGTGGTGAGCACCGCCGGGTCGAGGTCGAAGGCGTCGCGCACGGCGGTCAGGTTGTCGTCGAGGTAACCGCCGAAGTAGGCCGGGTCGTCGGAGTTGACGGTGACGTTGAGTCCCCTGGCCAGCATGGCGGGCAGGGGGTGTGCGCCGATCTCGTCGACGACCCGGAGGCGGACGTTGGACAGCGGGCACACGGTCAGCGGAATGCGTTCGGCGACAAGGCGTTCGACGAGTCCATCGTCTTCGAGGCAGCGGATCCCATGGTCGATGCGCTCGACCTGAAGCAGGTCGAGTGCCTCCCAGACGTAGGCCGGCGGGCCCTCCTCGCCGGCGTGCGCGACGACGTGCAGGCCCTCGGCGCGCGCTCGGGCGAAGACGTTAACGAACTTGGACGGCGGATGCCCCACCTCGGCGGAGTCGAGTCCGATCCCCAGAATCGGAGTGCCCAGTGCGAGAACGGCTTCCAGCACGTCCATCGCCGACTGCGCGGTGTGGTCGCGGAGCATCGTGACGATGAGGCCGCTGCTGATTCCATGGGTGGCCATCGATGACCCCAGCGCGGTCGAGACGCCGTCCATGACCTCCTCCAGCGCGACACCGCGGACCAGGTGCGCCTGCGGGTCGAGGAACACCTCGGCGTGCCGGACGCCGGCGCCCGCGGCCCTCGCGAGGTAGGCGTCGGTCATCTCGGCGAAGTCGACGGCGGTGCGCAACGTGGCCATGTTGGCGTAGTACAGATTCAGGAACGACTGCAGGTCGCTGAATTCGTATTGCGCAGAAAGGGTCTCGACGTCCGGATATTCAAGGTCGATCCGATTCCGTTCGGCCAGGGCGAAGATGGTCTCGGGCTCGAGGGTGCCCTCCAGGTGCAGGTGCAACTCGGCGCACGGCAGGCGAGTGGGCGGAATGGACGTCATCCCCCGATCGTAGGTCGCCCAGGGGCCTCGTCGCCGCTACAGCACCGTCAATGCGGACTCCGCCGCGAGCGTGAGGGCCTGATCCACCGGCAGCGTCCGGTATCCCGCCGCGAGGATCTCGACACCCCACGGCCCGTCGAAGCCGACGTCGCGTAGCGTCGCGACCAAGCCGACGAGGTCGAAACTGCCTTCGCCGCAAAGCAACCGGTTTTCCACGGTGTCCTCGAAGAGCGTTCCCACGACGTGTGCCGCGGCGTCGTCGAGCTCGACACCAAAGATCATCTCGGGCGTCAGGCAGGCGCGCAGCTCGGCCAACGTGGTGTCGGCCCGAAAGACGTGCCAGGCGTCGACCAGCAGTCCCGCCGCCGGATGACCGGTCGCTCTGACGATCTCGGCCCCCATGGGCACGGTGGCGATCGCCGAGAACGGCATCGTCTCGATGGCCACTCTGGTCCCATGGTCGACGGCCTGATCGGCAAGATCGTGCAACGGCCCGGCGAGTGCGGTCGGGTCGGAGGTCGGTGGGCCGTTCTCCGAACCAATCTTGATCATCTCCGGCCTCAGGACCTCGGCGGCGTCGAAGAGGAGGTCGCGGACGTCGTAGGTATGACCGGCTTCACCGCGCGGAATCCACCACCTCTCGAGCAGTTCGATCTCGACGTGGACGAGGCCCGCGTCGGCGATCAGGTCCCGCAGCGCGGCGAACCCGATGTCGTCGCGTATTGCTACCAGATCGTCGGCGATGAGCCCCATTCCGTCGAACCCAGCGTCCGCAATGGCCGCTACCCGGTCGGCAATGGGCACCGGGCTCGTCGCGGGCGCGCGCATGGGGGAGGTGTCGCCTGCGCTACTCCACGCGGTGGCGATCAACTGGCGTGTCACTGGATCCTCGTCCTCGTCCTCGTCGCCGAGACTGCTGGGAGATCGCGACACGGCCCGATTCGGCCATCTCCCAGCAGTCTCGGGGAGTTCGTCAGGCGGTGTACTTCGCGACGTAGTCGGTCATGGTGGCGAGCTGGTAGCGCGAGACGTCGTGCGCGTTCTCGTCCTCGGCGAACACCGAGGACACCATGACGGTGTCCGGGCGGTCGTAGAACCCGATCTCGGCGAGCCCGGAGAAGAACTCGTCCCAGTCGACGTCGCCGTCGCCGATCTTGAGATGCTGGTGCACCCGAACGGGATTGCCGGGCGGGTTGGTGATGTAGCGCAGGCCGTGGCTGCGGTGGTGATCCATGGTGTCGGCGACGTGCACCAGCCGCAGCCGATCGCCGGCGGCGCGCATGATCTCGGTCATGTTTCCGCCCATGTGGAAGGTGTGGCACGCGACGTAGACCATGCCCACGTTGGGGGAGTTCAGCCCGCGGATGATGCGGACCGCTTCGAGCCCGTCCTCGACGAAGTCGTCGGGGTGCGGGTCGATGCGCACGTCGATGCCTTCGCGCTCGACGAGGGGCAGCAGCTCCTCCATGGACCGGAAGAACGCGCGTTCGGATTCCTCGGCGCGTTCGGGCCGCCCGGAGAACTCGGTGTTGATCACATCGACGCCCAGGTCGACGGTGATCTGAATGATGCGCTTCCAGTTCCGCACTGCCGCTTCGCGGGCGTCCTCGTCGGGACCCGACCAGCGCTGCACCGGCAGCACCGAGGCGATGCCGACGCCGGCGTCCGCACACGCCGCACGCAGCTTCGCGACCAGGTCGTCGTCGGCGCGGGGATGGTTGAAGAACGGGATGAAGTCGCGGTGCGGCGTGAGCTGCAGATGCTCATAGCCCAATTCGGCTGCCAGGCGCGGAAAGTCGAGCAGCTCGTAGTCGTGATGGAACGGCGTGGGGTCCAGCGCGATCTTCATGGCTACGCGCCGGGGATCGAGTCGCGCGCGACCATCGCGACCTCGACGGGGCCGCCACCGTTCAGCGAGGCCACGCCCGCCTCGCACACCGCCGACGCGGCGTAGCCGTCCCACGCTCCCGGACCGTCGACGTTGAAGCCGCTGGCGACGGCGTCCACCCAGCGCTGGAACTCGGTGTCGTAGGCCTGCCCGAACCGCTCGCGGAAGCCCGGGGTGATCTGACCGCCCCAGGTGCCGGCGGCGGTCTTGCGAATCACGTTGACGTCCAACCCGATCATCGCGCTGCCCTTCTCGGCGACGACCTCGGTGCGCACCTCGTAGGCCACGCCGGTGGTGACGAACAGTTCCACGTCGACGTGACGTCCCGACACCGTGCGCATGATGGCGATCTGCGGATCGGCGAGGCCTTCTGGCGCACCGGGATTGGCGGACGGCGTGATGATCTGGATCGACGCGATCTCCTCGTCGAACAGGAACCGCGTGACGTCGACCTCGTGCACCAGGGAGTCGCGGACCACCATGGCGCTGTCGAAGCTCTGTGGCACCGCCGGATTGCGGTGCGCGCAGTGCAGCACCAGTGCCCGGCCCAGCTCTCCACCGTCGAGCAGCGCCTTCAGTTGGGCGTACTCGCGGTCGAAGCGGCGCATGAAACCCACCTGGATCAGCCGACGGTGGTGCTCGGCTTCGCGCTTGACCACCTCCAGCGACGTCGCGACGTCGGTGGTGAGCGGCTTCTCGCACAGCACCGGCTTGTCGTTCTCGATGCATGCCAGGAGTTGCTTCTCGTGCGTGGGGCCGGGCGTGGCGAGCACGACGGCGTCCACGTCCGGATCGGCGATGGCGTCGAGCGGATCCGAGATCGACCGGCACCCGGGGATGGTGGCGGCGAGCGCATCGGCCTTCTCCGTCAGATAGTCGTTGACCACCGTGACCCTGGCGCCGGAGATGCGGGACGTCAGCCGGGCGACGTGGTCGGCGCCCATGATGCCGACGCCGAGGACGGCGATTCTCAAGTCGGACATGTCGTGGTGCTCCTAGCTGAATCGGACGGAGGGAATGCCGCAGGACCCCAGGTACTTTCGGGTGCGCTGCGCGATGGGCAGGGGAGCGTCGACGGCGCAGGGATACATGTCCTGCTCGACGATCGCGAACACGTCGATGCCGAGCCGCTCGATCGCGGCCAGCAGCGGCGGCATGTCCGGAATGCCCAGTGGGGGTTCGGTCATCGCGCCGAGTTTGACGGCCTCCCCGAACGGGAGGTCCTCGGCCTCGACCTTCGCGCGCACCGCTTCGTCGACCTGCTTGAGGTGCAGGTAGCCGATGCGGTCCGGCGCGCGCTCGATGATGGCGAGGTTGTCACCGCCGCAGTAGGAGATGTGGCCGGTGTCCAAACAGAGGTTGACGAACTCGCCGTCGGTGCCGTCGAGGAAGCGGTAGACGTTGTCCTGCGTGTCCACGTGGCTGTCGGCGTGCGGATGGTATTGCGCACGGACACCGTACTTCTCGAACATCGCCTTGCCGAGCTCGTTCATGCCCTCGGTCTTCTTGCGCCACTGCTCGGTGCTCAGATGGCGATCCTCGAGGACGGCGCCGGTGGACGGGTCGCGCCACATCTCGGGGATGACGACGACGTGCTTGCCACCCACGGCCGCGGTCAGCTTGGCGACGTCCTCGATCTGCTTCCAGACGGCGTCCCACGAATCATCTTGGTGCAGGTGTTCGAACACCGTGCCCGCCGACAGCTTCAGGTTGCGGGCCGCGAGCTCGTCGGCCAGCTGCTGTGGGTCGGTCGGCAGATACCCGTAGGGGCCCAGCTCGATCCACTCATAGCCGGAGGCGGACACCTCGTCGAGGAAGCGGGTGTAGGGGGTCTGGTTCGGGTCGTCGGGAAACCACACGCCCCAGGAGTCGGGGGCCGATCCGACCACGATGGTGCTCACGTACTGATTCCTAACTGTCGGAGGGTCGGATGAGGGGACGCTGGATCTTCTTCCAGTCCGCGTAGGTCTGGTACGCGGTCTGGGTGGACTCCAGGGTGGACGTCTCGGATACCGGGACGTCCCACCAGGATTCACTGTCGGGGGCGAAGATCAGCGGGTCGGTCTCGACGTGGATGACCGTCGTGCGGTCACTGGCCTTGGCGACCTTGACGGCATCGGTGAACTCCGCGGCCGTCACCACGCGGATGACGTCCGCGCCGAGGCTGGCGGCGTTGGCCGCCAGGTCGACGGGCAGCGTGTCACCGTCGAGGCGGCCGTCGTCGCTGCGATATCGGTAGGCCGTCCCGAACCGCTGGGAGCCCAACGCCTCCGACAGTCCACCGATCGACGCGAACCCGTGGTTCTGCACCAGGACGACGATGACCTTGACGTTCTCCTGCACCGCGGTGACCAGTTCGGTCGCCATCATCAGATAGGAGCCGTCACCGACCATGACGAACACGTCGCGGTCGGGTTCGGCCATCTTGGCGCCAATGCCGCCGGCGATCTCGTAACCCATGCAGGAGTAGCCGTATTCGACGTGGTAGCCCTTGCGGTCCCGGGTGCGCCACAGCTTGTGCAGGTCACCGGGCATCGAACCGGCCGCGCAGACCACGACGTCGCGCGGATCCGACAGCGTGTTGACCAGGCCGATCACCTGGTTCTGGTTGAGTGCGGCACCGTCGTCGGTCGCATAGGCTGCCGACACGACGTCGTCCCACTCCGCGGCGAGTGCCGCCGTGCGGGAACGGTATTCGTCGCTCACCGAGTAGTCGCCGAGCGCGGCGCCCAGGGCCTCGATCGCCTCGCGCGCATCGGAGACGACGCTGACGCCGCCCTGCTTGACCGAGTCGATCGACGCCACGTTCAGGTTGACGAATCGAACGTCCGGATCGTTGAACGCCGTCCGCGACGCACTGGTGAAATCGCTGTAGCGCGTGCCGATCCCGATGACGACGTCGGCCTCGGTCGCGAGTGCGTTGGCCGCGGTGGTGCCGGTCGAGCCGATGGCGCCGACGGACTGCGGGTGATCGTAGGGCAGGGCGCCCTTGCCGGCCTGGCTCTGTCCGACGGGGATGCCGGTCCGCTCGCAGAACGCGGCGAGCGCGTCGGTCGCGCCGGAGTAGATGACGCCACCGCCCGCGACGATGAGCGGCCTGCGCGCGGAGCGGATGACTTCGGCCGCACGGGCGATGACCGAACGCTCCGGCATGGGCCGCGCCACGTGCCACGTGCGTTCGGCGAACAGCGATTCCGGCCAGTCATGCGCCTCGGCCTGCACGTCCTGCGGGATCGCGACGGTGGCCGCGCCCGTCTCGACGGGGTCGGTCAGGACGCGCATCGCCCCGAGCAGTGCGGCGGGCAGCTGCTCGGGCCGCCAGACGCGGTCGAAGTAGCGCGACAGCGGTTTGAAGGCGTCGTTGACCGTCACGTCACCAGAGGACGGCAGCTCCAACTCCTGCAGCACCGGCGAGCTCACCCGCGTCGCGAACGTGTCGGCGGGTAACAGCAGTACGGGCAGCCGGTTGATGGTCGCGAGCGCGGCGCCGGTCAGCATGTTGGTCGAGCCCGGTCCGACGCTGGCGGTGACGGCCCACGTCTGCAGCCGATCCTTCTGCCGCGCATAGGCGACGGCGCTGTGCACCATGGCCTGCTCGTTGCGGCCGAGCACGTACCGCAACGACGGTTCGGTGCCTGCCTCGACGGCGGCGATCTCGTCCTGCAGCAGCGCCTGGCCGAGCCCCGCCACATTGCCGTGGCCGAAGATGCCGAAGGCGCCCGCGAAGAACTTCGTCCGCACGCCGTCGTGTTCGACGTACTGGCTGGCGAGGAATCGAATCGTGGCCTGCGCCACGGTGAGTCGCACGGTGGCCTCGGAGTCGGCGACCTTCTCGGCGCGCTTGGGTGCGGTGGACACCATGGGTCAGGCTCCTCGTGGGTCGTGTAGCGGCAGGCGGGGATCGACGGGTTGGTCGTCCCAGGTGCCGCGTAGCCAGGCGTGCTCGGGATCGTCGACGATCTTCCAGGCGCGCTCCACGCCCGGTCCGGCCATGACGTTCAGGTAGTACATGTGATAGCCCGGCGCGGCGACCGACGGGCCGTGATAGCCGTGCGGCACCAGCACCACGTCGCCCGTGCGCACCTCTTCGAGGACCTCGATCGGACGGTCGGGGGTGCCGTAGACCCGGTGGTAGCCGAAGCCCCTCGAGTGGTCTGGCCCAGGCGCGATCTCGAAGTAGTAGATCTCCTCGAGTTCGGACTCGGTCGGCGTGTTCTCGTCGTGCTTGTGGGCGGGGTAGCTCGACCAGTTGCCGCCCGGCGTGATGACCTCGCAGGCGATCAGCGAGTCGGCCTCGAAGACGCCCGCGGTGCCGAAGTTGTGCACCTGCCTGCTGCAGTTGCCCGCACCCCGCAGTTCGACCGGCACGTCGGCGGCCGCCACCCGGCGGTTCGGAAACGAATTCCGCGCACGCGCACCGCAGATCGCGAAGCGGCCCTCACCGGTGATCGCGTAGGTCTGGTCGATGCCGAGGTACACCATGTCCGACGGCCCGTCGAACACCGAATCACGTTGCGCCAGTTCGAAGGTCGTCCCGTCGCATTCGACGGTCCCGCCGCCGGCCAGCGGCAGGATCATCACCTCGGTGTCACCGGTACGAAGTTCGGCGGTTTGGGTGTCATCGAGTTCGAGTACCCGAAGCGAGGATTCGGACCACCCGGCCGACTCCGGCGTCACGTCCACCGTGAACGGGAGTTCGGCGCTGCGGGCCGGGATGTACAGCTTGCTATGCACGATTCACCTCACCATCGAGACCGCGGTGGCGACCGCGGAGCTGACGTCGTCGTCGGCGGGGTAGAGCAGCGTTCGCCCGACGATCAGACCGCGCACCGACGGCAGGCCCAACGCCTTCTCCCACGCGGCGAAGGCCTCGTCGGGATCGGCGGGATCACCCCCGAGCAGCAGGGTGGGCAGGGTGGTGGCCTCCATGACGCGGTCCATTTCGGGGACCACGGGCAGCTTCATCCAGGTGTAGGCCGACGTCGAGCCCAGGCCCTGGCCGATGTGCACCGACTTGATGACGGCGTCGGGACTCAGGTCGTTGCCCACCTTGCCGTCGACGCGGCGGGACATGAACGGCTCGACCATCGCGATGAGACCGCGGGCGGCCAGCTCGTCGACGGCCCTGGCGCACGCCGTCATCGTGGCCACCGTGCCCGGATCGTCGAGGGCGATGCGGCACAACATCTTTCCGCCGTTCATCTTCGCGGCCGCGGTCGACGCCGCGGTGGCGGCGGTCATCCGGTCGTCGAACTCGAAGGCCGCGCCGGCGAGGCCGCCACGGTTGAACGACGAGAAGACCACCTTGTCCTCGAGCGCGCCGAGCAGCACCAGGTCGTCGAGGATGTCGGAGGTGGCGAGCACGCCGTCGACGCCGGGATCGGCGAGCGCGGCGCGCAACCGGTCGAGGAGGTCGGTGCGGCTGTTCATGGCGGTCGGACGGTTGCCGACCGCGAGCGCACCCCGCGCGGAGTGGTCGGCGGCCACGATCATCAGGCGACCGTCGCCCCGCAGGGTGGGCCGCGTCGTGCGGGCCTCCCACGCGCGGGCGATCGCGCCGGGATCGGTGGCGCGCAGATCGGTGACGGCGGCGTAGTCCGCGCACACCGCGGGACGGGCCAGCAGGTCAGACATTGACGGCCTCCACGGCGGTACGTTCGGCGAGTTCGGCCACTTCCGCGGCGGTGGGCATGGCGGTCGAGCATTCGAGACGCGACGCCACGATGGCGCCCGCCGCGTTGGCGTAGCGCAGCGTCTTCTCCAGCGGCCAGCCGTGCAGGAGACCGTGAATCAGGCTGCCGCCGAAGCTGTCTCCGGCCCCCAGACCGTTGACGACGTCGACGTCGTTGGGCGGCACGGTGACCGAGCTGTGCCTGGTCTTGCCGAGCACGCCGCGCGGCCCCTGCTTGACGATGGCGAGTTCCACGCCGAGGTCCAGCAGGGCGTCGGCGGCCTTGCGCGGGTTGGTCTCGCCGACGGCGATCTCGCACTCCTCGCGGTTGCCGACGGCGACGGTGACGTGCCGAAGGGCGCGCTGCACCTGTTCGGTCGCCGCGGCGGGGGAGTCCCAGAACATCGGTCGGTAGTCGAGGTCGAGCACCGTCAGGGGCGCCCTGCCCGTCCCCGTCGGTCCGCTCGCCCCGCGCGACTCCCACGCGGCGAAGTGCGCGCTGCGGCTCGGCTCCTCGGACAGCCCGGTCACCGTCGCCCAGAACAGGCGGGCCGACGCGACGGCGTCGGTGTCGATCTCGTCGGGGGTGATCTGCAGATCCGGCGCCGACGGCTGGCGGTAGAAGTAGAGCGGGAAGTCGTCGGGCGGGAAGATCTCGCAGAACGTGACGGGCGTCGGGTATGCGTCATGGGTTGCGACGTAACGGTTGTCGACGCCGAGCCGGGCGAGTTCGGCGCGGACGAAGCGGCCGAACGGATCGTCGCCGGCGCCGGAGATGAGGGCCACGCGGTTGCCGAGTCGGGCGGCGGCCACGGCGACGTTCGCGGCGCTTCCGCCCAGGAACTTCCCGAAGGACGTCACGTCCTCGAGGCCGACACCGATCTGCAGGGGATAGACGTCGACGCCGCTGCGGCCGATGGCCAGCACGTCGAACGACTCAGTGGTGGACAAGTCAGCTCCCGGGGCGGTGGATGATGGGCTCGCTCATGACTGTGCCCCCCGTCACTCCGTCCTGTCAAGAGTTTGTCCTGACATTCTGACTTGCGATCATGCAGGGTGTTACCCTAGGGCCCAGTTTGTCTGGTCACCGGATACGGGAGGCGACGTGCCGCTGGAGGTAGAGCTCGACCGGTCGAGTCCCGTCCCGCTGTATTACCAACTCGCACAGGCCATCGAAGCGGCCATCCGCGACGGTCACCTCGTCCCCGGCGACCGGTTCGAGAACGAACTGGATCTGGCGAAGCGACTGACGCTCTCCCGTCCGACCACGCGCCGGGCGATCCAGGAGATCGTCGACAAGGGCCTGCTGGTGCGCAAGCGCGGCGTTGGGACCCAGGTCGTCCAGAATCCCGTGCACCGTCGCGTCGAGCTCACCAGCCTGTTCGACGACCTCGCCCGAGCCGGCCAGGACCCGACGACCGAGCTGCTCGAGTACGAGATCGGCAAGGCCGACGACGACGTGGCGGCCCAGCTCAACGTGAGCAGCGGCCACGAGATCGTGACGATCCGGCGGCTGCGCCGCGCCAACGGCGAGCCGCTGGCGGTGATGGTCAACTACCTGCCGGTCGAGCTGGCGCCGGAGGCGCGCGAACTCGAACGCAGTGGGCTGTACCAAGCACTTCGGGCCCGCGGCGTCCACATCAGGCTGGCGCGGCAGCGGATCGGCGCCAGGCCGGCCACCCGTACCGAAGCCAAGTTGCTGACCGAGAAGGTAGGGGCGCCGCTATTGTCGATGAGCCGCACGGCGTTCGACGATTCCGGCAAGGCCGTCGAATACGGCGACCATTGCTACCGGGCGTCGCGGTACTACTTCGAGACCACGCTGGTCGATCGCTAGCCGGCCCCGGATCGCATGTTTGCCATATGACATGCAGTCCTAATGTCCGAACAAAGTGTTGACTTTCCGCTGTGACCCGTATTACATCGTGGGCAGGCCGTGTCGTACGGCACACGCAGACGGGAGAGACCATGAAGTTCAGTCGGCTGGCAGCCACCGCTGGAGCCGGGGTGATCGCACTCGGGCTGGTGTCGTGCTCGAGCACCGGGGGAAAGCCTGCCGAGACCGGCGGCGCGGGCGGTACGGGTGGCGGCGTGAACACCCCCCGCGCGGTCGTCGCGATGATCACCCACGAGGTGCCCGGTGACTCCTTCTGGGACCTGATTCGCAAGGGCGCCCAAGCCGCCGCGGACAAGGACAACATCGAGTTGCGCTACTCGTCGGACCCCGAAGCGCCGAGCCAGGCCAACCTGGTGCAGAGCGCGCTCGACAGCAAGGTCAACGGCATCGCCGTGACGCTCGCCAAGCCCGACGCCATGGCCCCCGCGGTCAAGGCCGCGCTGGCGGCGGGCATCCCGGTCACGGCGTTCAACTCCGGGTTCGACGACTACAAGAAGATGGGCGTGCAGGAGTACTTCGGCCAGGACGAGAAGCTTGCGGGCATCGCCGCCGGAGAGAAGCTCAACGGCGACGGCGCCAAGAAGATCATCTGCGTCATCCAGGAGCAGGGCCAGGTCGCCCTCGAATCCCGTTGTGCCGGTGTGACACAGGGCTTCAAGGGGTCCACCGAGATCCTGAACGTCAACAGCAAGGACATGCCCTCGGTCGAGTCCACCATCACCGCCAAGCTGCAGCAGGACCCGACGGTCGACCACGTCGTGGCGCTCGGCGCCCCGATCGCCCTGACCGCCATCCAGTCGGTCACCAACGCAGGCAGCAAAGCGAAGATCGTCACGTTCGACACCAACGCCGCACTGGTGGACGCCATCAAGAACGGGCAGGTCGACTGGGCCGTCGACCAGCAGCCGTACCTGCAGGGGTACCTCGCCATCGACGCCCTGTGGCTCTACATCAACAACAAGAACCTGATCGGCGGCGGTGCGCCGACGCTGACCGGACCGTCGTTCATCGACAAGGGCAACATCGACGCCGTCGCCTCGCTCGCCAAAGCCGGCACGCGGTAAAGCCTCCAGCCGAAGAGAGAAATCATGACTACACAGGCAGATCTCGACCGCGAGACGCATCAGGTCGTGCACGACGAACGCGTCAAGGAACAGAACAAGCTGCAGCGCATCCTCATTCGTCCTGAGATGGGCGCGGGCGTGGGGGCCATCGGCATCTTCGTCTTCTTCCTCGTCCTGGCGCCGCCCTTCCGCTCACCGGAGTCGCTGGCGACGGTGTTGTATGCCAGTTCGACGATCGGCATCATGGCCGTCGGCGTCGGACTGCTGATGATCGGCGGTGAGTTCGACCTCTCCTCGGGTGTCGCGGTCACCACGGCTTCCCTTGCGGCCTCGATGATCTCGTACAACCTGCATCTGAACCTGTGGGTCGGTGCCGCGCTGTCGCTGGTGGTGGCACTGGCGGTCGGATTCTTCAACGGCTTCATGGTGATGAAGACGAAGATCCCCTCGTTCCTCATCACCCTCAGCACGTTCTTCATGCTCACCGGCGTCAACCTCGCCGTGACGAAGCTGGTCGCCGGTCAGGTCGCCACGCCGAGCGTCTCGGACATGGCCGGCTTCCCGTCGGGCAAGCTGATCTTCGCCTCGTCGATCCAGCTCGGTCCCGTAGCGGTGCGCATCACGGTGCTGTGGTGGATCCTCTTCACGGCGGTCGCCACCTACGTCCTGTTCAAGACCCGCATCGGCAACTGGATCTTCGCGGTCGGCGGCAATCAGGACAGCGCCCGTGCGGTCGGCGTGCCCGTCACCAAGGTCAAGATCGGCCTCTTCATGACGGTCGGCTTCTGCGCCTGGTTCGTGGGGATGCATCTGCTGTTCTCGTTCAACACGATTCAGTCCGGGCAGGGCATCGGCAACGAGTTCTTCTACATCATCGCCGCGGTGATCGGTGGCTGCCTGCTCACCGGTGGCTACGGCACGGCGATCGGCACGCTCATCGGTGCGTTCATCTTCGGCATGACGAATCAGGGCATCGTCTACGCGGGCTGGAACCCGGACTGGTTCAAGTTCTTCCTCGGCGCCATGCTGCTGTTCGCGGTGATCGCCAACAATGTCTTCCGCAACTACGCAGCGAAAAGGTAGGACCATGACCACGACTGCCGAAGTGCCGATCGCCGAGTCTCCGTCGGGTGGTGGCGTGCCACTCATCGAACTCAAGGGCGTCGGGAAGAGCTACGGAAACATCATCGCGCTCAAGGACATCAACCTGCGGGTGGGTGCCGGGCAGGTCACCGGCGTCCTCGGTGACAACGGCGCGGGCAAGTCGACGTTGATCAAGATCATCGCCGGCCTGCACAAGCAGACCGAGGGCGAGCTGCTCGTCGACGGCACCGCAATGGAGTTCGAGTCGCCGAAGGACGCTCTGGCCAACGGCATCTCGACCGTGTACCAGGATCTCGCGGTCGTCTCGCTGATGCCGGTGTGGCGCAACTTCTTCCTGGGTCAGGAGCTCCGCAAGAAGGGCTTCCTGAAGTCCCTCGACATCAACGCGATGCGCGCGACCACGATCTCCGAACTGCACAAGATGGGGATCGACCTGCCCGACGTCGACGCCCCGATAGGGTCGCTGTCGGGCGGTCAGCGCCAGTGCGTCGCGATCGCCAGGGCGGTGTTCTTCGGCGCGCGGGTGCTCATCCTCGACGAACCGACCGCGGCGCTCGGCGTCAAGCAGTCGGGCATGGTGCTGCGCTACATCACCGCGGCCAAGGAGCAGGGCTTCGGGGTCATCTTCATCACCCACAACCCGCATCACGCTCACATGGTGGGCGACCACTTCGTACTGCTCAACCGCGGACGGCAGAAGCTGGACTGCAGCTACGACGAGATCTCGCTGGAACATCTCACCCAGCAGATGGCCGGTGGTGACGAACTCGAGGCGCTCAGCCACGAACTCGCCCGCAAGTAACCCGCGAGACTACGGAAGTTGCGCGAAATCGGCTGATTCTGCGCAACTTCCGTAGTGTCGGCGGCGATCAGTAGTAGTGCCGGCGACCACCGACGGCACGGCCCGCCGATCCCAGGATCGCCAGGATGACGCCGACGACGAGCAGGATGACGCCGACCACGAGGATGAGGTGGGCGAAGGCGAACGTGGGAACCAGGGTGGGGAGCAGGAATCCAAGGATGACGAGGATGACTCCGAGAACGATCATGGCGGGGCCCTTCTGACGGTGCGCCCGTGGGGGGCGCTGAATGTCGGTCGAGCGGTCGCTCGGCACCTCTTCAGTTGACACCCCTAGGGAGGTCTTCGGTACACCCCTAGGGCTGTACGTCGTGGCGCTGTTCGTCAGCAGACCGGGTCACCGAGCGAGGTGGGGGAGTCCGGGGCGCCCTCGGTGCTGTACACCGTGGCGGGCATGCCGCGGAATCGGATGTTGGTGGGCCCACCCGCGGCATCGGGCACGCCCTGCGGGAACGCGATCACCAGATTGGCGTAGAGCTGCGTGTCCGCCGGGCACCCGGAGCCGGCCAGCGGCCCGTCGGCGTGCACCACGGCCGGGAACGACACCCGATGTCCCGCAGCGCAATTCGGCTCGCACACCTGGTAGCTGTACGTTCCGGTGCCCTCGGCGCCCGCGGGTCCCCAGGCCGTCCAGACGAGATCGGTCAACTCCTTCGACCCGTCGGCGCACGTCTGGAACTGCGCTTGGCGGGGCCGCTCGACGGGCGGGCTGCCCTGGCCGTAGCACGCGGGCAGGGCGTACGTGGCCGGCGCCGCGACGGCGGCACCTGCGCCCACACCGATTGCGGCACAGAGCAATCCCGCGACGGAGGTCGCGACGGCGGCACCGGCCGCGAGCCTGCGGTGGGCCGTCACGGGCTCGTCCGTCGACCGCCGGCGACCGGGTGGCCGCGCCGTCACCGCGTCGACCGCCTGCCGTGGGTTGATCGCTGCGTCATGCGGTTCTCCTTCGCGGTGGGCGTCTGCACGAAGATTAACGGAGCGGTCAAAAACGTGGACCCGGTTTGCTCGGAAGAGCCGTCATCGGCCCGACCCGCCCGCGGGGGACGACTGGCGCCCCAGCGGTGAGCCGTCGATGCCCTCCCCGACGAACTCCGAGGAGCGTTGCTGCAGTCGCACGAAGTCTCCGATGCCGAGATCGTCGGCCCGGCGCGCGGGGTTGATGCTGGCCGTCAGCAGCCGCTTGGCCGACTCGTGGCCGGAGCCCGCCCACGCGGCGAACGCGGAGCGTGCGGAGTTGCGACGGTGCGCGAAGGCGATGTCGACGAGTCCGAAGACCTGACCCCGTGACTCGGCATCGGCGGGCCGCGACTGCCGCGGGTCGCGGTGCACCCCGAACAGCCCGTAGTGGCACCGGGGGATGGGCCACAGCGCCGACGGCGTCACCGCACCGTGTCGGCGAACGGCCCCGAAGTAGCGCAGTTTCGCCCCGAACGGGTGGTACTTGGGTCCACCCGGTTCGGCGCACACCCGGTCGGCCAGGACGAACTCGGTGAGGACCAACACCGTACGCAGAGCACGGAATTCGTTCAGCAGGTGCAGCAGCGTCGACTCGACGAGCGGCGCGGGCAGGTTCGCCACCGCGATCGTCGGCTCGGCGGGGAGGTCCGCCGGCAGCACGGACGTGACGTCGCCATGTAGCACCGAGAGGCGCTCGATCTCACTGTGGGAGTGTTGGGCGACCGTGTGCGGCAGTTGGCGGGCCAGGGCGGCGTCGGGCTCGACCGCGGTCACCCGGGCCCCCTTGTCCAGGAGGGCCAGCGTCACCGACCCGAGGCCCGCGCCGAGTTCGAGCACCTCGTCGGCGCGGTGGGCTCCGCAGGCCGCCGTCACGCGGCGGACGGTGGCGGAATCATGTGGGTAGAACTGTCCGCGTTTGGCGCTGGGGCGGAAGTTGGCGGCCTTGGCGATGTGGCGTAACTCAGACCGATCGAGTTGTCGGATGGTCATGAATACTCCTCCTCTATCCCTACCGAGTACCCAGCATTTCCTCGACGCATGCGTCAATTCACGCGAGACTCGTGACATCGCTGGGAATGCGGCTGCCTCCGATGAAACACCGCAGGGGAGGGGCCGTGATACACCCCTAGGGCGGGGGTTCGCCCACCGGTGCTCACCCCGCCTTGGGCAGCCACCTGCGCACCGCGGCGGCGCCGACGGCACCGACGACGATCAGCACGGTGCCGACGGTGGTGGACAACGAATCGGTGGCCAGACCGATGACGCCCGTGACCAACACGAACGTGGGAACCCAATCGAGGACACCCCACATCGACGGGGCCGGATCGGTCGACTCACCCTGCTGGCCCCGCACGTGGGAGGGATAGCGGTCGGTGAAGGACACCGCGAACAGCAGTGCCGCCAACTGCAGGATCCAGCCGGTCCAAAACTCGTCGGGATCGTGCAGTACGGCGTCCCCGTAGCAACCGACCGCCGCCGAGCAGAAGAAGGCGCCCGCCCACACCGCGCTGATCACGTAGTTCACCCGCCTGAACGTCTGTGAGCCCCAAACCTCTTGCGGCGTCGAGTCCTTCGCGTACGCCAGAGTGAAGGGCCGTCCGATGAGCAGGGTGACGGTGGCGAAGAGCGCGAGGGCCACGTTCGTCAGTTCACCCGCCCACACCTCCAGCCAGTGGATGGTTCCGGGGGAGGCGAACGCCGCCAACGCCGTCAGGACGCCGAAGAACACCATGCCGAACACCTCGAGCAGGTGCACGGCGATGCCGCGGCGGTGCCCGATCCACGTCAGCAGCACCGACATGCCGAAGGCCGCGGCGGCGGCCTCTTCGAAGCGGCCGGGACCCGACAGCACGGCCAGCAGCACCCACGGCGCAATGCCGGACAGCGGTGAGCGGAGGAACCCGTCGACGACACTTGGCACACGCGGTGGCGGCGAGGGCTGGTGGGGGACGGCGGTCATGGGCGCAATGGTGTTCGCGCGGTGCGGTTATCGCTCGACGGAGGCGTCGTAGATCGCCTGAATCGAGGCGTCCAGTGTCGCGTCGAACTCCGCGTCGGACTGGTCGACCGTCAGTCCTTCCGTCAGCGCCCGGCTGAAACTGGCGATCAGACCGGTGTTCTGGGCCAATAGCTCGTCGGCCTCGTCGCGCGAGTAGCCGCCGGACAACGCGACCACCCGCAGCACCTTGGGATGCGTGATCAGTCGGCGATATTCGTTGGGCGTGCTCGGTAGCGACAGCTTGAGCATCACCCTGCGATCCTCGGGAACGTCGCCGAGACGTTCGAGAATGGCGTCCAGAAGCAGCGATTCGGCCTCGGCCTTGTCGGGGATCGAGATGGTGATCTCGGGCTCGAGGATGGGAACCAGTCCGTGCGCCAGCACCTGGTGCGCCAACTCGAACTGCTGGTCGACGACCGCGGCGATGCCGGTCGCGTCGGCGGCGCCGATCACCGAACGCTCCTTGGTGCCGAACACGCCCTTGGCGACGGCGTGTTCGAGCATGTCGTCCAGGCCGCTGATCGGCTTCATGAGCTGCACGCCGTTGGTGGCGTCCGCGAGACCCTGATCGATCTTGAGGAACGGCACGATGCCCTTGCGTTCCCAGAGGTAGGTTGCCGACGGCGTGCCCTCGATGTCGCGGTCGAGGGTCTGCTGGAACAGGATGGCCGCGAGGATGCGGTCACCGCCGAACGCCGACGAGGTGATGATGCGGGTGCGCATCTGGTGGATGAGATCGAACATCTCGGTGTCGCCCGAGTACTGGCTCTCGTCGATTCCATACAGCTTGAGCGCCTTGGGCGTCGATCCGCCGCTCTGGTCGAGCGCGGCGATGAAACCTCTGCCGGAGCGCATCCGTTCGGTTTCGTGCTGAGTGGGATCGGACACGGCATCACCTCTGCGGTCGACGTTGAACGCTTCCTGCATACCCTAACCGGTGGCCCGTGGCACCCGACGGCGTTGCCAGACGTGTCCGCGACGGTCACCGAACGGCAGGACCGCGCCGTCGTCCAGTGGCAGCATCGTCCTCGGTCACGAGTGGCGGTGGGACGTCGCTGCGGCGGCGTCACCGTCATCGAGGTCGTCGAGGACGGCACCGCCACGCGGCCGATCATGATCACCGCGTTCGGCGGTGAGCACCGACCGAATGCCCTCAGCTGAACGCCGCCCGAAACGCCTCGAGCGCGTCGACGTCGTCACCGGCGGCATAGCCCTCGAGGCCGACGGTGCCCTGATATCCGTTGTCGCGCAACGTCTTCGCCACCGCGGGATAGTAGATCTCACCCGTGCCCGGCTGGCATCTGCCCGGCACGTCGGCGACCTGGACCTCACCGATGGCGGCGCCACACCGCCGGACCAGCTCGATGAGGTTGCCCTCGCCGATTTGAGCGTGATACAGATCGAGCATCATCTTGACGTGGGGATGGCCGACCCCCTCGACGAGCGCGAGGACGTCCTTGGCGCGTGCCAGCGGCACCCCCGGATGGTCGACGATCGTGTTGAGGTTCTCGACGCAAAAGGTCACGCCCGCAGCCGAACCCAGCTCTCCGAGCTTCTCCAGGGTGCGCATCGCGGTCGTCCACATGGCGCCGGTGGCGCGCAGCCGCGGCCGGACCGGTAGCCCGTCCAGCAGCTCGGCGGTGTGCAGATTGAGCCGCGTGACACCGAGCGTCGCCGCGGCCTCGATGCTCTCGGCGGCCGTGCGCACCACGTCGTCGGCGGTCTGCGGGTCGATGAGATCGCCGTGCAGGTAACCGGTCATCGACGTGAACGTGGCCCCGGTCGCCGCGAGCGCGTCGAGATCCTTGTCGTGCCAGCTCCATATCTCGGCGGCGAAGCCCAGGTCGTGGATTCGTCGCACCCGCTCGACGATGGGCAGGTCGGTGAACACCATCTCGGCGCTCACCGCCAACTCGAAGTCGCTCGTGCGCACACCGCGTCCAGCGGTCATGTGGTCCTCCTCCGACTAGAACGATCTAGGCTCTCAAAAATTCTGACGCGCATCGCCGGTTCGGCGATCGTTCACCCACGCGACGCGCGCCGGTGACGCGCGCCACCACCCACGATCAGCCGGCAGACGGCACAATCGTGGGCGTGGACATCGATCACCAACGACCGGCGCGGTCGTCGGCCTGGCGTGACCCGTTGAGCCTGTCGTTCCGCGCGCACCGCCGGGTACTGCTGCTTCGGCTGCGGTGGCACGAGCGCGCCGCGACCCGCCCGCGCACCAGGCGCCACTGAGTCAGCGCGGCTGCAGGCCTGCCGCACGGTAGGCGGCGTCGACGAGCGCCATGTTCGCCACCGCGTCGGCAGTGCCGAACGGCAGGGCGGCGCCGTGCTCCACGTGGGCGGCGAAGGCCTCCAGCTGATACGTGTAGGACGCCCTGGTGCCGAGCCGTTCCACCGTGCTCCCGCCCGCCCCGGTGACCGTCACGCGGTCATCGCTGTTGGGCTTGATGAAGTCGTGGACGAGCACCTCACCCGCGGTTCCCCCGATCCGCAGCGTGAACGAGAAGTCGTCGGCCACCATCGAGTGCGTCGCGATACCCGTTGCCCCGTCCGGGAATTCGAGGTCGACGTCGCAGCGGGCATCCACCCCGGGGGTGCGCTCGTCGGCCCGGGCGCCCGTGATCGATGGCGGCCCGCCGATGCCGGGGACCCCGAGTCGGCCCAGTGAGCGCATCACGTGCAGGCCGTAACAGCCCAGGTCCATCAGGGCGCCGCCGGCCAGGTCGAGTGACCACCGCGGATCGTCGTCCCCGGGAGCGGGCATCGCCATCCGCACCTCCACATGGGTCACCGTGCCCAGCGTTCCGTCCCCGGCCAACGCGAACGCCCGCCGGGTGACGGGATGGAAGAAGTAGTGAAAGCCCTCCAGCACCGGCACGTTCGCCG
Source organism: Mycolicibacterium madagascariense (assembly GCF_010729665.1). NCBI lineage: Bacteria > Bacillati > Actinomycetota > Actinomycetes > Mycobacteriales > Mycobacteriaceae > Mycobacterium > Mycolicibacterium madagascariense. Next base: position 3,924,313 of record NZ_AP022610.1, on the reverse strand, counting down.
CCTCTGCCGCCTCCGCGACCCGGATGGCCTCGGATTCGTCTCGCGCGAACGGCTTTTCGCTCAACACCGGCTTGCCCGCGGCGATCGCCGCCAGATTCCACGGCGCGTGTAGCGCGTTGGCCAGCGGGTTGTAGACGACGTCGACCTCGGCGTCGTCGATCACGGCCTGATAGTCGTCGACGACGCGCTCGACGCCGTACTTCTCGGCGAACGCCTCGGCCCGCGACCGGTCCCGCGCCGCCACCGCCACCAGTCGGTGGCCCAGTTCGGCGGCGGGGCCGACGATGGCCTGCTCGGCGATCCGGGACGCCCCGAGCACGCCGATGCGCAGACTCATGACGTGACCTGCTGCAGGTAGCGCACGCTCGCCAGCACGTCGCGCACCGGGCCCTCGTCGCTTGGCTCCGCATCGAGGATGGTGTCCTGCTCCAGTACGAACCACCCGTCGAAACCGTTGTCGCGCAACACCGAGACGATCCCGGCGATGTCGACGTCCCCGGTGCCCAGGGGCGTGTACATGCCGGCCCGCACCGCATCGGTGTAGGTCCATTCACCCGACTGGACCTTCGCCGCCAGAGCCGCGTCGACGTCCTTGAGGTGGGTGTGGGCGATGCGGTGTGGCACCGCCTTGGCCAACTCGAGCGGATCCGTGCCGCCGATCAGCAGGTGCCCGGTGTCCAGGCAGAGCGGGATCGACGATCCCGCCAACACCCGGTCGACGTCGTCCTTGGTCTCGACGATCGTGCCGACGTGGGGATGCAGGACTGCCAGCAGGCCCCGCTCGGCGACGATGCCCGCCAGCCGGTCCAGGTTGGCGAACAGCGTCGCCCACTGGTCGTCGTCGAGCACGGGACGGGAGTCGTACCCGTCGGCCCCGGTGGCCGCCGCCAGCACCACCACGCCCGCGCCCGCGGCGACGAGCGACTCCAGCGGACCCGCGAGATCGTCGGCGGGATCATGGCCGGCGTCGAAGAGGACGACCGGCACGAAGCCCCCCACGCACGCCAGATCATGGCCGCGTAGAACGTCTTTCAGCTGTCCGGTGTCTGCCGGCAGGAAGCCCTCGGGCCCCAGCTCGGTGGCCGACAGTCCCGCGCCGCGCATCTCGGTCAGCACCCGGTCGGGCGTCAACTGGAAACCCCAGCCGGGCACCTCGCAGACACCCCACGAAATCGGGGCTCCGGCGATCTTGATTTCCCGGTCGCTCACGCGTTCCTCATCTCCTCGATCGTGACCGGCGCGCCGCGGCGCAGGGATTCGGTGGCGGCCTCGGCCAGCCACGCCACCTCGACGGCGTCGTTCACCGAGGCGCCGAGGACCGGCCCGCCCTTGGCGACCTGAACGAAGGCGGCCAGTTCCGTGCGGAACGCCTCGGTGAAGCGGTCCATGAAGAACCCGTGCGCCGGTCCGGTGGGAAAGTCGTTGTGCGGGTCGGTGTTTCGTACGGGAACGCCCTGGTCCCACCCGGCGACGACGCTGTCGTCGAAACCGTGCACCTCGAGACGGCAGTCATACCCGCGGGCGTTGTACCGGGCGTTGGACACCACGCCGAGGGCGCCGCCGTCGAACGTGACGATCACGGCCGCGGTGTCGACGTCGCCGTACTCGGCGAACAACGGGTTGCCCTGGACGATGCCCGTGGCATACACCTGCACGGCGCGCTGCCCGGTGATCCAGTTGACGATGTCGAAGTCGTGCACGGCACAGTCGCGGAAGATGCCGCCCGAACCCTTGATGTAGTCCATCGGCGGGGAGCGGGATCCATGGTCGTGCTGCGCACGGTGTGGATGGTGCCCACCGAACCGTCGTCGACGGCCCGCTTGGCGGCGGCGAACGCCGCGTCGTAGCGGCGCTGGTAACCGACCTGGACCGGCACGCCCGAGGCGAGGATGGCCTGTGCGACCCGGGCACTCTCGACGGCGGTCGACGCGATCGGCTTCTCGCAGAACGTGGGGATGCCGCGCTCGACGGCGGCAAGGACCAGCTCGGCGTGGGCGGGCGTGGCGGCCGCGACGACGACGCCGTCGACACCCGAGGACAGCAGTTCGGCAACGGTGTCGACGGACGTGGCGCCGTACTTGGCGGCCACGGCGCGCGCGACGTCGGTGCGTTCGTCGGTGATCACCAGGCCGTCGAGACCGTCGAGATTGCTGAGGGTTTCGGTGTGGAACGCGCCGATGCGTCCCAGTCCGATGACGCCGAGGGTGGTCATGGAATTCTCCTTGTCGTGTGCTGTGCGAGGACGTCGTCGAGGGCCTCGGGGTCGAGTCCCTCGGTGAGGGCCGCCAGGACGGTGTCGACCTGGCTGGCCGGTGCCAGGCTGCCGATGGGCTGGTCCTGGTCGAGGTTGGTCGGGAAGGCGTAGCCCTCGGCGGTCGCGTTGACCGCATTCGCGAGCTCGCGGTCACTGCGGCCCGCCGCCTTCATCGCCAGCAGCGACGGAAAGACGGCGCGCACCATCGCGGTGCGGTCCATCGCCTCCATGGCCCGCCCGAACGGCGAGGACACCTGCAGCAGGTTGGCCATCCGACGGATGTCGGTCGACGTGTTCGCCCCCGCCCCGTGCATGAGGGCGGGGTTGAAGAACACCGCGTCGCCCTTGCGCAGCGGCACCTGCACCTGCACGGTGGCGAAGAAGTCGATGAAGTCTTGGCGGTAGAACGCGACGTAGCCGCCGAGGAACTTCTGGGAGTGCGGCAGCAGCATGGTCGGGCCGGACTCCAGCGGCATGTCGCAATGCGCGACCGCACCCTGCAGCGTCAGGGCCGGCGACATGCGGTGCAGGTGCGCGGGGTAGGCGGTCAGCTGGTCCTCGTCGACGAAGCCGAGGTGGTAGTCGCGATGCGGAACCTGCGGTGCGCCACCGGGATTGACGACGTTGACCTGTGAGGTGACCTGGTAGCGCGGGCCCAGCCAGGCCTGGCACACCAGGGCGATGGCGTCGTTGGCGTAGTAGTCGGCGAACACCGCGGGGGAGTGCAGTGCGAGCTTCTGCGCGGCGTTCCAGACGCGGTCGTTGACGCCGGCCTTGCCGAAGTGGTCGCCGACGGCCCCGCCCGCGGCGCGCTGGGCCTCGATCAGCGACGTGAACGCGGCGCTGGCCCGGTCGACGACGTCGTGGTCGACGGCGCCTTCGACGACGACGACGCCGGGCCCGTCGGCCAGGGCGTGGATCACCTCCGTCTGCAGCGCGCGGCGCTCGGCCCGTGCCATCGCGGCGGCGGAGTACACCAGGACGCCCTGTCGCACGTCGGTCGCCAACGGGTAGTCGCGTAGGTCGGTTTCGGTGGACACCAGAGTCCGGAAGTCGTCGAGGTCGCAGTCCGACGCCTCGATCCACGCCCGCGGTGCAGCGGTGGTTGATGCGGTCATGCCGTTAGTCTCGGGGTGACGCGCGTCGCAATCAACACCAAAAACCCATCAAAAAGACCTCAGCTCATCAGCGCGAACAGCCGCACATGCGTCGCACTTGCGGCGTGTCGCGACATGTTTGCGGCTGCTCGCGAGGGAGGAGGAGCCGTGCCCCACCGGTACAAGGTGCGCGAGATCGCGCAGCAGGCCGGGCTGAGCGAGGCGACGGTCGACCGCGTGCTCAACGACCGTCCGGGCGTGCGGGAGAACACCCGCGCCGAGGTGGCCCAGGCGATCGCGGACCTCGACAAGCAGCGCGCCCAGCTACGGCTCAACGGGCGGCGCTTCCTGCTCGACGTGGTGATGCAGACCCCGCAGCGCTTCTCGGACGCCTTTCGCGCGGCCGTCGAGGCGGAACTGCCCGCGTTCGCGCCCGCGATGCTGCGGGCCCGGTTCCACCTGTGGGAGTCCGGATCGACCGAACGCATGGCCGACGGGTTGGCGCGCATCCGCGGCAGCCACGGCGTGATCCTCAAGGCCCAGGACGCACCCGAGGTGGTCGAGGCCGTCGACCGCCTCGTCGGTGCGGGCGTTCCGGTGGTGACCTATGCGACGGACGTGCCGACGAGCGCCCGCTGCGGCTACGTCGGCATCGACAATCACGGCGCCGGGGTGACCGCCGCCTACCTGATGAGCCAGTGGCTCGGCACCGCACCCTCGGGTGTGCTGATCACGTTGAGCGGCACGGTCTTTCGCGGCGAGGGCGAGCGCGAGGTGGGCTTTCGCACCGCGTTGCGCGGTTCTGGTCGCGACATCGTGGAGGTCAGTGACAGCGACGGCATCGACGACGTCAACGAGCGACTGGTGCTCGACGCGCTGGAGCGTCATCCCGGTGTGGAGGCGGTCTACTCGGCCGGGGGCGGCAACACCGCGACCGTCGCCGCATTCGACAGGATCGGCAGGGCATGCCGCGTGTTCATCGCCCACGACCTGGACGCCGACAATCGCAGGCTGCTGCGCGACGGACGGATCTCGGTGGTGCTGCACAACGACCTGCGGGCCGACGCCCGGCTCGCGATGCGACTGATCCTGCAAAGCCACGGCGCGCTGCCGCCCGAGCCGGTGCGGCCGGCGCCGATTCAGGTCGTCACCCCCTACAACCTGCCTGGCTGAGGATCCCGGCCGAGGATGTCGATGATGAGGTCGTCGGTTGTCAGCGATCCCGGATACCATTTCGCCTCACGGCGTCTCCGGCGCGCCGACGACGGCAGGAGACTCGATCGGTGCGGCCACAGCTCGTCAACGGTGTGACCGTCCTCGGCAACCTCGCCATCGACGTCATCGACGGCGCGGCGCCCAGCCCGGGTGGCTGCGCGTCCTTCGCCGGGGTGGCGCTCGAACACGCCGGGGGTGCGAGCCAGATCGTGGCGATGGGCGCCCCCGAGGATCACCCGTTGTTCGCCGGCGTCCTCGACCGCTTCGGGTCGCTGGTGCGCATCATCGACTCCGACCGGACGGCGGGTTTCCGGCTCGACTACGTCGACGTCGATCACCGCGAGATGTCCGTTGCCGCGCTGGGGCCCACGTGGGGCCGTGCCGAAGTCGAGGCCGCCGACCCGACGACCACCTGGGTGCACCTCGCGCCGCTGCTGCGGGCGGACTTCCCGGCCAGCACGCTGGCGCTGCTGGTGGAACGCGGGCATCGGGTCGCCTATGACGGTCAGGGCCTGGTGCGCGCCGATCGGGTGGGACCGCTGTCGGTCGACAACGACTATCCGCCCGGTCTGCTGCGCGACATCAGCGTGCTCAAGCTCGCCGAGGACGAGGCCGTCATCGTGGCCGACGGAGAATTCGACGCGGCGACGGCGCAACGGCTGGGCGTGCCCGAGATCCTGGTGACCCTCGGCTCGGAGGGCTGCGACATCTACACCGAGGGTGACGTCGTCCGGGTGCCCGCCGCCTGGCGCGTCACCGGCGTGCAGGCCACGGGCGCCGGCGACATGTTCACCGCCTGCTACGTCGCCAACCGGGCGGCCGGTGCGAACCCCGTCGCCGCGGCCGAACGGGCCAGCGAACTCGTCGCGCGCGAGCTCGAGAAGCGGCTCGACGTCCCGTCGTCGGACCGGGTGTAGCGGCAGGTCCGCCGCGCCGTCAGTCGACACGTGTCAAGTGGAGGAATCCGCTGCTAGCCCTTCGGCTACTGACGGGTAGCCATGTTCTTAGGAATTGCGCCCCCTTGGACGTGACCAAGACCACAAAATTGCCGACCCGTGGTGTCGGGCGCGTCGGTGATCAGCGGCTTTGCGGGCCGACGAATTGCAGGACACGCGACGTGCCGGTAAAGGCCAGCCTAAGAGAAGTGCAATAATCGGTACTGCTGGTGACACATAAGGACGGGGTGGCCGTCTGCCGGCGATTCACGCGCGACGGCGGGTCTGATCGCGACGCGGAGACGACACCACCTCACGACGCGGAAAGGTAGTGGGTCGTGACTTTGAGCGGCAGCGACGCCGGCACGGACTCCACCCCTCGGCAGAAGCTCGAGAAGGTCGTCATTCGCTTCGCGGGTGACTCCGGTGACGGCATGCAGTTGACGGGTGACCGCTTCACCACCGAGGCCGCCCTGTTCGGCAACGACCTTGCCACGCAACCGAACTACCCCGCCGAGATCCGCGCGCCCCAGGGCACGCTGCCCGGCGTGTCGTCGTTCCAGATCCAGATCGCCGACTTCGACATCCTCACCGCAGGCGACCGCCCGGACGTGCTCGTCGCCATGAACCCGGCGGCCCTCAAGGCCAACGTCGGCGACCTGCCCCGCGGTGGTCTGGTGATCGCGAACTCCGATGAGTTCACCAAGCGCAACCTGGCCAAGGTCGGGTACGAGGCCAACCCGTTGGAGACCGACGAGCTGGCGGACTACGTCGTGCAGGCCGTCGCGATGACGACGCTGACGCTCGGAGCGGTCGAGGCCATCGGGGCCTCCAAGAAGGACGGGTCGCGGGCGAAGAACATGTTCGCGCTCGGCCTGCTGTCGTGGATGTACGGCCGCGAGTTGGCGCACAGCGAGGCCTTCATTCGCGAGAAGTTCGCCCGCAAGCCCGAGATCGCCGAGGCCAACGTCCTCGCGCTGAAGGCGGGCTGGAACTACGGCGAGACCACCGAGGCGTTCGGCACGACCTACGAGGTGTCCCCGGCGAAGCTCAAGTCCGGTGAGTACCGCCAGGTCTCGGGCAACACCGCGTTGGCGTACGGCATCGTCGTCGCGGGCCAGCTGGCCGACACCCAGGTGATGCTGGGCAGCTACCCCATCACCCCGGCGTCGGACATCCTGCACGAGCTGTCCAAGCACAAGAACTTCAACGTGCTGACGTTCCAGGCCGAGGACGAGATCGCCGGAATCGGCGCCGCCCTCGGGGCGTCCTACGGCGGCGCCCTGGGAGTGACCAGCACCTCGGGCCCCGGCGTCGCGCTGAAGTCCGAGGCAATCGGTCTCGGCGTGATGGCCGAGCTTCCGCTGCTGGTGGTCGACGTCCAGCGCGGTGGCCCGTCGACCGGGCTGCCCACCAAGACCGAGCAGGCCGACCTGCTGCAGGCGCTCTACGGCCGCAACGGCGAATCGCCGGTGCCCGTGCTGGCGCCACAGTCGCCGTCGGACTGCTTCGAGATCGCGGTCGACGCGGCGCGCATCGCCCTGACCTACCGCACGCCGGTCATCCTGCTGTCCGACGGCGCCATCGCGAACGGCTCGGAGCCCTGGCGGATCCCCGACGTCACGACGTTCGAGCGCATCGATCACACCTTCGCCAAGGCCGGTGAGCCGTTCCAGCCCTACGCCCGCGACCCCGAGACGCTCGCGCGCCAGTTCGCGGTCCCCGGCACGCCCGGGCTGGAGCACCGCATCGGTGGACTCGAGTCGGCCAACGGGTCGGGCAACATCTCCTACGAACCCAAGAACCACGATCTGATGGTCCGGCTCCGGCAGGCCAAGGTCGACGGCATCACCGTCCCGGACCTGGTGGTGGACGACCCGAGCGGCGAGGCCGAGCTGCTGATCGTCGGGTGGGGCAGCTCGTACGGTCCGATCGGCGAGGCGTGCCGACGGGCGCGGCGCCGGGGCGTCAAGGTCGCCCACGCGCAACTGCGCTACCTCAACCCGCTGCCCGCCAACGTGGGCGAGGTGCTGCGCGCCTACCCGAACGTGGTGCTGCCCGAGATGAACATGGGACAGCTCGCCCTGCTGCTGCGGGGCAAGTTCCTGGTCGACGTGCAGTCGGTGACCAAGGTCGAGGGCATGGCGTTCCTGGCCGAGGAAGTCGACGGCATCATCGACGCCGCGCTGGATGGCACGCTGCGCGACAAGGAGACCGACAAGGCAAAGTTCGCCCGGTTGGCTGCAGCCACCGTGGAGCCAGCCGTAGGAGCAGACGCATGACCGACTTGATTGGTACCGACCTGGGTCTGACGAAGATCAGCGGGGTGCCGAGGACCGACGAGCCGCAGAAGTCGAAGGACTTCGCGAGCGACCAGGAGGTCCGCTGGTGCCCCGGCTGTGGCGACTACGTCATCCTGAACACGATCCGCAGCTTCCTGCCGGAGCTCGGCCTCAAGCGCGAGAACATGGTGTTCGTCAGCGGCATCGGCTGCTCGAGCCGGTTCCCGTACTACCTGCAGACCTACGGTCTGCACTCGATCCACGGCCGCGCCCCGACCTTCGCCACCGGCCTCGCGCTCGCCCGTGACGACCTGTCGGTGTGGGTCGTCACCGGTGACGGCGACGCGCTGTCCATCGGCGGCAACCATCTGATCCACGCGCTGCGACGCAACGTCAACGTGACGATCCTGCTGTTCAACAACCGCATCTACGGGCTGACCAAGGGCCAGTACTCGCCCACCTCAGAGGTCGGCAAGGTCACCAAGTCCACGCCGATGGGTTCGCTGGACTACCCGTTCAATCCGGTGTCGCTCGCGCTCGGCGCGGAGGCGTCGTTCGTCGGGCGCGCGCTGGACTCCGACAAGAAGGGCCTGACCGAGGTGCTGCGGGCCGCCGCATCGCATCGCGGTGCGGCCCTGGTCGAGATCATGCAGGACTGCCCGATCTTCAACGACGGGTCCTTCGACGCGCTGCGCAAGGAGGGCGCCGAGGAGCGGCTGATCAACGTCACCCACGGCCAACCCATCACCTTCGGCGCCGACGGCGAGTACTGCGTGGTCAAGTCGGGGTACGGCCTCGAGGTGGCCAAGACGGCCGACGTCCCGGTGGCCGAGATCGTCGTGCACGACGCGACGCTCGACGATCCCGCGTACGCGTTCGCGCTGTCGCGGTTGTCCGAGCAGAACCTCGAGCACACCGTGATGGGGATCTTCCGACAGGTCAGTCGGCCCACGTACGACGAGATGGCACGCAATCAGGTGGCCTCTGCCATCGAAAGCAAGCCGCACGACACCGCCGCTCTGCAATCCTTGCTTCGTGGCAAGGACACCTGGAACGTCGAATAGCAGCGGGGTCCTCGAGACCCCGACCGCCCCACTGGCCGCCGTCGTGCTGGCCGGCGGAGCGTCCCGACGCATGGGCCGCGACAAGGCGACCATGGAGTTCGGTGGCAGCACGTTCGTCGAACGGACGGTGACGACCGTGGGCGCCCGGTGTGCGCCCGTCTTCGTGGTGGCCGCACCGGGTCAGCCCTTGCCCGCACTCGCCGCCGACGTGGTGCGCGACGACGTGCGCGGCGTCGGTCCCCTCCTGGCGACCGCCAGGGGCCTGCGGGCCGCGGCCGACGCCGGGATGGAGCGCGCGTTCGTCTGCGCCGTCGACATGCCCTACCTCACGGCCGACCTCATCGACGTGCTGCTCGGGCCGTCGCTGCGGTTGGGGGTCGACGTGGTGCTGCCGTGGGACGGCCGCGACCACTACCTCGCGGGCGTCTACCGAACCGACCTGGCGGGGCGCGCCGAGGCACTGGTGGCCACGGGCGAGCGCAGCATGCGCGCGCTGATGAACGTCGCCGACACCCAGCGCATCGTGCTGCCCGAGCAGCGCGGCCTCGCGAACGTGAACGCGCCAAGCGACGTCGTCTGACATCTGGAGCAAACACCGAGCGCGGCGGCGGGGCCGCTGCGACCGGGGGTCGCGGCCCGTCGGCGCGCCCGCGGGGTCGATCCTTGGCGTCGTATGCGTCGTCCCGATCCCGTCGAGGGCGACCGGTTCATCGCGGCCGGTAGTCGTCGAAGTGACTGTGCCACAGAGCGTTTCGCGCGACGCCCGGCGAAACGACCTGTGAATCGCGGATTCGCGACGACTGACCGGCGCGCCGGGTGTGATCGTCGCCGGCGGTGGCGAGACCCGACCCGAGCTGGCGGCGAAGGCGGGGGATGGGTGGGCAAGCGTCGAAAGTCATTGTCAGACAACGCCAAAGGCTGCAGCCTGCTGGTCCGATGGTTGATCCACCGAGCCCAAAGCGGCTTTCCAGCAATGACTTTCGAGACACGCGGTGAAATCCGCCAATGGCATTGCAGCAACTACAATTTTGGCGTCTATTGACGGCACTGTCGGTCAAAGTCGGTGCGAGCTGGCCGTTCTCGACGTTCCCGCGGTCCGGCGTCGCGAAAACCACAGTGCGAGAGGTCACACGAACACCGTGAGATGGCTCACCTCGAGCCGTTAGCACACGGTGGCGTGCGAACCGGCAAAACGCCGCCGCGACCTGCAACGACGCCCCGAGACCCGTCGTAACCGGTTCGTTATCAACCCGTGACACGGGCTGGAGCGGATATGACTTTCCCGCGGCGGCTTTGTACGTTCCAAGAGTTCCTCACCGGAGCAAATAATTTCAAACCACGAACCTGCGTGTGAGTGGAGCGGCCGACGGTCCCGGACGATCCGGTGCCATGGCCGCCGCCGGACGGTCCCGTCCGGTGCGGCCCGTCTGGCCGCCCACTGTCGTGCCCGACCGAGACGGCGCGACCCAAATCCTTGCTGCCTGCCCTGCAGGCAATTCACGCCCGCCTGCCGGCGGGTGTCCTTGGCGCGCGCTTGGCGAAAGGATCGATGTTGAAGAAAATCCGCACCACGTGTGGTCTGGCCACCATCACCGGGGCGCTTGCCGTTGCCCCGATCGCTTCCATGCTGATGGGCGCCGGCACCGCACATGCGGACGGTGGCGTGAACTGGGATGCCGTCGCGGCCTGCGAGTCGGGCGGCAACTGGGGAACCGCCACGGGTAACGGGTACTACGGCGGACTGCAGTTCACCATGAGCACGTGGCGGGCCAACGGGGGCACCGGTTCGCCCCACCAGGCCAGCCGTGACGAGCAGATCCGCGTGGCCAACAACGTGCTGAAGACCCAGGGCATCGGCGCCTGGCCGGTCTGCGGCCGACGGGGATAGCCGTACGACGCGATCGCGAGAGCGGCGCTGGGCGACACGCCCGGCGCCGCTTTCTCGTTTCATCCCTCCTACCTCACCGTTCTCCGGTTTCCATCACGTCTCGGTAAAGAACTTTCGTCTCTTGTGTAACAGCCGTGATCTAGCGCACGAAGAAACTGGAGACCGCGTCAATAACGCTCGCATCGGCGGTCCTCGGAGCACACGGTCGGGGAAGGACCGCAGGGATGAAGGTTCACGCAATCGCCAGCACGGTGGTCCTCAGCGCCCGGCGGGTCGTGCTCGCCTGCGCCTTCGCCGTCGCGGCCGCGGCCGCCGCCATGGCGCTGTCGGCAGGCACCGCCCACGCCGACTCCATGAACTGGGATGCCGTCGCGCAGTGCGAGTCGGGTGGCAACTGGGCGGCCGACACCGGTAACGGCGTGTACGGCGGACTGCAGTTCAAGCCGGCGACCTGGGCCGCCAACGGCGGTGTCGGGTCGCCCGCGAGCGCCTCGCGCGCCGAGCAGATCCGCGTCGCCGAGAACGTCCTGGCAAGCCAGGGCCCCGGCGCGTGGCCGAAGTGCGGGGCGCAGGGCGGCAGTCCGGCGATCTGGAACGTCTCCTCGGTCACGCCTGCGCCGGCCACCGGCTGCCGGGCCATGCCGACCCGGGGGCTGCTCGGCTTCATCAACCCCCGCCAGATGTGCACGGCGCTGCTGGGTCCGCTCGGCTGACGAATCGGTCCGGCGGCACTAGGGGAGGACGAACGCACGGCGGCCGGCGATCGATGCCAGGTGCCGCGTCACGACGGCCTCGGGCAGCAGTGCCGAGGCGCGCATCGCCGCGGCGCCGAGCAGCGCGGGCCTGACGTTGACGACCCGGCCCACCAGCCGGGACTGCGCCGCGAGCGCCCGTGTCCGCGGTCGGCGGAACGCGGCGTAGCGCGCGAACGCCGCGGGCAGGTCGGCGCCGTGGCCGACGCAGTGCGCCAGCGTGGCCGCGTCCTCCAGGCCCTGGCAGCCGCCCTGGCCGAGATGGGGTCGCATCGGATGGGCGGCGTCGCCGACCAGGACGACGGGACCGCGGGCCCACTGCCGCGCGGCGTCGCGGTCATGGAGGTCATTGCGCAGCACGTCGTGCGGTGCGGTGGCGGCGAGGATGTCGGGAATGGGAGCGGCCCAGGTGCGGTACTTCTCCCGCACGTGCGCCAGTTCGCCGCCGGGGGAGGCGGTGCCCTCGGGCCGCCGTTCGGCGCCGAACCAGTAGGTGTGGTCCGGTCCGAGGGGGACGTGGCCGAATTCGGTGCCGACGCCGAGGGTCTCGCCGGCCAGCTCGGGGTCCAGGGCGTACGCGGCGACGCCACGCCACGCGGTGTATCCGGTGTACCGGTGGCGCAGTGGCCCGTTGAGATGGCGGGCGACCAGGGATCCGACGCCGTCCGCGCCGACGATGGCCTCGGCCTCGCGCACCGAGCCGTCGGACAGTCCGACCCGGACGCCGGTCGCGGTGTAGGTGAGTTCGCTTACGGCCGAGCCGAATTCGACGGTTCCCGCGTCCAGCGCGTCGGTGAGGAGGCGGGCCAGCTCGGCGCGGCGGACGACGACCAACGGTTCGCCGAGGGCGATGACCATGCGGTCCGGCGTCGGGCGGCGCAGCCACGATCCGTCGGACCATCGCACCGCGCCGCCGGTGACCCGACCTCCCGCTGCGCGGACGGCGTCACCGAGGCCGATCACGTCGAGCGCGGCCAAGGCGTTGGGCCAGAGGCTGATTCCCGCCCCCGACGACGTGTCGGTGCGCGCTTCGAGGACGGTGACCCGATGGCCGCGGCGCTGCAGCGCGACCGCGGTGGCGAGTCCGGCGATGCCTGCGCCGACGACGAGGAAGCGTGGGGTCACGTCCCGACGCTATCGCCGACCGGTCAGAGGTCGAATACCAGTAGCGTGCTCGACGCGGTCGCGACCACCGCGCCCGCCTCGTTGGTGACGACGCCTTCGGTGAATCCGACGCGTGCGCCCGCCTTGATCACCGTGCCCGTGGCGGTGAGCACGCCGCCCGACGCGCGCACCCCCTTGAGGTAGGAGACCTTGATCTCGATGGAGGTGTAGCCCTTGCCCTGGGGCAGCGTGCTGTGCAGCGCGCACCCCGCGACCGAGTCGAGCAGCGTGCAGATGAGCCCGCCGTGCACCGCGCCGATGGGGTTGTAGGCCGAATCGTCGGGCTGGCACGTGAACACCACGCGGCCGGGCTCGACGCTCGCCATCGTGAAGTCCATCAGCCCCGCGATCGGCGGCGGCGGCAGCGTGCCGTGGAGCATGGCGCGCAGGTAGTCGATGCCCGGCATGGCCAGGCCGGCCGCGGTCGTCGGCGCGGGGTCGTGCCAGGTGACGACCTTGGAGCGCTGCTCGCCCCAGCCCTTCTGCGTTGCGGCGCTCTGGTCAGTCTCGGTGCTCACGGATTCTCCTCGGGTGTCTCGGTGCGGCGGTATCGGCGGGGACGCAGGGGGTCGTCGGGGGCGACGGCGTGGCGGCTGCCCCACTCGAGCAGGGCGTCGAGGACCGGGACGAGATCGCGGCCGGCGTCGGTCAACCGGTAGGCGTCGCGGCGCGGACGGTCCTGGTACGGGGCGCGCGTGACGATGCCGGCGGCCTCGAGGGACTTCAGGCGCGCGGCGATGCGATCGCGAGGCGCACCGGTGCCCGCCACGATCTGGCCGAATCTGTCTGAGCCGAGGGCGATCTCGCGCACGGTCAGCAGCGCCCACCGCTCGCCGACCACCTCCAGGGCGGCGGCGATGGGGCACGGCCGGCCCGGGAGGTCGGCGAGCGGCACGACGGACACGGTGTCAGCGTGCCAGCACAAAGTTTGAAAATCAAACCGACCGCCTCGTTCGCGTGGCGGTGCGCGACACCCGCGCCGCCCTTCGGTGCGCGCTCGCCGTCGCCGCTGTGCTACCCAGGGGGTATGACGGCCCATTCCCCGCTGCCCGAGAGCCCGTTCGCCGACCTCGACGCCTTCCTCGACCTGCCCAGGGTGTCGGGCCTGGCCGTCTCACCCGACGGGTCCCGCGCGGTCACGACGATCGGCGAGCTCGACGCCAAGCGCACGGGTTTCGTGACGGCGGTGTGGGAGCTCGACGTGACGGGGCAACGGCCGGCCCGGCGTCTCACCCGCGGCGTGAAGGGTGAGTCGTCACCGGTGTTCACCTCGCGCGGGGACCTCCTGTTCCTCGCCACCCGCGAGACCCCCGGCGCCGACGGCGACGACGAGCCGACCGCATCGCTGTGGCGGCTGCCCGCCGACGGCGGCGAGGCGCAGGCCGTCCTCGACCTGCCCGGCGGGATCGACGCCGTGCACACCGCCCGCGACGCCGACGTCACGCTGGTCACCGCGGCGCGGTTGCCGTCGGCCCGCGACGCCGACGACGACAGGAGGCTGCGCGCCGTCCGCCGGGACGCCAAGGTGACGGCCATCCTGCACACGGGTTATCCCGTGCGGCACTGGGATCACGACATCGGACCCGCGCAGCCGCACCTGTTCGACGTGGACGGGGTCCGCGACCTCGTGCCCCAGCCCGGCCAGGGTCTGCGCGAGGCGGCCGTCGACGTCAGCGCGGACGGCACCTTCGTCGTCGCGTCGTGGTCGGTACCGGCGCCCGGCGCCTCCCTGCGCCAGACTCTGGTGCGCATCGACGTGGCCACCGGCGAGCGGACCACGATCGCCGACGACCCGGGGGCCGACCTCGGCGCGCCGGCCATCTCACCCGACGGCACGGCCGTCGCCTTCGTCCGCGAAACCCACTCCACCCCAGAGCAGGCGCCACGAATCACGCTGTGCCACATGGTCTTCGGCGAGACCGTCACCGAGATCGCCGGCGACTGGGACCGCTGGCCCGCCGAGCTCGCGTGGGCTCGGGACGGCTCCGGGCTGCTCGTCACCGCCGACGACGCCGGGCGCCGTCCGATCTTCCACGTCGACCCGGCGACGTCGTCGGTGCGGCGACTCACTCACGACGACTTCGGCTACACCGACGTCCGGCCGGCGACCGACGGCGTGGTCTTCGCCGTGCGGAGCTCGTATCGCGCCGCGCCGCATCCCGTGCGCATCGACCGCGACGGCGCCGTCACGGTGCTGCCGTGCGCCGAACCGGTCGAACTGCCCGGCGACGTCACCGAGGTGACCGCCACCGCCGCCGACGGCGTCCCCGTCCGGTCCTGGCTGGTGCTGCCCGAGGGGGACGCTCCCGCACCCCTGGTGCTGTGGATCCACGGCGGTCCGCTGGGCAGTTGGAACACCTGGCACTGGCGCTGGAACCCGTGGCTGCTCGCCGCGCGGGGCTACGCCGTGCTGCTGCCCGACCCGGCGCTCTCGACGGGCTACGGCCAGGACTTCATCCAACGCGGCTGGGGCGCTTGGGGATTCGCGCCCTACACCGATCTGCTGGCGGCCACCGACGCCGCGTGCGAGCATCCGCGGGTGGACGAGACGCGGACCGCGGCGATGGGCGGGTCGTTCGGCGGATACATGGCCAACTGGATCGCCGGCCACACCGACCGCTTCGATGCGATCGTCACGCACGCCAGCCTGTGGGCGCTGGATCAGTTCGGTCCGACCACCGACGGTGCGTACTGGTGGGCGCGGGAGATGACGACGCAGATGGCGGAGGCGAACTCGCCGCATCGGCACGTCGCGAAGATCACCACGCCGACCCTGGTCATCCACGGCGACAAGGACTATCGCGTGCCGATCGGCGACGGCCTGCGGCTGTGGTTCGAGTTGCTCACCGCATCGGGCCTGCCCGCCGCCGACGACGGCAGCAGCCCGCACCAGTTCCTGTACTTCCCGACCGAGGGTCACTGGGTGCTCGCGCCTCAGCACGCCAAGATCTGGTATCAGGTGGTCCTGGCATTCCTGGGTCGCCACCTGCTCGGCGAGGAGGCCCCACTTCCCGAAACGCTGGGGTGACGCCCCGGTAACTTGGACCCATGACCGCACCTGATCGTGAATTCGACGTCGTGCTCTACGGAGCGACGGGTTTCGTCGGCAAGCTGACCGCCCAGTACCTCGCGACGGCGGGCGGGCAGGCGCGCATCGCGCTGGCGGGCCGCTCGTCGCAGAAGCTGCTGGCCGTGCGCGAGTCGCTGGGCGCCGCGGCGCAGTCCTGGCCGCTGATCGAGGCCGACTCCTCGAAGCCGTCGACGCTCAACGACCTGGCCGCGCGCACCCGCGTCGTCGTCACCACCGTCGGCCCCTACCTCAAGCACGGTCTGCCGCTGGTGTCGGCGTGTGCGGCGGCGGGCACCGACTACGCCGACCTCACCGGTGAGACACCCTTCATCCGCGAGAGCATCGACCTGTACCACAAGGAGGCCGCCGACAACGGCGCCCGCATCGTGCATTCGTGCGGATTCGATTCCGTGCCTTCGGATCTCACGGTGTACGCGCTCCATCGGCGAGTGTCCGCCGACGACGCGGGCGAGCTCACCGACACCGACTTCGTCGTCCGCAGCTTCGCGGGCGGGGTCTCGGGCGGCACCATCGCCTCGATGCTCGAACTCATGAACAGCGCCTCGACCGATCCCGAGGTGCGGCGTCAGCTCGAGGACCCCTACACGCTGAGCACCGACCGCGGCGCCGAACCCGAGCTCGGCCACCAGTCCGACACGCCGTGGCGGCGGGGACGCGACATCGCGCCCGAGCTGAACGGAGTGTGGACGGGCGCCTTCCCGATGGCCGCGCCCAATACCCGCACCGTGCGGCGCAGCAACGCGCTGCTGGACTGGAGCTACGGCCGGCGGTTCCGGTACTCGGAGCAGATGAGCATGGGCTCCTCGTTCGTCGCTCCGGTCGCCGCCGCGCTGGACACCGCGGTGAACGCCGCCATGCTGGGCCTGGGCACTCGGTACTTCGACAAGCTGCCACGCCCGCTGCTGGACCGGGTGCTGCCGAAGTCGGGCAGCGGTCCCAGCGAGAAGGCCCGCGAGAACGGCCATTACCGCGTGGAGACCTACACGACGACGTCGACCGGCGCCCGCTACCGCGCGACGATGTCCCAACAGGGCGACCCCGGCTACAAGGCGACGTCGGTCCTGCTCGGGGAGTGCGCGCTCGCGCTGGCCTTCGACCGCGACGAGCTCTCGGATCTGCGCGGGGTGCTGACGCCCGCGGCCGCCATGGGCGACGCGCTGCTGGCGCGCTTCCCGCACTCGGGCGTGACGTTGCAGACCGAGCGGCTCTAATCTGCACCCCCCGGCGACCAGACGCAAACGGCCCTGAAATGCCCCGATCGAGGGCCTTTCGTGACTGCTCGTTGGGTGGTTCCTAGACTGTTCAGGTGACCGCCAGCCCGAAATCCGCAGAAAGCCCAGGGGCGCAGTCGCTGCCCACGTCGTGGGATCCGGCTGCGGTAGAGACCGAGCTGTACCAGGGCTGGGTCGACGCGGGCTACTTCACCGCCGACGCCACCAGCGACAAGCCCCCGTACTCGATCGTGCTTCCGCCGCCCAACGTGACCGGCAGCCTGCACATGGGCCATGCGCTCGACCACACGCTGATGGACGCGCTGACCCGCCGCAAGCGCATGCAGGGATACGAGGTGCTGTGGCTGCCCGGCATGGACCACGCGGGCATCGCCACCCAGAGCGTCGTGGAGAAGCAGCTCGCCGCCGACGGCAAGACCAAGGAGGACTTCGGTCGCGAGCTGTTCGTCGACAAGGTGTGGGACTGGAAGCGCGAGTCCGGTGGCACCATCGGCGGGCAGATGCGCCGTCTCGGTGACGGTGTCGACTGGAGCCGCGACCGCTTCACCATGGACGACGGGCTGTCGCGCGCCGTGCGGACCATCTTCAAGCGGCTCTACGACGCCGGGCTGATCTATCAGGCCGAGCGGCTGGTCAACTGGTCCCCGGTGCTGCAGACGGCGATCTCGGACCTCGAGGTGAAGTACGAGGACGTCGAGGGCGAGCTGGTGTCCTTCCGCTACGGCTCGATGGACGACGCGCAACCGCACCTCGTGGTGGCCACGACCCGCGTCGAGACGATGCTCGGCGACACCGCGATCGCCGTGCATCCCGACGACGAACGCTACCGCCACCTCGTCGGGCAGAAGCTGCCCCACCCGTTCCTGGACACCGAGATCGTGGTGGTCGCCGACGCCCACGTCGACCCCGAATTCGGAACGGGCGCAGTCAAGGTCACGCCCGCGCACGATCCGAACGACTTCGAGATCGGCCTGCGGCACGACCTGCCGATGCCGTCGATCATGGACACCCGCGGCCGGATCGCGGGCACCGGCACCCGGTTCGACGGCATGGATCGCTTCGAGGCGCGGGTCGCGGTGCGGGAGGCGCTGGCCGCCGAGGGTCGCATCGTCGAGGAGAAGCGGCCCTACCTGCACAGCGTCGGGCACTCCGAGCGCAGTGGCGAGCCCATCGAACCCCGGCTGTCGCTGCAGTGGTGGGTGAAGGTCGACTCGCTGGCCAAGGCGGCCGGTGACGCAGTTCGCAACGGCGACACCGTGATTCACCCCAAGAGTCTGGAGCCGCGCTGGTTCGGCTGGGTGGACGACATGCACGACTGGTGCATCTCGCGCCAGCTGTGGTGGGGCCATCGGATTCCGATCTGGCACGGCCCGAACGGCGAGAAGGTCTGCGTCGGACCCGACGAGACCCCGCCGCAGGGTTGGGAACAGGACCCCGACGTGCTGGACACGTGGTTCTCCTCGGCGCTGTGGCCGTTCTCGACGATGGGGTGGCCCGACCGCACGCCCGACCTCGAGAAGTTCTATCCCACCAGCGTTCTCGTCACCGGATACGACATCATCTTCTTCTGGGTGGCCAGGATGATGATGTTCGGCACCTTCGTCGGCGACGACGACGCGATCACCGCCGGTGGCACCCGGGGCCCGCAGGTGCCGTTCGAGAACGTCTTCCTGCACGGCCTGATCCGTGACGAGTTCGGCCGAAAGATGAGCAAGTCCAAGGGCAACGGCATCGATCCGCTGGACTGGGTCGAGGCCTTCGGGGCGGACGCGCTGCGCTTCACCCTCGCCCGCGGCGCCAACCCCGGCGGCGACATGTCGATCGGCGAGGACCACGCCCGCGCGTCGCGCAACTTCGCCACCAAGCTGTTCAACGCCACCCGGTTCGCGCTCATGAACGGGGCGGCCCCGGCACCGCTGCCCGCGGCGCAGGAGCTGACCGACGCCGACCGGTGGATCCTCGGCAGGATGGAAGACGTTCGCGCCGAAGTCGATTCGGCGTTCGAGGCCTACGAGTTCAGCAAAGCGTGCGAGTCGCTCTACCACTTCGCGTGGGACGAGTTCTGCGACTGGTACCTGGAGTTAGCCAAGGTACAGCTCGCCGACCGGCCCGACGGGCCGACCAACGCGGTCCTGGCGGCCGTGCTCGACACCCTGCTCACCCTGTTGCACCCGGTCATGCCCTTCGTCACCGAGACGCTGTGGAAGGCACTGACCGGCCGCGAGTCCCTGGTGATCGCGGACTGGCCGCAGCCGTCGCAACTGACCTTCGACGGCCTCGCCGGCGAGCGCATCGCCGACATGCAGAAGCTCGTCACCGAGGTCCGCCGGTTCCGCAGTGACCAGGGCCTCAACGACAGGCAGCGGGTGCCCGCGCGGTTGGTCGGCGTCGCCGAGGCCGATCTGAGCAGCCAGGTCGCGGCCGTCACCTCGCTGGCCTGGCTGACCGCACCGGCCGACCGCTTCACCCCGTCGGCCGCGGTCGAGGTGCGGCTCTCGCGCGGCACGGTGCTGGTCGAGCTCGACACCTCGGGCACGGTCGACGTCGCGGCCGAGCGCAGGCGACTCGAGAAGGATCTGGCCGCCGCGCAGAAGGAACTGGCGCAGACCGCGGGCAAGCTCGGCAATGCCGAGTTCCTCGCCAAGGCGCCCGACGCCGTCGTCGCCAAGATTCGGGGCCGCCAGCAGGTCGCCGGGGAAGAGGTGGAGCGCATCACGGCGCGCCTCGCCAGCCTGTCATGAGCAACCCGGAGCCAACGCCCGACGAGATCGCCTCGCTGCTGCAGGTCGAGCATCTGCTGGACCAGCGGTGGCCGGAGACCAAGCTCGAGCCGAGCACCGCGCGCATCGTCGCTCTCATGGAGCTGCTCGGGTCGCCGCAGCGGGCCTACCCGAGCATCCACGTCGCGGGCACGAACGGAAAGACGTCGGTGACGCGCATCATCGACGCGCTGCTGACCGCCCTGCACCGGCGCACGGGCCGCGCGACCAGCCCGCACCTGCAGTCCGCGGTCGAGCGCATCGCCATCGACAACGAGCCGATCACACCGGCGCGCTACGTCGAGACCTACCGCGAGATCGAGCCGTTCGTCGAGCTGGTCGACGAGCAGTCCGAGGCGGCCGGCGGTCCGCGGATGAGCAAGTTCGAGGTCGTCACAGCGATGGCGTTCGCGGCCTTCGCCGACGCGCCGGTGGACGTGGCCGTGATCGAGGTCGGCATGGGCGGCCGGTGGGACGCCACGAACGTCGTCGACGCTCCCGTCGCGGTCATCACGCCGATCGGCATCGACCACACCGAGTACCTCGGCGACACGCTCGCCGAGATCGCGGGCGAGAAGGCGGGCATCATCGTCCAGCGCGACGCCGAGGGGCCGGGCACCGACACCGTCGTCATCATTGGTCAGCAGCAGCCCGAGGCGATGGAAGTCATTCTCGCGCAAGCGGTTCGCGCCGACGCCGCCGTGGCCCGCGAGGGCTCGGAATTCGCCGTGCTGCGCCGCCAGGTGGCCGTCGGCGGACAGCTCCTGGAACTGCAGGGGCTCGGCGGCGTCTACCCCGAGGTGTTCCTGCCCCTGCACGGCGAGCATCAGGCCCACAATGCGCTCATCGCGCTCGCCGCGGTCGAGGCCTTCTTCGGCGCCGGGGCCGACCGCCAGCTCGACGTCGACGCGGTGCGGGAGGGCTTCGCGGCGGCCACCAGCCCCGGTCGATTGGAGCGGATGCGCAGTGCCCCAACGGTATTCGTCGACGCGGCCCACAACCCGGCGGGAGCTGCCGCGCTCGCCGACGCGCTCGCCGCGGAGTTCGACTTCCGCCACCTCGTCGGCGTCGTGTCGGTGATGGGGGACAAGGACGTCGACGGCATCCTCGCGGCGCTGGAGCCCGCCTTCGACCAACTGGTGGTGACCCACAACGGATCCCCGCGCGCCCTCGACGTGGAGAGCCTGGCGATCCGGGCCGAGGAGCACTTCGGCCAGGACCGGGTGATCATCGCGCAGACGCTGCCCGACGCCATCGAGACGGCGATCGCCCTCGCCGAGGACGGCGGCAACGACGCGGACGCCCCGGGCGCGTTCTCGGGCACCGGCGTGGTCATCACCGGGTCGGTCGTGACCGCGGGCGCGGCCCGCACCCTGTTCGGACGTGATCCGGCATGACCGAGCCCGTCGAGCAGACACCCGCCCCGCCGGACCCGTGGAAGAGCTTCCGCGGCGTCATGGCGGGCACGCTCGTCCTGGAGGCCATCGTGGTGCTCCTCGCGCTGCCGGTGGTGTCGTTCGCGCGCGATGGCCTGACGTGGACCAGCGGCGGCTTCCTCGTCGGGATCGCCGGCGTCCTCGTCCTGCTGGCGGGCGTGCAGGGCAGGCCGTGGGCGCTCAAGGTGGACCTCGCCGTGCAGGTGGTGCTGATCGCGGGCGTCGTGATCCACCCGGCCGTCGGCTTCATCGGCGTGGTCTTCGCGGCGGTCTGGTTGCTGATCGCGTACCTGCGGGCCGAGGTCAAGCGGCGTCAGGACCGCGGCCTGCTGCCCGGTCAGCAGCCACCGCCTACCGACGGGTAGGCTCCGTCCCCGTGATTGAGCGGACGCTGGTTTTGGTCAAGCCCGACGGCGTGCAGCGCCTCCTCGTCGGCGAGATTCTCGGCAGGATCGAACGCAAGGGTCTGACGATCGCTGCCCTCGAGCTGAAGAACGTCACCGAGGAGCTGGCCCGCAAGCACTACGCCGAGCACGAGGGCAAGCCCTTCTTCCCGTCGCTGCTGGAGTTCATCACCTCGGGCCCCGTGGTCGCGGCCGTCGTCGAGGGTCCGCGGGCCGTTGCGGCGTTCCGGCAGATCGCCGGTGGGACCGATCCCGTGGAGAAGGCCGCACCCGGCACGATCCGCGGTGACCTGGCCCTCGTCACCCAGGACAACCTGGTGCACGGGTCCGATTCGCCCGATTCGGCGGCCCGCGAAATCGAGCTCTGGTTCCCCGGCAGTTAGCTGCCCGAGGTACGGCCGATGGCACCTCGTCGGATTCCTCGGCGCGATGTGGGATACTGGCCGAGGGTGACCTGCTTCATAACGTCGCAGGACGCCCGGATGAAGACTTGGACGAGCGCGACCCTCTAGGACGTTTCCGAGTGCGGCGCGGAGTTCCAGTCGTCATTCAGCCAGGCACCGAGGGTTCTGCACGAGCCGCTCGGAGCGAGACCATGACAAGCCCGGGAAGAGTTCCACGGGTCCATAGCGGAAGCCCTCGCGTGGCCGCGTCATCACGACGCGCCCGGGGGCTTGAGGAGAGTACGTGGCCGACGATGATTTTGCCGCCCCATTCGACCTTCCGGAAGCGCCTCGGCGCGACGAGGGCCTGCCAGCGCCGCTGAGCCAGGACTACGTCGCCGACGTGTTCGCGGTGCCCGTCGCCGAGTCGGCACAGGCACTGGAGGTCGAACCGGAGCCGCCGCCCGTGCCGGAACCGCTGCCGCCCACCACGGCGCCGGCGGCCTACATGCCGCTGTTCGTCGCGCCCCAGCCGGTCGCCTTCGTCGCGCCCCGCGTGGTGGAGGACGTCGAGGACGCCGACGACGACGAGGACGACGACGAGGACGATTCGGACGCCGACGACGACCAGGGCGATCGGCCGGCCAACCGCCGCCGCCGCCGGGGCCGCCGGGGTCGCGGACGTGGACGCGGCGAGCAGAGCTCCGACGACGAGGGCGACGGCGACGGCGACGACTCCGAGCAGGCCACGTCCGAGGACGGCTCGGACGACGACGGTGACGACGAGGACGGGCCCGACGACGAGAGTGCGGGCGGTGACGGCGCGACCCGTCGGCGCCGGCGGCGCAGGCGGCGCAAGACCGGTGGGGGCGACGGTGACGGCGACGACGCGGCGTCGCCCGACGACCCGCCCAACACGGTCGTCCACGAGCGTCAGCCGCGGGAGAAGAAGCCCGCCAAGGAGAACAACGAGATCCAGGGCATCGCCGGGTCCACGCGGCTGGAGGCCAAGCGCCAGCGTCGCCGCGACGGACGCGACGCGGGCCGACGCCGTCCGCCCATCCTGAGCGAGGCCGAGTTCCTGGCCAGGCGCGAGGCCGTCGAGCGCGTCATGGTCGTGCGCGACAGGATCCGCACCGAGCCGCCGCACGAGGGCTCCCGGTACACCCAGATCGCCGTCCTCGAAGACGGCGTCGTCGTCGAGCACTTCGTCACCAGCGCGTCGTCGGCGTCCCTCGTCGGCAACGTCTACCTCGGCATCGTGCAGAACGTGCTGCCGTCGATGGAGGCGGCCTTCGTCGACATCGGCCGCGGCCGCAACGGCGTGCTCTACGCCGGTGAGGTGAACTGGGAGGCGGCGGGCCTCGGCGGCGCGCAGCGCAAGATCGAGCAGGCGCTCAAGCCGGGCGACTACGTCATCGTCCAGGTCAGCAAGGATCCCGTCGGCCACAAGGGGGCCCGGCTCACCACGCAGGTGTCCCTCGCCGGGCGGTACCTGGTCTACGTGCCCGGCGCGTCCTCGACCGGTATCAGCCGCAAGCTGCCCGACACCGAGCGGCAGCGTCTGAAGGAGATCCTGCGCGAAGTCGTGCCGAACGATGCGGGCGTCATCATCCGCACCGCGTCGGAGGGCGTGAAGGAAGAGGACATCCGCAGTGACGTCACCCGGCTGCAGGAGCGGTGGAACCAGATCGAGGCCAAGGGCGCGGAGATCACGGCCAAGGCCGCCGGTGCCGCGGTGCCGCTCTACGAAGAGCCCGACGTGCTGGTCAAGGTCATCCGCGATCTGTTCAACGAGGACTTCAGCGGCCTGATCGTGTCCGGTGACGAGGCGTGGAACACCATCAACGACTACGTGACGTCGGTGGCTCCGGAGCTCCTCCCGCGGATGACGAAGTACGAGCCCGCTGCCAAGAACGGACCGGACGTGTTCGCGGTGCACCGCATCGACGAGCAGCTGACCAAGGCGATGGACCGCAAGGTGTGGCTGCCCTCGGGCGGCACGCTGGTCATCGACCGCACCGAGGCGATGACGGTCGTCGACGTCAACACCGGCAAGTTCACCGGCTCCGGCGGCAACCTCGAGCAGACCGTCACCCGCAACAACCTGGAGGCCGCCGAGGAGACCGTGCGCCAACTCCGGTTGCGCGACATCGGCGGCATAATCGTCATCGACTTCATCGACATGGTGCTGGAGTCCAACCGCGATCTGGTCCTGCGCCGCCTGACCGAGGCGCTCGCGCGGGACCGCACCCGTCACCAGGTCTCCGAGGTGACGTCGCTGGGACTGGTCCAGCTGACCCGGAAGAAGCTCGGCACGGGTCTCATCGAGGCCTTCTCGACCACGTGTCCGCATTGCGCGGGCCGCGGTCTGGTGCTGCACGGTGACCCGGTGGACTCCAACTCCACCGCGGGCCGCCGGAGCGAACCCGGCACGGGGCGTCGCAGCAAGCGCGGCAAGAAGGGTGGCCGCACCGAGGACGAGGTTCAGGTGGCCAAGGTGCCCGTGCACGCGGCGGGTGAGCACCCGATGTTCCGCGCGATGGCCGCGGCCACCGGGCGCGACGAGGACGCCGACGACACCGAGGACGCCGAAGGCACCGACGCGGCCGACGACGCCGTCGTCGGGGGTTCGGAGGACCTGGCGTCCGCCGAATCGGCCGAGGAGGTGCTGGCCGAGGACGACCTCGACGA
Organism: Mycolicibacterium madagascariense; assembly: GCF_010729665.1. NCBI lineage: Bacteria > Bacillati > Actinomycetota > Actinomycetes > Mycobacteriales > Mycobacteriaceae > Mycobacterium > Mycolicibacterium madagascariense. Next base: position 3,899,663 of record NZ_AP022610.1, on the reverse strand, counting down.
CGAGGACGATTCGGACGAGGACGACGACGACTCGGACGAGGACGACGACGACTCGGACGATGACGACGAGGACATCGAAGTCATCGACGACGACGACCTCGACGACGAGGACGACTCGGACGACGAAGATTCGGACGAGGACTCCGACGAGGAAGATTCGGACGAGGACTCCGACGACGAAGACGACTCGGACGAGGACGAGGACGACGAGCCGATGGTCGCCGCGGTGGGACGCCCGCGCCGGCGGCGCGCCGCCGCACGTCCGGCGGGTCCGCCAGTTTGATCTTCTACCCGCTGGTCACGTAACCTTGCACAGTTGTTTGCAGGCTTTCGTAACGACTGAGCCCGTGACACGCGGGGCGGCTGTCCCCGCACCCCAGACCCGCGCACGCCACCCTCGGGTGGTGCGCGCCCGCAAGCAAAGCAGAGGAAGACGCACACGATGGCGACTTACGCAATCGTCAAGACCGGCGGCAAGCAGTACAAGGTCGCGGTCGGAGACATAGTCAAGGTCGAGAAGCTGGAGCTCGAGGCCGGTGACTCGGTGTCGCTTCCGGTCGCGCTGGTCGTCGACGGTGCGAACGTCACCACCGCTGCGAACGATCTGGAGAAGGTCGCGGTGACCGCCGAGGTCCTCGAGCACACCAAGGGCCCGAAGATCCGCATCCACAAGTTCAAGAACAAGACCGGATACCACAAGCGCCAGGGCCACCGTCAGAAGCTGACGGTCGTCAAGGTCACGGGCATTTCCTAAGTAGAGGAGCGAACCATGGCACACAAGAAGGGCGCATCCAGCTCACGCAACGGTCGCGACTCCAACTCTCAGCGCCTCGGCGTGAAGCGGTTCGGCGGTCAGGTCGTCAAGGCGGGCGAGATCATCGTCCGTCAGCGCGGCACGCACTTCCACCCGGGCATCAACGTCGGCCGCGGCGGCGACGACACCCTCTTCGCCACCGCCCCCGGTGCCGTCGAGTTCGGCGAGAAGCGCGGTCGCAAGACGGTCAACATCGTCCGCACCGCACGCATCGAGTCCTAGTAGTTCGAGGACAGCTCCCGCGAGTGTGAAGCAGCCGCGAGTTCTCGACTCGTCCTGGCCAGCTTCACATTCGACGGAGAGGAAGTCCGATGGCTCGTTTCGTCGATCGCGTCGTCATCCACGCCCGCGCAGGCAGCGGGGGCCGGGGCTGTGCCTCGGTGCACCGTGAGAAGTTCAAGCCGCTGGGCGGTCCCGACGGCGGTAACGGTGGTCGCGGCGGCAGCATCGTGCTGGTCGTCGATCCGCAGGTGCACACGCTGCTCGACTTCCACTTCCACCCCCACGTCGACGCGCCGTCCGGCAAGCAGGGGATGGGCAACAACCGCGACGGCGCCTTCGGGGAAGACCTCGAACTCAAGGTGCCCGACGGCACCGTCGTCCTCGACGAGAACGGTCGTCTGCTCGCCGACTTGACCGGTGCGGGAACGCGTTTCGAGGCCGCGGCGGGTGGCCGGGGCGGTCTGGGCAACGCCTCGTTGGCCTCCCGGGCGCGCAAAGCTCCGGGGTTCGCGCTCCTCGGCGAGCCGGGCGAAGCTCGTGACCTCACCCTGGAACTGAAGACCGTCGCCGACGTCGGCCTCGTCGGATTCCCGTCGGCGGGCAAGTCCTCGCTGGTGTCGGTCATCTCGGCCGCCAAGCCGAAGATCGCCGACTATCCGTTCACGACCCTGGCGCCCAACCTCGGCGTGGTCGCGGCGGGGGAGCACACGTTCACCGTCGCCGACGTGCCCGGTCTGATTCCCGGTGCCTCCGCCGGCAGGGGTCTGGGTCTGGACTTCCTGCGTCACATCGAACGCTGCGCGGTGCTGGTGCACGTCGTCGACTGCGCGACGATGGAACCCGGGCGCGATCCGATCTCCGACATCGACGCGCTGGAGGCCGAGTTGGCGGCGTACGTGCCGACGCTGCAAGGTGATTCGTCGCTGGGGGATCTCGCCGACCGGCCGCGGGCGGTCGTGCTGAACAAGATCGACGTGCCCGACGCGCGCGAGCTCGCCGACTTCGTCCGCGAGGAAGTGGCCGCCAAGTACGGCTGGCCGGTGTTCGAAGTGTCCACCGTCAGTCGAGATGGCTTGCGTCCGTTGACCTTTGCGCTGTGGGACATGGTCGCGGCGTACCGTGCGGCGCAGCCCGTCGTCGCGCCGCGTCGCCCGGTGATCCGGCCCATCCCGGTCGACGAGAGCGGCTTCTCGGTGACCTCTGACGGCGAGGGCGGCTTCATCGTGCGCGGGCGACGCCCGGAACGGTGGATCGGTCAGACGGACTTCACCAACGACGAGGCGGTCGGCTACCTCGGTGACCGGCTCGCGCGCCTCGGCGTGGAGGACGAGTTGCTCAAGCTCGGCGCGAAGCCCGGATGCGCCGTGACGATCGGGGCGATGACGTTCGACTGGGAGCCGCAGACGCCCGCGGGTGTCGACGTGACGATGTCGGGGCGCGGCACCGATCTGCGGCTCGAACAGGATCAGCGGGTCCGGGCCGACGAGCGCAAGATCGCACGCAAGCAGCGGCGGGAGAGTCGCGACTACTCCGACTCCGATGAGTAGCGCGCCCAGTCCGCACCGGGAGGGCGTCCGGACGGCCCGCAGCGTGGTCGTCAAGATCGGCACCACCGCGCTGACCGACGCGAAGGGCATGTTCGATGCGACGCGCGTCGCGGCGCTGGCCGAGGCCATCGAGGCGCGGATGAGGGCGGGCTCGGACGTCGTCATCGTGTCCTCGGGCGCGATCGCCGCAGGCATCGAACCGCTCGGCCTGTCGCGGCGACCGACCGATCTGGCGACCAAGCAGGCCGCCGCGAGCGTGGGCCAGGTGGCGCTGGTGAACGCGTGGACCGCGGCATTCGACCGGTTCGACCGCACTGTCGGGCAGGTGCTGCTGACCGCGCACGACATCTCGATGCGGGTGCAGCACACCAACGCTCAGCGCACCCTGGACCGGTTGCGTGCGCTGCACGCGGTGGCGATCGTCAACGAGAACGACACCGTCGCCACCAACGAGATCCGGTTCGGCGACAACGATCGGCTCTCGGCGCTCGTCGCGCACCTCGTCGGTGCCGATGCCCTCGTGCTGCTCTCCGACATCGACGGGCTGTATGACTCCGATCCCCGAAAAGGCAACGCGCACTTCATCTCCGAGGTGGCCGGCACCGACGATCTGGACGGCGTGATCGCCGGGGGCGGCAGCAGGCTGGGCACCGGGGGCATGGCGTCCAAGCTGTCGTCGGCGCTGCTCGCCGCCGATGCGGGCGTGCCGGTGCTCCTGGCCGCCGCGGCCGACGCGGGTGCCGCGCTCGCCGACGCGTCGGTCGGCACGGTGTTCGCCCCACGGCCGGAACGGATGTCGTCGCGCCGGTTCTGGGTCCGCTACGCGGCCGAGTCGACGGGCGCGCTGATGCTCGACGACGGGGCCGTGCACGCGGTGGTGAAGCGGCGCCGATCGCTGCTGCCCGCCGGCATCACCGAGGTGTCGGGCCGGTTCCACGGCGGCGACGTCGTCGAGCTGCGCGGCCTCGACGGGACGGTGGTCGCCAGGGGCGTGGTGGCCTACGACGCGGCGGAGCTGGCCGCCGTGGTCGGTCGGTCGCGCGAGGACCTGCCGGCCGAGATGCGGCGTCCCGCCGTGCACGCCGACGACCTGGTCGCGGTCTAGGGCGCTTCCAGATACAGTGCGCCCCAGACGATCTGGGTCAGGGTGGCGGCCAATTCGGCGTCATAGGACTCGGGCCGCCCCGGCAGATTCTGCTGACAGGTCCGCTCGGCCATCCACGTGAGCGTGCTCGCCGCGGTCGCCGCCGACAGTTCGGGCCGGATGACGCCGTCGCTCTGGCCCTCCTCGATGACCGCGGCCAACCGGTCCGAGATCGCGGTGAGGATGTCGCGGTAGGTGGCGCCGACCGCCGCGTCGTAGGCCGACATCTCGTTGAGCGCGACGAGCAGCGGCTGATGGCGTCGGTAGCTGGCGACGAGTCCGGTCATGGCGGCGTTGACGTCGGCCGGGTCGCGGCGCCGGGACACGTTCCACCACTGCCCGGCGGCGTCGGCGAGGTCGGCGAACACCTGACCGGCGAGGCGCCGCAGCAGATCACCCTTGTCCTCGAAGTAGACGTAGAAGCTCGCCCGCGAGATGCCCGCCTCGGTCGCCAGGCGGTCGACGCTGAGCTCGGTGAACGATGCGCCGGTGGCCATCAGCCGCTCGGTCGCGTCCAGCAGGCGACGCTCGAACTGCTGGCGCCGCTCCTGCCGCTTGGCCTGCGGCTTCCTCGTCACCGACGGCATGGGGGCAGCCTAGCGGCATCGACGCGACCTTGACTAGACACACTGTCTAGTCATATCGTCAGGCCATGACTGTGTCGCCGCTCACACGTCCCTACGACGCGATCGACCTGTCGTCGCGGGCGTTCTGCTCCGCCACCGCCGCCGAACGCGAGGCGTCGTTCGCCGTCCTGCGCGCCGAGCGCCCGATCTCGTGGCAACCACCCGTCGAGGACTCCCTGATGCACGACCCCACCGACCCCGGTCACTGGGGCGTGACGCGCCACGCGGACATCGTCACCGTCAGCCGCGACAGCGACACGTTCCTCTCCGGCCGGGGCGTGCTGTTCGAGAACGTGCCCGAGGAGTTGCTGGAGGCGTCGCAATCCTTCCTGGCGATGGATGCCCCGCGGCACACCCTGATTCGCAAGGTCGTGCACGCGGCGTTCACGCCACGCCAGGTCCGCCGCATCGAGGACTCGATCAAGTCGAACGCCAGAACCATCGTCGCCGAACTGCGCGAGGCGGGCAGCGGCGCGGACTTCGTCGAGCACTGTTCCAAGGAGCTGCCGCTGCGCACGCTGTCGGACATGGTCGGCATCCCCGAGGCCGACCGCGTCCAGGTGGCCGAGGCCGCCGACGCCATGGTGTCACTGGGCGACCCGGTGTTCCTCGCGGGACGAAACCCGTTGGAGGTCTTGGTCGGAAGTCAGATGTACCTGCACCAGGTGGCCGGCGCGCTGGCCGCCGATCGCCGCCAGCACCCCGGCGACGACCTCATCAGCAGCCTCGTCCACGCCGAGGTGGACGGCGACCGGCTGACCGACTTCGAGGTGGCCGCCTTCTTCGTGCTCCTCGCCGTCGCGGGCAACGACACCACCCGGCAGACGACGAGCCATGCGGCCAAGGCGCTCACCGACTTCGGCGATCAGCGGGCCTGGCTGGCCGCCGACTTCGACGACCGGATCGGCAGTGCCGTGGAGGAATTCGTCCGCTGGGCGACACCGGTCATGACGTTTCGCCGCACGGCGGCGGTCGACACCCGGCTCGGCGACCAGGACATCGCCGCGGGGGACAAGGTCGTGATGTTCTATTCGTCGGGCAACTTCGACGACGCGGCCTTCGACGCACCGGAGCGCTTCGACCTGGCGCGCAAGCCCAACCCCCACCTCGGCTTCGGCGGCGGCGGACGGCACTTCTGTCTCGGCGCGCACGTGGCGCGCGCCCAGCTGCGGGCCGTCTTCGGCGAGCTGCTGACCCAGTTGCCGGGGTTCGAGACCGGTGACCCGGTGTACCTGGCGGGCAACTTCATTCACGGCATCAGGTCGATGCCGATCACGTTCTAGCGGCGCGCGTCGTTCAATGACGTTGCGGGCGTGAGGGTTCCAACGTCAGCTCGTCGGCGAGCAGGACCAGCAGTTCCGAACAGCCCGCGTGGACCTTCACCGTGGCCAGACCGTCGCCGCGCGTCGGGCCGCGGTTGACGATCGCCACCGGCAGGCCCGCGGCCGCCGCGTGCCTGACGAACCGCAGACCGGAGAACACCGTGAGGGACGACCCGGCGACGAGCAGGGCGTCGGCGTCGTCGACCATCGAATAGGCTTGCGCGACGCGCTCTTTGGGGACGCTCTCGCCGAAGTACACGATGTCGGGTTTGAGCATGCCGCCGCAGCGCGGGCAGTCCAGGTAGCGGAACGACGACGTCTCGGTGACCATCGCGTCGGCGTCCGGCGCGACGGCGATGCCACCGACCGCATCGGCCCGCTCGAGGAACCCGGGGTTCAGCGCCTCCAGCTCGTCGGCCAGCGTCTGCCTGCTGAGCGTGAAACCGCACTCCAGGCAGATCACCTGCGCGTAGGTGCCGTGCAGGTTCACCACGGCCTCGCTGCCCGCCTTGGTGTGCAGCAGGTCGACGTTCTGGGTGATGAGACCGGTCACCACGCCTGCCCGCTCCAACTGCGCGAGCGCGCGGTGCCCGGCATTGGGCAGCGTCGCGTGCATGTGCCGCCAGCCGACGTGGTTGCGGGCCCAGTACCGCTGCCGGAACGCCGGGTCGGACGTGAACTGGCGAATCGTCATGGGATTGCTGGGCGGTGAGTCCGGCCCGCGGTAGTCGGGGATGCCCGAATCGGTCGACAGGCCTGCGCCGGTCAGCACGGCCAGGCGTCGACCGTTCAGCAGGTTGACCAGTTCGGGGGCCTCGGGGACGTTCATCCCCATCCAGGATAGGCGGGCCCCCGGTCGGCGAACGGGTGTCGGCGACGGCCAACCGCGTTATGGTCCCCCCATGGACCTCACCACGAGGAAGTTGCGCTACTTCGTCGTGGTCGCCGAGGAGCGTCACTTCACCAGGGCGGCGGCCCGATTGTTCGTCGCGCAGCAGTCGCTGTCCCGTCAGATCCGCGACCTCGAGGACGAGGTCGGCGCGCAGCTGTTCTACCGAACCACCAGGTCGGTGGCACTGACCCCGGCGGGCGAGGCCTTCCTGGCCGGCGTCCGGTCGGCCTTGGCGAGCCTCGACGCGGGCATCGAGGAGGCCCGCAGGCACGACGCCGGCGAGGTTGGCCAGCTACGGATCGGCTTCGGCCTCGGCGCGGCGCTGGAGCTGACGCCCTTCATCGTCGAGGAGTTCTCCCGGCACTATCCGAACGTCGAGATCGAGATGCGCGAGTTCGGGCTGCCGGACCAGAGCGCGGGGCTGTCCGAGCACTGGGCCGACGTCGCCATCATCCGGCCACCGCTGGCCGATCCGGACATCGTCGCGCACGTGCTCTTCGAGGAGCCGCGCGTGCTGACCGTCTCGATTCGCCACCCGCTCGCCCGGCGCGACACCGTCTCGGTGGCCGACATCCTCGACGTGCCACTGGCGGTCGGGCGTTCCACCGACGAGGAGTACCGCCGCTTCTGGAGCCTGCAGGACTTCCGGTCGGGGATGACCGAACCGCTGCTGACGCCGTCGACGAGCAACACCGAGGAGATCGAGATGATCGCGGCGGGCCTCGCCTGCACGGTCAATCCCGCCGCGATCATGCGCTACATCCCGCACGCCGGGGTGCGCTACATCCCGATCGTCGACGTCCCCGGCTCGACCGTGGCGATCGCCTGGCGCCGGGACCGGGTGTCACCGCTGGCGGTCGCGTTCAACCGCCTCGCCCAGGAGGTGCGCGACCGCGAGGTCGCGACGGTCGAGGCGATCGAAAACCCGTTCAGCGGTGTGCGATTCACCGTCCAGTCGACGAGTCGGTGAACCGCGCGACCCCGGCCTCACCGCGCGCGATGCGGCCCCGCAGCACCAGCACGTGCCACAGCACCGCGAGCACCGCGGCGCCCGCCACGACCTTCACCGCTCCGTGGAAGTCGGGCGGAATGGTCAGGATCAGCAGGGCGGTCACGATCCAGACCAGCCCGACGACCATCAGCGGAACGCCCCACCAGCCGAGGTTGAACGCCCCCGGGGCGGCGGCCAGCGTCGGTCGCCTGCGCATGTAGGACCCGACGATCAGCAGGTACACCAGATACGGCGCGATGGACGTGGCGCCGACGAGCGTGGTGAACGAATCCGTCTGCAGGAAGCCGTAGATCATGAACGCCACACTGACGATGCCGCCGATCACCAGGGCGCGCAGCGGGGTCTGCGTACGGGGGTTGACGAGCCGGAAGTGGCGCGAGAACGGCAGCATGTCATCGCGGCCCATCGAGTACAGCAGTCGCGCTTGGGCGGCCTGGTTGGCGACGACGAGCGCGATCATCGAGAACGCCACGACGACGATGAAGACCTTGACCACGGCGGTCGGCAGATAGAACTCGGCGATGGTGACGATCGGCGCCGACGACGCCTGGGCCGCGCCAAGATCCGGCATGGCGACGGTGAAGCAGATCAGCGCCAGCATGCCGAGCACCGCCGAGCCGATCACCCCGACGAGAACCCCACGGGGAACGGCTGTTTGGGAGTCGACGGCCTCCTCGGTCAGATCGGCCGAGAGCTCGAACCCCACCATCGTGTAGATGCCGAGCAGGCCGGCCAGGACGAAGTGGCCGATTCCTGAGCCCGCCGTGCCGGTGCCGTTGGTCAGGTTGGCGACCGACCCGCCGCCCGTGCCGGTGTAGAGGCCGAAGGCGACGATGACGGTCACCGCCAGCAGGACGGTACCGATGATCTCGGCGACCACCGCGGTGTTGTTGACCCGCGCCGCCAATTGCACGCCAACGATGTTCACGACGATGGTGAACAGCAGGATGACGATGGCGACCGTCAGCACCACGCCGCTGGGCGGGGTCAGGCCCATCGCCTCGAACAGCAGCGGGGTCGCACCGAGCAGGATGATCGCGCCGCCGGTGATGCTCATGTACAGCAGGCCGAAGAAGCCGGTGTACCAACCGTATCCGGAGCCGACCAGGCGCGCGCCCCACTGGTAGGCGTAGCCCGCGAGCGGGATCTTGGTGCTCAACTCGGCGATGAGCAGCGCCATGACGATCTGTCCCACGGCCGCGATGGGCCACGTCCAGATCGACGCACCGCCGAACTGGTTGATGGCGAAGCCGTAGTTGAGGAAGATGCCGGTCGAGATCGAGACGATCGAGAACGAGATGGCGAACAGCGAGAAGAAGCGCAGGGTCCGCTTGAGTTCCTGCGGATAGCCGAACGACGCCACCGTCGCGTCGTTGGGGTTCGGTGCAGGCGGCGCTCCCGCACGCTCGCCGGCGGGTTGGTCGACCGTCATGGAGTTCTCCTCGGCGAGTGGGTGGACGGGCTCACGGGGTACCGAAGTGCCGTCGCACCGCGGCGAACGCGATCTCGGTGCCGCGCAGGGCCCGGTCGACGACGGAATCGTCCATCGCACAGGACATGAACCAGTTGTGCTTGGGGTGCAGGTAGACCCCGGCTGCGAGGGCGGCTTCGGCGAAGCACGTCATCCGACTGCGGTCGTCGTCGCCGGCGAACGTCAGATACGGCATCACGTCGGGCCCCGTGTACCGGATGGCGAGTCCGCAGTCGGCAGCCTGCGCCTCGATGCCGGCCCGCAGCCGGGCGCCCGCCCGCTGCATCAGGGCCACCCCGTCGATCTCGGCGAGGCGGCGCACTGTCGCCAGCGCCGCCACCATGGGCGTGGAGTTCATCCAGAACGAGCCGGTGAGGAACACCGTCGACGCGGTGTCGCGCAGCGCCTCGCGACCGGTGACGGCCGCCAGGGGGTAACCGTTCGCGATCGCCTTGCTCCAGGCGCTGAGGTCCACGGGCACCCCGAGCGCCTCCCAACTGCCGCCGTAGGCGAGCCGGAAGCCGCAGCGCACGTCGTCCAGGATCAGCAACGCGTCCGAATCGTCGCACCGCTGCCTGACGTGCCGGGCGAAGTCCTCGTCGACGAGTTGCTGATCCTCGCCCTCGACGTGGCGGAACGGCGTCAGCAGCACACCGGCGAGGTCGGGCCCGGCGGCCTGCACGGCGCGGTCGAAGTCGTCGACGTCGTTGTAGTCGAAGTAGCCCATCGCGGCCCGGTCGGAGGCCAGCGTTCCGGTGGGAACGGGCGTGCACCAGGGCGCCGCACCGTGATAGACGCCGCGCGCCGCCAGGATCACCGACCGCGACGTGTGGGCCCGCGCGATGGTGAGGCATGCGGTGGTGGCGTCGGTTCCGTTCTTGCCGAACAGGATCCAGTCGGCGTCGGCGATGGCGTCGACCATGGTCTCGGCGAGGTCCACCAGCACCGGGCCCGGCCCGTCGAGGCAGTCGCCGAGGTCCATCTGGGCGCGCGCCGCCGCAGTGACGACGGGGTCGCGGTGGCCGAGGACGATGGGACCCCAGCTGCACATCAGGTCGACGTACTCCCTGCCGTCGACGTCGGTGATCAGCGCGCCCTCACCGCCGGCGAAGAACTGCGGGTAGGCGGGCGACAGGTGGCGGACGGCTTGGTGTCCGTACATGCCGCCCGGAATGACCCGGGCGGCGCGGTGGCTCAAGGCGACGTCGGCACTGTGGACCGCGGCGGCTGTCGTCACGTCGACCTCCTTCGAAGGATCGTCCTGCCGTCATGATGAGGCGTGCGGGGCCCCCGGGGGAAACACCCGTTGCGTCCACATTCACATCGACGGCGTTGTGAATGCCGGCGCAGCGACGCCATTTGCGAGAATGACTGCGTGGACTTCTACTCCGCCTACCGGCACGACTACGTGCGGGTGGCTGCGTGCACGCACCACGCGACCCTGGCCGACCCCGCGGCGAACGCCGAGTCGGTGCTGCGGATGGCCCGCGACTGCCACGACGCGGGCGTCGCACTCGCGGTCTTCCCCGAGCTGACGCTCTGCGGCTACTCGCTCGAGGACATCCTGCTGCAGGAGACGCTGCTCGACGCCGTCGAGGCCGCCCTCGACGACCTGGTGCTCGCCTCCGCCGACCTGTTGCCGATGCTGGTGGTGGGGGCGCCGCTGCGCCACCGGCACCGCATCTACAACACCGCGGTCGTCATCCATCGCGGCACGGTGCTCGGCGTCGTGCCGAAGTCCTACCTGCCGACCTACCGCGAGTTCTACGAGCGCCGCCAGGTGGCGCCCGGCGACGACCAGGGCGGTTGCCTGCGCCTCGGGGGCGCCGAGGTGCCGTTCGGCCCGGACCTGCTGTTCACCGCGACCGACCTGCCCGGTTTCGTCCTGCACGTGGAGATCTGCGAGGACATGTGGGTGCCGGTGCCACCCAGTGCCGAGGCCGCGCTGGCGGGTGCGACGGTGCTGGCCAACCTGTCGGGCAGCCCCATCACGATCGGCCGCGCCGACGACCGCAAGCTGCTGGCGCGCTCGGCGTCCTCGCGGTGTCTGGCCGCCTACGTGTACGCGGCGGCGGGGGAGGGCGAATCGACCACCGACCTGGCCTGGGACGGCCAGACCATGATCTACGAGAACGGGGTGCTGCTCGCCGAATCCGAGCGCTTCCCCAAGGGCGAGCGGATGTCGATCGCCGACGTCGACACCGGACTGCTGCGCGCCGAGCGACTGCGCATGGGCACGTTCGACGACAACCGCCGCCACCACCGCGAGCTGACCGACCGCTTTCGTCGCGTCGAGTTCGTCGTCGATCCGCCCGCGGGCGACATCGGGCTGCGGCGCGCGGTCGAACGGTTTCCCTTCGTGCCGTCGGATCCGCAACGGCTGCAACAGGATTGCTATGAGGCCTACAGCATCCAGGTGGCAGGCCTCGAGCAGCGGCTGCGGGCGCTGAGCTATCCGACGGTCGTGATCGGCGTCTCGGGCGGACTCGACTCGACGCACGCGCTCATCGTCGCGGCCCGCGCGATGGACCGCGAGCAGCGCCCACGCAGCGACATCCTCGCCTTCACGCTGCCGGGCTTCGCGACCAGCGACCACACCAAGGGCAACGCCGTCGCACTCGGCAAGGCGCTCGGAGTCACGTTCGAGGAACTCGACATTCGCGACACCGCATCGCTGATGCTCGCGGAGATGGACCACCCGTTCGGCCGCGGTGAGAAGGTCTACGACGTCACGTTCGAGAACGTGCAGGCCGGGCTGCGCACCGACTACCTGTTCCGGCTCGCCAACCAGCGCGGCGGCATCGTGCTCGGCACCGGTGACCTCTCCGAGCTGGCACTGGGATGGTCGACCTACGGTGTCGGCGACCAGATGTCGCACTACAACGTCAACGGCGGCGTGCCGAAGACGTTGATCCAACACTTGATTCGCTGGGTGATCTCCTCGGGTCAGTTCACCGACGACGTCAACGCCATCCTGCAGTCGGTGCTCGACACCGAGATCACCCCCGAGTTGGTGCCCACCGGTGAGGACGAGGAGATCCAGAGCAGCGAGGCCAAGGTGGGTCCCTATGTGCTGCAAGACTTCTCGCTGTTCCAGGTGCTCCGCTACGGCTTCCGGCCGTCGAAGGTCGCGTTCCTGGCCTGGCACGCATGGAGTGACGCCTCACGCGGCGACTGGCCCGCCGGCTACCCCGTCGACGAGCGACCGGTCTACTCGCTGACGGAAATCCGGCACTGGTTGCAGGTGTTCGTGCAGCGGTTCTACTCGTTCAGCCAGTTCAAGCGCTCGGCGCTGCCGAACGGGCCCAAGGTGTCCGCGGGCGGCGCGCTGTCCCCGCGCGGCGACTGGCGGGCGCCGTCGGACATGTCGGCGCGGGTGTGGCTCGACGAGATCGAGCGCGAGGTCCCCGACGCGTGATTCGTGTCGGTTTGGGAGCGGTCGGCGCTCCTGAAACGACACGAATCGCTCAGCGTTCGTAGGTGCCCGTGAGGGTGCCGCGGGCCAGCACGTGACCGGCGGCGGCCGCGAGCACGGCCTTCACCGAGGTGGCCGCCGACGGGACCGGTCGGTCGAGGGCCAGCACGTGGAAGCGGTAGTGATGGGCGCCGTGTCCGGGGATCGGCCGGGGGCCGCTGTAGCCGTGCCGGCCGAGCATGGTCGGGACGATGCGGACGCCCGGCGTCCCCGTGGTGAATCCGCCCTCGGCGAGACCACTCAGACCGGGATCGAGCACGGCGGCGCTGTGCCACAGCGGGCGTGGCAGCGGCACGTCGACGTCGTCGAGGAGTACGACCAGCGCGGCGGCGCTCGGCGGCACGCCCTCCCATGACAATTCGGGGGACACGTCGTCTCCGACGCCCCTACCGGCATGCCTGCGCGGGATCGGTGCGCCGTCCTCGAACGCCGGGCTGGTGACGACGATGGTCCCGGGTGCCTCGAATTCCGTTCTGGCCAAGGGGCTTCGAGCCCCGGAGGAGCGAATGCCCTTCAGCAGACCGCCGATGCCGGTCACGCTCCGCTCCCGGCGCCGCGCATGGCCACCGCACTGGACCGCAGGGTGTCGGCGAGTTCGGCGGGCAGGTAGCCCTGGGCGGCGAGCCGCGGCATCACGCCACCGGAGGCGACGATGTCGAGGATGAGGTCGGGCAGGGTGGGCACCTCGCCCGACGCCCCGGTCGTCTCGTTGCGCCAGGTCCCGTCGGACAGGTCGAACGTCGCGGTGTCCCCGTCGGTGAAGATCGACGTGGCGCGGGGCAGCGTCAGGGCGGGCAGGCCGGCGTTGACCGCATTGCGGAAGAACAGGGAGTTGAACTCCTCGGCGATGAGGCCCGCGACGCCCAGTTCGACGAACAGCGCCGCGACGGGCCGTGACGAGCCGACGCCGAAGTTGCGGCCCGCCACCACGACGTCCCCGGGGGACACCTCGTCGGTCCAACCGGGGCGGACCTCGTAGAAGACGTGGCGCGCCGCCTCCGGCGGATCCATCTTCATCGCGAACGCGGGGTACATGTCGTCGGTGTTGAGGCCGTCGCCGAACACCCACGCCCTGCCGCTGACGCTGAGACTCACGCGGTCACGCTCCTCGCCTCGGTGATGTATCCGGCGACCGCGGACGCGGCCACCGTGGCGGGGGAGGCCATGAAGATCTCGGCCTCGGTGCTCCCCATCCGCCCGGTGAAGTTCCGCGTGCTCGACGTGATGCACACCTCGCCGGGGCCGAGCACGCCCATGTGGTAGCCGAAGCAGGCGCCGCACGTCGAATTGGTGACCACGCCCCCCGCGTCGGCGATGTCCTGCAGGTATCCGAGCCGCATGGCCTCGCGGTAGACGGCCTGCGACGCCGGGGTCACCAGCAGCCGCACCCCTGGTGCCACGACGTTGCCGCGCAACACCTTTGCCGCGATCTCGAGGTCTTCGAGCTGGCCGTTGGCACACGATCCGATGAAGGCCTGGTCGATCTTCTGCCTGCCGAGTCGGGAGACGGGGACCCGTTGTGGCTGACGGTGCCCGGCTTGGCGACGTAGGACTCCAGCGCGTCGAGATCGACCCGCCGGACGTCGCGGTACCGGGCGTCGGCGTCGGGGGCCGCGCTCGCGTATCCCGTGACACCGCGCGCGGCGAGATGGGCGTCGAGGACGTCGTCGGGCTCGAAGATGCTGAAGTCCGCCGAGACCTCGGCGCCCTGGGTGGCGATGGTGCGGCGGTCGTGCATGGGGATGCTGGCCAACCCGGGGCCGCCGTATTCGAGGTTGAGGTTGGCCGTGTCGCCGTAGGCGTCGGCGACGTGCAGGAAGACGTCCTTGCCGCTGATGCCGTCGGGCTTGATGCCCACCAGTTCGTAGCGGATCGTGGGGGATACCTGGAACCAGGTGCTGCCGGTGCACATGATGGAGTACACCTCGGCGGGGCCGAGTCCGCGGGCCGCGGTGTTGAACGCCCCGCCTGCGCAGGTGTGGGAGTCGGTGCACGCCAACACTTCTCCCGGCCGGGCGAGGCCGTTCTCGGCGATGACCTGGTGGCAGATCCCGTGGCGTCCCACGTCGTAGAAGCGTTCGATGCCGAACTCGGCGGCGAATTGGCGGGCGCGTGGTCCGCCCGCCGCGTCCCTGATCGTGGGGGCGGGCACGGCGTGGTCCATCACGATCGCCAGCTTGTCGGCGTCGTGAATTCTCAAGGGCTGCAGCCACATCGTCGCGAACTGCAGATCGATCAGCACCGTCATGTCGACGTCGACGACGACGGTGTCACCGGGTGCGACCGACTCCAGACCGGCCTTGCGCGCGAAGATCTTCTCGACGATGGTCATGCCCATGGCTGGTCCCTAGGTCGTGGCGAGTTTGGTGTCGAGTGCGGACCACTCGGCCATGCCGACGAGGTCGAAGAACTCGGCGGGCGAGGTGGGCAGGAAGTCGGCGACGTCGGTGCCGTTGAGCGCGCAGAGGCCCTCGAGCATCGCGAACGTCGCGCGTCCCAGCGGGTCGCTGGGGTGAATGGCGATGGCGTACCCCAATTCCTGCAGCCGCCGCGCCGACTCGATGGGGGTCAGACCGCCCTGCACCAGGTTGATCAGCAGCGGGGCCTCGACGTCGCGGGCGATGCGCTCGATCTCGTCGACACCCTGCGGCGCCTCGACGAAGATGACGTCGGCACCGGCGGCGGCGTAGCGGTGGGCCCGCTCGATGGCGGCGTCGAGTCCGTGCGACGCGCGGGCGTCGGTCCTGGCCACCACCAGCAGGCCGGCATCGGACCTGGCGTCCAGCGCGGCGGCCAGGGTCTGCTCGAAGACGTCGGCGTCGACGACCTGCTTGTCGGGCAGGTGTCCGCAGCGCTTCGGAAAGGCCTGATCCTCCAACTGAATTGCGGCCACCCCCGCCGCCTCGTACTGGCGGACGGTGCGCACCACGTTGATCGGCGCACCGTAGCCGGTGTCGGCGTCCGCGATCAGGGGGACCTCGCCGAGCGCGTCGGCCAGTACCCGGGCGCGCTCGGCCATCTCGCTGCCGGTCACCAGTCCGATGTCGGGCAGCCCGAAACCCGACGCCGCGACACCGGCTCCGGTCAGGTAGGCCGCGACGTGACCGGTGCGCTTGGTCAGGTGAGCGGAGATGCCGTCGTAGACGCCGGGGGCGACGATGAGTTCGCCCGAGTCGAGCAGGGTGCGCAGCGCACGTCGCTGCGGTGTGGTGGGCACGTCGATTCTCCCGTCAGTCCAAAGCGCCCGCGACGGCTGGCGCGAGCAGGTCGATCAGTGAGGCGACGTCGTCGAGGTCGGCCAGCCCGAGGACGGCCGACTCGATCGCCGCGGCGCGACTCCTGGTGGTGACGCGGTCGGCGAGGGCGTGGAACTTGGCGACGATGTCGTCGTTGGTGACGGGATCGCCTGGGGCGCCATGGGGTTGGTCGACGCGCTCGTGGTGCACGGTCCCGTCGGCCATGGTCACGACGAGGTCGGTGCGGAAGCGCTCGGTGACCGGCGCGGTGGCCAGGGCCCCGTCGAGGTGCACGTCGGTGGCGTCGACGAGGCGCCACACGTCGTCGGCGTCGAGCCGCTGCGGCGTGAACTGCTCGGGGAGGACGTTGCCGTCGAGGAGCGCGGCCGCGGTGACGTAGCCGATGTTCATCTGGGCGCCGATCGGGGTGAGCGGTCGCTGCGGCCGCCACCAGCCGTGCTTGTAGACGGTTTCGCCGACGGTGATGTCGACGTGCGAGATGGCTTGGGGGACAAGCATTCCGCGCAGCCGACGCGCGCCGTCGATGGCACCGTGCAGGCCGCCCATCGCAGCGTAGGACTTCACCATGATGGTCGAGGTCTCCCATCGCTCACCGAGCTGACCGGTGAGCAGCGCGGCGTCGGGGTCGTGGCCTTCGCCGAACACGCTGAGGTAGCCGCCGTAGTCGCGCTCGAAGACGCGCTTGATGCCGGTGTATCCGGCTGCGGCCAGCCCGGCGGCGTAGAAGCCGTTGCGCGAGGCCAGGCCGTGGTGCATCCGCTTGCTCATCGCCTCGAACTGCGCGGCCATCAGGCCCGCCGACTGCGTGCCCGCGAGACCGAGTGCATCCTCCAGCTGGGCCGGCGTCAGGCCGCGCAGCTTGCCGGCCGCCATGGCGGCGCTGTGCGTGCCGAACACCGACCCCGAATGCCAACCGCGATCCAGCATTTGGGACCCGTGCAGGGTGTAGCCGACGCGCGGGCCGACCTCGAATCCCGCGACGGCGGCCAGCAGGAGGTCCGCACCCGTGGTCGCCCCCGGGCGCACCGAGACGGTCGACAGCAGTGCGGGGATGAGGAGCGAGCAGCTGTGCAACGGCGCCAGCGGGTGGAAGTCGTCGAGTTCGAAACCCTGGATGAAGGTTCCGTTCAGGACGGCGGCCGCGGGGGCGGCGGTGGTGCGGCCGGTGCCGATCACGACCGTGTCCCCGTCGCCCTCCATGGCGAGCACCGCCTCTGTCGCCGTGCGCGACCACGGCAGGCCCGCGCCGATCAGCACGCATCCGATGCCGTCGAGCAGCAGGTGGGCGGCGCGGTCGAGGACCATTTGCGGGACGTCGGCGGTGACGAGGTCGGACACCCACTGCGCGAGAAGGCCCGTCGGGCCGTGCGGATCGGTCGGGGCTTCGGTCGACATCGTCACCTCCGTAGTTGTCATATGTATATAACAACACCATCCCGTCGAGCGCAAGGCTCCGCTGTGGGAGGCTCGTCGACGTGGAGGATCCTCGCGACGGCGCCGCGCTGGTGAGCGCGGACGCCGGCGTGCCCCTGCACCGCCAGCTCTACCTCGTCCTGCACGACGAGATCGGCCGCGGCGCGCTCGGCCCCGGCGACGCGCTGCCGACCGAGCAGTCCCTCTGCGAACAGTTCGGCGTCTCGCGCATCACGGTCCGGCGCGCGCTGGCCGATCTCGCCGAGGCCGGGCTGATCGAACGGCGCCACGGCGTCGGCTCGTTCGTCACCGAACGTCCGCCGGCCGGCCGGACGGTCGCGGGTGGCACGTATCTCGACGAGCTGCGGCAGGT
This sequence comes from Mycolicibacterium madagascariense, assembly GCF_010729665.1. Classification (NCBI taxonomy): domain Bacteria; kingdom Bacillati; phylum Actinomycetota; class Actinomycetes; order Mycobacteriales; family Mycobacteriaceae; genus Mycobacterium; species Mycolicibacterium madagascariense. The sequence goes on along the minus strand of NZ_AP022610.1, from coordinate 3,882,095 downwards.
CCAGTTCGAGACCGAGGTCGACGTCGTCGAGTTCGGCGTCCGACCGCTGCCGGTGACGGTCGGCGCGCGGTGGGACGGTCGCGACGTCGCGCTGTACGTGCTGCGGGTGCGACGCGAACGGCGCACCGGCGAGCCACTGATGATCACCGAGGCCTGGTTGCCCGCCGAACTCGCCGACGCGGTCACCGAGTCCGCGCTGGCGCACGCCCCGCTCTACCGGCTGCTGGCCGATGCCGGCGTGCACCTGGACCGCGTCGACCACGAGATGACCGCCGAGATCGCCGGTCCCCGAACGGCATCCCTACTCGCCACCACCATCGGCGCCCCGCTGATCCGCGTCAACCGCGTGGCCTTCGCCGGTGGCGCTGCGCACCACGTGCTGTCGACGGCCTTGTCGCCCAACCGAAGTCGCGTCGTGCTGCACCAGACGTCGATGGCCGCCGATGCGGGCGGCAGCATGACGATCGCCCACGACGTGCGCAGGCCGACGAGCTAGAGCCGTCCGTCGAGCCTCAGGTCGGGGTGGACCCAGTTCGGCGAACGCCGTTCCTTGAACGCCAGGAAGCCCTCGATCGCCTCCGGCCCGCCGAGGCTCGACGTCATCCCGATCCGGTCGAACAGACCCAGGTAGCCGTCGAGGCTGGACTTCACGACGGCCCGCGCGGCGGGCGCGGTGCGGCAGCACTGCGCGAGGATCTCGAGCGCACTGGCCATCAACACCTCGTGGGGGACGACCCGGGCGACGATGCCCCAGTCGGCGGCCTCCTGAGCGGTCAGCGTCCGCCCGGTGAACATCAGGTCGCGGGTTCGCACGGGTCCGATCGACCGCGCGAGCACGTGGCTGTAATAGGTGTCGGCGATGCCGCGGTACAGCTCGGGCACCCGGAACGTTGCGCGATCGCTGACGACCGCCATGTCGCTGCACATCGCGATCTGCAGGCCGCCGCCCTGGGCCAACCCGTTGACCGCCGCCACGACGGGCTTGCTCGACGTGCGCAGCGCGTCGAAGGGGAGCAGCGCCTCCATCGACAGCGACGAGAAGTCCATCCAGGCGTCACCGCCCGCGCCGCCGAGGTCGCCTCCCGGGGCGAACACGTCGCCGGTGCCGGTGATGAGCAGCCCGGCGAGGTCGTCGTCGGCGGCGACGTGCTTGACCGCGTAGCCGATGCCGAAGTACATCGCGGGCGACATCGCGTTGCGCGCCTGCGGGCGGTCCAGCGTCACCACGCCGAAGGGGCCCTGGCGCTCGAAACGCAGGAACGGCGTGCCCAGCCAGTCGCCGTCCGGGGGGCGCGGTGCGGGAGCGGTCACGTGGTCTCCTCGATCGTGGCGGCGTGCGGTGCATCTCCGCCGCGCGCGCTACCGTAACCCCGAGGGCGCCCGATCCGGGATAAGTCGATACGCTGGCCCGATGAGCGTTGAGGCTCGCCCCATCAGTGATGTGCGCGAACGGGTGCACGACGACGCCCGGCGGGCGCGCGTCGCGGCCCGCATCCTCGCCACGTGCAGCACCGAGACGAAGAACCGGGCCCTGCACGCCGCGGCCGACTCGGTCCTGGCGCGGGTCCACGACGTGCTGGCGGCCAACGCCGCCGACCTCGACGCGGCCAGGGCCGCAGGCACTCCCGACGCCATGCTCGACCGGTTGGCGCTCGACCCGCAGCGGGTCGACGGCATCGCCGCAGGTCTGCGGCAGGTGGCGAGCCTGCCCGATCCGGTGGGCGAGGTGCTGCGCGGACGCACCCTGCCCAATGGGCTGCGCCTTCGCCAGCAGCGGGTCCCGCTCGGCGTGGTCGGCATGGTGTACGAGGGTCGGCCCAACGTCACCGTCGACGCCTTCGGCCTGACGCTGAAGTCCGGCAACGCCGCGCTGCTGCGGGGGAGTTCGTCGGCGCGGCGGTCCAACGAGGCGCTGGTGCTCGCGCTGCGGGCCGCGTTGCTCGCCGAGGGCCTGCCCGAGGACGCCGTGCAGTTGCTGCCCAGCGCCGACCGCGCCAGCGTCACGCACCTGATCCAGGCGCGGGGCCTCGTCGACGTCGTCATCCCGCGCGGTGGGGCCGGGCTCATCGACGCGGTCGTGCGCGACGCCACCGTGCCCACCATCGAGACCGGTGTCGGCAACTGTCACGTCTTCGTGCATGCGGCCGCCGATCTCGACGTCGCCGAGCGAATCGTGCTGAACGCCAAGGTCCGTCGGCCCAGCGTCTGCAACGCCGCCGAGACCCTGCTGGTGGACGCCGCCATCGCCGATCACGCGCTGCCGCGGCTGGTGGCCGCGCTGCAGGACGCGGGGGTGACGGTGCACCTCGACCCCAGCGAGGACGACCTGCGCGCCGAATTCCTGTCGATGGACATCGCGGTCGCGGTGGTCGACGGGGTGGACGGCGCCATCGCCCACGTCGACGAGTACGGCACCGGTCACACCGAGGCCATCGTCACGACCGATCTTGCTGCGGCCCAACGCTTCACGGAACGCGTCGATGCGGCGGCCGTGATGGTCAACGCGTCGACGGCGTTCACCGACGGCGAGCAGTTCGGCTTCGGCGCCGAGATCGGCATCTCCACGCAGAAGCTCCATGCCAGAGGCCCGATGGGCCTGCCGGAATTGACCTCCACCAAGTGGATCGTGTGGGGAGACGGCCAGATTCGGCCGTCCTGACCTAGGAGAAGCACCCCGAGTGAGCGTTCCCGCCCGCCCAGCCCCACTCTTCACCGACATCGACGACGTCGCCCAGCGCCTCGCCGAGACCGGGTATCTGCCCGACACCGCGACGGCCACGGCGGTGTTCCTGGCCGACCGCCTCGGCAAGCCGCTGCTCGTCGAAGGGCCCGCCGGCGTCGGCAAGACCGAATTGGCCCGCGCCATCGCCCAATCCACCGGATCGGGTCTGGTGCGCCTGCAGTGCTACGAGGGCGTCGACGAGGCCCGTGCGCTCTACGAGTGGAACCATGCCAAGCAGATCCTGCGCATCCAGACCGGAAGCCAAGGCGGACAGGGTGATTGGGATCAGACCAAGACCGACGTCTTCAGCGAGGAGTTCCTGCTGCAGCGGCCGCTGCTGACCGCGATCCGGCGCACCGACCCCACCGTCCTGCTGATCGACGAGACCGACAAGGCCGACATCGAGATCGAGGGTCTGCTGCTGGAGGTGCTGTCCGACTTCGCGGTCACCGTGCCCGAACTGGGCACCATCACCGCGACCAGGACGCCCTTCGTCCTGCTGACGTCCAACGCCACCCGCGAGCTGTCCGAGGCGCTCAAGCGTCGCTGCCTGTTCCTGCACATCGACTTTCCCGACCCCGACCTCGAGCGGCGCATCCTGCTGTCCCGGGTGCCGGAACTGCCCGAGAAGCTGGCCGAGGAACTCGTCCGCATCGTCGGGGTGCTGCGCGGCATGGCGCTCAAGAAGGTCCCGTCGGTGGCCGAGACGATCGACTGGGGCCGCACCGTGCTGGCGCTCGGCATGGACACCATCGACGACGAGCTGATCGCCGCCACGCTGGGCGTGGTGCTCAAGCATCAGTCCGATCAGGTGAAGGCGAGCGGGGAGCTGAGGCTCAACTGATGCCCGCCCGCCGTACGTCAGCACCGCAACCCCTTGCGCCGCACGGGATTCCAGGACATCTGGTCGAATTCGTCGAGGCGCTGCGCGGGGTGGGGATTGCCGTCGGGCCATCGGAGACGGTCGACGCGGGCCGGGTGCTGACGGTGCTCGGCCTCGGTGACCGCGAGGTGCTCCGCGAGGGGTTGGCGTGCGCGGTGCTGCGGCGCGCGGACCACCGCGACACCTACGACGCGATGTTCGACCTGTGGTTCCCCGCGGCGCTCGGCGCGCGCACCGTGGTGTCCGACGACGACGATCCCGACGCGGCCCAGGACCGGTTGCCGAGCCAGGACGTCGAGGGCCTGCGCGACGCCCTCGTTCAGTTGCTGTCCAACAACGAGGACATGGCCAGACTCGATGACCGGCTGGCCGCGATGATCGCCCAGATCGTCGAGGCCTACGGCCGGTACGACTCCAGCCGCGGCCCGTCCTACTCGTCGTATCAGGCGCTCAAGGCCATGGCGCTCGACGAGCTGGAGGGCAGGCTGCTGGCCGGGCTGCTCGCCCCGTACGGCGAGGAGCCGACGCCGACGCAGGAGCAGATCGCCAAGGCCATCGCCGGCAAGCGCATCGCGCAGCTGCGCCAGCTGGTCGAGGCGGAGACCAAGCGCCGGACCGCCGAGCGGCTGGGCCGCCAGCACGTGCAGACCTACTCGATCCCGCAGCTCGCCGAGAACGTGGAGTTCCTGCGGGCCTCGGGGGAACAGCTCCGGCAGATGCGCCGCGTGGTCGCCCCGCTGGCCAGGACGCTGGCCACGCGACTGGCGGCGCGGCGACGGCGTTCGCGCGCCGGCGAGATCGACCTGCGCAAGACGCTGCGCAAGTCGATGTCCACCGGCGGGGTGCCGATCGACGTCGTGCTGAAGAAGCCCCATCCGGCCCGCCCCGAACTCGTCGTGCTGTGCGACGTGTCGGGGTCGGTCGCCGGGTTCAGCCACTTCACGCTGCTGCTGGTGCACGCGCTGCGCCAACAGTTCAGCCGCGTGCGCGTGTTCGCCTTCATCGACACCACCGACGAGGTCACCGAGATGTTCGGCGCCGACGCCGACCTCGCCGTGGCCGTGCAACGGATCACCAGGGAGGCGGCCGTCTACACCCGCGACGGTCACTCCGACTACGGCCACGCGTTCGTGTCGTTCCTCGACAAGTACCCGACCGCCCTGTCGCCGCGCAGCTCGCTGCTGGTGCTCGGCGACGCCCGCAACAACTACCGCAATCCCGAGGTCGGGCTGCTGACGCACATGGTCGACGCCAGCCGCCACGCGCACTGGCTCAACCCCGAGCCCAAGCACCTGTGGGGTAGCGGCGACTCGGCGGTGCCGCGCTACACCGACGTCATCCCCATGCACGAATGCCGGTCGGCCAAGCAGCTGGCCGCGGTCATCGACCAGTTGCTGCCCGTCTGAGCTCTTGCGTTCGCTCCCGTAAGCTGCCTATTCGTGACTCGACGCAGGCTGGGGGTGATGGGCGGGACGTTCGATCCCATCCACCACGGCCACCTGGTGGCCGCCAGCGAAGTCGCCGACCGATTCGACCTCGACGAAGTGGTATTCGTGCCGACGGGTCAGCCGTGGCAGAAGCGGGGGCGCGCCGTCACCGCCGCCGAGGACCGCTACCTCATGACGGTCATCGCCACGGCGGCCAACCCGCGCTTCTCGGTCAGTCGCGTCGACATCGACCGCGGCGGTGCGACCTACACCAAGGACACCCTGCGCGATCTCGGTGCCCTCAACCCCGACGCCGACCTGTACTTCATCACCGGCGCGGACGCCCTCGGCTCGATCCTGTCCTGGCAGAACTGGGAGGACCTGTTCTCCATGGCCCGCTTCATCGGCGTGAGCCGCCCGGGTTACGAGCTCGACGGCGAGCACATCGCCGCGGCGATGAAGGAGTTGCCCGACGAGGCGCTCCAGCTCGTCGAGGTGCCCGCCCTGGCGATCTCCTCGAGCGACTGCCGCTGGCGGGCCGCCCAGGGCAGACCCATCTGGTATCTGGTGCCCGACGGGGTCGTCCAGTACGTGACCAAGCGTGGACTGTATCCCGCATCCGTCCTCTCGACAGGGGAGCGCACACCGTGAGTGCCACAGCCGAGGCCATCGAGATGGCCACCATCGCCGCGCGGGCGGCCGCCGACAAGCTCGCCGACGACGTCGTCGTGATCGACGTGTCCGGCGAACTCGTCATCACCGACTGCTTCGTCATCGCCTCGGCGAACAACGACCGCCAGGTCAACGCGATCGTCGACGAGGTCGAGGAGCAGATGCGCCGGGCCGGCTACAAGCCCGCCCGCCGCGAGGGCACCCGTGAGGGTCGCTGGGTCCTGCTCGACTACGTCGACATCGTCGCCCACATCCAGCACCAGGACGAGCGCAACTTCTACGCCCTCGACCGGCTGTGGCGGGACTGCCCGCTGGTCCCCATCGACCTGGACGGTCCGTCGTGAGGGTCCGTCGCCTGGTGCTGCTGCGGCACGGCCAAACGGAGTACAACGCCGAGAGCCGGATGCAGGGCCAGCTCGACACCGATCTCAGCGAACTGGGCCGCCAGCAGGCCGAGGCCGCGGCCGAGGTGCTGGCCAAGCGGCAGCCGCTGGTGATCGTGTCCTCCGACCTGCGCCGCGCGCTCGACACGGCCACGGCGCTGGCCGAGCGGTGCGGCGAGCCGGTCGCCGTGGACACCCGGCTGCGCGAGACCCACCTCGGCGACTGGCAGGGCCTGACGCACCTCGACGTCGACGCCATCGCGCCGGGCGCCCGGCTGGCATGGCGCGACGATGCGCGCTGGGCACCGCACGGCGGGGAGAGCCGCGTCGACGTTGCCGAGCGCAGCGTTCCGCTGGTCCACGAGTTGCTCGCCCGGCTCGACGAGTGGGGCACCGACGGTGCGGGTGACGCCTCGGACCGCCCGGTGGTGCTGGTGGCGCACGGCGGGCTCATCGCCGCGCTGACCGCCGCCCTGCTCGACCTGCCCGTGGACAACTGGCCCGTGCTGGGCGGGATGGGCAATGCGAGTTGGGTGCAGCTGTCCGGGCACTCCGCCGACGACGCGGCGCCGGGGGACGTCCGGTGGCGCCTCGACGTGTGGAACGCCTCGGCACAGGTCGCCAACGATGTCCTCTGACGAGTCCCGCCGCATCGATTCCCCGGGTCGCTCCGCTCCTGCCCGCCGGACCCTGCTCGTCTTCTGCGACTCCCTGTCCTACTACGGTCCGACGGGCGGCCTGCCGGCCGACGATGCGCGCATCTGGCCCAATCTCGTTGCTGCGCAACTTGATTGGGATCTGGAACTGATCGGACGCATCGGCTGGACGTGTCGCGACGTCTGGTGGGCGGCCATCCAGGACCCGCGGTCGTGGGCGGCGCTGCCGCGGGCGGGCGCGGTCGTGTTCGCGACGTCGGGCATGGACTCCCTGCCCTCGCCGTTGCCGACGGCGCTGCGCGAGCTCATCCGCTACGTCCGGCCGCCGCTGCTGCGGCGGTGGGCGCGCGACGGTTACGGTTGGGTGCAGCCGCGACTGGCCTCGATCGCCCGCCCCGCCCTGCCCGCTCACCTCAGCGTCGAGTATCTCGAAATGACCCGTGCCGCCATCGATTACAACCGTCCGGGCATCCCCTTCGTCGCGTCGATCCCATCGGTGCACCGGGCCGAGACCTACGGGAACTCACACCGCTGGCGCGATGCCACGGCCGCGGCCATCACGGCGTGGGGCGCCGCGCACGACGTGCCGATCGTCGATCTCAAGGCCGCCGTCGGCGACGAGGTGCTCAGCGGGCGCGGCAACCCCGATGGCATCCACTGGAACTTCGAGGCGCACCGCGCGGTGGCCGAGCTGATGATGAAGGGGCTCGCCGAGGCGGGCGTCACGGTCGCGGGCCCGGGCGGCTGAGGGTGGCCGTCACGGTGGTGACCGACTCGTCGGCGCGGTTGGAACCGGAAGTGTTGGCGCGGTGGGGAATTCAGCAGGTGCCCCTGCACGTCCTGGTCGACGGTCTCGATCTGCTCGACGAGGTGGACCAGGTGCCCTCCGACGTGTACGCGCACGCCCACGTCACCACCGCGGGCGCCACGCCCGCCGACCTCGCGGAGTGCTACCGGCGGGCACTCGCCGTCAGCGGTGGTGACGGCGTCGTCGCCGTGCACCTGTCGGCGGCGCTGTCGAGCACGTTCAGCTCCGCCGTCGGCGCGGCGCGCGAGTTCGGCGCGGCGGTGCGGGTGGTCAACTCACGGTCCGCGGCGGCCGGGGTCGGGTTCGTCGCGCAGGCCGCGGCGCGGGCGGCAGCCGACGGCGCGGATCTCGACGCCGTCGAGGCCGCGGCGCGCGCCGCGGTGCCGCGCGGGCACGCCTTCATCGTCGTGCACCGCCTCGACAACCTGCGGCGCAGCGGCCGAATCGGCACTGCCGCTTCGTGGTTGGGGACGGCGCTGTCCCTCAAGCCGCTCCTGCGACTCGACGTCGACGGTCGCCTCGTCCTGTCCCAGCGCATCCGCACGGCGTCCAAGGCGCACGCCGCCCTGGTGGACGCGGTGGCCGAGGTCGTCGGCGATGCGCCCGCGACGCTGGCCGTGCACCACGTCGACAACCATGACGGCGCAGCGGAGATCGGCGCCGCGCTCGGCGAACGCCTGCCGCACGTGGACGCGATGTCGATCAGCGACATGGGGCCGGTGTTGTCCGTGCACGTCGGTGGTGGCGCCGTCGGCGTCTGCGTGACGGTGGACGCGCCGTGACGTACGTCGAACTGGCCCGCGCCGAACGGGAGGACTTCGCCGACGTGCTGGCCGGCCTGACTGCGGAGCAGTGGCAGCGGCCGTCGCTGTGTGCCGGGTGGTCCGTGCGCGACGTCGCCGCGCACTGCGTCAGCTTCGAGGGGTTGTCCGCGACCGAACTGGCCGCGCGGTTCCTGCGGGGACGGCTGCAGACCGACCGCACCAACGCGATCGCCGTCGCGGCCCTGGCCGACCGATCCACCGACGCGTTGATCGCCCTGCTGCGCGACAACGCCACCCCGCATGGTCTCGGTGCGGGGTTCGGTGGTCGAGTGGCATTGACCGACAACATGATCCACCAACAGGACATCCGCCGTCCGCTGGGACTGCAGCGCCGCATCCCCGCCGAGCGGTTGACGGTGGCACTGGACTTCGCGCGGTACGCCCCCACCCTGCGGGGCGCGTGGCTCGCACGCGGGGTCCGGCTCGCCGCGACCGACGTGGACTGGTCCTTCGGCACGGGCCCCGACGTTCGCGGCCCGGGGGAGGCGCTGTTGCTGGTGATGGCGGGCCGGCGCGCGGCCCTGGCCGATCTCGACGGGCCCGGCGTCGGGAAGCTCGCCGCCCGGCTCTGAACGCGGAAATGTTTTGGCGGCGCGTGGTGTTCAATGGGTTCGTGAGCGAAGAAGCCGAACTGAGTCCGACCGACTGGGTACGAGACCAGACCAAGCGCATCCTGGAGCAGGGCACCACCGACGGCGTCGAGGTCCTCGACCGGCCGATCGTGCTCTTCACGACGACGGGCGCGCAGTCCGGCAAGAAGCGGTACGTGCCGCTCATGCGCGTCGAGGAGAACGGCCACTATGCGATGGTGGCCTCCAAGGGCGGCGACCCCAAGCACCCCAGCTGGTACTTCAACGTGCTGGCCAACGACGAGGTGACGGTCCAGGACGGCGAGAAGGTCTTCACCGGCCACGCCCGCGAGGTCAGCGGTGACGAGCGCGAGCACTGGTGGAAGCTGGCCGTCGAGGCGTACCCGCCCTACGCCGAGTACCAGACCAAGACCACCCGCCAGATTCCGGTCTTCGTCGTCGAATAGCCCTCAGGCGCCGATGCCCCGCAGGTGGTCGACGGCGAGGCGGGCGGCCTGCCCGATCGCGGCGTCGATGCGGGGCTGAATCGGCGTCGCCCGTGCCGACTGGGTGAATACCGCGACCGCGTAGGGTCTCTCGCCGTCGAATCGCACGACCCCGACGTCGTGACGCAGCGCGCCCATCGTGCCGGTCTTGCCCGCCACCGACACCCCCGCGAACGCGAAGCCGCTGGCGATGCGGTTGCTTCGCACCTGCAGGCTCATCAGGCGCCGGATCGTCGCGCAACTCGCGGGACTGGCGGCGACGTCGGTCCAGATGGTGCGCAGCAGCGTCGTCATCTCCCGCGCGGTGGCCGAGCTGGACTGCAGCGGATCATAGGCGCGGGGGTCCGGCGGCCGGTCGGCGTCGGCGAGTGCGTCGAGCGCGGCCGCCAGATTCGTGGTGCCGGTGTCGACGTGCAGAAGGCGGTAGGCGTCCGCGGTGCCCCCGAGGATGCGACTGCGGGTCAGCCCGAGGGCACTCAACGCGTCGGCGACCTCGTCGACGCCGACGCGCTGCAGGATCGCGTCGGCGGCGGCGTTGTCCGACACGCTCATCATCATCGCGGCGAGATCACGCCACGACATCGTGACGTCGTCGAGCAGCGCCGAGATTCCGCTCGGGCCCGCGGTGCGGTCGGTGGGACGCAGCGTCACCCTCTCGGTGAGATCGAGACGCCCGCCGTCGACCATGCGCATCATCGCGACCAGTAGCGGCAGCTTGTAGACCGACGCCAGCGCCACCGGCCGATCGCCATCGACGTTCACCTCCCCGGTGCTCGAACCGTCGACGGCCACGGCGTGCAGCCAGCCCGTCGCACCGGCGTCGGCGAACACCGCCGCGATGCGGTCACCGACGTCGGTCACCGTCCGCCCGCCAACGCGCTCTGGACGGCGTCGACGACCGCCGGCTCGATCGGTCGGTCGGGGCTCGTCGCCCGAACGAGCCTCAGCCGCAACGGAAATGGGTCTGTGGTGATGGCCAGGTTGGCCACGCTCGCCGAGCGGAGGTCGGGATCGGCGGTCAGCGCCGCCACGGTCCCCGACGCCGCGGCGAGCATCGCGGCCCTGTCGTCCTCGGCGTGGCGGGTGCTGACGCGGAGCCCGAACCGTGCCGAGGCGTCGAGGAGGTCGTCGTGCGCGGCGGGATGGTGTCGACGCGGCGGCAGCGCCAACGGCAGCGACGTCACCAGCTCCCGCACCGAGACACTCGTCGAACGGCGTTGCGCCAGAGGGTGATCGGCGGCGATCAAGGCGTGCCGCGCCATCCGGGTGACGGGCCCGGCGTGCAGACCCGCCACCGGCGCGGGATGGACGACGACGGCGACGTCGAGGCCACCCCGGACGACCATCTGCAGCAGCGCCGTGGTCGGCGCGGTGGTCTGCTCGACGCGCTGGCCCGGCAGTACCCGCCGCGCGCTCGTGAGCAGGGCCGCCACCGCGCTCACCGGCAGCTGGGGCGGCACGCCGAGACGCAGGCCCACCGGTTCGCGCCGAGCGTCGTCGGCAGCCGCCAGCAGTAATGCCGCGTCACCGAGCAGGCGGCGGGCGCGCGGGAGCAGTGCGGCACCCGCCTCGGTGAGCGTGACGCCCTTGGCGCCGCGCTCGAACAGGGCCGAGCCGAGTTTGCGTTCCAGTCGGCGCAGTCCCTGCGACAGCGGCGGCTGGCGCACGCCAACCGCTTCGGCGGCGCGGCCGAAGTGCAGTTCGTCGGCCACGGCAACGAAGAACTCCAGGTGTCTGAGCAGGTCGATACGCTGCTGAGCACCGGTCATATCGCCATGGTATCGACCGTTCGGCGATTCAATCTTGGACACCCGTCGGCCCGGGATGGTCTAGTCGTCGCCATGACGAACTCGATCAACCGGCGCACGCTGTTGGGCGTCGCCATGGCCGGTGTCGGCGCCGTAGTTACGGGTTCACCCGCCGCCGCGCAGGGCCCCCGGGCGCAGGATGCGCTGGCCCAACTCGAGGCGCGCGCCCGGGTCCGACTCGGCGTGTTCGCCCTCGACACCGCCACGCAGGCGAGCACCGGTTACCGCGCCGACGAACGCTTCCTGCTCTGCTCGACGGGCAAGGTGCTCGACGTCGCTGCCATCCTCAAGCGCAGTGAGACCGATCCCGGTCTGCTCGACCGCGTGATCACCTACGGGCCGTCCGACGTCCTGGCCTACGCGCCGGTCACGTCGCAGCACGTGACCGATGGCATGACCGTGGCGGCGCTGTGCGACGCCGCGATCACCGTCAGCGACAACACGGCCGCCAACCTGCTCGTCGAACTCCTGGGTGGCCCGCCCGCGGTGACGGCGTTCGCCCGCGGGATCGGCGACGGCGTCACGCGCGTCGACCGGCTCGAGCCGGATCTCAACGTCACCACCCCCGGCGACCCCCGCGATACCTCCACCCCGCGGCAGATGGCGCTCGACCTGCAGACGCTGGTCCTCGGCGACGGGCTCGCGGACGACTCGCGGCAGCGGCTGACCGATCTGCTGAAGGCGAATACCACGGGGGCGCAGACGATTCGGGCCGGGCTGCCATCGGACTGGGTCGTCGGTGACAAGACCGGCAGCGGCGCGCAGGGCGAGGGCAACGACGTCGCCGTCGCCTGGCCGCCGAACCGGCCCCCGCTGCTCATCGCGATCTACGTCGCGCCCGTCGACCCGCACCTCGCGGCGGACGACGTGCACCGCGTCATCGCCGAGGCGGCCAGGATCGCCTCGGGGTCCTAACCCGCGAAGCGTCCCGCGACCGGCGGCAGGTCCTTGAGCGTGACGATCCCCGGCGCCGCGGCGACCACGGCGGGTACGGCGTTGGTGACCGGCATGGCGGTGTAGATCATGCCGAGGCCCATGAAACCCGGCTCCGCCCAACCCTTCGGCGGCAGGCAGTGCAGGACCGTGCGCATGTTCGGCGTGCCGAAGACCTGGATGACGTGCCCGTGTTCGAGGGGCTTGGGCGGTGTGACGTGGTCGCCCATCGTCCAGTTGAAGCCCACGCTGACGACGTTGCGGTCACCGACCCATCCACGGTGGTAGCCGTACACGCCGCCGACGCTGCCCGCGGGGATCCGCATGAAGCCCAGATCGCTGTCGCCCGTCGCGGCGGTGAATTCGACGTCGAAGGTCATCCGGTCCAGCGGCGCCCCGATCGCGTCGGCCATCATCGCCGCCGACTCGGCGAACACCTCGCTCTCGCGCCGCACGCTCTCGGCCAGGTCGGGGGTGGCCGGGTCCCGGCCGAAGCCCATCGCGGCCTGCGTGCCCGCCGACTCGTAGGTCGAACAGTCCACCGACTCGGTGATCCGGATCTCGGTGACGTCCTCGCACGCGCCGGAGAGCACCATGCCCACCATGTTCGTCATGCCGGGGTGGGCGCCGCTGCCGAAGATGGTGGAATTGCCTGTCGCACAGGCCTTCTGGATGCGGTCGCGATCTTCGGGGGTCTGCTTGCCGCCAGTGATCCAGGCGGCGCTGGAGCACACGTTGACACCGGCCTCGAGCAGCCTGACGAGGTCGTCGACGTCGGGCCACAGCGGGTTGTAGCAGCACGCGTCGGGCGCCACCGCGAGCAGCCTGTCGACGTCGTCGGTGGCGGTGACGCCCGTGGGTTCGGTCAGGCCGGCCAGTTCGGCCGCGTCGACGCCGACCTTGTCCGCACCGTGGGCGTAGACCCCGACGAGTTCCATGTCGTCGCGGCCGATGATCGCGTGCAGGGACCGTCGCCCGATGTTGCCGGTGGTCCACTGAATCACCCGAAGGGGTCTGGAGGAAGTCACGGGTGAACACTATTGGTGAAAGTGTCGACTGTGCGGCATCTCGTCGAGAATCCCGGCGATCGTCGACGGCAGGGCGCACAGTCGGCAACGCTGGCATGATCGCCGGATGCACCACTTCCTCCCCGCCACGTCGTCGACGGTGCACTGGGGCTTCTTCGACCCGCGGCTGTCGCCGGTGCTCACCGTCGCCTCGGGTGACCTGGTGCAGATCGAGACGCTCACCCACCACGCCGGCGATGCCCCCGATCTGCTGATGGACGCCGGCATCACCGAGGTGTTCGACAGCGTGACCGATCGTGGGCCGGGGCCGCATCTGCTCACCGGTCCCATCGCCGTCGAGGGCGCCCAGCCCGGAGACGTCCTGCAGGTGGACATCCTGACGGCCGTCCCGCGGCTGCCCTACGGGTCCAACCTCGCCGCGCACTGGGGGCACCTCTACGGCGAGATCCCCGGCGAGCGCGTCACCATCTACGAGTTCGACGCCGACGCCCAGCTGGGCCGCGCCGTGTTCGGCTACGACTGGACCGCCACCGCGCTGGCCGATCAGCCCGGCACCGTCGTGGCGCCCGACCCGGCGGCCCGCGAGCCCGCACTGCCCGGCGTGGTGGTCCCGCTGCGGCCGCACTTCGGCACGACGGGGGTCGCGCCCGCGGAGCCGGAGCGGGTCTCGTCGGTCCCGCCGGGTGACCACGGTGGCAACGTCGACAACTGGCGCATCGGCGCGGGCGGGCGGATGTACTACCCGGTGCAGGTGCCCGGCGCGCTGCTCTCGGTGGGCGACCCGCACGTGTCGCAGGGCGACGGCGAGATCAGCGGCACGGCCCTGGAGTCATCGTTGAACGGCATGCTGCGCTTGACCATTCGGCGCGATCTGCCGTTCACCGTTCCCGTCCTGGAGACCGCGACGGAGCTCCTGGTGCACGGGTTCGGCGACACCCTCGACGCGGCGATGAAGGCCGCCGCGCTGCGCACCCTGGACGTGCTGGTGCGCTGTTTCGGGCTGAGCAGCAAGGACGCGTACTCGTTCATGTCGGTCGCCGTGGACTTCACGGTCACGCAGGTCGTCGACCAGCGCCAGGGCGTCCACGGCCGCATCGACAAGCGTTGCTTCCCGCGCTGGCCGCTCGCCGCATGACGGGCATCACGGCGTACCGCTTCACCCCCGAGGACGGCGTGCCGCCCGCGGTGGCGCCGTTCGCGCACGCCACCGCCGCGGGCCAGACGCTCTACGTCACGGGCCAGATGCCCACCGACGTCGACGGCTCCGTGGTGGGCACCGACGTCGCCACCCAGACCGACCAGGTGATGCGAAACCTGTTGCGCGTCACCGAACTCTGCGGCGGCGCGCTGGCCGACGTGGTGGCGGTGCGCGCCTATCTCATCGACTGGGCCGACTATGAGGCCTTCAATGTCGCCTACGCCGCCTGGTTCCCCGACCGGCTGCCCTCGCGGACCTGCGTCGGCGTGACGGGTCTGGCCGTCGGTGCGCTGGTCGAGATCGATTGGGTGGCTTGGCGTTTCGATGGCTGGACATAGGTTCATCCACAGGGGGAGATTCATCCACAGGTCGTGATCGGAGGCCGGTGCGGGGGCGGGGTGGCGTCGAGGGCCGGGCCTACCGTCGCGGCATGAACACCGAACGACTGGCCGACCGGGTGGAGCGCCGCCTGGCCGGGCCGCGCAGTGCCGGGGACGACGTCGACGAGGGGGAGGAGTCCGACACCACGCTGTCGCGCTGGCTGCCCGAGGCCACCGCGGGCGGGCCGTCCGGCTGGCTGGCCTCGCTGCGGGCCGACCCGGGCCGGGCCGGAGTGCTCGGCCTGGGCATCGTCGGCGCGATCGCGGTCCTGGTGACGGTCTTCACCCTGATGTGCGACGACGGGCCCGCCGTGTCCTCGGCGAAACTGCCTCCCGTGCAGAGGGTTACGTCGTCTGCCCCGGCGGCCGGTCCCGGCGCGCCGCCGCCCGCCGGGCCGGTGATCGTCAGCGTCGTCGGGTTGGTGCATCAGCCCGGCCTGGTGACGCTGGATCCCGGGGCGCGCATCGCCGATGCGCTGCGCACGGCCGGGGGCGCCCTACCGGGGGCCGACGTGGTCGGGCTCAACATGGCGCGCCGCGTCGAGGACGGCGAGCAGATCGTCGTCGGAATCGCCTCTCCGCCGGGCGCGCCACCGGCCATGGGCAGCTCCGTCACCTCCGCGCCGGGCGCCTCGCCTGCGAAGCGGGCACCGGGTGTGACGCCGACGGCGTCGACGGGCGCGGTGAACCTCAACACCGCGACGCTCGAACAGCTCGACGCCCTGCCCGGCGTCGGGCCGGTCACCGCCGCGGCGATCGTCGCCTTCCGCGACGCCAACGGGCGGTTCGCCGGGGTCGACCAACTCGGCGACGTCGACGGCATCGGCCCCGCCCGGCTGGAGAAGCTGCGTGCCCTGGTCACGGTGTGACGACGGTGTCGGCACCGACGTCAGCACCAGCAGCGGCACCGACGGACGCCGTCGCCCCGGACGTCCGCCTGGTACCGGCGGCGGTGACCGGTTGGGCCGTCACCGCGGCGGGCATCGTGTGGGGCTCCTCGGGCGCGATCGTCGTGACCGTCGCGGCGGTGGTCGTGGCGGCCGTCGTGGCCTGGCGGCTACCGGCGGGGTCGACGAGCGCCGTGCTCGCCGTCGCGGTGATCGGCATCGGCTTCGCAGTCGCCGTGGCGCTGCGGGTGGACCGTGTCCACCACCATCCGATCGCGTCGCGCCACGGTGCGACGGTGACGGTGGCGCCGACCGAGTCCCCCCGCTACGTCAACGGCCGAATGATGTTCCGCGCCAACCTGATCGACGTCGACGGGGAGCGCAGCGACGGCCGCGTCGTGGTGTTCGCGCCCGCATTCGACTTCGCCGACGTGACCGCGGGACGCCCCGCGACGTTTCGCGCCCGAGTGTCGCGGCCCACCCGGCGGGACCTGTCGGTGGCGGTGCTGACCGCAACGGGCCGACCGAGACTCGGGACGGCCAGCACGGCGCAGCGGGCGGCGCAGGCCGTCCGTACGCGGTTCGCCGAGGCGGCGCGGGCGGTGCTGCCCGCCGACGAGGCGGCGATGCTGCCCGCGCTGGTGCTCGGTGACACGTCGGCCGTCGACCAGGACACGTCGGCGCAGTTTCGCAGCGCCGGGTTGACGCATCTGACGGCCGTCTCGGGGGCCAACGTCACGATCGTGTGCGGGGCGGTGCTGCTGACGGCAGGCCTGCTCGGTCCGCGGATCGCGGTGGCCCTGGCCGCGGTGGTGCTCGTCGCCTTCGTGGTGGTAGTGCAACCGTCGGCGAGCGTGCTCCGCGCCGCCGCCATGGGGGCCATCGCGCTCCTCGCGGTGATCGTGCGGCGCAGGCGGCGACCGATTCCCGCACTGTCGGCGTGCGTCCTGCTGCTCCTGGCCGCGGCCCCGGAGCTGGCGGTGGACGCCGGGTTCGCGCTGTCGGTGTCGGCGACGGCCGCGATCGTCGTCGTCGCACCGGCGTGGACGCACCGCCTACGGGACCGCGGCTGGCCGGCCCCGCTCGCGGCCGCCGTGAGCGTGACCGGTGCCGCGCAACTGGTCACCGCACCGCTGGTCGCGGGACTGTCGGGCTCCGTCAGCTTGGTGTCGGTGGTCACCAACGTCGCGGTGTCGGTCGTGGTCGCGCCGATCACGGTGATCGGCACCGCGGCGGCGACGCTGGCCGTGCCGTGGCCGTGGGCGGCGGAGCTGGCGATCAGGTTCACCGGGCCCGAGCTGTGGTGGCTGCTGCACGTCGCGCGCTGGGCGGCGGCGGTGCCGGGCGCCACGGTGTCGGTGCCGTCGGGGTGGCCCGGCGTCGCGATCGTGGCGGCCGTGGGCGTCGCCGGGGTGGGGCTGTGGCGCGTGCGGCGAGGACGGATCGTCGTGCTCGCGGCCGTCGCCTGCCTGGTCGCGTGGGCGCTGACGTCGTCCGGCCGGGACGAGGTGTGAATCGGTCGGTGGGTCGTGACACCATCGGGGCGTGAGTCAATTGCACCTCGTGCTCGGTGATGAGGAACTGCTCGTCGAGCGCGCGATCGCCGGTGTCCTGCGGGCCGCGCGCAAGCAGTCCGGTACCCACGACGTGCCCGTGGACCGCATGCGCGCCGGCGAGGTCAGCACCAACGAACTGGCCGAGCTGCTCAGCCCCTCGCTGTTCGCCGACGAACGCGTCCTTGTGCTGGAGGCCGCGGCCGAGGCGGGCAAGGACGCCGTGGCGCTGATCGCCGACGCGGCCGGTGACCTACAACCGGGAACGGTGCTCGTCGTCGTGCACTCCGGCGCGGGTCGCGCCAAGGCCCTGGCCGATCAGCTGAAGACCCTCGGTGCCGAGGTCCACCCCTGCGCCAAGATCGCGAAGGCCGGCGAGCGGGCCGACTTCGTCCGGCGCGAGTTCCGCGCGCTCAAGGTCAAGGTCGGCGACGACGTCGTGACCGCGGTGCTCGACGCCGTGGGGTCCGACATCCGTGAATTGGCCGCCGCCTGCTCGCAGCTCGTCGCCGACACCGGCGGCGAGGTCGACGCGGCCGCCGTGCGGCGCTACCACAGCGGCAAGGCGGAGGTGAAGGGCTTCGACATCGCCGACAAGGCGGTCACCGGGGACGTCGCCGGGGCGGCAGAGGCGTTGCGCTGGGCGATGATCGGCGGGGAACCGCACGTCGTACTCGCCGACGCACTGGCCGAGGCCGTGCACACGATCGCCAGGGTGGGGCCGATCTCCGGTGATCCGTACCGGTTGGCGGGAGAGCTGGGCATGCCGCCATGGCGGATCCAGAAGGCGCAGAAGCAGTCCAGGCGCTGGACGCGCGATTCAGTGGCCGAGGCGATGCGATTGGTGGCGGCGCTCAACGCCGACGTCAAGGGCGCCGCGGCGGACGCGGACTACGCCCTGGAGTCGGCGGTGCGCAGGGTGGCCGAGCTGGCCGGGGGCTAGCGGATCAGAGCTTGTTCAGCGCGCTGGCCAGAGCCGACTTCTTGTTGGCGGCCTGATTCTTGTGGATGACACCCTTGCTGGCGGCCTTGTCGAGCTTGCGGCTCGTGGTGGCCAGCAACTCAGCGGCCTTGTCCTTCTCGCCGGCGTCGATCGCCTCGCGGAAACCGCGGACGGCCGTGCGCAGGGCGGACTTCACCGACTGATTGCGCAGCCGGGCGCGCTCGTTGGTGAGGATTCGCTTCTGCTGCGACTTGATGTTGGCCACGCGTCAGTTCCTTCTACATGTCAGCTTGGGTGATAACCAAAGGTTTCGGGGGCGCCCGACACCGGGCAGCGAGAATTCAGGTTACCAGCGCGCCGGGTAAATACCCAAAGCAGCGGGTCGTGGCCTGCCGAAATTCGACACGTGCGGCAGCATGTCACGGGTGAGCCTTCGAACACTGCCCGCGGACGGCGCCCGATCGGGGCGCAAGGCCGCGTCCTCCTCAAAACGTCACGACGGCATCTTCGGCGGGTACAACGACGTCGGCAATTACGCCAAGGCGTTCGACGAGATGTTCGACGCCCAGGGCAACGTCCGGGGACCGTACAAGGGCATCTTCGCCGAGTTGGCCCCCTCGGACGCCTCCGAGCTCGCGGCGCGATCCGAGGCGCTGGGCCGCGCGTTCATCGACCAGGGCATCACCTTCTCGCTGTCCGGCCAGGAGCGGCCGTTCCCGCTGGACCTGGTGCCCAGGGTGATCTCGGCGGCGGAGTGGTCGCGGCTCGAGCGCGGCATCAAGCAGCGCGTCAAGGCCCTCGAGATGTTCCTCGACGACATCTACGGCGAGCAGGAGATCCTGCGCGACGGGGTCATCCCGCGCCGGCTGATCACCTCGTGTGAGCACTTCCACCGCGAGGCCGCGGGCATCATCCCTCCCAACGGCGTGCGGATTCACGTCGCGGGAATCGATCTGGTGCGCGACGGCCAGGGCACGTTCCGGGTGCTCGAGGACAACCTGCGCTCGCCGTCGGGGGTGTCCTACGTCATGGAGAACCGCCGCACGATGGCGAGGGTCTTCCCGAATCTGTTCGCGACGCACCGCGTCCGCTCGGTCGGTGACTACTCCTCGCATCTGCTGCGCGCGCTGCGCAACGCGGCGGCCTCGAACGAGGCCGATCCGACGGTCGTCGTGCTCACGCCCGGCGTCTACAACTCGGCCTACTTCGAGCATTCGCTGCTGGCCCGTCAGATGGGCGTCGAACTCGTCGAGGGGCGCGACCTGTTCTGCCGCGACAACACCGTCTACATGCGGACCACCGAGGGGGAGCGGCAGGTCGACGTCATCTACCGCCGCATCGACGACGAATTCCTCGACCCCATGCACTTCAAGCCCGACTCGGTGCTCGGCGTGGCGGGCATCCTCAACGCGGCCCGCGCGGGCAACGTCGTGATCTCCAGCGCCGTCGGCAACGGCGTCGGCGACGACAAGCTCGTCTACTGCTACGTCCCGACGATCGTCGAGTACTACCTGGGCGAGAAGCTGTCGCTCGCCAACGTCGACACGTTCCGGTGCTGGCTCGACGACGAGCGCGAAGAGGTGCTCGACCGGATCGACGAACTCGTCATCAAGCCCGTCGAGGGCTCCGGCGGGTACGGCATCGTGTTCGGGCCCGACGCGTCGGAGAAGGAACTGGCCGCCATCACCAAGAAGGTCCGCAGTGATCCGCGCGGCTGGATCGCGCAGCCGGTCGTCCAATTGTCCACCGTGCCAACGCAAATCGACGATGCGCTCGCACCGCGCCACGTCGATCTGCGACCCTTCGCGGTCAACGACGGCGACGACGTGTGGGTGCTGCCGGGCGGCCTGACCCGCGTCGCGCTGCCCGAGGGATCGCTGGTGGTGAACTCCAGCCAGGGCGGCGGGTCCAAGGACACCTGGGTGCTGGCGTCGCGCGCGTCGGTCGCCGATCGCGAGCTCGGCGCGGCCGAGGTCGTCCGCGCGCTGCCCAAGCTCGGCAAGAACGGCAAGTCTGCCGACCGCAACGGAGACTCCCAGCAGCAACAGTCCCAGGCGATGGGCCCGCAGGAACAGCAGCAACAGCAGCAGCAGTCCCAGTCGATGGGCCAGCAGCAACAGCAGCAGCAACAACGCTCGATGGGCCAGCAGCAACTACAGCAGCAGCGGCAGGTGGTGCGCTGATGCTCGCGCGCAACGCGGAATCGCTGTACTGGATCGGTCGCTACGTCGAACGCGCCGACGACACCGCCCGCATCCTCGACGTCACCGTGCACCAGCTGCTGGAGGACTCCAGCGTCGACCCCGACCATGCGTCGCGCACGCTGCTGCGGGTGCTCGGCATCGAACCGCCGGACACCGAACTCGACCTGTGGTCGCTGACCGACCTGGTCGCGTTCAGCCGCGACACCCAGGGCGGCTGCTCGATCGTCGACTCCATCTCCGCGGCGCGCGAAAACGCCCGCGGCGCACGCGAAGTCACCTCGACCGAGATCTGGGAGTGCCTCAACACCACCTACAACGCCCTGCCCGAGCGCGAACGGGCAGCCAAGCGCCTCGGCCCGCACGAGTTCCTGTCCTACATCGAGGGGCGCGCCGCGCAGTTCGCCGGCCTCGCGGACTCGACGCTGTCGCGCGACGACGGCTACCGCTTCATGGTGCTGGGCCGGGCCGTCGAACGCGTCGACATGATCGTACGGCTGCTGCTGTCGCGCGTCGGTGACAGCGCGTCGTCGCCGGCCTGGGTGACGGTGCTGCGCTCGGCGGGCGCCCATGACACCTACCTGCGCACCTACCGCGGCGTGCTCGACGCGGGCCGCGTCGTGGAGTTCATGATGCTCGACCGGCTGTTCCCGCGGTCGGTGATGTACTCGCTGCGGTTGGCCGAGCACAGCCTCGACGAATTGCACCACCGCAGGCTCAACCGGGTGGGTGCGACCGCCGAGGCGCAGCGTCTACTCGGCCGTGCCAGAAGCGAATTGGAGTTCCTGCGACCGGGTGTGCTGCTGGAGTCCCTCGAGGAGACCCTTGGCGCGCTGCAGACCACGTGCGCGGACGTCGGTGAGGCGCTGGCGGTGGAGTACTTCTACTCCGCGCCGTGGGTGGCCTGGACTGATGCCGGCCGGGCCGGGTCGCTGGTGATCGAGGAAGGCGAGGTCTGAGCCGATGAGCGCTCGCGCGAAGGGAAGCAACTGATGTGGCGCATGCGGGTCATCCATGCGACCGGGTACGCCTACAAGTCGCCGGTCACCGCGTCGTTCAACGAGGCGCGGTTGACGCCGCGGTCGGACTCGCGGCAAAACGTCGTGCTCAACCGGGTCGAGACGGTCCCCGCGACGCGGTCCTACCGCTACGTCGACTACTGGGGCACGGCCGTCACGGCGTTCGACCTGCACGCTCCGCACACCGAACTCGAGGTGACGGCGTCCTCGGTCGTCGAGACCGACCGGGACGAGGAGCCCACGGAGAAGCTGACGTGGGACGAGCTCGCCAGCGAGGCGGTCAAGGACCAGTTCGACGAGTACCTGGCGTCCTCGGACTACGCGCCGAGCAGCAGACGCATGCACCGGGTGGGCCAGCGCATCGCCAAGTACCACGATCCGCAGGCGGCGATCGTCGAGGCGGCCCAGTGGGTGCACACCGAACTGGCGTACGTGCCGGGGACCACGGGCGTGCACTCCTCGGGACTCGACGCGCTGCGCGAGGGCAAGGGCGTCTGCCAGGACTTCGCCCACCTCACGCTGATCCTGTTGCGCAGCATGGGAATTCCCGCCCGGTACGTGTCGGGCTACCTGCATCCGAACGCCAAGGCCAAGGTCGGCGACACCATCGACGGTCAGAGCCACGCGTGGATCCAGGCGTGGACGGGCGGCTGGTGGAACTACGACCCCACCAACGACAAGGCGATCAACGAGCAGTACATCAGCGTCGGCGTCGGCCGTGACTACCACGACGTGACGCCGCTGAAGGGCATCTACTCGGGGGAGGGGTCGACCGACCTCGACGTCGTCGTGGAGATCACCCGGCTGGCGTAGCCGTTCAACCGTTCAGCCGCCTGCGTCACTCGCGGCCGGCCGACACCCACGCCAGGTTCGCGATCCGGGTGCCCGACACCGTGGCGGCCGCAGCGTCCAGGCGGGCCAGCTGGGCATCGCTCAGCGCGACGTCCAGGGAATCGAAGTTCTCCTGTACGCGGGCGGCGCGTCGGGTGCCGGGGATGGGCGCCGACGCCACCCCGAAGTCGTCGGCCCGGTAGCGCAGCCAGGCCAGGGCGACCTGGGCCGCGGTGGCCTCCCGTTCCTCGGCGACGGAGCGGATCACCTCCACGACGGCGAGGTTCTTCGCCAGCGCCTCGTCGGAGAACCGCGGCATGTTGCGCCGGAAGTCCGACGACTCGGTGAAGTCCGAGACCGACGTGAGCGTGCCCGTCAGGAAGCCGCGGCCCAGCGGCGAGTAGGGCACGAAGCCGATGCCCAGTTCGGCCGCCGTCGGCACCACCTGGTTCTCGACGTCACGACTCCAGATCGACCATTCGCTCTGCACGGCGGCGATCGGGTGGACCGCGACGGCGGCGCGCAGCTCGTCGCCCGTCACCTCGGACAGGCCGAGATGGCGGACCTTGCCCGCGGCGACGAGTTCGGCCATCGCCCCGACGGTCTCCTCGATCGGCACGGTCAGGTCGCGCCGGTGCATGTAGTAGAGGTCGACGACGTCGGTCTGCAGCCGTTGCAGGCTCTCGTCGATGCACTGCCGGACGTAGGCGGCGTCGCCGCGCGCGGTCGGCGTGGCGTCGGGGGCGCGGTCGGCGGGGTTGCCGACGATGCCGAACTTGGTGGCCAGCGTTACCTCGTCGCGCCGGTCGGCGAGCACGTGCGCGATGAGTCGCTCGTTCGCGCCGCCACCGTAGACGTTCGCGGTGTCGATGAACGTGACGCCCAGGTCGAGCGCCCGGTGCAGCGTCTGCAGGGACTCTGCGTCGTCGACGCCGCCGTAGACCGGCGTCAGCGCCATGGCGCCGAACCCCACCGCGCTGACCGTCAGGTCGTCGCCGAGCGTGACGGTTTCGGTCATGGTGCTCCCCTCGTGTCGTTCGGATCTTCGGCTACCAACCGGCGCCCGCGCTTCAGTGTTCCCCTGCCGACGCCTCCGCCGTGAGAGCATCGTGGGCGTGCAGGTCAGACCCGCGACCCGGACCGACGTCCCCGCGCTGTCGACGACGCTGGGCCGGGCCTTCTTCGACGATCCCGTGATGTGCTGGATGCTGCCCGACGCCCGGGTGCGCCGTCGCAGGCTGCACCGGCTCTTCGAGTCGCTGACCCGCCATCACCATCTGTCGCGCGGCGGGGTGGAGGTGGCGACCGCAAGCGACGGGATCGGCGCCGCCGCGCTATGGGACCCGCCCGGCCAGTGGCGTCAGACCCGCGCCGAGGAGTGGCGCGCCCTGCCGTCGCTGCTGTGGTCGTTCGGAGCGTCCCTGCGCCGCGGCAGCATCGTCGAGGAGCTCATGAAGGCCGCCCACCCCGAGGAGCCGCACTGGTACCTGGCGGTCATCGGCAGCGATCCCGACGTCCGTGGCACGGGCTTCGGACAGGCGCTGATGCGGTCCCGGCTGGACCGCTGCGACGACGAGCACGCCCCGGCCTATCTGGAGTCGAGCAACCCCGTCAACGTGCCCTACTACCAGCGTTTCGGCTTCGAGATCACCGGGGAGATTCCGCTGCCCGGCGGTGGGCCCAGCCTGGTGCCGATGTGGCGTCGGCCGCGGTAGGGCCGGCGAGCAGACGCCAATGTGCGCTCGACGCGGCGTGTCGCGACGGATTTGCGGCTGCTCGCGGGGGTCAGCTCCAGGAGTACTGGGTGCGCAACCGTTGCGCGACGACCTCGAACGTCTCGCGGGCGAGGATGGCGCCCTCGCGGCGAATGCCCTCCTCCGGCACGTCGAGCACGCGGTCGAGCCGCACCCAGCTCGCTCGCCCCTCGTAATCCCAACTGCCGCTACCGATTCCGACCCAACTGCGGTCGGACACGTGGCGCTCCTGGCTGGACAGCATCAGACCCAGCAGCGTCGACCCGTCGCGGCCGACGACGAGCACGGGCCGGTCCTTGCCGCGCGAGGGGTCCTCCTCGTAGACGACCCACGTCCACACGATCTCGCCGGGGTCGGCCCGCCCGTCGAGGTTCGGCGCATAGGACACCCGGCGAGCCCGGTGGGCGGTGGGCACGCTGTCCTTGGTGATCGGCCGGCCGGCCGCGATGGCACGCTGCGGCTCGGCGGGTGCGCCGGCGAGCACGCTGCGGCCGACGTTGATCCCGACGTTCAGGCCCAGCTTGAGGCCCTCCTGCAGGGTGCGCGGCCGGGTCTCGGGTCTCTGCAGCTGACGGATGATCTTGGGCGCCTCTTGGAACACCAACTGCTCCGCCACGCGCTGAAAGGTCTTCCACTGCGCAGCCATGAGGACGAGCATAGGTGAGCTTTCGCGCTCGCGATTGTGTCGTGGCGACGGTCAGTCGATACGCTGGAGAGGCACGACCGAGCCCCCACCAGGAGATTCCCATCAGCAGCTTCGCCGACAAGACCTTCACTGCGCCGGCGCAGATTCGGAACTTCTGCATCATCGCCCACATCGACCACGGCAAGTCGACGTTGGCCGACCGGATGCTGGGCATCACCGGCGTCGTCGCCGACCGGGACATGCGGGCGCAGTACCTCGACCGCATGGACATCGAGCGCGAACGCGGCATCACCATCAAGGCGCAGAACGTGCGCCTGCCCTGGGAGGCCGACGGTCAGCAGTACGTGCTGCACCTGATCGACACGCCCGGCCACGTCGACTTCACCTACGAGGTGTCCCGCGCGCTGGAGGCCTGCGAGGGTGCGGTGCTGCTCGTCGACGCCGCGCAGGGCATCGAGGCCCAGACCCTGGCGAACCTGTACCTGGCGCTGGACCGCGATCTGACGATCATCCCGGTGCTCAACAAGATCGACCTGCCCGCCGCCGACCCCGACCGCTATGCCTCCGAGATCGCCCACATCATCGGCTGCGAGCCCGACGACGTGCTGCGGGTCTCCGGCAAGACCGGCGCCGGCGTGCGCGAGTTGCTCGACGAGGTGGTCCGCCAGATCCCCGCGCCCGTCGGGGACGCCGATGCGCCCGCCCGGGCGATGATCTTCGACTCGGTCTACGACATCTACCGCGGCGTCGTGACGTACGTCCGCGTAGTCGACGGCACGCTGCGGCCGCGCGAGAAGATCAAGATGATGTCCACCGGCACCACGCACGAGCTGCTGGAAGTGGGTATCGTCTCACCGGAGCCGAAGGCATCCGACGGCCTCGGCGTCGGTGAGGTGGGCTACCTCATCACCGGGGTGAAGGACGTCCGCCAGTCCAAGGTCGGTGACACCGTGACCTCGGCCCGCAACGGGGCCACCGAGGCGCTGACCGGCTACCGCGAGCCCAAGCCGATGGTCTACTCGGGGCTCTACCCGGTCGACGGCTCCGACTACCCGAATCTGCGCGACGCGCTGGAGCGGTTGCAGCTCAACGATGCGGCGCTGACGTGGGAGCCCGAGACCTCGGTGGCGCTGGGATTCGGTTTCCGCTGCGGGTTCCTCGGCCTGCTGCACATGGAGATCACCCGCGAGCGTCTCGAGCGCGAGTTCGACCTCGACCTGATCTCTACGTCGCCCAACGTGGTGTACCGGGTGGTCAAGGACGACGGTTCCGAACTCATCGTGACCAACCCGTCCGACTGGCCCGACGGCAAGGTCGGCGCCGTCTACGAACCCATCGTCAAGACGACGATCATCGCCCCGAGTGAGTTCATCGGCACCATCATGGAGCTGTGCCAGTCGCGGCGCGGCGAGCTCGGCGGCATGGACTACCTGTCGCCCGAGCGCGTCGAGCTGCGCTACACGATGCCGTTGGGCGAGATCATCTTCGACTTCTTCGACTCGTTGAAGTCGCGCACCCGCGGCTACGCCAGCCTGGACTACGAGGAGGCCGGCGAGCAGGAGGCCGATCTCGTCAAGGTCGACATCCTGCTGCAGGGTGAGGCGGTGGACGCGTTCTCGGCCATCGTGCACAAGGACGGTGCTGCCGCCTACGGCAACAAGATGACCACCAAGCTCAAGGAACTCATTCCGCGCCAGCAGTTCGAGGTCCCCGTTCAGGCCGCCATCGGCGCGAGAATCATTGCGCGCGAGAACATTCGGGCCATCCGCAAGGACGTGCTGAGCAAGTGCTACGGCGGTGACATCACCCGCAAGCGCAAGCTGCTCGAGAAGCAGAAGGAAGGCAAGAAGCGGATGAAGACCATCGGCCGGGTCGAGGTCCCGCAGGAGGCCTTCGTCGCGGCGCTGTCCTCGGACGCCGCCAGCGACAAGCCGAAGAAGTAGCCATGGCGCGATGGCTGGCGTGCTGCGCCGTGTCGGCCATCCTGTTGAGCGGCTGCGCCAGTACCGTGCACGGCGTCGCCGTGCCCGCCACGTCGGCGCTGGAGATCCTGCCCACCGACGACGAGATCAGCGCGGTGGCGGGTAATACCCTGAGCACGTTCGGTTTTCGACCGTTCGTCGGCGGTGCGGAGATCCTTCCCGACGGCTTCCGCACCGACGCCGACGCGTCGCCCATCGGCTGTGCCGCCGTCACCGACACCGCGCCGCGGATCGTCTACGAGCGCCTGCCGGTCCTCGAGGCCGCCAGGGAGAGCTACTTCAACTGGGATGAGGGCGTGGACACCTCGGGCGCGGACGCGGCGGTGATCCGACTGTCCACCGCGAGCGCCACCGGGGACGCGTTTGAATCCTTCGCGCGACAGTGGCAGCAGTGCGCGGGCACCACCGTGGTCAAGCACGTGCTGGGGACGGTCGTCGACGCCGCGATCTCCGACGTCGCCCGCAGGGACGGCGTGGTGGCCGCGACGGTGCGCACCCAACGGCAGCCGGGTACGGCCACCTCGCGCTACGAACGCGCCATCGGGATGCGGGGAAACACCATCGTCGAAGTGTCCCTTGCCATTACGCCCAAGGGTGAACGCCAACCGGATCCGCAGGCGGCGGCGGTGCGCATCGCCAAGGACATGCTGGACAGGAGCGCGGCGCCGGCTAGGCCCTGACGGGTGTGAAGGCTCCCCGGTAGGCCGCGGCCGGATGACGTTCGGGCAGTAGATCGCTCCCGAAGAGCTTCTTGCGCGTCGTGCCGGGGGAGTACTCGCGTTGCGCCAGACCGCGATCCTGTAGGACGGGGATCACGTGGTACACGAATTCCGCGTAACTGCCGGGGATGGTTGCGTTGACGACGTTGATGCCGTCGACACCCGCAGCGCGCCACTGCTCCAACCGGTCGGCGATGGTCTCCGGGGTGCCGACCACCCTCGAGTTGCGGCCCTGCAGGAGACCAAGATCGCGGATCGTGGCCGCCCGCCCCGAGACCGACTGCTGTACCCAGTCGACGATGCTGCGGACGCCGTCGGTGTGGCCGATGTCGCCCAGTGGGGTGTCCAGTGGGTAGCCACCGAAGTCGACCCCCACCGCGCCCGACAGATGGGCCACCATGGCGTCGAGGTCGATGGCGTCGTCGAGCTCGCCGGCCTTGCGCTGCGCTTCGGCCTCGGTGCTGCCGACGACGAAGTGCAGTCCTTGAAAGAACTTCAGGTCGCCGGGTTCGCGCCCGGCGGCCACGACCCGGCGGCGGGTGTCGTCGATGAGGACGCGCGCCTGCTCCGGTCCCGGGGTGATGATGAACTGTGCTTCGGCGTTGCGAGCCGCGAAATCCCGTCCAGCAGGCGATGATCCGGCCTGAAAAAGCACCGGGGTGCGTTGCGGTGACGGGGCCACCAGGTGCGGACCCTCGACGCGGTAGCGCGTGCCGACGTGGTTGATCTTGTGAATCTTCGCGTAGTCGCCGTGCAGTCCGCGCTCCCGGTCCTGCAGTAGTGCGCCGTCGTCCCACGAGCCCTCCCACAGCTTGTAGGCCACGTCGACGTACTCGTCGGCCCAGCGGTAGCGCTCGTCGTGTTCCTCCAGCTCGTCGTAGCCAAAGTTGCGGGCGCCGTTGGCAAGTGCGTTGGTGACGATGTTCCAGGCGATCCGCCCATGGGACGCGTGATCCAGTGTCGAGATCTTGCGGGCGAAGTTGAACGGATGCTCCTGAATCACCGAGCTGGTGATCGCGATGCCGAGATCGGTCGTGTTGTAGGCGATCGCCGAGGCGATGACACTGGGGTCGTTGCTGGGGATCTGCAGCCCGGAGTGCACGTACTTCTCGTAGGAGCCGCCGTAGTCGCCGTACAGACCGATGACGTCGGCGAAGAAGATGACGTCGAAACGCCCGCGCTCGAGGATCTTCGCCAACTCCACCCAGTGGTCCAGGGAGTTGAAGTTGGTCTGGCCCGCCTCGGGTCGACGCCACACGCCCTGCAGGATGTGCGAGGTCGTATTCATCACGAACGCCGAGAAGTGCAGCGGTCTGATCGACATTCGACCAGAGTTGGCTCGAACCATGGCTGCTGCCAAGGGTTTCGATCACGGTGCAGCCGAAGGGGCATTCGCTCAGCACGAGCGAGAGGGTCGGCCACTCGACCGGGTCGCACTACGGTCGAGCCGCAATGGACATGGAAGGGGGTGCAGGCGGTGACCTCGGATGGAAGCGGTGACGAACGCCGCGTGGTCGACTCGTTGCTCGAGCGCCTCGACACCTACGGGCTCGGGCGGCGGCAGTTCGTCAAGCTGTTGGCGGGGGCCGGCGTCGCGGTCGCCGCGGGCGGCACCCTGGCCGCGGTCGGCGGGCACAAGCGGGCCGCGAACGGTGCCGTCGCCTACACCGACGGCCAATTCGCCCTGCTGAATTGGTCCTCGACGGGGGACTACCAGGTGCAGTGGGCCAAGGCGTGGAAGGACGCCGCGAGCCAACTGGGTTACAAGAGCGTGGTTCTGGACGGCAAGAACGACGCGGCCGTGCAGTCCAACCAGTTCAATCAGCTGCTCACGCAGAAGACGACGGCGATCTTCGTCGGGCTCAACGACCCCGGTGCCCTACCGACGATGGCGCACGACTCCAACGACAACGGTGTCCTCTTCCAGGCGGCCTGGAATTCACCGGCCTGGTACACCCCATGGCACAGCGACGCCGAGGGGGACAAGTACAACACCTTCCTCATGCCCGACGAGTACGAGTCGGTCAGCAAGGCGACCGACGTGCTGGCCAAGCAGATCGGTGAAGAGGGCACCATCGTTCGCGTGGGCGGGTACTACCCGTCGATCGACGGGTGCGAGACCCAACGCCGGGTCGCGGTCTACGACACGCTGAAGAAATACCCGAAGATCACGTTCGCCGGCGAGCTGCACGCCAAGTACGACGCCGACCTCTCGGCCAAGGCCGCAGCCACACTGCTGGCGCGCTACCCGGATACCAGGGGCATCGTCGCGGTCAACGACGACGCCGCCACCGGTGTGATCGCGGGCATCGAGGCGGCGGGCAAGGTACCCGGCAAGGACGTCTTCGTCACCGGCTCCAACGGGTCGACCGCGGGCATCGAACGCGTGCTGTCCGGCAAGCAGTTGGCCACCACCGGAAACGTGCCCGCCTACCCGTCGTTCGTCACCCTAGCGCAGTTCCACGACCGCCTGCGCGGATGGAGACCCGAACCCGCCGAACGGTTCTACGGCTGGCACGCCGAGATCATCACCCGCGCCAACGTCGAGGCGTTCAAGGCCCGCTACGTGGACCGACCGATCGGCGAGTCGTTCGACGTCGCGCTGCTGTCGCGCACCGAACACCCCGACGACTTCGACCTACAGTTCGACGGGTATCCCGTCGAGAATCTGGATCTCATCTGGCCGGGTGTGCCCAAGCCCAAGGGATTTCAGTTTCCCGAGGCGTATCTCAAGGCTCGGCGCAATGGTGACTTCGATCGGATTCGCGCGCTCTACCGGGAGCACTACCGCACGCCTGTCCTCGGTCCGTCCCCCTACGGGCGGGTGTGATGAGCACTCCCACGACGGAACCGCGCCTGCAGGCGACGGGCATCGTCAAGACGTTCGGCAACAACCGCGCCCTGAAGGGTGTCGACCTCGTGGTCGGCGACGGCGAGGTCCTCGGCTTGATCGGGGAGAACGGCGCAGGCAAGAGCACGATCCTGAACATCGTGTCGGGAGTGCTGCCGTATGACTCCGGTTCGTTGCGACTGGACGGCAGGGAGATCGCGCCCAAGACCTACCAGGACGCCAACCGGCTCGGCATCTTCCGGGTGTTCCAGGACGCGGCGCTGATCGACTCGCTGGCCGTCTACGAGAACGCGTTCTTCGGCTGGGAGCACCTCTTCCGTTCGCGCACTGGCGGTCTGGACCGTCGGCGCCTCAAGCGGATCACGGAGGAGGCGTTGCACACCGCCGGCGTGGACGGCATCGACGTCACGCTGTCGACCGGTGCGCTCACCCCGGGGCAGAAGCAGAGCGTCGACATCGCCCGGGTGACCGCGCTGGCAGAACTGCTCGAGGTCGAACGTCCCGTAGTGCTGTTCGACGAGCCGACCACGGCCCTGGACCAGGAGCACGAGGACAACTTCCTGCGGCTGCTGCAGCGGTTGCGCGGAGTGGCCGCCGTGGTGTTCGTGTCACACCGGTTGCCGGAGATCCTGCAGACGACCGATCGGATCACCGTCTTCAAAGACGGTGAGTCAGTGGGACATCGACCGACTGCAGGCACTGACGAGGGAGAACTGCACCGCCTGATGGTGGGCCGCGTGCGGACGCAGAACTACTACCGCGAACAGGCCCAGCGCGACGTCGCGGCCGACACGCCGCCGCGCCTGGTGGTCGACCGGGTGGCGGGCGCGGGGGTGCTCGCGGACGCGTCGCTCGAGGTGGCACCCGGCGAGATCGTCGGGCTGGCGGGTACCGAGGGATCGGGCAAGCGCGTGCTTGGCGAGATCATCGCCGGGGTCGTGAGACCCACCGAGGGCAGGGTGCTCGTCAACGGCGAAGAGGTGTCCGGTTCCGTCGGCGACCACGTGCGGGCAGGCATCGCCTACGTGCCGCCGGACCGCTCCGAGAAGGGCCTCATCACGTCGGCGTCACTCGTCGAGAACGTCCAATTGGCCTCGCTGCACGACAGATTCGCCACCAAGCGGGTGGGTCTGTGGGCCGTCGGGCTGGCCAGGAAGGCGACCGAGCGCTACGTCACCGAACTCGGCATCGTCGCCGAGGGCATCGACGCCCCCGTGTCATCGCTCTCGGGTGGCAACGCGCAGAAGGTCCTCATCGCCAAGTGGTTGTTGCGTCAACCCCAGGTGCTGATCCTCGACGAACCCACCCAGGGCGTCGACACCGGTGCGCGCGAGGGCATCTACGACCTACTGCGGCAGGTCGCGGCGGCGGGCACCGCAGTGATCCTGGTCAGTGACGACCTGCCGGAGTTGATCGGGCTGTCCAACCGCATCGTGGTCATCACGAACGGACGGATCTCCGCCACCGTCGACGCCCCACCCGGCGCGAAACCGGACGAGCACGACCTCGTCGCCAGGATGATTCCCGGCGCCACTCGACCCACCGTTCCCACCACCGTCGGATGAGGCCATGACCACCGAACTCACCACTGCTGCCCCCACCCTCGACGCACCCGCGGACCAGGACGCCGGTCTGCGATCGCCGGTGGGAATCCGCAAGCGGATCAACGTCGTTCGCGACGTACTTCCGTTGATCGCGCTGCTCGCCCTCTTCGCCTACTTCTCCGTCCGCGCCGATGCGTTCCTCAGCGCGGCCAACCTGACACTGATCAGCGGTCAGGCGGGCATCCTGCTGCTCGCCTCGCTCGGCGCCACGCTCGTCATCGTCGCGGGCAGCGTCGACCTCTCGGTCGGATCCATCGCACTGCTCACCGGAGCCGTCCTCGCCTCGTCGATCAACGCCGGCGTCGGCAATCCAATCCTGGTGTTGCTCATCGCCATTGGGGTCGGCGCGGCCATCGGGTTACTGAACGGGGTGGTGTTCGCCTACGGTAGGGTGCCGTCGTTCATCGCGACCCTCGGCACTCTCTCGTTGTTCGCCGGCATCGGTCTGACCATCCTGCAGGGCAGCACGATCAACTTCACCGACGAGGGCATCCGCGACCTTGCGATCGGGCAGCTGATCCCCAACGTGCAGAACGCGGCACTGATCGCCATCGTGGCCTTCCTCGTCGTGTGGTTCTTCGCCCGCCGCACCAGGTTCGGCCTCTACGTGTATGCGGTCGGCGGTAACGAACGGGTCGTCGAACTCGCCGGCGTGAGCACCCGGAGGGTCAAGGTCGTGATCCTCGTCGTCTCCGGCATCACCGCGGGCCTGGCCGGCCTGCTGCTCACGGCGCAACTGGGTGCGGCGGGTCCGACGACGGGATCGACGATCCTGCTCGACTCCGTCGCCGCGATCGTCATCGGAGGCACGGCGCTCTCCGGTGGCGTCGGTGGCGTCGGACGGACCGTCCTCGGCGTGCTCATCCTCACCGTGTTGTCGAACGGGCTCAACCAGATTGGGGCCGCCGACTACACGCAGACCATCATCAAGGGTCTGGTGATCATCGTCGCCGCGGTGTTCACGATGGCCTCGCAACGGAAGCTGATCGTGAAATGACCGCAGTCGCGTCTCCGGTCACCGTAGGATCGGTTCGACTGGCCGACCTCATCACCGCCATCGGGTCGGGTGCCCTCGAGCGGGAGCGCTCCGGTGAACGTCCCCATGCGGCAATCGATCTGGTTCGACGAGCGCGACTGGGTGCGCTACGCGTTCCTGCCGAGGACGGGGGTGGGGGAGCCACCCTGCGTGAGCTGTTCGCGACGGTCGTCGCGTTGGCGAGGGTCGACGTGAACGTCGCGCACATCCTGCGCGGGCACTTCGCGCACGTGGAGGAGCGGCTGCGCCTCGATCCCGCCGAGCGCAGGCGCGCCATCGACCTCGCGCTCAGCGGCAAGATCGTCGGCAATGCCTCGACCGAGCTCGGCACGACCACGGTCGGTGAGTTCGCCTGGCAGACCAGGCTGCTGCCCTACGGCGACGGCTTTCGCTTGAACGGTAGGAAGTACTTCACCACGGGCACGCTGTACGCCGACTACGCCGAGGTGATGGCCAGCGACCCGGACGGAGTCACGGTGCTGGCGCTGGTGCCGACCGACCGCACGGGCGTGACGGTGCTCGACGACTGGGACGGCATGGGGCAGCGGGCCACGGGTACCGGCACCGCGATCTTCGAGGACGTCGCGGTGGCCGCCGACGAGGTGCTGCGCGTGGAGTCGACCGCCGGCGGCACCGAACCCGCCCCGATGTACCTGTCGGGAGCCTTCTTTCAGCTGTACGTGACGGCATTGGTGGCCGGTGTGCTACACGCCTTGCGTGACGATGCGGTGGCCCACGTCCACCAGCGGTCGCGGAGCTTCGCGTGGGCGCCGACGCCGTCGGCGCCGGACGACCCCCTGCTGCAGCGCGAGATCGGTGAGATCGCCGCCGCGGCGTTCGCCGCCGAGGCGACGGTGCTCGCGGCGGCCGACACGCTGGCCGTCGCGTTCGACGCCGCTGCCCGCGGTGCCGACCCGGAGCTCGAGTGGGCGCACGCGGCGTCCCTTCACGCGGCCAACGCCAAGGTCGTCGTCGACGCACTCGGGCAGAAGGCGGCCACGCAGATCTTCGACGTCGGCGGCGCCTCGGTCGTGCGCACCGCCCATCTGCTGGACCGACATTGGCGAAACATCCGCACGCTGGCGTCGCACAACCCCGCGTCGTACAAGGCGCAGGCCATCGGCGCCTACCACGTACGGGGTACGAAACTGCCGGGCAGCGGCTACTTCTGACCGTACGTCGCGACGTAGGGCGGCCAGCGATCACGACGATTCGATCTCTTGTGGCCAGCTGGGCTCGGGACCGAACATTCACTGACGATCAACCGTGAGAGGAGCGTCCGGTGAGCCAGCCCGCCCGCGAACCGACTTCCGAGCCCTGGTACGCGCGCGTCGGCGTCGACTGGTGGGCCACCATCATCGCCGGCGCCGTGGCCGCGCTCGCCGTCGTCGACCTCCTACCGAAGATTCCGTGGTGAACCGATGAGCACGACGTCCGTTGCGCCCGAGGAGGACTACTCCGAGGCGACCTTCACCACCACCAACCTGCTGGCCTACGTGCCGGGGGTGCTCCTGCTGATCGTCGTGGGACTGCTCGGCAAGTACGCCCAGATCGGCTGGAATGCGTTGGCCAAGCACGAGCACTGGACCGTGCCCGACATCGAATACGTGCTGTGGGCGATTCTGATTGGGCTGCTGATCACGAATACCGTTGGCCTGCATCGCATCTTCCGCCCCGGTGTGCAGACCTACGAGTTCTGGCTGAAGATCGGGATCGTGGCCCTCGGGTCGCGGTTCATCCTCGGCGACGTGCTCAAGCTGGGCGGTACCAGTCTGATTCAGATCCTCGTCGACATGACGGTGGCCGGTGCGATCATCCTCGGCGCGGCCCGGCTCTTCGGGCTGTCCGGCAAGCTGGGGTCGCTGCTCGCCATCGGCACGTCGATCTGCGGGGTGTCGGCCATCATCGCGTCCAAGGGCGCCATCCGGGCGCGCAACTCCGACGTCGGCTACGCCATCGCCGCGATCCTCGCGCTGGGGGCCGTGGCGCTGTTTACCCTCCCGCCGCTCGGGCACCTCATCGGGTTGAGCGACCACGAGTTCGGGCTGTGGGCGGGTCTCGCCGTCGACAACACCGCCGAGACCACCGCGACGGGGTTCCTGTTCTCCGACGAGGCGGGCAAGGTCGCCGTCCTGGTGAAGTCGGTCCGCAACGCCCTCATAGGGTTCGTGGTCCTCGGCTTCGCGCTCTACTGGGCGGCCCGCGGCGAGGCCGACCAGGTCGCCCCGGGAGTCGCTGCCAAGGCCCGGTTCGTGTGGACCAAATTCCCGAAGTTCGTGCTCGGCTTCCTCGCGGTGTCCGCGATCGCGACGGCGGGCTGGCTGTCGAAGGGGCAGGTGGCCAATTTGGCGAACGTGTCGAAGTGGGCCTTCCTGCTGACCTTCGCCGGCGTCGGCCTCAACACCAACATCCGCGAGCTGGCCCGGACGGGGTGGCGTCCGCTGGTGGTGGCCGTCATCGGTCTGGTCGTCGTCGCCGTCGTCTCGCTGGGGCTGGTCCTACTAACCTCGCGGGTGTTCGGCTGGGGAGTGCACGCGTGAGCGCGCCGACGTGGTGGCCCTGGCTCGCGCTGTCGTTCGCCGTGGTCGTCATCGTCGTGGGCGGCGCGCTGTTCTCGACCATCTGACCCCCACCCAGCAACACTCCCGTCGAAGGAGCTTCGTGCCCAAGCCCGCGCAGGACCGTCCGCTCTACTTCTCGGCGTTCGTGATGAACACGCCGTCGCACGTCATCCACGGACTGTGGCGCGATCCGCAGGCGGACAACCACGAGATCAACTCCTTGAAGCACTGGGTCGACCTCGCCAGGTTCCTGGACCAGGCGGGTTACGACCAGATGTTCTTCGCCGACGTCACCGGTCTGCGGTCGCCCTGGAACGGGTCCTACCGGTTGGTCGCCGAGCAGGGCATGCAGATCCCCACCAACGATCCGTCGGTGCTCATCTCGGCCCTGGCCACCGCGACCCAGCACCTGGGCCTGGTGTACACCAGCTCGATCGCCCAGAGCCTGCCGTTCGACTTCGCCCGCCGCATCTCGTCGCTGGACCACTACACCGACGGCCGGGTCGGCTGGAACATCGTGACCAGCTTCTCCGACAACACCTATCGCAACTTCGGCCACGACAGGCTCGTCGAACACGACCTGCGCTACGAGATCGCCCAGGAGTACGTCGACGTGGCGTACAAGCTGTGGGAGGGCTCCTGGGACGACGACGCCCTGCGGGCCGACAAGGAGGCAGGCGTCTACGCCGATCCCACCAAGATTCACAAGATCAACCACGTCGGCACCCACTACTCGGTGGAGGGTCCGCACTTCGTCACGCCGTCGCCGCAGCGGACGCCGGTGCTGTTCCAGGCGGGCGCTTCTCCTGTGGGACAACGGTTCTCGGCGCGCAACGCCGAGGGCGTCTTCATCTCGAGCCCGAACCCGGAGTCGGCCAGGGGCCTGATCGGCGAGACCCGTGCGCTCGCAGCCGAATACGGCCGCGACCCGTATGACGTGAAGTTCTTCCAGGGGCTGTCACTCATCGTGGGTCGCACCAGCGAGGAGGCCAGGGAGAAGGAAGCGCGGATGGAGGAACTGGTCTCGCTGGAGGGGGTGTTGTGCCACATCCTCGGTGATGCGGGCGTGGACGCCGGTGCCCTGCCGCTCGACACTCGACTGTCGGATCTCGGCGAGGTGCAGGGGGTGCAGGGGTGGGCCCGGTTCGCGGGAGAGGCAGCGGGAACCACCGATCCCACGATCGCCGATCTCGGCCGCGCGTTCGAACGCAGCAGCCGCATCGTGGGCTCGCCCGAGGAGGTCGCGGACAAGCTCGAGGAATGGCGCGACGCGGGCATCGACGGCGTCAACGTGTTCCACGCCGTCCGGCCGGGGACGTTCTCCGACATCGCCGAGAACCTGTTTCCCGAGCTGCGCAAGCGCGGGCTGCTGACCGTCGACAAGTCAGGAACGCTGCGGCACAAGCTCTCCGGTGGCGGAGCCGACCGACTGCCTGCCACCCATCCCGCCGCACAGTACCGCGGCGCGTTCACCGACACCTCGCTCGCCGACGAGATCTCCCAGCCCCTGTCGGTGCCCGCGCGCGTGTAGTGGCGCTCCTCTGTGTAGTGGCGCCTCTCTGAAAGGACCATGCCCCCTGCGGGCGTCAACGATTGATGACGATCGTCAACCAATGATGACGCCTGCGGACGGGATGATGCCTTCAGACCCGCCCCGGCGTCATTCCCTCGGGCTGAACGCACGTCTCTGCGCGTAGGCGCATGACGCCGGCGCCTCTCTGAAAGGGTCATGCCCCCTGCGGGCGTCAACGATTGATGACGATCGTCAACCAATGATGACGCCTGCGGACGGGATCATGCCTTCAGACCCGCCCCGGCGTCATTCCTTCGGGCTGATCGCAAGTCTCTACGCGCGGGCGCATGACGGCCTATGTTTCGTCAATCCACCCGAGAAGAGGCGCAATGACCGACCTTGCCATCGAGGCTCCCATCATCATCGAGCGAACCGTCGCTCCGCCG
Organism: Mycolicibacterium madagascariense; assembly: GCF_010729665.1. Lineage (NCBI taxonomy): Bacteria > Bacillati > Actinomycetota > Actinomycetes > Mycobacteriales > Mycobacteriaceae > Mycobacterium > Mycolicibacterium madagascariense. The sequence continues at coordinate 3,844,752 of NZ_AP022610.1, read as the reverse complement.
GCTACCCCGACGGAGGGCAAGCCCGGGCTACTGGCGCTGCCACTGGTGATCGCCGGCGGATTCGGCCTCGGCCTGACCAACACCGGCATCGTGGACGTGGCCGCCGCGGCGGTGCCGATACTGTTGTCTGCCACGGCCATTGGACTCCTGCTGGCCACCATCTGGGCGGCGGCGCTGAACCAGAACGTCAACGCCACGGTCTACGGGGTGTTCTTCGGCTTCTACGCAAGCTACGCGGCGCTGTCGCTGGGCCTCGTGCACGGCTGGTTCGGCATCGCCGCGGCCGACGTGGGCCAGACGACGGCACTGTGGCTCGGCAGTTGGTTGCTGACGATAGGCCTGCTGACGGTGCTGGTCCTCCGCCTACCGTGGACCTACCCGCTGCTGTTGGCCATCGTCGACGTGGCGTTGGTGCTGCTGCTAATCGGAAACCTCACGGGCACTACGGCATTGACGAAGGCCGGCGGGTGGTTCGTCTTCGCCTTCGTCGGTCTCGTCGCCTACTACTACGTCGCGGCGCTGTGGGAGGAGACCGGCGGTCGGGCACTTCCCCTGGGCAAGCCGCTCGTCGGGTAGGGCCGAGACCTACATTGGCGCGTTGGCGGGCTGGAAGACGCCGGTGCTGTCGGCTTCCTCCTCGGCCCGGATCACGTGCACGACGGCGTTGATCAGCGCCAGGTGGGTGAACGCCTGGGGGAAGTTGCCCAGATGCCGTCCGGTGCGCGGTTCGATCTCCTCGGCGTAGAGGTGCAGCGGGCTGGCGAAGGAGAGCAGTCGCTCGCACAGGTGCTTGGCACGGCTGATCTCGCCGATCTCCACCAGGGCCGACACCAGCCAGAACGAGCAGATGGTGAACGAGCCCTCCTCGCCGGTCAGTCCGTCGTCGGTCTCCTCGGTGCGGTAGCGCAGCACCAGGCCGTTCTCGGTCAGCTCGTCGGCGATGGCCAACACGGTCGCCCGCACCCGCGGATCGTCGGACGGTAGGAACCGCACCAGGGGGACGAGCAGCAGGGAGGCGTCCAGCGCGTCGTCGCCGTAGCGCTGCGTCAGCGCCCCGCGGTGATCGACGCCGTGGGCCAGGATGTCGTTCTTGATCTCTTCGGCGATCGCCCGCCACTGCTGGGCATAGCTCTTCTCGCCCTGCAGGTCGGCGAGTTTCGAGCCCCGGTCCAGCGCCACCCAGCACATGACCTTGCTCGACGTGAAGTGCTGCGGTTCGCCGCGCACCTCCCAGATCCCGCGATCGGGCTCGCGCCAGTGGGCGATGGCCTCCTCGACCTGAAGTTTCAGCACCGGCCACAGCATCTCGGGGATCTGCTCGCGCGACTTGGCATGCAGGTACACCGAATCCAGCATGGTGCCCCAAATGTCGTGCTGCATCTGATCGAACGCACCGTTGCCGATGCGCACCGGACGCGAATTGTCATAGCCGGAGAGGTGATTGAGCTCTTCTTCGACGAGATAGCGTTCGCCTCCGACGGCGTACATCACCTGAAGAGGATGGCGCTCGCCGTTGTTGGCGCCCGAGACGTCGGCGATGAACGAGAAGAAGTCGTCGGCCTCGCGGTCGAGGCCCAGTGTGTACAGGCCCCACAGCGCGAACGTCGAATCGCGCACCCACGCGTAGCGGTAATCCCAATTGCGTTCGCCCTGAGGAGTTTCCGGTAGCGACGTGGTGCTCGCCGCGAGTAGCGCACCGGTCGGGGAGTAGGTCAGGCCCTTCAGCGTCAACGCGCTGCGCTGGAGGTAGGAGCGCCACGGATGGTCGGGGAAGTCGCCGATGTTGATCCACTGCCGCCAGGACTCGCTGGTCTTCCACATCTTGTCGGCGGCCTCGTCGAAGGTCTGCGGTGCGGGGTGGCCCGACCAGCTGAGCGCGACGAAGACGTTGTCGCCCTCGGTGAGCCGGGTCCGCGCCCGCGCCTCGTGCCCCTCGAGTCCGATGCGCAGGTTGGTGGTGAGCCGCAGCGTCGGATGGGCCTCGGGGTTCTTGCTGGCGCGCGCGATCGCCTCGCCGTACGCGGCCGCCGAGTACTCCCACGTGGCGGGTTCGCGGTGGTAGTCGAACGACGGCTCGCAACTCATCACCAGCTCGACCACCCCGCTGACGCACCGCACGGTGCGCAGCAGGATGTGCTCGGCGTCCCAGTCCATCGGCGTGCGGCGGTGGGTCCGCGAACGGGTATCCAGGTCGTGCCACGGGCCCATCACCAGGGCGTCCCTGACGATGAGCCAGCCGGTGTGGGTCTGCCACGTGGTCTCCATGATGAGGCTGCCGGGCAGATAGCGGCGGGCCGACGGCACCGTCACCCCGTACGGCCCGAGCCGGAAGTGGCCGGCGCCGCGGTCGAGGATCGCGCCGAAGACGCTGGGGGAGTCGGGCCTCGGCACGCACAGCCACTCCACCGATCCGGCCGACGACACCAGGCACGTGTTCTCGCAATCGGAGAGGAAGCCGTAGTCGGCGATCGGCGGGAACGGGTTGCGCAGCGGTCCGCCGGGCGCATAGGGCACGGGCGCGGTGACGGTATAGGCCGCCTCCTGCACGTGTTCGGTCTCGCTGGCCGCGTCGTCGGGCTCGGTGTGCTGTAGCATCACGACATCATCGACCGCGCGGGCACCCGTCGTCTACTCGTGGCAACGGGGGGTCCACTGCGCGCAGAAGTCGCTGCGAGCAGGACGATGTGGCTGGCCGTGGGTGCCGTGCTCGTAGGGTGGAGCCATGAGCGGCATCCTCAATTGGTGGGACGGCGTCGAACTGTGGCTCTCGGGGCTCGGGTTCGTCGCCCAGACGGTGGTCGTCATGCCCGTCGTCCTGCTGCTGGCCTACGCGGTCGCCGTCGTGCTCGACGGAGCGCTCGGCAACGGCATCCGCGCGATCCAGCGGGCCCGCCACACCGACGAGGACCCGTCGTGACCGGAATGCCCCGCTCGCGGGTCACCCTGGTGCTGGTCGCGCTGCTGTTGCTCGTCGTCGTGATGTGGCTGCTCGCGCGCTGAGGTGCGGTCGTGGCGGTCTGTTAGGATTCGGCCCGTGTATGCAGCGTCCGGCACTACCGAGAGCCATGTCCTGGCCCTCATTGCCGTGGGTAATTGCGCTGTAGCCGATGTGCACTGTTGTCGCTGACTCCATCCCGTTGAGCGGTGTGGTGTCGGTGACAGCGGTCCTCGTACCCGGCGACTGATACGTCCCTTTCCGCGCGACGGATTTTCCACCCCATTCCGTCGTCGCTAGGAAAGGCCCCACCACATGTCCATCACGAAGCCGTCGAAGCGGTCGCTTACCGCCGTCGGTGCCCTCGCCGTCACCGCCACCCTCATCGCCGGGTGCAACGGCGGGTCCAGTGACGTCGCGGGGGGCAGTAGCCAGCCCGCCGCCGCCACCACGCTGACCCTGGTCGCCTACTCGGTACCCGAGCCCGGCTGGAGCAAGATCCTGCCGGCGTTCTCGGCGACCCCGGAGGGCAAGGGCATCGCGGTGACGGCGTCCTACGGCGCGTCGGGGGACCAGTCCCGCGGCGTGGTCGACGGCAAGCCCGCCGACATCGTCAACTTCTCCGTCGAGCCCGACGTGGCCCGTCTGGTCAAGGCCAACAAGGTGGCCAAGGACTGGAACACCGACGCCACTAAGGGAATCCCGTTCACCTCGGTCGTCTCCCTGGTCGTCCGCAAGGGCAACCCGAAGGGCATCAAGGATTGGGACGACCTGCTCAAGCCGGGCATCGAGGTGGTCACCCCGAGCCCGCTCAGTTCGGGGTCGGCCAAGTGGAACCTGTTGGCGCCGTACGCCGCGAAGAGCAACGGGGGCAAGGATCCGGCCGCCGGGCTGGACTTCGTCGACAAGCTGGTGACCCAGCACGTCAAGACCCGGCCGGGTTCCGGACGCGAGGCCACCGACCTGTTCGTCCAAGGCACCGGTGACGTCTTGATCAGCTATGAGAACGAGGCCATCAACACCGAGCGGCAGGGCAAGCCGGTCGAGCACGTCAACCCGCCGACGACGTTCAAGATCGAGAACCCCGTCGCGGTGGTGTCGACCACCACGCACCCCGATCAGGCCAACGCGCTGAAGAACTACCTCTACACCGCCGACGCTCAAAAGATCTGGGCCCAAGCCGGTTTCCGGCCCGTCGATCCCGCGGTGGCCGCCGACTTCACCAACGACTTCCCGATGCCCACGACGCTGTACACCATCCAGGATCTCGGCGGCTGGAGCACGGTCGACCCGTCGCTGTTCGACAAGGACAACGGCTCGATCACCAAGATCTACAAGCAGGCCACCGGATGACGACGGGGCTCGCGCCGATTCCGGACGCGGCGCGGCCCCCGTCGGGTGGGGGTCCGGCCGCGACCCTTCCGCGCCGCCGCTTCGGCACGACGTCGCTGCGGGTGGGGATGGCGACGCTGTGGCTCAGCGTCATCGTGCTGCTGCCACTCGCGGCCATCCTGTGGCAGTCGGTCAGTGGCGGGTGGAGCGCGTTCTGGAACGCGGTGACCTCCAACTCGGCGCTGGCGTCGTTCGAGGTCACGCTGTCGGTGTCGGCGGCCGTCACCGTGGTCAACCTGGTGTTCGGCCTGCTGGTGGCCTGGGTGCTGACCAGGGACGAGTTCCCGGGCAAGCGCCTCGTCGACGCGGTGATCGACCTGCCGTTCGCCCTGCCGACGATCGTCGCGAGCCTGGTCATGCTGGCGCTCTACGGTCCGTACAGCCCCGTCGGACTGCACCTGCAGCACACCAAGCTCGGCATCGGCGTCGCCCTGCTGTTCGTCACGTTGCCGTTCGTGGTGCGCTCGGTCCAACCCGTGCTGCTCGAACTCGACCGCGAGGTGGAGGAGGCAGCCGCGTCGCTCGGGGCCAACGGGCCGACGATCTTCCTGCGGGTCGTGCTGCCCGCGCTCCTGCCGTCGTTGCTGTCGGGCGCCGGGTTGGCCTTCTCCCGCGCGATCGGCGAGTTCGGTTCGGTCGTGCTGATCGGCGGCGCGGTGCCCGGCACCACCGAGGTGTCCTCGCAGTGGATCCGCACGCTGATCGAGAACGACGACCCGATCGGCGCCGCGGCCATCTCGATCGTCCTGCTCGTCGTGTCGTTCCTGGTGCTGTTCGTCCTGCGCCTCGTCGGCTCGCGGGCAGCCAAGCGCGAGGAGCAGGCGCGATGACACCGTCACGTCCGGTGAAGTACCTGCTGCGGTACCTGGCGCTGGCCTACGTGGTGGCGCTCGTCGTCGTGCCGGTGGGGCTGATCCTGTGGCGGACCTTCGCGCCGGGCCTCGGCGTCTTCTTCGCCTCCATCACCACACCCGCCGCGCAGTCGGCACTGCAGCTGTCGCTACTGGTGCTCGCGATCGTCGTCCCGCTCAACGTGCTGTTCGGCGTTCCCACCGCATTGGTGTTGGCGCGCAGTCGTTTTCGTGGCAAGAGCATTCTGCAGGCGGTCATCGACCTGCCGTTCGCCGTGTCCCCGGTCGTCGTGGGCGTCGCGCTGATTCTGCTGTGGGGTTCGGCGGGGCTGCTGGGGTTCGTCGAGCAGAACCTCGGCTTCAAGATCATCTTCGGGCTGCCGGGCATCGTGCTCGCCAGCATCTTCGTGACGGTGCCGTTCGTCATCCGCGAGGTCGAACCGCTGCTCTACGAGCTCGGCACCGACCAGGAGGAAGCGGCGTCGACGCTGGGCTCGCAGTGGTGGCAGACGTTCTGGCGCATCACGTTGCCCTCGATCCGGTGGGGTCTCACCTACGGGATCGTGCTGACCGTCGCCCGCACACTGGGCGAGTACGGCGCCGTCATCATGGTGTCGTCGAACCTGCCCGGCACGTCGCAGACCCTGACCCTGCTGGTGTCCGACCGCTACAGCCGGGCCGACGAATACGGCGCCTACGCGGTGTCGACCCTGCTGATGACGGTGGCGGTGTTCGTGCTGGTCGTCCAGGTGGTCCTCGACGCCCGACGTCAACGCGCGGCAAAATAGGCTTCAACGAGAAGGATTTGCTATGACCACCAACGCCATCACGGTGCGCGGCGCCAACAAGCGCTACGGCGACTTCGTCGCGCTCGACGACGTCGACTTCGACGTGCCGGAGGGCTCGCTGACGGCGCTACTGGGTCCCAGCGGCTCGGGTAAGTCGACGTTGCTGCGCGCCATCGCCGGGCTCGACCAGCCCGACACCGGCGCCATCACCATCAAGGGCCAGGACGTCACCGGGGTGCCCCCGCAGCGCCGCGGCATCGGGTTCGTGTTCCAGCACTACGCCGCCTTCAAGCACCTCACGGTGCGCGACAACGTCGCCTTCGGGCTCAAGATCCGCAAGCGCCCCAAGGCGGAGATCAAGGACAAGGTCGACAGCCTGCTGGAGACGGTCGGGCTGGCCGGCTTCCAGACCCGCTATCCGGCTCAGCTGTCGGGCGGTCAGCGTCAGCGCATGGCGCTGGCCCGGGCGCTCGCCGTGGACCCCCAGGTGTTGCTCCTCGACGAGCCGTTCGGCGCGCTCGACGCCAAGGTGCGCGAGGATCTGCGCGCCTGGCTGCGCCGCTTGCACGACGAGGTGCACGTCACGACCGTCCTGGTCACGCACGACCAGGCCGAGGCGTTGGACGTCGCCGACCGCATCGCCGTGTTGAACAAGGGACGCATCGAGCAGGTGGGGTCGCCGACCGACGTCTACGACAACCCCGCCAACGGTTTCGTCATGTCGTTCCTCGGCGCCGTGTCGTCGTTGAACGGATCGCTGGTGCGCCCGCACGACATTCGCGTCGGCCGCAACCCCGACATGGCGATCGCCCAGGCCGACGGCACCGTCTCCTCGACCGGCGTCATTCGCGCCACGATCGATCGAATCGCGGTGTTGGGCTTCGAAGTTCGCGTCGAGCTCACCGGGGCTGCGGACCACGCGCCGTTCACGGCGCAGATCACCCGCGGCGACGCCGAGGCGCTCGGATTGAAGGCCGGTGACACCGTCTACGTCCGCGCCACCCGGGTGCCGTCCATCCCCGGGGGCGCGTCGTTCCCGCCGGTGGACCAGGTCGGCGACGTCACGGCGCTGACCAAGGCCTGACGGCGTTCGTGCCGTCGGTCGTCAGGCCGCGATCCGCGCGGACAGCGCCTCGTCGTACCGGTCGAGCAGCGTGCCCGCGACCAGGTTGTGCGCGCCCAGGGGTGCGGACATCGGAATGCCAAGGCCGCCAGCCACTTTCGCCACGCGGTCGGTGATCCGGCCGGGGGCCAGGAACCACGGCGCGACCACGAGTCGATGGGCGCCGCGGCTGCGCAACCTCTCGGCGGCCTCGCCGACCGTCGGATGCGGCCCCGTGGCGAACGCGACCTCGACGGCCCAGCGGGTCCTGGCTTCGAGCAGGGGACCGAGTGTGGCCGTGCGCGCGTTGGCCGCCGCACTCGACGAGCCGACGGCGACCACGACGACGCCGACGTCGGATCGGTCCGCCGATACCCCCGCTTCGGCCAACCGGTGTCCCAGCAGGCTGATGAGCGCCGGATCTTCGCCGAGCACGGCCGCCTGGTCGACGACGGCACCTGAGCGTTCGATGACCGAGGGCAGGTCGACGCCGGCGTGGTGCGCGGAGGCCAGCAGCATGGGCACCGCCACGGCGGAGCCACCGGTCGCCGCCACCTCGGCGAGGACGTCACCGACGAACGGCGCCGACTTCTCGAGGAAGGCGGCCCGCACGTCGAGGCCGGGCCGCAGGCGGCGGATCCGCCCGGCCAGGGCCTCGGCGACGGCCGTTGAGCGCGGATCCACGCTGCCGTGCGCGGCGAGGATCAGGCTCGGTGCCGGCGTCACGACGCGTGCAGCCCGCACTCCGTCTTCGACTGACCCGCCCAGCGTCCGCTGCGGGGGTCTTCGCCGGCGAGCGGCTTGGCCGTGCACGGCGCACACCCGATGGAGGGGTAGCCCTCGAAGACCAGGGGATTGACGAGGATGTCGTTGGCGTCGATGTAGGCCTGCATGTCGTCGTCGGACCACGCGGCGATCGGGTTGATCTTCACCAGGCCGAAGGCCTTGTCGAAGCTGATCAGCGGTGCGTTCGCGCGGGTCGGCGCTTCGATGCGGCGAATGCCGGTCACCCACGCCGAGTAGCCCTGCAACGCCCGGCCGAGCGGTTCGACCTTGCGCATGCGGCAGCACGCCGATGGGTCACGGGCGAACAGGTCTTTTCCGAGCAGCCGATCCTGTTCGGCGACGCTGTGCTCGGGCGTGACGTTGACCACGTTGACCCCGTAGACGGCCTCGACGGCGTCGCGGGTGCCGATGGTCTCCGCGAAGTGGTAGCCCGTGTCGAGGAACAGCACGTCGACCCCGGGGCGCACCTTGGCGGCCATCGCGACCAGCACGGCGTCCTGCATGTTCGAGGCCACGACGTACTCGCCGCCGAAGTTCTCGTCGGTCCATCGCAGCAGGTCCTCGGCGCTGGCACCGTCGAGCTCGGCCGCCCCGCGCTCGGCCAGTTGGACCAGGTCGCGTTCGGTCATCGTCACGTCAGTCATTCACTCACTCCGCTCGTCGCGTACGGGCTCATCGCAAATCCGCCTCGTCTGCTCTCAATGCCCACTCTGCGAAACGCTCTCCGCCCTCGCGTTGTTTCACGAAGTTGCGCACGACCCTGTCGATGTAGTCACCCAGCTCCGCGCTCGTCACCTTGTGTTGACGCAGTTTCCGGCCGAACCCGCTGTCGAGACCGAGGCTGCCACCGAGGTGGACCTGGAAGCCCTCGACGGGTCCGTCCCCGTCGTCGACCATCTGGCCCTTGAAGCCGATGTCGGCGACCTGGATGCGCGCGCACGAGTTGGGGCAGCCGTTGATGTTGACCGTCACGGGCACGTCGAGTTGGGCGTTGACGTCCTCGAGGCGCTGCTCGAGCTCGGGGACCAGTGTCTGGCTGCGCTTGCGCGTCTCGGCGAACGACAGCTTGCAGAACTCGATTCCCGTGCAGGCCATCAGGTTTCGCCGCCAGTGCGACGGACGCGACGGCAGGCCGAGGGCGTCGAGGCCGACGGTCAGCTCGCTGATCTTGTCGTCGGGCACGTCGAGGATGACCAGCTTCTGATACGGCGTGAAGCGGATGCGGTCCGACCCGACCGACTCGGCGAGGTCGGCCACCTTCGTCAGGATCGTGCCCGACACGCGGCCGGCGATCGGCGCGACGCCGACGGCGTTGAGGCCGTTCTTCAGCTTCTGCACGCCGACGTGGTCGATGGGCCGGGTGACCGGCTCGGGCGCCGGTCCATCGATGAGCGGCCGCTTCAGGTACTCGGTCTCGAGAACCTGGCGGAACTTCTCCACGCCCCAGTCCTTGATGAGGAACTTCAGCCGGGCCTTGGAGCGCAGGCGGCGGTAGCCGTAGTCGCGGAACACCGAGACCACGCCCTCCCAGACGTCGGGCACCTCGTCGAGCGGGACCCACGCCCCGACGCGCTGGCCCAGCATCGGGTTGGTGGACAGGCCGCCGCCGACCCAGAGGTCGAAGCCGGGGCCGTGCTCGGGATGGTTGACGCCGATGAACGCGACGTCGTTGACCTCGTGCACGACGTCCTGCAGACCGGAGATCGCGCTCTTGAACTTGCGGGGCAGGTTCGAGTACTCGGGCTTGCCGATGTAGCGCTTGACGATCTCGTCGATCGCGGGCGTCCCGTCGATCACCTCGTCGAGCGATTCACCGGCGAGGGGCGACCCCAGCACCACGCGGGGGCAGTCCCCGCAGGCCTCGGTCGTGTACAGGCCCACCTCGTCGAGGCGGCGCCAGATCTCCGGCATGTCCTCCACGCGGATCCAGTGGTACTGCACGTTCTCGCGGTCGGAGATGTCGGCGGTGTCGCGGGCGAACTCGGTCGAGATGCCGCCGAGGGTGCGCAGTGCCGCGGCGGTCAGGGCGCCGCCGTCGCAACGCACCCGCAGCATGAAGTACTCGTCTTCGAGCATGTCTGTGTTGTCGTCACCGGTCCACGTGCCGTCGTAGCCGGGCTTGCGCTGGGTGTAGAGACCCCACCAGCGGAACCGGCCGCGCAGGTCGCCCTTGTCGATGCTCTCGAAACCGCCCTTGGCGTAGATGTCCTCGATGCGGGCACGCACGTTGAGCGGGTTGTCGTCCTTCTTCGCCTGCTCGTTGGCGTTCAGCGGCTCGCGGTAGCCGAGCGCCCACTGGCCCTCGCCCTTCGGGCGCTTGGCGGGCTTGGGGGTGGCCTGGGTCATGTGATGGCCCCTTCGTCAGGGAGCCGGCGTGTGGATCGCACTGTGGTCACCGGTGGCTGTCCGGCGGCGCAGATCCGGCGGCCAGCTGAAAGTACAGGTGGACAGGTCTACGGCGTTAGGGCAGACAGCGACAGCTACACACGCGCTTGAAGTCGACGTGCCGACGAACCACCAGCGCGACGCGGGTGGCGGGGGTGCGGGCGGCAGTCACGTCGGCCATTGTGCCACGACGGGCCCAATCGGCTCCAACCGGCCCGTTCTTCGGCTCGTGCTGAGCGAAAGTCGACTCTGCCAGACTGGAACGATGACTGGCGCGTTCGGAATCTACGTCCACGTGCCGTTCTGCGCGACCCGCTGCGGCTACTGCGACTTCAACACCTACACCCCGGCCGAGCTGGGCGGGGCCAACCCCGACGGCTGGTTGGCGGCGCTGCGGACCGAGCTGGAGTTGGCGGCCGGCCGCGTCGGGGCGCGACCGGTGGACACGGTGTTCGTCGGCGGCGGCACCCCGTCGATGCTGGGCGGGCAACGACTGGCCGCGGTGCTCGAGGCGATCCGAGCGAACTTCCCGTTGGCCGCGGGCGCTGAGGTGACCACCGAGGCCAACCCCGAGTCGACCTCGCCCGAACTATTGGCCGAATTGCGAACGGCAGGCTTCACCCGGCTGTCGCTGGGCATGCAGTCGACCGCCCCGCACGTGCTGGCCGCCCTGGACCGCGTGCACTCCCCGGGCCGGGCGCTCGCCGCGGCCGCCGACGCGCGCGCCGCCGGCTTCGAGCACGTCAACCTCGACCTCATCTACGGCACGCCGGGGGAGACCGACGACGACCTGCGCCGCTCCGTCGACGCCGCGATCGGCGCCGGCGTCGACCACGTATCGGCCTACGCGCTGGTAGTCGAGGACGGCACGGCGCTGGCCCGCCGCGTCCGTCGCGGTGAACTCCCCGCTCCCGACGACGACGTCCTCGCCGCGCGCTACGAACTGCTCGACGAGCGGCTCTCGGCGGCGGGGTTCGAGTGGTACGAGGTGTCCAACTGGAGCCGTCCCGGCGGGGAGTGCAGGCACAACCTCGGGTACTGGGATGGCGGGCAATGGTGGGGCGCGGGACCTGGCGCGCACGGTTACGTCGACGGCGTGCGGTGGTGGAACGTCAAGCACCCCAACGCCTATGCGCAGGCGCTCGCCGAGGGCCGGCTACCGGTCGCGGACTCCGAGGGCCTCGACGACGCGGCGCGCCACGTCGAGGACGTCATGCTGCGGCTGCGGCTGCGGCAGGGGCTGCCCGTCGCGGCGCTGTCCGCAGCCGAGGCCGCCCGCGCCGACGTCGCGGTCACCGACGGCCTGGTGGCGCGCCGCGCCGATCGGCTGGTGCTGACCGACCACGGTCGGCTGCTCGCCGACGCCGTCGTGCGCGATCTGCTGGATTAGCTTGCGGCGCAACGCCTTACGTCTGGTCGGACAGCGGAAGGTCCATGTCGTACACCCGCGCGTGCAGCACGGCACGGTTGCGCAGCGCCGCCCTGACCGCCTGGTGCACGCCGTCCTCGAGGTAGATCACGCCCTCCCATCGCACGGCGTGGGGGAACAGGTCGCCGTAGAACGTGGAGTCCTCGGACAGCAGCCGGTCGAGCGCCAGGACGGTGGTCGTGGTGACCAACTCGTCGAGGCGGATCTGGCGCGGAGGGATCTGCGCCCACTGCCGGTAGGTCAGTCCGTGCTCGGGATACGGCTTGCCGTCGCGGACGCCCTTGAAGATCATCGGCAGGCCCTCGTGAGCATGGCATGAGGTTATCCGGAGGCCCGGGCGGGCGTCGCGGCGCATCGGTGCAGTTCGGCAACGTAAAATGGGACGCACAGGGAGGTGAATCATGGGTACTGCCGACGATCGTCGTTTCGAGGTGCTGCGCGCCATCGTGGCGGACTTCGTCGCGACGAAGGAACCGATCGGATCGAAGAGTCTCGTGGAGCGCCACAATCTGGGCGTCTCCAGCGCCACGGTGCGCAACGACATGGCCGTGCTGGAGGCCGAGGGGTACATCGCCCGACCCCACACCAGCTCGGGTCGCATCCCAACGGAGAAGGGCTACCGCGAGTTCGTCGACCGACTCGACGACGTCAAGCCCATGTCGTCGGCCGAACGCCGGGCGATCCTGACGTTCCTCGAATCCGGCGTCGACCTCGACGACGTATTGCGCCGCGCGGTGAAGCTGCTGGCGCAGCTGACCCGTCAGGTCGCGATCGTGCAGTACCCGACGCTGTCGACGTCCAACGTGCGCCACCTCGAGGTGGTCGCCCTGACGCCGGCCCGGCTCCTGCTCGTGGTCATCACCGACTCCGGTCGGGTCGACCAGCGCATCGTGGAACTCGGCGACGCCATCGACGACGGCCAGCTGGGGCAGCTGCGCGAGAGGTTGGGACAGGCGCTGGTGGGCAAGCCGATCGGCGCCGCGTCGATCGCCGTCTCGGAACTGGCGTCGCAGCTGGTCGGGCACGGCGGGCTCGGCGACGCCGTCGGGCGCGCGGCCACCGTGCTGCTGGAGACGCTCGTCGAACACACCGAGGAACGTCTGCTCCTCGGCGGCACCGCGAACCTCACGCGCAACACCGCCGACTTCGGCGGCTCCCTGCGCTCGGTCCTCGAGGCGCTCGAGGAGCAGGTGGTGGTACTGCGATTGCTGGCCGCCCAGGAGGAGGCCGGTAAGGTAACCGTTCGGATCGGACACGAGACCGCGGCCGAGCAAATGGCCGGAACGTCGGTGGTGAGCACGACGTACGGCAGCTCGGGCAAGGTGTTCGGCGGCATGGGTGTGGTGGGCCCCACTCGGATGGACTATCCGGGAACCATTGCCAACGTCGCCGCGGTTGCTCTGTACATCGGCGAAGTCTTGGGCGCCCGCTAGGGGCGTCGCACGGCCGCTCGGGCGGCTCGAAGAGTTTTGAGAAGGGTTTGGCGTGGCACGCGATTATTACGGCCTGCTCGGCGTGAGCAAGGGTGCGAGTGATTCGGAGCTCAAGCGCGCCTACCGCAAGTTGGCGCGCGAACTGCACCCCGACGTCAACCCCGACGAGGCGGCGCAAGCCCAGTTCAAGGAGGTCACGGCCGCCTACGAGGTCCTCAGCGACCCGGAGAAGCGCCGCATCGTCGACCTCGGTGGCGACCCCTTGGAGGGCGCGGGCGCCGGCAACGGGTTCGGCGGGGGATTCGGGGGCGCCGGCTTCGGCGGCCTCGGCGACGTCTTCGAGGCGTTCTTCGGCGGTGGCGGCGGCGCCCGTGGGCCCGTCGGAAGGGTCCGGCCCGGTTCGGACTCCCTGCTGCGCATGCGCCTGGACCTCGCCGAGTGCGCGACGGGCGTGACCAAGCACGTCACCGTCGACACCGCGATCCTGTGTGACGTGTGCCAGGGCAAGGGCACGCACGGCAACTCGACCCCGGCGACCTGCGACACCTGCCATGGCCAGGGCGAGGTGCAGTCCGTGCAGCGGTCCCTGCTCGGCCAGGTGATGACGTCGCGGCCCTGCCCCGTGTGCGCGGGCGTCGGCGAGGTCATTCCCGACCCGTGTCACCGCTGCGGCGGCGACGGCCGGGTGCGCGCCCGCCGGGAGATCAGCGTGAAGATTCCGCCCGGCGTCGGCGACGGCATGCGCGTGCGGCTGGCGGCACAGGGCGAGGTCGGCCCCGGCGGCGGTCCGGCGGGTGACCTGCACGTCGAGGTGCACGAGCAGCCCCACGACATCTTCGTCCGCGACAACGACGACCTGCACTTCAGCATCTCGGTGCCGATGGTCGACGCCGCGCTCGGCACCAAGGTCAGCGTCGACGCGATCCTCGACGGGCCCACCGAGATCGTCGTGGCGCCGGGCACGCAACCCGGGTCGGTCACCACGCTGCGCGGACACGGCATGCCCAACGTGCGCTCGGGCGCGCGGGGCGACCTGCATGCCCACATCGACGTCGTCGTGCCGTCGCGGCTGGACTCCCACGACACCGAACTCCTGCAGAAGCTCAAGGAGCACCGCGCCCGCGACGTCGCGGAGGTCAAGTCGACGCACGCGGCGCCGTCGGGCGGCGGGCTGTTCAGCCGGCTGCGCGAGACGTTCACCGGCCGCTAGCGCCCCCTCGACCCGATGAGTCGAGCGCTCTTCTACGTCGACGCCGTGCCCGCGGCTGGCGAACTCGCCGTCGTCGACGGTGACGAGGGCTTTCACGCGGCCAGCGTGCGCCGCCTGCGGGTGGGCGAGGAACTCGATCTCGGCGACGGAGCGGGAACGGTCGCGCACGTCGTCGTCGAGGCCGTCGCCAAGGCGAGTCTGACGGCGCGGGTGGTGAGCCGTCGCACGGTCGACCGGCCGCGACCCGAGGTCACCGTCGTGCAGGCGCTGCCGAAGTCCGATCGGTCCGAGCTGGCGATCGAGCTGGCGACCGAGGCGGGGGCCGATGCGTTCGTGGCCTGGCAGTCCGATCGGTGCGTGGCCCGCTGGGACGGTGCGGCGAAGGTGCAGAAGGGGCTGCGGCGCTGGCAGGCGGTCGCCCGGTCGGCGGCGCGGCAGTCGCGTCGGCCCTACGTCCCGCCGGTGACGTCCCTGGTGCACACCGCCGAACTGGGCGCCCTCGTCGCCGACGCGCCGCTCGCGCTGGTGCTGCACGAGTCGGCGGATCGGCCACTGACCGCGGCGTCGCTCGCCGACGTCGCCGCCGTGACCCTGATCGTCGGCCCCGAGGGCGGGATCGGCGACGACGAGCTGGCGGTGCTGACCGGCGCCGGCGCGACGGCCGTGCGGTTGGGTCCAAGTGTGCTGCGAACCACATCTGCGGCCGCGGTAGGACTTGGCGCACTGGGTGTCCTGACCTCCCGATGGGATTTCTGAGGGCACCGGGCTGCCACCGGGCAACCAATTACTGCCACGGGAATCAAACCCCTGAGCACTGCGTTTGTGCTACCGGCCGGATGGCGGAGCTCTACCACCGGTCGTCGTCACACCACAGAGGGCACGAAAGAAGAAATGCACACCATGAAGAAGCTCGGACTTGCCACCATCGTTGCCAGCGGCCTCGCCGCCGGGATCGTTGGCGTCGCGTCTCCGATTCAGGCCATCGCGTCGGCAGAAGCCATGCCCGTCGCGGAGCTACCCGGCTACTCGACCGGGGTCGATCACAACCAGTGGATCCACACGATCCACCCGAACGTGACCGTCCCGCACGTCGACACCACCGTGCAGCAGAGCCGCTGATCCCACCAGACCCGAGGAGGGGCACCCGTCACGGGTGCCCCTCCTTCGTGTCGAGACCGTTGGGCCGCGACGATGACCAGCGGTAAGCTGACCGGAGGACTCTCCAACGACATGAGCACGGAAAGCAGGCTCTGAACACCACGTGACGCCCCGCGAGACGAACGCCGCCTCGGATGACTCCGTGCGAAGCAACATCAGCGTGCCGCCCGAACTCGTGGTGGGCCTCCTCGGTTCCGCCGACGAGAACCTGCGCGCGCTGGAACGCCTCCTCACCGCCGACATCCACGTCCGCGGGAACGCGCTGACCCTCTCGGGAGAGTCGGCCGACGTGGCGCTCGCCGAGCGCGTCGTGACCGAACTCATCGCCGTCGTGGCCGGGGGCCAGACGCTGACCCCGGAGTCCGTACGGCGCAGCGTCGGCATGCTGACCGGCACCGGCAACGAATCCCCGGCCGACGTCCTCACCCTGGACATCCTGTCCCGACGGGGCAAGACGATCCGGCCCAAGACGCTCAACCAGAAGCACTACGTCGACGCGATCGACGACCACACCATCGTCTTCGGCATCGGGCCCGCCGGCACTGGCAAGACCTACCTCGCCATGGCCAAGGCCGTCAATGCCCTTCAGACCAAACAGGTTTCGCGAATCATCCTGACCCGCCCCGCGGTGGAGGCCGGCGAGCGGCTCGGCTTCCTGCCCGGCACGCTGAGCGAGAAGATCGACCCGTACCTGCGTCCCCTCTACGACGCGCTGCACGACATGATGGACCCCGAGCTGATTCCCAAGCTGATGAGCTCGGGAGTCATCGAGGTAGCGCCACTGGCGTACATGCGGGGCAGAAGCCTCAATGATGCGTTCATCATCCTCGACGAGGCGCAGAACACCACGCCCGAGCAGATGAAGATGTTCCTGACGCGCCTGGGCTTCGGCTCCAAGATCGTGGTCACCGGGGATTCGACCCAGGTGGACCTGCACGGCGCCAAGTCGGGGTTGAACGCCGCGATGGAGATCCTCGACCACATCGACGACATTCACTTCTCGGAGCTCACCAGCGCCGACGTCGTACGCCACCGCCTGGTGTCCGAGATCGTCGACGCCTACGCGAGATCCGAAGCGTCCCTGGGCAATCGGGCCGAACGACGCTCGGGCACGGGTAGGTCGCGCCGGTGAGCATCGAGGTCTCCAACGAGTCGGGCATCGACGTGTCCGAGGAGGAGCTGATCAGCGTCGCCCGGTTCGTCATCGCCAAGATGGACGTCAACCCCGGCGCCGAACTGTCGATGGTGCTGCTCGACACCCCGGCGATGGCCGACCTGCACATGCGGTGGATGGACCTGCCCGGCCCGACGGACGTGATGAGCTTCCCGATGGACGAGCTCGAACCGGGCGGACGCCCCGATGCGCCGGAGCCGGGTCCCTCGATGCTCGGGGACATCGTGCTGTGCCCGGAGTTCGCGGCCACCCAGGCCGAGAAGGCCGGACACTCGCTCGGTCAGGAACTCGCGCTGCTGACCGTGCACGGCGTCCTGCACCTCCTCGGCTACGACCACGCCGAACCCGACGAGGAGAAGGAGATGTTCGCGCTGCAGCGCGAACTGCTCGAGGAGTGGGTGGCCGACCAGGTCGCCGCCTACCATCAGGACCGGCAGACCGAGAAGGACCGCAGGCTGCTGGACAAGTCCATGTACTTCGATCGACCGTGACCGGAATCGGCTCGCTCGTCGGTGCGATCGCCCTGATCGCCCTCGGCGGAGTCTTCGCCGCGGTCGACGCCGCCATCAGCACGGTGTCCATCGCCCGCCTCGAGGAACTGGTCCGCGACGAACGGCCGGGCGCCGTCCGGCTGGCCCGGCTGGTCGAGGATCGCCCGCGCTACGTCAACCTCATCGTGCTGCTGCGCATCACGTGCGAGACCGCCGCGACCGTGCTGCTGGTGGCCTTCCTCTACGAGGATCTCGGGCTGAAGTGGGGTCTGCTGGCCGCCGCCGCGATCATGGTGGTCGTCAGCTTCGTGGCCATCGGGGTCGGCCCCCGCACGCTCGGCAGGCAGCACGCCTACTCGATCGCGCTCGCCGCAGTCATTCCGCTGCAAGCCATTTCGGTGCTGTTGACCCCCATCAGCCGACTGCTGGTCCTCCTCGGCAACGCGCTCACACCCGGCCGTGGCTTCCGCAACGGGCCGTTCGCCTCGGAGATCGAACTGCGCGAGGTCGTCGACCTCGCGCAGCAGCGCGGCGTCGTCGCCGACGACGAACGCCGCATGATCCAGTCGGTGTTCGACCTCGGTGACACCGCCGCCCGCGAGGTGATGGTGCCGCGCACCGAGATGGTGTGGATCGAGCACGACAAGACCGCGGGGCAGGCCACGTCGCTCGCGGTGCGCAGCGGACACTCCCGGTTGCCGGTGGTGGGGGAGAACGTCGACGACATCGTCGGTGTGGTCTTCCTCAAGGACCTCGTCCAGCAGACCTACTACAGCAACGGCGGCATCGACACCAGGGTGGGCGAGGTGATGCGCCCGCCGGTGTTCGTCCCCGACTCCAAGCCGCTCGACGCCCTGCTGCGCGAGATGCAGCGCGACCGCAACCACATGGCGCTCCTCGTCGACGAATACGGGGCCATCGCCGGATTGGTGACCATCGAGGACGTGCTCGAGGAGATCGTCGGCGAGATCGCCGACGAATACGACGTCGACGAGGTCGCACCCGTGGAAGACCTGGGCGACAAGCACTTTCGGGTGTCGGCCCGGCTGCCCCTGGAGGACCTGGCCGAGCTCTACGAGATGGAACTCGACGACGATCTCGACGTCGACACCGTCGGCGGCCTGCTGGCCCACGAACTGGGTCGGGTGCCCCTCCCGGGTGCCGAGGTCACGTGGGACGCGCTGCAGCTGCGCGCCGAGGGCGGTCGCGACCACCGGGGTCGCGTGCGCATCGGCACCGTCCTCGTCACACCCACCGGGCCGACGGACGAGGAATCCGAATGACCACCGAATTCCGTTCGGGCTTCGTCTGTTTCGTGGGCAGGCCCAACACCGGGAAGTCGACGCTGACCAACGCCCTCGTCGGGGCCAAGGTGGCCATCACGTCGAACCGCCCGCAGACCACCCGCCACACGATCCGCGGCATCGTGCACCGCGAGGACGTCCAGATCATCCTCGTCGACACGCCGGGTCTGCACCGACCCCGCACGCTGCTCGGCGAGCGGCTCAACGAACTGGTGAAGGCCACCTACTCCGAGGTCGACGTCATCGGTCTGTGCATCCCCGCCGACGAGGCCATCGGCCCCGGCGACCGGTGGATCTACGAGCAGATCCGCGCGGTGGCGCCGAGGACGACGCTCGTCGTCGTCGTCACCAAGACCGACAAGGTGTCCAAGGAGAAGGTCGCCGCGCAGTTGATGGCGGTGGACCAACTGACGGGCGGCTCCGCCGAGATCGTCCCCGTGTCGGCCGCCACCGGCGAGCAGGTCGCGCTGCTGACCGACGTGCTCGCCGCCCAGCTGCCGCCGGGGCCGGCGTTCTACCCCGACGGCGAGCTGACCGACGAGCCGGAAGAGGTGCTGATGGCCGAGCTGATCCGCGAGGCCGCTCTCGAGGGAGTGCGCGACGAGCTGCCGCACTCGCTGGCCGTCGTCATCGACGAGGTGGAGCCGCGCGAGGGCCGAGAGGACCTCATCGACGTGCACGCCATCCTCTACGTCGAACGGGATTCGCAGAAGGGCATCGTCATCGGCAAGGGGGGTGCGCGGCTGCGGGAGGTCGGCACCGCGGCCCGGCAGCAGATCGAGACGCTGCTGGGCACCAAGGTGTACCTGGACCTGCGGGTGAAGATCGCCAAGAACTGGCAGCGCGACCCCAAACAGCTTGGTCGCCTGGGCTTCTGACGGGTCCTAGTTCTCCCACCACGCCGTCGGCTGCGCGTGGCTCCACGCGCCGATCGCCTCGAGCGCGGCGGCCAGCGACACCAGCAGCGGTTCACTGTCGGCGGGACCCATCAGCTGCACCCCGATCGGCAGGCCGTCGGAGGTGAAGCCCGCGGGAACGTTGATCGACGGCCAGCCCAGCAGATTCCACGGCCAGGTCACCGGGCAGGCGCGGATCATCGCGCGGTCCGTCGACAGCCCGCCGCGCCCGTCGAAGTAGTCCACCCGCGGTGGCGGCTGGGCCGTCGTCGGGGCCAGCACCACGTCGGCGAGGTTGAAGATCCACCCGATCCGGCGCTGGGACTCGACCTCCCCGGCGCGGGCGGCGCGCAGGACGTTCTCCGAGAGCAACCGGCCCATCCGCATGTTGCTGGTGGTGCGCCGGTCGAACGCCGCCAGGGGGCCGAGCCGGTGCGCCCAGTCCAGCAATCCCGACGTCGACCGCGACAGGAAGTTCCACGACGTCCGCAGGCCGTAGTCGGGGTCGGCGCGGCGCACCGTGTGGCCGAGCGCTTCGAGCTGACCGGCCATCTTCTCCATCGCGGCCAGGATCTCGGGGTGCAGGGTGGCCTTGAAACCGGTGAAGGGGAACGCCGTCGACAGGGCGATGGTCAGCGGACCGGGCGCCTGGCTGACGTAGTCGGCCGTCCGCACCGGGGCCGGCCGATGCCGGTCGCCGGGGGCGTTGCCCGATGCGGCGTCGAGGACGATCGCGGCGTCGACGACCGTGCGCGCCAGCACCCCGTTGACGGTGATGCCGTTGAACGCCTCCGGCAGCGGCCAGGTCGAGATGCGGCCCCGCTGGGGCTTGATGCCGACCAGGTGGGTCCACGCGGCAGGGATGCGGACGCTGCCCGCGCCGTCGCTGCCGATGGCGGCGGTGACCAGCCCGGCGGCCACCGCGGCGGCGCTGCCGCCCGAGGAGCCGCCGGGGGTGTGCTCGGCCGACCACGGATTGCGCGTGTAGCCGAAGGCGGGCCCGCTGGTGAACGGCCACTGCCCGAGCTCGCAGGTGTTGGTCTTGCCGACGATCACGGCGCCGGCCGCGCGCAGCCGGCGCACCACCTCGGCGTCGGCGGTCGCGGGGGGCACGTCGGCGGAGGTGCCGAATCGGGTCGGGACCCCGGCGACGTCCACGTCGTCCTTGACCGCGATCGGGATGCCGAGCAGCGGAAGGTGTTGTCCCGCAGCGCGTTTGCGATCGGCCTCGGCGGCGTCGGCGAGCGCCTGGCGGGCCATCACGACGCGGAAGGCATTGAGGGTGGGCTGGCTGGCGACGATCGCCCGCAGGGCGCGCGTGGTCAGCTCGGTGGACGTGGTTCGGCCGCTGGCCAACCGGTACTGCAGCTGGGTCAGGGTGGGGAGGGGGGCATCGGAGAGCGGCGGTCCCGCCCCCCGTGACGTCGTTTCAGCCATTTGGATCGAGAATATCGGCCGCGGTGGTCTCGGCGTGGGGGGTCCGGGTGTCGGACGGAAGTGGAACACTGGGCGGATGCGGTTGTACCGGGATCGAGCAGTCGTGCTGAGACAGCACAAGCTCGGCGAAGCCGACCGCATCGTGACGCTGCTGACCCTCGAGCACGGGCTGGTCCGCGCGGTGGCCAAGGGGGTGCGTCGGACCAGGAGCAAGTTCGGCGCCCGCCTCGAACCGTTCGCCCACATCGACGTCCAGCTGTACCCGGGCCGCAACCTCGACGTCGTCACCCAGGTGCAGGCCATTGATTCGTTCGCCAGCGACATCGTCAGCGAATACGGTCGCTACACGTGCGGGTGCGCGGTGCTGGAGACCGCCGAGCGGCTGGCCGGCGAGGAGCGCGCCCCGGCGCCCGCCCTGCACCGGCTCACCGTCGCGGCCCTGCGCGCGGTGGCCGACGGCGTCAGGCCGCGCGAGCTGGTGCTGGATGCCTATCTCCTGCGGGCCATGGGGATCGCCGGCTGGGCGCCCGCGCTCACCGACTGTGCCCGCTGCGCGACGCCCGGGCCGCACCGGGCGTTCCACGTCGCCGCGGGGGGCAGCGTGTGCATGCACTGCCGGCCGTCCGGTTCCGTGACGCCGCCCCAGGGCGTGCTCGACCTGATGTCGGCCCTGCACGACGGTGACTGGGCCGTCGCCGAGGCGTCCAGCTCGTCGCACCGCAGCCAGGCCAGCGGACTGGTGGCCGCGCACCTGCAGTGGCACCTCGAACGCCAGCTGCGTACATTGCCGCTGGTCGAACGCCACTACCGGATCGATCGCACGGTCGCCGATCGGCGTGTCGGCCTGTTCGGGCAGGATGATGCGCATGGCGACGACTCGGGGCAGGGGCACCAGAACGACCTACCCGCAGCTGCCCCAGGCGCCTGAGGACTACCCCACCTTTCCGGATACGTCGAGCTGGCCGGTGGTCTTTCCCGACCTGCCGCCCGAGACCAACGGACGGTTCTCACGGCCGCCGCAACACCCGTCGAAGGCGGCGGCCCCACAGATTCCCGAGGACCAGGTGCCCAAGCACGTCGCGGTCGTCATGGACGGCAACGGCCGCTGGGCCACCCGGCGCGGGCTCAACCGCACCGAGGGCCACAAGATGGGCGAGGCCGTGCTCATCGACATCACCTGCGGTGCGATCGAAATCGGCGTCAAGCACCTCACGGTCTACGCGTTCTCCACCGAGAACTGGAAGCGCAGCGCCGAGGAGGTCCGCTTCCTCATGGGCTTCAACCGCGAGGTGGTGCGCCGGCGGCGGGAGAACCTCAACGCGATGGGCGTGCGGATGCGCTGGGTCGGGTCGCGCCCGCGCATGTGGCGCAGCGTCATCAAGGAATTCGACATCGCCGAGCAGATGACCGTCGGCAACGACGTCATCACCATCAACTACTGCGTCAACTACGGCGGGCGCACCGAGATCGTCGAGGCGGCGCAGGAACTCGCCCAGCTCGCCGCCGAGGGCAGGATCAACCCCGGCCGGATCAACGAGGCCGCGTTCGCGAAACATCTGCACCGCGACGACATCCCGGACGTCGACCTGTTCATCCGGACGTCGGGGGAGCAGCGGGCGAGCAACTTCCTGCTGTGGCAGGCGGCGTACGCCGAGTTCGTCTTCCAGGACAAGCTGTGGCCGGACTACGACCGCCGGGACCTGTGGGAGGCGTGCGAGGAGTACGTCAGACGCAATCGGCGCTTTGGTAGGGCCGAATGACGAGCCTGAGCGGGAGGGCCGAATGACGAGCCTGAGCGAGCGCTTGACGTCGGCTCTGGGCGCGGTGACCACGCTCGTCGAGGAGGCCGACGGCGCGTTCACCGTCAGCGTGGACGGGATGGTGGCCTCGCTGCGGATCGTGACGATCGGCGAGGGTCTGGAGATGGTGTCGCTCACTCAGCCGTTGGCGTGGGATCTGGTGCTGAACAACAAGATTCGCGAACGCGTCGCCGAGCTGGCCGGCCGCACGATGCTCGGTACCGTCGCGCTGGTCGAGAAGGCGGCCGACGCGCCGACGGCGCCGGCCAACGGGTCGACGGCGAAGTCGACGCGCAAACCCGCCTCGAAGCGCATCGCCGACGTCATGCTGCGCTACAACTTTCCTGCGGCCGGACTGACCGAGGACGCGCTACGCACCCTGATCCTGCTGGTGCTCACGACGGGTGCTGACGTGCGGCGCAGCCTGACCGAGTGAGCGCTGCCGTGATTCGGATCGCCACGGTGCACTCGCTACGCTGTTGACCCGTGGCCTCCATCATCGACACCGTAGCCAACCTCGCAAAACGCCGTGGCCTCGTCTACCAGTCCGGCGAGATCTACGGCGGTACGAAGTCGGCGTGGGACTACGGCCCACTGGGCGTCGAGCTCAAGGAGAACATCAAGCGGCAGTGGTGGCGGTCCGTCGTCACGGGCCGTGACGACGTCGTGGGCCTGGACAGCGCGATCATCCTGCCGCGTGAGGTGTGGGTGGCGTCGGGGCACGTCGAGGTCTTCAACGACCCGCTCGTCGAATGCCTGAACTGCCACAAGCGCCATCGGCAGGACCACATGCAGGAGGCGTACGCGCTCAAGAAGGGGCTCGACGACCCTGATGCCGTGCCGATGACGGAGATCGTCTGTCCGGACTGCGGCACCAAGGGCCAGTGGACCGAGCCGCGCGACTTCAACATGATGCTCAAGACGTACCTCGGGCCCATCGAGACCGAGGAGGGCATGCACTATCTGCGGCCCGAGACCGCGCAGGGCATCTTCGTCAACTTCGCCAACGTGGTGACGACGTCTCGGCGCAAGCCGCCGTTCGGAATCGGCCAGATCGGCAAGAGCTTTCGCAACGAGATCACCCCCGGCAACTTCATCTTCCGCACGCGCGAGTTCGAGCAGATGGAGATGGAGTTCTTCGTCGAGCCGTCGACCGCGCCGGAATGGCACCAGTACTGGATCGACACGCGGTTGCAGTGGTACGTCGACCTCGGCATCGACCCGGAGAACCTGCGGCTGTACGAGCATCCCAAGGAGAAGCTGTCGCACTACTCCGACCGCACGGTCGACATCGAGTACAAGTTCGGCTTCGCGGGCAACCCGTGGGGTGAGCTCGAGGGCGTCGCCAACCGCACGGACTTCGACTTGTCTACGCACTCAAGGCATTCCGGCACCGACCTGTCGTTCTACGATCAGGCGACCGAAACCCGTTACGTCCCCTACGTCATCGAGCCCGCGGCCGGTTTGACGCGGTCGCTCATGGCGTTCCTCGTCGACTCCTATCACGAGGACGAGGCGCCCAACGCCAAGGGCGGCGTCGACAAGCGGACGGTGCTCAAGCTGGATCCGCGGCTCGCCCCGGTCAAGGCGGCGGTATTGCCGCTGTCGCGCAACGCCGATCTCTCGCCGAAGGCAAAGGACCTGGCCGCCGAACTGCGCAAGTCGTGGAACGTCGAGTTCGACGACGCCGGGGCGATCGGACGCCGGTATCGCCGCCAGGACGAGATCGGCACGCCGTTCTGCGTGACCCTGGACTTCGACTCACTCGAGGACCACGCGGTGACGATCCGCTCCCGCGACGAGATGACCCAGGAGCGGGTGGCCATCGACGCGGTCGGCGACTACCTCGCCGTCCGCCTCAAGGGCGCCTGACTTCTCCCCGCGAGCAGACGTGAAGGTGTCGCGACACGCCGCGACTGCGGCACTTTTGCGACTGCTCGGCGGGAGGACGGGCCTCTAGAAGCGGCCGCCGCCACCGCCCCAGTCGCCGCCCGACCCGCCGAACGAGCCGGGACTCCAGCCGCCGCCACCACCGAAGCCACCGCCGCCGAAGCCGCCGCCGCCGAAACCGCCGCCGCCGCGCATGGCCCCCGACAGCAGGTCGCCGATGAGGATGCCGCCGAGCACGGCGCCGGTGTGCCCACCGCCGAAACCCCCGGGCCCGCCGCGGCCGGTGAACTGCTGCTGGGCGTTGGCGACGTCGGCGTTGGCCATGGTCTGCGCCTGCGCGGCCAGCTGCGCAGCGCTGTTGGCGTGCTGGATCGCGGCGGTGGTGTCGGTCGCCTTGGCGGCCTGGGCCGCCGCCAGCTGACCCGTCGCCTCCGCGAGCCGCGTCCGCGCCTCAGGCCCCACGCTGCCGCGACGGGTGTCGATGAAGTCGGAGACCGAACGCACCTGCGACTGCGCGCTGAACAGGGCCTGGTCGTAGGCACGGTCGAGCCGCTCGGCCGTCTCGAGCTCGTCGCTGATCGTCGCGAGCCACCGATCCAGTTCGGCATCGGCCTTCGTCAGGGTCGTGAAGGCGCCCAGGGGATCGGCGGTGCCCGCGTCCCGGGCGTGCGCTACCGCCGCGACCGCGGCGTCGCGGGCGGCGGACAACTCGGCGGCGTGGGGGACGCCGCCGCGGGCGAGGTGGGCGGCCGCGGCGGTGATGCCGTTGGAGACGTCGGCGATGGTGGCCGGCAGCGCGGCCGTCGCGCGATTGATGTCGGCGGCCGCGCCGTCGACCGCGTCGAGCAGCGTACGGGCTTGTCCCAGAGCCGATTCCGCGGCTCTGATCGCATCGACGAGTCCGGTCTGACTGCCCACCGGCCTGGCGACCAGGGTGCGCGACTGCGTGATGTTCTCGTCGGCGAACGACAGTCGATGCCGGGCGGTCTCGACGTTGCCCGCGACGGGCGCCAGCGCGGTGTCGGAGAATTGGCCGTGCAGCGCCGTCAGCGTCTGTGCGGCGGGCTCGACGCGCGCGGTCAGTTCGACCAGCTGCCGGGTGAGCGCGTCCAGGCGATCGGGTGCGTTGATGATGAGATCGCGTAGCTTGCCGAACGCCTCGCGCTGCTGTTCGAGCCGGTCGTCGGCCTTCGCGGCCGCCACGATGACGCGGGTCAGCAGATCGCGACGCTGGGCGGGCGTCTCGGGAATCGTGTCGTCGAGGATCTGGCGCACGTTGAAGGCTTGTGTCAGTGCGGTTTTCGCGGCCGCGACGGCCTGGGTGAAGGGTGCGGTGTCCGCCTCGCCGAACTCCTCGATCGCCAGGCTCAGCTCGTTGTCACTGGTCCTGACGGCGTTGTCGACCTCGACGACGATGGACTTCGACAGGTCGTCGAGCGCATCGATGGACAGCGACGCCAGCGCATCGGGGTCGGCCGGATTCACCCGTCGCGCCGCGGCGAGTTCGGCCTCGCGACGTTGACGACGCCGGTGGCGCCGCCACAGCAGCAGGGCTAGCACGGCCACGGCGACCACCGCGAGGACGATCGCGAGACCGGTCGCCGACATGCCGCCCGACGCACCGGCCGTCGGGTTCAGCCCCGTCGCCGCGGCGGTGGCGGCGCCCGCCCAGTCGCCGTTGCGCAACGCGGGTTCGATCTGGTTGCGGCGCAGGTCGGCCTGAGCGGAGTCGCTCAGGATCTTCGTCCCCGCGACCAGGTCGTAGGCGCGGTCCTGGGTCGCTACCGCCAGCAGCGCGTCCTGGTCGGGGTGGAAGTCGTTGATGCGCACGGTCTCTCGGGCCCACTGTGCGCTGCTCTGCCCGGAGAAGGTGTCGACGTAGACGACCCACAGCCGCACCCGTCGGGCGCCGTAGAGACCGTCGACGGCGCTCTTCACCGCGGTGAGGCCTGCGGCGTCGAGCACGCCCGCCTCGTCGGTGACGTAGGTGGTCAGCCGCTGCGGCGGTTCGGCCGTCGCGATCGCGGGCGCCAGCAGCGCGCCGAGGATCGACACCGCCAGGAGCAGGCTCACCAACCGGCCGGCCGAACGTTTCCCACGCATGCCGCCAATGTAGTGCGCTGGCGGGTGGGGGCGGCCCGTCCTGGCAGACTGTGCGTCGGTGGCGCACTCAACGGATCTCTACTCGGACTTCGACCGACGACGCATGGTGGTCGAAGCGCCCAAGCGTGCCGCGCTGCCGGGAACGGGCACCGAGCACCGCACCGACTTCGCGCGCGACCGCGCCCGCGTCCTGCACAGCGCGGCCCTGCGCCGGTTGGCCGACAAGACCCAGGTGGTGGGGCCCCATCAGAGCGAGACGCCGCGCACCCGGTTGACGCACTCGCTGGAGGTCGCGCAGATCGGTCGCGGGATGGCGATCGGATTGGGTTGTGACGCCGACCTCGTCGACCTGGCCGGACTCGCGCACGACATCGGCCATCCGCCGTACGGCCACAACGGGGAACGTGCGCTCGACGAGTTGGCCGCCGACTGCGGCGGCTTCGAGGGCAATGCCCAGAACTTCCGCATCCTGACCAGGATGGAGCCCAAAGTCCTTGACGCCCAAGGGCTTAGCGCTGGTTTGAACCTGACGCGCGCGGCGCTCGACGCGGTGACCAAGTATCCGTGGTTTCGCGGGAGCGGCGAGGGCGGCAAGTTCGGCTTCTACGCCGACGACGCGGCCGCGGCGGCCTGGGTGCGCGAGGGCGCTCCGGACGCCACGCCGTGCCTGGAGGCCCAGGTGATGGACTGGGCCGACGACGTGGCCTACTCGGTGCACGACGTCGAGGACGGCGTCGTGTCCGGACGCATCGACCTGCGGGTGCTCGCCGACGACGATGCGGTCGACGAACTCGGCAGGCTCGGCGCGGCCAGCGGGATGGGCGGCGGGCTCGCCGCCGACGACCTGGTCGCCGCGGCGCAGCGACTGTCGGCGCTGCCGGTGGTGGCGGCCGTCGGCAAGTACGACGGGACCCTGGCGGCGTCGGTGGCGTTGAAGACGTTGACCAGTGAGTTCGTCGGACGGTTCGCGTCCGCGGCGATCGCGGCCACCAGGGAGGCCGCGGGCCCGGGCCCGCTGGTCCGCTACCGGGCCGACCTGTCGGTGCCGGCGACGGTCCGCGCCGAGGTGGTGCTGCTGAAGATCCTGGCGCTGCAATTCATCATGTCCGACCCGCCACACCTGGAACTGCAGGCCCAGCAGCGCATCCGCATCCACCGGGTGGCGGAATTCCTGCTCGCCGGGGCGCCCGCGACGCTGGATCCCATCTTCGTGCCCGAATTCAACACCGCGGCCGACGACGGGGCGCGCCTGCGGGTCGTCCTCGACCAGATCGCGTCCTTCACCGAGGGTCGGCTGGAGCGTCTGCTGCGTGCATAGACTGTCCCGGTGGCGGCAGTGGCGGGCAGGAGCGATGGGACCCGGGGTGGTCGCATTCCCGACCGCGACATCGCCGCCATCCGGGAGAGCACCCGCATCGAGGACGTCGTCGGCGACTACGTGCAGCTGCGCCGGGCCGGGGCCGACTCGCTGAAGGGCCTCTGCCCGTTCCACGACGAGAAGTCCCCGTCGTTCCACGTCCGGCCCAACCACGGTCACTTCCACTGCTTCGGCTGCGGCGAGGGGGGCGACGTCTACGCCTTCCTGCAGAAGATCGAGCACGTCAGCTTCGTCGAGTCGGTGGAGATGCTCGCCGACCGCATCGGCTACACCGTCACCTACACCGGCGCCTCGGCCACCAACGTGCAGCGCGACCGCGGCAGCCGCAGCAGGCTGATCGCCGCCAACGCCGCGGCGCAGGAGTTCTACGCCGAGGCGTTGCAGTCGGCGGAGGCCGCGCCCGCCCGGCAGTACCTGATGGAGCGCAACTTCGATGCCGAGGCGGCCGCGCGCTTCGGCTGCGGCTTCGCCCCGTCGGGCTGGGACACCTTGACGAAACACCTGCTGCGCAAGGGCTTCGAGTTCAAGGAGCTGGAGGCCGCGGGACTGTCGATGGAGGGCCGCCGCGGGCCGCGCGACCGGTTCCATCGCCGTCTGCTGTGGCCGATCCGGGCCAGCAGCAACGAGGTCATCGGATTCGGGGCACGTCGGATCTTCGACGACGACACGATGACCGCGAAGTACCTGAACACCCCGGAGACGGTGCTCTACAAGAAGTCCAACGTGCTATTCGGGCTCGACCTGGCCAAGCGCGACATCGCCAGGGGCCATCAGGCCGTCGTCGTCGAGGGCTACACCGACGTGATGGCCATGCACCTGGCGGGGGTGACGACGGCGGTCGCCTCCTGCGGGACGGCGTTCGGCGAGGAACACCTCGGCATGCTGCGCCGACTCATGATGGACGACAACTTCTTTCGCGGCGAGCTCATCTACGTCTTCGACGGCGACGCGGCAGGCCGAGCCGCGGCGGTCAAGGCCTTCGAGGGTGAGCAGAACCTGTCGGGACAGTCCTTCGTGGCGGTCGCCGAGGACGGGATGGATCCGTGCGATCTGCGGCTCAAGGCCGGCGACGCCGCCCTGCGGGACCTCGTCGCGCGACGAACCCCGTTGTTCGAGTTCGTGATTCGCACCGCCCTGGCCGAGCACGACCTCGACAGCGCCGAGGGTCGGGTCTCCGCGCTGCGCCGCTGCGTTCCGATGGCGGCGCGGATCAAGGATCCGACGCTGCGCGACGAGTACGCCCGCCAGCTCGCCGGCTGGGTCGGGTGGGACGACGTCGCGCAGGTCATCGGTCGGGTCCGCGAGACGGCGAAGGCGGGCGGCGGCACCGCGCGGCGCGACGGCCCACGCGGCGGGCGGCAGACTCCGGCCGCGCCGTCGGTGACCCGGCCCGACCCGCGCGACCCGACACTGTGGCCGCAGCGCGAGGCGCTCAAGGCCGCACTGCAATACCCGGCGCTCGCCGGCCCGGTCTTCGACACGCTGACGGTCGAGAGCTTCACCCATCCCGCCTACGCCGCGGTGCGCACCGCGATCACGGCCGCCGGCGGGATGTCGGCCGGCGGCACCGGCGGGCAGTGGATCGACGCGGTGCGCGAGCACACGGCGTCACCGGAGGCGGCCAACCTCGTCAACGAACTCGGCGTGGAGGCGTTCCGCGTCGAGGACGACGAGCGGCTGGCCCGCTACATCGGTGGCGTGCTGGCCAGACTGCAGGAAGTGTGGGTCGGCAGGCAGATCGCCGAGATGAAGTCGAAACTGCAGCGCATGTCCCCGGTCGACAACGACGAGGAGTACAACGCCCTGTTCGGCGATCTCGTCGCGATGGAGACCTACCGTCGCAGCCTGTTGGAGCGGGCCAGCGGCGACGACGTTACTGCGTGAGTCACCGCATCGCGCTATGGTGAGTGCGCTGTCACCCCATGGGAAGGCCCAGTTCATGACCATCAACGCCCGCCGCATCGCCACCGCCGGAGCCCTGGCGCTCGCCGCCGTGGCGGCCCCGCTGACCATGGCCCTCACCCAGCCGGCGCCTGCTGCGAACACCGCGCAGGGACAGTGCCTGGCCTGGTACGGCAACAAGGACGACGGCCAGTGCCTCGGGTACTCGAACGGCAATCCCCAGTCCGTGGGCACACCGTGGGGCGTCTTCGGTCCCAACCCCGGTACCGGCGTGGGCACCTACAACGGCGGCGGCCTGGTCTCCGGCCCGCTGCTTCCCGGCCACACCTACACCGACGGCGTCGGCACCAGCTAGCGGCGGCCCGCCTCGGGGTGCAGCACCGAGGTCTGCGCATCGATCGGCGTCAACGTGACCATCGCCGGGTCGGGTGACACCCGGTCGGCGATGCGTCGTCGTCCCGCGTCCAGGACCGCCTTCGTGGCCGGACTCCCCGTGACGGCCCGGTACGTGCTGGCGATCTGCTCGTAGCGACGCCTGCCCGCCTTTGCGCCCAATACGTAACCCACGGCCATCACGGCGGCGACTCGAATCACGGGACCCCTTCCAACTCTCGGTGCGGTCGTGTCCATCCTGCCTCGTGGACTCCCGACGTGACGGCCGAGGCGGGCGCGGCTGGCGCCCAGCCCAATTCCCGGCCTCGGCCCGGCATGCGCTAGAGTCAACGCTCGGTCCGCGGGGATGCCCGGAGGCCGACGAGCATTCCCCTGTAGCTCAATTGGCAGAGCAGCCGACTGTTAATCGGCAGGTTCGTGGTTCGAGTCCACGCGGGGGAGCCACGCACCCACTGTCCGCTACTCGGCGTTCTGCTCCTGATGCGCGTCGGCGTCGGGAATGTGCTCGGGGTGCAGCATCTCCGCGTAGCGCAGCTGCTCCGGGATCCCGAAACCGGCCACCAGCAGTTCGGCGTGCGGCCGCAGCTTGCGGCAGCGGTCGTTGATACCCCGGGTGACGGCCTTGGAGCGTTCGACCGACAGGAAGCGATGCTCGACGAACCACGCCTTGTCGGCCTCGATGACCGACAGCGCGTAGAGGTCGCACACCATCGCGAGGATGTCGCGGGCCTCCTGGTCCTCACAGTTCTCGATGCCGGCGACGAACGCCTCGAGGATGATGCGGTCGATGTGGGCCGTGGCGGCGTGCAGGACGTGGTCCTGTACGGCGTTGAAGGCGTCGAACGGTGACATCTCCTTGGACTTGCCCTGCAGCCGGCGCGCGACGGAGGCGATCATGTACTCCTCGCGGTCCTCGAACATCTTGACCTGGGTGCCGCGGTTGAAGAGCGAGCCCTCCTCCTCGTTGTCCTCCCGCGCGTCGACGATGGTCTGCATGATGGTCTGCGCCGCGGTCCGCTTCAGCACCCGCTCACCGGCGAAGTTGGCCGCGAAGCGCACCCACTGGGCGGGGCTCATGCTCTTCACGTCGTCGGCGTAGGCGGTCAGCAGTTCCTTGGCCACCAATTGCGTCAGCACGTGGTTGTCGCCCTCGAAGGTGGTGAAGACGTCGGTGTCGGCCTTCAGCGCGATGAGCCGGTTCTCCGCGAGATAGCCTGCGCCGCCGCAGGCTTCGCGCGCCTCCTGGATGGCGCGGGTGGCGTGCCAGGTGTTGGCGGCCTTGAGGCCCGCGGCGCGGGATTCGAGCTCGCGCTGCTCCTCGGCGTCCGGATCGTCGGAGGTCTGCAGCTCGTGGCACTTGGCGACGAGCTCGTTCTGGGCGAACTGCAGCGCGTAGGACTTGGCGATCAAGGGGAACAGCCGGCGCTGATGCACAAGGTAGTCCATGATCAGCACCTCCTCGTCGGCGCCCGGTGCCTCGAATTGCCTGCGCTCCAAGGCATATCGCGTGGCGATGTCGAGTGCGACACGCGCTGCGGCGCCGGCGCTGCCGCCGACGGTGACCCGCCCGCGGATCAGGGTGCCGAGCATCGTGAAGAACCGGCGGCCCGGGTTCTCGATCGGTGAGGAGTACGTGCCGTCCTCGGCGACGTCGGCGTACTTGTTCAGCAGGTTCTCGCGGGGTATGCGCACCTGGTCGAACTGGATGCGGCCGTTGTCGACGCCGGGCAGCCCACCCTTGTACTGACAGTCCGACGTCGTGACGCCGGGCAGGTCGTTGCCCTCGTCGTCACGGATCGGCACGACGAAGCAGTGCACGCCGTGGCCCTCACCGCCGGTGATCAGCTGTGCGAACACCGCCGCAACGCGGGCCGTGTTCGCCGCGCCGCCGATGTAGTCCTTGCGCGCGGACGGCGTCGGGGAGTCGATGACGAACTCCTGGGTCTGCGGGTCGTACGTCGCGGTGGTCTCCAGGGCCTGCACGTCGCTGCCGTGGCCGGTCTCGGTCATCGCGAAGCAGCCGAGCAGCTCGAGGTCGATCAGCTTCTTGACGTAGGCCTGGTGGTGACGCTCGGTGCCGAGGTTCTCGATGGCGCCGCCGAACAGGCCCCACTGCACGCCTGCCTTCACCATCAGCGAGAGATCCGACATCGCGAGCATCTCGATCTGCGTAACCGCCGCACCGACGTCGCCGTTGCCGCCGTGCTCCTTCTTGAAGCCGTCCTCGGCCGCTCCGTTGGCCGCCATGATCCGCATCTGCTCGTTGACCTTGGTGCGGGCGATCACGGTGTTGGGGGTGTAATGCGGTTTGAAGATCTCCGAGGAGAGCTCTTCTCGCATCCGGTTCTTCATGTCGCGCCAACGGCCGTCCAGGGCGTTGCGAAGGTGATCCGCGGTGGTGGTCATAGGCCCACGGTATCCCCAGAAAGTCGTCCGGAAACCGTGATGTGGCAAACCAGGCAATCCCGGGTCGACCGGCGCGGCGGGGCGGGGGTTAGATCGTCGCCATGAGCGATCCCGACAGTGCCCGCAACCCTGGGGGACTGCCCCACGAGATCGACCACCGGCACGCCGACGTGACGGGCGGGTGGCTGCGCGCCGCGACGTTCGGCGCGATGGACGGGTTGGTGAGCAACACCGCCCTCATTGCCGGTGTCGCGGCGAGCGGCAGCGCGCACACCGTCGTCGTCTCCGGTGTCGCCGGGGTGCTCGCCGGCGCGTTCTCGATGGCGTTGGGGGAGTACACCTCGGTGACGACGGCCAACGAGCAGATCGAGTCCGAGGTGCGGGTGGAGCGGCGGGCGTTCGCCAAGCATCCGCAGGCCGAGCGGGCCGAGCTCATCGGCATGTTGCAGGCGATGGGCATGACGAAGGACACGGCGACCGTGGCCACCGACGAGATCCACCGCGACGAGACCAGGGCGCTGAACTTCCACCTGGTACAGGAGCTGGGGGTCGATCCCAGCGACAAGCCCTCGCCCTGGATCGCGGCGGCCTCGTCGTTCGTGATGTTCGCGGTCGGGGCCGTCGTCCCGCTGCTGCCCTACCTGCTCGGCTTCGCCAGCCTGTGGCTCGGGCTGGCGTGCGGCGGCGTCGGGCTGTTGGTCGCCGGCGGGGTGGCGGCGTACTTCACGCGCAAGGCGGTCTGGCGTGGTTCGTTGCGGCAGTTGATCTTTGGTGCCGTCGCGATCGGCGCGACCTATGTCGTGGGCATGCTCATCGGCACGTCGGTCGGGTAGTCCGGCCTCAGCGGTCCGCGGTCGCCGCGTCGTCGAGGATCTTGCGCATGACCCGCACGGCGTCGACGAGGGCGTCGCGGTCGTCGCCCTGCAACCGCTCCAGGTAGGGGTCGATGATGGCGCCGCGGTCGGCGCGGACGCGGGTCAGGACTTCCCGGCCGCGGTCGGTGATGCTGATGAGCACCGCCCTGGCGTCGGCCGGGTCGGTGATCCTCGACACCAGGCCGCTGTCCTCGAGCCGACGGACCTGGGTCGTCATGGTCGGCTGGGAGCAATGGTCCATGGCGGCCAGATCGGAGATCCGCGCCGCGTCCTGGTCCTCGATCGTGGACAGCAGCCGCGCTTGCGCGTAGGGCAGCTCGAGCTTCACGCGCTGCGTGGCGAGCCGGTTCAGTCGGGCGACCGCGGACAGCAGATCGGCGGCGAGTCCCGTGTCGGTGGTGGATGCGGGAGACATCTCACCATGTTTACATAGAAGTCCTATATAGGCGACCTCAGCCTCGCCGCGGTGCGCCGCCACGGTGTGCTGGTAAACCCGTCGAACGCTTGCTGGCAGAATCGTGAAATGGCGCAGACCGGCAGCGAGTACGGCGGCGTACCCCGGCGGGCCGGCTCCATGAAGCCCGACGAGTTGGCGCACGCCGCCGTCATGGCGGCCCTCGGTGCGGCCACCGCGATCATCGCCGTGGTCGTGCCGTTCGCGGCGGGATTGTCGGCATTGGGCACGGTGCCCATGGGCCTGCTCGCCTACCGGCACCGGCTGCGGGTCCTTGTCGCCGCCACGGTGGCCGGCGGCACCATCGCCTTCCTGATCGCAGGGTTCGGTGGCCTCATGACCGTGGTCAACGGCGCGTACATCGGCGGCCTGATGGGCATCGTCAAGCGCCGGGGGCGCGGCACCGCGACGATCCTGATCACCTCGGTGCTCGCCGGCGCGGTCTTCGGCGTGCTGGGCATCGGCTTCCTGCTGCTGTTCCACCGGATCCGCGAGCTGATCTTCGCGTCGACGACCGCGAACGTGAACGGACTCGCGGCCGTCGCCGACTACCTCTCCCGCATGGAGGCGTTCTCCTCCCTGGCGTCGGTGGCCAGACACCTGCGGACCGACTTCCCGCACGTGCTGTCCTACTGGCCGGTGCTGATCTTCGGGGCAAGCATCCTCAGCATCACCTCCGTCGCACTCGTCGGCTGGTGGGCGCTCTCGCGCGTGCTGACCCGGCTCGCCGGCGTCCCCGACGTCCACAAACTCGACTACGTCGACCCCACCGAGCCCGTGGCGCCGGTACCGGTTCGATTCGCCGACGTCCGCTTCCGCTACGACGGCGCGCAGCGCGACGCCCTCGGTCCGGTGTCGCTGGCGATCGGTGCGGGCGAGCACGTCGCCATCACCGGACCCAACGGATCGGGCAAGACGACGCTGATGCTCCTGCTGTCGGGCCGCCCGCCCACCGCGGGCACCGTCGAGCGGCCCGGCGCGGTCGGCCTCGGCGCCACCGGCGGCACCGCCGTGGTCATGCAGCACCCGGAAAGTCAGGTGCTCGGGACGCGCGTGGCCGACGACGTCGTGTTCGGGCTGCCACCGGGGGCCGGGGTCGACGTCGACCGCTTGCTCGCCGAGGTCGGCCTCGACGGACTGGCCGAGCGTGACACCGGTGGCCTCTCGGGTGGGGAACTCCAGCGGCTCGCCGTCGCGGCGGCGCTGGCGCGCGAGCCGTCGCTGCTGATCGCCGACGAGGTCACCAGCATGGTCGACCAGCAGGGCCGCGAGGCGCTCATCTCCGTGCTGTCGGAACTGTCGGCCAATCGTCGAATGTCGTTGGTGCACATCACGCACTTCACCGACGAGGCGTCGTCGGCCGACCGCGTCATCGACCTGGTGGGTGGCGGCTCCGCGGACAACGTCGAGATGGTCAGCACCGCGCCCGCGCCGGCCGCCACCACCCCGCTGGCCCCGCGTGCTGGCTCGCCGCTGCTCGAACTCAAGGGCGTCGGACACGAATACGGTGTGGGGAGCCCGTGGGCGTCGACCGCGCTGCGCGACGTCGACCTCGTCGTCAACGAGGGCGACGGCGTCCTGATCCACGGGACCAACGGGTCCGGCAAGTCCACGCTGGCGTGGATCATGGCCGGACTGCTGACGCCGACCACGGGAGAGTGCCTGCTCGACGGCGCACCCGTGACGGATCAGGTTGGCGCCGTTGCCATTTCGTTCCAGGCGGCACGGCTGCAGCTGATGCGCAGCCGCGTGGACATGGAGATCGCCGCGGCGGCGGGCCTCGACTACTTCGACCACGGGCAGATCGTCGCGGCGCTGGCGATGGTGGGCCTGGACCCCGCGATCGGGCTACGGCGCATCGACCAGCTCAGCGGCGGGCAGATGCGCCGGGTGGTGCTGGCCGGACTGCTCGCGCGCAAGCCGCGGGTGTTGATCCTCGACGAGCCGCTGGCGGGTCTGGAC
Source organism: Mycolicibacterium madagascariense (assembly GCF_010729665.1). Classification (NCBI taxonomy): domain Bacteria; kingdom Bacillati; phylum Actinomycetota; class Actinomycetes; order Mycobacteriales; family Mycobacteriaceae; genus Mycobacterium; species Mycolicibacterium madagascariense. Next base: position 3,808,819 of record NZ_AP022610.1, on the reverse strand, counting down.
GCCGCCAGCCAGCGCGGCCTGCTCGGCCTGCTCGCGGCCCTGCGTCGAGACGCCGGGCTGACGGTCGTCGTCATCTCGCACGACTTCTCGGGCCTGGAGGAATTGTGCCCGCGCACACTGCATCTGCGCGACGGCGCCGTCATGCCGGCCCCCACGGCCGCGGAGGGCGTGGGATGAGCCCGTCGAACCGCCCGACCCGGTCGGTCGTGCTGCTGCGACCGGTGCCCGGGCGCAGCGCAATTCACGATCTGTGGGCCGGTACGAAGCTCATCGTCGTCGCGGCCATCGGCGTCCTGCTCACCCTGTACCCGGGCTGGATGCCGATCATCATGGTGGGCGTGCTGGTCCTGGTGACCGCGCGCATCGCCGGCATCTCGTGGGGCGTGCTGCCCTCGGTGCCGCGCTGGCTGTGGGTGCTGCTGTTCTTCGGTGGACTGACGGCCTCCTTCGCCGGGGGCAGTCCCCACCTCGTGATCGCGTCGGTGGACTTCGGTCTCGGCGGACTGCTGAAGTTCGTCCAGATCACCATCCTGTCGATCGTGTTGCTCGGACTCGGCGGGCTGGTGTCGTGGACGACCAACGTGGCCGAGATCGCGCCCGCCATCGCCAAATTGGGCACGCCACTGCGCTGGCTGCGACTGCCGGTCGACGACTGGGCCGTGACGCTGGCGCTGGCGCTGCGCGCATTTCCGATGCTGATCGACGAATTCCGCGTGCTCGTCGCCGCCCGCAAGCTGCGTCCGCGCGAAGCCGCCACGACCGCGCGCGAACGCAGGCACCGGATGTCCAGGGAGCTCATCGACCTGTTGACCGCGGCGCTGACGGTCACCTTGCGCCGGGCCGACGAGATGGGCGACGCGATCACCGCGCGCGGCGGTCCCGGTCAGATCTCGGCACTGCCGTCCGGGCCGAAATGGGCTGACGCCGTGGCCTTTGCGGTGCTGGTCGCGTTCTGCGCGGCGGCGGTGTGCATCGAACTCTTCACGCCGCTGGCCACCAGCACCTAGCGGTCGGCGGCGGCGTTGGCGGCGGCCTGCGCGGCGGCGAGACTGCTCGGGACGTCGCGGCGACCGAGGAACATCTCGTCGAAGTACGGCTTCAGCGCGAGCGCACCCGCGGCGTAGCCCGGCCCGCCCGGTGCCTCGATGCGGGGCCCGTCGAGCACCGTGAAGAACGGCCTGACGTCGACGCCGCGTGCGGCCCAGTGCGCGAAGTACGTGGGCTGAGCGGGGAGCACCGCGGGCACGGCTGCCCCGTCGGCGCCGAGGAACGCGTTGCCGCGGGCGCTGCCCATCCACCCCAGCACCCTGCGCACGGCGTCGGGATGCGCCGACGCGGCATTGCCCGCGGCCGCGATCCCGTTGGTCACGCTGACCCGACCGGCCGGTCCGCTGGGCATCATCGTCACGCCCCAGCGGAACGGGGCCTGGTTCGCGATGGCGGCGAGGTTGTAGGTGCCCGACTGAAACAGCGCCATGCGGCCCTGCAGGAACTGGTTGCGGGAGAAGTCACCGTCGTCGTTGGTCGCCGAAGCCGGCGGCGCGACGTGGTCACGGTCGATGAGCCCGACGAGGTACTCGAACGCCGTGATCGCGCCGGGGTCGTCGAAGACGAATCGGTCGCCGTCGGTGAACCGGCCACCCGCCGACCCGATGTAGTCCAGGTAGATGCCCTGCAGATCCTGGGCCGCGTTGTACCCCCACTGACGAATTCGGGATGGATCGAATGTCGCTGTGCCAGCGTGGTTTCCGTTCGCGTCGACGGTCAACCTGGCCAGCAGCGGGCGTAGGGTGTCGTCGTCACCGGGGGACCAGCGCAGGCCGGCGAGGTCCGCCGGGTCCACGCCGGCGCGCGCCAGGAGGTCGGCGTCGTAGTACAGCGCGATTCCGGCGTCGGTGAGTTGCGGGACGCCCCACAGCACCCCGTGGCGCGTGAACTGCCCGACGACCGACGGTTCCCAGGCGGTGGCGGCGTCGGTCCCGAGCGTGCGCGTGACGTCGAGCAGCCTGCCGTTGTCGGCGTAGTCGGCGAGGTAGGCGTTGGAGAGCCAGAAGACGTCGTCCGCGCCGCCGCCCGCCACGTCGGTGCGCAGGGCGTCGAAGTAGGCCGAGTACGCGACGACGTCGACGCGCACCTCGAGGTCCGGATTCTCGCGGGTGAACGCCGCGAAGGACGCCCGGTAGGCCGCTGCGGCCTGCTCGTCCCACACCCGCACGGTGACCACGGTGCGCCCGGGGTGCTCGCCGGTGCCGCCGAGCCAGGTGGCGATGCCGAGCAGTGCGGCGAGAGCGAGGGCGAGCGACGCGAGGGATAGCGTCGAGGACTTGGGTCGCGCGCGTGTCCAGATAGCGGTCACAGTCGAATCGCCCGCCTCATTCGACTGAGAGCGCTCACTCGACGCGCGGCGCAGTCTCACTTGAGGCCCGTCACCACGATGGACCCGACGATGTGGCGACCGAACGCCACGAACACAGTGATCAGCGGCACGATGGCCACCGTCGTCGCCGCCATCACCAACGTCCACTGCGCGTCGTAGCGCGACTGCAGCGACGACGTCGCCACGGTGAGCACCTGCCAGGTGCGGCCGCTGGTGATGACCAACGGCCACATGAAGGCGTTCCACTGCGTGACCACGGTGATGAGCGCCAGCGTGACCAGGATCGGACGACTGGCGGGCACCACCACGTGCACGATGACGTCGAGCGTGCCGGCGCCGTCCATGCGCGCGGCCCTGACGAGGTCGGCCGGGATGGCGCGAAAGTACTCCCGCAGCAGGAAGATCGCATACGGCGAGCCGAACATGAACGGCAACACCAAGGCCCAGAACGTGTTTCGCAGACCGACGTCGGCCAGCATCAGGTACAGCGGCACGACGGTGACCGTGGGGGGCACCATGAGTGTCGCGAGGTACACCCAGAACAGGGCGTCACGGCCGGGAAAGTCCATGCGCGCGAACGCAAAGGCCGCGAACACCGAGAACGTCAGCTGAGCGAGCAGGATCACCGCCGCCGCCAGTGCCGTCACCACGGCGGCCCGGCCGAAGCCCACGCCCGCCAGCGCGAGATAGTTGGCCAGCGTCGGCGGTGACGGTATCGATAGCGGTGCGTCGGTGTTGAACTGACGGGCCGAGGTGAACGACGTCAGCAGGCCGAGGCCGAACGGCAGCAGCGTGAGCGCCGCCAGGACGACGAGCGCGAGGTAGGTCATCGCGTGCCTAGACCAGGTCATGGGTGATCCTGCGACGGAAGTAGCCGTGCTGCAGCAGCGTCACGCCGAGCAGCAGCACGAACAGGACGATCGCCATCACCGCGGCCCGTCCGACGGCCGCCGCACCGAAGGCCTCGGCATAGATGCGGTGCGCGAGCAGGTCGGTACGTCCCTGCGGACCACCGCCGGTCAGGGCGTAGACGGTGTCGAACACCTGTGCGGCACTGACGATTCCGGTGACGAGGACGAAGAACAGCGTGGGCCGCAGCAGCGGTAGCGTGACGTAGCGGAACCGCTGCCAGGACGTGGCACCGTCGATGCGTGCGGCGTTCTGGACGTCGCGGGGTATCGCGAGGATTCCGGCCAGGAAGAACAGCGTGACGTAACCGACGTTGCTCCACACCGTGACCGCCGCGACGACCGGCAGCGCCAACACCGGATCGGTGAGCCACTCGACGGGACGGCCCAGCACGGTGCCGATCGCGCCGTCGGTCGGCGCCAGGATCCACTTCCACAGCACGGCGATCGCCAGCGGTGAGCAGATCCACGGCAGGACGTAGAGCGTCCGGAAGAACCCGGTGCCGGGCAGGTTGCGGGCCAGCAGCGCGCCCGCGAGCAGGCCGAGCACCGTCTGGACCGGCACGACGAGCAGGAGGAAGAATGCGGTCGCGAGCAGCGAGGTGCCGAAGGTGGGATCGCTGAGCACCGACACCCAATTGTGCAGGCCCACATAGCGGATGGGGCCGAGCAGATCCCAGCTGTGCAGGCTCAGCCAGAACACCACCAGGATGGGCAGCAGCAGGAACGTGACCACGCCGAACAGGCTGGGGGCCAACAGCGCGTAGCCGATGGCGGCGTTGCGTGTGCGCAGGCGTCCCACCCGCTCATTAAAGGTCATCTCCGTGCCGTGGGGCCGTTGCCACTACGGTGGAGGCGTGACAGCGCGCCGACGTGTCGACTCCGACTACCTCGCGCTGCCGCGGCACCAGCTCGCCGATGCAGCACTGTCGGCAGCCACGTCCGCCGGCGCGAGCTATGCAGACCTGCGGATCCACCGCATCACCACCGAGATCGTGCAGCTGCGCGACGGCGAGCTGGAGACCTCGGTCATCAGTCGCGAGGTCGGGCTCGCGGTCCGGGTCATCGTGGACGGCACCTGGGGTTTCGCGTCGCACGCCGAGCTGGACCCGACGGTCGCCGCCGAGACCGCCCGCCGCGCGGTCAGGGTGGCCGCCACCCTGTCACCGCTGAACGCCGAGCGCATCGAGCTGGCCCCCGAGCCGGTCTACCACGACGTCACCTGGGTGTCGGACTACGCCGTCGACCCGTTCGACGTGTCGGCCGCCGACAAGATCGCGGTGCTCGACGAGTACTCGGGCCGGTTGCTCGCCGCCGATGGCGTCGACCACGTCTCCGCGGGTCTGCAGGCGGTCAAGGAGCAGACGTTCTACGCCGACACGTTCGGCTCGGCCATCACCCAGCAGCGGGTCCGCATGCAACCGTCGCTCGATGCGGTCGCCGTCGACTCGGCCGCCGGCACGTTCGAGACGATGCGCACGTTGGCGCCGCCGGCGGCGAGGGGCTGGGAGTACCTCGCGGGCGACGACGTATGGGACTGGACGGGCGAACTGGCCGAACTGCCGTCGCTGCTGGCCGAGAAGACCAAGGCGCCCAGCGTCGTCGCCGGGCCGACCGACCTCGTCATCGACCCGACCAACCTGTGGTTGACGATTCACGAATCCATCGGCCACGCCACGGAGTACGACAGGGCGATCGGCTACGAGGCCGCCTATGCGGGAACGTCGTTCGCGACGCCGGACAAGCTCGGCGTCCTGCGCTACGGGTCGCCGGTGATGAACGTGACCGCGGACCGGACCGTCGAATTCGGTTTGGCCAGTACCGGATTCGACGACGAGGGCGTGCGGGCGCAGAAGTGGGACCTGGTGCGCGACGGCATCTTCGTCGGCTACCAGCTCGACAGGGTGTTCGCACCGCGCCTCGGGGAGGCCAGATCCAACGGATGCTCCTACGCCGACTCGCCGCACCACGTGCCGATCCAGCGGATGGCGAACGTGTCGTTGCAGCCGGGCGCCGACGACCTCAGCACCGACGATCTCATCGGGCGCGTGCAGGACGGCATCTACGTCGTCGGCGACAAGTCGTGGTCGATCGACATGCAGCGCTACAACTTTCAGTTCACCGGCCAACGCTTCTTCCGGATCAGGGACGGCAGGCTCGACGGCCAGCTGCGCGACGTCGCCTACCAGGCCACGACGACGGACTTCTGGGGCGCGATGGAGGCGGTGGGCGGCCCGTCGACGTGGCGACTCGGTGGTGCGTTCAATTGCGGCAAGGCCCAACCCGGTCAGGTCGCCGCGGTCAGCCACGGCTGCCCGTCGGCGCTGTTCCGCGGCATCAACGTGCTCAACACCCGTGACGAGGCGGGACGGTCGTGATCAGCGCACCGGAGGTGGTCGGCATCGCGCTGGCCGAAGCCGCGCGCCGCGGCAAGGCCGACGAGACCATCGTCGTCGTGACCGAGCGGGCGACGGCGTCGCTGCGGTGGGCGGGCAACTCGATGACCACCAACGGCGAGTCCGTCAGCCGCGACGTGGCGGTGATCTCGATCGTGCGCCAGGGCACGGGCGCTCACGTGGGTTCGGTGTCCTCCAGCGAGGTCGATCCCGCGGCCATCCCGGCACTGGTGGCGGCGTCGCAGGACGCGGCCCGCTCCGCCCCCGAGGCCCGCGACGCCGCGCCGATGCTCGCCGGCGACGAGACGCCCGACGACTGGGACGCACCCGTGCCGGGGACCGCCGCCGACGTCTTCGCCGGGGTCGCCAAGGGCCTGGCCGCCGGCTTCCGCGGCACCGATCAGCTGTACGGCTTTGCGCGCCACGAGGTGGACACGACGTTCGTCGGGACCTCCAGCGGACTGCGCAGGCGCTACACCCAGCCGACGGGGTCGGTGGAGATCAACGCCAAGCGCGCCGGCGCCAGCGCGTGGGTCGGCATCGGCACGCCCGACTTCGTCGACGTGCCCACCGATTCCATGGTGGAGGAGGCGGCGCGCCGACTGGACTGGGCTGCCCGGACGGTCGAGCTGCCCGCTGGTCGCTACGAGACGCTGATGCCGCCGTCGACGGTGGCCGACATGATGATCTACCTCGGCTGGACGATGGACGGCCGCGGCGCGCAGGAGGGCCGCACCGCGCTGTCGGCGCCCGGGGGCACGCGGGTGGGGGAGAAGCTCACCGACCTCGGGCTGACGCTGTACTCGGATCCGGCCGCGGCGGGCCTGGAGTGTGCGCCGTTCGTGGCGACCACCAGCTCGTCGCAGCGAATGTCGGTGTTCGACAACGGAATGCCGATCGAACGGGTGGACTGGATCCGCGACGGGACGGTCAACGCTTTGGCCTACCCGCGGGCCGCGGCAGCGGAGTACGACGCCCCCGTCGCGGTGCCCGCCGACAACATGCTGATGACCGGCGGCTGGGCGAGCCTGCAGGACATGATCCGTCGCACCGAGCGCGGTCTGCTGCTGACGACGCTGTGGTACATCCGGGAGGTCGATCCCACGGTGCTGCTGCTCACCGGGTTGACCCGCGACGGCGTCTACCTCATCGAGGACGGCGCAGTCACCGCCGCCGTCAACAACTTTCGGTTCAACGAGAGCCCGTTGGACCTGCTGCGCCGGGCCACCGAGGCGGGCGTCGCGCAGACCACGCTGCCGCGGGAGTGGGGCGACTGGGCCACCCGCGCGAAGATGCCCTCGCTGCGCATCCCCGACTTCCACATGTCGTCGGTCAGCCAGGCCCAGTAGGTTTCGCCGAGTCCGGCCCGACGCCGCGGCGCGCACGCGATAATCGGCGTCATGGACGACGATCGGCTCTACGGTCTGCTCACCCGGATGATGGCGCTCTCGCCCGAGGGACTGGCGGGCTGCAACGCGCTGGTGCGGTCGGTGTGCGCGCGGGCGACGTCGCTGCCGCCGCTGGTGGCGCAGGGCGAGCCGGAGGACGACCCGCTGCTCGCCGAGTTCGCCGAGCAGTTCGCCGTCGACGTGTCGGTCATCGGCGCCGACCAGCGGGCAGCCTTCCTGAAGGCGTTCGGCGACAAGGCATTTCACGTCGCGACGCTGATCTTCGTGGCCGACTTCGTGCCCCGGGTGCGGGCCGGTCTGACGGCGCTGGGCTTCGCGCCCGTCGTCGAGCCGGTGGTGTGGGACCGTGACACCGACCCGATCGACCTGGTGCTGAACCAGTTCGTGTCGACGGTCGGCGCCCTGCGTGCGCTCGATCCCGTGACCACCGAGGTGATCCGCTTGCGCGGCGCCGGGCAGCACGACTGCCGGCTGTGCAGGTCGCTGCGGGAGGGTGCGGCCCTCGACAGCGGCAGAAGCGAGTCGCTCTACGCCGACATCGAGGACTACGAGTCCTCGGTCCTACTCGACGACCGGCACAAGGCGGCCCTGCGCTACGTCGATGCGCTGATCTGGACGCCGTCGAAGATCGACGCCGACGTCGTCGCGGGCGTCGGTGCGCACTTCACCGACGCCGAGGCGCTGGAGATCACCCTCGACGTGATGCGCAACGCGGCCAACAAGATCGCCGTCGCGCTCGGTGCCGACGCACCCCGCGTCGAGGAGGGCACCGAACGCTACGTCCTCGGCCTGGACGGCCAGCCGGTCTACGGCTGAGTCCTACATCGCCAGCGGGTGGCTGCTGGTTCCGCGCCAGGCGTCGACGACGTCGGCCAGGGGGAGTCCGAGCGCGTCGCACAGGCCGACCACCGTGCCGAAGCTGGGGCTGGGCATCCTGCCGACCTCGAGTTTGCGCAGCGTCTCCGGGGAGATGCCGGCGTCGCGGGCGACGGTCACCGGATCGCGGCCGGCCCGGGCGGTCCTGATCAGCGCGCCGAGACGTTGCCCGGCCTTCACCTGCTCGGGACTGAGCCGCACGCGCACCATGGCGGCATCGTAACCGGTCGCCTCTGCTACGGTCGGTCCGGTATAAGAATACCGATCAGAGGAGTCCGGATGATCGAGCTGAAGACCGCCGCGGAGATCGAGAAGATGGCGGTGACGGGTCGCTTCGTCGCGGACACCTTGGCCACGCTGTCGCGCGAGGCGCACCCCGGGGTGAACCTGATGGACCTCGAATACCGTGCCCGTGCGCTGGTCGCCGACCGCGGCGCGACGTCCTGCTACTGGGACTACTCGCCGTCGTTCGGACGCGGGCCCTTCCGCAACGTCATCTGCCTGTCGGTGAATGATGCGGTGCTGCATGGCAAGCCGCGCGACTACGTGCTCGACGACGGCGACGTGTTGAGTCTGGACTTCGCCGTGTCCATCGACGGCTGGGTGGCCGACTCCGCGGTGACGGTCATCGTCGGGGAGGCCGACGCCGCCGACGTCGCGCTGATCGACTCGACGCGACGCGCGCTGGACGCCGGCATCGCCGCGGCGGTGCCCGGCGGTCGGCTCGGCGACGTCTCGGCCGCCATCGGCGAGGTCGCCGCCGACGCCGGCTACCGGGTCAACGTGGAATTCGGCGGGCACGGGCTGGGCCGGACCATGCACGAAGACCCCCACGTCCCCAACCGCGGCCGAGCGGGCCGCGGACTGCTGCTGCGCCCGGGCATGACGCTTGCGCTGGAACCGTGGTGGGCGCGCGGCAGCGATCGACTCACCCTGGATTCCGACGGCTGGACCCTGCGTTCGGCGGACGGGTCGAACACCGCGCACTCCGAACACACGATCGCCATCACCGAGAACGGCCCCCGCGTCCTCAGCCTCGCGACGTGCGAGGTGGCGTGATTCGGGACCGGCGGGCGGCTGTGGGACCATGGGCTCCGCGCACGCGCGCGAGGGGGCGATAGCTCAGTTGGTTAGAGCCGCGGACTCATAATCCGTTGGTCCTGGGTTCAAGTCCCAGTCGCCCTACGAAGATCCTGCGCAGCTCAGGGAGATTTTGAACGACAGCGCCAGTAGAATCTCGGCGCCAAAGGCTGCTTTATTTACGCGACTCTCAAGCAGCACCGTAGTACAAAGTAGGGTACAAACTGCTAATAGCAAACCTCAGCTTGGCGTGGCAGCTCGGGGTAGCCTCGCCTGCGGAGGTGCAAGGGCTACACGTTGTTGAGACCGGGGGAGGGGGACCATCGATGCGTCTTGCAGGAGTGCTGTTAAGCGCAATAACGCTCCTTGGCTTATTTGGAACGGGTCAAGCTGGCGCTGAGCCAAACGTCGATGGTAAGGCTGTCGTATGCGGCACCTTCGACCGATATGGGCTCAATCTGAAATCTGCGAGGTGGGTTTTTGACTACCTCACAGATCGGGTGGGGGAAACGCCGATGGGCGCGCAAGACATAATTCAAATATCAATAAATGTCTACTGCCCTCAATACAGTAACGCGTACGACGACCTCAATAATCAATTCGACCAACAGCAACACCCGGGTAATCCGCTTTTCAACTGATCGAAAGGAAGAATTTGCCTGCAAAAGCTTTGAGGTTAGGAGCGGCGACGAACCCCACATCACTTCTGCAAATCGCTGTAGGGAATTCGAACCTCCGGGCAGTAGGCGGAGTTGGCGGCGGTCATGACGGCTGTCGCTACCTCATTCGTCGATAGCCTGGGCGCAGGCCGACTACTAAAATAATCAATTAATTGATCCTGCATGACGAATGCAGACTTGCCGCCTCTTAGCTCGTCGCAAACTGCACGGCCCATAGGGGTAAAACCAGCAATTGTGTCAGGGTCGGTGAAGTTTAACCCGACGAACGTTCCGAATAAACTCATGTATTGGTCGTCAGAGGCATCAGCGGATGCTTGGGGGCACGTCGCTAGAAATGCTGAAGCAGAGAGCAGAACCGCCAAAAATTTTCGACCCACATATCCCCCTGTGCGACAGTCCACGCGATGTAGCTAGCGTACCGGTTCGCGTGACAACGTCGCTACGCATCCAGCTATTGTTCCTGAGCTAATGCCACCAGTGGCATGTTTCTGGCCTGACCCGCCGAGGCAGTTTGGCCGCGCTACGTCGGAAAGCGGGTTGATCGACGCTTAAGCTGGCGAATGCGCGACTCACGGTTCAACCTTACTTTTTCGAAATGCTCACGGTGCAGCGCGTTTGCCACTCTAATGATGTAGGGCCAATGCTGCTCGAGTTGGTTCGACCAATGCCCCTCTGCCGCAGGATCGCGCTGAGCTGCCAGATACCCCGCGTAGTCGGTTGCGTTGTCCTCTAGCGTCGCAGCAACCAGCTCGGGGAAACGAGCATCCGAAAGAGGCACCTCAGCGCGAACCTGCGCCCACGATCCTGCGAGCCAGATGAACCCGTCTTCGTGAGCGGCCGGGGCAGGTTCGGGGTTCTCGATGCGTTGGCCATTACGGAACAGCTTTTGAGGCACCTGTGGAAGCTGGTAGGTCACAAAACCGGGATCGATCGAGACTCTAAGGACCTGCGCCCCGCGCAGACGGGCCGCTATGGCGTGTCCGGCTTCATGGAAGGCCGTTACTCTCGCCTCGTTCATTGCCGGGCTACGGCGATGTTGAGGTGATGGCCAGGTGTTTTAGCCCAGTACTCGGTTGGGTCCGCATAACCCTCCGGCAAGCCGAACTCGCTCTCGGTGGGGGTCAAGTCCAGGGGCGTGGTGTACGACGTCGTCGTGTGATTCTTCGAGGTGATGGTTCAGGCGGTCAGGGCCGCGGGCACGTCCTCCTGTTCGGTCGGGGTGTCGTTGATGGCGTGTGATTTGCTCAGGACGTCGAGGCCGAGGTAGCGCCGCGATTCGGCCCATTCGTCGTGTTGTTCGGCCAGCACTGCGCCGACCAGGCGGATCAAGGCGCCCCGGTCGGGGAAGATGCCGACGACGTCGGTGCGCCGGCGGATCTCCTTGTTGAGTCGTTCCTGGGGGTTGTTCGACCAGATCTGGCGCCAGATCTGCTTGGGGAACGCGGTGAACGCCAACAGGTCCGGGCGGGCGGCCTCCAGGTGGTCGGCCACCTTCGGAAGCTTGTCGACCAACGCGTCGATGACCCGATCATATTGACTGGCAACCGATTCGGTGTCGGGCTGATCGAACACCGAATGCAGCAGGGTGCGCACCCACGGCCACGACGACTTCGGAGTGACCGCCATCAGGTTGGTCGTGTAGTGCGTACGGCACCGCTGCCAGGCCGCCCCGGGCAGGGTGGCCCCGATCGCGGCCACCAGCCCGGCATGGGCATCGGAGGTCACCAGCTTGACCCCGGACAGGCCGCGGGCGGTCAACGATCGCCAGAACGCCAACCAGCCCGCGCCGTCCTCGGCGGTGGACACGTCGATGCCCAGGATCTCCCGGTACCCCTCGGCATTGACTCCGACGGCGATCAACGCGTGCACGTTGACCACCCGGCCGCCCTCGCGGACCTTCAAGACCAGGGCGTCGGCGGCGACGAAGGTGTACGGGCCGGCGTCCAACGGCCGACTGCGGAAAGCCTCGACCGCGACGTCGAGCTCCTTGGCCATCACCGACACCTGCGACTTCGACAGGCTGGTGATGCCCAAGGCCTCGACGAGCTTGTCCATCCGCCGGGTGGACACCCCCAGCAGGTAACAGGTCGCGACCACCGTCGTCAGGGCCCGCTCGGCGCGTTTGCGCCGTTCCAGCAGCCAGTCCGGGAAGTAGGAGCCGTGCCGCAGCTTGGGGATCGCGAGGTCCATTGTGCCTGTGCGGGTGTCGAATTGGCGGTGTCGGTATCCGTTTCTGGAGTTCGTCCGGTCGGTACTGCGTTCGCCGTATCCGGCGCCGCACAGTGCGTCGGCTTCGGCACCCATCAGGGTGTGGATGAACGTGGTGAGCAGCTCGCGGAGTACGTCGGGGTGGGCAGTGGTGAGTCGTTCGGCCAGCACGGCGGGCAGGTCGATATTGTGGGCATCGGTCATCGCGTGTGTTCCTTCTTTGCTCGAGTGACTTTGGTCGGTCTCTCGAAGAATCACGCGATGACCTTCAATCACTCGGCTACGACACGCCGGCCATCCTGATCAGGTCCGACTCGTACACCACTCTGATGGACGCAACCTCGGTGGGTTGATCGTAAGCCCGCCCAATGAACGCATGCCCGACGTGACCGATACCTATATGTGCGTCACCCGTTCGTCGTTGATTCATCCGACAGGAGACACATAGCCGGGGATGTTTGGTGACGTGTAGTCGGCGTTCGTGGTGACCTGGACAACGGCAGCTTGGCCGCGCCTACGCGTCCCAACGCAAAGGCCCTGGTGTAGAACGAATCGATGATGGGATATTCACTGTTGCCAGGAATGGTCCTGAATCCTTGGTAGGCGGCGTTCGGGTGCTGGCGCACGCCGATGGCGTTGGCAGGCGAGTTCGAACCGTAGCTTGCAACGCAAGACGCATAACCGGCTGGCACATAGTCGGACTCCACGATCCAGAGTGCTCCGTATGAGCCCGTGGTCTTCAGCTGCTCGTAGGTTGCCGGGGCGGTTTGACCCACGATTTCGTCGGGGGGACTGCCCCCAGTTCAGTTGACTCGTGGGGGTGAGCGGGTCAGGCCGCGTGGGCGACGCTGTTGATTGTCTCAAACTCGATCGGAGTGAGCCGTCCGAGTCGGCGTTGTCGCCGCTTGCGGTGGTAAGTCTTTTCGATCCAGGTGACGATCGCCAGCCGCAGTTGCGCCCGGGTGGACCACCGTTGCCGGTCGAGGACGTTGCGCTGCAGCAGCGCGAAGAAGGACTCCATCGCCGCGTTGTCACCGCACGCACCGACTCGTCCCATTGATCCGCGCAATCCGTTGTGCGACAGCGCATGAACGAACTTGCGCGACCGGAATTGGCTGCCACGATCGGAGTGCACGATCGTTGACACCGGCGAACGAATCGCAATGGCGTTGTGCAATGCCGACACCGCCAGCGACGCCTTCATCCGCGCGTCCAGGGAGTAGCCGACGATCCTGTTGGAGTACACGTCCTTGATAGCGCAGAGGTAGAGCTTGCCGTCACGGTGCGGTGTTCGGTGATGTCGGTCAGCCACACCTGGTTGGCCCCGTGCGCGGTGAACTGGCGATCGACGAGGTCGTCGTGGACCGGCGGGCCGGCCTTTCTGGTCAGGCCTGGTTTCTTGGCGAACACCGACCAGATGCGCTCTTGGGAGCACAATCGGGCCACCCTGTTCTCCCCGGCGGGGGCCCCACGTCCTGGGAGCTCATCGGCGATGAAGCGGTATCCGAACGCCGGGTCGTCGCCGTGAATGTCGTGGGCGGCGTTGATCAGATGGGCATCGTCCCAGTCACGTGGTGACACTGGCTCTTTGCGCCACTTATAGAAGGCCTGCGTGGAGAAGCCGAGCACCCGGCAGGTCACCGTGACGGGCACTGCGTCAACGGCAAGGTCAAGGACCAGCGGGTACATCATTTTGGGTTGACGCTTCGGGACAGATAGCCCACGGCACGGCGCATGACCTCCGCTTCCTGCTCCAGGAGCTTGATCCGTTTGTGGGCTTCGCGCAGCTCCGCGGACTGGTCACCAGCCCCGCGAGGGCCACCGGAACCGACGCGCCGTCTTCGCGGTCGGCGATCTTGAGCCAGCGATGCAAGCACGCTTCGGAGATTCCGAAGTCCTTGGCGACCTGGCGGATGGACGCCTCACCCTTGCGGGCTACGGCGATCACGTCGCGGCGGAACTCTTCGGGAAATGCTTTCGGCACGGGAAACATCCTTTCACCGTGAGGAGCGATCCTCACAGATCAGATGTCAACCAAACCCGGGGCAGTCCCCGGTTCATGCAACCCGCTGAGACTGCCCTCGACTTGCCAGCGGCGCGGTTTCACGACTTACGTCATAGCTTTGCGGTGAACCTGCTTAGTTCTACTCCAGCCGTGGATTTCAAGCGAGTGTCAAAGTGGCTGGGCCACAGTACCTTTACTCTGACCTTGGACGTCTACGGCGACTACATCAATGAGGACGTGTCGCAACCCGCGGGGCTCAGCCGTCCAGTTGTCATTCAATCGACTGTCACTAAAGTATCGTCACTTGAGCGGCGGAGGTGCAATACTGCCATTTAGCGGACAGGCACGCGATCCGATCCCAGGAAGCAGGAAGTCACCGGGCTTGTAAAAGAGGAGGTGTGGGGGCACATCATTGATTCGCAGATAAAATGGTCGTTTGTCGCGCGGCGGGCTTTACAGTGCACTGAAGTCCGACGGAAGCACAACTCTCGACAAGGGCACTTGACGTCGCGTCGTCTCGACATAATGTCTAGGGCATCTGATGAGATTTGTGATCTTTACATTCGTCACGCGGCTGGCGTTTATGCTGATCGTCTCAATCTGCCGACGCATTTTGTGCATCTGCTGCTACTCATCGAAGATAAACGGTTTGGTCTGCACATCGGTATTGATCCCGTTTCAATGATCCGCGCCGCCGCTAATAACATATCAGGGGGGCCACTACAGGGCGCCAGCACAATAACCCAACAGCTCTACGACATCATGGAGGCGCGGAGTCAGAACCAGTACAGCAGAGATAGAACGATAACGCGCAAGATCAGTCAGTTACGTTGGGCCTTACTAATTGAGCGGCATAAGCGCAAAAGCCAAATCTTGTCCGACTATTTGGCTTACGTCTACTGGGGCCGCAACTATTTTGGTGTCGAGGCTGCGTCAAACGGTTATTTCGGTTCGTCATCACGGTCGCTATCAGTCGCTGAGTCTTTCTTTTTGGCTGAAAGACTGGCTAGTCCAAACAGACTTCTTCCCGCTAGAGTTGAGGAGCTTCTCAGCCGGCCATGCGTTAAGCATGTTATGAGCATGGATGCCAACTCGGAAATTCAGGTACGGAGAATGTATTCGTCATGGTCGTGAGCAAGAATTCGAAGCCAGGAGAAGTGAACCCAGAAAAAGGTCGCAAACGAGCCAAACTGTTTGCGGCTTGTCTACAAAAAATAATTGCGGGGTTTACTGCCGAATACTTCGTAGAAAAACACCCAGAGAAGCTTCGATTTGACATTGCCAGTGATGATGAGCGTGCTTTGACTTTTGACATTCAGGGTCGTCTCGTTCAGCCAGGATATGATGGTGATATTTGGATTGAATCCAAGGGGTACGATAAGTCGCTCGATTTGCTGGAACACTATCGCGAGTTCTTGAAAACCGTTGCACTGGCCCGCCTGCGTGTCGACAGGATATCGAAGGATCAATTCTGGTTTGTATCTAGTGCCCCGTTCGCCTGCAACGTTGGATCTCAGCTTACTAGCGCACAGTGGATTCGAGAGTCTTTGCTTAAATCATCGCAGGAGGAAAAGACAAACTTTTTTCCTGGCGAGTTCGATGCTCTTGAGAAGCAAACTGGTTTTGTAGGGATGGCGAACTCCATAAAGGTTATGTTCTTAACGGCTCCTTTAATGCGAGCAACAGGCTTGGCGTATTTTGTTAAACAGAACGACAACCTATGGGACTTGACAGTCGACCTCTATGGTGGCGAGTTCCTTCTACCCGACTATGCTCCGTATGTTCAACGCGTGGCGGCCGAGAACAGGTTGTCAGATCCGGATTTCCTGCAGGTGAACCAAATGCTGAATTTACCTTTCGTAGACTGGCCAGATCAAGATGAGGGCCAAGACGGCGTCTTGAATTCAACGGCGGCGAGCTGAAAGAAGGGCAATTTTCGCGACCCTGGCAATCAATCGCACCTTGGTTCAGCAAACCCCGCGGATAGCACGGTGTTACGCAAGTCTTACGCAAGGGCCCTGCGTGCCGTCTGAGCTGCGGGTATGATCCGATTGCTAAGAAAGATTGCTCCGATTCATTGAGAACTATTGAGGCGCAGTGGTATTCAACTGATCTGAATGGATCTTCGAAACCCGTTTGACAGCACCAGGCCCGGTGCAAAAACGTCCGGACTCATAATCCGTTGGTCCTGGGTTCAAGTCCCAGTCGCGCTACGGGTATTGCCAGATCAGAGCCCGTGTTTGGAGCATGCCGTCCACTGCGAGGTTGCTTCCAGCCGGCAATCAGCCCGCTCGGCCACCGTTGAGAACGTGACGGCTCCTCGTATCGACCGTTGGCACCGTTTCGCGAAACGGGTTGAGGAGCCAGGACACCCACGCCTGCACGGGGTCGGGGCCACCAGCAAGGCGATGGAAATCGAAGTGAGAGGGAGAAGCGACACTTCTTCCTTCACCAAAGTCACTTGATGCGAGTTTGCGCTCGTCAGCGAGGCCTGGTGGCCCCATATCGTGACGACGTCAACCTACCGTGGGGCCGCGCGAGTGACGTCGGTCCCCGGGTTGGAGCAGACAGAACAACTGCTTGCCGCTCGGCAGCTCCTACCGAACTCGGGTCATGACCGCGACATCGCGCGGGTCCGAGGTTCCTTACCGGTGACGGCCGTAAGTGTCGAAACGATTATCGTCGCGTCGAGTGGTAGATCAGCCGTCTGACTTGCAGTGTCGTGCGTAGGTCGCCCGCTGCCGATGCCGCGTGTGTCGTTCGAGTCAGACGACCGTCGGTGGTGTCGTGGTGATGGGAATGTCGCGGTAGATGGTGACGCCGTCGGGGAGGGGGACGGGTATCCCGACGCCCACACTGGTCACGTACGTGTACGTGTCGCCGTAGTAGCCGTGGTCGTCTCGGTAGATGCTGAACACTGCCGTGTCGGTGAGGGGGCCGCCTGCGACGGCCTGTTCGCCGATATAGCCGATGTCCTCCGTTTCATCGATTCTGTAATCGTAGATGACACCGGGCACGGTAAAGCCGGTGCCCGAATCAAGGTATGCACCTAACGCGGTGGCGAAGAATAACTGGTTCCCGTCGAGGGGGCCGGGTCTAAATCCCCTATACGTGCCGTCGTAGAACCCCAGATTGAGCTGGAGGGGTCTTCCGGGGTTGTCGGTGACGTTCGTCTGGATCTCTGCGACAGGGGATGGCAGTGAGGCTGGGACGATGGGGAATGCGACCTCGGTGAAGCCGGTGGGGTTGCCCGCTGCATCGACGATGACGGATTGGTAGACGTCCACCTGGGGGCCGCCGTTGTCGGCGTTGGCGCGGGCCTGCGCGCTGGGGGTGTACACCAAATCGCCGTTCTCGTCGACGGTGACTGTCCCGCCCAGGGTGGTCGTCCCGCCGGTCGCGCCAACGGGGGTGGAGTACACGATGCTGGTGCCGTCGGCTTGCAGGAAGATGTCGGTGTTGCCGGGCTGGACGTAGGGCAGGCGGACGGTGGCGGGGTTGATGGTGGCCGCGACGTTCACCGTGGTGGTTCCGCCGTGTCCGTCGGTGACGGTGACCGCGAAGGTGTCCGTCGTCGGTCCGCCCGTACCCGCTGCAGCCCGCGCCGCGGCGGTCGGGGTGTAGGTGAACGCGCCGGTCGAGGTCACCACGACGGTGCCACCGTTGGTGGTGGTCCCGGTGGGCCCGGTGTAGGTCAGGGTGTCCCCGTCGGCGTCGGTGGCGGTGATCGTGCCCGACACCACCCCGCTCGAAGACGGGGCTCCGACGGTGGCGGTCGCGGTGGGGGCGGTGTTGGTCGGGGTGATGGGAACGCTGACCGACACCGGTGTGGTGCCGCCGTGGCCATCGGTCAGGCTGACGGTGAACGTGTCGGTGGTGGGGCCGCCACCAGCGGCGGCGTGCTGCGCGGTCGGGCTGGGGGTGTAGGTGAAACCGCCTGTGGCCGTGGTGGTCACGGTCCCACCGTTGGTGGTCGTGCCGGTGGGTCCGGTGTAGGTGACGGTGTCGCCTTCGGCGTCGGTGCCGGTGATCGTGCCGGTCACCACGCCCCCGGTACTTGGGGCATTGACGGTGACGCTGCCCGTGGGGGCGGTGTTGGTGGGGGTGATCGGGACACTCACCGACACCGGGGTGACACCGCCGTGGCCATCGGTCACGGTCACGGTGAAGGTGTCGCTCGTGGGTCCGGTCCCTGCGGCAGCGTGCTGCGCGGTGGTGCTGGGGGTGTAGGTGAAACCGCCGGTGGCCGTGGTGGTCACGGTGCCGCCGTTGGTGGTCGTGGTCGTGGGTCCGGTGTAGGTGAGCTTGTCGGCGTCGGCGTCGGTGGCCGACACCGTGCCGGTGACCACGCCGTTGGCCCCGGCCGGGTTGACGGTGGTGGTGCCAGCCGCCGGCGCACTGTTGGCGGGGGAGACCGGGACCGTCACGACGATGGGGGTGACCCCGCCGCGGCCGTCGGAGGCGGTGATGGTGAACGAATCCGATAGCGCCGACACCGGGGCGTCGGCGGCGGCGGCGTCGTGGCGGGCCTGGGCGGTCGGGGTGTAGATGAACCCACCGGTGCTGTTGAGGGGTACCACGGTGCCGCCGAGGGTCGAGGTCGCCTGCGTGGTGTAGGTGATCGGGTCCCCGTTGGGGTCGGTCGCGCTGACCTGACCCAGCACCACCCCGTTCTCCCCGGGGTTGCTGATCGGGGTGGGACCGGCGACGGGGGCCTGGTTGGTCCGCGAGATGGGCACCGACACCGTCGTCGAGGCGGCGGAGAAGAAGTTCGCCGCGGTGACGGTGAAGGCGTCGGTGGTGACCGCGCCCGTGCGGGCCGCCGCACTCGGGGTGTAGGTGTAGGTCCCGTTGCCATTGATGGTGACCGTGCCCAAGGTGGGCGCGGTGGTGACGGTGTAGGTCTGGGGCAAGAACAGCGGGCTGGTCAGCGGGACCGTCCCGGTCACGACCCCGGTCACCGAATCCACGCTCTGCTGCCCGGAGGTGCTCGCATACGGGGTGAACACCGATTGGATGCGGCGGAACACCGCGATCACCAAGTCGCCCAACGGGTTTGGCGGAGCGATCGGAGCCGATGGGGAGCTGGCCAGGTTTCCGGCGTTGAGCCCGAAGATCGACAACACCACCGTCACGATCGCGGTGAACGGGGTCACCACCGCCTGGGACACCGGGGCCACCGACAAGGCTGCCGGGGTCACGGCGGACTTGGCGGTCGACGTCAACGGTGAGACTGCCGATGAGGCCATTGAGGCCACGATGTTCGTGGCGGTCGACGAGGCGCGGTCGGACACCACGGCGGAGGACACCGAGGACTCCGCGGCCTTCAACAGCGGGTTACTCGACTGCGTCGCGGCCGACGACGGGGTTCCCGCGGTCTTCACCGGGATCGACGTGGATCTGGTGTCAGCCGAGGGGCCCGCGGTGGCGGCGGGAGTTATCGAGGCCGGCGGCGTTGCCGATGCGGTTCCCTCGGCTGCCGCGGTCCCGTTGCCCGCGGCGCTCACGGTCCCGGTGGCTGGTGGCGTCGGCGCCGTGGTGGTGGGCCCGACCGGATCCGACGTGACGGGTGTTGCGGCGGGCGGCGCTGCCGACGCCTGCTTGTCGGAGCCGGCCGCCGCTGACGCCGACGACGAGGTCGAGTCCGTAGTAGAAATGCCCGCCGAGGTCGCGGAGGACGTGGAGGTCGTTTTGGTCGACCCCGAGGTGCCCGACGTCGTGGTCGACGAAGACGGCGAGGTCGACGGGGTCTTGGTCGTAGAACTACCCGAGGTGGTCGACGACGGTGAGGTCGACTTGATCGCCGAGCTACCCGAGGTGGTCGATGAGGTCGTCGACGACGACGTCCCGCTTGCTGCACCGACCCCAGCGGACGTCTCGTGCTTGTGGTTGTCGACGTTGGAGCTACTTGACGACGAGGAGGACCCCGACGTGGCATCGGTGTCGGCGTGAGCTAGACCCGAACCGCTAATCAGCGCCGCACCCAGACCTACGGTCATCGCCGAGGTGGTGACCCAGTTCGGCACCTCGTGGGTAGCTGCTGCGCGATGCCGGCCGCCATCGGCCTTGGCGGCCTTGACTGCCCGGGCCTTGGCCTTGGCGCGATTTTTCACCCGATGAGCACTCATGACAGCGATCTCGATTCCCCTACGCGCACGCGCGCGTACCCGGACACATGTCGCTCGGGGGTATTGGTCAGCGGGTTGCTTCGCTGCCACAACCGGGGTCGAGGATCACCTACCGGGGCTTGCGGCAAACCTTAAACATGGAATGCAAATTTTTTGTAAATTCGTTTGCGACGTTCGCTGGAGCTGAGGCGGGTGCACCTAATACCTAAAGAGAGCGGTTCCGTCCGGCGCGCTTAGTGCGGCGTGCTTCCCGAGCGATCACTGTTCCTGGGAAGTTGACGTTTATTCGGCGGATGCGTCCGAGAAGCGCTGAGAATCGCCCGGTGGCGCCAGTAACGTTTGTGTGACCGAATTGCCTGTGCTGCAATGCTTTTCCGGGAAATATCGGACCTTCTGGGAAACGCAGATCGCAAATCCGTTGGTCCTGGGTTCAAGTCCCAGTCGCCCTACGTCAGAGGCTGGACATGCACAGCGTGCTGATCATGGCACGGTTCGGGTCCAGCCTGTCCGAGCTGTTCGGCGCCGCCCAACGTTCCATCTCTTCGCTGACGGTGACTGTTCGATTGATCGACTCGGGGCGGGTTGCTCAATCGAGGTGGCTTGCGACGTAGCGGAAAAGGTAGGGGCCGACGCTCGCGCGTGAGCTGTAGCGTCTGGGGGCTATAGCCCGTTCCGGGTAGGCAGACGAATCCCACGGGTGGTGGTGCGCTCGAAGGCCGGCTGTCGGAGACCTTGGCGCGTGTCAGATCCCGCCGGACACCGTGATGACTTGGCCGGTGACCCAACGGGCTGCGCGGGACGCCAGAAACGTTGCCACGTCGGCGATGTCGTCGGGCTGCCCAGCGCGACGTAGCGGTGTCTGTTCGATGATCGCGGCCGCCATGTCGGAGCCGAGCAGGCCGTTGGACCGGGTTGCCGAGCTGGCGACGAGCCCGGGGCTGATGGCGTTGACGCGGATGCCGCGCGGCCCCAACTCCTTGGCGTGGACGCGGGTGAAGGCGTCCACGGCAGCCTTGGTTGCGGTGTAGATGCCCAGATTCTCTGGGGTGAGGCGCGGGGCATTGGAACTGATGTTGATGATGCTCGCGCCGGTGTCGGCCTGCCGGGCGAACGCCCGGGATGACACGAGGAGTCCCAGGACGTTCACACCGAACTGTTGGTGAAAGGACTGCGTCGTCGCGTCCAGCAGCGAACCTGGTTGAAGGATTCCGGCGTTGTTGACGAGGATGTCGATGGTCCCGAACGCCTCCTTGGCCTGTGCGTAGAGGGCCTCCACGTCGGCTTCCTTGGCCACGTCGGCGCCGATCGCGACGGCATGGGATCCCGCGGCTTCGATGCGTGCGACGACGGCAAGTGCTGCGTGTTGGTCCTTGGAATAGTTGACCACGACGTTGGCTCCGGAGCGTCCTAGCGTCTCGGCAATGCCTTCGCCGATCCCCTTGGAACCGCCGGTGACCAGCGCGGTCGAGCCGGTGAGCGTGGTGGTGCCGGTCGATGCCGACATGCTGGGCTCCCTTCGATGCGCGTCGCGACGGGGTGGCCCGCGCGGGGCGGGTAAAGCGCCCGGGTATGGGCCAACGCCGTCAGCGATGTGGAAACTATCCTCCGTTTCAACCGTACTCAAAACGGAGATATCTTTCAACTTCGGGTGACCGGGGGGTGTTAGGGCCTCGCTGGCCGCAATCCGCGACCGCGTGGCCAGCACCATCGAGGGACGTGGCGCGTGCGGTGTCCTCCGCGTCCAGTGGCGTGGGGCCGGGTGGTGGTCGGCCTCCGGCGTGCGCGCCCGAGACCCAGCCGGCAGCAGCGCCTGGGGAGTCGGAAGGGGCGCTCGTCAGTGCCCGTGCAGGAGGTCGGCCATCAAGGTGTCCGCGGGTGGTGGTGCCGGCAGCGGCGTGAAGCTCGCGCGTGTTGGGGCCAGACCGTCGAGGACCAACACCAGATAGCGCTGCCACAGCTCGGGTTGGTCGGCGGTGGTGAGGAGGCTAAGGGACATCGTCAATGCGGCGATGTCGGCGCCGGTGACGTCGGGACGCACGGCGTGTTCGCGTTTGGCCCGCTCGAGTAACGCGGTGACTGCCGGTGCGAGGCGGCTTCGTGCCTGCAGCATCCGCTCATCGCGCGGCGCTCGGCCTGCCAGGACGTCTCGGAGGCCGCGGTCTCGCGTCTGCAGGCGCAGGATTTCCTCGAGGAACCACTGCAGCCCCGCCGCTCCGGTGGGTTGATCAGCTGCGGCAGCGGCGAGGTCGACCAAGGTGTCGATCCTCTTTTCGAAGACCGCCACGACGAGATCGGACCGTTGTGGAAAGCGCCGATATACGGTGCCCACACCGACGGCTGCGCGCTGAGCGATTTCGTCGTAGCCCACGTCGAGGCCTCGCTCGGCGAAGGCCTCGGATGCGGCGTCGACGACGCGCTGGCGGTTGCGGAGGACGTCGCGACGGATCGGCTTGGCCGAACCGTCCTTTCGAGGGTCGTTGGCCGCGGGCGCCCGGTTGCTCGCGGGGTTCACCGACGCGAGTCGTGGTGTACGGGCCTTCACGACATCACCCCTTGCGCGCCGGCGCTCACCATCGTCTCCATTGAACGGGAAACGGAGAAGGGGTTCAACTTCGTGTGTCGTGTCGATCCCCGAGCAGGGTCACCGACAGACCGGAGGAAGCGCCCAGGGGCAACACAACGGTGCCCACGATCACTAGCGCGACGAGGAAACAGCGGGTACCGCCACGTAGACCTTGGCGTTGGTCAGTGGGGTGGCCTTCAGTGCGACGAAGGCGGCGTTCTTGATCGGGCCGATGCGTGAGATTCCCTCCGGCGTGGCCGGATTGCCTCTTTGGGTGATGATCTCATCCTGGCCGCCTTGCCGTCGGGGGACAGGAACAGCTTCAGTCCCCGCTGAAAGTCCGGCTTGGCGGCCGCCTCTGGTGGCAGGTAGAAGGAGTCGTCGTTCTTGGCGGCGTCGAGTGCCTGGCCAAGGGCGGTGGGATTGGTGTCCGAGGCTTGCGCTTGCGCGTTAAGGCCGCTCGTTGTGGCGTAGTTGGCGAGCGTGCGGTCCAGGTCGCGCTGCTAATTGGCGATTTGGCGTGGAATCAGCGCCGCGAGTCGGGGTTGGATCGCGTTCGGTTTGTCCAAGCTGGCGATGATTTGGCCGAAGTGGTCACTGAGCTGGCCGATGCCGTCGATGGCATCGAAGATCGATCGCAATGCCACGCGCACGGGGATGTCGAAACATGTCACCGACGCTTTCGCAGTCTCGTGAAGCGATACCGCCGAAGGCTCCGAGGGAACTCTGCCAACCCGGGCACACCGTCGCGCAGCCAGTCGGCGATGGCCGATCCCGCCTCCTCGGTGAAGACATAGCCGAGCCAGGTCGACCGACCACCTTGGCGGTGTCCGCCCTGCGACGGAGTGACCACGAGGACGTTCGACCGCTCGCAGGGGCCGAGGCAGTCGGTGACCCGCAGATCGGCGACGTCGCGCACCTGCTCGTGCAGCATGGCGAGCTGAGCTTGGTGGTCGGTGTCCGGGTGCTTCGTGGCAGTACCGCAGCAGCATCCCCGGCACACGGTGACCGTCGGTCGGGTTCTGTCCAAAGCCATGGTGTCGATCCTCCACGATGCCGATGGTCTGGCCACGCGCAGCACTGCGATGACGCGTGCTCCCGCCGACCATGCCGACGTGGTGACCGCGAGGGAGCATGCGAGCGGTCACCGACGTCCCCCAGTCAGCGCGGGCAGGCCTGCCCCGGTAGATTGACTTTCGACGTCGAAACCGACTCGGGCTCAACGCAGTTCAGTGCAGTGAGTGTCGAGCGCGAAGCATCCCCCACACGGCGGCGAGCAGGCGCGGGACGGGGGCGTGCAAGGTGACCGGCGGGACGAGTTGGAACTCATCCCTCATCTGCTGATAGACCTCGGCCACCAGGCCCTGCGCGGCGCGCGGCGGGACGGCCTCGACGTGTTTGATGATCAACGGGGCGAACCTGGTGAACAGCGTCTGTTCGACCCTGCCTGCGATCCCGGTCATCTGCGGACCTCCGGTGTGGGTCGTGCCCCACAGGCCCGTCGCCGCGGCCGCGGAGCGACTCGATCCGCGCGATCCGTGTATCCGGTGTGGCCCTGCGGGCCTCGTGCGTGGAGTCGTGGCAGCACCGGTGTCGCGCGGTGACGATGAGCGCGCGGGTCCGCGGCCGGGCGCGGTGTGTCGTGGAGGTGGTTCACGCCGGGGTCCCAACGGGTTGGAATGCGCTGCGGTGGTCGTGGATGAAGTCGCGCAACGTCTGCGGAGGTTGCCCGCTGGCGGCGTGCAGATAGTCGGGGTCGACGTCGGGTCGCAGCAGCGTGGTGCCGTCCTCACACATGCGGGCCATCTCGCTGAGGTGCTCGGCGACCGCGGGAGGCAGGAATGCCTCGAGTTCGCGGCGCCACTGTGCGGCGGGGACGTACTCATAACGGATGTCGCGGCCCACCTCGTCGCCGATGAGCTGGGCGATGTCCTGCTGGGAGTGCCGTTCGGTGCCGGGGGGATGGAGGATCGGTGTCGTCGCGTAGCGCTGTGGTTTTAGGAGGACCTGGGCGCAGACGTGGGCGATGTCGACGCCGCTGACCCAGGCGGGGCGGCTGTCGCCGAAGGGGTTGCTGAGCACACCGGTGGTGGCGATCTGGTGGGCGTGCAACGCGGTGAGGTTCTCGTAGAAGAACGCGCTGCCACGCACGGCGGTGACGTTCACTCCGAGATGGAGCAGTGTCTCCTCGGCCAGTGCGTGCCCGCGGGCTATGCCGCTGGGGCTGGCGTGGTCGGCTGCCCCCATGGACATGATGACCACGTGCGCAGACGAAGCCCGCTCGGTGAGCAGCGAGGCGATGTTGAGCAGCGCGTCGAGGACCCCGTGTGCGGCCGGGTAGGCGAGGTAGACCGCGTCGACGCCGTCGATCACCGGCACGATCGTTCGACGGTCCAGGACGTCCCCGACCACGGTGTGCACGCCCGCCGTCCTCAGCTTCGCGGCGCGGTCGTCATCGGAGCGCACCAGCGCTCGCACGGTCTGGCCTGCCTGGAGCAGCCGGTGGACTACCTGCCCTCCGGTGCCGCCGTGCCGGCCGGTGGCTCCGATGACGAGGGTGGTCGTGGGCTGGTGGTGTGCGGTGGTCATGTGTTCGTTCCTCTTCGGTCAACGGGTGCTGGTGGTCGGCAGTTGGTGCCCCGAGCGGCGCGGTGTGGTGTCAGGCGGGGTGGTGTCGGTGCGGGCGGCGAGGGTCTGGTGGTAGGTGCGGCCGCGGCTGAACCCCATCAGGCGTGCGAGCGGTCGTCGGGTCAGGGCCGAGGCGATGAGGTCGCCGAGGCGCGGGGAGACGGCCTCGCCCAGGAGAAGCAGTCCAGCCCGTCGGGGCAGGATCACCCTGGGGGTGCCCCGACGCACTGCCTTCACCACTGCTTCGCCGACCTCTTCGGCGGACAGGGGCGTCATGTGGCGAAATGGGGGCGGCATCTGCGTCTCGTCGACCTCGCGCAGCAGGTCGGTCGCGGTGAGGGCGGGATGGATGACCGACACCGCGATGTTGGTCCCGGCCAGTTCTTGGCGCAGCGCGTCGGTGAACGCCGAGACGCCGTGCATGACGATGGCGTATCCGCCGAATCGGGCAAAGGCCTTGCGCCCCATGACCGAGGACATGTTGACGATCGACCCGGACTGCTGTCGCCGAAGGATCGGCAGCACCTGCTGGGTCAACCGGATCGCTCCGAAGAGGCTGGCTTGCAGCGTGTCGTGCAGGTCGGTCCCGAACCGGGGGTCGTCGGCGGCGCCGACGTGGCCGATGCCGGCGTTGTTGACCAGGACGTCGATGCGGCCGTAGCGCGTCATTGCAGCGTCGACCAGGGCGGCCACCTCCTCGGTCGAGGTGATGTCGGTGGGCACCGAGATGGCCTCCCCCCCACGGTCGTGAATGTCGTTGCGCACCTGGTCGAGTCGTCGTGCCGAGCGCGCCGCCAGCACCAGGCTGGCGCCCTGGCTGGCAAATGCCAGCGCGGTCGCCTTGCCGATCCCGCGGGAGGCGCCGGTCACCAGGACGACCTTGTCGTCGAAGGCCTTCGTCATGTCGTGCTCCGTGTTCTGTGTGATGGGTTGTCGTGTGTGGGGGGCGGCTGGGCACGACTGTCCCGCGCCGCCAGCGTGCGAGGTGAGCGTCGGCGTTCAGGCCTTCGGTACGGCGGTGCGGCTGGCCGCCGGGTTGGCCGTTGGGGCGTCGGGGACGAGTTCGCCTGTGGCCAAGCGTGATTCGGGTGTCGTCGGGGGGTTCCCGCTGGCCTCGCGGGCTGGTAGCAGCCACGCGACGATGATCGCGGCGCCCAGGGCGATACCGGCGCAGACGAGGGTCCCGATGTGCAGTCCGTCGTGGAAGGCATCGTTGACCGCGTCGCGGACTGCGGCGGCTTGTCCGGCGGGCACCTGGGTGATGACGCCGTGGGCTACGGCCATGGAGCGGCCCATCGCAGCGCGCAGGTCGCCGGGCAGGCCCGACAAGGCGTCGGCCGAGGAGATGGCGTGGCTGTAGAGGGAGGCGAAGATGCTGCCGACGATCGCTACGCCCAGGGTTCCGCCGAACTCGCGGGTGGTGTCGTTGACCGCGGATCCGACGCCGGCCTTGTCTGGAGACAGGGAGCCCATGATGGCCTCGGTGGCGGGTGCGGTGGTCAGGCCGAGACCGCCGCCTAGCAGCAGCATCTGTAGGGCGATGTCGGTGTAGCTGGTGGCGGCGGTGACCGTGGAGGACCATGCGAGTCCGGCGGCGAAGATCACCAGGCCGCCGGCCACGATCACCGTCGACCCGACCCGCTCGACCAGTCGAGGTCCCAGGATGCTCATGATGGCGATCGAGGCGGCCACGGGAAGCAGTCGCACGCCGGTCTCGAAGGCGGTGTACTCCTTGACGAATTGGAAGTACTGCGTGATCACGAAGATGAAGCCGAACAACGTCAAGAAGCCCGAGGTGATCGCCAGGCTGCCGCCGGAGAACCGGCGGTTGGCGAACACCGTGACGTCGAGCATGGGGTGGGGGGTACGTCGCTCCCAGAATGCGAACACGGTGAGGATGACGGCGGCCACGACGAAACCGACGGTGGTTCGGATGTTGGTCCACCCCCACGTCGGCGCCTCGATGACGGTGTAGACCAACGCGGTGATTCCGGCGGCCGACAGGATCAGACCCGGAACATCGATGCGTGGCGCCGACGGGTCACGCGAGGTGGGCACGAACGACAGGGCGCCGATGATCGCCAACGCGGCGATCGGAATGTTGACCATGAACACCGAGCCCCACCAGAAGTGCGCGAGCAACCACCCGCCACTGATGGGTCCGACGGCAACGCCCACGCCGACCATGGCCGCCCACAGCCCGATCGCCTTCGCCCGCGGCACGGGGTCGGTGAAGATGTTGGTGATCAGGCCCAGCGTGGTCGGAAAGATCACCGCCGCGCCGACGCCCATGGCGCCGCTCGCCACGATCAGCGAGTCGGCCGAACCCATCTGCGAGGCCACCCCGGAGGTGAGGGCGAACAAGGCCAGGCCGGCGACGAGGAAGCCGCGCCGGCCGTAGCGGTCGCCGAGGCTGCCCGCCGACAGCAGCAGACCCGACATCACCAGCGTGTAGGCGTCGACGATCCACTGCAACTGCGCGGTGTCGGCGTGCAGTTCGCGCGCCAACGTGGGCAGTGCGACGTTGACGATCGTGGTGTCCACGCTGGTCACGAACACGCTGAAGCAGATCACCGCCAACGCGGCGATCGGATGGTCACGAAACACGGGGAGCCGGAGGCGAGAGGTCATGGACACGACACTAAAGCGGCTAGACAAGAAAATCAACCACTGCTGTTTGAAAATTGTCCTCCGCGGTAGAATGGCGGGCGTGCAGACCCGCAACTACCACCAGAACTGTCCAATCGCGCGCGCCCTCGACGTCCTGGGTGAGCGGTGGACGCTGCTGATCCTGCGCGAACTGGTCGGCGGGGCTCGCCGCTACAGTGACCTGCGCGCCGAGCTGCCGGGTATTGCCACCAATTTGCTCGCCGAGCGGCTGAAGGCGCTCGAGGACGTTGGGTTGGTCGACCGGACTGATTTGCCGGCCCCCATCGGGCGAACTGTCTACACCCTCAGCGACGCGGGGTGGGCGCGCGTATTGCCCATCCTGCAATCCGTGGCGTGGTTTGGCCTGGATCGGCTGGACCCGTTGGGCGACGGCCCCGTCTCGGCGCTCAACGGCTTCCTCGCCGGGATCGTGCTCGCCTTCGATTCCGCACGCGCCGGTGGGGTGGAGAAGAGCTACCGCGTCGACATCGACGGTCGCCGTTTCGAATTCGCGATCACCGGCGGGCGGTTGGCTGCTGGGCGCGGTGAGCCCGCGGTGACGGTCACCGCCAGCGCGGCCGATCTGTGCGCCGTGCGGCTCGGTGACACCGACGCCGCCCGGGCCGCCGCCCTGCACCGCGTCACCTTCAGCGGTGAGGAAGGCGACGTCGCCGACCTGCGCCGGGTGTTCGCGTTGACCGACGCGATCCACGTCCTCGACGCCATCGGCGCAAACGCCCCGTAGTGCAGATGCTCCTAGCGTGGCGAGTACCGGCTCCTGCGACGACGTGTGAGGACGACGTCAAGGCCGAGATGGCTTCTGCCCGTTGTCATAAGTCACGTCGACCAACGCCGACGGCGGTTCACCATCGTTCGGCGGCAACACTGGATCACGGTCACCCACCGCCAGGGGACATGGCCGCACTGTTCTGACACGAGGAAGACGTAATGGCCCCGGATACTCCAGGTGTATCTGGACGGGAGTCTGACCTGGACGTCACCGACGCTTTCGCAGTCTCGTGAAGCGATACCGCCGAAGGCTCCGGGGAAAGTCGGCCAACCCGGGCCCACCGTCGCGCAGCCAGTCGGCGATGGCCGATCCCGCCTCCTCGGTGAAGACATAGCCGAGCCAGGTCGACCGACCACCTTGGCGGTGTCCGCCCTGCGACGGAGTGACCACGAGGACGTTCGACCGCTCGCAAGGCCCGAGGCAGTCGGTGACCCGCAGATCGGCGACGTCGCGCACCTGCTCGTGCAGCATGGCGAGCTGAGCTTGGTGGTCGGTGTCGGGGTGCTTCGTGGCAGTACCGCAGCAGCATCCCCGGCACACGGTGACCGTCGGTCGGGTTCTGTCCAAAGCCATGGTGTCGATCCTCCACGATGGCAATGGTCAGGCCACGCGCAGCACTGCGATGACGCGTGCTCCCGCGACCACGCCGGCGCGGCGACCGCCAGGGAGCATGCGAGCGGTCACCGACGTCCCCCAGTCAGCGCACCGGTCTGCTTCGGTGGATTGACTCCCGACACCCAATTCTCCTCTGACACAATCGGATTCGAGGGGGTCTCCAATCTGCGCCCAGGTCCGCAAAACCGTTGGTGCAGAACAGAGTTTAGATCGGTCAACGAAACGCAGGAGAATGCGACCGCAGGCCGCCCCCGGGTGGCCAGGGTCCGGACTGACGCCCATACGGGACATCACTGCCCACACGTGCGCCTCGGATGTAGCGACCGAAGGAATGGTTCTCGCCGGTGCCCTCGCCCAACGCCTGCCACCACCGCCCTCCCGGACCGGCGGCCGGGTATGACCGATGAAGCCCGCCGGTGGCAGTCTGGAGGCACCCCGCCCATCTGGTCGGCATCGCCCGGCGGGTCATCGACGGACGAAAGGCGTGACGTGACGGTCAACGATTACTCATTTGCTGGAAAGACGGTCCTGGTCACCGGTGGTGGTTCGGGCATCGGCCGTGCCATCGCCGAGGCCTTCCTGGACAACGGGGCCAACGTGGCGATCAGCGGACGGCGCCGCGAGAAGCTCGATGCCGTTCTGGAAGGGCATCCCGCGGAGCGCGCGCTGGCGGTCGAGGCGGACGTCGCCGACGACGGGTCGGCGAAGGCCATGGTCGACGCGGTGGTCGAGCGGTTCGGGTCCCTCGACGTCGTGGTCAACAATGCCGCCGCCTACTTCAACGGGTCCTTCGACACGATGAGCCTCGACGATTGGGAGGCCATCCGCAGCACCAACATCGACGGCTTCGTGCACGTCATCCGCCACTCGGTGGGGGAGTTGGAGAAGTCCGGGGGCAACGTCGTCGTGGTCGGTTCGGTGTCCGGGATGCGAGGGGACTGGGGTCAGGCTGCCTACAACGCCACCAAGGCCGCGATCATGAACTTCGTGCAGTCACTCGCGCTGGACTACGGACCCCGCGGAGTCCGCTTCAATGCGGTGGCGCCGGCGTTGACGATCACCGACCTCACCAAGGAGGTCGAGGACGACGAGGCGGCGCTGGCCGCCGCGGTCAATCGCATTGCGCTGGGGCGACCGGGCCAGCCGGAGGACATCGCACCCGCGGTCCTGTTCCTCGCCAGCGCCGATGCGGGGTACATCACCGGGGCATGGCTGGCAGTGGACGGTGGCACGTCGGCCAGCACCGGACAGGCGCACTAGACGTGGCTGTGGCGCTTGATCTTTGGCTGCGGTAGGCGCACTCTATCACGACGCCCGAGCGGTCAGTGCCCCCGCCCGGACACGAGGTCGGCGGCCGTCGCAATCGGTGACGTCGTGGGCCTGCCGCGCAGCTCGGCCCGGTCGGCGGCGTAGTAGGCCTTGTACAGGGCCTGAACGGCGATGTAGCGCAACGGCTCTGGCTCCCACTTGCGTACCCGGTGGTTGACCCACGGCAGCTCGGTCAGTTCCGACGGCGTCTGGAGCACCAGGTCGCGCAGCGTGCGCCCGGCGAGGTTGGTCGAGGTGACGCCGGTGCCGACGTAACCACCTGCCCAGCCGAGCCCGGTGGAGGGGTCGAGCCCCACCGTCGCCGACCAGTCCCGAGGCACGCCCAGCACGCCCGACCACACGTGCTCCACCGCGGCCGTGGCCGTCGCCGGGAAGAACCGCGTCAGGATGTCACGAAGCAGCCCAACGGTTCTCGGATCGGTGGCGCCGTCCACGTCGGTGCCCGACCCGAACCGGTACGGTGCGCCACGACCACCGATTGCGATGCGGTCGTCGGCGGTGCGCTGGGCGTACATGTAGGCGTGGGCCTGATCGCCGAGCGTGTCGTATCCGTTCCAGCCGATGTCGGCCCACACCTCGGCGGACAACGGCTCGGTCACGATCAACGAGGAGTTCATCGGCAACCACGTCCGCCGCAGCCCGTCGATCTGGGCCGTGAATCCCTCGGTCGCTCGAATGACGGTGTCGGCCGAGACGGTGCCGGCGGCCGTCACCGCCGCATGCGGTCGAATCTCGGTGACCCGGGTCTGTTCGAAGATCTGGACGCCCATCGACTCGACGACCCCCGCCAGGCCGGCGGCGAGCTTCGCCGGATGCAGTCTCGCGCAATGCGGATGCCACATGGCCCCCGTCGTCCCGTGCACGTTGATCCGCGCCGTCGCCTCGGACGCGCTGAGGAGTTCGACGTCGGTCATCGGCCAGGATCGAGCTTCCTCCACCGCGTGCAGCAGGCGCGTCTGCTGCGCGGCGTTGGTGGCGACCGTGAACTCGCCGCCCTTCACGAGGTCGCAGTCGATGCCCTCGTCGCGGGTGACGCGGATGACCTCGTCGACCGTCTCGTTCATCGCCGTCTGTTGACGCGCGACGGCGTCACGGCCATGTGACTTGAGGAAGGACCCACGGCCACCGGTGATTTCGTTCGTCAGCCAGCCGCCGTTGCGCCCCGACGCCCCGAAGCCCGCGAAGCGCTGCTCGAGGACGACGATGCGCAACCCGGGCGCGGCCTTCTTGAGGTAGTAGGCCGTCCACAGCCCGGTGTACCCCGCACCGATGATGCAGACGTCGGCGTGCAGGGACCCGGGGAGGGCCGGCCGCGGCGGTGGGAGCCCAATGCTGTTCCACCAGAACGACACCTTGCCGTTGGTCAACGTGACGCTCATCGACCCACCATCGCACCCGTGAGGCCTGCGGCGCCACTGCCCGAGCCCGTCGGATCCCGCCGCAGGATCAGGGCGGCAATGCCGAGGACGATGAGCGTGAGCACCAGCATCATCGTGGACATCGCCGCGACGTCCGGACGCAACGACGCCTTGAGCGAGGCGAAGACGTACACCGGCCAGGGCGTGGAACCGGCGACCGAGACGAACGACGACACCACGGTGTTGTCGAGGCTGAGGGTGAAGGCCAGCAGGGCGCCGGAGAGGACGGCCGGGCGGATCAGCGGCAGCGTGATGTCGATGAACCGTCGAACCGGGGTGGCGTAGAGGTCGCCTGCGGCCTCCTCGAGGACCTCGTTCATCCCGGTCATCCGCGCCCGCACGATGAACGTGACCACGGCACTGGCGAACAGGGAGTTCGCGATGACGAGGCGCACCTGACCGATGTTGAAGGCGGGCAGGCCCCCATCGACGCCGAGGGTCACGAACCAGGGGAGCAGTGAGATGGCGGTGACGATCTCGGGGGTCACCAGCACCAGCCCCAGAAGCACGAGCAGTGCCGGAGCCCACCGGCCGGGACGGCGGGTGAGGGCGACGCCGGCGAAGGTGCCGAGCAGGGTCGCGACCACGGCCGTGCCCGCGGCGGTGACCAGGGAGACGGTGATGGCGTTGGTGATGGCTGGATTCGACAGTGCCGAGAGGTAGGCGTCCATGCCGAACCCGTCGAACGTCTGCAGGGTGCGCCCGTCGTTGAAGGAGAAGACGACGATGACGACGATGGGGAAGAAGAGGAATAGCAACCCCAGGATGCCCCACCCGTGCAGCGCCGCGTCTGCGGGCCGAATCCGATGTCGGCGAACGGTTTTCGAATCGTTCACGGTGGTGATCACGTGGTCTCCCTCGACGGCAGTACGAGTGATGTCGCAGCGGCCGTGACGAGCCCGACGACCTTGAGCGCAGCGCCGACGACCGCGGTGGTACCGAAGATCGCCAGCATGAGCAGGACGGCCATCGCCGACCCCAGCGCCCAGTTCTGGGCGCTTTGGAATTGGGCGGCCACCATCTGGCCGACCATGCTGCCACTGGCCCCGCCGAGCACCGTCGGCGTGATGTAGTCGCCCATCAGCGGGACGAACACGAGCATCATCCCGGCCGTGATTCCGGGCCGCGCCAAGGGAATCGTGACGTGGCACAGCGTGCTCCACGCGGTGCCACCGAGGTCGCGACTGGCCTCGAGCAGCCGCGGGTCGAGGCGCTCCAGCGCGACGTAGAGCGGAAGGATCATCAGCGGCAGATAGTTGTACACCACGCCGAGCTGGACCGCGGCCGAGGTGTAGAGCACGCGCAGCGGACCGTCGGTCAGATGGACCCACTGCAAGGTCTTGGACACGAAACCCTCTGGGCTGAGCGAGATCTGCCAGCCGATGGTGCGCACCAGGAAGTTGGTCCAGTAGGGGATCAGCACCAGCGCCAGCAAGACGCCCCGCCACGTCGAGCTGAGCTTGACCGCCATCCAGTACGCCATCGGAAAGGCGATCACCAGGCAGAGCACCGTTCCCGTGACGGCGATCTTGAGTGTCCGGACGAAGATCGCGAGGAAGGCCGGGGACGCTGCCTGGCCGTAGCGGTCCAGGGACAGGACGTCGTTGGCGTGGGTGCCGTAGAGACCCGGCTTGTAGCCGAAGCTGTACCACACCACGAGACCGAACGGCAGGACGAAGAACAGCAGCAGCCACGCGCTGATCGGCAGTGCACCAAGCCCTTTGGGCAGTCGGAGCCGTCGACCCGGCACGGGTCCGTCGATTGCCGCGGGCGCCGCGGTGCGATCGTGCAGCGTGGTCACTTGCCCGCCGCGGCCTTGAGTTCGTCGTAGATCCCGATGATGGTGCCCTCGGCCGACGTCATCTCGCTGTAGGTCAGCTTGGACATGATGGCGTCGTTGATGAAGACCAGATCGGGACGCTTGATGCCGGCCTTGGTGGCCGCCTCCTCGATGCCCACGATGCCGGTGTTGTACCCGATGTAGGTCAGCTCCTTGAGCGACACAGTGGGATCCAGGACGTAGTTGATGAAGTCGTAGGCGGCGTCCTCGTGGGGCGCGCCCTTGAGGATGGCCCAGTTGTCCTGCCAGAGGTTCGCACCCTCGGAGGGCCACACCCACTTGTAGCGGTTCGGATCGCTGTTGGCGAGGATGCCGAGGCGGGCGTCACCGTTCCAGCAGTGGATCAGGGTGCGGGCCGAGGAGGAGATCGAGGCGTTGGTCGACGACTCGAAGGCCTGCACGTGCGGCGCGATCTTGTCGATGATGAACGAGCGGTAGGCCGCGATGTGCGCGGGATCGGTGGTGTTCTCCGGGATTCCGTTGGCGTAGAAGTAGGTGAACGACACCTCGCCCTGGTCCTCCAGCAGTGACATGCTCCCGGACGCCTCTTTCTGGGCGGCGTCGAGGAAGTCGGCCCAGGACGTCAACTCCCGCTTGATGACCGTGGTGTCGTACACATAACCGGTGGAGCCCCAGTCCTTGCAGACGCTGTACTTGTTGCCGGGGTCGAACGTCGTATCGACGACCTTGGGGCTCAGGTTCTTCATGTTGGGCAGCTTGGTGTGATCGAGTTCGGCGAGCAGCCCGCTCGACGCCATCTGCTTCACGTAGGAGTGGGTGGGGACGCAGATGTCGTAGCCCGTCGTGCCCTTGGCCGCACTGAGTTTGGCGATCATCTCGGGGTTGGAGCCGTAGGAGTCCACGGTGAGCTTCGGGCCCTTCGCGGCGGTGAAGTCGGTCAGCACCGCGGGGTCGTCGTACTCGCCCCACGTGTAGATGTTGAGACCCGCGGACCCCTTGCCGCCACCTCCGGACGAACTGGAGCACGCGGCGAGCAGCGCGCCGGCCCCGAGTGCTGCGGTGCCGCCGAGGAACGCGCGACGGGACAGTGACGTCTTCAGCGCCGCGGGTACGAGGGCGCGGACGTGATCTGGCTGATCCATGGGGGACCTCCGGTTGGGTTGGCGTGCAACGGGTTCGAGCGTCTAGGACGTGAAGATCCGGACGGCGTCGGCCGTCCAGGAGCAGAGCACGGGAGATCCGAGCTCGGTGGGCGGGTTGGCGGCACGGGGGAGCCGCGCAAGGACCTGCGCGTCGTCGGGGGTGTGGACGACCAGTTGCAGACTGTGGCCGAGTTCGGAGACCCCCAGCAGCGTTCCGGTGACGCAGTTGACCGCGTCCGACGCCGCGGACGGCACGTCGGGTCCGGCGGCGGTGACCACGACCGACTCGGGTCTGATTGCGGCACTGACCTTTCCGCCGCTGCTGGCGGGCACCCCGCCCTTCGTCGGCCGCGACGAGTACAGCGACAGACCGCCGGTGCGCACCGTCACGCCGTCACTGCCGAAGGACGAGATCGTGCCCGCGAAGGAGTTCTGCCGGCCGATGAAGCCCGCGACGAAGGCCGACTCCGGAGAGTCGTAGACACTAGAGGCCGTGCCGATCTGCTCGATGCGGCCGTCCTTCATGACCGCGACCCGGTCGCTCATCGACAGCGCCTCCTCCTGGTCGTGGGTGACGAAGATGAACGTCGTGCCGAGTTCGTGTTGCAGGAGTTTGAGTTCGACCTGCATCTCCTCCCGCAGCTTGCGGTCCAGTGCGCTCATCGGTTCGTCCAGCAGCAGCACCGCCGGCCGGTTCACCAAAGCCCGTGCCAGAGCGACGCGTTGCTGCTGCCCGCCGGAGAGTTGGGCCGGCTTCCTGGAGGCGAACGCGGTCATCCGCACCATGTCCAGCGCCCGGCTCACCCGGTCGGCCATGTCCGACTTCGGCACCCCCGAACGGCGCAGACCGTAGGCGACGTTGTCGGCGACCTTCATGTGCGGGAACAGTGCATAGGCCTGAAAGACGGTGTTGACCGGTCGTTTGTGCGGCGGCAGGTTCTCGACGTTGTGGCCGGAGATCTGAATGGAGCCATCGTCGGGGAATTCGAACCCGCCGATCATCCGCAGCGTCGTGGTCTTGCCGCACCCGCTGGGCCCCAGCAGGCTCAGGAACTCACCGGGTTGCACGTCGAGGCTGAGGTCGTCCACGGCGACGGCCGACCCGTAGGCCTTCGTCAGGGAGCGCAGTCGAACCGATCCGGCCACGGCGCTCGGCGCGGCGGTAGTTCGGGTGGCCACGTCGACGGTGCTCACGCCGATACCAGCGCGGTGGTTGCGTCGTAGACGACCTCGCCGCCGATGATCGTGTAAATGACCGTGGCCGAACCGATCTCGGCGACGGGGGCGGCGAAGATGTCCCGGTCGAGGATGACGATGTCGCCCGCCTTGCCGACGTCGATCGTGCCGGAACGCTGCTCGTCGTGGTTGAGGTAGGCGGTACCCAGGCTGTGGGCGATCAACGCGTCGGCCAGTGACAGCGCCTGCTCGCCGAGGAACGGCAGCGTCGCCGACCCCGTCGCGCCCACCGGCGACCGGTTGACCGCGGTGTGGATGATGTGCAACGGATTGGCGGTGCTGACCGGCCAGTCGCTGCCCGAGGCCAGCGGTGCTCCGGCCCGCTGCAGTGACCCGAAGGGGTACTGCCAGGCGGCCCTGCGGGCGCCGAGGAACGGGATCGTGAGGACGTCCATCTGGGGTTCGTGCCGCGCCCACAGCGGCTGCATGTTGGCGACCACGCCGAGTTCGGCGAACCGGGGCACGTCGTCGGGGTGCACCACCTGGATGTGCGCCAGCGTGTGCCGAAGATCCTTGTCTCCGTTCGCCTTGCGGGCGGCTTCGATGGCATCCAACGACTCCCGCACCGCGCGGTCGCCGAGGGCGTGGAAGTGCAACTGGAAGCCCAGTGCGTCGAGCTGGGTGGCGATCTCGATCAGGGTGGTCGGGTCGACGAAGCTCTTGCCGGTGTTCTCACCGGGGCAACCGCACGAGTCGAGGTAGGGCTCGAGCATTCCGGCCGTGAAGTTCTCGGCGACACCGTCCTGCATGATCTTCACGGTGGTGGCCGCGAAGCCGGCCGCCACGGCGCGCTCGCGCTTGGCGACGAGCTCGGGAATCTGTTCCAGGCCCCGGTTGCGGTCCCACCAGAGCGCACCCACCACCCGCGCCTTCAACACCCCCGACGCCGTGGCCCGCAGATAGGAGTCCAAGGTGTCGGGAGTGTCGTTGGTGGCGCCGACGATCGCGTCCTGCCAGGCGGTGACGCCCCACTGGAACAGTTGGCGCTGAGCGATCTCGAGTGCTTCGTCCAAGTCGTCCTGGGTCGGCAGGGGAATGTGCCGGGCGACCAGGCCCATGGCGCCCTCCTGCAGCGTGCCGATCGCGTGGCCGTCGGCGTCGCGTTCGATCCGGCCGTCGAACGGGTCCGGCGTGGAATCGTCGATGCCGCCGATCTCCAGGGCCATGGAGTTCACCCAGGCGCCGTGACCGTCGCGGTTCGGGAAGAACGCCGGACGGTCGGGGACCACGGCGTCGAGCGCTGCGGCACTGGGCAATCCGCCGGGAAAGGCGTCCATCGACCAGCCGCCACCACTGATCCACGGCAGCTCGGGATTGTCGGCCGCGTACTCGGCGATGCGGGCGAGGTAGGCGTCGGCGGTGTCGTATGGGGTCAGGTCGCAGGCGATCATGTCGAGGCCGGCGTGGTACGGGTGGATGTGACAGTCCTGGAAGCCGGGGGAGACAAGTCCGCCGGCCGCGTCGATCTCGACGGCGCCGGAGACGTCCAGCGCGGCTGCGCCGATCGCGGTGATGACGCCGTCCTCGACGAGCAGCGGCTCCTCGACGATGCCCGCGGGGGTGAAGACGTGACCGTTGGTGATCAGCAGTCGGGAAGGGATCATGGTGTCATTCCTCGATCGGTGGCATGGGCATGTGTTGCGCCGACGACGTCAGCGGGTTGACGTCGACCGGTGGGGTGAAGTGGGAGGTGATCCAAATGGCTTGAGCCACGGTGGCACCGACGTTGACCGCCCGGTGCGGCACCGTCGAGAGGTACTCGACGCTGTCTCGGGGACCCAGCACGTGGGTCTCCGACGCGATCGAGATCTCCATGTGGCCGGTCAATACGTAGAAGAGTTCCTGCGCGTCGTCGTGGGCGTACGGTTCGGGACCCGTCGAGCCGCCCACCTCGAAAGTGCCTTCGTAGACTTCGAGTTGGCGGATCGGGGGGCGCGAGAGCAGCAGTTTGCGAAGTCCGCCGTCGCTGGAGAAGACGGGCCGCTCGTGCGCCCGCAGCACCGGTCGCGCGACCGGAGCCTCGTCGGAGAGCAGGTCGGCGACCGAGACGCCCACCGCGGCCGCGATGCGCTTCAACACGCTGACGGAGACCCCGCACTTGCCGTTCTCCAGCTGGCTGATGAACCCCGCACTCACCCCGGCCCGGGTCGCCAGTTCCCGGGTGGACATGCGGGCTCGCTCACGGGCGTGCCGCAGCCGGTTGCCGAGCGTCGTGCGGGCGGCACTGTCGGCCGCGGGGAGTGTCGTCACCGGATCAGTAAACACTCGGCTCCTTTCCGTTAAGACGTACTTAGCGGATCGCTTACCGACGACCGTAAGGCCATCCGCGGGCGCTCGCACCAGGAAGCGCGAAAAAAGGGCAGGGCTTTACACGAACGCAACGCCGCGCCCCGCACGACGGCGCGCAGAATGGGCACGTGACCACCACTCACCGCATCGCCGTCATCCCCGGCGACGGCATCGGCACCGAGGTCGTCCCGGAGGGGCTGCGCGTCCTGGAGGCCGCTGGAGCCGCCTTCGACGTGCGGTTCGACGTCGAGCACTTCGATCACTCCAGCGCCGACTACTATTCCAGGCACGGAAAGATGTTGCCCGACAACTGGTTCGACGAGCTTCGCCGTTTCGACGCGATCTTCTTCGGCGCCGTGGGGTGGCCCGAGGTGGTGCCCGATCACGTCTCGCTATGGGGCAGTCTGCTGCAGTTCCGGCGCGCGTTCGACCAATACGTGAACCTCCGGCCGGTCCGGTTGATGCCGGGGGTGCGCAGTCCCCTCGCCGGCCGCGAACCCGGCGACGTCGACTTCTACGTCGTGCGGGAGAATACCGAAGGGGAGTACTCCAGCGTCGGCGGCACGATGTTCGAGGGCACCGATCGAGAGATCGTCATGCAGCAGACGGTCATGACGCGCGTCGGCGTCGACCGAATCCTGAAGTACGCGTTCGACCTTGCGCAGAGCCGACCCCGACGGCACCTCACCTCGGCCACGAAGAGCAATGGCATCTCCATCTCCATGCCCTACTGGGACGAGCGCGTGCAGGCGATGGCCGCCAACTACCCCGAGGTCGACGTCGACAAGTTCCACATCGACATCCTCACGGCGAACTTCGTCATGCACCCCGACTGGTTCGACGTCGTCGTCGCCTCCAATCTGTTCGGCGACATCCTCTCCGACCTCGGACCCGCCTGTACCGGCACGATCGGCATCGCGCCCAGCGGCAACATCAATCCCAAGCGCAGCTTTCCCAGCCTCTTCGAACCCGTGCACGGTTCGGCGCCCGACATCGCCGGCCGCGGCGTCGCCAACCCGATCGGCCAAATCTGGTGCGCGTCGATGATGCTCGAGCACCTCGGGGAGGCGCAGGCCGCCGCGGCCGTACTGGGCGCCATCGAGTCCGTGCTGGCGCGCGGGGAGACCCTGACCCCGGACATCGGGGGAACCGCGACGACGGCCGAACTCGGCCAGGCGGTGGCCGAGGCGCTGACCGCGCCGTGACGGACGTTCAGGGCGCGTCCACCACCTCCGAGGGCACAATGGCCGTCATGCGAGTGACGGTTCTGGGTACGGGCGCCATGGGCGCGGGCATGGCGCAGTCCCTACTGCGCGAGGGGTTCGACGTGACGGTCTGGAACCGCACGGCGAAACGGTCGGAGCCGCTGGCCGACGACGGGGCCACGGTCGCGCTGGACCCGGTCGCGGCGGTCGCCGACGCGGACGTCGTCGTGGCGATGCTGTTCGACGCCGCGGCCACCGTCGACGTGATGACCAAGGTGCTGCCCGCCATGGGCGACGGCGCGGTCTTCGTCCAGTGCGCCACCGTCGGTCTCGACGGCGCCGCGCAGACGGCGTCGATCGCCGCCGAGCACGGCGTCGCCTTCCTGGACTGCCCGGTGCTCGGCACCAAGGCTCCCGCGGAGCAGGGCAAGCTCGTGATGTTGGCCTCCGGTGACCCCGCGCTGCGCGAACGGGTGCAGCCGGCCTTCGACGCCATGGGGTCCAAGACGATCTGGGTGGGGGCCGAGCTCGGTCTCGGGTCCAAGCTGAAACTGGTCTGCAACGCGTGGATCGGTGCCCTCGCCGCAGCGATCGGCCAGTCCTTCGCCCTCGCGAAGGGCCTCGACGTGGACCAGCAGCTCATCCTCGACGCGTTCGATGGTGCCGCCGCGGGCTCGCCCTACCTGCAGGCCAAGGGCAAGGCGATCATCGAGTCGTCGTTCGAGCCGCAGTTCAGCGTCGACGGGGTGCGCAAGGACACGGGTCTGATCAGGGATGCGATCGCGGCCTCGGGGCTGTCGACCGTACTGGTCGACGGCGTCCGCGCCGCCTTCGACGCGGCGAGCGCGGCCGGTCACGGCGACGAGGACATGGCCGCGGTGTACTTCGGGTACTAGCTCCGGCGACGGTCGGCCGTCGATTGCTTAGTTCGGGTAACATCTTTACCCGACGGTTCGGCGGCAAGCGGAGGAGTCAGGCATGGTTCTCGGACTCTGGGGTGGGTTGACCATTCTCGCGGGGGTCATGGAGGCGTTCTTCGCCACCTGCGTCTTCGCCTACATCCGCCGGATGGAGAGGCGGCAGTCCCATCCCCTCGGCGACGTGGTCGGCGCGCACAAGGCGGTCCTGGCCAAGATCCGCAAGCGCGAACCACTCACGCGGGACGAATTCGACTATGCGACCGAATTGGTCAACGATGCCCGCTCGCCACTCGCCCTGGCCATTCCCGGGGCGCTGTTCAGCATCGGGTTCTTCTACGTCGTCGGCTGCCTCTTCATGCTCTCCCTCGACGGTGGGCATCCGTCGTTTCGCACGTTCATCGGCGGCATTCCCATGCTGACGTCGATGAACATCGCCGCTCAGCTGCGCCGGGTGGCCAGGATGCGCAAGCCGCTCAAGACGATTCCCGTCATCGACTCCGACACGACCGAGTCCGACACGACCGACTCCGAGACCACCGACGAGATCGCCGTCGCCGGTCGCGTCTGACCGATCGCGTTACGCGCGGTGGCGCGGTCCGTCGTCCCAGAGTGCCAATTGGCCTGCGGCGGCGGGTGATTCGACCGGCCGGCGATGCAGTGGGCTGACGGGATGGGTGCGCACCCGCAGCGGCCACCAGAACCAGCGACCGAGCAGGGCCGCGATCGACGGCGTCATGAACGACCGCACGATCAAGGTGTCGAACAGCAATCCCAGCGCGATCGTCGTGCCGATCTGACCCAGGATCCGCAGGTCGGCGAAGATGAACGAGGCCATGGTGGCGGCGAACACCAGGCCCGCGGCGGTGACCACCTTGCCCGAACCGGCCATCGCCCGGATGATGCCCGTCTTCAGGCCGGCGTCGATCTCCTCCTGGAAGCGCGATATCAGCAGCAGGTTGTAGTCCGAACCCACCGCCAACAACAGAATCACGGCCAGCGCCAATACGATCCAGTACAGCTGGATGCCGAAGATGTCCTGCCAGATGAGCACCGATAGCCCGAATGACGCGCCCAGCGACAGCGCCACGGTGCCGACGATCACGATCGCGGCGACGATGCTCCTGGTGATGAACATCATGACCAGCAGGATGAGGCTCAGCGCGGCGATGCCCGCGATCAGCAGGTCATAGGTCGCGCCGTCCTGAATGTCCTTGTAGGTCGCGGCCGTTCCGGCGAGATAGATCTTGGACCCGGCCAGCGGCGTGCCCTTGACGGCCTCCTGCGCCGCGTGCCGGATGGCGTCGATGTGCGAAATGCCCTCGGGCGTCGCGGGATCGCCGTCGTGGGTGATGATCATCTGGGCCGCGGTGCCGTCGGGGGACAGGAACAGCTTGAGCCCACGCAGGAACTCGGGGTTGGTGAAGGCCTCCGGCGGCAGGTAGAAGGAGTCGTCGGTCTTGGACGCGTCGTAGGCCTGGCCGAGGGCGGTGGAGTTGTTCAGCGCCGCCTGGCTCTGCTGGTCGATGCCGTTGGTGGTGGCGTAGTTGGTCAGCGTCAGGTCGCGGTTGGTCTGCTGGCTCGCCAGCTGTGGGGGGAGCAGTGCGAGCAGCTTCGGTTGCAGCGCATCGAGTTTCGCGATGCTGCCCGCGACGTCACCCAGTTGGTCGGTGAGCGCGTCGATGCCGTCGAGGGAGTCGAAGACCGACCGCAGCGCCGCGCAGACCGGGATGTCGAAACAGTGCGGCTCCCAATAGAAGTAGGCCCGCAGCGGCCGGAAGAAGTCGTCGAAGTTGGCGATCTTGTCGCGCAGATCCTGGGCGGTCGCGACGGTCTGCTGGAACGCCTTGGCCTGCTCGTCGGTGATGGCGCCCGACTGCTGCTGCAGTGAATACTGTTGCCGCAGCACGTCGATGCCGTTGTCGATCACGGCGACCTGCTTGAGCAGATCCGCGGCGCGGGCCTGCTGGAACGGCAGGTTCTGGATCTGCGCCGCATTGCCCGCACTGATCTGGAACGGGATCGACGTGTGGTCCAGCGGGGTACCCAGCGGCCGCGTGATCGACTGCACCTGGGCGATGCCGTCGGTGTGGAACACGGCCTTGGCGACGCGTTCCAGCAGGATCATGTCCGTCGGATTGCGCAGATCGTGGTCGGCCTCGACCATCATGATCTCGGGGTTGAGCCGGGCCTCGGAGAAGTGGCGCTCGGCCGCCGCGTAGCCGACGTTGGCGGGCGCCGTCGCGGGCATGTAGGGCCGCGCGTCGTAGCTCGTCGTGTAGCCGGGCAGGGCCAGTAGACCGACGAGGGCGATCCCGACCGTGGTGATGAGGATCGGCGCGGGCCACCGCACGATGGCCGTGCCGATGCGCCGCCAGCCCCTGGTCTTCATGGGCCTGGCGGGTTCGAACAGACCGAAGTGGCGGCCGATGCTCAGCAGCGCCGGGGCGAGGCTCAACGCCGCGACGACGGCGACGAGGACGCCGATGCCGGCCGGGACGCCCAGGCTGTTGAAGTAGGGCAGCCGGGTGAACGTCAGGCACATCACCGCGCCGGCGATCGTCAGACCCGAGCCGAGGATGATGTGCGCGGTGCCGCGGTACATCGTCTCGAAGGCGCTGACCCGGTCCTGCCCGGTCTGGCGCGCCTCGTGGAAGCGGCCGAGGATGAAGATCGCATAGTCGGTGCCCGCGGCGATGACCAGCAGCGTCAGCAGGTTCGTCGAATACGTCGACAACTGGATGACCCCGGCGTTCGCCAGGACGGCGACCACGCCTCGGGACGCAGTCAGCTCGATCATCACGGTGAAGATCACCAGGAACACCGTGGTGAGCCGTCGGTACAGCGAGAACAGCATGATGGCGATGACGCCGAGGGTGATCAGGGTGGTCTTGAGGGTGCCCTGCCTGCCGACCTCGAACTGGTCGGTGACCAGTGGTGCGGCGCCGGTGACGTAGACCTTCACCCCCGGTGGCGGCGTGGTGTGGTTGACGATGTTGCGGATCGAGTCGACCGACTCGTTGGACAGCGACTCGCCCTGGTTGCCGGCGAGGTTCACCTGCAGCAGCGCCGCCTTGCCGTCGGCGCTCTGGGACCCCGCCGCCGTCAGCGGGTCACCCCAGAAGTTCTGGATGTGCTCGACGTGCTTGGTGTCCTTGGCGAGCCGGTTCACCAGGTCGTCGTAGTAGTGGTGGGCGTCGGCGCCGAGCGGCTGCTGGCCCTCCAGGACGATCATCGCCGCGCTGTCGGAGTCGTACTCCTG
Organism: Mycolicibacterium madagascariense; assembly: GCF_010729665.1. Classification (NCBI taxonomy): domain Bacteria; kingdom Bacillati; phylum Actinomycetota; class Actinomycetes; order Mycobacteriales; family Mycobacteriaceae; genus Mycobacterium; species Mycolicibacterium madagascariense. Next base: position 3,764,908 of record NZ_AP022610.1, on the reverse strand, counting down.
GAAGACCTTTCCGATCCGCTTGCTGGCCTGCAGCGACGGCGCGTCCTGGGGACTGAGGGACACGTTGTGCTGCTCGGCCACCGTCTCGAGCTGCGGCACGAAGACGTTGGTGAGGACCGCCAGACTCAACCAGAACAGTGCGATGAGCACCGAGTAGCGACGCAGCCGCGGTGACACGCGGTCGGCGATGGTGGGCCGTTCGGACTGTGCGGTGCTCATCCGGACTTGTCCAGGCACGAGGTGTAGGCGTTGAGCGTGTTGACCGTCTTCTCGTCCTTCACGACGCCGTCGATCTCGATGCGGCAGCCGATCGAATCGCTGTCACCCTGCGCGGCGACGTTGACGAACACCGCGGGCTGGGTGGTGGTCGTGTCGTAGGCCCACGGCAGGGTGGCCGCGTCGACGCGCTGCGGTTGGGCGTTGACGTCGAGATAGGTGATGGTCGCGACGGTGCCCGGGGGACCGAACACCTGCAGCACCACGTGCTTCGGATTGAACGGCACGATCTCGTTCGCGCCGCCGCTGGGCGTGGACGTCACGTCCTTCGACCCGAAGATGCCGTTGAGGCGGTACACGGCGAAGCCCGCGACGGCGACGACCACGATCGCCACCACGATCATCCAGCGCCGGGCCAGCCCTCCCCATATCGAACGCGGCAACCGAGACCCTTCCGACGAGCGCCGACAATGGCCGCCACGCAGCAGGGCGGACAGTCTTAGATCAACTAAATTGACAGTACGATACGGGACCGGACTCTACAACAGTCGACTGGCGGTGTCTGGTCGGTGTCGTGCGCGCGTCGTGCGGATCAGAGGTGCAGGTGGTGTGCCAGCACGCGGAGGTAGTTCACGGCGGGCTGCATGCCGTAGGCGTGCCACGGTTCTGCCGCACCCGGAGAATGGGCGGCCGAGTGCGCGTGCGCGGTGGTGGCCGGTCGAACGGCCTCCTGGTGCTCACCGAGGGTGGACAGTCCCACGACGGCGCCGACGAGCAGCGCCAGGGGCAGCAGCAACAGACTGGGGCCGGAGCGATCGGGGGACTTCGGCGTCGGCCCGTCGCCGGGTGGTGCGGTGTCCATGCCTCCACTGTGACACGAACATCTTTGATCCGGCTATGAATCCGCCGGGTGTTGCCTTCCTCTTCGCCTGCGGTTCGGCGGGCGCGCCGCCGCGCGACACGCCGGGAGCGCCGGTGGCCCGCACTCTCGTGCGGGTGGGCGATGATGTGCCACCGGGGGGTCGAGGACGGTGGATCGATCGACGTGACGGTGGAACTGGACACGGTGCCCAGTCGACGCGTGGCGCGCGGCATCGCCGAGTTGGTCGACGGGTTCCTCGACCTCGACGACCTCGACGACCCGGATGCCGGGGTCACCGACGGCCGCCGCCACGGGCGACCTCGACTGCTCGTGGGCATCCTCCTCTACGGCTACGCACACGGCGTGTCGTCGTCGCGCGAGCTCGCGCGCCGGTGCGTGGACGACCCGTCGCTGCGCTGGCTGGCCGCAGGCACGACGCCGGATCACCGCGCCATCACCGCGTTTCGTCGGCGCCACCGCGCCGCACTGCACGCTCAGCTCGTCCGCGCCCTCGCACTCTGCCAGGAGGCGGGGCTGGTGCGGCTCGGCGTCCTGGCGCTCGCCACTGCGGGCGTTCCCCACTCCAAAGACGTTCTCGGCGCGACGGTCTCGCGTCTGCTCGCCGATGCCGACCGTGCCGACGGCGTCTCTCCGTCGAGAACGCCTGCGACGACGGCGTCCTCGGCGACGACGCGCCGTCGACGGGCAGTGGCCCGGGCGATCCTGGGCGCGGTCGTGGCGGCGACGATGGTGGGCGGTGCCTACACCGTCGCCAGGCACGCGACGGTCACCCTGGTCGTCGACGGTTCGGCCGTGACGGTGTCGACCCTGGACTCGACGGTGGCAGACGTGTTGCGCGACAACGGCATTCGGGCCGGGGACCGCGACGAGCTCCGGCCCGCGGCCGACCGGCCGGTGCGCGACGCGGAGACGATCGTGCTACGACGAGCCCGTCCACTGCAGCTCTCGATCGACGGCGGTCCTGCCACCCGGGTGTGGACCACCGCGACCACCGTCGGGGAGGCGCTTGCGCAACTTTCGCTGGGCGACGCACGGCCCGTCGGGACGTCCGCCGACCGTCCGGTGCCGCTGACGGGCATGGCGCTGCCCGTGATCAGCGCGAAGACGGTGCACCTCGACGACGCCGGCGTAGTCGGCGATCGGCACGTGGCCGCGCGCACCGTCGGAGAGCTCCTCGCGGCCAGCGGATCCCCGTTGACCGGTGCCGACCGCGTGGTGCCCGCGGCGACGTCTGCGGTCACCGAGGGAATGCGGATCCAGGTCACCCGCATTCGCGCCAAGACGGTCACCGAGCGCACGCAGGTGCCACCGCGGGTGTACCGCATCGCCGACCCGCGGATGAACATGAGCCGCAGCGTGGTCGAGGACCCCGGATCGCCTGGCACTCAGGACATCACGTTCACCATCACGCTGGTCGACGGCGTCGCCACCGGTCAGCAGGCCGTCCGCAACATCACCATGACGCCGGCCCGCCCCACCGTGCTGCGGATCGGCGCGAAGCCCGGCACCGAGGTGCCGCCGGTGCGTGACGGCGCGGCCTGGGATGCGCTGGCGGCGTGTGAATCCGGCGGCAACTGGGCCATCAACACCGGCAACGGGTTCTACGGTGGCGCCCAATTCGACCAGAGCACATGGCAACGCAACGGCGGGCTGCGGTACGCACCGCGCGCCGACCTCGCCACCCGCGAGGAACAGATCGCGATCGCCGAGGTCACGCGCATGCGTCAGGGCAGGGGCGCCTGGCCGGTGTGCGGGTCCCGGCTGGCCTGAGCGCCGGGGAAACGGGCGGAAGACGGGTCAGACGCGGTTGCGGGCAGGAGAGAACCGTTCGAGCTGCACGGGTGGTCCGTCGGGCGACGGCGGCGGCAACGTGACGGGAATGCCGTCCATCACCCGGGTCACCAGACCGCTTCCACGGTCGACGTTGAGGGTGCCGTGTTGGAAGTTCTGCCCGATCCACTGCGGTTCCTGGATCTCGCCGCTGGTGGGCAGTCCGAGTGCGCCGCGTTCGAAACCCAGTGTCGCCCAGGCATCGTAGATGGCTCCCGTCACCGGCGCCGCCCCCGTCGACGGAGACCAGTACATCGCCCCCTTGTCAAAGGTGACGTAACGGGCGGACCCCGCACCCGGGGTCTCCGGAGACGTCGGGGCTCCCAGCGCCCCCGCCATGCCGCCCATCGCCTGCCACCGCGTGTAGATCGCAGTGCCACGCATCGAATCGGCGAGATCGGCCGAGCTGGCGGGCTTGTCGAAGTGCGCGGCGGTGTCCCGGATGCGGTCGAGGCAGCCGTATCCGAGGCCACCGGGGCACGCCGTCGGGCCGACGTCGCGGTGGGCGAAGATCGTCGCCAGCGTCGGGGTCTCGCCCTGGGCGAAGCGCGTGTAGGGCCCACCCTCGGAGGTCAGCTGTACCGACCCCTTCGGGTCGATGTCGTCCATGGCCAGACGCCAACCGAACAGCAGGCCCACCGCACGCAGCTGCGCCGGGGTGGGAGCCATCTCGTCGAAGTTGCCGATCATGGCCACGGCCCAGGTGTTTTGGTTGAACCCGCCGGTGTGGGTGCCCTGCACGGCCCGGGTCATCCCGCCGTACCTGCCCTCGAACACCTGGCCGTACTTGTCGACGAGTGCGTTGTAGGCGATGTCGCCCCACCCCAGCGTGCGGGTGTGGTAGTCGTAGATCGATCGCACGGTGCCGGCCGAATCCGTCGGTGCGTAGTCATTGGTAGTGGCCGTGTGGTGGACGATCCCGGCCCTGATTCCCTTGTCGTAGAAGGGCGCTCCGCGGCGCATCGACTCGTCGGCACCCCATTCGGCGCGGTTGATGATCGTCGGGTTCTGGCCCGTCACGCTGAACGCGCTCGACAGCGCGGTGTCGGCCGTCGCGCGCGGTGCTGCGAGGGCGCCGGCGCCGAGCAGTAGGGGGGCGGCCACGAGGCCCTTCAGAAGGTTACGACGCGACGTCGGCGCAGCCTGACTGCACACGCACCGACGGTCCACTGCGCCAAGGTAACCCGTGATGAGCGGTCGACCAACGCGACTCGCCGCCGCTCTCGCAACGGCATGATCCGGCTGGTGAGTGAGTGGCAAATCCCCTGGTGGGAGACCCCTCTCGCACGTCCTCGTCGGCTGGGACGGAGCTGCCCGAGTGGTTGGTGGCACCCGACGGTCGCGACGGGGTCTGCCGTTTCCAAACGTCTGCGACGTCACCTTTTGGAAACGTCTTCAACACGGCCATGGCGCAAGATCATTCGAGGTGCTGATAATTGACGCGGTCGTCGAGCGGCGGCCTTTCGAGCACTCAGTCCGGTGACTGGGTGGGGCGAAATGTCTTACGCGAATGAAGGAGCCAACGTCAATGACGATCGTAGAGCGAGTCATCACCGGAGGGGTCGTCGCCGGGGCTGGGTTGTACGTCTTCGCCGTGGCGCTGTCCCCGATCGCGGGGGCCGCTCCGCTGATCACCGGTGGCGCTCACGCCTGTCTGGAGACGTCGGCGGGCGAGGTGGGTGCTGCGCCCGCTGCGGCCGGTGGCGGAGCGGGCGCAGCCGCCGCAGCCGCTGGCGGGGCCGCGGCACCGGTCGCCGGCGGGTGCGCGGCGCCGATCGCCGACATGGCGGGTGTGCCCATGGCACTGCCGGGGCCGCTTCCCGTCGCGCCTCCCGTGCCCGTCGTGCCACCCGTTCCGCTCGCCCCTCCCGTACCGCTGGGAGCACCGCTTCCCCTCGCGCCTCCCGTTCCGCTGGGTGCGCCGATCCCCGCGGCAGCGCCTCTGCCCGTGGCAGCTCCGCTCCCCGTGGGCGCTCCGCTGGTGGACATGGCGGGGGGCTTCAGCGGCAAGGGGGATCCGATCCGCCCGCCGGCCGAGGGCGCCCCGGTCTCCGGCCAGCCGATCATGCCCGGCCCCGACGCCTAGCTCGCCCGTCCTCCTCGCGTACCCGGGGACGCGGGGAACCCCTCATCGAGAAGCCATGCCGCAGTGGGGCATCGGAATGGCGTGCTGGCCTCACCGACATCCGGCGGTGACCGAGACGAGAGATGGAAGTCATGCGCCAGGTCGGCAGGTGTGTACTCGCGGCGATCGTGCTCGTCGCAGGGATGGTGGCGAGCCCGCCCGCCGTCGGCACGGCCGCGGCGAGCCAGGCGCCGCACCTCGCGATCGCCTCGGTGGCGCCCACGCGGGGTGAGGTGGTGGGGGTCGCGCATCCCGTCGTGGTGACGTTCAGAACGGCGGTCGTCGATCGCCGCGCGGCCGAACGCGCACTCGACGTGCGCACGGTGCCCCCGATGACGGGCAGCTTCCAATGGCTCGACGACACTGTGGCGCAATGGGTTCCGGATCGGTTCTGGCCCGCCCACACCACCGTCGCGCTGTCGATGGGCGGGCTGGCGACCAACTTCGAGACCGGTCCGGCCGTCATCGGCGTCGCCAGCCTGTCGCAGCACACCTTCACGGTGAGCATCGACGGCGTCGACGCGGGGCCACCGTCGTCGCTGCCCGCTCCCCACCATCGGCCGCACTGGGGTGAACCGGGAGTGTTCCCCGCGTCGATGGGCCGACCGGACTATCCGACGCCGACGGGGACCTACACCGTGTTGTCGAAGGACCGCTCGGTGACGATGGATTCGAGCAGCGTCGGCATCCCCACCGACGCGCCCGATGGATACCTGCTCACCGTCGACTGGGCGGTGCGCATCACCGGCCGCGGCCTCTACGTCCATTCGGCACCCTGGGCGCTCAATTCCCTTGGCTACGAGAATGTCAGCCACGGGTGCATCAGCCTCAGCCCCGAGGACGCGGAGTGGTACTTCAACACCGTCGACGTCGGCGACCCGGTGATCGTGCAGGACTGAGGGTTTCGGCGTCACACCGCGGAGATCTCGGCGGCCATCCCCAGCGCCACCGACGGCGAGGGATCCCAGCCGATGGCCCGCGCGGCAAGCAGCGCGGCCCCGGTCGCGGTGACCTGCGGCTCGGGGATGACGGTGACCTCGCGACGAGTCACGGTGGCCTTGATGGCAATCCACCCGGGGGAGCGCGACCAGCCGCCCGCGCTGTAGACGCGGGCCGCCGACGGCAGCTGCGCGCCGATCCGCCGTAGGGCGAGCTCACCGCTCGCGGCGAGGGCGCCCAGCACGGAGGAGGCCCGCGAGAGCGCCGCGGCGGGCGCATCACCGGTGTACGTCGGAAGCCCGCCGCCGCGGGTGCCGGGGACGAACACCGGGTGGTGCAGGAACTCGTCGGGTTCCCGATCGCCGGCGACGAGGGCGTTCATCGCGGCCCCGACCTCGGCGTCGCGGGCGGCCCAGGCGACGTTGCGGGCGAGCTCCTCCACGCTCAGCACGGTCGTGCCCGTCGACAGGATGCCCGGCGCCACGTCGACGTCGGCACTGCGTTCGAGGAACGGCGCGGGCGACTGTGCGACGACGATCTCCGCGGTGCCCATCGAGTCGAGGACCGATCCGTCGTCCATCTGGTGGACCCCCCAGCCGCCGATGGGATGGTCGTGCCCACCCGCGACGACGACGGCGTCGTCGCCGATGACCCCCGCGCGGGACAGCCGATCGGAGACCACGCCACCGACGACGTCACCGGCCCGGCGGACCGGCGGCAGCAGCGCCGCCGTGCCGATGCCGAGCGCGACGCGTTCCTCGACCCAGCGACGGGTGCGCCCGTCCCACGCCGCGGTGCGGGCGGCCAGGCCGTCGCTCATGAACGTGGTGCCGGCCCACGCGCTGGCGGCGTAGTCGGTCAGCGCGAGCCAGGACCGCGCCCGGGCCGCCCCGGGTTGGTCGACGGCCCACCGCCAGCCGACGATCGTGCGGGCGGCGTCGTCGGCCACGCAGGAATTCGGATGCGGCGTCAACCGCCCGGCGAGGTCGGCGAACACGGCGGCGCGGCGCGGGTCGAACCACGCGAGCGCCGACGTGATGGGGGTCAGGTCGTCGTCGACCAGGATGCCGTCCTCGCCGACCCCCGCGGCGCAGACCGCGTCGACGACGTAGCGGTCGGCACAGACGTCGACGACCATGTCCTCGATCGCGACGAGCAGTGCGCGGGCATCGACGGCGGCGTCGACTGCCGACCGGGGCGTCGCCTGCGAGCGACGCCCGACGACGACGCCGCGGGCATCCAGCGCGAGGACCTTGACGTTGGTGCTGCCGACGTCGACGCCACACACCACCGGCCGCCGGTCGTCGCGACTTCGCATGGTCCCCGTCGTTCCCTCGTCGGTGTCGCCGACTCTGGGCAGGAGCAGCGGACGTCGCGTCCCACGATGACGCCCTTCGCGCCGACGCGCAAGGTCCCGCCGCGCCGCTGCCTACTCGGGCGGGGGGTCGACCCGGAGCAGGTCGTTCAAGGCATAGGCGGGGCAGCCGAGGATCCCGGAGAGCTCCGCCGCGTAGCGTCGCGCCAGGGGTGGGCCGGCCGCGGGCTCGAAGTCACCCACGAGGTAGACCACGACCCGGCAGTCGAACGTCTCGGTGAAGAGGGTGTCGTCGACCGTGGCGCACTCGATGCCCGACGGTAGCGGCACGCACGCGGCCGCTGCGCGCACGACGTCGGGAGTCGCACTGCGGTCGACGTAGACGGCCACGAACGATTCCCGCGGTGGTTCGTAGTCGGACTGTCGGCCAAGGGGTTTCATGCAGTGTGCCGATCTAGGGAGAGGTCGTGCATGGTGTCGTCATGGATTCCTCAAGGGCTTCATGGGCGCGAGGCCGTCGTCGGGACAGCTGAGGCAGTGGCCGTGCCGGTACACGTCGCCTGCGGGTGGGGCGGGGGGCACGCGGGTCGGGTGCGGCCCGTCCAAGCCGCCGATCCAGGAGGCGGCCGCAACGGCGCCGACGCTGCCGAGGCAGAGGCCGACCGCGGCGATCGCCGAACGCAGTGCGGTGAGCACGTGATCCTCCTCCCTCGTCAGTCCTCCATCTGGTGCGCGCGGGCCCTCGTGTGCGGAGACATCTTGTGTGCGATGACCGACCAGTTGACCGAGCAGCGCGCCGCGATCTCGGCGAGCTGAGCCTGGCGGTGGCGCGGCGTCGCGGCCATCAGAGCGGCTACGTCGACGTCCTCGACGGCGTGAAGGTGCAACCAGCGCAACAGCTCTCGGCCGGAATCCGACATGCGCAGTGCGGGATCCCGGGACAGCGATGCCAGCAGCGGGCGCACCGACATCGACGGCTCCGCGCCCACGTGTGACGCCCCGGCGGGTGACCGGCTCTGGGTGGCGGGGGGCCGCCCGGTGGCCCGCCTCGCCCGGTTCGCACACCCGACGGGGTCCTCACCGCGGCTGAGCCGGTTGCGGACGTCCCGCACGGTGTTCGGCGAGATCCCGGCGTGCTTGGCGACCGTGCGCAACGAGCTCTTGGGATGCGCGGCAAGGTATTCGGCGGCAGCCCTGCGGCCGGCCGCCGAGTCGATGGGCCGGACCCGCCCGTCCCGGCCCGTTCGACTGTCGACGACGGGAACCTGGTCGGAGTGGCCGCGGATGGTCCGGATCGTCTTCGCCGACAGGCCCACCAACCGCGAGATCGAACGATCCGACCAGTGCGGATGACTGTGCACGATGCGGGCTGCGGCCTGCCGACGGTCCGCCAGGGACAGGGGGAGACCGTCACCGAGGTTGACCGCGACGGCCACCACGAAGGCCGACTCGCGCGAGCCGTCCAGCAGTACGGCCTCGATCATGGTCTGGCCCTTGGCCCGTGCGGCCTGCACCCGATGCAGCCCGTCGACGATCTCCATGGTGGCGCGGTGCACGAGGATCGGCGGCAGCGGTGTCTGGCAATCGATCAGCAGGGCGGTGTGCTCGGGGTCCTCACCGCTGGTGCGCGGCGAGTCGCCGACGCGCAGGGACGCGATCTCGACGAGCTCGGGGGCGCCCGACGTGACACCGAGGTCGGCGAGGCCGGCGACGTGCAGCGGGGGAATGGATCCGAGTGCGGTCATCGGAGGGGTCGGCTGGGGTCTGTCGATCGTCGTCATCGGTGAACCTCACTGCCGCCTGTCACGCTGGCGGCACATGCGTTGGCGCCGAGACGCACGAGCTCTGGCAAACCCCGGCGACCACCCGGACGACGGTCGGTGACGGCGGCTGGGGTGCCGGTCACGGCCACGACGCGAGGAGCTCCCGCGGGGACGCCACGGGACCCGCTCTGGGCACGGGCGCGTCGGACCGATGGCGCATCGCGTCCAAAGCCGTGCCGTCCAAGGGTTTCCGAGATGTCCGCAGCGATGGTCACGATAGGCGGCATGTCAGCAGGCTAGGCCCGCTCTGCGCCGACAACCATCGTGCAGATGCCCAGAAATACCGACGGACTCCTGGTGCATCGGCCTAGTAAGTGCGCGGCCGGGCGATTGTGGCAAAGGAAAACGGCAAACGCTCGGGGCCGTTCATCGCACGATTGCGACCTCGCCGGCGCCCTCGCTGGCGTCCGCTCAGAGGCGACGGAGCGTGACGATGGTGACGTCGTCGTCGGTGTCGCCAGAGGCCATGGCCGTCGAGATCCACGACGCGGACGCGTCACTCGCGCCGCCCAGTGTCTCGGCCAACCGGTCGAGGCCGTCGTCGATCGTCGCGTGGCGGCGTTCCACCAGGCCGTCGGAGTACATCACCAACCCGTGGCCCGGCTCGATGGTGAAGGTGCTCAGATGGTGCGTGCGTCCGCGCGCCCCGATCGGCGACGACAACCGGATCGGTGCGGAGACGGCCGAGGACGCGTTGGTGATGAACGGCATCAGGTGGCCCGCCGACGCGGCCTCCACGTGACCGGACTCGAGGTCGATCCGCGCGGCGATGACGGTGGCGAAGGTGCGCGACATCATGTGTTCGCTGAACTCGTTGAGCTTCGTCAGCGCGGTGGCGGGATCGTCACCGCTGAACAGGCGCGCCCGCAGGACGTTGCGCAGCTGCGCCATGGTGCCCGCCGCGATGAGGCCGTGGCCTGCGACGTCGCCGATGAGCACGGCCAACCGGCCGTCCCGCAGCACGAACGCGTCATACCAGTCGCCGCCGACGCGGCCCCCCGCCGCCGACTCGTAGTGCGCGGACAGCTGCCAGCCCGCGAGGGTCGGGATGGACTGGGGCAGCAGGCTGCGCTGCATCGTCTCGGCCATCCGCAGCGCGCCCCGCGTCCGGCGGTACAGCGACTCGACGAGGTGCCCGCGCAGCGTCTCGGCGGACTCGGTCTCGGTCCGCGACCACGGCTCGCTGCGCAGGTGCACGATCTCGCGCCACCGCTCGAAGGACTTGCGCGGGCTCAGGCGCACGTCGTCGCCTTCGCTGACGGCGATGGCCTTGTTGTGCGGATCGCCGCCCCAGTCGACCGAGCGCAACACCTCGCTGCGGAACCAGACGACGAACTGCCCGTCGGGCAGGTTCAGCGCGAGTGCACCAGCGGCAAAGCGGGGGTCGAGGTCCAGCCCGGGTAGGTCGCCGGCCAGGTATTCCGTGCTGGCGACGTCCCCACCCTTATTCCGCGCCCAGCCCGCGACCGCCGCCACGACGTCGGGCGGTGGGACCGAACCCGACTCCCGGTACTCCCCGGCGAGCGCCACGACGACGCCGTCGGCGCGGACGAGGTCCAGCAGGTGGGGTGCGCCGAGCAGGGACGTGGTGAGGGGCGTGCCGTCGTCCGTCGTGGCCGCCGTCAGCGTGGACAGCACCGCCTGGGCGGCCAGCCGCTCGCGCAGCCGGTCGTCCTCGAACTGGTCGACCAGGCGCAGGGAGAGCGTCGACCCCAGGAACTCGGCGGCGGCCCGGCTCCCGTAGGGCGGTAGGTGCGGACCCGCGTAGTGGTGGCACGCGATCAGCCCCCACAGCCGTCCGCGCCGCAGCAGCGAGATCGACATGGAGGCGTGCACGCCCATGTTGTGCAGGTATTCCAGGTGGATCGGCGACACGCTGCGCAGCGTCGCGTGCGTCAGGTCGAGGGGCGCTCCGGTGTCGGGGTCCATGTCGGGCACCAGCGGCACCGGGGTGTAGGCGACGTCGGAGATCAGCCGCAGCCAGTTCTTCTCGTAGAGCGCACGCGCCTGGGCCGGGATGTCGGAGGCGGGGTAGTGCAGGCCGAGGAAGGAGTTGAGGTCCTCGCGCTTGGCCTCGGCGACGACCTCGCCGTTGTAGTCCTGGTCGTAGCGGTAGACCATCACGCGGTCGAAGCCGGTCAGGTCGCGCACGGCGCGGGCGGTGGTGTCGTACAACTCGGTGAGCGTGTCGGCCCGGTTCAGGTCGTCGACCGACGTCCGGACCGCTTGGTAGGTGTTGGGGAAGGAGAAGGGGCGCTCGCCGTAGGCGATCTCCAGTTCGACGACGAGCGAACCGCCCGGTTCGCGGTGCAGGATCGCGTCGAACGCCCTCGGTACGCCCGCGACGTCGATGACGAAGTCCAGGGGGTTGCGCTGGCGCAGGTCGCTGAAGTTCGACGCCGCATGTCGGATCCGAGCGGCCTGGTCGGGGCCGACGAGCACCGATAGCTCCCGCCCGAGCACGTCGTCGAGGGCCTTGCCCAGCACGTCGCCCACGTTCGCGCTGATCTGGCGAATGCGCAGGTCGGGCTCGTCCACGACGGCGAGCACACCCCGCGGCTGGATGCTGCCGGGGACGTGGATGGGCTCGCGCGCGCAGTTGTCGAGGTCGATGGGCGTGCCGACGGGAACGGGCTCGTCCGTCATGCGCTCGACGGGGTGGGTGCGAAGGTGGCCAACAGTTCACGTCTCCAGGTCGTCAAAGTAGGCTCGCCCTTTGCTGGACCAGTTCAACCGCGGTGCGTACCTCCCCGTCGGCGCATGCGTACCCCGTGCGCGACCGTGGGGGTCGTCGAATGAACTGTAATGCCCCCGGTCGCTGGCTGGATACGGGTGGCACGGGCGGAACCGTACGCTGCTGGCATGGCCGACACAGACGTTTGGGACGTCGTCATCGAGGAACCCGTCGACGGCACCGTCGCCGACGGCGACACCGACCGGATCGCGATCGTCAAGAAGACCGAGGTGGAGGCTCGCCAGGCGTTCGCCGAGGCGGTGTCGATCGCCGATCGCTACGGCTACCGCAGCGTGGAGCTGCGACGCAACGGCGGCACTGCCGAACGCTGGCCGTCGACCGGGTAGCGCCGCCCTCGGCCGGTCCGCTCGTGCAATTCGCAGCAAGTCGACGGCGGAGTTCCAGCATCACGTCAAGGGGCCCGGGCACCATCGCGGGATGGCGCTGCCGGGAACCCTGCCTCAGGATTCCCGTGGTCGCGTCCTCATCGTGCACCGCAACGACGACGTGGTGGACCTGCTGTCGACCAGCCTCTCCTTCCGCGGCTTCGAGATCGACACGGCCAGTGACGCGGCCGAGGCGTTCGACCGGGTCTACCTCGCCAGGCCGGCGGCGGTGATCCTCGACGTCGAGCTCCGGGACATGCACGGCATCGAGGTGTTGCGGCGACTGCGCGCCGACGGCGTCGACTCCGCGGTACTGCTCGTGACGGGCCGGGAAGCGCTGCAGGACAGGATCACCGGGCTCAACGCCGGCGCCGACGACTGCCTCAGCAGGCCGTTCGGCGTCGACGAATTGATCGCCCGGCTCGACATCGTGTTGCGCAGGACCGCGCCCCGTCGCGTCACGCGCCGGCTGGTGGTCGCCGATCTGGAGGTCGACGAGCAGAGCCGCACGGTGACGAGAGCCGGTGTGCCCGTACCACTCTCGCCCACCGAGTTCACGCTGCTGCAGTACCTCGTGATCAAGGCGGGCACGGTCGTCAGCAGGCAGGACATCGTGGACTACCTGTCGCGCCACCTGCACGTCGACAAGGACGTCCACCTCGACTCCCACATGTCGCACCTGCGCCACAAGGTCGACGTGAACGAGGAGGACAGTCTCATCCACACCGTGCGTGGCCTGGGATACGTTCTGCGCCAACCACATGCGCACAAGCCGGAGGATCATCCGGACGTCTCCGTCGACGGGCTGTCCGAGGCGTGGTGACGCGGCCCGTCCGGAGCGTGTCGTGGTTGATCGTGCTGGCGGTGGCGTTCGTCGGTCTCGCGGTGCTGGCCCACCTCGACGCAAGCGGAACCGGCCTGGATCACCGGGTCCTGGGTTGGGTGGCGGGTCGCCGGTGCCAGGGGCTGACGACGGCTGCCGGGGTGACGACGACCCTGGCCAGTCCGACCGCGACGGGTCTGCTCGCCGCGGTCGCGGCCCTGGCGTGCTGGCGACGGCGGCGCGCGGTGCGCCCGGCGGTGGTCGTGCTGGGAACGGTCCTGATCGCGAACGGGCTCGCGGTGGTGTCGAAGCGCCTCGTCGCCGAGCAGCGGCCGCCGGGGTCGCGCGCGTTCCAGCTCGGCATCGCCCACTCCTTCCCGTCGGGGCACGTCACCGGCACGCTCGCACTGTTCGGGATCGTGGCGGTCGTCGTCGGCCGTGCCGGGACCGCGGCCGTCCGGACGGCGCTGGCCGCAGTGGCCGTCGCGGCGACGTCGGTGGTCGCGCTGAGTCGGCTGTACCTCGGCGTGCACTGGGTGACCGACGTCGCGGGCGGGTTGCTGCTTGGAGGCGCGGCCGTCCTCGCCGGATCGATGGCGTGCGACCGCCGCGAGGCCCGCCGCCCGGTGGTTCAGGCCATGCGATGACCGGCGGTCTGCCACGGCGCGAGCGCCCGGTGCGGGCCCCGCAGGTGTGCCAGCGCGCGTGACGCCGCGGCGGCGTCCATGCGGGCACTCGCCCGGACGGCGTTCCTGCGCAATGTGATTGAGCGGGGGAGACCATGGCGAGCGTGGCGCTGCCGAACATCGCCAGGCCGTCGGCGGTGCGGGCGAGCAGGTCCGAGACGGCGGCGTGTCGGGCGCAGGCCGGCGCGGGTCAGCGCTTCAGGAGGGCGCGCCGCGCGTGGCGCCAGAAGGGACGGCCCACGATGGCGGTGGCGCCGGAGGCGATGAGGATGACGGCGGCGTCCACGCTCTTGCGTCCGTCGGAGCTCCAGTAGACGTTCTTGAGGTCGAGCAGCAGCGCGAACTCGTCGACGATCAGCGCCAGCGCCGACCCGTACGCCGTGGCGGTGGCGGGGTGGCGACGCCGACGATCGGAGCCGCGCAGCCCGACGGCGCCGACACCGCTGAGGAGCGCGATGCCGAGGTTGTAGTGGTGAAAGTGGTGGCCTCCCACGCTCATTCCGCCACCCCGCGGGCCGTGGCCGTCGCGGATCCAGTGGGTGAGGAGGCGCACGCCCACGAACGTGGCGGTGAACGAGGCCCAGGAGATGACGAGCGCCTGATCTTGCGGATCGAGCTGGCGGTGCCACGCCTGCTCGACGCGTGCCAGCCGTCCTTCGGGCTCCGGGCCGTCGTGGCGCGGGCCGGCCGCGGTGGCGGGAACGGTCGAGGCCGTGGTGGACCCGTTGGTCGAGGTTGCCATGCGATCACTCCCAGGCGATGCGTCGTCGCATCTCATCGGACACCGTAGCGTGCGCCGGCCGCGGTGGTGGGAGCGTTTGCTGTCGGTGTGCTGTCAGCTCGGCTCCGGCGAGCTGACCCCGCGTCGGTCGTCGACGGCGAACGCCTCGGTGATCTCCTTCGGGCCGAAGGGCCAGGTGTGTTCGGCCTTCGCGTAGATGGCGAAGGCGATGCAGCCGATGGCGATCCAGCCCAGCGACAGGCCGATCGACAGCCACGTCGACGAGACGTAGACGTACACCCAGCCGGCCAGGGCGATCACCGTCGGCACGGGGTAGAGCCACTGGCGGTACGGGCGTGGGAGATTCGGCTGCCTGCGCCGCAGGACGACGATCGCGGCGACCTGGGCGAGGGACTGGATGACGACCAGCGTTGCGACCGCGGCGTTGATGATCGTCGTCAGCGTGAACAGCGAACCGATGATGGTGATGACGCCCATGGTGAGCACGCCCGCGGTGGGCAGGTGCAGCCTGGGGTGCAGACGGGCGAACGCCGGCAGGAAGACCTTGTCGCGGGCGGCTTCGTAGGGCACGCGCGACCCGCCGAGCAGGCCCGCGAACACCGATCCGATCGCGGCGATGACGATGAGGACGGTGATCACCCGCGCGGCGGTCGACCCCCACGCCTGCTCCAGCACCGCCGAGGCGACCGACGTCGCGTTCTTGACCTGGTCGATGGGGAGCGACCCCAGCACGCCGATCTGCAGCAGGAAGTACAGGCCCATGATGCCGAGGATCGAGAACACGATCGAGCGGGGGATAGTGCGGCCCGGGTCGCGCATCTCGGCGCCGAGGTACGCGGTGGTGTTGTAGCCGAGGTAGTCGTAGATGGCGATGATGAGCCCGGCCCCGAGGCCCGCCCAGAAGGTGCCGCCCGAGCCGAACGCGCCCGGGGTGTAGTCGAACGCCTGCGCGCCGCTGAAGTGGCTGAACGCCGCGACGATCGTGCTGAGCACCGCAACCAGCATCACGACGAACAGGACGGTGGTGAGCTTGCCGATCTGCCCGATCCTGCGGAACAGCGCGGCCATGATGACCAACGTGATGCCGACGCCGATGATCTTGCCCAGCGCGGTGTTTCCGCTGCTGCTCGTCACCCCCGGGATGAGGTAGCCCAGGTATTGCACCAGCCCGATGATGCCGGTGGACATGATGAGCGGGATGAAGAGGACCGCGCTCCAGACGAACAGGAACGGCATGAGTCGACCGGTGCGGTACTGGAACGCCTCGCGCAGATAGACGTACGTGCCACCGGCACCGGGCAGGGCGGCGCCGAGTTCGGCCCAGATCAGGCCGTCGGCTAGGGCGAGGATCGCGCCGACGATCCAGCCGAACATGGCCTCGGGACCACCGATGGTGGCGACCATCGCGGGGATGGTGACGAAGGGGCCGATGCCGCACATCTGGGTCATGTTGATCGCGGTGGCCTGCAGCGGGCCGATCCGGCGTTCGAGCGCTGGTGCGCCGGCGGGTTCGGGGCGAGCGGGTGTGCTCATGCTGACCTCCACTGATCGTTAGGAAAGTTTCTTAACATAGATCGGCCGACTGTGGAAGAGTGCCAGCGGAAAGTTCTCGTGGATGAAACGGAGGGGCGGTGGTCGACCCGATTGCGCCGCGCGCCGGGACGCCGGCGAGCCTGCGCGCGCTCAACCTGCGGCTGGTGCTCGACCGCCTCCGCGACCACGGCGAGGCGACGCGCCCCCAGATCGCCGCCGACACTGGATTGTCGAAACCGACTGTCGGACAAGCACTTCTGGATCTGGAACGCTACGGGCTGGTGCGGGCGAGCGGACGGAGTGCGCCTCGTCCGGGCCGCTCGGCAGTCGTCTACCAGACGGCGCCCGACGCCGGCTACATCGTCGGGGTCGACGTCGGCAGGCGCGTCGTGCACGTCGCCGTGGCCGACCTCGACGGCACCGTCGTGGCGCGTTCGGAGGAACCCAACCGGAGCCGTTCGGGAGCCATGCTGTTGCACGCCGTCGCCGGGGCGGTCCACCGCGCCGTCGCGGCGGCCGGTCTGACGGGCGGCGACATCGTCGTGACGGTCGTCGGGACGCCCGGCATCCCCGACGCGGCCGCCGGGTCGATCCTGCGGTCGCCGAACCTGCCGGGCTGGGAGCGCCGCGGTCTGCTGCGGGAGTTGACGTCCGCGCTCGGCGCGCACGGCTCGGAGGTGGTGGTCGAGAACGACGCCAACCTGTGCGCGATCGGCGAGCACGCGCGCGGGGTGGCGCGCGGGGTGGACGTCGTGGCGTGCCTGATGGTCGGTACCGGCATCGGGTTGGGAATCGTCATCGGCGGCAAGCTCTTTCGCGGCGCGCACGGTGCGGCGGGGGAGATCGCCGACCTGCCGTTCGGGCAAGTTCCCGCCGGGGCCACGGCGCATCGGCCGGGTCCGATGGAGGTGGCGGCGGCGGGCCAGGCCGTGGTGTCGGCCGCCCAGGAGGCCGGCCTGAGCTCACCGACCGCCAAGGCGGTGTTCGACCTCGCCCGCGACGGTGACGCGCGGGCGCTGCGGGTCGTGGAGGCCGAGGCGGCGACGCTCGCGCACGTCGTGTCCGTGGTGACGACCGTGCTCGATCCCGGCCTCATCGTGCTGGCCGGCGGGGTCGGCCGCAACGCCGACCTGCTGGCGGGCCCGATGCGGCACGAGCTGGCGACGGTCGTGCCGCTGGTCCCCGAGATCGTCGGCGGGCATCTGGGCGACGACGCGGTCCTCGTCGGCGCCATCGCCACTGCCATGGAGACCGCCTGGGAACTGGTCTTCGAGCGGCGTGTCCTCGGTCGGCCGGCCGGGTCGTGATCGGTCGCGTCAGTCGATCGCGGTGATGCGGTCGACGACCGCGAGCAGCGCGTCGTCGGGAGGGGTGTGCTGCTGGCCCTCCAGGGCGCCGAACAGCGCGTTGTAGTAGAGGCCGTCACCCACCAACTTGACTGCGCGGGCGGCACTTTCGTCGCCGATGGCGTCGACCAGCGCGCTCAGCCAGTCCGCCGAGATCTTCCTGGCCGCCTGCTGGGCCGCGGTGAAGCCGGCCTGCTGCAACCGGGCGACGCCGACGATCGCGCGATCCAGCGGAGTGCCCGCGTAGTAGGACGTGCGGATGTAGTACCGGGCCGCTCCCTCCGGGGCGGCCCGCATGAGCCGAACGTCGGCGGCGGCCAGTTCGGTGAGGCGCTCGCAGAGACCGTCGGCAAGCCGGTCCTTCGACGGAAAGTGGTACAGCAGGCCGCCTTTGGATACGCCGGCGACGCGCGCCACCGCCTCGAGCGTGGCGTGGCGTTCACCCTCGAGGGACAGCAGTTCGGCGAACGCATCGAGGATCCGGTCGCGTACCTGATTCATCGTCGGAAGCTTAGCCAGCGATGGGCGCGCGGACGGTGCCGTCGAGGCCGATGCGCTGTTCACGCCCGGCTACTGTACCGTCTGGACGGTATACGGGCGGGTCGACGTTCGGAGGTGGCGGGTGCGGGGCTACGTCGCGCTGCTGCGCCTACCCGGCGTGCTGGGGGTCACGGCGTCCCAGCTGTTCGCCCGGTTGCCACTCGGTGTCCTGTCGCTCGCGGTGCTGCTGCACGTGCAGACGCGGTCGGGGTCCTACGCCCTGGCCGGCGCCGTCGTCGCCTGCGTCAGCATCGGGGAGGCCATCGCCATGCCCGTCACCGGACGCCTCGCCGGCCGGTTCGGGATGGCCAGAACCCTCCTGACGACGGCCGCGGTCAACGCGGCCGCCACGGTCGCGCTGGCGCTCGCCGGCCCGAAGACGCTGCTGATCCCGCTGGGGTTGGTCGTCGGTGCGTCGATTCCGCCGATCATGCCCGTCCTGCGGGCGCTCTACCCGCAGCTGGTGCCACCCGACGCGCTGCGCGCGCTGTTCGCCCTGGACACCACCGCCCAGGAGTTGATCTGGATCATCGGTCCCGTCATCGCGACGCTGCTGGCGTCGGCGGTCTCCACCGCGCTGCCCCTGCTGCTGTGCGCGGTGATCACCGTCGGGGGCACGGGATGGCTGCTGGCCAACCGGCCCATGCGCACGCTGCACGTCGAGCCGAGCGCGTCGTCGTTCGGTCGGGCCCTGAATGCGCGTGCCGTGATCCTGGCGATGGTGGCCAGTGCCACGCTGGTCGCCTCGTTCATGGCACTGGAGGTCGGCGTCGTCGCGGACTACGGACCCGACCAGGCACTGGCGGGCGTGGCGCTGGCCGTCTCGGGCGTCGGATCGCTCGTCGGCGGCCTCGTGCTCGGGCATCGCCGGCTCTCGGTGCGCGGACTCGTCCTCGTCCTGACGGTGGTCGTCGTCGGGACCGCGTGCTCGGGACTGGCGCCCGACCGCATCCTGCAGGTCATCGCGCTGTTCTTCGCCGGCTTCGGTTTCGCCCCGTCGATGTCGACGCTGTACGTGGCGGCGTCGCGTGCGGTCGAGGCGCACGCCGCGCCCGAGGTCTTCGGGTGGCTCACCACCGCGAGCCTGGCGGGCGGGGCGTCGGGCACGGCCCTCGCCGGCGTCACCAACGACGCCTTCGGTACGGCCGGTTCGTTCGCCGCGGCGACGCTGCTGGCGCTCGTCGCCGCCGTCAGCCCGGTGCTGGCGACCCTGCGCGGGCCGATGCCGGAGCTGTCCGCGTAGCGCCCGCTACGACGGCTCGTCGGCGGCGGCCGCCTGCGCGACCGGTGTGCGGGGCATGGCGAACACCGCGGCGGCCGTCGCGGCGGCGACCACCACCACGCCGAGGAACACCGCGGCCGAGCCCGCCTGAATCGCGACCGGGCCGACGGCGCGGATGTCGCCGGGACCGAAGATGGAGTTCGCGATCGCACCGAAGACGGCCACCCCGACGGCGCTGCCGAGGGAGCGGGCGAACATGTTGTTGCCCGTCACCACACCCCGCTCGTGCCACCCGACGCTGGACTGGGCCGCGATCAGCGTCGGCACCGCGAGCAACCCCATGCCACCGCCGATCACCAGACACGCCGTGGCCACCACCGCGACGACGGGATGGTGCGCCATGGCCGCCAGGACCATCGAGCCGATGATCACCAGCGTGACGCCGATCGCGGCCGTGGTCTTGAAGCCCCACCGCAGGTAGAACCGTCCGGCGATGGCCGCGGTGGCGGGCCAGCCCAGCGTGAGGGCGGCCAGCGCGAGACCGGCGATCAGGGGCGCGATGCGCAGCGAGCCCTCCAGATAGGTCGGCACGTAGGACGTCAACCCCATGAGGATGGCGCCGACGCCGAACGCCACGATGGTGGTCACGCACAGCAGTCGCCGCGAGAACACCCACAGCGGCAGGACCGGCTCGGGGGCGCGTCGCTCGACGAGGACGAAGGCGACCAGCAGCACCGCGCCCGCGACGAACGCGCCGATGCTGGGTGCCGACGCCCAGGCCCAGCTCTGCCCGCCGCCGAGGACGCCGAGCACCAGCGACGTCATGGCCAGGGCCAGGAGCAGGGCGCCGAGGGAGTCGACCGATCGGTGGCGCCGGACGATCGCCTCGTGGAAGTGACGATTGAACATCCACGCCGCCACCAGGCACAGCGGGATGTTGATGAGGAACACCCCGCGCCAGATGCCCAGCTGGGAGAAGACGCCGCCCAGCATTGGACCGACGACCGACGAGATGGCCCACACGCTGGCGAGGTAACCCTGCACCCTGGCGCGCTCGGCCACCGTGTAGACGTCACCGACGATCGTCATCGCCGTGGGTTGGACCGCGCCCGCGCCGAGACCCTGCACGGCCCGAAAGATGATCAGCGCCAACATGTTCCACGCCACCGCGCACAGGATCGACCCCAGCAGGAACAGCGCGATGCCCAGCAGCATGATCGGTCGGCGGCCGTAGACGTCGGACAGCTTCGCGTAGATGGGCGTGGTGACCGCCTGGCCCAGCAGATACGCCGAGAAGAGCCAGGGGAACTGGTGGAAGCCGCCCAGCTCGCCGACGATCGAGGGCACCGCGGTGGCCAACACCGTCGAATCGATGGCGACCAACCCGGTGCTGAGCATCACTGAGATGAGGACCGGTCCGCGTTCGGAGCGGAACCCGACCGCAGCCGTCGCTGTCGAACTCACGAGGTCATCCCTCGAACACGCCTACCTCGTCTGGCCACTGACACGACGCTACCGTTCCCCTCCACCCGCCCGGCAAACCACGGGTGGGGCTCAGCGCAGATCGGTCAGCGCCGCGTCCAGACTGGCGTAGAGCGGAACCACCTGATCGACGCCCATCATCGTGATCGGGCGGCTGGTGCCCGGCCCGTCGGCCACCACACCGAGTTCCTTGCCGACGTCCCCGGCGGCGCCGTGCCCCTCGAGCAGCACCGTCATGCCGGCCGACGCCAGGAACTCGAGCTCGGAGAGGTCGACGACGATGGCGGTGTAGGGGTCGTGCAGGCTGTCGGCGATGGCGGCGGACAGCACCGGCGCGGTGCTCAGGTCGAGGGCGCCGCGCACGGTCAGGATGCGGATCCCGGCCTTCGTCGACGGCTGCACGTCGAGGTTCGGCCCCGGCGCCGCGGCGGAATCGTCCACGGGCTCAACCTAGCCGCGACGCGCGCGGCCCGCCGCCGAGTGTCAGTCCCGCACCGACCACGACGTCGCGAACCGACGGTCGAGCCCCGCGATGAGCTCGTCGAGGTAGAGCAGCTCGGCCTCCATCGAGGCCACCTGCGCACGCAGGTGCGTGACCGCCGACGCCGAACCGGACGTCAGGCAGCGGGCCATCTCGTCGCGGTGCTCGGCGACGTGCGCGGCGACCTGCTGACGCTCGTCGACGAGGGTCCCGCGGAAGTAGGCCGCCTGCATCGCGTCCGCCGCCAGGCCGTCGTCACCGGGCAGGCGTGCCGCAGCAGTCGTCATCGACGAACCGTAACGCGGCTCCTCTCGACGCGCTCGCGATGGTGGCCTTCGGCGTCGGTCGTGTCGACTCCGGGGCCCGGGGCGCGACGCTTTTCGCAAACTCGATGGCAACGGTCCGTTGCTGCCTTAGTCTGACGGCCGACGAGAGGAACGCGATGACGGCAGTGGTCTCGAAGGCAGCGGTCTTGGTGGTGCTGGCGCTCGGCATGGCCCTCGGTGTCGCACCGTCCGCGTCGGCCAGCGAGGCCTCCTACGTCGACCGGTTGGAGTCGCAGTTCCCCTTCCTGACCCCGGCGCAGCTGCTGCCCGAGGGACACAAGGTGTGCCGGTTCGTGAGCGCCGGGCGTCCCGTCGGCGACGCGATCCCGATGATCGTCAAGGACCTCGCCGTCACCGTCGCCGTGGCGTTCGAGATCTCGGCGGCCGCCGCCGAGGAGCTCGGCTGCTGACACCGGCGCGGCGCCGGTAACGATTCACCGCCCGAACGATTGCGAATCGATTCTGGGTCGGGGTCTGGTCCCACGGGCAAATTAGGGTGGCGTGGTGCACCGCCGAACGGCCCTCAAACTTCCACTGGTGTTGGCAGCCGGGGCCGCGCTGGCGCAGTTGCCGCTGGCCTCAGCCGATACGGGCAGGTGGTCGGCCGAGCGGGCCAACAGCTGGTATCAGCAACAGGGTTGGCTGGTCGGTGCCAACTACATTCCGGCAAACGCGATCAACCAGATCGAGATGTTCCAGCAGGGCACCTATGACCCGTCGCGCATCGACGCGGAGCTGGCGTCGGCGAGGGTCGTCGGCTTCAACAGCGTGCGGGTCTTCCTGCACGACCTGCTGTGGGCGCAGGACAGCGGCGCCTTCCAGCGACGGCTCAACCAGTTCGTCGGCATCGCCGCGAGCCACGGCATCAAGCCCCTCTTCGTGCTGTTCGACTCGTGCTGGGACCCGCATCCGAAGTTGGGACCCCAGCACGCACCGGTCGTCGGCGTGCACAACTCCGGATGGGTCCAGAGCCCGGGCGCGGATCGCATCGACGATCCGCGCTACGCGGCCACCCTGCAGCAGTACGTCACCGGGGTGATCGGTCAATTTCGCAGTGATCCACGGGTCCTGGGATGGGACCTGTGGAACGAGCCCGACAACCCCGCGAAGGTGTACCGCAAGACCGAGCGGGCCGACAAGGTCGACGTGGTAACCGCCCTGTTGCCCAGGGTGTTTCAGTGGGCCCGCGCTGTCGACCCGGTGCAGCCGTTGACCAGCGGCGTGTGGCAGGGCGCGTGGGATGCGGGCAGCCGCAGTGCGATCGCCGGCATCCAGCTCGACAACTCCGACGTCATCACGTTCCACTCCTATGCCAAGCCGGCCGAATTCGAGTCGCGCATCGCCG
Source organism: Mycolicibacterium madagascariense (assembly GCF_010729665.1). Lineage (NCBI taxonomy): Bacteria > Bacillati > Actinomycetota > Actinomycetes > Mycobacteriales > Mycobacteriaceae > Mycobacterium > Mycolicibacterium madagascariense. Next base: position 3,742,131 of record NZ_AP022610.1, on the reverse strand, counting down.
AACTCGCGCCGTTGGGTCGGCCCATCATGTGCACCGAGTACCTCGCCCGACCCCTGGGGAGCACCGTCGAGGGCATCCTGCCCGTCGCCAAGCAGCACAACGTCGGTGCCTTCAACTGGGGGCTGGTCGCCGGCCGGACCCAGACCTACCTGCCGTGGGATTCGTGGGACCACCCCTACGCCAGTGCCCCGAAGCTCTGGTTCAGCGACCTCCTGCAGCCCGACGGACGCCCCTACCGCGACAGCGAGATCCAGACGATCAGGAACCTGACGAGCGCACCCGTCGTGAACGGCTAGCGCGGGCGGTTGCGCCAGGCCCGATACCCCCGGTGCGCGGCGAAGGCGCCCACCACGGCGGTCACGCACCACACCGCGATCGCGGCGTAGACCAGCGGAGCGGAGAGGTCGGCGATGGACGCGCCGAGCGCGGTGTAGACGAACGCGCGCGGCGCCGAGCCGACGAAGGCGCCAACGGCCATCTGCCACAGGGGAATTCCGAAGGCACCGAACGCGTAGGACGCGAGCGCGTCGGAGACGCCCGGCACGAAGCGTTGGCCGACGACGGCCCACAGTCCGCGCTTCTGGACGAGTGCGTCGAGGCGCTCGGCGCGGCGGGCGCCGAGCAGTTCCCGCGCACTGTCGCGGCCCGCGCGCCTGCCGACCTGGCTGGTGACGACCGCCGTGCCGACCGCGGAGAACAGCGTCACGAACGTCCCCAGCACCGGACCGAACAGCACGCCGCTGCCTGCGGCGAGGATCGACCCCGGCACGAAGATCGCGCCGAGGCAGGCCGACAGCACGACGTAGGTCAGCGCGGCGGCGGGCCCGGTCGCGGCGACGACGCGCCGCACGTCGTCCACGTCGACGATCCGGCTGACCGCCACCAGGTAGAACAGCCCGAGCAGGAACAGGGCGAACACCGCGAGCCGGATGACGTGCCGCCGTCGCGAGGGCGCGGGGGCGCCGTCGCCGCGATCGGGATCGTCGTCGGTCACTACCAGTTGCTCGGGGAGTAGTCCTTCAGGAAGCAGCCGTGCACGTCCTCACCGGATTCGCCGCGCACGATCGGGTCGTACACGCGCGCCGCGCCGTCGACGAGGTCCAGCGGGGCGTGAAAACCCTCGTCCGCCAGGCGCATCTTGGTGGGGTGCGGACGCTCGTCGGTGATCCAGCCCGTGTCGACGGCCGTCATGAGGATGCCGTCGCGCTCGAGCATCTCGGCGGCGCTGGTGCGGGTGAGCATGTTCAGCGCGGCCTTGGCCATGTTGGTGTGCGGATGCCCCGGGCCCTTGTAGGCCCGGCTGAACTGACCCTCCATCGCCGAGACGTTCACGACGTACTTGCGGCGGGCGGTCGAGGCGGCCAGCGCCGGGCGCAACCGGCTGACCAGGATGAAGGGCGCGGTCTGGTTGCACAGCTGCACCTCGAGCAGCTCCATCACGTCGACCTCGTGGACGCGCTGGGTCCAACTGTTGACCGCCGCCGTGTCGGGCAGCAGGCCCCCGGCGTCGATGGCGGTGCCTGCCGCGACGCGGGCGGGCGACGCGCTGCAGGCGGTGAGCGCCAGCTCGGTGAGTGCGTGCGGCGCCCGATGCTGGGCGAGGCTGCCGGCCAGCGCCGCGGGGTGGGCGTCGCTGACGTGGTCGAACGTGACGACGTCGACCAGCTCGGCCGGTGACCTGCGCTCCGCCTCGACGAGTGCCGCATAGGACCCGGGGGAGCGGCGCACCGTCTGGGCGGCGTTGTTGATCAGGATGTCCAGCGGCCCCTGCTCGGCCACGGCGTCGGCGAGCGCCACGACCTGGGCCGGGTCGCGCAGGTCGATGCCCACCACCCGCAGGCGGTGCAGCCAGTCGGCGCTGTCGGGCATCGCGGTGAAGCGTCGCACCGCGTCGTGGGGAAAGCGCGTCGTGATCGTCGTGTGCGCCCCGTCGCGCAGCAGCCGCAGCGCGATGTACATGCCGATCTTCGCGCGGCCGCCCGTGAGCAGCGCGCGGCGTCCGGTCAGATCGGTGCGGGCCTCGCGCTTGGCGCGGTTGACGGTCGCGCAGCCGGGACAGAGCTGGTGGTAGAACGCGTCGACCTGGGTGTAGTGGTTCTTGCACGCGTAGCAGGCGCGCGATCGCAGCAGGGTCCCGGCGGTGGCGCCCGCGGTGGTGGAGACCAGTGGCAGGCCGCGGGTCTCGTCGTCGATCCGACCGGGGGCGCCGGTGGCGGTGGCGGCGATGACGGCGCGGTCGGCGGCGGTCACCGCGGACCGTTTGGCGTGCCGCCTGGCCTGCTTGACGGCCTTGAAGAGGCCTGCGGTGGCGCGACGCACGGCGACGGCGTCGGGGTGCTCCGGTGGCAGCGATTCGACCTGCGACAACACCGCGAGGCACGTGCTCAGTTCGTCGGGATCGATCGCGCTCACGCAGGAAGAGTACTGGCCGTCGGCCGGTGTCGAGCTGCACCGCTGCCCGGGTGAGCGCGGTGAACCCCGTGCGGCGTGGAACGGACGCAGGCCCGTTGCCGTGCCATCATGGGGCATGTACGTGCCCGCGCACTTCGCCGCCACCGATGACGACGTTCGGGAGCTGCTGTCGCAGGGCAGCGCCGCCGACCTCGTCACCGCGGGCCCGGGCGGGCTCGAGGCGACCATGCTGCCGTTCGTCTACGACCACGAAAAGTGCTTGCTGCAAGGACATTTCGCGCGCAACAACGACCACTGGCGCACGATCGACGGTGCCGAGGCGATGGTCATCGTCCGCGGTCCGGACGCCTACGTCACGCCCGCCTGGTACGCGAGCAAGGCCGAGCACGGCCGTGTCGTGCCGACGTGGAACTACGTGACGGCCCACGTCCACGGCGTCGTGACCATCCACGACGACGTGGCCTGGCTGGACGACCTGGTCCGTCGGCTCACCGACGTCCACGAGCGCGACCGGCCCACCCCGTGGTCGGTCGACGACGCACCGGAGCGGTTCGTGGCCGGACAACTGCGGGCGATCGTCGGCGTCGAGGTGGCCATCACGCGCATCGACGCGAAGGTCAAGCTCAGCCAAAACCGACCGGCGGCCGACGTCGACGGTGTCGTCGCCGGCTTCTCCGCCGACGGGGACGCGCCCATGGCGGCGGCGGTGCGGGCGCACCGGCCGGTCTAGTCCGCCCGCAGTTTCGTCACATCCCGGAAACAAAAACGGTATACCGTTCGGACATCAGAGGGTGACCGCCGCCCTCGCGACCGACCGAGAGACGGGGGATCCCGACCGGATGACGACACTCGCCAGCCCGCTACTGGACCCCGCGAACGGCCTGCTCGACGATCGTCAGCGCGCCGTCGTGCAACGCGTCTCCGACGCCGAACGGGCCCACATCCTGGCATTGCCGAGCAACGATCCGCTCGACGAAAAACTGCGACACCGCGTCCGGGCCACCGGGCCCGAGCTGTTCGGTCAGCCGGCGGCCATCCGGGCGACGCTGCAGCTCAACGCCACGACGCTCGACGCGATCGCCGACCGGCTCGCCGGCGGAGTGCGCCGCGTGGTGCTGGTCGGCTGCGGTGACTCCCTGGCCGTGATGGTCGCCGCGCGCGACGCGCTGGAGGGCATGCTCGGCGTGCCGTGCGAACCCGTGCAGAGCCTCGAGTTCGCCTATTACCAGTCCCGTCTCGCCGATCCGGACACGGCGGTCGTGGCGTTGTCCAGCTCGGGGGAGACGACGCGGACTGTCGAAGCGCTCCTCGCCGCCCAGCACCGCGGATCGTATACCGTTGCCATCACCAATACCGCCGGCTCGACGCTGCAGACCGAGGCCAGCGTCGCCCTGAAGATCGAGGCGACGCGCGTCGGGTGGCCCACCCAGTCGTCCACCGCCGCGCTGGCCCTGCTGCTCGAACTCGCGATCCGCGTCGGCGAGCGTCGCGTCCCGGCCGCGGCCGCCGAACTCCGCGCGGCGTTCGACGCGCTGCCGGACCTGATGACCGACGAACTGAATCGGCTCGACCCGGTGGTGGCCGCCATCGCCGAGCACGAGGTCGCCGCGGGCGTTCGGCACGTGCTGTTCTCCGGCGGCGGGCCCAACCTGGCGACCGCGATCGTCGGCGCCGCGAAGGTCAAGGAGTGCACGACCCTGCACGCGACCGAGATCCAGGTCGAGGAGTACCACCACTACAACTCTCAGAAGGCGGACGAACCGCTCGTCCTGTTCGCCCCGGCCGGTCCCTGCGTGCCGCGCGCGGTCGACACCGCACGCGACGCGCTGCGGTGGGGCGGCCGGCTCTACGTCGTGACCTCCGAGGCCGAACGCGCCTTCGGCGACTGCGGCGGGCAAGTCATCGCGCTGCCGAACGTGCCGGAATCCCTTTCGCCCCTGCTATACCTGCTGCCCGCTCAACTGGTCGGCTACCACCTCGGACTGTGCAGCTACGACGCGGCGGCCGCCGGTGGCTGAGTCGGCGCTCCTGACGTGCATCGGCAACCTCACGATCGACGAGGCCGTATCCGCCACCGGCGAACGCGTCGAGTCGATCGGTGGTGACGCCCTCTACGCGGCACTCGGCGCTCGATTCGTCGGCGGCCGGGCCGCGCTCCTGGCGCCGCTCGGCGTCGACGCACCCGAGGAGCTGCTGACCGCCATCCGGTCGACGGGCAGTGACCCCGCAGCACTGCCGCGACGAGATCTTCCCCTGGTGCGCAACGTCGTTCGGTACGACGCCGACGGTGGTCGCACGTGGGAGCTCGTCCACGGCGAGGAGCACTTCGAGGCGCTGTCGGTGCATCCCGGCGACGTCGGCGCCGACGTGCTGGCGTCGGCCGGCGTGCTGCTGTCGGCGATGGCGCTGCACGCGCAGCTCGCGCTGTCGGCCTGGCTGCGCCCGCGCACGTCCGCCACCCTCTTCTTCGACCCGCAGGAGGACTACGTCGCGGGCCACGAGCGCGAGCTGCGCGAGGCTGTCGCCGCGTGTGACGTGTTCCTGCCCAGCGAGGTCGAGGCGGTCGCGCTGGCCGGAACCTCGGATCTACGGGGGGCCATCGCGGGCTTCCTCGCACTCGGTCCCCGGGTCGTCGTCGTGAAGCGCGCCGCGGCGGGCTGCCTGGTGGCGACGAGCGCGCACCCGGAGCCGGTACCGGTGCCCGCCGACGTCGTCACGCCGGTCGACAGCACCGGGGCGGGCGACGCCTTCTGCGGTGGCTTCGCCGCCGAGCACCTGCGCAGCGGCGACCCGATCGCCGCGGCACGCGCCGGGGCAGCCGCGGCGCGACTGGCCGTCAGCGGCCCCGGCGCGAGCGCGCTGCTCGCCGCCACGACGACCGGAGCCGGCCGATGACGCGGATCACCGTGCTCAACCCCAACACCTCGGCTGAGCTCACCGACACCATCGTCGCTGCGGCGCAACGGGTCTCGGGCCCGGGCGTGACCGTGACGGGTGCACACCCCGCGGTCGGCGTGCCCAGCGTCGAGAGCCACGCCGAGGAGACCGTCGCCGCACTCGGCGTGCTCGAACAGGTCGTGGAACACCAGGCGCGCACCGACGCCTTCGTCGTCGCCTGCTTCGGTGACACCGGGGTGCAGGCCGCCAGGGAGGTCGCCACCTGTCCCGTCGTCGGGATGACCGAGGCCGCGCTGCAGACCGCGTGCCTGGTGGCCCACCGGTTCACCGTCGTGACGCTGCCCGCCCGCACGATCGCCCACAGCGACCGCGTCGTGCAGGCGCTCGGGCTCGGGCACCGGTGCACCGTGGTGGCCGTCGACGTGCCGGTGGCCGACCTCGTCGGCGGTTCGACCCACCTGCTCGATGCGTTCGCCGCGGCGGCGCGCGAGCAGATGACGACTGCGGGCGCCGAGGCCGTCGTCCTGGGGTGTGCGGGCCTCGCCGACCTGGTGACGCCGCTGTCGCGGGACCTCGGGGTGCCGGTCGTCGACGGCGTCGCCGCCGCGGTCGGCATCGCCGCCGGCTTGGTGGCGATGGGCCTGAACACGTCGCGCGCCAACACCTTTGGCGCCATGCCCGGTCCCGACTACGTGGTGAGGCCGCGATGACCGTCCTGTTCCACGACGTCCTCGTCTACGACGAGACATCCCCCACCGCGATGACCGGGCCGGTCGACGTGCTGGTCGAGACCGATCGCATCACGGCGATCGGATCGGACCTGACGCCCCCGCCCGACGCCAGGATCGTCGATGGCGCGGGCCGTCACCTCCTGGTGCCGGGTCTGATCAACGCCCACTTCCATTCTCCGGCCAACCATCTCAAGGGTTCGGTCAGGAGTCTGCCGCTCGAATTGTTCATGCTGTACGAGTCACCCGCGGACCCGGCACTGACGCCGACGCCCCGGGAGGCCTATCTGCGGACCATGCTCGGTGCGATCGAGATGCTGCAGCGCGGCATCACCACGGTGCAGGACGACGCCTTCCTCATGCCGTTCCCCGATCCGGCGATCATCGACGCCGTGGCATCGGCCTACCGCGACAGCGGAATTCGGGCGTTCCTCGCCCTCGATCAGCCCGAGCTGCCGGAGACGGAGAAGCTGCCCTTCCTCGACGGTCTCGACGAGGGCGTGCGCGAGACGTTCGCCGCGCCGGCGCCCGCGCCCGCCGCGCAGCTGCTCGAGGCCTACGACCACCTCATCGGCACGTGGCACGGCGCCGCCGACGATCGGATCCGCGCGGCCGTCTCCATCTCCGCGCCGCAGCGCGTCAGCCTGGACTACTTCGCCGCGCTCGACGACCTGGCCGAGCGTCACGGTCTCCCGCTCTACGCGCACATGCTAGAGACCAAGGTCCAGCGCACCCTGATGACCGAACAGCCCCGCTTCGCCGGTCAATCCCTCGTCCAATACACCGCTGCGGCAGGCCTTCTCAAGCCGCACACCAACGTCATCCACGCGGTGTGGGTGGACGACGCCGACCTCGACGTCATCGCCGAGGCCGGCTCGACGGTCGTGCACAACCCGGTGAGCAACCTGCGCCTCGGCAGCGGCGTGCTGCCATGGCGGGCCATGCTGAACCACGGCATCCCGGTGGCACTGGGGACCGACGAGGCGATCTGCGACGACGCCATCAACGTGTGGACCGTCGCGAAGACCGCGGGCCTGATCCACAACGTCTCCGGTCTGGACAGCGACGACTGGCCCACGGCCCCAGAGGTTCTCACCGCACTGTGGCAGGGCGGCGCCAGGGCGACCCGGCGATCCGACGACCTCGGCGCGGTCGCCGAGGGCAGGCTCGCCGACCTCGCGCTGGTCGACCTGCACGCCATCGCCTTCACCCCACTCAACGACCTACGGGAGCAACTGGTGCACTGCGAGGACGGCCGCGACGTCGTGCTGACCATGGTGGCGGGGCGCGTGGTCGCCGAGCACGGGCACGTCACCAGCGTGGACGAGACCGCCCTGCTCGACGAGGCGCGAGAGCTGTTCGCCGCCAAGCTATCCAGGGTGCACGCCGCCCGTCGCGACGCCGAGCGCCTGTACCCGGCGTACCAGCAGATCGTCCGGCGGGCCGCGGCCGCGGACGTGGGCTTCAGCCGGTGGTTGACGTCGTGAACGCGCCCGTGCCGAACCCGGCGCACTACCGGTACTCGCCGCTGCCCTCGCGCCCCCAGGGGCGCTGGCCGGGCGGGGCCAGGCTCGCCGTCGTGGTCTGCGTCGGCGTCGAGTCCTACCGGTTCGGCGAGGGTCACGCCGAGGACGTCCTCGCCGACGTCGCCGCACCCGACGTGGTGAACACCGCCTGGCGCGACTACGGCAACCGCGTCGGCGCCTTCCGGCTGTTCGAGCGGCTCGAGCGCCTCGGCATCCCGCCGACCGTGCTGCTGAACACCGACGTGTACGACGAGGCGCCGGACGTGCTGGTCGCCGCCCGCGCCGCCGCCGCGGAGATCGTCGGGCACGGCCGCTCCAACTCCGACACGCTGGCCGAGATGAGCGCCACCGCGCAGCGCGCGTACCTGGCCGACGTCGCCGACCGCATCCGCGTCGAGGAGGGCCTCGCGCCCGGCGGGTGGTCGAGCCCATGGCTGACGCAGACATCGGATACTCTGAACCTGTTGGCCGACAACGGGTATCGCTACCTGCTCGACCTCCGGCTCGACGATCAGCCGGTCTGGTTGACCACCGCGGCGGGGCCGCTGCTGGCCATCCCGTACGCCGCCGAGCTCAACGACTCGTCGACGATGATCGGCCGCAGCGTGTCGCCCCGCGCCTTCGCCGAGATGATCGACGACGAGTTCACCGAACTCCACGCCGGCGCCGAGCACCACCCCCTGGTGATGAGCGTGGTGCTGCACTCGTTCATCTCTGGTGCGCCGTTCCGCCTCGGCCCCATCGCGAGGGCGCTGGAGCGCATCGCCGCCACCGACGGGGTCTGGCTGACGACGCCGCGCGAGATCCACCGCGCCGTCGTGGCGTCGCCACAGCTGTTCCCGATGCCCGTGGAGGCGACGCGATGAGCACGCCGGTCGCCACGGTCGAGGACTACTCGCTGTCGCTGGTGCGCAACGGCGTGCGCAGCCAGGTCCTCTCCCACGTCGACCTGCGGATCCAACCCGGTGAGATCCTCGGGCTGGTCGGCGAATCCGGTTCGGGCAAGAGCGTTCTCGCGCTCAGCCTGCTCGGGCTGCTGCCCCAGGAATCGCACCCGGTCACCGAGGGGCGCGTCACCGTCGGCGGGGTCGACCTGCTGAGCGCGGGCCGCGACGAACTGCGCGCGGTGCGTCGCGACGTCCTCGGCGCGATCTTCCAGGACCCGATGACGTCGCTGAACCCGACCATGCGCATCGGCAGGCAGATCGGCGAGGCCACGGGCGACGACGCCGAGTCGGTGCGCCTGCTGCAGACCGTCGGGGTGAGGGACGCCGCACTGCGGTTGCGCGTCTACCCGCACGAGCTCTCCGGTGGTCTGCGCCAGCGCGTGATGGCCGCCATCGCGGTCGCGAACCGGCCTACGCTGCTGGTGGCCGACGAGCCGACCACCGCACTCGACGTCACCGTGCAGGCGCAGCTGCTCGACCTGCTGCGCGAACTGCGCGACGACTTCGGCTGCTCGGTACTGCTCATCACCCACGACCTCGGCGTCGCCGATCAGATCGCCGACCGGCTCGCCGTCATGCACCGCGGTGAACTCGTCGAGATCGGTGCGGCCGCCGACGTCGTGCGCGCGCCCCGGCACGACTACACCCGCTCGCTGCTGGCTTCGCGGCTGACGTTGACGATGTCGCGCGACGAGCGATTCGATGATGCTGGCGCACAACCAGATTCGTCACCCGCGGTCGCGATCCGAGACCTGCGCCGGACGTTCCACGTACGCCACGGCCGTCGCCGGCACGAGGTGGCGGCCGTCGACGGCGTCGATCTCGACGTCGCCCCGGGCGAGGCCGTCGCCATCGTCGGGGAGAGCGGCTCGGGCAAGTCGACGCTGCTGCGCATCGTGGCGGGATTGGAACGGCCGACGTCGGGCCGCGTCGAGCTCGCCGGCGACGGCGGACCGCAGATGGTGTTCCAGGACGCGGGTTCCTCGTTGACGCCGTGGCTGTCGATCGGCGAGATCCTCGGCGAACGACTGCGCCCACTCAAGCTGTCCCGCAGCGTCGTTCGCGACCGCGTCGTCGCCGCGCTCGCGGCCGTCGACCTGCCCGCCGAGGTCGCCACGGCCAGGCCGGGGGAGCTGTCCGGCGGCCAGCGGCAGCGCGTCGGGCTGGCCCGCGCGACCATGATTCCGCCGTCGGTGCTGCTGTGCGACGAGCCGACCAGCGCGCTGGACGCCTCACTCGCCAAGAGCGTCCTGGCCCTCATCAGGGACCTGCGCGCCCGGATCGGCATGACGGTCCTCTTCGTCACCCACGACCTGGCCGTGGCCCGGCTGATGGGCGACCGCATCGCGGTCATGCAGGCGGGCCGCATCGTCGAACTGGGACCCGCCGAGCAGGTGGTGTCACAGCCCCGCGAGGCCTACACGCGTGCGTTGCTGGCCGCGGTCCCCGAGATCGTCGGAGGTGTCACGCCATGACCACGACCCTCGTACCCCGGTGGCGTTCCAAGCCCGTCACGGTGGGCGGTGCCCACCTCGGCCGACCGGCGGCGTTCGCGATCCTCGGGCTGCTGGTCGCGCTGACCCTGGTCGCGGTGTTCGCGCGAACGTTGGCCCCCTACGACCCCATTCAGCCCGTCGGCGCACTCGATCTGCCGCCGCTGAGCCCCGGTCATCTGCTGGGCACCGACGGCATCGGTCGAGACCTTTTGTCGCGCACGCTGATCGGCGTGCAGGTCAGCTGGCTCAGCGCGCTGGTGATCGTGGCCAGCGGGCTGCTCATCGGCGGCACCATCGGGTTGATCGCGGGCGCGACCGGCGGGTGGGTGGACTCGCTGTTCCTCATGCGCATCACCGACCTCTTCCTCGCGCTACCGGGCGCGCTGGTGGCCATCGCCATCGTCGCGGCACTGGGTTCGGGACTGATGAACACCCTCATCGGCGTCGCGCTGGTGTGGTGGCCGTACTACGCCCGCATCGTCCGCGGCGAGGTGAAGGCCTTGGCCGCGCGGCCGCACGTCGAGGCGGCCAAGCTGGCCAAGGCGGGCCGTGTCCGCATCCTGACCCGGCACCTGCTGCCCGGTGTGGTGCCGACGGCGATCGTCACCGCCAGCCTCGACGTCGGCAACGTCGTGCTCCTGCTCGCCGCGCTGTCCTTCCTCGGCCTCGGTCAGCAGGCGCCCGCGCCCGAACTGGGCGCCGACACCGCGCGCACGTTGAGTCAGCTGCTGAGCCACTGGTGGGTGCCCGGCATCCCCGGTCTGGCCGTGCTGCTGCTGACGCTGATCGCGAACGTCGGTGGCGACGCCATTCGCAACCTGCTGCCGGTGCGGAGGTAGGCGATGACATCCTTTCTGCTGCGCCGACTCTCGACGGCCGTGCTCATCCTGCTGATCCTGTCGTTCGTCATCTTCCTGCTGCAGTCGGTCTCACCGGGTGACCCCGCCCGCGCCTACGTCGGGGCGAACGCGTCGAACGCGATGGTCGCCGCGGAACGGCAGCGACTCGGCCTGAACGATCCGATGCTCGTGCAGTTCGTCCGCTTCGTCGGCGGCCTGCTCACCGGGGATCTGGGCCGGTCGCTGCGCACCCGGCAACCCGTGACGGCCGACATCGCCACCTACCTGCCCGCGACGGTCGAACTCGTGGTCGTGGCGTTCCTGCTCGCGCTGCTCCTCGGCACGCTGTATGCCCTGTCGGGTGCGCTGCGCTGGCCGGGCGCCGCACTCGGGCGCGGCGTGCTGCTGCTGTTGGCCACCGCGCCGCCGTTCCTGCTGGCACTGATCGGCATCATCGTGTTCTTCGGTCAGCTGGGCTGGCTGCCGGCCAGGGGAGTCGGCGACTTCCAGGACCCCGGACCGTTCGGCATGCAGCTCGTCGACACGCTGCTGCACGGACAGGCCGACGCGTTCGGCGATGCGCTGCAGCATCTTCTGCTGCCCGCGGTCGTGCTGTCCATCGCGCCCGCCGTCGCGATCGGCCGGGTGTTCCGGTCGTCCCTGCAGAGCGTCCTCGGCGTCGACTACGTCAGGACGGCGCGATCCAAGGGGCTGACCGAGGCGCAGGTGGTGCTGCACCACGTCGTCCGCAACGCGATCGGTCCGGCGCTGTCCATGGCCGGGCTGCAACTGGGCTTCATGTTCGCCGGGGTCGTCGTCGTCGAGCAGGTCTTCTCCTGGCCCGGCATCGGCAACTACCTCGCCGCGTCCATCCCGGTCGCCGACTTCCCCGCTATCGCCGGGGTCACGTTGGTGCTCGGTGCGATCTACGTCATCTCCAACGTCGCGGTCGACCTGCTGCAGGCCGTCGCCGACCCCCGCATCGCCGTCGAATAGGAAGCCGAATGAGAAGGAGCCCCTCCATGCCCGTCCGCAGATCCCTCATCGTCTGTGCCGCAATGACTCTCGTCATCACCGGCTGTGGTTCCGGCACGCCGACCGGCGGTAGTGGCGGGGGTGGCGTGGCCGCCCCGACGAACGGCACGCTCACCGTCGGACTGCTCGGCGACATCGGCCAGCCGCCGGACCCCGACATCTACTACGCCAACAACGGCACGGCCATCATGATCAACGCCTACGAGGGGCTGGTGCAGTACCAGAACGACACCGACGCCGTGAAGATCGCGCCGCGACTGGCGCAGACGTGGGACGTCAACCCCACCCACGACGTCTACACCTTCCACCTCCGCAAGGGCGTCACATTCCATGACGGCACGCCGTTCACCTCGGCGGCGGTCGACGTGGCGTTCAAGCGCCGCATCGCGGTCAAGGGTGGCGCGGCATACATGGTGCAGGCGGTGAAAGACGTTGCCACACCGGACGATTACACCGCCGTCATCACCCTCACCAAGCCCAACACCGCCTTCCTGAGCTATCTGGCGTCCCCGTTCGGACCCAAGATGGAGTCACCGACCGGGCTCAAGGCCAACGCGGGATCCGACGACGCCCAGACCTACCTGTCCTCCCACGATCTCGGCACCGGGCCCTACGAACTGACCACCGCACAGACCGGGGTCAAGTACGAGATGACCCGCTACGACGGCTACTGGGGTCAGAAGTCGCCGTTCACGAAGATCGAAATGCCGGTCTACACCGACGAATCTGCGCTGGAGCTGGCGTTCGACAACGGCACCGTCGACACCATCGTCGCCGCGCTGCCCTCGTCGAGCCTGGACAAGTACGCCAAGGCCGCCGGGGTGTCCAACTACTTCCTGCCGACCCTGCAGGGCGCCCTGGTCACCGTCAATCCCAGCCACGACTTCTTCAAGACCGCCGACGCCAGGGTGGCCTTCCTGAAGTCGATCGACCAGGCCAAGCTGGTCGATCAGGTCCTCGGCAAGCGGTCCGAGGTGGGGACGACGATGTACGCCAAGGGCATGATCCCGGGAGGGGCCGACAAGCAGGCCATCTCCTACGACGCCGGTGCGCTGAAGGCCTACGTGGCGGCGCTGCCCCCCAACGCGCCCAAGAACCTGGTGATCGGCTACGCGAACGGCAACGTCAACGCGCAGTCGATGGCCAACATCGTGGTGGCCAACCTGCAGACCGACGGGCTCACCGCGTCCGCCCAGGGTTATGACACCTCGACGGTCTTCGGGTGGATCAACAACCCGCCCAGCGGACCCGATGCGTTCATCGACGGCAACAACGGCCCCGACGGCGGCGACCCCTACATGTGGGGACACGTCTTCTGGGACGCCTCGGGCGGCATCAACTACTTCGGATGCGAGTCCAAGGAGGTCAACGGCCTACTCGACCAAGCCCTCGGCACCGGGGACACCGCGACCTACGTCAAGGCCGGCCAGCTGTACGGCCAGACCGGCTGCTTCCTGAACCTGTCCTACAACAAGGACTGGGTCGTCGCGCAGAAGTGGCTCACCGGAGTCGCCGAGAGTCAGAACATCGGCGCCAACGAGCTGAACTTCTCGCTGCTCGGCATCGCCGGGACGTGACCGACCCGGAGTCCCAGCGACCGTCGCTGTCGCGCTACATCTACTCCACGGTCAGGGAACGGATCATCCTGGGGCAGTACCCGCAGGGCAGCCGGCTCCCGGAGCAGCGCATCGGGGAGGAGCTCGACGTCTCGCGCGTCCCGCTGCGGGAGGCGGTGCCGTGGCTGGAGCGCGACGGCTTCGTGCACTCGCGCCCACGGCGAGGGGCGGTCGTGGCCCGCTGGGACGCCAAGTCCATCGACGACCTGTTCGACGTGCGCCTGTCGATGGAGGTGGGGGCGGCGCGCTACGCCGCCCGGCAGGTCGGCCTCGGCGGCCCGATGGACGCACTGGACCACGCGCTGGCCGAGGCCCAGCGGACCGTCGCCGGGGGTGATGCCTACGCCATCGCCAAGACCAGCACCGCCTTCCACGAGGCCGTCATCGCGACGTCGGCCAACGAGCTGCTGATCAGGTTGATGCAGTCGATCTCCGGACGCATCACGTGGCTGTTCTTCCTGACCAGTGGACTGCCCGCCGACGAGGCGTTCCACGACCACGTCCTGCTGCGTGACGCGATTGCCTCCGGCAACGAGCGGGTCGCCGAGTCCGTGGCCTACGCCCACATCGAGCGCGACCGGCAGCCGACGTTCGACGCCATGCGCGACCGGATGGGCGGGTAGGCCGCTCGTTCGGCGCCTAGTTCGGCGAGGGTGGTGGTGGGGTTTCGAAGGGGTCGTACCACCACCAGTCGGCGCGTTCGCCGGTCGGGCCGCGGCAGGGGGCGACCCGCGGCGGTGGTGTGGTCGGCGAGCGGGCCAGCGACGCCGAGGTCAGGGGTTCGCCCGCGGCGTTGGTCACCAGCAGGTGGTGGGCGGGGCCGCGCAGGGTGATCAGCCCGCGGTGGTGCAACCGGTGGTGATACGGGCACACCAGGACGAGGTTGGCCAGTTCGGTGGGCCCGCCGTCCTCCCAGTGGACGAGGTGGTGGGCGTGCAGGCCGCGGGTCGCCGCGCAGCCGGGGACCACGCAGCAGTGGTCGCGGTGCTCCAGCGCGCGGCGCAGTCGGCGGCTGATCACCCGGGTCTCGCGCCCGGACCCGATCGGTCGGCCGTGGCGTTCGAACCACACCTCGCAGGTCGCATCGCAGGTCAGGTACTGGCGGTCGCCGTCGGGCAGCAGCGGCCCGAGATGTAGTGCGGCGACCCGTGATTCGACGTCGAGGTGCACGACGACGGTGGTGCGTTGCCCGTGGGGGCGGCGAGCGACGTCGGCGTCCCAGCCGGCTTCGACGAGACTCATGAAGCCGTCCACCCGGGTGGGCAGCGGCGACAGCTGGACGTCGCGGTCGTCGACCGGGCCGGTGGGGTCCGGCCCGTCCTCGCCCGAGTCGTCGGCGTGGTCGCGCTTCCACTGCGCGACGAGGCCGTCGTGGTGGGACTGCAGAGCGGCGTCGAAGGTGGCGGCTTCGGGGTGCGGCAGGGTGATGCGCCAGGTCGTGGATTGCTCGCCGTCGGTCTTCGTGATCGCGCGCGGGGGCGGGGAGGTGGGCTTCGGTTCGGGGTCGGGGCGGGGTTCGAGCTTGATCGCGGTGCGCAGCTGGGCGACGGTCGCGCTGGCGGCGAGCTGGGCGTAGTGCGCGTCGGATCCCTCACCCGCGCGTTCGGCGATGACGCCGACCTGATCCAGCGACAGCTGACCCGCGCGCAGGGCGGCGGTGCACTGGGGGAGTTCGGGGCTGCGGTGGGCGATGGCGGCGACGGTCTCGGCGTTGCGCAGGGAGGTGCCGGTCTTCCAGGCGATCAGGGCGGGCAGGGAGCGGCAGCCGGTGTTGCCCCAGATGCCGTCGTGGTCGATCTCGGCGACGATGTCCACGATGCGTCCGTCGATGGCGTTGCGCTGGCCGGTCAACTCCGCCAACTCCTCGAACAGCACCCCGATCCGCTCAGCGGGAGAGCACGTGGTCGCGGTGGACGCCATGTGATCATGATGGCAGCGGGGTCTGACATCGGTCCGGCCTCGACGTGTGCGTCGGCAGCTCAGGGGGTAGACGGGCCCAATGCGACACCCCCTGGCCGTCGTCGCCATCGTGGTCGCCCTGCTCGGGGCCGTGTCGTGTGCACCCGCTCGACGCGTCGACCTCGGACAATCGTCGGGCAACCTGATCGCCGCGATCGCCGGTGAACCCGACCAGCTCGACCCCCAGAAGACGTCGGCCTACTTCTCCTTCGAGGTGCTGGAGAACGTGTTCGACACCCTGGTCGAACCCGACGCCAATCTCGAGATGCGGCCCGCGCTCGCCCAGTCGTGGACGGTGTCACCCGACCAGCTCACGTGGACCTTCCAGCTGCGCCCCGGCGTCACGTTCCACGACGGCACGCCGTTCACGGCCGATGACGTCGTCTACTCCTATCACCGGATCATCGACGGCAAGCTGGCCAACGTCGACAAGCTCAGTGCGGTCACCGACGTTCGCGCCCAGGGGCCGGACACCGTCGTCATCCGCGTCGCGCACCCGACCCCCAACCTGCTCACCAACCTCGGCGGGTTCAAGGGCATGGCGATCGTGTCGCGCAGGAACGTCGAGAGCGGCCAGATCGCGACGCATCCGATCGGGACCGGACCGTTCTCGTTCGTGTCGCAGAAGAGCGGCGACTCGATCGTGCTGGCGGCCAACCCCAAGTACTGGGGCGGCGCGCCCAAGGTGCCCGGCGTGACCTTCGAGTTCATCACCGAACCGTCGACCGCGCTCTCGGCGCTGCAGGCCGGTGAGGTCGACTGGACCGACTCGGTGCCCGCCCAGCGCATCACCCAACTGCGCGGTGACGACTCCCTCACGCTCGCGGTCACGCCGAGCAACGACTACTGGTACCTGGCCCTCAACGAGGCCCGCGCCCCGTGGAACGATCCGCGGGTCCGCCAGGCCATCGCCTACGGCATCGACCGGCAATCGATCGTCCAGGCCACCAGCTACGGCAGCGCGACCGCCAATCAGCTGGCCATCCCGAAGGGCAATCCGTGGTACACCCCCTACGACAGGTACCGCCATGACATCGATCAGGCCAAGCGCCTGCTGCAGGAGGCGGGTGCGCACCCCACCTCCATGGACATGCTGGTCACCAGCCAGTACCCCGAGACGGTCACCGCCGCCCAGGTCATCGCGGACAACCTCGCCCCGCTCGGGATCGCGGTGCACATCCGGACCGTGGACTTCGCGACGTGGCTCGACGAGCAGAACTCCGGCCACTTCGACATGTTGATGATGGGCTGGCTCGGCAACATCGACCCCGACGACTTCTACTACGCGCAGCACCACACGAACGGGACGAGCAACGCGCAGAAGTTCTCCAACCCCGAGGTCGACCGGCTGCTCGACGCGGGTCGGGTCGAGACCAACCGGCAAGTGCGACAACGTGATTACGCCACCGCCGCGACGATCATCGCCGACCAGGTCAGCTACATCTACCTCTACAACCCGTCGGTGGTGCAGGCCTGGACCACCCGGCTCTCGGGCTACGAGGCGCGCCGCGACGGTGCGATCCGGTTCAGGACGGCCAGCCTCGACGGCGGGGGACGGCAGTGAGCCACCCCGTCGTGCGGTTCCTCGCCCGCCGCCTCGCCTATTCGCTGGTCGTGTTGATCGGCGTCCTGATCGTCGTGTTCGCCCTCGTTCAGCTGGTGCCCGGCGATCCGGTTCGCATCGCGCTGGGAACGCGCTACACCCCGGAGGCCTACGACGCGCTCAGGGCCGCAAGCGGTTTGGACCGACCGCTGCTCGCGCAGTTCGCGAGCTACGTGGGTTCGGCATTCACCGGCAACCTGGGAGTCAGCTTCCGCAACGGCGACCCCGTCGTGCAGATCCTGCTGGACCGATTGCCGGCGACGGTGTCCCTCGCCGGGTTCGGCATCGTCGTCGCGCTGCTGATCGCGCTGCCCGCAGGCATCTGGTCGGCGCTGCACGAGGGCAGGACCAGTGATGCGATCGTCCGGGTCACCAGTCAGTTCGGTGTCTCGATACCCGACTTCTGGATGGGCATCCTGCTGATCGCGCTGTTCGCCAGCACCCTGCACTGGTTGCCCACGTCGGGCTACCGCCCGCTGACGACCGACCCCGGCGGGTGGTTGAGCCACCTCGTCCTACCGGGACTGACGGTCGGCCTCGTCGCCGCCGCGATCCTCACCCGGTACGTCCGCTCGGCCGTACTCGAAGTCGCCGCAATGGGTTACGTGCGCACCGCCCGCTCGAAGGGTCTGTCGCCGCGGGTGGTGACGCTGCGCCACACCGTCCGCAACGCGCTGGTGCCGATCCTCACCATCACCGGCATCCAACTCGCGACCATCCTCGGCGGCGTGATCGTCGTGGAGGTGGTGTTCGCCTGGCCGGGCCTCGGTCGCCTGGTCTACAACTCGGTGGCCGCCAGGGACTATCCGGTCATCCAGGGTGCGGTGCTGCTGATGGCGGTGCTGTTCCTGGTGATCAACCTGCTGGTGGACCTGCTGTACGCCGTCGTCGACCCGAGGATCAGGCTGGCATGACCCCACCGCTCACCGAGAACCCGCCGGCCGGGCGGGTCAGCTCGTGGCGCCTGCTGGCGGGCAACCCCGTCACGGTCGCGAGCACCGTGATCCTGGCGGTGGTGCTCGTCGTCGCCGTGGGTGCGAAATGGCTTGCGCCGCAGGGCATCAACGACGTCGACGTGCCGAGCGCCCTGCGCGGTCCCAGCGGTGCGCACTGGTTCGGCACCGACGAGCTCGGCCGCGACGTGCTGTCCAGGGTGCTGGTCGCCGTGCAGGCCTCGATGGAGGTGGCGGTGGTGAGCGTCCTGTTCGCCGTCGTCGTCGGGGTCACCATCGGCGTGGTCGCCGGATATCGCGGCGGGTGGGTCGACACGGTGTTCATGCGCGTCGTCGACGTCATGTTCGCGTTCCCGGTGCTGCTGCTGGCCCTGGCGATCGTGGCCATCCTCGGCCCGGGCATCACCACCACGATGCTCGCCATCGGCGTCGTCTACACCCCGATCTTCGCCCGCGTCGCCCGCGCCAGCACCCTCGGCGTCAGGGTCGAACCCTTCGTCCAGGTGTCGCGCACCATGGGCACGGGGCACGGCTACATCCTGATCCGCCACGTGCTCCCGAACATCGCCGGGCCACTGATCGTGCAGACGTCGCTGTCGCTGGCGTTCGCGATCCTGTCCGAGGCGGCCCTGTCCTTCCTCGGTCTCGGCATCCAGCCGCCGGAGCCGTCGCTGGGCCGGATGATCTTCGACTCCCAGGGTTTCGTCACGCTGGCCTGGTGGATGGCGGTCTTTCCCGGGGCGGCGATCTTCGTGATCGTGCTCGCGTTCAACCTGTTCGGTGACGGCATGCGCGACGTGCTGGACCCCAAGCAGCGCACGCTGGCCGAGGCGCGGAGGAAGCAGTGAGCGCGCCCGTCCTGACCGTCGAGGACCTCCACGTCCGGATCGGCGACACGCACATCGTCCGCGGCGTCTCCCTTCGGGTGCGCAGGGAGGCGACGCTCGGCATCGTCGGGGAGTCCGGTTCCGGGAAGTCCATGACGGTGCTCGCCGCGACGGGACTGCTGGACGCTCCCGGCGCCGTCGTCACCGGATCGAGTGTGCTTGCGGGCGAACGGGACTCGACGGAGCTGATCGGTGCGTCCCCGCGGACGTTGCGCGGCGTGCACGGCGGTCGGGTCGGCTTCGTCTTCCAGGACCCGGGGACGTCGCTCAACCCGCTGTTGACCCTTGAACGCCAGATCACCGAATCCCTTGAGGCGCATCGTCATCCGACCAGGAGGGCAGCCAAGGCGCGGGCGCTCGAACTGCTCGAGGCCGTCGGTCTGCCCCACCCCGAGGACCGGCTGCGTTCCTATCCGCATCAACTGTCGGGTGGGCAGCGTCAGCGCGTGATGATCGCGATCGCACTCGCGTGTGACCCGGAACTGCTCATCGCCGACGAGCCGACCACGTCCCTGGACGTCACCACCCAGGCGCAGATCATCGACCTGGTCGCAGATCTGCAGCGCGACTTCGGCACCGCGGTGGTGTGGATCAGTCACGACCTGGGTGTCATCGGTCAGGTCGCCGACGACGTCACCGTGCTGGCGGCGGGCCAGGTCGTCGAGCAGGCGCCGGTGCTCGACGTGTTCGACCATCCGCAGCAGCCCTACACCCGCCAGCTGCTCGACGCCCGGCCGCTGGTGGGCTCGGCAGGCCCGCCGCCGGTGGCCGACGACGCCGAGACGCTGCTGGAGGTGGTCGGCCTCGACGTCCGGTTCCCCGTGACGACCCCCACCGGGAGGTCGACCGTGCACGCGGTGCAGAACCTGTCGTTCCGGATCCGGCGCGGCGCGACCCTCGGACTGGTCGGGGAGTCGGGGTCGGGCAAGTCGACCGTGGCCGCCGCGCTGACCGGGTTGGTGCGGCCCGACGCCGGGACGGTGACGCTCGGCGGTGACGACGTGCTGGCCGTCGGACGCCGCGGCGGTCGCCGGGCCGAGAAAGCGCTGCGGCGGCGCATGGGTCTGGTGCTGCAGGACCCGTTCGCGTCACTGAATCCGCGCCTGCCGGTGGGGGCGTCGGTCGGCGAGCCGATCGCCGTGCACGAGCTGCGCGAGGGCAAGGCCGACCGGCAGGCCCGGGTCGAGGAGTTGCTCGAGCTCGTCGGACTGCCGGCGTCGTTCGCCGACCGCTACCCGCACGAGCTGTCGGGGGGCCAGCGCCAGCGGGTCAGCATCGCCCGGGCCCTCGGGCTGGAGCCCGAGTTGCTGATCCTCGACGAGTCCACGGCGTCCCTCGACGTGTCGGTGCAGGCGCAGGTCTTGGAGTTGTTGGCCGATCTGCAGCAGCGACTGGGCCTGACCTACCTGTTCATCGGGCACGACCTCGCCGTCATTCAGCAGGTCAGCCACGACGTGCTGGTGCTGCGCGCGGGCCGCGCGGTGGAGTATCGCCCGGCCGCCGACTTGTTCGCCGAACCCCGCGACGACTACACCCGCTCCCTGCTGGCGGCGATCCCGCCGGCGCGCCCGCCTGTGGAAAGCCTGTAACGAATCTGGCCTCCAGCCGATGTCCTAGGTGAAGCTGGCCGGTGGCCAGTGTCGGGGGACATTCGCTAAGGAGGCGCTGCACTGTGGGTGCGTCATTGAAGGTGTGCCGGCGACGGACGGCGTGTGCCGTGCTCGCGTCGGGAATGGTCGTCTCGTTGACGGCGCTGACCGGGGGCGTCGCGCCGGCGTTCGCCAAGCCGGGCGACGATCCGTCCGCTCCGTCGACCACGGTCGTGCCGGAGCCCGCCGCGCCGCGGGAGGCCCCTGCCGCCACCCGTGAAGCACCCACCGCCGCAGACGTGCCGACCGTCGCACCGGCTCCCGTCTCGGTGCCCAGCGCCGAGCCGAGCGAACCGGCGTCGGCCCCGGCTCCGTCGGCCGCCCAGCCGAGCGCGGTGGCGCCGCCCCCGACCCGATCCGCCGCCCCCGTCGCGCCGACCCAGGATTCGCCGGCGCCGGTGACCAGGGAGGCCCCGCCGACGACGGCGAGCACGCCTCCGCCGGTGACGTCGGTGACCAAGAGCCCGACGACCGCAAGCTCGCCGAGCCCGAGCCAGAGCAGTCCGAGCCA
This sequence comes from Mycolicibacterium madagascariense, assembly GCF_010729665.1. Lineage (NCBI taxonomy): Bacteria > Bacillati > Actinomycetota > Actinomycetes > Mycobacteriales > Mycobacteriaceae > Mycobacterium > Mycolicibacterium madagascariense. The sequence goes on along the minus strand of NZ_AP022610.1, from coordinate 3,721,072 downwards.
GAGCCAAAGCAGTCCGAGCCCGAGCAGCCCGAGCCCCAGCAGCCCGAGCCCCGCGACGTCCGACGCCGCCACGCCGAGCAGTGCGGCGCCGCGGTCACCGCAGGCGGTCACGCCCAGCTCGAGCGACAGCCAGCAACCCCCGACCAGCAGCGGTTCCGCCGACCCGTCCGCACCCGAGTCGACGCCGTCCTCGCCGAATTCGGCGTCGACCCCGTCGTCCTCGGAGGCGGCGCGTAGCAGCGGCGAGACGAGCACCACCTCGGCGGACTCGGCCACGTCCTCCTCGGGGGCCGGACCGACGCCGCGGGCGCTTCAGAAGATCGCGCCGCAGACGTTGCAGGCGCCCGACGAGGACGTCCAGATCGCCAAGACCGCCGCGGTGGTCGAGGCGAAGCCGGACGTGGCGCCCAAGCAGGACATCGACGACGTGTCCCGGATGATCGACGTGTCCGACCGGGACCGCGACCCGTTCGGCAGGGACGGCCGCAACGGCAACGACCGGAACAACGACAACCGGAACAACGACAACCGGAACAACGACAACCGGAACAACGACAACGTCCAGCTCGCCGGCGGCTGGGATCGCAACGTCCGGCAGTGGCGCCCGGACTGGGTCGACTACGACGAGTACTACCGGCCGGTGCTGAGCAACCCGTACCGCGATCCCGTGCGCATCGTCTACGTGTATCAGAACGCCCCCCGCGTCGTGTTGATCCCGCCGCTCGGCAGGGTCGTGCTCGAGGTCGCGCAGTATGCGGCGTACAGCTTCACCGCGGTCGTGTCCAACGCCGTGAACCAGGCCGTCAACGTGGCGGTGGGCAGCTTCTTCGGCGGCGGCTACTTCCCGGGGGTCGGCCTGCCGCTCCCGCCCCCTCCGCCGCCGCTGGTGAACTACGCCAACGTGCCCGTCCAGGTGCGCTACCCCAACGCCACCTATCAGCCGTTCCGCGTCAACAAGATCGTCGACGTGGGCCCCGATCCCCAGTACGGCGAACAGAAGGTGCTGCTCGACGGCGTCACGCCCGCCTGGGGCGAATGGCGCCAAACCCCTTCTGGCGAGCGCAGTTTCGAGGTCCACAAGACCCAGCAGTTCCCCGGCCTGGACGATCCGCAGCCCGGACCGCTGCCCGGTGATTACCAGCTGACGCTGGCGTCGGACGAGAAGCCGTCGGGCATGAACAGCCGCGACGTGTACATGATCGCGGTCGCGGTGGCATGCGGCGCGTTGAGCATCGCCGCCGTCATCCTCGCCGTCGTGATGGGCCGGCGGCGGCGGTCCAGCTAGGGCGTGGCTTCCCAGTTCCAGATGGACATGTCGCCCTTGGGGTAGTTCATGCAGACGTCGGTGGCCTTGGCCACGACGCCCTTGTTGTTGAAGAACAGCTTGGCCCAGTTGCCCCAGTGGGTGGCCACGTTCTCGTAGTAGACGTTGGTGGCGGTGTCCTCGGAGTACTGCCGGCGCGCGACGGGGTCCAGGGAGAAGAACCAGTGGATGCGGTCGAAGGCCTGCTGCTGCACGTCGGCGGGGCGGTTGCTGCGGTCGATCATGTAGCGCTCGAAGTACACCGGGCTGGTGTCGCGGGCGGCGGCCATGTACTGCTCGGTGTCGCAGGTGGTGATGATCATCCGGTGCGGGATCGGGAAGTCGTCGGTGGCATCGGCCGACGCCGGAGACGCCAAAGCCGTTGCGGCAATCCCACATACGGCTGCCATCAGGCCTCCTCGGGCAAGACTGCGCACGCTCTTGGTCATGATGTGCCTCCTCAGGCGATGTGGGCGGTTTCGGGTTGCTTCGGCGGACTCGGCCAGGGGGCGGGGAATGGTCGCTGCCGCACGCGCGTCGGCCACCAGAACCACTTGCCGAGCAGCGCGGCGATCGCGGGCGTCATGAACGAGCGGATCACCAGGGTGTCGAACAGCAGGCCCAGGCCGATCGTCGTGCCGACCTGGCCGATGACCGTCATGCTGCTGACCGACATCGACATCATGGTGAAGGCGAACACCAGGCCGGCCGAGGTCACCACGGAACCGGTACCGCCCATGGACCTGATGATGCCCGTGTGGATGCCGGCGTGGATCTCTTCCTTGAACCGCGACACCAGCAGCAGGTTGTAGTCGGCGCCGACGGCCAGCAGGATGATGACCGACATCGCCATCACCATCCAGTGCAGCGGGGTGTCGAGGATGTGCTGCCAGATGAGGACCGACAGGCCGAACGAGGCGCCGAGTGACAACACCACGGTGCCGACGATCACCGCGGCCGCGACCAGCGCCCTGGTGATGATGAGCATGATGACGAAGATCAGCGCGAGCGACGCGATCGCCGCGACGATCAGGTCGTAGACGTTGGCGTCGGACAGATCCTTGAACGTCGCCGCGGTGCCGGCCAGGTAGATCTTCGACCCCTCCAGCGGCGTGCCCTTGATGGCTTCCTTGGCGGCGTTCTTGATGGCGTCGATGTGCGAGATGCCCTCGGAACTCATCGGATCGCCCTCGTGGCTGATGATGAACCGCACCGAATGCCCGTCGGGCGAGATGAAGTTCTTCATGCCCTTCTTGAACTCGTCGTTCTGGAAGATCTCCGGCGGGAGATAGAACGAGTCGTCGTTCTTGGAGGCGTCGAACGCCTCGCCCATGGCGGACTGGTTGTCCTGCATCGCCGCCATCTGATCCGACATGCCCTTTTGGGTCTGGTACATCGTCAGCATCATGAGCTTCATCGACTTCATCGTCGCGAGCATCGGCGGCAGCGACGCGAGCAGCTGCGGCATGAGCCGGTCCAACTGATCGAGGTTGGTGACCAGGCCGCCCAGCTGATCGCTGAGGGCGTCGATGCCGTCGAGGGTGTCGAAGATCGAGCGCGTCGCCCAGCACAGGGGGATGTCGTAGCAGTGCGGTTCCCAGTACAGGTAGGCGCGGATCGGGCGGAAGAAGTCGTCGAAGTCGGAGATGTGGTCGCGCAGCTCGTTGGTGGTGGCGACCATGTCCTTGGTCTTGAGGGTCAGGTCGTGGGTGATGTCGTCGAGCTGCTTCATCAGGACCAGCATGTGTTCGAGGTTGTCGATCATGCCCTGCATCTCGTCGGCCTGCTTGAGCATGCTGGCGAACGAATCCTGTTGGTACTTCAGGTTCATCTGCTGCGTCGTGCCGTTCATGCTGATCTGGAACGGGATCGAGGTGTGCTCGATGGGCGTTCCCAGCGGACGGGTGATGGCCTGGACGCGACCGATGCCCGGAGTCCGGAAGACGGCCTTGGCGATCTTGTCGATGACGAGGAAGTCCGCGGAGTTCCGCAGATCGTGGTCACTCTCGACCATCAGCAGCTCGGGGTTCATCCGGGCTTGCGAGAAGTGCCGGTCGGCGGCCGCGTAGCCCTGCTGCGACGGCAGGTCGGTGGGCAAATAGTGGCGGTCGTTGTAGTCGGTCCGGTAGCCGGGCAGGGTCAGCAGGCCGACCAGGGACAGCGCGATCGTCGCGACGAGGATGGGGCCGGGCCAGCGCACGACGAGCGCGCCGATCTTGCGCCAGCCCCTGGTCCGCAGCGCACGCTTGGGTTCGAGCAGCCCGAACCGGCTGGCGACGGTGACCACCGCGGGCCCGAGGGTCAGCGCGCAGAACACGACGATGACCATGCCGATGGCCAGCGGGACGCCGAGGGTCTGGAAGTAGGGCAGCCGCGTGAAGTGCAGGCAGAAGGTCGCGCCGGCGATCGTCAGCCCCGAGCCCATCACGACGTGGGCGGTGCCGTTGAACATCGTGTAGTAGGAGTCTTCCCGGTCCTCGCCGAGACTTCGGGCCTCCTGGTAGCGGCCGAGCAGGAAGATCGCGTAGTCCGTGGCCGCGGCGATGGCCAGGGTGACGAGCAGATTGGTCGCGAACGTGGACAGGCCGATGATGTCGTAGTAGCCGAGGAAGGCGACGATGCCACGCGCGGCGGATAATTCGAGCACCACCATGACGAGCACGATCAGCACGGTGACGATCGACCGGTAGACCAGCAGCAGCATGACGATGATGACCGTGAAGGTCACGGCCTCGATGAGCTTGAGGCTCCGGTCGCTGGCGATGTTCTGGTCGGCCGACAGCGCCGCGGGTCCGGTGACGTAGGCCGTGATGCCGTCGGGTGGCTTGAGGTCCCCGACGAGCTTCTGCACGGCCTCGACCGATTCGTTGGCCAGCGCCTCGCCCTGGTTGCCGGCGAGGTACACCTGGACGTACATCGCCTTGCCGTCGTTGCTTTGGGAGCCGGCTGCCGACAGCGGGTCGCTCCACATGTCGTTGACGTGTTCGACGTGCTTGGTGTCCGCCTCGAGCTTCTTGACCATGCCGTCGTAGAACTCGTGGGCGGACTGGCCGAGCTTGTCCCGTCCCTCCAGCACGATCATGACCGAGCTGTTGGACTTGAACTCCTTGAACGTCGCGCCGACGTGCTCCATGGCGATCACCGACGGTGCGTCGCTGGGGCTCATCGAGACCGACCGCATCTTGCCGACGGCTTCGAGCTGCGGCACGACGGTGTTGCCCAGCGCGATGATGACGATCCAGCCGAGGATGATCGGCAGCGCCAGGGTCCTGATCAGCTTGGGGATGCGGTGCCGGGTCGGGTCGACCGAGGGGCCCGACGTCGCGATGGCGTCGGTGGTCGGTTCCTCGTCGGGAGGATGCTGCCCAGGACCGCGGTCGTGGGGCGAGGTCATGCGTTCTTCACGAGGCAGAAGGTCTGAGCGTGCACGCCGTTGGTGGTCTTCTCGTCCTTGACGTCCTTGTCGACGGTGATGCGGCAGGACAGGGAGTCGCCGTCACCCTGGGCCACGATGTTCGGCAGGACCGAGGGGGCGGTCGTGCTGAGCGTCAGCGACCAGGGCAGGGAGGCGCCGTCGACGCGCACCGGCTTGGAGTCGAGGTCGAGGTAGTTGATGTCGGCGTAGGTCCCGTTGCCGAAGATTTCGTACTTCACGACCTTGGGGTTGAAGGGCGCGGCGTCGTCGGCGAAGTTCTTGGGGGTGACGAGGATGGGGTTCATGCCGAAGAAGGTGCGCACCCGGCTCACCGTCAAGCCGGCGATCAGGACGACGATCACGATCACGATCGGCAACCATGCTCTTCGCAAAACCTTGGTCATAACCCCTGCCCGGCCGACTATCTGAGATTGAAATGAGAGATTAGCCCATATAACTGTATTGTGGATAACCGCAAGGGATGGCTCGAGGAGCCGTGGCACGTGACGTCGCGCACAACGACACCGCCGCTGCGCTCGATCGATCCGGGTCACCTACGCAGACAACATCATTCAGATGACGATAGGATCCGCTCGTGAAGGCCTTGACGCAGACAGTACTTGCCACGGCAATCGCCGCCTTCGCGGTGGCCACGGTAGCGGCGGGCCCGGCGCACGCCGATCCGGACACCGACTTCGCCAACGAGCTGCACACCTACGGCATCTACGGTCCCAAGGACTACAACGCCTGGATCGGCAAGATCGAGTGCAAGCGCCTGCACAACGGCACCGACGCGAACGCCACCGCGGCGGCGGTCTTCCTCAAGACCAACCTGCCGCGGGGCACGTCCGAGCAATCGATCTACCAGTTCCTCTCCGCGGGCATCAACTACTACTGCCCCGATGAGCGACCCGTCGTCGACAGCCTCGCCGGCGTGCCGCAGGCGCCGCCGCCCGGCGCTCCGCTGCCCGCCGAGCAGGGCTAGCGCCTAGATCTCGACCTTCACCGGTCCGACGTTCCAGATGTCGTCGCAGTACTCGGTGATGGCCCGGTCGGAGCTGAACTTGCCGCTGCGCGCGGTGTTCAGGATGGACATGTGCGACCAGGCGTCGCTGTCCTGCCACGCCGCGGCCACCTCGTCCTGACACGCCACGTACGACGCGTAGTCGGCCAGCACCAGGAACGGGTCGTCGTGCAGCAGGTTGTCCACCAGCGGACGGAACACCTCGGTGTCGCCGTGGGAGAACTGCCCGGAGGAGATCAACCCGAGGACGGCCTTGAGTTCGTCGTTGCGGTCGACGTACTCCGAGGGCCGGTACCCCTCGCGCTTGACCCGCTCGACCTCGTCCTCGGTCAGCCCGAACAGGAAGAAGTTCTCCGGCCCCGCCTCCTGCCGGATCTCGACGTTGGCGCCGTCCAACGTGCCGATCGTCAGGGCGCCGTTGAGCATGAACTTCATGTTGCCGGTGCCCGACGCCTCCTTGCCCGCCGTCGAGATCTGCTCGGACAGGTTGGCCGCGGGGTAGATCAGATGCGCGTTCTGTACGTTGAAGTTCGGCACGAACACGATCTTCATGAACCGGTTGACGTCGGGATCGTGGTTCACGGTCTCACCGACGGCGTTGATCAACTTGATGATGCGCTTGGCCATGTAGTACCCCGGCGCCGCCTTGCCGCCGAAGACATAGGCGCGGGGTGCGATCTGCAGCGTGGGGTCCATCTTCAGCCGGAAGTACTGCCTGATGATGTGCAGCACGGACAGGTGCTGACGCTTGTACTCGTGGATGCGCTTGACCTGGATGTCGAACATCCAGGTGGGATCGAGCTCGACGCCCGTCGAGGCGAGCAGGAACTCCGAGAGCCGAGACTTGTTGGATCGCTTGACCTCTCGCCACCGCTGGCGGAACTGGGGATCGTCGACGAAGGCCTCCAGCCCACGCAGCCGGTCCAGGTCGGTCAGCCAGCCGTCCCCGATGGTGTCGTCGAGCAGGGAGCGCAGGCCGGGGTTGGACAGCGCCAGGAAGCGGCGCGGCGTCACGCCATTGGTCTTGTTGGAGAAGCGTTCTGGCCACAGCTCGTAGAAGTCCTTGAGCACGCTGGCCTTCAGCAGGTCCGAGTGCAGGGCCGCGACGCCGTTGACGGCGTGGCTGCCGACCGTGGCGAGGTAGGCCATCTTGACCGTCTGGCCGCCCTCCTCGCCGATGAGCGACATCCGGCGCACCCGGTCGACGTCGCCGGGGAACTTGGCCCGCACCTCGTCGAGGAAGCGCCGGTTGATCTCGTAGATGATCTCGAGGTGCCGCGGCAGGGACTCGCCGAACAGACCGAGCGGCCACTTCTCCAGGGCCTCGGGCAGCAGGGTGTGGTTGGTGTACCCGAAGGTGGCGACCGTGATCGACCACGCCAGGTCCCAGTCGAGGCGCCGCTCGTCGACGAGGATGCGCATGAGCTCGGCGACACCGATCGAGGGGTGAGTGTCGTTGAGCTGCAAGGCGAATCGCTGGGGGAGTTCCTGCAGTGACACGTCGGCCAGGTCGTCCATGATGTGCACGACGTGCTGCAGCGAGCACGACACGAAGAAGTACTGCTGCAGCAGCCGCAGCCGCTTGCCCGCCTCCGGCTCGTCGTTGGGGTAGAGCACCTTGGTGACGGTCTCGGACGTGACCTCGGATTCGACGGCCTTGTAGTAGTCGCCGGTGTTGAACGCGTCCAGCGCGAACGATTCGACGGCACGCGCGCTCCACAGCGTCAGCACGTTGCAGGTGTGCACGCCGTAGCCCTGGATGGGGGTGTCGTAGGCGACGCCCTTGATCACCTGGCGCGGCACCCAGCGGATGCGGTCGGCGCCGGAGTCGTCGATGTAGTGCTCGGTGTGGCCGCCCCAGTTGACCAGGTAGTTCACGTCGGGTTTGGCGATCTCCCAAGGGTTTCCGTTGGCCAGCCAGTTGTCGGTCAGCTCGACCTGCCAGCCGTCGTTGAACTCCTGCTTGAAGATGCCGAACTCATACCGGATGCCGTACCCGATTGCGGGCCGTTCGAGGGTCGCCAGCGAGTCGAGGTAGCACGCGGCGAGGCGACCGAGACCGCCGTTGCCCAGGCCCGGCTCGGGCTCGCAGGCGAGGACCTCGTCGTAGTCCTGGCCGAGGGATTCCAGCGCGGCGCGCGCGGCGTCCTCGATCTGCAGGTTGAGTAGGTTGTTGCCGAGCTGGGGACCCATCAGGAATTCCGCGGACAGGTAGCAGGTGACCTTGGCGCCCTGGTCGAGGGACTGCTGCGTGGACGCGACGCGGTTGTCCTGCATGCGGTCCCGCACGGCCAGCGCCAGCGCCCGGTAGTAGTGGTCGGGCCGCAGGGCGGCGGCGGGGCGCCCGATCGAGTACCGCAGGTGGTCGGTGATGGCCTCGCGGAGGTCCGCGGCGTCCAATCCGGAGCGGAGGTGGGAGGCTTCGGCTGCGGCTGAGTTCACGACGTCGGTCACCGCGCGATTGTGGCAGCTAGGCGTGCACGGCGCACTCGCAGCGGATGTCCGTTGGGTGAACGGAGTCAGCCGGCCCCCTTGCCGTTGTCCACGCGGTACACCGCGCCGTGGATCGCGGCGGCGTCGTCGCTGGCCAGGAAGGCGATCACCCGGGCGACGTCGGCGGTCTCCATGAATCCGCGCGGTGCCGCGATCCGCATGATCAGGTCCCAGTCGGCGTTCTCGGGAGCCTGGAAGTCGGTGGCCTGCGCGGTCGGCATGCCCCCCGGGCACACCACGTTGACCCGCAGCGTTTCCTTCGTGAACTCCACGGCCAGCGCCCGGGTCAGCCCGACCAGCCCGTGCTTGGCGGCGCAGTACCCCGCGGAGTACACCTCACCCTCGACGCCCGCGATCGAGGCGACGTTGACGATGTTCCCGCCTGCCTCCAGCAGATGCGGCAGCGCCGCGCGGCAGAGATAGAACGGCCCGTTGAGGTTGACCGCCAGGTCGTGGTCCCAGTCCTCGTCGGTCGTCGTCACCGTGTGGCGCATCCGGTGAAAGCCCGCGACGTTGACCAGGACGTCGAGCCTGCCGAACGCGGCGACGCAGTCGGCGACGGCCTGGCGGCAGGCCGCGGGCGCGGTGACGTCGACCGACGCGTAGCGGCCACCGGGGACGTCGGCGAACACCTCGGCCATGCGCTCGGCGTCGCGGGCGATGCCGAACACCGAGGCGCCCCGGTCGGCGAACAGCCGCGCGGTGGCGGCCCCCAGCCCCGCCGACGTTCCGGTAATGAGGGCGACCTTGCCGTCCAACGCAGACATTCCTGCACCTTCTCACGGGTCGGTCGCCACGTACGGCAAACCCGGGACTGCGGGCCGACGGCACTGCGATACTCGAGGCCATGTGGATCGCCCGGATGCTCGCCGTCGCCGTCTTGACCGGCTCGGCCGTCGGTGTCGCCAGTCCGGCGAACGCTGACCCGGTCATGCAGGGCGTGTACGACTACACGCAGGGCGACGTCCACGCCGTCTGGACCATTTACCCGAGCTGCGTCCCCACGGTCGGAGATCTGCGTAACAATGTCGACCTGCCCGTCGGCTGTCGCCTTCACGTGGCACCGACACCTGCGACCGCGGTCAGGGGAGGTGACGCCCGACAGACCGGGGGCATGTGGGAGTTCACGACGAACGTCCAGGAAGGCCTGTCGTGCCCCGACGGCACCTCGGCGCCGACCCAGGAGACCTACAAATGGGACGACGTCACGCTGACCGGCACGCGAATGATTAGCAACGGCGCCGTGTGCAACGGCACGGTCCCGGCCAATCTCGTCCGCTATCCCTTCACGCTGGCCTTCAACGCGCCGCTGCCCATTCCGGTTCAACAGGACCCGCTCTACTGCGAGCCGGGCGGATTGAAGCGCTGCTTCTGAGCGTGGCCTACCGAAGTGGCGGCCGATGAGGAGGACAGCGCATGAGCAAGCGAATCGTGGTGTGGGGCACCGGTTTCGTGGGGAAGATGGTGATCGCCGAGATCGTCGGACACCCGGGCTTCGACCTCGTCGGGGTGGGCGTCGGCAATCCGGAGAAGGTCGGCCGCGACGTCGGTGAGATCTGCGGGCTGCCTGCGCCGATCGGCCTGGCCGCGACCGACGACGTCGACGCGCTGATCGCGCTGGCGCCGGACGCCGTCGTGCACTACGGGCCGACGGCCGCGCACGCCGACGACAACATCGCACTCATCACGCGGTTCCTGCGGGCGGGCATCGACGTCTGCTCGACGGCGATGACGCCGTGGGTCTGGCCGGCGATGAAACTCAACCCGCCGAACTGGATTCAACCGGTCACCGATGCCTGCGAGGCGGGCGGGTCGTCGTGCTTCACCACCGGCATCGACCCCGGCTTCGCCAACGACCTGTTCCCGCTCACGCTGATGGGGTTGTGCGCCGAGGTGCGCACGGTGCGCGCGTCCGAGCTGCTCGACTACACGAACTACGAGGGGGACTACGAGTTCGAGATGGGCATCGGCATGCCGCCCGAGCACCGCCCGCTGCTGCAGACCCCTGAGATCCTCGTCTTCGCTTGGGGCGCAACGGTTCCCATGATCGCCCACGCCGCGGGCATTGAGCTCGACGACATCACCACCACGTGGGACACGTGGGTCACCGACCAGGAGATCAAGACCGCGAAGGGCGTCATCCAGCCCGGCAACGTCGCCGCGGTCCGCTTCACCATCAACGGCGTGTTCCGGGGCGAGACCCGCATCCAGCTCGAGCACGTGAACCGGGTGGGCGAGGGCTCGGCGCCGGACTGGCCGTCGGGCCAGCAGAACGACGTCTACCGCGTCGACATCGAGGGCACCCCGAGCATCTTTCAGGAGACGGCGTTCCGGTTCACCGACGGTTCGGGACGCGACGCCGCGGCGGCGGGCTGCCTGGCGACGGGGCTGCGGGCGCTCAACGCCGTGCCCGCCGTCAACGACCTGCCGCCCGGCTGGGTGACGGCACTGGATTTACCCCTGATTCCGGGAGCTGGCACGATTCGATGACGTGGCACACGGCATAGGGCTCTCGATCGGGGCCACGACGCTGCGGGCGGTGGCGGTCGGCCGGTCGGCACTGACCCGCTCGCCGGTGCTGACCCGCTATCCCCACCGGCCCGCCGAGGTCGGCGTCCCGGCCGAGAACCCGAACCTCGTCGAGCGCGGACTGGTGATCACCGGTTTCGTGGACCGCGTCGGCGACCCGGTGCCGATCGTGGCGGCCGACGGCTCCTCCCATCGCGCCGAGACGGTGCTCGCCGAGGCGCTGCGGGCACTGCGCGACGCCCTGCCCGGCCGCGGGCCCGTCGACGAACCGCTCGGCGTCACCCATCCTGCGCACTGGTCGCCGTCGGCGGTCGCCGCGCTGCGCCGGGCGCTGGAGGAGCAGACGCTGCTCACCTCCGACGCCGTCGCGGGCCTGCTGGCCGTGGGCGACGATCCGGGCCTGCCGACGCGCGGTGTCGTCGCCCTGTGCGACGTCGGGGGCAGCGGCGCCAGCCTGGTGCTCGCCGACGCCGCCAACGGCTACCAGCCGATCGGGCCGGCGATTCGGTCGACGGACTTCTCCGGTGACCTCGTCGATCAGGCGCTGCTCAGCCGCGTCGTCGGCGACCTGGGTGCGGTGGATGCGTCGAGCACGTCGGCGATCGGCAATCTCGGCAGGCTGCGCGGGGAGTGCCGCGCCGCGAAGGAGCGGTTGTCGACGACGGCCGCCACGTCGCTGCCGGTCGAGCTGTCCGGGCGCCGCACCGAGGTCAGGGTCACCAGGACCGAGCTCGAGGACGCGATCCGCGGGCCGCTCGACGGGTTCGTCGATCTGCTGCAGGAGACGTTGCAGCGCACCGGGATTCGCGGTGCTGATCTCGCCGCCGTGGCGACGGTGGGGGGCGGTGCGCGGCTGCCGATGCTGACGACGACGCTGTCGGAGCGGCTCCGGGTGCCCGTCGTGACGCCGGCCCAGCCGGAGCTGGCCGCGGCGATCGGCGGCGGCCTGAGCGCGGCGCGGGCCCGCGTGCCCGACGTCGCGACGGCGCTGGCGCCCGCCGCGCCACCACCCGCGGCCGCCGCTGCGGACCCGAGCGCGGGACCGGCATCGTCGACGTTCCGGGCCCTGGCGTGGTCGCAGGCCGACGACTCACCGGAGCCGGCGCTCGTCGAGCCCGCCCCCGACGAGCCCTACGAGCCCCGCCCCCGGCTGGCGTTCACCGAACCCGAGGACGAGGCCGTCCGCGCCACGCCGGCGCCCTGGTACCGCGGTCCGGCCGGCTACGTGGCCGCCGGCGCGCTCGCGGCACTGCTGGCCGTCGGCGGCGCGGCCTACTACCTGCTGCGCGACGACGGGTCGCCCACCACGACGGCACCCTCGACGTCCGCGCCCGCGTCGTCGTCCCCGGCGACGGCCACCACCACCCCGTCGGCCTCCGACCAACCGTCGGCGGTGCCCGCGCCGGCGCCGGAGCAGACGGTCTATCAGCAGGCGCCCCCGCCGCCCGCCAGCACCGTGACCCAGGAGGCGCCGCCGGCGACCGAGACCCCGGCGCCCACCACCGAGGCCCCGCCGCCCCCGACGACGACCGACGCGCCACCGACGACCGTCACCGAGACGACGACGGAGAGCCCCGGTCCCACGACGCGGCAGCGGATCATTCCGTCGCTGCCGTACCAGACCATCCCCGGCCTGCCGTTCGTCCCCGCCCCGATCCAGCCGCCATCCCCTTAGGAGAACAACCATGACCGCGACCGACGGCCTGCTCTTCGATCCGAACACCTACGACCCGCAGGAGTTCGACGCCGAAACCCGTCGCCTGCTGCGCGCGACCATCGACTTCTTCGAGGGCCAGGGCAAGAAGCGCCTCCTCGACGACGACCTGAAGGCGCAGTGGCCCGCCGACTTCGTCGACTTCGTGAAGCGGGAGAAGCTGTTCGCGACGTTCCTGACCCCCGCGGAGTTCGCCGGTGCGAACCCCGACAAGCGGTGGGACGGCGCCCGCAACGCCGCGCTGGCCGAGATCCTCGGGTTCTACGGGCTCACCTACTGGTACACCGAACAGGTCACCATCCTCGGTCTCGGACCGGTCTGGCAGAGCGAGAACAAGGACGCCAAGCTGCGGGCCGCCGACGACCTCGAAGCCGGTGAGGTGATGGCGTTCGGGCTCTCCGAGCGCGCGCACGGCGCCGACGTCTACAGCACCGACATGGTGCTGACGCCGGCCAGCGAGCAGGACCAGGCCGACGGCATCCTGTACCGCGCGTCGGGGGCGAAGTACTACATCGGCAACGGGAACGTCGCGAGTCTGGTCTCGGTGTTCGGCCGTCGCGACGACGTCGACGGCCAGGACGGGTACGTGTTCTTCGCCGCGGACAGCCGCCACGAGGACTACCACCTGATCGACAACGTCGTGCACATGCAGATCTACGTGAGCACGTTCCGGCTGGAGAACTACCCGGTGCGCGCCGAGGACATCCTGCACACCGGCGTGGAAGCCTTTGCGGCCGCCCTGAATACGGTCAACGTCGGCAAGTTCAACCTGTGCTCGTCGTCGATCGGCATGTGCGAGCACGCCTTCTACGAGGCCATCACCCACGCCCAGAACCGCATCCTCTACGGCAAGCCGGTCACCGACTTCGGTCACGTGCGCGCCAACTTCGTCGATGCCTACTCGCGCATGATCGCCATGAAGGCGTTCAGCAGGCGCGCGGTCGACTACTTCCGCAGCGCCAGCCTGCAGGACCGGCGCTACCTGCTGTTCAATCCGATGACCAAGGCCAAGGTCACGATGGAGGGCGAGACCGTGATGCGTGCGCTGCACGACGTCATCGCCGCCAAGGGCTATGAGAAGAACACCATGTTCCGCGAGGTCGCCCAGCTCATCGGGTGCCTACCGCGACTGGAGGGCACGGTGCACGTCAACGTCGGCCTGGTGCTCAAGTTCATGCCCAACTACATGCTGAATCCCGCTGTCTACGATGATGTTCCGACGCGCAACGACCCGAGCGACGACACCTTCTTCTGGCAGCAGGGACCGACCCGCGGCGCCGGTAAGATCCAATTCGCCGACTGGACGCCGGTGTACGAGAACCACTCCCGCATTCCGAACGTGGCACGGTTCTACGAGCAGGCCCTGGCATTCCGGGAGTTCCTGCTGACCGCCGCACCCGACGCCGACCAGGTGACGGATCTGGACTTCATGCTCGACGTGGGTCACCTGTTCTCGCTCATCGTCTACGGGCAGTTGATCCTCGAGCAGGCCGCGCTGACCGGGCTCGACGACGACGTCGTCGACCAGATCTTCGGCTTCCAGATCACCGACTTCAACGCCTACGCCGTTGCGCTGCAAGGCAAGCCGACGTCGACGCAGGCGCAGCAGCAGTGGGCGCTCGGGGCGATCCGCAAGCCGGTGGCCGACGCCGAACGGTTCGACCGGATGTGGCAGCGGGTGCGCGCCTACGACGGCGCCTACGAGATGGCGCCCTGAGCGCGCTGCTTCTTCTCGATCACCGCCAGCGCCATGGGAATTCGCATCTCCGCCGGTGCTGCGCTCAACCGTTGCGCGACGCCCTCGCGCAGCGCGTCGAGCAGCCCCGCACGGCGCTCGGCGGGCAGGGTCGCGGCGAGGGTGGGAAACGCCGACGCCACCAGGAAGTCCGCCCAGCGCGCACCGAACGCGTCGGCCTCGTGGTCGAGCCGGTACTGCGCCCAGAACCGGTCCTCGGCGTCGAAGACCTCGAGGTGCTCGACGGTGAGCTTCTCGAACGTGCCCGACGGGGCGAAGGGGGACAGGAAGTCCCGTGCCTTGCGTCCGACGACCGGGATCGTCAGGACCCGTGCCTCGTCCTCGGTGAGCACGTCGCGCGCGACGAGCTCGCTCAGCGTCTCGGTGACGGCGTCGAGCAGGGGCCCGTACCCGAAGTCACCGTCCTCGCCGAGGGCCATCGTCATCACCACCAGCCGCCCGCCCGGGCTCAGCTCGCGACCGCGGAACGCCACGAACTCGTGCCAGTCCCGCGCCGCCTGCTTCTGGTAGGCGGCGCGGACGGCGTCGTCGCGGCTCAGCGCCACCACCACGTGATCGGGAACCGGCGCAGGCGTGTGCGCCAGCCACTGCACCGACCACGCCGACCACGCCAGGTTGACGCTGTTGGACGGCACGATCTGGGTGTAGTAGGACCGGCCGACCGCCGAGGCGAAGCAGGCCGCGTCGCTCTTCAGGTAGCTGTCGGGATCGTCGGCCAGGGTGCGGAACAGGGCCGTGAAGTCGTTGTCCGGCACGTCGGTGTGGGTGACGAGAATGGAGTGCTCGGGACGGGTCCGCGTGCGCACCGCGGCCACCGCGGCGCCGATCGGCAGCAGCGAGTTGTGCCCGGTCGCGGCCCCGTAGTCGGCGATCACGATGGGCCTCGGCGAGCGGGGGAGTGGCACCACCGCGGCCGCCTGTTCGAAAAGGCTTGTCGCCCGCCGCAATCCGGCCGCCTGCAGCCGCGACGCGGTTGAGTGAGGGCCGCCATCCCTGGGCTGCGGTCGCACCACGACACTCGATTCCGGCATGATCAAACGGTAACCCGATATCGGCGCCGACGTGACAGACTGCGGTCCATGAAGACCCCGACCGCGACTCGGATCCTGACCACCGCGGCCGTCGTGACCATGGTCGTCTCGGCCGTCGGGTTCGTCGCGATGCTGAGCCTCAACGCCTTCGTCCTCGACGACTACGCCAAGTACGGCGAGGTGCCGATCCCCGGGTCGGCCAGCGTGCAGCTGCCGGCGGGCGACGTGACGGTCACGTTCCACACGATGCTCGTCGGCGGTGGCGGTGGCGGCGGGCTGCCCGTGCCCCCGCTCACCTACAGCATCACCGGACCCGGCGGCGCCGACGTGGTGCTCAGGGAGGACTACGGCGGCACGACCACCGTCAACAACGATGCGCGGGTGCGCATCGGGTACCTGCACCTGCCCGCGGCGGGCACCTACGACGTCAAGCTGGACGGCAAGGTCAGCGCGTACGTCGAACCGAGGCTGGCGTTCGGCACGGGCAGCGCCTTCAGTTCCCTGCCGTGGATCTGCGCGGTGGTCTTCGGGTGTGCCCTCGTCGGCCTGATCGTGGTGCGGGTCGTGGCGGCGCGCACCCGGCGCCGCGCGGTGACGCCACCGCCGCCGCCGACGTCGACCTGGATTCCGCGATCGGTGCCGACGGAGTCACCGCAGCAGTCGGCCTCGTTCAGCCCGTCCGACGAGGGCATTCGCGTACAGACCCTGGAAACGCTTGCCCGCCTCCATGATTCGGGTGCGCTGACCGACGACGAGTACGAGGCGGAGAAGAAGCGCGTCCTGGACGGGCGCTGAACTCAGCTGCCGCGCGCGACCCAGTCGTCGTAGTGGACGATCTCGTCGCCGACGGTGGTGGTGTCGCCGTGACCGGTGTAGACCACCGTCGGGCCGGGCAGCGTGCCCAGGCGGTCCTTGATGGACTCCAGGATCGTGGGGAAGTCCGAGTAGGACCGACCCGTGGCGCCGGGCCCGCCGCTGAACAGGGTGTCGCCGCTGAAGACGGCGCCGAGGTCGGGGGCGTACCAGCACACCGAGCCCGGTGAATGACCAGGGGTGTGCAGAGCGCGCAGCTCGACCCCGCCGACGGTGAGCACCAGACCGTCGGTGACGGCGCGAAAGTCGTCGTCGGGGTGGGTCATTCGCCACAGCACGTCATCAGCCGGGTGCAGCAGCACCGGCGCGTCGAGCGCCGCGGCGAGCTCCGGGGCGACGGTGACGTGGTCGTTGTGGCCGTGGGTGCAGATGACGGCGACCACGTTGCGGCCCCCGACGGCGTCGATGATGGGCTGGGCGGTGTGGGCGGCGTCGAACACCACCACGTTCTTCTCGTCGCCGACGATCCAGATGTTGTTGTCGACGTCCCAGCTGCCGCCGTCGAGTTCGAACGTGCCGCTGGTGACCAGTCGTTGGATGCTGGTGGGGGCGGCGCTCATGAGAGTCCGTTCTTCGCGCAAGCGCTCATCACAGGATCACCACGGAGCGCAGGACCTCACCGGCGTGCATCTTGTGGAACGCGTCTTCGACGTCGTCGAGCCCGATGCGCTCGGAGACGAACTTCTCCAGCGGCAGGCGGCCTTCGCGATAGAGGCTGATGAGGGTGGGGAAGTCGCGTTCGGGCAGGCAGTCGCCGTACCAGGAGGACTTCAATTGCCCGCCGCGGGAGAAGAAGTCGACCAGCGGCATCTCCAGGGTCATGTCGGGGGTGGGCACGCCGACCAGGACCACGGTGCCGGCCAGGTCGCGGGCGTAGAACGCCTGCTTCCAGGTCTCGGGGCGTCCGACCGCGTCGATGACGACGTCGGCGCCGTTGCCGCCGGTGAGGTCCTGGATGGTCTCGACGACGTCGAATTCCTTGGCGTTGATGGTGTGGGTGGCGCCGAAGTCGCGCGCCCAGTCCAGCTTCTGGTCGTTGGTGTCCACGGCGATGATCTGCTTGGCGCCGACGAGGCGGGCGCCGGCGATCGCGGCGTCCCCGACGCCGCCGCAGCCGATGACCGCGACGGTGTCGTCGCGCTGCACGTTGCCGGTGTTGATGGCCGCGCCGATGCCGGCCATCATCCCGCAGCCCAGCAGGCCCGCCACCGCGGGATCGGCCTCGGGATCGACCTTGGTGCACTGCCCTTCGTGGACGAGGGTCTTGTCGGCGAAGGCGCCGATGCCCAACGCGGGGGTCAGCTCGGTGCCGTCGGTGAGCGTCATCTTCTGGGCGGCGTTGTGGGTGTCGAAGCAGTACCAGGGCCGTCCGCGCTTGCAGGCCCGGCACCGCCCGCACACCGCGCGCCAGTTCAGCACGACGAAGTCACCGACCGCGACGTTGGTGACGCCCACGCCGATCGACTCGACCGTGCCGGCGGCCTCGTGGCCCAGCAGGAACGGGTACTCGTCGTTGATGCCGCCCTCGCGGTAGGTCAGGTCGGTGTGGCACACCCCGCAGGCGATGACGTCGACCACCACCTCGCCGGGACCCGGATCGGGGATCACCACCTCGACCACCTCGACGGGCTGCTTCCTACTCCTCGAAATGACACCGCGCACCGTCTGACTCATGGGCTACAACCTAACGGGTCTGGCCAACGGGGCGGGGGAGCTGGTGAGATGAGGGCAACCGTCGAGGAGGTGCGCCATGGATCTGATGACCGACCATCTCGCCGAGGCGCGCAGTGCCCACCAGCGCCGCGACTGGGACGCCAGCCACGGCGCGTATGCCCGGGCGGACGCCGTCGGACCGCTCGCGACCGACGACGTCGAGGCGTATGCGGCCACCGCGTGGCGACTCGGGCACGCCCAGGAGGCCGTCCGACTCGCAGAGCGGGTGTACGGGCGCGTGGTGCGCGCCGACCCGGCGGCCGCGGCGCAGGCGGCGGTCGACCTCGCCCAGAAATGGCTGACCCGCGGCGACGTCAACATCTGCCGGATCTGGATGGATCGCTCGCGTCGTCTGCTCGATCCGGCGTCGGCCGTGCCGACACACGGCTACCTCGGCTATCTGGAGGCCGTCGTCGCCCTGCGCACCCGCGCCGTCGAGGGCCTGCCGGCCCGGGCCCTGCACGACACCGCCACGGCGACCGGCGATCCCGCCCTCCTCGTACTGTCGTCGGTCGTCGCGGGCTGCGAGGCCTGGGCTGCGGGCCGCGTCGACGACGGACGGGCACTGATCGAACGGGCCATCCCGGCACTCGAAGCGGGTGAGGTGCGCCTGGAGTGGGCGGGTGATGCCTACGCCCTGGTGCTCTTCGACTGTCGCGAGCTCGTCGACCCGCCGACGCTGACCCGCTGGGCCGCGTCGATGGCGACGTGGTGCGGTATGCACGACGCACCGATCTACCACCGCGTCCTGCGGGTCCATCACGCCGACTCCGATGGTGAATTGCTCACCGCGGCATCGTCGTTGAACGGCGTGCACGCGGGCGCCGCGGCGGCGGCCCTGCGTCGGCTCGACGAGCTGCGGCGGCGCGGCGACGCCCGCGGGACCGGCTGACGCGTGGGTGCACTCGATGCGCTGGCCGACTGGCCGGTGCCCAACGTCGCGGCCGCGGTGGTCGGACCGTCGGGCGTGCGGGCCGAGTTCGGCGACGGGGAGCGCACGTTTGCGCTCGCGTCGGTGACCAAGCCGTTGGTGGCGCGTGCCGTGCAGGTCGCGATCGAGGAGGGCGTCGTCGACCTCGACTCGCCGCTGGGGCCGCCGGGGTCCACCGTGCGCCATCTGCTCGCCCACGCCTCCGGGTTGGCGATGCGCTCGGCGGACGTCATCGCCGCGCCGGGCACGCGGCGGGTCTACTCGAACGCGGGCTTCGGCGTGCTGGCCGAGGGCATCGAGCGGGCGTCGGAGATTCCGTTCGACCGGTACCTGACCGAAGCCGTCTTCGCACCGCTCGGCATGGGCGCGTCGACGCTGGCCGGTGGCGCCGCCGCCGCCGGCTATGGGGCCGAGTCCACGGTGGCCGACCTCGCCCGCTTCGCCGGTGACCTGCTGCGCCCCGCGCTGGTGTCCGAGCCGATGCACGCCGACGCCGTCGCGGTGCAATTCCCCGGACTGGCGGGCGTGTTGCCCGGCTACGGCGCCCAGCGGCCCAACGACTGGGGGCTGGGCTTCGAGATCCGCGACGGCAAGTCGCCGCACTGGACGGGCTCGGCCAACGGCGCGTCGACGTACGGCCACTTCGGTCAGACCGGCACGTTCCTGTGGGTGGATCCGGCCGCCGACCTGGCCCTGGTCGTCCTCACCGACCGCGACTTCGGCGAGTGGGCGCAGCCGCTGTGGCCCGCCATCTCTGATGGAGTACTGAGAGAATTCGGGGCACCCTAGCGCAACACACGTCCCACAGGGCACAATGGACACGCACGAAACAACTGCAACTTGTGGCAGTCCAGCAGGTCGTCGGGGAAGACGTCCCTTTTGGAGCCGAAGGAGCAGATGATGCGTGCGTCGAACCAGTTCGCCGACACGGCCACCGGTGTGGTGTACGTCCACGCCTCGCCCGCGGCGGTATGTCCACACGTGGAGTGGGCGCTTTCGTCGACCCTGTCGGCGCGGGCGAACCTCAAGTGGACGCCGCAGCCGGCGCTGCCTGGGCAGCTTCGTGCTGTCACCAACTGGGTGGGTCCCGTGGGGACCGGTGCTGCGCTGGCCAATGCGCTGCGGTCGTGGTCGGTCCTGCGCTTCGAGGTCACCGAGGATCCCAGCGAAGGCGTCGACGGGCACCGCTGGTGCCACACCCCGCAGCTCGGACTGTGGAGCGGCGCGATGAGCGCCAACGGTGACGTCATGGTCGGAGAGATGCGCCTGCGCGCACTGATGGCCTCGGGTGCCGACGCGCTGGCCGCCGAACTCGACACCGTGCTGGGCACCGCGTGGGACGAGGCGCTGGAGGCCTACCGCGGTGGCGGCGACACCGGTGAGGTCACGTGGCTGAACCGAGGCGTGGGCTAGCGGGTCGCGCGAGATTGCACTCACGCGAATGGCTTCTCGCTTGGATTCAGGCGGTCGCTGCAACGAATGTGGACGGGTCTGAGAGTAACCGGTCGAGTTCTTCGGCGGGGGTGCGGAAGCCGAGGCGTTTGCGGGGTCGGGCGTTGAGTTCGGCGGCGACTTCGTCGAGCCAGCCGGGTCCGTAGAACGACAGGTCGGTGCCTTTGGGGAAGTATTGGCGGAGTAGGCCGTTGGTGTTTTCGTTGGTGCCGCGCTGCCAGGGGCTGTGCGGGTCGCAGAAGTAGATCGGCAGTCCGGTGGCCTCGGTGATCGTGGTGTGCAACGCCATCTCACTGCCCTGATCCCAGGCCAGTGAGCGGCGCAGCACCTCGGGGATCTCGGGGATCCTCGTCGTCATCGCCTCGGCCAGGGTGGCCGCGGTGCGGTCGCCGCGCAGGTGCAGCAGCATGACGAACCCGGTGGTGCGCTCCACCATGGTGCCGATCGCGGAGTTCGTCGCGGTGGCACCCAGGATGAGATCGCCCTCCCAATGGCCCGGGATCGCGCGGTCGTCGGCTTCGGCGGGTCGTTCGCTGACGTTGACCATGCCCTTGAGCTTGCCTACACCGGAGGTGTTGCGGCCCTGCGCCTTTCGGCGAGTGCGCCCGGTTCGCAACGCGTCCTGACCAACCTGGCCAACTCCCCGCGTGGCTGCACGTACAGCGCCTGATAGATCGTCTCGTGTGACACCCACATCTCCGGATCCTCGGGGAAGTCCACCCGCAGCCGGCCCGCGATCTGCTCGGGACTGTGCCGCGACCTCAACCCTTTCAGAACCTCGGCCAACACGACAGGATCGCCTTCGAGCTTGCGCACCTTCGGACGGCGACGATTGACCTCGGCGACGTCCTGGCCGACGCGGGCGCGATACCCCGACGAGGTCAGTCCCTTGGCGATCTCGCGGCGGACCGTGCTGTGGTGACGGGCGAGCAGTTCAGCAGCGCGGACTGCGGTGCAACCGGTCTCCAGCAGGTCTTCCAGGCGGCAACGCTCCAGAAACGACAGCGGCGCACGCTGCCGTGGCGAGCGATCGACGGCGCCGAGGGCACGAGCTGGAGCAGCGGTTCTGGGCACGTAACCAGCCTGTTTGACCCAGGCCGCACCGGCGATCTCCGACACGCCCGCGGCCACCGCGGCCTGCGTGACGTCGGCCCCGCCGCGCATCGCCGCCCAGAACACCTCCCGCACCGCTGCCGGGTACCGAATCCCCCGATGCCTCGTATCGGCTGCGACCCCCGCCTCTGCGGCCCATTTCGAACCGGTTTGATGCGACACCCCGGCCACCGTCGCAGCCGCCGACTGCGACAGCCCCAACCTCAGCGCCCTCAAGAACTCCCCACGAGCCGACTCCGGCGCTTTGCTACCCCGAGCACGAAAAGCCATCGAACAACACCTCTCAACAAATCAGGTGTTGCAGCGATCACTTGAGCCCGCCTCGACGTTTCGTCGACTGAGTGCAATCTCGGTGCCGCAGGTTCACGGCGTGAGGATCCGTAGCGCCCCGGGTACGGCCGACACCTCGACCGGCAGCGGACACACGAACTCGCCGTCGGCGTAGGCGTTGATCCCCGGGGAGTCCACGGTGATGACCGATCCTCGCGCCGTGCGCACCTCGTCGAGCGCGGTGTGGGTGCCCTTGAACACCGTGGGGAACAACCGAATCAGCCGCGTCCGCGACGCCGAGGTCACCATCGTGGCGTCGAGCATGCCGTCGGTGGGATCGGCGTCCGGGCAGATGAGCATCCCGCCGCCGTAGCTCCTGGTGTTCCCGAACGCCGCCAGCGTGAGGTCGGTGACCACCTCGTCGCCGCCGTCGAACGTCAGTCGGAACGGCAGCAGACGTAGCTTCGACAGCTCGGCCACCATGGCGACGTTGTAGCGCATCCGCCCGTGCGGCCAGCGCATCCGGTTGGTGCGGTCGGTCACCAGCGAGTCGAAGCCCGCGGCCATCACCGTGCCGAACCAGCGCTGGGTGCCGTCGGCGCCGCGGATGTGGCCGAGGTCCACGGTGTCGGCGTGGCCGTCGACGACGACGTCGGCCGCCGCCTCGGGATCGTGGGTGGGTAGCCCGAATTGGCGGGCGTGGTCGTTGCCCGTGCCGGCCGGGATGATGCCGAGCGGGACGTCCGTCTGCGCGAGCACCTGCAGTGCCAGGGCGACGATGCCGTCACCGCCGACGACGACGAGGGCGTCCATCCCGCGCTCGAGGGCGCCCTCGGCGAGCCGTCGCGCGTGGTCGGCGTCGGCGCCGGCGATCGCCACGACGTCGACGCCCCGACGGTGGAACTGCGCGATGGCCCGCTCGGTCGCCCGAGACGCGCTGCCGTGTCCGGACGCGGGGTTCGTCAGCAGCGTGATCCTCACGGAATCAGCTTGCCCGGGTTGAGGATTCCCGCGGGGTCGAGCACCGCCTTCACCGCGCGCAGCACCTCGACGCCCAGATCCCCGATCTCGTCGCGCATCCACGGCCGGTGGTCGGCGCCGACGGCATGGTGGTGGGTGATGGTTCCCCCGGCCCGGATGATCGCGTCCGACGCGGCGGCCTTGGCCGTGCGCCACTGCTCGATCGGGTTGCCGCGCTGCCCGGCCACAACCGTGAAGTACAGCGACGCCCCGGTCGGGTAGACGTGGGAGACGTGGCACAGCACCAGCGCGGGGGTACCGCTGTCGGCGAGTGACGTCACGAGGGCCTCGGTCACCGCGGCCTTGAGGGCACCGATGCCCGACCAGTTGGTGGCCGTCTCCAGCGTCTCGCACAGCGCTCCGGCCGCCAGCAGGGAGTCGCGCAGGTAGGGCGCGCCGAACCGGCCGTGTTCCCAGGCTCGGGCGGGTTCCTCGCCCAGGGACGTGGCGCCGTGCGCCTCGAGGACGGCGCGCGTCTCGGCGTGCCTGCTCTCGGCGTGCGCGGCGGTGCCCTCGAACACCGTGATGGCCAGGCAGCCACCGGTGCTGCTGCGTTCGCCGATGGTGTCGGTGGTGGCGAGGCTGACGCCGGTCTCGGCCTCGTCGGAGAGCCGGATGACGGTGGGCCCCGTGCCGTTCTGGACGACGGCGCGCAGGGCGGCGGCGCCGGTCGCGAAGTCGGGGAACGACCACGCCTCGTAGCGGGTGGCCTCCGGGACGGGGTGGACGCGGACCCGCACGCGGGTGATGACGCCGAACACGCCTTCGGAGCCCAGGATCACCTGCCGCAGATCGGGGCCCGCCGCCGACGCCGGGGCGCGCCCGAGGTCGAGCACCCCGGCCGGCGTGACCACCCGCAGCCCGCGGACCATGTCGTCGAACCGGCCGTATCCGGCGGAGTCCTGGCCCGAGGAGCGCGTCGCCGCGAAGCCGCCGATGGTGGCGAACTGAAAGCTCTGCGGGAAGTGGCCGAGCGAGAAGCCTTGCGCGCCAAGCAGTTCCTCGGCGGCCGGCCCGGTGACCCCGGCGCCCAGCTCGGCCTCGCCGGAGACCGCGTCGAGGCCGTGCAGGGCATCGAGGCGTCGCAGGTCCAGCGACACGACGGCCCGGAAGTCCCCGCGGAGGGGGTCGAGGCCGCCGACGACGCTGGTGCCGCCGCCGAACGGGACCACGGCGATGCTGCGCAGCGCGCAGTGCCTCAGCACGTCGGCGATCTGCTCCTCGTCGGCGGGCAGGAGCACGGCATCGGGTGCGTCTTGTACGTCGGATCCGTTGCGCCGCAACAGGTCCAGGGTGGACTTGCCGCCCGCGCGCAGCAGTCTGCCGAGATCGTCGCAGACGCAGTACGGCTCGCCGACGATGGCGGCCAGCGCGGTGCGGTCGGCGTCCGGCAGCGCCGAGGGCCGCAGCCGGACGCGGGCCAGGTCGGGTGCGACGGTGGCCGAGGGGTCGACGCCGAGCGCCTCGACGAGGAGGGTGCGGATGGCGTCGGAGAGCGGGGTGGCCGCCGCCGGGTCACCCCAGGCGTTCCACGCCATGGGAGGCAGCAGGTCGTCGTTGGCTCGCGTCATGGGTTACAGTATTACAGATCATGTCAATCCGTAACGAGCGCCCGGCGAGGCCCGTCGAGGACCGCATCCTCGACGCGGCCGCCGAGTGCGTGCTCGCCTTCGGCGTGGACCGGGTGACGCTCGCCGAGATCGCCCGCCGCGCCGACGTCAGCCGCCCCACGATCTATCGGCGGTTCCCCGACACCGACTCGATCCTCGCCGCGCTGCTGACCCAGCGGATCACCGAAGCGCTCGACGACGTGCCCCGCCGCGGGGTCGGGCGCAAGCCCCTGGTCCGGCGGATCATCGGGCTGGCCCAGCGGGTGCGCGACGACGACGTCGTCATGTCGGTGCTGCACCAAGCGCCCGGGCTGGCGATGTTCTACCTCTCCGAGCGCCTCGGCACCAGCCAGCAGCTGCTGCTCGACACCGTGGCCGCCGAGATCGCCGCCGCGCAAGGGGAGGGCAGCGTCCGGCCGGGGGAGCCGCGCGAACTGGCCGCCATGACCATGCTGATCACCCAGTCGACGATCCTGTCGGCGCAGGTGGTCGCGCCGATCCTGCCCGCCGAACGGTTGGCCACCGAACTCGCCCACGCACTGAACGGATACCTCGCGCCATGACCGACACCTCCGCCCTGAACGCGGCTCGCCGGGCCGCCGACCTCGCCGCCCTCGGCGATGGCGCCACCGTCGACGTCGTCGTCATCGGCGGCGGCATCACGGGAACGGGGATCGCCCTCGACGCCGCGAGCCGCGGGCTGTCGGTGGTCCTCGTCGAGAAGCACGACCTCGCGTTCGGGACCAGCCGCTGGAGTTCGAAGCTCGTCCACGGTGGACTTCGCTACCTGGCCACGGGCAACGTGGGCATCGCCCGCCGCAGCGCCGTCGAACGCGGCATCCTGATGACGCGCACCGCGCCACACCTCGTCACCGCGATGCCGCAGCTGGTGCCGCTGCTGCCGTCGATGAGCCGGGGCTCGCGCGCCCTGGTCCGATTCGGGTTCGCCGCCGGTGACGGCCTGCGCAGGCTGGCGGGCACGCCGGCGACGACGCTGCCGCGGTCCCGGCGCATCGACGCCGCCAGGGCCGTGGAGTTGGCGCCGACCGTGCGGCGCGCGGGGCTCGACGGCGCGCTGCTGGCCTACGACGGGCAGCTGATCGACGACGCGCGGTTGGTCGTCGCGGTCGCGCGCACGGCGGCCAAGCACGGCGCCCGCATCCTCACCAGGGTCGCGGCCTCGGCGGCGACCGGAACCTCGGTGCGGCTCACCGATCAGCTTACCGGCGCCGCGCTGGACGTGTCCGCGCGCGCCGTGATCAACGCGTCGGGGGTGTGGGCGGGGGAGGTCGACCGGTCGATCCGGTTGCGGCCCAGCCGCGGCACACACCTGGTGTTCGACGCGGCCGCGTTCGGCAATCCGACTGCGGCACTGACGATTCCGATACCCGGTGAACTCAACCGGTTCGTGTTCGCCATGCCGGAGCAGCTCGGCAGGGTCTATCTCGGACTCACCGACGAGGACGCGCCGGGGCCGATCCCCGACGTGCCCGAGCCGACCGCCGCCGAGGTCGCCTTCCTGCTGGACACCGTCAACACCGCCCTCGACGTCGCGCTCGGTCCCGACGACGTCGTCGGCGCGTACGCGGGGCTGCGCCCACTCGTCGACACCGGCGCGGGCAGGACGGCCGACGTGTCGCGCGAACACGCCATCGTCGAGTCGGCCGACGGGGTGCTCAGCGTCATCGGCGGCAAACTCACCGAGTACCGCTTCATGGCCGAGGACGTGGTGAACCGCGCGGTGGCGCGACGACGCCTCGCGGCCGGGCCCTGTCGAACTCGCCATCTTCCGCTGGTGGGCGCACCCGCCAACCCGGTCTCGGCGACGGGAACGCCCGCAAACCTGCCGCCGGCGCTCGTCGCACGATATGGTGCCGAGGCGCCCAACGTCGTCGCGCACGCTACCTGCAGTCGTCCGACGGCCCGGGTGGCCGACGGCATCGACGTCATCCGAGCCGAGTTCGAGTACGCCACGACCCACGAAGGAGCCCTCACCGCCGACGACATCCTGGACCGCCGTACCCGAATCGGTCTCGTCTCCGACGACCGCGCTTCGGTAATTGACGTTGCCAACGAATTCCTCGCCGCGACAAGGTGATTGGCTGAACGAAAGGTGTGCAGTGACCCGAGCACTAGGGCTGATCTGCATACTCGGCGTCCTCGCACTGACCGGGTGCAGCCGGGACGGGGATGCCATGGAGTCCTCGGCGACGGCCGCGGCGGCGTCGGCGGCCGCGACGTCGGAGGCCCCTCCGCAGACCGGAACATCCAACGGCGTCGCCTACGGTGTGACCCCGACGTCGGTCGACGGCTTCTCACCCGACGGGCTCGGCACCTGGAAGGCCATGCGCGGGCAGCTCGAGGGCGGTGACCCTGCGGTCGCCAAGGCCTTCAACGACGCCAGCGCGGCGGTGGTGCGCGGCCAGCTCGCCCACGCGGTCGCCGAGGCGAAGAACGGCACGCCGTGGAGCTTCGAGTCCAGCGGTCAGGTGACGTTCCGGCGGCTCGTCGTCGCGCAGGTGATCACCAGCGCGTACTACGTGGGGTCGCAGTCGGAGACCGAGGCGGGCACCGTCGTGATCGACAGCCGCACCGCCCGCCCCGTCACCCTGACGGATCTGTTCGCCAACGAGCCGGCGGGCCTGCGGATGCTGTCCGAGCAGACCAAGGTGCTGGTGGCCAGGGAGAACGGCATGACCGGCGTGATGGCCGACGAACCGGGCAACGCGCCGCGCCGCGAGAACTTCGCCAACTGGATCCCCACGACCGACGGCATGGAGCTGCACTTCCCGCCGCACCAGCTGCGGATGGGCGTCCCCCTGACGATCACCGTGCCGTGGGCGCAGCTGACGCCGCTGCTGTCGCCCAGGATGGCCGACATCGCCAGGGCGTGAGCCCGGCCGCAGCCCTACAGCGGGATGTTCTTGTGGCGGCCGCGGCGGGCGGGCGCCTCGGCCAGCGCCTGGGTGACGACGCTGCGGGTGTGCGCGGGATCGATCTTCGCGTCCACGACGCCGATCTCGATGGCGCTGTCGACGCCGCCCGCGATGCGCTCGTGTTCGGCGGCGAGCTCCTCGTGCAGGGCGTCGCGGTCCTCCGGGGCGGCGGCAGCGAGCTTGCGCTTGTGCAGGATGCCGACGGCGGCCTTCGCGCCCATGACGGCGACCTCGGCGTCGGGCCACGCGAACACCTTGGTGGCACCCAGCGAGCGCGAGTTCATCGCAATGTAGGCGCCGCCGTAGATCTTTCGCGTCACCAGCGTGACGCGCGGGACGGTGGCCTCACCGAACGCGTGCAGCAGCTTGGCGCCGCGGCGCACCACGCCACCCCACTCCTGGTCCACGCCGGGCAAGTATCCGGGCACGTCCACGACCACCACGATCGGGATGCCGAACGCGTCGCACAGGCGCACGAAACGTGCTGCCTTCTCGGCACTCTCGGAGTTCAGGCAGCCGCCGAGGCGCAGCGGGTTGTTGGCGAGCACGCCGACCGTGCGCCCGGCGAGGCGGCCGAGGCCGACGACCATGGACGGCGCCCACTTCGCCTGGAACTCGTCGAAGGGTGCCTCGTCGTCGAGCAGCGCGGTGACGAGCGGGTGCACGTCGTAGGCGCGGCGGGCCGAGTCGGGCAGCAGTGCGCGCAGGTCGGTGTCGCCGGCCTCGGCCTTGCTGCGGTCGAAATGTCCCTGCTGGCAGAACAATCCGATGAGTCGGCGGCCGCGTTCGTAGGCGTCGTTTTCGTCGTCGGCGACGATGTGGCAGACACCGGACTTCTTGTGGTGGGTGTCGGGGCCGCCGAGTGACGCCATGTCGACGTCCTCACCGGTGACGCTGCGGACCACGTCGGGTCCGGTGACGAACACCCGGCCCTCGGGCGCCATGATGACGACGTCGGTGAGGGCGGGGCCGTACGCCGCTCCGCCCGCGGCGAATCCGACGACCACCGAGATCTGCGGGATGAAACCCGACGCCCGGATCATGGCCTCGAAGACGAGCCCGACCGCGTGCAGCGCCTTGACGCCCTCGGCCAGGCGGGCCCCGCCGGAGTGCCAGATGCCGATGATCGGGCTCTGCTCCTCGATGGCGGTGTCGTAGGCGTCGACGATGTGACGGCAGCCCTCGACGCCCATCGCACCGCCCATGACGGTGCCGTCGGTGCAAAAGGCAACGGTGCGAACGCCGTTGACGGTGCCGCCCGCGGCCAGCACGCCGGACTTGTCGCGCTCGTGCAGCAGCTCGACGCTGCCGTCGTCGAAGAACGTGCGCAGTCGCAGCAGGGGATCGCGGGGGTCGACGGACTCGTCTACCGATTCGGGCGCCATCGTCGTCATCTACATCTCCTCGAATCTCAGTATTTCCCGAAGGCGATCGCGACGTTGTGCCCGCCGAAGCCGAACGAATTGTTGATTGCGTACTGGTAGTTGCCGTGCCGCGGCTCGCCCGCCACCACGTCCAGATCGATCTCCGGATCCAGGTTGCGCAGGTTGAGCGTCGGCGGCACGACGCCCTCGCGCAGCGCCATCACCGTGAGGATGGCCTCCACCGCGCCGACGGCGCCGACGGAGTGACCGAGGGCCGACTTGGGGGCGTAGACCGCGGGCCGGGTGCTGCCGAGCGCGTTGTTGATGGCCTTGCCCTCGGCCACGTCGCCGACCGAGGTGCCGGTCGCGTGAGCGTTCACGTGGTCGATGTCGCTGGGCTGCAGACCGGCCAGCTGGACCGCCCGCGTGATCGCGTGGCCCGCCTGATCGCCGGTCGGGTCGGGCGCCACGATGTGGTAGCCGTCCGACGTCACGCCGGCGCCCATCAGCCTGGCGAGGATGTTCGCCCCGCGGGCCTTGGCGTGCTCCTCGGTCTCGAGGACCATGAGCCCCGCGCCCTCACCGAAGACGAACCCGTTGCGGTCCTTGTCGAACGGCCGGCACGCACCGGCCGGGTCGTCGTTGGTGGTGGACAGCACGATGCGCATCTGCGCGAAGCCCGCGATCGGCACCGCCTCGATCCTGGTCTCGACGCCACCGCAGATGGCGACGTCGGCCTCGCCGAGGACGATGTTGCGCCACGCGTTCGCGATGGCCTCGCTGCCGGACGCGCACGCCGACACGGGCGTCACGACCCCCGCCTTGGCGCCGCGCTCCAGACCGACCGCCGCGGCAGGGGAGTTGGGCATGTACGTCTGGACCGCCAGCGGCGACACGGCCGCCGCGCCCTTCTCCCGCATCCCGTCGTAGGCGTAGAGCAGTTCTTCGCTGCTGCCCATGCCGGTGCCGATCGACACCATCAGGCGTCGGCCGTCCACCTCCGGCGAGCCGGCGTGCTCCCAGGCCCGCCGCCCGACGACGATCGCCATCTTCTGCAGGTAGGACCACCGGGCGAGTTCCTCGGGCGTCAGCTCGCTGTCGAAGTCCTCGAGGAGGTGTCCGCCGATACGCACGGGCAGGTCGTACTGCTCGACGAAGTAGTCGTCCAGCGTGCGGATGCCGCTCTCGCCGTCGAGCAGACGCTTCCAGGTGCCGTTGGCGTCGGTCGCCAACGCGGTCGTCATGGCATAGCCAGTGACGACCACGTTGGGGAGACCGTCGCCCGTCGAGGGCCGAGAAGAACCGGTCAACGCTGCCATACCTGCTCCGAACGTATCTCTCGAGCCCAACCGCTACTCAGTAGCGGCCGAAGGCCAGGGCGACATTGTGTCCACCAAACCCGAACGAGTTGTTGATGGCGTACTGGTACTCGCCGTATCGAGGCTCACCCGCAACGACATCGAGATCGATCTCGGGGTCGGGCGTCTCGTAGTTGAGCGTCGGCGGGATGACGCCGTCGCGCAACGACATCACCGTGAGGATCGACTCCAGGGCACCGACGGCGCCGATCGAGTGACCCAGCGCCGACTTCGGCGCATAGACCGCGGCGTGCTCCACCCCGGCGACCCGGATGGCGTTCGCCTCGGCGGTGTCGCCGATGGACGTCGACGTCGCGTGCGCGTTGACGTGCTGAATGTCCTTGGGGGACAAGCCAGCCGTCTCCATCGCCCGCTTCATCGCGTGGCCGGCCCGGAGGCCGTCCGCGGCCGGAGCCACCATGTGGAAGGCGTCCGACGAGATGCCCGCACCCATCAGCCGGGCCAGCGGCTTGGCGCCACGGGCCTTGGCGTGCTCCTCGGTTTCGATGATCATCATCGCTCCGGCCTCGCCGAAGACGAAGCCGTCGCGGTTCTTGTCGAACGGCCGCGACGCACCGGCGGGGTCCTCGTTGCGCGTCGACATCGCCCGCATCATCGAGAACGCCGCGATGGGCAGCGCCTCGATCATCCCTTCGACGCCACCGCAGACCGCGAAGTCCGCGTCGCCCATGACGATCTGACGCCACGCGTGCGCGATGGCCTCCGAGCCCGACGAACAGGCCGACACCGGGGTGATGACGCCGGCGCGGGCGCCGAGCTCGAGCCCGACGACCGCAGCCGCACCATTCGGCATGATCATCTGAACGGCGAGCGGTGACACCTTGCGGGGGCCGCCCTCGTTCATCGCGTCATAGGTCTCGACGATCTTCTCGCCGCCACCCAGCCCGGTGCCGATCACGACCGAGAATCGGTCGGGATCGACCTCGGGCCTGCCCGCGGATTCCCACAGGCGGTTGCCGACGTACTTCGACATCCGCTGGACGTAGGACATCCGACGCAACTCGAGCCGCGTCATCTGCGGATCGAGGGCCTCCTTGAGGTGGCCGCCGATCTTGACCTGGAGGTCCCACTTGTCGACGAACGGGTCATCGAGGACGCGGATGCCGCTTTCGCCGGCCAACAAACCCTTCCACGTGCTCTCGATGTCCGGCGCGATGGAAGTAGTCGCCTCGATGGCGGTCACCACCACGCTGGGGAAACCGCCGTTAGCCGTGGAAGGGCGCGTCACGAGGTGAACTTGTCGCGGAGTGCGGCGGCGGCCTCGGGGTTCTCTTCTTCCAGCTTCTGGATGTAGGCGACGACGTCACCGACGGTGCGCAGGCCCGCGAGGTCCTCGTCGGGGATCTTCACGCCGTACTTGTCCTCGGTCTGCACCGCGATCTCCACCATCGACAGGGAGTCGATGTCCAGATCGTCGACGAAGGACTTCTCGGGGGTGACCTCGGACGGCTCGATGCCGGTGACCTCTTCGATGATCTCGGCGAGGCCGGCGATGATTTCTTCCTGCGTGGCAGCCACGTTGGCTCCTTCTATTCTGTGTTTCCTCGGGCATCGACGCCCCCTGATGGAACGCCGATATGGACTTCTCTGGCTAGAGCTCGGCGAGCCCGTCCAGGTCTGCGGGGGTCTTGACGGCGTACGTCGGCACACCCCGAAGTTCTCGTTTGGCGATGCCCACCAGTGTGCCCGCGGGCGGGAACTCGATGATCGCCCGCACCTCGCGCGCACGCATGGTCTCGGTGCACAGGTCCCAGCGCACCGGCCGGGTCAGCTGCGCCACCAGCTTGGTCATGGCGTCGGCCGCCGAGGTCACCGGCTGGCCGTCCGCGTTGGACAGCAGCGTGGCCGCCGGGTCGGCGGCCGTCACGTGCTCGGCTGCGGCGGCGTAGCCGTCGAGCGCGGAGGACATGTAGTGGGTGTGGAACGCGCCCGCGGTCGCCAGCAGTCGCACCCTGGCCTTGGCGGGCGGATCCTCGGCCAGCTTCTCCAGCGCGGCGATGGCGCCGGCCGCGACGATCTGACCCGCGGCGTTGCGGTTGGCGGGCACCAGGTCGAGCGCGTCGAGGCGACCCAACACCTCGGTCTCATCGCCGCCGAGGACGGCGGCCATCCCGGTCGGCTCCACGGCGCAGGCCTTGGCCATCTCCGAACCGCGGGTGGCGGCCAGGGTCACGGCGTCGTCCGCCTCGAGCACGCCGGCGATCGCGTAGGCCGCGATCTCACCGACGGAGTGGCCGGCGACGATGGTCTGCGCACCGGCCAGCAGGCCGCGCCCGGTCAGTTCGCGGTGGGCCAGCAGCGTGGCGGCGACGACGAGGGGCTGGGTGACGGCCGTGTCGGTGATCTCGTCGGCCGTGGCGGTGGTGCCCAGCCGGGCCAGGTCCAGACCGATGGCCTCCGACCAGGCGGCGACGCGCTCCTCGGCACCGGGGAGCTCGAGCCAGGGGGCGAGCATGCCGGGAGTCTGCGATCCCTGTCCGGGAGCAAGCAGCGCAAGCGCGGGTGTTTGGGGCACGAATTAAGAGAACACTGTGAAACCGGTTTTGCGTGGTGTAAGAGATTATGAACCTGGTCTTATGTTTTTGTGGACATCCCACAAAACCGCATGTGATGGGATGTCAACGAGACCTGACCGCGACCTGCGAATCCAGTGATGCCCGTCACGCCGGGTTCGTGAGAGGCGCCGCGGTCGCCGTCGACGTCACCGTATGCGACGCCTGTCGGCCCAGCCTGCCCACCGTCGACGCCACCCGCAACACGTACGCATCGCGCGGCAGCGTGGGATCGCGTCCGGTGAAGTCCGCGATGCGCTTGAGGCGGTAGCGGACGGTGTTTGGATGAACGAACAAGGCGCGCGCGCAGGCCTCGATCGCACCGCCGGAGTCCAGATAGGCGTCGAGCGTCTCGGTCAGGGCGGGCCCGGCGTCGGCGAGGGGACGCATCACGTCGGCGTCGAGTGCGGCCATCGCCGACGGGTCGCCGAGGAGCGCCCGCTCCGGGAGGAGCTCGCGCGCCGAGACCGGCCGCGGCGCCCCGCTCCACCCCGCGACGGCGTTCATGCCCGCGATGGCCTCGGCCGCGCTGTAGTGGGCGGCCACCAGCGACGAGGCGAACGGCCCGATGACGACCGGCTCGGCGGAGAACACGTCGAGCAACTCGGCGAGCACGCGGTCGGTGGGGGACAGATGGCCGGACACGATGGCGACCAGCCAGGTGCCGTGCACGTCGGACAGCGCAGCCCTGCCGTTGCGGTTGACGATCTCGTGGACGTCCTCGCTGGCGAACTCCGCGCGGCCGGGCTGGGGAAACCCGACGAGGACCGTCGCGGGCGCGGTGGCATCCCAGTTCAGCGCCGCCGCCTGCGACTGCAGCTGGGGCCCGATGTCCCCGCGGACCACCGCATCGACGACGTTGGCCTCCATGCGGGTGTCCCAGGCGCCGCGGGCCTCGGCGGCATCGGCGTACCCCGACGCCGCCGCGAACGCGAGGTTGCGGCTGTACCTCAGGATGCCGATCGTCAGCGCCGTCATCTGATCCTCGTTGCGTGCGAGATTCGGCACGGCCTCCTCGAAGTGCTCCATGGTCACGCGGACCATGTCGACGGTCTGCCGCAGCGCGATGCGCCGCGTCAGCTCCTGGGGCACCAGCGCGAACGCCTCGGCCGTGTACCCGACGTCGCCGCGCGGGTTGCGCATCCATTCGGCGAAGTTCACCAGGGCGGTCTGCACGACGAGCTGGACGCTCGCGCGCTGCGAGGCCTCGAGTTCGGCGAAGAACGGCAGCCGCTCGCCCATCACGTGCACGGCCTCGGTGGCGAGCCGGCCCGAGTACTGCTTGACCCGGCGCAGGAGCGATTCCGGCACCGAGTCCAGCAGCGCGAGCGGGGTGGCCCCCGGCGACGGATGGTTGTCGGGCATCCCTAAAAACTACGCCCCATTTCTGGAGACAACCTCCAACCCGCGGCGTTAGGCCCCCGCGCCAGGATCGGAGGTCTGTGCGGGTGCGGCCAGCACGTCGTCGATCCGGTACTCCTTGGCGGCGGCGACCGCGACCGACGGGTCGATCTCGCCGTCGCGGGCGAGCGCTTCGAGCACGGCGACTACGACCGATTCGGCGTCGGTGTTGAAGTACCGCCGGGCCGCGGGCCGGGTGTCGGAGAACCCGAACCCGTCGGTGCCGAGCGTGACGTAGGTGTTGGGCACCCACGGCCGGATCTGCTCGGAGACCGCCCGCATCCAGTCCGACACCGCGACGACCGGGCCCGCGGTGGACTCCAGCGCCGAGGTCACGTAGGGCACGCCTGCGGGCCGGTCGGGATGGCGGAGCAGTTCCTTCTCGACGGCGACCCCGTCGCGATTGAGCTCGCCCCAGCTGGTCACCGACCACACGTCGGCCGCGACGTCCCAGTCCGCGGCGAGCAGGTCGGCGGCCCGCAACGCCTCGGGCATGGCCACGCCCGAGGTCAGGATCTGCGCGACGTTCGTGCGTTTCTCGGTTGCGCTGCGATATTTGTACATGCCCTTCAGCAGACCCTGCGGGTCGAAGTCCTTCGGCTCCGGCGGCTGCACGTAGGGCTCGTTGTAGATGGTGAGGTAGAAGAAGACGTTCTCGGGGTCCTCGCCGTACATCCGGGCCAGGCCGCTTTCCACGATGTAGGCGATCTCGTAGGCGAACGCCGGGTCGTAGGCCACGACCGCCGGGTTGGACGCCGCCAGCAGCAGCGAGTGCCCGTCGGCGTGCTGCAGGCCCTCACCGGTCAGCGTCGTGCGACCGGCGGTGGCGCCGAGCACGAAGCCGCGGGCCATCTGATCGGCCGCCGCCCACAGTCCGTCACCGGTCCGCTGGAACCCGAACATCGAATAGAAGATGTAGATCGGGATCATCGGCTCGTCGTGGGTGGAGTAGGACGTGCCGACGGCGGTGAACGACGCCGTCGAGCCGGCCTCGTTGATGCCCTCGTGCAGGATCTGGCCGACCTCGCTCTCCTTGTAGGCGAGCATCAGTTCGGCGTCGACGGCGGTGTACAGCTGGCCGTTGCGGTTGTAGATCTTGAGGTTCGGGAACCACGAGTCCATGCCGAACGTGCGCGCCTCGTCGGGGATGATCGGCACCAGACGCTTGCCAATCTCCTTGTCCCGCAACAGTTCCTTGAACGTCCTCACGGTCGCCATGGTGGTGGCGACGGCCTGGGTGCCCGAGCCCTTCTTCAGCGACTTGTAGACGTCGCGGCTGGGCAGGGGCAGCACCTTGGTCTTGTTGCGACGCGCGGGAACGAAGCCGCCGAGCGTGCGGCGCCGGTCCAGCAGGTAGCGGATCTCCGGTGCGTCCGGCCCCGGGTGGTAGTACGGCGGCAGGTACGGGTTCTCCTCGAGTTGGGAGTCCGGGATCGGGATGCGCTGGGAGTCGCGGAAGTCCTTGAGGTCTTGCAGCGCAAGCTTCTTCATCTGGTGGGTGGCGTTGCGGCCCTCGAAGTGCTTGCCGAGGGTGTAGCCCTTGATGGTGTGCGCCAGGATCACCGTCGGCTGGCCCTTGTGCTCCATCGCGGCCCGGTAGGCGGCGTACACCTTGCGGTAGTCGTGACCGCCGCGCTTGAGGTTCCAGATCTCGGCGTCGGTCATCGGCTCGACGAGTGCCTTGGTGCGGGGGTCGCGGCCGAAGAAGTGGTCGCGGACGTAGGCGCCGTCGTTGGCCTTGTAGGTCTGGAAATCGCCATCCGGTGTCGTATTCATCAAATTCACCAGGGCGCCGTCCTTGTCGGCGTGCAGCAGGGCGTCCCACTCGCGGCCCCACACCACCTTGATGACGTTCCAGCCCGCGCCGCGGAAGAACGACTCCAGCTCCTGAATGATCTTGCCGTTGCCGCGGACTGGTCCGTCGAGGCGCTGCAGGTTGCAGTTGATGACGAAGGTCAGGTTGTCCAGACCCTCCAGCGCCGCCACGTGGGCCAGGCCCCGGCTCTCGGGCTCGTCGGTCTCGCCGTCGCCCAGGAACGCCCAGACGTGTTGGTCGGAGGTGTCCTTGAGGCCGCGGTCGTGCAGGTAGTGGTTGAACCGCGCCTGATAGATGGCGTTCATCGGGCCCAGGCCCATGGACACCGTCGGGAACTCCCAGAAGTCGGGCATCAACCGCGGATGCGGGTAGGACGGGATGCCGCCGCCCGGATGGGAGTGTTCCTGACGGAACCCGTCGAGCTTGTCCGCGGTTAGCCGGCCTTCGAGGAAGGCGCGCGCGTAGATGCCGGGGGAGGCGTGGCCCTGGATGAAGACCTGATCGCCACCGCCGGGGTGGGACTTGCCGCGGAAGAAGTGGTTGAACCCGACCTCGTACAGTGCGGCCGACGACGCATACGTCGAAATGTGGCCGCCCACACCGACTCCCGGCCGCTGGGCGCGGTGCACCATGATGGCGGCGTTCCATCGGATCCAGGCGCGGTACCGGCGTTCGACGTCCTCGTCACCGGGGAACCACGGCTCGAGTTCGGTGGGAATGGTGTTGACGTAGTCGGTGGACGTGAGTGCCGGAATCGCGACGCGCTGTTCGCCAGAACGCTCCAGTAGGCGCAACATCAGATACCGCGCGCGGGCCGGGCCGGACCGTTCGAGCAAGGCGTCGAAGGACTCGAGCCACTCGGTGGTCTCCTCGGGATCGATGTCTGGCAGATAGGAGGCCACACCGTCCCGGATGACTCGCACCCGATCGGGTTCGCCTGCGGTGCCAGAGTTTTGGGCCAGGTCTTGGCGCGCGAACTCGGTGGTCAACTACGGCTCCTCGGTAGGCGTGATCGGGGGCTCGTGGCCCCGTCACCCGCGATTTCGGCGCTGTGTCCAGCGTCGTGTCCATCGTGCCCCCATCGTGCCGTACTCGGGCGGCCGGGGTTGGCATAGGAGGAATGACCCGGCGACCGGTGGGGCCAACCGGTACCGTCGGAAACTGTGAGTACGTTGTGGCACGGCGGGCGACTGCGCGTGGCCGGCATGGTGGCCGGCAGCCTCGCTGCCCTGGCGATGATCGTCGTGGGGTGTAGCTCCCTCACCCAGGGGGTGGCGCGGGTCGACAGTGCGCAGGCTCCCGAGTACCGCGCGTCGGTCAGCTCGGCGAGCGCGGCCTCCGAGTCCGCCCGCCAGGTGGCGGTGACCAAGGCCGCCGTGCATACGTCCTGCGATGCCCTCGGGGACAGCAGCAATGCCTCCGTGCAGGCGGTGAACACGTACGTGGAGGCCTACAACGACGACGCGCCCGACGCGTCGAGCAAGATTGGGCCCGCGGTGGATTCGCTGAATCAGAGCGCTGACCAGGTCGCGGGAAGCCTGTCCGCGCCGCTGTCGCCCGATCTGACCAATGCGCTCAACGGGTGGGTCGACTCGGCGCGGCAGTTGGCCGTCGTGCTGACGCGCAACCCGGGCCCCGACGAGTTCAACGGCGCGATCCGCCAACTGAACGACGCGAAGACGGCCGCAGGGACGGCCTGCGATGCCGCATATTGATGCTTCGGAGCGCCAGACGTCGGGTAAGTGCCCAAGGCGTGCGACGATAGGGCAAAGCTGACACGCTGGCTGAAGGAGGAAACGGTGGTTGCGGCGGACTCGCCGAACTACGCCCGAAAGCTGGGCATCGAGAAGAATCAGGTCGTCCAAGAGCTGGGTTGGGACGAGGACACCGATGACGACATCCGGTTCGACATCGAGGACGCAAGCGGCAGCGAGCTCCTCGACGAGGACGCCGAGGAGGTCGTCGACGTCGTCCTCCTCTGGTGGCGCGACGACGACGGCGATCTCGTCGACCGTCTGATGGACGCCATCACGCCGCTGGCCGAGGACGGTGTCGTCTGGGTCGTGACGCCCAAGACGGGCCACCCCGGACACGTGCGCCCCGCCGACATCGCCGAATCCGCCCCCACCGCAGGTCTCGTGCAGACCTCGTCGGCCAACCTGGGCGACTGGATCGCCAGCAGGCTGGTCCAGCCGAAGTCGAAGTCCGCGCCGCGGCGCTAGCGTGTTGGACGTTGGCGCCGACGCGCCCGACTTCACGCTGAAGGATCAGCACGGACGACCGGTCACGCTGAGTGCGCGACTGCGCGTCGACGACGTGCTCCTGGTGTTCTTCCCGCTCGCCTTCACTGGCATCTGCGCACGCGAACTCGCCGACATCCGCGATCACCTCGGCGACGATCCCCGCGTACTCACCGTCTCCGTCGGCCCCCCGCCGACGCACAAGGTCTGGGCCAACCAGCAAGGCCTCACCATGCCGATACTGTCCGACTTCTGGCCGCACGGAGCGGTGGCCCAGGCCTACGGGGTGTTCGACGAGGCAACGGGCGTCGCCAACCGCGGCACCTTCGCCGTGCACCGCACGGGGGTCATCACCTTCGCCCAGATGAAGGGGCCAGGAGAGCTGCGCGAACCGTCGGTCTGGGCGGCCGCACTGGCCAGCCTGACTGCCCGGCAGGATTTCCCGTCGCACCCGCCCGCCGTGTAGCCTGCCCGAGCACGGGCGTGTAGCTCAGTGGTAGAGCTCTGGTTTTACACACCAGCGGTCGTGGGTTCGATCCCCTCCGCGCCCACCACCATCGAACTCATATCTCTGGATCTCGTGTCCGCGGATCCCGATGGGGTTCGACTCCCCTGATGCCCAAGGAGATTCGCATCCGCGTCATGGGCACGGCAAGGGGTCCGACGTTGCACGAGTAGGCGCGCATCAGGCGGTGACGTCGCCCCTGTATGCCATGCTGCCGCGGTGCCGATGGAGCAGACGAAGCCCGTCAAGGATCAGGCGGTCGTCTTCACCTTCGCGCTGGCGGTGGTGGCCGTTCTGACGGCGGCGGCCACCTTCGCGGTCAGTCTCGTTCCGCCGGGCAATTGGCTCGTAGGTGTGCGGATCCTGGCGGCCAGCCTCGCGGTGTCGACCGCCGTCGTCGGCTTCTTCAAGTTCGGGAACGAGCGCGCGTTCAAGCTCCAACAGGAACACGAGCGGGCGTCGCTCGACCAAGCCTTGAAAGCGGAGTCTCGTCGGACGTCGCTTCTCATCAATGGAGCCATGCTCGGCACTGCCGACAAGCTGCGCCGACTCTCCGTGCTGGATCAGGCATCCAAGGACGCAGAGATCAGCGGGTTTCGTACGTCGATCGTCAGCAAGGTCTGCGATCTGGTCCAGAGCGAAGCGCCACGCGCCGCCTACTTTCGGGTCCAAGACCTGGCTGCCCGATCCCGGGTGATGCGGTCGGGCCCCTACAGCGACTCGCGAAATCGCGAGGACGCCTTCACGAGCGAGTTCATCGAGGGCCATGGAGGTGACCAGGGGGTATGGACCCTGATAGACAGCGGCGACGTCGAGTCCAGCAACGACACGAACGCCACGGTTCCCGACTCGTGGGACGCCTCGAGGAATCGGCAGTACAGGTCGTTCGTGTCGGTCGCAGTTCGCGCCGACAAACTGGCCTTCGGCATGCTGACGGCCAACACGCTTGAGGCCGAGGGATTCTCGCTGTCAGACGTCGCATCGATCAAGGTGCTTGCTCACCTGCTTGCCGCTGCCGAAGCCACGTCGATGACACCCGCCCGCATCACCAAAGCCTCCCAGCAGCGAGGGAACTGAAGATGTGTCCAATGGGTCTTCGTCGTAGCGCCCAACTATCCTGGTGTCGTTCCGGAAGGGGTGCGTGATGGCCAAGACCGTCGAGTTCCATGACGCCGACATGCGTCGCGCCTGGGCGGAAGCCGATGCCGCCGAACGTGACGCGGAGCAGAATCCCGAGCGCGCGGCAGAACGCCGGCGTCGGCTGATCGAGTGGGTCGAAGCACGCGCCTGACGGCCTGGTGTGCGTCGTCTACGAGACGTTGCGGCCCCTGGATCGTATTGCTTCCTACCGACGCCACCGTCCACCCTCGGCGGCCACCGCCGCCCACCGCCAACAGCACGTCGGCCCCCCGGCTCCCACGCAGATCCGTCGCCCGCGTCACCAAAATGTTCAGTCGGCGGCGTCGACGGGTAGAGACGAACTGACAACGTCGACTAGGAAAGGACTCGTCATGGGAGACAGCGGACCCGAAGAAGCAGCCAAGGGCATCGTCGAAGACGTCAAGGGCAAGGTCAAGGAAGTCGCCGGCATCGTCACCGATCGTGACGACCTGAAGAAGGAAGGCGAGGCCCAGCAGGACAAGGCCGAGGCGCAGCGCGACGTCGCCAAGAAGGAAGGCGAGGCCGAAGCGGCTCGCAGTGCCGAGAAGGCCGCCGAAGCGCGCCAGAAGGCAGCCGAGTAGCCACCTTCACGACTGCACCGACCCGGCGGAATGTCCTCGCGCAGAGGGCATTCCGCCGTTGTCGTTTGCGCGTACCGGGCACCTGACTACAGTGAGGTGCCCACCCGGCCCGACGCGTAGAGGGGCAGCCATGGATCCCGAACCGACGTCGGCACCGATACGCGCGGACCTGGAGTGGCTGCTCGGCGTCGACCTGAGGGACCTGACGTCGGAGTCGGGCTGGATCGCAGCGGCATTCTGCGAGCAGAACGGGTTGTCGATCAACGAGTTTCGGGCCCTGCTGTTCGTCATGGTCGCCGAGGCCAACGGTATGGCGCTCTCCGCGGGCGATCTGCGCGACAGGATGGGTCTGTCCGGCGCGGCCATCACCTACCTGGTGGACCGCATGGTGGGCCAGGACCACCTGTGCCGTGAGACCGACCCCACCGACCGGCGCCGGGTCATCCTCCGCCACGCCGACCACGGCAGGGACATCGCGCAGACCCTGTTCGCGGGCTTCGGCGAGGCGGGGGACATGGCGTTGGACGGTGTTCCCGACGCCGATCTCGAGGCCGCCCACCGCGTGCTGCGCGCATTCATCGAGGCGATGACCACCGCCAGGATCCCGGAGCGCTCCGAGCAGCTATGACCGCCTGCCGTACCGGTCGGCGAGCTTCTCCTCGGTCGTGAGCGGCGCGGGGTCGGTGGCCCGCGACTCGATCTGCGTCCTTTCGAGGCGACGCTGCCTGACCTCGGCGAACACGAAGTAGCCGACGCCGATCGGCGCGATGATGCCGAACGCGATCCACTGGATGCCGTAGGACAGGAAGGGTCCGGCGTCGAGGTGCGGCAGTCCGATCGTGCCGAGACCGCCGGGCTGGTCCCCGACGAGTTGCAGGTAGGACCCCGCCAGGGGCACACCGGTGACGGCGGATATCTGCGGGACGTTGATGGAGTACACCTGCTGCAGACCGTCTTGGCGGAACGGATCCTTGCCCGCGACGACGCCCTCGGAGTCCCGCAGACGCGCGGTGATGGTGACGGGGCCGCTCGGTGCGGCGGCGAACTCGGGCACGCTCTCGCCCTTGACGGGTTTGACGTAGCCACGGTCGACGAGCACGGTGGGGCCCCCGTCTACGTGGAACGGCAGCAGCACCTCGTAGGCGGGATGCCCGTCCACGACCCGGAGTCTGGCGAGCACCTGGGCGTCGGTCTGATACCGGCCGGTCGCCGTCACCTGGCGCCACTGCGCGCCGGCCGCGGACGAATCCTGTTGCGGCAGAAGGCTGCTCACCGGTACCGGGGCCTGGGACAGCGAGCGGGCGATCTGATCGTTCTCGCGCGAGGTCCTGGTGTTCTTGCCGAGCTGCCAGGGCGCCAGCACCGTGAAGCAGAGATAGGCGAACGCGATGGCGACGACGTACAGCGCCAGCCACTGGGGCTTGAACAGGAACGTCAACCGGCGCATCAGCTCGCGACGTCCCGCTGCTCGAGTTGGTCGTCGATCCAGTCGTGCAGTCCCGGCAGCGACGCCTCGATGACCGCCAGGGTCTCCTCGAAGTCCTCGACGGTTCCGTAGTAGGGGTCCTCGACGTCAAGGGGATGGGCGCCCGAGCGCGGATCGAAGGATCGCATCATGCGGACCCGCTCCGGTGCCACCCCCTGGTCGTGCAGGATGCGGAGGTGGTTGCGCCCCATGGCGACGACCAGGTCGGCATCCCTGTGGTCGTCGTCGAGGAGCGACGCGCTGTGCGCGGTCGGGTACCCGTGCTCCCGCAGCACGCGGGCGGCCAGTTCGTGAGTGGGTTCCCCGACGTGCCAACCACCTGTGCCGGCACTCGTCACGCGCACGGCGTCGGCGAGGCCCCGCTCGGTGAGTTGGTGGGCGAGCATCTTCTCGGCCATCGGTGAGCGGCAGATGTTTCCCGAGCAGACGAACGTCACGTGCAGCGGTGGGCTAGACACCCAGCACCTCCCGCAGGTCGGCCATCGTGGCCACGTGCCGGAAGGCGACCACGGAATCGGGTTGCCCGAAGTCCGTTGCGCCATAACCCCATTCGACGACGACGGTGTCGATGCCGTGTGCCGCCGCGCCGACGACGTCATGGGAGCGATCGCCCACCATGAGCACGTGTTCCGGCAGCGGTGCCAGCTGCGCGAGGGCGTGGGCGAGCACGTCGGCCTTCGCCGAGCGGACGCCGTCGGTGCTGGCCCCGGCGATCACCTCGAAGTAGCCGTCGATGCCGAAGTGCTCGACGATGCGCCGCGCCGTCACCTCGTTCTTCGACGTGGCGACCGCGAGGCGCACGCCGGCCGCGCGCAGGTCGACGAGCAGGTCTTCGATGCCGTCGAAGAGGCTGTTGTTCGACCACCCCCTGGCGGTGTAGTCCGCGCGGTAGGCGGCGAACGCCTCGTGGGCCTTGGCGCCGAGTCCCATCGCGGTCAGCGTCTGGTGCATGGGCGGCCCGACGACTCGGCCGGCGAGGTCGCCGTCGGGCACCGGGGCCCCGATCTCGTCGAGCGCGTGCCGGAAGCTCGCCACGATCCCCGCGGCGGAATCGGTCAGCGTGCCGTCGAGATCGAATATGACTAGCTGGGGGCTCACCCGTCCATTGTCTACTGTCTTCTTGTGGGCAGTCCTTCCCGGTCGTTCGAAGCGCGGAGCCGCGGTGTGGCACCGCGGGCCGCCACGACGGCGGGTACCTCGCGGTGAGCGCGCGACTGTCCGACGTCATCGGCGTGCTCGAGGCCGCCTACCCGCCGCACCTGGCGGCCGACTGGGACTCCGTCGGGCTGGTCTGCGGCGACGCGAGCGAATCGGTCGACTCGGTGACGATCGTGGTCGACGCCACCGCGGCCACCGTCGCCGAGACACCCGAGCGCGGCCTGCTGCTGTCGCACCATCCGCTGCTGCTTCGGGGCGTGGACTCGGTGGCCGCTCACACGGCGAAGGGCGCCATCGTGCACGGCCTCATCCGCCGCGGCAGTGCCCTCTTCACCGCTCATACCAACGCCGACTCCGCGGCTCCCGGCGTGTCGGACGCCCTCGCCGAGGCGCTCGGTCTGGTCGTCGAGGGCGTGCTGTCCCCGGCCGACGCCGGCGAGCACCTCGACAAGTGGGCGGTGTTCGTCCCCCCGGAGTACGCAAAACCCGTGCGCGAGGCCATGTTCGACGCCGGAGCCGGCCACATCGGTGACTACGCGCACTGCAGTTGGAGCGTCGCGGGCAGCGGTCAGTTCCTGCCACTGGACGGCGCGTCCCCGGCCATCGGGACCGTGGGATCGGTCGAGCACGTGGCCGAGGACAGGATCGAGATGGTCGCGCCCGCGGGCCGCCGCGGCGCAGTCCTGGCCGCGCTGCGGGCCGCGCACCCCTACGAGGAGCCCGCCTTCGACGTGCTCGCGCTCGCGCCGCTGCCCTCCGACGTCGGCATCGGCCGCATCTGCGCGCTGCCTGCGCGAGAAACCCTGTCGCAGTTCGTGTCCCGGGTCTCCCGCGGGCTGCCCGCCACGTCGTGGGGAGTCCGCGCCGCGGGGGATCCCGATGCGGTGATCGGCCGCGTCGCGGTGTGCGGGGGAGCGGGGGACTCGCTGCTGCACACGGTGGCCTCGGCGGGTGTGGACGCCTACGTCACGGCGGATCTGCGGCACCATCCCGCCGACGAGCACCTGCGGGTCTCCGACGTCGCCCTCGTCGACGTCGCGCACTGGGCCAGTGAATACCCGTGGTGCCACCAAGCCGGCGCGCTGCTCAGCGCGCAGTTCGGCGACGCGCTCGACGTGCGCGTCAGCCAGATCCGCACGGATCCATGGAATCTAGAGAAGGACGCATAGCGCAATGAAGGCTCAAGAGATGCAACAACGTTCGGTTCTCGAACTGGCCAAGCTCGACGCCGAACTGGGCCGTCTGGCCCATCGCGCCACGCACCTCGACGAGCAGCGCGCGCTCGACGAGGTGCAGGCCGCTCACCGGGCGGCCAACGATGCGCTCGCGGCGCTGGGCATCGCGCTGGAGGACCTGGACGGCGAGATCGCCAAGTTCGAGGCCGAGATCGAGTCGGTGCGCAAGCGCGAGGACCGCGACCGTGCGCTGCTCGACGGCGGCACGGTCGACGTCAAG
Source organism: Mycolicibacterium madagascariense (assembly GCF_010729665.1). Lineage (NCBI taxonomy): Bacteria > Bacillati > Actinomycetota > Actinomycetes > Mycobacteriales > Mycobacteriaceae > Mycobacterium > Mycolicibacterium madagascariense. The sequence goes on along the minus strand of NZ_AP022610.1, from coordinate 3,676,791 downwards.
CACGTCGGTGAACTGCAGCACGAGCTGGAGACGCTGGAACGCCGGCAGGGCAGTCTGGAGGACTCGCTGCTGGAGGTCATGGAGCGCCGCGAGACGCTGCAGAGCGATCGGGCCGAGCAGCTGGTCCGCATCGACGAACTGCAGACCCAGCTGGCCGCGGCACGGGCCGCCCGCGACGCGGCGCTGGTACTGATCGACGAGGCCAGGCATCAGGCGACCGAGCGACGGGCCGAGGTGTCCGCATCGGTGGACGCCGACCTGGTGGCGCTCTACGAGCGGCAGCGTGCCGGTGGCGGTGTCGGGGCGGGCCGGCTGCAGGGCGGCCGGTGCGGTGCGTGTCGCATCGAGATCGATCGGGGGGAGTTGGCCCGCATCTCCGCCGCCCCCGAGGACGAGGTGCTGCGTTGTCCGGAGTGCTCGGCAATCCTGGTGCGCGTCAGGGACTTCAGCGAATGAGAGTGATCGTCGAGACCGACGGCGGAGCGCGCGGCAACCCGGGGCCCGCCGGATACGGCGCCGTGGTGTGGTCCGCCGACCACGACCGCGTCCTCGCCGAGAGCAGCGCGTCCATCGGCGTCGCGACCAACAACGTCGCCGAATACCGCGGGCTCATCGCGGGTTTGGAGGCGGCCGCCGAGGCCGGGGCCACCGAGGTGCTCGCCCAGCTGGACTCCAAGCTCGTCGTCGAGCAGATGTCGGGCCGGTGGCGCGTCAAGCATCCCGATCTGATCCCGTTGCGCGAGCAAGCCCTCGACCTCGCGGCGGGCTTCGACGACGTCGACTACCGGTGGATTCCGCGCGCCGAGAACGCCCATGCCGACAGGTTGGCCAACGAGGCGATGGACGCGGCGGCCGACGTTTCCGAGCCCAAATCGTCTGCCGCGGAAGCCATCTCACCCGCCGGCTGGACGGGTGCCCGCGGTGCCCCGACCCGCTTCCTGCTGTTGCGCCACGGCCAGACCGCGCTGTCGGTGGATCGGCGCTACTCCGGCCGCGGCAATCCGGCGCTGACCGACGTCGGCCGGCGCCAGGCCGAGGCGGCCGCCCGTCATCTTGGGCAGCGGGGCGGTGTCACGGCCGTGGTGTCCTCGCCGCTGCAGCGCGCGTTGGAGACCGCCACGCTCGCAGCCAAGGCCCTCGGGTTGGACGTCACGGTCGACGACGACCTCATCGAGACCGACTTCGGCGAGTGGGAGGGGCTGACGTTCGGCGAGGCGGCGCAGCGTGACCCCGACGTCCACGGTCGGTGGCTGCGCGACACCGGGGTGGCCCCTCCCGGCGGTGAGAGCTTCGACGCCGTGGCCACGCGCATCGGGCGGGCGCGCAGTCGGCTCATTGCGCAGTACGGCGATGCGACGGTCCTGGTGGTGTCGCACGTGACGCCGATCAAGACCATGCTGCGGCTGGCCCTCGACGCCGGGCCCGGCATCCTGTACCGCCTGCACCTCGACCTGGCGTCGCTGTCGATCGCCGAGTTCTACCCCGACGGCGGCTCGTCGGTCCGGCTGGTCAACGAGACGGCGTATCTCGACTAGGCCCCTTCGTCGCGGTGCAGGTGCAGTCGTTCCCCGTGCGGACCGAAGATCGCCACCGCCTCCACGGGACCGTCCACGGCACCGAACCAGTGGGGCGTCCACGTCGAGAACTCCACGGCCTCACCGGGTTTGATCGTGAAGTCGCGCTCGCCGAGGATCAGCCGCAGACGTCCGGCGAGGACGTACATCCAGTCCTGACCGTCGTGCACGGGGAGCACGTCGGGCGGCGTGCGCCGGCGCGCGCTGACCCGGATCTTGAACGCGTGCAGTCCGGCGGCCGGCCCGTCGTTGGTCAGCGGCCAATAGGTCACGCCGTGGCGGGTGTGCGCCGTGCCCCTGACCCGTGGGTCCTCCGTGTCCGGCGCACGCAGCAGATCGTCGGTGCTCACCGCGAGCGCCGCGGCCAACCGGGGCAGATGGTCCAGCGCCAGGCGGCGCTTGCCCGATTCGAGCCGACTCAGCGTCGACACGTCGAGGTCGGCCCTGGTGGCCACCTCCTCGAGCGTCAGCCCCCGCTGGGTGCGCAGTTCGCGTAGCCGCCGACGGACCCTTAGGTCCACGTCCTCGGCGCTCTTTGCCTGCATGGCAAAAGATGTTGGCAGTTCGCGTTCGGATCGGCAAGGTGGACGTCATGGATCACGAAGCGAACGAATGGGATTGCGTCGTCGTCGGTGGCGGAGCGGCGGGTCTGAGTGCGGCACTGGCGTTGGGGCGGGCCAGGCGGCACACGCTGGTGGTCGACGCCGGTGCGCAGAGCAACCTCCCGGCACCGGGGATCGGCGGGCTGCTCGGGCACGACGGTCAGCCGCCGTCCGCGCTCTACGACGCCGGTCGCACCGAACTGCAGGCGTATCCGAGCGTCGAGGTTCGCCGGGGTGAGGTGGTCACGGGTAGGGCAGCTACGGACGGCCTGGCACTCGAACTCGCCGACGGCAGCCGCGTGCGCGCGCGGAAGGTGCTGCTGGCGACCGGGATGACCTACCGGGCGCCGGAGCTGCCCGGGTTGGCGGAGCTGTGGGGGAGATCGGCGTTCCACTGTCCGTTCTGTCATGGCTGGGAGATGCGCGACCAGCCGCTCGCGGTGCTCGCCGACGGGGATCGCGCGGTGCACATGGCGCTCATGCTGCGCGGCTGGACCGATGACGTCGTGGTCCTACCGAATGGCGGCAGCGAACTCGATGCCGAGCAGTCGGCGGCGCTGACCGCAGCGGGGGTCAGGGTCGACGACCGGAAGATCACTGAATTCGTCGGCGCAGCAGGTGAATTGCGCGAGGTCGTCTTCGCCGACGGAACCCGCCTCGCCCGCGCGGGGGTGCTCGTCGCCACGTCACTGCACCAGCGTTCGCCGCTCGCGGCGCAGCTCGGGGTCGCGACGGCGGCCGCGGGCCCGGTCGTCGCGGACGCACTGCAGGTCGACGCGTTCCAGCGCACCTCGGTCGAGGGTGTCTTCGCCGCCGGTGACGTCTGCTCGCAGATGCCCCAGGTCGCGGCCTCGATCGCGACGGGCTCGCTGGCCGGTGCGGCGATCGTCCAGAGCCTGCTCGGCGACGACTTCGGACTGCCCGTGCCGCCATGGCCGACGTCGGAGGCGCAGACCTACTGGGAGGCGCACTACGGCCAACGGGAGAAGATCTGGAGCGGCAGGGTCAACGCTCAGCTCGCCGTCATCGCGGGCGACCTCGTCGCGGGCCGGGCGCTCGACCTCGGCTGCGGGGAAGGGGGCGACGCGGTGTGGCTCGCCGAACGCGGCTGGCAGGTCACCGCGGTCGACGTCGCCGACACCGCCCTCGAGCGGGCCGCCGCCGAAGCCGAGGGCCGCGGCGTCTCCGACAAGATCCGCTTCGAACGCCACGACCTGTCCGACACCTTCCCCGCGGGCACCTACGACCTGATCTCCGCGCAGTTCCTGCACTCGACGGTGCGTCTCGAACGGCCTCGGATCCTGCGTCGCGCGGCGGAGGCGGTGGCGCCCGGCGGCCTGCTCGTCATCGTCGACCATGCCGCCGCCCCGCCGTTCGCGAAGAAGATTCCGCACGACCACCCGTTCCCCAGCCCGGAGGAGGTGCTGGCCGAGCTGAATCTGCCTGCCGGACAATGGGATCGCCTGCGCGTCGAGCAGGTGGACCGCGATGGCACGGGGCCCGACGGGGAACCCTTCACCTGGCGCGACAACGTCATGGTGCTGCGCCGCCACTAGGGTTCGGCGTCGACTCTGCGGTGAGGGCGCAGAAGTGCGGGAGAGCCTCGGTGAGGCACGCCCTCACCGCAGAGTCGAGCGAGGGGAGTACGGTGATCGCGCGGACGAGTTGGCCGGGCGGCCGCGGACGTCGGATCTCCGGCGTTCGAGGAAAGTCCGGACTTCACAGAGCAGGGTGATTGCCAACGGCAATCCGAGGTGACTCGCGGGACAGTGCCACAGAGAACAGACCGCCACCCGAGAGGGTGGTAAGGGTGAAACGGTGCGGTAAGAGCGCACCAGCATTCCGGGTGACCGGAATGGCTAGGCAAACCCCACCCGAAGCAAGGCCAAGAAGGCCGCAACCTGGTTGCGGCTGCGCAGACGTTCGAGGGCTGCTCGCCCGAGTCTGCGGGTAGGCCGCTCGAGGCACCCGGTGACGGTGTGTCCAGATGGATGGTCGCCGCCTCGCCGTCAGTCATGACGGCGCGGAACAGAATCCGGCTTACAGGCCAACTCGTCCGCCCTCGCTCAGGTGGCGGCGCGCACCGACTTCTTCAGCTGCTTGAGCGCCTCGCCGAGTAGCTCTTCCGAACGCCGGGCGACCTCGGACTCCAGTTGGTACAGCACGCCGTAGGTGAAGGTGTCCTCACCCGCGGCGTGCGCCGCGAGCGCCTCGGACGACAGGTGGGTCCGACTGACGACACTGTCCTGGTGGTCGCCGAGCAGCGACTGGATCGACTTGGCGCTCTCGGCGACCTTGGGCTCGCCCAGCGCGGACGCCGTGTAGCGAAGTTGCTTGGCGCGCTTGCGAATCTTGTGCAGCGCTTCGTCGGCGTCCCGGTCGGAGACCGCGTCGTCCGCGGCCGCGGCGTCGGCCTTCTTGGCGGCCTTGCGCACCCGCGCGTAGGCGGCGCCGACGGTAACCTGGCCGGCGTCGCCCCCGTCCTGCGACGGCTGCGGCGCCGTGGCGATCACGGCGTCGAGCGCGTCGAGCATGCGGAAGTACCGTTCGGAGCGCAGCGCCACCAGGGTGCGCTTCCACCCGGCGTGGTAGCGCCGCTTGGCGCCCTCGACCAGCCGTTCGCGGACCGGACCGCGCACCAGCTCCTCGGGCAGCCCGTCGAGCGCGTCGGCGTACTTCTCGGCCAGCACCTCGGCGTCGCGGGCCACGCCGAGGATGCCCGCCAGCTCCTTGAGCTCGGTGAGCAGCAGCGAGTCGTCGCTGATGCCGAACGACGCCTCCGACCCGCGCAGCAGGCTGCGGATCTTGCGGGTGACCACCCGCATCTGGTGCACCGCGTCCCACGCGTCGGCGCGCACCGCCCGGTCCCAGACGAGCAGCTCGTCGACCTGTTCGGCGACCGCGCGGTGCACCGGGTCCTTCGATCGCGGCGGGGGTTTCGGCGCGGTGGCGCTGAGCACCTTGGCCAGCTTCGAGCCGTGGCCCGCCGGCTCGGCGCCCGCATCGAGCAGACGATTGGCGAGTCGGTCCAGCAGCGCGGCGCCGGGATCGGCCGCCACGCCCTCGGCGAGTTCGAGCTCCCACTCCCGCCATTCCTGCGGCGGGCCGTCGGATTCGGCGGACGCGCGGACGATGTCGTCGCAGAACTCCGCGACCACCGCGTCGTCGGGCCCGTACAGCAGGTCCACGATGCGGGTGGTGGAGATCGTGGCGACCGGGCGCAGCGGACGGTCCCGCACGATCGCGAGGACGACGTCACGCAGTTCCTCGGGCACGACGTAGTCGGGCGCGTCCGCTCCGCCGAGCGGGAGCCGCACCTCGGTTCTGGCATCGGCGCCGGCGGGCAGCTTGAGATGCCAACCGGCGTCGGGTCCGCCTGTGCGACGACGCAGCGTCACGCGGTGCGCGGCGAGGTCCTGGCCGGGGGTGTCGAAGTACACCGCGTCGAGCCGTTGCGCGGGCGTGCGCTGCACCCGGGTCACCGCCGACAGTCCCTCGAAGGACGGGGCGACGGTGCCCTCGACGACCGCAAACTTGCGCTCGACCTCCGTGTGGCGCGACGGTGTGCGCTTGTCGGTTGGCATCTTCACCTTCTGAGAGCTGGGGGGCACGAGGTGAACAGGTTGCCACACGCAAGTGAACAGACGGCCCCGCGCGACGGGGGCGTTACAAACGGGTGCGATAACGTCTCGGCATGCCTGAATTCGACACGCTGACGTTCGCGCAGTCCGGACCCGTCACCAGCATCGTCCTCGACCGGCCCGACGCGGCCAACGGCCTGAACGACACGATGACGCGCGAGCTGGCCGAGGCCGCCGCGCTGTGCGACACCGACGCGACGAAGGTGGTGACGCTGACCGGCGCGGGCCGGTTCTTCAGTGCCGGAGGCGATCTCAAGGCCATGGCCGCTGCGCCCGACCCCGGCGCGTTCGTCAAGGGCATCGCCGACGACCTGCACCGCGCGATGTCGACGTTCGCGCGGATGGACGCGGTGCTCATCACCGCCGTCAACGGTGTCGCGGCGGGGGCGGGCTTCCCGCTCGGGGTGTCCGGGGATCTGGTGCTCGCCGCGGAGTCGGCGTCGTTCACGATGGCGTACACGAAGGCGGGGCTGAGCCCCGACGGCAGTTCGTCGTACGTGCTGCCCCGGCTCGTCGGGCTGCGACGCACCCAGGAACTGATGATCACCAACCGCGTGCTGACCGCGGCCGAGGCACTCGACTGGGGCCTGGTGACGGCCGTCGTCCCCGACGCGGATTTGCCCACCCGCCTGCAGGAGTTGGCCGCCAAGACGGCCGCCGGCGCGCGGGGTTCGCAGTCCGCGGTGAAGAGGCTGCTCCTGACGACCTATGCCGCGCGCTTCGAGGACCAGCTGGACTACGAGGCCCAGCTGATCTCCGAGTGCGCGAACTCCGCCGACGGCAAGGAGGGCATCAACGCCTTCCTCGGCAAGCGCAAGCCGGAGTTCTCCTAGCCGCTAGAAGGAGTGTTCCTCGGCGGGGAACGAACCGGCCGCCACCTCGGCCGCGTATTGCGTTGCCGCCCTGCGCAATTCGCCGCCGACGTCGCCGAAGCGCTTGACGAACTTTGCGGTCTTGCCCGCGGTCATGCCCGCCATGTCCTGCCACACCAGCACCTGGGCGTCGCAGTTCGGTCCGGCCCCGATGCCGATCGTCGGGATGGTCAGCTTGCCGGTGATCTGGGTGGCCAACTCGGCGGGCACCATCTCGAGCACGACGGCGATGGCCCCGGCCTCGGCCACCGCGATCGCATCGTGGATGGTCTGCTCGGCGGCGTCGCCACGCCCCTGGACGCGGAACCCGCCGAGGCCGTTGACGCTCTGCGGCGTGAAGCCGATGTGCGCCACGACCGGGATGCCCGCCTGGGTCAGCGTCGCGATCTGGTCGGCGACCCGCTCGCCGCCCTCGATCTTGACCGCCGCAGCGCCGGACTCCTTCAAGAACCGCGTCGCGGTCGCGAGCGCCTGCTGCGCGCCCGCCTCGTAGCTGCCGAACGGCAGATCAGCCACGACCAGAGCGTGGGGAGCGCCGCGGACCACGCCGCGGACCAGGGGTATGAGTTCGTCGGCCGTCACGGGCACGGTCGTGTCGTAGCCGTAGACGACGTTGGCCGCCGAGTCGCCCACCAGGAGCACGGGGATCTCGGCGTCGTCGAAGGCGCGGGCGGTGGAGTAGTCGTAGGCCGTCAGCATGGCCCACTTATGGCCCTCGGCCTTCCACTTCAGCAGGTGATGGGTGCGTACCTTGGTGCGGGGCTTGGCCGGATCGGACACAGCGCCATACACGGTCTGCTCAGACATCGTTGTCCCTAATCTCGTCGAGGCGTTCCTCGAGGCCCATTCGGGTCCCCGGGTCGTTGTGACCTCCCCAGTGTGGCACTGCGACCGGCGTAGGTGAACTCCCGGTGAAGTGCATTTCCTCACACCGATACCGGCGACGCGCCTAGCATCGGCGGAATGCAACGGCTCAGCGGACTCGACGCCAGCTTCCTCTACCTCGAGACCGCGGCCCAGCCGCTGCACGTGTGCTCGGTGCTCGAGATCGACACGTCGACGATTCCCGGCGGCTACTCCTTCGAACGGCTGCGGGAGGCGCTGAGCCTGCGCATCAGGGCGATGCCGGAGTTCCGGGAGAAGCTCGGCGACAACCGATTCAACCTCGATCATCCGGTGTGGGTGGAGGACAAGGACTTCGACGTCGATCGGCACCTGCACCGCATCGGTCTGCCATCGCCGGGTGGCCGCGTCGAGCTGGGGGAGATCTGCGGACACATCGCGTCGCTGACCCTGGACCGTAGCCGCCCGCTGTGGGAGATGTGGGTCATCGAGAACGTGGCGGGCACCGATCCGAACGACGGCGGGCGGCTCGCGGTCCTGACGAAGGTGCACCATTCCGGCGTCGACGGCGTGACGGGGGCCAACCTGATGTCGCAGCTGTGCACGACCGAGGCCGACGCGCCCGCACCCGAACCGGTCGACGGCGTCGGCGGCGGCTCGGATCTGGAGATCGCGGTGAGCGGCGCCGTGCGGTTCGCCACCCGTCCGCTCAAGCTGTTCGACGTCGTGCCCGCCACGCTGTCGACGGTGGTCGACACCGTCAAGCGGGCCCGCAGCGGGCTGACGATGGCCGCACCGTTCGCGGCTCCCAAGACCCGCTTCAACGACACCGTCACCGCCCGCCGCAACGTGGCCTTCGCGCAACTCGATCTCGAGGACGTCAAGGCGGTCAAGAACCACTTCGGCGTCAAGGTCAACGACGTCGTGATGGCTCTGGTCGCCGGTGTGCTGCGCACCTTCCTGGAGGACCGCGGCGAGCTGCCCGACAGCACGCTCGTCGCGATGGTTCCGGTGTCCGTCCACGACAAGTCCGACCGACCGGGCCGCAACCAGGTCTCCGGCATGTTCGCCAATCTGCGGACCGACGTCGAGGATCCCGCCGAGCGGCTCAAGCTCATCGCGGACGCGAATTCGGTTGCGAAGCAACACAGTGCGGCCATCGGGGCGACACTGCTGCAGGACTGGTCGCAGTTCGCCGCGCCGGCGGTCTTCGGCGTGGCGATGCGGGTCTACGCCTCGAGTCGGCTGACGAGCGCCGCCCCCGTGCACAACCTGGTCGTGTCCAACGTTCCCGGCCCGCAAGACCCGCTGTACTTCCTGGGCGCCAAGGTCAAGGCGATGTACCCGCTCGGTCCGATCTTCCACGGCTCCGGCCTCAACATCACCGTGATGTCGCTGAACGGCTCGGTCGACGTCGGCCTCATCTCGTGTCCCGATCTGATGCCCGATCTGTGGGACATGGCCGACGACTTCGCCGTCGCGCTGGATCAGTTGCTCGCCGCCACGCGGTAGTCGCGGGCACCGCCCTCAGCTGGAGCGACGGTGGCTCATGGCAGCATGACAGCCATGAACTTCAGACGCGGCGTCCTCGCGGCCACCTTCGTGGTGTTGCTGGTAGCCGGGTGCAGCCGGGTGGTGGACGGCCGCAGCGTCATCGCGACGCCGCGCCCGGGCAGTCCGGTCGAATGGTCGCAGTGCGACCTCGCGTCGTCCGACGTCCGCATCCCGGCCGGCGCGCAGTGCGGAATGCTCTCGGTCCCCGTCGATTACGCCAAACCCGACGGCGCGGTCGCGCGACTGGCGATGATCCGGTTCAAGGCCACCGGCCAGAAGATCGGCTCCCTCATCGTCAACCCCGGCGGGCCCGGCGAGTCCGGGGTGCAGGCCGCCGCGTCGGTGGTGGGAGCATTGCCAGAATCGGTCAGGCAGCGTTTCGACCTGGTCGGGTTCGACCCGCGCGGGGTGGGTGCGTCCACGCCCGCGGTGTGGTGCAACTCCGATGCCGACAACGACAAGCTGCGGGCCGACCCGCAGGTCGACTACACCCCCGCCGGCGTCGCGCACATCGAGTCGGAGACCAAGGACTTCGTCGGCCGCTGCGTGCAGAAGATGGGCGACGAGTTCCTCGCCAACGTCGGAACCGCAAGCGTCATCAAGGATCTCGACGCCATGCGGGCTCAGCTGGGTGACCAGAAGCTGACCTACCTCGGCTACTCCTACGGCACCCGCATCGGGTCGGCCTATGCGGAGGCCTACCCGCAGAACGTGCGCGCGATGATCCTCGACGGCGCCGTCGACCCCAACGCGGATCCGGTCGAGGCCGACATCCGCCAGGCCGCCGCCTTCCAGACCGCCTTCAACGACTACGCCGCCGACTGCGCCAAGAGTCCGAGCTGTCCGCTGGGCACCGACCCCACCAAGGCCGTCGACGTCTACAAGGACATCGTCGAGCCGCTGGTGCAGCACCCCGCCGCGACCAGGGACCCGCGCGGCCTGAGCTACAGCGACGCCATCGTCGGCACCATCCTGCCGCTGTACTCACCGAACCTGTGGCGGCATCTCACGCAGGCGCTGACGGAGCTGAAGAACGGGTCGGGCGACACCATGCTCACGCTGGCCGACCTCTACATGGGCCGCGATGCGCAGGGGCACTACAACAATTCGACCGACGTCCGGGTCGCCGTGAACTGCGTCGACCAGCCCGCCGTCACCGACCGCGCGAAGGTCGTCGACGAGGACCGGCGCACGCGCGAGGTCGCCCCGTTCATGAGCTACGGACAGTTCACGGGCCACGCGCCCCTGGGCACGTGTGCCTTCTGGCCGGTGCCGGCGACTTCCACGCCGCATCGGATCGACGTGAAGGGCCTGCCTCCCGTGCTGGTGGTGTCCACCACGAACGATCCGGCGACGCCGTATCAGGCGGGCGTCGAGCTCGCCAAGGAGCTCGGCGGTTCGCTGCTGACCTTCGACGGCACCCAGCACACCGTGGTGTTCCAAGGCAATTCGTGCGTCGACGACATCGCCGCGAAGTACCTCGTCGACGTCGTCGTGCCGCCGCCGGGCGCCAGGTGCTGATCCGGCCACTGCACCAATCACGTTCGCGTTAGGTCACCATCGCATCACCGTACGGTTGCCGAGTGGTCTCTGCTCGCACCGGCCAGGTACCCCGGCGCTCGCCGCATGTCACCATGATCGCCATGTGGTGGGTGGGCAGGCTGACCGCGGCGCTGCTCGTCATCCTGGTGTCGACGGCGCTCGGCCCGCGGGCATCGGCGGCGCCGGAGGATCAGGCCGCGCTGCCCTACGGCCAACCCCCGGTCTGGGGCAGCTGTGCCGGGTTCCTCGGAGCCGTCCAGACGCTCCCGACCGCGCAGTGCGGACAGGTCACCGTGCCCATCGACTACGCGAATCCCGAAGGGCCGCAAGCGCAATTGGCGGTCATCCGAGTGCCCGCGACCGGTGACCGCATCGGCGCGCTGATGGTCAACCCCGGCGGTCCCGGCGCGTCCGCCGTCGACACCGTGGCCACCATGGCGGCGGGTCTCGTCGACACCGACATCGGTCGCCGCTTCGACCTGGTCGGGTTCGATCCGCGCGGCGTCGGTCACTCGACACCGCAGATCCGCTGCCGCAGCGACGCCGAGTTCGACGCCTTCCGCCGCGAGCCGCTGGCGGACTACAGCCCGGCCGGCGTCGCGCACATCGAGGCCGTCTACCGCCAGCTCGCCAGGGAATGCGTCGCCGGTACGGGGCGCGACTTCCTCGCCAACGTCGGGACCGCGTCGACGGCGCGGGACATGGACGTCGTCCGCGCGGCACTGGGGGACGACCAGATCAACTATCTCGGCTACTCCTACGGGACCGAGCTCGGCGCGAAGTATGCGCAGCTGTTCGGCGACCGGGTGCGCGCCATGGTGCTCGACGGCGCCGTCGATCCGAGCGCCGATCCGGTGAGCGACGGCGTCCGCCAGCTGGCCGGGTTCCAGACCGCGTTCGACGACTACGCCGCCGCCTGCGCGCAATCCACCGACTGCCCGCTCGGGCAGGACCCGACGCAGTTCGTCGCGCGGTACCGCCAGCTGGTCGACCCCCTGGTGCAGCGACCGGGGCCTACGTCGGATCCGCGCGGGCTCAGCTATCAGGACGCCATCACCGGCACCGCCAATGCGCTATACACGCAACGCTATTGGAAGTTTCTGACGAGCGGTCTGCTGGGCCTGCAGCGCGGCACCGACGCGGGTGATCTGCTGCTGCTGGCTGACGACTACCAGGGCCGCAACTCCGACGGGCACTACTCCAACCAGCAGGACGCGTTCACCGCGATCCGGTGCGTCGACTCGCCCTATCCGACCAGTCCGGCGGTGTGGGCCGAGGCGGACCGCGAGGGCCGGGCCGCGGCGCCGTTCATGGCCTACGGCGACTTCACGGGTCAGGCGCCGAGCGACGTGTGCGCGATGTGGCCGGTGCCCCCGACGTCCTCACCCCAGGACGTCGCCTCGCCGGGTCCCGGCAAGGTCGTGGTGGTGTCGACGACGCACGACCCGGCGACCCCGTACGACTCCGGTGTGGACCTCGCCCGCGAACTGGGCGCGTCGCTCATCACGTTCGAGGGGACCCAGCACACCGTGGTGTTCCACGGCGACGCCTGCGTGGATTCCGCGACGGTGGCGTTCCTCGTCGATTCCGTCCAGCCCCCGGCGAACCTGGTGTGCGAGCACTAGCACCAGCGGCGTAACACGGAATTAACAGCCGGTGCCTACGCTTCGCACATGGATCGGCAGAAGGAATTCGTCCTCCGGACGCTCGAGGAGCGCGACATCCGGTTCGTCCGGTTGTGGTTCACCGACGTCCTGGGGTACCTGAAGTCCGTCGCGATCGCGCCCGCCGAGCTCGAAGGCGCCTTCGAGGAGGGCATCGGTTTCGACGGTTCGTCGATCGAAGGCTTTGCCCGGGTGTCCGAATCGGACACCGTCGCCCGCCCGGATCCCTCGACGTTCCAGGTGCTGCCGTGGACGACGAGCGGCGGCAAACAGCACTCCGCCCGGATGTTCTGCGACATCACCATGCCCGACGGTTCGCCGTCGTGGGCGGACTCGCGCCACGTGCTGCGTCGCCAACTGGCCAAGGCCAGCGATCTCGGCTTCTCCTGCTACGTGCATCCCGAGATCGAGTTCTTCCTGCTGGAGCCCGGGCCCTACGACGGCTCGGAGCCCGTGCCCGCCGACAACGGCGGGTACTTCGACCAGGCCGTGCACGACTCGGCGCCCAACTTCCGGCGCCACGCCATCGACGCCCTGGAGTCGATGGGCATCTCGGTGGAGTTCAGCCACCACGAGGGCGCGCCGGGCCAGCAGGAGATCGACCTGCGCTACGCCGACGCGCTGTCGATGGCCGACAACGTCATGACGTTCCGCTACGTCGTCAAGGAGGTCGCGCTCGGCGAGGGCGTGCGTGCGTCGTTCATGCCGAAGCCGTTCAGCGAATATCCCGGCTCGGCGATGCACACCCACATGAGCCTGTTCGAGGGTGAGACCAACGCCTTCCACACACCCGACGACCCGCTGCAGCTGTCGGCGGTCGGCAAGTCCTTCATCGCCGGCATCCTCGAGCACGCCAGCGAGATCAGCGCCGTCACCAATCAGTGGGTCAACTCCTACAAGCGGCTGGTGCAGGGCGGCGAAGCGCCGACGGCGGCGTCCTGGGGCGCGGCCAACCGGTCGGCTCTGGTGCGGGTGCCGATGTACACGCCGCGCAAGGCGTCGTCGCGGCGCATCGAGGTGCGCAGCCCGGATTCCGCGTGCAACCCGTACCTCGCCTTCGCGGTCCTGCTCGCGGCCGGACTGCGCGGCGTCGAGAAGAACTACGTCCTCGGGCCGCAGGCCGAGGACAACGTCTGGAACCTGACACCCGAGGAACGCAAGGCGATGGGCTACCGGGAACTGCCGGGCAGTCTCGGCATCGCCCTGGCCGAGATGGAGAACTCCGAGCTGGTCGCCGAGGCGCTCGGCGAGCACGTCTTCGACTTCTTCCTGCGCAACAAGCGTGCCGAGTGGGAGAACTACCGAAGCAACGTCACGCCGTACGAGCTGAAGACGTACCTGTCGCTCTAGGGAACGCCCTACCGGCTGCGCTATCTTCGGGGCGTGCCGAAACCCGCGACGCAGCGACCCACGCTGCCCAGCGTGGGCAGGCTGGGACTGATCGAACCGCCCGCCCGCGCCGACCTCGACCGGTTGGGCTGGAACACCGACGCCTACGTCGAGCTGCTGTGGTCGCTGTCGCGGGCCCCCGACGCCGACGTCGCGCTGCGCACCATGGTGCGGCTGGCCGACGCTCTCGGCGACGGCTGGGACGAGCTCAATCGGGCCCTGGTCAAGGACCGCGGGTTGCGCGGTCGGCTGTTCGGCGTGCTCGGCTCGTCGCTGGCGCTGGGGGACCACCTCGTCGCGAACCCCCGGTCCTGGCATCTGCTGGCGGGCCGCGTGGTCCTGCCGACGGCCGCCGAGCTGCGCGAGACGTTCGCCAGCCTCGCTGAGAAGTCTTCCAGCACAAGCGATTTCCGCATCCTGTACCGCGACCGCCTGCTGGTGCTGGCGGGGTTGGACCTGGCCCCCACGGTCGAGAACGAGCCGGTGCTGCCGTTCCCCACGGTCGGTGCGCACCTCGCCGATCTGGCCGATGCCGCCTTGGGCGCCGCGCTCGTCGTCGCCACCAGGTCGGTGTGCAAGGACCACAAGCCGGGAGCGCCGGGACCCCGACTCGCAGTGATCGCGATGGGCAAGTGCGGCGCGCGCGAACTGAATTACGTGAGCGACGTCGACGTCATCTTCGTCGGCGAGAAGGCCGATTCCGTCACCACCAGGGTGGCCGGTGAGATGATGCGGTTCGCCGGAGAGGCCTTCTTCGAAGTCGACGCTGCCCTGCGGCCCGAGGGCAAAAGCGGAGAACTGGTGCGCACGTTGGCCTCTCACGTGGCCTACTACGAGCGGTGGGCCAAGACCTGGGAGTTCCAGGCGTTGCTGAAGGCCCGCCCGGCCGCCGGGGACGCCGAGCTGGGCGCGCAGTACGTGGCGGCCTTGATGCCGATGGTGTGGACGGCCTGCGAACGCGAGGACTTCGTCTCCGAAGTGCAGTCGATGCGCCGCCGCGTCGAGCAGCTCGTGCCCGCCGGGGTGCGGGCCCGCGAGCTGAAGTTGGGGACCGGGGGGCTGCGCGACGTCGAGTTCGCGGTCCAGCTGCTGCAGCTGGTGCACGGCCGCACCGACGACGCGTTGCACGTCGCGTCGACCGTCGACGCGCTCGCCGCTTTGGGCGAGGGTGGCTACGTGGGTCGCGACGACGCGGCCAATCTCACGGCGTCCTATGAATTCCTGCGACTGCTCGAGCACCGCCTGCAGCTGCAGCGGCTCAAGCGCACCCACCTGCTGCCCGAGCCGGATGACGAGGAGGGGCTGCGGTGGCTGGCCCGCGCCGCGCACATGCGACCCGACGGTCAGCACGATGCGCTGGGCGTCCTGCGGGAGGAACTCAAGCGCCAGAGCCTGCGCGTCTCGCGTTTGCACGCCAAGCTGTTCTATCAACCGTTGCTCGAATCCGTGGAGGGCCAGACCGTCGAGTTCTCGGCGTCGATGTCACCCGAGGCCGCCGAACGTCAGCTCGCCGCACTGGGTTACGAGGGTCCGCAGAGCGCGCTCACCCACCTCGCCGCGCTGACCGGGAGCAGCGGGAGGCGCGGCCGCGTCCAGCAGGTGCTGTTGCCGACGTTGCTGGACTGGCTGTCGGACACGCCGGACCCCGATGCCGGGCTGCTGTCCTACCGGCGGCTCAGCGACCACCTCGCCGACCAGCGGTGGTTCCTGGCGTCGCTGCGCGACGAGGGCGCCGTCGCGAAGCGCTTGATGCACGTGCTCGGCACGTCGGCGTTCGTGCCGGAACTGCTGATGCGTGCCCCCGAGGTGATTCAGCAGTACGCCGACGGGCCGAAGGGACCGAAGCTCCTCGAGGTCGAGCCGGACGGGTTGGCCCGTGCGCTGATCGCGGCGGCGTCGCGGCAGGAGGAGCCGGCCCGCGCCATCGCCGCGGCCAGGACGCTGCGCCGTCGGGAGCTGGCGCGGGTGGCCTCGGCCGACCTGCTCGGCATGCTCGAGGTCACCGACGTCTGCGCGGCGCTGACCTCGGTGTGGGTCGCCGTCCTGCAGGCCGCCCTCGACGTCGTCATCCGCGCGAACACCCCCGAGGGCGGTCCGCCGGCCCGCATCGCGGTGATCGGAATGGGCAGGCTCGGCGGCGGCGAGTTGGGCTACGGCTCCGATGCCGACGTCCTATTCGTGTGCGAACCCCTCGGTGGCGCAGAGGAATCCGTGGCCGTGAAGTGGTCGGTGACGATTGCCGAGCAGGTGCGCAAGGTCCTCGGTTCGCCGAGTGCCGATCCGCCGCTCGACGTGGACGCCAACCTGCGGCCGGAGGGCAGATCCGGCCCGCTGGTACGCACGCTCGCCTCGTATGAGGCCTACTACACGCGCTTCGCCCAGACCTGGGAGGTGCAGGCGCTGCTGCGCGCGCACCGCGTCGCCGGCGACGACGACCTCGGCCTGCGGTTCCTGCTGATGGTGGACCGGGTGCGGTACCCGCCGGGCGGCGTGTCGACCGACGCGGTGTTCGAGATCCGGCGGCTCAAGGCCCGTATCGATGCCGAGCGGCTACCTCGCGGCGCGGACCCCAACACCCACACCAAGCTGGGCCGCGGCGGCCTCGCCGACGTCGAGTGGACCGTCCAGTTGCTGCAACTCCGGTACGCCCACCAGATCCCAGCACTGCACAGCACCTCGACGCTGGACACGCTCAACGCCATCGGAGCGGCCGAGCTGATCGCCGAGGGCGACGTCGACCTGCTGCGGCAGGCGTGGCTGACGGCCACGCGGGCCCGCAATGCGCTGGTGCTGGTGCGCGGCAAGCCGACCGATCAGCTACCGGGGCCCGGCCGCCAGCTCAATGCCGTCGCGGTCGCCGCGGGCTGGCGCAACGGCGACGGTGGTGAATTCCTCGACAACTACCTCCGGGTGACCCGCCGCGCGAAGGGCGTGGTGCTCAGGGTGTTCGGAAGCTAGGGCGGCAGACGAACTCAGCGCTTCCGCCCGGACGTGGCCCCGCAGCTGACGCGTGTGGGCGGCTCCGGCACTGACAACGGAGCGCGAGGCGTCAACATTTGTTGACGACACCCGCCAACTAGGGTGCGCCGACTGGCGATCTTCGCGCGCGGCATCGCTGCCGCCGTTGGCCGACGCGCGTCATCATCTGTTGACGCATGCGCGCGGGGTATCGCCGCGGACGTGGCCCCGCAGCTGACGGGTGTGGGCGGTCCGGTACTGACAACGGACTGTAGGGCGTCAACATCTGTTGACGACGGCCGCCAAATCGGTTGTGTCGACTGATGATTCATCCGTCGGGGCGCAGCGAGCGACGCGAGCCAAGAGGTCCGCTACTCCCGGTTAGTTGAAGTTCACCGGTGTGAATCCACCTGCGTCGGTGTACGTAGGCGGCAGCCAGTCGGGTTCACCCGGCACCACCGTGTCCGGGGTGACGGGATACTTCACCTTCTCGAAGACCTGCTCGTCCTGCCAATAACCGCCGCTGGTGGAACAGCTGTATTCGTCGCAGCTGGTACTGATCGGGACTTGATGCGCCGGCACCCACACCATCCGAAAACGCACCCAACTGCCGTCTGCCTGCTTAGGCCCGTCGCAGATACTGCGCGTCTGTAGGCCCAGAAATCCCCAGCGATCATTCTGACAGCCGGGATGTACATCGGCGTTTGCCTGCGGAGCCCAAGCCATCCCCGCGATAGCCGCCATCGAGACGGCAAAGACCATTCTTTTCTTCATGTTTATCCCCCCTAGCAGGGAATATAACGACAGCTAGGTGGTCTGGCAAATAATGACGATGACGCATGACACAGGTGATAAGTACGTTGCTGGTGTTACCAGTGGTGCATACGCAGACGGCCGAGGAACTAGCCCGCGAGAGCGCCACGTTCGGGCTTAGCGGTCTCCCAAGCCGGGTACGAACGAGTCCACCCGCCCGGCGAAACGCCGGACGGGTGGACCCGGGTGCTGTGTGGCCGACTTACACGTCGTAGTACAGCGAGAACTCGTAGGGGTGCGGACGGATCTGAATCGGCATGATCTCGTTCTCGCGCTTGTACGAGATCCAGGTGTCGATCAGGTCCTCGGTGAACACGCCGCCCTCGGTGAGGTATTCGTGATCCTCCTCGAGACGGTCGATCACCGCCGACAGCGACGTCGGCGCCTGCGGGATGTTGGCGGCCTCGTCCGGAGGCAGCTCGTAGAGGTCCTTGTCGACGGGCGCCAACGGCTCGATCTTCTTCTTGATGCCGTCGATGCCGGCCATCAGCATCGCCGCGAACGCCAGGTACGGGTTGCCGGAGCTGTCGGGGCAGCGGAACTCGAGGCGCTTGGCCTTCGGGTTGTTGCCGGTGATCGGGATGCGCACGCACGCCGACCGGTTGCGCTGGCTGTAGACCAGGTTGATCGGGGCCTCGTAGCCCGGCACCAGACGCTTGTAGGAGTTGACCGTCGGGTTGGTGAACGCCAGCAGCGACGGCGCGTGGTGCAGGATGCCGCCGATGTAGTGGCGGGCCAGGTCGGACAGCCCGGCATACCCCGACTCGTCGTGGAACAGCGGCTTGCCGTCCTTCCACAGCGACTGGTGGGCGTGCATGCCCGAGCCGTTGTCACCGAACAGCGGCTTCGGCATGAAGGTGACGGTCTTGCCGTTCTTCCACGCGGTGTTCTTGATGATGTACTTGAACAGCAGCACGTCGTCCGCGGCCGCCAGCAGCGTGTTGAACTTGTAGTTGATCTCGGCCTGGCCAGCGGTGCCGACCTCGTGGTGGCCGCGCTCGAGCGTGAAGCCCGCGTTCTGCAGGTTGGTCGCCATCTCGTCGCGCAGGTCGACGTAGTGGTCGTACGGCGCGACGGGGAAGTAGCCACCCTTCTGGCGGACCTTGTAGCCCAGGTTGGGGCTGCCGTCCGACTCGAACGGTTCGCCGGTGTTCCACCAGCCCGACTCGGAGTCGACCTCGTAGAAGGTGCCGTTGATCTTGGAGTCGAAGGTCACTGAGTCGAAGATGTAGAACTCGGCCTCGGCGCCGAAGTACGCGGTGTCGGCGATGCCGGTGCTGGCGAGGTAGTTCTCGGCCTTGCGGGCCACGTTGCGGGGATCGCGCGAGTACGCCTCGCGGGTGAACGGGTCGTGCACGAAGAACTGGAGGTTGAGTGTCTTGGCGTGCCGGAACGGGTCGATGCGCGCGGTCTCGGGATCCGGCAACAGCATCATGTCGGACTCGTGGATCGACTGGAAACCGCGGACGGACGAACCGTCGAACGCGAGGCCGTCCTCGAAGACGCTCTCGTCGAAGGCCGAGGCCGGGATCGAGAAGTGCTGAACCACACCGGGCAGATCGCAGAATCGAATGTCGACGTACTCGACGCTCTGGTCCTTGATCAGCTTGAAGATGTCGTCCGCGGTCTTTTCTGCCACTGCGTAGTCTCCTTCTTGGTGGTAATCCGCCGGTTACGCTAGGTACAACACATTGCGCTGCGGTCAAACGCATGTTGCGCCGACGTTACGCAGTCTGTGTCTCGAACGCCCAACCTATGCTGAATACATGGCGCGTACCTTCGGTTCCTGGCTGTCCGGCCCGCCGCCCTCGGAGGCCGGCGACGCCACCCAGGGGCCCAACGACTTTCCCGGCCAGCGTCTCGGTTTGCCCGCCGCCGGCGCGGGCTCGCTCGTCGGCGTGGGCCGCCGCATCGTCGCGCTACTGATCGATTGGTTCATCGCTTACGGGCTGGCCAGTCTGGCTGTCACGGTCGGCGTCGTCAGCTCCGAGAAGTTCTTCGGATCGCAGATCGGCTCGACCGCGATCATGGGCGTCTGGCTGCTGCTCGGCGTCGCCTCGGTCCGGCTGTTCGGGTTCACGCCGGGGCAATACGCGCTCGGGCTGCGGGTGACGTCGGTCGATCATCGGGTGCACGTCGGCCTCGGCCGGGCGCTCTGCCGCGGGTTGCTCGTCGCGTTCGTCGTGCCGGCGCTATTCACCGACGCCGACGGGCGCGGCTTTCAGGACCGGTTGACCGGCACGGCCATCGTGCGGCGCTGAGGTCGCGCCTGCCCTACTTGCGGCGTGCGCTCCGCTGCATGCCGCGCACCTTGGCGCCGGCGGGCAGCGGACCCTTCGGCATCGCGGAGGGGCCGATGCGCGATCCCAGCGCAGCCAGCCGCGACTCCAACCCGTCCATCTGCTTGGCCGTGATGTTGGCGGGCAGCTTGGTCAGGTGTCGTTCGAGCTTCGCCAGTGGCACCTCGCCCTCGCCGTTGCCGACGACGAAGTCATAGATCGGGACGTCGCCGATCAGCCGGGCGGTGCGCTTCTTCTCCTGCGCCAGCAGCGGCTTGACGCGGGTGGCCGAGCCCTCGCCGACGAAGATCACGCCGGGCCTGCCGATCACGCGGTGCACGGCGTCGAAGTGTCCGGTCGCAGCGACCCCGGGGGTGACCCGCCACTTGCCCCTGAGGTTCTCCAGGGCCCACGCCGCGGCGCCGCTCTGGCCCTCGGCCTTGCGGTACACCGACTTCTGCGCCCGACGCCCGAAGATGATGAAGGCGACGAGGGCGCCGAGCACGATGCCGAGCAGGATGACCATGACCGCGGTGAACGCGCTGCCGCTGAGCACGGCGACGACGACCGCGACCGCGACGATCAGCACGAAGGCGCCGATCATGTACGGCAGGAGTCGGGTGTCCTCCTTGCGCTGGATCTGGAACGCCTGCCAGAGCTGACTCCGGCGCTCCTTGGAGGCAGCCTTGCGCGCAGCCTTTGCCTCGGCCTTGGCGGCCTTGTCCGCACCCGTGTTGCGAGTCTTCGCCATGGGATCAGGATACGGGTGGGCCGCTGGGATTCCGCAGCTGTGCCGCCTGGGCGTACAACTTTCCGGCCCGATAGGACGAGCGCACCAGCGGCCCGGCCAGCACGCCGGGGAACCCGAGTTCCTCGGCGAAGCGGGCGTGCTCCACGAACTCCTCGGGCCTGACCCACCGATCGACCGGATGGTGCCGCACGGTGGGCCGTAGGTACTGGGTGATGGTGATGATGTCGCACCCCGCGTCGCGCAGATCCCGCAGGGCCGTGCGCACCTCGTCGGGCGTCTCGCCCATGCCGAGGATGAGGTTGCTCTTGGTGACCAACCCGTAGTCGCGCGCCGCGGTGATCACGGCCAGGCTGCGGTCGTAGCGGAACGCCGGTCGGATGCGCTTGAAGATGCGCGGCACGGTTTCGACGTTGTGCGCCAACACTTCCGGCCGCGTCTCGAAGACCGTCTCGAGCTGTTCGGGGATCGCGTTGAAGTCGGGGATCAGCAGCTCGACACCGGTGTTGGGGTTGAGTTCCTTGATCTGGCGCACCGTTTCGGCGTACAGCCACGCGCCGCCGTCGGGCAGGTCGTCGCGGGCGACGCCCGTGACCGTGGAGTAGCGCAACCCCATCGCCTGCACGCTCTCGGCGACGCGGCGGGGCTCGTCGCGATCCAGCTCTGCGGGCTTGCCGGTGTCGATCTGGCAGAAGTCGCACCGACGGGTGCACTGTTCGCCGCCGATGAGGAACGTGGCCTCGCGGTCCTCCCAGCACTCGTAGATGTTGGGGCAGCCCGCTTCCTCGCAGACGGTGTGCAGGCCCTCGCGCCGGACGAGCTTCTTGAGCTCCGTGTACTCCGGACCCATCTTCAGCTTGGTCTTGATCCACGGCGGCTTGCGCTCGATCGGCGTCTCGGCGTTGCGGACCTCCAGCCGCAGCAGCTTGCGGCCGCTGGGCGACACGGGCAGCTTGGCGATCTCGGAAGGCTCGATGCTCACTGGGTCAATGCTAGCGCCGGTCGGCCGTCGAGGGAGTCGAGGACGGCCCGCCCCACGGCGTCGGCGACGTCGTCGACCGTGATCCGTCGCCCCAGTTCGGCCGTCAGAGACGTGACACCGGCGTCGGAGATGCCGCACGGCACGATCGATTGGTACGCCGAGAGGTCGCAGTCGCAGTTGAGTGCGAAGCCGTGCAGCGTCGTCGCCCGCGCCACCCTGATGCCGATCGCGGCGACCTTGCGCGCGGGCCTGCCGGCGTCGGACGGGACCCACACCCCCGAACGCCCCTCGACCCGCCCGGTGGTCAGCCCGAACGCCGCGCACACCGCGATCAACGAATCCTCAAGTCGGCGAACGAATTTCACCACGTCGAGGGGTTCGGCCAGGCCGATGATGGGGTAGCCGACGAGTTGGCCGGGGCCGTGCCACGTGATCTTGCCGCCGCGGTCGGTGTCGACGACGGGCGTGCTCGAGGCGACCGGACGCTCGTGCGGTTCGGTGCGCTTGCCCGCGGTGTAGACGTCGGGGTGTTCGAGGAGCAGGAGCGTGTCGCGACCGCCGGCGACCCTGGCGTCGGCCAGTTCGCGTTGCAGTTGCCAGGCGTCGCGATAGTCCAGCGAGCCCAGTCGGCGCACGTCGACCGCCGTATTGCTCGACCGGACCGATGCTGCCGCCATGACGTCGACGCTACGCGGTCAGGCGCCCGCGGGAGCGGAGACGTAGGCCAGCGCCTCGCCGATGGTGTTGTGGTGGAACTCGAAACCCGCCCGCTCCAGCGCCGACGGTATGGCGCGCTGCCCGATGAGCAGACCCTCGTCGGCGAATTCGCCGAGCAGCGCGCGAATGGCGAAGGCGGGGGCCGGCAGTGGCGTCGGCCGGTTGAGGGCCCGGCCGAGCGCCGCGGTGAATTCGGCATTGGTGACCGGCGCGGGACCCGTCGCGTTCAGCGGGCCGGCGAGATCGTCGTGGCCGATCGCGAACAGCAACGCCCGTACCTCGTCCTCCATGCTGATCCACGGCATGTACTGCCGTCCGCTGCCCAGCCGGGCGCCCAGGCCCAGCGAGAAGATTGGTTTCAGTCGGCCGAACAACCCGCCGCGCGGGGACAGCACCAGCCCGGTGCGGACGAGCACGACCCGTACGCCGGCGCTGCTGGCGGTGTGGGTCGCCGCCTCCCAGTCCTGGCACAGCGTGGCGAGGAAGCCGTGGCCGGCCGGCGCCGACTCGTCGAGCACCCGGTCGCGCCCGTCGCCGTAGTAGCCGACCGCGCTGGAGTTGATCAGCACCGGCACCCCGGCTTCCACGACGCACCGGGACAGCACCTCGGTCGGGCCGATTCGGCTGTCGCGCAGGCTCTGCTTGAAGGCGCCGGACCAGCGCTTGCCCGCAACGTTGACGCCGCACAGGTTGATCACGGCGTCGGCACCGCGCAGCGCGGCCGCGTCGAACTCGCCGGTGTCGGGATTCCAGAACACCTCGTCGGCGGCGGCCGGCGCGCGCCGCACCAGTCGCAGCACGCGATGGTCGGCCGAGCGCAGCACCGACGTCAACGCCGAACCGATCAGTCCCGAGGAACCGGCTATCGCGATGACGGCACGACCCGAGGCCGACGGCCCGACTCCGTTGGCCACGTCGTCAGAGTCCGAGGTCGGCCTCGAACGCTCCTTCTTCGAGGCGACGCTTGATGGTGGTCAGGAAGCGACCGGCGTCGGCGCCGTCGATGAGTCGGTGGTCGTAGGTCAGCGGCAGGTAGCAGACCGAGCGCACGCCGATCGACTCGTTGCCGTTCTCGTCGACCACCACGCGCGGGCGCTTGACGATCGCGCCCGTACCCAGCATCGCCGCCTGCGGTGGCACCAGGATGGGGGTGTCGAAGAGCGCGCCCTGGCTGCCGATGTTGGTGATGGTGAACGTGCCCCCGGACAGTTCGTCGGGCTTGAGGTTGCCCGACCGGGCGCGGGCCGCGATGTCGGCGATCGCCCTGGCCAGCCCGCCGAGGGACAGGTCACCGGCGTTGTGGACGACGGGGGACAGCAGACCCTGTTCGGTGTCGACCGCGAAGCCGAGGTGCTCGGCGTCGTAGTAGGTGATCTGCTTGGAGTCCTCGTCGTAGCTGGCGTTGACGTTCGGGTGCGCCTTGAGGGCGTCGATGACGGCGACCGCGAAGAACGGCAGGAAGGTCAGGTTGACGCCCTCGCGTTCCTGGAACGTCGCCTTGGCGCGGGCGCGCAGCGCCACGATCTTGGTCAGGTCGACCTCATGGGTTTGCGTCAATTGCGCTGTGGTCTGCAGGGATTCGCGCGTCTTCTTGGCCGTGATCTGGCGGATCCGGTTGGCCTTCTGGGTGGTGCCACGCAGGTGCGCCAGTGCGGGCGCCGGCGCGGGCGCCTTCGACGGGGCGGCCGCTGCCGGCGCCTCGGCCGCAGCGGGGGGCGCAGCGGGCGCCTTGTTGGCCTCCGCGGCCGCCAGCACGTCCTGCTTGCGGATGCGTCCCCCGACGCCGGTGCCCTTGACCGACCCCAGATCGACGCCGTTCTCCGAGGCCAGCTTGCGCACCAGCGGCGTCACGTACGGACTGCCGTCACCCGACGGAGCGGCCGCAGCCGGTGCGGGCTCTGGCTGGGGTTCGGGCTTCGGTTCGGGCTTGGGCTCCGGCTTGGGTTCGGGCTTCGGTTCGGGCTTGGGCTCTTCGGCCTTCGGCGCGGGTTCCGGCTCTGGCTCGGGTTCGGGCTCCGGCTCTGGTTCGGGTTCGGGCTCCGGCTCGGGGGCCGACTGCGAGGGCGCCGCGCCCTCCGCACCGATCTTGGCCAGCTCGCCACCCACGGCGACGGTGTCGTCCTCGTCGGCGGTGATCGACAGCAGGGTGCCCGCGACGGGCGAGGGGATCTCGGTGTCGACCTTGTCGGTGGAGACCTCGACCAGTGGCTCGTCCACCTCGACCGTGTCGCCGACCTTCTTGAGCCAGCGCGTGACGGTGCCCTCGGTGACCGACTCGCCCAGCTCGGGCATCACGACCGACGTCGACTCCCCGCCACCGGAGGACGCGGCCGGCTGGCTGGATGCGGCGGGCTCCTCCTTCGCAGCGGGCTCGGGTTCCGGTTCGGGTTTGGGTTCCGGTTCGGGTGCCGCCTCGGCTTCGCCGCCGCCAGAAGCACTTTCGTCGCCACCCTCGCCCGCGTCACCGATGGTTCCGAGGTCGCCGCCGACCTCGACGGTGTCGTCCTCGTTCGCGATGATCTTCGTCAGGACGCCCGCGGCGGGAGAGGGGATCTCGGTGTCGACCTTGTCGGTGGACACCTCGAGCAAGGGCTCGTCGACCTCGACGGTGTCGCCTTCCTGCTTCAGCCATCGCGTGACGGTCCCCTCGGTGACGCTCTCACCGAGTGCGGGCATCTGGACGGTGATGGCCATGTGCGTTGACTCCTCGAACGGTCGCTCGTATCGGGCCGAAATGCTCGGCACCCATCCTGTCACGTCCGTGGCCACCGGTCGCCGCAGACCGGTCCACTTGGTGCTCTGGCACCATTGAAGGAGGCCGAGGAGAGAGGGATTGCGTTGGGACTGTTCGACACGTTTCGTCAGCGACGCCGCGCCGACGGCCGCGATCCCTCCGCCGACGTGGAGTACCTGCGCCGGTGGGTCGCCGAGCACCATGGCGTCGAGGCCTTCGTCGAACCCAAGACGACCGTCACCGAACTGACCGTCGTGCTGGTCGCCGCCGACGGCGAGTGGACCCGTCGGCGCACCGGTGGCGAGAAGGGCGCGCGTCGGCTCAACGCTCAGCTCGGCATCCCGGTCTACGACGTCCAGAAGGTTGGCTACCCCCAGCGCATGCGCGATCACGATGCCCGCGAGCGCATCAAGCGCGACCGCGAACGCCGGCGCGAGCTCTGAGTCCCCGGCGTCAGCCGTTCTTGGCGATGTCCTCGAGCACGGCGAACATCGTGCGAACCGGTACGCCGGTACCACCCTTGCCGGTGTAACCCCACGGCCCGCCGGTGTTGTAGGCCGGTGCGGCGACGTCGATGTGGGCCCACTGCACGCCGTCGGCGACGAACTCGCGCAGGAACACCCCCGCCACCAGCATGCCCGCGTAGCGCGACCCGCTGACGTTGGCCAGGTCGGCGACCGTCGACTTCAAGTCGTCCTTCAGTTCGTCGGGCAGCGGCATCGCCCACGCGTTCTCGCCGATCGCCTGCGACGTCGTGGCGACCCGGTCGCGGAACGCGTCGCTCCCCATCACGCCGGGGGTGCGGCTGCCGAGTGCCACGGTTTGCGCGCCGGTCAGCGTCGAGGTCTCGATCAGGTAGTCGGGGTCGTCCTCGCACGCCCGCACGATCGCGTCGGCGAGGATGAGTCGGCCCTCGGCGTCGGTGTTGAGCACCTCGACGGTGATGCCGCCGTACTGCGTCAGCACGTCACCGGGCCGCTGCGCGGTGGCCGACGGCATGTTCTCCGCCATCGGCACCGTGGCGACGACGTCGATCGGCAACTGCTGCTTGGCGGCCAGGACGACGGTCGCGATGACGGCCGCCGCGCCGCCCATGTCGGACGTCATGTGATGCATGTTGGCCGCGGGCTTGATGGAGATGCCACCGGTGTCGAACGTGATGCCCTTGCCGATGAGCGCCACCTTCTTGCTCTTTCGCGAACCGCCCGCGTGGGTCAGGCGGACCAGTCGCGGTGGCCGTGAGGACCCCTTGCCGACGCCGACGATGCCGCCGTAGCCGCCCTTCTCGAGCCCCTTCTCGTCGAGGATCTCCACCCGCAGTCCGACCGACTCGCCGAGAGCCCTTGCGCGCTTCGCGAATTCGTCGGGGAACAGGTGACTCGGAGGAGTGTTGACGAGATCGCGGGCGGTGGCGACCGCGGTGGCGACGTCGGTCCCGCGGACGGCCTCGGTCTTCGCGGACTTGGCGGTGGCCAGTGCCGTGATCTTGGCCAGGGGCGCATCCTTGGGCGCGGTCTTGGTGCTGCGGAAGTCGGCGAACCGGTAGGAGCCCAGGATCAGACCCTCCACGGCCGCGGCCACGTCGAGCTCCGAGAGCGTGGTGACGACGCTCTCCGTGCCGCTCAGCGCGCGGGCCGCGACGCCGGCCGCGCGGCGAACCGCCTCCTGCGACCACTCCTCGCGGGCCTTGCCGAGGCCGACCGCCAGCACGCTGGCGAACGGCAGCGACGCGGCTACCGCCCGCGTCGTCTGATCGGCGCCACCCTTGGCGCCGAGCGCCTTGAGGGCCCCCTCGATCTCGCCGACCGCCGCGGCGTCGAGGAATGGATTGGCGACCACCCTGGCCTGGTCGTCGTCACCCGTCGCGACGGGAACGATCAGTACCGATCCGCCGGCGCGCTTGGGTAGCGAGGCCGAGACGGTGACGGTGGGGGACTGGTAGCCAGGTGCGGTGCTCACGCAGTTCACCCTAGCCGGGGGCACTACGCTGGCTCGCTGTGAGTGAGAACCTGCTGAAGGGCCCGTTGGAGGATCGCCACCGTCAATTGGGGGCGAGCTTCGCCGAATTCGGGGGATGGCTCATGCCGGTGTCCTACGCGGGCACCGTGACCGAGCACAACGCCACGCGCACCGCCGTCGGCCTCTTCGACGTCAGCCATCTCGGCAAGGCTCTGGTGAAGGGGCCGGGCGCCGCGGAGTACGTGAACGCCGCACTGACGAACGACCTGCGCCGCATCGGACCCGGCAAGGCGCAATACACGTTGTGCTGCAACGACTCTGGCGGCGTCATCGACGACCTGATCGCCTACTACGTCTCCGACGACGAGGTGTTCCTGGTGCCGAACGCGGCCAACACCGCCGCCGTGGTCGCCGCGTTGCAGGCCAACGCGCCGGACGGCGTGACCGTCACCGACGAGCACCGGTCCTACGCCGTGCTCGCGGTGCAGGGGCCCAGGTCCACCGACGTGCTCCGCGCACTGGGCCTGCCGACCGACATGGACTACATGGGCTACGCCGACGCGGAGTTCGACGGCGTGCCCGTCCGCGTGTGTCGCACCGGCTACACCGGCGAGCAGGGCTTCGAATTGCTGCCGGACTGGGATCGCGCCGGGGTGGTGTTCGACGCCCTGGTCGAGGCGGTCCGGGCCGCGGGCGGGGAGCCCGCCGGACTCGGCGCCCGCGACACGCTGCGCACCGAGATGGGCTACCCGCTGCACGGTCACGAACTGTCGCCGGAGATCTCGCCGCTACAGGCCCGCTGCGGGTGGGCGATCGGCTGGAAGAAGGACGCCTTCTGGGGCCGCGACGCACTGCTGGCAGAGAAGGAGGCCGGGCCGCGCCGGTTGCTGCGTGGCCTGAAGGCGGTCGGGCGCGGGGTGCTGCGCGCCGACATGACCGTGCTCGACGGTGACCGCGAGATCGGCGTCACGACGTCGGGAACCTTTTCTCCGACATTGAAACTCGGCATCGCGCTGGCGCTCGTCGACGCCGACGCGGGCGTCACCGACGGGAAGCGCGTCGCGGTGGACGTACGGGGACGTTCGCTCGAATGCGAGGTCGTGACACCGCCGTTCGTGGCGGCCAAAACTCGGTAGTCATGGGTTATACAATCGGCCCATGACTGACGGCCCCCTCGAGTTCACGCTTGCCCGCTCTTCGAGTCCGGCGAGCGACGAGGTACGTGCCGGCATCCTGTCCGACCCCGGGTTCGGGCGCTTCCACACCGACCACATGGTGTCGATCGACTACACCGACGGCCGCGGCTGGCACGACGCGAAGGTCGTCCCCTACGGTCCCATCGAACTCGACCCGTCGGCGATCGTGCTGCACTACGCGCAGGAGGTCTTCGAGGGGCTGAAGGCCTACCGCTGGCTCGACGGCTCGATCGTGTCGTTCCGCCCGGAGGCCAACGCGGCGCGGCTGCGGACGTCGGCGCGTCGACTGGCCATCCCCGAACTCCCCGACGAGCTGTTCCTGGAATCGCTGCGGCAGCTCATCGCCGTCGACGGTGACTGGGTGCCCGCGGCGGGCGGCGAACAGTCGCTCTACCTGCGGCCGTTCATCTTCGCCACCGAGCCGGGTCTGGGCGTGCGGCCCGCGATCGAGTACCGCTACCTGGTGATCGCGTCGCCCGCGGGTGCCTACTTCAAGGGCGGCATCAAGCCGGTCTCGGTGTGGCTGTCGACGGAGTACGTGCGGGCCAGCCCCGGCGGCACCGGTGCGGCCAAGTTCGGCGGCAACTACGCCGCGTCGCTGCTGGCCCAGGCCGAGGCGGCCGAGCACGGGTGTGACCAGGTCGTGTGGCTCGACGCCATCGAGCGCCGCTACGTCGAGGAGATGGGCGGGATGAACCTGTTCTTCGTCTTCGGCAGCGGGGGTGCGGCCCGGCTGGTGACCCCCGAGCTCAGCGGCTCGCTGCTGCCCGGGATCACGCGAGATTCGTTGCTGCACTTGGCAACCGACGCAGGCTTCTCCGTCGAGGAGCGCAAGATCGACGTCGACGAGTGGCAGAAGAAGGCCGCCGCGGGGGAGATCACCGAGGTGTTCGCGTGCGGGACCGCCGCGGTCATCACGCCGGTGTCGCACGTGAAGTCCGGCGACGGCGAGTTCACCATCGCCGACGGTCAGCCGGGGGAGGTCACGATGGCCCTGCGCGACACCCTCACCGGGATCCAGCGCGGCAAGTTCGCCGACACCCACGACTGGATGACGCGCCTCGGCTAACGGACGGCCAGGCCGAGGGCGCCGATCGTCGTCGCCACCTCGACGCACGCGCCGAGCACGTCACCGGTGATGCCGCCGAACCGTCGCACGCAGTGCGCCACCAGTCCGACGGTGACCACGAGCGCGACCGCCACCGCCACCGGGCCCTGCCAGGGTCGTCCGGTGGCCAGTGTCGCAACCGCGGCCAGTGCGACGGCCCAGGCGGCACCGACCCACCGGGGTTGCGTGCCGGCCACCAGGGCGCCGAGGGTGCTACCCGGTGCGGCCGGCACCGAGCGACGGCAGGCCAGCACCACCGCGACGCGGCCCGTCGTCACGGCCACCACGATCGCCAGCGGATCCAGCAGCGTGAACGCCGCACCCTGCACTGCGACCGTCACGACGATCGCCGCCACGCCGAACGGTCCCGCCGTCCCGTCGCGCATGACCTGGAGCGCCCGCTCGGGCGGGCCGTAACACCCCAGGCCGTCCACGGTGTCGGCGAAGCCGTCGACGTGCAGGCCGCGGGTGGTCAGCAGGAGCACGGCCACCGCCGCCAGGCCCGTCAGCAGCCCGGGGCCGAACGCCTGTGTCGCCGCCCAGGCCGCCGCGGCCGCCACCGCGCCGAGGACCACCCCGACCACGGGGAGCGCGGTGAGGGCACCCCTGCCGAAGGGGTGGTCGGTGCGCACCGGTAGCACGGTGGCGAACGCGAAAGCCGATGCGAGCGAACCGATCACGGTGAATCGGTGACGTTGGCCTCGTCGAAGGTGGCCATCGACGCCAGCGTCGCGACGGCGGCGCGCAGCACGGGCAGTGCCACCGCAGCGCCGGTGCCCTCGCCGAGGCGCATGCCCAGGTCGACGATCGGCTCCAAGCCGAGGTGCGCGAGCGCGAGGCTGTGCGCGGGTTCGGTCGAGCGGTGGCCGGCCTGCCACCATTGCGACGCGCCGGGGGAGAGTCGAGCGGCGACCAGCGCGGCCGCGGTGACCACGACGCCGTCCAGCAGCACCGGCGTGCGGCGCACCGCGGCCTGGGCGAGGAAGCCGGCCATCGCGGCGAGGTCGGCGCCGCCGCAGACCCGAAGCAGCGCAACGGGATCCGACGTCACGTCGCGGGCCCGGAAGAGGGCATCCCGGATGGCGGCGGTCTTGCGGGCCCACCCCGCGTCGTCCACCCCGGTGCCGCGACCCACCACCGCGACGGGCTCCGATGACGTCAGGGCGGCGATCAATGTCGTTGCGGGCGTGGTGTTTCCGATACCCATGTCACCGGCGATCAGCAGGTCGGCACCACCGTCGACCTCCTCGTCGGCGATCGCCCGGCCCGCGGCCACGGCGGCCGTCGCCTCGTCGTCGGTCAGCGCGTCCTCGACGGCGATGTTCCCGCTGCCGCGCCGCACCCGGTGGGCGCCGATGGCCTCGGACAGCGGCTCGGCGGAGTCGACCGCGATGTCGACCACGCGCACCGTCGCCCCGGCGAGTCCGGCGAGCACGTTGATCGCCGCGCCGCCCGCGTCGAAGTTCGCCACCATCTGTCCGGTGACTTCGGAGGGGAACGCGGACACGCCCGCCGCCGTCACGCCGTGATCACCGGCGAACACGACAACCCGTGGGCGGACGAATTGGCGTGGCGGGCACTCGCCCTGGCAGGCCGCCACCCAGATGGACAGCTCCTCGAGTCGACCCAGCGCGCCGGGCGGCTTGGTCAACCGGCCCTGCCGCGCGCGGGCGGCCTCCTGCGCCGCCGCGTCGAGCGCGGGGACGTCCGAGCTGGGCTCGAGGGTGGGTTCAGCGTCCGTCACAGTGACTCCTTGACCGTCAGCGGTTGACCGGCCACCACGAGTACGACGCGGTCGCACACCGCCGCGAGCCGTTGGTTGAGTGATCCCAGTTCATCGGCGAAACGCCGACCGGATCGTGTCGCGGGCACCACGGTCAACCCGACTTCCGGGCTGACCAGGGCCAGCGGACCGTGGAACGCGTCGACCGCGGCCACCAGTTCGTCGACGTCGCCGGTGATCCGCCCGTCGGTCCAGGCGCCGCGGCGGTCCATGGCGGCGACGAGCCAGCCGCCGACGTCGTCGACCAGGGTGGGTGCACCCGGTTCGTCGCGCAATTGCGTTGGCACGTCGGCACTTTCGATCGTCGACCAGTAGGCGGGTCGGCGCAGGCGGTGGGCGGCGACCCGCTCCGCCCACTCGGGTTCCGCGGAGACGGCGCCGGTGGCCACGTAGCGGACGGACCCGTCGGGGCCCGCGGACCGGGCGATGTCCGCCTCGGCCCACTGCGATTTGCCGGAGCGGATGCCGCCGAGCGCGAGGACGCGCACCCGAGTCAGGCGACCGTGGCGCCGCGCTCGACCTGTGGGCGCGGGGCCCGCATGCGGCGCAGCTGAGACGCCCGACTGGCCGCGTAGAACCCGAGCTTCCACCCGCTCTCGGTGTGGTCGGGGAACTTCGCGTCGACGGCCTTGGTGACCCGGCGACCGATCAGCAGTCCGTCGCCGACCATGACGACGACCAGGGCGAGCATCACGAACTGCACGTAGTACTGGATCTGCACGGTCGGCAGGGTGAGCATGACGAACACCAGGACCAGCGCGGCGGGCATGAACAGCCCGAGCAGACTGCGCCGCGCGTCGACCAGGTCGCGGACGTACTTGCGCACCGGGCCCTTGTCGCGGGGGAGTAGGTAGGCGTCGTTGCCCGACATCATCTTCTCGCGGCGTTCGGCCATCTCGGCGCGGCGCGTGACCTTGTCGGCCTTGCGCTCCTCCTTGGTCAACGACTGCCTGACCGCCTTCTTGCGCTTGCGCGCCTCAGCGGACGTCATCGGCGCGGGGGCCACCGGACCGCGGGCGCGCGGCTGGTTGCGCTTGGGGGTGGGCCTGCCCTTGGGAGCCGTGACACGGCTGACCGACGGTTCGCCGGCGGACACCTCGGCGACCGTGGAGCCGTTGCCCGCCTCCGGTGGGGAGTTGTCCTTCTTGCGACCCAGCAGATTCACGCCTGCCAGGTTACTTCCGTTTCGGTACGGCCCGACATGCACCTCCGGCCCCACGGACCTACCGTTGGCCAATGAGCGAGGCGCTGCGCGTGCTGATCGCCCCCGACTGCTTCGGCGACAGCCTGACCGCCGTCGAGGCGGCCGAGGCCATCGCCGACGGATGGGCGCGTGGCAGGCCCGCCGACGAGCTCACCCTCGCCCCCCAATCCGACGGCGGCCCCGGCTTCGTCGACGTGCTGGCCAGCCGGCTCGGCGAACGACGATGCGCCACGACGAGCGGACCGCTCGCCGACGAGGTGAACGCCCACTGGGTCCTCGACGCGGCGTCGGGTACCGCGTACGTCGAATGCGCCCAGGCGTGTGGACTGGCTCTGCTCGGAGGACCGCCGACCCTGCGCACCGCCGTCGACGCCCACAGCCGGGGAGTCGGCCAACTCGTCGATGCCGCCCTGTCCGCGGGCGCCACCCGCATCGTGGTCGGGTTGGGCGGCAGCGCCTGCACCGACGGTGGCCGCGGCCTCGTCGACGCACTCGGCGGGGTGGCGGCGGCCGCCGCCCGGCTGGCTCCGGTCGAGCTCATCGCGGCCACCGACGTCGAGCATCCGCTGCTCGGCCCGCGCGGCGCGGCGCACGTGTTCGGGCCGCAGAAGGGCGCCGATCCCGCCACCGTCGAGCTGCTCGAGACGCGCCTGACCGAATGGGCCGCCACGCTGGAGGCGGCGACCGGCCGCGACGTCAGGACCGCACCGGGGGCCGGCGCTGCCGGGGGCCTCGGGGCGGCGTTGCTGGCGCTGGGTGGCCGTCGCGAATCGGGGGCGGCCGTCATCGCCGACCACACCGGGTTGGCGGGCGACGTCGCCCACGCCGACGTGATCGTCACCGGAGAGGGCCGGTTCGACGACCAGTCGCTGCACGGCAAGGTCGTCAGCGCGCTGGCCGCCTGGGCCGCGGGCACCCCGGTGGTGGTGCTGGCGGGCCAGGTCACCCTCGACGACGCGGCCCTGCACGCCGCAGGCATCACCGCTGCCCACTCGATCACCGACTTCGCCGGCTCGGTTCGACTGGCGATCGAGGACGCCGCGCACCAGCTCAACGGCCTCGCCCTGCAGACGGCGGCCCGATGGCACGCCGCCACGGGTCGGGAATAGCGGTCCGGCAGGGTACCGTTGACATCACCAACGCTCGACGATCCCCTCGACGAAGATTGGCACTAGGGAGAAGGAATGACTGTTCAGGACGAGTCGACCACCACGACTACCGCAGCTCACGGAGCCATCCTCACCGACGCCGCCGCGGCGAAGGCCAAGTCCCTGCTGGACCAGGAGGGTCGGGACGATCTGAACCTGCGCATCGCGGTCCAGCCCGGCGGCTGCGCGGGACTTCGCTACGAGCTGGCCTTCGACGACCGCACGCTCGACGGCGACCTCAACGTCGACTTCAACGGCGTCACGCTGACCGTCGACCGCATGAGCGCCCCCTACCTGCAGGGCGCGACGATCGACTTCGTCGACAGCATCGAGAAGACCGGCTTCACCATCGACAACCCCAACGCCGGCGGTTCCTGCGCCTGCGGCGACTCGTTCAACTGAGTCGAACCCGGCCAGTTCGCGCCGCGTGACCCGCGGCTAGAACTGGCCGGTGTTGCGGGGCAGGTACGAGCACACCAGGATCGTGCCGTCCTGGACCAGGAGTTGGGCGATGCCCTGCCGCTGCACCGAGCCCTGGCTGCGACCCGCCGGGGTGGCTCGCATCGTGAAGAGCACCTGGTACTGATACTGCGACCACGTCACGATCTTGTCGATCGTGGCCACGGTCGCCTTCTCGTACTGTCGGCGGAACGCGTCGCTGCCGAGCTTGGCGAGCGTCATGTCCGTCTCGCGGTCGGTGACGACGTCGTAGAACCCACACGAATTGTTGCGGGCGACCGTCTCGTCATCGCCCTTCGTCAGCGCGTCGAGATACCCCTGAATCGCAGTGGTGGCCGAGGCGTTCGACAACGCGGGAGGCCCGGCGTCGCCGCGCTTGGTGGCCATCACGATGGATACGACGAGAGCGATCGCCAGGACGACGACCAGCGCGCCGAGACCGCCGACCAGCAGACGGCGTCGGCGCGGTGGCGGGGGATAGTTGACCGGCGGCGGCAGCGCGCCCGGGTAGGCCGACGGGACGTGTCCCGGGTAGGGCATGGGCCCCTGCTGCGGCATCCCGGCAGGCGGCATCCCGGGTGGCGGAAAGGGCTGCTGGGACGACGATTCCGGGCGGGGGGACTCGGGGTACGGGATTGGTCCGGCCATGACGTTGTTAGGCTAGCGCACCGACCTGCGGGTTAGTCTTACGTAGACGGTTTAAATAATTTGAAGGGTGACGCTTCGTGACGATTGTGGTGACCGGTTCCATCGCGACCGACCATCTGATGAAGTTCCCCGGCAAGTTCTCCGAACAGTTGCTGGCCGATCACCTGCAGAAGGTGTCGCTGAGCTTTCTGGTCGACGACCTCGTCGTGCACCGCGGTGGTGTCGCCGGGAACATGGCGTTCGCGATCGGCGTCCTCGGTGGCGACGTAGCGCTGGTCGGCGCCGCGGGCAAGGACTTCGACGACTACCGCGGCTGGCTCACCTCCCACGGCGTGAACTGCGACGGCGTCCTCATCTCGGACTCGGCCTACACCGCCCGCTTCGTCTGCACCACCGACGAGGACATGGCCCAGATCGCCTCGTTCTACCCGGGAGCGATGTCGGAGTCGCGCAACATCGCGCTCGCCGACGTCGCCTCGCGGACCGAGAACGTCGATCTGGTCATCGTCGGCGCCAACGACCCCGAGGCGATGTTCCTGCACACCGAGGAATGCCGGGCGCTGGGACTGCCCTTCGCCGCCGACCCGTCGCAGCAGCTGGCCCGCCTGTCCGGTGAGGAGATCCGCAAGCTCATCGACGGCGCCACCTACCTGTTCACCAACGACTACGAGTGGGATTTGCTGCTGCAGAAGTCGGGCTGGACCGAGGCCGAGGTGATGAGTCAGATCGGGCTGCGCGTCACGACGCTGGGCCCCAAGGGCGTCGACCTGGTGTCGGCCGACGGCACTAGCGTGCACGTCGACGTCGTGCCCGAGACGCATCAGGCCGACCCGACCGGCATCGGCGACGCCTTCCGCGCGGGTTTCCTCACGGGCCGCTCCGCCGGGCTGAGCCTCGAACGTTCGGCACAGCTGGCCTCCCTGGTCGCCGTGCTGGTGCTCGAGGCGCCCGGCCCACAGGAGTGGAGCTGGGACCGCGACAGCGCCATCACGCGGATCTCGGAGGCCTACGGAGCCGACGCCGCGACGGAGATCGCCGCCGCGCTGAACTAGCTACAGCTGGACGGGGTACGTCGGCTCGGCGATCTGCGGCACCACGGTGTGCTCGACGAAGATCGCGTGCCACAGCATGAAGATGAGCACCGTCCACAGCCGGCGGCTGTGGTCGGCCGCTCCGGTGCGGTGCTCGTCGAGCAGCCGTCGCACCTCGACGAGGTCGACCAGATGGTCGGCGTGTGACGCCGCCACCGTCGCGTAGGCCCAGTCGAGCAGCTCGCCGGAGCGCAACCAGTGCCGAATCGGCACGGGGAAGCCGAGTTTCGCGCGGTTGAGTACGTGGGCGGGGACGATCGGCTCCAGCGCGCGACGCAGCGCGTACTTCGTGGTGGCCCTGGTGATCTTCTGATCGAAGGGCAGCCTGGACGCCACCGCGAACACCTCGGGGTCCAGGAACGGCACGCGCAACTCCAGCGAGTTGGCCATCGTCATCTTGTCGGCCTTGACCAGGATGTCCCCGCGTAGCCACGTGAACAGGTCGACGTGCTGCATGCGCGCGACCGGATCCCAGCCCTGCGACTCGGCGTACAGCGGCGCCGTCACGTCGGTGTGGGTCCACTCCGGCCGAAAGCCCGGCAGCACCGCGCGCAGCTGGGCGTCGGAGAAACTCCTGGCGTTCCCGTAGTAGCGCTCCTGCAGCGTCAACGAACCGCGGTGCAGCAGGCTCTTGCCGCGCACGCCCTCGGGCAGCGGCCGCGACGCCTTGCCCAGCGAGCGTCGCAACGGCCCCGGCACGTAGTCGAAGGCCTTGAGCGACAACGGTTCTCGATAGATGGTGTACCCGCCGAACAACTCGTCGGCACCCTCGCCGGACAACACCACCTTGACGTGCTTGCGCGCTTCGCGGGCGATGAAGAACAGCGGAACCAGAGCGGGGTCGGCGACGGGTTCGTCCAAGTACCAGACGATTTCGGGCAGCGCCGCCACGAACTCGGCCTGGCTGACCACCTTCGTGACGTGGCGGGCGCCGATCGCCTCCGCCGACGCCTCGGCGACGTCGACCTCGGAGAAGCCCTCCCGCTCGAAGCCCGTGGTGAACGTGATGAGGCGGGGGTTGTGTCGCATCGCCAGCGCCGCGATGGCCGTCGAGTCGATGCCCCCGGACAGGAATGCGCCCACCGTGACGTCGGCGCGCATGTGCTTGGCGACCGAGTCCTCCAGGACGGCGGTGATCTCGTCGTAGCGGGCCTGCTCGGAGCCCGCCGCGAACGGCACCGCGGCGAACCGCGGCACGAAGTACCGCGTGACCTCCGGCTGCCCGCCCGGCCTGGTGCGGGCATAGCTGCCGGATTCCAGCCGGCGAATGCCGCGGTGCAGCGTCTCGGGCTCCGGCACGTACTGCAGGACGGTGTAGTGCTGCACCGCGCGTTCGTCGATGCCCAGGTCGACGCCGGCTTCCCGGGCGAGGTCCAGGAGGCACTTCTTCTCGCTGCCGAAGACCGTCCCGCCCGGACCCGTCGCCACGAAGAGGGGCTTGATGCCGAACGGGTCGCGCGCGCAGAACAACTCGCGCTCCTCGGTGTCCCACAGCGCGAACGCGAACATGCCGCGCAGCCGGTGCAGGACGTCGACGCCCCAGTGGTGGAAGCCCGCCACGATCGCTTCGCCGTCACCGTCGGTGGCGAACTCGGCGCCATGGCGCGCCGTCAGCTCCTCGCGTAGCTCGAGGTAGTTGTAGATCTCGCCGTTGAAGACCAACTGGTAGCGGTTGGGTTGTTCGGGCGGGCCCCAGCTCAGCGGTTGGTGGCTGTGGGCGATGTCGATGATCGACAGGCGGTTGAAGCCGAAGACGACGTCGGCGTGGGTGTCGTCGTCAGCCCAGGTCCCCGGCTCGTCGGGACCCCGGTGCCGCATCAGATGGGTGGCTCCGGACACCGCGTCCACCAGCTCGGCAGACGAGTCGGCGGACGGGTTGCGTAGGTAGGCCAGCAGTCCGCACACCGCGCCAGTATGCCCAATGCGGAGGACGTCACCGGACCGACACCCTCACCATGGCCCGGTCGCTTCGCGGCGGGCCTCCGGTGTGGTCTACGCTGCGTAGTATTCGCCTGATTGCACGATTTCTAGGAGGCACCAGCGTGACCGCTCGCGGGTTCCGGTTGGTGGCGTTGGCGCTGGTCCTGGGCGGAGCCGCGGTTCTGCTCAGCGGCTGCAGCTACCAGACGATCTTCGGCCTCGGCTGGCCGACCGGCATCACGCCGGAAGGCAAGCTGAACCGCGATCTGTGGGTGTGGTCGGTGATCGCGTCGCTGGTCGTCGGCGTCATCGTCTGGGGCCTCATCTTCTGGACCAGCGCCTTTCACCGGCACAAGAAGACCGATACCGAGCTACCCCGCCAGTTCGGCTACAACATGCCGCTGGAGCTGGTGCTCACGGTCGTCCCGTTCCTGATCATCTCGGTGCTGTTCTACTTCACCGTCGTGGTGCAGGAGAAGATGCTGCACAAGGATCCCAACCCCGACGTGGTCATCGACGTGACCGCCTTCCAGTGGAACTGGAAGTTCGGCTATCAGAAGATCGACTTCAAGGACGGCACCCTCACCTACGACGGCGTCGACACCGCGCGCAAGAACGCCATGGTGTCCAAGCCGGAGGGGCTCGACGCCCACGGTGAGGAGCGCGTCGGCGCGATCAAGGGCCTCAACCCCGAGGACCGCACCTACCTGAACTTCGACAAGGTCGAGACGACGGGCACCACCACCGAGATCCCGATCCTGGTGCTGCCCAAGGGCAAGCGCATCGAGTTCCAGATCGCCTCGGCGGACGTCATCCACGGATTCTGGGTGCCGGAATTCCTCTTCAAGCGCGACGTCATGCCCGACCCGAAGGCGAACAACTCCGACAACGTCTTCCAGGTGACGCAGATCGAGCAGACGGGCGCGTTCGTCGGCCGCTGCACCGAGATGTGCGGCACGTATCACTCGATGATGAACTTCGAGGTGCGGGTGGTGGAGCCAGACGTCTTCAAGTCCTACCTCCAATACCGGATCGACCATCCGAACGGCACCAACGCCGACGCGCTCGCCTCGGTGGGCCTGCCGGGGCTGGCCGTGACGACGCATCCGTTCGAATCGCGACGCGGCGAGCAAGTTCCGCAGGCGAGCAAGTAGGGGACACCGCATGCACATCGAAGCGAGACTGTTCGAATTCCTGACCGCGTTCTTCGCCTTCGCGGCGGTGCTGTACGGCACGCTGACCGCGATCTTCGCCTACGGCGGCATCGAGTGGGCGGGCACCACCGCCCTGGTGCTCACCACGGGTCTGTCGCTCATCACGGGCACGTTCTTCCGGTTCGTCGCGCGACGGCTCGACACCCGCCCCGAGGACTACGAGGACGCCGAAATCTCCGACGGCGCAGGCGAATTGGGCTTCTACGCGCCGCACAGCTGGTGGCCGCTGCTGATCGCGCTGTCCGCGTCGGTCACCGCGGTGGCGATCGCAATGTGGCTGCCCTGGATGATCGCGGCCGGAGCGTGCTTCGTGTTGGCGAGCGCCGCGGGCCTGGTGTTCGAGTTCTACACCGGCCCCGAGAAGCACTGACCACACCGCAAGGTCACGAAAATGGCCCCAGTTGCCTGACGTGTCGTGCCGCGGGGACCGCGCCGGTGCCAAGTTCGGTAGGGTTGCCGAGGCACGACCAGCGACGACACCGACGCTGACGTCGCGCCACCTGGGCAGCGAAAAGGACAGTCGTAGATGAGCGGGCCGAATCCCCCTGGACCGGATTCTCCAGGGTCGCAGTCACCCGGGCCGGACGAACCGGGCCGAGATGCGCCGAAGACCGGTGAGACCGAGATCTACTCGCGCGCCTACTCCGCGCCCGAATCCGAACAGTTCACCAGCGCACCCTACGTGCCGCCGGACGCGGCCCTCTACGACTACGACACCTACGACTCCGCCCCACCCGCCGCCGACGACGACGCGCCCCCGCCGCGCTGGCCCTGGGTGGTCGGCGTCGTCGCCATCGTCGCCGCGATCTCCCTGGTGGTCTCCGTCGCCGTGCTGGTCACCCGCACCGACAGCGAGAACCTCGCGACCCCCGGTACTAGCACCACGACGTCCGTCCCGCCCTTCCAGGACGAGATCACCACGACGACCACCCCGCCGCCGCCACCACCCACGACGACGACCGAAGAACCGCCACCGCCGCCTCCGCAGACCGTGACCGTGACCCAGGAGCCGCCGGCGCCGCCCCCCGCGTCGTCGACCGAGGAAGCGGCGCCGCCCCCGCCACCACCACCTGCCGAGACGGGACCACCGCCAGTGACCACCACCGCACCCGCGGGGCCACGCTTCATCACGTATTCGGTGACGGGGACCAAGGCCCCGCTCGACCGCATCTCCGTCACCTACACCGACGCCTCGGGTCGGCAGCGCACCCAGCAGAACGTCTACATTCCGTGGTCGCTGACGGTGACGCCCATCTCGATGTCGGAGTTCGGCTCGGTCCAGGCATCGAGCCTGCTGCGGTTGAGCCGATTGAACTGCCAGATCACCACCAGTGACGGCCAGACCATCGCCTCCCAGCAGACCAACGACTGGCAGACCAGCTGCTGATGATCCAGGACGTCGAAGACGGGGCAACCAGGGCATCACGGCTGCGCCCGGGGTCACCCGACCAGGCCGATCGCATCCTGGTCATCGCCGCCGTCGTGTCATGGCTGGTGGCGCTCGGCGCTACGGTGGCCGCCATCGTCGCGCTGGTGGATCTCGGGAGCTCCCAACCCGTCGCCACCGGTGGATCGGACACCCCGTGGCTGCTCTACACGGTCATCGCGGTGTCGGCCGCCGTCATCATCGGCGCGATACCCCTGCTCCTGCGGGCGAGGCAGGCGGCGTCGTCGAACGACCCCGGGCCCGCTGCAGCGGATGCGGGTGGTCGACCGAGCGCCACCGCACCGGGGGAGGCGCGGCTCGAGCCCTTCGGCGCGCCGGTGATCCGCCGGCATGCGACGCCCCCCGCCAGTAGTCGGGTGGGCTTCCCCACGGCCGCGGTCGATCAGGTGTGGCTTCGGTTCACCGCCACCGTCGCCGTGGCGATGGGGCTGGCGATGACCGGCGTGGGCGTCGCCACGTACCTCATGGCGTCCCACGACGACGCTGCCGCCTGGAGTGTGTACGGCGTCGTCGCGGTGATCACCGTCGCGATGGTCGCCGCGCCGTGGTACTTCCTGCGCCAACTGCACGTCGTGCTCGACGCGTCCTGAGCCCTGTCGCGGTAGCGCCGTCGGTGGGGTAGGGGAGTCCTTCGCCTGGGCGGTGATGCGCCGCGTTGGCCGCGCTGACTCGCGTGGTGGGGGAGGGCGCCCCGGGGTCTTGGGACGACGAGCCATGACGAAGGCGCCGCGATGAAGGCCCCATGACGGAGGCCTCATGACGAAGACCTCATGACGAAGACCTCATGACGAGACCGCTGCTGGTGACGCAGTCCGCGGGGCGGAGACCTCCTGCGACGACCGGTGACGACGACCTCCTGCGACGACCGGTGACGACGAACTGCTGCCGGCGACGCTGTCCCCATGACGAAGAACCGCCCCGACCGTGGGGTCGGGGCGGTTCTCGTCGTGCCGTGTGGTGCGTCCTGGTCAGTGGTGACCGTTGGACCCATTTCCGTTGGTGCCGTGGCCGTTCGATCCGTTGGCGTCGTGACCGTTGGTGGCCTGCTGACGCTCCTTAAGGGCCAGCATCGCCCGGTGCTCGGACGCGTGGGCGGCATCGACCAGAGCCGTCTGCTCGCCCTCGGGATCCGGGAACAGGAAGCTACCCGTGCCGGGTGCGCCTCCGGAGCCGAGCTTGTTCATCCGCTTGGGCAGTGCGGCCCCCTGGTACTCCAGCGGGATGGGGTGGCCATGGTCGTCGACGGGGCCGAGCGGCTGGTGCAGCTCGATGTACGCCCCGTGCGGCAGCCGCTTGAGGATGCCGGTCTCGATGCCGTGCTCGAGCACCTCGCGGTCACTGCGCTGCAGGCTGATCGCCCACCGGTAGGCGATGTAGTACACGATCGCGGGCAGGACCACCATGCCGATGCGCCCGATCCACGTCGTCGCATTCAGCGAGATGTGGAACTTCAACGCGATGATGTCGTTCATGCACGCGAACGTCAGCACGATGTAGAGCGCAATCGCCATGGCGCCGATGGCCGTTCGAACCGGAGCGTCACGCGGGCGCTGCAGCAGGTTGTGGTGCGCCACGTCCCCGGACAGCTTCTTCTCCAGGAACGGGTAGATCGTGAGCAGGATGAAGACCAGGCCCATGATCAGCGCTACGGCCACCGCGGCGGGCACGGTGTGGCCGAAGGGGTAGATCTCCCAGGGCGGCCACATGCGGGCCAGGCCGTCGGTCCACATCATGTAGAAGTCGGGCTGGCTACCCGCGGAGATCTGGGAGGGCTTGTAGGGACCCAGCTGCCAGATCGGGTTGATCTGCAGCACGCCGCCCATGATGCCCAGGATGCCGACGGTCATGGCGAAGAACGCCCCGGACTTGACCGCGAACACCGGCATCACGCGCACCCCGACGACGTTCTTCTCGGTGCGACCCGGGCCGGGGAACTGGGTGTGCTTCTGGAACCACACCAGGGCCAGGTGAACCCCGATGAGCGCCAGGATGATTCCCGGGATCAGCAGGATGTGCAGCGCGTAGAGCCGCGGAATGATGATCTGGCCGGGGAAGTCCCCGCCGAACAGCGCC
This sequence comes from Mycolicibacterium madagascariense, assembly GCF_010729665.1. NCBI lineage: Bacteria > Bacillati > Actinomycetota > Actinomycetes > Mycobacteriales > Mycobacteriaceae > Mycobacterium > Mycolicibacterium madagascariense. The sequence continues at coordinate 3,634,629 of NZ_AP022610.1, read as the reverse complement.
CAGTGCAGCCAGGTGCCGATCAGCGGCATGCCCATCGTGATCGAGGAGAACGCCGCCCGCAGACCCGTGCCCGAGAGCAGGTCGTCGGGCAGGGAGTAGCCGAAGTAGCCCTCGAACATGGCCAGGATCAACAGGATCGAGCCGATCACCCAGTTGGCCTCGCGCGGCCGGCGGAACGCGCCGGTGAAGAAGATGCGGGCCAGGTGCACCATGATCGAGGCGGCGAACAGCAGTGCGGCCCAGTGGTGGACCTGGCGCACGAACAGTCCGCCGCGCACCTCGAAGGAGATGTCCAGCGCGGTCTCGTAGGCCCGCGACATCTGGATGCCGTTGAGCGGTTGGTACACCCCGTGGTAGGTGACCTCGGCCATCGACGGGTCGAAGAACAGGGTCAGGTACACCCCGGTCAGCAGCAGCACGATGAAGCTGTAGAGCGCGATCTCGCCCAGCAGGAAGGACCAGTGCGTGGGGAAGACCTTGTTGAGCTGGCGTCGTACCGCGGCCGACGGGTGGTAGCGCGAATCGATCGCGTTGCCTTGCGCGGCTGCCAATTCAGCGAGTTTCGGGCTCATGACTTTCGCTCCCAGAATGCCGGTCCGACGGGTTCGATGAAGTCTCCGTTGGCCACGAGATACCCATCGCGATCGATGGTGATCGGCAGCTGAGCCAACGCACGCGCCGCGGGACCGAAGATGGGCCTCGCGAAGTGCAGTGCGTCGAACTGCGACTGGTGGCAGGGACACAGAATGCGGTAGGTCTGCTGCTCGTACAGCGACGACGGGCACCCGAGATGCGAGCACACCTTGGTGAACGCGAACAGGTCACCGAAGTTGAAGCTTTCCTGACCCTGGCGCTTCACGACCCGCGAGATGTCCTCGGGGCGGATGCGGATCAGCATGACGGGGTTGCGCACGCCCATCGCGATGACGTTGAGCGCCTCGTGGGACTCGAACGTCGAGCCGTCGCCGTCGGACTCGCGCCACGGGAACACGGTCTCCATGCCACCGGCGTCGATGTCCTCCGGGCGCATCTTGACGAACGGCGAATCGCCGGGCTGACCGGTCGCGCGGGCCAGGAAGATGGTCTCGCCGTGGAAGCGCGGCGTCCAGCCCGACGTCCACAGCACCGCCTTCTTGCCGTCGGCGGTCGGGACCACCGGCTTCCACGGGTTCTTGATGATGCCGCCGATGAAGGCCACCGCGGTGCCAAGGCCGAAGGCGCCGAGGCCGATGCCCAGGGACAGGCCAATCAGCTTGCGCCGCTTGATGGTCGAGCCCTCGAGCGCGTCGGTGAGGTTGGCCGCCGCGGTCTTGCGCTGAATCTCGGGGGAGGCGCCGTCGTGGCGGTCCTGGATCGAGATCTCCTCGGGGATGAACTTCTTCTGGTAGAGCACCGCGCCGATGCCGATCGCCATGATCGAACCGCCGAAGGTGATGCCGTAGAGCGGAGTGGCGAGGCTGTAGATCAGTTCCCCGGCCGAGCCGTAGGGCTTGTACTCCCACGGCCAGAAGAGGAAGACCAGCAGCAGCGCCAGTCCGGCGAACCCGCCGAGCATCAACCAGTAGGCGACCGATCGCTCGGCGCGCTTCTCGGCCTTGGTGCCCTCGATGGGCCAGCGGTTCTCCTTGAAGACGGTCTCGACGCCGTCCATCCGGCCGCCGAGTTCGACCAGTTCCTCGCGGGACATCCTGGCCAGTTCGGCGTCGGTGGGCTGGTGCGGCTCACCCTGCTGACCGGGCGTGTCCGAACCCCGGCCGGCCGGTGCGTTCACGTTGTCAATGTCGCTCATGCGCGCGATCCCACCCACATAGCGGCGCCGATGACGGCGACCATCCCAATGATCCAGGCCGCCATGCCTTCTGGCGCGGGGCCGAAGCCGCCGAGCCCGTAGCCGCCCGGGTTGGGCGTCTCGGTGGCCTGGCGGACGTACGCGACGATGTCGCGCTTCTCGTCGGGGCTGAGCTGGCGATCGGAGAACTTCGGCATGTTCTGCGGACCGGTCAGCATGGCGGCGTAGATCTCCGCGGGCTTGGCCTCGTCGAGGGGAGGTGCGTACTTGCCGGAGGACAGCGCGCCACCCTTGCCGGTGAAGTTGTGGCACGACGCGCAGTTCAGCCGGAACAGGTCGCCACCGCGGGCGACGTCGTTGCCGATCAGGCTGCTCTGCGCCACGGCGCCGTTGGCGTCGCGGGGGATGGTGGGTCCGCCGCCGTTGGCCTGGACGTAAGCGCCGATCGCGTCGACCTGGTGCTCGTCGTAGATCGGGGGCTTGCGCTGGGCCTGGGCCTCGCCGCGCATCGCGGGCATGCGGCCCGTGCCGACCTGGAAGTAGACCGCCGCCTCACCGACGCCGATGAGGCTGGGGCCGCGGTCGGGCACGCCCTGCAGGTTCGCGCCGTGGCAGGTCACGCAGGACGTCTCGTAGAGCTGCTTGCCCGTGCGCAACAGCGCCAGGCTGGACTCGTCCGCAACCGCCACCTGCGGCTTGGGCGTGAGGGTGGCAGCGATGCCGCCCGCCACGAGAAGTCCGGTCAGCAGCAACAGTGCTGCCGACGCACGCCGACGTAGCCGACGGCGAGACTTGCTGGTCATCGAACCCCTTCTCAACGGAGCACCGGTCATCGAACGAAGTAGATGGTGGCGAACAGGGCGATCCACACGATGTCGACGAAGTGCCAGTAGTAGGACACGACGATCGCCGCGGTGGCCTGCGCCGGGGTGAACTTGGACATCCGGGTGCGCGCCAACAGGAAGATGAACGCGACCAGACCGCCGATCACGTGCAGCCCGTGGAAACCGGTGGCCAGGTAGAACACCGAGCCGTACGCGCTGCCGGGAATGGTGGTCCCCTCGCTGACGAGCGCGTGGTACTCGTAGCCCTGGCCGGCGACGAAGATCGCGCCCATGATGAGGGTGATCGTGTACCAGCGGCGCAGCCCGAAGACGTCACCCCGCTCGGCGGCGAACACGCCCATCTGGCACGTGAACGACGAGGCGATCAGCACCAGCGTGACCGGCACCGCCTCGAACAGGTTCAGATGCGTCGGATGCGGCGGCCAGTCACCTGCGGCCTGCGCCCGCGCGGTGAAGTACATCGCGAACAGCCCAGCAAAGAACATAAGTTCGCTGGAAAGCCACACGATGGTGCCAACACTTACCATGTTCGGTCGGTTCAGCGAATGCACGCGCGCCGTGATCGCGGTTCCCGAGGTCCCTACAGCACTCGTCACATCAAGAAGTATGACGCTTTGTAGTTGTCGAACTCCACCCGGGGGCGGACATTCGTAATAATCACTTCCGTGACTGCCTCCGAAACCCACACCTGGCCCGAGGTTCTCGGCCGCCTGACCACGCGACGGGGACTCGCGAACGGCCAGGCAGCGTGGGCGATGGATCAGGTGATGACCGGCGCGGCGTCGCCCGCGCAGATCGCGGGATTCGCCGTGGCGATGAAGATGAAGGGGCCGACGTCGGCGGAGGTGAAGGAGCTCGCCGACACCATGCTGACGCACGCGCGCAGGGTGCCAACGGACGTCATCGGCCGCGAGACCGTCGACGTGGTGGGCACCGGCGGCGACGGCGCCAACACGGTCAACCTGTCGACGATGGCCGCGATCGTCGTGGCGGCGAGTGGCGTGCCGGTGGTGAAGCACGGCAACCGCGCGGCGTCGTCGCTGTCCGGCGGCGCCGACACGCTCGAGGCGCTCGGCGTGCGCATCGACCTCGGCCCCGACGACCTGGCGCGCTGCATCGCCGAGGTCGGCATCGGGTTCGCGTTCGCCCCGCAATTCCACCCGTCCTACCGGCACGCCTCGGTGGTGCGCCGCGAGATCGGCGTGCCGACGGTCTTCAATCTGCTGGGGCCACTGACCAATCCGGCGGCGCCGCGGGCCGGGCTGATCGGCTGCGCCTGGGGTGAGCTGGCCGAGGTGATGGCCGGGGTGTTCGCCACGCGGGGGTCCAGCGTGCTCGTGGTGCACGGCGACGACGGGCTCGACGAATTGACCACGACCACGACGAGCACCATCTGGCGGGTGCAGGCGGGCACCGTCGAGCGGCTGTCGTTCGACCCCGGCGCCTTCGGCTTCGAACGTGCCGACCTCGGTGAGCTGACCGGTGGGGACGCCGAGGCCAACGCGGCCTCCGTCCGGCAGGTGTTCGGTGGCGCCAAGGGTGCGGTACGGGACGCGGTGATCCTCAACGCCGCCGGCGCGATGGTGGCTCATGCCGGGCTATCCAGCGACGCCAAATGGGTGCCGGCGTGGGAGACCGGTCTCGCGAGGGCCGCCGACGCGATCGACTCGGGGGCGGCCGAAGACCTGCTCGCGCGTTGGGTGCGGTTCACCCAGCAGCTCTGACCGTTCGATCTGCTGTGCGGCCGCGCGTGCGGAGCGCGCCGTCGCCGCCCACGCGACGTGGCGTCCCGCCGCTCCGATCGGCGTCGCATAGCCGACGTCGGTGGCCGTCTGCACCCGTACGATCCGCACGCCCGGCTGCACCAGCCAGCGCGCGATGAGCGCGGTCTCCTCGACGAGCGCACCGCCCAGCGGCGCCGCGTCGGGCAGCACCGCCTGGGCGGCGGCGGTGATCGCGTCGACGACCGGCATCGGGGGAACGCCCCGCCGGGCCGAGCCCGCCGCGGCGAGCTGCCCGCTCCTGACGATCGCCAGATGCCAGCCGCCCGCGCCGTCGGGTCGGGCGGCAACGAGTTCGTCGACCGCCGCCAACGCGCCCAGCCGCTGACCCCGCCAGGCGACGTCGATCGCGGTGGCCGCGTGGTCGCGCAGCCGCGCTGCGGTCTCGTATCTCCCGTCGGCCGCCAGCTCCTCGACGTGGCGCTGGACCGCCCGCAGCGCCGCGTCGTCGGTGCCGGCGATGAAGGCGGCGGCACGGGCGACGGCCGCGGCGTACGCGACGGCCGTCGCCTCGCGTTCGGCGGGACACGGGGACAGCTCCACCTCCGGGCACGACGGACCGTGTCGCGCGGTGCGGCCGAGCCGGGTGGTGCACGTTCGCACGCCGGTGAACCGGGCCAGCAGCAGGCCGGTCTCGACGGCGTCGGCGCGCGCCCGGAACGGCCCGATGGCGCGGTCGTGCTTCGGTGACCGCACGACCGAGAACCGCGGGAAGGGTTCGTCGGTGAGTACGAGCCACCACCAGCGGTGGGGGAACTTCGACCGGCGGTTGTACGGGGGAGCGTGGGCGGCCAGCAACCTGAGCTCGCGGACGCCCGCTTCGAGGTCGTGCGCGCACTCGACGTGGTCGACGCGCGTGGTGAGCGACGCCATCTCCTTCATCCGGGTCCGCGGGTCCGCGCCGTTGAAGTACTGCCCGACGCGCCGGCGCAGATCGACCGCGGTGCCGACGTAGAGCACCTCGTCGGAGGGGCCGCGGAAGAGGTAGACCCCCGGCCGTCGCGGGAGCGCGGTGGCGAGGTGGCGGTTGCGTCGCTGGGCCGGCGTCACGTCGGGCAGGTAGGCGCGCAGGTCGGCGTAGGTGTGGATGCCCTGGTTGCCCACCCGTTCGATCAGGGCGTGCAACACGTCGACGGTGGCTCTGGCGTCGTCGAGGGCGCGGTGGGTCGGCGTGGTGGTGGCGTGGAACAGCTGCGCCAGCGCCGACAGCCGCACGCTGGGCGCCTCGTCGCGGGTGAGGACCCGGCGGGCCAGCTTGACCGTGCACAGGACGGGCGGCCGCTGCCACGGCAGCCCGAGGCGTTCGGCCGCGGCGCGCAGGAAGCCGACGTCGAAGCCGGCGTTGTGGGCCACCAGCACGGCGCCCCGGGAGAACTCCAGGAACGCAGGCAGTACGGAGTCGATGGTCGGGGCGTCGTGCACCATCGCGGTCGTGATGCCGGTCAGCGCCACGATCTGCGGGGGAATGGCACGGCCCGGGTCGACGAGCGTGCCGAGTTCCCCGAGCACCTCGCCACCGCGCACCTTGACCGCGCCGATCTCGGTGATCGCGTCGAAGCCGCGGCCGTCGGGATCCCCCTTGGCCCGACCGCCCGTGGTCTCCAGGTCGACCACGACGAACGTCGTGGCGTGCAGCGGAACGTCCATCAGACCTGCCGAGTCGTCACCGAACGCCGTGTCGACGTCGCCGAAGCTCAGCTGGTCCATGGCAGGGACCGTAAGCCCGACGACCGACACCGGCGGGCAGCGAATGCGATGCGTGTCGGTGCCCGTCGCTAGCGTGCGCCGTAACTCGAATGAGAGGAGTGCGGCCATGACTCGACCAGAGACGGGACCGGACCTGCCAGAGGCACGATCGGACCGGATGGGACCCGATCCCGGGACCGTGCACATCGACTGTGATGACTGCGCAGTGCGCGGACACGGGTGCAAGGACTGTGTCATCAGCGTGTTGCTTGGGGTGCCAGAGACTTTGCTGGCCGACGAGCGCCGAGCGCTCGAAGTGCTGGCCGACGCCGGAATGGCGCCACGATTGCGGCTGGTTCCCATTCACCGGGGGCGGGCCGACGGAGTTGCGTAACAGGGGTGAATACCCCATGGCAGCGAAAAATTCCCGCGACGCCTGTTAAATTTGCGTCCTCTGTTGGACAACCCCGATGCCGTTTCGTAACCTATCTGAGACCTCACGCAGTTCGGGCGGCTCGCTTACGGCAGTTGAAGGACGCGAAATCTTGAGTTTTGACGCTATGCACCGGTGCACACGTGGTCTTCGGCGTCCGATCGTTGGTGCCCTGGCGGGTCTGATGATCGCTGGTGGAGTGGTAGCCGGAGGTGTGCACGCAGACCCGTCCGAGGATGCGGTGGCAAAGCTCAATCAGCTGTCTCGGCAGGCCGAGGAGACCACCGAGGCCATGCATAGCGCCGAGCTCGATCTGGGCAACAAGCTGCAGGCACAGCGTGCGGCCGAGCAGAAGCACGCTGCCGACGTTGCTGCCGTCGATGCCGCGAAGGCGCAGCTAGCAACCTTCCAGACCTCCGTCGACAAGGTTGCTGCAGCGCAGTACATGGGCGGCCGGACCAGCGGTCTCGACGCGATGCTCACCGCCAACTCCCCGCAACTCCTCATCGACCAGCTCTCGGTGCAGCGCGTGATGGCCACCGAGATGTCGGCGCAGATGCAGAACTTCAAGAGCAGCAGCGTGGCGGCCAACCAGGCCGAGGTGGAGTCGGCGAAATCGGCCGCGGACGCCAAGACCGCCGCCGAGCAGGCCGCCGCAGTGCGCGCGGACCTGCAATCCAAGCAAAGCAAGCTGCAGGTGCAGATCGCGATCGTCAAGTCGCAGTACACCGCCCTGACCCCGGCCCAACGCGAGGCGCTCGCGGCGGTCCCGCCGCCGCCACCGATGCCGCCGGCCCCCGCCGCTCCGCCGCCACCCGATTCGCCGGACGTGCTGGCCGCAGCGCCGCCGAGCGTCGACCCCGGCGACGTCGCACCGCCGCCCGACGCTGCCCCGGCCCCCAACCCGGACGGTGAGGGCATGGTCGCCGTGCAGGCCGCACTGACCCGGATTGGATCGCCGTACTCCTGGGGCGCAGCCGGCCCCGGCGCATTCGACTGCTCGGGCCTCGTCATGTGGGCCTTCGGTCAGGCGGGTGTCAACCTGCCCCACTCCAGCCAGGCGCTGGCACAGGGTGGTCAGCCCGTGTCGATGGACCAGATGCAGCCGGGCGACCTCATCACCTACTACTCGGACGCATCGCACGTGGGCATCTACATCGGCGACGGGATGATGGTGCACGCGTCGACGTACGGCACACCGGTGCGAGTCGCTCCGGTGGACAATGCGCCGATCCACAACGTCCGCCGGTACTGAGCGTCCGCTGGTCGGCCTGCTCCTGCTGGCCGAGCTAGCCGCCGCCGCAGTGCTCGTCGCCCACCCGTTCGGGGGGCGCACGCCACCGATCCCGGGTCACCCGCGGCCACCCACGCCTCACTGGACGTTCCCTCGTCGCCGACGGACCCGATGACGCTGCGCGACGGTCGCACGGTATCGCTGGTCGCACTCGGTGGGGCCAGGACGGCCGACGTGGAGGGCCGGGTGTGGGGCGATCTGGACGGCGCCGCGGACGCGGTCAGCGCGTTCTGGGGCGATGACTGGTCTCGCACCATCGTGGTGGTCCTGACCGGCACCGACGAGCAGTTCCGTGCGCTGGCCGGTGGGGCGTCCGACGTCGCCGCCGCGACGACCGCGCAGCGCATCGTCTTCTCGCCGGGGGCCAGCTCGATGACGGAGAACGCGTTGCAGGTCGCCGTGCGGCGCGAACTCTTCCACTACGCGGCGAGGGACCGCACCGCGGCGGACGCACCGCGCTGGCTGGCCGAGGGCGTCGCCGACTTCATCGGCCGTCCGCCGACGCCGTTGCCGGGACCCGCCGCGGCGGCGACACTGGCGCAGCTGCCGACGGACGCCGGACTGAACGCCCCCGGCGCGGTCGGCTCGCTGGCCGCCGACAGGGCGTGGTGGTTCAGCCGCTTCGTCGTCAGCCGCTACGGTGCCGCCGCCCTGCGCAGTCTCTACGTGACGGCCTGCGCGCCGGGGCATCCCGATGCGGCGACGGCCATCCGGCAGACCCTCGGTGCGGACACCCCGCAGGTGCTCGCCGCGTGGCGCGTCTGGCTCAGTGGCTGACGTCCCGGGAGACCGCCGGTGACTCGAATCCTGTTGGTCACCAATGACTTTCCGCCTCGCCGCGGCGGCATTCAGTCCTACCTCGAGAACCTGGTCGGGGAACTCGTCGGCGCCGATCCGATCACGGTCTACGCGCCGCGGTGGAAGGACGATGCCGCCTACGACGCCGCCGCCCGCGACGTCGGCGTGCAGATCGTGCGCCATCCGACGTCACTGATGCATCCCGAGCCGTCGGTGGCGAGGCGAATGCGACGGCTGATCGCCGACCGCGGGATCGAGACGGTGTGGTTCGGCGCCGCCGCGCCGCTGGCCCTCCTGGCGCCGCTGGCGCGCGATGCCGGGGCCACCCGCGTACTGGCCAGCACGCACGGCCACGAGGTGGGTTGGTCGATGCTGCCGCTCGCGCGAACGGCGCTGCGGCGCATCGGAGATCACACCGACGTCGTCACGTTCATCAGCGACTACACGCGCCGCCGGTTCGCCTCCGCGTTCGGGCCCGCCGCCGCGCTCGAGCGGCTCGCCCCTGGCGTGGACACCGACCGGTTCGAACCCGATTCGGTGGCCCGGGCGCAGATGCGCGCCCGCTACGGGCTGGGGGAGCGGCCGGTCGTGGTGTGCCTGTCGCGACTGGTGCCCCGCAAGGGGCAGGACATGCTGATCCGCGCGCTGCCCGCGATCACCGACCGGGTGCCGGGTACGGCGCTGGTGATCGTCGGCAACGGCCCCTACGCCGAGGACCTGCATCGGTTGGCGCGGCGGTTCGGCGTCGCGCAGCACGTCGTGTTCACCGGGGCGGTGCCCGGGGAGGAGCTGCCCGCCCACCACGCGATGGCCGACGTGTTCGCGATGCCGTGTCGCACCCGCGGCTCCGGGCTCGACGTCGAGGGATTCGGCATCGTCTATCTGGAGGCGTCGGCGGTGGGCGTGCCGGTCGTCGCGGGCAATTCCGGGGGAGCGCCGGAAGCCGTCGTCGACGGGGAGACCGGCGTCGTCGTCGACGGGTGGGACGTCGGCGCGATCGCCGCGGCGGTGGGGGACCTGCTCGCCGACCCCGACCGGGCGGCCGCAATGGGGCGCGCCGGTCGCAAGTGGGTCGTCGACAACTGTCAGTGGCGCACCAGGGCGGCGCGCCTGTCCGAGTTGCTGACGGGTTAGCCGCCGGCCTTGGCGTAGAGCGCGTCGATGTCGCCCGCGAACTTCTCGGCGACCACCTTGCGCTTGACCTTCAGCGTGGGGGTGAGTTCGCCGGTGTCCTCGGTGAAGTCGACGGGCAGGATGCGGAACTTGCGGATCGACTCCGCATGGGAGACCGCCTGATTCGCGTCCTTGACGGCGAGGTCGACCTCGGCCGTCAGATCGGGATCCTCGGTCAGGTCGCCCACGGTCGCCGACGCGGCCTTGCCGTGGCGTTGCTTCCAGCCGGGGAACGCCTCGGGGTCGATCGTGATGAGGGCTGCGATGAACGGCTGCGCGTCACCGACGACCATGGCCTGGCTGATCAGCGGGTGCGCCCGCAGCCGGTCTTCGAGCAGCGCCGGGGCGACGTTCTTGCCGCCGGCGGTCACGATGATCTCCTTCTTGCGACCCACGATGCTCAGGAAGCCCTGCTCGTCGATCGCCCCGAGGTCGCCGGTGTGGAACCAACCGTCGGTGATCGCCGCCGCGGTCTCGGTCTCGTTGTGCCAGTAGCCGGAGAAGACGACGCCGCCGTAGACCAGCAGCTCGCCGTCGTCGTCGATGCGCATGGCGTTGCCGGGCAACAACTTTCCGACCGAGCCGACCTTGACGTCACCGACCCGGTTGACGGTGATCGCCGCGCTGGTCTCGGTGAGGCCGTAGCCCTCGTAGATGGTGAGCCCGACGCCGCGGTAGAAGTGTCCGAGCCGTGCGCCCAGCGGGGCGCCCCCCGAGATCGCGGCGCGGCAGTTGCCGCCGAGCGCGGCGCGGAGCTTGCCGTAGACCAGCCGATCGAAGACCGCGTGCTTGGCCCGCAGCAGCAGGCCGGGGCCCTTGCCGGTCGCGATGGCCTGACTCCACGCGATCGCGGTGTCGGCCGCCGCGGCGAAGATCGCGCCCTTGCCGCCGTCGCGCGCATTCTGCTCGGCGGTGTTGTAGACCTTCTCGAAGACGCGGGGCACCGACACCACCAGCGTCGGCGTGAACACCGCCAGGGTGGGCACCAGGTTCTTGACGTCGCTGGTGAACCCCAGCGTCACCCCGTTGCTGAACGCCGCGATGGTGATGGCGCGCGCCAGCACGTGCGCCAGCGGCAGGAACACCAGGAGCTTCTCGCCCTTGTCCAGCAGATCCGGGAAGCACGCCTTCGCCCCGCGCATTTCGTGGAGCAGGTTGGAGTGCGTCAGCTGGCAACCCTTGGGCCGTCCGGTGGTGCCGGAGGTGTAGACGAGGGTCGCGACGTCGGCGGAGCGAATGGCCTGCAGCCGGGAGGTGACGAGGCTCGGGTCGACGTCGCCGCCGATCCTGGCGAGTTCGTCGAGGGCGGCGGGCCCGGAACCGTCGACGCAGTAGACGTGGCGTAGGGCGGGCAACTCACCCTTGAGCTGGTCGATGGTGGCGAAGTGCTCGTCGGTCTCGGCGAACGCCGCCACGGCACCGGAGTCGCCGAGGACGAACCGCACCTGCTCGGCCGAACTGGTCTCGTAGATCGGCACGGTGACGGCGCCGATCGACAGGATGGCGAAGTCCAGGATCGGCCATTCGTACCGGGTCGCCGACAGGATCGCGACGCGATCGCCCGGCTCGACGCCCTCGGCGATGAGCCCCCGTGCGGTCGCGCGGACCTGATCGGCGACCTGAGCGCAGGTCACGTCGGTCCAGGAGCCGTCGACGAGGCGCTGGATGATGACGTGGTTCGGATCGTCGGCGGCGAGGGTGAACACGGAGCTGACGACGGTGTCGTGCTCGTCGACGGTGAACGAAGCCGGGACGCTGAACTCGCGCACGATGAGGGCCCTTTCGGACGGTAGGTGTGTCCGACCAGCGTAGTCGGCCACCCGTCGTGTCGCGGCGGCGTATGTGTGAAGGTAGGAAGCCATGAACAGCATTCAGGTCGCCGACGAGACCTTCGTGTGCGCCGACCCCGCCGACGTCGGGCGGGCGGTCGCCGACCCGTCGAGCTGGCGGCGGTGGTGGCCCGATCTGCGGTTGTCGGTCGTGGAGGACCGGGGCCCGGCCGGGCAGCGCTGGACGGTGACCGGCGCGCTCACCGGCACGATGGAGGTGTGGCTGGAGGCGTCGTTCGACGGCGTCATCCTGCACTACTTCGTGCACGCCGAGCCCGCGGGCGTCGCGGCCTGGCAGTTGGCGAAGATGGATCTCGCGAAGGCCAACCATCAGCGGCGGGTGGCCGGCAAGAAGATGGCGTTCGAGGTCAAGCAGAGGCTGGAGGCGTCGCGCGAGGTCGGGATGTCACGGCTGGCGTGAGCGCTCCGAAGCAGCGATCCGGGCGGGACGGGTACATTTCTGTGCGGAAGGACGCGAGTCCAGCGGCGCTCTAACGACCCGGGGAAGTGAACACGTGGCGGACAAGACTGCGCAGACGATCCACATCGACGCCGACCCGGCGACGGTGATGGACGTCATCGCCGACATCGGTTCCTACCCGGACTGGGTGGCGGAGTACAAGGAGACCGAGGTCCTCGACACCGACGACCAGGGCTACCCGAAGACGGCCCGGCTGGTGCTCGACGCCGCGGTGCTCAAGGACACGATGGTGCTGGCCTACACCTGGCCCGCCGATCGCGCGTCGGTCACCTGGTCGCTGGTGTCCAGCTCGCTGCTGCGGGCGCTGGACGGGAAATACCTGTTGTCTCCCAAGGGTTCTGGCACCGACGTGACCTATGAGCTGTCGGTGGACCTGGTCATCCCCATGATCGGACTGCTCAAGCGCAAGGCCGAGCGCCGGCTCACCGACACCGCGCTGAAGGATCTGAAGAAACGAGTCGAGGCTGACTGAGCGCAACGTTCCGGACGACCCTCCCGCAGCAGGAAGCGCCAGGATCAGCCTCTTCGTCGGCAAGGGTGGAGTGGGCAAGTCCACCCTGGCCACCGCTACTGCGGTCCGTGACGCGCGCCATGGTCTGCGCGTGCTGATCGTCTCGACCGACCAGGCGCACTCGACGGGGGACGTGCTGGGCGTTCCCATCGTCCCCACCGGTGAGCGGGCTCCCACGCGGGTGCTCGCCGACCTCGACGCGGGTGCCGACGGCTCGACCGGTGGCTTCCTCGACGCGCTGGCCCTCGACACGCTGGCCCTGCTCGAGCAGCGGTGGCGGGAGGTGGCCGGCGTGCTGGCCGCCCGGTTCCCCGAATCCGACATCGGAGACGTTGCGCCAGAAGAGCTTTCGGCTCTGCCGGGCATTCAGGAAGTGCTGGGTCTCGACGAGGTGGGCGCGCTCGCGGCGTCGGGGTGCTGGGACCACGTCGTCGTGGACTGCGCCTCGACCGCGGATGCCATGCGGATGCTGACCCTGCCCGCCGCGCTGGGCATGTACCTCGAACGCGCCTGGCCGCGGCACCGCAGGTTGTCCCTCGCCGGGGACGACGCCGGCACCGCGGGCCTGGTCGCCCTGCTGGAGCGCGTCGCGGCAGGCACCGATCGGCTCGGCGAGATGCTCACCGACTCGAGTCGGGTCAGCGCCCACCTCGTCCTGACCGCCGAGCGGGTGGTCGCGGCCGAGGCGACCAGGACGCTGGGTGCCCTGGCCCTGATGGGGGTGTCCGTCGACGAGCTGATCGTCAATCAGATTCTGGTGCAGGACGATTCGTTCGAATACCACAACCTGCCCGAGCATCCCGCGTTCGACTGGTACAGCGAGCGGATCGCCGAGCAGCGCGCCGTGCTCGACGAGTTGGCCACCACGATCGGTGACGTCACGCTGGTGCTCGTCCCGCATCTCGCGGGCGAGCCGATCGGCCCGAAGGCGCTGGCCGAGCTGCTCGCCGGCGCCCGGCAGCGCGACGGCTCGGCGCCGCCGGGGCCGGTGCGCCCCGTCGTCGACCGGGAATCGGGCTCCGGGCTCGATGCGGTGTACCGGCTGAGACTAGAGTTGCCCCAGGTCGATCCCGGCGCCCTGACCCTGGGCCGGGTCGACGACGATCTGATCATCGGCGCCGGAGGCATGCGCCGCCGAGTGCGTCTGGCGTCCGTCCTGCGGAGGTGCACCGTGGTGGGCGCGCAGCTGCGCGGCGGTGAGCTGACGGTGCGATTCCGCCCGAACCCGGAGGTGTGGCCCGCGTGAGCGACGCACACCCCGACGTGTCCCCCGAATTGCGGCGGCTGGCGCAGTCCCTCCTGGACCGGCTCGACCCCGCGGTGCGGATGGCCGCCGCCCGCGCGACGACCGGGCGCGACAGCAGATGCCAGCAGAAGTGGTGCCCGGTGTGCGCGGTCGCGGCTTTGGTGACCGGCGAACAGCATCCGATGCTGACCGTCGTCGCCGAGCACAGCGTCGCGCTGCTGTCCGTCGTGCGCGCCATGACCGACGCCCTCGACCAGGGTCAGGGCGGGCCCCCCGCGCCACCGTCCGATCCGTCCGGGCGGGGCCCGGCCGCCGGTCCGCCCCCCGACGATGGGGGACCCGACGACGACCCGCCGCCACCGGCACCCGGTCGCTACCAGCACATCCCCGTCTCCGTCGAGGACTGAGCGGCAACTGGGTACAGTGATCGCAGGGCGCCGTCCGGGGGCCCGCCGCGGGAGGCTCGATGTGGTATTGGCTGTTCAAGTACGTGTTCATGGGCCCGCTGCTCTCGCTGCTGGGGCGCCCGAAAGTCCAAGGGCTGGAACATGTTCCGAACACGGGCGCGGTCATCCTCGCCAGCAACCACCTCGCCGTCGCCGATAGCTTCTACCTGCCGTTGGTGGTGAAGCGCCGGATCACGTTCCTCGCCAAGGCCGAGTACTTCACCGGAACCGGTCTGAAGGGTTGGTTCCAGCGGTGGTTCTACACCGCCGCGGGACAGGTGCCGATCGACCGCACCGACGCCGACTCGGCGCGCGCCGCACTGACGACCGCCGAGCGCATCGTGAAGCAGGGCAAACTGCTCGGGATGTATCCCGAGGGCACCCGCTCACCCGACGGCCGGTTGTACAAGGGCAAGACGGGTCTCGCCCGGCTGGCACTGGAGACCGGGGTCCCGGTCATTCCGGTGGCGATGATCGGCACCGACGTCGTCAACCCGCCGGGGTCGAAGATGTGGCACTTCGGCCGCGTCGAGGTCCGCTTCGGCAAACCCATGGACTTCAGCCGCTTCGAGGGGCTCGCGGGCAACCGGTTCATCGAGCGGGCCGTCATCGACGAAGTGATGTACGAACTCATGCGGCTCTCCGACCAGGAGTACGTCGACCTGTACGCCGCCGACGTGAAAGAGGCCGCCGAGGGTGCGGCCACCCCGGCGTCGCGCATGCCGTCGGCCGCGGCGGGCTAGCTCAGCGGACGGCGTGCGCGGGCGCGGCGTCGACGGCAGGCCCGGTGCGGGCGCGATCGCGGAGGACGACGATGCCCGCCACGGCGATCAGCGCCAGCGCCCACCACACGTAGGAACCGCCGAGCATCTGACGCCACAGCGCCGCCGACGTCTCCTTGTGCTCGGTCATGAGGTGGATGGGCGCGAAGTACATGAGCAGGATGCCGACGACGCTGACCGCGCCCATCGCCACGCTGCGGTACCGGTAGGCGAGCACCCCCGTCACCAGGACCGCGGGCAGCGCCCACACCCAGTGGTGTGACCACGACACCGGCGAGACGACCAGACCGAACATCGCGACGCAGACGACCGCGAGCACCGACTGCTCACCCGCGCGCACCGTTGAGTCGGCGACGTCGGGGGCGGGCGGGTCGCCCCCGCGCAGGATCCGCCGCACCGCCCAGGCCACCAGCGCCAGCACCGCGAAGCAAGCGACCAGCCAGATGACGAACCGAGGGGTCGCCCCGAGCCCGAGCCGGGCCAGGGTGCCCGCGATGTTCTGGTTGGTCAGATAGGTGGCGGTGCCGATGCGGTCGGTGTCGTGCACGGTCTCGGTCCAGTACACCCAGGAGTCCCGCGGGGCGACGACGAACCCGATCCCGGTGGCGACGACCGCCGAGGCCACGCTGGTCAGCAGGGCCCGCCGGTCCCGACGGAGCAGGAAGTACAGCAGGAACACCGCGGGGGTGAGCTTGAGCGCGATGGCCACGCCGAGCAGCAGACCGCGCGGCCACGGCGTCTTGCGCGGCACGCAATCGGCGATCACCAGGGTCATGAGGACGACGTTGATCTGCCCGAAGTCGAAGTTGGACCGGATCGGTTCGAGGTACACCGCCGCGGGCGCCACGATGGCCGCCGCCAGCCAGCACCGCCGCCGCCACGCCGGCCCGGGGATCGCGGCGCTGGCCTCCCACACCTGCAGTCGCGTCAGCACGATCACCGTCGTGACCAGCAGGAGCGCGAAGGTGATGACGGTGATCGTCGCGCTCGCGCCGGGCAGCGTGAGGAAGGCGAACGGGGCGAAGACGGCCGCCGCGAGCGGTGGATAGGTGAACGGCAGACCCAGACCGGCCTCGGTGCGGAACAAGATGCCGTCGCGGTAGAGCGACGTGCCGTCGAGCCAGGCGCGCCCGCCCATCCGGTAGACGTCGATGTCGATCCGGTACGGCGTCGTCGCCAGCAGCCGCCACCCCGCCCAGCCGACCGCTGCCAGGGTCAGCAGCTGAAACAGCCGCCACGCCGGGATTGGCCACCGCGCCCACGCGGGCGACTGCCGAATTCTCATGTCGCGGTCAAGAGTATCGGTGCGGTTCGGCGAGTCGGGGACCATCCGCTCCGCGACGCGCACCGGTCGGCGTAAGTTTTGCGGGTGTTCGACGATTGGAAGTTCGACTTCGGACTCGACCTGGGCATCCCGCCCGGCCGATTGCCGCTGCTGTGGTGCCTGATCTCGTTCCTGCTGACGTTCCTGGTGACCCGCACCATCGTCCGGTACATCCGCCACAACGCGAACAGCGCCACGCCGCCCAAGTGGTGGCAGCCGCGCAACATGGGCCACGGCACCGTGCACATCCACCATGCGGTGATCGGCGTCGTCCTCGTCATGATCTCCGGGGTAACCATGGTCACCCTCGCAGTCGACGGCGGTGTGGGTGAATTCACAGCCGCCGCAATCGTCTTCGGCATGGGCGCCGCACTGGTGCTCGACGAGTTCGCGCTGATCCTGCACCTGCAGGACGTCTACTGGTCCGAGGACGGTCGCACCTCGGTGGACGCGGTGTTCGCTGCCGTCGCGGTGGCGGGACTGCTGATCCTCGGCTTCAACCCGCTGTCGTTCTTCGACATCGACATCTGGCGGGAGGATCAGACGTTGCTGGCCAGGGCGACGGTGGTCGGCATCGCGTCGCTCACCCTGTTATTGGCGGTGGTGGTGCTGCTCAAGGGCAAGGTCTGGACCGGGCTGGTGGGGATGTTCATCACGCCGTTGCTGTTCGTCGGCGCCGTCCGGTTGTCCCGGCCCCACGCGCCGTGGGCGCGGTGGCGGTACGGGAAGCGGCCGCGCAAGATGCATCGCGCACTGGAGCGGGAGCGACGCCAGCGTCGGCCCGTCGTCCAGGCCAAGCTGTGGGTGCAGCACGTCATCGCCGGCGAACCGCACTTCCCCGACGTCCACGAGGTCAACGCTCAGCTCGACCGGGAGATCCACCCGGCGCCCGCGCCGGCGACGGAAGCGGCCTGATGCGCTACTTCTACGACACCGAGTTCATCGACGACGGGCGCACCATCGAGCTGATCTCGATCGGCGTCGCCGCCGAGGACGGCCGCGAATATTACGCCGTCTCAACCGAATTCGACCCCGACCGGGCCGGCTCCTGGGTGCGCAAGCACGTGCTGCCCAAGTTGCCGTCGCCGTCGTCGAAGGCGTGGCGGTCCCGGCGTCAGATCCGGTCGGACCTGGAGGACTTCCTCGACATCGACGGTGACGACACCATCGAGCTCTGGGCGTGGGTGGCGGCCTACGACCACGTCGTGCTGTGCCAGCTGTGGGGCCCGATGGTCGATCTGCCGCCGGCGATCCCCAGGTTCACCAGGGAGTTGCGCCAGTTCTGGGAAGAGCGGGGATCCCCGCGGATGCCGCCGCGGCCCAGGGATTCGCACGACGCCCTCGTCGACGCCAGGCACAACCTGCTCCGGTTCCAGCTGCTCACCGCGCGGTCCCCACGCGACGACGAGGACGACGGCGCCTGGGCCGCACGCGCCTGAACTGCGGGTATGGGCAGGTGCGGGCGGTAAGACCCGTTTGGCGTCGCGGTTACCATGGACGGGTGAACTGGACCGTCGACGTACCCATCGACCAGCTGCCGGAGCTGCCTCCGCTCTCGCACGACCTGCGGGAACGGCTCGACGCCGCCCTGGCCAAGCCGGCCGCCCAACAGCCCAGCTGGCCCGCGGATCAGGCGAAGGCCATGCGGACGGTGCTGGAGAGCGTGCCGCCGGTGACCGTGCCCTCGGAGGTCGAACGCCTCAAGGGTCACCTCGCCGACGTCGCGCGCGGCGAGGCGTTCCTGCTGCAGGGCGGTGACTGCGCCGAGACGTTCGTGGACAACACCGAACCGCACATCCGCGCCAACATCCGGACGCTGCTGCAGATGGCCGTCGTGCTCACCTACGGGGCGAGCATGCCGGTGGTCAAGGTCGCCCGCATCGCGGGGCAGTACGCCAAGCCGCGCTCGGCCGACATCGACGCGCTGGGCCTGAAGTCCTACCGCGGCGACATGATCAACGGTTTCGCCCCCGACGCGTCGGTCCGCGACCACGACGCGTCCCGGCTGGTGCGGGCCTACGCCAACGCGAGCGCCGCGATGAACCTCGTCCGCGCCCTGACGTCGTCGGGCCTGGCGTCGCTGGAGTCGGTGCACGACTGGAACCGCGAATTCGTCAGGACCTCGCCGGCGGGGGCCAGGTACGAGGCGCTGGCCGCCGAGATCGACCGCGCGCTGCGTTTCATGAGCGCTTGCGGTGTCAACGACCGCAACCTGCAGACCGCCGAGATCTACGCCAGCCACGAGGCGCTGGTGCTCGACTACGAGCGGGCCATGCTGCGACTGTCGGAGAAGGAGACGGCCGAGGGTTCGGTCCCCGCGCTCTACGACCTGTCGGCGCACTACGTGTGGATCGGCGACCGCACCCGCCAGTTGGACGGGGCGCACGTCGCGTTCGCCGAGGTCATCTCCAACCCGATCGGGGTGAAGATCGGCCCCAACATGACCCCGGAGCTGGCCGTCGAGTACGTCGAGCGGCTCGATCCGCACCACGAGGCGGGTCGGCTGACGCTGGTGAGCCGGCTCGGCAACGGCAAGGTGCGTGACCTGCTGCCGCCGATCATCGAGAAGGTGCAGGCCACCGGCCACCAGGTGATCTGGCAGTGCGATCCGATGCACGGCAACACCCACGAGTCCTCGACGGGCTACAAGACGCGCCACTTCGACCGCATCGTCGACGAGGTGCAGGGCTTCTTCGAGGTGCACCGGGCGCTGGGCACGCACCCCGGGGGCATCCACGTCGAGATCACCGGTGAGAACGTCACCGAATGTCTCGGTGGGGCACAAGACATCTCGGATTCGGATCTGGCGGGACGCTACGAGACGGCCTGCGATCCGCGGCTCAACACCCAGCAGTCCCTGGAGTTGGCGTTCCTGGTCGCCGAGATGCTGCGCGACTGACGCTCAGATCAGTCCCTGCAGGTTGCTGCCCAGGGTCCACGCCCCGGCGGCGACCAACGCGGTCAGCGTGAGGATGCCGACCAGCCAGAACAGCACGATGCGGCGACTGCGCTGCCTCGCCCACTCCAGCTCGTCGATCGCGATGCCCGCGAAATGACTTGCCGCCGAACGATTCTCGGTGCTTCCCCAGTCCTCGGGTCCACGCGTCATCGCCCGGGTGTGCTGCCGCGGCGGGGGAGCGGGCATCCGGTGGTCGCCGTCGTCGGGTCCCATCCGGCTGTGAAGGGCGGTCGCGGCGGCGTGCTGAGCGGAGTTCTGCGGCGCGGGCACCCGGAACGGCGGCAGGCCCAGTTCCTCGACGATGGCCTGCAGGTCCGCCGCCATCACCGCCGCATCGGGGTAGCGCTGCTCCGGGGAGCGCCGCGTCGCCCGCCGCACCAGTTCGTCGAACTGGGGTGGGACGCCCGCGATCGCCGCACTCGGCGGGGGCACGTCGTGGTCCATCCGCTGGTAGGCGACGGCGAGAGCACTGTCACCGTCGAAAGGCGTGCTGCCGGTGAGCAATTCGTAGGCGAGGATCCCCACGCCGTAGACGTCGCTGCCCGGTCCGGCGTCCCCGGTGCCGACCTGCTCGGGCGACAGGTACGCCGCGGTGCCGAGGATGACGCTGGTCGAGGTGACCTTCGCCTCGGCGACCGCGCGCACCAGGCCGAAGTCGGCGATCTTGACCTCCCCGTCGTCGGAGATCAGCACGTTCTCGGGCTTGACGTCGCGGTGCACCAGGCCGGCCCGGTGCGCGGCGGCGAGGCCACCCAGGATGGGTGCGAGCACGGCGGCGACCGCGTGCGGGGGCATGGGGCCGCGCTCGCGCAGCAGTTCGCGCAGCGTGCCGCCCTCGATGAGTTCCATGATCAGGAAGGGATGGTGGCCGTCGAGGCCCTGGTCGTACACGGCGACCAGGCCGGGGTCCTTCAACCGCGCGACCGCACGGGCCTCGCGCTGGAACCGGGCCAGGAACTGCTGATCGCCCGCGTACCGGGAGTCCATGACCTTGCACGCCACCGGCCGGTCCAGCCGCAGATCGAGCCCCCGGTACACCGAGGACATGCCGCCGGTCGCGATCATGGCGTCGATCCGGTAGCGCCGGTCCAACACGAGACCCACGAGCGGGTCCGAACGCTGGCTGGCATCCACGCGTGCATCTTAGACTTGGCCCGGTGAGCACCATTCCGGCCGCGGACGACATCCTCGACCCCGACGAAGCCGTCTACGACCTCCCCACCGTCGCGTCCATTCTCGGCGTGCCCGTCACCAAGGTGCATCAGCAGCTACGGCAGAAGCACCTGATCGGCGTGCTCCGCAACGGCGTGCTGGTGGTACCGCAGATCTTCTTCGACGGCAGCCAGGTCGTCCGCAGCCTGCCCGGGTTGCTGGTCGTCCTGCACGACGGTGGTTACGGCGAGACCGAGATCGTGCGGTGGTTGTTCACTCCCGACGCATCGCTGACCATCAGCCGAGACGGTTCGACCGAGACCCGCGCCAACGCCAGGCCGGTCGACGCGCTGCACTCCCATCAGGCCCGCGAGGTGGTGCGGCGCGCCCAGGCCATGGCCTACTGAGCGTCGACCGTCGCCGCGTCGGCGTCGGCCCGCTCCGGGGACGTCGCCAGCGAGTACCAGGCCGCCGCCGCGCAGGCCGTCGCCAGCCCGACCTGCAGCCACGAGTACATGCCGTGGGAGCCATCGGGTTTGAAGATCACCATGATCCACGTCGAGAAGCCGGCGACGGCCGCCACCGCCCGTCGGCTCTGTGCCAGCGCGGACAGGACCGCCAGCGGCCACGTGTAATACCAGGGCAGGGCGGCGGGCACGAACAGCACGACGACGAGCATCGCGAGCGCGATGCCGGTGAGCGCTTCCCGGTCGTCGTGGCGAAACCTCCACCACAGCAAGGGAAGTGAGATGGCGATGATTCCCACGCCGACCACGCGGGCGACGTCGAGCACCGCATAGAAGTTGACGGGGAAGAACAGCCCGCCGACCGCGTTGGTCACGTTGGCGACGGCCGTGGGGATGGTGAGCCAGTTGATGATCTTGACCGAGCCCGCCAGCGCCGTCAGCCACCCGAGCCCGACGCCGGCCAGCCACGACACGACGGCGAAGACCACCACGAAGATCAGCAGCGACGCCGCCGTCGCGACGCCAAAGGCCTTGGCGCCGCTGAGACCGCGGTCGTCGCGCAACCGGCGCATCCACATCCACACCATGAACGGCAGCGCGATGCCCGCGGTCGCCTTGACCGCGACCGCGATGGCGATGAGCCCGACGCCCCACACCGGTCGGTCCTGCAGCGTGAGTGCGATGGCGGCCATCATCAGGCCGACCATCAGCATCTCGTTGTGGACGCCGCCCATCAGATGGATGATCACCAGCGGGTTGAGCACGCAGATCCACAGTGCGGCAGGCCCGTTGGCGCCCACGTGCCGGGCGACCCGGGGCGCCGCCCAGATCAGCATGACGAGCCCGGGCAGCATGCACAGCCGCAGCAGCATGGTGCCCTCGATGACGTGGTTGCCGACGGCCATCGTCACGAATTTCGCGACGAGGATGAAGACCGGTCCATAGGGGGCGGTGGTGGTGGTCCAGATCGGGCTGACGTTGTCGAGCAGCGTGTTGGCGTTCTCGACCGGTCCGACGAGGTAGGGGTCGAAACCGTCGCGCAGCAGCGCGCCCTGCGCCAGGTAGGAGTAGGTGTCGCGGCTGAAGACGGGGACGCTCAGCAGTAGCGGCGTGAGCCAGAAGCCCGTCGTCGCGAGCATCGTGTACGTCGTGGCCGAGCGGTCCACGACGCGGCGACCGAGCCACAGCCACGCGGCCAGCATCGCCGCCACCCCGCACCACAGCAGCACCGACGAGACGACCAGCCCGTGGCCGAAGCGCAGCCACGACAGCTGCAGCGACTCCAGGAGGGGGTCGTGCAGGCGGGTGCTCCCCGCGCCGAGCCCGCCGAGGGTGATGAGCGCCGCGCCCGCGCAGCCCAGCAGGGCGGGCCTGCCGTCCGTCGAGATCGCGAATCGGGCCAGCCGCGACACGTGGTCGCCGCGGGAGCGGGTCGGTTGGGCGGTCACCGGTGGCGTCGTCATCGTCGATCCCGACCTCAGGCGGACCGGTTGGAGGCCAATCCGGCGAGTTCGGCCAGACCGACCTTGGCGTCCTCGTCGATGGGCGCCGCCGCCAGCAGCGCCAGGGCCTCCCCGGTGAGGGACTCGATGCGGCTCTCCACCGCGGCGAGGGCGCCGACCGATTCGATGGCCCGGCACAGTTCGCCGACCTGGGCGTCGGACAGGTCCGTTCCGACGGACGTGCGCAACAGCTTGGCCGCCAAGGGATCCGACGCGTCGGCGCGCGCGACGGCCTCGGCCAGCAGCACCGTGCGCTTGCCCGAGCGCAGGTCGTCACCGGAGGGTTTGCCGGTGACGGCCGGGTCACCGAACACGCCCAGGACGTCGTCGCGCAGCTGAAAGGCCACGCCGAGGTCGGTGCCCGCGCGGTGGAACACGTCCTGCACGTCGGGCCGGTCGGCCGCGGCCGCGGCGCCGAGCTGCAGGGGTCGCGTCACGGTGTAGGACGCCGTCTTGTAGGTGTTGACGTTCATCGCCGATTCGACGGTGTCCGCGCCGCTGGCCTCCGCGGCGATGTCGAGGTACTGGCCGCCGAGCACCTCGGTCCGGATGTCGGCCCACACGCGCTGCACCCGGCGCCGGGCGTCGGGCGCCAGGTCGGCGGAGGCCACGATGTCGTCGGCCCACACCAGCGACAGATCACCGAGCAGGATCGCCGTCGACAACCCGAACTGCTCCGAGGAGCCGAGCCAGCCGCGTTCGCGATGCCGGTCGGCGAACAGCCGGTGCACCGTCGGCAATCCGCGTCGCGTGGCCGAGGCGTCGATGACGTCGTCGTGGACCAACGCGCACGCATGCAGCAGTTCCAGTGCGGAGAACAGCAGCAGCACGTCGGCGTCCGCGGTACGGCCCGCGGGTGCGACCGCACGCCAGCCCCAGTACGCGAACAGTGGCCGCAGACGTTTGCCGCCGCGCAGCACGAACTCCTCGAGGGCAGCCGTCGCCTCGGCGTACTCCGGACCGATGTAGGCCGCGTCGCGACGCCGCTCGCCGAGATGGTTGCGCAGGCGTTCGGTGACGGCGCCCACCAACTCGATGGCCGACGGTGCGGCGGCAGCATTCACGCTCAGCACGCGCCCCTTTCACTTCCCGAGAACGTCTTCACACTAGAGCGTGGCGACGGGTTCGCCGCAAGTCAGGGTGGCCGGGCCGTCAGCGCGGCTCGTGCGGATTGGCCAGCACGGGTTGGCGGTCGCGACTCGCCCACGCCACGCCGCCGATGATGCCCGCGACCACGAACGCGGCGACGGCCAGCCAGATGGCCGCACCCGTGAAGGACCGTGCGCTGGGGTCGGTGTAGCGGGCCTGGGCGTTCATCGTGCTCACGACGCCGGGTTTGAGCGTCCACTGCACGGTGTCGGAGGCGACCTGCTGCCCGTTGGTCGACGTGACGTCACCGGGGAAGGACACGTTGAGCGAGACGTCGGCGTCGGGGTCGTTGAGGGACGTCAGGTCGGCGCGGCCCTCGAGGATCACCAGGTCACCGGCGCGGCGCAGCGAGACGTCGACGCCCGCGGCGTCGTTGTTCATGTTCGCCAGCTGCGGGAGTTCGGAGAAGGTCAGGTCGGAGAACACCGCCTGCGACCCGACGTAATCGTCCTGGGCGTAGGGCGTCACCGACACCTTGTCGCTGAAGGGCAGGCTGTTGAGCAGCTGCGGGCCCTTGTCGTTGGAGTCCTTGGCCTTCGCCGCCGCGATGATCTGTCCGGACACGTGGTCGTCGGGGGAGACGGTGAGGGAGGCGTGCACCCGCACGCAGCCCGCGATCATGGGCGCCAGCACCGCCAGCAGGAGCATCGCGATCAGGCGTTTGCGGCGGTGTGGCACCCCGACATGGTGCCAGATCGTCCTCGTCACAGCGGCAGTTCCCTGCCGAGGATCGCGAACGGCCGCGGGTCACCGGCGAAGTGGTAGCCGCGGATCACGTCGGTGAACCCGAGGCGACGGTAGAGGCGCCAGGCCCGGTTGGCCTCGCCGTTGATCTCCGGCGTCGAGAGCAGCACGTGGGGCTCGGTGCGACCGGATAGCAGGCGTCGCGCGAGCGCCTCGCCGAGGCCGCGGCCCTGCGCCCGGGGGTGGATGTGCAGCTCGGTCAGCTCGAAGTAGCTGTTCATCAGGTCGGCGATGCGCGCCCGCTCGGTCCCGCCGCGTTCGAGGCCCTGCACGACCTGCTGCTGCCACCACTGGTCTGGGGCGCCGCAGTAGCCGTAGGCCACGCCGAGCATGGGCGCGGCCGCCAGGTCGGGTCCCGGGTCGTCATCCCCGGCGTCGGGTACCTCGACGGCGGCGACGCACGACCACCCCGTGCGGCGAGTGTGCTCGAGCCACATCGAGGCGCGCTGGTCCTCGGTGCCGCGGGGGTAGTGCATGGCCTCGACGTAGATGCCGAGGGCGTCCCCGAGGCGGCGCTGCATGTCGCCGGGTGACAGGTCGATGAGGAACGTGGCCAACCTCTTGGTGCCCTTCGCGCGGATGGGGGAGTCGACGTCATTATCAGGTCAGCGATGTCGCATCTGACCACCGGCGGGCCACCAACTACAATCGGGCATCGAACTAGGTGGTACGCGTCAGATTCTGCTCGTATCATTGTGATCGGGTGCCCCGCAAACGCGGGAGTACGTACTTCGAACGCACGGCCGCGGTTCGCGGCCGCAGCAGGACGCACCATGGGAGGCGCGGATGCCACTCTCCGATCATGAGCAGCGCATGCTCGACCAGATCGAGAGCGCACTTTATGCCGAGGATCCCAAGTTCGCCTCGAGCGTTCGCGGTGGGAACCTCCGGGCGCCGTCGGCGCGGCGTCGTCTCCAGGGTGCGGTGCTGTTCCTGGTCGGTCTCGGTCTCCTGGTCGCCGGTGTGCCGTTCTACGCCAACGTGAACCACGCCTTCCTCATCGTCAGCGTGATCGGGTTCGTGATCATGTTCGGTGGGGTGGTCTTCGCGATCACCGGCCCGCGCGTGGCCGGCGCCCGCGAGGGCAACGCGCCCGAGCAGGGTTCGGCCCGGCAGAAGCGGGCCAAGGGCAACAATTCGTTCTCCAGCCGGATGGAGGAGAGGTTCCGGCGCAGGTTCGAGGAATAGGTCCTTCGGGACGACGAGGGCAGCTCCTGTCGGAGCTGCCCTTTTTCTTTGCTCGCGACACGCCGTGAGCGCCCCGCGACGCCAACGGGACCCCCGTCGTCCCCCACCTCGCCCCACCATGCCCCGGACCGGCGTTGAGCTGGGCGATCGTCGATGGGGACGGCGTATTCGCACGTCGTCGACCGCCGAGGAGGCCCCGATCGTGGTGCCGGGTGGGGCCGTGACCCAAACTTGCCCCAAGGAATGGCGCGAAGTGGGGGATCGTGGGGTAATGTGGCTGACAACGGAGCGACCGGAGCTCCGTGAGCAGGGCTCCTGGAGGTGGCGGGGATGTTTCTCGGCACCTACACGCCCAAGCTCGACGACAAGGGGCGGCTCACGCTGCCCGCCAAGTTCCGCGACGCACTGGCAGGGGGGTTGATGGTCACCAAGGGCCAGGACCACAGCCTTGCCGTCTATCCGCGAGCGGAATTCGAGAAGGTCGCGGAACGGGCGTCACAGGCATCGCGTAGCAATCCGGAGGCACGCGCATTCCTGCGATACCTGGCCGCGGCGACCGACGAACAGCATCCCGACGCCCAGGGCCGGATCACTCTGTCGGCCGATCACCGCCAGTACGCCTCGCTGTCGAAGGAGTGCGTGGTGATCGGTTCGATCGAGTACCTGGAGATCTGGGACGCCCAAGCCTGGCAGGCGTATCAGCAGACCCACGAAGAGAACTTCTCCGCGGCCAGCGATGACATCCTGCGCGACATCATTTGATCCGGCCGTCCTGACGGCCCCCGTGCCCGGCTCCGCCCGTGCATCGTGGCCTCTGTCCGAACCGGCCCTGGCGTACTTCCCCAACGCCAGGTCCGCGACCTCGGACAGGGACCTCGATGCAGGGGCAGCCACCCACCTCGAGGGTGTTGCGATGCCTGACCGCCAGCCGCACGATCCCGTTCTGCTGGACCGCTGCCTCGAGCTGCTGACCCCCGCGCTCACCCGGCACGCCGACGACGGGTCCGGCGCCGTCCTCGTCGACGCCACGCTGGGCGCGGGCGGCCACGCCGAACGCTTCCTCACCGAACTGTCCGGCCTGCACCTCATCGGGCTGGACCGCGACCAGACCGCGCTGTCGCTCGCCGCCGACCGGCTGGCGCCCTTCGGCGACCGGGTCACCTTCGTCCACACCCGTTACGACGGCTTCTGGGCCGACCGCGACGACCGGAACGCACCGCGCGTGGACGGCGCCCTCTTCGACCTCGGGGTCTCCTCGATGCAACTCGACCGTCCCGAGCGTGGGTTCTCCTACTCCCACGACGCGCCACTGGACATGCGCATGGACCAGGACGCTCCGCTGACGGCGGCCGACATCGTCAACACCTATGACAAGCGGGCTTTGACGCGGCTGCTGCAGGAGTACGGCGAGGAGCGCTTCGCCAGCCGCATCGCGGGCGAGATCGTCCGGCGGCGTGCCCACACGCCGTTTCAGACGACGTCCCAACTGGTCGAGGTGCTCTACGCCATGATCCCGGCACCGGCCCGGCGGACCGGCGGACACCCGGCCAAGCGCACGTTCCAGGCGTTGCGCACCGCGGTGAACGGCGAACTGGACTCCCTGCGTGCCGCCGTCCCCGCCGCGCTCGAGGCGCTGCGCGAGGGCGGCCGGATCGTGGTCATGTCCTACCAGTCGCTGGAGGACCGAATCGTCAAGGGGGAGTTCGCGACTGCCACGGCGTCGCGCACCCCCGCGGGACTGCCCGTCGAACTACCCGGCCACGAACCGCTCTTCACCTCGCTGACCCGCGGTGCGGAGAAGGCGAGCGCCGAGGAGATCGACGTCAATCCGCGCAGCGCGTCCGTGCGGTTGCGGGCCCTGGAGAAGGTTTCGGACGCGAGGAGCGAGAAGGCTCCCGTCAGAAGGGATGGTTCGTGATGGCCAAGCGACGAGAAGCGGTGCGCGCCAGCGACGACCGCGTGCGCACGCCACGCACCCCGCGCCCGGCGGGCACGCCCCGCGAGGCGGCGGGCCGGCGTCGCGCGGTCGAGGCGCCCCCGCGTCCTCGCCGGTCGGCCCGCGAGCAGCGCCCGCCGCGCCCCGAGGACTCGCGGCCGCACACCGGCCCCATGCCGCGGCCCACCGAGGCGCCCAAGCGACCCAAGAACGCCGCCCAGGCCAAGGCTCGCGCCAAGGCGCGAAAGGCCAAGGCGCCGAAGCTCGTTCGCCCGCCGCTGCGCGATCGGCTGCTCACCAGGCTGGCGGCCATCGAGCTCGACCCCCGCCGTTTCGTCACCCGGGTGCCGTTCGTGGTGCTCGTCATCGGCGCGCTGGGAGTCGGCCTCGGCGTCACCCTGTGGCTGTCGACCGACGCGGCCGAGCGTTCCTACGAGCTGGGCCGCACCCGGCAGGTCAATCAGGCTCTGCTGCAACAGAAGGAGGGCCTCGAGCGCGACGTGCTCGAAGCGCAGGCCGCGCCCGCGCTCGCCGAGGCCGCCCGCAACCTCGGCATGATCCCGTCCCGGGACACCGCGCACCTGGTGCAGGATCCGACCGGGAACTGGCTGGTCGTCGGTACGCCCAAGCCGGCCCAGGGGGTGCCGCCCCCTCCGCTGAACAGCCCGATCCCCGACCCCGGTCCGCCGGTGCCCCCGCCGCCGCCCGCCCCGCGCGTCGTGGACCCGCGTGAGGTGACGGTGCACCTGCCGCCGGCTCCGGCAGCGGTGCCCAACCCCGAGGTGGCACTGCCCGCGACCGTCGTGCCTCCGGGCGGTGCGCCGGTACCCGGTGCGCCCGCCATGGCCGGGCCCGCTCCCGCACCAGCCCCCGCGCCTGACGCCGCCGCGCCGCCCGCCGCGGTCGCGGCACCGGTGCCGGCTCCGGTCGCCCCGCCCGCGGCCGTGCCGCCCGCCCCCGGCCCGCCTGCCGCCGTCGCGGCGCCGCCCGCCGCTCCGATGGACGGCGTCTCGGTCCTGCCCGGCCCGCCGCCCGCCGCGCAGGTCGCTCCGGCACCGGCCCCCGGCGCACCGGCATGAGCCGCCAGGACGTCCCGCACTTCGCCCACGAGCGCCGCACGCGCAAGCCCGTCGCCGAAGAGGGTCCGCGCAGCTCGTCGTTCGCGTTCCGGCACCGCACCGGCAACCTGGTGATCCTGCTGGTGCTCGTCGTGGCGGCCGGCCAGCTGTTCATGCTGCAGGTCCCACGCGCGCAGGGCCTGCGGGCCGAGGCCGCCAGCCAGCTCAAGGTCACCGACGTCGAGAAGGCCGTGCGCGGCAGCATCGTCGACCGCAACGGTGACAAGCTGGCATTCACCACCGAGGCCAGGGCGCTGACGTTCCAGCCGACCAAGATCCAGAAGCAGCTGCTCGACGCGCAGGCGAAGTCACCGTCGGCGCCCGATCCCAACAAGCGGCTGCACGAGATCGCCACGGGCGTGTCGGGGCTGCTGAACAACAAGCCCGACGCCGACACCCTCTACAAGAAGCTGGCGAGCAAGGACTCCTTCGTCTACCTCGCCCGGGCGGTCGACCCCGCCATCTCCGACGCGATCACCACCAAGTACCCCGAGGTGGGTGCCGAACGCCAGGACATCCGCCAGTACCCCGGCGGGTCGCTGGCCGCCAACATCGTCGGCGGCATCGACTGGGACGGCCACGGTCTGCTCGGCCTGGAGGACTCCCTCGACGCCAAGCTCGCGGGCACCGACGGATCGGTCACCTACGACCGCGGCTCCGACGGCGTGGTGATCCCGGGCAGCTACCGCAACCGCCACGACGCGGTCGACGGCTCGACGGTTCAGCTCACGCTCGACGACGACATCCAGTACTACGTCCAGCAGCAGGTGCAGCAGGCGAAGAACCTCTCCGGCGCCAAGAACGTCTCGGCGGTGGTGCTGGACTCGAAGACCGGCGAGGTCCTCGCCATGTCGAACGACAACACCTTCGATCCCAGCCAGGACCTCGGCAAGCAGCAGGACCGCGAACTCGGCAACCTGTCGGTGTCCTCGCCGTTCGAGCCGGGCTCGGTCAACAAGATCATCACCGCGTCCTCGGCCATCGAGTTCGGCCTGACCACCCCCGACGAGGTGCTGTCGGTGCCCGGTTCGATCGACATGGGCGGCGTCACCGTGCACGACGCGTGGTCACACGGCGTCATGCCCTACACGACGACCGGCGTCTTCGGGAAGTCCTCCAACGTGGGCACGCTGATGCTGGCGCAACGGGTCGGGCCGGACCGGTGGGCCGACATGGCCGCCAAGTTCGGGCTGGGACAGCGCACCGGCGTCGGATTGCCCGGCGAGAGTTCGGGTTTGGTGCCGCCGATCGATCAGTGGTCGGGCAGCTCGTTCGCCAACCTGCCCATCGGACAGGGTCTTTCGATGACGCTGCTGCAGATGACCGGCATGTACCAGACCATCGCGAACGACGGCGTGCGCATCCCGCCGCGCATCATCAAGTCGACCATCGCCGCCGATGGCACCCGCACCGACGAACCACGGCCCGACGGCGTGCGCGTGGTGTCGCAGCAGACGGCGCAGACCGTGCGAAACATGTTGCGCGCCACCATTCAGCACGATCCGACCGGCGTTCAGCAGGGCACCGGTTCCGGCGCAGCGGTCCCGGGCTACCAGCTCGCGGGCAAGACCGGCACCGCGCAGCAGATCAACCCCGGCTGCGGGTGCTACTACGACGACGTCTACTGGATCACGTTCGCCGCCATGGTGCCCGCCGACAACCCGCGCTACGTCGTCGGGGTGATGATGGACAACCCGCACCGGACGGCGGACGGGTCGCCCGGCACGACGGCGGCGCCGCTGGTGCACAACCTGGCGGCGTGGCTGCTGCAGCGCGAAAACGTGCCACTGTCCCCGGATCCCGGTCCACCGCTGGTCCTGCAGGGCTGAGCCCGCGAGCGGCCGGGACGTCGGCCGGTAGGGTGTCATCGCCATGAACTTGCGTCCCTCGCGTCCTGCCGGTGCAGGCCTCGCGGCGTTGGCCCAGCACGTGCGCGCGGTCCCCGTGGGCGGCGGCGCGGCGCACGCCAGGGTGACCGGGGTGACGCTGCGCAGTCAGGACGTGCGCGACGGTGACCTGTTCGCCGCGCTGGCCGGGGCGTCGGCACACGGCGCCCGGTTCGCCGCCGACGCGGTGGCGCAGGGCGCGGTGGCGGTGCTGACCGACGAGGCGGGCGTCGCGATGATCGGCGACCTCGACGTGCCGATCGTGGTCCACCCCTCGCCGCGGACCGTGCTCGGTGAGGTCGCCGC
Organism: Mycolicibacterium madagascariense; assembly: GCF_010729665.1. NCBI lineage: Bacteria > Bacillati > Actinomycetota > Actinomycetes > Mycobacteriales > Mycobacteriaceae > Mycobacterium > Mycolicibacterium madagascariense. Next base: position 3,603,804 of record NZ_AP022610.1, on the reverse strand, counting down.
AACGGTGTACGGACATCCCTCCGAACGGCTGCGGGTCATCGGGGTCACCGGGACGTCGGGCAAGACCACCACGACGTATCTGGTGGAGGCCGGGTTGCGCGCGGCCGGGCGGGTTGCCGGACTGATCGGATCGATCGGCATCCGCATCGACGGTCGCGACGAGGCCAGCGCATTGACCACCCCGGAGGCACCCGATCTGCAGGCGCTGTTCGCCGTCATGCTGGAGCGGGGCGTCGACACCGCCGTCATGGAGGTCTCCAGTCACGCGCTGACACTGGGCCGGGTCGACGCCGTGCACTTCGAGGCGGGCGGCTTCACCAACCTCTCCCGCGATCACCTCGACTTCCATCCCACGATGGAGGACTACCTCGACGCCAAGGCCCGGCTCTTCGAACCTGAATCGCCAACGCACGCCCGGGTTTCCGTGGTGTGCGTGGACGACGACGGCGGCCGTACCATCGCCTCCCGGGCGTCGTCGCCCATCACGGTCAGCGCGGGCGGCGCCGCTGCGGACTGGCAGGCCCGCGACGTCAGGACCCTCGACCGGGGCGCCCAGGAATTCGTGGCCGTCGACCCGGCGGGTGTGCACCACGGGTTGCGCATCGGCCTGCCGGGGTCCTACAACGTGGCGAACTGTCTGCTGGCGACGGCACTGCTCGACGCGGTGGGGGTGTCGCCCGAGCAGGCCGCGCCGGGGTTGCGGACGGCGACCGTGCCGGGGCGGCTGCAGCCGATCGACGCCGGGCAGGACTTCCTCGCCCTGGTCGACTACGCCCACAAGCCCGGCGCGCTGCGCGCGGTGCTGCAGACCCTGCGGGAGCAGACCGACGGTCGGATCGCGGTGGTGTTCGGGGCCGGCGGCAACCGCGACCCCGGCAAGCGCGCGCCGATGGGTCGGACCGCCGCGGAACTGGCCGACCTCGTCGTCGTGACGGACGACAATCCACGCGACGAGGACCCCGCCGACATCCGGGCGGCGATCCTGGCCGGAGCCTGCGGCGGCGCGGACGTCGTCGAGATCGGCGACCGTCGGGCCGCTATCGACCACGCCGTGCGCTGGGCGAGGAGGGGTGACGTCGTGCTGATCGCGGGCAAAGGACACGAGGCAGGTCAGACGAGCCACGGGCAGACCCGCCCGTTCGACGACCGCGACGAGTTGGCCGACGCGCTGCGTCGGCTGGGTTCCGTGCCGTGATCGATCTGACGCTGGCCCAGATCGCCCGCATCGTCGGCGGTGCGCTCGCCGACGTGTCGGCCGATGACGCCGAGAAGACCGTCGTCACCGGCACCGTCGAGTTCGACTCGCGCGCGGTGACCCCCGGCGGGCTGTTCCTGGCCCTGCCCGGGGCGCGGGCCGACGGGCACGACTTCGCCGCGGGTGCGGTGGCGGCCGGTGCCGCGGGAGTGTTGGCGGCGCGCCCGGTCGGCGTGCCCGCGGTCGTCGTGCCGCCGGCTGCGGCCGGTGACGCCGGGGCCAGCGTGCTGGAGCACGACGTCGACGGGGCGGGGGCCGCGGTGCTCGCGGCGCTGGCCAAGCTGGCGGCGCACGTCGCGGCGGAACTCGTCGCCAACGGTCTCGTCGTCGTCGGCGTGACCGGCTCGTCGGGCAAGACGTCGACCAAGGACCTGCTGGCCGCCGTGCTCGAACCGCTCGGCGAGGTCGTCGCGCCGCCCGGCTCGTTCAACAACGAGCTGGGGCACCCGTGGACGGTGCTGCGGGCGACCACCGAGACGGACTACCTGATCCTCGAGATGTCGGCGCGCCACCCCGGCAACATCGCCGCACTGGCCCGGATCGCCCCGCCGTCGATCGCGGTGGTGCTCAACGTCGGCACCGCCCACCTGGGGGAGTTCGGGTCGCGCGAGGCCATCGCCGCGACGAAGGCCGAACTGCCGCAAGCGGTTCCGGCGTCCGGCGTGGTGATCCTCAACGCCGACGACGCGAACGTGGCCGCGATGGCGGAGAAGACCGCGGCGCGCGTGGTGCGGGTCGGACGGTCCGCGGGAGCCGACGTCGTCGCCACCGGGGTCGTGCTCGACGACCTCGCGCGGGCGCGGTTCACCCTGCACGCGGGGGACCGGCAGACCGAGGTGACGCTCGCCGTGCACGGTGACCATCAGGTGTCCAACGCGCTGTGCGCGGCGGCCGTCGCCCTCGAGTGCGGGGCGACCCTGGATCAGGTGGCGGCGGCGCTGGCCGCGGCGGGTCCGGTCTCGCGGAGCCGGATGCAGGTGGCGACGCGCGCCGACGGCGTCACCGTCGTCAACGACGCCTACAACGCCAACCCGGACTCGGTGCGGGCCGGGTTGAAGGCGCTGGCGTGGATGGCCAAGGGCGGTCGCGAACAGAGCGCCGCGCCGCGTCGGAGCTGGGCCGTCCTCGGCGAGATGGGCGAACTCGGTGACGACGCGATCAGCGAACATGACAGCATCGGTCGACTGGCCGTGCGCTTAGATGTGTCACGACTCGTCGTCATCGGAACCGGGAGATCAATGAGCGCCATGCATCACGGGGCGGTGATGGAGGGGTCGTGGGGCAGTGAGGTCACCATGGTCGCCGACGCCGACGCTGCCCTGGCCCTGCTGCGCGAGGAGCTGCGCGCCGGTGACGTGGTGCTGGTGAAGGCGTCCAACTCGGCAGGACTCGGGCGACTGGCCGAGGCCTTGCTCGACGAGTCGGGCGACGGCGCCGGATGAGACAGATACTCATCGCGGTCGCCATCGCCCTGGCCGTGTCGATCCTGTTGACGCCGGCGCTGATTCGCCTGTTCACCCGGCAGGGCTTCGGGCACGAGATCCGTGAGGACGGTCCGCCCAGCCACCGCAAGAAGCGCGGCACCCCGTCGATGGGCGGCGTCGCGATCCTCGCCGGGATCTGGGCCGGGTACCTGGGCACGCACCTGGTCGGGCTGGCGCTCGACGGCGAGGGCCCGTCGGCGTCGGGGTTGCTGGTGCTCGGTCTGGCCACCGCGCTGGGCGGCGTCGGGTTCGTCGACGACCTCATCAAGATTCGGCGGGCGCGCAACCTGGGCCTGAACAAGACGGCCAAGACGGTCGGGCAGCTCGTCGCCGCGGTGCTCTTCGGCGTGCTGGTGCTGCAGTTTCGCAACGCCAACGGGCTGACCCCCGGCGGACCCGAGCTGTCCTACGTCCGCGAGATCGCGACCGTCACGCTGGCCCCCGCGGTCTTCGTGCTGTTCGCCGTCGTCGTGGTCAGTGCCTGGTCGAACGCGGTCAACTTCACCGATGGGCTGGACGGACTGGCCGCCGGGGCCATGGCCATGGTGACCGCGGCGTACGTCATCATCACGTTCTGGCAGTTCCGCAACGCGTGCGCGTCGAGCCCGGGACTGGGCTGCTACAACGTGCGCGACCCGCTCGACCTCGCGCTGGTCGCGGCCGCCACGGCCGGGGCGTGCATCGGATTCCTGTGGTGGAACGCCGCGCCCGCCAAGATCTTCATGGGCGACACCGGCTCGCTGGCCCTCGGCGGGATCATCGCCGGGCTGTCGGTGACCAGCCGCACCGAGATGCTCGCGGTCGTGCTCGGTGCGCTGTTCGTGGCCGAGGTCACGTCGGTGGTGGTGCAGATCCTGGCCTTCCGCACGACGGGGCGTCGGGTGTTCCGGATGGCGCCGTTCCACCATCACTTCGAGCTGGTCGGGTGGGCGGAGACCACGGTGATCATCCGGTTCTGGCTGCTCACCGCCATCGCGTGCGGTCTGGGCGTGGCCCTGTTCTACAGCGAGTGGCTGGCCGCCGTCGGGGCGTGATCGGTCTGCGTCGGTCGTTGGGCGGTCGCTGCCATTACCGCGACACGCGCCGGATGTGCGCCTCGCCGGCCTCGTGGCGGGGGAGGATTCTGGGGTGCAAGGGACAAATGAGCCTGCTGATGCTGATGTGACTCATGTGACCATCGGCAGCGGTCGCCGATCGTGACCACGATCTTCGCTCGATTACGTCGCAGCAAACCCGATGCGGTTGCGGCGACGCCCCCGGTGCGCACCGGGATGGCCCCGCGCACCCGCTTCGGCGCCTGGCTCGGCCGGCCGATGACGTCCTTCCACCTGGTGATCGCCGTCGCCGCCCTGCTCGTCACCCTCGGGTTGATCATGGTGCTGTCGGCCTCGGGCGTGCACTCCTACGACGAGGACGGCTCGCCGTGGGCCATCTTCGCCAAGCAGGTGCTGTGGACCGTCGTCGGCCTCGTCGCGTTCTACATCGCCCTGCGCACGCCGGTCGGCTTCATGCGCAAGCTGGCGTTCCCCGGCTTCGTCATCACCATCGTGATGCTCGTCCTGGTGCTGATTCCCGGAATTGGCAAGGAGTCCAACGGTTCTCGCGGGTGGTTCGTCGTCGCGGGCTTCTCCATGCAGCCGTCGGAACTGGCCAAGATCGCGTTCGCGATCTGGGGCGCCCATCTGCTGGCGGCGCGCCGGATGGAGCAGGCGACGGTCCGGGAGATGCTCTTCCCGCTGGTGCCGGGCGCATTCATCGCCCTGCTCCTCATCGTGCTGCAGCCCGACCTCGGTCAGACCGTGTCGTTGGGCATCATCCTGCTCGGCCTGCTGTGGTACGCCGGTCTGCCGCTGCGCGTCTTCACGACGTCGCTGGCCGCCGTGGTGGTCGCCGCGGGCGTCCTCGCGATGTCGGAGGGCTACCGCTCCGACCGCGTGCAGTCATGGCTCAACCCCGGCGCCGACGACATGGGCTCGGGTTACCAGGCGCGACAGGCCCGCTTCGCACTCGCCAACGGCGGGGTCTTCGGCGACGGCCTCGGGCAGGGCACCGCGAAGTGGAACTATCTGCCCAACGCCCACAACGACTTCATCTTCGCGATCATCGGGGAGGAGCTCGGCTTCGTCGGCGCGGTCGGCCTGCTGTGCCTGTTCGGTCTGTTCGCCTACGCGGGCATGCGGATCGCGAGGAGGTCTGCCGATCCCTTCCTGCGGCTGCTGACCGCCGCCACGACGCTGTGGGTCATCGGGCAGGCGTTCATCAACGTCGGCTACGTCGTCGGGCTGCTGCCCATCACCGGACTGCAACTTCCGCTGATCTCCGCGGGCGGCACCTCGACGGCGACGACGCTGTTCATGCTGGGCATCATCACCAACGCCGCCCGGCACGAGCCGGAGGCGGTGGCGGCGCTGCGCGCGGGCCGCGAGGACCGGGTCAACCGCCTGCTGCGCCTGCCGCTGCCCGAGCCGTACATGCCGACCCGGCTGGAGACGGCCCGCGACCGGCTGCGGACCCGGTCGGGCAAGCCCGCCCCCGACAAGCCCAAGCCCCCGCCGAAGCCGAAGCCCCCGTCGAAGGCCAAACCCCCGTCGAAGCCCAAGGCCGCGAAACCCAAGGCCTGGTCGAAACCCAAGCCGAAGCCCACACCGAAGCCCACCTCGAGGTCGAAGCCCGCGCCCGAGCCGAAGCCGTCGAAGGCCGCGTCGCGGAAGAAGCCGAGCCGGGCCCGCGTGCCCGCGGGGGAGCGCAGGCGCGCCACGGCGGATGCGGCCGATCGGACGGCCAAGGGCTCAGGGCATCATGGAGGCCGTCAGCGTCAACTGAGCCGGGGGGCTCGCAGTCTGGAAGGTCAGCGTTACGGGTGAGCGTGTCCGTGGTCCTCGCAGGTGGTGGCACGGCGGGGCACATCGAGCCCGCGATGGCGGTCGCCGATGCCCTCGTCGCCCTCGTACCGGAGGTGCGGATCACGGCGCTGGGCACCGCGCGCGGGCTCGAGACGCGGTTGGTGCCCGAGCGCGGCTATGACCTGCAGCTGATCACACCCGTCCCGCTGCCCCGCAAGCCCTCGGGTGACCTCGCCCGGCTGCCGCTGCGCGTGCGCACCGCGGTCCGCGAGACCCGCGCCATCTTCGACCGGGTCGGCGCCGACGTCGTGATCGGCTTCGGCGGCTACGTCGCCCTGCCCGCCTACCTCGCGGCCCGCGGGGGCGCGCTCGGCAGGCACCGGGTGCCCGTCGTGGTCCACGAGGCGAACGCCAGCGCGGGGTGGGCGAACCGCGTCGGTGCCCGCACCGCGCGGCGGGTGCTGTCCGCGGTGCCCGCGCCGGGGCTGCCCAACGTCGAGGTGGTGGGCGTACCGGTCCGCGAGGCCATCACGTCCCTGGACCGCGCCGCGCTGCGCGCGCAGGCCCGCGCGCACTTCGGGTTCGCCGACGACGCCCGGGTGCTGCTGGTGTTCGGCGGGTCCCAGGGGGCGCAGTCGCTCAACCGCGCGGTCGCCGGGGCCGCCGAAGAGCTTGCCGCCGCGGGCATTTCGGTCCTGCACGCCCACGGGCCCAAGAACGAGCTCGACCTACGCGAGCGGGCCCCCGGCGACCCGCCCTACGTCGCGGTGCCGTACCTCAGCCGGATGGACCTCGCCTACGCCGCCGCCGACCTCGCGATCTGTCGATCAGGCGCGATGACGGTGGCCGAGGTGACGGCCGTCGGGCTGCCCGCGGTGTACGTTCCGCTGCCGATCGGCAACGGCGAACAGCGGCTCAACGCGCTTCCGGTCGTCGGTGCGGGTGGCGGAATGCTGGTGTCCGACGCCGACCTGACCTCGGCGTTCGTCGCCGAGACCGTCCGCGTGCTGCTCGGGGACCCCCAGCGCCTGTCCGACATGACGACCGCGGCCACGCTCGCCGGCCACCCCGACGCCGCGCGCCGGGTCGCCGAAGTGGCACTCGAGGTCGCCAGCCAGGTCCGGGGGGCGTCGCGATGACACCGCGGGTGCTGCCGCCGCAACTGCAGCGCGTGCACATGGTCGGCATCGGCGGCGCGGGCATGTCGGGCATCGCCCGCATCCTGCTGGACCGGGGCGGGGAGGTCTCGGGGTCCGACGCGAAGGAGTCGCGGGGCGTGGCGGCCTTGCGGGCCCGCGGCGCCCAGGTGCGGATCGGTCACGACGCGTCGTCGCTGGACATGCTGCCCGGTGGGCCCACCGTCGTCGTCAGCACGCATGCCGCCATCCCCAAGGACAATCCCGAGTTGGTCGAGGCGCGGCGCCGGGGAATTCCGGTCATCCTGCGCCCCGAGGTGCTGGCCCGGTTGATGGACGGCTACACGACGGTGATGGTGACCGGCACCCACGGCAAGACGACCACCACGTCGATGGTGATCGTGGCGTTGCAGCGCAGCGGGTTCGATCCGTCGTTCGCGGTCGGTGGCGACCTCGGCGAGGCGGGCACCAACGCCCACTACGGCAGCGGCGAATGCTTCGTCGCCGAGGCCGACGAGAGCGACGGCTCGCTGCTGGAGTACACCCCCGACGTCGCGGTCGTCACCAACGTCGAGGCCGACCACCTCGACTTCTTCGGCAGTGCGCAGGCCTACGCGTCGGTGTTCGACCGCTTCGTCGCGCGGTTGCGCCCGGGTGGCGCCCTCGTCGTGTGCGTCGACGATCCCGGGGCGGCGGCGCTGGCCGACCGCGCCGCGGCCGACGGGGTCCTGGTGCTCCGCTACGGCACCCCGCGCGACGACGGTGCCGACGCGAATCTGGCTGCGGCGCTGGTGAAGTGGGAGCAGCAGGGCACCGGCAGCGTCGCGACCGTGCAGCTCGCGGGCGACGCGCAACCGCGGGGCATGCGGCTCGCGGTCCCCGGCAGGCACATGGCCCTCAACGCCCTCGGGGCGCTGCTGGCGGCGACACGGGCCGGGGCGGACGTGGTGACCGTACTCGACGGGCTCGCCGCGTTCGAGGGCGTCCGCCGTCGCTTCGAGTCGGTGGGGACGGCGGCGGGGGTCCGGGTGTTCGACGACTACGCCCACCATCCCACCGAGGTGAACGCCACGCTCGAGGCGCTGCGGGACGTCGCCGGGCACGGCCGCTCCCTCGTGGTGTTCCAGCCGCACCTCTACTCGCGGACGCAGACCTTCGCCGCGGAGTTCGGCCAGGCGCTCAGCCGCGCCGACGAGGTGTTCGTACTCGACGTGTACGCCGCGCGTGAGCAGCCCATCGCCGGCGTCAGCGGGGCCAGCGTCGCCGAGCACGTCACCGTGGCGAAGCGGTACGTGCCCGACTTCTCGGCGGTCGCGGACCTGGTGGCGGCCTCGGCGCGGCCGGGTGACGTCGTGGTGACGATGGGGGCGGGGGACGTCACCCTGCTCGGCGCCGAGATCCTGGCCGCCGTGCAGCGGCGCGCGAGCCGCGACGTCCCCGGGGCGCGGCCGTCGTGACCGAACCGACCGACACGCCCACCACCGAGGAGGCCGAGGCCGACCCGGCCGCTCAGCTCGACGAGGCGCCCGACGAGGCCGGCACGGGTGAGTTCGAGGGTCCCCGGCGCAGGGCCAGGCGCGAACGCGAGGAGCGCCGCGCGGCCCAGGAGCGGGCGATCGCAATCGAGAACGCCAGGCGCGAGGCCAAGCGACGGGTCACCGCCCGTTCCTCCGACGAGCCGAAACCACCTGCGCGCGGCCTCATTCGGGGCCTCAAGGCGCTGATGTGGTCGGCACTGGTGAGCGTGCTGGTGGTCGGCGCGGGGCTGCTGCTGTACTTCACGCCCATCATGTCGGCGCGCGTCACGCAGATCACCGGGCTGGTCACCCTGACCCAGGACGAGGTGGAGCAGGCGGCCGCGGTGGCACCGAACACCCCGCTGCTGCAGATCGACACCGACGCCGTCGCCGACCGCGTCGCGGCCATCCGCCGGGTGGCCACCGTCCGCGTGCAACGCGAGTATCCCTCGACGCTGCGGATCACCATCGTCGAGCGAATCCCCGTGGTGGTCAAGGACTATCCGGACGGGCCGCACCTGTTCGACCGCGACGGCGTCGACTTCGCGACGGCACCGCCGCCGCCGGGGCTGCCGTATCTGGACGTCGACACGCCGGGCCCGACGGACCTGCCCACCCTTGCGGCGCTGCAGGTGCTGACCGCACTGCGGCCGGAGGTGGCCAGTCAGGTCGCCCGCATCGCGGCGCCGTCGGTCGCGTCGATCACGCTGACGCTGGTCGACGGGCGGCAGGTGATCTGGGGGACCACCGATCGCACCGACGAGAAGGCCCTCAAACTCGGTGCGCTGCTGACTCAGCCGGGGACGACGTACGACGTGTCCAGTCCCGATCTGCCGACCGTCAAGTAACGCCGCGGAAAATCACGCGGCGTGTCGCGGCGCGCCTGCGCCGATACGTCGCGCGCTCGCCCTACCGTTCTTTTTGCGCGACACTACTTGACATAACTCTAAGCCTGTGGTTGAGGTTGAGGGTTTGCACAGGAGGAACCTACCGATGACACCCCCGCACAACTATCTCGCTGTCATAAAGGTGGTCGGCATCGGTGGCGGCGGCGTCAACGCCGTCAACCGCATGATCGAACAGGGCCTGAAGGGCGTCGAGTTCATCGCCATCAACACCGACGCGCAGGCGTTGTTGATGAGCGACGCCGACGTCAAGCTCGACGTCGGCCGCGATTCGACCCGTGGCCTAGGCGCCGGCGCCGACCCGGAGGTGGGTCGCAAGGCCGCCGAGGACGCCAAGGACGACATCGAGGAACTGCTGCGCGGCGCCGACATGGTGTTCGTCACCGCGGGTGAGGGCGGTGGCACCGGCACCGGCGGCGCCCCGGTCGTCGCGACGATCGCCCGCAAGCTCGGCGCGCTGACGGTCGGGGTCGTCACGCGGCCCTTCTCGTTCGAGGGCAAGCGCCGGTCCAACCAGGCCGAGTCGGGCATCGCGGCGCTGCGCGAGAGCTGCGACACGCTCATCGTGATCCCCAACGACCGCCTGCTGCAGATGGGCGACGCCGCCGTCTCGCTCATGGACGCGTTCCGCAGCGCCGACGAGGTGCTGCTCAACGGCGTGCAGGGCATCACCGACCTCATCACGACGCCCGGCCTGATCAACGTCGACTTCGCCGACGTCAAGGGCGTCATGAGCGGTGCGGGCACCGCGCTGATGGGCATCGGGTCGGCCCGCGGCGACGGCCGCGCGCTGAAGGCGGCCGAGACGGCCATCAATTCACCGCTGCTGGAGGCGTCGATGGAGGGCGCCCAGGGCGTGCTGCTGTCGGTCGCGGGCGGCAGCGATCTCGGCCTGTTCGAGATCAACGAGGCCGCGTCGCTGGTGCAGGACGCGGCCCACCCCGAGGCCAACATCATCTTCGGCACCGTCATCGACGACTCCCTCGGCGACGAGGTGCGCGTCACGGTGATCGCCGCGGGCTTCGACGCCGCCGGACCCAGCCGCAAGCCCGTCGTGGGATCGGCTGCCGGGGGCATCACGCCCGGCCGGGCCGGCAAGGTCACGTCGTCGGCGTTCGAGTCGATCGATCCCGCCAGCGTTCCGCTGCACACCAACGGTGCGACGGTGAGCATCGGCGGCGGTGGCGACGATGACGACGACGTCGACGTGCCACCCTTCATGCGCCACTGACCTGCGGCGAGTCGACGGCCGGGATACTGGCACCGTGACCTTCCGCATCCGTCGGGTGACGACCACCAGGGCAGGCGGCGCCTCCGCCGCGCCGTTCGACTCCTTCAACCTCGGTGATCACGTGGGCGACGATCCGGTCGCGGTGGGGGCCAATCGGTCCCGCCTCGCGGCGGCCATCGGGCTCGGCGAACACCGCATCGTGTGGATGAACCAGGTGCACGGCGATCGCGTCGTGACGGTCGACGGACCCGTCGGCCACACCATCGACGACGCCGACGGACTCGTGACGGCGACGCCGCGACTCGCACTGGCGGTCGTGACCGCCGACTGCGTCCCGCTGCTCATGTCCGACGCGCGTGCGGGGGTCGTGGCCGCCGTGCACGCCGGGCGGGTCGGGGCCCAGAAGGGCGTCGTCGCCCGCGCGATCGAAGCGATGGTCGCCAAGGGCGCGCACGTCGAGGACGTGTCGGTCCTGCTCGGTCCCGCCGTCAGCGGACGCAACTACGAGGTGCCCGACGCGATGGCCGACGAGGTCGAGGCGGCGCTGCCCGGCAGTCGGACGACGACGTCGCGGGGGACCGCCGGACTCGACCTGCGGGCCGGAATCGCCAAACAGCTGGCCGACGTGGGCGTCGCCTCGGTGGGCGTCGATCCGCGCTGCACGTTCGACGATCCCGCCCTGTTCAGTCATCGGCGGGGTGCGCCGACCGGGCGGTTGGCGTCCCTCGTGTGGATGGAATGACCGTGGCCGCAACGACTTCCGCCCGCGCCGCCGAACTCGCCGAAGCCCTGGCCGCGCTACGGACCCGCATCGCGGACGCCGCGACGGCGGCCGGCCGCGACCCGGCCGACGTCGAGCTGCTGCCCGTCACGAAGTTCTTCCCGTTCTCCGACATCGCGACGCTGATCGACCTCGGCTGCCGCTCCTTCGGCGAATCGCGCGAGCAGGAGGCGTCGAAGAAGATCGCCGAGCTGGCCGAGAGTTCCTCGGGGGAGGACCCCGCGCCGACGATCCGCTGGCACATGATCGGCAGCATTCAGCGCAAGAAGGCCCGCGCGGTGGCGCGCTGGGCGTACGCCGCGCATTCGGTGGACGGCGCCCCGCTCGTCGAGGCGCTCGGCAGGGGGGCGGTGGCGGCCATGTCCGAGGGGCTGCGTGCCGAGCCGCTGCGGGTCTACCTGCAGGTGAGTCTGGACGGCGACGAGGCCCGCGGGGGCGTCGACGTGCAGCAGCCGCACCTCGTGGACGACCTGTGCGCGCTCGCCGACGCCACCGACGGGCTCGAGTTCGTCGGGCTCATGGCGATCCCTCCGATAAATGCTGACGTCACAGCGGCATTCACGCGTTTAGAGGAGGAACTGCGGCGGGTACAGGCTTCCTACCAGCAACGGCTCGGTCTCTCCGCGGGAATGTCGGGTGACCTCGAGACGGCGGTACGACACGGCTCGACCTGTGTGCGTGTCGGTACCGCGCTTATGGGTCAACGTCCTCTAACGTCACCCGGAGTAGTCACTCCAGTCACATCTTCATCACAGACAACACGGTCATGAGTCATCAGAAGGGTCTCCGATGAGCACACTGCATAAGGTCAAGGCCTACTTTGGCATGGCTCCGATGGACGATTACGACGACGAGTACTACGACGACGAGGAGCGTTCGCCCCGCGCGTACCCCCGTCGCGCCCGGGACGAGCGCTTCGACGACGACGGCCGCGGGTACGACGCCCGTCCCGCCGGCTACGACGACCGCATGGACCGCGTGAGCAGCCGCGAATTCGAACGCGAAATGGCAGGCGCCCCAGCGGGATACCGCGGCAGCTACCTCGACGAGCCCTCGTTCCGCGGCCGCCGCGAATTCGAACGCCCGCGCTTCAACACCCTGCGCGGGGCGACCAACGGTGCCGTGGCGATGGAGCCGCGCCGGATGGCCGCGCTGTTCGAGGAGGGCAGCCCGCTGGCGAAGATCACCACGCTGCGCCCCAAGGACTACAGCGAGGCCCGCACCATCGGTGAGCGCTTCCGCGACGGCACGCCGGTGATCATGGACCTGGTGTCGATGGACAACGCCGACGCCAAGCGCCTGGTCGACTTCGCGGCCGGACTCGCGTTCGCTCTGCGCGGCTCGTTCGACAAGGTCGCGACCAAGGTGTTCCTGCTCTCCCCGGCCGACGTCGACGTCACCGCCGACGAGCGCCGGCGCATCGCCGAGGCGGGCTTCTACGCCTATCAGTGAACCGGGCGCACGACCACGGGTGACGAGGGCCGGACGGGTAGGCTGACGAGGCGAGTCCGGCCCGACTCGCCTCCCCGTCGTCACCACTGTCACCACCGCCTGGAGTGAGGTCGCACCGTTGTCCCTGTTCTTCTCGATCCTGGGCTTCGTGCTGTTCGCCTTCTGGTTGCTGCTGATCGCACGGGTGGTCGTCGAATTCGTGCGCTCGTTCAGCAGGGACTGGCGGCCGCGGGGCTTCATGGTCGTCGTCCTCGAGGTGATCATGACGGTGACCGACCCGCCGGTGAAGCTCCTGCGCCGCTTGATTCCCCAGCTCACGATAGGTGCGGTGCGTTTCGACCTGTCGATCATGGTGCTGCTGCTGGCCGCATTCATCGGCATGGAACTGGCGTGGAGCCAGTAACCTCGAGCTAGCCCTGGGAGGCTTGGCACGCCCGACGTGGCCTGCTCGTACTGTGAAAATCGCTCTTATTTCTGGACCTCACCAGCAACCGCCGGGTCTGCTGTGACAGGATGGACGCCAGTTACTCCAGCATGGCTCTACACTTTGACACCGGTTGCCGGTCCAGACCTCAAGGGGGCAGACGATGCCGCTCACACCAGCCGACGTGCACAACGTCGCGTTCAGCAAGCCGCCGATCGGTAAGCGCGGTTACAACGAGGACGAGGTCGACGCGTTCCTCGACCTGGTCGAGAACGAGCTGACTCGTCTCATCGAGGAGAACGCCGATCTCCGCCAGCGCGTGTCCGAGCTCGACCAGGACCTCGCCTCCGCGCGTTCCGGCAGCGGCGTCCAGGCGACGCAGTCGATCCCGCAGTACCAGCAGCCCGAGCCGGAGCCCGAGCCCGTCGCCGCGCCCCAGCCGGCGTACGAGGCGCCGCCGCAGCCCGTCGCCGCCGCGCCGGCCAGCGAGGACTCCCACGTCAGGGCCGCGAAGATCCTCGGTCTGGCGCAGGACACCGCCGACCGTCTGACCGGTACCGCCAAGGCGGAGTCCGACAAGCTGCTCGCCGATGCCCGCGCCCAGGCCGACGCCATGGTCAGCGAGGCCCGCCACACCGCGGAGACCACGGTGTCGGAGGCCAAGGCCCGCGCCGACGCCCTGCTGGCCGACGCGCAGACGCGTTCGGAGGCTCAGCTGCGGCAGGCGCAGGAGAAGGCCGACGCCCTGCAGGCCGATGCCGAGCGCAAGCACTCCGAGATCATGGGCACCATCAACCAGCAGCGCACCGTGCTGGAGGGCAGGCTCGAGCAGCTGCGGACCTTCGAGCGCGAATACCGGACCCGGCTCAAGACGTACCTGGAGTCGCAGCTCGAAGAGCTCGGCCAGCGCGGGTCGGCGGCTCCGGTCGACTCGACGGCCAACAACGACGGCGGCGGGTTCAACCAGTTCAACCGGGGAAACAACTGACCGTTAGGCAGACTGACTGATGCTCATCGTTGCGCTCGTCCTTGCCGTCATTGGCCTCGCGGCCCTGGTGACGGCGGTCGTCACCAGCAATGAGCTGATCGCCTGGGTGTGCATCGGGGCGAGCGTGATCGGCGTCGTGCTGTTGATCGTCGACGCGCTGCGGGAGCGTTCGCGCACCACCGAGGGTGACGTCGACGCCGACGACACCCACGACCACGACACGACCGTCATGCCCGCGGTGCCGGAGTCCGAGGTCACCGAGGACTATCCCGACGAGCCGTCCGACGCCGAGACGACCGTCAGCCACGTCGAGCACGACGAGCCGGAGACTTCGGCCGTCGGCGTCGAGGCGCACGACGAGGCGACGACCACCAAGGACGCGCGCGACTGACACCGGGTGGTGGTCGCTAGGTCTGCGACCGCTCCGACCACTGCGCGATGACGAAGTCGGCGGTGAGCCGATGCCACCGGGCGTAGTCCTTCAGCAGGAAGTGTCCCGCGCCGGGGAACCCGACCCAGGTGGCGTCGACGCCGCGGGCGGCGGCCCGTTCGGTCTGCCGCCGGGAGGCGACGGGATCGGTCCACGTGTCGGCGGTGCCGTGCATGGTGAGCAACCGGCACGACGGAGGGATCAGGTCGGCGTCGTTCGTCGGCCACCACGGCGCGAGGGCAGCGACGGCAGCGACGCCTCCCTCGGCTGCCAGATGCGCCGCGACCCGGCCGCCCATCGAATGCCCGACGACGACCACCGGGCCGTCGCCGACGGTCTCGCTCAGCGCGTGCAGCGCCGCCCGGCCGTCGCGCACGGCGTCCAGGGCTCCCTCGTTCCATCCCCTGAGCCGGTACCGCACCTGTCGCACCTCGACGCCGGCGCCCACCCGCCGCCGCAGTGACTGCACGATCAGGTCGATCCGGAGGTTGGCCAGCTGCAACGCGCGGGACGGCTCGTCGCTTCTCGGTTTGCCGCCGGGAAGGACGAGAACGCCCGCCGTGACGGGGGAATTCACGTTTGGTGATTCGTCGCCGCGGGCACCGCGGTTGGGGCGTGGTGGCCATCCGCGCCGACACCCGCTACGAATGGACGTCGTGAGCATCGAGTTCGAAAGCGTCGTCGACCATCCGCTCGAGGAGGTGTTCGCCTGGCACACCCGGCCCGGCGCGATGCCGCGCCTGGTGCCCCCGTGGCAGCCGATGACGGTGGTCGCCGAGGCGTCGTCGCTGGCCAACGGTCGCGCCGTGCTCGGGCTGCCCGGCGGGTTGCGGTGGGTGGCGCAGCATCAGAGCGCGGACTTCGACCCACCGCACCGCTTCGTCGACCAGCTCTCGTCGGACGGCCTGCGCTCCTGGCCGCCGCGGGTCATCGGAATGTGGCGGCACACACACGATTTCATCGCCGACGGGCCCGACGCCACCCGGGTGCACGACCGCGTCGAGGCACCGATCCCGGCCGCGGGCCTGCGCCCGACGTTCGTCTACCGGCACCAGCAGCTCGCCGACGATCTCGCCGCGCACCGCGACGCGGCCGACGCCGGGCTGGCGCCCATCACCGTCGCCGTCACCGGCGCGTCCGGCCTCGTCGGGTCGGCCCTGACCGCCCTGCTCACCTCGGGTGGCCACCGGGTGATCCGCCTGGTCCGCCACCGCGCCGTCGGGCCGGACGAACGGCAGTGGGATCCCGACGCACCCGCCGCCGACCTGCTGGACGGGGTGGACGCCGTCGTGCACCTCGCGGGCGCGTCGATCGCCGGCAGGTTCACCGACGCCCACCGCGCGGCGATCCGCGACAGTCGCATCGAGCCCACCAGGAAGCTCGCCGAGCTCGCGGCCCGCGGGTCGGACGGCCTGCGGGCCTTCGTCACGGCCTCGGCGATCGGGTTCTACGGATACGACCGCGGCGACGTCGAACTGGCCGAGGACGCCTCGAAGGGCGACGGTTTCCTCGCCGACGTGGTCGCGGACTGGGAGGTGGCGGCCACCCCCGCCGCCGAGGCCGGGTTGCGGACCGTCGCGGTGCGGACGGGCATCGTCCAGGCCGCCAGGGGCGGCACGCTGCGACTGTTGCGGCCGCTGTTCAGCGCCGGGGTCGGCGGACGGCTCGGCAGTGGCCGGCAGTGGCTGTCGTGGATCGGCATCGACGACCTCGTCGACGTGTACTACCGCGCCCTGTACGACGACCGTCTGACCGGCCCGGTGAACGCGGTGGCGCCGAATCCGGTGCGCAACACCGAGTACACGAAGGCGTTGGCGCACGTGCTGCACCGGCCCGCCATCCTTCCGGTGCCGTCCTTCGGGCCGCGGCTCCTCCTGGGCAGCCAGGGTGTGCGCGAGCTGGCCGAGGCCAATCAGCGGGTCCAACCGGCAGCGCTGCTGAAGGTCGGTCACCGCTTCCGGCAGCCCGTGATCGGGGACGCGCTGGCCCACCAGCTGGGCCACGCTCAGCTCTGAGCGACGGTCTCCACGAAGCTGCGGACCAGGCGGTGCACCCGCTTGGTGGCGGCGTCGAGCTCCCGGCGCGTCAGGTCGCGCAACTGGTCGGCGGTGCGGCCGAGCCGCTCGATCTCGGCGGCGCCGTCGCCGGCCAACCAGAGCTCGAGCAGCCCCTCGTCGACCTCGGGGTGGAACTGCAGGCCCATGGTGCGGCCCATGACGAAGGCCTGCGGTGCGCTGCCCGTTCTCGCGACCTCGACGGCGCCGGGGGGCACCGTGAACCGGTCGAAGTGCCACTCGAACCACGGACCCTGGGGAACGAGGTCGGTGCGCGCGGAATCGACGTCGTACCAACCGATTTCAGGGGCCGGCGAGCGCTCGACGGAGCCTCCCAGCGCATGGGCGAGGAGCTGGCCGCCGAAGCACACCCCCAGCAGCGGCACCCCCGCCTCGTGCGCGTCGCGGACCATCGCGACCTCCGAGGTGATCCACGCCATCCCGTGGGCGCCGTCGTTGACCGACCAGCGCGAGCCCAGGGGAACGACCGCGTCGTAGTCGCGGGGGTCGGGAAGGGTCACGTCGAACCGGGGGTCCGCCGCGCCCTCGGCGGTGACGATCTCGAAAGTGTGGGTGTCATAACCGCATTCGACGAAGGCGTCACCGAGCATCGCCTCCGCTGCGGTCGGGTCGTTGTAGAGGAACAGCACCTTCTTCGCCACCGCTCGAGGATACGGGGGATCGGCCACCTCTTCGCGTCGGACGGCCCGCACCCAGGGTGGAGCGGTATCGTGGAGGGTCCGAGCAAGGCACGAATCGTAGGTGTTGGTGATGGCTGACTTCTTCCGGATTCTCGTCGCGGTGACCGTGGCCGCGCACTTCGCCTTCGTGTTCTACGGCGTGCTGGGTGGTTTCCTGGCGCTGCGGTGGCCGAAGACCATCTGGCTGCACGTTCCGGTCGTCATCTGGTGCGTGGCGATCGAGATCGTCGACTTCATCTGTCCACTGACGGCGTTGGAGCGGTGGGAGCGCGAGCGAGCCGGCATGCCGCCGCTCGCGTCGGACGGCTTCATCGACCACTACATCACCGGGGTGTGGTACCCGCAGCGCTATCAGTACGTGGTGATGGGGCTGGTGCTGGTGGTCGTCGTCGCGTCATGGGTGCTGTTCGCGGCGAAGGTCAGGTCGGCGGGACGTCGAGGAGCTGTTCGTAGAAGCCACCGAAGCCCCGCTGCCGATCGACCAGGTGGACCTCCAGAATCCAGTGGCAGTCCCGACCTGCGGCGTCGGTCCGGCGCATCGGATGGACGTTCGGCGGGGTGAGGTAACTCTCCAGCTCGTCGCCCGCGATGCGTTCGTGCGGGAACTCTCCGACGAGGTGCCCGACGTGTTCGGCGGGATGCCCGTACCCAGCGTCGTCGATCAGCCCGGTGACGTAGGAGAACATCTCGGCGCCCGTCACGTTCGGGTGCGTGACGAAGTACTCCCGACCCGCCTCCCAGATCCGCGGCAGGTCGTCGGCGAGCCGATGCTTGGCGGGATCGTCACCCAGCACGTAGGTCCTGCCGAAGTCGGCCTCCCACTCGGCGAAGATGGGGCCGAAGTCGAGGAACACGATGTCGTCGGCTCCGATGACGCCGTCGGGCGGGTTGTCCGCATAGGGCGACATGGTGTGCGCGCCGGCCCGCACGATCCGCTTGTGCCAGAACCGCCGGGTGCCGAACAGCTCGTCGGCGAGGTCGCGGATCTGGTCGCTGAGCTCGCGCTCACCGACGCCGGGCACGATCAACCCCCGGCCGACCACCTCGTCGAACAGCTGCCGAGCCTTGCGTTCGGCCTCCTGCAGCGACTCGACTCGAACGTTCTCGGCGGTGGGCGTCATGCCACTATTGTGCGCCAGCGACGCGGTAGCGCCGCTCGGGTCGCCCTGCCCCGTACTGCAGGCGCAGCTCCACCGCACCCGTGCCCAGGAAGTGTTCGAGGTACCGCCGCGCGCTGACCCTCGAGATGCCCACGCGCTCAGCACATTCGGCGGCGGACGCCTCGCCCGCGTCGCGCACCGCGTCGAGCACCAGGCGTCCGGTCACCGCGCCGAGTCCCTTCGGCAGGACGTCGTCGGTCGCCGCCGTCGGGGTCGCGACCGGTCCGCCGAACAGCGTGTCGATCAGCGTCTGGTCGACACCCCTCGCCGATGCCAGGGCGTCGGCTCGGGCGGCGAACGCCTCGAGCTTCGCGCGCAGCTGCGGGAACTCGAACGGTTTGATGAGGTAGTCCGCGGCGCCTCCATCGAGGGCGCCGGTGACGGTGTCGAGCTCGCGCGCCGCGGTGATCATGATGACGCCGACGGAGTCACCGCCCGCACGCAGTCGTTGCAGGACCTCCAGCCCCGTCACGTCGGGAAGGTAGACGTCGAGCAGGATGAGGTCGGGCCGCAGTGCGGCCGCCATCTCCAGTGCCTGCGCACCGCTCGTAGCGGTGGCCGCCGTGGTGAAGCCGTCGACGCGGTCGACGAACCTGCGGTGGATGTCGGCGACCATGAAGTCGTCGTCGACGACGAGCACCTCACGCACGATCGGGCCGTCCGGTGGCGACGGCGCCGGCGAGTCGCGCCGGCGGTAACCGCACGGTGAAGCACGCACCGCCGAGCGGCGCGTCGGCGACGTGCACCGTGCCCCCGAGTTGGACGCTGACGAGGCGCACCAGCGCCAGCCCGATGCCGCGGCCGCCCGGCACGTCGGGTTTGGAGGTGACCCCGCGGGCGAAGATCTGCTCCCGAAGGCGTTGCGGCACACCGGGTCCCGAGTCGGTGACGGACAGGAGCATGCCGTCGGCGTCGTCCAGGTGGACGGTGACCCGCGCCGCGGCCGATCCCTCCGAGACGTCGACCGCATTGTCGATCAGGTTGCCCAGCAGCGTGATCACGTCGGTCGCCAGCGCAGGATGCAACGCCGACAGGCGCGAGTCCGGGGTAATGCTCAGCGCCACACCGCTTTCGGCGGCGAGTGATGTCTTCGCGATCAGCAGTGCCGCGACGGCGGGGTCGGCGACGTGCCTCGTCACCGCGTCGTTGAGCTCGGCGCGCCGCCTGGTCAGGTCACCGACGAAGTGGTGGACGGAGTCGTATTCGCCGAGCTGTACCAGCCCGGAGATGGTGTGCAGCTGATTGGCGAACTCGTGGGTTTGCGCGCGCAGGGTGTCGGTGACGCTCTTGTGCGATGACAGCTGACCCTGCATGGACGCCAGCTCGGTGCTGTCCCGCATCGTCGTCACGGTACCGATCCCACGGCCCTGACTACTGGCGGCCCGTCGGTTCAGGGCCAGCACCCTGGTGCGGGTGACGATCACGACGTCGCGGTCGTCGCCGCCGGAGGACAGGAACTCGGCCACCGTCGGATCGAGCCCAACGGCGTCGACCTGGCGGCCCACGGCGTCGGCGGCGACGTCGAGCAGGAGCTGGGCGCTGTCGTTCACCACCGTGATGACGCCGTCGTTGTTGACCGCGACCACGCCCTCACCGATGCTGTGCAACAACGCATCCCGGTGTTCGGCCAGCCCGGCGATGTCGGCGATCTCGAGCCCGCGCGTCTGGCGCTTGATGCGGCGCGACAGCAGCCACGACGCGAGCAGGCCCAGGGCCGCCCCGAGCCCCAGGTACACCAGCAGACGTTCGCCCGCGCCGCTGAGCAGTTGCCACGGCGAGGGGTAGCGCTGCGAGACCGAGACGACCGCCAGGACGACGCCGTTCGCGTCGTTGATCGGTACCTGCCCGGCCAGGCCGTGGACGCCGTCGACGTCCAGATCGCCGAACCATGCCCGCCCGTGAATGGCCGTGCTGTGGGTCAGGTCCAGCCTCCGCCCGTTCCGCGAGGGATCCGAGGACACCGTGACCAGACCCGCCGGCGTCGCGATCTCGGCGACGTTCGCCCCGGACAGGGCCACGGCCCGGTCCACGTCGGGCGCCAGCAGCTGCGCGGCGAACGGGTCGGCGAACCGGTCGCGCACGATCGGCGTGGACGCCAGGTTCTCCGCGACGGCAATCATTCGCTGACCGGCGACGTCGCGAAACTCCCTGGTGGACTGGTGCACCGACACCGCGGCGACGGCACCGAGCACGACCGCGACCACCAGCAGCTGAAACATCAAGAACTGGCCGGCCAGGCTTCGCGTCGCCCATGGTGACCGCAATGACCACAACTTCCTCTTCGTCCGTAACAGTGACCTGTGTCACTCCAGGGTTCAGTATTGCTGAGCATCACACCAAGTGAAGGGGGACGGCCCTGATGAGAACACGACCGGCGCGGTCGCTGCGATGGCTGGCGTTGCTCGTCGGCCTCGCGGTGTGCGCCGCCACGGCGACGGCGTGCGGGGTGACCCGCGGCAGCGACGAACCCGGGCTGCACCGTCTGCGGATGATGGTGCCCAACAGCCCTGGCGGCGGTTACGACCTCACCGCCCGCACCGCCGTCAAGATCATGGAGGACGAGGACATCACGGGCCGCGTCGAGGTGTTCAACGTCATCGGCGCAGGCGGCACGGTGGCGATGGCTCGTCTGATGAACGAGGAGGGCAACGGCGACCTCGTGATGATGATGGGCCTCGGCGTGGTCGGCGCCGTGTACACCAACGGCTCGAAGGCCCTGGCCACCAACGCAACTGCGCTCGCCAAGGTCGTCGAGGAGCAGGAGGGCGTACTCGTCCCCGCGGACTCGCCCTTCAGGACCATCGCCGACTTCGTCGCGGCGTGGAAGGCCGATCCGGCCAGGGTCACCATCGGCGGCGGATCATCCCCCGGCGGACCCGACCACCTGTTTCCCATGGAGACGGCGCGTGCGGTCGGGGTCGATCCGAGGAAGGTCAACTTCATCTCCTACGACGGCGGCGGAGACCTCCTCACCGCGCTGCTCGGCAAGAAGATCGCCGCGGGCACCTCCGGACTGGGCGAGTACGTCGACCAGATCGAGGCCGGCCAGGTCAGGGTCCTCGCCGTGTCGGGTGACCAGCGGGCCGAGGGCATCGACGCGCCGACCCTGAAGGAGGCCGGGATCGATCTCACCTTCACCAACTGGCGGGGCGTGCTCGCTCCGCCGGGGATTTCAGAGCAGTCCAAGCGCGCGCTGGTGACGGCGCTCGAGGAACTGCACGGCACCGATGCGTGGAAGGCGGCACTGGTGAAGAACGGCTGGACCGACGCGTTCATGACCGGAGAGCCGTTCGAACGGTTCCTGCGGGATCAGGACCAGCGCGTGTCCTCGACGCTGACCGAGCTGGGGTTGCTGTGACCGGGCCGATCGACGCCGCGCAGCGACCGACCGTGGACCGCGCCCAGTATCTGGTGTGCGCCGTGCTCGTCGCCGTCGGGGCCTTCCTCGTCTACGACGCGCTCACCCTGCCCGGCGGGTACGCGAAGGTAGATCCCGTGGGGCCCAAGCTCTTTCCGGTCGCCATCGGCGTCGGGTTGATCGTCCTGTCGGTGATCCTGGCCATCGCGATCCCGCGCGGCTCGAAGGGGGAGGCCGACGCGGGTGAGGACATCGATCCCGACATGCCCAGTGACTGGCGGACGGTCGGACTCCTGGTCGGCATCTTCGTGGCCATGATCCTGCTGGTGAATCCGCTCGGCTGGGCCATCAGCGGTGCCCTGATGTTCGCCGGGTGCGCGACCGTGCTCGGCAGCAGGCACCACGTCCGCAACGTCCTGATCGGCGCCGTCCTCAGCGTCGGGAGTTTCTACGCGTTCTACTCAGGGCTCGGAATCCCGCTGCCCGCAGGGATCTTGGATGGGATTCTGTGATGCTGGACAATCTGGGTTGGCTGCTGCAGGGTTTCGAGCAGGCCGCCACGCCGATGAATCTGCTCTACGCCGTGATCGGCGTGCTGCTGGGCACCGCGGTCGGGGTGCTGCCGGGCATCGGCCCCGCGATGACGGTGGCGCTGCTGCTCCCCATCACCTACAACGTGAGCCCCAGCGCGGCGTTCATCATGTTCGCGGGCATCTTCTACGGCGGCATGTACGGCGGATCGACCACGTCCATTCTGCTCAACACCCCTGGTGAGTCGTCGTCGGTGATCACCGCGATCGAGGGCAACCGGATGGCCAAGGCGGGTCGAGCGGCGCAGGCCCTCGCGACGGCGGCCATCGGGTCCTTCGTCGCGGGCAGCATCGGCACGATGCTGCTGGTGCTGTTCGCCCCCGCGGTCTCGCGGTTCGCCGTCACCCTCGGCGCGCCGTCGTACCTCGCGATCATGGTGTTCGCGCTGGTGGCCGTGACCGCGGTGCTGGGCTCGTCCAAGCTGCGCGGCGGCATCTCGCTGCTGCTCGGGCTGGCGATCGGCCTGGTCGGCATCGACTTCCTCACCGGTCAGGCCCGCGCGACCCTCGGCATCCCGCAGCTGTCCGACGGCATCGACATCGTGGTCATCGCGGTCGCCATCTTCGCCGTCGGCGAGGCACTCTGGGTGGCCGCCCATCTGCGGCAGAAGCCCGCCGAGGTGATTCCGGTCGGCAGGCCGTGGATGGGCCGCAGCGACTGGCGACGGTCCTGGAAGCCGTGGCTGCGCGGAACCGCGTTCGGGTTTCCGTTCGGTGCCCTGCCCGCCGGTGGTGCGGAGTTGCCGACGTTCCTGTCCTACATCACCGAGAAGAAGCTCTCCACGCATCCCGAGGAGTTCGGCAAGGGTGCGATCGAGGGCGTCGCCGGGCCCGAGGCGGCCAACAACGCCTCCGCCGCGGGCACCCTGGTGCCGATGCTGTCACTCGGACTGCCCACCAACGCGACCGCGGCGGTCATGCTGACCGCGTTCGTGTCCTACGGAATTCAGCCGGGGCCCACGCTCTTCGACAAGGAGCCGCTGCTGATCTGGACGCTCATCGCGAGTCTGTTCATCGGCAACTTCCTGCTGCTGGTGCTGAACCTGCCGCTGGCGCCGCTGTGGGCGAAGCTGCTGCGCACGCCCCGGCCGTACCTGTACGCGGGCATCCTGTTCTTCGCGACCCTCGGCGCGTTCGCGGTCAACATCCAACCGCTCGACCTGGCGCTGCTGCTCATCTTCGGGCTGCTCGGATTGATGATGCGGCGCTTCGGTTTACCGGTGCTGCCGCTCATCATCGGCGTCATCCTCGGCCCCCGCATCGAACGCCAATTACGCCAAAGTCTGCAGCTGGGTGGGGGCGACTGGGGCAGTCTGTTCACCGAGCCCGTCGCGGTCGTCGTGTACGTGTGCATGGCCCTGCTGCTACTGGCGCCGTTGGTGCTCAAGCTGGTGCACCGCAGTGAGGAGACGCTCCTGATCGTCGAGGACGACCGGGATCAGAGAGAGAAGGCGCAAGCGTGACGATCGTCGTCGGGTACACCACGGACCGGTTCGGCGCCGCTGCGCTGGAGGCAGCGATCGCGGAGGCCAAGGTGCGCAACACCGCGCTGCTGGTCTGCAACTCGACGCAGGGCGACTCCTACGTCGATGCTGCCTTCGCCCATCAGCGGCAGGTGCACGACCTCGAGTCCACGTTGGCCGCGTCCGGCGTTCCGTTCGAGGTGCGCCAGCCCGTCGGGGTCTATGCGGTCGACGCCCTGCTGGAGATGATGGCCGACGACGACGCCGAACTGCTGGTCATCGGCATTCGCCACCGCAACCCGGTCGGCAAGCTCCTCCTCGGCAGCGCATCACAGCAGCTGATCCTCAACTGTCCCAAACCCGTGCTGGCGGTGAAGCCGCCGGAGTGAGGCGTTCATCGACGGGGTTGCCGAAAGGTCGATTGCCTCAACGGCATTCGAGTGTCAGCCGGATGGATCCGTCGTCGTCGGCGGTGACCGGGTGGGAGCACACCCCCGGCCCGGTGCCCGACGTCTCGGCACCCGTGGCGAGGTCGTAGCCGATCCCGTGCAGCGGGCAGACCACGACGTCGTCGTCGGCGAGGCCGTCGGCCAGCGGACCGCCGCGGTGCGGACACACCGCGCCGAGCGCGCGCAGGCTCCCGTCGCGCAGGCGGTAGACCGCGATCTGCTCGCCGTCGACGGCGAACGTACGGCCCTCACCGACCGGGATCTCGTCGACGTGACCGACCGTGACGTCCGTCATTCTGATCCTCGGCTCTTCGCGCAAGCGCTCATCGGTGTCCTCGGCTCTTCGCGCAAGCGCTCATCGGACCGGCACGGCGGGCAGCGGCAACAGCGGCAACGACGACCGGAACTGTCCCTCGGTGACCGGCTGCTTGCCGTCCTGCCACGGATCACGATAGGAGGCAACTGATTTCGCCATCGCGGCGTCGAGCTCCTCGGCGATGCCGTCGGCGTCGTCGACCACCACGGCACGGATCTTCTCGATCCCCAACCGCGGGACCCAGGCGTACGTGCGCTCCAGCCAGTTGGCGTTCTCGCGGTAGTACTGCAGGAAACGTCCGGTCAAGGTCATGACCTCGGCGGGGCTGTCGACGGTGGCCAGTAGGTCGCCCTTGCGGACGTGGGCGCCCGCCGCGCCGCCGACGTAGATCTCCCACTTGCCGCCGTCGACGGCCACCACCCCGAGGTCCTTGCACAGCGCCTCGGCGCAGTTGCGGGGGCAGCCGGTGACCGCGAGCTTCATCTTGGCCGGGCTGGCGAGCCCCTGGTAGCGCTCCTCGATCGCGATGCCGAGCGCCGTGGAGTCCCCGACGCCGAACCGGCAGAAGTCGCTGCCGACACAGGTCTTCACGGTGCGGAAGCTCTTGCCGTAGGCGTAGCCCGACGGCATGTCGAGATCGCTCCACACGGCGGGCAGGTCCTCCTTGCGCACCCCGAGGAGGTCGATGCGCTGACCACCGGTCAGCTTGATCATCGGGATCGCGTACTTGTCGGCGACGTCGGCGATGCGGCGCAGCTGGTCGGCGCTGGTGACCCCACCCTTCATCTGCGGGACCACCGAGAACGTGCCGTCGCGCTGGATGTTGGCGTGGACCCGGTCGTTGATGAACCGGGCGTCGGTCTCGTCGACGAAGTCAGCGCCCCACATCATCTCCAGCAGCGACGACAGCGCCATCTTGGAGCCGGCGTGCGGCTTGCCGTCGGGAGTCAGGGCCGCGAACACCGATGACACGGAGTGCAATTCGAGCTCGCGGATGAGCCGCATCAACTCGGGCTTGTCGTAGGGGACGCCGGGGACGTACCAGTTCGCCGACGGATCCTCGGTCACCTCGCCGCCTGCGGCCCACTCCACGATCTGGGCGACCAGTTCCTTGCACGAACCGCACCCCTTGCCCGCCTTGGTCTTCGCCATGACACCGCTGACCGACGTCTCGCCTGCCGCGACGCAGGCCGCCAGGGCGCCCTTGGAGACGCCGTTGCAGTTGCAGACCTGAGCGTCGTCGGCGAGTTCGGCGACGCCGACACCCACGTCG
Source organism: Mycolicibacterium madagascariense (assembly GCF_010729665.1). Lineage (NCBI taxonomy): Bacteria > Bacillati > Actinomycetota > Actinomycetes > Mycobacteriales > Mycobacteriaceae > Mycobacterium > Mycolicibacterium madagascariense. The sequence continues at coordinate 3,577,994 of NZ_AP022610.1, read as the reverse complement.
GGCGTGCCGATGTCGAACATCAGCGAGACGCGCTCGTCGGGCAGTGGCAGGCCGCTGTCGAAGGCCTGGGTCAGGAACGACACCTTGCTGACGTCGCCGACCAGGGTCGCGCCCACCAGTTTGCCGTCGCGGATGACGATGGTCTTGTACACACCGTGCCGCGGTTCGGAGTACTGGACGAACTCGTCGTCCTCGTGCTCGGGCGCCTTGACGCCCATCGACGCCACGTCGACACCGGCGACCTTCAACTTCGTGGCGACCCTCGACCCGTGGTAGGCGGCCTTCGGGTCGACTCCGGTCAGATGGTCGGCCAGCACCTTGGCCTGCTCCCACAGCGGTGCCACCAACCCGTAGACCTGGCCGCGGTGCTGCGCGCACTCACCGACGACGTAGACGTCGTCGTCGTCGATGGAGCGCATGTGGTCATCGGTCACGATGGCGCGTTCGACGGTGAGACCGGCGCGCTGGGCCAGTCCGACGTTGGGGCGAATCCCGGCCGCGATGACGAGCATGTCGCAGTCGACGCGGTCCCCGTCGGCGAACGTGACGCCGGCGAGCCTGCCGTCCTCGACGACCACGCCCGTCGTGCGCTTGTTCAGCAGCACGCCGATTCCCAGGTCCTCCACGGACTTTCGTAGGATCGCGCCGGCGAGATCGTCGAGTTGGGCATTCATCAGCGTCGGGCCGGAATGCACCACGTCGACGGTCAGGCCGCGGTTCTGCAGACCCCGGGCGGCCTCCAGGCCCAGCAGGCCACCGCCGATGACGACGGCCTTGGTCCGGCGGGCGGCTTCGGCGATCATCGCCGCGGTGTCGTCGAGCGTGCGAAATCCGAAGACGCCGTCGGCGAGGGTCTTGTCGTCGGCCCACAGGCCGGACATCGGAGGGAAGAACGACCGGCTGCCGGTGGCGAGGATCAGTTTGTCGTAGCGGACGCTGCTGCCGTCGTCGGCGTGGACCAGGTGGGCGAACGTGTCGATGCGCACCACCCGGACCCCGGCACGCAGATCGATGCCGTTCTCGCGGTACCAGTCGACCCCGTTGAGGTAGATCTCGGCCGGATCATCGCTGCCGGCAAGCACATTGGAGAGCAGGATGCGGTTGTAGTTGCCGTAGGGCTCGTCACCGAACACCGTGACGTCGAACCGCTCACCGCCGCCGCGCGCCAGCACCTCCTCGATGGCCCGCACGCCCGCCATGCCGTTGCCGACCACGACCAGCCGCATCAGAGCTCCACCAGGCCGAGGTCGATGACCACGGTGCCGGCGCACCCGGCGGGCGCGGCGACGTACAGCTCGATGGCGGTGTCACCGAGGAGGTCCTCCACGACCCGCAGGGCGACGTGCGTCGCACCCTTGGCGGCAATGGGGAAGTAGCGCATGGGCTTTCCGTCCCGGACCAGCACGACGGTCACCATCTCGTCGCTGGAGTTGCCGCCCCGGAAGTACACCGGTTGAGTGATGGCACCGGCAGGCACCACGTAGCGCAGCGCGTCGTCGATCGGTACCGGTTCGGTCAGGCCCTTGCCAAGGAAGTCGAAGGCGCCCTGCAGGAATCGTGGTGTGCTGCCGTCGCTCATGGCTCCACCATCGAGTCAGAGTGTTTCGAGTTCGTTTCGTGGTGGCGTCATTCGTGAATCCCGTTCCGCACCTGCGTTCGTCGCGGGCGGTGAGCCGCTGTTGACACATTGGTCACGGACGCGAAATCGACGCGGAACTGCCCGCTCGTAGACATGGTTCCATGAGCACAAGGAACGCCGATGGTCTGCGGCGCAGCCGTGACATCGAGCACTGGGACGCCGAGGACGTGCAGGCCTGGGAGGCGGGCGGGAAGAAGATCGCCACCCGCAACCTGATCTGGTCGATCGTCGCCGAACACGTCGGCTTCTCGATCTGGTCGATCTGGTCGGTGATGGTGCTGTTCATGCCGCAGAACGTCTATCACATCGACGCTGCGGGCAAGTTCTATCTGGTCGCCATGCCGACGCTGGTCGGGGCGTTCCTGCGGATCCCGTACACCGTGGCGCCGGCGCGGTTCGGTGGGCGCAACTGGACGATCGTCAGTGCGCTGCTGCTGTTGATCCCGACCCTGATGACGCTGTACGTGATGCTGCATCCCGGCACGTCCTACACCACCTTCATGGTGGTCGCCGGGTTCGCGGGACTGGGCGGCGGCAACTTCGCGTCGTCGATGACGAACATCAACGCGTTCTTTCCGCAACGGCTGAAGGGCTGGGCGCTGGGACTCAACGCCGGGGGCGGCAACATCGGCGTGCCGGTCATCCAGTTGATCGGCCTGCTGGTGATCGCCACCGTCAGCAATACCGACCCCGAGCTGGTGTGCGCGGTGTACCTGGTGCTCATCGCGTGCGCCGCCCTGGGCGCGGCGCTGTTCATGGACAACCTGCGCAATCAGAAGTCGAACTTCGGCGCGCTGGCGGAAGCGTTGCGCTACCGGCACTCCTGGGTGATGAGCTTCCTCTACATCGGGACGTTCGGGTCGTTCATCGGCTTCTCGTTCGCCTTCGGTCAGGTGCTGCAGATCAACTACCTCGCCGGGGGTGACACCGCCGCGCAGGCGTCGCTGCACGCGGCTCAGCTCTCGTTCCTCGGTCCGTTGCTCGGCTCGATCGCCCGCCCCGTGGGAGGCAAGTTCGCCGATCGCATCGGAGGGGGCCGGATCACGCTATACACCTTCATCGCGATGATCTTCGCCGCGGGCATCCTCGTCGCTGCGGGCACCAGTGACGACGCCACGAAGGGCGCGCCCACCAGTGGCCAGATGGCCGGGTACGTCACCGGTTTCATCCTGCTGTTCATCCTGTCCGGCATCGGCAACGGCTCGACGTACAAGATGATCCCGTCGATCTTCGAGGCGAAGGCTCAGGACAAGGACGGTCTGTCCGCGGAGGAGAAGGCGGCGTGGTCCCGTCGCATGTCCGGCGCGCTGATCGGGTTCGCCGGCGCGATCGGCGCGCTCGGCGGCGTGTTCATCAACATCGCGCTGCGGGTGTCCTACGTCGGCGCGGCGAAGTCGGCGACCAACGCGTTCTGGGTCTTCCTGATCTTCTACGTCATCTGCGCCGTGGTCACCTGGGTCGTGTTCCTGCGGCTGAAGTCGGTCAGGGCGGTCACCGGTGAGGACGTGGGCCGCGCCTCCGCCCCGGTCGGAGCCAGCTGATCGACGTGACGGCCACGACCAGGACCGCGTGTTCCTACTGCGGTGTCGGCTGTGGCATCGAGGTCACGACCCGCACGGATGCCGAGGGCGGGGCGCCCGTCATCACCAGGGTGTCCGGCGATACCCGCCACCCCACCAACGCGGGGCGGCTGTGCACCAAGGGCGTCACGCACCTCGAGATGATGAACGCCACCGAGGACAGGCTCGCGACCGCGCTGGTGCGTGACACCCGAGGCGGTCCGGCGACGCCGACACCGGTGGACGAGGCGGTCGCACGGGCGGCCTCGCGGCTGCGGGAGATCGTCGCCGAACACGGACCCGACGCCGTGGCCCTGTACGTGTCCGGTCAGATGTCGATCGAGGCGCAGTACCTCGCGACGAAGCTGGCCAAGGGTTTCCTGCGCACGGTCCACATCGAGTCCAACTCCCGGCTCTGCATGGCCAGTGCGGGAACGGGTTACAAGCAGTCCCTCGGCGCCGATGGACCCCCGGGCTCCTACGCCGACTTCGATCGCACCGACCTCTTCTTCGTCATCGGCTCCAACATGGCCGACTGCCATCCCATCCTGTACCTGCGCATGCTCGACCGGCTCAAGGCGGGCGCCAAGCTGATCGTGGTCGATCCGCGCCGCACCACGACCGTCGACCAGGCCGATCTGTTCCTGCAGATCGCGCCGGGAACCGACCTGGCGCTGCTCAACGGCCTGCTCCATCTACTGGTCGAGGCCGGCGCCATCGACGACGACTTCATCGCCGAGCACACCGAGGGCTGGGACGCCATGCCGGCGTTCCTCGCCGACTACCCACCGGACGTCGTGTCGGCCGTGACGGGGCTCTCCGAGGACGACATCCGCACGGCCGCAACGATGATCGCCGACGCGGGGGAGTGGGTGACGTGCTGGACGATGGGCCTCAACCAGAGCACTCACGGCACCTGGAACAGCAATGCGATCTGCAACCTGCACCTCGCGACGGGCGCCATCTGCCGTCCGGGCAGCGGGCCGATGTCCCTGACGGGCCAACCGAACGCCATGGGCGGGCGCGAGATGGGCTACATGGGACCGGGTCTGCCCGGTCAGCGGGTGGTCACCTCGGCCGACGACCGCGCGTTCGTGGAACGCACGTGGAACGTCGCCCCGGGGACGATCCGCACCGAGGTCGGGCCCGGCACCGTCGAGATGTTCGCGCGGATGTCCGCAGGCGACATCAAGGCCTGCTGGATCATCTGCACCAATCCCGTTGTCAGCGTGGCGAACCGGAGCACCGTGATCGCCGGCCTCGAGGCGGCCGAGCTGGTGATCACCCAGGATGCCTACGCCTCGACGGCCACCAACCACTACGCCGACATCGTCCTGCCCGCTGCGCTGTGGGCCGAGTCGGACGCGGTGATGGTGAACTCCGACCGCACGCTGACCCTGCTGCGCCAGTCGATCGAACCCGCCGGCGAGGCGCGCCCCGACTGGCGGTTGATCTGTGACGTCGCCACGCATCTCGGCTTCGGCGAGCACTTCGACTTCGCCTCCAGCGCAGAGGTCTTCGACGAGATCCGCCAATTCTCCAACACGCGAACGGGTTACGACCTTCGCGGCATCACCTACGACCGGCTGCGGGAGACGCCCGTGCAGTGGCCGGCGCCCCCGCGCGATCAACCGGGCGGCGTCGAGGACCGCCACCCGGTGCGCTACCTCAACGACGGCGTGAGCCAGGACCTCTTCACCGACCCCAGCGGGCACCGACCCCGGCTGGCGTTTCCGACGCCGTCACGGCGGGCCGTCTTCCATCCGCGGCCGCACATGGACGCCCGCGAACTGCCCGACGACGACTATCCCGTGGTGCTGAATACCGGTCGGCTGCAACACCAGTGGCACACGTTGACCAAGACCGGCAAGGTCGCGAAGCTCAACAAGCTCAACCCCGGCCCCTTCGTCGAAGTCCATCCCGAGGACGCCGCAGCCCAGGGCATCCTCGACGGTCGACGCATCGAGCTGGTGTCGCGCCGCGGCCGGGCCGTGCTGCCCGCCGTGGTGACCGACCGTGTGCGCCAGGGCAATTGCTTCGTCCCGTTCCACTGGAACGACGAGCACGGCGAGTACCTCGCCATCAACGCCCTCACGAACGATGCCGTCGACAAGGACTCGCTGCAGCCGGAGTTCAAGGTCTGCGCCGTGGCGTTGCGTCCGCTGCCCGTCGAGACTCCCGGACCCGCCGCGCTGGGGCTAGCGGACCGCCCGCCGCCCACGCTCGAAGAGGCCGAGAAGACCTATCTCGCAGGGTTCTTCGCCGGCATCCCCGGGGGTGCGCCCGGCGTTCCCGTCCTACCCGCGACGGCTCCGGTGCGTACGGAGGTGCGGTTGTGGGTCGACGGACTGCTTGCCGGCACGCACTCGCGCGCGCCCGACGCGACGGAGGAGGCCGCATCGGAGACGCCCGGCGACGGGCCGCTCGTGCTGTGGGCGTCGCAGACCGGCAACGCCGAGGAATTCGCGGGTCGGGTCGCCGGGGGAATCGCCGGGGCGCGGCTGGCCAACATGGACGACGTCTCGGTCACGGACCTGAGCGGTGACGTGGTGATCGTCACCAGCACCTTCGGCGACGGCGGGCCGCCGGACAACGGCGCGGGGTTCTGGACGCGCCTGGAGTCCGACGAGGCGCCCGATCTCGACGGCGTGCGGTACGCCGTGCTCGGCATCGGCGACCGCTCCTACGACGACTTCTGCGGGCATGCCAAGTCCCTGGACCGCAGGCTCTCCGACCTCGGGGCGACGCGCCTGGCCGAGCGCGCCGAGTGCGAGGCCTACGACGACGAGCCCATGGCGAACTGGGCCGCGACGATCAGCGAGCTCGTCGCGCCGTCGAATGGCACCGCGGCGCCCGCGTCGAACGGCACCGCTGCGCCGTCGAATGGCACCGCGGCGGCGCCGCCGTTCACGCGCACCCATCCGGTCTCGGTGCCGTTGTGCCGCAACGTTTCCCTCACTCCGGCGGGTGCGGCGAAGGAGGTGCGGCACTTCGGCTTCGACGTGTCGGAGCACCGCCTCGACTACTCCGTCGGCGATGCGCTGGGGGTATTCGTCAGCAATGACCCCGAGGTGGTCGACGCGTGGCTGGCGGCGACGAATCTGGACGGGACCGCGCGGGTCGAGATCGACGGCGCCGAGGTGGCGCTGCGCGCGGCGCTCACTGACTCCTTCGACGTCTGCCGCGTCACGCCGGGGCTGCTGAGCTTCCTGGCCGAGCGATGCCGGGACCGCGACGCCGGGGTGCTGCGCGCCCCCAAGGCGGACCGGGAACGCTGGCTGCGTGGCCGCAACGCGCTGGACGTCATCGAGGAGTTCGGGGTCGACGCCGAGGCCGCCGACTGGCTGAAGGCGCTGATCCGGTTGACGCCGCGGTCGTACTCGATCTCGTCGAGCCCCCTGGTCAGTCCGCACGAGGTGCAGCTGACGGTGTCGGTGGTGCGGTATCGCAGTGTGCGGGGCCGCGAGCGCGGCGGGGTGTCCTCGACCTTCCTGGCCGACCGGGCGTCGCATGCTCCGGTGTTCCTGCAGCCGTCACCGCACTTCCGTCCGCCCGAGGACGGTTCGGTGCCCATGATCATGGTCGGACCGGGAACGGGCGTCGCGCCGTTCCGCGGTTTCCTGCAGGAGCGGCGCGCCCGCGGGGAGCGGGGTCGCAACTGGCTGTTCTTCGGCGACCAGCATCGGGCCGAGAACTTCTACTACCGAGCCGATCTGGAGGACATGGTCCGCGACGGCCTGCTCAGCAGACTGGATCTGGCGTTCTCGCGGGACCAACCCGAACGCGTGTACGTCCAGCACAAGATGCTCGACTACGGCGCCGACGTCTGGCGCTGGCTCGAGGACGGCGCGCACTTCTACGTCTGCGGCGATGCCACCCGGATGGCCAAGGACGTCGACGACGCGCTGACGACGATCATCTGCACCCACGGTCGGCTGTCCCAGGAGGCCGCCCACGACTACAAGCGTGAACTCGTCGCCGCCAAGCGCTACGTGCGCGACGTGTACTAGTCCTGGGTTGACGCAGCCCAGCGCGGGGTACGTTCCCTTCCCCGTCGAGCGCCGCACCGGTTCGGTCGACACGCACAGAAGAGAACGATTCCATGACCAATCCGCAGGAACCCCGCACCGAAGAGCACCTGGCGGCCGAAGAAGACGACGGCTCAGCCGAATTGCAGCCCGAAGACGGGGGCAGTGCCGCCTCGCCCCCCGACAAGCCGTCATCGGCGCCGCAGAGCTGAGCATCGTCGCAGCTCAACCGGTCATCGCAATGTCGTTGCGGGCGTTCATGATCGAATATTCCCCCACGTGGGCGAAATGTGGGGTGTCCGACATCGACGGTCGGGCAATGGTTCTCGAAACCGGCCCTGAGCTGCACCGAACTCGTTGCGGCCCTTGACCACTGCGATCTTGATGTCGACGACGCCGGTTTGGCGCCCGTGTTACGCAGGTATGCCGGACACATGAACCAAACATCATCTTCATGGACCGGCCGTGCGGCACTCGCCGTCATGGGAGTTAGCGCAGCAGCACTCATCGGATTCGCGGCCCCGGCCGCAGCGGACCCGGGGGTGAGCGGCGGCTGCAACACCGTGGGCACCAGCACCTCGGCGGGCGGAACGACCACCGGGAACTCGGGTGGCACCTGCGTCCCGAACACCAGCGGCGCCAACGGCATCGGCCCGGGTGGACCCGCCTACAACGGCACCGACCCGCGCAGCTAGTCGACGAAGCGAGGACCCCGCGGACCGCATTGTGTCCGCGGGGTCCGTCGCGTCGTAAAGCGGTTGTCTCGTCGGCGTGACCCGTGCCAGGGTGGCCCGTGCACCAATTCTCCCAGGTCGACGTCTTCACCTCCAGATTCACCTACGGCAATCCCGTTGCCGTCGTCCATGACTGCGACGATCTGCCCGAAGAGCAGATGGCGGCGTTCGCGCGCTGGACCAACCTCAGCGAGACCACGTTCCTCCTGACGCCGACCGACCCCGAGGCCGACTACCGGCTCCGTATCTTCACGACCGCTCGCGAGCTGCCCTTCGCCGGGCACCCGACGCTCGGTTCGGCGCGAGCGTGGCTGGCGGCCGGGGGCGTCGCGCGCTCGGACGGCGTCCTGGTCCAGGAGTGCGGTGTGGGACTGGTGCGGTTGCGCAACGTCGCGGGCCGCTGGGCCTTCGCCGCGCCGCCACTGCTGCGGGGTGGACCGGTGGCCCCCGACGACGTCGCCGAGGTCGCCGCCGCCGTGGGTGTCGCGCCGTCCGACGTCGTCGACGCCCAGTGGGCGGACAACGGACCCGGGTGGGTCGCGCTGTTGCTGGCGTCCGCGGATCACGTGCTCGCCCTCGATCCGGTGCTGCCGCGGGCGGGCCGGTTTCCCACCATCGGCGTGGTCGGTCCGCACCGACCCGGGACCAGCGACGCCGACGTCGAGGTGAGGGCGTTCACCAGCACCGAGGCGGCATCGGAGGACCCGGTCACCGGCAGTCTCAACGCCGCCCTGGGCCAGTGGCTCATCGCCGCCGGCCACCTGCCGACCTCCTACGTCGCGGCGCAGGGCACGCGGCTGGGACGTCGCGGTCGCGTGTACGTGAACCTGGAGGACGATCAGGTGTGGGTGGCGGGTGACACCGTCGTCGGCGTCCGCGGCGAGGTGGCCTTGCCGTCGATCGAATGATCAACCGCGCCAACGCGATTCGTCGTCATGCGAACACGTCGTCGAGGGTGACGGTCGTCAGTCCCTTCGCGGCGATGATGCCCGCCCACTGCGGCAGGACGTGACTGATCGGGGCGAGGTTGGCGTGCGCGAGCACGATCTGCTGGGGTGCGAACGCACCATGCGCGTTGGCGATCAAACCTGCCTCGTCGATGGGTCGGGAATCCCCGACCTCGGCACTCCACATCGCGATGGTGGTGTAGCCGTGTGCGGCGGCGATGCGGTCGGTCGCCGCGTCGTGACTACCGTAGGGCGGCCGGAAGTAGGGGGTTCCGTCGACGCCGTAGGTGTCGCGCAGGAAGTCGGCGTTGCGGCTGATCTCGCGGTCGAGCGCGGCCGGCGTGAGCGTCGTGATGTGGGGATGGGACCACGTGTGGTTGCCCATTTGGATCTGACCCGAGGCGACCATGGGTCGGAGCAGTCCCGCGTTCACCGTCCACGACGGGTTGATTCCGTTGACGAAGAACGTCATGCGCGTGCCGGTGTCGGCGCAGAATCGGCCAAGCGCCGTGACGTCGGCGGTGCTGCAGCCGTCGTCGACCGTCAGGGCCAGCTGATTGCCGTCACCGGGCAGGCGGGTCAGTATGTTCGGCGCCGGAGGGCGGGCCTGCGGCGCGGGTGCGGGACGTGCTCCCGCCGCGGCCACCGAGGCCCTCGCCGCGAAGGCGCCGAGCGCACAGGTACCCAGGAACATCCGGCGAGTCAAAGGCGCCATCGTGCAACCACTTCCGACGTGACCGGCGAGGCGGGCAGGCGACGGGCCCCGTGCGGGCAGGCCCGAGATCACAATGGACGTCCGATCTGTCGAAACCCGGCCAACGCGCTGTGAAGCGGCTGGGCCCGGGTCCCGACGGAGTGTCGTCGCGCGATTCGCGCCGGTGCGGCGTCGGGCGGTCAACCGCGCCTGGGGCGAAATGCGTGCAGCACCAACGCCGGTGGGCAGTTGCCCCACACCGTCCGCCCCGCGATGACCTCCTCGAACGAGGCCTCCAGCAGCCGACGGAACCGGCGGGCCGCCGTCATGGGCGTGGCGTGCAGGTAGGCGAAGGTGGCGAAGGACCCGCGAGGGTTCAGCGCCGCCGCGGTGGCCTCGAGCAGGCGGGTCTGCGAGGCGTCGGGAAGGATCGCCCACGGCAGGCCGCAGACGACGTGGTCGACCCGGCCGACCCCGCGGGTGGCCAGGATGTCCGGCAGCCGGCTGGCGTCGTCCTCGACGATCTCCGCGCCGTCGAAGCGGCCTCGCAGCAGGGCGGCGAACGTCGCGTCGACCTCGATGGCAAGGTGGCGACCCCGCCCGCCGAGTCGGCGCTGGATCTCCCCGGTGAAGACCCCGGTGCCCGGGCCGAGTTCCACCACGGTGGGATGGCCGTTCTCGGGCAGCGACGAGCAGATCGCCCGTGCCAGCGCGGGTGAGCTCGGCGCAATGGCGCCCACTCGGGCCGGCCGCCGGAGCCACCGACGGACGAAGACGCGACGGTCGGCGGCGGTGGTCGCGACGTCGCCGGACGTGGCCGGCCTGCCGCGGGTGGCACTGTGCGGGCCCGTCTCGACGGACCGGAGGGTCGCGTGCCCGGCCTGCCTGGTCCTACCCATGTCGAGCTCCTTGATCGTGTCGTGTGCCGCTCGGGCCCGGAGAAGCTACCGCGCCCGACGGGTCGCGGACGGGTGTGCAACTGCGTCGAAGCCGGGCGCCCTTCTCGACGGCCGCCCACCCGGCGCGCCGCCACCGTCGCCGTCCCCGAGCCGAATCCCGTTGTGCCCCATGGCTTCGGTGAGATGACCCGCCGTGGATGGGGGATGGCGGCGGCCAGCGGTGCGCCGACGGCCCGGGTCGTCGGAGTGCTGGAGTAGGTTCGCGACATGGCCGCACCCACGTTCGACGTCACGCTGCCCGGTCGCCTCGGAGACCCGGCCATGGAGCTGCGCACCGACCCGCGGGCGGACCCGAGGATGGTGGCGGCGCTCGCCCCCCTCGGCCTGGCCGGGCGGGCCGCCGAGCTGCCCGTCAGCAGACGCTCGCCGCTCGACGAGCTGCTGGCCGTGGCGCTGGCGGCCGAGCACGCCTTCGACCAGTCGTTCGCCACGCTGCTGGCCGACGTGCCGCGTGCGTCCGGCGTCGAGATGCGGACGCTGAGCATCACCGGGGTCGACGGCAACGACATCGAGCTGTACGTCCACCGCCCCATCGGCGTGGCCGGTCCGTTGCCGGGGCTGCTGCACCTGCACGGCGGCGGCATGGCCATCCTGAAGGCCGTCGACGAGTCCGCGGCGCTGTGGCGCGGCCACCTCGCCGCCCAGGGCGCGCTGGTGGTCGGCGTGGAGTTCCGCAACTCCGGCGGCGCGCTCGGCCCCCACCCGTTCCCCGCCGGACTCGACGACTGCGCCGCCGCGCTGGACTGGATGCACGGCCAGCGCGAGGGGCTCGGCGTGACGTCCATCGTCGTCACGGGGGAGTCCGGCGGCGGCAACCTGTCGCTGGCGACAGCGCTGAAGGCCAAGCGCGAGGGCCGCATCGACCACCTCGACGGCGTCTACGCCCAGGTGCCCTTCATCTTCGGGCGCTACGACGAGCCCGATCCCGCGCTGCCCTCCCTGGTCGAGAACGAGGGCTACGTCCTCAGCCCGTCGATCATGACGCTGATGGCGACGCTCTACGACCCCAGCGGCCAGCACGCCGCCGACCCGCTGGCCTGGCCGTACTTTGCGTCGGAGGAGGATCTGCGGGGCCTGCCGCCCCACGTCGTCACGACCGACGAGATCGACCCGCTGCGGGACGAGGGTCTGGCGTATCTGCGGGCGCTGCAGCGGGCCGGGGTGGATGCGACCGGTCACACGTTCAACGGCATGGGTCACGCGGGCGAGATGCTGATGGGGGCGGCCGTGCCCGAACTGTTCGCGCGGGCCCTGCGCGACGTGGCGGACTTCGCCCGCCGCGTGTCGTGAAGAGCGTGTCCGAGGGGGGACGTGAAAGCGGGGTGCGCGGTCAGTGGTCGAGCGCCCCGCTGAGTAGTTCGGCGACGAGGTGGATGTCATCGAGACGTACGTCGGCGCCTTCCGGGATGGCGTTGATCAGCGATAGTGATCGGTCGGCGCGTGCGTCGAGGCAGAACTCCACGTGTCGTGCGACATCTTGCGCGAGTTGGGACTCGGCCCGTGAAAGCTGTTCTCGCACTGCGGGTCCCGACTGTCGATCCAGGGTGAGACGGACGACGTCGAGCAGGTCCGTGCCCTCCTTGGCCTTGCCGCGATCGAAGGTCGCTTGGAGTTTCATGGCGATCAGCGGGCCGGGCTCGGAAACGGCGACCGCGATGTCTGGCTGTCCGCGTACGCCGATGATGACGGGAGTCGCGGTGGCCGCAGCCCAGGCGTGAGACAGGACGAAGAGTCGGCCGGTGGGATCGTCGGGCAGCGGATGCAAATCGGCGTCGGCCACTTCCAGGACGTCGACGATCACCTTTCCAGCCTTGGTCGTGACCAACGCGGCATTGCGTCCTTCGACCGGCTCGCTCTTCGCGATCAGCATTTCGAGCTGAGGCACTTGGTCGTCGCTGCGGCGGTTGACGATGTCGAGGTCGCTGGTAGCTCGATGCGGGCTGCTGAGTCGGCATATGACCGCCAGGCCTCCGATCACCGTCACGGGTTGACCGGTCAGCATCTGGGTGGTGCGGATTGCGTCTGCCAGTGCGGTCATCTGGGCGCCCAGCAGTTCCACCCGCGGGGTCTGCTGCTGATTACCAGACACGGGACCACGGTTCTGGGGGAGTCCAGCCATCCACTATCTCGCGCCCTCGACCTGGGTCCTGAACGAGGTCGAGAGCCACGAAGAGGGGGCGGGTCATGGGCCAGTGCTCACCGTTCCCGTTACCGGGGAAACTGCTCGGGTCTTGCCGGTGCGTGCATACGAGGGGCGTGGGTGCAACGCGCACGACGGCTGTAGGCGTGGAGTCCTCGCGCGCCGGTACGAGCAGTTGGGCAGCGCGGCGCATCACCTGCTGGTCCGGAACGTACAGCACCGGCGGATGGTTCGATTTGATCGCGATGGGCGCGCCGTACACGGCGGCCGCGCGCGAATCACCGAGCGCCCATCCCGGCTCGTCGAAGTCGTCGAAGTTCACTCGAAGCGCTGTGAGCAGGCCACCGTCTCGCGGCTCGAGGGCGATGGCGAGTTCGGTGGGCCGCCACCGTGACGCCAACTCCCAGAAGAGCTCTGGTGTTCTGGGGAGCCCGGCCGGAGTGACCAGGTTGGCGTCACGGAACGCGGCGATCGTGGCGGACACCGAGCTGGGGGCGCGGCCGATCTGCGCGGCGAGTGGACGAATGGAGACCGCCCGTTCGGGTGTGAGCAGCATGGCTGACGCCACTTCGATACCAACCCGACCCGCGAACGGTTCGCGTCGGCGTGGCGCGTGCAGGGCAGCCGGCACGTTCGCGTCTATCAGCAGTCCGTCGGCGGCGAGTCGTAGGTGACCGCGAGTGTCCAGCCAGCTCCACCCGGCAGCGCGGAGCTCTTCGCGGGCATCGGCGGTGATGCGGTCGGCCACGACGACGCCGATGGTGTTCGCGCGCCGTCGGTGACTCCACAGTCGTAGCTGATCCCGCAGGCCCTTCGTGGTCACGAGTGACGACGTCTCGATCTCGACGAGCAGCTGGCGGTCGTCGGGCAGGACGAGGACCCCGTCCGCAGGTACATCGCCGGCTTCGTCCGGGCGCACGAAGTCGAGCCCCACCGTGGCCACGGCGTCGGCGAGTTCCTCGACCGCGTTCGGGTCGGCGTGGGGCGATCTCGTCACCCGAAGATCATCGCACGGTTTCGGTGTTCGGTCGTTACCGAACACCGAACGCATGGCGGTAACGCCCAGAGAGGGTCGCGGTCGTGTTGCCGGGTGCCACGTCGTCTAGTCGGCGTTGGGTTGGACTACGTAGGCGCGGAAGGCTGCGGGTCTTCGAACTTCGGGTGGATGTCGATGTGGCGATTGCCTCGTATTCACGCGTCGGCGGGTCAGGACTTCGCCCGCCGCGTGTCGTGAAGAGAGTGTCCGAGGGGGGACTTGAACCCCCACGCCCGTTAATAGGGCACTAGCACCTCAAGCTAGCGCGTCTGCCATTCCGCCACTCGGACAAGAGCGACTAAGGCTAACCGAACGGGGTGCCCGGACCAAAACCCGGCCGCCCTCCGGGTGGTACGAATGGGACCGTGACTGAAACTGCGCAGGCGAGCGACGAGGTCGTGGAGCTCGTCAGCTCGCTGATCCGGTTCGACACGTCGAACACCGGTGAGCCGGAGACCACGGCGGGTGAGGAGGCGTGCGCACGCTGGGTGGCCGAGCAGCTCGAGCAGGTCGGCTACGAGTGCGAGTACATCGAGTCGGGGGCGCCCGGCCGCGGGAACGTCGTCGCCAGGCTGCGTGGGGCCGACCCGAGCCGCGGCGCGCTGCTCGTCCACGGCCACCTCGACGTCGTGCCCGCCGTGGCCGCCGACTGGAGCGTGCACCCCTTCTCGGGCGCGGTGAAGGACGGGTACGTCTGGGGCCGTGGCGCGATCGACATGAAGAACATGATCGGCATGATGATCGCGGTCGCACGGCACATGAAGCGCAATGCGATCGTGCCGCCGCGGGATCTGGTGTTCGCCTTCGTCGCCGACGAGGAGGCCGGCGGCAAGTACGGCTGCGGGTGGCTGGTCGACCACCGGCCCGATCTGTTCGACGGGATCACGGAGGCCATCGGCGAGGTCGGCGGCTTCTCGCTGACGGTGCCGCGCCGCGACGGCGGGGAGAAGCGGCTCTACCTCATCGAGACCGCCGAGAAGGGCATGCAGTGGATGCGGCTCACCGCCCACGGCCGCGCCGGCCACGGGTCGTTCGTGCACGACGAGAACGCCGTCACCATCCTGGCCGCCGCGGTCGCTCGGCTGGGCAACCACACGTTCCCGCTGGTGCTGACCGACCCGGTGGCCCAGTTCCTGACCGCCGTCGGCGAGGAGACCGGGCATGCGTTCGATGCCGCCTCGCCGGACGTCGACGGCACGATCGCGAAGTTGGGGCCGCTCGCGCGCATCGTCGGTGCGACCCTGCGCGACTCCGCGAACCCGACGATGCTCAAGGCCGGCTACAAGGCCAACGTCATCCCGGGAACCGCGGAGGCCGTCGTCGACTGCCGCGTGCTGCCGGGCCGCCTGCCCGAATTCGAGAGGACCATCGACGAGCTGATCGGCCCGGACGTGACTCGCGAGTGGATCACGTCGCTGCCGGCGTATGAGACCACGTTCGACGGGGATCTGGTCGACGCGATGGACGCCTCGCTGCTGACGGTCGACCCCGACGCCCGCATCGTGCCCTACATGCTCTCCGGCGGGACTGACGCCAAACACTTTGCGCGCCTTGGCATCCGGTGCTTCGGGTTCATCCCGCTGCGGCTGCCGCCGGAACTCGACTTCGCCGCGCTGTTCCATGGCGTCGACGAGCGGGTACCCGTCGAGTCGCTGACGTTCGGGACCCAGGTCCTGCAACACTTCCTGCTGAACTGCTGATCGCGTCGACCGAGAGGATTCCATGAGCACCCCGTACGACTCCCTTCCCGAGCTGCCCAGCTTTACGCTGACGTCCGAGTCGGTGACCGACGGCCAACCGTTGGCCAACGATCAGGTCAGCGGCATCATGGGCGCGGGAGGATCGGACGTCTCGCCGCAGCTGAGCTGGTCGGGATTTCCCGAGGAGACCCGCAGCTTCGCGGTCACGATGTATGACCCCGACGCGCCGACGGGGTCGGGCTTCTGGCACTGGGCGGTGGCCAACCTGCCCGCGACGGTGACGGAACTCCCGGCGGGGGTGGGCGACGGCAGTCAGAACGGCTTCCCCGGCGACGCCCTGACCCTCTCCAACGACGCGGGGCTCAAGCGCTTCATCGGCGCCGCACCGCCGCCGGGGCACGGCCCGCACCGGTACTTCATCGCCGTGCACGCGGTGGACGTCGAGAAGCTCGACCTGCCCGACGACGCGACGCCCGCCTACCTCGGCTTCAACCTGTTCAGCCACGCGATCGCACGGGCCGTCATCCACGGCACCTACGAGAAGTCGGAGTCCTGACCCCCGCGAGCAGCCGCAGAGGGCCCTCAATGGGCACCAAACAGGGCCCTTTACGTCTGCTCGCGCCGGGCGGCTGAGCCCACGGCGTCGGCCAGGGTGGCGAAGCCGCCCGCGTGCAGGCGCGCGGCCAGGCCGTCGTGAACGTGCTTGGCCCACAGGCCTCCGCCGTAGACGAAGCCGGTGTAGCCCTGCAGCAGGGAGGCCCCCGCGGTGATGCGCTCCCACGCGTCGTCGGCGGTCTCGATGCCGCCGACGCTGACGAGCACCAGCCGACCGCCGACCCGCGCGTACAGCCGCCGCAACACCTCCAGGGACCGCCGCGCGACCGGCGGGCCCGAGACGCCGCCCGCGCCCAGCTCGCCCACGCCGGGGGTGCGCAGGCCGTCGCGCGACACCGTGGTGTTGGTCGCGACGATCCCCGCCAACCCCAGTTCGATTGCCAGGTCGGCGATCGCGTCGACGTCGGCGTCGGACAGGTCGGGAGCGATCTTCACCAGCACCGGGGTCGACGTCTGCGCGCGTACCGCGGTCAGGATGGGCCGCAGCGTCTCGACGGCCTGCAGATCGCGCAGGCCCGGCGTGTTGGGGGAGCTGACGTTGACGACGAGGAACGCGGCCAGGGGGCCCACCAGGCGGGCGCTCTCGGCGTAGTCGCCGACGGCGTCCTCGGGTGCCGTCGCCTTCGTCTTGCCGATGTTGGCCCCGATGGGCACCTCGCAGACGTGACGGCTCAGCTTGAGCGCCAGTTCACCGGCCCCATGATTGTTGAAGCCCATGCGGTTGAGCAGCGCGCGGTCGTCGGCCAGCCGAAACATCCGCGGCTGCGGGTTGCCCGGTTGGGCGTGCGCGGTGACGGTGCCGACCTCGGCGTAGCCGAAACCCAGTGCGCCCCAGGTCTTGAGGCCCGAGCCGTCCTTGTCGAAGCCCGCCGCCAGGCCGAGCGGTCCGGGGAACCGCACGCCGAACACCGTGGTCGCCAACGCCGGGTCGCGGGGCGCGAGCCACCGCGTCAGGGCTGCGCGCAGCGGCCGCGGGGCGGTAATCACCCGCAGGAACGCGAAGACCAGCATGTGGATCCGCTCCGGGGGAACCAGGAAGAAGATCCGGCGCAGCGCGCGGTAGATCACGACGTCGGCTGGTCGTCGACGCGCGCCCAGTCCGACGCAGACTTCCTGCGGCGCAACAACACTCGTCGACTTCCGTCGGTGTACAACCGAACCCTGGTGAGCTCCCAGCCGCGGTACTCGGCCTCGATCGACAACCGGATCGACGCCGATACGCGCGTCACGTCCGGCGGCAGCCGCAGTGGCACCCAGTCGTATTCGTCGGAGAGGTCGGCCTCCCACGCCGCGGGCATGCGGCCGCGCTGATGGCCGCTCATCGCGGCGCCCCCGGGATCACCTGCACGCCCGCTCCCGAACCGGACACCACGTAGAGCGTGCCGGTCCTGTCGTCGACGGCCAGCGAGTTCGGTTGTTGCACGGTTCGATGTCGCACCTTCTCGACGGGTATGCCAGTGGCCAGATCGTAACCAACCACGGTGTTCGTCGCCGTCTCGGACACCCAGGCCAGCCGCTGGGAGCCCGCCAACCCGTAGGGCGCGCCCGGTACCGGGTAGCGCTGACGCAGCAGCAGCGGATCCGATCCGAAGACCAGCAGCCCGTCGCCGCGAGTGTCGGCGACCAGCAGTCGACCGGCCGGATCGGCGACCATCGTGGTGGCGCCCTCACCGGCGCGCAGGGCGTGGTCGGCCGAGGTGCCCGACTCGTCGACCGTGGTGACCGACGTCTGGCCGCGGTCGAGGACCGCGACGACGTTGCCCCTCGCGACGAGCGCGTCCACTCGGGCGAAGATCTGCAGTTTCGCGGCGACCGCGGTGTCCGAGCCCAGCGTGTAGACGGCACCCACGGTGCTGCCGAGCACCAGCTTGCCGTCGGCGCGCCGGGCGATGGCGGTGAAGTCGGTGTCGCGCTCGCCGTCTACGTCGAACCTCCGCACGGCGTCACCCGGCCGCAGTCCCACCCGGAAGTAGCCGCCCCTGACCGCCGCGCAGACGGTGCCGTCGCCGTCTGTGACGATCGCCGTCGCGACGGCCGGCAACGGCAGGGTCCGCGGTGCGCCGGAGGTCGGGACGATCGTGATGGTCGACCCGCCCGCGGCCGTGCGACCCAGGACCACCAGCGCCGAGGTGACCGGGTCGAACACGGCGGCCACGCCCGCGTCGGCCAGCGGCACCACGGTGCCGTCGGGTCGCTGCGTCACCGCCGGCGAGACGGCCGCCCGTGCGGGGGCGATCGTCGGAGGGGGTGCGTCGGCCGTCTTGGTCGAACAGGCCAGGGCGGCAACCATCGTCACTACCACCAGGGCGCTGTGAGCTAGGAGACTCTTCGGTGTTGCGTGAAGTGGCAAAGGGTAGCTCTCGGTGCGTGGACTTCGGATGGCGATCGAATGGCCAGTTTAGGCACGTCCGGTCGTGGTTCCGACGGTATGGTTCGGCCATGACCCTCGCCGCCGGCGACGACGTGTCGGACACCGACTTCGGCGTCGAGTTCGTCTCGACGGGCGTGCACGCCAGCGGATTCGGCCGGGTCGGGGACGGCCGCACATTCTCCTTCCACGTCGACAAGCAAACGCTTCACGTCGAGGTCTATCGGCCGCGTCTGGCCGGGCCGGTGCCCCAGGCCGAGGACGTCGTCGCTACCGCCCAGCGCAGCGTGGCCCACGTCGACGCCTCCGACGAACGCAGCCTCACCGCCGCCGTCCGCGATGCGGTCGCCGACGCCCAACGGGTACCGCGCTCGGTTCGCTGAGCGCGCCGCCACGGTACGGTCTTGACCCGTGACGGACATGTCGTGGCTGCAGGTGATCGTGCTGTCCGTCGTCCAGGGTCTGACCGAGTTCCTCCCCGTGTCCTCCTCGGCCCACCTCGCGATCGTGTCCCAGGTGTTCTTCGCCGACGACGCCGGCGCGTCGTTCACCGCCGTCTGTCAGCTCGGCACCGAGCTGGCGGTGCTCATCTACTTCGCCCGCGACATCGGCCGCATCCTGGCCGCCTGGTTCGGCGGCCTGCGCGACCCCGCCCGCCGCACCCCGGACTACTGGCTGGGCTGGTGGGTGATCATCGGCACGATCCCCATCGCGGCCGCGGGCCTGATCTTCAAGCACTACATCCGCAACGACGTCCGCAATCTGTGGATCATCGCGACCGCGCTCATCGTGTTCTCCGGCGTCATCGCCGCGGCCGAGTACGTCGGCAGGAAGACCCGGCCCATCGACGAATTCACCTGGCGCGACGCGATTCTCATCGGTCTCGCGCAATGCCTGGCGTTGGTGCCCGGGGTGTCGCGGTCGGGTGCGACGATCAGCGCGGGCCTGTTCCTGGGCCAGCAGCGGGCGGCGGCCGCCCGGTTCGGCTTCCTGCTCGCGATCCCGGCCGTGCTCGCGTCGGGCCTGTTCTCGCTGCCCGATGCGTTCCACCCGTCGGGCACGGGCCTGAGCACCACCGGCCCGCAGCTGCTCGTCTCGATCGTCATCGCCTTCGTCATCGGCTACGCCGCCGTCGCGTGGTTCCTGCGGTTCCTGGTCCGCCACGGCATGTACTGGTTCGTCGGCTACCGAGTGATCCTCGGGGTGGCGCTGCTGGTGGCGCTCGGCACCGGAACGGTGGCCGCGCAGTGAATCCGCCCAACCCGCCGAGGCCCGCCCAGTGATTACTCCCACCCCACCGAGGCCCGCGCAGTGAATCCGCCCACCCCGCCGAGGCCCGCCCGATGACCGTCATCCTGCTGCGGCACGGCCGCTCCACGTCCAACACCGCCCACACGCTCGCCGGTCGCTCCGAGGGCGTCGACCTCGACGACAAGGGCCGTGAGCAAGCCGAATCGGTGATCGCCCGGATCGGCGAGCTGCCCGTCAAGGCCATCGTGCGGTCTCCGCTGCTGCGCTGTGAGCGAACGGTTGCCCCGCTCGCCGCGGCCCTCGGGCTGGAGCCCGAGGTGGACGAGCGGCTCTCCGAGGTCGACTACGGCGCCTGGACCGGACGCAAGATCGGCGACCTGGTGAAGGAGCCGCTGTGGTCGGTCGTGCAGCAGCATCCCAGCGCCGCGGTGTTCCCGGAGGGTGAGGGCCTCGCGCAGGTTCAGGCCAGGGCGGTCGCCGCGGTCCGCGAGCACGATCGCACCCTGTCCGAGCAGCACGAAGGCGACGTCCTGTGGATCGCCTGCACGCACGGCGACGTCATCAAGTCCATCGTGGCCGACGCGCTGGGCGTCCACCTGGACGGCTTCCAGCGCATCACCGCCGACCCGGCCTCCATGAGCGTCATCCGCTACACCGCGGTGCGCCCGTTCGTGCTCCACGTGAACCACACGGGGCCCGCGCTCACGGCCGCCCTCGCCGCCAAGCCGGAACCCTCCGGGGACGCGGTGGTCGGCGGCTCCACCGACTGAGCGCCCGACGCGGCCGCCGCTCGAATTACGGATGCGGTGCCGATACCGGTATTTTGAGAGGTGCCATGACCCGCTCGATTCACGTCTTCCGCTCTCCCGACCGCTTCGTGGCCGGGACCGTCGGGCAGCCGGGCGACCGCACGTTCTATCTGCAGGCCGTTCACGACGACCGGGTGGTGTCGGTGATCCTCGAGAAGCAACAGGTGGCGGTGCTCGCCGAGCGCATCGACGCGCTGCTGCTGGAGATCAACCGCCGCTTCGGCACCCCGGTGCCACCGGAGACCGGGCAGATCGAGGACCTCAGCCCGCTGGTCACCCCCGTCGACGCCGAATTCCGCGTCGGCACGATGGGTCTGGGCTGGGACTCCGAGGCGCAGACGATCGTCGTCGAGCTGCTTGCGGTGTCGGACACGGAGTTCGACGCGTCGGTCGTGCTGGACGACGCCGAGGACGGCCCCGACGCCGTCCGCGTCTTCCTCAGCCCGGAGTCCGCGCGCGAGTTCGCCGCCCGCTCGAACCGGGTCATCTCCGCGGGCCGCCCGCCCTGTCCGCTCTGCGACGAGCCGCTGGACCCCGCGGGCCACATCTGCGTGCGCACCAACGGATATCGCCGAGGAGCCCTTGCGGAATCCGACGATGACGCCGACACCTGAGCGCGACGGTGACGACGAGGTCATCCGCTGCGGCGACCTGACGGTGATCGGACGTATTCGATCGGCGAGCAACGCGACGTTCCTCTGCGAGGCGAACTACGGGGAGCGTCAGGCCCACTGCGTGTACAAGCCGGTCGCCGGCGAGGCGCCGCTGTGGGACTTCCCGGACGGCACCCTGGCGGGCCGCGAGGTGTCGGCGTACCTGGTGTCGGCCGCCATGGGCTGGAACGTGGTGCCCTACACCGTGGTTCGCGACGGCCCGGCCGGACGCGGCATGGTGCAGCGGTGGGTGGATCAGCCCGGTGACGCCCTCGACGACGGGGATCCGGTCGACGAACCACCGGCCGGGCCCGATCTGGTGGACCTGCTGCCCGTGGACGGCATCCCGCCGGGGTTCCTGCCCATCGTGCAGGCCTACGACTACGCCGGTGCCGAGGTGACCCTCGTCCACGCCGACGACGACCGGCTGCGGCGGATGGCCGTGTTCGACGTCCTCATCAACAACGCCGATCGCAAGGGCGGGCACATCCTGTCCTGCGTGGACGGCAACGTGTACGGCGTCGACCACGGCGTCAGCCTGCACACCGAGGACAAGCTGCGCACGGTGCTGTGGGGCTGGGCGGGCAAGCCCGTCGACGACGAGGCACTGGCGGCCGTGGCGGTTCTGCGGGACGCGCTGCTGGGTGACCTGGACGAGACGCTGCGCCCACACCTCACCCACCGCGAGATCGACGCGCTGTACGCCAGGGCCGTCGGTCTGCTCGCGCATCCGGTGATGCCGTCGCCGAACCGGCGCCGACCCATTCCCTGGCCGGCCTTCTAGTCGCTCGCCCCTCCCGCTTCGCCGCGCCCTTCCGGTGGCGTGTTCTACGCTCTTCGACATGACCGATCATGACCGCGCCGCCGCCCGTCGGGAAATCGCCGACGCCCTCCAGAAGGCACTCGACCGCCGCCACGAGGTCCTCGACGTCATCGTCGAAGCCGAGGACCGCGCCGCCGCCGTCGCCTCGATCGGCGCGCTGCTCGACACGTCGGCCCTCGGGGGCGAGGCGGTGATGACCATGGCGTTCGATCAGCTCACCAAGGACTCGCGCCGCCGCATCGCCACCGAACTGGACGACCTGAACAAGCAGCTCACCTTCACCCTCGGCGAGCGGCCCGCGAGTTCGGGCGAGGGCCTGGTCTTGCGGGCGTTCTCCTCCGACCTCGACCGTGACCTGTTCGCCGCGCGCACGACCGACGTCGGCGCCAAGGGCGACGGATCGGGCGCGCCCGCCGGTGACCTCGACGAGGAGATCGGCGCCGCCCTGGGCCGGGTGTCGAACGAGGAGGCCGTGTGGTTCGTCGCCGAGGAGGGCAGCCACCCCGGTGCGGCCAAGGTGGGCATGGTGTTCGGCGAACTCGTCGGCGGTGAGGTCAACGTCCGGATCTGGATTCATCCCGACTACCGCCACCGCGGCTACGGCACGGCCGCGCTGCGCCGCTGTCGCTCGGAGATGGCCGCGCACTTCCCCGCGGTGCCGATGGTCGTGCGCGCTCCCGGCGCCACGCCCAAGTAGCCCCGATTAGCACGGGCGACGCGGCGCTCGCCGCCGCCGTGGCCGCCGAGGCAGGCGAGTTGCTGGTGGCGCTGCGCGCCGAGCTCGGCTTCGGTGACTACTACGACCTCGGCGATGCCGGCGACCGCCTGGCCAACGCCTTGATCCTGGACCGGCTGCGCGAGCACCGGCCCGGTGACGCCGTGCTCTCGGAGGAGGCGGCCGACGACCTGAGCCGGCTCGACGCCGACCGGGTCTGGATCGTCGACCCCGTCGACGGGACCAACGAGTTCTCGACGCGCGGCCGCACGGACTGGGCGGTGCACGTCGCGCTGTGGCAGCGCGCCGACGGCGACGACGCGGGCCGCATCACCGACGCGGCGGTCGGGCTGCCCGCCGTCGGCGCGGTGTACCGCACCGACACGGTCACCGCCCCGCCGCCGCGCCGCCCGGGCCCGATCCGGATCGCGACGAGTCGCAACCGGCCGCCGACGGTGCTCTGGTGGCTGCGCGACATGCTCGACGTCGAGCTCGTCGGGATCGGATCGGCGGGCGCCAAGGCCATGGCCGTCGTGCGCGGCGACGTCGACGCCTACGTCCACGCGGGTGGACAGTACGAGTGGGACTCGGCGGCGCCGGCGGGAGTCGTGCAGGCGGCCGGTCTGCACGCCTCGCGCCTGGACGGGTCACCGCTGCGCTACAACCGTCCCGACCCGTACCTTCCCGACTTCGTGATGTGCAGGCCGGAGCTGGCGACCACCCTGCTCGACGCGATCCGATCGATCTACTGACCCGTCGTCGCGGCCGGGGAATGGATCGGCCCGCCGCATTGTCCGTTCAAGCGAGGTCCCTTCAAAGGCGAGCCCCGCGGAACGCCCGCCACCCCGCACGTGAGGAGAACGAGATCCCTAGAGTCGGAGCCATGCAATCGTGGGGTGCGCCGACCGTTCCCGAGCTGCCCGGCCGGGGACCTGCGCTGCGTCTCTTCGACACCGCCGACCGCCAGGTGCGCCCGGTGTCGCCGGGGGACACGGCCACGATGTACGTCTGCGGCATCACCCCGTACGACGCGACGCACCTCGGCCATGCGGCCACCTACCTCACCTTCGACCTGGTCTACCGCCTGTGGCTCGACAGCGGTCTGCGGGTGAAGTACGTGCAGAACGTCACCGACGTCGACGACCCGCTCTTCGAACGCGCCGCCCGCGACGGCATCGACTGGCGTGACCTCGGCGCGAGGGAGGTGCAGCTGTTCCGCGAGGACATGGCGGCGCTGCGGGTGCTCCCGCCCCATGACTACGTCGCGGCCACCGACGCCATCGACGAGGTGGTGCAGCTCGTCGAGAAGCTGCTGGCGTCGGGCGCGGCGTACGTCGTGGAGGACGCGCAGTACCCGGACGTGTACTTCCACGCCGACGCCACCATGCAGTTCGGCTACGAGTCGGGCTATGACCGCGACACCATGCTGCGGCTGTTCGGCGAACGCGGCGGCGACCCCGACCGCGCCGGCAAGGACGACGAGCTGGACGCGCTGCTGTGGCGCGCGGAGCGGCCCGGCGAGCCGAGCTGGCCGTCCCCGTTCGGTCCCGGTCGACCCGGCTGGCACGTCGAGTGCGCAGCCATCGCCCTGGATCGCATCGGCACCGATCTCGACATCCAGGGCGGGGGCAGCGACCTGATCTTCCCGCACCACGAGTTCTCCGCCGCCCACGCCGAATCCGCCACCGGGGAGCGACGTTTCGCGCGGCACTACGTGCACGCCGGAATGATCGGCTGGGATGGCCACAAGATGAGCAAGAGCCGCGGCAACCTGGTGCTGGTGTCGCGGCTGCGCGCCGACGGCGTCGAGCCGGCCGCCATCCGGCTCGGTCTGCTGGCCGGGCACTACCGCGCGGACCGGTCGTGGAGCGACGCGGTCCTCGCCGAGGCCCAGCAGCGGTTGCTGCGGTGGCGCGAAGCGACGGCACTGCCGGCCGGGCCCGACGCCGACGACGTGGTGGCCCGCGTGCGCCGCTACCTCGCCGACGACCTCGACACCCCGAAAGCGCTTGCCGCACTTGATGGTTGGGCAACCGACGCCCTGGAGTACGGCGGTCGGGTGGACGGCGCCCCCGCCACCGTGGCCGCCGCCGTCGACGCCCTGCTGGGGGTCCAGCTCCACCTGGGGTAGCTTTCCGCGCATGGGTTCAGTCGCGGGGAAGGTCGTGTTCATCACCGGTGGCGCCGCCGGCGTCGGCGCGGAGGCCGCCCGTCGGCTGCACGCCAAGGGCGCCCGGCTGCTGCTGACCGACGTCGACGACGCGGCGCTCGCGACGCTGGCCTCCTCGCTCGGCGGTGACCGGGTGCTGACGGCCCATGCCGACGTCCGCGACCTGGCCTCGATGCAGAAGGCCGCCGCCGCGGCCGTCGAGCGCTTCGGCGGCATCGACGTCGTGGTCGCCAACGCCGGGATCGCCAGCTACGGCTCGGTCCTGCAGGTCGACCCCGAGGCGTTCAAGCGGCTGCTGGACGTCAACGTGCTCGGCGTCTTCCACACCGTGCGCGCCGCGCTGCCCTCGCTCATCGAGCGTCGCGGCTACGTGCTCATCGTGTCGTCGCTGGCGGCGTTCGCCGCCGCCCCCGGGCTGGCGCCCTACAACGCCAGCAAGGCCGCGGTCGAGCAGTTCGCCAACGCGCTGCGGCTCGAGGTCGCCCACCGCGGGGTCGCCGTCGGCTCGGCGCACATGTCCTGGATCGACACCGCGATGGTGCGCGACACCAGGGCCGACCTGTCCACGTTCGGCGAGATGCTCTCCAAGCTGCCGTTCCCGCTCAACGCGACGACGTCGGTGAGCAAGTGCGGTGCGGCGTTCGTCGCGGGCATCGAGAACCGCAAGCGCCGCGTGTACTGCCCCGGCTGGGTGGGTGCGGTCCGCTGGTTGCGCCCAGTGCTGTCCACCCCGGTGGGAGAGGCGCCGGTGCAGCGCTTCGTCGCCGATCTGCTGCCGAGGATGGACGCCGAGGTCGCCGCCCTCGGGCGCTCGACCAGCCAGCACACCGAGGCCCTCGAACACGCGGGCCCCGGGGACTAACCCCGGTAGCCGGGCCCGCGCCGGCGCAGATAGCGCTCGAACTCCGCGGCCAGCGCGTCGCCGTCGATCTTGCCGAGCGCCTCGGTCATGTCGACCTCGGCGTCGCCGCGCTCCTCGAGGGACTGCACGTACTCGGCGATCTCCTCGTCTTCGGTCGTCATCTCGGTGACGGCCTGTTCCCACTCCTCGGCCTGGACCGGCAGATCGGCGAGGGGCACCTCGATGTCCAGCACGTCCTCGACCCTGCGCAGCAACGCCACCGTCGCCTTGGGATTGGGTGGCTGCGACACGTAGTGCGGAACGGCCGCCCAGAACGTCACCGCGGGGATGCCCGCCGCCACGCAGGCGTCCTGGAACACCCCGGCGATGCCGGTCGGGCCCTCGTAGCGCGTCTCCTCCAGGCCGAAGAACTTGGCCGACTCGGGGGAGTAGGCCGCCCCCGAGACCGGAACCGGCCGGGTGTGGGGCGTGTCGGCGAGCAGTGCGCCCAGGATCACCACGGTGTCGACGTTGAGCTTCTCGGCGATGGTCAGCAACTCCGCACAGAACGTCCGCCACCGCATGTTGGGCTCGACGCCGTGCATCAGCACGATGTCGCGATCGCTGCCGGGGGGACGGCAGTGCGAGATGCGCATCGACGGCCACACCAGCTCGCGGGTCACGCCGTCGATCTGGCGGATCACCGGGCGATTCACCTGGTAGTCGTAGTAGGCCTCGTCGTCGATCTCCACGATCGTCTCGGCCTCCCACATCACGTCGAGGTGTTCGAGCGCATCGCTGGCCGCGTCACCGGCGTCGTTCCAGCCTTCGAAGGCTGCCACGATGATGGTGTCCTGCAGGTCGGGCAGGTCTGTCACCAGGCCAGCGTAAGCCCTGCCCGGCACCCGTGAGGGCTATCGCCTGGTCGGCGCGAGCGCGTCCGCGGGGCTCCCGCCGCGGCGGCGTGAAATACGTTCGGCGGCACACGGGTTGACGCTGTCGACGGCGGCACCGCCGAGGCGATCCCGACCGGGGCCGCCGCGGCGGGGTGTCGGGCGTCCCAGGACGTCGATCGGGTGACGACGTAGACTCGTCGGGGTCGAGAGGCGTTGCAACGGTTTCAGCGGGGTCGGTTTCCCCGCCTTCCGCCACGCTCGGCAGAGTCAAGGACGCCTTCCGCTGAGGAAGGAGTGCACGTGAACGCCGTTCAGTCGAACACCCTGGCGCCGAACATCCGCCCCGACTGCACCGACGAACTGACGGCTGCGCTGCGCGAGCGGATCATGGTGATCGACGGTGCCATGGGCACGGCGATCCAGCGCGACCGCCCCGACGAGGCCGGTTACCGCGGCGAGCGGTTCAGGGAGTGGCCGACCGCCCTGCAGGGCAACAACGACCTGCTGACCCTGACGCAGCCGCAGATCATCGAGGGCATCCACCGCGAGTACCTCGAGGCGGGCGCGGACATCCTCGAGACGAACACGTTCAACGCGAACGCGATCTCGCTGTCCGACTACGACATGGCCGAGCACAGCTATGAGCTGAACTACGCAGGCGCCGCCCTGGCCCGCAAGGCCGCCGACGAGTTCAGCACCCCGGACAAGCCCCGCTACGTGGCCGGGGCGCTGGGGCCGACGACGCGGACCGCCTCGATCTCGCCCGACGTCAACGACCCTGGTGCGCGCAACGTCTCCTACGACCAGCTGGTCGCCGCCTACCTCGAGGCCGCCAACGGTCTCGTCGACGGCGGCGCGGACCTCCTCATCGTCGAGACCATCTTCGACTCGCTGAACTCGAAGGCCGCGGTGTTCGCCATCGAGACGCTGTTCGAGGAACGCGGCCGCCGCTGGCCGGTCATCATCTCCGGCACCATCACCGACGCGTCGGGGCGCACGCTGTCCGGGCAGGTCACCGAGGCGTTCTGGAACGCGATCCGGCACGCCAAGCCGCTCGCGGTGGGGCTCAACTGCGCCCTCGGTGCGCCCGAGATGAGGCCCTACATCGCCGAGGTGGCGCGCATCGCCGACACGTTCGTGTCCTGCTACCCGAACGCCGGGCTGCCCAACGCGTTCGGCGAGTACGACGAGTCCCCGGAGGCGCAGGCCGGCTACATCAGGGAGTTCGCCGAGGCCGGCCTGGTCAACCTGGTCGGCGGCTGCTGCGGCACGGCGCCGCCGCACATCGCCGAGATCGCCAAGGCCGTCGAGGGCACGCCGCCGCGCGCGCTCCCCGACATCCCGGTGGCGACCCGGCTGTCGGGCCTGGAGCCGCTCAACATCGACGAGAACTCGCTGTTCGTCAACATCGGCGAGCGCACCAACATCACCGGCTCCGCCCGGTTCCGCAACCTGATCAAGGCCGAGGACTACGACTCGGCCCTGTCGGTCGCCCTGCAGCAGGTCGAGGTCGGTGCGCAGGTCATCGACATCAACATGGACGAGGGCATGATCGACGGCGTCGCCGCGATGGACCGGTTCACCAAGCTGATCGCGGCCGAACCCGACATCAGCCGGGTCCCGGTGATGATCGACTCCTCGAAGTGGGAGGTCATCGAGGCGGGCCTGAAGAACGTGCAGGGCAAGCCGATCGTCAACTCGATCTCCATGAAGGAGGGCGAGGAGAAGTTCGTCCGCGAGGCCCGGCTGTGCCGCAAGTACGGCGCCGCCGTCGTGGTGATGGCCTTCGACGAGCAGGGCCAGGCCGACAACCTGGAGCGCCGCAAGGAGATCTGCGGGCGCGCCTACCGGATCCTCACCGAGGAGGTCGGCTTCCCGGCCGAGGACATCATCTTCGACCCCAACTGCTTCGCGCTGGCGACGGGCATCGAGGAGCACGCCACCTACGGCATCGACTTCATCGAGGCCTGCGCCTGGATCAAGGAGAACCTGCCGGGCGTGCACATCTCCGGCGGCATCTCCAACGTGTCGTTCTCCTTCCGCGGCAACAATCCCGTCCGCGAGGCGATCCACGCGGTGTTCCTGTTCCACGCCATCAAGGCGGGCCTGGACATGGGCATCGTCAACGCCGGTGCGCTGGTGCCGTATGACTCGATCGACCCCGAGCTGCGGGACCGCATCGAAGACGTCGTCCTGAACCGTCGCGAGGACGCCGCCGAGCGCCTGCTGGAGATCGCCGAGCGGTTCAACAAGTCGGAGAAGACCGAGGATCCGCAGGCCGCCGAGTGGCGGTCGCTGCCGGTGCGCGAGCGGATCACCCACGCCCTGGTGAAGGGCATCGACGCGCACGTCGACGCCGACACCGAGGAGCTGCGGGCCGAGATCGCGGCGGCGGGCGGTCGCCCCATCGAGGTCATCGAGGGCCCGCTGATGGACGGCATGAACGTCGTCGGCGACCTCTTCGGCTCGGGCAAGATGTTCCTGCCCCAGGTCGTGAAGTCGGCGCGGGTGATGAAGAAGGCCGTCGCGTATCTGCTGCCCTACATCGAAGCCGAGAAGGCCGAGCCGCTGCCCGGCGAGACGGCGAAGAAGGACACCAACGGCACCATCATCATGGCGACCGTCAAGGGCGACGTGCACGACATCGGCAAGAACATCGTCGGAGTCGTGTTGCAGTGCAACAACTTCGAGGTGATCGACCTCGGGGTGATGGTGCCTGCTGACAAGATCCTGGCCGCGGCCAAGGAGCACGACGCCGACATCATCGGGCTGTCGGGGTTGATCACCCCGTCGCTGGACGAGATGGTCAACTTCGCCGTGGAGATGGAGCGTCAGGGTCTGGAGATCCCGCTGCTGATCGGCGGTGCGACCACCTCGCGGGCGCACACGGCGGTGAAGGTGTCGCCGCGGCGCAGCGGTCCGGTGGTGTGGGTCAAGGACGCGTCGCGTTCGGTTCCGGTCGCGGCCGCCCTGCTCGACGACAAGCAGCGCCCCGGCCTGCTGGAGGCGACCGAGAAGGACTACGCGTCCCTGCGGGAACGGCACGCCCAGAAGAACGAGCGCAAGATGCTCACGCTGGAGAAGGCGCGCGCGAACCGGACGCCGATCGAGTGGGACGGCTACACGCCGCCCGTGCCCGCGCAGGGGCTGGGGATCCGCGAATTCCTCGACTACGACGTCGCCGAGCTGCGCGAGTACATCGACTGGCAGCCGTTCTTCAACGCCTGGGAGATGAAGGGCCGCTTCCCCGACATCCTGAACAACCCGGTGTCGGGGGAGACGGCGCGCAAGCTCTACGACGACGCCCAGGAGATGCTCGACACCCTGATCAAGGAGAAGTGGCTGACCGCCAACGGCGTGATCGGCTTCTTCCCGGCCAACGCGGTCGGGGACGACGTCGAGGTCTACACCGACGAGAGCCGCACCACGGTGAAGACGACGCTGCACAACCTGCGCCAGCAGGGTGAGCATCGCGACGGCATCCCCAACCGCAGCCTCGGCGACTTCATCGCCCCCAAGGAGACCGGTCTGGCGGACTACGTCGGCGCGTTCGCGGTGACCGCGGGGCTCGGCAGCCAGGCCAAGGCCGCGGAGTTCAAGGCCGCCAACGACGACTACAACGCGATCCTGCTGGAGTCACTCGCCGACCGGCTGGCCGAGGCGTTCGCCGAGCGCATGCACCAGCGCGTGCGCAAGGAGTTCTGGGGCTTCCAGCCCGAGGAGGAGCTCGACAACGAGGCGCTCATCAACGAGAAGTACGTCGGCATCCGCCCGGCGCCCGGCTACCCGGCATGCCCCGAGCACACCGAGAAGGCGACGCTCTGGGAATTGCTGGACGTCGAGGAGCGCACCGGCATCCAGCTGACCGAGTCGATGGCGATGTGGCCGGGAGCCGCCGTCAGCGGGTGGTACTTCTCGCATCCGCAGTCGCAGTACTTCGTCGTCGGCCGGATGGCGCAGGACCAGATCGCCGACTACGCCAGGCGCAAGGGCTGGACCCTGCAGGAGGCCGAACGCTGGCTGGCCCCCAACCTCGCCTACAACCCGGAGGACTGAGCGTTCGTGCCTGCCACGCTCAGGGGCGTCCTGTTCGACATGGACGGCACGCTCGTCGACTCCGAAAAGCTGTGGGACGTCTCGCTGCAGGCGCTCTACGCCCGCCTCGGCGGGGTGTTGACGCCCGAGGTGCGGGTGACGACGGTCGGCAGTTCCGCGCAGGGGTTGATGCGCATCGTCTACTCCGACCTCGGGCTGGAGCCGGACCCGGTGGCGATGGCCGAGTCCTCGGACTGGTTGCACGACTACACCGGTGAGCTCTTCGAGCAGGGGCTGACGTGGCTACCGGGGGCGCGCGAGTTGCTCGACGCGCTGACGGCGGCGGGCGTCCCCATGGCCCTGGTCACCAACACCAAGCGCGCGCTGACCGAGCGGGCCCTCAAGAGCATTGGGGCGCACTACTTCTCGGCGTCGGTCTGCGGCGACGAGGTCGAGCACGCGAAGCCGGCGCCGGACCCGTACCTGCGCGCGGCGCACCTGCTGGGCTTCGCTCCGCAGGAGTGTCTCGCCATCGAGGACTCGGTCACCGGGTCTGAGGCCGCCCTGGCGGCGGGGTGCCCGGTGCTGGTGGTGCCCAACGACGTGGAGGTGCCCGACGGGCCGCGCCGGCAGCACGTCGCCTCGCTCGCCGAGGTCGACCCCGAGGCCCTGCGCGCCATCCACGCACGGTTGGCCGCGGAGGTCGACGCGCCGGTGTCCGACCGGAGCTGAGATACGGCCATCTGCGTCGGTCATGTGCCCTAGTGTGGTGTGACTCGCATCACGCAGCGCTGCGGAAAGGACGCTTCATGGCTGGCCAGGGACCCCCCGTCGGAGACGGGCCGTCGGTGATCACCGACGAGGAGTTCTCCTCCGGTGGCACCGCGATTCGCATCGCGTCCGTCGCGGCGCTCGGCGGCCTGCTGTTCGGCTACGACAGCGCCGTCATCAACGGGGCGGTCGCCTCGATCCAGGAGGACTTCGGGATCGGCAACGCCGCACTCGGCTTCGCCGTCGCCTCGGCCCTGCTGGGGGCTGCCGTGGGCGCGATGACCGCCGGTCGCATCGCCGACCGCCTCGGGCGCATCACGGTGATGAAGATCGCCGCGGTGTTCTTCTTCGTCAGCGCGATCGGCACCGGCCTGGCGCCCAACGTCGAACTGGTGGTGCTGTTCCGGGTGGTGGGTGGCATCGGCGTCGGCATCGCCTCGGTGATCGCCCCCGCCTACATCGCCGAGACGTCACCCCCGCGGATCAGGGGCCGGCTCGGGTCGCTGCAGCAGCTCGCGATCGTCACCGGCATCTTCCTGTCGCTGGCCATCGACTACGGCCTGGCGCAGCTCGCCGGGGGCGCCAACGAGGTGCTGTGGCTGGGCATGGAGGCCTGGCGCTGGATGTTCCTCATCATGATGATCCCGGCGATCGTCTACGGGCTGCTGGCGTTCACCATCCCGGAGTCACCGCGCTATCTCGTGGCCAGCCACAAGATTCCGGAGGCCCGCCGGGTGCTCAGCATGCTGCTGGGGGAGAAGAACCTCGAGATCACCATCGACCGGATCAGGGAGACGCTGGAGCGCGAGGACAAGCCGTCCTGGCGCGACATGCGCAAGCCGGGCGGCGGCTTCCTCGGGTTCTACGGCATCGTCTGGGTCGGCCTCGGCCTGTCGGTGTTCCAGCAGTTCGTCGGCATCAACGTGATCTTCTACTACTCCAACGTGCTGTGGGAGGCCGTCGGATTCTCCGAGGGCGACTCGTTCGTGATCACGGTCATCACCTCGGTGGTCAACATCCTCACGACGCTGATCGCGATCGCGCTGATCGACAAGGTCGGGCGCAAGCCGCTGCTGCTGATCGGCTCGACGGGCATGGCCGTCTCGCTCGTCACGATGGCGGCCATCTTCGGCACCGCGACCCTGGGGGCCGACGGCAAGCCACACCTGGACGGCGCGGCGGGGCCCATCGCCCTGGTGGCCGCCAACGTCTTCGTCATCGCGTTCGGCATGTCGTGGGGCCCGGTGGTGTGGGTGCTGCTCGGCGAGATGTTCCCCAACCGCATCCGCGCGGCGGCCCTGGGCCTGGCCGCGGCGGGTCAGTGGGCGGCCAACTGGGCCATCACGGTGAGCTTCCCCGGCCTGCGGGACCACCTCGGCATCGCCTACGGCTTCTACGGACTGTGCGCGATCCTGTCGTTCCTCTTCGTCTTCCGCTGGGTGCAGGAGACCAAGGGCGTGTCGCTGGAGGACATGCACGGCCAGATCCTCAGCGCGGCCAAACCCACCGCGCACGCCTGACGGGGCGCCCCGCGGCGGTCGAACCGGCGTGACGCGGCCGTCGGCGGCGTGGAACAATCGCCTGCCGTGAAGACCTTCGACGCGCTGTTCGCCGAACTCAGTGAACGTGCGCGCTCTCGACCGGCCGGCAGTGGCACCGTCGCAGCGCTGGACGGCGGCGTGCACGGGCTGGGCAAGAAGGTCCTCGAGGAGGCCGGCGAGGTGTGGATCGCCGCCGAGCACGAAGGCGACGACGCGCTGGCCGGCGAGATCAGCCAACTGCTCTACTGGACTCAGGTGCTGATGATCTCGCGCGGCCTGACCCTCGACGACGTGTACGCCAAGCTGTGACCGACATGCTTCGGGTGGCGGTGCCCAACAAGGGCGCGCTGAGCGAGTCCGCCGCGGAGATCCTGTCCGAGGCGGGCTACCGGCGCCGGCGCGACCCCAAGGACCTGACCGTCGTCGACCCCGCCAACGGCGTCGAGTTCTTCTTCCTGCGCCCCAAGGACATCGCCATCTACGTCGGCTCGGGGGAGTTGGACTTCGGCATCACCGGCCGCGACCTCGCGGCCGAGTCCGACGCGCCCGTTCGGGAAAGGCTGGCGCTCGGCTTCGGGTCGTCGACGTTCCGCTACGCGGCGCCGTCGGGCCGGGACTGGGCCGTCGCCGACCTGGCGGGCATGCGCATCGCCACCGCCTACCCGAACCTGGTCCGAAAGGACCTGGCCGCCAAGCGCATCGAGGCCACCGTCATCCGGCTCGACGGCGCGGTGGAGATCTCGGTGCAGCTCGGCCTCGCCGACGTCATCGCCGACATCGTCGGCACGGGCCGCACGCTCGGCCTGCACGGCCTGGTGGCGTTCGGGGAGCCGCTGTGCGACTCCGAGGCCATCCTCATCGAGCGGGCCGACCCCGACGCCGACACCGCCAAGGCGCGCGACCAGCTCGCCGGACGGGTGCAGGGCGTGGTGTTCGGGCAGCAGTACCTGATGCTCGACTACGACTGTCCGCGTTCGGTTTTGGACCGCGCGACGGCGGTGACGCCGGGTCTGGAGTCGCCGACGATCGCTCCACTGGCCGATCCGGCGTGGGTCGCGGTGCGCGCCCTGGTTCCGCGTCGCACCGTCAACGCCATCATGGACGAGC
The DNA here is from genome assembly GCF_010729665.1 of Mycolicibacterium madagascariense. Lineage (NCBI taxonomy): Bacteria > Bacillati > Actinomycetota > Actinomycetes > Mycobacteriales > Mycobacteriaceae > Mycobacterium > Mycolicibacterium madagascariense. The sequence continues at coordinate 3,543,963 of NZ_AP022610.1, read as the reverse complement.
TGGCCGACATCGGCGCGAAGGCCATTCTGGCCTCCGACATCAGGTTCTGCCGCTTCTAACCGGCCCGGGTGTTAGCTTTCTCCAGAATCGCGAGCGGCCGGGAGGCTCCATGACACAGGCATTCGTAATCGGGCTGGCGCTCCTCATCGGCATCGTCGCGGGACTTCGGGCGATGACGGCGCCCGCCGTCGTCGCGTGGGGCGCCCACCTCGGCTGGCTCGACACCAGCGACCGGTGGTCGCACTGGGTGGGGAGCTGGATCACCGTCGCGGTGCTGACCGTGTTCCTCGTCGTGGAGCTGGTGACCGATCAGCTGCCGAAGACGCCGAGCCGCACGACGCCACCGCAATTCGTCACCAGGATGGTCACGGGGGCGTTCGCGGGGGCGGTGATCGGCAGCGCCTGGCACCACACGTTCATCGCGATCGGCGGAGGAATCATCGGCGCCGTCCTCGGCACCCTCGGTGGTCACGCGGCCCGGCGCCGTCTCGTCGCCGCCAACGGGGGCCGAGACCTGCCGATCGCTCTGCTGGAGGACGCGATCGCCGTCCTCGGCGGTTTCGGAATCGTGGCGCTCGCCTCCACACTGCCCCCCTTCACCGGCTGAGATCGCGGTCGTGACAACGAGATTCGACGCCATCGTCGTCGGTGCCGGGCAGGCCGGACCACCCCTGGCGGGCCGGCTCACCGCGCAGGGCCGCACCGTCGCGGTGATCGAACGCAAGCTCGTCGGCGGCACCTGCGTCAACTACGGCTGCATCCCCACCAAGACCCTGGTCGCCAGCGCGCACACCGCGCACACCGCCCGCCGCGGCGCGCAGTACGGCATCGGCACCGGCGAGGTGACCGTCGACATGGCGGCGGTCAAGGCCCGCAAGGACAGGATCATGCTCGACGACCGCCACGGCGTCGAGTCCTGGCTGGAGGGCATGGACGGGTGCACCCTGATCCGCGGCCACGCCCGGTTCGAGGGCCCGCACACCCTGCGCGTCGACGACCAGGTGCTCGAGGCCGACCAGATCTTCCTCAACGTCGGAGGCCGCGCGACCGCGCCGAACATTCCCGGCCTCGACGAGGTGGACTACCTCACCAACGTCGGCATCCTGGACCTCGACGAGCTGCCCGAGCACCTGGTGATCATCGGGGGGAGCTACATCGGCCTGGAGTTCGCGCAGATGTACCGCCGCTTCGGTGCGCGCGTCAGCGTGGTCGAGCGCGGCCCGCGGGTGACCGCGCGCGAGGACGAGGACGTGTCCGCGGCGATCCAGGAGATCCTGGAGGCCGAGGGCATCGACGTGCACGTCGGTGCGACCGGTATGCGAATCGACAAGCGGGACAACGGATTCGCCCTGTATCCGCGCGACGGTGCCGACCCCGTCGAGGGCTCTCACCTGCTGGTGGCGACGGGGCGGCGGCCCAACACCGACGATCTCGGCCTCGACGTCGCCGGAATCGAGACCGACGCGCGCGGGTACGTCGTGGTCGACGATCAGCTGCGCACGACCGTGCCGGGCGTCTGGGCGATGGGCGACTGCAACGGCAAGGGGGCGTTCACCCACACCTCCTACAACGACTTCGAGATCGTCGCGGCCAACCTGCTCGACGGCGACCCGCGCCGCGTCAGTGACCGCGTGCCGACCTACGCGCTCTACATCGACCCGCCGCTGGGGCGGGCCGGGCTCTCGGCCGACGAGGTGCGCCGGTCCGGTCGCGAGGCGCTGGTCGGAAAGCTGCCGATGGCCAAGGTCGGTCGCGCGGTCGAGAAGGGCGAGACGCAGGGCTTCATGAAGGTCGTCGTCGCCGCCGACACGCACGAGATCCTCGGGGCGGCCATTCTCGGCGTCGGTGGCGACGAGGTGGTGCAGGACATCCTCGACGTGATGACCGCCAAGCTGCCCTACACCGCGATCTCGCGGACCATGCACATCCATCCCACGGTAAGCGAGCTGGTCCCCACGTTGCTGCAGGAGCTGACCCCGCTGCAGTGACCCCCGTCGGATCGACGTATAGCTAGCCTATCGATCCGGTAGTATTTGTCTTTGCCGTTAATTCGACGTGCGAAGGGTCTGCGTGCGCGCAGACGTCCACCGGGGGGTCGCATGGATCGACACGACGTGACCGACGCCGCCCGCCGCCGCCACCTCGAACGCCTTCTCAGTGCCGACCTGCGCGAGCTGACCGCCCAGACGGAGTGGACCACCCGCGAGTTCGCCGAACGAACCCAGTTGTCCAACAACGAGTTTCGTGCGCTGATCTTCGTGGTCGTCTCGGAGTCGACGCCGGAGGAGATGACGGCGACGGTGCTGCGCAAGCAGATGGGATTGTCGGCCGCCGCCATCACCTCGCTCGCGCATCGGCTGGCCGAGGGCGGCTTCCTGCACAAGGAGAGCTACCCGGGGGACCGGCGCAAGGTCATCCTCCGTCCCACCGCGCACGGTGCGGACGCGGTGCGCGGATTCTTCGCGGCCGTGGCGCGCGACACCCACGTCGCCATGGCGGATCTGCCCGACGAGGATCTCGAGGCCGCTCACCGCGCCTTCGCCGCGCTGGTCGAGGCGATGAAGGACTTCCGCGCCCACTCCGAGGACTGAGCCGTCGCCCCACCCGAACGGGTTCTGCGACTTGGGTTTACGTCGACCCGGTTTGTGCCCGGATGCGCGGGGTAAGGCTCAGGGGCCGCGCCACCGCGGCAACGGAGAGGAGTCCTCGATGAAGGCAGTCACCTGGCACGGCAAGCGAGACGTCCGCGTCGACACGGTCCCGGACCCGGTCATTCAGGATCCGACCGATGCGATCATCGAAGTGACGTCGACGAACATCTGCGGATCCGACCTGCACCTGTACGAGGTGCTCGGGGCGTTCATGAACCCGGGTGACATCCTCGGCCACGAGCCCATGGGCGTCGTGCGCGAGGTCGGGGCCGGCGTGACCAACCTGGCGGTGGGCGACCGGGTGGTGATCCCGTTCCAAATCTCCTGTGGCAGCTGCTACATGTGCGACCAGGACCTCTTCACCCAGTGCGAGACGACGCAGGTGCGCGAGCAGGGCATGGGCGCCGCGCTGTTCGGCTACTCCGAGCTCTACGGCTCGGTGCCCGGCGGTCAGGCCGAGTTGCTCCGCGTGCCGCAGGCGCAGTTCACCCACGTCAAGGTGCCCGACGGCCCGCCCGACTCCCGCTTCGTCTACCTGTCCGACGTGCTGCCCACCGCGTGGCAGGGCGTGCAGTACGCGGCCATTCCCGACGGCGGTTCGGTGACGGTGCTCGGCCTGGGGCCCATCGGCGACATGGCCGCGCGGATCGCTGCGCACCTCGGGTACCGCGTCATCGCGGTGGACCGGGTGCCGGAACGGTTGGCCAGGGCGGCGGCGCGCGGCATCGAGACGGTCGACCTGCGCGACCACGAGGGCGACCTCGGCGACGCGATCCGGGACATGACCGACGGGCGCGGCACCGACTCGGTGATCGACGCGGTCGGCATGGAGGCGCACGGCTCGCCGGTGGCGAAGGTCGCCCAGCAGCTGACCGGTCTGCTGCCCGACGCGCTGGCCAAGCCGATGATGCAGAAGGCGGGCGTCGACCGCCTCGGCGCCTTCTACTCCGCCATCGACGTCGTGCGCCGCGGCGGAACGATCTCGCTGAGCGGGGTCTACGGCGGCATGGCCGACCCGCTGCCGATGCTGACCCTGTTCGACAAGCAGATCCAGCTGCACATGGGGCAGGCGAACGTGAAGCGGTGGGTCGACGACATCCTGCCCCTGCTGACCGACGAGGATCCGCTCGGCGTCGACGACTTCGCGACGCACACGCTGCCGCTGGCCGAGGCGCCGCACGCCTACGACATCTTCCAGAAGAAGCAGGACGGCGCGGTCAAGATCGTCCTGACGCCCTAAGGGGGATGGGCGGGCGGGCCGGGGGCCCGGACTACTGGGGTCCGCGCCCGGTGCCGTCGTCGAGCACGATGTCGACGGCGGCGGTGATGACGTCGTCGGAGGCCAGTCGGCCATACATCAGCGCCGGGCAGGCGACGACGCCGGTCAGCATCTGCACCACCGCTTCGAGCGCAGGCCCGGAGAATCGGTCGGAGAGCATCTCGTACATCTGATGCTGGCCGTCGGTGTTGACCTTGTTCCTGATCTGCGCCATCTGCTCGACCGACGCCCACTGCGCCATGCCCGCCAGGATGCGGTCCAGCCGCAGTTCGTCGATCGCGTTGCGGAACACCTGGAGTTCGGCGATGACGTCGGCGCGGAGGTCGCCGGTGAGTTCGTGGTGCGGCATGTCGCCGAGCGTCTCGATCGCCATGGCGATCAGGTCGAGGCGGCCGGGCCAGTGCGCGTACAGCGTCGTCTTCGAGTAGCCGGCGAGCTCGGCGACCCGCGCGTGCGTCACCGCGTCAGAGCCCTCGGTGGTGAGGACTTCCAGCGCGGCGCGGGCGACGTCGGCACGGGTGCGCGCCACCCGTGCGTCCTCGGCCGGTTCGCCCGACCTGCCCTCTGCCGCTGCCACGAGAGTGCATCTCCTTCGCCTGCCGGACGGCGCCGTGTGACACGCGTCGACTGGAAGTTAACTGATGAACACCCAAGTCAGTAATGGCCTTGACATTCACTATTGAACGTTTACTCCACTAGTGTACGGGGCATCAGCGTTTTCGAACGGACGACGCCACGATTCGTGACGCCGATGACACCGAATCATCTCGAGAAGGAAACCCATGCCAGCCGTGCTCTTCGGATCCATCAGCAGCCTCGCCGACACCTCGGAGCTGCAACGTCAGGCCTTCAACGACGCGTTCTCCGCGTACGGACTGGACTGGGAGTGGTCACGTGACGACTACCGCTCCATGCTCGGCTCCAACGGCGGCGCCCAGCGGATCGCCGACTATGCGGCCGCCAAGGGGGCCGACGTCGACGCCGCCGCCGTGCACGCCAAGAAGTCCGAGATCTTCCAGAGCCTGCTCGCCTCGTCGTCGATCTCCCCGCGCGAGGGCGTGGTCGACGTCGTCGAGGAGGTCAAGCGCAGCGGTCAGAAGCTCGGTCTGGTCACCACGACGTCCAAGGCCAACGTCGACGCCCTGCTGTCGGCGCTCGAGCCGCACCTGGACGCCGGCGCGTTCGACCTGATCGTCGACCTCGACAAGGTTTCGACCCCCAAGCCGGATCCGGCCGCCTACGCCTATGCGCTCGAGCAGCTCGGCGAAGACGCGAGCCACGCCGTCGCCATCGAGGACAACCCCGGTGGGGTCAAGGCGGCGACCGCAGCGGGCATCGATTGCGTGGCCTTCCCGAACGAGAACACGGCGGGCAGCGACTTCGCCTCCGCCGCCGAGACGGTGAACGCGCTCGACGCCGCCAAGGTGGTCGGAATGGCCACGTCGTGAGCACCGCCCCGGACCATCCCCCAGCCATCGACCTAGGAGCAGCCCGATGAGCAACATGCAGGCCAGTGTCACGGTCAGCGACAGCGCGTTCCACGTCAAGGGTTACGAACGCATCGAGTACGACCTGATCTACGTCGACGGCGTCTTCGACGTGGCGAGCACCGCACTGGCGGATTCCTACCGCAGCTACGGTCGGGCGCTCATGGTGATCGACGAGACCGTGCTGCGCATCCACGGTGATCGCATCCGCGCCTACTTCGACCACCACGGCATCGCGCTGACGGTCCTGCCGGTGCAGATCCGCGAGACCGCGAAGTCGCTGGAGACCTTCGAGTGGATCGTGGACCGCTTCGACGAGTTCGGCCTGGTGCGCACCGAGCCGGTGCTGGTCGTCGGCGGTGGGCTGACGACGGACGTCGCCGGGTTCGCCTGCGCGAGCTACCGCCGCAGCACGCCCTACATCCGCATCCCCACGACGCTGATCGGGCTGATCGACGCCAGCGTGTCGATCAAGGTCGCCGTCAACCACGGCAAGCACAAGAACCGCCTCGGCGCCTACCACGCGTCGGAGAAGGTGCTGCTGGACTTCTCGTTCCTGGCGACTCTGCCCGAGGATCAGGTGCGCAACGGCATGGCCGAGCTCATCAAGATCGCCGTCGTCGGCAACGCCGAGATCTTCGAGCTGCTCGAAGCGCACGGGCCCGACCTGCTGCGCACCCGGTTCGGCTACGTCGACGGCAGCCCCGAGCTGCGGGCGGCCGCCGAGCGGATCACCCACCAGGCCATCGCCACCATGCTGGAACTGGAGGCGCCCAACCTGCACGAGATCGACCTCGATCGGGTGATCGCCTTCGGGCACACGTGGAGCCCGACACTCGAGCTCACCCCGCCGGTGCCGTTCTTCCACGGTCACGCCATCAATGTCGACATGGCGCTGTCGACGACCCTGGCCGAGCGTCGCGGTCACCTGTCGGTGGCCGACCGGGACCGGGTGCTCAACGTCATGAGCTCACTCGGCCTGGCGCTGGACAGCGAGTACCTCACCCCCGAGCTGCTCGAGCAGGCAACGGCGTCGATCCTCAAGACCCGCGACGGCATCCTGCGCGCCGCGGTACCCGATCCCATCGGGCGCTGCCGCTTCCTCAACGACGTCAGCCCGGGCGAGCTGACCGACGCACTCGAGCTGCACAAGAAGATCTGCCTGGACTTCCCGCGCGCGGGCGATGGCGTGGACGTCTTCACGCTGCCCGAGGTGCGGGAGGCCAGGTGAGCGTGGCGGCCGCCGAACCCAACGGGACGCTTGCCCCGCCGCGTCCGGTCACCCCCACCACCATCCTGGCCCGCGAGCTCGACGAGCTCTGCCAGGCGGTGGGGGCGACCGGCGCGGACGCCGGCCTCCTCGACCGGTTGCGCCGGGCCCGGGACCTGGCCGCCGGCCTGGATCCGTACCTCGACCAGTGCACGACGGTCGAGTCCGCGGATCTGGCCGAGCTGGCCAGCCGGACCAGTGCGATCGACTGGACCGCCGACGCCGCGGGTGGTGGCCGCCTCGAGCAGGAGATGCTCTCCGGGCACGTCGAGGGGCAGGTGCTGAAGTTCCTGCTGCACCTCGCCGACGCCACCAGGGTGCTCGAGATCGGCATGTTCACCGGCTACTCGGCGCTGGCGATGGCCGAGCAGTTGCCCGCCGACGGCGTCGTGACGGCCTGCGAGATCGACGAGGCCGTCGCCGACGTCGCCCGCGAGCAGTTCGCGCGGTCGGCGGCCGGTCGCAAGATCACCGTGGAGGTCGGGCCTGCGCTGGACACCCTGCGCAGGCTGGCCGACCGGTCCGAACCGCCGTTCGACTTCGTGTTCATCGACGCCGACAAGGCGGGCTACCTCGGCTACGTCGACTTCCTGCTGAACAGCAGTCTGCTGGGGCCACGTGCGGTCATCGCCGTCGACAACACCCTCATGCAGGGCCAGCCCTACCTCGACGGCCCGCACACGGCCAACGGTGCGGCGATCGCGGAGTTCAACGCCGCGCTGACCGACGATCCCCGCGTCGAGCAGGTGGTGATCCCGCTGCGCGACGGCCTCACGCTGATTCGGCGGACGCCGGCGTGACGGCGATCCGCGAGCACGCTTCGGCGACCACTGCGACCACTGCGACCACGGCGCCCGCGGCGCTCCGGCCGCGGCTGCGCGACGCCAACCCCGCCCGCACGTTCGCGGTGTTCGGCGCACTGCTGGCCACGCTGCCGGTCGACCTGATCCTGGTCGGCGGCGCGCTCGCGTCGGGGCGTCGAGACCCGTTGGCGCACAATGATTCCGGCGCGCGTCGGACGATTCTGATCAGTGGCGGCAAGATGACGAAGGCGCTGCAGCTGGCGAGATCGTTCCATTCGGCCGGGCACCGGGTGGTGCTGGTCGAGTCGGCCAAGTACCGCCTCACGGGCCACCGGTTCTCCCGCGCGGTGGACGCCTTCCACAGCGTGCCCGAGCCGACGGCTCCCGGTTACGCCGAGGCCATGCTCGACGTGGTCCGCCGGGAACGGGTCGACGTCTTCGTCCCGGTGTCGAGCCCCGCCTCGAGCGTGCCGGAAGCCGACGCGCGCGCGCTGCTCGACCCGTACTGCGAGGTGCTGCACGTCGACGCGACGATGGTGCGCGCGCTCGACGACAAGGCCGAATTCTCGCGCATGGCAAGGTCTTTGGGGCTGCGGGTGCCCGACTTCGCCAGGATCACCGACGCCCAGCAGGTCGTCGACTTCGACTTTCCGCCCGGGCGCAGCTACATCCTGAAACGGATCGCCTACAACCCGGTCGGCCGGATGGACCTGACCAGGTTGTCCAGGGACACCCCCGAGCGCAACGCCGCCTTCGCGCGGTCGCTGTCGATCTCGCCGGAGGACCCGTGGATCCTCCAGGAGTTCGTCCAGGGCCGCGAATACTGCACGCACGGCACCGTGCGCAACGGCTCGCTACAGGTGTACGGATGCTGCGAGTCCTCGGCGTTCCAGATCAACTACGCCCACGTCGACAAACCCGAGATCCGGTCCTGGGTCGAGGACTTCGTCGGTGCGCTCGGCGTGACGGGCCAGCTCTCGTTCGACTTCATCGAGGCGGCCGACGGTCATCCGTATGCCATCGAGTGCAACCCGCGCACCCATTCGGCGATCACGATGTTCTACGACCACCCCGAGGTGGCGGCGGCCTACCTCGACGACGGCCACCGCGGCATCGTCCCGCTCGCCGGGTCGCGCCCGACCCACTGGATCTACCACGAGCTGTGGCGGCTGATCACGCGGCCGGGGCGCAGGCAGCGGGCCGCGGCGATCGCGCGCGGCAAGGACGCCATCTTCGCCTGGTGGGATCCGCTGCCGTATCTCGCGGAGCACCATCTGCAGATCCCCGCGCTGCTGCTGAAGAATCTGCGGGCGCGGCGGGGATGGACGAAGATCGACTTCAACATCGGCAAACTCGTCGAGCAGGGAGGCGACTGACGTGGGTGGGCACGGCACGGCCGGGCGGCCCCTGTCGGTGCTGCACCTCGTCGGGTCGCCGGTCGACGAGTTCTTCGCCGACCTGTCGCGGCTCTACGCCGGCGGCGCGCTGGCGGCCCTGGCCTCCGACGAGCGCTACGAGCATCACCTCGCGCACGTGGCGCCGGGCGGGTCGTGGACCTTTCCCGCCGGTCTGGGCGCTCCGGCGCTGGCCGCGGCGGTCCCCATGTCGCCCAGTGACGCCATCGCGCACGTGGCGCGCCTCGGCATCGACGTCGTGGTGCCGCAGATGTTCTGCAGACCCGGCATGACCGCCTACCGCGCGCTGTTCGACGTCCTCGGCATCCCGATCGTCGGCAACCCGCCGGAGGTCATGGCGATCGCCGCGGACAAGGCCGCCGCGAGGGCCATCGTCGCCGCCGCCGGCGTTGCCGTGCCCGCGGGTGAGGTGGTGCGGACCCCCGGACCGCCGCCGCTGCCGCTGCCGGTGGTCGTCAAGCCCGTCGACGGTGACAACTCGATGGGCGTGACCCTGGTGCGCGACGAGCGGCAGTACGGTCCCGCGGTGGCCCACGCGCTCGCCAACGGCAGCGCCGCGCTCGTCGAGACGTACGTGCCGCTGGGCCGAGAAGTGCGGTGCGGCATCATCGTTCGCGACGGAGAGCTGGTCTGTCTGCCGCTCGAGGAGTACTCGGTAAACCCGGACTCCAAGCCGATCCGCACCAGCGAGGACAAACTCGACCGCTCGGGTGACGGCGACCTGTTCCTCGTCGCGAAGGACGCGCGGCGCGCCTGGCTGGTCCCCGAGGACGACCCCGTCACCGACGCGGTGTGGGCGGCCGCGCGACGTTGCCACGAGGCGCTCGGCTGCCGGCACTACAGCCTGTTCGACTTCCGGATCGACCCCGACGGGCTACCGTGGTTCCTCGAAGCCGGACCCTACTGCTCGTACGCCCCGAGCAGTGTCATCGCGATGATGGCCGCCGCCAGGGGCATCGACGTGTCGGAGCTGTTCGCGATCGCCCTGCGCGAGCTGGATCTCGAGGAGGCACGGTGCTCGATCACCACCCCATGAGCCCGCTGGGCGCCGTGGTCACGGGCGTGTCGGTCGACACGCTGTCCGCCGGCGACGTCGCGGCGCTGCGGACCCTGCTGGCCGAGCACGGCGTGCTCGTCCTGCCCGACCAGGACGTCGACGACGGGCGCTTCCTGAACTTCCTGCGCAGCTTCGGGCCGACCACCTTCACCGAGGGCGAGACGCCGGTGCCCGGCTTCGACGAGCTCAACGTCATCTCCAACGTCGGGCGCGACACCCCACCGCGGTCGAACTTCCACACCGACACCAGCTATGTCCGAAACCCGCCCGCCTACACCGCATTACGTGCCGTGCAGGTGCCGGTGCGGGGCGGCCGGACGCAGTTCACCAACCAGTACGCGGCCTACGAGACGCTGCCCGCGGCCCTGCGCACGAGGCTGGCCGGGCGCACCGTGACCCACGTCGTCACCGGGCTCGACCTGCGCGAGGACCAGGAGACCACGGCCGATCACCCCCTGTTCCAGGTGCACCCGCTGTCGGGCCGCACCGCGATGTACCTTTCGACACCGAGGCGGTGCACCGCGATCAGCGGGCTGTCTGCATCGGAGGCCGCCGACGTGATCGACTACCTGTATGCCCATAGCACCCGTGAGGAGAACGTGTTCGCGCATCGATGGTCAGCTGGTGACGTCGTGATCTGGGACAACCGCTGTGTATTGCACCGCGCCGACCACGACGGGGTGCTCGGCGACCGCGTGATGCACCGCGGCATGGTGATCGATCCGGTGGGCGCCCGATGAGGCCCGACAGCGACCACGTGGTCGTCGTCGGCGCGGGGTTGGCGGGCCTGGCGGCGGCGCTGCACCTCGCCGGTCGCGGCCGTGCCGTGACGGTGCTCGAGCGCGGCGAGCATCCCGGTGGCCGGATGGGTCAGCTGGACGTCGGTGGCTACCGCATCGACACCGGGCCGACCGTGCTGACGATGCCGGACATCATCGCCGACACCCTCGCGGCCGTCGGCGAATCGCTGTCAGACCGGTTGGACCTGGTCCAGGTCGACCCGTCGTATCACACCCATTTCGCCGACGGCTCGACATTGGACGTGCACCGCGACGCCGACGCGATGGCCGACGAGATCCGCCGGGTGATGGGGCCCGGCGAGGCGCAGGGCTACCTGCGGCTGCGCGATTGGCTGACCGAGCTGTACCGCGTGGAGTTCGACGGCTTCATCGCGTCGAACTTCGACTCCCCGTTCTCACTGGTCACCCCGCAGCTGGCCCGGTTGCTCGCCCTCGGCGGCTTCCGGCGCTGGGAGTCGGTGATGCGCCGGTTCCTCACCGACGACCGCCTGCTGCGGGTGTTCTCCTTCCAGGCGCTCTACGCGGGCGTCCCGCCGCAGCGCGCCCTGGCCGTGTACGCCGTCATCGCCTACATGGACACCATCGCCGGGGTGTACTTCCCCAGGGGTGGCATGCGGGCGGTACCGGAGGCGCTGGCCGCGGCGGCCGCGGCCGCCGGCGTGGAGTTCCGGTACGGGGCCACGGTCTCGGCGCTGGAACGCTCGGGGGACCGGGTGACGGCGGTGCGCACCGAGGACGGGCAGCGGATCGCGTGCGACTCGGCGGTGCTGACCACCGAACTGCCCGACACCTACCGGTTGCTCGGACGCCAGCCCCGGCGACTGCTCAAGCTGCGGCCCGCGCCCTCCGCGGTCGTCGCGCACCTCGGGTGCCGGACCACCGCCGAGACCGACGACGGGCACCACACCATCCTCTTCGGCAAGGACTGGGACCAGACGTTCGTCGACATCATCGACGACGGACGCGTGATGTCGGACCCGTCGCTGCTGGTCACCAGGCCCACCGCCACGGATCGGTCGCTCGCGCCGCAGGGGCGCGACCTGCTCTACGTGCTCGCCCCCGCGCCCAACCTCGACCGTGGCCGGTTCGACTGGGCCCGCGACGGCGGCGCCTACGTCGACGGAATGATCGAGACCGTCCGGGACAGGATGCCCAACGTGGGCGAGGATCTGGAACTGTTGCACGTGGTGGATCCGGCCGGATGGGGGGAGCAGGGCATGTACGCAGGGACGCCGTTCGCGTTGGCGCACACGTTCTCGCAGACCGGGCCGTTCCGCCCGGCCAACCGGGTGCGCGGCATCGACAACGTGGTGCTGGCGGGATCGTCGACGGTGCCCGGGGTCGGCGTGCCCACGGCGCTGCTGTCGGGCCGGCTGGCGGCCGACCGCATCACCGGCAGCGTCAGTGGCCGACGGGGGCCACTGCTGCGGGGGGTGCGGTGATCCGTTCGGAACTGGACGCGGCGGGCGTGCACGACCACGCGCTGCGGGAGGCCTATCGCCGGGCCAGGAAGCTCAACGCCCAGTACGGGCGGACGTTCTTCCTGGCGACGCGCCTGCTGGCAGCCGAGCAGCGGCCGGCGGTCCACGCCCTCTACGGATTCGCCAGGATGGCCGACGACATACTCGACGACGTCGATCCCGACGTCGCGGTCGCCGACCGGGGCGCCGCGCTGGGCGTCCTGCAGCGACAGCTCGCGGAGGGGCTCACCGGCGCCGTGCCGGCCGACCACCCCGTGCTGGCGGCGCTCGTCGACACCGTGCACCGGTATCGCATCGACCCGTCGCTCTTCGACGACTTCCTGGCGTCGATGCGGATGGACCTCACCGTCACCGACTATCCCGACCGGGCGGCGCTGCGCCGCTACACCTACGGCTCCGCCGACGTCATCGGGCTGCAGCTGCTGCCCATCCTCGGAACGGTCGCGTCGCCGCAGGACACCGCGCCGTACGCGGCCGCACTCGGCGAGGCGTTCCAGCTGACGAACTTCCTGCGCGACGTCGACGAGGACCTGGGTCGCGGCCGGGTCTATCTCCCGGCCGACGAACTGGCCGTCCACGGCGTCGACCGCGAGCTGCTGACGTGGTGTCGCGAACACCGGCGCACCGATCCGCGGGTGCGCACGGCGCTGGCCGAGCAGCACGCCGTCACCCGCAGCGTGTACGACTCTGCGCGCCAAGGCATTCCGATGTTGGCGCGGCGGTCGCGCCCCTGCGTCGCGGCCGCCCTGACGCTGTATTCGGAGATCCTCGACACCATCGAACGCAGCGACTTCGCGGTGTTCGGGCAGCGCGCGACCGTCGGCAACGCCCGCCGGGCGCGGGTCGCCGCGGGTGGCCTGCTGCGGGCGTGGGGCGCACGGATGTCGGACCGACACCCGAGGGGAACGTCGTGGACCGTTGGCAATACCTGATCGTTCTGGCGGCGTGCCTGGTCATCACTGCACCCTTGGAGTTCCTCGGCACCGGCGTGTACCGCTGGCCGCGGCGCCTGGCGTACGCGGTGCTCCCGGTCGCGCTGTTCTTCATCGCCTGGGACGCGGTCGCGATCGCCGCCGACGTGTGGCACTACAACCCGCGGTACCTCACCGGCTGGGACGTGCCCGGCCACATCCCGATCGAAGAGGTGGCGTTCTTCCTCGTCATCCCGGTGTGCGGGCTGCTGACCTACACCGCCGTCTCGCGCATTCTGGCGAAGGTGCGCAGCACCAGGGACGTACGCCGGTGACCGGACTGGGCTACACCCTGCCCGCGGTGCTCTCCGTCGTCGGAGTGTGCGCCTGGGAACACTGGATCCTGCGCACCGGCCTCTTCCGCAAGCCCGCGTACTGGATCTCGATGGCCATCGTCGTCTTCTTCCAGATCCTGGTCGACGGCTGGCTGACCAAACTGTCCGCGCCGATCGTGCTCTACGCCGACCGGCACACCACCGGCATCCGCTTCCCTTGGGACATCCCGATCGAGGACTTCCTGTTCGGGTTCGCCCTCGTCACCGCGGTACTGCTGCGGTGGGAACACCGCGGCGCCAAGGATCAGGAGGAAAGACGACCGTGACCCTGGGATCCAGCGGGTTGCCGCGCCACCAGGTGCCCGCCGCGTTCGACGTGGGCGCGGCCGCCTACGACCAACTCGTCGGAGCCAACCCCGGCTACCACGAACATCTGCGAATGTCGGTGCGCCGCATGCGCATTCCCCACCTCGGGCGGGGCCTGCGGTTGCTCGACGCGGGATGCGGCACCGGCGCCTCGACGCGGGCGCTGCTCGAGGTGCTGCCGGAGGCCGAGGTGGTGGCCATCGACGCGTCCGCGGGAATGCTCGCCGAGGCGGCGACCAAGGCGTGGCCCCCGTCGACGCGGTTCGTGCACAGCCGGGTCGAGGATCTGGCCGAAGCCGGGGTGGAGGGTCCGTTCGACGGCATCTTCGCCGCCTACCTGGTGCGCAATCTCGCCGACCCCGACGAGACCCTGCGCCGGTTCCGGGCGCTGCTGCGCCCCGGCGCGACGCTGGCCCTGCACGAGTACTCGGTGCGGGATTCGGTGCGCGCGCGGGCCACCTGGAACGCGGTCTGCTGGGGTGTCATCATCCCGATGGGGCGCCTGCGCACCGGCGACGCCACGCTGTATCAGCACCTGCGGCGCAGCGTCACCGAGTTCGACGGCGCCTCGGCACTGCGAAACCGCCTGCGCGCCAACGGTTTCACCGGTGTGCACAGCGAGACCGTGCACGGCTGGCAGCGCGACGTCGTGCACACCTTCCTCGCGGACGCGCCGTCGTGACCGACCGGCGGATGGAGACCCTGGCGGCCCCGGCCGGTCTGCCGCATGCGAGCTGGCTGTCGTCGGTGCCCCGCACGGTGGTGGTCGGCGGCGGCATCGCCGGACTGGCCGCCGCGACCGGGCTCGCCGAACGCGGCGTCCAGGTCGACGTCGTCGAACGCGAGGCCTACCTCGGCGGGCGGGTCGGCGGGTGGACCGAGGAGCTCGACGACGGCTCGACGGTCACCATGAACCGCGGCTTCCACGCGTTCTTCCGGCAGTACTACAACCTGCGAAACCTGTTGCGGCGCGCCGATCCCGGGCTGTCGATGCTGGCCCCGGCGACCGACTATCCGCTCGTCGACGCCGACGGACGGCAGGACACCTTCCGAGGTCTGCCGCGCACGCCACCGCTGAACGCCCTGGTGTTCGCGCTGCGCAGCCCCACCTTCCGGCTGCGCGACCTGGTGCGGATCAACGCCAGGGCGGCAGCCCCGCTGGCCGCGGTGTCGGTACCCGCCATCTACGGCCTGCTCGACGACACCGACGCGGAGACCTTCCTGCGGCACATCAACTTTCCCGACGCCGCCCGGCATCTGGCCTTCGAGGTGTTCTCCCGCAGCTTCTTCACCGAACCCTCGGAACTGTCGGCGGCCGAGCTGGCCACGATGTTCCACATCTACTTCCTGGGCTCCAGCGAGGGATTGATCTTCGACGTCGCCGTCGACGACTTCGCCATCGCGCTGTGGAATCCGTTGCGCGCGTATCTGGATTCACTCGGCGTGCGGTTTCACACGGGGGTGTCGGTGGAATCCGTGCGTCGCGGCCAGGAATTCGAGGTGCACTGCGACGACGGCAGCAGGCTCACCGCCGACGGCGTGGTGCTCGCGACCGACACCGGCGGGCTGCGCGCCGTGGTCGACGGCTCACCGGACCTCGGCGACGAACCCTGGCGACGCGACGTCGCCGGGCTGCGGACCGCCGCCCCGTTCACCGTGCTGAGGCTGTGGCTGGACCGACCGGTCGACGCGGACCGACCGGCGTTCCTCGGCGTCGGCGGACATCCTCCGCTGGACAACGTCAGCGTCGTCGACGCCTACGAGCACACGGCGGCCCAATGGGCCGAGCGCACCGGGGGATCGGTGCTCGAATTGCACGCCTACTCCGCGCCGGGCAACGGCGAGGAAGTGTGCAAGCAGCTCGTCGAACGGATGCACGAGCTCTACCCCGAGACCGCCGGGGCGCGCGTCGTCGCCCAGCGCGTGCTGCGGCGCGAGGACTGCCCCCGCTTCGGACCCGGGGACTTCGCGCACCGGCCGACGGTCGTCACGCCCGATCCCGGTCTGGTGCTGGCCGGCGACGGCATCCGCATCGATCTGCCGGTGGCACTGATGGAACGTGCGGCGACCACGGGTTGGGTCGCGGCCAACCGGCTTCTGGAGCACTATGGCCTGGGGGGCCACCCGCTCTACAGCGTCCCCACCCGGGGTCGGTCGAACACGTTGCGGCGGTTGGCGATCGCCGGGGAAGGACAGCTGAGGACATGAGTATGCGCGACGCCGTCGCGGCCCGCGTGACGGCCGTGTCGAAGACGGTGGCGAAGGCCAACCCGTTCACGGTCCTGCCGCGGCTGCAGTGGGAACGGCAGCGCCCGACCTACCGCGACGCGCAGCCCGCGATCATCGAACACGCGCTGCGCCGAGCCACCGCCCGCCCGAGCGGCAACTGGTTCGCCTTCGCGGCGAGCACGGACGTGGGGACCAGGCGACCGTTCGGCACGAAGATCGCCGGCCACGAGGTGGTCGTCTGGCGCGAACCCGACGGCCGGCTGCACGCCGGGCCGGGGGCCTGCCCGCACCTGGGCGCCGACCTGTCGACCGGCGCCCTGGACTGCGGACAGCTGGTCTGCGCGTGGCACGGGTTGAAGCTGAGCGGAGCCAGGCACGTGGGCTGGACCCCCTATCCCGTGCACGACGACGGGGTGTTGCTCTGGGCCAGGATGGACCACGTGGGCGGCGAAAAGGCCACGCCCGAGCCGATTCTGCCGCAGCGACCCGACGGCGCCTCCGTCCACGCGGTGACCCGTCTGGTCGGCACCTGTGAGCCCGCCGACGTCATCGCCAATCGGCTGGATCCCTGGCACGGCAGCTGGTTTCATCCCTATTCGTTCGCGAGCCTCGACGTGCTCAGCGCACCGCCACCGGGCCTGGACCTGCCCGCCGAGGCCGACAACTTCCAGGTGGCGGTGACCTTCCACATCGGTCGCATCGGCGTGCCCGTCATCGCCGAGTTCACCTGCCCGGAGCGGCGGACCATCGTGATGCGGATCGTCGAGGGGGAGGGCAGCGGCAGCGTCGTCGAAACCCACGCCACGCCAATCGGTCCCGGCCCGGACGGGCGTGCGAGGACGGCGGTGATCGAAGCGGTCATCGCCCATTCCGACCGGCCGGGTTTCGTGCACGCCCTGCGCGGCGGCCCGGTGCTGCGGCCGTTCATGCGCCACGCCGCCAACCGGCTGTGGCGTGACGACCTGGTCTACGCAGAGCGTCGCTACGACCTTCGCAGCAAACGCTAACCCCGGGCCTGCCGAAAACTGGCAGATTCAGCCAAAAGGCTTGTAAGGTCGGATCGGGCCGAGCCTAGGGGGCGGACGTGGGCGACGGGATGACGGGTTGCCCGACGGCGCCGACCGAGAACTCCGACGCCGCTGTGCTGGACGTCGCTGCCTCCGGTGCCGGTCTCGAACCGGCGTTTCAGCCCGTCGTCGCGCTGGACGACCGCACCGTCGTCGGTTTCGAAGCGCTCGCCCGTTGGCCGGGGTTGGGCAACCCCAACCCGCAGGCCGTATTCGCTCGTGCCAGGGCGACCGGCCGGCTCGACCACCTCGACCGGGCGTCGATCGACTCGGCGATCGACACCGCGCTGGCGCTGGGGCTGGCCCGCGGCACCCTCCTGATGGTCAATTGCGAGCCGACCAGTGCGTACCTGGGCCGGCCCCGGGATTCGGCGCTGGCCCGCGCCCACGACGAGTTCCAGCTGATGTTCGAACTGACCGAACGCCATCTGCTCGCCCATCCCCGGGCGCTGCTGGACAAGGTGGTCGCGCTGCGGGCGGACGGCTTCGCCGTGGCCCTCGACGACGTTGGCGCACACCCCGATTCGCTGGCGCTGCTCGACGTCATCTGCCCCGACATCGTCAAGCTCGACATGCAGCTGGTCCAGTCCGACCCCGGGGAGGACCAGACCCGGACGCTGTCCGCGGTGCTCGCCCACCACGAGCGCACGGGGTCGATCCTGCTCGCCGAGGGCATCGAGTCCGAGGAGCACTGCGAGCAGGCGCTCGCGTTGGGGGCCACCCTCGGTCAGGGCTACCTGTTCGGCCGCGCCGAGGCGACGACGCTGCAGGCGTCGGCGGTGTGGTCGCCGCCGCCGATGAAGCATCCCATCCAACCCGTGTCGGCGTCACCGTTCGACACCGTCGCCGCGGCCACGGCCGTGCGCACCGCCCGCAAGGCGACGCTGATCCCGTTCTCGCGCCACATCGAAGCGCAGGCCGAGAACGCCAGCGACCCGTCGATCGTGCTCACCACGATGCAACGCGCCGCGAACTTCTCGGGGTCCACCCGGGACCGCTATGCCACGCTCGCGGCGACCTGCCCGCTGGTGGCCGTGTTCGGCCGGGGGTTGCCGGTCGAGTTGGGAGCCGGCGTTCGGGGCGTCGACCTCGCCGCCGACGATCCGTTGTGCACGCAGTGGATCGTGGTGGTCCTCGGGCCGCATCACGCCGCGGCACTGGTGGCGCGCGAACGGCCAACGGAGGCAACCGGGCCCGAGGGCGACCGCCGGTTCGATCTCGTCATCACCCATGACCGGGTTCTGGTCACCATCGTCGCGCGCAGCCTGCTGGGTCGAATCCCCTGACGCGTGCTCCGATTCCGCGCGGCTGGACCGTGCGCCCGGGGTCCCGTCGCGTCGCGAGGTGTAACCGCCCCGGTAGCGGGTAGGTCATCGAGGGAATTCGAATCGATCAGCATGTGGAGGTAGGGATGGCGAATGGCATTGCGACGGTGTGGATGCCCGTCGACGACATGGCCAGGGCGCTCAAGTTCTATGGCGAGACCCTCGGGTTGACGGTCAAGAACGAGGGCGAGGACTGGTCGGAGTTGGACGCGAACGGTGTGTCCATCGGGCTGAACGCGCGGGAGGACACGCACACCGAGAGCGGTGGTGGGGCCATCCTGACGTTGCAGCCCGACGGCACCCTGTACGACGAGCTGGTCCGGCTCACCGACGCGGGCGTGACGTTCGTGGGCGAGGTCGCCGACCGTCCGTGGGGTCGCGTCGCGTCGTTCAAGGACTCCGAGGGCAACGACCTGCAGCTGTACGAACCCCCGTCGGAGTAGCGGCGGCGCCAGTGTGAAACCCGTTGCGCCGCAAGGGCGCAACGGTTCAGGCAGGAGACGGGCCGGTGTCACGGCCCACGACAAGGAGATGCGCAGTGGCCCAACCCATCAGCTCGGAGGACACCGCGGCACCGCCCGTCCCGCCCACCGACCAGTCGCCGTCGACGAGCCACGAGACGCCGCCGATGGAGGTCTGGCCGGGGAAGGCCTATCCGCTGGGCGCCAGCTACGACGGCGGCGGCACCAACTTCGCGCTGTTCAGCGAGGTCGCCGAGCGGGTGCGGCTGTGCCTGTTCAGCGATGACGGCGCGGGTGGTCTGCAGGAGACCCAGATCGATCTCCCCGAGGTCGACGCCTTCGTGTGGCACGCCTACCTGCCCGGGATCGAGCCGGGGCAGCGGTACGGCTACCGCGTCGACGGACCGTACGATCCGGCGTCCGGGCAGCGCTGCAATCCGAACAAGCTGCTGCTGGACCCCTACGCGAAGGCGATCGACGGCACGTTCGACTGGAACCAGTCACTCTTCAGCTATGACTTCGGTGACCCCGACAGCCGCAACGACGAGGACTCGGCGGCCAGCATGCCGAAGTCGGTCGTCATCAACCCGTTCTTCGACTGGGGCACCGATCGCCCGCCGCAGCACGAGTACGCCGACTCCGTCATCTACGAGGCCCACGTCAAGGGTCTGACGCAGACGCACCCCGACATCCCGGAGCAGAGCCGCGGCACCTACGGTGCGATCGCGCATCCCGCCGTCGTCGAACACCTCAAGGAGCTCGGCGTGACGGCGATCGAGCTGATGCCGGTGCACCACTTCGCCAACGACTCCACCCTGATCGACAAGGGGCTGTCGAACTACTGGGGTTACAACACCATTGGGTTCTTCGCCCCGGACTCCAAGTACAGCTCGTCGGGTACGCCCGGCGGCCAGGTGCAGGAGTTCAAGACCATGGTGCGCACGCTGCACGAGGCGAACATCGAGGTGATCCTCGACGTGGTCTACAACCACACCGCCGAGGGCAACCACATGGGGCCCACCGTCTCGCTGCGGGGCATCGACAACGCGGCCTACTACCGCCTCGTCGACGACGACCAGCGCTACTACATGGACTACACCGGCACCGGCAACAGCCTCAACGTCGGTCACCCCCATTCGCTGCAGCTGATCATGGATTCACTGCGGTACTGGGTGACCGAGATGCACGTCGATGGGTTCCGCTTCGATCTGGCCTCGACGCTGGCGCGGGAGTTCTACGACGTCGACCGGCTGTCGGCCTTCTTCGAACTGGTTCAGCAGGACCCGACGGTCAGCCAGGTCAAGCTCATCGCCGAGCCGTGGGACGTCGGCCCCGGCGGCTACCAGGTCGGCAACTTCCCGCCGCAGTGGACGGAGTGGAACGGCAAGTACCGCGATGCGGTGCGCGACTTCTGGCGCGGCGAGGACGCCACGTTGGGCGAGTTCGCGTCGCGGTTGACCGGGTCACCGGACCTCTACGAGCACACCGCCCGGCGGCCGGTCGCGTCGATCAACTTCGTCACCGCCCACGACGGCTTCACGCTGCGAGACCTGGTGTCCTACAACGAGAAGCACAACGAGGCCAACGGTGAGGACAACAACGACGGCGAGTCCAACAACCAGTCGTGGAACTGCGGGGTGGAGGGTCCGACCGACGATCCCGAGGTGCTGGCCCTGCGTGCCCGGCAGGTGCGCAACTTCCTGACGACGACGCTGCTGAGCCAGGGCGTGCCGATGATCTGTCACGGCGACGAGCTGGGCCGCACCCAGGGCGGCAACAACAACGGCTTCTGCCAGGACAACGAGATCACCTGGATCGACTGGTCGACCGCCGACGCCGACCTCATTGCGTTCACCGCCGCGGTCTCCGAGGTCCGGGCGGAGCATCCCGTGTTCCGCCGCCGCCGCTTCTTCGACGGCCGCCCAGTGCGTCGACGCGGTGCCGAGGGTCAGCCCGACATCTCGTGGTTCCGGCCGGACGGGTCGGAGATGAGTGACGAGGACTGGGATTCGGGCTTCGGCAAGTCGGTAGCCGTGTACCTCAACGGTCAGGGCGTCCCCGACCGGGACTCCCGTGGGCAGCGCATCACCGACGACTCGTTCGTGATGTGCCTCAACGCCCACCACGAGCCCATCGACTTCACGTTGCCCCCCGCCGAGTTCGGCCCCTCCTGGGTGCCGGTGATCGACACCGCCACCGCCACCGGACGGTCCGAGGACGTCGACCACGTCGACGCCGGTGGGTCGGTGACCGTCGAGGGACGCGCGACCCGGCTGTTCCGCGCCGTCACCGGGTAGGCCCGCGCGCAGGTGCGGCGGTGGGGACCGCGGTCAACCCATGCGCGAGTCGAGGGCCTCGACGCCGTGCCACGTGAGCCGCACCGCCGTGCCGCCGTCGTCGGTGTCGATCCTGGTGTGGTCGGCCAGTGCGCGCATCAAGGGTATGCCGCGGCCGCGGTGCGACGGAGCCGGGCTGGTGACGAGGGGCGCCAGCCGCCACTCGCCACGGTCGACGACGGTCACCGCCAGGGTCCGATCACCCGGGTCGTAGGACGCGTGCACGTCCATGGTGGGGTCGGTGGCGGTGGCGGCCTCGACGGCGTTGGCCAACGCTTCGTAGACGGCGAGCGCGACGTCGCTGGTGCGATCCCGGTCGAGCGCGAAGTGATGCTCGAGCCAACGGGTCAATTCGGTGCGGACGAGCGTCGCACCGGCGGGGTCGGCGCTGATGCCCGACCACTCCACGCGCGATCGTTCTACGGGCTCCAGTGGTGCCGGCCCGGGCAGCGCCGATTCGTTCATGTCTGGCGCGTGGTACCCATTGCGATCATCGTTCAATCAAGCCGTTTGGAAATGCCGGGGGAGGGAAGCCCGCACCCATGACCAACGACGTCGAGAAGCGTTGGCACGACCCAGGCGCCCTGCGCGCCGCGATGATCTATTCGGCCGTCGTGGTGGCGGTCGGCGTCGTCGCGTGCACGGTGTACGCCGTCGGCGACCAGCACGACGTCACGCGGGCGTTCGCCACCCCCGTCGTACTGTTCGCCGGTGCGCTCGGCGCCTTCGCCAAGACCTATCGCGACTGGCGGTCGGGACGCACGTGGCCCATCTGGCATGGAGCCGGATGGTTTCTGCTCACGACGACACTGCTGTCGCTGAGCATTCCGTCGTTCGGTCTCACCGCGTACAGCCGGTGAGCCGGACCGCGGCGGTTAGAGCGCGCTGACGCCCGTGGCCTGAGGACCCTTGGGGCCCTGCTCGACGTCGAAGCGCACGCGCTGGTTTTCCTCCAGCGACTTGTAACCGCTTCCGCCGATGGCCGAATAGTGCACGAAGACGTCCTTCGAACCGTCGTCAGGGGTGATGAAGCCGTAGCCCTTCTCACCGTTGAACCACTTCACGGTTCCCTCTGCCATGCCCGTCCACTTTCCTCGTCGGTCGATCCGGTGACACCGCGCTCGCGCAGGGCAACCGCGTGGTGCAAACCTTACGCGGCCGCGCGCGATCCGGTCGGTCTTCGACGGTGCCGCGCCGCCCGTCAGGTGCTCCGCCGCCGGGGCCGCCCATCGGAGGCGCGCTCGATCAGCCCGAGCTCCTCGAACGCCGTCAGCCATCCCGGCATGGGCCACCATCCCCAGCGGCGGTGGAAGACCGCCGCGTTGCGCAGGATGTCGTCGAGGTGTTCGACCGGCGGGTCCGACACGGGGTGGTGTTGGTGGAAGGCGTGGGCCCCGCCCACCCAGCGCAGCGGAACGCCTGCCGCCCAAGCGGTTTGGGCGAAGTCGGTGTCCTCGGCCCCGTAGCCGCGGTACTCCGGATGGAAGCCGCCGATGCGCTGCCAGGTCGCGGCGGACACGGCGAACGACAGCGACCAGAACAGCGTGTAGTCCGAGCCGTCGACGACCACGCCGTCGCCCGGAGCGGGTCGAACCGGGTGCGAGTCGACGAGGGACTCGAGGGTGGCCGGGTAGCCGGCGGGCCCCGGGGGCGGGAGGTAGGTGACCGGGCCGCACAGCAGGGCGTCACGGTGCTCGGGGGTGGCCGCCGCCGCGGTGTAGCGGTCGAGCAGCTGCACGCCGGGGATGCAGTCGACGTCGAGGAAGACGAGGAGGTCGGCGTCGCGGTCCAGCGCGGTGCGGGCGCCCGCGTTGCGGGCAGCGCCGATCGGCAGCCCGTCGGTGCCGCCGTCGCAGGTCACGACCTCGGCGCCCGCGGCCGCCCCGATCGCCGCGACGTCGGGATCGTCGACGGCGACGAGCACGTGCAGATCGGCCCGACGGGTGCCGCCGCGCAGGCCGGCCAGCTGGCGGCGCAGGTGCGCGTGGCGTCCGTGGGCCGTGGTGATCACCGCGGTCCTCATGGCACCCCGGCGGGTGCGAGGCGGTCGGCGGTGGCCTCGATGGCGCGGGCGGCGCGGACGGCGGCGTCCTCGGTCTGCCAGCTCTGCCACCGCTCGGGGTCCAGACGCAGGGCCCGGTCGACGAGTCCCGGCCAGGCGTCGTGCGCGGGCCACTCCCGGACGACGACCGCGAGCCCGTTGCGGGCGAGCGTGTCGGCGGTCGCGTCCTGTTCGCCGAACGGACGGCGCTGGGCCAGCACGATCGCCGGCCGCCGGGCCGCCGCCACGTCGGCGATGCAGCCCTGGCCGGCGTGGGTCACGACGACGTCGGCCGCGCAGACGTCGGGCCACGGGTCGGCGCTGACCGGACCGCCCGTCAATCCCAGTGTGCGCCAATCCATCTCGGGTAGGGCGGCGGCACACGCGTCGACGGTGGCCTGGTCGACGGCGGAGCCGCCGGACCCGCCGAGCACCAGGATCCGCGTGGGGCCGCCGCGACCGGGAGCCGGGGGACGGGGACGGTGGGCGAAGACGCTGATCCCACCGACGTAGCTGGTCTTGTACGCGTGGGCACGCAGCCACGCCGGCTCGTACGCCCCGGGCGGCCACGCGGCGATGAGGTGGTCGGCCAGCTGATGCACGGTGAGGTGGGGGGCGTCGGTGCGCTCGCCGGGCAGCGCCATGACGACCACGGGCACCCCCAGCAGCCGAGCCAGGGTGGCGACCTCCATCGACACGTCGACCACCATCGCCGAGGGCCGGGTCTGCTCGATCCATCTGGCCACCAACGCCATTCGCGCGGCCAGACCGTCGTCGTGGTGCGGCGCCCAGTGCAGCGCGCCGGACGCGGTGGGGTCGGGCCGCCGGGGCCCCGCATCGTCGCGGGGCAGGGTGACGACGCCGGCGAAGGGATGCTGGCTAGGAACGTCCAGCGAGGTCAGGACGGTGACCGGCTGGTGAAGGTGTGCGGAGATGGCGATGGCTCGGTGCAGATGCCCGCGACCGTGATGGTGGATGTAGTAGCCGATCATCGTTCTTCCCGTTCGGGTCGTCGAGCATGGTGCGGTACAGCCGCAGGTACGCGGTCACCATGGCCTCCGCCGAGCAGTGCGCCACCGCGTGTTCGTGCACCGTGGGGCGCGACAGGGCGATGGCCTCGGGGATGGCCGCGGCCATCGCCGCGGTGTCTCCCGGCGGGACCAGGCGCCCGCTTCGGCGCCCGACGGTCTCCGGAATGCCACCGCGGGCGAACGCGACCACCGGTGTTCCGCACGACATGGCCTCGGCCACGACCAGACCGTAGGGCTCGTCCCACACCGGGGTGACGAGCGCGGCCGCCGAGCGACCGACCAGGCGGCTCAGTTCGTCGTGGCGCAGGTGGCCCGCGTAGCGCACCCGGCCGCCGAGGCCCGGGGCGACGAGATCCTCGTAGTAGGCCTGATCGCTGACCGGTCCGGCGATCACCAGGGGTCGGTTCGCCAGTCGCGCCGCCTCGATGGCCAGGTGCGGCGCCTTCTCCGGGGTGATCCGCCCGAACCACACCAACTCGTCACCGCCCGGCCCGAGGCGCCACTGGTTGGTGTCCACGCCGTTGGGCACGACGGTGACGTCGGGCGCGGCATGGCTCCACGCATCGGCGGTGTGCCTGCTGACCGCGGCGAAGCGGGTGCCCGCGCCCCCGGTGACGAGCAGTGCGGACTCCAGCCACGGCGTCGGCGGGGTGTGCACGGTGGTCAGCATCGGCGTCGGCACCATGGGTGCCATCGCGACGGGCAGGTGGTGCAGGCTGTGGTTGTGGATCACGTCGTATCCACCGCCGCCGGCCCTGGCGAGACTCATCATGAGGCTCAGGTAGGCGTGGTGATCGGACATGTGGGCGGCCGCGGGCATCGACGAATCCGCAAGCGCCGCAGCCGACAACGTCAGCTCCCTGACGGTGAGGGTGTCGCAGCCGAGCCCGGGGTCCGAGCCGGGTGCGGCGAACAGCGACACGTCGTGGCCGCGGTCGGCCAGCGCGCGGGCCAGCTGCCAGACGTGCGCCTCGAGCCCGCCCGCGAAGGGCTGGCGCAGGGGAAAGCGGTTGGAGGCGATCAGCGCGACGCGCAACGGTGCGCTCATGCCACTGCTGCCGAGTAGACGTCGTAGTGGGCGTCGGCGACCGCGACGCGTTCGGCCAGGCGCTGCTCCCACGTGGCCCGCGGGACCTCACCGGCCCGCCAGCGGTCGTGACTGGCGTGCACCGCATCGCGCAGCGACGTCGCGTCGAAAGTGGTCTCGGTCAGCTCGTAGACCTCGCACGGCCGCTGTTCGCCGTAGAACCCGCAACTCGGCGCGATGACGGCGGTGCCGAGGTCGAAACACGCCTCCAGCCAACCGGAATGGGTGCCGAAGCGGTAGGCGAGCACCGACACCGACACGTCGGACAGGTACGCCCACAGTTCGTCGTCGGTGAACAGGGGGTGCACGCTCACCTCGACGTGGGGGTGGTCACCGTACCGCAGCAGTGCTAGACCGAGATCCGGTGCGTACCAATGGTTCTCGGGCTCGAAGATCTCGTCGTGCACGTCGATGCGAAGGACGGCGCCAGGAATCTCGCCGACGATCGGCGCGAGCGCGTCCAGCACGGTCAGCGGATCCATGTTGGCGCGCAGGCTCTTCGCGTGCACCGCGACGACGAACGGTCCGCCGTCGGGGCGGGGCGCCTCGATGCGGGCCGGGTCCAGCACGTGGGGATGGGGCAGCACCACGGGCGTGCGCTGCCACCGATCGGAGATGTGTTGTGCCGCACCGGGAGTCAACGTGATCAGGGAATGCGCCGCGGTGATCAGCACGTCCTGTTGCTCGTCGTGTGCCGTCCGCTGGGGGTGGTGCGGGTTGCGCAGATCGTGCACGGTGTAGACGAGCGGCTTGTCGTGCTCGTCGAGTTCGCGCAGCACCGACTCGAGGACTCGCGGTGAGCAGGAGTCGAATCCGAAGTGCACGTGAAACACGTCGAAGAGCCGGTGGTGCTCGGTCACCCAGCCCGGCTCGAACATCGCCGGCGGCCACCACTTGCCGGGCGCGACGTGTCCGTCGGCGGGGTCGGGATCGGGCAGTCGGCGCACTCCGTCGCCCCCACCGGGGTGGGCGAGATGGCGAACGTACACGTGCGACGCCGGCACCGAGGCGACCCGTAACACTGCAACTCCTTCACGACGGCGCAGCGTGGGGTCGACTCGTCTCGGCGCCCACGGAGGTGACCTGCGTCGTCGCTGACGCCGAGACGAGTCCCCGCGGCTGCTGGAGGACACTGGACGTGCACATACCCGGCCCCCCGCCCGGGAAACCCGCTACTGCGAGGGGGCGAACCGGTAGTCGATGTCTTCGCCGCGCACGGTGGTGACCACCAGCGTGAAGGGGCGCGGACCTGCGCCGACGAACACGTCGCAGGCCACGGTGGAGCCCGGCACGCCCTGCAGGTCGTCCCGGCACGCGGCGGCATAGGGCCGTTGGCCGAGCTGCTGCTGCACCCTGGCCTGCAGGGAGGCCTCGAGGTCGGCCTTCGCGATGTGCGGCACGACCACGAAGGTCATGACGAGGCCGTCGACGTGGTTGACGGCCACCATCTGATGGACCGTCGTGGGGCCGGTGGTGACGTTGCAGAAGGCGGTCGAACCGACGGTGCCCGCGAGCCCGGACTCACACGACACCGCGTCGACGGCGGCGGACCCCGCCCGCCGCACGGCGGCCCGCAACGACTCGTCCAGCTGGCCCTGGGTCATCGACGGCGTGGTGTCGTACGCGACGGCGGTGCCGTCGACGGCGGTCACCCGCGCGTTCGCCCGCATGCCCCCGCCGTCACCGAGGACGACGTCGCACGACGCAGTTCTGCCGACCTCGCCCACCAGGTCGGCCGGGCAGGTGACCGACCGAGGGGCCCGGCCCGCCGCGGTCAATTGGTTCGAGACATGTTCGCGCAGCGCTTCTTTGGAGACGACGGGGGTCGCATCGCGCTGATCGGGCCCGCCGCACCCCGACGCCGTCAGGGCGGCAACGGCCAGGCAGCCCACCGCTGCCGCCACTGCCCGCCTCAAGGGACCCTCCTGCACCGTCGACCGTCGTGCCCGCCGACGCCAAGGTACCCGGCCGGGTCGGCTAACCGTGCCGGTACATCGCCGCGATCCGGTCGGTGATCCAGTCGGCGTCCACCACGGCCAGGGTCTCGCAGTTGCGCTTACCGCAGATGCAGCCGTGCTCGGTGGCGCGGTGGTAGCGCGCCAGCCGCTCGAACTGCTTGAGGACGTGGTCGCGGGCCCGAAAGGCGGCCAGCATCTTCTCGCGGTGGTCCTCGGCGCGGTAGGTCTCGGCGTCGAGGTCGGCGAGCGCGTTGTCCAGGCGCAGGCGCAGCTCGTCCTCGTGGTCGCGGGCGAGGAGCAGTTCGTCACCCAGATGGTGCTCGCACGTGGGGCAGCACCAGCCGCGGGACCGGTCGCCGGCCTCCCATTCGTCCGACGCCATCCACTCGGGGAAGTCCAGGTCGCAACAGTCGCAGACGACGCGGGTGGGTCGGTCCATGCTCATGGTCAGCCTGATCGGGATCTGGTCGCGCGGGTCGTGCGACGTCTCCATCAACGGTGCCACGACCGTCGGGCGGCGGGCCTCTCAGACACGCCCACGCCAGCTGTGAGAAGGCGTCGGGCCGCGTCAGCGCGGCACGGAGTCGGTGTGCCCGAAGCAGGGTGGCCCCCAGAGCCCGCGCCCGGCGTCGCGGGCCTCCTGCTCGGCCGCGTCGATGGCGGCCGCGCGCTCGACCGGGCGGCCGCGATAGACGTAGGAGTGTGCGGCGCCGGCGCGGGCGGCCTCCACCGAGTAGTCCCAGCCGTCGGCGAGGTCGAGGTAGGCCAGGGTGCGACCGTAGCGATCGGTCCGGTCCTGCGACGGGTCGCCGATGAGCGCAACCCGTTGTCCGAGAAGCGTTTCCGTGGCGAACCGACTGGCCTCCTCGCCCCAGCAGGCGACGGTGTAGCCCGGTTTCTTCGTCTCGGGACTGTCGATGCCGAGCAGGCGGATCCGCAGCCGCCCGCGCACGTCGTCGCGGACGTCGACCGTGTCGCCGTCGACGACCCGCAACACCACCGCGGTGGTCGGCACCGCGTCGGCGCGAGCGACAGGCGGCGGCGAGGTGTCCACGATGACGGTCAGCGCCGTCACGCCGGCGAACAGCAACAGTGCCGCCCGGGCGGCCCGCCGGTGGTGTCCGACGGCGCCCGGCACACCCGCCGCCGCCGCGCACGAACCCGTCACACCGCCTACCGTAGATCGCGACACAGTCCCGGACCCGACTGAATGAGATCACGATGGCAACACCCGGCAGGCCGACGCGCACCGCTGCGGTGGCGAAGGTGCCCGACGACACGGCTCTGGCCTGGGAGCTCGTGGCGGCGGCGCGCCCGCACATGGCGCGGGCCGAGGCCGACGACGTCCACATCGCCATCGGCATCGGCGAGACGTTCGCGGCGATCGACGTGCTGATCACCGCCATCGCCAGGGATCGGATCGCCATCGGCGAGGATCTGCTCGCCACCGTCGGCACGTGGCTCGGGTGCTATCTCGGCCAGGACGCCGAACCGCGGTTGCGCCTCCTGCTGGCCGACGTGGCGCGGGCGTCGACGGACGCGATGTCGGCACCGGAGGGGCGTGCCGAACCATGGGCCGCCGCCGGGGCGGAGGCCTGAACACGCACAGCCGCAGACGAACTCGGCCCGTCACCAAGGGGGAGGAGGTGACGGGCCGAGATTCACGGGGAGTGGGGGAACTCCCTGGTCTACGGTAAACCCCGTTCCTGGCATTCAACCTCGGAGTCGCTGCAGGGCGACCGGGTAGGACGGGGCCAGGGGGGTTGGTGGATCAGGCGGCGGTGGGAAGCTCCGCCAGCGGGGTGCTGAAGTGGTAGTACAGATCGCCGCACGAGAGGCACGACACGTCGTAGCGGAACCCTCCGCCGTCGGCCACGCCGAGGCGGTAATCGAGGTCGCCGTCGCACCGTGGGCAGCGCGTCGCGTTGTCGACCGCTGAAGTCATCGCCAGGCCTTTCTTCGGGGTTCCGGATCGTCGAGATCCGGATACCCAAAAGCTAGGTAGGCAACCTAATAGTTTGCTTAGAAACGTCGCTCATTTGTCGAAGAACACCTGTGGCGGTCGACACGCGGGTGGCGCGCGACACGCGACGCGCCCAGCGGCAACCCGGCGCCAAGCCATGCGGCCCTTTACGATTGGCGCACTGGTGCACGTCGTCGATCGTGCCAGACCCCTCGTCTATTCCCTTGGAGCACCGTTTGTCGTTCATTGCCCGTGGCCGCGGTGCTGGCGCGGTGGGTCTGACCGCGCTGCTGGTCACCACCGCGGCGATCGTCGCGTCCAGCGCACCGGACTGCGGTCCCGGCCGCTGCCAAAACATGGCCGCGGGGATCGCGCCGAGGCCGTCCCCTCCGCCGCCGCCCTCGCCCACCGAGCCGGCGAAGCTCGTCGTCACGCCGGCCGCCGGCGCCACTGACGTGAGCCCGACCGACGCGGTCCGGGTCTCCGCCGTCACGGGGCGGATCGACGCCGTCTCGATGGTCAACGACGACGGCCGGGAGATCCCCGGCGCCCTGGCCCCCGACGGCACCTCCTGGGCGCCGAGCATCCCCCTCGGCTACGGCCGCACCTACACCGTCACGCTGGCCGGCCGCGGGCCCGGCGGGATGCCGACGCGGCAGACGTCCAGCTTCACCACCGTGGACCCCACCAGCCAGACCCAGGTCTACCTCAATACCGTCGGCTACGCGCCGATCCAGGACGGCGGCACCTACGGGGTCGGCATGATCGTCGTCGCCCACTTCGACGAGCCGATCACCGACAAGGCCGCCGCCGAACGACATCTGCGCGTCACCACCGAGCCGAGGACGCTCGGGTCCTGGTACTGGACCGACGACCAGACCGCGCACTGGCGCCCGCAGAAGTACTACGCACCGGGCACCCGGGTCGACGTCTCGGCCGACGTCTATGGCACCAAGTTGGGCGACGGCCTGTACGGCGAGCAGGACCAGCGGGTCGGCTTCACCATCGGCGACTCCCACGTCTCGGTCGCCGACGACGTCACCAAGCAGGTCACCGTCTACGACAACGGCCAGGTGGTCCGCACGATGCCCACGTCGATGGGCATGGGCGGCACCAAGACCTTCGGCGACCGGACGCTGTCCTTCTGGACCCCGCCCGGCGTCTACTCGGTGATCGGCAAGGCCAACCCCGTCGTCATGGACTCCTCGACGTTCGGCCTGCCCGTCGACAGCAGCCTCGGCTACCGCGAAACCATTCCCTGGGCCACCCAGATCAGCGGGGACGGCATCTATCTGCATCAGCTCAACGCCACGATATGGGCGCAGGGCAACACCGACACCAGCCACGGGTGCCTCAACCTGAGCGGCGACAACGCCAAGTGGTTCTACGACTTCTCGATACCGGGTGACATCGTCGAGGTCCGCAACACCGGTGGTCCGCCCCTGCGGCTGGACCAGAACGGCGACTGGACCATGCCGTGGGAGCAGTGGACGAAGGGCAGCGCCCTGCACGACGAGTGACGGCCCCGGGCGCCGACACCCGTACGGGCCTAGCTGCGTTGCACCAGCAGGGTCTGCGCCGACGTGCCGATGAAGCCGTCGCGATCGAAGATCTCCGCCGTCGTGGCGCCGATGCCGTCGGGCCCGATCGACCCGCGGGCCCGCACCGCGAAGTCCTCGCCCCGGGGCAACCGGTGCAGGTGCACGGCCGTGTCGGTGTTCATGAACACGAATCGGCTCGGATCCAGTGCTGCCCCAACGCCATTGGCGGAGTCGACCACCATGGCCAGCCGTTGCAGGCCGGTGGTCTCCTCGGCGTCGACCAGTGGCACCAGCGGACTCATCCACGCGATCGCGGCCTCACCGGGCGGCGTCGCCTGATTGCGCCAGGTGATCGTCTCCAGATATCCGGGTGCACCGTGCCAGCCGTGCGTCACGGCCATCGGCTCGCCCTCGACGAGCGGGGGATGGCGGTCGGTCACCACGTCGCTGGTGTCCGACGGCGCGAGCAGCCACGCGCTGACCCGCGCCACCGGACGGCCGCGGGAGCCCTCGGCCAGGGGCGACATCTCGGCGACCACGAGGGAGATGCGCGTGCCCGGCCTGTCCACCCATGCCCTGACCCGAACCGGTGCGACCGGAATGGCGCCGAGGATGTCGAGCAGCAGACGTCCGACGCGCAACCCGGACGGCGCCGCCAGCTCCTCGATGACCTTCGTCATCAACGCCAGCGGCGGTGACCCGTGCTGGATCTCGGCGTTCCAGTTGCTCGCCGTCCCCAGGGTGGACTCGAAGAGCTGATACTCACCGTCGACCCCGAGCCTGCGATAGAGACTGGTGATCACGCCGCGGGCTCCGCGGGTTCGCCGACGGTCGGCCAGCCCGGATAGGGCGGCGGCGTGCCACCGAAGATCGGGCAGTGGGCGTGGTGGGCGCACCAGTCGCACATGCGCGACGGGTTGGGCCGAAAGTCACCGGTGACCCCCGCGGCACGGATCGCGTGCCACATCGCCATCAGCGTCTTCTCGAAGCGCAGGAGCTCGTCGAGGTCGGGGGTGTAGTCGAGCACCTGACCGTCGGCCAGGTACAGCAGGCGCAGCCGCGCGGCCAGCACACCGCGCGAGCGCAGCAGCGCCACCGCGTAGAACTTCATCTGGAACAGCGCCTTGGCCTCGGCGAGCTCGCGCGCGACGTCGGGTGCCCGACCCGTCTTGTAGTCGACCACCCGCAACTCTCCGGTCGCGGCCACGTCGATGCGGTCGACGAAACCGCGCAGCAGGGTGCCGTCGGACAACTCGACCTCGACCCGCTGCTCGCAGCTCTCGGGGTCGAAGCGCGTCGGGTCCTCCAGGCGGTAGTACCCCGACAACAGACTGCGGGCTTCGTCGAGGAGCCGTGCCTGCACCTCCGGATCCAGCTCGCTCGCGACGTCGGGACGCGACGCCGCGACCTCCGCCCACGCCGGCTCGACCAACCTCATGGCGGTGCCGGGGTCGCGGTCGACCGCGGGCAGCGCGTACAGCCGCTCCAGCGCGCCGTGCACGACCGACCCGCGCACCTGCGCGGGCGAGGACGGCTCGGGGAGCCGATCGATGGCCCGCAGCCGATAGAGCAGTGGGCACTGCTTGAAGTCGCTGGCCCGCGACGGCGACAGCGCGGGACGCCGGACGGGCCGATCGGGCTCCGCCGTGGCCACCCCTGCCGCCGCGTCGTCACTCACACCCGAAGCTTAGGACGCGCGGCCGACAACCCCGAGGACCCGTCGCGGCGGGTCTGCTGGCAGGCTACGGGGCGTGAAACGCACCGGGCCGTTCGAGGTCGGCGATCGCGTCCAGCTGACGGACGCGAAGGGCCGGCACTACACGATGGTGCTCGCGCCCGGCGGCGAGTTCCACACCCACCGCGGCGCGATCACTCACGACTCGGTGCTCGGCCAGCCCGAGGGCTCGGTGGTCAAGTCCACCAACGGCGACCCGTTCCTGGTGCTGCGGCCGCTGCTCATCGACTACGTCCTGTCGATGCCGCGCGGTGCGCAGGTCATCTATCCCAAGGACGCGGCTCAGATCGTGCACGAGGGTGACGTCTTCCCCGGGGCCCGCGTGCTGGAGGCGGGCGCCGGGTCGGGCGCGCTGACGTGCTCGCTGCTGCGCGCCGTCGGGCCCGGGGGCACCGTCGTGTCCTACGAGGTGCGCGAGGACCACGCCGTTCATGCCGAGCGCAACGTCACCACGTTCTTCGGCGAGAAGCCGCCCAACTGGGACCTGCGGATCGCGGACCTCGTCACCTACGACGGACCCGAGGTGGACCGCGCGGTGCTCGACATGCTGGCGCCGTGGGAGGTGCTGGAGGCGGTGGCCGGAGCCCTGGTGTCCGGGGGAGTGCTGATGGTCTACGTCGCGACCGTCACGCAATTGTCACGGGTCGTGGAAGCGATGCGCGAGCAACTTTGCTGGACCGAACCGCGGGCGTGGGAGTCGCTGCAGCGCGGCTGGGACGTCGTCGGGCTGGCGGTGCGGCCGCAGCACTCGATGCGCGGGCACACCGCATTCCTGGTGTGCGCTCGCAAACTGGCGCCCGGCACGGTCACGCCGACGCCGTACCGCCGCAAGCGGCCGACGGTCTAACCGGTCGGCGTCGGCGTCGGTGCCGGCGCGGGGGCGGGAGCCGGGGACGGCGGCGGTGCGGGGGCCGGTGGCGGAGCGGGGGTCGGCGGCGCAGTGGTCGGGGTGGCGGCGGTGACGAGCGGCAGCAGTTGGTCCGCCGTGTTCCGGCTCAGCTGCCAGCCGTCCCTGACCGGCACGAACTCCATCGGAAAGGTGAACGGCGGAGCCGCGGGATTGCCCGCCGCGATCGTGACCACGGCGGTCAGGTGGCCCGGGGCGCCCGCCCAGGCGAGGTCGGTCGCGTCGACCGTCAGCGGAACGTAGCCGCTGTCCTTGAGGGCCTCGCCGAAATTGGCGAGCGCGGGCAGGTCCTCGGCCGTCGCATATTGCACCAGGCCGAGCTTCTGATCAGCGGGAACGGAAGTATCGGCGAGCCGCTGGATGACCCCCGTCAGCTGGTCGACCGGGGGTAGGGGAGCGGCGAGCGGCGCGGTCGGCATCGCCGAGTTCAACGTCGTGCCCTCGGTGGCGGAGGCCGGTGGCCGATCGTCACCACACCCGGCAAGCCCGAGCGCCGCCACCGAGGTGACGGCGCTCAGGACGAGGACGAGGGTGCGGTGCACCGACGGTTACGGCTCCGCCGGGAGGCGGACTAGCTCGACGAGGACAGCAGGGCCAGCGCGGACTGCTTGGACAGCTGCCATCCGCTGGGGCTCGGTCCCGCGACGAAGGACACGGGCACGGTCTTGGTGGCGCCGGTGGCGGCGGTGGCCGTGACGTTTGCGGTCGCGGTCGTGCCGTCGGAGTCGATGTCGGCGACGAGGAACGTCAGGGGGAAGTAGCCCTCTTGCGCGGCCTTGTTGTACTCACGGTCGGCGGCAATGCTCTCGAAGCGGCCGAGGCCGCCCTCGATGTAGGTGCCCTTTGCGCCGGAGAACGAGCCGGGTCCGGCGAGTCCGGTGAGGGTGTCGGTCAGCGGCTGCTGCAGTTGCGGCGACGGCGCCTGCGGTAGCGGGATGCCCATCACGACGGGTTGGATGGCCGCCGTGGTCGATGACGCGCCCGAGCTCGCGCTCTGTGCAATAGACGTCACACCGCCCGCTGCTGCGGCTACGACGGCTGCTGCTGCCACGCCGGTAACGAGGGATTTCAGGATCACGGCTGTCCTTCCGATCGGTCGTGCTCACATAGGAGGCTAACAGTGTTGCTGGTGTGTCGAATTCCTACACCGCACACGAACTCTGAATCGCCGGTAGCGTTGAAGGTGTTACTGCACCAACTTTCGGTGCGGGGAGGGGCGCAACATGAGTGAACGACAGCCCATGTCCGGCGAGGATGCCGCCGAATTGGAGCAGCTTCGGCGCGAAGCCGCCATGCTGCGAGAGCAACTCGAGCAAGCGGTGGGTCCGAACAGCGGCCTGCGCAGCGCTCGGGACGTACACCAGCTCGAGACGCGCATCGATTCCCTGGCCGCGCGCAACGCCAAGCTGATGGACACCCTCAAGGAGGCCCGTCAGCAGTTGCTGGCGCTGCGTGAGGAAGTGGACCGGCTCGGGCAACCGCCCAGCGGTTACGGGGTGCTGCTGGCGACCCACGAGGACGACACGGTCGACGTGTTCACCTCCGGACGCAAGATGCGGCTGACGTGCTCGCCGAACATCGAGGTCAAGGATCTCAAGCAGGGCCAGACGGTCCGGCTCAACGAGGCGTTGACGGTCGTCGAGGCGGGCGCCTACGAGGCCGTCGGCGAGATCAGCACGCTGCGCGAGATCCTGGCCGACGGACACCGGGCGCTCGTCGTCGGGCACGCCGACGAGGAACGCATCGTGTGGCTGGCCGAACCTCTGGTGGCCGCGGAGTTCCTGCCCGACGAGGCGGACGCCGACGGCAACGACGACGACTGGAAGCCGCGCAAGCTCCGTCCCGGAGACTCGCTGCTGGTCGACACCAAGGCCGGCTATGCGTTCGAGCGCATCCCAAAGGCCGAGGTCGAGGATCTCGTCCTGGAGGAGGTGCCCGACGTCAGCTACCACGACATCGGTGGCCTGACCCGCCAGATCGAGCAGATCCGCGATGCCGTCGAGCTGCCGTTCCTGCACAAGGACCTCTACCGCGAGTACTCGCTGCGGCCACCGAAGGGCGTGTTGCTCTACGGCCCGCCCGGGTGCGGCAAGACACTCATCGCCAAGGCCGTCGCGAATTCGCTGGCGAAGAAGATGGCCGAGGTGCGCGGCGAGGACGCCCGCGAGGCGAAGTCCTACTTCCTCAACATCAAGGGCCCCGAGCTGCTCAACAAGTTCGTCGGCGAGACCGAGCGGCACATCCGCCTGATCTTCCAGCGGGCCAGGGAGAAGGCATCGGAGGGCACGCCCGTCATCGTGTTCTTCGACGAGATGGACTCGATCTTCCGCACCCGTGGCACCGGCGTCAGCTCCGACGTCGAGACCACGGTGGTCCCGCAGCTGCTGTCGGAGATCGACGGCGTCGAGGGCCTGGAGAACGTCATCGTGATCGGCGCCTCCAACCGCGAGGACATGATCGACCCGGCGATCCTGCGGCCCGGCCGCCTCGACGTGAAGATCAAGATCGAGCGGCCCGACGCCGAGTCGGCGATGGACATCTTCTCGAAGTACCTGACCGTGGACCTGCCGGTGCACGCCGACGACCTCGACGAGTTCTCCGGTGACCGGGCCATCACGATCAAGACGATGATCGAGAAGGTCGTCGACCGGATGTACGCCGAGATCGACGACAACCGGTTCCTCGAGGTCACCTATGCCAACGGTGACAAGGAGGTCATGTACTTCAAGGACTTCAACTCGGGCGCGATGATCCAGAACGTCGTCGACCGTGCCAAGAAGTACGCGATCAAGTCGGTGCTGGAGAGCGGTCAGCGCGGGTTGCGCATTCAGCACCTGCTCGACTCGATCGTCGACGAGTTCGCCGAGAACGAGGATCTGCCCAACACGACCAATCCGGACGACTGGGCCAGGATCTCGGGCAAGAAGGGCGAGCGGATCGTCTACATCCGCACGCTCGTCACGGGCAAGAGCTCGTCGGCGAGCAGGGCCATCGACACCGAATCCAACCTGGGTCAGTACCTGTAGGGCCAGCAACGTCCGATACGGCCCAGCTCCCGCGGGAGCTGGGCCGTTCGCCGTCCCGGGTCGAGGCGCACGACCGCCACCGCCGGGCTTCCCCTAGGCTGAGTGTCATGCAACGGATCATCGGTACCGAGGTCGAGTACGGCATCTCTTCGCCGTCCGACCCGACCGCCAATCCGATCTTGACCTCGACGCAGGCGGTGCTGGCGTACGCGGCGGCCGCGGGAATTCAACGGGCCAAGCGGACGCGTTGGGATTACGAGGTCGAGTCACCCCTGCGCGACGCGCGCGGCTTCGACCTCAGCCGGGCCACCGGCCCGCCGCCGATCGTCGACGCCGACGAGGTCGGTGCGGCGAACATGATCCTGACCAACGGCGCGAGGCTCTACGTCGATCACGCCCACCCGGAGTACTCCGCCCCCGAGGTGACCGATCCGCTGGACGCGGTCATCTGGGACAAGGCGGGGGAGCGCGTCATGGAGGCCGCGGCCCGCCACGTGGCGAGCGTGCCGGGGGCGGCCAAGCTCCAGCTCTACAAGAACAACGTCGACGGCAAGGGCGCCTCGTACGGCTCGCACGAGAACTACCTCATGAGCCGTCAGACCCCGTTCTCGGCGGTCATCAGCGGGCTGACGCCGTTCCTGGTGTCGCGGCAGGTGGTCACCGGCTCCGGGCGGGTGGGCATCGGTCCCGCCGGCGACGAGCCGGGTTTCCAGCTCACGCAGCGCGCCGACTACATCGAGGTCGAGGTCGGCCTGGAGACCACGCTCAAGCGCGGCATCATCAACACCCGCGACGAACCGCACGCCGACGCCGACAAGTACCGCCGTCTGCACGTCATCATCGGCGACGCGAACCTCGCCGAGACGTCCACCTACCTCAAGGTGGGCTGCACGTCGCTGGTGCTCGACCTCATCGAGGAGGGCCCGGCGCACGGGTTGGACCTCAGCGACCTGGCGTTGGCGCGCCCCGTGCACGCCGTGCACGTCGTGAGCCGCGACCC
This sequence comes from Mycolicibacterium madagascariense, assembly GCF_010729665.1. Taxonomy (NCBI): domain Bacteria; kingdom Bacillati; phylum Actinomycetota; class Actinomycetes; order Mycobacteriales; family Mycobacteriaceae; genus Mycobacterium; species Mycolicibacterium madagascariense. The sequence continues at coordinate 3,506,401 of NZ_AP022610.1, read as the reverse complement.
GTCGTTGCGCGCGACCATCGCGCTGGCCGACGGGCGCGAGCTGACCGCGCTCGCCCTGCAGCGCATCTATCTCGACCGGGTGGCCAAGCTCGTCGACTCGCGCGATCCCGACCCGGCCGCGGCCCGCGTCGTCGAGACGTGGGCGAACGTCCTCGACCTGCTCGAGCGCGATCCGATGGAGTGTGCCGAGATCCTGGACTGGCCGGCGAAGCTGCGTCTGCTGGAGGGCTTCCGGCAACGGGAGAACCTCGGCTGGTCCGCCCCCCGGTTGCACCTGGTGGACCTGCAGTACTCCGACGTGCGGCTCGACAAGGGGCTCTACAACCGGTTGGTGGCGCGCGGGTCGATGCGGCGCCTCGTCACCGAGCAGCAGGTCATCGACGCCGTCGACAATCCGCCCACCGACACCCGCGCCTACTTCCGCGGTGAGTGCCTGCGCCGGTTCGGCGCGGACATCGCCGCGGCCAGCTGGGACTCGGTGATCTTCGACCTCGGCGGCGACTCGCTGGTCCGCATCCCGACGCTGGAGCCGCTGCGCGGCAGCAAGGCTCACGTGGGGGCATTGCTGGAATCGGTGGACAGCGCGGCCGAACTCGTCGAGCAGCTCACGACCTGACGACCGGCATTCCCGGCACCGACCGGTAGGGTGGAAGAACTGCGGGCTGTGAGTCCGCTGACGAGTGCTCCGCCGAGGAATCGGCGGGCTTCGACGAGACGCAGGAGGCACCGATGGCCCAGGAGCAGACCAAGCGTGGTGGTGGCGGCGGCGATGACGACGACTCCACCGGCAGCACTGCCGCTGGCCAGGAACGTCGCGAGAAGCTCACCGACGAGACCGACGATCTGCTCGACGAGATCGACGACGTGCTCGAGGAGAACGCCGAGGACTTCGTGCGGGCATACGTCCAAAAGGGCGGACAGTGACCTGGCCGCCTAACGATCGGCTGTCACCTTCCCCTCAGTTTCACGGAGCTCTCGGAGCGCTGTCCGGCTCGATGGACATGTCGTCCTTCTCGGAGTTGTTGCGCAGGCAGGCTCCGCACCTGCTGCCCGCCGGTGGCCCCGAGGGTGAGCCGATGGTGAGCAACGCGCTGCCCCACGGCACGACGATCGTGGCCATCAAGTTCCCCGGCGGCGTGCTGATCGCGGGTGATCGCAGGTCCACCCAGGGCAACATGATCGCGGGTCGCGACGTGCAGAAGATCCACGTGACCGACGACTACACCGCGACGGGCATCGCGGGCACCGCGGCCATCGCCGTCGAGTTCGCCCGTCTCTACGCCGTCGAGCTGGAGCACTACGAGAAGCTCGAGGGTGTTCCACTGACGTTCGCGGGCAAGGTGAACCGCTTGGCCATCATGGTGCGCGGCAACCTCGGTGCGGCGTTGCAGGGCTTCGTCGCCCTGCCGCTGCTGGTGGGCTACGACCTCGACGACCCGAACGCCGACGGCGCGGGCCGCATCGTGTCGTTCGACGCGGCCGGCGGCTGGAACGTCGAGCAGGAGGGTTACCAGTCGGTGGGGTCGGGATCGATCTTCGCCAAGTCGTCGATCAAGAAGCTCTACTCGCGGGTGACCGACGCCGAGACGGCGCTGTCGGTGGCCGTCGAGGCGCTCTACGACGCCGCGGACGACGATTCGGCGACCGGCGGTCCCGACCTCGTCCGCGGGATCTACCCGACGGCGGTGGCCATCCAGGCCGAGGGGGCCGAGGAGATCGCCGAGGAGCGCATCGCCGGGCTGGCCCGCGAGGTCGTCGAAAGGCGCACGCGCGACCGGTCGTTCGGCATCGACGACGGGACGGTCGACCTGTGAGCTTTCCGTACTTCATCTCACCCGAGCAGGCGATGCGTGAGCGTTCCGAGCTCGCGCGCAAGGGCATCTCCCGCGGCCGCAGCGTCGTGGTGCTGATCTACTCCGGGGGCGTGCTGTTCGTGGCGGAGAACCCGTCGCGGTCCCTGCAGAAGGTGTCCGAGCTCTACGACCGGGTGGGCTTCGCCGCGGTCGGGCGGTTCAACGAGTTCGACAACCTGCGCCGCGGCGGCATCCAGTTCGCCGACACGCGCGGCTACGCGTACGACCGACGGGACGTCACGGGGCGCCAGCTCGCCAACGTGTACGCCCAGACGCTGGGCACCATCTTCACCGAGCAGGCCAAGCCCTACGAGGTCGAGCTGTGCGTCGCCGAGGTCGCCCACTACGGCGAGACGAAGACGCCGGAGCTCTACCGCATCACCTACGACGGGTCGATCTACGACGAGCCCGAGTACGTCGCGATGGGTGGCAACACCGAGCCAATCCTCAACGCGCTCAAGGAGTCCTACACCGGTGACGCCGGACTGAGCGAGGCCACCAAGATCGCCATCGACGCGCTCAAGTCGGGCATCGCGGAGAGCACCGCCAACGGCGCCGAGCCCCGTACGCTCGGTCCCGCCACGCTGGAGATCGCGATCCTCGATGCCAACCGTCCGCGGCGCGCGTTCCGGCGCATCACGGGCCCGGCGTTGGAATCGCTTCTCCCGGTGGAGGATTCGGTCGCCGAGTAGGCGCATCGCCGTCGCGTAGATGCGCCTCCATGGTGGCGCGCAGATCGTGGACGAACGTCTCGAACAGCCGGAGCTGTACGGGCGGATAGCGCGTCATCATGGCATCCAGGCGTGCGCCGAGCGGCCCGAAGTACTCCTCGGCCAGCGTGGCGACCTGGGCGGTGGTGTGCAGGGTGACGACGCGCCGGTCGGCGTGCTCCCGCGACCGCACGACGTGCTCGGCGCGTTCGAGGCGATTGATCAACGCGGTCGTCGCGCCGGACGTCAGCGAGACGCGCTCGCCCAATCGTGCTGGCGTCAAAGGACTTCCGAGTTGCTCGGCCTCGAAGATCTCCAGCAGGGCCACGGCGTCGGTGTGGTGCAGTGACAGCCAGGTCGCGAATCGTCGGCTGACTTCGGTGAACGTGGCGCCGTAACCGCGCAGGCCGGCCATGACCCGGGCACGGTGCGCCGCGACGTCATCGGGCGGCGATTCGCCCATGCTCTCCTCCTCCCGCGTTTGACAGCGCCGACGTGGCCGCGATAACTTCGCGAAAAAGATACTTCATCGTAAAGGTAATTGCTGTGCACCTCTCCTCGACGGCCACCCGATGGCTCGGTCTGATCGCCATCGCACTCGGGGTGGCGCTCATCGTGGTCGACACGACCATCGTCAACGTCATCGTCCCATCGATCGTGCGGGATCTCGGCGTGACGTCGGCGCAGGCCCAGTGGATCCAGGAGTCCTACGCCATCGTCTTCGCCGCACTGCTGCTCGTGGTCGGGCGGGTGGCCGACATCCTCGGGGCGCGCCGGGTGTTCCTCACCGGCGTCGTACTCTTCGGCGCCACCAGCCTGCTGGCCGGTCTCGCCCCGACGGGCGCCCTGCTGGTGGTGGCGCGCTTCCTGCAGGGGGCCGGGGCAGCGCTGATCCTGCCGACGTCGCTGTCACTGCTCAACGCCCTGTTCACGGGCAAGGCCCGCGGTCAGGCGTTCGCGGTGTGGGGTTCCACCATCGGCGCGGCGACGGCACTGGGCCCCCTCCTGGGCGGCTGGCTGTCCGAACACGCTTCGTGGCGTTGGGCTTTCGGCATCAACATCCCTCTTGTCGTCGTCATCTGCCTCGGCGCCGTCGCGTTCCTGCCGCGTTCGCCGCGCACCCCGGGACGCGTCGACGTCGCCGGTGCGGCGCTGTCCATCGTCGGGCTGGGCCTGCTCGCCTTCGGGTTGATCGAGGGGCGCACCTACGGCTGGGTCGTGAGCATTGCACCGCTGCGGGCGCTCGGGGTCTCGTGGACGCGCGGGCCGTCGCCGGTCCTGGTCGCGCTGGTGCTCGCCGCCGCCGCCCTGGCCGCCTTCGTGGTCCGACAGGTCGCGCTCGCCAGGGCCACCCCGGCCGGGCAGCCGACGACGGCGCTCATGGACGTCCGGTTGTTCTCGATCGGCTCGTTCCGCAGCGGCAACGTCGCCACGCTCATCATCGGTCTCGGCGAATTCGGCATCGTCGCGGTGCTCCCGCTGTGGCTGCAGTTCGCGCTCGGATACAGCCCGGTGCAGGCGGGGTTGGCCCTCGTCCCCATCGCCGTCGGCAGTTTCGTCGCGAGCGGGGCGAGCTTCGGCCTGGCGACGTCGATGTCGGCGCTGGGACTCGTCCGCCTCGGGTTGGCGCTGGAGGCCGTCGGCCTGGTCGGTCTCGGCATGGTCGCGCGCCCGGACGCCTCGTGGTGGGCGGTCGCCGCGGCGTTGTTCGTCTACGGCATCGGCGTGGGGTTCGCGACGGCCCAGGTGACCAACGTCGTGCTGGCCGAGGTGCCCGAACCGAGTGCGGGTCAGGGGTCCGGGGTGCAGAGCGTGTTTCGGCAGCTGGGTTCGGCGCTGGGCATCGCGGTGCTGACCACGACGTTCTTCAGCATCTTCACTAGCCGCCTCGGCTCGGACCTGACCGCGGCCGGGCTACCCGCGGATCAGGCGCACCGGCTGACCAGTGTGGTCGTCGGTAGTGCCGGGGCCGCGATCGACGGGCTCGCCGCAGCCCCGCAGACCGCCGCCGTCGCCGACGCGGCGCGTGCCGCCATGGCGCACGGCGTGGCGTTGGGCAGCTGGCTGGCAGCGGGGTTCCTGCTCGCCGGGCTGCTCGCGACGCTGCTCATCGCGCCCGTTACGACGACGGAGGCCGCGCTCAGTCGATGACGTCGTCGAGGGTGTCCGACCTGCCCGTGGCGATCTCCTTGAGCTTGTCGACCGAGTGGGTGGCGATGTCCATCGAGCTCTCGACGATGCCCTGCACGCCCTCGGACACGTCGCCCTTGAGGATGTGACCCGCGCTGTCGACGATGTCGGCGGTCCGGTCGATGGCGTTCGTGGCGATGTCCTTGACCGACTCGATGGCATCCCTGGGGTTGAAGCCCATCAGAATCTCCTCCTCCGACGACCTGGCACGTCGGCCAGGGCCTGATCCTTGTCGGGGCTGACTGTAGCCCCGATCGGCGTCGTCCGGTGGCCCGCCGACGACCTCGACGACCGAGCCGTTTACGGATGGGCTGGTGGGTGTCACGACGCACGTCTCCGGTAACCCGTAAGCTCGGCTAGGTGCAGCGGCGAATCATGGGCATTGAGACCGAATTCGGTGTGACGTGCACTTTTCACGGTCACCGACGCCTTTCTCCCGACGAAGTCGCGCGCTATCTGTTCCGCCGCGTCGTCTCGTGGGGCCGCAGTTCCAACGTGTTCCTGCGCAACGGCGCTCGGCTGTACCTCGACGTGGGGTCCCATCCCGAGTACGCGACGGCCGAATGCGACAGCCTCGTCCAGCTCGTCACCCATGACCGCGCGGGTGAGCGGGTCCTGGAGGACCTGCTGATCGACGCCGAGCAGCGCCTCGCCGACGAGGGCATCGGCGGCGACATCTACCTGTTCAAGAACAACACCGACTCGGCCGGCAACTCCTACGGCTGCCACGAGAACTATCTGATCGTCCGCGCGGGCGAGTTCTCCAGGATCTCCGACGTCCTGCTGCCGTTCCTGGTCACGCGCCAATTGATCTGTGGCGCGGGCAAAGTGCTGCAGACCCCGAAGGCCGCGGCGTTCTGCTTGAGCCAGCGTGCCGAGCACATCTGGGAGGGCGTCTCCAGCGCGACGACGCGCAGCCGGCCCATCATCAACACCCGCGACGAGCCGCACGCCGACGCCGAGAAGTACCGGCGGCTGCACGTCATCGTCGGTGACTCCAACATGTGCGAGTCGACCACCATGCTGAAGGTGGGCACGGCCGCCCTGGTGCTGGAGATGATCGAGGCGGGCGTACCGTTCCGGGACTTCTCGCTGGACAACCCGATTCGGGCGATCCGCGAGGTCAGCCACGATCTGACCGGTCGGCGCCCGGTGCGCCTGGCCGGCGGACGGCAGGCCAGCGCGCTGGACATCCAGCGCGAGTACTACAGCCGCGCCGTCGAACACCTGCAGACCCGCGAGCCCAACGCCCAGATCGAGCAGGTCGTCGATCTGTGGGGCCGCCAGCTCGACGCGGTGGAGAGCCAGGACTTCGCCAAGGTCGACACCGAGATCGACTGGGTGATCAAGCGCAAGCTGTTCGAGCGCTACCAGAACCGCTACGACATGGAGCTGTCCGATCCCAAGATCGCCCAGCTCGACCTGGCGTACCACGACATCAAACGCGGTCGTGGGGTCTTCGACCTGTTGCAGCGCAAGGGTTTGGCGGCGCGGATCACCACCGACGAGGACATCGAGGCCGCGGTCAACGAGCCGCCCCAGACCACGCGCGCGAAGCTGCGCGGCGAATTCATCAGCGCCGCGCAGGCCGCCGGACGCGACTTCACCGTCGACTGGGTGCACCTGAAGCTCAACGACCAGGCTCAGCGCACGGTCCTGTGCAAGGACCCGTTCCGCTCGGTCGACGAACGCGTGAAGCGGCTCATCGCCTCGATGTAGGCCCCGCCGCTCACCCCGACTCCCGGACGATCAGCGTCGGGTCCAGCCGCACCGATTCGGGGTCCGCGCCACCGAGCACGTCGATCAGCAGGTTCACGCCGTGGCGGCCCATCTCGTGCATGGGGGAGTGCACGGTGGTCAGGGGGATGGGCAGCTCGGCCGCGAGCGGGGTGTCGTTGTATCCGATGAGCGAGATGTCGTCGGGGACCCGCAGGCCCCGGTCCCGCAGCACACCCATCGCCCCGATCGCGGCGAAGTCGTTGGTGGCGAAGATCGCGTCCGGGTACGGCTCGGTGGCCAGGAGCTTCTCGGCGGCCTCCCGACCGCCCGCGGCGTCGAACGGGCCCCACGCGATGCGCTCCTTGGGGACCCGCAGCCCGGCGTCGGCGAAGGCCCGAACCGCGCCCCTGGTCCGTTCGATGGCCGTCGAGGCGAACGGCAGCCCGGCGAGCACGGCGAGGTCGCGCCGGCCGGCCTCGAGGAGCCGACGCCCGACCAGCGTGCCGCCGAGCAGGTCGTCGCACGTCACCGACGCGTGGTCGGCGCTGCGCCGCGACACCAGCACGAACGGAACTCCGCGCGCGGCGAGGTCGGCGAGCAGTGCGTCGTCGTCGCGGGCGTCGCCGAAGATCATTCCCTCGACACGACGCTGCAGCATCATCTCGGTGCGCACCGCCCTGCTGGCGGGGTCGTCGAGGGAGTTGGTGACGAACGTCGAGAAGCCGTTCTCCGTGGCGGCCTCGTCGATGCCCTCGTAGACCGTGGCGAGGACGAAGTCCTGCAACCGGGGGACCAGCACGCCGATGAGCGACGACCTCGAGGTACGCAGACTCGCGGCGTGCGGGTTGGGTCGATACGCCCGTGCGGCCGCGTACTCCCTGATCCGGGCGACCGTCTGAGCCGACGCCCACCGCAGTGCCTCGGCGTCACCCGCGTTCAGCACGCGGGACACCGTCGACACGCTGACGCCGACCTGCTCGGCGATCATCCGCAGCGTGACGGGCGCCGGGCGGCTCTCGGCGGGCGTCCCCGTGTCCGTCATCGCCCTCCTCGACGTGGCAACGCGGGTCCGTGCGCGCCCGCAAACCATGACCCTAGCGGCGGGCCTGCGACGTAACACGGCGGTTCCCCCGAATTTACCCAAACGTTTGGCCCAAACCTTTGCGCCAAACGTTTGGGTGGGTTGTACTTGCCGTGTGCCGTGCCCCGTGCCGGCCAGTACGTGCCCACGTCCACTCCGACGGAACGGTCGAACCCATGCCCCGCGTCGTCGTCCTCGCCACCGGCGGGACCATCTCGTCGCGCCGCGCCGGCGGTGCGGTGACGGCGGTCGATGACGCCGCCACCACCCTGGCCGGCGTGGCGATGGACGGCGTCGCCGTCGAACACCGCGACGTGCTGCGGATCGGCTCCTATCGCATGACGCTCGCCGACGCGAGGGCTCTCGCCGAGGAGGTCGAGCGCCAGCTGCACCGTGTCGACGTCGACGGCGTGGTGGTCACCCACGGCACCGACACCATGGAGGAGACGGCGATCCTGCTCGACCTCGTCCGCGACGGCGCCGAACCCGTCGTGCTCACCGGCGCGCAGCGGGCCGCCGACGCCGCCGATGCCGACGGTCCGCGCAACCTGCGCGACGCGATCACCGTCGCCGCCGACCCCGCCGCCCGCGGCCGCGGCGCGCTGGTCGTCTTCGGGGGGTCGGTGTGGGCGGCCAGGGGGGTCCGCAAGTCGCACACCGTGGACCTCTCGGCCTTCACCAATCCGGCGGGCGCCGTGGGTGGCGTGCATTCGGGAACCGCGGAGCTGCAGCGTGTTTCGCCACGACCGGCACCGCTGGCCCTCCCGACCGCCGACTTCGACTCGGTCCGCGTGGACGTGGTCACCGCCTACCTCGGCAGTGACGACGTGCTGCTGCGCGCCGCCGTGGCGGCGGGAGCCCGGGGAATCGTGCTGGCCGCCTTGGGAACCGGCAACGCGCCGCCCGGCGTGGCCGAGAGCGTGGCCGAGATCTGCCGCGCCGGTGTGGTCGTCGCGCTGTCGACGCGCGCGGCGGCGGGACCGATCGTCCCCATCTACGGCGCCGGGGGTGGCGTCGACCTGGTGGCCGCCGGCGCCGTTCCGGTCGCGCTGCCCGCCCCGCAGGCCCGCGTCGCGATGGCGCTGCTGCTGTCCTCGCAGCGCACCGCAGCCGAGGTCGTCGCCGCCCTCGACGTGTACGCCTGATCCCAATGTCCGCTGCTCGCAAGGTAATTGGAAGGGAATGATCACCGTGACCAAGGCCAATGGCAAGGAGATATTCGTCGCCTTCGGCGTCGACGTCGATGCCGTGGGGGGCTGGCTCGGCTCCTACGGTGGCGAGGACTCGCCGGGTGACATCAGCCGCGGACTGTTCGCCGGCGAGGTCGGCGTGCCGCGGCTCAACCGGCTCTTCGACCGCTACGGACTGACCACCACGTGGTTCTGGCCGGGGCACTCCGTGGAGACGTTCCCCGATCAGTTCGAGGAGGTGGTCGCCGCCGGGCACGAGATCGGGGTCCACGGCTACAGCCACGAGAATCCGATCGCGATGAGCCGCGCGCAGGAATCCGAGATCCTGGACCACTGCATCGACCTCATCTCGACGAGGACTGGCCTACGGCCCACCGGATACGTCGCGCCGTGGTGGGAGTTCAGCAGGGTCACCAACGAACTGCTGATCGAGCGGGGCATCAAGTACGACCACTCGCTGATGCACCGGGACTTCGAGCCGTACTACGTGCGCGTCGGGGACTCCTGGACTCCGATCGACTACGACCAGCCGGCGTCCAGCTGGATGAAGCCGCTGGTGCGCGGTCAGGAGACCGATCTCGTCGAGATCCCGGCGAGCTGGTACCTCGACGACCTGCCGCCGATGATGTTCATCAAGACCAGCCCCAACAGCCACGGATTCGTCAACCCCCGGCACATCGAGGAGATGTGGCGCGATCAGTTCGACTGGGTCTACCGCGAAAGCGACTATGCGGTCTTCACGTTCACGATTCACCCGGACGTGTCGGGGCGTCCGCAGGTGCTGTTGATGCTCGAGCGTCTCATCGAGCACATCAACGCCCACGAGGGCGTCACGTGGACCACGTTCGACGCCATCGCCGACGACTTCCTGGCGCGCCGGCCGCGCGCGCCGAAGGCGTAGGGGCCCGTCATGACCACCTCCCCAGAGCCGGCCGCCGCCGACGCGACGTCGCCGCTGCGGCGGGTCGGCGTACGAGAGACGCGCCGCGCCACCGGCATTGCGTTCTTCGCCTGGACCATCGCGGTCTACGACTTCATCCTCTTCGGCACCCTGCTCCCGCGGATCGGCGAGGCCTTCCACTGGAGCACCAGCCACGCCCTGCTGGTGTCCACACTGGTCAGCGTGGGCACCGCGATCGTCGTGCTGCTGGTCGGTCCGATGGTGGACCGACTGGGCCGGCGACGGGGGATGATCATCTCCGTCGCGGGCACCGCGGCATCGTCGGCGGCCACCGCGGCCACGACCGGCGCGGCCTCCCTGATCGGGATCCGATCGATCAGTGGCCTCGGGTTGGCCGAGCAATCCGTCAACGCCACCTACCTGAACGAGTTGTACGCGGTCACAGAGGACGAGAAGATCCGCCGCCACCGCGGTTTCGTGTACTCCATGGTGCAGACCGGCTGGCCGATTGGTGCGCTGCTGGCCGCCGCGTTCGTCGCCGTCGTCACCGCGGCCTTCGGTGCGGACTCGTGGCGGCTGGCGTTCCTACTGGCCACCATCCCGGCCGTGCTGGTCGCGCTGCTCTGCCGGACGCTGCGGGAGAGCCCGCAATTCGTGCTGCAACAACGGATCCGGCGGCTGCGCCAGGCCGGCGACGCGGCTGGGGCGAGCGCGCTGGCCGCCTCCTACGACGCCGACGACCACGCCGCCGCGCCCTTCAAGCGGATCTTCCACGGGGTGCACCTGCGCAACACGCTCGTCCTGTCGATCGCGTGGTTCTTCAATTGGTTTGCGATTCAGACGTTTTCGGTGCTCGGCACCACCGTGCTGGAAACCGGCAAGGGCATCGACGCGTCGAACACCCTGCTGATGGTGGTGGTGTCCAACCTGGTGGGCGCGCTGGGGTACCTGGCCCACGGCTGGGCGGGCGACCGGTTCGGCAGGCGCAACACCATCGCCGTCGGATGGCTGGCGTCGGGTGTCTTCTTCGCCGCGATGCTGCTCGGTCCGGCCAACCCCGGCTACGTCATCGTCACCTACATGATGGGGTTGTTCTTCCTGCTCGGTCCGTACGCGGCGATCATGTTCCTGCAGGCCGAGTGCTTCAGCGTCGACTGCCGGGCGACGGGCAGCTCCTTCATCGGCGCGATGAGTCAACCCGGGGCCATCATCGCCGGCGTCATCCTCACCGGGCTGACCGCGGCGTCGGTGGGGTACGCGACCGCGGCGCTGTGGGTCGGCGCGGTCGGCGCGGTGATCTCCGCCGTCGTGGTGACGTTCGCGCGCACCGTGGTCACGCCTCGAGACGTCGAGGAGTCGCAGCCGACCGAGGGTGCGCCGGCGTGAGCAGCGACGCGCCCGTTGCGGTCGTCACCGGTGCCGCCTCGGGGATCGGCGCCGCCACCGCCGTCGCGCTGGCCCGGGCCGGGTACCGCGTCGCCATCGGCAGCTACCCCCGCGATCCGCACGACCCGGCCACGACCCTGGCCGTCGACGCGAGCGGCGGCGAGGGCGTGGTGATCGACGTCGACGTCCGTGACACCGCGTCGGTCACGGGCTTCGTCGACGCGGCGGTGGCCCGCTGGGGTCGGCTGGACACCGCGATCGCCAACGCGGGCATCCTGCGCGCGGCGTCGTTCGCCGCGATGACCGACGAACAGTGGGACGACGTGCTGCAGGTCGATCTGCACGGCGTGATGCGCACCGCCCGTGCCGCGGTCCGCCACCTCGGCGCGGGTGGCTCGATCGTCGCGGTGTCCTCGATCGCGGGCGGTGTCTACGGCTGGGGCGACCATGCGCACTATGCGACGGCGAAGGCTGGGGTGATCGGCCTGGTGCGCAGCCTGGCCGTCGAATTCGGGCCTCGCGGCATCCGGGCGAACGCCATCATCCCCGGACTCGTCGAGACCCCGCAGTCCCTGGACGAGGTGAATTCGCTCGGCGCCGACGGCCTCCGCGCCGCCGGTGCGTACATCCCCGCGGGCCGGGTCGGGCGTCCCGACGAGATCGCCTCCGTCGCCACGTTCTTGGCGGGGGAGGGCGCCTCCTACGTCAACGGCCAGGCGATCGTGGTCGACGGTGCGCTGACCGTGGCGATGCGCGACTGACCCAGGAGGAGGCACATGGGCATCCCGCAGAGCACGCTGCTCGCCGGGCGCACCGCACTGGTGACCGGTGCGGCCAGCGGAATCGGCAGGGCGATCGCCGCGCACTTCGTGGCCGCCGGCGCCCGCGTGGTGCTGGCCGACCGCTCCGAGTCGGTCGTCGACGCCGCGGTCGACGTCGGCGCCACGGCGGGGCTGGTGTTCGACGCCACCGACGAACGGCAGGTCACCGGTGCCGTCGCGCAGGCGTCGGACCTGCTGGGTGGCCTCGACGTCCTGGTCACCTCGCACGGCATCCTCACCCAGTCTCCGCTCGCGCAGATGTCGCTGGCGCAGTGGCGCGAGACCCTGGAGGTCGACCTGGCCAGCGTGTTCCTGCTGAACCGGGCGGTGCTACCCGGCATGCTGGCCGCCGGTGCCGGCCGCATCGTCAACGTCGCATCGCAACTGGGGATCAAGGGCGGCGCGTCGCTGGCGCATTACGCGGCCGCCAAGGCGGGTGTCATGGCGATGTCGAAATCCACTGCGCTGGAGGTCTCTTCGCAGGGGGTGCTCGTCAACGTGATCGCCCCGGGACCCATCGAGACCCCGCTGCTGCAGGGCATCGACGAGGACTGGCGGGTCGCCAAGCGCGGCGAACTTCCCCTGGGGCGGTTCGGCACCGCCGACGAGGTCGCCCCCACGGCCGTCCTGCTGGCCTCCGACCCCGGCGGAAATCTGTTCGTGGGGCAGGTGCTTGGGCCCAACTGCGGTGACGTGATGCCCTGATGTGCGGCGCGTGTGCAGCGATGCCCGACGAACCGATGGCGGCGCTCGTCGCCGGGCCCCGTCGCCGGATCGCCGTCGCGGCGGCCGCGTCCCGACTGAGCCCCCGGCTGCGGGTCCGTGTCGCCGCGCGCGCCTGGACGGTCGCCGAGCGCACCGGCCGCGTCACGGTCTGCCGTACGTTCGCCGAGCTGCTCGACGTGCTGGCCGACCGCGGCGTGTCGCGCGCCGTGGCCGAGGCCGCTCTCCTGCGCGCGGCGGCGTCCGTCCAGCACACGCCACGACCTGTGCTGCCACACCCGGGGGTGGCGGCCCCCTAAGCTGTCAATCCGTGGGGATCTCGAAGGTCGAACGGTTGATGAACCTCGTCATCGCGCTGCTGTCGACCCGGACGTTCATCACGGCCGAGCGGATCAGGGAGACCGTGTCGGGCTACTCCGAGAGCGCCACGGACGAGGCCTTCTCGCGGATGTTCGAACGCGACAAGAACGAGCTCCGCGACCTCGGCATCCCGTTGGAGACGGGCCGGGTGTCCGCACTGGACCCGACCGAGGGTTACCGGATCAACCGCGAGGCGTACGCGTTGGCTCCGGTGGAGCTGACCGCCGACGAGGCCGCCGCCGTCGCGATGGCGACACAACTCTGGGAGTCCCCGGAGATGGTCACGCTCACCCAGGGCGCGCTGCTGAAGTTGCGGGCGGCGGGCGTCGACGTCGACGCGCCCGAGTCGGCCGTCGCGATCACCACGACCGCGGCCCTACCCGGCCTGCGCGGTTCGGAGGACGTGCTCGGAATCCTGTTGGCCGCCATCGATTCCGGCCAGGCCGTCGAGTTCAGGCATCGCGCCTCGCGCAGCGATCCCTACACCGTGCGCGTCGTCGAACCGTGGGGCGTCGTCACCTACCGCGGGCGGTGGTATCTGGTGGGGCACGACCGCACCCGCGACGCCACCCGGACGTTCCGCTTGTCGCGCATCGACGCCGACGTCGCGCCCATCGGTCCGCGGAACGCGGTGCAGCGGCCCGACGGCGTCGACCTCAGGGACATCGTGCACCGCGCGGTCGCCGAGTGGCCGCCGAGCGCGCAAGCCCGGGTCTGGGTGGCCCACGACCGCGCGACGGCGCTGCGGCGCCAGGCCGCGTCGGTCGCTCCGCGGACGCTGGCCGGGCGCGCCGGCGACGAGATCGCCCTGGACATCGGCAGGCAGGACCGGCTGGCGCGGGAGATCGCCGGCTACGGCGCCGACGCGATCGTGCTGGAGCCGGGATCCCTACGCGACGACGTGATCGAGCGGTTGCGGGCGCAGGCGGGCGAGGGTGTGCCCGCATGAGTAGCCCAGCGAGAAGCGGAGCGGATCGCGCATGAGTAGCGTGTCGACCCGGCTGGTCCGGCTGCTGAACATGGTCCCGTACTTTCAGGCCAATCCGAGGATCACCCGTGCCGAGGCGGCGGCCGAACTCGGCGTCACCGAGCAGCAGCTGACCCTCGACCTCGATCAGCTCTGGATGTGCGGTCTACCCGGGTACGGTCCCGGCGACCTCATCGACTTCGAGTTCTCCGGTGACACCATCGACGTCACGTTCTCCGCGGGCATGGACCATCCGCTGCGTCTGACCTCGCCGGAGGCCACCGGCATCCTGGTGGCGCTGCGGGCGCTGCTCGAGGTGCCCGGCATCGTCGACCCGGAGGCCGCCCGTAGCGCGATCGCCAAGATCGAGTCGGCCGCGGGCACGGCGACGGGGTCGCGCGACGGCGTCAGCGCCGCGACCGAAGAACCCGCACCGATCGAGAGCGAGGCAGCGGCGGCCGTGCGCTCGGCCGTGCGCGACGGACGGGCCCTGGCCATCGACTACTACTCGGCGTCCCACGACAGGTTGTCGAGTCGGATCGTCGACCCGATCCGGGTGGTCCTGGTGGCCGACCACACCTATCTCGAGGCGTGGTGCCGCACCGCCGAGGCCGTGCGGCTGTTCCGGTTCGACCGCATCGTCGACGCCCGGGTGCTCGACGAACGGTCCGCACCGCCGGAGCCCGCCGTGCAGGCCCGCCCGGACACGTCGCTGTTCGACGCCGACCCGTCGCTGCCGTCGGCGACGCTGCTGATCGACCGGTCGGCGGCCTGGATGTTCGACTACTACCCGCTGCGGGTGCTTCGGGAGTTGCCCGACGGCGCCTGCGAGGCGGCCATGACGTTCGCGTCCGAGGCGTGGATGGCGCGGTTCGTCCTCGGTTTCGGCGCGGCGGTGCGCGTCCTGCAGCCGCAATCGCTGGCCGACCGCGTGCGCGACGCCGCGGTCACGGCGTTGGACGCCTACCGGGCCATGAGTGTCGGCAATGACGAGTAGACTCGTCCGCAACATCTGGAGGTGTCCAAATTGGGTGGTTTGCAACCGTGGCACTGGTTGATCGTCATCGCGATCTTCGTGCTGTTGTTTGGGGCGAAGAAGCTCCCCGACGCCGCGCGTTCGCTGGGCAAGTCGATGCGCATCTTCAAGTCGGAGATCAAGGAAATGCAGTCCGATGGCAAGGCCGACGACGAGGCGGCCAAGCCCGCTGCGTCGCCGACGCCCATCGCGTCGGAGCGCGTCGAGCCGTCGCCTGCGCCCCAGCAGCACCCCGAGCAGCGACCGGCCTGATCGACTCAACCCCCCGGCGCGCCGCGAGGCAGCGCCGCTGAGTGGTGCCCAGACAACCCGTGCAGACCCCCGGACTGTTCAAGAAGCTCGATCCGCGCCGTCGCCGATCGAAGGCCAATCCCGACGGCACCATGTCGCTCGTCGACCACTTGCAGGAGCTCCGCAACCGCCTGCTGATCGCGGTCGCCGCCATCCTCGTCACCACGGTGTTCGGTTTCATCTGGTACACCCACGGGTTCCTGGGTCTGCCCAGCCTCGGTGACTGGCTACGGCAGCCGTACTGCTCGCTGCCGCCGTCGTCGCGCGCCGACATCGCTCCCGACGGTCAGTGCCGACTGCTGGCGACGGCCCCGTTCGATCAGTTCATGTTGCGGTTCAAGGTCGCTTTGACCGCGGGCGTCGTGTTGGCGTGCCCGGTGTGGCTGCAGCAGCTGTGGGCGTTCATCACCCCGGGGCTGTATCAGAAGGAGCGTCGCTTCGCCTCGGCGTTCGTATTCTTCGGCGCGGTGCTGTTCGTGACGGGCGCGGTGCTCGCCTACGTGGTGCTGTCCAAGGCGTTGAGCTTCCTGCTGACCGTGGGCAGCGACGTCCAGATCACGGCCCTCAACGGCGACCAGTACTTCGGGTTCCTGCTCAATCTGCTGCTGGTGTTCGGCATCAGCTTCGAGTTCCCGCTGCTGATCATCATGTTGAACCTCGTCGGGATGCTGCCCTACGAGCGGCTCAAGGCGTGGCGGCGGGGGCTGATCTTCGCACTCTTCGTGTTCGCCGCCTTCGCCACGCCCGGCTCGGATCCGTTCTCGATGCTGGCACTCGCGACGGCGCTGTCGCTGCTGCTCGAGATCGCCATCCAGGTCGCGCGCGTCCACGACCGGCGCAAGGCGCGGCGCGCGGCACTGGAGGAGGTGCCCGACGACGTGGCCGCACCACTGGGTGCCGTGGAGCCCGTGGAGCCGCCCACCGCCGTGCCCGCTCCGTCCCGGCTGGGCATCGATGACCAAGCCACCTGAGTCGTCGTCGGCGCCAACCCAACTCGACGACTTCGCCGCTCAGCTGCCGTTCTCCCTCGACGGCTTCCAGACCCGGGCGTGCCAGGCACTGGAGAACGGGCACGGGGTGCTGGTGTGCGCGCCGACCGGGGCCGGCAAGACGGTCGTCGGCGAGTTCGCGGTGCACCTCGCGCTGGCCGCGGGCCGCAAGTGCTTCTACACCACCCCGATCAAGGCGCTGAGCAACCAGAAGCACAACGACCTGGTCCAGCGGTACGGCGCCGAGCGCATCGGGCTGCTGACCGGGGATCAGAACGTCAACGGCGACGCCCCCGTGGTCGTGATGACGACCGAGGTGCTGCGCAACATGCTGTACGCCAATTCCCATGCGCTGCAAGGTCTTTCGCACGTCGTCATGGACGAGGTCCACTTCCTCGCCGACCGGATGCGCGGCGCGGTGTGGGAGGAGGTGATCCTGCACCTGCCCGAGGACGTCCGCCTGGTCAGCCTGTCGGCCACGGTGAGCAACGCCGAGGAGTTCGGCGGCTGGATCCAGACCGTGCGTGGCGACACCACCGTCGTCGTCGACGAGCACCGGCCCGTGCCGCTGTGGCAGCACATGATGGTCGGCAAGCGCGTCTACGACCTGTTCGAGGGCACCGACGGGGGGCCCGACGGCGCCGCGAACCGCACGCTGGTGGACCCCGATCTGATCCGCCACATCGCCCACCGCAGGGAGGCCGACCGGCTCTCGGACTGGCAGCCCCGCGGCCGGGGCAGAGCGGGCAACCGGGGGCGGCCGACCATCTACCGACCGCCGTCGCGCCCCGACGTCATCGGCGTGCTCGACCACGAGGGGCTGCTGCCCGCGATCACCTTCGTCTTCTCCCGCGCCGGTTGCGACGCCGCGGTCAAGCAGTGCCTGCGGTCGTCGCTGCGGCTCACCGACGACCGCGAGCGCGCGCGCATCTCCGAGGTGATCGACCGACGCTGTGCCGACCTCGACGACGCCGACCTCGCGGTGCTCGGCTACTACGAATGGCGCGAAGGCCTGCTGCGCGGCCTGGCCGCCCACCACGCGGGGCTGCTGCCGGTGTTCCGCCACACCGTCGAGGAGCTCTTCACCGCGGGTCTGGTGAAGGCCGTATTCGCCACGGAGACACTGGCATTGGGCATCAACATGCCCGCCCGCACCGTCGTGCTGGAGCGGTTGGTGAAGTTCAACGGGGAGCAGCACGCGCCGTTGACGCCGGGGGAGTACACCCAGTTGACCGGGCGCGCGGGCCGGCGTGGCATCGACGTCGAGGGGCACGCGGTCGTGCTGTGGCATCCGGACGTCGAACCGGCCGACGTGGCGGGCCTGGCCTCCACCCGAACCTTCCCGCTGCGCAGCTCGTTCGCGCCGTCGTACAACATGACGATCAACCTCGCCCACCAGATGGGACCCGAGCAGGCGCACCGGCTGCTGGAGCGGTCCTTCGCCCAGTTCCAGGCCGACCGCTCGGTGGTCGGCCTCGTCCGCGGGGTGACGCGGGGCGAACGGATGATGGACGAGATCGCCGCGCAGTTCGGCGGCCGCGACGCCGCGATCCTGGCGTACGCGCGGTTGCGCGCCACCATCGCCGACCGCGAACGGGCCCAGTCGCGGGCGTCGCGACTGCAGCGGCGCCAGGCGGCCAACGATGCGCTCGCGGCGCTGCGCCGCGGCGACATCATCACCATCGGGCAGGGGCGTCGCGGTGGCCTGGCGGTCGTGCTCGAACCGGCCGGCGACGGCGACGATCCCCGGCCGCTGGTGTTGACCGAAGACCGTTGGGCAGGCCGCATATCGTCGACGGACTTCTCCGGCTCGTCCGCCAAGGTCGGGACCATGACGCTGCCCAAGCGTGTCGAGCACCGCCAGCCGCGCGTGCGGCGTGACGTCGCGTCGGCGCTGCGCTCCGCGGCCGCCGGGTTGCGGGTCCCCGGCGGGCGTCCGAAGCGTTCTCCCGGCGGTCACGATCGCGAGCACGACGTCGATCCCGAATTGGCCGCGCTGCGTGAACAATTGCGGACCCACCCCGCGCATCACCTCGCCGACCGCGAGGACCAGGTCCGCCTCGCCGAGCGTTTCCTGCGCATCGAGCGCGACAACGCCGACATCCAGAAGAAGGTGGCGGCGGCGACGAACTCGCTGGCCCGCACCTTCGACCGCATCGTGCTGCTGCTCACCGAGCGAGGCTTCATCGACGCGGTCGACGGCGGTGACCTAAAGGTCACGGCCGACGGCCTGCTGCTGTCGCGCATCTACAGCGAGAGCGACCTGCTCGTCGCCGAATGTCTGCGCAGCGGAACGTGGAACGGTCTGGACGCCGCCGAACTGGCCGGGGTCGTCTCGGCGGTGCTGTTCGAGTCGCGGGGCGACGCCCCCGGCGCGTCGCTGGTCGTGGAGAACGCCACGCCGGCCATGCGCCGCGCGCTGTCTCAGACCCGCCGGTCGTGGTCGGAGATTCGCGCCGACGAGCAGCGCCACCGGCTCCCGGCGAGTCGCGAACCGGACGCCGGTTTCGTGGCCGCGATCCACCGCTGGGCGACGACCGGTGAGCTGTCGGCGTCGCTGGCCGCCTCGGATGCCTCCGGCAGCGGATCTCCCTTGTCGGCAGGCGATTTCGTGCGGTGGTGCCGACAGGTGCTCGATCTGCTCGACCAGGTGCGCAATGCCGCTCCGACACCCGCTCTGCGGGCGACCGCAAAACGCGCGATCGACGCGATTCGGCGCGGCGTCGTCGCTGTTGATGCGGGGTAGGGTGTCGGCAGCGTCGCGAACCCGACGAGTTGACCACCAAGGAGTGACGATGAGCGGACCGCAGGGATCCGACCCCTCCCAGCAGTGGGCGAGCCAGCCTCCTGCCGACCCGGCATGGCAGCCGCAGGCGCCTGAGCAGCCGCAGCCCGAGCATTCCGCCTGGAATCAGCAGCCCCCCGCCTACGGTCAGCAGCCTCCCGCGTACGGCGGTCAGCCCTATCAGCAGCCCACCTACGGGCAGCCGGGATACCCGCAGGGCGAGCAGTACGGGCAGCCGCCGGCGGCCTACGGCCCGACGTCGCATCCGCAGGCCCCGCAGTACGGCCAGCAACCGCAGTACGGACAGCCGCCGCAGTACGGCCAGGCCCCGCAGTACGGGCCCTACGATCCGAACCAGCCCTACGGCCAGCAGCCCGGGCAGTACGACCCCAACCAGCAGTACACGCCGTACGGCTCCCCCGAGTCGGGTACCAAGAGGCCCAGGGGCGTCATCCTCGGCGTGATCGGGGCGGTGGTCGTCGTGGTCCTGGTCGTCGTCGGCATCCTCGGTTTCTGGAAGCCGGGCTTCTTCGTGACCACCAACCTCGACGTCAAGGCCGCCCAGACCGGCGTGCAGCAGATCCTCAGCGATCAGACGAATGGCTACGGCGCCAAGAACGTTCAGGATGTCAGCTGCAACAACGGAGCCAACCCGAAGGTCGTCAAGGGCGGCACGTTCGACTGCGAGGTCAGCATCGACGGCACCCGACGTCAGGTCACCGTGACCTTCCAGGACGACAGCGGCACCTACGAGGTGGGCAGGCCGCGCTAGCGCGACGGCAGGTCGTCGAGCGCCTTCTGCAGGCGCGCGACCGACGACGTCACGCCCAGTTCGCCCGCCAGTTCGGCCACCCTGCGCGGGTCCCTGGCGGCCAGCGGTAGGTCGTCCGTCGGCGTCGACAGGGTGACGTCGGCATCGGTCGCCACCCGCACCACCTTCTCCGCGGCTGCGACGTAGTCGACGGACGCCACGAGCTTCTTCCGTTGTGCCGCAGGCATCTTCGACGTCGGGTCCGCCGCGGCGGCCATGATCCGCTGCAGCGAACCGTGTTGGGCGAGCAGCGTCGTCGCGGTCTTCTCGCCGATGCCCGCCACACCGGGCAGCCCGTCGGAGGGGTCCCCGCGCAACAGCGCGAGTTCGGCGTAGGCCGGGCCGGCGCGGTCCACGGGCACGCCGTAGACGTCGGCGACCTCGGCGGGCCCAAAGAGCGTGGCCTTGCTCAGGCCGCGGCCGATGTAGAAGACCCTGGTGCGCACCGGCTCGTCGGCGACCAGC
Organism: Mycolicibacterium madagascariense; assembly: GCF_010729665.1. Taxonomy (NCBI): domain Bacteria; kingdom Bacillati; phylum Actinomycetota; class Actinomycetes; order Mycobacteriales; family Mycobacteriaceae; genus Mycobacterium; species Mycolicibacterium madagascariense. The sequence continues at coordinate 3,486,123 of NZ_AP022610.1, read as the reverse complement.
TGCAGGAGGTCGCGGTCTCCGCTCACCACCACGACGGGGTCGCGGCGTTCCCTGGCGGCCAGCGTGCCGAGCACGTCGTCGGCCTCGTATCCGACCGCTCCGGCGGTGGCGATGCCGAACGCGTCGAGCAGCGCCATGATCATGTCGACCTGCGGGGTGAGGTCGTCGGGCACCTCCTCGACGTCGGGCTCACCGGAGGCGCGCTCCTCCTCGACGCGGTGCGCCTTGTAGGAGGGAATGAGGTCGACCCGCCACTGGGGTCGCCAGTCCAGATCCAGACACACGACCAACCGCCCCGGCCGATCCTTGGCGACGAGTGTCGCGACGGTGTCGAGGAATCCGCGTACAGCGTTGACCGGTCGGCCGTCGGGTGCGGTGATGGAGGAGGGGACGCCGAAGAAGGAACGGAACCACATGCTGGCGCCGTCGAGCAGCATGACGGGTGCGGACATTGCAGTGACAGTAGCGTGGGGTATGCCGTTTTCCGTCGATCACGTCGATCACGTGGTGCTCAACTGCCGTGACGTCGACGCCACCGCCGACTGGTACGTCCGCGTCCTCGGCATGCGGCGTGAGACGTTCGGGCCGGGTCGGACCGCGTTGCGGTTCGGCAACCAGAAGCTGAACCTGCGGCCGACGGGTGCGCCGAACTGGGTGACCTCGGAGGTCGATGCGCCGGGCACGGTGGACATCTGCTTCGTCGCACTCAGCACCCCGGCCGAGGTGGGTGCGCACCTGCGCTCCTGCGGCGTGCAGATCACCGAGGGGCCGGTGCCCAAGACGGGCGCGCTGGGCCCGATGACGTCGCATTACTGCCGCGATCCGGACGGCAACTTGGTCGAGGTCGCCAGCTATCTGCCCGCCGATTAACCTCGACGGCATGGACTCCGGTGAGCAGGGCAGATTCGGCACCGACGTGTACGCGGGGCGGCTGCGTGCGGCGACGGCCGCGGCGGCCGACGCCGGTCTGGCCGGTTTGGTCATCACCCCGGGGTACGACCTGCGCTACCTCGTCGGCTCGCGCGCGCAGACCTTCGAGCGGCTGACGGCGCTGGTGCTGCCCGCCGACGGTGAGCCGACCGTCGTGGTCCCGCGGATGGAGCTGGCGTCGCTCAAGGACTCCGCGGTCGTGGAACTGGGTGTGGCAGTGCGGGATTGGGTCGACGGCGACGACCCCTACCGCCTGGTGGCCGATGCGCTCGGCGGTGGCCGTGTCGCCACCGCGGTGACCGATGCCATGCCCGCCCTGCACCTGTTGCCGCTGGCGGACGTGTTCGGCGTGGTGCCGGTCTTGGCGACCGACGTGCTGCGCCGGTTGCGGATGATCAAGGACGCCGCCGAGATCGACGCGCTGCGCAAGGCCGGTGCGGCGATCGATCGCGTGCACGCGCGCGTGCCCGAGTTCCTCATACCCGGCCGCACCGAGGCCGACGTCGCGGCCGACATCGCCGAAGCGATTGTCGCCGAAGGACATTCGGAGGTCGCATTCATCATCGTCGGCTCGGGTCCCAACGGCGCCGACCCCCACCACGAGTGCTCCGACCGGGCACTGCAGGTGGGGGACGTCGTCGTCGTCGACATCGGCGGGCCGTACGAGCCCGGGTACAACTCCGACTCGACGCGGACCTACAGCATCGGAGAGCCCGACGAGGACGTCGCCGCGCGCTACGGCGTGCTGCAGCGCGCCCAACGGGCGGCGGTCGCGGCCGTGCGCCCCGGCGTCACCGCCGAGCAGGTCGACGCCGCGGCTCGCGACGTGCTGGCCGCCGAGGGGCTGGCCGAGGTGTTCGTGCACCGCACCGGCCACGGCATCGGGCTGTCGGTGCACGAGGAGCCCTACATCGTCGCCGGCAACGACCTGCCCCTCGAGGAGGGAATGGCCTTCAGCATCGAGCCGGGCATCTACTTCCCGGGGCAGTGGGGCGCGCGCATCGAGGACATCGTGGTGGTGACCGCCGATGGAGCGCAGTCGGTCAACGACCGGCCGCACGAGCTGGTGGTGGTTCCCGTCTAGCGATCGGGCGTCGTGAGCATCAGGCGTCGCCGCCGCGGTCCAGCAGCTCCGAGGAGCCCAGGACGCGCTCGATCCGCACCTCGATCACGACGCGCCGGGGATTGACGCGCGGCGTGCGGTAGCGCTGGGCGTAGCGCAGTTCGGCGTCGCGCACCGCGTCGGGATCGGCGTTGACCGTGGAGCTGCCCTCTAGCGAGAGCCAGCGGGCGCCATCGACCTGGCTCAGCACGGCGACTCCGCGTTCCTCGGCGTTGACGGCCTTCTGCGTGCCGCCCGAGGTGATGACGCGGGCAACGTGAGTCTTGGGATCGAAGGTGAAGCCGACGGCGACGACGTGCGGGGAGTTGTCGGCGCGCAGCGTGGTGAGCATGGCGAGATGCCGCTCGGTCAGGAATGCCAGCGCATCGTTGGTCAGCCGCGTCGTGGCCTTGCGACCAGGTGTAGCCATCGGTGTCCAACCTAGCGCAGGACATAATCGCAGCCATGAAGGACACGACGGGCGCGGGCGTGGTCGTGATCTTCGGTGGCCGCAGCGAGATCGGTCTCGAGCTGGCTACCCGGCTGGCGCCCGGTGCGACGGTGGTCCTGGCGGCCAGGGGAGCCGATCGGCTGACCGCCGAGGCGGCCGCGGTGAGCGCGGCCGGCGCGGTCGCCGTGCACGTCCGCGAGTTCGACGCCGACGACCTCGCGTCGCACGCCCCGCTCGTCGCGTCGATCGTCGCCGAGCACGGGCCGATCGGGACGGCAGTGGTGGCGTTCGGGATCCTGGGCGATCAGGCGCGGGCCGAGACCGACGCGGCGCACGCGGCGGCGATCGTGCATACCGACTACACCGCGCAGGTCAGTCTGCTGACGGTGCTGGCCGCCACGATGCGGTCGGCGGGCCGCGGTGCGATCGTCGTGTTCTCGTCGGTCGCCGGTGCGCGTCCGCGGCGCGCCAACTACGTCTACGGGTCGGCGAAGTCGGGCCTCGACGCGTTCAGCCGCGGGCTGGCCGATGCGCTGCACGGGTCCGGCGTCCGGGTGCTGCTGGTCCGCCCGGGGTTCGTCGTCGGCCGGATGACCCGGGGCATGTCGCCCGCGCCGCTGTCGAGCACGCCCGCGCAGGTCGCCGAGGCGGCGGCCCGGGCGCTGGCTAAGCGCCGCAGCGAGATCTGGGTGCCGCGGTCACTGGGGGCGCTGGTGGTGGTGCTGCGCCTGCTGCCGCGGTCGCTGTGGCGGCGGCTGCCGCGCTGATCGCTCAGCCGACCAGGGCGAGGCTGTCGAGTTCGCGGATCGCCTGGCAACCGCGTTCGAGCATGACCAGCATCATGTCGTCGCCCCGTTCGGTGGCGACCGAGAACGCACAGCCGAGCACCGCGATGAGCGGCACCTGCACCATGCCGATGCGGTAGTCGCGCAGGCACGTGTCGAGGTCGTAGTCCTCGACACCGTAGGCGGCCAGTTCCGAGTGATACGCCGCGACGAGGTCGTGGTCGGCCGCGAGACGCGCCGCGGGCAGCAGGCTGGTGCCGGTGAAGTACGCCAGGTCGCGGGTGGGCAACCCCACTCCCAGCGTCTGCCAGTCGACGACGGTGATGCTGCTGCGGTCCGGATCGAAGAGCACGTTGTCGAGGCGGTAGTCGCCGTGCAGGAGCGCGAAGCGGTCCTGGGTCGCGACGAGCCACGGCGTCACGGCGGCCATGGTCTCGGTCACCGTGGCCCGGTCCTGCGCGCTCATCCGGTCGCCGAGTCGATCGAGGGTCATCTGGGCAGCGATCGCCGCGACGTCGCCCATCCCCTTCATGGCGTCGGCGTCCGCCGTCGACATCACCAGTCCGGGAAACGTGGGCCACTTCGCGTCACACCAGGTGGGTCCGTGCAGACCGGCCAGGGCTCGGACCGCGAGTTCGGCTTCGGCCGTGGTGCATCCGCCGATCTGGTCACCCTGGACCGCGGGCGCGAGATCGGCCAGCAGGAGGACGAAGTCGCCGCCGTCGTCGGAGACCGCGCAGTGGTAGTGCCGGGGGATCGGCACGCCGACGGCATCGGCGACGCCGGTGTAGAAGGCGTGCTCGGAACGGTAGCCGAGCGCGACCCGGTCCCGGACCGCCTCGTCCTGGGACGACAGCTTGATCGCGAACGTCGCGGGCAGCTCCGACGGCGCCCGGCCGTAGGCGACCGCCAGCCGGTAGGTCGCTCCGGTCTGACCGGTGCCGATCGGCGTCACGCGCACGTCCTCGACGTCCACGCCGAGGACGGTCGAGAGCCAGCGCGGTGTCACTTCGGCCGGGCCGCGGGGGATGGCGGGTGCGCTCACGACGCCTGCTCCCTGACCTCGTAACCGCCGTCGGTCGCGACGAGGACCTCACCGGTCGGGGGGCTGCCGCACGCCCGCTCGCAACCCACGAAGTGCCGGTGCCCACGGCCGTCGCCCGCGCCGCCCGCGCCGCCCGCGCGGGCCGCGTCGGCGGCGTCGCGACGGACGTCGGCCGCCGAGTGCGCACAACCCGGGCTGCCAGTACACGCGCTCACGTCGAGCCAGGGCGACGCCTCGTCGAACACCAGGCCCAGCGGTGCCAGCACGCGCAACGCCGTGTCGGCGATCCCCTCGTCGAGGTCGCACACCAGCACCGAGCGCCACGGCGTGATCACCAGTGGCGACCCGACGGCGGCCAGGTACTCCGCGACCCTGGTCCGCAGCACGCCGAGCGGGACGGCGGCGCCCAGCGTGACGCGGCCGTCGTCCTGGGTGAGCCAGCCGACCGGGGGCCGCGTCGTCGGGGGCCAGCCGGCGCCGGGTTCCGCGGTGGGGGTCCATCCCGCCAGCAGCACCGTGGGATCGTCGAGTTCGGTTGTGCGCCACGCAGTTCCGCGGACGTCGACGAACCGTTCGGCCAGCTCGACGAGTGCGGGGACGACGTCGCGCGTGCGGATGCCGGTGTCGACACCCGCCACCAGCAGTGCGGCGGTGTCCTCGTCGAGGTAGTGCGCTCCGACGTCGGCGCCGAGTCCGGACACGTCGCCGCGGCCGTCGTCAAGGGCGAACAGGAACCGGCCCGGCAGTTCGGCGAGCCGGTCGCTGGCCTGGATGGCGGCATCGAGGTCGCGCACCCCGCCCCGCGTGTCGGCGAGGCCACCGACGCGCCCGCTCAGCGGTGACGCGACGACGTTGCGGACGCGCTCGTGGCTCGGCGACGGGAGCAACCCCGCCGCCGCGACGGCCTCGGCCAGCCCCGTCGCGTCGGTCACGCCGCGCACCTGCACGTTGCCGCGCGAGGTCAGCTCCATCGACGACGAGCCGAACCGGGCGGCGGCCAGGGCCAGCGCCTCGAGCTGGGGGGCGGCGATCATGCCGCCGGGCAACCGGATCCGTGCCAGCGCGCCGTCGGCGGCCTGGTGCACCTGCAGCGCACCCGGGCAGGCGTCGTCGTCGCGGGTCCTGGTCACCCAGCTACGGTACGGCGACCAGGCGCGCGGGCGCCACGACCTCCGAGTAGTGCGATGCGTCGCCGGCCAGCACGCGGCTCGGGGTCCCGTGCACGTCGACGGGGACGTCGCCGGCCAGGGTGACCCGGCTCAGCCGGCGGTACTGGTCGTCGTAGTCGGAGACCGCGTAGTGCTGCGTGGCCCTGTTGTCCCAGATGGCCAGGTCACCCGGCGCCCAGTTCCAGCGAATCGTGTTCTCCAGCTTGGTGACTCGCGCCTGCAGCAGCTGCAGCAGGGCGACCGACTCGTTCGTGCCCAGGCCCACGAACCTCTTGACGAAGTGCCCGAGCAGCAGCACCCGTCGCCCCGTCTCCGGATGGACGCGGACCACCGGGTGCTCGGTCTCGTAGTGGTCGGAGACGAACTCCTCCCGGTACTGGCGGGTGGTCTCGGAGACGCCGCCCGGCTGATCGTCGGCGTGGTCCTTGACGTAGTCGTAGTCGTTGGTGTGGATCGCCCACAGGTTCTCGGCGAGGGCGGCCAGTGGCGGTGGCAACTGGTCGTAGGCGGCCTCGGTCGACGCCCAGGTCGTCGTGCCGCCGTAGTCGGGCAGGGTGATCGCGCGCAGCAGTGACGCCTTGGGCACGCGGTCGACGAACGTGACGTCGGTGTGCCAGGAGTTCGCCTTGTCATAGCGCGAGTCGATCGGCAGGACGTCGGCCCCGCGCGAGGTCACCGTGGGGTGGGCGATCGTCGGCGTTCCGAGCGTTCTGGCGAAGGCCAGTTGGCTTTCGTCGTCGAGGTGATGCTGTTCGCGGAAGAAGACGACCTTGTGGGTGAGCAGGGCGTCGTTGATGGCCTCGACCGTCGCTGCGGGCAGGTCGCCACCGAGACGCACGCCGTCGATGCGGGCGCCGATGTTCGCGCCGAGTTTCACGATCACGGGGGAGTTGGACATCGCTCCATTGCCGCATACGTCACCGGCACTGGCCATTCTTCGGCTAGCGACGATTCGAACTCGCCGACCACTGTTGCGCGAAAGTGACGGTCGTCACGTCCCGGACGCGGCTGTTCGGCTCACCACGAAGCCGTTATATCCAGTACCGGCGGTACTACATTCTTCTCAAAGCTCCGACCGGCAACGTCACGTCAGACGTCGTCGGAGACGACACGGGAGGAACGGCAATGTGTGGACTCTTGGCCTTCGTAGTACTCGTCATCGCGATGCTCGCGATCCTCGGACTTCCCTACCGGGAGTCCTGGCACGGCCGGTGGGGTAACTCCGACCGCTGATCGTCGCACTCGACGGTCGGCAGTCGCGGTGGGCCGCTAAGTTGAAGCCATGGCCGTCACGTTCGCCGACGTCGCGAAGTCCGAGTACATCCTGCTGACCACCTTCACCAAGGACGGTCGGCCCAAGCCCACCGCGATCTGGGCCGCGCCCAAGGGCGACGGGCTCGTCGTCATCACCGGCGGCGGGTCGTGGAAGGTCAAGCGCATTCGCCACACCCCGCGCGTGACGATCGCTCCCTGCGACCGCGGGGGCACGCCCAAGGGTGAGGCGGTCGACGCCGTGGCGACGATCCTCGACAAGTCGGCGAACAAGGCCACCTACGACGCGATCGGCAAGCGCTACGGCGTCGTCGGCAAGGCGTTCAACTTCTTCTCCAAGCTGCGCGGAGGCGTCGACAAGAACGTCACGATCGAACTGAAGCCCGCCTGATGCCCGAGTTCAAGGACGTCTACACCGAGAAGTACCTGCTGCTGACCACCTTCACCAAGGATGGCCGGCCCAAGCCGACGCCGGTGTGGGGCGTGCCCGACGGCGACCGGCTGGTGATCAGCACCGACGACGGGTCGTGGAAGACCAAGCGCATCAACAACACTCCGCGCGTGACCATCCAGAAGTGCGGCGTGCTCGGCAAGCCGAAGGGCGAGCCCGTCGAAGCCGTCGCCAGGAACCTGCCGAAGTCGGAGACGCGGCGCGTGTTCGACATGGTGACCCGGCGCTATTGGTGGCACGCCTGGTGGTGGATCCCGCAGGCCCTCATCCGCGGCGGCGTCGACAAGGTGCACGCGGCCATCGAGGTGCGTGCCGCCGACCCCACCGGCTCGGCCGGCTAGGAACCCCGGCGTCCCCCCGGGCGTTGACCCGTCATGGCTATGCGGCTGTTCCTGGTGTACGTCCTCGTCGAAGCGGCGGTGGTCCTCGGTCTGGTGTCGTGGATCGGCCTCGGTTGGACCTTCCTGCTGCTCGTCGGCACCTTCGTCCTCGGTCTCGCGCTGGCGGGGTCGCAGGTCACGCGTCAGATTCGGCGCCTTCGGACGGGCCTGACGACGCCCCAGGGGGCGGTGTCGGACGGTGCGCTGGTGGCGTTGGGCATCGTCCTGACCGTGGTGCCCGGCCTGGTCACGTCCGTGGTGGGACTGCTGCTGCTGATCCCCGCGACGCGCGCCGTCGTGCGGCCCGCGGTGGCGGCGCTGGCGGCGCGCAGGCTCCGTCGCGTCCCCCTCATCGTCACGACCATGGGCCCCGGACCGCGTCGCACCGTCCGCGGTGACTACGTCGACGGCGAGGTGATCGACGTGACGGACGTGGCGCCGCCGCGGCTGCCGAGACACCCCGACGTCGCTTGACGACCCTGCTGGTCGGCGGTCGGGTCTACAGCTCGACGATGCCCGACGCGACCGCCATGGCGGTGAGCGATGGGCCCGAGCCCGTCGTGTCCTGGCTCGGCGCCGACGACGTGGGCCGCAGGCAGTTTCCCGGCGCCCGGGTGGTCGACCTCGACGGCGCCTTCGTGACGCCCGCCTTCGTCGACAGCCACGTCCACGTCACCGCGACGGGTCTCGCGCTCGTCGGACTCGACCTGCGCGGCGCCCGGTCGCGCGACGATGCGCTGCGCTTGCTCGCCGAACACGCCCACTGCCATCCCACGGGACCGATCTGGGGCCACGGGTGGGACGAGGCGCGCTGGCCGCAGCCCGTCGCGCCCACCACCGCCGACCTCGATCGCGTACTCGGCGACCGGCCCGCGTATCTCGCACGGGTCGACGTGCACTCCGCCGCGGCCTCCTCTGCGCTGCGCCGATCCGTGCCGGATCTGGAGTCGCGGGCGGGCCACCACGACCAGCTACCCCTGACCGCCGAGGCGCACCACGCGGTGCGGGCCGCCGCGCGCGGCGCCTTGACGCAGGCGCAGCGCGACGAGGCCCGGGTGGCGGCCCTCGACCTGGCCGCCAGGTCGGGCATCGCCGCCGTCCACGAATGCGCCGGTCCCGAGATCGGCGGCCTCGACGACTGGCGGGAGCTTGACGCGCTACGGCACGGCGTCGAGGTCATCGGCTACTGGGGCGAGGCGGTGACGTCGGCGGACCAGGCCCGAGAGCTGTTGTCCGACACCGGGGTTCGCGGCCTGGCGGGTGACCTCTTCGTCGACGGCGCGCTCGGCTCGCGCACGGCCTGGCTGCTCGAGCCGTACCACGACGCACCGGACCGGGTCGGCAACGCCTACCTCGACGCGGACGCCATCGAGGCGCACGTCGACGCGTGCACCCAGGCGGGGATCACCGCGGGCTTCCACGTCATCGGCGACGCCGCCGTCGCGGCCGTCGTCGAGGCCTTCGCGCGCGTGGTGGACCGCCACGGCGCGCCTGCCGTCGCCCGCTGCGGGCACCGCCTCGAGCACGTCGAGATGATCGACCGGGAGCAGGCCGGCCTGCTGGGCAGCTGGGGCGTCATCGCCAGCATGCAGCCGAACTTCGACGCGCTCTGGGGCGGGACCGACGGAATGTATGCCCAGCGTCTGGGTGCCGAGCGGGCGGTCCGGCTCAACCCGCTGGCGCTGTTAGCATCCCAAGGCGTGCCACTCGCCTTCGGCTCCGATACCCCCGTCACCGGCATGAACCCGTGGGAGACGGTGCGGGCGGCCACCACCCACCGCACCCCGGGCAGCGCGATGTCCGCGCGTGCGGCGTTCGCCGCCGCCACCCGCGGGGCGTGGCGGGCCGGGGGCGCCCGAGACGGCGTCGCGGGCACGCTGACCCCCGGCGCCCCGGCCACCTACGCGGTGTGGGACCTGCCCGACAGCCTCGACGCACTGGAGGTCGCCGCGCCCACGGACACCGTGCAGCGGTGGTCGACCGATCCGCGCTCGCGGATTCCGGCATTGCCGAGACTGTCTCCCGACGCGCCCCTGCCCGTCTGCCGCCAGACGGTCCACCGGGGTGTCACCCTCCATGGATGAGCGCCGCCACCGGCACCGCGACGAGGCGGAACCCGAGGCCGTCGGCGAAGAGACCGACGCGGAGGCCGTCGACGACGAGGCCGTCGACGCGGAGACTCCGACACCGGACGGCGCCGATGCGCCGGAGCCCGCCACCCGGGAGCCGGCGTGGTCGCGCGTCGCGACCCGGTTGCGTCGAGCACTGGTGCCGCGCGCCCTGCGACTCGCGGCCTCCCTGGCCGCGGGGGTGCTGCTGTGCGTCAGCTTCCCGCCCTTCGGCTGGTGGCCCGCGGCGTTCCTCGCGCTCGCCCTGCTCACCTGGGTGCTGACCGATGCGTCGACGACGAAGGCGGGTGGTTTCGGGTACGGCTTCCTCGCGGGGCTGGCCTTCTACGTGCCGCTCATCCCATGGATCAGCGGGCTGGTCGGACCGTTTCCGTGGCTGGCGCTCTCGGCGCTGGAGGCCCTGTTCCCCGCGGTCTTCGGCCTGCTCGCGGTCATCGTGCGCCGGCTGCCCGGCTGGCCGGTGTGGTTCGCCTGCCTGTGGGTGCTCGCCGAATGGCTGAAGTCCACCATTCCGTTCGGCGGATTTCCTTGGGGCGCAGTCGGATTCAGTCAGGACGACAGTCCGCTGCTGGTGCTGGCCCACTACGGCGGCGTGCCCCTGGTGTCCTTCGCGGTGGCCCTCGTCGGCGTCGGCCTCGCCGCGCTCGTCATCGAGCTGGTGCAGTGGTGGCGACGAGACCACCACGTCCGCCACGGTCTGCCGCCCGCCGTCGCCGTTCCCGGGGTGAGCGTCGCCCTGGTCCTGCTCGTCGTGGCGCTGGGCACCCCCTACGTCCGCCACAGCGGCGCGGGCGCGGGTGAGGACCCCACCACCACGGTCGCCGCGGTCCAGGGCAACGTGCCGCGCCTCGGCCTGGAGTTCAACGCCCAGCGGCGGGCCGTGCTCGACAACCACGTGCAAGAGACGATGCACCTGGCCGAGGAGGTGCGCGCCGGACGGGCACCGCAACCGGCCGTCGTCATCTGGCCGGAGAACTCCTCCGACATCGACCCGATCGTCAACCACGACGCCGCCGACGAGATCGCCGCCGCCGTCGACGCGATCCGCGCGCCCATCCTGGTCGGGGCGGTCGTGTCGGCGCCCGGCTACACCCCCGAGGATCCGCAGGCGCTCAACACCGTCATCGTCTGGGACGGGGCGACCGGGCCCGGCGAACGCCACGACAAGAAGATCGTGCAGCCGTTCGGCGAGTACCTGCCGTGGCGCGGCTTCTTCCGGCTGCTGTCGTCCTTCGCCGATCGCGCCGGCTACTTCGTGCCCGGTCACGGCGACGGCGTCGTGCACGCCGCGGGCATCCCGATCGGGGTGACGACGTGCTGGGAGGTCATCTTCGACAGGGCGGCCAGGGAGTCGGTGCTCAACGGGGCGCAATTCCTCGCCGTCCCCACCAACAACGCCACGTTCGACGCGTCGATGAGCGCTCAGCAACTGTCCTTCGCCAGGCTCAGGGCCGTCGAACACGACCGGTTCGTCGTCGTGGCCGGGACCACCGGCATCAGCGCCGTGATCGGTCCCGACGGCCGCATCGTGGACCGCACGGCGTTCTTCGAGCCCGCCTACCTGGATGCGCAGATCCGGCTCAAGACGAGCCTGACACCCGCGACCCGGTGGGGTCCCGTGGCCCAGGGACTCCTCGTATTCGCTGGTGCTGCGGCTGTGGTGGGGGCCATGCTGCACAATGGTGCGTTCGCAGAGTTGTTCGCGCGTCGCCGCAGGAAGGCGGCCGCCGCGGAGGAGTCGACGACGGCCGTCGACGACCACCAGGACGAAGGAGTGACATGACCGGGAAGCGGGACCGCGCATGACGCAGGGTGGCGACCGCCCGAGTCAGCGCACGCTGGTCATCATTCCGACCTACAACGAGCGCGACAATCTGCCGATCATCGTCAAGCGGGTGCATGCGGCACGTCCCGACGTCCACGTGCTGATCGTCGACGACGGCAGCCCGGACGGCACGGGTGAACTGGCCGACGAGCTGGCGCTGGCCGACGCGGACCGCATCCACGTCATGCACCGCACCAGCAAGGCCGGTCTCGGCGCGGCGTACATCGCCGGCTTCGCCTGGGGTCTCGGCAGGGGCTACCTGGTGCTCGTCGAGATGGACGCCGACGGCTCGCACGCGCCGGAGGAGCTCTACCGGCTGCTCGATGCCGTCGACGCAGGCGCCGACCTGTCCATCGGGTCGCGCTACGTCGACGGGGGCACGGTGCGCAACTGGCCGCGCCGACGAATGCTATTGTCGCGCACCGCTAATGGTTACTCGCGCATCTCGCTCGGCGTCGACGTCAACGACATCACCGCGGGATACCGGGCTTACCGGCGCGAGGTGCTCGAGAAGATCGACCTGCAGGCGGTCGACTCGAAGGGCTACTGCTTCCAGGTGGAGATGACGTGGCGCACCATCACGGCCGGCTTCTCGGTGGTGGAGGTGCCGATCACGTTCACCGAACGCGAGCTTGGCAAGTCGAAGATGAGCGGCTCGAACATCCGCGAGGCGGTGTTCAAGATCGCCGAGTGGGGCATCCGCGGCCGCATCGACCGCGCCAGGGGCGTCGTCCGCTAGACGCCCCCCGCGAGAACGGGCTAGCTGCTCCCGCGGCGGCGGGTCTTGATGATGTCCATCCGCTCCTTGAGCAGCTCGTCGAGCTCCTCGACCGAACGGCGCTCCAGCAGCATGTCCCAGTGCGTGCGCGGCGGCTTGACCTTCTTGGGCTCGGGAACGTCGCCGTCGACCAGCGTGCCCTCCATGCCGTTGCGGCAGGGCCACGTGCCGGGGATCTCGGCCTCGTCGGCGAAGGGCACCTCGAATTCCTCGCCGTTGTCGGTCCGGTAGCGCGCCACCTGGCGGGGCGCGAGGTCGTGGTTGCGATCGGTCTCGTAGCTCACGGCTCCGAGTCGACTACCTCGCAGGACACGATCAGCCATGGTTACTTCTCCTCATCCGACATCTCTCGAGCATGTCTTCGCGATCATCAACGCTGCCGATTGGCGCGAAGTTCCCGACGCGAGTGTCCATGGTACCGGGAACGGGCCCGCGGGCCGTTTACAGTCGACATCCGTGGCCCCTGAAACACGCCGACGGACCCGCGTCCAGCCCTGCCGCTGGTGCGGCCGCGAGGTTCCCGACGCCGGGATGGGCCGTCGTCGCCAGTACTGCAGGCAGTCCTGCCGACAGCGCGCCTACGAGCAGCGGTCGATCGTCAAGGGCACGTCGCTGGCTCCGGACTCCGTCGTGCTGACCGCCGAGGAGGCGGCTCAGCTCTCCGATCGCGTCTATCAGGTCAGGTGCGCCGCCGAGGACATGGCGACCGCCCTGCAGGAGGGCGCCGGGGCGGACGAGCTGCGCGATCTGTGCGACGACCTGCTGCGCGCGGCGAAGGCGGCCGACGGCTGGCGGTAGGGGTCTGGGCCCTTTGCCTCAGACGGAACCGAAGGGTTCCCGCTGCACGGCGGCGTCGGTAACGTCGCCGCACCGTGACAGTGAGCGCTCACCCCGAATCGCCCGCCCCGCGCGCGAAGTTCTTCTGGTTCCTGCCCACCAGCGGCGACAGCCGGTCCATCGTCGCGTCCTCGCACGCGTCGTCGAATCAGGTGTTGCCCGCCAACTACCGTGCGCCCACCCGCCAGTACCTGGCCGAGGTGGCCAGGGCCGCGGACCGGCTCGGCTTCGAGGGCGTCCTGACCCCGACCGGCACGTGGTGTGAGGATGCGTGGCTGACGGCGGCCGCGCTGCTCGCCGAGACCGAGCAGCTCAAGTTCCTGGTGGCGTTTCGGCCCGGCCTCATCCCGCCGACGCTCGCGGCCCAGCAGGCCGCGACCCTGCAGCGGTTCTCCGGAGGACGGGTCCTGCTGAACATCGTCAGCGGTGGGGACGACGTCGAGCAGCGCCGCTTCGGCGACTGGCTCGACCACGATGCGCGCTACGCCCGCACCGGGGAGTTCCTCCACGTCGTCGACTCCGTATGGCGCGGCGACGGCGTCGACTTCGACGGCGAGTACTACACCGTCGCCGACGCGAGGGTGTCCGCCCCACCAGATCCGTTGCCGCAGATTTACTTCGGCGGTTCGTCGGCCGCCGCGCTGCCCATCGCCGCGCAGTACGTCGACGTCTACCTCACCTGGGGCGAGCCGCCGCAGGCTGCCGCCGCCAAGATCGCGACGGTCCGCGAGCTGGCGCGGGCCCGGGGACGCGACATCCGGTTCGGCATCCGGCTGCACACCATCAGCCGCGACACGTCGGCGGCCGCGTGGGCCGTCGCCGACGAGCTGCTGGCCGAACTCAGCGACGAGCAGATCGCGAAACAGACTGCGCTGCATGCCAAGTCGGAGTCCGAGGGGCAGCGTCGCATGACGGCCCTGCACGGGGGCCGACGGGACCGGCTCGAGATCCATCCCAACCTGTGGGCGGGCGTCGGCCTGGTGCGCGGGGGAGCGGGCACCGCGCTGGTGGGCAGCCACCTCGAGGTCGCCAACCTGATCTACGAGTACTACGCGCTGGGCTTCGAGGAGTTCATCCTGTCGGGCTACCCGCACCTCGAGGAAGCCCACTGGTTCGCCGAGGGCGTGCTCCCGCTGCTACGGCAGAAGGGCATCGCGTAGGCCGAGTGCCCCAGTGCGGGTCCGCGACCGCGATGGCCCTGCGGCATGATGCCCGGGTGAGCTACCGATGGCCGACGCTGGCCGACATCGTCGAGACGTTGCAGGTGGACCAGGTCGGCGACGACGACTTCGTGGCCACCCAGCTCGACAACCCCGCCCACCACATCGTGGGTGGCCACCTGGCGGGGCAGGCGCTGATGGCCGCGAGCCGCACCGTGCCGGGCCGGACACCGCACAGCGTGCACGTCTACTACCTCCGGGCGGGGGACGCTCGTCGCCCGGTGGACTTCCACGTCGTGCGGTCGCGCGACGGGGGGACGCTGTCGACGCGGCAGGTCACCGCGCGCCAGGACGACGAGGTGCTGCTGGAGGCGTTGGCGTCGTTCAGCGCGCCGGTGGGCGGTCTGGACCACCACGCACCGATGGTCGACGTGCCCGACCCCGAGTCGCTGATTCCGGTGCACGAGCAGCTCGCGGCGTACGCCGGCGAACACGGCGGTCACTGGGTGCGTCCGCAGCCGTTCGAACGGCGCTACGTCGACGCCCCGCCGCGGCTCGCCATGGATCTGTCCGACCCACCCGATCGGGTCCGAATGTGGTGGCGCCCAACGGAACCGGTGCCCGACGACGAGGTCCTGCACAGCTGCCTGCTGACCTATCTGTCGGGGACGTCGATGCTCGAGGCGGCGATGGTCGTACGCCGCACGACCCCGGTGACGACCTTCAACGCGCTGATCGATCATGCGCTGTGGTTTCACCGGCCCGTCGACCTGTCCGACTGGGTGTTGTCGGATCACTTCTCGCCCAGCGCAATCGACGGCAGGGGATTGTCGACCGCCACGACGTACAACCGGTCGGGCAGCGTCGTGTGCGTCGCCACCCAGGAGTCCTACTTCGGGCGCTCGGGGAGCTGACCGATGAAGGGGTCGACGAAATTGCTTCGCGCTGGCCATGACCCGCGTCACGTTCGGCAGCCGATGCGAGCCGTGCGCAGTGGTGGCGCCGGGGTTCGGTTGCTCACCAATGCGTGGTGAGCCAGCGCCGCGTGGTTACCATCGGCGCTGGCAGAACGATGCCATCCGAGCGAATCGGCCACTGTTCGTCGAACGACGGGTTACTGTCTCGGATGGCTTGGCAAATCACACTGGGAGGGCATGAATGGGCGCCTATCAGACCGTTTTGGTCGGCACTGACGGTTCGGATTCATCGCTGCGCGCGGTAGATCGGGCCGCTCAGATCGCCGCCGGAGCGAGCGCGAAGCTGGTCGTCGCGACGGCGTACTTCCCCCAGAGCGAGGACGCCCGGGCCGCCGACGTCCTCAAGGACGAGGGTTACAAGATGGCGGGCAACGCCCCCATCTACGCGATCCTGCGCGAGGCCAGGGACCGCGCCCATGCCGCGGGAGCCAAGGACGTCGAGGAGAAGGCCGTCGTCGGTGCGCCCGTCGACGCGCTGGTCGATCTGGCCGAAGAGGTCAAGGCCGACCTGCTCGTGGTCGGCAACGTCGGCCTCAGCACCATCGCCGGACGTCTGCTCGGTTCGGTGCCCGCCAACGTGGCACGGCGCTCCAAGTCCGACGTCCTGATCGTTCACACGTCCTGATCGCCGGGGGTCGGGTCACCAGCCCCTGGAGCCCGGGATGCCCTTGAAGGGGCCCTTGACCCAGCTGGTGATCCACCCGCCGTAGAACCCGCCCGGTTGCGGCTGCACCTGCTCGCCGTTGACGGTGCAGCGGTCTACCTGAGCCGCCATCACGGCGACGGCGCCGGCGATCGCCTCGAAGCCGCGGGTCGGGGTGAGGTAGGTCCATCCGGCGCGCTCGGCGACCCGGGCGTCGGTCACCAGGTCGTAGTAGGACGCCATGCCCTTCCACTCACACCACGACGAACCGGTCGCCGCGCGCAGCACGCCGTCGCGAAAGGCGTTCGGCGGCAGGTAGTAGGTGGGTGGATGGCTGGTCTCCAACACGCGCCAGGCGCGATCGGTCGAGGCGATGGTGTCCCCGCCCAGCTCGATCGTGATCGAGCCGGCGAAGGTCTCCAGCCGGGGCGGCCTGGGGTAGTCCCACACCGATTCCTCACCGGGTCCGGTCTTGTCGGGGGTGGGCCACGGCAGGGTCATGCCTCGACGGTACCGCGGCGGCGCGAGACTGAATCCGACGACGGTTTCGGCCGAAATCCGTCGCGAGATTCAGTGTGGGCGGCTCACCAGCCGCGGTCGCGCCACTCGGCCAGGTGGGGGCGTTCGGCGCCGAGGGTCGTGTCGTCGCCGTGGCCCGGATACACCACCGTCGAGTCGGGATAGACGTCGAAGACCCGGGTGGAGACGTCACCGAGTAGTCGCTCGAAGTCGCCCTCGCGCCACGTCTTGCCGACGCCGCCGGGGAACAGACAATCACCGGTGAATAGCTGTACGACGTCACCCGTCGCGGGTCCATGCAGTGCCAGCGCGACCGACCCCTCGGTGTGCCCCTGCAGGTGGATCACGTCGAAGCGCAGCGCGCCGACCTCGACGACGTCGCCGTGGGACAGCAGCCGGTCCGGCGTGACGGGCAACGCCTGCGCGTCGAGTGTGTGGGCCGCGGTGGGCGCGCCCGTGGCCTTCACCACCTCAGCCAGCGCGACCCAGTGGTCCTGGTGCTGGTGCGTGGTGACGATCAGGGCGAGCGTGGGGGCGTGCTGGCGGATCAGGTCGAGCAGGACGTCGGCGTCGTTGGCCGCGTCGACGAGTAGGGTCTGACCGGTTTGGGAACACGTGACCAGGTAGGCGTTGTTGTCCATCGGGCCGACCGAGGCCTTCACGATCGTTGCTCCGGGCAGGGTGCGCCTGGCGGCGGTTCCCGCGTCGAGATGGCCGGTGTAGTCGTCGTCCACGGTGGTCATACCGCCACGGTAGCGGGCTTGTCGGGGGGTGGACATAACATGGGCTCGGAGTGCTCCCTGCGGGATGTAATCGGCGGGATTGATGTGAAAGACGAGGAATCAGTTGGCTGACCGCCTGATCGTCAAGGGTGCGCGCGAGCACAATCTGCGGGGGGTCGACCTCGACCTGCCGCGTGACGCGCTCATCGTGTTCACCGGGTTGTCGGGGTCCGGCAAGTCGTCGCTGGCCTTCGACACCATCTTCGCCGAGGGGCAGCGCCGCTACGTCGAATCGCTGTCGGCCTACGCGCGGCAGTTCCTCGGTCAGATGGACAAGCCCGACGTCGACTTCATCGAGGGTCTGTCGCCCGCAGTCTCGATCGACCAGAAGTCGACCAACCGCAACCCCCGCTCGACGGTCGGCACCATCACCGAGGTGTACGACTATCTGCGCCTGCTGTACGCGCGCGCCGGCACCGCGCACTGTCCGGTGTGCGGTGAGCGCATCGCCAAGCAGACGCCCCAGCAGATCGTGGACCAGGTGCTCGCGATGGACGAGGGCCTGCGATTCCAGGTCCTCGCGCCCGTCGTGCGGACCCGCAAGGGCGAGTTCGTCGACCTGTTCGAGAAGCTGAACACGCAGGGGTACAGCCGCGTCCGCGTCGACGGCGTCGTGCACACCCTCACCGATCCGCCCAAGCTGAAGAAGCAGGAGAAGCACGACATCGAGGTGGTCGTCGACCGCCTGAGCGTCAAGGCCACGTCCAAGCAGCGGCTCACCGACTCGGTCGAGACGGCGCTGGGTCTTGCCGACGGCATCGTCGTGCTCGAGTTCGTCGACGTGGAGGAGGGCGCACCGCACCGCGAACAGCGATTCTCCGAGAAGCTCGCCTGCCCCAACGGTCACCCGCTGGCCGTGGACGACCTGGAGCCGCGGTCGTTCTCGTTCAACTCGCCCTACGGCGCCTGCCCGGAGTGCGCGGGTCTCGGCATCCGCAAGGAGGTCGACCCCGATCTGGTCGTGCCGGATCCGGATCTGACGCTCGCCGAGGGCGCCGTCGCGCCGTGGTCGATGGGCCACAACGCCGACTACTTCACCAGGATGCTCGAGGGTCTCGGGCAGGCGCTGGGATTCGACGTCGACACCCCGTGGCGCAAGCTCCCGAGCAAGGCGCGCAAGGCGATCCTCGAGGGCTGCGACGAGCAGGTGCACGTCCGCTACAAGAACCGGTACGGCCGAACCCGTTCGTACTACGCCGATTTCGAAGGCGTGATGGCGTTCCTGCATCGCCGCATGGAACAGACCGAGTCCGAGCAGATGAAGGAACGCTACGACGGGTTCATGCGCGACGTGCCGTGCCCGGTCTGCGAGGGCACCCGGCTGAAGCCGGAGATCCTGGCCGTGACGCTGTCGGCGGGGGACGACGCGAAGTCGATCGCCGAGGTCTGCGACCTGTCGATCGCGGACTGCTCGAAGTTCCTCAACGTGCTGACCCTCGGGACGCGCGAGCACGCCATCGCGGGCCAGGTGCTCAAGGAGGTGCAGTCGCGGCTGGGCTTCCTGCTCGACGTCGGGCTGGACTACCTGACGCTGTCGCGGGCGGCCGGCACGCTGTCCGGCGGTGAGGCGCAGCGCATTCGGCTCGCCACGCAGATCGGCTCGGGCCTCGCGGGGGTGCTGTACGTCCTGGACGAGCCGTCGATCGGCCTGCACCAGCGCGACAACCGACGCCTGATCGACACCCTGGTGCGGCTGCGCGACCTGGGCAACACGCTGATCGTCGTCGAACACGACCTCGACACCATCGCGCACGCCGACTGGGTGGTCGACATCGGCCCGGCCGCCGGCGAGCACGGTGGCCTCATCGTGCACAGCGGCAGCTATCAGGATCTGCTCACCAACCCCGACTCCATCACGGGCGCCTACCTTTCCGGCAAGGAGAGCATCGAGGTTCCGGCGATCCGCAGGCCCGTCGACCGCAAGCGTCAGATCACCGTCGTGGGGGCCCGGGAGAACAACCTGCGCGAGATCGACGTGGCATTCCCCCTCGGCGTGCTGACCTCGGTGACGGGCGTGTCGGGATCGGGCAAGTCGACGCTGGTGAACGACATCCTCGCATCGGTGCTGGCCAACAAGCTCAACGGCGCCCGGCAGGTGCCCGGTCGGCACACGCGCATCAACGGCCTCGACCAACTCGACAAGCTGGTGCGCGTCGACCAGTCGCCGATCGGCCGCACGCCGCGGTCCAACCCGGCGACCTACACCGGCGTCTTCGACAAGATCCGGACGCTGTTCGCGGCGACCACCGAGGCCAAGGTGCGCGGCTACCAGCCGGGTCGATTCTCGTTCAACGTCAAGGGCGGTCGCTGCGAGGCGTGCTCGGGTGACGGCACCATCAAGATCGAGATGAACTTCCTGCCCGACGTCTACGTGCCGTGCGAGGTGTGTCACGGCGCCCGGTACAACCGCGAGACGCTCGAAGTCCACTACAAGGGCAAGACGATCTCCGAGGTCCTCGACATGTCGATCGAGGAGGCGACGGAGTTCTTCGAACCGATCACGTCGATCCACCGGTACCTCAAGACGCTCGTCGACGTCGGCCTGGGTTATGTGCGACTCGGCCAGCCCGCGCCGACGCTGTCCGGCGGTGAGGCGCAGCGCGTCAAGCTGGCCGCCGAGCTGCAGAAGCGGTCGACCGGGCGGACCATCTACGTGCTCGACGAGCCGACCACCGGCCTGCACTTCGAGGACATCCGCAAGCTGTTGAAGGTCATCAACGGTCTGGTCGACAAGGGCAACACCGTCATCGTCATTGAACACAACCTCGACGTCATCAAGACCTCGGACTGGATCATCGACATGGGCCCCGAGGGCGGTGGCGGCGGTGGCACCGTCGTCGCGGCGGGCACCCCCGAGGACGTGGCGGCCGTGGCGGAGAGCTACACCGGCCAGTTCCTGGCCGAGGTGCTGCCGTCGCCGGTGCGTGCCAAGAAGCGGCGCAAGGTCAGCGCCTAGCCCGGGGGTCGTCGCCTGCGGGCCGGAAGCGGGTAATCGATCGGACGAGCGTCGGTCAAAGGCGTTCTGTCATTTGACCCGTGAGATCGCTGATGACGTCGAAGTCCTTGTCCAGGTGTAGCACGGTCAGACCGGCCAATTCGGCGGTGGCCGCGATCAGCAAGTCTGGAATCGAGGGCGCGCGGTGCTTGCCGACGTCAGCGAGCAGAAGTTGAACCTCGAGCGCGCGGTCTTCGATTGCGGGAGTGAGATATTGAACCGGCATGGCGGAAAGCGGTGGTTCGCGAAAGTTGCGTCTGGCGAGGGGGCCGCTGCGTGCCGAGTAGCCGATCTCGAGCCGGGTCACCGTGCTGATGTGGACGAGGCCGCGCTCGACGCGATTGTTCCAACGCTCGACGTCGGCGCTCTCGGCCAACCGCACCAGTGCAGACTTGTCGATGAGCCACAGCGTCTCGCTCATCGCCAGGCTTGGCCCATCACCTCGGCGTCGCCGAGATCGGCCAAGTCATCGGCGATTCGCCGCCAGTCGGCGGTCGTGACGTTCACCGTTGCCGTGTGCGCGTCCTGTGCCAGTCGGCGTCTGACGTATTCGGTTCGGGATAGCCCGAGCCTGACGGCGTGCTTGTCGAGAGCCGCCAAGACATCGTCGGGAACATCCCTTATGAGGAGGTCGCTCATCGTCACTTCCTTGTCTGTGATATCGGATGATATCACCAGCCGCGCCTAGCCCGGGGGTCGTCGCCTGCGGGCCGGAAGCGCCAGGCGCTAGCGCTTCGACAGCGGTGACGGGAAGCGGGCCGCGATCCGCGTGCCGTCGAGCCAGTCGGTGAGCTCGGTTGCCTTGCGCGCCAACGCCTTCGACGCCGCGGTGTCGAGCTCCTCGACGAGTTGGAGCACGACGCGACCGTCGGCGTCCTGTGTCCACCCGCCGACGATCCGGCCGTCGCACCACGCGGTCGGGCCGCCGTTGCCGTTGCGGTCGAAGACGTGGGCCCGGTGCGGTCCGAGGTACCAGTCGCGGTGCTGCCAGCCCATGGTCGTCACGTCCAGCCCCGGAAGCAGGGCGCACCAGCGGTCGCAGGCGGGCTCCGGGCCCAGGTCGTCGGGCAGCACCCAGCCGGGCGTACCCGCCATGTCGACCTCGACCGCGCCGACGTCGCGCAGCCCCGCCCGCGCCCACGTCAGGGTGTTGCCGAACCACCACTTCACGTCCTCGAGGGTGGCCGGGCCGAACGTCCGCAGCCAGTTCCGGAGCACGCTGGCCCTTGCCGTGTCCGGATCGAGCGGACCGGTGTCCGGGCCGAGCCACTGCGCGGTCGCGGACCACTTCGGGCGCGACGACGTCCACCCGCCCTCGTTGGGGCCGCGGACCACGAGCCCCTGTACCGCCAGCACCGTGAGCACCCTGGGGGAGATGGAAGTGGCTCCGCCATAAGGCTTTCCGGGTGCGGGATCATAGGTGCCCGCCAGCTCGGGTAGCGCCTCGCGCAGCTCCTTGGCGCTGGTGGGGCCGTGGCGGTCGAGATGCGCGACGACAGCGGAGGTGGCCTTGTCTAGCCAGGCCTCGCCGTCGCTCGTGATGCCGGCCTTGACCACGTCGGCGGTCAACCGCGCCCGTTCGGTCGCGGCGACCCGGTCACTGGCCGCCGCCTGCACCGCGGGCAGGTCGTCGGCGTCGAACGCCCACAGCGTGCGCCGCATGGCGAGGTGCTTGACCACCGACCTGTCCACGTAGAGCGCCGCGTCGAGGTCGGCGCGCCGGAAATCTGAAAGTCGGGCCCACAGCGACAGATACGGCGTGGCGGGGTCGGTGGCGTGCAGCCCGACGAAGGAACCACTGACCTCGCGGATCGAACCGCTGCCAGGCTCGGCCAGCAGGTGGCGGCGGGCCAGACGATCGCGCCGCTCCTGGTCGGTGAACGCGCGCACTGCTAGGAGTCGTCGCGCATCGACGCCCGGATCTGCGCGAGGCGCTCGGCCGCCGCGCGCTGGCGGGCGTCGTACTGCTCCTGTACCAGTCGGCCCTCGGGCGTCTCCGACGCCAACTCCGTCGCACCGATCGCGGTGCCGACCCTGGTCTCGATCTTCTCCCTGACGGCCTCGAACGTCGGCACGCCGTCGGGCGTGTAGCCGGTGTCCGGCAGCGCCTCCGGACGCGGATCCGGCGCGATCTCGGCGTCGATGATCTCGTCGGGTTCGGCCACGCTGCCACGCTACTCCCGGCCGAGCGCGCCGCGCCGAGATTGCATTGGCGCGAACGCCTCCTCGCACGTCCGTTCCGTCAGCGCAATCTCGACGACGTGGTGCACCGCTACTGCACGCGCGAGGTCACCGGCGGCGGTGCGGGAAGCGCCAGGACGGGAACGCCGGGGGTCCCGATCCGCCCGGCCAGCCACGGCATCGCCGCGGCGAGCGCGCGTTCGGCGAACGGCCAATCGTGCTTGCCCGGCTGCGTCATGACCGCGCACGCGATGCCGTCGGCCGCTCCGAGGCCGCACAGCGAGTAGGCCGCTGCGGACTGCCCGCCGACGCGGTCGGCGACGTCCTGACCCCCGAGCCCGGTGCCGTTCGGCGCGAGGGCGTTCGTCGCCGTCGGCAGCCCGGACCCGTTGATAGCGAACCATCCGTAGACCCCTTGGTAGGGGCCGTGTTTGGCGATCACGCTGGCCGGGTCGAACGCCGCGTAGGCCGTCGCGTTCCCGCCGAAGAGCCGGGCGATGGTCTGCTGCCTGGTGCCCGAGTTGGGGGCTCGATCACCGGCGATGTCCTCGAACGTGCTGAACACGTCGGGGTGCATGGTGGCCAGATCCAGCGCGCACGTACCGCCCATCGACCATCCGACGATGCCCCAGTTGGTGCGCAGTCCGCTGACGCCGAAGTTCTGCTCCATGAAGGGCACGACGTCCTTCGTCAGGTGGTCGGCGGCATTGCCGCGGGGTCCGTTGACGCATTCGGTGTCGTTGTTGAAGGCGCCGCCGGAATCGACGAACACCATGACGGGGGCGTTGCCGCGGTTGGCCGCGGCGAAGTCGTCGGCGGTGGTGACCGCGTTGCCGATGCGAATCCAGTCGGCCGGGGTGTTGAACTCGCCGCCGATCATCATCAGCGTCGGCAGGTGGGGCGCCGGGTTGGTCGCGAACCAGGCCGGCGGCAGGTAGACGAATTCACCGCGGTGCTTGAAACCCGAAGCAGCCGAACCGATGTCGACCGGGACTACGACACCCTTGGCAGGGATCTGATGCTTGGTCTGCATCGCGGTGACCACGGTGCGATCGGTCTGGTCGGGCAGCGGTCCCGCAGTCACCTGAGTCCAGACGGTGTCGACGGTGGGGAAGTAGCCGACCCACAGGTTGACCGCCAGTGCCGCGCACAGCAGGCACAGCGGCACGCCGACCGCCGACACCGCCCTGCGCCACCACGCGGCACTGCGCCACCCCACGACGAAGACCACGGCGGCCGCGCCGGTCACGACGAGCCACACCCACAGCATGGTGGGAGCCGGGTCGTCGGCGAGACCCTGCGAGTCGATGAACCATGCCGATCCGGCCGCCAGCGCACCGCCCGCGAGGAGGGCGATCGGCAGCCACAGCAGGCGCCACCGGCGGGTCCGCCAACCGATGGCGACCACGAGGACGACGGCCGTGACGATCTGGACCGTCCACGGCAGCCATCCGTGCATCAGCGAGAGATGCTGTTGCCGAAGGTCTCCGGCGTCCCACCACGACTCCACGACGACATGGTGGACGCGGTGGCTGGGAGAAGGCTGTGAACTTGCCCTTAACGCGGCTTCGCCAGGGGGAACGGCAGCGTCTCGCGGATGCTGCGACCGGTGATCAGCATGACGACGCGGTCGACGCCCATGCCGAGGCCACCGGTGGGCGGCATCGCATACTCCATGGCTTGCAGGAAGTCCTCGTCGAGTTCCATCGCCTCGGGGTCACCACCGGCCGCCAGCAGCGACTGCTCCTGGAGTCGGCGGCGCTGCTCCACGGGGTCGGTCAGCTCGCTGTAGGCGGTCCCCAGCTCGACGCCCCACGCCACCAGATCCCACCTCTCGGCCACCCCCGGCAGGCTGCGGTGCGGACGGGTCAGGGGCGAGACGGAGATGGGGAAGTCCTTGTAGAACGTGGGATTCTCGGTGCGGTCCTCGACGAGGTGCTCGTACATCTCCAGGACGACCGCGCCCTCGTCCCAGTGCGTCTGGTACGGGATCTGCGCCGCGTCGGCGTAGCGCCGCAGCGTCGCCAGGTCGGTCGAGGTGGTGACGTGCTCGCCGAGCGCCTCGGACACCGCGTCGTGGACGGTCTTGACCGTCCACGCACCGGAGATGTCGACCGGTTCGAGGGTGCCGTCCTCGCGGGGGCGCATCACGACGTGAGATCCGTTGGCGGCCAACGCCGCATTCTGGATGAGCTCACGGCAGCCGTCGATCCACACGTTGTAGTCGGCGTGCGCCTGGTAGGCCTCCAGGAGCGTGAACTCGGGGTTGTGGCTGAAGTCCACGCCTTCGTTGCGGAACGCCCGGCCGAGTTCGAAGACCCTCTCGACACCGCCCACGCACAGCCGCTTGAGGTACAGCTCGGGTGCGATCCGCAGATACAGGGCGAGGTCGTAGGCGTTGATGTGGGTGACGAACGGGCGTGCGTTGGCGCCCCCGTGGATCTGCTGCAGGATCGGCGTCTCGACTTCGAGGAAGTCCTTGGCGAACAACGTCTCTCGAATGGAGTGCAGCACCTGGCTGCGTGCTCGGATGAGGTCGCGGGACTCGGTGTTGATGGCCAGGTCGACGTAGCGGGTGCGGACCCGTGCCTCCTGGTCGGTCAGCCCCTTCCACTTGTCGGGCAGCGGGCGCAGGCACTTGCCGATCAGGCGCCAGTCGTCCACCAGCAGCGAGGGGGTGCCGGACTTGCTGGTGCCCATGGTGCCGGTGACCTCGACGAGGTCGCCGAGATCGACGGCCTTCGTGACGTCGGCGGCGCTGCCGTCGCGCAGCCGCGAATTGTCGAACAGGAGTTGCACTTCGGCCGACCAGTCACGCAGATCGGCGAAGAGCACCGAGCCGTAGTCGCGCAGGCGGAGCACCCGGCCCGCGACGGTCACGGTGTCACCGGTGGTCGACAATGCCTGGGCGACGGTGTGACTGGGGGCCTTGCCGACGGGGTAGGCGTCGATTCCCTTGTCCTGCAGGTTCTTCAGCTTCGCCATCCGGACCCTGACCTGCTCGGGCAGCCGCTGCACGACGTCTTCGCGGGGACTGTCGAGTTCGAGCCCGGTGAGGTCGGGGGCGCTCCCGTCGTGCTGCAGTCGGCCGGAGCTGACCAGGGTCGCGGGGGCCGAGATGTGTTGCCCCGTGTGCTGTCCGCTGTCCTGCTTGTTGCGGCGACTGAACGGCAGCACCAGGAAGCCCTCGGCGATCACCGAGGCGATGCCGACCCTCGGAATGAGGCGGGCGTCCTCGTAGCACGCGAAGCGCGGCACCCACTCGGGCATGTACTTCATGTTGGAGCGGTACAGCGTCTCCAACTGCCACCACCGCGAGAAGAACACCAGCAGTGCCCGCCACAGCCGCGCGACCGGACCCGCGCCGAGTTGTGCACCTTCCTCGAAGGCCGACCGAAACATGGCGAAGTTCAACGAGATTCGCGTGATGCCGATGTCCTCGCCCTGCAGGCAGAGCTCGCTGACCATCAGTTCGTTGGTGCCGTTGGGGGAGTGGGGAGAACGACGCATGAGGTCCAGCGACGCGCCATTGGTGCCCCACGGCACCAGCGACAGCATGGCCACGACGGTGTCGCTCTGGTCGACCGCCTCGACCAGCATGCAGTCGCCGTCGGCCGGATCGCCGAGCCGCCCGAGGGCCATCGAGAATCCGCGTTCGGTCTCGGTGTCGCGCCAGTCGTCGGCCCGCCGGATCGCCAGCGCCATCTCCTCGGGGGACAGGTCGCGGTGGCGGCGGATGCGCACCGTCAATCCGGCGCGTCGCGCGCGGGTGACGGCCTGGCGCACGGGCTTCATGTCGGGCCCGGACAGCTTGAACCGGTCCGGGTACAGGATGGCCTCGTCGCCGAGTTCGAGGGCGTTGAGCCCGGCCTCGCGAAAGGCCTGCGCGGCCGAGGCGCTTGCGCCCATCACGCCGGGGGCCCAGCCGTAGGACTGGCACAGGGTCAGCCAGGCGCCGATCGCGGCGGGCCACGCGCGCGGGTCGCCCAGCGGGTCTCCGCTGGCGAGGCAGACGCCGACCTCGACGCGGTAGGTGATGGCGGCCCGCCCGTTGGGGGCGAATACGACCGACTTGTCCCGACGGGTCGCGAAGTAGCCGAGGGAGTCGTTCTTGCCCCACAGCTCGAGCAGACCGCGGATGGCGGACTCGTCCTCGCCGGTGAGCGCGTTCTCGGCCCGCTGCGACTGGAACAGCACGATCGCCGCGACCATGAGGGCCAGCGCCCCGAAGAGTCCGAGCAGTGCGTTGACGAAGACGTGCGGATGGTGACCGTCGAAGGCGTCGGCGTCCAGACCGGCGAACACGACCACGCGGTTGGCGGCGTAGGGGAGCCGCTCGTCGTGGTCCAGCGATCCGGGGAACATCTCGAGCAGGCCCCACCCGACGAGGATGCCGACCGTCATGCCGATCGCCAGCGTCGCGGCGGCCTTGATCAGCGCGCCGCGGCGCACCCGCGCCCAGAACTCCTTGCGGGCGAACACCAGCAGGGCGATCGCCAGGACGTGGAAGCCCAGGCCGATGGATTCGCCGACGTCCTCCATGACCGATGCGGGACCGGTCGAGATGTCGCCGACGTTCCAGCCGATCGCCGCGACCATGTACAGCACCAGGATCCACCACGCGACGCTCTTGCGGGCCGCCAGCGCCGCGGCGAGCAGGGCGAGCACGAACGCCCAGGCGAAGCTGGTGTCGGGGAAGTTGAAGATGTAGTCGTTGACCCACTCCCGCGGGACCTTGATGAGCCACCGCACCAGCGGGGAGATGCTGGCGATCAGCGAAAGCGTCGCGATGACGCCGACGCTCCAGCCGGCAGCGGCGGGGACCCAGTGCAGAGTCGACGATCGATGCTGCTTCGGGGTAGTCAGCGTCATAGGCCGCGAGGATATTCGCTTCCGCCGCGAAATGGTTGAGAGTGCCTCCCAGCAGCGGACACGCGTCGTACAGCTACCAGACCGGGCCGGTGTACTTCTCGCCGGGCCCCTGGCCGGGCTCGTCGGGGAACGCCGAGGCCTCGCGGAACGCGAGCTGCAATTGCTTCAGCCCGTCGCGCACGGGTCCGGCGTGCGGACCCAGGTACTCCGCGGAGGCCTTCACCAGGCCGGCCAGCGCCGTGATCAACCGGCGGGCCTCGTCGAGGTCGCGATGCGGAGAGTCCTCGGGATCCTCCGCCGAGAGGCCCAGCTTCTCGGCGGCGGCGCTCATCAGCATCACCGCGGCCCTGGTGATGACCTCGACGGCGGGAATTTCGGCCAGCTCGCGAATGTTAGGAACCTCGGTCATGCCTGCTAGACTGGCACGCGCGACCGTCCCGGCGTACGCCAGGACAGCAAGTGGAGTCCCGCTCCCACCGTCGACCACCTCGGTCGAACGGTCCGGTCACAGACACGAAACGTGTCTGTTCTGCGTATTCGCGCAGGCGACGTGAGTCGTGATCGGTCGGCATCGGGCCCTGCACGTGCAGGGCCTTTCTGCTCTGTGGAGCAGGGCGCTGATGGCGTGGGCCCCGCCAAGACTACATAGGAGGCCCCATCAGCACTGAGACCCGCATCAACGAGCGCATACGTGTACCTGAAGTCCGCTTGATCGGACCGAATGGTGAGCAGGTAGGCATAGTGCGCATCGACGATGCACTCCGCGTCGCCGCGGATGCCGATCTCGACCTCGTCGAAGTTGCTCCGAACGCCAAGCCCCCGGTCTGCAAGATCATGGACTACGGCAAGTTCAAGTACGAGACGGCACTCAAGGAGCGCGAGTCTCGCAAGAACCAGCAGCAGACCGTCGTCAAGGAACAGAAGCTGCGACCCAAGATCGACGACCACGACTACGAGACCAAGAAGGGTCACGTCGTCCGCTTCCTCGAGGCGGGGTCGAAGGTCAAGGTGACCATCATGTTCCGCGGGCGCGAGCAGTCGCGACCCGAGTTGGGCTACCGCCTCCTGCAGCGGCTGGGCGCCGACGTCGCCGACTACGGCTTCGTCGAGACGTCCGCCAAGCAGGACGGTCGCAACATGACGATGGTGCTGGCACCCCACCGCGGAGCCAAGACCAAGGCCAGGGCGGCGCACGACGCTGCGGCGCCCCAGGCGCAGCGCGCGGCACCCGCCCCCGCGGCGGCTCCGGCGAGCGAACCACCCGCAGATCCATCGCAGAACTGATCCACCACGAGAACTGAGGACACATGCCCAAGGCCAAGACCCATAGCGGCGCGTCGAAGCGCTTCCGCCGCACTGGAACCGGAAAGATCGTGCGCCAGAAGGCTGGTCGTCGTCACCTCCTCGAGCACAAGGCGACCAAGCGCACCCGCAGGCTCGACGGCCGCACCGTGGTGGCGGAGAACGACACCAAGCGCATCAACAAGATGCTCAACGGCTGACCGACACGCCCTCACCGGCCCCACCTGACCGCACGAGAAGAGGAACACCCCCATGGCACGCGTGAAGCGCGCACTCAACGCCCAGAAGAAGCGGCGTACCGTACTGAAGGCTTCGAAGGGCTACCGCGGCCAGCGGTCCCGGCTCTACCGCAAGGCGAAGGAGCAGCAGCTCCATTCGTTGACCTACGCCTACCGAGACCGCAAGGCCCGCAAGGGTGACTTCCGCAAGCTGTGGATCTCGCGGATCAACGCCGCGGGCCGGGCCAACGGCATCACCTACAACCGGCTAATCCAAGGGCTCAAGCTCGCCGGCGTCGAGGTCGACCGCAAGAACCTGTCCGAGATCGCCATCAGCGATCCGGCGGCGTTCACCGCACTCGTCGAGGTCGCGAAGGCTGCTCTGCCCGCCGACGTGAACGCCCCGGCAGGCGAGGCCGCCTGAGCTCCGAGGTCCTGACCGAACGTTCGGCCCGTGTGGTCGCAGCAGCCAAGCTGTTGCGCCCCACGGGCCGACGACGTACCGGGCTCTTTCTCGCCGAGGGGCCCAACCTCGTCGAGGCGGCGCTGCGGCGCGGCCTGGTGACCGACGTCTTCGCGACCGAGTCGGCACACGACCGCTTCGGTGCTCTCCTGGGTTCCGCGCCGGTCCACCTGGTGACCGACAAGGCGGCGAAGTCGTTGTCGGACACGGTCACTCCGGTGGGTCTGGTCGCCGTGTGCACCGTCCCCGAGCCCGTCCTCGACGACGTGCTGGGCGCCGGGCCGCGGCTCGTCGCCGTCGCCGTCGAAACCTCCGAACCCGGCAATGCCGGAACGCTCATTCGCCTCGCCGACGCCATGGGCGCCGACGCGATCGTCCTGGCCGGGCACGGCGTCGACCCCTACAACGGCAAGTGCCTGCGAGCTTCCGCCGGCAGCATCTTCGGCCTGCCCGTCGTCGAGGTGCTCGACGTCCCGGCGCTGATCACCGCGCTCGGTGAGGCGGGCCTGCAGGTGCTGGCCACCACGCTCGACGGCGAACGGTCCCTCGACGACGTCGACCTCCGGACTCCGACGGCCTGGTTGTTCGGCGCGGAGGCCCACGGTCTGTCACCGGAAGTCGCCGCGCGCGCCGACGCCCGGGTGCGCATCCCCATGTCGGGCAGCGCCGAGAGCCTCAACGTCGCTGCGGCAGCGGCGATCTGCCTCTACGAGAGTTCACGAGCCCACCGCCGCGACTGACCGCGTAGGGCTACGGCTTGGGCCCCTGCTGCCACCAGACGGTGATGTACAGCGCGAGCGAGACGGCCAGGCCCATGACGACCCACAGCACCACGGTGTAGTCGACCCACGACCCGATCGGCGGCGACCCGGGGAACAGGTTGCGGATGGGCAGCACGGAGAACAGCGTGACCGCGAACCACGTCACGATCGGCGGCAGGAACTGTCTGCGCCGGCGCAGGGTCTGGATCGAGACGAACAGCGTGCAGACCGGCAGGACTAACAGCACCACGCACATCGCGATGCCGAAGCCGATCGTCGCGTCGGTGCGGGTGGCGCGGATGTCGACGGTCTTCCCGCCGCCGGCGTCGGTCGAGGTCGCGTCCACGGCCCATGACGTCACCGAGTCGGTCACGGCCACCTGCACCGGCACGGCCCTCCGCGCGGCTCCGGTGCCGCTGAACACCAGCACCTGCACGTCGGATGCCCGGTACCGGTCGAAGGGCCAGTGACGGATGTCGCCGTCGACGTACAGGCTGACGGGCTGCGAACCCACGCGGGTGCCGCGCTCGAAGGTCAGCGAGTCCGCGCTCGCGGCGGGGGTGACCTCGACGTTCAGGGCGTCCCGAAGGTCGCCCTCGGCGTCGAGCAGGTTTGCCCCCGGATACACCGAGACGCGGGTCTGCAGCGAGAACGTCTCTCCCGACACGGCATCGACGTCGAGGTACACCAGCACGCCGTTCGCTGCGGGCGCCCGGTCGTCGGGTGCGTCGCTGCGGCCCCCGAGCGCGTAGGTCAGCACGACGGCAACGTAGATCCCGATGAGGGCGAGCACCAGCACCACCGCCCGGGTCCTGCCGCGGATGGTCGTCACTGCCATGGGGGTCTCCTCGGTGCCGGACCGTCGAACCGCTCGACCTGAGCATCAAACCAGCAAAGGGCGTCAATATCGGCCGGGCCCGGGTGGGCGTGTCGACCGCGGACGGCCGTCCGGGATCGGGGGTGGGGTCGGTGCACCGCCTAGGGTGGCGGGGGTGGATGTCGAATCGTTCGGGGAACGGTCCGCCCATCAGCAGAACGCGGGCGCGTCGACCGGTGGACCGCTGTCCTGGTTGAAGCAGACCAATCGAAACCCGGGTCTGGTCGCGTTCGTCAGGCGGGCTCGCCGGGCGCTACCCGGAGATCCGGACTTCGGTGATCCGCTGTCCGCGGCGGGGGTGGGCGGACCGCGGGCCGCCGCTCGGGCGGCCGACCGCATCTTGGATCGGTATGCGGCGTCGCGGGAGGTCAGCCTGGCCGGTCTGCAGCTGTGGCAGGCCCTGACCGAACGTGTGTCGGGCCAGCCCGCCAATCCCGAGGTGACGCTGGTGTTCACCGATCTGGTCGGATTCTCCGAATGGTCGCTGCGGGCGGGTGACGACGCGGTGCTCAAGCTGCTGAGGCGGGTGACCCAGGTGACCGAACCGCCCCTGCTGCACGCCGGCGGTCGCATCGTGAAGCGGATGGGCGACGGCGCCATGGTGGTGTTCACCGATCCCGCCACCGCCGTCGGCGCGGTGCTCGCCGCACTCGATGCGGTGAAAACCGTTCAGGTGGGCGGATATACGCCTCTCATGCGGGCGGGTATTCACACGGGCCGGCCCCAGCGCATCGGGTCGGACTGGCTCGGGGTCGACGTCAACGTGGCGGCCCGGGTGATGGACCGCGCGACCCGGGGCGGTCTGGTCGTGTCGAACACCACCCTGAACGGGATCGGCGAGGAGGACTTCGCGGCGCTCGACATCAGCGTCAAACGCGTACGCAAGCAACTGTTCTCGGCCAAGACGCCAGGGGTGCCCGACGATCTGACGATGTACTGGGTGAGGTCGCGCGGGACGCTGCCGGACGACGGCGCCCCCGACGCAGCGCCGGAGGCCTAGGCGGTGCCGGGGAGAGGGGCGCCGCGGGCCATCCTGGTCGGCCTGGCCCACCTGCGGGTCACCCTGGGGTACGCCCTGGCCCTGGTCGCCGTGAGCGTCTGGATGTCCAGGTTGACCCCCGAGCTGCAGAACGGCGTGATCGAGCAGACGAGCACCAACCTGCACAACCTCGCCCACGGTCGGTTCGACACGCTGATCACCAGTGCGTTCGTCGCCGATGCCGGCCCGGAGTGGGAGTGGGCGCCCGGGCTGATCTTCCTGCTCGCCATCGGCGAATTGCTCTGGGGCAGTGTGCGTTTACTGGTGGCCCTGGCGCTCGCGCATGTCGGCGCCACGCTGTTGGTCGCCGCCTGGCTGGCCGTCGCCGTGGCGCGGGGGTGGCTGCCGGTCGACGTCGTCACCGAAGCCGACGTCGGCATGAGCTACTGCGTCGTCGGGGTGCTCGGGGCCTTGGCGCCGGCGATTCCGCGACCGTGGCGCCTCGCGTGGGTGGGCGGGTGGCTGGGGGTGGCCGTCGTGGTCGCCTACGTCGAGACCGACTTCGCCTACCTCGGTCACCTCGTCGCCTTCGCGATCGGCGTGCTCGTCGCGACGCGGTTCGGGACGCCCCGACCGTTCACCCCCGCCCGGGTGGTGCTGCTGATCCTCGGCTCGATGTTCGGCTACCTGGTGTTGACGAACGAGGTACCCCCGGCGGTGCCGCTGGCCGCGGGAGTCGCGGGTGCGGCTCTCGGCGCTGCCGTCACCCTGGTGCTCGCCGGGCGCAGGCCGCGGGTGAGCGACACGGGCGAGCCGGCGCCCGACGTCCCGGGCCAGCCGTAGCCGGGCGGCCCGTCCTCCGCGGTGGGGGCGACGCTGGTTTCCGGGGCCACCTGCGCAATCCCCTATGATCGGCGGGTGCCACGTCAGCCCGCCGAAGGTCCCGAACTGTCTCCGGAATCGCTGACCAGTTCCGTCGACCTCGCGCGGCGCGCCTTCGAGGAGTCCGCCGACCTGGATCAGCTGGCGCGCGCCAAGACCGATCACCTCGGCGACCGGTCGCCGATCGCGCTGGCGCGTCAGGCGCTCGGTGCGCTGCCCAAGTCCGAGCGGGCCGACGCCGGCCGCCGCGTCAACGAGGCGCGGACCGCGGTGCAGGCCGCCTTCGACGTCCGCATCGAGGTGCTGCGGGCAGAACGCGACGCGGCCGCCCTGGTTGCCGAGCGCATCGACGTGACGTTGCCCTCCACGCGCGAAGCGGTCGGGGCGCGCCACCCGATCACGATCCTGACCGACCACGTCGCCGACGTCTTCGTCGCCATGGGGTGGGAGCTGGCCGAGGGCCCCGAGGTGGAGACCGAGCAGTTCAACTTCGACGCGCTGAACTTCCCTCCGGACCACCCCGCGCGCAGCGAGCAGGACACGTTCCACATCGCCCCCGACGGGTCGCGGCAGGTGCTGCGCACCCACACCTCTCCCGTCCAGATCCGTGCGTTGCTCGAACGCGAGCTGCCGGTGTACATCGTCTCGATCGGGCGCACGTTCCGCACCGACGAGCTCGACGCCACCCACACGCCCGTGTTCCACCAGGTCGAGGGTCTCGCCGTGGACCGCGGACTGACGATGGCGAACCTGCGGGGCACGCTGGACGCCTTCGCCCGCGCGGAGTTCGGCCCGCAGGGCCGCACCCGGCTGCGGCCGCACTTCTTCCCCTTCACCGAGCCGTCGGCCGAGGTCGACGTGTGGTTCGAGAACAAGCGCGGCGGCGCGGGCTGGGTGGAATGGGGTGGCTGCGGCATGGTCAACCCAAACGTGTTGCGCGCGTGCGGAATCGACCCGGAGGAGTATTCCGGCTTCGCCTTCGGCATGGGTCTGGAGCGAACCCTGCAGTTCCGCAACGGCATTCCCGACATGCGGGACATGGTCGAGGGTGACGTGCGGTTCTCCCTGCCGTTCGGGGTCGGAGCCTGATGCGCGTTCCGTACAGCTGGCTGCGCGACGTCGTGCGGGCCGGCGCCCCGGACTGGGACGTCACGCCCGCCGACCTCGAGCGCGCACTCGTCGGCATCGGTCACGAGGTCGAGGGCATCATCCCGGTGGGTCCGGTGTCGGGCCCGCTCGTCGTCGGACGGGTCGTCGAGATCGAGGAGCTGACCGGCTTCAAGAAGCCGATCAGGGCGTGCCGGGTCGACGTCGGCGAGCCGGAGCCACGCGACATCGTCTGCGGCGCAAGGAACTTCGCGGTCGGCGACCTCGTCGTCGTGGCACTGCCCGGCACCACGCTGCCGGGGGACTTCACCATCGCCAAGCGCACGACCTACGGCAGGACGTCCGACGGGATGATCTGCTCGGCGTCGGAGCTCAACCTGGGGTCCGACCACTCCGGCATCCTGGTGCTGCCCCCGGGCACCGCGGCCCCCGGCGCGCCGGCGGGTGAGATCCTCGGTCTCGACGACGTGGTGTTCGACCTCGCCATCACCCCCGACCGCGGCTACTGCCTGTCCATTCGCGGGATGGCCCGCGAGGTGGCCTGCGCCTACGACCTCGATTTCGTCGACCCCGCCGACGTCGCTCCGCTGCCCGTAGAGGGCGAGGCGTGGCCGCTGACCGTCCAATCCGGTACGGGCGTCCAGCGTTTCGCCCTGCGTCCCGTGACGGGCATCGACCCCGCCGCAGTCTCGCCGTGGTGGCTGCAGCGACGGCTCCTGCTCAGCGGCATCCGGGCCATCTCGCCGGCGGTCGACGTGACCAACTACGTGATGCTCGAGATCGGTCATCCGTTGCACGCCCACGACCGGCGCCTCATCACCGGGGGATTCGAGGTGCGCTTCGCCGAGCCGGGGGAGCAGGTCGTCACCCTCGACGACGTGACCCGCACCCTGGACCCCGGTGACGTGCTCATCGTCGACGACGTCGCCACGGCGGCCATCGGCGGCGTGATGGGCGCGGGCACCACCGAGGTGCGCGGGGACACCACCGACGTGCTGCTCGAAGCGGCGGTGTGGGACCCGGCGGCCGTGTCGCGCACCCAACGTCGGCTGCACCTGGTCAGCGAGGCCGGCCGACGCTACGAACGCACCGTCGATCCCGCGATCTCCGTCGCGGCGGTCGACCGCTGTGCGGCCCTGCTGGCGGACATCGCGAAGGGCGCCATCGAGCCGACGCTGACCGACTGGCGTGGTGAGCCACCGCGTGACGACTGGTCGCCCGCGGCGGTGTCGATGCCGGAGGATCTGCCCGACCGGGTCGCCGGCGTCGCCTACCCGGCCGGCGCCACGGTCCGTCGACTGACGCAGATCGGCGGGCGCACCAGCACCGCCGACGGCATCGTCACCGTCGTGCCACCGAGCTGGCGTCCCGATCTTCAGCAGCCGGCCGATCTCGTCGAGGAGGTGCTCCGTCTCGAAGGTCTCGAGCGGATTCCCTCCGTCCTGCCCTCGGCGCCGCCCGGACGCGGACTGAGCCCGGGCCAGCAGCGGCGCCGCGCGATCGGAAAGTCGTTGGCGCTGCACGGTTTCGTCGAGGTGCTTCCGACGCCGTTCCTGCCCGCCGGCGTCTTCGACGCCTGGGACCTGGCCGAGGACGATCCCCGCCGCGCCACGATGACGGTGCTCAACCCGTTGGAGGCCGACCGGCCCCAGCTCGCCTCGACGCTGCTACCCGGACTGTTGGAAGCCTTGGTGCGCAACGTCTCTCGCGGCACCCCCGACGTCGCGCTGTTCGGCATCGAGCAGGTGGTGCTGGCGATGCCGGAGACCAGGGCGCTCGACCGGCTGCCCGTCGATCGCCGCCCCACCGCCGCCGAGATCGCGGACATCGACGCCGCGCTGCCGCGGCAGCCGCTGCACGTGGGGGTGGTGCTGTCGGGTCTGCGTGAGCCGGCCGGACCATGGGGCCCCGGGCGACCGGTGGATGCGATGGACGCGTTCGAGGCGGTGCGCGTCATCGGCCGGGCGAGTCACGTCGACTTCGAGTTCCGTGCCGCCCAGCAGCTGCCGTGGCACCCGGGCCGCTGCGCGGAGATCGTGCTGGACGGTCGTGTCGTCGGTCACGCCGGGCAACTCCATCCGGCGGTCATCGAACGCACGGGTCTGCCCAGGGGCGTGTGCGCGGTCGAACTCGACCTCAGTGCCGTGCCGGTCGTCGAGACGCTGCCGGCGCCGGTGGTCTCACCGTTCCCCGCGGTCTTCCAGGACGTCAGCTTGATCGTCGCCGACGACGTCGCGGCCCAGTCCGTCGTCGACGCGGTGCGCGCCGGTGCGGGCGCACTCCTGGAGGACGTCCGGATCTTCGACGTCTACGTCGGGCCGCAGATCGGCGAGGGCAGGAAGTCGCTGACGCTGGCGCTGCGGTTCCGCGCCCCGGACCGCACGCTGACCGAGGACGAGGCCAGCGCGGCCCGTGACGCCGCCGTCGCCGTCGCGGAGGAGCGGCTCGGAGCCGTCCACCGCAAATAATG
This sequence comes from Mycolicibacterium madagascariense, assembly GCF_010729665.1. Taxonomy (NCBI): domain Bacteria; kingdom Bacillati; phylum Actinomycetota; class Actinomycetes; order Mycobacteriales; family Mycobacteriaceae; genus Mycobacterium; species Mycolicibacterium madagascariense. Next base: position 3,449,781 of record NZ_AP022610.1, on the reverse strand, counting down.
AATTTGCATCGTTCTGCATAAACATGCAGAATCGCTGCATGACCTCAGTGGCAGTGGCGGGTGCCAGCGGCTACGCCGGGGGAGAGATCCTTCGGCTCCTGCTCGGACATCCCGCCCTCGCAGACGGCCGCCTCGAGATCGGAGCGCTGACCGCCGCGGCGAGTGCGGGCACCAGCCTCGGCGAGCACCATCCGCACCTGCTGCCGCTGGCCGACCGGGTCCTCGAGCCGACCGACGCCGCCGTGCTCGCCGACCACGACGTCGTCTTCCTCGCCCTGCCCCACGGCCACTCCGCCGCGCTCGCCGAGCAGCTCGGTCCCGACACGCTGATCGTCGACTGCGGCGCGGACTTCCGCCTCACCGATCCGGCTGCCTGGGAACGGTTCTACGGTTCGACGCACGCGGGGAGCTGGCCGTACGGCCTGCCCGAGCTACCGGGCGGCAGGGACGCGCTGCGGCACACGACGCGCATCGCGGTGCCCGGCTGCTATCCGACGGCCGCGTTGCTCGCGCTCGTGCCCGCGCTGGCCGAGGATCTCGTCGAGCCCGACGTGACGGTCGTCGCGGTGAGTGGCACGTCGGGTGCGGGTCGCGCCGCCAAGGTGGACCTGCTCGGCGCCGAGGTCATCGGCTCGGCCAGGGCCTACAGCGTCGGCGGCACGCACCGCCACACGCCCGAGATCGCCCAGGGGCTGCGGACCGTCACCGACCGCGACGTCACCGTGTCCTTCACGCCGGTGCTGATCCCCACCTCCCGCGGCATCCTCGCCACCTGCACGGCGCGCACCCAGGCTTCGACGTCGGAGATCCGCGCGGCGTACGAGAAGGCCTACGGCAGTGAGCCCTTCGTGCATCTGCTCCCGGAGGGCCGGCTCCCCACGACGGGCTCGGTGCTCGGCAGCAACGCGGCGCAGGTGGCCGTTGCGGTCGACCCAGAGGCAGGCGTCCTGGTGGCACTGTGCGCCATCGACAACCTCGTCAAGGGCACCGGAGGAGCCGCCGTGCAGTCGATGAACCTGGCACTGGGTTGGCCTGAGACGGAAGGGCTTTCGATCGTGGGGGTGGCGCCGTGAGCGGGCAGGACCAGTGCGAACGGGCCATCGGCGGCAGCCTGGTGCGCACCCAGGGCGTGACCGCGCCGTCGGGATTCCGGGCGACGGGCATCTCGGCGGGGATCAAGGCCTCCGGCAAGCCGGACCTGGCGCTGGTCTTCAACGAGGGGCCCGACTACGCCGCGGCCGGCGTGTTCACCCGCAACAAGGTGAAGGCGGCTCCGGTGCTGTGGACGCAGCAGGTCATGACGACCAGGGCGCTGCGCGCGGTCGTCCTGAACTCCGGCGGGGCCAATGCGTGCACCGGGCCTCTGGGCTTCCAGGACACCCACGCCACCGCCGAGGCCGTCGCGAAGGCACTGTCGGCGTGGGGGACCGAGACCGGCGCGATCGAGGTCGCCGTCTGCTCCACGGGATTGATCGGTGACCGGCTGCCGATGGACAGGGTGCTCGCAGGCGTGCAGAACGTCGTGCGCGAGCTGGCGGGTGGCCTCACCGGCGGCGCCGAGGCGGCCCAGGCCATCATGACCACCGACACCGTGCCGAAACAGGTTGCGCTGCACCACGACGACAGCTGGACCGTCGGCGCGATGGCCAAGGGCGCCGGGATGATGGCGCCCTCACTGGCCACCATGCTGTGCGTCATCACCACCGATGCGGTCGCCGACGCCGACGCACTCGACCGCGCGTTGCGCCACGCTGCGGCCCGCACCTTCGATCGGCTCGACATCGATGGCAGCTGCTCGACCAACGACACCGTGCTGCTGCTGGCCTCCGGTGCTAGCGAGATCGCGCCCAGCCAGGCCGAACTCGACGCGGCCGTGCTCGCCGTCTGCGACGACCTGTGCGCCCAACTGCAGGCCGACGCCGAGGGCGTCACCAAGCGCGTCGCCATCACGGTCACCGGAGCGGCCAGCGAGGCCGACGCCGTCACCGCGGCGCGGGTGATCGCCAGGGACAGTCTGGTGAAGACGGCGCTGTTCGGCTCCGATCCCAACTGGGGCCGGGTCCTGGCCGCGGTCGGCATGGCTCCGGTCGACCTGGAGCCCGATCGGATCTCCGTGTCGTTCAACGGCTTTCCCGTGTGCATCGACGGCGCCGGTGCGCCGGGTGCGCGCGACGTCGACCTCTCGGGCGCCGACATCACCGTGACCGTCGACCTCGGCGTCGGCACGGGCGTGGGCACCGTCAGGACCACGGACCTCTCCCACGCCTACGTCGAAGAGAACTCGGCCTACTCGTCGTGAGCCAGCCACCCGACACCCAGACCAAGGCGGCGATACTCGCCGGGGCACTGCCGTGGCTCAAGCAATTGCACGGCAAGATCGTCGTCGTCAAGTACGGCGGCAACGCCATGACCGACGAGACGCTCAAGTCGGCCTTCGCCGAGGACATGGTGTTCTTGCGCAACTGCGGCATCCACCCCGTCGTCGTGCACGGCGGAGGCCCCCAGATCAGCGCGATGCTGAAGCGCCTGGGCATCCCCGGTGACTTCAAGGGCGGGTTCCGGGTGACGACCCCGGAGGTCCTCGACGTCGCGCGGATGGTGCTGTTCGGTCAGGTCGGTCGCGAACTCGTCGGCCTGGTCAACGCGCACGGGCCCTACGCCGTCGGCATCACCGGCGAGGATGCCCACCTGTTCACCGCGGTGCGGCGCAGCGTCACCGTCGACGGCGTGGCCACCGACATCGGCCTCGTCGGCGACGTCGAGAAGGTCGACACCCGGGCCGTGCTGGATCTCATTGCCGCAGGCCGCATTCCGGTCATCTCCACGATCGCGCCCGACGCCGCCGGGGTGGTGCACAACATCAACGCCGACACCGCCGCCGCCGCCCTCGCCGAGGCCCTTGGCGCGGAGAAGCTGCTGATGCTCACCGACGTCGAGGGCCTCTACACCAGCTGGCCGGACCGGTCCTCACTGGTCAGCGAGATCGACGTCGAGACGCTGGCCGGCCTGCTGCCGACGCTCGAGTCGGGGATGGTGCCCAAGATCGAGGCCTGTTTGCGGGCGGTCGAGGGCGGGGTGCCCAGCGCCCACGTCATCGACGGTCGCGTGGAGCACTGCGTGCTGGTCGAGCTGTTCACGAACGAGGGATCCGGAACGAAGATCCAGGGCGAGCGAAAGGGGTGATCGGCACGTGACTACCAATACCCAAGGGCTGCAAGCACGTTGGCAGGCCGTGATGATGGACAACTACGGCACGCCGCCGGTGGCCCTGGTGAGCGGCGACGGCGCGGTCGTGACCGACGCCGACGGCAAGTCCTACGTCGACCTCCTCGGGGGCATCGCCGTCAATGTGCTCGGGCATCGGCATCCCGCCGTGATCGAGGCGGTGACGCGTCAACTCAACACGCTCGGGCACACGTCGAACCTCTACGCCACCGAACCGGGGATCGCGCTGGCCGAGGCGCTGGTGGCGCAACTTGGCGGGGACCTGACGGCGCGAGTGTTCTTCTGCAACTCGGGAACCGAGGCCAACGAGGTCGCGTTCAAGATCAGTAGGCTCACCGGTCGGACCGCACTCGTCGCCGCCGAGGGCGCCTTCCACGGCCGCACCATGGGATCGCTCGCGCTCACCGGCCAGCCGACGAAACAGGCGCCGTTCGAACCACTTCCGGGTCAGGTCACCCACGTGCCGTACGGCGACGTCGACGCCCTCGCGGCCGCCGTCACCGACGACACGGCCGCAGTCTTCCTCGAGCCGATCATGGGGGAGGGCGGCGTCGTCACGCCGCCGCCGGGCTACCTCGTCGCGGCGCGCGAGATCACCGCGCAGCACGGCGCGCTGCTGGTGCTCGACGAGGTGCAGACGGGCGTCGGCCGCACCGGATCCTTCTACGCCCATCAGCACGACGGCATCACCCCCGATGTCGTCACGCTGGCCAAGGGGCTCGGCGGCGGACTGCCGATCGGGGCCTGCATCGCGATCGGCGAGGCGGCCTCGCTGTTGACTCCCGGCCTGCACGGCAGCACGTTCGGCGGCAATCCGGTATGCACCGCGGCCGCGGTTGCGGTTCTGCGGACGCTCGCCGAGGACGACCTCGTCGCTCGCGCCGACGTACTGGGCAAGACCATCAGCCACGGCGTCGAGGCGCTGCGGCATCCACTCGTCGATCACGTCAGGGGCCGCGGCCTGCTGCGCGGCATCGTCCTCACGGCGCCCAAGGGCAAGGCCGTCGAGAGTGCGGCGCGCGAGGCGGGCTTCCTGGTGAACGCGGCTGCGCCCGAGGTCATTCGGCTGGCCCCGCCGCTGGTCGTGACCGAGGCCCAGATCGAGGCGTTCCTCACCGCGCTGCCCGGCATCCTCGACACGGCGGGGTCGGCGTCATGACCGTGCGGAACTTCCTGCGCGACGACGACCTGACCCCCGACGAGCAGGCCGAGGTGCTGGCGCTGGCCGCCGACCTGAAGAAGGACCCGTTCAGCGCCAGGCCGCTCGAGGGACCCCGGGGCGTCGCGGTGATCTTCGAGAAGAACTCCACCAGAACGCGTTTCTCCTTCGAGATGGGCATCGCCCAACTCGGCGGTCATGCCGTCGTCGTCGACGGGCGCACGACGCAGCTGGGTCGCGAGGAGACGCTCGAGGACACCGGGCGCGTGCTGTCGCGCTACGTCGACGCCATCGTGTGGCGGACCTTCGCCCAGGAACGGTTGAGCGCCATGGCCTCCGGGTCGACGGTGCCCATCGTCAATGCGCTCTCCGACGAGTTCCACCCGTGCCAGGTGCTGGCCGACCTGCAGACCCTGGTGGAGCGCAAGGGGTCACTCGCCGGGTTGCGGATGGCCTACTTCGGCGACGGTGCGAACAACATGGCGCACTCGCTCATGCTGGGCGGCGTCACCGCGGGCATCCACGTGACCATCGCTGCGCCAACGGGTTTCGAACCGGCCCGCCAGTTCGTGGCGGCCGCGGAGCGCCGCGCCGCGCAGACGGGGGCCAGCGTCGCCGTGACCGCGGACGCCAACGCCGCCGCCGCGGGCGCCGACGTCCTGGTGACCGACACCTGGACGTCGATGGGGCAGGAGAACGACGGGCTGGACCGGGTGCGTCCGTTCCGGCCGTTCCAGCTCAACGCCCAGTTGCTGCAGCGCGCCGACCCCGAGGCGGTGGTGCTGCACTGCCTGCCCGCCCACCGCGGCCACGAGATCACCGACGACGTCCTCGACGGCCCGCAGAGCGCGGCCTGGGACGAGGCCGAGAATCGTCTGCACGCGCAGAAGGCGCTGCTGGTATGGCTACTGGAACGATCGTGACCACCTCGACCCGCGCGGGGCGACAGGCACGCATCGTGACGCTGCTGTCGGCCCACTCGGTGCGCAGTCAGGGCGAGCTGGCCGCGATGCTCGCGGCCGAGGGCATCGAGGTCACCCAGGCCACGCTGTCGCGGGATCTCGAAGAGCTGGGTGCGGTGAAGCTGCGCGGGGCCGACGGCGGCTCCGGCGTCTACGTCGTGCCCGAGGACGGCAGCCCGGTCCGCGGCGTCGCCGGCGGCACCGACCGGATGACGAGGCTGCTCGGCGACCTGCTGGTGTCGACCGACGCGAGCGGAAACCTCGCCGTGCTGCGCACCCCGCCCGGTGCCGCCCACTACCTCGCCAGCGCCATCGACCGGTCCGCCCTGCCCTACGTCGTCGGCACCGTCGCCGGGGATGACACCATCCTGGTGATCGCCCGCGAACCCATGACGGGCGCCGAACTCGCCCGGACCCTCGAACACCTGCAGTAGCCCGAACGATCAAGGAGATCACTTCAATGTCCGAACGCGTCATCCTGGCGTACTCCGGCGGTCTGGACACCTCCGTTGCCATCAGCTGGATCGGCAAGGAGACCGGCCGCGAGGTGGTGGCCGTCGCCATCGACCTTGGCCAGGGCGGTGAGGACATGGAGGTCGTCCGTCAGCGGGCCCTGGACTGCGGCGCCGTCGAGGCGGTCGTGGTCGACGCCCGCGACGAGTTCGCCGAGGAGTACTGCCTGCCGACCATCAAGAGCAACGCGCTCTACATGTACCGCTATCCGCTGGTGTCGGCCATCAGCCGGCCGCTGATCGTCAAGCACCTCGTCGAGGCGGCCAAGGAGCACGGCGGCGGCATCGTCGCGCACGGGTGCACCGGCAAGGGCAACGACCAGGTGCGTTTCGAGGTCGGATTCGCTTCGCTCGCACCACATCTCGAGGTGCTCGCGCCGGTGCGCGACTACGCGTGGACGCGGGAGAAGGCCATCGCCTTCGCCGAGCAGAACGCGATCCCCATCAACGTCACCAAGCGCTCGCCGTTCTCGATCGACCAGAACGTGTGGGGCCGGGCCGTGGAAACCGGCTTCCTGGAACACCTGTGGAACGCTCCGACGAAGGACGTCTACGACTACACCGAGGACCCCACCGTCAACTGGAGCAGCCCCGACGAGGTCATCGTCGGCTTCGAGAAGGGCAAGCCGGTCTCGATCGACGGCAGGCCGGTGACGGTGCTCGAGGCCATCGTCGAGCTCAATCGGCGCGCGGGGGCGCAGGGCGTCGGTCGCCTCGACGTCGTCGAGGACCGGCTCGTCGGCATCAAGAGCCGCGAGATCTACGAGGCACCCGGTGCGATGGTGCTCATCACCGCCCACACCGAACTCGAGCACGTCACGCTGGAGCGCGAACTCGCGCGCTTCAAGCGGACCACCGATCAGCGGTGGGGCGAGCTGGTCTACGACGGCCTGTGGTACTCGCCGCTCAAGCGCGCGCTGGAGTCCTTCGTCGCCGACACCCAGGAGCACGTGACCGGTGAGATCCGAATGGTGTTGCACGGCGGGCACATCGCCGTCAACGGCCGGCGCAGCTCGGAGTCGCTCTACGACTTCAACCTCGCCACCTACGACGAGGGCGACACCTTCGACCAGTCCAGCGCCAAGGGCTTCGTGCACGTGCACGGGCTGAGTTCGAAGATCGCCGCGCAGCGGGACCTCGCCAACTAGGCGCGAGCAGACGCAAAGGGCCCTCGATAGCAGCATTTCAGGGCCCTTTCCGTCTTTTCGCGGAAGGAGAATGACCGGCACATGACCACCAACGAGGGTTCGCTGTGGGGCGGGCGCTTCGCCGGCGGCCCGTCGGACGCCCTGGCCGCACTGAGCAAGTCGACCCACTTCGACTGGGTGCTGGCGCCCTACGACGTGCGCGCCTCCAAGGCGCACGCCCTGGTGCTGTTCCGGGCCGGGTTGTTGTCGTCGGAGCAGCGTGACGGTCTGCTGGCGGGGCTCGACGCCCTCGGCAAGGACGTCGCCGACGGGACCTTCACCCCGCTGCCGTCCGACGAGGACGTCCACGGCGCCCTCGAGCGCGGACTGATCGACCGGGCCGGTGCGGACCTCGGCGGCCGCCTGCGCGCGGGCCGGTCGCGAAACGACCAGGTGGCCACGCTCTTTCGGATGTGGCTGCGCGACGCGATGCGCGCGATCGGCGGCGGTGTCCTCGACGTCGTCGGTGCGCTCGCCACCCAGGCCGCCGCGCACCCGACCGAGATCATGCCCGGCAAGACCCACCTGCAGTCCGCGCAGCCGATCCTGCTGGCCCACCACCTGCTGGCGCACGCGCACCCGCTGCTGCGCGACGTCGACCGGATCCTCGACCTGGACGACCGCACCGCCATCTCCCCGTATGGCTCCGGCGCGCTGGCGGGTTCGTCGCTCGGCCTCGATCCCGACGCCATCGCCGCCGATCTGGGATTCACCGCCGCCGCCGACAACTCCATCGATGCGACGGCCGCGCGCGACTTCGCGGCCGAGGCGGCCTTCGTGCTGGCGATGATCGCCGTCGACCTGTCCCGGCTCGCCGAGGACGTGATCCTGTGGAGCACGACCGAATTCGGCTATGTGCGGCTGCACGACTCCTGGTCGACGGGCAGCTCGATCATGCCGCAGAAGAAGAACCCCGACATCGCCGAACTCGCCCGCGGCAAGTCCGGTCGCCTGATCGGCAACCTCGCCGGGCTGCTCGCCACCCTCAAGGCGCAGCCGCTGGCCTACAACCGCGATCTGCAGGAGGACAAGGAACCGGTCTTCGACTCGGTGGCCCAGCTGCAGCTGCTGCTGCCCGCGATGGCCGGCCTCGTCGGCACCCTGACGTTCGACGCCGACCGGTTGGCCGAGCTGGCGCCGCGTGGTTACACGTTGGCCACCGACATCGCCGAATGGATGGTGCGCCAAGGCATTCCGTTCCGCGTCGCCCACGAGGCGGCCGGGGCGGCGGTCAAGGCCGCGGAGGCGCGCGGCGTCGGACTCGAGGAGCTGACCGACGACGAACTGGCGGCCATCCACCCCGGGTTGACGCCGAAGGTCCGCGAGGTGCTGACGGTCGAGGGCTCGGTCGATTCCCGCGATGCCCGCGGTGGCACCGCGCCCAGGCAGGTCGCCAAGCAACTCGGCGTCGTGCGGGAGACGGCCGACCGGCTCTGGATTCGGCTGCGTCCCTAGCCGTCGGCCAGGACCAGCCACTCCTCTTCGAGTGACTCCTTGCGCTGCACCAGGTCGGACAGTTCGCCGTTGAGCTGGCCCAGTCGCACGTGATCGGCGGCGGCGTCGGCCATCGTCAGATGCAGCGCGGCGATCTGCTCGTCGAGCTTCCTGAGCTGACTCTCGATGCGCGACAATTGCTTTCCGGTCTTGCGCTCGCGCGCCGAGTCGGTTTCGTTGCGGTCGGCCGGACGGGTCACCGCGACGCCGTTGGCCGCAGGCCGCTCGGCGAGGTACTGCTCGATGCCACCCGGCAGGAGCACGCAGCGACCGCCGCCGGGCAGGGCGTAGGTCACGTCGCTGACCCGCTCGAGGAAGTAGCGGTCGTGGGTGACGACGATCAGGGTGCCCGGCCAGCCGTCGAGGTAGTCCTCGATGACGTTCAGGGTGTCGATGTCCAGGTCGTTCGTCGGCTCGTCGAGCAGCATGACGTTGGGCTCGTCGAGCAGCAGCCGCAGGAACTGGAACCGTCGCCGCTCGCCGCCGGAGAGCTCCGACAGGCGCGTGGTCAACTTGTCGCCGGTGAAGCCGAAGTCCTCGAGTAGGGTGGCCGTGCTGACCTCCTTGCCCCCCGCGAGTTCGGTGATGCGCTTGGCGTTCTCGACCGCGTCCAGGACGCGCTCGCTGCCGTCCATCTCGACGAGCGCCTGGCTCAGGTAGCCGATCCTGAGCGTCTTGCCGCGCTTGACCGTGCCCGACGTCGGCGGCAGTTCACCGGTCAGCAGCTTGAGCACCGACGTCTTGCCCGTGCCGTTGACGCCGACCAGCCCGATCCGCGCGCCCGGCCCGATCGACCAGTCCAGTTGGTCGAGGATGACCTTCTCGCCGGCCCGCAGGGACACCCGGTGCAGGTCGAACACGTCCTTGCCTAGCCGGGCCGTCGCAAAGCGTTGCAGGGCAAGGGAATCGCGCGGTTCGGGTTCGTTGGCGATCAGCTCGTTGGCGGCCTGGATGCGGAACTTCGGCTTGGACGTGCGGGCCGGCGCCCCCCGTCGCAGCCACGCCAATTCCTTGCGCATGAGGTTGCGCCGCCGCGCTTCGGTGCCCGCGGCGATCCTCGACCTTTCGGCGCGGGCCAGGACGTAGGCCGCGTAGCCACCCTCGTAGGCGTCGACGGTGCCGCCGTGCACCTCCCAGATGTTGGTGCACACCGCATCAAGGAACCACCGGTCGTGGCTGACGACGACCAACGTCTTCGCCCGCTGCCGGGACAGCCAGCCGGCGAGCCAGCTGATCACCTCGACGTCGAGGTGGTTCGTCGGCTCGTCGAGCACGAGCACGTCGTGTCCGGCGAGCAAGACCGCCGCCAGCGCGACGCGACGGCGCTCGCCGCCGCTGAGCTGGCCCACCTGGCGGTCGAGTGCGACTTCGGTCAGCAGGTTCTCGACGACCGACCTGCTCTCGGCGTCCGCGGCCCACACGTGGTCGGCGCGGCGGTCCTCGCCGTCGGCGTCGGTGCGCTCGCGCCCGAAGATCACGTCGCGCACCGTCGCCTCGGCCGCGAAGTCGTCGGCCTGGTGCAGATAGCCGACCGACAGGCCGGACGTGTGGGTGACACGTCCGGAGTCGGGTGGCCGGGTCGCCGTGAGGATCTGCAGCAGCGTGGTCTTGCCGTCGCCGTTGCGTCCGACGACTCCGATGGCCTGCCCGTCGTCGACGCCGAGGCTGACGCCGTCGAGGAGGGTGCGCGTGCCGTAGCCGACGGTCGCGCGTTCGAGGTTGATCAGGTTCGCCATCAGCCGCCGATCATAGGGCGCGATCACGACCGGGGCCGCATCGCCGCTGTGCCATGATGGCGTCGACCGGGGCATTCGGGTTTCGCGCGGAAGGGGACGAGCGTGGTGGACCTATCGGCGATCACCGGGCCCGTGGAGCGGTTGGTGGCAACCGCTCAGAACGGTCTGGAGGTCCTGCGGTACGGCGGTCTGGAGACCGGGGCCGTGCCGTCGCCGTTCCAGATCGTCGAGAGCGTGCCGATGTACCGGCTGCGGCGGTACTTCCCGCCCGATGCCCGGCCGGGCGCCAAGCCGGCGGGCCCGCCGGTGCTGATGGTGCACCCGATGATGATGTCGGCCGACATGTGGGACGTCACCCGCGACGAGGGCGCCGTCGGCATCCTGCACGCCGCGGGCATCGATCCCTGGGTCATCGACTTCGGCTCGCCCGACCAGATCGAGGGCGGCATGCAGCGCACCCTCGCCGATCACGTCGTCGCGCTGAACGAGGCCATCGACACCGTCAAGAGCGTGACCGACCGCGACGTCCACCTGGCCGGGTATTCCCAAGGCGGCATGTTCGCCTACCAGACCGCCGCGTACCGACGGTCCAAGGACCTCGCGAGCATCGTCGCCTTCGGGGCCCCCGTCGACACGCTGGCCGCCCTGCCGATGAACCTGCCCGCCGGGCTCGCGGTCGGGGCCGCGGACTTCATGGCCGACCACGTGTTCAGCCGCATCGACGTGCCAGGGTGGTTGGCGCGCACGGGTTTTCAGATGCTCGACCCCATCAAGACCGCGCAGTCGCGGCTGGACTTCCTGCGCCAGCTGCACGACCGCGAGGCGCTGCTGCCCCGCGAGCAGCAGCGCCGCTTCCTGGCCAGCGACGGCTGGATCGCGTGGTCCGGTCCGGCCATCGCCGAGTTGCTCAAGCAGTTCATCGCCCACAACCGGATGATGAGCGGCGGGTTCTCGATCCACGGCGACCTCGTCACGCTCTCCGACATCGACTGCCCCGTCCTCGCCGTCGTCGGCGAGGTCGACGACATCGGCCAGCCGGCGTCGGTACGCGGCATCAAACGGGCGTCCCCGCAGGCCGACGTCTACGAATACCTCATCCGCTCAGGGCATTTCGGTCTGGTCGTCGGCTCGAAGGCCGCCACTCAGACGTGGCCGACGGTGGCGGCGTGGGTCAGGTGGCTCGCCGGTGACGGCGAGATGCCCGACGGTGTGGTGCCGATGGCGCTGCAGCCGGAGGAGTCCCACGAGAGCGGGGTGCCACTGGCGCTGCGCATCGCACACGGTGCCGGCGCGGCCGCGGAGATGACGTTCAGCGTCGCGCGGGCCGCGGGATCCGCCGTCGTCGCGGCGAACAAGTCCGCCCGCGCCCTGGTCGTGGAGACCGCACGGACGCTGCCGCGACTGGCTCGGCTCGGGCAGATCAACGACCACACCAGGATGTCGCTCGGACGGATCATGACCGAGCAGGCCCAGGCCACGCCGCGGGGTGAGTTCCTGCTGTTCGACGGCCGCGTGCACACCTATGAGGCAGTGGACCGCCGCGTCAACAACGTCGTCCGCGGCCTGATCGACGTCGGCGTCCGACAGGGCGCGCACGTCGGGGTCCTCATGGAGACCAGGCCGAGCGCGCTCGTCGCGATCGCCGCGCTCTCCAGGCTCGGTGCGGTGGCCGTGCTGATGCCGCCCGACGCCGATCTGACCGAGGCGGCCCGGCTCGGCGCGGTGTCCGACGTCATCGCCGACCCGGTGCACCTCGACGCCGCGAAGAAATTGCCCCTGCGGGTGCTGGTGCTCGGCGGCGGTGAGGCGCGCGACCTCGACCTCGCCGCGGACGACGACGTCGTCGACATGGAGAAGATCGACCCCGACGTCGTGGCGCTGCCCGGCTGGTATCGACCGGACCCCGGCTTCGCCAAGGATCTGGCCTACGTGGCCTTCGCGACCGTGAACGGCGAGCTGGTCGCCCGGCAGATCACGAACTTTCGGTGGGCGCTCTCGGCGTTCGGCACGGCGTCCGCGGCGAACCTCAGCACCGGCGACACCGTGTACTGCCTGACCCCGCTGCACCATCAGTCCGGTCTGCTCGTCAGCCTCGGCGGAGCGGTCGTCGGCGGCACCCGGATCGCCCTGTCGCGGGGGCTGCGGCCGGACCGCTTCTCCCACGAGCTGCGGCAGTACGGCGTCACCGTGGTGTCCTACACCTGGGCGATGCTGCGCGACGTGATCGACGATCCGGCGTTCGCGCTCCACGGCAACCATCCCGTTCGACTGTTCATCGGGTCCGGCATGCCCACCGGACTGTGGCGACGGGTGGAGGAGGAGTTCGCGCCGGCCCACGTGGTCGAGTTCTTCGCCACCACCGACGGACAGGCCGTGCTGGCCAACGTCGCGAGCGCGAAGATCGGCAGCGAGGGCCGTCCGTTGCCGGGCGGCGGCCAGATCGCGCTGGCGGCCTACGACCCCGACGACGACCTGATCCTCGAGGACGACCGCGGGTTCGTCGCGCTGGCGGGGACGAACGAGGTGGGCGTCCTGCTCGCGCATCCGCGCGGTCCCGTCGATCCGACGGCGTCGGTCAAGCGCGGAGTCTTCGCCCCCGCCGACCTGTGGGTGTCGACGGAATACCTGTTCCGGCGCGACGAGGCCGGTGACTACTGGCTGGTCGACAACCGCGGTTCGGTGATCCGCACCGAGCGGGGACCGGTCTACAGCGCCGCAGTCAACGACACCGTCGGCCGCATCGGTGCCGTCGACGTCGCGGTCACCTACCGGGTCACCGTCGACGACCACGACCTCGCGGTGTCGGCGCTGCTGCTCAGGCCGGGGGGCACGGTGCCGACGGCGGATCTGAACGAGGCGCTGACCGGGCTGCCGGTGGGCGCCGCCCCCGACGTCGTCCACGTGGTGCCCGACCTCAAGCTCAGCGCGACCTACCGACCGCTGCTGGGCCCCCTGCGCGCGGCGGGCCTGCCCAAGCCGTCGCGCAACGCCTGGTACCTGGACCCCGACACCGGCACCTATCGACGACTGACCGCCGCCGCGCGCGCCGAGCTCGCCGGGGCGGCGTCCGACGAGTGACCTATGTGCGCGCTGTGACGGACTGCCACGGCGTCCGCGCTTTGTTAGGCTCCGGGCTGGCCGTACGTGGCCGTCCGGGTCGGGCCGGAGACTTCGACACGCTCGACGATGGAGGATTGATGGCTGGACGAACCGGTAGGCGTGGCGTTCGCCGCGTGTTCACGGGGGCGATGGCCAGTGGCGCCATGGCGACGGGACTGCTGATCGCCCTCGGCGTGGGCACGGCACACGCCGACGTCCTCGACGACATCGACAAGCAGTACGACACCGGCGCCGGCGGCGGACAGATCTCGAACCTGATCCACACCGCGATCAAGCTGCGCGGTCAGGGCTTTCGGCCGTCGGTGGGCAACGTCGACGACCTCGAGGCCGCGATGACGAAGCGCCCCAATCAAATACCGTTGATCCAGGCCCTGCAGCAGACGGTGCAGTACCAGAAGCAGAACCAGAGCCGCAGCAGCGGTGGCGGCGGCCCCGCGCTGAACCCACCGACCATCGGCATCGGGGGCGGGAACCCCGGCAGCTACCCGCCCGACCCGAATGGCGGCGGCGGCATCAACATCCCCCTCGGCTGACGCATGCTCGATCAACGTCTGCGCAGCCTCCTGGTCTGTCCTGAGGACCGCGGTTCGCTGCTGCTCGTCGGCGACCGGCTCTACAACCCGCGGTTGCGACGCGCCTACCGAATCGAGCACGGCGTGCCCGTGCTCCTCATCAGTGAGGCGGTCACGATCACCGATGACGCCGAGCACCAGTCGATGATCGAGCGGGCGGAACCCTAGCCCAGAATCGCTGCGGTGAACGCTGAGGTGTTGGCGACCGACCCGGTGACGGCCGCGCAGCGGTTGCTGGGGGCGGAGCTCGTGGCGCGCGGTGTGACCGCGACGATCGTCGAGGTCGAAGCCTATGGCGGTCCCCCCGACGGACCCTGGCCCGATGCCGCGTCGCACTCCTTCCGCGGTCGGGGAGGGCGCAACACCCTCATGTTCGGGCCTGCGGGGCGGCTGTACACCTACCTCAGCCACGGCATCCACGTCTGCGCCAACGTCGTCTGCGCCGACGACGGCGTGGCCGCCGCGGTCCTGCTCAGGGCGGCGGTCGTCACCGACGGCCTCGACGCCGCGACGGCCCGCCGCGGTGACCTGTCGCGGACGTCGGCGTTGGCGAGGGGACCGGGCAACCTCAGCTCCGCGCTCGGAATCACCATGGGAGACAACGGGATCGACCTCTTCGACGACCACAGTCCCGTTCGGCTCGCGCTCGGCGCACCGCGCGCCGGCACCAGCGGCCCGCGCGTCGGGGTGAGCCGTGCGGCGGACCGCCCGTGGCGGTTCTGGCTGCCCGGGTGTCCCGAGGTCTCGGCCTTTCGTCGCAGTCCCCGGGCACCCGCGCCGGGGATGAGTGACTGATGCGGAAGGATCGACCCATGAGCACGGGCATCCTCGACGAGCTGGAATGGCGCGGCCTCATCGCGCAGTCCACCGACCGCGACGCGCTGGCCGCCGCGGCCGCCGACGGGCCGATCACGCTGTACGCCGGATTCGACCCCACGGCGCCGAGCCTGCACGCCGGGCACCTCATCCCGCTGCTGACGCTGCAGCGCTTCCAGCGCGCCGGGCATCGGCCGATCGTCCTGGCCGGCGGGGCCACCGGGCTGATCGGCGATCCCCGCGACACCGCGGAGCGCACGCTGAACACCGCCGACACCGTCGCCGAGTGGTCCGAGCGCATCCGCGGTCAGCTGGAGCGATTCGTCGCCTTCGACGGGTCGGCGACCGGTGCCATCGTCGAGAACAACCTGTCCTGGACGTCGCAGCTCTCGGCCATCGAATTCTTGCGCGACCTGGGCAAGCACTTCTCGGTGAACGTCATGCTCGATCGCGACACCATTCGACGCAGGCTCGAGGGCGACGGCATCTCCTACACCGAATTCAGCTACATGCTGTTGCAGGCCAACGACTTCGTCGCGCTGCACGAGAAATACGGGTGCGCACTGCAGATCGGCGGCTCGGATCAGTGGGGCAACATCATCGCCGGCGTGCGCCTGGTCCGGCAGAAGCTCGGCGTCGGCGTGCACGCGCTGACCGTCCCGCTGGTGACCTCGGCCGACGGCAAGAAGTTCGGCAAGTCGACCGGCGGCGGCAACGTGTGGCTCGACCCCGAGCTGACGACGCCCTACGCCTGGTACCAGTACTTCTTCAACACCGCCGACGCGGACGTGGTGCGCTACCTGCGCTGGTTCACGTTCCTCTCGGCCGAGGAACTCTCCGAGCTGGAGGTGGCGACCGCCGAACGGGCACACGAGCGAGCCGCCCAACGACGGCTGGCCCAGGAGCTGACGACGCTCGTCCATGGTCGGGCGGCGACCGACTCCGTCGAGCTGGCCAGTCAGGCGCTGTTCGGACGCGGGGAACTGGAGCGGCTGGACGAACCGACGCTCGCCGCGGCGCTGCGCGAGACGTCGGTCGCGGCAGTCGGCCCCGGGGTCGCGGACGGGATCGGGGATCTGCTGGTGGCCACCGGTTTGTCCAAGAGCAAGGGCGAGGCGCGGCGCACCCTGTCCGAGGGCGGCGTCTACGTCAACAACCAGCGCGTCGACAGTGACGAGTGGACGCCCCACGCCGACGACTACCTGCATGGCAAGTGGTTGGTGCTGCGGCGAGGCAAGCGGAACGTCGCCGGCGTCGAGCGGACGCTCAGGGCCTGATCATCCGGACGAATCAGGCCTCTGAGCAGCCGGTTTGACTCTCCGTTATCCGGCACGTAACTTAGTCCAGGTCGTCGCGACGCGGTCCAACCGCCGAGCGCGACGGCATCACCGAGAAGAGGCCGCCCGGAAACGGGCAGGCTTCAACCGACCGCTCAACTAGCACGCGGCGAAAGTCGCGGGTTCGACGCGCGGTCGGCGAAGGCTCGGGTGTGTTGTTTGAGAACTCAATAGTGTGTTTGGTGGTTTTTGTTTGTTGTTTGGCCATCCTCGTGGGGGACTCCCCGTCTTCCTGTGTGGGGGTGGTTTGTTTTATCTTGCCGGTTTTAGGACTGGTTGCTTGGTCAGGTTTCTCTGATTGCGATTTCCACCTGTGCCGTTTGGTGTGGGTTGTTTTTGTTTGGAGAGTTTGATTCTGGCTCAGGACGAACGCTGGCGGCGTGCTTAACACATGCAAGTCGAACGGAAAGGCCCTTCGGGGTACTCGAGTGGCGAACGGGTGAGTAACACGTGGGTGATCTGCCCTGCACTTTGGGATAAGCCTGGGAAACTGGGTCTAATACCGAATACACCCTGCTGGTCGCATGGCCTGGTGGGGAAAGCTTTGCGGTGTGGGATGGGCCCGCGGCCTATCAGCTTGTTGGTGGGGTGATGGCCTACCAAGGCGACGACGGGTAGCCGGCCTGAGAGGGTGTCCGGCCACACTGGGACTGAGATACGGCCCAGACTCCTACGGGAGGCAGCAGTGGGGAATATTGCACAATGGGCGCAAGCCTGATGCAGCGACGCCGCGTGAGGGACGACGGCCTTCGGGTTGTAAACCTCTTTCAGCACAGACGAAGCGCAAGTGACGGTATGTGCAGAAGAAGCACCGGCCAACTACGTGCCAGCAGCCGCGGTAATACGTAGGGTGCGAGCGTTGTCCGGAATTACTGGGCGTAAAGAGCTCGTAGGTGGTTTGTCGCGTTGTTCGTGAAAACTCACAGCTCAACTGTGGGCGTGCGGGCGATACGGGCAGACTGGAGTACTGCAGGGGAGACTGGAATTCCTGGTGTAGCGGTGGAATGCGCAGATATCAGGAGGAACACCGGTGGCGAAGGCGGGTCTCTGGGCAGTAACTGACGCTGAGGAGCGAAAGCGTGGGGAGCGAACAGGATTAGATACCCTGGTAGTCCACGCCGTAAACGGTGGGTACTAGGTGTGGGTTTCCTTCCTTGGGATCCGTGCCGTAGCTAACGCATTAAGTACCCCGCCTGGGGAGTACGGCCGCAAGGCTAAAACTCAAAGAAATTGACGGGGGCCCGCACAAGCGGCGGAGCATGTGGATTAATTCGATGCAACGCGAAGAACCTTACCTGGGTTTGACATGCACAGGACGCTGGTAGAGATATCAGTTCCCTTGTGGCCTGTGTGCAGGTGGTGCATGGCTGTCGTCAGCTCGTGTCGTGAGATGTTGGGTTAAGTCCCGCAACGAGCGCAACCCTTGTCTCATGTTGCCAGCACGTCATGGTGGGGACTCGTGAGAGACTGCCGGGGTCAACTCGGAGGAAGGTGGGGATGACGTCAAGTCATCATGCCCCTTATGTCCAGGGCTTCACACATGCTACAATGGCCGGTACAAAGGGCTGCGATGCCGTGAGGTGGAGCGAATCCTTTCAAAGCCGGTCTCAGTTCGGATCGGGGTCTGCAACTCGACCCCGTGAAGTCGGAGTCGCTAGTAATCGCAGATCAGCAACGCTGCGGTGAATACGTTCCCGGGCCTTGTACACACCGCCCGTCACGTCATGAAAGTCGGTAACACCCGAAGCCGGTGGCCTAACCCCTCGTGGGAGGGAGCCGTCGAAGGTGGGATCGGCGATTGGGACGAAGTCGTAACAAGGTAGCCGTACCGGAAGGTGCGGCTGGATCACCTCCTTTCTAAGGAGCACCACGAGACCTGGTCCCGCCCACAACCGTGTGGGGGTTCGGTGTGCCAGGCGATTCGTTGGATGGGCCGTGACCTGTAGTGGGTGCGGTTCGGGTGCATAAGTAATTCAAGGCGATGAACTCAAAAACGCCGGCGCTCGTCCCTCGTTGATGCGGGGGGTGGGGGTTGGTGGGTCACCAGGCACACTGTTGGGCTTTGAGACAACAGGCCCGTGGTTCCCTGGCCACTGCGTGTGGTGGGAGGCGTGTTGTTGCCCCAGGTTTTGGTGGTGGGGTGTGGTGTTTGATTCGTGGATAGTGGTTGCGAGCATCGATTCGCAGCAGTCGTGTGGACTCGTCGGGTCACCGCGTGTCGTCCCTCTTTCGGGGGGTGGCGGTGGTGGTTCGTGTCGGGTTCGCGTCGGTCTGGTGTGGGTCGTTGTGGTGTAATTTCTTCGATTGTGTTGTGCATGCGCGTGTGTGAGCACGCGTGTGTGGTTTTTGTGTTGTAAGTGTTTAAGGGCGCATGGTGGATGCCTTGGCATCAGAGGCCGATGAAGGACGTAGGAGGCTGCGATAAGCCTCGGGGAGCTGTCAACCGAGCGTTGATCCGAGGATGTCCGAATGGGGAAACCCAGCACGAGTGATGTCGTGTTACCCGTATCTGAATGCATAGGGTGCGGGAGGTAACGCGGGGAAGTGAAACATCTCAGTACCCGTAGGAAGAGAAAACAATTGTGATTCCGTGAGTAGTGGCGAGCGAAAGCGGAGGATGGCTAAACCGCAGGCATGTGATACCGGGTAGGGGTTGTGTGTGCGGGGTTGTGGGACCCATTTGTCTAGGGCTACCTCCCTGGAGGGCAGTGAGAAAGTGTCGTGGTTAGCGGAAGTGGCTTGGGATGGCCTGCCGTAGACGGTGAGAGCCCGGTACGTGAAAACCCGACGCCTGCCTTGGATGGTGTTCCCGAGTAGCAGCGGGCCCGTGAAATCTGCTGTGAATCTGCCGAGACCACTCGGTAAGCCTGAATACCTTCTGATGACCGATAGCGGATGAGTACCGTGAGGGAATGGTGAAAAGTACCCCGGGAGGGGAGTGAAATAGTACCTGAAACCGTGTGCCTACAAGCCGTCAGAGCCCTCCTTCGTGGTGGGGTGATGGCGTGCCTTTTGAAGAATGAGCCTGCGAGTCAGGGACATGTCGCGAGGTTAACCCGTGTGGGGTAGCCGCAGCGAAAGCGAGTCTGAATAGGGCGTATCCGCACAGGAGTGTGTGGTGTAGTGGTGTGTTCTGGACCCGAAGCGGAGTGATCTACCCATGGCCAGGGTGAAGCAGCAGTAAGATGTTGTGGAGGCCCGAACCCACTTAGGTTGAAGACTGAGGGGATGAGTTGTGGGTAGGGGTGAAAGGCCAATCAAACTCCGTGATAGCTGGTTCTCCCCGAAATGCATTTAGGTGCAGCGTTGCATGGTCCTTACTGGAGGTAGAGCTACTGGATGGCCGATGGGCCTCACAAGGTTACTGACGTCAGCCAAACTCCGAATGCCGGTAAGTCAACAGTGTGGCAGTGAGACGGCGGGGATAAGCTCCGTGCGTCGAGAGGAAACAGCCCAGATCGCCGACTAAGGCCCCTAAGCGTGTGCTAAGTGGAAAAGGATGTGCAGTCGCGAAGACAACCAGGAGGTTGGCTTAGAAGCAGCCACCCTTGAAAGAGTGCGTAATAGCTCACTGGTCAAGTGATTGTGCGCCGATAATGTAGCGGGGCTCAAGCACACCGCCGAAGTCGCGGCAACGAGCACACCTTCGGGTGTGACGTTGGGTAGGGGAGCGTCCTGCATCCGGTGAAGCCACCTAGTGATGGAGTGGTGGAGGGTGTGGGAGTGAGAATGCAGGCATGAGTAGCGATAAGGCAAGTGAGAACCTTGCCCGCCGAAAGACCAAGGGTTCCTGGGCCAGGCCAGTCCGCCCAGGGTGAGTCGGGACCTAAGGCGAGGCCGACAGGCGTAGTCGATGGACAACGGGTTGATATTCCCGTACCCGTGTGTGCGCGTCCGTGATGAATCCATTCTGCTAACCGTCCAAAAGGCGGGTCATCGATCCCTTCGGGGTGAGAGGCCGGCTGGCTGCACGGGACCCGGGTGGGTAGTAGTCAAGCGATGGGGTGACGCAGGAAGGTAGCCGTACCAGTCAGTGGTAATACTGGGGCAAGCCGGTAGGACGAACGATAGGCAAATCCGTCGTTCACATGAGTCCGAGAGGTGATGCATAGCCGAGTGAGGCGAATTCGGTGATCCTATGCTGCCAAGAAAAGCCTCTAGCGAGTTCGCACACGGCCCGTACCCCAAACCGACACAGGTGGTCAGGTAGAGAATACCAAGGCGTACGAGTGAACTATGGTTAAGGAACTCGGCAAAATACCCCCGTAACTTCGGGAGAAGGGGACCCTTACCGTCATCACCCTTGCGGTGGGCAGCGGTGGGGGTCGCAGAAACCAGTGAGAAGCGACTGTTTACTAAAAACACAGGTCCGTGCGAAGTCGCAAGACGATGTATACGGACTGACGCCTGCCCGGTGCTGGAAGGTTAAGAGGACCGGTCAATCACGCAAGTGGTGAAGCCGAGAATTTAAGCCCCAGTAAACGGCGGTGGTAACTATAACCATCCTAAGGTAGCGAAATTCCTTGTCGGGTAAGTTCCGACCTGCACGAATGGCGTAACGACTTCTCAACTGTCTCAACCATAGACTCGGCGAAATTGCACTACGAGTAAAGATGCTCGTTACGCGCGGCAGGACGAAAAGACCCGGACCTTCACTACAACTTGGTATTGGAGTTCGTTACGGTTTGTGTAGGATAGGTGGGAGACTGTGAAACCGACACGCCAGTGTGGGTGGAGTCGTTGTTGAAATACCACTCTGATCGTATTGGGCTTTAACCTCGAACCGTATATCCGGTTCAGGGACAGTGCCTGGTGGGTAGTTTAACTGGGGCGGTTGCCTCAAAAGAGTAACGGAGGCGCCCAAAGGTTCCCTCAACCTGGACGGCAATCAGGTGTTGAGTGCAAGTGCACAAGGGAGCTTGACTGCGAGACGTACATGTCGAGCAGGGACGAAAGTCGGGACTAGTGATCCGGCACCCCCGAGTGGAAGGGGTGTCGCTCAACGGATAAAAGGTACCCCGGGGATAACAGGCTGATCTTCCCCAAGAGTCCATATCGACGGGATGGTTTGGCACCTCGATGTCGGCTCGTCGCATCCTGGGGCTGGAGCAGGTCCCAAGGGTTGGGCTGTTCGCCCATTAAAGCGGCACGCGAGCTGGGTTTAGAACGTCGTGAGACAGTTCGGTCTCTATCCGCCGCGCGCGTCAGAAACTTGAGGAAACCTGTCCCTAGTACGAGAGGACCGGGACGGACGAACCTCTGGTCTACCAGTTGTCCCACCAGGGGCACGGCTGGATAGCCACGTTCGGACAGGATAACCGCTGAAAGCATCTAAGCGGGAAACCCTTCCAAGACCAGGTTTCTCACCCATCAAGTGGGATAAGGCCCCCCGCAGACCACGGGATCGATAGACCAGACCTGAAAGACCAGCAATGGTTGCAGGGAACTGGCACTAACCGGCCGAAAACTTACACACACACCACCGGCACACCCCCACCACAAGGCAGCCGGCACCAACACACCGTGTGTAAACACACCACAACGTCGCCTCGCAACCACGACACCACGAACCCAAACAGACCACACCCCACCACCAAAAACACCACCAGGGGCTTAAAAAAAAATAGAGTTACGGCGGCAACAGCGGCAGGGAAACGCCCGGACCCATCCCGAACCCGGAAGCTAAGCCTACCAGCGCCAATGATACTAACCACACGGTTGGAAAAGTAGGACACCGCCGAACACCCTTTAAGAATCACCCCCCACATTTACGTGGGGGGTGATTCTCTTTTAAGGACGATTGCGCCGGAAGCCATTCTTCGCGGAATGCCGAATAGCGCCGTATCCTTTTTGCGGAACGCTGAGCAGAACAGGGAAGGTCGAAGTGGCCCAGGACAGGCAACGCGGAGGCGACGAGCGGCGGCCCCGCCGAACGCCCGATGCCGGCGCGTCGCGACGGGGCGCGGGTGATCGTCGCAACGCGCCGCCGGGGTCGCGCCCGGACCGGGTTCGTCGACCACGGCCGCCATCAGAGGATGCGCGCTCCGAGGGCAGTGCGCCACCGATTCCCGCGGACGTCGAGGCCAAGCAGTTGGCACCGGACGTTCGCGGCGAACTCATGACCCTGGACAAGGCAACGGCCGACTACGTCGCCAAGCACCTCGTCGCCGCGGGCGAGAATCTCGAGGACGATCCCGAACTGGCGCTGCGGCATGCGCAGGCCGCGCGGACGCGGTCCGGCCGGATCGCCGCCGTCCGCGAAGCCGTCGGCATCGCGGCCTATCACTGCGGTGACTGGGCGCAGGCGCTCTCCGAATTGCGGGCCGCCCGCCGCATGGGCAGCAAGTCGCCCCTACTGCCGATGATCGCCGACTGCGAACGCGGGGTCGGGCGCCCCCAGCGGGCCATCGATCTGTCCCGCACCCCGGAGGCCGAGGAACTCACCGGCGACGAGGCCGACGAGCTGCGCATCGTCGTCGCGGGCGCCCGTTCGGATCTCGGTCAGCACGAGCAGGCCCTCGCCGCACTCTCCACGCCGTCGCTCGATCCGCAGCGGACGGGGCTGACCGCGGCGCGCCTGTTCTATGCCTACGCCGACACGCTGCTGGCGTTGGGCCGCAACGACGAAGCGCTGCAATGGTTCATCCACGCCGAGGCAGCCGACACCGACGGCGTGACCGATGCCGACGAGCGAATCACGGAGTTGAGCTGAGTGGCGACCCTCGCACAGGAACACGATTGTCTGCTGCTGGATCTCGACGGCACGGTCTTTCGCGGCCAGCAGCCCACCGAGGGGTCCGTCGAGACCCTGACGTCCCTCGACGGCGTCCGCGTGCTGTTCGTGACGAACAATGCCTCGCGCGGTCCCGACGAGGTCGCCAAGAATCTGGTGGCGATGGGGTTCTCGGTGCACGCCGACGACGTCGTCACCAGCGCGCAGAGTGCGGCGCACCTGTTGGCCAACCAAATCGACTCTGGCGCAGCGGTATTGATCATCGGTACCGACGCACTGGCCGATGAGGTGCGAGCGGTCGGCCTGCGACCGGTCCGCACGTTCGCCGAGGACCCCAAGGCCGTCGTGCAGGGGCACTCGCCGCAGACCGGCTGGGCCGAGCTGGCGGAGGGGGCGCTCGCGATCCGCGCCGGCGCGCTGTGGGTCGCGGCGAACGTCGACCGCACCCTGCCGTCCGAGCGCGGACTGCTCCCCGGCAACGGCTCGATGGTCGCCGCACTCGAGACGGCGACCGATCAGCGGCCACAGGTCGCGGGCAAGCCGCAGCCGCCGCTGCTCCTGGATGCGTTGGCCCGAGGCGACTTTCAGCGCCCGCTGGTGGTGGGCGACCGACTGGACACCGACATCGCCGGCGCCCACGCCACCGAATTGCCGAGCCTCCTGGTCCTCACCGGTGTGAGTTCGGCGGCCGACATGATCTACGCCGACGCCGCGCAGCGGCCGGACTACCTCGCCGCGGATCTGCGCGCGCTGACGTCGGCCGACGCCGAGGCGCTGCGGGTGGCGCCGAACCCGTCCTGGCGCGTGGAGGTGGGACCGCAGGACGTCACCGTGCATTCGACGGGCCCCGACGCCGACGATCCGCTGAGCGTCGTGCGGGCGGTCGCGAGCGCCGTCTGGGGGTCCAGCGTCGACGGTGTGCGCTTCTCGATCCTGGCCGGCGACGACACCGCCCGGCAGGCACTGCAGCGCTGGTCGCTGGTCGACGCCGGCAATCCGATAGCGTGAGTCTCGACATGACGACCGATCCCGATCAGATCCGCAGCCAGGTCGCGGCGCTGCTCGCCGAGCTGCCCGATCCGTCGGCCGACGACGCCGACCACGCCGACGTCGAGCACATCGCCGCACGCCTGGAGCAGGCCCACGACCTGTTGGTGCGGGCGCTGGAATCCGTCGAGAGGTAAGCGGTGACTCGGCGCGCTCGTGTTGATGCCGAGCTGGTCCGGCGTGGCCTCGCGCGGTCCCGGCAACAGGCGGCCGAGCTGATCGGCGCCGGTCGGGTCAGCATCGACGGTATGCCCGCCGCGAAGCCGGCCACCGCGGTCAGCACCGACGCCAAGCTCGCCGTCACCGGAACCGACGAACGCGTCTGGGTGTCGCGGGGCGCGCACAAGCTCATCGGCGCCCTCGACGCATTCGACGTCGCGGTGCACGGGCGACGATGCCTCGACGCCGGTGCGTCGACCGGCGGCTTCACCGAGGTCCTGCTGGACCGCGGCGCCCGGCAGGTCGTGGCGGCCGACGTCGGCTACGGCCAGCTCGCGTGGTCGCTGCGATCCGACGACAGGGTCGTCGTCGTCGAGCGCACCAACGTCAGGTCGTTGACCGCCGACGCGATCGGCGGACCGGTCGACCTGGTGGTCGCCGACCTGTCGTTCATCTCGCTGGGCACGGTGCTGCCCGCGCTCGTCTCCTGCGCGTCGGACGACGCCGATATCGTTCCCATGGTGAAGCCACAATTCGAGGTGGGCAAGGACCGGGTCGGGGCCGGGGGCGTGGTCTCCGATCCCGCGGTCAGGGCCGACGCGGTGTTGTCGGTGGCGCGCCGGGCGGTCGAGCTCGGCTGGCTGCCCGTCGACGTCACGTCCAGTCCGTTGCCCGGACCGTCGGGCAACGTCGAGTTCTTCCTGCGACTGCGGGCCAGCACCGACCGTCCCCTGCTGGGCGAATCACTCGAGGATGCGGTACGTCGAGCCATCGAAGAGGGGCCCCAATGACCGGCGAGCGCCAGGTTCTGCTCGTCGTCCACACCGGTCGGGACGAGGCCACCGAGACCGCCCGCCGGGTGGAGAAGGTGTTGGCGGAGAACGGGATTGGTCTGCGCGTGCTCGCCGCCGAGAGCGTCGACCACCAGCCGCTGTACCTCGGGGCCGCCGAGCTGGACGCGATCGGCGTCGAGGTGGAGGTCGTCGATGCCGACGAGCGCGCCGCCGAGGGGTGTGAGATGGTGCTCGTCCTCGGCGGTGACGGCACGTTCCTGCGGGCCGCCGAATTGGCCCGCAACGTCGAGATCCCCGTGCTGGGGGTCAACCTGGGCCGCATCGGATTCCTGGCCGAGGCCGAGGCGTCGGCGATCGACACCGTGCTCGAGAAGGTCATCAGCCGGAACTACCGCGTCGAGGAGCGCATGACGCTGGACATCGTCGTGCGCGTGGACGGCAAGATCACCCACCGCGGCTGGGCGCTCAACGAGGCCAGCCTGGAGAAGGGGCCGCGGCTCGGCGTGCTCGGGGTCGTGCTGGAGGTCGACGGCCGTCCGGTGTCGGCATTCGGGTGCGACGGCGTTCTGGTGTCGACGCCCACCGGGTCGACGGCCTACGCGTTCTCGGCCGGTGGCCCCATCCTTTGGCCCGACCTCGAGTCGATCCTGGTGGTGCCCAACAACGCTCACGCCCTGTTCGCTCGCCCGATGGTCACCAGCCCGGACGCGTCGATCGCGATCGAGGTCGAGGCCAGCGGGTACGACGCGATGGTGTTCTGCGACGGCCGCCGCGAGATGGTGGTGCCCGCCGGCGGTCGTCTCGAGGTCACCCGCTGCGGCACGCCGCTGAAGTGGATCCGCCTGGACAGCGCACCGTTCACCGATCGACTGGTACGCAAGTTCCAATTGCCGGTGACCGGCTGGCGGGGGCACCGTGCTCGCTGAGATCCGCATTCAAGAGCTCGGCGCGATCAGGGCGGCCACCGCGGAGTTCGATCGCGGCCTCACGGTGCTGACGGGGGAGACCGGAGCCGGCAAGACGATGGTCGTCACCGGCCTGCATCTGCTCGGCGGTGCGCGTGCCGACGCCAGCCGGGTGCGGTCGGGTTCGGAGCGTGCGGTGGTCGAGGGCCGGTTCACCACGACCGAACTGGGCGGGGTGGTGGCGGAGCGCATCGACGAGATCCTCGACTCCTCGGGCGCCGACCGCGACGACGACGGCAGTGTCATCGCCGCGCGCTCGGTCAGTCGTGACGGCCCGTCGCGCGCGTACCTCGGCGGCCGTAGCGTGCCCGCCAAGTCGCTCAGCACGTTCACCACCGAACTCCTTGCGCTGCATGGGCAGAACGATCAGCTCCGGTTGATGCGATCCGACGAGCAGCGCGCTGCCCTCGACCGGTTCGCCGACGTCGCCACACCGCTGACGCGGTACCGCGCACTGCGCGACGAATGGCTGGCGCGGCGGCGTGACCTGACCGACCGTCGGCGCCGGGCCCGGGAACTGGCGTTGGAGGCCGACCGGCTGCAGTTCGGTCTCGGCGAGATCGACGCCGTCGCCCCCGAACCCGGTGAGGACGAGTCGCTGGTGGCCGAGATCCGCAGGTTGTCCGAATTGGATGCCCTGCGCGACGCGGCTCAGACCGCCCGGGTCGCGCTGTCCGGCGAGGTCGACGATTCCGGTCAGGGCGCGGTCTCGGCGGTCGACGCGATGGCGCAGTCGAAGGCGGTGCTGCAGTCCACCGACGACGCGGTGCTCCGCGCGCAGGGCGAGCGATTGGGCGAGGCGCTCGCCATCGCCGGTGACGTCGCCGCCGAGCTCGGTGCGTACCTTGCCGACTTACCCAGCGACGCAAGCACTTTGGAATCCAAGCTGGCGCGGCAGGGGGAGTTGAGGAACCTCACCCGCAAGTACGCCGCCGACGTCGACGGCGTGCTGGCGTGGGCCGATGAGGCCCGGGGCCGGCTCGCCCAGCTCGACGTGTCCGAGGAGACGCTGGCGGGCCTGCAGCAGCAGGTCGACGATCTCGAGGGCAAGGTCGTCGCGGCCGCCGCCGACGTCACCAAGGTGCGGACCAAGGCGGCCAAGGCCATGGCGAAGGCCGTGACGGCTGAGCTCGCCGGGCTGGCGATGGCGGGTGCGGGTTTCGCGATCACGGTCGGCCCGCTGCTGGCCAGGGCGGACGACTCGGCGCCGCTGACGCTCCCCTCCGGTGAACTGGTGCACGCGGGTCACGACGGCGTCGACGCCGTGGAGTTCGGGTTCACGCCGCACTCGGGGTCCGACGTCCTGCCGCTGGCCAAGAGCGCCTCGGGCGGCGAGCTGTCGCGGGTGATGCTGGCTCTGGAGGTGGTGCTGGCCGCGTCGGCCGAGGGCACCACGATGGTCTTCGACGAGGTCGATGCCGGGGTCGGCGGTCGGGCCGCCGTGCAGATCGGCAAGCGGCTGGCGCGGCTGGCCCGCACGCACCAGGTCATCGTCGTCACGCACCTGCCCCAGGTGGCGGCGTACGCCGACGTCCACCTCGTCGTCGACAGCGGCTCGGGCAAGGGGAAGTCGAGTGAGGTGCGGCGCCTCGACGACGACGACCGCGTCAGCGAGCTGGCCCGGATGCTCGCCGGACTCGGCGAATCCGACAGTGGCCGAGCACATGCCAGGGAACTGCTCGAGTCGGCGCACCGCGAATCCGAGACCGAACCGTCGGCATGACCGTGTTGCGCATGTGACAGAAGGGAACTTCTGAGGCTGGTGTTACGGCGCGCCTCCACCTCAACTTGAGGGTTGGCCGACACAATCCCGGTATGAAGATGTCAGCGCTGCTCTCGCGTAATGCCGGCTCCCGTCCCGGCGTATCCGGCACGGCTCGCGTCGACCGCGACATCGACCGCCTGTTGCGCCGCGTGGGTCCCGGGGACATCGTCGTCATGGACGCGCTCGACCTCGACCGGATCACCGCCGACGCCCTGGTGGATGCGCAGATCGCCGCCGTCGTCAACGCGTCCCCCTCGATCTCGGGTCGCTACCCCAATCTCGGCCCGGAGGTCCTCGTCGCCAACGGTGTCGTGCTCATCGACGAGGCGGGCGTCGAGGTCTTCAAGAAGGTCAAGGACGGCGCGAAGGTGCGGCTGCACAACGGCGGCGTCTACTCCGGTGACCGCCGCATCGCGCACGGCACCGAGCGCAACGACGAAGAGATCCACGACCTCATGCACGAGGCCAAGAGCGGCCTGGTCGCCCACCTCGAGGCGTTCGCCGGCAACACCATCGAGTTCATCCGCAGCGAGAGCCCGCTGCTGATCGACGGCATGGGCATTCCGGACATCGACGTCGACCTGCACCGCAGGCACGTCGTCATCGTGGCCGACGAAGCCGACGCCGCAGAGGATCTCAAGGCGCTCAAGCCGTTCATCAAGGAGTACCAGCCCGTGCTGGTCGGGGTCGGCGCCGGCGCCGACGTGCTGCGCCAGGCCGGTCACCGGCCCGCGCTCATCGTGGGCGATCCGGAGGAGATGAGCGTCGAGGTGCTGCGCTCCGGTGCGCAGGTCGTGCTTCCCGCCGACGCCGACGGCCACGCCAAGGGTCTCGAGCGCATCCAGGACCTCGGCGTGGGCGCGATGACCTTCCCCGCCGCCGGATCAGCCGCCGACCTGGCGATGCTGCTGTGCGACCACCATGGGGCGTCGCTGATCGTCACCGCCGGTCACAACGCCAGCATCGAGGAGTTCTTCGACCGCACCCGCCAGCAGAGCAACCCCTCGACGTTCCTGACGCGGCTCAAGGTGGGCGAGAAGCTCGTCGACGCCAAGGCCGTCGCCACGCTGTACCGCAGCCGGGTCTCGGGCGGCGCGATCGCGCTCCTGGTGCTGGCCATGCTGGTGGCCGTGATCGCCGCGCTGTGGGTGTCGCGTGCGGACACCGTCGTGATCGATTGGCTCACCCAGTACTGGAACCAGTTCTCCCTGTGGGTGCAGGGCCTGGTCACCTGACCCGTCGGTCACCGCTCACATCCTTCGGAGGTCTCGTGATTTCCCTTCGCTCGCATGCCATTTCGCTGGCTGCGGTGTTCCTGGCCCTGGCCGTCGGGGTAGCCCTGGGCTCCGGTCTGCTGTCGAACACGCTGCTGGCCGGGCTCAAGGACGACAAGGCGCAACTGCAGAACCAGATCAACGGGTTGACCGACCAGAAGAACGCGCTGAACCAAAAGCTCGACGCCGCAGCCGACTTCGACGCGCAGATGTCGCCGAGAATGCTGCGCGACGCCATGAAGGGCAAGTCGGTCGTGATGTTCCGTACCCCGGACGCCGCCGACGACGACGTCCAGGCCGTGTCGCGGCTGGTGGGTCAGGCCGGCGGCGTCGTGACGGGCACCGTGACGCTGACCAAGGAGTTCGTCGACGCCAACTCCTCGGAGAAGCTGCTGTCGGTGGTCAATTCGCCCATCGTGCCGGCGGGCCGCCAGCTCAGCACGACGTCG
Source organism: Mycolicibacterium madagascariense (assembly GCF_010729665.1). Taxonomy (NCBI): domain Bacteria; kingdom Bacillati; phylum Actinomycetota; class Actinomycetes; order Mycobacteriales; family Mycobacteriaceae; genus Mycobacterium; species Mycolicibacterium madagascariense. The sequence continues at coordinate 3,420,475 of NZ_AP022610.1, read as the reverse complement.
GTCGACCAGGGGTCGCAGGCGGGCGACCTGCTGGGCATCGCCCTGCTGACCGGTCGGGATCCGGCCGCCCCCGCCGTCGACGACGGCCAGCGCGACGCCGTGCTGAGCGCGCTGCGGGACACGGGCTTCGTCACCTACGGGTCCGACCGGATCGGCCCTGCGGAGACGGCGGTGATCGTGACCGGTGGGGGACTCGCCGACGATGCGGGCAACCAGGGCGCGACGGTGGCCCGGTTCGCCGCCGGGCTGGCTCCGCACGGCACGGGCACGCTGGTCGCGGGCCGGGACGGGTCGGCGTCTGGAACCGGGGCCGTCGCGGTGGTCCGCGCCGACGCCAGCTTGAACGGGTCGGTGAGCACGGTCGACGACGTCGACAGCCAGTCGGGTCGGATCACCTCGGTGCTTGCGCTGCAGGAGATGACCGGCGGTGGCCGTCCCGGCCAGTACGGCATCGGCCGCGGCGCGGCGTCGGTGACCGTCGCCCAGTAGGCCCTTCGCGTCGCCTCCGCCGGTCGATCGGCGCGTCAGCGACGAGTTGTCGGGGTGGGTGTTAGGGTGAGTTTCCGTGGGTCCGCAGGCCCCAAGCCATTCGCCACGGAGGTGCACTTGCCAGGCCGAGCCAGTCCGTTACGCAGGCACCCGCAGACCACGACCAAGCATCTGTTCGTCAGCGGCGGGGTGGCGTCCTCGCTCGGCAAGGGCCTCACCGCGAGCAGCCTCGGCCAGTTGCTCACCGCGCGCGGTCTGCAGGTCACCATGCAGAAGCTCGATCCCTATCTCAACGTGGACCCGGGCACCATGAACCCGTTCCAGCACGGCGAGGTGTTCGTCACCGAGGACGGCGCGGAGACCGACCTCGACGTCGGCCACTACGAGCGCTTCCTGGATCGCAATCTGTCGGGCTCGGCGAATGTGACCACGGGGCAGGTGTATTCGACCGTGATCGCCAAGGAGCGCCGCGGTGAGTACCTCGGCGACACCGTGCAGGTGATCCCGCACATCACCGACGAGATCAAGCGCCGCATCCTGGCGATGGCCGCACCGGACGACGAGGGCAACCGTCCCGACGTCGTCATCACCGAGATCGGTGGCACGGTCGGCGACATCGAGTCGCTGCCCTTCCTCGAGGCCGCCCGTCAGGTCCGCCACGAGGTCGGTCGCGAGAACGTGTTCTTCCTGCACGTGTCGCTGGTGCCCTACCTCGCGCCATCGGGGGAACTGAAGACCAAGCCGACCCAGCACTCGGTGGCCGCGCTGCGCAGCATCGGCATCAGTCCGGACGCGCTGATCCTGCGCTGCGACCGCGACGTGCCCGAGCCGCTGAAGAACAAGATCGCGCTGATGTGCGACGTCGACGTCGACGGCGTGATCTCCACCCCCGACGCGCCGTCGATCTACGACATCCCGAAGGTGCTGCACCGCGAGGAACTCGACGCCTACGTGGTGCGCCGGCTCAACCTGCCGTTCCGCGACGTCGACTGGACCGAGTGGGACGACCTCCTGCGGCGCGTGCACGAGCCGCAGGAGACCGTGCGAATTGCCTTGGTGGGCAAGTACATCGACCTCTCCGATGCCTACCTCTCGGTGGCGGAGGCGCTGCGGGCCGGTGGCTTCCGGCACCGCGCCAAGGTCGAGATCCGCTGGGTCGCCTCCGACGACTGCGAGACCGACCCCAGCGCGGCGTTGGCGCTCAACGACGTGCACGGGGTGCTCATCCCCGGCGGGTTCGGCATCCGTGGCATCGAGGGCAAGCTCGGCGCCATCAAATATGCCCGCAGGCAAGGCATTCCAGTGCTCGGCCTCTGCCTCGGCCTGCAGTGCATCGTGATCGAAGCCGCGCGCTCGGTCGGCATCGAGGACGCCAACTCCGCCGAGTTCGACCCGGAGACGCCGGACCCGGTGATCTCCACGATGGCCGATCAGCAGGACATCGTGGCGGGGGAGGCGGACCTCGGTGGCACCATGCGATTGGGCGCGTATCCCGCTGTGCTGCAAGAGGATTCGATCGTCGCGCAGGCCTACCAGTCGACGCAGGTGTCCGAGCGGCACCGGCACCGCTACGAGGTCAACAACGCCTACCGCGACCGCATCGCCGAGAGCGGACTGCGCTTCTCCGGCACCTCACCCGACGGCCACCTGGTCGAGTTCGTGGAATACGACGCGGCGGTGCACCCGTTCATCGTCGGGACCCAGGCGCACCCGGAGCTGAAGAGCAGGCCGACGCGGCCGCATCCGCTGTTCGTCGCGTTCGTCGGGGCCGCCCTGGACTACAAGGCCGCCGAACGGCTGCCCGTCGAGCTGGCGACCCAGCGGTCCAACGGCGCCGAGCTGCCAGAACCCGCGCACCGTGGCTGAGCACGACTTCACCACGCTCGACAGCGAGACCCTCTACGTCGGGAAGATCTTCGCGCTGAGGGCCGACGAGGTCGGGATGCCGGGCGGTGGCACCGCGCGCCGCGAAGTCATCGAGAACTACGGCGCGACGGGCATCGTCGCCTTGAACGAGAACGACGACGTGGCGCTGATCCTCCAGTACCGCCACCCGATCGGCCGGCGACTGTGGGAGCTGCCCGCGGGCCTGCTCGACGTCTCCGGGGAGGCGCCGCACCTCAGCGCCGCCCGTGAGCTGGAAGAGGAAGCGGGCCTGCGCGCCCGTGACTGGGGCGTGCTGGTCGACGTCATCTCCGCGGCGGGCTTCAGCGACGAGAGCGTGCGCATCTACCTGGCCACCGGGATCACCGACGTCGGCCGCCCCGACGCGCACGACGAAGAGGCCGACCTGACGCTGCAGTGGTTTCCGCTCGCCGACGCGGTCGACATGGTGCTGACGGGCACGATCGTCAATTCCCTTGCCGTGGCGGGCATTCTGGCCGCTCACACCGTCAGGCGCGATGGCCGGGCGGTGCGCCCCGTCGACACGCCGTGGCCCGACCGGTCGACCAGGTTCGCCACGAGGATGGCCGAGGGGTGACGACCGCCGTCCGACAGCTCGACGATCAGGTGCAGGGGTACCTCGACCACCTGACGATCGAGCGCGGGGTGGCCGACAACACGCTCAGCTCCTACCGGCGCGACCTGCGGCGCTACGTCGCCCACCTCGCCGCCCGGGGCATCGACGACGTGGGGAAGGTCGCCGAAGACGACGTCAGCGAGTTCCTGGTGTCGCTGCGCGTCGGCGACGAGGAACTCGGCCACGTCCCGCTGTCGGCGGTGTCCGCGGCGCGCGCGCTGATCGCGGTCCGCGGGTTCCACCGGTTCGCCGCCGCCGAGGGGCTCAGCACCGCCGACGTCGCCCGCGGGGTCAAACCCCCCACCCCGAGCCGTCGGTTGCCGAAGAGCATCAGCCTCGACGAGGTCGTCGCGCTGCTGGAGGGCGCCGGCGGCGACGGCGAGACCGACGGGCCACTGACGCTGCGCAACCGCGCCCTGCTCGAGGTGCTGTACTCGACCGGCGCGCGCATCTCCGAGGCCGTCGGCCTCGACGTGGACGACGTCGACACCGAGTCACGGTCGGTCCTGCTACGCGGCAAGGGCGGCAAGCAGCGGTTGGTGCCGATCGGGCGGCCCGCGGTCGCCGCGCTGGACGCCTACCTCGTCCGCGGCCGGCCGGACCTGGCCCGCCGCGGCAAGGGCGCTCAGGGCGCGATCTTCCTCAACTCCCGCGGCGGCAGGCTGTCGCGGCAGAGTGCATGGCAGGTGTTGCAGGACGCCGCCGAGCGGGCGGGCATCGCGGCCTCGGTGTCACCGCACACGCTGCGGCACTCCTTCGCCACGCACCTGCTCGAGGGCGGCGCCGACGTCCGCGTCGTCCAGGAATTGCTCGGCCACGCCTCGGTCACCACGACGCAGATCTACACCCTGGTCACCGTGTCGGCGCTGCGCGAGGTGTGGGCGGGCGCCCATCCGCGGGCCCGGTAGGCATGAGCGCGCCCGAGCACCAGGTCGTCGTCATCGGTGCGGGGATGGCCGGCCTCGGCGTCGCGCTGTGCCTCAGTGATCTCGCGGTGCGGTCCGTACTGGTGGACCGCGATGCCCGGGTCGGGGCGTCCTGGCGCAACCGCTACGACGCGCTGCGGCTGAACACCGGGGCACGCTACTCGCACCTGCCAAAGCGGCCGTACGCCAAGGGAACTCCGCAGTTCCCCACCCGGGATCAGGTCATCGCCCACCTCGACGAGCACGCCGGGCAGCGCGGCATCGAATGGCGCATGAACACCCCCGTCGAACGGGTGGTCCGCCGGACCCCGAGCGGGTGGGGCGTCGTCACCGGAGAGGGCATCGTCGACACCGCGCACGTCGTGGTGGCGACCGGGCCCGCGCACACCCCGTCCCTGCCGGACTGGCCGGGCTCCGAGTCATTCGCCGGCGAGGTGCTGCACTCCTCGGCCTACCGCAACCCCGCGCCGTTCGCCGGCAAGCGCGTGCTCGTCGTCGGAGCGGGTTCCTCCGGGATGGAGATCGCCCATGATCTCGCGAAGGGGGGAGCCGCCAAGGTCTGGCTGTCGGTGCGCACGCCGCCTAACCTGCTGCCGCGCACGGGTCCACTGGGGCAACCGAACGACGTCCTGTCCCGGCCGCTGTACCGGATACCGCCGCGCTGGGCCGACGCCATCTCCCGACGACGGCGTCTGGCGGCCTTCGGCGACCTCACCGACCTCGGTCTGCCGATCCCGGAGGAGGGCCCGTTCAGCAGGGCGCACCGGCTGGGGGTGTCGCCGTCGCTGGTGGATCCCGACGTCGTGGACGCCGTCCGCGACGGCTCGGTCGAGGTGGTGGCGGCCCTGACGTCGTTCGAGGGCACGTCGGCGGTCCTCACCGACCGGGCCCGGCTGGCCGCCGACGCCGTCATCGCGGCGACGGGCTACCGCAACGGGCTCGCGCCGCTCGTCGGGCATCTCGGCGTGCTGACCGATGCGGGCAGGCCGATGGCGCACGGTGACGTGGCCGCGGCGCCGGGCCTGTGGTTCCACGGTCTCATGCCACGGCCCTCCCTGATCGGGTACACGAGCATGCAGTCGCAGCGACTGGCGGGGCGCATCGCCCGCGAGATCGCCGAGGCCGGGCGCCCCAGGAGGGGCAAGCTGTTCTGAGCGGGTGCCCTATCGTGAGGCGGGCGGACCGGTCCTCCGCGTGGCGAGTGAGGTGATGGCGTGGTCCGTGCCGACGCGCAACGCAATCTCGCCGCGGTGCTGCAGGCCGCCAAGGAGGTCTTCGCCGAATCGGGCGTCGACGCTCCGGTGCGGGCGATCGCGGCCCGGGCCGGAGTCGGCGTCGGCACCATCTACCGCCACTTCCCGCAACGCTCGGACCTGGTCGCAGCGGTCTTCCGCCGGGAGGTGGACGCGTGCGCCGCGGCTGCACCGATCCTCGCCGCCGAACTGGGTCCCGTCGACGCGCTCGCCAGCTGGTTGCAGCGCTACACCGGATTCATCGCCACCAAGCGTGGCCTGGCCGCCGCCCTGCACTCGGGTGACCCCGCCTTCGATCCGTTGCCCGCCTACTTCGCCGAACGGCTCGGACCTGCGCTGGAATCGCTGCTCGGCGCCGCGGTCGCCGCGGGCGAGATCCGCGCCGGCATCGATCCGATCGACCTGCTGCATGCGGTCGGCAACCTGACCGTTCCCACCCCGGGAAACGACGGGACGCACACCCAGGTGATGGTCGAACTGCTCGTCGACGGCCTGCGCTATGGCGCGGGCACGCATTAGTCGGCCCAGGTCGCGCGGGTCTGGCGTGTGAGGCGTTCCCATCCCGTTAAACTCCATGCGATGTTCGCCCAGCCCGAAGGATGCCTGACCGGCGGCGGTCCCGCGTGACCGACGACGGCAGCACCACCGACGGCATCAGCCACACCGGCCGCCCACCCCGACCGATTCCGGAACCGAAGCCCAGAAGCGTGCACGGCCCGGCGAAGGTCGTGGCGATGTGCAACCAGAAGGGCGGGGTCGGCAAGACCACCTCGACGATCAACCTGGGTGCGAGCCTCGCCGAATACGGCCGCCGGGTGTTGCTGGTCGACCTCGATCCGCAGGGCGCGCTGTCCGCGGGCCTCGGCGTGCCGCTCTACGAACTCGACCAGACCGTGCACAACCTGCTCATCGAGCCGCGGGTGTCCATCGACGACGTGCTGATCAAGACCCGCGTCAAGGGCATGGACCTGGTACCCAGCAACATCGACCTCTCCGCAGCGGAGATCCAGCTGGTCAACGAGGTCGGCCGCGAACAATCGCTGGCCCGTTCGCTGCATCCGGTGCTGGACCGCTACGACTACGTGCTGATCGACTGCCAGCCATCGCTGGGCCTGCTCACCGTCAACGGGCTCGCCTGCTCCGACGTCGTGATCATCCCCACCGAATGCGAGTACTTCTCCCTGCGCGGGCTCGCGCTGCTGAACGACACCGTCGACAAGGTGCACGACCGGCTCAACCCGAAGCTGACCATCGGCGGCATCCTCATCACGCGGTACGACCCCCGCACCGTGAACTCGCGCGAGGTGATGGCGCGGGTCGTGGAGCGGTTCGGCGACCTGGTGTTCGACACCGTCATCACCCGCACCGTGCGCTTCCCCGAGACCAGTGTCGCCGGCGAGCCGATCACCACGTGGGCACCGAAATCGGCTGGCGCGCAAGCGTATCGATCGTTGGCGCGTGAGGTCATCGACCGGTTCGGCGCGTGAGCTCGCCGGCACCCGAGGAATCACCGCAGACCGGTTTCCAGGTCAAGCTGACCAACTTCGAGGGCCCGTTCGACCTGTTGCTCCAGCTGATCTTCGCCCATCGGATGGACGTCACCGAGGTCGCCCTGCACCGGGTGACCGACGACTTCATCGCCTACACCAGGGACATCGGCCGACAGCTCGAGCTCGACGAGACGACCGCGTTCATCGTGATTGCCGCCACCCTGCTCGACCTCAAGGCGGCCCGGCTGCTGCCCGCCGGCGAGGTGCACGACGAAGAGGATCTGGCGTTGCTCGAAGTGCGCGACCTGTTGTTCGCGCGGCTCCTGCAGTACCGGGCGTTCAAGCACGTTGCCGTGATGTTCGGCGAACTCGAGGCCGCCGCGCTGCGTAGCTACCCGCGGGCGGTGTCGCTCGAGGAGCACTTCTCCGACCTGTTGCCCGAGGTCATGCTGGGTGTGGACGCCGAGAGCTTCGCCCAGATCGCGGCCTCGGCGTTCACTCCGCGTCCGGCGCCGATCGTCGGGACCGACCACCTGCACGTGCAGGGGGTGTCGGTTCCCGAGCAGGCGCGGCTGTTGCTGAACATGCTCGAGGAACGCGGGATCGGGGCCTGGGCGTCGTTCTCTGACCTGGTGTCGGACTGCGGGGCCACCATCGAGATCGTCGGGCGGTTCATGGCGCTGCTCGAATTGTTCCGTGCTCACGCGGTAGCATTCGACCAGCCAGAACCGCTTGGTGTGCTGCAGGTTTCGTGGACCGGGGATCGCCCCACCAGCGAATACCTGGCGGCGGCGGTGGAAGAGTGAGAAACGCGCAATGACTGACGAACACCCGGGTCCCGACCCTGCCCTCGATCTGGGCGACGCGGACCTCGGCATCGACGTCGCAGCACACCCCGAGATGTCCGACGCCGAACTCGGCGCGGTCCTGGAAGCGTTGCTGCTGGTCGTCGACACCCCGGTGACCGTGGACGCCCTGGCGGCCGCGCTGGATCAGCCCGCTTACCGGGTGGCGGCGAAGCTGCGACTGATGGCCGACGAGTTGACGGCCCGCGACAGCGGCATCGATCTGCGCGAAGCGGGCGGCGGCTGGCGGATGTACACGCGGGCCCGCTACGCCCCCTTCGTGGAGCGGTTGCTGCTCGACGGGACCCGCACCAAGCTCACCCGAGCGGCGCTGGAGACGCTGGCGGTCGTGGCGTACCGCCAGCCGGTCACCAGGGTCCGGGTCAGCGCGGTGCGCGGCGTCAACTGCGACGCGGTCATGCGCACCCTCCTCGCCCGCGGCCTGATCACCGAGGCGGGCACCGACTCCGACACCGGCGCAACGACATTCGCGACGACCGAGCTGTTCCTGGAGCGCCTCGGGCTCTCGTCGCTGACCGACCTGCCCGACATCGCGCCGCTGTTGCCCGACGTGGACAACATCGACGACATCACCGAATCATTGGCCGAGGAGCCACGTTTCGTGAAGTTGGGCGTGGTGCCCGACGATCGCACGGTGGCCTTCGACGTGGACAAGGACTGACATGGCTGACGGAGACGACGGCACCCGACTGCAGAAGATCCTCTCGCAGGCGGGGGTGGCGTCGCGCCGTGTCGCGGAACGGATGATCCGCGACGGCAGGGTGGAGGTCGACGGCCACGTCGTGACCGAGATGGGTACCCGCGTCGACCCGGAGACCTCCGAGATCCGGGTCGACGGCGTGAAGATCCGCCTCGACGACACGATGGTGTACCTCGCCATCAACAAGGAACGCGGCATGCACTCCACGATGTCGGACGACCAGGGCAGGCCCTGCGTCGGAGACCTCGTCGAATACCGGGTCCGGGGGAACAAGAAGCTGTTCCACGTGGGCCGCCTCGACGCCGACACCGAGGGATTGCTGATCCTGACCAACGACGGCGAGCTGGCGCACCGCCTGATGCACCCCTCCTACGAGGTGCCCAAGACCTATCTCGCCACGGTCCTCGGTTCGGTGCCGCGCGGTCTCGGCAAGAAGCTGAAGGCCGGCATCGAATTGGACGACGGCCCCATTCACGTCGACGACTTCGCGATGGTCGACACGGTGCCGGGCAAGTCCCTGGTGAAGGTGACGCTGCACGAGGGACGCAAGCGCATCGTGCGCCGGATGATGGAGGCGGTCGGCTTCCCGGTCACCGATCTGGTCAGGACCGACATCGGCACGGTGTCCCTCGGCGAGCAGAAGCCGGGCAGCATCCGGGTTCTGACGAGTAAAGAGGTCGGCGAGTTGTACAAGGCGGTGGGACTGTGAGCGGCCCGGTGACGATTGCCGTCGATGGACCGGCGGGTACCGGAAAGTCCTCGGTATCACGGGGTTTGGCGCGTCGACTGCACGCCCGATACCTGGACACGGGCGCGATGTACCGGATCGTGACGCTGGCCGTGCTGCGGTCCGGAACCGATCTTGAGGACGTCGACGGCGTGGCCGAGGTGGCCGCGCAGGTGGACTTCACGGTGGGCTTCGATCCCGACGAAGATCTGTACTTCCTTGGCGCAGAGGATGTCTCGAGTGAGATTCGCGGTGACGCCGTCACCAAGGCCGTGTCCGCGGTGTCGGCGGTGCCCGACGTTCGAACGCTCCTGGTGGCCAGGCAGCGCGAGCTAGCCGACGGGTCGGTCACCGTGGTGGTCGAGGGTCGCGACATCGGCACCGTGGTGCTGCCCGACGCCGACGTGAAGATCTTCCTCACCGCCTCGGCGGAGGAGCGGGCCCGGCGGCGCAACGACCAGAACGTCGCGGCAGGCCAGCCCGGTGACTACGAGGCCGTGCTGGCCGACGTGCGTCGCCGGGACCACCTCGACTCGACGCGGGCGGTGTCGCCGCTGCGGGCAGCCGACGATGCGATCGTCGTCGACAGCAGCGACATGTCCGAAGCCGAGGTCGTGGCGCATCTGCTGGACCTCGTCGAGCAGCGGCAGCGGACTGGAGCATCACGATGAGCGACGACGACGCCGACGTGGCCGACGGCACGTGGAGCGACGAAACCGATTGGGAGCTGGCGCCGGACGGCATCGACGTCGGCGATCTCGAAGCGGACTACGCCCCGCCGCCGGTGGTGGCCGTGGTGGGTCGTCCCAACGTCGGCAAGTCGACCCTGGTGAACCGCATCCTGGGGCGCCGCGAGGCCGTCGTCCAGGACATCCCCGGCGTGACGCGTGACCGGGTGTCCTACGACGCGAACTGGCTCGGTCGTCGCTTCATGGTGCAGGACACCGGCGGGTGGGAGCCCGACGCGAAGGGACTGCAGAGTCTGGTCGCCGAGCAGGCGAGCGTCGCGATGCGCACCGCCGACGCGATCATCCTGGTGGTCGATTCGATCACCGGCGCCACCAGTGCCGACGAGGCCGCGGCCAAACGGCTGCAACGCTCGGGAAAGCCAGTCTTCTTGGCGGCCAACAAGGTCGACAACGAAAAGATGGAGTCCGAGGCGGCGCTGCTGTGGTCGCTGGGGCTGGGGGAGCCGCATCCCGTCAGCGCGATGCACGGCCGTGGCGTCGCCGACCTGCTCGACGCCGTGCTCGCCGTATTGCCGGAGTTGTCCGAGATCGCCTCGGGCGCGGGCGGTCCGCGCCGCGTCGCACTCGTCGGCAAGCCCAACGTCGGCAAGAGCTCGCTGCTGAACCGGTTGGCCGGTGACGAGCGGTCGGTGGTGCACGACGTCGCGGGGACGACGGTGGATCCCGTCGACTCGCTCATCGAATTGGACGGCAAGCTCTGGCGTTTCGTCGACACCGCGGGTCTGCGTCGCAAGGTGGGCCAGGCCAGCGGACACGAGTTCTACGCGTCGGTGCGCACGCATGGAGCGATCGACGCGGCGGAGGTGGTCGTGGTGATGATCGACTCGTCGCAGCCGCTCACCGAACAGGACCAGCGGGTGCTGTCGATGGTCATCGAGGCGGGTCGGGCCGTCGTGCTCGCCTTCAACAAGTGGGACCTCATGGACGAGGACCGGCGCTTCCTGCTCGACCGCGAGATCGACCTGTCGCTCGAGCAGGTGCAGTGGGCGCAACGCGTGAACATCTCGGCAAAGACCGGGCGCGCGGTGCAGAAGTTGGTGCCCGCCTTGGAGAGTGCGCTGGCGTCCTGGGACAAGCGCGTCCCCACCGGGCCACTCAACACGTACGTCAAGGAGATCGTCGCCGCGACGCCGCCGCCGGTGCGTGGCGGCAAGCAACCGAAGATCCTGTTCGCGACGCAGGCGACGGCGCGGCCACCGACCTTCGTGCTGTTCACCTCGGGCTTCCTGGAGGCGGGTTATCGGCGATTCCTCGAACGCAAGCTGCGCGAGAAGTGGGGCTTCGAGGGCAGTCCCATCAAGATCAACGTCCGCGTGCGCGAGAAGCGCGGCGCGGGCGCCAGGAAGCGTTAGGGCTCAGACGTCCGAGCTCTCCCGCCACAGGTCGATGCCGGAATCCGAAGCGTAGCGGTCGATTTCGGCGAGCTCGTCGGCGCTGAAACCGAGATTGTCCAGGGCGCCGAGGTTTTCGTCGAGTTGGGCGACGCTGGAGGCGCCGATCAGGGTCGAGGCGACCGTCGGCTCGCGCAGCACCCAGGCCAGCGCGAGCTGCGCCAGTGACTGGCCGCGCCGCTTCGCGATCCCGGCGAGCCCCTTGAGGCGCTCGCTGACCTCGTCGGTGACCAGGTCGTCGTCGAACGTGGGTCGCGCCGTGGCGCGGTCGATCTCGGCAGCGGAGCGTTCGAGATAGCGGTCGGTCAGCAGGCCCTGCGCCAGCGCGGTGAACGCGATCGCTCCCATGCCGACCTTGGCGAGCTCGGCGGTGAGGCCGTTCTCGATCCAGCGGTTGAGCAGTGAATAGGACGGTTGGTGAATCACCAGCGGGGTGCCCAGGCGCTGCGCGATGGCCGCGGCCTCGGCGGTCTTGGCGGCCGAGTACGACGAGATGCCGACGTAGCGCGCCTTGCCCGCCCGCACGGCGGTGTCGAGGGCGCCGATCGTCTCCTCGAGCGGCGTCACCGGATCGATGCGGTGGGAGTAGAAGACGTCGACGTAGTCCAGGCCGAGCCGGTCCAGGGATTCGTCGAGGCTGGCGAGCAGGTAGGTGCGACCGCCAAGCTGACCGTAGGGCCCCGGCCACATGTCCCAACCGGCCTTCGACGAGATGATCAGCTCGTGGCGGTAGGGCTTGAAGTCGCGGCGCAGCATCCTGCCGAAGTTCTCCTCGGCTGATCCGTACGGCGGTCCGTAGTTGTTGGCGAGGTCGAAATGCGTTATGCCGCAATCGAAGGCGTGGCGCAGCACCTCACGCTGGACGTCGAAGGGCCGGTTGTCGCCGAAGTTGTACCAGAGCCCCAGCGAGATGGCGGGCAGGAGCAGACCCGAGGTCCCCACGCGGCGGTAGGGCATCGAGTCGTAGCGGTTCTTGGACGCCACCCAGGGATCGTGGGTGAACGGGACGTCGGAGATGGCGAGATCGTCGGTCATCGGGTCATCGTAGGCGGGCTAGATGTATGAGGCCATGACGTTGGTGACGCCGTTGGTCATTCTTGATGCTGGCGGGTGGCCGCCGATGGCTCCATGTGGGCGGTGGTAGTTATGGTGGATGTTCCAGATCTTGAGGGCGTCGGTGCGTTGTTGCTCCGAGGTCCAGGTGCGCGCGTAGAGGAACTCCTCGGCAAGGATACGGTTAAAGCGCTCGACTTTTCCGTTGTGGCGCGGTGTGTATGGCGTGATGCGTTGATGGCGGGCGCCGTGAAGTACTTTGGCGAGGTCGTTAGCCCGGTAGCATGATCCGTTGTCGGTGACGATTCGGTCGATGTGGTGAATTCCGTGCACGGCGAACCACGCTCGCGCCCGGTGTACGAAGCCGATGGGTGTTGTGGCCCGCTCATCGCTTAACGCTTCGGTGTAGGCCAGTCGGGAATATCCGTCCACGGCCGAGTGAAGGTATACGTACCCTGCCTTCCTGCCAGCCCTAGTGGCTGAGGCGACAGCTTTCGCCTGTGTGCTGTCTCTGCCGTGCACGCGCCAGCCTCCGCCGTCTGGGATGCGTCCTACCTTCTTGACGTCCACGTGGACCATGTGGCCTGGGCGAAGGGCGCTGATCGTGCGCGGTATTCGATTGGACTGTCCGTCCGCGTCGATGAAGCGCCGGCGATTCAGTCCCAGGTCGAGCAGTATTCGTGAGACGGTGCGGCGGCTGATATCGATATCGCGTTGGATGTGTAGTTCGTGGGCAATGCGAGAAGCTGACCATTTGCGTTCTCGGCGCAGCCGCTCGATTGCTTCGACTGTTGGTGCTGCCGTGGCCGTTGGCTGGCGGTGTGGCGCTGACGATCGGTCGTGCAAACCCAGTTCACCGTATCGACGAAATCTGTTGACCCACTTCGATGCACATGCCCGTGATATCCCCATCTCTGCAGCAACGTGTGCGATCGGTCGGGTTTGACACCGATGCACCAGTCGGCGGCGTCCTTCTACGGACAGGGGTGCGTTTCTATGGGGCATACGGTCCTTGTCTTCGTATGGGCTAGTTGAGGAAAGGGGTATAGACGCCGTTGTGGGCGGATCAGGCGAGCAAGGGATGGGCTGCCGGATTCGCTGTCGGGACTTCACCGCCTCCGATCGCGGAGGTTGCGTCAGCAGGAAGTCGGACTGCCCGATGCAGGGAGGTAGGAGTGCAAGATGTTGGCTTGGCGCCGAAGGCGGTCGGCTGCTTCGTGCTGGCGCATCGAGCGGTACTGCTGTGCTTGGGTGTCGTATTCGTGGAGGAGGTCTCGAATGATCGCGTGGACGTCTCGCATGGCCAGTTCGCGTCTGGGCGCCTCGGTTGACCCGACTCCGGGTGAGGAGTGGGCGACGGTACCGTCGGCCGATCGCGGCATGTGTGCTTCTGGTTGGATGGCTTCGGCGTTGTCGATCGCGGCGATTATCGTTCGTAGGACTGAGATCGTCTCCGGTTGGCGTGATTTGATCGCGGTGCGAAGGTCACGGCGTACTTCTTCTCGGAGGATCCAGGGATCCAAAGGGTGTTTCATGGTCTTGCGCCTTGGTTGAGGAAGCTATAGAGCTCGGCGCCGTCGTCGAGCAGACCGTGGCCTGCGTCGGGAAGCAAATTGATCGATGCTGCTGGCTGCAGGCGAGTCAAACGTGCGGCGGTGTCGTGCGAGTTGAGCATGCGGTCGCGCGCACCCAGCACGACGAAAAGTGGTGCGGTGATATCTCTCAAGTCTTCGTCGCAAAAGACGGGCAGGGTGTCGCGGCGGGGACGATAGTTGCGTTGGATGAGCAGCATGTAGTCGATGACGGGGTCAGGAATGCGGCCGGGCCCCAGCGCGATCCGCAGAGCACGACGCGTACCGGGCTCCCCGAAAGGCATCAGGGCCAGTGCGGCGAGGACGGCTCCGTAGCGTTGACGGCCAATACCGCCTGGGGCCCGCAGTGCCAGTCGTTCGACGCGGCCGGGCCGGCGGATTGCGTAATCCGTGGCCAGCCAGCCGCCCAACGACACTCCCACGAAACCAGCGGCTTCTACGCCCAGCTTGCCGAGTAGGTCGTCGAGCCACAACGCATAGGCATCGGAGTCAAGAGGCGGGCGGGATGGTGCGCTCAATCCCGGCTCGCCGATGAGGTCGACCATGTACAGCCTGTGGGTCAGTGACCAGCGCGACGCATCGGCCTGCCAGATCGCGCTGTTGCTCCCGGCGCCGTGCAGCAACACGACCGGTGGTGCATCTGTCGGTCCACAGTCCAGGACGAAGGTATCGCCCTCGCGGGTGGCGACGCAGTGATGCCGCAGCGGCACTGCCCAGCGTTGAAGAAGCTCGCGATAACTCTGCTCGACGGCGCGCTGGCCAGATTGGGAGCGGTAGACGTCGGCGTTCACTCGCCGTCCTGGCTTATTAGGGTGCCGATCAATCCGATGACGGCGGTCGTGGATTCTGGGTCGCCGACGACGAAGACAGTTAGACGGCAGGCAGATTCGTCATAGGTCGAGTGAACGTTGAGCTGTCCTGGTCGGTTTGAATCGCTGATCGCCGCGGCAGTGAGATGTGTGGTGATGCGATCCATCGTGAGGCGATCGACATTGTCGATGTGCACGACGGTAGAGACGCAAGCGTGCGGGGCGCGCGCCGGCTCGTCAGTGACCACGCCCGCGAAGGCCTGCAAGTCCTGTTCGGTGATTCGGTATTGCTTGCCCATGCGCACGGCCGGCAGGCGGCCGTCACGGACGTATCCGCGCACGGTTCGCACGTGGAGTCCGAGAATGTCGGCCACCTGCTCAGCCGAATACACAGCAACACTCACATCCACAAACTACCGCATCAATCGCTATCTCGCCAACAATGGGGATGTATAGGGAGTTATTCGTAACTGTCCACGTCAAGGCGGACGCCGTGTTGGCGCAGATCACGAGGACTTCGGGACAAGATTCCGTGTGACCCCGCCGATCTGAATCGGACTGCACACGAACACTATTGGCCCACCTAGCACCCGTTGGCACTCTTAACCCTTCGCGTGGCTCCCGACCGCCACGGCCCATCAACTGCAACCCACTCGCTCCCGGCCACCGTCCACAACGTCATGACCCGCAACAGCTAGAAGGCGTGGCGGTCGGCTTCTTGCTCGAGCACCGCGTCGAGATCCTTGAGCCGGTTCATGTTGGCCACCACGCGCTGCGTGCGGTTGTTCTTGGCGAGCAGGTCGCGGTGGCGGTGCACGAAGTTCCAGTAGCCGGCCGTGAACGGACACGCGTCATCGCCCAGACGTTTCTTGGGGTCGTAGGCGCAGTTGCCGCAGTGATCGCTCATCTTGTTGATGTACGCGCCGCCGGACGCGTACGGCTTCGTCGCCAGCCGACCGCCGTCGGCGTGCTGACTCATCCCGACGACGTTGGTGGGCATCACCCAGCGGAAGCCGTCGACGTAGGCGGTGGCGAACCACTCCGTGAGATCGGCGGGCTGATAACCGCGCTGCAGGGCGTGGTTGCCGAGCACCATGAGCCGCTGAATGTGGTGGCTCCAGCCGCGATCTCGCACGCCCTGAATCGCGTGGCGTAGGCATTCCGCGGTGACCGAGTCGGAGTCGAGGTTGGCCCACCAGTCGGGCAGCGGTGTGTGGGCATCGAGGGTGTTGTTGCGCGTGTAGTCCGGGCCGAAGTGCCAGTAGAGATGCCACATGTACTCGCGCCAGCCGAGGATCTGCCGGATGAAGCCCTCCACGGCGGCCAGTGGGGCGTCCTTGCTGCGGTACGCCCGTTCGGCGGCCTCGACGGCGTCCAGCGGATGCAGCACGCCGAGGTTCAGCGGGACCGACAGCAACGAGTGCGACATGGCCCAGTCCTCGCCCATGATGGCGTCCTCGTAGCGACCGAAGTCGGGCAGGCGGTGCTCGATGAACCGGTCGAGCGCGCGCTTCGCCTCGGTGGGGGTCACGGCGAACAGCCGCGGGCCGTCCACGCCGATCGTGTCGAGGTCCATCGCGTCGAGGTCGTGGCGCACCTCGTCGTCGATGTCGTCCTCGCGGGGTTGATAGGGCTTCGGCAGCTCCAGGGTGCGCTGCTTCTTCGGCGGTGGTTCCCGGTTGTCCTCGTCGTAGTTCCACCGGTTCCCGACCGGTTCGGTCCCGTCCATCAGGACCTCGAAGCGCCGGCGCTGGTCGCGATAGAACTCCTCCATGCGAAATCGCGTGCGGTTGCCGGCCCAGGTCTTGAAGTCCTCGCGGGACAACGCGAACGTCGGCGTGGGCAGCACTTCGGCGACCAGGCCCCGTTCGTGCAGTCGGTTGACGAACCGCTCCGCGGCGAACGACGTCGGCTGATGCACCAGCACCGGCCGGTCGAACTGGTCGAGGGCGTCGGTGTAGGTGTCGGTCCTCAGCAGGGTGGCGCGATCGCCGAGGTCGGCCTTGGCGTGCCGCAGCGCCGACAGCACCAGGTGCAGCTTCTGCCGGTGGTAGCGGCGCTTGCGCAACGCGGAGGTCGCCTCGACGAGGAGCACCTCGCGGTGGGCGTGCTCGCCGCCGTAGACCGCTGGGCCGAGCTGGTCGGCGAAGAGCCACAGGGGACTGTCGTCCTTGGTCACATCCGTGGCATTACCCACCTGCGGGCCCCCCGACGCTGCCGGGCGGCGATTCGGGGACTGGCTAGGGCTTGGGGTAGCATTTCGACCGCTGCCGGCGATCCCGGCAGCGCCGCGGGCTGTGGCGCAGCTTGGTAGCGCACTTGACTGGGGGTCAAGTGGTCGCAGGTTCAAATCCTGTCAGCCCGACAACGAGGACCAGCCTTGAGCTGGTCCTTCTTGTTTTGGCGGGTCTCACAGCTGCTTGCTTGGCCAGAAACCGTCACGAATCGTGACGAGTCGGGGAACTGCTCTTCGCACGGCGCGGTCATCCTCGGCGGCGTCTGACCGCACAGCAAAACTGCGGGCAGCAACGCATCGGTCTGGGTGTGCACGCGCGTGCGCGTCGTGAACGAGATGCCGGCGTCGCCAAGCCACGCGGCAACTGGAGCAATGGGGACGCCCGGCGAGTGCACGAGAGTGGCGCAGGTATGCCACGCGTCGTGTAGTCGAATGAAGGGCACGTTAATTCGTCATGCTGGACTTCCACATCGTTGACGTCGTCGATGGGTGGTATGGCCCGGCAACTACGCCCCTTTACGTCGGTGTGAACGACGGGTGCGGGTGTCGTCGTTCAATGCTTTACGTCCATGGCGGCGCGGATGATGCTGGCGGCATCGATCCCGTGGTGTGCGTACACCGCTTCGAGGGACCCGACCTGTCCGAAGCTGCTGACGCCAAGCGTCCTGACCGGTACCTGGTTGACGGTGGCCAGGAAGGTCAGCGTGTGCGGATGTCCGTCGAGCACGGTGACCATGGGGACGGCGCGGTCGGCAGGGAGGATGTGGTCCAGGATCCACGACGGGCCGCCGCCGAGCCCGCGGCGTGCCTGCAGCGCCTCGTAGAGTAGTCCCGGACTGGTGACGCACACGACCTCTGCCGCCACGCCCATCCGTGCGAGCCGATCTGCGGCGGTGAGGGTTTCGGTGACCATGGCTCCCATGGTGACCAAGGTGACGTCGGGGTCGTCACGGTCGCGGAGGACGTACCCGCCGGCCGTGACGTGGCGACGGCGGCGCTCGCGCGCAGCGGGGTCGACGGGGATTGCCGCGAGATCCTGTCGAACGGGTCGGGTGGACAAGCGCAGATATGATGAGCTGCCCTCAGGGCGCCCCAACCGGGACAGGCAGTCCAACAGTATCCACTCGACTTCGACGGCGAACGCCGGTTCGAAGCTGACGCAGCCGGGCTGCTCGAGTCCGATCGAGGGGGTCTTGATGGATTGGTGCGCCCCGCCTTCGGATGCGAGGGTGACGCCCGATGGGGTCCCGACCAGAATGGATTGGCCACCGGCGTAGATGCCGTAGGACCACGGTTCCAGCGCGCGCTCGACGAAGGGGTCGTACAGCACCCCGATCGGAAACAGCGGTTCCCCCCAGCGACTCCAGGTGGCGCCGAGTTCGGAGATGAGGCCGACGAGGTTCGTCTCGGCGATCCCGAGTTCCACGTGCTGGCCGGTGGGCTTCTCGCGCCAGTGCATGATGGTGTCCCGGTCATCGTCGAACCAGTTGCGCCGTTCGGTGGTGGACCACACTCCGACCTTGTTCAGCCACCCGGCGAGGTTGGTCGAGGAGCTGACGTCGGGGCTCACGGTCACGACGCGTGCGGCGACGTTGGGGGCGTCACGCGACAGGTCGAGTAGGGCACGGCCCAGGGCGGCTTGCGTGGTGGACACCGCGGGCGGGGTACGGCCGAGATCCGTGGGAACCGTAGGCGGCGCAGTCGCGTTGGGGCGGGCGCGATGCAGGCGTTCGGCGACGGCCGAACACAGACGCCCGGCGGGGCTGTCGTCGGCGAAGGTCAGCCACGGTTGGGTGGTGTCCTTGCCGAGGCGGTCCGCGAGCGCGGCGTACTGTTCGTCGCTGAGCAGCGATGAGTGATTCTGCGGATGTCCCTCGATGGGCAGTCCGTAACCCTTGATGGTGTAGGCGATGATGACCGTTGGCCGGGTGTCGTCGATCCCTGCGTAGGCTTCGCGCAGTGAGTCGAGGTCGTGTCCGCCCAGGTTGCGAATCGCGGCAAGGAGGGTCGAGTCGTCGAGATCGGCCAGGAGGAGCGCGATGTCGTGCGCATCGGACTCGGTGCCGGGCAATCGCTCACGCAATTCCGTTGCGGTGCAGCGTAGTAGGCGTTGGTATTCGGGGTTGGGCATGTCCAGGATGCGGCGTCGTAACGAGGCTCCGCCGGATCGGGTGAACAACTCCTCGAGCAACCTGCCGAACCTGACGGTGAGGACCTGCCAACCCGCCGCGGAGAACATCGATTCCAGGCGTCCGGCGGCGATGTTGGGCACTACTCGATCCAGCGACTGCCGATTCATGTCGACGATCCAGACGATTTCGCCCAGGTACTGGACGGTGGGATCGAGGATCGCCTCCCATACTGCGCCCTCGTCGAGTTCGGCGTCACCCACCAGTGAGTACTGGCGGCCCGCGCCGGTCGTGGCGAAGCCGTTGTCCAGGTAGCGGCGGGCGTAGGCCCCCCAGACGGGGGCGGTGGCACCGATGCCCACCGACCCCGTCGAGTAGTCGACGGGGTCGGGATCCTTGGATCGGCTCGGATAACTTTGCAGCCCACCGAATTCCCGCAGGGTCGGCAGGTACTTCTCGTCGAGTTCACCGAGGAGGTAGTTGACGGCGTGCAACACCGGTGAGGCGTGCGGCTTCACCGCGACACGGTCAGCAGCCTGGAGCTGCTCGAACCACAGGGACGTCATGATGGCCACCATCGACGCCGACGACGCCTGGTGGCCGCCCACTTTCATTCCCGTCGGGTTCGGCCGTATTCGGTTGGCATGGTGGACGATCGAGGTCGCCAACCACAGCACCGCGTCGCAGACGTCCTTCAGCACGTCGCCCTCGGCAGGTGCCGACGTCGAGTGCGATGGGCTCATGACTGCTCCTGGTGCAGTGGAGCCGGATCCCGGCCGGCCTGAATTCGCACACCGTTCAGGGGAGCCCAGGCGTTGCGCACGAACGCCTCGAACTGGTTCACGGCGTCGACCCCGGTGCGACTGCGCCACACGACGTGACCATCGGGACGGACGACGACGGCGCCCCGGTCACCGATCTCGAGGAGATCGAGCATCGCCGAGGGGGTGTCGTGGCCGGGTGGGGTTAGCGCGGTCACCGTGATCGGGACGTCGGCGAGCGATGGTGGCAGGTTCTCGGCCCAGACTCGCGGGTCGGCGGTGAACAGCGTCAGTCCGCTGTCGCGGATGAGGTCATGCAGCGGGCGGACACCCCCGACGCCGTCACCGACGAGGGTGTGGGGCAGGCGTGCGCCGGGATGCGTCGTCGGCTCGTAGATGGACACGTCGCCGTCGGGGCAGGGGCCCTCGATGCCGGTGTCGATGAGCGGACTGACATAGGCGTAGCCGAATTCCAGACCACTGGCGACGAAGTGCTCGAGCTGGCCGGGGATGGCTTCGGCCATCCGTCGGCGCAGGCGCCGACCACCTGCGTCGTCGCGCAGCAGTCGCTTCGTGCGAGAGGTCTGCGCGTGGGTCAGGCCATCGGCGACGCGGGCCATGACGCGATCGGGGATTGCGGACAGCCACGGTCTGGTCATGAATTCAGTCGCCCGGTGCAGGGAGCGATTGGTGATCCCCAGTGGCGCGGTGACCTCGTCGAGCTTGAAGTGGTTGGTCGCACTCTGCTCGGCGAAACGGGCGACCACGGGTCTGCGTTCGGTCTCGTAGGTATCGAGCAGGGAATCCGGCGCGCCCGACCGAAACACCGCGGCCAACTTCCAGGCCAGGTTGTGAGCGTCTTGGACACCGCTGTTGAGGCCGAAACCGCCGGTGTGGGGGAATCTGTGGGCGGCGTCGCCGACCAACAGCAGCGGGCCTCGGCGAAACGTGGTGGCCAGTTGAGAGGTCATGGTCCACGTTCCGGTCGACCGGATCTGGTAGTTCGTGCTACCAATCACGTTGGGCAGCTGCCTCTTCCAGTAGTTCATCGGGTCGCGTGCGATGGGTTGCGCCGCGTGCAGGTACGGCGTCATGAGCACGTAGTCGTCGTCGGCGTGGGCGATCATCACTCCACTGAAGCGGGGGTGATAGATCCAGCTCAACAAAGGGCGGTCGTGGCCCTGCGGGTAGAGATCGGGGGCGTGGAAGAAGGCGCTGCCCATGTTGGCCAGGACAGGCCCGTCCATGGCGATGCCCGCGGCGTCGCGCAGGGCGCTATTGGCCCCGTCGGCGGCGATCACGTACCGCGGTGACGCCGTCATCGGTACGGCGTGCGGTGGCCGCAGGGTCAAGGACCCGGTGGTCATGTCAGCGCGCCAGCCGCGGCGGAAGTCGATCGATTCGTCGTGATCGAGTGCTTCCCACAGGGCAGGCATGAGCAGGTGCTGGCCGATGTGTGAGATCAGGAACGGACTGTGTCCTCTCACCTCGGCGAGCCTCTTCGGGTCGGACAGAAGGTCGATCTCACCCAGCGGCGAGGCATGCACGTTGGTGCACCACCGGATCACGTTCACCGTGTCGATGGGTGGGGTCACGGCCTCAAGCGCGCGAATAAGGGCGGGGGAGGCCGCATTCCAAATCTCGAGGGTGCGGGCGTTGACGACGTGGGCGGCGGGGTGGAGCCTGGTGTCGGTGCGCTGCTCGACGACGGTACTGCGGATGCCGTAGCGGGCCAGCAGCAGCGACAGCGTGCAGCCGGCTGCACCGGCGCCGACGATGACGATGGCTTCAGTTGCCATGTGTCACAGAGTCTTCCACGTGATCGCGCGCTTGTTGGCGCGCTGCTTGGTCCCTGGTCGGGTGCCCGCGCCGCGGCGCAGCAGTTTGCCTTCTTCGATCCCGGCGCGGAGCCGTTCCAAGAGATAACCCGGATCGGTGTTGACGCCGATCGGGTTGTCGGCGAACTCCCGGCTGGTGAAGTAGTCGGCCGTTTCCTGGGCGGTGGGGAAGTTCTCGACCTGAAACTCCAGCCGGATCCCTTCGGGATCGTCGTAGTAGAGGCTGGTGGTCGGTCCGTGGTTGATGGACCATACGGGTTCGATTCCAACGCCTTTCAGCCGCTCATAGGTCAGCAGCAGCGCTTCCAGCGAGGGAAAGGTGAACGCGAGATGGTCGATGCCATAGGTCTTGCGGCGAATTCTCGCCAACGGAAAGACGTGACGCAGGGGTCGCGGAAGCTTGACCAGCGCGAGTCGGTGACTTTCGTGATCCCAGGTGAGAAAGGCGATCTGACGGTCCTCGTGGACGACGCGGGCGCCGAAGACGTGTCCGTACCAGTCGATCATCTCCGCACTGCGAGCGGTCTTCACCACCCAGTGTGCGATGAACGCAGGCACCACTCGATCGGGCAATTCATGGAGGTCGGGCGTCGTCTCGTCAGCCGGCCCGGGCCGCGACGGTTGCAGCGGGCTCGGTGTGGCGCTCATCGTGATGGTCCTTCCTCGGGTGCGGTGATGATGGTGCGCTGGGTTCCGAGGTCCAACGCACCGTCGGCGCGGCGAATGGATGCGGTGATCACGTCGCCGGGTGTGAGGTACGACTTGCGCCGATTCATCGCGATGAACGACGCCCACAGTTTGTCCTCGGGAAGTAACGCGGTGGCGAGTCGGCGCACCAGAGGCGGCGGCGAGGTGGCCACGCATCCGTGCGGGGTGCCGGTGAGCAGCACGTCGCCCGGGCTGAGATCGCAGAATTCGGTCAGCTCGGTCAGGGTCTCGGCAGGGCGGTAGAGCATGTTCGCCGTCGTATCGCCTTGGCGCGGTTCGCCGTTGACCTCCAGACGCAGGTCGAGGTCGTCGAGCAGGGGAATGTCATCGGGTTCGAGCACGGCCAAGACCGGTCCGATGGGGCAGAAGCCGCGGTAGCTCTTGCCCTTGAGGAACTGGCCTTGGGGGAGTTGTACGTCGCGGGCGGAGAGGTCGTTGGCGATGGTGACGCCAAAGACGTACTGGTGCAGGTTCTCCGAGGTGATCGTGGTCGGCGTGTCAACCTGCTGACGCATCACGAGGGCCAGTTCGATCTCGTAGTCGAGCAACTCGACGCGAGCTGGCCGCACGACCGGGGCGTGCGGTCCGGTGATGCTGGCGTCGGTCTTGTCGAAGAACAGATTGAACGCCCGATCGTCGGGGTTCATGCCGGACTCGATGGCGTGCTGCCGATAATTGGCGCCCTGACACATGACCCGACAGGGGGTGGTGATGGGCGAGAGCGGCTCGACCTCTGCCCACGCCAGGTTGCCCGCCTCCTTGGAGGCAGAGCGCCAGTCGGATTCCCCGTGTTCGATCAGATCCGCCGTGCGAGCGTAGTCCTCGCGCAGGGGTGTAATGAGGCCGCCGCGCAGGACACCCCATCCGACGCGTTGTTCGTGGCGGTAGCGAACGAGGTTGGTGACCACCGAATCTCCTGTGATTGCGGGTGTGCGAGACCATTCCAGTCAAGGCCTCAGCGCGATCAGCAGTCTTGGGGTGAGGTCCAGAATCGGGCGGCGCCGTTTGGACTAGGGTACGAACCGATGCCGGGCGCAAACCGTTCAGGTGGGCAGGACGGCGTCGCCGAGATCCTCGACGAGGGTGAGGGCGGCATGCAGTTGCAGACGGCGCTCGGTGGCCGGCCGCCCCCTGAGTTCCTCGGCGCGGTGGACGCGATAGGCGACGGTGTTGCGGGCCACGTGCAGGTGGGCCGCGGTACGGGCCAGACTGCGATCGCGATCGAGGTAGCACTTGAGGGTGTGGCGCATCATGGCCACCGACTCACCAGCACCGGCCAGTGCGCCGAGTTCGCGCGCCACGAACTCTTCGGCGGCGGGCAGGTCCGCGCTGAGCATCGCGACGAGGTCGAGGTCGGTGTAGTGCAGGAGTGGATCGGCGCCCGTCGACATCGCAGCGACACGGGCGGCGTGGCTGGCCTGCTGATGACTGCGCCGAAACCCGTCGACGCCGAGACCGGCAACCCCGGTCGCGACCCGCACGTCTGGCGGTAGCGCTGCGGACCCCGCGTCGGACGGTACCGGGGGGTTCGCGGTACGAGACCCCCAGGCCCACACCCGGTGGGCGCCCACCGGCAACACCAGCGTCGACGCGCAGCCCGCCGCGCCGAGCACGGCATCCGCAGCGTGCCGCAGCAGCGTTGGGTCTGCCGCGGTGGGTCCACCGGTCCAGACGATGACCGCAAGATGCCATCGACTCACGTCATAACCCAGCGTTCGCGATGCCCGAGCGAGCGGAATTGGGTTGCCGGACAGGATGTTCTCGACGGTCTCCATGCGCAGGGCCGTCGAACTGGTCAGCCACGCCTCGTGCGCGCGGGCGTACTCGCTCGCCATCCGCTCGTTCACGACTTCGACGACGCCGAAGAGGAGCTCGCTGATGTGCCGCATCTCGCGGAAGCGCTGCGAGGCGGGAATGACGCGGGCCGCCGCATCGAGCAACACCTCGGTGGCCGTGGCGTGGGCGAGGTGGATGCTGCGCAGCATGTGCTCGATGCCGATCCCACGCGCCACCACCTCCGCCGGACCGCTCAGCACCTCCGGCATCGCGGCGAAGGGCTCGTCCGCCTCGCCAACGAGGGCGGCAAGCGCGCCCAACGCCACCGCCTCGCAGCCCCTACGCACCTCGACGGCCACTGCGTCGGCCGCAAGTTCCGGGATTGCCGAGATGATGCGGTCGGCCATCGTCGCGCCCAGCTCCACCGCCCACGCGACCGGCCCCGGTCCCAGCAGCGGCGCCAGCTCTCGTGCGCGGTCAGGTAACAGCGACATCGCCGAAAAGTGTTGCCCGCTGCGAGGTTCGAGTCTGGCCAACCAAGGGCGCTGCAGGACACCGGCAGGTCGGTCAGTCATCACTGCCTCCGGCCGATCATCGCGTTTCATGCTCACTCTGCTCGGCCGATCGACACCGTGAGGTGGAGGCGATCGATGATCCGCAAAGCTTGTGCGGGATCGCCGCCGTCGAAGACCGCGGCGTGGATCCCGCGCATGGCGCCGGTGATGGCGTGCGCTGCGGCCGGGACACTGGTGTCGGGATCGACCGCCGAGACCGCCGCGCATCGCGCCAGGATTTGCTCGACGGCCTGCTCGAAGGTGTCGTGCCAGCGCTCGGCAAAGCAGTCGGACCGCGGAACTCCGAGGTCGCGGAACAGGACGTGCGCCGACGGTGTGGCGTAGATGGCCTCGGCGGACAGGCGCAAGAAGGTGCTCAACTGCAGGAGCGGCTCATCTGGCCACCGAGCGCCTTCATAGTGGCGACGCATGGCTTCGACCAGGACCATTGCGGCGTTGTCGATCGCTGCCCGGAAGAGTTCCCGCTTGCTGTCGAAGTGATGGAAGGCCGTACGCAGCGCGACACCGGAGTGCCGGGCGACCTCTTCGACGGTGATTTGGCTGTAGTCCTGGTCGCGAAGCAATTCCTGCGTGGCACTCATCAGACGCAGATCGGTGGGGACGTACTCCGCGTCGCTGGCGGTCGCATCGCTGACCCAGCGGTGCACGGTGGCCGGGTGCACGCCCACCTCCTCGGCAACGGTCGACACCCGTTGTCCACTGAGGACTCGCTCGACGGCCGCCTGTCGCTCAGAGGCGCCACGGCTCGACCTACCGGCCATTCGACGATGGTACGAGCTTGGAGCCTTGCGTCAATTGCACTCGCAATGCAATAGTCGCATTGCAAAGCTGTCATTCGCATTCCGGCGCAACGGGAGGCTCATCGTGCTCGACGATTACGGGACGGCACGCGCGTTGGTGACGGGTGCCAGCTCGGGGATCGGAGAGGCCTTCGCCAGGGCGCTCGCCGCGCGCGGTTGTGACCTGGTGCTGATCGCCCGCCGCCAGGATCGGCTCGACCTGCTGTGCGAAGATCTCATGGCGCGGCACGGGATCTCGTGCACACCGGTGGTCTTCGACCTCTCCATTGCGCACCCGGGAGCCCGACTGCGGGCGCTCGTCGATGGCGACGTGGATTTGCTGGTCAACAGCGCAGGGTTCGCGGTTCAGGGTCCCTTCGTGGAGGGCGACGCGGAGGACTTCGCGCGCGTACTGGCTGTGGACGTCGCAGCGGTCGTGGATCTTTGCCACGCGTTCTTGCCGGACATGGTTCGACGACGTCGTGGCGCAATCGTGAACGTGTCCAGCACGACGGCGTACCAACCGGTCCCGACCCTGGCGGTCTACGCTGCGGCCAAGGCATTCGTGCTCAGTTTCAGTCAAAGCCTGTGGTACGAAGCGCGGCAACACGGCGTCACGGTCTTCTCCTTCGCACCCGGACCCACCCGCACCGAATTCTTCGACGTGATCGGCGAAACCGCCACCGCCGTGGGCCGCATGCAGTCCGCCGACGAGGTCGCGGCGGCGGGTTTGCGGGCGCTCGATCGTCGTCGGACGCCGCCCTCTGCGGTTTCGGGAGTGAGCAATTCGATCTCTGCGGCACTGGCGCGGTTGGTACCACGCCGCGTGCTGATGCCGGCGCTTGCACGGTCGCTGCGACCGGTGCAGAGCCCTACATGACTAGTGGCGATCAATCTCACTGCGCCACAGACTCATTCGATCCGCATGATAGGAGCACGCCATGATTCTGGTGACCAGCGCAGCCGGTGGTGTCGGACGTCCCCTCGTTCGGCAGCTCATCGCCAACGGGCGTACGGTGCGGGCGTTCGTCAAGAACGAGGCCCAGGCGCGACGATCGCGAACGGACGGGGCAACCGAGATCGTGATCGGTGACTTGAGGCGCCCAGGGGATCTGGAGAACGCGCTTCGTGGAACCCGCCAGATCTACCACGCCGCCCCGACCCAGCTCGTCGACGAAATGCCCGTGGCCGAACGTCTCGTCGTGGCAGCGCAGGCTGAACGGCTCGATCAGGTCGTGTTCCACTCCGTCATTCACCCCGACATCGCCGAACTCCCGCATCATCGGCAAAAGCTCAGGGTCGAGGCCATCCTGCAGGACGCGGGTCTGCCCGTGACGGTGCTGCGTCCCTCGCACTACATGCAGAACGTGCTGGACTTCTGGGACTTCTTCGGCGCGGGACTCCTGCCATACCCCACCTCCCCGGAGAGTCGAATGGGCGTCGTCGACGTGGAGGACATCGCCGCGGCAGCGGCGAAGGTGTTGGTCAACCCGGGGGCACACCTCGGCAAGACCTATGACCTATCGACGGTGGAACTCACCCGCCACGACATGGCGCGCATCTGGAGCCGAGTACTCGGCCACCCGATGGTGGCCGTCCGCATTCCACCGCAGGCATTGGAGAATCCGCTCGCGGCCGTGGGACCGTTCGGTTCAGCCGTTGCCAAGTCGGTGCTGTCGACCAGATTGCGTTCCCTTCCCGACGTCGTTCGAGGATTGCGCGCCGCGCCGAACGCCCGAGGGTTTCGCAGCTGGTCGTCAGAAGCGCAGGACACCTACGTGCAGATGATGACCTACTACGACGTCCACGGACTTCCGGCGGGCAACCTCGACGATCTACCAAATCTATTGGGGCGGAGTCCGATCGACTACGAGCAGTTCGCGCGCCGTACCGCAGCACACACTCGTTCCCGGTGAAGTGTCAGAGCAGAGTCGCTGCAGGGGAAACCTTGGGCCGGCCCTGCCGCGCTACCAGTTCCTCATCCTCTGCACCCTGAGCGAGGAGGTGATGCGCCACGCCGCCGAGACAGCCGGGTTGCGCATGGATGAGGATGCTGTGGCAAGCGACAGCGAATCTCTAGCGAAGGCCGTGTTCCTCCAGCCAAGCGAACGAGTCCTCCATCAACTTGGGGGCGCCCTGATCGACGACGAGTGAGTGTCCGCGGTCCTCATAGTCGATGATCTCGGTGATGGCGCTGAACTTGCGATACTGCTTGAGAGCGGAATGCACAAGTACCGGGTCCACGGTGTGGTCTTTTTTGGAGGCCATCAGCAGCAGGGGACCGCGGGTTTCGTTCGTGGTCTCGACCTCGCCGGGGGAGTGCCCCTACCGCGTCGCGGGCGGCGACCGTGATCGAGGGGTTGCGGTCCATCTGGGCTCCGATGATGCCGCCGTCGTAGACCAGCGGTGTTAGACAGGTTCGGTGGGGGCGAACACTTCGATGGCGCCGTTGTGTTCGCGGACTTTGATCTTTGGCAATGGGGCGGGCGCAATCGCCAATTGGTAACTCAGGACCTGCCCGCTGGGAGAGAACGACGTCGTGTGACACGGGCAGCGCAGCCGGTCATCGGATTGGTCGAACCACAGTTTGCAGCCCTGGTGGGTGCACACCCCCGACACCGCCTCGGGTTGGCCGTCGACGCGGTGGACGAACCCGCTGAGCGAACCCAGCTCAAAGCGGTGCATGCCGGTCTCGGAGACGTCGGTGCTGGAGGCGACTCTTTGCCAGGTGCCGTCGTTGGGGGTTAGTTCGGAGGTCGTGGCCGGTGACGCGGTGGCGTCACCGCCACCGGCGTGGAGGGCGAGGCGATCAGCGGCCACGGCGGTGACCGCGGCCGCCGCGGCCGCCGCGGTGCCAACGACGATGACCTGCCGGCGGCTTGCCCCTGTCGTTGGGCCGGTCGTCGTTGATGGCTTCGTGCCATCCATTTGGGATGCGAGGCGACGGTGCAGATCGGAGAGGAACTCTGGGCGGGGTTCATCCCCACCGGGCTGGGCGGCCTGCAACTCGATGGCAGTGCGGATCTGGGCGGCTTCGAAGTCGTCGGGGGTAAATGGCCGGGGACGACGCCCGGCCAGGAGGTCATCGACGTAGCGCGCCCGGTCGCGTGCATTCATAGCCGTTCCTCCCTTGTCTTGCCGGTGTCGTTGGCCTGTGCTGCCAAGCGTAGAGCGCGGTGCTGCAAGACTTTGGCGTTGGCGACGCTGATACCGAGTTCGGCCGCGGAGTCCTTGATGGAACGGCCCTGCAGGAAGCGTAATTCCAAGATCTGGCGGTAGTGATCGGGCAGAGCCGCCAACGCGGCGGCTGCGCGGTGCGGGGCGGTGCTGATGGCGTCCTCGCTATCGGGGGCGGTGACGTCGAGGTCCTCGATGAGGGTGATTTCGCGGCCTAGGGTGGCCCGCCAGTGTGCGGCCAGCACGGTGCGCGCGGTGGCCCGCAGGTAGGCACGGACCTCGGCCGCCGATGCCGAGAGGCGCAGCGGGCCCAACGCCGCGAGGAAGACTTCAGCGGTGAGGTCTTCGGCGTCGGCGCGGTTGCCCACCCGCGCGTAGAGCGTGCGGTACACCCAGGTGACGTTGTCTTGGTATACCGCTTCCCAGTCTCGGTACCCCCCGTCGGGGGCGGGCACGGCCGAAAGGATCCTTGGCGACTCGGGAGGATCACGTCGCGCCATCATCGGCCGTTCCCTCCCTCCACGTCGGTCAGGCGCCGAACCAGCCCTGGCATGCCCACACCTAGTCAATAGTCACCCGGGTTACACCCAACACCCCACCGGGCGCCTATCGGGTTGCTTTAGGTGCACCCCAACGGAGCTGATCTCCCCGCCGGCCGCCGCCGACGGCCGGGGAAGAGGAAGGGGGGTGATAATCGCAAGCCGAGTACGACGTGTTCGCGGGACCCAAAGCCAGCTCCAAGGCCGCGGTCGACGCGTGGAAGCACCCGATGACAACGGCATTGGTTCAGCGCAGTCCATTCCGTGCAGGCTGCCGGGGGCGCGGCGGTGTAACCCCGGGACCTATCTCTGTTGGTGTGGCACGACAGCGATCCCGCCGCCACCCGCCTCACTGGGTGTGCCCCACCGCGTGCCCTTTCCCGCACACACGATGAAGGAAAGACATTGAGACACACAAACTTTGCGCGCGTTGGGATTAGGACGTGCGCCATCACCACCACCATTATCGGCACGCTGGCGGCGGTCGGATTGGGGCTCGCTAGCACTGCCACCGCAGCGTCCACCGACACCGGCAACGCCCAAGACACCATCAGCAGCCTGCACACCCAAGGCTTCGACGTCCGAATCAACGGATCCGCCGATGACCCCATATCGGAGTGCACGGTCACCGATGTCCATGGAATGTCGGATTCCAACGTCGACTCGTCGGGCCAGCTCATCGACGACACCCACTTCACCACCGTCTATGTCGACATCTCCTGCCCCGACGACCACTGACCCACCATGTTCGACCCGCGACGCCGAGTCACCGACGCGACGTCGGGGTAGTCACCGCCGTCGCGTCGCGAGAACCCGCCAGCGGGTCATCACCCCCAAAGGCCAAGTGCAAAAACACCCTTGGGCCTCGGCGGGCCGTCGCCGGACGCCGGTAGGTCCACCGCAGCCGGAGCGATCCGCCCCATCGCACGACCCATGAGTTTCAGCGACCACCGAGCCCACGCAAACCCCGTCCTCACACACCACAAGGGACCCAATGAGAATCATCACGCCCGCTGTCCTCACTGTCATCGTCGAGGTCGCCCTGACGATCACTGCACCGGTACTGATCGGCGCGACGGCAGCCGAGCCCGCCACAGTCCACGACGTGCTCCGAGGCGCAGCGACGATCTTTGCGGTGTCGAGTTGCCAGGTCACCGGTGCCCGGGGACCTCGAAACGGCACCTCACCCTCAACAGCACACCCGATCCACCCAGCACCATTGGACACCGTCTACCTTCACCTCACCTGCAACGGCGGATGAGTCAGCCACTGAGGGCACCGTGGGATGCGTACTGGGAGAGGCGAATCGGCGCATGCACACTCGGGCATCAGCTTGACTTCGACCAGCCACGACGAGCGATGTGCTCGGGCCGTAACCCCTGGCCCTATCTAGTGGGTGAGGCTCCACATCCCCGCGGACGCCCCGGTCACCGACTACGAAAGGTTCATCTCCGCACATGGCTTCCCTTTCTCGCAGCCTCCCTCGCAGCGCGCACATCGTGCTGCCGGTCGCCGCACTCACCGCGACGTTGCTGCTCTCGGGCTGCTCCGGCTCGGCCGGTGGGCCCTCGGGCAACCCGCCGGTCACCTTCGGGGCGCAGAGCAGCATCACCCCAGGATTGACCGGCGCCGACACTCCCGGCTCAGAGACCCCAGTACCGATGACGCCCACCAGCGGGCCGAGCGCGCCCGTGGGGGGCCCCGCGGTCAGCATCGACGACTTCGCCTTCGCCCCCATCACGTTGACCGTGCCGGTCGGGTCGACGGTGACCTGGACCAACAAGGACGGCGAACCCCACACCGTGGTCGCCAACGACGGATCGTTTCACTCCCCGGCCATGGACACCAACGGCTCGTTCAGCTTCACCTTCCGCACCGCAGGCCACTTCGACTACATCTGCTCGATCCACCCGTTCATGCATGCCACCGTGGTGGTGACCTCGTGAACGGTGACCAGCGTGATCCCGAGGGCATGACGCGCCGCCAACTGATGCGCCACTCCGCCTGGTTCGGCGCCGCCGTGGTCCTGACCGTTAGCGGAGGCGAGGTGATCTCCCACGTTGCCGGATCCGGCGCAGTTCCGCCACTGGCCACGGCCCGACCCGATCTGCGCTTCGTCCAAGTCAGCGACAGCCACATCGGATTCAAGGGCACCGCCAACCCCAACGTGACCGACACCTTCACCCACGCCATCGAGCAGATCAACGCCCTGGACTACACCCCAGACTTCGTCATCCACACTGGCGATTTGACCCACCTGTCCACCCCGGCCCAGTTCGATCAGGTCAAACAGATGCTGACCGGACTGAAGACCCCGCACGTGTTCACCGTGCCCGGCGAACACGACTCCACCGACGACGCCGGCCAGAAGTACCGCCAAACCTTCGGCGCCGGCACCCAAGGCGAGGGCTGGTACAGCTTCGACGTCGCCGGGGTCCACGTCATCGGTTTGGTCAACACTCTCAACATGACCAAACTCGGTCACCTCGGCACCGAGCAACTCGACTTCGTCCGCAAGGACGTCGCCGCCCTCTCCAGTGACACCCCCATTATCGTGTTCAGCCACATCCCCCTGTTCGCGATGTACCCCGACTGGGGCTGGGGCACCGAAGACGCCGCCCAGGCCTTGAGCTACCTGTCCCGGTTCGCCTCCGTCACCTGCCTCAACGGCCACGTGCACCAACTGTTCACCAAAACCGAGGGCAACGTCACTTTTCACAGCGCCACCACCACCGCGTACCCACTGCCGCACCCCGGGGACGGCCCCACGCCCAAACCGCTCACCCTGCCCGCCGGACAACTCGCCGACATCCTCGGCATCCGCGAGGTCACCTACCGCAAGGGCCAGCACTCCCTGGCCATCACAGAGGACAAACTCCAATGACATTCACCGCCACGAAGACCCCCGTGAAGATTGCGCTCCGCAGCGGAATGAGCGCATCCCTAGCCCTGAGCGGCGTCCTGCACGCCTACCTCTACATCGACAGCTACCACGCCATCCCCACCATCGGGCCCGCGTTCCTGCTCCAAGCCAGCCTGTCCTGCGCCGTCGCGACCCTGACCCTCCTGGGCGGCCCCTGGTGGATGGCAGCCGCCGCCGCCGCGCTCTCGGCGGGGTCGCTCTGCGCCTTCGCCCTGTCCCGCACCATCGGTCTGTTCGGATTCACCGAGATCGGCTGGGAACCAACACCATACGCCGCCCTCACTGTGATCACCGAAACTCTCACCATTGCGCTATGTGTTGCGATGCTGGTGGGCGCACGCAGACGCACGACCCACCCATCGATGATCTGAGACCGGCTTCGGCGCCGCTCACGATGAACGACCAGAACATATCCCTACCGACCGCAAGTCCCGTCGCGCCCACGGCACATTCCCAGGCAACCAATGCCGTGCGGGAGACGACTTACGGCGACGTACCTCGCCCCGGTACGTGCCCGCCGACGGGTGGCCGACCCGGGTGCCTTGTCGCGGCATGTGCTGATGGCCGCGGCCATGATCGCCTTGGTCTGGCTGTTGATGACGGCCAGGGATGGGGCGCTTTTTGCGGCCCTCGCCATCTGATCTCAACCGCCACCTGAACCCCGAAGAACACGAAAACTACTATCAGACAACAGGATTCATGACCATGAAGAGAACCTTGCGCGCGTGCGGGGCCATTGTCGTCGCCGCGGTGGCGACGATCGGCGTGGCCGCGCCCGCCCTGTCGCACGTGCAGGTGTCGGGAACCGATGCCAGCCAAGGGGGGTACGGCGTGGCGACGTTCCGCGTGCCCACCGAATCCGACACCGCCTCCACCACCGAGTTGCGGGTCACCCTGCCCGATGACACCGCCTATGCGTCACCCAAACTCGGCCGGTAGTCCGCCACCTCGGCCTCAGCGGCGAGCAACGCACGTAATTCGCCCTCCTGCTGGGCGACGAACACACCGATGACCTGGCGGCACACCTCCGGCACGCTTACCCCGCGCATGTCAGCAATACGTGTCAATCCGACCAGCATTGACGTCGACAGGTGAAACTGCACGGCGAACTGACCGCAAGAACCATCCTCGGGCGGTATCCCCGGACCAACGACCACCGGTTGATCTGACCGCAATTCGTCGACATCAGCACCGCGAGCCCTCTCAACGGCCCCACCACTAGCGCCGCCTGCAACGCCCTCGTCGAAGTCGCGGAACTCCTCGTGGCTGAACAAACCCATTGCGCCCACGCTAGACCTTGCAGAATGCCGCAGCCGCCGAGTCAGCGGGTGCGGCCTGCAGAAGGCCTAGGCGGCCACCTCGGCAAGGCACGAGGTGTCTCGAATCTCTAGAACTGAGATAGCCGACAGAGCCGTTGAGTTCCATCACTTCGCGGAGGACGGTTCACGGACCTCGCGCCATGCTTGCGGGCGAGTGAGGCCGTCCATCAGCAGGTCCAGCAGCCGTTCGGCTTGCTGGCGTTGATGAGTACCGTCGGCGACGAGGGTAATACCGGCCAAAGCCATGAGGATGTCGGACGCGGCAATGTTCTCCCGGATCTGTCCCTGGTCGATTCCGGCAAGGCGGAATCGCTCGATTGCGCTGGTGAACTGCTCGCGCGTCTGCGAGCTCAATTGCTCGTCGTCGTGCAGCAGGGTTCGCAGGGTGTCGGCCATGCCGTGCTTGGTGGCGAGGTAGTCCAACACCTCAGACATCCACGCCCGTAGTGCCCGGTCGGCGGGCAATACCCTCAGTAGGTCCGATGCCTGGGCGGCGAGCCGGTCGGTCTCGTAGCGGTAGGTGGCGTCGACCAGATGCTCGCGGGTCGGGAAGCGTCGGTACAGGGTAGCGATGCCGACGCCGGCGTCCTTGGCGATTCGTTTGAGGGTCGCGGCCTGGCCGTCGCGGGCGAAGGCGGCGGCGCTCGCGGCGAGCAGCTTGTCCTGGTTTGCCCGCGCGTCAGCCCGGATCGGCCGGCGCTCCGGCGCATCAGACACGGGACGCTCCGTTCGTCGCATTGCGATGTGGAGCCGAATCCGCTTAGCTATCCATGTGGACCCGGCTCCGTTACGGGGACGCTAGCAGCGCGCCGTTCCACGAGCCACCCGTCGCTGCGCCCGCGGCGCGATCACCAGAGAAGGGTCGTCAACTCATGCAGTACCGCACACTCGGGGGCACCGGAGTCCGCGTCAGCTCGCTATGCCTGGGCGCCATGATGTTCGGGCGGTGGGGCAACCCCGATCACGACGACGCGGCGGGCATCATCGGCACCGCCCTGGACGCGGGGGTGAACATCATCGACACTGCCGACGTGTACTCCGACGGCGAATCCGAACACATCGTCGGCAAGGCAATCATCGGACGACGCGACGACGTCGTCTTGGCGACCAAGGTGTCCAGTCCGATGGGGGAAGGTCTCAACGAGCGCGGCGCCTCGCGACGCTGGATCATGACGGCCTGCGAAAACAGCTTGCGTCGACTCAACACCGACCACATCGACCTCTATCAGGTGCACCGGCTCGACCCGTTCACCGACATCGACGAGACCCTGGGCGCGTTGTCGGACCTCATCCGCGCCGGCAAGGTGCGCTACGCCGGGTCCTCGACGTTTGCCCCCTCCGCGATCGTGCAGGCCCAGTGGACCGCAGAGCGACGCCACCGCGAACGCTTCGTCTGCGAACAGCCGCCCTATTCCCTGCTCTTCCGAGGCGTCGAGGCCGACGTGTTACCTACCTGCCAGACCCACCGGATGGGCGTGCTGGTGTGGAGTCCGCTGGCCGGGGGGTGGCTGTCGGGACGCTGGCACCGCGACCGCGCCGACCCGTCGAGTCACCGGACCCAAACGATGCCATTTGCCAGCACGTCGGCGCACTACGACCTCGACGTCCCGGGCAATCAGGCCAAGCTCGCCGCCGCCACCAAACTCGGCGACCTCGCCCACGAAGCAGGCCTGACGTTGATTCAGCTGGCGTTGGCATTCGTCACCACCCACCCCGCGGTCTCGGCGGCCATTATCGGGCCGCGCACCGCCGAGCACCTGCGCGACCAACTCAGCGCCGCCGACGTCGTTCTGGAACCCGAGTTGCTGGATCGCATCGACCGCATCGTGGCACCCGGCATCGACCTCAACCCCGACGACGCGGGATACTGCGCCGCCGTCCTCGCTGACCCCGCACACCGCCGTCGTCTCCTCGCCTAGTGAGCAGCGTTCACCTGCTTTCTGAGGCCCTCGACGTCACGCACCTTCGTGCGAGGCGGCAGTCTGATTGCGCTGGAAGCTGGCCGGCGGGTTCGGCGGGGGCGGGGCTTCAGAGTCCGGATCGTGTGTGTCTCGCAGGACTTGTTGAGCGCACACGAGCCAACCGTACCAAGGGGTGTATGTGAATTACTTTGGTAATCGAGTAACGCGTCGGCGTTGCCTGAGACTGCCGACGCAGTCACGCGAAGTGCAGGGGTTGAGCCTCATCGAGGGAGGGTTCTCCGCGGCGAGCGACCTGCGCTGACCTGTTCAGTCGCGAAGAAGGGCTCTCGCACGACGAAGTGGTTGACGCGGATGCAACCAGTCGCATGATTGCGTGCATCCTCGAGGAACGGGTGCGTCAGTCGCGACGGGCGTAATCCGCGATACCGCGGCCGACGGCTTGGACGGCCTCGTCGAACCACTGGCGAAAAGCGGCTCTTCGTCTGGACTTTGGCTTCGAACGTATGAAGTCCAGCAGTTCGGGGGAGGCCAACATGCGGTACAGCATCGTCAGCTGTGCCGCGGCGACGCGAGGAGGCGCGGAGTAGGGATGGTCCCCGCTCTCGCGGGCCAACTCGACCGCAATGGCCGTTTCGAAGCGCTCCCACATTAGCCTCATCCTGGCCTGCAGGACGGCGCTGTCCCCGACGGTGCGCAGCAAGTGGTCGAGTTCGTTCTCCGGCCCTTTGGTGGACGCTGCCATCATCTCGTGGAGCAGGTCGGCGACGGCGTCCAGTGGTGTCTGGCCCGGGGCGCGGCCACTGATGCGGGCAACGAGTTGGTCCCGGATCGAATCCTCGTCGTGAAAGACGAGGTCTTCCTTGGCGGGGAAGTAGACGAAGACCGTCTTGGCCGCGATGTTCACCGCCGCCGCGATCTCGGCGACGGTGACGGCGTCGAATCCGCGCTCCGCGAACATCGCCTCGGCGGTCTCGATGAGCGCCTGCCGGGTCATCCGCTTCTTGCGTTCGCGAAGCCCGGTTTCACCGGCGGTGGAAGAGGGGGCGGTCATGGTCCCCACCTTACCAAGTCGGATCCACTGAGATTCGTAAGTGAGTAACCTTCGTAACGGCAGGTGTATAGGTCTTTGAAACCGGTTAGGGTTACTGACATACATTCGTTATCGACTAACGCAGAAGGAATCGTAATGCGCATCATTCTCACTGGGGGCTCGGGTTTCGTCGGATCCCAGGTCCTGCACCAACTGATCGACCACCCCGCCGTCACAGGGATCACCGCACTCGCGCGTCGGCCGTTGGGCGTCGCCGCAGACAAGCTGGACGTGATGTACGTCGACGACTTCACCCACCACGACCACGATCGGGCGGCCCGGTTGTCCGAACACGACGCCTGCATCTGGACCCTCGGCGGCAAGGACTCCGACCACGCCGACCCGGCCCTCTACGAACGAATCACCCACGGATTCACCCTGGCTCTGGCCGCACCCGTAGCCGCCGCGGCCACCCGACCGTTCACCTTCTGCTACCTCAGCGGCATGGGAGCCAGTCAACGCGAAGACGCTCACCTGCCCTGGGAGCGGCTGACCCGAAATCTCAAGGGCCGCACGGAAAAGGACCTCCTCGCCCTCGCCGAGGAGCACGACGACTTTCACGTGCACTGCTTTCGCCCCGGCGGGATCCTGACGGTAGACGTCGGCGGCCTGACCCATCGCCTCACCGCGCCGATCGCCGTGCGCGTCGATGACCTCGCCACCGCCTTGATCGCCGTGGCCACCGGGCTCGGGGCCGGCGACGTCGTCACCAACTCTGAGATCAAGAAGATCGCCCGGCCGACGACGGCTGACCTGTAGCAGCTTCAACCCACACCGGACGCATCACCCACGACCTCACCGGTAGACAAGGATTCACATGCCCAGCTACGAACCGTTTGAGAAGCTGACGCCGACGACTGTCCGCCTCGACCCCGTTCCCCGCGCCGACGTAGAGGCCTACCTGGAGGAGTTTGGGGCCGTCTCCTCGCCCTTGAGGGGCAACGGCGACCTCGACGAGATGAACTGGAAGGCGTGGCGCGACCTGCGTGCCCCCGACTACTTCATCCAATGGAACCTCAAGCAAGGCCGTTTCCAGTTGACCGCCGACGAATACATCGAACGCTGGCAATGGTCGATCAAATCCGGTCACGTCTAGGATGCGCTGGACTCCACCATCCACATCATCGACACCGGCTTCATCGTCGAGGGAATCCTGCGGTCGCGCCACACCGACGCCGACGGCAACCACGTGACGATGCCGATGGTCGAAACGTTTCACCTGCGAGACGGACTGGCCGTCTATTCCTGTGAATACGTCGACGGAACCTTCATGACCGCACTCGACGCTGACATCCCCTACGGCTGGTGACGAACTCAGCCCCGCCCCGAGGAGGACAGATGAACGACAACGACAGCCACGGCCACCGCAGGGTCGCCGTCGTGACCGGCGCCGCCAGCGGTATCGGACTGGGCCACCGCGACATTGTTGGCCCAACGCGGTGACGCGGTGGTCTTGCTCGACCGCGACGCCGCCGGACTCGAACGGGCCGTGTGAGAATTTCCCGGTTCCGCCACCGCCGTCACCGCTGACGTGGCGCGACCGTCACAGCTGCGCGCCGCGATGGCACGCATCGCCGAGCGACACGACGGCGTGGACACCCTGTTCGTCAATGCCGGCGTCGTCGACGAACCACCGCTGCTTGATGTGAGCGAGGACGCCTTCGACCACGTGATCGGTGTCAACTTCAAGGGGTTCTGCACGACGACGAATCTGCCGGCGCCCTCCGCGGCGCCGTCGGGGCGGGCGGTGACGGCGACCGCGGCGTCCGAGCGGTGACCGCGCGCCCATCGGCGAGATCGTCTCTGCGGCAACGAGTCCCGGGTCGAACGGCAACGTCGGCAAGCCGAACGGGGTGCGTGCGAGGACGGCTTCGACGGGCAGGCCGAAAGCGTCGTAGATCCGGGATGCCAAATCCAGGCTTGGGTAGTGACTACCGCGTTCCAGCCTGCCCGCGGTCTGCGAATTGACGTCTATTGGTCATGGTCGCCTCACCGGCGCTCCTCGAGCGATTCCCCCGATGAATTCCGTTCCGCTGCAACGCGGGGGCTAGCTCTAGGGGATCCTTCGTATCAAGCATGGGACGCTGCGGTGGTCGCAGCAGAAGTCGAACCTGTTGTGAGCCCACTTCGTCGGAGATGGCGTTGTTACAGTCAGGCCTGTGAGGAACCGGTTACGCAGAGCTCCGAGGTGGGTGCTGGCGGCTAGCGCCGGTGTGGCCTTCGGCATCGCGATGGCCGTGTGTGGCGTGGTGCTGATGTCCAACGTGACCCTTGCCGTTCGCATCTGCGCTGGTTTCGCGGTGGGCGCCCCTGCTGGGGTGTGCTTCGGTCTATTCGTGGCGTGGATCGCGCACGGCGAGGCGACGAGGAGGCAAGACGCGATCGGGCATCTTCCCGACGGTCAACGACAGCTCGCGGTGCGCTCGGCGTCGCGCGGCCCGGCGCCTGCCGACGAGGCTGTTCGACACGCCGCGTTGCGCATGGCAGAAGATGCCCTGCACGATCGGTGGTCGCGCCTCAGCGTCGTCACCTTCTCAGCCCTCAGCATCCAGTACGTATTGCTGGCGTTGACCAGTTCGTCGTGGTGGTGGCTCGCTTGTGCCTTCTTCGTCAGCCTTCTTGTCTCGCAGGTCTTTTCGCGGCGTCAGGTCAAGCGGCGAGTCGCGATCCTCTCCGCAGCCCGCCGACCGAGTAGCTCGCGCCGGTGGCCTGGCCGGGCCAACGTCCGCGGAATCGGACCGCACATGGGTAGTGGCGAGGCCGAATCACGGAATGGCGAGGAAGGCGAGCCGTGGATTTGGTCGATGAGAGAGGCCCATATCCTCGTCGCCCGAGGTGTGTAAGCCTGCGTCGCGAGGACACACCGTTGTGGCCGACGCCCAGAACGTCGGAGACGACTCCAGCGACACCATTTCCATCCGCACCGGCCGCCTTCATTCAGGTCGGCACTAAAGGACGCCACCTGACCGCTGGGCGGATTTACAAAACATTTGCATTCCGTTCCTACAGTGATGCCTGCGCCGAACGGAACGGCGACGTCGATCGGCGGCTGCCCATCGCGAGCCGACGGGGACCGGTCCGCGGTGCGTGCGGACTATTGGCGCCGTGTGGCGTCGATGCATAATCCGCTGTCTACCGTCTGGATTTGCCGCGAGTCAAAGAACCCTCGCCCTGCGTATTTGCTGTGAAATCTGGCGATGATCGTCGAGGCACGCCCCGTGCGCCGCTATGTACCCGCCGAGGATGCTAGGTAGTTCATCGATCATGATCAATTACAACGTCTTTCGTAGATGCCAAGCTTAGGTGATGACGTTGCGGTGACGTCGGCCACCTGGTGGCGTTGTCGTGATGTATGTTCTCTGTCGGCTATCGACGACTCGAACAAAACCTTTGCTGTGATTGCAGGGCGCGACGGCTGGTGGGACCTTGGGGATCGGCTGATTCGTCGAGGGGGTGGGCGGCGACCGCTTCGTGTCGTGCCGCGCGTAGGAGGGGTGGTTCGTCATGGCGGGTCGGCATCGCGGGAACGCACAGCGTGGTCACGGTTGTGGGGTGCGGCGTCCGTTGGGGGTGTCGACGTGGCTGAGTGCCGGGGCGATCACGCTGGGCATGGGGGCGGTGTTGGCCAGTGGGGGAGTGGCCCACGCCGAGACGGGCGACGGCGGTGGCGGCCATGACGGTGCTGCCAGCTCCTCACCGTCGGCCCACACCTCGTCGTCCTCGCCCTCGAAGGCGACGACGGGATCGGTGTCAGCGGGGTCGGCGTCGTCCGCGTCTTCGGGGTCGTCTGCGTCGTCGCGCCCCGGCGCCCCGGCTGACGCACATTCCGCGGGCGGGTCGGTGGTTCCGTCCGCTACGGCGGATACCTCTACGGCGGACTCGACGGCGGGCGGATCCGCCCACTCCCATCGTCATGACTCCGTCGCCCCGGGGTCCACCTCACGCCCGAGGACCGCGTCCACGTCAGCGGGGGGCACGTCGACCGCATCGAAGCCCTCGTCATCATCGACGGCTTCATCGTCGGCGTCTGCGCCGCCGTCGAGTTCGCCAGTGGGGCGCGTCGCAGCCGGCGGCGGAGTGGTCCCGGCTCCGTTGGCAGCGTTGACGGGGGCCTCCGCGGCGCCGACGGACACCTCGCATGTCAGCGCGCATCCCGCGCTCGCGGGGTCCTCACTGGTGCCGGTGTCCTCAGTGGTGGTGGCCCCGGTGTCGGTCGTGGCGCCGGCGGCGCAGACTCCGGATCAGGTGTTGGCGGCGCTGATCGCGGTGTTCGTCAGCAACGGCACCGCCAGTCACCCCAACGGGGGGTTGTTGTTCGGGACCGGGTACAGCGCGAGTGCCGGGTGTGCCGCGGCGGCGTGCAACGGCGGCAACGGCGGCATCTTCGGCAACGGCGGTGCCGGGGCGGACGGCGGCCGCGGCGGCAACGCGATCTTCATTGGCAACGGCGGCTCCGGCGGGGACGCCATCGCCGCGGGCGGTGCCGGTGGCGCCGGCGGCAACGGCGGCGTGCTCGTGGGTTCGGGTGGGCGCGGTGGCTCCGGCGCCGCCGGACTGGCAGGCGCGGCGGGCACCGCGGCGGGTCAGTCCGGAACCGCGGGCAGCGCCGGCGGGAATGGCGGCGCTGGCGGCGCGGCGGGGTTCTTGCTGGGGACCGGTGGGGCTGGCGGTGCCGGCGCCAACGGTGGTCGGGGTGGGGACGGCGCAGCCGGTGGGACCGGGGTGGCGGGGACGACCACCCACCTCGCCGGCAGCGCTGGTGGCGCCGGGGGTTCCGGCGGCGTGGGTGGCGCTGGTGGTGACGCCGGTGCCGGCGGTCGCGGCGCTCTGTTCGGCGCGAGCGGCACCGCGGGGGTGAACGGTAGCGGAGGGGCGGGCGGCAACGCCGGTACCGGCGGTCTGGGCGGGGCCGGGCACGACGGCGCTGCGGGCGCCGCCGGTGTGAACGGTGCGACGCCAGGCGCCGACGGGACCGACGGGACGGCCGGGCAGGCTGGCGGTGACGGCGGCGCTGGGGGTGCGGCTGGCGTCGCCGGGCGTGGCGGCGCGGCGGGCGCCGGTGGCAGCGGCGGCAGCGCGGGCGCGGCGGGATTGTCCTCGGTCCAAGGGGACGGTGGTGCCGGTGGCAACGGCGGGATCGGTGGCCGCGGCGGCACCGGCGCCGCGGGAGCCGCCGGCAGTAACGGCTCGAACGGGCTGAGCGCCGGGGCCAGCGGCGCCGACGGCGGCACGGGTCAGACCGGCGGCAGCGGCGGTGCCGGCGGTGCCGGTGGTGACGCCGGACTGGGCGGCGCCGGAACTCACAACGGAGCCAACGGTGCCAACGGTGACGGTGGGACTGGCGGCGCTGCTGGTCAGGGCGGCACGGGCGGCACCGGGGGCAACGGCGCGACTGGCAGTGCTGGGATCGATGGGGTGTTGCCCGGCAGTTCCGGCAGCAACGGCGGCAGTGGTGGTGCAGGCGGCAACGGTGGTACCGGGGGTGCGGCCGGCACTCGCGGGGCGGGGGGACGCCGCGGCGGTGGCGGCACGGGTGGCAGTGACGGCGCCGACGGTGCCACCGCGATCCAAGGCGTCGGCGGCGCTGGCGGTGACGGCGCCAACGGCGGCGCGGGCGGTAACGGAGCTATCGGCGCCAGCGGAGTGAGCGGTGCCCCCGGGTACGTCGACGGGGCGGCCGGCGGAGACGGCGCCATCGGCGGAATCGGGGGTTCGGGCGGGGCGGGCGGAACCGGCGGTGACGCCGGGCGCGGCGGCCTGGGGTCCACCCTCGGCGTCAACGGGATCAACGGTGATGGCGGGGCCGGCGGGAACGCCGGGCAGGGCGGGACCGGCGGTGCGGGCGGGAACGGCGCCGCCGGCCGCGACGGCACGGACGGGATGATCGGGGTCAACCAAGGCCGACCCGGCACGAACGGGCAGCCCGGCGGCGCGGGCGGCGCCGGCGGGAACGGCGGCGCCGGGGGCGCGGCGGGCAGCGCGGGGCTCGGCGGGGCTGCCGGGACCGGGGGCAGCGGCGGCACCACCGGGGCGGCGGGCCTGTCCGCAGTGCAGGGGGATGGCGGTGCCGGTGGTGACGGGGGTGTTGGTGGCCACGGCGGCGCGGGCGGCCAAGGCGCTTATGGCAGCACCGGTCTGGACGGGGCCCGCGCGGGAGCCAGCGGTGCCACCGGTGGGACCGGCGGCACCGGCGGTTCGGGCGGCATGGGCGGTACGGGTGGTGACGCCGGGCACGGTGGGACCGGAACCCACACCGGACCCAACGGGAGCAACGGAGACGGCGGCGCGGGTGGCGCTGCCGGTCAGGGCGGCACCGGAGGGACTGGCGGCAATGGCCAAGCCGGCAACGGCGGCAACGACGGCATCGGCACCGGTGGTTCCGGTGCCCGCGGAGTGAACGGCGGCAACGGCGGGGACGGCGGCACCGGCGGCCTCGCGGGCAACCCCGGGGCCGGTGGTGCCCCAGGAACCGGAGGATCCGGTGGCGGCGTCGGTGCGGCCGGCGCGAGCGGGATCCAGGGTGTCGGCGGGATGGGCGGCAACGGCGCCAACGGCGGCAACGGCGGCAACGGCCTCCGCGGCGCCGACGGCGCCCCCGGATTCGGCACCGACCCGCAAGGCAACGGACACCCCGGTGGCAACGGAAACACCGGGGGCAGCGGCGGGGCCGGCGGAAACGGCGGCAACGCCGGACGCGGTGGCAGCGGCTCCACCACCGGAACGAGCGGAACGAACGGATCCGGTGGCAACGGTGGTAACGCCGGTGCTGGCGGCAACGGCGGCGCTGGCGCCAACGGCACCGCGGGTGGTACCGGTGGTGCCGGTGGCAACGGTGGCGCGGCCGGCTCCGCGGGGGCTGGTGGCCTCGCGGGCACCGGCGGCCTGGGCGGACACGCCGGCACCACCGGCCAGGTGGCTGCCCAAGGGGTCAACGGCGTCAGCGGCTCCTAGCGTCGCGGGCCGTCCCGGACGCCAGGAGGGACGCGGCCCCAACGAGTGATTTTCGGAACGCCGCTGGCAGTCTGGGCCCTCCCAGCCTTCTCAAGGTGCGACAACGTCTTGATGGCGGATGTCGCCGCGCGGTCACCCCGTCGGCAGCTGGCGCTTCAGGAAGTCGATGTAGTCGGTGACGGCACGCTCGAATGGGTCGCCCAGGTAGATGTCGAAATGCCCGCACGGATACTCGACGACCTCGCCACGGTGAGCTCGCTGCGCATGCCGACGAGTCGCCGACGCCGGAGCCACGCTGTCATCGCGGCATAGCGCGAAGAAGATCGGGCAATTGACGTCCTTGGCGCGCCGTCCGGGAAAGTAGCGGGCGATGTCGAGTGCGAAGCGGGCACAGACCTCGTTGCGAAAGGTCGGCGCGAGGTCGGCAAGCGCCGCGTAGCCGGGTCCGCAATCCGGCGCGGTCATCAACGCGGCCGATCGCGGGGGACCGGCGAGAGCGACCATCACAGGCCTGCGGCGAAACGTTGCCGAAGCCACGTCTCGGATTGCTCGTACGCTCACCCTCGCCGTGGACACGGCACCGCCCGCGCGGGCGGACGCAAAACCGTCGGTGAACGGGCATTGCGAGATGACTGCCGACACCCCTCCGTCGGCGGCTGCGACGTCGATGACGAGACCGCCGCCGAATGACGAACCGAAGAGGGCCACTCGGCTCCCGTCGACCTCGTCGTGCGAGCGCACGTAGGCCAGGGCTGCGCGCCAGTCAGCCAACTCACGGTCGATGTTTATGAGCTGTCGCGGATCACCGGTGCTGGCGCCGAAGTGGCGATAGTCGAAAACCAGGCAGGCGTAACCCTTTTCGCAGAAACACTCGGCGAAGGCGTCCAGTCGCATCTCCCGCACACCGCCGAGACCGTGCCCCAGGATTACCACAGGTGGCCGCTCCCCTTCGGTGCGTTCGGGTAGGTACAGCCACGCGGCACACGTGTCGGCACCCGACGGGAACGCCACATCCATGCGTGTCACCTCATCGCCCCCCGTACCGCGGCATCGCCCAGTAGGACGCGCTGACCTCGTCAACGTTGGCGCGGCTGGACATGAATGCCTCCTCCGGAGCTCGTCGTGAACACTCGTTCGCTCAACTTACCCACACCCACAAGTGGTCGGTTCTCGTAGGCGACCAATGCGACCGGCCGCGTGGCGTCTGCTGGATCGTCGTCGACAGCCTCCGTCTCGCCCGCGACGTCGCGATCAGCATCCGCATGACCGCCTCGCCCGCCGGGCGCTTGGGCCCGAGTGTGCATTGGATACGGCCCCGCGCATTGGCAGTGTTTTCACAGCACGGCGCGGCAGGCGCATTGTCGA
This sequence comes from Mycolicibacterium madagascariense, assembly GCF_010729665.1. Lineage (NCBI taxonomy): Bacteria > Bacillati > Actinomycetota > Actinomycetes > Mycobacteriales > Mycobacteriaceae > Mycobacterium > Mycolicibacterium madagascariense. The sequence continues at coordinate 3,375,821 of NZ_AP022610.1, read as the reverse complement.
GCCACCGCGACGGGAGCAGTTGAATTGGGCATTGAGCGAAACCGTCGAGAGGAGACCGTGTCATGGAACAACCTGCCTCACTGCCGCCCCGCCTTCTGCCCACCGCGGTCACCAGCGGTCAGGCTCCGGGGGTCGGATATGCGATCCAAGGTGAACTCGTGCCGATGCTGCACCTCCGCGTCGACGGGAGCGTGCCCGTGTTCTTCGAACATCATGTCGTGCTGTGGAAGGACCCAGGGCTGATGATTGGTCTGCACCCGATGCGCGGCAGTTTCAAGCGCGTCGTCTCAGGAATGCCGATCTTCCTCACCGAGACCCAAGGGCCTGGTGAGATCGCATTCTCCCGCGATGGTGCCGGGCACGTGTTCCCGTTGCACCTGACCCCGGGTATGAGCGTGGAGGTCCGCGAGCACCAATACCTCGCCGCGACCGGCAATCTCGACTACGGATTCACCCGACAACGGGGCGTCACGAACATGCTCTTCGGGGGCAGCGGATTCTTCGTGGACCGATTTTCCGCCACCAACAGCGAGGGAGTGGTGTGGCTCCACGGGTACGGCAACGTATTCGAAAAGGTCCTCGGACCCGGTGAACAGATCGACGTCGAACCCGGTGGCTGGATCTACCGCGACGAATCCGTTCGCATGGAAATACAGATGTATGGACTGAAGACCGGAATCTTCGGGGGCGCAGGCAGTCTCGTTTTCAATCGGTTCACCGGTCCCGGCCGCGTCGGCATCCAATCGATGTACATCCACCTGCCGACCGCCGACTGATTGGAGTCACGCGAACGCCAGGTGCGCGCCGACTTCGGTGCCGCCGATTGCTCGCCATCTGTAGGAGCCGTGTGCGGTGAAACCCTAGGTTGGGCCCGCGGCCAAGCCCGTCACGTCGATGACGGTCACGCTGTTGGCCACGAGTGTGGTGATCATTCCAGCGGTCTCCTCGGTGACGCGTGCCAACGAGGCTCCGTTCACATGGGCTGCGAAGGCGTGCTCGTCGGCGTACACCTCGTACATGTAGACGGTGTCCTCCTGGTGGCGAGGCACCAGAACCTCGAATTGCACCGTGCCAGGCTCGACCAGGCTGCGGGTGCGATGGGCGTCTACCAGAACGAGCACCTGTTCTCGAACGCCAGGAACGCACGTGAGAGCCCCCAACACCGCGAATGTCGACATCGGATCTCCTCTAAGCCGCGTCCGCCGGTGCTGTACAGATACGGAGTGAACGGGCCGATCAGTCTGGCGTCCTTGGTCATTCCTCGGAATTCGTTGCTATCGGCCCACGTAATGTGTGTCGAGTGCGCCTACTAAGCCCGGTTTCTGCGTTGGTCATGCCGTTCCCTTCATGATCCCGATGGACGCGACTCAGGAGTTCAGCGTGTCGTCGAGCCAGTTGAATACCACTTCGTCCTTGTACGCCAAAGCGCCCGACTGACAATGGTTTTCGGCCCCATCCCGGACGCCGAAGCGGGCGTAGGTCTTTGGCGCGTGCAACGCCTCGTAGACACGCTCGGGCTGACCGCGGAAGAATTGATCTCCGTCGGCCTCCATCACCAGCGTGGGGCAGTTGATCCGTTCGATCACGCCGCCCTCCAGCGACATCTTCCTGCTGGCGACGGTGAGGTCGTAATAGGACGTCGCCCCACAGCTGTAGAGACCCTGGGTGAAGGCCCACCGCGCTTGGGTATTCGCCTCCATCGCATGGGCGACGAGGGTGTCGTAGGTGGCGGCGTCGCCGTTCTCGAGCGCCGTCGTCGCGTCCGGTGGCAGCATGCCCACGATGGCGTCGTAGAAGCTCCAGACGCCGTCGAAGAGGATGACGGCCTTGAACCTGGGCTCGAAGGCCGCGGCGCGAGCGGCGAAGTACCCGCCGAGGCTCATGCCCTTGAGCGCGAGGCGATCGCCGTCGACGTCGGGGCGGGAGAGGGCGTAGTCGACGGCCGGGGTGACGACTTTCTCCCAGTCGTATCGGAACACCAGTTTCTGCTCTCGAAGCGGCATGCCCTGGCCCGGGCCGTCGAAGGTAAGACAGTTGTAGCCACGACGGACGGCGGCCGCGGCGGCGAAGTAGTACAGCTCCTCCAAGCTCGAGTCGTAGCCTCCGTGGAAGACGAGAGTGGGCCGCGGTGCGTTGGATTCGTCGACCTTGTAGAAGTAGCCGGGTAACGTCGTTCCCTCATAGGGGATTTCGACCGGTTCCCAGGTAGGTCCCATCATTTCGGCGGCCTTGGCGTAGGCCTGCTGTGATGCCGTGGAATCAAACATGATCCGCGGATCGTCAGGGTCGCCGTGCAGGTAGAACTCTGCCATTCGAAAATAGGTCGACGCGCGCAGCAGGGCCTCTCGAGCGCTGACCAGGTGGCCGGCGGAGAGATACCCCTCGGCTCGCCCCAGCACGCGCTCCCCACGGGCGTGCCAACCGTCGTACCAACTGTCGAAGTCCCCTTCGACGATGTCCTCAGCGGTGGCCATGAGCTCGCCGATGTCCGCGCCGCCGTAGTAGACGAAGCCCAGATTGCGGACGAGTTCGAACGCGAACGAATCGTCCTTGAAGCCAACCTTCATGGCCTTCCTCCGTGAGTTCGATCGACGAGTAGGGAAATCGACCCTCTGCACTGCACTGTAAAGTGCAATAGGCCGGTCAGCAAGAATCGTTCCGATTGGGCGGAAGTTTTACAGCGCTTATCCAGGGCTTATGGCGACGGCCCGTCGTGGTGTCCGCCGCCGTCGTTCGCAGGATCGGACTTGGTCAGGAGGGAACGCGGTACCGAGCGAGGAAGAGTGCTACCGCCTCGCGCACTACGTAGTCACGACGCTCGTCGTCGACGGCAGAGTTCGAGGAGGCGACCAATCGGCCCAGCAAGACCTGCCCGAGAATGACGTCGATGAACTGTGCGGTCGCGAGATCGGGATCGTCGATGCGAAAACCGGCGTCGCCCCCGAGCCGGCGCACGTACTCCGTGACCCTGCGCCGAGCCGGGTCCCTGCCGTTGTCCAGGAAGCTCTCGCCGAGTTCCGGGAATTTCGAACTCTCCCACATCACCAAACGCATGAACGCCACCGCCTCGGGTGGCGCCCAGAAGTTCGCGATCGTGCGGCCGATCGAGTAGAGGACTTCCTCGGGCGGTGTCGACGAGGTGGTGTCGGCGGTGATGGCGTCCAGCGGCATCCGTTCCCACATCTGGGCCATCGTGGCGTCGAAAAGCGCTTTCTTGGAACCGAATTGGTTGTACACCGTTCGACGGGCCACCCCGGCCTCCAGGGCGATCTGGTCCATGCTGGATTGCTCGTAACCGTGAGCGAGGAAGACGACGGCGGCGGTGCGCAAGATGGCCTCGCGGGTCGATCCCGCGTCGGGCGAGGAAGTCGACGCGCTCAGACCAGCTCGAGTCATCCGTCCACGGTACTTCGCGCCGCCTGCCCGGCCTGGACGTGATTCGTTGCGACGTCTCCCGCGATCGGGTCTTGTCCGTTCAGTGGTGGCCGGCGCGCGATCGCCAGGACACCTCGATAGCGATGCTACATGGAATAGCGCCGCTATCGACTTCGTTGGATAGGCCTGTTAGCGTTGCTAACACCTCGCCCGAGAATGGAGTCGACATGAACCTCGAAGCACTCATCAGGGTCACCGCGATACTCACGGTGCTCGGCACCGGCGTGGTGTACGGCACCGACGTGTTCTGCGCGATGGTGCTTCGTCCCGCCCTGGCCCGCGTCGATGACCACACCTTGGTCACCGTGACTGGTCACATTCACCGCTTCGGGGATCGCCGCATGCCGATCCCCGGGGTGCTCGGCATCCTGGCCGCCGGCGTGAGCACGATCGCGGCCGTCGCAGCCGGCGACGACGTGCAGGCCATCGCGGCCGGCACCGCACTGATCGCGTTGCTGATCTGGCTCGTCGTCTACACCCGGCTCAGCGCGCCCATTAACCGGGAACTGACTGCGGCCGCTGAAAGCGGCCGAACGTTGCCCAACGGCCGGGCCCTGCAGGCGCGATGGGATGCGGTCATCAACGCCCGCGCTGCGCTGCAGGGGCTTGCCGTGGCCGCCTCCTGCCTGGTCTTGCTGACCTGACGGCGACGACCGAGATCCCAACCAGCCAATCAAGGAGCGCGCCAACATGTTTCAACTGCGGATCTACACCCTGCGATCAGCCGACGCATTGCGGCGCTACGCGGACGTGCACTGGGCCCGCCACCTGACCACCTTCGCCGTGTTCGGCATCACGACACACGGGGTGTGGACCGAGCACGACGCGGACGCCCACCGCCTGATCGCCGTGATCCAGTACCCACCCGGCAGCGACCCCGACGAGGCCACCCGCCGCGTCGTGGCCAGCCCGGAGTTCGCCGCGGACATGGCCGGATTCGACGTGTCGGACATCGTCGCGGTGGAAACCACGCTTCTCGACCCCACCTCCACCACGTCTTCTCCAATCCGATAGCGCAGATCGTCGTCATCGGTGCCCGATTCGCACTCGTGCCCCGCATGGCCGCCACCGGTTACGGCGTGCAACCCAATCTTTCACCGTCGCATGCCCGGCGGACCCCTTCTTCGATCGCGCTGCACACACCGCCGATGTGGGCGCGCGACCTCGTGGGCACGGACTACGCGGCAGCGCGGCCCCGCCAGACCCCCCAATTCGTGCCGGCAATGTTCATCACGCGCTGCCACGGCCGAGGGTGCAGGCTTGGGACGTTGCCGCTACACCTAGTTCGACGACGATCCAACGATGGGAACCGATGTGAAATACGATCCGGCCAGCCAACCGTGCCCTCTGCCGTATTCGCCGTTCAAGAGTTGCACCGTGCCGAGGCCGATCGGCTGGCTGTCCAGTGTCAGCGCCGACGGCGTGGAGAATCTGGCGCCCTACAGCCAGTGGCAGAACCTGACCTTCGACCCTCCAATGGTCATGTTCGCCGCAAACCAATATCCCGATGGTCGCCGCAAGGACACGGTCGTCAATGCCGAGGAAACCGGCTGGTTCGTCTGGAACATGGCGACATGGGATTTGCGCGAGGCGGTCAACACCAGCGCGATGGCGCTGCCATCGCAGGAGAGTGAGTTCGACCGGATCAACGTGACCCGCAGCTATGCCGACCTCAGTGGAGTTCCGATGGTCGCCGAGAGCCCGTGCCACTTCGAGTGTCGCTACCTGTCCACTCAGCGGCTGCGGGGCAACTCGCCCGTGGGAACCATCGACGTGGTGTTCGCCCAAGTCGAGCGCATCCACGTCGACGAGTCCGTCCTCACCACTGATGGCAAGCTCGACATCCCACGCATCAAGCCAATTGCTCGGATGGGATATTACGACTACGCGGTGGTCACCGAGACCTTCGAAATGCGCATTCCCGGCGCCAGTGAGGCCGCGGCGGCCGGCCTGGAAGGCGCGGCGAACTGACCGGTCGAACCGAGCGCGCTACCCCCGCCGCAGCGGAGCGCCTTCGACGCCTACCAGGACGCGCCGCCACGGAATTGGCGTGTAACGGTCAGTGCACCAGCGGCTACCACACGACGAATGGAAGACCAGCTTCCCTCACTGGAGGTCTGAGGAATCGAGAATCAAGACGGTCTCAGCCGGCGCGCACACCGCGCACACCATCGCGACCTCGCGTCCCGTTCGGCGACGGGCACGACGCTTTACCCACAACCCCCTATTGCCAACAGGATTGAGTCATGAACGAGCCGAAGCCACACGCCACAGCCACCACTGCCGGATTGGTTGAGATTGGACCCCAACTGGAGGAGCTGGCCACACGGCTCGGCGTCAAGTCGGTGCTGGTGATGCGCTCCGACCCCGACTCGATGGTGGTCGCCGCCACGGCGGGGGAGGCGACTCGGCACTACACCGTCGGCGCCGCGGGAACGAAGGCAGGACAGGATGATTCGCGCGTGCCGCTGTACTGCGAGCGGGTCGTGGACAGCGACTCGGCGGTCTTCGTGGAGGATTCACGCGCAGACGCCGAATTCGCCGGCAACGAGGACGAAACGGAGTTCGGCCTGAGCAACTACCTGGGCATGCCGGTCCACGACGCCCACGGAAAAGTCGTCGGGACGGTCTGCGTTCTGGACGATCACGCCCGGCACTACGCAGCCGACGAACGCGAGGCGTTGGCCCGGCTGCGCACCGAGGTCGAATCGGTGATGGCAAGCGACCCCACGGCACTCGACTAGCGACGACCCGACCCCGACGACCCGCTCGTTGCCGCCATGTCACAGGATGCAGAATCACCAAGGATCGAGGAGTAGCCCGTGGACCACCGCCAGGACACCAAGACACTGCAATACAATTCGATGTTCCTTGGTGTGTTCATGTTCGTGTTCGGCGTCTTGAAGTACTTCCCGCCGTTTCGCACCATGTTCGACGTGCAGATTACCGAAAGTCATCTGCCGCGGCTCAGCATTCCCCTGGGCAAGGTCGGCGAAATGGCCATCGGCGGTGGCCTGCTGTTGCCGGCCTGCTTCCGGCACCAGATTCCCAATGTCTACCGCCCAGCCGTTGTCGTTGCGTCCTCCGCGCTCGTCGTCAACATGGGCGTTGCGACCTACGTGCACCTGCAACCAGAGGTTCCGGCGAACGTCCTTCCGCTGGGGATCAAAGCCCCATTCATCCCGCTGTCCGTCATGTTCTTGGCGATCGTGAACATCGTCCAGGCCTGCCGAGGCGAGGGCCGCCGAAGCCCGCAACGGCATTGACGTCGAGGCTCCGGGTCGAGACCGCGGGACGACGATCGCTACCGCGAGAATCAGAATGGCCTGTACTGCAACCACTTTCGTCGGCGGGCAGTGTACGGCCGGGTGCTCAGCGGCGCTCCTGGCGATTGTCGCGGTGGGCTCGCAGAGTGCGTTCGGTCTGCAGGTAGACCTGCTCCTGCAGGTGCTCGGTGCGGGACTTCTTGGAGGAGTTCTTCTGCTTGGAGGGCGTGTGGTAGCCGCCGGTGACGGTGGCCAGGCCGGGGTCGGTCATGATCCGGATGACCCCGGCGGAGCCCTTGCTGGCGTGGCCGTAGAGCGGTGAACCCAGCTTCATCACCAGCCCGAACGTGCCGCCGGCCTTCGCGCCGAAACCGCTGTTCACACTGCCGGGGCTGACGGCGTTGACGGTGATGCCGTGCCCGTCGAGTCGACGCGCCATCGCGTACACCCAGAGCAGGTTGGCCAACTTCGCGTTGAAGTACGCCTGGGTTTGGGAGTACTTGCCCGGGAAGGACCAGTCGGTCTCGACCTTCCCGCGTCCCTCGATCAAGGCGGTCATGCTCACGATCCGCGACGGGCGTCCCAACGAGTCCGCGCCCGCGTGCAGCGAGTCCAGGAGTGCGTCGGTCAGGGCGGCGACCGCGACGTGGTTGATGGCCATGGTCATCTCGATGCCGTCAGGGGATAGCCGTCGGTCCTTGAACCCGGCGCCGGCGTTGTTGACCAGACCGTGGATGCCCCCCGGCGCTGCAGCGCGAGCGGCCTCGGCGAGCGCTCGCGCGCCGGCAATGGAGCTCAGATCTGCGGCGACCGGGACGAATCTGCCCGCGCCGTTGCCGTCGACGACGAGGCTCTCGACGTTGGATCGCGCCGCGTCCGGGGTCCGGGCGTGGGTCAGGACGGTGGCGCCTTCGTCACCGAGGAGGCGGGCGGTCTCGTAACCGATGCCGCCCTTGGTGGTGCCGGTGACCAGGATGGTTTGGCCGCGCAAACGGCCGCTGGGGGAGGGGAGCGTGCTCATGGAAGTCTCCTCATCGCGAGATGTGGTGGTGGGCGTGGAATGAGCTGCGGGGGTGGGGTCGCCGCCGATGGGTCGACGACCTCGATTTCGGTGACGTCACAAGACTGATTGGCGGCCCCCGTCGACCGGGACGATGGCCCCGGTGATGAAGCTCGAGTCGTCACTGCTCAAATAGGCGATGGCGTGGGCGATTTCGATGGGCTGCGCGGCGCGTCCCAGCGGAATGGCGGCGACGAAGGTGGGCAGCATGTCCGCCATCGGATCCATCGCCGGAGTCATGGTGGGGCCCAGTGCGACGGCGTTGACGCGCACGCCCTGTGGCCCGTATTCCGCAGCCCATGAGCGCGTCAGCGATTCCAGGGCTGCCTTGGCGGCACCGTAGCCGGCCATGCCGGCCTGGCCGCGGTCGGCGACCATCGTGGACACGTTGACGATCGCGCCGCCACCGTTGCCCGCCATCGCCGGGGCAAAGGCTGCGGTCAGCAGGAAGGGTGCCTTGACGTTGACCGCGAACATGGCATCCAACCCCGCCTCGGTGGTCTGCGCGGTCGGGGCGAGCTCCCAAAAACCGGCGTTGTTGACCAGGACGTCGACGTCCCCGGCCTGCTGAATCAGTCGCTTCACGTCGTCGGCGACGTTCAGGTCGGCGGCGACGAACCGGGCGGGGGCGTTCTCGGGGGCGAGCTCCTCGACCTCCGCGACGACGGCCTTGCCGCGGGTGTCGTCGCGGCCGGTGACGATCACCGCGGCGCCATGCTGGGCGAACAGTTTCGCGGTCTCCCTACCGATTCCGGACGTAGCGCCGGTGATCAGGACGGTCTTGCCGTGGAATTTCATCGGTCGTTCCCTCTCGGTTGGCGTTGGCTCGCTGCGGATGAAGCGGTCCAGTGGACCCCCAGCCCGGTTCCGGCGGTGGTCGTTCGTACCGTCATGCGACCGGCTCTGCGAAGCCGTGGACGGGCCGCTCGACCGACTGTTGCGCACTCGCTATGGAATGTCAATTCCACATTTGGAAGTGAGCGGCGCCGATGGGGATGTCCGGCCCGACGCGTCGCGTCGAAGAGCCTACAGGCACTGTGAGCTGCATCTATGCTCCGAACATACGCGTTGCCCTGCGGCAGCGGGTATGTATCGGCGCCGGTGCGTACCCGTGGGTATGGAATCACCATTCCACCGAACCGCAGTCTGTTTGGAATGTCAATACCAGAATCAGCTACGATCGCGGAGTGATCACGCGCAAGGGGCAGGCCACGCGCGACCGCATCGTGGTCGCCGCCGCGGGCCTGATGTATCAGCAGGGGGTGGCGGGTACCAGTGCCGAGGACCTGCAGGCCGCCGCCGGGGTGAGCGCATCGCAGATCTACCACTACTTCGGGGACAAGCACGCCCTCACCTGCGCAGTCATCAAGCACTGGAGCGACACGATCGTCGGGTTTCACGAACCCCTGCTGGCGCGCCTCGATGACATCGACGCGTTGCGAAGCTGGGCCGACGTCATCGTGGAAACGGCGCGCGCCAACGACTTTCGGGGCGGCTGTCCATTGGGATCGTTGGCCAACGAGCTCGCCGACTGTGACGAGGTGGCTCGAGACGACGTCGTGGTGGGCTATCGCCGCTGGCGGGGAGCCATCCGGGACGGCTTGTTCGCGATGAAGATTCGCGGCGCACTCATCGAGGGCGCCGACGTCGATCGGTTGGCCTTGGCGCTGCTGACCGCCCTGCAGGGCGGCCTGTTGGTGTCCAAGGCGTTGCGCGACGCCGAGCCCCTATCGACCGGATTGCACACCACCATCGATCACATTGCCTCCTTCGCCACTCCGGACACCGCCTAGCCCTGGCGCGTCTCGCTGTCCATGTGTCTTTGTCTCACAGGGCAATCGAGTCATCATCTCGGTCCACGGGGAGTGACTCGAGAAGGAATCCAGGTCATTAGAGTTTCAGAGATGGCTGTCGTCGAAACGCCACCCCAGCCATCCGGGATGGGCCGATCGGCATCCCCGATGGCTCGGGCTCGGTTTGTCGAACCCGGTGTCGACAGGTGATCATGTCGGGATGCGCGATGGCGACATCAGTCTGGGCGACTTTCCGGGGCGAGCCCTCGACAAGATCCGGTACAGCGACACTGATCGGCAGGGCCACGTCAACAACGCCGTCTTCGCCACCTTCTTCGAGACCGGACGGGTCGAGTTGCTCCATCTTGCTCAGCGCCCAGTGGCAGACGACGGATGTTCTTTCGTCATCGCCCATCTCGGTGTCGACTTTCGGGCCGAAATTCTGTGGCCGGGCGACGTCGCCATCGGTACCCGAGTGGCCAAGGTGGGCTCGAGCTCGATCCGGCTGAGGCAAGCGCTCTTCCAGGGCGACAGGTGCACCGCGACGGCGGAGACCGTCATCGTCCACGTCGACACGACGACGAAGAAGTCCCGCCAATTGTCAGGCGACGCAATCGATTACCTCACGGGCCTCATGGGCTCCTCGGACGACGTCTGACAAACGCCACCGACGCGCCGCGAGCTCGTCCTATGGTGTTGGTCATGGCCGTGTTCGAGGGCTGAGCACACAAGCGTCCGTAATAAGACCATTGGTGTCGGCACACGTCTGGCGGGACACGCGCAGTTTCTTGATCAATAACGTTGCGATGCCGCTTACTACGCTCGTTTTTTAGACCTGCGGTCCGCCTCAAGTCGGAAGTGCCGTCCTGCGGTTACCAAAGCGCGCTGTCAGACTAGACACGTATGGACACGACCCACTCGACACGGCTGGGCACTCATCCGGTCAACAAAGGAACGGCCACTACGACGGTTGCGGCTGCCGCTTCACCCTGCCCGCTTGAAAAAGCTCTTCCCTGCCAGAAGCCGCTCGGAAACTACTGCTCAGTTTCGGCCGTCACAGACAACAAACAGTGTCTCTCATGGGATAGGGATACGGCGTCGAGAACGACCGAAGCGGAGAGAGATCGCTTGGCAGAGGCTCGTTCTCGATGTCTTTGGGCTCTTGCCACTTATCCGCGTCGGGGCCGTTAGTCGGGTTCGGCTACACAGTTGAAGGGCAGGGCCGGCGCAGGAGTGATTCCCGGCGCTAAGATCATGAACTGTGGCTTGAGGGGAGCGGTGGCGGCTGGTGTCGAGCGGGAAGCTGGTCAGTCTTCGGTACTGGGACAGCATCACGGGTGGCTTCTTCAGTACCATCCGCCGCCACATCGCAGGCCAGGGTCGACCCGTCTTCAGCAGTTCACGGATGCGGCTGGGAAAGTCGGCATTACTTGGAAACATTCTAAGGGCAAGCAACCTCGTCCGGTCCTCCGCGGGCCTGGACGAGCGAAATCCCGATCAGACTTGCCGCCGATGCGACGGCACCGACCAGCGTAGGCGCTAGTGGTCCTGCGCGATCAATCGCGATTCCACCGAGTAGTGCGCCAGCTGCGATGGCACAGTTAAACACCAAGACGTACAGCGAAGTGGTGGCCTCGCCGTGGCGGCGGCCGGCAACCCGCAGCACAAGGGTCTGCAACGCGACAGGCAGCGCTGAGTACGACGCCCCCCAGATCATCATCCCGAGGGCGGCCCACGCGGGGGAGTGACTCGGAATAAGGAGGAGGAGCAGCGTTGCCGTGACCGTAAGAGACAGACCTGTCAGGATTGGTCGAATCGCACGAAACCTGGTGAGCAGAGCCGCTGCGGCGAAGTTCCCGGCGACGCCAGCGATCCCGTAGCACAGCAAGAAGGCTCCAATCAGCCGCGCGTCAATGCCGCGGGCCTCACTGAGGAATGGTGCAATGTAGGTGTACGCGCTGTAGTTGCCGACGACAACGCAGGCGGTGATGATTAGGACGTTACCAACCGTTTTGGACCGTATTAGGGGCATGAGTTCGCCGAAGGTGAAGGCTTGTCGGGACGGGAGCGACGGAAGTACGAGTCGCAGGACGACGAAGGTGAGCGCGCACGCGCATGACAGGACCACAAAGGTCCAGCGCCAGCCCACCGCGTGCCCGATGAAAGCGCCGCACGGGACACCAAGCACAAGGGCGACCGAGATACCGGAGAAGACGGCTGCGGTAGCGCGTACCGCATCACGCGGGGCCACTAGCCGGATCGCGACACTGGCAACGATGGACCACAAAAGGCCGTGGATCAACCCACAGGTCAAGCGTGAACCCATGAAAAGGGCGTAGGTGCTCGACAGAGCAGAGAGGGCATTCCCCAGGGTAAACACGGCCAAGATGATCAGCAGCAGTGTCCGGCGGCCAACTCGGCCGGTAACGATCGCGGTGAAGGGTGCCAAAAGGCCAGCGAGAACGCCAAAGAGGCTGACGCTATATCCCGCCTGCCCGTCTGTGACGTGAAGATCATTCGCGATCTGCGGCAGCAGACCCATCGGTGTCATTTCGGTCGTCGTAACGGCGAAAACGGCTACCGCGACGATGACGACGGCCACCCAGTTCCTTGGCGGCGTCCGATCCATCGGGCCCGCGTGCTGGTAAGTGTTCTGTTCAGTCACCGCGACGCGACGGTTCCGTTGTCGACGTCGGTTCATCATGGCGTGACCTCGACGTCGGTGATGAACATGAACCCGCTTGAATGGGTTATGGCATAAGCAAGTTGGGCGTTCCGCAAGATATTTGTTGCCGTGACGCCGCACGCCCAGAACACTGGTACATCACCGGGGCTGAGAGCTACCGGGCTTCCCCAGTCCGGCCGGTTCAAGTCCATGATGCCAAGAGCCTCTGGACAGCCGACGGAGACGGGCGCTCCGTGCGCCTCCGGGTGGGCCGCGGTGAGCCGGACCGTCTCCGAGATGCGATTGTGCGGGATCGGACGCATCGTCACCACAAGTTCGCCGTGGAACCGTCCGGCCGGTACGCAACTACGATTGGTGCGGAACATAGGGGCGCCGTCTATGCGCTGCTCCTGGTGGCGCATGGGAATCCGCGCTTCGACGAGAACATGTTCGAAGGTGTAACTGCAGCCAAGCAGAAAAGAACACATGTGGTCATCGACAACGTCGCAAACATCGGTCCGAACCTCCGTTCGAACGCCGTCTCGGTGCACCTCGTAGCGACCAACGTCAGTTCGTAAATCCGATCCAGGGGCAGTCAACACAGGCTCCCACTGACCAGGGGCGGTGACTTCAAGGACGGGGCAAGCCGCAGCGTTCTGGACGCAGAACCTCAGGAAGTCGAACGCATCGGTGTTGGGGAGCATTATCACGTTCGCCTGGACGTAACCGCGACACATGCCCGAGGTGTTGCGGTTCAGGCGATTCAACCGGTTTAGTTCACGGACAGTTCGCGGTACTGCGTCGGTCAGGGAATTCATGTCAGGGCTCACTGAAGTCACCGCTCGAGAAGCCGGTGGTAGCGCCGCTGCCCGTACACAAGCGGAGAGGCGACGTCGCCGATCTCGACGGACGTGACATGGCCAAACACCACCGTGTGTGTTCCCACGACTGATGTTGACAAGAGACGACACTCGGCCATTGCCGCCGAATCTTCGTGCAGCCACGGCTGGCCGAGCTTAGGAGAAGGCCTGGCCGCGTCGTCCGCAACTCGTCTCGAGGCTGAGGAGCCAAACAGTGCCGCTGTTTGCGCCGCCCGATTATGCAGGACGTTGACGGCAAACCGCGTGCCCGTCAGAATTGCTTGCAGTGTGCTGCTAGATGACCTCAGACACGCCAACAGCGTTGGTGGCTCCAGGGTTACGCTGGTCAGCGATGTGCAGGTCATGCCCCGGAGTGACCCATCGTCATCAGTAACCGTGATCACTGCGACACCCGTAAAGAAGAAGCGCATTAGGTTGCGAAGTTCGTCGGCAGAGCTATGTTCGGCGTCCTGAAACGGGTCGGCGTCGTCGGCATACGGGGATGACGGCTGAGTCACGTATTCCACCATGGTCGTGGGGCATTGGAGCCCGTCCGAGCTTGGTCCACGACGCAGATGAGTGGGTCGGAGCGGAGCCTTCGACCGGGTGCCTTCGAATCAGCGTGCGTAGGGCGGCCGCGCAGTAGCCAGGCCAGCGCACCGATAACCGGGATCAGCATGACGGTGCCAATCCACCTGTCCTTCGTCTCGGGTCGCAACCGGAAATCGAAAGCTATTACGTCGCTGATTGCCCATACCCATATGACTGCCGTCACACCCGCCAGGATCACCATTTGGTCACCTCGTCTTGTGCATCAATTGTGGCGCAGGGTTCTTCAGTCATTGTTTTCCGTTGCCGAAGTTACGAGCACTCATGTCATGACGATCATGGGGCTATAGAGGTCGATCCAAGTCGCTAGATCTAGCGTCCGTTCTAGATCGCGACGTGATGCCTGATCGCTTTGCGGGAACTCGGTTTTGACGGCGACCCGCAGTAGTTCGGCGTCGATCAAGTCGAACACCGGGTGGTTCGGACTCGCCAGCAGATCGGCGCACTGGGCGCGAAGCGCTGCTGCGTACCCAGGATCCTGCGGTGTCGGAAATGGCGCCTTAGTGCGATTGATGACCGACAGCGGCAGCACGTCGGCCGCAGCGGCCCGCAACAACGATTTCTCCCGACCGTCGAAAGTCTTAAGTGCCCAAGGTGTGTTGTAGACGTACTCGACGAGTCGGTGATCGCAGAACGGTACTCGGACCTCCAAACCGAATGCCATGGAGATGCGGTCTTTGCGGTCCAGCCAGATTCGTACAAATCTGGTCAGGTGGAGATAACTGATCTTGCGCATCTGCCACTCCATGTCGCTTTCACCGGGCAGGCGCTGAATGTCTCGAACGGCGTCAAGATAGGTGTCTTGAACATAGGTGGTTAGATCGAGGGCCGCTTCGAACGCCGGCGTGAGAAGGCTCTGTTCGTATGGCCGTTCCGCAGCTCGGCCAAAGAATTGATGTCCGTTCGCCAACCATGGAAACGTCTGACCTTTTCGTGCGTGCGGGTCGAAGAACTGTCGGTATCCACCGAACAACTCGTCTGCGGATTCACCGGTCATTGCGACCGTCGCGTGCCGTTTGATCTCTTTTAGCAGCAGGTATAGGGATTGGTCGAGATCTCCCAAGCCTGAAGGGAAGTCACGTGCTCGGATCGACGCGGCCCGTATTGCAGGATCAGCAATTTCCAGCGAGCTGAGGACAATGTCCCGGTGGTTGGTACGTGCCTTGGTGGCTACGTCGTGGACGAATGGGGTGTCAGGGGTGCTTCGAAGCCCGTCCGGAACGAAGTTGTCCGTCAGCCCGACGAAGTCCACGGAGAAGCTGCGCACCTTCTTGCCGCGTTCGGCGGCCTGTGCAGCCGCGATTGCCGTCATCGCCGAGGAATCGAGCCCGCCGGACAGCAGCGTGCAGGTCGGCACGTCGGCGACCAGTTGCCTACGCACGATGTCGTCGAGCAGGTCGCGCACGTGAGCGACGGTGCGCTCCTGGTCATCGGTGTGCTCGGCGGTTTGCAATGACCAGTACACATGACTACGAATTCCACTGCGGTCAACGGTGACGATCGTTCCCGGCTTTACTTCGACCATCCCGTCCCAGATGGCGTGACCGGGTGTCTTGATGAACGCGAAGAGCTCGCGCATCCCCTCCAGCGTGACGGTATGGGACGCAGCCGGGTTGGCGAGAATGGCTTTGGGCTCGGAACCGAACAACACCCCGTCGGAGGTCGGGGAGTAGTAGAACGGTTTGACGCCCATGCGATCACGGATCATCACCAAGGCGTCACGTCGGCCATCCCAGATTGCGAAGGCGTACATGCCGTTCAAGCGGTCTGCGACGGCGGGACCCCATTCCAGGTAGCCCGCCAAGACGACCTCGGTGTCACAGTGTGAATGGAACCGGTGGCCACGTGACGCTAGCTCGGCGCGAAGTTCTTGGAAGTTGTAGGCCTCACCGGAGTAAACCAGCGCGACGTCGCCGTCGGCTGTAGCGGTGATCATCGGCTGGGCGCCACCCGGTATGTCCATGACGGCGAGACGGCGATGGCCGAGGGCGACGTGCGTATCGAGGTAGATACCGGCCCCATCGGGGCCCCGGCGATCCAACGCCTGTGTCATGGCCGTGATGGTCGGTCGATGCGGATGCAAATCTCGTCCGTAGGAAACCCATCCTGTTATTCCACACATGCGGTAGTGAACTCCTTATCTTTCCGAGAGCCGGCGGCGGTAGGGCCGGCTGTGGCATCGGCCGTGCGCAAGGCCCGACGGACTGTGTCCTTCACCCCAGTGGTGTCAAACTGCCTGTACTGAGTCGCGGCGAGCTGCACCGGATCGCCCGCCAGGTTGCGCTCGTAGAGCGCTTGCCGCTGGCCGTGGGAATCACCGGTGGCGTCCCACGCGAGCTTGAGCAGTCCGATCCGCTCGTACCCATCCCCATAGGTGCCGAAGAACCGAGTCGGTGAAAGATGCGCAGCAGCGCGCAAGTCGTTCTGTGCTGGAGTCGCCAGAAGACTTCCCCCACCTAGGATTTGAATAACCTCAATCATGCGCGAACACGCCTTGGGAAAGTGATAGCGAATTGCGCGCACGGCGTTGATCGAGGGAGTCATCGTGCCCCACCGCGACATCGTGGCCTCGTCTTCGACACGACGCACCGCACCGCGGTAGATTTCTAGCAGCGACAGTATCTCGCCGAGCATCTCCTGGACGTGCAAGTAGGTCGACGTGTTGGCCGACTCAGCAAGCTCAACGGCTATTCCACAAAGCAATTCAGCCTTGGCGAGGCCCCGAATGACGCCTTGGTGACCGGTGTGGTGCTGAGCAGTCGTCTGGCTATATAGGCCGTTGGCCTTCTCGACGCTCCCCAGCAGGAAGACCCGTTCCCACGGTACGGTGACGCCGTCGAAGACGACCATCGCGTCGATTTCGTCGAAACGAGCCAGTGGGTGGTCGAACGTGTTGCGGCCTAATGGATCTCCGAAAGCTTCCCGGCACACGATGCTAACGCCCGCATGATTGGCGGGAATCGCGAAGGCAGCGGTGTACGCCTCATCCCCGGGTTGGTAGCCAGGCATTGGGAAGACCAGGATCTCATCGGCGATGGGTGTGAGGGTCGCAATCATCTTCGCGCCATGGACTACGACGCCTGCGGCGTTCTGATCGACCACCTTGAGATGAGCAGTCGAATCGGACTGCGCCGCGCTCCCCTTGGACCGGTCGGTTTGGGGGTTGATTGAGGCGTGGGTGACGAATGCATCATTGAGCTGACACCACCGGTGGTAGGAACGAATATTGTCGCGGAAGCGCGGGTCGACGGCACCGAAATAATCCGCTGCTGAGGAAAACGCGGTCAACATGACGTTGACAAAATCCGGCGCCCGGCCCATCAGGCCAAATGTCTCTGCTGCGGCAACGCGGAAGGCTGTCCCGCGCTGTGCAAGGTCATCTGCGGAACGCGGTGGGCACATGGACTTCGGAATGATCTCGCCATTCGCCGCCCTCGTCAGAATTTCGGCGAATCCTGGAATGTCCTGCAGGTCGTAGAGGGCGGCGATGGTGTCTACTGGACCAGCCAGCGCAGGGTGGGTAGCGACGTCGTCGACCCTGCGCCCGCCCATCCAAACGCAGCGGCCGTCCTTGAGCCCACCTCGATACTGGTTTCCGTTGCGGATTGCCAATGCTCCTCCTAGGGCGCGAAATTGGTTCGTGAGATCGTCGACGCGGACGTTTCAAATAGCATCGGCTGATGAGTGGGTGTGATAGCGGCTCGGACCAGGCCACTGGGGTCGCAAAGCGCTGAGTCATCAAGTACCTGTCCCAGGCCGTGACGACGCAACCAGTCCGTGTCGAAGGATTCGCCGAGGTAGTTGACCCCGTCGTCGGCGGCGACTACCAGGACTCGATGGCCCGGGTGGTGGTGTGCGTAGTGGAGCGCGGCGAAGATTGCGGCGCCCGAAGACTCCCCGACGTAGATCCCCTCATGGCGTACGAGTACCCGACTGGTGGCAATCCCCTCGTGGTCGGCGATTGGGTGGAACCGATCTATTAACGAGTGGTCGAGATTGTTTGGCTTCCAGGCCAATCCGATACCCCGCATCTTGTAGGTAGAGAAGGGGTGTCCGAACGTCGAGGACCCGATGGCATCCACCGCCACCGTGACGAGCTGGGGCAGGTGTTGTTTAAGGGTGCGTGACAGGCCGGTGACATGACCGCCGGTGCTTACCGTCGCCACCAACGCATCGACGAAGTCCAGGTCAGCAAGAATCTCGGTAGCGGTGACAGACGCATGTGCGCGCGGATTATCGGGATTATTGTACTGATCGGGCCAGAACAGGCTGGGATCCTCCGCGCACAAGGCTTTGACCCGCTCGATGCGTGGGCCCTGGTAACCGCCGTGTTGGTCCGGAATAGTGACGAAGTCGAGCGTGGCTCCCAACCCGGCGGCAAATTGCAGCACCGATCGCGGAACCTTCGGGTCGACGACGAGCACGACTCGGTATCCGCGGACGGCCCCGATGAGGGCAAGCGCCTTGCCCAAGTTACCCGACGTCGACTCGATGATCGTGCCGCCGGGTAACAGGCGACCGTCACGCTCGGCTTGCTCGACCATGAAGAGCGCCGAGCGATCCTTGATGCTTCGACCGGGGTTATAAGCCTCCAGCTTGACCAAGATCTCAGAACGATTCTCGACCTTCAGCCGGCGTAGACGAACGATCGGTGTCTCACCGATCAGACTCAGGACGTCGTCGTGAATCACCTTCCTACCGTCTCCAACGCGCGCGACATCGTGGTCAACAGCCTGTTGCCCGATGCACTTACCACGAACGGATCCTCGACATGCACCGCCCCAAAACCGAACTCGTAGTAGGGAGTTTCGATGTTGACGACTGTCCCCTCCTCGATGACGTCGTCGCTCGACGGTGTGATCAATACGTCGTCATAGACCTCCACACCAATCCCGTGTCCAACATGATGACGCTGGTAATGCGGTACGCCGCATTCGCGTACGGCTTCAACAGTCAGATCAAACAGCTGCCGACCCGTCATTCCGGGCCGTGCCGCCTCGATAGCGCGCTGCTCACCAGCGAGCATCGCGTCGTAGTAGGCGGCGACCTTCGCGTCGGGTTCTCCTAAGCAGAACACGCGCGCGACGTCGTACCAGTAACCGTCGACCACGCCACCAACGTCGAACCAGATTGCTTGACCGCTCTTTAGAGGCAAGTCCGTCGGTTGGGTTTGGCCACCCACGCCAGCGCGGCCGATTTTGATCAAGGTGAACTTGGGGCGCGCGCCCAAAGAAACGACGGACCTCTCGAATTCGCGGACGAGGTCCCTCTCAGTGATGCCGGGCCTGGCAATACCGATCGCCGCGGCGATGCCATGCTCGGCTACCGCTGCGGAAGCCGCAATAGCGTCTTGCTCGCCAGCCGTCTTGACCTTGCGGACCGCGCGCAACAGCGGCCCGGCGTCCCGAGTCGAATCCCTCGGACGGGTTTCAGCGAAGGCATCGAGGAACGCGGGGTTCACGCCGGTCTCGTCGATCGCGACCCGGCCGGAGTCGACGCCGAGCAACTTTAGGGCTTGCGTGAGTGCCTCCAGGGGTGTCGCGGAGGAGACGTCCTCGACCGACACCTTCCTAAGGCGTAGCTCGTCTTCGGTCATGGGTTCGTCACGGGATTCTCGACTGAACGGTCCGTAGGCCAAGGCGCCAGCCAACGGCCAAGGCGCGTCAAGAAACTGATCGACCTCACACCGCGAGCTGATGAAGAAGGGCGCACCGGGCTGATCGCGCGCCACGACGGCGAAGCAATGCCCGGTGTGGGGGAACATCTCAAGTGCAACGGAGTTGATCCCTGTCAGGTACCGCACGTTCTCGAGACTTGTCGACACGACCACGTCGACCCCGCGCAAATCCATTTGGATTGCCAAACGAGCTGCGTTGTAACGTGTTTCGATTGTTCGGTCGACCATCGGCGTTGCTCCCTCTTCGTTCGGCGCACCAACCTTCCCGCCCGAGCCTTGCTTGCACAAGCGACGTTTTGTTGGGTATCTGTTTAGAGTTCACTAATGGATGTCGAGCGCCTGCGCCTGTTGCGAGACTTCGGCGAACGGGGCACCGTCCAGGCAACGGCCGACGCACTATCGATGACGTCCTCGGCAGTGTCCCAACAACTCAAGCGCCTGCAAAAAGAGGCTGGGGTCGACCTTCTCGAGCCTTACGGACGGCGGGTGCGTCTCACCGAGGCTGGCCGTGCGCTCCTCGCCTGCGCGGACGAAGTGCTCGCGGCACTGGATCACGCCGAGGCCGAGATGGACGCCTTCCGCACCACGCCTCGCGGCGCCGTGCGCGTCGCGATGGTGCCGTCAGCCGCGTCGATGCTGCTGCCGGCACTCATCGTGGATGCGGCAGCAGTCGGCGTCGATGTCATCGCGCGCGACGTCGATCAGCCAACCGGCAAGGCTCCTGAGCTGCTAGCCGATCACGACGTGGTCGTCGTTGATCGCGACGACCGTGACACCTCGAACTGGGGCCCCAGAGTGAGAGTCGCCTTCCTGCTCCGCGAGCCACTTGACCTCGTCTTGCGGAAGGACCATCACCTCGCCGGCGCCGAATCCATCGCTCTACACGAGCTAGCCCACTGCCCATGGATCAGCGTGGAGATCGGACGCATGGGCGACGACGTCATGCGATCTCTCGCAGTCGTGTCCGGGGTACAACCGCGAATAGTCCAGCGGATCAACGATTTCCGTGTCGTCGAAGAGCTCGTCCTAGCGGGCGTTGGCATCGCTTTGCTACCCCGGCACGCATCGACGATCGACGATCTCATTCGCAGACCCGTCAATGGCATCAACGTCGCTCGACGCGTCGACGCGATAACTCGCATCAGCGCCGAAAGGCGCCCCGCCGTCGCTGCCGTCCTGGACATACTCCGCCGTATATCTGCGCTGAAGGCACGCGTCAACGGTGGATTGCCCTCTAGAGCGAACGGCATGCACGGTTAGCCGACGACCGTTCGGAATTGCTGTCGACCGCTCTTAGATCCGGTGGCATTCACATAGCCTCAAGACCGACAGCCGCCGTCGTCGCAACTCGTCAGGACACGGGCGAGCGACGCGGCCTAGATGAAACCTTCTTGTGGCGGCCTAGGTCGGGTGACAATTCTTCGACCGAACTTCGTGGCACGGTTCGAGGGGGTAACCAGCGAAACAGTTGTTCGTCCGCGGTTAGGTGCTCAATTGTCCCTGCGGCAGCCCCGGAGTTGGCGGCATTGAGCCCGCGCTACGTCGCCATTCAGGAGCAGATACGCCGCTCGATCGCCGAGGACGCACCTCTCACCCGTCGTAATCAACTTCGTTGACTCCTGGGCACAACGACGCCTAAGCAGCGAGACCGCCGCACTTTTCGTCAAACGAAGTCATGACATCCCTTGCATGCTCCCTGTGGTTTGGATGCTTGGCACTCTTACGTCCAACTCGTCGCTAACCAGCGTCCAAAATCGCGACCACTTTCTGTTGCAGAGTGTCCGAAGCCGCTGCGTCAGAACGTTCGTGGGGTGTTTATCCAGAGCACCGTGGTGGGCCCGGGACCGTGCGGGTTGCCGAACTCATGGGCACGTTCACTGCGGAACGACATCGAATCGCCGGGATCGAGGAGGTAGTCGTCGCTGCCGTCGAGGCGTAGGTGGAGTTGCCCCGTCATGACGAACAAGAATTCCTCGCCCTCGTGGGAGATCGCACCATCGCTGCCGCAGCCGGGTTCGAAGGTGAACAGCAGGGGTTCCAAATTGCTGCCGGCGGTCGACATGTCCTCGATGCGCACACCCTTGTTGCTGTCGAGCACCCGGCGCGCATGCGCGCGGACCAACAGGTTGGGAGCCTCGTAGTCCTCGGTCATGAGGCCGAGCGCATTCGTGTCGAAGGCGGCGCCGATCTTCTGGAGCGAGGCGATGGAGGGCACCGCGGTGCCGCGTTCCACCGCGCTGATGTAGGACGCGCTGAGTCCGGTCATCGCGGCGACCTCGCGCAGTGTGAGTTTGCGGCCCTTGCGGAGGTCCCGAATGGTCTGGCCGGCCTGTCGGGAGTGCGCGGATTCCGTTGTCGGCGTTGAGCCGTGGCGCGTCGTCGGTCCGGGTTGGTCGAGGATGCGGCGCACACCCTCGGCATTGACGCCCCCGGCCATCAGGGACTGGATGCGCTGCATCCGCTCGATGTCGGCCGAGCTGTAGGTGCGGTAGCCCGATGCCGTGCGCGCCGGTTGGATGAGGTGCTGCTGTTCCCACTGGCGTAACTGCACGGCGCTGGCGCCGACGAGTTGGGCCGCCTGCTGGATGTAGAGGACTTGGCCGTGCCCGTTGGCCGGCGATTCGGGAGCTACTCGTCGAGGACGACGACGAGCACTCGACCCGTCGCCCTTGTTGATGGTCGTCGTCACGCCCGTCCCTCGTCGAGGCCTCTCAGCTTTCCAATGGGTGATGCCTAGGAGGATATCGTCGCGACGCCGCCCCGGGCGGTGCTTACCTCCTGTCTTGCCTGCGGTGTCGCGATGGCCGACGTCGCCCGTGACGTGTCGAAACGTCGAATTCAGCGGTATGCACCTCGCGGCCGGGATCGAAACACGCCCGTAACGAGCGTTCATTGCGCCGTAGCATCCGAGCTCTAACCTTCAGAAATTCCACAAACCTTGACTCGGCAGACGAAGACGGCAAACCTTCCAAGAAATTTGCAAGGTTAGGTCACAGTACGACGGACCGGCGACGGCTCCGCAACGACAGATTGGATGATCGATGAAGACCCGCGAGCAATATCAGCGACTGACTCACTCCCTGCACTGGGACCCCACCTACGTCGCCGAGGACGCCTACGTGCCGTCGGAATGGCGCACCGCCTGCACCATGCCCGACTGGAAGAAGTTCAACGACCCCTTTCAGATCCTGTTCGACGACTACATCCGCATCCAGGCCGAGAAGGAGGACAAGTTCCACGCCGTCCGCGACGCGGGCGCCCGTTTCGGCCACATCGGCCGCGTGGATCCCCGGTGGGTGGAGGCGATGAAGTCCTTCAACACCGCGCTGACCTACAGCGAGTACTACAACTACCGCGGACACGTCCGCATCGCGCGGTTCGCACCTGCCCCAGCCATCCGGATCGCGTCGATGGTTCAGGCGATGGACGAACGGCGGCATGCCGAGGAGGCGGTCTATCAGGCGAAGGACTACGTCAAGCACCACGAGAGCGGCTTCCTCCTCCCCAAGGATCGGCTGGCCTTCTTCGAAAGGCACTGGTACTTCCAGGGCGACCGGTCCTTCTTCGAAGACCTCATCACCACCGACCCCATCGAGGGAATCATCGGCACGAACCTGGTCTTCGAGACGGCGTTCACCAATCTCCTCTTCATCGCCGCGCCGGCCGCGGGCGTGGCCAACGGCGACTTCGGTTTCGGCCAAGCACATCTCACGATTCAAAGCGACGAGACGCGGCACATGGCTCTGGGCCAGTCCGTGGCTCGGGCACTCCTGCAGAACGACGATGCGAACCTCTCGCTGATCCAGGACTGGATGGACAAGTGGTTCTGGCGTTGTCACCGTCTGCTGCTGGCGGTCGTCGGGCCCGTGCTCGACTACTTCCCCAAGAACAAGCCGATCTCCTACAAGGAGGCCTTCCAGCGGTACGTCGTGGAGGACTTCATCCAGGGCTACGTCTCCGAGCTGTCGCAGTTCGGACTCAAGCCGCCGCGCCACCTCGATCAGGCGCTCGCCGAGATCGAGCATGGCTCCCATAGCATTTGGCGCGGTCTCTACGCCTCCCGCGACCAGTTGTGGTTCGACGTGCATCAGCCGACCGCCGAGGACCTGGCCTGGCTGCAGGACAAGTACCCCGCCTTCGAGCACGGCCACGCCCCGTTCTGGCGGACGGTGGCAGCCGGCGCGAACGTCGACGCCGACACGCTCCCGATGACGTGCGACGTCTGCAAGTTCCCCTGCACGTTCCCCGAACCGGCACACCCCGTGGCACTACCCGTGGACTACGACGGTCAGCGCTACTGGTTCTGCTCGGAGGGCTGCCAGTGGATCTTCGAACGCGAAGCCACCAAGTACGCACGAAACATCGAGCCCTCCCCGTTGCTGTTGGCGGACAAGGACCCCAGCTGGGTCGCCCAGTTCCTCAACATCACGCCCGACGGCACCCCACTGGGAGGCGTTCGCGCTCCCGACGGTTACTTCCCCGCGATGCGGGTCCCGGCCACCCTCTGACGTCTCGAATTCGTTACATCACAAGGAGATTCATACGATGCTCGTCTATTCACGGGTACTCGGCGAAGCGGCGCCGGAGGCGTTCGTGCTGAGCAACGACGACCCGACCGTGGCCGACCTGATGACACTGATCAGCGGCGCCCGCTCCGCACGGGGTCGCGTGCTGCAACTCGACGTCGACGGCGACGACGATACCCGGCTCGCCGACGTCGGCATCGACGACGGTGACCTGATCGAGGTGCGCCCCGTCGGTGAACCGCAGTTCGACACCGAACCATCCGTCAAACCGCCGCTCGACCTAGATGATACGAGCCCACCGACCGGACGCCGACTGAACGAGTACGAGGAGGTCACCCAGCTGTTGCAGTGGCACGGCCCCTACCACATCGACGGGGGGCGCCCGTCGCAGAAGGTATGGACCGATGACAGCACCGAATTGCGGTGCAGTGACTGGGAGTCCTACCGCACGCCCGACAAACTGTATTACCGCACCTACACCACACGTCAGGCCCGGGCCGGACGCAGCGTCGCCACGGCGTTCGACTTCGCTCAGGGTGACGGACAACTCGCGAACGTCGATCCGGCGCGAGTCGAGTTGTTGCGCAGGGTGGTTGGAGTGTTGCAGTACCCCGACTGGGGTCTGTGCGTGGCGCATCAGAACGCCACCCGCTTCGCGCTGTCGTCATGGATTGCCGGCGCCACCTCGTTCATGATGTTCGACGAACTGCGCCACGCCCAGCTGTACGGCCGCCTCGCACTGGCCTACGGCGAACACTTCGACGGCTTCGACGACCCGCGCCCCGACTGGATGGAGGAACCCCGCTTCCAACCCTGTCGCCGTCTCATCGAGGAGACGTTGACCAATCTGGACTGGGGCAAGACCATCGTCGTGGCCGACCTCGTCGTGGAGCCGCTGCTGACCAGCGCGGCGCACGCGCTGCTCACCACCGGCAGCCTGGCCGCCGGCGACGGACTGACTCCCTTCGTGTGCCGCTCGATCGAGGACGACAAACTGCGCCACCGCGAGAGCGCCGCGGCATTCCTGAAGATGGTCTGCGGTGACGCGGTGCATGGCGAGGCCAATCGCGACCTCATTCACACGTGGGTCGACGCCGTCCTGCCGCAGGCCCACGCGGCGGCGGTGCACGTCCTCGGTGACTTCGACGTCGAAAGCGCACTGGCCGAACCCGTGGCGTGGCTCACCGCCCAGTTCGCCGAGAACGGAATCGACGTCACTGCAATCGATTCGATGGAACAGGAGCTCACGGCATGACCGCACACGTCGCACGGTCGGTAGTCGGCATCGAGATGATGGGAGGTGAGGAATGCGACGCCATCGTCGCCGCGGTCTGCCAGGACGTTCCCGACGCCTCGGTGGTGCACATGCCGGGCATGGTGTTGCTCGACGTGCCCGACCGCATGGTCATCCACACGTCCGCGGTGTCCGAACACCTTGGACGGGACTGGGATAGCCGCGATCTCAACCAGGTCGTGTCGGCCTACCGGGGTTACTTCACCCGGTGGGACGACGAGCAAGTCGTGCTGAGTTGGGACGCCGAGGACCCGGGAGATGACGTCCGTGTTTGACGACGTCCGCTCCGAAGACCGCATCATCCACGTGTGCGTGAACGTCGACTGCGCCATGCGCGGGTCCGAAGCCATCCGAGATCGATTGCGCGACATCGTCGATGAAACCGGTTCCGACATCGAGGTCAACGACTACGTCTGCTTCGCCGCATGCGAGCAGGGCCCCAATCTGCTCATCGAGCACTGCCGGGCCTTCTACAGCGAGGTCGAACCCCAACACGCCGAGAGCATCGTCGCTCACGCCGAAGGGGGAGACGCCGTCGAGGGAATCGACCGCAGCAGCTCGTTTCTGGCGCGCAAGATCTTCAACATGCTCGATGCCGGGTTCAAACCCGGTGACTTGAGTCTGTCGGACTAGGACCTGCGATGCCGACCCCTGACACCCTGCTGCCGCCCCATCGCGTCGACTACCCCGGGTATCTCGACCAGGACGGCTATCTCGCGCTGCACTACGCAGCGGCCGACCGGGACCGGGCCCAGCGCGCACTGCTCGCGACGCCGCTGACCGGTCTGGGCGGCGCTCACTTCCCCTTCGCCCGCAAGGTCGAGTCCGCACTGGCCACGGCCGGACCGCGCGTGGTGGTGTGCAATGCCGCCGAAGACGAACCGGGCAGCCGAAAGGATCGGGCGCTACTGCTGGGCAACCCGCACGTCGTCCTCGAGGGTGTGCTGATCGCGGCGATCACGCTCGACGCCCGCGACGTCGTCCTCTACGTCAGCGACACCGCGCAGGAGGAATGCGACAGCATCACCCGTGCCGTCGACGAGGTGCGCCAACGCTTTCCGTTCGTCGCGGTGCGGATCGTGCGTGCCGACCCCCGGTACGTCTCCGGTGAGGCGACCGCGGCGGTGGACGCCATCAACGGAGGTGACGGCAGGCCCACGGGGCAACCACCGTTCCCGACCGAGAGCGGCGTCGCCGGCCTGCCGACACTGGTGGCCAACTGCGAGACGCTCGCCAACCTTCCGCGCATCGTCCGAGCCGCGTGGGATGAACGCCCCGCCACCTGGACGCGGCTGGCCACTGTCAGCGGTGACGTCACGGCCCCCGGCGTCTTCGAGATCGACCCCGGGACCGATACGTTCAACGACCTGTTCGCACGCGCCGGCGGCCTCACCGGATCTGGCCACCTGAAGGCGTTCCAGCCCGGCGGGCCCTCGACACGGTTCCTGCCCGCCGACAGCGCCGACATCCCCATCGCCGACACGGCAATTCGTGCCGCAGGGTCTCAACCGGGATGCCTGGCGGTGCGGGTCCTCGCGACCGACACGTGCATCGTCGAGATCTGCGAGGAGATCACCGGCTTCTTCAGCAGGGAGCAGTGCGGCCAATGTCCGCCCTGCCGCATGAAGACCCAGACCTATCACCGAACGCTGCAGCAGGTCCTACGACAGAAGGGACCCGACGACCTGCTCGGCAGGCTCGGCGTCGTCGACGAGTTCGTCGCCGACATGCCGCGCAAGTGCTCTTTGATCGACATGCCCACGCCGCCGGTCGAATCCGCCCGCTCATTGTTTCCCGAGGATTTCTCGTCCCACACCGAATACGGCACGTGCGCCCATGCCGAGCCGTTGATCAGCTCACAGATAGGAGCACCGCACCATGGTCAGTGACTCGCCCCTGCCGTCTGGGGGGATCGACGCGGTGGGTCGCGTCGAGACCCGCGGCGTCGACTACATCCCCGAAGCCGAGCGGCATTCTCGGCCCCGCGAGCTCACCGCGGTATTCTTCGGCACCCAATTGTGCTTCGGCATCATCGTTCTGGGGTTCCTGCCCGTCTCCTTCGGATTGGGTTGGTGGGGGTCGCTGACGTCCACGTTGGTCGGGTTGGCCGTCGGCTCGGCGATGTTCGCGCCCCTGGCTCTGCTCAGCACGCGCACCGGCACCAACAGCGCGGTGAGCAGCGGCGCGCACTTCGGTGTGGTCGGCCGCATCGTCGGCTCCCTGGTGGGAGTGTTCACCGCGGTCGGCTTCTATGCACTCACGGTGTGGACCGGGGGCACGGCCCTCGTCGCCGGGCTCCACAAGCTGTTCGGGATGCCCTCCGGCACGGCAGAACTCGCGATCTCCTACGCGCTGATCGCGGCGGCCACGCTCGTGGTCGCCATCTACGGACACGCGAACGTGGTGTTGGCCAACCGGATCCTCGTCCCGACGATGGGTCTGCTGCTCGTGATCGGAGTCATCGTGCTCCTGCCGCACTTCAGCGCCCAACCACCCGTTGCGGGTGGACTGCTGCTCGGCAGTTACCCCGCCACGTGGCTGCTGAGCGCGACGACCGCCGCGTCATTGCCAATCTCGTACTGTCCCTAAGTCGGTGACTACACGCGTTACATCTCGGCGAAGCGCTGGGCATCCCGGCGCGTGGTCACCGCGGCCTTCGTCGGCATGTTCGCCGGCACCGCCGTCGCGCTGTGTTTCGCCATCTACGTCGCGATGTCGTTCCCGGCAGGTGTCACCGACTGGGTCGTGGGCTTCGTCGACGCCTCACCGACCGCCTATGCCGCCGCGATCGTGCTCATCGCCTTGGCGGGTTCCTGCGCCCAGGGCGCCCTGTGCGTCTATGGCACCGGACTGGACACGTCGTCGATCATCCCGTCGCTCAAGCGCGTTCCCGCCACACTGCTCATCGGTGCGCTCGGCACGATCCTGGTCTACGTCGGCGCGTTCCTGTACGACCTCGTTGCGGCGGCCAGTGCCTTCCTCATCATCCTGCTGGTGATCACGGCGCCCTGGTTGATCATCAACCTCATCGGATACCTCCTCACCCGCGGTCGGTATTACGGTCAGGACCTCCAGGTCTTCAACATGCAACCCCGCGTCGCCGGTGGCGCGTACTGGTTCACCCGCGGGTGGAACGTGGCCGCGATGCTGGCGTGGATCCCCGCGACCGTCATCGGAATGATGTTCGTCAACACCACTCTCTACGTCGGACCGTGGGCCAACGTCCTGGGTGGCGTCGACCTCAGCTTCGTGTCCTCGGCGGTCATCGGTGGACTGCTCTACGCCGTGCTCGTCAAGGTCATCCCGCGCAGCGTCGTGGTGCCGACCACGGTCAGCGAGCAGGACGACGCCCAGCGGCTCGCCCGTCTCCTGCGATCGGCCCGCCCCGCTCCCCACTCCGATACGACGGCTGCCGGTGCCATCCCCGTCGCCGACCTGAACTAACCCGTAATCGATTGTCAAACCCAATGATTGGAGAACACCGTGACCACCACTGAACCCGACACGACGGCACGCAGCTACCCGAAGTTCGGCCCCGAAATCATGAAGCGTCCCGTGCGCGTCGTCGACCTCACCCGCGAGATCTTCGAAGGCATGCCGATGTGGTTCGGCCACCAGAAGACCTTCATCAACACCAACCAGACCCACGAGCAGTTCAAGACCACCTACAACACCCACCTCGGATTCGAGGCGCACAACCTGTTGATCAGCGAGCACGCCGGTACTCACACCGACGCCGTCTTCGAGTACGACCCCAACGGCCCCACCATCGATGCGTCGCCGCTGGAGTACTACTACGGCGAGGCGATCTGCCTGGACCTCAGATCGGTGAAGTATCCCGACTACATCACCCCCGCCGACCTCGAGGCTGCAGAGGCGGCAAGCGGGCAGCAGATTCGCAAGGGCGACACCGTCCTTCTCTACACGGGATACGGCGACTCCACCTACCCCGACCTCGCCTACACCGAGAAGCACACCGGCCTCAACCGCGATGCCGCAATCTGGTTGGCCGAGAAGGGCGTCGTCAACATCGCCGTCGACAACGTCGCGATCGACCACGCCGACGACACCGACTTCTCCGGACACGTGGTGTGCGGCGAGTACGGGATCGTCAACACCGAGGGACTCACCAACCTGCATCAGGTGGTGAATCAGCGGTTCCTGTACTTCGGGCTACCGCTCTTCATCCGCAAGGGCACGGGTTCGCCCATCCGCGCGGTCGCCGTGTTCCAAGACTGAATTCCCATCCCGGCCAAGACTGATAGAGGAGAGCCCACGACGATGACGCAACTCGCAGACGCACCCGGACCCGCCGAACGGCAACGGCTGATGCCGCGGGGATCCTGGGACTGGCACATTCCCACGCCCTTCTCCCAGGGATGGCGGGTCGACAATCTGTTGTTCGTGGGTGGCCAGCTGTCCGCCGACGAGCACGGCAACGTGCTGGGGGAGGGGGACATCGAAGTGCAGACCCGCAACGTCTTCGATGCCGTCACAAGGGTTCTCGCGGAGGGTGGGGCGACGTGGCGCGACGTCGTCAAGATGAACACCTACTACGTGTGCGAGGAGAAGGGCGATGCCGTGAGGGAGTTTTGGGAGAAGATGACCCAGGTTCGTCTGCAATATCTGCCCACCCCCGGCCCCGCGGGCACTGCGGTACGCGTCGCCGGTCTGATGTACGACGGATTCCTCATCGAGGTCGAGGCGATCGCCGTGATCGGTAGCGGGTCCATCACGGCCACCTCGTGACCGCTCCCGCCAGTTCCGTCGTCCAACTGACCCAGCAGCTGCTCCGCATCGACACCACGAACCCTGGACGTGCCGAGAGGCCCGCCGCCGAACTGGTGGCCGACCACCTGACCGCGCTCGGGTGCACGGTGCGGTGGTTCGAACCCGAACCGGGTCGCACCAGCGTCGTCACGAGGATCCCCGGTGCGCGTCGGGAGCTCCCTGCCCTGCTCCTGCACGCCCACCTCGACGTGGTACCGGCGATCGAAGGGGATTGGGCGCGTGACCCGTTCGGCGGTGAACTGGTCGACGGCTACCTGTGGGGTCGGGGTGCCGTCGACATGAAGGGCACCGTCGGGATCGTCGTCGACACCCTGACCACGATGCACCACCGCGGCCAGCAGCCGAACCGGGACCTGGTGGTCGCCTTCTTCGCCGACGAGGAAGCCGGGGGACGGGTCGGGGCCGGCTACGTCACACGTGAATGCCCGGAGCTGTTCGCCGACTGCGCCGAAGCCATCGGTGAAGTGGGCGGATTCAGCCACACCCTGTCCGACGACCACCGCGCCTACCTGGTGTCCACCGCCGAGAAGGGAGTGTGGTGGTCCCGGATGGTGGCCGACGGCCGTGCCGGTCATGCCAGCATGATCAACCCCGACAACCCCGTCCACCACCTGGTGGCCGCACTGTCGCGAGTGGCCGGTCATGCGGGACAGGACATTTCGACGGCGTCGACCACGGCGACGTTCGAACGACTACGCGACGTGCTGGCGCTCCCCGACGCCACCACCGAGGAGCTCGTCGATCGACTCGGCCCACTCAAGAAGATGATGCTCGCCGGCTTGCGCAACACCGTGAACCTCACCCAACTGCGAGCCGGGTACAAGACCAATGTCGTGCCCGCCACTGCCGAAGCCACCATCGACGGTCGCTTCGTCCCGGGCACCGAAGACGACTTCCGGGAGGAACTCGTCCGACTAGCTGGCGGTCACGTTCGCCTCGAGGAGATCTACCGCGGGGCGGCCGTCGAGTCCCGTCTGGACTCGGCGCTGCTGGAGGCCATCGGCTCCAGCCTGCGCGCCGAAGACGACACCGCGTTCGTCCTGCCCTACCTCAGCACTGCGTTCACCGATGCCAAATGGCTTGCGCCCCTTGGCATCGACTGCTATGGCTTCGCGCCGATGCTCCTACCCGACGACCTGGACTTCACCGCGCTGTTCCATGGGGTCGACGAACGCGTGCCCACCAGCGCGCTGGACTTCGGCGTCCGTGTCTTCGACCGCCTGCTGAGCAGCTATTGAATGATGACCGAGTGCGGGGGTCGACGTCGTCGCGAGACCCTGACGACCGGCGCTGATCTGAAAGCGACCGCGCCACTGCACTATTCAGCGTGACCGAAGGCAGAGACCTGCGAAGGAACGAATGCCACGACGAGCCTGAGTCGGGGGTGCCAACGTCTCCGCGGGCGGCCGCCGCGATCACGTCCGAGGCAGTCGTGCGCAGCTGTGCGTTGGCTGCCATCTTGGTTGGGCGGCCTGCGTGGTGCGTCGTTGCGTGCGAGGGTCGGATATGCCTCTGACGCCCGGTCAGTACGTGTTGCGCAAGCTGCCGCATATCACCGCGTTGTTCTGGGCGATCAAGATCCTGGCCACCACACTGGGTGAGACTGCCGGGGACTTCTTCTCCCAGACTCTGGGTCTGGGTACCCTTCGTGCCGCCGAACTGCTCTCGGTAATCCTGGTGCTCTTCTTGGCAATCCAATTGCGTGCCAACCGATTTCACCCAGCACTGTTCTGGCTCGTGGTGGTGCTCACCAGCACGCTGGGCACCACGATCTCGGACTTCATCAACTACACCTCCGGTCTCGGACAAGTCACCGGCGCGCTGATCCTGGGCAGCGGGTTGGCATTTGTGCTGCTGATCTGGTGGCGCAGCGGCCAAACCCTCGACGTCGAAAACGTCGCCACCCTCTCCGGAGAGGTGCTGTTTTGGATCGCCGTGGTGTTCTCCAACAGCTTGGGTACGTCCACGGGGGACTACCTGGCGAGCGACCAGGGGCTGGGCGTCGGGCTACTGCCCGCTGCGTTGATGTTGACCGCGGCGATGCTGGTGCTGTTGGCCGCGCACTACCTCACCAGGATCAACGCGATGCTGCTGTTCTGGATCGCATTCATCCTGACCCGACCCTGGGGGGCCGAGGTCGGAAACATCCTCAGCTTCGACCGCGATCGCGGCGGGTTGGGGTGGGGTGACGCGGCCGCGTCCGCCGTGTTGGTCGCCGGGTTGGTGGTCTTGGTGGGCTACCAAACCCTCGACACCCGGCGTCATCCCCTCGAGCCGTTACCGCTGCCGATGAACCGTCACACCGGAGGACCGCAGCGGCCCAACGGCAAGGTCATCACCGTCTCAGCCAACTGACCGCCGCGGTCATCTGCACTCGAATACCCCACGGCGAGTGCGGTTGTGCCGACCGGCCCGTTCGTCGACTCGGCGCCCGAGAGGACCGACTCATGAGTCGATACGACGGATTGGGCTTTCAGCCGAAGATCGACTGCAGGTTGTTGCCCAGTCCACCGAGGATGCCCTCGACGTTGTTGCCGGTGCCGCCGGCGATGCCCTCGAGGTTCTTACCGAATCCCTTCGAGAACTTCTGTGCGTTCTTGCCGGTGCCCCCGACGATGTGTTCGAGGTTCTTACCGAATCCCTTCGAGAACTTCTGTGCGTTCTTGCCGGTGCCCCCGACGATGTGTTCGAGGTTCTTGCCCACTCCGCCCACGATGTGCTGGATGTTCTTGCCGACGTCGCCCCCACCCGGTGCTGCAGACGCCATACCCGCGGGTGCCGCGAACAGCATGACGCCCGCGACGAGCGACGCGCCGGCCAGCTTGCCCGCGCGATGGTTGGATGGTGCGTTGTGTTCCCCCACGATGTGACCCCTCAGACGGTGATGAATGTTCGTCTGCACACGGTAGGGAGACGGCGGGCATCTGTGAATAGGGGAAAACCCTGCTCTTGTCAGCAACCTCCCTCGGGCATCACTGCCTCGTGAGGCTGGCTGACACCAAGACCGGCAAGACGGCGACGATTACTCGCCGACCCGGATGAGGACCTTGCCCGTCACTCCGGATTGGACCGCGTCGTGCGCGGCCGCGGTGTCCTCCAGATCGAAGAAGTGCAACGGCAAACCGGCGTCCTCGCCGACCTCCAGGGCACCGGCGGCCGCCGCGGCGGTGATGTCCTCGCTGGCGTGGCGCAGCGCTTCGGCGCCGACGGTGTACAGGATCAAGAACTGGAAGCGCGCGTTGACCATCATGTTCGGCCGGATGTCGAGTTCGACGCGGTCGCCGCCGTTGTTGGCGTAGATCGCGATCGACGCCCGGTTGTTCGCGACGGCGGCGTCGAGCGCGGCGTTCTGCGCGGGCGCGACTTCGACGACGATGTCGACTCCGTCCGGGGCGACGTCACGGATGGCCGCGGCGGCGTCCCCGGCCGTGTAGTTGACGACGTGGTGCGCGCCGGCGGCGGTAGCCAACGCACCCTTGTCGGGTCCGCTGACGGTGGTGATCACTCGGGCTCCCGCCCAGCGGGCGAGCTGGATCGCGGCGTGGCCGACGGCTCCGGCGCCGCCGGCGACCAGGACCGTCGCCCCGTCGAGGGAGCCGGGGGCCAACCGTGCCGGCCAGTCCTCGGCGACGGTCAGCGCGCGGTGGGCGGTCATCGCGGGCACCCCGAGGCTGGCGCCAACCTCGAAGCCGACGCCGTCGGGCAGCGGCACGACGTTGGTGGCCGGGAGGACCACGTACTCCTGGGCGGTGCCACCCGGACGCTGATGCTGGGCCATGAACACCCACACCCGGTCGCCGACGGCGAGTGCGGTGACGTCCGGACCGATCGCGTCGACGACACCCGCGCCGTCCTGGTTGGGCACGACTTCGGGAAATTCCAGTTCCTGGCCGGCACCACTACCGGCACGACGCTTCCAGTCGGTCGGGTTGACCCCGGAGAGCGCGATGCGGACCCGCACCTCACCGGCACCCGGTTCGGCGACGTCGCGTTCGGTCACTCGCAGGACGGAGCTGTCGCCCGTACGGGAGTAGGTGATCGCCTTCACGTCGCCACTCAACGCGCGGTGTCGCGCGCAGTATTCCGGCGCGGCGCGCGTCTAGCCGTTCGGTCGTCGGCCATTCCGAGAGACCGTCGACGCAATCGCTTGCAGCACTTCGGGTGTGCTCTTGCCGGTGGTGACCTCCATGCCCATCAGCAGCAGCCCGGACAGGTTCACCAGACCGGTGATCAGTCCTTCGTAGCCCTCGGGTTCGGACAGGTAGGCGGCGATGCGTTCCTGCCAGAAATCGGTGTCGTGGCCGTCGTGAGTCCACGCCGTCATCACGTCGATCGCCCAGCGCGTCTTGTCGTCGTCGGCCACGTCGTGCACCCCTACGTCGGGATCTTCTACGTCGCCTAGAAGATCAAGCCGTCGGTCTTGGTGGTGGCCGCGGTGAAGCGGTTCTGCACGTCGGCCCAGTTCACGACGTTCCAGAACGCCGTCACGTAGTCGGCCTTCACGTTCTGGTACTGCAGGTAGTAGGCGTGCTCCCACATGTCCACCTGCAGCAGCGGGATGATCCCCAGCGGCACGTTGGCCTGCTGGTCATAGAGCTGGAAGGTCAGCAGTGTGTGCCCGAGGGTGTCGTAACCCAACACCGCCCACCCCGAACCCTGGAGACCGTTGGCAGCGGCGGTGAACTGGGCCTTGAACTTCTCGAACGAGCCGAACTGGTCGTCGATGGCGGTGGCCAGATCGCCCGCGGGTTCGCCACCGCCGTCGGGGGAGAGGTTCTTCCACCAGATGGAGTGGTTGACGTGCCCGCCGAGGTGGAATGCCAGGTTCTTCTCGTTGAGGAAGATCGCCGCGTGGTCGCCCGCGGCTCGCGCTTCCTCGAGTCTCCCCATGGCGTCGTTGACGCCCTTGACGTAGGTGGCGTGGTGCTTGCCGTGGTGAATCTCGTTGATGCGCCCCGAGATGTGGGGCTCGAGTGCGCCATAGTCATAGTCCAGGTCGGGCAGGGTGTACTCGGCCACGAGTGTCCTTTCTCAACGCGAATGGATGACGGGTCCGCCCGCAGGTGCGTCGAATTCAGCGTCGCGCTTCCCGCCCTCGCACCCTATGACCCCAGAGGCCCATCTGTCCATCTGTTCATGTGTCGTGATGGACGCATCCACGCGGTGTGCGGTCGGCGCTGGCGGCGTGGTCGAGGTGGGATGCTGGACGCCATGGACGGGGCCGATGCGCGCGCACGCGACCGTGGGGTGTCGGCGCCGTCCGACGTCGACACGGCGGCCTGGTCGCAGCGCTTCGACCTGCTGTCCGATCCCACGCGGCTGGAGATCCTGCTCGTCCTGCATCGCGTCCCCGGCATCAACGTGGGGGACCTCGCGACGGCGGTGGGCAGGTCGGAGAACGCTGTCTCACAAGCCCTTCGGGTGCTGCGCCGACTCGACTGGGTGCACTCGACCCGGGTCGGTCGCAGTGTGAGCTATCGGCTCCAGGACGCCGTCGCGCACGACCTGCTCCATTGGATCGGCGCCAAGCGGAGTGCGGGCAGGCGTCCCTGACCTTCGGCACCGGCGATCGAAGCGTCGCATGGTTGCGCGTCGACCCGGATCAGTGCAGGGTAAGGCTGATGCCATCTGCTCACCCAGACAGGTGAACAGGTGAATGGATACGCTGATGACTCACGGGTCGGGCCCCGCCACCGACGCGTACGAACCGAAGGATGTGGCCATGCAGGAAGTCCGCACGGTGGACACGTGGTGACCGCCGAGCTCGGCGAGGAGTCGACCGGCCTCACCCGGTTCCGCCGCAGCCTCAGCCGCGCCGACAAGCGGTCGCTCTTCGGGATGTACGGGTTCATCGTCTTCCTGCACGTCGCCGGCTTCGTGACCCTCTTCGCCTTCGTCGTTCCGCACAACTACCACCTCGGTGGCGATCACCCGATCTTCACCGTCGGTGTCGGCGTGCTGGCGTACACGTTCGGGCTGCGCCACGCGTTCGACGCCGATCACATCGCCGCCGTGGACAACACCACCCGCAAGCTCATCGCTGACGAGGCCGCGATCGGCGGCGACAAGAAGCCCCTGTCGGTGGGGTTCTGGTTCTCACTCGGGCACTCCACGATCGTCTTCGCGCTGTCCTTCCTGCTCGCGCTCGGAGTCAAGGCGTTGGTCGGACCCGTCGAGGACGACAACTCCACCCTGCACACCGTCACCGGCATGATCGGTCCCTCGGTGTCCGGGATCTTCCTGTGGGTGTTGGGCATCCTCAATCTCGTCGCCCTGCTCGGCATCCTCAAGGTGTTCCGCGACATGCGCCGCGGCAGCTACGACGAAGCCGCTCTCGAGAAGCACCTGGACTCACGGGGTTTCATGAATCGCTTCCTCGGCGGGTTGACCAAGTCCGTGCGCAAGCCGTGGCACATCTATCCGATCGGCGTGCTCTTCGGGCTCGGCTTCGACACCGCCACCGAAGTCGGTCTACTCGTCTTGGCCGGCGGCGCGGCCGCCTTCAGCTTGCCGTTCTATGCCGTGCTCGTACTGCCGATCCTGTTCGCCGCGGGAATGTGTCTGATGGACACCACGGACGGCGTGTTCATGAACTACGCCTACGGTTGGGCCTTCGCCAAGCCGGTGCGAAAGATCTTCTACAACTTGACGATTACGTCGATCTCCGTGGCCGTGGCGTTGATCATCGGGACCATCGAACTCATCGGCGTCCTGGCCGATCGACTCAAGATCGACTCCGGCCCGCTCGCCGCCATCGCCAGCATCGACCTGGACTACGTCGGCTACGGCATCGTCGCTCTGTTCGTCATCTCGTGGCTCGCTGCGCTGGCCATCTGGCGGTTCGGACGGATCGAGGAGCGCTGGTCGCACAGCGTCGCCAGCTGACTCCGCGGCGATCACCGGGGGTGCAGCAGCGCTGTCGCCCCCGCTGCGATCGAGCCGGCCACGGCGTCGTCGTCGACGTCGACGAGGCGCAACCCCTCGCGTAGGAACGGTCTGAACAGCCGCCAACCCAGTTGCATCGCAACGACATTCGCTATGGCCAACCGCGCGTCCAGCTCGTCGTCGAACGCCGACGCCGAGTCGGCGACCAGGCGCGCGAGATTGGGGAAGCTCGACTGCAACGTGCCGGCGGGATACCCGTCGAGGAGAGTGCGGGCCATCACCCGCGTATGGCGCTCGAAGGCCCGGTCGATCGCGTCCGATGGCGCATCGGAGGCCACCAGCGTGGCCAAGCCGTCGGCGAGATGGTCGAGTACGGCCCCGACGAGTCGGTCCTTCGTGCCGAAGTGGCGGAACACCAGACCGTGGTTGACGCGAGCCTCGACGGCGATGTCGCGAATCGTGGTGGCAGCCGGACCTCGCTGGGCGAACAGCTCGGCGGCCGCCTCCAGGATCGCGGCCGACACCATCTCCCGTCCGACCGGCGCGGTGGCGGTGGCGTCATCCGTAGTCACTCGACTACAGTAGCGGTCACCACCTGTAGTCACCTCACTACAGCGTTCCGACCAGCGAGAAGAGGGGCCAGCCATGGCGACCCGACCCACCATCACCAAGCTCGGCAGCCGCATCGGGGCACGCATCGACGGCGTGCAGCTCAGTGGTGACACGCCCCGCGCCGCGGTCGACGTGATCCGGTCGGCGCTGCTGGAACACCGCGTGGTCTTCTTCCGCGGCCAACATCATCTCGACGACGCCGCGCAACACGACTTCGCCTCGTTGCTGGGCGACCCGGTCGGCCATCCCGCGGCGGGACCGCTGGCCAGTGCCACCGCACCGGTGATCACGCCCATCGACTCCGAGTACGGCAAGGCCACCCGCTGGCACACGGACGTGACCTTCGTCGCCGACTATCCCGCGATGTCCATCCTGCGCGCCGTGACGCTGCCGAGCTACGGCGGCTCGACGTTGTGGGCCTCGACCGCCGCCGCCTACGACGCGTTGCCCGAGCCGCTCAAGCTGCTGGCGGAGAACGCGTGGGCCCTGCACAGCAACCGCTACGACTATGCCGACCCTGCGGACCACGAGGGCAGCGAGCAGCAGCGCGCCCTGCGGGCGGCGTTCGAGAAGCCCGACTTCAAGACCGAACACCCCGTCGTGCGGGTGCATCCCGAGACGGGCGAACGGACCCTGGTCGCGGGGGACTTCGTGCGCGGATTCGTCGGCATGGACGCCTACGAGTCGCGCGCACTGCTGGATCTGTTGCAGCGTCGGATCACCATGCCGGAGAACACGATTCGGTGGAATTGGGAAGCCGGCGACGTCGCGATGTGGGACAACCGCGCCACCCAGCACCGTGCGGTGGACGACTACGACGGCCAGTACCGGCTCATGCATCGCGTCACCTTGGCCGGTGACGTGCCCGTCGACGTCCACGGTCGGCGCAGCCGGTCGGTCGGTGCAGATGGCGGACCTCGGCGACGAACGGCCTGATCGCTCCGCGAAGCAATCCCGTGCGGACGTCCTCAGCGTGCGTGCCCGGCCACTCCCGTACCGATGCGCGGACGTT
Organism: Mycolicibacterium madagascariense; assembly: GCF_010729665.1. NCBI lineage: Bacteria > Bacillati > Actinomycetota > Actinomycetes > Mycobacteriales > Mycobacteriaceae > Mycobacterium > Mycolicibacterium madagascariense. Next base: position 3,337,336 of record NZ_AP022610.1, on the reverse strand, counting down.
GCCACAACTCCCACGCGAGGCGGACGACCCCGATGGCGGTGAGTACGGCGAGGGCCGCGACGCCGGGTACGTGCAGCAGGGCCGGCAGGGTCGCCGCGGCGGCGAGCCCGGCGGCCAGGCGATCGGTAGGGATTTGCCGGTGGTCGCGCCATCGATAGGCGACGTCGCCGAGGTAGAACAGCGCCGTGCCACCGGCGAGCGCGACGGCCGGCAGCAAAGGCAGCGCGGTGGTGGGGTGCGCGACGGCGGCGTGAGCGCCGACGGCGAACGACATGATGGCCGCGACCAGTGGTAGGTGCAGGTAGCTATAGGCGTCGCGGGCGAGGTGGGCGCGCTCGGTACCCGTGGTCTGCTCCAACCGCTGCTGCGCTCCGCTGCTCAAGCCGAAGTACGTCCACCAGAACGTCGCGTTCATCGCCACCCCCAGGACCAGCGCGACGATGACGTCGAACTGGTGCAGATCGGTTGCGCCGTAACCTAATTCGACGATGGCCTCACCGAGTGCGATGATGATGATCGAGCCGTGCCGGGAGACGAAGTACGAGGGTGAGACGCGGAATCCACCGAGGCCCACGACGGCCGGCGCGCCGTAGTCGATGACCGCTGCGGCCACCCACAGTAATTCGCGTCCCGGCGATGCGACGAAGGCGGCGGCCACGATGCATGCGGGTGCCAGGACGAACGCCGGCGCTATGCGTCTGATGCTGCGCCGAAGGTCGGCGTCGTCGCGCGACGAGTGGGCGAGGAACTTGGCGACGTGGATCAACCGGACCGCCAGCAGGGCGATCGCAAAGACCAAGGCTCCGGACGAGAATGCCGTGGGCAACGCCGTGGCGGCGACCAGCATCGCCGCCATCGCCGCGATGACGGCCGCTTCGTGCCCGACATTCGTCGTGTCGAAGGTGTTGATCAGCCAGGTGTAGCCGACCCAGGCCCACCACACCGCCAGCAGGGCCAGGGCTGCACGCCCGAATCCCCGCGGCGTCAGATCGTTCACCATCAGGTGGGTGACCTGCGACATCGCGAACGTGAACACCAGATCGAAGAAGAGTTCGAGGTTGCCCTCCGACGTCGAACCCGAAGTGTCACCGGTGTTCTCGTCGTCGCCGGTCACGGGGTGACTCCGAGCCGTGCCTCGGGCACCCGTGACGACGCGGCAGCGGTCCACACCGGCGGTTCCTTCACCTTCGACGTCCTCTCCCCGGGGATCTGCGGCCAGTCTGTCAACGCGTCGTGCCGTCGAGCGCCGACCCGACGGTCGCAAGCCACGACCCGTGATTCGTCCTGGCAGGCCGAGATGAAGCGGGCTGCACCGCGGCCATCAATTCATCGGCGGCGCAGATTCATTGGGGCGCAGGTGCGCCTGAGGACCCGATGGGTGCGGCGGCCGGGTGGGTCAGTCCTCGGCTGTGGCTACAATCGGCAACTTCAGACGACCCGAGGAGCGATGACCGTGCTCTTGGACGACATCTTCGAATCATCGCCCCGAATTCAGGCGACGGAGGTCGATGAAGCGGCCGACGTCTTGTCGCGGGTGTTCCTGCCGTTGACGCTCCGCTCCGCCGACTCGGAGGCGCTGGACATGAGCTTGCAGGCCGAGGAGTTGCCGGTATTGACGGCGGGCTATCTGCACTTCGGTACGGCAGTCCACATTCGCGGAGACGAAGTCCCCGCCTATTTCATCGAAGCCCCCCTGACCGGCATGGCCATCAATCGATGGGCGGATGGGCGCCTGGAGAAGACCGCGGTCGGTTCGGCCGCGGTCTTCACACCGGGTATGGCGGTCGATCTGAACTGGTCCAAGGACTGCCGCGAGATCTGCATCAAGATCACCGAAGATCAGATGCGACGCCAGCTGGAGAGAATGATGGACCGGCCGGTGCGGAAGCGAATCACCTTCGCCCGCGGCATGGACGTGGGCGCCCAAACCGCGAGCAACTGGTTTGGACTGGTGCGCCTGCTGGCGCGCGAGGCCGGGCGCGCCGACGGGGTGCTGGCTCACCGATTGGCCGTCGAGAATCTGCAACAGCTGTTGGTCCAGGGCTTCCTGCTGATTCAGCCGCACAACTACGCCGAGGCGCTGGCCGAGGACGAATCCAGCGCCAGCGCCACGGTGGTCAAACGTGCGATCGACGCGATGCACGCCCATCCGGAAAACCCCTGGAGCACAGTGGATCTCGCGCGTTCGACCGGGGTCAGCGCCAGGGCGTTGCAAAAGGCCTTCCAACGGGCCGGTCAGCCACCGCCCATGACCTATCTGCGTCGGCTACGACTACATGAAGCGCATGCCGAGCTCGCCAGCCAGTGTCCCAGCACGACCACGGTCACGACGGTGGCGGGGCGCTGGGGATTCCTGCACTTGAGCCGGTTCGCGGAACAGTATCGCGAGATGTTCGGAGAGAGCCCGTCGGAGACGCTCAGGACGAGCTCGCCGGGAGTGTCGTAGCGGTTGCCGACGACCGCCCGCGCTGACTTCGAGCGTGACCGGCGGGCCGGCGCGAAACGGGCGAGTCGGCAACGCTCCGCGGATATCGCATGGTCGGCGGAATCGCTTCACTGCTCTGGTGACCGGGTGTGCTGAAGGACGGGTGAGGGGTCGCGATGCCGCGCGCAAGCCCTGGCACATCGGTGTCGAGTGGCGGCGGGTGACGGTCCGGGCCACCGTGATCAGCCCCAACGGTGACCTGCGTGGGGAGGGCGCGACGGCCCTTCAGAGGACGCTGGCCGGTGAGCTGACGGGCACACCCGACGTGATGGTGCTCGACATGTCCGACCTCGAGCAGCTGGACGGCGACGGCATCGCGGCGCTGACGTCGATTGCCGAGCTCGCGGCGGCGGAAGGCATCCGGTTCTGCCTGGTGGTGCCGCCGCAATCCGCACTCTCGACCCACCCGCAGGTGGCGACGCTGATGGAGACGTTCCCCACGTTCGGGTCGGTCGCCGACGCGCTGCAGGGCCGCCCTTCACCCGGCCAGCCCTAGGCGACGCCGGGCTAGGCGTCCGTGACGTCGTCGTGCGCGGTCGCCGCCCGGTGCCGGCGCACCTTCTCGCGGTTGCCGCACAGGGCCATGGAACACCAGCGCCGTCGATGCGCCTTGGTGCGGTCGTAGAAGATGATGGTGCAGCCCTCGCATCGACGCACCAGCCTGGGTTCACCGTCGGCCAACAGTCGGCCCCACGCCTCGGCAACCGGGACGAGCAGTTGCGTGGGGTGGGTCCAGTGGTGGTGATCGTGCATCTGGAGGCCACCGGCGTCGTCGTGGTGTAGCTGTGTGAAGCGTCGCCCCGATTGCATCACCGCGTTCAGTCGATCGGTCACCTCGGAGGGAATCGGAGCCGCGGGATTCGCGATCCAGGCCAGCACGGTGGCCCGTAGCCGTTCGCGAAGGTCGCGGGCCGCGACGGCGACGTCGTCGAGCTCGGCGGGGCTGAACATCTCTGCGATGGCATCGAGTTCGTGCCGGTCGATCAGCCCGGCTCGGGCCAGCCAGGTGAGGTAGCCGGACCCGTCGCCGATCAGCTCGACGGCCGGCATGCCGGGGACGGGCACGGCCAGGGTGTTCACGAGTTCCAGTGCGGGGTCGTCGCCCAGCCCGACGATGACTTCGATGGGCTCGTTGATGGACGCCACCTTCTCCTGCCGACTTCCTGTGTTCCACCGTCGCGGCATTGACAGACTACCGCGCGCATCTGTAACCCTTGAAACATCATTTCAACAGTTACACACACGTCGCGAACAGGACTTGGAGATCGCCATGAGCGCCATCCGCCATCACTCGGTGCACGTCGAGGACCTCGACGTGTTCGTTCGGGAGGCCGGTGATTCGACCCGGCCGACGCTGGTGTGTCTGCCCGGCTATCCGTCGAGCACCCGGGCCTACGTCCGTCTCATCGACCGTCTCGCCACGGACTGGCACGTCGTGGCCATCGACTACCCGGGCTTCGGATGGTCTCAGCCCCTGCCCGGCACGCCCACGTTCGATCGACTGGCGGCGGTCACCGGCGCGACCATCGACGCCCTCGGCATCGAGGACTACGCGCTCTACATGTTCGACTTCGGCGCCCCCGTCGGCTTTCGCATCGCCCTCCGGCACGACCGCCGGGTGCGGGCGATCGTGACCCAGAACGCGAACGCCTACACCGACGGTCTCGGGCCCGGTGTGGCTCCGCTGGCCGCCTGGTGGGCCGACGAACACGCCGGCCGAGCAGCCATCGACGAATTCCTCAGTCTGGCCGGCACCCAAGCCCAGTGGCGAGCCGGCGCCCGCGACGTCGAACACGTCGACCCCGACCACGCCCTCGCCGATCAGCGCGTACTGGACCTGCCCGCACGCGCCGAGTACATGAGGGCTCTGCTCTGGGACTACCAGAGCAATCCGCCCCTCTACCCGGACTGGCAGACCTGGCTGCGCACCCGCCGACCCCACCTGCTGGCCATCTGGGGGGGGAACGACCCGTTCTTCGTCCCCGCCGGTGCGCTCGCCTACCAACGCGACGTCCCCGCGGCGGAGGTGGTTCTGCTCGACACCGGCCACTTCGCCCTGGAGGAAGAGGCCGACGAGATCGCCGCCCGTGTCGGTGCCCTCCTAGCCGCCACCTTCGCATGAAAGCCGTTCGCGTACAGCTTTTTTCACCGATCTGGAGACATCGATGACCGCCGACCCCACCTTCGTCCTCGTCCATGCCGCATGGGCCGACGGCTCCAGTTGGGCCCCCGTCATCGGTGCCCTGCAGCGTCGCGGCCACCGCGTCGTCGCCGCCCCGCTGCCGCTGACCTCCTTCGCCGAGGACGTCAACGCGCTGAACGCCGTCCTGCACCGCGTGCCGGGGCCCGTCGTCCTCGCGGGTCACGCCTACGCGGGAGCCGTCATCGGGTCGGCGGACACCGACACGGTCACCGCGCTGGTGTACGTCGCCGCGATCGCGCCACGCGAGGGTGAGACGGTCGCCGAACTGTTCCATCGAGCGCCCGCACATCCCCGGGCGCCCCAGCTCATTCCCGATGACGACGGCTGGATCTGGTTGCCCGACAACGCCTTCGCGGACGCGTTCGCCCAGAATGCCACGCCGGACGAACAGGCCCTGCTCGCTGCCGTCCAACGACCCCTCTCGCCGTCGTGCATCACGGTCCCCGCACCTCGGCCCGCGTGGCACGACGTCCCCAGTTGGTTCCTCGTCGCCGACCAGGACCGCATGATCGCCCCCGAAACCCAGCTGTTCGTGGCCGCCCGCATGAACGCCACGACCCACCGCGCCGACGCCGACCACCTGCCGATGCTCACCCAGCCCGACGGTGTCACCGACATCCTGCTGACCGCCGCCAGCGCGACGACCACCCGCTGAGCCGCGAGGCTGCCCGCCAAAGGGCCTCGCAGCCAACCGAATTGCCTGCCTCCGACCGCCCGCGGCCGACCGCGCCAGCGTCGACGAAGGCCCACACCCCAACCCCGAGGAGACCAACAGTGAGCACGCCCACCGAGACCGTACGAGCCTTCTACGCGGCCCTGTCCGCCGGCGACCTGCCCGCCGCCATGCGTTTGATGACCGAAGACATCGAATGGATCACGATGTTGGATCCGTCGAACATCACCGGACGCGGACCGCACCACGTCGTCGAGGAAGTCCTCGAACCCCTCGCCCGGGAATGGACGAGCTACGCGCTGTCGCCCAGCGAGTTCATCGCCGACGGCGACACCGTGGTGTCCTTGGGCCGCTTCACCTGTGTGCACGGCACGACCGGCAAACGGGCCGACGCCAAATACGCGCACATTTGGACGATCGACGCCGGCAGAATCGCCCGCTTCCGGCAATACATCGACACGTTCGCCATCACGCAGGCGCGCGAAGCGTCGTCGTCCTAGACGACGTGGTTCAGCGGCCTCGCGAGGGCGTCACCGAATCGGCGACGTCAGCGCGTGCCGACGGCTCGTCGCGGCACGACGAAGGAGCCAACGAGCGCGAGCGCACCGATGACGGCCAGCGGGATCGACCAGGACCGCCGCGTCGAGACGGCCGACTCGCACTGCCCGACGAAGTCGCTATGGGGGATGAGCTGGTTCAGGATCGGGATGTTGGCCCCCGTGCCGTTGTCGGCCGACCGTGCGCTGGTCAGGTCTTCACTGACGGCGTTGCCGCAGCCGACACTGTTTCCGTTGTTGCCCGAGACCGACACCGGCACCAGCAGCGCGATGACACCCGCCACCAGCAAAACCGCACCGACCGCCAAGACCAATCGCCGAAGTGTCATGTCTTCCTCCATTCCTGAACGTCCGACCGACGGACATACCCGCTGGCGGTCTCTGCAAACGCACCCATCGCGGTCGATGGGGTTTGACGGCCCGGGCGGCGTGGCACCCTTGTCACTTTGCGACGACCACGACCCATTCCCGCGCCCCGAGGCAGACAGACGCGGCGACCTGAGAGGAATGCGATGACCATCGAGCTCGTCTACGCGGATGCGACGCGCCTGGCCGAGCTGGTCCGCACCAAGGAGGTGTCGCCGGTCGAGATCGTGCAGGCTCACCTCGACCGGATCGATGCCGTCGACCCCAGGTTGAACGCGATCGTCACGGTCGCCGACGACGCGATCGCCGCGGCCCGGGCTGCGGAGGCGACGGTTCTGTCAGGTGAGGCATTCGGTCCTCTGCTCGGAGTCCCGTTCACCGTCAAGGATTCCATCGACACCGCCGGGCTCTTGACCCAACGCGGGTCGCCAATCTTCAAGGGCCGCATACCGACTGAGGATGCCACCAGCGTTGCCCGGATGAAGTCGGCCGGCGCCATCGTGCTGGCGAAGACGAACCTCCCGGAGTTCTCGTACTGGATCGAGAGCGACAATCTGCTCACTGGACGAACCAACAACCCGTGGAACCTCGAACGCACGCCCGGCGGTTCGAGTGGCGGGGAGTCGGCGGCCATCGCGGCTGGTTTGTCGCCGCTTGGACTCGGGACCGACCTGGCCATCTCGGTGCGCGGGCCGGCAGCGCAGACCGGAATCACGTCGATGAAGCCCACCCACGGTCGGATTCCCATGACGGGCGTCTGGCCACGGGTGCCGCGGCGCAACTGGCACGTCGGGCCGATGGCGCGCACCGTGCGCGACGTCGCGCTGGCGTACTCCCTCCTCGTCGGTCCGGACGGTCTGGACGGATACGCTTCGAGCACAGTCGAATTCGATGCCGGCGTCGGATCGTCGCCCGACCGTCCGGTGCGGGTGGGCTGGCTCGTCGAACCGGGCTTCGGTCCGATCGATCCGCAGATCGCCGCGACGGTTCGGGCCGCAGCCGATGCGCTGGCCGGTCTGGGCTGCGTGGTCGAAGCCGCCCACATCAAAGCGCTAGAACGGGACTTCGCCCTCGACGTCTTCAACCGGCTGCACGTGATGGAGATGAAGCCGGCCTTCCTCGAGGCGGTCGCCGGTCATCCGGACGAGGAGATCTACACGATGGCGCGGACGATGATGAGGCTGCCCGAGACGTCGGTCGAGGATTACGTGAAAGCCGAACAAGCCGCCGAGCGGCTCAGAGACGGTTTTGCCGACTTCTTCCAGCGATACGACGCATTGATCACTCCTGTCCAGCCGATCCCAGCCTACGAGCACGGCGCCGCACGATTCGTCATCGACGGTCGGACGGTGGCCGCCACGTACCTGCAGGGCGCGACGGTGCCACTGAACGTCACGGGCCTACCGGGTCTGACGATCAGGTTCGGCACCAGTGCTGACGCCATGCCGATCAATGTGCAGCTGGTCGCGAGCTGGCAGGCGGAGTCGACGCTCCTGCACCTGGGTGCCCTGCTGGAAAGTGTCAGTCCCGTAAGCGATCTGCACCCAGTTTTGGACTGACGGACACCGCCCTTCTCGCCGATCCCGTACGTGGGTCGACCCGCCGCGGCTAGCTGATGATCAACGTCACCGTCGCAGGCGCGCTGTCCACGGTCCCGTCGTTGACCTTGTAGGTGAAGAAGTCCTGACCGGTGTAGCCGGTGACGGGGTTGTAGGTGAATGCGAGTTGGGTTCCGTCGAAGAACAGCGTGCCGTGTTGGGTCGTGGTGATCAGCGTCCCGGTCAGCGTGTCGCCGTCGACGTCGGAGGATCTGTTCGCCAGGGAGAATCCAACGTAGGTGTTCTTCGGGACGGGGATGGTGTCGTTGGCGACCACCGGGGCGTCGTTGACGGGTGTCACCGTGATCGTGACGGTCGTCGGAGCGCTAGTGATCGCGCCGTCGCTGGCTTCGTAGGTGAACCCATCGGTGCCGTTGAAGTTGGGTGCCGGGGTGTAGCTGAAGGATCCATCCGAGAAGAGCGTCAGCGACCCGTTCGTCGGTTGGGCGCCGATGCTCGCCACCGTCAGCGGCTGCCCTTCGGGGTCGGTGTCGTTGCCGAGTATTCCTGGGCCGTTGACGGTGAGGGTGTGGTCTTCGGCGACGGTGTAGGTGTCGGCGACCCCGGTGGGGGGTTGATTGGAGGTGGCGGTCACGGTGATGTCGACGGTGCCGACGCTGGACGCGGTGCCGTCGGACACGGTGTAGGTGAACGAGTCCGGTCCGGCGTAGCCGGTGCTCGGTTGGTAGGTGAAGGCGCCGTTGCCGACCAGTCGGGTGAGTGTGCCGTGCTGGGGTTGGGTGCCCGCAGTGATGGCGAGGGCATCGCCCTCGGCGTCGGTGTCGTTGGCCAGCAGACCTGGTGCGTCGACGGTGAGGACGCCGTTTCCGGCGACGGTGTAGACGTCGGTGCCGGCGACCGGTGCGTCGTTGACCGGGGTGATGGTGATGCTCACGAGCGCGGCGTTGCTGACTGCGCCGGTGTTGTCCTTGACGGTGTAGGTGAAGCTGTCGGAGGTGACCTCGGCGCCGTTGGAGGCGTAGGTGACGGTGCCGTTGGTGTTGACGGTGACGGTGCCCGCGGTGGGTTGGCGGACGATGACGATCGTGGCGGGGTTGATGGTGCCGTCGACGTCGGTGTCGTTGGTAGTCAACGTGATCGAGGCGGTCGCGCCTTCGGCGACGGTGGCGGTGTCGTTCACCGCGACCGGTGGGTCGTTGACCGGGGTCACGGTGATCGTCGTGGTCGCGGTGGAGCCGCCGTTGAGGGTGTAGGTGAAGCTGTCGGTGCCGTTGTAGTTGGCCGCCGGGGTGTAGCTGGTGGTCGTGGTGGTGAAGGTGACTGCACCGTGGGCGGGTTGGGTGACTGCGGTGATGACCTTGGGTCCGCCGTCGGTGTCGGTGTCATTGGCGAGCACCGCGATGACGGTGGTGCCGCTGTCCTCGGCGACGGTGACGCTGTCGTTGACCGCCACCGGCGCAACGTCGACCGGCGTCAGGCTGCTGCCGGTCACTCCTGAAGTCCCGTTCCCGGCACCACCTGTACCGGCGTCACCGGGGGTGCCGTTTGGCGGGCCGCCGTTACCGCCATTGCCACCGGTTCCGGTCCCGCTCGTCCCGCCGTCGCCGCCGGCACCACCGCCTGGGGTGAAGTAATAGCCCCGGTCTGTGGCGGCGGCCCCTCCATTGCCGCCGTCGCCGCCGGCGCCGGTTTCGCTGGCACCGCCGTTGCCGCCCGCTCCGGCGGTGGCAGCGAACCCGGAGGTGACGCTGCCGCCAGTGCCGCCGGTGCCGCCGCGACCCGTCAGGCCCGACCCGCCGTCACCGCCGTTGCCGGCGAGTCCGTCTGCTGTCCCGGTGGCAGTTGCGTTCCCACCGTTTCCGCCGGTTCCACCATTGGTGCCGTTGCCACCGCGACCGCCGTTGCCCGCGCGGACGTTCACATAGTCAGTAGGAGCGTCATTACCGCCGTTGCCGCCGTCACCCCCGTTGCCGCTGACGCCGTTGACGCCAGTACTGGTGCCCGTCCCGCCCCTGCCTCCAGCGCCACCAGTGCCGCCAGCTCCGCCATCGCCGCCGCTGAGTTGTCCACCGTCGGCACCAGAACCGCCGTTGCCTCCGTTGCCTCCGTCGGCGCCGTTGCCCCCGTTGCCTCGAACGCCAGTGAGCCCTTCAGAGCCAGCCCGGCCGCCGGTGCCCCCGGTGCCGGCGCCCCCGCCGAGTCCGGCGGCTCCGCCCGCGCCTCCGTTGCCTCCGTTGCCGCCGGCTTGCCCATCGGCGCCGTTGGCGCCGTTGGCACTGGGGGCGACGCCGTTCGCCCCGTTGGCGCCGTCGGCGCCCCGGGCCCCGTTGCCGCCGTTGCCGCCGTTGCCCCCGCTGGCGCCGTTGCCGCCGTCCCCGTTCACCCCGGCCTGTCCGTCGCTCCCCGCGAGTCCACCGGTGCCTCCGGTTCCCGCGGCGCCTCCGCTGCCCGCGGCACCGGCATTGCCGCCGGCACCGCCAGACCCGCCGGCCTGACCCGCGGTCCCGTCGGAACCGCTGCCCCCGGCGACGGTGGCGTTCGCGCCCGCAACGCCGTCGGCGCCCTGCGCGCCGTTACCGCCGCGGCCGCCGTCACCGCCATTGCCCCCAGCGCCGCCGTCGCCGTTGCGGCCCGCAGCGCCCACGGTCGAACCGACTCCACCCAATCCCGCGTTGCCGCCCGCACCGCCGCTGCCGCCGCTACCGCCGGCCTGACCGTGGCCGCCGTTGGCGCCGGGGTCCGGACCTGCTGCGCCCGCGATCCCAGCGGCGCCGCGCCCGCCGGTGCCTCCGCGGCCACCGTTGCCACCGGCCCCGCCAGCGCCCTGCACCGCGGTGGCGCCATTGGCGCCGCCCCCGCCACCAGTGCCTCCGCTACCCGACGCACCCCCTACACCGGCCAGACCGGCGGCCCCACCGGTTCCACCGTTACCGCCAGCGGTGCCGGCGGTCCCTGCGGTCCCGCTGGCACCGGCGGTCGTCGCGTCGGCCCCGTCGATTCCGTCGGTGCCGTTTGCGCCGCGCCCGCCGGCGCCACCGTCGGCGGCGTTGCCGCCGCGGCCCCCGGTTCCGTTGACCCCTGAGGTCCCGGCGGTGCCGAACAACCCGGCACGACCCGCCGCTCCGGCATCCCCACCGGCCCCACCCGAGCCGCCGGATCCGCCCGTCATGCCGTTGCCCCCGGCGCCCCCGGAGAGGGTGGCCGCCAGCCCCTGTGCGCCGGCCACCCCATTGCCCCCGATGCCGCCGGTACCGCCGGACCCCCCGCTGCCGCCGGTACCGATGAGCAGGCCGCCGCTACCGCCGGTACCGCCCGCACCGCCTGCGGTCCCGTTGGTGCCGGACTGCCCGGCGGACAGACCGTTGGCGCCGTCGAGACCATTGGCCCCGGCCCCGCCCGCGCCGCCGGTGCCGATCAGCAGGCCGCCGTTTCCGCCGCGTCCACCCGTCCCGTCGTTGATCGTGGCGACTCCGGCGCCGCCGGTGCCGCCGTTGCCGAGGAACCCGACCGCGCCGCCGTCACCGCCGTCGAAGCCCGCACCCCCGACACCGAGCAGCAACCCGCCGTTGCCGCCGCGGCAGGACGTTCCGCCCACGCAGGAGGCGGCGGTGTAGCTGTAGCCGGTGCCCAGCAGCAGACCCGCGTTGGGGTGGGTGGCGGTGCCGTTGCTGACGAACAGAGCCATCACGTCACCGATCAGGGTGCCCAGATTTGGTGGGACGGTCGGGGTGAGCGCCGCTGGGGCGAGGGTGGTGACGGCGAGCCGCGTCGGTGCCACCACGGCATTGGCCACGACGGCATTCGCCGTAGCGGCGTCGGTGACCTTGGTGTTGGTGGTCGAGGTCTGCGGCAGCGTCTTGGCCGCCGTCGGCGTCTGGTCGACGGTGCTCGTCACCGCTGCCGTCTTCGCCGCCGCCGTGTTCGTCCCCGGCGCGGAATGGGTGTCCGGGGTGGTGCGCGTCGTGGACGCGGCGGTGGGGGTGTGCGCCGTGGTGTCCGCGGTCGAGGAGGCCGCCGATCCGGTGTGCGTGGTGGCGTTGCGCCCGGTGGTGCTGGGATGACGCGCCGTGCCCGCCGTACCGGCGGTCTTCGTCGTCGACGGCGTGCTCGTGGAGGTCCCCGTCGACGCGCTGGTGGCAGACGACGGCGACGCCGAACTGGTGACGCTCCCCGCGGACCCCGCCCCCGAGGACCCGGCACCCGGTCCGGTGTCGCCGTGGGTGGCCGAAGTCGAGGTCGAGGACGTGCTGCCCTCGGAGTGTTCGGTGTCGGCGTGGGCGAGCCCGGCGCTGCACATGACCGCTGCTCCCAGGCCCATGGTGATGGCCCCGGTGCTCAGCCAGGCCGACACCGGCATCACTCGGCCCGCCTGCCGGTCGGTGCCAGCTTTGCTCTGCCGAGTGCTGCTGCGGTGCTTTCCCGCCATCGGATGTTCCCCTCGAGTGTTCGACGTCGCGTTGCGCGAGACCTGGCTCGCGTCGCTCTGCACGGTCGTTGGCCCACCCCGTCCGGTGACCCGCAACCGTCGCTCGTGGCGTGAGGGTTGGTGGTCCCGGCGGGCTCAACGGCGCGGTCGCGCTTTGCTAGACGACGACGCCGAGGCGAATGTAGCCGACGAATCGGCCGCCACCATGCCCGTTCTTGACGTGCGCGCAGATTGCAGTAGTCCCACCGCGAAATGCAGTAGTCCGGCCCCCGCGCCCCTCGATCACTGCAGTAGTGCGCGCGCACGTCCCACCGTGAGGTACGACCTCGTCGACGATCATGGCCCGCGACCCCAAGGGCGAGGAAGATGGACGACATGGCCTCCATGACCGCCGTCGCCTCCTTCGCAGGACTGCCCATCGAGGACCCGAACAGTCTGGTGGACGTCCGCACACCCGTTCCCGAGCTGCGCCCCCGCGACGTGCTGGTCCGTGTGATGGCCGTTTCGGTCAACCCGGTGGACGTCAAGACGCGCGCGACCCTACCCAAGTCCGACACACCCGTCATCCTCGGCTTCGACGCCGCCGGCACGGTCGAAGCCGTTGGGGCGCAGGTCAGTTCGTTCGCCGTCGGGGACGAGGTGTGGTACGCCGGTGACATCGGCCGCCAGGGCAGCAACGCGGAGTTCGAGGCCGTCGACGAACGCATCGTCGCCCGCAAACCGACCACACTGTCATTCGCCGACGCGGCCGCCCTGCCACTGACCACCATCACGGCCTGGGAGGCCCTCTTCGACCGCTTCGAACTGACCGAGAACTCGCAGGGAACGCTGCTGGTACTCGGCGCCGCGGGCGGCGTCGGCTCCATCCTCATCCAGTTGGCCAGGGCACTGACCAAGCTGAAAGTCATCGGAACGGCCAGCCGCGACGATTCCCGGCGTTGGGCGACGTCGATGGGCGCCGACGACGTCATCGATCATCACCATCTCCGCGAAGAGGCTCTGGCGGCGGCCCCGGACGGCATCGACTACCTCTTCTCTCCGCACACCGCGGGCAACGTCGAGACCTACGCCGCGATCATGCGCCCGTTCGGTCACATCACCGCCATCGACGAGCCGCCGAATCTAAATCTGTTGCCGCTCAAGGACAAGAGCATCACCTGGCACTGGGAGTTCATGTTCACCCGATCCAAATTCGAGACCCCCGACATGGTCGAACAACAGCGCCTGCTGACCCGTACTGCTCAACTGGTGGACGACGGGGTGCTACGCACTACCGCCACTCGCACCATCGACGACTTCACCGCCCACGGACTGCGTGAGGCGCACGAGGCGGTCGAGTCCGGGCGCATGACCGGCAAGGTCACCGTCCACAGATGAGCTCCCGTCCGCCGTCGGCCGCCGGCGAGACACCCTCAGGGCAGGCCTTCGAGGCCTCGGGTCTTACCCCCGCCTCCCGCTCGTAGGCCCCGGCGGCTCACCGACGCAAGCGGCCCGATCGCAGGACCTGGGGCGACCCACTCAGATCGCAGGCGGTGACGGCGCGATCGAACTCAGCGCAGGGCAGTGGTCGCGCAGCTAATATCCAGCCATGCCGCAGCACTGGCCCATGATTGGTCGCGACCGCGTCGTGGCCGACGTCCTGGGTCAGCTGAACGACCCGGACGTGCACGGTATCGCCCTGACGGGCGCGGCCGGAGTAGGGAAGACCCGCATCGCCCGCGAGGTCGTGGTCCACGCCGAGGCCGTTGGTTGGAACGTTCGCACGATTGCGGCAACGGCCACGAGTCAGGCGATTCCGTTGGGTGCGTGTGCGCGGTGGACCGATGACGGGGGTGGTGGGCCTGCGGCGCTGGTGCGTCGGGTGAGTGAGGCGGTGATCGGCGGTGCGTCGGGCGGGGTGCTCGTCTTCGTCGACGACGTGCATCTTCTCGATGACTTGTCGGCGTTGGTGGTGCATCGCCTCGTCGAGTCCGGGGCCGCGAAGGTCGTGTTGACGACCCGCACCGGGGAGTCGGTGCCCGACGCGGTCGCCACGCTGTGGAAGGACCAGCGGGTCCTGTGGCGCAACGTGGATGCGTTGGACTGCGAGCAGGTTGCCGCGGTCCTGGCGGCGGCCTACGGCGCGCCGCCGACTCGGCGTTGTGGGGAGCGCTTCTGGGGCCTGACCCGCGGGAACATGCTGTTCGTCCGGCAGTTGGCGGATCAAGAGATCACCGAGGGTCGACTGGTGGCCCTCGATGGAGAGCTGCGATGGGAGGGTGAGGTCACGGTCGACGGGTCGTTGGCCGAGCTCGTCGAGACGCAGGTCGGTGCGCTACGGGAAGCCGTGCGCAAGGTCGTGGACGTGGTCACCGTGGCGGAGCCGATCGAGCTGCGCTGCCTGGCCGTGTTGGCGGAGCAGGAGGCCATCGAGGAGGCCGAGCAGCGTGCCCTGATCCACCTCAGCGAGGGGCAGGTGTTCGTCGGGCATCCCTTGTTCGCCGAAATGCGGCGTGCGCGTGGCGGTTCGACGAGACTGCGACGGCTGCGCGGTGAGGTGGCCGAGGCGATGGACGACGATGGGAGCGCTGCGGTTGTGGTCAAACGCGGGCTGCTGTGGCTGGAGTCCGACCTGCCTGCGAACGCGGAGTTGCTGGTGTCGGCGGCCACGGCAGCCAACGCGTTGCTGGACTTCGACATCGCCGAGCGGCTCTTCGCCGCTGCCGCCGACGCCGGGGTGGGCGCTCGCGCGCACGTGTCGCGGGCGTTGTCGCTGTTCATGATGAGCGAAGGGGAATCCGCGGACGAGGTGCTGGCCCGGGCGCCGTTGGTCGGTGACACCGGGACCGGTTACGTCAACGACGTGGTGATGCGGGCGTCCAACGCTCTTTGGACCATGCGCGCACCGGCTGAGGCGACGCGAATCGTGGACGAGGCGCTCTTGACCGAGACCGGGGAGCGGCGCCAGCAGTTGTTGGTGTTCCAGGCAATTCAACTCGCTCTGGCCGGGCGCACCGCCGAGGTCGTCGAGACGTTGGGCCGCATCGACCGTCGCGATCTCGACGGGCACGGGACGGTGATGGCGTGTCTGGCCACCTGCATGGCCCATGGCGAATTGGGACACCCCGATCGCGTGGCCGCCGCCGCGGCGGAAGCCGCCCGGGCCTTGGAATTCACCGATCAGGCAACTCACCTTCGGGGTCCCATCACCGAGGTCTACACCAGCGGGCTGGCGGCCTCGGGGCGCATCGCCGAGGCCCTCGACGTCGCCGAGCACTTCCACCGCAGTGGTTACGGTCAACCGGCGGCGATGCGCGACGTGGCCGCCCAGATTCTCGGCATGGCGCACCTGGCCGCGGGGGATCTGACGGCGGCCCTGCACCACCTGCCGGTGCGCTTCGATCCCGGGGACTGGGTGGGGCGCGGGTTCCTCAGCGTCAACAGCTTCTCTCGGTTTCATCTGCTGCGGGCCCAAGCACTGGCGCGCACGGGTGATCCGAACGCCGCCGCGCACGCGATCGAGGCCGCCGCAACGCTGCGCCACCCTGCCTACCGCTACTACGACTCCGTGGAACTGCTCGCTCAGGCGTGGCTGGCGGCCGCCGAGGGGCGCTGCGGTGATGCGCGCGACCTCGTGCACTCCGCTGCCGAATTCGCCTGTGCGCATGATCAATTCGCCCGCGAGGTGTGGTGCTGGCAGACCGCGGTGCAGTTCGGTGATGTCGAGGCCGCGGGGCGGTTGGGCGAGCTGGCCGCTGAGCTGAAGACCCCGCGCGCGACCGTCGCCGCGGCCTATGCGGCGGCGTTGAGCAGCGATGAGGCCGCCGGCCTCGACAGGGCCTCCCAGCAACTGGAGTCGATGGGGGACCGCCTCGCGGCCGCCGATGCCGCCGCCCAGAGCGTCGCGTCGCATCGACGGGCCGGCCACACCGATGCCGCCTCGGCCGCCACCGCCCGCGCGAGACGACTGGCCGCCGCCTGCGGCGGTGCGATCAGTCCGGCGATCACAGGGTTGGACGTCGCGGCGCCGTTGACCGAACGCGAGCGTGAGATCGTCGCCCTGGTCGCCCGCGGTCTGACCAATCGCCAGATCGCCCAGATGATGCACCTGTCGGTCCGCACCGTCGAAAGTCACGTCTATCGCGCCAGCAGCAAGACCGGCCTCATCGGCCGCGCCGGACTCCGCGACCGCATCGGCTGACGTCGCGAGGTCGAGATATCCTCTGCAGCAAGGCAATTCGACATCGGAGTCGATGGCGGGCCGTCGGCCCGGGCGGCGTCAGGGCGCCGAACGGAACTGATTCCCGCCGGCGCGCTTGGCGTCGTACATGGCGGTGTCGGCCTGGTCGATGAGGTGGTCGATGAGCGCGCGGTCATCGGTGAAGGGATGGGCGACGAGGTCAGCGCTGGCGACGCCGATGCTGGCGGTGGTGTCGTATTCCGCGGCGGTGATGATCGCGCAGAGCGCACTGGCACACCGCTGGGCGCTCGATGGGTCGGCCAGGTCGGCGATCAGGAACTCCTCCCCGCCGACGCGGGCGACCACGGCGTCGTCGGCGGTGTGGTTCACGAGAAGGCGGCTGACCCCGACGAGGGCGGCGTCGCCCGCGCGGTGGCCCTGAGAGTCGTTGAGGCCCTTGAAGTCGTCGAGGTCGACCATCAACACGCTGAGGTGACGGGAAGGCGAACCCTCGGCGGTGGCGAGCAGGTGATGGGTGGCACGGTAGAACGCTCGTCGGTTCAGCAGCCCGGTGAGCGGGTCGGTGTCGGAGGTATTGAGATCTCCGCCCAGGAAGTGCGCCAGGACGTGGGCGGTCGCCGGCAGCGCCAGGATCGTGACCGCGACGACGAGGTACACGTTCAGAGTCGCGATGACCTCGCCGCGCGTGTCCATCAGCGCACGAGAGGCCAGCACCGTTGCAACCAGCAGGCCCAGGCCGAGGTTGAGGGTCTGGAGCCGCAGTGAGTGAAAGAACGCGATGTAACCGCCCAGCATGGCGAAGGTCGCGCAGCCGACGAGCCCGACGATCGGATCGGTGTAACTGAGGCACACCAGCGCGGTCCCCACGCCGGCGAGCACGGCGCGGACGACCGACCATCGCCGGGCCGGCCAGTTCGTCGCAAACGACGCGCTGGCGAGCAGAACGGCTCCCGTCGCGACCATGACGGCGGCGCGCTGCCACGGTCCGCGGGGCCCGGCCGCGCTGAGCAGCATCGACCACGGCAGGAACAGGTAGCTCGCGGTCGCCCCGGCGATCAACAGCCGCACCCGGGTGGCCAGGCCGCGGGCGCGCAGGTAGCCGACCATCCAGGCGTAGTGATCCGGTTCGCGCCAGTAGTCGGCGAATCGGAGACCCGTGCCACGGGCTTCCCCCGCGGACTCGAACCGCATTGTCGTTCCCCGCCCCCTGTCCGGTGTGTCGTCGACACGGCCATACCAGGATGCTGGAGTCGGCTCCCTCGCTACCCGCTTATCGGCGAGTCGCCACAGACGCGCGCACCTCGATCTCCACATCGTGTGACGTCACCCACCCTAGGGTTCTCACACGGCACGCTGCTCGTCGACCACCGTTCCCGGGGGCCAGGGGGCGGGGGCTCTGAGCCTAGGGCGTCGCGGGAACGGCGTCGGCGCGCGACGCGGCAGGTTCCGCGCGGGGCGCGCGGCGGTGGACGACGGCGAGACCGCCGTGTTTGGGGGCGTTGGCGATGCCGCGGGATTGGCGTTTCTCGGCCGGAGCCTGGGTGGGCACCAACTCGAACGTCTGCAACAGCGTGCGCAGCGTCACCATCATCTCCATGTTGGCGAAGGCGGCGCCGATGCAGCGACGCACTCCGCCGCCGTAGGGAATCCACGTGTAGGTGTCCGGCTTGGCGTCCGTGAAGCGGTCGGGGTCGAAGGCGTCGGCCGCCGGGAAGTTGGTCTCCGAGTCGTGTACCTGGGTGAAGCTGACGATCAGTGTGCGTCCCTCGGGAATCACCCACTCGCCCAAGCGGAGTCGCGTGCGCGTGCAGCGGATGGTGGCGTCGATGACGGGGCGGGTCCGCTGGACCTCCCAGATGGTGGCCTGCAGGAGGTCCGATCCGCCGGCGTCGACCTCGGCGGTGAGACGTTCGAGCAATCGGGGGTGGCGACGCAGTCGTTCCACGGTCCACGCCAACGTCGTGGCGGTGGTCTCGTGCCCGGCGACCAGCAGCGTCAGCAACTCGTCGGCCAGGTGTTCGAACGTGATGGGCGACCCATCGTCGTAGCAGGCCCGCAGCATCATCGACAGCACGTCGGACCGCTCGTCGAGTTGGGGGTCGGCCCGGGCGTCGTCGACCAGCTTCTGCACGATCACGTCGTACCGCCGCCGGAAGTCGCGCAGACGTCGGCCCGGGGTGCCCGGCCCGAAGTCTCGTCGGGCCAGCGGGGGCAGTACGGCGAGCCGCGAACCGAGCAACACCGCGGGCGGGAGTAGTTCACGCAGGTCGTCGAGGGCCTGGCCCTGCGCACCGAACACGGCCCGCAGGATCGCACTCAGGGTGATCCGCATCATCGACTCCAGCGTGGCGAACTCCACCCCCTCGGGCCACGTCGCGATCTCGCGCAGCGTCTCCTCCTCGATGAGCTGTTCGTAGGTCTTCATCCGCTTGCCGTGGAAGGGCGGAACGAGCAGCTTGCGCCGCTGCCGGTGCTCCTCGCCGTTGAGGCTGAAGCTCGACCCCGGACCCAGTACCGCGCCGAGGTTGGACTCCAGGCCCAGCAGTTCGGGGTTGGTGGTGAAGACGTCCTTGATCAGGGCGGGGTCGCTGATCACGACCGCCTTGCCGAAGATGGGCAGGTTCAACGTCACGGCCGGGCCGAATCGCTTGCCTGCCAACGCCATCGACTGTTGGCGCGCGGTCACGAAGCCCAGTCCCTGCAGCGCCTTCGGCAGCCGGGGACCTGGGGGGAACCGCACCGGGTCCGTCGTTGCTTCGGCCACGTCATCTCCTCCGTCGGGGTCGGGTACATCGACGTACCACCTCGACGGTACGCGAACGTACCTGCCACGGCAACGGGGTGTCAGAAGTCGGGTCGAACGAGCGCGATCGCCGACTGCACGGCGTCCTCGGCGACGTCGCGCAGCCGGCCACCGGCCTCGACGGTTATGGCCGTCAGTTCGCGCAGCCCGCCGATCAGCATGATCGCCTGCACTCTGGACACCGGTTCGATTCCGGCTGCGCGCAGTTCGGGGGTGCTGCTCAAGGCCCGCACCATGTCGATGAATCCCTGCATGGCATGGCGCTGCAGGGAGCGGGCCGCCGCACCGAGTGAGGGCACGTCCCTGATCCAGGTCACCGTCAGGGCGGGCTGGGTCTCGGCGCGGTCGATCCAGGCCTCGACGGCCTGGCGCACCTGCCGGTCCCATGGCGCACCGGGATCCACCGCGGCCGAAATGGCTTGCACCATCTGCTCATTGGCTTCGGTCAGCAGAGCAACGAGCGCCGCTTCACGGTCGGGAAAGCATTCGTAGAAGGTGCGCCGCGATGCCCGGGCCCGTCGGACGATCTCGGCGACGGTCGTGTGCGCGTATCCGTGCTCGGCGATCGACTCCGACATCGCGGCGAGCAGCCGCTGGGCGTGGGAACCGGCGTCGGAGCCATTCGTGGACGCGGCGTCGGCGTCTCGACGTGCTGACGTCCGTGCACCCACACCAAAGCCCTCCGTTGTGAGCACTCATGATACGACCGACCGGATTCGGAACCCGGGCACTGCGCCCCGAGCGCGCTGACCGCGACCGGGGGCGGGACGGCAAACGCCCACCCGCGCCCCCCAACCGACGTCGGTGCGCTACCTTGAGCGTGTTGGAACGCGGGAGCTCGGAGATCACCGGGCTGAGAGGGTGGCTGTGGGGCCACCGACCGCATGAACCTGACCGGGTAATGCCGGCGTAGGGAGAGTGAGTGCGATGTCGACTGGTGTGAGTCGTCCCCGTCCGTTCGGCCACGGCCCGTTCAGCCATGGCGTCGCCAGCGACGAGGTGCCTCCGACCCTGGTGGAGCCTGCGCCCCGGGTACTGGGGGTGCTCGATCAGCTGGGTCTCTGGGGAAACCTGGGCGTCAGCCTCCTCGGCTTCACGGGAGCGGCCGTCGTCCTGCAGCCCTTCGGCCCGGGAACGCCGCACCTGTCGCTGCTCGCAGCGCTGCTGGCGACGGTCCTCGGAACGTGCCTGGGCACGGCGGCCGTCGCGAT
This sequence comes from Mycolicibacterium madagascariense, assembly GCF_010729665.1. Taxonomy (NCBI): domain Bacteria; kingdom Bacillati; phylum Actinomycetota; class Actinomycetes; order Mycobacteriales; family Mycobacteriaceae; genus Mycobacterium; species Mycolicibacterium madagascariense. The sequence continues at coordinate 3,316,873 of NZ_AP022610.1, read as the reverse complement.
GTCGGCCATCCCCGGCACGCAGACCGGCGCACCCGCGATGGTGCTGCTTCGCGGTCTGCTGGGCAGCCGCGTCTCCTACCTGCCCACCGTGCTGAACGTCGCGCAGATGATCGGCTGGGGCACCTTCGAGCTGGTGACGATCTCCACTGCGGCCAACACGGTGCTTCCCTCCGTGCCGCAATGGATTTGGGTGGTCGTCGGTGGCGTGATCACGACGCTGCTGTCGCTGTATCCGCTGGGTGCCATCAGGGTGCTGCGTCGGTACGTCACCGTCGCGGTGCTCATCGCGATGGTCTACCTGTTCGTCGAACTGCTGAGCCACCCGCTGCCGTCCGTGACGGAGGGCAGCTGGTCCGGGTTCAGCATCGCCGTCGACACGACGGTGGCGGTCGCGGTGTCGTGGGTGCCGATGGCCGCCGACTACGCCAGGCACTCCCGGAGCTCGGCCGCAGCGTTCACGGGCGCCTTCTTCGGTTATGGCTTCGCCCAGATCGCTTGCTACGCACTGGGTCTGCTGGCACTGGTCACCGTGGCCGCCGACGGCGATCACATCTTCGCCGCGTTCATCGCGGTTCCGCTGGGCGGGTTGGCGTTCGCCGTCCTGGCAGTCCGCGAAATCGACCAGTCCTTCGCCAACGTGTACTCGACGACCGTGTCCACGCAGAATCTGCGCCCCCGCTGGGACCGCCGTCTGATCTCGCTCGTGGTCGGTGTCGTGATCACGGTGCTCGCCCTGGCGGTCGACATCTACGGCTACGCGAGCTTCCTCTCGCTGATCGGCTCGGTCTTCGTACCGCTGTTCGCGGTGCTCGTCGTGGACTACTTCTGCTTCTCCGGAAGACGCGAGTGGGATCTGACCCCCAGCTCGCCATCGCGGTGGCTCATGTTGCTGCCCTGGGCCTTTGGCTTCATCACCTACCAGCTCATCTACCCGGGACAGGTGCAGTGGTGGGCAGCGGCGTGGGGGCGCCTGGCCGAGCTCATCGGCTTCACCGCCCAGCCGTGGATGAGCGCGTCGATCTTCTCGTTCGTCGTCGCAGCGGTGCTGACCGGATTGATCAGTGGCGCACGACGATTGGCCGCGCGCGAGCGGGTCTGACCCGCCGTCCGCGAAACGTCAACGACTCGAGGGGACTTCCTCGGTCCACACCCGGAAGTCGGTCAGAATGCTCGGGCCGAAGCAGTTGCTCAATGCCACGTCGGCGGCGTCGCGGCCCTGTGCGATCAACACCCGACCGATGCGCGGGGTGTTGTTGCGCGGGTCGAAGGTGTGCCACCGTCCGCCGAGGAAGACCTCCATCCACGCGGCGAAGTCCATCGGGGAGGCCTGCGGCGGGATGCCGATGTCGCCGACGTAGCCGTTGCAATACCGCGCCGGAATGTTCATCGCCCGGCAGAACGCGACCCCGAGATGAGTGAAGTCCCGGCAGACCCCGACGCGTTCGTTGAACGCCTCCAACGCCGTTCGGGTGTGGCGCGCGCGTTGGTAGTCGAAGGTGAGGTGCTGATGGACGTAGTCGCAGATCGCCTGCACGCGGCCCCATCCGGTCGGTCCGTCGCCGAAGAGGTCCCACGCCGTCTGTGACAGCCGGTCGGTCTCGCAGTACCGACTGCCCAGCAGATACACCAGCGTCTCCTCCGGCAAGTCGGCGACGGGTACCTGTTCGGCGTCGGGGACGAAGGCATCGGGTCGGCCGGAGTCGTTGACGACGGCGTCGGAGGTGATCCGAATCCGCCCCGGCGGCGCCACGATGCGGGTGCACCAATTGCCGAAGGGATCGCGATAGCCGCTGACCGGAACCGGCGGATCGAACATCAGATTGTCCCGGGTCACCAGATCGGAGACCCGGGAGTAGTGGACGTTGAGGTTGAAGATGATGGGGGTGGGTTGTGGGCTGTCGAAGGCCATCTCGAAGCCGACTCGTATCTGCATGATGTCTCCTCCGTTTGCGAGGTCACACGCGGATGCGATGTGTGGTGGCGGGGTTCCCACGGGCCGCCAGGTGAAACACCCGGCCAGCGGCTGCACCTGTGTGCTCGAGTATCGCGCCATCGTTCGAGGTGGGTCGGCCTGTGATCTCGCCCACGAGTCAGGTCGCGACGACGACGACCCGAGCGGGCACGCGCTCCCTCCGCGAGCCCCATGACGGGACCGCGTGGTCGCATCGGGTTGGGCGGACTCGATGACGACTCGATCGTATGGTCGCAAAACCATTGTCCGACAGAACGTTTGACGGTCGGACTCGTCAACGGGTGCCGGACGATGAAGATATGGTGAGGCATCCCTCACTGCCGGTACCGCTTTCGAGGGTCGTCACGCCCGTGCTACTTTGGCGAGCCTTGGCTCGCTGGCACGACCACCGCCGCAACGTGTTTCATGAATGGCATGAACCTCGACAACCCCGCGCCCTCGGTTGGGCTCTCCGCGGACGTCATCTCCACGGAGGTCGATCATCCCCACGATGCCGAGCCCCATCACGGTGCCGCCGGCCGACTCAACTGGCTGCGGGCCGCGGTGCTCGGCGCCAACGATGGGATCGTCTCGGTAGCAGGCATCGTCGTCGGCGTGGCAGGGGCCACCACGGCGACGGGCCCCATCCTCACGGCAGGGCTGGCCGGGTTGGCCGCCGGATCGGTGTCGATGGCACTCGGCGAATACGTGTCGGTGTCCTCTCAACGTGATAGCCAGACGGCGCTGCTCGCCAAGGAACGCCGCGAGCTCGAACTGATGCCCGAGGCCGAACTAGCCGAGCTGACCACGATCTACGAGTCCAAGGGCCTGTCACCGGACACCGCCGCCCAGGTCGCCCGTGAGTTGCACGCCCACGACGCGCTCGCCGCGCACCTGGATGCCGAGCTGAACCTCGATCCCGACGACATCGCGAAGCCCCGGCAGGCTGCGGCGGCCTCGGCTGCATCCTTCACGATCGGCGCCCTGTTGCCGCTGCTGGCCATGCTGCTGCCGCCGGCGGCGTGGCGCGTGCCGGTCACGGTGCTGGTGGTGTTGATCGCCCTGGGAGTGGCCGGCGCGATCAGTGCCCGCATCGGCGGGGCGCGCATCGGTACGGCCATGATCCGTCTCATCGTCGGCGGCGCGGTGGGCCTGGCATTCACCTATGGCGTCGGCCACCTCATCGGGACCGCGATCACCTGAGCCCGGCGCGTCGTCTGGAGACCGAAAAGCCCTCGGCCGCCGACGAATTGACGTCGGTCACGCCAGGGTGATGGCGATGACGACGCGCGGCTTGGCGCCGCGCGCCACGATGCGTTCGATGAGGGTCACCACGCGATACTCGAACCCGTACTTCTCCTTCAACGTCGCTTCCACTTTCGCCACGACCGACGGATCGTCGAGCACCTCGGCGGTCCCCTTGACGGGGACGGCGTGCTCGGAGACCGCGCCGCGCCGACCGCAGGGAACCAGCGTGACCCGGGGATCGCGGCGCAGCCGCTTGACCTTCCAGCTATCGGCAGGGGTCCACACCGCCAACCGGTCACCGTCGGCGACGATCCACACCGGTGCCGCCACGCCGTCCCCGTCGCGCTTGAACGTCGTGAGGGAGACGAACTTCTCGTCGGCCAGGGCGCGGAACGTGTCGCTCATGGGTCGACTCTAAACCGCCGACATCACGGGGGAGGGGCAACGTCGTCGTGGTCGGCCGCGGCAGCGGTGATCCTTGCCAGCGTGCCGGGGTCGCGCAGCAGGCCGCGTATCAGCATCGCCGAGAGTTCGGTCGCGACGTGTTCACGGGAGTAGTCCCGGTGGCGGAATGGGCTCGAACTGCCGGGGGCGTGCGCCGCGGAGTTGCGGTACCGCCGCTGCACGCCTTCTTCGGCGGCGCAGATGTTGAGTGCGGCGAATTCGACGTCGCAATCGACGAACTCACCGCACGCGATGCCGTCGCCGATGAGGCTTCCGACGTAGCGGTGCAGCAGCGCGGTGTCGGCCCAGAATTCGGCGAATACGTCGGGTTGACGCTCGGCGAGCACCTCCACCTCGCAGATGTCGACCGACGACGAGCACAGCTCGAGGATGTCGAAGCGCAGCAGTCGCAGCAGGCGTACCGCGGGCGAACCGGTCTCGGCCAACATCCGTTCCGCGAATGCCAGGGACACGCGGTTGAGCGCCAGCAGGCCCAGCAGGATGTCTTCCTTCTGCCGGAACCAGTAGTACAGCGACGACTGACCGAGCCCGCACTCACGGGCGATCTCCGTCATGGTCGTGTTGAGGTAACCCCGTTCCCCGAAGAGCCGGGCCGCGACGACGAGGATGTAGCCCCGGCGGTCGCTGTCACCGGGTGAGACCCCGACGTCGACCTGATCACCCTGACGCTGCGCCATCGCCGTTCCGCCCCTTCCCCCGCCGGCGGCAACGGATTTCCGACGGCGTCACACCGCATCCTCTCACGACATCAGCATCCCGCCGTTGATCTGCACGCACTCACCGGTGAAAGATTCTGCGGCAGAGAGGAATACGACGAGATCGGCTACCTCGGCCGGGGTGACCAACCGTCCGGACGGCATGGCCGAGGCGTACCGCCGACGCAACTCGTCCAGACCGACACCGGCGAATTCCGCATCCCGGGTGAGCTGCTCGGTGTCGGTGGGCCCCGGGGCGATCGCGTTCACCCTGACGGCGGGAGCGAGCTCGCGGGCCAGCGACCGCGTCATCCCCAGCAGTCCCGCCTTGCTCGCCGCATAGGCGCTGAAGCCCGGCTCACCCCGCAGTGCGGAGATGCTGCACATGTTGACGACCTGGCCCCGGCTCTGCCGCAAGGCGGGGGCGGCGGCCTGGGTCAGCCAGAGGGGAGCGTTCAGGTTGACGGCGATGTCGCGCCACCACAGCGGCATCGTCGCGACCGTCGGCTCGACGACCGTCATCGTCGCCGCATTGTTGACCAGGAGGTCCAGCCGCCCGAAGTGGCCGAGCACGTCGTCGACGACGGCGTGACACGCCGCCCGGCCACCACTCAGATCGGCGGGGAATGTCTGTGCGGCGCTCGATGTTTCGCCTGCGTCGGCGAGATCGGTTGCCGCGACGGTCCATCCGGCTGCGGTGAGTGCGCGGGTGATCTCGCGTCCGATGCCGCCGGCTGCACCCGTCACCAGTGCGACCTGGCCGCTCACTGGATGACCACCCCGCCGTTGGGTGAGACCACCTGACCCGTCAGCCACGTCCATTCCGCGACGTCGACGATGGCACGGGCCAATTCGGCTGGCGTACCGAATCTTTGGAGTGGGATGCCGAGCCGGTAGTCCTCGGCGCGCCACCGTTCGGTCAGCATCTCGGTGTCGGTCGGCCCGGGGCAGATGGCGTTGACGCGCACCTGGTCTGGACCGTACTCGCGGGCCACCGAGCGGACCAGGCCGAGGATCGCGGACTTCGCGGTCACGTAGTGCACGTGGTCCTCGTCTCCGAGCAGGGCCAGTTCGGAGGAGATGGCGACGATCGAGCCGCGACGACGGGCCCGCATGCGGGGGCCCACGGTGGCGATGACGCTCGCACAGCCCCCGAGGATGACCGCCAGGCTGCGGTCCCACAGTTCGGGCGTCACGTCCGCCAGCGGCACGTCGACGTCGAAGCCGGCACAGGCCACCGCCACGTCGAGAGGGCCCAGGTCGGCTTCGGCGGCCTGGACCATCGCCGCGACCGCGGTGACGTCGGAGACGTCGGCGTCATAGGCGATGCCGCCGACGTCGTTGGCCACCTGCTTGGCCTCGACGGCGCGGTCGAGGTGGTTGACCGCGACGACGTAGCCCCGAGCGGCGAGGGCGTGGGCGGTGGCGCGGCCGATGCCGCTCGCAGCCCCGGTGACCAACGCGGTGCCCGGCACGTCAGCGGCCCTCGTCGGTCGACAACAGCATCGACGCGCGATCGAGCGCCGGGAACTCGCCGTCCAGAATCGAGACGATGTGGTCCACGATCCGTTCGGTCAGCAATTCGCCCTTCGCCACCGTGGCCTGGGTCGCCGAGGCGAGGACGCCGGTGGGGGTCGACATCGACGGGTCGATCGGAAGGACGTCCCACGGCACGTGCCGGGCCGGCGCGTCGTCGACGATGCGGTCCATCCGGACCGTGGCCGGTCGCAGGTATTCGAACAGCGAGGTCTCGATGACCGCGGCGTGTTCGAGGGCCAGGCCGGGGAAGCCGTCGGGGAACAGCACGTCCAGATCGGCGTCGGCGAAGTCGGGCATGCCGTTTTCGACCACGACGATCTTCACGTCGGGACAGCGCCCCGACACCAGGTAGGCCGGTTCGTAGACGAAGTTGGCGTTCTCGAAGTGCCAGCTGTACAACACGATTCGACGAAATCCGGTGCGAATCAGTTCCTCCAGCAGATCCTCGAGCATCGCGATGAAGGTCGTGGCGCGCAGTGACAGGGTGCCGGGGAATTGTTGGCCACCCCCGCTGGCCGGTCGCGAGCGGTAGCCCAGGCGTACCGGTGGCCCCACGACGAACGAACGCCGCTGCGCAGCGAGGCGCAGCAGCGCCTGGGGGACCACCCAGTCGGCGCTGACGGGCAGGTGCGGTCCGTGCTGTTCGGTCGATCCGACGGCGATGACGACCGGTGCATTGGCGGCTGCGGCGGCGGCGATCTCCGGCCAGGTCATCCACTCGTACTCGACGGTGCCCGCCCCGACCACCGGACTCATCCTGTCCTCGTTCACCGCTGCCTCCACGTTCGTCGGTAGGAAATCGCGTGCCAAATCGATGACGTATCGACTTGTGTTTTTCCTGTGGTCAATTGATAGCACGAAGAGACGATCACGACATTTTCGATACGTTATCGACACGCTCATTTATCGCCCACGAAACACGTAGCCCATAGCTTCGAGCCATCGGACGACAGTCACCCCGGGAGGTGCCAGCGATGCGGATGTACTTCTGCAGCGACATCCACGGCAGCGAGCGATGTTGGAAGAAGTTCCTGGCCACGCCCAAGCATTACGAGGCCGACACCATCGTCATCGGCGGCGACATCACCGGGAAGTTCATCGTCCCGGTCATCGAGTACAAGCGTGGGAAGTACAAGGCCCGCTTCGCCGGAATCGAACGCAAGGTCAGCGCGGGGGCTCAGCTCGAGCACCTGCTGGGGATGATCGCCGACGCCGGTGAGTACGCCTTCCTCACCACCCCCGACGAGTACGCCGTCTACGCCGCCGACCAGGACAAGACCGACGCGCTATTCCATTCGCTGATCCTCAAGCGCGTCGAGCGCTGGATCGACATGGCCGAGGACCGGCTGGCAGGCACCGGCGTCCGCATCCTGATCAGCGGCGGGAACGACGACTACTTCGAGGTCGACGACATGCTGGCCCGCTCGAGCCTGATCGAGGACCCCAATGGCACGGTCGTCGACCTCGGTGGCGGCTATCAGATCATGGGGATGGGCTACGGCAACGTCACGCCGTGGGCCTGCCCGCGCGACGTCTCCGAGGAGGAGCTGGGCAAGCGCATCGACGAAGTCATGGCCGAGGTGGCCGACCCGGGTAGGACGATCATGAATCTCCATGTGCCCCCGCATGACTCGGGCCTGGACTACGCGCCGCAACTCAGCGACGACCTGCGCGCGGTGGTGACCTCCGGCGGGCCGCACATGGTGCCCGTCGGCAGCACCGCCACCCGCGACGCCATCGCGACCTACACGCCGATGCTGGGGCTGCACGGGCACATCCACGAATCCCGGGGTGTGCGTGAGCTGAACGGGGTGCCGATCGGCAACCCGGGCAGCGAGTACGGAGAAGGAATCCTGGGCGGTCTCCTCATCGACGTCGACGAGCGACACGGCCTCCTCAACACCCACCTCGTAAGGGGCTGAACGCCATGGCTGCACCCACGTTCAACACCAAGATCCCCAGTGCGCCAGGCGTATTCACGCGCGCCAGTTCCGGCCTGGTCCGACAGGTCCGCACCGACGACGTGATGTTCTACGGCTGGCAGCAGATCGCGCTCGGCTACATCATCTTCATCGTCTCGTCCTGGACGTTCTATCCGGGCGCGTCGATGGAACTGGCCACCCTCATCGCCACCGTCGCCGGGCTCTTCATCGCCGGCTGCTACGCCCTGCTGAGCATGGTCTATCCGCGCTCGGGTGGGGACTACGTGTTCATGTCGCGAATCCTGCATCCCGTCGCGGGCATCGTGCTGAGCATGTCCCTGGTCTTCTGGCAGCTCTTCTACACCGGCGTCAACGGGGCGTTCCTCGCCAAGTTCGGGATCGCGCCGATGCTGAGTTCGCTTGGCTTCCAAGAGCATGACCAGGGACTGGTCGACGCGGGCAACTTCTTCGCAGGCAAGTGGGGCCTGTTCCTGGGTGGCCTGCTGGTGATCGGCGTGTTCTCGCTGGTGCAGTACCGCGGGGCGGGCCTCTACTTCAAGGTCCAACGTTGGGCCAGCTACGTCACCGCGGTCAGCCTGGTGGTCACCTTCATCACCCTGGCATTGGCGGCGACCGGCGTCTTGAACTTCCACCACGAATTCGATGCGGCGGCCGGGGCCGGCGCCTACGACAACGTCATCAAGGCCGGCGGCGAGACCCATCACCCGTTCAGCCTGTCGCAGACCGCGTTCTACGCGGCATGGCCGGCGTTCTCCCTCTGGTTCGCGGTGTTGTCGGTCAGCTTCGGCGGCGAGGTCAAGGACGGGCAGCGCAGCCAGCTGCGCGGAATGACGCTGGCCATCGTCACGATGGGCGGCGCCATGATGCTGCTGATGTTCCTCTACCGCATGGCCTTCGGGAGCGACTTCATGCTGGCCTCGACACAGGTCACCCCCGACCAGTTCCCCCTGAACGCCTCTCCGTACGTCAACCTGTACACCGGCATCGCCGGCGGCAATCCGATCCTCACCGTCGTCAACAGTCTGTGGGTGCTCTCGCTGCTGTTCTTCGTCGGCGCGAGCTCGCTGATCGTCTCGACCCGCAGCATGCTGGCCTGGTCGCTCGACGGCATGGCCCCCAAGTGGTTCTCCTCGGTGTCGGCGAAGTTCCACACCCCGACCTGGGCGCTGGCGCTGTCGGCCGGGATCGCCCTCGTCTGGGTATGCCTCTACGCCTTCACCAGCTCGATCCTGGTGCTCGGTGGCTTTCTCGGACAATGCATTCCGTTCATGGGCGTATGCCTTGCGGCGATCATCTTTCCGTTCCGCCGCAAGCGCGAATTCGACTCCTCGGCGGTCGCCTACCGCATCGCCAAGATTCCGGTGATCTCGATCATCGGCGTCGTGGCACTGGTCTGCGTCGTGTTCGTCTTCTACCGACTGCTGGTCGACGTGAACTACGGTGCCAACAACCATCTCTCGGAGGTCATGACGATCGCCGTGACCGTGTTCGCACTGACCTGGTATGCCGCCTTCCGGATCTACCGCGCTCGGCAGGGTGCGGATCTGAAGGGTCAGTTCGACGAGATCCCGGTCGAATAGTGGACGGCACCGACGCCGCGACGCGGGATCGGGCCGCCCGAATACCCGGCGAGGCGACCCGCCTCGTCGACGCCGCGGCGGCGCAGTCCCTGCTGCTGCGGATCACCGGGTCCGTTGCCGTACACCTGCACTGCGCCCAGCACCGCCCGCTGATGGGCGATCTCGGACGACGCCCGTTCTACGACATCGACTTCTGGGGCCGCGACCGCGACCACCAGCTGATCGACGCGTTCTTCCAGGCACAGGGCTACCAGGCCGACCCGGCTGCGCGGGGGCTGCGCGAGTGGGGGATCAAGCGGCAGATCTTCGGACATCCCGACACGGGCATCAAGATCGACGTCTTCATGGACACCCTGGTGATGGCGCACTCCATCAAGTTCCTGCACCGGCTCGAACTGGCCGACCCGTGCGTCCCCGTGGCCGATCTGGTGCTGTCCAAACTGCAGATCCACGAGATCACCACCAACGATCTGATCGACCTCACCGTCCTGTTCGGTGAGCACGCCGTCGTTCGAAACGGTTCTGCGGCAATCGATCTCGATCGCATCCTGGACGTGCTCTGCGATGACTGGGGCTTCTGGTATACCGCGGATCAGAATCTCGCGTCGCTGCACGCCTGGGTGGAGCGACCCGGGATCGACGCCGAGGTGAGGGGCCGCGTCCAGGCCCGGATCGAGGCGTTGCGGACTGCGCTCGCCGAGGCGCCCAAGACGCGTCGCTGGCGACTGCGCGCGAAGATCGGTGTCCGCAAGCGCTGGTACGAGCCGGTCGAGCAGGTCAGCTGACGGCGACCGTCCGAGCCAAACGTCACTGCGGCACGTAGCCCGCCGCGGGATCGACGACGTTGCGCAGTGAGTTACCGCGCCGCCACCGTTCGAGGTTGTCGGTGAACACGTCCATCATGTCGACCTCGAAACCGCGGTAGTCACCGGACATGTGAGGCGACACCAGGACGTTCGGCATGGCCCACAGCGGGGAGTCGGCGGGCAGCGGTTCGACGTCGAAGACGTCCAGTGCCGCCGCGGCGATCGTCCCGTTCCGCAGCGCGTCGACGAGGTCGGACTCGACGATCGTGGGCCCCCGTCCCACGTTGACGACGAGGCCTCGAGGGCCAAGCGCGCCAAGCACTTCGGCGTCCACCAGGGCCGTGGTCCCTGGCGTGAGCGGGACGGCCAGCACGAGCAGATCGACGGCGGCAGCGATCGAGACGAGGTCGTCGGAACCGTGGACCGTCCCGAACGTGGGGTCCTCACCCGGGCGACGGCCCACCAACGTGACCCGAACGTCCAGACGGGACAAGCGGTCTGCGATGGCTCGCCCGATCGAGCCCGTTCCCACGACCGCCGCCCGGGTACCGGCGAGCCGGCCCGTGGTGCGGTAGGTCCAGGTGGTCTCGGTCTGCAGCCGCCACGTCTCCCGAAGGTCCTTCACGTGAGCGAGCACCGCGGCCAGGACCCATTCGCTGATGGACGTGTCGAACACTCCGCGCGAATTCGTCAGGGTCACGGCCGACAACTCCGGGCACATCAACCGATTCACGCCGATCGAGGCGGCGTGTACCCACTGCAACTGAGTCGTGCGGCGCAGGATCGGGCCGAGATCGGCGAACCGGTGATCCCAGACGTACAACACCGTCGCACCGGCCAACTCCTCGTCGCTGGGCGTTGGTCCCACCTGAACGACGTCGACGTCGGCGGGGAGGAGGTCGAGCGGCGGCGGGGGCAGCTCGGGGTCGGGCTCCAGGAGTACCAGGACCTTGACGTCGCGCCCCATGGTGCGTTCCCTTCGCCGGCCGAGATCATCGATACTGTATCGACACGCGCTTCGACGAGCTCGACGGCGGGACCGGACGCCCGGGGGTCATCGTGCCCTAGCGTCGGGCGACGGGAACCTCCCGGCTCGGGCTGGCGACGTCGTCAGCTGCTCTTCGGGGCAGCGCGGAGCGGCCCTGGAAGCGCTGCATGTCGCGTCGACTCCGGCTGAATCGCCACGCCACCTTCGACAGCCAACCATCCGCGGGATGCACGGCCCCGAACTTCAGGACCAGGGTCGTGCGCAGCACGCCTGGCGCGCACCCGAGGTTGCCGTGATAGGTGCGGTAGCCCCAGAACAGATATGCATCACCGGGTTGCAGTGGGACGACGTACTTCTCGGGGGCGTCGTGCACCCTCTTCGTGGTGTGGCGCCGATACCAACGGTTGTGCGTCAGCAGCACGTCGGCGAGGTGCGTCGCATGGAAGCGACGGAACGGTCGTGTGTTTCCGAAGGCGGCCAGCTCGCCGCAGGTGCCCAAGGGGCCCTGCGGAATGAAGATCGGCACGATCATGGTCAGGACGCAGGGGTCGTAGTGAAACAGGTGTGAGGGGGCCTTGCGAACCGTGCCGGTGCGCACCAGCATCGAACACCGCATCGGTGCATCCGCCGAATCGACATGGGGCCGACGGAGATTGGCGGTCTCTGCGAAAAGCCGGCGAACCGCGGGGTCGGACGTCAATCGGTGCGCCGGTGAGCCGACCTCCTGATCGGCGCGGTCGAGGTAGAAGTCGCGGTCGCCGTTGGCGGCGATGTAGTCCACCACCATCGTGCGCATGGCGTCGAGCCACTCTGCAGAGAACACGTCCTGCAAGCGCACCAGACCGCGGTCGTCGAGTTGATCGGCGAGCCACCTCGGTGAGAATTCGCCAAGACCGTGAACGTCGTGCGTCACCATGTGCTGCCTTTCCGTCGTCGGATGGCCTACCGTCTGCGAGCCGAACGCCCTAGTGCGAGATAGGTTAGCCACACGATCTCACTAGCAAACTGCACAATACCTTGGAGATCGTTGGTGGTTGCACTGGCAACTACCCGGTGACCACCGTTTCTTCGGCGATATGAAATTTGCTGGAGAGCGGTCGATGATTGCTTTTGCAACCACGCCGAGGTGAGGTCGGTCGCGTTCTGGTTAGCGAAGTGCGCCATACACCGTGGCAGATCTAACTTTGTTTCTCCGCGACTCGGCGACGTCGATCGCCCAATACCGCGCACGGGAGACACGCCCGGCATCGGTGGCATGTAGGCCCGTAGCTGTCACGCCGGAGCCGACCGGCCAGGAGCACCCGTCGCACGTCCCGAGGCGGCCTGTCATCGGATCGGCCTCCGCAACCTACTGACGGTATGTTTGCCATTGTCCAATGGTGGCCCCGGGAGCCGGGCGCGGCATCCGTCGACGGTCGCGATCCCGAGGACCGTCGCCCCGGCTCCAGCAGGTCGGTGGGCGCCCGCTTGGCGGAACGCGACGCATGGGAGACCATCGGCGTCACGGGGGACTCCATCGGGGCCGCCCACGCGAGGCGCCCATTCCCCTGAGGAGATCGTCGATGAGCACTCCACCCACCGATCGGGTGGCGCTGGCCAGCTGGCCGACGCCGATGGAAGCCGCACCCCGGTTGGCAGCCGAGATCGGCCTGCGGGCCGACGGTCTGTGGCTCAAGCGCGACGATCTCACCGGGCTCGCCGCCGGCGGCAACAAGATTCGCAAGCTGGAGTGGACGCTGGCCGCCGCGCTGGCGGAGGGCGCCGACACCGTCGTCACCACCGGCGCGCCGCAGTCCAATCACGCCCGCCTGACCGCGGCTGCCGCGGCTCGGCTCGGCCTGCGCGCCGTGTTGGTCTTCCCGGGTGCGCCGGCCTCGGGCGTGCAGGGCAACCTGCTGCTCGACGGTCTGCTCGGCGCCACGATCGTCTGGACCGGTGACGTGGCCGGCGGCCACGAGGCGCTGGGGGCCGCCGCCGCCAGCACCGCCGACGAGCTACGCGAGCAGGGTCGGCATCCGGTCATCATTCCCTTCGGTGGGTCCAATGCCGTTGGCGCGCAAGGCTATCGGCTCGCTGGACGCGAGATCGCCGGGCAGCGTCCCGACTGCGCCCACGTGGTGTGCGCGGTCGGCTCGGGCGGCACCATGGCCGGCCTGGTCGCCGCGCTCGGTGCCCACCGCGTGCTGGGAGTGCACACCGGCGCCGTCCCCGATGCCCGCGCGCAGGTCGCCGCCCTGCTCGCCGACATGGGCGAGAGCACGGTGGCCGAGGACCTCCGCATCCGCGAAGATCAGGTCGGATCGGGGTATGAGGCCCTGACTGCCACGGCGGCCGAGGCGCTGCGTCTCGCCGCGCGTACCGAAGGTCTGGTGCTGGATCCGACGTACACCGCACGGGCACTGGCGGGACTGGTCGCCGAGATCGAGGACGGCACCATCGGCGCGGCCGACGAGGTGGTCTTCCTGGCCAGCGGGGGCCTCCCGGGCCTCTTCGGCCACCCCCGTGCCGCGTCGTTGGTCGAATGACGGGCGCGAGGCGTGCGCGGTCCCCGCGACACGGTTCGCCGTGCCGCGGGGACCACGACGAGTTGGCCACCGCCAACCGTGGACCCGTACCCCGCGAACGGGCCACCCGGAACGTGTCTCGAGCCGGGCTGCGCGCGGCGTGCAGACGTGCCGCGACAACCGGGGTCGCGACTCGTCGCACCGGGGTCCGTCGCAGACTGTAGAAACGGAATGCAAATATTTTGTAAATCGCGTGCCCTGGTCGGCCGCGCGAGCCCCCGTCGTCAGGCTGAACGTGGGCCGGTGGCCGCCACTGCACCCTCCAGTGCGGCGATCCGCTCACCGACCGCGTCCGCTCGCGGGGCGGCGTCGATGCCCGCCTCGGTGGCGGCAGCGACGGCGGTGATGGCGTCGACGACGTCCTCGAGTTCGGTCGCCGCCGCGAGCATGGCACCGGCAGCGGCACCCACGGGTGGGGGTTCCAGGAGCGCGGCCTCACACGCGGCGCGGGCCCGGTGCGCCAGCTGGTAGGCCTCGTCGCGGGAGGGCTGCCACCGAGAGCGGTCACCGGACGGCTGCACGGCTTCGCCCAGGTATCGGCGGGCCGCGGCGATTCCGGCATCGAGTCGGGCCGCCTGGGGGAGCCGACGCGCACCGGGCCACAGCAGGTATCCGACGACGATGGCCACGGCAGCGCCGATCACGGTGTCCCAGAGCCGCAGCACGGGCAGCACCAGGTCGACGTGTCCGATCGAGCCCGAGAGCAACGCAGACGCCGTCACGCCAATGATGCTGAGCGCGTACAGTTTCGGGGCGGTCAGCACCGCGAAGCCCAGCGCCGCCGCCGCGGCGATCGCCACGGCGAACCCGGTGGGGTAGGCCCAGAGGACGGCGGCCGCGACGGCGGCGCCGAGCACCGTGCCGCACACCCGGTTGATCGTGCGGACGAACACCGACGCGTATTCCGGTCGCACGATGACCGCGACGGTCAGTGGTAACCAGAAGGCATGGGCGGGCTCGTGCAGACCCACGGTGATGGCCGTCGCGGACCCCATGCACAGGCCGATGCGCGCACCGTTGGCCACCGCCTGCCGCGTCACCGCGGCCCGCAGCGCGGCACCGGCCGGGCGTCGGGGCGATTCCGGGCCACGTGCGGCAGCCGTCAGGGCATCGCAGAGGGCCCGCACCTCGGGGTCCGCTGACCGGGGGCCGTCGATCGTCATCGGCATGGGCTGGCCCGCAAGGACTCTCGAGCCGGCCGTCGTGACCGCCGCGACGGTCTGCGGCGGGACGGGCACGCCTCGCGCGTAGACACTCGCGGCGGCGAAGGCGACCATCTCGGCGCGTGCGTCGCCACCGGCGGCACGTGCGCGAGCCGACGCGGCGGCGAGGTTCATCCGCGCCGCCCGGGCCGCCGGGCCGCCGGTGGCCGTGCACAGGGCCGCGGCCGCGAAGTACACGTCGGCCACCGCCTGCCGCTCCAGGACCCCACGCCGAAAGAGCCAGGGAGACAGGGTCGCCACGGCGATGACCGCCGTGCCCGCCGAGTACCACAGGTCTTGCTGCCACCAGGGCAGCGTCGATGCGCCGAACTGCCCGAAGGCCAGCCCGATGCTGAGCATCATCCCCATCCCGGGGGCGTTGGCGCCGAGGGCGCCCACGAGACCGGAGACCACGCCCACCACGGTGGCCGCCGCCACCAGGGCGACCGCGGAGTGGGGCAGCGTCGCGCCGACGCCGATTCCCACGATCGCTCCCGTGCCCTGGGCGGCCAGCGCACGCAGACGGTTGCCGTAGGTGCCGCCGGTGACGAAGGCGACCGAACACGCCGCCCCCAGATAGGCCACTCCGACCACGCGCAGGTCCCCGAGGATGGCACCGGCCAGCGCGATGACACCGGCCCCGCCCACCGCGCGCAACGCCGCCGCCGTTGCCAGCGGACTCGGCCCCGGCCGCAGCGCCCCCACGACGCTGCGCCACACCGCCCCGTACGCCATCGCCCGATCATCGCTGATCCGACGGTGCCGGGGAACGTCAGCGGGGTGCGGGGCCCCAACGAGGTCTCCGCGGTCGTTGCCGGGCCACGTCGTACTACGATCGCGATTCATGACCGAAGGAGCACCCGACGAGGTGTCGGCCGCAGCCGGCGAGGTTGCCCCCCTCGACGTGGTCGGGTCCGGAATCCTGCCTCCGGTCAGTGTGCGCGTGCGTCGGGTCTTTGGACTGCTCGAACGGTTGGCGCCCGTCGTCGGCTCGCGGTGGGCCGTCGAGTTGTGGTGCACGCCACCGGTTCTCGAATCCAGTCTGCGCATGCCGCCGGGTGTGTCCCCGGGGCGACCGGTGGAGGCGTACTGGGATGGGCATCGGGTCGCGGGTGAGGAGTGGGGCCAGGGCCAGGAACCACCGGTCTATCTGATTCACGGATGGGGCGGCCAGCGTCCTCACCTGGCCGTCTTCGTCACCCCGCTGGTGCAGGCGGGGTATCGGGTCATCGCGTTCGACCTGCCCAGCCACAACGAGTCCGATCCGGGTGCGCTGGCGCCGGGGCGTACCACCGCGATCGAGTGCGCCCACGCCATCGCGGCCATGATCGAGACCCACGGACCCGCGCACGCGGTGGTGGCTCATTCGCTCGGCGCCAATGCGACGGCCCTGGCCGCCGCGCAGGGTGCACCCGTCGGGCGCTTGGTGTTCTTGGCGCCGATGGGGGACTACCCGCTCTATCTCGACCTGTTCGCCGCACGCCATGGCTTCGGCCGCCGGATCCGCAGGGGCCTACACCGTCGTCTGGAGAAGCGAATCGGCATGACCCTGGAGGACACGAACATGACGCGGATCGGTCGGCGGGCCGACTATCCGCCGATGCTCGTCATCCACGATCCCGACGACCCGGACAGCCCCTATGCCGCCAGCGAGCGGCTGGCCCGCTCCTGGCGCGGCGCACGGCTGTTCACCACGCAGGGGCTCGGCCGACTGGCCCACTATCGAATCCTGCGCCACCGTCCCGCCATTCGCGCCGGGGTCGACTTCATCGGCCCTCACCCGGCGGACGCGATCGCGGAGTCACCCAGCACGACCTAGCACCGGGCGCAGGCGAGCACCGTCCTGACAGGTCCACTCCCGAGCCACTTTTAGGGCCCTGGGGGACGAGGCCGTGACCACGACCTGTGAGCAGGGTGAGTGGGGACGGGGACACGCGGCCTCCGCGGTGGAGTCTGGCCCCCGTCGACCACCACGACGAGAGGAAGACCACCATGGTGACCAAGGCGCTGCTGGTACGGCTCGAGGCCAAGCCCGGCAAGGAGAAGGCGGTCGAGGAGTTCCTGCTCTCGGCGTTGCCGCTCGTCGAACAGGAGCCCGGAACGAAGCCGTGGTTGGCGGTGCGATTCGGTCCCTCGACGTTCGGCATCATCGACGCGTTCCCCGACGAGGCGGCCCGCGAGACCCATCTCGGCGGGCCGGTCGGCAAGGCCCTGGCGGAGAAGGGCGACGAACTCTTCGCCTCGGCACCGGACGTCAGCAGACTCGACGTGCTGGCCGACAAGACGTGATGATCGGCCCGCAGGTGTCGGCGCACGCGTCGGTGCCACCACCGGACGTGACCAAAGGGCAAGGGGCACAGACCGTATGGATTGCTCTGCGGGAACGAGCGGCAGCACCGACGTCCGTCCCGTCGGGCCGGTGCGGTCGTGACCACCAATTTCGACGATGGTCCCATGACGAAGGAACCCTTGAAGATCGGACTGCTGGCGCCGCCGTGGGCGGCGGTCCCCCCGCCGGGATATGGCGGGACCGAATCGGTGGTGTGCCAACTGGCGCACGGCTTGACCGCAGCCGGGCACGAGGTGGTGCTCTATGCCACCGGTGACAGCACGGCACGGGTCCCCACCGTCCGCGGCACCGCCGCGGCCGATTGGCACCGCATCGGTCTCGGCGAGGTCGAATTGCCGCACGTGATGGGCGGATACGAGGCGTTGGCCGGCTGCGACGTGATCCACGACCACACGCTGTTGGGGCCGGCCTGGGCCTTGGCGTCCGGACACGACCGGGTCGTCACCACCTGTCACGGCCCCTTCAGCGGGGAACTGCGGGCGATCTACGGCCGCTACGGCAAAAGGGTTCCCGTCGTGGCGGTCTCACACGATCAGGCGTCCCACGCGCCGGAGATCGCCGTCGACCGCGTGATTCATCATGGGCTCGATCCCGACGACTACGCGCCCGGCAGCGGTGGGGGAGGGTATCTGGTATTCCTCGGACGGATGACTCCGGACAAGGGAATTCGCGAGGCCATCCTGGCAGCGCGGGCTGCGGGCACGCCGTTGGTCATCGCGGCCAAGAACCGCGAACCCGTCGAGCGCGCCTACTTCGCCGAGCAGGTGCAGCCGCTGCTCAGGGACGACGTGGACTTCATCGGGGAAGTCGCCGGTGAGGCGAAGCTCGCGCTCCTCGGCGCGGCGAAGGCGCTGCTGAACCCCATTCAGTGGGCGGAGCCGTTCGGGTTGGTGATGATCGAGGCGATGGCGTGCGGCACGCCCGTCATCGCCTGCCCCAACGGCGCCGCACCCGAGATCGTCGACAGCGGCGAGACCGGTTTCCTCTGTGACGATTTCGACGAACTCGTGAACGCGATCCACGACGTCGACTCCTTGAGCCGGGATGCCTGCCGGGCCGCCGTCGTCGAACGCTTCTCGACGTCCCGCATGATCGACGACCACCTCGACCTCTATCGAGAGATGTTGGCGCGGTGAGCGTCGTGGGCACCGAGGACCCGGCGGCCGACGCGTGGGCCTCCGGGGCGGGTCCTCCCGTCGCCGGCGACGACGGAGCCATCACGCTGCTGGAGGGTTCGACGTTTTGCATCTCGGCCGCATCCGGTGACGTCCATCGCGACCGGCCACAGGGGCTCTTCGTCGCCGACACTCGGATGCTGTCGTGCTGGCAGCTGGCCATCGACGGGGCGCCCGTGCAGGTCCTGTCCACGATCGACGAGCCCACCGAGCCGTACCGTGCGACGTTCGTCGGCCGGACTCCGCCCCGTCGGTGGCTGGCCGACAGCACGTTACTGGTGTTGCGCGACAGGCTGATTGGCGATGGCATGCGGGAGGACGTCACGGTGCGCAACCTCGGCCCCGAGCCGGTCGGGATCACGCTGACCCTGGCCGTCGACACCGACTTCGCAGATCTGTTCGCCGTCAAGGAGGGCAGGATCCAGCCACCGCACGGCCGGGCCGTCGACGTCGGCATGGCATCGCTGGGCTTCACGCTCGCCGGGCCCGACTACACCCGCGGTGTCCAGATCACGGCCGCCTCCGGGGATCCGGTCGTCACGCCCGGTGGGTTCACCTTCCGGATCGTGGTTCCCCAGCGGTCGCAGTGGTCGACCTGCCTCGCCGTGCAGGTGTCGGTCGGAGACGACCGCATCCGGCTCAGGCACCGCTGCGGTGAACCGGTCGACACCAGCGACCCGGCGCGGCGACTCCAGGCGTGGCGATTGTCGAATCCCTTGATCGTCACCGGTGATTCGGCGTTCAACCGCGCTCTGGAGGTCGGCACCCGCGACCTCGGCTCACTGCAGATCGAGGACCCGAAACAGCCAGGCCGCCCGATCGTGGCCGCCGGTGCGCCGTGGTTCATGGCGCTCTTCGGCCGGGATTCCCTCCTGACCGCATGGATGGCGCTGGGCCTCGATCCCCGCCTGGCGGTCAACACGCTGCGCACCCTCGCCCGACTGCAGGGCACCCGCGTCGACCCGCGGACGGACGAGGAACCGGGTCGCATCCTCCACGAGGTTCGCCTCGGCATGGAGGCGGCGATGGCCCTCGGGGGTGGCACGACCTACTACGGAACTGCCGATGCCACACCGTTGTTCGTGATGCTGCTCGCCGAGCTCGACCGGTGGGGAGCCCTGCTCGACGACGACCGACCGGCGCTGCTGGCGGCCGCCGACCGCGCCATGACCTGGATCCTCGAGTACGGCGACGCCGACGGCGACGGCTTCGTGGAGTACCGCCGGCACACCGATCGCGGTCTGGCCAATCAGGGCTGGAAGGACTCCTTCGACGGAATCAACTTCGCCGCCGGGCAGCTGGCAGCCCCTCCGATCGCGCTATGCGAGGTACAGGGCTACGTCTACGGCGCGTTCCTGGCGCGGGCGTACCTCGCCGACCGCGACGGCGACGCGCCCGGCGCCGAGCAGTGGCGCCACCGCGCGCAGACGCTCAAAACCGCGTTCAATCAAGCGTTTTGGATGCCCGAGCAGCAGGCGTTCGCGGTGGCACTCGACGGCGCCAAACGTCAGGTCGACGCCATCACGTCGAACATGGGCCACTGCCTGTGGACCGGTATCGTCGACGACGACAAGGCCGCCGCGGTGGCCGCCCATCTCGTCGGGCCGCTGTTGAACTCGGGCTTCGGGGTGCGCACGCTGGCCACCGACATGACGGCCTACAACCCGATGAGCTATCACAACGGCTCGGTGTGGCCTCACGACACCGCCATCGCCGTCGCCGGACTGGCCTACTACGACTTCACCGACGAGGCGCAACGCATTGCCATGGGCCTGCTCGACGCGTGTCATCACTTCGACGGCAGGCCGCCCGAGCTGTTCTGCGGGTTCTCGCGGACCGAGTTCGATCGGCCCGTGCCCTATCCGACGTCGTGTTCGCCCCAAGCGTGGGCGGCGGCGTCGTCGCGCCTGGTGCTGCGCAGCCTGCTGCGCTTCCACCCCGACCTTCCGCACGGCCGTGTGCAGATCCGTCCGATCGTCCCGGACCGGTTGCTGCCCGTGCGACTGGAGAACCTGCCGCTGGGCGGGAGAAGGCTGAGCATCGCGGTCGACGCCGACGGCGGGGTCGAGGTGAGCGACCTGCCGCCGGGCGTTCAGCTGGTCACGACCCCATCAGATGCAGCGACGATCGACCGGTCACCCGGTGGGTAGTGCACCGGTGGCCGCCAACACCTCGGCCACCTCGACGACCTTGCGGTTGAGCTGTTGGGACGTCCTGACCAACACCGCGAACGCGTCGTCGGCGCGCAGCCCGCGGGTCGCCATCAAGATGCCCTTGGCCTGCCCGATGACGTCGCGATTCGCCACGACCCGGTGCAGCTGATCGGTGCGTTGGGCGTCGGCCAGCGCCAGCGCAGCGTGGGTGGCGTACAGGCCCGCCAACCGCGTCGCCGTCGCGCTGAACGCCTCGGCGGTGGAGGCGTAGAGGCTCAGCGAGCCGAGCCGGCGTTCGTCGACCCACAGCGGAACGCACAGCATCGACAGCACGCCCAGCTGCACGGCCTGCGCGGTGAAGGCAGGCCACCGCTCGTCGCGGCGGGTGTCGGTGATCGCGATGGTGCACTGCTCGCGGGAGGCCTCGATGCACGGCCCGACCCCGGTGCGCTGTTGCAGCTCGTCAAGCAGGGGCGGCGCCGTGCCGAGGACCACCTGCGGCGCGAATCTGCCCTTCTCGTAGAGATTCAGCCCCGCGGCCTGTGCCCCGTCGATCAGCTCGACGGCCGCGGTCAGGACCGCGACCAGTGTGGCGTGCAGTCCCGCTTCCTGGACCTGCAGCACCCGACCGAGCTGCTCCAGGCTGCTCCAGGTGACCTCGTCGAGGTCGGCAAGACCATCGGCCACCCCGTCGACGGCGGGTCGGATCGCCGTGCCGTCGACGGGCCGCTCGCTGGGCTCGGGGGTGGTGAGGGACACGTGGTCCATTGAAACAGCACGATGCGCTGGTCGTGCGTGCCAAGCGTCGCTCAGTCCCGAAATCGTCACCGACGTCACCGCGGTGGTTTCTCCGAGCCCGCAACGGGAACCCGCGACCCATGCAGACGCTGGAGCGCTTGGGCAACGCCGGTTCGAAGGTCGTCAAGGTGCAGCGACGCCTGTGGCTCATCGAGATGCTGACCTGGCCCACCCTGATCCTGGCCGGCGTGACCGTGACGGTCGCGGCCGTGCTGTGGCGTACCCGCACGTCGGGTGGCGGGCGGCACGAACTCCCGGACACGCCCGGAGCGCATCGGGTCGATCTCGACGAGGCGTTGGACACCGGCCACGTATCACCGTCCTAGCTCAGCCTGAGGGGCTCACGTCGAGCGCAGTCGGCGACGGGCCGACGACGTCGTTGGCTCAGCTCCCGCCGGTGTCCTGCGCCCACACCGACTGCGCTCCGGAATCGCCGATGCGGTAGACCTGCACGGTGGTGGCGATGCTCACCCCGATCACCACCCCCGCAATCGCCCACAGCGCAATGGTATTCAGCGAGTGCCCACGGCTCTCACGGACGTGCACGACGGCGAGCAACACCGCAGCGACCACGAGCCCGAGCGAGAAGTAGATCATCGTGTCGCCCAGTTCGGTGTGAGCATGCAGCAGCGGTGATCGGCCCGAGCGGTGCTCCAGCCACTCTCCGGCCTGCGTCGTGATCGGCGTCAGGATCGCCGTCACGACGGCAAGTGTGAAGACGAGCCAGACCAGGCGCTGCCGGGCCGCGGGCCATAGCGCGCTCAGGATGGCCAAGATGGCGGTCAGCGGGGCCAGGACGACGATGAAGTGCACCAACAGTGCGTGGGCGGGAAGACCATTGATGGTGGTCACATCTGCTCCTTGCTGGATGCGAGAACGACGATACTGATGGCACTGTAACAGCCGCTACAATTCTTGACGTGACCGAAAACGAGCCCACCCGCTGGTTGGTCCTGGTGGTGCGCGTGCCGGCAGAACCATCGCGACACCGCGTCGCCGTCTGGCGCGAGCTCCGGCGGGCCGGAGCGGTGTCGTTGGGGCAGGGCGCCTGGATCATCCCCGATGCACCGGTCTTCGCCGAGGGCATTGCCAGAACCATCGAGTTGGCCGACCGCGGGGACGGCGAGGTCGTCGTGCTGAACGCCATGGGTCGTGGCGAGCCCGACGCGGCTCGGCTCGAGGCCCTCTTCACGGCCGAGCGGCAGGAGGAATGGGCCGAATTCCTTTCCGAATGCCGGAAATTCGACGCCGAGATCGCCAAGGAGATCCGCATCGGCAAGTTCACCCTCGCCGAATTGGAGGAGGAAGAGCAGAGTCTGGACCGGTTGCGTCGCTGGCACCGTGAGCTCACCGCCCGCGACGTCTTCGTCGCCGCCAATGCTGCCGCGGCTCGGCAGCAGCTCAAACACTGCAACGAGCTACTGGCCGACTACACCGAGCGGGTATTCACCGCGCTCCATCAGATGTGATCGTCGATGACCAAGGGCGACAACGGGATTGAGAATGTCGTAAACGTGCGAGCCCAGTCTGCGACCCCGCGACTGGGTGCCTGGCGGTTCGTGACGACGTTCGGCACCATCAGCCTCCTGGCCGACTTCGTCTACGAAGGCGCCCGCTCGATCACCGGTCCTCTGCTGGCCTCCTTCGGGGCGACCGCGCTCGTGGTCGGTGTCATCACCGGTATCGGCGAGGCCGCCGCGCTCGGCCTGCGATTGCTGTCAGGTCCTCTGACCGACCGTACCCGGCGGTTCTGGACGTGGACCATCGCTGGCTATGCGTTGACCATCGTGACGGTGCCCGTCCTGGGAATCGCTGGAACACTATGGGTGGCAGGCACATTGGTGATCGCCGAGCGGGTCGGCAAGGCGGTGCGCAGTCCCGCGAAGGACACCCTGCTGTCCCACGCGACGGCGGTGACGGGGCGCGGACGGGGGTTCGCGGTTCACGAGGCACTCGATCAGGTCGGCGCCGTGGTGGGTCCGTTGACCGTCGCCGCCGTGCTGGCCGCGACGGGGGACGACTACGGTCCCGCTCTCGGCGTCCTCGCCATACCTGGCGTCGGTGCTCTGGCCCTGCTGGCGTGGTTGGCGCTAAAGGTGCCCCAGCCCGAACGCTACGAGACGCCTCGCGCGCGGACGTCGCCTGCATCGACCCTCGAGGCGGGCGACGCCCCAGCAGTACACAGTCCATTGCCTGGCGCGTTCTGGGCCTACTGCGCGTTCACCGCGACCACGATGGTCGGCTTCTCGACCTTCGGGGTGCTGTCGTTTCACATGGTCACCCGCGGCATCCTGTCCGCCGCCGCCGTCCCGCTGATCTACGCAGCCGCGATGGGCGCCGACGCGGTGGCGGCGCTGGCGTCCGGCTGGGCCTATGACCGAGTGGGCCCGAAAACGCTTGCGGCTCTGCCGGTCATCTCGGCAGCAATTCCGGCCGTGGCGTTCGGCGATCAGACGTGGTTGGTCGTCTGCGGCGCTCTGCTCTGGGGTGCCGCAGTCGGTATCCAGGAATCCACCCTGCGCGCCGTGGTCGCCGATCTCGTCGCACCGGCGCGCCGCGCCACCGCCTACGGCGTGTTCGCCGCAGGGCTCGGTGTCGCCACGGCCGCGGGCGGCGCCTTGACCGGATGGCTCTACGAAGAGTCACGGCCTGCGCTCGTCACCGCGGTCGTCCTGATCCAAGCCGCGGCCATCGTCGTCGCCCTGGCGACCTCGCGGCTACGGCGTCGCGCGACGCAATGACGCCGCACCTCGGGCTCGGTTGCTGAGGGGTCGGCTGTCGGCACGGGGAGCGGCGGCCCGGCCCCGTGGTCGGCAGCTAATCTTCCCGCGGTCACCCCGACTGTGAAATCGCTGTGCCAACAATGTGAAACACCCGTGGCTTACTAGATCTAGCAAAGTGCGCAGCTGTGCATATTCACAGCGAACAGGAGTTTGCCGGGGGATTGCGGCGGTAACAACGTGACGACGAGCTCAGCGTCGAGGCGCCGTCGTGGTGCGCGCTGATCCAGACAGGAGCATCGCGTGAGAGAGGCGCCCAGCCAGCACGATGACGCGTTCACCTGCGCGGGGGCTCGTCGGTGATCAGCCCCCGCGGTGTTAGCCGGATGCTCGGCGCCGACGACATGTTCAGCCGACGACAAGGAGTGCAGCGATGAAGCGCGAAGCGGTAGCCGGGGTGCTGGGAACGGCAATGGTGGTTGCGGGGCTGGTGGGCTGTTCCAGCAGTACCTCGGGAACGAGTGCGTCGTCGAGTAGCGCGTCCGCGCCGATCGTGACGAAGGTGACCGTCGACGGGCAGGACCAGAACGTTGCGGGGGCGGTGACGTGCACCCCGTCCGGTGACAACGTCGACATCGGCATCGGCGACCCGACGGACGGATTCGGCGCCGTCGTCACCAATACCGATCCGCCCGCCGTCCACGCCGTCGGTCTGGGTAGTGCCGGGGGTTCGACGCTGGGCTACTCCGACGCAGCCGAAAGCCCGGGCAACGCAGCGGCGACCAAGCAGGGCAACGGATACAAGATCACTGGTACCGCGGTGGGCATGGACCCGACGAACTCTCAGACGGTGACGAAGCCGTTCGAGATGGACGTCGCCTGCCCGTAGCGCAGACTCCGCCGGCCGTCGGTCGTCGTCCGGCAATCGGTCGAGATCGCCCGGGCATCTACTTCGAAGGGAACAACACACGATGTACGTGACACGCATGGCGCACGCGGCGGCGATCGCCGCCAGTATCGGAATGACCGGCCTCGCGGCGGGCAGCGGAATTGCCGGCGCCGTCCCGGCCCCGCTGGCGCCGTCATGCCAGCCGGGGCAGGCGAACTGCGACAACAGCCCCGGCGGGGGTGGCGCACCGGGAGGTGGTGCACCCGGAGGCGACTCGCACGGTGGTGGTGCGCCCGGTGGAGCGCCAAGCGGTGGGCCGCAGGGCGGTGGCGCTCCGGGTGGGGGCGCGCCGGGCGGCGATTCGCATGGCGGTGGAGCGCCGAGCGGTGGTGCGTCGGGTGGCGATACTCGCGGCGGCGATACGCAAGGTGGCGGTTCGCAGGGCCCGCAAGGAGGCCCACCCGCGTCGCAGAGCCAAGCGCCGCAACCCGCTCAGCAGAGCCAAGCCCCGCAACCCAACCCGGGGAACGGTTCCCCGCCGGGCGGCGGCTCGCGCGATCAGCAGGGCAACGCGCCGCAGCCGAGTCAGAGCAACGGCCCGCAGCCCAACCAGGGCGACGGCTCGCAGCCGAACCAGGGCAATCCGCGTGACCAGCAGGGCGGTCCGTCGCAGGACCCGCGGGCGAGCAACGGTTCGCGATCGCCACAGAGTGGCGAGCCGTCGCAGAGTCCGCAAACCAGTGCACCCGGTCAGCAGCAGAACCATCCCCGTCCGCCCCCCTTCACCCCCAGCGGGGAGATCCAACGCGGGAACGACCAGATCGGCGGACCCCGGGATGCGCCCCGTGGATTCAGTGCTCCCGGCAAGGGAGCGCCGCCCCCACCGCCCGAGAAGGGTCCCGGATGGAACGACGGGCCCCCTCCCGGTGCGCCGCCACCAAACTGGGACGGCCCGCCGCCTCCAGGAGGGTGGAACGGTCCGCCTCCCGCAGGCGGCTGGAACCGGCACTGGGATGGACCGCCCCGCGACGTGAACCAGGGGCGCACCGACTTCGGGCAGTTCGAGTACAACGACTACACCGCGGTTCCCGTCTTCAATCCGGCCTTCGGAGGCTTCGGATTCTGGTTCTTCGGACTGTGGGTACCGTTGTTCTGATGTGAGTCGAGAAAATGCGTTGGGTGACAACGTGTTTCGGCTCGAGTGACGGTTGGCTCATGGCAGGGCCACCACGGCGACGCCACGACTGTCGGCGTCTCCGTGGTGGCCCGTCGTGTTCCTATCGGCTGCCGCCATGACCGCCGACGGGGGGTTGGTCCCCGGACGGGCCGTAGGATCCGTTCTGGTCGTTGGCATTTCCAGCCCCACCTGTCATGCCGCCGCCCTGCTCACCCGTGCCTCCCGGACTGGCGAACAGGCTCGAGTTTCCGGGCTGCTCGCACTGCGTGGACAGACCGGTGCTCGAACACTGATCGGGTTCGGCGGACGCGACCGGTCCCAGGGCGATGGCCGCTGCGGCGCAGGCGGCGGCCACGAAGGGTGTGGCGGTCAGGATTCTCAATGACATGCTCAATGACATGGTTGTGCCTCTTCTTCTCTTCGAGATGCGGCTCGTACTTGGGTGAGTCGCCGTTGGGTGCAGCAGTCGGACGATGCTGCCCCCTGGTGTGATGCCCGGGTCTCCAGGAGCTCAAAACCATTGTTTGGCAACGTCTTTCCAGCGGTGTGACCGACGGCCAGTCGACGGCACCGTCGCCCCCGGTGAACACGGTTGATCCCTGGGACACAGCCGTCGGACAACGCCTACACAGGTTGGCCTCACCACGGGGCCCGACCATGGAGTCCATGGCAGTCATCGTGAGGTCCAGACCCGTGGTCTGGCCGGTGCGGGGCATGATCGCTCGGGCGCTGTGGTGCGGCGCCGCCGCGTCGATGGTGCTCGTCCCGCTGAGCTGGTGGGCCCAGAGCGGCGGGTGGGTTCGGCTGTCGGATCCGAGCGAGGCCATGCCGAGTGCCGGCATGGCCATCGGATTGGTCGCGTCGGTCCTCATGGTGTGGCAGATCGTGTTGGTCGCCCGCATTCCGTGGCTCGAGCGAACCTGGGGTCAGGATCGCCTGGTTCGTGCTCACCGGATCGTGGGGTTCACCTCGTTCGTTCTGGTGGTGAGCCACATCTCGCTGTTCGCCGGGCATCGCGTCATCCAGTACCCCGGTGACGCGGCGCGCGGCCTCTGGTACCTGTTCGTCGTGCGTCCGTGGTTCTTGTTCGCGACGTTCGGGACCGTCCTCATCGTCGTCGCCGTGGTCTCGTCGGTCCGCCGGTCCAGGGCGCGGCTGCGCTACGAATCCTGGCATCTACTGCACCTCTACACCTATCTGGGAATGGGATTCGCGCTGCCGCACCAGATCTTCGCCGGCCGAGACCTCGACGACCACGCCCACCGGTTCGTGTGGGGTATCGCGTGGGGATTGGCGGCGGGTGCACTGCTCGCGTTCCGCGTGATCGCGCCGATCTTCCGCAGCCTGCGACACGGGTTGCGCGTCGACTCGGTGCGCGAGGAGGTCGACGGACTGGTGTCGGTCACGGTGACCGGGCGACACCTGCAGGCCCTTCGGGCGCGAGCCGGCCAATTCTTCGTCTGGCGCTTCCTGGATGGCCCGGGATGGTCTCGCGGCCATCCCTTTTCGCTCTCCGCCGCCCCGACCGTCACGTCGTTGCGCGTCACCGTGCACATGCGCGGGGATGGCAGCAACCGGCTCGCGGGACTGCTCCCGGGCACACCGGTGCTCGCCGAGGGGCCCTACGGCGTGATGACCCTGGAGCGCCGCCGTCACCCACACGTCCTGTTCCTTGCCGCCGGAGTGGGCCTGGCCCCGCTGCACGCGATGCTGGACGCGGCGCACTTCGCACCCGGCGAGGCCACCCTCGTCTACCGATGCCGCCCCGACGGGCGCGCGCTCTTCGCGGCCGAACTCGAGGAGTTGACCGACGTCCGGGTCGTTCGCCTCGTGGGACACCGGCGTTCACCGCACTCCTGGCTGCCCGTCGACGACGACCACCCCGGTGCCGATCACGTCGTGCTCGGTGAGCTGGCGCCGCACATCGCCCATTCCGACGTCTACCTATGCGGTCCGCCCGGTTGGGTGACGTCGGTCAAGCGGGCGGCGCGGCAGGCGGGGGTACGCCGAAATGCCCTGCACGTCGAAGAATTCAGCTGGTAACCGGTGCGCAGATTGACCACCTGGATCGGCGGCACCGCGATCGCCGTCACCACGGTCGTCGCCGCCCAGGCATACGTGAACGCCTCTGCCGGTGAGCATCCCGATCCGACGCCGCCGGGGACGTCGTCGCGTCCACTAGCCCATGGCGATCGGAATCAGTGCGAGAAGTCCGGGGACCACCAACGCCAGGCAGCCTGCGAGCGCTAGGAGTCGGCGGAACAGGGCGTCCTGATTCTGCACCGCGCTGTTGCCGATGATCAGCGTGCCCGCAACGTGAATCGGGTTCATCACCATGAGCGCCGCGGGCACGCACACCGCGGCGGTGACCCAGAAGACGATCCCCGTGTGGCCGAAGGCGCCGAACGCGATCGGCGTGATCAACCCCAGCACCCCGAGCGTCGAACTCTCGATGTTGCACAGCAGTGCGGTGAGGTAGGCGATGACCAGAATCAGTACGGCACCGGTACCGAGGTGTCGCAGGATGTGCGCGATCGAATCCATCGTCCCGATCGCCTGAATCAGGCCGAGGTAGGTGAGCAGCCCGCACAACAGCAGGATGGAGTTCCACGGGATCCGTGCCAGCAGCGCACGCTCGTTGGGTCGAAAGACGATCTGCTGCAACGCGACCATGCACATCGCCGTCACTCCGACGTCGGTCTTGGCCACCACGACGAGGAGCAGGAACGCCAGCAGCGCGACTGCGGAGCACACCATGTAGCCGACCGTGGGACGCGACTCGTCATCGTGGGCCGCCGCCGGCGCGGGCGCCACTTCATAGTGCGAACCCCGACGCCGCGAGAGCGCCTCGAGTGCCTGGAGCACGCCGACCACCGCCGCGGCGACGACGATCGACACCGCCCACAACCCCCAGCCGGGATAGGTGACGCCGAGCTTGGTGGCCGCCGCGCGGATGACTGCGCCGGTGGGATTGAGCGGTGAGAGACCGGCGCAATTGGCCGCGATGATGACGGCCAGTTCGGACAGCAGGAACGTGCCGCGGTACCGCAGGCTGACGTTCGCGACCATCGGCACCAGGAAGGCGATGACCGCGGTGGAGAACGCGCCCGCCGTGGACAGCGCACCCCCGATGAGGAACCCGGCCCACGGCAGCAGCGCGTGTCGCTCGCCGACACTGCGGTACACCCGTTCGACGAACCAGGCGAGAGCACCACTGCGCTCGAGATGAGCGAACAGCAGGGACACCCCGGCGATGAGCACGAAGATGTCACCGGGGAACGTGGCCCACATCGTCTTGACCGGCAGGCCAGAGAGCGCCAGCACGGGCAGTGCCGCCGCCAGCGCCAGGACGCCGATGTTGATCCGCCGCCAGATGGCGAGGACGAGGACCACGACCAGCAGGGCGAGGGAAACCCCCTGGGCTAGGGACACTCCGGACCTCCCGACCTCATCGTCCATGCCATGACGCGCCGCGCGTCGCCGCGGTCAACTTACCGTCGGCCGAGGACCTGGGTGCGTTCTTCGGCGCCGACGCCGCTCAGCCGGCGTGCGCGATGGCGAACAAACCGCCGACACCGATGGCGTAGACGACGAGCACGGCCAGCGAGTCGGCGCCCATCCTGGCGATGCGTCGTTGCGGTCGGAAGATCAGCCCGGCGGCGTAGATCAGCGTCAACACGATCGCCAGCGCGGTCAGGTAGATGTCGGTGCGCTGCGCCTGGGGGAGCACCGCGTCGCCGGAGATCAGTGTCGCCATCAGGAACAGGACGGGCAGAAAGGCGTTCCCGCCGAAGATGTCCGACACCGCGAGTTGGTAGTCGCCGTCGCGGACCGAGGCCAGCCCGGTCGACAGTTCCGGCAGGGACGTCGCCGCGGCCAGGACGGTCGCGCCGAACAGCACTCCCGACAGCCCGATGTCGTCGGCGATCGCGTCACCGGTGCGTTCCAGGACCACGCCCGCGACGAGCGTGACTGCGGCCGCGATGCCAAAGATGACTGCTGCCTTGCCCGTACTGATTCCGCGGGCGGTGGCCTGTCGTTCGTTCTTCGCCGTGCTGTGGCCGCGGGGGTGCTCCTGGCCGTCGGGCGGTTGACCGGATTCGTGCCACGGCAGCGACCGCCCCGCGCGTCGAACGAGCAGAAGGCCTCCCACCCAGGCGAGGAGGATCAGCAGGGCGGCAGGCGTGATGCGAAGGAAGATCAACGATTTGGGCAGCTGCGTGCCTGCGACCACGATCGCCAGCACACCGACGACGAGTGCCGCTTCGACGACGAGCACGAGCGACGCCGCCCGGTACATCAGCGGCCGGGGCCCACGGACCCCGAAGACGTCCAGCGCCACCAAGACCACTGTTTGAATCGCGATGCCGCCCAATATGTTTCCCACCGCGACGCCGAGATTGCCCGATAGCGAGGCGCTGGCCACGATGGCGATCTCGGGTAGGTTCGTCGCCACCGCCAACAGGATCACCCCGCCGAGTGCGGAACCGAGGTGCAGACGGGTGGACAGCACGTCGGTCTGATGGGAGAGCGAAATGCCCGCCACCCAGATCGCCGCGGCCGCCGCGACGAAGGCCAGTACCAGTGCCCACAACGGCCAGTGGGACATGGCACTCCTTGGTAGCCGAGGGTCGGTTGGACTCCGGGGGATACCCGGCGCCGCCGGTCCTCACACGGTTCGACCTGGAGTGGATCCGGTCAACTATCGCGCGGCCGTGGGGAACTCCGTCGGGTCGTAGCGGATGACGTTCTCGATCACCAGTCCGTCGCGCGCCCGGACGCGGTCCAGACCGCGAAACGAGAAGGGCCCGTCCGGGCCGGTTCCCTCGCCGGTGTAGTGCAGGAAGACCAGTTCCTCACCCGCTTGCTCGCCGGGGACCGTTGCGCTGTCGACGAGTCGTAGTCGAAGGTCGGGAATGGCTTCGAGCAGGTCGCGGATCTTCGCGGTGTACGCGTCCAGTCCCCGTACCGGCGCGGTGTCACCAGGCCAGTAGCCGACGATGTCCTCGGCCAGGATGTCCGCCCCGCGCGACATGACGGGCGCAGCCCAGAAGGCGGCCCACAGCTCGGCGCTGAACTTCGGTGGAACCGTTGCGGTCATGGCGTCCTCGTTTCGTGTGGGCGTTCGCTCGAACGCTTCAGGAACCACGATTGCGCCACGGGTGTCGCGGCGCAATTACCTCCGACGTCATCGCCCCGCCGCACGGAGGATGGCTACGGTTGGCTGATGGGTGAGGCGGCAGTCGGGGTCCTACTGCGTCAGTGGCGGGCCCGACGCAGGGTCAGCCAACTCGGGTTGGCGCTGGACGTGGGCGTCTCGGCGCGACACCTCAGCTTCGTCGAGTCGGGGCGGTCCAGACCCAGCGCCGAACTCCTGATCGCCCTGACCGATGGACTGAATGTCCCCTTGCGCGAACGCAATACGCTGCTGTTGGCCGCCGGCTACGCCCCGCGTTACCCCGCCCACGCGCTCGACGACGCCGCATTGCGACCCGCGCGCGAGGCCGTTCAGCGTCTGCTCGACGCACACGACCCCTACCCGGGCGTCCTCATCGACCGCTGCTGGAACATCCTGGCGGCCAACGCGGCGGCGAGGACGCTGATGGCGGGAATTCCGGCGGAGCTGTTGGGTCCGCCGACCAACGTCTACCGCGTGTGCTTGCACCCGGACGGGCTCGCCGCACGGACCGTCAACTTCGAGGAGTGGGCGTCCTACCTACTGGCCCAGCTGCGACGCACCATCGCGGTCACCGGTGACTCGACGGTGCTGGCTCTCGATGCCGAGGTGCGTGCCTACCCGAACGTGGCACACGGCCTCGATGCGGCGGGTGACAGCGCAGCGCTACTGGTTCCGCTCGTGCTCGACGTCGATGGACGACGACTGTCCATGTTCACCACCCTGACGACGTTCGGCATGCCGCTCGACGTCACGCTCGATGAGCTGGCCGTCGAATTGTTCTATCCCGCAGACGATGTCACGGCTCGACTGCTGCGCGACATGGGTGAGGCGCCGGGCCGTCCCGGCTAGGATGCATCGACGACTCACCGTCCCGGTCACGGCGCGGTGATGGTGATGTGGAGGCGCTTGCCGCAAGCGGCAGCGAGCCTTTCGCGAGCCTCGATGCCCGGCATGCGGGCGCCGTTTTCCCATGCGGCGACGGCGGATTGGCTGGTCTTCATGGCTGCGGCGAGCTGAGTCTGGGTAAGGCCGGCGCCGGTGCGGGCGGTGTAGACCAATTCAGCGAGGTCCATCGCCCGGCCGGCGTCGTAGTAGGCCTGGTCGTAGGTCTGCTGCTGCTCGGCAGTGAGGGCGGCCTGGCGCTTCGCGCGGGCGGTTCGATGATCGACCCCGCTCCGCCTGGCGGCGGCCGTCTTGACGCCTTTCTTCCTGGCGGCGGGGGGCTTGTTGGCGGTCGCCGACGTCACGATCACGGTCTTCATCCCTTCCTGTTGCGGTGGCGCCGCAATGCCTTGCGTGCGCGGATGACTTCATCGCGCTCGTTGTGGCGTTGTTTGCGGAACGTGGTCAGGGTGATCAGTTGGCGGTCTGGCTCGGCGGTATAGGTGATGCGCTGGTTCACCTGGCCGCAGCGAAAGCGTAGCTCCCACAATTTATCTGCGAGATAGCGATTGTGTGGCATTCCGAGCGTCAGGCCGTCGGTGGCGAGCCGGTCCAGGGCCTGGTCGACCTGCGCGAGTTCGCGTCAACAGCCGTTTCGTCCGACTCCCTCGTCTCCCACGGCGAGAACCGGTTTTGCCCGAAGCGGCACGAGGCGCGTGCCGCGACGGTAAGTAGTTACCCATGGGTGCATCGGCGTACGTGGGGCGAGTCGGCGGGTTGGCAGTGGCACTCGGAATCGGAGCCGCGGTCTTCCTCGGGCACGGAGTCGCCGCGGCCGACACCACGGGTAGCTCCGGGTCGACCACCTCGTCCTCGTCGGGGTCCGGCCAGTCGTCGACGAAGTCCACGACCGCAGGTGCGGCGGCGTCGAACAAGGCGTCGGACACCGCCTCGGACAAGGCGTCGAAGGACACGACCAAGACCGCCTCGGGATCCAGTGACTCCACGCCGGCGGCATCGGACGCGACCACCAATGCCGCGGGCTCCACGGCCACCGTCACGAAGCCGAAGAAGAAATCCTCCACCGCAACGCAATCGGCGAAGACCGACCATGACGCGGGCGCCAAGGCCACCACGTCGTCGCCCCCGACGTCGTCGTCGAAATCGGAGTCGACGTCGGCTTCGACACCGACGGTCACCGTCCATGGCGCAACGACGACGAGCACCGCGGCAGACGATGGTTCCGCCTCGAAGACCACCGCGCCGAAGACCGCCGCGCCGAAGACCATCGCGCCGAAGACCACCGCGACGACGGTCGACGTCGCCGAAACGCCGACGACCACTGCGACCGCCGAGGTGACGCCCACGGCTGCGCCGACGGCCCCGGCCGACACGGTGGCAGCCGTCGTGTCGCAGGCGGTCAGCGCGCTGTTGAGCCCACTGGCAGGCGACAAGCCCACGTCCCCGGTGGAATCGCCGCTGTCGTGGGTCGCCGTGGCGGCGGCGCGCAAGGAGCTCGGCACCGACACCCCCGCCGTCACCGAGGTCGCCGATATCGCCACGACGTCTGCCGTCGTCACCCCGACCGCCGCGACCACCGCCGCGATCGCACCCCCGGTGAACGTCGTCGCCATCCCACAGGTACCCCTCCTGACGGCCCTCGGACTGCAGCGGGTGCCGATCATCGGGCAGTTGTTCGTGACGCCCATCGTGGCGTTCGTCAACTCGATCCCCATCGTCGGCGACATCCTGCACCCCATCTTCGGCTACCCGCTGCAGGCAGGACTTCCGGCGGGCAGCCCCCAGCCGGAGGACGTCCGGATCATCTCGTTCGACGGGACCCAGATCAACGTCCACTTCATGCCTGCCGCCGGATTGCTGGCCGGGCAGCAGGCGCCGACCATCCTCGAGGGACCCGGGCTGGGCATGCCGGGCGCGACCAACCTGAACGGCACGCCGCTGGACGGCATCATCGAGGACAATCTGGGTCAGATCGGCATCGGGACGCTGCGCGACGCCGGCTACAACGTCGTCACGTGGGATCCGCGCGGAGAGTACTTCTCGGGTGGCCAGCTCGAACTCGACTCGCCCGACTACGAGGCGCGCGACGTGTCGTCGATCATCAGCTGGGTGGCCCAGCAGCCCGAGGCGAAGCTCGACGGTCCCAACGATCCACGCCTCGGCATGGTGGGCGTGTCGTACGGCGGGGGCATCCAATTGGTCACTGCCGCAATCGATCACCGCATCGACGCCATCGTCCCCACCATTGCGTGGAACACGTTGAACGACGCGCTCTATCCGAACCAGGACTTCAAGAGCGGGTGGGGAACGCTGCTCACCGCCGCCCTGCTGGCCACGTTCGCCCGGCCGGACCCGGCGGTGTATCCGGCCGCCGTCTACGGAGACCTGACGACCATGCTGACCCAGGCGCAGCAGGACCTCCTCGCGGCGAGGGGTCCCGGGGGCGCGCTCGATCTGGTCAGCCAGATCACGGCGCCGACCCTGCTCTTCCAGGGCACCGTCGACACGTTGTTCCCGCTGGCCGAAGCCGACCTGAACGCCAAGGACCTGATCGCTGCGGGCGTGCCCACCAAGGTGGTGTGGTTTTGCGGGGGCCACGGCGTGTGCACCAACAACGTGTTCGACCCGACGGATGGTCAGGTGATTCAGCAGGAGACCCTGGCCTGGCTGGCGCGCTACGTCATGGGCAACACTGCGGTGTCGACCGGACCGCAGTTTCAGTGGGTCGACCAGCGCGGCCAGTACTACTCGTCGAACGTCTACCCGGTGCCGACCGGCGCCCCGATCGTGGCGACGAGCACCACGCCGAGCACCCTTCCGATCGTGCCCCTGCTCGGCGGATCGGGGCCGCTCCTGGGCGTCCTGCCGATCGGTGGCACCCAAGCCTTCAACGCCATCAACCTGCGGGTTCCGGCCGCCACGACGACCACCTACGTCGTCGGCGCGCCGCAACTCACGCTCACCTATTCGGGCGTCGGCGTGAGCCGCTTCGTCTACGCCCAGCTGGTCGACGACAGCACCGGGGAGGTGCTCGGCAATCAGGTCACGCCGATACCGGTCACCCTGAACGGCAAGACGCAGACGGTCAGCATGCCGCTGAACATGGTGGCCGCCACCCTGCGGCCGGGGCAGAGCGTGACGCTGCAGCTGGTGGCGTCCTCGGCGGACTTCGAGACGGCCTTGGCGCTGGGCGCGCTGACCGTGTCGAGCATGACGCTGTCGCTACCGACGGCCGACCCGTCCGCCGTCACGACGACCGTGGTGTAGGTCTGCGTTTAGGCCCGGATGGCCACTCGCGGTGCGCGTTCGACCTCGCGCCGTTCAGACGTGGCCGTGCATAGGCTATTTCAGTCCGTGGTCAGCGCCCCGCGCAGTCTGCTGAGATAACGGTCGAGCGCAATACGGCTGGTCTGTAGGTGTTCGATGCGGTCGTCGAGTCGATTCATCTCGCGCGCAAGGGCACTCAGGATCTCGGGACAGGGTTCGATGGTGGGTTCGTGACCGGACGCGCAGGGCAGGATCTGACGGATGGTGTCGGTCGGCAGGCCGGCGTCGAGCAGTCCGCGGATCTGGGCCACGGTCGTCACGCTGTCCGGGAAGTACCGGCGATAACCGTTGTCGGCACGGACCGGTCGTAGCAGCCCCTGCTGCTCGTAGTAACGCAACATTCGGGCCGAGGCGCCCGATCGTTTCGACAACTCGCCGATCGAGAGCGACGGGCCTGGGGTTGACCTTGACATTGATGTCAGACTTTAGCATTCGAGCCATGGAGACCGGCATGAAGCTGAGTGTGGCGTTGTCCAACGACGAGAACGTCATCGGCCCCGAGCTCATCGTGGAGCAGGCGCGTGTGGCGGATCGATTGGGCTACGCGGGGGTGTGGTTGCCCGACCACCTGCTCCCGCCGGAGCCCTACGGTGAGGTGTACGGCGGCGTCTACGAGCCCTTGATCCTGCTGTCTTACGTGGCCGCGGTGACGACCCGGGTCGTACTGGGAACGACGGTCATCATCGCGCCGCTGCGGGAGCCGGTGCTGCTGGCCAAACAGCTTGCGACACTGGAGCGCCTAGCGCCCGGGCGAATCGTGTTCGGCCTCGGGGTCGGCTGGGAAGAGCGCGAGTTCGACGCCCTCGGCGTCCCCTTCGCCGAGCGGGGTGCACGCACTGACGAGATGATCGACCTCATCAATGCGTGGCACCGCGGTGAATCAACTAGCGCCAGCCGGTTCTTCGGATCGGGCGCCGGCGTGTTCGAGCCTCGGCCCACCGCCCCGATCGCCGTGATGGTCGGAGGTATGACGGGACCCGCGCTACGCCGGGTGGCTCGCGTCGCCGACCGCTGGCAGGCGTTCGGCATCCCGCCGGAGGAATTCCGTTCCCGGCGCGAGGAATTGGATCGTTTGACGCAGCCGCGCCGGGTATCGGCCGGCATCATGCTTTCCCGACGCGATGGTGACGAGCCCGTCGCTGAGCTGCTCGACCTGTTGCACGGGTACGAGCGGGCAGGTGCCGACGAGGTGACGATCCACTTTGGGCCCAGCGCGCAGACGTCTGCGCCGATGACGGAATTGATGGACCGTTGGCGGAGCGATCACCGGTACTGAGGCGTGCGGGGCCTATCGGGCGCAGGTCATCCACGCGCACGGTGCCGACGCGGTCGAATTGACCTGCGGTACCTACAGCCAGCGCAGTCTTTATCTCGCAACGCAATCGGCGATCGGCGCCAAGAGCCAGGGTTCGGTGGACCCCTCCACCGAGCTGCCGAACTACGCCGGGTTCCTCGACGGCCAGTTTCTGCCGGCGGCCGCCTGAACCAAACTCAGGACTCGACGAGTGCCCGCAGGTCGGCGAGGCTGGCGGCCAGCGTGCGGCCGACCTGTCCCGCGGCGATGCGATCGGCGAGCAGTCCGAGGACGCCGCCCGGTGACTGGTAGGTCAGCCGGAAGGTGACCTTGGTGCTGCCCGCGCCGGCGTCGCGCAGCCGGAAGCGGCCGCGCTGGCTGACGCCGGTGATGGCCAGCCACGCCAGATCGCGGGCGTCGTCGTACTCGACGAGTTCGATGACGCCGCCGACCGGGGCGGCACCGATCCTCCAGTGGACCGTGTAGCGGGAGCCGATGTCGGCGGGGCCGTCGGTGACGGTGTCCCAGCGTTCCAGGTTGCGCATGAACTCGGGGTAGCGGCTGGGGTCGCTGACGACGTCCCACACGGCGTGGCGATCGGCCTTCACGATCAGCTCGCGTTCGACCCGCATCAGCCGATCACCGGAAACTTGCGCTCGGCCGCGAGACGGTCGACGGCGGATTGCAGGCTCGCCAGGACGGCGGCGTTGACCGTCTCGTCGTCGCCGTCGACGTCGATCGGGTCCTGCACCTCGATGGTGATCTTCGCCGGCAGGGGGAAGTGCAATGCCAGGTCGCTGACGTTGACGCCCCACGGCAGCGCCAGGGAGATGGGCACGCTCTTGAGGCGGAGCAGCTTGTCGACGCGCAGCAGCTTGGCGAGCCACTGGCCGCGATCGAGGAACAGTGCGGTCTCCTGACCGCCGACGCTGGCGATCGGGACGATCGGCACACCGGCTTCGCGGGCCAGCTGCACGTACCCCATGCGGCCGCCGAAGTCGACGACGTTGCGCTCCCACGACGGCCGGAACACCTCGTAGTCGCCACCGGGATAGACGAGCAGCGCGCTCGCCCGGCCGGCCTGCAGCGCCATGCGGGCGTTCTCCGAGTTGGCCGCGACCGTGCCGAACTTGCGCAGCCAACTCAGCCCCGGAGCGGTGACCACGAGGTTGTGGGCCAGCTGGTAGAAGGGCCGCTCGACGCCGAAGTAGGAACAGAAGGCCAGGGTGAAGATCGCCGTGTCGGGCGGCACGTTGCCGCCACTGTGGTTGCCCACCAACAGAACTGGCTTGTCGGCGGGTATCCGGTGCATGCCGCGCACGTCGGCACGGAAGTACAGCGACGCGAGCAGCCATGTGCCGGGCAGCATGTCGCGGATGTAGTCGGGGTCGCGCTGATCGAGATCGGCGCGCGGCACGCGTGACGCCACCTGTTCGCGCGCCCAGTTGAAGAGGTCGTCCGCGGTCGATCGCACCGTCATCGCGACCGGCTCCTTCGATCGTGCGCGGCCGCTCTCGCCCGCTGCCCGTCATTGCCGGTGCTGCTCACCATGACCCCGTCCCCGTCGACTGCCCGCCGGACACGGCGGTGCCTGAGGTTGCCCCGCTGACCACCGGGTGAAACGTGCGGCGCGGGGGAGCGCCCCGGGGTCGGCTCAATGCTCAGTCCTCAGAAGGGCTTTGGGACGGCCGGACCCGCTCGTGGGCGGTCAGCAGCAGGTGGTCGCAGATCGCGCGCAGCGCCGGCGTCTCCGCCCGGGTGGCGCGCGGCACGTCGTCGAGGAGTTGCTGCGCGAGCTGCCACAGCTTGACGTTGGTCTCCTGCGACCTCCGCCGCAGGACCTCGAAGGCCTTGCGAGCGTCGACGTCGTAGACGAGCATCAGCATGCCCTTGGCCTGGTCGATGATCGTGCGGTGGGCGAGGAAGTCGGTGAGCTCGCGTTCGGTGCCGAAGATGTCGCGACCTCGCTGCGGTCGTCTGGTGTTCTCGGCCGGAGCCCTGCGGTCCGGGCACTCGGACATGCCCTCCTCCTTTCTGTCCGACCGCGGAAGCACGTCGGCCGCCGGGTCGGCGCAGCACGAACAAGTGTTTACCCAAATGCATAGGTAATCAATCTAATTTACTCCGACGTCGACGGGCAACGGCGAGCCTGGGAACTTTCTGGGCCGACCCATTCGTCGTACTGGGTGAGTACCCCATCCCCGACGACCAGAAAGAGCGATGAGACGCGCCCGGCGCCACCACCGAACGCCCCCATTCACGCATGACACAGGCACGTTCGAAGGCCCGCCGTGGCTACGGCGCTGAGCATCGCCCTCGGGGTCGTCGTCGTGGTCGCGATCACGGCCCTCACGGGGTACTTCGTCGCCCAGGAATTCGCCTACATGGCCGTGGACCGATCGCGGCTGACGGCCCGCGCCGAGGCCGGTGACGCCGCCGCGGCACGCGCGCTGACGATCACCCGCCGCACCTCGTTCATGCTGTCGGGCGCGCAACTGGGCATCACGGTGACCGGTCTGCTCGTCGGCTACGTCGCCGAACCGTTGATCGGCGACGGCCTCGGGGAGGTGCTCGGCGGCGTCGGCATGGCGCCCGCGGTCGGCGTCGCCGTCGGTGCGGTCGTCGCCGTCCTGTTCTCCACCGTCGTGCAGATGGTCGCGGGGGAGTTGGTGCCCAAGAACCTGGCGATCGCCAGGCCCGAACTGCTCGCCACGTCGCTGTCGAGGTCCACCACGATCTACCTGACGCTGTTCGGCTGGCTCATCGCGCTGTTCGACGCGGCCTCGAACCTCCTGCTGCGCGCCCTGCGGATCGAGCCGGTCCACGACGTCGAGCACTCGGCCACCGCCCGCGACCTCGAGCACATCGTCGCCGAATCCCGTGACACCGGCGAATTGCCGCCCGAATTGTCGACGCTGCTCGACCGGGTGCTCGACTTCCCCACGCGCACAGCCGAACACGCCATGATTCCCCGCGCGCGAGTCGACGCGGTGACGGCCGCCGAGCCCGCGGCAGAGGTGCTGGCGAAGATGGCGGTCGGCCACACCCGCTACCCGGTCACCGGAACGTCGCCCGACGACGTGGTGGGCGTGGTGCACCTGCACGACCTGCTCGGGGCCGCGCCCACCGTCACCGCCGGCGCGCTCTGCCGGCCCGCCGTGATCGTGGCGACCACGCAACCGCTGCCCGGCGTCCTGGAGGCGCTGACGGATGCGGGGCAGGAGATGGCGCTCGTCATCGACGAATACGGCGGCTTCGCCGGCATCCTGACCGTCGAGGACATGGCCGAGGAACTCGTCGGTGAGATCGCCGACGAGCACGACGCCGAGCTCGACGGCGGCGGCATCACTCCGCTCGGAGACGGCTGGTCGATCCGCGGCGACGTGCACCTCGACGAGGTTGCGCGAACCCTGGGCCTGGACCTGCCCGAGGGTGACTACGAGACGTTGGCGGGGCTGGTGATCGCGACGTTCGGCACCCTGCCCGCCGTCGGCGATCGCGTCGCCGTCCCGCTGCAGCGCGCCGCCGCCGACCTGGTCCACGGAACGACCGCCGTCGATCGCACCCTGCTCGCCGAGGTCACGTCGGTGGAACACTACGTCCCCGCGTCGGTGCTGGTGCGGCTGCGCACCCCGGCGGACGCGAAGGCCGACGATGAGTAGCCCGTGGGTCGTGCTCGCCGTGACCATCGGATTGATCGCGGCCAGCGCGTTCTTCGTCGCCGTCGAGTTCGCGCTGATCGCCGCCCGTCGGTCACGGCTGGAAGACGCTGCGCCGCACAGCCGTTCGGCCAGAGCGGCGTTGCGCAGCGCGTCGGAACTGTCGGTCCTGCTGGCGGGTTCGCAGCTCGGCATCACCGTCTGCACCCTGGCCCTCGGCGCGGTGACGAAGCCGGCCGTCCACCACTGGCTCACCCCGGCCTTCACCGGGTGGGGCGCGCCACCGTGGCTGGCCGACGTCGCGGGTTTCGTGCTGGCGCTGCTCGTCGTCACCTTCGTCCACCTGGTCGTCGGCGAGATGGCCCCCAAGTCCTGGGCGATCGCGCACCCCGAGAGATCGGCGACGATACTCGCAATTCCCATGCGCGCCTTCATGTTCCTCGCGCGACCGGTCGTCGGCCAGCTCAACCGGTGGGCCAACTGGTGCCTGCGCAGGGTGGGCGTCACGCCCGTCGACCAGGTGGGCACGGGCCAGAATCCGCAGGCCCTACGGGCGCTGGTCGAGCACTCCGCCACCGTCGGCACCCTCGAGGAGCGCTACCGCGGACACCTCGCCAGCGCACTGGAACTCGAGGCGCTGACCGTGGCGGACGTCGTGCGGCCCGACGCGCGGCCGAGCAGCGTGCCCGGGGCGGCCACCTGCGGCGAGATTCGCGAGGCGGGCAAGCGCACCGGTCACCTCCGACTGCTGGTGCGCGACGGCGGCGGCGTCCACGGGGTCGTGCACGTGCGGGACAGCCTGACCGCCGCGCCAGGCAGCACGGCCGCCGATCTGGCACGGCCCGCGCCGTCCCTCGACGCGTCGATTCCGGTCTACGAGGCGTTGGCGACGATGCGGGAACGGCGCAGCCATCTGTGCACCGTCACCCGCGACGGCGACGTCGTCGGGGTGATCACCCTCACCGACGTGCTGCAGCGGCTGCTGCGGTCGGGTCGGCCCGGGTGACGAGCCGGCTCCGCCGCGCCCGTCACTGCGGCGCGGCGGGAGCGGTGATCTGCCCGGCCACCCACGGCAGCGCCTCGGAGAACGCATATGCGGCGAACTGCCACGTGTGGAACGTGGCGACGGTGTGGACCGTGCAGGAGATGCCGACCTTGAGGCCCGCGTTGCACAGGTCCTGCGCCGCGCCGACCTGGTCCTCGGCGCCGTTCTTCCACTCGTCGTGGCCGCCGAATCCCAGCGCGTTCGCCGGCTGGGGCGGGGGGTGGAAGCCGCCGGAGGGCAGCAGCTTCTTCATCTGCTCGTCGGAGACCGGCGGGGTGTCCTCGAACCATCCCGAGACGCCGACGTAGGGGCCGTGCTTGGCCATCACCGTCATCGGATCGTAGGCGGCCCACTGTGCGGCGTCGCCACCGAAGAGACGGTCGATGGTCTGCTGCTTGGTCCCCGAGATCGGCCCGTGGTCACCGGCGATGTCCTCGAAGACGTGGAACAGCTCGGGGTGGGTGACGGTGAGATCCACCGCGCAGGTGCCGCCCATGGACCATCCCACGACGGCCCAGTTGGCCGGATCGGCCGAGCTCCCGAACTCCGAGACCACGTACGGCCGAACGTCTTTGGTGAGGTGGTCGGCCGCGTTGCCGCGGGGTCCGTTGACGCATTCGGTGTCGTTGTTGAAGCTGCCGCCGGAGTCGACGAAGACGAAGATCGGCGCCTGGCCGCCGTGGGCCTTGGCGTAGCCGTCGATGGTGGGCGTCACGTTGCCGCTGCGCATCCAGTCCGCCGGGGTGTTGAACTCACCGCCGATCATCATCACCACGGGCAGACGCGGCGGGGTGTTGCCGGCGAACCACGCCGGCGGCAGCCACACGTATTCGTTGCGGTGCTTGAAACCGCTTGCGGTGTCCGGGATCTCGACTTCGACGAACTTGCCCGTCGTTGGCTTTTCGGCCCGCAGGCCGGGTAGGTCGGCGACGTCGACCTGGCCGGGCAGCGGACCCGCCGTCAAACCGCCCCACGCTGCCTGCAGGGTCGGGTAGTAGCCGACCCACTGGTTCAGGGCCAGCAGCGCCATGAAGAACGACAGGGGTATGGCCAGTACCGACAGGGTGCGCCTGCGCCATCCGGTGGCTCGCCAGCCCAGTACCGCCACGGCGACCGCGCCCACGAAGACGCCGACCCAGATCCACAGCGTCACCGGCGCCGGGTCGGACGCCAGCCCCTGAGTGTCGGTGTAGAGCCGGGCCCCGAGCGCACCGAGCACGGCCAACCCCACGCTGACCGGCACCCAGAGCAGGCGCCACCGCTTGGTGCGCCAGCCCACGACGGCCACGACCGCAACCACGGTGACGATCTCCACGGTGAGTGGAAACCACCCGCCGAGTAGCGACACGCCGCTGCTGAACTGATGGAAGTCCGGCGGCGGCAGTTGTGGCGCGGGCGTCGGCGTCGGCGGCGGAACCGTCGGAGGACTCAGCGGCAGCCCGAACACGGTGTATGCGTTCCCTTCTCGTCACGACGGCCCGCAGCGACGATGCGGCGGGCCGCCATCCACGGTAGAGCCCGCCTCGTCCTGCGCGCATCCGTCGCAGGTCCGAGCGCCTCCGCGGGGGTCACGTGGGCGTCGGACGTCGGCCAGAGGGGGCCTGGCGAACGCCGCCGGACGGCTCCCAGCAACTTCACGAGCGAGTTCGACCTACGATGTGGCAGCTGATCTCTGCTCGTCGAAATGAGGAACCCATGGCAGGAGCGCGCCGAAGCTCGCTGATCCTGAGTGCCGTCGCCGCCGTACTGGCGACGACGTTCCTCGGTGCCGCGGGGGTGTCGCACGCCGACGACCCCGGCCTGCCGGGCGTGCACCTGACCGGTACGTCGGGCGCCCCGCTGCAGAACGGCGCGACCTACGGCATCGGCATGGTCGTCGTCGCGAAGTTCGACGCGCCCGTCGGTGACCGCGGCAGTGCCGAGCAGCAGCTCGACGTGACGACGACGCCTCCGGTGACCGGCGCCTGGCACTGGGTGAACGACACCACCGCGCACTGGCGTCCGCAGCAGTACTACGCCCCCGGGACGGTGGTCACCGTGACGCCGCCCGGCCAGCCGCCGCTGACCTTCACCATCGGCGCGTCCCACGTCTCGATCGCCGACGACGCCACCCATCAGGTCAGCGTCTACGACGGCGGGACGCTGGTGCGCACCATGCCGACGTCCATGGGTCGCGGCGGCACCGAGAAGGTCGGCAACACCACGCTGAGTTTCTGGACGCAGAACGGCATCTACACGGTGATGGACAAGAGCAACCCCGTGGTCATGGACTCGTCGACCTACGGGCTGCCCATCAACTCCCACCTCGGGTACAAGGAGAGCATCCCCTACGCGGTGCGCATCAGCACCGACGGCGTGTACCTGCACGAGCTGGACGCCACGGTCTCGGCGCAGGGGCACACCGACACCAGCCACGGTTGCCTGAACCTCAACCGCGCCAACGCCTCCTGGTTCTACGACTTCTCGGTCCCCGGCGACATCGTCGAGGTGAAGAACAGCGGCGGAAAGCCGCTGCAGCTCTGGCAGAACGGCGACTGGAGCGTGCCGTGGGAGCAGTGGGTCTAACGTTCCGCGGGCCCGTCGGGGGACGGTTCCGGTGAACCGAGGGTGCCGATCCCGGCGAGGATGAGGTCGATGCCGGCGAGGAATTGTTCGCGATCGTCGTGGTCGCGCATTTCCCCCGCGATCCGGTGCAGGAACGGGTATTTCGCGGGATCCTGCCGCGTCCATGCGTCGGCCACGTCGTCGAGGAACGCTGCCCGGTCGGTGTCGGGTGGAACGCGGCGCGCGTTGGCCGCATTCTGGCCTGCCACGCCGAGCACGTAGTTCAGCAGCGCGGACCCGGCGGCGAACTGCGCGTCCTCGGGCACGCCGAGCCGATGCAGCTGTCCGCCAAGGCCTTCGAAGATCTGCAGCATCGCGTACTGCCACGGTGACCGGGCGAGCTGGGCGCCCACCCACGGGTGCGCGTCGATGGCATCGAACGTGCCCAGGGCGATGGCCCGGATGACGTCGCGGGGGCCGGCGTCGAGGGTAACCCCCGCCATCACGCCGGCGACGACGTCGTCGGTGGCCGCGGTCAGCAACTCCTCCTTGTTGGCAACGTGCCAGTAGATCGCGCCCGCGCCGGTCGCCAGGCGCGCCG
Organism: Mycolicibacterium madagascariense; assembly: GCF_010729665.1. Lineage (NCBI taxonomy): Bacteria > Bacillati > Actinomycetota > Actinomycetes > Mycobacteriales > Mycobacteriaceae > Mycobacterium > Mycolicibacterium madagascariense. The sequence continues at coordinate 3,272,078 of NZ_AP022610.1, read as the reverse complement.
CCAGTGAGCGGAACGTCAGGGCGGTCTCGCCCTCGGCGTCGAGGATCTCGACGACGGTGGCGACGATCCGCGCCTTGGACAAGGCCTCCGCGCGGCGTCCAGTTCGCGGGCTCCTCGACGTCATGGCCCCATCTTGACACGGCTGGAACGTTGTTCCAAGCTGCTCTGGAACATCGTTCCAACCGGAGAGGACGGCCATGACGGCACCCATCACCATCATCGGCGCGGGCGTCGGCGGCCTCGTCCTCGCCCGCGTCCTGCACGTGCACGGCGTGCGGGCGACGGTCTACGAGGCGGACCCGGCGCCGGATGCCCGCGCACAGGGCGGTCAACTCGACATCCACGAGGAGGATGGCCAGGTGGCGCTGCGCGCGGCGGGATTGTTCGAGGAGTTCCTCGGCATCATTCACGAGGGGGGACAGGCGATGCGCCTACTGGACCGCCACGGCACGCTGCTGGTGGACGACCCCGACGACAACACCGGCGGACGGCCGGAGGTGCTGCGCGGCGATCTGCGCAGGATCCTGCTCGAATCGCTACCCGACGGCACCGTCCAGTGGGGCCGCAAGGTCGTCGGCGTCGCCCCCCTCGGTGACGGCAGGCACGACGTGACGTTCGCCGACGGGTCGGCCGTGAGCACCGATCTCCTCGTCGGCGCCGACGGCGCGTGGTCGAAGATCCGTCCACTGGTGTCCGACGCGACCCCCACCTACGTCGGCACGACCTACGTCGAGACCTACCTGCACGACGTGGACCGGCGACACCCCGCGACGGCCGCGGCGGTGGGCGGTGGCTCTCTGTTGGCGCCCGCACCGGGTCAGGGGATACTCGCCCACCGGGAGGCGGGGGCCGTCCTGCACGCCTACGTCGCACTGAACCGGCCGACGGACTGGATCGCCGGGATCGACTTCACCGACCCCGCCTGCGCCATCGACCGCGTCGCGGCCGAATTCGTCGGCTGGGCAAGCGAACTCACCGCGCTGATCACCGACGCCGACACCGCACCGGTGCCGCGGATGATCCACACCCTGCCGACCGGCCACAGGTGGGATCGGGTGCCGGGAGTGACGTTGCTCGGGGACGCGGCGCACCTGATGCCGCCCTCCGGCGACGGCGCGAACCTCGCGATGCTCGACGGTGCCGAACTCGCCCGGGAACTGCTCGCCCACGCCGGTGACGTCGAGGCGGCACTCGGCGCGTACGAACGCGGGCTGTTCGCGCGCAGCGCCACTGCCTACGCGGATGCGGAACGCTTGCAGCACATGCTGTTCGGTGCCGGCTCGCCCCACGACCTCGTGGAGATGTTCACCGCCCACGGAGCAACCGGGTGGGTCAGCCGCCGACGGTGCGGACGCCGGTGCGCGTCACCTGAAATCCCCGCACGTCTCCGGCGAGTCTGCCGACGCAGGCGACCCCGCCCTCGATCGCCATGCAGGTGCCGTCGGTGGCCTCGACGCGGTGGCCGACCGGTAGTCGCTGGACCTGCCCCGGGTAGGCGGGGGTCGTGAACCGGGGTGGGTTGGCGCGCCGGGTGCCGACCGTTCCCGGCACCTGGGCGAACACTTCGTCGTCACCGGTGCGGACACCGGGAAGCCTTCCATCACAACCGATCTCGCCGCCATTGGCGACCATCATCGAACACGTCAGGCCCCCGTCGACGGTGAACACGGGGAAGGCATTCTTGGCGCCCTGGCCGACGAGGTAGGTCTCGTCGCCCACGACGAAGTCGTTCGGGTCGGGAAATCCGGGTGGCAGGCCGGCGGTGACGGGTCCGATGCGGGTACCGCCGGGGGACACCACCATCCACTGTGCGGCGGGAGTGCCCCTGGTGCAGGCCGTGAAAGCGCCTGCGCCTACGGCACATTCGAAGTCACCGAACGCGATCTTCTGCCCCTCCCGCAAGACCGGCGCCGCATCCCCGGTCGACTTGACGAAGACGTGGTCGCCGGTGGCACGCAGGCCGCGGGTGGCGGGGTCGGGTGTCAGGGCGATCTCGTCGACGCCATCGGCCGTGGCGGGCAGGCGGCCATCGCATCCGGCCATGCCCCGGTCCGGGAGGATCGCGCACAGCAGACCGTCGGGGGTCTGGAAGTAGGCCTCGTTGCCCATCGCGAAGGCGTCCGGCGGGACGGCGGCGTAACCCCGCAGATCGGGCGCCGGTGGCGGCGTGGCGTGGGCGGGAATCGGCGACGAGGCCATGATGCCGAGGAACAGGGCCAGGACGGGGAAGGCGAAGCGCATCGCCCTGCAATGTAGGCGACGGCCCCCCACACCCCAAACTCGCGCAGTCCTCGCCATCCCCTCATGGGACGCCGCGCGGCATGCTGGAGCGATGGCCCTGCCCGAGTCCTCGTCCGACGCGCCGACGATCGCCGAGGACGCCCCACCCGGCCGCGATCGGGCCGTCGACGTCGTCAGGATCGTCGCCCTGGTCGTGGTGATGCTGGGGCACTGCGCACTGCTGCTGGCGACGATCGACGCCGGCGGGCTGCGGATCGGCAACCTGCTCGGCGCGGTACCGGCACTGGCCCCGGTCACGTGGGTGGTCCAGGTCATGCCGCTGTTCTTCCTGGCGGGCGGCGCCGCGGCGGCGTACGGGTGGCGGCCGGGCCGAGCCTGGGGCACCTGGCTGTTCGTCCGCGCGCAGCGGCTGTGCCGTCCGGTCTTCTGGTATCTCGCGGCGTGGGTGGTCGGGTTGCTGGCGACGCGGCTCATCCTGGGGGCGGCGTCCGCGGCGGGCCTCGGCCGCGAATGCGTTGCGCTGCTGTGGTTCCTCGGCGTCTACCTCGTCACGCTGGCATTCGTGCCCGCCCTGATGAGGCTGCGCACCGGACGCGCGACGGGCCTGTTGGTGGTGGGGTTACTGGCGGCCGCGGCCGCGATGGACGCGGTCCGGATCGCCGTCGGCACCGCCGAGGCGGCCACGGCCAACTTCCTCATCGTTTGGCTCATCCCGGTGGTGATCGGCGTCGCTTACGCCCGGCGGACGATCGGGGTGCGCGCCGCACTCGTGGCCGGCGTCGTGGCGTTCCTCGCGGCGCTCGGACTGGCGGTCGCCGGGCCGTACGAGGTGTCCCTGGTCGTGACCGGCCGAGAGCGGCTGTCGAACGTGTCGCCGCCGACGCTGCTCCTCGCGTTGCACTGCACGTGGACGTCGTGTGCGTTCGTGGCGGCCGCGGGCCCGATCCGGCACTGGGCCGCGCGGCCGCGGATCTGGCGCGCCGTGGCGCTGGGCAACCGGGGAGCCATGACGCTGTACCTGTGGCACATCCCGGCGATCGCGGTGGCGACGTTCACCCTGCACGCCCTCGGTTTCGACGCCTTCGACGTGCACGCTCCCGGGTTCGTGGGCCGGGTCCTGCTGCGCGAGGCGGTGTTCGTGGTCGTGATGGCCCTGGCCTTCCTGGCGCTGTCCCCGCTGGAGCACCGGCGGCTGCCGTGGTGGGACTCGCCGGCCCGCGCGACCGGCGCCAGGTCCGTCGCCGCGGGCGCGCTGGTCTGCCTGGCCGGGGTCGCGATCCTGCTGATGTCGCGCGACGGGCTCAGTGACACGCTGGGATGGTCGGCCCTCGGCTGCTTCCTCGTCGCGGTCCTCGGCGCGCGGGTGTGCGCCACGGGGTCGACGCGCACCGGATCCGTCGGACCCATTGGGTAGGGTCTCGGCGTGACTTCGAGCCCCGCCGTCAAATCCGTAACCGCCCGTCTTGCTGAGGAACTCGCCGTTCGCGAGGCTCAGGTGGCCGCCACCGTGCGCCTCCTCGACGAAGGCGCCACGGTGCCGTTCATTGCGAGGTACCGCAAGGAGGTGACCGGCAGCCTCGACGACGGCCAGCTGCGCACGCTCGAGGAACGCCTGGGTTACCTGCGCGAACTCGATGCGCGCCGCGCCGCGGTGCTGGCCTCGATCCAGGACCAGGGCAAGCTGACCGACGAGTTGCGGGCGGCGCTGGCGGCCGCCGACACGAAGGCCAGGGTCGAGGACATCTACCTGCCGTACAAACCGAAGCGGCGCACCAAGGCGCAGATTGCCCGCGAGGCCGGTCTCGAGCCGCTGGCCGACCGGCTGCTGGCCGACCCGACCCTGGTTCCGGAGGACGCGGCCGCCGAGTTCCTCGGCGAGGACGTCGCCGATGCCGCCGCAGCACTCGAGGGCGCCCGGCACATCCTGATCGAGCGGGCCGCCGAGGACGCCGAGCTCGTCGGCGCCGTCCGCGCCAAGTTCTGGACCGACGGATCGCTGCGCACCGCGCCTGCATCCGACGAGATCGCGAAAACGCCTGCGGCGCAGAAGTTTCGAGACTACTTCGAATTCTCTGAACCCCTGGAGAAGATGCCGTCGCACCGGGTGCTGGCGGTGATGCGGGGGGAGAAGGAGCAGGTGCTCACCCTTACCCTCGACGGTGGCGACGAGGATGCCCACCACGTGATGGTGGCCAGGACGCTGGGCGTCGACCTGACCGCGGGCGCGGCGGCGACGGCATGGCTGTCGACCACCGTGAAGTTGGCGTGGCGGGTCAAGCTGATGATCTCGGCCGCGGTGGACGCACGCATCCGGCTCAAGCAGCGCGCCGAGGAGGACGCCGTCGCGGTGTTCGCGAGGAACCTCAAGGACCTGCTGCTGGCGGCTCCCGCCGGCACCCGCACCACCCTCGGGCTCGATCCCGGGTTCCGGACCGGCGTCAAGGTCGCGGTCGTGGACGCCACCGGCAAGGTGGTGGACACGTGCGCGATCTTCCCGCACCAACCCCAGCGGCGCTGGGACGAGGCCAAGGCCACCCTCGGTGCGCTCGTGGCGCGGCACGGGGTCGAGCTCATCGCCATCGGCAACGGCACCGCCTCGCGCGAAACCGAAGCCCTGGCAAGGGAACTCATCACCGACATCACGGCCTCCGGGGCCAAGCCGCCCGTGCAGGCGATGGTCAGCGAGGCGGGAGCGTCGGTGTACTCGGCGTCGGCCTATGCGGCGCACGAGCTGCCGAGCCTGGACGTCACGCTGCGCGGCGCGGTGTCGATCGCGCGGCGTCTGCAGGACCCGCTGGCCGAGCTGGTCAAGATCGAGCCGAAGTCGATCGGCGTCGGGCAGTACCAGCACGACATCACCCCGGGCACGTTGGCGCGCAGCCTCGATGCCGTGGTCGAGGATGCGGTGAACGCGGTCGGCGTGGACCTCAACACCGCGTCGGTACCCCTGCTGGCCAGGGTGTCCGGCGTGACGGACTCGTTGGCCGAGGCCATCGTCGCCCATCGCGAGTCGACGGGTCCCTTCCGCAACCGCAAGGCTCTGCTGGACGTTGCGCGCTTGGGGCCCAAGGCATTCGAGCAGTGCGCCGGGTTCCTGCGCATTCGCGACGGTGACGATCCGCTCGACCGGTCGGGCGTGCACCCCGAGTCCTATCCCGTCGTGCGCCGCATCCTGGACCGTTCCGGCATCAGCCTGGCCGAACTCATCGGCGACGAGAAGACGCTGCGGACGATGCGACCGGCCGACTTCGCCGACGACAGGTTCGGGGTCCCGACGGTGAACGACATCCTGGCCGAGTTGGCGAAGCCGGGCCGGGATCCGCGTCCGGCGTTCTCGACGGCGACGTTCGCCACGGGCGTGGAGAAGGTGGCCGACCTCGAGGTGGGCATGGTGCTCGAGGGCGTGGTCACGAACGTCGCGGCCTTCGGTGCGTTCGTCGACGTCGGCGTCCATCAGGACGGGCTGGTGCACGTCTCGGCGATGTCGGACCGCTACGTCTCCGACCCGCACGAGGTGGTGCGGTCCGGGCAGGTGGTCAAGGTCAAGGTGCTCGAGGTCGACGTGGACCGCCAGCGCATCGGGCTGACGCTGCGGCTGAACGACACCCCGCAGCGCAAGGGGCCGGCCGGGGACAAGGGGCCCAGGCCGAAGGGGCGCGTCGAGCGGCCGCGGTCGAACCGTGGCAAGGAGGCCGGCCGGCGCGAGACCGGTGCGGCGTCCGGTTCGATGGCCCAGGCACTGCGCGACGCCGGGTTCGGTCGCTGACCCGGCGGCGGTCAGGCCCCCGCGACGCCGTAGAGCCCCAGGGAACGGGGTGACCCTCCCGCGTCCGTTCTCGTCGCGAGCGTCCGAGACGGAGGGCTGCGAGACGCCCCGAGCTCCGGGATGGCGAGGGGGCTAGCCTCGACGCATGCGCATAGTCGTGATGGGTATCGGCGTCGTCGTGGCGTGCTTCGGCGTGCTGTGGGCGTTGCAGGGGTTCGGCGTCCTCGGCGGAAGCCCGATGTCGAACACCACGACGTGGTCGGTGATCGGCCCCATCGTCGCCGTGGTCGGCATCGCGGTCGCCGCGTACGGCTCGCGGATGCGCAGATAGCTGGGCGCTAGGGCACGTCGAGTTCGGCGGTGAAGCGAGCCACGTCGCTGAGCGCCTGCTCGAGTCGTTCCATGACGTAGTCCGGCCCGTACGTCGCCTCGGGGTCACCGGCGATGGCGTCGTGGCAGGCGCTGACGATGGTCGTCGAGAAGAGCGCGACGGCCAGGTCGAGACGGCGGTCGTCGACGTCGACGCCCATGTGGCGGGCGAGCGCTGCCATGGCCGGCGGGCTGCGGTACTCGATGGCCGCCTGGCGCAGCGCGCCCGACGAGTAGATGACGCGCAGGATCAGCATGATGCGCTCGGCAGTCAGACCGGCCAACGGACGGCGCGCCACCCGCCCCAGCACGGCCATGTGCGCCGACCGCAGCGCCTCCAGGGGTCCGCACCCGGTCTGCTGCGCGTTCAGCTCGTCGGTGATCTCCGCGGCGAGGTCGTCCACGACGGCGATGAACACCGCGTCCTTGGAGGCGAAGTACCGGCTGAACGTGCGAGGGGACACCTCGACGGCGGCCGAGATCTGCTCCACGGTCGTGTTCTCATAACCCTGGACGAGGCAGAGATCCACGGCCGCATCGATGAGGAGTCGCCGGGTTTGCGCCTTCTTGCGTTCGCGGAGGCTCGCCAGAGGCGGGCCCGAGGGGTCGACCACGGGCAGATGATAGCCGTTCGGACGTTCCGACGATGGCGGTCCCGCGACGGTGCGACGCCGAGTCCACTCGGGCGCCGCCCACCGCGTCGGGCGGTCGCGAACGGCTCCAAGCTGCGCATTCCCGCCAGGTCGGATGCCACCGCGCCCGTCGCCGCCGCGGTCACCCGAGACTGCCATCGGCCACTGGTCATCGTTCGGAAAGAAATGGACCGGTGCCGACGACGGCTCAGACGGGGGTCGGCCCGGCGTCGGGGGCGGGTGCGGCGTCCGGTGGGGGCGCCGGCACGCCCGGATCCGCCGGCGGCGGCGGTGGCATCTGGGCGTTGACGACCGGAAGGTCGGCCGGTCCCGGTGCGGGAGGGGCCGGTGCGAACGGATCCACGGGTGGCGGCGGGGCAGCGGGATCGTCGATCGCCTGATCGTCGGCCATCGGGAGGTACATGTGCCGGGTGAACTGCCGCTGGAAGGCGCCGCCACCGCCGATCCGGACGCCACTGCCGCTCTCGCCGGAGGACACCGGGGTGCCGTCGGGAAGCGTCACCGCGGTGTGGCCGGAGTTCCAGCCGATGTTGAGGGCGCCGGGCTGGGTCCCGTAGCGGAAACCGCGCGCCAGCAGCGCTTGCTCCTCGTCGCCGGTGTGGAACCGGTCGCCGAAGATGGGGCGGCCGGTGGCGGCATTGGCCACCCACGAGGCGAGACCGGAGCAGTCCGTACCGGCGGGTGAGTCTCCACCCGTGCGGTACGGCGTCCCCGAAACCTGATTGACCAGAGTCAACAGGGCCGTGGTCGCAATGGCATCGATCATGACGATGGACCGTAGCAACGCCATTTTGCGAGCGCCAAAATCTGTGGCGGCCATCACCTTCCGCACGGTGGTCGTAAAACACCTGCGGGAGCGGTCTTCTCGCAGGTGTGGCGGTGGACGATCGAGCTATGGTGCGACGCAGCAGCATAATTGACACCGGTGTTCGTGTAAGTGGTCGAGAGTGCATGCCGGAGGGCTTTTTTCGGCGATCGATGAATCGATCAAGGGTGTGCGCCGCACGCCATCGAACGGATTGTGCTCTCGTCCATGACTTCTCGTTCCGCGGCCCCGCCGCCCATTGGTTGAGCCCCCACCTACCGGCAATGCCGCCGTGCCTGCCGGAGCTGCCGCCGTGCTCGTCGAGCCCGCGTCAGCGGATCCCGCGCCCACCCTTCAGGCGTCTCTCAAGGCCCCGCGGTGGCCGTGGCTGACACGCCCCAGGTGTTAGCCAGAATCGCCGCGGCAACCGCGTGCCGTATCGTGGCCAACGGTCGTCGACCCGAGGCCGACCGCCCGACGCGGCGCAGACAGTAAGGAGGCGCCCGTGAACGAGAAGCAGCAGGGGCAGGATCTCAAACCGCACTTCGATGACATCCAGGCCCATTACGACCTGTCCGACGACTTCTTTCGGCTGTTCCTCGACGAGACCCAGACCTACAGCTGCGCCTACTTCGAGCGGCCCGACATGTCGCTCCGCGATGCTCAGCTCGCGAAGATCGACCTAGCTCTTGGCAAGCTCGCTCTGGAACCCGGCATGACGTTGCTGGACGTCGGCTGTGGGTGGGGCGCCACCATGCGGCGGGCCGTCGAGAAGTATGACGTGAACGTCATCGGCCTGACCCTGTCGCGCAATCAGGCGGCGCATGTCGAGAAGATGCTGGTCGATCTCCCCAGCGAACGCCACAGCCGCGTCGAGCTGAAGGGGTGGGAGGAATTCGACGGCTCGGTGGACCGCATCGTGTCGATCGGGGCCTTCGAGCACTTCGGGTACGACCGCTACGCCCGCTTCTTCGAGATGGCCTACGCGGCGCTGCCGGACGACGGCCGAATGTTGTTGCACACCATCACCCGTGCGGGGCCCCAGGAGCGCGAAGAACGCAACCTGCCCATCACGATGACCCTGATGCGGTTCACCAAGTTCATCGGTGACGAGATCTTCCCCGGCGGCCAGATCCCCGTCATCGCCGAAGTCGAGAAGTTCTCGACCGAAGCGGGTTTCGCCATCGAGCGAATTCACCGGCTCCGCGAGCACTACGCGAAGACCCTCGACATCTGGGCCGCGACCCTGGAGTCCAAGCGGGACGAGGCGGTGGCGCTGCAGTCGCAGGAGGTCTACGACCGGTACATGAAGTACCTCACCGGGTGTTCGAACCTCTTCCACAAGGGCTACACCGACCTATGCCAGTTCACCCTGGTCAAGTAACCGCGTCCGTCCGGGTGGGCTACTTCGAGCCGACGCCCGCCGTCGCGGTCTCCCTGGCCCAGCGGTAGTCCGCCTTGCCCGCGGGGGAGCGCACGACCTTGTCCGTCCGGATGAACGCCTTCGGAATCTTGTAGCGGGCGATCGCCGTTCGGCAGACGTCGACGAGTTCCTCGTCGGTGGCCTCGGCGCCGTCGGCGAACTGCACCACGGCGACCACCTCACTGCCCCAACGCTCGGACGGGCGACCGACCACCACGACGTCGTAGACGCTGGGGTGGGCCGCGATGGCCCGCTCGACCTCCTCGACGAAGATCTTCTCCCCGCCGGAGTTGATCGTCACCGAATCCCGGCCGAGAAGCTGAATCCGCCCGTCCGGCAACACGTTTGCCCGATCACCCGGGACCGACCACCGCACGCCCTCGATCGTCGGGAACGTCTTCGCGGTCTTGGCCTCGTCGCCGAGGTACCCCAGGGGGATGAGGTCGCGCCGGGCCAGCCAGCCCTGGCCCTCACCCGGCTGCAGCACGCGGTCGAGGTCCGCCGACACCACGGCGGTGTCGGATTGCGGTGTGAAGGTCGCCGCCGCCGTGTCGGCGCCCGCGGTCGTCATGGTGCTCATCTGCGCGCCGGACTCCGACGCGCCGACGGCGTCGAGCAGCATCACGTGCGGTAGCGCCTCGAGTAGGCGTTCGCGCACCGTCGGCGACAGCGGCGCTCCGCCGTTGGTGACGGTGAACAGGCCCGACAGGTCGTAGTTGCCGGCCTCGATCTCGTCGAGCAGCGGCCGGGCGATGGCGTCGCCGACGACCGGCAGGCTCAGCACCCGTTCTGCCTCGACGAGGCGCAACACCTCCGCGGGACGCATGCGCTCCACGTCGTCGGGGATCACGATCCGCCCGCCCATCGTGACGGTGTTGAACGCAGCCCACTGTGCCGCGCCGTGCATGAAGGGCGGGATCATCATGATCGACATGCCGCCGCCGGCCGCCCGTGCCTTGTCGGCGAGTTCGTCGTAGGAGGCGAGCGGTTCATCGCTGCCCCACGGCCTGCCGCCCATCGACGACAGGAAGATGTCGTGCTGGCGCCACAGCACGCCCTTGGGCATCCCGGTGGTGCCGCCGGTGTACAGGACGTAGAGATCGTCACCCGACGGGGTCGGTAGCCCCGCGGCGGGCGCCGGAGCCGCGAGGATGGTCTCGAAGTCGACGGCGCCGGGTAGCAGTTCGTGGCCGGAATGGTCGGCGACCTGTATCAGGACCCGCAGGTGCGGCAGGCCGTCGCGGATGGCCGCGACGCGTGGCGCGAACTCGGCGGGGTAGACCAGCGCCACGGCGTCGGAGTCGGTCAGCAGATGGGTGAGCTCGTCCTCGACGTAGCGGTAGCTGACGTTGAAGGGTGCGACGCGCGCCCGGTAGGACCCGATCATGGCCTCGAGGTACTCGTTGCCGTTGCGCAGGTAGATGCCGAGGTGGTCCTGGCCGGATTCGTGACCCGCCAGCGCGTCGCGTTCGGTCCGGCACCCCAGACCCACCGAGACGAGGTAGTTGGCGAACCCGGTGACGCGGCGATCGACCTCGGCGTAGGTCAGCCGACGGCCGCGCCAGGTGAGGAACGTCTGGTCGGGCACGGCGGCCGCGACGGTGCCGAAGACGTCGGACAGGTTGAAGCGAGTGTCGCTACCCATGGGGGCCATGGAAGCCGACCATACAGGTGCGCGTTACTCGTATGGTCTAGCCGGGGAAGAACCCGGCGCCGGTCAGCGTGCCGGGCTGCCAGCCCTGCGCGCCGAGGCAGACCATCGGCCTGCCGTCGGGCGCCTGCGCCGCCATCTTCGGGCTCTCGCACGGCGAACCGATGTCCTTCACGCCCTGGATCGGATACGACGACACCCAGAAGCCGGTGTCCACCGGTGGCCACTGATTCGGGATGTAGTGGCAAGCCTCGGTCTCGCCACCGGGGCCGCGTCCGAACGTGAAGAGCTGATAGTTGTCGCACGGGGCGCCCAGCGACGCGTCATACCGCATGCCGGGCACGTCGGTGGGGTAGTGGCCGGGGTTGTCGGGGTACATGGGGCCGGGGTCGGCCGCCGCCGACGGCGCCAGGGCAAGGGTTGCGCCGGCGACCGCCACCGCGATCGTCAGTCCACGAATCATGATCCTCGGCCCTCCAGGAACGGTCGCCGCACGTGCGGCGACAGCGACGTCGTGGCAAATCCTAACGGGTGGCGACCGCGAGTCGGAGGGTTTCGCGGGCTACTCGGTGTCGAGGACGCTGACGGCGATGCCGTAGGGGAGGAAGCGGACCTTGCGACCGGGGTCGGTGTTGTTCTTGTTGGCGCGCAACGCGTCCAACTCGGTCGGGTAGACCTCTTCGATGTGCGCACCGCCCGCGTCGTCGACGGTGTAGATCGACCACACGCCGTCGCCGGTCTCGCCGGCGGTCTCCGGCTCCGCCTTGGGCCGCGTGCCCCTGGTGAATTCGTCGAGCAGTGTCGCCCAGCCGGCCTGCTTGCCGAACCTGCCCAGGGCGTCACGCAGGCCGTCGCTCGCCTCGCGCATGACGCGGTCGAAGTCCTCGGGGTCGATTCCGAACGGATTCTGGCTCATGACGGACTCCCTATCCGCGCCGACGGCACGTCGATCGCTACCCCCAGTGTGCAGGTCGGTGCCCGAGTTCGCCATGATCCTGCAGCGTCACCTCGGCGGGAGTGGGTAGACCGCAGAGATGGCTCCGGCTCCCGCTCGACTGCTGATCGCGGTCGAGACACGACCGACGCACATCCGTGCGCTTGGCGTATTCGCCGAGGACCAGCTGACGTGACAAGGTGGGCGGACCATGTCTGACTACGACTCGATGACGTACGAGGAGTTCGGACGCCGATTCTTCGAGATCGCCGTGACCGAGGAGCGCGTCGGGGCCGCCATCGCCGACATCGCCGGCGCCGAGTTCTCGATGGGACCGATGGCGCAGGGGCCGGGCAAGATCGCCAAGGTCACCGCCAAGGTGCACGTGCAGGATCCGTCGGTGACGCGCCACGTCGGCGACCTCATCACGTTCGACATCCGCATCCCGCTCGAAATCGAACTGATCATCGACCTGCGCATCGACAAACCCCGGTTCAAGGTATTCGGCGAGATCCTGCTGCGGGCCACGGCGCTCGCCGCGCATCCGCTGTCGCTGATCCTCGACGTCGAGAAGCCGACACCGTCCGACATCGCCATCCACATCACCTCGACGTCGCTGCGGGCCGAGCTGCTGCGCATCGTGGCCGGGGTCGACGCGGAGATCAAGCGGTTCATCTGCCAGCACGTCGCCGGTGAAATCGACAGCCCCGGAGCCGTGAAGGCCAAGGTCATCGACGTTGGTGGTCAGATCGCGGAGGTGTGGACCGGCGTTTGATTCGGCCGACCGGCCGACTTCGCCGTACTCTCGACGCGTGCACAGCAAAATCTTCCCGGGCGCGGTCTCGTCGCGTGCCGCCCGCATCGCCGCCGTCACCGCCGGTGCCCTCTGCGCAGCCGTCCTCGCCGCCGCGCCCGCGTCGGCCGACCCGACGTCGGACTTCCTCAACGACCTCGGCGGCGCGGGGATGGGCATGGCCGACCCCGGCCAGGCCGCCGACCTCGGACAGTCGGTGTGCCCGATGCTGTCGCAGCCGGGTCAGGACCTGGCCGACACCGCCGCCAAGGTCGCCCAGACCGGCGGCATGTCGCTCGGCCCCGCCACGATGTTCACCGGCATGGCGATCTCGGCGTTCTGCCCGGGTGCCATGAGCGCGATGGCCAACGGCGACTCGCCGATTCCGCTCGGTCTACTCAGCGGCCTCGGGGGCCTCGGCAACTAGCCGACCCACGGGCGTCAGCCGCGGGCGCTTCGGCTCGCGACCGTTGCCGCTCGACAGTCCCCTCAGATGCCGCCAGACCCACGGCGCCAACAGATTCTGCGTCCACAGCGCCTGGGAGTACATCCGCGAGCGGAATCCCTGCGTCCGCACCTCACCCTCGTCGACACCCCTGGCGATGGCCCAATCATGGCTGCTCCCAGGCAGATTCAGCGCGTCGGCCGCGGCGGCGGCGAACACGGCGTGCCCGGCGGGAGAGCCGTGCACGCGATCGGGACTCCAGATGGCCGGGTCGCTCAGCGACGGTGCGCCGTAGAGGTCGACGAGCCGGAAGCCGTGCCGGTCCGCAGCCGCCCTGATGACCGCGTTGATCCGGAGCACCCGGCCGGCGAGGAAGCGCCCGACCGGCAGGATCTCGGCGAGGTCCGGAAACGTCGTGGTGACGATGGTGGCCCCGGTCTCGGCGAGTCGCTGGTGCAGCACGTCGATGTCCGCGAGCGCCGCGTCGAACGTGCGGCCGGGCCTCGTCACGTCGTTCATGCCGATGCAGCTGGTGATGAGATCGGGACGCATCGCGACCGCAGCCGGCAATTGATCGTCTAGGACGTCGCGGATGCGCCGCCCGCGCACCGCAAGATTGGCGTAGCGGACACCCGGGTGGAGGTCCTCGAGCCGTTCGGCCAACCGGTCGGCGAATCCCCTGACCCCGGTGGCGTCGTCGCCGTCCCAAAGTCCCTCGGTCTGACTGTCCCCGATGGCGACGTAGCGCTGATACACCTTCCCGGCTGCCACGGTCGTGACTCTAGCGGCGCATGCGCGATGCCGCGTGGCCGCGCCGGTATGGGAGGCTGAGGCATGCCCGACGCCGAGACTTCCAGCGCTGTCAAGGATCTGCTCGACGCGCAGCGGTTCACCCGCGATCAGGTCTTCGCCGAGCCGAGCCCGGTGCCAAAGGCCCCCGGCGTCTACGGCTGGTGGTTCCGGGCGCTACCGTCCGACGTCGACACCGCGGGCTGCGAGACGCGCGACGGCTTCGCCCTGCTGCACGTCGGCGTCAGCCCGACGCCGCCGCCGGCGAATGGACGTCCCGCCGTGAGCCAGGATCTGCACAAGCGCATCAGGTATCACTTCGGCGGGGGCCGGGCCAACGCCGACGGGTCGTCGTTGCGCAAGACGCTCGCGGTGGTGCTCGCCGACGAACTCGGGCTCGAACTGCGCCGTGTCGGCTCGGGTCGGCAGATCACCCTGGCCGCGGGCGAAGCGGTCCTCAACGGCTGGATGGCCGAGAACGCGCAGGTGTCCTGGATCGTGCGGCCCGAGCCCTGGCGGCTCGAGGACGGTCTCGTCGACGCCCTGGTGCTGCCACTGAACCTGCACGGCGACAACCCCTTTCAGCAGGAGGTCAAACGCCGTCGACGCGACGCCATGCAGAAGGCGAACAAGCGACGCATCCTGAAGGAGTGGTAGGACGGTGCCCCGGATGAGCGCCGGACTGCTGCTGTACCGAAGGGTCGGCGACGGGGTGGACGTCCTGATCGGTCATCCCGGAGGCCCGTTCTGGGCCCGCAAGGACGAGGCGGCGTGGTCGATTCCCAAGGGCGAGTACACCGATGACGAGGATCCGTGGGCGGCCGCGCAGCGCGAGTTCGTCGAGGAGATCGGTCTCCCCGTGCCCGCCGGACCGCCGGTCGCGCTGCCGCCCGTGAAGCAGTCGGGCGGCAAGGTGGTCACCGCGTTCGCCGTCGAGGGCGACCTCGACGTCACCGACAGCACGAGCAACACCTTCGAGATGGAGTGGCCGAAGGGCTCGGGCCGGCTGCGCGAATTTCCCGAGATCGACCGCGTCGCTTGGTATTCGGTGGCCGAGGCGCGGGTGAAGCTGCTCAAGGGTCAACGGCCGCTGCTCGACGCCCTCATCGCCCATCTCGAAGGCGTTTGACGGGGCGGGTCTCGATCGCGTTGATCGTCAACCTGCGCCCGTGGATGCGCCAGCCCACCGGCGTCTGCTGGTATTCGTCGTCGTAGCGCAGATGCCACACGACGTCGGTGGCGCCGTCGGCGGTCCCCGTGAAGTGGTGGGCGACGCACGTGATGCGGCCGAGGGCATAGCCGGGTTCGGGCCCTTCGGCATACACCTCGCCGACGATCGCGTGCTCGGTGCGCTGTACCGCGCGCAGCGCCGCCATGGCCTCGGCGACCCCGGCCCGCCCCTGCTTGACGATCACCGGCTCCAGGACGTGCGGCGGGTCGGGTAGGCGCAATTCCGCTGTCTCGCTGAACAATTCGACGACGTCCTCGAACCGGCGGTCGTCGACGGCGGCGGCGTAGACGTGCACGAGGTCGGCCACCGCGAGCCGGTCGGTCGCGGGCAGCGTCATGGCAATCCGTTGCTGCGATGGATGTCCAGACGGCACCGCAGTCGACTCTCACCGGTCTGCTGCATGCACACCCGAATTGGCGTCTCCTCGTCGGTCGGCAGCGCTGCCTCGGTCGGGTCGACCGGCACCGTCGGGCTCGGCACCTGCCCTTGGGTCGACGACCAGATGGTCGCGGTGCTGCCCTGCAGCGTCGAGCAGTACGCCGTCGCGCCGGTAGCCGTAACGGCGGTGCTGCCCGCGGGGGTGCATGCCGCGCCGATCACGGCGACGGGTGGGGGCGGCGCGGGGGTCACGGGGTTGGGCGTGGCGGTGGGCGTGGCCGCGTCGGTCGGCGTGGCGACGGCGGACGGCGGCGGGGGCGGCGGTGGCACGGGCGAGGCCGCCGACCGGCTGGTCGTGGGGGGTGCCGGGGTCGCGACGCGTTCGTGGTCGGCGCGCGTCGCCTCGAACACCCCGAACGCGACGGCGACCACCAGCAACAGACCCAGCACCGCCGGGACGAGGACGCCGGCGCGCCGGCGGGAGCGGTCACGCGAGGCCGGGGGAGTCACCGCGGTGGACGGCCGCGTCTCGTCGAGGTCGCCGCCGCCGAGGCGGTGCCGCAGGGCGCGGGCGAAGTCGGTGCACCGCTCGTACCGGTCGCCGGGGTCCTTGGCCAGCGCCTTGGCGAAGACCGGGTCCAGTGCCGCCAGCTCGGGGCGCCGTGCGCCGATCACCGGAGGGGCGGACGACAGATGCTGGCTGATGACGACGGCGGGGTTGGAGTGCGCAAACGGCGGCGCCCCGGTCAGGAGGTGGTACGCCGTCGCCGCCAGCGCGTACTGATTGGCCCGGCCGTCGAGCTGCCCACCCATCAGCTGCTCGGGGGCGGCGTAGGAGAGGGTGCCGACGGTCGTGTTGGTGGCCGTCAACCCGTTGGGATCGTCGACCCAGCGAGCGATGCCGAAGTCTGCCAACAGGATTCGGCTGTCCGTCGCGCCGGGATCGGTCAGCAGGACGTTGGCGGGCTTGACGTCGCGGTGCAGCAGCAGCCGCTGGTGGGCATAGTCCAGTGCGTCGGCGACGGCCGCCACGATGTCGGCGACGTAGGCGCCGGGCAGACCGTCCGGATACCGCTCGCGCAGCAGCGCGCCGGCGTCGGTGCCCTCGACGTAGTCCATGTCGATCCATAGCTGACCGTCGGACTCGCCCCTGTCGTGCACGCCGACGATGTGCGGATTCCACAGGGACGCAGCGATGTCGGCCTCGCGGTTGAACCGCTCGCGGTACTCGGCGTCGGCCGACACCTCGGGCCGCAGGACCTTCAGCGCGTCCCGACGCGGCAACCGCGGATGGTCGACGAGGTACACCTCGCCCATGCCGCCCGAGCCGAGGCGCCGGATCACGGTGTAGCCCGCGAACGTGCTCCCCTCCTCCAACGGCATGGGCAAATGGTAGACGGACGCCGCCGGCTACAGGTCGAGAAGGAGTCCGTCGGCGTCGCCCGCGCGGGAGACGCAGATCAGCATCATGCCCGCGTCGCGTTCGGGGTCGGTGAGCAAGGTGTCGCGGTGGTCGACGGCGCCCGCGAGCACCCGCGTGCGGCACGTCCCGCAGAAGCCTTGCCGGCACGAGTACGGCGCCCGAACCTCCTCGCGGACGAGCGCGGACAGCAGCGTCTCGTCGGCGCCCACCCGCACCGTCCGGCCGCTCGACGCGACGGACACCGAGAAGGCGGTCCCGTCGACGACCGGGGGAGCGGCGAACCGTTCGAAGTGCAGCTCGACGTCGTCGCGCCCGGCCAGCGCCGTGCGCAGGGCCGTCAGCACCGGGGCGGGCCCGCACGCGTACACCGTCGTGCCGCCGGGGCAATCGCCCAGGAGGTCGGCCGCCGTCGGCAGGCCCGACTCGTCGTCGGTGCGGATCTCGATGCGGTCCCCGAACGCCGCCAGCTCGTCGAGGAACGGCAGCGTGTCGCGACGGCGGCCGGTGTACACCATCGACCAGTCCACGCCGAGCCGCTCGGCCTGCGCGAGCATCGGCAGGATGGGCGTGATCCCGATCCCGCCGGCGATGAAGCGGAACCGCTGGGCGGGCGATCCGTAGCCCGGCACCGTCAGCGGGAACGCGTTGCGCGGGCCGCTGGTGGTGATCGAGGCGCCGACGGGCAGATCGTCGTGGACCTCGACCGACCCGCCGCCTCCGGTGGGGATGCGCCGCACCGCGATTCGGTAGGAGTCGACCACGTCCGGGTCACCGCACAGCGAGTACTGCCGCACCCGGCCGCTCGGCAGTTGGACGTCGACGTGGGCGCCGGGGCGCCAGCGCGGCAGCGGACCACCCTGCGGTGCGGCCAGCGTCAGCGCGATCACGTCCTGATCGTGGGCGACGACCCGGCGGTCGGCCACCCGCAGGGTGAAGCGCCGCTCGACCCCCGGTGGCGGGACCGGGTTCCTGACGGCGGCCGACAGCGAGAACAGCCCGCTCAGGACGCTGGCGGCAAACCCGAGGGAGGGATCGTGACGGATGCGTCCCGACGGACTCGGAGGCGCCTCGCGGAAGCGCGCGAACATCACAGGTGTGCCGCGCGGGCCGCGGGCGAACTCGCGAGGTAGGCGACGGCCTGCGCCGTCGAGCCCATCCGCTCCGGTGTGAATCCCGGCCGGAAGTACGTGAACGTGTTGGCGCCGAACAACTTTCGATACTTGGGCAGCAGTCCCAGTTTGGAGTCTCGCATGCGCAGCCGCTGCATGTGGAACCAGCCGAGCGACACGGTGGGGTCGTTCTTCGACAGGTACCACGCCCCGCGCTGGAAGAACGTCGCGATCATCACGACCGCGACCGTCATCGCCCGGATGCGATCGAGATAGCTGTCGTGGAAGTAGTGCGCGACGTCGTGGGCGACCATCCGGTGTTCGACCTCCTCGCTGCCGTGCCAGCGGAACAGGTCGACCATCGTGGGGTCGGCGCCGTGGTCGTCCCACGCGCAGTTGAGGGAGAAGTCACCGAGCACCGCGGTGTAGTGCTCGATCGCGGCGATCAGCCACAGTCGGTCGCACAGGTGGTTCATCCGGCGCTTGGGATCGGTGATCGACGGGTCGGGTGCGAGCACCTTCTCGAAGACGTACTCGATCTGATCGAGGATCGGCGCGACGTCGACGCCGTGGTCGACCATGAACTCGCGCAGCACCTGGTCGTGCACGTCGGCGTGGGTGGCCTCCTGACCGATGAAACCGCGCATGTCCTCGGCGAGCTTGGGGTCCTTCACCATCGGCAGGGCCTCGTCGTAGGCCGCGACGAACCAGCGCTCGGCGGCGGGCAGCACGACGTTGAGCAGGCTGATCATGTTCGAGGCCACCGGATGGTCGGGAATCCAGTGCAGGGGAACGTCGTCCACCCGGAACTGCACCCGGCGAGCCTGGATCTGCACCGGGCCCGGATCGATCTCCGTGTCGAAACGCCGTGGTCGCATGGTCGTCGCCCCCTCGTCGCCGGTCGTCGGGAGAGGAGTCTGCGGGATTTCGCGGCTTAGCTGGGAACGCGGGTACCAGGTAGCTGGGGCCTAGCCGACGGGAACGGGCACCCCGATGGGTCCGCCATAGGTGCCCTGACCTGCGCCGGGGGCCGGTGCCCCCGGGGCGGCGGGCGCACCCGGAGCACCAGGAGCGCTGCCGGTGGCGGCGGTGGCAGGCGCCGAATCGGTGGCGTGGGCCGCGGCGGCCTGGGTGCAGTCGAGGTTCAGCACCATCCGGCCCTGCGACGTGACGCGCTGCTGGCTGACGATGCACTGCGACTGCGGCAGGTCGCTGCCGAACGAGCCGCCGAAGGTCGCCCTGGCGCCCTGGC
Organism: Mycolicibacterium madagascariense; assembly: GCF_010729665.1. Classification (NCBI taxonomy): domain Bacteria; kingdom Bacillati; phylum Actinomycetota; class Actinomycetes; order Mycobacteriales; family Mycobacteriaceae; genus Mycobacterium; species Mycolicibacterium madagascariense. The sequence continues at coordinate 3,252,816 of NZ_AP022610.1, read as the reverse complement.
TCTTCAGGATCTGCACGGCCTTGTAGTACGGCTCCCCGACGACGTTCATCGCGGACGGGCCGGAGTCGGCGGCTGCCACGGCAGACCCGAACAGCGCCGTCGACGCCACGGTCGACGCAATGGCAGCGGGAACGAACAGCCCGGCGGCTGCGAGCCCAAGGATCTTCTTCACGTGCCCTCCGAAAGTCGCGGGTGCAAGGCGAACATAGCGCAATTGCACCTCGCGAGAAACTTCGTTCACTCCCGCGCGGGCGTTACCTGGGTGCGCATGACGTTCGCCAACGCTGCTGCCCGCGGGTCGGTGAAGACGTCCTCCAGCAGCACTTCCCTGCCGTCCGGGCCGGCCAGCTTGACCCTCCAGTTCGGATATTCGTCGGTCGTGCCCGGCTGGTTCTGCGCGCGGACGTCCCCCACGGCGTCGGGCAGCGCGAGCGCCAGCAGCCGCGACGGCGTCCGACCGAGGTAGGCGTACAGCGCGCTGACGATCTGCTCGACGGTCGGGTCGTCGCCGAGCAACCCCTCGGTGCGCAACGCCGCCAGCCAGGCCTCCTGCTCGGCCCTGTCGTGGGCCAGTTCCTCGTCGGCGGGCCGGGTCAGCAGTCCCAACTCCTCGCGGATGCGGACGTGCTCACCGGCCAGGTATCCCGCCGTGGGCGGCAGGTCGTGCGTGGTCACCGACGACAGGCAGTACTCCCGCCAGCGTCGGGCGGGCAGCGGGCCGCCGTCGCCGTCGCGATCGAGCTCGAACCACAGGATCGACGTGCCGAGCAGGCCCCGGTCCCGCAGGTGATCGCGCACCCACGGCTCGACGGTGCCGAGGTCCTCTCCGACGACCACGGCCCCCGCACGCTGGGCCTCCAGCGCCACGATGCCGATCATCGCCTCGTGGTCGTAGCGGACGTACGTGCCCTCCGTCGGCGCGGCACCCCGGGGAATCCACCACAGCCGGAACAGCCCGATGACGTGATCGATGCGCACCCCGCCCGCGTGCCGCAGCACCGCGCCCACCAGCGCGCGGAACGGGTCGTACCCCTGCTCGACGAGCCGGTCGGGGCGCCACGGCGGCTGCGACCAGTCCTGGCCCAGCTGGTTGTAGTCGTCCGGCGGTGCGCCGGCGCTGACGCCGAGGGCCAGGACGTCCTGCAGGGCCCAGGCGTCCGCACCGTTCGGATCGACCCCGACGGCCAGGTCGTGCATGATGCCCAGCGACATCCCGGCCTGGATGGCCGTGGCCTGCGCACCCACGAGCTGGTCGTCGAGCTGCCACTGCAGCCACCGGTGGAAGTCGACGATCTCGGCGCGCTTGGCCGCGAACGCCGCCACGGCCTCGCCGCCGGGGTGATGGAACTCCGCGGGCCAGCGGTGCCAGTCGTCGCCGTACTTCTCGGCCAGCGCGCACCAGGTGGCGAAGTGGTCGAGGGCCACGCCCTCGCGCCTGCGGTACGCCGCGTAGGCGAGGTCGCGCCCGGCCGAGCGAGGGACGCGGAACACCGCCTTGAGCGCCGCGCGCTTGACCTTCCACACCGCGTCGCGGTCGACGAGCGCGGACTTGCGGGCGCGGCTCTGCGCGATCGATCGCGCCTTGCGTAGCTCGCGACGGTTGGCCACGTAGGCGAACTCCGGGATCGCCTCGACGCGGAGGTAGATGGGGTTGACGAAGCGGCGCGACGTGGGCAGGTAGGGAGACGGCTCCATCGGCGCCACCGGCGCCGCCGCATGCAGCGGGTTGACGAGGAGGAAGCCAGCGCCGTGCTGAGCGGCGGACCACACCGCGAGATCGGCCAGATCCGTGAGATCGCCGATGCCGCATGACTTCTCGGAACGGACGCTGTAGAGCTGGGTGGCCAGCCCCCAGGTCCGGCCGCCTCCGAGTGACGCCGGCAGTCCGAGGTAGTCCGGGGCGACGACGAGCGCCGCGGTGGCGTCGACCCCGCCGGCGTCGACGTGCAGCCGGTGATAGCCCGTGGGCAGGTCGGCAGGCACCTCCAAGGTGGCCTCGCCGACGAGGCGGCCGTCGAGGTCGTAGGGCGGTCGGTCGTTGACCAGCTGGCGCAGACCGGTGCGCACGGTGCCGTCCTCGAGACGGATCCAGGCGTCGATGGGCTCGCCGTGGGTCACGTGCACCCAGAAGGGCGTCGCCCGGCCCGACCTCGCGACGACGGTCGGGGTCACGGTGGTCCGCCAGTACGCCCTGTCGTGCGCGAGCAATGCGGCCACCCGGTCGTCCTCGCTGCCCGCCGCCACGCCCAGGGCAGCGAGCACCGCGACCAGCGTGGACTCGGCGACCTCCCGGCGCCCGCCGGTCCAGTCGTCGTAGTCGGTCGCCACGCCATGCCGACGGGCGAGTTCGACCAGCGACGCAGCCAGTTCAGTCATGCCGACGATCTTGCCGTGCGCCGCGGCATGGGGCGAGGGCGCCGGCGGACGGGTCAGTGCGCGGCGCCGACCAGTTCGATGGTCGACACCCCGGCGATGATCAACCCGATGCCGATCAGCATGCGCACGGTCAACGGATCCCCGAACACATAGCGGGCGATCACGGCGACGAGCGCGACACCGCAGGCCGACCACACGCCGTAGGCGATGCCGACCGGCATGCCGAGCCGCAGCGTCAGCCACAGCAGATAGAACGACAGCAGGTAGGCCACGACGATGGGCAGGATCCACCTCCTCCTGCGGAACCCCTCTGACGCGCGCAGGCCCAGCGTCGCGAAGACCTCGACGCCGATCGCGGTCGCCAGCGCCAACCAACTCACGTCAACCAACTCACTGGGTGAGATCCGTTGGCCGCGAACCGAACTCGACGAACAGCACGCCGGCGATGATCAGCCCGATGCCCAGCGCGATCGGCCACGTGAACGGGTCGCCGAAGAGGACCGCGGCGAGCACCGCGGTGAGGGCCGTGCCCGTGGCGCCCCAGATGCCGTAGGTGACGCCGACGGGCATGCCCTCACGCAGGACCATGGTGAGCATCGCGAACGCCATCGCGTACCCGGCCGCCACGACGATCAGCCAGCCGGAGTGGTCCTGCGAGGCGCGCAGGGCCAACGTCGCCGCGACCTCGGTGAGGATCGCCGCCGCGAGGTAGGCCCATCTTCGCACCGGCTCAACCTAGACGAGCCTGACCCGCGCCGAGAGCGTCAGGCCGCGGTCCGCGTGGCGGACGGTTCGTCCGGCCGCGTTCGCTCCCCAACGGCGCGAACACTGGGAAGGTGTCTCTTCGACGTTTGCTGTATCCGCCGGACCTCGCACGGGGCCGACGTGTCGGTGGGCGCGAGTAGCCTGTCCATCACGATGTTCCACCGATGCGCCAAGGAGCTCTCATGACGGATCCTCAGCTCACGCTGATTGCCGTACTGCTCGACCGGTCCGGCTCGATGGAGGCCATCAAGTCCGACACCGAGGGCGGATTCGACGCGTTCGTCCGGGAGCAGCGCACGCAGCCGGGGGAGGCGCGGGTGACGCTGGCGCAATTCGACACGGAGTACGAGGTGGTCTACGCGAACCGCCCGATCGCCGACGTGCCGCCGCTGGTCCTGCAGCCCCGCGGTGGGACGGCTCTACTCGACGGGATCGGTCGTCTCGTCACCGACGTCGGCGCCGAACTCGCCGGCCAGGCCGAGGCGGAGCGGCCCGGTCACGTGATCGTCGTCGTCATGACCGACGGCTACGAGAATTCGAGCCGGGAGTGGACCCTGGAGGCGGTGCGGGCGGTCATCGAGCGTCAGGAACGCGACTACTCCTGGGACTTCGTGTTCCTCGGGGCCAACATCGATGCGGTCGCCGTGGGCCAGGGCCTGGGCTTCGCGGCGGACAGGTCGCTGACGTATGCCGCCACCGACGGCGGGGTGGCGTCGGCGATGGAGTCGACGACCTCGTACGTCTCGCGCAGGAGGGCCGCCCCCGTGGCGGCGTCGGTGCCCGGCTTCTCCGACGCGGACCGGGCCGGGGCGGCGCGGGGAGGCCGCCGATGACGGCGGAGCCGAGTACCGGTCGGTCGCTCGACGCCCCGGTCGTCGACACCGCCTACGGACCCGTCCGGGGCATGGACGACGGAACGGTGAAGTCGTGGCGGGGCGTGCGCTATGCCCGGCCGCCGGTGGGCGAATTGCGCTGGCGCGCACCGCAACCGCCCGAACCCTGGACCGACGTCGCCGACGCCACCCGGGTGGGACCCGCCTGTCCCCAGCCGACCGACCCGCGGATACCGCTGGACCTCGGGGCGCCGCAGGGCGAGGACTCGCTGGTGCTCAACGTGTGGGCGTCGTCGGGCACCGAGCCGGGGGCCGGCAAACCGGTCATGGTGTGGGCGCACGGCGGCGCCTACGTGCTCGGGTCGGCGGCCCAATCGCTGTACCGCGGTCGGGCGCTGGCGCGCGGCGGGGACGCCCTCATCGTGACCGTGAACTACCGCCTCGGCGCGTTCGGCTTCCTGGACCTGTCATCGTTCAGCACCCAGCGGACCCGGTTCGAGAGCAACCTCGGTCTGCGTGACGTGCTGTTCGCGCTCGAGTGGGTGCGCGACAACATCGCGGCCTTCGGCGGAGATCCCGCCCGCGTCACGCTGTTCGGGGAATCCGCGGGCGCCGGAATCGTCACGACGCTGCTCGCCAGCCCCGCTGCCGCCGGCCTGTTCTCGAGCGCGATCGCCCAGAGTTCGCCCGCGACGTCGGTCTACGACGCGCGTCGCTCGGCCGGCATGGCGCGGCAGTACCTCGACACGCTGGGCGTCGGCGTGGACGACGTCGACCGGCTCGCCTCGGCACCGCTGAGCGAGCTGCTGGCGGCATCGAAGCGGTTGTTCGACGAGGTGCCGGTGCGGACGCCCGGCACGCTGGCCTACGCACCCATCGTCGACGGTGACGTGGTGCCGGACTATCCCGTCGCGGTGGCGCGGGCGGGCGGCACCCACCCCGTGCCGCTCATCATCGGCACGAACAAGCACGAGGCGGCGCTGTTCCGCTTCATGAAGTCGCCCCTGATGCCCATCACGCCGATGGCCATCAAGGCCATGTTCGAGGGAATCGCCGCGGAGCAACCCGACCTCCGGTTGCCCAGCGAAGCCCAGCTCGGCTCGGCCTACCGGGGCCGCGGCAAGACGCCCGGCATGGGCGTCGCCCGCGACATCGGCTTCCGGATGCCGACGATTTGGTTCGCCGAGGGCCACGGGGCCGTGGCGCCGGTGTACACCTATCGCTTCGACTGGGCGACGCCGATGTTGCGCCTGCTCCGACTCGGCGCCGCCCATGCAACCGAATTGCCCTACGTGTGGGGCAATCTCGTTGCCGGAAGCAAGGATCCGACGTTCAAGCTGGGTGGGCTCAAGACGGGCACCGCGGTGTCCGAACGCATTCGGGCCCGCTGGCTGGCGTTCGCCGCCACCGGAGAACCCACCGGCCTGACCGGTGAGCCCCGTTGGCGGCCCTACCGCCGCGAGGACCGCGCGACGCTGATGATCGACCGCAGGGACACCGTGGTCGTCGATCCGGACGAGCCGTTGCGCGCCGCGTGGGGGGACGACGTGTTGAGCTTCCGCTGACGGCCCGGCTCTTGGGGTTCGGCGCCCCCGTCCGGCGCTCGACCCGCTGAGTAATGTCGACGCGATGGACACCGTCTTCGATGCCCCCGTCGATCCCGCGTTGGTCAAACGCTCCCTTGCCGGCAGCGCATTCGGCTCGGTGTGGCTCGACGGTGAGCGGCCCGAGTATCCGACCCTGACGCGGCCCGTCAGCTGCGATCTGCTCGTGGTCGGTGGCGGTTATGCCGGACTGTGGACGGCACTGCACGCCGCGCAGCGCCATCCCGACCGGCGCATCGTGCTCATCGATGCGCACCGGATCGGCTGGGCGGCGTCCGGGCGCAACGGCGGCTTCGTCGAAGCCAGCCTGACGCACGGCAGGGAGAACGGAAAGACGCGGTGGCCCAACGAGATCGAGCAGCTCGATGCCATGGGCCTGGAGAACCTGGACGGCATGGAAGCCGAACTCTCGCGGCTCGGGCTCGACGTGCAGTGGCAGCGCACGGGCATGTTGGCCGTCGCGACCGAGCCGCATCAGGTGGGCTGGCTGGAGGAGTCCGCGGCCGAGGGCGACGGCACGTTCCTCGACGAATGCGCCATCCGCGCCGAAGTGCATTCACCGACCTTCCTGGCCGGCCTGCTGCACGCGAACACGTGCGCCATCGTGCACCCCGGCAAGCTGGCGTTCGAGCTGGCGCGCGCCTGCACCGACGCGGGCGTGGTGATCTACGAACACACCAACGCCAGGGCGCTCGACTCGGGCACGGCCTCGATCCAGGTCGACGCCGGGCCGGCGACCATCTCGGCCAAGCAGGTGGTGCTGGCCACCAATGTCTTCCGGCATCTGTTGCGGCGCAACCGTTTTCACACGGTGCCCGTCTACGACTACGTGCTGGCCACCGAGCCGCTGACCGAGGCGCAGGTGCAGAGCATCGGGTGGCGCAACCGGCAGGGCATCGGCGACTCCGCCAACCAGTTCCACTACTACCGGATGACCGAGGACGACAGGATCGTGTTCGGCGGATATGACGCGGTGTACCACTTCGGCCGCCGGGTGGACCCCGCCTACGAGGATCGCGACGAGACCTACCGGCGGCTGGCCGCCCACTTCTTCATCACCTTCCCGCAGTTGGCCGGTGTCCGATTCAGCCACCGCTGGGCCGGTGCGATCGACACGAACACCAGGTTCTGCGCGCACTGGGGACTGGCCCGCGAGGGCCGGGTCGCCTACGTCAACGGGTTCACCGGTCTCGGCGTCGGCGCCGCGCGGTTCGCCTCGGACGTTTGCCTGGATCTGCTGGAGGGGGTGCCGACGCCGCGGACGCAGTTGGAGATGGTGCGCACGAAACCGCTTCCGTTCCCGCCGGAGCCCTTCGCCAGCGCCGGCATCCAGGCGACCAAGTGGTCGCTGGACCGCGCGGATCACGCTGCCGGTCACCGCAACGTGCTGCTGCGGACCCTCGACGCGCTCGGCCTCGGGTTCGATTCGTGAGAGTCGTGTGTGGAGGTCGTGACAACTGGTGCGGGAGAGCTTTGCCGTCGGTACTCTGAGCGTCTCTTTCCACCTAGCGATCGGAGACCACGTTGCGCCGATTGGGTGTGCGCGCGGTCGTGACGATCGGCGCCGCGGCCCTGCTGGCGGCCGCCACCGCCGCGGGTCCGGTCGCCGGTGCGGCTCCCGGCGCGGTGGTCGCCCCCGGGATGGAGATTCGCCAGGACACCACGAAGTGCACGCTCGGCTTCGTCGACGTACAGACCCGCACCGCGTTCACGGCGGGCCACTGCCGCGGTAACGGCGTCGTGGGCGACAAGGACGGCAACGTCGTGGGCCATCAGACGGACTTCCGCGATGACACGCCCAACGGAGCCACCATCTCCACCGACCACATGATCTCGGACTGGGAGACCATCGCCCTGGCGCCCGACGCACAGGTCACCGACGTCCTGCCCGGCGGCCGGGCCCTGGTGTTCGACCCGAGCGTGACGCTGCAGCAGGGGGAGCGCGTCTGCCACTTCGGGGTCGCGACCGGCGAAAGCTGTGGCACTGTGGACGCCGTCAATAACGGCTGGTTCACGATGACGAACGGCGTGGTCAGCCAGAGAGGTGATTCGGGTGGCCCCGTCTACGTGCTCACCGACGACGGTCGCGCCGTCATCGTGGGGATGTTCAACAGCACCTGGGGTCAGTACCCCGCCGCGGTGTCGTGGACGAGCACCGAGACGCAGATCCACCAGGACGTGTACACGCCCGCAGCTGCCACGGTGGCACCCCCGCCGCCTGCGTAGGCAGTGATGCGGTTCCGCGGCGGCCCGGGGTGGACGCCGAAGCGCGTCATGCTCGCGGTGCTGGCGTCGATCGGCATCCTCGCCATGGTCGGCACCATCGTGGTGGGCGTCGCGATGGCCTTTCTGCAGGGTGATGCCGCCCCGGTCGCCCAGCGTGCGACCCCCACGACGCCGGTGACGCGGACGCCCCCGATCATCGGGATCCCGTTGGCGGTGCGGCCCGTCGTGTCGCAGCCGTTGGTCGCCAATCCCGGTGACTGCCCGCCGGTGCCGCCGCCCATGCCGCCGGACGCGCCCGTCAAGGTGTGCGACGTCGACAAGGCCGCGGTGTATCAACTGGGCCCGGTCGCGTTGGCGCTCAACCTGACCGGAGCCACCGAGACCAAGTTGCCGACGAGTGACTTCCACACCGTGCAGATGTCGATGGACCCGGCGTCGAGCGCGGCGTTCGCGCAGTACACCGCGGCGAACATCGGCAAACAGCTCGCCTTCGTCCGCAACGGTGTCGTCCTGGCCGCCCCGGCCATCGGCCAGGCCATCGATGGCCAGTCGATCCAGATCTCCGGGGACCTCAGCGCCGCGACCGCCGCGACGATCACGCAGATGCTGCGTGACGGGTCCTGACGCGGCTAGGGGTCAGACGAGTTCGAACACCGGTATCGACGCCGCCGCCGCGCGGACTTCGTCGTCGGTCGACGTGGGGGTCAGACCCGCGACGTGTCCCTTGACCTCCCAGTACCAGCGGTCGAGGTAGCGCCGGAGCAACGCGGGCTTGTCGTCGTCGGCGACCTCGACGGCGCGCACCTCGTGGCGGCGCCAGCGCGGGCCCAGTTCGACGCGCCCGGCCGCCCGGGTGTTGCGAGCCCACTGCGTGTTGCCCCGCGGGGACACGACGTAGCGGCGCCCGTCGACGGTCATCAGGTTGACGACGACGGTGCGGAGCGTGCCGGTCGTGCGGCCGCGCACGCGCAGGGCGTGCGTGCCGGCGATGCTGATGCCGGCCTCTGCGAGCCAGCGGAAGACCTCGTTGAAAGTCCGTGCCAGGCGGTGGGGTTCGTCGTATCGGGTGGTCATGGGGGTCTCCTTCGGCGGGTATGAAACGAGAGCATTGCTCTCAGAAGAAGCGTGACACGACTGGGGTCGGATTGCAAGAGCATTGCTCTCGTTTCGTGCGAGACTGGGCGCATGGGCAAGCGACAGGACAGCCGAGAGCGCATCGAACGCGAGATCGTCGAGGTCGGCCGCAGGCACCTGGTGACCGACGGCGCGGCCGGACTGTCCCTGCGCGCCATCGCCCGCGACCTCGGGATGGTCTCCTCTGCGGTGTACCGCTACGTCGCCAGCCGCGACGACCTGCTGACGCTGTTGATCGTCGACGCCTACACCGACCTGGCGGACGCCGTCGACGACGCGCGCGCGGCCGGTACCGGCACCTGGCGGGACCGCATCGCCGCGATGGCCAGGGCCGCGCGCGCGTGGGCGATCGCCCATCCCGCCAGTTGGGCCCTGATGTACGGCAGTCCCGTGCCGGGCTATCACGCGCCCGCCGATGCCACCGTCGGTCCCGGCACGCGCGTCATCGCAGCGCTGTTCGCGCTGGTGGCCGAGGGTGTCGCGGCCGGTGACGTGCCCGAGTCCGGACCCGTGCCGACCGCGGCCACCACCGCCGACTTCGACGCCCTGCGAACGGAGTTCGGCTTTCCCGGCGGGGACGCGACGGTGCTGCGGTGCTTTCTGGTGTGGGCGACGCTCGTCGGCGCCATCAGCCTGGAGGTCTTCGGGCAGTACGGCGCGGACACGCTGTCGGATCCCGCCGACGTCTTCGACGGCCAGATCCACCTCGTCCTCGCCGCGCTGACGACGAACTAGAACACGTTCTAGCCAGGGCTGCCCACCGGCGATATCCTCGAGACGATGCTTGACCAGACACCTGTCCAGATCGCTGGGGCGGCGCACGTCCGACCGGATTGCGCCCGCCTCGCCCACGTGATGCGGGAGCACCAGTGCCATCGATGATCCACGTCCCCGAAACCGTTGCCGCACAAGACGTCTCGGACTGGTCGGACGACGTCGACGTCCTCGTCGTCGGATTCGGCATCGCCGGCGGATGTGCCGCGGTCAGTGCCGCCGCCGCGGGCGCCCGCGTCCTGGTGCTCGAACGCGCTGCGGCGGCGGGTGGCACGACCGCCATGGCCGGCGGCCACTTCTATCTCGGTGGAGGTACCGAGGTGCAGCGCGCCACCGGTCACGACGACACCGCCGACGCGATGTACGACTACCTCGTCGCCGTGTCCCGCGAGCCCGAACTCGACAAGATCAGGGCCTACGCGGACGGCAGCGTCGAGCACTTCACCTGGTTGGAGGACCTGGGCTTTCAGTTCGAGCGCAGCTTCTATCCCGGAAAGGTCGTCGTCCCACCGGGAACCGAGGGCCTGTCCTACACGGGCAATGAAAAGGTCTGGCCGTTCTGCAACCAGGCCACCCCGGCGCCACGCGGACACTCCGTGCCCGTGCCCGGTGAGCTCGGCGGTGCCGGGATGGTCATCGACCTGCTGGTCAAGCGCGCCGCCGACCTCGGCGTGAGCGTCCTCTACGAAACCGGGGTCACCAACCTGGTGGTCGAGGACGGTGCCGTGGTCGGCGTTCGGTGGAAGAGGTTCACCGAGACCGGCGCCATCCGCGCGGCGTCCGTCGTCATCGCCGCCGGCGGCTTCGCAATGAATCCCGAGATGGTCGCCGAATACACCCCCGAACTCGGCAAGCCACGCAAGACCAAGCACCACGGGCTGGTCGAGCCCTACATCCTCGGCAACCCCTTCGACGACGGGCTCGGCATCCGCATGGGCGTCTCGGCGGGCGGCGTCGCGAAGAACCTCGACGAGAAGTTCATCACCGCGGCCGCCTACCCGCCCGAGATCCTGCTGACCGGCATCATCGTCAACAAGGACGGGCAGCGGTTCGTCGCCGAGGACTCCTACCACTCGCGGACGTCGGCGTTCGTGCTCGAACAGCCGGAGCAGTCCGCCTACCTGATCGTCGACGAGGCCCACATGGAGATGCCGGCCATGCCGCTGATCAAGTTCCTCGACGGGTTCGAGACCGTCGCGGAGATCGAGCAGACCCTCGGCATCCCATCGGGCAAGCTCGCCGCCACCCTCGACCGCTACAACGAGCACGCCGCGCGGGGGGAGGACCCCGACTTCCACAAGCAGTCCGATTACGTCGAGCCGCAGGACAACGGCCCGTGGGCGGTGTTCGACCTGTCACTGGGCGTCGCGATGTACTCCGGGTTCACGATGGGCGGTCTGGCCGTGACGCTCGACGGTGAGGTCCTGCGCGAGGACGGCAGCGTCGTGCCCGGTTTGTACGCCGCAGGCGCGTGCGCATCCAACATCGCGCAGGACGGCAAGGGCTACGCCAGCGGAACCCAGCTCGGCGAGGGGTCGTTCTTCGGGCGTCGCGCGGGCACGCATGCGGCCACGGCCGCACGCCACTAGACCGGGACGGATTGCTCCCCGACGTTCGTGAGCTGCCACTCGCCGTCGCCGAGCAGTCGCAGTTCCTTGTTGTGGTGCTGCTCGACGGTCTTGCGGTGGCTGACGCTGATCAGGATGGTGTTGGGCAGCTCGGCCCGCACCAGTGAGTAGAGCGTCATTTCCAGGCCCTCGTCCAACGCCGACGTCGCCTCGTCGAGGAACACGGCCTTGGGCTTGGTCAGCAGGATGCGGGCGAACGCGATGCGCTGCTGCTCGCCGGGGGAGAGCACCTTGGCCCAGTCCAGCACCTCGTCGAGGCGATCCTTCAGGTGCGGTAGGGCGACCCGGGTGAGGACGTCGTGCAGCTCGGAATCGGCGAGCGTGCCCTCCTCGCAGGGGTAGGAGACGACCGCGCGCAGATCGCCCAGCGGGACGTAGGGCATCTGCGACAGGAACATCGTCTCGTTCGGCCCGCAGGGTCGGGTCAGGGTGCCCGAGGCGAATGGCCAGAGTTCGGCGAGGCTGCGCAGCAGGGTGGTCTTGCCGCTGCCCGACTTGCCCGTGACGACCATGGTGTCGCCGATCTCCAGCCGCATGTCGAGCGGCTTGACCAGCTGCTTGCCGTCGGGCGTGCGGACCTCGACGTCGTCGAGCTGCACGGTGCCGTCGACGCACGGTGCGGTCGAGACGATCGGCAGGACGCGGCCCTCTTCGTTGGCCACCACCAGGCCGTGCAGACGGATGATGGCCGCGCGGTAGCCGGCGAACTGGTCGTAGGCGTTGCGGAAGAACGACAGCCCGTCCTGGATGCTGCCGAACGCCGACGAGGACTGGGTCATCGCGCCGAGGGTGATCTCACCGGCCAGGAACCGGGGGAACTGCAGCACGTAGGGCAGCGGCACGATGACCTGGCTGAGCGAGAGGTTCCAGCCGTAGAAGCCGATCATCCGGTTGATGTAACGCTTGTAGTTGGCGACGACGGAGGCGAAGCGCGAGCGCAACCCGGTGCGCTCGGCGAGTTCGCCGCGGTAGAAGGCGACGGCCTCCGAGGCGTCCCGCAGGCGCACCAGTGCATACCGGAACGCGGCGTTGGTCTTCTCGTTGTCGAACGCGAACCAGATGATGGGCTTGCCGATCCAGAACGCGATGATCGACGCGAAGACGACGTACCCGAGGCCGATCCAGAACATCGCCCGCGGCAGGGTCACGCCGAACAGGGTCAGCGGACCCGACAGGCTCCACAGGATCCCGACGAAGGCGATCATCGTCACGATCGAACTGATGGCGCCGAAGAGCAGCGTCGAGCCGCTGGTGTTGTTCGGCGTGTTGGGCGTCGGTCCGACGCCCGTGGTGAAGATGTCGATGTCGTACTGGATGCGCTGGTCCGGGTTGTCGATGGTGTCGTCGATGAACCGGGCCCGGTAGTAGGCCTTGCCGTCCAGCCAGTCCCCGGTGAGGCGGTCGGTGAGCCAGGCACGCCACCGCAGGATGAACCGCTGCATGAGGAACAGATCGAGCATCGTGCGCGCGACGTAGACGACGGCCATGATGCTGAACACCGTGATCGACAGCCAGAAGCCGTCCTTGCCGGACTGCTTGATGGCGTCGTCGTTGCCGCCGATTCCCGAGGCCACCACCTGGAAGCTGGTCAGCATGTCGTTGCTCTGATAGCTGAACAGGACGGTCAGCCGCGCGCCGACGATCACCGACAGCAGCAGGCCGGCCAGCCAGAACCACACCTTGATGCTCGAGCGCCCACTGAAGTACGCGCCCGTCACCTTCCAGAACTGCCGACCCCAGCTGGTGAAGAACCGCAGCAGCACGAGGACGATCATGGTGGCGACGGCGGCCATGACCCAGGCCTTCGCGATCCACCACAGCGACGACAGCCACTCGGCGCTCCAGTCCAGCGTCGGGGTGAACTTTTCCATTCCGGCAAGGTACCCCGGGTAACTGGCGGTAGCCGGGTCTAGGGGTCAGCTGTTAGCCGAGGGCTGAACCCGCCCCCGCAGGTCGCCGCGGGGCACGCCGAGCTGCCGGTCATGACGTGCGCGTGGATGCTCGCGGCGGCGTCCGGGCGCCGCGTACCGTGAATGCGTGCCGAAGACGAAAGACCGCTCCGGGCGGCTGAGCAACAGGTTCTGGAAACTGCTCGGTGCCAGCACCGACAAGGATCAGGCCCAGTCGTTGGATTTGGTGAAGACCTCCTCTGAATACGATGAGAAGGCCGCCGACCTCGACGACGAGCAGCTGCGCAAGGCGGCGCAGCTGCTCGACCTCGGTGAGCTCGCCGAGTCGGCCGACATCCCGCAGTTCCTGGCGATCGCCCGGGAGGCGTCCGAACGCTCGACGACGTTGCGGCCGTTCGACGTTCAGCTGCTCGGCGCGTTGCGGATGCTGGCGGGCGACGTCGTGGAGATGGCGACCGGTGAGGGCAAGACGCTCGCCGGTGCGATCGCCGCGGCGGGGTACGCGATCGCCGGGCGCAGCGTCCACGTCATCTCCGTCAACGACTACCTGGCTCGCCGCGACGCCGAGTGGATGGGCCCGCTGCTGGAGGCCATGGGTCTGACGGTCGGCTGGATCACCGCCGAGTCGACCGCCGACGAACGCCGCGCCGCCTACGCCTGCAACGTCACCTACGCCTCGGTCAACGAGATCGGCTTCGACGTGCTGCGCGACCAGCTCGTCACCGACGTCGAGGACCTGGTCTCCCCGGACCCCGACGTCGCGCTGATCGACGAGGCCGACTCGGTGCTCGTCGACGAGGCGCTCGTGCCGCTGGTGCTGGCCGGGACCACCCACCGCGAGCAGCCGCGACTGGAGATCATCCGGATGGTCGGCGAGCTCGTCCCCGGCAAGGACTACGACACCGACGCCGACCGCCGCAACGTCCACCTCACCGACGAGGGCGCCCGCAAGCTCGAGAAGGAACTCGGCGTCGACATCTACTCCGAGGAGTCCGTCAGCACCACGCTGACCGAGATCAACGTCGCGCTGCACGCGCACGTCCTGTTGCAGCGCGACGTGCACTACATCGTCCGCGACGGGCGGGTGCAGCTGATCAACGCCTCCCGCGGCCGGATCGCGCAGCTACAGCGCTGGCCCGACGGGTTGCAGGCCGCGGTCGAGGCCAAGGAGGGCATCGAGACCACCGAGACCGGCGAGGTGCTCGACACCATCACGGTCCAGGCGCTGATCAACCGCTATCCCACGGTGTGCGGGATGACGGGCACGGCGCTCGCCGCCGGTGAACAGCTGCGGCAGTTCTACAAGCTCGGCGTGTCCCCGATTCCACCGAACACGCCCAACGTCCGGGTCGACGAGACCGACCGCGTGTACATCACCGCCGCGGCCAAGATCGACGCCGTCATCGAGCACATCAAGACCATCCACGACACCGGGCAGCCGGTGCTGGTGGGCACCCGCGACGTCGCCGAGTCCGAGGAACTGCACGAACGGCTCGTCAAGGCCGGCGTGCCCGCGGTCGTGCTGAACGCCAAGAACGACGAGGAGGAGGCGCTCGTCATCGCCGAGGCCGGCAAGCTCAAGGCGGTGACCGTCTCGACGCAGATCGCGGGCCGCGGCACCGACATTCGGCTCGGCGGGTCCGACGAGGGCAGCCACGACGAGGTCGCCGAACTCGGGGGGCTGCACGTCATCGGTACCGGCCGCCACCACACCGAGCGGCTGGACAATCAGTTGCGCGGGCGCGCGGGCCGACAGGGTGACCCCGGCTCGTCGGTGTTCTTCTCCAGCTGGGAGGACGACGTGGTCGTCGCTCACCTCGAGCCGGAGAAGCTGCCGATGGCGACCGACGAGGACGGTCGCATCACCAGCGACAAGGCAGCGCAGCTGCTCGAGCATGCCCAACGCGTCGCCGAGGGCCGGTTGCTCGACGTGCACGCCAACACCTGGCGCTACAACCAGCTCGTCGCCCAGCAGCGCGCCATCCTGGTCGAGCGGCGAAACACCTTGCTGCGCACCGCAACCGCGCGCGAGGAGCTGGCCGCCCGGGCGCCGGAGCGCTACGAGGAGCTGGTGAAGGAGATCGGCGAGGAGCGGCTGGAGACGATCAGCCGCCAGATCATGCTGTATCACCTGGACCGCGGCTGGGCCGACCACCAGGCGTACCTGTCGGACATCCGCGAGAGCATCCACCTGCGGGCGCTCGGCAGGCAGAACCCGCTCGACGAGTTCCACCGCCTGGCCGTCGACGCGTTCGCCTCCCTGGCCGCCGACGCCATCGAGGCGGCGCAGCAGACCTTCGAGACCGCCAACGTCGTCGAGGACGAGCAGGGCCTGGACCTGTCCAAACTCGCCCGTCCGACCTCGACGTGGACCTACATGATCCACGACAATCCGCTGGCCGACGACACCATGTCCGCACTGAGCCTGCCCGGGGTGTTCCGCTAGGTTCATCGCATGGAGCCGGAGCCGGGCGATCGTGTGCTGACGATCCCCAACGCGCTCAGCGTGCTGCGGCTCGTCCTCGTCCCGGTCTTCATCTATCTGCTGATGGTGCACGCCGACGGGTGGGCGGTCGGGGTCCTGATGTTCAGCGGGTTCTCCGACTGGGCCGACGGCAAGATCGCCAGGATGGTCGACAACCAGTCCTCGCGGCTGGGCGCGCTCTTGGATCCCGCCGTCGACCGCATCTACATGGTGGTCGTTCCGGTCGCCCTGGCCGTCGTGCACGTCGTGCCCTGGTGGTTCGTCGTGGTGCTGCTGGCCCGCGACGTCGTCCTGGCGCTGACGCTGCCGGTCCTGCGGTCCCGCGGCCTGACCGCGCTGACGGTCACCTACGTCGGCAAGGCCGCGACCTTCGCACTCATGTCGGGTTTTCCGCTCGTCCTGCTCGGCCAGTGGGAGGCGTTGTGGAGCAGGGTGATCCTGGCGATCGGATGGGCGTTCCTGGGGTGGGGGATGGCCATGTATCTGTGGTCGGGCGTCCTCTATCTCCTTCAGGTCCGTCTCGTCGTCGCGCAGCTGCCCCGGCGCACGCCCGGGTAGGGACATGGCTGAGGACGAACGCGCGCTCGGCGGCTACAGCCCGGAGGCCGGACGCAACGCCCACGAAGCGGGCGCGCCGACGCTGATCCCGGTGCCGTCGCTGCTGCGGTCCCTGCTGTCGGAGCACCTCGACCCCGGATACGCCGCGGCCGCCCGGCGGCGGGAGGGCAGCGGCCCCCGGCGCAGGTCGTCCGCGCTGGCCTGGCAGATCGTCGCCGGCCTGCTGGTCGCGACGGTGTTCGCCGCGGCCGCCGCGCAGGCGCAGTCCGTCGCCCCCGCCGCGCAGGACGGCAGGCACGTGCTGGCCGATGGCGTGCGGGCTGCGCAACGCGCCACCAACGACGCCATCGCGCGACGCCGCGACCTCACCGGCCAGGTCGAAGCCGAACGACGCCACCGGCTGGCCGGCGACGAGCAGGGCCGACGGCTGCTGAGCGGCCTCGACGCCGCGGAGTTCACCGCCGCCGAGACCGCGGTCCGCGGCCCTGGTCTGTCGGTCACCGTCACCGAGCCCAGCGGCGCCCGCGATCTGAGCGACGTCTCCAAGCAGCGGGTGCAGGGCAGTCCGCAGGTGATCCTCGACCGCGACCTCCAACTGGTCGTCAACTCCCTGTGGGCCAGTGGCGCCGAGGCGATCGCGGTCGGCGGCGTGCGCATCGGACCGGGTGTCACCGTGCGCCAGGCCGGCGGTCGCCTCCTCGTCGACAACCAACCCATCGCCAACCCCTACGTCGTGCTCGCGGTGGGACCACCGCACGCGATGTCGGACGCGTTCGGCGAGAGCCCGGCCGCCCAGCGCCTGCAGATACTGGAGTCCGCCTACGGGGTGACGGTCGCCGTCGGTCAGGCAGACGCGCTGACGCTGCCCGCCGGTTCGGTGCGGGACGTCCACTTCGCCACGGTGATGGGGCCTCGATGACGACTGGGGGAGTGCGCATGACACCGAACGGAGCGACACGGATCGGAGAGACATGGTCGGAATAGCCGCACTGGTCGTCGGCATCGTGCTGGGCCTGGTGTTCCACCCCAGCGTTCCCGAGGCCATTCAGCCCTACCTCCCGATCGCGGTGGTGGCCGCGCTCGACGCGGTGTTCGGCGGTTTGCGCGCCTACCTGGAGCGCATCTTCGACGCCAAGGTGTTCGTGGTCTCGTTCGTGTTCAACGTGCTCGTCGCCGCGCTCATCGTGTTCGTCGGCGACCAGCTGGGGGTGGGGACGCAGCTGTCCACGGCCATCATCGTCGTGCTCGGCATCAGGATCTTCGGCAACGCCGCCGCACTGCGCCGTCGGCTCTTCGGGGCCTGAGCCGGTGAGCGAGGATCCCGCACCGGCACACGGCAGGCACGAGCTGCCCGACGGCACAGCCCACGTCGGGGGCCGTAGCCGCACGCAGCTCGTCTTCGGCGCGTTGGCCGTCGTGCTGTGCCTGGTGCTGGGTGTGGCCATCGTCACGCAGGTGCGGCAGACCGAGTCCGGCGATTCCCTGGATACGGCCCGGCCCGCCGATCTGCTAGTCCTGCTGGACTCCCTGCAGCAACGCGAGGCCGCGCTCAACACCGAGGTGAGCGATCTGCAGCGCACGCTCGAATCGCTGCAGTCCTCCGGGAGCAACGACGAGGCCGCCATCGAGAACGCCAGGGCCCGGCTGGCGGCCCTGTCGATCCTCATCGGAACGGTCGCGGCGACCGGACCAGGCGTCGCGCTGACCATCACCGACGTCGCTCCCGGCGTGTCGCCCGAGACCATGCTCGACGTGGTCAACGAGCTGCGGGCCGCCGGCGCGGAGGCCATGCAGCTCGGCGGTCCCGGCCAGGCGCCGGTCCGAGTCGGCGTCGACACCTGGGTGGTGGGTCAGCCCGGTGCGCTCGTCGTGGACGGCACCACGCTGAGCCCGCCGTATTCGGTTCTGGCCATTGGTGATTCGGCCACGCTCGCTGCGGCGCTGAACATCCCGGGCGGCGCCGTGGACAGCGTCGAACGGGTGGGCGGCACGATGTCGGTGCAGCAGCAGGGCGTCGTGAACGTGACCGCCTTGCGGCAAGCGAAACCCCGCCAATACGCTCAGCCTGTCAAGTGAGTACGCGACGTCCGCGTCTGCGAAGAATCTAGGAGCCCCGTGAGCGAGATTCCGTCCGATCTCTACTACACCGAGGATCACGAGTGGGTGCGTCGCACCGGTGACGACACGGTTCGCGTCGGCATCACCGACTACGCCCAGGCCGCACTCGGTGACGTGGTCTTCGTCGAGCTCCCCGACGTCGACGCAGCCGTCGACGCGGGCAGCGAGTTCGGGACCGTGGAGTCAACTAAGTCGAACTCGGACCTCTATGCCCCCATCACGGCGAAAGTCGTTGCCGTCAACGGCGACGTGACCGACTCGCCGGAGTTGGTGAACTCCGATCCGTACGGCGCCGGTTGGCTCATCGACCTGCAGCTCGACGCCGCGACGCTGACCGAGGCGCTCGAAGGTCTGCTGGACGCCGACGCCTACGGTGCGACGCTCGACGAATGAGAAATCGGGCCGTGATCCGGTGGTGGTGGGTACGGCGACCACCGGCGCGCGGTACGGTCGTCACGAGACGCATGACGCGGCGGCGTCCCTCTTGAATGTCTCGAGCGGGAGTCGGCGCATCTGCCCACCATTGCCACAGCAGCCAGTGAGGAGCACCGGGTGACGGAGAACGACACCAGTTCGGGAGCTGATCAGTCCGAAGAAGTGACGGTCGAGACCACCTCGGTCTTTCGATCGGACTTCCTCAACGAGTTGGACGCACCGCCAGCAACGGGCAACGACAACGCGGTGTCGGGCGTCGAGGGGCTCCCGGCCGGATCGGCGCTCCTCGTCGTCAAGCGCGGCCCGAACGCGGGGTCGCGGTTCCTGCTGGACCAGGCCAGGACGTCGGCCGGTCGTCATCCCGATAGCGACATCTTCCTCGACGACGTCACGGTCAGCCGCCGGCACGCCGAGTTCCGGCTCGAGACCGGCGAGTTCCAGGTCGTCGACGTCGGCAGCCTCAACGGCACCTACGTCAACCGCGAGCCCGTCGACTCGGCGGTGCTGGCAAACGGCGACGAGGTGCAGATCGGCAAGTTCCGATTGGTCTTCCTGACGGGCCCCAAGGGCGACGACGGCGGTTCACCGAGCTGATGACCGCCCCCGACACCCCTGCGCTCGCCGGGATGTCGATCGGAGCGGTCCTGGACTCGCTACGACCCGACTTTCCGGACGTGACCATCTCCAAGATCCGCTTCCTGGAGGCGGAGGGTCTGGTCACGCCGCAGCGGTCGGGCTCGGGTTATCGACGGTTCACCGCCTACGACTGTGCGCGGCTGCGCTTCATCCTCACCGCGCAGCGGGACCACTATCTGCCGTTGAAGGTCATCAAGGCACAGCTCGACGCGCAACCCGACGGCGAGCTGCCGCCGACGGCATCTGCCTACGGCGTACCGAGATTGGTGCAGGTGTCCGCCGACGACGACGGGGTCGCCGGGTACGACACGGCCGCGGTGGCGCCCGCCCAGGTCCGCCTGAGCCGCGAGGATCTACTGACCCGCTCGGGGGTCGACGAGGAGCTCCTCGGGGCCCTGATCAAGGCCGGCGTCATCACCTCGGGACCGGGCGGCTTCTTCGACGAGCACTCGGTCGTGATCGCGCAGTGCGCGAAGGCGCTGGCCGACTACGGGGTGGAACCCCGACACCTGCGGGCCTTCCGCTCGGCGGCGGACCGGCAGTCGGATCTGATCGCCCAGATCGCCGGGCCCGCGATGAAGGCGGGTGCCCGCGACCGTGCCGACGACATGGCGCGCGAGGTCGCGGCTCTCGCGATCACGTTGCATACCTCGCTCATCAAGTCCGCGGTGCGCGACGTTCTCGATCGCTGAGGATTAGACTTCCCCAAGACGGCTTGCGGCGCGGAGGGCAGACACAGATGGGCGAAGTTCGAGTGATCGGCATTCGCGTTGAACAGCCCCAGAACCAGCCGGTTCTGTTGCTGCGGGAATCCAACGGAGATCGCTACCTACCGATCTGGATCGGTCAGACGGAGGCGCAGGCCATCGCGTTGGAGCAGCAGGGCGTGGAACCCGCGCGGCCGCTCACCCACGATCTGATCCGGGATCTGATTACCGCCCTTGGACATTCGTTGAAGGAAGTGCGCATCGTCGATCTGCAGGAGGGCACCTTCTACGCCGACCTGATCTTCGACCGCGACATCAAGGTCTCGGCACGCCCCTCGGACTCCGTGGCGATCGCGATGCGCGTCGGGGTGCCCATCTACGTCGAGGAGGCCGTGCTCGCGGAGGCGGGGCTGCTGATCCCCGACGAATCTGACGAGGAGACGACGGGCGCGGTCCGCGAGGACGAGGTCGAGAAGTTCAAGGAGTTCCTCGACAGCGTGTCGCCCGACGACTTCAAGGCCACCTGAATTTCAAACGTCACGGATGCATCTCACGCTCTCGACACGCGGAGCGGGTTTCTCCCATCCATGCCGTCGGCAGCCATACTTTCCTCACTACGAAGGCAGTCAGTCCCGAGCTGGGAGCGTATGCTCGACATACTCGAGAGCTCGGAGCAAACGTGTGTGGCCGTCCCCGACGGCCTGTGAACACGGATCCAGTTCGATCGGCGAGAGGATGGCCAGTGGGCGACACGCCACGTCAGGAGCAGTTGGATCTCTTATCCAACGGCACGCCGGAACGCGTGGTGTCGGCAGCGCCGACCGAACCGGTGCAGGCTGGCTTGTTCCCCGATGACTCCGTCCCCGACGAGTTGGTCGGCTACCGCGGACCCAGTGCCTGCCAGATCGCGGGCATCACCTACCGGCAGCTGGACTACTGGGCGCGGACGTCTCTGGTGGTTCCGTCGATCCGCGGGGCGGCAGGCTCCGGCAGCCAGCGGCTGTACTCGTTCAAGGACATTCTGGTCCTGAAGATCGTGAAACGGCTTCTGGACACCGGCATCTCGCTGCACAACATCAGGGTCGCGGTCGATCACCTGCGGCAGCGCGGCGTCAAGGATCTGGCGAACATCACGCTGTTCTCCGACGGCACCACGGTCTACGAGTGCACGTCGGCCGAGGAGGTCGTGGACCTCCTGCAGGGCGGTCAGGGTGTCTTCGGCATCGCCGTCTCGGGCGCCATGCGCGAACTGACCGGCGCCATCGCCGACTTCCCCGGCGAACGCGCCGACGGTGGGGAGTCGATCCCGAGCCCCGAGGACGAACTGGCCTCGCGCCGCAAGACCCGCGACCGCAAGATCGGCTGACCGGGCGCCGTCGTACCCGTTGGGTAGACTCGGACCTGCATCGCCTCTGCGCGGGAGAGTTCCGTGGCCGCCAGCCACGGACGCCGAAGGAGCAACACCTCTCCGTCAACCTCTCAGGCCCCAGGACCGCGTGGAGCCACGGTGCCTCTGGAAAGTGGCGAACACGTTCTTCGCCCGCCCATGGGGAAAGGCACAGCCGGGACGATCCGGTCGCGCTGAATCTCTCAGGCACCCGCGACGGGTCGACGACAGAGGGAGAGGACCGCTAGCGGTTCTGCGCTTCGACGTGTGAGAGGCCCTCTCTTGTCCGGTACTCCTTCCCATCCCCTCGGCGAGCACCACCTGCCGCGCTTCGCCGACCGTCACATCGGCCCCGACCCCGATGCCGTGGCCACGATGCTGGGCGTCATCGGCGTCGAGAACCTCGATCAGTTGGCCGAGAAGGCGCTGCCCGCCGGCATTCTCGACGGGCTGGGCGCCGCGGGCGTCGCTCCCGGGCTGGATCAGCTGCCGCCGCCGGCGTCCGAAGAGCAGTCGCTGGCCGAGTTGCGGGCAATGGCCGATGCCAACACCGTCGCGGTCTCGATGATCGGCCAGGGGTACTTCGACACGCTGACCCCACCGGTGCTGCGCCGCAACATCCTCGAGAACCCCGCCTGGTACACGGCCTACACGCCGTATCAGCCGGAGATCAGCCAGGGCAGGCTCGAGGCGCTGCTGAACTTCCAGACCATGGTCGAAGACCTCACCGGCCTCGAGGTGGCCAACGCCTCGATGCTCGACGAGGGCACCGCCGCGGCCGAGGCCATGACCCTGATGCACCGCGCGGTGAAGGGCTCGGCGAACCAGCTGGCCGTCGACGCCGACGTGTACGCCCAGACCGCGGCCATCATCGAGACGCGCGCCAAGCCGCTCGGCATCGAGATCGTCACCGCCGACCTCCGCGACGGCCTGCCCGACGGCGACTTCTTCGGCGTCATCGTCCAACTGCCCGGCGCCAGCGGATGCGTCAACGACTGGTCGGACCTGATCGCCGCCGCGCACGAGCGTGGCGCGCTCGTCGCGGTGGGCGCCGACCTGCTGGCCGCCACGCTGATCACCCCGCCCGGTGAGATCGGTGCCGACGTCGCGTTCGGTACCACCCAAAGATTCGGCGTGCCAATGGGATTCGGTGGACCGCACGCCGGTTACCTGGCCGTGCACGCCAAGCACGCCCGTCAATTGCCCGGCCGGTTGGTCGGAGTGTCGGTCGACGCCGACGGCTCGGCGGCCTATCGGCTGGCGCTGCAGACCAGGGAGCAGCACATCCGCCGCGACAAGGCGACCAGCAACATCTGCACGGCCCAGGTCCTGCTCGCGGTGATGGCGGCGATGTACGCGAGCTACCACGGCGCCGACGGGCTGACCGCGATCGCCCACGAGGTGCACGGCCACGCGCTCGCCGTGGCCACCGGGCTCTCCGACGCCGGCGTCGAGGTGGTGCACGACGCGTTCTTCGACACCGTGCTGGCCCGGGTGCCGGGGCGCGCCGAGGAGATCCGCGCCGCGGCCAAGGAGCGCGGCATCAACGTCTGGCTGGTCGACGCCGATCACGTGTCGGTGTCGTGCGACCAGGCCACCACGGCCGCCCACGTCGAGGACGTGCTCGCCGCGTTTGGCGCCACCCGCGGTGGCCAGCGCTGGTCGGGTCCCGAGATCGCCACCCGTACGTCGTCGTTCCTCACCCACCCGGCGTTCACGAAGTACCGCACCGAGACCGAGATGATGCGCTACCTGCGGTCGCTGTCGGATCGCGACATCGCGTTGGACCGCAGCATGATTCCGCTCGGATCGTGCACGATGAAGCTCAACGCGGCCGCGGAGATGGAGCCCATCACCTGGCCGGAGTTCGCTCGTCAGCACCCGTTCGCCCCGGCGTCGGACACCCCCGGGCTGCGCCGGCTCATCGCCGACCTCGAGACGTGGCTGACCCAGCTCACCGGGTACGACTCGGTGTCGCTGCAGCCGAACGCCGGCTCGCAGGGGGAGTACGCGGGGCTGTTGGCGATCCAGGCGTACCACCTCAGTCGCGATGACGCGCAACGCAACATCTGCCTGATCCCGTCGAGCGCGCACGGCACCAATGCGGCGTCGGCCGCGCTGGCCGGCATGAAGGTCGTCGTGGTGGCGTGCCGCGACAACGGCGACGTCGACCTCGACGACCTGCGCGCGAAGATCGCCGAGCACGGCGACCGGATCGCCGCGCTGATGATCACCTATCCCTCGACGCACGGCGTGTACGAGCACGACGTCGAGGAGATCTGCGCGGCCGTGCACGACGTCGGCGGCCAGGTCTACGTCGACGGCGCCAACCTCAACGCCCTCGTCGGGTTGGCCAGGCCCGGCCGCTTCGGTGGCGACGTCAGCCACCTGAACCTGCACAAGACGTTCTGCATCCCGCACGGCGGTGGTGGTCCGGGCGTCGGTCCCGTCGCGGTGCGCAGCCATCTCGCGCCGTACCTGCCGGGGCACCCGCTGGCCGACGAGCTCGGCGCCGACTACACCGTGTCGGCCGCGCCGTACGGGTCCGCGTCGATCCTGCCCATCACGTGGGCCTACATCCGCATGATGGGGGCGCCCGGCCTGCGCGCCGCGACGCTGACGGCGATCGCGTCGGCCAACTACGTCGCCCGCCGCCTCGACGAGTACTACCCGGTGCTGTACACGGGCGAGAACGGCATGGTCGCCCACGAGTGCATCCTGGACCTGCGCGGCATCACGAAGGCGACGGGCGTCACCGTCGACGACGTCGCAAAGCGGTTGGCGGACTACGGCTTCCATGCCCCGACGATGAGCTTCCCGGTGGCGGGCACGCTCATGGTCGAGCCCACCGAGAGCGAGAGCCTCGCCGAGGTGGACGCCTTCTGCTCGGCGATGATCGCGATCCGCGCGGAGATCGACCAGGTGGGTTCGGGGGCCTACCCCGTGGACGACAACCCCCTGCGCGGTGCGCCCCACACGGCCGAGTGCCTGCTCGTCGAGGAGTGGAACCACCCCTACACCCGGGAGCAGGCGGCCTACCCGCTGGGCAAGGGCTTCCGGCCCAAGGTGTGGCCGCCGGTGCGCCGCATCGACAGCGCGTACGGCGACCGCAACCTGGTGTGCTCCTGCCCGCCCGTCGAGGCCTTCGCCTAGGGGGTCCCGTCCTCCCCGCGAACAGACGCAAAAGGCCCTTGAATGCCCTAAATAAGGGCCTTTTGCGTCTGCTCGCGCAGGAAAACCTAGCCCAGGGATGACGTCAGGGCGGCGGTGAGGCCGGGCCCCGCCGAGCTGTCGAGGTTCTGGTAGTTGCCACCGGTGGCCTGGGCGACCGCCTCCCACGTGGCGCGGTCGGGGTCGCTGCCGAAGTCGATGACGTTGATCGCGACGGGCTTGGCCTGGTTGAACGTCTGCTTGATGGCGTCCTGCAGGCCGGGGCCGTCCAGCGACTGGTCGGTGTGGGGTCCGGCGGTGATCACCAGCACCGAATTCGGTTGGCCGTCACGGAAATTGGCGACGGCGTCGGGGTAGAGCATCCGCAGTGTCGTGAACGACACGGCCCCGCCATCGCTGGCGACCTGCCCGTCGAGATTGCTACTCAGCGCCGCCGACCGGGGCTGGCCGCCGACCGCGTCACCGAGCGGACCCATGGGGATCTCGGATCGGCCCGCCACCCCGTCGAAGGTCCAGAGCCCGACGGCCGACGTCGGCGCTAGCGCCTGCACCCGCGCATTCAACGCGGCGGTGACGTTGGCGAGCCGGGACTTGCCGCCCTCGTCGGTGGCCATCGACTGGTCCAGCATGACGGTGACGGCGGGGTTCTGGGGCGGGGTGCTGACGAGGTTGGCCAGCGTCGCGCGCAGGCCGTTGTCGCCGACCGACAGCGGTGCGGGCAGTGCCGCGAAGTTCGTCACGTCGCTGGTGGGCATGGTGACGCCCGACGCCCGGAAGCCGGCGTCGGCCAGGTGCTGCAGGGCCTCCGGCTTGCGCAGGAATCGGGCGAATTCGCTGGCGGCGCTGACCTGTTCCTGGCTCAGCCACGGTCCGGACAGCAGCACGGTGGGGTAGTCGGCCACCGCGGGCGGCCCGGGGGGCAGCCACGCCGCCAGCGTGTCCTTGGCGCCCGGCTGCGAGCTCTGCTGAAAGATCTGCTGTTCGGTGGCGACGACGGCGTGCACGTCGGCCGCGGCGGGATCGGCCGCCGTCGTCATCGCGGTCATGGCCGTCGTGGTCTTGGCGTCGGGCAGCTTGGGCTGACCGGCCATCAGCGCGGCGACCGCGTTGGCGCCGGACGTCGCGGGCGCACCCTGCGGGGCCGACGCGGCGGCGACGGCCTCCCCGGCGAGGTACGTGGCGTCGCCGTCGCCGGACAGCGGTAGCGCCAGTTTCAGCGAGCCCCAGCCCGGCAGGTTGAGGCCGTCCAGTGCCGAGGCGTCGGTCTGCAGGCCGGGCAGCGTGCCCCAATTCTCTTGGGACAGCGCGTCCTTGAGTTGCGGACGGACGGCCAGCATCACCGGGGAGGTCACCAGGGAACGGCTGTCGCTGACGGCCTTGTCACCGGAGGCGGCTTCGAGGCGGGCCTCGGAGATCGAACTGCCGGGGATCCACAGTGCGGGGCGGTCGCCGAGGTCGCTCGGCCACTGCCCGCTGAAACCGTTGACCACCTGATCGGAGTCGGCGGACTTCACCCCGACCTTGACGCACTTGTCGCCGACGGGCTCGGCGGACTGGTTGAATTCCTGTGCCAGCGGGGCGATTTGCGCGTCGATCGACGGGTCGACGAGGACGGCCACGGCCACCTCGCCCGACACGCAGCGGGCCGCACCCGCCTGCGAGCGATGCGAGAGGGCGTCGCCGAAGAACCGCCACAGGATGACGGCGCCGACCACGACCACGACGGTGACGAGCGTGGCGATCACGCCGACGCTGATGCCGCGTCGTCCGGGTTGGATCGCGCGGTGGCTGCCGGTCCACTCGCCGCCCTCCCAGTCACCGCCGTGCTGGCGCCCCTGAGTCGGCGGGCGGCCCGGCGGCGGGGGCGAGGACGCGAACGCGTGCGTGGCGGCTTCGCCATCGGGTTCGGCGCCGTGCTCCGGCCCGTAGTCCTCGTCGTCCGCGTAGCCGGCGTCGTACCCGTGCTCGGTGTCGTAACCTTCGTCGGCGTCGTACCCGTGATCGGAGTATCCGCGGTCGGCGTCGTATCCCGCGTCGGCGTCGTACTCGTCGTCGTATCCGTGGTCGTGGTACCCGGCGTCCCCGGGAGGACCGACCTCGGACGACCCGTCTTCCGGGTCGGGAATGCTGTGCCTGCCCATTCCTAACCCCTGTGATCGTTGCGGTGGTTGATCATTCGGCCCCGCGAGAGTCTAGTCACCGCGTGGCGTGGCGCGCCTTGAACTCCCGGCGACGGCGATGCAGGATCGGCTCGGTGTAGCCGTTGGGCTGCCCCGTGCCCGACAGGATCAGCTCCTGCGCGGCCTGGAACGCGATGCTGGCCTCGGGGTCGGGCGCCATCGGCAGGTAGTCGGCGTCCCCGGCGTTCTGCTCGTCGACCACGGCGGCCATCCGGCGCAGGCTGGCCTTGACGTCCTCCTCGGTGATCACCCCGTGCCGCAGCCAGTTGGCCAGCAGCTGGCTCGAGATGCGCAGGGTGGCACGGTCCTCCATAAGGGCCACGTCGTGGATGTCGGGCACCTTCGAGCAGCCGACGCCCGCGTCGATCCACCGGACGACGTAGCCGAGGATCGACTGACAGTTGTTGTCGACCTCCTCGCGAATCTCCTCCGGCGCCCACGCCAGCTCCTTGGCCAGCGGGATGGTCAGCAGCTGGTCGAGGGTGGTCCGTTTCTTGCCCGCCAGTTCCTTCTGCACCTCGAACACGTCCACCTGGTGGTAGTGCATGGCGTGCAGGGTCGCACCGGTCGGCGACGGCACCCACGCCGTGGTGGCGCCCGCCTTGGGCTGACCGATCTTCTGCTCGACCATGTCGGCCATCAGTTCGGTCATGGCCCACATGCCCTTGCCGATCTGCGCCTTGCCCGACAGTCCGGTCGCCAGACCGGTGTCGACGTTGGCGTCCTCATAGGCCTTGATCCAGGGCTGGCTCTTCATCGTGCCCTTGCGGACCATCGGACCGGCCTCCATGGAGGTGTGGATCTCGTCGCCGGTGCGGTCCAGGAAGCCGGTGTTGATGAACACCACGCGGTCGGCGGCGGCCTTGATGCAGGCCTTGAGGTTGACCGTGGTGCGGCGCTCCTCGTCCATGATGCCGACCTTCATGGTCGCCTGCGGCAGGCCGAGCACGTCCTCGACGCGGCTGAACAGCTCGCACGTGAACGCAACTTCGTCGGGTCCGTGCATCTTGGGCTTGACGATGTAGATCGACCCGGTGCGGCTGTTGAGCAGCGGACCGTTCGCCTCGTCGGCCTTGAGGCCGTGCATCGCGATGAGGCCGGTGAACAGCGCGTCCTGAATGCCCTCGGGCACCTCGGAGCCGTCCTCGAAGACGATGGCGTCGTTCGTCATCAGGTGCCCGACGTTGCGCACGAACAGCAGACTGCGGCCGGGCAGCGTCAGTGTCGAGCCGTCGGGTGCGGTGAAGACACGGTCCTCGTTGAGCACCCGGGTGAACGTCGTGCCGCCCTTGCTGACCTCCTCGGTCAGGTCGCCGCGGTTCAGCCCGAGCCAGTTGCGGTAGCCGAGCACCTTGTCGTCGGCGTCGACGGCCGCGACGGAGTCCTCGAAGTCCATGATCGTGGTGACGGCCGACTCCAGCACGACGTCCTTGACGCCCGCCCGATCGGTCTTGCCGACGGGGGAGTCGGGGTCGATGAGGATCTCGACGTGCAGGCCGTGGTGCACCAGCAGGATCGACCACTGCGGCGAGCCGAGCTCACCGGTGTAGCCGGCGAAGGCGTCGGGATCGGCGAGTTCGACGGACCCGTCGGCGAGGGAGACCCGCAGCGTGCCGTCCTCGATGGCGAAGCCGGTGGCGTCGGCCCAGGAGCCCTCCCCCAGCGGCACCGCCTCGTCGAGGAACTTCCGGGCGTAGGCGATGACCCGGTCGCCGCGGACCCGGTTGTACCCGCCGCTGCCCTTCTCGGCGCCGTCGGTCTCGGGGATGACGTCGGTGCCGTAGAGGGCGTCGTAGAGCGAACCCCACCGGGCGTTGGAGGCGTTCAGCGCGAACCGCGCGTTGAGGATCGGCACCACCAGCTGTGGGCCGGCGGTGCTGGTGATCTCGTCGTCGACGCCGGAGGTCGTGATGGAGAAGTCCTCGGGCTCGGGCTCGAGGTAGCCGATCTGGGTGAGGAACTGCTGGTACTCCGCGGCGTCGAAGGGTCCGATGACGCGCTGCCGGTGCCACTTGTCGATCTGCGCCTGCAGGTCGTCACGGCGCGCGAGCAGATCCTGGTTCTTCGGCGCCAGGTCGGTGACCACCTTGTCCACCCCGGCCCAGAAGCTGTCGGCGTCCACCCCGGTACCCGGCAGGGCCTCGTGGGTGATGAAGTCGTGCAGCACGCGGGCCACCCGCAGGTTCCCGACGGTCACGCGATCGGTCATGGTTTCCTCTCCACAGCGTCGATCAAGCCTACCCGTGCGTAGCTCGGCGCCAATGACCGTGGGCGACTCAGCAATCGCGGTCCGATGCCTCCAGCAGCGCATCGCAGCGGTCGAGCAGGGCGACGCGCAGTGGCGTCGCCCGGTCGGCGACGACGCGCTGCCGGCGGACGTACTCGGTGCGGCCCGCGGCGTCCTCGATGCGGATGGGCCCGATGCCGTAGTCGGTCAGGTCGTACGGGCTGGCCTGCATGTCGAGGGCGCGCGCGTCCGCGGCGAGATCGAGGCAGTCCATCAGCAGCTCCGAGCCGACCAGCGGCCCGAGCTTGTAGCACCACTTGTAGAGGTCCATGTTGGCGTGCACGCATCCCGGTTGCTCGCTGGCGACCTGTCGGGACCTGCTGAGCACCTCGGCGTTGCGGGGCACCGCGGGGGCGGTGAAGAACCGATAGGCGTCGAAGTGGCTGCAGCGCAAGGGAATCGACTCGACCACCGTGTCGGTGCCCGCGCCGCCGAGACGCAGCGGCACCTGGCCGTGGCGTACGTCGCTGCTGTGGTAGACCATCGCCCACTCGTGCAGCCCGAAGCAGTTGAGGCGGGCGGGCCGAGAGGCGGTGGCGCGCAGCAGGTCTGCGACGAAGGCCACGGTGTCGATGCGCGAGCGCAGGTGGTCCCGCGTCACCGCCACCGACGCGCCGACCCGGTCGTAGCCGGGGCGGTCCAGGAAGCGGTCTGCGGCCGGGCCGTCGAGGGCCACCCCGTAGCCGGGGTGCCACCGGCGCAGCAGTCGCGGCCGCAGGCTGTAGTAGCTGAATAGGAAGTCCCACACCGGGTGCGCCTCACCGCGCTGCGCCCGGTCCCGGTGCGGGGCGAGGAAGGCGTCCACGCGCCTCAGGTAGCGGGCCTCGCGTTCGAGCCAGGTCGCCTCGTCGAGCGGCTCAGACACGGTGCGTTCCGTCACGCACCGTCCCCACCAGGTCCTCGACGAGGTCCTCCAGCGCGACCATCGCCGTCACGCGGTCCTCGGTGGTGACGAGGGCCAGGTGGCTGTTGTCGCGGCGCAACCGTGACAGCGCGTCGGGCAGCGGCAGCGTCGCGAGCACCCTGGGCAGCGGCCGCACCAGCGACGCGTCGACGACCGCGTCGGGATCGTCGACGAGCGGCAGCACGTCCTTGATGTGCACGTACCCGGTGTAGCGGCCCGCGGCGTCGACGACGGGGAAGCGGGAGTAGCCGGTCTCGGCCAGGGCCTGCTGGATGGCTGCGACGGTCGGCCCTCGGCCGGTTGCGGCGGCGGACACCGCGTGGATCTCGCCGACCGGCACCGCGACGTCGGACACCACGCGGGTGCGGATCTGCAGCGCCCGCGACAGCCGGTTGTGCTCCTCGGGGTCGAGCAGGCCCTCCGACAGCGACTCGGCGATCATCTCCGACAGCTCGATCATCGAGACCGTGTTCTCCAGTTCGTTCCTGGCCTCGACGCCGAACGCCCGCAGCGTCAGCTTGGCGCACCAGTCGTAGAACGCGATGAACGGCTTCGCGATGCGGATCCACAGCAGATACGGCGGGACGAGCAGCATCGCCGCCGACTCGGGACCGGCGATCGCGATGTTCTTCGGCACCATCTCACCGAGCAGCACGTGCAGCACGACGACGACCGTGAGCGCGACGAGGAAGGACACCGTGTGCAGCACGGTGTCGGAGACGCCGAGCAGGTCGAACGGCGTCTGCAGCAGGTGTGCCACCGCGGGTTCGCCGACGCGGCCCAGCAGAATCGAACACACCGTGATGCCGAGCTGGGCGCCCGCCAGCATCAGCGACAGGTTCTGCCCGGCCTGGATGACGGTGACGGCGCTGCGCTTGCCGCTCTCGGCAAGGGCTTCCAGCCGGTCGCGCCGCGCGGAGATGAGCGCGAACTCCGCGGCGACGAAGAAGGCGTTGGTGGCGAGCAGCAGCACGGTGAGCAGCACGCCGAGCAGGTCACTCATGCTCGGTCTCCTCGTCGGGACCGAGTCGGACCAGCGTGATCAGGTCGATGCGGCGGCCGTCCATCCGCTCGACGGTGGCGCGCCAGCGCACCGGCCGGTCGAGCGCCGTGTCGGGATCGAATTCGCTCAGCGTCACCGACTCGCCCTCCTCGGGTATGTGCCCGAGCTCCTGGAGCACCAGGCCGCCGATGGTCTCGTACTCGCCCTCGGGTGCCCGGAACGGCGTCTCGGTGTCGACCTCGTCGATGCGCAGCAGGCCCGACACCTGCCAGCCGTTGCGCATCTCGACGACGTCGGGGGTGGCGTCGTCGTGTTCGTCACGGACGTCGCCGACGATCTCCTCGATCAGGTCCTCGACGGTCACCATGCCGGCGGTCCCGCCGTACTCGTCGACGACGAGCGCGGTCTGCAGACCGTTGGCGCGGATCTGCGTCATCACGGCGTCGCCGTCGAGCGTGGACGGCACCCGCGACACCGGTTGGACGAGCGTCGCCAGCGCAGTGTGCTCGCGACGGTCCCTGGCCACCTCGAAGACCTGTTTGACGTGCACGATCCCGATGGTCTCGTCGAGGTCGCCCTCGACGATGGGGAAACGCGAGAAGCCGGTGTCCATGGCCTTGGCGACGAGGTCGGCGACGGTGTCGTGAGCTTTCAGCGCCTCGATCTTCGAGCGCGGGGTCATCAGCTCCTCGGCGGTCCGCGTGCCGAAGCGCAGCGACCGGTCGACCAGGGTGGCGGTGGCCAGGTCCAGCGAACCGGCCCTGGCCGAGGTGCGGACGAGGGACACCAGCTCCTGCGGGGACCGCGCGGAACGCAGCTCCTCGGCGGGCTCGATGCCCAGGCGCCGCAGAATCCAGTTGGCGGAGCCGTTGGTCATCTTGATCAGCGGCGTGGTGGCCGCGGAGAACAGCAGTTGCGGTCCGGCCACGACGCGGGCGGTCGCCAGCGGCTTGGCGACGGCCAGGTACTGGGCCACCAGCTCGCCGAAGACCATCGACACCGAGGTCGCGATCAGCAGCGCCAGCGCCAGCGCGATGCCGTCGGCGAAGTCGCGCGTCACCGACAGCGCCGCGAAGGCGGGGTGGAACAGCTGCGCGAGCAGCGGTTCGGCGAGGTAGCCGGTGAACAGCGTGGTGATCGAGATGCCGACCTGCGCACCCGACAGCTGAAACGACAGCGTCCGGTGGGCCCGCTGGAGGAGTTTGTCGCGCTGGGCGCCGGAGCGAGCGTTCGCATCGACGGTGCTGCGTTCCAGTGCGGTGAGCGAGAATTCGGCGGCCACGAACAGCGCCGTGCCGACGGTGAGGACGACGAAACCGAGGAGGGCGAGCAGGGTCCAGGTCAGACTCATCGCAGACCCGCAT
Source organism: Mycolicibacterium madagascariense (assembly GCF_010729665.1). Lineage (NCBI taxonomy): Bacteria > Bacillati > Actinomycetota > Actinomycetes > Mycobacteriales > Mycobacteriaceae > Mycobacterium > Mycolicibacterium madagascariense. The sequence goes on along the minus strand of NZ_AP022610.1, from coordinate 3,220,331 downwards.
GATGGGCGCCGGGCGGACGACCCGGCTCGCTACTGGAGGGTTCGGCGTCGGACGGCTCCGATGACCGCTCGCTCCCGAGGGCCTCGGAATCGGGGGTCTCGGTGGGTGCCAGCGGCACGTGTTCCCTTTCGATCGGAGACGGGAAGTCTCAATCGTAACCGAGAGCGGCGCACCAGTAGGGTGGCCGCGGCCCGTCACCAGCCGGTGGGTAGCGGATGCCCCTCGGCGAACCCGGCCGCGGACTGCACCCCGAGTACGACCCTGTCGTGCAGTTCGGGCAGCGTCGCCGCGCCGACGTAGGTGCACGTGCTGCGGACCCCGGACGTGATGTGGTCCAGCAGGTCCTCGACGCCGCCGCGGGCGGGATCGAGTCGCATCCGCGACGTGGAGATGCCCTCTTCGAACAGCGCCTTGCGGGCCCGGTCGAAGGGGCTGTCGGCAGACGTGCGGGCGGCCACCGCGCGTTTGGACGCCATGCCGTAACTCTCCTTGTACGGCCGGTCCTCGCGGTCGGTCAGCAGGTCACCCGGGGACTCGTAGGTGCCGGCGAACCAGGAGCCGATCATCACGTTGGCCGCGCCGGCGGCAAGGGCCAGCGCGACGTCGCGGGGGTGGCGCACGCCGCCGTCGGCCCAGACGTGAGAACCGAGTTGCCGTGCGGCAGCGGCACATTCGACGACCGCGGAGAATTGCGGTCGGCCGACGCCGGTCATCATCCGCGTGGTGCACATGGCCCCGGGACCGACGCCCACCTTCACGATCGAGGCGCCCGCGCTGATCAGGTCGCGGGTGCCCTCCGCCGAGACGACGTTGCCCGCGGCCAACGGCATCCCGAGATCGAGGGACGACACCGCCTTGATCGCGTCGAGCATCTTGAGCTGGTGACCGTGGGCGGTGTCGACGACCAGAAGGTCGACCCCGGCCTCCGCCAACGCCGTCGCCTTCGCCGCGACGTCACCGTTGATGCCGACCGCGGCGGCGATGCGGAGCCTGCCCGCGTCGTCGACGGCCGGTGTGTAGATGCCCGCCCTGATGGCGCCCGTGCGCGTCAGCACACCCGCCAGTGCGCCGTCGGGTGCCGTCATCACCGCGACCCCGACGGGGGTGTGCTCGAGCAGGTCGAACACCGCCCGCGGGTCGGTGCCCACCGGGGCGGTGACGAAGTCGGTGGCGGCGACGTCGCGCACACGGGCGAAGCGGTCGACCCCCCGACAGGCGGCCTCGGTGACCAGTCCGATCGGTCGACCCCCGTCGTCGACCACGACGGCCACGCCGTGCGCCCGCTTGTTGATCAGGGCCATGGCGTCGGACACCGAGTCGTCCGGCGCCAGCGTGACGGGGGAGTCGACCACCAGGTCGCGGCTCTTCACGAAGTCGACCATGTCGCGCACCGCGGACGTCGGAAGGTCCTGGGGCAGCACGACGATCCCACCGCGGCGGGCCACCGTCTCGGCCATCCGGCGGCCGGCGACGGCGGTCATGTTGGCCACCACCACCGGGATCGTGGTGCCCGAGCCGTCGACGGTCGACAGATCGACGTCGAACCGGGACGTGACGTCGGAACGCCCCGGCACGACGAAGACGTCGTCGTAGGTCAGGTCGTAGGGCGGGGTGTGCCCGGTCAGGAACCTCACGCAGGCGACTCGCTGCGGTCACCGCTCCACTGGGTGTGGAACTTGGCGTCGTGGTCGGCGTCGATGCGGCCGTAGGTGTGCGCGCCGAAGAAGTCGCGCAGGCCCTGGGTCAGCGCTGCGGGCAACCGCTCGGTGCGCAGGGCGTCGTAGTAGGACAGCGCGGAGGCGAAGCCGGGGATGGGGATGCCGAGCTGCGTGGCGGTGACCACGACGCGGCGCCAGCTGTCGATGCCCGCCTCGACCGCATCGCGGAAGTAGGGCGCGGCGATCAGCGTGGCCAGCTGCGGGTCCTCGTCGTAGGCCTCCTTGATGCGGTTGAGGAACTTCGCGCGGATGATGCAGCCGCCGCGCCAGATGGTGGCCATGTCGCCGAGCGTGATGTCCCAGTCGTACTCGTTGCTGCCAGCCTGAATCTGGTTGAAGCCCTGGGCGTAGGCGATGATCTTCGACGCGTAGAGCGCCTTGCTGACGTCGTCGATGAACCGGGCCTCGTCGGTGGGGTGCTCGCCCAGCTCACCGGAGGCCAGCCCCGTCGTGGCCTTGCGCTGGGCCACCGAACCCGACAGCGCGCGGGCGAACACCGCCTCGGCGATGCCGGTGACGGGGACGCCGAGATCCAGCGCGGATTTGACCGTCCAGCGGCCGGTGCCCTTCTGCTCGGCCTCGTCGAGGATCACGTCGACCAGCGGCTTGCCGGTCTTCTTATCGATCTGCTTGAGCACCTCGGCGGTGATCTCGATCAGGTAGCTGTCCAGATCGCCCTCGTTCCATTCGGCGAAGATGTCGGCGATCTCGGGGGCGGACTTGCCGAGCCCGTCGCGCAGCAGCTGGTAGGCCTCGCCGATCAGCTGCATGTCGGAGTACTCGATGCCGTTGTGCACCATCTTGACGAAGTGCCCGGAGCCGTCGGGACCGATGTGGGTGCAGCAGGGCACGCCGTCGACGTGCGCGGAGATCTCCTCCAGCAGGGGGCCGAGGGATTCATAGGACTCCGCGGGGCCGCCGGGCATGATCGACGGGCCGTTGAGCGCACCCTCCTCGCCGCCGGAGATGCCCGCGCCGACGTAGTGCAGACCGCGCTCGCGGATCGCCTTCTCGCGGCGGATGGTGTCGGTGTAGAGCGAGTTGCCGCCGTCGATGATGATGTCGCCCTCCTCCATCGCGTCGGCGAGCTCCTCGATCACGGCGTCGGTCGGGTCGCCCGCCTTGACCATGATGATGACGCGACGCGGCTTCTCAAGGGCGGCAAGGAATTCCGGAATGGTCTCGCTGCGCACGAACGAGCCCTCGGAGCCGTGGGCCTCCAGCAGGGCGTCGGTCTTGGCGGTCGTGCGGTTGTGCAGCGCCACGGTGTACCCGTGGTGGGCGAAGTTGCGTGCGAGGTTGGAGCCCATCACGGCGAGGCCGGTGACCCCGATCTGCGCCGTTCCGTTGGTTGAGGGGGTTTCCGACGAGCTCACGGGCAGCCTTTCGTGGTGGGTGTCGCGCGGGAGTTCCAAGCGATGAATCTACGCGGTGATCAGTCGGTGCAGCTCGGTGAGCCAGGGCACCGCGAGCGCGACGGTCGGCACGACGAGCACCGCGGCGGCGGTGACGTAGGCCGCGGCCGCGAGCGCAACGCTGTTCGGCTTGCCCGCGAGTCGGCGCACCCGCGTCACGGTGTGCGGTCCGCCTGCGGCGAGCGCGCCGCGGGGAGCCCGGCTCGCCGCGCAGGCGACCAGCGCCCTGGCCAGCGGCGTCGGGCCCGCGGTGCGCACCGCGGCGTCGTCGGCGAGCAGTTCGATGAGCAGGCGCACCGCGTCGAGCGCGTTGGCGCTGCGGACGAAGCGGGGGAATGCGGCGTGCACCGCGGTGAACATTTCCAGCACCAGGTCGTGGCGGGCTCGTAGGTGCGCGTGCTCGTGGCTGAGGATCGCGGCCACCTCGGTGTCCGTCAGCGCGGACAGGGTGCCTTCGCTGACGACGACCCGGCTGCGCACGCCGGGCAGGCAGTATGCGAGCGGCTGCGCGACGTCGAGGATGCGCAGTCCGCTGGAACGCCGCGGCGACGGGTCCTCCCGCACGCGCGGAGCATGGGCGGGCATCGAGCGCCCGAGCAGGTCGACGAGCATCCGGTGGTGGGCCCGCCGCCTGCGGGTGGCGATCGCGACCTGCACGACGGCCACGATCAGTCGCGCGCCGATGAGCAGGGTCAGCGCGAAGACCACGACGTAGAGCAGCCACAGCGGCCAGCCCAGCACCTCGATCTCACTGGTGACCGTGGCCGTCGGGCGACCGTCCGGCCCCGGCACGAAGAGCCTGCTGGCGATGGCGATGCCCGCGCTGAACGCCGAGAGCACGGCGGCTAGGGCGACGGCCTGCCACAGGACGACCGCGGCCCGGGGTGCCCGCTGGGTCCACGTCGCGCGCGCGAGCAGCGCAGGCACTGGCCCGATCAGGAGCAGCGCGACGACGGAGAAGGCCAGCGCGGACACACCGTCAGTGTCCCTCAGGCGGTGCCCGGATTGCTAGCGGATACGCGAGAACCGTCCTTGGCCTCCAGTTCGGCCAGCGCCCGCCGCAGCGCGGCCGCCTCGTCGGCGCCGACGCGCTCGACGAAGTGGACCAGCGCGGCCTCGCGGCTGCCGAAGTCCGAGGCCTGGTCGAGGGCGTCGACCATCAGGCCGGCGACCAGTTCGTCCCTGCCGTGGGTGGGGGCGTAGCGGTGGGCCCGGTCGTCGCGGTGCTGCACGACGAGGTTCTTCTTCGCCAGGCGCTGCAGGACCGTCATGATCGTGGTGTAGGCGAGATCACGCCGCGTCGCGAGTGCTTCGTGCACCTGGCGGACGGTCTGCGGTTCGCGCGATGACCACAGGTGGTCCATCACTTCGCGTTCCAGCTCCCCGAGCCGCGTTTGCTTGGCCATGTTTCGTTCACTCTCCTGAGCAGTGGGATCAGGGTACTACGCGCGTACTACCGTGCGTCGTATCTCAGTTGGACGTGGTCCCGCGTCAACCGTTCCAGGTGTAACCCGACGGTCCCCGGCCTACTTCCTGCCCCGTCAGACCGCCGATTCCCACCTCGTCGTGAGTCCGGTCACACGCAGGTGACCCCTGGTCCGGTACGCCTATAGTAAGGCTAACCTAACTCAGGAGGTGTTGGTGACCGTCTCCGTCGACGACCCGCTGATCGCCAAGATGTCGATCCGCCGCACCCTGCCGGTGCACGAGTCCTGCCGCCGGCTGCGCGAGCTGTATCCGGAGTGCCCGCGCGTCTACGGCGTGGCGGTCATGGGCGACCTGTCGCGACGGCGGTGGTGGCCCCTGGCCGACCTGCTGACCACCGACCGGCTCGATGCGATGTTCGACGCCGCGGTCGCCGAGTCGGACAACCGCGTCGCGATCGCACCGCAGCTGGCCGCCACGCTGGCGCACGTCGTCGTGGGCCGCGTCATTCCCCTGCTCGTCCTGGAGGGGCGCGCCTGGGACACCGGCGTCGAGAACCTCTGGGTGCACGTGGACTCCGAGGGCGCGATCGACTGGGTGGGCGTCGTGGACCCGACGCTGCGGGCGCTGCCCGACGACGGCTACTTCGCCGACGGGGGACCGGATGCGGCCAGGGACCGCATCGTCGCGCTGCCGAACGAGGCCGCGCTGACGACGTGGGTCGCCCACCGCAGTCACCGCGCGCTCGACCCGCTCTTCGCGAGGTTGGCCGCGGTCAGCCGGGGCACGATGTCGGTCGCCTCGATGTGGCACGTCGTCGGCGCCGCGGTCGTGAGCGCCGCGACCCAGGTGCCGCTGCTCGCCGGTGCGAGCGAGGTGACGAGCATGCGCCGCGGGCAGGCCGTCCTCGACGCGCTGATGGGCTTCGGGGCGCCCGTGCGGGGGCGGAGTCGGCCGGGCGCGACGAAGGGCTTGCTTAATTAGGGCAGCCTTGCCTATATTCATGGCACGCCTTCGGGCGTGACGACCACCGGACCGCCGCGGAATCCTGAGGGCTGCAGAGATCCCCGGTCCATTCGAGGATGGGCCCCGTACACCCGTGTACGGGGCCCGTCCGCCTTTGGCAGGGGTGTCGCCGGGCGCGCCCGGCGCGGCGTGTAGACACTTCGATGTGACGACTTGGATGCCGGGTGGCGTGGGCGGCGGATTCGACGACGAGATCGGTCTGACCTACCTCGAGGTGACCCCCGATGGCGCACGGGCCGAACTGCTCATCGGGCCCAGACACCTGCAGCCGCACGGCATCGTGCACGGCGGGGTCTACTGCTCGGTGGTCGAGAGCGTCGCCAGCGTGTCGGCGGCGACCTGGCTGCAGGCCAACGGCGGCGGCAACAAGGTCGTCGGGGTCAACAACAACACCGACTTCCTGCGCGCCATCACCGCGGGCATGGTGACCGCGGTGGCGACGCCGATCCATCGCGGCAGGCGCCAGCAGCTGTGGCTGATCACCATCACCGACACCAACGATCGCACCGTGGCCCGGGGCCAGGTGCGCCTGCAGAACCTGCCGAACGAGGGCTGAGCGCAGGCGCATTCGCACGAACACTGCTGACTGCCGCCGGCCGTGGCAGGATCACGAACCATGCGTCTCTCACCGCACGAGCAGGATCGGCTGCTCATCTCCTACGCGGCCGAGCTCGCCCGTCGCAGGCAGGCGCGTGGCCTGAGGCTGAATCATCCCGAGGCCGTCGCGATCATCACCGACCACCTTCTCGAAGGCGCCCGCGACGGCCGCACCGTCGCCGAGCTGATGAACAGCGGGCGCGAGGTCCTCGGTCGCGGCGACGTCATGGAGGGCGTGCCCGAGATGCTCGACGACGTGCAGGTCGAGGCCACGTTCCCGGACGGCACCAAGCTCGTCACCGTCCACCACCCGATCCCGTGAGCTCGCCGATGATTCCCGGAGAGATCGTCTACGGCGACGGTGACATCGCGATCAACGAGGGCGCGCAGCGGCTCACCCTCGACGTCGTCAACACCGGAGACCGACCCGTGCAGGTCGGCAGCCACGTGCACCTGCCGCAGGCCAACGCCGCGCTGGAGTTCGACCGCGCCGCCGCTCGTGGCCACCGCTTCGACATCCCCGCCGGCACCGCGGTGCGCTTCGAACCCGGTGTCGCGCAACGGGTTTCGCTGGTTCCGCTGCGCGGCACGCGCGAGGTGTACGGATTGTCGCTGAACCCGCCAGGAAGGCTGGACGCCGAGTGACCGAGCTGTCCCGCAGTCGCTATGCCGCGCTGTTCGGTCCGACCACGGGCGACCGGATCCGACTGGCCGACACCGACCTGTTCATCGAGATCACCGAAGACCGCAGCGGCGGACCGGGATTGGCCGGTGACGAAGCCGTCTTCGGCGGCGGCAAGGTGCTGCGCGAGTCGATGGGTCAGTCGCGGGCCACCCGCGCCGACGGCGCCCCCGACACCGTCATCACCGGCGTGGTGATCGTCGACCACTGGGGAATCATCAAGGCCGACGTCGGGATTCGTGACGGCCGGATCACGGCCATCGGCAAGGCGGGCAACCCGGACATCATGTCCGGCGTGCACCCCGATCTGGTCGTGGGGCCCTCGACCGAGGTCATCGCGGGCAACGGCCGCATCCTGACCGCGGGCGCCATCGACTGCCACGTCCACCTCATCTGTCCGCAGATCATGGAGGAGGCCCTCGGCGGCGGCATCACGACGATCGTCGCCGGCGGCACCGGCCCCGCGGAGGGCAGCAAGGCCACCACGGTGACGCCGGGCGCCTGGCACCTCGCGCGCATGCTCGAGGCGGTCGACCACTGGCCGCTCAACGTCCTGCTGCTCGGCAAGGGCAATACGGTCAGCGCCGACGCGATGTGGGAGCAATTGCGCGCCGGCGCAGGCGGATTCAAGCTGCACGAGGACTGGGGGACCACGCCCGCGGCCATCGATGCCTGCCTCACCGTCGCCGACGCGGCGGGTGTCCAGGTCAACCTGCACTCCGACACGCTCAACGAGGCCGGTTTCGTCGAGGACACCCTGGCCGCGATCAACGGTCGGGCGATCCACGCGTACCACACCGAGGGTGCGGGCGGTGGCCATGCGCCGGACATCATCACCGTGGTGTCGCATCCCAACGTGCTGCCCAGTTCGACGAACCCGACGCGCCCGCACACCGTCAACACCCTCGACGAGCACCTCGACATGCTCATGGTGTGCCACCACCTGAACCCCAGTGTTCCCGAGGATCTCGCATTCGCCGAGAGCCGGATCCGGCCGTCGACGATCGCCGCGGAGGACCTGCTGCACGACATCGGTGCGATCTCGATGATCGGCAGTGACGCCCAGGCGATGGGCCGCATCGGCGAGGTGGTGCTGCGCACCTGGCAGACCGCGCACGTGATGAAGAAGCGCCGCGGCGCCCTCGACGGTGACGGCGCGGCCGACAACAACCGGGTCCGCCGCTACGTCGCCAAGTACACGATCTGCCCGGCCGTCGCGCACGGCCTCGACCGCGAGATCGGTTCGGTCGAGGTGGGCAAGCTCGCGGACCTGGTGCTGTGGGAGCCCGCCTTCTTCGGCGTCCGGCCGCACGCCGTCATCAAGGGCGGCATGATCGCGTGGGCGGCGATGGGCGACGCCAACGCCTCGATCCCCACGCCGCAGCCGGTGCTGCCGCGGCCGATGTTCGGTGCGGCCCCTGCCGCCGCGGCGGCCACGTCGGTGCACTTCGTCGCACCGCAGGCCATCGAGGACGGTCTGGCCGAACGGCTCGACGTCCGGCGACGGCTCGTCGCCGTGGGGGACGTCCGCCACGTCGGCAAGGCCCAGATGCCGCTGAACGACGCGCTCCCCAGCATCCAGGTCGACCCCGATACGTTCACGGTGACCATCGACGGCGAGGTCTGGGCCGAGCAACCGGCCGCCGAACTGCCCATGGCGCAGCGCTACTTCCTGTTCTGATGTCCGGTCTCGCCACGCTCCTGGTGCTCTCCGACTCGCGGTTGCCGACCGGGGGACACGTGCACTCCGGCGGGGTCGAGGAAGCCGTGACCAGCGGGTTGGTCGTCGACCTGGTGACGCTGCGCGCGTTCCTGCGGCGGCGGATCAGGACCACCGGACTGGTCACCGCGTCGGTGGCCGCGGCCCTGCACGCGGAGGTGCTCGACGTCGAGGCGGCCGACCTCGAAGTCGATGCCCGCACACCGTCACCCGCGGCGCGGCGCGCCTCCCGAGCCCAGGGCCGCGGACTGGTCCGGCTGGCCCGCAAGGTGTGGCCCGAGCGGGAGTGGGACGCGGTGGGCCCGACGCCGCATCTCGCGGTGGCGGCCGGCGTGGTCGGCGCGGCCAGCGCCCTGCTGCCCGAGCAGACGGCCACCTCGGTGGTGTACACGACCATGACGGGGTCGGCGACGGCCGCCCAGCGTCTGCTCGCGCTCGACCCGGGGGACGTCGCGGCGTTGACGTTCGAACTGTCCACGCTGTGCGACCTGACCGCCGCCGAGGCCGCCAAGGAACTCGCCGATCTCTCCGATCCTCTGCTCGACGTGCTGGCCGAGCGCCACGTCGCGCGCGACCGACCGCTCTTCGCCTCCTGAACCGCGTCATCGTCCCGAAAGGCCCGACATGCCACCACATCTGCTCGACGGCGAGCCGCACACCCACGTCGACCGACCGCGCCGCGTGCGCCAACCAGGGGAGCCGCTGCGCATCGGCATCGGCGGGCCGGTGGGCTCCGGCAAGACCGCGTTGGTGGCCGCGCTGTGCCGTCAGTTGCGCGACGAACTGTCGCTGGCGGTCCTCACCAACGACATCTACACCACCGAGGACGCCGACTTCCTGCGCCGCAACGCGGTGCTGTCCGACGAGCGCATCACCGCGGTGCAGACCGGTGGCTGCCCGCACACCGCGATTCGCGACGACATCACCGCCAACCTCGACGCCATCGACGACCTCATCGCGGGCAACCCGCGGCTGGATCTGATCCTGGTCGAGTCCGGCGGGGACAACCTCACCGCCACGTTCTCGTCGGGCCTGATCGACGTCCAGATCTTCGTCATCGACGTGGCCGGTGGCGACAAGGTGCCCCGCAAGGGCGGGCCCGGGGTCACGTTCTCGGATCTGCTGGTGATCAACAAGACCGACCTCGCGCCGATGGTGGGTGCCGATCTCGACGTCATGCGTCGCGACGCCGCCAAGGTCCGCGGCGAGCGCCCCTTCGTCCTGATCTCCCTGACCCAGGATCCCGCGGCGACCCTGGTGTTGGACTGGGTGCACCAGCAGCTCGCGGTGGCAGTGTAAACGGTTCCGCCGCAATGCTTTCCGATGTCCTGATCGTCGCGTCGCCGCATCGCAGACCTCGCATCGAGTGCGCGGGCGGGGTCGCCGGCCGACAGACCGACGCCGACACCGTGCATCTCGTCTCGGCCGCGGCGACCCCGCTGGGTGGCGACACCATCCGGGTGCGCGTGATCGTCGAATGCGGCGCCACGCTGCGCATCCGCAGTGCGGCCGCGACCATGGTGCTGCCGGGGATCGCCACGTCGGAGTCGCGCTCGCACTGGGACCTTGAGGTCCACGGACGGCTCGACCTCGACCCGCAGCCCACCATCGTCGCGGGCGCGGCGCGGCATGCGACGTCGACCCGGATCACGGTGTCCGACGAGGGCAGCCTGCGTCTGCGCGAACGCGTGCAGATCGGCAGATCTCAAGAGCGCCAGGGCTTTTGGACCGGCTCACTGCACGCCGACGTGGCGGGCAAGCCGCTGCTGCGCCATCGCATCGAACTCGGCGCCGGTTCGGTCACCGACGACGAGGTCGGCGCACCCCTGGCCTGCGTGAGCGAACTGCGCTACCCGCACGCCGACTTCGAGGCGGCAGGCACCCGACTCGCACTGGCCGCCGGCGGGTGCCTGGCGACCTGGCAGGGCCAGCGGCTCTAGCTGGCCGCCTTCTCGGTCTCTCGCACCGAGGCCGCGAGATCCTCCAGCTGCTCGATCCTGGTGCGCGCGTACGCCTGCTGTTCGGTGATGGTGAGCTGCCCGCGGTCGCGACCGAGGAACGTCACCGCCCACGACATCAGCGTCGCGATCTTCGTCTTGAAGCCGACGAGGTAGATCAGGTGCAGACCCAGCCAGGCCAGCCAGGCGATGAACCCGCCGAACTCCAGCTTTCCGACCTGGGCCACCGCGTTGTACTTGGACACCGTGGCCATCGAGCCCTTGTCGAAGTACTTGAACGGCTCGCGCGGCTTGGGAACGTTGCCGTGCGCCCGCGCGGCCACCTCGTTCTGAATGATCTTGGTGACGTACCTGGCGCCCTGGATGGCGCCCTGCGCCATGCCGGGCACCCCCTCGACGTAGGCCATGTCGCCGATGACGAAGACGTCGGGGTGGCCGGGGATCGACAGATCCGGGTTGACCTTCACCCGTCCCGCCCGGTCGATCTCGACGTCGGACTGCTCGGCGAGGTCCCGTCCGAGCGGACTCGCCGACACGCCGGCCGACCACACCTTGCAGGCGGCCTCGATGCGTCGGACGGTGCCGTCCTGGTCCTTGACGGTGATGCCGTTGCGATCCACGTCGGTGACCATCGCGTTCAGCTGGACCTCGACGCCCATCTTCTCCAGCCGCGCCTGCGCCTTGAGCCCCAGCTTCTTGCCCATCGGGGGCAGCACGGCGGGAGCGGCGTCGAGCAGGATCACGTGCGCCTCGGTCGGGTCGATCTGCCGAAAGCTGCCCTTGAGCGTCTGATCGGCCAATTCCTGGATCTGGCCGGCCATCTCGACACCGGTCGGTCCGGCGCCGACGACCACGAAGGTCAGCAGCTTGGAGCGCCGCACCGGGTCGCTGGACCGCTCCGCCTGCTCGAAGGCGCCGAGGATGCGACCACGCAGCTCCAGCGCGTCGTCGATGGTCTTCATGCCCGGGGCGAACTCGGCGAAGTGGTCGTTGCCGAAGTACGACTGCCCGGCGCCCGCGGCGATGATGAGGCTGTCGTACGGGGTCTTGTAGTCGTGGCCGAGCAGCTTCGAGGTGACGGTCTTGCCCGCGAGGTCGACGTGGGTGACGTCACCGAGCAGCACCTGCGCGTTCTCCTGCTTGCGCAGGATCAGCCGGGTGGGCGGGGCGATCTCGCCCTCGGAGATGATCCCGGTGGCCACCTGGTACAGCAGTGGCTGGAACAGGTGGTGCGTCGTGCGGGCGATCAGCTTGACGTCGACGTCGGTCCTCTTGAGGTTCTTGGCGGAGTTCAGTCCGCCGAAACCAGAACCGATGATGACGACCCTATGCCGATCCGATGCCGTAGCTCCGGGATGGCTCATTGCTGCTCCTCGCGTGCGAAAACCTACTCGGTACGATCCCTAGGCTAGTCGGAGGGCTTCCGCACGGCGCGGTGACGTCACCTACGCGGGCAAGTGTTCACCCGGCCAGGTACGGCTTCAGCTTCTCGGCTACCGCAGTGGCATTACCCGGTTGGTAGCCGTTCAAGCTCGTCACCGGGCTGATGATGATTCCGTCGACCCCCGCGTCGAACACCTTGGTCTTGATCTGCTCGGCGATCGACTCCGCACTGCCGAACAGTGCCTGCTGCCGGAAGTCCTCCGGGATGTCGTCGGCGGTCACCTTCTCGTCGATGATGACGATGGCCAGCATGCTGGTCTCCAGCGTGGCCGGATCGCGGCCGACGTCCTCGCAGCGATCCTTGATGACCTGGATCTTGCGGGGCAGTTCGTCGAACCCGGCGATGATGTTGAGATGGTCGAAGTGCTTGACCGCCAACGGAATCGTCTTCTTCTCGCCGCTGCCGCCGATCATCAGCGGGAGGTGGGGGCGGAAGCGGGGCTCCGCCATGGCCTCCTGGGTGCGGTAGTACTTTCCGGTGAAGGTCGGGCGGTCCCCCTTCAGCATCGGCAGGATGATCTGCAGTGCCTCGTCGAGCCGGTTGAACCGGTCGGTGAACGTGCCGAAGTCGAAGCCGAGCGAGTCGTGCTCGAGTTCGAACCAGCCCGTGCCGATGCCGAGGATGGCGCGACCCTGGCTGATGACGTCCAGGGTGGTGATCGCCTTGGCCAGCAGCGTGGGGTTGCGGTAGGTATTGCCGGTGACGAGAGTCCCGAGCTGGACCTTCTCGGTCGACGCGGCGAGCGCGCCCAGCGTGGTGTACGCCTCGAGCATCGGCTGATCGGGGGTGCCGAGACCGGGCAGTTGGTAGAAGTGGTCCATCACGAAGACCGAGTCGAAGCCGGCGGCCTCGGCCTCCTGGGCCTGCGCGATGACGGTGGGGAAGAGTTCCTCGACCCCGGTGCCGTAGGAGAAGTTGGGGATCTGTAGTCCGAGTCGAATCGTCATGGATCAGACCCTAGGCACGCCTAAACGGAACCGGCACCCCGTTTCGCTGTCCGCGAAGCGGGAATATCTGGCGGCCCTAGGCGAACGTCGCGAGCGCGCCGTGGCTGACGTGCAGGGTCTGCCCGGTGATGTGCCGCGCTGCGGGCGTGGTGAGGAACAGCGCCAGCCGGGTGATCTCGGCGGCCACCGACGGTGACGTCCGCGGGATGCCGTCGTACCCCGGCTCGGCGCCGCGGCCCGAGGCCACCGCGTTCATCGTGATGCCCCGGATGCCGAAGTGAGTCGCTTGTCCCGCAGTCCAATTCGACAGCGCCGCCTTGATCGCGGCCTCGGGGCTGCCCTCGGTGGCGTTGTCCGCGACGACGTTGACGATCGAGCCACCCGACCGGAGGTGGTCCCCGAGGATCTGCACGGTCAGCACGGCCGACAGCACCGTCGCGTCCATCGCCGCGCGCCACGCCGCGGCGCGTTCGGTCAGGGTGTGGGTGCGCGGATCGCCCTTGTCGCCGAGGTGGGCGGGCACGTTGACGATGGTGTCGAGGTGATGGGGGAACTGCGCGCGGGCCTGCTCGAGGCTCGCGGCGTCGGTGTTGTCGAAGACGAGGGACTCGACGTCGAGCTCCTTGGCGGCGACCTCGAGATCGTCGCGGCGCGCACCGGCGATCACGACCTGGTGTCCGGCGTCGCGGAAACCCTGGGCGATGGTGCGTCCGAGTTCGGTGTCACCACCGGTGAGCAGCACATCAGTCATCACGACCTCCTCGTGTTCGACGCTGAACCCAGCGAGTCGCCACCTACGTTACTGGACAGTAGCTAGCCGTGGTAACGCGCCACGCGGACTCTTCGGGACACTGTCGCAGGCCTGTCATAGGGTTTCTGACCGTGACGAGAATCCGCGGCCTGGCCTGCGCTGTGTCGGTAATCCTCCTGGCCGCTCTGACCGCGTGCGGGTCGACGTCGTCGAGCGGATCGAGCTCGACCACCGCGCCCGCCGGTGGCTCGCTCACCGTCTACGCGGCGGCCTCGCTGAAGAAGTCGTTCACCGACCTGGGTCAGCAGTTCTCCAAGGACAACCCCGGTTGGAAGGTCGACTTCACCTTCGCGGGCTCCTTGGACCTGGTGACCCAGCTGACGCAGGGCGCGAAGGCCGACGTGTTCGCCTCCGCGGACACCAAGAACATGCACAAGGCCGGCGCGGCGGGGCTGCTGTCGGGCGCCCCGGTGAACTTCGCCTCCAACACGCTGGTCATCGTCACCCCGCCGGGCAACCCGAAGAAGATCGCGTCGTTCGCCGACCTCGCCACACCGGGCCTGGACGTCGTCGTCTGCGCGCCGCAGGTCCCGTGCGGGTCGGCGACCAAGACCGTCGAGCAGGCGACGAAGGTCACGCTCAACCCGGTCAGCGAGGAGTCGCAGGTGACCGACGTGCTGACCAAGGTCACCACCGGTCAGGCCGACGCCGGACTCGTCTACGTCACCGACGCCCTCGGCGCGGCGGGCAAGGTCACCGAGGTCGACTTCCCGGAGTCCGCCGCGGCGGTCAACACCTATCCGATCGCGGTACTCAAGACCACGACCAACGCGGACGAGGCGAAGAAGTTCATCGATCTGGTGACCGGGCCGGCGGGGCAGCAGACGCTGTCGCAGGCGGGCTTCGCCAAGCCTTGACGCGCACGGGCGGCCTGCCGCGCTGGACCCTGGTGCCGGCCGCGGTCGGCGCGCTCTTCGTGGTCTTCCCGCTGGTGGCCATGGCGGTCAAGGTCGAGTGGTCGCAGTTCTGGTCGCTGGTCACCAGCGCGTCGTCGGTCACGGCGTTGCGGCTGAGCCTGCAGACCGCGCTGGCCAGCACGGCGCTGTGCGTCGTGCTGGGGGTGCCGATGGCAATGGTGTTGGCGCGCAGCAGTTCTCGCGTGGTCCGGTGGTTGCGACCGTTGATCCTGCTGCCGCTGGTGCTGCCGCCGGTCGTCGGCGGCATCGCCCTGCTGTACGCGTTCGGACGGCTCGGCCTGCTCGGCAGATACCTCGACGCGGCGGGAATTCAGATCGCGTTCTCCACGACCGCCGTGGTGCTCGCCCAGACGTTCGTGTCGCTGCCCTTCCTCGTCATCGCGCTCGAGGGTGCCGCTCGGACGGTGGGATCGGACTACGAGGTCGTCGCCGCCACCCTGGGCGCGCGACCGAGCGCGGTGTGGTGGCGGGTGACGCTGCCGCTGCTGGCCCCCGGGTTGGCGTCGGGCGCGGTGCTCGCGTTCGCGCGGGCGCTCGGGGAGTTCGGTGCGACGCTGACGTTCGCCGGATCGCGCGAGGGGGTGACCAGGACCCTGCCGCTGGAGATCTATCTGCAGCGCGAGGTCGACGCGGACGCCGCCGTGGCGCTGTCGGTGCTGCTCGTCGGCGTCGCCGCCGTCGTCGTCGTGGGGCTGGGCAGCCGCAGGATCCGGGCGGGTGGGGCCAGTGGCTGGCAGTAGCCGGTGAGCGGTCTCGACCTGCGGGCGGTCGTCGCGCACCGCGACGTGGACGTCGAGTTCAGCGTCGCCGCGGGCGAGGTGCTCGCGGTGCTCGGTCCCAACGGCGCCGGAAAGTCGACCGTGCTGCAGGTCATCGCGGGGCTGGTGCGGCCCGACGGCGGAGCGGTCCGCGTCGGGGATCGCGTGCTCACCGACACCGCCACCGGTGTCGCCGTCGACACCCACGACCGCCGCGTCGGGCTCCTCATGCAGGACGGCCTGCTGTTCCCGCATCTGTCGGCGATCGCCAACGTCGCGTTCGGCGCGCGCAACGGGCGGCGCGCGACGCGCAGGGACGCCCGCGCCGCGGCCACCCACTGGCTCGGCGAGGTCGAGGCCGCCGACCTGGCCGACCGCGCACCGCGCCAACTCTCAGGCGGGCAGGCCCGACGCGTCGCGCTGGCCCGCGCGCTCGCCGCCGAGCCGGACGTGCTGTTGCTCGACGAACCGCTGACCGGGCTGGACGTCGGGGTGGCTAGCGCCATGCGGCGCGTGCTGCGACGCGTCCTGGCGCGCGACGGCCGGTGCTCGGTGCTCGTCACGCACGATCTGCTGGACGTCGTCACGCTCGCCGACCACGTGGTGGTGCTCGAGGCGGGTCGCGTCGTCGAGTCCGGTCGCACGGCCGCGGTGCTGGCGGCCCCGCGCAGTCACTTCGGGGCACGATTCGCCGGGGTGAACCTCGTCAGCGGCCGGGCCGGACCGAACGCGACGTTGGTCACCGATTCGCGGCAGATCTGGCACGGCCGCGAGGCCGCCGACGTCACGCCGGGCGATCCCGTGGTCGCGACGTTCCATCCCTCGGCGGTGGCGGTGTACCGCGACCCGCCGCACGGCAGCCCGCGCAACACCGTCGAGGTGGTCGTCGCCGAGCTCGACGGCCGGGGGCCGGCCATCCGGGTGCGCGCCGAGGACCGCCCCGACGGGTCACCGGGCCTGTCGGCCGACATCACCGCGGAGTCGGCCGCGGAGCTGCGGCTCGGACCCGGCGAGCGCGTCTACTTCGCGGTCAAGGCGCAGGAGGTGACGATTCACGCGGTGCGGTAACGGTCTGAGCGAGCGACACGATCAACCGGGTAGCAGGGTTGCACGGTAGGTGCCGCCAGCAATGGTACGCCCATGTCTCTGTCAGCTGCGTCGTCGTACCAGCAAATATCTAAACTTGCACTCTCGCAGCAATTCACACTTGCGTCACGGCTGTAACACGGTAGTTTCTTCCCCATGCAGCACCCTCCACGAGGCATGCGCCTCCCGAAGGCACTGGCCGCGGCCGCCGTCGCCGGTCTCACCGCCGTGTCGGTGTCCCTCGGCAGCCCGGTCGCCTCCGCCGATCCCGTCCCGCCGGCCCCGGCTCCCGCGCCGACGCCCGCGCCCGCAGACGTCCCCGCTGCCGCCCCGGCGCCCGCGCCCGTCGCGGCCGATCCCGCTGCACCCGCACCACCACCGGCCGATCCGAATGCGCCGCCGCCCGACCCTGCGGCGCCACCTCCGCCGCCCCCGGAGCCGGGCCGCGTCAACAATGCCGCCGGCGGTTTCAGCTACGTCGTCCCGGCGGGCTGGAAGGTCTCCGACAACACCCAGCTGTCCTACGGCCAGGCGCTGCTGACCAAGATCCCCGACCCGGGTGCGCAGCCGCCGTCGGACACCAGCGTGCTGCTGGGCCGCCTCGATCTGAAGCTGTTCGCGGGCTCGGAGAGTGACAACGGCAAGGCCGCGATCCGCCTGGCCTCCGACATGGGCGAGTTCTTCATGCCGTTCGCCGGGACGCGTCAGGACCAGGCCGCCGGGCCGCTCGACGCGGCGGGCATGCCGGGGTCCTACTCGTCCTACGACGTGAAGTTCACCGACGCCACCAAGCCCGACGGCCAGATCTGGGCGGGCGTCGTGGGGCAGGCCGACCCCGACACCGTCCGGCAGCGCAACCCGCAGCGGTGGTTCGTCGTGTGGCTCGGGTCGGCCGGTCACCCGGTGGACAAGGCCGCCGCTACCGCACTGGCGCAGTCGATCCGCCCGTACACGCCGCCGCCACCGCCGCCTGCGCCCGAACCCGACCCGAACGCGCCGCCCCCACCGCCGGGCCGCGCGGGCATCGGCGTTCCGGTGCCGGTGACGGACGCGCCCCCCGGGATGACGCCGGGCGGCTGAGCCGGGCCGTCCCCGCCGGGGGAATGACCTAGGTCGACAGGTGCCAGACCAGCGCGGCGGCGAGTGCGCCGAGGCCGTTCAGCGACCAGTGCAGGGCGATCGGCGCGAGCAGGCTGCCGCTGCGCCTGCGTAGCCACGTGAAGACGAAGCCGGCCGCGCCCGTGGCGATGACCGCCATCACGACGCCGGCGATCATGCCGACGGCACCCGCCCCGAACAGGTCGGTGAATCCGACGTTGCTGCTCGTCAATCCGAACGACGTGGCGATGTGCCACAGGCCGAACAGCAGCGATCCCGCCGCCGCGACGCCGCGGAATCCCCAGGCGCGGTCCAGCGCCCCGTGCAGGACCCCGCGGAACGCCAACTCCTCGGGAATGACGGTCTGCAGCGGAATGATGATCAACGACGCGAGGAGTGCGCCCGACATCGTGGCGTAGTGGTCGTTGAGGAACATCGGCCGCGTCCACGGCAGCAGCGCGCCGACGGCGATGACGGTGGCGACGAGTGCCACCGCGCCGCCCGCGTAGCAGGCGCCGGAACGCCAATGCTCCCGCCCGAGACCGAGTTCGGCCCAACCCAGTCCGCGCGAACGAACCAGCACCACCAGGGCGACGGCAGCCACGGGCACCACGACGACGTTCGCCCACGGCGTGGTGAAGTGGGCGAGGAGGTTGGTCAACGCCAGCACCACGACGACGATGCCGACGTCGGCATAGGTGCGGAAGTGGTGCAGCGCCGATAGCTGGCCGACCAGCGGATGGGTCGGCGCGTCGGTAGCGGAGAGATCGGACATGACCCGGTCGACTATACGTTCGGCCGACGTAGCCGCAGCTCATCGGCGGTGATGCCGAGCTGCCCGCCCCGCCACTCGTCGACGCAAGGCGTTGACCGATACTGGTCGGCATGCTTGACAGGTGTCAGCTCTTGGCGTCGATGCGGGTGCTGGATGCCGGAGGCCCCGCGTCGGACGGGGTGAGCAGGCTCCTCGCCGACCTCGGCGCCGACGTCCTGAAGGTCGAGCCACCCGGCGGTGCCCCGCACCGAACGGCCCGACCCGCCGTCGGGAACGCCTCGGTCGCGTTCGCCCTCGACAACGCCAACAAGCGCAGCATCCTGCTGGACCCCGCCTCTGCCGAGGATCGCGACCGGTTCGTGGCCCTTGCCGGCGAGGCCGACGTCGTGGTGTCGAGCGGGCCGCTCGGTTCCGACGCGTACGGCAGGTCGGCGCGCGGCCTCGCCGACGCGTTCGGTCACCTCGTCGTGGTCGAGGTGACCGACTTCGGCACGGCGGGTCCGCGGGCCGGGTGGCAGGCCACCGATGCGGTGCTCTATGCCATGTCGACGGCGCTGTCGCGCTCGGGTCCCACCGCGGGCCGACCCGTCCTGCCGCCCTACGGCATCGCGTCCGCGACGGCCGCGGTGCAGGCGGCCTGGGTGGCACTCGTCGCCCACTACCACCGATTGCGTTGCGGCAGAGGCGATTACATCGACTTCTCCCGGTTCGAGGCGGTGGTCCAAGCCCTGGACCCGCCGTTCGGATCGGAGGGACAGGCGGCCGTCGGGCAGAAGCCCTCCCACCAGCTGTGGCGCGGCCGCCCCCGCAACCAACAGATCTATCCGACGTTCGCGTGCCGCGACGGCTACGTGCGCATCTGCGTGCTGTCGGCGCGCCAGTGGCGCGGCATGCGGGCCTGGCTGGGCGAACCCGAGCACCTCGCCGACCCCGCGCTGGACACGATCGCCGGCCGATACGGCGCCTCCGAGACGATCAACGCCGCGATCGCCGACCTGTTCGCCGTGCAGACCATGGACGACCTCGTCGCGCAGGGCCAGCGCAGGGGCGTCCCGATCGCGGCCGTGCTGACCCCGGCCGAGGCGCTGGACTCCGATCACTTCCGCGCCGTGGGGGCGCTGACCGAGACGCCCATCGCGCCGGACGTGCCGCTGGCCGTCCCCGCGGGACCGTTCGTGATCGACGGCGTCCGCGCGGGTCTCACCGCCCCGATCGGGTCCCACGACCGCGAGGCCGACTGGTCGGCGCCGCGCGACGTGCGCCCGGCCGACGCCGCACCCGGCGAGCGGCCCTTCGACGGGCTGCGCATCCTCGACCTCGGCGTGATCGTCGCGGGGGGTGAACTCGGTCGGCTGTTCGCCGACCTGGGTGCCGAGGTCGTCAAGGTGGAGAGCGCGGCCCATCCCGACGGGCTGCGGCAGACCCCGCCGGGTCAGCCGATGAGTCGGTCGTGGGCGCTGACCCACCGCAACGAGGTCAGCCTCGGGCTCGATCTGCGCAGCCGCGACGGCGCCGACCTCTTCCGTCGACTGGTGTCGGTCTCCGATGCGGTCTTCGCCAACTTCAAGCCGGGAACCCTTGCCGCCCTTGGCTTCTCCCACGCCGAGCTCCTGAAGTCGAACCCGCGCATCATCCTTGCGGAGAGCAGCGCGTTCGGTGCGACCGGACCGTGGAGCGACCGGATGGGCTACGGGCCGCTGGTGCGTGCCACGACCGGCATCAGCCACCTCTGGACGGCCGAGGACGCCGACGACGGCTTCTTCGACGCGACCACGATCTTCCCCGACCACGTCGTCGCCAGGATCACCGCGATCGCCACCCTCGCGGCGCTGATCGGCGGAGCGAGTCGAGAGGCCGGCGCCCACGTGCACGTCTCGCAGGCCGAGGCGGCCGTCAATCAACTCGCCACGTCCTTCGCCGTCGCCGGGGGACGAGCGGCCGGCGTCGACGTCGTCGCCGACGACGCCGTCCATGCGGTCTGTCCGTGTGCGGGCGACGACGAGTGGTGCGTGATCTCGGTGCGGTCCGAGGACGACCGCGCCGCACTGGCCAAGGTGCTCGACGGTGCCGACCTGCCCACTGCGCGAACCGAATTCGTTCAGGCGGTGTCCGCGTGGACCGCGACGCGGGCCAAGGACGACGTCGTCGCGACGATGCAGGAGGCCGGGCTGCCCGCCGGGCCGATGAACCGTGCGGTGGACGTGCTCGCCGATCCGCAGCTCGTCTTCCGGGGCCTGTACACCGAGATGGCGCACCCCCTGTTTCCGGCGCCGATCACGACCGAGACCCACCCGGCCCCGTTCCGGCACGTCGCCGATGCACCGCTGCGCCCCGCGCCGATGCCGGGTGAGCAGACGCGCGCGATCGCCACGAACGTCCTGGGTCTGCCCGACGACGAGATCGATCGCCTGATCGACGAGGGCGTGCTGTTCGCCTGGGACGGCACGACACGATGACGACAGAGAGGTGGGCCCGTGCCCGTTGATCCGAGAACGCCGGTGCTGGTCGGCTACGGCCAGGTGAATCAGCGTGACAGCGATCCCACCGTCGAACCCGTCGACCTGATGGAGCGGGCGGCGCGGTCCGCCGTCGACGCGCACGTGCTGGAGGCCGTCGACTCGGTGCGCATCGTTAACCTGCTGTCGTGGCACTACCGCAACCCGGGTGCGCTTCTCGCTCAACGGCTTCGAGCGGAACGGGCGGACGCGCGCTACACCAGCATCGGTGGCAACGTCCCGCAGGCCCTGATGAACCAGGCATGCCTCGACATCCAGCGCGGCGATGCGGACGTGGTGTTGATCGCCGGCGCCGAGACGTGGCGCACCCGCACCAAGGTGCGACGGGCCGGGGGCACGCTCGACTACACGAAACAGGACGACTCGGTGCCGCTCCCGCCGGGAGCCGACGAGGACTTTCAGCTGGCCGGCCCGGTCGAGTTGCGCATCCACCTGGACCGGCCGTCCTACGTCTATCCGTTGTTCGAACAGGCGCTGCGCATCTCGGCGGCCGAGAACCCCGACGAGCATCGCCGGCGGATCGGGGAGCTGTGGGCGGGCTTCAGCTCTGTGGCGCAGGGCAACCCGCACGCCTGGAACCGCGAGCCCGTCACCGCGGCGGAGATCTCGGAGCCCAGCCCCGACAACAGGATGATCAGCTGGCCGTACACCAAGCTGATGAACTCCAACAACATGGTCGACCAGGGTGCCGCACTGATCGTGACGTCCGCCGAACGCGCTGCGGCCCTTGGCATCCCGACCGATCGGTGGGTGTTCCCCTACGCCGGGACCGATGCTCACGACACCTATCTCATCGCCGAGCGCGACGCGCTCGACCGCTCACCGGCGATCCGCATCGCCGGCGCCCGCGCCCTCGAGCTGGCGGGCCGGGGAATCGACGACGTCGACTTCGTCGACGTCTACTCGTGCTTCCCCTCGGCCGTCCAGGTCGCGGCCCACGAGCTGGGGCTGCCGCTCGACGGTAGCCGCGCGCTGACCGTCACCGGGGGCCTGACGTTCGCCGGTGGACCGTGGAACGACTACGTGAGCCACTCCATCGCCACCATGGCCGAGCACCTGGTGGCCTCGCCGGGGACGGTCGGCCTCGTCACGGCCAATGGCGGTTACCTGACCAAGCACAGCTTCGGGGTGTACGGCACCGAACCGCCGCGTGGTGAATTCCGTTGGGAGGACGTGCAATCGGTCGTCGACGCCGAACCCACCCGGGTGGCCGAGGACGTCTGGGAGGGTGTCGGGACGGTCGAGTCGTGGACGACGCCGGTCAGTCGCGACGGCGCCGCCGAGAAGGTCTTCCTAGCGGTCCGCACGCCGTCGGACAGCCGGGCGCTGGCGGTCGTCATCGACGCGTCGCAGGCCGAGGCCAGTAGCCGCGAGGACATCGCGGGCGCGAAGGTCCGCGTCGACGGCGACGGGAACGCCTCGCTCCTCTGACTCGAAATCTCGGTGCGCCGGGCGGCGCTGAACGCCGCGGTGCGCTGCACGACGCACGGGTAGAACCGTTGACGGATACATACGGGTGCGCCTATGGTGAGCCACACCACAAATTGAAACGTTTCAATCGTTGGAGGTCGGCACCATGAAGGTAGGAGCACGCTCCACGACCGGATGGCGTGCGACCATCGCCGTCGCGATGTCCAACTACATCGAGGCGGGGTCCATCATCGCGATCGCCACCAGCCTGGCGTTCTGGCAGTCGGCGTTCGGCATCAGCGACTTCGCCGTCGGTCTGCTGGCCGCGTTGAGCGCCAACGCCTTCGGCGCGGCGATCGGTGCCATCCTCGGCGGTCCGCTCTGTGATCGCTTCGGCCGCAAGGCGATCTACACCTACGACCTCCTGGTGTACATGGTCGGCGTGCTGCTGGCCGCCTTCGCCGTGAACTACGCGATGCTGCTGGCGGCCTTCGTCATCACCGGAATCGCCGTCGGCGCAGGCGTTCCCGCGTCCTGGACCTACATCGCCGAACAGGCACCGTCGGGCGGACGGGCCAAGCACGTCGGGACGGCCCAGCTGGCGTGGTCGATCGGGCCGCTGATCGGCTTCGCGCTCGCCGCGGGCCTGGCACCGCTGGGCCTGCTCGGATCGCGGCTGATCTTCCTGCACCTGTTCGTCGTCGCCGCCGTGGTGTGGTGGGTGCGGCAGGGGCTGACGGAGTCGACGATCTGGACCGAGGAGGGTCGGGGCGCGAGCGCCATCGGGGCACGCGGCCTGCGCGGTCTGTTCACCCGCCGGGTCAACGTCACCGCGCTGCTGTTCCTCGGCGGCATCTACCTGTTCTGGAACACCGTCGCCGGGCAGGCGGGCATCTTCATGCCGCGCGTGTACGACACCGCGGGCCTGCACAGCCCCGTCGCACAAGACTTGCTCCAGGTCCTGGTGTGGGGCTGCACGGTGGCCGCGACCTACCTCGGGTTCATGCGCTACGGCGACCGGATGTCACAGCGGCTGCTCTACGTCATCGGCGCGGCACTCGGCATCGCGGGGTGGATCGTGTTGGTGGCCTTCACCGATGGCGGCATGCCCACGATGCTGGCGTTCGCAGTGCTGTGGGGCGTCTCCGCCGGCGTCGGCGCGCAGGCGTTCTACGGTCTCTGGGCGAGCGAGCTGTTCGCCACCCCCTACCGCGCGAGCGCGCAGGGCGTCATGTTCTGCGTCGTGCGCAGCTTCACCGGTCTGCTGAGCTACTTCTTCCCGACGCTGTTGGCCGTCACGGGTCTGACCGGGGTGGGCCTGCTGCTGATCGGTCTGCTGACGGTGGCGTTGATCATCGGTGCGGTGTGGGCGCCCTCGACGCGAGGAAAGACGTTGCAGGAGATCGAACGCGAGCGGTACGGAAGCCGCGGGAGCACGATGAACACGGAGGTGGCGGTATGACGGCGCAGTTGGACGACCTGGCCATCGAATTGCCCTCGTGGGCGTTCGGCAACTCGGGCACCCGGTTCAAGGTGTTCGGCACCCCCGGCACCCCCCGCACCGTCGAGGAGAAGATCGCCGACGCCGCGACCGTGCACCGGTTCACCGGCATGGCGCCGACCGTGGCGCTACACATCCCGTGGGATCGCGTCGACGACTACGCCGCCCTGGGCGCCTTCGCGGCCGAGCACGGCGTGGCGCTGGGCACCATCAACTCCAACACGTTCCAGGACGACGACTACAAGTTCGGCAGTCTGACCCACGTCGACAAGACGGTGCGGCAGAAGGCGATCGACCACCATCTGGCGTGCATCGACATCATGAACCAGACGGGCTCGCGGGATCTGAAGATCTGGCTGGCCGACGGCACCAACTACCCGGGCCAGGGTGACATCCGCGGCAGGCAGGACCGGCTGGCCGAGTCGCTGGCCGCGATCTACCAGCACGTCGGCGACGATCAGCGAATGGTGTTGGAGTACAAGTTCTTCGAGCCCGCGATGTACATGACCGACGTGCCGGACTGGGGGACGTCCTTCGTCCAGGTGAGCGCGCTCGGCGAGCGCGCGAAGGTCTGCCTGGACACCGGGCACCACGCGCCGGGCACGAACATCGAGTTCATCGTCGCCCAGCTGCTGCGGCTGGGCAAGCTCGGTTCGTTCGACTTCAACTCCCGCTTCTACGCCGACGACGACCTGATCGTCGGCGCCGCGGATCCGTTCCAGCTGTTCCGCATCATGTTCGAGGTGATCCGCGGCGGCGGTCTGGAGGGTCGTGGCGAGCGAAGCGACGGGGAAGGAGGGGCAGGCTCCGACCTCGCGCTGATGCTCGACCAGTGCCACAACGTGGAGGCCAAGATTCCCGGCCAGATTCGCTCGGTGCTCAACGTGGCCGAGATGACGGCGCGGGCCCTGCTCGTCGACACCGACGCCCTCGCGGCCGCGCAGGAGGCTGGAGACGTGTTGGGCGCCAACGGAATACTGATGGACGCCTTCTACACCGACGTCCGACCTGCCGTGGCCCGGTGGCGCACCGACCGCGGGCTGCCCGCCGATCCGATGCGGGCGTTCGCCGAATCGGGGTACCAGGACGCCGTCAGCGCAGAGCGCGTCGGCGGTACGCAATCCAGTTGGGGAGCATGAGCATGACCAATTCCACCGTCGCCGATCTGATCGCCCGGTCGAACCGGCTGGGTGCCGATCCCAAGAACACCAATTACGCGGGCGGCAACACCTCGGCCAAGGGCACCGACGTCGATCCGGTCACCGGCGCGCCCGTGGACCTGTTGTGGGTCAAGGGTTCCGGGGGAGACCTCGGCACCCTCACCGAGAACGGACTGGCCGTCCTGCGCCTGGACCGCATGCGCGCACTGGTCGACGTCTATCCCGGTGTCGAGCGCGAGGACGAGATGGTCGCCGCCTTCGACTACTGCCTGCACGGGCGCGGCGGCGCGGCGCCGTCGATCGATACCGCGATGCACGGCCTCGTCGACGCCGCGCACGTCGATCACCTGCATCCCGACTGGGGGATCGCGCTGGCGACCGCGGCCGACGGGGAGGCGTTGACGAAGCAGATCTTCGGCGACCGCGTGGTGTGGGTCCCCTGGCGCAGACCGGGTTTTCAGCTCGGTCTCGACATCGCCGACATCAAACGCCGCAATCCGCAGGCGATCGGCACCATCCTCGGCGGCCACGGCATCACCGCGTGGGGTGACACGTCGGCCGAGGCGGAGGCGCGCTCGCTGGAGATCATCGACACCGTCGCCCGCTACGTCGACGCCCATGGCCGCCCGCAGCCCTTCGGCGCGCCGCTGGACGGGTACGGCGCGCTGCCCGAGCAGCAGCGGCGGGCCAAGGCCGCCCGGCTCGCGCCGTTTCTGCGCGGGTTGGCCTCGACCGACAGGCCGCAGGTCGGCCACTTCACCGACGATCCCCGGGTGCTCGAATTCCTTTCCGCCAGTGAGCATCCCAGGCTCGCCGCGCTGGGGACCAGCTGTCCGGACCACTTCCTGCGGACCAAGGTCAAGCCCCTGGTGCTCGACCTGCCCGCCGACGCATCGGTCGAGGACGCCACGGTCCGACTGGCCGCGCTGCACGAGGCCTACCGTGCCGACTACCGGGCGTACTACGAGCGCCACGCGTCGGCGGACAGTCCGGCGATGCGCGGTGCGGATCCCGCGATCGTGCTGATCCCCGGCGTCGGAATGTTCAGCTACGGCAAGGACAAGCAGACTGCCCGCGTGGCAGGGGAGTTCTACCTCAACGCGATCAACGTGATGCGCGGCGCCGAGGCCATCTCGACCTACGCACCGATCGACGAGGCTGAGAAGTTCCGCATCGAGTACTGGGCGCTGGAGGAGGCGAAGCTCGCGCGGATGCCGAAGCCCAAGCCGCTGGCCACGCGCATCGCGCTGGTCACCGGCGCCGCCTCGGGCATCGGTAGGGCCATCGCCACCCGGCTGGCCGCCGAGGGGGCGTGCGTGGTCATCGCGGATCTCGATGCCGAGAAGGCCGCTGCCGCAGCGGAAGAGATCGGCACCGCCGACGTCGCGATCGGGATCGCCGCCGACGTCACCGACGAGGACGCCGTGCAGGCCGCGGTCGACGCCTGCGTCCTCGCGTTCGGCGGCCTCGACATCGTCGTGAACAACGCCGGTCTCTCGCTGTCGAAGTCGCTGCTCGAGACGACCGCGGCGGACTGGGATCTGCAGCACGACGTGATGGCCCGCGGGTCGTTCCTCGTGTCGAAGGCCGCGGCCCGCGCGCTGATCGACCAGAAGCTCGGCGGCGACGTCATCTACATCTCGTCGAAGAACGCGGTGTTCGCGGGTCCCAACAACATCGCCTACTCCGCGAGCAAGGCCGATCAGGCCCACCAGGTGCGGCTGCTGGCGGCCGAACTCGGCGAGCACGGCATCAAGGTCAACGGCATCAACCCCGACGGCGTGGTCCGCGGCTCCGGCATCTTCGCGGGCGGCTGGGGCGCCAAGCGCGCGGCGGTCTACGGCGTTCCGGAGGAGGAGCTCGGCGCCTACTACGCCCAGCGCACCCTGTTGAAACGCGAAGTGCTGCCGGAGCACATCGCCAACGCCGCGTTCGCGCTGTGCACGTCGGACTTCTCGCACACGACGGGGCTGCACGTGCCGGTGGATGCGGGCGTCGCCGCCGCGTTCCTCCGATGACTGACACCGGGACCTTCGCCGCCATCGACCTCGGCGCGACCAGCGGGCGCGTCATGGTGGCCGAGGTGGGTCCCGGTGTCCTGTCGATGCGCGAGGTGAGCCGCTTCGCCAACGATCCGGTGTACCTCTGGAACGGCACGCGCACCGCGATGCACTGGGACCTTCCCGGGTTGTTCGCCGGCGCGTGTGCGGGCCTGGCCGAGGCGGCCCGCGCGACACCCGGCCTCGTCAGCGTGGGGGTGGACTCCTGGGCCGTGGACTACGGCCTCCTGCGTGACGGCAAACTGCTGGGACTGCCGTACCACTACCGTGACGCCAGATGCGCGGCCGGCGCCGAGGCGGTACACGCCAGGCTGAGCCAGGAGCGGATCTTCGCCCGAAATGGCTTGCAGTTCCTCGACTTCAACACGATGTTCCAGCTCGCCGCCGATGCGGCGGAGGGGATGCTCGACGTTGCCGACCAAGCCCTGCTGATCCCCGACCTGATCGGCTACTGGCTCACGGGCGCGGCGTCGACGGAGCGGACCAACGCGTCCACGACGGGTCTGCTCGGCGTCGACGGTCGCTGGGACGTCGAACTCGAGGCGCTGCTGGGGTTGCCCGCGGGGCTGTTCCCCGGGCTGGCCGACCCCGGTGCGGAACGGGGCCGCGTGCTCCCCGAGCTCGCCGCCCGGGTCGGACTACCGGCCGGGTTGCCCGTCACGACCGTCGCCTCCCACGACACGGCGTCGGCCCTGGTCGCCATCCCGATGGACGCCGGGTCGGCCGCCTACGTCTCCTGCGGCACGTGGGCGTTGGTGGGCGTCGAACTGGACGACCCGGTGCTCAGCGCCGCCGCGCGCACGGCGAACTTCACCAACGAGGTCGGCGCCGACGGTCGAATTCGGTTCCTGCGCAACGTGATGGGACTCTGGATCCTCAGCGAGTCGGTGCGCAGGTGGCAGCGCGACGGATCCCACGTCGACCTGGCGGCGCTGCTGGACCAGGCCGCGGCCTGCCCGCCGACCGCCGAGGTGTTCGACGGCGACGATCCCCGCTTCGTCGAGCCGGGCGACATGCCGGGCCGCATCGGGGCCTGGTACGCCGAGCGCGGGCTGCCGGCGCCGGCGAGCAGACCGGAACTGGTGCGCGCCATCGTGGAGAGCCTCGCGGCCGGGTTCGCCCGGGGCGTCGAGGAATCCGCCGCGCTGTCGGGAATCCCCGTGGAGACCGTGCACCTCGTCGGCGGGGGTGCCAGGAACCGCCTGCTCTGCCAGCTGCTCGCCGACCGCGTGGCCCGACCGGTCATCGCGGGGCCGGTCGAGGCGACGGCGATCGGCAATGTGCTCATCCAGGCGCGCAGCCATGGCTCGTTGCAGGGCGATCTCACCGACCTGCGCGGCACCATGGCTCCTGCGTTGGCAGGGCTACGCTTCGAACCGCGACCTTCTTCACGACGACGAGCTCCGGCCGGAAGGGTCTGACGACATGAACCACAAGACGAAGCGGCGGCTGCCGAGCAGGCACGACCTGGCTCCGCTGATGCAGTTCAAGAAGCCGGAGTTCGACGCCACCACGCGCAGGCTGGACAAGGCGCTGACGATCGAGGACCTGCGCCGCATCGCCAAGCGTCGCACCCCGCGCGCCGCGTTCGACTACACCGACGGCTCGGCGGAGGCCGAACTGTCCATCGCGCGGGCCCGCCAGGCGTTCCTCGACATCGAGTTTCATCCGGCGATCCTGCGGGACGTCTCCAAGGTCCACACCGGGTGGGACGTCCTCGGCGGCCCGGTCAGTCTGCCGTTCGGCATCGCGCCGACGGGGTTCACCCGGATGATGCACACCGAGGGCGAGATCGCCGGAGCCCATGCGGCGGCCAGGGCGGGCATCCCGTTCTCGCTGTCGACGATGGGGACCACCTCGATCGAGGAGGTGAAGGCCGAGAACCCGTTGGGGCGCAACTGGTTTCAGCTCTACATGTGGAAGGACCGGGACCGCTCGATGGCGCTCGTCGAGCGGGCCGTCGCCGCGGGATACGACACGCTGCTCGTGACGGTCGACGTCCCGGTCGCCGGGGCCCGGCTGCGGGACACGCGCAACGGCATGTCGATCCCGCCGGCGCTGACGCTGCGTACCGTGGCCAACGCCCTGCCGCGCCCGCAGTGGTGGATCGACTTCCTGACCACCGAGCCCCTGTCGTTCGCCTCGCTGGACCGTTGGTCGGGCACCGTGGCCGAGTTGCTCGACACGATGTTCGACCCCACGGTGACCTTCGAGGACCTGGCCTGGATCAAGTCGCAGTGGCCGGGCAAGTTCGTGGTCAAGGGCATTCAGACCGTCGCCGATGCCCGCGCCGTCGCCGACCTCGGCGTCGACGGCGTCCTGCTGTCCAATCACGGTGGGCGCCAACTCGATCGGGCACCGATCCCGTTCCACCTGCTGCCCGCCGTGGCCGCCGAGGTCGGCGGCGACGTCGAGATCCTGCTCGACACGGGCATCATGTCCGGCGCCGACGTGGTGGCCGCCATCGCGATGGGGGCGCGGTTCACGCTGATCGGGCGGGCGTATCTATACGGGTTGATGGCAGGTGGCGAGGCGGGTGTCGACCGGGCCATCGAAATCCTGGCCGCGCAGGTCGAGCGCACCATGCGGCTGCTCGGGGTGACCTGTCTGGAGGAGCTGACGCCACACCACGTCACCCAGCTGGTGCGGCTCGCGCCGCGGGCGTCGACCGAGCGGTAGCCCGTGGCGGTCGGAATCCGGGAGGTCGCCGCGGCGGCGGCGGTGTCGGTGGGCACGGTCTCCAACGTGCTGAACGCGCCGGAGCGGGTGGCTCCCGCCACCGTGGCACGGGTGCACGCCGCCATCGCGAAACTGGGCTTCGTGCGCAACGACGCCGCCAGGCAGCTGCGGGCCGGCCAGTCGCGGTGCGTGGGTCTGCTCGTCCTCGACGTCGGCAACCCGTTCTTCACCGACGTCGCCAGGGCCGCCGAACGCCGTGCGGCGCAAGGCAATCTGGTGGTGCTGCTCGGCACCTCGGACGACGATCCCCAACGCGAACGGGCCTACCTCGACGTCTTCGAGGAGCAGCGGGTGTTCGGGCTGTTGATCTCCCCGGTGGGCGAGGACCTGGACCGCGTGCTCGCGCTGCACGCCCGCGGCGTTCCCGTCGTGCTGGTCGACCGCGACGGCGCGGGCACCCCGCTGTCCTCGGTCGCCGTCGACGACGTCGCGGGCGGGCGCCTCGCGGTGGGCCACCTCTGCGAACGCGGTCGCACGCGCATCGCGTTCGTCGGTGGTCCGATGGGCCTGCGCCAGGTATCCGACCGGTTGGCCGGGGCCAGGACCGCGGTCGCGCACGCCCCCGGCGTCACGCTGGACGTCGTCGCCACCGACGAGCCCAGCGTGTTGGCGGGACGGGCGGCGGGGGAGCAGCTGTGCGGCCGTTCGGCGGCACGGCTGCCCGACGCGGTGTTCTGCGCGAACGACCTGCTGGCCATCGGAATGCTGCAGGCGCTGAGCCGGCACGGGGTGCGCGTGCCCGAGGACATCGCGCTGATCGGGTACGACGACATCGACTTCGCGCGGTCCGCGTCGGTGCCGCTGTCGTCGATCCGTCAGCCCAGTGCCGACATCGGGGCGACCGCGATCGAATTGCTGCTCGAGGCCGTCGAGGGGGGCGCCCGCGAGCCCCGTCACGTCGTGTTCGGCCCGCGACTCGTGGCGCGTGCCTCCACGCTCACTTGATCGTGTAGCCGCCGTCGATGACGAGGTCCGCGCCGTTGACCATGGCCGCGGCGTCGGACACCAGATAGACTGCCGCAGCGGCGATTTCGCTCGGGTAGGCGAATCGCCCCGTGGGGATGAGCTTCTTGAGGGCGTCACCCTTGGGGTTGTCCCACGCCGTGATGCCGAGTTCGGTGAGCACCACGGTCGGGGAGATGCTGTTGACCCGCACGCCGCGTCCCGCCCATTCGGTCGCGAGCACCTTCGTGATGCCGACGACGCCGAACTTGGAGGCGCAGTAGGCGACGTGCTCGTCGATGGCCACGCTCGCCGCCTGCGATGCCATGTTGACGATCGCGCCGCGACCGGCCGCCAGCATGTGGCGTCCCACCGTCTGGCACATCAGGAACGTGCCCGTCAGGTTGATGGCGATCGTCGAATCCCAGTCCGACTGCGAAAGCTCCTCCGCGGGTGCGAGTCTCGCGATCCCCGCGCTGTTGACCAGGACGTCGACCTGGCCGTACTCGGCCATCACCGCGTCGACGGCCGCGGTCACCGAGCCGGGATCGGCGACGTTGCAGGCGAAGCCGCGGCTGCCGGGCAGTCCGGCCGCCACCTCGGCGGCGCCCGCCTCGTTCAGGTCGAGCACGGCGATGCGGGCTCCCCGCGCCCACAGCGCGGCCGCGATCGCCGCCCCGATTCCCGACGCCCCGCCCGTCACGAGGGCGACGGCGCCGTCCTGACGAAAGTCGAAGTCGATGGTCTCCGTTGATGATTGGGTCATGCGGATCAGCTCCTCGGTCTCACTTGAGCACTGCGGTGGCGATGTCGATGTCGGTGACGAGCGAGGACACCAGGCCGGACTCGAGCACGGCCCTGGTGGCCGCCGCCTTCTCCTTGCCCGCGGCGATGGCGATGCGCGTCGGGATGGCGCGCAACACGTATTCCTCGATGCCCATCCTGCGTTGGTCGAGGCCGGCGACCCGGTTGCCGTCGGCGTCGAGCAGCAGGGCACACGTCTCGGCGCAGACCCCCGCCTCGGCGAGGGCGCGGGTCTCCTCGGCCGCGAGGGACTCATAGACCTGCGAGGCCCCCGCACTCCACGCCCCGACCGAGACGATCGCGCAGCTGACGCCGGACTGCCGGGCGGTCGTCTCGCGGATCTGCAGGTTGTCCCCGAGGCTCTGGGCGGTGCGGGCGTCGGGGACGACGAGCGGGGCGTACAGCGGCCAGGACTGACCGCCGCTGACCTCGCTGATGCGCCGGACGAGGTCGGTGCCGTTGAAGGTGATGGCACCCGCCATCCCGGTGAGCTGAACGACGTCGCAGCGGGGCAGCGACGTCAGGTACGGCGCGATGTGGGTCAGCGTGCGGCCGCAGTCGACGCCGACGACGTCACCGTCGCGCAGGATCGACTGCAGGAGTTCGGCCATGGCCCTGGCGACGGACTCGACGTGGTCGGCCACGTTCGTCGAATCGGCGGTGACGGCGTAGGCGTGCTCCAGTCCGTACTGCCGTTGCAACGCCGTCGACAGTTCGACGTCGATGGCGCCGGGATTGTGGATCTTGATCTCCACCATGCCCGACTCGAGGGCCTCGTCCAGCATCCTGGCGACCTTGAAGCGCGACAGGCCGAACTCCTCGGCGATCTGGATCCTGGTGCGTCCCTCCAGGTAGTAGCGACGGGCGATGACCGCGCGCTGGAACAGCTCATCGGGCCCCATCGTGGCCTCCCGTCGATCCCGAGCCGCCAGGCTCACCCACCGCTGCACATATGTGCAGCCGCATTGACATGTGAGCATAAGCATTGCATGATCCACGTCACAACGGAACACACACGAGTATCGGGGTTGACAGATGAGCAGTGACGACACCGGCCTGGTCGACCTGGCCGGCGCCGTGCTGTCCCGCGAGTCCGCAGCGCTTGCCGCCCTGGTCGGGACGGTCGAATCGAGCGTCGTCGCCATCGCCCGCCAGATGATCGACGTCACGGGCAAGGTCGTCACGACGGGGTCGGGCACCTCGGGCATCATGGCCGAGCGGCTCGCCCATCTGCTCTCGGTGTGCGGGACGCCGGCGCTGTACCTGCCGTCGATGGACGCGCTGCACGGCGGCATGGGCGCCATCACCCCGTCCGATCTGGTCGTGGCGATCTCCAAGACCGGTCAGTCGCAGGAACTGGTCAACCTCGTCCAGCGGTTGGGGCAGCGCGGCGTCCACGTCGTCGCGGTCACCGAGAGCCCGGAGTCCCCCTTCGCGACCGCCGCGGGCACCGTCGCGCAGCTGCCGCCGACGCCGTCGGACGCCGACCCCGGCGACATGATCGCGATGGCGAGCACCCTGGCGGTCGGAGCGTGGTGCGACGCCGTGGCGGTGGTGACGATGGCGATGCGCGGCCACACCGTCGGCGACGTCATCGACAGCCATCCCGCGGGCGGGGTCGGCGTCCGCCGTCGCAATCCCGGCGACGACGCGGTACCGGTGGTGCGCGGCGCATGACGACATCGGCGGGAGTTCGCACGTCCCTCGTCCCCGCGGTGCTGGGCGTCGACTCGTCGACGCAGTCGTGCAAGGTCGAGATCCGCGACCTCGGCAGCGGTCGGCTGCTCGGCTCGGGGGCGGCACCGCACCCACCCGCGTTCCCGCCGAACAGCGAACAACATCCCCGCGACTGGGTCGAGGCGTTCATCGCGGCGGCCGGCCAGGCGATGGCGCGGTGCGTGGAAACGCCTGACGTGCGGGCGATCTCGGTCGCGGCGCAGTGCCACGGTCTGGTACTCCTCGACGAGCAGGGCGAGGTGCTGCGGGCGGCCAAGCTCTGGAACGACACGACCGGTGCGGCCAACCTGGCCCAGCTCGTCGAACGCATTGGCGCCCGGCGCTGGGTGATGCGCATCGGCACGCTGCCGACCGCCGCGTTCACCATCGCCAAACTGGCGTGGGTCGCCGAGCACGAACCCGGTCTCCTGGACCGCGTCGCGACCGTTCTGCTCCCGCACGACTACCTGACGTACTGGCTCACCGGGGAACGGGTGACCGACCGCTCCGACGCGTCGGGCACCGGCTACTTCGACGCCACCGACGGGCAGTGGATCCCGTCCTACCTCGACCTCGCGGCCGGGGTCAGGGACTGGTCGGCGAAGCTGCCGACGGTCCTCGGGCCCGTCGACGCCGCCGGCACCGTACGAGCCGCTGCCGCAACACGTCTCGGCATCGGAACCGACGTGGTGGTCGGTGCGGGCGGCGGTGACCAGCACGCGGCCTACCTCGGTCTCGGCTTGACCGACGGCGACCAGTACTTCAGCCTCGGCACCTCCGGTGTGGTGGCGACGTCGTCCCGCGGGCCGGTCTTCGACACGACCGGCGCCGTCGACGGCGTCGCGGACATGACGGGCGGCTACCTGCCGCTGATGAGCACGCTCAACGCCGCGCGCGTCGTCGACCGCGCCGCCGTGCTCCTCGGCACCGACCTCGCGGGCATCTCCGAACTGGCGCTCGCGGCGGGTCCCACGCAGGGGCCGGTGCTGGTGCCGTTCCTCGACGGCGAACGCACCCCCGACCGTCCGGACGCCCGCGGGATGTTCGCCGACCTCACCTCGCAGACCACCCGAGAGGAACTCGCGCGCGCCTTCGTGGAGGGCCCGCTGCTGTCGTTGCTCTCGGGCCGGGACAGCCTGCTGGCGTGCGGCGTCGAATTGGGCGGGGCCGCAACGGTGGTCGGTGGGGGAGCGCGATCGCGCGCGACGCTGCAGCTGCTGGCCGACCTCCTCGACGACGAGGTCACCCTGCCCGACGTCGACGAGGCGACCGCGCGCGGCGCCTGCATCCAGGCCGCGGCCGTCGCGGTCCGCGCCGATCGCGCCGGACTGGTCGAGCTCGCCAAGCGCTGGCTGCCCGACGCGCGGATGCGCGTGGCCCCCCGCTCGCACGGCCGGGAGCTGAGCGCCCTGCGGGAGCGGTGGGCGGCGCTGGCGGCGTCGCCGCTGCTCGACGGTGGTGGTCCCCGGTGACCGCGCTCGCGGCGTGGCACGCCGGCTTCGCGGGCCTCGTCGCCGGTTCGGTGTATGCCGCCCCCGACTCGCGGGTGGCGGCGGCGCAGACCCTGGCGGCCAGTGGACTCGACGTCCACGTCGACGTGATGGCCGCGTCCGAGGGCCTGCCCCAGGGCGTGAGTCTGGCTGAGCTGCAGATGATCTCGGCCGTCGTGGACCGCGAGCGGGTCGGCGTGCACCTGATCGGCTCACCCGACTTCGTCGACGCGGTGCTGCCCAAGATCCTGGCGCTACGGCCCGGCGTGGTGTTCCTGCCGTGGCGCGCGTTCACCGGCGAGCGGGTCGAGGCCGTCCACGCTGCGGGCGGCGCCGCCTGGATCGCGGTATGGCGGGAATGGGACGGGCTGGGGGAGCCGCGATGGCCGGCGCACCCCGACGGCGTCCTGGTGATGCTGATCGAGCCGGGCACCCGTGACCGATGCCGACTCGACCGGCTCGGCCTCGTCACCGCGTGCACCGCCATGTTCTCCGAGCTGCCCGTCGCCGTCGACGGCGGCGTCACCGAGGAGATCGCGCCGCTGTGCGCGGCCGCCGGTGTCCACCAGATGATCGTCGGCCGGGCGCTGATGACCTCCGAACGAAGGGAAGCGATGTGAGCACGATGAGGGCCAGCGTGATGACCGGCGTCGGCACGCTGCGCATCGAGGACCGTCCGGTTCCGACGCCAGGTCCGCACGAGGTGCTGGTCGAGGTCGCGGCCGTCGGGGTCTGCGGATCCGACGTGCACTACTACCGCCACGGCCGGATCGGTGACTTCGTCGTCGAGCAGCCCATGATCCTCGGTCACGAACTGTCCGGCCGGATCGCGGCCGTGGGCGATCACGTCGACCCGACGCGGGTCGGGCAGCGCGTCGCCGTCGAGCCGCAGCACCCGTGCCGCCGGTGCAGGCAGTGCATGGCGGGTCGCTACAACCTGTGCCCCTACATGGAGTTCTACGCCACGCCGCCCATCGACGGCGCCTTCTGCCGCTACGTCACCATCGACGCCGAATTCGCCCATCCCGTACCGGATTCGATGTCGGACGAGGCGGCCGCCCTGCTCGAACCGCTGTCGGTGGCCGTGACGACGATGCGCAAGGCACACGTTCAGCCGGGTAGCTCGATCCTCATCGCGGGTGCCGGCCCCATCGGGGTGATCTGCGCTCAGACCGCCCGCGCGTTCGGGGCCGCCAGGATCGTGGTGTCCGACCCCCTGGAGTCGCGCCGCGACGCCGTGCTGCGGTTCGGCGCCACCGAGGTCATCGATCCGATGGTCGACGACGTCGCCGCCCTCGATCCCCAGGTGGACGCCTTCGTCGACGCCAGTGGCGCCGCGCCCGCGGTCGTCAGCGGCATCAAGGCGGTGGGCCCGGCCGGGCACGTCGTCCTGGTGGGCATGGGTTCCGGTGACTTCGCGCTGCCCATCGGCTACATCCAGAACATGGAGATCAACGTCACCGGGGTGTTCCGTTACACCGATACCTGGCCTGCGGCAATACATCTGGTGTCCTCCGGCGCCGTCGACCTCGACGGCATGGTCACCGGTCGCTACGACCTGGAACACGTCGGCGACGCGCTGGACAGCGATACCGACCCGGGCAGCCTCAAGTCGATCGTCGTCCCGAAGTGAAGGAAGGCTCCGCAGTGAAGGAAGGCCCTGCCATGACCACCCGTTCCCCGTTCGACCTCACCGGCCGCACCGCGCTGGTGACCGGCGGCAATCAGGGCCTCGGTCGGGCGTTCGCGTTCGGCCTCGCCGAAGCCGGTGCGACGGTGGCGATCTCGGGCCGCAGCGGCGAACGCAACGAGAAGGTCGTCGCGGAGGCGGCCGCCGCCGGACACCAGATGCACCCGATCACCGCGGACATTACCCGGCAGGCCGACGTCGAGCGCATGACGACCGAGGCCGTCGACGCCCTCGGGCACGTCGACATCCTGGTCAACAACGCGGGCACCTGCTATCACGCCGAGTCGTGGGACGTCACCGAACAGCAGTGGGACGACGTCTTCGACCTCAACGTCAAGGCGCTGTGGGCGTGCTCGCTCGCCGTCGGCGCCCACATGCGCGAGCGCGGCTCGGGATCGGTGGTCAACATCGGCTCGATGTCGGGTCTGATCGTGAACCGGCCGCAGATGCAGCCCGCCTACAACGCCTCCAAGGCGGCGGTGCACCATCTCACGAAATCGCTTGCGGCCGAATGGGCTCCGCTCGGCATCCGGGTCAACGCGGTGGCGCCCGGGTACTGCAAGACCGAGATGGCGCCGGTGGATCGCCCGGATCTCAAGCGGTACTGGATCGACGACGCCCCGCAGCAGCGGTATGCGCTACCCGAGGAGATCGCGCCCAGCGTGGTCTTCCTGGCCTCGGACGCTGCGTCGTTCATCACGGGATCGGTGTTGGTCGCCGACGGGGGGTACACCGCATGGTGAACCCGCCGCAGCCGGGTGCCAACCGCCGCGTCGTCGTCAACGCGATCGACGACGTTCGGTTCGAGACGGTGCCCGAGGCGGCGCCTGCCGCCGGTGAGGTCCGCGTCCGCGGCACCGCGGTCGGCATCTGCGGCTCCGACACGCACGCGGCGTGCGGTCAGCACCCCTTCATCGACCTGCCGTACCGGCCGGGCCACGAGGTCATCGGCATCGTCGACGCGATCGGCGACGGCGTGGCGGACCGCTGGTTGGGCACCCGCGTCGTCGTCGAGCCGAACCTGGCCTGCGGCCACTGCGCGCAGTGCCGCGCGGGGCGCTACAACATCTGCCGGGAGCTTCTGGTACTCGGGTGCCAGACGCCGGGTGGGCTGGCCGACAGCTTCACCGTCGCCGCCGACCGGCTCGTGGCCCTGCATCCCGACCTCGACGACGATCACGCCATCCTCATCGAGCCGCTGGCCACCCCGGTCCACGCCGTGCGGCGGGCCGCCGAGGCGGTCGGAGACCTGCGTGACCGACCGGTCGTCGTCATCGGGGCGGGTCCCATCGGATTGTTCGTCCTGCTGGCCCTGCGCGATGCGGGCGCCCACGTCGTGGTGGCCGACCTGCTGGCGTCCAAGCGCGCGCGGGCCGAACGATTGGGCGCAGCAGGCACTTTCGACCCGACGGCACCCGACGCCGTGGACGCGGCGCTGGCGCTGCTCGGTGGGCCCGCCGCCGTCGTGGTCGACTGCGTCTCCCGCGAGAGTTCGGTCGCCCAGGCCATCGACCTCGTCGACAAGGGTGGGGCCGTCATGATCGTCGGCGTCGCGGCGGGGGCCACCCCCGTGCGGCTCGACCTGATCCAGGATCGCGAGCTGGCGCTGATCGGCAACCTCATGTACGTCCGCGAGGACTATGCGGCCGCGATCGACCTGCTGGCGTCCGGGGTGGTCCCGATCGACGAGATCATCACCGCCCGTTACGACTTCGAGCAGGCCGCCGACGCCTTCACCGCGTCGATGGATCCGGAGAACGTCAAGGTCGTCGTGTCGCTGCAGCCCAGTGATGCGACGGCGGATCTGGTGGGGAGTTCGTCGTGAGTTCAGCCATCCTCGAATGTGCCGACGTCACCAAGAGTTTCGGCGGTGTGCCCGTGCTCAAGGGCATCACGCTCGACCTCGAACCCGGCTCGGTGACCGCACTCGCCGGGGAGAACGGCGCGGGCAAGTCGACGCTGATGAAGATCGTCAGCGGCCAGTACAGCGCCGACGGGGGCTCGGTGTCCGTGCACGGCACGCACCTCGCTCCGGGCAACCCGCGCGACGCCGTGCGGCACGGTGTCGCAATCGTGCCGCAGGAGCTCGCCTCCATCGAGGACATGACGGTCTACGAGAACCTGTTCGTCGGACGGGAACTGACGCGCGGGCCGTTCCTGAATCGGCGGGCGATGATCGCCGAGGCCAAGGAGACGCTGTCGGCCTTCGACGTCGCGATCTCGCCGACGGCCAGGATGGGCAGCCTGCCGGTCGGTCTGCGCCAGATCGTCGAGATCGTCAAGGCCGCCCGCACCGGCGCCCAGGTCGTGATGCTCGACGAACCCACGTCGGCCATCTCCGAGCGCGAGGTCGAGGGGCTCTACGGCATCGTCCGCCGACTGCGTGACCATGGCGTTGCCATGGTGTACACCACGCACAAGATGGCCGAGATCCGTGCCATCGCCGACCGCGTGGTGGTGCTGCGCGACGGCGGCCTCATCCTCGACCGGCCGCTGGCCGAGGTCACCGACGACGACATCGTCACCGCGATGATCGGTCGCGAACTCGACGCACTCTTCCCGAGCCGTGTCGCGCCCAAGGCCGATCCCGTGCTGGAGGTGCGCAACCTCCAGGTCGAGGGCGCGTCGGGACCGGTGTCCTTCGACGTCGCCTCCGGTGAGATCGTCGGGCTCGCAGGCCTCGTCGGCGCGGGGCGCACCGAACTGCTGGAGGCCATCTTCGGCGCCAGGCGCACCGCGTCCGGTGACATCGTGGTGCGCGGCACGCACGTCAAGCGCAACTCGCCGGCAGCCGCGATCACCGAGGGCATGGCCATGGTCCCCGAGGACCGCAAGATCTCCGGTGTCGTGCTGTCGATGAGCGTGCTAGACAACGGTTCTCTGCCACGCCTGTCGTCGTTCAGCGTCGCCGGCTGGCTGCGGAGCAAGGCCCGCACCAAGGCCGTGTCCGACGTGATGTCGTCGGTGCGGTTGCGCAGCAGCGGGATGGGACAGCTCGTCGGCACGCTGTCCGGCGGCAACCAGCAGAAGGTCGTGCTGGCCCGGTGGCTCACCGGTGAGGTCAACGTCCTGCTGCTCGACGAGCCGACGCGTGGCGTGGACGTCGGCGCGCGCAGCGAGATCTACCGCATCATCACCGAATTCGCGCAGGCCGGGATGGCCGTCGTCATGGCGTCCTCCGACATGCCCGAGATCATCGGGCTGTCCCATCGCGCGTTCGTCATGCGCGACGGGGTCTTCGTCGGGGAGCTCGACCGCGCCGCCCTCGACCATCCGTCGGTTCAGGAGTCCGTGTTCCGGATGGCGACCGCGCTCGACGGGCCCACCCGCGATCCCGACCCAGCTCCACCATCAACCCCCACGGCCGACGAGCGGCCTGATTCACCGGAGGCAGCATCGTGACCACCCCACTGGACACCGACGAGACCCCGGACGCCTCGGGCGCGCCGGTCGTCGTCTCGCCCACGACGGGTGAGCCCGTCCGCCTGTTCTCCCGCGAGTGGATCAGCGGTATCGCGCTGCGCTACT
This sequence comes from Mycolicibacterium madagascariense, assembly GCF_010729665.1. Taxonomy (NCBI): domain Bacteria; kingdom Bacillati; phylum Actinomycetota; class Actinomycetes; order Mycobacteriales; family Mycobacteriaceae; genus Mycobacterium; species Mycolicibacterium madagascariense. The sequence continues at coordinate 3,180,398 of NZ_AP022610.1, read as the reverse complement.
CGATGGTCATCATCATGCTGCTGGTCATCGCGTACTTCAGTTACCGCAGTGCGCGCTTCGGCACCGTCGACAACCTGGTGACCATCCTGGTGGCCGCGGCGCCCTTCGCGCTCATCGCGCTCGGCCAGACGCTGGTGGTGCTGACTGGAGGCATCGACCTGTCGGTCGGCAGCGTGATCGCGGTGTCGGCGATGGCCGCCGCCGCCACGGCCAAGGCCAACCCCGGTCAGGTCTGGATGACGGTCCTGGTGGCGATGGTCGTCGGCCTGGCCGTCGGGTCCCTCAACGGAATCATGGTGTCGCGCATCAACGTTCCACCGTTCATCGCGACCCTCGGTACGCTCACGGCCGGCTCGGGCCTGGCCTACGTGATCGGCGGCGGTGCGCCCATCAACGGGTTGCCCGCCGAGTTCGGCTCGATCGCCAACACCAAGATCCTCGGCCTGACGATCCCGGTCCTGGTGATGATCGTCGGCATCGTCGTGCTGGCCATCGTGATGAAGCGGACCACCTACGGCATGCGGGTCTACGCCGTCGGCGGCAACCGCAACGCCGCCGAGATCGCCGGCATCAACGCCAAGAACGTGTTGTTCGGCGTCTACGCGCTGTCCGGTCTGCTGGCCGGCATCTCCGGCGTCATGCTCGCCTCCCGTGTGATCTCGGGTCCGCCCAACCTCGGTCAGGGTTACGAGCTCGATGCCATTGCGGCCGTGGTCATCGGCGGGGCCAGCCTCATGGGCGGCCGCGGCACCATCTGGGGAACGGTGCTGGGCCTGTTCATCATTCAGACGCTGAACAACGGGTTGGACATCCTGGTCGTGCCCGCGTACTGGCAGGACGTCATCAAGGGCGTGCTCATCGTTGCAGCGGTCGCGGTCGACGTCTGGTCGACCAGGCGCCGCACGTGACCAACGAATTTCGTGTCCACAGAACAGAAAGTGAGTGACCGGATGAGACTGACAACGACGTTCGTCGCCATCGCCTCGGCAACCGTGCTGGGGTTGGGACTGACCGCCTGCGGGGCGGGTGACACCGAGTCCCAGAGTGGCAAGACCCGCATCGGCGTCACGGTGTACGACATGAGCTCCTTCATCACCGCGGGCAAGGAGGGCATGGACCAGTACGCGAAGGACAACAATATCGAGCTGCTATGGAACTCCGCCAACGGCGACGTGTCCACCCAGGCCAGCCAGGTCGACTCCCTGATCAACCAGGGTGTCGCGGGCATCATCATCGTGCCGATCCAGGCGGATTCCCTTGGGCCGCAGGTGCAGACGGCCAAGGCAAAGGGCATTCCCCTGGTGGCGGTCAACGCGGCGCTGAACAACAAGGACGTGGCGGGCAACGTGCAGCCCGACGACGTGGCCGCGGGCGCGCAGGAGATGCAGATGATGGCCGACAAGCTCGGCGGCAAGGGCAACATCGTCGTGCTGCAGGGCCCGTTGGGCCAGTCCGGCGAGATCGACCGCACCAAGGGCATCGAGCAGGTGCTGGCCAAGTACCCGAACATCAAGGTACTCGCCAGGGACACCGCGAACTGGAAGCGCGACGAGGCCGTCAACAAGATGAAGAACTGGATCTCCGGCTTCGGCCCGCAGATCGACGCCGTGGTCTCGGAGAACGACGACATGGGACTCGGTGCGCTGCAGGCACTCAAGGAGTCCGGCCGCACGGGGGTGCCGATCGTCGGAATCGACGGCATCGAGGACGGCCTCAACGCGGTGAAGAGCGGCGAGTTCATCGGCACCTCGCTGCAGAACGGCACCGTCGAGCTGTCGGCGGGGCTGGCCGTGACCGACGCGCTGATCAAGAAGCAACAGGTCAACACCGCGCCGGTGTACATCATGCCGGCCATCACGAAGGACAACGTCGACGTCGCCTACCAGCACGTGGTGAGCGACCGGGCCAAGTTCCTCTCCGGTCTCAGCGCGCTGACGGCTGCCAACCTCAAGACCGGTGACATCGCCTACGAGGGCATTCCCGGTCAGAAGCAGCCCTGATTTCCCTTCCCACCAACGTTTTACCCACCACACGAGAAAGTGCGAGATGAATCTGACGACGAAGTTGGGCGCTGTAGCAGCAGCTGGCGCGCTGGTACTTGGATTGACGGCCTGCGGTGCGGGTGACACCGAATCCCAGAGTGGCAAGACCCGAATCGGTGTGACGGTGTACGACATGAGCTCGTTCATCACCGCGGGCAAGGAGGGCATGGAGCAGTACGCCAAGGACAACGACATCGAGCTGGTCTGGAACTCCGCCAACAACGACGTCTCGACCCAGGCGAGCCAGGTCGACTCGTTGATCAACCAGGGCGTGGCGGCGATCATCGTCGTTCCCGCGCAGGCGGATTCACTCGGCCCGCAGATCGCGACGGCCAAGTCGAAGAACATCCCGCTGCTGGCCGTGAACGCGGCGCTCGACAGCAACGACCTCGCGGGCAACGTGCAGCCCGACGACGTGGCCGCGGGCGCCCAGGAGATGCAGATGATGGCCGACAGGCTCGGCGGCAAGGGCAACATCGTCATCCTGCAGGGTCCGCTCGGTGGCTCGGGAGAGATCAACCGCGGCAAGGGAATCGACCAGGTGCTCGCCAAGTACCCGAACATCAAGGTGCTGGCCAAGGACACGGCCAACTGGAAGCGCGACGAAGCGGTCAACAAGACGAAGAACTGGATCTCCAGCTTCGGACCGCAGATCAACGGCGTGGTGTCGCAGAACGACGACATGGGCCTCGGCGCGCTGCAGGCCCTCAAGGAGGCGAACCTCGCCAACGTGCCGATCGTCGGCATCGACGGCATCGAGGACGGGCTGAACGCGGTCAAGAACGGCGAATTCATCGGCACCTCACTGCAGAACGGCACCGTCGAGCTGTCCGCAGGACTCGCCGTGGCCAACGCGCTCGTCAAGAAGCAGGACGTCAACAAGAACCCGGTGTACGTCATGCCCGCCATCACGAAGGACAACGTCGACGTGGCGATCCAGCACGTCGTCACCGACCGGCAGAAGTTCCTCGCCGGGCTCGGTGAGCTGACCGCGCAGAACCTCAAGACGGGCGACATCGCCTACGAGGGCATCCCCGGCCAGAAGCAACCCTAGATCTGCCTGAATGAAACGGGACCGGCCACGTCCCCCGCGGTGGCCGGTCCCGTTTCCCATGGCGATGAGATCGGCGGGAGCGCTACTGCTTGGGCCCGAGCGGCCGCCGCGCGAGCTCCAGCACCTCTTCCGTCGTCAGCGGGCTCTGCGGGTGATACGACAGACACCATGGTGTCGTAATCCGTTGGAAGGCAGTGCCTTCCAGCGCTGCATAGAAGTTGCCGGCGCGCAGTCGGCTGATGTCCGGAACGAATCCGCCCTTGACCCGCGCCATCTCCTTGGCGACGGCGATCTGCACGGGTGCGTTGAGCAACCCGAAGAACTGTGTCGCCGCGTTGCCGGGGATGTTCGGATTCAGGCCGCGCGGCGCCTGGGTGGCGTAGACCAACCCCAGGCCGTACTTGCGGGCCTGCGACGAGAGCGCCAAGGTGCTGCGTGTCGCGACGGTGGTCCGACCCGACGGTGCGAAGTTCTGGGCCTCGTCCATCACCAAGAGGCCGCCGAGCGGGCGGTCACCCGCGGGATGGCGCTTGATCCAGGCGAACAGCGCCATCTGCAGCTGGTTGACGAAGCCTTCGCGCTGGGGCCCGTCGGCCAGTCCGACCATGCTGATCACCGACACCCTGGCGCGGTAACCGGCCGAGGGCGTGAGCAGGGACCCCGGATCCGCGGCAACGCCCTCGCCGCCGAACAGCGGATCGTTCACCATCGCAGCCCGCAGGTTCTGGCTCAGCTCCTCGGCCCGATCCTTGGCGTTGGCGATGACGCTGACCCCGTCGGGCAGGTCGGCCAGCGCGGCGAGGAATCCGGGCAGCGTCGGCTCCGGTCGCCGCCCGTACCACTGCAGGGCCTCCCTGAGTACCGCGCGCGCCTGGTTGGCCTTGGGGGTCTTGCCCGACAGGTGGGCGTGCGGTTCCATTGCGGCGAAGGCGGATTCGACGGCCTCGTTGAACTCGTCATGGTCGTCGACGACGCTGGCGAAGTCGGGCAGCGGTTGGAACGACAGCGGTCGCCCCGCCGAGCGACGGGGTGTCCAGACGACGACCTCGGTGTTGTCCAGATAGTCTGTTGCCAGCGCGGAATCGTCCGGCTGCCAACCGCTCGGGTGTTCGGCCCAGGGCAGGCCGAGTCGCGCCAGATCGTTGTTGGGGTCCAGGACGATGGACGACACGCCGCGCAGGGCACACTCCTCGACGAGGCGCCGGATGAGCACCGTCTTGCCCGAGCCGGAGCCGGCGAAGATGGCCGTATGCTTGCGCAGGGCAAGCAGTTCGACGCTCAATGGTTCACCGGAGGCGTCGTCGATGCCGAGGGGTACCGCGGTGCTGCTGGTCGGTACCTTGGGACGTTCCCTCTTGAGCCGCTTCGCCCACGGTTCCGGCTCTGCCTCCGGCGCTGGATCCGGCCCGAAAGCCGTTGGCGGCGCGGGCATCTCGGGTGGCAGCGGGCCGGCACCCTCGCCGAGTGCCTCGCGCAGGAACGCCAGGCCGTGCGCGGGCTTGCGGGCGACGAGCCACGCAGGGAGTTCGGCATCGTTGTCGTCGATGAGGTCGCGCAGCGCCGACAGGGTGCGCAGGTCGTCATCGGAGAGGGTCAACGTGCGGCCGCCGCCCGCTTCGAAGTCGGCCACCACCTGCGTCGTCTTCGCGCCGCCGGGCCACGGCGTATTGCGCAGCAGGAATACCTGACGCTTGTCGGTGCCCGCACTGAAACCTGCTGCCACACAAGCATTCTTGATTCGGTTCTGCACGGCGATCGCATTCGTGCTGGCGATCGCCCGGAAGGCCCAGTGTCGTTCCTCGTCGGTCTCGGCGTCGAGGGTCTGCCTCAGCCGCCCGTGCAGGCGAACCTGCTTGCCCGGCGGGGGATCGAAGTGAAACGTCTGCTCGACGTCTCCGCGTTCGGCGATCCAGGCATCCAGCGCCGCCGACAGCAGGGCAGGCACGGTGGTGTCCTCGCCTTCGGGATCCAACGCGGCCGAACCGACTGCGCGCCTTCGGTAGTCGGCGAATCGACGGTCGAGGTCGCCGCTGCGGGGAGGCGGTTCATCGGCGGTCCGCGGACCCGGTTCGGCCGGGCTCTTCAGGTGGGCGAGTTCGTGCACGGCGTCGTCGTCGAGGCACCGGCGGACGTGGGCGTCGGCCACTTGAAGGAGTCGACGCGGGGTGTAGTCGGGCGCCTCGTCGAACGCCGACGGCAGGATCGGCCAACTGGGATACGGCGGAGTGAACTCCACCGAGCGGTAACTCGCGGTGAACCGGCGCTCGAGGATCGCCCGACCGGCGGCCGCGCTCGGCAGCCCCTTCAACGGTGACGTCGCCCTGAACCGGTCGGCCACCGATGCCGTCGACCGGGTTCGGATCGACTCCCACACCACGGGTAGGCAGGCGACCACTTCTGCGGTGCGGCGCATCGTTTCTCGGACCGACATCAGCCCGTGGGCGACGTGGTCGAGGTCGCGGTTGTCGGTCACCGCGGAGTCACGACCGGCCGTCGAGGTCGCGGATTGGGCCAGCAGCGTGTCGATCTGGTCGATCGCCATCACCGCGGGCCCGGCGAGGGCGACCAGGCGTGAGATGTCGCGCACGCATTCCTGCGGCGTCAGCGTCGAGACCCCGATGGACCACTGCCGGCGGCCGGTGTCGTCGACGTCCTCGGCCGAGTTCAGGTAGGCCTGCCCGACGTCCTGCACACCGAGATCGGCGGCGCCCAGCAGGGTCAGGGCGCGCAGGGTGTGGTGGGTCTGACGCACCGTCTGGGGTGCCGCCTTGTGCAGCGCATTGACGAAGGCGGTGAGCACCTCGGGGGTCAGTTCGTCCTCACCGGAGACGGCCCGCCGGTCGGCGCGCGACACGTGAGCCACCGACGCCAGTTGCCACAGCAGCTCTTTGAGCTGGGTTTCGCGGACGTGCGCCGGCCTGCCGAGGCTCTCCAGGATGCTGCTGCGCGCCGACTCCCAGAAGCTGGTGGCGTCGAGGAGCTGCAGGAGGAAGAAGAATCCGCCCGCGGCCTGGACCTTCTCGCGCACGACGCCGAGGAGGTGGGTCTTGCCCGATCCCGCCTGCCCGCGGATCACCACGCCGAGCGGGCTCGAATCGGGCTGCCGGTCGGCGTCGGCGAAGGCGTCCATGACCTGTTCGATCGCCTCGTCGTTGACCCCGGACACGTGGAATGCGCCCTGTGCATGCCACAAATCGTCGGCCGACGGCGCGAACGACAGGCGCAGCGACTTGAGGGCCTCGCGTTGCCGGGGATCCATCACGACTCGATCGCCATCAGATGCCGCGCCTGGTTGCCGATGACGACGGCGGCCGCATGGTCCTCCGGGGTGAGCGTCTTCTGGTTCTCCTCGGGGATGAGGGTGACGTCGGGGGCGCGCTGCATGCGCGTCAGCGCCTCGTCGAGTTCGTGTCTGGAGATCTCGGGTAGTTCTGCGCGCAGCCTCACCAGGTCCACCCAACCACCCGATCGCGCGGCCAGCCGGACGTAGGCGGCGCGGACCTGAGCCTCGACGTCGACGTCGACGGTGTCGTCCACGGCGACGAAGACGTCGGCGGGTGCCAGGTCCGACCGATCGAAGTAGCGACGCAGCGCGCGCAGCACGGTGTAGAGCGCTCTGCCCTGGCCCTGCGAGCGAGGGGGGACGTCGGCCCCGATGATGGCCGCGCAGGTCGCCCACCCCCGGTCGGTCAACTCCAGCACCATGGCGCGGTTCTCCGTCGTGACCTCGATCAGCCCCTTTCGCACCAGTTCGTCGCGGTCGCGCTTCCTGAGTTCGGGACCCAGGACCGCGAGTTCGGGGTTGCGCACCGCCCGTGCCTCGGACATCAGCACCAGCAGCACCGCCTGCTGGGTTCCGGTCAGTTCGTCGGGGGCGACGCTCACGGAAGATTCCCTTCGTTGGCTCTCTTCTTGGATAGCAGGCTTTCGATTACGGCGAGCACCCGCAACGGATCGTCGTCGATCTCCTCGTTGGTGAACCGCAGCACGGCGAAGCCGTCGAGGGTCAGGCCGTTGTCGCGCCGACGGTCGGCAGCGTAGTTCAGACTGCCACGGTGTTCGGGTCCGTCGATCTCCACGACGCAGCGTTCGGCGGGCCACATCAGGTCGACGCGGATGGGTGGGGCCAGCGAGTGGCTCGCATACTCCTGATTCCACGTCCGCCCCACCGCCCACTCGCACCGCGCGAGGCGTCGCTCCAGCGCCTGCTCGGTCGCGCTCCCGGGATGCGGTCGACCCGCCAGCGCCGGGTAGTCGAGCACCGGCGGGGGTTCGGCCGAGCCGTTCGCCCTCAGGGCCTCCAGATGGGCCGGCACGGTCACCTGCCACGTCGGGTACCGGTCGACGAGCGGCAGCGCGTCCGGTACGAGCCAGCCGCCGATGCCGTGCTGGGCGAGCCACTCCAACGCCATCGCGATGCGGCCTTGCTCGCGCTCGCCAATGGCCGACGTCGGGGGAGCGACGAGCAATACGACGCCGGCACGCCCATAGCTCTCGGCGATGATCCGGCTCAGCCCCACGGCACGCACGTCGGGCGGAATCCGTCGATCGGGTGAGTGGCCGGACAGCGCCGCCTCGGCCATGTCGGCGAGGAACGGCCCGAAGTGCACGCTGTCGGCGGCCCGCCTATGCGCGAGTTCGCGGACCACGCGGAGGTCGAAGTCACCGCTGGTCTCGATGACGGCGGCGTCGGGGAGCCACGCGGGGTACAGCACGAGCGCCACCGATGCGAGCGCGACCAACGCGTCCTGCACCACGTCGCGCTGCGACGGCCCCTGTCCGTCGACGCAATAGCCGATGACGACCGGTGCACCCGGCGGCAACGGGTCGAGGGCGATCGCGAGCTGCTCGTCGGTCAGCCCTGCGAGCCTGATCACCCGGTCGACGGGGAGGTGCGCCAGCGACAGCGGTTCCCCGCGCGTCACTGCACCCACCACGCCCCCGCTCCGTCGGACGGTCGGCGTCCATTCTGGCCGTCGCGGCGGCCGAGGTTCAACCGGCGACGGCGGTGCGCACGTCGTCGTCGAGGGATGCTCGCACCAGGGCGGCGGCGAGTTCGGCGGTGCCGCCGGTGGCCAGTGCGCCCAGTTCCTGGGAGTCGGTGGGCAAGCCGAGTTGCTGGGCGGCGTCGCGGGCTCGGTCGTCGAAGTACGGTCGCACCCACGTCCAGGTGTCCTGGACCTCGCGCAGGAAGATGTCGGAACCGGTCGCCCCGATGCCCTTGAAGCCCTGCAGGAGCTTGGCTGCCGTGGCGGGGTCACCGTCGGCCGCTTCGGCGAGCGCGCGCAGATCGTCGTCGTAGTCGTCGCCCACCGCCTGGGCCAGCTCGGCCAACCGCGTGGCCGAACTCTCGTCGTAGCGGGTGTAACTTGCGCGCCCGAATGCGTCGATCATGGTGTGACGCTCCGCCTTTCGCACCGCCTCAGGGGTGCGAAGGCCCTCGTGGAACAACTCGCGGGCGGCGGCGACGGCGAGGTTCGCGTCGATGGGCTTGCTGGCAAGCATGCACAGGACGAGGAGCTGGAACAGCGGCATCGGCGTGTCCTTCATGGTGATGCCTGCTTCGTGCGCATAGGTCGTACCGGCCGTGGCCAATAGCCGCTTCACGATCTCGCGCGGGGAGTCTTTCGCCATGGCGGCGTGATACCCGACGCCGCGGTGGCAAAAACCGCTATTTCGGCGGCAGGCTCCTGGCGTAGACGACACCGCGCGTCACCCAGGACTGCAACTGGCGCTTCGTGGCGATCCCCTCGGGTGCCACCCTGACCCAACCGCGAGTCTCGCGCCCCGCCATCACCATTGGCTCGACGTGCTTGCGTGCGAGCAGCGCGGCGGTGTCCTCGGGTGGCACCCGCACCATCAGGCCACCGCGGCCGCTCGCGGCGACGGACATGTTGCCGTTGATCAGGAATGCCAACCCGCCGAACATCCGCTTCTCCTCGGCGTGCTCGGCCGCCACGAGCTCGCGAATGCGGTTGGCGAGGTCCTCGTCGTACGCCATGCGTCGACGCTAGTCCTTGGGCTGCCAGCCAAGGCGAGGTCCGAGCTTCTCGGCCAGATCGGTGATGATCTGCCGGTAGTCGTCCTCCTCGAAGCTGAAGGGCAGTGCGAAGGCGGTCTCGGTGGCCCGCTGGAAGCCGGCGTGGTCGAACAGGTGGTCGGCGAGTTCGTCCGACGTGCCGACGAAGTCGGGGGAGAACAGGATGCCCCGCGCGCCCTGCGGTGACCTGGTGCGGTCGAACCGGCCCGCGGCGTACTCGCGGTAGCGCCGAATCTGGTCGTCGGTCGCCGAGTCCGTCGGAATGACCACCAAACCCTGTGACACCCTTGCGGATTCGGGATGGGGGTGGTTGGCGAGGAAGGCGTCGATGTGCTCGCCCTGAATCGTGGCGAAGTCGTGCGATTCGGTGCCCTCGGTGGTGACGACCGAACTCGTCAGATAGTTGATGCCCTGCCCAGCGGCCCAGATCGCGGACTCCCGGCCCCCGCCGTACCAGACGCGGTCGGCCAGCCCCGGCGAATGCGGCTGGATGCGGTTGGTGAACTGCTCGATGCCGACCGTGCCCTCGAAGTCGCTGACCGGCTCACCACGTAGACAGCGCAGCAGACGCAGCACGCGCTCCTTCGAGAAGTCCTCCAGCGCATGGGTATCGGGATAGAGCGCGGTCTTGTAGTGGTCGTACATCATCGGCGTACCGACCGAGACGCCGGGATTGATCCGTCCGCCGGACAGGATGTCGACGGTCGCCAGGTCTTCGGCCAGCCGGAACGGATTCTCCAGCCCCAGTGGGATCACCGCGGTGCCCAGTTCGATGCGCGACGTGCGCTGGCTGGCGGCCGCCATGATGGCGACCGGTGAGGAGATGCCCGGCTGGAGGTGGCGGTCGCGCAACCACACGCTGTCGAAACCGAGGTGCTCGGCGCGCGTGATGACCTCGAGGGTCTCCTCGATGCCCGGGCCCGGATCGTCGGCGTCGAACCGCCCGATGGTCAGGAAACCGAGCTTGCGCAGGGGCTCGCCGCGTCTGGGCATCTGGTGGTCTCCGCTTCGCTGCTGCTGTCGGGGGCGTCACCCCATGATGACGGCGTGGCGGCGAGTGGTGCCAGCGATGGGGCTGTCTGGTGGTGAGTGCCAGTTGGCGGGCGTCATCAATTGATGACGGTCGTCAACGGATGATGACGGTCCGCAGGCGGGTAGTGCCGGCGCCGCGGGCAGTCTGGAGCCGAGTGCCGGTTGCCGGGCGTCAACAAATGGTGACGGTCGTCAACGAATGGTGACGGTCGTCAACGAATGGTGACGGTCGTCAACGAATGATGACGGTCCGCAGTCGGGTGGCGTCCTGAGAGCGGCGTGCGGTGTCACCCCCACGTCCGATACTGCGCACGTGACGACACCGACGCCCTGGTGGGAGAACGACCCCGAACTGCTAGAGATCCGCCGCCGCATCGCCGAGCAGTTCGGAAGTGACCCGGATGCACACGATTCCGGCACGGCGGGAGGAGGCGACGAACTCGAGGAATTCGACGACCTCGACTTCGCCGACGAGTCCGCCGAGCCGGTCCGACCCGATGCGGTCAGGGCCGACGTGTGGACCGGCCGCTGTCGGCGCGAACTCGGCGACGCCCGCGACGCGCTGAGGAACGCGCGGGAGCGGTACGACGCGGCAGTCGTGGCGGCGCGCACCGCCGGACTCTCCTGGGGTGAGATCGGCATCGTGCTCGGTGTTGCGAGACAGCAACTGCACCGGCGGTTCAGCACACGACAGCGGGGCCGACCGTAGTCGACCCCGCTGCGGATGCGGTCAGGCAGCGACGTGGGCCGCCTCGGACGCCGGCTCCAGGGCCTGCGCGACGATCTCCGCCACGTCGGTCATGGGCTTGACGTCCAGCGCCGCGAGCACCTCGGCCGGCACGTCGTCCAGGTCGGGCTCGTTGCGCTGCGGGATGAAGACCGTCTTCAACCCGTTGCGCTGGGCGGCGAGCAGCTTCTGCTTCACGCCGCCGATCGGCAGCACGCGGCCGTTCAGCGTGACCTCACCGGTCATGCCGACGTCACCCCGGACCTTGCGGCCGGTGGCCATCGACACCAGGGCGGTGACCATCGTGACGCCTGCGGACGGACCGTCCTTGGGCACCGCGCCCGCCGGGAAGTGCACGTGGATCTGGCGGTCCAGCGCCTTGGGGTCGACGCCCAACTGCTCGGCGTGCGCCCGCACGTAGGAGAGCGCGATCTGCGCGGACTCCTTCATGACGTCGCCCAGCTGGCCGGTCAGCTTCAGGCCGGCATCGCCATCGGTCGCGTTCGCCTCGATGAAGAGCACGTCGCCACCGAGGCCCGTGACGGCCAGGCCGGTCGCCACGCCGGGCACGGCGGTGCGTTCCTCGGACTCCGGCGTGAAGCGCGGACGGCCAAGGTAGGCAACGAGATCCGGCTCGTCGATGGTCAGCTTCGACGGATCGGCCGCCAGCTTCGTGGTCGCCTTGCGCAAGGCCTTGGCCAACAGCCGCTCGAACTGGCGCATGCCGGGTTCGCGCGTGTAGTCGGCCGCGATCTTGCGCAGCGCATCGTCGGTGACCTCGACCTCGTCGGTCGTCAACGCCGCGCGCTCGCGCTGCCTCGGCAGCAGGAAGTCGCGCGCGATGGCGACCTTGTCGTCCTCGGTGTAACCGTCGATCTGCACCAGCTCCATGCGGTCCAGCAGTGCCGACGGGATGTTCTCGATGACGTTGGCCGTGGCCAGGAACACCACGTCCGACAGGTCGAGATCCAGGTCGAGGTAGTGATCGCGGAACGTGTGGTTCTGCGCGGGGTCCAGGACCTCGAGCAGCGCCGCACTGGGATCGCCGCGATAGTCCGAACCCACCTTGTCGATCTCGTCGAGCAGCACGACGGGGTTCATCGACCCCGCCTCGCCGATGGCCCGCACCAGGCGGCCGGGCAGCGCGCCGACGTAGGTACGCCGGTGTCCGCGGATCTCGGCCTCGTCGCGCACGCCACCGAGGGCGACGCGAACGAACTTGCGGCCCAACGCCCGTGCCACGCTCTCACCGAGCGAGGTCTTGCCGACGCCGGGAGGGCCGGCCAGCACCATGACGGCACCGGAGCCGCGTCCGCCCACGACCTGGAGCCCGCGCTGCGCCCGGCGGGCCCGCACGGCCAGGTACTCGACGATGCGGTCCTTGACGTCCTCGAGCCCGTGGTGGTCGGCGTCGAGGATGGTCCTGGCGAGCGCCAAGTCGGTGGAGTCCTCGGTCGTGACGTTCCACGGCAGGTCCAGCACGGTGTCGAGCCAGGTGCGGATCCAACCGCCCTCGGGGCTCTGCTCGCTGGAGCGTTCCAGCTTGCCGACCTCGCGCAGCGCAGCCTCACGGACCTTGTCGGGCAGGTCGGCGGCCTCCACGCGGGCGCGGTAGTCGTCGGACCCGTCGGGTTCGCCCTCGCCCAGCTCCTTGCGAATCGCGGCGAGTTGCTGACGCAGCAGGAACTCCTTCTGCGTCTTCTCCATGCCGCTGCGGACGTCATCGGCAATCTTGTCGTTGACCTCGACCTCGGCCAGGTGTTCGGCGGTCCAGTCGATCAACAGCCGGAGCCGACGATCCACGTCCTCGGTCTCCAGCAGCTCGCGCTTCTGCACGTCGGGCAGATAGGACGCGTAGCCGGCGGTGTCGGCCAGCGCCGACGGGTCGGTGATCTTGTTGACCACGTCGACGATCTGCCACGCCTCGCGTCGCTGCAGCATGGCCAGCAACAGCTTCTTGTATTCGGCGGCGAGCGCCTTCGTCTCCTCGGTCGGGTCGACGTCGGCCGTCTCGGTCACCTCCACCCAGAGCGCGGCGCCGGGTCCGGTGGTTCCCGACCCGATGTGCGCACGCTTCTCACCGCGCACCACCGCGGCGGCACCGCCGCCGGGTATGCGCCCCACCTGCACGATCGACGCGATCACGCCGTGGGTGGGGTAGCGATCCTCCAGGCGTGGTGCGATCAGCAGTTTGCCGCTATCGCTCGCCTGCGCAGCGTCGACCGCGGTCCTGGCAGCGTCGTCGAGTTCGATCGGGACGACCATTCCCGGCAGCACGATCGGTTCGCTGACGAACAGCACGGGCACTGCGATGCTTACAGACATTCATCCTCCAAAGTTCAGCCTGATGCGCTCAACTATGGGACGGGGTCGTTTGTTCCCCCGGGTCAGGCCGTGGCTCGCGCGCGGCGCCGCCCGACGACGATGGTCGCCACCACCAGCAGCCCGATCACGGGGAAGGTGATCGCCGAGTTCACGCCGTTGGCGACGTCGACGGAGTAGTGGGCGATGACCACCAGGCGGATGGCGACTTCGAGCAGCAGCCCGATGCCCCACATCGCCGAGAGCTGAACGTGGACGCGGCGGATTGCGCGCGCCTCCGCGGCGTTCGGAACGGCGTCCCCGGGCTTGCGAAACCGGTCGCCGACGACCTGGGTCAGCGGCGTCCCGACGAAGCAGCTGCCCATGAAGATCAGCCCGCCGATGCCGTTGACGAACGTATTGCCCACCAGGATCGACCGTGGGTTGGTGGTGGACAGGCCCACGATCAGGCTCAGGCCGAAGGTCAGCAGCAGGTAGATGGCGAACGGATCGAGCCGACGACTCCTGACCACGCCGTAGACGACTCGGATCCCCGACACGACGGTGGCCGTCAGCAGCGCCGCGTACTCGGAGGCGCCCGCGGCCCGCAATCCGTAGTAGGCGACCAGCGGAGGGGCGACGTCCACGAGCACCGTCTGCAGGACGGGCCGCATCGACCGGCGCGTCGTCTCCGCCGGTTCGGTCACGCGCTCACTGTAGGGCACGGGCGTGGTCGAAGCCCTGCCTCGAAAGCCGTGCCTGGAAGCCGCGAAGGAATAGCCGTGCGCGCTGACCTGTCGTAGCTGTCATGACGGTCACATCCAAGGCAGTGCAGTTCGATTCCTACGGCGACGTCGACGTCCTCGAGGTGCGCGAGGTACCGCGTCCGGTCCCCGGCGCCGGGGAGGTACTCGTTCGGGTGGTGACGGCGGGCATCAATCCGGGCGAGGCGATGATCCGGCGCGGCGCGCTCCACGACCGATGGCCCGCGACGTTCCCGTCGGGCCAGGGCAGTGACTTCGCGGGGGTGGTGGAGGCGCTCGGCGATGGCGTCGATTCCGTCGGCGTCGACTCGTTGGGCGTTGGCGACGAGGTGCTCGGGTTCTCCCTCGACCGGTCGAGTCACGCCGAATTCGTCGCCGTCCCCGCCGAGCAGGTGACCCGCAAGCCGGCGGCCGTGCCGTGGGAGGTGGCGGGCGGTCTCTACATCGCGGGGGCGGCCGCGTACGGCGCCGTGCGCTCGGTGCGTCTGACGGCGACCGACGTGGTGGCGGTCTCGGGCGCGGCGGGTGGCGTCGGCACCATTGCCGTGCAGCTCGCAAGACGAACGGGCGCAACGGTTCTCGGCATCGCGGGGCCGTCGAACGACGAATGGTTGACGGCCCACGGGGTGATTCCGGTCAACTACGGCGACGACCTGGCCGCACGCCTGACGGCCGCCTCGCCCACGGGCCGGGTCGACGCCTTCGTCGACCTGTTCGGCGGCGGTTACGTCGAACTCGCCGTGGAGCAGTTGGGAATCGCTCCAGAGCGGGTCGACACCATCATCGACTTCGCGGCGGTCGAGCGCTTCGGTGTCCAGGCCGAGGGCACGGCCGCCGCGTCGAGCGCCGCGGTGCTCGCGGAGCTGGCCGACCTCGTCGCCGCAGGCGATCTCGACGTCCCGATCGCCGCGGTGTTCCCGCTCGACGACGTCCGGGACGCCTACCGCACCCTGGAGGAACGCCATACCCGGGGGAAGCTGATCCTCCGCATGGGGTGAGACGCCCGACCAAAGAAGGAAGCCTGCCGTCCGGGGGGTGACGGCAGGCTTCCTGGCCTTACTGGTGGTGCCGAGGATCAGGCGGTCGCCTGAGCCCCCAGCGTGTGCTGGACGTCGGGGAGCATCTGCTGCAACTGCTGACCCCAGTAGCCCCAGCTGTGGGTGCCGGTGGCGGGGAAGTTGAACACACCGTTGGTGCCGCCTGCCGCGATGTAGTTGTCGCGGAAGGTCTCGTTGGTGCGCAGCGTGAAGCCCTCGAGGAACTGAGCCGACATCAGGTTGGCGCCGGAGTCACCGGTGTCCAGATCGGACGGCGTACCGGTGCCGCAGTAGATCCAGATGCGAGTGTTGTTGGCCACCAACTGATTGATGTTGACCATCGGGTCGTTGCGCTTCCACGCCGGGTCACTCGACGGACCCCACATGCTCGACGCGTTGTAGCCGCCCGCGTCGTTCATGGCGAGCCCGATCAGCATGGGCCACCAGCCCTCGGACGGGTTCAGGAACCCCGACAGCGACGAGGCGTAGATCCAGTTCTGCGGGTGGTAGATCGCGTAGGTGAGCGCGCTGCCACCGGCCATCGACAGGCCGACGACCGCGTTACCGGTCTGGGACACATCGTAATTGGACTCGAGGTAGGCGGGCAGTTCCTGGTTCAGGAACGTCTCCCACTTGTAGGTGTAGTCCTGGCCGTTGCCCTGCGAGGGCTGGTACCAGTCGGTGTAGAAGCTGGACTGGCCACCGACGGGCATGACCGTCGACAGGCCGGACTGGTAGGTCCACTCGAAGGCGTTGGTGTTGATGTCCCACCCGTTGAAGTCGTCCTGCGCGCGCAGACCGTCGAGCAGGTAGATGGCGTGGGGTCCGCCGCCCTGGAACTGCACCTTGATGTCGCGGTTCATCGCGGCCGAGTGCACCTCGAGATATTCGACCGGAAGGCCTGGCCGGGAGAACGCACCAGCAGTCGCCGACCCCCCGACGAAGCCGATCAACCCGGGCAGGGTGACCGCCGCCAGGAGTCCAACGACCAACCGGCGCAACCCTTTACCACGAATCTTTCTGACCATCTTCATAACGGCAACAGACCGCCTCTCTTTGCGTCCCTATGTGTCCAAGCAATCGCCGTTGCTTTGCGAGCGTTAGTGAATCACGTGGATGTGACTCGCTTCGCCCTCCAACGCGGTATTACGACGTCGCGGTTGGCTAACGATTTCGACTCGGCGCGGAGACCTACCGCGCCCCAACCGCGTGACCTGTGGAAATACCGCGCTGCGTGGGCGTTTCGCCGGGACGCGCTAGTTCAGCAAACGTCAGTCGCCGGCAGCGGCCAGTGCGCGCCGCACGTCGTCGTCGCGTTCTTCGATGGTGCGGCCGATGTCCTGCAGCAGCAGCGGCTTTCGCAGGACCAGCTGCTCCATGTGCTCGCGGTCGACCTGGAGTACGGTGACCTCGTCGACCGCGTACGCGCCGGAGGTCACCGGCTCGCGGGTCAGCGCCGTGGACCCGATGAAGTCGCCCGCGTCGACGGTGCGCACCGGCACCACGGCGCCGTCGACGCGCTTCGCGACCAGCCGCACCCGGCCGTTCACGATGAACGTCATGCGGGTGGGGATCTGGCCGGGCGACTGGATGGTCTCGTCGGCGCCGTAGCGGGTGAGGCGTGCGCCGGCGAGCAGGGTCTCGCGGTCGGAATCGTTGAGCCGCAACGTCGGAGCGACGATCCGCAGCGACCGCTCCACACGCTCCGGGGTGGCGAAGTCGTCCTCCACGCCGCCGAGGCGCAGCCCGGACCGGCGTGCGGCGTACCAGATCCAGCGCAGGAAGGTCGTCTTGGCGAGCGCGGCGTCCGCCGGGCTGCGCAACGGGATCGACGTCTGATACTCACCGGCGCCCGCCACCGCGCTCGTCGGCACCGCACCGGGGCGCAGCTGGGGGAGGTCGGCGGCGACCCGCTCCAGCAGCCGGCAGACGTCGTCGGGCGGGTCGGTCTCCCCGAACTCCGTGGTCACCGACAGCGTGTGCTCGCCCGTGGGGCGACTCAGGTTGGTGAACGATGCGGCGGCCAACACCGAGTTGGGCATGATCTGCAGGCCGCTGCCGGTGTCGATGTGCGTTGCGCGCCAATTGACTTCGACGACGCGGCCGCGCGCCGAGGGCGTATCGACCCAGTCGCCGATGCGGAACGGCTGTTCGAAGAGCAGCAGCAGACCGGAGATGATCTGGCCGACGGAGTTCTGGAGGGTCAGACCGAGCACGATCGACGTGATGCCCAGCGCGGTGAAGAGGCCGCCGACGTTGGCGCCCCAGATGTAGGAGAAGATGATCGCCAGGCCGACGGCGATGACGACGAAGCGCGCGACGTCGAGGAAGATCGACGGAAGTCGGTTGCGCCAACTGCCTTCCGGTGCACCCTGGAAGAACGTCGCGTTGAGTCCCGACAGCACGAGCACCAGGACCACGAAGCCCAGCACGGTCGACACGATGCGCACGGGCGTGGCCTGGGCGGGCACCTCGGTGGCCTTGACGAGCAGCAGGAGCAGGGCCGCCAGCGGCAGCACGTAGTTGCGGATCATCCCGACCGGGCGCGCCAGACCGCTGCTGCGCCGGGTCAGCGCGACACGGAGTTCGGTGAGGGCGACGAGACAGATCGGCAGGCCGATCGCGACGCCGACCGCCCAGTAGAACCACGACGAGTCGACCACCGGGGTCACGATTGACGCTCCACCAGACGCCAGACGGTCTTCGCCTCGCCGTCGACGATCACCTCGCCCGCGGCGGTGAACTGCCGGGTGTCGTGCATGGCGTCGTACACGTCGGCGGTGACGTAGACCCCGGGTTGGGGCGAGCCGCTCTGTACCTGATAGGCCAAGTCGACTGCGCCGCCCCACATGTCGTAGACCAGACTGGCCTTGCCGACGAGCCCGCTGCTGACCCGCCCGGTGTCGATGCCGGCACGCAGTCGCAGGGAGTGCTCGCCCTCGCCGTTGAACCGGTCGACGATGCGATGCATCTCCAAGGCGAAGTCGACGGTCCGCCGGACGTTGTCGATGCGCGGCACGTTCAGGCCGCAGCTGGCCAGGTACCCGTTGTGCAGGGTGCGCACCCGTTCGATGCCGAGGCTCTCCGCGGCCGAATCGAATTGGCGCACCAGCTTGTTCACGATCGCCAGCGACTCATCCGACGTCAGGTTCCGCGACAGCTCGTCGAGTCCGACGACGTCGGCGAAGATGACGGTCACGTCCTGGTGGTCCTGGGCGATGTTCTCCTCGCCGTCGCGGTAGCGCGCGACGACCTGTTCGGGCATGAGCGACAACATGATGCGGTCGTTCTCGCGGCGCTGCTCGTTGAGGAGGTCCTCCTTGATGGCGAGGTTGCGGCTCATGTCGTTGAACGCCACGGTGAGATCGCCGAACTCGTCGCGCGACGTCACGGGAATGGTCGTGCCGTAGTCGCCCGAGCTGATCTGCTGAGCGCCGCTCTCGAGCCGGCGGATCGGGCGGACGAAGAGGCGGGCGAGCAGCATCGCCGCGATGCACACCACGAAGATGATGCCCACGGTGGAGAGCACCAGCCGCCGGGTGAACGCCGACACCGGAGCGAACGCCTCCGACGTGTCGATCTTGGCGACGATTCCCCACCGCAGTCCCGGCAGTTCGGCTGGGGCATAGGCCTGTAGCGTCTCGTGGCCGAGGTAGTCGTTGGCGATCAGCGTTCCGCGCTGCCCCTGCTCGGCACGCTTGGTCGCGTCGTTGGCGACGGGTTGCACCAGCGTCGTGCCGTGCTGGCGGATGGCATCCTGGGCGACGTCCGGCGGGGTGCCCGCGGCGACCGCATCGCGCACGTAGGCCTTCGGATCCTCGGTGAAGAGCCGGGAGTTGGAGCGCATCAGGTCATCCGGCCCGACGAGGTACGTCTCGCCGGTCCGGCCCATGCCGAACTCCTCCCAGCGCCCGTTCATCGTCATCAGCGCGTTGATCTTCGAGATCGGAAACTGCAGTGCGAGAACACCTTCGACGTGGTCCTGCGGCCCGACGGGCGCGACGAACCAGGCCGTCGGCTCGTCGGCGGGCTGATAGTCGCCGAAGTCCGTCAGCCCGACGTAGTCGACGTCGTTGGAGTCGAGGGCCTTCTGGTAGGCGCCGCCGAGGTCGCTGCCCCGGTAGGGTCCGGTCACGACGTTGGTGCCGAGGTCGACACCCCTGTAGGCGGAGTAGACGACGTTGCCCCTGGTGTCGATGAGCAGCGCATCCTCGAAACTGAACCGGGTCACGATTTCGCGGAAGAAGTCGTTGAAGCGGGCGTTGGTGGCCGACCACAGGCTGCCGTCGTGGGCGTCGTCGAAGGCGATGGCCGCCGCCCAATCCGCTTCGGGCTTGCCGTAGTTGCCGAAGGGTGCCGTGTAGTGGGCCTGCAGGTAGCGCGCCGCGGGCGAGGTGGGTAGCAGCGCGCCGACGTCGACGTCCGCTCCGGTCTGCGCCTTCTCGTCGACGGCGAATCGCTTGGTGTAGTAGTCGACGAGCGCGTTCTGCTCGGCCGCGTCGATCGACGCATCCCCGAGTTGGTCGAAGCCCGCGGTGAAGCCCTCGATGGCCTGCGTCGCCGTCGACCCGTGGGAGTACACCACCAGCGAATTCTTCAGATCGGCGATGCCCACCTGCAGCTGGCGGCTCTGCGACTGCCGGATCTCGGTCAACCGGTCGAACACCGAGGCGCGCAACGACGTACGCCCGGACTGGTACCCGATCGCGCCGACGACCGCCGCCGACAGGATGCTGGTGAGCAGCAACATGACCAGCAGCTTGGACTGGATGCTGACCCGCGACAGCGGCCGACGTCGACGCCGCTCGACCGGTGCGGCCGATGGCGCTGGTGCGGCCGGTGCCGGCGGGCCGACCGGTGCTGCCGGGGCGGCCTTCTGCGATGTCGTCGTCATGGGATGGACAGATTAGCTCGCAAACCGTCCTGAGCGGCCCGGTCGGAGAAATGTCGGCGCACTCGACACGCGCTCCACCGTCGGGCACGGTGGGGTGATGGCCGATGCCCACGATCTGCAGAGGTTCGTCGACGCGCAGGACCGCGGCGGGACCTATGACGCCGCCGTGGCCGAGTTGCGCTCCGGACGCAAACGCTCCCACTGGATGTGGTTCGTCTTCCCGCAGCTTCGCGGTCTGGGTCGAACCGAGACGGCCACCTATTACGGCATCGGATCGCGCGACGAGGCGGTGGCCTACCTCGCGCACGACGTGCTCGGACCGCGACTGCGTCGCTGCGCTCAGTTGGTGGCATCGTCGGGCGCCCCGACGGCCGAGCAGCTGATGGGCCACGTCGACGGGCTGAAGCTCAGGTCGTCGATGACGCTGTTCGCCGAAGCGGCCGGGGACGTCGGGGATGCCGGTGACTTCGTCGCGGTGCTCGAGAAGTACTACGGCGGCGAACCGGACCCCATGACGCTGAGGCTCCTCGGGTCCGGCTAGATCGCGACGATGGCCCAGCCGTGGGGTTCGACGTCGAGGCGGTCGATGCCGCGTTCGGCGGGGGCGCCCGACCCCGCGACGATCGTGCCGGCGTCGATGCCCAACTCGGCCAACGACATTCGCAGGGGCGCGTCGTCGACGTTGAGCGCCACCAGGAGCGCCCCCTGCTCCGAGCCGACCCGGTAGACGTACTGGCGGTTGTCCAGATGCAGTGCCGAGGTCGTGGCGGTGTGCAGCCAGGGGTGGCGTCGCCGCAGCCCGATCAGGTGCTGATGCAGCCGGAAGGCGTCGTGGCCGAGGTGCTCGGCTTCGGTGGGTGCGACGGGGAATTCGGGGCGCACGGCATCGTCGCCGCCGACGCGTTCCTCCTTGACGCCGCGGTAGGCCCATTCGTCGCCGGCGTACACGCTGGGCGTCCCGCCGATCGTGAGCACGAGCGCCAGCGCATGCCCGACGTGGCGCTCGTCGTCCAACCGACTCGCGATGCGCGTGACGTCGTGGTTGCCCACGAAGGTCATCGGGACGAACGCGTCGAGGAATTCGCCGTGCCGCGACAGCGCATGGTCGAGCTCGTGGAAGTTGCCGTCGTTGAGGCTGCTCCAGATCGCCTTCCACAGCTCGTACTGGGTCACCGAGTCGACCGTCGACGCCGCCACGGTCGCGACGTAGTCGCCGTGGATGACCTCGCCGACGAACCATGCGTCGGGAAATTCGTGGCGCACCCGGGGGAGCACCTCCGCCCAGAAGCGGTCCGGCACCGCGTAGGCGGCGTCGAGGCGCCATCCGTCGGCGCCGCGGCGCAGCCAGTGCAGCATGACGTCGACGACGTAGTCGACGACGGCGGGGTGGCGATGGTTAAGCGCGATGAGCCCGTCGTGGCCCTCGAAGGTGGCAAACCCGTTGCGGCCCTTGCGGAACCAGCTGTCGTCGCCACCGGCGAGCGCCTCCCGGTAGCGGCCGAACTCCGTGCCGACGTGGTTGAAGACCCCGTCGAGCAGGACCCGCAGACCGCGCGACCGCGCTTCGGCGATCAGGTGGTCGAAGTCGGCGTCGTCACCGAGGCGCGGATCGATGGCGTAGTGGTCGACGGTGTCGTAGCCGTGGGTCTGGGACGCGAACAGCGGACCGACCGCGATCCCCGAGGCGCCGAGTTCGAGGGCGTGGTCGAACCAGGCCGCGATCCTGCGTAGCCGGTGCTCGTCGGGCGACGGTGGGGGGTCGGCGGGGAAGGCACCGACGAAGCCGAGGGGGTAGAGCTGCCACCAGATCGCGTGCTCGACCCACGCCGGATCGCTCATGGGCGGAACGCCGCTTCGTAGAGTGCCATCATCTCGTCGGCCAGTTCCGGGGCGGGCCCGTCGACCGGGGTAGCCGGGGCGATCGTCGAGACCGCAAGGGGCGCAACGGGAGTGGGGACGGAGCCCCACGTCTGCAGCCACGCGACGAGCTGAGCGCTGGACGCCGCGTAGACGATGCGGCCAAGTCCCACCCAGGCGTGCGCGGCCGCGCACATCGGGCAGTGCTCACCGGAGGTGTAGACCGTGGCGCGGGAGCGCTGGTCGGGGGTCAGGTGCGCGGCGGACCAGCGGGCGATCTCGAACTCCGGGTGGCGGGTCGCGTCGCCGTCCCCGATCCGGTTGCGGTCCTCGATGCGGACGACCCCGTCGGCATCGACGAGCAGCGACCCGAAGGGCTCGTCGCCGGCCTGGTGCGCCTGCCTGGCCAGCTCCACGCACCGGTGGAGGTGACCGAGGTCGTCATCGCTGATCGCCACAGCCGGAGTGTACGCAGGCGCACGACGCCAGGATGGGCACGTCCGCCCGCGCGCTCGCCGACGCGAGTTGCGCCGCGACCCCGGCGGCCTCGTCCGTGCGGCCCAGCCGCGTCAGGCAGTCGTGGTACCCGCGCAGGCTCCACACGTTCCCGGGGTGTTGGCAGCAGCGTGCGAGCGTCGGGTCCAGACCGAGATCCGCGGCGTACACGGTGGCGGCCTCGGCGACGTGTCCCTGTTCGAGCAGCAGGGCGCCGTAGGCGTGCCGCGCCGGCTGCATCCAGCCCCACGGCTCGTCGTACGGCAGCGCGTCGTCCAGCGCGACGGCACGTCGCAGATGTTCGAACGCCTCGTCGAAATGGCCCTGGCGGTAGGCGATCTCGCCGTCCAGCATGGCCGCGGCGACGGCGAGGATGTCACGCGCGGTGTTGTTGAACAGGTAGCGGCTGTCCGGGATCGCGGCGTAGGCGGCGGCGAACGCCTCCCGTTCGGCGAGGGCCTCGGGCACGCGGCCGGTGACCGCGTACCCGATGCCGCGACCGTAGTGGACGGTCGCGGCGGTGGTGCAGTACAGCCCGGCGTCGGCGGGAACGGGTTCGGCGATCACGTCGTCCCAGCGGCCGAACCGGATCAGCACGTGCACCCGCAGCGGGACGAACGCCTCCAGCCAGTCGGCCATGGGCGGCGACGCGATGGACAGCAGTTCCGGGGTCAGCTGCCCGGCCAGCTCGTCGGCCGCCCGGAGCGCCGTCGCGAACTGACCGTCGAACATCGCCGAGTACACGACGAAGTGGAGATCGTGGGCGCGGTACAGCGAGTAGAAGTTGAGCGGTCCGGCATGGTCGACGAAGCGGCGATCCGCTTGCACGGCAGCGGTATTCGCGACGATGGAGCTGCCGTAGTCACCGCACAGCACGTCGATGTGGCTCGGCATGTGCTGCAGGTGCCCGGCGTCGGGGACCAGCCCGCGCAACAGGTCGGCTGCGGGCAGCGCGGCTTCGGGGCGCGTCGACATCTCCATGGCGTGCAGGTACAGGTGCAGGACGCCGGGGTGGCGACGACCCGCCTCCGTCGTCAGGGCCCGCTCGAGGAGCGCGGTGGCCTGCAGCACGCGCGACCCGGGTGCCGGCTCACCGGTCCTGGTGTCCCACAGCGCCCACGCCGAGACGTTCAGCAGCGCGTCCGCCGCCAGGGCCACGACGTCGACGTCGTCCGGGTAGGCCTGCGCCAGCGCGGCCATGGCGTCGGCGTAGGCGGCGTGGCCCGCGGTCAAGGCGTCGACGTCGTCGGGATCGTCGGTGGGGAAGCGCGCGACGAGCGCCTCGACGAGGCCGCGCTCGACCGCGCTGGCGCGGCCGTGGCGGGCGCGCTCGAGTTCGCGTCGCGCGGTGGCCAGCGACACGGCCAGGTCGGTCGGATCGAAGGCCTCCCAGGCCTTGTTGTAGTTCGGCCCGATGGCGTAGGCGATGCCCCAGCGGGCCAGGGCGAAGTCGGGATCGAGGTCGAGCGCCCGCTCGAAGCAGCGGATCGACTCCTCGTGGTTGAACGCATAGGCCCAGACCAAGCCGCGGTCGAACCACAGCTGGGCCTGGGCCGAGGGCGTGTCAGTCGACCGGTGATGGGATCCGAGGTCGTAGTACGGATCCGTGGCGCTCGGCCCCGACGCGGTAGCGGTCATGGCTGGCACGATAATTCGTCCACGCCTTCGGGGCGAGCACTGCGATCACCGCGAGCGTCAATCCGGTGGCGCCCCAAATGGCCAGGGTGACAACCGGTGTCAGGGCCCCGTGGCCACCGAAGTAGGAGATGCTGCGCAGCAGTGCCACACCGGAGCCCTGCGGCACGATGCCGTTGAAGGTCCGGTAGAAACCGGTCAGCAGGGGCAGGCCGACGGGGCCGGCGGCCGCAGCGTTGCCGACGATGATCAGGAACAGCGTCACCAACCCCGACGCGATGGGCCCGAACGCCGCGGCGACACCGGTGACGGCGCCCGCGACGCCGAGGGCGTAGAGCCACAGCGCGCCGAACACCTGCCAGGTGTGACCGGTCAGCGCCCCGAGGATGGCGTCGACGTAGATCGTGACGCCGCCGGCCAGCAGGGCGGAGTACGCGGCCAGGCTCAGGGTGCGCAGCGCCAGCGTCGACAACCGGCGCACGCTGCCCATCATGAAGCCGAACACCGAGGCGCCCAGCGTGGCGCCGATCGACAGGAAGATCACGGCGTAGAACTCGACGGTGCCCTGCGGATCGGCGGCGGTCGTGGGCGCCACGTCCTGGACGACCGGCGTCAGGCCCGCCTTGGCGGCGACCGCACGGCCGACGCTCTCGGCGGCGTTGGCGACGCTGCGGCCACCGCCCCCGGCGACGTAGATCGCGAGCTGCCCCGGCTGGCCGACGACGAAGCCGGCGTCGGCCGAGCGGTCGTACACCCGGTCCCGCGCGGCGGCGGCGTCGGCGACCTCGGTCACCGACAGCTGGGACTGACCGCGCATGCCCTCGACGAGCTGCGGCGGTCCGGCGACCGCGACGTCGAGGTGGTGCAGCGTGGGCTTGGCGAACGCGCCGCTGTAGCTGGCGATCATGGCGACGACGAACACGGTCAGGGCCGCCATGGTCAGCACCATCTTGTGGACGTCGCCGCGCGACACCCGTCGATTGGCGAGGTCGCCGACGTGCGGCAGGTGGTGTTCGTGGGGGACTTCGTGCTTACCCATGGTGGTGCCTTTCTTGACGGGTCGTGGTCAGGCCGAGCAGCGCGTCGACGGTGTCCAGGGCGGCGGTCACCCGGCCGCGGAGGTCGGTGGCGTCGGGGTCCTCCATCCAGGACCGGAGCACCTCCTGGAAGCCGCCGACGAGGAAGCGGCTGACGGCCTCGGGCGCGATGTCGGCGATGGGGCCGACGACGGGCATGCCGTGGGCGGCGATCTCGTCGCACGCGGGCCGCAGTTCGTCGCGGAAGGCGGTGACCACCCGCTGGGTGACGGCGCTCGGCACGACGTTGCGGTACATCTCGCGGTGCTCGGCGGCGAACGCGAACAGCGCGACGATCCGCGCCCTGGCGTCACCGCGAATGTCGGCGGCGGCGGCGGAGAAGGCCACGGCGAACGCCGTCGCGACCGCGTCGTCGCGATCGGTGAAGTGGCGGTAGAAGACCTGCCTGCTCACCCCGGCGCGAGCAACGAGGTCACCGACGGTGATCTCGTCGACGGGCCGCTCGTGTGCCAGCGCGAACGCCGCGTCGCGCAACAGGGTGCGGACGCGTTCGGCGCGGGGGTCCGCGCTGTGGGTGCGACTGGGCATGCACTGAGCGTAGATCACTTCGTGGACAACTGACTACGAAAAGGTAGGTTAACTAAGACACTGATCGGCGCAGGTGTGACGCGGAACTCGCGGGCGTACTACCGTGACGGCCATGATCCGATGCGTCCGGCTGTGGACCGGACAGGAGGGCTCCTCACACGTCGAGATCGGCCGGCTGGACATGAGCAGCGGCCGCAACGACGACCTGGTGTCCGGCGCGATGTCGGCCACCCACGTGACGGTCGAGGAGACCGCGGGCGGCGGCTCGCTGGCGTGGCATACGGCGCCGGTCCGTCAACTCGTGGTGACGCTGGCGGGCACGCTGGTGTTCACCACGCGCGACGGGGAGGAATTCACGCTGCACCCCGGGGACGTGTTGCTCGCCGAGGACACCGAGGGCTCCGGCCATCAGTGGCGGCTCGAGGGCTCCGACCCGTGGCGGCGGATGTACGTCGTGCTCGCCCCCGCCACCACCGTCCCCTTCATCCGCGACTGACGTCCCCCGGCGAGCAGACGTGAATGGCCCTCAATGGGGGCAATTCAGGGCCTTTTCCGTCTGCTCGCGGGGAGAACCTAGTGGCCCGCCACGACGCCCAATTAGTGGCCCGCCACGATGTCGGACTCGTCCACGACGACCGGTTCCTTGGCGCCCGGCAGGAACGAATACAGCACGCACACCACGCCGAAGAACAAATAGCCCAGGGCGACACCGGGATTCGCGGCCCACTGCACCTGCGGCGCATGGATCAGGCCGATGAACGCCAGCACCGCACCGACCGCCGACGCGATGGCGGCGTACATGAACTGCTTCTCCAGCACGAAGGTGACCATGGTGCCGAGGATCAACCCGACGAGCACCGCGCCCTCGCCGAGGGTCTGCAGGCCGTGGTACACCACGCCCGCCCCGTTGAGCGCATCCATGCCGACCTTGGTGGCCGACGTGCCCGCGGCGTTGAGCGCGTTGTCGATCAGCCCGCTGGCCCACTGCGCGAGGTTCGGCAGGATGGCCGCCACCACGGCGACGGCGTGCAGGCGCGGGACGGCCTGGAACGCCTGGGCGCCGATCAGCAGGCCGATGTACAGCAGGATGGGCACGATCGCGGGTACCGGCAGCAGCGCGTCGAGCACGCCGAAAAGCCCGAGGAAGCACAAGATTCCGATGACGACGCCGCTGGCGAGTGAGTAGCTGGCCCGTCCGCCCGCGTCCTTCCATCCGGGGTGGCCGATGTACACCGCCGGGGGAAACGGCGACCCGAAGGCCGAACCGATGCAGGCGCCCGCGCCATCGGCGAGCAGCACGCTGCGCAGGTTGTAGTCGTCACCGGCGGCCGCGGCGCTCTCCACGTTGCTCATGGCCTCGGTGAAGTTGTAGACGCCCAGCGGGATCGCAGTGCCCAGCAGGGGAGCCAGGTGCGACAACCCGGAGAGCAGCATCCCGACGCGCAGGTCGGGCACGCCAATGGCGATGTCGGAGAACGCCTTTCCCACGTCGGGGGCGGACATGTACCCGCCGATCCAGCCGATCGCGGTGCCGATCAGCAGTGCGGCCAGCCCGACCGGAATGCCGAACGGCAGACGCACGTCGGTGAAGAAGCCGATCAGGATGATCGCCAGCACGGGCAGGCCGATCCACGCGGCCTCCCACATCTGGGCGGCCGGGCGCATCGAGATGAACGTCAGCGAGATGCCGGCGAGCGTGCCGAGCATCGCGGCCCGCGGCGTGAGCTTGCGAACGTAGGGCCCGACGAACGCGCCGATCATCACGATGACGCCGATCATGAACGCCCACGCCAACCCGGCCTGCCAGGCCTGCATGGCGTCCTTCGTGTTCAGGTACACCGGCAGCATCACCACGAACACGACGATGAACATGTGCGGCATGCTTGGTCCGTACGGCAGGGCCGTGACGTCGCTGCGATCGTCACGGCGCGCGAGGCGCCGGGCCAGGAACGTGTAGTAGACGTTGCCGAGGACGAGCGCCACGCCGAGGGCGGGCAGCACGGTGCCGAGCACGTCGGTCGCAGGCACCTTGACGACGCCGATCATCAAGCCCGTCAGGGTCAGGACGTTGACGAGGATGTTGAACCCGAGGCCGAAGAACGCGTTGGTGTCACCACGCGTCCACCAGGGGATCGAGCCGGAGGGCTTGGCCCGGGGTGGATCGGACGGCGTCTCGGTGACGTCGGTCGACATGGCGATCTCCTCTACACCTGGGACAGGGGCGTGCCGAGAGCCGCGAGGGCGGGGATCACGGCGGCGCTGTCGGCGACCCAGCCGAAGATGCCGCCCTGGGCCTTGATCATCTCCAGGCCGATCCGCTGGAAGTCCGGGAAATAAGAACCGACGCAATCGGATACGACGAGGCACTCATAACCGCGGTCGTTGGCCTCCCGCGTCGTGGTGTGGACGCACACCTCGGTGGTGACGCCGGTGACGAGCAGCTGGGTGATGCCCGCCCCGGTGAGGACGTCCTGCAGTTCGGTCGCGTAGAAGGCGCCCTTGCCGGGCTTGTCGATCACCACTTCGCCGGGCGCAGGCGCGAGTTCGTCGACGATGTCGTGGCCGTACTCGCCGCGGATGAGGATGCGGCCGTACTTGCCGGGGTCGCCGATCCGCTGTGACGGTGCGCCGCGGTTCAGCTTCGCCGGTGGGCAGTCCGACAGGTCGGGCCGATGCCCCTCCCTGGTGTGGATCACCATGATTCCGGCGTCGCGCGCGGCGGCGATCAGTGCCGCGAGCGGCGGTACGACCTTCAGCAGTTGGTCGACGTCGTTGCCGAGGCTCTCGCCGAATCCGCCGGGCAGGATGAAGTCGCGCTGCATGTCGATGACGATGAGGGCGGTCTTGCCGGGGACGAGCCGAAACGGGGTCGGCTCCGCGGGTACCTCGTGCGATGTGGTCATGCCTTCTCCAGGGATGCGGTGGCGACGAGCGGCGCGGCGGCGTCGCTGACCCGGGTGCGGGGTTCGTCGAGGATCGTGGCGGCCAGTTCGAGCACCGTGTCGTCGGTCAGCGCGGGGCCGAGAAGCATTGCGCTGCAGGGCCTTCCGTCAGAGGTGGTGCCGAGCGGCACTGCGACGCCGAGCAGGTCGAGGAGGTTGCCGAAGTGGGTGTAGTGGCCGAGGACCGTATTGCACTCGATGGGCTTGGCCAGTACCTCGTCGACGGTGAACGTGGTGCCGATCGTCGGGACGACGAGTACGTCCACGTCGGCCCACAGCCGGCCGACCTCGGCCTTCAGCTCCTGCAGGCGCTGCAGCGCGGCGAACGCGTCGACGGCGGTGTAGCGCTGCCCGCTGCGCAGGATCTCCCGGACCACCGGGTGGATCGAATCGGGTCGAGCGGCAAGGAAGTCGCCGAACTCGACCAGTCGTTCGGCGACCCACGGCCCCTGGTACAGCAGCGCCCCGGCGGCCAGGAACGGCGCGAGGGACACCTCGGTGACGTCGCCGTACCCGGCGAGCCGCTCGCGAAAGTTCAGGTGGGCCAGGCGCATCGCGTCGTCGCCGAAGAAGTCGAGGTCGCCGACCGGCGGCAGGCCGACCCGGATGGGGCCGCCGCGGTGGCGGGGACCGCGGTCGCGTGACCAGGGGTCGCCGTCGTCGCGGCCGATCATGACGTCCATGACGCGATCGACGTCGTCGATCGACCCCGCCATGACGCTGAGGCAGTCCAGCGACTTGCAGGCGGGCACCAACCCCACGGTGCTGATGAGTCCGCGCGACGGTTTGTAGCCGATGACGCCGTTGAGCGCGGCGGGCACGCGGCCGGACCCCGCCGTGTCGGTGGCGACGGCGAACGGGACCTGCCCCAGCGCGACGGCGAGGGCCGACCCGGAACTCGAACCGCCCGAGATCATGTCGCCGCCGTAGACGCTGCGCGGCACGGTGTACGGCGTCCTGGTGCCGTTCAGGCCGGTGGCGAACTGGTCGAGGTTGGTCTTGCCGACGTAGAGCGCACCCGCGTCGAGCAGTCGCCGGACGGCGGGGGCGGTCGCGGTGGCGACATAGGAGTAGTCCGGACAGGACAGTGTGGTCGGCACGCCCTCGACGTCGATGCTGTCCTTGACGCCGAAGGGCACGCCGTAGAGCGGCAGGGTCCGAGCGCCCGGCCGCTGCTCGATCGCGGCCGCCGCGGCGAGCAGGTCCTCGCGCGGCACCGTCGACAGCCAGGTGCCGTCGTCCCCGCGGGCCGCGATGGCGTCGGCGACCCTGGTCGCGGTCTTGGTGGGGGAACCCGTGCCGCCGGCGTGCGAGGCCAGCACCTCGGAGACTGAAGGTCCGATGGACGGTCCCTGTGCGTCACGAGCCATGAGAATCGATTGTCGCCACGATGATGGCGATCGCAGTACGGCCGTGTATCGATCGTGTTAGCCGCTCGTGGCGGGGGAGCTACGCGGGGGTCGTCAGCCACCGCTCGAGCCAGCCGTGGAGCCGACGCACGTCTCCCGAGGGACCGGCCGCGGCGAGGTAGCCGTCGGGGCGGACCAGGAGCCAGCCCGGTGGTGCGGCGACGGCCGCGGGGAGGTCGACGGTCCGCACCCCGACGACGTCGGCCCAGGGTCCGACGGCGTTCGCGATCCGTCGGGCCTCGTCGGGGGTCGGGCCCGAGACGAGGAGCGTGGGCGCCGCGGTGTCGAGGAGGTCGTAGAGCCTGCCGCCGCCGGCGAGCTCGGCGTCGGGCACGCGATCACCGGCCCGCAGCCCGCCGAGTCGGCCGCCGCCGCTGGCCAGGGGAGCGCGGCGGTAGGACGCCGACAGCTGGCCCAGCCGCGGTGCCGCCTTGCCCTGCACTCGGGCGCTGGCGAGCACGAGGGGCGCCACCCGGGTCAGCACCGCGTGGGCCAGGAGATTGGTCGAGTTGAAGACCCTGGTGGCCCGTTCGGTCATCGCGACCAGCTGCCGGATCACCGGAAGCCGATCGGACTCATAGGTGTCGAGCAGCTCGGGTCTGGCGGTGCCGCGCAGGACCATCGCGAGCTTCCACGACAGGTTGACCATGTCCTGGATGCCGGCGTTCATGCCCTGTCCGCCCGCCGGGCTGTGCACGTGGGCCGAGTCCCCACCGAAGAACACCCGGCCGTGGCGCAGCGTCTCCAGGTGGCGACTGTTGATGCGGAAGCGCGAACTCCAATCGAGCTCGCACAGCCGGACCGGTCTGCCCACCGCGCGGTCGAAGAGCGCCTGGACGTCGTCGAGCGTGGGCTCGTCGCGGTCCCCGGTGAGGCCGTCCGGGTCGGTCGCCATGAGCCGGAATCGCTTGTCGCCCAACGGAAACACCGCCAGGAAGCCGCGGGTCGCCAGGAAGATCGACAGCTGGTCCTCGGCGAGGTCGCCGTGGAGCCGAACGTCGCCGAGCACGTACTGCTGCGGCAGCGACCGACCGGTGAAGGGCAGGCCCAGGTGCTTGCGGATGGGGCTGTGCGAGCCGTCGGCGGCGATGACGTAGGACGCGTCGACGGTCTCGGTGGCGCCGTCGCGGGCGGTCAGGACGACGGCGACGGAGTCGCAGCGCTCGGTGAGCGTGGTGAATCGGATGCCGCGCTCGACCTTGACGCCCTGGCGACCGAGCTGCTCGGCGAGTACGCGTTCGGTCTCGGATTGAGCCAGCAGTAGGATGTAGTCGAATTGGCTTGGCATGCCGGTGAATTCGATGCTCGCGAGGCGGTGGCCCGCCGCGTGCAGGGCCGTGCGGCTGGCCCGGTTCCCCAGCGCGACCAGTTCGTCGCCGACGCCACGGGGCCTGAGCAGTTCGAGGGTGCGGGCCTGCACGCCCAGCGCGCGCGACGTGGTCGACGGCTCGAGGGCCGCGTCGACGATGCGCACCGCGATGCCCAGTCGGGACAGTTCGAGCGCCGCGGTCAGGCCCGTGGGCCCGGCGCCGACGACGAGAACGGGGAGGTCGTCCCGGGCGTACTCCATGGCGGCTCCTCTGATCGGCTATGTCAACACTTGGTGACTTACACCGTAGGCGGCCCGCCTCCCGGCTGTCAACGGTTGGTGACATAGGCTCGGGTCATGCCGACGACCCGGGCCCGCAATGCGCGCGAGACGCGTGCCGACATCCTGGCCGCGGCCAGGACCCGCTTCGGCGCCGACGGCTTCGAGCGCACGACGCTGCGCGCGGTCGCCGCGGACGTGGGCGTCGACCCGGCTCTGGTCATCCGCTACTTCGGCAGCAAACAGGACCTGTTCGCCGCCGCCGCCGAGTTCACCCTCGACCTCCCGGAGCTCGCCGGCGTCGCCCCCGCCGACCTGGCTGCCGTGCTGCTGCCGAGGTTCTTCGCGGTGTGGGAGGGCGACACGACGTTCGTCGCACTCCTGCGGGCGGCCATGACGAGCGCCACCGCCGCAGAGACCATGCGCCAGGTGTTCGCGACGCAGGTCGCGCCGGTGCTGTTCGCCGTGACGCCCGATCACGCCATGCAGCGCGCCGGCCTGATGGGCTCGTTCATCATCGGTCTCGCCACCACCCGCTACGTCCTGCGCAACCCGGCCGTCGCCGATCTCAGCTACGACGAGCTGGTCCGCTGGGCGGGCCCGGTCATTCAGCAGTTGCTGGTCGGACCCGCGCCGACGGCCTAGCGGCAACTCGACACCGACGGTAGAACGTGTTCTAGTGCAAGGGTGCTCGACTTTCCCGTGGAAGACCTCAGCGCCGAGGACGTCGCACGGCTGCGCGGCATCTACGAACCGCTGACGCGGTCGGTCCGCGAACTGATCGACGCCACCATCCGGACCGAGGCGGGCGAGGACGCCGTCGCCGCCGCGCGACGCGAGATCGAGGCCGCCACCGCGCGACTGCGCAGCCGCCAGCTCGACGGCGCCTTCGGCGTCCGCCACGGCAGCGAGGGCGACGCCATGCCGTGGGGCAACGTCGTGATCGGCGTCCGCAACCCGGTGGCGCCCCCGCTGACCTTCACGAAGACCCCGGATGGGTTGGTGCGTGCGGACTTTCACCTCGGCGCGGCCTATGAGGGGCCACCCGGGCACGTCCACGGGGGCGTCGCAGCCCTCATCCTGGACCACGCGCTCGGCGAGGTGGCCAGCAGTTCGGCCAGTCCCCGACTCACCGGCACCATCACGCTGCGGTACCGGCGCATCACGCCGCTGGGCGCCCTGCACGTCGAGGCCTCGATGGTCCGCACCGAGGGCGTCAAGGCATACGCCGCCGGACACCTGGCCGACGCCGAGGGCGTCACCGTCGAGGCCGAGGGCGTCTTCATCCAACCGCGGTGGGCGCGCGACTGACGTCGTCGCGTCTCAGTCGGTGATGCCGATGAGGCTCTTGGTGATGTCGCCGATCTCGGCCACCAGGACGCGGCTGGCGGTGTCGTCGGGACCGAGTTGGCGGGCCGCCTCGCGGATGCGCTGTTCGGCCGCGGCGACCCGGTCGCCGTCGATGCGCCACGGCGCGCCGGGCGAGGTGGGCCCACCGCAGAGGGCGTCGGCGTATTCGTCGACGGCCACGACGAAGTCGCCGCTCAACGCCGGTGACGGCTCGGGGGGCAGGCTGGCCTCCAACGCCGCGCAGGACGTCGTGACCGCATTCAGCGCCGTGCGATAGGTCTTGAGCCAGCGGCGCAGCTCCCCGGAGTCCGACAGCGTCGCGCCTGCCGCCGCCTCGAAGGCGGCCCTGGCCCGAAAGGCCCGCTCCCACGCGGCGGCCAGCGCCTCCCCGGGGCTGTCGAGGCCGTGCACGAAGGCCTTGACCACGGTCGCGGCGTACTCGATCTCGGTCTTGAGCAGTTCGCCGGCGCGCTGCCGGAGTCGGACCATGGAGTCGTCCGGGAGGGCGGCGTGGACGAGCAGCGCCAGCGCCCCACCGATGAGGACCGCGATCAGGCGATCGGTCATGGAGCCCCCGCTCGCACCTCCCGACACGTCGATCAGGAACACCGCGGCGGCCGTCAGCGCCGCGCTCTGCACCACGTATCCGGACGTCGACGTCGCGTACCCGACCAGGAGGACCGCCACGACGAACACCGCGGCGAGTAGCCCGGTGGGGTGCACGACCGCGGTGACGACCGACGCCGCGACGATGCCGACCGCGGTGCCGCCGATCCGGCCCACGCAGCGGGTGTAGGTGTGCGCGGTCTCGGGTCGCAACGCCATGAGCGCGGTGAGCGCGATCCAGTACCCGTGCGGGACGTCGGCGAAGCGTTCGATGCCCACCCCGGCGCCGACGGCGGTGGCCAACCGGACGGCGTGCCGCAGGATCGGCGACTCGCGGGTGAGGTGCCCGCCGATGGCGGCGGTCGCGGCGGGGACCGTCGACGTCACGCCGAAGCGCAGCGCGACCGCCTCGCGCAGCTGCTGGGACAGGCGGTGGGCGAGCGTGACGTTCGCGACGTCGACGGTGCCCGCCGCGGCGTCGACCGACTGCAACCCGTCGTTGGCGCGCTGCTTGGCGGCGCGGCCGCGACCGGCCACCGCCGTGAGTACCGACGCGGCGGCCCGCAGGACCTCGGTCACCCCCGCGTCGCCGGGGGCGCGTCCCGCCAGTGCGGTCAGGGTGACCGAAATGCGTTGGGGCAGTGCATACCAGGCCCGGTAGGCGACGGGGCGGTGACGCACCTGCCGGTCGGTCTGCGCGACGGCGTCGCGCAACCAGGTCAGCGGCCGCGGGTCCACCCCGGTCTGGTGATCGGCCGCGAGATTCGCGGCGTCGGTGCCGAGCGACGAGTAGGCCCGCGTCAGCGCGTCGCGCTGCATCCGCCACCGGCGTCGCGGCCATAGGCCGATCAGCGCCGCCTGCACCAGACCGCCGAAGATGGCGAGCAGCGTCGCCCCGGCGACGGAACCGAGGGTGGGGGCTACGGGCGGTGCGGTGACGAGCAAGGCGCCGCCGGCCGTGGCGATCAACCCGGCCCTGGCGCTGACCCCCCACTGCACGCCCGCCAGGAAGCACCACGCCGCGGCCACCAGGACGAACAGCACGCCGCTCGAGGACGTCGCGGTGCCCAGCAGGACCGCGGCACCCATCTCGAAGGACGTCGCGGTGACCACGGCCAGCGGGCCGCGGGGACTGTCCTGCAGCGCGGTCACGCCGGCGATGACCGCCGACCCGGCGGCAGCCGTCGCCGCGCCTGCCGCACCCCAGGTCAGACCGGCGCCCGCCGCGACCATGACGCCGAGCAGACTGCGCCCCACCGCACCCAGATCAGGCGTGGCGAGCCGCAGCGGTAAACCCTTCATCGCATGACCATCACAACTCGTCAAAACCTACCGAATCGTCGGCCCATCGTGGGTGATGCGACTGGGCGCGGCGGTACGTTCACGAGGTGGAGAAGGTCATCATCACCCTGCGGGGGCCGGCCGGCGACGACGCGTGGCCGACGAGGGTCCGCACCGAGATCGCCGATGACCTGCTGGCACTGGGGGCGCCGGGTCTCGCGGTCAACGTGCGCGACGCCGCGGTCGACGGCTCGCTGATGACGTTGACGACGATGAACCCGCCCGTCGTCGGCTTCGTCGGCATCTGGACGCCGCAGTCCTACGGCCCGCACGTGCTCGGTGCCCTAAAGCGTCTGGAGGGTGAGTTCGCCCGCGTCGACGCCTATGTGGTGACCGAGTCCGTGCCGCTGGCGCCCCCGCCGACCGCACCGGGCACCCGCACGCCGGGGTTCGCGAACGTGGCGCTGCTGCGGCGACCCCCCGAGCTCGACGAGCCCACGTGGTTCGCGCGCTGGCACGTCGACCACACCCCGGTCGCCATCGCGACCCAGTCCACGTTCGGCTACGTCCAGAACGCGGTCGTGCGGGCGCTCACCCCGGAGGCGCCGGCGCTCGCCGCCATCGTCGAGGAACTCTTCCCCATCGAGGCGACCCGAGACCTGCACGCGTTCTTCGGCGCCGCCGACGACGCCGACCTGAGCGCGCGGATGAACCGCATGGTGGCCAGCACGTCCACCTTCGGTGCCGATCGCAACGTCGACACCGTTCCGACCAGTCGGTACGTCCTGCGCACGCCGTTCGCCGCGGAGGCGACACCGTCGCGCTGACGGAGCCCGGTCGCACGTACTCGAACGGTTGACGAATACGCTGCCGCCGTGCTGGTGGAGATCGACGACGCCGATGGCGTGCGCACCCTGACGCTCAACCGTCCCGAGGCCCTGAACGCCTTCAACGAGGCGCTCTACGACGCCACCACGGTCGCGTTGCGCGCCGCCGACGACGACCCCGCCGTCGCGGTCGTCGTGCTGACCGGCAGCGGCAGGGCCTTCAGCGCCGGCAACGACCTGCTCGAGATGCAGGCCAGGATCACCGACCCGAACTTCGAGTCGGGCGAGTACGGCTTCCCCGGCATGATCGAGACGCTGACGGCGCTCCGCAAACCCCTGATCCTGGCCGTCAACGGTCTCGGGGTGGGCATCGGGGCGACGATCCTCGGGTACGCCGATCTGGTCTTCATGTCGACGACGGCCCGGCTGAAGTGCCCCTTCACCAGCCTCGGGGTGGCCCCAGAGGCGGCCTCGTCCTACCTGCTTCCGCAACTGGTGGGACGGCAGAACGCCGCCTGGATGCTGCTCTCCTCGGAATGGATCGACGCGCAGGAGGCGCAGCGGATGGGGTTCGCGTGGAAGGTGTGCGAGCCCGACGACCTGCTGCCCGAGGCGATGCGGCACGCGAAAGTGCTTGCCTCCCGCCCGGTTTCGAGTCTGATGGCCGTCAAGCAGACCATGGTGGAACCGACTCGCGCCGAGATCGCGGCCGCCGCGGCACGCGAGTACGCGCAGTTCGCCGAGTTGCTCGGGGGAGTAGCCAATGCCGACGCCCTGGCCGCGTTCGCCGACCGGCGGGAGGCGTCCGGCTAGCTCGCCGCGTGCACCGGACACTGCGGCGCCAGCGCCGCCTCGATGAGGGCGCGGACCGTGCGCCTGCAGCGTCCGCAGTCCAAGCCCGCGCCACAGGCGTCGGCGATCTGCCGGGAGGTGGTGGCCCCCGAGGCGACGAGATCGGTGACGGACTTGCTGGTCACGCCGGTGCAGAGGCAGACGAACATGCGCGGTTCAGTCCTTCGTCGACGTCGGTGCGCCGCATGCCGCGGCGGCGTGGCGATCAGATAAGTGAAGCGTACCCTTAGTTAGGACAGCCAGTCCATCCTCTCGGCGACATTCGTGGGTCTTCGGACGCCGGCGCCGAGCCGGGACACGGCCGCGCGTCGGTCGGAGATCGCCCCTCGCGGACCGGTGGGTGCACTAGGTTGGGTGGGCGCGACAGCCCAGCCCGTCCGGTGAAACAGGAGCAACCGATGCAAGGCGATCCCGACGTCCTCAAACTGCTCAACGAGCAGTTGACGAGCGAACTCACCGCGATCAATCAGTACTTCCTGCACTCCAAGATGCAGGAGAACTGGGGCTTCACCGAACTCGCCGCCTACACCCGCAAGGAGGCGTTCGAGGAGATGGTGCATGCCGAGCGCATCACCGATCGGATCCTGCTGCTCGACGGGCTGCCGAACTACCAGCGGCTGTTCTCCCTGCGGATCGGGCAGACGCTGCGCGAGCAGTTCGAGGCCGACCTCACCATCGAGTACGACGTCATGGCGCGGCTCAAGCCCGGGGTCGTCATGTGCCGCGAGAAGCAGGACTCGACGAGCGCGATCCTGCTCGAGGAGATCCTCGCCGACGAGGAGCACCACATCGACTACCTCGAGACCCAGCTGCAGCTGATGGACACACTCGGGGTGGAGCTCTACTCGGCGCAGTGCGTGGCCCGCCCGCCGCACGTCGGCAACGGATAGCCCTAACTAGAACGCGTTCCAGAAACCCGCCGTCGAGCGTACGATGCGGCGATGAGCAGAATCGGAGACTTCGCCGACGACGACGTTGCCGCCTGGGTGACGAAGTCACCCGACATCGGCGTCCCGATAGCCAACTTCGCGAATGCGGTCTACACCAAGAATCGGCTGCCGCTGCGGACCCGCGAACTGGCCCGCATGGTCATCGCCCTGGACAACGAGTGCATCGTCTGCCAGAACACCAGGGACTCCGACGGCGTCGCCGCGGGGGTCGACGAGGACCTCTACGACCACGCCGCGCAGTGGCAGACCTGGCCCGGGTACAGCCCGCAGGAGCGCATCGCCGCCGAGTTCGCCGCCCGGTTCGCCCGCGATCACACCGCGCTGCGCGACGACGAGGACTTCTGGCGGCGTGCCCACGAGCAGTTCGACGCCGAGGTGCTGACCGACCTCGCGCTGTCGTGTGCGCTGTGGCTGGGCATGGGCCGCATGCTGCGCACCCTGGACATCGGGCAGGCCTGCACCATCACGCTGTGATCCTCGGGTCCCACCCCGCGGCGCGGCCACGTGCAGAATGAGCCCATGGCAGCCACACCACTCGCCTCCGCGGCCATCGCGCGGCTCGAGTCAGAAGGAGTCGTCAGCGTCGTCGGCACGGTCGTCAACCCGGCGGGTCTGATCCACGCCAAGACCGTGCCGGTCCGACGGATCGGCGGGTTCGCCGACCCCGGCCTGGGGGCCAGCCCCGTCTGGCACGTCTTCGCGATCGACCAGGCCGGCGTCGTGGTGGGCGGTGACATCGGGGTCGTCGGCGACCGCCGGATTCGGCTCGACCTCGACGCGCTGACCATCCTCGGCGACGGGTTGGCCTGGGCCCCCGGCTCGTTCTTCCAGCAGGACGGGTCACCCGACCCGTTCTGCAGCAGGGGGACGCTGGCGCGCATCGAGGAGCGACTGGCCCGGGCCGGTTTCTCGGCCCTCATCGGCCACGAGATGGAGTTCGTCCTCGTCGGGCCGGATGGCTCCCGCTTGCCCGCGCACCTGTGGGCGCAATACGGCCTCGCCGGGGTGCTGGAGTACGAGGGCTTCGTCAAGGACGTGACGGTCGCGGCGACGACGGCCGGGGTCGCCATCGAGCAGTTCCACCCCGAATACGGCGCCAACCAGTTCGAGATCTCCCTGGCCCCGCGGTCGCCGGTCACCGCGGCCGACCACCTGACCCTGCTGCGGATCATCGTCGGGCGGGCGGCCCGCCGCTACGGCCTGCGGGTCAGCATGTCCCCGGTGCCCTTCGCCGGGGCCGTGGGATCCGGTGCGCACCAACACTTCTCGCTCGAGCACTCCGGCGTCCCGCTGTTCTCCGGAGGGCGGGGCGTACACGGCACGAGGCCGGCGGGGGAGGCGGCGATCGCGGGCGTGCTC
The DNA here is from genome assembly GCF_010729665.1 of Mycolicibacterium madagascariense. Classification (NCBI taxonomy): domain Bacteria; kingdom Bacillati; phylum Actinomycetota; class Actinomycetes; order Mycobacteriales; family Mycobacteriaceae; genus Mycobacterium; species Mycolicibacterium madagascariense. The sequence continues at coordinate 3,141,731 of NZ_AP022610.1, read as the reverse complement.
AACGGTCTACCGGAGGCCCAGGGCGCGCTGTGCGGGTCGATCCTGTCCGGGCTGCGCCTGCAGCCGAGCAGCTGGTCGGGTGCGCGGGTGTGCTGGGGCACCGAGAACCGCGAGGCGGCCGTCCGGTTCCTCGAGGGTGGTCCCGGCAATCCCCACGGCGCCAACGTCGAGGTCAAGGTCATCGATCCGTCGGCCAATCCGTACTTCGCCTCGGCGGCGATCCTGGGCCTGGCGCTCGACGGCATCGAACGCGAACTGCCCCTGCCCGAGGAGACGACGGTCGACCCCGCGACGCTCACCGAACAGGAGCTCGATGCCGCGGGGATCGTGCTGCTGTCGAACTCCCAGCCGCCCACGATCGACGCATTCGCCGAATCCGCGCTGCTGCGAAGCATTCTCGGCGATTCGGCGGTGGAGGCCATCGCGGCCGTCCGGCGCTACGAGCACCAGAACTTCGGCGACCTGACCCCCGAGGAGCTCGCCGACCGGTTCCGGCTCGCCTGGAGCGTGTGACGGGCGGCTAGACCAGACCCGTCGCGTCGAAGATCCACGACATGTCCGCCGACATTAGGTCGTCCATCCAACTGGCCGGCGCGAAGTTCTGCAGGGCGGCCATGTCCCAGTAGTCCTTCCACACGGTGACCTTGCCGTCGCGCACCTCGTGGACGCTGACGAACTTCAGCGTCGCGGTCTCACCGGTCGTCCACTGCCACGTCTCGGAGTGCTCGTACATGACGTGGCTGCCGTCGCTGAGGAGCAGCCCGTCGTGGTTCTCGTAGGCGGCCAGCGGTGCGATGCCGATCCTCAGCCGCTTGACGACGTCCCGGGGTCCGCGGGCCGCCAACGTCGGTCCGGTGGGGACGTCGAGGTAGATGCACTCCGGCGCGAGGAACGTCGCGACCTCGTCCCAGTCGCGGGCCGACAGCGCCTTCCACAGTCCGCGAACCGTATCCTCAACCGACACTGGACAACTCGTCTTCCTGGCGGGGGATGGCGGGAGACCGATGCGCGGCGCGCAGGAACCGGCCGGTCCTGCGACGCCCGACCAGATCGGTGGGCCGGCCGTCGAGGAACACCGCGCGGCCGCCGACGAACACGGCCGTGACCGTCTCGTCGTTGCGGTTGACCATCCGCGACAGCCCGCCGTACTGCGCGACGGGCTCCTCGGCGTAGGCGTCGAGTCGATCGTCGAGCCGCCGTGGGTCGACGATCACGACGTCGGCGCGGTCGCCGAGGCGAAGGTGCCCGGCGTCGAGGCGGTACCAGTCGGCCAGCTCCCCGGTGAGGCGGTGCACGGCGTGCTCGATGGTCATGAACGGACGGCCGGCGGCCTCGGCGTCGCGCACGTGGCGTAGCAGTCGCAACCCCATGTTGTAGAACGCCATGTTGCGCAGGTGGGCGCCCGCGTCGGAGAAGCCCATCTGCACGCCCGGGTCACGGGCCAACTGCCGCAACACCTCTGGCCGGTGATTGGAGATCGTCGTGCGCCATCGCAGCGCGGTGCCGTGTGCGACCACCAGGTCGAGGAACGCGTCGACGGGATGCAGCCCACCGCGGTCGGCGCCGACTTGACCGAAGGACTTGCCGACGACGCCGGCGTCCGGACACGCGACGATCTCGGCATCGAAGAAGTCGCGGTGCCACACCCGCACGCCGAACCTGCTCTCGTAGTCCTTGCGGAACCGGCGGCGGTAGTCCTCGTCGCGCATCATCTCGTTGCGGGCGACCTCGTCGCGCAGGTGCAATGCCGCTGCGCCAGAGCCGAATTCCTCGAAGATCACCAGATCGATGCCGTCGGCGTAGACCTCGAACGGCACGGGCAGGTGCTGCCACCGGAAGTCGCCGCCGAGCCGGTTGACCAGTCGCGCCACCGGGCCGAGCACCTTCACGGCGTAGGGGTTGGCCTTGACGTCGGCCGCCGAGAGCAGGCTGGTCTTGAGCGGGTTGCGGAACACGCCGAGCGACTGCGCGAGCTGCGACACCAGATTGAGCGGGCTCTCGATGTCGGGACCGGACTGCAGGACGCGTCCCCTCCTGCGCAGCAACGACTTCAGCCGACGTTGCTCCCGGGCCTTGGCATAGGTCGACGGCAGGGTGCGCGACCGGCAGACGTCGCCGTCGAGTTTGTCGAACAGCAGTTGCATCGAGGACATTCCGACGAATCCCGCCCTGAGTGCCTCGGTCAGCATGCGCTCCATCTCGGCCTGCTCACCGCGGGTGGGACGTTCGCTGCGGCGGGTGGCGCGGTCCAGGCCCATGACCGCGGTGCGCATGTCCGAGTGTCCGATGAAGGCAGCCAGGTTCGGCCCGAGCGGCATCCGCTCCAGCGCGTCGACGTACTCCTCGCAGCTGCTCCACGTCTTGTGCCCGTCGACCGCGGCAATGACGTGGTCGCGGGGGATGGCCTCCACGCGTCCGAACAGGTCGCCGGCCTCGGTGCCGTCGACGTGGATCGTCGAGAGCGAGCAGGAGCCGAGCATGACGGTGGTGACTCCGTGCCGCAGCGATTCGGTCAGTGCCGGACCGCCGAGCACCTCGACGTCGTAGTGGGTGTGGATGTCCAGCAGGCCGGGCAGCACCCACTGGCCGGTCGCGTCGATGACGTGGGGGCAGTCGGTCGCGTCCAGGTCCGCGGCCGAGATCGCCGCGACGTGACCGTCGCGGATGCCGATGGTGCGCACCGCCGACGCCGCTCCGGTGCCGTCGAACCAGCGCCCGTTCGCAATGATGGTGTCGTAGGTCACTCCGTCATAGAACAGCGGCCGCATAGCCGTGTCAACGATTCCGTGAACACTTTTTCAAAGATGTCTACTGCTCGGCCCAGGCGTCCGGCGTCCGGCCGTCCACGTCGGTGAAGCCGTAGACACGTGCGAGATCGACCGAGCTCACCGACCGCTGGTTCCAGCGCGCACGATCGGGGTCGGCGGCGATCGCCGCCACGCCTCGGCCCACGAAGCGCGGGCTCTCGGACGCGAGGAACGCGGCGGGCGCGGTCGGTGCGCCGCCGGCGCGCTCCGGTCGCAGGGCCTCGCGCCAGCCGTCTGCGGTCACGGCGTAGGTGTCGAGCATCATCTCCGAGCGCAGCCAACCCGGGGTGACGGACACCGCCGTGCCCCCGTACGGCGCGAGGTCGTGTCCCTGGCTGAACGCGATCCGGTTCACCGCCACCTTCGCCAGGTCGTAGAAGGCTGACACCCGGTAGTGCCGCGCGTTGAACTCGGCCGTGCCGTCGGTGACCTCGACGAGCAGTCCGCCTGGGCGCGTGATGAGCAACGGCAGCAAGCAGTGCGACGTGATCAGGTGGGTGTCGACGCCGAGCCGCAGGATGCGCAGCCCGTCGTCCAGGTCGTGTTCCCACAGCGGCCGGTTCCAGGTCGAGGGCGGGCCCTTGAGCAGCTCGGCCCCCCAGACGTCGTTGACGAGGACGTCGATGCCGCCGTAGTCGTGCCGCAGCCGATCGGCCAGGGCACGCACCTGCCCGACGTCGAGATGATCGGTCGGCACGGCGACGCCGACGCCGCCGAGGTCGTCGACGAGTTCGGCTGTCTCCTCGATGGTTTCGGGTCGGTCGTAGTCCGAGTCGAGGTGCACCGCCGAGCTGGTCCGGCCGGTGCACACGACCGTGGCACCCGCCTCGCCGAGGGCTTCGGCGATGCCGCGGCCGGCTCCCCGGGTCGCCCCCGCCACCACGGCGACACGGCCTGCCAGGGCGCGGGGACCCGTCGGTGCGGACATGTCGTGAAGTATTCGCCGTCGACGGCATCTGCCGTCACGAGTTCGGCATCCCGGGGCATACTCGGCGGGGTGACCCCACTGCAGCGCTACATCGCCGAAGAGATCGCGACCGACCACGTCGAGGGACTGATGTCCCGGCGTGAGGCCATGCGCCGACTGGCCCTCATCGGAGTCGGCGCCACGGCGGCCAGCGCCCTGATCGCCGCGTGCAGCGACTCGTCGAAGCCGGCGAACGGCACGCCGACGGCCAGCGCACCGGCGACGTCCACCGGGGCCGCGACCGAGAAGGCGCTCCCGCCGGGCATCGAGAACGCGCTGCAGACCGAGCCGATCACGTGGCCCGGACCGCGCGGTGACCTGCAGGCGGCGTGGGCCGCGGCGACCGAGCCGAAGGGAGCCGTGCTGGTCCTGCACGAGAACAAGGGCCTCACCGACTGGGTGCGTTCGGTGGCGGGGCGGTTCGCCGGCATCGGGTATTCCAGCCTGGCCATCGACCTGCTCTCGGGCGAGGGCGGTACGGCGAAGTTCACGGACCCTGCGCAAGCGACGGCCGCGCTCAGCAAGATCTCGCCGGAGGACTTCCTCGCCGACATGAAGTCCGGTGTCGAGGAGCTGCAGCGCCGAACGCCGGGGGTCAAGGCGGCCGCCGTCGGATTCTGCATGGGCGGCGGCCTCGTCTGGCAGCTGCTCGCGTCGGGTGAACCCCAACTCGCGGCCGCCGTGCCCTTCTACGGCCCGCTGCCCGACGGCGCCGACTTCAGCGGCTCGAAGGACGTTGCGGTGCTGGCGTTCTACGGATCCGAGGACGCCCGCGTCACCGGTACCAAGGACGCCGCGCAGCAGGCGCTCGACAGGGCCGGGGTGGTCAACCAGCTCGTCGTCGAGCAGGGGGCGAATCACGCGTTCTTCAACGACACCGGTGACCGCTACGACCCGACCGCCGCCACCGACGCGTGGGACAAGACCCAGGCGTGGCTCACCAAGTACGTCGGATAGCCGCTGTTCACGCCGCGTTCGGATGGTCCTACCCGTGGTTCTCCCGACGGTCGTGCCACCCCGCTTCGATGAATCATGCGGGTCGTCCAGGTAGCCAACTTCTACGGGCCACGTTCGGGCGGATTGCGCACGGCGGTCGACCGGCTCGGGGCCGAGTACTGCGCCCGCGGTCACGACGTCGTCCTGGTGGTGCCGGGCCCCGTCGCGTCGCAGCGGCTGATGAGGTCGGGCGTACGCCGAATCTCGTTGCCGGCCAGGCAGATTCCCTACACCGGCGGCTACCGCGCCGTGCTCCCGGGGGCGGTCGTCGAGGTGCTCGACGAGTTGCGGCCCGACGCCATCGAGGTGTCGGATCGCCTGACGCTGCGCTCGCTGGGTCCGTGGGCTCGTCGACGCGGCGTCGTCAGCGTCATGATCTCCCACGAGCGACTGGATCGTCTGGTCGGCCAGGTGCTCCCGGGGCCCGCGGCGCGGGTCGTCGCGAACGCCGCCAACCGGAGGACGGCTGCGACCTACGACGTGGTGGTCTGCACGACGGCGTTCGCCCGCGAGGAGTTCGACCGCATCGCCGCCGACAACGTGGTGACGGTCCCGCTCGGCGTCGACCTCGAGCAGTTCCACCCCAGCCGACGGTCGGCCGACCTCAGGAGCAGGTGGGCCGCACCCGAGCAGACGCTGCTGGTGCACTGCGGCAGGCTGTCGGTCGAGAAGCATGCCCATCGCAGCATCGATACCGTTGCGGCGCTTCGTGATTCGGGTATCGACGCCCGCCTGGTCATGGTCGGGGAGGGGCCGCTGCGGGCCAAGCTGGAACGCCATGCCGCCGGGCTGCCCGTCGCGTTCACGGGCTTCGTCGGATGCCGCGACACCGTCGCCGCCATCCTGGCCTCGGCCGACGTCGCGTTGGCGCCGGGCCCGCACGAGACCTTCGGGTTGGCCGCGCTCGAGGCGCTGGCCTGCGGCACGCCCGCCGTCGCCTCGAGGACGTCGGCGCTGGCCGAGATCCTCACCGCGGGCAGCGGCGCCTCCGCCGCCAACCATCCCGAAGCCCTCGCCGCGGCGGTGGCCGGCGTCATCAGCCGACCGGAGTCCTCGCGACGCGACGGTGCCCGGCGTCGGGCCGAGCAGTTCTCCTGGCCGTCGTCAGCGGCGGGCATGCTGACCGCGCTGGGTGCGGGGTGAGCGGCACGCCGGAGCGCTAAATTGACCGGATGGGCGCTCCCACCCCAGGTGCCACCGACTTCGATCGCGCCAGGACGCTGTGGTTCGCGCTGCTGCTGACCCTGACCAATGGATTCATGGACGCGCACACCTTCCTCGTCCGCGGCGGAGTCTTCGCCAACGTCCAGACTGGCAACGTCATCTTCTTCGCCATCGACGTCTCGGGACGCCAGGTGCACGCCGCGCTGGCACACGTGTGGCCCATCCTTGCGTTCATGGTGGGCATCGCCCTGGCCGCGCACATCAAGTCCGGACGGGTCGACCACGTCGTCGCCTACCCGCTGCGCTGGACGATGACCGTGCAGGTAGCGGCACTGGTGGTGATCGGCTTCGTTCCCGTCACCGTCGCCCACACCTACGTCACGGTGCCGATCGCCTTCCTCGCCGCCGTGCAGATGGGCCTGTTCCGCAACATCGGCGACCTGGCGTACCTGCCCGTCGCCACGACCGGCAACCTCATGCGGTTCATCGAGTCCGGGTACGACGGCGTCGTGGAGCGCAGCGCGCAGGCCCGCCGGGCCTCGGGCATCTATGGCGCGCTGATCGTCGCGTTCGCCGGGGGCGCGTTGATGGGTGCGTTCGCCAGCCGCATGTGGGGTGCGCACGCCATCTGGGTGGCGGCGGGCGTCCTCGCCGCCACCCTCGTCCTGTTCATCGTCGACGAGCGCGTGCTGCGCTGACCGCGGCGGTTTGATCGGAGGCCATTCCGGGCACCCGCCGAACCAGCCGGTGCGTCAATTTCGGCGCTCCCCGCAGCGAAGGAGCTCGACATGAATTCCCACACCATCGTCCTGATCGTGGTGGCCGTCGTGGTCGTCCTCCTGGTGATTCTCGGCGCGGCATTCCTGGCCCGCAGCGCCCGGGAGAAGAAGCGGCGCGCCGAGGCCGACCGCATTCGTGAGGAGGCGCGCGAGGAGAGCAGTCGGGTGCAGAAGCGCGAGGCCATCGCCGCCGAGACGGAGGCCAGGGCCCGGGCCGCCGCCGCGGAGGCCGAGGCCAAGGCCGCCGAGGCCGCCCGCCTAGCCGACCGGGCCGCCTCGCACCGGTCCGAGGCCGCCTCGTCGCGCGAACAACTGGATGCGAAGTGGCAGCAGGCCGATTCGCTCGATCCGCGACGCAAGGACGATCCCGAGGCCGCCTACGAGATGGCCAAGAAGGACGATCGCGAGCGCACCGACGTCGAGGACACCGGACACGAGCACGAGGACCGGGCCGTCACCTAGCGGCCGTCAGCGCGGCGGAGTCCACGCGACCGGTAGGCGTTTGATGCCGTGGATGAAGGCCGATTGCAGTCGCGCCGGCTCGGCCTCGGCGGCGACGTCCGGGATCCTCTGGTGCAGTTCCTCGAATGCGACGGTGATCTCGCGCCGGGCGAGGTTCGCGCCGAGACAGAAGTGCGCACCGCCGCCGCCGAAGCCGACGTGCGGGTTCGGGTGACGACGCACGTCGAAGCGCCACGGATCGGCGAACGTGGCGTCATCCCGGTTGGCCGACCCGTACCACAGCGAAACCTTGTCTCCGGCAGCCAGATTGGTGCCCGCGAGCTCGGTGTCGACGGTGACCGTCCTGCGCATGTACGCCACCGGTGAGGCCCATCGCACGATCTCCTCGACCGCAGTCGGCGCGATGCCGTCGTAGTCGCTCCACCAGTCGTCGCGCTGTTCGGGGTGCCGGCTCAGTGCGAGGACGCCGTGGCTGATCGCGTTGCGCGTCGTCTCGTTGCCTGCCACCACCAGCAGGATGAAGAACGACGCGATCTCGGCCGACGTCAGCCGTTGGCCGTCGACCTCGGCCGCCACCAGGCTCGTGGTCAGGTCGTCGCCCGGGTGGGCCCGCCGGTGGTCGGCCAGCTCCGCCGCATACGCCCCGATGTCCATGGCCACGTGGACGAACTCGTCGAAGTCGGCCGTGATCTCCGGGTCCCCGAAGCCGAGGATGACGTTGGTCCAGTGGAACACCTTCTGGTGGTCCTCCTCGGGAATGCCCATCATGTCGCAAATGACCTGCAGCGGAAGGGGACCGGCGAGGGCGGCGACGAGATCGGCGCGGCCGTCGCGATGGTCGGCGACCATCGCCTCGACGAGCCGGCGCGCGCGGTCGCGGACCGAACCCTCGATGCGCGCCAGCACGCGCGGCGTGAACGCGCTCCTGACGATGTTGCGCAGCCGGGCGTGCCGCGGATCGTCCATCGCGATCATCGATCCGAAGTACTCCGCCAGCTCCGGGGTCTGATCCCCGATGACGATTCCCCCCGCCGAGCTGAAGATCTCGGGATGCCTGCTGGCGTGGTGGACGTCTGCGTAGCGGGTCACCGCCCAGTGCCCCCGGCCCTGCGCGAACCCGTCCTGCACGAACTCGGGTTGCCGGGACACCGGCGCCTCGCGGCGAAGGGTGGCGAACGCACCGTCGCGCACGTCGTCGTCGAGCGCCCAGAAATCCCAAGACCCCAGATTCACCTCGGCCAGTGGCACGTGCGGCGGCGGCGTGCCGTTGATCCGCGGCGCGATCACGGCCTGGCCTCGTGGTCGGGCCTGCCGTGGGTCCGCCGCCGCTCCTTCATCGTGGCCTCGAACACGTGGCGCTCACCTGCCTGCAACTCCTCGCGCACTCGTCGGTCCTGCTGCCGGAACTCCGTCCAGTAGCCGTCGTCGAACTCCTCGACGATCTGGAACGTCCAGCGGCCGTAGAGCACGTTGCGGCCGACCAGTTCGGTCTCCAGGCGGTCAGCCTGCGCCGCGTGACCCGCCTTGCGCAACGCCTCGCAGGCATCTCCGAGCGCCAGATCGGCACCACCCATGAGCTGATGGAACGAGTAGAGGTGCCCGCGGGCGCGCTCGACGTACTCCAACGCCTCGGACACCTTTCCGACCGCGGCGATGGTGTCGTCGTCGAGGTCGGCGGGTCGGCGGTCGAGAGGAGCGGCGTCGTGGTTCATGACACGCCCTTACCCGGCCGACCAACCACCCAACCGCCGCCGCGGTTTCGACGATGGGCTGCGCGCGGCGGTTTCGACGTGGTAGCACCTAGGCGTGCGAAACCCACATGCGGGACAACCGTTTACGACCTCCGACGCCGAGATCGCCGACGCCCTGCTCGACACGAGCATCCCGACGCTGCTGCTGTCGCTGGTGCACATGTCGGGGGACCCCCAGCTCATCAGGGGCGCACTCAAGCCGGCGGGACTGTTCCTCAACGAGGTGCAGGGCTACATGTCCGAGGAGGACAAGGCGGCGGCGCGCGCGCTGGCGCTGACGGTGATCGCCGACTACCGCGACCGCGGCTGTCCCGAACCCGAGCCGATCGACGGCGCTCTGCTGAAGGAGATGATGGAGTGGCTCGTCTGCGAGCCCGTGCCCGACGAGTACGTGCCGCTGCTGCTCGAGGAGATGGAACTCGACGGCAGGGACGGCCGGGCGGTGCTCCCCACCGCCGGGGGCGCCCACGAGGACTTCCCGGTGGTCGTCATCGGATGCGGTGAATCCGGTCTGCTCGCGGGCATCCGGCTGAAGGAGGCCGGCATCCCGTTCACCATCGTCGAGAAGAACGCCGGACCCGGCGGCACCTGGTACCAGAACACCTACCCCGGAGCGCGCGTCGACGTCGGAAATCACTTCTACTGCTACAGCTTCGAGCCCACCGACCAGTGGACGCACTACTTCGCCGAACAGCCCGAGCTGCAGGCCTACTTCCAGCGCGTCATGGACGAGCGCGGGGTCGGGCCGCACGTGCGATGGGGCACCGAGGTGACCGACGCCGCCTGGGACGACGACACCGCGACGTGGACGGTCCGCACGCGCGACGGCAGCGGCGCCGTCGACACCCTCGTCGCCCGCGCCGTCATCAGCGCCGTCGGTCAACTCGACCGACCCCGGCTGCCGACGATACCGGGTCGAGAGACGTTCCGCGGCAATGCTTTTCACTCCGCGCGGTGGGATCACTCGGTGGACCTGAGTGGCCGGCGCGTCGCGCTGATCGGTGCGGGCGCCAGCGGCTTCCAGATCGCCCCGGCGATCGCCGAGGACGTCGGCCACCTCACCGTCTTCCAGCGCACCGCCCAGTGGATGTTCCCCAACCCCAACTACCGTCTGCCGGTCGGGCCGGGAGTGCGGTGGGCGCTGCGACACCTGCCGTTCTACGGTCGGTGGTACCGCTTCCTGCTGTTCTGGCCGGGCTGCGACAAGGGTTTGGCGGCGGCGCGCGTCGACCCCGACTACCCCGATCGGCAGCGCGCGGTGAGCGAGGTCAACGACCTCGCCAGGATCGTGTTCACCGAGTGGATCACCAGCCAGGTGGGCGACGACCGCGAACTCGCCGCCAAGGTGGTACCCGACTATCCGGCGACCGGCAAGCGCACGCTGCAGGACGACGGCAGCTGGCTGCGGACCCTGACCCGTGACGACGTCGACCTGGTCCGCACCCCGATCGAGCGCATCGAGGCCGACGCCGTCGTGACGGCCGACGGAGTGCGACACGAGGTCGACGTAATCGTCTACGCCACCGGTTTTCACGCCAACGAGATGCTGCTGCCCATGACGATCACCGGTCGCGACGGCCGGGATCTGCGCGCGACGTGGGGCCAACGTCCGACGGCCTACCTCGGCATCACGGTGGCCGGGTTCCCGAACTTCTTCTGCATGTACGGACCCGGCACCAACCTGGCCAGCGGGGGCAGCCTGATCTTCCACTCCGAATGCCAAATGCGGTACATCGCACAGTGTTTGGACCTGTTGACGGCTGACGGTCGGCGGTCGATGGAGCCGCGACAGGAGACGGTCGACCAGTGGGTGCGACGCAGCCAGGACGAGATGGCCACCCTGGTGTGGTCGCAACCGTCGATCGAGCATTCGTTCTACAAGAACGACTTCGGCGAGGTCTACTCGTTGAGCCCGTGGCGGTTGGTCGACTACTGGTCGTGGACGAGGACGGTCGATCCGGAGGACTTCACGTTCGGGTGAGGAATTGGTGCCGATGGGTGTCCGGGATAGGCGTTAGCATCGAACGTATGTGCGAAGACCTGTCCGAAGCGGCGCTGGTGGAGCGCATCGCGGCGCTGGAGGTCTCCAAGTCCGCCGCGGCGGCCGAGCAGGCCGAGTTGACCATGGCATTGGATGCGGCGCGCCGCGCTCGCGAGGCCGCTGCCGGGGTGCCCGCGTCCCAGCGGGGCAAGGGCCTGGCCAGTGAAGTGGCATTGGCGCGCAAGGATTCCCCGAACCGCGGCGGACGCCACCTTGGCTTCGCCCGCGCCCTGGTGTACGAGATGCCCCACACCCTGGCCGCGCTGAAGGCCGGGGCGCTCTCGGAATGGCGGGCGACGCTGATCGTGCGCGAATCGGCGTGCCTGTCGGTAGAGGACCGCGCCCGGTTGGACGAACGGATGTGCGCCGACCAAAACGCCCTGGAAGGCAAGGGCGACAAGCGCATCGAAGCCGACGCCAAGGCCATCGCCTACCGCCTGGACCCCCAGGCGATCGTGGACCGCGCGGTACGCGCACCAGCGCAACGCTCGGTGTGGATCCGCCCGGCCCCGGACGCGATGACCTACGTGACCGCACTGCTACCGATGCCCCAGGGTGTCGCGGTCTACGCCGCGCTGCGCCGCACCGCCGACACCTGCGGGGACGGCCGCGGCCGCGGACAGGTCATGGCCGACACCCTCGTCGAACGCATCACCGGGCGCCCCGCCGACGTCGCGGTCCCGGTCGCCGTCGAATTGGTGATCACCGACGAGACGCTGCTGGGCGGGGACCCCACCCCGGGGCGGATCCCCGGCTACGGCCCGATCCCGGCCGCGGTGGCCTGCCGCCTGGCCGCCGACGCCGCTGCCGACGCGCGTTCCAAGGCCACCGTGCGCCGCCTCTACCGCCACCCCACCTCCGGGGCGTTGGTGGCCATGGAGTCCCGGGCGCGGCGCTTCCCCGCGGGCATGGCGCGCTTCATCGCGGTGCGCGACGACACGTGTCGCACCCCGTATTGCGACGCCCCGATCCGTCACACCGATCACGCCACCCCCCACGCCGCGGGCGGGGCGACGAGCTTGCGCAACGGGCTCGGGGAATGCGAGGCCTGCAACTACGCCAAGGAAGCCCCCGGCTGGCGGGTACGCACCTTCTGCGACCACCAGGGCCGCCACACCGCCGAATTCACCACCCCCACCGGCGCCACCCATCACTCCACCGCCCCACCCCTGCTCGGTGACCTGGTCCCCCTCAAGGCCAGCGGCATCGAAATCCACCTCAGCGACCTCCTCGCCGCCTGAGGGGCGCAAGGCTGCCTCAGTCGCCTTGGGCTTCGACGACGGCCTTGATGCGCTCGAGGGTCTTGCGCATGTCGCGGGTGTTTCGCCGCCTGCGCAACTGGCCGCCGAAGATGCCGAAGAGGGTTGTCGTCAGACCCCCGGGCATCCGGAACGACTCGGTGACGTCGGTGCCGCCGTCCACCGGAGTGAAGCGGTAGTGCCACGTGTTGACGGGGCGACCCCCGAGGAGGACCTCGAAGCCGAACTCCCTACCGGGCTCACACGCCGTCACGCGGCAGGTCGTCCAGTAGACGGGCCCGATCTCGTTGCGGCGCACGTGGCCGCGGAACGTCGCGCCCAGCGCAGGTCCGGTCGCGCCGTCGAGCCACTCCGCGTCGAACGTCTCGGGCGAGAACTTCCCGGTGTTGCGAACGTCGGCGACGAGGTCCCAGATCTGCTCTGCGGGTGCGGCCATCGTCACGGTCACTGCTGCGTGCACGGGAACCTGCCTTCGTCACGAGGTCTGGCCGGAGATCTAGCCCAACGTATACACGTTCTTCGGGGTGACGATTGAGGTAATCGCGGTGGCCAGCGTCGTGCCCACGTCGCTGCCGTCGTCGGGCTGATCGGCATTGGCCAGGACGACCAACGTCGTCTCTCGCTCGCCTGGCGACCGGGTGCCACCATGGGCGGGTGACCGACTGGGATGGCGAAGCCTACGCGCGGCGCAGCGAGTTGCAGCGCGCCATGATCGACGAGGCGATGTCCGGTCTGACGTTCCGCGCCACCGACCGCGTCCTCGACATCGGTTGCGGCGACGGCTTTCTCATCGCCGCGATCGCCCGGCTGGCCCCCGACGGACTGGTCGTCGGCGCCGACCCGTCACGCCGCATGGTGGCCGCCGCGGACGCGTCGGTCGCGTCCCGCCGGTCGGGGCCGCGGTTCGTCATCGCCGACGCCCGTGCACTGCCCTTCGACGGCGGCTGCTTCGACGCCGTCGTGTCGTTCAACGCGCTGCACTGGGTGCCGCAGCAGGACGTGGCGCTGCGTCAAATCGCCGCGGTACTCAGGCCGGGCGGCTCGGTCACGGTGCAGCTGGTGTGCGCCGGACCCCGCCGGAGCCTGGAGGACGTCACGATGGACGCGACCCGGGCGCCGCGCTGGGCGTCGTGGTTCGACGGCTTCACCGCGCCCTTCGTCCACCCCGATCCGCACGCCTTCGCCGACCTGGCGCGGGCCGCGGGGCTGGCGGTCGACGACGTCACCGTCGCCGACAGGCAATGGGACTTCGGTTCGCGCGAGGCGTTCACGCAGTGGTCGGCGATGGGGTCGACGGCGTGGACGGACCGGTTGCCCGAGGACCGCCGCGCCGCGTTCGTGAACGAGCAGATCGACGGCTACGAGCCGCTGGCCGGCGCGCCCGGACTGTTCCGCTTCATGCAGATGCGGGCGCGGCTGCACCGCGAGCAGACTGGGTGACATGAAGATTCGCTTCGGCGTCGGCCTCGGCGCGGGCCCAGAGTCCCGCCCCGCCGAACTCGCGGGCATCGTCGACCGGCTCGAGGCCGCGGGCATCGACTCGCTGTGGTTCTCCGAACTGGTCTACACCGACGCCGTCGACCCCTTCGTCGGCATGGCCTACGCCCTGGCCCGCACCAGCAAGCTCAAGGTCGGCACGTCGGTGGTGATCCTGCCCGGGCGCCACCCCGTCCTGGTCGCCAAGCAGCTCGCGTCGCTGGCCGCGCTCGCACCCAAGCGGGTGTTGCCGGTGTTCGGCCTCCGCTCGGCCATCCCCGCCGAGCGTGACGTGTTCCTGGTCCCCGACGGTCAGCGCGCGGCACTGTTCGACGAGGCCCTGCAACTGCTCAGGGTGGCGTTGTCGGCCGACGGTGCCGACTTCTCCGGTGAGTTCTTCACGGCATCGTCGATCTCGGTCGGCCCGCAGCTGGACCGTCCGCTGGACATCTGGCTCGGAGGCTCGGCGCCCGCCGGTCTTCGCCGCATCGGCAGGCTCGCCGACGGGTGGCTCGGCAGTTTCCTGACCCCCGACGAGGCGCGCCGCGGGCGGGAGCTCATCGAGGCGTCCGCCGCGGAGGCGGGCCGGGAGGTCGAACCCGACCACTACGGCGTCAACGTGGCCATCGCCGAGAACGGCGTGCCCGAGGGGGCGCTCGCGGCGATGCGCCGGCGTCGCCCCGACGTCGACCCGACCTTGCTGGTCGCCGACGGCTGGCCGGCGCTGCACCGGATGATCGACGGTTACCTGGCCGCCGGGCTGACCAAGTTCGTGATCCGGCCGATCGGCGGAGTCGGGATCGACGAGTTCATCGACCGCTTCAGCGTCGAGCTACTGCCGCGGGAGAACTGACGGGTGTGACGTCGCGACCGTGTCCTTCCGGTAGTCTGCGGTCGTCGCGGGCGGCTCTTCAGGACGAGGAGCTACCGACTCCAACTCACCTAGACGCCGAAGGCTGAACTTTGCCAGACACACCAAGCAAGGCCCAGGGTCTCGAGCCGCACTTCGATGACGTGCAGGCCCACTACGACCTGTCGGACGACTTCTTCCGGCTGTTCCTGGACCCCACCCAGACCTACAGCTGCGCCTACTTCGAGCGCGACGACATGACGCTGGAGGAAGCGCAGATCGCGAAGATCGACCTGTCGCTCGGCAAGCTGGGGCTCACATCAGGAATGACCCTGCTCGACGTCGGCTGCGGTTGGGGCGCCGTCGTCAAGCGGGCCGTCGAGCAACATGACGTCAACGTCATCGGCCTCACGCTCAGCAAGAACCAGCAGGCCCACGTCGAGCGACTGCTCGCCGCGACCGACAGTCCGCGGAGCAAAGAGGTCCGGCTCCAGGGTTGGGAGCAGTTCGACGGCAAGGTCGACCGCATCGTGTCGATCGGCGCGTTCGAGCACTTCGGGCGCGACCGCTACGACGACTTCTTCAAGATGGCCTACGCCGCGCTGCCCGACGACGGCGTGATGATGCTGCACACGATCATCAAGCCCAGCGACGAGGAATTCCGCGAACGCGGGCTGCCCCTGACGATGAACAAGATCAGGTTCTTCAAGTTCATCATGGACGAGATCTTCCCCGGCGGTGATCTCCCGCAGGTGGTCGCGGTCGAAAAGCACGCCATGGCAGCAGGTTTCAAGCTCACGAAGGTCCAGCCGCTGCGGCTGCACTACGCCCGCACCCTGCAGATCTGGGCGGCCGCCCTCGAGGCGCACCGCGACGAGGCCATCGCGATCCAGTCGCAGGAGGTCTACGACCGGTACATGCGCTACCTCACCGGCTGCGCGGAACTGTTCGCCGAGGGGTACACCGACATCGCGCAGTTCACGCTCGAGAAGGGCTGACGGCTACGCCGGCGGTCGCCGTCCCGGAGGTCCCATCTCGCCTCCGGCGGCGTCGCGGCGCCGGGCCGCCATGCCGGCCAGTGCCTCGAACACCACGCGGTGCGCGGCGTTGACCGTCAGCTCGGCGTGGTCGTAGGCGGGGGAGACCTCGACGACGTCGACGCCGGCCACGTCGTGCTCGTAGCAGAGCTGACGCACCATCCGTAGCAGGTCGACGCTGGTGATGCCGCCCGGCTCGGGGGTGCCCGTGCCCGGCGCGTGCGCGGGATCCAGCACGTCGATGTCGACCGACAGGTAGAGCTTGTCCGCCTTGGCCAATGCCTCGCCGACCGCGTCGACCATGACGGCCTTGAAGCCGCGCTCCCAGATCTCCTGCATGGTGTGCCACACCATGCCCTGCTCCTGCATCCACTCGAACGTGTCCTGGGGCGGCCAGTAGCCGCGCAGTCCCACCTGGACGAAGTGCGTGCCGGGCACGGCGCCGGACTCGATCAGTCGGCGCATCGGCGTGCCGTGGCTGGCCAGGTTGCCGTCGATGATGTCGGCGGTGTCGGCGTGGGCGTCGAAGTGCACGATGCCGACGTTGCCGTACCCGTGCACGTCGGCGACGGCGGTCGCCGACGGCCACGTGATGGAGTGGTCCCCGCCGAGCACCACGGGGACGATGCCCCGCGACGCCACCGCGTGCACCCGCTCCTTGATGTTCTGGTGGGACACCTCGGTCATGCCGTGCGGGCAGAACGCATCACCGAAGTCGACGACCTCCAGCCAGTCGAAGATCTCCAGGCCGAGGTCCATGTGATAGGTCCCGGGCTCGTACGCGGTGGCGCGGATCGCCCGGGGCCCGAAGCGCGCGCCCGGTCGGTTGGTGGTCGCGACGTCGAAGGGCGCCCCCACGATCGCCACGTCGGGACGCCACGATTCGAGCTGCTCGACCTCGGTCAGGAACGGCCGGTGCCCGAAGGTCGCGAGACCCGAGTACGGCAGGTCGATCTGCTCGGCCATTCCCGGGGGAAGTTCGCGGCGCGGCCCCTGGTCCCCAGCCGAATGGGAGTGGTCGTGACTCATGGGGTGACAGTACAAGCACGGCTTAGGATCTGGCGTCATGTCACTGATCAGCGTCGGCGAGATCCAGGCGGCGGCGCAACGGATCCGCCCGTACGTCCTGTGCACCCCGCTGATTCCGGCGCCATGGGGTGATCGGGACCGCCCGCTGTTCCTCAAGCCGGAGGGTCTGCAGTCCGTCGGCGCCTTCAAGGTCCGCGGCGCGTTCAACGCGATCGGCCGCCTCGACGCCGCGACCCGCGCCAGGGGAGTCGTCGCCTACTCGAGTGGGAATCACGCCCAGGCCGTCGCCTGCGCCGCGGCCAGGTTCGGCATCGTCGCCCACATCGTGATGCCAAGGGAGACACCGCAGGTCAAGATCGAGGCGACCCGCGCGCACGGTGCCGAGGTCGTGCTCTGCGAGCCCGGTCGGCGCGAGGCGGTGGCCGCGGAGGTGGTGGAGCGGACCGGGGGAGTGCTCATCCCGCCGTTCGACCACCCCGACGTGATCGCCGGCCAGGGCACGATCGGGCTGGAGATCGCCGAGGATCTGCCCGAGGTCGCCAGCGTCATCGTCCCGGTCAGCGGCGGCGGCTTGGCATCGGGGATCGGCACGGCCATCCGGGCCCTCGCTCCCGCCGCCACGGTGTTCGGGGCCGAGCCGGAACTGGCCGCCGACACCGCCGCGAGCCTGGCCGCCGGACACCGCGTCGACTGGTCGATCGAGGATCGCAACCGCACCATTGCCGACGGGCTCCGGTCGCAGCCCTCCGCCCTGACCTTCGCGCATCTTCGGCAGGTGCTGGATGGCGTGATCACCGTGTCGGAGAACGAGATTCGCGACGCCGTGCGCGAGATCGCGCTGCGCGCCAACCTGGTGGCCGAGCCCAGCGGCGCGGTCGCGCTGGCCGCCTACCGCCGGGGTGCCACCCCGCCGGGGCCGACGGTGGTGATCGTGTCCGGTGGCAACGTCGAACTAGGCATGCTCGCGCAAATCCTCACCGGCTGAACCGGACTACCAGGTCAGCAGCAGCGGCGTGGAGACCTCACACCGGTCGCGCGCCGAATGGGCCCAGGCGTCCTGCATGGCGACGGCCTTCAGCAACCGGCGTCGACCGGTCCAGCCGCATGAGCACCACGCCGTCGCGTTCCCGAACCCGAGCACGTGCACCGAGACGATGCCGCGGGGGAGATCGACCTGAACCGGCGCTGCCGGCCGTGGGCTCAGATGAAGTGCGGTCATGACCCCTCCTTCGCGAACGGCATCGTCGCCGCCACGGACGTAGCTATCAGCTAATTGGGAGGATCATTACTCAGCCGCAGGTCCGATTGGGTGGAGGAACGGTCACGACTCGACCACGGTCCCCGGGAACGGGCGCTTCCCCGCGCCCCGGCGCGCTGTGGATCGGGCGAACGGGTAGTGTCCCCGGCAATGGTCCTCCACGCTGGTGCTGCCCGAGCGTGGCCGCCTCGTGAATCCACTGGGGTACACGTAGACGCGGTCCTCGGGTTGTCGATGTCCCCCACGTCCGTCGGTCTCGTGCTCGTCGAAGGCCAGGACGCCGATGGCGCGACGATGGATCGCGACTCGTTCCTGGTCTCCGACGACGGGCAGCCGTCGCAACAGGCGACCGCAGCCGTCCTGCGCACCGAGGCGATGGCCGCCAACCGCGGGTTGCGGTTGCACTCGATCGGTGTCACCTGGAGCGAGGACGCCGACCTCGACGCCTCGATGCTGATGGAGTCGCTGTCCGAGTCCGGTTTCGACAACGTCGTGGCGATCCGGATGCCCGAGGCCACCGAGGCCCTAGCCCGCGGCGTCGCGGAGGTCCTCGGGTACGCGACGACCGCCGTGTGCCTCGTGGAGCCCCAGTCGGCGATCTCGCTCATCGTCAACACCAGCGACGGCGCCGTGCAGACGGCCTTCAACCACGCGATCGACTCCGACGAAGACCTCATCAGCTGGCTGAGCGCGGTGTTCACGCGCGCCGACTGGGCGCCGGAGGCGTTGGTCGTCGTCGGCTCGGCCGGTGACTTCGAACCCCTGATGCACCGCCTCGAGGACGCGCTGTCGGTTCCGGTGTACGCGCCGGAGGAGGCCAAGCTGGCACTCGCCCGCGGAGCCGCCCTGGCCTCGGCGCAGAGCACGGAGCTCCCCCTGGAGTTCCTCGACGAGGGCCTGCGGCACGACGCGTTCGTCGTGCCCGCGCGCGTCGGAGACCTGGGCCGCCACCGCACCGACCGTCGCCGCGCCCAGTACCGCCGCTCGCTGTCGACCGTCGGGCCCGCCGCGATGCTGGCCACCGGGGTCGTGACGTTCGTCGTCTCGGCGTCGATCGCGATCAGTCTGCAGCTGTCCCCGGCCCGGCCCGCGCCGCCGAGCAGTCCCACGCCGGCCGCCAAGGTCGAAACGGACGAGGCGCCCGCGGCGGCGCCCGTACTGCCGCCACCGGCTGCCGTCCCTCCCGCTCCCGTCGTCGAGGCCGTGCCGCCGCCCGAGGCCCCGCCCTCGGTGAACGAGGACCCGCCGGTCGCCGTCGTCGACACCCCCGCCGAGGCGCCGGTCACCGACCAGGCCCCGGCCGCGGTGCCGGATGCACCACCCGCGCAGTCCGTCGACCCCGTGCCGGCGCAGACCGTCGACCCCGCGCTCGCCCCGCCGACGGACCCGGCACTCGCACCGCCGGTCGCCGGACCGCCGCCCGTCCCGCCCGTGACGGGTGGACCGATGATGCTCGACCCCAACACCCAGGTCCCGGCGCAGAAGCCCGGGCTGTGGACGCGGATCAAAGAGCGGCTCTCGGGTACCGGCTAGTTGGCCCCACCCGCGCCCGCGCACCGCGCCGGCCTCCGCCTGACCCTGCGCATCGCACTCGTCCTCGCCGTCGCGGCCGCGCTGCTCTCCGTGCACCTGACGTCGAGGTACGGCGTCGCCTGGCGGCTGGTCACGTTCACCTACCAGGCCAACGTCCTCGCGGCGCTCTACTACGCGTGGACGCTGCTCGCCCCCCGTTCGGATGAGCGCACCGGGCTGCGCGGTGCGGTCGTGCTGTACGTCGTCGTCGCGGGGGTGGTCTGGAATCTCCTGCTGACCGGGCACAGCATGGGGTACACGCCCGCCAATGTGCTTCTGCACGTGGTGGTTCCGATCCTCGCCCTCGCCGACTGGCTGCTGATCGGGCGCGGCGCAGGCGTCCCGAGGTGGTGGCAGCCGTTCGCGTGGCTCGGCTACCCGGCCATCTATCTGGTGGGTGCGCTGGTGATCCTCAACCGTGCGGGCCGGCGCGCGCCGTACTACTTCCTCGATCCCGACAGCGTCGGCATCGGCGCGGTCGTCGGCAACGTCGCTCTGCTGGCGCTGGGGTTCCTCGGGCTGGGTTACCTGTTGCTGGCAGTGGCCGGTCGGCGGTCGGCTAACGCTTAGCGGCCGCAAACCGAACTACTATTGAGGCTCAGTCGAATCCCGGAGGTTGGTCAGTTGCGTACAGGCTTGCGACAAGTGTTGTCAGTGGCGGGGATTGCGACCCTGCTGCTGAGCGGTTCTGCGGCGACCAGCCTTGCGGCTGCACCCGCTGCGGCAGTCGTCGCGAACGTTTCACCATCGCCGGGTCAGGTCGTCGGCGTGGCCATGCCCATCACGGTGACGTTCGCCGAGCCCGTCGCCGACCGCGCCGCGGCCGAGCGCAGCTTCGCGATCTCGGCCCCCAGGGCGCCCCAGGGCAACTTCGTCTGGCTGAAGAACGACGTCGTGCAGTGGAACCCCAGCAGCTACTGGCCCGCCCACTCGGACATCTCGGTCTCGATGGAGGGCTTCAAGACCGACTTCCACACCGGCGCCCAGACCGTCGGGGTGGCCGACGTGAACGCACACACGTTCACCGTGAGCATCGACGGCCAGGTGGCGCGCACCATGCCCGCCTCGATGGGCAAGCCCAAGCACCCCACGCCGATCGGGTCGTTCACCGCGCTGGAGAAGCAGTCCCCGGTCGTCATGGACTCGCGCACCATCGGCATCCCGCTGAGCGATCCCGAGGGCTACAAGCTCACCGTGTACGACGCGGTCCGGGTCACCTGGGGCGGTGTGTACGTGCACGCCGCTCCGTGGTCGGTGGCGCAGCAGGGCAACTCCAACGTCAGCCACGGCTGCATCAACCTCAGCACCGACAACGCGTCCTGGTACTACAACCAGGTCAACGTCGGCGACCCGATCATCGTCCAGGCGTAGCCGCGCCCGTGTAGTCGACCTGCCAGTGCTTGATGCCGTTGAGCCATCCCGAGCGCAGCCGCTCCGGCCTGGCCAATGACGTCAGGTTGGGCATCGCGTCGGCGATCGCGTTGAACATCAGGTCGATGGTCATCCTGGCCAGGTTCGCACCGATGCAGAAGTGCGCGCCGGTGCCGCCGAAGCCGACGTGCGGGTTGGGGTCGCGCAGGATGTCGAAGGTGTACGGGTCGGTGAAGACGTCCTCGTCGAAGTTGGCCGAGCGGTAGAACATCACCACCCGCTGGCCCTTCTTGATCGGGACGCCGGACAGTTCGGTGTCGACGAGTGCGGTGCGCTGAAACGACGTCACGGGGGTGGCCCAGCGGACGATCTCGTCGGCGGCGGTCGCCGGGCGTTCCCGCTTGAACAGCTCCCACTGATCGGGGTGGTCGGTGAACGCCATCATGCCCTGGGTGATCGAGTTGCGGGTGGTCTCGTTCCCGGCCACCGCGAGCAGGATCACGAAGAAGCCCAGTTCGTCGTCGGACAGCTTGTGACCGTCGACGTCGGCGTGGACCAGCTTGGTGACCAGGTCGTCGCCGGGGTGGGCGGTCCGCTCGGCGGCCATCTGCATGCCGTAGGTGATCAGCTCGACCGACGCGCTCATCGCGTCGTTGTTCTCGAACTCCGGGTCCATGTCGCCGACCATCTGATTGGACCAGTGGAACAGCTTCATGCGGTCCTCCTGGGGCACGCCCATCAACCCGGCGATGGCCTGCAGGGGCAGCTCACAGGACACCTGCTCGACGAAGTCGCCCGTGCCCCGCGCGGCCGCCTCGGCGACGATCTGGCGGGCGCGTTCGGTGAGATCGGCGCGCAGCTGTTCGACCGCGCGCGGGGTGAACGCGCGGGACACGATCTTGCGCAGATGGGTGTGGTGCGGCGCGTCCATGTTGAGCAGGACGAACTTGCCGGTCTCGATCTGGGTGGCCACGGTGCCGTCCTTGTACCGGGGCAGCGCCGTCTTCTCCAGGCTGGAGAACACGTCGCTGCGCCGCGACACCTCCTTGACGTCCCTGTGCTTGGTGACGACCCAGTAGCCGCCGTCGCCGAAGCCCCCGACGTCCGCGGGCTGTTCGTTCCACCAGATGGGGGCGACCCGGCGCATCTCGGCGAGTTCCTCGACCGGTAGTCGCTCGGCGTAGATGTCGGGATCGGTGAAGTCGAAGCCGGCGGGAAGTTGGGGGCTGGTGGCGGTCGTCGCCATGGTGGACCCTCCTCGAGATGACACGCTCTAGTCGGATAGGGCATTGCTACACCAGAGTTCGCAGGCGTCGCGGCGGGTTCTGCAAAGTCACTAGTAGAACGTGTTCTCGCGTCCATGAGAATGTCGTTAATCACCCGTGTAGGGATTGCGCGGTAACGAAACAGGCCTGATTCTTGATGGACCCATGAGCAACAACAGTCTCTGAAGCAACAGGAGAGGGGTCGTTCGTGAAGTCGAGGAACACCGTCACGATGGCCACGGTGTTGGCGGGATGCGCATCGGGCGTGCTGCTGGCGTTCGCCACCGCGTCGCCCGCGGGCGCCGATCCGGTGGCTCCGGTGCCCGCCCCGGCGCCGCCCATCCCGGCTCCGGCCCCAGCTCCCGCGCCCCCGGCCCCCGCGCCGGCCCCGGCTCCCGGGATCGCCCAGCCGGTCGATCAGCAGGCCGCCGGGCCCGACGTCGTCATCCCGCCGCCGAACGGCATACCGCACCTCGCGAGCCCGGACGCACTGCCGCCGGGGTCGACGATGGACCCCAACGCGGCGCCGAGCGATTCACCCGACGTCAGCTACCTGAAGAACCTGTGGGATGCGGTGCAGAACCACGAGATCAGCGGCAAGGAAGCCTTGATCATGGGACTCGCGCAGCGCGGCATGAGCACCCCCATGCCCGATCAGGCGCCCGGCCCCAACGTGCCGCGCTCGCCGGGGGACGCGCCGCCGCCCCCCGCCCCGATGGGACCGCCGCCACTGCTGCCGCCCGCACCGGCGCCCGACCCCGCGGCCCCGCCGGCCCCGTGAGTCAGGCGTCGACTACCAGACGCGCACGTAGTCGATGAGCATGTCGGCCGGGTAGGTGCCCGGTCCGGGATCGCCACCACCGGAGCCGGCCACCGCCAGGTCCAGCACCGGAAACAGTTGATAGCCAGGCGTATTGAACTGCCAGTCGGGCAACGCGTTCGCCGGAACGTTGAAGTACGGCTGCGCGCCGTCGGTGTAGTCCTTCCAGAACCGCATGCCCGCGTCGTCCCACTGCACCCGCCAGGTGTGCCACGCGCTGTCCGGGTAGATCGTCTGGCTGACGTGCTCACCGCCGTTCAGCTTCGCGTGCACCGCCGTGCCCGCCGCCCACTTGCCGTTGCCGTACCACTCCATGATGTCGACTTCGCCGCCGTTGACCGGGCTGTTGTTGGCCAGGTACCACGCCGGCCACGCTCCGGGCGTCAGGCAGTTCAGCTTGATCCGCGCCTCCCAGTTGTGCCCGATGCCGCCGCGGTAGGTGCCGAAGACCTTGCCGCTGTAGTAGGTGTCGCCGTCCTTGGCCGCGTGGAAGACGAGGTTGGACTTGCCGTCGACGAACACGTTCCTGCGGTCGTCGCGGTACTGACCGACGTTCTGGGGCAACTCCCAGAACGTCGGGTCCTCCATGGTCTCGCGGGCCTGGGCGACCTCCCACTTGGTGGGATCGGGCGCCGAACCGGCCGGGCCGTCGAACTCGTCGGCGAACAGGTACTGCCCGCCGGGGGGTGGTGCGGCCGGCGGGGGAGCGTCGAGGGGCACCGGGGTGGCGGCCGCGTGGGGAACGGCGGCGGCGGCGCCCAGCAGGCCGATCCCGGTCATCAAGATCATGCTGCGTCGATCCATGTCAGGCATGACCCCATGTAAGCCGCAACGTCAGGCCGGGTGCAAATCAGACGCCGGCGGCCTCGTTGAGTGCGTTGAGCGCTCCGGTGGCCTCCAGGTACTCCTGAACCCACCGCTCGATCACGGCCGACGTCTTCTCCACCTTGGTGAACTGACCGACCACCTGACCGACGGGATTGAAGGCGACGTCCACGGTCTCGTTGGGGTACTTGTGGGTCGCCGCGACTGCGAGACCGGACACCATGAACTGCAGCGGCATGCCGAGCGCCTTGGGGTTGTCCGGGTTCTCCCACGCGTCGGTCCAGTCGTTGCGCAGCATGCGCGCGGGCTTGCCCGTGAACGAGCGGCTGCGCACGGTGTCGCGGCTGCCCGCCTTGACGTAGGCGGCCTGCTGCACGGGGGTGTTCTCGGCCTCCTCGACCATCAGCCACTGCGAACCGGTCCAGGCCCCCTGGGTGCCCAGCGCGAGGGCCGCCGCGATCTGCTGACCGCTGCCGATGCCACCGGCGGCCAGCACCGGTACCGGGGCCACCTCCTTGACGACCTGGGGCCACAGCACGATCGAGCCGATCTCACCAGAGTGCCCGCCCGCCTCGCCGCCCTGGGCGATGATGACGTCGACGCCGGCGTCGGCGTGCTTGCGCGCCTGGCTGGGAGACCCGCAGAGCGCGGCCACCCTGCGGCCCTCGGCGTGGATGTGGTCGATCATGTCGCGCGGCGGCGTGCCGAGGGCGTTGGCGATCAGCGTCATCTTCGGATGCTTGAGGGCGATCTCGACCTGCGGGGTGGCAGTCGCCTCGGTCCAGCCCAGCAGCTGCAGGGTGCTCTCGTTGTCCTCGGCGGTGAGCGGCACGCCGTGGTCGGTCAGCACCTTCTTCGCGAAGTCGAGGTGCTCCTGGGGGACCATGTCGACCAGCATCTTGGCCAGTTCGTCGGCGGACAGGTTCGCGTCCATGCCCTCGTACTTGTTGGGAATCACGATGTCGACGCCGTAGGTGTGGTCACCGATGTGGTCGTCGATCCAGTTGAGCTCGACCTCGAGCTGCTCGGGGGTGAAGCCGACCGCGCCGAGGACGCCGAATCCGCCGGCCTTGCTGACGGCGACGACGACGTCGCGGCAGTGCGTGAACGCGAAGATCGGGAACTCGATGCCGAGCTGGTCGCAGAGGGGGGTGTGCATCCTGGTGGCTCCTCGAGGTGGCACGGGCGGACGGGACTAGAAATTGGAACGTGTTCTAGTTTAGTACCTCGGCGCAAGGCGCCGTCACCGAAGGGCCGGGCGGGCTCTCACCGATCTCCGGCGAGGCGCCGCAGCAGCCCACCGGGGCCGCGACGCGCCTGGCCCGCACTGACCCGCAGCACCGGCCACCCCTGGCGCTCGGCCTCGGCCGCCAGTCCCGCCCGGGGATTCACCGGCCGCGGATGACCGACCACCCGCATCAGCGCCGCATCCTCGTCGCCGTCGGCGTAGAAGTAGCTCTCGGTGAGGTCGACCCCGTGCTCGGCGGCGAATCGCCCCACGGCCGCGGCCTTGCCGGCACCCCACACCACGGGGGTGACGACCCCGCCGGTCAGTCGGCCCCCGGCGTCGACCTCGAAGTGGTTGCAGATGACGTCGTGGATGCCGAGGAAGCGGGCGACGGGTTCGGCGTGGATCGCCAGCGCCGACGAGCTCATCACCACGCTGTGGCCCCGGTCCTGGTGCGCGCGCACGACGTCCTGCATCTGCGCGAACACCCGCGTCTCGATGTGGCGCCGGAACAGGTACTCGCCGATGTCCTCCAACTCCGCGAGCGCGTCGCCGCGCAGATAACCCGCGGCCCGCACGACGAGGCGCTCGAACTCCATGCGTCCCAGCCGGTATCGCAGCGACGCCTCCAGTACCCCGAGCACCTCGCCGAGGCTGGCCTTGCGGGTCTGGATGCGGTGTCCGGCGTGGACCGTTGCGGTGAAACCCGAGACCAGCGTGCCGTCGAGGTCGAAGAACGCACCGACGCGCGCGCCGGTGGGGCCCGACGACACGTCGTCGAGATGATTGGCCAGCGTCGCCTGCGTGATCATCGAGCTCCTGCTTCAGACGTAACGCGGCGACTGCGCCCCCACGATTCCATTCCAACACCACTTTGCCTGAACTGCTGGTGCGCGTTGTTACCGTCAGATGACGCCGAGTTGCCGAGAAAGCGCGCCTGAGGGGCGCGACGTCACATTCATCGGATAGGTTCGACGGCGGCGGTTTCGAATTCGCGCACGGTTCAGCCGGAGCCCGCACGAACGAGAATCACGGCGACGCGCATTGTCTAATGCGGTTGGACACGGAAGACGGGCCTTGAACGAACAACGGGAATCGACCGATGGCACCCCTGCGGCATCCGGATCGACCTGCGAAGTAAGCGAACGGTGGGTCGAGCAGATCGTGGTCGTCGCGGCCTCTGGCGTCGTCGACATGATCACGGCCCCACGCCTGGAGGATGCGATCATGGCCGCGCTGGGCAAGTCGCCCGCCGGCCTCGTCGTCGACCTCACCGACGTGGAGTTCCTCGCCTCGGCCGGCATGGGCGTGCTGGTTGCGGCACACGACGCGGCCCCCGAGGGGATCGGCATCCACATCGTCGCCGAGGGTCCCGCGACCAGCCGGCCGCTCAAGCTCGTCGGCATCGCCGACATCGTGCCTCTGCACGCCACCCTCGACGAGGCGCTGGGCTCCTTCTCCGCCTGACGCGCATAGTCGACCCGCTCGCGGGGTACTTCTGGCACGTCATGATCGATTCCATGCCCAAGGCCGCCACCACCCACGCCGAGCGCTTCGAGCGCATCGGCGTCCGGGCGGATCCTCGGCTGGCCACCCAGACTCGTGACGAGTTCGGCTGGTGGGTGCAACGCACGTTCGACCTCGACGCGGATCGCGTCGGGGACCTCCTGCTCGCGACGTACGAGGCGATGGCGAACTCCGCCGAGTTCGCCTACCTGAGCGCGGGTGCGACCGGCACGATGGACCTCACGGCCTCCTACGACCCCGTCGAGTCGACGCTGTCGGTCACGATCTCCGATCGCGGCCAGTGGCGCACCGCGGCGCCGGCGCCCGGCGACCGCAGGCGCGGCCGCGGCATCGGCCTCATGACCGCTCTCGCGGACCACGCCTCCATCCAGACGTCGCTGAACGGGACGACCGTGCGGCTGTCGTGGGGCGGAGTGCACCGCCGCTAGACCGCACCCGCGGTGCCCGGCCCGTCACCAGGGGCAGGTCCAGCGTGGTGCGGATGCCGGGCTGCGCGGCGACGACGTCGGGTATCGCGTTCACGATGCGCCCCGCCGCCGCGAGGATGGCGGCGTAGTTGTGATCGCCGTGGCGGCTGGTGGGGGAGACGTCCATGACGTAGGACGGTTCGCCGGTGATCTCCACCCGGTAGGAACCCCCGGGCTGCGCGGGCTGCGCCCAGTCGGGCCGAAGATCCTCGCGCAGGCGGGTGACGTGCTCGACCACGATCACCGGGTGGCCGCCCACCAGGCCCTCGATCTGGAAGCGCAGGGCGGCGACGGTGCCCTTGCCGATCGTGCCGACGGCGACGTCGAAGTCTTCCGGTGCCGGTTCCTGCTCGACCGAGTCCCTGATCTCGTCGACCTCCACGCCGAGACCGGCCGCGAGCTGCCGGATCGCGGTGCCCCAGGCGATGCTCAGGACACCGGGCTGGAACAGGATGGGTAATTCGCCGATCGGGTTGCCGAAGCCCATCACGTCGAACATGACCGTCGCCCCGTCGTAGGTGGCGTAGTCGGCGATCTCCATGGTGCGGATCTGCTGAATGCTCTGACAGGTGCCCGCCAGCGCGAGCGGCAGCAGATCGGTGGCGAAACCGGGATCGACGCCGGTGATGAACACACTCGAATTGCCTTGTCGCGCAGCCTCTTCGACCCGCTGGATGTACTTGTCGGGGATCACCTGCCACGGGTACTGCAGCACCCCGGGCGCCGAGCCCACGACGTCGATGGCCGCGGCCAGGAACAGCCGGACGTCGGCCATCGCCTCGGGCAACCGGACGTCGCCCATCGCGCAGTAGACGACGCAGTCCGGCGCCGCGGCCACGACGGCGTCGAGTTCGCCGGTGGCCAGGATGCCGGTCGTGACGTCGAGGCCGGCCAGCACGCCGGCGTCCCGGCCCACCTTGGCCTCGGAGGACACCCAGACGGCGACGAGGTCGAAGCGGTCGTCGTGGATCAATTGCTTGAGCGCCAGGCTGCCGCAGTTGCCGGTGCCGACCAGCGCGACGCGTATCGCCATGTCCGGTGTCTCCTCGGGGTCGTGTCGTGGCGGGTGCTGGCGAGAAGTATGCGGGCGGCCACCGCGAATTGGAACACGTTCTAGTCAAAATGGGCTATGCGGTAACCTGACCGGTCATGGGACGCGTGGACGGAAAAGTTGCACTGATCAGCGGCGGGGCGCGCGGAATGGGCGCCGCTCACGCCCGCATGCTGGTTGCCGAGGGGGCCCGGGTGGTCATCGGCGACATCCTCGACGACGAGGGCAAGGCGCTGGCCGAGGAGATCGGTGACGCGGCGCGCTACGTCCACCTCGACGTCACCGAGGCCGACCAGTGGGACGCCGCCGTCGCCACCGCGGTCGGCGACTTCGGCGCACTGAACGTCCTGGTCAACAACGCCGGCATCGTCGCCCTCGGCAAGATCGGCAGCTTCGACATGGCGAAGTGGCAGAAGGTCATAGACGTCAACCTCACCGGCACGTTCCTCGGCATGCAGGCCTCCGTCGAGGCCATGAAGGCGGCCGGCGGCGGGTCGATCATCAACGTCTCCTCGATCGAGGGCCTGCGCGGCGCGGCCATGGTCCACCCCTACGTCGCCACGAAGTGGGCCGTGCGAGGGCTGGCCAAGTCCGCCGCCATCGAGCTCGGCAAGCACAAGATCCGGATCAACTCACTGCACCCCGGGTTCATTCGCACACCCATGACCAAGCACTTCCCCGACGACATGGTCACGGCTCCGCTGGGCCGCCCGGGCGAGGTGGACGAGGTCGCCACGTTCGTGGTGTTCCTGGCCAGCGATGAATCGTCGTTCGCCACGGGCAGCGAGTTCGTCGTCGACGGCGGTCTGGTCACCGACGTGCCGCACAAGGACTTGTTCTAGGCGAGCGTGCCCGCCTGCCCGACGGCAGGCACAATGAAGGCTCCCCGTCGACCCCGTCGCTACGCTTGCCCCCCGGCAGCGTCTCGCCGTGACGCACGCCCATGCCCGGAGGGAGTAGCACTATCGCGCCCGAGATGCGCCAAACCGCCGTCCTGGGCCTCGTGGTTCTCCTGCTCCTGCTGTCGTTCAGTGCCGGTGACGTTCCCACGTTCGCCCGGCCCGAACCCGCGGCGCAGGAGGTCCAGCTCGACACCGGCTGGCAGCTGGCGTCCGCACGCGAGGTCACCGCGGGCGGCGCGGACATCTCCCAGGCGACCTACCGCGGGCCGCACTGGCACACCGTCAAGAAGATGCCGTCCTCGGTGCTGCAGGCGCTCGAGGACGACGGCACCTACCCCAATCTCTACTACGGCAAGAACCTCCTCCAGGAGGTGCCGCAGGACCTGTGGAAGCAGGACTGGTGGTACCGCACGACGTTCGTCGCCCCGGCCGGTCACACCACCTACCAGCTGAACTTCCCCGGCATCAACTACCGCGCCGAGATCTGGCTCAACGGGCACCGCCTCGCCGACGCCACGCAGATCGTCGGCATGTACGTCGACCACGATCTCGACGTCACGCCGTGGATCCGGCCCGGCGGCGCCAACACCCTCGCCGTCAAGGTGACGCCCGAGCGGGCACTGCAGGACGTCGACGGCGTCGAGCTCGCCGACAGCTGGTTCGACTGGATCAACTGGAACTATCTCGGCTATCAGGGACCCGGCAAGAACCCCGGCAACGGCAACTCCTTCGTCGCCGACCGCAACGCCGGGATCCTCAAGCCGGTGACGCTGCGGATGTCGGGGGCCGTCGCGATCTCCTCGGCGACCGTGAACACCGAACTGCCCCTGCCGAAGACCGACTCGGCGCGCCTGTCGGTGTTCACCACCGTGCGCAACTTCTCCGCGCGCCGCGTGGAGGGCGTCCTGCGCGCCACCATCAGCCGGCGGGGGAAGGCGGACGTGCGCGTCGAGCAGCGGGTCGGCCTGGCCCCCGGCGAGCAGCGCGACGTCGGGTTCAGCCCCGACGACTTCGCCCAGCTGACGCTCGCCCATCCCGACCTGTGGTGGCCCTACACCATGGGCGCACCCGACATGTACGACCTGCACCTGGAGTTCCGCCAGTTCGGCAGCGCAATCGACGAGACCCACCAGCGCTTCGGCGTGCGCACCATCACCCAGGCCCGCGATGACGACGAGCGCTTCCCCGAGCTGGGCTCCGGCGGCAGCTTCTACCTGCAGGTCAACGGCCGCGACTTCCTGGTCCGCGGTGCCACCTACACCCCCGACCTGCTCTACGACTACGACCTCGACCGCCAGCGCGCCATCCTGTCCTACGCGCGCGACCTCGGACTGAACATGCTGCGGCTGGAGTCCAAGATCCCCGACGAGAGCTTCGCCGAGGCCGCCGACGAGCTCGGCATTCCGCTGATGGTCGGCTGGATGTGCTGCAACCAGTGGGAGAAGTGGCCGCAGTGGAACGCCGAGGACAACCGCGTCGCCCGCGACAGCCTGCGCTCGCAGATCACGATGCTGCGCTCGCACCCGTCGGCGTTCGTGTGGGCCAACGGCAGCGATGGCCGCCCGCCGCAGCAGGTGCGCGACGACTACCACCAGATCCTGCGCGACCTGCACTGGCAGAACGCCGTCGTCGACACGGTGTCGTCCTACGCGATCGACGCCTCCGGCCAGCGGCTCTGGGACGGCATCCAGATGGCCGGTCCCTACACCTGGCGGCCACCGACGTACTGGTTCAGCGGGCGCTACCGCGCGGCCCGGGGAGCGTCGGCCGAACAGGGCGACAACGAGCACATTCCGCCATTCGCGAGCCTGCAGGAGTTCATCCCGCCCGACAAGCTGTGGCCCATCAACGACTACTGGACCTTCCACGCGGGATCCAATCCCGGCAACTCGGCGCTCGCCAGCATCCAGCTCGCGATCAACCGACGGTACGGCCCGTCGAGCAATGCCTACGACTTCGCCCGCAAGGCCCAGCTCGCGCACTACGAGTCGACCCGCGCACAGTTCGAGTCCTATGCCGCGCTGGGGTGGGCGGGGCACAAGATGACCATCTACTGGATGCTCAACAGCCACTGGCCGTCGTTCTTCGGCAACGTCTTCGACTACTACCTGCGGCCGGGGGGCGCCTACTACGGCGCCAAGGCGGGCCTGCGGCCGCTGTCGGCGGTCTTCGACTCCTACGCGACGGGCGATCACGGCCAGGCGACGGTGACGCTGGTCAACCAGCGACCCGAGGCCGTTGCCGGGGCCCGCGTGCGGGTCAGGGTGTACGACCTGAACGGTCGGGTCCGCGACGACCGGACCAGCGCGCCGTTGAACGTGCCCTCGGGCGGGACCGCGGCGGCCCTCGTGCTGCCACGGGAGGCGCGCGACTCACGGGTGTTCTTCGTCCGCTGCGAGGTCCTCGACGCGGCGGGCAAGGTCGTCGACGAGAACGTCTACTGGCAGTCGCAGCGCAACGACGACGTGGGAAACCCCAACGCGGACTTCGCCTTCGAGCTCCGGCAGGAGAGCTGGGCCGACATGACCCCGCTGAACACGATGCCGCGGGCCGCGCTCGACGTCTCCGCCACCCGCTCGCTGGCGGCCGACGGCAACGGCGCCGTCACGATCCACCTGCACAACCCGGGCGGGCAGGTCGCGTTCTTCGAGCGCGCCGAGGTGACGTCGACCCGCGACGGCGACGAGATCCTGCCGATGGAGTACGACGACAACTACGTGACGGTGTTCCCCGGCGAGACGGTCGACGTGCGGGCGTCGATGCCCGGCCGCGCCGTGTCGGCCGACTGGGTCCGCGTCACCGGGTACAACAGCCCACCGGTCGTGGTGCCGGTCGGCCCGTCGGCTGCCGATCCCGTCAAGTAGCCGGGCGGCGTGCGCAGCCACCACGCGGTACCGACCAGCACCGCCGCGAAGGCGATCAGATAGGCCGCGGGAATCACGACGGCCCAGCCACCGCCCCAGCGGAACGCCAGCAACCCGGTCTCCGGCGTATCGCCGGCGACCCGCACGACCCAGCCGGCGAACACGGCCCAGAGCGCCCACAGCGCCGCCATCGAGAAGCCGCCGCCGCGGGCGTAGGCGCGGTGGCCGAGGTGAATCAGCAAGGGCGTTAACCACACCCAGTGGTGGCTCCAGCTGAACGGTGACAGGGCGGCGGACGCCATCCCCGCGATCGCCAGGGCGAGCACCCGCTGATCGCGGCGCCACGCCAGCACCGCCACGGCGAGTGCGGCGACGGCCAGCGCGGCGGTTGCGACGACGGTCGGCGCCCCGGTCACGTGCAGCCGGACGAACAGACCCTTCAGGCTGGTGTTCGCCATGGGGTCGCTGGTGATGCGGGCGACGTCGTCGAATCCGCCGCGCAACCAGAAGTAAGTCGAATCCCGCGGGAGGACGACCCATCCGAGTGCGACCGTGGCGGCCAGCGTCAGCGTCGCCACCACGGCGGGCCGTCGCCGCCCGGTCAGGAACAGGAAGACGATGAACAGCGCGGGGGTGAGCTTGATGCCCGCCACCACCCCGATGCCGACGCCCGCCCAGCGCCGCGTGTCGGGACCGAGCAGGTCGGCCACCACCACGGCCAGGATGACCAGGTTGACCTGTCCGAGTTGCAACGACAGCCGCACCGGCTCCAACCAGCACACCAGGGCCATCAGCAGCGCCGTCAGCCGCCACGCTCCGGTGGCCGCGGTCATCCCCAGCCGCCGCAGACAGCGGTGCACGACGTACCCCACCAGCAGCAGGTTGCCGATCAGCCCCAGCACCTGGGTGGCCACGGTGCCCAGCACCGTCAGCGGCAGCGAGCACAGCGCCGCGAACGGCGTGTAGTCGAAGAGCAGGGTCCTCGGGTTGCCCGTCAGCCCGATCGAGTAGAGGTCGCGACCCGAGACGACCCGCAGCGCCCCGAAACGGTAGACCTGCAGATCGACCTGGCTGGCGAGGGCCGGCCACCGCACGTACGCCACGGCGTAGGCGAGCACGGCCGCCACGCACAGCACCGCCACCGGCACCGTCCTGACGAACTTCGCATCCGACACCGCTGAGAAGTTACCGACTCGACCGCGGAGCCGTCCCGAAGGCCGGGGTGGCCGCGCGCGGCCGAACCCGTACCGGGAGGATGTGGCCATGGCCCCCACCGAGAGGACACCGCGATGAGCACGCCGGACCTGCGGTCAGAGCTCGCAGAAACCACCGCAGCCGCGGGCTGGAGCCGCCGCATCGACGACCGGGTGGACGTCTACCTGCGTGGATTGACGCGAGTGCGGGTGATCTGGCAGGGCAACGACATGATCAGCGGGGGATCGCGCTACCAGGAGGACATCCTCGAGACGTACTCGCGCGACCTCGACACCGTGAAGGGCTGGCTCAGCAGGTAGCCGCCGGGGTCGTAGTGTCTTACCCCGTGAGTGCCCGTGCGGGAATCGTCGTCACCGGAACCGAAGTACTGACCGGACGCGTCCAGGACCGCAACGGTCCATGGCTCGCCGACCGGTTGCTGGAGCTGGGGGTGGAGCTCGCTCACATCACCATCTGCGGGGACCGGCCCTCCGACATCGAGGCGCAGCTGCGCTTTCTGGCCGGCGAGGGTGTCGACCTCATCGTCACCAGCGGTGGGCTCGGCCCGACGGCCGATGACGTGACGGTCGCGACGGTCGCCGAGTTCAGCGGCCGCGAACTGATCCTGGACGACGCGCTCGAGGCCACCATCGCCGACATCCTCCGCCGTCTGATGGGCCGTTCCGGCGTCGGCGAGGTCGACTTCGACGCCGTGCTGGCGGCCAACCGCAAGCAGGCGATGGTCCCGCAGGGCGCCGAGATCCTCTCACCGGTCGGCACCGCGCCGGGCGTGGTCGTGCCGGGCACGCCGACCATCGTCGTGCTGCCCGGTCCGCCGCGTGAACTACAGCCCATGTGGGACAAGGCAATTCGCACCGACGGTGTGCAGCAGGCGATCGCCGGGCGCACCGAGTACCGGCAGGCCACCATCCGCATGTTCGGGCTGCCCGAGTCCGGTCTCGCTGAGACGCTGCGGGACGGCGAGCAGAGCATCGCCGACTTCGACCGTCTCGAGATCACCACCTGCCTGCGCCGCGGCGAGCTCGAGATCGTCACGCGCTACGAGCCCGACGCCGCGCCCGTCTACGACGCCCTGCTCGCGCTGCTGCAGACGCGCCACGGCCGGGAGATCTTCTCCACCGACGGCGCCCTGGTCGACGACCAGGTCGCCGAGCTGCTGGCGGGCCGCACCATCGCCACCGCCGAATCCTGCACCGCGGGCCTGGTGGCCGCGCGGCTGACCGACCGGCCCGGGTCGTCGGCCTACGTCGCCGGGGGCGTGGTCAGCTACTCCAACGAGGCGAAGTCGGCGTTACTCGGGGTGGACCCCCGGCTCATCGCCGAGCACGGCGCGGTGTCCGAGCCCGTGGCCGAGGCCATGGCCATGGGTGCCCTTCGGCGCTTCGAGGCCGACACCGCGATCTCCACGACCGGGATCGCGGGTCCCGGCGGTGGCAGCGCCGAGAAGCCGGTGGGCACCGTGTGCTTCAGCGTGCAGTTGGCCGACGGCCGGTCGACGACCACGACCCTGGTGCTTCCGGGCAACCGGTCCGACGTCAGGGAGCGGTCCACGACCGTGGCGATGCACCTGCTGCGGCGCCTGCTGAGCACCCCGGCAGGGGTGGGCCACGCGTGAGGATCCTGTTCGACGACGCGGACATGGACGCCCA
This sequence comes from Mycolicibacterium madagascariense, assembly GCF_010729665.1. Taxonomy (NCBI): domain Bacteria; kingdom Bacillati; phylum Actinomycetota; class Actinomycetes; order Mycobacteriales; family Mycobacteriaceae; genus Mycobacterium; species Mycolicibacterium madagascariense. The sequence goes on along the minus strand of NZ_AP022610.1, from coordinate 3,107,099 downwards.
GCTGAGCCGCACCCTCATCGCCGTCTCCGCGGAGGCCGCCGACCTCGGCGAGGTGTTCGCCACCGCGGCGCGGGTCACCGAGGGGGACTACGACTCGTGGTTCACCGAGTGGTCGGCGACCGCGGAGGTGGCCCAGTCCCTGGCCGAGGACGCCGTGCGCGGCGGGCACGACGTGACGGCGCGCAAGGCGTTCCTGCGGGCGTCGGAGTACTGGCGGCAGGCGTTCTTCTTCCTGCGCCACGACCTCGACGACGCACGGCTGCAGCGCGCGTGGCGTCGGCACCGCGAGACGTTCCGCGCGGCACTGCCGCTGCTGGACTGCCACGCGGTGATCGCCGAGATCCCGTACGACGGCGTCACCATGACGGGGTATCTGTTTCGGCCCGCGGACGCCGACACCCCGCGGCCGACCATTCTGGCGCCGTGCGGCATGGACTCGACGGCCGAGGCGGGGTACGTCGCCACCGGATACATGGCGCTGCCCCGGGGGTACAACTTCTTCGTCTTCGAGGGGCCGGGCCAGGGCGGCACGCTGTTCGAGCACCGCCGCACCTTCCGGCCCGACTTCGAGGTGCCGTTCGGCGAGGCCTTCACCTGGCTACTGGACCAGGACGGCGTCCACCCCCACGCGGTGATCGTGATGGGCCGCTCCTTCGGGGGGTACCTCGGTCCGCGCGCGGCGGCCTGCGAGTCGCGGGTCGCCGCCCTGGTCGCCGATCCGGGTCAGTACGACTTCGCTTCGCGCATCGGAACTTTCGCCTCGAGTCTGGGCTTCGCGGCGGAGGAGGACTTCCTGTCCCGGCTGCTCGCGGCCGACGAGGACCTCGACGCGCGCCTGCAGAACCTGCTGAGCGGGTCACGCAACGTGGAGTGGTACGGCTCGCGGATGGCCGCCATGGGCGCCAAGACGGTGGGCGACTTCCTGCGCAAGCAGCTGCAGTTCTCACTGCGGGACGTCGCCGCCGACATCCGCTGTCCGACGCTGCTCACCGAGGGCGAGGGTGACTTCGCCGCCCAGGGCGAGCTGCTGTTCGAGCACCTGACGTGCGAGCGCAGGCTGACGACGTTCAGCGCGGCGGAGGGCGCGGGCGGCCACTGCGAGGGTCTGGGCAGCACGCTGTTCGAGGGCTACGCATTCGACTGGATCGACCGCATCCTGGGGCGCGCGGCGGCCCCGGCGCCCGTGAACTAGGGGTGGACTAGGGGCCGGTCGGGTCCTGGTCGAGGTCGTCCCACAGCGCCATCAGCTTCTCCAGGATCTCCTGCGCGTAGCCGAGGCCGGCGAGGTGGCTCTCCCCGGGCAACGGGTACAGCTCGGCGTCGGGAAGCAGCGCGACGACGTGCTCGCCGTGCGCGAACGGGATGATGTGGTCCTTGTCGCCGTGCCACCACCGCACCGGGACCTTGACCTCGTCGAGCCGGAAGCCCCAATCCCTGGCGAAGACGACGACGTCGGCGAACGGCGCGGACATCTGCTTGCGGCTGCCGTTGAGCAGGTCGTCGAGGAACATGGCCTTGAATTCCGGACGGGCCAGCAGGCGCCGGTCCCCGATCGGCGACACCCGCCCGTACATGTCGACGGCCCGTTCGCCGAGCGGTTTGACGAGCCGGATCAGCCCGACCGCCGCCAACCGCAGCGGCCAGCCGATGATCGGCATGAAGGGCGCGACGAAGGAGCCGAGGGACATCAGTCCTCCGCCGATGCCCTCGGGACCGATCGTCGGGGCGACGCCACCGAGCACGCCCGCCACGACGACGCGGTCCGGCATGGCCGCCGCGCAGGCGAGCGCATAGGGGCCGCCACCGGAGAGCCCGATGACCGCCATCTGACCGACGCCCAGGACGTCGGCGATCGTGCCGAGGTCCTCGGCGAACGCCAGCACGTTCGGGTACTGGAACGGCGTCGACGAGCCGATGCCCGGACGGTCGACCCCGATCAGCCGGATGTGGTGGCGCTCGGCGTACTGGCGGGCCTCGACCGGGATCTGGCGCCGGGCGCCCGGGGTGCCGTGCAGCCAGAAGACGGCCCGGCCCTGCGGGTCGCCGAACTCGGCGAAGCCGATCTGACGGTCCTCCCCGACGGCGATGTTGCCCTCCAGGCGGGGACGTGCGATGGGCATGACCATGACGTGAGTGTGCCATGCGGGTTTCGCGCATAAGTCGCGGTTGCCCGCGAGACCTGCGCCCGGCGCGTCAGCCGACCCAGCCGACGGGACGCCGCTGCGACCACGGCGTGGCCGTCTCGAGCTGGGCGGCCAGCTGCAGCAGGATGCCCTCGTCCTGGGCCATCAGTTGCACGCCGATCGGCAGCCCCGTCGCGGTGACGCCCAGCGGCAGCGAGATCGCCGCCCAGCCGGTGACGTTGGCCATCGTCGTCCACCCCGTCGTGGCGAACTCCACGTCGAAGAACGCGCGGGTGGTGCCGCGCGGCTGGTTCAGCGATCCGTAGGGCGGCGGGGGAGTCAGCAGCGTCGGCACCAGCAGCACGTCGTGGCCGGACATGCCTGCGGCGAAGCGGCGGGTCTGGGCGTGCACCGCGCCGATCGCCTCGGCGTACGCCACGCCGGTCGTCTCGAATCCCTCGCGCATCATCACCCAGCTGCTGGGTTCGAAGTCGTCCTCCTCGGGCTCGCGGCCGAGGACCGATCTGCCGAAGGCATGCAGCTGGGCATTGCTGACGGTATGCAGGACGGCGATGGCGTCGGCGACGACATCCGGGTCGAAAGTCGGTGCGCCCGAATCGATTCGGTGGCCGAGCCCGTCGAGGGTGTGGGCCACCGCGTCGACCGCGGCGACCACCTCGGGGTGCGTGGGCGGACCCGGGAACGGTGACTGCGTCGTGGTCAGGATCCGGGTCGCCGCGGGCGGCTCGGCGATCGCGGCGAGGAACGGCGTCGGTGGCGCAGGCACGGCGTAAGGGTCACCGACGGCCGAGCCGGCGATGACGTCGAGCAGGGCGGCGCTGTCGCGCACGGTGCGCGTCAGCGCATGACCGTTGACGAGACCCTCCATGCCCTGGCCGCCGTCGGGTGCGAACGAGCTGCGCCCGCGCCGCGGCTTGAGGCCCACCAACCCGCAGCAGGCGGCGGGCACGCGGATCGAACCGGTGCCGTCACCCCCGGACGCCGCGGGCACCACCCCGGCCGCCACCGCCGCGGCAGAACCGCCGCTCGAGCCGCCGGGCGTCACGTCCGGCGCCCACGGGTTGACCGTCGGTCCGAACAGGAACGGCTCGGTGGTGCAGTGATTGCCCCACTCGGGGGTGTTGGTCTTGCCGAACACCACCAGCCCCGCATCCAGATACTGCTGCACCACCCAGGACGTCTCGGGGGCGACGTAGTCGCGCAGCGCGCGCGAACCCATGGCCTCGGGGGTCCCGGCGAGCGACGCGCCGAGGTCCTTCAGCAGGAACGGGACCCCGGCCAGGGGACCCGCGTCGCCGGCGCGAAGAGCGCCGGATTGGTCGAGCGCGGCGGCCTGCTCGCGCCCGCGGTCGAGCAGATCGGTGATGACCGCGTTCAACGGGCGGGCCGCCTCGAGCCGGATGATCGCCGCCTCGAGCAGGTCGACGGCGCTCAGTTCACCCGACGCGGCGAGCGCGGCCTGACCGAGGGCGTCGACGGAGGCGAGTTCGCGTGCCTGGGAAGTGTCCATTGGCTCGGATCTTGGAGGGTGGCCCGACGTTCGGCAAGTCGGCCGGGCCTCAGGTGGCGTCGTCGGCCGTCTCGGCGCGCCGGTTCGCCACCCGGGTCGTGTAGAGGCTGGCCACCGTCGTGACGACCAGCACGAGGACGATCACGCCGAGGCTCAGCAGCGTCGGGATCTCCGGCACGGGCACGTGCTGGCCGCCGTTGATGAACGGCACCTCGTTCTGGTGCAGGGCGTGCAGCACCAGCTTCACGCCGATGAACGCCAGGATGAACGCCAGCCCCTTGGACAGGTAGACCAGCCGCTTGAGCAGGTCGCCGAGCAGGAAGTAGAGCTGGCGCAGCCCCATCAGCGCGAAGACGTTCGCCGTGAACACCAGGTACGGCTCCTGGGTCAGCCCGTAGATCGCCGGGATCGAGTCGAGCGCGAAGAGCAGGTCGGTCGTGCCCAACGCGACGATGACGAGGAACATCGGCGTCATCGCCCTGGCGCCGTTCTCCGCGATCCAAAGCTTGAGGCCGTCCCACCTGTCGGTCAGCGTGAGGTGGTTGCGGGCGAATTTCACGACGGCGTTCTCGGCGTCGTCGTCGTGGTCGTTGTCACGCGCCAACGTGATCGCGGTGTAGACGAGGAACGCGCCGAAGACGTAGAACACCCAGGAGAACTGCTCGATCGCCACCGCGCCGAGCGCAATGAAGACGCCGCGGAAGATCAGCGCGAGGATGATGCCAACCAGCAACGCCTCCTGCTGATACTTCTTCGGCACGTTGAAGCTCGCCATGATGATCAGGAAGATGAACAGGTTGTCGATCGACAGGCTGTACTCGGTCAGCCAGCCGGCGAAGAACTCGACGCCGTACTGGCTGCCGTGCGAGAACCACACCCAGACGCCGAACGCCACGGCCAGGCCGACGTAGACCGACAGGGCGATCGCGCACTCGCGGATCGACGGTTCGTGGGGTCGGCGCGCGATGACGACGATGTCGAACAGGAGAACGGCGATCGTCACGGCGAGGGTGACGATCCATTCGAGTTGGGTGACCTGCATGGGGGGACTGCCTCCGGACGTCGAGAAACGGCCGAGGTCTCTGCCACCGCACTGATGCGGTCCACGGCACCGGCTGCTCAACTGTGGGCAACGTGATGACGACGCCGTGGCGTAAGGAATACTCCCCTCGCCCACCAGTGTGTCAGACGAACGTTCGGGCGGGGAAGTCGGCATCGCCGGTTAGGCTCCGACCGTGCGCCTGGATCTGCTCAGCCCCAGCATCGAGATCGGCCTGGTGACCACCAACCTCGAGGCGATGGTCGAGTTCTACGAGGGCTTCCTCGGGCTCGAGCACCAGGGTGACATCGCCTTCGCCGACGGCTCGCAACGCCGGTACGCCCTGGGGTCCGCCGTCCTCAAGCTGGTCACCTACGACACCCCACCCGCCTTGGGTCCGACGCCCGGTGGCGGCCGGGCGCAGGCGGGGTTGCGCTACGTCACCATCGGCGTGCAGAACCTGCGCGAGGTCGCGGCCGACGTCGAAGCCGCGGGCTACGCCGTGGTCGAGCCGCCCACCGAGTTCGCGCCGGTGCCCGGGATGGGCTGGATGTTCATCGCCGATCCCGACGGCAATGCGATCGAGCTGTTCGGCACGCTCTGACCGGGCACGTGGTCTTGGGTAGGTGGGTCTTGGGTACGTGGTCTCGGGGAGGATGATCGCGGGCGCAGGCGTCATCATTCGATGACGCATCCGTGGCCGATACGCCCTCCGGAGGCAACCCTCGACGGAACCTCGACCGCACCGCGACCACACCGCAGGTGAGCCCCTAGGCCGGCACCACGACGACCAGCGCGTTGCCCGAGCGCTCGACCCGCATGCCCGCCCGCCGGGCCAGCGCGGCCACCGCGGCGGCGTCCGACGGCTCGGACCGGCTGCTCGCCAGCACCCTGGCCAGCCTGCCCTTGTGGGCCTTGTTGAAGTGGCTGACCACCGCGCGCGTGCCGTCGGGCCGCTCGGCCACGACGTCGACGTCGACCGCGCCGGGCAGCCGGCCCAGCGCGGCGTAGGACCCGGACCTGAGGTCGACGACCAGCTCGTCGGCCGCCAGGCGGGCGAGCACCGGTTCGAGGACGGGACGCCAGCGCGCCGCCATCGTCGGGCGGCCCGGCAGCTTCGAGCCCGCCGACAGCCGGTAGGCCGGGATGGCGTCGTCGGCGCGCAGCAGCCCGAACAGCGCCGAGCCGACCGCCAGCCGTGACCGTGCGCGGGCGGCCGCCGCCCCGGACAGCGAGCCGACGTCGAGCGCGTCGTACAGCACGCCGGTGTAGCGGTCGATCGCCGCCATGGTGGGTGACGACGTCAGGGCGGCGTTGCGGTCGATCTCGCCGTCCTGTGCGGCGGAGATGCCGAGTGCGCGCCGGGCCGCGGGCCGGTCGGCGGCCAGCGCCACCAGCTCGTCGAGCAGCGCCGCGCGCACGTCCCCGAGCTCGGGGAAGGACAGGGCGGACGGCGCCAGCGGAGGCCCGTCGCCACCGTCGCGCTTGGTCTCCGACGGCGGCAGCAGCACGATCACGGCGACGAGGTTAGCCGTAGGCCAGCAGCAGGGGGACGTGCTGCTCGGCGGTGGTCAGCGAGCCGTGGTGGCCGAGCAGGCCCGACTCGAGCGGTTCGGCCGTGCGCCGGACCATGACGGCGCGGTCCCGGCCTGCGGCGACCACGTCACCGATGCGCTCCCGCACGCCGTCGGCGACGGTAGGGCCGAACCATCCCGCCGCGATGGCCTCGTCGCGCGGGACCACCCACGCCCGGTCGCCGAGGGTCTCCCGCCAGGCGGCGAGGACGGCGTCGAGGGCGCCGTCGTCGACGTAGACGTGGCGGGCCCGCGCCTCGCCGCCGAGGGCCGCCACGCCGTCGAGGAGCGTCGCGTCGGCGTCGAGGTCCACCCGGTCGGCGTCGGTCACGCCCACCATGCCGTGGTCGGCGACGACGGCGAGCAGGGCGCCCGGGGGCAGGTCCTCGAGCACCGAGGCGACCAACCGGTCGACCTGGCGCAGCTGCAGTCGCCACGGCAGCGACCCCGGCCCGTGCAGGTGACCGATCAGGTCGAGGTCGCCGTGATAGCCGTAGCAGAACCCGCGGTCGGCGATCACCTGGCGGACGCCTGCGGCGAGGTCGCCGAGGCCGTGCACCCCGATGTAGCGGGCGCCCCGCAGCACCGCGCGGGTCAGGCCGGAACCGGCGAACTGCGCGGAGGACACCACGCTCACCGCGAACCCTGCCCCGGCCGCGCGCTCGAAGACCGTCGGGCGGGGCTGGACGTTCTCGGGGGCCACCGCGTCGCGCAGATCCTCACCCCGCGGATGGGGCCGCCACTGCAGGGCATTGATCACGCCGGTGCCCGGCAGCCGGAAGGTGTACCCGACCATGCCGTGTGCGCCGCTCGCGACGCCGGTGCCGATGGCGGCCAATCCGGCGGCGGTCGTCGCGGGGAAGCCGACGCCGAGCGTGCGCCCGCGGAGCTCGGCCAGCACGGGCGCATCGTGACGAAAGGCGTCGAGCAGCTCGGCGCCGAGCCCGTCGACGAGCAGCACGCAGGCACCGGACAGGCCGTCGCGCAACGGGATTCGAGGCTCGAAGCCGGGCACGCCCATGGCGGCCAGCACCGAGGGCGTGACGTCGGCGAGGTGGGGGACGTCGGGGTCGGGACGCGGGAGCTCCACGTCTGCAGAGCCTGCCACAGCGCGGGCAGCCGGCTAGCGGGTCACCCGGCGACGATCGAGGTGCCCTGCACGGCAATCGGTTTCGCGGCCAGCGGCGCCTTGGCCGGGCCCTTGACGACGCTGCCGTCGAGGTCGAACTCGCTGTCGTGGCAGGGGCAGATGATCTTGCCGTCGGTGACGGCGTTGACGTTGCACCCGCGGTGCGGGCAGACCGGTGAGAAACCCTTGAACACCCCGGCCGTCGGCTGGGTGATCACGGTGTCCGCCACGATCACGCCCGACCCGACGGGCACGTCGGAGGTCTTGGTGAGCACGGAACCGGACGGGGAGGCAGTGGAGGCCGGGGCCGACGTCGAGCTCGCGGACGGCGTCTGTGCGGAGCTTCCGCAGCCGGCCGCGGTGACGGCGACCGCGCCGATTCCCGCTCCGACGATGACGGTTCTGCGGGGCGGACGGGTGACTTCGGGCATGGGAATCCTCGCGGTCGGGGGCCGGCTGCCGAACGTACGGGGACACGTCACATCCAGCAACTGCACAGCGTTGCGGACCCGTGCGCGCTCCGGCGGCGCTGTTACCCTGCCATGAGCCGGTGCCTGGTCGCTGACCGCACGGCCGGCGGACGCAACGGCGCGGTATCCGCGCGAAGAGAATGGCCCCCGTTACGGAAAGAGTGTCGTGCGCAGCGGAGAGATCAAGGCCCTGTCCGGGCTGCGCATCGTCGCCGCACTCTGGGTGGTCCTGTTCCACTTCCGTCCGCTGCTGCAGATGGCGTCCCCGCCGCTGTACGACTCGTTCAAGCCGATCCTGGACTGCGGCGCACAGGGCGTCGACCTGTTCTTCATCCTCAGCGGGTTCGTGCTGACGTGGAACTACCTGGACCGGATGGGCAATGCCTTCTCGGTCAGGGCCACACTGCACTTCCTGTGGCTGCGGCTGGCCAGGGTGTGGCCGCTGTACGTCGTGACGATGCATCTGGCGGCGCTGTGGATCGTGTTCACCCTCAACGTCGGCGACTTCCCCTCGCCCCAGGCCGATTCGCTGACGGCGATCAACTACCTCCGCCAGCTGGCCATGGTGCAGCTGTGGTTCCAGCCGTTCTTCGACTTCTCCAGCTGGGACGGGCCTGCCTGGTCGATCAGCGCCGAGTGGCTGGCGTACCTGCTGTTCGGGCTGCTGGTGCTGGTGGTGTTCCGGATCGAGCGGGCGACCAGGGCGCGGGGACTGCTCCTGCTGGCGTTCGCTGCGACCCTGCCCCCGCTGCTGCTGCTGGTCGGCTCCGGCGGACAGTTCTACACGCCGTGGAGTTGGCTGCCGCGCATCGTGCTGCAGTTCACCGCGGGCGCGCTGGCCTGTGCGGCCGTACGCAAGCTGCGGCCCACCGACCGCGCCCGTCGCGGCGCCGGGTACGCCTCGATCGCGCTGATCGCCGTCACCGTGGGCGCCCTGTACTGGTTCGACGGGCACCCGGTGCCCACCATCCGCGACGACTTCGGCCTCGTCGACGTTTTCTTCATGCCGGTGGTCGTGACCCTCGCGATCGGTATCGGCACCCTGCCCGCGCTGTTGTCCACCCGGTTGCTGGTCTACGGCGGGCAGGTGTCGTTCGGGCTGTACATGGTCCACGAGCTGGTGCACACCGCGTGGCTGTGGATCATGGCGCAGTACCGCATCGAGATGGTGCCGAGCATCTCGGCCAAGCTGATCTTCGCCGGCCTGATCCTGGTGTCGATCGTGTTGGCAATACTGATGTTTCACTTCGTCGAGGAGCCCGCCAGGATGTGGATGCGCCGCATGGTCGGTGAACGCAAGCCGCCCGTCGACCTGGACCACACCACGCCGCACGAGTCCGGCCAGGGCGCCCGACCCGACGGAACGCCGACCCCGCTGCACGCGCCGGTGGGGGCGCGGCCCGAAAGCCTTCGCGTGCGAGCCGGTTGATGAGCCGGCTCTGCACCTTCGTCCTCTCGGTCGCCCTGTTCCTCGGCCTTGTGCTGCAGGTACCGCAGGCCCGGGTCCCGTCCTATGACACCGCGAGCGCGCCCGCCGTCCGCGTCGCCGTGGTCGGGGACTCCTACACCAACGGCACCGCCATCGGCGGCCAAGGCCCCAACGCCTGGCCCGTCCGAGCCTGGAAGACGCTGAACCGCCAGGGCCTCAACGTCGTCGCCGACGTCGCGGCCGAGGGACGGGCCGGCTACGGCGTGCGGGGCGACCAGGGCAACCTGTTCGGGGACTTGACGGCGCGGGCGGTGAAGCCCGACGACGTGTTGGTCGTGTTCTACGGTTCGCGCAACGACCAGGGCGTCGACCCCGTCACGCTGGGCGGTGAGATCGGCGGCGCGCTGGCGCTGGCCCACGCCATCGCCCCCGACGCGAAGCTCCTGGTGATCGGGCCGCCGTGGCCCACCGCCAACGTGCCGCCCAGCATCTACTCGATCCGCGACGTGCTGTCGGCGCAGGCGCTGCTGGCGGGCGCCACGTTCTTCGACCCGATCGCCGCGGGCTGGTTCGTCGACCGGCCCGACCTCATCGGCCGCGACGGGGTGCACCCCACCAACGCCGGACACGTCTACATGGCCGACAAGATCGCCCCGCTGATCGGCGCTCAGCTGCCCCGCCGGGTCTGACGCTGCGGCGCTACTTGGTGCCGAAGATGCGGTCTCCGGCGTCGCCGAGCCCGGGCAGGATGTAGCCGTGCTCGTCGAGCTGGCGGTCGACGGCGGCGGTGTAGATGGGCACGTCGGGATGCGCCTCCCGCATGGCGGCCACCCCCTCCGGGCACGTGAGCAGGCAGACGAACTTGATCGACTTGGGCCCGCACTCCTTGAGCCGGTCCACCGCCGCGACGGCGGAATTGCCGGTCGCCAGCATGGGGTCGACGATCACGACGTCGCGCTCGTGCAGATCGCCGGGCATCTTGAAGTAGTACTCGACGGCGACGAGGGTCTTGGGGTCGCGGTACAGACCGATGTGGCCGACCCGCGCGCTCGGCACCACGTCGAGCATGCCGTCGAGGATGCCGGTGCCCGCCCGCAGGATCGAGACGAACACCAGCTTCTTGCCGTCGATCATGCGGCCGGTCATGGTCTCCAGTGGCGTCTCGATCTCGACGTCGTGCAGCGGCACGTCGCGCAACACCTCATAGGCCACCAACGCGGCGATCTCGTTGACCAGTTGGCGAAAGGTCTTGGTGGAGGACTCCTTTCGCCGCAGCAGGGTCATCTTGTGCGCCACCAGGGGGTGGTCGATCAGATGGAGCGTGTCGGTCTGACTCATGCGCATCCTCTCAGAAGACGGTGCCGTCGCTGACGATGACGAACGGCGGCAGGCCGTCCCGAAGACGTTGCGCCAGAACGCGACCCGCGGCCCAGGTGCCACCTTCGAGCACGCACGCCAGCGGCAGCCGCGCGGCGTCGACCCCCAGTGCCGCGCGGACGCGCGGTGCCAGTTCGTCGAGCAGCGCCACGGTCAGCGCGCGCCACTCGACGACCAGCTCGTCGTGCACCGCCCAGGGCTGCCTGACCCATCCGGGGTCGCGCATCCGCAGCACACCGGTGTCCAGGAGCAGGCCGCCGTTGCGGTATTCGGGGAGCGCGGTGAGGGCGTCGAGGTCCGTCACGCGGACGCCACCCCAGGCGAACGGTTCGAGCAGGGAGTAGGTCAGCCACTGCGACAGCTTGTGGAAGGGCATCCAGCCGTGCGAGGCGCCCCGACCCGGCACCGCGGGGTGGGGCCAGCAGTCACCGAGCCTGTGGTCGCCGATCACGTTGTCCGCCAACCAGATTCCCGACAGCGATCCCAGCAGTTCGGAGAGGATGTCGTGCGCGGTGACCGTCGCCGGGCCTTCGGCGGGAAGCAGACGGTCGAACAGTCCGCCGGGCCGTCCCAGCGGCCCGAACGTCTCGGGCTGAGCGGCCAGCGCGGCGCCGAGCCGGTGCAGCAGGCGGACCCGGCCCTCGATGCCGACCAGGGGATTGTCCGGCCCCGCCTGGAACGCGCCGGCGAGATCCTCGGCGGTGACGGCCGCCAGACCCGCGGCGTCGACGCGTAGGGGAGCGCCCCGGTCGCCAGAGAAGACGCCGTCCATGAATGCGTTGAACGACGCCACGCCGAGGCCCTCGGAGCGGGTGAACCGCTGTCCGCTGGCGGCCTCGTCGTAGGCCCAGTCGGGTCCGGCGCCGGCGTCGAGCAGCACGCTGACCACGGTGAGGTCGATCATCGCGCGGGCCCGTGCCGCCGCGTCGAGGGTGGCCAGCCGGGCGTCCAACTCCGCCTTGCGGTCGACGCCGCCGGCCTCGAAGTGGCGCCAGCGGCTGTGGAACGGGATGTCGAGGGCGGGGTAGCGCGAGCGCGTGACGTCGACGACCTCGGCGACCGCGACGGGCAGCGACGCGTCGTCGACCTCGAACCAGGTCGAGTGCCCCGCGCGGGCCCGATCCAAGAGGTGGACCGCGCGCTCGCGGATGGCGCCGGTGGTCCGCAGCAGTGCGACCGCGCCGTCAGCCGGGTCGGGGTGCGGCTGCGGGGAGGTGCGCAGGCTCATCCGCCCAACCCGCGGCCCTTCGTCCGTTTCAGGTCGTCGGCATCCGGAACGGGGCCGGGGGTGAAGTATCCGGCGGCCATCTTGGCGTCGATCTCGACGCGGGCGTCCGCGGGCACCAGCTCTTCGGGGATGTTGACCCGTTCGCCGACCTCGATGCCCGAGCCGGTGATGGCGTCGTACTTCATGTTGCTCATCGACACCAGCCGGTGGATCTTGCGAACGCCGAGCCAGTGCAGCACGTCGGGCATCAACTCTTGAAAGCGCATGTCCTGAACGCCCGCAACGCATTCCGTGCGGGCGAAGTACTGGTCGGCGGTGTCGCCGCCGACCTGACGCTTGCGCGCGTTGTACACCAGGAACTTCGTCACCTCGCCGAGGGCGCGACCCTCCTTGCGCGAGTAGGCGACCAGCCCCACGCCGCCGCGCTGCGCGCCGAGGATGCATTCCTCGATGGCGTGCGTGAGATACGGCCTGCACGTACAGATGTCGGAACCGAACACGTCGGAGCCGTTGCACTCGTCGTGCACGCGGGCGGTCAGCTCGACCGACGGGTCGGCGAGGTCACGGGCGTCGCCGAACACGTAGACGGTCTGACCGCCGATCGGGGGGAGGAACACCTCGAGATCGGAGCGCGTGACGAGTTCGGGGTACATGCCACCGGTCTCCTCGAACAGCACCCGGCGCAGATCGGTTTCGCTGCAACCGAATCGCTGCGCGACGCCGGGTAGGTACCAGACCGGTTCGATGGCGGCCTTGGTGACCAGTGCGGCACCGGTGGGCAGCAGCACCCGGCCGTCGGGGACGAGCCGCCCGGTGCGCACGGCGTCGACGACCTCGGGCAGGATCACGTGCGCCTTGGTGACGGCGATCGTCGGGCGCATGTCGTGGCCCGCGGCGAGCTCGTCGGCGAACACCTCGGCGACCATCGCACCCCAGGGATCGAGGCTGACGATCGTGCCCGGTTCGCTCCACTGCGGGTAGGGCCCGATGACGTCCGTCGGCGCGGTGTCGGTGAGGTCGGCCTTGTGCTCCCGCGACAGCGCACCCGCCGCGACGGCGAGTGCCCGGTACACGCCGTAGGACCCGCTGTGCGTGCCGATCACGTTGCGGTGGGCCCGCTTCGTGGTGGTGCCGATCACCGGTCCGCGTTCGGTGGCCGTCGAGGCGCCCCAACGGATCTGCAGCGCGCCGACGCCGCCGGCGTGCGACGTCAGTCGAATGTGACCGGCGCCCGCCTTGGACGCCGCGGGCACGGGCGCTGCCACGGGTTCGCTACTGGTTTCAGCAACCATCATGCTCCTCGTTCGTCGAGCGCCGACCCCCAGAAGGCGCCAGCTTAGCGACTCGGTCTGAACACCGCCCTGCGACGACGTGTCCGCCAGCGGCTACGCCGTGCCGGGCGGAGCCGGGGTCCGGCGGTGCACCGACACCGCGTAGTCGCCGCCCGCGTAGGGGTCGCGTTCCCACGTCGCCCACCGGTGCGCGAGCTGCAACCCGGCCGCGGCGGCCAGCCGGTCGTAGTCCGCGAGCGTCAGCCGGCCCGGTCGCAGCGAGAAGCCCGCCACCAGGAGCCCGGTGGGGGACAGCCGCCCGGCCAGGCGGGCCAGCACGTCGCCCTCGGTGCCGGGGGCGAGGAAGATCATCACGTTGCCGGCCAGCAGGACGACGTCGAAGACCTCCTCGACGTGCGTGCCGACGTCCGCCAGGTCGGCGAGCACCCAGGTGACGGCGGTGTCCTTCGCCATGGCGACGTCGAGCATCGCGGCGTCGGCGTCGATGCCCACGACCGAATGCCCGCGACGGGCCAGTTCGATGGCGACCCGGCCGGTGCCACAACCGGCGTCCAGGACGTGCCGGCCATCGCGTCGGCCGAGCAGTTCCGCCACGAGGTCGGCCTCGCCGTGCACGCTCGCACCGGAGGCGGCGAGTGTCGCCCAGCGGGCGTCGTAGTCCGTGCCGCGCGGCACGTCGGCGTCCTGCCATCGAGTAGCCATCGACACCATCATCGCAAGACGGGAACACCCCGCGAACCGGGTGGTTCGCGGGGTGCTTCCCTCGGGCTGCAGAGGTGGCTAGAACTTCTCGAGGTCGAAGCGGTCGTTGTTCATGACCTTGACCCACGCCGCGACGAAGTCCTCCACGAACTTCTCCTTGGAGTCGTCCTGGGCGTAGACCTCGGACAGTGCCCGCAGCACGGAGTGCGAGCCGAACACCAGGTCGTTGGCCGTGGCCGTCCACTTGATCTCGCCGGTGGCCCGGTCGCGGCCCTCGTAGACGTTCTCACCGGTCGTCGCCGACCTCCACTCCGTGCCCATGTCGAGCAGGTTCACGAAGAAGTCGTTGGTGAGCACGCCCGGCGTCTCGGTGAACACGCCGTGCTTGGTGCCGCCGTGGTTGACGTTCAGCGCCCGCAGGCCACCGATCACCGCGGTCAGCTCCGGTGCCGTCAGATCCAGGAAGTAGGCCCGCTCGAGCAGCATCTGCTCCAGCGGCGCCTTCTCACCGGGTCGCACGTAGTTGCGGAATCCGTCGGCGCGGGGTTCGAGGACCGCGAAGGACTCGACGTCGGTCTCGGCCTGCGTCGCATCGGTGCGTCCCGGCGCGAAGTGCACCGAGATGTCGAAACCGCCGTCCTTGGCGGCCTTCTCGACCGCCGCGGACCCGGCCAGCACGATGAGGTCGGCCAGCGAGACCTTCTTGGTGCCCGCCGCGTTGAACTCCTGCTGGATGCCTTCGAGCACCGGCAGCACCCGGTTCAACTCGGACGGCTCGTTGACCTCCCAGTGACGCTGCGGTTCCAGCGCCAACCGGGCGCCGTTCGCGCCACCGCGCTTGTCGGTGCTGCGGAAGCTCGCCGCGGCCGACCACGCCGTCTTGACCAACTGCGGGACGGACAGCCCGGAGTCGAGCACCTTGCCCTTCAGCGACGCGATGTCGTCCTCGTCGATCAGCTCGTGGTCGACGGCGGGCACCGGGTCCTGCCAGATCTGCGGCTCGGGAACCCACGGACCGAGGTAGCGGGAGACCGGGCCCATGTCGCGGTGCAGCAGCTTGTACCAGGCCCTGGCGAACGCGTCGTTCATCTCCTCGGGGTGGTCGAGCCACCGCCGGGTGATGCGCCCGTAGATCGGGTCGACGCGCATCGACACGTCGGTCACCAGCATCGTCGGCTTGCGGGGCGGTCCGCCGAACGGGTCGGGGATGGTCGCCTCGGCGTCCTTGGCCTCGAACTGCCACGCGCCGGCGGGGCTCTTGGTCAGCTCCCACTCGTTGCCGTAGAGCAGTTCCAGGTAGCCGTTGCTCCACTGCGTCGGCGTCTGGGTCCACACCACCTCCAGACCGCTGGTGATGGTGTCGCCGGCATTGCCGGAGCCGAAGGGGCACTTCCAGCCCAGGCCCTGCTGCTCGATGGGGGCGCCCTCGGGCTCGGGACCGACCGCGTCGGCGCTCGCGCCGTGGGTCTTGCCGAGGGTGTGGCCACCGACGATCAGCGCGGCGGTCTCCTCGTCGTTCATCGCCATCCGGCCGAACGTCTCACGGATGTCGTGCGCGGCGGCCAGCGGGTCCGGCTTGCCTTCGGGCCCTTCGGGATTGACGTAGATCAGACCCATCGTGGTGGCGCCGAACGGTTCGGCCAGGGTGCGGTCGCTGTCGTTGGTGCCGCCATAGCGCTTGTCGGTGCCCATCCAGGTGTCCTCTTCGCCGAAGAGGATCTCCTCGGGCTCCCAGATGTCCTCGCGGCCGAAGCCGAAGCCGAACGTCTTGAACCCGGCGGACTCGAGTGCGCAGTTGCCGGCGAAGACCAGGAGGTCGGCCCACGAGATCTTGCTGCCGTACTTCTGCTTGATCGGCCATAGCAGCCGGCGCGCCTTGTCCAGGTTCGCGTTGTCGGGCCAGCTGTTGAGCGGGGCGAACCGCTGGCTGCCCTGTCCGCCGCCGCCGCGGCCGTCGAAGATGCGGTAGGTGCCCGCGGCGTGCCAGCTCATCCGGATGAACAGGCCGGCGTAGCTGCCGTAGTCGGCGGGCCACCAGTCCTGCGACGACGTCATGAGCGCGACGACGTCGTTGCGCAGCGCCTCCACGTCGAGCTTGGCGAATTCCTTGGCGTAGTCGAAGTCCTCACCGAACGGGTTGGCCTTCGAGGACTGCCGGTGCAGCTTGGAGACGTCGATCTGCTCGGGCCACCAGTCCTGGTTCTTCAGCGGACCGTGCGCCTTGGGCTTGGGCGACTCGATCGCCGGATTCTCGCTCTCGCTCTTGCTGGCGGTCGGCTCCTCCGGGTACGGGGGGCGGCTGTGGGAGGTATCAGATGACACAACATTCCTTTCGAGAGAGGTGAAACGGGCTGTGACACAACGGGTTCAGGAACTTCGTGCGGTGGAGCCGCCGGCGGCGCACTGGGCACACACGCCCCAGTAGATGACTTCGGCCTCGTCGATGGTGAAGCCTTGCAGCAGCCCGTCGGCGTCGGAGGGGGTCAGACAGGGTGCCTCGCCGACGGCGCAGTCGACGTCGTCGATGACGCCACACGACCGGCAGACCACGTGGTGGTGATTGTCGCCGACCCGGGACTCGTAGCGGGCGACCGAGCCGGACGGCTGGATCCGGCGCACCAACCCGACGGCGGTCAGGGCCGCCAGGACGTCGTAGACCGTCTGGCGGGAGACCTCGGGTAGCTCTTCGCGCACCGACTCGAAGATGGTCTCGGTGTCGGAGTGCGGGTGCTCTGAGACGGACTCGAGCACCGCGACCCGCGGACGCGTCACGCGGAGGTCAGCCAGGCGCAGCTGCTCCGGGTAATTCGACTGCTGGGCCACGTGAACCACTATGCCGCCCTTTTCTGGAATCAGTCAAGAGTTGGTGCGCACCCGGCGTGTTCGACGCGGCGATGCCGGGGCTAGCTTGGGAGCCGATGAAGGCTCTCATCGATTTCGACGCCGCGCCGGTCTTCGGCATCCCCACGCGCGACGGGTCGGGCGTGCGGGAGGGCATGCTGCTCGAGGGCCCGCAGAGCTGGGGGGAGTTCAGCCCGCCCCACGACGCCGACGACGCGGTCGCCGTGCGGTGGCTGACCGCCGCGATGGAGGGCGGCACCGTGGGCTGGCCGGACCCGCGACGGGGTCGCATCCCCATCGCGGTCACCGTCGCCGCCGTGGACCCCGTCGCGGCCCACCGCATCGTCGTCGACTCGGGGTGCCGCACCGCCGCCGTGGAGGTCGGCCTGCGTCCCGACACGCTATCCGCGGACGTCGACCGCGTGGCAGCGGTCCGCGACGCGCTCGGTCCCGACGGTCGCATGCGTTGTCGCGCAACCGAACTCGTAGATTCCTCGGCGGCGCGCTCGATCGCGGCGCTGACCCGGGCCGCGGGCGCGCTCGAGTTCGTCGAGCTGGACTGCCCCACCGCCGCCGACGTCGCCGCCCTGCGCGCCGCGGTGGACGTTCCGATCGCCGGGGACGTGCGGTGGGCCCAGATGGTCGACGTCGTCGTGCTGCGGAGCGGGCCGCTGGGGGGCGTGCGGCGCGCGCTGCGGTTGGCCGAGCTCGGCGAGCGTCCGTGCGTGGTGTCCTCGGCGCGGGAGACCAGCGTCGGCGCCGCTGCCGACCTCGCGTTGGCCGGAGCGCTGCCCGAGCTGCCGTTCGCCTGTGCGCTGGGCACCGCGACGTTGACCGGCGACGTGGTGTCCCCGCAACGCGCCCTGGTGCCCGTGGACGGCTATCTGCCGGTCGCACCGATGTCCGCCGCGCCCGATCCTCTGCTGCTGCAGCGCTACGCCCTCGCCGACGAACGGGTCGACTGGTGGCGCCGGCGGCTGCGGTCGGCGTACTCGGCCGCCTGAGCCGGCGTCACAGGTGGTTGTCGACGATCCACTGGGCGGCCTTCTTCACCAGTCCGGACTGCGGGTAGCTCACGTGGGAGTTGAAGTTCTGGCCCAGCGAGCAGATCGGGTCGGCGGTGTTGCACATGTCCGCGGTCTTGGGCCCGTAGAGGGGACTGAGCGTGGTGAGCGGTTGCCCAAGGCGCGCTGAGGGATTGCCGAAGACGGCCACGGCGCTGATGTGGTCGGCCATCGCAGGAGGCAGCGGGTCGCTGAACCCGAGACCGGCGATCGGCGAGGTGGTGACGACGTCGACGACCGCGGCGCCCTGCGAGTAGCCGCCGAGCACGATCTTGGTCTTGGGGCAGTCCTTCGCGGTCGCCTGGATGTGGGCGCTGGCGTCGTTGGCGCCGTTGGCGACGGCCAGGAAGTCGTACGACGCCGGGTACTGCACGGCGTAGGAGCGGATCGACTTGCCCTTGTCCAACGCCTTCAAGGAGTCGACCAGCGCCTGGCCGACGGCGCCGATACCGGGCGGCTCGTCGGTGCCGCGCGCGAACACCACCTCGATGTCGGGGCAGTCGGCCGCGACGGCGACCGGCGCGGCCACGAGGGGGAGCGCCGCGACGACGAGGACCGCCAGCGTGCCGATCAGCGCACGCGCGATCCGCTGAACCCTCGCGGTGACGTGCACGTCTGCTCCTCGTTCGAAGACTGGTGATCGATGGTCCCCACTCGGTACCCAATTATCACTTCCGTCACTCGGGTAACAGGGGGTGCGCGGACCAGGGTTGCCAGATCGTTAGCTTTGGCAGGACGTAAGTCATCAGCTGTTGACACGGTGGGTGGGGTGGCCTAGCGTGACAAGTCATCAGCCGCTGACTTGGTCCCGACACGCGCTTCGACGGGGAGGCCGTGAACCCACCGGCCGCGGGTGTCGTATCCCTATCAGGAGGTGCCATGAGTGTGATCGCCGCTGTACGAGGAGAACTCCCACCCAACCGCTACACGCAGGCGGAGGTGACGGAGGCGCTGTTGTCCATCCCGGGCTACGCGCAATACGCCGAGCCCATCAGAAAGCTGCATCGCAGCGCCAAGGTCGACTCCCGGCACATGGTGCTGTCGCTGGAGCAGTACGCCGAACTCGACGACTTCGGCCGGGCCAACGACGTCTTCATCGAGCACGCCGTCGAGCTGGGCTGCGCAGCCGTGCTGGGGGCGCTCGAGGACGCGGGTCTTCGACCGAGCGACGTCGACGTCATCTACTCCACGACGGTGACCGGCTTGGCGGTGCCTACGCTCGAGGCCCGCATCGCCGCCCGCATCGGTCTTCGTCCCGACGTCCGCCGGGTGCCGATGTTCGGCCTCGGCTGCGTCGCGGGCGCGGCCGGGGTGGCGCGACTCAACGACTACCTGCGCGGTGCGCCCGACGACGTCGCGGTGCTGGTGGCCGTCGAGCTGTGCTCCCTGGTGCCCAAGCGCAATCCGTCGATGGCGACCGTCGTGGGCAGCAGCCTGTTCGGCGACGGTGCGGCCGCCGTCGTCGCCGTCGGCGATCGCCGCGCACAGGCGATCGGCGCGTCGGGTCCCGACGTGCTCGACTCCCGCAGCCACCTGTACCCGGACTCGCAGCGCACCATGGGATGGGACATCGACGGCAGCGGGTTCCGGCTGGTGCTCTCACCCGACGTCCCCAAGGTGGTCGAGCAGTACCTCGGCGACGACGTGACGAACTTCCTTGCCGCCCATGGCTCTTCGATCGCGGAGGTCGGGACCTGGGTCAGCCATCCCGGCGGTCCGAAGGTGATCGAGGCGATCACCGCGACGCTGGGCCTGTCCGACGACGCGCTCGAGCTGACCTGGCGGTCGCTGGCCGAGGTCGGCAACCTGTCGTCGGCCTCGGTGCTGCACGTGCTGCGCGACACCATCGCCAAGCGACCGGAACCGGGCACGTCGGGGTTGATGATGGCGATGGGCCCGGGCTTCTGCTCCGAGCTCGTGCTGCTGCGGTGGCGGTGACCGACATGCTCTGGTATCTGCTGCTGATCGGCGCCGTGGTGGTGGAGCGCGTCGCGGAACTGGTCGTGTCGCAACGTCATCTGGCCTGGAGCCGCGAGCGGGGTGGCACCGAGTTCGGGGCCGGCCACTATCCCGCGATGGTGGTGCTGCACGTCGGACTGCTGGTGGGCTGCGTGGTGGAGCCGCTGGTCGCGGACCGGCCGTTCCTCCCGGCACTCGGCTGGCCGATGCTGGCCCTCGTGGTCGCCGCCCAGGTGCTGCGGTGGTGGTGCATCACAACGCTTGGCCCGCAATGGAATACGCGGGTGGTGATCATCCCCGGCGCGTCGCGCGTGGTGGGTGGACCGTATCGGTGGATCCCGCATCCGAACTACGTGGCGGTCGTGGTGGAGGGTGTCGCGCTGCCGCTGGTGCACACCGCGTGGGTGACCGCGCTGGTGTTCACCGCTCTCAATGCGCTGTTGTTGCGCACCAGGATCGGCGTCGAGAACGATGCGCTCGCGAGCCTGAGGTGATCGACCTCCTGGTGGTCGGTGGCGGCCCCGCCGGGCTGGCCACCGCGCTCTACGCCCGACGGGCGGGCCTCGACGTCACCGTCGTCGAGCGCCGCCACGGTGCCATCGACAAGGCCTGCGGGGAGGGCATGATGCCCCACACCCTGGCGCACCTCGACACCCTCGGGGTGGCGCCGGAGGGCAGACCCTTGCGCGGCATCCGCTACCTGGATGGCGCCCGACGCGTGGAGGCCCCGTTCCGCGCCGGCGCCGGCCTCGGCGTGCGTCGCACGGTCCTCAGTACGGCGCTGCAGAAGGCTGCCGACGAGGCGGGCGTGCGCGTCGTCGAGGCCACTGTCGGCCGCGTGCAGCAGGACGCGTCGTCGGTCCGCACGGGCGGACTGCAGGCTCGCTACCTCGCGGCGGCCGACGGCCTGCACTCGCCGATCCGGCGTTCGCTGGGTCTGGAAAGGCCGGGCCGAGGCCCGCGCCGGTGGGGCATTCGCCGCCACGTCCAGATCGCCCCGTGGACGGATTCGGTGGAGGTGCACTGGGCGCCCGGTGCCGAGGCCTACGTCACGCCCGTCGCCGAGGACTGCGTCGGCATCGCGATCCTCGGTTCCACCCGCGGCGGCTTCGACCGTCACCTCGAGGAGTTCCCCGAACTGGCAGCCCGGGTGCACGGTCACGCGCACGGCCAGGACCGCGCCGCGGGCCCGTTGCGGCAGAACGTCAGCAGCCGGACCGCGGGGCGCGTGCTCTTGGTCGGTGACGCAGCGGGTTACGTCGACGCACTGACCGGGGAGGGCATGGGCCTGGCGTTCGGCGCCGCGGAGCTGCTCGTCGACTCCATCGTCACCGGACGGCCCGGGGACTACGACCGCCGGTGGCGCCGGGCCACCCGCAGGTATCGCCTCCTCACCGCGGGTCTGGTGCGGGCCGGTGCCCACGCCGGGTTGCGGGCCCGGATCGTGCCTGCGGCAACGGTTCTGCCGGGTGTGTTCGCTGCGGCGGTCAATCAGCTCGCGTACTGAGCAGCCGACCCACCCCCGGCGCGACGCAACCGTCCCCACCTTGGCAGACTGTGGCCATGGCACAGATAACCCTGCGTGGAAATCCCATCAACACCGTCGGCGAGCTTCCCGCCGTCGGATCGCCTGCCCCGGCGTTCACCCTCACCGGTACCGACCTCGGCACCGTCACCAGTGAGGACTACCGCGGAAAGGCCTTGCTGCTCAACATCTTTCCCTCGGTGGACACGCCGGTGTGCGCGACGAGCGTGCGTACCTTCAACGAGCGCGTCGCCGACAGCGGTGTCGCGGTGCTGTGCGTGTCGAACGATCTGCCGTTCGCGCAGAACCGGTTCTGCGGCGCCGAGGGCATCGACAACGTCAAGCCGGCGTCGGCCTTCCGCGACACCTTCGGCGCGGACTACGGCATCACCATCACCGACGGCCCGATGGCCGGGCTGCTGGGCCGCGCCGTCGTCGTCATCGGCACCGACGGCAACGTCGCCTACTCCGAGCTGGTTCCCGAGATCGCCGAGGAGCCGGACTACGACGCCGCGCTCGCCGCGCTGCGCTAACCGCTAGGCCGACGCGCCGGCGAGGGCCTTGCGGTCCTCGTCGGCGAACGTCTCCTCGAGGTGCAGCGGCGAGTAGTCCAGGTCGATCTCCTCGACCGCCCTGCCCCTGGCGCTGCCGATGGTGCCGAAGCGCCGCATGCCCTTGTCGGAGGCGTACTGCATGAACTCGTCCATCTCGAGGCCGAACGGGATCTCGTCGTAGAGCGCGAACCCCTCCTGCGTGTTGCTCAGCGCCAGCGGGATCAGGTCGTTCATGCGCGTCTCGAACACCGCCCAGTTGGCGTCGTCGGCCGCCACGTGCCGCCGGCAGGTGAACGTGCCCCACGCCATGTGGCGGCGTTCGTCGTCACCGATGCGGCGCACCAGCTCCTGCATGCCGGGCAGGATGTCGCGGCTCACGCAAATCTTGTGCCACGCATAGTATCCCGTGAGCGCCATCATGCCCTCGATGACGTGGTTGTACGTCGCCGACGCGGCGACCTGGGCCGCCGGCGACGGGTCGGTCGTCAGCCGCTCGAGCGACTCGGGTAGCTCCTCGTAGAAGATCTGGCGGTAGGCGGGCAGGTCGTCGAGGTAGTGGTGCAGGTCCTCGGTGACCCCCACGGCGTCGAGCCACAGGCGGAACACCTGGGTGTGCTTGGCCTCCTCGAACGCGAATTGGGTCAGGTACATCTCGTCGCCCAGGCGCCCCTCGGCCCGCATCGCCGACATGAACGGCTGGATGTCCTCGGTGACCGCCTCCTCACCGGCGATGAACTCGGCGCACAGCCGGGTCGCCCAGTCGCGCTCGACCTCCGTCAGCGACTGCCAATCCTCGCGGTCCCTGCTGAAGTCGATGTCGGCGGGATCCCAGAACTTCGCGTTCCCGCCGGCAAAGAGCTTCAGCGGCAAGCTATTCCAGTTGAGTCCACCCTGCCGAAGCGATCCGAGCCCGGTGCGTGTCATGGTGCCGTCCTCCTGCGGTGACGTCGGTGACGGGCCCGTCGGGCCCCTACCCCCATCGTGCTCCGCGACGGTGTCGGCGGGGACCGGAATCGGCGATCCGGTCGCGGCCTCAGACCGGCCACGCCTCGCGACGGTGGGCCGCGTCGAAGAACATCCACTCGTAGCGCGACGTCGTGACGAAGTGCGCCCGGGCGGAGGCCTCCTGCGCCGGGCTGAGCGTGGCCCCGAGGCGGTCGGTCAGGTCGAGCACCTGGCCGACGGTGGCCGCGAAGTCCTCCCCGCCGTAGCTGTCGATCCACCGCTGAAACCGCGGATCGGGCGACCCCTCGGCGAGCAGCGCGGCACCGACCCTGGCGTAGATCCAGTAGCAGGGCAGGACCGCGGCCAACCCGTCGGCGAAGCTGCCGGCGAGCGTCGTGGCCAGCAGGTAGCTGCAGTAGGCCTGCGTCGTGGGGGCGACCGGGGTGGCGTCGACCGCGCCGGGGTCCAGGCCGAGGGCGGGCAGCAGCGATCCGTGCAGGGCGAGTTCGACGTCGTACACCTCGGCCGCGTGCCGGGCGAACATCGCGGTGTCCGCCAGCGTGGGCGCCTTGGCGCCGACGATCGCCAGCGCCCGGGCGTAGTCGCGGAGGTAGTGGACGTCCTGGGCGACGTAGTGCGCGAAGACCTCGGGTTCGAGGCTGCCGTCGGTCAGCCCGGTCACGAACGGATGCTCGAGGATCGCCGCGAAGATCGTCTCGACGTCGTCCCACAACCGAGCCGACCAGGTTCCCGAGCGTGCGTCCATGGCCATGCAACCTACCGGTCGGCGGGCGTCACCGTTCGGTCACGGTATGGCGGCTCATTGGCGTTGAGCCACGCGGCAATTGGGATTGCGGGCATCCCGAGCGGTAGAAGTGACGTGTTCGATCGAAGAGAGAGGGATGGACGATGCGACGCATCTACGCCGTGATGATCAGCCTGGCTTTGCTGGCGGTGACGCCGGGCGTGGCCAACGCCGATCCGTTCACGCGGCCGGCGCGCAACCAGCAGGCCATCGACTTCGTGATCTCGCGCGCGCTGTCCCAGCGCGGTGTTCCGTTCTCCTACGGCGGCGGTGACGCCAACGGCCCCAGCCTCGGCAGCGGTGCGACGAATGACGACCTCACCACCGAGCAGCGCGCCAACGTGCCGGGCACCGACCCGGCCACCGGTTTCGGCACCGTCCCCGGTGCGCCCCTGCTCGGTGTGCTGCCGGCGCCGGCGCCGGCGCCCCGCGTCGTCGGGTTCGACGCCTCGGGCCTCATCGTCTACGCCTTCGCGGGCGCCGGCATCAAGATGCCGCGCTCGTCGGGCGACCAGTACCGGGCGGCCCAGAAGATCGCCCCCAGCCAGGCCCTGCCTGGCGACCTGATCTTCTACGGCCCGGACGGCGCGCAGAGCGTCGCACTGTTCCTCGGCAACGGGCAGATGCTGGAGGCGACCGACCCGGTCGTGAAGGTTTCGCCGGTGCGCACCAACGGCATGACGCCCTACCTCGGCCGCATCATCGCCTGACCAGCAATGGCCGACCTGCTGAACCGCCAGATCGTCCTGCGACGGCGACCGACGGGTCTGGTTCGGCCCGACGACACCGAACTCGTCGTCACGCCGGCGCCCCGGCCCGGTGACGGCGAGGCGCTGGTGCGGACGACCTACGTCGGCATCGATGCCGCGGCCAGGACCTGGCTCGACGATCAGCCGGGATACCTGCCGCCCGTCGGACTCGGCGAGGTCGTCAGGGCGGCGGGCATCGGCGAGGTCGTGGAGTCCCGGTGCCCCGCCTACGCCGTCGGCGACGTGGTCACCACGCTGTCCGGGTTCCAGGAGTACGTCATCGTCCGCGACGACCTGTTCTGCACGCCCGTGACCGGAATGGCCGAGATCGACCAGCCCGCGGTCATGTCCATCTACGGCCCGACCGGGGCCACCGCCTACTTCGGGATGAACGACGTCGGGCGGCCGCAGGCGGGGGAGACCGTCGTGGTCTCGGCCGCCGCGGGTGCGACCGGTTCGGTGGCGGGTCAGATCGCGAAGATCGCCGGTGCCAGGGTGGTGGGCATCGCCGGCGGGCCGGACAAGTGCCGCGCCGTGGTCGAGGACTTCGGGTTCGACGCGTGCATCGACTACCGGGAGGGCGACGTGGGCGCCGCGCTCAAGGCCCACTGCCCGCGCGGGGTCGACGTGTACTTCGACAACGTCGGCGGTCCGATCCTCGACGCCGTGCTGGGGCGGCTGGCGTCCAAAGCCAGGGTCGTGCTGTGCGGCGTCATCTCCAGCTACCTGACCGGTGAGCATCCCGGGCCGGCCAACTACGTCAACCTGCTCGCCAGGACCGCCACGATGCAGGGGTTCAACGCCCTCGACGAGTGGGGTCGGTTCGACGAGGCCTTCGCCGCGCTGCGGGCCTGGGAGGCGCGCGGTCTGCTGGTGCACCGCGAGACGATCTATGACGGAATCGAATCGTGCGTCGATGCGCTCAACGGCCTGTTCACGGGGGCCAACATCGGCAAGATGCTCGTCAGGATCGCGGCGCCGAGCTCTGGCTGAACGGCCGTGATCCGTTGCGCCGCATAGACTGCCGACATGGCTCGCGGTGCTCGGCAGGACTTCGTCGCTCCCACCGGTCTGCTGCGGATCGAGGATTGTCTCGATGCCGAGGGCAACGTCGAGATGCCCCCGGACGTCACGCTGTCGTCGCTGATCGACCGCAACATCACCTTCGTCGGCGACGCGGTCGCCTACCGCTATCTGGACTACGCCGGCGCCGACGACGGCCGGGTCGTCGAGCTGACGTGGGCCCAGCTCGGCGTCCGGATGCGGGCCATCGGCGCACGCCTGCAGCAGCTGGTGTCCCGCGGTGATCGCGTGGCGATCCTCGCGCCGCAGGGCCTCGACTACGTCGCGGCCTTCTACGCCGCCATCCGGACGGGCACCGTTGCCGTGCCGCTTTTCGCGCCGGAGTTGCCCGGTCACGCCGAGCGGCTCGACACCGCGTTGCGCGACTCCCGGCCCGCCGTCGTGCTGGTGACCGCGGCGGCCACCGAGGCGGTCGAGGCCTTCCTGGACACCCTGCCCCCCGAGCTGCGCCCGCGCCTCCTCGTCGTCGACGACATCCCGGATGCCGCGCACGTCGACTTCGTTCCCGTCGAGGTCGACGTCGACGACGTCTCGCACCTGCAGTACACCTCGGGGTCGACCCGTCCGCCCGTCGGCGTCGAGATCACCCACCGGGCGGTCGGGACCAACCTGATCCAGATGATCCTCTCCATCGACCTGTTGGACCGAAACACCCACGGCGTCAGCTGGTTACCGCTCTACCACGACATGGGGCTGTCGATGATCGGCTTTCCCGCGGTGTACGGCGGCCACTCCACGCTGATGTCGCCGACGGCGTTCATCCGCCGTCCGGAACGCTGGATCCGCGCGCTGTCAGAGGGCTCGAGCCACGGTCGCGTCGTCACGGCCGCCCCGAACTTCGCCTACGAGTGGACGGCGCAGCGGGGACGTCCGGCGCCGGGGGCCGACGTCGACCTGAGCCACGTGGTGCTCATCATCGGGTCGGAGCCGGTCAGCGTCGAGGCCATCACCGCCTTCCACGAGGCCTTCGCGCCGTACGGTTTGCCCGCGACCGCGATCAAGCCCTCCTACGGCATCGCCGAGGCCACGCTGTTCGTCGCGACCACCGCGCCGACGGCGGCGCCCGCGGTGACGTACTTCGACCGCGACGAGCTCGCCGCCGGGCGGGCGGTTCCCGTCCCGGCCGACGCCCCGGGCGCGGTGGCGCAGGTCTCCTCCGGTCAGGTCGCACGCAGCCTGTGGGCCGCGGTCGTAGATCCCGACACCGGCGACGAGCTTCCCGACGGCCGGGTGGGGGAGATGTGGTTGCACGGCGACAACGTCGGGCGCGGTTACTGGGGGCAGCCCGAGGAGACCGCCCGCACGTTCGGCGCCACGCTGCGGTCCCGACTGACCGACGGCAGCCATGCGGCCGGTCCACCGATCGACGGAAGATGGCTGCGCACAGGCGATCTCGGGGTCTACCTCGACGGCGAGCTATACGTCACCGGCCGCATCGTCGACCGCATCGAGGTGGACGGCCGCCACGTCTACCCGCAGGACGTGGAGGCGACGACCGCCGATGCCTCACCCGCCGTACGACGGGGATACGTGGCAGCCTTCACCATTCCCGCGCCCGATGGCCGCGACGTTGGCGGCGAACGGCTGGTGATCATCGCCGAGCGGGCGGCCCGCTCGCACCGCGGTGACCCCGCGGCCGCGCTGGCGGCGATCAGGACGGCCGTGGCCGAGCGGCACGCGCTGGCGGTGCACGACGTGCGTCTGCTCCCCGCGGGCGCCATTCCGCGGACCACCAGCGGCAAGCTCGCGCGCCGGGCCTGTCGCGCGCAATACCTTGCCGGCCAATGGGATTGACCCGTCAGCCCAGCAGCTTCATCTCGACCAGGCGCTGCGGCAGGGTGTCGACGAGGTCGGCGAGGACGGCTGGCTCGTCCTGCATCGTGGCCGACAGGGCGGTCAGCAGCGCATCGCGATCGCGGCTGCCGTCCAGCAGCGGTACCAGGTGGCCATCGACCGGTGACAACTCCACCGTCTCGTGCCAGACGTTGAACGTGCGGGCTGCGCCATCCCGCTCGCGGGTCAGCTCCGCCATCCGGCGCACGCGCTCGTCGAGTCGAAAAGCGCCAGAAGCGCTTTCGGGTATCACCGGAGTCAGCCGGAAATTGGCCACGCCCTGCGTGATCAACACCCCCACCAGGTTGTCGAGGTGGCCCGCGAGTTGGTCGCTGGGAGTCAGTCCGGCGGACACCAGCCGCCCGTGCACGGCGTCGAACAGCTCCTGTCGCGACAGGGTCCAGGGCCAACGCGCACTGAACGCGTCCATCGCGGCCTTGACCCCGGGATCATTCGTGAACAAGGTCGCATCGGAGACGACGTACTCCTGACGCGAATGGTCGAGCACCGTCGGCTCGGCGGCCGGCGGCACCCACGCCGCCACGTGAAGAGGCCGGTACCGGCCGGGGTCCGGCTGATGGCTGATGCGTGGCGTGGCGTCGGCGTGGACGAACAGCGTCTCCCGGAACATGCGGTTGAGGACGAAGTCGAGGTACTGCTCGATCAGGACCTGAACGCCGCCGCACTTGGCGTCGAGGAAGTCCTTCACCGTGGGACCGAAGTTGCCGGGGAACATGGTCTCGACGTGGGCCTCCGCCAGGTACGTCAGACCGTGCGCGCCCGCTCGGCCGATCATCTCGTAGAAGTAGCACGGGGCGTTGAACGCGGCCAGCTCGTCGTGCAGGAGGTAGGAGTCGGCGAACCCGAGGGCGTGGTCCTTGGCGACGGCGACGACCTTGGCCAGCACGCTGTCCGCGGGCGCCGCGGCTTCGAGGAAGTCGGCCATCGCGCGGGCCTCGCGGGCCTTGTCCTGCGGGGTGGTGTGCGCCCCGCTGGCGAGCAGCATGGCGTCGCGCAGGGTCTCCTTGGACTTCCAGCCCGGGTAGGTGTTGTAGCTGACGTAGGCGACACCAGTGGGCGTCAGCGTCGAGCGGATGGCCGCGAGGAGCGCGTCCTGCACCTGCGGCGGCACCCAGCTGTAGACACCGTGGGCGATGACGAAGTCGAACCGACCGAGCGCCGCGAGATCGAGCCGTGCGACGTCACCGGCGATGAGCTCGAGGTTGTCGACACCGACGGCGCGGGCCTGGGTCCGGCCCTGCTCGATCTGCACCTCTGACAGATCGATCCCGACCACCCGGGCCTGCGGATGCGTCGCGGCGAAGGGGATGAGGTTTCCCCCGGCGGCACAACCGATCTCGAGGACGCGCGCACGGGCGACCTCGGGTGCGGGCAGTCCGAACAGGTGCGCGATCGCCGCAAGCTTGCCCGGCGCCGACTGCGGAAATGAATTCGAGGTGTACGGCGTCTTGTCGTAGTCCGAACGCAGGGCGTCGACTGCGTTCGTCTGATCCGCTCGCTGAATCAACGTCTGCCCCTTGATCGTTCACCAGACCGCTCTGGCCCCCGTCATTCGATCACAGCATGGCGGGGGGAACGTCACATGGGTCGATCAGATTTGTCCGTGCCGGGGCGGTTCGGTGCCCGACAGCGCGTACCGGCCGAGGTGCTGCACCTTCCACCGGGTCGCGTCGTGCAGGGTGTGGGTGCGGGCATCGCGCCAGTGCCGGGACAGGTTTGCGGCCGCCGATGCGCTGCGGGTGCCGCCGAGTTCGAAGAGCGCGTTGGCCGCCTCCAGGGCCGCCCGCACCGCGGCGACCTTCGCGATCGCCACCGCGACCGAAGCTCGTGCCGCCGTGTCCGCGGTCAGGTCGGCGCGCGCGGCGTCCACCCGCGCGGCGGCCTCGGCGAGCAGGGCCTGGGCTCCGCGCACCGTGACCAGCAGCTCACCGGCCACCTGGATCAGGGTCGGGTCCTCGGCCGCGCTCGCCACGCCCGCCTCGAAGTGGGGCCTGGCCTTGGCGGCCTGCCGGACGCCCTCGGCGAATGCGCCCGTCGCGATGCCGACGTCGATCGCGGCGTGCAGCAGTTGGGCGTTGGCGCCGTAGACGGTGGGGCCGGCGAAGATCGGGGTGAACGGCACGACGTGCGCGGCAGGCACCCGCACGTCCTGCAGGGTGACGGTGCCGGACGCCGTGGTGCGCTGCCCCATGCCGTCCCAGTCGTCGACGATCTCGAGGCCGTCGACGTCGCGCGGCACGAAGGCCACCGCCTTGGGGGTGGCCGCGGTAGGAGTGGTCCCCGAGCCGTCCGACAGGGACGCGCGGACGATCACCCAGTCCGCGAACAACGCTCCCGTGCAATAGAACTTGCGACCGGACAGGACGAAGTCGCCCGTGGCGTCCGGGGTCAGGGTGGTGGCGTCCACGTCGACCGGGTGCGGTCCCCGTTCGGTCTGGGCGTTGGCGAAGAGCGCGCCCTGGCACACCAAGCCGTAGAAGAAGGAGCGCTGCCCGGGGGTGCCCTGCAGCCGCAGAGCCTCCAGAAAGGTGAAGTGCGACTGGGGAATCTGCGCCAGCGATGGGTCGGCGTCGGCCAGCACGCGGAACACCTCGGCCACCACGGTCGCGGGCGCGTCGACGCCGCCGTGCTCGCGGGGGACGGTCAGCGCCAGCAGCCCGGACTCCTTGAGCGCCTTCACCTGGTCGTGGGGAAGCTCGCGGGCCGCGTCCCTGGCGCCGGCCTGCGCACCGACGTCCTCGGCGAGTCGTTGCGCCACCGCCACGGCCGCGGCGGTGGCGATCACCGCGCGGAGCCGACGAACGGAATCGACGCGGGCGCCGCGTCGAGGCGTCCGGCGTCGAAGAGGCCGCGCTCGCGCAGGATCGGCACGACGCCCTCGCCGAACCAGAACAGCTCCTCGAGGTGGGGATAGCCGGAGAAGATGAACTCGTCGATCCCGACCTCGGCGTACTCGGCGATGCGGTCGGCGACGTCGGTGTGGCTGCCGACCAGGGCGGTGCCCGCCCCGCCGCGCACGAGTCCGACACCGGCCCACAGGTTGGGCGCAACCTCGAGACTGCGCGCATTGCTCCAGGAGCCGTCGGCCCGGTTCGCCTCGTGCAGGGCGCGCATCCGCCGCTGTCCCTCGGACTGGCTGCGGCTCAGCCCCGCCTGGGCCGCCGCGACGGTGTCCTCGTCGAGCGCGCCGATGAGCCTGTCGGCCTGCGCCCACGCCTCGTCGGTGGTGTCGCGCGAGATGGTGTGCAGGCGAATGCCGAAACGGACGGTGCGGCCCTCGTCGGCAGCTTCCTTGCGGATCCACTCGACCTTCTCGCGCACGGCCTCCGGGGGTTCGCCCCAGGTGAGGTACACGTCGGCGTGGCGCGCCGCGACGGGGCCGGCGGCGGCCGAGCTGCCGCCGAAGTACAACGGCGGCACGGGGTTCGGCAGCGTCGCCAGCGACGCCTCCTCGACCGTGATGTGCGTGCCGTCCTTCGTGACGGTCTCGCCGGCCCACAGGCGGCGCACGACGTCGAGGAACTCGTCGCACCTCTCGTAGCGGGCGTCCTTGTCCAGATGGTCGCCGAAGGCGCGCTGCTCGTGGGCTTCACCCCCGACGACGACGTTGAGCAGGATGCGGCCCGGCGCGTGCCGCGCGAAGGTGGCCGCCATCTGTGCCGACAGGGTCGGGCTGACCAGACCGGGACGGAACGCGACGAGGAAGGCCAGCGAGGTGGTTTCGCGCGCGAGCAGAGCCGCGGTGACGAAGGCGTCCTCGCACCACGCGCCGGTCGGTATCAGAGCGCCGGTGAACCCGAACGTCTCGGCGGCCCTGACGATCGAGGCGAGGTAGTCGATGGAGGCGTCGCGGTCGCTGTGCGCGGCGCCGGCCGGGGTGCCGTGGCCGCCACCCACGATGTGGCGGCTGTCGCCGTAGGTGGGCAGGAACCAATGGAGTTTCACGGTCACGTGCTGTCGCTCCTATCTGGTGGCCGTCGGCTGCGAGGCTACCGAAGCCGGGCTCGACGGCACGGTGGATGGCCGCTCGATGATGGTCGACGACGGACCGCCGACCCGGTACCGCGCACCGCGGTGTTCCTCCGGCAGCCGGTCGCCGCGTCCGAAGAGCTTGTGGCGCAACGATCCTGGCGCATACTCGGCCTGGTAGGCACCACGCGCGGTCAGC
Source organism: Mycolicibacterium madagascariense (assembly GCF_010729665.1). Taxonomy (NCBI): domain Bacteria; kingdom Bacillati; phylum Actinomycetota; class Actinomycetes; order Mycobacteriales; family Mycobacteriaceae; genus Mycobacterium; species Mycolicibacterium madagascariense. Next base: position 3,075,658 of record NZ_AP022610.1, on the reverse strand, counting down.
ACCGGCACGACGTGGTCGATGAAGTCGGCGAAGGTGCCGGGGGTGACGGCGTACGCCAGGTTGAACCCGTCGACGTCGGTCTCGTCGACCCACTCCTGCAGGACGTCGGCCACGCGTTCGCCGGAGCCGACGACGAGCGGTCCGATGCCGCCGATCGTGCCCCAGTCGGCGATGTCCCGCACGGCCCACTCGCCGCCGTCGGGGTCGGCGGACTGGAACGCCCTGACCGCGGAGAGGATGGCGTTCGAGTCCACGTTGCCGATCGGTTCGTCGAGTCCGTAGCGGGCGAGGTCGACGCCCATCCAGCCGGACATGAACACCAGCGCTCCCTCGGGGTCACCGTAGGACAGGTAGTCGGCGTGCTTGGCGCGCGCCTCGTCGTCGGTGGCCGCGGTGATGACCGTGGTGAGGTTGAAGATCTTGGCGGCGTACGGATCTCGGCCCGCCAGTTCGAGCTCGCGGCGGATGGTGGACACCGTCTCGGCCAGGATGGCCTTCGTGGGGGCGGCGGTGAAGATGGCCTCGGCGTTCTCGGCGGCGAACCGCACCCCGCGCGGGGACGCTCCGGCCTGGAAGATCACCGGGGTGCGCTGCGGTGACGGCTCGGACAGATGGATCCCCGGCACGGTGAAATGCGTTCCGGCATGGCCGATGTGGTGCACCTTGGCGGGGTCGGTGAAGACGCCGCGCTCGCGGTCGCGGATGACCGCGTCGTCTTCCCAGGACCCTTCCCACAGCTTGTAGAGCACCTCGAGGTACTCGTCGGCGTGATCGTAGCGGGCGTCGTGGGCGGGCTGGTCGGTCTGACCCATGTTGCGCGCGGCCGCGGGCAGGTAGCCGGTCACGACGTTCCAGCCGACCCGGCCGTTGGTGAGGTGGTCGAGTGTGGAGATGCGGCGGGCGAACGGATACGGATGCTCGAATCCGGTGCCGGTCGTGATGCCGAAGCCGAGGTGCTCGGTCACCAGTGCCATCGCGGACACCAGCAGCAGGGGATCGTTGACGGGTACCTGAGCCGCCTGCCGGATGGCGGCTTCGTCGCTGGCGCCGTACACGTCGTAGGTGCCGAGGACGTCGGCGATGAACAGGCCGTCGAAGCGCCCGCGCTCGAGCAACGTCGCCAGCTCGACCCAGTAGGACAGCGTCCGGTAGCGGGCGGACTGATCCTCGGGGTGGCGCCAGAGGCCGGGGGATTGGTGGGCGACGCAATTCATGTCGAAGGCGTTGACGCGGATCGTTCGGGTCACTGCCGGAAGTCTTGCCGCCCCGTCGCCGCGGGTCACCGCTTTGCGTCAGCGCGATTCGAACCGAGAACGCCAAAGGGGCGGTGAACCGTCGTGCGGTCCACCGCCCCCGTTGGGCGATGTTCGATCGTCGTCAGATGCGGGCTGCTAGACGCAGAACGGTCCCAGGCAGACGCCGCCGTTGGGCTCCCAGCCGCCGTTCCAGCCACCGGGGAACGGTCCGCCGCCGTAGCCACCGTAGTAAGGCGGCGGGGGCGGGGGAGGCGGGCCCCAACCGACGGGTCCGGGACCACCCCAGCCGGGTCCACCCGGATGCGGGTGACCCCAGTCGACGGGGATGGGAGCCTGGCCGGGAGCGGCGCTGGCGATCCCCGTGCTGAGGCCGAGTGCGCCGGCGGCCAGGCCACCGGCGATTGCCACGCTGGCCAAGAGCTTTGCAGGTTTCATGTCTCTCATCGTCCTTTCGTATCGGACGGCAGGCCACCTGTCGTCGGAGATACCGTCATTGGCTGGCTCGGGGTCGATCCAGTCGCTGACATGAGAACTATATTGGTTAGCGAAATTAAGTAGCAGCTGTGTAAGACCTCAGCATCGGCTATTCATCGGAGCCCCCGGCGACGGCCTCAGTCCCGCGGAACCGCCGCTCGGCGCGTCCGTGCAGGTGGCGGCGGTGGCGCGGGGGTCACCGAGGGGGCCTTCACCAGGGTGTCGGTGGTGCCGACCAGGTGTTGCAGCATGGTGTCGGCGGCCTGCGTCGGCTCCCGTGCGCGAATGGCCTCGAAGATGAGCTCGTGCTGGGCGAGTGACTTCGCGGGCTGCCCGCTCCTGGTCAGCGACGTCTCCGACGTGCGGTCGAGTGACTCCCGCAGGCCGGAGAGCAACCGGATCAGGATCGGATTGTGCGAGGCCTGGGCCACTCCGAGATGAAACTGCCGGTCGCCGTCGAGACCGGGCTCGCCCTCGGCGATCTCGGCGCCCATGGTCTTGAGGGCGCGCTTGAGCTTGCGTAGATCGCCTGCCGTGGCGCGCGTCGCCGCCAGCCGCGCGCACTGGGTCTCCAACGCTTGGCGGGTCTCCCAGATGTAGGGATGGTCGATGTGGGTCTCGACGAGTTCGGCGGCCAGGGTGTCGATCAGGTCCTCCGGACGCCGCAGCAGATAGATGCCGTCGCCGTGCCGGACCTCCACCATGCCCTGGATCCGCAGGGCGGTGATGGCCTCCCTGATCGAGGAGCGCCCCACCGAGAGTTGTTGTGCCAGTTCGCGTTCGGTCATCAATCGAGCCCCCGGCTGCAGGCCGTTGACGTCCACGAACTCGCGCAGTCGCTCGCCCACCTGCTCGTAGAGCGGTCGCCGATCCACGGGCCGCATCTGCGGCCTCTGGTCCGCGGTCGCCACGCGTTGCTCCTCCGGCTCGTAGAGAATTGACTCGCTGGCAGTGACCTGGTGGTCTGACCGCCATCTTGCCAGACGTCGGGGTCGCGGACGGGTCAGTCCGAGGGGCGTCCGCCCTCGATGAAGGCGACCGTCGGCCACCGCGTTCGGTCGACGGTCGTGTGGAAGACGTCCGGACGGCTGTAGTGGCCCGTGGGGTCGAAGGTCGACCGCTCGGCGGCGACGGCGGCCAGGTCGAGGTCCGCCACGAGGAGGCCTTCCCGCCCGCAGACCGGGTCGATGATCCACGCGCCGTCGGGGCCCGCGATGGCCGAGCCGCCGTTGAACGGCATCTCGGTCGACGCGGCGCGCAACTCCTCGGCGAGCGGAAAGTCGTCCGGAATGTCGCTGCGCGCGATGATTCCGCCCACCGCCAGGCTGAAGACCCGGCCCTCCTTGGCGATGAATCTGGTGATGTCCGAGGTCAATTCGTGCGAACCCGGCCACGCGCCGACGTGGAGGTGCTCGCCTTGCGCGTAGAGCGCCTGGCGGGCCTGCGGCATCCAGTTCTCCCAGCAGTTCAGTGCGCCGATGCGGGCCGCTCCGACGGGGTGCACCCGCAGCCCGGCGCCGTCGCCGTTGCCCCAGACCAGTCGCTCGTCGTAGGTCGGGACCAGCTTGCGGTGATGGCCGACCAGGCCCGCCGACGGATCGATGGTCAGGAGTGACGCGTACGCCGTCCCGCCCACCCTCTCCGTGACACCGACGACCAGCTCCACGCCGCAGTCGTGCGACAGCTCTTCGAGCCTGCGGTGCTCGCTGCCGCCGATCTCCACCGCATTGGCGAGATAGTAGGCGTAGCACGCCTTTTGGGTGGGCTCGTCGAAGCGTGCGCCGTTCGTGCGCGGCAGCCAGAACGGATATCCCGACAGGTAGGTCTCCGGGAACGCGACGACCCGGCACCCCGCGCCGGCCGCCACTTCGGTCGCGGCGACCACCCGGTCCATCCGGGCGTCCACGTCCAACCACGGGCCGCCGAGTTGCGCGGCCGCGACGGTCAACCGCTGGGTGGGATCGAGATGCGGCAGTCGGTGTTCGGCGATCACGCCGACGGTGAACGGCGCGGAGACGTTCACGTCAGTAGACCTCGAAGTACTCGCGCTGCTCCCAGTCGGTGACGGCGGCATGAAACCGGCTGACCTCGTGTCGCTTGATCATGCTGAGGTAGTCGACGAACGCATCGCCGAACTCCCGCCGGAACAGCGCGCTGTCGGAGAAGTGCTCGATCGCGGCCTCGAGACTGTGCGGCAGCGTCGGCGCATCGACGAGGTACGGCTCGTCGGCCGAGGGCCCCGGATCGACCTGCCGGCGCAGACCGTCGCGGCCCGCCGCGATCTGAGACGCCAGATAGAGGTAGGGATTCGCGGCCGGCTCGCCGACCCGGTTCTCGAGATCGGTGTTGGCGTCACCGCGGGCGCCGGCGACGCGGATCATCGCTCCGCGGTTCTCCTCGGCCCACGCCACCCGATCCGGGGCGAAGGAGTCGGGCCGAAAACGCTTGTAGCCGTTGATCGTCGGATTCGTCAGCACGGAACTGGCGAAGGCGTGTTCGAGCAGCCCGCCCATGTAGTGCTTGGCGGTGTCGGACAGCAGCTCCCCATCGGCTCCGGCGAAGCAGTTGACCTCCTGCGCACTGCTCAGCGATTGGTGCAGGTGCCAGCCACTGGAGAACGCGTTCGCCAGCGCGGGGCGGGACATGAAGGTGGCGTGGTAGCCGTGGCGACGGCACAGCTGTTTGATCGCGCTGCGCACCAGGATGGTGCAGTCCGCCGCCCCGAGGCCGGGCAGCGGCTCGAAGGTGAACTCGCACTGACCCGGGCCCCACTCGTCCTCGACCGTCGACAGGGGCAGACCGAGGGCGACGACGTTGTCCCGCAGGATGCTCAGGATGCCGTCGATCTCGTCACCGCGGTTCTCGGTGAGGTACTGAAAGCCGTGCGAGACCGCCATGACCTCGGGCGGGGTCGGCGGATGACCGGAGTCCTCGAAGGACAGCTTCGGATCCACCAGCCGGGTGACGTAGAACTCCAACTCGACGCCCGCGACGTAGCCGTAGCCGTCGCCCTCGAGCGCGTCGAGTTGGGCCTGAAGGACGCCGCGGGTGTCGAAGGGCACCCTCTCGCCGGTGCGGTAGTGCAGGTTGGACAGGATCCAGCCGGTCCTGTCCAGCCACGGCAGGATCGTGAACGTGCCGGGGTCGGGGACCAGCACGCCGTCCGGCAGGCCCGTCATCCGGGGGTCGCCGAGTGCATTCGCGCCGAAGGGCGGGACCACCGGGTTGTTGGTCGTGTCGAAGATCAGCGTTGCGGTCTGAAAGTCCTTGCCGTTCTTCATGACCGAGACGAAGTGGTCGACCTCCAGGGTCTTGCCGCGCAGTATTCCGTGCTGATCGCCCCAGCTGATCCTGACCTGGCGCAGGTCTCGTTCGCGCACCTGCGCGATGACCTCGTCCGCAGCGTCGCGTTGTGCTGGCGACCACAGCTGATGGCGTTCGATGAACGGTGTGCTCAACACGGCTCCCTGAGTGTCGGTGACCTGGTGGTCTGACCAATGTAACCCACCACCGTCTCGGTCGCATGACGTTCCTGGTCTCCGGGGCGATGCCAATCCACTTGCGCCGAGCGCTTTCCCAGGGCCCGCACGAACCCGTGGCGTCATTTCGATCAGGTCGATTCATAGCCTGTGCGGTCGCTGCCAGCAGACCTATCGTCGTGACGTCTGAACCCCAGGCGCCATGGCCGAGCGCGCCTCGAGACACCCCGACCGCGTTGGCGAACGACCGCGAGTGCACGCGAACGTTCACCCTGCGAGGAATCGAGTACCCATGATCGAGATCGAGAACCTGACGAAACGGTTCGGTGACCGCACCGTCCTCGACGACGTCTCCCTGTCGGTGGCGGGCGGCGAGATCCTCGCCGTCGTGGGTGCCAGCGGAGCGGGGAAGACCACGCTGTCACGGTGCGTCAGCTTCCTGGAGCGGCCCACCAGCGGCACGGTGCGGGTCGACGGCAAGGACTTCACCAGGCTCGAGGGCGCCGAGCTGTTGGCCGCGCGCCGCAGCGTCGGCGTCATCTTCCAGACCGCGCCGCTGCTGCGCCGCCGGACCGTCGCCCAGAACGTGGCGCTCCCGCTGGAGTACCTGGGCGCGACCGACGCCTCCGTGCAGCGGCGGGTGGCCTCGCTGCTGGACCGGGTCGGGCTCGCCGACCGCCGCGACGACCTGCCCCGTCAGCTCTCCGGAGGGCAGCGGCAGCGGGTCGGCATCGCCCGTGCGCTGGCCCTGGGACCGTCCTACCTGCTGTCCGACGAGGCCACCTCGGGCCTGGACCCCGCCACCACGAAGGCAATCCTCAAGCTGCTCAGCCATCTTCGCGACGAACTGGGCCTCGCGATCATCCTGATCACCCACGAGATGGAGGTCGTCAGGGAGATCGCCGACTCGGTCGCCCGCATCGACGGCGGCCGCATCGTCGAAGCCGGCCCCGTCGGCGACGTCATCCTCGACCCGTCCTCCGCGCTGGCCCGCGAGCTGCTTCCGGACCGGCCGCGCGCACCGTTCCACGGCGCTGGCGAGATCTGGGAGGTGTCCTACGCGTCCCGCGAGGTGCCGCTGGACTGGCTCACGTCGATTCACACGGTGCCCGGCATCGCGAACACGTCGGTGAGCGTGCTGAGTGCGAGCGTCGAGGCCATTCGCGGGGTCGCGGTCGGACGCGCGGTGCTCGCGATCTCCCCGGGGGCGCCGGCCGGGTTCGACCGCCATCTCCGGGATCGCGGCCTGCATGCGACGACGTCGCCCGCCACGTCCGAGGGAGCGGCCGCGTGATCCTCGCTGCCGCAGAGGACTTCAGCACGCCGTGGCGCGAGGTGCCCGATCTGCTGCTGCCCGCCTACGGCCAGACCTGGGTGATGGTCGGCGTCACCATGGCCCTCGTCCTGATCATCGGAACGCCCGTCGGCATCACCCTGCACAACACCTCGGTGCTGGGCCTGTATCCCGACCCGCGAGTGTTCCTGGTGCTCAACACGATCGTCAACATCGGGCGCTCGCTGCCGTTCCTGATCTTGATGACGGCGATCATCCCGGTCACCAGGTTCCTGGTCGGCACCACCATCGGCATCTCCGCGGCGATCGTGCCCATGACGACGGCGGGCGTGCCGTTCTTCGCGCGCCTGGTGCAGAACGCCCTGCGCGACGTGCGGTCCGACGTCATCGACATGGGTCAGGTGTCCGGTGGCACCAGTCTGCAGGTGATCCGCACGGTGCAACTGTCGGAGGCGCTACCGGCGTTGGCCGGAGCCTTGACGGTCAACGTGATCGCCATGATCGAGTACTCCGCGATCGCCGGCTCGATCGGCGCCGGTGGTGTCGGCAATCTCGCCATCACCTACGGCTACAACCGGTTCGACCACAACATCATGATCGCCACGGTCATCGCGCTGATCGTCACGATCCAGATCGTCCAATTCGCCGGTGACCGCCTGGTCAAGGCACTCACCCGTTGACCCACCCCGAGAGCAAGGACCCCCCGTGACCGACCTGACCAATCCGCCCACCGACGACGTCATCGAACTCAAGACGAAGAAGCGGTGGCCTCGGGGCGCCAAGATCGCCGCCGCCGTGGTGCTCGTCGCCGCGATCGCCGGCGGCGTCACCTACGCCAAGGTGTCCCACGAGGACAAGCCCTTCGGCACCACCCTCACGGTGGCGACCTGGAGCACCGACGTCGCGGCCGAGCGGCTGCTGAAGTTCGTCAACGATCAGGTGGCCCCCGCGCACGGCGTCACGATCGATCCGGTCAAGATCGACAACATCATCGAGATCAACCGCGCCGTCGACGCAGGCACCATCGCAGGCAACTTCTTCGAGCACCAGCCCTTCCTCAACGACGCGATCGCGGCCAACGGGTTCAAGCTCACCCTCGCCGCGCCGACCTTCACCTGGGATCAGGCGACCTATTCGGACAAGTACCGGAGTTGGGCTCAGGTACCCGACGGTGCGAAGATCGCGCTGCGCGACGATCCCGCCGGCCAAGCCATCGCGCTGCTGGACCTGGCGTATGACAAGCAGATCACCCTCAAGCCGGGCAAGGACACCCTCGCCGGTCTTCCGCAGTTGTCCGACATCGCGACGAACCCGAAGGGCTACCGGTTCGTCCAGGTGCCGATCGGTCAGCTGGCGCGCAGTCTGCCCGACGTGGACGCCATCGTCGTGCACATCTCCGACGTGTACTCCGCGGGCCTCACCGAGAATCAGATCATCGCGCGCGAACCCGCCCCGAAGGGCAGTGAGGGCGGCCTCGTCGTCAGCGACCGCCATCTCGCAGATCCCAACGTGCAGAAGCTGATCGAGACCTTCAAGGACCCCAAGATCGCGCAGTTCCTCAAGACCACGGACGATCAGTTGATCCGCAACACGCTCGGTCCGCTGACGTGAGCCGAAAGCCGTTGTACTACAGCGCCTTCGTGATGAACACCGCATCGCACGTCCTGCACGGGCTGTGGCGGGCACCCGAAGCGCACAACCACCGGTTCAACTCGCTGCGGCATTGGACCTCGGTGGCCGCCGAGGTCGACGCGGCGGGTTATGACCTCATCTTCTTCGCCGACGTGTTCGGACTGCGGGCGCCGTGGAACGGCAACTGGCGCAAGGCGGTCGAGGGCGGCATCCAGATCCCCGTCAACGATCCCTCGGTGCTCGCCTCCGCGCTGGCGGCGGCGACGCAGCACCTCGGCATCGTGTTCACCAGCTCGATCGTGCAGGACCACCCGTTCAACTTCGCCCGCCGGATGTCGTCGCTGGACCACTACACCGACGGCCGCCTCGGCTGGAACATCGTGACGAGCTTCAACGCCAACGTGTTTCGCAGCTTCGGCCACGAGGGGACGCTCGACCACGACCAGCGCTACGAGTGGGCCTACGAGTACGTCGACGCCGCCTACAAGCTGTGGGAGGGCTCCTGGGACGACGGCGGTCTGGTGCAGGACAAGGAGTCCGGGATCCACGCCGATCCGTCGAAGATCCACAAGATCAACCACGTCGGGGCCCGGTACTCGGTGGAGGGCCCGCACTTCGTCGCCCCGTCGCCGCAGCGCTCGCCCGTGCTCTTTCAGGCGGGGTCTTCGCCTGCGGGACAACTGTTCTCGGCGCGCAACGCCGAGGGTGTCTACATCAGCAGCCCGAGCCCGGCCGACGCGTACGCGTTGACCACCGAGACCCGAGCGCTGGCCGCCGAGAACGGCCGCGATCCCGGGGACGTCACCTTCGCCCAGGGCCTGTCCTTCATCATCGGTGACACCCATGCCGAGGCCGTGCGGCGCAACGACGAACTGAAGCGCTATCTCGATCTGGAGGGCATTGCGCTGCACGCCCTCGGCGACGCGGGCATCGACGCGGGCAGCCTGCCGCTGGACACCCCGATCAGCGCGCTCGGCGAGTTCACCGGCGTCAAGAGTTATCTTCGGTGGGCGGCCGAGGTCTCGGGCCACGAGGAGCCGACGATCCGTGACATGGCGTGGGTGATGGAGGGCGCCAACCGCGTCGTAGGCACCGCCGAGGAGATCGCGGACCGCCTCGAGGAGTGGCGCGAAGCCGGTGTCGACGGCATCAACGTCTACCACGCCACCGTGCCGGGATCGTTCCGAGAGGTCGCCGACCGACTGTTCCCGACGCTGCGCGAGCGTGGTCTGATCGCGACCGACAAGTCAGGAACGTTGCGGCACAAGCTCTTCGGACGTGGTGACCGTCTGCCCGATTCTCACCCCGCCGCGGCCCATCGCGGCGCGTTCGCCGACAACGACCTTCTCAACGGGGTCGAACGGGTGAGTACCGTCGGCTGAACTCAGCCCTGGCTCTGCTGCAGGCCGATGCAGGTGCCGATGTGCTCGGGCGTGCAGGGGATGCCGTTGACGGTGCCGAACCCGTTGGGGTTGTTCACGACGACCGCACCCGGCGCGCTCGCCTGCGGGGGCACCACGACGCCGGGAGCGCCGAAGCCGCCCGCCTGGCCCTGCACGCACACACCGTCGAACTTCGTGGGCACCGTGCCGTAGGGGCAGTCCTTCGCGGAGGCCGGCGAGGCGGCGACCAATGGCGCTGCGGCGAACGCGGCTGCACAGCCGACGACCAGGATCCCGCGCTTCAGGTTGATCATGTTGCTCCAAACGACTCGTCCGACCGGGGTCAGCTTAGCCGGTGCGGGGCGCAGACGGGGCGTCACGGCACGACTGAGGGTCCTTCGACCTGCCTCGGCGAGGCGTTTAGGTCAGGCACAATCGGTGGGGTGACCACACCGCCCCGGGGACCGCGACGGCCGGGCGAACCGATTCGCCCGGACGCCACGACACGGCGGATTCCGCGCCAGCGCCCACCCGATCCGCCGACGCAGCGGATCCGGGCCGCCCAGAGCCCGGCCGACACGGGCGCCACCGAGCGGATCGCCGTGCCGCAGCGTTCGCTCGGGCCGATGCCCGGACCCCTGCCGCAGGCCGCACCCCCGAATGCCTCGCCCCCACCGGCAGTGCGCACCCGCAATCGGGCGTGGCTGCGGCAGCCGCGGTCGCTCGCGCTGATCGCCCTGATCGTGGTGGCGGCGATCGTCGGCGGGCTCGCCGGGGCCGAGCTGTACGCCAGGCACCGCGCCGACAGCCTGCTCGTCGCGGTCGCCGAATGCGTGGTCAAGGACGGCGCGACGGTGTCGTTCGGCGTCAACCCGCCGTTCCTGTGGCAGCACGTGACGGGCCACTACACCAACATTTCGGTCGTCACTGCCGGGCATCAGGTGCAGGACGCCAAGGGCATGACGGCCGACGTCACGGTGTCCGACGTGCGCCTGCAGGGCTCGGCGAACTCCAAGGGCACGATCGGTGCGCTCGACGCGACGCTGACGTGGACGGCGGCGGGCATCAAGGACACGGTCGCGGCCAACCTGCCCGGCGTCGGCAACCTCGTCACGGGCGTCACCACCGACCCGGCGGCGGGCACGCTGAACCTGGAGGCGGGCAGCATCACCGTCTCCGCCAAGCCCGTCGTGACCAATGGCGATCTGGCGCTGCAGGTGCAATCCGTGACGGGTCCGCTGGCCCAGGACACGGTGCAGACGGCGCTCAACGGGCTGACCGACAAGCTCAATGCGCAGTACCCCCTGGGGATTCACGCCGACAGCGTCGAGGTCACCGCCGACGGCGTCGTCGGCACGTTCTCCACCAGGGACGCATCGATCCCGACCGCCGATTCGAACGCCTGCTTCGCCCGGCTGTGACGTCGGGCCGTCCCGCCGCTCCGGCGCCGGGGCGGGGCGGCTCAGAATGGACGCCATGGAGTCGACCCGCGTGGACCGCTGGCTGTGGGCGGTCCGGCTGACGAAGACCCGGCCCGACGCGGCCGCCGCGTGCCGCGGGGGTCACGTGCGGATCAACGACCGACCGGCGAAGCCGTCGGCGACGGTGGCGCCCGGCGACCGCGTCCACGCCCGGCTGGGGGACCGGACGCGCATCGTCGAGGTCCTACGGGTGATCCCCAAGCGCGTGGGTGCGTCCGACGCGGTCAGCTGCTTCATCGACCACAGTCCGGCGCAGGCTCCCGTGGCATCGGTGCCGGTGGCCGTGCGCGACCGGGGCGCCGGTCGGCCCACGAAACGCGACCGTCGGGCGCTGGACCGGTGGCGCGACGGCCGGGCCTGACGCCGCGCCACATCACGATCACGGGTCACGTCGAAACGATCTATGGGACGATGGGCACGCGCTGCGGGCCGGTCGACGGTTGGCCGAACGCGGGCGCCAGCAGAGAGGACGACCGGGTTACATGACCGAAGGACAGCGCGTACCAGCCGTCACCGCCGCGAAGCTCCTGTTCGCGGGCGCCATCGTCGCCGGCGGTGCGCTGGGCATGGCAGGCCAGGCCGGTGCCGATCCCATGACGCCGTACCAGCCGCCCGTGCCCGGTGCCCCCGACGGTCCGCCACCGCCCGCGGCGCCGGACGCTGCGGCCGCGGACGCTCCAGCGCCTCCGCCACCGCCGGGACCGCCGCCGGTCCCCGAGATCCCCAACCCGCAGTACGGCTCCGGCAACGGGCCGCTGGGCTTCCTCCGCGACGCCTACCACCAGGCCAAGGACCCCTTCGGCTCGGCCGATTCGCCCGACGGCATGCCGCCCGCCGCCGAGCCGCCGCCCGGCGCAGGCCCGCCGCCGCCGCTGCCCCCGGGATTTCATTCGGTGAACTACCCCCAGAGTGACACCGTGGCGCCCGCGACCGGCCCCAAGACCGGTGGACCTGCTCTGCCGCCCGGGTACTACCCGCTCAACGGGCCGCCTCCGCCGGGATATGACGCCGCCGCACCGGGAGCCCCCGACGCGGGCGCACCGGCTGCGCCCGCGGCCGGTCCGGCCCCGGTGGTCCCTCCCGGCTACTACCCGATGAACGCCCCGGCCGCCCCGGCCGCCCCGGCCGCTCCACCCGCCCCACCCGCTCAGTAGTCAGTTGGGCGCCGAGGCGAAGACGTCGCCACGGCACCCGACGCCGACGAGCGTGACGGCGAACAGGATGGCGGATGCCATCACGACGGCGGAGATCCCCGCGTGCTGGTACACCAGTCCGCCGACGACGGATCCCGACAGGATGCCGATCTGGAAGGCCGTCACGTACAGGGCCGACCCCTGCTCGGCATCCCCGGTGGAATTGCGGATCGCCGCCGACTGCAGCATCGGGGGCAGCGCGGCTGCCGACGCGCCCCAGAGCAGGATCGCGCAGGCGCCCAGCACCGCGGCGAGTACGCCGACGCCCGCCGCGGCGCAGGCGACGAGCACCCCGAACGCCAGGCACAGCGTGCCGAGGCTGCCCGCGACCGCGACGTGCAGCCGATGGTCGATCGCCCGGGCCAGCAGCGCCATCGCGGTCAGACCGCACACCCCGTAGCCGATCAGCAACCAGGCCGACCGGGCGGGATCGACGCCGACGACGTCGCGCACGATCGGTACGATGAACGTGAAGGACGCGAAGTGCGCGGTGACGCCGACCAACGTCAGACCGCACAGCACGAGCAACCGGCCGTTGGGCCGCAGCGATCGTCGTGACACGGCGGTCGGTTCGTCGACGGGGCCATCCTCGACCGGCATCGGCGGCAGCACGATCAGCGCCAGCACGGTGATGACGGCCGCGGCGATCGCGAGCAGGGCCACCGTCGGGCGCCAGCCCCACAGCGCGCTCATCGACGCCGTCAGCGGGTTGCCCACGATCAGCGCGGCGGAGGTTCCCACGTACACGGCCGTGGCGGCCCGTCCGGCGTGCGACTTCGGCACCAGGCGTACGCCGATGGGCACGATGATCGCCCACATCAGTCCGTGGGTGACCGCGCACAGCACCCGGCTGGCTGCCAGCGTGCCGAGCCCGGGCGCCAGCGCCGAGAATGCTTGCGAGAGCGTCAAACTCAGCAGCGTCGCCACGAACACCCGCCGTCGCGGCCAGCTCCTGGTCCACCGCACCAGCGGGACCGTCACCAGGACGCTGATGAAGGCGTATGCGGCGGTGAGCATTCCGACGTGGGCCTCACTGACGTGCAGGTCCGCTGCGATGGCGGGCATGGCGCCGATCGGCGCCATTTCGGCCACGGCGTACACGTAGGCCGCGATCGACAGCACGGCCAGCTGCGCGACGACCTGGGGGGTCCATCGGTAGGAGACGCCGGGCGCGGCGCCGTCGGCCATCGTCAGCGACACGACGGCGTCACGTCCAAGGCGGCGTACACCTCATCGGACAGCGCCACCGACCGCGGATCGGCATTGGCCTTGGTCGCGTCGAACCGGTTCATCACGTAGGCGTATCCGATGCGGTGCTCGAGGTCGACGAACGCATACGAGCCACCGGAGCCGCCGTGCCCGAAGATTCCGGTATTGGGACCCGCGACGCCACGCTGGTTGAGCATGTAGCCCAGACCCCAGCCGTGGTCGGCGACGCGCGGGCCGAGCACGACGTCGGTCGCCAGCCCGCCCTGCGAGACGCGACAGAGATCCATCAGTTCGCGGCTGACGAGCTTCTCCTGGGCCATCGCGTGGTAGAAGGTGGCCATGCCCAGTGCCGAGACGTGCGCGTTGGTGGCGGGGAATTCGGCTGTGCGCCAACGGTCTATGGACTCCGAGCCAAGCTCGTCGTCGGGTATGAAGCCCATGGCCACGGCCAGGCCCGCCTTGCCGTGATCGGCGAGGGAGGTGGGTTGCTCCGGGGCGCCCCCGGCGGCCAGCACGTCGCGGATGTGGGGCTTGTCGACCATCACCGCGCAGCGGTCGTGGTCACGCGACGGCAACCCGATGTGCAGGTCGGCCGCGAGGGGAGTGGCGATCTCCTCCCGCAGGAACGTCCCCAGGGTGCGACCCGTGATGCGCCGGACGAGCTCGCCGAGGATGAATCCGAAGCTCACCATGTGGTAGCCCTGCGCGGTGTCGGGCGGCCACCACGGCGCCGCCGCCGCCAGCTCGGCGCAGACCGCATCCCAGTCCAGGACGTCGGCGGCCCGCATGCGCCGCGCCGGGCCGATGACACCGGAGCGGTGCGACAGCACCATGGCCACCGTGATCGAATCCTTGCCCGCTTGGGCGAACTCCGGCCAGTAGGTCGCGACGGGGGCGTTGAGGTCGATCTGTCCGCGTTCGGCCAACAGGTGGATGCACGTGCTCGTCAGCCCCTTGGATCCGGAGTAGACGCTCGCCAGCGTGTCGCGCTGCCACGGGAGCCCGCTGTCGGCGTCCCGGCAGCCGCCCCACAGGTCGACCACGAGTTCGCCGTCGACCCAGGCCGCAACTGCTGCCCCGACCTCGCCGCGTTCGGCGAAGTTGCGTTCGAATTGTCTACGTACGGAATCGAACTCGGGTGCACAGTGCCCACTGATCAGAACGTCGACCGGAGTCGTCGACGACTCCGATGAGGTTCCCATCAGATACATCACTCCATTGGACCGGCCAGTGCCACCAACGGTAGTCCCGAATGTCGAATCGGTTCGTCGACGCGATCAAATCGTGACGAAGGGTTAGACGTCCTCCGAGAAGTCGGCGGTGATCCACCGGTCGGGCCGGACCGTGTACAGCACGCTCGGCGCATCGCCCATGCCGTCGACGAAGGCGCGGCCGCCCTCCTCGCCCAGGTAGCGAATGGCGATGTCTTCGCGGACGTCGCGTGGCGCGGGGTTGGCGGTGTCGACGACCGTGCCCTCGACCACGACGTACTGGTAGGGCGGCTCCTCGCGCTGCACGACGAGCGTCACGACGCCGGCCCGTTCGATCAGGTTTGCCTTGCGCGAGCCTGCGCCCGTGTTGATCAGGATGTTGCCGCCCGGCGTGTACCCGTACCAGATCGGCACGCTGGCCGGCGGTCGGCCGCCCGTCGCCTCCACCGAGAGCACCGCGACGTGCAGATCTGCCAGGAACTTCTCACGATCGGACTCGCTGAAGTGATTCATGTCATCGCCAACCGTCCGCTCAAGCGGGGTATTCCGGCGCCCCGCGAACTTGACGCCGCGTCAAATTAAGTCGACCCTACGTCGAGTAAGCCGTTTGGTCGTCGATCTCAGCTCTGGAGCAACCATGAAGACCTTCCTCGTCACCGGTGTCAGCACGGGCTTGGGCCGAGCCTTCGCACGAGGCGCGTTGGACGCCGGCCACCAGGTGGTCGGCACCGTGCGCAGGGCGGAAGACCTCGCGCCGTTCGAGGCCCTGGCACCAGGCCGCGCCCATGCCCGCAGGCTCGACGTCACCGACGACGCCGCGGTCGTCCGCACCGTCGCCGACGTCGAGTCCACCGTCGGCGCCATCGACGTCGTCATCGCGAACGCGGGATACGGCGTCGAGGGCATCTTCGAGGAGACGCCGCTCGCCGAGCTGCGGGCACAGTTCGCCACCAACGTGTTCGGCGTCGCGGCGACCCTGCAGGCCGCGCTGCCCTACCTGCGCAGGCGACGGGCCGGCCATCTGATGGCCGTGACGTCGATGGGCGGTCTGATGGCGGTCCCCGGCATGTCGGCCTACTGCGCCAGCAAGTTCGCCGTGGAGGGCCTGCTGGAGAGCCTGCGCAAGGAGGTCGCGTCCTTCGGGATTCACGTCACCGCCATCGAGCCGGGGTCGTTCCGCACCGATTGGGCCGGGCGCTCGATGACGCGCGCCGAGCGCACCATCGCCGACTACGACGAGCTGTTCGATCCGATCCGGGCCGCCCGCGTCGAGGCCAGCGGCCGCCAACTGGGCAACCCCGTAAAGGCCGCCGAGGCGGTCCTGGCCATCCTCGACGAACCCGCACCGCCGGCCCACCTGGTCCTCGGCTCGGATGCGCTCCGGTTGATCGGCGCTGCGAGGGACGCGGTCGACGAGGACATCCGGCGCTGGGAAAGCCTCTCGCGCAGTACGGATTTCGCCGATGGCGCGCAGCTGGCGTCCACGTAGGGCCGGTGGGCTAGGGTCGTCACGGTGACCAAGTCGTGGCCGTCGCGCAGGACGGCGCCCGCCGTGCGCAAGGGCGACCTGCGCGAGCGCGAGATCCTCGATGCCGCCGAACGCCTCCTCGGCACCCACGGCTACGCCCAGATGACGGTCGGCGACATCGCCGCGGAGGCCGGCATGACCCGCGGAGCGCTGTACTTCTACTTCGCGTCCAAGCAGGACGTGCTGACGGCACTGGTGGCGCGCACGGTGCAGGCACTGCAGGAGAAGTCGGGCGCGGCCGTCGCCAACACCGCACCGGTCGCGGAGGTCGTCTCCGCCACGCTGGAGCGCACCGCGGAGTTGTGGCGGCAGCACGGCGTGGTCATGCGTGCGGCCGTGGACCTCGGATCCTCGGTCCCCGAGATCGACGAGCTGTGGACGGGCACCGCCGAGGTGTTCGCCGACGCCATCGCCGCCATCCTCGGGCGCAGCGGGGTGCCCATGGGAGACGGCCCCGACGACGCCGCCGCGCTGGGCCGCGTGCTGTGCTGGATGATCGAACGCAGCTTCTACCGGGCGTCGAAGGTCTCGATCGCCGAACTCGACGCCGCCACGCTCACCTGCCGAGCGGTATGGATGCGCGTCGCGCAGTCGCCCTGATCGACTCAGTCGGTGGTGGTCCAGGGCGTGCGGGCGAACACCTCTTCGACCATCGGGCGGAAGAATTCCAGTGGGCGATGCTCGTACTGCGCGTCGAAGCAGTTCTGGTCGTATCGCTCGCAGAACTGCACGCAGTCGTCGAACCACCGGTGGCCCCGGTACTTCTCCCTGGCATCCCGATCACCACCCATGTGCGGCGCATAGTAGAACTGCTGAAAGTCCGGATGCACCTTGACGATCCACGCGAGCCGCTCCGGCACGTAGGGCGCGATCACGGCCGAGGCGAACAACCCGTGGGCGTGCGGGGCGAAGGTGTCGCCGACGTCGTGCAGCAGTGCCGCGACGACGTAGTCGACGGGCTGCCGGTCGTCGTAGGCCCGACTGGCCGACTGCAGCGAATGCGCCAGCCGGCTGATGGGGTAGGCCTGCTGGCCCTCGGCGAGCGCCTCGACCAGTCCGAGGACGCGGGGCACGAGCCCGGCATTGTTGGCTTCCTCGGCGCGCTCGATGAGGGCATAGTCCTCCGCGGTGCCCTCGTCCATCGTGCGGTAGGTGGCACGGGTCGGCGTACTCATGGCGGTTCCTCTCGATGCGGTCGTGTTCCAACGTAGCGACCTCGTGTTTCCGCCGCGTGTCGGGCATCCGAGCGCGCGCCAGGTCGTCGGTGGCCGACGCGGGTTGCTCGTTCGATGTGGTTGCGCGGCAACGACACTGGCTCGGCCTCGGCACGTAGAAATTTGGTATCCGTCGTCGGAGCCGTCGAGGACGGCGATCGTGCGGCTGCAGGCGTCTGGTGAGGGTGACCGTCGAGCTCGATGGCGTTGGCCGTGAACGTCTTTCGCGCACCATCACCTGGCGGGGTGCGCCCGACCCCCGAGGAGTGCAACCAGTTCGGCCCATTGGCTGCGTTCGATCATCGCGGGCCCTACCCTAGACGTCCCGGGTCTGCTGCCGCTCCCGGTACGTACCGAAGGGTGATGTTGCAATGACGAGCCGAGCTCCTGGCACCGACCACTCCGACACGGGTGCACCCGACGGTGGGCTCGGTACCAGCCTCAAGCCTCGACACATCACGATGATCTCGATCGCGGGAGTCATCGGCGCGGGGTTGTTCGTTGGCTCGGCGAACGCCATCAAGGAGGCGGGCCCGGCCGTCCTCATCTCGTACTTCCTGGCGGGCACGCTGGTGGTGCTGGTGATGCGCATGCTGGGGGAGATGGCGACCGCGAACCCGGACACCGGGTCGTTCTCGGTCTACTCCCATCGTGCGCTCGGCGGCTGGGCGGGGTTCTCGGTGGGGTGGCTGTACTGGTGGTTCTGGGTGCTGGTCATCCCCGTCGAGGCGACGGCCGCCGCGTCGATCCTGGCCGACCTGGTCGGCGGTCCACAGTGGGTCTGGGCGCTGGCGGTGACGCTCTTGCTCACGGTCACCAACCTCATCAGCGTCGGCAACTACGGCGAATTCGAGTTCTGGTTCGCCTTGATCAAGGTCGTCGCCATCATCGTGTTCATCGGCATCGGGGCCGCCGCGATCTTCGGCATCATTCCGGATTCGAAGGTCAGCGGCATCGACTCGCTGTGGCAGCCAGACGGTTTCATGCCCCACGGTTTCGGCGCCGTGATCGCCGGCATGCTGGTCACGATGTTCTCCTTCATGGGGACCGAGATCGTCACGATCGCCGCCGCGGAGTCACCGGACCCCACCGCCGGCATCAGCAAGGCCGTGAATTCGGTCATCTGGCGCATCTCGATCTTCTACATCGGGTCCATCTTCGTGGTCGTCGCGCTGATGCCCTACAACGAACTCGCGGACGGCTCCTACCAGTCGACGCTCGAGGCGATCGGCATCCCCGGATCCAAGATCATCATGGACGTGGTCATCCTGACCGCGGTGGCGTCCTGCCTGAACTCGGCGCTGTACACCGCGTCGCGGATGTTGTTCTCCCTCGGCGATCGTCACGACGCCCCAGGGGTCGTGCGGCGGCTGACGGGCAACGGCGTGCCGTGGGTCGCGGTCCTCGCGTCGATGGTGGTGGGATTCCTTGCGGTCGTCGGCAACTACCTCCTGCCGGAGAAGATCTTCGCCTACCTGCTGGCGACGAGCGGTGCCGTCGCGCTGTTCGTCTATCTCGCGATCGCGGTCAGCCAGTTCGTCCTCGGCCGCTCGATGCGATCGGCGGGGGAGCAGGCGCCGGTCAGGATGTGGCTATTCCCCTACCTCACCGTGGGGGTGATCGTGGCGATCATCGCGGTGCTGGTCCTCATGGCCTTCGACCCGAACCAGCAGCAGGCGATCTTCCTGTCGTTGATCTCGGCGGCGATCATCGTGGCGGCGTCGGTGATCGTGCACCGGCGTCCCGCGCATCGCCGCAGGGACGCGCAGGTCTAGCGGCATGACCACGCAGCGCACCCACGACATCGGTGGGGTCCCAAGGAGCCGCATCGTGGCGGCGTCGATGATCGGGACGACGATCGAGTTCTACGACTTCTACGCTTACGGCACCGCTGCGGTGGCCGTCTTCCCGCAGCTGTTCTATCCCAAGGGCGATCCCACGGCGGCGCTGCTCGCGTCGCTGGCGACGTTTGGTCTGGCGTTCGCAGCCCGCCCGCTGGGCTCAATCCTGTTCGGCCACTTCGGTGATCGCGTCGGGCGCAAGGCCACCCTCGTCGCGTCACTACTGCTGATGGGCATCGCCACGGTCTTGATCGGCGCGCTGCCGACGTACCAGCAGGTCGGCATCGTGGCGCCCACGTTGCTCGCGGTGATGCGGTTCAGTCAGGGCCTCGCCCTCGGCGGAGAATGGAGCGGCGCAGCCCTTCTCGCGACCGAGACGGCTCAGCCGCGCAAACGGGCGTGGGCGGCGATGTGGCCGCAATTGGGCGCTCCGTTCGGCTTCCTGCTCGCCAATGGTGTGTTCCTGGTGCTGGTGCTCTGCCTCGGCACGGCACCGGGTGGTGCGTTCCTGACGTGGGGGTGGCGGGTGCCGTTCCTCCTGAGTTCGGTGCTGGTCGTGGTCGGCCTCTACGTGCGGCTGCGGCTGACCGAGACGCCGGTCTTCGCCCGCGCCGTCGAACGCGGCGAACGCGTGAAGGCGCCGCTCGTCGAGGTCGTCCGCGGCAGTTGGCGCCAGCTGGTGATCGGCACTCTGGTGATGCTGGCGACCTACACGCTGTTCTACGTGGTCACCACCTGGGCGCTGGCATTCGGCATCGGCAAACCGCCCCCGGCAGGCACCGGACTGGGCTTCGCCTACGTCGACTTCCTCGAACTGCAGTTGATCGCGGTCGTGTTCCTGGCCGCCACGGTGCCGGTCGCCGGGTTGCTCGCCGATCGGTTCGGCCGTCGCCCGACGCTGCTCGTGGTCACCGTCGGGATCATCGCCTACGGCGGTCTGTTCGGCGTGCTGCTCACCCCCGGCGCGACGTCGACGGCGTCGGTGCTGCTGTTTCTCGTCCTGGGCATGACCCTGATGGGCCTGACCTTCGGACCGATGAGTGCCGTTCTGCCAGAACTGTTTCCGACGAACGTCCGCTACACGGGATCCGGCATCGCCTACAACGCGGCGAGCATCCTCGGCGCCGCCGTCGCACCCTTCATCGCCACCTGGCTCGCCACGAATTACGGCGTCGGTTGGGTGGGGCTCTACCTGTCGGTCGCGGCCGCCCTGAGCCTCGCCGCGATCTGGGTGATGCGCGAGACGCGTGACGTCCCCCTCGACGACGACGTCCGCACCGGACGCGTGGAGGCGGCCGCGGTCGACGGCCCGCCCCGCTGACCGACGCGCCGGGGTCTCACGCCTTGCTCGCCACGTACACGGCCTGACCAGGAATGCGGAGGATGCGCGTCCGGCGGGGTGGGCCGAACCCGGCGTCGCGCAGCCAGCCCCTCAGCCGATCCGGGGTGTGGACCTGCGACCCCGAGCTGAGGTACATGAACAATCCGAGGACGTTGGCCTGAGCCGACGCCCGTCGGCTCGGTTCGGCGAAGGCGTCCATCACCGCCAGCGTGCCGCCGGGCGCCAACGCGTCGTGCATCTTGGCGAACAGGGCCACGGTCTGCTCGGCGGTCAGGTGGTGCAGAAGGTTGAAACAGAGCACCGCGTCGTAGCCGCTGCCCAGCCCGTCGGTCGTGACGTCGAGGTCCCGGTGCTCGACTCGATGGGACATCCCCGCGCGGGCGATGATCTCGCGCCCTATCGTCGCGCTGCCCGGCAGGTCGACGACGGTGGCGCTCAGCTGCGGATGGCGTCGACACAGCTGCGCCGAGTACCAGCCGTGCCCGCCACCGACGTCGAGCAGTGATCGCGAATGAGCCGGCAGGCGAAGCTTCTTCGCCACCTCGTCGGCGCTGAGCCGGGCGAGCTCCAGCTGCCCGCAGATGTAGCGCCGCCAGTAGGGGTCATCCGGTGGCGCGTCGTGATGTCCGGCGGGTTGGCCGCTGCGGGTCACGTCCTCGAGGCCCGACCACCAGTCCCAGTAGTCCGACGTGCCCGCCACGTACTCGGCCACCGCGAGGGCCGACCCGGGATCCAGCCAGCGTCGCGAGGATCGGGTCAGCCGGTAGCGTCCCCCGCGGACGGTGACGTGGCCGCCCGACCGCAAGCAGTCCAGCAGGAGCCGCGTCGGGACCGGGTCGAGACTCAGGTCGGCCGCGAGTTCGGCCGCGGTCGACGGCTGCTCGGCCAGTCGGGCGGTGATGCCCGTGCGCACCCCGGCGATGAGGATCGCCGACAGCGCCATGCCACCCCATGCCTCACCTGCTGCGGTCGGCACGATGCCGGTACGCAGCGCGAGCCACTCGACGGGGTTGGCGCCTCGCAGGGCGAGTCTCACTTTTGCGACCTCCCGTACGGGGCATTCAGCACGACGTCAACGTTTCACGTCGCGCTTACCCGTTGCCAAGGTGAGCAAGCGCCCAACCGAGGGGAAACCGAGGATCCGGTGTCACACTCCCCGACGTCGAACGTCGCCGCCCGCGTCCGAGCTCTGCTGGTCGCCGGTCATCTGGTGCCGTCGCTGGCCATCTCGGCTCTGGTCACCGCCTTGGCGGTGCAGGCCGCGCCCCACGGAATCGGTCGGCTCCTCGCCGGACCCGCCATGCTGGTGGGCCAGCTGTCGATCGGTTGGTCCAACGACGTGTGGGATGCGTCGCGCGACGCCGCGGCGGGTCGGACGGACAAGCCGGTCGCCACCGGAGCGATCAGCGCACGGACGGTGATGGTCGCGGCCTGGGTCGCGCTAGTGGTGGCCCTGGGCATGGCGTGGGCGATCAGCGTGTCGACCGCGGTTCTGCTGGCCGTCATCATCGGCGCAGCGTGGGCCTACAACCTCGGGGTGAAGTCGACGTGGGCGTCCGGGCTGGCGTACGTGGTCGGGTTCGGCCCCATTCCGGCCTATGCGGCCAGCACCCTGCCGGGTCAACCCATGCCACCGTGGTCGGTGACCGTGGGTGCGGCCCTGGTCGGGCTCGGCGGCCACTTCACCGACGTGCTTCCCGACCTCGTCGCCGACCGCGCCACCGGCGTCGCCGGCTTGCCCCAGCGCGTCGCTGCCCGCTGGGGTCCCGGTGCGGTGCGCACGGTTGCGCTGGTGCTCCTGCTGTCGGCGTCGGTGCTGTTGGTCGTGGCGTCCGGCCGCCGCTGGGTGGCGCTCATCGGGCTGGCGCCCGCCGCACTGCTCGCGGTGGTCGGTGCCCGTGGTTCCGGACGGCTGCCGTTCGCTGCGGCCTTCGGCATCGCGGCCGTCGACGTCGTGGTGCTGGCCGTGGGCGGCTACCGCCCGTAGGGCCGGCCGATCGGGACCAGAATCACGACGGCTCGTCGCCGTCGGCGTCGTGGCCCGCGGCCAGGTGGCGAAGGACTCGCTCGTTGAGCGCGGCCAGCGTGTCGAGCTCGTCGGGGGAGAACAGGTCGATGAAGTCGCGTCGGACGTCCTCGACGTGGCGTGGCGCGGCCCGCTCGATGGCGGCACGACCGGCGCGCAGCAGGTGGACCACGGTGCTGCGGGCGTCGTCGGGATTGGGCTCGCGGTCAATCAGCCCTTCCTTCTGCATGCGTCGGAGCTGATGGGAGAGGCGGCTCTTCTCCCAACCCAGCGCGAGGCACAGGTCGCGGGCGGGCATGCGACCCCCGTCGGACGACGTGAGCGCCGCCAGGACTTCGTAGTCGGCGCCCGAGAGGCCCGACCGCTGCAGGCCTCGGTTGAGGTGGACGTCGAGCCGATGGTGGGCGTGCATGAACGCCCGCCAGGCGCGGTCCTCGCGCGCGTTCAGCCACTTGGGTTTCATCGACGTCGATGCTACCGCGTTTGGTTGACGCCTCACCAATAAGATGCTTATGGTTGACGAGTCAACTTTTACTCGAGATGGGACGTACGCGATGAGCAGCATCAGCATCATCGGCCTGGGAAACATGGCCAAGGCGTTGGCCGACAGGTCACTCGCCGGCGGCAACTCCGTCGAGGTCATCGGCCGCGACTCCGCCAGGGCCGCGGAGTTCGCCGCCGCGCTGGACGGCGCCACCGTGGGGTCGGCAGGCGCCGCCCCGGTCGGGGACATCGTCGTCCTCGCGGTGCCCTACGCCAGCGCGACGGCGGTCGTGGCCGAGTACGGAGATGCCCTCGACGGCAAGGTCCTCGTCGACATCAGCAATCCCGTGAACCCGGACATGACCGGGTTCGTCACCCCCGAGGGCAGTTCCGGCGCGCAGGAGATCGCCAGGGCCGCTCCCGCGGGCGCACACGTCGTCAAGGCGTTCAACACCCTGTTCGCGAACGTCGTGCTGGCCGATTCCGCCAAGGATCGCCCGATCGACGTCTTCATCGCCGGCGACGACGCGCAGGCCAAGGCGCGGGTGTCGACGTGGGTTCAAAGCCTCGGCCTACGCCCGCAGGACGCCGGACCACTGCATATGGCGAGGGCGCTGGAGGACGCGGGCCTGCTGGAGATGGGCCTGGCCAACCATTCCATCAAGCACACCAACTTCTCACTCGGCGTCAACCTCCTCTAAGTGCGTCCCCAAACGAAAAGGATTGCAGCATGCGCGTATTCGTCACTGGCGGGACCGGCCACACCGGTTCGTACATCGTCCCCGAACTGATCGCGGCGGGGCACCACGTCACCGCTCTGGCCCGGTCGGACACGGCCGCGGCGACCCTGTCCGCTCTCGGTGCAGAGGTACGACGCGGCGATCTCGAGGACGTCGATGGGCTCAAGGAGGCGGCCGCGGACTCCGACGGCGTCGTGCACGTCGCGCACCGACAGGACCTCCTGCCCTCCGGCGGGATGGACGCCGTGGCCGCGGCGGAACTACCGATCATGCTGGCCTATGGCGAGGCGCTGGAGGGAACCGGCAAGCCGTTGGTCGCTGCGGGCAGCATCGGCTCTCCCGGACACCTGGGCAGGCCGGCCACCGAGGACGACCCCGCTGCGCCCAGTAGGGATGAGGACACCGGCACACTCCGAGCCCGCAACGTCGTGGAACGGGCCGTGATCGGCCTCGCCGAGAGGGGAGTGCGATCGTCGATCGTGCGGCTACCGCTCATTGCCCACGGCAGGACCGATACCGCAGGATTCCTTCCGGGATTGATTGCTCTCGCCCGGCAGAAGGGATTCGTCGGATATCCCGGTGACGGCACGAACGCGTGGAATGCCGTGCACGTCGGCGACGTCGCAGCGGTGTTCCGGTTGGCGCTGGAGCAGGGTCCGGCCGGGAGGTATTGGCATGCGGTCCAGGAGGGGAGCATCCCGTTCCGCGACATCGCGGAGGCAATCGCCACACGTCTCGAGCTGCCTGCGGTGAGCATCCCCATGGACGTGATGGTCATGCCGGGCTACTACGGCTCGCTCACCAGTCTGGTGTCGATGGACCTCCCGACGACGAGTGAGGTCACGCGGGACACCCTGGGCTGGAACCCCTTTCATCCCACGCTGTTCGACGATCTGGACGACGGCCACTACTTCGCCGGCGGCTGACGCGCAACACCGACATGCCGTTGGCAAGGGGGGCCCTGGCGGTACCTCCATCGCCAGGGTCTCCTTTCCGCCGAGCGGGCCGCTTACGTTTCTCACCGGGGGCCGACGGCCTCGAACGATCAACGAGAGAGGCGGCACGTGACAGCAAGCCCATTCGCCACGCACGCGGAACTGTTCGACCTGAGCGGCAAGCGCGGTCTGGTGACCGGCGGCACCAGGGGCATCGGAATGATGATCGCGCGGGGACTCCTCCAAGCGGGCGCGGACGTCGTCATCAGCTCGCGTGACGCGTCGGCATGCGCCCGGGCGCAAAAACGGCTCTCCGCATTCGGCCACGTCGAGGCCATCCCCGCGGATCTGTCCCGACACGAGGAATGCGACCGGCTCGCCGACCTCGTCACCGCTCGCTCCGGGACTCTGGACATCCTCGTCAACAATGCCGGCGCCATGTGGGACGAACCGTTGGCCACGTTCCCGGACGCTGCCTGGGACACCGTCGTCGACATCAATCTGAAGTCGCCGTTCTGGTTGACACAGGCTCTCCTGCCGGCACTTCGGGTGGCGGGGACCGCCGATGATCCCGCGCGGATCGTCAACATCGGCAGCATCGCTGCCATCCACATTCCCAACCGACCCAACTACTCGTACTCCAGCAGCAAGGCCGCGCTGCATCAATTGACCAGAGTGCTGGCCAAAGAGCTTGGCCCGCAACACATCACGGTCAACGCCGTGGCACCGGGGCCGTTCCCCTCGACGATGATGGCCGCCACGCTCGACGAATTCGGCGACGTGATCGCGGCGTCGGCCCCGCTGCGCCGAATCGGTCGCGACGACGACATGGCAGGCGTGGCGGTCTTCCTCGCCAGCCGGGCGGGTGCGTATCTGACGGGCACCGTCATTCCCGTCGACGGAGGGATCGCCACCACCGCGTAACGCGCCGACCTACGGTGGACGGATGGAGGCCACGCGCGAGCTGCGCACCGAGATTCGTGAATTCCTGAGGTCGCGCCGCGCCCGCATCGCCCCGGAGCGCGCCGGCCTGCCCGCCTACGGTGGCAGGCGGCGGGTCGCAGGTCTGCGCCGAGAAGAGGTGGCGCTGCTGGCGGGGGTGTCCGTCGAGTACTACGTGCGCATCGAGCGCGGCGGCCTGGGCGGCGCGTCCGACGGCGTGCTCGACGCACTCGCGAGCGCACTGCAGCTCGACGACGCCGAGCGCGATCATCTATTCCATCTGGCCCGCCAGTGCGGGTCACCCGGTGCGCGGCGGACCCGTCAACCTTTGATGACGGTGCGTCCGGCGCTGCAGGAGCTGCTCGACGCCATCACCACGGCGCCGGCCTGGATCCGCAACGCGCGCCACGACGTACTCGCGATGAATCACCTTGGGCGCGCACTGTATTCACCGGTGCTCGCCGATCCGAGACGGCCGGCGAACACGGCGCGTTTCGTGTACCTGCATCCCCGGGAGGCCGAGGCATTCTTCGTCGACTACGACCACGCGGTGCGAAACGCGGCCGCCATGCTGCGCATGGAGATGGGGCGCAATCCCCGCGACGAGCACCTCATCGCCCTCGTCGACGAATTGTCTACGGGGAGTGAGGTGTTCCGCCGCCAGTGGGCGTCGCAGGACGTACGGCTGCACGGACACGGGAGCAAGCGGGTGCACCATCCGGTGGTGGGCAGGCTGGACCTCAACTTCGAGTCCCTCGATCTGCCCTCGGACCCCGGCCTGCAGTTGAACGTCTACACCGTTCCCTCGGGAAGTCGCGCCGCCGACGGTCTGGCCCTGCTCGCGTCGTGGGCCGAGCTTCGCGTCGCCGGCGGGTGATGGGCCGGGGTTCCGCGTCGCCCCCCGGTGTCGTGGCGGTCTCGATCGCGCAAAGGATCTGCGACCCATCCGCGCCGTGCGGGCCGACGGCGACCGCGCGGGCCTAGTGTCGGCTGCCGTGGCCGTACTGGAGGAATGCGCGAGGCGTCGCAGGGTCGTGGTCCACCTGCTGGTGGCCTGGGTTGTCGCCGTGGCAGCGGGTCTGACGATCACGCCGGTGGCGCACGCGGCGGTCGTCGGGGCGCGCCTGTCGGTGTCATCGACGTGGCAGACCGGTTTCATCGCGCACTTCACCATCGTCAACGCGAGCGCCGTGCCGATGACGGATTGGCGGCTCGACTTCGACCTGCCCGCCGGTGAATCGGTGTCGCATACGTGGAGCAGCACCCTCGTGCAGTACGGCACGCACTACGTCCTGACCCCCGCCACGTGGAACCGCATCATCGCACCGGGCGGATCGGCGACCGGCGGAATGCGGGGCGTCCTGAGCGGTTCCTACACGCCGCCGTCGAACTGCGTCCTGAACGGGCAAATTCCCTGCAGCTAGTGGCCGTGGCGACCGATCCCGACCAGGCGAGCCGTGCCGCCAAGATTTGACCTGCACGACGGCTAGCCGCGAGGGTGGGCCCATGAGGACAATGGACTTCCGTCATACGGCAGGTGTCGGCATCGCCGTCGTCGCGCTCATCACCGCGGGATGCGGCAACGGCGCGAGCGTCGACGCATCGGCGCCATCGGTGGCGCTCGTCGTCACCTCCGAGACGCCGGCTCCACCCGCGGACGTGAAGCTCATCGGCGAGAGAGACGTCGAAGTGACCCTGACCGGTCCGATCGCCGCCAAGTACGCGTCGGCCAGCGATAGTCAGCGACAGGCTCTCGGCAAACCACTGACGGGTGACCGCAACGCGGGAACGCGAGACAGCGGGCTGGTATTCCAGCAGTTCCAGGGTGGGGTCATCACCGCCAAGAACGCCGACGCGGGTACGCCGGGCTACATCACCTGGGGCAAGATCCGGCAGGCCTGGAATGTCCCGCGCGACCCGCAGGGCGTGCCCGCGGTCACCGGAGAGAACGGCTCGGTGGGTCCGCTGGGCGCACCCACCAGCGACGAGGACGCCGTCGGCGATCTCCTCGTCACGACCTTCGATCACGGGAAGATCGAGTACGACCCGAAGACCGATCAGGTGACGGTGACGGTCGACGGCAAGGTCGTCCCCGCTGGGCTCTAGTCCGTTTCATCGAGAGTCGTTAAGCGGCAAGGGTTTCGACGGCGCTACGTCAACGGTGAGCGTCGCCGGGCAGCAGGCCCGAGCCCAGGACGACGGTGACCTCATCGGTGACGGAAATGCGTTGATTGGTCAGGGGGTTGGTGCCCAAGACCCGATCCTTCATCTCGGGCGGAGACGGCAGCGACACCTTCTGGAACCGTTGGAAGCCCGCGGCGGTGAGCCTGCGGACGGCGTCGTCGTAGGTCAGGGAGGACACGTCGGGGACGGCGATCCCCGTCGGGTTCGTCGACGGACTCGGGCTGACGATCGGTTCCGGACGGGTCGATGCGTCCGGGGCGGACGCGCCACGGTCGTCGCGGTGCATGACGTCGACCGCCAAGGTGCCTGCCACCGTCAGGACGACGAGCACGCCGATGACGGCCAGCCACCGCCTGATCGACGGGGTCGCCTCCGCGTCGTCTCCTGCCTGCGACGTCGACACGTCGTCGGTGGGCGGGTCGTCGTCGGCGGCGTCGAACCGGTCCGATGCCGTTCTGCCGCCGCCGTCAGCGGCGTGCGGGGTCAGCCCGCGTTGCCACCGCACCAGGTCCGCGCGCATGTCCCCGGCGGTCTGATAGCGGTTGTCGGGGTTCTTGGCCATTGCCGTCAGCACGACCGCATCGAGACTTGCCGGAATGGCGCCGTCACGCATCGAGGGCGGCACCGGCTCTCGGCCCACGTGTTGATAGGCGACCGCTACGGCCGTGTCTCCGACGAAAGGTGTTGTGCCCGTCAGTAATTCATAGAACACGCAGCCCAGGGCGTAGACGTCGGCGCGGGCGTCCACGCGGTCACCGCGGGCCTGCTCCGGTGACAGGTAGTGGGCCGTACCGATGACCGCCCCGGTCTGGGTGACGCTGTGGGCGCTGTCGGCGATGGCCTTTGCGATACCGAAGTCCACCACCTTCACCGCGCCACCGGGCCCCACCATGACGTTCGCCGGCTTGACGTCGCGGTGGACGATTCCGCGCTGGTGGCTGAAGTTCAGCGCCGCGCAGACCTCGGCCACCACGTCGACGGCGCGGCGCACCGTCAGTGGTCCCCGGGTGGAGAGGAGATCCCGCAACGTCAGACCGTCGACGTACTCCATGACGATGTAGGGCTGGGAGCCGGTGGGACCGTCGACCTCACCGGTGTCGTAGATCGCGGCGATGGCGGGGTGATTCAACGCAGCGGCGTGTTGCGCTTCGCGCCGGAACCGGGCGTTGACGCTCGGGTCGGTGGCGAGGTCGGCGCGCAAGAGCTTGACGGCGACGTCGCGCTGCAACCGCACGTCGCGAGCCAGGTGCACTTCCGACATGCCGCCGATGCCCAGCAGCTCACCGAGCTCGTAGCGCCCCGACAGGCGTTGCTGGGGAGTCACGGCGACGTTCCCGGCCTCGCGTGCCACGCCGCGTTCCGAGCCCGGCGCGCGTTACCGGGGCGCATGACGATGGCCACCGGCTGATCGTGGCACGTTTGTGCCGCTCAAGAGTGCCGTGCGGAGATAGTCGGTCGGTTTGGTGGCCGCCTCGGCGCCGACGACGAGTGCCCAGCGCACGTGAAATGCAGTAGTCCTCGACGCTAGATCGAGGAAATTGCAGTAGTGGGATCAGCCATGGCTTCGGCCAGCCCACCCGTCTAGCGATCTAGAGTCGTGGCCGTGTTCACCTGGCTCATCCCCTTCATCGTCGTGGCGGTGGTCGCCATCGCGGTCACCGCCAAACTCCTCGTCCGCCGGCGGGCTCCCCAAGGGGGATGGTTCACCGACTTGACGCGCAGCGCCGGGTCGCTGTCGGTGATCGGCATGATGTTCGCCGTGATGCTTGCGTTCGTCATCCTCTTCGCGCTGCAGAGCTTTCAGCGTGCCCGCGAAGGCGCCAGCATGGAGGCCGTCGCCGTCAACGAGCTGAACTCGGTCGCCAGGATCCTGCCCGCTCCGGCTGGCGACCGCCTCAGAGGCGACCTGGCCTGTTACGGGCGAGCCGTCATCAATGCCGAATGGCCCGCGATGCGCGATGGCCGAAGCAGCGATCTCAGCGAGGTTTGGGTGGACAGGCTGCATGGCGACTTCGCCAGCACGGCGCCGCGGGACTCGCGTGAGGACGCGGCGTATGGCCAGTGGTTCGACCAGGAGGCGCAACGGCGCGACGGGCGGCGGGAGCGCCTCGCCGAGGCGGCGCCCACCCTTCCCGCTCCGTTGTGGTTCGCCCTGGGCATCGGCGCCACCCTCACGCTCACCTACATGGTGGTGCAGGCCGACCCGCGCGAGAACCGCTTCATCCAAGCCTTGCCGATCGCGTGTGTGTCGGCCCTGATGACGGCGGGTCTGCTCGTCGTGTTCTTCCTCGACCATCCGTATGCGGGCGAGCACGGCAGTATCGGGCCGACCGAGATGACCCGCACGCTCGACCACGTCGCAGCGGGCATCGCTGTTCCGTGCGACGAAGACGGCAATCCACGCTAATCGCTTGCGCCACAATATCGTTCGCCTCGAATGGCGTGCGGATGGACCCCGCTACGGGCCGTTGATGTAGGCGGCGAGGCAACCCGGGTGATGCCGACAGGCGATGATCGCGTTGGCGTCGGGGGCAGACCCGCGGACTCGGTTGACGGGACCCGGAATGGAGCAGCTGCTGGCGTACGGGTTGAGGACGGTGACGCCGCCGTAGCAGCCGCTCGCCTGAGCTGACGCGCTAGTGGACACGAGCATGGCCATCGGCGCGACCGTCACGGCAAGTGCGGCCGCAGCGGCGACGGTCAGGCGCGCAAGGCGAGGTGATCGCATGTCAATGCCAACTGCATTGATGATCTATGCATTCCGAGGCGTGTGCACCGACCACCCTTACGTGTTCCTGACACGCGGCCCCATCGGGCGAAACGAACGCAGCCGCCTCGCATGGGCGAGGCGGCTGCGGCCGTCGAGCAGGGGTTACAGCGGGATCCAGATTCCGAAGAAGTAAAAGCCCCAGGCGTTGTAGCCGGGGTCGAACACGGGGGTCTCGTCGTAGCCGAAGTAGTTCACCGGCCCGTAGTTCCAGAACCCACCGGGAGGCGGCAGGGGGCGATCCCAGCCGGCCCGCGGGGGTGCTCCCCAGCCCCAGGGAGCGGGTCCGTCACCCCAGGGGGCGCCGCGGAAGCCGCTGAAGGCGTCGGGCGGACGTGGTCCCCAGTCGTGGCCGTCGGGTCCGCGGGTGTTGCCGGGTCCGCCGGGTCCGCGGAAGTCGCCGGGTCCGCCCGGGCCGCCGGGGCCGTGGTCGTCACCGGGGCCACCGGGTCCACCGGGGCCGTGGTCGTCACCGGGTCCACCGGGCCCGCCAGGTCCGCGGAAGTCGCCGGGTCCACCCGGGCCGCCGGGACCACCGGGGCCGCCGGGACCACCCGGTCCGCCGGGTCCACGGAAGTCACCGGGTCCGCCGGGACCGCCTGGACCGCCTGGCCCGCCGGGTGCCTGCGGGCCGCCGCCGGGACCGCCCGGTCCGCCGGGTGCCTGCGGGCCGCCGCCGGGACCGCCTGGACCGCCGGGGCCACCCGGCCCAGGTCCGCCCGCACAGAACGGAGGCTGGCAACCGCCGCCCCCACCGGGTGCCGCGAGTGCGACCCCCGAGCTTCCGGCAACCAATGTCAGCCCAATCGCGCCAGCAAAGGTTGCCCCTGCCACTGCCTTCTTGAAGTTCATCGTCGTTGCTCCTTCGTCCGGAGTAGTTGCTCCGAGTCAGTCAACCCACAGGAAGTGCACACCCAATCGACGGGTTTCTCCTGGGCTGGACTGCCCCACTTCACGGTGTCAGGGATTCCCTACGCGGACAACCCTGCTCCCGACATGTCTGTCGCCGGGAGAACGATCTTCGTTACCCGTCGCCACATTCCGACACACGATGGCGGTTCGCGCGGGCCGCTGCGGTGCCACGTTCGACCGGCGCTTCGCTGCGCGCGCGAGTACGACGAGCATCTGGATCGCGGCGCCGACGGGCGGGGAGCTTCCCATTTGCGGCACCGTCGAAAAGCGGTGTGTGCGGCCGCGGTGATTCAGGTCGACTTCATCCCGCGACGGGAATTTCAGCAACGTGGCGCACCGGTGCGTTCCGGCGCGCCCGCCCGTGGCTCGGATGACGGGCTCAGTCCCGGAAGGTCACCGCCGAGCCGCGGCGACGAGCGGTAGGACATGCGCTCCGAACAGGTCGATCTGCTGCTCTTCGCATCCGCTGATCGGCTGGAGCACGACGTGGTCGGCCCCGCTGTCCTCGAGCCGTCGCAGCGCCTCGACACAGCTCCGCCCCGACACGCTGAGGAAGAAGCGTCGACGCAGACCCGTGTCAACGCGCGCTTATCACTCTTCGTCGGTTCGTCGTGGACGCCACGACAACGACTGACTTGACTGGAGGGGCAGGGACATACGCCACCCCTTCACGGAGGTCATCATGCAGTTGCGCAATCGCTTCACCGAACGATTCGGCATCCGTCACCCGATCGTGCTGGCGCCCATGGACTACGTCGCTGACTGGCGACTGGCCAGTGCGGTCGCCGACGCCGGGGGACTGGGAATACTAGGCGGTGGTTACGGCGACCGGGCGTGGCTGCGGGAGCAGTTCGCCCACGATCCGTCGAAGCGACTCGGCGTCGGATTCATCACCTGGTCGATGGCCCAGCAGCCCGGGTTGCTCGAGATGGTCGTCGAGCAGCGTCCGGCCAACGTCTTCCTCTCGTTCAGCGACCCCGCCCCACACGCGCCCGCCGTGGTGGCCGCCGGCCTTCCGCTGATCTGTCAGGTGCACGACGTCGAGCAGGCCCGTCGTGCGATCGACGTCGGCGCCTGCGCCATCGCCGCGCAGGGCGGCGAGGGCGGTGGTCACGGGACGGGTACCCGCTCGACCTTCACCCTGGTGCCGGAGATCGCAGACCTGTTGCGCGACCACGCCCCAGAGGTCATGTTGCTGGCCGCCGGGGGAGTGGCGGACGGCCGTGGTCTGGCGGCGGCGTTGGCACTCGGCGCCGACGGCGTCGTCGTGGGGACGCGGTTCTGGGCCGCCAGCGAGGCGGCGATCGCCAAGTCCGCGCAAGCCCGCGCACTACAGGCCAGCGGCGACGACACCCTCCGACAGAGCGCATTCGACGTCGTCCGCGAGAGGTCATGGCCCAGCGGGTACACGGGCCGTGTCCTGCGCAACGCGTTCACCGACCACTGGCACGGCGATGAGGCGGGTCTGCGCGCCGACCTGCGGGCCCAGCGACGCGTCTTCGACGCCGCGGTCGAAGACGAGGACTATCGGCTGGCCAACGTCATCGTCGGTGAATCCATCGGCCTCGTCGACACCGTCGACGGCGCGGCCGCCATCATCGACGACATGGTCGCCTCGGCGAGCTCGATCCTCGCTGGGGGATCGTCCGTATCGTCCTCTGCGGGAACGTCGTTCGCGTCACCCGGCCGATGACACGGAGAGCGCGCTCCGGACCGCCGACGGTCGAGGCGAACCCACCCGGGGGCGGGGCGAGTCGCGCACCCGACGATCGGTGAACGGCACGCAGGCGGTGACCTAGGCTCGCAGGCATGGAACTGCGGCAGCTGCGCTACTTCGTCGCCGTCGCCGAGGAGTTGCACTTCGGTCGTGCGGCGGAGCGGCTGCACATCTCCGCACCGGCACTGTCCCAACAAGTCATCGCCCTCGAACGGGACGTGGGCGTCGAGCTGCTGATCCGTGACCGGCGGGGTGTGCGGCTGACCGCGGCTGGGCGCACGCTGCTGGACGACGCGCGCCACATCGTCGGGCTCGCCGAGTCGGCGCGTGACCGCGTGCGTCAGACCGCCACCCTGAGCGCGCCTCTGCGATTGGGTTACGTGAGCTGGTTACCCAACGACGTGGCTGCCGTCGTCGGCCCCACGGTCCCGGTTCGCGTGGACGAATGGGTGTTGCCGTCGCACTCACAGGCCGATCGGGTGGCGGAGGGGACCCTCGACCTCGCCGTGACCTGGATCGGCGCCACCGCTGCCGCACGGCGAAAACTGGACGCGCACTTGCTGTTCGCCGAGCCGCTTCGTGCCGTCGTGCCGGGGACGACGTCGGACGAACCGGTCAGCGCCCAGAACGTGACGGTGCTGGTGGATGCCGACGAGTCGGCCTGGTCGTCGTGGAACCGCTTCGTCGAGGAGTTCGCCACGCACACTGGCGCCCGGGTCCGCCGGATCGACGACGGGGGCATCACCGGTGAGGCGTTCTTCGGCCACGTGCGGAAGGCTCGTGCGGCGGTTCTCGCCTCGCCCAAACGCCACACGGCGGCCATTCCACCGACGCTGGGCGTGCGCCCCGTGGACCCCGTCCCGATGTGGACGTGGTCGCTGGTGCACCGCGCCGACGACGACCGGCCTGCGGTCGCGCACGTCGTGCGTGCGCTGCGCGAGCACGCCCGCAGCGCTGGATGGATCGTTCCTCCGCCGCCCCACTGGTGGGTACCGTCGGACGACCCGCACCGCGCCGCCCTCGCCGAGGCCGAAATCCCCCGTCCGCGGTCCTGAGTCGTTTCCGGTCTCGTCGAAAGGCACGGCGACGCAATCGATCACAGACGGTGGCGCGTACGTGGCCTCAGCGGGGTGGGATGCACGGCGGCCAGTAGGCCCGTCAACTCGCGGATCTCGATCGCGTCGATGGCGTCCACGGCGGCGATGATGTCCTCGCGCAGCGGCTCCTCGCAGAACGGCTCGGCGAGCCAGTGAAACTTCTCGACCACCCGGTCCCACGACATCGGCCGTGTGGGGGAACCCTCGAAATCTGCCTGCTCGCAACTGAAGACACCACGCGTGTGTGTCGTGACGTGCACCCTGACGGCGGTGCGCTCGGGATAGGCGGCGGTCAGGTCGTCGGCCGCCGTGACGTGAACGCGTTTCACGAGCTCCTGGACGTCATCGCGGCGCACGCGCTCGGTCTCCAACTGCGCGGGCCCGACCGCACCGTCGAGCAGCGCCACCGCAACCAGATACTTGACGTTGTAGTCGGCCTGCTCCTTCGTCCACGCGCGTGACTTGTCCCCGTAGGACCCGCCGCCGGCGAAGTCGTACGCACCTTGGAACACGTGGAGTGCGACGTCTTCGACGTCGGCACCCGTCAGGCCTTCCTGCTCCCGAATGCGCAGTGTCGCGTCGATGAGCGCCTGGCCGTGAATCAACGAGCAGTACTGCTTGAGGTAGGTCTGCTCGACTGCGACCAGAGCGCGATCGCTCGTGCGAAAGTCGATGTCCTGACCGAGCATTCGAACGAGACCAAAGGGCCCATCGAAGACCGCCTTGGGGCCGGTGATTCCGCGGGCGGCGAGGAAGCTCACGTACACCGCCCGCATCGCCGTGATGGCCGGTGACAGGCCCTTCCAGTTGGCCACCGGCTCGGCGTGCACCGCGGCCAGCGACACGTTGTCCACGGTGGCGGCGGCGATCGCATCGGCCGTCGCCGCGGCGTCGAGGCCGAGCAGTCGTGCCGACCCCGCGCTCACCGACATCGCCAGCTGCAGCGCGTGATTGAAGCCCTTGGCCATCAGCGGCACCTGAGCACTGAACCGGCACTGAATCTCATAGGCCACGGCCAGCGCGAGCAGGAAGTCGGATCCGGTCGCGCCGGTGTGCTCTGCCACGGCGAGCACGGCGCCGACGTTGTCCGCCGGATGGCACAGTCCGCCCGGGGTGAGATAGGTGTCGAGCAGATCCGGGTAGCGCACCAGCACCGTGTTGAAGAACGCAGCTTGGTCGACCGACAGCCGGTCCCCACCCACGGCGGTCGCCGACGCCGGGCCACTGACCTGCACGGCGTGGGCACGGATGGCGTCGATGGGCTCGCCGTCGAGTGCTCCGATGGCGCAGGCGATGCTGTCGAGGACGTTGCGCCGCAACGTCTTCGACGGGCCCGGTGCCAGATCGGCCCGTTCGGCGGCGACGGTGAAGGCCGCCAGGTCGTCGACGACGTAGCGCGTCTCATCGGTCATTCGGATCTCCCGTCGTCGTCATCGACGTCGACTCAACCCCGGTCGGCCGACGGCGTCCAGGTCGCAATTCCTATCTGTCTGAGGAATCGGTTCACGGTGCCGCTGCGGGACCGAGCGTGGCCAGCTCCTCGTCCCGCAGCCACGTGCGGATCGCCTCGACGTGTGCCGCCTTCCGTTCCAGGGGTAACCAATGTCCGGCGGGCATCGAGACGACGGTGAGGTCAGCGCAAGCGGCCCGCATGGGATCGCCCTGCCGGTTGCCGGTGATGCTGCAGATCTGGTCGTAGTCCCCGTTGACGAACAGCACCGGCTGTGACAGCCGGCCATCGTCGGGGGCCGAGCGGGCATGGGCCAGGTTGGCGTCGTCGTTGAGGTACCACGCGCAGCTGGGACCAAAGCCGTTGGTGCGCAACGACTCGACGAGGACGTCGAAGTCCGCCGGCGGCCACAGTGCGGGATCGGGCTGAGTGGCCGGGGCGCGATGTGCCGAACCGAAGCGGCCGCCGTGACGGGAGACCAGGGCGTTGGGTGACACCTCTCCGGCACTGGCGGGATCGCCAGGTCGAAAGATCGAAGCCAGTGATGCGGCCACGTCCGCGTCGAGATCGGCCACGGCCGAGTCGAAGTGCGTCGTGTAGTAGCGGTAGTAGTCCCACTGGCCGTCGGGGTAAGCGTCGACCGGATAGATCGTTCGATCGACGAGCGGCACCACCGTCTGCAGGGCGTGCCCGCCGGGCTGGTATGCCAGCGAGGTCAGCACCACGCCGCGGCTTCGGCCGGGTTCGTGGGCGGCCAGGCTGGCGACCACGACGCTGCCCCAGTCGTGGCCCACCCAGATCGCGGGTGCGCCGCCCAGGTGATCGTGCAACTCGACCATGTCCGCGACGACCTCCTCGATCGTGTACGCCGCGATGTCCGTCGGAACCGAGGAGCCCCCGTAGCCGCGCAGGTCGGGGGCAACGCAGTGCCATCCGTCGGCGGCGAACGCGGTCATCTGGGCCCGCCACATCAGGGCGATGCTCGGCCACCCGTGGACGAAGATCATCAGGGGCCCATCGGGCGGCCCGCTGTGCAGGTAGTGAGTTCGATGGCGGCGGGTGCCGACGGTCTGCGAGCCCAATGACGGGGTCGAGCCCTCAATGGTGCTGTCCGACAATGATGTTGACCGTCTCACTACGCAACCCCCAAAAGCCATGATCTTTGCTTTTCATCGTAATCGGGGAGTCGCTCGAAAAGCAAAGATCTTTGCGTATGATGTCGGGTCGTGGTGACTGATCGTGAGACCGGCGGGCGGGCGGCACGGGTGTTGGCGGCCATCCACTCCTCGGTCGGCGAACTGGTCGGCGAGGGGGCTGCCAAGCTCACCTTTCCCGTCATCGCCGAACGGGCCGGCGTCAACCCCACGACGCTGTACCGGCGCTGGGACGGCGTGAACGCGCTTCTCGAAGAGGTCGCGGTGGCGGTGCTGACGCGCGACGGTGCCGTGCCACCGGACTGCGGATCGCTGGAGGCCGACCTCACCGAGTGGGCCGTGCTCATCGCGCGTGACATCACCCGGCCCGAGCGGACCCGGTATCTGCGCGCCATGGTGTCGGCCCGAACCGCGGCGACCGTTCGCTGCCCGGTCATGGAGGCGCGGCAGGAGCAAGCATCGGAGATGGTCGACCGGGCCCGCGCACGCGGCGAGAGGACGCCGACGGTTCGACAGGTCCTCGATCACGTCATCTCACCGCTCTACCATCACGTCGCCTTCGCCCTCGACGTCACCGACGACCATCCGCGGCAGCTGGTTCGCGACGTGATGTCGATGGCCCGCTGAGCGAGTGTCAGTCCAACGAGGCCACTAGGTGTCGTGCGCCTCGCCAATGGCCAAGCTGCAGAACGACGTTCGAAAGTTCTCGGTGACGCTGGTCACCAGCTCCTCGTCGCCGGTGCCGGATCGGCGTCAGTCGACGGCGGGTAGTTGGCCGGTCGTCGCGACCGCCTCGGCGATGTCGACGACTTTCTGGTTGAGCCGTTGCGAGGTGTCGACGAGCGCGTCGAACGCCTCTTGGGCGCGCCAGCCGCGGGTGGCCATCAGGATGCCCTTGGCCTGACCGATCAGATCCCGGCTGGCGACGACGCGCTGCAATTGCTCGGCGCGTTGGGCCTGGGCGAGCGCCAATGCGGCGTGGGTGGCGTAGAGCCCGGCGAGCTGGGTCGCCGACGGGCTGAACGCCGCGACGGTGGGGGAGTACAGGCTCAGCGAGCCCACCCGGCGCTGGTCGACCCACAGCGGCACGCACAGCATCGACGACACCCCCACCTCTTCGGCGAGGGCGGTGAAGTCCGGCCAGCGGTCGTCGTGTCGGGTGTCGGTGATCTCGATGGTGGTCTGTTCGCGGGAGGCGTCGATGCACGGTCCGACGCCGGTGCGCTTCTGCAACTCGTCCAGCGGAGGCGGGGTACTGCCCAACACGGCCTGGGGAATGAACTTCCCCTTCTCGAACAGGTTGAGCCCGGCGGCCTGCGCACCGTCGATGAGCCCCACCGCGGCGGCCAGCACGGCGACGAGGGTCGCATCGAGGCCGGCGTCGTCGGCGATGTGGAGCGCGCGACTGAGCTGGCCCAGGCTGCTCCACGTTTCCTCCGGCAGATCCCCCAAGCCTTCGGCCACGTCGTGCATCAGGGAGGTCACCGTAGAGGTCCGGTCGTCCAGGCCGGTAACGAGAGGTCCGGGTTCAGGCGTGATCAGCGACACCCGTCGATTCAACCAGCTTCGACGATCCGGCACCCGCCGGGTGCGAATGCGCCGAATTGGCGGTGTTTACCGCGGATCGGGTCGGGTATGACTCGCCCCACGGAATTCGTTGGCGCCCCCAGCCCCGAGGACGACGAGGACCGACTGCGCGTCATCACCACCCACTCCCGCGTGAATGGGTCGTCGACGTCGCGCTCGTCAATGGTTGTCACGTCCTTGGAGGATCCATGCCCGCAACGCCCAAGCCCGATCAGACCGCGCCCACGCCGGCGAGCCCCACCGGCGTCACGAACGACGCCGCCGCCGACCACGGCGATCCGCGAGCGCAGTCGGGGAGCTACCTGACCACCGCGCAGGGATTGCGGTTGCCCGACACCGACCACTCCCTCAAGGCCGGCCCGCGCGGGCCCAGCTTGCTGGAGGACTTTCACCTGCGAGAGAAGATCACCCACTTCGATCACGAGCGCATTCCGGAGCGGGTGGTGCATGCCCGCGGCGCCGCCGCTCACGGCGTGTTCGAGTCCTACGGCACCGCCGCCTCGGTGACCAAGGCCGCGTTCCTGGGCGAGAAGGGCACGACCACCGACGTCTTCTGCCGA
Organism: Mycolicibacterium madagascariense; assembly: GCF_010729665.1. NCBI lineage: Bacteria > Bacillati > Actinomycetota > Actinomycetes > Mycobacteriales > Mycobacteriaceae > Mycobacterium > Mycolicibacterium madagascariense. The sequence goes on along the minus strand of NZ_AP022610.1, from coordinate 3,036,568 downwards.
TTCTCGACGGTGCTCGGGTCGCGCGGTTCGGCGGACTCGGTGCGCGACACCCGCGGTTTCGCGGTGAAGTTCTACACCGACCAGGGCACCTTTGATCTGGTGGGCAACAACATTCCGGTCTTCTTCATTCAGGACGGCATCAAGTTCCCCGACCTGATCCACGCCGCCAAACCCCAACCCGACCGCGAGATTCCGCAAGCCCAGTCGGCGCACGACACCTTCTGGGACTTCGTCTCCCTGCACACCGAGGCCACCCACCACGTGCTGTGGAACATGAGTGATCGCGGCATCCCGCGCTCCTACCGCACCATGGAAGGCTTTGGGGTACATACCTTCCGGCTGGTCAACGAGGCCGGCGAGACCAGTCTGGTGAAGTTCCACTGGAAGCCCGTCGCGGGCGTGCACTCCCTGGTGTGGGAGGAAGCGCAAATCGCCGCCGGCGTCGACCCGGACTTCCATCGTCGCGACATGGCCGACGGCATCGAAGCGGGCGCCTTCCTGGAATACGAACTGGGCATCCAGGTGATGCCCGACGACGGTACCGAGACCTTCGAGGGCATCGACCTGCTCGACGCCACCAAACTCGTTCCCGAGGAACTGTGCCCGGTGCAGGTGATCGGCAAGCTCACGCTCAACCGCAATCCCACCAACTACTTCGCCGAGACCGAACAGGTGGCCTTCCACACCGGCAATCTGGTTCCGGGCATCGAACCGACCAACGACCCGCTGATGCAGACGCGGCTCTTCTCCTATCTCGACACCCAGCTCACCCGACTCGGCGGCCCCAACTTCACCCAGTTGCCCATCAACGCCCCGCGCTGCCCGGTCAACGACATGCTGCGAGATGGCATGCATCAGACGGCGATTCACACCGGCACCGCGGCGTATCGGCCCAACTCCATCGACGACGATCAGCCGCTGCCCGCCGACGAGGCCCACGGCGGGTACGTCCAGACGCCGCGGCTCATCGAGGGGAACGCGGTGCGCGCCAACCCCGTCTCGTTCGAGGACCACTTCTCCCAGGCCACCATGTTCTACCGCAGCCTCAGCGCGTTGGAGCAGGCCCACGTGGTGGAGGCCTTCACCTTCGAGTTGGGCAAGGTCTACGAGAAGGCCATCAAGGAGCGCCAGCTGCAGGTGCTGGCCCATGTCGACACCGATCTCTGCGCCCAGGTCGCCGCCGGCCTCGGCCTGCCCGCGCCCAAGGGGCAGCCCGCCGCCGACGTCACCGTCTCCCCGGCTCTGGTGCAGATGCTGGCCGCACCGGGCCCGGTCGACGGCCGCAAGGTCGGCATCGTCGCCGACGCCGGCTCCGACCTCGCCGGTATCGAGAAGATGGTCAAAACCCTTGCGGCGCTGAAGGTCACGAGCTTCATCATCGCACCCGTCGGCGGTGAGCTGAAGGCCGGCCGCAAGAAGGTCACCGTGGACCGCACCCTCGCCACGGCCCGCTCCATCGAATTCGATGCGCTGGTCGTCGCCGACGGCACCACCCCCACCCGCGACGTCAAACTCGTCGTGTTGCTGCAGGAGGCGTTCCGACACTGCAAGGCGATTGCTGCCTGGGGCGACGGCGCTGCCATCCTGGCGTCCGCGGGCATCACTGCCGAGGACCCCGGCGTCGCGCTCTCCGACGGCGTCGACAAGACCTTCACCACCACGTTGGTCACCGCGCTCGGCATGCACCGCGCGTGGGATCGAGCACCGATGGTGATGGCCTCCATGGTTCCCTCTGCCGCGGGGTAGGGGGGCGGGGTCGGTGCGGGGGCCCGGGCCGGGACGGTCGACGTGTAGCGTCGACCCGAACCGAGTGAGCCCGGACCCCTGCCGCCTCGGTCCCGTCGCGACGTGCGCGAGACCTTGCGCAGAGGGGCACCCACCCGTGAGTACCGACCCGCCCGTGCGTCCGGCCCATGATCCCGCCACCGAGCAGGCCATCTCCGATGCGGTGGCGCGGATCATCGCGACCCGCGGTCCGCTCGAACAGGTCAAGGGGATGCTGATGGTCATCTACGGCATCGACGAGCACGCAGCGTTCGAGATGCTGCGGTCACAGGCCCGACGGACGAGCACCAACATCCACGTCGTCGTCGCGCAGTTCCGTGCCGACGTCGCCGAGGTCAACGACCGTGACTACATTCCCGAACAACCGGTGTTCGACGAGATGCTGACGACCGGCCACGAACGCATCCGACGCCCGGAGACGGACGGCGTCGCCCACGAAGTCTCGTAGCCGACCGCGGGCCGCGGCGAGCTCGCGCGGGGTCAGCCCGCGAGGGCCTGCAGGGCCGCGGCGCGAGTGGGATACAGGGCGATGGTGTCGTCGATGCCGGTGATCTGAAGCGGGCGGCTGGTGGTCGGGCCGTCGGCGGCCACCACCATCGTGGTGTCGGGTCCCGCCGCGGCGTGGGCGTCGAGGAGGACCTGCAAGCCCATCGAGGCCAAGAACTCCAGTTCGGTCAGATCGACGATGAGTGCGCGGGGGTGCTCGGCCACCGCGGCGAGGAGTCGGGTGCCGAGCGTGGCGGCGGTCAGCATGTCCACCGAGCCCTTGACGTGCACCACGGTCACCCCCTCCACGTCGAGAACCGTCACCTCGATGCCCGCGCCGTCATTCGTCACTGCCGCTCCGTCCACGCCTCGGCGAACTGCCGTAGCCACACCACACCACATCCATTCTTCGGTCTCGTTCGCCGGGGCGGCGTAGTCCACGCCGTCACGCCGCCTTGGCACGAGAGGCGCTCCCGCGCCATCGCTGCGCTCCGGGGACCCGACCGTCCTGGGCACGCGTCCTGGTCAGGTGCGCCTGCAGCGCGGTGGTGGCGGCATGCGGAACGGTCAGCGACAACACCGTGATGATCGCGACGGCGGTGAGGGGGATGCGGTGCTGGGTCAGCACCATCGTCGCCGCGATCAGCACCACCAGCGACGGCACCGCCGTGCGCACCAGGTAACGCGCCGCCGCGTGGCGAAGCGTCAGGCCGTGCCGCCGGGCGACGTTCGTCAGCGTGGGCAGGACCTGGCGCGTGCAATGCCACAGCGCGTAGTAGGCGGCGAACGCCAGCAACGGGGGCAGCGCGACGAAGACCGCGAGCACCGCGAGCGGTTCGCCGCAGGACAGCCAGTCGCGCCGACGAGCCGCAGCGACGACGAGAGCGGCCGCCGCCAGCCCCGCGGCGGGAACGCCGGCCCGCGCCGCGGTGACGAGGGTGTGCCCGTGCCCCGCGGAGAGGGCGTCGAGCAGGCTGACGAGGGGCGGTCCGTGCAGTGCCACCGGCACGGCGACCGGGATGAGTCCACCGGCGATCGCGGTCAAGATGCGCAGGTACGGGGACGGTGCTGCGGCGGCGTCGCTGACCCCGAAGTGGACGGCGGCGATCAGCAGTAGCGCCAGCACGGTGGCGGTGGGCCACTGCGTCCACGCGGCGACCGCCGCGCCGGCCGCTCCGGCGTAGGCGGCCATCCCGGCGAGCCACCGGATCGTCGACGCACCGCGCAACGCCTCGGTGTCCACGTCGGCGGCGCCGTGCGGCAAGCCGAGTACCAGGGCGGTGACGACCAGGACCTGGCCCACCTGCCGAGACGTCCCCGCGGACACGATCGGGGCGGCCGCGAGGTAGCCGGCGGTCACGCCGAACATCGCCAGCACGGTCGCCAGGCGAACCGCGTGGCCCGACACCGCGGAGACGTCCCCGCGGTGTCGGGCCCCGGTGGGGGCCCGCGCGAGCGCTGCCACGCCGGCCACCGGTCGGGTCACGGCTGCGTCGGCGCCGGCGGGACGCTGAGCAGCTCGCCGGAGATCCACACCTCGGATGCCATGGTGTCGGGGACGGCCGCGGCGATCCGGTGCGGTGTCGATGCGGCGTGCTCGGCGTCGTGAGCCGTGCGCAGCTTCGCGGTGCGGTGGATCAGCAGCCCGAAACCCGCCTTGGCGGCGATGTCGGCGATCGTGAACGTCAGCTGCTCGGCGGTCGCCCAACCGGGGTTGTCCGCCCCGGCCCACCACGGCACCAGGTAGGCCAGCGGGTACGCCAGGAACACGGTGAATAGCAGGATGAGCGCAGCCCGGTAGCTCTTCGACGAGGCCGGCGACAGTGCTGCCGTGCTGGCGCGGTAGGCCCTGGCGGCGACGACGTAGAGCACGACGAAGAACGCGGTGCTGATGGCGCCCCACACCCACATGGCGGCGTTCACCCCACGCAGGGCGTCCTGACCGAAGATCACCCCGAGGAAGCCGGTGACGATCATCAACGCAGCGGACACGACGGCCGCCGTGCGCCACCGAATCGTTTGCGCTCGCGTCAACGCGGCGACGGCGAGCAGCTCGACGGTCAGTAGCGGAACGGTGACCGACCAGTCCATGTAGCGCAGCTCGGTGATGACCGCGGCGCGCGCCGGCGCATAGTGCAGACCATCGGGGGTAGGCGAGAAGTTGGTGACCCACTCGATGATGAGCACGGCGTAGGCGGCGGTCGCGACCCAGCAGATGCACGTGCTGGCGATCGCCGACGCGCGGTAGGCCTTCGACACCTCCGAGGCCGTCTTCACGCCGTAGAGACCCGCGGCGAACAGCGCGAACGCCGCCACCACGAACGCATACAGGAGCAGTAGGTAGGCGGTGTTCGAGTAGGTCGTCGTGGCGCTGAACTCAGCCGCCAAGACCGTTGATGTCACGGGTGTTCCCTTCAGGTCGTCCACAGAAAACTGCAGATAGCAATGATTGCAATATGCATGCAAAGGTAGCGCGGTGACGGTGGGACGGCAAGGGGAACAATGGGGCCGATGAATGACGCCTTCGTGACCGAACCCCCCGCGGACGCAGATTTGCTGCGGGTGGCTTCGGCGTTCCAGGACGCCGTGGGGCGGGCCGGGGACCGGCTCGACGCCACGATCAGCCCCAGCCAGCTGCGGGTGCTCGACCTCGTCGGTCACGACGGGGCGTGGTCGGTGTCCGGCGTCGCCGAGGTGGTCGGGCTGTCCCCGTCGACGATCAGCCGGGCCGTCGACCGATTGGTGGCCGCGGGGTACGTCAGTCGCGAACGCGCCGATCAGGACCGTCGCGAAGTGAGTCTGGGGTTGACCCGGCGGGGGCGGGAGCTGCTCGACCGCTGGGACACCGCCCGACTGCAGACGTTGACGCCCATCTGGGACACCGCCACCGCCGAGGACCGGGCGGCGCTGACCCGGGCGGTGCATGCGATCGCCGCGGCGGCGTCGGGCACCCGGCCGGCCGCGTCGTCGGGCGGCGGCTCCGGGCCCACCCAACCTTCCGGGCATGCGCTGCGGGAACTGATTCGCGCCGTGACCGGTGCCCCCGCCGACGCGGTGTGCTCCCTGGTGGTCGAGACCGCAGCTGCGGCGCTGCCCGAGGAGGGGGTGGCGGTCGACGCGGTGACGCTGAGTCTGCTCAGCGTCGATGGGCGCCGGCTCGTCACGGTCGCGGCGTGGCCGCACACCACCGAGGGCAATGCACCGGTGTCGGTCGATCGCAGCGCTGCGGGGGAGTCGCTGCGCGGCGAGCGGACGATCCTGGCGCCCGACGCCGCTGGCACGTGGGCGCATCTCCCGGTCATCACGCCCGGTGCGGTGCTGGGCGTGCTGTCGGTGCAGCTGCCCGGCGACCCGGCGGCGGACGGGCCGCTCCTGCAGGGGTTGCGAGACTACGCCGACGCGGTGGCCCTGATCCTGCCCGGCGCCAGTGCCGCCAGTCTGCAGACCACGATGGCCACCCGCACCCGGGACTGGACCGTCGCCGCGGAGATGCAGACCCGTCAGCTGTCAGCCGGGCGGCTGCATGCCCACGGCGTCCACGTCGCCGCTCGCCTGGAACCCATGCACGACAGCTGCTCGGACAGCTACGACATGGAGGTCGTCAGCCCCACCATCGTCGACATCGCCGTGCTCGACTGCCGCAAATCCGACCGCGACTTCGCCAGCGTCACCGGCTTCGCCGCCGCCGCGATCCGCCAGGCCCGCCGCACCACCACCACGCTGACCGACCAGGCCCACCTCGCCGACCAGGCGCTGTGGGGCCACTTCAAGGGGCGCGCCACGGTCGACGTCCTCCTGATGCGCATCACGACCACCCCGTGGTCGGTCGAGGTGCTGACCACCTCTGACTTCACGGTGCTGCGCGCACGCGACGGCCACCTCGACGACGTCCACCTGTCGCCGCATTCGCCCCTGGGTCACCAGGAGGACTCGACCTTCGACATCACCAGGATCCCCGTCGAGCGTGGCGACCGGATGTTCATCCTCGGAGACGGTTTTCGGCACGGCACCGGCCGGACCGACGACAACCCCCTGCGCCAGCATCTGGACCGCATCACCCGCCACAGCACCACCAACACCCCGGACGAGACCACCCGCCGGGTGCTGGCCGACCTCCTCGACGAATGGGGTCCTACCGGGCCGTTGGACGACACCACCATCGTCTGCATCGACACCAGTACGTAGCTACTCGGGCGGGACCGGTGCCCGCCGGCCATCGATCAGGTCAACCAGGGCATCCAAACCGGACGGGAGGAACCCGCGGTCACGGTGGGGTCAGCCGAACTCGTCGGTCGATGATGGCGCGGGCGATGTCGGTGGGGCTGCTGCTGGTCGCGTAGGCGTGCGCGCGCAATCGCACCAGAGCTTCTTCCGCGTCGACGTCGAGCTGTGCCATGACCATTCCGGTGGCTTGCGCAATGTCGGTGCGCGCCAACAGATGTAGCTCGGTCCAGGCTTCGGTGTCGGGATCGGCGGCGGCCGCCCGCAGGTGCTCGTCGAGCAGGCTCAGCAGTGGTAGCCGGGCGAGGTCGGCGGCGAGCCTGCTCAGGGCCAGCGCCTCCTCGGTGAGGGTGCCCGGGGTGTCGAGGAAGACGTTGAACGCGCCGACGCCCTCGCCGGCGACCATGACGGGAATGGCGGTGACCGCGCGAATGTCGTGCGCCAGCATCACCGGGCGATACAGCGCCCACCGAGTGTCCGCGGGGTCGTCCAGGTCGGGGATGACGATGGGTGCGCGGTCGGCCACCGCGCTCAGACACGGCCCCTCGCCGACGGTGAACTGCACCTCGTCGTAGAGGCGTGCGGCGGGACTGCTCGCCCCCAGCGTTGCCAGGTTGGCGCCGTTGGACACCAGGGAAATGGCGGTGGCGTGGACGTCGAGCAGGGTGACGCACGTGCTGCAGATCTTGTCGGCCGCAGCGACGCCCTGCAACGCACCGACCGAAGCCAGGAGTTGCTCGCCCTGTGTCACCGGCGGTGTCGCCGGACGCCGCGAGCGCGTCGTGCTGATGTACGGAGGTGGCGCCGCATGGGGCCCGCCGTTCCCGACCGGGGCATTTGCGGGCCGTTTCGCTCAACCGCGACTTGGCACAGCCTCGATCACCGAAACATACACCTCTGCGCAGCCAATGATCGGGTAACGACCGCATCTAGGCAGGTGCGCCAGCCTGTTCACCGGACGTCGCGAGCGCGATGGTCGCCTGACTCTCCGTCATCGGCCGGCCGAGCAGAAACCCTTGCGCGAGGTCACATCCGCACTCCCGCAGGGTCGCCAACTGTTCGGGTGTCTCGACACCTTCACCGACGACGACCAACCCGAAGGCTCGAGCGAGCATCACGATCGCGGTGAGGATGGCGGTGGCGCGGGGGTCGGGAAGGTCCGCGATGTAGGACTTGTCGATCTTGAAGCACTCGAAGACCGGGTACCGATTCAGGTACGCGATCGAACTGTATCCGCTGCCGAGGTCGTCGAGCGCCAGTCCAATTCCCATGTCGTGCAACGCAGTCAAGGTGCCCGACACGCGATCGTTGTCGGAGAGCGACACGGTTTCGGTGATCTCGAGCCCCAGTGCGGCGGGTTCGAGCCCCGTCCACCTCAGGACGCCGGCGACCTTGTCCACGAATGCGGTGTCGCGCAGTTGCATGGCGCTGACGTTGACGCGGATGCCGACGTCGGTGAACCTGCGCCAGGATGCGGCCTGCAGGCATGCGGTGCGTAGCGCCCATTCGCCGAGACCGCCTACGAGACCGGTTCTTTCGGCCACGGCCACGAATTCGGTGGGGTCGATGACGCCCAGGCTGGGATGTCGCCAGCGGGCCAGGGCCTCCATCGCGACGACCCTGCCCGTCGCGATGTCCACGATGGGCTGATACAGCAAATTGAGCTCACCCTCGCCGAGGGCCGCGCGCAGGTCCACCGACAGGCGCCGCGTCCGGTCGGCGTCATAGAGGTCGCCGTGGTCGAAGACCGCACTTCCGCCGTGGCCGATGTCCTTGGCGCGGTACATCGCAAGATCGGCCTGATGGATCAGTTCCTGGCGGGTCGAGGTCGCGGTGGACATCGCGATGCCGATACTGGCGCTGAGCGGCAGAGGTTCGGTTCCCAGCGGTTGCGGGCGGTTGACCGCAAAGGTCAAATTGTCCGCCAAGCGTTGTGCGTGCTCGATGCCGTCGACGTCTTCGCAGACGATCAGGAACTCGTCACCGCCGATGCGGGCGACGGTGTCGCCGTCCCGCGATGCGGCGGCGAGGCGGTGGGCGACGCGCACCAGCGCACGGTCACCCGCTTCGTGCCCGAGGCTGTCGTTGATGATCTTGAAGTCGTCGACGTCGAGCAGGAGTATCGCCACCGACGATCCGTCGTCCCTGGCGCGGGCGAGGGCCTCGTCGATGCGCTGGTAGGCCTGCGTGCGGTTGGCCAGGTTGGTCAGGGGATCGCGCAGACTGCGCGCGTGCAACTGCTCGTCGAGATCGACGCGCCGGATGGCCGCCGAGAGCACGCCGGTGACCGTCTGCAGGAAGGACAGCTCGCGCGCGCTGTAGACCCGATTGTGGTTGCTGTGCACCGACAGCACGCCCCACGGACCCGACTCGCCGCCGGGGATGGGTACGCCGACGCCGCTGCGGAAGCCGAAGGAGGCCATCGCCGCGGTGGAGAATCGCGTCTCCTCGTCCCGGTCGTAGCAGAGCACGACCTCGTCGACCATCATCGTGTAACCCATCAGCGACTTGTCCCGGGCGGGCATCGTCGGCAGCCGCGGGGGCTGACCGGTGAACCCGACGACGGCGATCTCGTCGTCGTCGCCGGCGATGGGGCGGGTGATCATGCAGCGGTCGACGCCCATCAGCGTCGAGGCTGCGGTGGTCGCCGAGTCGAGGAGCTGATCGATGTCGCCGTCGAGCGCGAGCCTGCTCAAGTTGGCGATCGCCTGCTGTTCGGCCGCCCGGTAGGTCGACGTCTCGACGGCGCTCTGCCACCCGTCGTCGTGCGCACCGCGGACGTCGCGAGCCAGCCACACGGTGACGTTGCCTCGCCCACCGGAGCGGGGCACGACGAAGGACGTCGTCCGCACCGGGATGGGCACGTCGGTGGCGACGTTCTCGATCTCGGCGGGGCCGTGCCATCGCCCCGTCGCGGAATGGGCAAGGGGACACGGGCCGTCGACGGTCGCGTGCGCGCAGCCGAAGAGTTCGTCGATCGTCATGGCGGGGTCGGAGGGGAGGCCCGTCAACCCGATCAGCGCGAGGCCGGTTCGATTGAGGTAGAAGACCCGTCCGCCGTCGTCGGCAAGCGCGATCAGGTCGGGTGACTCGTCGAGCACCGCGCGCAGGACGTCGGTGTCGTCGAGTACGTCCCGCACCGGCCCCTCCGATTCTGCGCTGGCCAGACGTTGCTGGAAATGTCTTCGCAGGCGCTGGCGGTGGACCCGAGGTCCAGCGGAAGGATAACAGGACGTCACCTGTCGCGACACCCGTTGAACAGGGCGGTAACAACATCGGTCGCACGCTGCGGGAACGCGCCGAGGCGCCCCGCTCGCGATCCGACAACCCGGCCGCCGGATTCCGAAGGTTTGCCATCGATGACGCACGCTGGCAGCTGGGTCGTCATGGCGGCAGCCGTGGCGAGGATCGCGCGGCGGGCGGCGCGGCCCTTCCCCGTCGGTGTATGGGTGCTAGAGGGAGGCTGCGACGGCGCGCCCAGCGATGCGTCCACTGAAGATGCAGCCACCCAGGAACGTGCCCTCCAGCGCGTTGTAGCCGTGCACGCCACCACCGCCGAATCCGGCGACCTCTCCGGCGGCGTAGAGGCCGTCGATCGGCTGACCCTGAGCATTCAGTGCCCGGGAGGACAGGTCGGTTTGGATGCCGCCCAACGTCTTTCGGGTCAGGACGTGCATCTTGACGCCGATCAGCGGTCCGGCGTCGGGGTCGAGGATGCGGTGCGGCGCCGCGCAGCGTCCGATCCGGTCACCAAGGAAGCGCCGCGCGTTGCGGATGCCCTGGATCTGCGCGTCCTTGGAGAACGGGTTCGCCATCTGAAGGTCGCGGGACTCGATCTGGGCGCGGATGGCGGCGGGATCCAACAGCGGTTCATCGGTGAGCTTGTTCATCCGGGCCACGAGGTCCTCGAGGTCGCCGGAGACCACGAAGTCGGCGCCGCGTTGTTTGAAGGCCTCCACCGGGGTGGGTGCACCACTGCCGAGGACGCGTTCTCTGAGGAACAGCTTCTTGTCGCGGTTGGTGATGTCGGGGTTCTGCTCCGACCCCGAGAGGGCGAACTCCTTGCCGATCATCTTCTGGGTGAGGATGAACCAGGAATGGTCGTACTGCTGGATGTCCGGGGTGGTGCGAAGGTACTTCAGGGTGCCGCGCGTGTCGTAGCCGGGCAGGAAGGGCGCCGGGAGGCGTCGCCCGAGCGCGTCGAACCACATCGACGACGGGCCGGGCAGCACGCGGATGGCGTGCTGGGGCCAGATCGGGTTCCAATTCTGGATTCCTTCGGTGTAGTGCCACATGCGATCCTCGTTGACCAGCCGCACCCCAGCGGCCGCGGCGATGCCCAGCATGCGGCCGTCGACGTGGGCGGGTACGCCGGTGATCATCGACCGCGGTGCGGTGCCCATCTCCCTGGGCCAGTTGCGCCGGACGATCTCGTGGTTGCCGCCGATGCCACCGGTGGTGACGATGACCGCCTGGGCGCTGAATTCGAACTCCCCGATGGCGTCGCGGTTGGACGGGGCGCCACGGACCGCGTCGTCGGGTGCCAGCACCGTGCCGCGAACCCCGGTCGCGACGCCGCTGGTGATGACGAGGTCGTCGACCTGGTGGCGATGCTGGAAGGTCACCGCGCCGCGCTTCTCGGCCTCCAGCGCCGAGTCCACGAACGGTGCCACCACCCCGGTGCCGGTGCCCCAGGCGACGTGGAAGCGGGGCACCGAGTTGCCGTGCCCGTTGGCGCGCAGATCCCCGCGCTCGGCCCATCCGACGGTCGGCAGGAACGAGATGCCGTGGCGGGTGAGGTAGTCGCGTTTGTCGCCGGCGGCGAACTCGACGTAGGCCCGCGCCCACTTGGCGGCCCAGAAGTCCTGGTCGTCGAGGCGGTCGAAGTGGGCGCTGCCCTGCCAGTCGTTCCACGCCAGTTCGAAGGAGTCCTTCACCCCGGAGCGTCGCTGTTCGGGGCTGCCGACCAGGAAGATGCCGCCGAAGGACCAGAACGCTTGCCCGCCCAGGTTGGCGCGGTTCTCCTGGTCGACGACCAGCACCTTTATGCCGCGCTGGGTGAGTTCGTGGGTGGCGACCAGGCCGGCCAATCCTGCGCCAACGACGATGACGTCTGCGTCCATCGGTGATACTCCTGAGCGGTGGAGAACGAGTGTGCATCCGATACTGTAATGCATCGGATGCGAATAAGGATCGGATTGTGGTGGACATGACGGCATCGTCGGCGACGACGGGATCATCGGCGCTCGGACCCGCCGGAGGACGGGCACCCCGGGTGACGAAGCGCCGGGCGCAGACCCGCGCCAAGTTGTTGGCGGCGGCGTTTCGAGTCTTCGCCGACAAGGGGTTCGGCATGGTGCGCATCGACGACGTGTGCTCAGCCGCGGGGTACACCCGCGGGGCGTTCTACTCCCAATTCGACAGTCTCGACGAGCTGTTCTTCACGCTGTACGACGAACGCGCCGAGGTCATCGCCGGCCAGGTCTCCGAGGCACTGCTCGACAGCACCGCCGACGTGTCGTCGGCCATCGAACGCGTCACCGAGACCCTGCTCCTGGATCGCGACTGGCTGCTCGTCAAGACCGACTTCCTCCTGTACGCGGCCCGCCACCCCGACACCGCCGAGCGGCTCGCCGCCCACCGTTCCCGGCTGCGGGACGCCGTCGAGCACCGTTTGAACGCGGTCAGCGATCAACTCGCGTTGCCGGCGCCCCTGCGGGACACCGCGGATGCCGCCCGGGCCGTCGTGGCCGCCTACGACGGCGTCGCCGCCCAACTCCTTCTCGACGGCGACCTCGCCGCGGCGCGGGCGTGGCTGACGCAACTGCTGGCGGCACTGCTCAACCGCTGACGCCCCGTGGGCAGTCAGTCCGCCCCGGGCAGGGGTATGCCCTCGCTGGCGGCGAATCCGGCTTCGTCGTTGGTCGCCAGCCCGATGGAGACGACCGCACGATCGAACAACGCGTCGGCGAGGTAGGCCAGCCCCACCGCCCATCGGTTGGCCGCGCGGGGGATCGCATAGAGGTGATAGGCGCGGGTGACGAACTTGGCGGGGAAGCCCGACAGGTGCACGTTGAGTGGGTTGGCGACGGCATGGTGGGGTCCGAGGTCGACGACGAGTCCCATGTCGTGGTGCTTGTACGGCTTGGGGACGCCGTACCCCAGGCTCGCGGCGACGTTGTGCGCCAACGTCTTTCCCTGACGGGTCGCGTGCTGCGCGGTGGGCTGGGTGATCTGGCCGGGCCGTGTGAGGTCGGGTACCGCGGCGGCGTCGCCGGCGGCGAACACCCCGGGTCGTCCGGCCACCTCGAGGTCGGCTCCCACCTTCAGTCGTCCCTTCTCCATCGGCAGCCCGAGCGTCTCGACCAGCGGCGCGCCGGTCACCCCGGTCACCCACGCGACGGTGTGCGTGTCGATCCGCGAGTCGTCACTGAGGATGACGTGATCGGCCCGAACCTCCTTCAGCGTGAGGCCGAGTCGGACGTCGATGCCGCGCGAGCGCAGTACCCGGTTCGCCGCGGCGCCGAGCCGTTCACCGACTTCCGGCATCACCTGCTTGGCCACGTCGAGGAGGACGAAGCGGGCGGCCTCCGGGGCGAAGCCGAGCTGCTCGGCGGCGGCGTCGGCCAGGGCCCGCAGTTGCAGCGCCAGTTCGGTTCCCGAGTAGGAGGCCCCCACGACGACAACCGTTCGCCGCGCCGCCTGTCGCACCGGGTCGCCGTCGTCGTTGGCGAGTTCGAGTTGTCCGAGGAAGTGGTCGCGGAGATAGAGCGCCTCGGCCGTCGACTTGAGTCCCCGGGCGTGCACCGCGAGGCCAGGGATGTCGAACAGCCGCGTGACCGATCCCGGGGTGAGCACCAACCTGTCCCACGACAGGGTGTGTACGTCGTCGTCTGGATCGCGGTAGCGCACCTGCCGGCCCTCGAAGTCGACGGATTCGACGCGGCCCTTCACCGTGCGCACGCCCTTGAGCGTGGTGCTGAGGGGAATGGCGACGAAGCGGGCGTCGACGACGCCCCCGGCCACGTCGGGCAGCAGTGGCGTGTAGAGCATGTAGTCGACGGGCGAGACGATCGTGATCGTGACCGACGGATCGCGGCGCAGCGTGCGGGCGAGGCGGCGGGCGCATTCGAAGCCCGTGAATCCGCTGCCCACGATGACCACCGAGGTCACGGGGTCGCCCCCTCGCCCGAGCTGATTCCACTCGGTGGAGCCGGCGGGGCGGCGGGGCGCCAGGCCGGTCGGGAACTCGGGCTCGGCATGTCGAAGGTCCTTCCGCTGGGCGTCGCCGCGGGGGCGATGCGACGAGCGGGCGACGCTGCCCGGCGCATTGATTAGCCACTGGGGCCTCGGCTAAACGCCACACCGCGCGGTGTCTGCCGAGATCGTCGAGTTGCCATGGCAGACAACGACATTGAGAGTTCAGCGGTGGGGCCGGCCGGTGGCGTCATCGAGGTGCGTGGCGTCGGCCACCGTGGCCGGTGGCGGATCGGGGGTCCAGGCGGGCAGCGGAATTCGCGGCACCCCGGGCGTCCCGAGCTGGCCGGAGAGCCAGGGCAGCGCGGTGGCGAAGGCGTTGGCCGCGAACGGCCAGTCGTGGCGGCCAGGCTGCGTGACGACCGCGCACTGGATGCCGTGCGCCCGGCCGAGGCTGCACAGCGAACGGGCCGCGGTGTCCTGTCCCTCCGGATTGCCCAGGGGGTCGGCCTGCCCGGGTACGCCGGCGATGGCGAACAGCCCCGACACCCCGTCGTAGCGGCCGTGGGTGGTGATGACCGTCGCGGGGTCGAACTGCGCCCAGGCGCTGGTGTCGCCGTTGAACAGCGTGGCGATCGTCTGGGCCTTGCTGCCCGAGTTGGGACCGCGATCGCCGGCGATGTCCACGAAGGCACTGAACATCTCGGGATGTCGGACGCTGAGGTCGATGGCGCAGGTGCCCCCCATGGACCAGCCCGCGATGCCCCAGTTGGACCGGTCGGCGCTGACGCCGAAGTTGGACACCATGAAGGGGACGACGTCCCTCGTCAGGTGCAACGCCGCATTGCCCCGTCGGCCGTTGACGCATTCGGTGTCGTTGCGGAACGCCCCGGTGGGATCGACGAAGACGAGCACCGGAGCGTGGCCGGCGTGGTCGGCGGCGAAGGCGTCGGTGGTCGCGACGGCATTGCCGGCGCGGAGCCAGTCGGCGGGGGTGTTGAGTTCGGCGCCGATCATCATCACCACCGGCAGTCGGGGTGGCGGGTTGCTGGCGAACCAGGCGGGCGGCAGGTAGACCAGCTCGCGGCGGTGCGCGAAGTGCGAGGCGTCGGCGGCGATGGTGACCGGGACGACCACGCCTCGCCGGGGATGGACGTGCGTCATCTGCATCGCGGTGACGGTGATGCGATCGGTCTGGTCGGGCAGCGGACCCGCGGTGAATTGGTTCCACGCGCTGTGCACGGTGGGGAAGTACCCGACCCATTGATTGAGCGCCAGTGCGCAGCCCAGCAGACACAGCGGAATGGCCGCAATCGACAGGCCCCGACGCCACCAGCGCGTCCGACGCCAGCCCAGCACGACGACGGCCGACGTTACACCGGTCAGGGCCGTCCAGATCCACAGCATCCGCGGCGCGGGGTCACCCGCGACGCCCAACGAGCCGAGGTACCGGTGAACCGCCACCGCGACCCCGACCCCGAACAGCGCGGCCACCGGAACCCAGACCGCCCGCCATCGAGGCGTCCGCCAGCCGACCGCGCCGCACAGCGCGGCAGCGGCCAGCAGCTGCGCGGTCGTGGGCAGCCATCCGTGCGTCAGGGGCAGCAGGCCGAGGTGATGGCGCAGGAGGAGCGCTTCACTGACCTCCACGGTCGAATGCCTCAAGCGGTCGTCCTGAACGTTGGAATGGCGGCGGGGCGACCGGGTGGGACGACGTCGTCGTCGTCGGGCCGGCCCGCCAAGTCGATGTGCATTCTGCACGACTCATCTCGTGAAAGGGGGTGCGGCAGGCGCGAACTCGTCGTGTCTGAGATGGTGCAGTCGTCGTGCTGGGAATGTGCTGGCAGTGCGTGGGGGTGCCGTCGTCGGTCGCGCTCACACCGGGGTGACGCGGTCGGCGCTGCGAGGCATCGACTCGGCGCGCCGGGCGATGGCCTCCTCGACACCGGCGGCGGCGGCGTCGAGCTGGCGTCTCTCGGTGTCGTCGAAGTCGCTGCGTCGCACCACCCGTCGGGTGCGCTCGAGCTGATCCCGGATCATCGCATGGTCGTCGACGTGCCAGCTGAGTTCCGCGAGCAGCCGGAACAAGCGTGTCATGACCTGTGAATCCGTCGCGCCGTAGCGGCGCGGTTGACTTATCGCCACGTCGAGGATCTCGTCGAGCCCGGGCCGGCGCAGGAACCCCCGCACCACGTCGCCGCCGTCACGCAGCACGACCGGTCGCAGATCGCGCCGGGCCAGCTGGCACAGGATCGCCGAAATGTGACCCAGGGCGTGCACCGCGGTCGTCGGGTCGTTGATCCCCGGTGACAAGGCCTTGTTCGCGACGTCGGTGAGTTGACGCAGTCCGTAGCCCACGTCCTGGGCCGCGGTGCGTTCGTACCCGATGCCGATGGCACTCCGGACGGCGGCCTGCAGGCGTTCGATGGCCGGGGCGTCGAGGTCACCTCGGACGCTCCAGGCCGCACCGATGGGGACGCCCTCCACGAGCGAGTCGCCGGGGTGCGGGTCGATGACGAGACATGCTCCGACTTCCCTTGCAGCCGAACACAGTCGGGCATCGTCGATGCGGGTCATGAACCCCGAGGACGGCGCCACCAGGACCGCCGCGTGTGGTGGCGGGCTGGGCATCCCCGGTTGAGGTCGGGCGTCGGCGAGCGGGGCGGTGGCGCTGCGCAACGTGGCGTTGGCGTCGTCGTGCACCTCGCGCAACATCGTCTCCACCCGAATCTGGCGGGCGAGATGGGCGAGGAACAACACCAATCCCAGAACGCTCACCAAGCCGAGCAGGAACGCGAACGTCACGGAGATGCGCGGGACGAAACCGACGCCCGTGTCGGCGCTGCGGATGGCCCGCAACACGGTCAGCGAGTAGGTGAACGTCGACAGAAACACCGCAAGGGTGGCTTGAACGAAGACGTCGCTGGTGAACGTGCGCAGCAGCCGCGGCGAGAACTGGCTGCTGGCCAGCTGCAGGGTGACGACCGTCAGCGAGAACGTCAGCGACGTCACGGTGATGAGCGAACTCGAGATGGCGTCCAGCAGGGTCCGTGCCGCGCCGGCGTCGCCTCCGAACAGGACGGTCGACGCCCACGACGGCAGTCGATCGTCCACCTGTGCGTCGAGGTGGGGCAGTGCCACCGCTGCGACGGCGGCGAGCACGATGCCCGCGACGGGCAGCGGCCACAGCTGCGTGCGCACCGTGTCACGCACGGAGGCAAGGATGGGACTCACCGTTGTTTTCTCCTGACGTCGGCCTCCATGACTGTCCACCCTGAGGGCGAACAGGGGCAAACCGACTACCTCGCCCCTCGCGGAGTCCGGCGCGCACCCGCCCGCCAACTCGGTCGAGATTGGTTCGGAGACAGTGTCATTCGAAGGATCGGTGAGGCGTGACGTTCAGGGACGAGGTTCGACGACGGGTGGCTGCTCGGTGAAGATCGACACCGACCCCTTCGCCTCGTAGAGCGCCAGACGCACCGGCGCGGGGCTGTGATGGCCATGTCGGCGAAGGATGCCGTCGAGGTCCGCGCGCGTGATGCCGGCGCGCCGCAGATTGCGGGCATTGGGCGTTCCGTCGTGGATCAGCACCAGCAGTGGGGGATCGATGAGGCGGCGGAGGGGCTCGATGAATCGCAGCCGCGCAATCACCCCGTGTGCACCGATGAGCGTGAGCAACGCCGCCGCCCCGGTCAGCCACGCGGTGTCCGACGCCGTCGAGACGCGACCCACGATGGCGCCGACCGCCACCGCCGTCACCCAGTCGAACGGGGTGAACTCGGCGATGGTCCGACGCTGCGCGACGCGAAAGGCCAGAGCGGCGGTGAGGAACAGGGCCACGGCCTTGACCGCGGCGCACAGCGGGTGCTGCCAGCCGTCGAACATCTCGTGGCCGAGCAGCGTCGCGGTGGACACCTGGGTCACCGGCGCGCCGCGGCGACGCCCGCCATTCCGGCAGCGGCCGCACCCGTCACCACGAGGGCACGGGCGTGGCTGCGCAGCCACCACGCCGGACTGACGGCCAGTGACTGCGCGTCGAATTCGCCGTGAGCGCCGTGGTCGGCCCCTGGCTCGTCGTCGAGCGGTGTGAAGAGATTGCCGTCGCGATGGCCGGTTCGATCGTCGGTCTGTTGGGAGGAGACACCCGTGCGGGCCAGGTAGCGGTCGAGCAGCGCCGGCATCACGCGTTGGCCGAGGATGGTGGCGACCGTGCTCGCCCCGACCCAATACTGTTTGTGCCGTGGATGATCGGCGGCGTACCGTACCGCCCTGGCCGCGATCTCCGGTTGATAGACGGGCGCCACCGGCCGCGGGTGGCGCGGCAAGCGTGAACGCACCCAAGAGAACTGGGGGGTGTTGACCCCCGGCATCTGTACGACGGTGACGTGCACGTCGCTGTGGTCGTGCATGAGCTCGGTCCGCAGCGACTCAGTGAAGCCGTTCACGGCGTGCTTGGCGCCGCAGTACGCGGATTGCAAGGGGACCGAACGCATTCCGAGTGCCGATCCGACCTGGACGATGGTCCCGCGGTTGCGCGGCTTCATCCGGTGCAGCGCCGCCATGGTGCCGTGGACGAAGCCCAGATAGCTGACCTCCGTCGCCCGTCGGAATTCGTCTGCTTCGATGTCCTCGAAGTTCGCGAACACGGTGGCGAACGCGGCGTTGACCCAGACGTCGATCGGGCCGAATTCGTCCTCGACGCGGGTCGCGGCCGCGTCGACCTGGTCGAAGTCGGTGACGTCGGCGTGGACGGCGAGCGGGGTACCCCCACGTCGGGTCACGTCGGACGCGGCCGCGTCCACTCCCGCACGGCCCCTGGCGATCAGCGCGACTCTGTCTCCCGTGCCGGCGAATTCGCGCGCCACGGCCCGGCCGATGCCGGCGCTGGCGCCGGTCACCACCACGACCCTTCCTTGGTTCGTCATCTCGAGCTCTCCTTCTTCATCGGGTGGTTCGGTGCGATGACGGCGTCGTCATCACGAGGCGGGGATCAACGGTTACCTGCTCGGGAGAGCAGGCCGGGTCCGGCGGGCACGTGCGACAGCACCAGCACGGCCAGCTGGTCGCGCACGGTGCGTCGATCGGGTGGCGTTGCGCTGGACGGGGCCAGGTCGTGGTGTCCCGCGGCCGCCCAGAGCGCGGCCATCGCGGCGTCGGTCAGTCCCGCCCGGGCACGGTGGCGATCGGCGACGGCCAGACCGAGCGCGGTCAGCGCGTGCACGGCGTCGACCCACACCCCCATGGCCAACACCTCGGCACTGGGTCTGACGCCCGAGGACAGGGCCTGGACGAGGTGGCGGGCGCCGAGGATGCGGGTGACGATGCGGCTCTTGCGGTCGACGTGCAGCCCGTGGACGGTGCCGAGAACGGCGTCGGGGCTGATGAGCAGAGCTGCTCCCCAGCCGCCGCGGACGGCTTCGATGCGCCGGGATCGGCGATGGTCGGTGGGCATGGTTCTCCGTTCTCACCCGTCGGTGATCTGCTGGCGCGCAGCGCCTTCGGTGTCAGGACGCCCGGGCATGTCGCGTCATCGCATCGGCGGCGCGGGCAGCCAGCGCCATGATGGTCAGGGCGGGATTGGCCGCGCCCTGGGTGGGTAGCACGCTTCCGTCCACGACGTAGAGCCCGTCCATGCCGTGGACCCGGTGCTCGGCGTCGACGACGCCGTCCTCCGGTCGCGTTGCCATGCGCGCCCCGCCGACCAGGTGGGCGTAGCGCTCGATGGTCATGACCTCGTCGGCCCCGGCGGCCCGCAGCAGGTCGGACATGACCTCGGTGGCGGCGGAGATGAGCCGCCGGTCGTTGTCGCACTGCGAGTAGGCGAAGTGCGCCACGGGCAGGCCGTGGCGATCGGTCTCGTCGGCCAGTGTGACGCGGTTGTCGGGTTGGGGCAGGAGCTCGCACAATGCGCCGAGCGTGGCCCAGTGCACGTAGTCGCGCATGTACTCGCGCAGCGTCATACCCCAATGACCCTGGGCGGCAACGTGTTCGGCCCACGTGATCGGCAGCGGGCCGACGGTCTGGATGGAGAAGCCGCGACGGTAGTCCTTGGTGGGATCGGTCTCGTAGAACTGCTCGCTGCTCACCTCGGGCGGCGGCGACTTGTACATCCGGATCTCCTCGGCGAACCGTCCGGCCACCTGCGGAGCACCCTGCACCATGAGGTAGCGGCCCACGTTGTCGTGGTCGTTGCCCAACCCCTGGGGATAGCGGTCGGTGGCCGAGAGCAGCAGCAGCCGAGGCGTTTCGATCGAATAGCCGGCGACCACCACGGACCGGGCGCGCTGGCGGTGGACGTTGCCGGCGTGCAGGTACTCCACGCCAGTGGCCCGCCCGGCGCGATCGTCGACGAGGATGCGGCTGACGTGGCTGTCGGGTCGGATCTCGGCGCCATGGGCCAGGGCGTCGGGAACGTGCGTGATCAACGGACTGGCCTTGGCGTTGACCTTGCACCCCTGGATGCAGAAGCCTCGGTAGATGCAGTGCGGCCGGTTGCCGAAGCGCCCGTTGGGAATGGCGACCGGCCCGACGCGCATCTGCACGCCCATGGCCTCGGCGCCCCGCAGGGCGATCAGACCGTTGCCGCCGATCGGGTGGGGACTGTGCGGGTAGCGGTGCGGGTCGCCCCACGGCCAATCCTGGCCTGCCACCGGCAGTTCGGCCTCGATCTGCTCGTAGTAGGGCCGCAGGTCGTCATAGCCGAGCGGCCAGTCGACCCCGACGCCGTCGGTGGTGGCCGTCCGGAAGTCCGAGGGATGGAACCGCGGCGTGTACCCGGCATAGTGCACCATCGAGCCACCGACACCACGGCCGGAGTTGTTGGAGCCCAGGGGAACTGGATCCTGGCCGCCGATCTGACGGGGTTCGGTCCAGTAGAGCCCGTGTGATCCGCGTTCGTCACTGACCCAGTCGGTGTCGGGGTCCCAGAACGGGCCGGCGTCGAGGAGCACCACGCTCCACCCGGCGCGGGCCAGGCGCTGACCGAGCGTGGCGCCGCCCGCCCCGGCGCCGACGATCACGACGTCGACCTCGTCGTCGGAGTCGTAGCGGCGCATGTCGCGTCGCAGTCGATGATTGGTGCGCGAGCCATCGTTGGGGATCAGCCACGCCGACTCGTTGCGCGCCCGGACCGGGCCCAGCTCACTCACCGGCTCGCCCGTTTCGCAGGTCGTCGTCGGCGCGCCTGGCCCGCTCCACGCGCTGTGCGAACGGGACGGGATCGTCGTTGCGGTGGTCGGCGACCTCGTGGTGCTCGCGGGCGTCGATGCCGGAATTGAGGTAGCCGCGGGGATAGGCCGGACCGGGGAACCCCATCTCGTTCCAGGCCCAGGGGTGGGAGTAGAACGCCGTGCAGGCATAGCGCGTCCACAGGCTCCACACCCGCTTGGCCAGCCATTCGTGCCAGTGGTCGCCGGCGTCGGCCAGGTCTTGGACGTCCTGGACGAGCCGTGCCTGGTTCGCTCGGGACAATTCGGCGAAGCCGCGGCCGTGCCGGCGCCGGGCGTCGTCGTCGAGCGCGGCCAACGTCTCGTGCCACGCGCGGCCGTCCTCGGGCATGCCGTCGTAGTGCCAACCGTCGGTCTCGCCGCGGGTCAGTCGCTCGTCGATGAGTGCCAGGACGGGGACGCGAGGGTCCTCGTCCTGACCGAGGAGCAGGTCGAGCATCGGTGCGGCGACGCCCACCTCGGCCGGGGTGAAGAAGGACAGCATGCCGGGCAGCGCGAGCCGGGCCAGGACGACGCCCGCGGTGACGTCGTCCCACTGGTGGGCCTGATCCAGCACGTCGAAGCCGGGGAAGCGACCGCGATGCTGAGGGGTGATGGCGCGCTGGGTGCGGGGACGGAACGGCATCGGCCTCAATTCCCTTCGCCGGGAAGGGTTTCGCGGCGGAGCAGCGCCGCGAGCAGGCCCATGCCGCCGACCAGGGACGCGAGCAGCGGCGCGAACGCGGGCGGCCCCGACTCCATGTTGTACTTCGTCAAGCCCCCTGGCCGCTGCCGGATGCCGCGGACGTGCAGGTAGGCCCCCTGGATGCCGTTGACGACGATCAGGATGCTGGCGGCGGGCAGGACCGTCCGCGCCGCCCGGCGCGAGAAGAACCCCGCCACGCCTGCGGGAATCGCGGTGGGCACGACGACGATCGGCCAGTACATCATCTTGTTGCCGAAGCTGGCGCCGTCATGGGACAGGTAGATCTCGGCGGTGGTGATCGCGGCGCCTGCCGCGGTGAGCGCCGACATGGACCGTTCGAAGCGGCCGGTGCGAATGGCATGCAGCGCAGACCGGATGAGTTTCACGAATCGTTCTCCTTCTCCCTGGGCAGGGATTGCTGCGTCGTGGTCGTGGTCGTGGTCGTTCGGTCGTGGACGCCGCTGGTCGGTGGGAGACCAAGGCGCAGTGAGCTTTCGATGAGCAGGGCGTGCACGAACGCCTGCGGTAGGTTGCCCCGCATCTGTCGTTGCTCGACGTCGTACTCCTCGCTGAAGATCCCCGGTGGCCCGCATGCGGCGCGGCTGCGTTCGAAGAATCTCGCCGCGGCCACCGGGTCGCCCTGCTGCTGCAGGGTCATCGCCGTCCAGAAGCCGCACAGGACGAAGGCCCCCTCGGCGGCGGCCAGCGGTCGGTCGTCGTGGCGAAAGCGGTACACGTAGCCGTCCTGCTCGAGCTCGGAGCGGACCGCGTTCAGGGTCGCGACGGTGCGCGGGTCGGTGGGCAACACGGCGCCGCGCAGGGCGGGCACCAGCAGAGCGGCGTCGATGCGCTGGTCGTCGGCGGCGCGTTGCCACCGACCGGTTCCGTGCACGCCGTCGGCGGTAGCGGTCGCCATGATGCGGTCGGCCAGGGCATTCCAGCCGGGGGTGTCGCCGCCGGGCACCTGCGCGGCGGCGCGCAGCCCGGCCACGCAGGTCAACCGCGAGTGCGTCCAGTGCCGAGGGTCGAGTTCCCAGATGCCCGCGTCGGGCTCCGTCCACCGGGTCGCGATGGCGTCGGCCGCCGCGATCAGTCCGCGGTGGGCGTCGTCGGTGAGTCGGTCGTGTCGGGCCGCTGCGGCATACAGCAGCAGTGCCTCGCCGAAGGCGTCGAGCTGGAATTGGCGGTTCGCATGGTTGCCGACGAGGTCGGTTCCACCGGGGTAGCCGGGCAATGCCAGCCGCAGCTGATCGGGGACGGCCTTGCCCTCGACCGTGTAGGCCGGTTTCAACTCGGGTCCATCGTCGAGGAGTCGCTCGGTCACGAAGGCGACCGCATCGTCGAGCAGCGGATGCGGACCGTCGAGGGCGACGGCCTGGCCCGCGTAGCACTGGTCACGGATCCACACGTAGCGGTAGTCGTAGTTGCGGCCCTGCTCGGCGCGTTCGGGCAGGCTCGTGGTCGCCGCGGCGACCATGCCGCCCCCGGCACTCGTCAGCCCGCGCAACACGGCGTAGGAATGCCGCGCGTCGCGCACCGCGATGCTGTCCGAGAACGCCGGAACCGCTGCGCGCCAGGCGTTCTCGGTGCGCTGCCAGAGGACGTCGGGGTGGAGGAGCGGATCGCCGCCGGCGCCGGTGGACACGTCGAGGACGATGTCGAGATGGCCGCCTTCGGCGACGTGCAACTCCGCTCGCAGCGTCGCGTCGTGGTCCTCGGTGCGAGCGCGCGGGACTCCGTCCAGGCACACGTGCAGGGCTCCCGCGCGGGCGTGCCAGCGCCCGTGGTCGTCGAGGGCGAGGCGTCCGGTCGGGTCGCCTCCGTGGTCGGCCGGCAGGGCGAACGTCAGGTCCGCGTGGGCGTCACCGCGTACCGCCAGCAGTCGGCGCACCAGGATGGCCCGGCGGGCGTCACCGGGAAACGTCAGCGCCTCGCGACACTCGACGATGCCGTCGGTGGTCACCCAGCGCGAGCGCCAGATCAGGCTGCCGTCCTCGTAGTGCCCACCCCAGACGAAGCGTCCGCGCGGGGTGATGGCGAACATGCTGCGGCCACCGATCAGCGAGGCAAACAGTGCGTCGTCGTGCCAACGCGGTGCGCACAGCCAGGCGATGTCGCCGCGGGGTCCGATGAGCGCCCCGCGCTCCCCGTCGGCCAGCAGCGCGTACTCCCGCAGCACGTGCGGTTGTGGGATGCCGATCGTCACGACTGCCCGCCCTGCGCCGAGGCGTCGGCTTCGCCATCCTGGGTGCGGCCGGTGTGAACCCAGGCCGGACCTTCGATGTGGTTGGGTATCAACCACATTCCGATGCCGAGGTTGACGCAGAAGAAGGCGGCGTAGAGCACCGCGGCGCCCGGCGTGAATCCCATGGGACCGGGATCGTGGTGCGTCGCGGCGACCGCGCTCGTGACGACCATGATGAGGGCGGCGATTCCCACCGCCACGCTGAACGCCTTGGCGAGTCCGCGGTGCAGCGTGGCCGCGGCGGCGCAGATGCCGACGACGACCATGGTCCAGCAGAACGCCGTCGTCAGCTCGAGGCCCAGGGCCGCTACGCCGATGCCGTGAAACGCCGTGTCGTGTAGGCAGATCAAGCCGGCTGCGCCGATGACGAGCGCTGCGGCCGCCTGCGCCCCCAACACCAGTCGCGCTCCGCGCCAGTGCGAGGGGTTCAGGTTGACTCGTCGCAGATCGGACTCACCGTAGGGCACCGGTCCTCGAGTGTCCTTGGCCATTGCGGGCACCTTCCCCTCGTCGTGACATCGGATCGACTGACGGCGCCGGCATCGATTGACGTTCTATTTGCAATACTTCCACATTGGATGACGTGACACATGAAAAGAAACTGAGAGTATGGCGATGGCGGTGGCAGGGCACCGGGGGTAGGCTCCGGGCCAAATGAGCAAAAAAGCGGCGGTGACGTCCAAGGGTGCCGGCGGCACGACGCCCGGTGACGACTACGGAGTCGAACTGGAAAGCGCCACAAGGGGTTTGCTCGCGCTCAACGTGGTCGTGCTGGAACAGATGGAGAAGCGCGTCGGCTTGGCCCCACTGCGGGCGTTGCAGGCGTTGGACCGCTTGGGGCCCTGTCTGGTGACCGAATTGGGACAGGCGCTGGAGATGGTGCCGAGCAGCACCAGCAGGCTCAGTGACCGGCTCGCCGAGGCCGGACTGATCACGCGACGGGTGGCTCCGCACAATCGGCGGGCCACCGTGTTGGAGCTCACCGACGCCGGGCGCGCCGTCTTGGACGACCTCGTGCAGCATCGGGTCGACGTGTTCCGACACGTGTCGGCCACCATGAGCGCGAGCAATCGCGCGGCGCTGCTCCGAGGCGCGGCCGCGTTCACCGCGGCCTATCACCAGCTCGTCGATCACCCCGCCCGCGAGGGTTCCGACAGCCGGTAGGTCAGGTGTCGGAGTCGCTCGCTGCCGAGGAGTCGGGGCCGAGCCGAGCCAGGACCGACTCGTAGGTGACCCACCCCACCAGCGCCGTCCCGTCGTCGCTCAGCACCGGAAGCCCGGTGCCGCCGTGCCCGCGCAGCGCGCCGAGGACGTCGGATGCCGTCGCGTCGGCTGCCACGGCCGTGGGTCGGCCGACCAGCGGCCCCACGTTCTCCGGCGAGGCCGGGTCGTCGAGGGCTTCGGCGACGTCCTGCGCCGACACGCAGCCGAGGTAGCGGCCCTCGTCGACCACCGGCAGCATGCCGAACTGGGCCGTCGTCAGCGCCGCCGCGGCGTCGCGCAGTGACGTTCGCTGGACCAGCGGGGCGGGGGCGGGGACGGCCACGTCCGCAGCGGTGAACGTCATGCGTTCCGACGGTGGACGGTCCAGGTCGACGCCCCGTCGCCAGAGCTTGGCGGTGTAGATGGTGTCCTTAGACAGCAGGTGGCTCGTTCCGGCCGCCATGACGACTGCTGCCATGAGCGGCAGGATGATCGAATACTCTCCGGTCAGTTCGAACAGGATGACGACGGCCGTGATGGGAGCCCGGGTCGCGCCGCCGAGTGCGGCGCCCATGCCGATCAGGCCGTAGGCCCCGGCGGACCCGGTGACGCCGGGGAAGAGGTCGTGTGCGACGACGCCGAACGCGGTCCCGGCCATCGCCCCGATGAACAGCGTCGGGGCGAATACGCCGCCGGATCCGCCGATCCCGATGGTCAGGCTGGTCGCGATCATCTTGCCAACCATGAGAAGCAGCAGCATGCCGACGACGTAGCGGCCCCGAACGGCGTTCTCCAGCACCGGGTACCCCACGCCGTACATCTGCGGCAGCACGAGCAGGACGGCACCGAGTGCCAGGCCACCGACCGCGGGCCGCGCCCACTCCGGTCCCCGCCACAGCCAGTCGCAGGCGTCCTCGATCAGGTACAGAATCTTCGAGAACGCTACTCCGACAACGCCTACCGCGATACCGAGCGTCACGTAGAGCAGGTACTCGACCGGTGTGTGGATGTCGAAGGTGGGCAGGGAGAGGAAGGGATGGTCCCCGAGCATCGCCCGCCCGACGACGTCGGCGGTGACACTGGCCAGCACGACCGCACCGAAGGACTCGGCTGCGAAGTCACGCAGGATCAACTCCATCGCGAAGAACGGCCCCGCCAGCGGCGCATTGAAGGTCGCCGAGATGCCCGCAGCCGCACCGCACGCGACGAGCAACCGCACCCGCGGCGTGTTGAGCCGCAGCACCTGGGCGATCGTCGAGCCGGCGGCCGACCCGATCTGCACGATTGGACCCTCGCGGCCGACCGAGCCACCGCCGCCGATGCACAGCGCCGACGCGAGCGCTTTGACGAGACTCACCTGTGGCGCGATCCGACCGCCGCGGTGACTGACCGCGTACATCACCTCGGGGACGCCGTGCCCGCGAGCCTCCGGCGCGAAGCGGTAGACGATCGGCCCATACACCGCGCCGGCGAGCACGGGCGCCAGGAGCAGGAACCAGACCCCCAGCCACGGCACGTGGGTGCTGGCGACCCTGCCCAGCCCGGAGTAGTCGTCGTACCCGGTGAACATCCTGGTGAACAGCGTGATCAAGAGACGAAAGCCGACCGCCCCGAGTCCGGTGAGCGCGCCCACGGCCACCGCGAGCGGCACCAGGGCCGCGGGGCTGTCGCGCAGCCATCGCCCAATGTCGGCACGCTGGACCACGGGGATGCGGCGGGCGCTGATCCATGCGGTCATCATTGCAGTATGCAATAGTTGCAGTACATTCGGTAATTCAGGGGTCGCCCGTCGTCGAGAAATGGATGTCTTCGTTGCGTGACAGTGGGATTCGATGGTGGCCTCTGGGAACCGTCATCGCGTGTGCGACGACGGCCGTGGTAGCCGGGGGCTGTGCCGGTCCGATGCCGGGTTACCCGGCGCCCGCGACGTCGTCGTCGGCGGGTTCGGACGCTCCTGCGGCGGCGGCCGCGGGTGGTGCGCCCACTCGGATGACGGCGCGCGACGTCGTCGACGCCCTCGACCGCGACGGTCTTGCCGTACCCCATCCTCTCGATACCACGGCCCAGGAATGCCCGGCGGCGGGATGCGTGCAGTCGATCGTCACGGACACGTTGCGGGTCAAGTCCTTTCCGTCCACGGCAGCGGCCCGGACGTACGCCCAGCAGAATGGGTTGGATCAGGTCCAGACCATCGTCGTGCGATTCGCCCCGCCGGTGCCCAAGGCCGACCAAGACCGCTACTGGGCACAGATCCAGGCGATGGTGCGCTGAGACGACAGTGGCGAACTAGTCTGCGCGGCAGAACAATTGGTTCAGTCGCGCGCTGTGTTCGGACTCGGCGAGGATGACGACCACGTCGCCGGCCTGCAACTCGGTGTCGGCGCGCACGGGGACCAGGCCGCTGGCCCGCACCACGATGCTGACCCAGACGTCACCGGCGACGTCGCCGAGCGACTCGACCGTCATGCCGTCCGCGGCGGATCCGGCGGCGACGGTGAGGCGCTGCACGCCGTGCGGTTCGTCACGCAGTCGCACGCCGACGGCCCAGGGTTCGGGTTCGGTCGTGCGCATCGGCAACCGGAGCAGCCGCGCGACCATGGGCACGCTGCCGCCCTGCACCAACACCGAGAACGTCACGACCACGACGACGATGCCGTAGAGGCGTTCGGCCTGTGGCACCCCGGCGGTGCGCAGCAGCTCACCGAGCAGGATGGGCACGGCGCCCTTGAGCCCTGCGAACAGGATGAACGCACGCTCGTTGCGTCGCAGGCGCACCGGTATCAGGCAGATGCCCACGCCCAGTGGCCGGATGACGACGGTGAGCGCGACACCGAGCAGCAGTCCGGGAATCCAGACGTCCGGACGGCCGAGCACGTGCAGATCGACGGTCAGGCCCAGGACGCCGAACGCCACGATCTCGGCCAGGCCGGCCAGCGCGGCGTGAAAACGCGCGACCTCCTGCCGGTACGGCACCCGCGCGTCGCCCACCACGATGCCGGCGACGAACACGGCCAGGAAACCCGAGCCGTGTGCCAGCGTGGTCACGCCGTAGAGCATCAACGCGACGGCCAGGGTCCGCAGTGGGTAGAGCCCCTCGCTGGGAAGCGGCACCCGGCGGACGAAGATCAGCAGCGCCCGGCCGCCGACGAGTCCGATCACCGCGCCGATCACCATCTGCAGGCAGAACGTCACGCCGACGTTGGCGAAACCGGCGATACTCACCGCACCCGCGGCGAGCAGGCTCGACATCAGGGCGATGCCGACGGGGTCGTTGGCGCCGGATTCACCCTCCAGGATGGTGCCGCTGCGTCCGGCGATCTCCCGTCGGCCCAGCACGGAGAACACCACGGCGGGGTCGGTCGGGGCGACGGCGGTGGCCACCAGCGCGGCCAGATACCAGTCGATGCCGAAGGCCACGTGCAGCAGCACCGCCGACGCCGCCGCGGTGAGGAAGGTGCCCACGACACCCGTCGAGACGATCGGGCCCGCGGCCGCACGGAATCGCGGCCAGCCGATGTGCATGCCACCGTCGAACAGCACCAGGATCAGCGCGACGGTGATGATCCGTTCCACCACGTGCTCCGGCGGTGCCTGCAGAGCGGTCAGCGCGTTGGCGGCCACCGCGCCACCGGCGAGCACCAGCAGGGGAGTGGGGATCTTCAGTCGTTCGGTGAGACGGTTCGCCATCAGCGCGACGAGTCCTACGGCGCTGGCGCACAGTATGAGGAGGGCGTAGCGCGCCGTGTCGTCGATGGCGGCAACTCCTTTCGGTCCCTCGCGTGATGCTCCCGTTCGAGGCACGGCGGTACGTCGAAGTTACCCCGGTGAGGGTCGGCCGACGCAGGATCGTCACGATCAACGCGGAGGTCGCGTCGCGGGCGAACTGGTGTGCCCCATGCGGAAACGATTGTCGGACAGGGGAGTAGGGCGTCAGCCGGACCGGCCTCTCGAGATGTCGTCATCGCCATTAGGGTGCTGGATCTGCGGGCGCCCAATCGTCATGACGTGCACCGGCCAAGTCTCAACCGTGGGAGATCGTCGACGTGCTGGCCTCGGCAGGTCTGCAGATCGAACGGCGGTGACCCGGCGCCCCACCGCCGCATCTCCCGAATCGCCAGCGCCTCAACGTGGAATGCGGCTCCGTCGTAAATCGTCGGCTTTCAGCGTCAAATCCGTCGCCGCCTCACGGAGCGGGGGCCTCGACGTCGCGGCGAGTCCGAGCCGCTGCAGTAGTGGCACGATCGACAGACGAATGTTGCGGCGCAGCAGTTCCCTTCGGCTGCGAGCGATCACCGACGAGTCGGTCCGCAGGGCGAGGTCTTGGTTCTTCTCGACGTAGCGGCGCATCCTGCGCTCGTAGGCCTCGAACGCGGCGCGCGGGTGCTGGTGGCGGACGAGTTCACTCGCCAGCACGTACGCGCCCGCGATCGCGATGCTGGTGCCCTGGCCGGACAGGAACGCCGGCGCGTAGGCCGCGTCACCGACCAGTGCGACGCGGTCAGCACTCCATCGGTCCATCCGGATCTGGCTGACGGTGTCGAAGTACACGTCCCCGGCGTCGGTCAGTGTGTCGATGACATCGGCTGTGCGCCAACGGTCTTCGGCGAAGGCGGTTCGGATCGACGCGGCGGCGGTCGCCCGGTCGCGCGTGTCCACCGAGCCCGGGTCGTCGTGGACGAAGGCCAGGAACGCGCGAGCCGGTGCGTGTTCGGTGGGTCGTTCGACGACGACGGTCCGTCCGGCGTGGGAGTACATGAACCCGTCGCCTGGTGCGAAGCTGCCGGCCGGTAGGTCCCAGATGGCGGCCAGCGGCCCGAGGTGCCGGATGAAGTGCTGCTCGGCACCAAAGGCGAGGCGACGCACGTTGGAGTGGATGCCGTCGGCTCCGATCACGACGTCGAACGACTGCGGCGCGCGGACCGCGAATGTGACGTTCACCCCGGCGTCGGTCTGCTCGATGCCGGTGATCGAGTCCCCGAAGACGTAGGTCACCCGGTCGGCGGCGGCTTCGTACAGGATCCTTCCGAGGTCTCCCCGGGAGATCTCGACGTCGCCGGCGGTCGTGTCGTTGAGCAGCTCGCCGAAGTCCAACGTGGTCAACCGACGGCCTCCTGGCGTGAGCAGGGCGATCGGAGCGTGGCGGTACCGTGCGGCTGCGAGCGCGTCCTGCAGGCCCATCCGCCGGATGACGTCCACAGCCGTCCCGCGCACGTCGACGGGGTATCCGCTGGTGCGCAGGCGCTCGGCCCGTTCGACGACGGTCACGTCCCAGCCGGCCTCTGCGAGCCAGAAGGCCAGGACCGGGCCGGCGATGCTTGCGCCGGAGACCAGGGCGCTGCGAGGGGGCATCGACGTTCTCCTTTAGCATTAGATACACATATGTTGCTTATCGACCCGAAGGTAGCAGCGTACGATAAGCTACGCAAGTGATCTCTAAGACGCCCCACGTGTCGCGTCGGCGCGGCGCCGCCCTGGAGTCCGCGATCCTCGACGCGGCATGGGATCAGCTGCTCGAGGCCGGTTACGACAAGTTCACGATCGATGCCGTCGCGAGCCGGTCGGAGACGGCCCGTTCGGTGCTCTACCGACGGTGGCCGTCGCGAATCGATCTGTTGGAGGCCACGATTCGGCACCGCGGTCACGTCGACGAGATCGAGGCCCCAGACACCGGCAGCCTCCGCGACGACGTGCTCGCCGTCCTGCACGAGGTGAACGACCGGAGGTCGGGATTCATCGGGCTATTCACCGTCCGGCTGGGTGCGTACTTCGATCAGGAGGGCGGCACCCCGGCGCGGTTTCGCCGTCTGTTCCTCCCCGAGGGCCGCTCGCTGATGGACGTGATCGTCGAACGTGCCGTCGCCCGAGGCGAACTCGGGCCGAACCCGCTACCGGACCGCATCAAGGCGCTGCCCAGCGACTTGCTCCGCCACGACCTCTTCATGTCCATGCGACCCGCATCCCCGGAGACGATCGCCGAGATCGTCGACGTCGTCTTCCTGCCCTTGGCGACGAGCCTGGCGTCCCACACCGGTGACTCCTAGAGGCTGGTCACCACTATGCCGGCGAAGGCGACGATCGCCCCGACGACGCGCGCGTGGCCCAGTGGTTCGCGGTAGAGCATCCGACCGAGGAACGCGGCGATGACGATGCCGATTTCGCGTGTCGCCGCCACGGTTCCGGTGGCCTCGGGGGACCGCGCCTGCGCCCAGATCACTGCGGCGTAGGCGACGAGGGATACCAGTCCGCTGGTCAGCCCGACGCGAAGGTAGGGGCGCGCTCTGTCCCAGAGGCGGCGGGGCGGAATCACCGCGCCGAGGAAGGCGAGGATGAGCGGGCCTTGCAGGAGGAACATCCAGCCGACGTAGCCAGCGACGCTGTCGCTGTAGCGGACCCCCACGGCGTCGATCACGGTGTAGGCGGCGATGCACGACCCGGTGGCGATCGCCGCCAGCGTGGCGGAGCGCGACGGCCGGCCGGCCCCCGGAGGTCTGGCGACGGCGACCATCGCGATGCCGGAGCAGAGCAGCACGATGCCGGCCCATTGGTGCGCGGCAGGGTGCTCGCCGAGAACGGCCACGGAGTACGCAGTGACCACCACCGGTGCCACTGCACGCGCGACGGGGTAGGCGACGCCGAAGTCGCCGAGTCGATAGCTGCGCATCAGCAGCGCCGTATAGACCAGGTGCATGAGCGCAGACCCCACGATGAAGGGCCACGCCCCGCGCCGCGGAGCCACGGCGAACACGGCGACCGGAGCTGCCGCCAGCGTGTAGGCCCCGGCGATGGTGAGTTGCGCAGCGAGTCTGTCGGTGATCGCATGCGCCGCGACGTTCCATCCTGCGTGCAGGACACCCGCGAGAACGACGACCACGAGGACGCCGACCGAGATGCCTGCGGTGGGCAGGTGGGCGGCAGATTCGATGACGGACAAAACCGGGCTCCTTGCCTCCGTCGTCGTACGTCCAGGACGCATGACGACACTCGAACAGTGAGCCCTCTAGGTTTTTGTCCTTTGGGTGTGGATGGCAACGCCTTTCGGCGCGACCACCTGGCGACGCTCGGACCAGACCGCCAATGGCTTGACGCGGAACCCTAGACGCACGGATCGCCACCGACGATAGCGCCTCGGGTGTCACCGCTCGCGCGGTGGGTCCTACTCAATCACACTGCGTTGACGCGCAAGCGATCACGAGCTGAGCGGAACGGCGAGGACGTTTCCACCCTCGATCTGGTCGGCGTCCCTCTCGACGATGGCCTTGACCTTGTCGGTCGGCATGGCGACGGCGAGCGCCCAGTAGTAGATGATCAGGCTGAACACCGCCACGATGACGAGATCGGACCATTCGCCGAAGATGAAACCGTCGAATACCGGATGTGTTCCCACGCCGTAATTGCCGTAGTGGCTGATGATCGTCATGCCGATCAGCCAGGGGAATATCCAGTAGCCATGGCGCAGCATGTCGTTGGTGTAGGTGTGCTTGATGGCCGCTCCGACGATGAACAGCACGGCGCCGAGCACTAGGGCGATGTCGAGCTTCCAATCGATGTCGTAACCGCCCCAGTACAGCAGTAGATTCGCCGAGATGAAGGCGATGGGCAGCAGCACACTGGGCAACGGCATGCGGTAGCTGCGCGGCCGATCTCCGTCACGTCTACGCAAGGCGGCCAACGCAATTGGAGCGAATGCGTACATGATGGCAGTGGCACCGGTGACGACGGCGACCAGCTTGCTCCAGCTCGGGAACGGCCCGAAACACAACCAGCCGATGACCGCCGAGACGATGATGGACCACACCGGAACACCACGCTTATCGGTGCTGGCGAGGCGGGTCGGCAGCTCGGGCAGCTCGCCGAGCGCATAGGACAGCCGTGCGGTAGTGCCGATGTAGACGATGCCCGTGCCCGACGGGGAGACGACCGCATCGATGATCAGGATGACGGCCAGCCAGCCGGCGCCCACGGCGATCGCCAGGGTGTACCAGGCGCCATAGCTCGAATGGGCGCCGCCAGTCCCCAGCGGCTGAGCCCAGCCGCCCTTCACGTCATCGGGTTTGACGGCGAAGATGAACGCTGCCTGCAGCGCGATGTAGAGCAGGGCACCGATGATCATCGCGGTGATGATCGCGCGCGACATGTCCTTCTGGGGATTCTTGGCTTCGCCCGCTAGCTGGACGGCCTGTTCGAAGCCCTGCAGGGCGAACACCACGCCGAGAGGCAGTGCGGCGAACACGCCGTGGAAACCGAACGGCATGAAGCTGCCGCCCGCGGTGAAGTTGCTGGGGTGAAACGACAGGTACGCGATGACGACGATTGCTAGCAGCGGTACCGCGGTCTTCCAGATCACGACGAGCCCATTGCTTTCGGACATGAACTTGGCCCCCGCCAGATTCATCCCGGTGAAGAGGATCATCAAGATCGTGGCCACGATGAGGCCGTTGAGGTTCAACAACCCGGTGTCGCTGTTGAGCATGTTGAAGTGCTGATTGACCCACCCCACGCTGTTCACATAGGTGATGGCTCCGAGGATTTCGATCGGTGCGATCGCAACGGCCTGCAGCCACGACGCCCACGCGGCGACGAATCCGCTGAAGGCGCCATGCGAGTAGTACGGAAATCGCCCAGAGCCGCCGGCGACCGGGTAGGCGCCGCCCAGCTCGGCGAAGACGAGTGCGAGGACGATCAACATCGCCGCCGCCAAGACCCACGACAGGATGGCCGCCGGACCCGCGGATTGCGTGGCGCTCAAGGCGCTCAGCAGCCAGCCGGAGCCGATGATGGATCCCAGCGACACGAACATCAGCCCCCAGAAGCCGACCGACCGCTGCAACCCGGGGCTGGCCTGTGTCACGCCTGTCTCTACCGTCATCGCCGTCACTCCTCGTCACGAGCCCACGTGCATGGGCGCACAACGCTAAACAGCTCGGGTTACGTCCAATTCACCGCGGTGTAACCCCCGTGATGTGTCCACCCGACAGCGCGCCGATCGACCCGAAGGCGTGGTCGGCGTGCGACGAAAAGCGTTGCACGGTAACGGTACTCCGCACCGTGCACGTGGCAGCAGGGTTGGGAGGGCAATGTGCGCACGACGGATATTCAGAGCGCAACGACAGCGTATTGACAGCAGACTTGCGGCCTCCGTTAATCGCGATGAAATCTAGGTGTGGGCGCTGGCATCGCTACCGAGGGCCTTCGAATTCGAGGTATCGCGAAATCTGCCAGTTGACCCCTCCCGTCGCATATTGCTTGCGGGTGACGACGTAGTCGAAGTGCAGTCGCGAATACTCGACCATCTTGTGGGCCACCGGAAGACGGTCGTCTTCGAACGCGTTCATCGCGGTGCCCAGGTCCGAGGACGATGATGCGAGATGACGAGCGAGCGTCTGGCCGTCGATGAGTGCCTGATTGGCGCCCTGGGCCATGCCCGGGTACATCGGATGAGCCGAGTCGCCGATGAGCACGGCGCGGCCGTCGGTCCAGCGGGGCAGATGGTTTCGCAAGTGGACGACCTCGCGACCCATCACACTGCCCGGCTCGCTGACGTCGAGAATCCGTGGCACCGGAGTGTTGGTCCACCCTCCGCACGACGCGCGGAAGGCGTCGAACGTCGCGAGACCGTCGAGACTGCCGTACCAATACGCATGGGTCTGGTCGATCGGGATCCAGCCCACGTGGCCATTCGGGCCGAAGACGTCGGCCTGGACAGTGGTCGGCACACCGGCGCTGGCGCAGTCGAAGACGCCCCGCCAGCGGAAGATCCCCTCGTTGGTGAACACCTGCGGTTCGCCGAACATGTGGTTGCGGATCTTGGAGCCCACGCCGTCGGTGCCCAGCAGCACGTCGCCCGTGGCGTGGTCCCCCTCGGCGAAGAACACCGTGATGTCGCGATCGGTCTGTTCGTAGCGCTCCGCGGTGCGCTCGTAGACGATCTCGTCGTCGTCGAAGCCAGCTGCGAGCAGCGCGTTGAGCCGCACCCGCCGTGCCCCGGTGATCGGTGCGCCGAGTTCCTCGCTCCACACGCTCACGTCGACCTCCGATGTCTGGGCACCGTCGCTGTCCAGCGTCCACCACCGGTCGATCGTCGCCGCGTTGGCGAGGTAGTTCGCACCGAGCCCAAGGCCCTGCAGGACCCGAACACCGTTCGGCCAAATGTTGAGACCCACACCGGCGGTGCGTAATTCGGGATCCTTTTCGAAGATGCGGACGGTCCACCCCTCCTTCTTGAGGTGCAGGGCAGAAGACAACCCGGCGATTCCACCGCCACAGATGAGTGCCACGGGCATTGATGGGAACCTCTCTAAAAGGTGAATTCAGTCGGGGATGTACGACGCAGTCGTCACGCCCGGACCCGGTCGTCCGACACCGCTGCTCACCATCTCAGTAACCCCTGTCGGGGTCGACGACGTTGCGGAATGGCATTCCCGCACACAGGCGTTCGAGATTGTCCACGAACACGTCCACCTGCCGATCGCCCAGGAGTTGTGAAGCGTGTGAGTCGTGCGGGTACACCAAGGCGCCCGGCGTCGTCCAGAGCGGATCGTCGGCCGGAAGCGGCTCGGTGACGTGACAGTCGACGAGCGCACCGCGCAGGTGGCCGCTGTCGAGGGCCGCAGTGAGGGCGGATGCATCGTGGATGGCGCCGCGGGCGACATTGGCGAACCAGCCCCCTGGTTTGAGGGCCGCGAGGGCACGCGCATCGATCAGACCCCTGGTGAGCGGCGTCAGTGGCGCGGCGATCACGAGGTAGTCAGACACGGCGAGGACGTCGTGGAGCGCTTCGGTGCGGACGACCTCGTCGAAACCGTCGACGACGTTGCCACGCCGGTTGATTCCGATGGTCTTGATGCCCAGCGCCCGGGCGATCCGCGCGGTCTGCGAGCCGATGCTCCCCGTACCCAGAATGGACATCACCGATCCCGCCACTTCACGGGCCGGTTCTGCCGCCCAGATCTTGGCGGCGTGGTTGTCCCAGCGCGTGCGCAGCATCTTGGCGTCCGCCAGGATCGCGGCGATCACGGTCTCGGCGACGGCATTGGCCGCCACCCCGGACGCGTTGGCCAGAGTCACGCCGTCCGGGACGATGGACGTCAGATGTTCGGCGCCCGCGCTCATCGACTGGATCAGACGCAACTGTGGGTTGAGGAGTTGCTCGTATCCCTTGAGGGTGAGGATGCCCTGCTCCGATTCACCGGATGTGACCGTGCCGCTGGTCTCGATCAAGATGGCGTGGGGAGGGCGCTCGGGTCCCTGGCCGGCGTTCAGACGAGACACCGGGACGTGCTCGAGCCACACGTCCGCGTCGACGTCGAGAATTCTGCGGCGTTGAGGTTCGGTCAGCCACAGACCCTCATCCGGGTCGGCGGCGCCTTGTACCGCCTTGGGCAACCCGGCTACTACGACGTTGAGTGACACGTGCTTCAGTCCCCTTCGATCTCGATGATGGGTGGGCCGGTAGGGGAGGGGCCGCCGTCGTTGCGCTACCCGGGGACGGGGTTCGCCCCAGTCCGGTCAGCGTGCCGCCCCGAGGGTCAGTCCGCAGGACGGCATCGGTCGCCGGCGCGGCCCAAATGCGTTGCCCTTCTTGCGGATGCCTGCGCGGCCTCGAGTCAATGGCGTCGGACGCGAGATGCGAATGGGATCACCATCCAAGGGTCACCGCGACCATCTCCTGACGAGGGCACACGCTACGACGCTATTGCCGAAGCATTTCGGGCTCCGTGCGTGCTCGTTACCGTCTGATTGCGTCACCCTGTGTCTCAGCTGCCAGGCGGGGAGACGACGCACCGGTCCCATCCTCGGAGCCAGCAGTAACAGCAGCGAAACGTGGGCACGCTGGAATACGTCGCGAGCCCAGCGTCCGTCGTCACCGTTGCGGCCGGGCCCGACGACAGGAGGTCGATCGCAGTGACGAATTTCGTCTTCGTGCACGGGTCCTTTCACGGCGGATGGTGTTGGAACACGCTGATGCCGTGGCTGCAGCGCCAGGGGCACGTCGTTCACGCGCCCAACCTGCCCGCAAGTGGTGGCGATCCGAGCCCCATCGAGAACGCGGACCTCCTGGCCTATTCGACGCGCATCGCCGACGTGGTCGACGGCATCGCGGGTTCCGTCGTGCTCGTGGGCCACAGCATGGGAGGCATCGTCGCGTCGCAGGTGTGTGAGCACCGCCCCGACAAGCTTGCCGCGGCAATCTACGTCAACGGGCTGCTGCTGAGGGACGGGGAGAGTCTGGCCAGCTTCTTGACGGCGAACGAGGCGCTCGAGGTCGATGACCTGGTGCTGAAGAACATGAGACTGTCGGCGGACGGCGAGACGGCCACCTTCCCGCAGGAGAAGGCAGCCGACGTGTTCTACAACGCGTGCACGCCGGCCGACGCCGACTGGGCCAAGCGTCAGCTCACGGCGCAACGCACGAAGGTCTACTCCGACACCCTCCGGCTGACACCGCAGCGCTATGGCACGGTCAAGCGGTTCTACGTGAAGGGATTGCGGGACAACGCCGTACCGCTGATCTATCAAGACACCATGCTGCAGAATACGTTCTGCGATGGGGTGTACACCCTGGATGCCGACCACTCGCCATTCCTCTCGGCGCCCGGCGAACTGTCGGAGATCCTGCTGACGATCGCAGGACTCGTGGACTGACGTGCTCTGCGCGGCCGATGGGAAGGCAACGCCGAGGGCCTGGAGCGCTCGATCGCCGCCGGTCACCGCGCACGGCTCGTCGCGGCCACTCCCGGAGCCTTTGAAGTGGTCGCTATTCGGTTGCAGCAGTAGAGTTTTGGCATGCCCGGGGGATCGGTGAGCCACACGTGGCACATGGCCGCCCGCGTTCTACCCGCAGTGGTGCTCATTGCCTTCGGATTGCTCGCCCCGGCCGGTCACGGACCGCGGCAGTGGGCGGGGCCCGTGGCGCCGCAACCGTTCGAAACCGTGCTGCTCGATGCGCCGAACCCATTGTCCGGCACGACCTTCTACGTCGACGGGGCGACGTCGGCAGCCGCAGCTGCCGAGCAATCGAGTCCGCCGAGTCCCGAGCTGACACGACTCGCGCAGACACCACAGGTGTGGTGGATCGGTGACGATCTGAGCACCGACGCCGTGGCCGACCGGGTACGGGCGTACATCGCAGCGGCGGCGACCCTGGGCGCCCTGCCGATGCTGGCGACGTATTCACTTCCCCACCGTGACTGCGGTGGCTTCTCCTCGGGAGGCTTCGGCACGGGCGGCGAGTATCGGGATTGGATCGATCAGCTCGCGGCGGGGATCGGCACGGCGCGGGTGGTCATCGTGTTGGAACCCGACGGACTGAGTGCTGCAGACTGTCTCTCGGGGCAAGCGCGGCAGGAGCGATTCGATCTCCTGCGGTATGCCGTGACCGCCGTGACCGCCGACCCCAACGCCACCGTGTACGTCGACGGCGGCCACTCGCGTTGGCTCGCACCCGAAGAACTCGCCCGGCGGCTCGAGGAGGTCGGGGTCGATCGAGCCAGGGGATTTGCGCTCAACACGGCGAACTTCTTCTCCACGGAGGAGGAAATTCGCTACGGCGAAGAGGTGTCGAACCTGACCAACGGCGCGCACTACGTGATCGACACGTCGCGAAACGGTGCCGGCCCCGCCCCCGCGGGTCCCTTGAACTGGTGCAACCCACCGGGTCGCGCCATCGGCACGGCGCCGACCACGTCGACCGCGGGTGCGCACGCCGACGCCTACCTGTGGATCAAGCATCCGGGGGAGTCGGATGGGGAGTGCGGCAGAGGCGACCCGACGTCGGGTCACTTCATGGCGCAGTACGCCATTGACCTCGTCCGCGGTGCCGGACCCTAGACCGGGCACGACGACGCGACGCTCTCACGCGCTCGCTGGTAGCCGGCGATGACCTTCGGCACCATCGCCGACGCGGCGAATCTGCGCGCTCGGATTCGGCCTGCCGCACCGTAGATGCGTCGTAGCAGAGGATCTCCGACGACGCTGTCGAGTGCTTCGGCCAGTGCCGCAGGATCACCTGGCGTGACCACCAGCCCGGTGCGATGATGCGCGACGACCTCTGGCAACGCGCCGACACGTGTCACGACGACGGGAGTCCCCGCGGCCATGGCTTCGATCGGCACCAGTCCGAGCGGTTCTTGCCAGCGCGACGGCGCCACCGCGACGGCGGCGGCGGCGTAACTTGCCATGATGTCGCGGTGCGGCACCCCCGTGCGCACGATGATGGGACGCTCGGTGGTACCCGTCAGGTCCGGGGTGTCCGAGCGGACTGCGCCGATCATCACGAGGGGCGCGGCGATCCGCATCCGGCGGTGGGCGTCAGCCAACAGGGTGACACCCTTGTGCTCGCCGAGCGCACCCACGAAGAGCACGAACGGTGTCGTTGGCAGGAAGTCGGGCCGGTGGTCGTCGTCCTCGGGAACGGGGTCGAAGACGTCGTCGGGGACGAAGGATGGCAACTGGCAGATCCGTTGGGACGAGACCCCGTCGAGACTGGCATGGCGTACCGCGGAGCTGATCGGCATGAACATCGCGACGCGGTCCAGCCGGCCCAGGCTATGACGCACGCCAATGGCCAGGGCCGGCCCCTTGATGGGACCGTAGAAGTTCGTGGCGCAACCGAGGCACCGCGACGGTCGGGGTCCGGCGCACGTCGCGTCGAGTCGTTCGCGGGGGATCATCGTCTTCTTGGCGCAGACCAGGCCGTAGTCATGCAACGTCGCCACGAGTGCGGTCGTCGTCGGAAGTCGCAGCGACAGACAGGAATTCAGTATCCAGCCATGGGCGTGCACGATGTCGGGACGAACTTCGGCGACGAGATCCTCGAGACGGCGGACCAGCAACGGGTCCGGACACGTCGGATGAAAGAAGTGGTTCGGGTCGTTCGCGAACCGGCGGAGGTGGCGGGTGTATCCGTCGAGCCGCCGCACGTCGACCCCGTCCTCGTGCTCACGAGCCGGCGCATCGGGGCGGCTCAGTGTCGCGACCGTGGTCGGATGGCCACGCTGGACGAGTTCCCTGGCGAGTAGTTGAACGACGCGTTCCAGTCCGCCGGTGGCCGGCGGATAACCGTCGCTGACCTGAAGGACTCTCAATGGTCAGCACTCTGCGTGACGACGGGCAGGAGGTCGGGTGATTCGGAGAGGTCGATGCCGTGGGGGGCTCCCACGATCCGGCGCCAGGCGAAGACCACCCACACGGCGCCGAGGCTCTGGCTCACCAGCCAGCACAGCCCGGCCCCCACGATTCCGGTGTGCGGCAACACGAACCACGCCGACCCGACGCATGCGATGAGCATTCCCCCGTTGAGCAGCAGGGCCATTCGCATCCGCCCAGTGACCCTGAGCACCGCGACGGCGACGTTGGTGATGGCGTCGGGCACGGCCGACACCGTGAGCAGAAGCAGCAGGGAGAGGCCGTGGTCGACGTAGTCACGTCCGAACAGGGCCAAGATGAGGTGACCGCCGAGCAGATAGACCACGACGGGACCGGCCAGCAGCGCGGTGACTATCACGAGACATCTACGCGCCAGTGGCCGAATCGACCGCTGATCTGCCGCACCTTCGACGAAGAGTGCGGCCGAGACGGCCGGGCTGATGATGAAGAAGACCGATCCGAGCATCCACGTGATGTAGAAGTACGCGGTGGCCGTCGCTGACAGCCGGGCATAGACCACGACTGGCAGCAGGTAGCCCGCGAGCATCGCGAAGACCGTGATGAGGTGCTGTCCCATCACTGAGGACGCCATCTCGCGAAGGTGCGACGTCAGATGGGTGAAACTCGGCACCAGCGAGTGTCCTTCGCGCGCGCCGAAGGTCATGACGACCCACAGCAGCGAGAGCCCCGCGGCGATCGTCCACGCCAGCAGGATGGAATCGGCGCCGCTGAGGAACGAGACCGGGATGAGAATCAGGGGAATTCGGACGCCGCACGCGACGATGTTGCGGGCCAGCAGGACAGTTCCGCGATGCTCGGAAACGGCGAGGTAGTCGAACACCAGGCCGACGGCGATGAAGATGCAGGCCAAGACGAACATGGCGGCGCCCGTGGGAGTTTCGAGTTGCGGCAGAGTGGCAGAGGCAACGCCCAGCACGCCGACCACCACTGCGCTGCCGATCCCTGCCGTGACGACTGAGACCACGATGGCCGCGGTCACCCGCTGGCGCCATTCGGCCGCGTCCCGACAGCGCGGCAACCATTCGACGAGTGCCGCCGCCGCACCGACGCTGGCGAGGAGGACCGTGGCGTTGATGGCACTCGTCGTGGCGGCAGCGGTGCCGTTGACGTCCCTGTCGAAGCAATGCGCGGCGATCATCCAGAAGGCGTAGCCGAGCAGGGACGTCAGCAGGGTGCTGGCCATGATCGCGACGCTGTTTCGCATCATCGGGTCGACGGCGGCTCGACGCGCCTTCCCAGCGACACCCGCGAGCAACCCAGTGGATCGTTGACCCGTCATTTCTCGACCTCCACGAACGTGCTGACATGACCGGGCGCGGGCAGCGCAACTCCGTCTGGTGCGGTGGGCACCACGGTGAGCTCGACCAGATACCTGCCCGGGCGACTCGGGGCCGTGAACGTCACTGCCCCGCTGATCGTTCCGATGGGAGCTTCGGTGGTATCGACCGCGACGGCATCGGTGGCGACGCCGTCGACGGCCAGCCGGATGCTGGTCAACGTCGGGGAGGGTCGGCAGCCGAATCCTCGCAGGGCCCAGTTGAGCCGCACCGGCCGCGCGGGCGCCACGA
This sequence comes from Mycolicibacterium madagascariense, assembly GCF_010729665.1. Lineage (NCBI taxonomy): Bacteria > Bacillati > Actinomycetota > Actinomycetes > Mycobacteriales > Mycobacteriaceae > Mycobacterium > Mycolicibacterium madagascariense. Next base: position 2,994,787 of record NZ_AP022610.1, on the reverse strand, counting down.
GCGGCACCTCTCCGGCATAGGGCTTGCTGTCGGTGAATGCCAAAGTGGTGTAACGCTCTACGGGGACAACCGTCATCGTCGACGCCACGTAGGCTGCGGCGCCGAGCACCACGACGGAGACGCCTATCCCCGCACCGCGAGTGGCGGCCAGCCACGTCGCGCGGGGCGTTGTCCTGCGTGGGTTCGTCGACCGAAGCACGCCATCGGTCGTGATGAGCACCAGACCCATCGCACCGACCGCCAGGGTCAGGTTGCGCGGTGCCAGTGGCACTGCGATGGCGTCGAGGGACAGGGCCGCGCCCAGCCACACGAGGAGTCCGAGGAGTACCGAAAGAGGCAGTCGTAGGGCGGGATCGCGGAGGTGCCCACCGGGGTCACCCAAGAAGAGGCGCACCAGCGCGGCACCCGGAATGAACGACAACGCGGCGACGGCGGGGAAGCGAACGGCAGCGGGGGCTTGCAGGGCGACGACGAGAACGGCCGCACCGAAGACGGCGTTCACCACGATGAATGAGATGCCGGGGGAAGGGATTCGACGCAGTGCGATGGCGGTGGACTTCACGAGGCCTGTCATGGGCGACTATCCCCGTTCCCTGGCGATCGCACCGAGATCGAGCCGATACACCCGAAGATGTTCTGTCGACATGACCCGCCAAGCCCACGGCACGTGATCCAGGCGGGTGAGATTCGCCATCGGAGTCGCGTGCCCGAGCAGCGGATCGTTCTGTCCGAAGTTGTGGCCGTTGAACGGCGCCTCCTGAGCCATCCGGATGTCGACGACGAGGTAGTCGTAGTCGGAATACGTCAACATGCGTGCCAGTTCGGGTGATGGGTCGGCGTCGCGCTGCGTCAGGTCCCACGCCGGAAAGCCCACTGAGGGCGCGGCGACCACCAAGCCACCGTAGGCCGCCAACTCAAGTGCCGTGTAGGCATCCGTCACGACGCGGGATCTACCGACGATCTTGCCCAGTTCTTCGGCAACGGAACGGGTTTCAGCACTTGCCGAGTTGGTGTCGGTCCCCCAGCGGAACGGACCGGGAAAGCGGTAGGGATCGTTCAGCCCACCGCCGACGTTGCCGATGACGAGCGTGACGAGCAGCGTCATCTGGAGGGGAGCGGCGAGACTTCGGCCTGCCCAATGCGGGCGGTCGGAGGGCCAGTGCACCGCGACCAGCGCGACGACCAGCGCGACACCGACGTAGGTGAAGCCCCAGGAACGGCGTGCGCCCTCCGCCCCGGACGGCGCGAGGATGAAGGGCAGCGAGACGAAGTATCCGCAGCCGAACACGATCATGCCCCACGTCGGCGAATCCAGGGTGATGGGCGTACGACGGATCAATGCCGCAGCAGCGATGAAGCAGCAGAGGACCACGACGGGAGCGGCCGCGGTGAGGAGGCGTTCCCACTCCGGCTCGACGTTGGCGGCGAGCAATTGGCGACCACCCTGACCGCTGTTCTGCGACATCGACTTCAATTGCCCGACAGCCGAACCCAGGTAGGGCGACAGGTAATCCAGTGTTGGCCTGGCGCATGTCATGACCCAGGCGACGGCGATGACCGTCGTGCAGACCAGGGTGACCCACCACGGTCGCATCGTGTCCGGGGCGGCGACGTCGGGTGGTTGACGGCGACGTCCGAGCCGGGCACGGACGACGCCGGTCGCGGTGACGACGAGCAACGCGACGATGAGGAAGATCGTGGTCAAGTGGTGGGTGACCACGCAGGCGGCCCCCGCCAGGACCGCTGCCGTCGAGTAGGCGCGGCGCGTGCGCGCTGAGTCTGCGCGCTTGGCAAGCGTGGTGAGAGCCAGGGCCCAGAGGAAGAAGTTCACCGCCAGGCTCTCGTAGGCGTACTGGGTGTCGAAGTAGATTGCCGACGGGTTGATTCCGTAGACCGCGGCTGCTACCGCCCCGGCGCGCGGCGACGACAGCAGGGCGTCGCCGAGGACGTAGACGCCGAACAGGCCGAGAACGTGCAGCGCGATGACGACGAGCAGGCCCGCAGACCACGGTGACAAGCCTCCGAATGATTCGGTGGTGGTGGTCAATGCCGATGTGCCAGGGAAGAACTCGACGATCGGGATGGTGGCATTGGGTTGAAACAGCCGTCCGGACGACGTGACGTCGACCGCTTCGCGCCAGTGCGCGTACTCGTCGTGGTAGAGCGGGCCGGTCGGGTTGCGCAGGATCTTCGGCATCAGCGTGACGACGCCGAACAGCGCCAGTGCCAGGAAGCGTGTGGTGGGCCGCGTGTTAGATGCCGTGAGCCTGGCGACGACCGGCAGGAGGGCGGTGAGCAGGCCCGCCCAGAAGACGAGGTAGTACAGCTCGGCGGGACGACCCTGCGACGAAAAGCGGTAGGACAGCCCGATGACGAGGCTTCCGACGGCCGCGGAGGCGACGAGCATGGGTGAACCCAGGATCGCGGATGGCACCCGCGGGCCTTGACGGCCGACGGCCGCGGACTCGGCCGTGGCGGCGTCGTCCCCGACGATGACGTCGGGGTCCTGGCGGGCCAGTGTCGCGGTCACCGGGGCGCTCCCACGAGACCATCGATCGCCGCGACGACCGGGCTCCAGGAATGGGGATCTTCGAAGCGCTGCCCGCTGCGCCCGACGATGCCGAGCAGGGCCGTGCGCAAGCCGTCCACGTCCCCCGGCGGCAGCACGACGGCGCCGGCGTAGTCGCGGACCGCTTCGATCAGCCCGCCGACCGCATACAGAATGACGAAGATGCCGTTGTTCATGGCGATCTGCAGGGGTCCGCTCGCCGATCCGCGGCGGTAGGGCAGCACCAGGACGTCGGCGTTGGCGAAGTAATCGGCAGCTTCGCGATCGTCGACGTAGCGGTTCTCGAACCGAATCCGATGGCGGTGCGGACTCGCCGCGATCGCTTCCGCGGGTGCCGTCCAGCCCTCCCAGGTCTCACCGACGACGTCGAGTTCGAACAACTCGGCCTCAGCGGGCGTCATCGCATCGAACGCTCTGATGAGGTCCTCGACGCCCTTGTATGGCCTGATCAAACCAAAGGACAGCACCTGTATCGGACGAGAGCCGTCGCACCGGCGTCGACTGGCGGCGCCCGGGTTGCGGGTGACGTGGTCGTAGGGTCCGTGCGGGGCCACCGCGGTCGCCAGTCGGTCGATCTCGCGACGGCCGAAGACGGACGTGAAGACGTCGAGGTCATGGTGCGTGTGGAAGAGGGCTCCCGTCGCGCGACGGACCAGTCTCGGCAGGTAGCGCTTGCAATAGGCGGCCACCAGCGCGACATTCGCCTCGCCCGTGTCCTGCACCTCGTGGAACTCGATCAGGACCGGTATCCCGGCTTCGGCGGCCAACCGCGTCAACGCCAGGTAGGTGTGCAGCGTCGCCGCGGTCCACCACTGCAGCACGATCACGTCGGGGCGCTCTGCGGCGACCGCCCGCCGCACGCGGGCGAGTGCGTTCCCCCAATACCAGTCGACGGTGCCGACCTGGTGAATCCTCGGGTCATAGCGCAACGACGTGAGGTCCTCGCCCACCCGGCGCCAGCCGGGATACAGCCGGGTCGGAATCAGCCGATCGAGTAGGACGAGGGAGACGTCGTGGTCCTCTGCAAGCGCATTGGCCAGCTGACAGGTGTAGACCGACAGACCGCTGAGGAATCGAAACCCTGGTCCCACGAGCATGATTCGCCGGGCAGGACCGCAGGGCTCACCAGGGTCGGCCAGCTGTCCGCCCGCCGGCACGACCCTAGGTCGCGGCATCGAGCATCTCCCAGTCCGGTTCGTCGTCGAGGTGAAGGGATCGGCTGGGTGGGGCGGCGACCAGCGTGATCCGGGCCTGGCCGAAGGGACCCGACGGCAGGGGTGCGACCTTGCGCATCCGCACCGACATCAGGATGCGCAGGCATGACAGGCCGTCGAGCCAGCTGATCTTCTTGCCCTGATCCAGAGTTCGACCGTTGTAGGTGATCGGCACCTCGTAGGGGCGGATGCCGGCGCGCAGCATCATCGCCGTCAGCTCCGTGTCGAGACCAAACCCTTGCTGGACGAGGGCAAGGCAGCGAAAGTGTTCCAGTGGAACGAGTTTCAGGCAGGTATGCATGTCGGTCAGGCACGAATCGAACACCAGGTTGGCGGCCGCGGTGGTCAACCGACCGCCCATGGCGAACCGGTAGGACGGGAACCTCGTCTTGAAGCCGAACACCCGGGCGCCGAACACGTGATCGGCCACCCCTGCGATGACGGGTTCCAGTAGGGCGGGGATGTCCCCGGGCGAGTACTCGAGATCGGCATCGAGGATCAACACGTGGGTTCCCGTGGCCTTGCGAACGCCGGTGAGCACGGCCGCACCCTTTCCTCGATTGACGGGGTGGCACAGCACGGTCACCCCGCTGTCGACGTAGGAACGCAGCAGGCGGGCGGTCTGGTCGGTGCTTCCGTCGTCGACCACGATCAACTCCACGGGGCACGGGTACTCGACGGCGAGCACCCGTTCGACCGCGTTCGCGATCGTCGCCGCCTCGTTGAAGACCGGCATCACGATGGACAGTTCGATCATCGAGCTGCTCCCACGACGAGCCCCGTCTCGTTGGTGCGGCGGTTCGGGTGGTCAGCGGTGTCGCGAATCGTCATTGGGCCCCCAGGTCGAGCAGTCGCGAAGTGTTCGGATCGCTGTCGATGGACAACTCCACGAAGTTTGCCTTTGAGACGGTAGCACCGTTCGGCCGTTTTGCCTCTCCGGGAATTATAGGTACTTTCCAGCGATGCCAAACAATTGTTTGCCATGGCCGATCGTGCGTGGTGTTCGAGGCGACGTCACCGAGCGGTGGGAGGCCATTCGACGGCTTTGCAAGGTCCATCTCGATTGCCTCTAATTCGCCGAACCGAGCCGGCGCAGAATGCGCATCGGCTGCTTCGAAGCGCGCCGGCAGAGGTCAGGCCCACGCCAGGAAACGCCTCTGAACAGTAACTTCACCGTGGTGGAAAGCGTCACAACCGGTGTCCTTCGAACGACTGACACGCCGCGTCGTCGAAAGCATCAATTCCACTGCGAGTCGCGCTAAAACCGGTCTACGGATTGTGCGATGTGACGCTCGGACTTATCGTCTTCGCACATGTTCCCCAATTGGCCTTGATGAAACGGATGCGGACGAATGCGTGAGCCGAGCGATCGTTATCCAGTCCTGCGGGCGGAGGAAGATGTCCTCCGTCGCTAGTTGCTATCGACGTATCCGCAAAGCTGTGGGCACATCCCATCTGGTGCGTGCCCTGGCCCTTGTCGTGGTCGCTGCCGTGGCGTGGTCGACCGCGTGGGCGATCTGGTCCGCGACGGCGACGGCGTCCGATCGTGACGAGCCCACCTACCTCGTCGCGATCGGCGACTCCTACCCCGCCGGCTACCGGCCCAATGGCGCCGGACCGGGATCGACGTCCCATGACGCCTTCGTCTATCTGGTTCAGGACCGACTCGCCCAGAAGCAGGGCCGCTGGACGACGGTGAACTTCGCGTGCTCCGGTGAGACCGCCTACGCGATGACCTTCGACCGGGGCTGCCTGCCCAATGCCCAAGCGCCCGGCGGAGTCTCCTACCCGAACGATCCGCAGTCGGTGGCCGCCACCGACTTCATCGCCGCGCACCGGAGCCGAATCGGCTTGGTCACCGTCACCATGGGCGGAAACGACGTCATGAGATGTCTCGGCGAGGACGATGCTGCGCGGGCGCAGCGCTGCGCGGAAGCCGAAGTGCCGCGGGTCGTCCTCAGCCTGGACTTCCTGCTGTCCCGAATACGAGCCATCGCCGGGCCGCGCGTACCGATCGTGGGAATCTCGTACCTGAACGTCTTCGTCGCCGATCGACTCGATGGGGATCGCAACGGAGATCGACGGGCCGACTTCTCCTCGGCGATGTTCGACAACTACCTCAATCCCGCTCTGCGAGAGACGTATTCAAAATACGGCGCGTCCTTCGTCGACACCAATGCGCTGGCAGGTGGCGACCTGCCGACGACGGAGAAGGTGGACCTGCCCGAGCATGGCACCGTGACGGCGGCCATCGGGCGCGTCTGTGCCCTCAGTTATTACTGCGCGCAACGGGACCCGCATCCCAACCCCGCCGGCCACGCGCTGATCGCCCATGAGATCGAAAGGTTGATCGGCTCGTGAGGGAACGTGCGTCGATCGGACGAGACGATGCCACCGCGGATGCCATCACGTTGGTGACGCCAGGTTTTCGAGCAGTCCGCGGTGGATTGGAAGCGCATGTCTCAGCGCTGACGAAACAGCTCGCGGGTCAGGGACTCAGGGTGGTCGTCCTGACTGCGCGACGCGGCATCACGCGAAGCACGGTCGAGCGCCATGACGACTGCTGGGTCGTCACCTATCCGGCGTGGTCGGTCAGTTCGATGTCGATCTCGCCCCGTCTGGTGTTGGCGGCCATCCGGACTAGACGCAGCGACCGGTTGATGCACGTCCACGGTTATCACTCGACGACGGCACTGGCGCTCCTCGGCAGACGCGCCCCGACCGTCTTCACTCCGCACTACCACGGCAGGCACGGTCACTCGTGGATGGCTGATCTGCTGCACGTTCCCCATTACCGGTTGAGTAGGTGGCTGCTTCGAAGGCCCGCTGCCATCATCTGCGTCTCGGAGGCAGAACGACGGGCACTGATCGCCGACTTTCCCGACGTCGCGGACAGAATCAGCGTCATTCCCAACGGAATCGACGCGGCGGCGATCCGCCGCGCCCACCCACTGCCCGAGCAGCCGCCGACGATTCTCTGCGTCGGGCGTCTCGAGCCGTACAAGCGGATCGATGCCGTGCTGCGCGCATTCTGCGACGTGCCGGCGCCCGCTCAACTGGTGATCGTCGGCGACGGAAGTCAGCGTGACGAATTGTGCCGATTGGCAATCGCATTGGGGCTCGCCGAGCGCGTGCACGTGGTGGGCGGCCTCGACGACGCCGCTCTGCATCGGTGGTTGCGCACTGCCAGGGTGTTCGTGTCCATGTCCGAGCGCGAGGCATTCGGGATGGCCCCGGTCGAGGCCGCCTGCGGCGGCGCCCGAATCATCCTGAGCGACATACCGGCTCATCGGGAAATCGCCGACGAGTTCCTTCGTCAGTGTGTCACCGTCATGACCGACCATTCGACGGCGGCGCTCGCCGCGGAGATCCGGCGACAACTCGCCGCTCCGAGGTCGAAGGGGTGTCAGGCACCCGACTGGCGAGACATCGCCACCCGAACCGTCGGCGTCTATCGGACGTCGGGCGTGGAACTGGTCACGCCAAGGGGGGCCAACGGGCACCGCTTATCAGCCCAGTCACTTCTATTCGAGGGGTTAGGAACATGAGCAATTCACCGACGACGGGTCGCGGCAGTCGAACCAGCTATTTGGACCGCACCTGGCTGAACCACTGGACGGTGCTCCTGCTGACACCGATCGCGGCACCCGACATCGCGGACCTGCGCGCGAAGATGGTCGACTTCATGGCGTCCGATCCCAGCCACCCGCTGTGCTGCACCCTCGAGAACGCCGGCACGCGCTGGCGTCCCGTCGCGGCCGCCGATCGGGTGCGGCACGTGAGGGAGACGATCGTCCCGGGTGGACCCTTCTATCTCGACGATCCGTACACCTACCTGGACGAACACCGCCCGAGCCCCGATTCGACGGCGCCGTTCAAGGTCATGGTGGGGGCCGATTCCATGACCTTCTACTTCGCGCACGCGTGTGGCGACGCCGCGGTGTTTTCCCCGTTCGCCGTGCTGATGTCGCTCGGCGACGTCGAGGGACTGCGGTCGCTCAGGGCCGACGGTGGCCTCGCCGTGGCGACCAAGATCCTCCTCAAGGAGGCGCCCAAGCACGGGGGAGAGTGGTGGAGCCACCTGCGGTCGACCGCCAGCACCCCCGTGCCCGCGACGACGGTGTCCCCGCCGGCGCGCGTGTACCCGCCCACCACGACCGCAGCGGGCACCTTGCTCAAGGCAGCGGAGTTCAACGAATTCAAGGCGTGGCGCAAGGCGGCGTGTCCCGATCTCCCCACCACGGCGCTGATGGCCTCGGCGGCGTACTTGGCCCTGTCCGCTGAGGGAGTCCCGTTGAACGACAAGGGCTTCTTCACCCTCGTCGACCTTCGACGGCATCTTCCGAAGAAACAGTCGCTCCGACCGGGCAACTTCGCGAAGAGTGCCTACATTCCGGCGGACATGGCCGATCCGGCCGCCGTCGGCGCAGGTTTGAAGCACCTGGTGGCAACAGCGCGAGCAGTGCCGGCGCTGTTCTCGGGGGCATTGGGCACCGCGTTGCGTCGGTCGGCGTCGCCTGGCTCGGCGACCCAGGAGGCGCTGACGATGACGTTCAACTCCATGATGCGCAACCCTGGCGTCGAACACATTCCCTGGGCCGACCCGGCCGAGGCCATGTACATCACGATGGCCTATCCCGTCGGATCCGACGGCATCAGTGTGTCTGCGTGCGCAGTGGAGGGCCGAGTGTCGTTCTCGGCCTCATTCGACCCGAACAGGGTCGACGGTCACGCCGTCATGCGAGGACTCGAGCGCCTCCACGACATACCGGCGCTCCTGCAATCGCAGGCGCCGGATGCGGCTGGCGAGCCACTGCCATCCGCCGCGGTCGAGCTGATCTCGACACCCACCGTGGGCAACGCTGCCCGGTAACCAGACGACATTCACGCAGAAAGAGGAAACGTCATGTCACACAATCACGTCGGCGTCGAGGGACTGGGCTTGGTCACCGGTTACGGATGGGGTCGCGAGGTCTTCTGGGAGGGCATGTGCAGCGGCAAGTCGGCGGCTCGCCTCGTCGGCGGATTCGGGCCCGACGGAACGGACTCGGTCTGGCTCGCCAGGATTCCGGAAGGTGGCGTCCCGACGGACGGCGACGGGTTGTTCGGCAGAGCCTTCCTGAGCGCGGGCCGCGAAGCGGTGACCGATGCCCTCTCGCGCGGCTGGGTACCCGGCGAGCGGGTGGGAGTCATCTACGCGGGGTGCTTCAACGACATGTACATCTGGCGGGAGATCAGCCGCGGCGATGCCACTCGGTCACGCGACTTCGTGCGCGCCTTTCCGTCGACACCGACCGCAATGTTCACGAAGGAGTTCGACTTTCACGGCCCGTCGCTCCAGATCTCGGCGACCTGTTCGTCGGCCAACAATGCGATGCTGACGGCGAAGCAGTGGCTCGACGTCGGGTGGGCCGACGACGTCGTCGTCGTCGCCTGCGACCTATCGTTCACTCCCGAGGTGGTCGCGGGGTTCGCGGGAATGCGCGCCGCGGTCGTCGACGTCGAACCGCAGGATGCGTGCCGGCCCTTTCAGGAGGGTGGCCGCGGATTCCCGCCAGGGGAGGCCGCGGTCGCGTTCGTCGTATCGTCGCGGTCCCACGACCCCTATGCCCGGTTGCTCGGTGGCGCCATGACGAGCGATGGTCATCATGCCACGGGGATGGAGCCCTCGCACTCGCAGGTAATCCGTTGCGTCAGAGACGCTTTGGTCGACGCCGGGGTGAGCCCCGGCGACGTCGGCTACCTCAATGCGCATGGCACCGGCACCGAGCAGTGCAACGACGCCGAGGTGGCCTTCCTCGACGCCGTCTTCGCCGACCAACAGCCCTGGGTGTATGCCCTCAAGCCGCTCATTGGACACTGCCTGGCCAGTGCAGGAGCAGTCGAACTCGCTGCGGGGGTATTGGCCTACGAACGCGGTGTCATCCCGGCGTCTCCGATAGTGAGTGCCGCACACCCGCGATTGCTCGACGGCATGACCGCGTTCACGGGCGGCGTGACGCTCAAGACTTCGATGGGCATGGGCGGCTACAACTCCGCGCTGCTCGTCGCCGCACCGGCTGCAGCGTGAATGTTCACCCTGCAGGGCCGGGTGCGTCACTCTCGAGCGCAACGGATCTCCGCTGATTCAGCCGTGCGTGGCGAAGGCGAAGGCGAGGTGGGTTTTCACGCGACGGTCGACATGCTGTGCGTCGGCGTCGACCCGTCGGTGTTGGCCGTCGCGGTCTCGGGCGCCGAGGCCGACATGGACGTGCTCGTCGTCGACTGTCGGGAGGGCGATTTCGAGGCGACCGCGGTCCGGTCGACGCCTCCCACGTCGTGGGCCGACGACATGAGTCGTGCCTGGAACGCAGACGGGCTGTCGCGCGAGACGGTGGCCTACCTTGCCAGTCTCACCGAAGGCGTCGGAAGCCAACGAAGTTCGCCGGCCAGTGCAGTCACGCTTCGTCAGCTCGACGAAGGCGCACATCGCTTCTCGACGTCGAAACGTGCGTCGGGAAGGGTGGCGCCGTTCTACGGTCACCAGCTGATCGAATGGAACCGGGCGTGTCTCGGATCGCACTACGGCGTGCTCTACAGCAGGACCAGCGTTCCCGGCGCCAGGGAGATCGTGCAGCGTTCCGGTGAGCGGCTCGAAGTCACCATGGTCGGCGCTGCGCCGTCGCCACCGACGTCGGCTCCGCTGTCGGCCTGGCTGGTGGACCGTGCGGGTGACCTCGGCGTCAGGGTGATGAGTTCAGGACCGTTGCGCCGCTTGATGTTCGAGGACGGTGTCGTCATCGGCGCCGTATTCGGCAGCACGTCGAGCAGACTGGCCATTCGCGCCAACCACGGGGTCGCGATGTCGACCACCGCTCATGGCGGTGACGACCGCGCCTTGACGGCGGCCTGGTATTCGACCGGTGCCCAGCTCGGCGTCGTCAGTGCTGCCGCAAGCCGGTTCGGCCGACTGGAGTTGGTCATGGACCACGCGCAGCCGGCGTCGCCGACGTTGCGAAGCCAACGGCGCACGGGCCGAACGTCATCGGTGCGGGGCAATACCCCCCGATGACCCACGGCCCGTCGAGCGTTCACAGGTCGTCGAGAAAGATGATCCCATCCTGAATCGCCCGCGCGACCAACGCAGACTTCGTGGGTGCGGCGCGACCAACGGCGGCGTACTTCGCCCGGACCCGCTGCAAGTGGGTTCGCACCGTCGTCGGGGAGATGTCGAGTTTCTGACCGACGAGGTCCTTGCTCTCCGTTTGGAACCACGCGATGAGCACTTCCTTCTCCCGCGGTGCCAGCTTGGGTCTGCCGACACTGCGGTCGTGGTAGATCGCCTTGGCCATCCGCGGTCCGACGTAGGGCTCGTTGTCTAGTGCGGCACGAACGGCGTCGATCAAGTGGGACTTGCCCTCCATCTTCACGATGAACGTGACTGCCCCCAGCTCCAGGCTCTGCAGGATCACCTCGTCTCCGGCGAGATGCGAGTAGACGATGACGCGGTGGCCCATCGCCACGACCTTCCCGAGGCCGTAGAAGTCCGGTCGGTGCTGCCGCTGCTCGAGGTCGAAGATGACCACCCCGGGCGGACGCTCAGCGCACGCGGCCAGGAATTCGTTCGTGGAACAGAAGCCAGGGTGCAGCGGGATGGGCGGATTCGCCTCCTGGCACCAGATCTTCACCGCCAACTGGATGGCGTCGTGATCGTCGATGACGGTCACGGACGCTATTCGTGAGCCCCCACTCTGGCCCGTTTGGTCTGCCACGTCGCCCCCCGATTTCCATTCACCCCGCCCGCAGTGTGAGCCACATCGTGTCCTCCGCGACGAGGACGTCCGACCGCCCCTCCGGCCTCCCGAAGTCGACCCCGGGCGGGCGCACGACGTCGCACACCACGCTCACGTCGACCTCGGCCTGTGCCCCGGTGAGTACCACTCGGGCCCATGAGACGGCGTGTTCCAAGGCCACGGCGACCTGATCGAGCACCTGGTCGGCAGTGTCCGACGACAGTGTCGGCAAGTCCCCGTCGACGTGCGCGGTGACCGTGACCCCGCGTCGCGCAGCGTCGTCGATGAGTGATTGCACGCGTTCCGCCAGGAGCGCGGCGTGTGGCGTGGGCTCGTCGAAGAGGGTGCGAAGCCGCTCGCATTCCGCTCGGCTGCGACGCCTGAACTCATCGGTGATCGGCCCGCCGCGGGAGAGGGTTCGCAAGAGCGGGATGAGTCGGTCCACGGTGTCGGAGTAGCGGCGAATGCACTCGGCCTGCATGGCTGCGTCGATGGCCTCCTTGGTGTCGACCCGAAGGCGTGCCAGATCCTCCTTGCGGGCAAGACGTAGAGCATCCCGTATCGAACCGCTCAGGACGCACAACGCGACCTGCGGAATGAAGAAGGCGATCGCGGCGACGCCGAGATAGACGACCATGTGTACGGCAGGATCCCTGTGCAGGTCGATCGTCGCCGGGATCACCCACGCCGTCAAAAGCAGCGCAAGGCTACGGGCCAAGGGCACGTGGACGAGAAATGGCAAGAGGCAGAAGCTGATTGCACCGATGGACCAGTAGGCCTTGGTGAGGAGTTCGGAGTCGGCCAGTGCCGCATGCTGTGCTGCCGAGATGCCGACGAGTGCGGCGGTGATGACCCAGACCGTCCACCTGGCCTCGCGAAGACGGCTCGGTGCCGCAGTGGACGTACACACTGCGGCGGCGACCGCCAAACCGACCTCCAACCACAGTTGGTGGCCGCTCAGCGGGCCGCGGAGGAGGGCGACGCTGAGCAGAACGATTCCCGTGGTGATGAGCCACAGGCGATATGCCGCCGCCACGCCGTGAACGAATGATTCGGTGTCGTCGTGGCAGTCGTGCGGGTCCGGGAGTCCCGGTTCGTCGTGCCACCGAAGCTCGACGACGGTGCCCTGGCCGGGAATCGATCGGATGCGAGCATCGCCACCGGCACGACGCATCCTGGCCACGATCGACTCGTTGATCCCGTGTCCGTGGGATTGACTCGACGTGAAACCGCAACCGTCGTCGGCAATCTCGAGCCGGTGTGCGCCTGCGTAGATGGTGACGGAGGTGGCGTGCGCGTGGCGGTCCACGTTGTTCATGACCTCTCGGCTCGCGGCGCAGATCGCCCGGGCAAGCTCGCCGTCCAACCAGAGGTGGTCCAGGCCGGTGAGCTCGGCGGGACAATCCAAGAAGCGAGCTTCGTCGCGCAGGAGTGGCACGACGTCGATGGGCGCGGAGGGATCCGTGATGGGAGTGGCCTCCAGCAGCGTCAGGTCGCGAGCGGCCTGCGCCGCCAGTCGGTCGACGGGCGCACGTGCCTCCGTCCCCGCCAGCAGAAGGGTCGCCGCCGCAGTGTCGTGCAACAGCGCGAGCTGTTCGCGGTCGGCCTTGCGACGTGCCTCGGCGACGCCGTTGGCGATTTCGGCCTCCAATCGCAACAGGTGTGCGTGGTCGGCGGTGTTGGCAACCCACCTGATGGCTTCTCGCAGGGCCGTCGCCGTCAGCCACCCGCACAGGATCGGGACCAGTTCGTTGGCCAATGCCATGGGATGCCAACCCGCGGACGCCGATGACCCCACTGCGTAGGCGCCGACTTCCAGAAGCAAGGCGGCCAGGGACCATCCGACCGGAAGCTGGACTCCAAGGGATGCCAGACAGACGCCGACCACGGCTTGCGCCACGCTGACGGGGTGAGTGACGTGGGCGTCCACGGCCACCAAGGGCAGGACCGCGCCAACCGCGGCGGTGCACAGCGCATCCCCCACGAGGGCGACCGCCGACGACGATCTAGTGGCCAAGCGATAGATCGCCCACAGCGCGAGGCCCACGAGCAGAGCCCTACCGCCCACCCCGGTGGTGTTCGGGCCGAGCGTCGAGACCGCGGCCGCCATCAGAAACGCGCACTGGCGCGCCACCGTCGAAATCCGCGCCACTTCCAAGCACAGGTGTCGCCGGGAGGTTCTGGCCGGAATCATCGGATCGGCTCGGTCGTCGTCTAGGCCGTGGGAGAACGCAGGCGTTGAAACAGGCTTGGCATGCGGGAAGACTAACCCCTGCGCGCAGCTTCAGCAACGAGAGCGAAGTCATCGAGAGTAGTACCTGCGCTGGCGTCAAAAACGTGCTTTACTTGCAATTTCATAGTTTACCGGTTCGTAGCATTACACATCCAAATGTTAATTAAGCGAACTATTGGCAGGGAGCGAACAAATTCCTGGCGCCTCACGCGGCGACCTGGTTCGGCGACGGCAGGGTGGCCCCTCCACGTCGCCCATCCGGGCATGATTGCGTGGGGCCGACCCGTCCTGCGGCGCCGGTCACGGTTTCAGCTGCCAATGCCCTCCGAGCGTGAGCTGACCCGATTGCTGCGCTCGTCACCGCCACCAAGGAGGGCATGAGGGCCTGGCAGGGTGACGCCTGCTGCCCGACCCCATCGACGACGAGAACTGTTGCAGCACAACGATATTGACGACGCTAGTGAATGCCCGTCGTCCGAAATCGGCTGCGGTACGTGCTCGGTGACACCCCGAGCGCACGTCTGAAGGTGCGTCGCATGGTGTCCGCGGAGCCAAAACCGGCGCGTCGTGCCACGGCTTCCTGCCCCTGGTCACCGGTCGCGAGCAGCACCTTCGCCGCCTCGAGGCGCGCTTGCTCGACGTAGCGCGCCGGGGTCATCCCGACCTGGACCCGGAACATGCGGACGAGGTGCCGTTCGCTGATCGAGGCCCGGTGGGCCAGCGCCGCGACGGAGTGGTCGGCACCCGGATCGGCGATGATCGCGTCGAGGATCTCGCGCAGCCCACCCGAGACGGGGAGTTGCGACTCGGTCCACACGCTGAACTGCGTCTGACCGCCCGGCCGTTGCAGGAACACCACCATCCATCGGGCCACCCGCCGGGCCACGTCAGTGCCGTAGTCGCTCTCCACCATGGCCAGACCGAGGTCGATGCCCGCGGTGATACCGGCTCCGGTGATGAATGGACCGTCTTGGACGAACAGAGCATCCGGCACGACCTCGACCTCGGGGTAGACCCGAGACAGTTCCTGGCAGTGCGCCCAGTGCGTGGTCGCACGCCGGCCGTCGAGCAAGCCGAGCGCGGCAAGGACGAACGCGCCGGTGCACACCGAGGCGACCCGGCGCGCCCGCGGCGCCAGTTCGCCCACCATCTCGAGTGCCGTCGCCACGTGGTCCGGCGTCTGTTCCTCGGGGATGTCGTGGGCGCCGGGGGTGAAGCAGAAGTCGGGCGGCACCCCTCCCGGCACGATCAACGTGTCGAACCGGTCCGGCGCCGCCGCGAGCGACTCGTGCACGTTGAGCGAGACGAACGACGTCGTCTCCACGGCCTTGCCGGTCGCGGACACCAGAAGGATCTCGTAGCGTGCTCCGAAATCGTTTGCGCGAGCGAAGATCTCGAGCGGTGCAGCGACGTCCTGCAGCGTGACCTTGTCATATAGGGCGAATACGACGGTCTTGGTCGACGTCGATTCATCGATGGACACCAGGGCGGTCCTCCCGTGAGGGTTGAGCCTCGTCAGTGTGAGGGCCCGCCCGCAGCGACGGCAACGCGAGCGGGGTCGACGTCCGGAATCACCCGATTCGTGTCCGGACTCGCCGGGCAGAGCAACCCTTGCGTAACGCTGGCGAAACGTCGGCAGCTCAGGCTCTATGCATGGATTCACGGACGGCCTCGACGCTGAGCATCGGCGTGCTTGGCGGCCTCGCCGTCGCACTCACCGCAGACGTCATCACGGTACCCATCTGGGTGGTGTTCCTCGCGTGGGCGTCGTTCTTCTTCGTCGGCGGCGGGGCCGTCGGCTGGATCAGATCGGTGTCGTCGAACCTCGTCGGGGTGGTGATCGCGACGGCCAGTCTGTTCGCAGCCCACCTGATGGGTGGCGGCCTGCTGGTCACCGCCATCGCCGTGGGAGTGGGCAGCGCGGTCATGGTGCAGGCGTCGTGGGTGCCGCTGCTGGCGACCACCCCGGCCGTCGTCATCGGCTTTGCGTCCACGGTCTCGACGGTCGCCGGGCGGGGCCCCGACGTCACCGTCACCACCATGTCGAACCCCGGCCTGGTCGCCGCGGTGGCCTGCGTCTTGGGAGCGTCCTTCGGCCTGCTCTCCGAATACCTCGCGACGGCCATGACGAAGCACGACGCCACGAGCCCGGCCACCCCGCCCATCGAAGGAAGCCCCGCATGAAACTGCAGCACTATCTCGGTGGTCTCGAGGGCCTGCCGGAGGATCTGTCGCTGGAAAAGCGTGTGTTCGTGGAGGATTGGGAGAAGCGCATCTTCGGCATCCACGTGGCGATGATGGGGCTGTCGAACCACCTGGGCGCGGCGCTGCCGACCTACCCGATCGACGAGGTGCCCACGGCCTTCAAGGACGAATGGACCTGGGCTGACCTACGCACCGGCGCCGAGGCGATGAATCCCTTCGACTACTTCAAGTTTCGCTACTACGAGAAGTGGTTGGGCGGCATCACCCAGTTCTTCCTCGACAAGGGCTACGTGACCGAGGAGGAACTCGCCGCCAAGGTCGCAGAACTCGCACCGCCCACCGCCGAACCCGTGGAGGCCATCGACGAGCAGGTCATCGCGTACCTGCGCAAGGGCGACAGTCCCCGGCGCGACGTCGCGCATCCGAAGTACCCCGTCGGATCGACGGTGCGGATCACCAACGTCGCCGCCGACGCCCACAGTCGGCTGCCGGGTTATCTCCGTGGTCGGACCGGGACCGTGGAGCGCGTCTTCGAGGGCGACTACGCCTACTTCACCCACACCGGTGACGGCATCGGCGACCCGATGCCGATCTACGTCGTCGAATTCGACCCGGCGGAGGTCTGGGGGCCGCGCGCCGAAGCCGGCCCGGAAACGCTGTACGCGGAGCTCTTCGAAGCGTATTTGGCACCCATCAAGGAGGATTCGTGACCGACCAGTTCGCCTACCCGCCCGACCGTGAAGAGGCCAGCGCCAAGAAGGTCGCCGCACTGGAGGCCCTGCTCATCGAGAAGGGTGTCATCACCGCGCAGACCGTGGACAAGGTGCTGGCGTACTTCGAGACCGAGATGACCCCGCTCAACGGCAAGAAGATCGTCGTAAAGGCTTGGACCGACCCGGCTTTCGCCGAGAAGGTCGTCCTGGACACCCCCGCGGCGATCGCCGAACTCGACTTGCCCGACGGCATGGCCGGCGCCGAGGGGGAGCACCTGCAGGCGGTTGCCAATACCTCCGGGGTGCACAACCTCGTGATCTGCACGCTGTGCTCCTGCTTCCCGTGGCCCGTCCTCGGACTGCCGCCCTACTGGTACAAGGATCCGACCTTCCGTTCACGTGCCGCGCGCGAACCCCGCAAGGTGCTCGCCGAGGTCGGGGTCGACCTGCCCCCCGACACCGAGATCAAGGTGTGGGACTCCAGTGGGCACTCGCGGTGGTTCGTCATCCCCGAAAGGCCCGCCGGCACAGAGGATTTCACCGACGAGATGCTCATGGACCTGGTGACCACCGAAGCCATGATCGGCGTCGCATTGGCAGGGCCGGCGTCATGAAACTGCACGACACCTGCACCACCGATCAGGCGGCGCCTCAGTTCGACCACGAATGGCAGCGCCGGGCCTTCGGATTGGCACTCGCGCTCTCGGAGTTCCGGCATTACGACTGGAGCGAATTCCAGCAGGGCCTGATTGCGACGATTCAAAAGTGGGAGGGGACGCCCGAAGCCGAGCGAGGGCAATGGGAGTACTACGACCACTGGGTCGCGACGCTCGACGAACTCATCGAACGCCATGAACTGCTGACCGCTCCGGTACTGACCGACGCCAACGACCACGCGGTTGCCCACGACCACTAGGACCGACGGGTCGAACCCCGCCACCGCAGCCTCCCTGTGATGGAGCCGACAGATGCTTGGACGGCGCCTTCCAGCGTCCGGCGACGAATGACGGTCATGAGCAACATCCATGATGCAAAGAACGATCCGGAGGGCTCCAGCGTCGGACCCGTCGCAGGAGCGTCATTGAAGGACCGCAGCCGATGGCCAGGGTTCGTGGCGATTGCGGTCGGTGTATTCGCCGTGGCCATGGCCGCTGCGGCCTTCGCCGTTGGCAACGCCAGCGCGGGTGTTCTGGGGCTGATCATCGCCGTCGTCGGCGTGGGTGGGGGAGTCGGGTGGTTGGTCGTCAGCCACCGGCGCCTGAGCCACCAGCTCGGCCAGGGGACCCCGGAACGTCCCGAAGACGCGGGACCGATCGCCTGATCGAGCCGGCCTGACACGCTCACCGCGCGAGGCGCGGAAACCGTCGAGACCCATGAACAGCGTCCGAAGCTACGGTGAGAATCATGGACACTGAGACGGTCTGGCAGCCGAACAACGGACCGCGCCGATGACCAAGCACATCGGCATCGTGCTGTTCACCGATGTCGAGGAGCTCGACGCGATCGGCCCATGGGAAGTGTTGTCCGCGTGGACGCAACGATTTCCAGAGGACGGGTACGCGATCACGTGCCTATCCCGCTCAGGCGGACTAGTGCGCTGCGCGAAGGGACTGGTCATACAAGCCCAGCACTCCTTCGACGACGCTCCACCGCTCGACGTGCTGATCTATCCCGGCGGCCAGGGCACACGCCCGCAACTCCACGATGACGGCCAATTGGATTGGCTGCGCCGCCAGCGCGCCGCCGTCCCACTGATGACGAGCGTGTGCACGGGTTCGCTCGTCTATGCCGCCGCCGGACTACTCGCGCACCGTCCTGCCACCACGCACTGGGCCTCCCTGGACCTGCTCGCCGAGCTGGACCCCACCATCGACGTGCGGCGCGACGAGCGGTTCGTCGATGACGGCGACACGATCACCGCCTCAGGAGTGTCCGCCGGCATCGACATGGCCCTACACCTCATCGTCCGACTCGCCGGCCCCGACCGCGCCCGTCACATCCGGCGCTACATCCAATACGAACCCGCACCGCCGGTATGAGCCACGGCGCACCTCAGATGAACCGAGCCTCGTGAATCGTCTCGAGCGCAACTTGGGCATCGACGACTCGTCGTCGGCCAGGCACTCTTGACACTCGTGACCGTCTTGATGCAGCGCCAAATCTGGTTTGGTGAATCACCGCGTTGGCACGACGGGCGGCTCTGGTTCTCCGATTGGGGCGCGCATCAGGTGATCGCCGTCGATCCCGGCGGGGCACCCGAAGTCGTGGTCGAGGTCGAGTCGTTCCCGATGTGCATCGACTTCCTGCCCGACGGACGGCTCCTCGTCGTCGACTCGGCGCGACGTCGCCTCCTTCGTCGCGAACCCGACGGCTCGATGGTCGTGCACGCCGACCTGGAGTCGATCTCGGACAAGCCGTGGAACGACATCGTGGTCGATGCGCACGGCAACGCCTACGTGAACACCATCGGCTTCGACTTCCCCGGCGGTCAACCCGCACCGGGATCCATCGCGCTGGTCTCCGTGGACGGAAGCGTGCAATCAGTTGCCGGGGATCTCGCGTTCCCCAACGGCATGGCGATCACCGACGACGACGCCACGCTCATCGTGGCCGAGTCTCACGCCAACCGGCTCACCGCGTACGACATCGACGACGACGGACACCTCACGGGCCGGCGCACCTGGGCCGACACCCCCGGTGACCACCCCGACGGCATCTGCCTGGACACCGACGGCGCCCTTTGGTACGCCGACGTCGCCAACCGGCACTGCGTTCGCCTCCGCGAGGGCGGTGACGTCCTCGACGTCGTCGAGCTGGACCGGGGCGCCTTCGCGTGCGCGCTCAGTCGCGGTGATCACCCACCCCATCTGTATGTCACTGCCCAACAGTGGGGCGGCCCGACGCCACCGCGAGAGCCGACCGGGCACATCGCCGTATTCCCCGCGCCCGCCTCGGGCGCCGGCCGACCCTAGGCGCTCGGGGGGCCGGCGAGGAGGTCGTACGACGGTGTCACCGTCGGGCATCCCAGCCGTCCCGCCGAGATCAACATCGCCGCGCACATCAACAAGAAGGGCATCACGCTGCGCGGCATCTTCGGCCGGCGGCTTTGGGAGACCAGGGAACAGACGACCCTGCTGCTGGAGGCCGGCCGCCTCGACCTGGCCTTCTCTAGACTGCGGCGACTTCGAAGTCGATCTGGCCGACCGATGTCGGATGCCGGTCAGCGCAGCGCTTCGAGTTCGTCGGCGAAGCGTTCGAGCGCGGCGGCGAAGACCTTGGCGTCCGACGTCGGCCATGTCGACAGCATCTCGTCGACGATCGCGCCGAGTGACCGTCGCATGTCCGCCACCGTCTCACATCCAGCGCGGGTCAGGGCCAACCGCGTGCCCCGCGCGTCGGAGTCGTCGACGGAACGCTCGACGAGTCCTGCCTCCACCAGTCGGGTGACGTAGCGGGTCGTCGCGCTGCGGTCGACTCCGATTACGGCGGCAAGACGGGTCGCCGTGGTCGGGCCCATCCGGTCGATGCCGGACAGCACCGGGTACAGCGAGACGTCGACGCCTTCGACGCCGTCGACGATTCGTTGATACAGGTGCTGGCGCGTACTGCGTTGTAGGAGCCGCCCGAGTTGGGTGGCGATCCGGTCTCCGGGGGACGATGCGGCCACCGCGACAGGGTACGTGCTTTTTGCACGCAGGGCGGCTAGATTCGAGAATGCGTGTCAAATGCACGCACAACGGAAGGGATTCCATGAGGCCGACACTGGCACTGTGCCCACAGGACGTGCTACGCGACGACCAGGACGAAACCATCCTCGGCGGGGTAGAGGTGCGTAAGGGTACCGTCGCTGCTTTCGTCGCGAATGCGAAACTACTGCAATCGGTTTCGCCTACGGACCCGGACTACGAGATGATTCGCCAGCAGCTGCGCGAGCTGGCGCCCGCCGTCCGTGCCGTCGGTCTGCTCGAGATCTTTTCGCCGCGGTCGGCCGAGATCGATGACATCTTCACCGAAGTGACGTAGCCACCATGCCTAAGCGCCGACCTCGCTTCTTATGTGAGCGCGGTCCGCTGCCTAGGTGAACGGGGCAGGATCGAGGAATCGTCGCAGCACGTTCTCCGTGATGCGCGAGACGTTGTTGTCGTAGTCGTTGGACGACAGACTTCCAGCCCAGGCGATCGACCCGACGGAGAACACCGCGCCTGCATCTGGTGTCTCCATGAAGACGATGTCGGCTCTGGCATTGGGGTTTTCGTCGGCGCCCAACGCGGGACCCGTCTCCAAGAATTCCTCGGGCACGAGGTAGTAGGCGTTGGTGTGTCGCTCGGAGGAGGCCAGTAGATGGGCATTGGGTGGAGTGCCGAGCTCGGCGCCCGAACGGTCCAATTCGAGGCCTGCCGCGCCGCCGCCGATCAGTCCGAAGTCGCCGATCAGCTCGTCGTCACCGACGCCGGCGAAGACGAACGCCATCTCCGGGGCGAAGCTGTCCGGCTGACGACGGTAGTAGGACGACACATCGAAACCTTGGCAGGAGAACCCCACTCCCACCAGCTGCTGCGGTGCCCGTCCCTGGCGCAACCACAAGCCGCCGTAGCGGCCGTCGAAGTTCTGGTAGTACTCACCGGGGTTCGCCGCCCAGGCTCGCACGCCGGTCTCCGCACGCCGCAACTCGATGATGCCCGGGCATTGCGGGTGATAGGCGATGCGCCAATAGAACCCGTCACCGCCGAGGTACATCAGCCTGCCGCCACGGTGGGTGTAGGAGTGGTACGCATCCCACATCTCGGTGGAGGTGTACTCCGGATGTGACCCGGTCAGCACCACCGAGTACGGCTCCAGCAGTGAGTAACCGGCGTGATGGAGCTCCTCGTCGGTATAGACGTCCACCCCAATGTCCCTGGCGCGCAACCAATCTACGATGTGCGTGTCGGCGTTGAATTGCCACAGCTTCGACGATCCGAATCCACCGAGAAGGCACTGCACCTTCGGCCGCATCTGCAGCAGCGGCCGCAGCCGCGACGAGTAGCAGATCCCGCTGCCATCGGAGTGCTCGTCGTAGAGCGAGCCGCCGTATTCCCAGTGCTCGTTGAGGAACAGATCGGGGGGAGTGAGGACGTTCAGGATGTTGTTGAGCAGTTCGCCATTGCCGCCGTCGGTGCCGAGATGGTCGTTCCCGTAGGCCAGGTAGCTCGCGGTGGGAAGGACCAGAGCAGTCCGAAGTTCCTTCCCGGGGGCGGGTCCGACGGTGAACGGGATGTATTCCTCGGCGTCGTCGCTGCGCAATCGGGCTGCGTAGAGACCGCTGGTCATCGTCTCTGGCACCGTCAGCGCGAAGTCGGTGCTCCAGCCGGCGTCGTAGAGGTCGTCATCGTGGAAGTGGATGGCGCCCCATTGGCCGGGGTCCTGCTTGTAGTCCATCTGCTCGCCGGTCCAGTTCCACCCGGTCATCGCGCGAGCGGGAAAGTTGACGACGGTGCCGTGCAGGCCGTTGGGCGAAACGTCCACGGCCACTTGGGATGCCATGTCCACGCTGAAGTCCCAGTTGCCCACGACGTCGAGACGTTCGGCATCACGCCAGACCCGCGGATTGTCGATCTTGCCGTTGAACACCGCTGCCGGACCGTCGAAGGCGGCGAAGCGAAGCGGAACGTCGGCCTGGGTCGGTACGTACCCCAGTCGAGCTTCGACGGTGCCGGCGTCGTCGATGCCCGGCACCGGATCCAGTGGCACTTGAAAGACGGTCGCCACACCGGTCGCGGCGTCCACGCTCGCACCTACCCGGTACCAGCGCCTGACCTGCATGGGCTTGCCCACCGAGACGGTCTGATGTCGTTGTCCGTCAGCGGTCTTCAACGCGATGGTACCGGCGCCGTCGACCACCAGGGCGAAACCGGCCGAACCGGACCACTTGGTGATCAGTCCCTGTTCACCCTTGTCAGGTGTCGTCGGCCACACGTAGGCCTGCAGGGTAAAACTCGACAACGACTGCAGCACAGTATCATTCGGTACTTCGACGTAGGAGCCGGCGGCGATGTCCTGCGTCCGACCCGGATGGACCCCGTTGGCCGGGGTCTCGACGACGTGCTCCCTGAACCCAGGGCCCTCGGGGTTCGTGTCGCCGCAGAAGATTCGGACGATGTCGGCGCGGTACTCCGACGACGAACAATTGACCTTGAAGCCAATCGTCTCACCGGGGCGGCAGTACAACAGATCGCTGTAGCCGGTGAGTGTCACCACGAGGCGCCGTCGAGCACGAGGTCCTGGCCGACGTGTTCCCTCCAGCGCAGGGCGAACACCTCCCGCTCCGCGGTGAGCAGGTCGGTGAAGACGGTGTCGAGGACGATGGGCGCCTGGCCGCGGATTCCGCTCAGCCGGGCCAACTGCCAGCATTGGTGCGGCGTGACCTCGATCAAGACGTACTTGCCCGCCAGCGGCTCGCCGCGCAGGACGTTGAGCACCCGTTGCAACCCGGGGCTGTGCAGACCCACGGGCTTGGCCATGAATTCTCGAGCATGAACTAGGTCGCCAACCGGATCGATGCGATACGAGGACTTCGTCATCGACGCCATCGTAGGACGCGCGCCGCCGACTCGCGCCCCGTGCGACGACGGTGCCGCCGGCATCCATCGGGGACTTTCGGGGAGATACCTCTCAATCGGCTACGGATTCTCTTGGAGAAGCGGTGTCCAGGCGTGCGCAGATCGGCAGGGGGTAAGTGCGTCCAGGTAAGCGTGGTCGCCGAGTGATGTCGGCGACCGGTGTCGAAGATGGGATTGAGCACGATGGTGGTATTGCGGCGAGAACTGGTGATGTGCGCGGCGGCTGCCGTGACGGTGATTTCGTGCCTTGCCGGGTGTAGTTCGGG
The DNA here is from genome assembly GCF_010729665.1 of Mycolicibacterium madagascariense. Classification (NCBI taxonomy): domain Bacteria; kingdom Bacillati; phylum Actinomycetota; class Actinomycetes; order Mycobacteriales; family Mycobacteriaceae; genus Mycobacterium; species Mycolicibacterium madagascariense. Next base: position 2,971,216 of record NZ_AP022610.1, on the reverse strand, counting down.
TCCGACGACTGCGTCGTCGAGTACGACCTCGCTGACCCCGGGTCCGACGACGTCGCTGCAGGCCGTTCCGCCGGTCACTCCCACGCCGACGGAGGGTGCGGGCGGCAACGGTGATGCCGGCAGCGGTGGTGGTGGCGACGGTGGTAGCGGCAGCAACGGCGGTGGCCACCATTAGGAGTGCGAAAGTCGTTGACCTGTAACGAACTTTTGCATCTCGGGCGGGTGCGATCGTCGTCGAATTGGCGCTGATCGCGAACTGTCCACTCTTGAATGACCCGGTGATGACTTCCGCGCGCGGCCAACGAAGGCGATCGGCCAGTCGTATTGGGCCGCTTGGGGATTACCGCCGAGCGCCTGCGGGGCTGGACGACGCATGTCGGCGTTCTTCTGCGACTCGATGATGGCGATTCGACATCGCGAGGTCCGTGGTTCGCTATTCCACGATCTGTGGCCGAGTGGCAGGCTGCACGTATGCATGTGACGACTGGTGTGCGTGACCCTGGGGTGAGTTTCCCTCTTTCCGAGGTGGTGGACGACGGCGACGAGCGGCGGCGGGCCAATCGCGCTATTGCCGTGAGCGCTCTCGGGTTGGCCGTCACCGGTGTGGTGGAGCTGGTGATCGCGTTGCTGTCGGGTTCGGTGGCGTTGTTGGGGGACGCGTTGCACAACCTGTCGGACGTGTCGACCAGTGTGTTGGTGTTCATCGGTTTTCGTGCGTCGCGCAAAGCGCCGACGGAACGGTATTCCTATGGGTTCGAACGTGCCGAGGACTTGGCCGGGGTTGGTGTCGCACTGGTCATTTGGGCCAGCGCCATGGTGGCCGGGTTCGAGAGCGTGTCGAAGCTGCTGCGGCATGGGTCGACCGCACACGTCGGGTGGGGGATCGCAGCAGCGGTAATCGGTATCGCCGGCAATCAGTTGGTGGCTCGATACAAACTCGCGGTGGGGCAGCGGATTCAGTCGGCGACGATGATCGCCGACGCGAAGCATTCTTGGTTGGATGCTCTGTCGTCAGGTGGCGCGCTCATCGGTCTGCTCGGTGTGGCGCTGGGGTGGTCATGGGCTGACGCGGTAGCCGGATTGGTGGTGACCGGCTTCATTTGTCACGTGGGCTGGGAGGTGTCCTCCGACATCGGGCACCGGCTCCTCGATGGGGTGGATCCGGCGGTGTTGGCCACCGCCGAGCAAGTAGCCGAAGAGACCCCGGGCGTGGTGCATGCGCACGCACGGGCCAGATGGTCGGGACGGACGTTGCGTGTCGAGGTGGAAGCCTGGGTGGATCAGGACACCACCGTGGCTGCCGCCGATCACTTGGGCCGGACGGTGGCCGTGCGTCTGGCTCCACGGTTGCCGGAGATGCGCAGTTTCACGTGGTCGGCCCGCGGTGCCGAACCGGTGGCCTGACGGCGTTAAGTTCTGTGCGGCTGGGGCGGGCTCCGAGCCTTCGGCCGTGTGCGCGAATAGGCGCACGGCCGAGCCACATTTGGCCCGGCCGTGCGCTTCACGCGAGAGTCTTAGGACTCCTGCGCCGCCTTCTGACGCGCTTCCTGGGTCTTGGCTTCGGCGCGAGCCTTCTCGGCCTCGGCTTCCTTCTTTGCGACGTCCTTCTCGGCCTCGGCCTTGTCTACCTGAGCCTTGCCCTGCTCCTGGAGACGATCGTTGCCGATCAGAATGCCGATGACCTGCTTGGCGAGACCCACGCTGCCGTCAACGAGGGCCCGCAGAGCCGCGATGGGTCCGCTGGTGCTGTCCGCCATGTCAATCCTTCCGTTGCGTGCACCGCGTAGATCCTCTTGAAGCCCGTGGCGGTGCACTTCCGTCGGTATGGGCCTGATGAAGGTCTTCCCGTTGGCGCTAGCAAAAGTACGCAGGTGTTAGCAGGATCACCGAAATTCGTGGGTGCTCGGTCGTGTGTCGTGAACGTCGCGTCCCACGAGCCGAGATTCGAGCCGTCCACGTTCCCTGGACGAAAGTCGGTCCGGACGCCGACGGGCCCGTTCACTCCGCGATGTCGACCGCATAAGGCGGCCCCAGGAATCGACGCACCATTCGTGCCTCGGCGTCGGCGTCTTTGAGCGGCCAATGCCACAGGGCTAGGAAGGTTCGCACCAACCATTGCGCGGCAAGGGGATTGGGTGTGTCGAGCCCGATCATCTCGTCGGCGAAACGCGTCACGATGGGTGAATCGGCAAGCCACTCCTCACCGGGTGATGGGGCCAGCGAGCGGATGACCTTGGCGAGCGGATCGGCGCGCAGACGCTGTAGGGCAACCACGGTGGCGGTGACCACGCGCTCTGGGCCGGTCAGCCCGGCGATGGCTTCGCGAACGGAGGCGAGGATGCGCTCTGCCTGTCTTCTCAGCACGACGTCTCGGATGGCGGTCTTGCCTCCTGCGTGGCGGTAGATGGTCGCTGGTGAGCAGTGAACCCTGGCAGCTAGGACGTCGATGCTGAACGCGTCCCATCCGTGACGGATCAGCAGCTCGTCGGCTGCTGCGTAGATGCGTTCGGCGGCCTCACGGTGTCGGTCCGGCCCCACCAGCCAGTCGCTCGTCACCATCGCTCCCACGTTCCCTCGTCGGGCGAACCCATGACCGATGTTTATCACGCTGAGAAGAATGCTCGCTGAATTCTCAGCGAAGGCGCTGGTCGTTCCTCGCGTCTGAGAAATCCTTCCGCCGCACCGCCACCCGGTCGGTCTCGTGTTTGCCATACGCCGTTGACGAGGGCATATGGAGAGTCCACCCTGATCGCATGACGCTGCTGGGCGACGCCGCCGACTTCTTCGACGATGACGTCCTACAGGACCCGTACGCCCTCTATGACCGGATGCGCGACCAGGCGCCGGTTCACCGCATCGGTGACTCCGTGTTCTTCGCGGTGTGTGGCTGGGACGCCGTCACCGAGGCCGTCGGTCGTGTCGAGGACTTTTCGTCCAACCTGACCGCGACGATGGTGTATCGCGACGGAACCGTCACCCCGTTCGACATGGGTCCTCTGGGCGCCCCGCACCATGCGCTGGCCACCGCCGACGACCCACTGCACGACGTGCACCGAAAGCTCCTGGTACCCCACCTCAGCGCCAGACGGATCCGAGTCATCGAGGAGTTCGCCGAAACCACGGCGATCGGTCTGTGGTCCGGAGGCGTGATCGACGGTCACGTCGAATGGATGAGTGCGATCGCCAACCGACTCCCGATGATGGTGGTTGCCCGACTACTGGGACTGCCCGAGGACGACGTCGACAGGCTGATCCGGCTGGGCTATGCCACCACGACATTGCTCGACGGCGTCGTCAGCCCAGCCCAGCTCGAAGCCGCGGGTGTAGCCGCGATGGAGCTCTCCGGTTACGTGATGGAGCACTTCGCGAGCGCCGGCGCCGCTGGCGCGCCGGGCCTCATCGGCGACCTGGCTGCCCGCTACGCCTGCGGTGAGGTGGAGCAATTCGCGGCGCTGGCGATCATGCTCACCTTGTTCAGCGCAGCGGGGGAGTCCACGGCGTCCTTGCTGGGCAGCGCAGCATGGATTCTGGCGACTCGTCCCGAGATACAGGAGGCGGTCCGTACGCGTCCCGAGCTGCTGGGTGCGTTCATCGAGGAGACGCTGCGGTACGAGTCGCCGTTTCGTGGCCACTACCGCCACGTCGTCAGGGACACCACACTCGGCGGAGTGACGTTGGCGGCCGGTTCCCGCCTGCTGCTGATGTGGGGGGCAGCCAACCGTGATCCTGCTAAGTTCAACCAGCCCAATGAGTTTCGGCTCGACCGCGGCGACGCCAAGGGACACGTCACCTTCGGCAGGGGAGCCCACTTCTGCGTCGGCGCCGCACTGGCACGTTTGGAAGCCCAGATCGTGTTGCGGGTCCTGTTGCAGCAGACCACTTGGATCCAGGCCGCCGACGTGGGGCAGTGGCTCCCCAGTATCCTCGTCCGCCGGCTCGATCGGCTGAACCTGGCCGTCGCGTGACCGGCCAAGCGAGGTCGATCGCCTGCTAGACACTCACTTTGCCGCGATCGTCAGTTCGTCCGATCCGCGAACCCGGCAGGTAGATCGCTTGGGGCGGCGGCGATGGCCGTCTCGTCATCGGGGCCCACGTTCTCGATGAAGGTGATGACGGCGAACTCGGGCACTACATAGATCGGGTAGGTGGGGCCCGCGTCACGGTAGGCGCGCATCTGGTCGATGTGATCATTCTGGAAGAGAACGGTTTTCGAGCCGTCTTGTTCGATCCACTGCGGGAAGAAGATGGTGCCGTGCAGACGGCGGGCGATGGGCATGATGTTCAGCGCGACGCTGGTGCCGGTGGGTTCGTTCCACGACAGCTTGTAATCGTCACCGGACAATTGGACGAGATCGACGGTCTCGTCCTTCACCCACCGTCCGCCGACCATCCCCGTATGAATTCGGTAGTCGATGGTGGTCGCGTTCTTCACGTACAACTCGTACTGCCAGCCATTGGCATAGGTGTAGATGAAGCGACGACCGATGATCCCAGACAGGTCTTGCGGCGGAATGGAGGTTGCGTTCGAGGGGGAGGCGCTCATGCTCTAGATATTGCCACAAAATAGTTTTGTGGCAATAGTATGCAATGCTTCTGTCATGCCGACCGTTGCCGCGGAGACCTTGAGTCATCTGATCGGTCCGTTACGCCGCGCCCTGCTCCGTGCCACGCTGCGTTTCGACGGGTTGCCGGACATACCCGACGCCCAGGTCGAACTGCTGCGGGCGATGTCGGCCAAGCCGTCCGCCACACCTGGGCAACTCGCCGACGAACTGGGCCTGGCCCGCTCGACCGTCAGCAACCTCATCAAGGCACTGACCGCAGCGGGCCTGGCGACGCGCACGCTCGGTCACACCGATGCCCGCAACGTCGAAGTCGAACCCACCGCACAGGCGCGCACCCTGCTCAAGCGCTACGACCGAGCCAGCTCGGAACTCCTCGACCGCGCACTGCAGCACCTGAGCGCTGACGACCGCAGGCGCATCGACGCCGCCATGCCGGCGCTCGGCAGATTGCGTCGGGTGCTGGAAGATTCCACGCTGCGCTGAATGCAGAGACCTATTGGGAAACCGTCGACTCGCAGACGGACACTGAAGGCGTTGCCGCACAACGGATTCTGCGCTGTCGCGCGATAGGTATTCGGTCTCGGCGGAGATGGTGCTCGCGCATGGCCAACCCCCGGCGTCGACGTCGACGCCGCGGGTTCGGGTCCGCAATCAGTGATACGTGATGGATCCATCCGCTGGCAGCAGCGGGGCTGAGGGCGTGGGGCTGGGGGGCAGGTACGGCGATTGGGCCGTTGCGTCTGGCGCGGTTGCCGTCAACGGCGACGGCGCGTAGGGCGACGGCGCGTAGGGGGGCCCCGAGGGCGAAGGACCATACGGCGAGGGCGCCAAGGGCGCGGAACCGTACGGCGACGGGGTCGACGGATACGTCGATGCCCGCGCTCCGACGAGTTTGCTGACGACGAAGCTCGCCGCCTGGTCGGTGTAGTCGGGGACGTATCCCTGGGTGTGTCCTTGCCAGTCGTTACCGGGACCGGCATGACAGATCGGGTCGGCTGGGTTGCACAGGTCGAGCGCCTTCGCGCCGAGCAGCGCGCTGCTCGAGGAGATCGGTTTATTGGTGCGGTCGGCCACGTTGCCGAAGGTGACGACTGCGGCGACGTTGTCGGCGTAGGTGGCGGGCAGCGAGGTGCCTCGCAGCAGGCCGTCCACCGAGACCCCGGTGACGATGTCCATGACCGAAGCGCCTTGGGAGTACCCACCCAGCACCAGCGGTGTGTTCGGACATTTTCCGGCCATCGACTTCACTTGCGAGACAGCGTCTTCCGAGCCATCGTCAGTGTGCAGCTGGAACAGGCTCGCCTTGTAGTTCACCGGGTAGGCGTCGATGTTCATGCCGGTCTGCTGGCGCAGGGAGTCGACGAGAGCCTGACCTACCCGCCCCAGGCCGGCTGGCTCGTCGGTGCCCCGCGCGAAGATCACCTCTGCGTCGGGGCAGTCGTCGGCGAGCGCCACCGGCAGAGGGGATGTGATCGCGACCGGGACCGCCCACAGGACGACGGCCGCCACGGCGGCGCCGCCTCGAGCTAGAGGACCTCCGGCCCAATTCGCCGCCCGGCCTGACCTGTGGGGGTTGCTCACACCGGGGATACTACCGAGAAGCCACGGGCCGGAGGGCTGATGTGACTAGATCACGCGTTAACTGACGAACCCGTCAGCGTTCCACGGCGGTTGGCCATGCTGCCAGGAGTGCGCAGACGGCGTGTGTGTCTACTGCTCGTCCTTCATCTCGGGACGGCGGTGCCACTAAGGATCTCCTTGCGGTAGAGCAACGCCCGGACGACGATTGAGCAACGTTGGGCGTAGGTGGTGTCGGGCCTGGAGTGGTAGGTGACCCTCATGGTCCTGATGCGGTGCGTGTCGGACGCCGGATAGTCGCCGGGGGCAAGCTGCGGCCCCGTCGATGCTCCCGGCGGAACGGGCCGGGAAGGCCGAATACTCAACTGCCACAATGCCTTCACCACCAATAAGCCCCAGCTTCCAGCGCAGTATAAGACTGATTGCAAATATTTTGTAAACCGGTTCGACTCCCGGCAGCGGGCCGAAAAGACGTCACATTTCGGGGCGGAGACGTGACGTTGGGCGTACTCGTTTGTGCGCTACAGTCACCCCGGCGTCACCACTCAGCAAATTTGGGTCACGTCTATGGGCTGCAGCGATCTTCTAGCTCGAATCCCCCTCAGCAGGGGCAGCGAGTCTTGATGAGTTCGGTGAGCACTGGTGGTGGGGCAGGGGGCTGGACACGGCTCGCTGATCAATGAACGTATGACGGGTGAGGGGAATCTTCTGATGGCGGCTAGGCATCGCAAGGACACGCGGCGCAGCGACGGTGGGGTCGGTCGGGTGTTGCCAGTGTCCGGCTGGTTGACTGCCGGCGCGGTCGGCGTCGGGGTGGGCGCAGCGGTGCTCGCCGGTGCGGGCGCGGCCCAGGCTGACACCACCCATTCCGATTCGAGTTCATCCTCCACGACGCATGCGGGCGATTCGGGTGGGTCCGCGGGCACCGGCAGCGGTGCGTCGTCGAAGGGTCCGACGACGTCGAAGGGTGCCGCGCCGTCGGCGGCCGGATCGTCGAGTACGTCGCACACCTCGAGTGGGGTGTCCTCATCAGGCGCTGCGACCGTGAGCACCGCCGCCGGCGGTAGCGGCACCTCGTCCTCTTCACCCTCTTCGGCGTCGTCAGTGTCGTCGCCGCAGTCGTCTGCAACGGATGCATCGGGGGTGTCGGCCTCGACTGGCGCCGGGCAGGCCGGCACCTCGGCGCGTACCGGGTCACGCTCGGCCGCCCACACCACCGGGTCGGCGCCATCCACGGCGGCAAGATCCACTATGCAAGCCGCCAACAGGTCACCATCGGCTCACATCAGTGAGGCGACCGCCCCGCACGACAGCACCCCGTCGACCGAAACGGCATCGGCGACGAAGACGGCGGTGTCGAGCACCCTCCACGAGGTGCCAACGATCGCGTCGTCGACGCTCCCGCAGAGCGCGGTGGCCACTGGCGCCGTCGTGGCGCCGGCGCGCCTTGCCGTCACGGCGGTCACTCCGGCCGCGGCCCCGCCGGATCTGGGGACGGTGCTCAATCAGGTGCTGGCGTTGTTCGTCAGCAACGGCACCGCCACCCACCCGAATGCGGGTCTGCTGTTGGGCACCGGGTACAGCTACACCGCCACGTCCTGCAGCAGCGGCGCGGCGTGCCGTGGCGGCAACGGCGGCCTGCTGCTGGGCATCGGGGGCGCCGGTTTCGACGGCGGCAACGGTGGGGCGGTCGGGTTCCTTGGCAACGGCGGCAACGGCGGGGCCGGGGTGAACGGCATCAACGGCGGCGCCGGGGGTGCGGGCGGCAACGGGGGCCTGTTCATCGGGGCCGGTGGTGCCGGCGGTGCGGGCGTCAATGGTCTTAGTGGCGCGAATGGCACGACTGCGGGGCAGTCCGGTGCCAGCGGATCGGCGGGTGGTCGGGGCGGGGCTGGCGGCAGCGGCGGCCTGCTGATCGGATTTGGCGGCAGCGGCGGCGCTGGCGGGGCCGGTGGTGCTGGCGGCAATGGCGCGGTCGGCGCCCAAGGCTTGTCGGCCACCACGGCAGGAGCCACCGGTGGTGTCGGTATGGCGGGTGGATCCGGCGGTACGGGTGGGGTCGGCGGGGACGCCGGCGCGGCAGGTCGTGCCGGACTGTTCGGGACCGCCGGGACGTCAGGAGTGAATGGAACCGGTGGCCGCGGTGGCAACGCAGGCATGGGCGGAACCGGTGGCCGCGGCGCGGACGGCGCCGTCGGCACGGACGGCGCGGACGCAACCACGGCCGGCGCTAGTGGAGGTGCGGGCAGCGCCGGACAGGCCGGCGGCACCGGCGGCGTCGGTGGCGCGGCGGGTCTGGCCGGCATCGGGGGCGCATCGGGCAGCGGAGGCACCGGTGGCGGGGGCGGCGCCAATGGTGCCGGCGCGGTGCAGGGTGTCGGCGGTGCCGGTGGTGATGGTGGCCGCGGTGGCACCGGTGGACGCGGCGCCGCTGGTGTCACCGGCGCAGCAGGGCCGGACCCCGGCGCCAACGGCGGGACCGGCGGCACTGGCGGCAGCGGCGGCACCGGAGGGGCGGGCGGCAACGCCGGTGCCGGCGGCGCGGGCTCCACGATCGGCGCAGCTGGGGTCAACGGCTCGGGAGGCACCGGTGGTGACGCCGCTGACGGCGGAACCGGTGGCCGCGGTGCGGATGGCGCGACCGGTGCCGACGGGACCGATGGTGTGACCTCCGGCGCCGATGGCGGCGCAGGCACCGCCGGTGGGATAGGCGGCACCGGCGGAACGGGCGGCGCGGCCGGTCTGGCGGGTGTCGGAGGCAGCGCAGGGACCGGCGGTACCGGTGGAAAGTCCGGCGCCGACGGCGCCGCGGCCATCCAGGGTGCGGGCGGGGCGGGCGGCAACGGCGGGGTCGGTGGTCGCGGCGGCAACGGCGCCACGGGTGCGGCGGGTGCGGCGGGTGCCACCTATCCGGGGGTCGGTGGCGGCGGGTATGTCGGGGGTGACGGGCAGGTCGGCGGCAACGGCGGCGCCGGAGGCGCGGGCGGTAACGCTGGCAGCGGTGGTGCGGGCTCCACCCTCGGCGCCACCGGGGTCAACGGCGACGGCGGCACCGGCGGTAACGCCGGCGACGGCGGTGTCGGTGGGCGCGGCGGTAACGGCAATGACGGTCACGACGGCGCCAGCGGTGTCGCGATCGGCGAATACGGCGGTGCGGGCCTCTCCGGTGGCAACGGTGGCATGGGTGGCACCGGCGGGGCGGCCGGTCTGGCCGGCGTCGGGGGTGCGGCGGGCACCGGCGGCACTGGTGGGGTCAGCGGCGCTGAGGGCACCGCCGGGATACAGGGTGTTGGCGGGGCCGGCGGCGACGGGGGCCGCGGCGGCGTGGGCGGCAACGGCGCGGCCGGCACGGACGGTGCGGCGGCTACGACCCCGGGAGCCAACGGTAGGTCCGGGCAGGCCGGTGGTAGCGGTGGCGCCGGAGGCGCGGGCGGCAACGCCGGCGGCGGCGGTGCGGGCTCCACGACCGGGGCCACCGGAACCAACGGCGACGGCGGCAACGGCGGCAATGCTGGCGGCGGCGGGAACGGTGGCCGCGGCGCCGACGGCATCGACGGTACGGATGGGCCGAACGCGACCACGGCCGGTGGCACCGGCGGCGACGGCACCGCAGGCGGCAACGGCGGCGCCGGCGGTGCCGGAGGCGCGGCCGGTCTGGCCGGTGTCGGGGGTGCCGTCGGGACCGGAGGCAGCGGTGGGGTCACCGGCGCCGACGGTGCCGCCGCGATCCAGGGTGTTGGCGGGGCGGGCGGTGACGGAGGTCGCGGCGGTAACGGCGGTAACGGCGCCCCCGGTGCGGCGGGCGCGGCGGGTGCGGCCGCTGCGGTAGGCGCGGCGAATTCCACCCCCGGGGCCAACGGGCAGGCCGGGCAGACCGGCGGCAGCGGCGGCGCCGGGGGCGCGGGTGGCAACGCCGGCGCCGGTGGTGCGGGCTCCACGACCGGGGCCACCGGAACCAACGGCGACGGCGGCAACGGCGGGAACGCCGCCGACGGCGGCACTGGTGGGCATGGTGCCGACGGCGTCGACGGCGCGTTCGGGGGCAACGCGTACACGATCGGTGGCAGCGGTCAGGACGGCACCGCAGGCGGCAACGGCGGAACCGGGGAGTCGGCGGTGCCGGGCGGTGAGGACCGGCGCCGACGCGATCCAGGGTGTCGGTGGGGCAGGCGGTGACGGTGGCCGCGGCGGTGACGGCGGCAACGGCGCCACCGGTGGGGCGGGTGTGAACGGTTCATCGACGGGGGGTACCGGTGGGACCGGGCGGACCGGAGGCAGCGGCGGCGCCGGAGGCGCCGGCGGGAACGCAGGCGCCGGTGGTGCGGGCTCCACGATCGGCGCTGCCGGAACCAACGGTGACGGTGGCGATGGCGGTGACGCCGCTGACGGCGGCACCGGTGGCCGCGGTGCCAACGGCGCTGACGGCGCTGACGGGGAAGACGGGGCTACGCCCGGCGCCGACGGTAGTGCGGGCAGCGCTGGTGGCAACGGCAGCAATGGCGGAACCGGCGGCGCGGCGGGTCTTGCCGGTACCGGCGGCGCGGCGGGGATCGGCGGCACCGGTGGCCATGACGGGACCGCTGGCCAGGCGGCCAATCAAGGCAATGGCGGTGCTGGCGGTGATGGCGGCCGTGGCGGCAACGGCGCCACCGGCGCCACCGGCACGACCGGCGCCACCGGTGCGGGGATCGACGCCGCGGGCAACGGCGCGAACGGCGCCACCGGTGGTGCGGGCGGTTCCGGCGGCATCGGTGGGGCCGGTGGCAACGCCGGACGCGGCGGCACCGGCACCGTCACCGGGCTGAGCGGCGCCAACGGTGACGGCGGCAACGGCGGAAACGCCGCCGACGGGGGGGTCGGCGGAACTGGCGCCACCGGCGCGGCCGGGATGAACGGACTCGACGGCGGCGCCCCGGGTGAATCCGGCACAGCTGGCGGCACCGGAAGTAATGGGGGGGACGGCGGCGATGGTGGCGCGGCCGGCACCGCCGGCGCGGGTGGTCTCGCCGGCACCGGGGGCACCGGCGGCAGCGATGGCGCCACCGGTGCAAGTGCGAACCAAGGCGCCGGAGGCATGGGCGGCGTCGGCGGAGTGGGTGGACGTGGTGGTGACGGCGCCCAGGGCGTGACGGGCAGCACCGGCGGCGATGCGACGACCGCTGGTGGCGCAGGCGCCGACGGCGGGACCGGCGGGATCGGTGGCTCAGGAGGCGCGGGCGGTACCGGTGGTGACGGCGGGCGCGGTGGCAGTGGTTCGATTACCGGCGCCAGCGGACGCAACGGGGACGGCGGGGCCGGCGGCAACGCTGGTGCGGGCGGCACCGGCGGCAGCGGTGGCAACGGAAGAGCCGGCATCGACGGCACCACCGGCATCGGCGCCGGCGGTGCCGGCACCGCCGGCGGCAGCGGCGGCTCCGGTGGCGATGGCGGCGCTGGTGGCGCGGCCGGCATCGCCGGCGTTGGTGGTGCGGCCGGCAGCGGCGGGTCCGGCGGCATTCAGGGGGCAGCCGGTGCCAGCTCTACCCAAGGCGTGGGTGGCGTGGGCGGCAACGGTGCCGCCGGCGGTCGCGGCGGCACCGGCGCCGACGGCGCCCCCGGCACGAACGGCGCCTCCCGATTCGTCCCGTTCGACGGCACCTTCACCGGCGCAGCCGGAACTGCAGGCGGCGCCGGCGGCACCGGCGGCCAGGGCGGCACCGGCGGTAACGCCGGGCACGGCGGCACCGGCTCGACCATGGGCGCCACCGGCCTCGACGGTGCCGGCGGCACCGGTGGCAAAGGCGGCGCAGGCGGCACAGGGGGCGACGGAGGTCAGATACTCCGTGATCCGAGTCACCCCATCCAGAGAACTCTGGACGTCACCGGCGGCCACGGTGGAAGCGGTGGCAACGGCGGGAACGGTGGACTTGGTGGCCAGCCCGGCACCGGCGGATCAGTGGCGGCCGCGACTGCCGGCGCGAACGGCGCTGGAGGTGACGGCGGCGCCGGCGGCAACGGTGCCAGCACCCACCTCCCTGAATTCGCAAATTCACTCGAAACGGGTACCGGTGGCGCTGGTGGGGACGGCGGTAACGGGGGCAACGGCGCCACCGTGGGCAACGGCGGCGCTGGTGGCGCCGGTGGCACCAGCGATGTGAACGTCGAGACCTTTCCGTCCAACTACAATCTGTATGGAGGCCACGGCGGCGGCGGTGGCATGGGAACAACGGGAGGCGACGGCGGTTCGGGCGGGCAAGTCACCGTGTCGGGTACCCGCTTGAATGAAGGCATTGGGGGCACCGGCGGCGCCGGTGGCACCGGACTGGCCCAGGGCGGTGACGGCGGCGACGGCGGCGATGTCGTAGGCCGCGTCTCCCTTCTCGCAGTAGGCGGCGACGGCGGCAACGGCGGCAACGCGACACTTCCCGGCAGCGCCGGCGGCAACGGGGGCAACGGGGGCGACATATCAGATTACCTAGGTGGGGGTGGGGCAGGCGGCGTGGGCGGTGTCGGGACGGCGGGAAGCGGCCGCAACGGCGTCCACGGCCAAACACGTCAAGACCTCTAGAGGTCTAGACGTCTCGGCCCGTAACGCGGGAGCGCCAAATGACGGACGTGGTTGCGGAGAAAAAGATTGGCTCCGGGGCAACGGTGTCAGTTGGCCGGTCTACATCACTTGTGGGCGTCCCGGACCGGTGCCCGGCGCCCGGGATGACACACCTGGTTCGCAACGGCTGCGGCTCTACCACACCAAGGAAAGCGGATTTGCCGGGGTATCACCGGTCTCGTTGCCGGCACACCGGCAATACTGCACGGCGATATCGTGTTGACCGGGGCCCCCACGATCCGGCCCGGGTGGTCGCCGGGCCGGCCGAGGGTGGCGTGGGTAGTGGCCGTCGCAGCGTGGGGGCGACCCGCAACGGATGTATATCGCCTAGTCCATCTTCGTCACCGTGACGAAAGGATGATCTCGAAGGCGGAGGCAACCCCGGGGACATGGTGATTGGGCCGACGGTCGCAAGCGGTTCTGCACAACGGCCGGCCGCTCGACCGATCGTCGCTGGGCAGCACGGGTTGTCCGACGACCAATGAATGCAATGGACCTCGTCGCGCCGTTAACCGACGCCAGTGGCCCATGCGAATAACCAACTTACGAACTGACATAATGTCGCTTATCGGCATTCTTTCTTATCGTCACAGTCGCTGGTTGAATACTTGTGAGGAACTGCTTTCCCGTCTAACTTGCAGCTTCGGCCGCTCCCGTCTTGGGGTTGTGCTGGCGATTCTCTAAGTGAATGCAACGTACCGTTGCATTCAGGTTGGTCGACCGCGTCCCGTGCGCCCCTGATCGTCCCGCATTGAGTCAAGCGCCCAAGGCTCAGCCTCTAAGTGTTTATTCGTCACAGTGACGTAATAACCTGTGCCGCAGGCCGTGGGTGTTTCCCGGCTACCGACCCGGGAATCACCTCACCGCCGGCCACGTCCGGCTCCGCCTCAAGACCCTCGGATTCCCCTCGCTCTCTACACGCATCGGGACCTGGCAGACATCACCCAGATCACCCCGCCCCCGGTCCTGGCCGACGCCCTCGGCTGCAACCCGCAAACTGCGATCCGCCACGACCGCCGCGGCTCCGGCCAATACGGCGCCTACGTGGCCGACCGCATCCACGCGGACACGTAACACCAAGAATGCCCGGGGCAGTGAACACCTCGATCAACGTCACCCCATTAGATGCAGCAGTTGGGATCCAACGCTACGCACAACGCCTGTAGTGCGTCTGGGCGGACGCGGTGAAACACGTTCATGCCGCGCCGATCCGAGACCACCAGCCCGGCCCTGCGCAGCTGGGTCAGGTGGTGACTGACCGTGGACTCGGTCAAGCCCAGCACGGCGGCCAACTCCCCGGAGTTCTCCTCGCCGGCGGCGGAACTGAACAGATACGACACGATCTTGACTCGCGCCGGATCGGCCAGTGCCTTGAGGCGCAGCGCGATCTGCAACGCATCATCGTCACTCATCGGACCCGAGGCCACCGGAGCGCAGCATACCGGTGCTGAGGTGTCGATCACGGGTAACGCCTTGGGCATGCAATCACCCTGCCACAGACATTGACATATATCAAAGAGGTAAGCCATGATGGCGACGCCACAGAGTTCGATATATGTCTCACAACTTGGAGGACGTCTCATGTCACGTGTTCAGCTCGCCCTCAACGTCGACGACCTCGACGCGGCGATCACGTTCTACTCCAAGCTCTTTGGCGCCGAGCCGGCCAAGCGCAAACCCGGGTATGCGAACTTCGCGATCACCGAGCCACCGCTGAAGCTGGTGCTGCTGGAGAACCCTGGCCGGGGCGGCACCCTGAACCACCTCGGGGTGGAGGTCGACTCCAGCGACACCGTGTACGCCGAGATCGCTCGGCTGACCGAGGCCGGCGTGTTCACCGACGAGGAGATTGGCACCACGTGTTGCTTCGCCACCCAGGACAAGGTCTGGGTGACCGGGCCCGGCGGTGAGCGCTGGGAGGTCTACACCGTGCTGGCCGACTCCGAGACCTTTGGCACCAGCCCTCAACACGGCGACGCCGCCAACCGTGGCGGCGGGGTGTGCTGCGACGGCGCCAGCCAGGACCCCATGGCGGCGCCCACGGTGTCGTGCTGCTGACCGCCCATTCGTCGACCCGAGCTGGAGAATCCGATGACCAATAGGACAGCCAACGACGAATCCTCCGCTCCAGCACGACTTTCCACCCTCGACCGCCTGTTGCCAGTTTGGATCGGGGTGGCCATGGCCGCTGGGCTGCTGCTGGGCCGGCTGATCCCCGGGCTGAACACCGCCCTGGACGACGTGCAGGTCGACGGAATCTCCCTGCCCATCGCGCTAGGTCTGCTGATCATGATGTATCCGGTGCTGGCCAAGGTTCGCTACGACCGCCTCGACACCGTCGCCTCCGATCGCCGCCTCCTGCTCAGCTCCCTGCTGCTCAACTGGGTGTTCGGCCCAGCGCTGATGTTCGCCCTGGCCTGGCTGCTGCTGCCCGATCTGCCCGAATACCGCACCGGACTGATCATCGTCGGGCTGGCCCGCTGCATCGCCATGGTCATCATCTGGAACGACTTGGCCTGCGGTGACCGCGAAGCCGCCGCCGTCCTGGTGGCACTGAACTCGATCTTCCAGGTCGTCATGTTCGCCGTGCTGGGATGGTTCTACCTCTCGGTGCTGCCCGGCTGGCTGGGCTTACCCCCAACCAGCATCACCACCTCGCCCTGGCAGATCGCCAAATCGGTGCTCATCTTCCTGGGCATCCCCCTGGCCGCGGGATACCTCTCCCGAGGGCTCGGGGAGCGCGCGAAGGGCCGCGATTGGTACGAAGCGCGATTCCTGCCCCGCATCGGGCCGTGGGCGCTCTACGGGCTGCTGTTCATCATCGTCGTGCTGTTCGCCCTACAGGGCGACCAGATCAGCCACAAACCACTTGACGTCGTTCGCATCGCGCTGCCCCTGCTGGCCTACTTCGCCATCATGTGGGGCGGCGGTTACCTGTTGGGGGCAGTCCTGCACCTGGGCTATCAACGCACCACCACCCTGGCATTCACCGCCGCTGGCAACAACTTCGAACTCGCCATCGCCGTGGCGATCGCCACCTACGGCGCCACCTCCGGCCAAGCCCTGGCCGGCGTCGTCGGTCCACTCATCGAAGTCCCGGTCCTCGTCGCACTCGTCTACGTCTCCCTGGCCCTGCGCCACCGCTTCCCCGACGCAGTCACCGCGCCATCTGGAGTCACCGCCGATCCAGGAGCCACGCGTGACCGATAGCCTCCCCGCCCAACCCGCCCCACCCACCGTGCTATTCGTCTGCGTCAGCAATGCCGGGAAATCCGTGATGGCACAGGGCCTCATGCGTCATGCCGCCCAAGGGCGCGTCAACACGCTTTCGGCGGGAACCCATGCCAGGACCACCTCAGTCAATAGCATCTCCGCACAAGCGCTCGCCGAACTCGGCATCGACATCAGCGACCACACGCCCACTCAGCTCACCGCCGCCCTAATCGACGCCGCTGATCTGATAGTCGTCCTCGGAACCCAAGCTCACCTCAACCCGACCACCACGCCAATTGAGATCTGGGAAACCGACGAACCATCGCTGCGCGGGATCGACGGCATCGAACGCATGCGCCTCATCCGCGACGACATCAACGCCCGAGTCAACGACCTCACCGACCGCCTCACCCACCAACAGAATCAGACGGCCCCGGGGCATAAACCGGAAACGCACTCGACACAAAGTGATACGTGACCATGCCAGTAAACCAGTGTGAGTTGCATCTGATGAAATGCTCGCACCACGGGACGACTGGCTGATCGACACGACTCCGCGCAGTCGCCCGGCGCCTTTTCACGATGCAGCAGGTATCCGCCTAAGGCGCACTGTTGGACGACTCGCACCTTCTTCGCGCGCGTCGGTACCAATAACAACTGCGAGTGCCAACAACATGGAGAAGCAACCCGGGGCGCCCGCAGTCAAGCCTGTCTTCGCGCTCACTGGGCCAATTTGCGGCAGCGGTCCGCGGTCGCGAGACCCCCGTGTGAGTGGCCCTATTCGTCACTGTGACGTTACTGCGGTGGACGACGTCGAATACCAACTCTTTACACGCAGCAAACGTTCGACGTCATCGACGGTCGCCGGAGGTTGATTTACAAAATATTTGCAGTGCGTTCCTACTCTGAGGACTCGAACCCCCGCGCGCGATCGACGACCGGTCGTGACAGTGACGCTCGCTGCTGACACACCGCGCGATCCCACCGGACAGGGGGCGCGTGACGAGACTGGGACGGAAACACGGTGATCACCACCCATCGAGGGCAACCGACGGCGACGTGGTACCCGGGAACTAATCGTGAGCCCGGGCCAACGATTCGTCGTCTGCGGTGTGGTGCGCAAATCACCGTCGCTTCGGCGTAGCCATGCACCGCGCTGTCGGAAGGCCCCGGCCGGAGCTCGATACCCGGTCGACGGCTTCGCAGCCACAGACGAATGACCATGCGACAGAAGCGGAACGACCGTGTTTCGCTATCAGACGACGAAGGACTCCGAGGACAGACGATGGCCGGGCGACACCGCAGGGATAGTCAGCACAGCAAACGCGCAGCCGCACGTGAAGGTGGTCGGGTGCTGCCGGTGTCGGGCTGGTTGACTGCCGGGGCGTTCAGCGTCGGGGTCGGGGCGGCACTGCTCTCCGGCGCCGCCGTGGCCCAGGCCGACACCACCCATTCCGAGGCGAGTTCCTCGGCCACGCATGCCGGCGATTCGGGTGAGTCCGTAGGCAAGGGCAGCAGTACGTCGTCGAAGGGTTCGACGTCAACCAAGGATTCGCTAGCGGGGTCCACCGCAGCTGGTACGTCGGGCACGTCGAGCGGGATATCTTTGTCTGGGGCTACCTCCAAGAGGCCCGCCACCGGTCCCAGCGGCACCTCCGCGTCGTCGTCGACCGGCGCGGCGGGAGCGTCGACCAAGAATGGCACCGGGCACCCCACCACGGCAGGCCGTGCGGATGGGAACGGTAAGCACGGCACCGACACGGGCACCAGCGCCGTCTCCAATACTGCTGGCCGCCAGGATGACACCGGGAGCCCCGGAGCCGGCCACCAATCAACGGCAGGCGGAGCCGGGAAGACCACCGCTGCCGCAACAGTCACGCGGGCGACCAGTTCGGGCCCCGCGGCGTCGACGTCACCCAGCGCAGTGGACTCGTCCACCGTAAAGTCGGTAGCGACGAAATCCGCTGTTTCCCAACATGATTCAGCGATCACGACCACCACCGCTAGCGTTGTTGCCGCGGCACCGCGGATCAACGTCGCGTCGCTCGCCACGCAGCCGCCGGCCGCCGCACCGAACTTGGGCGACTTCGTCAACGACGTGCTGACGCTGTTCATCGGCAACGGCACCGCCGCGCACCCCGACGCCGGGTTGCTGCTGGGAACCGGCTACAGCTACACCGCTGCGACCTGCGTGGGTGGCGCGGCGTGCCGAGGCGGTAACGGTGGGTTATTGCTGGGTGTGGGCGGTAGCGGCTTCAATGGCGGCAACGGCGGCGCGGTCGGAATCATTGGCACCGGCGGTGCCGGCGGCGCCGGCGTACTGGGCATCGACGGCGGTGCCGGGGGGCGTGGCGCCAACGGTGGCCTCTTCTTGGGCAACGGCGGCGCTGGCGGGGCCGGAGCCAATGGCAGCACCGGCGCCGACGGCGTGAGCGAGGGTCAATCCGGTGCCGGCGGGTCTGCAGGCGGCAAGGGCGGCGCCGGCGGCCGGGGCGGTCTGCTGATCGGTAACGGCGGTGCGGGTGGATCCGGGGGTGACGGCGGAGCCGGTGGCAGCGGCATGGCCGGTACCCAGGGTTTGGCAGCCAAAGAGGCTGGCGGTGCTGGCGGCGACGGCATGGCTGGTGGATCCGGCGGCAGCGGTGGAACTGGCGGTGACGCGGGCGCTGGTGGCGGTGCGGGATTGTTCGGCAAGTCCGGGATGGCCGGGGTGAACGGTTCCGGCGGTCACGGGGGGAACGCCGCCAATGGCGGGGCCGGCGCCAACGGCGCTGACGGTGCCGACGGCGCCGCTGGCTTGGCGGCCCCACCCTCCGGTGGGAACGGCGGCGACGGAACCAACGGTCAGGCCGGCGGCAACGGCGGAAACGGCGGCGCTGCAGGCACTTCAGGCGCTGGCGGCGCAGCGGGTACGGGCGGCACCGGCGGCCAAGCCGGTACTGACGGCCTGTCCGCGGTGCGAGGTGTCGGCGGCAACGGCGGAAACGGCGGCAAAGGCGGAAACGGTGCCAACGGCGCCCGCGGATCCGCGGGCGCCAACGCCGCGAACCCTGGCGGAGCGGGTGGCGACGGTACCTCCGGTGGAAACGGCGGTGGTGGCGGCAACGGCGGCAACGCCGGGACGGGCGGCGCAGGCTCAGTCAACGGCGTCAACGGCACCAACGGTGACGGTGGAAATGCCGGCAACGGCGCCGACGGCGGCAACGGCGGAAACGGTGCGGCCGGCGCCAACGGCGCCAACGGCAGCACCCCCGGTGCCAACGGCGCCAAGGGACAAGTCGGCGGTGCGGGAGGTAACGGAGGCCGCGGAGGCGCAGCCGGCACCGCCGGTTCGGCTGGCACCGGAGGAACCGGCGGTGTGAGGGGTACCGCCGGGACCGACGGCGCGGGCGGGAACGCGGGCAACGGCGCCGCAGGCGGAAACGGCGGAAACGGCGCTACTGGAGATACCGGGACACCCGGAGTCGGCCTCGGCGGGGCCGCTGGCATCGGGAACTTCGGCGGACTCGGCGGCAATGGCGGAGCTGGTGGCAACGCCGGAATCATTGGTGCGGCGGGCGGCGGTACCGCCGCCGCCGGGAAAGCCGGAGCCAACGGGGACGGCGGCAAGGGCGGTAACGGAGGCGACGGCGGCACGGGCGGCACCGGCGCTGCCGGTAAACCAGGCGTCAACGCCGATGCCGCTGGCGGTAACGGCGGAGCCGGTCTGGACGGCGGCCCGGGCGGTCGCGGCGGCGACGGCGGCTTGGCAGGCGATGGTGGTGCGGCGGGGACGGGTGGCACCGGTGGTCAAGGCGGCGTCGCCGGCACCCGTGGCAACGGTGGCGCCGGCGGTACCGGTGGCAACGGTGGCGCTGGCGGCAACGGTGCAGCGGGCGTCAATGGCGTCGATGGCGCCACCGGGCTCGTCGGCGGGACCGGTGGCAACGGTGGTAATGGTGCCAGCGGTGGCAACGGGGGTAACGGTGGCAACGGCGGCAGTGGCGGCGACGGCGGAACGGGCCTCGTCGACGGCGCGTCTGGCGCCAACGGCAGCGGGGGCCGCGGCGGCAACGGCGCCACCGGCGGCAACGGTGGTACCGGCGGTGCAGGCAACGGCGTCAACGAAGTGAAGCGCAGGACGACGGTGCGCGGCGGCGATGGCGGACTCGGCGGCACCGGGGGCACCGGGGGCATCCGTGGCAACGGCGGTAGCGCTGGGTCCGGTGGTGCCAGCGGCACCGGCACCAAGGGCGCGGACGGCGCGAACGGTGCGGGCGGAAACGGCGGTAACGGCGGAATGGGGGGCAGCGCCTCGGTCCGGGGCGCTTCCTCGGCCGCCACGGGCGGCAACGGCGGCAGGGGCGGCAACGGCGGCCGCGGCGGGGGTGCCGGCGCGAGCAACGGCACCGGCGGTGCAGGTGGCGCCGGCGGCAACGGCAAGGCCACCCTGGCCAGCACTGGCATCGGCGGTGACGGCGGCGCCGGGGGCGCTCCCGGCGGACTCGGCGGTCCCGGTGGGATCGGAACCGACCGAAACGGCAAGCCGGGCGTCAACGGCTGAGCACCGTGCGGTGGGCCACGGGCACGACGGGTCCGGGGCCGCGTGCCCGATGGCCGATTACGTCGAAGCCGCGCAGACCCGCAGTACGACGAAACCGATTCGACGAGTTACCGGTGCTTTCCAGAGTGGTTGTCCAACTTCGCCTTTCGAGGCGGTGTTTTCTGCTCGGTGACGAGTACCTCTCCCCCACGCCGCGGTCCCGTTCGTGGCGCGGCGGCCGTTCCCGCCGCGCGCTGTCGCTAAGACCATCGTCGTCCCGGGGGCCGCAGGCTAACGCCGGAACATCGCGGCCAACGCGGCCAGGTCAACGCCCAACAGGATCAGCGCGCCTAGCGGGACGAGAAAACCCCAACGACGCTTGGCGAAAAAGAATGATCCGATGACCGTTAGCCCCGCCACCGCCGGCGGGCCGTAGAACAGCACCGCATATAGCGACCGGGCGCTCATGTCCGGACATCCCGGGCCACTGCACCCAGCAGTACTCATCGCCGCGCCAAGGGCGAACAGCATCACAAATACTGCTGCCACGACCGTCAGCACGGCCAGCAGCCACGTCGGCCATCGCCGGCCCGCGCGGCGTTCTCCGCCGGCGACGTGTTCTGGCGCGTTACCCACTGGTGGGCTCATCTCGATGCCCGGTGTCGAGTCGTACTGGACACATGGACGTCGCGACGGCGTTCGCGGCGAGAAGGCGGCGGCTGATCTTCGGCTGGTGTCGCGAACGTCGATCGACGATCGAATTCATTATCTCGACACCCCGCTAGCAACGCGGTCAGCGATCATGTGCCGGGGCCGGACTGATCGAGGACCCATGGACGCGTCCCGAACGTTCGCTCGATGGTGCGTCAACGACCGCCGCCGTACGCGAACTCCGCGCGCGAATTCCACCGGTGGCTCCGACTCGCCAAATCGCCACTGCCACATCAGGTTGTCGGTAGCACGACAGTGGACACCGACCCACCTTAACGACGGATTGCAAATATTTTGTAAAGCTGCGCGGGTGGCCCGATTGACAACTCCTCTTCCTCGACGAGACATTGACGCCGCCGCCCATTCGTGCGTTACTGTCACCTCAGCGGGGTCGCTCAGCAAAGCGCGGCCGCGACTGTAGGTTTCCTGATGCACGGGTGTTCGCCCGCATTTCCTCTTCACGAAAGCTGGTCTCATGCAGGTTGCTAGCGTGTCCGGACGCGCCGCGACGTCGTCGACGGTGTTGGTCGCTGCGGCAGTGCTCTCGGTCGGAGCCCTCGGTATCTCACCGACGCCGACTCCGCACCGGTTGGCCGCCCAACTGACCTCGGCCACCCAATCGGCGGCCAGCACGGTGCGGCAAGCCGAGACCGCCCTGCGCGACAGCCTCGAGGCAACCGGGCCGACCGTCGCCAGCCTGTTGGCGACGTCTCCGACCTTGCTCTCCACGACCTCGGTGCATCAGCTGGCGGCCGTGGCGACGTCCCCCACCGCCATCACACCCCTGATCGCAGTCGATGCGACCCTCTCACTCCCCACCTTGAACCCGGCTGACTACGCGGCGGTGGTTACGGCAGTGGACGAATTGATCGGCCGGATCATTCAGTCGTTCGCGAACAACACGCTCTCCGCCGTCGCTACGGCATACGGCAACCTCCTGAAAGGTAACGTCAACGGCGCCTTCGCGAGCCTCGAGGGCCTCATCATCAACCCCCTCGTCGACTACGGAAAGTCAGACGTCACAGACAAAGCCGCCGCGGCGATCGCGCGCTACATACCGCTCAGTCCCCTGGCCAACGCAGTGAGAGCCGCACCGAGAATCATCAACACGCAGGGACTCCGCGTTCGCGACGTCTACGTCTCCGCCCGGACCAGTCTGGTGAATGCCGTGCAAGGAGTCATCTCCTCATTGGGGACATTGAACCCCGTCGCGGTCGCCAGTGCGGTCGCCGCCGGTATTGGCAACGTCCTCCAAACCGCCGTCACCAACACCTTCGGCCAAAACGGCGGATTCGCCATCGCTCGCGACTTCGTCACCAGCCTCGTCCAAGCGGCCTTCCCTGACGAAGCCACCATTTCCAGCACCGTCACAGCGACCGTCGCACCGACGACTCGAGCCTCGTCGACCACCACGTCCGTTCAGTCCGCCACCGGCATCACGCAGTCGAGCCCGTCCATCTCCGCCGCCTCGACCCACGAGAAGTCGACGACGACTGACGGCACCTCGCTTGCACGGAAATCGTCGACTTCGACTGCAGGCGTGGCAGAGTCGAGCGCGTCGGCAGCCTCCAAGGTCTCTGCAAAGACCGCGACCACCGACTCGACGACGGTGAGCAGCGACGCCCCCGCACACCATGCCGCCGACGAGACCACACTTGACGCCGAGACGGCATCGACCAAGACCGTGGACGTCACCTCGGGCAACAAGGTGCAACCGAAGACCACCGCCGGTGCTTCGGCGACGTCGTCGAACACGTCGGTCAAGGAGCCCGCCGCCGCATCAACCGCCAACGACTCCCCTACCGCTGCGAAGACGGATCCAGATGGCAGCGCCCACAAGGCGGCGTCGACGTCGGCTGGTTCCTGACATCGCCACGACAGGTGATGTCGGGCAGTAACGCCACTCAAAATCAGCGCAATGCCCGCCGCTGGCTTCGCGATCGCAATCGCAATCGCGCCCTCGCGGTGGAGAGTTCGTGCAATTGAATGGGTAAAGCCTGACGTGAACCCCGAATAGACACCGACCGCACAGGATCGAGCGTTGCGTTAGGCGCGGGCGATCCACGCGAAGTCACGATTCTCGTCCGGCTGGACCCCGACGGTGAGAAATTCCCTCGGGCCGGCATCAGGCCCGCGACGCGCGAACTGTGCCGAAGTCAACGTCAAAGACGCTGTGAGGCAAATCGTTCGGCCTTGAGGTCGGCGGGTGCGGCTGTTATTGGGTCATGGCCCAGGCCGCGATCGCCGCCGTCAATGCCGACAGGCTTTTGGCCATGTCAGCTACGCCCAACGACTGGCGGGCCGGGCCCGCAATGCGGACCGGCCCGTTCAAGCGTCTGTGGTTGGTCAGAGGACGTTGTAGGTGTAGGGCGGCAGCCACCCGGGCTCGTCGGGCAGCACCGTATCGTCCGTCACCGGATAGGCCTCCTGGTTATAGACGGTTTCCGGATGAAACTTGCCCCCACTGCAGCTGCCATCGGACGTGCAACTCTGTGGGTCGGTGTGCGCCACATCGTATACGGTGCGGATGCGCTGCCAGCTTCCGTCGGCCTGCCTGGGGCCGTCGCACACCTTGCGGCGGCCAGCCCAGGCCCAACTCCAGTGGATGACTTCGCAACCCATGGTGGGGCCGGCGGTGGGGCCGGGATCGGCATGACCGACCGCCGGGGCACCCACGGCGATCGACGCCACGGCAGCGGTGAACAGGACGGTGCCGCCGGCGAGGCGGCGCATGCGCTGTGTGGTGGTGTTGGTCATCGTGGTTGCCCTTCCGTTGTTTGCTCGTCGGCGTGATGCGCAGATGCTGCCGGCGGCGGATGCAGCGTGCTGCGATCCGTCGGCGGCGTCTGTCCCGCGATCGGACACGGCACGGGATGAAACATCCGTCCCCCGATCAGGGGACACCTCGATGCAGTCACGCGCCGTGGCATCCCGTCCCTAGAGTAGAAACGCACTGCAAATATTTTGTAAATCAGGCAGCGGCGGTCTTGCCCCTGGTCAGCCTGTCTTTACGTGTACTGCGCCAACGGTCCGGGGTCGCGAATAGCTACTGGCTCGTGGAATACGAATACGGCACAGGGCGGACCAACTAGCGAAAATGGGCCGACGCCAGAACCGTCCGCGGGGTGCCGCCTGGGTCCTGCCCGACGGGCCGTCGAGTTACCACCTCATCGATCAGCTGCGTGGCAGCTAGCAACTAGGCCCCCCGATCGCCAGGCGGTTCCGTCGATCATTGTGACGGGCCGCCGAATTACCGACGAGCCGGCGATGTCGAATGGCGGGAACACCTCTCGCAGTCCCCTAGTTCAGGTGCGTCCGCCCGAGACGGCGCCGGAAGAGATCGCCGACATGGCGACGTCCACGGCGTCACGCGCCCGTCGCGGATCGGCCAACGCGCGGTCGTACACGTGCAGCCCCTGCAGCGTGACCACCACGAACCGGGCAAGTCGACGGGGCGAGGATCCAGCGGGGATCTCTCCACCCGATCGGGCCCGGGTAAACGCTTGGCGCAGCACGTCTTCCACATGGTTGATCTGACCGGTCACGATGTCCATCGTCGCGGGATCGTTGGTGCGTTCGGTGATCGCGTTGACGATGAGGCAGCCGTGGGGATCGCCGGCGGTGGGATTGGCCGTGTCGAGCATGAGCCGCCGAATGCGGGGCAGCACCGGCGTCGTCGGGTTCTCGAGCAGCTCGGACAGGTAGTCGCGGCGCTGCTCGCAGTAGCGCGTCAGCGCACGCCGCCACAGCTGTTCCTTGTCGCCATAGGTCGCGTAGAGACTGCCGCGGTTGAGCCCCAGTCCCTCGACGAGATCTTGAATGCTGACGGCGTCACAGCCCTCGCGCCAAAACAGCTCGAGTGCCTCCTCGACCTTCTCCTCCGGATCGAACGTCTTGCCACGCGGCATCTCTTCACTCTACTCGCAGTTTGAACGATCAGTCCAATTACGGTACGTTACTAACCGATCGTTCCAAAAAATCGATGTGGCGCTCATGACGTAAAACGCGTTCCTGCAGAGAGGTTCACATGATCACCGTCAACGATCCCGGATGGGTGAAGCAATGACATTCGACGACGCCCGGCGGCACTCGACAAGCCCGCGACGAATTGGTCGCAGCCGCACCCGTGATTCGCACGCCTCGGCGGCTGGTGGCCGACATGGCCGATGAGACCTTCGCCGGCAAGACCGCGCTGGTGACCGGGGCTGGCCGCGGCATCGGACGGGCTGTGGCGTTGGGCTTGGCCTCCGCGGGCGCTGAATTGGCACTGCTTGCCCGCTCGCAGCCCGAGCTCGACGAGGTCGCAGAGCGTGGTAGAGCACGCGGTGCCCGAGTGGTGGTCGTGCCCACCGACCTCGCCGACCCGTCAGCTCTGCGGGATGCCATCCAGCACGTTCAGAACGAATGCGCTGCGATCGACATCCTGATCAACAACGCTGCGACGGTGCAGCCGATGGGACCCACCGTGAACGTCGACGTCGACGAGTGGGCATCGGCGATCGCGGTCAACGTGGTCGGCCCCGCCACCCTGACGCTGACGCTGTTGCCTGGCATGTGCGACCGACGGTGGGGCCGGATCGTCAACGTGTCGGCCAGAGCGGCGGTGGCGCCGTCGCAACTCCTCGGCGGCAATGCCTACACCAGTTCCAAGGCGGCGTTGGAGGCGCACACGTTGAACTTGGCGGCTGAAGTCGCCGACACGGGGGTGACGGTCAACGTCTTTCGGCCGGGGATCGTCGACACCGCCATCCACGACTGGGTCCGCAGTCAACCCGAAGAGCGCATCGGTGCCGCGATCCGCAACCAGTTCGTCCACTTCCGTGACGCGGGCATGTTGATCAGCCCCGAACAGTCCGCCGCCGCGCTGCTGGCCCGGCTCGGCGGCGACGGGACCGGACAGATCTGGGACGTCAACGACGACACGCCACGGCGCTGACCACCGGGTCCCAGCGGTGTCGGCAACGCCACCGCCCAATTCCCGTGAAATCGTCACGATGACGAATAACCCTGTGACGCTTACGCATTGGTGATCGCAACGAATACGCGGCGCGCACCACCAAACATTCGGTGGACGCCCCCGCTGCGAACGTCCATCGTGGAGGACGAACCAACGAAGGGACCAACTCCATGACCACCCAGATTTCCGCAGCACGACTCGGCGGCAAGGTCGCCCTGATCACCGGGGGCAGCCGAGGCATCGGTGCGGCCGTCACCCGTCGACTGGCCGCCGAGGGTGCAGCCGTCGCCATAAACTACCGCTCCGACGCCGAGGCGGCCCAGGCGCTGGTCGACGAGATCGCCGGCGGCGGTGGCCGGGCGGTGGCGCTTCCTGCCGACGTCAGCGATCCGGCACAGTCGCGGTCGGTCGTCGGCGACGTGGTCGACCAGTTCGGCGCACTTCACCTGTTGGCGAGCAACGCCGGTATCGAACACTTCGGGCCGTTGGCGTCGCTGACGATGGACGACTTCGACCGAATCTTCCACACCAACGTCGCGGGTCAACTCTTCGTGACCCAGGCAGCGGTGGCGGCGATGACGGACGGCGGCCGCATCGTGTTGACGTCGTCGATCAGCGCCCGCATTGCGGTGCACCATCACACGCTGTACGGAGCGAGCAAGGCCGCGGTCAATGCCATGGTGCTGAATCTCGCTCCCGAACTGGCCGAAGCCGGCATTGCGATCAATGCCATCGCACCTGGCGGTACTGCGACCGACATGGCTGCCGAACACGCCAAGAGTTACACCCATCCGGAGCTGGCGGACGTCGACCCCGACAAGGTAATGAAGAGCATGAATTCGCTTCGCCGCCTTGCTGATCCACAGGAGATCGCCGCCGCCGTAGCGTTTCTCCTGTCCGAGGACGCGTCCTACCTCACCGGGTCGGTACTCGACGCCAGCGGTGGGTGGATCTAGACCGGATCGAGGCGAAAGACGGGGCAACGGCCCGCCAACGCCTCGAATTCGTCAGCACTCCCCTGCGTGACGAGGCCGGACCGCTTGTAGAAGCCGACCCCTTGCGGCAACTTCGTCGGGAGCGCGCGCAGCACCGGGCGCGCGTCCTCGGCGGAGAGTTCGACGATGGAGACCCGATGAGAGGAACGCCCGCGGGTCAGCGTGCCCGCGCCTGCAGCCCGCGCGTTGAGGGCCCAGTCCGCCTTCGGGTAGCCCGCGACGGTGAAGAGCTGGCCGTCGACCTCGAACGGCGTGACGGGGGTGGGACGTGCCCGGCCCGACGTCCGGCCGGGCACCGTCAGCACGCGGACGGGTCCGGTGGGAATGCCCAACTTCTGGATGGCCATGTTAACCTTGTTCACCGGCTTGAGCCACCATGGCGGTGTTGGTTCGGACATCGGTCGTCTCCTATGAGTTGCGTGGATTACTTCGCGACGAGCACTTGGCCTTCGAGTCCGTCGGGATCGCGGAAGAACACGCTGCGGACGCTGCCGAAGTCGTTGACCTCGCCGTCACTGGCACCGTGGTCTCCTCCCTCGGTCCTTCGATCATGACCGCGCGGCCGTGAAAGCTCTGCGTCCCTTCTGCCGCCAAGACGACGGTGCCCCATCGGCCGCAGAAAGGAAAGGGGTCGTGCCGCTGCCCGTAGGTCGACGCGGCCATCAGAACGCTCGTCTATTACGTGATCGTGACGACCGTACGCCCGACGTCGACCCGTGCCCGGCCGCACGACCGTGAAAAGCATTGCGCTACAACATATTGAGTCAAGAAGCGTACCAACGGCGCGGACGTCGGGACTGATTCACCAGCCGCGTCTCCGCCGTTTGGCGGGCCAATAGCGGGGGAAAGCCGCGATTGCTCATCGCCGAACGAAGTGGAGCAGACCCCGATGATCGATACCGACTCTCGCCTCACCGCCCACACCCATCGCAGGATTGCGCTGCGTCGATGGTCCGCCATCGCAGCGATGAGCGCTGCCCTGGCGGCCGCTCCCCTGCTGGCGGCCTGCGGATCGAATTCCGGTGGCGGATCGACGAGTACGTCGACCACACCCAGCACCTCGACTTCGACGAGCGTGCCGGCGACCACCACGGGCGGGGCCGCTCCTGCGACCACGGCCGGCACGGCCACCCCCGCGCCGGGAGCGGGCGGTGGGTCCGGCGCCCCGGCCCCAGGGGCCAACGGTGGCGCCGTCGGCCCCACCGGTCCTGGCGCCCCGCCCGGGGACACGGACACGACTCGACCCAAGGCTCCCGGCGGCTCCGGTGGGACCGGCGGCAGCGGCAGCTCCGGTGGCGCCAGCGGTCCAGCCGGTCCCACGGGTTCCAGTGGTGGCAGCGGGTCGAGCGGCTCCGGAGGTACCGGTGGCGGCGGGGCCGGCGTATCCGGGGGCGCCGCCGTCGGAGGCTGACGGCCCGCCGCGCTGAGGCCCCTTACTCGGGCGGTCCGGATGCCACGATCTGCGCGGCGACGTCGACCAGGCGAGTGTTGGTGTCCTGAGAGAGCTTCTTGAGCAGTTCGAAGGCGCGCACGGCGTCGACGCGGAAGCGTTCCATGATCATGCCCTTGGCCTGGCCGATGGCGTCCCGACTCGCCAGCGCGGACTGGAACTGCGCTTCGCGGTCCTGAGCGATCAACACGATCGCCGCATGGGTCGCCAGCATGGCGCCGATGGCCTGGGCATCGGAGTCGAAGGCATTCGGTCGCGAGCTGAACAGATTCAACGCGCCCCGGCAGGTGGGCTGTTTCTGATGCGTGTAGAGCTGGAAGGACAGCACACTGTGCACTCCGGCCTCCACGGCCGCCGTGGCGAATCTCGGCCAGCGTTCGTCGTCTCGGAGGTCGTTCGACAACGCCATGGTGTCGCCGACCGCCGCATCGATGCAGGGACCTTCGCCGTGACGGTGTTGGATGCCGTCGAGTTCGGCGGCGACCGGCGACGTGGTGGCCACCGAGCGGAACTTCTCGGCGTGCTCGATGAGGAGCACATCGCAACTGTCGACTGCATCGATGAGATTCACTGCAGCAGTGGTGATTCCATAGAGAATCTCATCGACGTTGGTGGGGTGGGCGAACCGGTGGGTGAGGTCGGTCATCGCGTCACGCAGGGTTTTGGCGTACTCCGTGTCCGGCACGATGGGGGCCTTTCGAGACCAGGCTCAGACGGGTGTCCCGCGACCGACCCTTGCGGTCGGAAGGCTGGAGACTCAACGCTTCCCGCGAGCGCACGACGTACGGCACCGTGCCGTCCTGGCGAAACAGAACTTACTACTTCTGTGCGCCCAGGTTGCCGCAGCCCATGGCAAACGCGATGATTCCCGCATCGGCTCGACGTCACCGGGTGTGGGAAGACCGTGAGCGGGTAATGGCACGGGAGTTGCTCCAGACCCTGGCACCGTGACGACACGCATGGGACGAGGGGCGCAATGTCGATTGAACTGCCCAGGGCGGGAGTCGCTCCGTCGCACGAGTTGCCCGAGGATGCTCGCGCGGTGGAGGCTGCCGTCCGCGGCGACGGGTTGGCCGCCGCGTTCCAACCCATCGTGACACTCGGCGATGGCGCGACAGTGGGATTCGAGGCGCTGGCGCGCTGGCCGGCGTTCGAGGGCCTCAGCCCGCCGATGGTGTTCGAGCGCGCCAGAGCCAGCAACCAGCTCGACGAGTTGGACGCGCTGTGCATCGACGCCGCCATCACCCAGGCCCTCGATCATGGTCTGGGCCGAAAAGCCTTGCTGTGCATCAACTGTGAGCCGACGAGCGGCACTGCGTCCGCGGCGCGCAGTGCCGTCCTGGAACGCGGGCAGCGGGAACTACAGGTGATGTTCGAGCTGACCGAGCGCAGCCTGCTCACCCATCCGCATCTGCTGCTGCAGAAGGTCGCCTCGTTGCGTGACGCGGGTTTCGCCATCGCTCTGGACGACGTGGGAACCCATCCCGACTCGATGGCACTGCTCGACGTCGTCTCCCCCGACGTCGTGAAGCTGGATCTCGGCCTGGTGCAGTCCCAACCCGACGACGACCAGGCCAGGACGCTCTCGGCGGTGCTGGCCCACCACGAACGCACCGGTGCGGTGATCCTGGCGGAGGGCATCGAGACCGACGAGCATCTCGAACAGGCACTCGCCGTCGGCGCGACGCTGGGGCAGGGCTACAAGTTCGGCCGACCCGGCCTGATGAGCGACCACCCGGCGGCGGCGGGCTGGTCGCCACCTCCGTCGAGGAGGGAGCGACCCGGCCTCGCGTCGGGGTCGCCGTTCGACCTGATCGGGGATCACGCCCCGCTGCGGACCGGCAGGAAGCAGACCCTGACGGCGTTCTCCCGTCACATCGAAAGCCAGGCCCGCAACGCCGCCGACCCACCCATCCTGCTCACCGCGCTGCAGCGCGCCAAGCGGTTCACCGGGCGGACCCGCCGCGACTACCTCGACTTCGCGACCCGCTCCCCCCTCGTCGCCGTGTTCGCCGAGAACCTGCCGACCGATCTGGGACCTGGGGTGCGGCAGGTCTGCCTGGCCGCCGACGATGCGCTGGCCGCCGAGTGGACGGTCGTGGCCCTCGGCCCGCACACCGCGGCCGCGCTGATCGCCCGCGAGCACCCCGACAACGCCCTCCGCGGCCGCAGCGACGCGGACCGCCGGTTCGACTTCATCATCACCTATGACCGCTCGCTGGTAACCGCCGCTGCGTGCAACCTCCTTGATCGCATCCTCTGACCACCGGCTGGCCGAGGGAACGAAGCATGAACGCGCCGTACGAGCTCGACGCCGTCGTCACCGCGGCGGCAGCCAAGTTGATGGCGGCCACCGTTGGAACCGCCGTACAGATCAGCCGTGACGTGTTGGCCGACCTCGTCGCCCACCTCGACGTCGACGTCAGCTTCCTGCGCTACAACGACCACGGCATCGGCGCGTCGAGGCTCGTCGCCGAATGGCCGCCGCGATCCGCCGTGCCCCAACCGGATCCGCTGGCGCTGGTCTACTTCGCCGACGATCCCGTGTTCGCGCAGTGCGAGCACGGCAAGACCCCCGCCGTCTTCGGTCCCGAGCCGGCCAATGCCGACTACCAACGATTGATCGAGGCGGGCAGCAGCGTCCACGCCAGTTCGATGGCGGCGGTCCCGCTCGTATCCGGCGAAATCACTACCGGCACACTGGGATTCGTCAAGTTTGGCGATCGGCGGTGGCGACGCGAGGAGTTGAACGCCCTGCAGGCCATTGCCTCGCTGTTCGCTCAGGTGCAGGCCCGCATCGCGGCCGAGGAACAGCTCCGCTACCTCGCTCACCACGACGAGCTGACCGGATTGCACAACCGTCGCGGTCTCCTGGCGCACCTGTCCGAGCGCCGTCGGCAGCACGAACGCATCGTGGTCCTGTTCCTCGACCTCGACCGGCTGAAGAACGTCAACGACGATCTGGGCCATGCCGCGGGCGACGACGTCATCCGCGCCACCGCGGGCAGGTTGCACCAGGCGCTGCACCCCGACGACGTGCTGGCCCGCCTCGGCGGGGACGAGTTCGTGGCGTCCCTCATCACGCCCCTCGACGAGGCCGAGATCGCCTCGCTCACCGCGCGGGTGCACGCGTGCCTGGCCGAGTCCCTTCAGGTGGGGTCCGCCAGGCTGAGCATCGGGGCCAGTATCGGCGTCGTCATCGTCGGCCCCGACGATCCTCGCGACCCGGCGCGCATCCTGCGCGACGCCGACACCGCGATGTACGCCGCGAAGAACGACGGTGGCGGGAGGACCCACTACGTCGCCACGCCCGAGGCCGATTGCTCCCCCGTCGGCTCGCGACCGGAGCCGAGCGACGCGGCGGCGGTGATCCAGCAGGCGATCGGCGTCCTGCGGGCCCAGACCGGGGTGGCCACCGACGACGCCCTGCAGGTGCTCGAGCGGATGAGTCACGACGACGGCACCGAGCTCGCCGAGGTCGCCGGCCAGGTGGTGGACCGCGCCGTCGAACGTGCCGGCGGCATCGCGACCCCCGACCCGTAGCAAGGCCGCTCGCCCGTCGGCGCCGACGTGACGCGATCGACACCAGAGCTTCACCTCCGAGACGGCTCGGCGGACCCCCGAAACGCGGGGGCTTGGGTAGCCTCGACGCAAGGCCCGACCGCAGCAGCGGCGGCCCTGCCGACGGCAACGGCTCAACCTCGACAGCGGAGATGTCCTGAACGAGCACGGATCGGTCCCATGAGCGGCGCAGTCGCGCGTTCGACCAACGTCGAATCGACGGTCGACGACGACCCGCCAGCTATCCTGCGTGGCGACGACGACCTCCCGCAGGTGCTGGCCGACACCGTCACCGACTTCTTCCATGCCCCGCGCGCCAGGGGGCTCATCCACGTGGTGTGCGCGGTGATGGCGATCGTCGCCGGCGCCGTCCTGGTGCCGGTCGCCTGGTTGACCGCCTCGCCGAAGGCGGGTCTGGCAACCCTCGTCTACACGACCACGATCGTCGGCATGTTCAGCGTGAGCGCGGTCTACCACCGGGTGCGGTGGCGGAGTCTGGCGACCCGCAAGTGGATGAAGCGCGCCGATCACTCCATGATCTTCGTCTTCATCGCGGGCAGCTACACGCCGTTCGCGGTGCTGGCGATGCCGCCGCACACCGCCACCCTGGTGCTGACGATCGTCTACTGCGGGGCCGCCGCAGGTGTCGCGCTGAAGATGTTCTGGCCGTCCTCACCGAGGTGGGTCGGCGTCCCGCTGTACCTGGTGCTCGGCTACGCCGCGATCTGGTTCGCGCCCGTGCTGCTGGCCGGCGGCGGTCCGAGCGTGGTGGCGTTGCTGGTGGCCGGCGGCGTGCTCTACAACATCGGCGCCGTGCTCTACGGAGTGCGCTGGCCGAACCCGTGGCCTCAGACGTTCGGGTACCACGAGTTCTTCCACGCGTTCACCGCGGCGGCGGCCATCTGCCACTACGCCGCGATCTGGCTCCTCATCGTGTAGCGGGCGCGGCTACTTCAGCGGCAGGCCGGTGATCGCCCGGGCCATCACCAGACGCTGAATCTCGCTGGTGCCCTCGAAGATCGTGAAGATCTTGGCGTCACGGTGCATGCGCTCGACGGGATAGTCGCGCGTGTACCCGTTGCCGCCGAGGATCTGGATGGCCTCGTCGGTGACGTACACGGCGGTCTCGCTGGCGACGAGCTTCGCCATCGACCCCTCGGCGTTGGTGAACGGCAGGTTGTTGCGGGCCATCCACCCGGCCCGCCACACCAGCAGCCGGGACGCGTCGATGCGGGCCTTCATGTCGGCCAGCTTGAAGGCGACCGCCTGGAAGTCACCGATCTTGCGGCCGAACTGCTCCCGTTGCTGGGCGTAGTCCAGTGCGTACTCGTATGCCGCACGGGACACCCCGAGCGCCATCGCGCCGACCGTGGGGCGGGTCCTCTCGAAGGTCTTCATGGCCGCCTGGCCCGCCGAGCTCCGGCCCTCGCGCGCCTTGGCGATGCGCTCCTCGAACTTCTCCCTGCCGCCGATGATGAGGTTGCCGGGAATACGGACGTCGTCGAGTACGACCTCGGCGGTGTGCGATGCGCGGATGCCGTGCTTGGTGAACTTCTGACCCTGACTGAAGCCCTTGGTCCCCGGCGGGATGATGAACGTCGCCTGGCCGCGCGAGCCGAGGTCCGGGTGGACCGAGGCCACCACGATGTGCACGTTGGCGATGCCGCCGTTGGTGGCCCACGTCTTGGTTCCGTTGATCACCCATTCGTCGGTGGCCTCGTCGTAACGCGCGCGGGTGATGATCGCCGCGACGTCGGAGCCCGCCCCGGGTTCCGACGAGCAGAACGACGCCAACTGCGGCTCGGCGATCGAACCGAACATCTGCGGCAGCCACTCCCCGAGCTGCTCGGGTGTTCCGTTGGCGGCCAGCGACGCGGCGGCCAGACCCGTGCCCAGGATCGACAGCGCGATGCCGGCGTCACCCCAGAACAATTCCTCGAACACCGTCAGCATGCCGAGGCCCGTCGGCTCGGCCGCCTGCGTCGCGAACAGATCCACCGAGTAGAGCCCCACCTTGGCGGCTTCCTGGATGATCGGCCACGGCGTTTCCTCACGCTCGTCCCATTCCGCGGCGGCCGGTCGGACGACCTGTTCAGCGAAGTCGTGGACCCAGTCGCGGACCTCGATCACGTCCTCGGACAGTTCCAGTGAAAACGTCATGGCGAGAGGTCCTTTCGGCGGATTCCATCCGCGCGTCGGTGGCCGCGCGACGCGCACGTAGGCAACGACGTCGCTCTTCGGTGAACAACTGTACGCAGCCTCCGCCGTGCCGTCGAAGCGAGCCCCTGAGGAATGGACCACAATCCGAGGGATGACGACCGTTGAACCCTTCCGCATCGACGTGCCCGACGACGTTCTCGACGACCTGCGGCGCAGGCTGCACGCCACCCGCTGGCCGGAGCCCGAGTCCGTCGCAGCCGCGGCCGCCGGCAACCTCGACTGGAGTCAGGGCATCCCCCTGGCCTACACCCGAGAGCTCGCCGACTACTGGGCCAACGAGTACGACTGGCGCACGCGGGAGGCGGCGTTGAACCAGTTCGACCAGTACGTCACCGAGATCGACGGCCTGCCAATTCACTTCGTGCATCAACGATCTCGCCACCAGGACGCGTTCCCGTTGGTCATCACCCATGGCTGGCCGGGGTCGATCGTCGAGTTCCAGCAGGTCATCGGCCCGCTCACCGATCCCACCGCCCACGGCGGGAGTGCGCAGGACGCGTTCCACGTGGTGTGTCCGTCGTTGCCCGGATACGGCTTCTCGGGCAAGCCCGCCGAGACGGGCTGGAACACGAACCGGATCGCCAGGGCGTGGGACACGCTCATGGTGCGGCTCGGCTACGACCGTTACGGCGCGCAGGGCGGTGACTGGGGCGCGGCGGTGACCACCGACATCGGCCGAAACGTCGGCAGCTGCGTGGGGATTCATACGAACATGCCAACGGCGTCGCCGCCGCCCGGTGCGGCCGAGAATCCCAGCGACGAGGAGAAGGAGGCGCTGGCGGCGATGAAGTACTACCGCAACGTGGACTCCGGCTACTTCAAGGAACAGGCCACCCGCCCGCAGACCGTCGGTTACGGACTGGTCGATTCGCCTGTCGCACAACTCGCGTGGATCGTCGAGAAGTTCTGGTCGTGGACCGACTGCGACGGCCATCCGGAGAACGCGCTCAGTCGCGACGCCATGCTCGACGACGTAATGCTGTACTGGGTGACCGGGACCGGTGCGTCCTCGGCGCGGCTGTACTGGGAATCCCGGGCGGCCAGAGGATCGGGCGGGCGCGTCGAACTGCCGACCGGCATCGCATCGTTCCCCAAGGAGATCACCCGTCCCCCGCGGGCGTGGTGCGAGCCGAATTACCACATCACCCACTGGACGACGATGCCGCGCGGGGGCCACTTCGCGGCCTTCGAACAGCCCGAGCTCTTCGTGGAGGACGTTCGACGTTTCTTCGCCACGGTCCGTTGACCGCAATGCTCTACGGAGGGGTCAATTTCGTGCCAGACTGCTAGCTCCACGAGCCGCGTGGGCGGCTCGCCGTGCGTCGAAGGGGACGGCATGACTCCTTCGCCCTTGCGCATCGCCGCGGGTGCGTCCCTCGTCGCGGGCGGCCTCGTACTCTCGGCGGGCGCCGCCGCCCTGGCGGATTCGACGCCCGGTCCGACGGGGTCGGGACACGGCGCCACCGCCGCCGCGCCGGGCGCCGACCGGGCGGCATCACCCGGAGTCAGCAGTCATCCGACGGCACCGAGCGTGCCCCGCGGCGCGGCCGGGCACCGTTCCGCTCCGACGGCCACCGCCCCGCCGCCGGGTCGGACGACGACGACGGCAATCGTGCAGCGCCGCATGGCGACCGAGGACGTCTCCCCCGCCGCCGACGCCAGTACCGACGCCGACCCGGGGGCCGAGGCGGAGCCCTCGGCCGCATCCAGCGCGGCGACCCGGACCGCCCAGTCGACCGTCGACCAGGCGCCGATCACCGCCACGCAGGATGCCGGGACCTCCGCGTCCGACGCGACGACGGCGGCTGCGACCCCCTCGGCCGAGGACCCGGCGCCGACGTCGGATCAGGGCGAGCCGCCGGCAGCCGCGTCGGTCGCACCGCCGACCACGGTCGCGTCGGCGCCACCCGCCCAGACCGAGGGCGCCACGGACTACCCGACCGCACCGCAGGCCGATCCCGTGTCACCACCCGACCCCACGGTTGGTGACCAGGAGGTCGTCGTGACCGCCCCGCCCAGCCCCGTCGTCGAGCCGCCGCCGCCGCCGACGACGGTCGACGTCGCCGCACCGGCCCCCGCCGTCGAGCCGCCGCACGGCCGGCCCGGCGGCAACGTCCTGTCGCCGTTGCAGGTGATCCGCCTGCTCACCGGTGCGTCGTGGTCCTCCGCGACGGGCGGCGGAAGCGCAGCGGCCACGGCCCGCACCGCCGACGCGCCATCGCTGCTGACCGTGTCGCCGTCCCGGTGGACCGACACCGCACCCACGGCACGGGAATCCGGGCCGGCGCAGGCCCCCTCCGCGACCGACGCGACGCTGCCCAAGCAGCTGCGGGTCTTCTTCCACACCTACGGTCACCTCGTCATCGCGGCGTCCCTGACGGCCGTCGCGGCAGCCGCGCTGCCCGGCGTCGTCGGCATGGTGCTGCCGGCCCTGGCCGGAGTGCGCATCGGACGTCGACAGGCCAAGGCCGCCAGGGCGATTCGCGCCTCCGGGCTCGCACGCTTCGCGGGCTCGGGACCTCTTGGCATCGTCGCGTCGGGCTCGAGTGTCGTATACCGCCCCCGTCCGGGCGAGCCCGCCACCAGCCGCACGTGCGAACGCGTCGCCTGACACCGCCGAGATCGCTCAGCCCGTGGGTATCTCGTCCAGCCGGAACAGATGCCACTGCCACGGCCCCAGCTCCACGAACAGTCCATCGGCGAGGTCGTCGCCGGACCGGACCACGCTGAGCCCGGTGGTGGGGTCGGTCAGCCGGTGGGTGCGGCCGCGGACGTCGGTCAGGGGCACGCGGGTCAGGGCCCGGGCGGGCGTCGGGCCGAGGTTGACGACGACCAGCCAGCGCGCGTCACCCTGCCAGCACCACGCCACGAGGCGAGCCCAGGAGTCGTCGCCCGGCCACCCCGACGTCTGACACGGACGCCAGGTGCCGGTGCGAAAGGTGTCGTCGCGCAACGCATCCAACAGCGACCGGTGGAACGCGGCCAGTTCGGCGTCGACGTCCTCGTGCGGTCCGCGCCGCAGGAACACCGGCACCCGCACCTTCGCCCCGTCGAGCTGGCCCCCGTGCATCAGCCGCGCTCCCGTCTGGGTGAGCGTCGCCACCGTCGCGGCCTTCTCCCTCGCGGCGTCGAACACCGCGGCCGCACGGGGCTCGTCGTGGTTCTCGACGAACCGGACGAGGCGGTCCTGGAAGGCGGGATCGGCCGCGAGGTGCGCGCGGATGCCGGCGACGTCACCGTCGACGAGGCGGTCGTAGAGCCGCTTGTCGTAACAGAAGTCGAAGCCCTGGTCCTGCAGGAGTGCCTCCATGTCCCAGTAGGCCTCGGCGAGGAACGTGAATTCCGGGTGGGTGCGGTGCACCGCATCGATCGTGGCGGGCCAGTACTCGGCGTCGGGCGGCTCCCCGACGCGCTCTCCCCACGTCCGCGCGAAGACGTCGTTCACGACCAGCATCGCCATGTCGCACCGGACACCGTCGCACTGGTCAGCGATGTCGCGCAGGACGTCGACCACCGCTGCGCGCAGACCAGGATCGAATGCGTTGAGCTGCACCACGTCTCGCCACGCGGGAAAGTAGGGGTCGCGACCGTTGGCCAGTATGCGGCCGCCGACGTCGGTGAACGACTCGGGATCGTGGTCGACGTCGGCGGCGCTGCCCCGTACGAAGTACTCGGGATGGGTCGAGGTCCACTCATGGTCCGGCGCAACGTGATTGGGGACGAAGTCGAGCAGCAGCGCAATGCCCCTGGCGGCCAGCGCCGACCGGGCGACCGCCAGGCCGGCCCGTCCGCCGAGCTCCGGTGCGACGTCGTAGGCCCGGATGCAGTAGGCGGAGCCGATCACGTCCTCAGGCGCGTAGTCCGGCAGAGCCGCCCGGAAGGAGTCGACGAGCTCGCGATCGGCCAGCGCCACCGACACCCCGGCCGGGCTGCGCGTCCACACGCCCATCAGCCACACCGCGTCGAACCCGAGGTCGGCGATCGCGTCCCAGTCCGCCGCGGGCACCGTCGACAGGTTCACCGGCCGTCCGGTGCGAGAGCTCAGATCCGACAGCCACACCCAGGTGTCGAGCTCGTAGACGAACGGGTGGCGGGCGAAAGCCCACCGCCGCGGCGTGGACGCTGTGGAACGTGCCATCCGGTGACCGTAGCGGCCGGTCGCTCACAGCGTGGTCGGCTACCGTCGAAGGGGTTCCAGGCCCATGACGCCAATCTTCGGGGGTGCGGTGACCCTTCCCGTGCACACGGTCGCAGCCGTGACCGGTCAGCCCATCGCGCGCGTCGACGGCCACCTCAAGGTGACCGGAGCGGCGCGCTATGCCTCGGACAACCTGACCGTGCAGGACCCGGGACCCCACCTGCTGCACGCGGCGTTGGTGTGCAGCACCATCTCCCGCGGGACCGTCACGGCGATCGACGCCGCCGCCGCCCGCCGCGAGCCCGGCGTCGTCGAGGTGTTCGACCGGTTCCCCGGGCTGCACCTGCCGTTCGACGCGGGGGCCGTGGCCTTCTTCGGGCAACCGGTCGCGGTCGTCGTCGCCGACTCGATGGAGGCCGCCGCGCACGGGGCGGCGCTGGTCTCCGTGCGCTACGCCCCGGCGCCGAACGTGACGGACATCGACTCGCCGCAGGCGGTGGCACACCCCGGTGAGCATCAGCCCGACTACGCGCGGGGCGATCCGGACCGGGCGCTGGCGGCGGCGTCGGTGGTCTCGGATCTGACCTTCTCGATCATCCGCTACAACCACAACCCCATGGAGCTGCCGGCGACGGTGGCGAGCTGGCAGGGTGACCGGCTCACCGTGTGGGACAAGGCGCAGGGCGTCAACTCGGCTCAGGAGGCCTACGCCACGGCGTTCGGGATACCCGAGGATCACGTGCGGGTGCTGTCCCCGTTCATCGGCGGGGCGTTCGGCAGCGCGGGCAGCACCTGGCCGCACCAGCTGCTGACCGCGTTCGCCGCCAAGGCGCTGAACCGCCCCGTCAAGCTCGTCATGACCCGCCAGCAGGCCTACCAGGGAATCGGCTACCGACCGACGAGCCGACAGCGATTGGCGGTCGGCGCCAACCGCGACGGCACGGTGACCGCGATCGTCCACGAAGGACGCACGGAGTCCGCGCGCTACGCCTCGTTCGAGGACAGCATCACCGGCCCGGCGAAGTTCCTCTACGCCAGCCCCAACATGCGTTCCACCTACCGGGTGGTCCCCCTCGACGTCAACGTCGGATGTCCGATGCGCGGCCCCGGCGCCACCCCGGGTGCCTTCGTCCTGGAGTCCGGCATCGACGACCTCGCTCACCGGCTGGCGCTGGATCCCATCGAGCTGCGGCTGCGCAACGAGCCGACCCACGACCAGACCACCGGCCTGCCGTTCTCCACCCGCCGACTGCGCGACTGTCTCGTGCAGGGTGCGCAGTCGTTCGGATGGGATCGGCGCAATCCCACGCCGCGCTCGGTGCGCGACGGGCACGAGCTGGTGGGCATCGGCATGGCGGCGGCCGGGTACCGCGTCAACCGCAGTCAGTGCGAGGCCCTGGTGCGCATCAACGGCGACGGCACCGCCGACGCCTGCAGCGCGACGGGCGACATGGGCCCCGGCACCTACACGTCGATGTCGCAGGTCGCCGCCGACGCCCTGGGCATCCCCCTGCCGCGCGTCAGGTTCGCCCTCGGCGACAGCCAATTCCCCACCGCGCCATCGCATTCGGGTTCACGGACCATGGTCAGCGTCGGATCGGCCGTGGCACTGGCGGCAAACCAGTTGCGCGACAAGCTGATTCGCACCGCGGTCGTCGATCCCGCCTCACCCCTGCACGGCGTGTCGCCGCAGGACGTCTCGGTCGCCGACGGCCGGATGTTCGCGGCGAGGAATCCGGCGACGGGTGAGACGTATCAGGACCTGTTGGGCCGCAAGGGGTGGCAGAGCCAGGAGGCCAGGGCGACCTACACCCCCGACGACGCCGACACGCGGTTCTCGATGTACGCCTACGGCGCGGTGTTCGCCGAGGTCGGCGTCGACGAGGACCTGGGCATGGTCCGGGTGCGGCGCGTCTTCGGCTGTTACGACGGCGGCCGCATCATCAACCCGAGGCTGGCGCACAGCCAGGCGATCGGCGCCATGGTGATGGGCGTCGGCATGGCACTCCTCGAGGGCACCCAGATCGATCACCGCGACGGCAGGATCGTCAACGCGAATCTGTCCGACTACCTGGTGCCGGTGAACGCCGACATCCCCGCCCTCGATGCGACGTTCCTGCCCGGTGAGGACCAGGCGGCTGATCCGTTGGGCGTCAAGGGCCTTGGCGAACTGGTCATCGTGGCGGTGCCGCCGGCGATCGGCAACGCCGTCTTCAACGCGACGGGCAGGCGCGTCACCGACCTTCCGATCACCCTGGACAGGCTGCTCTAGGGCGTCGCCCGCCTAGCGGTTCAGCCACCAGATGCGGCTCGACAGGGCCGTCGCGAAGGTGCACCAGATCGGGTAGGGCCACAACGCGTTCGCCGATGGGCCCTTCGCGCGGACGGCCCGCCTGGTGAGGTCGGTGCTGCTGACGGCCAGCGCTCCCGCCACGACGGCCGACGCTCCGAGCTTGCGCTGGTTGAAGAAGAACCACGTCCAACTCCCGTTGAGGAGCAGGTTGAGCGCGAGCAACAGCGAAAACGTCCGGGCCCCTTCACGATCGCCGCGCGCCGACAGCTCGTCGATGGTCGCCGCGGACACGCCGGCGATGTCGGCGTACAGCAGAGGCCACACGATCGGAAAGGCTTGCCGCGGCGGCTGAAAGCTGGGCTTGCGGAGATTGGCGTACCAGTCCGACTGGACGGCAGGCCCGCTCGCGAGACCACCGACGACGGCGGTGGCCGCGGCGGCGGCACCGGTCTTCAGCACTGTCGATGCGCGCATTCGCACTCCTCTTCGAGTCGGTTCACCGCGGCGACCGCGGGGCGATCGCCTCGAGGGTAGCTCCGCGCTCGCGAGGAAGGGCCGGGCGGTCGCCTCGGGGAGCCGAGGCGACCGCCCTGCACCGATGGGGTTACAGCGGGACCCAGATTCCGAAGAAGTAGAAGCCCCAGGCGTTGTAGCCGGGGTCGAACACGGGGGTCTCGTCGTAGCCGAAGTAGTTCACCGGCCCGTAGTTCCAGAACCCACCGGGAGGCGGCAGGGGGCGATCCCAGCCGGCCCGCGGGGGTGCTCCCCAGCCCCAGGGAGCGGGTCCGTCACCCCAGGGGGCGCCGCGGAAGCCGCTGAAGGCGTCGGGCGGACGTGGTCCCCAGTCGCGGCCGTCGGGTCCGCGGGTGTTGCTGGGTCCGCCGGGACCACGGAAGTCACCGGGACCACCAGGACCACGGAAGTCGCCGGGCCCGCCGGGTCCGCGATCACCCGGGCCGCCGGGCCCGCGATCGTCGCCCGGACCACCGGGTCCGCCAGGGCCGCGGAAGTCACCGGGTCCACCGGGACCGCCGGGTCCACCTGGGCCGCCGGGGCCGCGGAAGTCGCCGGGGCCACCCGGACCGCCGGGGCCACCCGGACCGCCGGGTCCACGATCACCCGGGCCGCCGGGTCCGCCGGGGCCGCGGAAGTCGCCGGGGCCACCCGGACCGCCGGGGCCACCGCGACCCGGTCCTCCGCCGGGGCCACCACCTGGGCCACCGCCCGGACCACCGCAGATGGGCGGCACGCAGCCGCCACCGCCGCCGCCGGGTGCGGCGTATGCCACGCCGGTCCCGCCGGCCAGGAGGGCCAGGCCCAGCCCACCCGTCAGCGCGGCACCCGCGAGCGCATTCTTCAGGTTCATCGTCCTACTCCTATCCTCCGGAGCAATCACTCCGATTCACCCCGACGAGGCGACACTAGATAGGTTGCCTATGAACCAATCGAGGTGATCCTAAGCGTGAGCTGTGCAGAGCACGGAATCGTTCCCGACGAGGGCCTGAGCAGGTCGTCCGGTGGTGCGAGACCCGCGGATTCACCGGCCAGCAACCTCCTGGGCGAGGGATTCCTTCGTCGAGACGAGATTTCGACGCGGAATCGCTTGCGAAGGCACCCAAGATCGGCGATGGTTTAGCGACAGCGCACGGGCTGAGTCGGGTCATCTCGTCGAGGGGATCAGTTCGCGCCAATCATCGGGAGGTTCGTCCTGAGCGGCACAGACAGCACCGCCGTCGACAGCGCGACGGGTCGTGAACCGGCGACGCGCGGCGCGGCCCAGCAGCCGGTCATCGAGATCGACCACGTGACGAAGCGGTTCGACGACTACGTCGCGGTGGCCGATGCCGACTTCTCCATCGCATCCGGGGAGTTCTTCTCGATGCTGGGCCCATCGGGCTGCGGGAAGACGACCACCCTGCGAATGATCGCCGGATTCGAGACGCCCACCGAGGGTGCCATCCGCCTCGAGGGCGTCGACGTGTCGACGGTCCCGCCCCACAAGCGCAACGTCAACACCGTGTTCCAGCACTACGCCCTCTTCCCGCACATGACCGTGTGGGACAACGTGGCCTACGGCCCGCGCAGTCTCAAGCACGGCAAGGCCGAGGTGAAGCGCCGCGTCGACGAGATGCTGGAGGTCGTCCGCCTCACCGACTTCGCCAAGCGCAAGCCGTCGCAGCTGTCCGGCGGTCAACAGCAGCGGGTCGCGCTGGCCCGGGCGCTCGTCAACTACCCCAGCGCACTGCTGCTCGACGAGCCACTGGGTGCGTTGGACCTCAAGCTGCGGCACGTCATGCAGTTCGAGCTCAAGCGCATTCAACGCGAGGTCGGCATCACGTTCGTCTACGTGACGCATGACCAGGAGGAAGCCCTGACGATGAGTGACCGCATCGCGGTCATGAACGCGGGCAACGTCGAGCAAATCGGATCGCCCACCGAGATCTACGACCGGCCCAACACGGTCTTCGTCGCCAGCTTCATCGGCCAGGCCAATCTGTGGCACGGCCAGCAGCAGGGCAGTGACGGCGACTACGCCCGGCTCTCGGTACTGGGCACCACGCTGCGCGCCCGGCCGGGTGACACCACCATCGAGACGGGCGGCCAGGCCACCCTCATGGTGCGTCCCGAACGCGTGCGGGTCTCGATGGAGCGGCCGAGCGGCGACGTCGCGACGGTCTCGGCGACGGTCACCGACCTCGTCTTCCAGGGTCCGGTGGTCCGGCTGCAGCTCGCCGCCGTCGACGGCTCCCCGATCCTCGCCCACGTGGGTCCCGAACAGGATCTCCCGCTGCTGCGACCCGGCGACCCGGTGCACGTGAGCTGGACTCCCGACGCGTCGCTGATCCTTCCGGCCGCCGACATCCCGACGACCGAGGACCTGGAGGAGATGCTCGACGACTCCTGAGCACCGCGTCGAGCACGTGCCGTCCACTTACCCCCTCCCCCAGACCTCGTGAAAGGCATGACCATGGCCTCCTCGATCGACCCCTTCTCGAAGCTCGACGCCACCCCCACCAATCGCCGCCGCTTCCTCGGCGGCGGCGCCGCGGCCGCCGCGGCCCTGGTGCTGGGCCCGTCGTT
Organism: Mycolicibacterium madagascariense; assembly: GCF_010729665.1. NCBI lineage: Bacteria > Bacillati > Actinomycetota > Actinomycetes > Mycobacteriales > Mycobacteriaceae > Mycobacterium > Mycolicibacterium madagascariense. Next base: position 2,927,346 of record NZ_AP022610.1, on the reverse strand, counting down.
CCTCGCCGCGTGCGGCTCGAGCAGTACCACCGCGAGCAGCTCGTCCTCCACACCGCCCGACGACGGGGCGCCGGCCACCGGCAACCTGCGGATCTCGAACTGGCCGTTGTACATGGCCGACGGTTTCGTCGCGGCGTTCCAAGCCGCGACCAAGCTGACCGTGGACTACAAGGAGGACTTCAACGACAACGAGGAGTGGTTCGCCAAGAACAAGGAGCCGTTGTCGCGCAAGCAGGACATCGGGGCGGACCTCGTCGTGCCGACCCAGTTCATGGCGCTGCGGCTCAAGCAATTGGGCTGGCTCAACGAGATCAGCGACACCCGGGTGCCCAACAAGAAGAACCTGCGCCCCGACCTGCTGAACAATCCGGACGATCCGGGGCGCAAGTTCATTGCGCCCTACATGTCGGGCATGACCGGGCTGGCCTACAACAGGAAGCTCGCCGGCCGCGACATCACCAAGGTCGAGGACCTGTGGGACCCGAAGTTCAAGGGCAAGGTCAGCCTCCTCTCCGACACGCAGGACGGGCTGGGCATGGTCATGCTGTCGCAGGGCAGTTCGATCGAGAAGCCCGACATCGGGGGTCTCCAGAAGGCCGTCGACACGGTCAAGGAACAGAAGGACAAGGGTCAGATCCGGCGTTTCACCGGCAACGACTACACCGACGATCTCGCGGCGGGCAACGTCATCGTCGCCCAGGCGTACTCGGGTGACGTCGTGCAGCTCCAGGCCGACAATCCGGACCTCGCGTTCGTGGTGCCGGAGGGCGGCGGCACGTGGTTCGTCGACACCCAGGTCATTCCGTACACCACCCAGAATCAGCATGCGGCCGAGGCGTGGATCAACTACGTCTACGACCGGCCGAACTACGCCAAGCTGATCGCGAAGACCCAGTACGTGCCGGTGCTCGCCGACATGACCGACGAGCTGAACAAGATCAACCCCAAGCTGTCGGCCAATCCGCTCATCGTGCCTCCCAAGGACTACACCGACAAGCTGCACACCTGGGCGGCGCTCACCGACGAGCAGACCCAGCAATTCAACACGGCGTACGCCGCCGTCACCGGCAGCTAGCGGGCTCGCCCATGGCAGGCGCCGCCAGCAGTAACCGCCAGCGCAGCAGGATCGCGCCCTACCTGATGATCCTGCCCGCGCTGGCGTACCTCCTGATCTTCTTCGTCGTCCCGTTCTGGTCGCTGTTCCGCACCTCGCTCTCGACGATGGGCGGCTCGATCTACTTGCCGCAGTTGACGTTTGCGTGGGACTTCGGCAACTACGGTCACGCGCTGTCGACGTACCAGGACCAGATCCTGCGGTCGCTGCTGTACGCCTTCACGGCCACGGTGGTCTCGCTGGTGATCTCCTACCCGTTGGCCTACGTCATCGCCTTCAAGTCGGGCCGGTACAAGAACCTGCTGCTGGGTCTGGTCGTGCTGCCGTTCTTCGTCACGTTCCTGGTGCGGACGCTGGCGTGGAAGACGATCCTCGCCGACGACGGCGTCGTGGTGCACACTCTCGGCGCGATCGGGCTGCTGCCGTCCGATGGTCGGCTGCTGTCTACCAGCTGGGCCGTCATCGGCGGGCTGATCTACAACTCGATGACGTTCATGATCCTGCCGCTGTACGTGAGCCTGGAGAAGATCGATCCGCGCCTGCTCGAGGCATCGCGGGACCTGTACTCGTCGGGCCCGCGCGCGTTCGGGAAAGTCGTACTGCCACTGTCCATTCCGGGTGTCCTGGCGGGCAGTCTGCTGGTCTTCATCCCCGCCATGGGCGACTTCATCAACGCCGACTACCTCGGCAGCACGCAGACCACCATGATCGGCAACGTGATTCAGAAGCAGTTCCTGGTCGTGAAGGACTATCCGGGAGCGGCGGCGCTGAGCTTCCTGCTGATGGCGATGATCCTCGTCGGCGTGCTGTCCTACACGCGGGCTCTCGGGACGGAGGACCTGGTATGACGATTCAGGAGGGCGCCGCGATCGTCGACGCCATCGACGGTCCACCCGCTCGAACCAGGCGCTCGATCCGGGGATCGGGCCGGTTCGGCGACGTCGTGCTCAGGGTGATCGCCGCGCTCGTACTGCTCTACATCTTCCTGCCCATCTTCGTGATCGTGCTGTTCTCGTTCAACAAGCCTGCGGGCAAGTTCAACTACACGTGGCAGGGCTTCACCCTCGACAACTGGGCCGACCCCTTCAAGTATCCGGCGCTGGCCCAGGCGTTGAAGATGAGCGTCGAGGTCGCGGCGCTGTCCACGCTGATCGCCGTGGTGCTGGGCACCCTGCTCGCCATTGCCCTGGTGCGTCAGCGCTTTCGCGGCAACAAGGCCGTCGAGACCTTCCTGGTGCTGCCCCTGACGGCGCCGGAGGTGGTGATGGGCGCCTCGCTGTTGACGTTGTTCCTCGACCTGGGTTGGGCGACCGGCTTCACGACGATCCTCATCGCTCACGTCGCCTTCGAGATCAGCTTCGTCGCGATGACGGTGCGGGCGCGGGTCCGCGGTTTCGACTGGACCCTGGAGGATGCGTCGATGGATCTGGGCGCCAGCCCCGCCCGGACGTTCTTCCGCGTGACGCTGCCGCTGATCGTTCCGGGGATCGTGGCGGCGGCGATGCTGTCGTTCGCGCTCTCGCTCGACGACTTCATCGTCACCTACTTCGTCAGCGGTTCGACGGTGACCTATCCACTGTTCGTGAATGCGGCCGTCAAGGCAGCCGTGCCGCCGCAGATCGACGTGCTTGCGACGGCCATCCTGGTGATCAGCCTGGTGCTACTGGCCGTCGGAACGCTGTACCGCCGCAAGCGCGTCGTCGTCTAACCGGCCGGCGCGAGCACGACCGCCGAGTTCTGGCCGCCCATGCCGAGCGACGTCTTGAGGGTGATCCCGGCGTCCATGGGAGTCGGGCCGTCCAGCAGTCTGTCATGTCCCGGTGCGACGGTGGGCGGTGCCGGGATCACGCCGTGCACGTAACCCATTGCCGCAGCGGCTAGTTCGACCGCCGCGGCGGCGCCCTGGCAGTGCCCGGTCAACGGTTTGACCGAGTAGATCTGCGGTCGGCCGTCGAAGATCTCGTCGAGGATGCCCGCCTCGGCCGTGTCGCACTGCTGGGTGCCGGGACCGTGTGCGTTGACGTACCGGACGTCGGCCGCGTCGACCCCCGACGTGTGCAGGGCCTCCCGGACGCACCCGTCGACGTGGGTGCGGGCGGGGTCGACCGACGTCACGTGGAACGCGTCGTGGGTCATCGCGCCACCCAGCAGCCTGGTGTAGGCGGCGTCGCCGCGCGCGGACAGCACGAAGCTCACCGACGCCTCCCCCACGGCGAAGCCCCGGCTGCCCTCCTGGAAGGGGCGGCAGGCGTCGAGGGGCTCGGCGTCGACCACGGCCACCCCCAGCTTGACGAAGTGTTCGACGTTCTCCGGAGTGAGCGACAGATCGGTCGCGATGAACACGACGTCGTCGACGATGCCCGCGTCCAGCCACATCTTCGCGGTGATCAACCCGGCGTTGCCCGACGCGCACATCGCCGAGACGTTCATGGCGGGGCCGTGAAAGTCGTTCTCCTGCATCAACATCGAGACAGGCGTCGACGGCATCAGGGCGAGATAGTCGCGCACCTTGCGCTGTCCGCCCTCGGCGACGTAGAACTGCCGCCACTCCTCGGACTCCGGCAGCACCACGGCATGCACCAACCCGACACGGCCGCCGGGCGTCCAGCCGCGGTCCCTGGCGTCGGTCATGGCTTCGCGTGCGGCGTACCGCATGGCGCGCGCCGACCGGCTGGCACCGTCACGCGCATCACCGCCCGCGGGTACGCGCGCCAGCCACGCGCCGTCACCGCCGGCGCCGTACCCCTCGAATAGTGCCGCGGCGGGCTTGCTGCTGAGCAGTCCGTCCCAGAGCGCCCCCGCGCCCCAGCCGTATCCCGTGACCGCACCGATGCCGATGATGTTCGTGGCGGTGTCATGCATGCTCGAGTCTCCCTTCGACGTGAGCGCGTCCAAGGCGGACGTCGCTACCACTGATTAACCGCTTGGCGACGGGTATTGACCAGTTGGACTAATCACCGGTCCCACCTGTTCTTCGCCAGCGCCGGTGTTAACGTGACCCGGGGCAGGACGAATGCGGTGGGATGTGGTGTGACGACAGCTCGAGACGACGGTGACCACGCGTCCGCGCCCGTCGAAACCCCGGATCAGCGCTACCGCAAACTGCTGGAGCACAGCCCCGACGCGATCTGCGTGCATCAGATGGGTCGCGTCGTCTACGTCAACGCCGCTGCCGTTCGGTGGATGCGCGCCACGTCCGCCGAGCAGCTGGTCGGACAGATGATCACGCAGTTCGTCCATGCGGATTCCGTGCCGCCCATGCTCAACCGCATCTCCGCGCTCCGGGAGCCGGGCGACGTGTCCGAGCCGTCGGAGGCCGTCATGCTGCGCTTCGACGCCACCACGCTCGACGTCGAGGCCGTGTCCGTGCTGAGCACTTGGAACGACGTGCCCGCCTTCCAGGTGATCTTTCGCGACCTGACCGCGCAGAAGGCCGCCCAGTCGGCCGTGCGGTACCAGGCCGCGCTGGTCGACCACGTCAGCGACGCGATCATCGCTACCACCGCCACCGGCGTGGTCACCAGTTGGAACCCGGCGGCCGAATGCATCTACGGCCGCGCCGCGGAGCGCGTCCTGCACCAACCGGTCAGCGAGGCCGTCGGCGCCGAATTGGACCCGCGCAAGATCATCGCCGCGGGGGGCACCGTCAGCGCGACGCACTACACGCCCCGCGGGGAGGCCCTGGCCATCCGCGTCTCGGCCGCCTCCATGGACGACGGGTTCGTGCTGCTGTGCTCGGATCAGACCGCCCTGCGGCGGGCCGAACGGCATTTCGAGGCGGTGGTCGCCACGCTCGACGAGGCGGTGCTGGTGCTCAGCCACACGGGTCGAATCCTGTCGACGAACCCGGAGGCGGAGCGGATGCTCGGCCCCTTGCCCGATGGTGCAGCGGGTTACGGCGACCTGGTCGGCCGCTGGATGAGCCTGCGCGACACCGTCGTGTACGACGATGCAGGCCACCCGCTCGAACCCGGGGCGCGACCGGTCCTGCACACTCTCGAGACCGGGGCGCCCTACGAGGGCGAGATGTTCGCACGCGAACGCACGGACGGCACGGGCCGCTGGCTGTCGGTGAACGCCCGCCGGCTCAACCCGGACGAGGGTGAGCGCTCGGCCGTGCTGGTGTGCTTCAGGGACATCACCGCGACCCGGTCGGCCGCCGAACGGCTGGTCCACGAGGCGACGCACGACTCGCTGACCGGGCTGCCCAACCGCGCGCACCTGGTGGCGACGGCCAAGCGGCTGCGGGCCGAGGGGAGCCTGGCCGCGTTGTTCTTCATCGACCTCGACGACCTCAAGAGCGTCAACGACTCCCTCGGCCACGACGCGGGCGATGCCGTCATCACCGCTGCCGCCCAACGCATTCGGGCTGCCGTGCGCCGAGACGACGTGGTGTGTCGACTCGCCGGCGACGAATTCGTGGTGCTGTTGGTGGGGTCGGCCCGGCACGCCGAACGTCATGATCTGACCCAGCGCATCGCCAGGGTGTTCGTCGAACCCATCGCCGTGGCAGGGGGTTCGGTGAAGATCGGCGCCAGCGTGGGTGCGGTCGAGGTCAGACCCGACGACGAGCGGGACGCCGCCACCCTGCTGCGCGAGGCCGACCGCGCCATGTACGCGGCGAAGGCCACCGGGCGGCGCACGGTGGTGCAGTCGGCCAAGCCCTGACGCATGGCGTGAGGTCAGCTCGCAGCGCTCTCAAGCAGCAGTGGCGTCCCGGTCCTCGTCGTCGTCGAGGCCGAAGCTCGCCAACGTGCGTGCGGCTCTTGCCATTTCGGTTTCGATGGCCTCGATCTGTGCGGGCTCGCCGTGGTCGGTGAACGTGTGCCGGTCCCACCACATCATCTTGGTCTGATACCGCTCGTCGGGGTACGGCGTCGCGGGGATGGGGGCGACCACCCCGCCGGAGGACCGCCACTGCTCGAGGATGTGCGCTGCCGACGTCGCCATGCAGAACTCGATGCCCAGCAGTTCCATGGCGTGAAAGCCGCTGCGCGCGATCATCTTCGCCCTGTTCTCGTTGCGCGAACCGCGGCTGGACAGCCAGGCCGCCTTCATCTCGAGGATGCCGAACGGGATGCGTTCGGAGATCATGGCGTGCACGGCGTCCTCGCCCGGCCTGCCGTGCCACTCGACCACGGCGTGCGACTCCTCGGGTGACCGCAGCGGGCCCTTGGCCCTGACTCCGCCGATCACGCGACCGTCGACGTCGGTCAGCGCCCAGAACAGCGTGGTGTCGTCAGCGCACCGGGCCACGTCTGCGTCGAGGGCGTCCCCGACTCCGAACCGGGCGTAACTCTTGACCGCACCGGTGTGGTACTCGGCGAACAACTCCGGTGCGGTGTGGGGGTCGGCAATGGTCATCGCGCACTCCCCTAGCGGATCCCACCAGGAGATGACTCCTCCGAGTCGGGTGGGGGTGAGGGTCGTGAGTTCGACGGTCGTCATGGCTCCCTTTCATGGCTGTCCGAGCTCTCTAAGCAATATAATACCTTTGGTATAAACAATGTCTAACCAGGAAATTGTGTCGCCATTTTGACGCATAGCAAATTATTTGCGACTGGCTGGTAGGTTTCTTTGCGGAGCCCGCAGCGCCATCTCGGCGGGCGGCATGGCCGGCAACGGTGCCGACGGGCGGTGGCAGCGCACGCGGCCTAGCGCAGCATCGAACCTCTTTATGCAGGCCCGAGTCTCGTCAGCGCCGCCTCAGCGGCCGTGTGGTCGCGCCGCCGGGTGGGATCACCGTCGATGATCATCGTTTGCCGGACTCATTCCGAATGATGTTTCGGGAACGGCATTTTCGTAGCTGCCCGCGAGGCGGTCGGTAGCTCGATACGCGACACGCCGGGCGGTCAGTTAACCGCGACGAGAGCCGGCGTCCGGGTGCCGGTGCGCGCGGCGCCGATCCCCGCGACGACGACGAGGCAGATGCCGACCAGCCCGGTCGGACCGGGGCGCTGCGCCAGCATCACGTATCCGACGAGCATCGCGAGGGCGGGCTCGAGGCTCATCAGCGTTCCGAAGGACGCGGTCGTCAGCCTGCGCAGAGCAAGCAGCTCCAGGGTGAAGGGGACGACGGGAAGCAGGATGGCCAGGCCCACCCCGACGAGCAGGATCTCCGGTGTGATGCGCGGTATCACCCAGTGCCCCACGGCCACCGTCGAGACCACGGCCGCGACCCCCATCGACACGGCCAGCCCGTTGACCCCCTCGACGCCGTCGCCGACCCGCTGGGTCAACAGGATGTACGCCGCCCAGCACACCGCGGCGGCCAGGGCACACGCGACGCCGACCGGGTCGATGGCACCCTCCCACGGCCGGGTGAGCAGCAGAACGCCGAGGGCTGCGACGCCCGGCCAGGCCAGGCGGTGCCTGCCCTCACCGCGGCAGACCGCGACGCCGAGGGGCCCGAGGAACTCCAGCGCGCTCGCCGTGCCGAGGGGAATCCGGCCGATGGCCGCCATGAACGACAGCGTGACGGTTGCGGTGACGACGCCGAGGACGACGCAGGTCAGCAGGGTGGTCTTGGTGAACGCCGATCGACGGGGGCGCACCACGATCACGAGCAACACGCCGGCCCAGGTCAGCCGCAGCCAGGCGGCGCCCTCCACGCCGATGCGATCGATCAGGCCGATCGCCACGACCAGGCCCACCTGCACGCAGGTCATCGACCCCAGGGCCATGAGGACGCCGGTGCGCGCGTGGTGAACGGTCATGCCGGTATTGAAGGCGATGACGACCGTTCGGGTCCACGTGATATTCGCGGACATACCGTTCACGATTCGTGAACGGTCAGGCTCCGGCCGGGTTCACCCGTTGCGACGGCCTTCGGCGGCTTCCACCGTGGCCAGCTCGGTGAGACCGCTGATCGTCAGCACCGGAATCAGCAGCGGCTTGACGATGAGCCGGATGTGATCGGCCTTGTCGAACAGCACGTTGATGCCCCCGCTGTCCAGGTAGTCGACGGCACTGAGGTCGACGGTCACCTGCGCGCCGCTGCTTCCGGCGATGGCGTCGTCGAGTGCGCTGGCGAAGGTATGGACGTTGCTCAGGTCGATCTCGCCGGTGGCGACGACGGCCACGGTCCCACCGTCTCGGCGGTTGACGTCGATGGTCAACGGTGTCGTCATGGCGCGATCCTGGAGTACATGTGAACGGTGGTGCCGTTCGCGTCGGGAACGATGGACACGTCCTGCATGAGGGCCTTCATCAGTGTGACACCGCGACCGCGGGTGATGTCGACGTCTGGGCGAGGCGTCTTCCAGACACCGGTGTCCACCACGGTGACGAGCACGCGGTCGGCGAGCGCGGTGGCCCGCAGGGTGACGGTGCCTCCCGGCGAGTTGCGGTGTCCGTGCTCGATGGCGTTGGCGACCGCCTCCCCCGTGGCGATCAGGACGTCCTGCACCTGATCGGCCTTCATGTCGGCCCGCGTCAACCACGTGCGCAGCGCCGTGCGGGTGCCGGCGAGCTCGTCGACACTGGCGGGAAAGTCGAGGTGCAATGGCGTCGGCTGGCGGTACAGCAGCAGCGCGACGTCGTCCTGATACCCGCCCTCCGGGGTCAGCCGCGACAGGATGTCGCTGGCCAACTCGTCGAGGTCGAGCGCGCTGCCCTCGCGCACCAGATCGGTGGCCCGCGCGATGCCGAAGTCCAGTGGTTGCCTGCGGCGCTCCACCAGGCCGTCGGTGTAGAGCAGCAGCGTGGCGCGCGGCGGCAGGACGGTCTGGGATTCCGGCCGAAACCGATTGGGCCGCAAGCCCAGTGGGATCGCCCGGCCGTCTTCGAGGGTCGTCGCCGTGCGGTCGCCGTGGACGAGGACCGGCGGTGGGTGACCGGCGCTGGAGTACGTCAGCTCGCCGGTACCGGTGTCGAGCACCGCGCAGAAGGCCGTCGTGCACACCGCGCCGGGTAGCCGTGCGGCGAACCGGTCCAGCGCGGCGAGCGCGGCACTGGGACTGGGTTGTTCGAGCAGCAGTGCCCGGCAGGCGCTGCGCAGTTGGCCCATCACCGTCGCCGCGGCCAGGCCGTGTCCCACGCAGTCCCCGACGATGAGCGCGATGCGGCCGTCGTCGAGCTCGACGACGTCGTACCAGTCACCGCCGACCTGCAGCGGACTGGACGCGGGCGCGTAGCGCACCGCGAATCCGGCGGGCAGGTCCGCAGGCCCGAGGATGGCATGCTGCAGCGCCAGCGCCGTCTCGCGCTGCTGGTCGAGCTGCTGGACGCGGTGCAGACCCTGCCCGAGCCGACCCGCCAGCATCACCAGCAGAGTCTGATCCTCGGCGGTGAAGTGTCGTCGTTCGGACAAGTCCACCCTGAGCACCAGCACGCCGTGTGGATGTTGCAGCGCGATCCCGGCGGAACCCGGGGCGGAGGCGTCCACTACGAGCAGGTCGCCGTCGCGCAACGTCTCGATCGCGGATCGCGTCTGCGGTGGCAACTCCGTCCACTGTGGTGCGCCCGTCCCGACGCCGACCACCCGCGGGGCGTCGGAACCCATGGGTGTCGGCGCCCCGGCCATCGGGAACGTGACGGCCAGGACCCGGTCGGTCCGCCACAGCTCGTGCAGCCGCCCGGCCGCCGACAGCACCGCCTCGTCCACGGTATCTGCTTGGGCCAGAACCTGATTCAACGCCGCCAACGCCGTCTGACGCTGTACGACGTAGTGCTCGGCGGTGACGTCCCTGAAGGTGCCCACCATGACGCGACGCCCGGTGTCGGGGTCCTCGGCGTGGTTGAAGGTGAAGGTGACCCAGAGCCGGTGCCCGTCGCGGTGGGTGACGGGAACGGTGAACGTCCCCTGCTCTTGATCGAGCAGGCCGGCGAAGGACTCGGCGACCTGCTCGTAGGCCTCGGGGTCGGACTCCGCGTCGGGGAACCAGGGGTGGGGCGGCTCGTAGGGCAACCCGTCGGCCCCGTAGCCGAGCACGTCGGCGAACGCCGCATTGGTCTCGATGACCGCGCCCCGGTCGTCGCAGACGAAGAACGCCTCCTGCAGGGAGTCGATGAGCGCGGTGCGCCAGCGGGCGTGGTGGTTGCGCAACCGCGACAGTTCGACGTTGGCGCGGACGCGGGCGAGCAACTCGGCCGCGGCGAACGGCTTGACCAGGTAGTCGTCGGCACCGGCGTGCAGCCCCTCGATGGAGGCCTCCTGCCCGGCTCGCGCCGACAGCAGCAGGACGGGCACCACCGCGGTGCGCGGATCGGCGCGCAGCCTGGCGACGAGCTCGAGGCCGTCGAGCCGGGGCATCATCACGTCGCTGACGACCAGGTCGGGCAGGTGCGCCCGCACTCCCTCCAGGGCCTGCTGCCCGTCGCCGACGGCCTCGACGTCGTACCCCGACGCCTCCAGCAGTCGGACCAGGTACTCGCGCATGTCGGTGTTGTCGTCGGCGACCAGCACGCGGGCCCGTGGTCCCGAGACGGGCGCGGGTGCGGCCACGCTGCCGACGTCGGTCGACCCGGAGATCGATTCGTCGGTGGTCGGCCCCTCGGACGGCAGCCATCGCAGCGCCTCCTGGACGTACGGGTCGGCCGTCGCGGAGCCGGTGCGGGTCGGCCCCTCCGCCAGGTTCTCCGGTCGAAGGTGGGCAGAGCCGAACGGCAGGCGGATGTCGAAGGTCGTGCCCGCACCCGGCGTGCTGGTGGCGCTGATGGTGCCGCCGTGCAGTTCGACGAGCTCCTTGACCAACGCCAGACCGATCCCGCTGCCCTCGTTGGACCGGGCGCGCGCGGTCTCGATGCGGTGGAAGCGCTCGAACAGCCGGGGCATCTCGTCGGGGGCGACGCCGATGCCGGTGTCGGCCACCGTGACGACGGCCTCGCCTCCCTCGCTCGTCACCCGCACCGTGATGGCGCCGTCGAACGTGAACTTCAGAGCGTTCGACAGGAGGTTGAGGACGACCTTCTCCCACATGTCGCGGTCGACGTAGACGGGGTTCTCCAGCGGTTCGGCGTCGACCACGAGGTCCAGGCCGGCCCGGTCGACGGCCGAGCGGAAGACGCTGGCGAGTTCGGCCGTCACGGCCGCGAGATCGACCGGTTCGTACCGGGCCTGCATGCGGCCCGCCTCGATGCGGGAGAAGTCCAGGAGCGTATTGACCAGTTTCGCCAGCCGCAGGCCGTTGCGATGGACGACGTCCAGCTCGTGGCGGGCCGCGTCGTCGATGCCCCCGGCGCGCGCCCGCAGATCCGCCACCGGGCCGAGGATCAGGGTCAGTGGCGTGCGGAATTCGTGGCTGATGTTGGAGAAGAAGGTGGTCTTGGCGCGGTCCAGCTCGGCGAGATCCTCGGCGCGGCGCTGTTCGGCCCGGTAGCTGCGCGCGCTGCCCACCTCGGCGGCGACGTGCGCGGCGATCAGTTCGACGAACCCGCGGTAGCCGTCGTCGAGGGGCCGGTAGCGGTTGAGCGCGGCGACCAGGAAACCCAGCGGAGCGGCGCCCTGCTGTTGCAGCGGCACCACCAGCGCGTGGGTCGGCGGTGCCGGCCAGGCGCCGGTCGGCAGGTCGGCGTAGGGGTCACCCGTCAGCTCGACGAGCACCGCGTCGCCACGTCTCGATGCCTCGTGCGGCCATACGCCGGGCGCGTCCGCGGGCAACTCGGCCGGCGCCACGGGGTGCCCGGCGGTGATGCCGCTGGTGGCCACCAGCCGCGCGGACCCGTCGTCGTCGAACAGGTAGGTCAGGGTGAACGGCAGGTCGTTCAGGTTGTGCTCGAGTTGGCGCGCCGCGGAGTCCAGCATCTCTGCCTCCGAGGGGCGCACGCTGGGGTCGGAGCCCAGTTCGCGCAGCGTCGTCATGCGTCGACCGCTGATCACCCGCTCGGTGTCTTCGCTTACGACACAGAGGATTCCGACGACCGTGCCGTCGTCGTCGCGCAGCGGGCTGTAGGAGAACGTGTGATAGGACTCCTCGGAATACCCGGACCGCTCCAAGAACAGCAGCAGCGCTTCGTCCCACGTCGCCTGGCCGGTGGACAGCACGCGATCGATCCGCGGTCCGATGTCGTCCCAGATCTCGGCCCACACCTCGCTCGCCGGCCGGCCCAGCGCCCACGGATACTTCGCCGCCAGCGTGTCCCGGCGATACGCCGCATTGCAGAAGAAGGTGAGCTCGGGCCCCCACGCCATCCACATCGAGAACCGCGTCGACAGCAGGATGCTGACCGCGGTCTGCAGGCTCTGCGGCCACTGGTCCGGATTGCCGAGCGGCGTTGCCGCCCAATCGACCTGGGCCAGATCCCCGCCGATCTGGGGATCAGCGTCGAAGACGCCGTCGTGGGACTCGTGCCGCCCAGCGCTCACGCAATCCAGCCCTCTCGTACGACGACGTCCCGGCGACCGGGGAGACCGCCCCCCTCGCCACCAGCGAAGGTACCCCGATCATGCCCCCTCGACACCGCCCTTGACCGAGACCGACCCCAGGCGGGCCCCGCGGGGTACCCCGACGACAATGCGTGCGTGGACACCCGCCGACTCCTGCTGCTGCTCGCGCTGTCGCGTCTCGGCTCGATGCGAGCGGTCGCCGAAGCGCACCACCTGACCACCTCGACGGTGTCCCAGCAGATCGCCGCGCTGGCGAAGGACGTCGGCGTCGACCTGATCGAGCCGCAGGGCAGACGGGTGCGGTTGACTCCGGCGGGTCGCCGGCTGGCCGATCACGCGGTGACGATCCTGGCGGCGGTGGACACCGCGCGTCTCGACCTCGACCCCGAGGCCGAACCCGCGGGCACGCTTCGGGTGGGCGGGTTTTCGACGGGCATTCGCGTGTCGCTGCTCCCGATACTGGCGGAGTTGGCCCGGACTCACCCGGCCGTGCGCGTCATCGTCAGCGAGTACGAACCGATCGAGGCCTTCGCGCTGCTCGCCGACGACGATCTGGATCTCGTGCTGGCCTACGACTACAACTTGGCTCCGGCGAGTCCCGGCCCGGTCCTGGAGGCCACGCCGCTGTGGTCGACCCCGTGGGGGCTCGGCGTCCCCGCCGCCGACTCCGACGGGCCCGCCGACGTCTCGAGGTACGCCGGGCATGACTGGATCGTCAACTCGCGCAACACCGCCGACGAACGTGCCGTGCGAACACTGGGTGCGCTCAACGGCTTTCAGCCCCGCATCGCCCACCAGATCGACAGCCTGGAGTTGGTCGAGGACCTGATCGCGGCCGGGTACGGGGTGGGTCTGCTCCCCCTGCACCGACCCCGTAGCGCCGGGGTCGAGGTCGTCGCGCTCCAGGATCCCGGCGTGGTGCTTACGGCGTATGCGGTCACCAGGATCGGCCGGTCGACGTGGTCGCCGCTGCGGGCGGTGACCGACCGGCTGCGACCGGCCAATGGTGTTGTCGCCGAGGTGAAGTGGCCGCGACCCGTGGCCAGGCCCTAGGCGCCCGACGCGCGCTGACCCAGGGTCAGCGACTGCGCCGCCGAGTACCGCTCGAGGACCGCGGGCGTCGGCTCGGCGGTGAACGATGCCGTCACGTCGACCTCCCACGGGGGTGGGGCATCGGAGCCCGACAGGACCCAGGCGGCCTGACGCGCCGCACCGCGGGCCACGTACTCCCCCGGCGCGGGAACGTGCACGGGCATGCCGAGAATCGCGGGCGCGATGCGGCGTACGGCCTCCGAGCGGGCACCTCCGCCGACCATGATCACCCGTTCGACGTCGACGCCCTGGCGGGAGATCGCCCCGATGCAGAACTGGATCGAGGCCAGCAGCCCCTCGACGGCGGCGCGAGCGACGTTGGCGGGAACGAGGTTTCGGGTGGTGACGCCGTGCAGCGCCCCCGCGGCGTCGGGCAGGTTCGGGGAGCGTTCGCCGTCGAAGTAGGGCACCAGCACGAGTCCCTCCGAGCCCGCGGGTGCGGACAGCGCCAGCCGGTCGAACTCGTCGAAGTCGACTCCCAGCATCGTGGCGACCGCGGCGAGCACGGGCGCGCCGTTGAGCGTGCACACCAGGGGCAACTGACGCCCGGTGGCGTCGGCGAATCCGGCGACGAGGCCCTCCGGATCGTGGGCGGCGGCGTCGCCGACGGCGCTGACCACCCCCGAGGTGCCCAGCGAGACGACGCAGTCACCGCGGCCGACCCCGAGTCCCAGCGCGGCGGCCGCGTTGTCGCCGGCTCCGGCGCCGAGCACCGCGCCGGCGGTGGTCCGCCCCGCCGAGTCGTTCGGCCCTAGGACGGTGGGGACGGCGGGCTGGCGGCCGCGCATCGCGAGTCGCAGCAGGTCCGGCTGATAGGTGCCGTCCGCGGCGGCGAAGTACCCGGTGCCGCTGGCGTCGCTGCGGTCGGTGCGGATGTCGGCGACGTCTGTCGATCCGGTGAGCCGCCACGTCAACCAGTCGTGCGGCAGACACACGGCGGCGGTCGCGTCGGCGTTCTTGGGTTCGTGGTCGGCCAACCAGCGCAGTTTGGTCGCCGTGATGGACGCGACGGGCACCACGCCGATGCGCTCGGCCCACTCGCCGGGCCCGCCGAGTTCGTCGACGAGCGCGTCGGCCGCGGCGCCGGATCGCGTGTCGTTCCACAGCAGGGCATCCCGCACGACGTTGCCCGCCGTGTCGAGGCAGACCATGCCGTGCTGCTGGGCGCCGACCGCGACCGCCTCGACGTCGTCCAGACCGCCCGCGGCCGTGGACGCGTCGGCGAGGGCGGCCCACCAGCGCGCCGGGTCGACCTCGGTGCCCGCGGGATGCGGCGCGGATCCCGAGCGCACGACCTCGCCGGTGTGGGCGTCGCAGATCACGACCTTGCAGGACTGCGTGGACGAATCGACTCCCGCAACGAGGGCCACGACGACCTCCTTCGACAATGGAAACCCCCACCCTAACGGCGGTTGAAAGGACGCTGGGAACGCGGGCGAAGAGCGGGTTTGCATCCGGGCCCGCCGGGGAAACCCCGCCGCATGTTGATCCGTCGAATCGCGCGTCCCATGCTGGCCACCACGTTCATCACCCGCGGTGTAGAGGCACTGCGCAGCCCCAAGCCCGCCGCTGACGCCGCCCGCCCGACCCTCGAGGGGCTGAGCAAGCTCCCCGACCCCGTCGGCCCGAACGTTCCCACCGACGCCGAGACCGTCGCGAAGATCACCGCCGGCGTTCAGATCGGCGCCGGCCTGCTGCTGGCCAGCGGTAAGCTGCCCCGCCTCTCGTCGGCGGCCCTCGCCGTCAGCGTCGTGCCGGGAAGCCTTGGTGGACATGCCTTTTGGAATGAGACGGATCCCGCCCGCAAGGCCGCCGAGCGGCGGGCGCTGTTCGCCGACGTCGGCCTCATCGGCGGGCTGATCATCGCGTCGGTCGACACCGAGGGCCGGCCGTCGCTCGGCTGGCGCGGTCGTCGGGCCGCGCGGAAGCTGAGCGAGTCCGTGACGGGCGTGCTGCCGTCGAGTTCCGGCGGCGCGCTGATCGACGCCGAACTGGTCGACAAGATCGGCGACGGACTGCACAGCGGGCTGCACGTGGCCCGCGAGCGCGGCGCGGAGTTGGCCGACGTCGCGCAGAAGCGCGGTGCGGAGCTGGCCGACGTCGCGCAGAAGCGCGGTGCCGAGCTGGCCGACGTGGCCTACGAGCGAGGTAGCGAACTCGCCGACGTGGCCCGCGACCGTGCACCCAAGATCGCCAAGGCCGCCCGCAAGCGCGGCGCCGCCCTCGCCGAGGTCACCCAGGATCGCAGCGCCGAGTTGGCCGAGGTCGCCCAGAAGCGCAGCTCCAAGCTGGTCGACGCCGCCCGCGACAAGGCGCCCGAACTCGCGAGCGCGGCTCGTGACCGCGGGGCCGAGCTCGCCGACCGTGCCCGCGATCGCGGCAACGAACTCGCCGAGTTGGCCCAGGACCGTGGCGCGGATCTGGCGAAGGTCGGGCGCAAGCAGGCCAAGCAGGCCCGCAAGGACGTGAAGAAGGCGCGCAAGGAACTCGAGAAGCGCGTCGGCTGACGCTGTGCCGCCGCCGGTGGATCGCGTCGCGGCCACCGGCGGCGGCCACCGCTCCCCCTGCGTGTCAGACCACCAGGTCGAGGAGCAGGACGACGGCCAGGCCGCTGACCGACAGCACGGTCTCCATGATCGACCACGTCTTGATCGTCTGCCCCACCGTGAGCCGGAAGTACTGATTCACCAACCAGAACCCGGCGTCGTTGACGTGGGAGAAGAACAGCGAACCCGCGCCGACCGCGAGGACGGCGAGTGACACCTGGGTGCTGGGCAATCCGGCAACCAGCGGGACGACCAGCGACGACGCCGTGATGGTCGCGACGGTTGCCGAGCCCGTGGCCAGGCGGATCAGCACCGCGATGACCCAGGCCAGCACGAGCACCGAGACGTGCGCACCCTCCGCCCAGCGGGCCAGCAGCGTGCCGATGCCGGTGTCGACCAGTACCTGCTTGAAGCCGCCGCCCGCGGCCACGATCAGGATGATGCTCGCGACCGGCGGTAGACCGGACTCGATGCACGCCGTGATCTCGCGGCGGTCCATCCCCGCGCCCCTGCCCAGGGTGAACATGCCGACGACGACCGCGATCAGCAGCGCGACCAGTGGCGTGCCCAGGGTGTCGAGGACCTGGCGCACGGGGTGGGTCTTGGCGCTGAGGAGCACGTCCACGACGGCCTTGCCGAGCATCAGCACGACCGGCAGCAGGATGCTGAACAGCGTGATGCCGAACGAGGGGCGGCGCCGCTGCTCCCCGTCGGCGAGCCGGTCGGCGTTGAAGGTGTCCGGTGCGTCGACCACCACCCAGCGTCCGGCCACCCGGCCGTAGAGCGGGCCGGCCAGCAGGATCGTCGGGACGGCGACCACCACGCCGAGCGCCAGCGTGATGCCGAGGTCGGCGTGGAGCAGGCCGATGGCCGTCAGTGGACCCGGGTGCGGCGGCACGAATCCGTGCATGGCGGACAGTCCGGCCAGGGCCGGGATTCCGACGGTCACCAGCGACTGTTGCGACCGGCGCGACACCAGGTAGATGACGGGCATCAGCAGCACGAGACCGATCTCGAAGAACATCGGCAGCCCGATGATGGCTCCCACCAACGCCATTGCCCACGGCAGCATCCGCGGTGAGGAGTGCCCGATGATGGTGTCGACGATCTGGTCCGCCCCGCCGGAGTCGGCGAGGAGCTTGGCGAACATGGCGCCCAGCGCGATCAGGGTGCCGACGCTGGCGGCGGTATCGCCGAATCCCTTTGCGAACGAGGACAATACGGCCTGGACGTCCTGACCCGCCACGATGCCGACCACGAGGGCACCGAAGATGAGGGACAGGAACGGATGCAGCTTGACCACCGTGATGAGCACGACGATGACCGCGATGCCCGCCAGGAAGGCGAGCAGCAACTGCCCACCGGAGGCCACCGGCTCGGTCAGCTTCGGGGCGTCGTCGGCGAGCACGGTGAGGCCGGCGGTCACGACGATTCCTGCCCGGTGCGTGCGAGGTATTCCTCGATGATGGAGTCGATGCCCTGATCGACGTCGATGGCGACGCCGGCCTCGTCGTCGTCGAGGGGTTCCAGTGTCTGGAACTGCGAGGCCAGCAGCGACGGGGGCATGAAGTGGCCGGGCCGGCTCGCCTGCCTGCGGCCGATCACCTCCGGGGTGCCCGCCAGGTGCAGGAAGACCACGTCGGGACAGTGCGAGCGCAATTGGTCACGGTAGGCGCGCTTGAGCGCCGAGCAGCTCATGACGCCGCCCTCGCGATGGTCGGCGAGCCAGCGGCCGATCACGTCGAGCCACGGTCGGCGGTCCTCGTCGGTGAGCGCATGGCCCGCCGTCATCTTCGCGATGTTCGCGGCGGGGTGCAGGTCGTCGGCGTCCGCGAACGGGACGCGCAAGCGTTGGGCGAGCGCTGCCCCGACGGTCGACTTCCCCGAACCCGAGACGCCCATGACCACGATCGGTGACGCCACTGCCCGACCCTCCCCCATTGCTCGTGTTTGGCATCACACAGCGTGCCGTAATGATCTGATTATTGCAATCGAATGGCGGAAAAAGCTTGTCTTACTCCCGCCAGTGGACGCTATGACAAGATGTATGCCGTGATCGTGCCCTCGCCTGTCAGCGCGTTGCACGACAACGTCCTGATGGGTCTGGGCGCCGAGATCGCCTCGGGGGTGTTGCCCGCGGGCGGGGTGATCAACCTCGAACGCGTCGGGGCGCAATACGGCGTCTCGCGCAGCGTGGCACGCGAAGCCGTCCGGGTGCTCGAATCGATGGGCCTGGTCGCCTCGCGCCGCCGGGTCGGCATCACCATTCAACCGGTCGACCGGTGGAACGTGTTCGACCCCAGGGTGATTCGGTGGCGCATGGAATCCGGTGACCGTGCCGCGCAACTGATGTCACTGTCCGAGCTGCGCCGGGGTTTCGAGCCTGCGGCGGCCGCGCTGGCCGCCCGTCGCGCCGATCCGCATCAGTGCCGGATCATGGCGGCCGCGGTCTCCGACATGGTGATGCATGGACGCGCGGGTGATCTGGAGTCATATCTGTTGGCCGACAAGGTGTTTCATCGAACACTTCTCGAGGCCAGCGGTAATGAGATGTTCCGCGCGCTCAACGGCGTCGTGGCCGAGGTGCTGACCGGACGCACCCACCACGGCATGATGCCTCGGACGCCGAATCCCGAGGCCATCGCCCTGCACGACGAGGTCGCCCGTGCCATCCGGCTGCGGGACGAGGAGGCGGCGGAGCGCGCGATGCGGGCCATCATCGACGAAGCGGTCAGCGACGTCAGTTCGACGGAGGAGGCACGATGAGCAGGACACCGACGACGGCTCGCCGATTGTTCGACCGGTTCGAACCCGTACACGCGCTCACCTACTTCGCACCGGAATCGCGTCAGGCGTTCGACGAGTTGGGATTTCGGGGCTACTGGATGGGCTACTTCGGCGGTCGCGCCGCCCCGCTCGGCACGGTGGGGGCCGATGTCGTCGCCGCGCTCTTCTACAACTTCGCGCCCGGCCACGTCGCCAGGGCCCTGCCCGACGCGTGGGAGCATGCCGGCCCGGCCGCCGCGCTGCGGGCGCGCGAGTCGGCCGCGGTAGCTGCGCTGCGTCGTTGTGGGGTGACCGACGACGACGCCGTGCGCACGGCCGCCGACCTGCTCGGCAAGGCGGCCGCCGCGGCGCCGCTCGACGGGCGGGCGCTCTACGCGGCGAACCGCGCCCTGCCCTGGCCCGACGAGCCCGTCGCGCGACTCTGGCACGCTGCCACCCTGCTTCGCGAACACCGCGGGGACACGCACGTCGCCGTCCTCGTCGCCCACGGCGTCGGCGGCCGCGAATCCAACGTCCTGCATGCGGCGGCCGATCGCGTGCCCAAGGACTTCATCGTGCGCAGCCGACAGTACGACGACGCCGAGTGGAGCTCGTGCTCGCAGCGGCTCGCCGCCATGGGATTGCTCGACGACGGTGGCGCACTGACGGATTCGGGCCGCGCGTTCAAGCAGCACCTCGAAGACACGACCGACGCGATGTCGCTGTCGGCGTTCGACGCCCTGAGCGACCGCGAGCTCGAGCTGCTCTTCGCCACGCTCACGCCCATCACCAGGGCCGTGATCGCCGGCGGCGACGTCCCCGCCGCGACCCCGATGGGCCTACGCCGCGACGACCTCGACGACGACCGCGCTCATCTGGACTGACGCGGCTCAGGTCGCGCCATTGCGGTTCCATTCGATCCAGCCGACGCCGGTGCGGCCGTCGGTCGTGGTCACCGTGGCCCAGGCGCGCGGAAAGCTGCTGACCCTACCGTCGTCCGACGACAGCAGCACGGGGGCGTGCCCGCGCACGTCGATGGTCGCGGTGAGGCCGCCCGGCTCGAGGTCGAGCGTGGTGGCGAGCGGCAGCCCGTCGGCGCCGAAGGTCTCCGTCGCGACGACGGTCTGCAGCTCCACCAGCTGCCCGTCGCGCTGGACGTAGCCCGCCGCCATCCGGGGCGCACCGGGGATGCGCAGATCGAGGCCGTGGACGTGGGTGCCGTCGTCGAGATGCAGTGCGCTCCAGACCCAGTCCATCCCCCACCAGTCCCGCGCCGCCCAGGAGTGATCGCGCTGGCCTGCGACGTCGGTCAGGGCGAACGCATGGCCGTCGGTGGTCACCGTGCCCGACACCGTGCACGGGATCTCGTACCGCGTCGACAGGCGGTACCGATACGGGACCCCCGCGGTGGTCCACACCAGGTCCAGCTCCAGGTCGACGGGCCGGCCGGGCGCGCCGTGCAGCAGGCCCGCCGGATCGTCGTAGGCCAGCCCGCGGCCACGCAGCGACACCCGGTAGGACTGCAGCGGCGCGGTGGCGTCGAGCCGCAGGTCGACCTCGTCGGTGCGGACGCGGGTGTGATCGGTCGGCAGGGGCGCGGCGAAGTCCAGCACGGCGACGGTGGGCAGGCCGGGCCCGCACAGGAGGGCGTTGATCCAGGCACGTCCCTGATTGGGGAGCAGCCCGAGGCGCAGCCAGCCGCCGACGTTCTGGCCGGGGTCGGCGAAGTCGAAGTACCAGCTCTCGCTCCACAGCGCCTCATCGGTCGGCTCGTGCGGGCCTTCGTCGACTACGTTGGGCCGCAACGGTTCCGGTGTGGCGGGCGGCGGCAGGATCGACAGCGCGTCCAGGTCGATGACGTGGCTGCAGTGCCTGGCGATCATCGTCATGAACATCCGGTCCCCACGCTCGGTGCGCTCCACGAGCATGGGCGAGACGATCGACATCATCACCCCGAAGAAGCTGGCGTGGCGGACGCCGTCGCGGACGTCGTCGAGGGTGAGCGGGGCGTCGGGGCCGAGGGCGTCGTGGTACGCGCGCAGCAGCTCGTCGCCGTGCGCGCGGCGCTGCTCGACGGGCAGTGCGCAGCCGAGGAAGTAGGCCACGTCGGTGAGCGCAGGTCCCCACGTCACGGTCTGCCAGTCCACGACCGTCAGCGGGCGGTCGGCGCCGTCCTCGCCGAAGAGCAGGTTGTCCAAGCGGTAGTCGCCGTGCACCAGTCCCTGCGGTCGTCCGTCGGCCGCCTGGGCGAGGCCGTAGGCGTCGAACGACGCGACCAGCCGTTCGCACACGTCGCGGTGTTCGGGGGCGATGGCGTCTCCGTAGCGCTCACTGAACCCGACATGGAGGGCCGCGAAGAGGCCCTGACTGAGCGGGGATTCGCGGTTGAGCCAGTCGGCGCCCGCCAGCGCGGCATTGCCGAGCAGCGGCCCGTGCACGCGGCCGAGCTGGGTCAGCGCCAGCGTCGCCTGGGCGATCGAGGCCCCGGCGATCTCGTCGCCGACGGCGGCGGGCGCGGCGTCGCCCAGCAGCAGATCGAACGCGCCGGTGGCCGGATCGTAGGCGGCGTGGTGGCACGGTGAGAGCGGCCCGTCCAGTGTGGGTGCGACGTCGGTGTAGAACCGGACCTCGCGCTCGTAGAGGCCCATCGCCAGCCCGGTCTGCCTGCTGCTCGCATCGGCCGCGGCGACCTTGAGGACGACCGACGCGGGCCCGTGCTCGCCGTCGGCGTAGGTCAGCGCGACGCGGTAGCACTCGCTCATCTGCCCGGTGCCGATGCGTTCGGTCGAGAACGCGCCGACGCGGCCCGCACCGAGCGCCTCGGTCAGCCACTCCGTGGTGAGGTCGTCGGGGCGCTGCACGAGGGGCGGGTTCACGAGGGTCGACTCTCGGCGTGGCAGACGTCCGAGACGGTGGGGGGCACGTCGAGGGCCGGGTTGCGGTCGAAGAAGCCAAAGGGCTTGAGCCAGAACGACACGACGTCGACCGGCATCACGGGCCAGTCCTCCGGGCGGGTGATGTGATGCAGCCCGAAGACGTACCAGAGCACGACGTCGGTGTCGTCGATGGACCGGTTCGCGGTGGTCCACTGCCCGAGACCCGTGTCGCTCTCCGACTGGTTCACGAATTCCCCCGCCGGCCAACGTTCGGCGGCCGAGTTCGGCGTGACCCACAGGGTGTGACCAATGACGTTGGCGCGCTTGAGCACTGGTGACTCCGGATCGAACATCGGCGGGATGGCACCGCCGGGCACCAGCTTGTAGGCGGGATGGGTGCCCAGACCGTTGACGACGTTGGTGTTGACCACCTTCCACCCACGCTGGGTGCTGAAGTCGACGTCCTGCTTGCCCTCGCTCTCGGTGCGCAGCGGAACGTTCCTGGTGACCACCGAGAGGCCGTACGGATTCTGGGGTCCCATCGGCTCGGCGTAGGACTCCGACATGACGACCGTGTTGTCCCTGCCGTCGACGTCCATGTCGAGGCGCGCGACCAGGAAGTGTTGATGGAAGGGCGCATACGTCCGCTCGTCGACGAGCGTGCCGTTGGGGTGCGGGGCGCCCGGTGCCAACGGCGTGGTGACCATGATGCCGGTGGCCCTGACCTCGCATTCGATGTTGCCGTCCTGGTAGAGCCGCCAGTAGACGAGGTACTCGTAGTTCGCGACCGTCACGTGGAACGAGATGGTGAGGCGGCGCATGCGCCGCACCTCGGCGCCCGCATCGTGGTCGACGTGCTTCCACAGCACGGCGCCGTCCTCCTCGTGGATGCAGATCGCGTTGACGATGGTGATCGGCTCCCCCGCGCTGTCGTGGATCACGGCGTCCAAATAACGGATTTCGCCGAGGCAGTCGCATCCCAGCTCGAGTGACGTCGTCATGAAGCCGAGACCCCACTCGCCGATGTCGAACGCGGTGCGGCGGTAGTGATCCACCGACGAGTCGCGGTAGGGCACGATCATCTCGGCGAACGACATGCGGTGCGCCACCGACCGGACGCGGCCCCCATCGCGGTAGCCCACCGTGTGCAGCGTCATGCCCTCCCGGTAGTTGAAGCCGATGCGCAGCGACCAGTTCTGCCATTGCAGGAGGTTGCCGTCGAGCGTGAAGGACGGACCGTCGGGCTGGGTGACGAACAGCGGCGTGAGCGGTTCGCGGGTCGACGCCGCGCGGATGCGCTCCGGAACATGCGAGGGCACGTATTCGCCCATGACAATTGGGGTTTCGACGCCGCCGTCGTCCTCGACCCGCAGCAGCTCCATGGTGTTCAGATCGACGATGCAGTGCAGTCCGCTGATCAGGTGCGCATACGGGTTGGCGCCGGGGGCCTCCTTGCGCCAGGTGTCCGACCAGCCCAGTCTGCGATCGCGGTATTCCGGCGGCGCGACCGCGGCCCCGAAGGTCCAGGTGTCCATGAAGACGTTGGCGAGGTCGGTGATGCCGCGGCGGGCGAGCGCGGCGATGACGTCGGGATGGGCGCGCAACATCTCGTCGCACTCGGTGAACTCGTCGACGGTGAAGTTGGCCTGCACGCCGGGCACGTGCTCGAAGGTCTCCACGCGGTCGGCGCCGAGCGCGACCACGCTGCGGTAGGTGGCGTTGGCGGAGCGATTCAGGCAGATGGCCTTGGCGCGGCGCTCGGGCACCGTCCCCTCGGCCTCGAACGCCGCGAGTTCGTCCTTGCTCGGCTCGACGAGTTCGACGGAGGCGATCCGCCATCCGAGCTCGGACGTCGCCGTCGGCGTCGCACTGACCTGCCGCTCGCGCCGCAACAGTGCAGCGACAGCGCGGAATTCGTCGGCCGAGAGCGGATCCAGGGGGTGCGTCACGCCTTCACTGGATCACATCGCTGCTGGCCCCGCAGCGAGAATGGCTCAGTGCGTGGCGAGCGTGAAACCCTCCCACGCCGTTCTGCGCTCGGCGTCGGGGTCGTACTCCACGCGCGAGCGTCGGTCGAAGACCATGACGGCCCGGTCGCGTCCGTACTCCGGCCAGCCGTCGCCGGGAACCCCCGTACGGCTGAATGCCCGCCACCTGTTCTGCACGTCGTTGCTCACCCGCCGGGCGGAGCGGCGGTCGGCGGCCGCGGTCATCAGCGAACCGAACCGCGTGCGGTAGACGTCGAAGACCGCGAACAGCTCGGTGGCGTGCGTGGCACCCAGACCCGACCAGTGGAACGTGCGCGGTGCGTAGTCGTAGCGGTAGACGAACGTCGGGGCGTGCCTGCCGTGCGCGGACGCGATCTGCCACGCGGCGGTCCCGAACGCGAAGTCGCCGCCGAGCCGCACGCACGCGCTGGGGCTGGGATAGCCGGGGTAGGCCTTCGTGATCCGCTCGCGGGACTCGACGTCGGAGTCGGCGAGCAACATGTCGATGGCGGGCTCGGTCATCGGCAGCAACTGCAGGAACCGGGTGAACAGCCGGCCCTCGTCGGCGTTGGTGCCCACGATCAGCGGCACCCGGTGGGCGGTACCGTCCGCCATGGCCCGCACCGGATCGGTCGGCAGGTACTCGGTGTCGTAGGTCGGGCCGACGACGAACGCGCCGCGCATCTCCTTCATGCCGTGCCGCATCACCCGATTCAGCGCGGTGACCAACTCCGAGGGCCGCGCCGCCATCGCGGCCGCGGCGCCGTCGGACCGGTCGACCCCGAGGGCCTCGACGAAGTCGTCGGCGAATGCTGCCGCGACGTCGGGCGGCCCCGCCATGCCGCTGGCCGGACTCTCCGAAATCGCTTGCGCGAAGAGCCCTTTGGCGGCCGGGGTGGCGAGCAGCGTCGCCACGGCGTGCGCGCCCGCGCTCTCGCCGAAGATGGTGACGTTGTCCGGATCGCCACCGAAGACCGCGGCGTTGTCCCTGACCCAGCGCAATGCCATGACCAGGTCGCGGAGGAACAGGTTGTCCTCGATCGGGTGCTCGCGCGTGCTCAGCGAGGAGAGGTCCATGCAGCCGAGCGCACCCAGGCGGTAGTTCACCGAGACGTAGACGCAGCCGCGCCGCGCCAGGGCGGCACCGTCGTAGATCGGGGTGGCCGAGCTGCCGAGGATGTAGCCGCCGCCGTGGATGAAGAACATGACCGGAAGTGGTCCGTCGGTCGCGCCGACGGTCTCGGGGGCCACCACGTTCAGGGTCAGACAGTCCTCACTCATCGGCTGGAACTTGCCGACGCCGGTCATCGTGTACTTGCGGTCCTGTGGCGCGCAGTAGGTGTACCCATGGCAGTAGCGCACGCCCGGCCACGGCTCGACGGGTCGAGGCGCCCGCAGGCGCAGCGGACCGACCGGAGGGCTGGCAAACGGAATCGAACGCCAGCGGTGCACGCCGTCGGAGGTGAACCCCTCGATGACGCCGCTGTCGATGGTGACGCGAATGGTGCGTTCGTGCATCACCCGACGTTAGCGAACCCGGCCGCGGAAGACGCGGCGGACGGGCCGCCCGCTAACCTGGTGCCCATGCGACTCGTCCCGGTCATCGCCGCGTCGGCGCTGGTGGCGGCCTGTTCGAGCGGCACGGTCGGATCGCCCGTGTCGTCGCCCACGTCATCGCCCACGTCGAGCGCGCCGACCAGTTCGGCGCCCACCGGTTCTCCGACGTCGACCTCGCCGAAGCCGGCGCCGACCGCGGCGCCCGCCGCAGGGGCCGGCATCGCCGCCGTCATCGCGTGGATCGAGGCGGGCACACCCGCCGATCCCGCCGGCTTCCACACGATGACCAGGGACGGCGAAGCCACGTCGCTCGGGGACGGCGTCGCCTTCACGACGGCGGGGACGGCCGCGAACTGCGTCACAAACCAGTACCAGGACGGTGCGCTCGCCTGCCTGCTCAAGCTCACCAACCCGCCACCGCGCCCCGCCGACGCCGAAGGCGAATGGAAGGGCAACTGGGTCGACTTCCCGGGAACCACCGTCGACGTCGGGTCGGTGCACGGTGATCCCGGGCCGTTCGGCAACGGCACGGGCGCGGAGTTGCCCGCGGGCCGGACGTTGGCGTTCGGCGACTACCGGTGCCGGGCCGATGCCGTCGCCGGGCTGTTCTGCGTCGACTACGCCCACCAGTCGGCGGTAGCGATGAACGCTTCCGGTGTCACGGGATTCGGCTGCCTCCAGACGGTGTCCCCGCCCGCCGGCATCGGTCGGCGACTGAGCTGCTGAGCCGCCCCGCGCGCTCATTCCGGCCGGGTGTTCGCGGTGACGATCTCCTGCGCCACCGTCGCGAGCACGTCGACGACTGCGCCGACGGCGGGTCGCGCGGTCGCGCCGGCCCGGGTGACGGCTTCGATGCGACGGGCGACGCGGATTCCCTCGAGGGGTCGGCGGACCAAAGCCCGCGTCGCGAGCACGTAGCGCGGCATCAGCGCCACGCCCACACCCGCCATGACCAGTTCCTCGGTCACCCGAAAGTCGTTGACGCGCTGCACGACTCGCGGTTGCACCCCCGAGATGGTGGCCAGCGAGCGCAACACGTCGTCGACCATCAGACCGCCCTCGACGCTGATCCACGGTTCGTCGGCGAGTTCGGCGAGGGGCACCCGGGTGCGCCGCGCCAGCCGATGACGGGGCGGCAGCACGACTTCCAGCGGTTCCCGGAGCAGCGGGGTGGAGTCGATGCGAGGACCCCACGGCGCGGCGTCACGCTCGTCTCGATGGACGACGACGACGTCGAAGTCCGCGAGCTGGGCCGGCGCACTCGCCGCGGGCAGGTCGACGTCGCGCCCGAGCACGTCGACGCCGACGGCCGCGGCTCGAGTGATGAGCGCTGCCAACAACATTGCCGCGCCGGAGGGGAACATGGCGACCCGCACGACCCCGAGCGGTGTGGTGCGCAGTGCGTCCATGTCCGCCTGCGCGCGGTCCAGTGCGGCGAGCACCTCGTCGGCCCGCGCGACCAGCACCCGGCCGGCGTCGGTGAGCCGCAACCGGCGCCCGGCGGGTTCCAGGAGCGGCACGCCTGCCTCGCGTTGCAGGATCTTGAGCTGCTGGGACACCGCCGAGGGCGTGAGCGACATCGCGTCGGCGGCGGCATGGACCGTGCCGCGCTCGGCCAGTTCGCGCAACAGGCGCAGCCGCGAGGCATCCATGTAGCAAAACTACACGTTGCCGTCGAAAAGTCTCGCTTGTCCTACCGGATCGATCCTGCCGATCATGGTGTCGCCGCGGCACCCGCCGCCGCCCGGCCGTCGAGGTGGCCGGCTCCGTGCCGATCGAGAGGGGCGCCACTGGTGCACCGTCCGCTCCGTTCCCCCGTGGATCTCGCGCTCCTGGCCGTCGCCGTCGGGTGGGGATCGAGCTATCTCGCCGCCAAGGAGCTCATCACCCCGGACGGCGTGTTCGCGTTCCTCGTGCTCAGATTCGCCGTTGCCGCACTGGGTTTGGCCGTCGTGCTAGCACCGCGGCTGCGGCACCTCAGTGGTTCCGAGGTGGCCGTGGGCACGCTGTGTGGGCTCCTTCTCAGCGTCGTGTTCACCCTCGAGACGTTCGGTGTCGTCGGGACGTCGGCCTCCAATGCGGGGCTCATCATCTCCCTGACGATCGTCATGACGCCGCTGTGCGAGCACTGGATCCGGCGCACGCACCTCCCATCGGCGTGCTACGGCGCGGCCGTCGTCGCGGTGGCGGGAGTCGGCCTGCTGACTCAGGCCGGTGGATTCGCCATGCCGAACGTCGGCGATCTGTGGATCCTGTTCGCCGCCGCGGCGCGCGCGGTCCACGTGACCGTCCTCGCGCGGCTCTCGGCGGGACGCACCTTCGACTCCGGCCGCGTCACCCTCGTCCAGCTGTGTACTGGACTGGTGGTGTTCGCGACGCTGTCGCCGTTCACCGGGCGCGGCGTCGGTGCCGTCGCAGCTCACCTGACCACGCGGTCATGGCTCCTCGTCGGCTACCTCGCGCTGGTCTGCACGGTGTTCGCCTTCGTCGTGCAGACGTGGGCCGTGCGGCGCACCTCGCCGGCGCGGGTGAGCCTGCTGCTGGGCACCGAACCGCTGTGCGCCGCGGCGTTCGGGGTGCTGCTCGCCGGAGATCCCGTCACCGCCGTCGGGGTCAGCGGGGCAGCACTCATCCTGCTGGGCACCCACTGGGGCCGCGTCGCCGACGCACGCCGAGGGCTCGACTCTGTGCTGAGGGCGGAGTCGAGCCACGGCCTCTCGCACTTCCGCGCCATGGACGCAGAGTCGAGACACGCGAGCGGATGACGGGATTCGAACCCGTGTAAACGGCTTTGCAGGCCGGTGCCTAGCCACTCAGCCACACCCGCGTCGACGTTGACGATGCCACCGCGCCACCGCCCAGCCCACCCTTTCGCTCGGTGTGATCGCTTGCGACCGGCGTGGGCAGAGTCCGTGTGGAACGTCCCGAGATCCACCGCCGAGCGCGACGTCCGCGATACCTTGTCCGCATGATCGCGTGGTTGGCCGACCCTCCGTTCTTCGGCGGACCCGGCCAAGGCGTCCGCCAGCTCGTCGAACTGTTCACGGCGTTCGGGCTGACCGCCCTGATCGGTCTCGAGCGCGAGATCCAGGGCAAGAGCGCGGGCCTGCGAACCCAGACCATCGTCGGCCTCGCCGCGGCGTTGATCCTCTTGGTGAGCAAGTACGGATTCTCCGACGTGCTGGTGCAGGGGCTCGTCGTCGTCGACCCGTCTCGCGTGGCGGCCCAAATCGTCTCCGGCATCGGCTTTCTCGGCGCGGGCATCATCATCTTCCGCCGCGGCTCGGTACACGGTCTGACGACCGCAGCGGCGGTCTGGGAATCAGCCGCGATTGGCATGGCCGCCGGCTCGGGCCTGCTGCTGCTGGCGTGCGTGGTGACCGCGATGCACTTCCTCATCATTCTGGGGTTCATGCCGCTGGCGAAGCGGCTGGCATCGCGGCTCAGCGGATCCATCCGCGTCCACGTCACCTATGCCGACGACCGCGAGGTACTGGCGGCGGTGTTGCAGGCCTGCGACCGGCGCGACTGGCAGCTCGCGGAGCTGGAGGCAGACCCCGCCGGCGGAGCGTTCCTGACGTTGTCCGGCAACGGTATTCGCCAGGCGCCGTCCGCGCTGGCACGCATCGACGGGGTGACCGCGGTACGCCAGATCGACGACGATCCCGACTAGCCGACGCCCGAGCGCGCCGTGCGGTCCCTGCTGGCGCGGTAGGAGGCGACGCCGCCGAGGGCAGCAAGGACGGCCATGGTGGCGAACAGCCAGTGCGCGGCGGTCGCATCACCGCGCTCGGTCAGGTTGACGACGACGCCGGCCACCCCCGCGCCGAACGCGCCGCACATCAGCTGCACGGTATTGATCGCCGCGGACGCGGTGCGGCCCTCGGCCGGGCTACTCCCGCTGCCCATCGCCCAGGCCGACAAATGGGGCCACGCCGCGCCGACACCGGTGCCGGTGACGATCAGCGCTCCCACCCACACCGCCACGACGACGCCCGGCGCGTCGACGACCTGGGTCAGCGCCGCCACTGCCAGTCCGGTCGCCATGACCAGGGGCGCGGCGGTGACGACCCGCACGATGGTCGCCGTGCGGGTCAGCGAGGCGCTGGTGATCTCGCTGATCGTCCACCCGACCGCGACGGAGACGCCCAGGAACCCGGCGGCGACGGGCGCCAGATGGGCCAACCGTTGCCCGAAGAGGGGCACGTACATGTCGGCCATCGTCGCGGCCATCAGCACGCCGAGGGTCAGATAGATCCACTTGAGCGGGCCGGGGCGAAAGGCCGTGGGCGGCAGCACGGATGCTTCGGTGCGTCGGTCCACGACGAGGAACAGCGCCACCAGTGCCACCCCGGCGACCAGGAGCACCGCCGTCGTCACGACGTCGTGGACGACGCCGGCCACGCTGATCGCCAACGCCGCGGCGCCGAGCAGCAGCAGCGACCACACCGGGATGCGGTCGGCCTGCCGCCGGTCGCCGGACTCCCGTGCCGGCAGCGCGAACGGCACCAGCAGCGCCATGGCCGCGGTCAGGATGGCTAGAGCGCTGAATGCCCAACGCCACGAACCGAATTGGGCGAACAGTCCCCCGGCGGCCGGCCCCACCAGCGTGCCCACCCCCCACATCGCCGACACCAGCGCCGACGCCCTCGTCCACAACGATTGCGGCAGAGCGGCATTGATGACGGCGTAGCCCAACCCGGCCAGCAGACCGCCCGCGGCCCCCTGCACCACGCGACCGACGAGCAGGAACTCCATGCTCGGCGCCACCGCGCACGTCGCGCTGCCCACGCCGAACACGACCAGCCCCGAGACGTAGGCCCAGCGCGGCCCGAGCTTGGTCAACACCGGGCCCACCGTCGTGGCGGCCACCACCGACGCGACCAGATAGACCGTCGTCACCCAGGCGTAGAGTCGTTGACCGCCGATCTCGGTGACGGCGCTGGGCAGCAGGCTGATGGTCAGGAAGTCGTTGGTGGCATACAGCGCCACCCCACCGGCGAGCACCGTCGAGGCACCCAGATTCCGCGGGCCGAGGAGTTCACGCCATCCGCCCTTGGCGGAGCGCTGCGTCTGCGTCACGACGGCCACCGTAGAAGCTCAACCACGGTTGAGATCAAGCCATGGGGCCCCGGCCTCACTTGAGGCCGGCAGCATCCATGCCGCGCAATTCCTTCTTCAGGTCGTGGATCTCGTCGCGAATGCGACCGGCCAGCTCGAACTGCAGATCCCGCGCGGCCGCCATCATCTGGGCCGTGAGGTCCTTGATCAGGTCGGCCAGCTCGGCACGCGGCATGTTCGAGGTGTCGCGCCCCTCGATGATCCCGGCGCTGACCGCACGTCCCGGCTCGCCCTGCGCCCGCCGGCCCCGTGATGCGTTGCGGCCCGATCCGCCGACGTCGACGGTGGCGTCGGTGTCGTCGGCCTCGCGGTAGACCTGGTCGAGGATGTCGGCGATCTTCTTGCGCAGGGGCTGAGGATCCACACCGTGGGCCTCGTTGTAGGCGATCTGCTTCGCCCGTCGGCGTTCGGTCTCGTCGATCGCCTCGCGCATGGAGTCGGTGATCTTGTCGGCGTACATGTGCACTTCGCCGGACACGTTGCGGGCGGCACGGCCGATCGTCTGGATCAAGCTCCTCGCCGACCGCAGGAATCCTTCCTTGTCGGCGTCGAGGATCGCCACCAAGGAGACCTCCGGCAGGTCGAGACCCTCTCGCAGGAGGTTGATGCCGACGAGCACGTCGTACTCGCCGAGCCGCAGCTGCCGCAGCAGCTCGACGCGGCGCAGCGTGTCGACCTCGGAGTGCAGGTACCGCACCCTGATGCCGAGCTCGAGCAGGTAGTCGGTGAGGTCTTCGGCCATCTTCTTGGTCAGCGTCGTCACCAGGACGCGTTCGTCGAGCTCGGTGCGCTTGCGGATCTCGCCGATCAGGTCGTCGATCTGGCCCTTCGTCGGCTTCACCACGATGTGCGGGTCCACCAGCCCGGTCGGGCGGATGACCTGCTCCACGAACTCGCCGGCGGACTGGCTGAGCTCGTAGGGACCGGGCGTCGCCGACAGGTAGACCGTCTGCCCGACGCGGCTCGCGAACTCCTCCCACGTCAACGGCCGGTTGTCCACCGCCGAGGGCAGCCGGAAGCCGAAGTCGACGAGGTTGCGCTTGCGGGACATGTCGCCCTCGTACATGCCACCGATCTGAGGCACGGTGACGTGCGACTCGTCGATGACCATCAGGAAGTCCTCGGGGAAGAAGTCGAGCAGGGTCGCGGGCGCGGTACCCGGCCCACGACCGTCGATGTGCCGCGAGTAGTTCTCGATGCCCGAGCAGAACCCGACCTGCTTCATCATCTCGACGTCGTAGTTGGTGCGCATCCGAAGTCGTTGCGCCTCAAGCAGTTTGCCCTGACCCTCGAGCTCGGCGAGACGTTCCTCCAGCTCCCGCTCGATGCTGGCGATCGCCTGGGCCATCCGCTCGGGCCCGGCGACGTAGTGGGTCGCGGGGAAGACCCGCAGCGAGTCGACCTTGCGAATGACGTCACCCGTGAGCGGGTGCATGTAGTAGAGCGCCTCGATCTCGTCGCCGAAGAACTCGATGCGCACCGCGAGCTCCTCGTAGCTGGGGATGATCTCGACGGTGTCACCGCGAACGCGGAACGTGCCACGGGTGAACGACATGTCGTTGCGGGTGTACTGCACGTCGACGAGCAGTCGCAGCAGGGCGTCCCTGGGCACCTCGTCCCCGACGGTCAACTCGACGGAGCGGTCCAGGTAGGACTGCGGGGTGCCGAGGCCGTAGATGCACGACACCGAGGCCACCACCACGACGTCGCGACGCGACAGCAGGTTGGCCGTCGCCGAGTGCCTGAGCCGTTCGACGTCGTCGTTGACCGAGCTGTCCTTCTCGATGTAGGTGTCGGTCTGGGCGATGTACGCCTCGGGTTGGTAGTAGTCGTAGTACGAGACGAAGTACTCGACGGCGTTGTTGGGCAGCATCTCTCGCAGCTCGTTGGCGAGCTGCGCGGCCAGCGTCTTGTTCGGCGCCATCACCAGCGTGGGACGCTGGAGCCGTTCGATGAGCCACGCGGTGGTCGCGGACTTGCCGGTGCCCGTGGCGCCGAGCAGGACGACGTCGCGCTCCCCCGCGTTGATGCGGCGCTCCAGCTCCGCGATGGCCGCGGGCTGGTCACCGGCCGGCGAGTGCTCGCTGACGACCCGGAACTCGCCGCCTGCGCGCACGACGTCGTCGACCGCGCGGTACTCGGAGTGCGCGACGACGGGATACTCGGTAGCGAAAGCCATGTTCACCAGGTTAGAACCAACCACC
The DNA here is from genome assembly GCF_010729665.1 of Mycolicibacterium madagascariense. Taxonomy (NCBI): domain Bacteria; kingdom Bacillati; phylum Actinomycetota; class Actinomycetes; order Mycobacteriales; family Mycobacteriaceae; genus Mycobacterium; species Mycolicibacterium madagascariense. Next base: position 2,894,756 of record NZ_AP022610.1, on the reverse strand, counting down.
GACAACTTCTCTTCCCCAGCACCCTCCGCGCTCTAGGCTGGCGGCATCCACCCACCGAAACGCGAGGTCTTCGACGTCGACGCCCGCACGAACACCGACCCCAAGGGCATCGTGCGGGCCGTCGAGGTGTACCTGGAGAAGCCGTGGGGCCTCTACCTGGCCAGGCCGACGCCGGGCCGCGACCAGTTCCACTATCTGGAGTCGTGGCTGCTGCCGTCGCTCGGGTTACGGGTGACGATCTTCCACTTCAACCCTGGCTACGAGCGCGAGCAGGACTACTACCTCGACGTCGTCCGCGTGACCGTCGACGGCCGCGTCTGGCACGCCGAGGACCTCTATCTGGACCTGGTCCTGCGGACCGGTTCGCCGCCATCGCTCATCGACGTCGACGAACTGTTCGACGCGGTTCGGGAGGGCCTGGTGACGTCGGCGACCGCGGTCGAAGCCGTCCAGACCGCGGTCACCGCCATCGACGGTCTGGCCCGCCACGCGTACGACCTCGACCGCTGGCTGGCGACCCACGAAATGGCCCTCACCTGGCGGGCAGCGTAGTGTCCGTGGTCATGAGCTTGACTAAGTGTGGGTTGCTGACGGGCGCAGCAGCGACCGTCGTGCTGCTCAGCGCGCAGGTCTTTCCCTCGGTCGCACACGGCGACGCGGGCACTCCCCAGGGGCCCGACGCGACCGCGCAGGCGGCCGACACGCCTCCGCCGTCGCCGACCGCCGACCTCGGACCGGGTCCCTACAACGTGACCTATCGCGCGCGCGTGGACGGGGTCTCGCGGGGTGCGACCATCAGCTACGCGATCGCCGACAATCAGGTCAACACCGCCACCCCGACGATGGTGCCCGGCCGCACCTTCGAGGCCACCGGCGTCGTGACCCAGACGCGCGACGCGGGCATGCAGGTGTCGATCCAGTGGCCCTACTCCGCGAGCCTGCACTGCGAAATCCTGGTCGACGACCAGATCATCGCCGAGGCCGACCAGTTCGTGGCCCCCCGGTTGACGCCGCAGCACGACGATCCCGGCTACGGAGTCCTCAGCTGCGGAACGGTCACCAACTTCCCCGTCGGCAACACCGCCCCCACCGACCCGACCCCGCCGGACACGCCGTCGGACCCCGCGCCACCGGCGCCAGCGGCCTGACGCTAGGCGCGCCAGTTCGACTCGACGGCCCACTGCCACGCCCGGCGGTAGGCGTCGGCGAACCACGGTTCCTTCGCGACGGCGTACTCCCCCGCGGTCTCGTGACCCTCGTCGGCTACCGCGCGCTTCGTCGCGAGGTACTCCGCGCGTGCGTCGGCATCGGCCGTCAGCCAGTCGACGAACAGGAGGGCGAACTGCTGGCCGGGCCAGCCGTCGACCCGCAGGTGGACGTTCGTCGGTCGGCCGGGGTCGGCGGAGGCATGAAATCGCTTGTGCCACAACGATTCGTCCTCGGTGTGCGCGACGTCCGAGGTGATGTCGGGAACCAGGGGGTAGCCGGCGGCCAGCAGCGCGTCGGCCAATTCGTCGGCGACGTCCAGTGACGCGACGGTGACCTGGACGTCGATGACGTCCTTGGCGTCGAGTCCGGGCACCGCGGTGGAGCCGACGTGGTCGACCCGGATCGCCCGGTGCCCGCAGGTCGTCCGCAACCGGGCCAGGATGCGGGCGGCCTGATCGGCCCAGGACGGGTCGGCGGCCACCAGGCGCGGGGCCACCTGCGCGGGCCGGCCGCACTGCACGTTATGGGCGAAGGGCAGGATGCGCTCGGTCCACAGCGCGCGGGCGCGGTCGGCGAGTTCTGTTGGCGTGCCGGTGTTCTCGAGCCAGACGTCGGCCACCCGGCGGCGCTGTTCCTCGCTGGCCTGGGCGGCGATCCTGGCCCGCGCATCGGCCTCGGGCATGCCCCGCTGTCCGGTCAGGCGCGCCACCCGCGTCTCCTCGTCGGCGTGGACGACGATCACCAGCGGGAACATGGGAGCCATCTGCGACTCCACCAGCAGGGGAATGTCCTCGACGATGACCGCGTCCTGCGGCGCCGCCTCGATCAGCTCGGCCCGCCGCTTCCCGACCAGCGGATGCACGATCCCGTTCAGGGTTGCGCGCTTCTCGTCGTCGCTGAACGCCACCGCCGCCAGCGCGGGCCGGTTCAGCGCGCCGTCGGGCAGCAGGATCTCCGATCCGAAGGCCTCGACGAGCGCGGCCAGGCCCTCGGTGCCGGGCTGCACGACCTCGCGGGAGATGACGTCGCCGTCGACGATCACCCCGCCGAGTTCGTCGAACGTCGAGGACACCGTTGACTTTCCGGCGCCGATACCGCCGGTCAACCCGATACGAAGCACGGCACCAGTGTGTCAGGGGCCGCATACGGCGAACGCCCCGGCTCGCGATGAGCCGGGGCGTTCGGTCGCGAACTTAGGCGTTGCCTGCGAGCTTCTCCCGCAGCGCGGCCAGCTGAGCGTCACTGGCGAGCGTTCCGCCGGTGGAGGGCTCACCCGAGCTGGACGACGTCGAGGAACCGTTGGCGGTGGCGGGCCGGCTGGCTGCCTCCGCATCGGCCGCCGCGAACTTCTCCATCTGCGCGGTGTGCATCTTGTGGCGACGCTCGGCCTCGGCGTACCGGGCCTCCCATTCGTCACGCTGCTTCTCGAAACCCTCGAGCCACTCGTTGGTCTCCGAGTCGAAGCCCTCGGGGAAGATGTAGTTGCCCGCCTCGTCGTAGCTGTCGGCCATGCCGTACTTCGACGGGTCGAACTCCTCGGTGTAGTCCTCGTTGGCCTGCTTGAGGCTCAGCGAGATGCGACGACGATCGAGATCGATGTCGATGACCTTGACCATGGCGTCGTCGCCGACCTGGACCACCTGGTCCGGGACCTCGACGTGGCGCTCGGACAGCTCCGAGATGTGCACCAGGCCCTCGATGCCCTCCTCGACGCGGACGAACGCACCGAACGGCACCAGCTTGGTGACCTTGCCGGGCACGATCTGGCCGATCGCGTGGGTACGCGCGAAGTGGCGCCACGGATCTTCCTGAGTTGCCTTGAGCGACAACGAAACCCGCTCGCGGTCCATGTCGACGTCGAGCACCTCGACGGTGACCTCGTCGCCCACCTGCACGACCTCGGAGGGGTGATCGATGTGCTTCCACGACAGCTCGGAGACGTGCACCAGGCCGTCGACGCCGCCCAGGTCCACGAACGCGCCGAAGTTGACGATCGAGGAGACGACGCCCTTGCGGACCGCGCCCTTCTGCAGCTGGTTCAGGAACTCGCTGCGCACCTCGGACTGCGTCTGCTCGAGCCAGGCGCGGCGCGAGAGCACTACGTTGTTGCGGTTCTTGTCGAGCTCGATGATCTTGGCTTCGATCTCCTTGCCGATGTACGGCTGCAGATCGCGCACGCGACGCATCTCGACCAGCGATGCGGGCAGGAAGCCGCGCAGGCCGATGTCGAGGATGAGACCACCCTTGACGACCTCGATGACGGTGCCCTTGACGGCCTCGTCCTTCTCCTTGAGCTCCTCGATCGTGCCCCAGGCGCGCTCGTACTGAGCGCGCTTCTTGGACAGGATCAGACGACCTTCTTTGTCCTCCTTGGTGAGGACCAGTGCTTCGACCTCGTCACCGACGGACACCACCTCTGAGGGGTCGACGTCGTGCTTGATGGAGAGTTCGCGGGAGGGAATGACACCCTCGGTCTTGTAACCGATGTCGAGCAGAACTTCGTCACGGTCGACCTTGACGATGGTGCCTTCGACGATGTCGCCATCGTTGAAGTACTTGATGGTCTTGTCGATCGCGGCGAGGAAGTCCTCGGCAGAGCCAATGTCGTTGATGGCTACTTGCGGCGAGGTGATGGACGGACTTGGCATGTGGTGGGTGGCTCCGGACAGGTTGAATCGTAGGGACAATTGATGTGGTGAGTACTGGTGCTATGCGCAATCGCGCGCACACGGGTACCCGTTGAGACTACTCGACGGTGTCCACGCTGGACAAACTCGGCCTGCCCCAGACGCTACGCTGCCCCCGTGCCGAACCCCTTCACGCCGCGACCGCTGCCGAGGAAGGTGCGCAAGGTCGGGGCGCCGCTGGGCGTCATCATCGCGATGGGGGTCGTCGCCGCGCTAGCGGTGATCCTGCTGACGGCCGTCAACCCCGTCGGGACCTCGATCGGGTTCGTGCTGGCCACGGCAGCCGTGGCGGTCGTGCTGATGGCCTACCTCTGGTTGGATCGCTTCGAGCCCGAGCCGACCCGGCTCTTGCTGCTGGCCTTCGGCTGGGGTGCCTCGGTCGCCGTGGTGGTCTCAGTGGCCCTGGAACTCGCGTTCGGCAAGCTCCTGGCCACCGGGCAGGCGGCGACGGATGACTTCGTCGCGATCACCATCGTCGCGCCGCTCGTCGAGGAGGCCGCCAAGGGCGCATTCCTACTGATCATGCTGACCGGGCGGCGCCGCAACGAAGTCAACTCGCTGACCGACTGCCTGGTCTACGCGGGCATCACCGCCGCCGGATTCGCCTGGTTCGAGAACATCGGCTACATCGGCGGCGGTGAATCCCTGGGCGGCTCGCTGGCCACGGCGGGCCTGCGACTGGTCATGGGCCCGTTCGCCCATCCCCTCTTCACCACCGCCACCGCGATCGGCGTGTACTTCGCCTCGCAGCGCCGCGGCACGTTCGGCAAGGTCGGGTGCGTCCTGCTCGGCTACGCCGGCGCGGTGCTGCTGCACGCGCTGTGGAACGGTTCGTCGTTCTTCGGCATCGAGGCCTACCTGCTCGTCTACTTCCTGTGGATGGTGCCGGTGTTCGCGCTGGCGATCGTGCTGGCCGTCACGTCGCGGCGCCGGGAGCAGAGGGTGGTCGCCGCGAAGTTGCCGGGCATGGTCGCCGCCGGTGTGGTCACGCCGAACGAGGCCACGTGGCTGGGGTCGCTCCGCGAGCGTCGACGCGCGATCGACGAGGTCGCCCGGTTCGCGGGCAAGCCGGCCGCCAAGGGCGTCAGACACTTTGCGCTGCAGGTCGTGGAATTGGCGTTCGTCCGCGACCGCATCGACCGCGGCGCCCACGACGAGCGCCTGCGCGCGCTGCTGACCGAGGAGACCTACGGCGTGTATGCCGCGCGGGCGTCCGCCCCGGTGTTGCAGTACTTCGGCGCGTACCGGGCGCCCGCCCGCTAGTGCGCCGCAGCGTCCCAGCTGCGGCCGTACCCCACCGAGACCTCCAGGGGCACGTCGAGCGGATAGGCGCCGCCCATCTTGTCGCGGACCAGTGCGTCGAGGGCCTCGCGTTCGCCGTCGGCCACCTCGAACAGCAATTCGTCGTGCACCTGCAGCAGCATGCGCGACTGCAAGCCCGCCTCGCGGATGGCGGTCTCGGTGTCGATCATCGCGACCTTGATGATGTCGGCGGCACTGCCCTGGATCGGGGCGTTCAGCGCGGCCCGCTCCGCTGCCTCCCTGACGTTGCGATTGCTGCTGTCCAACTCCGGTAGGTAGCGCCGCCTGCCGAGCACGGTCGAGGTGTACCCGTCCTTGCGCGCCTGGTCGACGACCGACTGCAGGTAGTCGCGGACTCCGCCGAACCGCGCGAAGTAGGCGTCCATCTGCAGCTTGGCCTCCTCGGTGGAGATCTTCAGCTGCGCGGCCAGGCCGTAGGCGCTGAGCCCGTACGCCAGACCGTAGGACATGGCCTTGACCCGGCGCCGCAGTTCGGCCGTCACCTCGTCGATCGGCACGCCGAATGCCCGGGAGGCCACGAACGAGTGCAGGTCCTCGCCGGTGTTGAACGCCTCGATGAGCCCGTCGTCCTTCGACAGGTGCGCCATGATCCGCATCTCGATCTGGCTGTAGTCCGCCGTCATCAGCTCGGCGTAACCGCTCCCCACCACGAAGCCCTCGCGGATCTGGCGGCCCGCCTCGGTGCGGATCGGGATGTTCTGCAGGTTGGGTTCGGTGGAGGACAGCCGACCCGTCGCCGCGATCGTCTGATTGAACGTCGTGTGGATTCGTCCGTCCGAGCCCACGGCGTTCAGGAGCCCGTCGACGGTCACCTTGAGCCGGGTGGCATCGCGGTGGGCCAGCAGATGCTGCAGGAACGGGTGTCCGGTCTTGTCGAACAGACCCTGCAGCGCATCCGCGTCGGTTGTGTAGCCGGTCTTCGTGCGCTTGGTCTTCGGCATCTCGAGCTCGTCGAACAGCACCACCTGCAGCTGCTTGGGAGACCCGAGGTTGATCTGCTTGCCGATGACCTCGTAGGCCGCCTCCGCGGCGTCGCGGATGAGGTTCGCGAACTGGCTCTGCAACTGACCGAGCAGGTCGAGGTCCACGGCGATGCCCGTCGCCTCGAGCTTGGCGAGCACCCGCTGCACGGGCAGCTCCATCTGGCTCAGCAGCGCCGTGGAGTCGATCCTCGCCAGCTCCTCGTCGAGGGCGTCGGCGAGGTCGGCGACTGCGGAGGCTCGCAGCAGCAGCGTCTGCACGGCCTGGTCGTCGACGCCGCTGTTGTCATCGAGTAGCGAAAGTTGTTGCTGCTCGGGGTTTTCCGCGCGCAGCTCCCGTTTGAGGTAGCGCACCGCGAGATCGTCGAGGGCAAAGCTGCGCTGCCCGGGTCGCACCAAATAGGCCGCCAGCGCGGTGTCGGAGGTGACGCCCGCCAGCGTCCAGCCCCTGCCCTCGAGGTCGTGCATCGCGAGCTTCGCCTCGTGCAGCGACTTCGGTGCGTCCTCGTCGGCCAGCCAGGCCATCAGGGCCGCCTCGTCCTCCTGGCCCAGCGTCGTGGTGTCGAGATAGCAGCCCTCGCCGTCGGCCGACACGATGGCCAGCGCCGTGGCGTCGGAGTCGAACGCCAGATGGGTGCCGACGACGGCCAGCCCGGTGCGCTTTCCGGTGGCATGCTCGGCGAGCCACGCGGCGAGCTGGCCGGGCTCCAGCACCCCGCCCTTCACGTCGAAGCCCTGCTCCACCTCGGGGTCTGCCGACGCCAGCGTCTCGAATAGGCGGTCGCGCAGCACGCGGAACTCGAGGTCGTCGAAGAGCCGGTGGATCTGGTCGCGGTCCCACGGCATCATCCGCAGCGTGTCCGGCGTCTGGGCCAGGGGCACGTCCTTGACCAGTTCGGTCAGGTCGCGGTTGAGGATGACGTGAGACAGGTTGGCGCGCAACGCCTCTCCGACCTTGCCCTTCACGGTGTCGACCTTCTCGACGAGGGCCTGCAGCGACCCGTATTCGACGATCCACTTCGACGCCGTCTTCTCCCCCACGCCCGGGATGCCGGGCAGATTGTCACTGGGGTCACCGCGCAGCGCGGCGAAGTCCGGGTACTGCGTCGGCGTCAGGCCGTACTTCTCCACGACCGCATCGGGGGTGAACCGCGTCAGCTCCGACACTCCCTTGCGCGGGTACAGCACGGTCACGTCGGGGCTGACCAGTTGCAGCGCGTCGCGGTCGCCGGTGACGACGAGGACGCGGTAGCCCTCGTGCTCGGCCTGCGTGGCCAGCGTGGCGATGATGTCGTCGGCTTCGAAGCCCGGCTCGGCCAGGGCGGTGATGCCCAGTGCGACCAGCACCTCCTTGGTGATGTCGATCTGGCCGCGGAACTCGTCGGGGGTGGCCGACCGGCCCGCCTTGTACTCCGGGTACTTCTCGGACCGGAAGGTCTGCCGCGACACGTCGAACGCCGCGGCGATGTGCGTGGGTTGCTCGTCGCGCAGCAGGTTGATCAACATCGCCGTGAAGCCGTAGACCGCGTTCGTGGTCAACCCGCCCTGGGTCTTGAAGTTCTCCGCGGGCAGCGCGTAGAAGGCGCGAAACGCCAGCGAATTGCCGTCCAACAGCATCAGTGTGGGCTTGGTGTCGGTCTTGGCTGGGCTCACGCCCTCACTCTATTCACCCCCGCCGACAGCCAGGACCCGCCATCGAAACTGCAACACGTTGCAGTTTCGTCGCTCGAATCGTTTACGCTGGCCGCGTGCCAGGAACAACCGACGCCCAAGCGCCACTACCGGCCATCGACGGGTGGTTCGCCCTCGACGACGCGGGACGACCGCACCTGCTCGCCGGCAAATGCACGACGTGCGGCACGTACGTGTTCCCGCCGCGAAGCACCAACTGTCCCAACCCCGCCTGCGACGGCGACGACCTCGAGCAGGTCGCGATGTCGCGGCGCGGCACCCTGTGGAGCTACACCGAGAACCAGTACGCGCCACCGCCGCCGTATCCGGCCCCCGATCCGTTCGAACCGTTCGCGGTGGCCGCGGTCGAGCTCGCCGACGAGGGCATCATCGTGCTGGGCAAGGTCGTCGAAGGCACCCTGGCCGCCGACCTGAGGGTCGGCATGGAGATGGAGCTGACGACCATGCCGCTCTACACCGACGAGGACGGCTTCGTCCGTACCGTGCACGCCTGGAGGATCGCCTCGTGAGCACCGCCGAGACATCCCCGGAGCCGCTCTACATCCTGGGCGCCGGCATGCACCCCTGGGGCAAGTGGGGCCGTGACTTCACCGAGTACGGCGTCGTCGCGGCGCGCGCCGCGCTGGCGGAGGCCGGCCTTGACTGGCGCCAGATCCAGCTCGTCGCCGGCGCCGACACGATCCGCAACGGCTACCCGGGCTTCGTCGCGGGTGGCACCTTCGCCCAGAAGCTGGGATGGAACGGCGTGCCGGTCAGTTCCAGCTACGCCGCTTGTGCCTCGGGGTCGCAGGCGCTGCAGAGCGCTCGCGCACAGATCCTGGCGGGGTTCTGCGACGTCGCCCTCGTGATCGGCGCCGACACGACGCCGAAGGGCTTCTTCGCCCCCGTCGGTGGCGAACGCCGCAACGACCCCGACTGGCAGCGGTTCCACCTCATCGGCGCGACCAACCCGGTGTACTTCGCGATGCTGGCGCGCCGCCGGATGGACCTCTACGGCGCCACTCTCGAAGACTTCGCCCAGGTCAAGGTGAAGAACGCTCAGCACGGCCTGCAGAACCCGAACGCGCGCTTCCGCAAGGACGTGACCACCGCCGACGTGCTGGCCTCCCCCGTGGTCTCCGATCCGCTGCGGCTGCTCGACATCTGCGCGACCTCCGACGGCGCCGCGGCCCTGATCGTCGCGTCGAAGTCGTTCGCGGAGAAGCACCTTGGGTCCGTCAAGGGCGTGCCGTCGGTCCGCGCGGTGTCGACGGTGACCCCGCGCTACCCGCAGCATCTGCCCGAACTACCCGACATCGCCACCGATTCGACCGCGGTCGTCCCCGCGCCCGACCGGGTGTTCAAGGACCAGATCCTCGATGCGGCGTACGCCGAGGCGGGCATCGGACCCGACGACCTCAGCCTGGCCGAGGTCTACGACCTGTCGACCGCGCTGGAGCTGGACTGGTACGAGCACCTGGGCCTGTGCGCCAAGGGCGAGGCCGAGTCACTGCTGCGCAGTGGCGCCACCACGATCGGCGGCCGCATTCCGGTCAACCCCTCCGGCGGGCTGGCGTGCTTCGGGGAGGCCATCCCCGCGCAGGCGATCGCGCAGGTGTGCGAGCTCACCTGGCAGCTGAAGGGACAGGCCACCGGCCGACAGGTCGAGGGCGCGACCGTCGGCATCACCGCCAATCAGGGACTGTTCGGCCACGGTTCGTCGGTGATCGTCGCCCGCTGAGTTTCTCTGCCGAGCAGACGCAAAGGGCCCCCATTTGGGTGTTTTCAGGGCCCTTTGCGTCTGCTCGCGGGGAGGAACGGTCAGGCGACGCCGAGGTAGGCGGCGCGAATGCCGTCGTCCGCCAACAACTCTCGCGCGTTTCCCGACCGGGTGACCGCCCCGGTCTCGAGGATGTAGGCACGGTCGGAGCGGCTCAGCGCCTGCTGCGCGTTCTGCTCCACCAGCAGCACCGTGGTGCCCGTCTCGTTGATCTCGGAGATGATCTTGAAGATCTGCGAGATGACCATCGGCGCCAAGCCCATCGACGGCTCGTCGAGCAGCAGCACCTTGGGCCGGGCCATCAGCGCCCGGCCGATCGCGAGCATCTGCTGCTCGCCGCCGGACAGCGTGCCGCCGACCTGGGTGCGCCGCTCGGCGAGCCGCGGGAACGTCTCCAACACCCAGTCGAAGCGTTCGCGGTGTTCGGCCCGGCTCGCGAACTTCCGTCCGTAGCAACCCATTTCGAGGTTCTCCGAGACGGTCATCCCGGGAAAGACGCCGCGTCCCTCCGGTGCCTGGATGAGGCCGTCGGACACCCGGTTGTGGGGCTTGACCCTCGTCACGTCCCGACCGTCGAACCAGACCGATCCCGAGGTCAGCGGTCGCAGACCGGAGATGGCGCGCATCATGGTCGTCTTGCCCGCGCCGTTGGACCCCAGCAGCGTGACGAGTTCGCCCTCGCGCACGACCAGTGAAACCCCGTGCAGCGCTTGGATTCTGCCGTAGTGCACCACCACGTCGCGGACTTCGAGCAGCACCGGCCGCGGGTCGGCGTCCGGGGTCGGGGTCGGCTCAGAGCTCGTCATCGGGCACTCCCAGGTAGGCGGCGATCACCGCGGGGTCCTCGCGGATCTCGGCGGGCAGCCCGTCGGCGATCTTGCGACCGAACTCCAGGACGACGATCCGGTCGGTCACACCCATCACCAGACGCATGTCGTGCTCGATCAGCAGCACGGTGTAGCCGTCGTCGCGGATGGCCCGAATCAGCTCGATGAGTGCGGACTTCTCACTGGGATTGAATCCGGCGGCAGGCTCGTCGAGGCAGAGCAGCTTGGGCTCGGTCGCCAGCGCTCTGGCGATCTCCAGTCGACGCTGATCGCCGTAGGGTAGGTTCTTCGCCTTCTCGTCGGCCCGTTCGGCGATGCCGACGAATTGCAGGAGGGCGGCGGCCTTCTCGATCGCCGAATTCTCCTCACGACGGTGTCGCGGCGTCCGGAACAGCGCGCCCGGCACGGACGTCGAGTGGCGGGCGTCGGTGCCGACGACGACGTTCTCCAGTGCGGTCATCTCGCCCCACAACCGGATGTTCTGGAACGTCCGGGCAATGCCGCGGCGGGTGATCTCGTGGCGTTTGACCTTGCCGAGGGGGGCGCCGTCGAACACGACCGTGCCCGAGGTCGGGCGGTACACCCCGGTGATGGCGTTGAAGCAGGTCGTCTTACCCGCCCCGTTCGGGCCGATCAGCCCGAGGATCTCACCACGCCTGATGTCGAAGGTCACCGCGTCCAGAGCGGTCAGGCCACCGAACTTGACCGTGAGATCCTTTGTCGCCAGCAGGGTTTCACCCTCGGCGGCCCGTACGTCGCGATGCAGGGCGGCGAGCTCTTCGTCGATCACCGGCTCGGTCATGCGGCCGCCTTCGAATCGTCGGCCTTGCGCAACAGGTTTCGCGCACTACTCGCGTACGCCAGCAGTTGCTGCCGCACCGGGAACAGTCCCTGCGGACGGAAGATCATCAGCACCACCAGGGCCAGTCCGAAGAAGAGGTACTTCAGGTCGCCGAGGTTGACGCCGAACAGGTGCACGCCCAGCAGGCGGTTGGGCAGGTAGACGATGATGAACGCACCGAAGATGACGCCCAGCTTGTTGCCCTGTCCGCCGAGGACGACCGCGACGAGGAAGAGCATCGAGTTGATGATGTTGAAGTTGGTCGGGGCCACGTACTGCACCTGACCGGCGTACAGCGCGCCGGACAGTCCGCCGATGCCGGCGCCGATGACGAAGGCCCACAGTTTGAAGCGGAAGGTGTTGACGCCCATCACCTCCGCGGCGTCCTCGTCTTCCCTGATCGCCACCCACGCGCGGCCCACCCGGCTGCGTTCGAGGTTGCCGACCAGCAGCAGGATGCCGATCATCAGCAGCAGGCCGAGCCAGAACCACCACGTGCCGTAGTTGGCGTGACCGGTGGAGTTGCCGCTGGAGAAGACGCCGTTCGCGAGTCGCTCGCTCTCCCCCACCCGCGGGTAGGCGATCTCGTTCAGTCCGCGCGAACCATTGGTGATGTCGGAGAGGTTGTCGGCGAGCAGGCGGATGATCTCGCCGAAGCCCAGCGTGACGATGGCCAGGTAGTCACCGCGCAGGCGCAGCGTCGGGATGCCGAGGACGAGCCCGGCCAACGCCGTCACGGCCATCGCCAACGGCACGCACGCGAGCCACGCCCAGTCCCTGCCCAGAAAGCCGTTGGGCGCCATCTTGTTCCACGGACTGTCCGGACTGGTGAGCAGTGCCACCGTGTACGCGCCGACGGCGTAGAAGCCGACGTACCCGAGGTCGAGCAGACCCGCCTGCCCCACCACCACGTTGAGTCCGATGGCGATGATCGCGATCATCACGAACGCGGCCATCGTGCCACCGAAGCTGATGCCGGGGGTGTCGACGAATCCCGGTGTGTAGAGCGGCAACAACGCCAGCAGCCCGAAGCCGACGACGCCGAAGATCCACTTCTGCGGTCGGGACAGCCCCGCCCACCACGCGCGCAGCCCGTCACCGGGAGCCAGCAGGCGCTGCGCCGCCGTGGTCTTCCGTTCCGCCTGATGACTCATGCGCGCGCCTTCCCGAGGCTCTCACCGAGGATTCCGGTGGGTCGCACCAGCAGCACCAACACCAGCAGGACGAACGCGACCACGTCGCGCCACTGCGTACCGAACAGGGCTTGGCCGTAGTTCTCCATGATGCCGAGGATCAGACCGCCCAGGAGCGCACCGCGGAGGTTGCCGATGCCGCCGAGGACGGCCGCGGAGAACGCCTTGATACCGAGCAGGAAGCCGCCGGAGTAGATGATGCCCTGCGGCACCTTGAGCGTGTACAGCAGCGCCGCGGCACCCGCCAGCAGCCCACCGATGAGGAAGGTCGTCATGATGATGCGCTCGCGCGAGACGCCCATCAGCGTCGCCGTCGTCGAATCCTGGGCGACGGCACGGATGCCGCGTCCGAACTTGGTGCGGTTGATCGCGATGTCGGTCAGCAGCGCCAGCACCAGGGCGGCCGCGACGATCACCAGCGTCACGTTGGTCACCGTGGCCCCGAAGACGGTGAACTGAGTCTTGGGCTGCACCAGGATGATTGGCTGCTGGGCGTTGGAACCGCCGTAGCCAGTGATGATGTGCGGCAGGATGAAGTGCACGAATTCCTGCAGCACGAACGACATTCCGATGGCGGTGATGAGGAACGTCAGCGGCCGCGCGTTGCGGCGCCGCAGCGGCCGGTAGGCGATGAACTCCAAACCGACTGCGGCCGAACCCGATACGAGCATCGCGAACACCATGGCGATGGCCAGGTAGACGATGGTCAGCAGCACGCCCTTGTTGTAGGCGTTGCCGTTGGGCGTGAAACCCAGGATGAGGTCGAGGCACAGGTAGGCGCCGAACATTCCGAGCATGAAGATCTCGGAGTGCGCGAAGTTGATCAGCCGCAGGACACCGAACACCAGCGTGTAACCGACGGCCACCAACGCGTAGATGGCGCCCCACGACAAGCCATCGATCGTCAGCTGCCAGAACCCGTTGATCAGGCCGTCGACGTTGAAGTTGATGTTGGCGGCCAATAACACTGGCGGCGGCTCCTCGGTGGATGACGGAGACGAGGCGCGCCCATAGCCCTGCGGCTGCGGACGCGCCTCGTTCCAGCGGGTTACTGAACCTTGAACATCCAAATCAGGTTGGTCGTCAGCTCACCGGTGGGCGTCCACTGGTAATTGCGGGCGACGCCTTGACCGTTGTAGTTCTTCACGTAGTCCAGCAGGGCCGGCCGGGTGATGGCCCCCGAATCGATGCCCTTCAGCATGATCGTGCCGAGGTCGTAGCCCTCGGTGCTGTAGGTGCCCGGGTCCTGATTGAACTTCTTGGTGTACTCGTCGGCGAAGCTGCCGGTGGCCGGGCCGCACGGGCAGGACAGCAGCGCGCCCTTGGACGCCTCCCCTGCCTGCTTCACGAATTCCGGATCCTTGGTGCCGTCGGCGCTGAGGAAGGTCGCCGTGACACCGCCGTCGCGCAGCTGCTGCACGAAGGGCGCGGCCTCGGAGTAGTAACCGCTGTAGAAGACCGCGTCCGGAGCGGCGCCCTTGACCTGGGTCACCGCGGCCGAGAAGTCCTTGTCGCCCTTCTTGACCTGGATGTTGCACGACGAATCGGCAACGGGCCCGAGGGTTTGTCGGATCGGCGTCGCCAATCCGAGGCCGTAGTCGGTGCTGTCGTCGACCACGCACACCTTCTTGAACTTCAGGGTGTTCTTCATGTAGTTGGCGACCGAGGGCCCCTGCACGCCGTCGTTGGCGAGGCCGCGGAAGAAGGTCTTCCAGCCGTTCTGGCTCAGCGTCGGGTTCGTCGCCGAGGCCGTGGCCGCGACCAGGCCGGCCTGGTCGAACACGGTGCCCGTCGCCTTCGTCTCACCGGAGAACGCCGGTCCGACCAAGCCGATCGTGTACTGGTCGTCGACGATCTGCGGGGCGATGGCGGTGGCCTTCTGCGGGTCGCCCTCGGTGTCGAACGGCTTGAGTTGAACCTGGCAGCCCGGGTTGGCGGCGTTGTGCTTGTCGATCGCCAACTGGACGCCGTTCTTGATGTTGATGCCCAACGCGGCGTCGGGACCGGTGAGCGCCCCCGCCATGGCGATCGACACGGGCGGGCAGGTCGCCTTCCCGTCGCCGGTCGGATCGGCCGGGGTCGTTCCCGCGGCCGCCTTCACCTCGGCGCCGTTCTCGTCGATCTGCACCTGCTGGACGATCTTCAGATTGGCCTGCGACGAGTTCTGGTCGGGGGCGGACTGGCTGCAGCCGGCGATGCCGAACACGAGCAAGCCCGTGCCCCCGAGAACCAATGCACTACGTGCCATGCGAGCGCGCACGTTTCACCTCCGAGTCGACGTTGTCATTGGCATCGGCGACGCTGATCACGCCGCCTCGGACGCCGATGCTTCGGGTAGAACATAGCCAACACATCGCGCCGGTGCGTCATGTTCATTGAACGTGTCCTGAGCGTCGGCTGTGTGACCGGCCCAAACGGCTGTTCTGGAAACGCATTCGTTACGGGTCGGGTGTGCCCAGGGTTTCGAGGACGACTTCTGCGACCCGCCTCATGGTGGTGCGACGGTCCATCGCCGCGCGCTGAATCCACTTGAAGGCCTCGGGTTCGGTCATCTTCTGCTTCGATTGCAGCAGACCCTTCGCGCGCTCGACGAGCTTGCGCGTCTCGAGCCGATCCGACAGGGAGGCGACCTCCTCCTCCAGCGCCGCGACTTCTCCGAACCGACTGACCGCCAATTCGATTGCCGGCACGAGATCGGTGATCGAGAAGGGCTTGACGAGATAGGCCATCGCACCGGCGTCGCGGGCCTTCTCGACCAATTCGCGTTGCGAGAACGCCGTGAGGATGAGGATCGGCGCGATGCGCTTGGTGGCGATCTCGGAGGCTGCGTCGATGCCGTCGCGCCGCGGCATCTTCACGTCCATGATCACCAGGTCGGGTCGCAGACTCTCGGCGAGCTCGACCGCCTCCTGCCCGTCGCCGGCCTCGCCCACCACGTCATAGCCCTCCTCGCGGAGCATCTCGGCGAGATCCATGCGGATGAGTGCTTCGTCCTCGGCGATGAGGACACGGTGCGGCTTGGTTGCCTCCGTGGGTGACCCGGTCATTGGCACATTGTCCCGTGAGCGGCCGAAAACAGCGACCGCGGGGGCGTGACGTCACCCCTCGCCCATCCTCTATGGTGGGAATCCGCATCGCGTCGGCCCTCGTATCCCAATTGGCAGAGGAAACGGATTCAAAACCCGTGCAGTGTGAGTTCGAGTCTCACCGAGGGCACCAGAGAACGGCAGTCCCTTCTCCTCTTACCCTTCTCCCCTTAGCCCTGACTCTCCTGTAGGGCGATGCACTTTCCGATCTTCTGCGGTGTGCACGGGACGCCGTCGACCGAGCTCAGGCCATTGGGGTTGAGGAAGACGTTGGAGGGTGGTTGGGCCACCTGGGGTGGGGCTGCCACGGAGCCGCCACCACTGGCCTCCGAGCACACCCCGGCGAAGCTGCTGGGCATGGTGCCGTTGGGGCATTCCGTGGCGGCTGCCGGTGCTGCTGCGGCCAGGGGTAGGGCCGCGAATGCTGCGGCACATCCGAACGTTGCGAACGCGTGCGTGAGATTGACCATGGGACGGCTTCCCGCTCGTTGAGTGACTGAGACGTCGGCTCGTCCGGTTCCAGAGCGAATGAGTCGCGTTACCACGACGTTACGCCTGGTTCCGCCATGCTCGCCGTGGTCATTCTCATGGCGTCGACGGGTTTGAGACACCCCCGCGACGGAGAGTGCCCGTTCGACGCGCGGCGGTGGGTCTTCGACGCGAACGGCTTGCGGCGCAACCATATTGGTCGCGCAACGATGAGGTCCCCCAACCTGGTGGCTGGGGGACCTCGTCGGCACGGCGGATCAGTGCGCGGCGGCGCTCAGTTCCTTGTGGTGCGTGCCCTTCGTCGACGCGGTGTCGCCGCCCTTGTCGGCGGCGTGGCGGCCGGCCGTCGACCCGTTGTCCGCGCCCTTCGTCGCAGCGCCATCCTTGTCACCCTTGCCGCTCTTCGGCTTGTCGGTGGTGCCGGACGTGCCGGTGGCGCCGGACGTCGCCGTGTCGCCGGTCTTGGTCGTGCCGGTCTTGGTGGTGCCGCTGGCCTTGGTGGTGCCTCCGGCCTTGGTCCCGGACTCGTTCGCGCCGTCGGCCGGCTTGGTGTCGGCCGGCTTGGTGTCGGCGGGCTTGGTGTCGGCCGGCTTGGTGTCGGTGGCACCCGACGTCGTGCCGGCCGACGACGCGCTGCCGGCGGGGGTCGTGCTCTCCTTGGCCGGGGTGGTCGAGTCGTCCTTGGTGCTCGCCGTCGCAGTGGTGTCCGCCGCGGCGGCGTCCGAGGTCGTCGCGTCCGTGGTGGCGGGAGTGGACGTCGCGGTCGCGCCGACCGCCGTGGCGTCGACGACGGCGACCGCGGCGTCGCTGACGTCGGGGGTCGTGGTCGACGCAGCGGTCTTCGTGGTCGTGGCGGCCGCGGTCGACGACTGCTCGTCGGTGGTCGCGTCGGTGCCCTTGTCGGTGGCAGCCGTCAGACCGGCCTTGACCTGGTTGAGCGTGTCGCTGCTGGTGAGCTGCTCGGAGGCGGCGTCGCGGATGGCGTCCGCCGCCGCGGGCTCCACGGCGAGCTTGGCCGCGGCGAGCTGGGGTGCCGCCGCCTGCTGCGACATCCCCCAGTTGGCCAGGGCCTGGGCGAACGCGTTCAGGTAGGCCTTCACCACGGCCTGGAAGAACGCGGCCACGGCCTCGGCGAACGCCTTGCCGGGGTCCACCGGGTTGGTGGGGTTGGTCGGACCGGTGGGGTCGGTCGGCGGCGTCGTCGGCGTGTGCGCGGCGATGAAGTCCTTGATGATCTGCTGGACGGGCTTGGCGGACCAGTCGATCCGGAAGATGCCGAACGTGCCCTCCGGGTCGGCGGCGCCCGCCGGCCGGTCCTGCGTGGTGTAGATGAACGACGGCCCGGCGTAGGACAGCTTGGACCACGCGTTCAAGAAGTCGGAGACGAATTGCGCCTGTTGCGCCTCGCCGCCGATCGCCGAGGGCAGCCCGTACTCGGTGGCCCAGATGCGCAGATTGCTGTCACCGTTGTCGATCATCAGCTGCCGGATGGCGATCAGCTGCTCGAGCGGCGTGTTCGGGATGCCGGACTGCTCGGAGAACGGGGTGGTGAAGTGGTACGGGTGGAATGACAGCGCGTCGAAGTAGCCCTCGGCGCCGTCGGCATAGAGATTCTTGATGAAGGTGACGGGGTTGATGGTGATGTTGCCGAAGTCGACCACCGACCCGACGACGCCGCCGACGACCTGGGCGTTGGGGTCGGCCGCCTTGATGGCGGTGTAGCCCGCCTTGAGCAGGGCGGTGTACGCCGCGGCCGCGTCACCGGCGGTCTGGAAGTACTGCGCGCTGTTCGGCTCGTTCCAGATCTCGTAGGCCGAGATCTTGCCGGCATACCGGGTGGCCGCGAGCTTGGCGAAGTCCGCGTACTGCGACGGATCGGCCGGTGCACCGCTAATGGGCAGGGTGCCGGACTGGGTGGCGTAGTAGGGAGTGGAGTTCAGCACGCCGAGTACCGCCATGTTGCGCGAGGCGGCGGCGTTGACGATCGCGTCGACCTTGGACCAGTCGTACACGCCGGGCATCGGCTCGACGCCCGCCCACGGCACGAGGACGCGGATGGTGTTGACGCCAGTCGCCTGCAGCTCGTCCAGAGTCTTGTCGATGTCGGCCTGCGACTTGCCGTAGAGGTCACCGTCGGAGATGCCGACGGTCGACGACGACGTATCGATTGCTGCCGTCTCCATCACGTCATACGTCACGACCCGATGCGAGGGTTCGAGCAAAGCTCCACCACGCGCGCCGAGGATGGCTACCGGAGCAACGGCAAGCACCGTCATGATTGCGTAGCGTCGCTTGAGGCGCGTCTTGTTGGAGCCCATCGTCGTGTCCATTCTGTTGGCGTCGCCGGAGATCGCGGCGCGTTGCGATCAAATTAACCCATGCGGCGGATACGGGCACAACCAATTCTGAAATGAATTTTCGAAACAGCTGTGAACGTTGCCACGACCGGTTGTCCCAGTTTTGGGAATCATACTTTTCAGATCAAATTTCGATACCGAGTGTGTGAATACAGCAAAACATTCCATGGCAATTTATTTGGTGTGGAGATGGCATTTGGCACGCAGTTGCGTTGAAAGCGGCTGCGCTGCAACCTATTCGACGTGGCACCGCGCGTCGACTTGACACTCGTCAGCTAGCGGCATGCGCGAAGGTAACTTTCTGGCAACGGACGTGATCTCACGCGTCGAGATTGGTGTTATCGAGTTTGCCCCTGGTGACTGAGGCGGGTCACAGCTGAGCCGTCGCGGTCGCGAGGCGAGATGATTCACACATGGTTCTGCCAGCCGTTCACAGGGGCGCCGCCGAGGCCCCATCCGGTGCCGTCCCCGCCACGCTGGCGGCCGGTCCTACGCGGCAGCGAGCCGGTTCGCCGCCCGCCCGCAAACCACGGCTGGCCGAGGTGGGGCGATTCGAGCAAAGCAACAAACTGGTCTCTGTCTGATTTTGACGCGTCGGTCTAATTAGCTAAGTTGTCGCTCCGAGGGTGCCGCGGGGTGTGCGGACGCCCGCGTCGGCGCGATGCCGACCACGAGACGCCCTCCGAGCCATCGAGAGCCTCGAGGGCTCGCCGTCGCTGCACGCCACGACACTGACGAAGGAGGGCCCAGGAGCGCGAAGGAGGGCCCAGGAACGCTGGAGACGGCCACCCCGCCGGGTCGACGGGTATGTGGAGTCGGCAGACGGCCGACGACGCTCGGCCGTCTCACGGTCGGTGTGGGTCAGGCGGCCGGCGGCCTCCTACATCACCTTGGACAGGAAGGCCTTCGTACGGTCGTGCTGGGGGTTGCTCAGGACCTCTCGCGGGTTGCCGCGTTCGACGATGACGCCGGCGTCCATGAACACCAGTTGGTCGGCGACCTCCCGGGCGAAACCCATTTCGTGGGTCACCACGACCATCGTCATGCCCTCGCTGGCGAGCTTCTTCATCACGCCGAGGACCTCACCGACCAGTTCGGGGTCAAGAGCCGAGGTGGGCTCGTCGAACAGCATCAGCTTCGGATTCATGGCCAGGGCTCGCGCGATCGCGACCCGCTGCTGCTGTCCGCCGGACAGCTGGGCCGGGTAGGCGGTCGCCTTGTCGGACAGTCCGACCTGATTCAGCAGATCCTTGGCGCGTTCGATGGCCTCGGCCTTCTTGACGCCCTTGACCTGCATCGGCGCCTCGATGATGTTGGCGAGGGCGTTGCGGTGGGGGAAGAGATTGAAGTGCTGGAACACCATGCCGATGTCGCGACGTTGCTTGGCGGCTTCCCTCGGGGGCATCTCGTAGAGCTTGCCGCCGCGTTCGTGGTAGCCGATCAGTTCGCCGTCGACGTAGAGCCGGCCTCCGTTGACCTGTTCGAGGTGGTTGATGCAGCGCAGGAACGTCGACTTGCCCGAGCCCGAGGGGCCGACGAGCACCAGCACCTGTCCGCGGCCGATCTCCAGGGTGACGCCCTTGAGCACCTTGAGTGCACCGAAGTTCTTGCAGACGCCCTCGGCCTTCACCATCGGCGTATCGGCCGCGTCCGCGGTCGTCGTCACGTGTGCCCCACCTCGCCGAGGGTCTGCGCTTCGGCCAGCGCCTCGAGCTGCTTGGTGGTCAGCTTGCGCGACACCCCGCGCGAGAAGTACCGCTCCAGGTAGTACTGCCCCACCATCAACACGCTGGTGATCAGCAGGTACCAGCCGGCCGCGACGAGGAGCAGCGGGATCGGCTGGAACAGGACCGCCGAGATGTCGCGCTGACGCCCGAACAGGTCGAACGTGTAGGGCACCGCGGCCACCAGGGACGTGGTCTTGAGCTGACCGATGAACTCGTTGCCCGTCGGCGGGATGATGACGCGCATCGCCTGCGGTAACACGGTGCGCCGCATGGTCATCAGCCACGACATGCCCAGTGCGGTGGAGGCCTCGGCCTGACCCTCCGGCACCGACGTGATGCCCGCCCTGATGATCTCGGCGAGGTACGCGGCCTCGTTGAGCCCCAGCCCGACGACCGCGAGCAGGAAGTACAGCGAGAGGTTTTGGATGTTGACGGTGAAGAACGTTGGGCCGAAAGGGATTCCGAGCTGAATGTTCTTGTAGATCGTCGGGAACAGGCCCCAGAACACCAGCTGAACGAACACCGGCGTGCCGCGGAAGATCCACAGGTACACCCAGGCCACCGACCGCAACACCGGGTTGGGCGATAGCCGCATCACCGCCAGGATGACCGCCAGCACGATCGCCAGGATCATCGACAGCACCGTCAGCTCCAGCGTCACCCATACGCCCGAGACGATCCGCTCGTCCAGGATGTACTTGCCGAAGGTGTCCCAGCCGTAGGCGTCGTTGGTCGCCGCGCCGTAGAGGAACAGCGCGAGCAGCACGACGATGACGACCGCCGCCACCCACCGCCATGGGTGCCGCAACGGAACGGCATCGATGGCGGCGGGAGAGCCGTCGGGCTCCACGTGGCTGCGAACGTCGACGCTCATGGAACGGCGGTCAGCTGGTCGCGCCGTTGATGACCGGCTTGTCGATCATGCCCGCCTCGACACCCCAGTTGGTGGCGATGGTCTTGTAGTCCCCGGTGTCGATGAGGTGCTGCAACGCCTTCTGCAGGGACGCCGCCAGCGGCGAGCCCTTGGCGACCGGCCAGCCGTAGGGCGCCGAGTCGAACGTCTGCCCGGCCTGCTCGAGCTTGCCGTTGCTCTGCTTGATCGCATATAGGGTCACCGGCGAATCCGCCGACATGGCATCGGCCTGGCCGAGCACGACGGCGTTGGTCGCCTGGTCCTGCCCGTCGAACTTCACGATGTCGATGGCGGGCTTGCCTGCCGCGACGCACGCCTTGCTCTTGGCGGGCAGTTCGTCGGTCTCCTGGGTGGTGGTGGCCTGGACCGCGACCTTCTTGCCGCACGCGTTGTTGGGGTCGATGTCGGAACCCTTCGGCTTTGCCCACAGGGAGCCGGCGGAGAAGTAGGTGACGAAGTCGACGGTCTGCTCGCGTTCCTTGGTGTCGGTGAACGACGACATGCCGACGTTGAAGGTGCCGCCCTGAATGGACGGGATGATCTTGGCGAAGTCCGCCTCGCGGTAGTCCGCCGTCAGGCCGAGGGTCGAGGCGATGGCGTTCATCAGGTCGACGTCGAAGCCGACGATCTTGCCGCTGGAATCCTTGAACTCGTTCGGGGTGTAGGGCACGTTCACGCCGACGATGAGCTTGCCCGACGACTTGATCTCCTCGGGAACGGTATTGGCGATGTCGTCGACCTTGGCGGCCTTCGCCGCGGTGGTCTGCGTCGTGGGACCCGCGGTGTCGGTGTTCTTCGTACAGCCCGACAGCACCAGCACGCCCGACACCGCGATCACGGCAGCCCCGCGCCACCAGCGTGCGCCCGCTCGACGGTCTTGCATTCCAGCTACCACGTTGTCTCTTCCTTCTGCATCGGGTCGCCTTCATTCATCACGAGGCAACGACGTGAGAACACTAGCGGGGTGGCTGCGCTCTAGTAGGTGAAACCTAATGCCGGCCGTCGTTCTGCGCTGGCCGAGGAAGGGAGCTTTGACTCCCCCGTCATTCCGGTTCTGCCGTAATGATTGCTGTGCCACAATTTTTTTCATGACCACCCCCACGCCTCCCAGCATGCTGCCGCACCTGTGGAAGACGGCAGCCGTCTCCGGCCTGTTGGCCATCGCCCTGGGCATCGCCGTCGTGGCGTGGCCGGGCATCTCGATTGCGGTCGCCGCCATCTTCTTTGGCGCCGGCCTCCTGGTGAACGGCATCCAGCAGGTCGTCTTCGCGTTCAGCCTGCACGTCTCGGCGGGCGGTCGGGTGCTGCTGTTCATCAGCGGCGCGGCGGCGCTGATCCTGGCGATCATGGCCTTCCGCCATCTGTACGACGCCGTGCTGCTGCTGGCCATCTGGATCGGCATCGGCTTCATCTTCCGCGGCGTGGCGACGACGGTGTCCGCGATCAGCGATCCCACGCTGCCGGGGCGGGGCTGGAACGCGTTCGTCGGCGTCATCAGTCTGGTGGCCGGGGTGGTCGTGCTGGCGTCGCCGTTCGCGTCGATCGCGACGCTGGCCCTCGTCGTCGGGATCTGGCTCATCGTCATCGGCGTCACCGAGGTCGTCTCGGCGTTCGCGATCCGCAGGGCCACCGGCGCCCATCCCGGCCCGGCGCCCGACGCCGCGGAGCCGCCGACGACGCAGGACGCGTCCGCCTGAGGCCCGTGGGCCGGTTAGTGCACTAAGTCACCACATCGCGGTTGCACAGACCCTGGGCTGCGCGGACTTCAACTACTACACTCTGTCGTAGAGATGTTCCGGCCAGCCCCCCAGGGGAGATGATGCAATGAACGCCCTCGACGTATCGCGATGGCAGTTCGGGATCACGACCGTCTACCACTTCCTCTTCGTGCCGCTGACGATCGGGCTGGCCCCGCTGATCGCCGTCATGCAGACCGTGTGGACGGTGACGGGCAACCACGCGTGGTACCGCATGACGAAGTTCTTCGGGAAGCTGTTCCTCATCAACTTCGCCCTCGGCGTGGCGACCGGCATCGTGCAGGAATTCCAGTTCGGGATGAACTGGAGCGAGTACTCCCGCTTCGTGGGCGACGTCTTCGGCGCACCGCTGGCCATGGAGGGGCTCGTCGCCTTCTTCTTCGAATCCACGTTCATCGGGCTGTGGATCTTCGGGTGGACCCGGCTGCCGAAGGTGGTGCATCTCGTCTGCATCTGGGTCGTCGCCGTCGCGGTCAACGCCTCGGCGTTCTTCATCATCGCCGCCAACTCGTGGATGCAGCACCCCGTCGGCGCTCGGTTCGACCCGCAGACGGGACGGGCCGAACTGACGAGCATCGTCGCGCTGTTCACGAACAACACTGCGGTGGCGGCGTTTTCGCACGCGGTGTTCGGCGCGTTCCTCACCGCGGGCACCTTCGTCGCGGCGGTTTGCGCGTGGTGGTTGGTGCGCGCGTCGGCCACCCACGAGGCGCGCACCATCTACCGGCCCGCCACGATCCTCGGCGCGCTGGTGGCACTGGCCGCGGCTGGCGGGCTGTTCCTCACCGGCGATACGCAGGGCAAGCTGATGTTCCAGCAGCAGCCGATGAAGATGGCGTCGGCGGAATCGCTGTGTCACACCGAGACCGATCCGAACTTCTCCATCCTCACCGTCGGCACCCACAACAACTGCGACGCCGTCGACCACCTCATCGAGGTGCCCTACGTCCTGCCCTTCCTCGCCGAGGGCCGCTTCGACGGCGTGACACTCGCCGGCGTGAAGGACCTGCAGTCCTCCTACGAGCTGAAGTACGGCCCCGGCGATTACCGGCCCAACCTGTTCGTCACCTACTGGTCCTTCCGCGCCATGATCGGATTGCTCAGCGTCCCAGCGCTGTTCGCGGTGCTGGCCCTCTGGCTGACGCGGGGCGGGCGCATCCCGGACCAACGCTGGTTCGGTCGGCTGGCGCTGCTGACACTGCCGACCCCGTTCCTCGCCAACAGCGCGGGCTGGGTGTTCACCGAGATGGGCAGGCAGCCGTGGGTGGTGGCCCCCAACCCGACCGGTGACCGGATGATCCATCTGACGGTGAATGCCGGGGTGTCGGGGCACTCCGCCGCGCTCGTCATGGTCTCCCTGGCCGTGTTCGCGACGCTCTACGCCGCGCTGGCAGGCGTGTGGTTCTTCCTGATTCGGCGCTACGTCGTCGAGGGCCCGCTGGAGCACGACGCCGAACCCGCGCCGCCCACCCCACCGGGGGACGACGCCGTCGCACCATTGTCGTTCGCCTACTGAGGAGGCCGAAATGGGTCTGCAGGACTTCTGGTTCGTCGCCCTCGGAGGGCTCTTCCTCGGCTTCCTCGTGCTCGAGGGTTTCGACTTCGGGGTGGGAATGTTGATGGCGCCCTTGGGCCGTCGTGCGCCGGCGGGTCAGCGCGAGCGGCACCGCCGCGCCGTGCTCAACACCATCGGACCGGTGTGGGACGGCAACGAGGTATGGCTGATCACCGCGGGCGGAGCCATGTTCGCCGCGTTTCCGGAGATGTACGCCACCGTCTTCTCCGGGCTGTACCTGCCGCTGCTCGTCATCCTGGTGGCGATGATCGGGCGCATCTGTGCCATCGAGTGGCGCGGCAAGATCGACGATCCCGCTTGGCGGTCCTGGGCCGACGCCGCGATCGCGGTCGGGTCGTGGGTGCCCGCCGTGCTGTGGGGCGTGACGTTCGCGGCCCTCGTGCACGGGCTGCCGGTCAACGCGCACAAGCAGATCGAGCTGTCCGCCGGCGACCTCCTGGACGGCTACGTGCTGCTGGGCGGCCTGGCCACCGCGGGCCTGTTCGCCTTCCACGGGGCGGTGTTCATCGCCCTGAAGACCGAGGGCGTCGTGCGCGACGACGCCGTCCGGTTCGCCAGCCGGCTGGCGCTTCCGGTGACCGTCGTCGTCGCCGGATTCGGCACGTGGACGCAACTCGCCCACGGCAAGGACTGGACGTGGTGGGTGCTCGGCGTCGCGATCGTCGCGCAGGCGTCGGCCGCGGCGGCGGTGTGGGGACGGATCGGCGACGGCATCACGTTCGCCTGCACGTCGGCCGTCGTCGCGGCGGCGGTGGTCCTGCTGTTCGGCGCGCTGTACCCGAACCTGGTGCCCTCCACGCTGAACCCGAACTGGAGCCTGACGATCCACGACGCGTCGTCCTCGCCGTACACCCTGAGGATCATGACGTGGGCCGCGCTGATCTTCGCGCCGTTGGTGATGTGCTACCAGGGCTGGACGTATTGGGTTTTCCGGCAACGCATTTCGGCCGATCGCATACCGGCCCCCGTCGGCTTGTCACCGAGATGATGCGCCGCCACCTGGTCGCGTCGGCCGGCTGCGGCGTGGTGATCACCGGCACCGCCATCGCGGGGGCGGTCGTGGTGGCCCACCTGGTGGCGGGCATCGTGACCGACCCTCGCGCGCGCACGGTCGAGCACTGGTCGACGGCGCTGGGCGTCCTGGCGGTGCTGTGGACCGTTCGCGCGCTGGCGCAGTGGCAGCAGGCCAGGCTCAGCCAGGGCGAAGCGACCGCCGCGATCGCCGACCTCGACCACCGCCTGCTGACCACGGTCACCGCGCTGGCCCCGCACGACGTCGACGCGTTGCGCGACGAGACCGCCGTGGTGGTGACGCGGGGCCTGGACGGCCTGCGGCCCTACTACACCCGCTACCTGCCGGCGGCCGTCCAGGCTGCGGTCCTGACCCCCGCCGCCCTCGTCACCATGGCGTGCTATGACCTGCAGGCGGCGGTCATCGTCGTGCTGGCGCTGCCGCTGGTTCCCGTGTTCATGGTGCTCATCGGTCTCCTCACCGCCGATCGCTCGGCGGCGGCTCTGACGGCCATGACCACCCTGCAGTCGCGGCTGCTGGACTTGATCTCCGGCCTACCCACCCTGCGCGGCCTCGGCCGCGCCGCCGGTCCCGAGCGCCGCGTCGCCGAACTCGCTGCCGCACATCGCCGTTCGACGATGGCCACCCTGCGGATCACCTTCCTGTCGTCGCTGGTGCTCGAACTGCTCGCCACGCTCGGAGTCGCACTGGTGGCCGTCAGCGTCGGGCTGCGCCTGGTGTCCGGGCACGTCGACCTGGCCGCCGCCCTGACCGCCCTGCTGTTGGCTCCGGAGGTCTTCTGGCCGCTGCGCCGCGTCGGCGCGGAGTTCCATGCCGCCCAGGACGGCAGGACCGCCCGCGCGGCGGCCGAGGCACTGCTCGCCAATTCCGCTGCACGCGTCGGCGGTACCGCCCGAGCGGTGGGCCCGTGCGTCGACCTCGAGGACGTCACCGTCAGCGGCCGCGACGGCGACGCCCCGCACCGGCTGACCGCGCGCGTCGAGGCGGGCTCCGTCACCGTCCTAACCGGACCGAACGGTTCGGGCAAGTCCACCGCGATCCACGTCATCCTCGGTCTAATCACCCCGACGTCGGGGCGGGTGACGGTCGGCGGCGTGGACGCCGGGAACGTCGATCTCCGCCAGTGGTGGGACTCGATCGGGTGGCTCCCCCAGCGACCCGCCCTCGTGGCGGGGACGGTACGTGCGAACCTCGAACTCTTCGGTGCCCTGCCCGATCTCGGGACCGCTTGTCGCCGAGCGGGTTTCGACGAGGTGCTGGCCACCCTGCCGGACGGGTTGGACACCGTCGTCGGTCGCGACGGCGCCGGTCTGTCGCTCGGTCAGCGGCAGCGACTGGCGCTCGCCAGAACGCTCGGCTCCGGACGGCCGATCCTGCTACTCGACGAGCCGACCGCCCACCTGGACGCCGCACTCGAGGCCCGCGTCCTGCACTCGATCCGCGAGATCGCCGGTGAAGGGGCTGCCGTCCTCGTGGTAGGCCACCGCGCCGCCGTGCGCGCCATCGGTGACCACGTCGTCGCGGTCGGGGGTGAGCTCCCTGTTCCGCACTGATCCGCTGTTCGCCGGACTCGCGCTGCTGCGGCCCCGTCTGCCGCGGCTCGCGATGGCCGTCGGGTTCGGTGCGCTGTCCCTGGGCTGTGCCCTGGCGCTGGCGGCCGTGTCGGCGTGGCTCATCACCAGGGCCTGGCAGATGCCGCCGATCCTTGATCTCGCCGTCGCGGTGGTCGCCGTGCGCGCCCTCGGCATCTCGCGCGGCATCCTTGGCTACTGCGAGCGACTCGCGTCGCACGACGTCGCGCTGCGGGCCGCGGGCACAGCGCGCGTGAGCGTCTATCGGGCGCTGGCCGGCGGCCCCGCCGACACCGTGCTGCGACTGACGCAGGGCGACATCGCATCCCGCGTCGGCGCCTCGGTCGACGACGTGGCCGACGTGCTGGTGCGCGCCGTCGTGCCGATCGCCGTGGCCAGCATCCTGTCGACGGCCGCGGTGCTCGTCGTCGCGGTCATCTCACCCGTGGCGGGGCTCATCCTCCTGGTGTGCCTGCTGCTCGCCGGCGGGCTGGCCCCCTG
Organism: Mycolicibacterium madagascariense; assembly: GCF_010729665.1. Classification (NCBI taxonomy): domain Bacteria; kingdom Bacillati; phylum Actinomycetota; class Actinomycetes; order Mycobacteriales; family Mycobacteriaceae; genus Mycobacterium; species Mycolicibacterium madagascariense. The sequence continues at coordinate 2,867,235 of NZ_AP022610.1, read as the reverse complement.
GCTGGCCGCGCGGGCAGCCACGGCTGCCGAAGCCGTTGCGGTGCAACACCACTCCGATCGGGACACCGCAGTGCTGCTGGCACTGGACCATGCGCCCGAACTCAGGGTCGCCGGACGGCTCGACGCGGTCATCGCCGAAGCGGGCCGCCGCCAGCAGAAGTGGGGTGCTGCCGCCGACCGCGCCGCGATCCCCGCCGCGTTCGGTGCTGCCGCACCGGTGGCCGCGATGGGCGCGTGCGTCGTCGGCGTCCTCGTCGTCGCCGTCACCTTCGCGGCCACGCTGGCCCCCACCACCCTCGCGATCCTCGCGCTGCTCCCGCTGTCGGCGTTCGAGTCGACGGCCGCCCTGCCCGCGGCCGCCATCCAGCTCACCCGCGGCCGCCTTGCCGCCGCCCGCCTGCACGACCTGATCGCACCCGCTCCCCCGGCCCGCCGGCGACCGCCGATCCGGCCGCCCGACGTGCACCCCGGCGACCGGCTGGCCGTCCTCGGGCCGAGTGGATGCGGCAAGACCACCGCGCTGATGGCCATCGCCGCGCAGCACGAAAACCCCACGGCCGCAGCCTTCTTCCCCGAGGATGGCCATCTGTTCGACACGACCGTGCGGGACAACCTGCTGGTGGCCCGCGGTGACGCCACCGACGGTGAGGTGACCGCCGCGCTGGACGCCGTCGGCCTGCACGACTGGTGGCGCGGCCTGCCCGACGGTCTGTCCACCATCCTCACCGGCGGTGCGGCCGCCCTGTCGGCGGGACAGCGCCGGCGGCTCCTGCTGGCCAGGGCGCTCGTCTGCGACCTGCCGATCGTGCTGCTCGACGAACCCACCGAGCACCTCGACGCCGACGACTCCGACCGGCTGCTGCGCGAGGTGCTGGACCCGGATGGCCTGTTCGGGCCGGGCCGCACCGTCGTCGTCGCCACCCATCACCTGCCGCGCGGCGTGACGTGTCCCGTGCTCTACCCTCGGCAGTCATGACCGGCGCCAGGAACGGAACGGGCACGGCTGCGCTGGCGGTCGCCGTGGCGGGCCTCGCGCTGTGCTGGTCGGTGGTCGGCGGCCTGGCGTGCGGCGTCGTCGCGGTCGTGCTGGGCGCGCTCGGACGCGGCCGCGCGGCGCGCGGTGAGGCCGACAACGGACCCATCGCGATGGCCGGCATCGGACTCGGCGTGGTGGCGGTCCTCGCGTCGGTCGCGTTCGTCGTCGTCTGGGCCGTCTCGTGGCGTGACGCCGGGGGCAGCCAGTACGTGGACTGCGCCATGCGGGCCGGTAACGACCAGAAGGCCGTTCAGACCTGTACCGACAACTGGCTCAACCGGATTCGCGGGGAGATGGGCGTCAGCCCGATGACCCGGGGAAGTACTTGACGACCCCTTCCTGGACCACCGTGGCCAGGATCTGACCGTCGCGATCGAAGAAGTGCCCGGTTCCCAGACCGCGGGATTCCGCGGCCACCGGCGACGACGTGGAGTAGAGCACCCACTCGTCGAAGCGCACCGGACGGTGAAACCACACCGTGTGGTTCATCGAGGCGGCGAAGATGCGGTCGTGTCCCCACGACAGACCGTGGGTCGTGATGATCGAGTCGAGCACCGTCGTGTCCGAGGCGTACACCAGCGCCGCGGCATGGATCACCGGATCGTCGGGCATGGCGCCCTTCGTCGTGAGCCAGACGCGGTTGTGCGCGAGGCGGTCGCCCTTGTCCCGCATCACCCAGGCAGGGTCGTTGGTGTAGCGCCACTCGATGGGCTTGAGCGCCGCGACGAACAGCGGGACCGTCTCCTCGTAGCCGACCAGGAGGTCCTCGATGCTCGGCACCGTCGACGGGTCGGCCACCCGAGGCGCCGGCACCCCGTGTTCGAGACCGCGGCCGCCGGCCATGTGCGCCACCAGCGCCGAAGCGAGTAGGACGTCGCCCTGCATCACGTCGACCCGCCGATTCGCGAAGCGCCGCTCGTCACGCAGTCGCACCACCCGGAACTCGAGGTCCTGGCGTGGATCGCCGCCGGCGATGAAGTGCACCGACAAGGTGCTCGGTGGCAGCTCGTGGCGCAGCGTGCGACTGGCGGCCACGAACGCCTGGGCCATCATCTGCCCACCGAACGTGCGCATCGGGTTCTTGCTCGGATGCGACCCGAGAAAGGTGTCGTCGTCGACGCGACGAAGTTCGAGTACTCCCAGCAGCTCTTCCAGATCTGAGGTCACTGCTGGTCGTCTCTCCTAGTGGTCGTCCTCGCCGATCCGGTGGACGTGGATCAGGTTGGTCGAGCCTACTGTGCCCGGAGGTGCGCCAGCGACGATGACCACGAGGTCGCCGCGCTTGTACCGACCCAGCGCCAGCAACGATTCGTCGACCTGACGGATCATCCCGTCGGTGGTCTCCATGTGCGGAACGATGAAGGTCTCGGTACCCCAGGTGAGCGCCAGCTGGCTGCGGACCTCGGGCAGCGGTGTGAACGCCAGCAGCGGCAGCGGGGTATGCAGCCGCGCCAGCCGCTTGAGGGTGTCGCCGGACTGTGTGAACGCCACCAGTGCCTTGGCGTCCAGCCGCTCGCCGATGTCGCGCGCCGCGTAGGAGATGACGCCACGCTTGGTGCGCGGCACGTGGGCCAGCGGCGGTGCGGCAGTGGAGTTCTCCTCGACGGCGTTGACGATGCGGGCCATCGTCTTGACCGCCTCCAACGGGTACTTGCCCACCGAGGTCTCCCCCGACAGCATGACCGCGTCGGCACCGTCGAGCACGGCGTTGGCGACGTCGGACGCCTCCGCGCGCGTCGGCCGGGAGTTCTCGATCATCGACTCCAGCATCTGGGTGGCGACGATGACGGGTTTGGCGTTCTCCCTTGCCATTTGGATGGCGCGCTTCTGCACCAGCGGCACCTCCTCGAGCGGCAGCTCGACGCCGAGGTCGCCACGGGCGACCATGATGGCGTCGAACGCGAGCACGATCGCCTCGAGGTTCTCCACCGCCTCGGGCTTCTCCAGCTTGGCGATGACGGGGACCCGACGGCCCATCTCGTCCATCACCTCGTGCACCAGTTCGATGTCGGCGGGCGAGCGCACGAACGACAGTGCGACCAGGTCCACGCCGAGGGCCAGGGCGAACTTGAGGTCCTCGATGTCCTTCTCCGACAGCGCGGGGACCGACACGTTCATCCCGGGCAGGGAAAGCCCCTTGTTGTTGCTGACCTTGCCACCCTCGGTGACGATGCAGACCACGTCGTTGCCGTCGACCTCGTGCACCGTCAGGCCGATGTTCCCGTCGTCGACGAGCAGGCGGTCGCCCACGGCGGCGTCTCTGGCGAGTTCCTTGTAGGTCGTGGACACCCGGTCGTGGGTGCCCTCCACGTCGTCGACGGTGATCCGCACGATCTCCCCGGCCTGCCAGACGGTCGGCCCGTCGGCGAAGCGGCCGAGCCGGATCTTGGGTCCCTGGAGGTCGGCCAGGATGCCGACCGCCCGACCCGTGGTGTCCGACGCCGCGCGCACGCGTTTGTAGGCGATCTCGTGGTCGGCGTGATCGCCGTGGCTGAAGTTCAGCCTCGCGACGTCCATGCCCACTTCGACCAGGGACTTGATCTGCTCGTCTGACGACGTCGCCGGTCCCAACGTACAGACGATCTTTCCGCGTCTAGTCACGTTGACTCAGCATAGTCGTGATCGATTCAGATGACGATTCAGACGGCCGCGAGCGGAAGCGCACCGGGCCTGACCGGCGCGGGAAGATCCGACTCGCCCATCAGGAACGCGTCGACGGCGTGGGCCGCGCTGCGTCCCTCCGCGATCGCCCAGACGATGAGCGATGCGCCGCGGTGGGCGTCACCACAGACGAAGACACCCGGCGCGTCGGTCTGCCAGTCCGACCCGCAGGGCAGCGCACCCCGCTTGTTCAGCTGCAGTCCGAGACCGTCGAGCAGCGGCATGTGCTCGACGCCTTCGAAGCCGATCGCCAGCAGGGCCAGCTCGCACGGAATCTCGATCTCGTCGCCCACCGGCGTGATGCGGCGACGGCCCTCCTCGTCGCGCTCCACCTTCACCTCGGCGATGACCATGGCCTTGACGTGACCGGTCTCGTCGCCGACGAAGCGCTGCACCGCCACCTCGTATCGGCGGGCGCCACCCTCGGCGTGGGCGGGCGACGTCCGCAGCACCAGCGGCCAGGTGGGCCACGGTGACCGCGTGTCGTCCCGCTGCCCGGGCGGCTCGGGGTTGTAGTCCAGCTGGGTCACCGATGCCGCGCCCTGACGATGGGCGGTGCCCAGGCAGTCCGCGCCGGTGTCACCGCCGCCGATGATCACGACGTGCTTGCCGGCCGCGCTGATCGGCGACGGACCGTCGCCCTCGCACTCCTTGTTGGCGGGCACCAGGTGCTCCATCGCCAGGTGCACGCCGACGAGGTCGCGACCCTCCACCTGATTGTCGCGCGAGCGCAGCGCGCCGACGGCGAGCACCACCGCGTCGTGCTGGCGGCGCAGCTGCTCGACGGTCAGATCGACGCCCACCTCGCAGTCGGTGACGAAACGCGTTCCCTCGGCCCGCATTTGGGCCAGCCGCTGGTCGAGCGTCGCCTTCTCCAGCTTGTACTCCGGGATGCCGTAGCGCATGAGACCGCCGATCCGGTCGTCCCGTTCGTAGACGGTCACGTTGTGGCCGGCCCTGGTGAGCTGTTGGGCCGCAGCGAGTCCGGCGGGTCCAGAACCCACGACCGCGACGCCCCGGCCGGTCGAGATGGCGGCCGGCTGCGGCTCGATCGTGCCGTCCATCCACGCCGTGTCGACGATCGACTGTTCGATGCGCTTGATGGTGACCGCCCCGCCGGTCTCGCTCTCGGCGATCGACAGGACGCACGCCGCCTCGCACGGCGCGGGACACAACCGCCCGGTGAACTCCGGGAAGTTGTTGGTGGCGTGCAGCCGGTCGCTGGCCGCATCCCACCGGCCGCGGCGGACGAGGTCGTTCCACTCGGGAATGAGGTTCCCCAGCGGACACCCCGCAGTACCGGAGTGGCAGAACGGAATACCGCAGTCCATGCACCGTCGGGCCTGCTGGGACACCTCCCCGGCGCGCTGGTGCGGATCCTGGCGCTCGTAGACCTCGCGCCAGTCCCCCACTCGTTCGTCGACGGGCCGCTTGGCCGCCTCGACCTTGGCAACCTTCAAAAATCCGGTCGGGTCAGCCACGGGTCGCCTCCATGATCGCGGTGTCCACGTCGCGTCCCTCGGCCTTGGCCATGCGCGTGGCGTGCAGCACCTTCTCGTAGTCGATCGGCATGATCTTGGTGAATTGCGCACTGCGCCTTGGCCAGTCGGAGAGCAGCGACCGGGCGACGGTGCTGCCCGTGTACCGCGCGTGCTGTTCGACCACCTGGTGCAGCCAGCTCAGGTCCTCGGCCTCCAGGCGCTGCAGGCGGACCATGTCGGGGTTGACCTTGGCCGGGTCGAGGCCCAGCACGTAGGCGATTCCACCGGACATGCCGGCGGCCATGTTGCGTCCGACGGGTCCCAGCACCACGACGCGCCCACCCGTCATGTACTCACACGCATGATCGCCCACGCCCTCGACGACGGCCAGCGCGCCGGAGTTGCGCGCCCCGAACCGCTCCCCGACCCTGCCGCGCAGGAAGACCTCGCCGGACGTCGCCCCGAAGAGCAGGGTGTTGCCCGCGATGACGTTGTCCTCGGGCAGGAAGAGCACGTCGTCGTCGGGCTTGACGATCACCCGTCCGCCCGAGAGTCCCTTGCCGACGTAGTCGTTGGCGTCGCCGATGAGCTCGATGGTGATGCCCGGCGGCAGGAACGCCCCGACCGACTGACCCGCCGAACCGGTGAGTACCAGGTGGATGGTGCCGTCGGGCAGGCCCTGCGCGCCGTAGCGGCGGGTCACCTCCGAGCCCAGCAGGGTGCCGACCGTACGGTTCACGTTGCGCACGGGCAGCTCGAGGCGCACCGGGTGCGCATCCTCGAGTGCGCCTTCGGCGAGCGCGATGATGGTCTGGTCCAGCGCCTGTTCGAGCGCGTGCTCCTGGTCGCGGAGCTTGCGGCGCTGCGTCAGCTTCGCCCCGTGGGCGTCCGTCGGCTGCGCGAAGATCGGGCTCAGGTCCAGACCCCGGCTCTTCCAGTGCGCCACCCCGGGGGCCGTGTCGAGCATCTCGACCCGCCCGATGGCCTCGTCGACACTGCGGAAACCCAGCTGCGCCAAGTACCTTCTAACGTCCTCGGCGATGAACGTGAAGAAGTTCTCGACGAATTCGGGCTTGCCGTTGAAGCGGGCCCGCAGCTCCGGGTTCTGCGTGGCGACGCCGACCGGACAGGTGTCGAGGTGACACACCCTCATCATGATGCAACCCGCGACCACCAGCGGAGCCGTCGCGAAGCCGTACTCCTCGGCGCCGAGCAGCATGGCCACCATGACGTCGCGGGCCGTGCGCATGCCGCCGTCGCACTGCACGGTGATCCTGTCGCGAAGACCGTTGAGCACCAGCGTCTGCTGGGTGTCGGCCAGCCCGATCTCCCACGGCGCCCCGGCGTGCTTGAGCGACGTCAGCGGAGCCGCACCCGTCCCGCCGTCGTACCCCGAGATCAGCACGACGTCGGCGTGGGCCTTGGAGACCCCTGCCGCGACGGTGCCCACGCCCACCGAGCTGACCAGCTTGACGTGAATCCTGGCCTGGGAGTTGGCGTTCTTCAGGTCGTGGATCAGCTGAGCCAGGTCTTCGATCGAGTAGATGTCGTGATGCGGCGGTGGCGAGATGAGCCCGACGCCGGGCGTCGAGTGCCGCGTCTTGGCGATGTTGGGGTACACCTTGTATCCCGGGAGTTGGCCGCCCTCACCGGGTTTCGCGCCCTGCGCCATCTTGATCTGGATGTCCGACGCATTGACGAGGTAGTCGCTCGTCACGCCGAAACGGCCCGAGGCCACCTGCTTGACCGCACTGCGCCGGCGCGGGTCGTAGAGCCGGTCTTGATCTTCTCCGCCCTCGCCGCTGTTGGACCGTCCGCCCAGCGCGTTCATGGCGATCGCCATGGTCTCGTGGGCCTCCGCGGAGATCGACCCGTAGCTCATGGCACCGGTGTTGAAGCGCGTCACGATCGACTCGGCGGGCTCGACCTCGTCCAGCGGCACGGGTTCGCGGCCGCCCGAGGCGAATTCGAAGAGCCCGCGCAGCGCGCCACCCTCACGGACCAACCGGTTCACTTCGTCGGAGTACTGCTGGAACACCTCGTACCTGCCGGTGCGCGTCGAATGCTGAAGCAGGAAAACGACTTCGGGGGTGAACAGGTGCAGCTCGCCCTCACGGCGGAACGCGTACTCGCCGCCGACCTCCAGACGCCGGTGCACCCGCTCGGTCGGATTCTCCGGGTACGCCCGCCGGTGCCGGAGCTTGACCTCCTCGGCGAGGACGTCGAGACCGACGCCGCCGAGCTGCGTGGGGGTCCCGGTCAGGTATTCGTCGACGACGTCGCGATTCAGACCGATGGCCTCGAAGGCCTGGGCGCCGGTGTAGGACGCCACCGTCGAGATGCCCATCTTGCTCATGACCTTCATGACGCCCTTGCCGAGCGCCTTGAGGTAGTTGCGCACCGCCGTCGACGGTTCGACGCCCGTCAGCTCACCCTCGCGGATGAGGTCCTCGATGGACTCGAAGGCCAGATACGGGTTGACCGCGGCCGCGCCGAAGCCGATCAGCATCGCGATGTGGTGGACCTCGCGGGCGTCGCCGCTCTCGACGACCAGCGCCACGGTCGTGCGCTCCTTGGTGCGCACCAGGTGGTGGTGCACCGCCGACACCGCCAGCAGTGACGGAATCGGCGCCTTGGTGTGGTCGGAGTCCCGGTCGGAGATGACCAGCGTCCGATAGCCCTTGGCGATGGCCTCACTCGCGCGCACGCGCAGATCCTCCAGCGCATCGGCCAGACCCTCACCACCGCGCTCGACGTCGTAGAGCGCGCGCAGCACCTTCGTCTTGAGGCCCGGTTGCTCGCCGTCGGCGTTGATGTGGACGATCTTGTTGAGCTCGTCGTTGTCGAGCACCGGCCACTTCAGCACGATCTGTCGACAGGAGGCCGCGGTCGGCTCCAGCAGGTTGTGCTCGGGGCCCATCACCCGCGCCATCGAGGTGACCACCTCTTCGCGGATGGCGTCCAGCGGTGGGTTCGTCACCTGAGCGAACAGTTCGACGAAGTAGTCGTAGAGCAGCCGCGAGCGTTGCGAGAGCACCGCGGCCGGGGTGTCGGTACCCATCGAGCCCAGCGGTTCGGCACCCGATGCGGCCATGGGCGTCAACATGATTCGCAGGTCTTCCTCGGTGTAGCCGAAGGAGATCTGGCGCCGCACGACGGAGTCGTGGTTGGGCGATACCCGCGTGCGCTCGGGGAGGGTGGCCAGGTCGAGGAGGCCGGAATGCAGCCATTCGTCGTAGGATTCGGCCGCCGCGAGCTCGCCCTTGATCTCGTCGTCGGAGACGATGCGACCCGCGGCGGTGTCGATGAGGAACATCTTGCCCGGCTCGAGACGGCCCCTGGCCACGATCTCGGCAGCCGGCACGTCGAGCACGCCGCTCTCGCTGGCGAGGATGACTCGGTCGTCGATGGTGCGCCACCAGCGACCCGGACGTAATCCGTTGCGGTCCAACACCGCACCCACCACGGTCCCGTCGGTGAACGTCACGCACGCGGGCCCGTCCCACGGCTCCATGAGCGAGGCGTGAAACTGCCAGAACGCGCGTCGACGGGGATCCATGTCGGCGTTGTTCTCCCACGCCTCTGGGATCATCATCAGCACGGCGTGGGGCAGGCTGCGGCCGCCGAGGTGCAGCAGTTCGAGCACCTGGTCGAACGACGCGGAGTCCGACGCGTCGGCGGTGCAGATCGGCGAGAGTCGCGCGAGGTCACCCGGAATCTGCGCGCTTGCCAGCATCGCCTCCCGGGCGTGCATGCGGTTGCGGTTGCCGCGCACGGTGTTGATCTCGCCGTTGTGGGCGACGAAGCGGAAGGGATGCGCCAGCGGCCACGACGGGAAGGTGTTGGTGGAGAAGCGGCTGTGGACGATCGCGATGGCACTCGTGCAGCGCTCGTCGCGCAGGTCTGAAAAGAACCGCGGCAGTTGCATCGTGGTGAGCATGCCCTTGTAGGCGATGGTCCGGCTCGACAGCGATGCGAAGTACACCTCGCCCTGCTCGGCGAGCTTGCGCACCGGATAGACCCGCCGGTCGAGGTCGATGCCGCCGGACCTACTGCCATTGCGCTCGGGCGCGGCGAGGAACAACTGCGCCATGTGGGGCATGCATCCCAGTGCGGTCATGCCGATGCCCGCGCCGTCCGGGTCCACCGGCACCTCGCGCCAGCCGAGCACTTCCATACCCTCGCCGACGGCGATGGACTCGATGCGTTCGCGGGCCGCGGCCCTGGCGACGGGGTCCTGCGGCAGGAAGCAGATACCGGCGGCGAACGTGTTGGCGCCCAACGCCGTTGGCTGAGGCAGCTCGAAGTCGACGACCTCGCGCAGCAGTTCGACGGGCAGCTGCAGCAGGATGCCCGCGCCGTCACCACTGTTGGCTTCGGCCCCGGCCGCACCGCGATGTTCGAGGTGTTCCAACGCCGTGAGGCCGTCGGCGACGATCGCATGGGAGCGACGCCCCTTGATGTCGGTCACCATGGCGACGCCACAGGAGTCCGCTTCGTGCTCGGGGTCGTAGAGACCTTGAGCCTCGGGCATGGCCGAAAACAGCACTCGGAGCACCTCCGCAGTCTGGAGAATTTCGCGTCCGGGACTGCGGCGGCCCGAGAGGCGAGTGTATCAGCGGACCGGTGGGCCTACCCGCCGATAAGCGTCGGGACCAGCGGGAACCCCGGGAGATTGCGGACCACGGTCCACGCGACGGCCGCAAGCACGACGGTCACGATCGCGGCCCGTGGCATCAGCGGTCGGCGCCGGCCCGCCCTGACGACGAGCCACGCGGCCAGCAGAGGCAGACCGACCAGAAGGAACACGTTGTCGGTGATGGCGGCGGCGAAGTCACCGTGGAGGAGGTCATGGGTCATCCGCAGACCGCCGCACCCCGGGCAGTTCCATCCCGTCAGGAGGTGGAACGGGCACGGCGGAAAGCCGAATCCCGGGGCGTGCGGGTCACGCACCCCGACGTAGGCGAGGGCACCGCCGAGGACTCCCGCCGTACCGAGGGTGGCCCAGCGGGAGGTGGTGGGGTGACCGGATTGCATCGTGCGATCCAGCATGCCAGGAACGCCCGCTGTCAGCGGCGTTGCCACCAGCGTCGACGCGATGGCGTGAACGTGCTCGTGCTCGCCGACGGGGTTGGGGTCGTGGTCGACGGTTGCGCGTTCACCTCGTCGGCCAGGTCCTCCGCTGCGGCAGCACCCTCGACGGCGGACTCGTGGGCCTCCGGCGCACGGTCCTCGGCCTCGGTGGCGGCGTCGCCTTCGACGGAACCCATGCCGGCCTCGTCGGCGGCGGAGTCCGCGGTCGCCTTCGGTTCGTCGGTGGCCGAGTCGCCGGCGGCGGCGAATTCCTCAGCCTCGGCGATGTACTCCGACGGCGCGTTCTTGACCTGGTCGATGAGGTCCACGTTCTCGGCAGCGGCCTCGGACTTGGGTTCGTCGGGTTCCCTGGCGTCCTCGTTGGGTTCGTCGGCGACCTGGTCCTTGAGCTCTTCCGCGTCGGCGGCTCCTGCGACCGCGGCTTCGTGGGCGTCGGGCGCCCGGTCCTCAGCCTCGGCGGCCGCGTCGCCTTCAACGGCCCCCATCCCCGCTTCGCGTTCCTCGGGCTCGTCCTCGGACTTGGTTTCGTCCTCGTCGGGCTCGGCCGCGACCTGGTCCTTGAGCTCTTCTGCTTCGGCGGCGCCCTCGATCGCAGCTTCATGCGCGTCGGGGGCGCGGTCCTCGGCTTCAGCGGCAGCGTCGCCCTCGACGGCACCCATGCCCGCTTCGCGTTCCTCGGGCTCGTCCGACGTGGGCTCGTCGGGTTCGGAGTCGACCTGGTCCTTGAGTTCTTCCGCTTCGGCGGCGCCTGCGACCGCAGCTTCATGGGCGTCGGGCGCACGGTCCTCGGCTTCAGTGGCCGCGTCGCCTTCGACGGTCCCCATGCCCGCTTCGCGTTCCTCAGGCTCGGTCTCGTCCTCGGACTTGGTTTCGGCCTCGTCGGGTTCGGCCGCGACCTTGTCGGCCAGGTCCTCCGCTTCGGCGGCGCCCTCGATCGCAGCTTCATGCGCGTCGGGAGCGCGGTCCTCTGCTTCAGCGGCCGCGTCGCCCTCGACGGCACCCATGCCGGCCTCGCGTTCCTCGGGCTCGGTCTCGTCCTCGGGCTCGGTGTCGGCCTCGTCGGGTTCATCGGCGACCTGGTCGGCCAGCCCCTCGGCCACGGCGGCGCCCGCGACCGCGGCTTCATGCGCGTCGGGAGCGCGGTCCTCGGCCTCGGCGGCCGCGTCGCCCTCAACGGCACCCATGCCCGCTTCACGTTCCTCGGGCTCGGCGTGCTCCTCGTCGGCGGCATCGCCGGCGGCGGCGAATGCCTCGGCCTCCGCGATGTCCTCCGACGGCGCGTTCTCCACCTGATCGATCAGATCCTCGTTCTCGGCAGCTGCCTCGGAATGCGTGTCGTGATCGCCGGAATCGGTAGCCGGTTCCGTCGACCCGCCCGAGCCCGTGGACGTGGTGCTAGCGGCACGGTCCTCGTCGCCGGCGACCTTCGCGGCGGCGACGACGCCCGACGTGGCAGCGACGGCCACCAGGCCTTCACCGATCTCGTCGACCAGCGACTCGTCGGTGGGCTTGCCCCGCAGGCTTTCCGGCGCTTCCCGGCCCTTCGTGGCGGCCATCACGTAGATCACCGCGCCGATGAACACGAACGTCGAGGTGAAGGAGTTCACCCGGATGCCGGCGATGAGCGTCGCGGTGTCGCTGCGCATGAGCTCGACCCAGAACCTGCCGACGCAGTAGCCAGCGACGTACAGCGCGAACAACCGACCGTGGCCGAGCTGGAAGCGCCGGTCGGCCCACAGCAGCAGCGCGAAGATGAGCAGGTTCCACAGCAGCTCGTACAGGAAGGTGGGGTGGACGACCGCGTACACCTGACCCGTCGACACGCCGTCGAGCGAGTGCGGGCTGACGACGCCGGTGGGATCCAACCGGTCATAGATCGTCAGACCCCACGGCAGATCGGTCGCGCGACCGTACAGCTCCTGGTTGAAGTAGTTGCCGAGGCGGCCGATGGCCTGGGCCAGGATGATGCCGGGTGCGATCGCGTCGCCGAAGGCGGGCAGCGGGATGCCGCGGCGGCGGCAGGCGATCCATGCCCCGACGCCACCGAGCGCGACCGCGCCCCAGATGCCCAGGCCGCCGTCCCAAATGCGCAGCGCCGCAAGGAATCCCGCGCCGTCGGCACCAAAGTACTTCTGCCAGTCGGTCATCAGGTGGTAGAGCCGGCCACCGATCAGGCCGAACGGCACCGCCCACAGGGCGACGTCGTAGATCACGCCGCGCTCGCCCCCGCGGGCCTCCCATCGGCGGTCACCGATGACCAATGCCGCCACGATGCCGACGATGATGCACAGCGCATAGGCGCGGATCGGCACGGGGCCGAGGTGCCACACCCCCTGGGACGGACTGGGAATGTAGGCCAAAACCGTTGTCGTCACGCTGAAATCCTCTGTCGCACGCCCTCGGCGAGTTCCTCGGTCAGGGCCCGCACGGCGGGGAGTCCGTCGCTCAGCGCCGTCACCAGGGCTGAGCCGACGATGACGCCGTCGGCGTAGGAACCGATCTGTGCCGCTTGCTCACGCGACCGTACCCCGAGCCCGACACCGACCGGGATGTCCGACACCTCGCGGACCCGACGAACCAGCTCCGGAGCCATGTCCGACACCGCATCTCGCGCACCGGTGACGCCCATCGTCGAGGCGGCGTAGACGAATCCGCGCGAGGCCTGTGTCGTCGCTGCCAGTCGCTCGTGCGTCGAGGATGGGGCGACGAGGAAGATCCGGTCCAAGCCGTGGGCGTCGGACACCTCGATCCACTCCTCGGCCTCGTCGGGAATGAGGTCGGGCGTGATCAGCCCGAGGCCCCCTGCGGAGGCGAGATCGCGGGCGAACGCGTCGATCCCCCACCGCAGCACGGGATTCCAGTAGGTCATCACGACCGCGTTGCCGCCGGCTCCGCTGATCGCCTCGACGGCGGCCAGGGCGTCGCGCACCCGCACGCCGCCGCGCAACGCCACCTCGGTGGCGGCCGCGATGGTCGGACCGTCCATCCCGGGGTCGGAGTAGGCGACGCCGACTTCGATGACATCACAACCACTTTCGACCATCGCCGTCATGGCCGAGATCGACGCCTCGACGTCGGGGAAGCCCGTCGGGAGGTACCCGATGAGTGCCGCACGATTCTCGGCGCGGCAGGAGGAGAAGACGTCAGCCAAGCCGTTGGCGGTCATCGAGGGGGCTCCTCGTCGTCGAACAGGCCGAACCACTTGGCCGCGGTCTCGACGTCCTTGTCGCCGCGGCCCGACAGGTTCACCAGGATGATCGAGCCGGGACCGAGTTCGCGTCCGAGCTTGAGCGTGCCCGCGATGGCATGGGCGGACTCGATGGCCGGGATGATGCCCTCGGTCCTGGACAGCAGCGCGAAGGCGTCCATGGCCTCGGCGTCGGTGATCGGGAGGTACTCGGCGCGGCCGCGGTCCTTGAGGAATGCGTGTTCCGGCCCGACCCCCGGATAGTCCAGACCCGCTGAGATGGAATGCGATTCGATGGTCTGGCCGTCCTCGTCCTGAAGCAGATAGGAGAACGAGCCCTGGAACGCACCCGGCGCGCCGCCGGTGAAGGTCGCCGCGTGGCGACCGGTCTCGACCCCGTCGCCGGCCGCCTCGTAACCGACGAGGCGGACGTCGGGATCGTCGATGAAGGCGTGGAAGACGCCGATCGCATTCGAGCCGCCGCCGATGCACGCCGTCACCGCGTCGGGCAGCCGACCCGCCTGCGCGAGGATCTGAGCCCGGGCCTCCAGGCCGATGACGCGCTGGAAGTCGCGGACCATGGTCGGGAACGGATGCGGACCCGCCGCGGTGCCGAAGCTGTAGTACGTGTCGTCAGCGTGGGCGACCCAGTCGCGGAACGTCTCGTTGATGGCGTCCTTCAACGACTTCGAGCCCGACTCGACCGAGATGACCGTGGCTCCCAGCAGTCGCATGCGGGCGACGTTCAGGGCCTGCCTGGCGACGTCCACCGAGCCCATGTAGATCACGCACGTCAGGCCCAGCAGCGCGCACGCGGTCGCGGTGGCCACCCCGTGCTGGCCCGCGCCGGTCTCGGCGATGACGCGGGTCTTGCCCATCTGCTTGGCCAGCAGTCCCTGACCGAGCGCGTTGTTGATCTTGTGAGAACCCGTGTGGTTGAGGTCTTCTCGCTTCAGGAACACCCGGGCACCGCCGGCGTGCTCGCTCAGACGGGCAGCCTCGTAGAGCGGGGACGGCCGGCCGGTGTAATGCTGCTGCAGCCTGTCGAGTTCGTCGAGGAAGGTCTGGTCGGTCCTGGCCTTCTCATACGCCGCGGTGACCTCCTCGATCACGGCCATGAGCGCCTCGGGGACGAGGCGTCCGCCGTACGGACCGAAATGACCCTTGACGTCGGGGTCGTGCGTCGATGGTTCGGCGACGGCTGCGCTGGAACGCGGCAGCTCGGAACCTGCGAGATCGCCCACTATCTCAGCGCGAGGGTTTCGGGCAGGACGGATGCGTTCCTGCGGTGACGAGATCGGCGACGGCGGTGCGCGGATCGCCACTGGTGACCAGACCCTCGCCGACGAGGACGGCGTCGGCGCCCGCTCCGGCGTAGGCGAGGAGGTCCGCGGTCCCGCGCACTCCCGATTCGGCGATGCGGATGACGCTGGACGGCAGTCCCGGCGCGATGCGCGCGAAGCAGTCGCGATCGACCTCGAGGGTCTTCAGATCGCGTGCGTTGACGCCGATCACGCGGGCTCCGGCTTGCAACGCACGGTCGGCTTCCTCCTCGGTGTGCACCTCGACGAGGGCCGTCATGCCGAGCGACTCGGTGCGGTCGATCATCGATGCCAGGGCGGGCTGCGCCAGGGCCGCGACGATCAGCAGCAGCATGTCGGCGCCGTGGGCGCGGGCCTCGTGGATCTGGTACGGGCCCACGATGAAGTCCTTGCGCAGCACCGGGATCCTCACCGCGGCGCGCACGGCGTCGAGATCATCGAGCGATCCGTGGAAGCGGCGCTCCTCGGTCAGGACGCTGATCACCCTGGCGCCGCCGTCCTCGTAGGCGCGGGCGAGCTTGGCCGGGTCGGAGATGTTGGCGAGCGCGCCGCGCGAGGGACTGGCCCGCTTGACCTCGGCGATGACGCCGATGCCGTCGGCGCGCAGAGCGGCCAGCACGTCGAGGGCGGGGCGAGCGTCCTTGGCCTTCTGCTTGACGTCGCCCAAGCTGACCACGGCCTCGCGAGCGGCAACGTCGGCCCGGACTCCCTCGATGATGGAGTCGAGCACATTCCCCGCACTCATCAGCCGCCGCTTCCCTTCATGCCACCCGGAAGACCCCAGATGCTCTATCCGGTGAAAGGGTAGTCGCCAATCCCGCACCGGCCGTCACCGCCCCTCGTTGTCCGGACCGGTCGGGTCGCGTCCCTCGTCGAGCGCATCCCAGATCATTCGCTCGGACATTCCGTCCCCGGCCTTCTCCTGCCGAGCGGCCTCCCGCTTGGCCGCCGGTGCCAGATACTTTCCCGGCGTCGTCGCCCCCCGTGCGCCGGCCGAGGCCGCCGAGCGCACCAGCAGCACCGCACCCGCCAGCGCGCCGACGGCGCCGATCAGCACGAGGACGGCGCCGCCGTAGTGCCGCTGCGCCCTGAGCAACGCGGTCACGGGGATTTGCGCCAACTCCACGGCCCGCGGCGCGACGTCGCGGGTCATCCAGAAGCCGATGCCGACGTAGCCCATTCCGAACGTGGCGACCGCCACCAGCGACGCGATGAGTCGCAGCACCCAGCCACGCACGGCCAGCGCCGCCACGGCGGCGGCAAGCGCGACGAGCGCCAGCGGCACCAGCGGGGTCGACCACGTCGCACCGTTGAGCGTCGTCATCCTCGGCCGTCCGAGACCGTCGGAGGAGGTCACGTCGACCCACGGCAGGCGCGATGCCGCCCACAGCGCCAGCGCCGAGAGCACCAGCAGTACCTGCGCGACACGGGTCACGGCTGCGCCAGCGTCGCTGCGGCCGCGATCGCGTTGAGCACGGCCTTGGCCTTGTTCGACGCCTCGGTGTACTCGTAGGGACCGTTGGAGTCGGCGACCACGCCCCCGCCCGCCTGCACGTAGGCCGTGCCGTTGCGGACGAGCGCGGTGCGGATGGCGATCGCGAAGTCGGCGTTGCCCGCGAAGTCCAGGTAGCCCAGCACGCCGCCGTAGAGACCGCGGCGGGTCTTCTCGACCTCTTCGATGAGCTGCATCGCCCGCACCTTCGGAGCTCCGGACAGGGTGCCCGCGGGAAAGCACGCCGTCACGGCGTCGAGTGCGGTCTTGCCCTCGGCCAGGTGGCCGGTCACCGTCGACACCAGGTGCATGACGTGGCTGTAGCGCTCGATGTGGCTGTAGTCCTCGACGCGAACGGTGCCGGGTATGCACACCCGGCCCAGATCGTTGCGGCCGAGATCGACCAGCATGAGGTGCTCGGCGCGTTCCTTCTCGTCGCTCAGGAGCTCCTTTTCGAGCAGGAGGTCCTCCTCCTCGTCGGCCCCGCGCCAACGGGTGCCGGCGATCGGATGAGTCGTCGCCTTGCCGTCGCTGACGGTGACGAGCGCCTCGGGGCTCGAGCCGACGATCGAGAAGTCAAGTCCCCCAATTTCATTCGGCACGTTGAGCAGATACATGTAGGGGCTGGGGTTGGTGACCCGCAGCATGCGGTAGACGTCGATCGGGTCGGCTGAGGTGTCCATCTCGAAGCGTTGCGACGGCACCACCTGGAAGGCCTCCCCTGCCGCGATGTCGCCGACGAGCTTGTCCACGATGGCCGTGTACTCCTCGACGGTGCGCTGAGCGCGGTGCTCGGGGGCGGGTCTGCTGAACGTCGCGACCGCCGAGGGCAACGGCTCACCGAGCGCGGCGGTCATCACCTCGAGCCGGGCGAGGGCGTCGTCGTAGGCCTCGTCGACGTGCTCGTCGGTGCCGTTCCAGTTCACCGCGTTGGCGATGAGGGTGATGGTGCCCTCGTGGTGGTCGACCGCGGCGATGTCGGTGGCGAGCAGCAGCAGCATGTCGGGCAGCTGCAGGTCGTCCACGGCCAGCTCGGGCAGGCGTTCCAGCCTGCGGACCATGTCGTAGGCGAAGAAGCCCACCAGGCCGCTCGACAGCGGCGGCAACCCGGGCAGCGTCGCGGTCTCCAGGACGCTCAGCGTGGCGCGCACCGCCTCCAGCGGATCGCCGCCACTGGGCGCGCCCTGCGGCGTGACGCCCAGCCACACGGCGTCGTCGCCGCGGACCGTCAACGCCGAGGGGGCGCCCGCCCCAATGAACGACCATCGCGACCACGACCGCCCGTTCTCCGCCGACTCGAGCAGGAACGTGCCCGGGCGGTTGGCGGCGAGCTTTCGATACGCCGAGAGCGGCGTCTCGCTGTCCGCGAGCACCTTTCGGGTCACCGGGACGACGCGGTGCTCGGCGGCCAGCGCCCGGAAGTCCTCGCGGGAGGTGGTGTTGGCGGTGGTGTGCACGGGTCGATCCTCCCAGACCCCCGTCGCGTAGCGTGACACCCATGAAGAAGGGCGACCGGGTCGACGATTTCGAACTGCCGGACCAGACCGGCACCGTCCGCAGCCTGACGAGCCTGCTTGCCGACGGCCCGGTCGTGCTGTTCTTCTATCCGGCAGCGATGACCCCCGGCTGCACCAAGGAGGCCTGCCACTTTCGCGATCTCGCCTCGGAGTTCGCCGCCGTCGGGGCCCATCGCGTCGGCATCTCCACCGATGCCGTGCAGAAGCAGGCCACGTTCGCCGACCAGCAGCAGTTCGACTACCCGCTGCTGTCGGACGTCGACGGCACCGTGGCGGCCCAGTTCGGCGTCAAGCGCGGGCTACTCGGCAAGCTGATGCCCGTCAAGCGCGTCACGTTCGTCATCGACACCGACCGCACCGTGCTCGACGTCATCGCCAGCGAGATCAGCATGGACAGCCACGCCGACAAGGCGCTCGCGACACTGCGATCCCGGTGAAACCCGTTCTGCAGCTTGCCGACGTGACCTTCCGGCGCGACGGCAAGCAGATCATCGACGGCATCTCGCTGACCGTGAACGAAGGCGAGCACTGGGCGCTGCTGGGACCCAACGGGGCGGGCAAGAGCACACTGCTCGGCTTCTGCGGCGCGGTCACGTTTCCCACCTCCGGCAGCGTCCGGGTACTGGGTGAACAGATGGGACGGACCGACCTGGCGACCCTGCGGCGGTCCATCGGTCACGTCAACCCGCGTCACCGGCTGCAGCACCCGCGCACCGTGCGCGAGGTCGTCTTCACCGGCATCACCGGCACCAACGACCTCCCGCTTCGTTGGACGCCGACCGCCGACGACGTCGCCCGGGCCGACGCCATGATCGACACGGTCGGTCTGCGCCGCATCGCCGACAGCACGTGGCCGACCCTGTCGCAGGGCGAGCGCGGCCGCACGCTGATCGCGCGCGCACTCATCGCGGGCCCGCGGCTCCTGCTCCTCGACGAGCCGTCGACCGGGCTCGACGTGGCGGCGCGCGAACAACTCCTGGAGACGATCGACTCCCTCGGCGAGGCACATCCCGACGTCGCGTCCATCCTCGTCACCCACCATCTCGAGGAACTGCCGAGCACCACCACGCACGCACTGCTGATCGCCGAGGGCCGCACCGTGGCCAGTGGCACCGCACTCGCCACCGTCACCACGGACAACGTGACGGCGGCGTTCTCGCACCCCGTGCATGTGGGGTACGACGACGGCCGCTGGACGGCGCGGGCCAAGGCGACCCGGATGGAGGTTTGACGATGGCCGGTCCCCACGCCTACAGCTACCGCGTCGCCGACGGCAGCGGGCTCCCCCACGACCCGCTCAACGCCATCGTTGGACCGCGCCCCATCGGATGGATCTCCACGGTCAGCGCCACGGGTGCGCGCAACCTGGCGCCCTACAGCTTCTTCAACGCGTTCAACTATCACCCGCCGATCATCGGGTTCTCGTCGGTGGGCTGGAAGGACTCCGTCGCCAACGCCGAGGCCACCGGTCAGTTCGTCTGGAACCTGGCCACCCGCGCCATCGCCGAGAAGATGAACGAGACCTCGGCGTCCCTACCCGCCGACGGTGACGAGTTCGTCCGCGGCGGCCTGACGCCGGTGCCCTCGATCGCGGTGACGCCGCCGCGGGTGCTCGAGAGCCCGGTCAACTTCGAATGCCAACTGACACAGCTCATTCAGCTGCGCGACGCGAACGGCCAGGACGTCGAGAGCTGGCTGGTGCTCGGTGAGGTGATCGCCGTGCACATCGACGAGCACCTGTTGGTCGACGGGGTGTACGACACGGCGGCCGCCCATCCGATTCTGCGCGCGGGAGGGCCCGCCGACTACGCCGAGATCGTGCCCGACGCCATGTTCGCGATGGAACGGCCCGACGACAGCGGCTAGCTTCGGTCCCGCGAACAGCCGCAAAGGTGCTCTTTACCGCGGCGTGTCGCGCACATTGGCGTCTGCTCGCGGGGGTGGCGCGCGGGATGGCTCGCCCGGGAATGGCCCGCGGGTCAGGTCTCGGGCGTCAGGAGTTGGTCGGCGTCGAAGCACGTGTGCTCGCCGGTGTGGCAGGCCGCTCCGACCTGGTCGACCTCCAGCAGCACGGTGTCGCCATCGCAGTCCAGCCGCACCGAATGCACGTACTGAGTGTGTCCCGACGTCTCGCCCTTGACCCACTGCTGCCCACGCGAGCGCGAGAAGTAGGTGGCCTTGCGCGTGGCGAGCGTCTGCGCCAGCGCGTCGTCGTCCATCCACGCGACCATGAGCACCTGGCCAGTCCCCCGCTCCTGCGCCACCGCCGCGACCAGACCGTCGGCGTTGCGCTTGAGTCGGCGGGCGATGGCGTCGTCGAGTGTCATCGCACCACGATTCCTTCCCTGGCCATCGCGGCCTTCACCTGGCCGATGGTCAGTTCCTTGAAGTGAAAGATGGTGGCCGCCAACACCGCATCGGCCCCGGCCTGCACCGCGGGCGCGAAGTGCTCGACGGCCCCGGCCCCTCCGCTGGCGATCACCGGAACCGTCACCGCCTCGCGCACCGCGTGCAGCATCGGCAGGTCGAAGCCGGCCTTCGTGCCGTCGGCGTCCATGGAGTTCAGCAGGATCTCGCCGACCCCGAGATCGGCGCCGCGGCGGGCCCACTCGACCGCGTCGATGCCCGTGCCGCGCCTACCGCCGTGCGTGGTGACCTCCCAGCCCGACCCCGTGGGCTGAGACCCGGCCGGCACCGTGCGGGCGTCGACCGACAGCACGATGCACTGCGACCCGAACTGGCGGGACAGCTCGGCGAGCAGCTCGGGCCGCGCAATCGCGGCGGTGTTCACCGAGACCTTGTCGGCGCCGGCCCGCAGCAGGGTGTCGACGTCGGCAACCGAGCGGACGCCGCCACCGACCGTCAGCGGGATGAATACTTGCTCGGCCGTCCTGCGGACCACGTCGAGCATCGTCGAGCGACCCGCCGACGACGCGGTCACGTCGAGGAACGTCAGCTCGTCGGCGCCCTCGGCGTCGTACACGGCCGCCAACTCGACGGGATCGCCTGCGTCCCTGAGGTTCTCGAAGTTGACGCCCTTGACGACGCGACCGTCGTCGACGTCGAGACAGGGGATGACCCGTACCGCGACGTCCATCAGAACTCCCCCGGGACGCCGAGATCGAGTGCCAAGTCGAGGATTTCGGCGTGCACGCTGGGCGCCCCGGCCAATGCGGAGCGCGACGTCGGCGTCCAATCCGCGCCTGCCAGATCGGTCACGACGCCGCCCGCCGCGCGGACGAGCGCCACGCCCGCGGCGTGATCCCACACGTGGTGGCCGAAGCTGATCGCACCGCCCAGCACGCCGGCACCGGTGTAGGCGAGGTCGATGCCCGTCGAGCCGTGCATGCGGACCCGGGAGCACCGGCGGCTCAGCTGCTCGAGGGTGGCCATCCGGTACCGGCCCGGGAACTCGCCGCGCGAGTCGACGTTGAAGGTGCCCATGCCGATGATCGAGTCACGCAGCTCGGCGGCCTTCAGCGGCGGTTGGGCAATTCCGTTGGCGTACACCGGGCCTCCGAGCACCGCGGTGTACCGCACGTCGGTGAACGGCAGCCAGGTCAGCCCGGCGACGGGGACGCCGTCGCGCAGCAGCCCCAGCAGCATGGCCGCGGTCGGCAGCCCGGCCGCATAGTTGAACGTGCCGTCGATGGGGTCGAGGATCCACACCAGCGGCGAGTCGATGGGCGCGCCGCCGAACTCCTCGCCGTGCACCCCGATGCCCGTCTCCTCCTGAAGCGCCCGCACCACCTGCCGCTCGATGGCGAGGTCGACCTCGGTCGCGAAGTCGTTGCCCTTCTTGGCCACCGCCGACTGGGCGCGATGGCCGGCGACGAACGGCTCGGCGGCGGCGTCGAGGATCACGGCGGCCGCGGCGACGAGCCCCGCGAGATCCGCGTCGTCCAGCGCCATCGCGATCTACCGACTCACCGCGGCGAGGGCCTCGGGGAGAGTGAACCGCCCGGCGTAGAGCGCCTTTCCGACGATGGCACCCTCGACGCCGACTCCGGTCAGCGTCGCGATCGCGCGCAGATCGTCCAGGCTCGACACGCCACCGGAGGCGATCACCGGCGCGTCGGTGCGGTCGGCGACCCCGGCCAGCAGTTCGAGGTTCGGACCGTTGAGCGTGCCGTCCTTGGTGACGTCGGTGACCACGAATCGCGAGCAGCCCTCGGCGTCGAGACGTTCCAGCACGGGCCAGAGGTCACCGCCGTCGGTCTCCCAACCGCGGCCGCGCAGCCGGTACTGACCGGCCTCCAGCTTGACGTCGAGTCCGACGGCGACCTTGTCGCCGTGCTCGGCGATCATGCGTGCACACCAGACCGGATTCTCCAGCGCGGCGGTGCCCAAATTGACTCTCGCACAACCGGTTTCCAGGGCGGCAAGGAGCGACTCGTCGTCACGGATGCCGCCGGACAGCTCGACGGCGACGTCGAGCTTGCCGGTCACCTCGGCGAGCAGCTCACGATTGGATCCGCGGCCGAATGCCGCGTCGAGGTCGACGAGGTGAATCCACTCGGCGCCGTCGTTCTGCCAGGCCATGGCGGCGTCGAGCGCCGAACCGTAGTCGGTCTCGCTGCCCGCCACGCCCTGAACCAGGCGGACCGCCTTGCCGTCGACCACGTCGACCGCAGGCAGCAGAATCAAACGCTCGCCACTCACTACGTAAGCCCCTCGACCCAATTCTCGAGCAGCGTCGCGCCGGCGTCGCCGCTCTTCTCCGGATGAAACTGGGTGGCGCTCAACGCGCCATCCTCGACTGCGGCCAGGAACGGTACGTGGTGCGTCGCCCACGTCAGCTTCGCATCGTCTGCGCCCTCCCACTGCTGGGCGGCGTAGGAGTGCACGAAGTAGAAGCGGGTGTCCGGGTCCAGGCCGCGCAAGAGCGTACTTCCCGGCGCCGCGTCGACGACGTTCCACCCCATGTGTGGGATCACCGGGGCCTCGAGCCGCACGACCGATCCGGGCCACTGGCCGCATCCCACGCTCTCGACGCCGAACTCCACCCCGCGACTGAACAGGATCTGCATGCCGACGCAGATGCCCAGCACGGGATGGTCCTTCGCGAGCCGGTCGGCGACGATCTTCTCCCCACCCACCGCCCGCAGGCCCGCCATGCACGCCTCGTAGGCACCGACGCCCGGCACGACCAGACCATCGGCAGCGGCCGCCGCATCCGGGTCGGCGGTCACCTCGACGTCGGCGCCGACCCGCTCCAGGGCGCGTTGAGCCGAGCGGAGGTTGCCCGAACCATAGTCGAGGACAACGACTTTCGTCGTCACAAACTACCCTTCGTCGACGGCACGCCCGATACTCGCGGATCGGGCTCGACGGCGTGGCGCAGCGCGCGCGCCACGGCCTTGAACTCGGCCTCGGTGATGTGGTGCGGGTCGCGACCGTAGAGGGTGCGCACGTGCAGCGCGATGCGGGCGTTGTAGGCCAGCGACTCGAAGACGTGCCGGTTGATGACGGTGTGGTACGGGGCGCTCGACCCGGCGATCGTGAAGTGCACCATGTAGTCCGGCTCGCCGGTGTGCACGAAGTACGGCCGCCCCGACACGTCGACGGCCGCGTGCGCGAGCGTCTCGTCCATCGGGATGTAGGCGTCCCCGAAGCGGCGGATGCCGCGCTTGTCGCCGAGCGCCTGACCGAGGGCCTGGCCCAGCACGATGGCGGTGTCCTCGACGGTGTGGTGACCCTCGATCTCGACGTCGCCCTCGGCGTGCACGGTGAGGTCGAAGCTCGCGTGGCTGCCGAGCGAGGTCAGCATGTGGTCGAAGAACGGGACGCCGGTGCTGACGTCGGTCCGGCCGGTGCCGTCGAGATCGATCTCGACGACGATGTCGGACTCCTTGGTCTTGCGCTCGATGCGCGCGCGCCGGGGGGCCGGGGTGGTCATGACGCTCCTACTGGGCTGGAATCCGTCGAGCGGAGTTCGGTTTCGGCGACGACGGCGCTCGCGTCGAGCAACACGTCGTTCTCGTCGGCGAGGCCGATGGTGGCACGCAGGTGACCAGGGATGCCGACGTCCCTGATCAGGACGCCCTGATCCAGGTAGCGCTGCCACGCCCGCGGGGCGTCGGAGAACCCACCGAACAGCACGAAGTTGGCATCGCTCGGTACGACCTCAAAACCCATGTCCGACAAGGCCTTCGACACCCGTTCGCGCTCGGCGACGAGCCGGGCGACGCTGCCGAGGGTGTCGTCGGCGTGCCGCAGCGCCGCGCGGGCCGCGGCCTGGGTGAGTACCGACAGGTGGTACGGCAGCCGGACCAGCAGGAGGGCGTCGACCATCGCGGGGTCCGCCGCCAGGTAGCCGAGCCTGCCACCGGCGAAGGCGAAGGCCTTGCTCATGGTGCGGCTGACGACGAGCTTGGCCGGATAGTCCGCCAGCAGCTGCACCGCGCTGGGCTCGGCGGAGAACTCGGCGTACGCCTCGTCGACGATCACGATGCCCGGCGCGGCGTCCAGCAGCCGACGCAGTTCCGCCAGCGAAATGCTTTGCCCCGATGGGTTGTTGGGGCTGGTGGCGAAGACGACGTCCGGTCGGCGCTCGGTGATCGCGGCGACGGCGGCGTCGACGTCGAGTGCGAAGTCACCGGCGCGCCGGGCCTCCAGCCACTCGGTCTGCGTGCCGTCGGAGATGATCGGGTGCATCGAGTAGGACGGAACGAACCCGAGGGCGCTGCGGCCGGGCCCACCGAACGCCTGCAGCAGCTGCTGCAGGATCTCGTTGGAGCCGTTGGCCGCCCACAGGTTTCGCGCGGTGAGCGTGACACCCGTGCGCCGCGTCAGATATGCCGCGAGGTCCGCGCGCAGGGCCATCGCGTCGCGATCGGGATAGCGGTGCAGGTCCGAGGCCGCGTCGCGCACCGAGGCGGCGACGTCGTCGACGAGGGCCTGGGTCGGCGGGTGCGGGTTCTCATTCGTGTTGAGCCGCACCGGAACCGACAGCTGCGGCGCTCCGTAGGGCGACTTGCCCCGCAGGTTGTCGCGCAGCGGCAGGTCGTCGAGGGAGATCTGGTGTGTGTCGCTCACTTCTGCCCACCGTTTCCCCGGTCGCTGGGCTCCTGCCCTTCGAAGCGGCGCCGGACGGCCTCGCCGTGGGCGGGCAGGTTCTCGGCGTTGGCCAGGGTGATCACGTAGCCGGACACGTCCTTCAAGGCCGCCTCCGAGTAGTCGACGACGTGGATGCCGCGCAGGAACGTCTGCACGGACAGCCCACTGGAGTGCCGCGCGCACCCCGCGGTCGGCAGCACGTGGTTGGAGCCCGCGCAGTAGTCCCCCAGGCTGACCGGTGACCACGGCCCGACGAAGACGGCACCCGCCGAACGCACCCGTCCCGCGACCGCCGACGCGTCGACGGTCTGGATCTCGAGATGCTCGGCGGCGTAGGCGTTCACCGTCCGCAGGCCCGCGTCGACGTCGTCGACGAGCACGATCGCCGACTGCCTCCCGGTCAGCGCGGCGGTCACCCGCTCGCGGTGCACGGTCGTCCGGAGTTGGGCGGCCACCTCGACGTCGGTGGCGTCGGCGAGTTCGACGCTCGTGGTGACGAGGACCGAGGCCGCCATCTCGTCGTGTTCGGCCTGGCTGATGAGGTCGGCGGCGATGTGCACCGGGTCGGCGGAGTGATCGGCCAGGATGGCGATTTCGGTCGGGCCGGCCTCGGAGTCGATGCCGACCCGGGAGCGGCAGATCCGCTTCGCCGCGGTCACGTAGACGTTGCCGGGGCCGGTGATCATGTCGACCGGGGCGAGTTCGGCACCGTCGGTGTCGGTGCCGCCGTGGGCCAGCAGGGCAACGCCCTGCGCCCCGCCGACCGCCCATACCTCGGTCACCCCGAGCAGGCGGGCGGCGGCCAGGATCGTCGGGTGCGGCCATCCGCCGAAGTCCGCCTGCGGCGGGCTGGCGACCACCAGACCGTCGACGCCGGCAATCTGCGCGGGCACCACGTTCATGACGACGCTCGACGGGTAGACGGCGTTGCCACCGGGGACGTAGAGGCCCACCCGCTCGACCGGCACCCACCGCTCGGTCACCGTCGCACCGGGGGCCAGCGTCGTGGTGGTGGAGGTGCGCTGCTGGTCGGCGTGGACGGCCCGCGCCCGCTCGATCGACACCTCGAGGGCATCGCGCACGTCGCGGTGGAGTTCGGCGAGCGCGTCGTCGAGGCGGGCCTGCGGCACCCTGACCGTTGCCGGTCGCACGCCGTCGAAGGTCTGGCCGTACTCCAGGGCCGCCTCGGCGCCCCGCTCGATCACGGCGTCGACGATGGGACGCACGGTGGGCACCACGGCGTCCACGTCGACTCCGCCGCGCGGCAGCACGGCGCGAAGCCGGGCCGCGGAGAGATGCTCGCCCCGCAGGTCGATGCGGGCCATCGGCACGGTCGCGTCACTCACGCCGTCTATTGTCCCAGAGCAGCACAAATCAGAATCCGGGAGCCGCCATGTCACCGTCAACACCGAGGAATGAACACCCCAATCACGCCCCGGGGGTGCCCATGCTGATTCCGGTATGGCTCGAACGGTTTCAGATCAAGTACGTCAACCCGCTGCTGCGTCCGCTGTCCAAGCGCATGCCCGGCTTCGCGGTGATCCGCCACCGCGGCCGTACCTCCGGCACGCAGTACGAGACCATCGTGACGGCCTACCGCAAAGGCGACCTGCTGGCGATCGGACTGCTGCACGGCAAGACGAACTGGGTGAAGAACGTCCTCGCCGCGGGTGAGGCGGACATTCACGTCGGCCATGAGGATCTGCACCTGGTCAATCCGCGGGTCCTGCCGGCGGGAACGGTCGATGAAACGCTCCCCCGGATCCCCCGCATGCTCGCCAAACGGCAGGGCACGTTCGTCGCCGACGTGTCCTAACGTACGCCGAACGGAAGTTTTGGCAAACTTCCCCGTTCGGAGGTAAACGCGTGTTTACTGGTCTTTCCGCTGTGGTACTAGCGGTTGGCCAAGTCCAGTCGAACGCGTCGGGAGATCTCCGGGAATGACCACCAAGCAGCACAAGACCTTGTTGACGACTGCCTGCGCGGCCGCCGTGCTGGCCGGCGCGGTGGGCGCCGCACCGTCCGACGAGCGGGCGAACATCCCGTCCGCCGGTCAGCAGCAGGCCCCCGCGCCCCGGTACTTCTCCCCGGCGCTGGCCGCCATCGTGCTGCCGAACATCCCCACGACGTCGGGGCCCACCGGCACGGACACCTCCACGACCGGCACCGCCCCCGCGCTGCAGGGGACGCCGACCGGGAGCACGCCGACGGGGGTTACGCCGACCGGCACCAGCTCCGTCACGGCCTTGGCCGCTGCCACGTCGAGCGGCAACAAGTTCAGCCCGGCGCTGCTCCTCGTGACCCCGAGCGTCACGACGGGTGGGAATGCCTCCAGCGGTCTGGCGGCCCTGCCCCCGGGCACGCCCGGCCCGATGATCGGCCAGTTCATCAGCGTGTTCATCAGCAACGGCGCGCCTGGCCACAACGCCGGCCTGCTGATCGGCAACGGCGGCGACGGGTTGCTGCCCGGCCAGGACGGCGGCAACGGCGGGATCCTGTTCGGCAACGGTGGCAACGGCGCCGCCGGAGCCCGCGGCGGCAACGGTGGCAACGGTGGCAACGCCGGCCTCTTCGGCAATGGCGGCAACGGCGGAGCGGGATCGCTCGACATCACCGGGGTCGGTCCCGTCACCGGTGGCAACGGCGGCAACGGTGGTAGCGGCGGCGTCGTCGCGGGCAACGGCGGACGCGGTGGCGACGGCGGCGTGGCCGCCACCCTGACCGGCAGTGCCACCGGCGGGAACGGTGGCGCGGGCGGCCGCGGCGGATCGGTGGCCGGCAACGGCGGCGACGGCGGCACGGGCGGTCTCGCCAACACCCCCGACCAGGCGGCGACCGGCGGTGCCGGCGGTACCGGAGGCGACTCGGGTGCCACCGGCGCCGCGGGCCACGGCGGCACCGGTGGCGACGCGACGGGGACTCAGGGAGCCACCGCCCACGGCGGCACCGGCGGAACCGGTGGCACCGGGGTCGCGGCGGGCACCCCCGGCGCGGGCGGCAACGGCGGCAAGGCCACCTCGGCCACGGGCTCGGCGACCGGCGGCGCGGGCGGTACGGGTGGTGCCGCCGCGACCGGCAAGGGTGGCACGGGCGGGTCGGGTGGCAGCGCGACGTCGTCGGGCGGCACGTCCACCGGCGGCAAGGGCGGCGCCGGTGGTGCGGGAAACCCCAAGGGCGACAAGGGTTCCGACGGCTGATCGACCGACAGGAGGTATCAGCCGCGCCGGGCGGCCCGTTCGGCGAATGTGAATTGACGCCACTAGATGACGGCGACTGGCGGGCTCAAGTGATCGCTGCAACACCTGATTTGTTGAGAGGTGTTGTTCGATGGCTTTTCGTGCTCGGGGTAGCAAAGCGCCGGAGTCGGCTCGTGGGGAGTTCTTGAGGGCGCTGAGGTTGGGGCTGTCGCAGTCGGCGGCTGCGACGGTGGCCGGGGTGTCGCATCAAACCGGTTCGAAATGGGCCGCAGAGGCGGGGGTCGCAGCCGATACGAGGCATCGGGGGATTCGGTACCCGGCAGCGGTGCGGGAGGTGTTCTGGGCGGCGATGCGCGGCGGGGCCGACGTCACGCAGGCCGCGGTGGCCGCGGGCGTGTCGGAGATCGCCGGTGCGGCCTGGGTCAAACAGGCTGGTTACGTGCCCAGAACCGCTGCTCCAGCTCGTGCCCTCGGCGCCGTCGATCGCTCGCCACGGCAGCGTGCGCCGCTGTCGTTTCTGGAGCGTTGCCGCCTGGAAGACCTGCTGGAGACCGGTTGCACCGCAGTCCGCGCTGCTGAACTGCTCGCCCGTCACCACAGCACGGTCCGCCGCGAGATCGCCAAGGGACTGACCTCGTCGGGGTATCGCGCCCGCGTCGGCCAGGACGTCGCCGAGGTCAATCGTCGCCGTCCGAAGGTGCGCAAGCTCGAAGGCGATCCTGTCGTGTTGGCCGAGGTTCTGAAAGGGTTGAGGTCGCGGCACAGTCCCGAGCAGATCGCGGGCCGGCTGCGGGTGGACTTCCCCGAGGATCCGGAGATGTGGGTGTCACACGAGACGATCTATCAGGCGCTGTACGTGCAGCCACGCGGGGAGTTGGCCAGGTTGGTCAAGGACGCGTTGCGAACCGGGCGCACTCGCCGAAAGGCGCAGGGCCGCAACACCTCCGGTGTAGGCAAGCTCAAGGGCATGGTCAACGTCAGCGAACGACCCGCCGAAGCCGACGACCGCGCGATCCCGGGCCATTGGGAGGGCGATCTCATCCTGGGTGCCACCGCGACGAACTCCGCGATCGGCACCATGGTGGAGCGCACCACCGGGTTCGTCATGCTGCTGCACCTGCGCGGCGACCGCACCGCGGCCACCCTGGCCGAGGCGATGACGACGAGGATCCCCGAGATCCCCGAGGTGCTGCGCCGCTCACTGGCCTGGGATCAGGGCAGTGAGATGGCGTTGCACACCACGATCACCGAGGCCACCGGACTGCCGATCTACTTCTGCGACCCGCACAGCCCCTGGCAGCGCGGCACCAACGAAAACACCAACGGCCTACTCCGCCAATACTTCCCCAAAGGCACCGACCTGTCGTTCTACGGACCCGGCTGGCTCGACGAAGTCGCCGCCGAACTCAACGCCCGACCCCGCAAACGCCTCGGCTTCCGCACCCCCGCCGAAGAACTCGACCGGTTACTCTCAGACCCGTCCACATTCGTTGCAGCGACCGCCTGAATCCAAGACTTCACCTAGACGCTCAAGTGAAGTCTGGGCACGCGGTTGACTTCACTTAGATGCTTAAGTGAAGTCTCGACGCGAGGTTGACTTCACTTGGCGAGCTATGACGCCCGTAGGAGCCCGCACCCGGAACGGGTCGGCACCCCCGGCCTACGTCTCCAAAGGGGTTGTCCCGCAGTCGGTTTCACACGTCGAGGCCGACGTCGAGCACCCGCACCGAATGGGTGAGCGCGCCGACGGCCAGATAGTCGACGCCGGTGCCTGCGTAGGCGGCGGCATTCTCCAGCGACAGGTTGCCCGAGGACTCCAGCGCGACGTGCCCGGCCCGGGCGGCTCGGCGCTGCACCGCCATCTGCGTCATCCAGACGGGGAAGTTGTCGAGCAGGATCAACGGCGCGACACCCAGGTCCTCGCCGAGGATCTCGTCGAGTTGCTCGAGGGAATCCACCTCGACTTCGACCGGTACGTCGGGTGCGGTCTCCCGCACCGCCCGCAGCGCCGCGACCACCGACCCGGCCGCCGCCACGTGGTTGTCCTTGATGAGCGCGGCATCGCCGAGCCCCATGCGGTGGTTCACCCCACCCCCGACGCGCACCGCGTACTTCTGCAGCATCCGTAGCCCGGGAAGGGTCTTGCGGGTGTCGCGGATCTTGGCGTCGCTGCCCTGCACCGCCTCGACCCAGGCCGCGGTCGTGCTCGCGATGCCCGACAGGTGGCACACCAGGTTCAGCATGGTGCGTTCGGCGGTCAGCAAGCCCCGCGTGGGCGCCTCGAGCACCAGCAGCGACTCCCCGGGCTCGATGCGGGTGCCGTCCTTGACCCGAGACACGACGCGGTAGGAGTCCGGGCCGATGACCTCGTCGAGCACCAGCAGCGCGACGTCGACGCCCGCGGCGACGCCCGGCTGGCGGGTCACTATCGAGGCCGTCGTGGTGGCGTCGGCGGGCACCGTCGCCACCGACGTGACGTCGGGCCCGTAGCGCAGATCCTCGTCGAGACCCCGGCGGACCACGGCCCGCGCGTCGTCGCGTTCGTCGACGGTGAGTTCCATCAGCAGCACGCCTGCGCGGGAGCGGTGATCGTCGCGACGCCCGCGGCGTCCAGTCGCACGACGGTGCTCATCGCGCGGGACGGATCGGGGTGTGGGTGATCGGCGCGATGATGGCTGCCCCTGGACTCGGGTCGGTCCAGTGCCGCCGCTACGACGGCCGTCGCCGCGGCAGTCAGGGCGGCGTCCTCGACGGCTGCCCGCCCGGTGAGGTCGCGGGGACGGGCGGTGTCGAGCAGATCGCGCACCTGCGCCAGACCGGCGGCGTCGCGCACCACCGAGGCGTGCCGTGTCATGGCGCGCTGCAATTCGGACCGGTCGAGCGTCCTTCGGCGGACGGGGTCGACGACCGCGCGGGGCGCGGGGGCGTCCGCGGCGTGCGCGACGGCGGCCAGCCCGGCGCGGCGGCCGACGACCAGACCCTCGAGCAGGCTGTTGGACGCCAACCGGTTCGCGCCGTGCATTCCGGTGCGGGCCACCTCCCCGGCGGCGAACAGCCCCGGCAGTTCGGTACGCCCGTCCACGTCGGTGACGACGCCGCCGCAGCTGTAGTGGGCGCCGGGCACCACCGGGATCGGGGTGCGGGTGGCGTCGATGCCGGCCGCCAGACAGGCCGCGGCGACGGTGGGGAACCGTCGGGCGAAGTCCTCGACGCCTCGCGCGTCGAGGTAGACGCAGGCGTCCCCCGTCGTGGCGAGGCGCCGGTCGATGGCTGCGGCCACCACGTCGCGCGGCGCCAGGTCACCCATCGGGTGCACGCCCGCCGTCACCGACTCGCCGCGGGCGTCGACGAGGATCGCGCCCTCGCCGCGCAGGGCCTCGGTGATCAGTGGGCGCCGCCCGCCTGCCCTGCCGTCGAACAGCATGGTCGGGTGGAACTGGACGAACTCGAGGTCGGCCACGGGTAGCCCGGCCCACAGCGCCAGCGCGACGCCGTCACCCGTGGAGCCCTCGGGGTTCGTCGTCGCCGAGAACAGGTGACCGAGGCCCCCGGTGGCCAGGATCACCGAGGGTGCATGGATGACGCCGAGCCCGTCCTCGTTGCGCACCAGCACGCCGGTGACGGCCGTGTCGTCCCGAAGTACTTGCAGCGCAACGTGATCGCGCCGGACGTCGAGATGCGCGGCGGCGTGGTCGAGCGCACGCTGCACCTCGGCGCCGGTCGCGTCGCCGCCGGCGTGGATGATGCGCCGCCGGGAGTGGCCGCCCTCGCGGGTCAGGGACCACCGTCCGGGTGCGGCCTCGTCGAACCGTGCGCCGTCGTCGACCAGCCCGGTGATCGCGGCGTAGCCGTCGGCGACGATCGACGTCACTGCGTCGGCGTCGCACAGGCCACCGCCCGCGGCGAGGGTGTCGGCGACGTGCGCCGCGATGGAGTCGTCGGTGCGCGGCAGGACCACCGCGATGCCGCCCTGGGCATAGAACGTGGCCGTCGCCCCCTCCCTCTGGACGGCCTTGCTCAGCACCACGACGCGGCGACCGCGGCGGTGGGCGGCGAGTGCCGCGGCCAGGCCGGCGACACCGGTCCCGACGACGACGACGTCGGCCCGTTGCTGCCAGTGGCCGACCCCGCCGCAGGAGGGCGTCATTCCCCGCCGCCAGGCTGGCCGATCTCGATCATGCGCTGCACGCTGCGACGGGCGGCGGCCGCGACGTCGGCGTCGACGTGCACCTCGTCGGCGCCCTCGACGAGGCAGCGCAGGAGCGCCGCGGGGGAGATCATCTTCATGTAGCGGCAGGATGCCCGGTCGTTGACCGCGCGGAAGTCGACCTCGGGTGCCGCCCGGCGAAGCTGATGCAGCATGCCGATCTCGGTGGCGACGAGTACCTGGCGCGCCCTGGTCTCGCGTGCCGCGTCGAGCATGCCGCCGGTGGACAGGATCTTCACCCGGTCGTCGGGGAACGCGCCCTCGCCGGCCAGATACAGCGCCGAGGTGGCGCAGCCGCATTCGGGGTGGACGAACAGCTCGGCGTCGGGGTGCGCGGTGGCCTGCGCGGCCAGCTCGTCGCCGTTGATGCCGGCGTGCACGTGGCACTCCCCGGCCCAGACGTGCAGGTTCGTGCGGCCCGTCACGCGGCGGACGTGGGCACCCAGGAACTGGTCGGGGCAGAACAGCACCTCGCGGTCCTCGGGGATGGAGGCCACGACCTCGACGGCGTTGGACGACGTGCAGCAGACGTCGGTGAGCGCCTTCACCGCGGCGGTCGTGTTGACGTAGGACACGACGACGGCGTCGGGGTGCTCGGCCTTCCAGGCGCGCAGCTCGTCGGCGGTGATCGAGTCGGCCAGCGAACAGCCGGCCCGCTGGTCGGGGATCAGCACGGTCTTCTCGGGGCTGAGGATCTTCGCGGTCTCGGCCATGAAGTGGACCCCGCAGAACACGATGGTGTCCTCGGATGCCTCGGCGGCGATCCGGGACAGTGCCAGCGAGTCACCGACGTGATCGGCCACGTCCTGGATGGCGGGCAGCTGGTAGTTGTGCGCGAGCAACGTCGCGTTGCGCAGCTCGGCGAGCCGGCGCACCTCTGCCGCCCAGTCCTGGTCACCGTCGATCCCGGCGTAGCCGGCGGGGCCGTTGGTGATCCGCGCGGCCAGATCGCCGCTCGTCGTGGTGAGGTCCACTACCGTCATGGTCGTCTCCTTTGATCCCGACGGGGTTTTCGACTTATGATCGAAAACATGCCTGATACTAGCACTGCGCACGAAGTCCTCGCCGTCGTGTTTCAGGTTCGCCAGCTCTCCTCCCGAAACCCGCAGCTCAGCGTGCTGCTCTGGGAACGGGCCATGGACCCTCAGCGCGGTGCGTGGTCACTGCCCGGCGGCCGGCTCCGGCACGACGAGGACCTGACGACCTCGGTGCGCCGCCAGCTCGCCGAGAAGGTGGACCTGCGCGAACTCCTGCATCTCGAGCAACTGGCCGTCTTCAGCGATCCCCACCGCGTGCCCGGCCCGCGCACGATCGCCTCGACCTTCCTGGGGCTGGTGCCCTCCCCCGCCACCCCCGAGCTACCCCCCGACACCCGCTGGCATCCGGTCGCCGAGCTGCCGCCGATGGCCTTCGACCACGGCCCCATGATCACCAACGCCCACGCCAGGCTGATCGCCAAGCTGTCCTACACCAACATCGGATTCGCGCTCGCACCAAGGGAATTCGCGGTCTCGACGCTCAAGGACGTCTACGACGCGGCGCTCGGCTACCAGGTCGACGCCACCAACCTGCAACGCGTGCTGGCCCGCCGCGGCGTGATCACGCCCACCGGAACCACCGCGAAGTCGGGCCGCAGCGGCGGTCGGCCGGCCGCGCTGTTCCGCTTCACCGAGGCCCGCTACCGCGTCACCGACGAGTTCGCCGCCCTGCGGCCGCCGACCTGACCGAGGCCCCCGATTGGGATTCGAGCCCGGCCTGTGGACACAATGGTTCGATGGACTCTGGCAACGCCGCCGTCTCGACCGGTGCCGAATGGATCGGTCGGGCTCCCCACGAGGAGCTGGACCGCACGTCGCGGCCGGTGCTGCCCCGCCACGATCCCTTCCACGTCCCGCCGCCCGGGTTCGAGCACGCGCGCCCCGGCACGGTGTTGCGCTCGCGCGACGTGGAGCTCGCCTTCCTCGGCCGCGTCCCCCAGAAGCTGACGGCAACCCAGCTGCTGTACCGCTCGACCGATCTCAACGGGCAGCCGATGGGCGCCGTCACGACCGTCATCGTGCCCCCGGACCGGGCCGGCGGCAGCCGGGGTCCGATCCTGTCGTATCAGTGTGCGATCGACGCGGTCGCCAGTCGTTGCTTCCCGTCCTACGCGTTGCGCCGGGGCGCGAAGGCCATCGGTGCGCTGGCCCAGTTCGAGTTCCTGCTGATCTCCGCCGCGCTCGCCGAGGGCTGGGCCGTCTCCGTGCCCGATCACGAAGGGCCGCAAGGGATCTGGGGTGCGCCGTACGAGCCCGGCTACCACGTCCTCGACGGCCTGCGCGCCGCGCTCAACTACGAACCGCTGAACCTGTCGACGGACGCCCCGATCGGGCTGTGGGGCTATTCCGGCGGCGGCCTCGCCAGTGCGTGGGCCACCGAGGTGTACGCCGACTACGCGCCGGAACTCCATCTCGTCGGCGCGGTCCTCGGGTCGCCGGTCGGCGATCTCGGCCACACCTTCCGCCGGCTCAACGGCTCGTTCTTCTCCGGGTTGCCCGCCCTGGTGGTCGCCGCGCTGTCGCACGTCTACCCCGATCTGGACCGCGTCATCAGCCAGCACGTCACGCCGGAGGGCAAGGCGATGCTGGCCGAGATCCAGGATCTGACGACCGCGCACGCCGTGCTCAAGCTAATCCGCAAGGACATGGGCACGATGGTCGACGAGCCGCTGGAGAACATCCTGCGCACCCCCGAGGTGCAGCACGTGTTCGACAGCATCAAGCTCGGCACCGCGGCTCCGAGCATTCCCGTGCTGATCGTGCAGGCCGTGTACGACGAGCTCATCTCCGTCGCCGACATCGACGCGCTCGCGGAGACCTATTCGGCGGGCGGCACGGACGTCACCTATCACCGCGACCTCCTAAGCGAGCATCTGCTGCTGCACCCGCTGTCGGCGCCGATGACGCTGCGCTGGCTGCGCGACCGTTTCGCGGGCAAGCCGCCGTCGAGCAAGCGGTCGCGGACCAAGTGGCCGACGATGCTGAACCCGTCGACCTACCGGGGCATGCTGCGGCTCGGTCTGATCAGTGCGCGGGTGATGACGGGTCGACGGCTGGACCGGCGACCGCTGTCGGCTCTGGATAGGTGATCGGCGGCCACGCGCCGAGGTCGTCGCGCTTGGTGGACAGCGCGCAGATCGCGTAGACCAGGGCCGCGATCCCCGCGGGCACGATGAGCGACGCGGCGATCTGCAGCGGGGTGTGGCCGAAGAAGACCGCGGGCGCCTCGTGGGTGTAGGACACCCGGTGCTGGGGCGAGATCGGGGCTCCCGCGACGTTCACCGCGCCGTACCGCCAGTGCGCCAGGGCGGCACCGACACCGGCGGCCGCTCCCGCCGCGGCCAGGGCGCCGAGGGACAGCGCGCCGACCATGACCGGTCCGCGGTGGGCCCGCCACTGCCACGTCGCGACGGCCGCGGACACCGCCAGCACGAACAGCAGACCCGTCATGAGGAAGGCGCCGAGGAAGACGAAGTCCGAATCGTCGCCGAGGTAGCCCTGCACCCGCTCGCCGCTCTTGGTCAGCGCCACGACGACCTGGATCGGCGGCGCCAGCCACGCCCAGACCACGCCGAGGAGTGCGCCCAGCAGGGCCAACCCGACGACGACGCGAATCGCCGCCTGCCGCAACGAGAGTCGCGGCGCCTCGATGTCAGCGGCGGGTGCGGAGGGCGCGTGCGGAAGGCTCATCGCTGGGGTTCCTGATCGGTGGAGTCCCGCTCGCCATGGCGCGAGCACCGCGCCGACCAACCGTCGGGGCGCACCTGGACGATCATGCGCCGGCCGCATTCGCCGCAGAAGCGCGGCGGCTCCAGCCCGAGTGCGGCCGCGGCCGGGACGGCGGTGCCCGCGGGCTCGCCGGTGTAGACGTTGAAGGGGGGCGTCATCGTCAGATGCTGGCGTTCAACGCCTTGATCGGCATCTGCAGATCGTCGAGCAGTTCGAGATCGGACTCCGCGGGCCGCCCGAGCGTGGTCAGGTAGTTGCCCACGATGACGGCGTTGATGCCGCCCAGGATGCCCTGCTTCGCACCGAGGTCGCCCAGGGTGATCTCGCGACCGCCCGCGAAGCGAAGCATCGTGCGCGGCAACGCAAGTCGGAATGCGGCGACGGCCTTGAGCGCCTCGGTGGCGGGCAGCACCTCGAGGTCGCCGAACGGCGTTCCCGGCCGCGGGTTGAGGAAGTTGAGAGGTACCTCGTGCGGGTTCAGTTCGGCCAGGTTGGCGGCGAACTCGGCGCGCTGCTCGAGCGACTCACCCATGCCCAGGATGCCGCCGCAGCACACCTCCATGCCCGCCTCGCGCACCATCTCCAGGGTGCCCCAGCGCTCCTCCCACGTGTGGGTCGTCACGACGTTGGTGAAGAACGAGCGCGCGGTCTCCAGGTTGTGGTTGTAGCGGTGCACGCCCATCTCGGCGAGCCGGTCGACCTGCTCCTGGGTCAGCATCCCCAGCGAGCACGCGATCTGGATGTCGACCTCGTTGCGGATGGCCTCGATGCCCGCGGCGACCTGGGCGAGCAGACGTTCGTCCGGTCCGCGGACGGCCGCCACGATGCAGAACTCGGTGGCGCCGGACTTGGCGGTCTGCTTGGCCGCCTCGACCAGGCTGGGGATGTCGAGCCACGCGCTGCGGACCGGCGACGCGAACAGCCCGGACTGCGAGCAGAAGTGACAGTCCTCCGGGCAACCGCCGGTCTTGAGGCTGATGATGCCCTCGACCTCCACCTCGGGGCCGCACCACTTCATCCGGACCTCGTGGGCCAGCGCCAGCAGGTCCTCGAGACGGTCGTCGGGCAGCTGCAGCACCTGCAGGATCTGATCCTGGGCGAGGCCTTCGCCGCGCTCGAGCACCTGCTCCCTGGCCAGACCCAACACGTCCACCGTCGCCTGCGTCACTCGGACTCCTCCTGCACTGAGAACTTGAACGGTGTTTAGGCTACAGGGGTGCATCAGGCCCGCCGCCACGCCCGCGCAGATGTGATCGACATGGCCGCCCAGCTCCTCGACGAGTACGGGATGGCCGATCTGACCATGCGGCGGCTCGCCCGCGAGCTCGGCGTCACCCCCGGCGCGCTGTACTGGCACTTCGCCGACAAGCAGGCACTGCTGGGCGCGGTGGCGGACCGCCTGCTCGGGCCCGCGCTGACCGGCGTGCCGCCCGGCCCGTGGCAGGCCCGCGTGCACGCCATCTGTGGCGGACTGCGCAACGCCCTGCTGTCGTCGACCGACGGCGCCGAACTCGTCTCCGCGAGCTTCGCGGCGGGCCGGTCCGAACGGATGACGGCGATCCTCGACGCGTTGACCGACGCCGCGGTCGCCGCGGGTCTGCATCCGGCCAACGCCGATCTGGCTGCGCGATCGGTGCTCTACTACGTGCTCGGCTTCACCGCCGACGAGCAGTCCCGGCTGCAGTGGGATGCCGCCGGCGCCCTGTCGCAGGAGCAGTCGGTGATGTCCACGAACCCCAACCGCCGCTTCGCCTTCGGCCTCGGGCTGCTCGTCGACGGCATGGTCGCCCACCGACACCGGCCCTCAGCCGATGACGGTGTCGACCCTGGCGTCGCCGTCCCAGCGCCGTAGGCCGGTGAACGCGCCGGCGACGTCGTCGGATCCGAGGACCTCGAGCGCGGCGGGCAGATCGGCCGGAGCGAGCCGGCGGCACAGCGTGACGTGCGGCGTCCACTGCCCGGGCCGGGCGTGCGGAAAGGGACCGTCGGCGACGTGCGGCGCACAGAGCGCGTCGACGGACTCGTGCAACCTCAGCAGGCCCGCCGCCGGGACGATGAGCCGGACCAGGGTGAGCGCCGTGCGCCCGAACACCAGCGGCGCGCCGATCACGCACTTCAGCGGGAGCTGCCTGGCCGGCTCCCAGAGTCCCGCGTCGGCGGCGGGGTCGATCCGGCCCGCGACGGTCAGCGTGACGTGCGGACGGTTGGTCGGCGAGCGGTGCCGCGCCTGGCTCGGCAGGTCCGCAGCGACGAGCGCTGCCCACTCGCGCCGGATGGCGGCATCGGAGTCCTCGTCGAACAGCAACTCCACGGAATGGGCGGCCATGGTCTAGAGACTCTGCACCCATCCCGCGTCGAACGCCTCGGCGCTGACCGCGGCGAAGCGCTCGGCCGGGGAGTCGCCGAGGCCGGCGGGCAGGACCCCGCGCACCGGCGCGATCTGCTCGAGCGCCTCGCGGTTGGACGTCTCCGCGGGGCCCGGCTCGGCGGGCCAGCTGCCCACCACCAGTCCGGCACACGAAAGACCATGTGCGGCAAGTGATTCCACGGTCAGCGCCGCATGGTTGAGGGTGCCGAGTCCGGCCCTGACGACGACGAGCACGGCCGCGTCCAGGGCCTGGGCCAGGTCGCGCAGCGTCGTGGCGTCCGCGCCGATCTCGACGAGCAGACCGCCCGCGCCCTCGACGAGGGTCAGCCGGCCCGGCCGGTCGACCCCGCGCACCAGCGCGAGCAGGTCGTCGCGGGTCGGCAGTGGCAAACCCGCCCGTGCGGCGGCGGCGACCGGTGCGAGCGGCTCGGGGTAGCGCCATCCGGGCGCCAGCGTCTCGACGCCCGCCAGGCGGGACACCTCGGCGAGGTCGTCGTCACCGTCGATCTCGCCGGTCTGCACGGGCTTGCACACCGCGACGTCGCGGCCGATCACGCGAGCGTGGCAGGCCAGTGCCGCGGTGGCGACGGTCTTGCCGACGCCGGTGTCGGTGCCGGTGACGACGAGGACGCTCACGCGGTGGCCGCGGCGAGCACGTCGATCAGGACGCGGCGCGCGTCGTCGAGGTCGTCGGCCGTCAGCGAGGCCCGCGCGGTGAGCCGCAACCGCGAGGTGCCCTCCGGGACCGTCGGCGGGCGGAAGCAGCCCACCCGCACGCCACGCTCCAGGCAGTCCGCCGCCGCGCGCAACGCCACCTCCGGCTCCCCGAGCACGACCGAGACCACCGCCGACGGCGGCACCTCGGTCACCCCGCAGGCCTCGGCGAGCGCAGCCGCCGCCGCGAGCACCGCACCCGCGCGCCACGGCTCGTCGATCAGCACCTCCAGCGCCGCGAGCGCCGACCCCACGGCCGCGGGCGCGATGCCGGTGTCGAAGATGAACGGGCGGGCGGCGTCGATCAGATGGGCCCGCACGGCGGCCGGTCCGAGGACGACGCCGCCCTGGCTGCCCAGGGCCTTCGACAGCGTCGTCGTCACGATGACGTCCGGCGCCCCGGCCAGGCCGACCTCGGCGACCAGTCCCCGACCGCCGTCACCCCTGACCCCGAGCCCATGGGCCTCGTCGACGATCAGCAGGGCGCCGTGCCGACGGCACACCGCGTGCAGTTCCGACAGCGGCGCCATGACGCCGTCGGCGCTGAACACCGAGTCGGTCACCACCACGGCGCGACTCTCGGTGCGTTCGCCGAGCGCGGCGTCCACGGCGCCGACGTCGCGGTGCGGCGTCACCGCCACCCGCGCCCGCGACAGCCGGCAGGCGTCGACGAGCGAGGCGTGGCTCAGGGCGTCGGACACCACCAGGGCGCCGGGGCCCGACAGCGCCACCACCGCTCCGAGGTTCGCGGTGTAGCCGGAGGAGAACACCAGCGCCGACTCGGCGCCGACGAAGCCGGCCAGCGCGGTCTCGAACGACTCGTGCAGCGTGGTGTTGCCGGTGACCAGTCGCGACCCCGTCGAACCCGCACCCCAGGTGCGCAGCGCGCGGATGCCGCCCTCGACGACGTGCGGGTGGCGCGAGAGACCGAGGTAGTCGTTGGAGGCCAGGTCGAGTTCGGGGAGACGGTCCTCGGCGGGCGCCCTGGCGCGCAGGGACCGTCGCAGGCCGGCGGTGCGGCGTTGCTGCTCGACCTCGTCGAGCCAGGCCAGCGGGGAGATCGATGCGCGCGTCACGTGCCACCTTCCAACGCCCCGTACCCGACTTGAACGCCGTTCAGGTTAGCGCACGCGCGACGCCGACCATCGCCGAGCCGATGCACGCCACCTCCTCGGGCGTGCACACGTAGGGCGGCATCGCATAGACCAGGTTGCGGAAGGGGCGCAGCCACACCCCGTGCCGCAGCGCGGCCGCCGTCGCGACCCCCATGTCGACCGGCTGCGTCATCTCCACGACGCCGATGGCGCCGAGCACGCGCACGTCGGCGACGTTGGCGAGCTCTCTGGCCGGGGCGAGGGCGGCCACCAACCCCGACTCGATCTCGCGCACCCGCGAGCGCCAGTCCTGACCGAGCAACAACTCCACCGACGCCACCGACACCGCGCACGCGAGCGCGTTGGCCATGAACGTCGGGCCGTGCATGAGCGCCCCCGGGTCTCCGGTGCTGATGGTCCGCGCGACGTCGCCGGTGCACAGCGTTGCCGCCAGGGTCAGGTAGCCGCCGGTGAGCGCCTTGCCGACGCACATCACGTCGGGACGCACCCCGGCGTGGTCGGCGGCGAACAGTTCCCCGGTCCTGCCGAACCCCGTGGCGATCTCGTCGAAGACGAGCAGCACGTCGTGGCGGGTGCAGGCGGCGCGGAGGTCGACCAGATGGCGCGGGTCGTGGAAGCGCATCCCGCCCGCGCCCTGGACCACGGGTTCGACGATGACGGCCGCGACCTGGTCGGCGTGTTCGGCCAACTGCGCCTCGAAGGCGGCGGAGTAGGCGGGGTCGTAGGCGTTGGGGACCTGGGGCGCGAACACCTGCGGCATCAGGACGTCGGTCCAGATCGCATGCATGCCGCCCTCGGGATCGCACACGCTCATCGGGGTGAAGGTGTCGCCGTGGTAGCCGCCGCGCCACGTCATCAACCGGTGCTTGCCGGGCTTGCCGTGGCTGCGCTGATACTGCAGCGCCATCTTCGCGGCGACCTCGACGGCGACCGATCCCGAGTCGCTGAAGAAGACCGTGTCCAGGCCGTCGGGCGTGATCGCCACCAGCAACTCGGCCAGGCGGGCGGCGGGTTCGTGGGTCAGACCACCGAACATCACGTGGTTCATCGTGGCGAGCTGGCGGGTGATGGCGGCGTCCAGCACCGGGTGGCCGTGGCCGTGGATCGCGGTCCACCAGGAGCTCATCGCGTCGAGCACCTCGATCGGCTCGCCGTCGTCGATCACCGTCAGCGAGGCGCCGTGCGCACCCACCGCCACCACCGGGGGCAACGCATCGGCGGCGATCCGGCTGTAGGGATGCCACACGTGCGCGGCATCGATGGCGCTGATCTGACCGGGTGTCAAGGGCGGCATTCGCACCATGCTTCCCCGAGCCGGGCGCTCCTGACAAAACGCCCGTTTGCAGCCGCGTTCGGTAGATTGTCCGACGACCATGTTGACCCTCTCCCCCGCCCGGGCGGCGTCCGCCGCGCCATCCGGTTCTCCACAGCGCGCCGTGATGGGCACCCGGACGTCCGGGTTCTACCGCCACGATCTGGATGGGCTGCGCGGCATCGCCATTGCGCTCGTCGCGATGTTCCACATCTGGTTCGGCAGGGTGTCCGGTGGCGTCGACGTGTTCCTGGCGCTGTCGGGTTTCTTCTTCGGCGGCCGGTTGCTGCGCACCGCGTTGGACCCGGGTTCCTCGCTGTCGCCGGTGCCCGAGGTGAAGCGCCTGATCCGGCGGTTGCTGCCGGCGCTGGTGGTGGTGTTGGCCGCGTCGACGGTGCTGACGATCCTGATCCAGCCCGTCACGCGCTGGGAGGCCTTCGCCGACCAGACCCTGGCCAGTCTCGGCTACTACCAGAACTGGGAACTGGCCGTGACGGCGTCGAACTACCTGCGCGCGGGCGAGGCGGTCAGCCCGCTGCAGCACATCTGGTCGATGTCGGTGCAGGGGCAGTTCTACATCGCACTGCTCGCCGTGGTCTACGGGTTCGCCCTGCTATTCCGCAAGCGGTTGCGCTCGCACACCAGGCTGGCGCTGATCGTGTTGCTGAGCGCGCTCAGCGTCGCATCGTTCTGGTACGCCATCGTCTCGCACGACGCCGACCAGTCCACGGCCTACTACGACAGCTTCGCGCGCGCCTGGGAACTGCTGGTGGGTGCCCTCGTCGGTGCGGTGGTCCCCCACGTGCGGTGGCCGTCGTGGCTGCGTTCGACCGCGGCCGCGGTGGCGCTCGTCGCGATCCTGTCCTGCGGGGCGTTCATCGACGGCGTCAAGGAGTTCCCCGGTCCGTGGGCGCTGGTGCCGGTCGGAGCGACGGTGCTGTTCATCCTCAGCGGCGCCAACCGGATGGCCGACCCGCACCTCGCTGCCGACGGCCGCCTCCCCGCCGCGAGCCGTCTGCTGGCCACCGCGCCGTTCGTCGCCCTCGGGTCGATGGCCTACTCGCTGTACCTGTGGCACTGGCCGCTGCTGATCTTCTGGCTCTCCTATTCGGGCCACAACCACGCCGACGTCGTCGAGGGCGCCCTCATCATCCTCGTCTCGGGGGTGCTGGCATGGCTGACGACCAGGTTCGTCGAGGAGCCCCTGCGGCTACGCAAGTCGGAGCCGGCCGCGCCAATCGCCGGGGCCCCGCTGCGCACCCGGCGCCGATGGCCGACCCTCGTCATGGGCACGATCGTGACGCTGCTCGCGGTCGCGCTGACGGCGACGTCGTTCACGTGGCGCGAGCACATGGACACCCAGCGCGCCAACGGCAAGGAACTGGCCGGGCTCTCACCGCGGGACTACCCGGGCGCCCGCGCCCTCATCGACCACGT
Organism: Mycolicibacterium madagascariense; assembly: GCF_010729665.1. NCBI lineage: Bacteria > Bacillati > Actinomycetota > Actinomycetes > Mycobacteriales > Mycobacteriaceae > Mycobacterium > Mycolicibacterium madagascariense. The sequence goes on along the minus strand of NZ_AP022610.1, from coordinate 2,824,269 downwards.
GCGCGTGCCCAAGCTGCCGATGCGGCCCACCGTCCTGGAGGCCAAGGACGACGTCCCCATCTCGACGAAGCAGGGCTGCATCAGCGACTTCTCCAACGTCGACGTCATCAACTGCACCTACGGGGATCCGACGGCCACCCGCACCATCGCCGTGGCGGGCGGGTCGCACGCCGAGCACTGGATCACCGCGCTGGACATCCTCGGCCGCCTGCACCACGTGAAGATCGTCACCTACCTCAAGATGGGCTGTCCGCTGACCACGGAGCAGAACCCGTTGGTGATGGGCGACAACCGGCCCTACCCGAACTGCCGGGAGTGGAACGAGAAGGTGATGCCACGCCTCATCGCCGACCACCCCGACTACGTCTTCACCACGTCCACCCGGCCCTGGAACATCAAGGACGGCGACGTGATGCCTGGCTTCTACATCGGCATCTGGCAGCAGTTGGCCGCGGCGGGCATCCCGGTACTGGCCATGCGCGACACCCCGTGGCTGGTCCGCGACGGTCAGCCGTTCTTCCCGGCCGACTGCCTGGCCGACGGCGGGGACGCCACTTCGTGCGGCATCGCCCGCTCCAAGGTACTGTCCGACCGCAACCCCACTCTCGACTTCGTCAAGCAGTTCCCGCTGCTGAAGCCGCTCGACATGAGTGCCGCGGTGTGCCGTCCGGACTACTGTCGCGCTGTGGAGGGAAACGTGTTGGTGTATCACGACTCTCACCACATCTCCGCGACCTACATGCGAACCATGACCCCAGAGTTGGGGCGCCAGATCGCGGCCGCCACCGGCTGGTGGTGACCTCGCGTACGTGAGGAGCAAATGACTGTGGTCTCCGCGATCTGGCCGGGTGCCGCCTATCCCCTCGGGGCTGCGTACGACGGTGCGGGAACGAACTTCTCGCTGTTCTCCGAGGTCGCCGAGAAGGTCGAACTGTGCCTGATCGGCAAGGACGGCCGCGAGGAGCGCATCAACCTCGACGAGGTGGACGGCTACGTCTGGCACGCCTACCTGCCGACGATCTCCCCCGGGCAGCGCTACGGCTTCCGGGTGTACGGGCCGTGGGCACCGAGGGACGGACATCGCTGCGACCCCTCCAAGCTCCTGCTGGATCCCTACGGCAAGTCGTTCCACGGCGACTTCGACTTCACCCAGGCGCTGTACTCCTATGACCTGACGGCCAAGGACCTCGCCTCGGGCGGTACCCCGCCCAGGGTGGACTCGCTGGGCCACACGATGACCAGCGTCGTCATCAACCCATACTTCAACTGGGGCTCCGACCGCGCCCCCGCCACGCCGTACCACGAGACGGTCATCTACGAGGCGCACGTCAAGGGCATGACCCAGACCCATCCCGGCGTGCCGGCAGAGCAGCGCGGCACCTACGCGGGGCTGTGCCATCCGGTCATCATCGAGCACCTCAAGTCACTCAACGTCACGGCGATCGAGTTGATGCCGGTGCACCAGTTCATGCACGACCACCGGCTGCTGGACCTGGGTCTGCGAAACTACTGGGGCTACAACACCTTTGGCTTCTTCGCCCCGCACCACCAGTACGCGGCCAATCAGACCGCGGGCGGTGCGGTCGCCGAGTTCAAGAACATGGTCCGGTCCTTCCACGCGGCGGGCATCGAGGTCATCCTCGACGTCGTCTACAACCACACCGCCGAGGGCAACCACCTCGGCCCGACGATCAACTTCCGCGGCATCGACAACGCGGGCTACTACCGGCTGCTCGACGGTGATCTGCGGCTGTACAAGGACTTCACCGGCACCGGCAACAGCCTCAACGTGCGCCACCCCCACTCGCTTCAGCTCATCATGGACTCGCTGCGGTACTGGGTGATGGACATGCACGTCGACGGGTTCCGCTTCGACCTGGCCTCGACACTCGCCCGCGAGTTCTACGACGTCGACCGGCTGTCGGCGTTCTTCGACCTCGTGCAGCAGGACCCGGTGATCAGTCAGGTCAAGCTCATCGCCGAGCCGTGGGACATCGGCGAGGGCGGATATCAGGTGGGGAACTTCCCTGGTTTGTGGACGGAGTGGAACGGGCAATACCGCGACACTGTGCGCGACTACTGGCGGGGAGAACCCGCAACCCTCAACGAGTTCGCCTCCCGACTGACCGGTTCCTCCGACCTCTACGAGGCGACCGGTCGGCGTCCGAGTGCGAGCATCAACTTCGTCACCGCCCACGACGGCTTCACACTCGCGGATCTGGTGTCCTACAACGAGAAGCACAACGAGGCCAACGGCGAACACAACCGTGACGGCGAGAGCCACAACCGGTCGTGGAACTGCGGGGTGGAGGGACCCACCGACGACCCGGCCATCCTGGAACTGCGCGGTCGGCAGATGCGCAACATGCTGGCCACGATGATGGTCAGTCAGGGCACGCCGATGATCAGCCATGGCGACGAGATCGGCCGCACGCAGGGCGGCAACAACAACGTGTACTGCCAGGACTCCGAGATCGCCTGGATGGACTGGTCGCTGTGCGAGACCAACGCCGATCTGATGACCTTCGCGCGCACGGTGACCACGCTGCGCAAGAACCACCCGGTGTTTCGCCGTCGGCGGTTCTTCGACGGCAAGCTCATCCGCAGCGGCGACGAAGAGATCCGCGACATCGCGTGGCTGACCTCGGCGGGCAAGCCGATGACGCCCGCCGACTGGAACGCGGGCTTCAAGTGCGTGGCCGTGTTCCTCAACGGCGAGGCGATTCCCGCGCCCGACGCCCGTGGCGAGCGCGTCGTCGACGACACCTTCCTGCTGTGCTTCAACGCCCACTCCAAACCCGTCGAATTCACCGCCGCCGAAGGCGATTACGCCGCTCAGTGGTCCGCCGAAGTCGATTCGGCCGTGCCGACCGGCACCAGCGTCCTGGTGGTGAAGGCGGGCGACGTCTTCACCGTGCAGGGTCGTTCCCTCCTCGTGCTTCGGAAGACGGCCTGACATGACACCCGTTCTCTCGACCTACCGGCTGCAGATGCGCGGCGCCGCCAGCGGGCAGGCCTTCACCTTGGCCGATGCCGCAGAGCAGCTCGATTACCTTCAGGCACTTGGGGTTTCGCACGTCTACCTCTCGCCGATCTTCACCGCCAGCCGCGGTTCCACCCACGGGTACGACGTCACCGACCCCACGACGGTCTCGGCCGAGCTCGGCGGGCCCGAGGGGTTCGCCGAACTCTCGCACGCCATCCACGAGCGCGGCATGGGGCTCGTCGTCGACATCGTCCCCAATCACCTCGGCGTCGACGACCCGACGCAGAACGCGTGGTGGTGGGATCTGCTCGCCCACGGTCGCGATTCGCAGTACGCGGCGTACTTCGACGTCGACTGGACGCTGGACCCGCAGGGCAAGATCGTGCTGCCCGTCCTCGGCGACGACGGCGACCTCGACGATCTCGACGTCGACGGTGACGTCCTGCGGCTCGGGGACCGCACCTGGCCGATCGCGCCGGGCACGGGCAGCGGCACCGCCGCCGAGGTGTACCAGCGGCAGAACTACGCACTGATCGGCTGGAAGCACAACGTGTGCGGCTACCGTCGCTTCTTCTCCATCACGTCGCTGGCCGGTCTCCGCCAGGAGGATCGCGCCGTCTTCGACGCCACCCACGTGGAGGTCAAGCGGTGGTTCACCGAGGGTCTCGTCGACGGTCTGCGCATCGACCATCCGGACGGATTGTCCGATCCCGCAGGCTATCTCGAGTGGCTGCGCGAGCTCACCGGACCCGACGCCTGGATCGTGATCGAGAAGATCCTCGCCCCCGACGAGGCGCTGGAGCCGACTCTGCCGGTCGCGGGCACCACCGGGTACGACGCCCTGCGCGAGATCGGCGGCCTGCTCGTCGATCCGGCCGCGGCCGGTGAGGGAGAACCGCTGGACGAGGTGACGGCTCAGCTGAAGATCGTCACGGCCACCACCACGCTGTCCAGCGAGTTGGCCCGGGTGCACCGCGCGATCGTGGCCGCCGTCGGCGCCGACCATCCGCAGGTGCCCGACGCGGTCGCCGCTCTACTCTCGCACATCGGCGTCTACCGCTCCGACTACCGCGGGCTCGCGGCGATCATGCCCGCGGCGCTGGCCGAAACCGCCTCCGCCCGACCGGACTTGAACGAGCCGCTGCTGCTCGTCGCCGCCGCGCTCGACCACCTCGAGCCGGCCACCCGCATCCAACAGCTGTGCGGCGCGGTCACCGCGAAGTCCGTCGAGGACTGCCTGTTCTACCGCGACGCCCGGCTGGTGTCGCTCAACGAGGTGGGCGGCGAGCCGGACCGCTTCGGGGTGTCGGCCGCCGAGTTCCACTACGACTCCGCCCAGCGCGCCCGGTACTGGCCGTCGGCCATGGTCACGCTCTCGACCCATGACACCAAGCGCAGCGAGGACGTCCGGGCGCGCATCGGCGTGCTGTCCCAGGTGCATTCGCTGTGGCAGGAGCTCATCGGGAAGTGGTTGGACGCCGCGGCGCCGCCGGACGGGCCGACCGCACTCTTCCTGCTGCAGAACGTCTTCGGCGTATGGCCCGCCCACGGTGGGGTCGGTGACGAGCTGCGGTCCCGGCTGCACGACTACACCGAGAAGGCCATCAGGGAGTCGGGTCTGCACACCACGTGGAACGATCCGGACGAGGCGTTCGAGAGCGCGGTCCATGCCTGGCTCGACGACGTGATCGACGGACCCGTCGGTGTCGAGATGTCCAGTCTCGTCGCGCAATTGGACGAGCACGCGCGCAACGACTCGCAGGTGCAGAAGCTGCTGTCGCTCACCGTGCCCGGCGTCCCCGACGTCTACCAGGGCACCGAACTGTGGGACGACAGCCTCGTCGACCCGGACAACCGCCGTCCCGTCGACTACGGTCTGCGACGTCGGGCGCTGTCCGACGCCGACGACGCGAAGATCCGGCTCGTCACGGCCGCCCTGCACTCGCGGTCCGACCGGCCGCAGACCTACCTGCACGGCGGGTACGCACCCGTCCTGGCCGACGGCGCCGCCGCCGCGCACCTCGTCGCCTTCCTGCGCGGGGACGACGTGCTGGTCGCCGTGCGGCGCTGGACCGTCACTCTGAGCGAAACCGGTTGGGGCGACACCTCATTGCCCCTACCCGACGGCGAGTGGGTCGACCGGGTGACCGGCCGTACCTTCAGCGGGCGCGCCGACGCCGCCGAGTTGTTCACCGACCTGCCCGCCACACTCTTGGAGCGCACCCGTGCCTGATCATGAATTCGCCGTCTGGGCACCGATTCCCGAACGGGTTCAGGTCGACGTCGACGGCACCCTGCACCCGATGACCCGCGACTCCGACGGCTGGTGGCGTGCCGTCGTGGACGCGCACGTCGACAGCCGCTACGGGTTCGTCCTCGACGACGACCCGACCGTGCTACCGGATCCGCGTTCGCCACGGCAGCCCGACGGCGTCCACGAGCGCTCGCAGCTGTGGGACCCGTCGACCGTGGCGTGGTCGGACACGGCGTGGCAGGGGCGCTCCGTCGAGGGCGGCGTGATCTACGAGCTGCACGTCGGCACGTTCACACCGACGGGCACGCTGGACTCGGCGATCGAGAAGCTCGACTACCTCGTCGACGTCGGCGTCGACTTCGTGGAACTGATGCCGCTCAACGCCTTTGGCGGCACCCACGGCTGGGGTTACGACGGCGTGCTCTGGTACGCCGTCCACGAGGCGTACGGCGGCCCCGACGCGCTGGTGCGATTCGTGACCGCCTGCCACGAGCGCGGTCTCGGCGTCCTCATCGATGCGGTGTTCAACCACCTCGGGCCGTCGGGCAACTACCTGCCGAGGTACGGGCCCTACCTGACCGAGTCGAACACCGGCTGGGGGCAGGGCGTCAACGTCTCCGAGGCGGGGGCCGACGAAGTGCGCCGCTACATCCTGGACTGCGCGCTGCGCTGGATGCGGGACTTCCACGTCGACGGTCTGCGCCTGGACGCCGTGCACGCGCTCGCCGACCGCACGGCCATCCACATCCTCGAGGAGATGTCGGCCGAAACCGACGCTCTCGCCGAGCAATTGGGGCGTCCGCTGTCGCTCATCGCCGAGAGCGACCTCAACGACCCAAGGCTCATCACGCCACGCGATCGCGGTGGGTACGGCTTGACCGCCCAGTGGGACGACGACATCCACCACGCCATCCACACCGCGGTGTCCGGCGAACGCCAGGGTTACTACTCGGACTTCGGCTCGCTGGAGTCGCTCGCGAAGACGTTGCGGCACGGCTTCTTTCACGCCGCCACCTATTCGTCGTTCCGGCACCGGCGGCACGGCAGGCCGCTGGACACGGCGACCATCCCGGCCACCCGACTCCTGGCGTACACCTCCGATCACGACCAGGTCGGCAACCGGGCCGTCGGAGACCGCCCCTCGCAGAACCTCGACTTCGGTCAGCTCGCGGTGAAGGCCGCCCTGGTGCTCGCCTCGCCCTACACCGCCATGCTGTTCATGGGCGAGGAGTGGGGGTCCTCGAGCCCGTTCCAGTTCTTCACGTCCCATCCGGAGCCCGAATTGGCCAAGGCCACGGCCGAGGGGCGCAAGGCCGAGTTCTCCTCGCACGGCTGGGATGCCGACGACATTCCCGACCCGCAGGACCCCGAGACCTTTGCCCGCTCGAAGCTGAAGTGGGACGAGGTGGACACCGGTGAGCACGGGCGGCTCGGCGCGCTGTACCGCCAGCTCATCGCCCTGCGGCACGACGAGCCGGACTTCGCCGACCCCTGGCTCGACCACCTCCGGATCGACTACGACGAGGACCGGCGGTGGATCACGCTCTACCGCGGCGCCTTCGCCGTCGCCTGCAACCTCGGCACCGATCCGGTGACCGTGCCGGTCACCGGCGAGGTGGTGCTGGCGTCGACCGAACCCACGGTGGGCGAACACACTACGCTGCCGGGACACTCGTTCGCGATCGTGCGCACCGGCTGATCCACAGGCCGCGCGGCTGTGGATGAATTCCGCGCGGAATCCCGTAGTCGTCCATGCTCGGTGCCATGACGACTCGAGACATCCCGCCCGCCGACACGGCCACCGACCCCATCGGCTCCACGGCGGATCTGCGGCAGCGGTGGCGAGCGCTGATGGGTCCGGGCGGCTTCGGCGAACGGTTGCTTCGCTTCGTCTTCGTGGGACCGGACCGGCGCATGCTGAAGATCCTCAGCGACGTGCCCGTCGACAGGTACCCGCAGCCGGGCCTGGTGCGGAATCTGATGGTGGCGCTGCGCGAGATCCTCGACGCCCGCGAGGGACACACCGTCGCGCTGCTACTGACGCGGCCGGGCGAGGGCGCCGTCTGCCCGTCGGACCGGCGCTGGGCGCAGCTGCTGACCGAGATCGCCGCCGAGTTCGGCGTGCCGATCGAGCCGGTGTGCCTGGCGACCGACGACCGGCTGCTGATCCTGGAATCGGGCTCAGGTCAGGTAGCGGTAGGCCGGTGAGCCCGGCTCGAGCGCCTCGACGTGCATGTCGGACAACCGCATTCGCGCGAGCAGCCCGTCGTAGTCCTTGGCCGAGCTCAGTTCGACGCCGACGAGCGCCTCCCCCGTCTCGCGGTTGTTGCGCTTGACGTACTCGAAGAGCGTGACGTCGTCACCCGGTCCGAGCACCTCGTCGAGGAAGCGCCGCAGGGCGCCGGGCTCCTGCGGGAAGTCGACGAGGAAGTAGTGCTTGAGGCCGAGGTGCACCAGCGAGCGCTCCAGCACCTCGTTGTAGCGGGAGACGTCGTTGTTGCCGCCGGAGATGAGGCAGACCACGGTCGACCCCGGTTCGACCGAACCGTCCGACACCGCCTCCATCAGCCCGGCGACCGAGAGCGCACCCGCGGGCTCGGCGATGATCCCCTCGTTCTGATAGAGGTCGAGCATCGCGGTGCAGACCGCACCCTCGTCGACGGCGGTGAGGGAGACCATGTCCCCCGCCGCGGACAGCACGGCGTAGGGCAGCGCACCCGCGCGGGCGACCGCCGCGCCGTCGACGAATTGGTCCACGTGCTCCAGGGTGACCGGCTCACCGGTGGCCAGGGCCGCGACCATCGCCGCGGCGCCCGCCGGTTCGACGCCGAGCACCGACGTCGTGGTGGTGCGCTCGGCCAGGTAGGTGGTGATGCCGCTGATGCAGCCGCCGCCCCCGACCGGGACGATGACGAGGTCGGGCTCTGCCTCGAGCTGTTCGAGGATCTCGACGGCGATCGTGCCCTGGCCGGCCATGGTGCGCAGGTCGTCGTAGGGCGGGACGAGGGTGGCGCCCGTTTGCGCGACGTCCTCGGCGGCGGCCGCGGCCGCCAGGTCATAGGTCGCGCCGCCGACGATCAGCTCGATGAACTCGCCGCCGTGGTAGCGAATCCGGTCACGCTTCTGCTTGGGCGTCTTGGCGGGGACGTAGACGCGTCCGTGGATGCCCATCGAGCGGCACGCCAGCGCGAACCCCTGCGCGTGGTTGCCCGCCGACGAGCAGACGACGCCGGCCGCGATCTCGGCGGGCGTCAGCTGCATGAGCAGGTTGTAGGCGCCGCGCAGCTTGTAGCTGCGGACGGCCTGCAGGTCCTCGCGCTTGAGGTAGACCTGCAGACCCGTGATCGCCGACAGCCGGTCGCTGTACTGCAGCGGACTGACCGAGACGACGCCCGAAATTCGCTGAGCGGCCTCGTCGATGTCCGAGGCGCACAGCGGCGCGGGACGGCGAGAGGTCTGACTCAGTTCGGCGGACACCGGTCAATCGTGCCACTCCCTCCTCCCGTGGCAAAAAGCACGGACGGCCGGTCCGCGTCCATGACCCGAAATCGGTGTTTCGGGTACCCGAAATCACGGTTACGAGTTATCGTCGTGTCATGACGATAGCCACCGAAGTGCAGATCGCCGGGGTGCCGTGGCCGGTCTACAAGCTGCTGGCACTGGCGATCGGAGCCCTGGTCCTGGTGGTGGTCGGACTGATCACGACGAGCCTGGCCCCCGCGGTACTCGCGGGCTCGGCGGCGGCGGCGGTCACGTGGCTGGCCCTGTCGATCGTCGGCTCCCGGGCCGCCTGACCGCCCGGGGGCCCCGTCCCGTTCAGCCCCCGAGGCAGCCGGGACCGAGCAACGCCTTGAGATCCCCCATCAGTGCCGAGGACGGCGTCACCCGCAACCCCTGATCGAGTTCGAGGGTCGTGATGCGGTCACCGCTGATCAACCGCAGCCGCACCTGTGACGTGCCGGGGTGGTTGGCGAGCACCTGCTTGAGGGCGCCGACCTTCTCGACCGTGCACTGCCGGGTGGGCAGGCTGACCGCCACCGGCCGATCGGCCTGGGCGTTGGTGAAGTCCGGCACGATGAGATCGTTGGCGATCAGCGAGAGCCGGTCGTCGCGGGAGTTCACCTTTCCGCTGACGATCACCACGGTGTCGTCGGCGATGTCGGCGCCGAACGTCGAATAGGTGTGCGGGAAGAACATCACCTCGATGCCGCCGGTGAGATCCTCCAATTGTGCTGACGCCCAGGGCATTCCGTTCTTGTTCACCCTGCGGTTGACCGACGCCAGGATGCCCCCGACGCGCACCTGGGCCTCGTTGGCGACGTCGCCGTCCAGGATCGCGGGGATGGCGGTGTCGACCTGGCTGGCCAGCAGGTGCGCCACGCCGTCGAGCGGATGCCCGGACACGTAGAGCCCCAACATCTCTCGCTCGAGGGCCAGCTTGTGCTTGTCCTCCCACTCCTCGTCGGGCACCTTGATCGCGAAGACGGCGTCCGTCGCCGTATCGGCCCCGCCGAAGAGGTCGAACTGACCCATCGCCTCGGCCTTCTTCGTCCCGAGCACCGAGTCGACGGCATCGGTGTGGATGAGGAACAGGCCCTTGCGGGAGTGGCCGAGCGAGTCGAAGGCCCCGGCCTTGATCAGCGATTCCGTCACCTTCTTGTTGCACGCGGTGACCTCGATCTTGTTGAGGTAGTCGGAGAAGTCGGTGTACTTGCCCTTGTCGTTGCGGGTGGCGATCAGCGACGCCACGACGTTGGCGCCGACGTTGCGCACGGCGCCGAGTCCGAAGCGGATGTCCACGCCCACCGAGGCGAAGTTGAGCTCGGACTCGTTGACGTCGGGCGGCAGCACCGTGATGCCGAGCCTGCGGCAGTCGGCGAGATACACCGCGGCCTTGTCCTTGTCGTCGCCGACCGAGGTGAGCAGGCCCGCCATGTACTCGGCGGGGAAGTTCGCCTTGAGGTACGCCGTCCAGTAGGAGACCAGCCCGTAGCCGGCCGCGTGGGACTTGTTGAACGCATACCCGGCGAACGGAAGGATGGTGTCCCACAACGCCTTCACCGCGGCCTCGGAGAACCCGTTGGCGGTCATGCCCTCGCGGAAGCCCTTGTACTCCGCCTCGAGCACCTCGAGCTTCTTCTTGCCCATGGCCTTGCGCAGCGCGTCGGCCTTGCCCATCGAGTAGCCCGCGACCTTCTGGGCGATGAACATGATCTGCTCTTGGTAGACGATCAGGCCGTAGGTTTCCGAGAGGATCTCCCGCAGCGGTTCCTCCAGCTCGGGATGGATCGGCTTGATGGCCTGCCGACCGTTCTTGCGGTCGGCGTAGTCGTTGTGGGCGTTCATGCCCATCGGGCCGGGGCGGTACAGCGCGAGCACCGCGACGATGTCGTTGAACTCGGTGGGCTGCATGCGGCGCAGCAGATCGCGCATCGGGCCACCGTCGAGCTGGAACACACCGAGGGTGTCACCGCGGCCCAGCAGTTCATAGGCCCTGGGGTCGTCGAGGTTGAGCGACTCCAGGTCGACGTCGATGCCGCGGTTGGCGCGGATGTTCTCGATGCAGTCGCCGATGATCGTCAGGTTGCGCAGGCCGAGGAAGTCCATCTTCAGCAGGCCGATGGCCTCGCACGACGGGTAGTCCCAGCCGCTGATGACCGCGCCGTCCTGCGGCCGCTTCCACAGCGGGATCGCCTCGATGAGCGGCTCGGAGCTCATGATGACCGCGCACGCGTGCACGCCGGCGTTGCGCACCAGCCCCTCCAGCCCGCGCGCGGTCTCGTAGATCGCCCGGACGTCGGGGTCGGTGTCGAGCAGGCTGCGGACCTCGGCGGCCTCCTTGTACCGCTCGTGGGTGGGGTCGGTGATCCCCGAGAGCGGAATGTCCTTGGCCATGATCGGCGGCGGCAGCGCCTTGGTGATCCGGTCGGCGATCGCGAAGCCCGGCTGGCCGTAGTTGACCCGAGCCGAATCCTTCAGTGCCGCCTTGGTCTTGATGGTGCCGAACGTGATGACCTGGGCCACCCGGTCGCTGCCCCAGCGGTTGGCGGCGTAGCGCAGCATCTCCCCGCGGCGACGATCGTCGAAGTCGATGTCGATGTCGGGTGCCGACGGCCGTTCGGGGTTGAGGAACCGCTCGAAGAGCAGGCCGTGCGGGATCGGGTCGATGTTGGTGATGCCCATCGCGTAGGCCACCAGCGACCCCGCCGCCGAACCACGGCCGGGGCCGACGCGGATGTCGACGGACTTCGCGTAGTTGATGAGGTCGGCCACGATGAGGAAGTACGACGGAAAGCCCTTGTCGCAGATGACCTTGATCTCGTATTCGGCGCGCTCGACGTAGTCGCGCCCGACGGCTCCCGGAAATCGGCGCTCCAGGCCGGCCATCACCTCGTGATGCAGCCACGACGCTTGGTCGTGTCCCTCGGGTACCGGGAAGATCGGCATCCGGTCCTTCGGCGCCCACACGTCGGTGTACGGCTGGACGCGTTCGGCGATCAGCAGCGTCGAGTCGCAGGCCCCGGGGACCTGGTCGTCCCATAGCGCCCGCATCTCCGCGGCGGACTTCAGGTAGTAGCCGTCACCGTCGAACTTGAAGCGGGTGGGATCCGACAGCGTCTTGCCGGTCTGCACGCACAGCAGCGCCTCGTGGTTGCGCGAGGCGTCGCGGGTGACGTAGTGGCAGTCGTTGGTGGCCAGCGGCGGGATGTTCAGCTTGCGGCCGACCTCGAGCAGACCCTCGCGGACCCGGCGCTCGATGTCGAGACCGTGGTCCATGAGCTCGAGGAAGAAGTTCTCCGGCCCGAAGATCTCGCGCCACTTGGCCGCCGCGGCCACCGCCTCGTCGACGTGACCCAGCCGCAGCCTGGTCTGGACCTCACCGGACGGGCAGCCGGTGGTCGCGATGATGCCCTCGGCGTGTTCGGCGATGATCTCGGCGTCCATCCGGGACCACTTGCCGAGCTGGCCCTCGAAGGACGCCAGCGACGACAGCTTGAACAGGTTGCGCAGCCCGGTCGCGTTCTCCGCGACCATCGTCATGTGCGTGTAGGCGCCGCTGCCGGAGACGTCGTCGGACTTCTGGCTGGGGTCACCCCACAGCACGCGCTTGGTGTCGAAGCGCGACGCGGGCGCGATGTACGCCTCGACGCCGATGATCGGCTTGATGCCCACATCGATTGCCGCGTGGTAGAACTCGCTGGCCCCGAACATGTTGCCGTGGTCGGTCATGCCGATTGCGGGCATCTCCAACCGCGCGGCTTCGGCGAACATGGGCTTGACCTTCGCGGCACCGTCCAGCATCGAGTATTCGGTGTGGTTGTGCAGGTGCACGAACGACGTGCCGGCGCGGGGAGCGGACGAATCAGCCATAGGGCCGACAGTCTATTGCCGACCTCCGACGACGCTCGGCGTGTCGCCTTCCGTGTCGCGCAGGGGGGTCGGCGTCGCCGCGTGCGTCGGCAGACCGTGGGCCAGCAGCGCGTGCAGCTGAGCGGTGATCGGCGTCAGGTCGGCGGCGTCCCCGACGAAGCCGGCGTAGAAGCTGACGCCCCACAGCATCGCGCCGAGCATCTCCGCGACCGGGCCGACGTCGACGTCCTCGGCGAGCTCGCCGCGGTCCCTGGCCTCGGTGACGAGCGTGGTCAGGACGTCCTGCAGGGCCAACCCACCGAGGGCCCGCAGTTCCGGGATCCTGACCGATTCCAGTCCGGCGCTCACCAGGAAGGCCACCTGGGAGCGATCGAGCAGATCGGTGTCCTGGAACGCCTCCAGCAGCGCGGTGAACTGTTCGACCAGGGTCGCCCGGCGCCGCGCCCTGTCGACGAAGGTGGCCACCGCGTCGCGGGCCTCGGCCACCAGCGTCAGGTAGATCTCCTCGCGGGTGGCGAAGTAGTAGTGCAGCGTGGGACGGCTCAGATCGGCGGCGACGGCGATCGCCTGGAAGGTCGCGGCCTGGTAGCCGCGTTCGTTGATCACCTGGCGCGAGGCCCGCAGGATGCGGTTGCGGGTCTCGGCCGAATCGGAGTTGACGGGGCGCCCGCGACGCCGCGCGACCACCACCGGCGGATCATCGCACTGCACCATGCTGGCAAACCGTATTCCATAGCTGGAACCTGGTCAATCGCTGATTGCCCGCAAAGTTCTTGGCGTTCGACGCCGGGCCGGTGGCCCGGGTGTCGACGAGATCGCCGCGCGGGCTGTCCGGTCCGTCTCCGGCGGCCGCGGCGCGACGCCTGCTCGGGACCGGCGTCGGCATCGTGCCCGGGTGGACGCGGTCGGCGGCTGCCGTGGTGGGCTCGGCCGGGCAGCGCGCTCGCGTGCTCGTGCGGTGACCGGGCCCCCGCGCGACGGGCCCGTGGCGGCGACCCCGCGCCCACGACGGTCCGACCGTCGCCACGCCGTGGCAAGACGAATCAGCGTGTCGTAGCCGGTCCGAATGTTTCGCCGGGCAACAATCTTGAAACGTCGGCGTCAAGCGGCTGCACCCGTCACCGGGACGGCGTACCCGGCCCGGCCATTTCGACGTCGTCGGAGACCGTCGGCGTCGACGACGTGCGGATCGACCCGACCGTCAGGACGACGAGAGCGACCCAGATCAGGGCGAACCCGGCCCAGCGGGCGACGGGCATCGGTTCGTGTCCGACGAGGACGCCCCAGGCCATCTGCAACGCGGGATTCAGGTAGAACAGCAGCCCCATCGTGATCAACGGCAAGCGCTGTGCGCCCGCGGCGAACAGCAGCAGCGGCACCGCGGTGACCGGACCCGCCAGCATCAGCAACACCGCGTGCCAGGAGCCGTGCCCCGTGACGTGGCCATGACCGGTCACCTGCAGTGCGACGAGGTAGCCGGCCGCGAACGGCAGCGCCAGGAACGTCTCCACCGCGACGCTGACCCGCGGATCGGCCGTCACCACCTTCTTGACCAGACCGTACAGCGCGAACGACACGGCGAGTCCGACGGCGACGTAGGGCGGCGCGCCCACCTCGACGGTCAGCATCACCACCGCGACGACCGCGAGCGCCAGGGCGATCAGCTGCCAGCGGCCGATGCGTTCGCGGAAGACGAGGACACCGAGCGCCACCGTCACCAGGGGGTTGGCGAAGTATCCGAGGGCGGCGTCGACCACGTGTCCGTTGGTCGCCGCCCAGATGTAGATCCCCCAGTTGATCGAGATCAGGGCCGACGAGGCCACCAGCAGAAGCCAGGTGCGGCCGGAGAGCCTGCGCAGATCACCGATCCGACGCGCGACGAGCAGCACGACGATCAGGCACGCGGCACTCCACACGATGCGGTGCGCGAGTACCTCGAGCGCGCCGGCGGGCAGCAGCAGGGGGAAGAACCCCGGGGACAACCCCCACCAGACGTACGCGCCGATGCCGAACGCGACACCGGCGCGACGTCGCTGCGCGGCGTCGGAGCGGGTCGTCACGTGTCGTGGTGGCGCAGGACGTCGAGCGCGTGTCGGAGGTCGGCCGGGTAGGGGCTGGTGATCTCGATGCGTCGGCCGTCGGCGGGATGCGCGAACGCGAGCGAGCGTGCGTGCAGCCATTGGCGTTCCAGCCCGAGGCGCTTCGCCAGCGTCGGGTCGGCACCGTAGGTCAGATCCCCGCAGCAGGGGTGGTGCAGAGCCGAGAAGTGGACCCGGATCTGGTGGGTGCGGCCGGTCTCGAGGTGGACGTCGAGCAGGCTGGCCGCGACGAAGGCCTCCACGGTGTCGTAGTGGGTGACGCTGTGCCTGCCGCCCTCGCTGACGGCGAACTTCCAGTCGCTGCTGCGGTGCCGGGCGATGGGCGCGTCGATGGTGCCGCTCGACGGATCGGGGTGGCCCTGCACCAGCGCGTGATAGCGCTTGTCGACGGTGCGCTCCTTGAACGCCCGCTTGAGCACCGTGTACGCGTGCTCGGACAGCGCCACCACCATCACGCCGGACGTGCCGACGTCGAGGCGCTGCACGATGCCCTTGCGTTCGGGGACGCCCGAGGTGGTGATCCGGAAGCCTGCGGCGGCCAGCCCGCCCAGCACCGTCGGACCGGACCATCCGACCGACGCGTGGGCGGCCACGCCGGCGGGCTTGTCGACGGCGACGATGTCGTCGTCGGCGTAGAGGATGTCCATGCCCTCGATGTCGATCGGCGGATTGTCAAGTGGCGCAGGCGCTTCCGGGAGACGGACTTCGAGCCACGCCCCGGCGACGAGGCGGTCGGACTTGCCGACCGGGGCGCCGTCGAGGTCGACGCCGCCGTCCTCCGCGATGACGGCCGCCGCGGTCCTGGACAGCCCGAGCAGCCGTGCCAGCCCGGCGTCCACCCGCATGCCCTCCAGGCCCTCCGGCACCGGCATCGACCGGGTGGTCATCCCTCGCGCTCGGCGTCGGCCTCGGGGGCGTCCGTCGCGGCGACGTCCGTGGCGTCGGGGTCGCTGGGCTCGGTGACCGCCGCCGCGGGCTCGGCCGCCCGCTCCGGCCGGCGCCTGCCCTCGGTGTCGAAGTCGTAGCCGAACAACGACAGTGCCACCAGCAGGATCGCACCGCCGACGACGGCCGGGTCGGCGACGTTGAACACCGGCCACCACCCGATCGACAGGAAGTCGACGACGTGGCCGCGCAGGGGTCCCGGCGCCCGGAAGAACCGGTCGACGAGGTTGCCGAGCGCCCCGCCGAGGATCATGCCCAGCCCGAGGGCCCACCACGGCGAGACCAGGCGCCGCCCCATCCAGATGATGCCCACCACGACGCCGGAGGCGACCAGCGTCAGTATCCAGGTGTAGCTGGTGCCCATCGAGAACGCGGCGCCGGAGTTGCGCACCAACGTCCACGTCACCGTGTCGCCGATGATCGACACCGGCTGGCGGGGGGTCAGGAGCCGCACCGCGAGGACCTTGGTCACCACGTCGAGGAACAGGACCACCCCGGCGACCGAGAGCAACAGGCGCAGCCGGCGCCGCCGCGGCGCAGGCGCAACGGTGTCGTCGCCCGCCGTCACGGGCTCGGCCGGTCCCGCTGATTCTTCCGTCACGCGACCATCATCCCAAAGCCCCGATGGTGAATGATCGCCGCATGAACGAAGCGCCCGGGCCGGGTGACGCTCCGCGCAGGCGCGTCGTCCTCGTCACCACCGGCGGCACCATCGCGACGAGCGTCGACGCCGACGGCGTGGCCCGGCCGACGCACTCCGGCAGCGCGCTCGCCCAGGGCCTGCCCACCGTCGTCGCGCTCGACGTCGTCGACCTGCTCGCGGCGGACAGCTCCGAGCTGCAGCCGTCGGACTGGGACCGGATCGGTGCGGAGGTCGCGGCGGCGGTCCGCGGTGGGGCCGACGGGGTGGTCGTCACCCACGGCACGGACACGATGGAGGAGACGGCGCTGTGGCTGGACCTCACCTATGACGGCGACGTTCCCGTCGTACTCACCGGGGCGATGCGCAGCGCCGACGCGCCCGACGCCGACGGTCCGGCCAACCTGGCGGCCGCCGTCGCCCTGGCCGGGAATCGGGAGAGCCGCGGGCTGGGCGTCGCGGTCACCCTCTCCGGAACCGTGTGGCAACCGTTGGGGCTCACCAAGACCGGATCCGGTTTCGTGGGGACCGTGATGGCGCCGACCGCGCGGGAGCGCACCTACTTCGGTGCGCTGCGCGCAGCCGCGGCGCCGCGGGTCGACGTCGTCGCCGTGTACGCGGGCAGCGATGCGGTGGCGCTCGACGCCTGCGTGGCGGCGGGCGCGCGGGGCCTCGTGCTGGCGGCGCTGGGTTCGGGCAATGCGGGCGCCGCGGTGATCGACGGCGTGCACCGGGCCCGTCGGGCGGGCGTCGAGGTGGTGGTCTCGACGCGCGTGCCGGGAGCGCGGGTCACGGTCGGCTACGGCCCCGGCCGGATGCTGGTCGACGCCGGCGCCGTGGTGGCACCGAGCCTGCCCGCCCCGCAGGCCCGCGTGCTGCTGATGGCCGCGTTGGCCGCGGGGCGCTCAGTGCGCGACGTCTTCGCCGTCCTCGGCTGAGGGGGCCGCCGAGAACGCGGTGGCCGTCATCCCCGCGACGAACTCCGGCCAGTCCAGGCTGTCGACCGGGTTCGCCCGCGTGACCTCCGGACTGTCGTGGGCGAGGGTGTGGGCCTGGCCCGGCCCGGTGGCGCGGGTCTCGAAGCGCACGGTCATCACGCCGTGGCCCGCGCCCTGCACCCAGCCGTGCCCGAACCGGGTGTGCCGGACGTCGTCGCCGATGCGCCACGCCACCGGGGCTGCGGTCTCGGCCATCGTGCGGGGTGACTCGGCCTGCTGGGCGTCCGACGCGTCGAGGGTCTGGTCCAGGTCGGGGAACAGCGATTCCTGCAGGACGTCGGACAGGCCCGAGAAGCCGACGCCGACGAGGCGCACGGGGCCGATCTCGCGCGGGTCGAGCAGCAACCGGCGGGCGGTGCCGATGAGCGTCGCGGCGTCGGCGGTCGCATACGGCAGCGTCGCCGACCGCGTCACGGTCGACATGTCGGACTTCTTGAGCTTGACCGTCACCGTGCGGGCCCCGCGGCCGTCGCGCAGCAGCCGCTGGTGGGCGTGGTCGCCGATCGGACCGACCGCGTCGCGGAGCTGGTCGAGCGTGACGAGGTCCGCCGCGAACGTCGACTCGGCGCTGATCTGCTTGGACTCCGCCCGCTCGGCGACCGGCCGGTCGTCGATGCCGCGGGCCAGCAGGTGCAGGGCGGGCCCGACCGTCGCGCCGAGGACGTCGGCCACCTCGGAGTCGGTGAGCGCCGCCAGCGCGCCGACGGTGCCGATGCCGAGGCGGTGCAACCGCTCCTCGGCCACCGGCCCGATCCCCCACAGTCGCCGGACGGGCAGCCCGGCGAGCAGCGCACGTTCCTCCTCGCGGCCGACGACGCGCACGCCGTCCGGCTTGGCCAGCCCCGACGCGATCTTCGCCAGCTGTTTGCCCGAACCGGCGCCGACGGATGCGGTCAACCCGGTCGTGGCGAGAATGTCGCGGCGCAGGTCCTCGCAGAACCGCACGACCGTGTCGGCGTCCGCGCCCGCCAATTCCGCGGGCTCGCCAAATGCCTCGTCGAACGATAGCTGCTCGAGAATTGGCACCACCGCTCTGACGGTGTCGAGCACCCGGGCGCTGGCCACGCCGTAGACCACGCCGCGCGGCGGCAGCACCACCGCGGACGTGCCGACCAGCCGACGGGCCTGGTGCATCGGCATCGCCGATCGGGCGCCGAAGACCCGCGCCTGATAGCTGGCTCCCGCGACGACGCCCCGCCCACCGAGACCGCCTACCAGCACCGGCCGTCCGCGCAGGGTGGGGCGGGTCAGCTGTTCGACGGAGGCGAAGAACGCGTCCATGTCGAAGTGCAGGACCCAGCGTTGCCCCATGGACTACTTGTACGTCACCGCGGCGACGATGGTCATGAGCGGCCCCGGCGCCGTGGCCTGCAGGTGTCGCACGCGGGTGCGGAATTTCGCGAAGACGGCGAAAAAAACTATTTGCCGCATCACCGTTCGAGAGTGCCCGAGCCGCGATGATTGTCTACACTCGTCGAGAATTCGTTCTCGCGGCCACGTTCATTGGGGAAATTCATGACTTTGAAGCACGCACTGCTGACGGCGGCAGCCGGCTCAGCTCTCGCGCTCGCGCCGCTGGCCCTGACGACCGTCGCGATGCCGGCCGTCGGTCATGCCGACAAGCAGCCCAAGTGCGACGAGGCCGCCGTCGCCGATCCCGCCCAGCCCGCGCCGGCCCCCGCCTGCAACCAGCCCGCGCCGCAGGCCCAGGGTCAGGGGCAGACCCTGAACTGCCCCGACGGCACGATCGTCGACACGAAGTACGGCAAGTGCGTCAGCCTGACCGACGGCATCGCCAAGCAGCTGCGGGCCCTGCCCGCGCCTCCCGGACTGCAGGGCTTCGGCAATGCTGCGGGCGGCGGAGGGGGCATCGGCGGATTCAACGGAATCCCGTCGCTGGGCACGATCAACCTGCCCAGCGTCGTCCTGCCCAGCCTGGGCCTGGGCCTCGTGCCCGACATCAACCTGAACCTGCAGCCCAAGTTCTGACCGCTCCCCAGTCCTAGAGGACCCCGAAGACCCGACTTCGTGCCGCGTTCGATCGAGCTGACCGCTGCGTCGCCCCACCCACTGGCCGACATCCGGCGTGCCTTCGACGACGAGGCGTACTGGCAGTCGCGGTTGACCGCATTCGAGGGCGGCTCCCCCACCCTCGACTCGCTGAGCACCGACGCGTCGGGCCGGACCTCGGTGACGATGACGATGCGGTTCGGCGGGGACCAGCTTCCCGACCCCCTGCGGCGCCTGCGGCTCGGCTCGCTCGAAGTCGTCCAGAGCGAGCAGTGGGACGCCGTCGACGCCGGTGTGCTGCGTGGCGCGATCGACGTCGACGCCCGCCGCACGCCCATGTCGGGCCGCGGCTCGGTCCACCTGACCCCCGCGGGCTCGGGCACCACGCTCGCGGGCCATGCCACCGTCGAGGTCAACGTCCCGCTCATCGGGGGCGCGATCTCGAAGTTCATCGCGGGGCTGTTGGCCAACGGGATCGTCGACATCGTCCGCGTCACCGACTCGTGGCTGGCCGAAAACCCATGAGCCAAAACACTTTCCGAGAGCACCGGGCGCCGGGGGCCGACCCCATACGATGAGCCCCGTGGACAACACGCTCGCCTACATCGACCAGGGCTCGTTCCTCGCCCTGCGGGCCCTTGGGCGCGGTCCGCTCATCCAGTTCACCTGGGTCTACGACCGGCCGATCGACCTCGACGGGCTGCGCCGTCTGCACGCCAACCTGGGCCACGGCCTGCTCGGCCGGTGCATCGAGCGCTCCGCGGTGCCGTTCGGCCGTGACCGCTGGGTCAGTTCGTCCGGTCCGGCCTACCTCGAGCTGGCGGCGCGGGACCGACCCCGGGCCGACGTGTGGACGTGGGCCGACGAGCGCGTGCGCCTCCCGCTCGACCCGCAGCACGGGCCGCCGTGGCGGCTGGGCGTGCAGCCGCTGGAGGGTGGCGGCGCGGCGGTGACCCTCGTCGTGTCGCACTCGGTCGGCGACGCGAAGGCCATCATCGACGCCCTGGTCGACGCCGTCACCGGGGTCCGGCGCGATCTCGGATATCCGCCCCCGGGACGGCGGACGCGGCGCCAGGCCGTGCGCGAGGACGCCGCGCGGGCGGTGCGCGACCTCCCCGAGATGGCCAGGGCCGTCGTCTCCGCGGTCAAGGTGGCCCGCAGCGAGAGCGAGGGGCTGTCCACGTCGGTCAAGTCCGGCGGCAAGAAGCGCGCCAAGGTCGACGCCACCGAGGTGGTCGTGCCCAACGCGACGGTGTTCTTCGACCTCGAGCACTGGGACGAGCGGGCGAGAAGCCTTGGCGGCAGCAGTAATTCGCTGTTCCTCGGCCTGGGGGCCCGACTCGGTCAGATCCTCGGCCGGGTCGACGACGACGGTTTCGTCCTGGCCTCGCTGCCGGTCAGCGAGCGCCACGACGGCGACACCAGGGCGAACGCCCTGACCGCCGCGACGGTCAGGGTCGACCCCAACCGCGTCGTGCACGATCTGTCCGCCGTGCGCAGTGATCTGAAGACGGCGCTGACGGCCCTGGCCGACACCCCCAACGAACTGTTGGGCCCGCTGGCCCTGGTGCCGCTCACCCCCGCCTTCCTGGTCCGGCGGCTGGAGGGAATGGTGCAGCAGGTCGGCAACCCGATCGGATGCTCGAACCTCGGCGAGCTGCCGCCGGAGCTCAACCGTCCCGACGGCACGGACGCCGCGCGGCTCGCCATCCGGATGATGGAGCCGCAGATCACCACGACGGTGCTCGAGCGGATGGGCGGCATGCTGTTCCTCGGCTCCGGCCGCATCGACGGGCGGATCTTCGTCACCATCGCGGGCTGGATCGTCGGTGGCACGAATACCCATGCTGCCCTGAAGGATTCGTTCCGTCGGGCGCTGTCGGACATGGGATTGTCGGGCGACGTCGAATGAGCAGGGACGTTCCGATCTCCTCCGACGGCATCCGGCTCGGTCAGTTCCTGAAGTTTGCCGGCATGATCGACAGCGGTGCGGACGCCAAGGGCGTCATCGCCGACGGACGGGTGACGGTGAACGACGAGGTCGAGACGCGGCGGGGTCGTCAGCTGCATCACGGCGACACGGTGGCGTTCGACGATCAGGTCGCGCGCGTCACCGCCGACGACGACGCCGTCACGCCCGACTGATCGCCACCCGCACGCCGTCGCCGATCTCGACGGCATCGGCATGATCGCCGAACGCGAAGTCGACGGCCAGGATCTCGTTCGCGATCAGCTGCGCGTGGGCGCTCGCCCAGTCCTGCCGTGGCGGCGGCACCGACATCGTCACGCTGATCCTGTCGGACACGTCCAACCCGGTCGACTTGCGCAGATCCTGGAGTTCGCGGACGCGGTCCTTGGCCCACCCCTCGGCCTCCAGCTCGGGTGTCACGGTGCCATCGAGCACGACCAGCCCTGCGCCGCTGGGCAATTCGGCGGTCCACTCCGGTTCGGCCGCGACGAGTTTGGCGCTGTACTCACCGGGCTGCAGCACCGCGGGCCCCGCGGTCAGCGTGCCGTCGTCGTTGAGGACGCCCTCGCCGGCCTTGACGGCCTTGATGGCCGCCTGCACGTCCCTGCCGAGCCGGGGCCCGGCGACCTTGGCGTTGACCGTCAGGTCGAAGCGGCCGTAGGCGTCGATGTCGTCGGTCAGCTCCACGGCCTTGACGTTGAGCTCGTCGGCGATCAGATCGACGAACGGCCGCAGGACCTCCGGCTGCTCGACCGCCACGGTGAGCTTGGGCAACGGCAGCCGCACGCGCAGCTTCTTGGCCTTGCGCACCGACGACGCCACGGAGCAGACGTCGCGGACCTGGTCCATCGCCGCGACGAGTCCGGGGTCGGCGGGCAGTTCGCGGGCCTCCGGCCAATTGGTCAGGTGCACCGACCGCTCGCCGGTCACCCCGCGCCAGATCACCTCGGAGATCAGGGGCAGCAGCGGCGCGGCGAGCCGGCCCGTCACCTCGAGCACGGTGTGCAGGGTGTCGATCGCGTCGCGATCCTCGTTCCAGAACCGCGAACGCGACCGGCGCACATACCAATTCGTCAATGCCTCGGTGAATTGGCGCAGCTGCTCGCAGGCCAGCGAGATGTCGCAGACGTCGAGGGACGCGGTGAGCTCGTCGCGCAGCGCCGCCAGCTTGGCCAGGACGTAACGGTCCAGCACGTGACTCGAATCGGTGCGCCAGGTGCCCTTCTGCGGGGCGTAGAGCGCGAGGAACGAATACGCGTTCCAGAACGGCAGCAGCACCTGACGCACGCCGTCGCGGATGCCCTGCTCGGTCACCACGAGGTTGCCGCCGCGCAGGATCGGCGACGCCATCAGGAACCAGCGCATCGCGTCGGACCCGTCCCGGTCGAACACCTCGCTGACGTCGGGATAGTTGCGCAGCGACTTGCTCATCTTCTGGCCGTCGCTGCCGAGCACGATGCCGTGGGACACGCACGTGCGGAACGCCGGCCGGTCGAACAGTGCCGTCGCGAGGACGTGCAACAGGTAGAACCAGCCGCGGGTCTGGCCGATGTACTCCACGATGAAGTCGGCCGGGTTGTGGTGGGCGAACCAGTCGACGTTCTCGAACGGGTAGTGCACCTGCGCGTAGGGCATCGAACCGGAGTCGAACCACACGTCGAACACGTCGGGGATGCGTCGCATGGTCGACTGCCCGGTCGGGTCGTCGGGGTTGGGCCGCGTCAGCTCGTCGACGTAGGGCCGGTGCAGATCCGTCGGGCGCACGCCGAAGTCACGCTCCAGCTCGTCGAGACTGCCGTAGACGTCGATCCGCGGGTAGCGCGGATCGTCGGACTTCCACACCGGAATCGGGCTGCCCCAGTAGCGATTTCGTGACACCGACCAGTCCCTGGCGTTGGCGAGCCACTTGCCGAACTGGCCGTCCTTGACGTGCTCGGGGTACCAGGTGATCTGCTGGTTGAGGTCGACCATCCGGTCGCGGAAGTCGGTGACCTTGATGAACCACGACGACACCGCGCGGTAGATCAACGGGTTCCGGCACCGCCAGCAGTGCGGGTAGGAGTGGTCGTAGGTCTCGTGGCGCAGCAGGACCGCCCCGTTCGCCGCGGCAGGCCCGGATTGATTCTTCAGGTCGCGGATGATGTTCGGGTTGGCGGCGAAGACCTGCTGACCCTCGTAGTCGGGCACCGTCGCGTCGAACCGGCCCTTGGAGTCGACCGGGGTGACCGCCACGATGTCCGCGGCGTCGCACGTGGCCTTGTCGTCCTCGCCGTAGGCGGGCGCCATGTGCACGATGCCGGTGCCGTCCTCGGTGGTGACGAAGTCACCGGGCAGCACGCGAAAGGCGTTGGCGGAGTCCATGAAGTACGGAAGGGGCGGCAGGTACGACAAGCCGAGCAGGTCCCGGCCGCGGTAGGAGCCGAGCACTGCCGGCTCCTCGCCGAGTTCCCGCGCGTAGGCGGCCAGCCGCGCCTCGGCGAGGACGTACCGCCTGCCATCGGCACCCTCGATCTGAACGTAGGTGACGTCGGGATTGACCGCGACGGCCTGATTGGACGGCAGCGTCCACGGCGTCGTCGTCCACACCAGGAGGTACGCACCGGCCAACTCGCCCTCGGTGACGACCTCGAACCCGACCGTCAGGGCGGGGTCCTGCCGGTTCTGGTAGACGTCGTCGTCCATCCGCAGCTCGTGGCTGGACAGCGGGGTCTCGTCGTTCCAGCAGTAGGGCAGGACCCGATTGCCCTCGTAGGCCAGGCCCTTGTCCCACAGCTGCTTGAACGCCCAGAGCACGGACTCCATGAAGCTCGGATCCAGGGTCTTGTAGTCGTGGTCGAAGTCGACCCACCGGGCCTGACGCGTGACGTAGGCGCGCCACTCCTCGGTGTACTTCAGCACCGAGGCACGGCACGCCGCGTTGAACGCGTCGATGCCCATCGCCTCGATCTGCGACTTCTCGGTGATGCCGAGCTGGCGTTGCACCTCGAGTTCGGCGGGCAGCCCGTGGGTGTCCCAGCCGAACCGCCGCTCCACCTTGAAACCGCGCATGGTCTGGTAGCGCGGGACGATGTCCTTGACGTAGCCGGTCAGCAGGTGACCGTAGTGCGGCAGCCCGTTGGCGAACGGCGGGCCGTCGTAGAAGACGTACTCCTCGGCACCGTCGCGTTGGTCGATGCTGGCGCGGAACGTTCCGTCGCGCTCCCAGTAGTCGAGGACCTCGAGTTCGAGGTCGGGGAAGCGCGGCGATCCGCTCGCCGGCTTGGGGTAGGCCGTCACGTCTGTCCCGTCTCCTGTGCCCTGGTTCGTCAGGCACGGGGACGACGGTCGCGCTCGGGCGCGAGCACCGCGGTACCACCCCGCTTGCGCACCGGGGTGCGCCGCTCGAATCGGGCGATCACGGGCCCACCCGTCCGGTTCTACTGAGCTCGCCCCGACGACGGTCGGGGTGGCCGTTCTTCCGAAGGCTCCCCGGTGATGGCCGGATCGACGCCTGTGGGCGCGAGTCTACTAGTGGGCCAGCGCCAGTTCCTGCGTGGCATGGACCGGCGGGGTCGCCTCGGACGTCAGCTCGATCAGCGCCAAGGGGAACTGCTCGGAGAGTTCGCGAACGGTGTACGGCTCGAAGCTGCGGGCGTCGAACCACCAGTCCAGGGCCAGCACGTCACCGTCGCGGTAGGCGCGCAGTTCCAGGACGTGGCCGAGGTGCGGCTGGGTCGCCGCGGTGGGTCCGCCGGCGAACAGCACGCTCGACACGGGCTGCGACCGCGGATCGGCGGGCACGCCGCGGATGAGGTGACGCACGGTCAGCGAGTCCAGCGCGCGGTGCACGCCCACCAGCATCTTGTCGGCGTCGAGCACGTCGGGTGACGCGCACGCCAGCTCCACCCGGTGCAGGCTGGCGCCGTACCCGAGCACGTCGACGTCGATGGAGCCGCCGCCGATCGTTCGCTCGACGGCCCGGCCGAGGGCGGCCAGCAGGATCTCGTCCCCGCTGAGCTCGAGGGCGCCGGCGGCGCCATCCAGCTCCATGGTCAAGAGTTCGGACAGCGGTGCCGCCACCAGGTGCAGGTCGGTCGCCTCAGGAGCGCCCTCGACGTCGTAATCAGTCAGCTGCATGTTTGCGCGCGTCATGTGAAGGAGATTACACGACTGTCCCAATTGTGGGACACATCTGCCAAAACCGTGACGACCGTGTCAATTTGGAGGACTCTGTCCGATTTGCGGCCCGCACTGCCCAAATGAGGGAAGACCAGCTAAGCTACCTCCCGTGCCACGGACAGACGAGAACGGCAGGCAGCTCAAGACCCTGCTCGACTACCTCCTCGATGGCGAGGTCGACGCCAAGGCGATCTACGACGCGCTCGGGACGTCGAGCAGCACCTACTACCGCCGCATCAAGGAAGCCGACTACCCCAACGCCGAGGAAATGCGCCTCGTGGCCGACCGCTTCAACCTCAGCTACCCCGACCTTCAGGTCAGATTCGGTCTGATGAGTCGCGAGGAGGTCTGGAGCTACGTGGAGTCGGCGCCCGTCTCGGTCGCGACCATCGCCGAGCCGGTCGTCGAACGACGGACCGCGGTGCACCGCCCGCGGCTGCGCGACCTCACGCCGCGCAGCGACGCTCCCCCGCTTTAATCAGAAGTATCTGCTGACGGAATAGTCTCGAAGGCGACATCTCATGGGTTTGGCAGTCCTCATCACCATCACGCTGCTGTGCATCGGGTGGAGCCTGTGGATTCGCCGTGTCACCTGGTCCTGCCGGTGGGAATTCGCGGCGACGCTCAACATCGCACTGCAGGGCGCGACGGTGTTCATGATGTCGCCGTTCGCCTCGGAGACGCTCGGCCACTGGCTGCACGGGCTCACGGGCATGTGGAACCTCGAGGACTACATCGGCCACGACATGTACGTCGTGGCGGCGTCGGCCATCGTCTACAACTCACTTGGCCGGCTTCAGGACGACCACGCGATGCAGACCACGTTCAAGCAGTACGTCGAACGCCCGGCGACGCTGTGCATCCCCCTGCTGCTGGCCACGTTCTCCCTGGGCAACGGCGCGGCCGTCTACAACGCCGACTTCTTCGAGGTCCGCACCGACTTCTGGCTCGGCGCCTACTGGATCCTGCTGTGCGGCACCCTGGTCTACCTCCTCGGCTACGGCTCGCGCGCGCTGCTGGTGCTGCGCAAGGATCCGCGCTCGCGCACCGTCGCCAACATCTACCTGGCCGCCTCGGTCAGCGGGATGCTCGCGTGCTCGGTGCGCATCGTCACCGTCTTGGTTCCGTCGCTGCAGCCGATCGAGAACGGCACACTGGTGTGGGTCTTCGCCTGCATGTGCGGTGCCGGGTTCGCGCTGACGTCCGCCTACTCGTGGCGCATCAAGACGAAGTGGTTCAACCCGGTGAGCCGGTGAGCGACCGACGTCGCTGAGACCACTCGCACCGCCGGTGCGCACCGGGCGGTCTCAAGGTGAACCACCACCGCGTCGGGCTACTCCTGACGGAACGGCCCGGTCTCCGCGGCCGAACCACGTATTGGCCCGCTGAGCGGTGTGATCTTTCCCGCATGACCGGGCACGCGCGGCTCACCGGTAGTTCGATGGTGAACTAACATTCATTTGCTAGCCTGCACTGGCCGCCAGCGGCGCGCCCGGGTGCGGACGAAGTAGCTGACAGACTGTGCCATAGTCGTTCTCGCTACATTTCGCATTGCGTGGTCGCGTTCCCTAAGCTCGACACGACGTCTCGTTCCGCTGCAGAGAGGCTTTGCCAATGCTCGACTCGTCGATACCCGCGATCCTTCGCGAGCGAGCCAGCCTGCAGCCGAACGACCCCGCATTCACCTTCATCGACTACGACGTCTCCTGGGATGGCGTGGAGGAGACGCTGACGTGGTCGCAGTTGCAGCAGCGCGTGGTGTCCCTGGCCGCCGCGATCCGCGAGCACGCCGACATCGGTGACCGCGCCGTCATCCTGGCTCCGCAGAGCATGTCCTACATCCTGGGCTTCCTGGCGTCGTTCGAGGCCAACGTCATCGCGGTGCCGCTGTCCACGCCGACGACCGGAGCCCACGACGAGCGTGTCTCGGCGGTGCTGCGCGACGCGCGTCCCACCGTGGTCCTGACGACCGCGAACACCGCAGCCGACGTCGCCCCCTACGCGACCGCGCAGGAGGGTGAGGCCGCCCCCGCCGTGCTCGTCATCGACGAGCTGGACCTCACCGTCCGCCGCCGGTCGACGGCCCGTCGCGAAACCCCACCGGAGACCGCGTACCTGCAGTACACCTCGGGCTCGACCCGCACCCCCGCCGGCGTGATGGTGTCCCAGCGCAACCTCTTCGCCAACTTCGAACAGCAGGTCGCGTCCCTGCTGACCGAGTACGGCAAGGTGGCGCCCCCCGGGACGACCACGGTGTCGTGGCTGCCCTTCTATCACGACATGGGGCTCATCCTCGGCATCTGCGCACCCATCCTGGGCGGCTGGCATTCGGTCCTGATGAGCCCGATCGCCTTCCTGCAGCGGCCGGCCAGGTGGCTGCAGCAACTGGGACTGCGGACGAAGGCCCTCACCGCCGCCCCGAACTTCGCCCTCGACCTCGCGGCCGCGCGCTCCAGCGACGACGACCTCGCGGGAATCGATCTCGGTGACATCCTGGCCATCATCTGCGGAGCCGAACGCGTGCAACCCGTTTCGGTCAAGCGCTTCACGCAGCGGCTGGCCCGGTTCAACTTTCAGGGCAAGGCGATCCGCCCGTCGTTCGGACTGGCCGAGGCCACGCTGTTCGTCGCGACCCGCGAGGCCGGCGAACCGCCGTCGGTCGTCGTCTTCGACACCGAGAAGATCACCGCGGGCGTGGCCAAGCGCAGCACCACGGGGACTTCGCTCATCAGCTACGGCATGCCCGAGTCGCCACTGGTGCGCATCGTCGATCACGACACGAGCCAGGAGGCGCCCGCCGGGACGATCGGCGAGATCTGGGTGCACGGCGACAACGTCTGCGAGGGCTACTGGAACAAGCCCGAGGAGACCGAGAGCACCTTCCGCGGCGTGCTCGCAACCGCCGACGATGACATTCCAACCGAAAGATGGCTTCGCACAGGCGATCTGGGGTTCTTCTCCGACGGTGAACTGTTCATCGTCGGCCGCATCAAGGATCTCCTGATCGTCCGCGGGCGCAACCACTACCCCGATGACATCGAGGCCACCGTCGGCGCGGTCTCGGGCGGTCGCGTCGCGGCCATCTCCGTCGAGGAGGACGCCGTCGAACAACTGGTGGCCATCATCGAGATGAAGGAGCGGGCGACCCCGGAGGAGACGCAGGAGAAGCTGTCGTCGGTCCGCCGCGACGTCATCGCCGCCATCTCGCAGGCCCACGGGATCAGCGCCGCGGATCTGGTGATGGTCTCGCGGGGTTCGATCCCGATCACCACGAGCGGCAAGATCCGCCGCCAAGCCTGCGTCGAGCAGTACCAGCGGGGCGGGTTCGTCCGGATGGACGCCTGACGGAACCACGTCGAGGTCCGCGACGAGCGGTCCCTCACGGTCACGTGGTCACCGGGGCGCTGATCTCCTCCCGTCGGGTTTAGCAAAGGGCACGGCGCGACGTCGGCCACGGCACCGCTCCGCCGTGCCACCCGCTGTGGTGCGCCGTCGGCAGCGCACTCTTCGACGAATCCCGGGAGTTTCGATCCTCGACGACCGCGACGGACGTCGCCGACGGGGCGGCTGACCCGCCCGGTCCGAGACCCAGACGAGCGCACGAACACCGTTCACGTGCGGACTGCGATCGCCGTCCTCCACGAGTTTGCGACACCGCGCTCCACGCCTTTGCCTTGACGCCAATATCGTTTCAAGATCAGCCGTCGGGAATGGCGTCTAGGTCGATATTCGTCGCGCGATCGTGCGTTCAGTGAATGGGATTTGTTTCTCCGGCAGCAACACGTCGTTGTTGCGAAGAATCGCGAATTCGGACGGGTTCAAATGCGTCCCGGCATTTGAGTTGCACCGCCGTTGAATCGTGCTATATCTCACACCTAGACGGAGCGTCGTCGGGTGCCTCGAATCGACCTGTAGCGCGCATCTGAGGGGTTTCACCTTCACCCGGGAGGAAGCACAATGACGCTCGCATTCATCACGCCGTTGCGACATCCCCACAACTCCGCGGACTACGGCCAGGTCGAGTCGCTGCTGAAGGACACCTTGGCATCGATCAGCCGGCAAACATCTGAGGACTTCGTCGCGATCGTCGTCGGCAATCGCGCACCGGCTTTTCCGCTACCGCGGCGAACCCATTTCGTCAACGTCGACTTCCCGCCTCCGTCGGCTCTTCATGGGCCGTGCACCGGCCGTTTGCCCTCCGTATGGGACAAGTGCACCAAATTGGGTATCGGTCTCATCGCCGCGCGGGACTTCGCCCCCGACTACGTGATGTTCGCCGACGCCGACGACTTCGTGCACCGCGATCTGGCGGCATTCACCCGCGCCCATCCGGGCCAGCCGGGATGGGTCATGAAACGCGGCCTGATCTATTCACGGCGGCGCAACGCCTACGGCGTCCGCAGGCACCTGCACCGCATCTGCGGCAGCTCGCACGTCGTTCCGTTCGACGCGTACGGCGTGCCGTCGGCGTTGACGGTCTCGGCGACGCAGCAGGAGGTCGCGCTCGCATTCCGCGACTACGCCGAGAGGGTGCTGGGCGGGCACCGGTATGCCTACGAGTGGTGGGCCGACCGGGGGCGTCGTCTGCAGCCCCTGCCGTTCGCCGGCGCGGTCTACCACGTCGACCACGGGGAGAACCACTCCGGAAGCCAGCTCCTCGGTCCGGGCCTGCCCTACCGCAGCCACCTCGAACGAGATTTCGGCATCCGTCCGTCGCGCGGCACGGCATCGACCCTCTGGTGCTCGGTGGGCCCGGCCGCGATGAAGCCGGACCTGCGCCCGCGCCGGCCGTTCTTCATGCGGGCGAAGGCCGACACGCTGGAGTCCTATTCGGCTGGGCTGCAATCGGTCTGACGCCGCTAGCGGTCGGTCAGGTACCGCTTGAAACCGTGCTTGCGCATCATGTACACCGCGGCTTCGAACTGCTTGCCCGCCCGGAACCGGCCGCGCACGTCGACGTGATGGTGAATGGTCTCGATGCTGGGGTCGAACTGGCGCTCGACGCCCTCGCCCTGCAGGCGGATGGCGAAGTCCTGCGCCTCGTGCTCCCGGATGTGCGGGTCGTAACCGCCAAGGGTGCGGAAGACGCGCGCCGACACGATCATGTTGCCCTCGTGCACCCAGTAGGTACGCACGGCGGCCGGCTCCTCCAGGATGTGCGGCCACGCCGTCATGGCCGACCGGCCCAGGCGGGCCACCCCGCGGGCCAGCCTGGGCTTGCGACGCAGCCGGTCGATCGCGGGTGGGAACCCTCCGGTGAGGTGGGTGGGTAGCGAGAACACCGGACCGTAGTTGTACGGCTCCTGGGTTCCGTCGGCGCGACGCACCAGGCCACCGATGACCCCGACGCCGCCCGGTGCGTACCGCGCGTAGAGGTCGGCGGCGACCGACGCCGTATTCGTCGTCAGCAGATCCATGTCGGCGTCGATGAAGTGGATCAGCGTCTCGTCGTCCACGTGGTCGAGGATCTGGTTGCGGTTGCGCCCGGCCCCCTGATTGCGCGGGCTGCGCACCAGGGTCACGGCGTCGCCGAATTCCCGGACCGCGTCGACCGTGTGATCGGTGGACGCGTCGTCGAGGACGAACACCCGCCGATACCCCTGCGCCAGGACTTGCGGCAGCAGGCGCGAAAGATAATCGGCCATGTTGTAATTCGGAATGGCGGCGACTACAGGCAAAACTTCTGGCATATTCCTCGGGTTCATCCCACGGGTGGCTCGTCAGGTCTTTAGCGCCGTAGCTTAGCCCACACTCGTTGAGGTCGCCGACGTCGCGAATACTCCCGGTAGCAAAGCGTTAAACGACGGCGAAGGAGGCCAATGAATACCTTTCGGCCGAACCGAACGGTGGCCGACCAGTTGTCTTCTCGGCAGGTAGAGTATCGATCCGTGATCGAGCTACGCGACGTCGGCAAGTCCTTCGGCGGGTCTGCACCGGCGCTGCGCGACGTGAGCTTCGACGTCCCCGCGGGCTCGATCTGCGCGCTCCTCGGCCACAACGGAGCGGGCAAGACGACCACCGTCGGCATCCTGTGCACGCTCCTGACCCCCACGACCGGCTACGCGAAGGTGGCCGGCTACGACGTGGTTCGACAGGCCGCGAAGGTGCGTTCCAGCATCGGCGTCACCGGGCAGGACGTGGCCGTCGACATCCTCCTCACGGGCCGGGAGAACCTGACGCTGTTCGGGCGCCTGCGCGGGTTGCGTCGCAAACAGGCACGCGAACGCGCCGACGAGCTGCTGCACGAGTTCGACGTCGTGGCCGCCGCCGACCGGCCGGTGTCGACGTACTCCGGTGGCATGCGCCGCCGCATCGACATCGCCGCCGCACTCGTCGTGCCGCCCAAGGTGCTGTTCCTCGACGAGCCCACGACGGGACTCGATCCGCGCAGTCGCCGCGCCGTGTGGGGGCTGGTGTCCGGGCTCTCCGAGCAGGGCGTCACGGTCCTGCTCACCACCCAGTACCTCGAGGAAGCCGACGTCCTGAGCGACTCGATCGTCATCCTCGACTCGGGGCAGGTGATCGCCCGCGGCACGGCGAGTGAGCTCAAGAAGCTCGTCGGACAGGGGTACTGCGAGGTCACCCTCGTCGATCCGGCCGACGTCGCGCGCGTCGCCGCACTGCTCGCCGACTTCGACGAGGTCGAGTGCGACCAGGAGGCGTGCACGGTCGCCGTCCCCGCCATCGACGGGGTGAGCACCCTGCGCGAATTGCTGCGCCGGTTGTCCGACAACGACATCGAGTTGATCGACATCTCGTTGCGCAAGCCGTCGCTGGACGAGGTGTTCCTGCACCTGACGCAGCCCGCCGTCACCGCATGACGGCGCTCTCGGCACTCACCGAACGGGTGCTCGTCAACACCTACCGCGATCTGGACCTCGTCTTCGCGATCGTCACGCCGTTGGCGACGTTCATCGGGTTCATGCTGGCTCTGGGGAAGGTGATCGACACCGGATCGCTGAGCTATCCGCAATACCTGTTGCCCATCACGGTCATTCAGGCGACGGTGTTCAGCTCCATGACGACCGCCGACCGTGCCGCCCGCGACCAGTCGCAGGGGTTCGGCGTGCGCATGCAGTCGCTCCCCATCGCCGCCGCGGTCCCCCTGGCCGCCCGGATGCTGTACTGCCTGCTGCGTGGAATCCTCGCTCTCATTACGGCTTTCGTCGTCGCGTACGTCTTCGGCTTCCGGCTCACCGGCGGAGTGGGGTACGCCGTCGCCTTCGTCGCGCTCTTCATGGCGTTCACCCTCGCCCTCTCGCTGGCCGCCGACGCCGTCGGCACCCGACTGAACCGGGTCGAGGCCGCCAGCCAGATCCTCTTCGTGCCCCAGATGCTCCTCGTGCTGTTGTCGACGGGGCTGGCCCCGGTGAGCGCGTTCCCAGAGTGGTTGCGCCCCTTCGTCGCTCAGCAGCCGGTATCCCAGATCACCGAGACGCTGCGCGGATTCACCGACGGCGTGGTTCATCCCAACAACCTCGCGACGAGCCTGGCGTGGTGTCTGGGCATGCTGGTGGTCTTCGGAGCGGTGGCCGTGCGGATGCAGAGGCGACCGGGATGACGTCTG
This sequence comes from Mycolicibacterium madagascariense, assembly GCF_010729665.1. NCBI lineage: Bacteria > Bacillati > Actinomycetota > Actinomycetes > Mycobacteriales > Mycobacteriaceae > Mycobacterium > Mycolicibacterium madagascariense. The sequence goes on along the minus strand of NZ_AP022610.1, from coordinate 2,791,272 downwards.
CTCCTCGGCCTCCGTCACTGCTCAGGGAGAGCATCGTCTTCGCGGGCCGCCGCGTGGCGAGATGGCGGCGCTCGCCGATCGTCCCCGTGCAGGCGCTGCTGCTGCCGACTCTGCTGCTGATCACCTACCGTCTGCTCGTCGGCGACTCGATGAGACGGTTGACCGGTAGCGACAGCCTCTACCGACTGGTGCCGATGTGCGCGCTCGCCGGAGCGCTGTTCGGGGCGCTGGCGCTCGGCCTGGCCATCCCCAGTGAGCGGTACACCGGCATCCTCAGCCGGTTCTGGACCCTGCCGGTACACCGTGCGAGCGCGCTGCTCGGGACGCTGCTGGCGGAGGCGATCCGCTCGGTGGGCGGCGGGCTGCTCATCACGGCGGTCGGCGTCGTCATGGGGTTCCGCTTCGCCAGCGGGTGGACCATCGTCCCCTTCGTGCTGATCCCCATGGCCGTGGCCCTGGTCTTCGCCAGCCTCGTGATCGCCGTCGGCGCCCGCGCGGAGAACAACGTCGTCCTCACGTGGCTGGGGACGGGGTCGGTGGGCTTGGTCTTCTGCAGTTCCGGGATGGCCCCCACCGAGCTGTTTCCGTCGTGGGTCGCCCCCGTCATCCGCTACCAGCCGATGTCGGCGGCCATCGAGACCATGCGCGCCCTGGCGGTGGGCGACCCGGCCACCGGTTGGCTCCTGGTGACGGCGGGGTGGGTGCTCGGCATCGGCGCGATCGCGGTCCCGTTGGCGGTGCGCGGGTACCGCATCGCCGCCCAGCACGGCTGATCGGGTCAGCCGGCGAGCTGGAGCTGCGTGCGGACCTGTTCGTAGTCCGTCTGCAATCGCGAGCGCAGCGACTGCACCGCGGCCAGCTTGCGATCCCTGATCGCGGCCGCCTCGCCGAGCATGCCGGTGACGAGGTCGAGCACGGCGCCGGAGGTGACGGCGTCGGTGCGCAGCAGCCACTGTTCGTCGTCGATGGACGCGGCGAAGTCGCGGCACTTGGGTTGGTACTCGAGTGTCAGCACGGGCGATCCGCTCAGCGCGGCGAGGATGCCCGCGTGCAGCCGCGTGACGATGGCCAGCGAGCAGCGGCCCAACTCCACGGCGGCTTCCTCGGGAGTGGCCGGGGCGATGACGACCCCGTCGTCACCCAGCGCGGTTCTGGTCCACTTCCGATCGGCCTCGTTCATCAGGATGCCGACGACCTCGTGGCCGCGGCTGCGCAGGTCGTCGACCGCCACGGCCAACTGCGCAGCCAGCGCGCCGGGGTCGTGACCCCACAGGTCGTCGCCGAACCCGACGTTCACGCCGATGCGCCCCTCCTCGGGACGGACGTCGGGACGCGGCAGTAGCAGCGCCGGATCGCCCGACACGTCGGCGTCGAATCCCATGTCCGCCAACAGGGTAGCGCTGCGCGGACCGCGCACCGACACCTTGCGCAGCCTCGATAGCAGCGGACCCCACCGCGAGAGCTCGTCGCGTCCCGACCCGCTTCGGCGGCCCTGGAAGACCGCGTCCTCCACGCCCACGCCGATCGCGTAGCCACCGGCGTGCCGGGACTGCGACAGGCCGTAGCCGATCATGTAGCGCCAGTGCCGCCGGCCGAGGATCGTCCCGCCCCCGACGAGCAGCGGGGCGTCGCGCAGCGCCCGGCGCTTCCCGGACAGGGTGGCCGCCACCCAGTCCTGCGGCTGGCGCGGCAGGTCGAGCATCGTCACACCGGGCAGCTGCCCCGTGACGGCGTCGTAGATCGCGTCGTCGCCGAGATTGCGGTAACCGTGCCAGCCGAGATAAGAGACGACGGGAGTGGTCACGTGGCGATGCCGCCGGATCACCGCCCGGAACCCGGGAAGCCGCGGTCGACGTCCCACGCCGACCTGGTGCGGCTCGCCCCCTGAATCGCCGTCAGATAGGGGTCGTCCAGCTGATCCTCGGAGTCCTCCATGTCGTCGGACCCTACTACGGGGTAGGCGTCGGTGTTCTGTTCGAACTGCCGGGCGCGGGCCTGCGCGCGGCGCTCGGCGATGAGCTGACGCGGGGTCTTCGACGGCCACCAGTTCGCGTCGCCGACGAGCACGGCGACGGCGGGCACGGTCACCGTCCGCACGATGAACGTGTCCAGCAGCAGTCCCACGCCGATGATGAAGCCCAGCTGGATGACGGTGGCCAGGCTGCTGACGGTCAGGGCCAGCATCGACGCCGCGAAGATGAGCCCGGCGGAGGTGATGACGCCGCCGGTGGCGCCCACGGTCTTGATGACCGCCGAGCGCACGCCGTACTTCGCCTCGTCGCGTATTCGCGAGATCAACAGCAGGTTGTAGTCCGCGCCCACCGCGACCAGCACCAGGAACGCCATTCCCGAGACGCTCCAGTAGATGTCCTGGCCGAGGATGAACTGGAAGAAGATCACGCCGATGCCCGTCGCCGAGACATAGGACAGCACCACCGACAGGACGAGGTACAGCGGCGCGATCAGCGCGCGTAGCAGCGCGGCCAGGATGAGGAACACCACCACCAGCGTCATGATGATGATGTAGTTCAGGTCGGCGTTGTAGTGCGTGCGGATGTCGTTGTTGAAGGCCGAGAAGCCCACCATGCTGATGCTCGCGTTGGCGAGGCTGGTGTTGGGCCGCGCGCTCTCGGCGGCCCGGGTGATCGCCTTGACCTGATCCATGGCCTCGACCCCGAACGGGTTGTAGGCCGTCTGCACCAGGTAGCGGACCGTGTGACCGTCGTCGGAGACGAACAGCTGGGCCGCCTTCTTGAACTCCTTCTGCGTGAGGATCTGCGGAGGGATGTAGAAGCCCGACATCGCGGGGTCGGACGCTTCGCGCTTCATCGCCAGCAGGAAGCTCGACGCCTGGTCCAGTCCGCCGCCGATCTTGCGCGTCTGGTCGACGAGCAGCTGCACGCCGTCGGCGAGCTGCTTGGCCGAGTCGGCCAGCTTGTCCGCACCGCTCTTGACCTCGGCCAGCTTGCCGTCGAGCTGATCGGGGGTGTTGATGCCCAGGTTCTGGGCCGCGGTGATCGCGTTGTCGAGATCCGAACCGACCGTGCGGATCACGTCGTCGACGCGCTCGGTGCCCGTGATGCCCTTGAGTCCCCGGCTCAGCGCCTCCAGGTAGGCCACGTCACCCGGGTCGTAGGCGTTCACCCGGCGCTGCAGCTCGGCCCGCGACGACACGCACGACGGGTCGATGTTGCACGCGACGCTGCCGTTCAACACCGTCAGCATCGACTGTGACGAGTGGTAGGCGTCGGTGATCTGGTCGAGGCTGTTGCCGAGTGCGTCACCGGTCGAGGTCATGTTCGCGGCGAGCTTGGCGGTCTTGTCGATCTGGTCGAGCGTGGCGGCGTCGCCGAGGGTCGCCTTCATCTCGCCGAGGTTGCCGACCATCGACCGCACGTCGGCCAGGGAGCTGATCACCTGGTCGCGAACCTGGTTGAGCACGTCGGACATCTTGCGGGCGCCACCGCTGAGCAGCGACAGGTTCGAGTCGTTGGACGAGATCAGGCCCGAGGCGTCGCCGAGCTTCGAGCCGACCTCACCGGCCTGATAGGTGGACTTGGCCTCGTTGAGCATCTCGCCGTTCGGCCTGGTGATACCGCGCACGACGTCGATGCCGGGCACCTGCGCGATGCGCGATGCCATTTGCTCCAAGTCCGCCAGCGACTTCGGTGCGCGCAGGTCGACGTCCGGCGCGTGCACCATGATGAACTGCTGCATCGTGGTGCTGACCGGGAAGTGCTTCGTCAGCGCCTCGTAGCCGAGGTTGCTCTCGGCGTTGGCGGGGATGTTCTTCCTGTCGTCGTAGTTGTACTTGACCAACGTGGAGCACGCGGCCAGCGCCAGCAGCACCACGAGGCTGCCCACCAGGTGAATCCTGGGTCGCTTCACGATGCGCACCGCCGACCGCCGCCAGAACCGCCCGGTGATGTCCTTGCGCGGGTTGACCCAGCCCCTGCGCCCAGCGAGCACCATCAGCGCCGGCAGGAAGGTCAGCGCACCGAGCAGCGCGATGACGATCGTGACGGCCAGCGAAGGACCGACGGTCAGGAATACCGCCAGGGTGGCGAACGACAACCCGAGGAACGTCAGCGCGACGGTCGCCGCCGACCCGGTGATGACCTCGCCGACCGTGGCGAGCGCGTACACCACGGCATCGTCGGAGCCCATCCCCTTGCGTAGACACTCCTGATATCGACTGAACAGGAAGACCGCATAGTCGGTGCCCGCGCCCATCATCATGCCGGTCATCAGCACCAGGGTCTGTGGACCGATCGGCAAACCCAGCTCCGCCATGGCGGCGACGACCTGCTGGGCCACGCCCATCGTGACGCCGATGGTGAACAGCGGCATCAGCATCGCCACCAGATTGCGGTAGACGATCACCAGGATGGTGAAGATCGTGATGACCGTCGACAGCTCGATGATCGTCTGGTCGTGCTCGCCGATGCTGTTGAGGTCCTCGAACGTGGCCGCCGCGCCGACGACGTTGACGTTGAGCGACGACCCCGCGGTGGCCTTCTTGACGGTCTCCAGCGCGTGCTTGTAGGAGCGCTGCCCGGGCCCGGTGCCCATGTTCCCGGCGAGGCTGACCGGCAGCGTCCAGGCCTTCCCGTCCTTGCTCGTCATGGTCGGGCGGAGCTCGGGGATCGCGACGAAGTCCTGGGTGGACTTCACGTTCGCGGTGTCGGCACGCAGTGCGTCCACCAGTTTCCGGTAGACGTCCTCGTCGGCCTTGGAGAGCCCCTTGTCGTCGGAGAGCACGACGACCGCGATGTTGCCGCCGTCGGCTTCCTTGAAGGATTCCTTCATCAATGCGCTCGCCGCGAGGACCGGTGAGTCCTTGGGCAGCAAATCGGGCGGGTTCCGCTGGGCGACGACGATGAGCGGGCTAACGAGAACGAACCCGGTGACGAGGACCACCAGCCACACCCCGATGACGGCGAAGGGACGTCGAACGACGAACCGCCCCAAGCTCTCGAAGGCCCCATGCACAGACACGCCACGGAAGCGGGGGCGGCTGAACATGGTGAGAGGTTACACCGGCCAGCAACCTCTCGGTTCGAGATGAATCGCGATGTGGCCGACTGCAAACGACGGTCGACACGTCCGCGTGCTCTAATCGGGTGTGCTCAGATCTCGTCCTGACCAACGCACGCAAACACCCACGGTACCGATCCCCTGGCGGCCCGGCCGCCGATGAAGTTCGTCATCGCCGTCCATGGCACCAGGGGCGACGTCGAGCCCTGCGCCGCAGTCGCCCTGGAACTCTCGCGGCGCGGGCACGAGGTGCGCGTCGCGGTCCCGCCCAACCTCGTCGGGTTCGTCGCCTCGGCCGGTTTGCCCAACGCGGTCGCGTACGGCGTGGACTCGCAAAAACAGTTGGAAGCAGACATCTTTCGCGACTGGTGGAAGCTGCAGAACCCGGCGACGGTGCTCCGCAAGGCGCGGGACTACGTCACCGAGGGCTGGGCCGAGATGAGTGCGACGCTGACGTCGCTCGCGCAGGACGCCGACCTGATCCTCACCGGCACGACCTATCAGGAGGTCGCGGCCAACGTCGCCGAAGCGCGCGACATACCGCTGGCGGCCCTGCACTACTTCCCCTGCCGGATGAACGGCAAGGTGTTGCCGGTGCGCATTCCTGGGCCGGTGCTGCGCACCGGTTGGTCGGCCGTCGAGTGGGGCCACTGGCGGGTGATGAAGGCCGCCGAGGACGCTCAGCGACGCGCCTTGAATTTGCCCCAGGCAAAGGTCCGGGCCATCCGCCGCATCGTCGAGGGCGGGGCGCTGGAGATCCAGGCCTACGATGACGTGTTCTTTCCCGGCCTGGCCGAGGAATGGCAGGGCCTGCGCCCACTGGTCGGCTCCATCTCCCTGGAACTGCCCACCGCCGCCGACGACGAGCTCGCCCGGTGGATGGCCGACGGCACCCCACCCATCTACTTCGGCTTCGGCAGCATGCCCGTCGAATCGCCGCGCAGCGCCATCGAGATGATCTCGGCGGTGTGTGCCGACCTCGGCGAGCGCGCCGTCATCAGCACGGGGGTGTGGGACGTCGCCGACCTCCCCCACCAGGACCACGTCACGCTGGTCGGCGCGGTGAACCACTCGACGGTCTTCCCCGCCTGTCGGGCCGTGGTCCACCACGGCGGCGCGGGCACCGTCGCCGCGAGCGTCCGCGCCGGGGTGCCGACCGTCGTCCTGTGGGTCTCGGCCGACCAGCCCGTCTGGGCGGCTCAGATCAACCGCATGGGAGTTGGCGTGGCGCAACGCTTCTCACGCACGTCGGCGCGCTCGCTGAAGAAGGCGCTGAGCACCGCCCTCAGCCCGGAGTGCCGCGAGCGCGCCCGTCTCGCGGCCGCGCGGATGACTCCGCCGGCCACGAGCGCGTCGACGGTCGCCGATCTGCTGCAGGAGACGGCCAGGAAGGGCCGGGTGCCGGTCGCCGGCTAGACGATGGCGCCCTTGAGGCCGAAGTCGGCCAGAGTGCGAACAACCTTGTCCGCCAACCATTCTCGACTATTGCGGGCCCCGACCTCGTAACCGATCACGCCGATTGAGATGGTGCCCCCGACCCGTCCGGCGGCCACCACCAGCTGTCCCCCGGCGCGTTCGAGTGCCTTGCGGGTGACGCCCTGGTCGACGGGTCGGAAGAGCATGAAGTCGGCCTCGGTGCCGTCGGCCCGCGTCATGTCGACGGGAACGTCGCCCAGGTTGGAGCACGACACCGGGAGGTCACCGAAGATGAGGTCGGCCGCCCGGCGGACGGCCGCCTTCGGGACGAACGGCGTGATCGGCAGGAGTGCGTGCTTGTCGTCGGGCCCCGAACGCAGGGTGACCAGCACCTCCCGGACCGCCGTCCGGGCCGCGGTGAGGTCGATCGTGACCGGACCCGGATCCACGGTGGCCGAGGCGATCTTCATGGCGTTGGCGCGACGGTCGTCGTCGCCGCCGCGGTCGCTCATCGCGATCAGCAGGGTCACCGACCCGTCGCTGGGACGCGCCCGGCCGAGGCGCTCCCCCAGCAGCGCCGCGAATCCGGCCAGCAGCGAGTAGCCCGTGCCGCCCAACTCGGCGGCCCTGGTATCCCATTCGCCCACGTCGACGATCGCCGAGACGGCGGGAAGGATCACCGGGGCGTCGGTCGGCTGCACCGCCGCGGGCGGTCGCGACGCACCCGCCGAGGAGATCTGCTTCCTGCCCTGATAGGCGAACTTGGTGGCGGTCAGCAAGGTGCGGCCCAGTTCCGGCAGGTCCCGGACGACCTGCCGGACGTCGGAGGCCAACGCCGCGGACCGGTCCCGCGCACCGGGCGGCTCGTAGCCGAAGTCGCGGCGCTCGCCGTTGACCGCGTCGGTCACCGTCCGCACCGACGCCCCGTGATCCAGCAGGCAGTGCGACGCGACGAGCGTGACGGCCGTCGAGCCGTCGGTCATCGGCAGCACCCCGAGGTGCCAGCCCGGCCCGTGAACCGGATCGATGCGGCGCTGGGAGCGCTCCTCGATCCAGGCGCCGAGCGCGCTCGGCGCCCGTTCGTCGCCGACGTCGAGCTCGCCGGCCGGTCCGGTCGAGGCCACCCAGCGGTGCCGGCCGAACGGCAGCGCGGCCGGTTCGATCAACCGCCCCGCGAATCCGTAGCCGAGGTTCTCGTGGAACCGCCGCAGCCCGGCCATGTCGACCGGGCGGGGGTAGATCCACGCGTACTGGACGAGCTGCGCGCGGCCGGTCGCCCGCAGCGAGAGGAACGTCGCCTGGTCGATGAAGGCCAGCTGGTCCCCGGCTGCGCTCATACGACGACCGCGGTCAGACCGAGCTCGGCGAGTGAGGTGGCCACCCGCTCCCGCAGGCACTCCTTGGTGTTGATGGCCCCCGGCTGATACCCGACGATGGTCATGCTGACCTTGCCGTCCAGCCGTCCGCACACCAGCGTCAGCACGCCCTGGCGCTCCTCGAGCACCCGACGGGTGACGTGCTGGTCCGCTCCGCGCATGATCACCAGCTCGGCCGCGGTGCCGTCGAGCTTGGCCACGTCGACGGGAAGGTCCCCGACGTTCGAGCAGGACGTCGGCTGAGCGGCGAAGCCGAAGGCGAGGTCGGCGGTGCGACGGACGGCGACCTTCGGGATGAACGGCGTCAGGGGAAGCAATTCCATTGCCGGATCGGGCTTTTCGCGCATCACCCGCAGCGCCTCACGAATGGCGGCGCGGGTCTCGGTCTGGTCGGTGGTGACCGTGGTGGGGTCGACCCGGACGTAGGCCAGCTTCACGGCGTTGGCCCTGGCGTCCTCCAGGGTGCGGTCGTTGATGGGCACGATGAGGCTGACGGTGCCGTCCTCGGCCAGCTCGCGGCCCTGGTGCACGGCCAGCCGGGCCGACAGCGCGGCGAGCAGCGAGTGCATGTTGCCGCCGAGCTCGGCGGCGCGACGGTCCCACTCCTCGATCGGGATGATCACCGCGACCGACGGCGGCACCACGGCCTCGTCGAGGTCGGCCCCGGCCGGAAGCGCAGGCGGGGTGGCCTTGGGCGCGCCGGCCGCCGCCTTGCGCTGATCGCGCAGGAACCGACCCGCGGCGACCAGGGTGCGGCCCAGTTCGGGCAGGTCGCGCAATGTCTGACGGGTATCGGCGAGCAAGGCCTGGCGCCGGGTCCGGGACCGGGGCGGTGGGTAGCCGAGGTCGCGGCGCAGCCCCAGGACGCCCTCGTACACGGTCAGCAGCGCGCCACCGCCATCGGCCACGCAGTGCGAGCCCACCAGGCTCACCGCGGTCGATCCGTCGGTCATGTGCAGGACGCTCATGTGCCAGGATGGGCCGAACTCGGGATCGATCGGCTGCTGCGCGCTCTCGTCGATCCAGTCGCTGAGCTCCGAGCGGGGCCGCGGCTCCGGCGCGATGCGCAGAGCCGTCGCCGGCCCCGTGGACGTGACCCAGCGATGCCGTCCGAACGGGAGGATCGACGGCTCGATGAGCCGGCCCGCCATGCCGTAGCCCATGTCCTGGTGGAAGCGCCGTACGCCGTCCATGTCGATCGGATGGTCGTAGACCCACACGATCATCGTCACCGCCGCCTGCCCGGTGGCGCGCAGACCCAGGTAGAGCGCCTGGTCGACGTAGTCCAGTCGGTTGTCCGGTCGACGATCGGTCCGTGGTTCGGTGTCGGTCGACGTCACTGCAGTACAGCCACTCTCATCCCTTGGCCATCGGCAACATGGGCTCACGTTCGCGAATTGCGTTGCGGCGCACGGCCTCTCCGTGCCGCAGGTGACGTGCCGAGGCGCCGGTGCCGTCGGCGACGCTGGCGTAGACCGCCGTCATCGCCGTCAGGTAGCGGTCGATCGACTCGCGCGCGATCGGGTTGTTCGGGAACGCCACGGTGACGGTCGTCTCCCGCTCGCCGCGGTTCACCCAGATGCCGATCTGGTAGGCCGCGCGGGCATCGCTGTAGACCTTGCCGTTCATCCGTTCCCACTCGGCGATGATGCTGGCCGACAGGGGCGGCAGTCCGGCGTCGAGGAAGGACACCATCGGCACGCCGGGCTGCGGCGCACGCAGTCCCATGGACTCGTCGGCCAGTTCGAGAACCCGATCGAAGGGGATGGGCCCCAAGGACATCCGGCCGTCGAACGAGTCCTGGGCTGCCTTGGTGGTCGCGGCGAAGGACTCGGGGTCGACCGTGACCGAGACGGGCACGACGCCGGTGAACCAGCCCGTCGTCTGGAACTCCGCGGGGGTTTGGCGCGTCGTCGTCGGGGTGATGACGTGATAGTCCGTCGACCCCGTCAGAGCGTGCTGTGCCATTGCCGCACAGGCGAATACACCGCCGATGAACCGCGCGCCGGCCGCGTTGCACGCCGCCTCGAACCGGTCGGACTGCGCCTTGTCCATCAGGCGCACCGTGACGAGGTCGCCGGTGACCGACCAGGGCGGGTCGCCCAGCGGCAGGGGGAAGTGCGGCATCGTGCCGTCGTTGCACCGGGCGAAGCGGACCCACTCCTCGACCTCGGGGGTCTGCAGGGTCAGCGAGGACAGGAACTCGTGCTGGCGCAGGCAGTAGTCGTCGTAGCTGCCGGCCGGCGGCAGCGGAATGGGCGACCCACCGCTGGCGAGCGCCGCGTACATCATGTGGATCTCGACGAGGACCAGGCCCATGAACATCGCGTCGGTGTGGACGTGGTCGACGCTGATGTAGAACGTGAAGTGGTCCGAGCGCTGAATGATGCCGAACGAGAAGCAATCCCACTGCAGGGGGTCCGGGGTCGCCAGGATGTGCTCGCGCCACTGCGACGCCGTCATCTCGCCGTGCTTGGTGGGGACGAAGTTGATGTCGCGCGGGTTGGTGACGGTGTGCCGGACGACGGTGCCGTCGTCGGCCATCTCGAACCAGCTGTGGTACGTGTCGTGCCTGCGGAGGTAGGCGTTGATCACATGGCTCATCGCGCGCAGGTCGCACTGGCCGGGCATGTCCCACGCGGGGATGTTCAGCCGCGCCATCTCGGTGCCGCCTGCGACGTGACTGAGGTAGCCGCGCACGTGCTGGGCCTGCTGGTAGCTCGGCGGGACGTCGCTCACGGGAGCGGCGAGGACCTTCTTGGCGCTGGCGGGCGAGGGGTGCCACGACACCACGTCGCCCGACGTGCCGATCCAGTCGTTGATCGCCTTGATCGCAACCATTATTTCTCCCCGGCTCCAGGTACTTCGGTGAGCGACGTCATCGGCGCTGGTCGGACGGTCATGACGAGGCCGCCGGCGTCGTCGAGTCGAGGTCGAGATCGGCAGCGATCAGCTCACTGAGCCGCTCGGCGAGACCGCGCACCGTGGTGACGTCGGTCGAGCCGATCCGCACGCCCGTCTCCGCTTCGAGGCGGGTGCGCAGTTCCAGGGTCCCGAGCGAATCCAGGCCGTACTCCGACAACGGCCGGTCGGCGTCGACCGAACGTCGCAGGATCAGGGCCATCTCCTCGGAGATGAGCCTACGGACCCGGGCCGACCACTCCTCCCGCGGGAGCAGACGCAGCTCGTCGAGGAACTCGCTCGATCCCGGGCGGTCCTGACCCATCGAGGCGAATGCCTCGGCGAACGGGCTGGTCTGCGCGAACGCGGTCAGCCACGCGGCGCCCGCCACGGGCGCGTACCCGCTGTAGGTCCTGGTGTGGCGGACCAGCGTGTCGAAGGCGTAGGCGCCGTCCTCGGGGTCGATGGCCATGCCGTCGTTGTCGGCCATGGCCTGGCCCGCGCCGATCTGCGCCCAGGCACCCCACGCCACCGCCTGGGCGGGCAGGCCCTGGGCCCGCCGCCACCGGCTGAACGAATCCACCCAGCTGTTCGCGGCCGCGTACGCGCCCTGACCCGGTGAGCCGACCATCGCGGCCGCCGAGGAGAACGAGCAGAACCAGTCCAGCGGCGCGGCCGTCGTGGCCTCGTGCAAACGCCACGCGCCCATGGCCTTGGGAGCCCAGTCGCGCTCGACGAGATCGTCGGTGATGTTGCCGAGCGTGGCATCCTCCACCACGGCCGCGGCGTGCAGCACGCCACGCAGCGGCATCCCGGTGGCCGTGGCCGCGCTGACGAGCCGACCCGCCGTGGCCGCCTCGGCGACGTCGCCGAGTTCGACCTCGACCTCGGTGCCGGAGCGACGCAGCCGCTCCACCACGCGCAGCGCGTCCTGGCTCGGCGCGGACCGACCGTTGAGGATGATGCGTCCGCAGCCGGCGGCGGCCATCTTCTCGGCGAGGAAGAGCCCGAGCCCGCCCAGGCCGCCGGTGACGACGTACGCACCGTCGGACCGGAACGCGGGCGCCCGGTCGGCGGGGACGACCGCGGCGAACTGCCCGGTGCGCGGCACGTCGAGCACCAGCTTGCCGGTGTGCTCGGCCGCGCCCATCGCACGAATGGCGTTGGCGCCGTTGGCCAGTGGGTAGTGCGTGGTCTGCGGCTGCGGGAGCACCCCGTCGGCGATCGCCTGGAAGACGTCGTCGAGCACCGACCGCAGCGTGTCCGGCTGGACCAGTGCGAGCAGGGCGAGGTCGACGGCATGGAACGACAGGTTGCGCCGGAAGGTGAACAGCCCGAGCTTGGTGTCGCCGTAGATGTCGCGCTTGCCGATCTCGACGAACCGGCCGCCGAAGGTGAGCAGTTCCAGACCGGCCCGCTGCGCCGCGCCGGGCAGCGAGTTGAGCACGACGTCGACGCCGTAGCCGTCGGTGTCCGCGCGAATCTGGTCGGCGAACTCGACGCTGCGCGAGTCGTAGACGTGCGCGATGCCCATCTCGGTGAGCATCGCGCGCTTGGCGGGCGTGCCCGCGGTCGCGAAGATCTCGGCTCCGGCGGCCTTGGCGATGGCCACCGCGGCCAGACCCACACCGCCGGTGGCCGAGTGGATCAGGACCTTCTCCCCCGCCGCGATCCTGGCCAGGTTGTGCAGCGAGTACCACGCCGTGGCGTGCGCGCTGGGCACGGCCGCCGCGGTGGCGTCGGGCAGTTCCTCGGGGATGCGCACGGCCAGGTTGGCATCGCAGGTGACGAAGGTGCACCAGGCACCCGTCGCCGAGATGCCGGCGACCCGGTCCCCGATCGCGTGGTCGGTGACGCCGGGCCCGACCGCAGTGACGACGCCCGCGAAGTCGGCGCCCAGCTGGGGCAGTCGGCCCTCGAAGGAGGGGTAGCGACCGTAGGCGACGAGCACGTCGGCGAAGTTGAGGTTGGACGCGGACACGGCCACCTCGATCTGGCCCGGGCCGGGCGGGATGCGGTCGTAGGCGACGAGCTCGGCGGACTGCAGGTCACCGGGGGTGCGGATCTGCAGGCGCATGCCCTCGCGCTCGGGGTGCACCACGGTGGTGTGCCGCTCGTCGGCCTGCAGCGGGGTGACGTTGAGGCGCGCGGCGTAGTACTGGCCGTCACGCCATGCCGTCTCGTCCTCCTCGGAGGCCGACAGCAGCTCGGCGCCGACGAGCCTGACGTCGGTCGCGTCGTCCACGTCGATCTGCGTCGGATGCATGCGCGGATGCTCCATGCCGATCACCCGGACCAGGCCGCGCAGCCCACCCTGAGCGAGGTTGGGAACCTCACCGGGCAGTACCGCCTGTGCACCGCGGGTCAGCACGTACAGCCGCGGCGGTTCGCCGGGCACGTCCGGCAGGACCCGCGCGATGCGGACCAGGTGGCGCACGTGGTCGGCACCGTCGCCCACGACGTCGCGGCCGGAGCCGGCCGGATCCTGAATCACGACGACGCCGACGCTCTGCCGGGCCTCGAGCGCCTTGCGGAGTGCCTCGGCGTTCGCGTGGTGGTCGTCCCCGGCGCGCCACGCCAGCGTCGTGACGTCGGCCTCGCCGGCCTTCAGCACGTCGGCGAGTTCGTAGGCGAACATGTCCGACTCGTCGGAGGTGTTGATCAGCAGCCAGTTGCCCGAGCCCACCACGTCGGCGGCAGGCGTCTCGAGGTGGCGCCAGTCGATGGTCAGCAGCCGCTCGTTGAGACGCTTGTCGCGCTGGCCCTGCTCGGAGACGCCGGTGCCCAGGCGCAGGCCGCCGACGGTCAGCAGCGCGGCACCGTGTTCGTCGAGCACGTCGACGTTCACCTCGACCGCGTCCGGGCTGGCGCTCACCAGTTGCACGTAGCAGTAGTGCGCGTTGCGCGTCGACGCGTGCGCGCGCAGCGTCCGCACGCCGAGCGGCAGCATCAGCGTGCCGGTGTGGTCACCGTGGAGGTCGGGATGGGCGCCGACGGCCTGGAAGCAGACGTCCAGCAGCGCGGGGTGGATCCCGTAGGCGCCCTGCTGCGACCGGATCGAACCGGGCAGCGCAACGGTGGCGAACACCGAGCCGCCAGGCCCCTCGGTGGTGTGGGCGCTGGTGAGGCCCGCGAAAGCGGGCCCGTACTGGATGCCCCTGACGTCGTACCAGTCGCGCAGTTCGGCGCCCGGCAGCTCCACCGGATGTGCGGCGAGTAGCGCGTCGACGTCGTAGGACGGGGGTTCTACGACCTCGTCGACGGCGTGCAGCACGGCACCCGCGCGGCGGGTCTCCTGCCCTTCGTCCCTGGTCGTCACCTGGAAGTCGAGGAACCCGTCGGAGGTCAGCGACGCGACCGCGGAGATGGGCGTGTGCTCCTGCAGCAGCAGCAGGTCGTGGAACACGATGTCGCGGGCCTCGGACGCCTCGCCGAGGACGGTCCTGGCGGCGGCCAGCGCCATCTCGCAGTACGCCGTGCCGGGGAGCGCGGCGACGCCGTGCACCTGGTGGTCGGCGAGCCACGGCTGGGCATCGGTGCCGACGTCGGACTGCCAGACGTGGCGTTCGGGATCCTCCGGCAGCCGCACGTGCGCCCCGAGGAGCGGATGCACGGCCACGGTGGCGGCGCCCTGCTCCTGGGATTCGCGATCCAGGATCAGGTGGCGCCGGGTCCAGGTGGGCAGGGGGGCGTCGACCAGGGCCCCGCCGGGCCAGGTGGCGGCGTAGTCGATGGCCGCGCCCGCGCTGTGCAGCGCGGCGAGGAACCCGAGGAGTCCGTGGGGTAGCTCCTGGTCGCGCCGCATGCTGGCCAGCGCCACCATCGTGACGTCCATGCTGCGGGCGTTCTGGTCCACGGCGTAGGTGAGCAGCGGATGCGGCGAGAGCTCGCCGAACACGCGGAAGCCGTCCTCGAGCGCGGCCTGGACGGCGGCCGCGAAGCGCACGGCGTGCCGCAGGTTGTCCGCCCAGTAGTAGGCGTCGAAGTCGGCGGGGTCGCGCGGGTCGTACAGCGTCGCCGAGTAGTACGGCAGCGTCGGCTCCATCGGCGACAGGTCCTCGAGCGCCTCGGTCAGGTCGTCGAGAATGGGGTCGACCTGCGGGGAGTGCGACGCGACGTCGACCGCGACCTCGCGCGCCATCACGCCGCGCGCCTCCCATTCGGCGGCCAGCTGGCGGATGGACTCCTTGGCGCCGCCGACGACGGCGGACTGCGGCGAGGCGACCACCGACAGGACGACGTCGTTGACGCCGCGCGCGGCCAGCTCCGAGAGCACTTGCTGCGCAGGCAGTTCCACCGACGCCATCGCGCCGGAACCGGCGACGGTCGCCATCAGCGTCGAGCGGCGGCAGATGACCTTCACGCCGTCTTCGAGCGAGAGGGCCTCGGCGACCACGGCGGCCGCGACCTCACCCATCGAGTGGCCGATGACCGCACCGGGCACCACGCCGTGCGCCCGCATGGCCGCGGCGAGTGCCACCTGGACGGCGAACACCGTCGGCTGGACGCGGTCGATCCCGGTCACCACCTCCGGGGACGACAGCGCCTCGGTGACCGAGAAGCCGGACTCCGCGGCGATCAGCGGTTCCAGCGTGGCGATCGTCTCGGCGAACACCGGCTCGGAGGCGAGCAGGCCGGCGCCCATGCCCGCCCACTGCGAACCCTGGCCGGAGAACACCCACACCGGGCCGCGCTCACCCTTGTCGACGGCGGCGTCATACGGCAGGTCGCCGTCGGCGACCTCGCGCAGTGCGGTGACGAGCTCGTCGTGGTCGTGGGCCAGCACGACGGTGCGCACCGGGCGGTGGGCACGGCGGCGAGCCAGCGTGTAGGCCAGATCGGCGACGTCGGTCGCGGGGTCGGCGACCTCACCGCGGGCCTCGAGCCAGTCGGCGAGCCGACCCGCGGTGCGCCGCAGTTCGTCGGCCGAGGTGGCCGACAGCGGGAACAGGTGCGGACCGGACGCGGTGTGCCGGGGGGCGTCGGCCGGTTCGACCACTCGGGTGGCCGCACCTGCGGGCGCCTGCTCGAGGACGGCGTGCACGTTGGTGCCCGACAGCCCGTACGACGAGACGGCGGCGCGGCGCGGGTGGTCGCCCTGCACCGGCCACGGCGTCTCCTCCTGCGGCACGAAGAGGTTCGTGTCGATCCGGGTCATTTCCTCCGGCATGGCGCTGAAGTGCAGGTTCTTGGGCACCGAGCCGTGCTGCAACGCCAGGATGGCCTTCATCAGCCCGACCGCGCCGGACGCCGACTGGCCGTGGCCGAAGTTGGTCTTCGCCGAACCCAGTGCGACGGGCCCCGCGGTGCCGTAGACAGCTGCCAGGCTCGCGAACTCGATGGGATCGCCGACCGGCGTCCCGGTGCCGTGGGCCTCCACGAAGCCGACGGTCGCGGGATCGACGCCGCCCGCCGCGAGAGCGGACTGGTAGACGGTCACCTGCGCGTCGCGCGAGGGGGTGGCGATGTTGACGGTGTGGCCGTCCTGGTTGGCGGCCGTGCCGCGGATCACCGCGAGCACGCGGTCTCCGTCGGCGAGCGCGTCGTCGAGACGCTTGAGCAGCAGCACGGCCGACGCCTCACCCGACACGAAGCCGTCGGCGTCGACGTCGAAGGCGTGGCACCTGCCGGTCGGCGACAGCATGCCCTGTGCCGAGCCGGAGGACATCTTCCTGGGCTCGAGCATGATCGAGACGCCACCGGCCAGCGCGAGATCGCTCTCGCCGTCGTGCAGGCTGCGGCAGGCCATGTGGACGGCGAGCAGGCTCGAGGAGCAGGCGGAGTCGACGGTGTAGGCGGGTCCGTGCACGCCGAGGTGGTAGGCGATGCGTCCGGACGCCAGGCTGAAGTTGTTTCCGGTGAAGCCGTAGGGCCCTTCGACCGCGTTGGCGTCCACGGCCACCAGCTGGTAGTCGGCGTGGGTCATGCCCACGAAGACGCCCGTGACCGACGAGGCGATCGTCGCGGGGTCGATGCCCGCGTGTTCGACGGCCTCCCAGGCCGTCTCCAGGAGCAGCCGGTGCTGCGGGTCGATCGACGTCGCCTCGCGCTCGCTGATGTTGAAGAAGTCGGCGTCGAACCCGGCGACGTCGTCGAGGAAGGCGCCCCACTTCGACACCGAACGGCCAGGCACACCCGGCTCGGGGTCGTAGTACTCCTCGGCGTCCCAGCGGTCCAGGGGAACCGTGGTCACGGTGTCGTCACCGCGCAGCAGTGCGGCCCACAGGCCTTCCGGGGAATCGATTCCTCCGGGAAGTCGGCAACCCATGCCGATGACAGCTACTGCCGAGACCCGTGCCTCTGCCACTTGGCTTCATCCTCTCCCATGAACTGTCCAGGATCCGAGCACCTGGTGATGGCAAGATCGTGGACTGCGACGCTGCAGAAATTCCGGATTGCCTTCGTTGCTGCTAATCGGCAGGGGGTCTAGTTGTCCCGAACCCAGCTACCGCTACGAACTTTTAGTACGAAAATATTCGGCAAATCCCCTACCGCCCTTTCCACTTCAAGTTTCGTCGGTCGGGACACTACACCGACAGCTACCTATTCGTCCCATCAACGAGGTTTGCGTGCATACGCTGCAGAAACAGCGAATTCCCCCGCCCCCAGCAAACTGAAAAAGTCGACGTTGACCACCGAGAACCGTTCGCCACAGCTATTTTTAGCAATCGAATGAACATTCTCGCAACTAGCTGTTAGCCGGTCATTCACCAGAGTCTGACGAGCTCCCAGTCCAGCATCGCGGATCAAATCATAGCCATTTAGCCTGTCCGGCGATGATTCCCGCGATGTCAGACGCGTCACGTGGAGGTGGGTCGTCGAAGACGTCCGAACCAGACGGCGAGTTTCCTTACGAGACTGGCAATTGTCTGGCCGGTAACGCCAGAAGCATTTTGCGGTTCATCTGCAACGACCTCGGCACCCGCGGCCCCAGGCCGACGCCGAGCTGGCCGCTCGGACCGGCGCCGCGGCCAAACCCGCTGTGTCACAACGTCTTCGAACTGACAACACCCGTTGCCGGTGTGGATCGAACGTGCTGTTCAGGCGAAAGTCGCGCCCGACCCGTGCGGGTAACGGCGTCACACCGCCGTGGACAGTCCGGAGAACGGTGCGCCGAGGTTCGGGATCGCCGTGACACCCTCGCGACGGGCGTGCGCGGCCGCGCGCCGGATCAGTGCCGCCATCGCGACGAACCCGGCCTGATCGCTCAGCACGAACGGCGTCAGCAGCCGGTTGTGGACGAAGCTGAAGGCCAATCCGCTGGCTGGATCGGCCCAGCCCAGGGAACCGCCGAGCCCCACGTGGCCGAACCCCGGCAGCACACCGGGCAGGGGCAGGCCGTGATACCCGAGATGGAACGACAGCGGCATGATGAGACCGCCGTCGAGGTGCAGGCTCGGGCGCCCGGTCAGACCGTCCACCAGCTCCGAGGACAGGAACTGCCGACCGTCCATCCGGCCGCGGTTGGCGATCGCGCCGTAGACACGGGCCAGCGCACGTGCCGTCGCCACGCCGTTGGCGGCGGGCAGTTCGGTGTCCAGCAGCGAGATGTCGCCCTGGACGGTGGCCTTCATGCCGGGGAAGTACATCGACCCGAAGCCCCCGCTGAACGGCAGGGCGGCGATGCGAGGAGCGACGTGGTTGAACACCGGATTCTGCAGTCGGCTCTGCGGCCCGATGATGCGCGCCGGCTGGGTGGGGGCGTCGCGGGGCGGCCGGCCGAGATGCAGGCCGTCGGTGTCGAGCGGTCCGGCGAGTTCGGTGCGGAACAGCTCCCGCATTCCGCGGCCGGTGACGGCCCTGGCCAGCCCCGACATCAGCCAGCCGTAGGTCAGCGCGTGGTAGGACGGCCGGCCCTTCAGCCAGCCCATGGGCGCGGCGGCCAGACGCTCCTCCATGAGCAGGTGGTCCATCAGGTCCGTACCGGTGGCGCCGTTGAGCTGGGACAGCCCGGCGCGGTGGCGCATCAGCTCGCGCACCGTCACGGCCGCCTTGCCGTTGGCGCCGAACGCCGGCCAGTACTCCGCGACGGGGGCGTCGTAGTCGATCAGACCGCGGTCGGCGAGGCGGTGAATGACCGTGGACGCCATGCCCTTCGTCGCCGAGAACACCATCGCGCCGGTGTCGGCGGTCCACGGCCGCCGGCCCCGCCGGTCGGCCCACCCGGTCCAGACGTCGACGACCGGCTGACCGTCGAGGTACACCGCGAGCGCGCCACCACCGAGGCGACGGTGCGGGAACAGCCGGGAGAAGGCGTTGACGACGAGCGCGAAGTGGGGATCGGCCGCCCCGCGGACGTTGCGCGGTAGAGCCGAGTCCTCGGCATCCCCGGGAAGCGCCGCGCTGCGCTCCCGACGTATGGCCTGCGTCACGTCTGCCATTGTTCACCTGAGCTCTGGCAAACAGTGCGGGGTTACGGATTCGTTAGCAAAACGCGTAGCTGTGCGTCATTCAGGGCGCCCGGTCGACGGCGTCGAGGATCTCCTGGGCGGCCAGCGCGGCCGTCAGATCCCCGTCGCGGACCCGCTGTTCGACGTCGGCGCGCATGGCCCGCACCGCGGCGTTGGACGTCACCCGGTCGAGCATGGCGTCGCGCACCATCGACCACATCCACTCGACCTGCTGCGTGCGCCGCCGCGTGTCGAACTCCCCCGCCTCGGTGAGCACCTGCCGATGCCGCAGCACCGTCTCCCACAGCTCGGACAAGCCGGTGCCCGTCAGAGCGCTCATCGTCAATACCGGTGGGCGCCATAGTGTTTCACGCGGATAGAGCAGACGAATGGCGCCACCGAGCTCGCGCGCCGCCGCCTTCGCCTCGGTCGCGTGCTCGCCGTCGGCCTTGTTCACCACCACGACGTCGGCGAGTTCGAGCACGCCCTTCTTGATGCCCTGCAGTTGGTCGCCGGTGCGGGCGAGCGTCAGGAACACGAAGGTGTCGACCATGTTGGCGACCGTCACCTCGGATTGCCCGACGCCCACCGTCTCGACGAGCACGACGTCGTAGCCGGCCGCCTCCAGGAGCACGATCGTCTCCCTGGTGGCCTTCGCCACCCCGCCGAGCGTGCCCGACGTGGGAGACGGCCGGATGTAGGCCTCGGGGCTGACCGCGAGCCGGGCCATCCGGGTCTTGTCCCCGAGGATGGAACCGCCCGTCCGCGTCGAGGACGGGTCGACGGCGAGTACGGCCACCCGGTGGCCCTGCTCGATGAGGTACATGCCGAGCGCCTCGATGGTCGTCGACTTGCCCACCCCCGGCACGCCGGTGATGCCGACGTGCACCGCGCTGCCCGCCTCGGGCATCAGCTCCATCAGCAGCCGTTGCGCCCGCGCCCGGTGGTCGGTCCTCGTCGACTCGACGAGCGTGATCGCTCTGGCCAGCGCCGAACGGTCGCCGCCGCGAACGGCCTCTGCGAGCTGGGAGGGATCCATCTAGCTCAGGTCATGATCAAGCCGCTCGGCCAGCGTCTGCAGCAGACCGACCGCCGCGTCGGCGATGACCGTGCCCGGCGGGAAGATGGCGGTGGCGCCCGCGGCGTACAGCTCGTCGAAGTCACCGGGCGGGATCACGCCGCCGACGACGACCATGATGTCGGGTCGGCCCACCTCGGCCAGGGCGTCGCGCAGTGCGGGCACCAGCGTGAGATGTCCTGCGGCCAAGGAGGATACGCCGACGACGTGCACGTCGTTGTCCGCGGCCTGGCGGGCCACCTCGTCCGGCGTGGAGAACAGCGAACCGACGTCCACGTCGAACCCGATGTCGGCGAACGCCGTCGCGATGACCTTCTGGCCGCGGTCGTGCCCGTCCTGACCCATCTTCGCGACCAGGATACGCGGCCTGCGGCCGTCGGCTTCGGCGAACTTCTCGACGAGGTCGGTGGCCCTGCGGATGTGATCGACGTCGTGCCCCTTCCCCACTTCGTCCCGGTAGACGCCTGCGATGGTGCGGATCTCGGCCTGGTGGCGTCCGTAGACCTTCTCCATGGCGCCGGAGATCTCCCCGACGGTCGCCTTGGCCCGCGCCGCCGCGATCGCCAGCGCCATCAGGTTGTTCCCCAGGCCATCCTCCCCCGCGAGGCCGGAAGCGCCTGCGGCCCTTGTCAATTCGGCCAGGGCGGCTGCGGTGGCCGCCTCGTCGCGGTCGGCACGCAGCTGCTCGAGCTTGGCGATCTGCTCGGCCCGCACCCTGCTGTTCTCGACCTTGAGGACCTCGACCTCCTGGTCGGAGTCCACCTGGTACTTGTTGATGCCGATGACGGTCTGCGCGCCGGAGTCGATGCGGGCCTGCGTCCGCGCGGCGGCCTCCTCGATGCGCAGCTTCGGAATGCCCTCGTCGATGGCCTGGGCCATGCCACCGTGTTCGGCCACCTCGGCGATGTGGGCGCGGGCCTTCTCGGCCAGCTGGTGGGTCAGCCACTCCACGTAATACGAACCGCCCCAAGGGTCTATCGGCCGCGTCGTGCCGGACTCCTGCTGCAGCAGCAGCTGGGTGTTGCGGGCGATGCGGGCCGAGAAGTCGGTCGGCAGTGCCAGCGCCTCGTCGAGGGCGTTGGTGTGCAGCGACTGCGTGTGGCCCTGCGTGGCCGCCATGGCCTCGACGCACGTGCGCGCGACGTTGTTGAACGGATCCTGCGCGGTGAGCGACCACCCCGAGGTCTGCGAGTGGGTGCGCAGGGACTTCGACTTGTCGTTCTTCGGGTCGAACTGCGCGACGAGTTCGCTCCACAGCAGCCGGCCCGCGCGCAGCTTGGCGACCTCCATGAAGAAGTTCATCCCGATGCCCCAGAAGAACGACAGCCGCGGCGCGAACGTGTCGATCGACAGGCCGGCGTCCAGCCCGGCCTTGATGTACTCCACGCCGTCGGCGAGCGTGTAGGCCAGCTCGAGATCGGCTGTGGCACCGGCTTCTTGGATGTGGTAGCCGGAGATCGAGATGGAGTTGTACTTCGGCATCTTCGCGCTGGTGTAACCGAAGATGTCGGAGATGATGCGCATCGACGGCTTGGGCGGATAGATGTAGGTGTTGCGGACCATGAACTCCTTGAGGATGTCGTTCTGGATGGTCCCCGCCAGCTTCTCCGGCGGCACGCCCTGCTCCTCGGCGGCGGCGACGTAGAGCGCCAGGATCGGCAGCACGGCGCCGTTCATCGTCATGGACACCGACACCGTCGACAGGTCGATGCCGTCGAAGAGCTGGCGCATGTCGAGGATGGAATCGATGGCGACACCGGCCATTCCGACGTCGCCGGCCACCCGTGGGTGGTCGGAGTCGTAGCCGCGGTGGGTCGCCAGGTCGAAGGCGACCGACAGGCCCTTCTGTCCGGCCGCGAGGTTGCGTCGGTAGAACGCGTTGGACTCCGCGGCCGTGGAGAACCCGGCGTACTGGCGGATGGTCCACGGCTGGTTGACGTACATCGTGGGGTACGGCCCGCGGACGAACGGCGGCAGGCCGGGAAGGGTGTCCAGTGGGTAGCCGTCCGCGACGGCGGCGTCGCGGTCCGCGGCGATGAAGACGGGTTTGACGTCGATGCCCTCGGGGGTGGTCCAGACGAGCTGCTCGGCGGTGTGACCATGCGCGTCGGCGGTGGCGGTCATGGCCGCGGCGACCGCGGCCTCGGTCGCGGGCGCGCCCTGCTCGTCGCCGTGCAGGGGCACGTCGGCGAAGCTGGGGATGCCGGGATTCGTGGCTGGTGCCGCGTCGGCGGCCACGTCGGATGTGGTCATGTCAGGCCCCCAACCGGGTGAGCAGGGTCGAAAGTGCGGCGACCGCATCGATCTTGGCGGTCAGGTAGTCATCGGGGCGGTGCTCGGCGTCGGCGACCGCCTTCTCCGGCCCGGCGAGGTACACGTGGGCGATGCCCACCGCGTGGGCGGCCGCCACGATGTCGGACACCTCCTCGGCGTAGCGCGCGTCGGTGCCGCAGACGACGGCGACGGCGGGGTGGCCCGCCTCCGCGGCGGCCTGCGCGACGCCGGCCGGGCTCAGCGTGCCGGGGTTGACGCTCTGCACCCCGCCCGACGCCAGCAGGTTGGCGGCGAACGTCGTGCGGACGTTGTGCTCGGCCAGCGGACCCAGCGGCAGCAGCAGGGCCGTCGGGCGCGCTCCGTTGGCGGCGAGGTAGGCGTCGGAGCGGTCGCGCAGCGCGTCGAATGCCGCGGCGTAGGCGTGCACCGAGGGCGTCGGATGCGGCGGGGCGAGCGGCGCCTCGGCGAGGTTGGGATATTCGTTGACGCCCGTCAGCGCCCTGCGCCGGTGCGCGACGTCCTCGGCGCGCCGGTTCCGCACGGCGGCGATCTCCTCGGCGAGGTGCCCGCCCGCCGCCTCGAACCCTCCCCTGGATTCGAGATCCTGGAAGTGGTGCCACGCCTGCTCGGCGAGGCAGCGCGTCAGGTCCTCGACGAACCACGACCCGCCGCCGGGATCGAGGACGCGGCCCACGTGCGATTCCTCGAGCAGTAGCAGCTGGGTGTTGCGCGCCATCCGACGGGCGAAACTGCGTGCGACACCGGCCAATCCGCCCTCGATGGCGCTGTCGAACTCGAATACCTGGACGGTGTCCGCACCGCCGACGCCGGCACCGAACGCGGCGAGTGTGGTGCGCAGCATGTTCACCCACGGGTCGCGCCGGGTCATCATCGGCCGCGACGTGACGGCGTGAATCGTGGCAGCGCCGGCGTCGGGCTGCCCGAGGACCTCGGCCACCCTGGCCCAGAGCTGACGGGCCGCCCGCAGCTTGGCGATGGTCATGAACTGGTCGTCGTCGGCCGCGAAGCGAAAGGCAATCTGCCGCAAGGCATCCGGTACCGCCAGGCCCCCGTCGCAGAGCGCGCGCAGGTAGGCGACCCCCGCCGCGATCGCCCCGGCGAGCTCCCAGGAGGCACTGGCCCCGAGGTCGTGCAGGCCCGCCCCGTCCACCGTCACGGCGCGGATGCCGCCGCCGAACCCGAGAACCCTCGACGCGGTCGCGACGACGCCGCTCATCGGTGGGGCGTCACGGCCGGTCAGTGCCGCCGCCAGTGGGTCGGCGCCGAGGTCGATCGACAGGGTGGGCTTGGCGTCGTCGGCCATGCCGGACACCAGGGCCAGCAGGGCGTCGGCCGCGCCCACGTAGTCGGCGCCCGCCTCGACGATCACCGGCACCAGCTCGAGGAACACGCCTTCGAGTAGACGGTCCAGATGCGCGACGTCGACACCGTCGGCGCCCACGCGCAGGACCATGGCGCTGACGCCGTCGGACAGTGCGGCCAGCACGTCCCCGTTCCCGTCGGCGACCACGTTCTGCCCGACGGCGGGGAAGCCCTCGGCCACCCCCCATCCCGCGCGCACGTCCCGCAGCGCGTCGGCGCCGCGCACGTAGGGCCACTGTCCCGGCAACGGCGGTTCGGGCAATCCGTCGCGCCCGGTGTAGAGGGGGCTGATCGGAAAACCCTCGTAGGTCGGCGAGTCGAGCAACCGCTCGGGTGCCGCGCCGAGGTCGGCGGGATCCTTGCGGGAACTCTTGGCCAACACCCCGGCGACGGCGGCCCGCCAGGCCTGCAGGTCGGATTCCACGGCGCCGACGCTGGCACTGGACCCCTGTACGGACACCGGCATCTCCCTGTCGTCGCACCTGTGACGGACCACCCTTCCCATCAGGCTAAATGATCGCCATCACGTCACTGCGCCGCGGTCGGGCGTCCCATCGGCCTCGTCGGCGACGGATACGGGTGCACACCACGTACCCTTGAGCAACGTGAAGCCCGTCGTCAGCACGTTGCGCCGGGTCAGTGCGGCCATCGCCATCACGGCACGCCAGGTCCCCCGCCGCCGGCTGGTGACCATCGCGATCGCCGGTGTGATCCTCGTCGCACTGGTCCTGCTGGTGCCGTTGCCCAACGCGCTGCAGCTACGCGACTGGGCCCGCTCGGCGGGTCCGTGGTTTCCGCTGGCGTTCCTGGCCGCCCACGTGGTGGTGACCGTCCTGCCCTTCCCGCGCACCGCGTTCACCCTCGCCGCGGGCCTGCTGTTCGGACCGCTGCTGGGCGTCGGGATCGCGCTGGTCGCCAGCACGCTGAGCGCGGTGATCGCGCTCGCCCTGGTGCGCGCCGCCGGCTGGCAGCTCGACCAGATGGTGCGCCATCCGCGGATCGACGCGATGAACGAGAGCCTCCAGCACCGCGGCTGGCTCACGGTGTTGTCGATGCGGATGATTCCGGTGGTGCCGTTCTCGGTGCTGAACTACGCCGCAGGCGCGTCGGCGATTCGCGTGCTGCCCTACACGTTGGCCACCCTCGTCGGCTTGCTGCCGGGCACCGCCGCCATCGTGCTCTTCGGCGATGCGCTGACGGGGCACGTCAGCCCGCTGCTGCTCGTGATCTCCTCGAGCACCGCCGGGCTGGGCGTGGTGGGGCTGCTCTACGAGTCGCGCAGTCACCGCCGGCGTCAGGCCGCATCGGAGACCGTCGAGGAGACCGAGGCGCCCGCCGTCACGCCCTGACGGCGGCTTCGTGGAGCACGGGCTACTGGGAGCCGTGCCGGGGCGCCGACTGATCGGCCGACCGGCCGTAGTCCACCGCGGGCGGCTGAGCCTGCTGGGACAGCGGGGCGTACTGCGTCGGCCCGTCGATCGCGCCGGCCACGGGGGTGCGCGCCTCGGCAACGGCTTGGGCGACGGCCTGCGCGATCTCGGGATCGGTCTTCGTGTTGAACCACTCGGCGACCTCGGCGGAGTCGTCCTCGGGCTTGGGCAGGTCCCCGTCGACCGGTGAGGGCGTGTACCGGAACACGCCGTCCTCACCCGGGGCGCCGAGCATCTTGGTGAAGCCCTGCAGCGCCGATCCGAAGTCGCTCGGCACGACCCAGACCTTGTTGGCCTCGCCCTTGGCCATCAGCGGCAGCGTCTGCAGGTACTGGTAGGCCAGCAGTTCGGGGGTCGGGCGCCCCGCCTTGATGGCCGCGAAGGTCTTCTCGATGGCCTTCGCCTGACCCTGGGCCTGCAGGTAGGACGCGGCACGTTCGCCCTGCGCGCGCAGCATGCGCGACTGGCGGTCGGCCTCGGCGGCGAGGATCGCGGCCTGCTTGGCGCCCTCGGCGGAGAGGATCTGCGCCTGCTTCTGGCCTTCGGCCTGCTTGATCGACGCCTCCCGGTTGCCCTCGGCCGTCAGGATCATGGCGCGCTTCTCGCGGTCGGCGCGCATCTGCTTCTCCATCGAGTCCTGGATCGACGGTGGCGGATCGATCGAGCGCAGCTCGACCCGCGCGACGCGCAGCCCCCAGCGTCCGGTCGCCTCGTCGAGCACCCCGCGCAGCTGACCGTTGATCTGGTCGCGCGACGTCAGCGCCTGCTCGAGGGTCATGCCGCCGACGACGTTGCGCAGTGTCGTGGTGGTGAGCTGCTCGACGCCGACGATGTAGTTGCTGATCGCGTAGACGGCGGCCTTGGGCTCGGTGACCTGGAAATAGACGACGGTGTCGATGTTGACCGTCAGGTTGTCCTCGGTGATCACGGGTTGCGGGGGGAAGCTCACCACCCGCTCGCGCAGGTCCACCCTGGCCCGCACCTTGTCGACGAAGGGCAGCAGCAGCGTCAGCTGACCGGAGACGGTCTTGCTGTAGCGCCCCAGCCGTTCGATGACGGCAGCCTCGGCCTGGGGAATGACCTTGACGGACTTGACGACCACGATGATGGCGAAGATCACCAGCACGGCAGCCACGACGAGTCCGAAGACGGCACCTTCCATTGCGAATCCCTTCTAGCGTCAGTCGGTCTTGAAGACCACGGCGGTGGCTCCGTCGATGCGCACGACCGTGACGTGATCGCCGGGTTCGTACACGTCGTCCTCATTCATGGGGCGGGCGGTCCACACCTCGCCGTCGAGCTTCACCCGGCCCTCGTGCCGGGCGACCTGATCGAGCACGAGCGCACTCTTGCCCTCCAGTGCCCGCATCGGTTCCGGTAGTCCGGGACCCGCCGCGAATCGCCGGCGAAGCGTGGGGCGCACCACCAACAGCAGCAGGATCGAGACGACGGCGAACACCGCCCCGTCCACCCAGACCGGGCCCCCGAACACCGCCTCCGCGCCGGCGGCCGAAAGGGCGCCACCACTGAGCATGAGGAGGAACAGATCACCGGTCAGGGCCTCCGCACCGGCAAGGGCGAGCGCCGCGACCAGCCAGATCAGCGCTCCCATGGCTCCAGCCTACGCGGGTGATCCGCCCTCGCCGCCGTCTCCAACTACACTCCGTAAGTCATGTGGTGCCCCAGTGTCTCCCTGTCGGTGTGGGCCAACGCCTGGTTGGCGGGGGTCGCCGCTCCCGACGACGTGCTCGATGCGTTGTCCCTATGGGCGCCAAGGCATTCGGTGACGGCGTATGACTCCGTGGCGGCCGATCGGACCGGTCTGCCGTGGCCGGATCTGACCGACGCGGGTGCGGTGTCGATGCTGCAAACCCTGCGCACGGCCGCCGGCCCCCCGTCCGGTGAACCGGTCATCGCCCTGGCGCTGCCGATCCCCGGTGACGTACGGGGTCTGGTGGCCGGGACGCAGTTCACCGCCGACGCGCTCTCGGCGGGTGAGGCCATCACGGTGTCCTACCGCGGGACGAGTGCGGTGGGTCTGGTCCCCGAGTTCGCCTACGACGAGAGCGATGTCGACGACGCGTCCGGTGACGACGACTCCGGCGATCACTACCCCGAACCGGTGGCCCTGTCGTGGACGGTCTACTCGCTGCCGACGGTGCCCGTGGCCGAGCACCTCGACCTCGGCCACGCCGAGTACGAACTGCGGGCGGCCGTGCGCTCGGCGGCCGACGCGCTCGGCACGCTGCGGG
Organism: Mycolicibacterium madagascariense; assembly: GCF_010729665.1. Taxonomy (NCBI): domain Bacteria; kingdom Bacillati; phylum Actinomycetota; class Actinomycetes; order Mycobacteriales; family Mycobacteriaceae; genus Mycobacterium; species Mycolicibacterium madagascariense. The sequence continues at coordinate 2,763,735 of NZ_AP022610.1, read as the reverse complement.
CCGGCATGACGTCGCTGGACGTCGCCGATCCGCGCGGCCTCGTCGAACAGATCCTCGAGTCCGCCCGGCTGCACCACGCGCCCGACCACGCCCCCGAGCGGGCCCTGCGGGTGCTGGAGAACGCCGCGCACGTCGACGCCATCATCACGGTCAGCGCCGGGTTGATGCCCATCGGGCTGCAATCGTCGTCGGAGATGCGACTGGCCAACGACGCGCTGCGCCCGCTGTCCGGCGTGGTGCGTTCGGCGCGGATGGCTGCCGTCAGCGCGATCCTGTACTCGGCGTGGAGAAGATAGCGGTGCACCGCGGCGACGACGGACACGGCGTCCCGTTGACGTTGAAGCCGCAGCCCGCCACGGGGTCGGGGCCCGGGACGCGCGCCGCGGGGCCGCCGGTGCGCATCTCGTCGATGAGGTCGACGATCAGTCGCGCGTAGCGCGGGTCGGCATTGGGCGTGGTCGTGCGGGCCATCACGATGCCCGCCGCGTCGGCCTGCTCGCGGAGCTCGTTGTCGAGGTCCCACACCACCTCGATGTGGTCGGCGACGAACCCGATGGGACACACGATCACGGCCTTGGTGCCCGCCGCGGCCAGTGTCGAAAGATGTTCGCCCACATCGGGTTCCAGCCACGGCACCTGCGGTGGTCCCGAACGCGACTGCCATACCTGGTCGTAGTCGGGGCAACCCGCCGCCGCGGCGACGAGCCGGGTCGCATACGCCACCTGGCGGCTGTAGATGCGTGGTCCCTGGCGCTCGTCGGCGGCGACCGGAACCGAGTGCGCGGTGAAGATCACCCTGGCGTCATCGCACAACTCGTCCGGCAGCGACGCCCGCGCGGCCTCGAGGCCCTCGGCGAACATCTCCACGAACAGCGGGTGGTCGAAGTAGTGCCGCAGCTTGATCAGCTCCGGCGCGCCCTCCCCCACGGCGGCGCGGGCGCGGGCGACGTCTTCGTTGTACTGCGTGCACCCCGAATAGCCGCCCCAGGCCGACGTCACGAACACCGCGGCGCGACGGACGCCGTCGTCGCGCATCCTGGCCACGGTGTCCTCGACGTACGGCTCCCAGTTGCGGTTGCCGAAGTAGACGGGCAGCGTCTCGCCGCGGCCCTCGAGCTCGATCCTCAGCGTCTCGATCAGGGCGCGGTTGATGCCGTTGATCGGTGACACCCCGCCGAAGTGCAGGTAGTGCTCGGCCACGCCGTCGAGCCGTTCCGGCGGGATGTTCCTCCCCCGCGTCACGTTCTCCAGGAAAGGCCGCACCTGCTCCGGTCCTTCGGGCCCCCCGAAGGACAGCAGCAGGATGGCGTCGAAGTTCATGTCGGTCAAGGGGTCACAGCAGCTGAGTGTGGGCGCCGCCGTCGGCGTAGACGACCGTGCCGGTGGTGGCGGGCAGCCAGTCCGACAGCAGCGCACAGACCGTCTTGGCGACCGGGGTGGGGTCCTTCATGTTCCATCCGATGGGGGCACGCTGATCCCAGCCCTCCTCGAGCAGCTTCATCTGGTCACCGGCCTCCGCGCCGAGCGCGCCACCGACGATGGCGCTCATGGCGAGCGTCCGAATCGGGCCTGCCGCAACGAGATTGGACCGCACGCCGTAGGCGCCCGCCTCGCGCGCCACGAAGCGGTTCACCGACTCCAGCGCGCTCTTGGCGACCGTCATCCAGTTGTAGGCGGGCATCGCGCGGGTCGGGTCGAAGTCCATGCCCACGATGCCGCCGCCGGGGTTCATGATCGGCAGCACGGCCTTGGCCAGCGAGGCGTAGGAGTACGCCGAGATGTGGATGCCCTTCGCGACGTCCTCGTACGGGGCGTCGAAGAACGGGTTGACGCCCATGCCCGTCTGCGGCATGAAGCCGATCGAGTGCACGACGCCGTCGAGCCGGTTGCCCTCGCCGATGACCTCGCTGACCCGGGCGGCCAGCGTGTCGAGGTGCTCGGAGTTCTGCACGTCGAGTTCGAGCAGCGGCGCCGGGTTCGGCAGCCGGTCGGTGATCCGCTTGATCAGTCGCAGCCGGTCGAAGCCGGTGAGCACCAGTTCGGCACCCGCCTCCTGGGCGACCTTGGCGATGTGGAAGGCGATCGACGAGTCGGTGATGATCCCCGTGACGAGGATGCGCTTGCCCTCGAGAAACCCTGCCATGTAAAAGTCCTTACTGTCGAAGCGATGTCGAGAAGTGTCAGTGCCCCATGCCCATGCCGCCATCGACCGGGATGACCGCTCCCGCGATGTAGGAGGCGTCCTCGGACGCCAGGAAGCTGACCGCCCCCGCGACCTCCTCGGCGGTGCCGACCCGCTTGGCGGGGATGAAGTCCAGCGCCCCGGCCTGGATGCGCTCGTCGAGCGAGCGGGTCATCTCGGTGTCGATGTAGCCGGGTGCGACCACGTTGGCGGTGACGCCCGCCTTGGACAGCTCCCGGGAGATCGACCGGGCCATGCCGATCAGGCCCGCCTTGGCCGCCGCATAGTTGGCCTGGTTGCCGATACCCCACATGCCCGACACCGAGCCGATGAAGATGATGCGCCCGAACCGCTTGCGCTGCATGCTTCGCGAGGCCCGCTGTGCGACGCGGAACGCCCCGGTGAGGTTGGCGTCGATGACGTTGGTGAACCGCTCCTCGGTCATCCGCATGAGGAACGCGTCCTGCGAGATGCCCGCATTGGAGACCAGCACCTCCACCGGACCCTGGTGCTCCTCGACCTCGGTGAAGGCACGGTCGACGGCCTCGCCGTCGGTCACGTCGCAGACGACGCCGTAGAGGCCCTCGGGTGCGCCGGAGCCGCGATGGGTGACGGCGACGCGGTGCCCGTCGGCGGCCAACCGCTCGGCGATCGCCAGGCCTATTCCACGGTTGCCACCGGTGACCAGCACGGAGCGCGACACGAATTCTGGCATGCCCGCCAACCTATCGTGCGGCCGTCGCGACCCTGAAATCAGCCGGGCAGACGGCGATTGACGAGCAGGGCGACCAACGCCGCGAGCGCCAGCACCAACGAGCCGAGCCGCAGCCAGCCCACGCTGGCGTCGCCCTTGACCGTCTCGTAGCCGATCTGGTCCTGCAGCGTCGTGAACACCTGCTTCAGCTGCTCGAGACTCGATGCGCTGTAAGCACTTCCGCCGGACAGCTCGGCGATCTTGCGCAGGGTCTCGTCGTCGATCGGCACCGGTTGGCGCTGGTCGTTGATCTCGACGTAGCCGTACTTCGTGCCGAACGACACCGTGGAGATGGGCACGCCCTGATCGTTGGCCGTCCTGGCGGCCGTGTAGGCGCCCTTCGGGTTGTCCGGGTTGGACGGCACGGTCTCCTTGCCGTCCGACATCAGCACGATGCGCGCGGGGGGCGGTGCGTCACCGCCGCCGATGACCGCGCCGACGGTCGCGATGGCCTGCAGCGCGGTGAAGATGCCCTCGCCGGTCGCGGTGCGGTCGGCCAGCTGCAGCTTGTCGATCGCAGCTTTGCTGGCGTCGCGGTTGGTGGTCGGTGAGACGAGTACCGTCGCGGTGCCCGCGTAGGCGATGAGGCCGAGGTTGATGCCGGGGGTGAGCTGGTCGGCGAACTGCTTGGCCGCCTCCTGGGCCGCGGCCAGCCGGCTCGGCGCGACGTCGGTGGCGCGCATCGACTGCGACACGTCGATCACCAGCATCACCACGGCGCGGTTGCGGGGCGTCCGCACGTCGTTCGTCGGTCCCGCCATGGCGATCGTGAACGACACCAGCGACAGGACCAGCAGGATCGCCGACACGTGGCGCCAGCGCGACGGCCGTTTCGGCGCCACGCTCTCCAGCAGCTCCATGTTGGCGAACCGCAGCATGCGCTTCTGCCTGGCCACCTGGACGATGACGTACAGCGCGACCAAGGCGGCGACCACGAGCAGGAAGAGGAAGAACCACGGGCTCTTGAAGCCGGACAGGCTGATGGGTCCGAGGATTGGTAACGTCATGTCCCACTTGTCATTTCGTTGATCGGTGCGCGAACGCTCATCGGGACGCGAGCGCTCCCCGGCGGCGATTCGCCACGAACCTCACGACGTCGTTGATCCAGTCGCGGTCCGTGCGCAACGTCAGCAGCGGCGCGTTGCAGCGCCGCAGGGTGCGGGCGACGTCGGCGCGGTGGGACTCGGCCGCCCTGGCGAAGTCGTCCCGCAGCTGCGCGTCGATAGTGAACTCCCGGGTGACGCCGCTCTCGGTGTCCTGCAGGATCACGTCGCCCACGTCGGGCAGCTCGACGTCGCGCGGATCGATGACCTCGATGCCGAGCACCTCGTGGCGTCCGGCGATCGCGCGCAGGGGCCGCATCCAGTCGATGGGCCCGAGGAAGTCGCTGATGATGACGGCCATGCCGCGCCGGCGTTCGGGCCGCCGCAACGCGTCGATGGCGGCCGAGAGGTCACCCCGCACGCCGAGCGGCGCCCGCGGCATGGTGGCGATGGCCCGCAGCAGTTCGTGTTCGTGGATGCGGCCGCTGAGCGCGGGCACCCGCCGCGTCGAGTCCCCGTTGGTGATCACCGCACCGAGGCGGTTGCCGCCGCCACTGTTGAGGAACGCGATGGCCGCGGCGGCCGCGACCGCCAGGTCACGCTTCTCGCAACCCGCGGTGCCGAAGTCCAGGCTCGCGGAGACGTCGACCACGAGCCAGGTCTCCAGCTCGCGGTCGGCGATCATCTGCCGCACGTGCGGCGTCGTGGTGCGGGCGGTCACCGACCAGTCCATCCGGCGGACGTCGTCGCCCGGCTGGTAGACGCGGGAGTCCCCCGGTTCGGAGCCCGGCCCCGGCACCAGACCCTGGTGGTCGCCGTGCAGCACGCCGTCGAGCTTGCGGCGAACGGTCAGCTCGAGTTTGCGCAGCGCCGCCGACAGTTCCGGGTCCCTGATCTGACCGCGCTGCAGCGACGGCAGATCGACGCGGGACGACGGGCCGCCCGATGGGCGGGTCACCGACCGCCGGCCGCCGCCGGGGTGGGCATCGCGGGCGCCACCGAATGCCCTTGTTGCGGAATGGCATTCACCTGCGGAAGGGCGACGGTCTGCATGATCCGGTTGATCACGGTTTCCGCGGACACCTCGTCGGCCAGCGCGTCGTAGGTGAGCACCAGGCGGTGGCGCAGCACGTCGGGGATGACCTCGACGACGTCCTGCGGGATGACGTAGTCGCGCCCACGGACCAGGGCCAGCGCCCGCGATGCGGCGATGATGCCCAGCGAGGCGCGCGGCGAGGCGCCATAGGCGATCCACGCCTTGGCGTCGGGCATGCCGAACTTCTCCGGCTCGCGGGTGGCCGTGACGATGCGGACCACGTAGTCGACGAGCGCGTGGTGGACGAAGATGCCCGCCGCGATGTCCTGCAGTCGCAACAGGTCACCGGTGTTGAGGATCTGCTTCGGCTGCGGCGGCGTCACGCCCATCCGGTAGATGATCTCGCGCTCTTCCTCCGGCGACGGGTAGTCGACGTTGAGCTTGAACAGGAACCGGTCGCGCTGCGCCTCGGGCAGTGAGTACACGCCCTCCTGCTCGATCGGGTTCTGCGTGGCCATCACCAGGAACGGGCTCGGCAGCGGGAAGGTCTTGCCGCCCAGGGACACCTTGCGCTCGGCCATGACCTCCAGCAGCGCCGACTGCACCTTCGCCGGGGCCCGGTTGATCTCGTCGGCCAGCAGGAAGTTGACCATCACCGGACCGAGCTCGATGTCGAACTCCTCCTTGCCCGCCCGGTAGATCCGGGTGCCGACGATGTCGGTGGGGACCAGGTCGGGGGTGAACTGGATGCGCGCGAACGTGCCACCGACGACCTTTGCGAAGGTCTCGACCGCCAGGGTCTTGGCCACGCCGGGAACGCCTTCGAGCAGGACGTGCCCCTTGGCGAGCAACCCGACCAGCATGCGCTCGACCAGCTGGTCCTGTCCGACGATGATGCGCTTGACCTCGAAGATCGCCCGCTCCAGCGTGTGCACCTCCTGCTGCAGGCCGCCGTTGGCGGAAGGTCCCTGCTGAGGTCCACCGGGAGGAAAGCCTTGCGCCGGGGGTTGCCCTGGGAAACCTCCTGCGCCCTGCTGCGGCCCACTCGGTGACGTCATTCAGTTTCCTCCCACGTGTTTCTGGTCCGGGGTTGAGATCAGACCGCTGGTCGTACGTGCTGCCATGGCGCCAGGGCCACTCGGCGGACGCTCGCCGTCAACTATTCCAGGCGGTTCGAGATCCGTCGACGTGCCCTGCCGCGAGCGGTCCCGATCAGGACTCGATGAACCGGACCAGATGGGGTGACATGCCCGCGGTGCGCACGGGACTGACGGTGACGCGGCCCGCGCTGCCCGACGCCTCGAGCATCTTGCCGCCGCCGAGGAAGATCGTCACGTGCTGGCTGCCGCCGGGACCGTAGAAGATGAGGTCCCCGCGTTTGGCCTGCGACGGCGCGATCGGGCGTCCCGAGTCGTACTGGTCGCCCGAGTACTTCGGGATCGCGACGCCGACGCCGGCGAACGCGTAGCGGGTCAGCCCGGAGCAGTCGAAGCCGATCTTGCCCGCGTCGGAGTCGACGCCCGCGCTGGGACCGGTGAGCGAGCCCCCGCCCCAGGAGTACGGCACTCCCATCTGCGAGCCGGCACGCCTGATGACGTACTCGATCGCCTGGGGCCCGCGCACCCGGCCGCCGGTCGTCGCGGTCGGGTCCTTGGCGAGTCCGAGGTTGACCAGGAACTGATGGCCGAGGCTCTGGGTGGTCTCCAGCGCGATCTTGCTGGCCTGGAACGACGCGTTCGCCATGGCGACGGGGTCACCGGGCGCACCGGAACTGGGCACCTTGGGCAGCGTCGGGTCCCATTCCCCGTCGGTGGGATCGGCGCTGGCGGTCGGCGCCCCGACGAACGCAATCATGAAGGCGCACAACGTCATTGCCATGACGAGCAGGCGGCGGGTGAGGCTGCTGGGCACGACGGTCGCCATCAGTATTCGATGTATCGGACGACGTAGGGCGTCATGCCACTGGTGCGGACGTCGGAGATGTGGACGTCGGAACCCGTGTAGGGCGCCTCGAGCATCTTGCCTGCGCCGAGGTACAGGGTGACGTGCTGGGCGCCGCCCGGGCCGTAGAAGATCACGTCGCCGCGACGCATCTGCGACGCCGGGATCTTGCGGCCCATGTCGTACTGCGCGCCCGAGTAGTGCGGCAGCCTGATGCCGACGCCGGCGAAGGCGTACAGGATGAGGCCGGAGCAGTCGAAGCCGGTCGTCCCCGCCCCGGAGTCGATGCCCCGGCTGGGTCCGGCCGCGGTGCCGCCGCCCCACGAGTAGGGCACGCCGATCTGGGAGCCGGCCCGGCGGATGACGTACTCGGAGGCCTGGCGGCCGTAGACGCGCGGGATGGCGCCGTTGGTGAACCCGCTGTCGGTGGGCACGAGGCCCAGCTTCTGCAGGAAGCTGTGCCCCATCTGGCTGGTCAACTGCGAGGACGTCGAGGCGATCCCGAGCACGCCGTTGAGGATGGCGACGGGGTCACCGCTGACGAAGGCGCTCGGGATGGCGGGCAGCGTGGGGTCCCAGCCGGTGTCCCACCGCGAGTTGCCGGGCGCGGCCGCCGACGGGTCGCGGTCCCAGTTGGCCGCGGGGTTGCCCGGTGCCGCGGCGGCGGCCTGGGGGGCGGCCTGCGGTGCGACTCCCGTGGCGGGCGTCGACCAGTCGCGCGCGGCGGCCAGCTCGGCCTGGGCTGCCGAGCGTTCGGCGGTCAGTTGGTCGAGTTGGGCCTGCTGATCCTTGAACGTCTGCTGCGCCTGGGTGAGCGATGCGACCGCGGCATCCTGGCTGGACTGCGCGTCGAGGAGGGCCTGGTCGGCCTTCTGCTTGGCCGCCCGCGCCGCGGACTCCTCGTTGACGCGCTCGGTGCGGGCCCGCTGCAGATCGGTGATGGCCTGCTGGGTGCTGACGTTCAGTGTCTGGCCGACCGCCGCGGTGTCGAGGATGTCGGCTGGATCCTTCGCGGTGACGTAGGACGCCGAAGGACCGTTCACGTAGTTCGAGGCGGCGAACGCGTCGAAGTGCGTCTGCGCCGCGGCGATGGCGGCGTCGGCGTCGGCGAGCTTGGCCTGGCTCGTCTGGACCTGGGCTTGCGCGGCGGCGGCGTCGTCCCGCGCGGTCTGTACCGCGACGATCGCCTTGTTGACCCCCTCCTGCTCCGACTGGATGCGCGCCCCGAGGTCCTGCAACTTCTGATCGGCGTTGGCCACGGCGGCGACGAGCCCCGCGATTCCTTGCGGGCCCACCGGATCGGCGGTCGCGACGCCGACCCCGTACGTGAACACGGTCGTGACGAGGACACCACATGCGAGCGAACTCGCCACCGAGGCGCGAAGGGTGCGTCTCATTGGACTCCGGTCTCTCAGGCCAACGGGTAACGCAGCAGCACGTTCCCCGGGCGTCGAGCCACAGAAGTCACATCAATCACATCTGCAACACACGACGCCTTCTGCACCGTACGTCACGAGTTGCGCCAAGGAAACGCCGCGAAGGAATTACATCTTTGTAATTGGGGGGAAGTTATCGAAAGGTGACTATTACGATGCGAATCGAATGGGTATTCGAATGCATTTGCGATCTCGCAGCGTCAGATGCCCGCCGCCGCAGGCGTTTCCGCGTCGAAAGTCCGCTTCGCGCGAAACTGGAGAATCCGGGTTGCGACGGCCGCGATGGCGACGCCGAGGACGAGGACGATCGTGAATGGCGTCCATTGGAAATGGGGCGTCGTAATTTCGGTGAGGAAATTCTGGGACGCCGCCACCGGGGTCCCGCTGACCTTCGCGATGTCCTGCCCGGCCTCGAGCGTGACCCGGTCGAAGGACGCGCTGTAGGTGCCCGCGAACGAGGGGCTGAGCACCAGCACCGTCGACCCGGGGTAGGTCTCGCCCACTTCGGTGGCGATGTCGCGCAACGGGGTGTCGATGGGCGGATTCTGATCCAGGACGACCAGCTTGAGGTCGATGCCCTTCTGCTTGGCGGCGGTGACCACCTGCGCCAGTCCGGCGTTGGCCGCGACCTTGGGTGCGCTGACGCCGTCGTCGCGCAGGTCCGCCTTGACGAGATCCATGCAGACGTCGGGCGGCGTGGTGACGGCGTCCTTGCCGACGGCCTCGCAGACCTGCGACGGGATGAACAGTGGCAGCTGCAGAGTCGTCACCAGCCAGAGATTACCTTCCCCGGACGCTGCGCCGTGGTTCGCCGACACCGCCGACGGCGTCCAAACGGCTGGCAGCGCGCCACGATCAGGAGAAGACTGGGGCCCGCGCCGAGGTCGCTTACAGGACAAGCGTACTGTTGGAAATCGCAACCGCCGGGACACAGCCCGTCACGGCGAAGATCGAACCGGGAGTTGATGTGACCAGCGTTAATTCGTTCGGAGCCCACGACACGCTGAAGGTCGGGGACGAGTCCTACGAGATCTACCGCCTGGACGCGGTACCAGGAACCGAGAAGCTGCCCTACAGCCTGAAGGTCCTGGCCGAGAACCTGCTCCGCACCGAGGACGGTGCCAACATCACCAAGGAACACGTCGAGGCCATCGCCAACTGGGATCCCGAGGCCGACCCCAGCATCGAGATCCAGTTCACCCCGGCCCGCGTGATCATGCAGGACTTCACCGGCGTGCCGTGCATCGTCGACCTCGCCACGATGCGCGAGGCGGTCGGCGACCTCGGTGGCGACCCGAACAAGGTCAATCCGCTGGCGCCCGCCGAGATGGTCATCGACCACTCGGTCATCGTCGACGTGTTCGGCAACGCCGGGGCCTTCGAGCGCAACGTCGACATCGAGTACTCCCGCAACGGCGAGCGCTACCAGTTCCTGCGCTGGGGTCAGGGCGCGTTCGACGACTTCAAGGTGGTCCCGCCCGGCACCGGCATCGTGCACCAGGTCAACATCGAATACCTGGCCCGCACCGTGATGACGCGCGATGGCGTGGCCTACCCCGACACGTGCGTCGGCACCGACAGCCACACGACGATGGTCAACGGTCTCGGCGTGCTCGGCTGGGGCGTCGGCGGCATCGAGGCCGAGGCCGCCATGCTCGGCCAGCCCGTGTCGATGCTCATCCCCCGCGTCGTCGGCTTCAAGCTCTCCGGGGAGATCAAGCCCGGCGTCACCGCCACCGACGTGGTGCTGACCGTGACCGACATGCTGCGCAAGCACGGCGTGGTCGGCAAGTTCGTCGAGTTCTACGGCGAGGGCGTCGCCGAGGTTCCGCTGGCCAACCGCGCCACGCTGGGGAACATGAGCCCGGAGTTCGGCTCGACGGCGGCCATCTTCCCGATCGACGAGGTGACGGTCGACTACCTGAGGCTGACCGGACGCTCCGACGAGCAGCTCGCGCTCGTCGAGGCGTACGCCAAGGCGCAGGGCATGTGGCACGACCCCAAGAAGGAACCCGTCTACTCCGAATACCTCGAGCTCGACCTCGGCGACGTGGTGCCCTCCATCGCCGGACCGAAGCGCCCGCAGGACCGCATCCTGCTGTCGGAGTCGAAGATCGCCTTCCGCAAGGACATTCACAACTACGTCGAGGAGAACCACCCGGCGCCGGAGACCAAGCTCGACGAGGCCGTCGACGAGTCCTTCCCCGCCAGCGACTCCGTGGCGCTGTCCTTCGCCGACGACGGCGAGTCCGACGTGCGGCCCTCGGCGGCCAACGGCTCGCACGGCAGGCCGTCCAAGCCCGTGACGGTGACCTCCGACGAGCACGGCGAGTTCGTGCTCGACCATGGCGCGGTGGTGGTCGCGGCCATCACGTCGTGCACCAACACGTCCAACCCGTCGGTCATGCTCGGCGCGGCACTGCTGGCCCGCAACGCCGTCGAGAAGGGCCTGACCAGCAAGCCCTGGGTCAAGACGTCGATGGCGCCCGGCTCCCAGGTGGTCAGCGACTACTACGACAAGGCGGGCGTCTGGCCCTACCTGGAGAAGCTGGGCTTCTTCCTGGTCGGCTACGGCTGCACGACGTGCATCGGCAACACCGGGCCGCTCCCGGATGCCATCTCCAAGGCCATCAACGACAACGACCTCTCGGTCACGGCCGTGCTGTCGGGCAACCGCAACTTCGAGGGCCGCATCTCCCCCGACGTCAAGATGAACTACCTGGCCTCCCCGCCGCTGGTCATCGCCTACGCACTCGCCGGGACGATGGACTTCGACTTCGAGACCGAGCCACTCGGTCAGGACGGCGACGGCAACGACGTCTTCCTCAAGGACATCTGGCCGTCGTCGAAGGAGATCTCCGACGTCATCGCCTCGTCGATCGACCGGAAGATGTTCACCGACAGCTACGCCGACGTCTTCAAGGGCGACGAGCGCTGGCGCAACCTGCCCACCCCGGAGGGCAAGACCTTCGCGTGGGATCCGAACTCGACCTACGTCCGCAAGCCCCCGTACTTCGACGGCATGCCCGCCGACCCGGAGCCCGTCACCGACATCAAGGGCGCCAGAGTCCTTGCCCTGCTTGGTGATTCGGTGACCACCGACCACATCTCCCCGGCAGGCAACATCAAGGCCGGCACGCCGGCCGCGCAGTACCTCGAGGAGAACGGCGTCGAGAAGACGGACTACAACTCCTACGGTTCGCGGCGCGGAAACCACGAGGTGATGATCCGCGGGACGTTCGCGAACATTCGGCTCCGCAACCAACTGCTCGACGACGTGTCCGGCGGCTACACGCGTGACTTCACCCAGGACGGCGGCCCGCAGGCGTTCATCTACGACGCGGCGCAGAACTACGCGGCCGCGGGCATCCCGCTCGTCGTGCTGGGCGGCAAGGAGTACGGGTCGGGGTCGTCTCGCGACTGGGCGGCCAAGGGCACCAGCCTGCTGGGCGTCCGCGCGGTCATCACCGAGTCCTTCGAGCGCATCCACCGTTCCAACCTGATCGGCATGGGCGTCGTCCCGCTGCAGTTCCCCGCCGGCGAATCCGCGGCGTCGCTGAAGCTCGACGGCACCGAGACGTTCGACATCACGGGGATCGAAGCGCTCAACGAGGGCACGACGCCGAAGAGCATGCACGTGACGGCCACCAAGGAGGACGGCTCGAAGGTCGAGTTCGACGCGGTGGTGCGCATCGACACCCCGGGCGAGGCCGACTACTACCGCAACGGCGGCATCCTGCAGTACGTCCTGCGCAACATGCTGAAGTCGTGACCGGACGGTGAGCACGACGCTGCGGGCGAAGAGGTAGTCCGGTGCCACGGGTGACCGAGGATCACTTGGCGGCTCGGCGCCGCCAGATCCTGGACGGCGCTCGGCGGTGCTTCGCGCAGTACGGGTACGAGAGTGCGACCGTGCGACGGCTCGAACAGACGATCGGGCTGTCGCGCGGCGCCATCTTCCACCACTTCCGCGACAAGGACACGCTGTTCTTCGAACTGGCGCGTGAAGATGCCGAACGGATGGCGGAGGTTGCCTCACGCGAGGGCCTCATCCAAGTGATGCGCGACTTGCTGGCGGCACCAGACCAATTCGACTGGTTGACGACGCGGCTGGAGATTGCCCGCAAGCTGCGCAACGACCCGGCATTCCACAGCGGCTGGGCCGAGCGGTCAGCGGAGCTGTCGGATGCGACGACGGCGCGCCTGCGACGGCAGAAGCAGGCGGGTCGCCTGCGCGAAGACGTGCCTGCCGACGTCCTGCAGACCTACCTCGATCTGGTGCTCGACGGACTGGTCGCGCGGCTCGCGTCCGGTGACGAGCCCGAAAGGCTCAGCGCTGTGCTGGATCTCGTCGAGGCGTCGGTCCGGCAGCAGTAAGTCAGTGCCGCCGACGGTGATTGGGCCCGCCGCGACTACGCATGGTGGTGCCGGACTCCCGAAGCATGCTGTGGATCGACCCGTACGACTTGCCCGTACTTGCCACCAAAGCCCTTATGCTCGCTCCCTTTTCGTAGGCAGCACGCAATTCGTCGAGCAGGTCGTCCCTGGACTTGTCCAGTTCCCTCATGTGCATCTCCCCATTCGCAGATGCACTTTCGGTTACCCGACGGCAGGGGGCTTCAATCACGACCGTTCACTATTTAGGCCAACTCGATGAGTTCGCGGTACTCCTCGGACCAGTAATCCTCGGTGCCGTCGGGCAGCAGGACGACGCGCTGGGGGTCGAGCGCTTCGGCCGCACCCGGGTCGTGAGTCACCAGCACGACGGCACCCTGATAGCTGCGCAGGGCGTCGAGCACCTGCTCGCGCGAGGCGGGGTCGAGGTTGTTGGTCGGTTCGTCGAGCAGCAGCACGTTGGCCGTCGAGGCCACCAGCCCGGCCAGCGCCAGCCGCGTCTTCTCACCGCCGGAGAGGGTGCCTGCGGGCTGGTCGAGCTGCGGACCGCTGAACATGAACGCCCCGAGCAGGCTCCGCAGGTCCTGATCCCCGGTGTCGGGCGCCGCGTGGCGGATGTTCTCCCACACCGAGGCCGACCCGTCGATGGTGTCGTGTTCCTGCGCGAAGTAGCCCAGCTTGAGGCCGTGACCGGGCTCGATGGCCCCGGCGTCGGCCTTCTCCACCCCCGCCAGGATCCGCAGGAGCGTGGTCTTGCCCGCGCCGTTGAGTCCGAGGACGACGACGCGTGAACCCTTGTCGATCGCCAGGTCGACGCCGGTGAAGATCTCCAGGGAGCCGTAGGTCTTGGTGAGGCCCTTGCCCACCAGCGGCGTGCGTCCGCAGACGGCGGGCGTGGGAAACCTGATCTTGGCGACCTTGTCGGCCACGCGCTCCTCGTCGAGCTCGGCGATCATGCGCTCGGCGCGACGCAGCATGTTCTGTGCCGCAACGGCTTTGGTGGCCTTTGCGCCCATCTTCGCGGCCTGGGTGCGCAGCGCGGACGCCTTCTTCTCGGCGTTCGCGCGTTCGCGGCGCCTGCGCTGCTCGTCGGTGGCGCGGGCGTCGAGGTACTTCTGCCAGCCCATGTTGTAGACGTCGGCCTCACCGCGCACGGCGTCGAGGAACCACACCCGGTTGACGACGTCGGCCAGCAGGCCCACGTCGTGACTGATGACGACGAGACCGCCGGTGTGGTTCTGCAGGAACGTGCGCAACCAGCCGATCGAGTCCGCGTCGAGGTGGTTGGTGGGCTCGTCGAGCAGCAGCGTCGTGTCCGAGCCGGAGCCGGTGTCCGACGCCGCGAACAGGATGCGGGCGAGCTCCACCCGGCGCCGCTGACCACCGGACAGCGTGCGCAGCGCCTGGGTGAGGACGCGGTCGGGAAGGCCCAGGCTGGCGCAGATGCGCCCCGCTTCGCTCTCGGCGGCGTAGCCACCGAGGGCGGCGAAGCGCTCCTCGAGCTGGCCGTAGCGCTTGACGGCCCTGTCCCTGGCGGCGTCGTCCACGACCTCGGCCATGATCGTCTGCTGCTTCTCGAGGTCAGAGAGCAGGGTGTCCAGGCCGCGCGCGGACAGCACCCGGTCCCTGGCCAGCATGTCGAGGTCACCCTCCCTGGGATCCTGTGGGAGATAACCGATCTCACCGGTGCGGTCGATCCGTCCCGCGTAGGGCTCGCCCTCGCCGGCCAGGATCCGCATCGTGGTGGTCTTGCCCGCGCCGTTGCGCCCGACGAGTCCGATCCGGTCCCCCGGCTGGATGCGCAGCGCGGCGCCCTCGGTGGCCAGCAGCGTACGCGCGCCAGCGCGGACCTCGAGGTCCGTTGCGGTGATCACGCTGTACTCCTCATAGCTTGTCGTCGGTGAACGCGGCCGGGCGCTTCTCGGCGCGCGCAGCAACCGCTTCCTCGAAGTTGGCGGTAAGCAGGCGCACGTAGAGCTGGCCCAGGCCCTCGGCCTGCATGTGACCCTCTAGGCTACCGGCTTCCAGTCCACTCCAGAGCGTGCGCTTGGTCAACTCGACACCCGGCCGGGAGAACGACGCGATGCGTTCGCCCATCGAATAGCAGGTGTCGAGCAGCTCGTCGTCGGGCACCGCGTACGACACCAGACCGATGCGTTGAGCCTCCTCGGCGTCGACGTCGCGACCGGTCAGCATCAGCTCGAACGCCCGCGAGGTCCCAATTGCCTTGGGCAGCAAGTACGAAAGCCCGAGCTCGCTGGCCGTCAGCCCGTTGTTGATGCCGGCGGCGCGGAAGTAGGCGCCCGCCGCGGCGACCCTGACGTCACAGGCCAGCGCCAGGCACAGGCCACCGCCGATCGCCGCGCCGTTGACGGCCGCGATCACCGGCTGATGCATCCGCCGTATGGCGAGAATCACGTCGTCGAGGACCTCCATGGACCGCAACGCGTAGGTCGGCTTGGTCAAACCCTCGACGTGGGGCACCGATCCCGCGGACTTGTGATCGGCGCCCGAGGAGAAGCCCCGGCCGGCGCCCGTCAACACCACGACGCGGGTGTCGTTGTCGTGGTTGAGCTCCTCGAGCGCGGCGCGCAGCGGAACCATGACGTCGAAGGCCATGGAGTTCATTCGCTCCGGGCGGTTCAGCGTCACCACGGCCAGCTGCGGCCGGGGTCGGTCGACGAGGACGAGGGGCTGCGCCGTCGAATTCTGCTCGCTCACGACCAGCACGCTATCGCGTGCCGCCGCTAGACCTCTTCGGCTTTGGCCTGCTCCGCCAGCGCGGCTTCGACGTCGAGCTCCTTGATCTGTCCGATCACGTCCTCGAGGTCCTTCGCCGGCAGCATGCCGGAATGCCGAAAGACCATGTGGCCCTTCTTGAATGCCATCAGCGTCGGGATCGCCTGGATCTCTGCGGCGGCGGCGAGGCCCTGCTCGGCCTCGGTGTCGACCTTGGCGTGGACGACGTCGGGGTGCTTGTCCGACGACGCGGAGTAGGTCGGCGCGAACGCACGACACGGTCCGCACCACTCCGCCCAGAAGTCCACGAGGACGATCTCGTTGTCGGTGATGGTGTCGTTGAATTGCTCGGTGGTGATGTCCTGCGTGCTCACGTCTGTCCTAACGTCGGGTCCTACCTGCTTGTTCCCCTACGGGAGCGCTCGGGGGTCAGTGCAGCGAGCCGAGCGCAGACGCGGGTTCATACCCATTGAACCCGTCGAGCTCCCCGTCGCGCAGCCGGGCGACCCAGGCGGGGTCCGCCAGCAGGGCGCGGCCGAGTGCGATGACGTCGAATTCGCCTGCCTCGAACTGCGCGACGACGGCGTCGACGGGGGCGGGCGCGATCGACGTCCTGGGCCCCTCGTCGCGGAATGCGGTGTCCAGGCCGACCGACCCCACCGCGATCACGGGTGCACCGGTGACCTTCTTGGTCCAGCCCGCCAGGCTGAGCACCGGGTCCAGCTCGGGGAACGCCGGTGCGTAGTGCCGCCTCGTCGACGGGTGGAAGACGTCGACGCCGGCGTCGACCAGCGGGGCCAGCAGCTCCTGCAGTTCGGATGGATCGGCGGCGATGCGGGCGTCGTAGTCGGTGGCCTTCCACTGCGAGAACCTGAACACGATCGGGAAGTCGTCGCCGACGGCGGCGCGAATGGCGGCCACCACCTCGGCCGGGAAGCGGGTCCGCGCCGTGCGCGACCCGCCGTAGCCGTCGGTCCGCAGATTGGTCTGCTCCCAGAGGAATTCGTCGAGCAGGTAGCCGTGCGCGCCGTGCACTTCGACGGCGTCGAAGCCGGCGGCGCGCGCATTGCGGGCGGCCAGCGCGAATTGCCCTGCCACGTCGGGGAGTTCGTCGGTGCGCAGCGCACGGCTGGTGGTGGCGCCGGAGCCGTCGACGCCGGACGGGCTGACCGCCTGCACGCCGTCGTCGGCGGCGCGCGCGGCGCCCTGATGCCACAGCTGGGCGGCGATCACGGCACCGTGGGCGTGGACGGCGTCGGTGACCCTGCGCCATCCGGCGAGCACGTCGTCACCCGCCAGCGTGGGAATCGACGTCGGATATCCCGCTGCCGGGTCGGGCAGCCGCACGCCCTCGGTGATGATGAGGCCGACCCCGCCCGCTGCCCGCCGGGCGTAGTACGCGGCGACGTCGGGACCGGGCACGCCGCCCGGTGAGGCCTGACGTGTCATGGGCGCCATGGCGAACCGGTTGGGAATCGTCATCGACCGCACGGTCAGGGGCCGGAACAGTTCGGGCAGACCTTGGCTCATGGTGGCGTGCAACGCCTCCGGCGGCCCGCCGATTCCGCCCGGGTCACAGCTCGGCGCGGCCGCGTTCGAAGAAGTCGGCCACGTCGGTGGCGAGTGCGTCCACGTCGTGCGACGCGTCCAGCGCCATGAAGGCACCGAACGGAGCGTTCCAGAACGCACCGATGCGCGAGGACCACGGACCGACGTAGGCATACGGCAGCGGATGGAAGTCGTCGCCGGGAGACACCCCGTAGTTGACCTCGTCGTCGGTGACCCCGACGTCGAAGTGCTCGGGCCACAACACCGGATGTCCTTGCGGCAGAACGGTCTTCAGCGCGAAACCGCCCGCGTACAGGCTGCGGTGGACGAGTTCGGCGGCCTCCGCGTCGAGCGCGAGCACGGTGTCCTCGCTCAGCGGGTCGACGATCTCGTAGGCGCCGACGGGCGGGCCGACGTCCAGCCCGGAGGCCGCCGCGAGCGCCCCGACCGTGCCGGTGATCGGTGCGCCGTCCCCACCCCACACCAGATCGGTGCCGCGCACCGCGACGGGAATCGACACCCCGGTGAACCCGTCGGGCCGCACGGCCAGCCGAATGGTGCCCGCCGCGCGGTACTGCGGTCCGGCGATGAAGCTCTCGGCGATTCCACGAAGCTGGCGGCGCGTGTCGACGTATGCCTGGGTGTCCATCGCGCCCAGCCTAGGACAGGGGCGTTCCAATCGACCTCCCACCGTTCTCCTAGCGCATGCACAGGGGCGTCCAGCACCGTGAAGGCATGCTCACCTCAACCCTCGTCTCGCGCTGCGGCGCAGTCGCCTTCGCCGGTGCGGCGGTCGTCGCTCTGGCAGCGTGCGGATCGTCCAGCACCCCGTCGGCGTCGTCCTCCGCATCCAGTGCCAAGCCCTCCTCGTCCAGCGCCGCCGCGTCCCCGAGTTCGGCGCCGATGGCTCAGGCGAAGGACCGCATCGCCGGCATCGTGGGATCGGTTGCCGGAGGCAAGGTCACGCTGACCGGGCCGGACGGGCCCGGTCCCGTCGACGTCGGACCGACGACGCACGTCACGCAGCTCACCACCGCCCAGCTCACCGACATCGCCGTGGGACAGTGCCTGGTCGCCCGACCGACCAAGGAGACCCAGGGCACCCCCAACGTCACGGCCGCGGCGATCCTCTTCGGACCGGCTGACAACAACGGACAGTGCGCGCCCCCCGGCCGCAAGGGCGGCCGAGGCATCATCGGCACCGTCGCGTCGATCAACGGCAATGCGATCACCGTGACCGGGTCGGACAACACCACCAGCACCGTGACGGTCGCGTCCAACACGCGCTTCGCCAAGCGCAACGTCGTCGACCCATCGGCCATCGCAGCGGGCGAGTGCCTGATTGCGCAGGGCACCAAGGCCGGGGACGGCAGCCTGCAGGCCACGTCCATCGGACTCAAGCCCGCCGACAGCGGACCCTGCGGTAGGCGTCAGGGCAGCTAGACGGTGAAGCCGAGGGCGCGCAGCTGCTCGCGACCGTCCTCGGTGATCTTGTCCGGCCCCCACGGCGGATTCCACACCCAGTTGATCTTGATCTCGTTGACCAGTCCCGCGCCCACCAGCGCGGTGCGGGACTGGTCTTCGATGACGTCGGTCAGCGGGCACGCCGCCGACGTGAGCGTCATGTCGATCAGGGCCACCTTCGATCCGGTGTCCCCCTCCTCGACGTCCAGTCCGTAGACCAGGCCCAGGTCGACGACGTTGATCCCCAGTTCGGGATCGACCACGTCGCGCATCGCCTCCTCGAGATCGGCCAGCACTTCCTCAGAAGCGGTGTCGCTCATGGTCGTTCCTCCTCGTCGTCACCGACATGCGTCGGTGCTTCCTTCGATGGCCTGGCCTCCGCCAGTGCTTCCTTCGATGGCCTGGCCTCCGCCAGTGCGGCCTTGAAGGCCATCCAGCCCAGCAGCGCGCACTTCACCCTGGCCGGATACTTCGCGACGCCGGCGAACGCGATCCCGTCACCGATGACGTCCTCGTCTCCCTCGACGTTGCCGCGGGAGGAGATCATCTCGGCGAACGCCGCCACCGTCTTCATCGCCGCCCCTACGCTCTGGCCGATCACCTGATCGGTCAGCACCGACGTCGCCGCCTGGCTGATCGAACAGCCCTGCCCGTCATAGGAGACGTCGGTGACCGTCTCGCCGTCGTCGGACAGCGCGACCCGCAGGGTGACCTCGTCACCACACGTCGGATTGACGTGATGCACCTCGGCGGCGAAGGGATCGCGCAGACCGCGGTGATGCGGGTGCTTGTAGTGGTCCAGGATCACCTCCTGGTACATCTGCTCCATTCGCACGGTCAGCGCCTGCCCGATTCCCCGGTGCCCGCCGTACCGAAGAACTCGATGGCACGGCGAATGCCCGCGGCCAACCGGTCCACCTCGTCGAGGGTGTTGTACACGCCGAACGACGCGCGTGCCGTCGCGGCGACGCCGAACCGGCGGTGCAGGGGCCACGCGCAGTGGTGCCCGACACGGACCGCGACGCCCTCGTCGTCGAGCACCTGCCCGACGTCGTGCGCATGGACACCGTCGACCACGAAGCTGACCGGCGACCCGCGGTCGACCATCGAGGTCGGGCCGACGATGCGCACCGCGTCGATCTCCGCGAGCCGTTCCAGCGTGGCGGCGACCAGTTCGGCCTCGTGTGCCTCGACGGCGGCCATCCCGACGTCGCGCAGATACCGCGCGGCGGCTGCCAGCCCGACGACCTGTGACGTCATGGGTGTGCCCGCCTCGAATCGCTGCGGCGCGGGGGCGTACGTGGTGGCCTCCATCGTGACCGTCTCGATCATGGAGCCGCCGGTGAGGAACGGAGGCATGGCGTCGAGCAACTCACGGCGACCGTAGAGCACCCCGATCCCCGTGGGACCCAACATCTTGTGACCGGAGAACGCGGCGTAGTCGACGCCGAGCGCGTGCAGATCGACGGGCTGGTGCGGCACCGACTGGCAGGCGTCGAGAACCGTCAGCGCGCCGACGGCCCTGGCGCGCGACACCAACTCGCCCACTGGCGCGATGGCACCCGTGACGTTCGAATGATGGCTGAAGGCAACGACTTTGACCCGCTCGTCGAGCTCGAGGGAATCGAGGTCCAAGCGCCCGTCGTCGGTCACCGAATACCAGCGCAATGTGGCGCCGGTCCGCCGCGCCAACTCCTGCCACGGAATCAGATTGGCGTGGTGCTCGAGCTCGGTCGTCACGATGACGTCGCCGGGCCCGACGACACGGTCGAAACGTCCGTCGCCGAGGACGTAGGACACCAGGTTGAGGGATTCCGTCGCGTTCTTCGTGAAGACCAGTTCGTCGGCGTCGGCACCCACGAAGGCGGCGATGTCCTCGCGACCCTGCTCGTAGGCGTCCGTGGACTCCTCCATCAGCTGGTGCGCACCGCGGTGCACCGCACCGTTGGAGGTGGTCAGGAACTCGCGTTCGGCATCGAGCACCTGCAGCGGCTTCTGCGAGGTGGCTCCGGAGTCCAAGTACGCCAACGGATTTCCGCCGCGCATCACCCGGCCCAGGATGGGGAAGTCCGCCCGAATCGCGGTGACGTCGAGCGTCGTGGACGCCGCCGTCATGTCAGGCCTCGACCGCCTGGGTGAAGCGTTCGTACCCGTTCTCCTCCAGCTCGTCGGCGAGTTCGGGCCCACCGGACTGGATGATGCGGCCGTTGAAGAACACGTGGACGAACTGCGGCTGGATGTAGCGCAGGATGCGGGTGTAGTGCGTGATCAGCAGGACGCCACCGTTCTCGGCCTTGGCGTAGCGGTTGACGCCCTCGCTCACGACGCGCAGCGCGTCGACGTCGAGCCCGGAGTCGGTCTCGTCGAGGATGGCGATCTTCGGCTTCAGCAAGCCCAGCTGCAGAATCTCGTGCCGCTTCTTCTCCCCGCCCGAGAAGCCCTCGTTGACACTGCGTTCGGAGAATGCCGGGTCGATGTCGAGATCGCTCATCGCGCCCTTGACCTCCTTGACCCAGTGCCGCAGCTTGGGTGCCTCTCTACGGACGGCGGTCGCCGCGGTGCGCAGGAAGTTCGACATCGAGACGCCGGGCACCTCGATGGGGTACTGCATCGCCAGGAAGAGCCCCGCCCTGGCCCGCTCGTCGACGCTCATCGCCAGGACGTCCTGCCCGTCGAGCGTGATCGAGCCCGACGTCACGGTGTACTTGGGATGCCCCGCGATGGCATAGGACAGCGTGGACTTGCCGGAACCGTTGGGCCCCATCACGGCATGGGTCTCCCCCGACTTCACGGTGAGATCGACACCCTTGAGGATCTCGATGTCGGCACCGCCCTCGGCGGAGATGACGGAGACGTGCAGGTCCTTGACTTCAAGTGTGGTCATGTCAACTACTCTTCGATTCGGTGATGGCTAGTTCTCGTTCGATGGCGTCGGTGAGGCGTTCGCGCACTGCGGGGACGGCGATCTTGGCGATGATCTCGCCGAAGAAACCGCGCACCACGAGCCGGCGGGCCTGATCCTCCGGAATGCCGCGGGCACGGAGGTAGAACAACTGCTCGTCGTCGAAACGTCCCGTGGCGCTGGCGTGCCCGGCGCCGATGATCTCACCGGTCTCGATCTCCAGGTTGGGCACCGAGTCGGCGCGAGCGCCGTCGGTGAGCACGAGGTTGCGGTTGGCCTCGTAGGTGTCGGTGCCGGTGGCCTCGGCGCGGATCAGCACGTCACCCACCCACACGGTGTGGGCGTCCGGCTTCTTCGATTCCGGATCCCCTTGCAGCGCACCCTTGTACAGCACGTCGGACTTGCAGTTGGGCTGCGAGTGATCGACCAGCAGCCGGGACTCGAAGTGCTGACCGTCGTCGGCGAAGTACGTGCCGAGCAACTGCGCGTCGCCGCCGGGGCCGGTGAAGCGCACCGTCGTCGACGTCCGCACCACGTCGCCACCGAGGGTGACGGCGACGTGCCCGAGGACCGCGTCCTTGCCGAGTCGCGCGTGATGCGAGCTCACGTGCACCATGTCGTCGGCCCAGTCGGCGATCCAGATGACGCCGACGCCGGCCGCGTCACCGACGACGATCTCCACGTTGTCGGCATAGGTTCCGCTGCCGCGCAGGTCGACCACGACGATGGCCCGCGACAACTCCTCGACGCGGATCTGCAGGTGCCCGTAGGCGGTCTTGCCCTCACCCGGTCCGGTGACGGTGATCTCGATGGGCTCGGCGACCTCGGTGTCCCGCGCGACGGTGACGATCGTCGCCTGCTCGAATGACGAGAACGCCTGTGCCGCAACGCGATCGGACGGCACGCCGCCTTGGCCGAGGCGCTCGTCGCCGCGCGCGACCGTCTCGACGGTCACCCCGGGGCGGTCGCTGACCTCGATCGGCGCGCGGCCCGTCGGGGCGGCCGATCCGTCGTGCAGGCCGCGCAACCGCTTCAGCGGGGTGAACCGCCACAGCTCGTCGCGGCCGCCGGGGACCTCGAACGCGTCGACGTCGAACGAGCTGAACAGCTCACCCTTGTTCAGCGCGGCCAGTGTCGAGCCGCCGTTCCTGATGCCCTCGGCGGCTTCGGTCAGGTTGCTGCCTGCCTCCGTCATGCCTCGTCCCCCGTTGCTTCGCTCGCCCTCATCCGACGGCGCCTTCCATCTGTAGTTCGATCAGGCGGTTCAGCTCGAGCGCGTACTCCATCGGGAGTTCCTTCGCGATCGGCTCGACGAAGCCCCGCACGACCATGGCCATGGCCTCGTCCTCGGTCATGCCGCGGCTCATCAGGTAGAAGAGCTGATCGGCGCTGACCTTCGACACCGTGGCCTCGTGACCCATCGTGACGTCGTCCTCGCGGATGTCGACGTAGGGGTAGGTGTCACTGCGGCTGACCGAATCCACCAGCAGCGCATCGCATTTCACGCTGGAGCGAGAACCGTGCGCGCCCTTGTTGATCTGGACCAGTCCGCGGTAGGAGGCGCGGCCGCCGCCACGGGCAACCGATTTCGACACGATGTTGCTCGACGTGTTCGGCGCCAGGTGCAGCATCTTGGCGCCGGTGTCCTGGTGCTGGCCCTCGCCGGCGAACGCGACCGAGAGCACTTCGCCCTTGGCGTGCTCACCGGTCATCCAGACCGCGGGGTACTTCATCGTGACCTTGGAGCCGATGTTGCCGTCGACCCACTCCATGGTGGCGCCGGCTTCCGCCCGCGCCCGCTTGGTGACGAGGTTGTAGACGTTGTTCGACCAGTTCTGAATGGTGGTGTAGCGGCACCGGCCGCCCGGCTTGACGATGATCTCCACCACGGCCGAGTGCAGCGAGTCCGACTTGTAGATCGGGGCGGTACATCCCTCGACGTAGTGCACGTAGGCGTCCTCGTCGACGATGATCAGCGTCCGCTCGAACTGGCCCATGTTCTCGGTGTTGATGCGGAAGTAGGCCTGCAGCGGGATGTCCACGTGCACGCCCTTCGGCACGTAGATGAACGAGCCGCCCGACCACACCGCGGTGTTGAGCGCGGAGAACTTGTTGTCACCGGCCGGAATGACGGTGCCGAAGTACTCCCTGAACAGCTCGGGGTGCTCGCGCAGCCCCGAGTCGGTGTCCAGGAAGATGACGCCCTGGGCCTCGAGGTCCTCGCGGATCGAGTGGTAGACGACCTCGGACTCGTACTGCGCGGCGACGCCGGACACCAGGCGCTGCTTCTCCGCCTCGGGGATGCCGAGCTTGTCGTAGGTGTTCTTGATGTCGGCGGGCAGGTCGTCCCACGTGGCGGCCTGCTTCTCGCTGGAGCGCACGAAGTACTTGATGTTGTCGAAGAAGATGCCCTCGAGGTTGGACCCCCAGTTCGGCATGGGCTTCTTGTCGAACGTGCGCAGAGCCTTGAGCCGCATCTCGAGCATCCACTCGGGTTCGCTCTTCTTGGCCGAGATGTCGCGCACCACGGCCTCGGAGAGACCGCGCTGCGCGCTGGCGCCGGCGACGTCGGAGTCCGACCAGCCGTAGCCATAGGTGCCCAGCGAGGCGATGGTCTCCTCTTGGGTGAGGGCTTCCGGTGTGGTCGTCATGTCGACGCTCCTCTGTTCGTGTCGGAATTCTCGGGTTCGGCGCGGGCGGTGCGCCGGGCGGGTTCTGGGATGACGGGAACGTGTGTGGTGCAGGCACAGTCGCCGTTGACGATGGTCGCCAGCCTCTGCACGTGGGTACCCAGGATCTCGGCGAAGGCGTCCTGTTCGGCTTCGCACAGCTCCGGGAACTCGGCGGCCACGTGCGACACCGGGCAGTGATGCTGACAGATCTGCACGCCGTCGATGGGACCGGTCACGCGCGTCGTCGTCGTGGCGTAGCCCGCGCCGGTGAGCGCCACGGCGACGCGGTCGGCGGCGGTGGCCACGTCCGAGGCGACGTCCGCGCCGGGGGTCTGGGCGCCGGCGAGGATGGTGTCGATGCGCCGGCGCGCGAAGGTGCGGATCGCGTCGTCACCGCCGACCTCGCGCAGCTGGCGCATGGCGGCCACGGCGAGGTCGTCGTAGGCGTGATCGAGCTTGGCCCGCCCGGCCGCGGTCAGCCGGAACCGCCGGGCGGGGCGTCCCCGCCCGTGGTGCTGCCAGGTGGCCGCGGCATTGGACTCGGCGTCGCCCGCGTCGATCAGCGCGTCGAGGTGGCGACGCACGCCCGCGGCCGAGATGCCGAGGCGGTCGCCGATCTCCCCCGCGGTGATGGGACCCTCGAGGAGGAGCTGAACGATGGATCGCCGGGTGTGCCCGTCCGAGCTCGACGCGGCGCCGGCAGACAGGCCTGCGGCGCCCTCGGAGCCCGAACGTAATTTCACAACACCATTGTGTCGGAATTCGCCGAACAGGTCTAGGAAGGCCACCCTTAGGTAGCTCACTCATTACGCTGCTGGCATGGCCGCCCGCCCACCGTCGCTGAGCACCGCCGTCGCGCGCTGGCACGCCGACGAGACGACGGTCGGTTCACCGCTGATCGCGTCGGAGGTGGCACTGCTGCGCCGGACCCGGGTGTTCGGCGCCACGGGCACGGTGTTGATGGCGATCGGGGCGCTCGGCGCGGGCGCCCGGCCCGTCGTCCAGGACCCCACGTTCGGCGTGCGGTTGCTCAACCTCCCGTCGCGAATCCAGACCGTGTCCCTGACGATGACCACCACCGGCGCGGTGATGATGGCACTGGCGTGGCTCATGCTCGGACGCTTCGCCCTCGGCAGCAGGCGCATGTCCCGCAGTCAGCTCGACCGCACGCTGCTGCTCTGGGCTCTGCCGCTGCTCATCGCCCCGCCGATGTACAGCAAGGACGTCTACTCCTACCTGGCGCAGAGCCAGATCGCACGCATCGGGCTCGACCCCTATCGCGTGGGCCCTGCACCGGGCCTCGGACTCGACCACGTGTTCACGCTGTCGGTGCCCAGCCTGTGGCGGGACACCCCGGCGCCCTACGGTCCGCTGTTCCTGTGGATCGGCAGGGACATCTCCGACCTGACCGGGGACAACATCGTCGCCGCGGTGCTGTGCCATCGCCTCGTCGTGCTGTTCGGCGTCGGGTTGATCGTGTGGGCCACTCCCCGACTGGCCAGGCGCTGCGGGGTCGCCGAGGTCAGCGCGCTGTGGCTGGGGCCCTGCAACCCGTTGCTGTTCATGCACCTGGTGGCGGGCATCCACAACGAGGCGCTGATGCTCGGCCTCATGCTGACCGGCACCGAGTTCGCCCTGCGCGCGATCAGCAGGACGCGCGACAACCATCCCGCGGGACCGCTCCTGCCGCGCCCGCTGCACTGGCCGCACGGGCGCAGCGAATGGGCGGCCTGGTTGCCGCTGGCGATGCTGCTGGCGGGGACCGTGCTCATCACCATGTCCTCGCAGGTCAAGCTGCCCTCGCTGCTGGCCGTGGGGTTCGTGGCGATGGCGCTGGCCTGCAAGTGGGGTGGGTCGGTGCGGGCCTTCGTCGTTGCCGGCGGGCTGGTCACCGCGATCGTCGTGGTGGTGACGGTGGCCATCGGGTGGGCCAGTGGGCTGGGCTTCGGGTGGCTGTTCACCCTCGGCACGGCCAACGTCGTGCGATCGTGGATGTCGCCGCCGACCCTCATCGCGCTGGGTACCGGGCAGGTGGGCAACCTGCTCGGCCTCGGCGATCACACCACCGCGGTCCTCGCGCTCACCCGCGCCATCGGTGTGATCATCATCTCGATCCTGGTGTCGTACCTGTTGTTCGCGGTGTTGCGCGGGCGGCTGCACCCCGTCGGCGGCCTCGGCGTGGCCCTCGGCGCGACGGTGCTGCTGTTTCCCGTGGTGCAGCCGTGGTACCTGCTGTGGGCGATCATTCCGCTGGCGACCTGGGCCACCCGCCCCGGATTTCGCGGCACGACCATCGTGATCACCCTGATCGTGGGCATATTCGGGCCGACGGCGAACGGCGACCGGTTCGCTCTGTTCCAGATCCTCGACGCCACCGTGGCGAGCACGATCATCGTGCTGGCCCTCATCGCGATCACCTATTCGCGGCTGCCGTGGCGCCCCTTGGCGGTGGTGACCGGGGCGGACGAGCCGGAATCCGTGCCACCGGCACCACCCGCCCCCAGGGCCGACGCCTACGCTGAGACACCGTGACCTCCCGTTCCGACGTCCCCGTGCGGCTATGCGGAGTCACCAAGCGGTACGGGTCGACCGTGGCGGTCGACGGCCTCGATCTCGAGGTTCGGGCCGCCGAGGTGCTCGCGTTGCTAGGCCCCAATGGTGCGGGCAAGACCACGACGATCGAGATGTGCGAGGGCTTCCTCGCGCCCGACGCGGGCAGCATCGACATCCTCGGACTCGACCCCGTGGCCGACAACGCGAAGCTGCGCGAACGCATCGGGGTGATGCTGCAGGGCGGAGGCGGCTATCCCGCGGCCCGGGCGGGCGAGATGCTCCGCCTCGTCGCGGCGTACTCGGCCCGCCCGCTCGATCCCGCCTGGCTGATGGACACCCTCGGCCTGACCGACGCCGCGAAGACCACCTACCGGCGACTGTCGGGTGGTCAGCAGCAGCGGCTCGCCCTGGCGTGCGCGATCGTCGGGCGACCGGAGCTGGTGTTCCTCGACGAGCCGACGGCAGGCATGGACGCCCATGCGCGCATCGTGGTGTGGGACCTCATCGACGGGCTGCGCCGCGACGGCGTCACCGTCGTCCTGACGACCCATCAGCTCACGGAGGCCGAGCAACTCGCGGACCGGCTGGTGATCATCGACCACGGGGTCGCGGTCGCCAAGGGCACGCCCGCCGAGCTGATGGGCCGCGGCGCGGAGAACCAGCTGCGCTTCTCGGCCCCGCCCAAACTCGATCTGTCCCTGCTGATCTCGGCGCTGCCCGAGAGCTACCAGGCCACCGAGGTGTCGCCGGGTGAGTACCTCGTCGAGGGCTTGATCGACCCGCAGGTGCTCGCCACCGTCACCGCGTGGTGCGCCCGGCTGAACGTCCTCGCCACCGACATGCGCGTCGAGCAGCGCAGCCTCGAGGACGTCTTCCTCGACATCACCGGACGGGAGCTGAGGTCATGACGAGCGCGAATCGATTCGAGGTCGGCACGTTCACGCCCGACCCGCGGCCCGCGACGGTCCCGGCGATGCTGGCCGCCCAGTACCGGCTCGAGCTGAAGCTGTTGCTGCGCAACGGCGAACAGCTACTGCTGACGATGTTCATCCCGATCACGCTGCTCGTCGGTCTGACCCTGCTGCCCCTCGGCTCGTTCGGACCCAACCGGGCGGCGACGTTCGTCCCGCCGATCATGGCCCTCGCGATCATCTCGACGGCGTTCACCGGCCAGGCCATCGCGGTGGCCTTCGACCGGCGCTACGGCGCGTTGAAACGGCTGGGCGCGACGGCACTGCCCGTCTGGGGCGTCATCGCGGGCAAGTCGCTGGCCGTCGTCACCGTCGTCATCCTGCAGTCGATCCTGCTCGGCGCCATCGGCGTGGCGCTGGGGTGGCGGCCCGCGTTCGTCGGGCTCGCGCTCGGCGCCGTCATCATCGCACTCGGCACCGCGGCCTTCACCGCGCTCGGTCTGCTGCTCGGCGGGACCCTGCGGGCGGAGATCGTGCTGGCGATCGCCAACCTGCTGTGGTTCGTGTTCGCCGGCGTGGGAGCGCTGGTGCTCGAGGGCGGCCTGCTCTCCCCCGGCGCCCGCTTCGTTGCGCGGCTCACCCCGTCCGGCGCACTGACCGAGGCACTCTCCCAGGCGATGACGGTGTCGGTGGACTGGCTGGGCATCGCCGTGCTGGCCGTGTGGGGTGCGCTGGCCGCGCTGTGCGCGCTGCGGTGGTTCCGCTTCACCTGACTCCCCCTACTACGGCCTGTAGTTAGCGCTGCTCTACGATCGGGCGATGGCCGTAGGACACGTGCACGAGGTGCGCCGGCAGCGCAGTCGCGGCCCCATGCGTCTCGTCGACGCGCTGCCGCTGCCCAGCCTGCGCATGCAGCGGATCGTCGCCGCGGCCGTCGTCCTGACCCAGGGCGGCATCGCCGTGACCGGCGCGATCGTCCGGGTCACGTCGTCGGGACTGGGCTGCCCGACCTGGCCGCAATGCTTCCCCGGCAGCTTCGTGCCGGTCCCGGTCGCGGAGGTGCCGATCGTGCACCAGGCCGTCGAGTTCGGCAACCGCATGATCACGTTCCTCGTCGTGCTGACGGCGATCGCCGCGGTCCTTGCGGTCCTGCGCGCCCGGCGACGCCGCGAGGTGCTGATCTACGCCTGGCTGATGCCCGCCTCGACGGTGCTGCAGGCCGTGCTCGGCGGCATCACCGTGCTCACGGGACTGCTGTGGTGGACCGTGGCGATCCACCTCTTGGTCTCCATGCTGATGGTGTGGCTGGCGGTGCAGCTGTTCGTCAAGATCGGTCAGCCGGACGACGGCGTCCCCACCCTGCTGGTGCCGAATGCCCTGCGGCAGTTGACCGCACTCAGCGCCATTGCCCTGTCGGTCGTGCTGGTGACCGGCACGATGGTGACGGGAGCGGGACCCCACGCCGGCGACAAGAGCGCCACGGCGCCCGTGCCGAGGCTGGGACTCGACATCGTCACGCTGGTCTACCGGCACTCGTCGCTGGTGGCCGCCTACCTGTGCCTGCTGATCGGCCTGGCCTTCGGCCTGCTCGCCGTGCGGGCCCCCCGCCTGGTCACGATGCGCGTCGTCGTGCTGCTCGTCGCGGTCGCCCTGCAGGGCATGGTCGGCACCGTGCAGTTCTTCACCGGCGTGCCCGCCGCCCTGGTCGCGGTGCACGTCGCGGGTGCGGCCATCTGCACCGCCGCGACGGCGGCGCTATGGGCGTCGATGCGACAGCGGACCGAGGCCGAGGGGACCGAGGCCGAGCCGCTGCAGGGCTGACTCCACCCCGATGGCGAAGGCGCGCTGCTGGAGGTCGCGTCGCGCCTCGTCGAGCTGACGCCAGCCCAACGACGGCTCCACCAATTCGAGTTCGAGCAACCGCGGATCGGCCGCGTCGCCGATGACGTCCACCCGGGCGTACAGCAATTCCTCGACACCGACGTCCAGCCGGGCCGCCGCGGCCGCCAGCGCCGCGTGCCCGACCTCCCACAGCTCGTCGTCGGGATCGGCCGGGCGCAGGGTCTCGGTGGCGTAGGTGCCGGAGTCGTCGAGTGCCGCGGTGGCGCCGGGCGGCGGCAACATCGGGCCCTTGGTGAACGCGTGCGACTGTTCGCCGCCGAGGAACACCATCGCGGTCTCGCCGTCGGCGATCCGTCGGTCATAGGGCTGCACCAGCGCGGTGCGGCCGTCGGCGTGCAGGGCCGCGGCGTGGCGGCGGGCCGACTCGGCATCGGTGAAGCGTTGCGCGCCAACCGATCCCGCGCCGATCGCCGGCTTCACGACGATCTCACTGGGCGGGATGTGGACCTCCTCCCCCGGCGCGAAGAACGCGCTCGCCACCGTGGGAACGCCCGCGGCCGCGAGATCGGCCAGGTACCGCTTGTCGGTGTTCCAGGCCACCACGGCCGGTGCGTTGACCAGGTTGCGGACTTGCCGCGTCCAGGTCAGGAACTCGTCGAGGCGATCGGTGTAGTCCCACGTCGCCCGCAGCACGACCAGGTCGGCATCCAGGGTCGCCGGGTCGTCCCACGCGAGCCACCGCGCGTGCAGACCCCTGGCGCGCAGGGCCGGGACGAGGCCCGCGTCGTCCCCGTCGCCCTCGACCAGGGCGCGACACCCCGCCAGCACGAGGGTGGGATGGCGGACGTCGGGTCGGGCGAGTTTCACGGTGGAATGATAGGGGCCATGCATGCGATCGAGGTGTCCGAGACCGGCGGCCCGGAAGTCCTGACCTACGTCGAGAAGCCCGAGCCCACCCCGGGACCCGGCCAGGTCCTCATCAAGGCCGACGCGATCGGCGTCAACTTCATCGACACGTACTTCCGCTCGGGGCTCTATCCCAGACCGACGCCGTTCGTGGTCGGCACCGAGGTGTGCGGCACCGTGGCCGCCGTCGGCGAGGACGTCGCCGCGCTCAACGTCGGCGATCGGGTCGTCACCGCCCAGGCCGATGGCGCGTACGCCGAATACAGCCTGGCGCCAGCCGATTTCGTGGCCTACGTCCCCGACGCCGTCCCCGCCGAGGTGGCGGCGTCGGCACTGCTGAAGGGCATGACGGCGCACTATCTGCTCAAGTCCGTCCATCCCGTGCAGCAGGGCGACACCGTCCTCGTGCACGCCGGGGCGGGCGGCGTCGGGCTGCTCCTCACGCAGTGGGCCACCAGCATGGCGGTCAAGGTCATCTCCACCGTCTCGACGGAGGCGAAGGCCGAACTGTCCCGGCAGGCCGGCGCCGTGGAGGTGCTCGACTATCCCGAGGACCCCGCGGAGTTCGGCGCCAAGATCCGCGAGCTGACCGGTGGGCGCGGGGTCGCCGCCGTGTATGACGGCGTCGGCAAGTCGACGTTCGAGGCCAGCCTGGCCAGCCTCGCGATCCGCGGCACGCTAGCCCTGTTCGGGGCGTCCAGCGGACCCGTGCCCGCATTCGACCCGCAGCGGCTCAACAGCGCCGGCTCGCTGTTCCTCACCCGGCCGACGCTGGCCCACTACACCCGCACCCAGGACGAATTCTCTTGGCGCGCAGGCGAACTCCTCGACGCCATCGCGACCGGCACGCTCTCGGTGACCGTCAGCGAACGGTATCCGCTGGCCGAGGCCGCCACGGCACACACCGATCTGCAGGGTCGCAAGACCGTCGGTTCGGTCGTCCTCGTTCCCTGATCGCTTCGGTGGCCGCGGGGGCCTAATCTGGGCGACGTGGCCGACGACCTGGTGGTGACGCCCACCTTCGTCGTGCCGGGGTCCGAGCTGACGGAGCGGTTCTCCCGGTCCTCGGGCCCCGGCGGCCAGGGTGTGAACACCGCCGACAGTCGCGTCGCGCTGTCCTTCGACGTGGCCCGCTCGGCGGCCGTCCCACCGTGGCTGCGCTACCGGATCCTGTGCAATCTGCGGGGCCGCCTCGCCCGCGGGGTACTCACTATCACGGCCAGTGAGCATCGCAGCCAGCTGCAGAACCGTACTGCCGCCCGCGAGCGCATGGGCCGCATCCTGCGCGACGCCGCGGCGGCCCCTCCCCCGACCCGCAGGCCGACGACGCCGTCGCGCGGGGCGAGGGAACGCCGAATCGCCGACAAGAAGCGTCGCGGCCAGACCAAGCAGCGTCGCCGCGGCGGGGACTGGGACTAACGCCCGAACAGCGTGGGCAACGCCAGCGCCGAGTCGACGGCGAGCGCGCAGAACAGCACGGCCAGGTAGTTGTTCGACTGCAGGAACAACCGCAGCGGCTTCACGGGCTCGCCCCGCTTGACCCCGGCGTACAGCTGGTGGGCCATCGTCAGGAACCAGGCGCCCGCCAGCAGTGCGACCGCGGCGTACAGCCACCCGGTGGCCAGCGCGAGCGCCAGCGTCGTCAGCACGGTAAGCCACGTGTAGATCAGGATCTGCTTGGTGACCTGCCGCTCGGTGGCCACGACCGGCAGCATCGGCACGCCGGCGGCCTCGTAGTCCTCCTTGTAGCGCATCGCCAGTGCCCAGGTGTGCGGCGGCGTCCAGAAGAAGATGATTCCGAACATCACCAGCGCGGGCCACTGGATGGTGCCCGTCACGGCCGACCAGCCGATCATCACGGGCATGCAGCCCGCGGCTCCACCCCAGACGACGTTCTGCGACGTGCGGCGCTTGAGCAGCAGCGTGTAGACGAAGACGTAGAACAGGATCGTCGCGATCGCCAGCACGCCGGAGAGCAGGTTGGTCGTCCACCACAGCCAGGCGAAGGAGCCCGCACTCAGCAGCAGGCCGAACACCAGTGCGTGGCGGGTGGGCACGGACGCCCTGGCCAGCGGCCGCAGCGCCGTCCGCTTCATGACCTTGTCGATGTCGGCGTCGGCCACGCAGTTGAGCGTGTTGGCGCCCGCGGCGGCGAGCATGCCGCCGAACAGCGTGTTGACGATCAGCAGCGGGTTCACCGTGCCGCGATGGGCCAGGAGCATGGCGGGGATGGTGGTGACCAGCAACAGCTCGATCACGCGCGGCTTGGTCAGGGCCAGATACGCCAGCAACGTGGCGCGTGTGCGCCCCGGCGCCTCGCGGGAATTACGGCGCTCGCGAATGCTCACGCAGTTGTTCTCCTCGTAATTCGCGGCAGCACGCGGCTTCTACTACAGGCGATGGTAGACCGTGGAACCGAGCATCCGACAACGCAGGGTCACCCGACGTGAACGAAGGACGAACGAGAACGACGCGGCCTGCAGCGTTGAACCGGTTCGCACTAGGGTATTCGTCAGACAGGTTGCCCACCCGAGGAGCTCGCTCGTGACCACTGTTGAAGAAATCTCCGAACTGACCCGCCCCCACCATCCGGAGGATTGGGCCGACGTCGATTCGGAGTCCGTCGACACCGTTCGGGTGCTCGCAGCCGACGCCGTGCAGAAGGTCGGCAATGGTCATCCCGGCACCGCGATGAGCCTGGCGCCGTTGGCCTACACGCTGTTCCAGCGCCAGATGGTCCACGATCCGTCCGACGTGCACTGGCTGGGCCGCGACCGCTTCGTCCTGTCGTGCGGGCACAGCAGCCTGACGCTCTACATCCAGCTCTACCTCGGTGGGTTCGGTCTGGAGCTCAGCGACATCGAGTCACTGCGCACGTTCAAGTCCAAGACGCCCGGGCACCCGGAGTTCCGGCATACCGACGGCGTCGAGATCACCACGGGACCGCTGGGCCAGGGTCTGGCGTCGGCGGTCGGCATGGCGATGGCGTCGCGCTACGAGCGCGGTCTCTTCGATCCCGACGCGGCACCGGGCGACAGCCCCTTCGATCACTTCATCTACGTGATCGCCTCCGACGGCGACATGGAGGAGGGGATCACCTCCGAGGCCAGCTCGCTCGCGGGCACCCAGCAGCTCGGCAATCTCATCGTCTTCTACGACCACAACCAGATCTCCATCGAGCACGACACGAACATCGCCCTGTCGGAGAACGTCGCCGACCGCTATCGCGCCTACGGCTGGCACGTCCAGGAGGTCGAGGGCGGCGAGAACGTCGTCGGCATCGAGGAGGCGATCAAGGCCGCCAAGGCGGTCACCGACAAGCCATCGTTCATCTCGCTGCGCACCATCATCGGCTATCCCGCCCCGACCAAGATGAACACCGGCGGCGTCCACGGATCGGCGCTCGGCGACGAGGAAGTGGCCGCGACGAAGAAGGTCCTTGGCTTCGACCCGGACAAGACGTTCGAGGTGCGCCCCGAGGTCATCGAGCACACCCGCAAGCTCGTCGAGCGCGGTCGCGAGGCCCACGAGAAGTGGCAGCCCGGCTTCGACGCGTGGGCCGAGCGCGAGCCCGAGCGCAAGAAACTGCTCGACCGACTGCTGGCCCAGGAACTGCCCGACGGCTGGGACGCCGACGTCACCTACTGGGAACCGGGATCGAAGCCGCTGGCCACCCGGGCGGCGTTCGGCAAGGTGCTCAACGACGTGGCGACCAAGCTGCCCGAGCTGTGGGGCGGCTCGGCCGACCTCGCCGGGAGCAACAACACCACCATCGAGGGCGTGAAGTCCTTTGGGCCGCCGTCGATCTCGACCGAGGACTTCAAGGCGGACTGGTACGGCCGCGTGCTGCACTTCGGCATCCGCGAGCACGCGATGGGCGCGATCCTGTCCGGCATCGTGCTGCACGGCCCGACCCGCGCGTTCGGCGGCACGTTCCTGCAGTTCTCCGACTACATGCGCGCCTCGGTGCGACTGGCGTCGCTGATGGACATCGACACGATCTACATCTGGACGCACGACTCGATCGGGCTGGGCGAGGACGGCCCGACCCATCAGCCGATCGAGCACCTCGCCGCGCTGCGGGCGATCCCCAACCTCTCCGTGGTGCGCCCCGGTGACCCCAACGAGACGGCGTACGCGTGGCGCAACATCGTCGCCAGGGGCAACGGGAGCGGGCCGGTCGGTTTCATCCTCACCCGGCAGGGCATTCCCGTCCTCGAGGGGACCGATTACGAGGGCGTGGGCAAGGGTGGCTACGTCCTCGGAGGGGGCAATCCCGCTGACGACGCCGACGTGATCATCATCGGCACCGGCTCGGAACTGCAATTGGCCGTGGAGGCGAAGAAGTTGTTGGCCGAGAAGGACATCAACGCCTACGTCGTGTCCATGCCCTGCGTGGAGTGGTTCGAGTCGCAGCCGAAGGAATATCGCGACAGCGTGCTCCCCCCCTCGGTGTCGGCTCGGGTCGCCGTCGAGGCGGCCGTCGCGATGAGTTGGCACAAGCTGGTCGGCGACACCGGCGAAATCGTCTCGATCGAGCACTACGGCGAATCTGCC
The DNA here is from genome assembly GCF_010729665.1 of Mycolicibacterium madagascariense. Lineage (NCBI taxonomy): Bacteria > Bacillati > Actinomycetota > Actinomycetes > Mycobacteriales > Mycobacteriaceae > Mycobacterium > Mycolicibacterium madagascariense. The sequence goes on along the minus strand of NZ_AP022610.1, from coordinate 2,728,854 downwards.
GACGAGAAGACGCTGTTCCGCGAGTTCGGCTTCACTCCCGAGGCCGTCGCCGCCGCCGCGGAACGCACGCTCGACAACTGATCCACTCACCTAGGAGTACCGATGACCCAGAATCCGAACCTCGCGGCGCTGAGCGCCGAGGGCGTCTCCGTATGGCTCGACGACCTGTCGCGTGAGCGCCTGCAGACCGGCAATCTGCAGAACCTCATCGACACGCACAGCGTCGTCGGCGTGACGACCAACCCGTCGATCTTCCAGGCCGCCCTCTCGAAGGGAACCGCCTACGACGACCAGGTCAAGGAACTGGCCGAGCGCGGCGCCGACGTCGACGCGACCATCCGCACCGTCACCACCGACGACGTCCGCAACGCCTGCGACGTCCTCGCGAAGGTCTACGAGACCTCCGGCGGCGTCGACGGCCGGGTGTCCATCGAGGTCGACCCGCGGGTCGCGCACGACACCGACAAGACGATCCTGCAGGCCGTCGAGCTGTGGAAGATCGTCGACCGGCCCAACGTGCTGATCAAGATTCCCGCGACGAAGGCGGGTCTGCCCGCCATCACGGCCGTGATCGCCGAGGGCATCTCGGTCAACGTCACCCTGATCTTCTCCGTCGAGCGCCACCGCGAGGTGATGGACGCCTACCTCGCCGGTCTGGAGAAGGCGAAGGACACCGGCCACGACCTGTCCAAGATCCACTCAGTGGCCTCGTTCTTCGTCTCCCGCGTGGACACCGAGATCGACAAGCGCCTCGAGGACATCGGTTCCGAGGAGGCACTGGAGCTGCGCGGCAAGGCCGGCGTCGCCAACGCTCGGCTGGCCTACGCCGCCTACCAGCAGGTGTTCGTCGGCGGGGAACGCTTCGAGGCGCTGGCCGCCGACGGCGCGCGGGTGCAGCGGCCGCTGTGGGCGTCGACCGGGGTCAAGAACCCCGACTACTCCGACACGCTCTACGTGACCGAGTTGGTCGCGAAGAACACCGTCAACACCATGCCGGAGAAGACCCTGGAGGCCGTCGCCGACCACGGCGAGGTCAAGGGCGACACGATCAGCGGCACGGCCGGCGCCTCGCAGATGGTGTTCGATCAGCTGGCGTCGATCGGCATCGACCTCACCGACGTGTTCCTGGTGCTGGAGAACGAGGGCGTCGACAAGTTCGAGAAGTCGTGGGGCGAGCTGCTCGAGGCCACCCAGGGCCAGCTGGACGAAAAGAAGTCTTGAGCCCTCCGGTGAGTGGTGCTGGCGCTGCCACCGGTTGGCAGAACCCGCTGCGGGACAAGCTCGACAAGCGCTTGCCCCGCATCGCGGGTCCGTGTGCGGTCGTCATCTTCGGCGTGACCGGCGATCTGGCGACCAAGAAGTTGATGCCCGCCATCTACGACCTCGCCAACCGGGGCCTGCTGCCCCCGACCTTCTCGCTGGTCGGTTTCGCCCGCCGGGACTGGACCGATGCGGACTTCGGCGACATCGTGCTGAAGGCGGTCCAGGCGCATGCGCGCACGCCGTTCCGGCAGGAGGTCTGGGACCGGCTCAACGAAGGCATCCGGTTCGTCAAGGGCGCCTTCGACGAGGACGCGGCGTTCGCGCGGCTGGCCGAGACCCTCGCCAAACTCGATGCCGAGCGTGGCACCGGTGGCAATCACGCCTTCTACCTGTCGATTCCGCCGAAGGCCTTCCCGACGGTCTGCGAACAGCTGTCGACGTCGGGCCTGACGCGGCCCGACGGTGACCGGTGGAGCCGCGTGGTGATCGAGAAGCCGTTCGGGCACGACCTGGAGAGCGCGAAGTCACTCAACCAGGTCGTCAACAGCGTGTTCCCCGAGTCGTCGGTGTTCCGCATCGACCACTACCTCGGCAAGGAGACGGTCCAGAACATCCTGGCCCTGCGATTCGCGAACCAGCTGTTCGACCCGATCTGGAACGCCCACTACGTCGATCACGTCCAGATCACCATGGCCGAGGACATCGGTCTCGGCGGGCGCGCCGGCTACTACGACGGCGTGGGCGCCGCGCGCGACGTGATCCAGAACCACCTCATCCAGCTGCTGGCGCTGACCGCGATGGAGGAGCCCGTCAACTTCAGTCCCGCCGAGTTGCAGGCCGAGAAGATCAAGGTGCTCTCCGCCACCCGACTGGCAGAACCGTTGCAGGAGAACACCTCTCGCGGTCAGTACACCGCGGGCTGGCAGGGCGGTCAGAAGGTGGTCGGCCTGCTCGAGGAGGACGGCTTCTCCTCGACGTCGACCACCGAGACGTTCGCCGCGATCACCCTCGAGGTGGACACCAGGCGGTGGGCCGGCGTGCCGTTCTATCTGCGCACCGGCAAGCGGCTCGGCCGTCGGGTCACCGAGATCGCCCTGGTGTTCAAGCGGGCGCCGCATCTGCCGTTCGACGCCACGATGACCGATGAACTCGGCAAGAACGCGCTCGTCATCCGGGTGCAACCCGACGAGGGCATCACGCTGCGCTTCGGCTCCAAGGTCCCGGGTCATGCGATGGAGGTCCGCGACGTCAACATGGACTTCTCCTACGGGTCGGCCTTCGCCGAGGAGTCCCCCGAGGCGTACGAGAGATTGATCCTCGACGTGCTGCTCGGTGAGCCCTCGTTGTTCCCCGTGAACCAGGAGGTCGAATTGTCTTGGCAGATATTGGATCCCGCGCTGGAGCACTGGGCGTCGCACGGTAAGCCGGATCCCTATGAGGCCGGCGGGTGGGGCCCGCAGTCGGCGTTCGAGATGTTGCAGCGCACCGGCCGGGAATGGCGCCGGCCGTGACGCGCGCCTACGCGAGGAGCCGTCAATCGTGATCGTCGACATCGAGGACACCACGACGACCGCGGTCAACAAGAAGCTCGACGGTCTGCGCGAAGAGGGCGGCGCGTTCACGATGGCGCGGGTGCTGACCCTGGTCATCGCCCCCGACAGCGAGGACATGCTGGAGGAGTCCATCGAGGCGGCCAACGCGGCCAGCCGCGAGCACCCGTGCCGCGTGATCGTCGTGCTCCCGGTCGATCGCGACGCCGCCGACCCCAAGCTGGACGCCCAGATCCGGGTCGGGCACGACGCCGGGGCCGGCGAGGTGGTGGTGCTCAAGCTGACCGGTCCGCTGGCCGCGCACGCCGACAGCGTCGTCACGCCGTTCCTGCTGCCCGACACCCCGGTGGTGGCCTGGTGGCCTGACGTCGCGCCGCGCGTCCCGGCACGAGATCCATTGGGCCAGTTGGCGATTCGCCGCATCACCGATGCGACCTTCGGCACCGACCCGCTGGCGTGCATCAAGAGTCGGCTGGAGGGCTACACTCCCGGCGACACCGATCTGGCCTGGAGCCGGATCACGTACTGGCGGGCGATGCTGACCTCCGCGATCGACCAAGGCCCCCACGAGGACATCACCTCCGCGCTGGTGTCCGGCCGCGCCGAGGAGCCGGCCCTCGACGTCCTCGCCGGCTGGCTCGCGAGCCGCATCAACGGCCCGGTGCAACGGGCCCGCGGCGAGCTCAAGGTCGAGCTGGTGCGGCCCAGCGAGACCATCACGCTGAGCCGACCGCAGGACGGCGTCACCGCCAGCCTGACCAGGACGGCCCAGCCCGAGGCCAAACTTCCGTTGGGCCGCAGGGAGACTCGCGACTGCCTCGCCGAGGACCTGCGACGGCTCGACGCCGATGACATCTATCTCGAGGCGCTGAAGGGGATCGACAAGGTGGAGTACCTGTGAGCGAGACGGTGATCGAGAAGTACGCGGACTCCGATGCCCTGGTGGCGGCGGCCGGACAGCGGCTGGCGGGCGCCATCACCGCGGCGATCGGCGCCCGCGGCGCGGCCTACGTCTCGCTGACCGGCGGCGGCACCGGGATCAAGATGCTCAAGCACCTGGGCGACAACGACGACGCGGTCGATTGGTCCAAGGTGCACGTGTTCTGGGGCGACGACCGCTACGTCCCCGCCGACGACGACGAGCGCAACGACAAGCAGGCCCGCGAGGCGCTGCTGGATCACGTCGACATCCCGGCCGCCAACGTGCACGCCATGCCGGCCAGCGACGGTGAGTTCGGCGCCGACATCGACGCCGCCGCGCTCGCCTACGAGCAGGTCCTGGCCGCCAATGCCCCCGGCGGTGGGCCCACCCCGGAATTCGACGTGCACCTGCTCGGCATGGGCCCGGAAGGGCACGTCAACTCGCTGTTCCCCCACACCAAGGCCACCGCAGAGACCCAGCGGTTCGTCGTCGGCGTCACCGACTCCCCCAAGCCCCCGCCGCAGCGCCTAACGCTGACGTTGCCCGCGGTCGTCAGGTCGCGGGAGGTGTGGCTGGTGGTCTCGGGCAGCGAGAAGGCCGAGGCGGTCGCGGCCGCCGTCAACGGCGCGAGCGCCGAGGACTTCCCCGCGGCGGGCGCGGTCGGCCGCGACGCGACGGTGTGGCTCCTCGACAAAGCCGCCGCGGCGGACCTCTAGCAACCCCCATACTGTCTGCCATGGCAGACAAGGGAGTCGGCCGCTCGACCAGCGGGCGCCAGCGGATCAGGACCTTGACGCAGGCGGCGCTCAACGCCGACGTCACGGTGGAGCAGGTGGACACCCTGCTCACCGAACTCGGCGACACGCTGAGCGACCTCGACAAGTCGACCAGCGGGCTGGACGCCACGCTGGAGCGGTTCAACCAGACCATCACCCGCATCGACGAATTGGCGCCGCGGCTGATCGGCGTCGTCGAACGCCTCGAGGTTATCGTGGACCGGGTCGAGCGCATCGTAGGGCTCGGCGAGTCGGTGATCGCGCCGTGGTCGGCCACCGAGCATGCGGTTCGCGGTGCGCTCAACGCCGTGCGCAGGACCACCGGCATCTGAGTGCCCGGCCCCCTCGACGTCCTGCCCGTCGCCGACGGGATCGGCCTGCCCTGGGACGTCCCCGTCGACGATGCGGTGGGGGCCATCGCCGCGGCCCGCGCCACGCACGGCGACGCCTTCGTGGTGCGCAGCGCCGGCGACGACTACCTGTTCACGTTCTCCGCCACCGGCGTCGAGTCGTTCTACGCGCTGCCGGAGGACGCGGCCAGCAAGGGGCTCGCCGACTACCTGATGCTGCGGCGCAAACTGCCCGACGAGGTGTTCACCGGCCGGCGGCTGCTGCCTGCCGCGCTGTTCCGTCGCGACGACGTGTCGTCCTATCTGGTCAACCTCGCCGAGGCCCTCGACGCGACCGAGCGCGAACTGGGCGCGCGCGGCGAGGTCGACCTGTTCGCACTCGTGCGGCGGCTCGGTCATCGCATGGGGTTGGCGTCGTGGGCCGGTCCGGGCAGCGCCGACGGGGCGGCCTTCGAGCGGTTGGTGGCGGCGTTCGACGTGCTCGACGGGTCCGAGGCGTTCGTCCACCCCGACGCGATGGCGGCCGTCGCGGCGTCGGGGAAGCGCGCCGAGCGGGCCGCCCTCGACGACGTCGCCGCGGTCGTCGACGCGGCCGTGCGTCGGCAGGAGGCGGGTGACGCACCGGGCGCGGGGTTGTTCGGCCGCATCGTCGACGCGTGGGCGGGCGAACCCGCGGAAGAGCGCTCCCGCGGCATCGCGATGGACGTGGCGCTCATTCACGTCGCCTCGATGTCGAACCTGATGGCGGCGCTGGGCTGGGCGATCGTCGACCTGGTGGCCGACCCCGATCGGCTGCGGCTGGTCGCGTCGGGTGATCGGGAGCTGGCTCAGCGCTGCGCCCTGGAGAGCACGCGGCTGGCGCAGCGCTCCATCATGGCCCGCGCCGTGGTGCAGCCGGTCGCGTTCGACACCGGCGTCGGCGTCGTCGACGTGCCACCCGGATGGACCATCGCGACCCTGCTGCCGCTGCTCAACGCCTCGGCCGCGCCGGGGCTGCACGAGTGGGATCCCGACCGATGGCATCGCCACCGCCTGGCCGACACGACTGCGCTGGCGTCGCCGATGCTGGTGACGGCCTTCGGGCACGGCAGACATTCCTGTCCGGCGCAATCGTTTTCGCTGTCGGCCATGACGATGGCCATGATCCGTCTGTGCGGCCGCTATGACGTGACGCCGGCCTGGGCCGAGTATCCGCGATCGGTGCCCGCGCAGATCGGCGGCGTCGCGCGCTCGGCCGACCCCTGCGTCATCCGGTACGCCCGCCGCTGACACCCCCCGGCGAGCAGACGCCAAAGTGCGCGACACGCCGCGGAAAGGCGCATGTTTGCGGCTGCTCGCGGGATGACAGTGAGGCGCTACCCGCTGTTGCGCAGCGCCGTGGCGAGCCCGCTCATCGTCAGCAGGATGCCGCGCTGCACCAACTCGTCCTCGTCGCCGGAACGGTAGCGCCGCAACAGCTCCACCTGCAGGTGGTTCAGCGGCTCGAGGTAGGGGAAGCGGTTGAACACCGAGCGCGCGAGGGCGGGGTTGTCGGCCAGCAGATCGTCCTGGCCGGTGATGAGGCGCAGCATCGCCAGCGTCCTGTCGTGCTCGGCCACGATCCGGTCGAATACCCGGTGCCGCAGCGCCTCGTCGGCGACGAGCTCGGAGTACCTGGCCGCCAGTCCCATGTCGGCCTTCGCGAGCACCTGGGCCATGTTCGACAGCACCGAGCGGAAGAACGGCCACTTCTCGTAGAGGTCCTGCAGCACGGCGAGCCTGTCCTGGCTGGATTCCGGTCCGGCGTCGATCCAGTCCTGGAAGGCGGTCCCCGTCCCGTACCAGCCCGGCAGCATCACGCGGGACTGGCTCCACGCCAGCACCCACGGTATGGCGCGCAGGTCGGAGATCGCCGTGGTGGGCTTGCGGGAGGCGGGCCGGCTGCCGATGTTGAGGGCGCCGATCTCGCTGACCGGTGTCGACTGCTTGAAGTAGTCCACGAAACCCGGTGTCTCGTGCACCAATTCGGAGTACGCGCGCTGGGCGCGGGCGGCCAGATCGTCGAGCACCCGGTAGGCGGGCTCGGCCGCGTCGCCGAGACCCTCGACGTCCAGCAGCGTGGATTCCAGCGTGGCGGCCAGCAGGGTCTCCAGGTTGCGGTGCGCGATGGTCGGTTCGGCGTACTTGGCGGCGATGACCTCGCCCTGCTCGGTGAGGCGCAGCGAGCCCTTCACGGCGCCCGGCGGCTGCGCCAGGATCGCGTCGTAGCTCGGCCCGCCGCCGCGGCCGACGGTCCCGCCGCGACCATGGAAGAGCCGCAACCGGATTCCCGTCTTGCGGGCGGTGTCGACGAGGTCGAGCTCGGCACGGTAGAGCGCCCAGTTGGCCGCCAGGTACCCGCCGTCCTTGTTGGAGTCGGAGTACCCCAGCATGACCTCCTGCTGTTCGCCGCGGGCGTGCACGAGGTCGCGGTACAGCGGAATGTCCAGTACCGCTTCGAGAATGGTCGATCCGCGCTGCAGGTCGTCGATGGTCTCGAACAGCGGCACGACCCCGACGGGGCTGTAGGGCTGCTCGCTGGACGCGTCGAGCAGGCCTGCCTCCTTGAGGAACACCGCGGCCTCGAGCATGTCCGACACCGACTCGCACATCGAGATGATGTAGTTGGGCACGGCTTCCGGACCGAACACCCGCACTGCGCGGGCGGCGGCCGCGGTGATGTCGAGCTCCTTGCGGGCCAGTTCGGACAGCTCCGCACCGGGGCCGATCAGCGGTCGGCGCGTGGCCAGCTCGGCGGTCAACAGCTCGACGCGGTCGGACTCGGCCAGCGAGCGGTAGTCGGGATGCACGCCCGCCCACGCGAGCACCTCGGCCATCACCTCCTCGTGGACGTCGGAGTTCTGCCGCAGATCCAGTCCGGAGAGGTGAAACCCGAAGACGTGCACGGCTTCTCGCAACCGGGCCAGCCGGTCGTCGGCCAGCACCGTGCTGCCGTTGGCGCGCAGGGACGCGTCGATGAGGTCCAGGTCGGCGAGGAACTCGGCGGGCGTCGAGTAGCTCGGCAGCCCCAGGTCGAGCAGGTGTTCCGGTTGGCGGTCGAGGATCTCGCCGGCCGTCCCCGTCAGGCGAGCGTGGATGACGCGCAGCGCGCGACGGTAGGGCTCGTCGGCCCGCTCCGGCTCGCCGTGCGCGTCGGTGAAGGCCTGCAGCTCCTCGCTGACGTGCACCAGCCGCACCGACATCGACAGCTCCTGCTCGAGCGCGCTGAGCTCGGCGAGGTAATGGGCCAACGCGGTGTAGGCGGCGCTGCCCGTGGCCAGCCTGACCACCTCGGCGTTGACGTTCGGGTTGCCGTCGCGGTCACCACCGATCCAGGAGCCCGGACGCAGGATGGGCTGTTCGAGCACGTGCGCCTCGGGCCAGCGGGCCTGCAGCGCCGTGCGCACCTCGGCGTTGACCTTGGGGATCACGTCGAAGAACGCCGCCTGGTAGTAGCGCAGACCCGTCTCGATCTCGTCTTGAATCCGCAACCGCGACAACCGAATCAGTGCCGTCTGCCAGAGCACCAGGATGTGGCGGCGCAGCTCGAGCTCGATGCTGCGGCCGTCGTCGGTGTGCTCGTGGCCGCGCAGCCGCAGCCGCATCAGCTCGGTGATCCGGTGCTGGGTGTCGAACACCGTGCGGCGCCGCGTCTCGGTGGGGTGCGCGGTGATGACCGGTGACACCAGCGCCCCGGCCAACGACTCGGCGACCGTCTTGGAGTCGAGGTCGGCGGACTCCAGCTTGAGATAGGTCGCCGCCAGGCTGCTGCGCTGCGGCGGTTCGCCCGCCGCGACGTGGATGGCGCGACGGCGTTCGCGGTGGATGTCCTCGGCGACGTTGGCCAGCAGCGCGAAGTGGGTGAACGCGCGGATGACCGGGATCGCCTTCTTGGCGTCGATGCCGTCGAACAGGCTGGCCAGCTCGGCCCGGTCGATCTCGGAGCGCCGCACCTGGAACGAGCCCACCCGGGCGCGCTCCACCAGGTCGAAGATCTCGTCGCCGTTCTGTTCCCGGACCGTGTCGCCGAGGATCGCGCCGAGCAGTCGGATGTCCTCGCGCATGGGTTCGGTGGCCTCGCGGCCTACCTGGGTGCGGCGCACCGAGCCGATGGGTGCGAGGGCGGTGTCGGGAGCGTCTGCCATGGCGTCAAGTATCGGCGTACCGGGATCGGGCCGCAGGGCGAGGCCGACGGTGCCTAGCCCCCCGGAGCCACGATCACGGTCGAGGGGGCCGCGGTCGCCACCGCCCCGACCGGGACGATCGGCGTGGGCGAGGCCGACGTGCTGGTGGACGAGCTGCTGGACGTGCCGCCCGACGCGCTGCTCGTGTCGGCCGGGTGGGCGGGCCGAGTCGGTGCCGTCTGGCCGTCGGGCAGCACGATCGGCGTGGACTTGTCACCGCTGCTCGACGAGTCGCTGGAATCCTGCGACGGCGGCCAGTCCACCGACGTGGGCGGCCACGATTCACCCGAGCCGCCCCCCGACGTGTCACCCGGGGGCGGGCACCCCGAGCCGGCACCGAAGTCACCGGCGCTGGTGCAGTCGGCGCGGGCGGGCCCCGCGACGACGACGGCGACCGGAGCGAGGACCAGCACGCCCGCGCTCAGCGCGGCGGCGGCAAATCTGAGATGTCTCACAGCGAGAGGATGTCCCCGTAGGCGTTGACGCTGTCGTCGGACTTGTCGGTGTCGATCATCACCGACGTGAAGAAGCGGATGGAGACCGCCCCGCCGCAGGCGTCGACCTTGACGTGCGCGTCGTGCACGACGATCTCGCCGGTGCGGCCCTTGAGCGCCTTCTTGCCGAGCCCGACGTTGGTGATGGTGCCCGGCAGGAGGTTGATGGACACGTTGCCGCCGAGATCGGCGTAGGGGCCGACGTCGTTGAAGAGGTTGGTGCCGTTGAACCCGGGACTGACCCCGAGGTCGGCGTCCCCGCCGATGCTGCCGCCCTCGCTGAGGTCGATCTGGCAGCCCAGCTGCAGCCCGACCACCAGCGTGCCCGAATTGACCGCCGACGTGCCGCTGCCGTCGATCGCAGCGGCGGCCTTGCCCGTGACGAAGCCCTCCCTGGTGAAGGCCGTCGCGGCCATGTTGGGCACCGAGTTGATCGTCATGCGCGTCAGCGACGCGCTGAGGTGCCACCCGTCGTCGGTATCCGCCGACTGCGTCACGTCTTCGACCGGGAGCGGATCGGCCCGGGCCATCCCCCCACCCACGCAGAGAAGAACCGCCGCGAAGGCGCCTGCGCGGAGAAGTCTGAGCACGCGCTGATCGTAAGGTCTACTGCTGAGTGATTCCTGGCATGTCCGCAGCCGCGTCTTGACAGAATGGTGACGTGGCGGCAAACACGACCGATCCGCTGACCGAGTTCTTGTCGCTGGCCTGCCTGGGCTACGCCCACGACGATGGTCCCGACCGCTGGGCGGCCGCCACGGCCGTCCTGGACGCTCACCCCGATCTGCCCGAGCGCAGCATCCACGCGGCGGCCGTCGTCGGCGATCCCGCCGCGGTGCGTAGGCATCTCGAGCAGCGGCCGCAGGACGTCGACGCACCCGGCGGTGCGCGCGGATGGACGGCGTTGTTCCACGTGGCCGCGTCGCGGGTGCCGCAGCGGGACCCGCTGGCAACGGCCCAGCTCCTGCTCGACGCGGGGGCCGACCCCAATGCGGGCTACGCGTCACCGGACCAACCGACCCCGTTCACCGTGCTGACCCTGTGCTTCGGCGAGGGCGAGCACGGTCCCGGCCGACAGCCGCGACATCCGGCAGGCGACGCACTGGCCGGCCTGCTGCTCGACCGGGGCGCCGATCCGAACGACGCCCAGACGCTGTACGACCGGATGTTCGGCCGTGACGACGGCCATCTGCGAATCCTGTTGCGCGCCGGGCTCGGTCGCGGTGACGGCGGCCCATGGCAGCGACGCCTCGGCGCCGCGCTGGAGACGCCGGACGAGATGGTGCGGCGTCAGGTCGACTGGGCACGCGACCACGGATTCACCGACCGGCTGGCCCTGCTGGCCGCGCACGGCTTCACCGAGGGATGCCCGGCGAACGCACCCTCGCCCTGGCGGCCACGCGGACCCCTGCCACCCATCGCCGGTGCGGGCACTCCCGCTGGCGTGCGGGAACTGGCTGCCGCCGGCGGTGACCTCGACGCTGCGTTCGACGGTCACACCCTGCTGCACCACGCCGCCTGGATCGGTGACGTCGAACTGGTTCGGGCGCTACTCGACTGTGGCGCGGACACCGGGGTCGTCGACACCACGTACGGTGCCACTCCCCTGGGCTGGGCGGAGCACGGTCACGCCGACGCCACGGCCGCGCTGCTGCGGGCTACTTCGAGCCGTACTTGATCTGCAGCGCGACGGCCACGATCGAGACGAGCCAGATCCCGGTGACGAACAGCGTCAGTCGGTCCAGGTTCTTCTCGACGACCGTGGAGCCCGACAGGCTCGACTGAACGCCGCCGCCGAACAGCGTCGACAGGCCGCCGCCCTTGGCCCGATGCAGCAGCACCAACAGGATCACCAGGACACTGGTGACGGCAAGGGTGATCTGCAGAGCCAAAATCATGGCCGCCAGAATACCGGGCGCCGCCGGTGATCAGGGCTGCGGGGTCAGGGAAGCGGTCCGCCCGCGGCGATCGCGGACAGGATGGCGAACTGCTCGCCGTCCAGCGACGCGCCACCGACCAGTGCACCGTCGACGTCGGCCTGGCCGACGATCTCGCCGACGTTCTTGGCGTTCACCGACCCGCCGTAGAGCACGCGCACGGTGTCGGCGATCGCGGGGGACGCCAACTCGCCGAGTTCGGCGCGGATCGCCGCGCACACCTCCTGGGCGTCGGCCGCGCTGGCCACCCGGCCGGTGCCGATCGCCCAGACGGGCTCGTAGGCGATCACGCTCGCGCCGATCTGCTCGGCTGACAGACCCGCCAGCGAACCCCTCAGCTGCGTGACGTTGTAGGCGACGTGGTCGCCGGCCTCGCGGATCTCGAGGCCCTCGCCGATGCAGACGATCGGGGTCAACCCGTGCTTCAACGCCGCCGCGGCCTTGGCGGCGACCAGCGCGTCGTCCTCGTGGTGATAGGTGCGCCGCTCGGAGTGCCCGACGACGGCGAACGAGCACCCCAGCTTGGCGAGGAACGACCCGCTGACCTCGCCGGTGTAGGCACCGGAGTCGTGCTTCGACACGTCCTGGGCGCCGTAGGTGAGCCGGAGCTTGTCGCCGTCGACGAGGGTCTGCACGCTGCGCAGGTCCGTGAACGGCGGGATGACGGTCACGTCGACCTTGTCGAAGTACTTGTCCGGCAACGAGAATGCGATCTTCTGCACCAGCGCGATGGCCTCGAAGTGGTTGAGGTTCATCTTCCAGTTGCCGGCGATGAGCGGCTTGCGGGCCATGTCGTCAGGACTCCAGTATCTGAATGCCGGGCAGTTCCTTGCCCTCGAGGTATTCCAGCGACGCACCGCCACCGGTCGAGATGTGGGAGAAGCCGTCGTCGGGCAGGCCGAGCTGGCGCACCGCCGCTGCCGAGTCACCGCCACCCACCACGCTGAACGCGCCCTTGGCCGTCGCGGCGACCACGGCCTCCGCGACACCCCTGGTCCCCGCCGCGAACGCCGGGAACTCGAAGACGCCCATCGGACCGTTCCAGAACACGGTCCTGGCGTTGGACAGCAGGGCCGTGAAGCGCTTGACGGATTCCGGGCCGATGTCCAGGCCCATCCGATCGTCGGGGATCGCGTCCGCCGCGACGGTCTCCGGCGACGCGTCGGCGGAGAACTGCTCGGCCACCACGACGTCCACCGGCAGGTGGATGACGTCGCCGTAGTCCTCGAGCAGTTTCTTGCAGGTGTCGATCATCTCCGGCTGCAACAGCGACGTACCCACCAAAACACCTTGCGCCGCAAGGAAGGTGAAGCACATGCCGCCGCCGATGACGATGCTGTCGGCCTTCGTCGCGAGGTTCTCGATGACCGCCAACTTGTCGGACACCTTCGAGCCGCCGAGGACCACCGCATAGGGCCGATCGGACGACGACGTCAGTTGCTCGAGCACCTTGACCTCGGTGGCCACCAGCGTGCCCGCGTAGTGCGGCAGCAGGGTGGCCACGTCGTACACCGAGGCCTGCTTGCGGTGCACCACGCCGAACCCGTCGGAGACGAACGCGCCACCGGAGCCGTCGGCGCCCCCGACCAGTTCGGCCAGCGCCTTCGCCAACGCGAGCCGTTCGGCGTCGTCCTTGCTGGTCTCCCGCGGGTCGAAGCGGACGTTCTCCAGCATCAGGACGTCACCGTCGGTCAGTCCCTCCGCACGCGCGAGCGCGTCGGAGCCGACCACGTCACCGGCGAGCTGGACGTGCCTGCCCAGTTGGGCGCCCAGTGCCGCAGCGACCGGGGCGAGGGAGAACTTCGGGTCGGGTCCGCCCTTGGGCCTGCCGAGGTGCGCCGCGACGACGACCTTGGCACCGGCGTCCGAAAGCGCCTTGAGCGTGGGCACCGACGCCAGGATCCGGCCCGGATCGGTGATGTTGCCCTCGTCGTCGAGTGGCACGTTCAGGTCCGAGCGCACCAGGACGCCGCGGCCCTCGACGCCGTCAGCCAGCAGGTCCTCGAGTGATCTGATCGCCATCGTCGACGGTCAGAGCGACTTGCCGACCAAGGCGACCAGGTCGACGAGGCGGTTGGAGTAACCCCACTCGTTGTCGTACCACGACACGACCTTGGCCTGGTTGTCGATGACCTTGGTCAAGCCGGAGTCGAACAGCGAGCTGTGCGGATCGGTGACGATGTCGCTGGACACGATCGGCGCGTCGTAGTACTTGAGGATGCCCTTGAGCGGTCCGTCGGCGGCGGCCTTGAACGCGGCGTTGATCTCGTCGGCGCTGGCCGACTTCGACAGCTCGGCGGTCAGGTCGGTGACCGAACCCGTGGGGATCGGCACCCGCAGCGCGTAACCGTCGAGCTTGCCCTTCAGCTCGGGCAGCACCAGGCCGATGGCCTTGGCCGCGCCGGTGGAGGTCGGCACGATGTTGATCGCGGCGGCGCGGGCGCGGCGCAGATCCTTGTGCGGCCCGTCCTGCAGGTTCTGGTCCTGGGTGTAGGCGTGGATGGTCGTCATGAGGCCCTTGACGATGCCGAACTCGTCGTTGAGCACCTTGGCCAGCGGGCCCAGGCAGTTCGTGGTGCACGACGCGTTGGAGATGATGTTCTGGCTGCCGTCGTACTTGTCGTCGTTGACGCCCAGCACGATCGTGATGTCCTCGTCGGTCGCGGGCGCGGAGATGATGACCTTCTTCGCACCGGCGTCGAGGTGTCCCTTGGCCTTCGCGGCGTTGGTGAAGATGCCGGTGGACTCGACCACCACGTCGACGCCGAGGTCACCCCACGGCAGCGCGGCCGGCCCCTCCTTGACCTCGAGGGCCTTGATCTTCGTGTCGCCGACGACGATGGTGTCGTCGCCTTCGAGGCTGACCTCGTACGGCAACCGGCCGAGGATGGAGTCGAACTTCAGCAGGTGCGCCAGCGTCGCGTTGTCCGTCAGGTCGTTGACCGCGATGATCTCGATGTCGGCGTTCTTGCCGGACGCCTTCTGCGCGTCGAGGGCCCTGAAGAAGTTACGGCCGATGCGTCCGAACCCGTTTACGCCTACTCGAACCGTCACTGTCTGTACTCCTTAGGTCTCGATCCCTGGCGGATGTCTGAAGTCGAATTTCTCGGTCGTCAGCCTAGTGGTGCGCCGATCACGGCGCGAAGGCTGGTCAGTGGGCGGCCGGACCGCCGCCGCGGCTCGGTGTGCCGGGCCCGGGTCACGCGTCGTCGAGCAGGTCCGGGGTCACCGCGGACTCGGTGTCGGGGATGCCGTCCTGCTTGGCCTTGCGATCGGCCATCGACAGCAGTCGTCGGATGCGGCCGGCGACCGCGTCCTTCGTCATCGGCGGATCGGCCAGCCTGCCGAGCTCCTCGAGCGACGCCTGCCGGTGCTCGACGCGCAGCTTGCCCGCCGCCGAGAGATGGTCGGGCACCGAGTCGCCGAGGATGTTGAGTGCCCGCTCGACCCGGGCCGCGGCTGCCACTGCGGCGCGCGCGGAGCGGCGCAGGTTCGCATCGTCGAAGTTGGCCAGGCGGTTGGCCGTGGCCCGCACCTCACGGCGCAGCCGGCGCTCCTCCCACGTCAGCCGGGTGTCCTGGGCGCCCATCCGGGTCAGCAGCGCGCCGATGGCCTCGCCGTCGCGCACGACGACGCGGTCGCTGCCCCGCACCTCGCGTGCCTTCGCGCTCACGCCGAGGCGCCGGGCCGCACCCACCAGGGCGAGGGCCGCCTCGGGGCCGGGGCAACTGATCTCCAGTGACGACGAACGCCCGGGTTCCGTCAGCGAGCCGTGCGCCAAAAACGCTCCGCGCCAAGCGGCTTCGGCATCACCGACGCTACCGCCGACGACCTGCGCCGGCAGCCCGCGCACCGGCCGGCCGCGCAGGTCGAGCAGCCCGGTCTGCCTGGCGAGCGCCTCGCCGTCCTGGGCGACCCTGACGACGTAGCGGGTGCCCTTGCGGATGCCGCTGGCCGTCAGCACGTGGACGACGGCGTTGTAGCCGTAGAGATCGTGGATGTCCTTGCGGAGCCGGCGCGCGATCACCCCGAGGTCCACCTCGGCCTCGACGACCACCCGGCCCGACACGATGTGCAGGCCCCCGGCGAAGCGCAGCAGGGAGGCGACCTCGGCCCGACGCGCGCTGACCGAGTTGATCACGAGTCGGCTGAGCTCGTCCTTGACCTCGGCTGTCATCGCCACGAATCCGTCACCTCTCGTCGACCGACCGAGCGGCGGCAGTTGGCACCGTCGGCGTGACGGGTGCCCTGCCGCGCAGTCGCACCCGCTCCAGCGCAGCAGCCAACCTCGCCGGGTCATGTAATGGTGTACCAGGTCTGGATACGTCAGCAAACTCGACCTGAGCGTCGAGGCTGGCCGCCGTGCGCCGCAGTTGATCACGTTCGCGCTCTCCGGGCACGCGGGCTGCGTCGACCACGATCTCGTGCACGGTGAAACCCGGTGCGTGCTGGGCCAATACGTGAATGTGCCGCTCGGCGGAGAATCCCGCGGTCTCACCCGGCTCGGCCACCAGGTTGAGCACCAGCGCGCGGCGCGCCTCGGTCGCCTGCAGTGCCGCCACCAGCTGGGGCACCAGCACGTGCGGGATGACGCTGGTGAACCACGAGCCGGGGCCGAGCACCACCAGGTCGGCCGCCATGATCGCGTCGACCGCCTGCCGCGTCGCGGGCGGGTTGCCGGGCAGCAGCCGCACCCGGCGGACCTTGCCGACCGTGGTGGCCACCGCGACCTGCCCCCTGATCACGCGGCTCATCCGCGGATCGGACTCCAGACCGGCCACGTCGGCCTCGATCTGCAGGGCGATCGGGCACATCGGCAGCACCCGGCCCTTGAGGTCGAGGATGCGGCCGAGCTCGTCGAGCGCGGCGACCGGATCGGCGAGCACCTCGTTCAAGCCGGCGAGCAGCAGGTTGCCGATCGGGTGACCGGCCAGCGCGCCGCTGCCGCCGAACCGGTGCTGCATGATCGTGGCCCACAGGTGACCGTGCGGAGTGTCGGAAGCCAACGCCGCCAACGCCATTCGTAGATCGCCCGGGGGCACGATGTCCAGCTCGCTGCGCAGCCGACCCGACGAACCGCCGTCGTCGGCGACCGTGACCACCGCCGTCACGTGCGGGGTCAGCCGACGCAGCGCCGACAGCGTCGCATACAGGCCGTGGCCCCCGCCGAGCGCGACGATGCGGGCGCTCATTCGCGGCCCAGATCCCGGTGCAGCACCCGCACCGTCAATTCGCCCTCGGCGCCGAGGCGCCCGGCGAGCGCCTCGGCGATGGCCACGCTGCGGTGCTTGCCGCCCGTGCAACCGATGGCGACGGTCATGTAGCGCTTGCCCTCCCTGCGGTATCCGTCGATGACGACGTCCAGCAGACGATGGTAGGTGTCGATGAAGTCCGCCGCCCCTGATTGACCGAGGACGTAGTCCCGCACCGCGGGATGCTGACCGGTGTGCGGGCGCAGTTCGTCGACCCAGTGCGGGTTGGGCAGGAACCGCACGTCCATCACGGTGTCGGCGTCCATCGGCAGCCCGTACTTGTAGCCGAAGGACTCCACGGTGACGTTGGTGTGGGCCACGGTCTCCGCGGCGAAGGCCCGCTCGATCGTCTCGCGCAGCGCGGGCACCGGCAGCGACGACGTGTCGATCACCAGGTCGGCCGCCGCGCGGATCGGCGCCAGCATCGTGCGCTCGGCGGTAATGCCCTCCGCCAGAGTCTGATTGCCCTGCAGGGGGTGGCTGCGCCGGTTCTGTTCGTACCGGCGCACCAGGATGTCGTCGGACGCCTCGAGGAACAGCACGCGCGGTGTGATGTCACGCGTCGCGAGGTCGTTGCGGACCCACTCCAGATCGCCGGTGAACCCGCGGGAGCGCACGTCCATGACGACGGCGAGCTGGGTGATGCGCGAGCCCGCCGCCAACCCCAGCTCGACCATCCGTGCGATGAGCTCGGGCGGCAGGTTGTCGGCGACGTACCAGCCGAGGTCCTCGAGCACCTTGGCCGCCGTGCCGCGGCCCGCGCCCGAGAGCCCCGTGACGAGGACGACGTCGATGCCCGCCGTCGGCTCCTCGGTGCTGGGACCGTCGTGCACGGCCTCGTTCACGCGTGGTCCTGCCCGGGCTGCTCGCTGATCGTCATGTCCTGGCCCGTCATCGCTGAATCCTCGTCCCTGATCGTAGGCACCCCGAGCGCCTCCAGGACGGCGTTCGCCGTGGCCACCCCGATTCCCGGCACCGAGGTGATCTCCTCGACGCTGGCGTCCTTCAACCGGGCCACCGACCCGAAGTGCGTCACCAACGCCTTGCGCCGGTGCTCCCCCAGCCCCCGCACGGAGTCTAGTGCCGAGGCGGTCATCCGCTTGGACCGCTTGCTGCGGTGGTAGCTGATGGCGAAGCGGTGGGCCTCGTCGCGCACGCGCTGCAGCAGATACAGCCCGTCGCTGTTGCGCGGCATGATCACCGGATCGGCCTCGGCGGGCACCCACACCTCCTCGAGCCGCTTGGCCAGCCCGATCACCGCGACGTCGGTGACGCCGAGCTCGTCGAGCACGGCGGCGGCCGCGTTCACCTGCGGCGCGCCACCGTCGACGACGAACAGGTTGGGCGGGTAGGCGAAGCGTCGGGCCTTCCCGTCCTCGACGACGGGCGCCTGAGCGTCGGCTACGTGCCGGGCGAAGCGCCGCCGGGTCACCTCGGCGATGGAGGCGACGTCGTCGGAGCGCCCGTCACCGGCGGCCTCCCGGATGGCGTAGTGCCGGTAGTCCGACTTGCGGGGCAGTCCGTCCTCGAACACCACCAGCGAGGCCACCACGTCGGTGCCCTGCACGTGGCTGATGTCGATGCACTCGATGCGCAGCGGGGCGTCGGCCAGACCCAGGAATTCCTGGATGTTCTGCAGCGCTTCGGATCTGGCGTTGAAGTCCCCCGCCCGCTTGAGCTTGTGCTGCTGCAGCGCCTCCTTCGCGTTGCGGTGCACCGTCTCGGCGAGCGCGCGCTTGTCACCGCGCACCGGCACCCGGATCTGCACCTTGGAGCCGCGCAGCTCGCACAGCCACGTCTCGAGTTCCTCGGCGTTGTCCGGCAGCACCGGAACCAGCACCTGCCTCGGGACGAGGTTGGTGGCGTCGTCCGCGGCGCCACCCAGCTCGGCCTGGTCGCCGTAGAACTGCGTGAGGAACTGTTCCACCAGGTGCTCCTGACCGGATTTGCCTGGCTCACCGGATTTCTCGACCACCCAGCCGCGCTGGCCGCGGACCCGGCCGCCGCGGACGTGGAACACCTGCACGGCGGCCTCGAGCTCGTCGTCGGCGAAGGCGACCACGTCGGCGTCGGTGCCGTCGCCGAACACCACCGTCTGCTTCTCCAGCGCCCGCTTGAGCGCGCCGATGTCGTCGCGCAGCCGGGCGGCGCGCTCGAAGTCGAGCTCCGCGGCGGCGGCGTTCATCTGCTGTTCCATGTCGCGGGCCAACCGGTCGGTCTTGCCCGCCAGGAAGTCGCAGAAGTCCAGCACGATCCTGCGGTGCTCCTCGGCCGAGACCCGACCGACGCACGGCGCCGAGCACTTGTCGATGTAGCCGAGCAGGCAGGGTCGGCCAATCTGATTGTGCCGCTTGAAGACTCCGTTGGAACACGTGCGGGCCGGGAAGACCCTGGTGAGCAGGTCGAGCGTCTCGCGGATCGCCCAGGCATGGGAGTAGGGGCCGAAGTACCGCACGCCCTTGCGACGCGGGCCGCGGTAGACGAACAGCCGCGGGTACTCCTCGTTGAGCGTCACCGCCAGCACCGGGTAGGACTTGTCGTCGCGGTAGCGGATGTTGAACCGCGGGTCGAATTCCTTGATCCAGTTGTATTCCAGTTGCAGCGCTTCGACTTCGGTGCCGACGACCGTCCACTCGACGCTGCCCGCCGTCATCACCATCTGCCGGGTGCGCGGCGCCAGCCCGGACAGATCGGCGAAGTAGGAGTTGAGCCGGCTGCGCAGGCTCTTCGCCTTGCCGACGTAGATCACCCTGCCGTGCGGATCGCGGAATCGGTATACGCCGGGCTCGACGGGTATCGAGCCCGGCGCAGGCCGGTAGGTCGCGGGATCGGGCACGATTACAGGTTAGTTGGGGCCGCCGACGCCGGTCACGAGGTCGTCCACGTAGGCGCAGAACGCGGCGCCCTTGGCGGCGTAGTTGGCGAACAGGTCGTAGCTGGCCGCCCCCGGCGACAGCAGCACGACGTCGACGTCGGGCAGCGCCGCGGCGGTGCGCACGGCCTCCCGGAGTCCGGAGACCACGTGGGTCCGCGACGGATGGTCCGCGGCGAACCCCCGGCCGATCGCGACGCCATTCGTCGGCGCCTGGATGAGCGACACCCGGCGGGCCCCGCTGCGCAGGTAGGCGTCGAGCTGGTCGTAGTTCAGCGCCCGGTCCAGCCCGCCGACGATCAGCGCGACGTGCTCGGCCGGATCCATCGCCCGCAGGGCGGCGGTCACGCTCTCCCCCGTCGTCGCCAGGGTGTCGTCGATCCACCGGATGCGTCCCGTGGTGCGCACCGTCTGTAGGCGGTGCGGCAGACCCCCGTAGCCGAGCACGGCGGCGTCGAACTCCGACGGTGAAACCGGCCTGCCGAGGACCTCCTCGGCGGCGGCCGCGGCCAGCGCACCGTTGATGCGGTTGTGCTCGTAGGTCATCACCGATCGGCCGTCGCCCGCGGGCGTGGCGCGCACCGAGGCGGGGTCGACGAGCCGCAGCCGGTCCTGCGGGGGTGCGACGCCGAGACGGTCGAGCGCGCCGACCACCTCGGGGGTCGTGACCAGCGTGCGGGCGCCGCGGCGAAACACGTTGGCCTTGGCCAGGTAGTACTCGTCGCGGTCGCCGTGCCAGTCCAGGTGGTCCTGGTAGAGATTCGTGATCACCGCGACCGCCGGCGAGGTGGTCAGCAGCGCCGCCTGCTGACTGGACAGCTCCGCCACGACCACGGCGTCCGGGGCGGGCGCCAGGTCTGACAGCGGCGTGCCGATGTTGCCCGCCACGACGGTGTCGACCCCCATCCCGGTCAGCAGGTGCCCGAGGAACGACGCGGTCGTGCTCTTGCCCTTGGTGCCGGTGACGCCGATCGTCGCCGCGCCGTGGCGGGCCATGAACCAGTCCGCCGCGCTGGTGACCCGGATGCCCGATCCGCGCAACGCCTCGAAGACAGGCTGGCGCCACGGCACCCCGGGGCTGACGAAGACGACGTCGCACTCGCCGAGCCGGTCGAGGTGCTCGGGGCCGCGGTACACCACGAGACCGTCGATGCCCTCGGGCTCCTCGAAGGGAAGGCGGCCGGCGTCGTCGACGGCTTCGATGCGCGCGGCACCCGCCGCGGCGGCGGTCCTGGCGACGGAGACGCCCTCGCGCCCGAAACCCCAGATGCCGACCGTCAGCCCCGCGAGGTCGGACGGTGGCGGTGTCACGTCGCGGCCAGCGCGCCGCGGTACCGGTCGGGCACGTAGTCGACCGCGCTGCCGCCGTCGTCGGCGCCGGCGGCGACCTTCTCGAGTTCGTCACGGCGCGAACGGAATTCCTCGACCAGCGGCACGCCGGACCACGCATCGTCGTCGAGCACGTCGAGGAGTGACTGCGCGGCCTCGTAGTACTCGCCGACGCATTCGAAGGGCTTGTGCACCCCGAGGCCGACGATGTCCTCGAAACCGGGCCGATTGTCCGTCTCGGCGTAGAGGTCGTGGCCGAAGATCGCCGACACCTCGGCGCGGCCGAGTCGCGGCGCCATCAGGCCGTAGACGAACAGGCACTTCGGGCAGTGGCCGCACCAGGTCGCCCCGCGGCGGCCCGCGTCGATCGCGAAGGGCCGGTTGCAGCTGATGAAGTCGCGGAAGTACTGCGGGCTGCTGCGGAAGCGGTCGGCGATCTCGGATTCCGACAGCGGACGCAACAGCGAGAAGTAGCGATCCGGATCGAACCCGTAGGCCGCCAACGTGTCTCGCAGCAAGGTCTCGTAGGAGATGCTCTTCGACCACTGGTGGTTGACGTCGCGCCCCTCCCACGTCACGTTGCCCACGTTGGAGGACCGCTCGTTGGACAGGACGACGGGCCCGAGGCCGTTCGCATCGGCGACGACGAGACCGATGACGCTGTTGATCGCCGTGACCGGCACGTGCCCGTTGTGGGCGCCCCGCGCGTTGGCCTCGATCAGCCTGCGGTCGATCCGGCGCCGCACCCGCACGCTGTCGAGCCCGCTGATCGCGATGCAGCGGTCGATGGGGTCGAACTCGTTGACGCTGAACAGCATCGGGTGGAACCCGTGCCGCTTGAGCGCCTCGATGGTCACGACGGAGTCCTTGCCTCCGCCGACGGGCACCAGCGGTGCGGCCTCGGGGTCCCAGCCGTCGGCGGGACCGACCGCCACGTCGGCCTCGGCACCGCTGATCACCGGCGTAAGCGCGGCCGGCAGCCCGTTGCGATAGGCGAACTCCCCCAGCCCCCCGGCGATCAGCTCGCTGAGGTAGTGCCGCTCGAATCCGGTGGTGGGAAAGGCGATCTCGATGGCGGGCGGGGCGGCCGCCTTGTAGTAGCTCGGCGAACAGGTCAGCGCCAGCAACCGCAGCAGCCGGTCATCCGGGGTGCGCCCGCCGAGCGCCGGGCCGAACTCGACGACCTCGGTGAACGACTCGTCACGGTCACCGCGCAGGGTGAAGTGGGCGCTGAACGTGCCGTCGGAGCTCACTTCCCAGCCGTCGATCGTCATGGCGCGGAAGGACGTTGGATCGAACGGGTTCACGACCACCTCGCGAACGACGGGACCGTGTCGGCGTCGACCGGGAACGCCGCACCGGCGACCTCGGCCACCGGGTGGGTCTCGAAGCGTGGCGACACCCACCAGACCCGCTCGGCGTCGGGGGGACACGCAGCGACCCGCTCGACCCCGGCCAGGGCACCGCAGCGGGTCAACTGGTCGAGGATCGACGTCGGCTCGGGGTTGTCGACGCCGACCGCGCCGTCGGGGGTCTGGCACACCAGCGCGCCGAGTAGAGGTACGCCGCCGCACAACCCGTCGGCGTAGCCGCGCTCGTTCAGCAAGCGCTCGCGCTGATCCAGCTCGCCCCTGCTGGTGGTCCGGGCGGCCATCCTCCGCCACCAGGGATCGGTGGCCAGATGCGCGTGCGGCACCGACGCGTCACCCGCGACGAACACGGGCACCGGTTGCCACGGCGTCACCGGCGCGCGGGACACCAGGATGGCGGTGTCGGTCAGCGTCACGGTGATGGCGGTCGCCGCCGCGGTGGACGCACCCGCCAGCGCGGTCGCGAGATCCGACCGGTCCGGCATCGCGACACCGAAGAACTCCGCGGGTTCGGCGAGATACCGCCACGCCTCGTCGACGTCGGGTGGACGGCCGCCGACGACGGGGAACACGAGCGTCGGCAGGGTCCCGGGACGGACGATGAGCTGCGTCGCGCACAACTGGGAGGAGTCGGTTTCCGGAGCGGTCACCGACGTGCGAAAATGGGTCACTATCTGCGAATTCTACCGTACTGCGTGAAGGAGTCATGCGACGCCGCATGAGTGCCCCAACGGTTACCCGACTCGCCGAATCGGACTGGCGCGTGTTCGCCACGCTCCGACTTCGCGCGCTGGACGACACCCTGGGCACCCATGATCAGCAGTACCGCCAGGAGGTCGTGTTCACCGCCGCGCAGTGGCGCCGACGGCTGCGCGCCCACGCCCAGTTCGCGGTGCGCCTGGACGACCACCTCGTCGGGCTCATCGGCGCCCAGCGTCAGAGCGTGGACTCGGTCTACCTGTACTCGCTGTGGCTGGAACCCGGGATGCGCGGCCGCGGGCTGGGACATCAGCTGGTGACCGCCGCCATCGATTGGGCGCGCACCCAGCGCGTGCGGTTCGTCACGCTGCGCGTCGACGCCGCCAACGCCGCAGCCCGCGGGGTCTACGAGGAGCTGGGCTTCGGGGTCGTCGACGCGTCGGCCCCGTCCCAGGAGCTCACGATGTCGCTGAACGTCGGGTGACGTCGGGCCGGTACTTCACGACCAGCGCGCGCACCGCGTCCATCGCGTCGACGGCGCGCAGCTTGTCCACCGATTGAATGGCCATCAGCGGGACGTACTCGTCGTCGGGCAGGTCGACGCGCGCCCACCGCGCCCCGGTCGGGAACCTCACGTCGACGACGATCGACCACGGAATCAGCTTGTCGCCGAACAGGTTTCGCACCAGCAGTCCCGCCGACCCGACCCTGAGTCGCGGGCGAGCGAACAGCAGGACCAGACCCCCGATGATGACGCCCAGCAGGCCCATTGCGATCTGATCGGCGGTCTGGAAGTACACCCCCGACGACCGGATCTTGAGCAGGAAGCCGACGGCGACGTGCGCGATGACGATCAGGGCGGCGGCGCCGTAGGCGAAGTACGGGGTCAGGTGCGGCCTGACCTCGAGATCCCAGCCGGCGTCGTCGGTCACGAGTGCGCGCGCAGGTCGCGCAGCGTCAGTGCCGTCGAGAGCGCGGCGGCCGCGGCCTGGGCGCCCTTGTCCTCCGCCGACCCGGGCAGGCCGGCGCGGTCGAGCGCCTGCTGCTCGTCGTTGGTCGTCAGGACGCCGTTGGCGACGGGCGTGCCCTCGTCGAGCGACACCCGCGTCAGCCCCTGGGTCACGGCGTCGCAGACGTAGTCGAAGTGCGGCGTCTGCCCGCGGATGACCACCCCGAGGGCGACGACCGCATCGTGCGACTTGGCCAATTGCTGTGCCACGACCGGGATTTCGATGGCTCCGAGCACGCGGACCACGTCGGGGTCGGCGACGCCCGATTCGGCCGCCGTCCTTCGGGCGCCGTCGAGGAGGGCCTCGCAGATCGTGTCGTGCCAGGTGCTGGCGACGATCGCCAGCCGTAGCCCCGACGCGTCGACCGCCGGCATGTCGGGAACGCCTGCGCCTCCGCTCACGGCGTCGCACCGCCCCGCTCGGTCGCGGTCGGCGGCAACCGGTCGCCGAGGAGGTACACGCCCTCGTCGTAGCCGTTCATCGACACCGACTCGTCGTAGTCGTCCAGACCCGTCAGGTCGTGGCCCATCCGGTCGCGCTTGGTCATCAGGTAGCGGATGTTCTCCGCATTGGCCCGCACCGGCAGCGGCACCCGCTCGATGATGTGCAGACCGTAACCGTCCAGGCCCACGCGCTTGGCCGGGTTGTTCGTCAGCAGGCGCATGGACCGGATGCCCAGGTCGACGAGGATCTGCGCCCCGATGCCGTAGTCGCGGGCGTCGGCAGGCAGACCAAGCTTGAGGTTCGCGTCGACGGTGTCCTCGCCGGCGTCCTGCAGCTGATAGGCCTGCAGCTTGTGCAGCAACCCGATGCCGCGGCCCTCGTGCCCGCGCATGTACAGCACGACGCCGCGGCCCTCGCGGGCGATCATCGCCATCGCCGCGTCCAGCTGCGGCCCGCAGTCGCAGCGGCGCGACCCGAACACGTCGCCGGTCAGGCACTCGGAGTGCACGCGCACCAGCACGTCGTGGCCGTCGCTGTCGGGCCCGGAGACGTCGCCACGCACCAGGGCGACGTGTTCGACGTCGTCGTAGATGCTGGTGTAGCCCACGGCCCGGAACTCGCCGTGACGGGTCGGGATGCGCGCCTCGGCGATGCGCTCGATGTGCTTCTCGTGCTTGCGGCGCCACTCGATGAGGTCGGCGATCGAGATCAGGGCCAGGTCGTGGTCGTCGGCGAAGACCCGTAGCTCGTCGGTCTGGGCCATCTCGCCCTCGTCCTTCTGGCTGACGATCTCGCAGATCGCGCCCGCGGGCTGCAACCCGGCGAGCCGGGCCAGGTCGACGGCCGCCTCGGTGTGGCCGGGCCTACGCAGCACGCCACCCTCCTTGGCGCGCAGCGGAACGACGTGCCCCGGCCGGGTGAAGTCGTCGGCGACCGCCGCCGGATCGGCGAGCAGGCGCATCGTCGTCGCGCGGTCCGAGGCCGAGATGCCGGTGCCCACGCCCTTCTTGGCATCGACGGTGACCGTGTAGGCCGTGCCGTGCTTGTCCTGGTTGACCGCATACATCGGTAGCAGGCCGAGCCGGTCGCACACGTCACCGGCCAGCGGGACGCACAGGTAGCCGGAGGTGTAGCGGACCATGAACGCGACGAGCTCCGGGGTGGCCTTCTCCGCCGCGAAGATCAGGTCGCCCTCGTTCTCGCGGTCCTCGTCGTCGATGACGACGACGGCCTTGCCCGCGGCGATGTCGGCGATCGCCCGTTCGACGGAATCCAGCCTCGTCATCCCTGCCACCCTTGCCGTCCCGGTCGGGACCTTCGAGCCCTGCGACGTCCACAGATATGTCCAACAGTATGAACCAAACGCGGCGTCCGGTTATTGCCCGCTCCGGACGCACCCGCGCCCCGCCGTCGATTCCGGCGACTCAGCCCCGGTGCGCGAGGAGACGTTCGACGTACTTGGCGATGACGTCGACCTCGAGGTTGACCGGGGTGCCCACCGCGGCCCGCCCCAACGTGGTCAGCTGCAGCGTCGTCGGAATCAGCGAGACCTCGAACCAGTCCTCGCCCAACCCCGACACCGTCAGGGAGATGCCGTCGACGGTGATCGAGCCCTTCTCCACCACGTAGCGGGACACGGCCTCGGGCAGCGCGACGCGCACCACCTCCCAGTGCTCCGACGGGGTCCTGGCGATCACGGTTCCGGTGCCGTCGACGTGACCCTGCACGATGTGACCCCCGAGCCTGCCGTTCAGCGCGGCGGCCCGCTCGAGGTTGACCTGGCTGCCCACGCCGACGCCGGCGAGGCTGGACCGGTTGAGCGTCTCGGCCATGACGTCGGCGGTGAAGGCGCCGTCGCCGAGCACGTCGACGACCGTCAGACACACGCCGTTGACCGCGATGGAGTCGCCATGGCCGGCATCCGCGGTCACGATCGGACCGCGGATCACGAACCGGGCGGCGTCGGCCAGGTCCTCCTTGCCGACGATCTCGCCCAACTCCTCGACGATGCCGGTGAACATGCCGACCAGGCTAGTCGGTGCGGCGAGCGAACCATCGCGACCAGCCCGGCCGCCCTGGCGAACGCCGTCGTCTCGACCCGAAAGACCAGCTCAGACCACCCCGGCGCAGCGCGTGCGCATGCCCGGGCCCGCGAACGCGTCATCCCTACCCTCTACGATGCAACCATGCAGACGCGCCATCGCATTGCCGTCCTCTTCTCCCTCCTCGCCGCAGTCCTCGTCATCGCAGGTTGCAGCTCGTCGTCCCCGAAGTCCGACGCTCCGCTACCCGACGCGACCACGTTGCTCAAGGAGAGTCAGCAGACCACCGCGGCCCAGAAGAGCGTCCACCTCCAACTCAACGTGACCGGCACCATCAAGCAGTTGCCGATCGAGACGCTGACCGGTGACCTGACCAACGTCCCCGCGGTCGCCGCCCAGGGCAAGGCCAGCATCATCGCCTTCGGCCAGACCTTCAAGGACGTCGACTTCGTCGTCGCCGACGGAAACCTCTACGGCGCACTCACTCCGGGCAGCTTCACCAACTTCGGTCCCGCAGCCGACATCTACGACGTGTCGAAGATCCTCAACCCCGACGTCGGGCTCGCCAACATCCTCGCCACGTTCACCGGCGCCAAGGCCGAGGGCCGCGAGACGGTGAACGACGTGGGCACCGTGAAGATCACCGGGACCGTCCCCGCGAACGCCGTCAACGGCCTGGCCAACCTCGGCGCCACCGGCGACGTGCCGGCCACCGCGTGGATCAGGGAGGACGGCGACCACGATCTGGTGCAGGCCAAGCTCGATCCGTCTCAGGGCAACAGCGTGCAGATGACGCTGAGCGACTGGGGCAAGACCGTCACCGTCACCAAGCCCGCCGCGTAATGGCAGCCGCCCACAGCGCCGCCGAGCCCAAGGCCTCCAACCGGCGGATCGCGATCACCGCGGCCGGGCTCGCCGTGCTGCTCGGCGCGCTCGACACGTATGTCGTCATCTCGATCATCAACGACATCATGAAGGACATCGGGATCTCGCTGAATCAGATTCAGCGGGTCACCCCGATCATCACGATGTACCTGCTGGGCTACATCGCCGCGATGCCCCTGCTGGGCCGCGCCTCCGACCGCTTCGGCCGCAAGCTGGTGCTGCAGTCGAGCCTGGCCGCGTTCGCCGTCGGTTCGGTCGTGACGGCGCTGTCCGACGACGTGTTCACGATGGTGATCGGCCGGACCATCCAGGGCGCGGCCAGCGGTGCGCTGCTGCCGGTGACGCTGGCCCTCGCCGCGGACCTGTGGGCCGAGCGCAACCGGGCCGCCGTGCTGGGCGGCATCGGCGCGGCGCAGGAGCTCGGCAGCGTGCTGGGCCCGCTCTACGGCGTCGCGGTGGTGGCGGCGCTGAGCACCTGGCGCGACGTGTTCTGGATCAACGTGCCGCTGGCGATCATCGCGATGGTGATGATCCAGTTCAGCCTGCCGTCGCGCGACGACGACGGACCGCGCGAGAAGGTCGACGTCATCGGCGGGGTGCTGCTGGCGCTGACGCTCGGGCTCGTCGTGTTCGGCATGTACAACCCGTCGCCGGACGGCAAGCAGGTCTTCCCCAGTTGGGGCTTGCCCGTCCTGGGCGCGGCGCTCGTCGCGGCCATCGCCTTCTTCGTCTGGGAGAAGTTCGCCAAGACCAAGCTGATCGACCCGGTCGGGGTGAAGTTCCTGCCGTTCCTCGCCGCCCTCGGCGCGTCGCTGTGCACGGGCGCCGCGCTGATGGTCACGCTGGTCAACGTCGAGCTCTTCGGCCAGGGCGTGCTGAGCAAGCCGCAGAACGAAACCCTCTTCCTGCTGCTGTGGTTTCTCGGGGCCCTTCCCGTCGGCGCGGTGATCGGCGGGTGGCTCGCCACCCGGATCGGCGATCGCATCATGGCGTTCGTCGGACTCCTGATCGCCGCGTTCGGCTACTGGCTGGTGTCGCACTGGACCGTCAACGTCCTGTCCGCCCACCACGACCTCGGGTTCGTTCAGTTGCCGACGTTCGACACCGACCTGGTGCTCGCCGGCGTCGGCCTCGGGCTCGTCATCGGACCGCTGACGTCGGCGACGCTGCGGGCCGTGCCGTCCGCCCAGCACGGCATCGCGTCGGCCTCGGTCGTGGTCGCCCGCATGGTCGGCATGCTGATCGGCTTGGCCTCCCTCAGCGCCTGGGGTCTCTACAAGTTCAACCAGTACCTGGCGGAGATGCCAAAACCCAAGGGCACCAACCTGTTGGAGATCGGCGCGCAACTCGCGGCGAACGTGCGCGCGGCCTACACGATGCAGTACAGCCAGATCTTCTTCATCACGACGGTCGTCTGCGTGGTGGGAGCGGTCCTCGGACTGCTGATCACGGCCAAGCACCAGCACGCCGAGGACGTCGACAGCGCGACGGAGCCGGTCGCGGCTCGGGGTTGAAGGCTCAGCAGCGCTCGACGCCCGGGCTGATCAGCTTGAGTTCGGCGCACTCCTCGGCGTCCGAGGTGTTCAATACCGCGCGCAACGGGCGGCAGACCATCTGCACGATGGCGTTCTGATCGACGGGGCCGAAGCTGAGCCAGTCCTGCAATGCAGTCATTCGCTCGTCTTCTTTCTCGCGGTGGGGCCCGCCGAATGGCTGGGCTCTGACCCGATTTTACGGGTTAGGTTGACCTAAGTCAGGCCCATCGTCGGGCGTTGCTGGTCTCGAACCCGTAACGACTCGACGAACGAATCCGTTCCGATCGTGACACCAGTCACATTGGCGCCCAAGAGAATCCGACGTCACCCCGGGACGAGACTCACCCGCAGATCGGCGCCGACGCGCTCCACGCCGTCGTAGCGCCACCGCTGGGCGGCGACGATGTTCGCCACGCCCACGTCGTCGACCGCGGTCACCGGGCCGCCCAGCAGAATCGGCGCGAGGTAGGCCAGGATGCGGTCGACCACGCCGGCGCGCAGGAACGCGCCCGCCAGGGTGGGACCACCCTCGAGCAGGACGTCGGTGCGGTCGGCCAGCGCGCGGACGACCTCGTGGGGGTCGCGGGTGCGGATGACCATGGTCCGCGAGTCGTCGTTGAGGACCCTGGCCTCCGATGAGATCTCCCGCTCTCCGACGACGACGCGCAGCGGCTGCCGCTCCGCCAGCGAGCCGTCGGGCAGCCGCGCCGTAAGCGTCGGGTCGTCGGCGAAGACGGTGCCGGTCCCGACGACGATGGCGTCCGCGGCCGCACGGAGGCGGTGTACGTCGGCGCGCGCGGCCTCCCCGGTGATCCACTGGCTGCTGCCGTCCGCCGCGGCGCTCCGTCCGTCGATGCTCGCCGCGAACTTCCACGTGACGTGGGGCCTGCCGGTGCGCTGACGGTGCAGCCATTCCCGCAGCGCGCCCCCGGCGACCTCGTCGGCCAGCACGCCCGCCTCGACTTCGACCCCCGCCTCGGCCAGCCGCTCGGCCCCGCCCGACGCCACGGGGTTGGGATCGGCGACGGAATAGACGACCCGCGAAACCCCCTGCTGCAGAAGGGCATCGACGCAGGGCGGGGTCCGTCCGTGATGGTTGCACGGCTCCAGCGTGACGACGGCAGCGCCCCCGCGCGCCCGCTCCCCGGCCCGGCGCAGCGCGATGACCTCGGCATGCGGCCCGCCCGCCGGTTGCGTCGCGCCCACTCCGGCGATGGCGCCGTCACGGTCCAGGATCACCGCGCCGACCGGCGGGTTGGGGTAGGTGCTGCCCTTGACGGCGTCGGCCTGCGCGGCCGCCGACCGCATGGCGGCCTCGACGTTCACGGGGTGGCGGGGGCGGCCGCCGCAGCCTGGCGACGCAACATCGCCACCGCCCTGGCGGGGTCGGCCGCACCGAACACCGCGGAGCCCGCCACGAAGCAATCCACGCCGGCCTCGGCGGCCGCCTCGATCGTGTCGGCGTTGATGCCACCGTCGATCTCCACGACGATCGACAACTCCCCGGCGTCGACCAGCCGGCGAACCGCGGCCACCTTCGTCAGGACGTCGGGGATGAACTTCTGCCCGCCGAAGCCCGGCTCCACCGACATCACCAGCAGAGTGTCGAAGTGCGGGAGGATCTCGAGGTACGGCTCGATCGGGGTGCCCGGCTTGACGCTGAGGCCCGCCTTGGCGCCTGCCGCCCGGATGTCGCGGGCGACGGCGACGGGATCGTCGGTCGCCTCCGCGTGGAACGTCACGTTGTAGGCCCCCGCCTCGGCGTACGGCGGTGCCCACCGGGCCGGATCCTCGATCATGAGGTGGCAGTCGAGCGGTATGTCGGTCGCCGCGAGCAGGCTCTCCACGACGGGCAGGCCGAGCGTCAGGTTCGGCACGAAGTGGTTGTCCATCACGTCGACGTGCAGCCAGTCCGAGCCGGCGACCGCGGCGGCCTCCTCGGCCAGCCGCGCGAAGTCCGCGGCCAGGATCGACGGCGCAATCATGGGTTCAGCCATGGCGGCCAGCTTAAGTTCGGCGCTCACCGGCGCACCCGGAGGGCCGCGGCGAACATCGCGTCGGTCCCGTGCCGGTGCGGCCACAGCTGCACGTGCGGGCCGGCGCCCAGACCCGTCATGGGGGTGGGTCCCGCGTCGAACAGCGGTCGGGTGTCGAGCGCCTCCACCGGCTGGCGCCGCAGCGCGTCGGCCACGACGCCGACCGTCTCCGCCAGATGCGGCGAGCACGTGGCGTAGAGGACGACACCACCGTCGCGCGTCAACGCGATCGCCGCGGCCAGCAACTCCTTCTGCAACTTCGCCAGCGGCGGGACGTCGCCGGGCTGACGGCGCCAGCGCGCCTCGGGCCGACGGCGCAGCGCCCCCAGACCCGTGCACGGCGCGTCGACGAGCACCCTGTCGAACGACGCCGGCGGCAGCCCCGTCGCCCGTCCGTCGACGCGCAGCACGTCGACGGGCAGCCCGCGGACGGCCTGTTCGACGAGTTCGGCGCGGTGCGGGGTCGGTTCCACGGCCGTCACGTGGGCGTCGGTGCCCGCCGCGAGGGCGGCGAGCAGCGACGCCTTGCCCCCGGGGCCCGCGCACAGGTCGAGCCAGCGCGCGTCGGTGCCCTCCAGGGGCGCCAGCGTCAGCGCCCTGGCCACCAGCTGGCTGCCCTCGTCCTGCACCTGGGCGGCGCCGTCGCGCATCGCGTCGAGACGGCCGGGGTCACCGCCGGACAGGTAGACCGCGTACGGCGAATAGCGGCCGACCTCGCCGTCGACCGCTTCTGCCAGGGCGTCGGCGGTCAGCACGCCGGGCCGCGCGGCCAGATGCACCAGTGGGCGTTCGTCGTCGCTGGCGAGCAGCGCGCCGAGTTCGGCGGCATCGGCACCGAGCGCATCGGCGAACGCCTGTCCGATCCACCGCGGGTGCGCGTGCGTGAACGCGATGTGGCCGACCGGGTCGCTGTTCGCCTGCGGCGCGAGGTCCGCCACCCACGACTGCTCGTCGCGGGAGGCGATGGTGCGCAGCGTCCCATTGACGAAACCCGCACGCGCCGTGTCGAATTCGATGGCCGCCTGTTCGACGGCGGTGTCGACGGCCGCGTGCGCGTCTACCCGGGTGCGCAACAGTTGGTACGTGCCCAGCCGCAGCAGGTCCAGCAGCACGGGATCGATGCGGTCCACGGGGCGATTGGCGGCGTGCACGATCACGGCGTCGAGCAGCCCGAGTGCCCGGCAGGCGCCGTAGGCGAGTTCGGTCGCGAAGGCGGCGTCGCGTCCGGTGATCCCGCGTTCCTTGAGCAGGGCGGGCAGCACGAGATTGGCGTAGGCGTCGCGCTCGGAGACGGCGCGCAGCACGTCGAAGGCCGCGCGGCGGGCGGGATCCAGCGGCCTGCGCGGCGGGCGCCGCTTGCCGGGCGGGCGGGTCATCGGGCCGTCACGTCCGCGTCGAGCCGGGCCCCGCGGGCCCAGTCGGCGGCCCTCATCGGCTTCTTGCCGGGCGGTTGGATCTCGCCGAGGAGCACAGGCGTGGACGCCGTACCCACCCGCACGCCCTCACGGTCGACGTGAATCACGCCGGGCGGCAACGGATCTGCCTCCACCGTGGTGACGGGTCCGACCTTGACCCGCAGATCCCCGATCATCGTCCACGCGCCCGGGTTCGGGGTGACCGCACGAATCCTCCTGTCCACCACCTGGGCCGGCAGATCCCACCGGACCCTGGCCTCCTCGACGGTGATCTTCGGCGCGATCGTCACGCCCTCGACGGGCTGGGGCACCGCGGTCAGCGACCCGTCGGCGATGCCGTCGAGCGTCCTCTCCAGCAGCACCGCGCCCGAGACCGACAGCCGCTCCAGCAGGTCCCCCGCCGTGTCGGTCGGGCGCACGGCCTCGGTGACCACGCCGTACACGGGGCCGGAGTCCAAGCTGGGCTCGATGCGGAACGTCGTCGCCCCCGTCACCTCGTCGCCCGCCGCGATGGCGGCCTGCACGGGCGCGGCCCCCCGCCAGGCGGGCAGCAGCGAGAAGTGCAGGTTGATCCAGCCCGCCGGCGGCACCGAGAGCAGGCCGTCGCGCAGCAGCGCACCGTAGGCCACGACGGCACAGCAGTCCGGGGCGAGCTCGCGCAGCTCGGCGACGAAGTCCGCGTCGTTCGGGCGCGTCGGCCGCAGCACGGGGATCCCGGCGTCGGCGGCGGCGCGCGCCACCGGCGACGGAGCGGGTTTGCCCCGCCGGCCCGCGGCCGCGTCGGGCCGGGTGAGCACCGCGACCACGTCGTGCTGCGGCGACGCGACCAGTCGGTGCAGCGAGGGAAGTGCGGGTTCGGGTGTGCCCGCGAAGATGATGCGCACGTGTCAGCCAGTCGGTCGGTCGTCGGTTCGGTGACACTCGCCGTCGGACGCGAGGAACGCCCACGGGATCGACCGTCCCACAGCCTGCTTCACGTCACCTCCCCGGTCCAGCGTCCGCATCACCCTATGTGCAAGGGGTCGATCTGCACGCGAACGGGCGGCTGATCGTGGCGGGCGCTGAACACGCCGGTGGCCCGCCGCAGCGACGACGCCAGCTCAAGCCCGGTGTCGCGGGGCACGCGGACGAGCATCCGGCTGACCTCGCTCTCGCGTTCCAGACCGGGAGGCCGCCTGGCCCCCGGCGGGAGCTCGACGGGCCCGAGCACGTCGGCGCCAGCGGGCAGGTGGGCGGTCTCGAGGAGGGCCGTCACCGCGGCGCGGGGCCCGTCGACGGCGGCCATGTGGACCGCCGGGGGCAGACCCACCTCGGCCCGCTCGGCGAGTTCGGTCTCGGCGTGCGCGACCGGGTCCCACCGGATCAGCGCCTGCACCGTCGGCGTCGCCGACTCGGCGACCACGACGACGACCCCGCCATCGCCGCGGTGGCGGACCAGCGCCGCGGCCGCCATCCAGCGGCGAAGGGCGTCCTCGGACGCGCGCAGGTCCTGCCTGCCCAGCAGCGCCCAGCCGTCGAGCAGCAGTGCGGCGCCGTATCCGCCCGCGACCGCCGGTTCGGCGCCGGGGGTGGCGACGACCAGCGCGGGCGCGGCGGGCACGTCGGCCAGCACGGCGTCCCCGCCCGAGGTGATCACCGTGGTGCCGGGAAACGCCCGGCCCAGCTCCTCGGCGGTGCGCCGCGCGCCGACGACGACGGCGCGCACGGCGTCCGACCCGCACCGCACGCAGTGCAGGGTCGCCTCGGTCCGGCCGCACCACCGGCACACCGCCCCGGCCCCCCGATCGGGCAGCGACATGGGACCGGTGCACGTCCGACACCTCGCGATGGTCCGGCACCGCCCGCAGGCCAGCGCCGGGACGTACCCCCGGCGCGGCACCTGGACCAGCACCGGTCGCTCGGCACGCAGCGCCGCGCGGGCGGCATCGAGGGCGATCGAGGGCAGTCGCGCCGTGTGGGAGGCGGCGTCGCGTTCCTGGGCGATCGCGCTGTCCTCCAGGGCGACGACCCGGGGCGTCCGCGACCGCACGACCGGCCGGGTGGCCACCAGGTCGTGGGCCCACCGGCTCGTCACCAGCGCCTGGGCCTCGGCCGTCCGCGCATACCCGGCGATGAGACCCGCGCACCGCAGTTGATGCGCGCGCAGCATCGCGACCTCGCGGGCGTGGGGGTAGGGGGCCCGGGGTTCGGCGAGGGTGTCGTCGCCGTCGTCCCACACCATGACCAGCCCGAGATCGGCGACCGGGGCGAACACCGCACTGCGGGTGCCGATGACGAACCTCGCCTGCCCCCGCAGCACCGAGAGCCACCGCCGGTAGCGCTGGGCGGGGCCCAGCCCGGCCGACAGCGCGACGACGGCGTCCTCGTCGACGTGTCGGACCGCGGCCGCGTGCAGCGCGTCGACGTCGCGCTGGTCGGGCACGATCGCCAACGCCGACCGGCCGGACCGGACGACGATCGCGGCGGCCTCCGCCAGCCGGTCGGTCCACTGCTCCCCCGGCAGCGCCTGCCACACCGCGCGGGCGGCGCGGCCCTCGGCGAGCGCGTCGAGGAAGTGGGCGCCCCGCCCGTAGGCGTCCCAGGGGGCCGGATCCACCGGCTGCGTGATCGCCGCGGTGAGCTCCGGCATCGGCTGCTTCTCCACGTTCGCGTGGCGCGGCGGAATCGCCAGCCGCAGGACGTCGGCCCGAGTGCCGGCGTACCTCGCGGACACCGCGTCGACCAGCCGACGGACGTCCTGGGTCAACACGCGTTCGCTGGAGACGACCCGGTCCAGCCAGCCCAGTCGGCCCTCGTGGTCGGTCTCCGAGCGCCGCTCCAGGATGAACGCGTCGACCAGTCGGCCGTGGAAGCGCACCCGGGCCCTGACCCCCGGCTGCGCGTCGTCGGACTGCTCGGCGGTCACCAGGTAGTCGAACTCGCGGTCGAGGTGCGGCACGGACAGCATGGGCAGCACCCGGGCGATCGGCTCGTGCTCGGCCGCCTGCCTGATGTCGCTCACGCAGGTGGTGTAGCAGAGCGTC
Organism: Mycolicibacterium madagascariense; assembly: GCF_010729665.1. Lineage (NCBI taxonomy): Bacteria > Bacillati > Actinomycetota > Actinomycetes > Mycobacteriales > Mycobacteriaceae > Mycobacterium > Mycolicibacterium madagascariense. The sequence goes on along the minus strand of NZ_AP022610.1, from coordinate 2,693,448 downwards.
GCGACATCCTCCACGCGCGAGCACGGGTTGCGTACGGTGGGGCGGTGCCCACCGCTGCGGACAAGCCCGCTCTCGACGCCATCCTGGAGAAGGTACTGCACGCGGTGCCGTTCCAGTTGACGACCGACGGCGGTCCCGAGGCGGCCAGGCAACGCTTTCGCGACCTGCCCCGGCGACCCGTCCACCAGGAGCTTCGCGTCGAGGACAGGACGGTCCCCGGCCCGGGGGGCGCCGTCCCGATCCGCCTGTACTGGCCGCCCGACGCGGGGTCCGCGACGGTGCCCGTGGTGATGTTCTTCCACGGCGGCGGCTGGGTGGTCGGCGATCTCGACAGCTACGACAACGACGCCCGCCGCCACGCCGTCGGATCCGGGGCGCTGGTGGTGTCCGTCGACTACCGATTGGCCCCCGAGCATCCCTACCCGGCTGCCGTCGACGACGTGTGGGCGGCCACGCAGTGGGTGGCCGAGCACGCCGCCGAGTTGGGCGCGGACCCGAATCGGCTTGCGGTGGCCGGTGATTCGGCCGGCGGCAACCTGGCCGCGGTGGTCGCGCAGCTCGCGCGCGACGAGGGCGGCCCCGCCGTCGCGTTCCAGCTGCTGTGGTACCCGGCCACCACCTGGGACACCTCGCTGCCGTCGTTCGCCGAGAACGCGGACGCCCCGATCCTCGCGCTCGACGCCGTCGCCGAGTTCTCCCGGTGGTACGCCCACGGCCAGGACCTGAGGGACCCGCCGGTGCGGTTGGTGCCCGGCCGGGCGGCCGACTTCTCCGGGCTGGCGCCGGCGTACGTCGCGGTCGCGGGGTACGACCCGTTGCGCGACGACGGCGTCCGGTACGGCGAATTGCTCGCAGGCGCAGGCGTTCCCGTGGAGGTGCACAACGCCGAGACACTGGTGCACGGCTATCTCGGCTATGCCGACGTGGTGCCCGCGGCCACCGAGGCCGTCCAACGCGGGCTCTCGGCCCTGCGCCGCGCGCTAGCCTCGGACTCGTGACCCGACCCGGCATCGACCCCCAACTCAAGGCGCTCCTCGACGCGGTGCCCCTGGAGTTCACCCTCTCCGACGGCGTGGAGGTGGCCCGCGAGAAGCTCCGCGCGGTCAAACCCCCGGCCGAACTGCTGCCGGACATGCGCAACGAGGAGCGCACGGTCGGCGGTGAAGGCGCCGAAGGCGTTCCGGTGCGGATCTATTGGCCGCCGATCGCCGCGCACGCCGACCTGCCCGTGGTGGTCTTCTACCACGGTGGCGGCTGGTCGGTCGGCGACCTCGACACCCACGATCACGTCGCGCGGGCGCACGCGATCGGCGCCGAGGCGATCGTGGTGTCGGTCGACTACCGCCTGGCGCCGGAGCATCCCTACCCCGCCGGCGTCGAGGACGCCTGGGCGGCACTGCAGTGGGTCGGCGCGCACGCCGCGGAACTCGGCGGCGACCCGAGCCGGCTCGCCGTCGCAGGCGACTCGGCGGGCGGCAATCTCGCGGCCGTGATGGCGCTGCGGGCGCGCGATGCGGGCGGCCCGGCACTGGCGTTCCAGCTGCTGTGGTACCCGGTCGCGGTCGGTGACCTGGCGGCGCCGTCGTTCACCGAGAACGCGGACGCGCCGCTGCTGAACCGCGACGTCATCGGGGCATTCCTGACCTGGTACGTGCCCGGCCTCGACATGTCCGACCACGCGTCGCTGCCGACGGACCTCGCACCCGCCAACGCCTCGTCGCTGGCCGGTCTGGCACCGGCGTTCATCGGCACCGCCGAGCACGACCCGCTGCGCGACGACGGCGGCAAGTACGCCGAAATGCTCGGCGCCGCAGGCGTTCCCGTTCAACGAAGCAACGAGCCGACGATGGTGCACGGCTACGTCAGCCTGGCCATGGTGTCCCCCGCCGCCACCGAGGCCACCAACCGCGGACTGGCCGCGCTCAAGGCCGCGCTGCATCCGGCGGGATAGACGAGATGACACCGGACGTGCACGTCGTGATCGTCGGCGCCGGGTTCTCCGGCATCGGCGCGGCGATCCAGCTCGAACGGGCCGGCTTCGGCGACTACCGGATCATCGAAGCGGGCGCGGAGCCCGGTGGCACCTGGTACTGGAACACCTATCCCGGCATCGCCGTCGACATCCCGTCGTTCTCGTACCAGTTCTCCTTCGAGCAGAGCGCGGACTGGTCGCGCACCTACGCCCCCGGCCACGAGCTCAAGGGGTACGCCGAGCGATGCGTCGACAAGTACGGCTTGCGGGAGAAGATCACGTTCGGCACGACGGTCACCTCGGCGACCTTCGACGACGAAACGCACTGCTGGCGAATCGATCTGGACACCGGCGAGTCGGTGAACGCGCGGTTCCTGATCAACGCGAGCGGCGTGTTGACGGTGCCCAACCTTCCCGACATCGACGGCGTCGAAGGCTTCGGTGGCATCACGATGCACACCGCGCGATGGGATCACTCGCAGGATCTGACCGGCAAGCGCGTCGCGGTCATCGGGACGGGCGCGTCGGCGGTACAGGTGATCCCCGAGATCGCTCCTCTCGCAGAGCATGTGACGGTGTTTCAGCGCACGCCGATCTGGTGCCTCCCAAACTGGACGTGCCGCTGCCCGCCGTCGCCCGCTGGGCGATGAAGGTCCCTGGCGGCACGGTGATTCAGCGAGCGCTCAGTCAGGCCTACGTGGAGTTGACCTTCACGATCTCGGCGCAGTACTACACGGTGTTCCCCCTGGCCCGACGCGCCGAGAGAATGGGACGGGCGTACCTGAAGCGCCAGGTGGCCGATCCGGTGGTGCGCGACAAGCTCACCCCGCGCTACGCCGTGGGGTGCAAGCGCCCCGGGTTCCACAACACCTACCTGTCGACCTACAACCGGGACGACGTCGAGCTCGTCACCGAACCGATCGCCTCGGTCACCGGTTCCGGCGTCGCCACGGTCGACGGGACGCACCGCGAGGTCGACGTCCTCATCCTGGCGACCGGTTTCAAGGTGATGGACGTCGACAGCCTGCCGACGTTTCCCGTCACGGGCGCCGGTGGCCAGACGCTCGCGGAGTTCTGGTCACGCCACCGACTGCAGGCGTACGAGGGCGTCAGCATTCCGGGCTTTCCCAACTTCTTCACCGTGATGGGGCCCTACGGCTACGTGGGATCGTCCTACTTCGCGCTGATCGAGACGCAGACCCATCACATCACCAGGTGTCTGACCGAGGCCCGCAGGGCCGCGGCCACCCGGGTCGAGGTATCGCACGCGGCCAACGACCGCTACTTCGCCGAGATGATGCGCAAGCGGCACCGGCAGATCTTCTGGCAGGACAGCTGCGCGCTCGCCAACAGCTACTACTTCGACCAGAACGGCGACGTGCCGTTGCGCCCAACCACCACCGCCGAGGCCATGGTGCGCAGTCGTCGCTTCCCGCTGTCGGACTACCAGTTCACCGGGTAGCGGCTCAGAACTGCACGCCGCGCGTCAGCGCCCCGTCGACCAGCAGGTTGGTGCCGGTGATGAAGCTGGCCGCCGAACTGCTCAGGAAGACCACGGCATTGGCCACTTCGCGTGCCGTCGCCATGCGGCCCGTCGGATTGAGGTCCAGTGACGCCTTGAACAGCTCGGGGTCGTCCCGCTCGATGGCAGGCCACACGCCGCCGGGAAAGTACGTGTTGCCCGGGCTGACGGTGTTGGCGCGCACGCCCTGACCCGCCAGCTGGTGGGCCAGCCCCTGCGTGTAGTGGATGACCGCAGCCTTGATCGAGCCGTACGACCCGGCGAACACGTCGATCTCGCGACCGGACACGCTGGAGATGGTGACGATCGAGCCGGCTTCCGAGGCCAGCAGGTGCGGCAGGGCGGCGTCGACCAGACCGACCGTGCCCATCAGGTCGACCTCGATGCTGCTGAGCCAATCGTCGGACAGCGCACTGACATTGGCGACCACGCCGTCGATGCCGCCGAGCGACGCGGCGCCGTGCGCCACCCAGTCGGTGAGCGCCGCCTGGTCGCGCACGTCGACGGCGGTGCCGAATGCGATGCTGCCGTCGGCGGTCAGCTCCGCCTGCGCGTCGGTGACCGCGTCGGCCGACCGTGCGCAGAACGCCACGTCGGCACCCTCGGCCAGCAGCCCCTCCACGACGGCGCGACCGATCCCGCGGGTGCCGCCCGTGACGAGGAATCGCTTGCCGGTCAGTCCGAGTTCCATGTATCGCCCCTCAGTAGGAGATCGAGCCGAGTGATGCCGCGGCGCTGCGTAATTCGTGGTGCAGTCCCCCGTAGGCGGGCGCGGCGGGCAGCAGTCGCTTGTCGACCTTGGTGACCGCGCTGTAGTTGGTGTCGACGACGTTGGCGATCGGGACCTCCGAGATCTGGCTCAGCAGCTGATAGGCGTCGAGGCGGTCCAACCCGTAGAGCTCGCCCAGCCAGTCGATCATCTCGACCTGCCCGGCCCGCCAGGCCTCTTCGAGCGGGCGCCCGGAGCCGATGCACATCAGGTGGGTGTCGGTCTCGATCCGCGGCCACGCCGGGCCGCCGCCCTTGACGAGGTCGACGATCGCGGTGACGTGCATGGCGCCCTCGACCGCGGTCCCGCACGACTCGCCCTCGCCCTGCCGGTAGTGCCCGTCGCCGAGTGAGAACAGCGCGCCCTCGACGTTGACTCGCAGGTAACACGTTGCGCCGGCGGCCATTTCGGGGCTGTCCATGTTGCCCCCGAAGTAGTCCGGCACGAGGGACGTGCGCACCTCGCGCCGGGCCGGGGCCACGCCGACCGTGCCGAGCATGGGGTTGGCGGGCAGCCGGAGCTGGAAGTCGCTGCCGATGGCCGAGAAGCCGAGCGTCTCCGTGCCCGCGTCGTAGTCGTAGAGGTAGGTGCGCTCGGGCAGCGGGTCCTGCAGCGTGGGGCTGGCCGGAATGCTGGTGAGCCCGCCAAAGAACGGGATCAGCGTCGATGCGCCCCAGGTGCGCGCCGGCGTCAGATCGACCAGGTGTACCGCCAGGGTGTCCCCCGGCTGGGCGCCCTCGACCCAGAACGGTCCGGTCTGCGGGTTGAGGTCCTCGGTGTCCAGTGCCGTGCTCGCGACGTCCGCCGCACTGGTGATGCGCCCCCCGTAGGCGTCCTCGGTCCACAACGTCAGCGCGGTGCCCGGTGCGATGCGCATGACGGGCGCGGCTCCGCCGAAGGTGTAGGCCAGTTGATCGGCGGTCGGGATGAACGTCACGTGATCCATGACGACCATCCTGCTGGACCGCGGTCACCCATGTCGCACGAGCAGACGCAAACGGCCCTGAATCGCGTGGATTCAGGGCCGTTTGCGTCTGCTCGGCGGAAAAGCTAGACCGAGGCCTTCAGCTCGTCGACCTTGTTCGTCTGCTCCCACGGGAGCTCGATGTCGGTACGACCGAAGTGGCCGTACGCGGCGGTCGGCGCGTAGATCGGACGCAGCAGATCCAGGTCGCGGACGATCGCGCCGGGGCGCAGGTCGAACACCGACGTGATGGCCTTCTCGATGCGGGCCGGGTCGACGGTCTCCGAGCCAAAGGTCTCGACGAACAGGCCCACCGGGGCGGCCTTGCCGATGGCGTAGGCCACCTGGACCTCGACACGCTCCGCCAGCCCGGCTGCGACGACGTTCTTGGCCACCCAGCGCATCGCGTACGCCGCGGAACGGTCCACCTTCGACGGATCCTTGCCGGAGAAGGCGCCGCCGCCGTGGCGGGCCCAGCCGCCGTAGGTGTCGACGATGATCTTGCGGCCGGTCAGCCCGGCGTCGCCCATCGGGCCGCCGAGCACGAACTTGCCGGTGGGGTTGACCAGCAGGCGGAAGTCGGAGGTGTCCATCGACTCGTGGCCGAGATCGGCCAGCACGGTGTTGACGACCTTCTCGCGGATGCCCGGGGTCAGGGTGCCGTCGAGGTCGATGCCGTCGGCGTGCTGCGTCGACAGCACGACGGTGTCCAGCCGCACCGGCGTCGTGCCGTCGTACTGCACCGTCACCTGGGTCTTGCCGTCGGGACGCAGGTAGTCCAGGACGCCGTTCTTGCGGACCTCGGTCAGCCGACGCGCCAACCGGTGCGCGAGGGCGATCGGCAGCGGCATCAGTTCGGGCGTGTCCTTGATGGCGTAGCCGAACATCAGGCCTTGGTCGCCCGCGCCCTGGGCGTCCAGGGGATCCCCGGCGCCCTCGACGCGCGTCTCGTGGGCGGTGTCGACGCCCTGGGCGATGTCGGGTGACTGCCGTCCGATGCCGATGTTGACGCCGCAGGTCTCGCCGTCGAAGCCCTTCTCCGACGAGTCGTAGCCGATCTCCAGGATGCGGTCCCGGACGGTGGTCGGGATGTCGGCGAACGCCTCCTTCGCCGACGTCGTGACCTCACCGACGACGTGCACCTGCCCGGTCGTCACCAGGGTTTCGACGGCGACGCGGGACTTCGGGTCCTGGGCGAGCAGCGCGTCGAGCACCGAGTCGCTGATGGCGTCGCAGATCTTGTCGGGGTGTCCCTCCGTTACCGACTCACTGGTAAACAGCCGACCTTTGCTCACGGTGTCATCCCTTTCGAAAGCTTAGTTGTGCGAATCTTATCGGTGCCCTGCGCCGGACACGCGCACCCCCGGCCTGGGGGCAACGCTCATGCGCAATGTGTTGCCAGCGACCCCGTCACCGGTCGTGTCCGAGGAAGTCCACGATCGCGTCCACGATACGGCTCGCCATCAGCGTCTTCGAACCATGCTCCAGCGCGACCTCGGTGCCGTCGGCCGCCAGCAGCCAGCCGTCGTTGCTGTCGACCTCGAACGCGCGGCCGTCGCCGACAGCGTTCACGACTAGCAGATCGCAGCCCTTGCGCTGCAGTTTCGACCTCGCGTGGAAGAGCACGTCCCCGTTGGCGTCACCGGTTTCGGCCGCAAATCCGACGATGGCCCGCATGTTGGGGAGCTGACCGTCGGCCCGGGCCCGCACGGTCCCCGCGAGCACGTCCTCGGTGCGGGTGAGTTCGATCGCGGGGGCCGACGCGGCACCCGGTTCGTGGGACTTCTTGATCTTGCTGGTGGCCACGTGGGTGGGCCGGAAGTCGGCGACAGCGGCGGCCATCACGAGGACGTGCGCCTCGGGCGCGTGCTTGGACACCGCGTCCTGCAGCTGGCTCGCCGAGCCGATGTGCACGACGTCGACCCCGGCGGGATCGGCGAGACCGGCGGTGTTGCCGGCGATCAGCGTCACGTCGGCGCCGCGCTGGGCGGCCACCCGGGCCATCGCGTACCCCTGCTTGCCGGAGCTGCGGTTGCCGATGAAGCGGACAGGGTCGAGGGGCTCGCGGGTCCCGCCGGCGGTGACGAGGACCTTGACGCCGGTCAGATCGTGCGGCAGACCGTCGGCGCGGTCAAGGAGCAACCGCGCCAGCGTGGTGATCTCCTCTGGCTCGGGCAGTCGGCCCGCGCCGCTGTCGGCGCCGGTGAGCCGACCGGAGGCCGGTTCGAGGACGACGTTGCCGCGGCGCCGCAGAACGTCGACGTTGTGGGCCGTGGCGGCGTGCAACCACATCTCGGTGTGCATCGCGGGTGCGAAGAGCACCGGACATCGCGCCGTCAGCAGGGTCGCGGTCAGCAGGTCGTCGGCGCGACCGGCCGCCGCGCGGGCCAGCAGGTCGGCGGTTGCCGGTGCCACCACCACCAGGTCGGCCTCTTGGCCGATGCGGACGTGCGGGACCTCGTCGACGTCTTCGAAGACGCCGGTGCGCACCGGTTGTCCGGACAGTGCCTCGAACGTCGCGGCCCCGACGAAGCGCAGGGCGGACTCGGTCGGAACGACGCGAACGCTGTGACCGGCTTCGGCGAGTTGGCGCACGACCGTGCAGGCCTTGTAGGCGGCGATGCCGCCCGCGACGCCTACGACGATCCGCTTGCGCTCGGTCATGTCGACGCCGTGGGCTTAGCCCTCGCCCTCGGTGTGCTCGAGCAGGTCACCGTGGATCTCGCGCATCGCGATCGACAGCGGCTTCTCCTGCAGGCCCGGCTCGACGAGCGGACCGACGTACTCGAGGATGCCGTCGCCGAGCTGGTTGTAGTAGTCGTTGATCTGACGTGCGCGCTTGGCGGCGTAGATCACCAGCGCGTACTTGCTCGACGCCCGGGACAGCAGCTCGTCGATCGGCGGGTTGGTGATGCCGAGCGGGGTGTCGTAGGCGTTGGCGGCGTCGGAGTCGGTGCTCTCGACAGGGGTGGTCACGAAGGTGTCTCCTGAAGCTTGTCTTGAGGGCTAGTCAGCTGATCGATCGGTTCACGCCGGATCCGGCGTGCGGCCCATCAGCAAGGATACCAATTCTGAGCAGGCATATTCCAATTGTCCGTTCACCACGACGACGTCGAAGTCGTCCTGGGCGGCCAATTCCTCCCTGGCGGTCGCGAGCCTGCGCGCTCTCACCTCGGGGCTCTCGGTGCCGCGTCCGACCAGCCGCGACTCCAGCGCCTCCCAGCTCGGGGGGGCCAGGAACACGGTGACGGCCTCCGGCAGGGCGGCCTTCACGGCCCGCGCACCGGCGAGGTCCACCTCGATCAGGACGGGACACCCGTTGCGGGCGGCAGTGCGGACGGGCTCGGCGGGCGTTCCGGAGCGGTGCAGGCCGCCGTGGATCTCAGCCCATTCGAGCAGGGCGCCGTCGTCGATCAACTGCTGAAACCGCTCGGCGTCGACGAACGAGTAGTCGACGCCGTCGACTTCGCCCGGCCGCGGGGCCCGGGTGGTCGCCGACACGCTGAAGTGCAGGTTCGGCACCCGTTCGCGCAGACACCGAACCACGGTCGACTTGCCGACGGCAGAGGGACCGGACAGTACGACGATGCGACTCATCGTGACCGCGGCCCGGTCCCCCGCCGGCACTAATCTGCCGTGAAGTCGAACTTTTCCAGCAGGGCCTTGCGCTGACGATCACCGAGACCGCGCAGACGGCGGGTCGGGGCGATCTCGAGCTCGGTCATGATCTCCTGCGCCTTGACCTTGCCCACCTTCGGCAACGCCTCCAGCAGCGCGGAGACCTTCATCTTGCCCAAGACCTCGTCGCTCTCAGCGTCCTTGAGAACCTGCTTGAGGTTGGTGCCGCCACGCTTGAGTCGATCCTTCAATTCAGCTCGCGCTCGACGTGCGGCGGCAGCCTTCTCCAACGCTGCCGCGCGCTGCTCGTCGGTCAACTGGGGAAGGGCCACGGGTTCCTCCGTCTCTCGCCATCTCGTACTGGCCATCGTCTTCTTGTGTCTTGACTGGTTAGAGAACCAGCCAGCGACGACGACCGTACCCACGGCTGCCGACGAAAGCTAACCCCACCCCCCGCCTCGACGGGTCAAAAGCGCAGCGTGTAGGGCAATCGACAGGAAATCGCCCGGCTGCACGCCCTCCCCGCCGCCGGGGCCCCGAGCGCTGCGTCGTGCCTGCGTATGGGCGGTTTTGCGGCGGTTGGGGCGACGACGGGGTCGGGGCGGGCTGCCAGCGTATGGCCAGGGTGCTGCACCGGCACACCCAAATGATGAGAATTTCCCAGGTCATGGCGTGTCGGGCGTGTCGGAACGGTCGAGCTGGACCGCGGGTGGGGGCCCGATCGCGACCGTCTCGTCGGTCTCCCCGGGTGGCCTGCCGCGGTCACCGGTGCCGGCGCGTCCAGCCCGTGCTCCTGGGCGAGGCACGGCCCGATTCCGATCGCTTCTTTGCTAGTTTTCGTCGTCGCGGTCGGCGTCGCCCAATCGTCCTGACATACAACGGTGTTGAATCCGTTATCCAACCCACAGCCCGTGCCTACGGTTGCCAAAGAGCCCACCCATGCCCACTGCTTAACGTCGTCGTCACGAGGCGAACTCGCGCCTCGCACGTGATGACTGGAGACACCGATGACCATCAAGCGCGCCGTGTACGCGTCGACGCTCGCCGCAGGGGTCGCCATGGCCGGGTTGTTCGGCGCTGGCCTCGGAACGGCGTCCGCCGACCCCGGTCCGGGATGCAACCAACCGAACCGGCCGCCCTGCGGCCAGGACCAGCACGACAACGGCCCCGGCAACAACAACTGGGGCGGCAACGACCACAACGGCCCGGGCAATGCGCCCGTCGACTGGCAGCACCGCAACGTCGACCAGGCCCGACAGGACCACCAGCCGTTCAACTGGAACGGCCAGCAGGTCTACCCCGTTCCCGCCGGCAACGGTCAGGGCTGGGGCTTCTGGTTCGGCCCCGTGTGGATTCCGCTGTAGACCCGCACGGTTGCTCGGCGGCGGGTCATCGATTCTGGTGGCCCGCCGTCGTCGTTTCCGGGCTCTCGTTCTTGGCGGCGACGTTCCCGGGCGGCGTCGGCTCTCGCGGGCGCCTTCGGTGAGGATGCCCGACGGGGCGCTCACGTCGCGTCGCACGCCACGGCAGCTCCGGGACGACGATGCCGCCCGAACCACGACCCTGACGTGCGAGCCGGAGTTAGCGCGTCAGGAGTGACGTTCCTCCGGGAGCGCCGCCACGACCGTCGGGGGGCACCGTCAGGGGGCGAGGTAGGCCACGGCTTCGCGGATGCGGTCCGCCGCGGCCCGCACCGCTGCCGGGTCGGGACCGGCGCGCAGCACCTCGCGCGACACCGCGGGCAGCAACGTTCCGGGTGCGGCCCCGCCGAGTCCGCGCAGACCATCCACGCGTCCGCCCTGGGCGCCGATGCCGGGGAGCAGCACCGGACCACCCAGCTCGCCGAGGTCCGGGACGTCGGTCAGCGTGGCGCCGACCACGACGCCCACCGAGCCGGCCGCCGCACCCCGGTTCTCGGCACCGACCTGGTCGACGATCGATTGCGCGACCGACCGGCCGTCGACCGTCGCGCACTGCACGCTGGCGCCCTCCGGGTTGGACGTCGCCGCCAATACGAACACCCCGCGGCCGTGCGCGACCGCCGTGTCGAGCAGGGACCGCAGCGAGCCGTAGCCCAGATAGGGCGACGCGGTCACGGCATCACACGCCAGGGGTGAGTCGCCCACCCACGCCGTCGCGTAGGCCGCCATCGTCGTGCCGATGTCGCCGCGCTTGGCGTCGGCGAGCACCAGGACGCCGGCATCGCGGAGTTCGGCCATCGCCGTCTCCAGCACGGAAAACCCTGCCGCGCCGTAACTTTCGAAGAAGGCGACCTGCGGCTTGACCACGGCGAAACCGGCGAACGCCTCGACGCAGACGTCGCAGAACGCCGCCAGCCCGTCGACGCTCACCGGGAGTCCCCACGCCGTCAGCAACTCCGGGTGCGGGTCGATGCCGAGGCACAGGGGTCCGCGGTCGGCGACGGCGACGGCCAGTCGCGACCCGAAGGTCGTCACGTCGCAGCGTCCTCGCCAAGCCGACTGTGCAACTCCTGCAGCGACATCACGCCGATGTCGCCGCGGATGCCCGCCTCGATGCCCTGCACGGCCGCCGACGCACCCTGCACCGTCGTCACGCACGGAATGTTCATCGCCACGGCCGCCGAACGGATCTCGTAGCCGTCGATGCGAGGGCCGGAATTGCCGTACGGCGTGTTGATCACCATGTTCACGTCTCCCGCGCGGATGGCCTCGACGGCCGATCGCTCGGGACGGCCGCCGCCCGGCTCCTCGAAGTGCTTGCGGACGGTGTCACACGGAATCCCGTTGCGGCGCAACATCTCCGCGGTGCCTTCCGTGGCCAGTACGCGGAACCCGAGGTCGGCCAGCCGCTTGACGGGGAACACCAGCGATCTCTTGTCCCGGTTGGCGACCGAGACGAAGACCGTGCCCGCGGCGGGCAGCGACCCGTACGCCGCGGTCTGGCTCTTCGCGAACGCCGTGCCGAAGTCGCGGTCGATGCCCATGACCTCGCCGGTCGACTTCATCTCGGGTCCGAGCAGGGAGTCCACCTGCGAACCGTCGGCCTTGCGGAACCGGTTGAACGGCAGCACTGCCTCCTTGACCGCGATGGGCGCGTTCGGCGAGACGGTGGCGCCGTCACCGGTCGCGGCGAGCAGACCCTCGCCGCGCAGCTCGGCGATGGTGGCGCCCAACATGATTCGGGCACAGGCCTTCGCCAGCGGCACCGCGGTGGCCTTGGAGACGAACGGCACGGTGCGGCTGGCGCGCGGATTGGCCTCCAGTACGTAGAGCACGTCGTCCTTGAGCGCGTACTGCACGTTCAGCAGTCCGACCACGCCGATCCCGTGCGCGATCGCCTCGGTGGCGTGGCGGACCGCCGCGATGTCCTGGCGACCCAGCGTCACCGGGGGCAGCGCGCACGCCGAGTCCCCGGAGTGGATGCCGGCCTCCTCGATGTGCTCCATGACGCCGCCGATGTACACCTCGGAGCCGTCACAGAGGGCGTCGACGTCGATCTCGATGGCGTCCTCGAGGAACCGGTCGACGAGCACGGGATGTTCCGGCGACAGTTGCGTCGCGCGGGTGATATAGCCGCGCAGGGTGTCGTCGTCATAGACGATCTCCATGCCGCGGCCGCCGAGCACGTAGGACGGCCGGACCAGCACCGGGTAGCCGATGTCGGCGGCGACGCGGCGGGCCTGCTCGAAGCTGGTCGCCATGCCGAACCGGGGCGCCGGCAGCCCGGCGTTCTTGAGCACCTCGCCGAACTCACCGCGGTCCTCGGCGAGGTCGATCGCCTTGGGGCTGGTGCCGACGATCGGCACGCCGGCGTCGGCGAGGCGCTGCGCGAGGCCGAGCGGCGTCTGGCCGCCCAACTGCACGATGACGCCGACGACGCCGGGACCGCCTGCCCCCGAGACGGATTCGGCGTAGTACACCTCGAGCACGTCCTCGAACGTCAGCGGTTCGAAGTACAGCCGGTCGGCGGTGTCGTAGTCGGTCGACACCGTTTCGGGGTTGCAGTTGACCATGACGGTCTCGAAGCCGACCTCGCTGAGCGTCGTCGCGGCATGCACGCAGCTGTAGTCGAACTCGATGCCCTGACCGATGCGGTTGGGACCCGAGCCGAGGATCAGCACCTTGGGCTTGTCGGTCTGCGGGGCGACCTCGGTCTCGGCCGCGGGGTCGGACTCGTAACTGCTGTAGTGGTACGGCGTCTTGGCCTCGAACTCCGCCGCGCAGGTGTCCACGGTCTTGTAGACCGGGTGGATGCCGAGGCGCCGCCGCAGGGCGCGCACCCCCTCCTCGCCGGCGAGTTCGGGTCGCAGCGCGGCGATCTGGCGATCGGACAGACCGCTGTGCTTGGCCGTGCGCAGCAGTTCCTCGTCGAGCACGGGTGCTTCGCGCAGCTCGGCCCACAGCGACACCAGCCCACCGATCTGGTCGACGAACCACGGGTCGACGCCGGAGGCCTCGGCCACCTGCTCGACCGTGGCGCCCTGCCGCAGCGCCTGTTCGATGTCGTAGATGCGGCCGTCGGTCGCCGTCCTCAGCCGCGTCAGGAGCTCGTCGACGGTGAGGTCGGGATCCTCGCCGGTCCAGAATCCGGCGCGGCCCGGGGTCTCCAGCGAGCGCATCACCTTGCCGAGCGCCTCGATGAAGTTGCGGCCCAACGACATTGCCTCACCGACGGACTTCATCGTGGTGGTCAGCGTCGGGTCGGCGCCGGGGAACTTCTCGAACGCGAACCGCGGCGCCTTGACCACCACGTAGTCCAGCGTGGGCTCGAAGCAGGCCGGGGTCTCCTTGGTGATGTCGTTGACGATCTCGTCGAGCGTGTATCCGATCGCCAACTTGGCGGCGATCTTGGCGATCGGAAAGCCGGTGGCCTTGGACGCCAGCGCGCTGGATCGCGAGACGCGCGGATTCATCTCGATGACGATGAGCCTGCCGTCGTGCGGGTTGATCGCGAACTGGATGTTGCAGCCGCCGGTGTCGACGCCGACCTCGCGCAGGATCGCGATGCCGAGATCGCGCATCGTCTGGTACTCGCGGTCGGTCAGCGTCATCGCGGGCGCGACGGTCACCGAGTCACCCGTGTGCACGCCCATCGGGTCGAAGTTCTCGATCGAACAGACCACCACCACGTTGTCGCGGTGGTCGCGCATCAGCTCGAGCTCGAATTCCTTCCAGCCGTAGATGGATTCCTCGATCAGCACGTTCGCACTCGGCGAGGCGGCCAGGCCGTCACCGGCCATCCGTTCGACGTCCTCGGCGCTGTAGGCCATGCCGGAGCCGAGCCCACCCATCGTGAACGACGGCCGGACCACGACGGGCAGGCCGAGGTCCTGCACGGTCTCCCGCACCTCGTCCATCGTGAAGCAGACCCGCGACTTCGCCGACTCGCCACCGACCTTGGCGACGATGTCCTTGAACTTCTGGCGGTCCTCGCCGCGCTGGATGGCCTCGAAGTCGGCGCCGATCATCTCGACGCCGTACTTCTCGAGCACACCGCCCTCGTACAGGGCGACCGCGGTGTTGAGCGCGGTCTGCCCGCCGAGGGTGGCCAGCACGGCGTCGATCTTGTTGCCGCGCTCGGCCTGCTGGGCGAAGATCTTCTCGACGAAGGCCGCGGTGATGGGCTCGACGTAGGTGTTGTCGGCGTATTCCGGGTCGGTCATGATGGTCGCCGGGTTGGAGTTCACCAGGCTCACCTGCAGGCCCTCGGCCCGCAGCACCCGGCAGGCCTGGGTCCCGGAATAGTCGAATTCGCAGGCCTGTCCGATCACGATCGGTCCCGACCCGATGACCAAGACGTGGTTGAGGTCTTCCCGACGCGGCATTACTTCCCCTCCCCCATCAGGTCGACGAACTGATCGAACAGATAGTTGGCGTCGTGCGGCCCCGCCGCCGCCTCGGGGTGGTACTGCACGGAGAACGCCCTTCCATCACGCAGTGCGATGCCCTCGACGACGCCGTCGTTGGCACAGGTGTGGCTGACGACGGCGCGGCCGAACGGCGTGTCGAACTCCTCGCCCGCTTCGCCCTCGAGCGCGAACCCGTGGTTCTGGGCCGTGATCGCGACGCGACGCGTGACGTGGTCGATGACCGGCACGTTGATGCCGCGGTGGCCGAAGGTCATCTTGTAGGTCGAGCGGCCCAGCGCACGCCCGAGGATCTGATTGCCGAAGCAGATGCCGAACAGCGGGATGCCCGCCGCGAGGACCTCCTGGGTCACCGCGACGACGTGGTCGGCGGTCGCCGGGTCACCGGGGCCGTTGGAGAGGAACACTCCGTCGGGCTGGAGTTCGGCGACCTGGTCGAACGTCGCGCTCGACGGCAACACGTGACTGCGGATGCCCCGCAGCGCGAAGTTCCTCGGCGTGTTGGTCTTGATGCCCAGATCCAGCGCCGCGACCGTGAAGCGTTGCTCGCCAACGGGTTCCACGACGTAGGCGGCCGTGGTGCTCACCTCGCCGGCGAGGTCGGCACCCAGCATCGAGGGCTGGGCGCGCACCCTGGCCAGCAGTTCGTCGACCTCGGCCAGCGCGTCACCGGAGAACACCCCGGCCTTCATCGACCCCACCGTGCGCAGGTGCCGCACGACGGCGCGGGTGTCGATGCCCGCGATGCCGACGATGCCCTGCCGGACCAGCTCGTCTTCCAGGCTGCCGGTGGAGCGCCAGTTCGAGGCGCGCGGCGACGGGTCGCGCACGGCGTACCCGGCGACCCAGATCTTGTCGCTGCGGCTCTCGCCGTCCTCACCGTTCCAGCCGGTGTTGCCGATCTGCGGCGCCGTCGCGACGACGATCTGCCCGTGGTAGCTCGGATCGGTGAGCGTCTCCTGGTAGCCGGACATGCCGGTGGAGAACACCGCCTCGCCCAGCGTCTGCCCCACCGCACCGAACGCGGTGCCGGTGAACACCCGTCCGTCGTCGAGGACCAGGACCGCCTTCTGCCCGCTCATACGGCCTCCTCCACCCAGTTGGCGAGTTCGCGACGATCGTCGCCGCGGAACCCGGTGTCGATCTCCGTGCCCGACGGCAGCCTCCAGCGGATCGCCAGGATGCCGTCGTGGGTCAGTGCCTTGCCGGCGATGCCGCGCTCCGTGCGGATCGCGGTGATGGACTCGTCGGGAATCCAGATGGGCCCAGCCCCGCTGCGCTGCAGCATGATTCCCTCGGGATAGCGGGTGAGCACCGCCTTGCACCGGAAGCCGAGGTCACCGACCGCGATGCGGTCCTGCCAGCTCGGCGCGAGCGTACTGCCCACGTAGAGGCCCTTGGTGGCCCCGACGATGGCCGGTCCGACGGTGTCCGGCAGCGGGGGCAGCGCGCCGATCAACGACGCCTGGCGCTGAGCCCGGTGCAGCCAGCCGCGCATCATCTGGCGGATGAAGAACGCGATCAGCAGGGCCACCACGGCCGCCATGACGAACGACGCGATCAGCGTGGGGGTGTTCACGAGTCCCCCCGGGTGGCCGCGCCCGCGCGCGCCGGTGAGATGCCGTCGCGCGCAGTGACCTTGCCGCGCAGCATCGTCAACGTCACGACGGCGGGCAGGGTCATCGCCTCGTAGGGCGTGTTGTCCGATCGGCTGGCGAGGTCGGCCCCGCTCACCGTCCACGTCCCATCGGGGTCGACGACGGTGAGGTTGGCCGGTTCGCCGACCTCGAGCGGCCTGCCGTGGTCGGGCAGTCCGACGATGCGGGCGGGCGCCTCGCTCATGACGCGGGCGACGTCGCGCCACGTCATCGCACCCGGCCGCACCATGGTCTCGACGACGACCGACAGCGCCGTCTGCAGGCCCAGCATGCCCGGCCGCGCGACGGCGAACTCGCAGGTCTTCTCGTGCGCGGCGTGGGGGGCGTGATCCGTGGCGACGCAGTCGATCACGCCGTCGGCGAGGGCCTGCCGCAGGGCCACCGCGTCACTGGCCTCGCGCAGCGGCGGGTTGACGCGGTTGCGTCCGTCGTAGGAGGAGAGCCGGGCGTCGTCGAGCAGCAGATGGTGCGGTGTCACTTCCGCGGTGATCGAAATGCCTTGCTCCTTGGCCCATCTGACGAGTTCGACGGTACCTGCGGTGGAGGCATGGCAGATGTGCACGCGCGCCCCGGCGTCGCGGGCGAGGATCGCGTCACGCGCGACGATCGACTCCTCGGCCGACCGCGGCCACCCCGCCAGTCCTAGCTTCGCCGCGTTCGGACCTTCGTGCGCAACGGCATTCACCGTGAGCCGGGGCTCCTCGGCGTGCTGGGCGATGAGGACGCCGAGGCCGCTCGCGTACTCCAGCGCCCGGCGCATGATCAGCGGATCGTCGACGCAGACCCCGTCGTCGGAGAACATCCGCACCCTGCCGACACCGGCGGCCATCAGGCCCATCTCGGTGAGCTGAGTGCCCTTGAGCCCCACGGTGACGGCGCCGACCGGATGCACGTCGACCAGCCCGACCTGCTGGCCGCGGTGCCACACGTGGTCGGTGACGACGGGGCTGTCGGCGACGGGGTCGGTGTTGGCCATCGCGAACACCGCGGTGTACCCGCCGAGAGCCGCTGCCGCAGAACCGGTTTCGATGTCCTCGGCGTATTCGCGGCCGGGCTCGCGCAGATGGGTGTGCAGGTCGACGAAGCCGGGCAGCAGGATCTTGCCGCGGGCGTCGATGGTCTCGGCGTCGTCCGGGCCGTCGAGATCGGGGCCGATGGCGGCGATCTGGCCGTCGTCGACCACCACGTCGACCGCGTCGCCCTCCCCGTAGAGCCGCACTCCCCTGATCAGGACCGTCACGCGTTCACCTCTGCACCCGAGCCGACGAGCAGATGGAACAGCACGGCCATCCGCACGTGGACACCATTGGAAACCTGTTGCAGCACAGCCGATTGCGGGGAGTCCGCGACCGACGACGCGATCTCCATGCCGCGGAGCATCGGCCCCGGATGCAGCACCACCCCGTGCGACGGCAGCAGCGCCGACCTCTTCTCGGAGAGCCCGTAGAGCACCGAGTACTCCCGCGCCGACGGAAAGAACCCGCCGTTCATGCGTTCGGCCTGCACGCGCAGCATCAGCACGGCGTCGGCGCCGGGGAGTTCGGCGTCGAGGTCGTGAGAGACCGTCACCGGCCAGTCGGCCACGCCCACGGGCAGCAGCGTCGGCGGCGCCACCAGCACCACCTCGGCGCCGAGGGTGGCCAGCAGCAGCACGTTGGAGCGTGCGACGCGGCTGTGCAGGACGTCGCCGACGATCAGCACGCGTCTGCCCTCGACCGAGCCGAGTCGCTGACGGATGGTCAGCGCGTCGAGCAACGCCTGCGTCGGGTGCTCGTGCGTGCCGTCACCGGCGTTGATCACGCTGGGCCCGCCGCCGCCGTCGACGCCCTCCCGCGTCCACTCCGCAAGCTGTTGTGCCGCACCGGAAGCCGGGTGCCGAATGATCAGCGCGTCGGCGCCGGCGGCGCGCAGGGTCAGCGCGGTGTCGCGCAGGGACTCCCCCTTCGCCACCGAGGAACCCGACGAGCTGACGTTGATGACGTCGGCGCTCATCCACTTGCCCGCCACCTCGAACGACACCCGGGTGCGGGTCGAGTTCTCGTAGAACATCGTGATGACGGTGCGTCCGCGCAGGGTGGGGAGCTTCTTGACCTCGCGGCCGAGCAGGGCCTGGCTGAATCTGTCCGCGTCGTCGAGGATCGCCGTCGCCTCGTCACGGGAGAGGTCGGCGGCGGACAGGAGGTGTCGGCTCATCGCTTCGGCCCCCCGTGGGAGGCGATCAAGACCCCGTCGCGGCCGTCGTGCTCGGTCAGCAGCACCTTGATGTTGTCGGTGCGCGAGGTGGGCACGTTCTTGCCCACGTAGTCGGCACGGAACGGCAGTTCGCGATGACCCCGGTCCACCAGCGCGGCCAGCTGCACGGCCCGCGGCCTGCCCTCGTCGCGGAGCGCGTCCAGGGCGGCGCGCACGGTGCGGCCCGAGTACAGCACGTCGTCGACGAGGACGACGATCGCGTCGTCGACGCCGCCCTCGGGGATCGACGTGTCGGCGAGCGGTCGGGGTGGCTTGAAGTTGAGGTCGTCGCGGTAGAGCGTGACGTCGAGGGCTCCGGCGAGCACGGGCACCGATGAGAACTCGGTGACGTGGCGGGCCAACCGCGCGGCCAGCGTGACCCCGCGGGTGGGGATGCCGAGCAGGACGACGCGCGGCGCATCGGCGCCGTCGAGCGCGGTCTTCTCGATGATCTGATGAGCGATGCGGGAGATGGTCCGGCTCACGTCTGCGGCGGACATCAATTCCCGGTCGGGGCTGGGAGCAGCCACGATTGATCCGGACCTCCTTCTCCGCCTCTCGGGACGGATCGTTAAAGGACGTCGAAACTTCCGCGGCAGCTTAGCACCCCGCGTCGGTCGTCGACCGCGCTGACTAGGCTGGCCCGGTGAACCTCGACGGCAATCAGGCGTCCATTCGCGAGGCCATCGACGCGGGCCTGCTGGCGGGCGCGGTGACGATGGTGTGGCAGGACGGCAAAGTCCTGCAGGTCAACGAACTCGGCCACCGCGACGTCCACGCCGGCCTGCCGATGCAGCGCGACACGATCTTCCGGATCGCGTCGATGACCAAGCCGGTGACCGTGGCCGCGGCGATGTCGATGGTCGAGGAGGGCGCGTTCGCGCTGACCGATCCGGTCACGCGGTGGCTGCCCGAGCTGGCCGACGTCCGCGTCCTGGCCGACCCGTCGGGGCCGCTGGACGCCACCGTGCCGCTGCGCAGGCCGATCACGTTCGACGATCTGATGACCCACCGCAGCGGGTTGGCGTACGCGTTCTCGGTGGGCCAACCGCTGAGCCGCGCGTACGGCGCGCTGAGATTCCGCCAGGACCAGGACCAGTGGCTGGCCGACGTGGCGAAGTTACCGCTGGCCCATCAGCCCGGCGAGCGGCTGACCTACAGCCACTCGACCGACGTCCTGGGCATCGCGCTGTCCAGGATCGCGGGCCAACCGCTGGCCGACGTGCTGGCGCAGCGCGTGCTCGGCCCACTGGGCATGTCCGACACCGGTTTCGCGGTGAGCCAGGAGGGTCGCCGACGCACGGCGACGATGTATCAGATCGACGAGACCGGCACGCTGCGCGACGACGTGATGGGTCCCGCCCCGGTGACGCTGCCGACGTTCTGCACGGGCGGGGCCGGGCTGTGGTCGACCGCCGACGACTACCTCGCCTTCGCCAGGATGCTGCTCGCCGGTGGCACGCTCGACGGCGTGCGGGTGCTGTCCGAGGAATCGGTGCGGCTGATGCGCACCGACCGGCTGACCCCCGAGCAGAAGACGTTCCCCTTCCTGGGCATGCCGTTCTGGCGGGGTCGCGGCTTCGGCCTGAACCTGTCGGTGGTGACTGAACCGGCGCAGTCGCGTCAGCTGTACGGCCCCGGCGGACTCGGCACGTTCAGCTGGCCCGGCGCCTACGGCACCTGGTGGCAGGCCGACCCGTCGGCCGACCTCGTCATGCTCTACCTCATCCAGAATCTGCCCGACCTCAGCTCGGACGCGGCCGCCGCGGCGGTGGCGGGCAACACGTCGCTGGCGAAGTTGCAGGCCGCGCAGCCCCGGTTCGTCCGTCGGACGTATCAGGCGCTCGATCTCTAGGCCGGCAGGCGCAGAGCCGCGTCCTGCGCCCGCACCACGGTGTCGATGCGCCCGAACCGGTCCCGCACGCGCTCGGTGACGCGGCTCCACTGCGCGCGGTCGTCGGCGTCGGCGGCGATCACCATGACGCGGTCGTAGGACTGCCCGTGCAGCACCGCGACCCCGTCGGCGGCATGCCGCACCACGACGGCGACGCGGCGTCCCTCGGCGAGCAGGCGCCGGGCGAGCGACTGGCCCGCCTCGGTGTCCCCGTCGAGCACGATGACGACATTGCCTGCGCTGGAAGCGGTTCCGTGGTTCATGACCACAGTCAACGCCGGTCACCTTGGTGCCCGATGTGCGCAGCCTTTCGAACGGCGAAGAATGCGCGACCCGACGGTCCCTGGGTCAGACGTCCTCGCCCGTGCCCCGGACGGCGGCCGCGGCCGCGCGGATCTGCGGCGTCACCAGCATGACCTGACCGAGCACGCCGTTGACGAAGCCCGGCGACTCGTCGGTCGACAGACTCTTGGCCAGTTCCACGGCCTCGTCGACGGCGACGGGTTCGGGGACGTCCTCGGCGTAGAGCAACTCCCACACCGCAACCCGCAGCACCGCACGGTCGACGGCGGGCAGGCGGTCCAGCGTCCACCCCTGCAGATGGGTGGAGATCAGGTCGTCGACATGGGCGGCGTGCTCGGTGACGCCGCGCGCAACGGTGACCGTGTACGGGTTGAGGGTCGACACCTCGGAGTCGCCCTGCGCCAACGTCGATCGGCCGTCGGCCACCTCGGCGGGGGTCAGCCCGCGCGCCTCGGCCTCGAACAGCAGGTCGACGGCCCGCTTGCGGGCCTGGTGGCGGCCCCGGTCGCCGCGACGGTCACTCATCCCGTCGCTCCGCTCGCCCCGGCACGTTCAGGCATTGACGCGACCGAGGTAACTCCCGTCGCGAGAGTCCACCTTCAGTTTGTCGCCGGTGTTGATGAACAGCGGCACGTTGATCTGCGCGCCCGTCTCCATGGTGGCGGGCTTGGTGCCCGCGCTTGAGCGATCGCCCTGCAGGCCCGGTTCGGTGCTGGCGACGAGCAATTCGACGGTGACGGGAAGCTCGATGTAGAGCGGCGCCCCGTCGTGGAACGCCACCTGGACCGGCATGCCCTCGAGCAGGAAGTTCGCCGCATCGCCGACGAGCGACTCGGGCAGCGCATGCTGCTCGTAGTCCTCGGCGTCCATGAACACGAAGTCGCTGCCGTCGCGGTACAGGTAGGTGGTGTCGCGGCGGTCGACGGTGGCGGTCTCCACCTTCACCCCGGCGTTGTAGGTCTTGTCGACGACCTTGCCGGACAGCACGTTCTTGAGCTTGGTGCGCACGAACGCGGGGCCCTTGCCCGGCTTGACGTGCTGGAATTCGGTGATCTGCCACAGTTGGCCGTCGATCTGCAGGACGAGCCCATTCTTGAAGTCGGCGGTCGATGCCACGGGGGTACTACTCCTAGCGTTCTAGAGAATCGCCAGTTCCTTCGGGAACCGGGTCAGCAACTCGGGTGCGGGTGCATCGTCACTGCCGACGACCAGCGTGTCCTCGATACGGACACCGCCGCGGCCGGGCAGATAGACACCGGGCTCCACGGTCACCGCAGAGCCAGCAAGCAGTGTACCGGCGGAGGACGCGCTGATCCCCGGCGCTTCGTGGATCTGCAGACCGACCCCGTGCCCAAGGCCGTGCCCGAAGTTCTCGGCCAGGCCCGCATCAGCGATGACCTGGCGCGACGCCCCGTCCACCCCGGACAGCGACACCCCCGGTGCGAGGGCTTCGCGGCCCAGCCGCTGGGCGGTCGCGACCAGGTCGTAGACGTCGCGCTGCCAGTCGGCGATGGGCGACAGCACGAACGTGCGCGTCATGTCGGAGTGGTATCCCGCGACCAGCGCCCCGAAGTCGATCTTGACGAAGTCCCCGGCGGCGAGCACGGCGTCGGTCGGGCGGTGATGCGGTATCGCGGAATGGGCGCCGGCGGCCACGATCGTCTCGAACGACACCCCGTCCGCGCCGTGGTCGAGCATCCTGGACTCCAGGTCGCGGCCGACCTCCCGCTCGGTCCGGCCCGGCCGCAGTCCGCCTGCGGCGACCAGGTCGGCCAGTGCGGCGTCGGCGGCCTCGCACGCCAGCCGCAGCAGGGCGATCTCACCGGCATCCTTGACCTCGCGCAGCGCCTCCACCAGCCCGGGTGCGGCGACCAGCTCGACGCCCTCGGCGGCCGCCACCAGACGGGCGTGACCGTCGACCGTCACGACGTGGCTCTCGAACCCCAGGCGCCGGACCCCGACGGCGGCCGCGGTGGCCGCCAGGTGCGGCCCGCAGGCGCGTTCAATGAGGAGCTCGGCGTCGGGCGACTGCTGCGCGGCCTGGGTCAGGTACCGACTGTCGGTCGCGAGCACCGGTGTGTCGTCGTCGGCGCGAATCAGCAGTGCGGCGTTCGAGCCGGTGAAACCGACGAGATAACGCACGTTGACCAGGTCCGTTATCAGGAGGGCGTCGAGCCCGGCCGCGACGAGTCTGCGACGCAGGCGCGCTCTACGCTGGGAAATCGTCACAGCGCATGACGGTACTCGCTACGCTGTGCCCCCATGAGCAAGTGGTTGCTGCGCGGACTGGTGTTCGCGGTGCTGATGGTCATCGTCCGGCTGCTGCAGGGGGCGTTGATCAACCTCTGGGAGAGCGGCGCCCTCGTGGTCAGCATCGTGCTCGTGGCGGTGTTCGCCATCGCGGCGTTCGTGTGGGGCCTGACCGACGGCCGCGCCGACGCCCGCGCCAATCCCGATCCGGACCGGCGCGGAGACCTCGCGATGACGTGGCTGCTCGGCGGTCTGTTCGCCGGCATCGTCAGCGGCTTCGTCGCGTGGTTCATCTCGCTGTTCTACGAGAACCTCTACGCCCAGGGCCTGCTCAACGAGGTGACGACGTTCGCGGCGTTCACCGCGCTCCTGATGTTCATCTTCGCCCTGGCCGGTGTCGCGCTGGGTCGCGCGCTGGTCGACCGCAAGGCCCCGCCCGTGCAGCGCCGCGGCGCGGAGGACGACGAGCGGGCCGACACCGACGTGTTCGCCGCCGTCGGCGGCCGGGACCGCACCGAGGACGAGCGTTCGGAGTCCGCGGAGGGCGCCGAGGCCGTCCGCAGCGAGTCCTTCACCTCGACGCCGACCCAGCCCCGCGAGGCCGAATCGGCCGGCTCGGAGCCCGCGACCGACCGGGGTCGCGAGCAGTCCTAGCCGCCGCCGGCGAGGTAGCGCAGCGCCAGCAGGTAGCCCTGCACGCCGAGCCCGACGATCACGCCGGTCGCCACTCCACTCAGATACGAGTGGTGCCGAAACTCTTCGCGCACATGGACGTTCGAGATGTGCACCTCGATCAACGGCGCGGTCAGTTCGGCGCAGGCATCGCGCAGGGCGACCGACGTGTGGGTCAGCGCGCCCGCGTTCAGCACCACCGGCTCCTTGGCGTCGGCGGCATCGTGCACCCACCCCAGCAGCTCCGCCTCGCTGTCGGTCTGGCGCACCACCACCGACAACCCCAGCTCCTTGGCCTCCCGCTCGATGAGCGTCACGAGGTCGTCGTGGGTGGTGCTCCCGTACACCTCGGGCTGACGTTTGCCGAGCCGACCGAGGTTGGGGCCGTTGAGGACGTTGACGGTGGTGCTCATCGCGTTCCGATCTCCGAGTAGGCGGCCATCAGCAGCGCCGGATCGGGGCCCTCCAGCCGGGCCGGCTTGGCCAGCCCGTCGAGCACCACGAACCGCAGCACGCCGGAGCGGGTCTTCTTGTCTCCGGCCATGTACTCGAGCAGCTGGGGCAGCGCGTCGGCGTCGTAGCTCACCGGCAGCCCGAGTGAGGTGAGGACGCTGCGGTGCCGGTCGGCGGTCTCGTCGTCGAGACGTCCGGCCAGCCTGCCCAGTTCGGCGGCGAAGACCAGGCCCACCGACACCGCCGCGCCGTGGCGCCAGCGGTAGCGCTCGCGGCGCTCGATGGCGTGGGCGAGCGTGTGGCCGTAGTTGAGGATCTCGCGCAGCTGCGATTCCTTCTCGTCGGCGGCGACGACCTCGGCCTTGACGACGACGGCGCGCCGGATCAGTTCGGGCAGCACCGCACCGGTGGGATCCAGCGCGGCCTGCGGGTCGGCCTCGATCATGTCCAGGATCATCGGGTCGGCGATGAAGCCCGCCTTCACGATCTCGGCCATGCCCGCCACGATCTCGTTGCGCGGCAACGACTCCAGCGTGGCGAGGTCGACGAACACGGCCAACGGCTGGTGGAACGCGCCGACGAGGTTCTTGCCGGCGTCGGTGTTGATGCCGGTCTTGCCGCCGACCGCGGCGTCCACCATGCCGAGCAGCGTCGTCGGCACGTGCACGACGTCGACGCCGCGCAGCCAGGTGGCGGCGGCGAACCCGGCGACGTCGGTGGCCGCTCCCCCGCCCAGACTCACCACGGCGTCCTGCCGACCGATTCCGATGCGGCCCAACACGTCCCAGATGAAGCCGACGACGGGCAGTTCCTTGCCGGCCTCGGCATCCGGGATCTCGATGCGGTGGGCGTCGATTCCCTTGTCCGCCAGGTGACTTCGGATCGCCTCGGCGGTCTGGTTGAGCACCGGCTGGTGCAGAATGGCCACGCGGTGACGGCCGTCGAGCACGCGGCCCAGGTCGTCGAGCAGACCCCGCCCGATGACCACCGGATAGGGCCGGTCGACGAGGACGTCGACGGTGACGGGTTCAGTCATTGCGGGCCTCCGCTCGCCGGGCCAGCGTCGCCGGGCTCGGCGGCGCGGCCGTGGTGGGTGCTGGGTTGAGGATGGTGGGCCCCCGGCGCCACGCCGGACGCCGACGGCGCCGCGCCGCGTGCCGGTCGGCGCTGCCGTTCTCCAGCCGCGCGACGATGTGGCGCACCACGGCACCGGGATTGCGGCGGTTGGTGTTGATGCGCACCGTCGCCACCTTCCGGTAGAGCGGAACGCGCTGCGTCATCAGCTCGCGATAGCGCTCCCCGGGATCGCCGCCGGCGAGCAGGGGCCGGGTGGTGTTGCCCGAGGTGCGCCGAATGCCTTCGGCGGCAGAGATTTCCAGGTAGACGACGGTGTGACCGGCCAGCGCCTCGCGCACCTCGGGGGTGGTGATGGCGCCGCCGCCGAGGGACACCACGCCGTCGTGTTCGGCGAGGGCCGCGCGCACCACCTCGGCCTCGATGCGGCGGAACTCCGCCTCACCGTCGACGAAGATGTCGGCGATGGTGCGGCCCGTGGTCTCGACGATCTTGGCGTCGGTGTCCAGGAGCGGCACGCCGAGAGCCTTGGCCAGGCGCCGCCCGATGGTGGACTTGCCCGATCCGGGCATCCCCACCAGCACGGCCCGCGGCGCCATCAGCCCGACGCCTGCCCGCCGGAACGCTTCGCGATGCCCGCCAGGTAGCCCTCGACGTTGGCCTTCGTCTCACCGAGGGAGTCGCCGCCGAACTTCTCCAGCGCTGCGCGCGCCAGCACCAGCGCCACCATGGTCTCGACGACCACGCCCGCGGCGGGCACGGCACAGACGTCCGAGCGCTGGTGGATGGCGACGGCCTCGGCACCGGTGCTCATGTCGACGGTCGCCAGCGCCCGCGGCACCGTCGAGATCGGCTTCATCGCGGCGCGCACGCGCAGCGCCTGACCGTTGGTCATGCCGCCTTCCAGACCGCCGGCGCGATTGGTCGAGCGCACGACGCCGTCCGGGCCGGGGTAGATCTCGTCGTGGGCGACGCTACCGCGGCGGCGCGCGGTCTCGAACCCGTCGCCGATCTCCACGCCCTTGATGGCCTGGATGCCCATGACCGCGGCCGCGAGCTGGCTGTCCAGCCGGTTGTCACCGCTGGTGAAGGAGCCCAGGCCGATGGGAAGGCCGTCGACGACGACCTCGACGATCCCGCCGAGGGTGTCGCCGTCCTTCTTGGCGGCCTCGATCTCGTCGATCATGAGCTGCTCGGTGTGCGCGTCGAAGGCGCGCACCGGGCTGTCGTCGATGCGGGCCAGATCACCCGGGCCCGGCGGCGGGCCGTCGTAGGGCGCGGAGGCCCCGATCGAGATGACGTGGGAGAGCACCTCGACGCCGAGCGCCTGGCGCAGGAACTCCCTGGCGACGGTCCCCGCCGCGACCCGGGCCGCGGTCTCGCGGGCACTGGCCCGCTCGAGCACCGGCCTCGCGTCGTCGAAGTCGTACTTGAGCATGCCGGCGTAGTCGGCGTGGCCCGGTCGGGGTCGGGTCAGGGGGGCGTTGCGGGCGCCGTCCAGTTCGGCCGGGTCGACCGGGTCGGCGGCCATCACCGTCTCCCACTTGGGCCACTCGGTGTTGCCGATCTCGATGGCGATGGGACCGCCGAGGGTGACGCCGTGGCGCACCCCCGCCAGCACGGTGACCTCGTCGGCCTCGAACTTCATCCTGGCGCCCCGGCCGTAGCCGAGCCGCCGGCGCCGCAACTGGTCGGCGATGTCGGCAGAGGTGATCTCGACGCCGGCCACCATGCCCTCGAGCATGGCCACCAGGGCGCGACCGTGGGATTCACCAGCTGTGGTCCATCGCAACACGCGTCCCATCTTCCCATGCGGCCCTCCACCTGACGTAATCCGTCGGGCGCGGCCACGCTAGGGCGCGGCGACGGCCAGGGCGACCGCGGCGACGGTTGCCGCGCACATCGACGGGCCGTGCGCGACCGGGCCGCGCCACCGGCACGTCGCGATGCCCCATAGCGCCGTCAGCAGCGGCGCCGCGACCGCGGCCAGCAGCCAGACCTCCACCCCGAAGGCGCCCGTCAGTCCGCCGACTCCGAGTGCCAGCTTGACGTCCCCGGCGCCCATGGCGGTCGGCGCGGCGAGGTGTACGACGAGGTAGGCGGCGGTCAGCGCGAGGGCTCCGAGCAACGCTTCGCCACCGCGTCCGACACTCGCGGCGATGATGAGCACCGCCAGCGCGCCCGGCAGGGTCAGCGCATTGGGCAGCCGCCGGTGCCTGACGTCGAAGACGGTGAGGGCGGCCAGCCAGCACAGCGCGCATGCCAGTGCCGCAGCCATGGCCGGAGTCTAGGTGCCGGCCAGCGCCGCGCTCATCACCTCTTTGGGCGCCGGGCACCCCGTGAACAGCTCGACCTGCGAGAAGGCCTGGTTCAGCAGCATCTGCAGACCGCCGATCACCCGGCCACCCGCGGCGACGACCGCGTCGGCGAGCGGCGTCGGCCAGGGATCGTAGATCGCGTCGAGCAGAACCGGTGCGGCGGTGAGGGTTTCGACGTGTCGGGCCGCCACGTCGGCCGGCAGCGTGCTGACGACGACGGCGACGCGCGGCACCGGCGTGCCCAATTCGACGAACCGCGTGCCGACGCCCAGGCGCGTGCCCAGCGCCAGCAGCGGCGCGGCCTTCGCCGCGTCTCGGGCGACGACGCAGACGTCCCGCACGCCCAGCTCGGCCAGCCCGGCGAGCGCGGCGGGGGCGGTACCGCCGGCGCCCAGCACCGCCGCGTCGTCCCCGGCGGTCACGACCGAGGCGAGCGCACCCGTCACCCCGTCGACGTCGGTGTTGTCGGCCAGCCAGCCCGTCGGCGTCCGCACCAGGGTGTTCGCCGACCCCACCTGCTCGGCCCTGGTGGTCCGCTCGTCGGCGACCTGCAGGGCGGCGAACTTGCCGGGCATCGTCACCGACAGTCCGACCCACTCGGGCCCCAAACCGCGTACCAGCGTGGGCAGTGCGGCGGCCTGGCACTCGATGCGCTCATAGGTCCAGTCGGTGAGCCCCAGTGCGCGGTAGGCCGCGAGATGCAGCTGGGGCGACCTCGAATGCGCGATGGGCGAACCGAGGACCGCGGCTTTGCGGAGCGTCATCGTGCGCTGTCGAGCACACCGTTTTTCCTGGCCAGATCGATGTTGGCCAGGTGCTGCTGATAGTCCCGGGTGAACAGCGTCGTGCCCTGCATGTCGACGGTGACGAAGAACAGCCAGTCCCCCGGCTCGGGATTCTCCGCGGCCACCATCGCGGGCTGACCGGGCGAGCAGATCGGTGTCGCCGGAAGCCCTTCGCGCAAATAGGTATTCCACGGGGTGTCGCGGCCACGGTCGGCGTCGGTGGTCGCGACCTCCTGGCGGTCCAGGGAGTAGTTGACCGTGGAGTCGAACTCCAGCTTGCGGTGATCGGGTGCGACGAGCCGGTTGTAGATGACCCTGCTCACCTTGCCGAAGTCCTGCGGCTTGGATTCGCGCTGGACCAGCGAGGCGACCACCAGCACCTGGTAGGGCGACAGGTTCTCGACGTTGCCCGTGGTCAACAGGCCGTTCTGCTCGTACTGCGTGGCACTGGCGCCGATGAGCGTGGAGAGGATGTCCTGCGCCGGCGCCGACGGGTCGACGTTCCAGGTGCCGGGGGCGATCAGACCCTCGAGGCGCCGATGGTCGGCGCCGAGCGCGGTGACCGGACCCAGCGCCCACGTCGGGACGGCGAGCGCCCGTGCGTCGGCCGCGCCTGCCGCCGCCTTGAGTTCGGCCGCGGTGACGCCGCACTGGCGGTGGTCGTCGAGGTCGACGCACGTCGCGTCGGCGATCAGCGAGAAGATGCCCTTCGTGACCGCGTTGGTCTTGACGTCGGCGATGTCGTCGAGCTGTCGGCCCTCCGGGATCACCAGCTTGCCAACGCGGTTCTGCGGGTCGGCGAGCCGGGACACGGCGTTGGCCGCCGAGATCTCGGTGCGGACGCGGTAGAAGCCGGGCTGAATCTGCGAGATCGCCGAGTTGCCCGCGGCCGCGGCGACGAAGGCCTGGGCCGTGGCGACCACGCCGCCGTTCTTCAGCGTGTCGCCGATGGCCGTCGTCGAGTCGCCACTGTGCACCTGGACGACGACGTCCTTGACCCCGTCGCCGTCGTAGTCATTCGGGTTGCCGAACATGCCGTGCAGCATGCGCGAGCCGAGGAACACCGCGCCCACCACCACCACGACGAGCGCCAGCACCGACAGGATGGTGAGGTTGCGACGTCGGCGGCGGTTGCGCCTGGCGCGGGCCCGCTGCGTGCGGCTCATGGTCCGGCGCGGCAGCCCGACCGCCTCCGGTTCGGTGCGCTCACGACCCCAGTTCTCAGCCATCGGCCGCTCCGCCGGTGTCGGCCAGCGCAGCCCGGCGCCGATCGAGCCACGTCTGCAGGATCCCGACCGCGGCGACCTGGTCCACCATCGCGCGCTGTCCCCTCGCCCGCACCCCCGCCTCGCGCAGCGAACGTTGCGCGGTCACCGTGGTCAACCGTTCGTCGGCGAGTCGCACCGGGACGGGAGCCAGGCGCGCGGACAGTGCGTCGGCGACGGCGATGGCGTCGATGGCGGAGGGACCGGTCCGGTCGGCCAGGGTCCTCGGCAGGCCGACCACCACCTCGACGACGTCCAGCTCGCCGGCGATCTGCGCTAGGCGCCGAATGTGCTTGCCGTTGACGCTCTTTCGATCTCTGGCCACCGTCTCGACGGGGGTGGCGAGAATGCCGTCGGGGTCACTCGTCGCCACGCCGATGCGCACGCTGCCGACGTCGACACCGAGCCGACGACCGCGCCCGGGATCGTCTCCGCCGGGCCGGTCCGGCTGACGGTCGTCGGTAGCGGACAACCGGGTCAGCCCTTGGCAATCTCGGCCAGCAACGCCGACAGTGCGGCGTCGACGTGGGCCGCCCCGCTGCCGGACCCCTGAGCGAGATCGGCCTTGCCCCCGCCCCGTCCGTGCAGCGTCGCGCCGAGCACCTTCACCAGATCGTTGGCGCTGAAGCCGAGATCCTGCGCCGCCGGGTTGACCGCGACGACGTAGGGCACCGCGTCGCTGCCCTCGACCGGGTCGGCGACGAGCGCGACGACGCCGGGTTCGGACCCGAGCTTGCCCTTGACGTCACCCACCAGGCTGCGGAGGTCTCCGGCCGAGACTCCCCCCGCCATGCGCTGCGCCACGACACGGACCCTACCGACCAGCTCGGCCCCGGCGGCGGCATTCGCCGCGGCGGCGCGCGCGTTCGCCAGCCGCGAGCGGTCCAGTTCCTTCTCGGCGACCCTGAGCCGCTCCACCAGGTTCGCCACCCGGGCGGGCACCTCGTCGGAGGGCACCTTGAGCGACGACGCGAGGCCGGCGAGCAGCGCACGTTCCTTGGCCAGGTACTTGAACGAGTCGAGGCCGACGTACGCCTCGACGCGGCGCACGCCCGAGCCGACCGAGGATTCGCCGAGGAGGGTCACCGGGCCGATCTGCGCCGAGTTGTGCACGTGCGTACCACCGCACAGCTCCAGCGAGAACGGCCCGCCGATCTCCACCAACCGGACGTCCTCCGGGTAGGCCTCGCCGAAGAGCGCCATCGCGCCCATCGCCTTGGCCTTCTCGAGCTTGGTGTACATGGTGTTCACCGCGTAGTCGGCCTGCACGGCCTCGTTGGTGACCACTTCGATCTGCTCGCGCTGCGCGTCGCTGAGCGCGCCCTGCCAGTTGAAGTCGAACCTCAGGTATCCGGGACGGTTCAGCGAGCCGGCCTGAACGGCGTTGGGGCCTAGCACCTGTCGCAGTGCGGCGTGCACCATGTGCGTCCCGGAGTGGCCCTGGGTGGCGCCGTGGCGCCAGGTGGGATCGACCGCCGCGACGACGGTGTCGCCCTCGACGAACTCACCGGACTCGACGGTGACGCGGTGCACGAACAGCGTCTTGGCGATCTTCTGGACGTCGGTGACGGCCGCCCGCGCCGCGCCGCTGGACCCGGTGCCGGTGATGGCGCCGACGTCGGCGATCTGGCCACCGGACTCCGCGTAGAGGGGGGTGCGGTCCAGCACCAGCTCGACGCGCTCCGCGGAGATGCCGGCGTCGTGCGCCACGACGGGTACCCGCTTGCCGTCGACGAAGATCCCGAGAATCGTTGCCTCGGAGGTCAATTCGTCGAACCCGGTGAACTCCGTGGGGCCCGCGTCGACCAGCTCGCGGTAGGCGGACAGATCGGCGTGGGCGTGCTTGCGCGCCGCGGCGTCGGCCTTGGCCCGCTGGCGCTGCTCGGCCATCAGGCCGCGGAAGCCCTCCTCGTCGACGGTCAGGCCGGTCTCCGCGGCCATCTCGAGGGTGAGCTCGATGGGGAAGCCGTAGGTGTCGTGCAGGGTGAACGCGTCGGTGCCCGACAGCACCGACGCCCCAGATGCCTTGGTGGCGTTGGCCGCATCGTCGAACAGGCGCGAGCCCGAGGCGAGCGTCCGGTTGAACGCCGTCTCCTCGGCGACCGCGATGCGGTTGATCCGGTCGAAGTCCGTCGCCAGCTCGGGGTAGGACGGCGCCATCGAGTCGCGAACGCTGGCCATCAGGTCACCGACGATGGGCGTGTCGATGCCCAGCAGCTTGGCCGAGCGGATGACGCGGCGCAGCAGCCGGCGTAGCACGTAACCGCGGCCGTCGTTGCCGGGGCTGACGCCATCGCCGATGATGATCGCCGCGGTGCGGCTGTGGTCGGCGATGATGCGGTAGCGGACGTCGTCAGCATGATTGCCGACGCCGTAGCCGCGCGGCGCGATGCCTGCGACCAGGTCGATGACGGGGCGCATCAGGTCGGTCTCGTAGACGTTGTCGACGCCCTGCAGCAGGCAGGCCACCCGCTCGACGCCCATGCCGGTGTCGATGTTCTGCCGGGGCAGCGGGCCGAGGATCTCGAAGTCGGACTTGCCGGTGCCCTCACCCCGTTCGTTCTGCATGAAGACGAGGTTCCAGATCTCGATGTAGCGGTCCTCGTTGGCCTCGGGCCCGCCGTCGACGCCGTACTCCGGACCGCGGTCGACGTAGATCTCCGAGGACGGGCCGCAGGGTCCGGGGATGCCCATCGACCAGTAGTTGTCGGCCATGCCGCGGCGCTGGATGCGCTCCAGCGGCAGCCCGGCCACCTCCTGCCACAGCGTGATGGCCTCGTCGTCGTCGAGATAGACCGTCGCCCAAAGCTTTTCGGGATCGAAGCCATAGCCGCCCTGATCCTGCGGGTTGGTCAGCAGCGTCCAGGCGAACTCGATGGCGCCCTTCTTGAAGTAGTCGCCGAAGGAGAAGTTGCCCGCCATCTGGAAGAAGGTGTTGTGCCGGGTGGTGATGCCGACTTCGTCGATGTCCGGGGTGCGAATGCACTTCTGCACGCTGGTCGCGCGGTCCCACGGCGGCTTCTGCTGGCCCAGGAAGTAGGGGACGAACTGGACCATGCCCGCGTTGACGAACAGCAGGTTCGGGTCGTCGAGGATGACCGATGCGCTGGGCACCTCGGCGTGGCCCGCCGTCACGAAGTGATCGAGGAAGCGCTTCCTGATCTCGTGTGTTTGCACGTGCTGTCGTCCTTAGGTGGTGTCGCGGGTCGCGTCGGGTGCTTTCTCGACCGCATAACAGTACCGGCCCGTCCCGCTGGCGCCGCATCGGCGCGGTGTCACCCGTCGAGGAAGCTGATGCGCACCGACCGCCGGGGGTTGTCCCTGTTCAGGTCGACCAACACGACGCTCTGCCAGGTGCCGAGCAGCGGCTCGCCGGCCATCACCGGGATGCTGACCGAGGGGGCCACCAGGCCGGGCAGGACGTGGTCGGCGCCATGCCCGGGCGACCCGTGCGCGTGCCGGTAACGGTCGTCGCGCGGCAGCAGGCGCTCCAGGGCGTCGACGAAGTCGGCGTCGGATCCGGCGCCCGTCTCGAGGATCGCCACCCCCGCCGTGGCGTGCGGCACGAAGACGTTGCACAACCCGTCCCCGCGGGAGGCGCAGAACTCGCGCACGGCGTCGGTGAGATCCACCGTGCGGCGTCGAGAGGTGTCCACGTCGATGAGCTCGGAGTTCATCCGACGAGGGTACGTCGCGAACGCCCGCAACCACTTTCGGCGGCGTTTAATTGACGGCCGCGTGGGTATTGCCATCGCAGCTCGAATGCATCTCCCACCTCGGATGAAAAGAGACACGGCAATGACTCCCACCGGCATCATCACCGCCATCATCGTCGGCGCCATCATCGGCCTGCTCGGGCGCCTCCTCGTGCCCGGCAAGCAGCCGATCGGTGCGCTCCTGACGATCCTGGTCGGCATCGTCTCGGCCTTCATCGGCACGTGGCTGGCCCACCAGCTGCACATCCCCACCGCCACCAAGGGCGTCGACTGGATGGAATTGCTCGTCCAGGTCGTCGTGGCCGCGCTCGGCGTCGCTCTCGTCGCGGGCGTGACCGGACGCCGCAGGACCGGAGCGCTGCGCCGCTAGCCGCAGCCCCACCGCACGCCCCCAGACTGCGGGCAGATCGCCTTTCTCGTCGAGATCGCGATCTGCCCGCAGTCTCGTCGTGGGGGGCTAGCGCTTCCTGCGCACGATCGCCCGCAACCGGTCCAGCCGGCCGGCTACCTCTCGCTCCGCCCCGTGGGTCGTCGGCCGGTAGTAGTCGACGCCGACGAGTTCGTCGGGCGCGTACTGCTGGGCCACGATGCCGTCGGGATCGTCGTGCGGATAGGAGTAGCCCTGCGCGTTGCCCAGCGCCGCCGCCCCCGAGTAGTGCCCGTCGCGCAGATGCGGCGGCACCAGACCCGCCTTGCCCGCCCTGATGTCCGCCATGGCGGCGCCCAGGGCGGTCGTCACCGCGTTGGACTTCGGCGCGGTCGCCAGGTGCACCGTCGCGTGGGCCAGCGTCAGCTGCCCCTCCGGCATGCCGATGAGTTGCACGGTCTGGGCGGCGGCCACCGCCGTCGGCAACGCCGTCGGGTCGGCCATGCCGACGTCCTCGCTCGCCAGGATGACGAGGCGGCGGGCGATGAACCTGGGGTCCTCCCCCGCGGTCAGCATGCGGGCCAGGTAGTGCAGGGCGGCGTCGACGTCGGAACCGCGGACGGACTTGATGAACGCGCTGACGACGTCGTAGTGCTGGTCGCCGTCGCGGTCGTAGCGCACCGCCGCCTTGTCCAGCGACTGCTCGATCACCCCGACGGTGACGTGCTCACCCGCCTCGGCCGCGACCTCCAGCGCGGTCAGCGCCCGCCGGGCATCGCCGGCGGCGAGTTGCACCAGCAGCTCGACGGCGTCGGGGTCGACGGTGACCGCGCCGTCGAGCCCGCGCGGGTCGGCGATCGCGCGCTCGACGACCGTGCGCACCGCATCAGCGCCGAGCGGTTGCAGCTGCAGGATCAGCGACCGCGACAGCAGCGGCGCGACGACCGAGAACGACGGGTTCTCCGTGGTCGCCGCGACCAGCAGGACGACGCGGTTCTCCACGGCCGCGAGGAGCGCGTCCTGCTGGGTCTTGGAGAACCGGTGCACCTCGTCGATGAACAGCACGGTCTGCTTGCCGTGCACCGCCGCCCGACGCGCCACGTCGATCACGGCGCGGACGTCCTTGACCCCCGCGGACAGCGCCGAGAGCGCCTCGAACCGGCGGCCGGTCGCCTGCGAGATGAGTGAGGCCAGCGTCGTCTTTCCGGTGCCGGGCGGGCCGTAGAGGATGACCGAGGCCGCGCCGGAACCGTCGACGAGGCGACGCAGCGGCGACCCGTCGCGCAAGAGGTGGTCCTGCCCGACGACTTCGTCCAGGCTTGCCGGGCGCATCCGGACGGCCAGCGGTGACGACGGACCGCCGCCGGGAATGCCTGCGCCGTCACCCGGTTCCGGAGTCATGTCGAACAGACCATCGGCCACGCGACAGGCATACCACGCGGCGGCGGCGTTCCTCGACTCTGCGCGCAGGGCGGCGATGGTCCACGGCTTCTCGCACTTTCGCGCCCTGGCCGCAGAGTCGAGGGCTAACCCGTCGTGACGAAGTCGATCAACTCCTCGACGCGACCGATGAGCGCGGGCTCGAGGTCGTTCCAGTCGCGCACCGTGCGTCGAATGCGTTGCCACGCCCTGGCGATGTCGGCCTGGTCGGCGTGCGGCCAGCCGAGCGCGGCGCAGATGCCATGCTTCCATTCGACGGTGCGCGGAATGACCGGCCACTGCGCGAGCCCGAGGCGTTCGGGCTTCACCGCCTGCCAGACGTCGACGAAGGGATGACCCACCACGAGGGTGTGCGCACCGCCGGGCCCCTTGGCGACCGCATCGGCGATCCGCGACTCCTTGGACCCGGTGACCAGATGGTCGACGAGGACGCCGAGCCGACGCTTCGGCCCAGGATCGAAGTCGGCCACGATCGCCGCGAGATCGTCGATGCCGCCGAGGTATTCGACGACGACGCCTTCGATGCGGAGGTCGGCGCCCCACACCTGCTCGACGAGCTCGGCGTCGTGGCGGCCCTCGACGTAGATGCGGCTCGCGCGTGCCGTCCTGGCGCGCGCACCCGTGACGGCGACCGATCCCGAGGCGGTGCGCGTCGCGGCCCTCGGCGCCTTCGCCTTCGGCGGTGTGAGGATCACCGGCTTGCCGTCCACCAGGTAGCCGGGGCCGACCGGGAACGGGCGGCGGTGACCGTCGAAGTCCTCGAGCTCCATGCGGCCGTATTCGACCCGCACGATCGCCCCGACGTATCCGGTCTGCACGTCCTCGACGACGAGGCCGAGGTCGGCGACCAGCTCGGTGGAACGAACGCGCCTGGCGGCGTGGGGGTCTCGGGCGAGGACGTCGGAGCCGTAGCGATCTTTCACGCCGACGAGCCTAGGAACGCCGGGCGCCGGACTCCACCGCCGCGCCGGGTCCGTGACCGATCGGTGACCCGACGGCGTCGACGTCCCTAGCCGCTGCCGCTGGCCGCCGCGAGTTTCGCCGGGTCGGAGGTGACCTCGTCGATGACGGTGTGGATGAACCGCATCTTCTCCAGCACCTTGGTGGGCAGCACGAACGGATACAGGTCGTCGTGGCCCATCGACCTGTTGACCATGTTGAGCGCCCAGGACAGCGGCAGCCACATCTCGATGATGGAGTCGAATCCGCTGGGCCCCAGGTTCCTTCGCTCGAAGGTCGCTGCCGCCGGGGCGAAGCTGAACGCCGCCGCGGTGTCGAGGGTGTCGCGGATGTGCAGGTAGTGGGCGAACGTCTCGGCCCAGTCCTCGGCGGGATGCATCGTGGCGTAGGAGGACACGTAGTCGCGCTCCCAGCCGGGGGGCGCACCCTCGCTGTAGTGCCGGTCCAGCGCCGCCTGGTAGTCGGCCTCGGCGTCGCCGAACAGCTCCTGCGCGCGCTCCTGGTACGCGGGGGCGGCGCCGACGAGACGGTAGTAGTAGTAATGCCCGATCTCGTGCCGGAAGTGGCCGAGCAGGGTGCGGTACGGCTCGGACATCGCGACCCGCAGCTGTTCGCGGTGGACGTCGTCGCCCTCGGCGAGGTCGAGGGTGATGACACCGTTCTCGTGGCCGGTGAAGACCTTCTCGTTCTCACTGGAGAGCAGGTCGAAGGCCAACCCGAAGTCGGGGTCCTCGTCGCGGCCCACGATCGGCAGCTTGAGGTCGACGAGCTCGACGATCAGCCGGCGCTTCGCCATCTCCGCGACCGCGAAGGCCGCCATGGCCGTCTTGTCCGCGTCGTTGGGCCGCGTCCGCGTCAGCGCGCACGACACGCACAGCTGCCGCACGGGCGCAACCTTGACCAGCCAATTGCATTCGGCCGCATGCAGATTGGCGCACAACTGGTATTCGCTGGCGTCGACGGCGCCGCCGTGTTCGCTCTCGGCGCCCTCGGCGATCACCAGGAACGCCATCGCCTCGAGGGAGAACCCGAGTTTGCTCTTGCAGCTCAGGCACACCGAGTTCTCGAACGCCAGGTGCTGGCCGCAGTTGGGGCAGATGAAGTCACGCACGGATCAGACCGCCTCGCAGCGGCGCGACGTCGACGGAGACGTCGATGGTGCTGCTCTCGGAGTCGGTGTAGATGATGCCGCGCAGCGGGGGGACGTCGGCGTAGTCGCGCCCGAAACCGACGACGACGTACCGCTCGTCGACGAGCGCGTCGTTGGTGGGATCGAAACCGAACCACTGATTCTGCGGCGTCCACACCGATGCCCAGGCGTGTGTCGCGTCAACCCCGACCATGCGTTCCCTTCCAGGAGGTGGGTCCGTCGCGAGGTAGCCCGAGACGTAGCTCGCGGCAAGACCGTTGGCACGCAGGCAGGCGATCGCCAGCCGCGCGAAATCCTGGCATACCCCCTCGCCTGCCGCCAAAACCTCGCTCACCTGCGTCGACACCGTCGTCGAGCCGGACCGGTAGGTGAAGTCGTGATGGATGCGGCGGTTCAGGTCGCGCAGCACCTCGATGAGCGGACGTTCCGGCGCGAAGCTGGGCGCCGCGTAGTCGCGCAGCGCGTCGGTGATCTCCGGTGGCTGCAGGTCGAGGGTGAACTCGACGGCGAGCGCGCCGTCGGTGCCGACGGGCCGCGAGATCTCCCACGGCGCCAGCGCGGACCCGCTGGCGTACCGGCTCGGCGGCGGCGGGTCGACCTCGACGATCGAATGGCTGGTGATGACGAGCTCCCTGTGCCGTTCCACGACGTGGAAGTAGGAGCTGACGTTGCCGTAGCCGTCGCGGCTCGTCGAGCTGTCCGCCGCCTCCGGCGAGATCACCAGCTCGTGGGACAGACACCTCTGCCTGGCGGAGTTGCGCGGCACGAGGAAGCCGCGGCCATAGGAGCTGGTGACGTCGTCGGAGTAGCGGTAGGTGGTCCGGTGGGTGATCTCGTAGGACCGCATGCCCGCCGCGGGGTCGTCGCTCACGACACCACCCGGCGCTCGTCGGGACCCCACAGCGGCTGCATGCCGCCGGGCAGTGACAGGTGGGTCGCGGTGATGACGCGGGACAGCTCCCGCAGGTCGGCGTGGATGCTGGTCAGCAGACCCTCGAGCTCGGCACGCCTGCCGTCGGTGACCTCCTCGAGGTCGGCGGGGTCGAGCCTGCGCAGCCGGGCGCCGACCTCCTCGATCAGGCGTTCGGGCCGCGTCGATCCCGACGACGACGGCAGCGTCTTGATGGCCACCCGCAGCCGCTCGAACTGATAGGCCAACGAACGTGGGTTCTCCTCGTCGAACAGCACCAGGTCGGCGACGGCGGCGACGCTCACCTTGCCCAGCGTGCGCCTGCGGTAGATCACCGACGATTCGCACGCCACCAGCGTCGACTCGGTGATGGTCTGCTCGGCGCCGGGGCTGCGGACCGCGGTGAGCGTCGCCCGCATCAGCGCCGTCAGCCAGATCCCCCGCTCGATGCGCTTGCCGATGTCCATGAGCGTCCAGCCGACGTCGCGCACCATCGACTCGGCGGCCACCCCCGACAGCGCCAGCATGCCGGCGAGCGTCTGACTGTGCGCGGCCGCCAGATAACCCTCACCCTCGGCGTTGGACTCCGGCGGCACGCCCGAGAAGTGCATCACCGCGCGGTCCACCCCTGCGAGCACCATCCAGGTGTCGTTGGACATCTGGTCGCGCACCGAGCGGGCGGCCAGCCCCAGCCGCTCCACCGACTGGGCGAGCGAGCCGGCGCGGTGCCGGTCGGCCGTCAGGGCCCACATCGTGGTGGGCGCTATCGCGATCATCTCCGCGTCGTCGCCTGCAGCGCCGGTGTCGGTTCCGGTGATGCGCCCCAGCGCGGCGAGCAGCACCGGCACGCACTCGCTGCCGGGCATGTCCTGGCGGTACCGGAATTCGTGATAGCGCTCCCTGGTGACGGTGAGCAACCGGGCCATGCTCTCCGCGCGTTCGGAGTAGCGACCGAGCCAGAACAGGTCGGACAGCACGCGCGGCGAACTGACCGCCCGCGTCGGACTGGGCGTGATCGCCGGGGGCAGGTCGACCGCGGGGGCAGGGGTCCGCTCGGCGACGGCCCGGCTCGGGGTGCGCACCCAAACGTCCTTGGCGGCAACGGTATTCATCTGATACGCGGCGTTGCCGGGGGCGAGGACGTAGCCGAGTCCGCCGACCATCGGCGCGTAGCCGCCGCGCTGGGCGACGGTGAACAGCCGCATGCCCGTGCTTCCCGGGGACAGGGCGGTGGACCCGTGACCCGTTGGCGCCGAGGCGAATTGGGGCAGATCCTGACCGATCCACTGCCAGGGATTGGCCCCGATGCGTCCCGCCAGCTCGTCGAGCTGGGCGGTGGACAGCGCCGGGCCCACCAGCGGATCGCCACCGCCGACCGGCCTGACGAGCAGCGAGTCGAGATGGGCGAGCAGGTGCGACCGTTCGACGTCGATGCCGCCCCAGTACATCGGCGCAGCGTTCAGCTGGAGTGTCTCACCGAGCAGTCGTTCGGCCAGCTCCGGCAGGAACCGTTGCACGCCAGGGCTTTCCAGGATTCCGCTGCCGAGGGTATTCACGACCGACACCGCGCCGCGGCGCAGCACCTCGACCAGGCCGACGACGCCGAGCCGCGAGTCGGCACGCAGGTCGAGGGGGTCGGCGAACGCGGCGTCGACCCGGCGCAGCACCACGTCGACGCGCTTGAGGGTGCCGAGCGAGCGCATCCACAGCGTGCCGTCTCGCACCACGAGGTCGGCGCTCTCGACGAGCGGGAAGCCCAGCACACTCGCGAGATAGGCCTGGTCGAACGCCGTCTCGGAGTGGATTCCCGGGCTGAGCACCACGACGACGGGCTGCTCGGCCGACTCGGGTGCGGCATCGATCAGCGCCAACCGCAGGGCTTGTGCCCACGGCGAGGCGGGTCGCGGGCTGATCCGCTCGTAGAGATCGGGGAACGCGTGCGCGACCACCCGGCGGTCGGCGAGCGCATAGCCCGCACCGGACGGCGCCTGCGTCCAGTCCCCGTTGACGAGGAACTCCCCGGAGGGGGCTCGACTCACGTCGCAGCCGTGCATGAACAGTTGGTGGCGGCCCGGCACCTGGATGCCGCGGGCCGCGCGGACGTAGCCGGGGTGGGCGAACACCAGCTGAGGGGGCAGCACCCCGCTGGTGATCGACTGGCGCGCGCCGTACAGGTCGGCGAGGACGGCGTCGAGGACCCGGGAGCGTTGCACCAGGCCGGATTCCAGGGTGTCCCAGTCCGCGGCGGAGATGAGCAGCGGCAGCGCATCGAGGTGCCATGGACCGGGCACCTGGGTGCCGTCGCGATGGGTGACGGCGTCATCGCTGCGCTGGCCGGGGACCGTGCGGCTGCTCGGCGGTTCGACCTGGACGAAGGAGATGCCGTCGTTGTCGACAAGGCCCCGGACCACCGAGCGCAGCCGCTCCAGCCCGTAACCGCCACGCTCCCCGACGCATTCGGCCAACTCCCGCCAGGCGGGCCTGACGTGGCCTGAGGGGTCCACGAACTCGTCGTAGTCGCTACCCCCAGCACCGCGCACGTCGAACAGCGGTGCCTGCGCGCGGGCGGCCCGGTACTGGGCCAGCAGGTCCTCGGCGCCGGGGCTGCCGATGGCGTCGGAGGGTTGGGCGGGAATGGGCTCCGGCGGGCCATTGACACGAAGGACCATCAGCGCAGGACGGTACGCACCCGGCGGAGATCCAGGATGCCCGGGGCACCGACGTCGGTCGACTGACGGGCCTGCTTCTCGCGGATGTCGGACATGTCCACCCGGCCCGGGGTGAATCCCGTTGCCTCGAACCGTCGTCCGCGCCGCGACTCCGCCTCGACGGCGTTGACCGGAGGGTGGTCGTAGGAGCGGCCGCCGGGGTGGGTCACGTGATAGGTGCACCCGCCGCGCGAGGTGCCGGTCGCGGTGTCGATCAACTCGAAGCGCAGTGGGCCGTCGACGGTGATGGAGGGGTGCAGCGCGCTCGGCGGCTGCCAGGCCCGGTAGCGCACGCCGCCGACCTGGACGTCGGGATTGTCGGTCGCCAGCAGCGGGATCGGGAAGCCGTTGGCCGTCACGACGTAGCGGTGCCGGTCGGCGCCGATGAGGCGCACCTGCAGCCGCTCCACCGAGGAGTCGACGTAGCGGGCGGTCCCGCCGGCCGTGGACTCCTCGCCGAGGACGTTCCACGGTTCGATGGCCCCGCGCAGTTCGATCTCGACCCCGTCGAACACCGCGGTGCCGATCCGCGGGAACCGGAATTCGGTGAACGGGTCGAGCCAGCTGGTCTCGAATCGCAGGCCGTGCGCCCGCAGATCGGCCGCGACGTCGGCGATGTCGTGAATGATGAAGTGCGGCAGCAGGTATCGGCCGTGCAGGTTCGCACCGTGGCGGATCAGTGGCGCCCGCAGGGGCTCGTCCCAGAACCGCGCGACCAGACAGCGCACCAGCAGGGACTGCACCATCGCCATCTGGTGGTGCGGCGGCATCTCGAAACCGCGCAGCTCCAGCAGGCCGAGGCGCCCGCGCGGGGCGTCCGGGTCGAACAGCTTGTCGATGCAGAACTCCGCACGGTGGGTGTTGCCGGTGATGTCGGTGAGGAGGTGCCGCAGGGCGCGGTCCACGATCCACGGCCGGGACGGGTCGGGCGTCGTGGAGGGCGCGCCCTCGTGCACGAGGCGGTCGATCTCGGCGAAGGCGATCTCCAGCTCGTAGAGCGCGTCGGTGCGGCCCTCGTCGACGCGCGGCGCCTGCGAGGTGGTGCCGATGAACCGGCCGGAGAACAGGTAGGACAGCGACGGGTGACGCTGCCAGTACGTGAGCATCGACACCAGCAGGTCGGGCCTGCGCAGCAGCGGCGACTCGGCCGCGGTGACGCCGCCGAGGGTGATGTGGTTGCCGCCGCCGGTGCCGCCGTGGGTGCCGTCGACGTCGAACGACTCGGTGGACAGCCGCGAGAGTCTGGCTTGCTCGTAGAGGGTTTCGAGTTGCGCGCGCTGTTCGGCGAAGCTCGTGGTGGGTGCGACGTTGACCTCGATCACCCCCGGGTCGGGGGTGACCGACATCGACACGAGGCGGGGGTCGGGCGGCGGGCCGTAGCCCTCGACGACGACCGGGCAGTCGGCCTTCGCCGCTGCCGCCTCGAGGCGGGCGACGAGATCGACGAAGTGATCGAGTTCCTCTGCCGGAGGCAGGAATACGTAGAGCAGCCCGTCGCGGACCTCGGCGACCATCGCGGTGATGGGCGCGCCCTCGGCGTCCTCGACGGCGGCGTCCCCCGGCTCGACGCCGGTGTCGAGTTCGCCGCGCGGCGCCAGCGGGTCGGCGGGATGCGACGGGCGCGGCGGCCGCCAGCTGATCGAGTCGAGCGGCAACCGCAGACCGGCCGGAGAGTCGCCGTCCAACAACACGATTCGACCCCGGCGCAGTCGCCAGTCGGCGCTCGCCCACCCGGCGTCGTCCTCGCGCCGGTGCAGCGGGAGGACGTAGGCCGCGGGCTCGACGACGGTGGCGTCGAGCCGGGCCAGCAGGGCGGCCCTGGCGTCGGGTCCGTCGGCCGCGAGGTCGTCCCCCTCGGCGACGGCGTGGCCGGCGGGCTG
Organism: Mycolicibacterium madagascariense; assembly: GCF_010729665.1. NCBI lineage: Bacteria > Bacillati > Actinomycetota > Actinomycetes > Mycobacteriales > Mycobacteriaceae > Mycobacterium > Mycolicibacterium madagascariense. The sequence continues at coordinate 2,650,720 of NZ_AP022610.1, read as the reverse complement.
GCGGACGGCCGCGGCCAGTCGGCTGAGCGGATCCTCGTAGGCGGGCCGCACCTGCGTCGCGGGGAGTCCGAGCCCCGCGGCGAGCGCGCCGAGCACCTGCTGGGCGGCCTCCGGCGCGGCAGGCGCGGCCGGTGGGGCGGCCCAAGGATCGGCGAGCAGCGCGTCGTTGGTCCAGAGCGGCTGGCCGTCAGCCCGCCAGTGCAGCCCAATCTGCCAGCGCGGCAACGGTTCTCCGGGATACCACTTGCCCTGGTTGCGTTGCACCAGGCCCTGCGGTGCCCAGACCGCCTTGAGGCGCGCCGCCAGCACCGACGCGCGTTCGCGCTTGTGCGGTCCGTCGGCGTCGGTCGTCCACTCGGGATCGACCTGGTTGTCGATGGAGACGAACGTGGGCTCGCCGCCCATCGTCAAACGCACGTCACCGGCGGCCATCCTGGCGTCGACGGAGGCGCCGAGCTCGACGATGGAGTTCCACGCGGCCGGCGTGTAGGGCAGCGTGACCCGCGGATCCTCGTGGACGCGCGTGACGACGTTCGAGAACTCCAGCGTCGTCTCGCAGGGTTCGGTCGCGCCGGTGATCGGGGCCGCCGACGCCGGGTGCGGTGTCGCCGAGAGGGGAATGTGCCCCTCGCCCGCGAACAGCGCCGAGGTGGGGTCCAGACCGATCCAGCCCGCGCCGGGGATGTAGACCTCGGTCCAGGCGTGCAGGTCGGTGAAGTCGGCGATGGGCCCGGACGGCCCGCCGTCGAGGGCCTTGACGTCGGAGGTCAATTGGACGAGGTAACCCGAGACGAATCGGGCGGCCAGACCCAGCTGGCGCAGGATCGAGACCAGGAGCCACGCCGAGTCGCGGCAGGACCCGATCGCGGTTCGCAGGGTGTGGTCGGGGCTCTGCACACCGGGTTCCATGCGCACGCTGTACCCGACGTCGGCGTTGACGGCGCCGTTGAGCGCGACGAGGAAGTCGATGGTGCGGGTGCCGGGACGGACGAAGAAGTTCTGGACCCAGTCCGTGGTGAGCTCACCGGGGCCGCTGCCCTCACCGTCCTCGTCGACCGGGCGCAGATACGGCTTGAGGTCCTCCAACAGTGCCGTCGGGTACGTGAAGGGCCACGTCTCGGCGAAGTCCTCGATGAAGAAGTCGAAGGGGTTGATGACCTTCAGGTCGGCGATCAGCCCGACGGTGACGGTCAACTCGCGGGTGCGGTTGGGGAACACCAGCCGCGCCAGGAAGTTGCCGAAGGCGTCCTGCTGCCAGTTGACGAAGTGGTCGGCGGGCTCGACCTGCAGTGAGTAGGCCTCGATGGGAGTCCGCGAGTGCGGGGCCGGGCGCAGCCGTACGACGTGGGGGAACACCTTCACCAGTCGGTCGAACGTGTAACTGGTGCGATGCTCCAGCGCCACCTTGATGCCCATAGGCGTTGATCCCACCACACGGGACACCCACCCGCATGGGGCGGCAGGCCCGGTTGACCGCTACCGGGACGACCCGATCGGACGGATTCGACGCAAATGTGGGCGCTCCACACGAACCTGTTGTAAATTCACACCACCGATCCGAGTTCTCGGTGATGAGCTGGGAACCGACAGCTCGGTACTGTGAATTTTCCACACGACGAGAGGACCTGAGCGTGGACGCGAAGGCTCGTCGTCAGCGCATCGAGGAACGAGTGCGCGTGGACCGCGAGGTCGGCTACGCCGATCTGGCCGCCGAATACGACGTCTCGGAGATGACGATCCGGCGGGACGTGGAGGCACTGGAGGCGCTCGGCGTCGTGCGCCGGGTCGTGGGCGGCGCCATCGCCCTCACGGGCAAGGACGCCGAACCGTCGTTCGCGACGAGGGTCGCCGACGCCGCCGAGGAGAAGCGCCACATCGCCGACGCGGTCGCCGACCTCATCGGACCCGGCGAGACCCTCATCCTCGACTCGGGCAGCACCGCCCTCGCGGTCGCGCAGTCGCTGCGGGGTCGTCGGCTCGGCCTGACCGTCCTGACCCCCAGCGTGCTCGCCGCCCTCGAGCTGATCGACGAGGCCGACACCACCGTCGTCCTCACGGGCGGGGAGCTGCGGCCCGGCGAGCTCAGCCTCATCGGCCCCGCCGCCGAGGACACCCTCGCCCACTACAACTGCGACACGTTCGTGATGGGCGTGGCGGGCATCGACGGCAACCGCGGCATCTCGGACTACCACCAGGCCGACAGCCGGGTGAAACGCGCGGCCAGCCAGCGGGCCGACCGCGTCATCGTCGCCGCGGACCGCAGCAAGCTCGGCCGCGTCACCTTCACCAGCATCGCCGAGCTCGAGCAGATCCAGGTGATCGTCACCGACGGCGATCCGCAGCACCCGACGCTCGTCGCCGCGCGCGATGCGGGTGTCGACGTGGTGTGCGTGGCGGGCATCGAGACGACCCGCCGGGAGCAATCCCGATGAGCGCCCACACGATCGGCGTCGACGTCGGCACCACGGGAACCAAGACCGTGCTGTTCGACACCGATCGCGGCATCGTCGCCCAGGCATCGCGTGAGACCACCCTGCACTCCCCCGGCCCTGGCTTCGCCGAGGCCGACACCGGACAGTGGCACCGCAACGTGACGGAGTCGATTCGAGAAGTGTTGGGCACCAGCGGTATCGACGCCGGCTCGGTCGTCGCCGTGGCCGTGTCCGGCATGGTGCCCGCCGTCGTGCCGCTCGATGACCGCGGCCGCCCGCTGCGGCGCGCGATCCTGCAGAACGACGCCAGGGCGCACCTGGAGGTGTCCGAGCTGGCCGCGGCGCTGGCCGACGTCGACCTCGTCGCGATGACGGGTTCGGCGCTGACGCAGCAGTCCGTCGCACCCACCGCGGCGTGGCTGCGCACCCACGAGCCCGACGTCCACGCGCGCACCGCGCACTACGTCGGCTCCTATGACTGGGTGCTCACCGCGCTGGGCGCCGACGTCCACGTCGAGCACAACTGGGCGCTCGAGTCGGGGCTCTTCACCATCGACGGCGACGTCGCGGCGCCGGTCCTCGCGGCCGCGTCGCTGGATTCGGCCACCCTGGCCCCCGTGCACCGGCCCGGCACGCCGGTTGGCGAGATCAGTTCCGCCGCAGCCGAATCGACCGGGCTGCGGGCGGGCACCGCGCTCGTCGTGGGCGGCGCCGACCACGTCCTGTCGGCGTACGCGGCGGGGGTCAACGCACCGGGTGACGCGTTGGTCAAACTCGGCGGTGCCGGAGACATCCTGGTCGCCAGCGACGCCCGCGTCGTCGACGAACGGCTCTACCTCGACGCGCATCCCGTGCCGGGGCGCTGGCTGCCCAACGGCTGCATGGCGACCAGCGGCAGCCTGATCCGCTGGTTTCAGGCGCTCATCGGTGGCGTCGCGCTCACCGAGCTCGACGCCGAGGCCGCGACGTCGTCTCCTGCCGAGGTGTTGTGCCTGCCGTACTTCCTCGGCGAGAAGAGTCCCCTGCACGATCCCGACCTGCGCGGCGTGTTCGCCGGCATGCATCTCGGGCATGGCCGCGCCGATCTCTACCGGTCCGTGCTGGAGGCCATCGCCTTCGGCTTCCGGCATCACGTCGACGTCTTCACCGACATCGGCATCGCCCCCCGACGGGTGATGATCACCAACGGCGGATCGACGTCGACGCTGTGGAAGCAGATCCACGCCGACGTCCTCGGCATCGAGATGCGGCCCGTCCTCGGCCATCCCGGCGCCTCCCTCGGAGCAGCCGTGATCGCTGCGATAGGGGTTGGCGCACTGGACGATTGGTCCGACGCGACCCGGTTCGTGACCCTCGACCGGCCGGTCGTGCCCGACGCCGCCGCCCACGCGGTCTACGACGACGCCTACCGCGACTGGCAGGACCTGGCCCGCGCGGTGACGCCGACGTCGCACGCGATGGCGAGAAGGAACCGAGAAGGATCGACACGAGTGAAGGGAACTGTGCCGCAATGAAGTCGACACGAGAAGCGACGTCCCGGCGACGGCGGCCGTTCATCGCCGCGCCGATGATCGCGCTCCTGGCCGTCCTCGCACTGATCGTCAGTGCGTGCGCGGGTAGCGGCGGCCCCGAGCAGCCGACCGCGACGGGCAGCGGCAACGTCGCAAAGGACGTCTCGGGAACCGTCCGCATCCTGATGGAGAACGTCCCCGACTCCGACGTCGTGAAGTCCATGGTGCCGGACTTCAACAAGGACTACCCGAACGTCAAGGTCGACATCCAGACGCTGACCTACGACCAGATGCGCGACAAGTTGGTGTCCTCGTTTCAGTCGTCGTCACCGACCTACGACCTGGTGATCGTCGACAACCCCTGGATGGTGGACTTCGCGAAGGCAAAGTTCCTGCAGCCCTTGGACTCCCGCATCGACAGCACGCCGGACTACGACTACGCCGACTTCTTCAAGCCGCTGACCGACATCGCGACCGTCGACGGCGTGCGCTATGGCGTGCCGTTCTACAACTACGCCCTCGGATACCTCTACAACGCCGACGATCTCGCCGCGGCCAAGCTGGGGGTGCCGCAGAACCTCGATCAACTGGTCAGCACCTCCAAGGCGCTCAAGACCGGTGACCGCGCGGGCATCGCGATGCAGCCGCAGCGCGGATACAAGATCTTCGAGGAGTGGGGCAACTGGCTGTTCGCCGCGGGCGGCTCCATCTACGGCCCCGACGGCAAGCCGACGCTGAACACGCCGCAGGCCAAGCAGGCGTTGAACGCCTACATCGACACCTATCGGAGTGCCGCACCGTCCAACAGCCTGGACTGGGCGTTCGACGAGGCGTTCCGTTCGGTGTCCAGCGACCAGGCCGCGTCGATGATCAGCTACAACTGGAACCTGCCCGCACTCAACGCGCCCGGGTCGGGCCCGTCGGCGGGGAAGTATGAGCTGGCCCCCATTCCCGGCGGCAAGCAGGTGCTCGGTTCGTGGAGCTGGTCCATCCCGGCTAACTCCGGATCATCGGACGCCGCATGGGCATTCGCGTCCTGGCTGACGTCCAAGGCACATGACGTGCAGCGCGTGGAGAAGGGTGGCGCCGCGATCCGGCAGAGCACGCTCCAGAACCCCGCGGTGCTCGGCGGCCCCCTCGGCGCCGCCTACTACCGGACCGTCGAGCAGATGCTCGGCAACGCGGCGCCGCTGAGCCAGGGACCCAGTGGCGAGGAGATGATCCAGGCCGTCGGCACCGAGCTCAACGAGGCGGTCGCCGGCACCAAGAGCGTCGACGACGCCCTGGCCGCCGCCCAGGCCGCCGCCGAGAAGATCCAGGGCTAGCCCGTCCCCCCGGGGCTAGCCCCCACGAAGCCGACCACCCCACGAAAGGAGCGATGAGACCATGACGTTCAAGTACGGCATGGTCGCCCCCCTCGTCGCGCTGTTCGTCGGGGTGGTCGGCTTCCCCCTCGGCTACGCGTTCTACCTCAGCGTCACCGACTACCGGCTCACCAGCCGCGGCACGCCCAAGCTGGTGGGCGCGGACAACTACGTCGCCACGTTCGGCGACGCGGCGTTCTGGGAGGCGTTCGGCACGACCGCGCTGTTCGTCGGCGTCGCCGTCGGGTTGGAGCTGGTGATCGGGCTGGCCATCGCGCTGTCGCTCCAAAGACAACGCTGGGCAAGCGATCTCACGCGCTCCATGCTGCTGGCGCCGATGTTCATCACCCCGATCGCGGTGGGTCTGATCTTCCGGTTCCTGCTCAACGACCAGATCGGCGCCATCCCGCACGTCCTGCACGCTCTGGGCGTCGACTACGACTTCTTCGGGCCGGGCCGGGCGTTGTTCACCCTCGCCTTCATCGACGTGTGGCAGTGGACTCCGTTCATGGTGCTGCTGCTGCTCGCCGGTTTGGAGTCCATCCCGAAGGAACCGCTGGAGGCGGCGAAGGTCGACGGGGCGGGCGGCCTCTACGTGCTGCGGCGGGTGACGCTGCCCCTGCTGGCACCGGTGCTGGTGGTGGCCATCCTGCTGCGGTGTCTGGATGCGATGAAGGTGTTCGAGTACGTCTTCGCGACCACGCGAGGCGGCCCGGGCACCGAGACCCAGACCCTGCAGTACTTCGTGTACCAGACCGGGATTCAGTTCTTCCGGCTCGGCTCGGCGTCGTCGATGGCCTTCGTCGTCCTGCTGGTGGTGCTGACGATCATCGTCGTCGCATTCCGGCGGATGGACCGGGCGAGGCGGTCATGAGGAGCGCGAGGCTGCTGACGGCCTGCCGGGTGGCCCTGCTGTGGGCCGCGGCGATCTCGGTGCTGTTCCCGGTCGGCTGGATCGCGCTGGCCAGCTTCAAGCGGCCCGACCAGTTGAACGAGCCCTTCCTGCTGGTCTTCTCGCCCACGTTGGCGGCGTGGCGCAACGTGCTGTCCTCGGGAATCCTCGAGGCGGCCGGCCGCAGCGCGGTCGTCGCGCTCACGACCGTCGCCATCAGCGTGGTGGTGGGCAGCATGGGCGCCTACGCCATCGCCCGGTTCCGGGCCGGTGGCACGCTCACGCGGTTCGGCATGCTGGCCGCGCAGGTGTTGCCGCCCGCGGTGCTGGTGTTTCCGTTCCTGACGATGGCCTACGCCCTTCGCCTCAACGACACCCTGGTGCCCGTGATCTTCGCGCACCTGAGTTTCGTGCTGCCCGTGGTCACGTGGTTCCTGATCGGATTCTTCGAGGCCGTGCCCCGGTCGTTGGAGGAGCAGGCCCAGGTCGACGGGTTCACGCGCTTTCAGGCATTCCGGCTGGTCGTCCTACCCCAGGTGTACCCGGGGATGGGCGCGGCGGCCATCTTTGGGTTCACGCTGTCGTGGAACGATCTGTTCTACGGCCTGATCCTGGCTCCGGGCAAGGCGGCCATCCTCCCGGTCGCCATCGCCGGGTTCAACACGTTCCGCGGCGTGCAGATCGGCTCGATGAGCGCCGCCATCCTGATCGCCGTCGTCCCCGTCGTCGTCGCGAGCTTCTTCATCCAGCGCAAGCTGGTGCAGGGCATCAGCGGTGGCGCGGTGAAGTTCTAGAAGGTAGGTCACCAGACACTCATGGCCACAGTCAGATTCGCACACGTCACCAAGTCCTACGGGGCGACGTCGGTGGTGAGCGACCTCGATCTCGAACTGCCCGACGGGTCGTTCACCGTCCTCGTCGGACCGTCCGGATGCGGCAAGTCGACCTCGCTGCGCATGCTCGCGGGTCTGGAATCCGTCACCTCCGGGACGATCACGATCGGCGACCGCGACGTGACCGCCCTGCAGCCGCGCGATCGCGACGTGGCGATGGTCTTCCAGAACTACGCCCTGTACCCCCATCTCACCGTGCGGGAGAACATCGCCTTCCCGCTGCGCGCGGCCAAGGTGCCGCGCCACGAGGCACTCTCGCGCGCGGACGCCATCGCCGACTCCCTCGGCCTGTCGACGTTGGTGGCGCGCAAGCCGAAGGACCTCAGCGGCGGTCAGCAGCAGCGGGTCGCGATCGGACGGGCGATCATCCGCGAGCCGTCGGTCTTCCTGTTCGACGAACCGCTGAGCAACCTCGACGCCAAACTGCGCGTGGAGACGCGCACCGAGCTGCTGCAGATTCAGCGCCGGCTTGGCATCACCTGCCTCTACGTGACCCACGATCAGGAGGAGGCGATGACGCTGTCGGACCGCATGGTGGTGATGCGCGACGGGCGCCCCGCACAGGTCGGCACGCCGGTCGAGGTGTACGACGCCCCGGTCGACACCTTCGTCGCGTCGTTCGTGGGCAGCCCCAAGATGAACCTGCTCGACGCGGAGGTGCAGGGCGGAACCTGTACGCTGCCCAACGGTTTCGCGATCGACGTCGGACCCGTTGCGGCCAGGGGCAGCGTGACGCTCGGCGTGCGGCCCGACGATCTGGTGCCGACGCCGGCCGACGATGCCCGCGCCACCGTCACGCTCGTCGAGCTCCTCGGTCCGCGGGCGATCGTGACCGTCGACGCCGGCGGGACCGAGGTGACGAGCGTCGTCGAAGCCTCCCGCATGTCGGGCATCGCCGAGGGCGCCCGGGTCGCGCTGTCGGCCCGGCCCGGTGCCGCGCACCTCTTCGACGCACGAACGGGCCTTCGGCTCGACGGCCCCCAGCAGAGCATCGACGTTCAGAACGGAGTTCAGGCATGACGAAGACGGTCGTGGTCACCGGTGCGGGATCGGGCATCGGGCGGGCCATCGCAACCACGCTCGCCGAACGCGGGTGGCAGGTCGTGGTCACCGACATCGACGCTGCCGCAGCAGATCTCGTCGCTGCGGCGCTGCCGGCAGGCGACGGAGTCCGGCACGAGGCCACGGTGCTCGACGTCACCTCGGCCAGCGATGCGGCGACGGTCGCCTACGGCGTCACCGACCGGCTCGGCCTCGACGCGTGGGTCAGCAATGCCGGCATCTCCTTCATGCACCGCTTCCTCGACGCACCCATCGCGAAGTTCGACCAGACGATGGACGTCAACCTGAAGGGTGTGTTCGTCTGCGGGCAGGCCGCCGCGCGGGCGATGGTGCGCAGCAATACGGCCGGCGCGATCGTCAACACGGCGTCGATGGCGGGCAAGCAGGGTCGGGTGCCGTTCCTCGCCGACTACGTGGCGTCCAAGTTCGGCGTCGTCGGACTCACCCAGGCGATGGCCTACGAACTCGGCGAGCACGGCATCACCGTCAACTGCGTCTGCCCCGGGTACGTCGAAACCCCCATGCAGTCACGGGAACTGGAGTGGGAGGCGCAGCTGCGCGGCATCACCACCGAGGGCGTGCGGGCGATGATGCTCGACGACACCCCGCTGCGACGCCTCGAACGCCCCGAGGACGTCGCGAGGTCGGTGGCGTTCCTGCTGTCGGACGACGCCCGGTTCATCACCGGTGAGGCCCTGGCCGTCAATGGTGGCGCGTACATGGACTGACCGCCCGATCACCCTGCACCACAACGATCTTAGAAAGGCAATCACGTGACCACCACCTGGCTCGACGAGGTCTTCGCCGTCAGAAAACCCGTCATCGCCATGCTGCACCTGTCCGCCCTGCCGGGGGATCCCGGTTACGACAGCGCGGGCGGCATCGCCGCCGTCGTCGCCCGGGCCCGCGAGGAGCTCGACGAACTGCAGGCCGGTGGCGTCGACGGCGTGATGGTGTCCAACGAGTTCAGCCTGCCGTATCTCACCAAGACCGAACCGATCACGGCGATCACGATGGCCAGGATCATCGGTGAACTGCTGCCGGCGTTCGAGGTGCCCTACGGCGTGAACGTGCTGTGGGATGGGCGGGCGTCGATCGATCTGGCCGTCGCCACCGGCGCCTCCTTCGTGCGCGAGATCTTCACGGGCGTCTACGCCAGTGACTTCGGCTTGTGGGACACCAACATCGGCGAGGTGGCGCGCCACCGTGCGCGGGTCGGCGGCGCCGGTGTCAAGCTGTTCTTCAACGTCGTCCCGGAGTCGGCCACCTACCTTGCGGCGCGGGACCTCGCGGCCCTGACCCGCACGACGGTGTTCGCGACGCTGCCCGACGCGATCTGCGTCTCCGGCGCGACCGCCGGCGCCCCGACCGATGCCGAGGCGCTGCGCGTGGTGAAGTCCGCAGCGGGCGCGGTGCCCGTGTTCGTCAACACCGGGGTGCGTGCCGAGAACGTCGCCGCCCAGCTCGAGGTCGCCGACGGCGCAATCGTCGGCACCTACTTCAAGAAGGACGGCGTCTTCGAGAACCGGGCGGAGCGCTCCCGCGTGGCCGAGCTGATGGCGCAGGCGCGCGCGTTCCGCGAACGGCTCGGCTAGCGGCGTCGCGCGAGCCGCACCGCCAGCTCGTCGGGGCCGACCTCGTGGCCGTCGGCGCAGCGGATCTCGACGGTCGCCTCGGCGCCGCAGCCGAGGTGTGACAGCCGCAGCCGACTGTCGTCGAAATACCTTCTGCCCCATTCGAACATCGCCCACACGACGGGCATGAACGCCGTGCCCTCGTCGGTCAGCACGTACTCGTCGCGGCTGCGTTGTCCCGGCTCCTGGTAGGGCTGCTTGGCGAGCAGCCCGGCCTCGACGAGTTCGGACAGTCGCGCCGAGGTGGCCGCCTTGGTGATGCCCACCCGGCGGGCGAAGTCGTCGAACCGCGTCGTCCCGTAGTAGGCCTCGCGCATTATCAGCATCGCCGACTTCGTCCCGACGAGGCCCATCGTCTTCTCCACCGGGCAGTGCCCGACCGCGGACCAGGCGTCGCGGTCGGCGAGCGGTCCCTGCAGGACTGTCATGTACATCACTCCGCTGCTGGGTTGTTGGTAGTGAACCTAGGTGTTACATCTAAGTATAGATCGCAGTACTCAGCGACGAGTCACCGAGGAGAACATCATGTCCGTTTCCAAGGCCGCCTACGACGACCGCGACGCCGTCATCGTCAGCGCCGTCCGCACACCGGTCGGCAAGGGCAAGGCCAACGGTGCCCTGCACGACGTCCTGCCCGCCGACCTGCTGGCGCACAGCCTGCGCGAGGTCGTCGGCCGCGTCGGCGTGGATCCCAGCCAGGTCGACGACGTCATCGCCGGCGCCGTCAGCCAGGTGGGCGATCAGTCCGTCAACATCGCCCGCAACGCGCTGCTGGGCGCGGGCTACCCCGAGACCGTGCCGGGCACGACGGTGGATCGGCAGTGCGGTAGCAGCCAGCAGGCCATCAGCTTCGCCGCCCAGGGCGTCCTCGCCGGGTCCTACGACATCGTGGTGGCCGCCGGCGTCGAGTCGATGTCGCGGGTGCCGATGGGCTCCAACGTGCTGCCCGGCAGCGACCCCTTCGGCCGCGGCATGGCCGACCGCTACCCCGACGGCCTGGTGCCCCAGGGCATCAGCGCCGAGCTCATCGCCGCGAAGTGGGGACTGTCGCGCACCGAGCTCGACGAGTTCTCCGCCAACAGCCACGAGAAGGCCGCGCGTGCCACCAAGGAGGGTCTGTTCGACCACGAGCTGGCGCCCATCGCGGGCCTGACGCAGGACGAGATCATCCGCCCCGGAACGACCGTCGACACGCTGGCCGGCCTGCGGCCCGCGTTCTTCAACGAGGCGTACTCCGCGCGGTTCCCCCAGATCAACTGGGAGATCACGCCGGGCAACTCCTCCCCGCTGTCCGACGGTAGCGCCGCGGTCCTCATCACCAGCGGAGCCGCCGCGCGCAAGCTCGGTCTGCGACCGCTGGCGCGAATCCACACCATGACCGTCGTCGGCTCCGATCCGCTCTACATGCTGACCGGTGTCATCCCCGCCACCGAGAAGGTCCTGGCCCGTGCGGGTCTCAAGCTGTCGGACATCGACCTGTTCGAGGTCAACGAGGCGTTCGCCCCGGTCGTGCTGGCCTGGGCCCGCGACACCGGAGCCGATCTCGCCAAGACCAACGTCCACGGCGGCGCGATCGCCATCGGCCACCCGCTCGGCGCCTCGGGCGCCCGGATCATGACGACCATGGTCAACGCGCTCGAGCAGCGTGACGGCCGGTTCGCCCTGCAGACGATGTGCGAGGGCGGCGGCATGGCCAACGCCACGATCATCGAGCGCCTGTAGCGAGGCGCTTCGGGTACGGGCCGTGGGGCGGTAGTACGCACTTGGCTGTCGGCGATGGGTGTCCACGCCGGCCGTCATCATCTGATGACGCTCGTCAACAGATGATGACGGTGCCCGCGGTGAGCACGTCAGCCTCGGCTAGCGCTTCGTCAGCTCGAACAGCGGGATCGTCCGCGTGGTCTTGGCCTGATACTCGGCGAACACCGGCACCATTGCGGTGATCCTCGGGTACAGGGCGTCGCGCTCGTCGTCGGGCAACTCGGTGGCGGTGACGTCATAGGCCTCGGTGCCCACCTCGATGCGCGCGGCCGGGTGGGCTCGCAGGTTGTGCACCCACGCCGGATCCTTGGGGGCGCCCGCATAGGACCCGACGATCAGCATCCGGCCGTCGACGGTGAGGTACGCCAGCGGGGACAGCCGCGGCAGCCCCGACTTCGCGCCCGTGGTGTGGAGCAGGAGTAGCTTGCCGCCTTCGAAGGGCCCGCCGACGACGCCGCCGTTGGCGCGGAACTCCTCGACGATGCCGCGGTTGAAGTCGTCGAGAGCAGCCGTGTCGGACACCAGCTCGTCCTTGTCGATGTCTGTCATGTCCGTCACAAGTCGGCGCGCTCCGTGGAAATTCCGGCCGCGACGTCGGCGACCCGGCGCAGCTCGTCACGACCCGTCTGCACGGGCATGAGCAACAGGTCGGTCGCGCCGGCGTCGCGGTAGCGGGCCAGCCCCCGCGCAACGTGCTCCTCGCTGCCGATCAACGCGAGGTCGACGACGCTGCGCACACCCTCGCGGGCGTTGATGCGCTGGTAGGACGGCACCTGGTCATACATCGCCATGGTCTGCGCGGCCACGGCCCTGGCGCCGTCGACGTCGTCGGTGACGGCCACGCTCACCAACCCGAACACCCGCGGCGCCGGCCGGCCCGCCTCGTCGGCGGCCGTCGCGATCGTCGGCACGATGAACTCCTCCAGCGTGCGCGGACCCGCGTAGGGCAGCGTCCCGTCGGCGAGTTCGCCGGTCACCCGAAGGGTCTGCGGCCCCATCGCGGCCACGTACAGCGGGTAGGACGGCGCTGACGGCAGCGCGACCGGCATGACGTGGGGATCCACGGCGGTGACGTAGGTGGCGTGGACGTCCACGGTGCCGGTGTCGCGGACCCCGCGCAGGACGGTCAGGTACTCCCGAAGCCGTTGTGCCGCATGGTCGGTCGCGATGCCGAACGCGAGCTGCTCCAGCATCGCCACGCCTAGGCCGAGGCCGAGGCTGAAGCGCCCGCGGGCGGCGGACTGCGCGGTCTGGGCGGCCGCCGCGATGGTCAGCGGGTGGCGGGGGTTGATCGGCACCACCGACGTCCCGACCGCCAGGCCGGGCACCGCCGCCCCGATCACGGCTGCGACAGCGATCGCGTCGAGGTCGAGTTGCTGGCCGAGCCAGACCTGACGGACGCCCGCGTCGTAGGCCAGCGTGGCCTGCTCGACGGCATCGGCGACGACGTGCTCGGCGGAACGGTCGGGGGTGAGGAGGACTCCGGTGCTCATGGGTCCACCGTGCCCGCGCGAGGGCCGCCCGGTCCAAGGCCCGTTTCGCAACGGCACATGCCCGTCGGGCATCACGGCACGTCAACGGCTAGGCTGACGCCATGACCGAGCCCGTCGACACGGCCGTCGACCTCGACCTCCGGGTGGTCCGCTACTTCGTCGCCGTCGCGCAGCGGGGTCACTTCGGCCGCGCCGCCGCGGCGCTGCACATCACCCAGCCCTCGCTGAGCCGACAGATCCGCGGACTGGAGAAACGGCTCGGCACGCCGCTGCTGCTGCGCACGCCGCAGGGCAGCCACCTCACCGAGGCGGGCCGGACCTTTCTCACCCACGCCGAGTCGCTGCTCGGCATGGCGGCCACCGCGGCGGCGCACACCCGGGCCGCCGGCGCCCCGACGCGCATCACGGTCGGCTACACCACGAACCTCGTCGTCGCCGCCGCCGTCCGGGAGTTGCGCAGGCGCCGTCCCGACGCCGAGGTCTACGTGCGGCACCTGACGTGGAACGGCGCCCACCCGGCGCTCGTCGAGCACCTCGTCGACGTCGCGGTGACGCGCCTGCCGATTCCCACCGACGGCGTCGACGTCACGGTGCTGTACCGCGAACCCCGCGCGCTGCTGGTGTCCCGTCGGCACCGACTGGCCACCCGCGACGCCGTCGTGCTGGAGGACGTCGCCGGGGAGACCATGCCGCGGGTGAGCGACCCGGTGTGGGACAGCTACTGGCGCACCGGACCTCGGCCGCAGGGGTGGCAGGCGCCCGACGGTCCCGTCCTCGACGACGCCGCCGAGATGTTCGACTACATCGCCGAGAACGACGCGGTGCTCATCGTGCCCGCCGACAGCCGGGTCCCCGACCTGCAACCGGAGCTGACGACGGTCCCGCTGCACGGCGTCGAGCCGAGCGAGGTGGCGTTGGTCCGTCGCCACGGCGAGTCCACCGACCTGCTGACCGAATTCGCTTCCTGCGCTTCGGAATTCGTGAAGGCCGGCACGCCGAGCCCGCGACGTCGCTAGTCGGTCTTCGGCGTGGCGTCGATGCCGGACTCCTTGCGCTGCAGCGCGGTGATCGGCGCGGGCGCCTCGGTCAGCGGGTCGATGCCGCCGCCCGACTTCGGGAAGGCGATGACCTCGCGGATGGAGTCGACACCGGCGAGCAGCGCCGTGATGCGGTCCCAGCCGAACGCGATGCCGCCGTGCGGGGGTGCGCCAAAGGTGAACGCGTCCAACAGGAATCCGAACTTGTCCTGGGCTTCGTCGTGGTCGATGCCCATCATCGCGAACACCCGCTCCTGCACGTCGCGACGATAGATGCGCAGCGAGCCGCCCCCGATCTCGTTGCCGTTGCACACGATGTCGTAGGCGTTGGCCAGCGCGCTGCCCGGATCGGTGTCGAACGTGGCCTCCGACTCGGGCTGCGGCGCGGTGAACGCGTGGTGCACGGCCGTCCAGGCGCCCGACCCCACCGCGACGTCACCCGAGGCGGTCGCCTCGTCGGCCGGTTCGAACAGCGGCCAGTCCACGACCCAGGTGAACGCCCATGCGGTCGGGTCGATCATGTCCAGGCGCTTGGCGATCTCGATGCGCGTCGCCCCGAGCAGTGCCCGCGCGCCCTTCGCCGGTCCGGCGGCGAAGAACACGCAGTCCCCCGGTTTCGCACCCACGTGGGCGGCCAGGCCGTCGCGTTCGGCGTCCGACAGGTTCTTGGCGACGGGACCGCCGAGCGTGCCGTCCTCGGCGAGCAGCACGTAGGCCAGCCCCTTGTGGCCGCGCTGCTTGGCGAATTCCTGCCAACCGTCCAGCGTGCGACGCGGCTGCGACGCCCCGCCCGGCATGACGACGGCGCCCACGTGCGGCGCCTGAAACACGCGAAAGGTGGTGTCGGAGAAGTACTCCGTGCAGTCGACGAGCTCGAGGCCGAACCGCAGGTCGGGCTTGTCGGAACCGAACCGTCGCATCGCCTCGGCGTAGCTGATCCGCGGGATGGGGGTGGGCAGGTCGTAACCGACGAGCGCCCACACGGCCTTGAGCACCTCCTCGGACACCGACATGACGTCGTCGGCGTCGACAAAGCTCATCTCCATGTCGAGCTGGGTGAACTCGGGCTGGCGGTCCGCGCGGAAGTCCTCGTCGCGGTAGCAGCGAGCGATCTGGTAGTACCGCTCCATGCCCGCGACCATGAGCAGCTGCTTGAACAGCTGCGGGCTCTGCGGCAGCGCGTAGAACGAGCCGGGCCGAAGCCGCGCGGGCACCAGGAAGTCGCGCGCCCCCTCCGGCGTCGAGCGGGTCAGCGTGGGCGTCTCGATCTCCACGAAGTCGTGCGCGGCCAACACGCCCCTGGCGGCTGCATTGACCTTGGAGCGCAAGCGAATTGCGTGCCCGGGCCCTTCGCGGCGCAGGTCGAGGTAGCGGTACTTCAGGCGCGCCTCCTCCCCCGCGGTCTCGTCCAGCTGGAACGGCAGCGGTGCGCTCTCGCTCAGCACCGTCAGCGTCGTGGCGTCGACTTCGACGTCGCCCGTGGGGATGTCGGCGTTGGCGTTGCCCTCGGGCCGTGCCTCCACGACACCGGTGACGACGACGCAGAACTCGGCGCGCAGCCGGTGCGCCTGCGCCAGCACGTCGGCGTCGCGGAACACCACCTGCGAGACGCCGGACGCGTCGCGCAGGTCGATGAAGATCACCCCGCCGTGGTCGCGCCGACGGGCCACCCACCCTGCCAACGTGACCGTCTGGCCGGCATCGGTGGACCGCAACGAACCGGCGGCATGACTGCGCAACACGAAGACTCCCTGGGAATGGCCTGACGAGAGGACTGCCACAGTGTAGAGGTGGGGGTCCTGGCACTACGTTGGCGTCGGTGAGCGTCTCCATCGCGGTGGTCGGACCGGGTGCCATCGGGTCCACGACGGCCGCCCTCCTGCATGCCGCCGGTCATCGGGTCACCGTGTGCGGCGCACCCCTCGCGCGTCGACCGAGGTCAGGCCCGACCCCGACATCCTCGACGGCGAGCCGATCGTGCTGCCCGACCCGGTGCGCACCGACCCGGCGACGGTGCAGGGACCGGTCGACGTCGTGCTGCTCGCGGTCAAGGACACCCAGAACGAGGGTGCGGCGGCCTGGTTGGACCGGCTGTGCGACGCGGACACGATCGTCGGCGTGCTGCAGAACGGCGTCGAGCAGGTGCGACGCGTCGGTGCGTACTGCCCGAAGGCGACCGTGGTGCCATCGGCAGTCTGGTTCTCGGCGCAGTCGCAGCCCGAGGGATGGGTGCGGTTGCGGACGCCCGTGCGCCTCGTCGTGCCCGACGACGACGCCGCGCACCGGCTGGCCGACGTGCTGAGCGGTCCGTCGCTCACGGTGGAGTGCTCGCCGTCCTTCGTCGACGATGCGTGGCGCAAGCTGCTGACCAACGCCGTGGCCGGCCTCATGGTGCTGACGGGCCGCACGTCCGGCATGTTCCGCCGTGACGACGTCGCGGGCCTCGCGCGCGCCTATGCGGCGGAGGGCCTGGCCGTCGCCCGGGCCGAGGGCGCCCACCTCGCCGACGGCGTGGTCGACGACATCGTCGGCATGTTCGCCGGCATGCCCGAGGACCTGACGACCTCGATCCTGACCGACCGCCAACAGGGCAGGCCGCTGGAGTGGGACGTCCGCAACGGCGTCATCGCCCGCAAGGGCGCCGAGCACGGCGTTCCGACGCCGATCAGCGACCTGCTGGTGCCACTGCTCGCCGCGGCCAGCGACGGACCCGGCTGACCGCCCCGCTCAGTACAGCCCCTGCCAGGCCGAGCGCCTGACGCGGTCGGGGTCTGCCACGGTGTCGTCGCGCGCCGAACGGATCACGCGGGTGCGCCGGCGCTGCGCGTCGTACCGCGGCCACTCCTCGCCGAGCTGGTCGGTCGCGAAGTCGAGCCAGGTCCGCTGCATGCGCCTGCCGACCGCCGGCTGCACGCGCCTGCCCAGCGGGTGGATCTTGCGCCCCAGGTAGGACCCGTAGCTGTGCTGCACGTGGACGATCTCGCTGCCGTGCGTGGCGCCGAGGCCGAGCAGCCGCAGGCTCCACGCGGCGTGGTCGAAGCGGTAGGCGTACGTCGGCGCGTGCGCGGCATAGGCGTCGGTGAACGCCCACGTCGGCGCACCGAACATCGCGTCGGACCCAATGGCGACGAGCGCCCGCCTGCGGGGGAAGTCCGGGTAGGCGGCCAGCACCCGGTCCTTGGCGTCGGGGGCCGTCCTGGCGAAGAACGCGTCCACCCCCGGTTGCGTCGTGGGCAGCATCGGCGGCTTGCCCCATGCGAACATCGACGCCTCGTGGGTGTTGGTGCCGATGATCAACGGCGTCGGCGACACCGCCGCGACCCGGGCCGCATCGATCGGATGCCTCGGCAGCGAGTCGACGCCGTGGGTGAGTCCGTAGGCCAGCGTCGGCGTCTGCGCCGCGCTCTCGGCCTGGAGCTGACCGGCCGCGCGACGAAGTCGCCTCTGCGGCAACGACTTCAGATCACCGACGGGCACGCCGAGCCGGGCGACGAACTCGTGGGCCTGCCGCGCGCGGGTCTCGCGGTCGGCGATGAGGGGCAGCGCCGGGCTCTGCGCGATCGCGCGGGTGAACAGGCCGCGCGCCAGCGGGCTCGCCAGGAGTGCCAATACCGATGTGGCACCGGCAGATTCGCCGAAGACGGTGACGCGCTCGGGGTCTCCTCCGAAGGCACCGATGTTGTCGCGCACCCACTGCAGCGCCGCGATCTGGTCGCGCAGCGCGAGGTTGTCGTCGAACCCGGAGCCGAGGTCACCGAGTTCGAAGCCACCGAACACGCCCAGCCGGTAGGTCACGTTGACGACGACGACGTCACCGTTGCGTGCGAGCCTGCTGCCGTTGTAGAGCTGCAGCTGACCCGCGCCGTAGACGAAGGCGCCACCGGGAATCCACACCATCACCGGCAAAGCGGCCGTGGGATCCGGGGACCACACGGTGAGCGTCAGACAGGCCTCGTCGCGAATCTTGGGATCGTCGCGGCCGCCCCCGACGAACGACCGGCCCTGCGGTGGCAGCGGTCCGTGCTCGATCGCCTCCCGCACTCCCGGCCACGGCACCGGCGGGGAGGGCGCCAGGAAGCGCCGGTCGCCCAGAGGTTGCTCGGCGTAGGCGATCCCGCGCCAGACGGCGACGCCGCCCTCGGTGGTGCCCCGCACCGTTCCGTACCGGGTGTCCGCGACGGTGGGGTCGTCGACGGTTTCGCGCTGGGCGGCCACCGCACGAATCGTAGTGTGGAAAGCTGAACCCCGGCTTGCGCGGAGCCATCGGCGATGTCACGGACGGGGTGATGATGACCTTCAACGAAGGTATGCAGATCGACACGAGCACCACGTCGTCCAGCGGTGGTGGCGGAGGTGGCGGCCGGCTCGCGATCGGCGGTGGCGTCGGCGGTTTGCTCATCGTGGTCGTCGCCCTGTTCCTCGGCGTCGACCCGGGGACGGTGCTGCCCCAGGGCGGCACCGGCGCCGGCACCGGCCAGTACGGCGACCAGGGCACCAGCGCACCGGGATTCGACCTCAGCCGATGCAAGACCGGCGCGGACGCCAACGACATCGTCGAGTGCCGCGTGGTGGCGACGGGCAACTCGGTCGACGGCGTCTGGACGCAGCTGCTGCAGGGCTACACCCGGCCGCACGTGCGACTGTTCAAGGAGTCGGTGCAGACCGCCTGCGGTCCGGCCACCACCGACGTCGGACCCTTCTACTGCCCCGGTGACAAGACCGCCTACTTCGACACGTCGTTCTTCCAGGAGCTGGTCGACAAGTTCGGTTCCAGCGGTGGGCCACTGGCCCAGGAGTACGTCGTCGCGCACGAATTCGGCCACCACGTCCAGGACGTGCAGGGCACCATCGGGCGCGCCCAGCAGGGGCCCGGCGGCGCCGAGGGCAACAGCGTGCGCACCGAACTGCAGGCCGACTGCTATGCCGGAATCTGGGCGCACTACGCGTCGATCACCAAGCAGCAGGGCACCGACGTGACGTTCCTCAAGCCGCTGACCGATCAGGACATCGACGACGCGCTGTCGGCGGCGGCGTCGGTCGGCGACGACCGCATCCAGAAGTCGGCGACCGGCCGGGTCAACCCCGAGTCATGGACCCACGGCTCCTCCGCCGCCCGGCAGTACTGGTTCACCGAGGGCTACAAGACCGGTGACGTGAACCAGTGCGACACGTTCTCCGCACCCGACCTGCACGAGTAGCCCCGCCCGCGACCCCGAGCTACAGGCGGGACTGCTCGGCGATGGACGTGTCGGTGGTCCGCAGCGGCCGGATCAGCGCGTCCTGCGCGAACGAGGCCAGCAGCGCGCCATCCTCGGCGTGCACCGCGCCGCGGACGTAGGACATGCCCGCGCCCACCTGTGTGCTCTCGTGGCTGTAGAGCAGCCAGCCGGTCCAGCCGAACGGTTCGTGGAAGCTCACCGAGATGGTCATCGGGGCCGTCGACACGGTCAGGTGGGACTGCGCGGTGCCGATGCCCTCGTGCGCGCGCATGGTCGTCGAAATGCCAAGGTGCCCGGTGAAATACGCGACGAGCGCCTTGGCGACCTCGGGACGCTCGGGGATGGGGTCGTAGTGCAGCCACGCGTAGAGCTCGGGCGGCCCGACCTCGTCGGGACTGTTCACGTCGTGGACGTCGACGAGGCGCAGTTGGCGTCCGACCATCGGCATGTCCGCGGCGATCGCCTCGTCGGGCCCCGCCACGTCGGGCCGGGGCACGTGGTGGCGGATGACGTCGGCCGAGGGGACGTCGCACAGCACCGTCACGGTGATGCACCGCTTGCCGTTCTGCGTCGCGGAGATGACGGCCGTCGCGGTGGTCCGCCCCTCGGCGACGACGTCGACGGTCAGCTCGACCGGCGGCCCGACGACCACGGCGCGGGCGAACACGGCATGCGCCGACCGCACCGACTTGTCCGGAAAGCGCTTGCCCGCCGCGACGATCGCCTGCGCCAGCACCTGGGTGCCCTCGACGACCTGACGTTCGTCGGCGCCGGCGATGCCGGTGCGCCCGACGAAACCGTCTCCCTCGGGGCGCACGTCGAATAGGTCAAGGAGGTCCTCGACGGTCCACTCGGCCTGCTCGGATTCGATGGACACGAGCTCCCTCACTTCCATTGCTCGTCATGGATGACGTCTCGCGCGAACTCGGCGAGGGTGGTCGGTGGTGCGAAGTCGGAGAACCAGACGTAGAAGCGTTCGACGCCCTGGGCGGACAGCGCGCCGAAGTGTTCGACGAGTTCGGCGGCGTCGCCGCAGACCAGTCCGCTGCCCAGGTGGCCGAACCGACGGCTGGCCGTCTCCTGCACCGCGGCGCGGTCGGCCCCGTGCGCGACGAAGGCGACCATCTGCTGCAGCGATACCCGGACGCCGCCCACCGTCGGCAGCAGCGCGGGCAGCCGGTCGAGTTGGTGTGACGGCACGTTCCACCAGTCGGCGTGTCGGCGCACCAGTTCCATCGTCGTGCGCCCGGTTCCGCCCAGCGTCAACGGAATTGGGTGGGTGGGCCGCGGTTCCTGCACCACGCCGTCGGGGTTGCCGTGGCCCCAGTACTGACGGATCGACTCGATGCTGGTGGCGAGCCGGGCGGCCCGCGCCGCGGGTGCGTCACCGTCGGGCACGTCGAAACGGGCGAACTCCGCGGGCCAGGATCCCCAGCCGAGACCGAGCTCGAAGCGGCCGCCCGAGGCCGCCGACAGCGTGACGGCCTCCTTGGCGAGCACCGCCGGATGGCGAAACGCATCGCAGAGCACGAGATGACCGATGCGCAGCCGCTCGGTGTGGGCGGCGACCCAGGTGGCCACGGTCATGGCCGCCCAGATTCCCTGGTGCACGGCGCCCGGCGGTTCGAGGTGGTCGATGAAGGCGATGCCGTCGAATCCGGCGTCCTCCGCGGTGCGGGCGCGCTCCACGACGTCGGGAATCGCCAGGCGCACCTGCGGCAGGAACAGGAACCATTCGACCATCGACGCGAACCCTAACCGATGGTTCTACCCAAACGGTAATGGCGTTCTCATACGCACGCCGGTTCCGGCCCGCGGGAACGCTGCGGGCGGCGGGCCGCGGTCGCCGGTGAGCCGCGTCCGCGCTGTTCAGCGCCGGAGTGTTGCGGGCGCGGACCGACTGGTAACGTCATTACCACTTTCGATAATGCGACTCTCAGGAGCGGCCATGCCAGCACGCGGACTGACGTCCCACGGTCACCCGCACGTGATCTCGTGACCGCCGCCGCCAATCCCGAACAGGTCCTCTTCGCCTCCACCGCGTCGGCCTTCCTGGAGAAGGAGGCGTCGCTGCGCCGGGTTCGCGAATTGCACGCTGCCGCAACGTCGTTCGACGCCGACTGGTGGCAACGGGCGGCCGAGCTGGGCTGGGCCGGCCTGCTGGTGCCCGAGGAGCTCGGGGGCGGCAGTGTCTCCGGCGACGGCGTCGCCGACCTCGCGCTCGTCGCCGAACAGATCGGCAGGACCGTCGCACCGGGTCCCCTGCACCCGGTCAACACCGTACTGGCGGGCCTCGTCGACGCCGACGACGCCGAAACCCATTGCGCCACCATCGAAGCCATGGTGGCCGGTGAACTCGTCGCCTCGTGGGCGGTCTACGAACCCGGTCGAGTGTGGGCACCGGGGCACACGACCGTCATGGCCACCGCGACCGACGCGGGCTATCGCATCGACGGGGTCAAGGACCGCGTCGAGGCGGGCGCCCAGAGTGGCCTGTTCCTGGTCGTCGCCTCCTGCGAGGGGACCGTCCGACAGTTCCTGATCCCCGCCGATGCGCCCGGTGTCACCGTCGTCGAGCAGACGTCGATCGACCTGGTGAAGCGTTACGCCACAGTCACGTTCGACGGGGTTCGGGTCGACGCGGACGCCCTCGTCGGTTCCGCCGAACAGACGCCGGGGCTGATCGCACGGCAGAGTCAGATCGCGCAGATCCTGCAGTGCGCCGAGGTCGTCGGCATCCTCGACACCGTCCTGGCCATGACGATTCAGTGGGGGCGCGACCGGCACTCGTTCGGCCGGCCGCTGGGGTCCTACCAGGCGCTCAAGCACCGGTACGCGGACATGAAGATCTGGTTCGAGGCCTGCCGCGCGACGACCCGCGCAGCGGTCGCCGACGTGGCCGCGCGGGCACCGTCGGCCGAGATGTCGGTCAGCGTCGCGAAGTCCTACCTCGGCGAGCACGCGGCACCCATGGTGCAGCAGTGCATCCAACTGCACGGCGGCATCGGCGTCACGTGGGAGCACGACCTGCACCTGTTCCTGCGACGGGTCACGCTGTACCGCTCCATGTTCGGCACCCCCGAGGAACACAACCTGCGCGTCTACGACCTGAGCAACGAGGAGGCGGCCTCGTGACGAGCACGACGTCGGTACCGACCGGCACGCCGACCGAGACGGTGGCCGAGTTCGCCGCCCGCGCCCGCGCCTGGCTCGCGGAGAACATGCCGCGCATCGATCCCGCTCATCCCCCGCTCGCCGACCGCGGTGCGGAGGCCCCGTGGCTGCGCGCGCGCGAACTGCAGCAGAAGCTCTACGCCGGCGGGTTTGCCGGCATCTGCTTCCCGCGCGAGTACGGGGGGCTCGGGCTCCCCTACGCCTATCAGAAGGCGTTCGACCAGGAATCGCGCAATTACGAGATGCCGATCATCCTCAACACGCCCACCTTCACCATCTGTGCGGCGACGATCCTGGACACCGGGTCCGAGGACCAGAAGCGCCGGCACATCGCGGGCGCGATCCGCGGCGACGAGGTGCTGGTACAACTCCTCTCCGAGCCCAGCGGTGGATCCGACCTGGCCGGCGTCATCACCCGCGCCGAGCGTCGCGGGGACCGGTGGATCATCAACGGCGCCAAGACCTGGAGCACCAGCGCGTTCGCCGCCGACTACGGCCTGCTGCTCGCCAGGACCTCGTGGGACGTACCGAAGCACGAGGGCCTGACGATGTTCCTGGTGCCCATCGCGAGCCCCGGCATCACCATGCGGCGCATCCTGCAGGTCGACGGCGGCAACGAATTCTGCGAGGAGTTCTTCGACGACCTCGAACTCGGCGACGACGCCGTCGTGGGCGAGGTGAACGACGGCTGGGCAGTGGCGTCGCGGCAGATGTATCACGAACGCCGGGCCGTCGGCGGCGGCTCTGAATTCGCCAGCGGCCTGGGCGCCGAGGGCGACACCGACCAGGACGTCGACTATGCGGCGATCCTGGCGGCGACCGGCCAGGCCGACGACGTTCGCGCCAAGGAGATGGCCGGCCGCGCGCTGGTGCACCGGGCCGTTCAGGAGCAACTCGTCGACCACGTCTATCACGGCGTGCTCGACGGCTCGCTGCCCGCGGCGGCCGGGTCGATCATCCGGATCTCCCACGCCGAGACCATCCAGTTC
This sequence comes from Mycolicibacterium madagascariense, assembly GCF_010729665.1. Lineage (NCBI taxonomy): Bacteria > Bacillati > Actinomycetota > Actinomycetes > Mycobacteriales > Mycobacteriaceae > Mycobacterium > Mycolicibacterium madagascariense. The sequence continues at coordinate 2,627,259 of NZ_AP022610.1, read as the reverse complement.
GAGATCGACACGGTGGTGGCGCTCATCGGCAGCGCCGGTGTCGTCGACGACGGGTCGGGGCTGTCCCGCTACGGGGACCGCTTCCTGTCCCGGCAGACCGCGTCGCTGGGCGGCGGCACCAACGAGATCGCCCGCAACATCATCGGCGAACGCATCCTCGGGTTCCCCCGCGAATACGCCGCCGACCGCGGGGTGCCGTTCAACCAGGTGAAGCGCTAACCGGCTGCACCGTCGAGCTCGAAAGCCACAGTCTCAGAACAACGTTGGCTCCGACACGGCCGGCACCGAAGGTGGCGGCGCCGGTTGCAGTCCCCGGAACGACCGATGTTCACCGCTGAGACCGTGCCGCCTGAGCAGGGGCGCCGCCCGATCCCGCAACGCGTCCCGATAGCTCTCCGGCAGGTACGCCCCGCGCCGGTACAGCTGCCGGTACTCGCCCAGCAGTTCCGGATGCGACCGCGCCAGCCATCCCATGAACCAGCCGCGGGTGCTCCCGCGCAGGTGCAGACCGAACACCGTGGCACTGGTGGCGCCGGATGCCGCGATCTGCCCGAGTAGGTGGTCGAGATGTTCGACCGAGTCGGTCAGCATGGGCAGGATCGGGGCCACCATCACGTGACACTCCAGGCCCACGTCGCGGATCGCCCGGATCAGCTCGAGCCGGGCTCGCGGGGTCGGCGTGCCCGGCTCCACGTCCGCGTGCAGGTCCGGATCCCCCACCGCCAGCGACACCGCCACGCTGACGTCCACGGTGCGGCGGGCGTCACCGAGTAGGGCGAGATCGCGTCGCAGCAGCGTGCCCTTCGTGAGGATCGAGAACGGCGTTCCCGAATCGGCAAGGGCGCCAATGATTCCCGGCATCAGGGCGTAGCGACCCTCGGCGCGTTGATAGGGGTCGGTGTTGGTCCCGAGCGCTACGGCCTCGCGCGTCCACGATCGGCGGGCCACCTCACGGCGCAGCACGTCGACGACGTTGGTCTTCACCACCACCTGGGTGTCGAAGTCGGCACCGCTGTCGAAGTCGAGGTACTCGTGCGTCGGGCGCGCGAAGCAGTACCGGCACGCGTGACTACATCCGCGATATCCGTTGACGGTGAACCGAAATGGCAGCCGCGACGCGTCCGGCACCCGGTTCAGCGCCGACTTGCACAGGACTTCGTGGAACGTGATGCCCTCGAACTGCGGCGTGCGCACCGAGCGGACGAAACCGATGCGCTGCAGACCCGGGAGCGCCCCGTCGTCGACCCCGATGCCCTGACCGTCCCACCGCATGACCCATGCGAACATACGTTCGATTGATTTGTCAATCCTCGAGACTCGACGATCTTTAGTGAGATCGGTGAGCGTTTGTGCAGTAGACTTCCGGGCGGGTGTAAGACACATCCGCTCCTGATGAAAGAAGTAAAAAGGTATGGCACAGGGAACTGTGAAATGGTTCAACAGCGAAAAGGGCTTCGGCTTCATCGCCCCCGACGACGGCTCCCCGGATGTCTTCGTCCACTACTCTGAGATCCAAGGCGGCGGCTACCGCTCGCTGGAAGAGGCTCAGCGGGTTCAGTTCGATGTCGGACAAGGTGCGAAGGGCCCCCAGGCCACTGGCGTTACCGCGATCTAAGAACTTCACGAGCTATGGGCTGGCACGGTGAAAACCGTGCCAGCCCATAGTTCTTTCTAGGCCTGGATACGAGCGGGGCGTCGCCTCGGCCGTATTCGCCGTCAGCTCAACCGAATTGGCCGCCCTAGCCCGCCGTCACCACTGACCGAGCTGGCACTGCAGGTTGTAGGGCGCGTCCTGCTGCGTGGCGATCTGACCGTCGACGGTGATGTCGCAGTGCGGGTTCGGCGCCGCGCGCATGCCGTGCGTCGTGCTACTCACGGTCAGGATCGCCCACTGCGGATCGGCGAGCGTGGTGTCGAACGTCCACGGCACGCCCCCGGCCAACGTGATCGACTCCTTCTTGAGATAGGCGTACGAGTCGGCGTTGTAGGCCTCCTTGTTGGGAGGCTGATTCACCAGGTAGTAGAGGTCGAAGTCGGCGTCACCCTGCGAGACGAGCGTGTATCGCACCTGATGAGCGGGGGCGGGGGCGGGATCGGCATGGGACGTGGCCGGGCCGGCCAGCCCTGCAGCGCACACCAGCGCCGCCACTCCGAGAGACGCCCCGATCTTGTTGGTCGCATGTCGCATGAAGGTCACATCGTCGCACGGTACCCGAACGTTACGCGGCGCCCAGGTCCACCGAGAGCGGTCTAGAGCTCCAGCAGCACCGTGACGGGCCCGTCGTTGACGAGTTCGACCGACATGTCGGCACCGAAGACACCGGTCTGCACGTGTGCGCCCAACCCGCGCAGCGCGTCGCCGAAGGCCGTGACCAGAGGCTCGGCCACGGCTCGGGGCGCGGCCGCATTCCACGACGGTCGCCTGCCCTTCGCGGTGTTGGCATACAGCGTGAATTGACTGACGACCAGGATGGGCGCGGCGACGTCGGCCGCGGCGAGTTCACCGTCGAGAATCCGCAGCTGCCAGAGCTTTTCGGCCATCCGCCGAGCGGTGTCGGCATCGTCGTCGTGGGTCACGCCGACGAGCGCCAGCAGGCCCTGCCCGGCGGGCGCGATCTGACCAACGACGTCGCCGTCGACGACGACCCGCGCCGACGTCACCCGCTGTACGAGTACCCGCATGCTCAGACGAGGCGGGCGAGGACGTCCGCGACGACCGCGTCGGCCGCCACGTCGACCTGCTCCCCCGTGCCGAGCTCCTTGACCCCGACGGTCCCCGCCTCGACGTCGCGGTCACCGGCGACCAGCGCGATCCGCGCACCCGAGCGGTCGGCCGCCCGCATGGCGCCCTTGAGCCCGCGGTCGCCGTAGGCGAGGTCGACGCGCACGCCCGCCGCCCGCAGCGCGCCCGCCAGCGGCAGCAGCGCCGCCTTGGCCAGATCACCCAGCGGCACGCAGAACACGTCGACGCGCGCGGCCTCGCCGACCTGTTTGCCCTCGGCCCGCAGCGCGAGCACCGTCCGGTCGACACCGAGGCCGAACCCGATGCCCGACAGATCCTGGCCGCCCAGTTGCTTCATGAGTCCGTCGTAGCGGCCACCGCCGCCGATCCCCGACTGCGCACCGAGACCGTCGTGCACGAACTCGAACGTGGTCTTGGTGTAGTAGTCCAGCCCGCGCACCATGCGCGGGTTGATCACGTAGGGCACCCCGAGGGCGTCGAGGTTCGCCAACACGGTGTCGAAGTGTTCCTTCGCACCCTCGGACAGGTGGTCGAGCATCAGCGGCGCGTCGGCGGTCATCTCGCGCACGTGCGGACGCTTGTCGTCGAGCACCCGCAGCGGGTTGATCTCGGCCCGCCGGCGGGTGTCCTCGTCGAGATCGAGCCCGAAGAGGAACTCCTGCAACAACTCTCGGTACTGCGGTCGGCTCGTCTCGTCGCCGAGGGACGTGAGCTCCAGGCGGAAGCCGGTCAGTCCCAGCGACCGGAAGCCCTCGTCGGCGATCGCGATGACCTCGGCGTCCAGCGCCGGGTCGTCGACACCGATCGCCTCGACGCCGACCTGCTGTAGCTGCCGGTAGCGGCCGGCCTGCGGGCGCTCGTAGCGGAAGAATGGACCCGAGTAGCGCAACTTCACCGGCAGGGCGCCGCGGTCCAGCCCGTGCTCGATGACCGCGCGCATAACGCCCGCCGTGCCCTCCGGCCGCAGCGTCACCGACCGCTCGCCGCGATCGGCGAAGGTGTACATCTCCTTGCTGACGACGTCGGTCGACTCGCCGACGCCGCGGGCGAACAAGGCGGTGTCCTCGAATATCGGCAACTCGATGTGGGAGTAGCCGGCCCGGGCGACGGCGTCGAGCAGGCCGTCGCGGACGGCAACGAACTGCGCCGAGTCCGGCGGCAGGTAGTCGGGGACGCCCTTGGGCGCCTGAAAGTCACTCACGACAGTCCTTCGAGGAATGGGTTGGTACGGCGTTCGGCGCCGATCGTGGTCTTCGGGCCGTGCCCAGGAAGTACCACGGTGTCGTCGTCGAGCACCAACAGTTTGTTCACGATCGAGGTGAGCAGGTCGCGCCCACTGCCGCCGAACAGATCGGTCCGGCCGATCGACTGCTTGAACAGGGTGTCACCGGTGAAGGCCAACTCGCTGGTCTCTCCCGTCGCTTCGCCCGCCCAGTCCGGACCGGGGCTCACCCGGAAGACGACCGAACCCTTGGTGTGCCCGGGGGTGTGGTCGACGGTCACCGTGACGCCGCCGAGTTCCACCTTGTCACCGTCGCGATCCAGCTCGACCACCTGACGCGGTTCCCGGAACATGGCCCCGACCGCGAGCTGGGCGAGCCGGGGGCCCAGGCCCACGATGGGGTCGGTCAGCATGAAGCGGTCCTCGGGATGGATGAAGGTGGGGCAGCCGTAGGTGTCGGCGACCTTCTGCGCCGACCACATGTGGTCGATGTGACCGTGGGTCAGCAACACCGCGGCCGGAGTGAGGCGATGCTCGTCGAGAATTCGGCGCAGCGGGGCCAGGGCGCGCTGGCCGGGATCGACGACGATCGCGTCGGCGCCCTGCTTGGTAGCGAGCACGTAGCAGTTGCACTGCAGCACGCCCGCCGGAAACCCCGTGATCAACACGTCGACCAGTTTCCCATCCACGCCATTCGCGGGTCGCGGCACCTCGTCTCAGCCGCTGCTGGCACACTCGGTGCCGATCGACGAATACGAGGAGGACCACGCGGTGCCGACCAACGAACAGCGGCGAGAGACGGCCAAGCGGAAACTGGAGCGCCAGCTGGAGCGTCGCGCCGCCCAGGAGCGCAAGCGTCGGCTCCTCACCATCATCGGGTCCGTCGTGGGCGTCGTGGTGGTCATCGGCGCCGTCGTCGCGACGGTCGTCCTGACCAACAAGACCCCCGGTCCGAACGCCGCGGCCGACACCCCGACCTCCTCGGCCGAGGCGTCACCGTCCTCCCCGCCGGCCGGTGGCGGCCTGCCGCCGTTCGTCGCCCCCGCCGACCTTGGCGCGAATTGCCAGTACCCCGCCGCCGAGCCCGCGAGCAAGAAGAACAACCCGCCGCGCACCGGGAAGGTGCCGACGACGCCCGGCGAGATCAGCGCCAGCATGTCGACGTCCGCGGGCAACATCGGGCTGCAGCTCGACAACGCGAAGGCGCCGTGCACGGTCAACAGCTTCGCCAGCCTCGCCCAGCAGGGCTACTTCAACGACACCCCCTGCCACCGCCTGACGACGTCGCCGGGCCTGGCCGTCCTGCAGTGCGGTGACCCGACCGGCAAGGGCACCGGCGGCCCCGGCTACGGCTTCGCCAACGAGTACCCGACCAACCAGTACCGGCCCGACGACCCGGCCCTGCAGCAGCCCGTGGTGTACCCGCGCGGCACGCTGGCCATGGCCAACACCGGCGCCCCCGGCTCCAACGGCAGCCAATTCTTCCTGGTGTACAAGGACTCTCAGCTGCCGCCGAACTACACGGCCTTCGGCAAGATCGACGCGACGGGCCTGGCGACGCTGGACAAGATCGCCGCGGCCGGGGTCGTCCCCAGCGACCGCGGCACCGACGACGGCGCACCCAAGATGCCGGTCCAGATCAAGTCCATCCAGCTGGACTGATCGCCGGACCCGCCGCCGTCTCGTGAGCATGCCCCCGCCGCCCTACGGGCAATACCCGCCGGGCCCGCCGGGGTACCCGCCCTATCCCGCGCCGCCACCGGCCAGGAACGGTCTGGCCATCGCGTCGCTGGTGTGCGCGTTCCTGTTCTTCCCGCTGGGCATCGTGCTCGGTCACCTGTCGCTGTCGCGGAACCGGGGCAACCGCACCAGCGGCGACGGCCTCGCGATTGCGGGGCTGGTGGTCGGCTATGCGATCGCCACGCTGACGGCCATCGCGGTGATCGTCACCGTCGGCCTCGGCGCGTTGGGGATCGCCATGGACGCTGACGCCGGTCGATCGAACTCGGCGGCACCCGACACTGCCGTGCCCCGGACCACCACCCCGCTGCCGGCGTTCGCGCCGCCCGCCGGTCTCGGCGCGAACTGCCAGTACCCCGCGTCGACGGAACCGGCCAGCAAGTCGGTCAACCCCCCGCGCACCGGACGCGTTCCGACCACGCCTGCCACGGTCGACGCGACGATCGACACCGCCGCGGGCGCCGTCGGCCTCACCCTCGCCAACGGGATGTCGCCGTGCACCGTCAACAACTTCGTCAGCCTCGCTCAGCAGGGCTTCTACGATGCGACCCGGTGTCACCGGCTGACGACGTCGAGCACGCTGCGGGTGTTGCAGTGCGGCGATCCCACCGGGCTGGGCACCGGCGGACCCGGCTACCGCTTCCCCAACGAGTACCCGACGAATCAGTACCGCCTCGCCGACCCCGGCCTGGAGGCGCCGGTAGTGTACCCGCGAGGCACGCTGGCCATGGCGAACGGCGGCCCCGGCACCAACGGCAGTCAGTTCTTCGTGGTCTACGGCGACTCGCAGCTACCGCCGACGTACACCGTCTTCGGCACGGTCGACGAGACGGGCCTCGCCGTGGTGGACGCGATCGCCAGGGCGGGCGTCAAGGACGGCAGCGACGACGGCGCACCCGCGACCGACGCGACGATCACGTCGGTCCGCCTCGACTGAGCATCGTGGCGACGGACGCTAGATCACGCGGCCGACGTCACCCGGTAGACGTCGTAGACGCCTTCGACGTTGCGCACCACGTTCAGCACGTGGCCGAGGTGCTTGGGGTCGCCCATCTCAAAGGTGAAGCGGCTGATCGCCACCCGGTCGTTGGAGGTCGCGACCGACGCGGACAGGATGTTGACCTTCTCGTCGGCCAGCACGCGCGTCACGTCCGACAGCAGCCGGTGCCGGTCGAGGGCCTCCACCTGGATCGCCACCAGGAACACCGATGACGGCGACGGTGCCCACTTCACGTCGATGATGCGTTCGGACTGTTCCTGCAGCGACGTGGCATTCGTGCAGTCGGTGCGGTGCACGCTGACTCCCCCGCCGCGCGTGACGAAGCCCATGATGATGTCGCCGGGCACCGGCGTGCAGCACTTGGCGAGCTTGCACAGCACCCCGGGCGCACCGGGCACCGCGACGCCGACGTCGTCACTGGTGCGCTGGCGCACCGGCATGGTCGCCGGCGTCGACCGCTCGGCGATCTCGTTCTCGGCCTCGTCGTCGCCACCGAGTTGCGCGACCAGGCGCTGTACGACGTGGCGCGCCGAGACGTGTCCCTCACCCACCGCGGTGTACAGCGACGACACGTCGACGTAGCGCAGCTCGCGCGCCAGCGCCGCCATGGACTCGCCATTCATCAAGCGCTGCAAGGGAAGTCCGCCACGCCGCACCTCGCGGGCGATCGAGTCCTTGCCCGACTCGAGGGCTTCCTCGCGCCGCTCCTTCGCGAACCACTGCCGGATCTTGGCCTTCGCGCGCGGAGACACGACGAACGTCTGCCAGTCCCGCGACGGGCCCGCGTTGATGGCCTTGGAGGTGAACACCTCGACGACTTCACCGTTTTCGAGCTTGCGCTCCAGCGCGACCAACCGGCCGTTGACCCGGGCCCCGATGCAGCGGTGCCCGACCTCGGTGTGCACGGCGTAGGCGAAGTCGACGGGCGTAGACCCCGTCGGCAGGGTCACGACGTCACCCTTGGGCGTGAAGACGAAGATCTCCTGCACCGCGAGGTCGTAGCGCAGCGACTCGAGGAACTCACCGGGGTCGGCGGCCTCCCGCTGCCAGTCCAGCAGCTGCCGCATCCAGGCCATGTCGTCGAGTTCGGCGGCGGCGTTGTTGGCGGGAATCCCGTTGCGGCCCTTGGACTCCTTGTAGCGCCAGTGCGCCGCGATGCCGTACTCGGCGGTGCGGTGCATCTCGCGGGTCCGGATCTGGACCTCCAGCGGCTTGCCCTCGGGACCGACGACGGTGGTGTGCAGCGACTGGTAGACCCCGTACCGAGGCTGGGCGATGTAGTCCTTGAACCGGCCCGCCATCGGCTGCCACAGCGAGTGCACCGCACCGACCGCGGCGTAGCAGTCCCGAATCTCGTCGCACAGGATGCGCACGCCCACCAGGTCGTGAATCTCGTCGAAGTCGCGGCCCTTGACGATCATCTTCTGGTAGATCGACCAGTAGTGCTTGGGCCGTCCCTCGACGGTCGCGTTGATCTTCGACGCGGTCACCGTATTGGCGATCTCGGCGCGCACCTTGGCGAGGTAGGTGTCGCGCGACGGCGCCCGGTCGGCGACCAACCGCACGATCTCCTCGTACTTCTTGGGGTGCAGAATCGCGAACGACAGGTCCTCGAGCTCCCACTTGACCGTCGCCATGCCGAGGCGGTGGGCAAGGGGCGCAATGACTTCCAGCGTCTCGCGGGCCTTGCGCGCCTGCTTCTCCGGCGGCAGGAAGCGCATCGTGCGCATGTTGTGCAACCGGTCGGCCACCTTGATGACCAGCACCCGGGGATCGCGCGCCATCGCGATGATCATCTTGCGGATGGTCTCGCCCTCCGCGGCGTTGCCGAGCACGACCTTGTCGAGCTTGGTGACGCCGTCGACCAGATGGCCCACCTCGACGCCGAAGTCGGCGGTCAGCGCCTCCAGCGTGTAGCCGGTGTCCTCGACGGTGTCGTGCAGCAGCGCGGCCACCAGGGTGGTGGTGTCCATGCCGAGTTCGGCGAGGATGTTCGCCACCGCCAGCGGATGGGTGATGTACGGGTCACCGGAGCGGCGCATCTGATCGGCATGGCGCGTCTCGGCCACCTCGTACGCGCGCTGCAGGATGGCCAGGTCGGCCTTCGGATAGACCTCGCGGTGCACCGCCACCAGCGGTTCGAGGACGGGGTTGACGGCGCTGCGCTGCGACGTCATCCGCCGGGCGAGGCGGGCGCGGACGCGGCGCGACGCACTGGAGGACGTCTTGACGGTCTCGGGTGCGGCCTGATCGGGGGTGATGACCGGCATCGGCTGTGTCTGCGTCAGCGCCTGGTCGTCGGCCACGACCCCACCTCCTCGCCCACTCGGTATCCGTCGAGGATATCCCTCAGACCACGTACAGGGTGCTGACCGGCAGGTCCGGCAGCTTCGCCCGGCCGCCCAGCGCCGCCAGCTCCAACACGACGGCCGCTGCCGTCACCGTCGCACCGCCGATGCGCAGCAGCTTGGCCGCGGCGGCCATCGTTCCTCCCGTGGCCAAGACGTCGTCGACCAGCAGAACGCGCAACCCCGCCAGATCCATTCCGTCGGCCGGGATCTCGAGGGTCGCGGTGCCGTACTCCAGCGCATAGGTCTCGGCGTGCACGGGTGGCGGCAGCTTCCCGCCCTTGCGCACCGCCAGCACCCCGGTGCCCAGCCGCGTCGCGACCGCGGCGCCGAGCAGGAAGCCGCGGGCGTCGATGCCGGCCACCAGGTCCACGTGGTCGGCGACCGCGGCGAGGGCGTCCGTCACGACCGCCAACCCGCGCGCGTCGGCGAGTACCGGCGTGAGGTCCTTGAATTGGATGCCGGGTTCGGGGAAGTCGGGCACCTCGCGCATGAGCGACCGAATGATCGCGGCGACGTCGGGTGCGTCGCTGGACGGCCCGCTCATCTGGCCAGCGTCCAACGGTCCATGTTCCAGCCCGCGCCCCAGCGGGTGGGGTTACTACTCACCGCGGACATCTTGGTCGACGTGATGAGCGTGCGCTGCTGACGGTAGAGCGGAAGGGTGGGCATGTCGCCCCACAGTACGGGGGCGCCCTCACCGAGCAACCGGGCGAGCTCCTTGGGGTCCGACGTCACGGCCAGCGCGCCGATGACACCGTCGATCTCCTCGTTCGCATACCCGGACAGGTTGTTGCCATTGCCGCTGAACAGGTCGTAGGCATCCATCGCGGACGACCCCGAGGAGCCGCTGCCCGCCGCTCCCCCCGTGCTGGCCAGCAGGGCGTCGATCTGGTTGTCGCGCAACGCCTGTGGGCCCGTCTGCTCGGTCGCCACGTCCTGCACGGTGATGCCCGCGGGCTGGCACGCCTTGGCGATGGCGCCCACCGTCGCGGCGAGCCGCGCATTGGGACTTTGGTAGCCCACCCGTACGGTCAGCGGCTTGGCGCCGATCGCGTCGCGCGCCGCGGCCGGATTGGACGTGCTGAACTGGCCGCCCTCGGCGGCGCTCTCGGCGGCGGTGATCGAATCCTCGACGGTCGCGTTGAGCCGACCGTTGGCGATCGGCACGCCGACGTTCTGCGCGATGAGGTCACGCGGCGTGCACAGCGCCACCGCCCGGCGGGCCGCAGGGTTCAGCAGCGGCCCACTCGGCGCGAAGATGAGTTGCTCGACGCCCGCCGACGGGCTGTCGGAGCGGGTGTAGCCATCGGGCAGGGTCAGCGGCCCCGACGAGCCTGCCGAGATGTCGACGACGTCGTAGGTGCCCGCCCGCACGCGGTCCTGCACGTCGGCGCTGCGGGGCCAGACGACGATCTTGGCGGTCACGGGTTTGGCGCCCCACCACCTGTCGTTGGCGACGAGGACCACGCCGCCGTCGCCGCGCACCGAGTCGAGCTTGTACGGGCCCGACGACGGGAAGTGCTTGAGGTCCACGTTCGGGGCGAGGTCCCACGTCGTGTTCCACAGCTGCGCGATCCGCGCGATCGTCGGCAGGTCACCCGCCTGCAGCGCCGTCGTCACCGCGGCGTCGCCGGCGCCGAGTTCGTCGGCGATGACGTGCGACGGCATCATCGCCGTGGCGGCGAACAGCTGTCCGAAGTCGACGAAACCCCGGTCCTGGGCGAACGAGACCCTGGCCTTCTTCTGGCCCGGCGCACAGTCGACCGACGCGATGTCGCCGTACCCGGCGCGGCTCGCCGCGTCGAAGCCCGGGAAGCGACCCGACTGCGCGGCCCACGCCAGCACCATGTCGTCGCACGTCACCGGCTTGCCGTCGGAGTACACCGCGGCGTCGCTGATCTGATAGTCGAGCACCAGCGGCGCGCGGCCGACCACGGCGATGGTGCCGAAGTCGTGGTCGCCGACGACCTGCCCCTCCGGACCGTGGTAGTCGAACCCCGTCAGCACCCGGGCGAACGCCTGCGGACCGGCCGACGCCGCCCCGACCACCGTGTTGACGTTGTAGGTGACCAGCGGCCCGTCGACGGCGTAGTCGATCTCGTCGGCGGGCCCGCGCGAACACCCGGCCAGCGCGATCACTCCGACCAGACAGCTCGTGACCGCGACGAGGGCGGCCCGCCAGGGCGGGGCTGTCATCCGGCCTACCGCCTGGTGTTCCGCTTACCCGACGGTCTCCCGGTGGGACGGATCGGCTTGGCGCCGGGGATCGGCTTCTCCGGTGCGGGGGTGGACGCCAGCGGCCGCGCCACGCTCGCCGTCGCCGCTACCTTCTCCGGCTCGACCTCGCCCTCGGTGACCACCTCGGCACCGGCCTTGGCCGTCGCGCCCTTGCGCCGGTTGGTGACGCGACGGGTGTGCGCGCGCACCAGGTCGGTGCGTTCCCGCATGGCGACGAGCAGGGGCGTCGCGAAGAAGATCGACGAGTACGTCCCGACGATGACGCCGACGAGCTGCACCAGCGCCAGGTCCTGCAGCGTGCCGACCCCGAGCAGCCACACCGCGACGACGATCAGCGCGAGGATCGGCAGCACCGAGATGAGGCTGGTGTTGATGGATCGCATGAACGTCTGGTTGATCGCGAGGTTGGCCTGCTCGGCGAACGTCCGCCGGGCGGTGTGCTCGAACCCGTGCACGTTCTCCTCGACCTTGTCGAACACGATGACCGTGTCGTAGAGCGAGAAGCCCAGGATCGTCAGCAGACCGATGACGGTCGCGGGAGTGACCTCGAAGCCGACGACCGAGTAGACGCCCGCGGTGGTCAACAGGTCGAACACCAGGGCGGCCAACGCCGCCGCCGCCATGTACCGCTCGTAGCGAATGGCGATGTAGGCGACGACCAGCACCAGGAACACGACCAGCGCGATGAGGGCCTTCTGGGTGATCTGCCCACCCCAGGTCTGCGACACCGCCGAGTCACTGATGGCCTGGGCGCTCGGCTGGCCGTCGGCGCCCTTCGGCTGGAACGCGTCGAACAGCGCCGTCCGCAACTTCTCGGTATCGGGGTTGCTCAGCGTCTCGGCACGGATCTGGATGGTCGCCGAACCGCCGTTGCCGACCTGGACCACCGACTCGGGAGCCTTGCCGAGGGTCTTCGAGAAGACGTCCTCCACCTGGCGGGTCGAGACCTGCCCGTGGGCGCCCGACGCGGGCAGGGCCACCTGGGTGCCGCCGGCGAAGTCGATGCCGAAGGTGAAGCCGCGCAGCAGGATGCTGACGAGCGCGATCAGGATGATCGCACCGCTGATGCCGAACCACAGCTTGCGCTTGCCGACGACGTCGAATGCTCCGGTACCGGTGTACAGCCGGACGAAGAAGCCGTGTCGCGGCGCATTCGCCGTCGACGTGCCCATCTCCTCGGCGGTCGTCGCGTCGTCGAGTTCGACTGCGCCAGAACTGACTTCGTCGGCAGCGTTCGATTCATGCTTGGCCATGTCCTACCTCGCTCCCGGTGACGTGGCGGCGGCCCGGCGTTCGCGCGCGATCTGCTGCACGGCGCCGAGACCGTTGAACCTGGGCTTGGACAGCGTGGCCGACTTCGACGACAGGTACACCAGTGGCCACGTCACCAGGAACACCACGACGACGTCGAGGATGGTCGTGAGTCCGAGCGTGAACGCGAAGCCCTTCACCTGACCGATGGCAAGCACGTAGAGCACCGCCGCGGCGAGGAAGCTGACCGCGTTGCCCGACAGGATCGTCTTGCGGGCCCGCGCCCAGCCGCGTGGCACCGCCGACCGGAAGGAGCGGCCCTCCCGGATCTCGTCCTTGATGCGTTCGAAGAACACCACGAACGAGTCGGCCGTGGTGCCGATGCCGATGATCAGACCCGCGATGCCCGCCAGGTCCAGGGTGTAGCCGATGTACCTGCCGAGCAGCACCAGGATCGCGAAGACCATGGCGCCGGAGGCCACCAGGGACAGCGCGGTCAGCAGACCGAGCACCCGGTAGTAGAGCAGTGAGTACAGCAGCACCAGCGCCAGACCGATGCCACCGGCGATCAGGCCCGCCTTCAGCGACGCCAATCCCAGTGTCGCCGAGACGGTTTGGGCTTCAGACGACTCGAACGACAGCGGCAGCGAGCCGTACTTCAGGACGTTGGCGAGCTGGCGCGCCGACTCCTGGGTGAAGTTGCCGGTGATCTGCGTGCGACCGCCGGGGATGGCTTCGTTGATCTGCGGGGCGCTGACCACCTGCGAGTCGAGGGTGAACGCCGTCTGCGTGCCGACGTTGGCGGCGGTGAAGTTCGCCCAGACGTCCGCGCCCTGGCTCTTGAACTCCAGATCGACGACGTACTGACCGCGCTGTTGGTCCAGCCCGGAGGAGGCGCTCTTGATCTGCTCGCCGCTGATGATCGACTTGTCGAGCAGGTAGACCGTCTTGTGGTCCTGCGAGCAGGTCACCAGCGGCAGGTTCGGGTCGTCGTTGCCGGCGAGGACGTCCTCGTCGTTGCACCGCGTCGCCTGGAACTGCAGGGCGAGCAGCTGAATCTGCTGATCGGTGCTCTGGCGCAGGGCCTTCTCGTCGGCGATGCGCTGCGCCAGATCGGCGCGCTTGTTCGGCGGTCCCGGCGCGGGCGTTGGCGCGGGCGCAGGTGGCGCACCGGGAGCCGGAGCGGGTGCGGGACCGGGCGTCGGCGCCGGCTCCTGCGGGAAGGGCCGTGGCTGCGGCGCCGGTTCTCCGGCAGGCGGTGCGGGTGCTCCCGCGGGCGGCGCGGGTTCTCCGGCGGGCGGCGCCGCGGGGGCGGGCCCACCGGGGGCCGGGGCCTCACCGGGCACGCCCGGCGCGATCGGCGCCTGCGGTTCCGCGGGGGCGATGGGCGGCAGGCCGGGCGCGCCGGCGGCACCACCCGGTGCGCCGCCGGGCTGTTGACCGGCCTGGCCCTGGGCGCCCGCGGGGATGGCGTGAATCACCGGCCGGATGTACAGCCGCGCGGTCTGTCCGAGGTTGCGGGCCTCGTTTCCGTCGTTGCCCGGCACGGTGATGACGAGGTTGTCGCCGTCGACGACCACTTCGGAGCCCGAGACGCCGAGACCGTCGACGCGGGAGCTGATGATCTCCTGCGCCTGGGCCAGTGCTTCACGCGACGGCGGCGAGCCGTCCGGGGTGCGGGCGGTCAGGGTGACCCGGGTGCCGCCCTGGAGATCGATTCCCAGCTTGGGCTTGGCGTGCCCGTCCCCCGTCAGGAACACCAGCAGATAGGCACCGATGAGCAGAACGAGGAATAGCGTCAGATAGCGGTAGGGATGCACCGGCGCCGAAGGCGATGCCACGTTCTTGGTTCTCCTCAGATTGGTACGTCAACCCGCAAAGAGTACGTGGTTGCGATGGGTGTTCGGCCGTCAGTCTTTGGTGAGCCGGTTCGGATCGCTCCGGACCTCGGTCCCCAGGCTGGGCTGCTCGAGCTCGTGGGCCGACGTGCCCTGCTCGACGTCGTCGTCCTCGTACTCGTCGTCGTCCTCGTCGTCGTCGAGGTCGTCGGACACCTTCTCCTTGACCGCCAGCTTGAGCATGCTGACGACGACGCCGGGGGCGATCTCGACGTCCACCCTGGAGTTCGAGACGCCGGTGATGGTGCCGAAGAGCCCGGCGGTCGTCATGATCTCGTCGCCGACGGTCAGCGATTCGTGCAGGTCGATGGTCGCCTGCATGGCCTTCTTCTGGCGGCGCGAGGAGAAGAACATGAACGCGCCCATGATGATGATGAGGGGGAGGAACAACGACAATTGGCCCATGTCAAAACGCTGTCTTTCGTGTCGGTGGTGCGGTCTGTGCGCCCGGACGGTGCGATCACGCGGCGGACTCGTCTGCGACCAGTGTGCCATCCGCCCCGCCGGACTCCGACCTCCCTCGTCCCAGGTCCCGGCCGTTAGCGCGACTAATGGTCCGCGAACGACCGCCCAGTGGAGCGGCTGAACAGTACATCCCCGGTTGCACGTCGATGCTCCCGAGGTTTCCCCGGGCGTCGTCGGCCGCGGCGACTAGGCTGACCCGCGAAGCCGTCGCAGGAACGGACCGGCGTCCCCAGCCATCCCCGTGCAGGAGTCATGACGTGACCACCATCGAACAGAGCCGCCACCTCGCCACCGCCATCCCCGGCCCCAAGTCCACGGCCCTGATGGACCGCAAGACCGGCGCGGTCGCCCGCGGCGTCGGCACCACCATGCCGGTGTTCGCGGCGCGGGCCGGCGGCGGCATCGTCGAGGACGTCGACGGCAACCGCCTCATCGACCTCGGTTCCGGCATCGCTGTCACCACGATCGGCAACGCCTCCCCCCGCGTCGTGCTGGCCGTCGGCGCCCAGGCCGCCGAGTTCACCCACACCTGTTTCACCGTCACCCCCTACGAGGGGTATGTCGCCGTCTGCGAGCACCTCAACCGACTGACCCCGGTGCTCGGCGAGAAGCGGTCCGCCCTGTTCAACTCCGGCGCCGAAGCGGTCGAGAACTCCGTCAAGATCGCCCGCGCCCACACCGGCAAGCAGGCCGTGGTCGCGTTCGACCACGGCTACCACGGGCGCACCAATCTGACGATGGCGCTGACCGCGAAGTCGATGCCCTACAAGCACGGTTTCGGCCCCTTCGCCCCCGAGATCTACCGCGCGCCGATGTCCTACCCGTTCCGCGACGCGGAGTTCGGCAAGGAACTCGCCACCGACGGCGAGCTGGCCGCCCAGCGCGCGCTCACGGTCATCGACAAGCAGATC
This sequence comes from Mycolicibacterium madagascariense, assembly GCF_010729665.1. Lineage (NCBI taxonomy): Bacteria > Bacillati > Actinomycetota > Actinomycetes > Mycobacteriales > Mycobacteriaceae > Mycobacterium > Mycolicibacterium madagascariense. The sequence goes on along the minus strand of NZ_AP022610.1, from coordinate 2,611,440 downwards.
GGTGCGGCCAACCTGGCGGCACTCGTCATCGAGCCGATCCAGGGCGAGGGCGGGTTCATCGTCCCCGCCGAGGGCTTCCTGCCGACGCTGCTGGACTGGTGCCGCAAGAACGACGTGGTGTTCATCGCCGACGAGGTGCAGACCGGCTTCGCGAGGACCGGCGCCATGTTCGCCTGCGAGCACGAGGGCATCGATCCCGACCTCATCGTCACGGCCAAGGGCATCGCCGACGGACTGCCGCTGGCCGCCGTCACCGGACGCGCGGACATCATGGACTCCCCGCACGTGGGCGGGCTCGGCGGAACGTACGGCGGCAACCCGGTCGCCTGCGCCGCGGCACTGGCGACGATCGAGACCATCGAATCCGAGGGCATGGTCGCCCGCGCCCGCGAGATCGAAACGCTCATGAAGGGGCGGCTGGGCCGCATGCAGGCCGACGACGATCGCATCGGCGACGTTCGCGGTCGGGGTGCGATGATCGCCGTCGAACTGGTCAAGTCGGGGACGACCGAACCCGACGGCGAGCTGACCAAGGCACTGTCGGCGGGCGCTCACGCCGCCGGCGTCATCGTCCTGACGTGCGGCACGTTCGGCAACGTCCTGCGCTTCCTGCCGCCGCTGACGTCGACCGACGAGTTGCTCGAAGAAGGTCTCGACGTATTGGCGCTGGTCCTCAAGGACCTCTGACTAGCGGGCCGCCGGCGTCGGATCCTCGTGCCTGCGACCCAGCCGCTGGTGCCACGGACGCTTCGGGCGCTCGGGTTCGCCGACGGCGGTCGTGTCGAGGCGGCGCGTCGGCCCCGTGGCGGGTTCGGACACCGCGGCTGTTTGCACGGTCGCGCCCTCGATCCGGTCGTCGCGCCGTTCCTCGGCCACCCGCTGCGCGTAACCGACGTCGCGGATGCTGCGCACCGAGAGGCGGCCGAGCGCCATCGCGCCGAAGAACACGATGAGCGCGCCGAGTCCGTAGAAGTAGGTCAGCTCCAGCCAGGCCGCCTTCGTGTCGGTCGGCGCGACGGGTCCGCCGATCTGGCCGATCGTCAGCGTGGTGGCGACCACCCGGCCGACGACGAACCATGCGCCCGCGACGACGCTGAGCCAGCCGCCCAGCATTGCGGCCGCCCGGTTGCCCGAGCGCACCAGCACCAGGCCGCCGATCACGGCCACCGCGCCGGGTAGCACCTCCAGCCAGCCGCGGGCCGCGCTCCACGCCGACCCCTGCGCCGGGTTGTAGGCGAAGTCGAACGCCGGTCCGACGAACGGGATCAGGGCGCCCCACAGCCCCAGCAGCATCACCAGGAGGCCGCTGGCGGCGCCCCTACTCCGTGGGATCCGCATCCTGCCCCCGCTGACGCGTTCCGGGTGAGTTACCTGAGTCATGACGGCCTCCTCGATTCCGCACCGGAGTACCCGTTCCGACCTGCGGGCAACCGCCGCCCGCGACGACGTCAGGGCTCGAAGAGACCTGGCTGACCGAGGCCGGTCGCCCCGGCCGGCGGGGTCATGCCCAGATGCGTCCACGCCTGCGCGGTGGCCACCCGACCCCGCGGCGTGCGGGCAATCATGCCCGCGCGCACGAGGAACGGCTCGCACACCTCCTCCACGGTGGTGGCCTCCTCACCGACGGCCACGGCCAGCGTCGAGACCCCGACGGGTCCCCCGCCGAAGCTCTTCGTCAGCGCCGACAGTACGGCCCGGTCGAGGCGGTCCAGGCCCAGCTCGTCGACGTCGTAGACCGCCAGCGCCGCCTTGGCGATGTCGCGGGTGATGACACCGTCGGCCCGCACCTCGGCGTAGTCGCGCACGCGCCTCAGCAACCGGTTCGCGATGCGGGGCGTACCACGGGACCGGCGCGCGATCTCCGCGCCGGCGTCGGGTTCGACCGCGATGCCGAGGATGCCGGCCGAGCGGGCCAGCACCCGTTCCAGTTCGGCCGGCTCATAGAAGTCCATGTGGGCGGTGAAGCCGAAGCGGTCGCGCAGCGGCCCGGTCAGCGCGCCCGACCGCGTCGTCGCGCCGACCAGCGTGAACGGGGCGACCTCCAGCGGGATCGACGTCGCGCCGGGGCCCTTGCCCACGACCACGTCGACGCGGAAGTCCTCCATCGCGAGGTAGAGCATCTCCTCGGCGGGCCTGGCGATGCGGTGGATCTCGTCGATGAACAGCACGTCGTGCTCGACCAGGTTGGACAGCATCGCCGCCAGATCGCCGGCCCGCTCCAGCGCCGGTCCCGACGTGAGGCGCAGCGACGTGCCGAGTTCGGCGGCGATGATCATCGCCAGCGACGTCTTCCCCAGCCCCGGCGGACCCGAGAGCAGGATGTGATCCGGCGTGCCGCCGCGGTTCTTGGCACCCTCGAGGACCAATTGGAGCTGCTCGCGGACCCGCGGCTGACCGATGAACTCGCTCAGCGACCGCGGCCGCAGGCTGGCGTCGACGTCGCCCTCGCCCACCGTCAGTGCGGCGGAGACCTCGCGGTCGGAGGTGTCCTCGAGGTCGTCGGAGTCGAAGCGGCCCATCTCCTACTTCTTTCCCAGCATGGACAGGGCGGCGCGCAGCGCGCTGGAGGTGCTGGCGTCGGCGTCGTCGGCGAGCACGCGGTCGGTGGCCTCCTCGGCCTGCTTGGCCGCGAAGCCAAGGCCGACGAGGGCTTCCACGACCAACCCGCGCACCGCGTGGCCGGCGACCCCGGCGGCGCCGCTGGAGGACGCCGTCGTCCCGATCTTGTCCCGCAGTTCGAGCACCAGTCGCTCGGCGCCCCGCTTGCCGATGCCGGGCACCCGGGTCAACGCCGTCACGTCGCCGTCGGCCAGGGCCTGGCGCAGCGCCTGCGCGTCGTACACGGCCAGGGTGGCCAGCCCGATCTTCGGCCCTACGCCCGACACGGACAGCAGGGTCGTGAACAGGTCGCGGGACTCGGCGTCGGCGAACCCGTAGAGCGTCATCGAGTCCTCGCGCACGATCATCGCGGTGATCAGTCGGGCCTCGGCACCGCGGCGCAGCGTGGCCAGCGTCGTGGGCGTCGTCATGACCTTGTATCCGACGCCGGCGGCCTCGATGACCGCATGGTCGAGGGCGATGTCGAGCACCTCGCCGCGCACCGAGGCGATCACGTCGCGGCCTTCAGCTTGGCCCGGTAGGCGCGGCGCTGCTCGGCGGCCATGGCCTCGGCCTTGGCCATCCTGGCGATCATCGGCGCCCGCCAGCAGTGGCAGATGGCGAGGGCCAGCGCGTCCGCCGCGTCCGCCGGAGTCGGCTTCGCTTGCAGCGCAAGGATTCTCGTCACCATCTCGGTAACCTGGGCCTTGTCGGCGCGGCCGTTGCCGGTCACCGCCGCCTTCACCTCGCTGGGGGTGTGGAAGTACACGTCGATGTCGCGCCGGGCGGCCGCGAGCGCGATGACGCCACCGGCCTGCGCGGTCCCCATCGCGGTGTTCGCGTTCTGGTTGGCGAAGACGCGCTCGATGGCCAGGACGTCTGGGTGGTGGGTGTCCAGCCAATGCTCGACGGTGTCGCTGATGGCCAGCAGGCGATGTTGCAGCGGGTGGTCCGAGGGCGTGCGAACGACGTCGACGTCGAGTGCGATCACCTGGCGTCCGCGGCCGCTCTCGATCACCGAGAGACCGCACCGCGTCAGCCCGGGATCGACGCCCATCACCCGCACTGCGACTCCTCGACCACGACACTCCCGACTCCCGAACAGCTGTTCGATACCCTAACGCGGGCCGGGCCGGGTCCTGGGTAGGGACACGCCCCCGCTCGACCAACCCGAAGCGACCGCCCGCGAGATCGGTGCGTTCCTGACGGCACGTAGCGTGGCGGGATGACCGTCAACGACTCATCGAAGCGCGTCGTCATCGCCGGCGGGCACGGCAAGATCGCCCTTATCCTGGAGCGGCTGCTCGCCGACCGCGGGGACTCCGTTGCCGGCCTCATCCGCAACCCCGACCAGACCGAGGATCTGCGCAGCGCGGGCGCCGAGGCGATCGTCCTGGACCTGGAGAAGGCGACCGTCGACGAGGTCGCCGAGCGGCTCGGCGGCGCCGATGCGGTCGTGTTCGCGGCGGGCGCGGGCCCCGGCAGCGGGGTCGACAGGAAGACGACCGTGGACCGCGACGCGGCGATCCTGCTCGCCGACGCCGCCGAGGCCGCGGGCGTGACCCGCTACCTCATGGTGTCGGCGATCGGCGCCGACGGCCCGCCGCCGGAGGGGTCCGACGAGGTCTTCGTCGCCTACCTGCGCGCCAAGGCCGCAGCGGATGCGGCGGTGCTGGCCAAGCCTGCGTTGCACGCGACGATCGTGCGGCCCGGACACCTGACCGACGAGCCCGGCACCGGACGGGTCCGCGTCGCCGACTCGACCGGCAGCGGAAGCATTCCGCGGGCCGACGTCGCCGCGATGCTGGTCGCCCTGCTCGACGCACCGGCGACCAGCGGCGTCACCTTCGAACTGATCTCCGGTGACACCACGATCGCCGAGGCGGTCTCGGTGTTGAGCGGCTAATCCTCGTCGAGTTGGGCCGCGACGTCGTCGGGGATGTCGACGTTGGTCCAGACGTCCTGCACGTCGTCGCTGTCCTCGAGGGCGTCGACCAGCTTGAGCACCTTGCGGGCACCCTCGAGGTCGACCGGCACGCTGACCGACGGCTGGAAGTTGGCGTCGGCGGAGTCGTATTCGATGCCCGCGTCCTGCAGGGCCGCCCGCACCGCCGTCAGATCGGTCGGCTCGGAGATGACTTCGAAGGTGTCGCCGAGGTCGTGGACGTCCTCGGCGCCCGCCTCGAGCACCGCGGTCAGCACGTCGTCCTCGGTCAGACCGTTCTTCTCGAGCGTGACGACGCCCTTGCGCGTGAAGAGGTAGGACACCGATCCCGGGTCGGCCATGTTGCCGCCGTTGCGGGTCATGGCGATGCGCACTTCGCTGGCCGCACGGTTCTTGTTGTCCGTCAGGCACTCGATGAGGACCGCGACGCCGTTGGGCCCGTAGCCCTCGTAGGTGATGGGCTGCCAGTCGGCGCCACCGGCCTCTTCACCGGCACCGCGCTTGCGGGCGCGCTCGATGTTGTCGTTGGGAACCGACGTCTTCTTGGCCTTCTGGATGGCGTCGTACAGCGTCGGGTTGCCGCTGGGGTCACCGCCACCGGTGCGCGCGGCGACCTCGATGTTCTTGATCAGGCGGGCGAACTCCTTGCCACGGCGCGCGTCCTTGACGGCCTTCTGGTGCTTGGTGGTGGCCCACTTGGAATGGCCGCTCATGCAGGTCCTACCTCTTCTTCTCTACTGCGAAGTCCGATCGACCAGTCTACGTGGGCCCACCGGGTGAGTGAATCCGGCGCGGGTTACAGGGACTCGACGAACATCCGGTGCACGCGGCGGTCGCCCGTCATCTCCGGGTGGAACGCGGTCGCCAGCGTCCTGCCCTGCCGCACCGCGACCGGATGGCCGGCAGCGCGGGCCAACACCTCGACCGACGGGCCGACCCGCTCGACCCACGGCGCCCTGATGAAGACCGCGTGCACCGAACCGTCGAGCCCGTCGAAGGCGACGTCCTCCTCGAAGGAGTCGACCTGGCGGCCAAAGGCATTGCGCCGCACCGTCATGTCGATGCCGCCCAGCGGCAGGGCCTCGCGACCGGGGACGCCGGCGTCGGCGATCTCGGTCGCGAGCAGGATCATGCCGGCGCACGACCCGTAGGCGGGCATGCCGCCGGCGAGCCGCTCGCGCAGCGGGTCCAGCAGCTCGAACTCGCGCAGCAGCTTGCTCATGGCCGTCGACTCACCGCCGGGAAGAACGAGGGCGTCCACGGCGTCCAACTCCGAACGCCGCCGCACGGTGACGGCCTGCGCCCCGGCTTCGGTCAGGGCCGCCAGGTGTTCGCGGGTATCTCCTTGCAGCGCAAGGACTCCGACGCGCGGGCTCACGTCGCGGACGGGGTGAAGTTCCGCTGATAGCGGGTCAACCCCTCCTGCATGACCGAGGCCACCATCTCGCCGTACTGATTGAACAGCTTGCCCTCCGTCAGGGAGCGGCCGCCGCACGCCGACGGCGAGGACTGGTCGTAGAGCAGCCACTCGTCGGCGCGGAACGGGCGCATGAACCACATCGCGTGATCCAGCGACGCGACCATCAGGTGCTTGCGCTCGTCGGGGTGATTCACCTGTGCCGATCCCAGCAGCGTCAGATCGCTCAGATAGGCGAGCGCGCAGATGTGCAGCACCGGGTCGTCGGGCAGCGGGTCGGTGTGCCTGAACCACACCTGCTGCTGAGATGCCTTGCCCGGCACCACTTTCAGCTCATCGCGCGGCACGATGCGGACGTCCCACTCCGCGAACTGCGCGAATCCGGCGTCGTCGAATGCACCCCCGGAGCGGAAGCCGGGTAGGTCGTCGGGCGGCGGTGCGGCGGGCATGGCGTCCTGGTGCTCGATGCCGCTCTGGTCGGTCTGGAACGACGCCGACATCGAGAAGATGGTCTCGCCGTGCTGCACGGCGTTGACGCGGCGCGTCGCGAACGACCCGCCGTCGCGCAGCCGCTCCACCAGGTAGACCGTCGGCGCCCTGGCGTCACCGGGCCGCAGGAAGTAGCCGTGCAGGGAGTGCACCTGGTAGCGCGGCTCCACCGTGCGGACGGCCGACACCAGCGACTGCCCGGCGACGTGACCACCGAAGGTGCGCTGCATGAAGCCGGACTCCGGGCTGAACACCCCGCCGCGGTAGATGTTGACCTCGAGCTGCTCGAGCCCGAGGATCTCCTCGATCGACATGCCGGTAGTTTCTACCAGCCGCGTTCGGCCAGCCGGTGCGGCTGCGCGATGTCCTCCACGTTGATGCCGACCATGGCCTCGCCGAGCCCGCGCGACACCTTGGCCAGCACGTCGGGGTCGTCGTAGAAGGTGGTCGCCTTCACGATGGCGGCCGCCCGGGCCGCCGGATCGCCGGACTTGAAGATGCCCGAGCCGACGAACACGCCCTCGGCGCCGAGCTGCATCATCATCGCCGCGTCGGCGGGGGTCGCGATGCCGCCCGCGGTGAACAGCGTCACCGGCAGCTTGCCGGCCCGCGCAACCTCGGCCACCAGCTCGTAGGGCGCCTGCAATTCCTTTGCGGCGACGAACAATTCGTCCTCCGACAGCGACGTGAGCCGACGGATCTCGCCGCCGATCCTGCGCATGTGGGTCGTCGCGTTGGACACGTCACCGGTGCCGGCCTCGCCCTTGGAGCGGATCATGGCCGCGCCCTCGGTCAGCCGCCGCAGCGCCTCGCCCAGATTGGTCGCACCGCAGACGAACGGCACGGTGAACTTCCACTTGTCGATGTGGTTGGCGTAGTCGGCGGGCGTGAGCACCTCGGACTCGTCGACGTAGTCGACCCCGAGGCTCTGCAGGATCTGCGCCTCCACGAAGTGCCCGATGCGGGCCTTGGCCATCACCGGAATGGTGACCGCTTCGATGATGCCCTCGATCATGTCGGGGTCACTCATCCGCGAGACCCCACCCTGGGCCCGGATGTCGGCGGGCACGCGCTCCAGGGCCATCACCGCGACCGCGCCGGCGCCCTCGGCGATGCGCGCCTGCTCGGGCGTGACGACGTCCATGATGACGCCACCCTTGAGCATCTCGGCCATCCCGCGCTTGACGCGCGCGGTGCCAGTCTGCGAATTCTCACCGAAACTCACGGCAATCTCCTCCACATCAGTACGAAAGCAGTCTAGTGGCCGGGCCAAATCGAATGAATTCGCAGTTGGCCCCGCGGTCAGCGGATCGACTGGAGCTCGCGGGTCGACCCGCTCGATCCTGGCGCGACCAGCGCATTGGCCTCGGCCAGGAGTTCGCCGAGCTGCAGCGGGTAGACCGTCTCGCCGCGGTCGGCCAGCTCGGCGATCGTCTGCTCGTCACACCATCGGTGGCCGTGGATCGTGCGCGTCTCCAGTGCGGTGAAGCCCGCCGTGGACGGCTCGAACCGCTGCGTGCGGTAGACGAAGAAGATCTCCTCGCTGAAGATGACCGACCCGTTGAAGTCGAACACCGCCTCGCGCTTCCACACCGGGCCCACCAGGTCGGCGGCGCTGACGCGCAGCCCCGTCTCCTCGGCGAGCTCGCGCACGGCCGCCTCGGCCAGGGACTCACCGGGTTCCACGGCGCCCCCGACGGTGAACCACCAGCGCGGCGCGGACGCGCTCGCCGGGTCGGACCCGCAGAACAGCAGCACGTGGCCGAGTTCGTCGAGCAGCACGATCCGGGCCGAGGTGCGCTGGTGCACCCGCTGCCCGGCCGCCCGTTGCGCCCCACTCTCGACGATCTCGAAATACGTGGGCATGGACGCCGTTCCGCCGAGGTGCAGCCACCGCACCAGCGGTCGTTCGCGCAACGCGAGGGTGTCGCGCACGGCGTCGTTGTGGAACCGGCGGCCCAGCAGCACGCGCGCCTGCGCGTCCGCCAGCTCCGCGACCAGCGCCACGGGCAGCGACAGCGGATCCACCGCGGCCAGCGCGGTCGACAGCTCGTTCTCCGCGGCCTCGCGGGCGCTGCGCGGGGCCCGTTCGGCGGCGTCGGCCAGTGCGGCCAGCCGCCTGCCCGCGGCGGTGTTGCCGTAGGCGTCGGTGGCGACGGCGCGGGCGACCACGGCGCGGCGGGCGAGGATGCCGTCGAGGGCCTGCCAGGACAGGTCGTACCTGACGTGCAGGCGGTCGAGTCGGTGAGCGGTCTGGAACGCCCAGATGCCACCGACCACCAGGACCGCCGCCAGCAGGGCGAGCGCCACCACGACGAGCCACCCGATCACGCCGGCTCCCCCGCCGCTTCCCTGCGCCGGCCGGTGGCCTTGCGCACCCGCCTGGTCTCCTTGGTCGCCTCGCCGACGATCCGCACCTTGGTGCCTGCGCCCGCGACCGTCTCGTAGACGCGCAGGATCTCGCGGCCGACCACCGACCAGTCGTAGCGGCGCACCGCGGTGGTCGCCGCCTCGACGTAGCGCCTGCGGGCGGCGTCGTCGGTGAGCACCTCGATCAGCGCCGCGGCCAGCGCGTCGGCGTCGTCGACGGCCACCAGCCGCCCGGCCGCGCCATCCTGCAGCACGCGGCGAAAGGCGTCCAGGTCGCTGGCCACGACGGCCGTGCCCGCGGCCATGGCCTCGACGAGCACGATGCCGAAGCTCTCCCCTCCCGTGTTCGGCGCACAGTAGACGTCGGCACTGGCCATCGCCGACGCCTTCTCCGCGTCGTCGACGAGCCCGAGGAAGCGCAGATGGCCGGCCAACTCGCCCGCCTCCCGCGTCAACTCCTCCTCGTCACCGCGCCCGACGACGAGGACCTGCACGTCCGGCAGCGCCGCGACGAGGGCGGGCAACGCTCGCAGCAGGACGGCCATGCCCTTGCGCGGCTCGTCGAAGCGACCGAGGAACAGCACCGTGCGCCCCGGCCGCGGATAGCCGTCGAGCGGGGGCGCCGCGGCGAACGACGCGACGTCGACGCCGTTGGGGATCTCGACCGCATCCGATCCGAGCGCCTCCATCTGCCACCGCCGGGCCAGATCGGACACCGCGATGCGGCCCACGATCTTCTCGTGCCACGGCCGCAGGATGCCCTGAAACACGCTGAGCGTCAACGACTTCGTGGTCGAGGTGTGGAACGTCGCCACGATCGGACCCTCGGCGATCATCAGCGCCAGCATCGACAGGCTCGGCGCGTTGGGCTCGTGCAGGTGCAGGACGTCGAAGTCGCCGTCGCTCAACCACTTCTTGACCTTGCGGTGGGTGGCGGGGCCGAACCGCAGCCGGGCCACCGAACCGTTGTACGGGATCGGCACCGCCTTGCCGCCGGAGACGACGTAGTCGGGCAGCACGGCCTCGGGTGACGACGGGGCCAGCACGCTGACCTCGTGCCCGTAGCCGCGCATCACCTCGGCCAACTGCAGGACGTGTGCCTGCACGCCGCCGGGGACGTCGAACGAGTACGGGCACACCATCCCGATCCGCATGGCGCTCACCCACCCGTGATTCGGACGCGGCGTTCCTCGGACAGATCGGCGATCCACTGGGGCTGCAGCATGTGCCAGTCGGCGGGGTGCGCCCCGATGTTCGCGCCGAACCTGTCCGCCAGCGCCTGCGTGATCTCCCCGACGTCACCGCTGGAGAGGTCCAGCGGCGCGCCAATGTCGGTCACGGCGACGTCGGGTTCGTAGTAGGAATGCACCGGCAGCAGCGCCGCGCCCGTCGCCAGCGCCAGCTTGGCGGGCCCCGCGGGCAGCATCGTCGGCTCGCCGAACAGGTCGACGGGGACGCCGGAGGTCGTCAGGTCACGGTCGGACATGAGGCAGACCAGACCGTTGCCGCGGAGCCGTTCGACGAGCACCTCGAACGGCGGTCGGGCCCCTCCCGTCAGCGGCAGCACCTCGAAGCCCAGGCTTTCGCGGTAGTCGAGGAACCGCCGATACAGCGACTCCGGCTTGAGCCGCTCGGCCACCGTCGTGAACCGGCCGTGGGTGTTGGTGAGCCACACCCCCGACATGTCCCAGTTGCCGCTGTGGGGCAACGCCAGGACCGCACCCCGGCCCCGTGCGAGCGCCTCCGCCACGTGCGCACCGCCGATGACCGCCGCGTCGAGACGGCGGGCGAGCTCCTGGTGATCCATCGAGGGCAACCGGAACGCCTCCCGCCAGTAGCGTGCGTAGGACGCCAGCGAAGCACGGATCAGGCTGTCCGGCACGTCCTTCGGGGGGACGCCGACGACGCGGGCGAGGTTCTTGCGCAGCTGTTCGGGCCCCCCGCCCCGCGCGGCGTACCGGGCGCCTGCCTCGAAGGCGTTGCGCGCGGCGAACTCCGGCATCGCCCGCACGACGCGCCACCCGGCGGCGTAGCCGAGGTCGGTCAGCTGACCGCCGAGCGGAACCCGGACGCCACGGACCCTCGGCAGGCCCGCCGACGGCGTGCTCACGGCCCGCTCGCTTCCTCTGCGGCATCGGAGGGCGGCGTGGTGCGCAACGGCTCGGTCGCACCCGGCGACGTACGCACCGAGTACAACCGCTGACCCAGCGTCACCAGGCTCGCCACGGCCAGCACCCACATCGCGACGGGCAGCAGCCACGGCACGTGCAGGAACGACACGCCGGACAGGCCCGCGCCCACCAGCACGATGATCAGGCGCTCGGGCCGTTCGATGAACCCGCCGTCGCCCTTGAGCCCGTTGGCCTCGGCCCTGGCCTTGACGTAGGAGATGACCTGGGAGGTCACCAGCGAGATCATCGTGGCGATCACCAAATGCGCGCTGTGCATTCCGAACGCCGCCCACCAGAGCAGCCCGCAGAACACCGCGCCGTCGGCGATCCGGTCGCACGTCGCGTCGAGCACGCCCCCGAAGGCGGTGCTGAATCCGCGTTCGCGCGCCATCGCACCGTCGAGCATGTCGGCGAGCACGAAGACGAACACCGAGAACGCGCCCCACCACAGCTGTCCGCGCGGGAACAGCACCAGCGCCGCCACCACGGTGCCCGCGGTCCCCAGGATCGTGATGCCGTCGGGCGTCAGCCCCATCCGCAGCGACACCCTCGCCACCGGGCGGCTCACCTTGGTGTAGGCCGCCCTGGTGAGCAGGTAGAAGTCGCTCACGACTGCGCTGCCCACTCGGTGGCGAGCAGCTGCCGAGTGTCGCGGAGCAGCTGAGGGATGACCTTCGAGTCGCCGATGATCGTGATGAAGTTCGCATCCCCGCCCCATCGCGGCACGACGTGCAGGTGCAGGTGCTCGGCGAGGCTGCCGCCCGCCGAGTGGCCGAGGTTGAGGCCGACGTTGAAGCCGTGCGGCCGCGACACGGCCTTCATGACGCGAATCGCCTTCTGCGCGAACGACATCAGCTCGGCGCTCTCGGCGTCGGTGAGGTCCTCCAGCTCGGAGACCCGGCGGTAGGGCACCACCATGAGGTGACCGGGGTTGTACGGGTAGAGGTTCAGCACGGCGTAGACGAGCTCGCCGCGGGCGACGACGAGCCCGTCCTCGTCGGTCATCGTCGGGATGTCGCTGAACGGTTCCGACGACGCCGCCGAGCCCTCGCCGCCGGAGACCTTGGCCTCGGCGATGTAGTTCATCCGGTGCGGCGTCCACAGCCGTTGCAGGTGGTCGGGATCACCGACTCCGCGGTCGGTGATCGTCTGCCGGGGCTCCTCGGTCACACCGTGACCAATTCGGCTGTGGGAGCGGCGTTCTCGCGACGATTGATCCAGTCGACGATGGCTGCGACCGCGTCGTCGCGGTGCACGCCGTTGATCTGGGTGCGGTCACCGAAGCGGAAGCTGACGGCGCCGGCATCGACGTCGCGGTCCCCGGCGAGCAACATGAACGGCACCTTCTGGTTGGTCTGGGTGACGATCTTCTTGGCCATACGGTCGTCGCTGGCGTCGACCTCGACCCGGATGCCGTGCGACTTCAGTTGCTTCGCAACGTCTTCGAGGTATTCCACGTGCGCGTCGGCGACGGGAATGCCGACCACCTGAACCGGGGCCAGCCACGCCGGGAACGCCCCGGCGTAGTGCTCGGTGAGGATGCCGAAGAACCGCTCGATCGATCCGAACAGGGCCCGGTGGATCATCACCGGGCGTTGCCTACTGCCGTCGGCGGCGGTGTACTCAAGCTCGAAGCGCTCGGGGAAGTTGAAGTCGAGCTGGATGGTCGACATCTGCCAGCTGCGGCCCAGCGCATCGCGGGCCTGTACCGAGATCTTGGGTCCGTAGAACGCCGCGCCACCGGGATCGGGCACCAGCTCGAGCCCCGACTCGGCGGCCACCTCGGCGAGGGTGTTCGTCGCCTCCTCCCAGATCTCGTCGGACCCCACGAACTTCTTCGGATCCTTCGTGGAGAGCTCGAGGTAGAAGTCGTCGAGGCCGTAGTCGCCCAGCAGGTCGATGATGAACCGCAGCAGCGAGGTCAGCTCGTCGCGCATCTGGTCGCGGGTGCAGAAGATGTGGGCGTCGTCCATGGTGAGGCCGCGGACGCGGGTCAACCCGTGCACGACGCCGGACTTCTCGTAGCGGTACACCGCGCCGAACTCGAAGGCGCGCAACGGAAGTTCACGGTAGGACCGTCCGCGCGCCCGGTAGATGAGACAGTGCATCGGGCAGTTCATCGGCTTGAGGTAGTAGTCCTGGCCGGGCTTGCGCACCGAGCCGTCCTCGTTGAACTCGGCGTCGATGTGCATCGGCGGGAACATGCCGTCGGCATACCAGTCGAGATGTCCGGAGGTGTGGAACAGCTGCGCCTTGGTGATGTGCGGGGTGTTGACGAACTCGTAGCCGGCCTCGATGTGCTTGCGGCGGGAGTAGTCCTCGAGTTCGCGCCGGATGATGCCGCCCTTGGGGTGGAACACCGGTAGGCCGGAACCGATTTCGTCGGGGAAGCTGAACAGATCCAGTTCGGCGCCCAGCTTGCGGTGATCGCGACGAGCCGCTTCCTCGAGTAGCTCGAGGTGGCGGTCGAGGGCCTCCTGCGACTCCCACGCGGTGCCGTAGATGCGCTGCAGGCTGGCGTTCTCCTGGTCACCCCGCCAGTAGGCGGCCGAGCTGCGGGTGAGCTTGAACGCGGGGATGTACCGCGTGGTGGGGATGTGCGGGCCGCGGCACAGGTCACCCCAAATGCGTTCGCGGGTGCGCGGATTGAGGTTGTCGTAGGCCGTCAGCTCGTCGCCGCCGACCTCCATGACGTCCGCGTCACCGGACTTGTCGTCGATGAGTTCGAGCTTGTACGGCTCGTCGGCGAGCTCGGCGCGGGCCTCGTCCTTGGAGTGGTAGACGCGGCGGTCGAAGAGCTGGCCGTCCTTGACGATCTTCTGCATGCGCTTCTCGAGCGCCGCGAGGTCCTCTGGAGTGAACGCCCGCGGGACGTCGAAGTCGTAGTAGAAGCCGTCGGTGATGGGCGGCCCGATGCCGAGCTTGGCCTCGGGGAACAGCTCCTGCACCGCCTGGGCCAGCACGTGGGCCGCCGAGTGCCGGATGACGCTGCGGCCGTCCTCGGTGTCGGCCGCGACCGGGGTCACCTCGGCGTCGGCGTCCGGGGTCCAGGACAGGTCGCGCAACCGGCCCTCGGCGTCGCGCACGACGACGATGGCGTCGGAGGCCCCCCGGCCCGGCAGCTCCGCCCCGCGCACCGCCGCACCCGCGGTGGTCCCGGCAGCGACCCGGATCGGGGCTGCTGGGGCGATGCTGGCGGCGGCGGTCATCGGGGGGTCTCCTAGCGGGGCGTGGGCGACGGGGGTGCGGGGATGAACGCGACCATGCTATCGGGGCGGGTCCTCAGGACCCCAGCCCGATCGGACTCTTCATCCAGGGTTGCTCGATGCCGAGCAGGCCCGCGGCGAAGCCGACGGCTCCCAGCAGCCAGAGCGTGACCGCGACGACGGCCGCGGTGAGCACGAACCCGACGGCCTTGATGGCTGGGCCCTGCGCGGTGAACCAGTCCATGAACCGGTCGTAGTGCCCGCGTGTCCACGTTAGGAGCCGGTGCGCCCATTCGAATTCCGACGCGAGGATCGCCAGCCCGATGAACACGATCGCCCAGCCGGGCCCCGGGTAGGGGATGGCGACGATGCCGAGGCCGAGCACGACGAGGCCGACGACACCCACGCCGATGCGGTAGGCCAGGTCGAGGGTCGGCCGCGCGCGCAGCGAGTCGCGCCAGCGCGCCCACCGGTGCCTGGCCTGGCGCAACCGGCTCACGGCTGTCCCGGCAGGAGCTTGAGGAACAGCGCGTTGGCCTCGCACAGCACGGTGTCACCGTCCAGCAGCCGGCCCGTCACGAAGATCTTGCGACCCTCGACGCGATCGATGCCTGCATCCACCAGCAACTCCTTCTCCACCAGGGCGATCTTGCGATAGTCGACGTGCAGGAAGGCGGTGCGCTGGCGGGTGCTGCCGCTGAGCTTGAACGCGGCGAAGCCGAGCAGCGAATCGAAGAGCAACGCCAGTGCGCCACCGTGCACGGCGCCGTTGCGGCCGAGGTGGAATCGACGGAACCGGGCGGTGCCCCCGACCCGGCCCGCCTCGGTGATGGTGAGGTCGACCGGGACCTGCATGATGTTGCCCCGATTGGGCAGGTCCATCCGGCGGCCCGACGGGGAGTGCCACTCGTCGGCCTCGTACGGGGCCAGCAACCGGTTGACGTCCTCGATCAGATCGGCGGCATGCGTCACGACGTCGTCGGGCGCGTCCGCGCTGCGGGCCAGGTCCTGCAGCGTGCGGACCGCCTCCACGAAGCGGCCGTAGTCGGGTCCGCCGCGCTGCGTCGGCACGGGCGGATTGAATCCACCGCCGGACTGCGGGTCGTCTGCGTCGGTGGCCACCCGCCCACCGTATTGCCCGCGCCGGCGCCCGGCGTGCCCCGGTCCTCACCTGGCATGGTGTGACGGTGCGACTGAGTGACCTCGCGGCCCTGCCCTTCACCTACTCCGAGCTGGGCGCGACGGCGGGGCCTCCCCCGAAGGGCTACCACCACCTGCACGCCTCGGCCGTCATCGGCCACGGCCGGGACCGCTACGAGCAGGCGGCCGACGCGGTGATGCGGTGGGGCATGCTGCGCGGCGCGGGTCTGCGCGTCGAGGCGACCACCGAGGTCGCGGCAGTCGGGTCCGAGGTCATCGTGGGGATCGGTCCCGTGCGGGCGCCGTGCCGGGTGGTCTACGTCGTCGACGAACCCGACCGCCGCGGCTTCGCCTACGGAACGTTGCCCGGCCACGCCGAGATCGGCGAGGAGCTGTTCGCGGTGCGGTTCGACCCCACGGCGGGGGCCGTGATCGCCGAGGTCACCGCCTTCTCCCGGCACGGCACGTGGTGGAGCCGACTCGCGGGCCCGTTCACGACGGGGATGCAGCGGCTGATCAGCACGCGGTACCTGAAGGCGCTGTAGCCGGCGCCGTCACTGCTAGCACAGTGCTAGCATAGTGCGACATGAGGACCCTCTACCTGCGCAACGTGCCCGACGACGTGGTCTCCCGGTTGGAACTCCTGGCCGCACGCGAACGCATGTCGGTAGCCGCACTCGCGGTGCGCGAGCTGGAGCAGGCGTCGCGTCGCGTCGATGCCCCCGAACTGTTGGGCGCGCTACCGGATCTGGGCGTGGGCACCGAACTCCTCGTCGAGGACCTCGAGGCCGGGCGACGCGAACGGTGATCGTGGTCGACGCCTCGACCGCCATCTCCGCGCTGCTCAACGACGGGCCTGCCCGCAGGACTCTGGCCGCCGAGTCGCTCCACGCACCCCATCTGATCGACTGCGAGGTCGCGCACGCGCTGAGAAGACAGGTGCAGGCCGGTCGGATCACCGCAGCCGACGGTCACCGCGCACTCCTGACGTGGCAGCGTCTCGGCGTCATGCGCTACCCGGTTCACGGCCTGCTGGGGAGGATCTGGGACCTGCGCGACAGCCTCACCGCCTACGACGCGAGTTACGTGGCGGTCGCCGAGAGCCTCGATTGCACGCTCGTCACCGCGGACCGTCGCCTGAGTCGCGCTGCCGGGCTGCGATGTCCGGTCAGCGTCGTTCCCGGCTAGCCCCCGGGTCAGGCGCTGCCTGCGCTGCCGTGGGAGGTGCTGCCCGTCCCGCCCGCACCCGGACGCCCGTTGCTGCCCGTCGCGCCGTGGCCCGCGTTGCCGCCGTTGCCGCCGATGCCTGCGGTCCCGCCGATGGCGTTGCCGCCGTTCCCGCCGTAGCCGCCGGGCGCCACGATCCCGCCATGGTTGCCGTTGCCGCCGTTGCCGCCGCGCGCGACGCCTCCCGCGGTGGCGTTGCCGCCGGCGCCACCGGTGCCACCGTTGCCGGTCAGGCCGCCGCTGCCGCCGTCGCCGCCACGGCCGCCGGTGGCGTTGCCGCCCGTGGAGGTGGCGTTGCCGCCGCGACCTCCGGTGCCGCCGGTGCCCGAACCGGCTGACGTGCCACCCCGGCCGCCGTTGCCACCGGCCGCCAGCCCCGAGGTCGTCGCGGCGTTGCCGCCGTTGCCCGCGTTGCCTGCGTTCCCGATGACGGAGTTGCCGCCGTCACCGCCGTTGCCCCCGATGGCCCCGGTGGTGCCGTCGAGCGCCGAACCGCCGGCACCGCCGCTGCCGCCGGTCCCGAAATCGGCTCCGGCACCGCCGTTTCCGCCGTTTCCGGCAATGCCGCCGGCTGCGGCCCGTCCGCCGTTGCCCCCGGCTCCCCCGTTGCCGGCGAGGGAGGCGCCCGCCCCTCCGGTGCCGCCGTCGCCCCCGATGGTGGAACTGCCGCCCGCGCCGCCATTGCCGAACATGGTCGCGGCTGCACCGCCCGCGCCGCCGTTGCCCGAGATGCTGGATCCCCCGTTGCCGCCACTGCCGGCGATCGCGCCGCCGCTCCCGCCGAAGCCGCCGTCGCCCGACACGCTCGAGCCACCATTGCCGCCGTTGCCAAGAAGCGCGCCACCATTGCCGCCGTTACCGCCGGCCTGCCCGGCCAGCGTGGTGGCGCCACCGTCGCCTCCCCTGCCGACGAGACCGGCATTGCCGCCGTTGGCACCCGCCCCGCCGGCGCCGCCGTTGCCGTAGAACAGCCCGCCGTTGCCGCCCGCGACCCCGGGGTCGACGCCCGCCGCGCCGTTGCCGAACAGCAGGCCGCCGTTCTGGCCGGGGAGCACTCCGTCGCCGATGAGCAGTCCGCCGGGTCCGATCAGGCCGAGGAACGCTCCGGTGGACGTGAACAGTCCGACGGCCGGGGTCGCGGTCACGGCCGCACGCGGCGACGGCGATCCGAAGAGTTGCGCGACCGCCGCTCGGTTGACCGCGCGCACGGTCGGCGAATGACCAAGGGACACAGGCTCATTGGTGACAGCCGAACGCACGTCGACCGACGTCGCCGACGACGGCCCGCCGCCACCGGACCCGGGATCGCGCACCGAGACGACGACGGGCACGAGCACGGCGTTCTCGGCGCCTCCGCCGCCGGTCGCGAACCGGGACGGCCCACTCTGCGGGGCCACGGCCGAACCCGACGGAACCGGCAGCGCCGCCAGCGCGACCGACCGCTGCGGCGACGCGGCGCCGGACGGTGTCGTCGGCGTGGCCAACACACCACCCGTGATCATGGTCCCGGCTACCGCAGCGGCCAGCACCGCCGCGCCGACGTGCCCTTTGAGCTGCCCCATGCGTCGACCCTTCTCAGCTTTGCCATCCGATGTCGAGCAACATGCCCCCGCAGGGCTGGGCCACACCTGTCGCCGCCTGGGGGAAATATGACGAAACGGCCCGGGCGAGCCGATCAGCCAAAACTGATAAGTTGCACCTGATGAGTTCGCACCGGACGTCCACCGTCGATCGCGACGCGGTCGCGCGCGCTCTATTCGTCAGCATGGGCCTGCTGCGCCGACGGTTGCGCGCCTCGGGGTCCCCCGGCGAACTCACGTTCCCCGAAGTCGCCGCGGTCGCGCGGCTCCAGCGCAATGGTCCGGCCACCTCGGCCGAACTCGCCCGGCTCGAGCAGATCAGCCCGCAGTCCATGGGGGCCACGCTCGCCGGTCTCGAAGAGCGCCAGCTCGTCCGGCGCAGTGCCGATCCCCACGACGGTCGGCGCGTCGTCATGTCGGTCACCGAGCGCGGCGCGCGGGTGATGGAGCGGCGGCGCGACGTCCGGGTCGAGCAGATCGCCGCGGCGCTCGACGGATTCACCGATGCCGAGCTCCACTGTCTCCTCGCCGCGACGCCGCTCATCCAGCGGCTGGCCGACGGGCTGTAGATGCAGGTCTCCGCGCCGCCCGCCGCCAAGGCCGACCGCTACCGCTGGGTCGTCCTGACCAACACCACCGCCGCGGTGTTCATGTCGGCGCTCGACGGGTCGATCGTCATCATCTCGCTGCCCGCCATCTTCCGCGGCATCCACCTCGACCCGCTCGCGCCCTCGAACATCGGCTACCTGCTGTGGATGATCATGGGCTACCGGTTGGTGCAGTCCGTGCTCGTCGTCTCCCTGGGCCGCCTCGGTGACATGTTCGGCCGGGTCAAGATCTACAACTTCGGCTTCACCGTCTTCACGATCGCGTCGATCCTGCTCTCGTTCGACCCGTTCGCGGGCGGTCGCGCCGCGCTCTGGCTGATCGGCTGGCGGGTATTGCAGGCGGCGGGCGGGTCGATGCTGACCGCGAACTCGGCGGCCATCCTCACCGATGCCTTCCCGGCCGAGCGCCGGGGGTTCGCCCTCGGCTTCAACCAGGTGGCCGCGCTCGCCGGGCAGTTCATCGGCCTGGTGGCGGGCGGGTTGCTGGCGGCGTGGGACTGGCGGGCGGTGTTCTGGGTCAACGTGCCCGTGGGCATCTTCGGGACCATCTGGGCCTACCGCAAACTGCGCGAACCCGCGGGCGGCCGCCATCCCGGACGCATCGACTGGTGGGGCAACCTCACCTTCGCGATCGGTCTGAGCGCGATCCTCGTCGCCATCACCATGGGGTTGCAGCCGCACGGAGGGCATCCCACCGGGTGGCAGAACCCCGTCGTGCTGATCATCCTGGCCGCGGGCGTCCTGCTGCTGGTCGCGTTCGTGGTCGTCGAGTCCCGGGTCGTCGAGCCGATGGTGGCCCTGGCCCTGTTCAGGAACCGCGCGTTCGCCGCGGGCAATGCGGCCACGTTGGCGTCGTCGCTGGCGCAGGGCGGTCTGCAGTTCATCCTCATCATCTGGCTGCAGGGCATCTGGCTGCCGCTGCACGGCTACGACTACGACCAGACGCCACTGTGGGCGGGCATCTTCCTGTTGCCGCTGACGGTGGGCTTCCTGCTGTCCGGCCCGCTGGCGGGCACGATGTCGGACCGCTTCGGCACCCGCGGCATCGCCACCTCGGGGATGCTGCTGTTCGGGGCGACGTTCGTGGGGTTGCTCCTGCTGCCGATCGACTTTCCGTACTGGGCGTTCGCGCTCCTGATCGCCGTCAACGGCATCGGCAGCGGGATGTTCTCGGCGCCGAACACGTCGGCGATCATGAGCAGCGTCCCGTCCGCGCAGCGCGGCGTCGCCTCGGGGATGCGCGCGACGTTCCAGAACTCGGGCACCGCACTGTCGATCGGGGTGTTCTTCTCCCTGATGGTCGCGGGTCTGTCCGCCCGGCTGCCCGCGGCGATGTCGAGCGGCCTCATCCAGCAGGGCGTGCCCGCGGGCGTCGCGCACGACGTCGGTGCGCTGCCCCCGGTCGCCACGCTGTTCTCCGCGGTGCTCGGGGTCAACCCGCTGGAACACCTGCTGGCCCCGAGTGGCATGCTCGCGGCGCTGCCCGCGGCGAACCAGCAGACCCTCACCGGACGCGAATTCTTCCCGCATCTGATCGCCGCGCCGTTCGAGCACGGCCTCGCGGTGGTGTTCGTCGCCTCGGCGATCCTGGCGGTGCTGGCGGCCGTGGCGTCGTCGCTGCGAGGGTCGACGCGCTAGTCGCGCCGCGGCTTGGTCAATCTGAACCGGTCGACGGCCTCGAGCGCGCCGTGCAGACCGGTGACGGCGTAGTAGGTCGCGTCGATCGTCGTCTGCGCTCCCGGTCCGGTCCCGGGGTCCACCGAGAACGCTACGAAGCCATAGGGATTGACGCGATCACGGAACGCCGACCACGGCGCGGCCTCGGCGACGTAGACGGGCCGCCGCTGGCCGGTCTCGGGGTCTCGGGCGCCGACCCCGGTCAGGACCTTGCAGTGCGCGTCGGCGAAGAGCAGACCGTTCGTCGGAATCGACGTGCCCCCGCCACCGATCACCAGATGCACGGTGCCCTTGGTGGTGTCGACGAGGTCGATCCCTGAGTCGACGGGGATCGGCGTCCTGGTGTCGGTGGGCAGGGCGCCCCGCAGCGGATGGGACCGCTCGTAGTGGTGTTCGTGTCCGCACACCACCAGATCGACGCCGTACCGGTCGAACAGCGGCAGCCACTCCTCGCGGATCGCCAGATCGGCGCCGTTGGCGTCGGCGGTGGAGATTGCCGTCTGGTGCATGCAGACCACGATCCAGTCGATGGATGAATCCCGTTGCGCAGCAGCCAGTTCGGCTTCCAGAAAGCGGCGCTGCGCTCCCCCGGAATAACCCCGAACGTAGGAGTTCCCGCCGTCCTGGTAGCAGATGTCGTCGTTGTTGAGGCTGATCACCCTGACCGCGCCCGCGGTGAAGGCGTACCAGAGTCCGCGCAACTCCTCGTCGGACTTCGAGTCCGGCAGGGCGAAGTAGGCCTGATAGGCGCCGAACCCGACGGGGCCGTTGCCGAGCTCGTTCTCGTGGTTGCCTGCGGCGGGCATCCACGGCCGGTGGCGCGCGGAGCGACTGGTGTCGTCGAACCAGTCCGACCAGGCCCGAATCCGATCGGCGGCGAGGTTCGCGTAGCAGAGGTCGCCGTTGACGAGGTTGAACAGCGGCGCGATGCGTTCGATGCCGCTCGTCACGTCGCCTGCGGCCGGCGAACCGCGATGGTCATTGGTGAAGGAATTCGACCCGGCAGGCGTCGACACGCTCGGCGTGGACTGGTCGCCGAAGCTGGTGAAGGTGAAGGCGCTCCTGCCGCGGGGCGCGGTCCGGAAGACCCCCAGCTCGGGTGTCGCACCGTCGTGCACGGCGGCGTAGACGTAGTCGGTGTCGGGCGTCAGCTTGGTCAGCCGTGCGTGGTTGACCCGAATCTCGGTGCCCGACTTGGCGTCCCGATACGTCACCGGATCCGCCTGCGACGTCGCGCCGAAGCCGCCCAGAGGAGTGCCGTAGAGCACGCGCGGATTGCGCACGGCGTCGGACGTATGCCAGGACACCACGACCTCGGTGGCGGCGTCGCCACCGAACTGCAGGTGCAGACCGGACACCGGCGGTGCGTCACCGTGGCTGCGTGCGGGCCAGTCGGCGGCGGGGGCGATGGGTCTCGCGGTCAGGGCGGCGACGCCCGCTGCCCCCACGGCGACGCCGCCGGCCGCCGACAGCAGACCCGCACCGATCGCGGTCCTGCGGCTGATCACCGCGCGGTCGGTGCCGGCGTCCTCGGGGCTGTCGTCCACGGTTCGTTGCTACCGCTGGTGAGCGAACGGCAGGTGAACACGGCCGCGGCGCGCCGCGCCGGGCGGTGCACTCGGGCGCAAGGGATACTGATCCCATGGCTGACGACGTGCCCGATCTCAACGTGCTCGGCGGTCCCCTCGACGCGTGCGGCAACGATCCGGTCACCGGCTTCCATCGCGACGGTTGCTGCTCGACCGGACCGCAGGACGTCGGCCTGCACACCATCTGCGCGGTCGTGACGAGTGAGTTCCTCGAACACCAACGCACCATCGGCAACGACCTCACGACGCCCATGCCGCACTACCGGTTCCCCGGCCTCGTCCCCGGTGACCGCTGGTGCGTCACGGCGGCCAACTGGCTCCGCGCGCAGCGCGACGGGCACGCGGCGCCGGTCGTGCTGGCCGCCAGCCACGAGCGCACCCTGGACGTGGTGCCGCTGGAGATCCTGCGACAGCACGCCGTCGACGTGCCCGACGACCTCGCCGGGCTCTGACGAAGCCACTGCGCTCGTTGGCATCACGCTGCGCCGATCTCTTCGACGGTGCGTGCTCACCC
The DNA here is from genome assembly GCF_010729665.1 of Mycolicibacterium madagascariense. Classification (NCBI taxonomy): domain Bacteria; kingdom Bacillati; phylum Actinomycetota; class Actinomycetes; order Mycobacteriales; family Mycobacteriaceae; genus Mycobacterium; species Mycolicibacterium madagascariense. The sequence continues at coordinate 2,588,909 of NZ_AP022610.1, read as the reverse complement.
TCGACACTGGGCGCATGACCTGCGCCGACGGGCCCGAATGCCCGTGATGGGCGATCATGGGAGAGCGCACGCACACCGTCTGGATCCGCGGCACCGGAATGACGCTCGGACCACGCGGCGTTGTCCTGGGGACCGCGAACGAAAGTGAGTGCCACCGTGTCCGGTAGCCGCACCAGACTCCACCTCGCCGTAGCCCTCGACGGGACGGGATGGCATCCCGCGTCGTGGCGTGAACCCGAGGCCCGTCCCACCGAGTTGCTGACGCCGGGGTACTGGACCGACCTCGTCGGCGAGGCCGAACGCGGCCTGCTCGACGCCGTCACGTTCGAGGACGGGTTGACGCTGCAGTTCGACAACCCGCTGCGCGCCGACGAGCGGACCGACCGCGTGCGGGGCCGCCTCGACGCCGTCCTCATCGCCGCGCGGGTCGCCCCCACCACCCGCCACATCGGTCTGATCCCGACGGTGATCGTCACGCACACCGAACCGTTCCACGCGTCCAAGGCCATCGCGACGCTCGACTACGTCAGCTCCGGCCGGGCCGGGGTCCGCGTCCAGGTCACGGCGAGTCAGGAGGCTGCCCGTCACTTCGGTCGCCGCAGCGTGCCCGACGACGCGGGTGAGCTGTTCACCGAGGCGGCCGACTACGTCGAGGTCACCCGTCGCCTCTGGGACAGCTGGGAGGACGACGCGGAGATCCGCGACGTGTCCACCGGGAGGTTCATCGACCGGAACAAGCTGCACTACGTGGACTTTCAGGGCGCCTACTTCTCGGTCAAGGGTCCCTCGATCACCCCGAGACCGCCGCAGGGCCAACCGATCGTCGCGGCGCTCGGCCACGGCGCCCCCGCCTACGGTCTGATCGCCTCGAGCACCGACGTGGGCTTCGTGACCCCGCACGGGGCGGCCGACACCACGGCCATCGTCGACGACATCGCGGCCCGCCGGGGCAGCGGGACACCGGTGCGGGTGCTCGCCGACCTGGTCGTGTTCCTCGGCGACACCGCCGAGGCGGCGCGAGCCCGACGGGAGCGGCTCGACGAGTGGCTCGGTCGCCAATACATCAGTGACGCAGAGGTATTCGTCGGAACGCCGACCGAGCTGGCCGACCTCGTCGAGGAATGGCACGCGGCCGGCGCGTACGGTTTCCGGCTGCGGCCCGCCACGCTGCCGCACGATCTGCGGCAGATCACCGAGGGCCTGGTGCCAGAACTGCAGTCGCGCGGCCTGTTCCACACCTCCTACGACACGACGACCCTGCGCGAGGCGTTGGGTCTAGCGCGCCCGGCCAATCGCTACTCGACCCTCGCAACCACCTAGGAACGCGTATGTCCAAGCCCGTCAAGCAGATTCATCTCGCGGCGCACTTTCCCGGCGTCAACAACACGACCGTCTGGAGCGATCCGGCGTCGGGCAGTCACATCGACTTCGCGTCGTTCGTACACTTCGCCCAGACCGCCGAGCGCGGGAAGTTCGACTTCATGTTCCTCGCCGAGGGTCTGCGCCTGCGCGAGCAGAACGGCCTCATCTACGACCTCGACGTCGTGGGCCGGCCCGACACGTTCACCGTGTTGGCCGCCCTTGCGGCCGTGACGGACCGGCTCGGGCTGACGGGCACCATCAACTCCACCTTCAACGAGCCCTACGAAGTCGCCCGACAGTTCGCCTCACTCGATCACCTATCCGGAGGCCGGGCCGCCTGGAACGTCGTGACGTCGTGGGATGCGTTCACGGGTGAGAACTTTCGGCGCGGCGGCTTCCTGGCGGAGGATCAGCGCTACGAGCGCGCCGAGAGCTTCCTCGACGCGGCGCACACGCTCTTCGACTCCTGGCACGGTGACGAGATCGTCGCCGACAAGCAGACCGGCACCTTCCTGAGCGATCCGACCGCGGGTAAGTTCTCCTACTCCAACGCGCACTTCGACATCGGCGGCCGCTTCAACGTGCCCCGCAGCCCACAGGGCAGGCCCGTCATCTTCCAGGCGGGCGACTCCGATCGCGGCCGCGAATTCGCCGCTGCCGCAGCCGATGCCATCTTCTCCCGCCACGGCACGCTGGAGGACGGCCAGGCGTTCTACGCCGACGTCAAGGGCCGGCTGCCCAAGTACGGCAGGCAGCGCGATCAGCTGCTGATCCTGCCGGCCGCGACGTTCGTCCTCGGCGACACCGACGCCGAGGCGGCCGAGCTCGCCCAGCAGGTCCGCCTGGCCCAGGTGTCACCGCAGACCGCCATCAAGTTCCTCGAACAGCTGTGGAACCGCGACCTGTCCGATCACGACCCCGACGGCCCGCTGCCCGCGATCGACCCGCTCGTCGGGGAGAACACGATCTCCCGCGGCCGGGCCAGCGTGCGGATGCACCGGGACCCGATCGCCGTCGCGAACGAGTGGCGCGCGAAGGCACAGGCCCAGAACCTGACGACCCGCGAGCTCATCGTGGAGGTCACCGGTCGCCAGAACTTCATCGGCTCGGCCGCGACGATCGCCGCGCGGATCGACGAGCTGGTCCAGGCCGACGCCAGCGACGGCTTCATCCTGGTGCCGCACGTGACGCCGGGCGGCCTGGACCCGTTCGTCGACCAGGTGGTGCCGCTCCTGCAGGAGCGCGGGGTGTTCCGCACCGACTACGAGGGCACGACCCTGCGCGACCACCTCGGCCTGGCCAGTCCCGACCGAGCCGGAGCGGCCGCCCGGGCCGGGTGAGTCAGGCGCCCTCGGCGAACACCCGGGTGCGCTCGCGCGCCGACATCGCGCCCCAGACGCCGTAGGTCTCGCCGACGGTGAGCGCGTACTCCCGGCAGCGCAGCAGCACGGGGCACCGACGGCAGATCTGCTTGGCCTGCTCCTCGCGCGCACGCAGCCCCGACCGGCCGGCGTCCTCGGGGAAGAAGACCTCCGGCGCTGCCCGCCGGCAGCTGCCTCGCGATTGCCACGTCCAGTCCTCGAGCAGCGGGCGTGGCGCCGACGGTGAAGGATTCACTGCGGGATTCACTGGGAACTCTCCCCTCCTCGGTTCAGTCGTCGTGCAGCATCACCGTTCTCGATGAACCGAACCGTGACCAGACATTGACTCTGCGTGAACCGAGGGCTCGCGGTTTACCATCGGGGCTTTGCCGGACCGAAGCGAGGACATTGCCGTGCAGATCGACACCACACCCTCGTCCACGGTGGCCGCCACGCACGGACCGCCGTTCCGCGCGGCGCTCGTGGTCGGCGCGCTCGGCGTCGTCTTCGGCGACATCGGCACCAGCCCCATCTACACGCTGCAGACCCTGTTCGACCCCAGCGATCCCCATCCCGTGCCGATCAGCGTCGACAACGTCTACGGTCTGGTCTCGCTGATCTTCTGGTCGGTGATGATCGTCGTCACCCTGACCTACATCACCCTGGTGATGCGCGCCGACAACGACGGCGAGGGCGGCATCATGGCGCTGATCACGATGCTCAAGCACGGCGCAGGCAACCGCGGTAGGCGCACCGCGACGACGCTGGCCGCCGTCGGCCTGTTCGGAGCGGCGCTGTTCTTCGGCGACAGCATGATCACGCCCGCGATCTCGGTGCTGTCGGCCGTCGAGGGCATCAAGGTGGTCACCGCCGACCTGGAGCACTGGATCGTGCCCATCACGGCGGTCATCATCGTGGCGCTGTTCATGGTGCAGCGACATGGCACCGCGAAGGTGGGCCGCTTGTTCGGTCCGGTGATGATGCTGTGGTTCATCTCGATCGGCGCCTGCGGCGTCAAGGGCATCCTCGGCCATCCGGAGATCCTCAAGGCGCTCTCGCCGACCTACGCGCTGTCATTCGTCTTCGGACACTTTCACATTGCGTTCTTCGCGCTGGCGGCCGTGGTCCTCGCGGTCACCGGCGCCGAGGCCCTCTACGCCGACATGGGCCACTTCGGTCGGCGGCCGATCACCCTGGCGTGGCTGTTCGTGGTCCTCCCGGCCTGCGTGCTGAACTACTTCGGGCAGGGCGCGCTCATCCTCGGCGATCAGAGCTTGGTGAGCGCGCCGTTCTTCCTCCTGATCCCGCACTGGGCCCGGCTGCCCATGGTCCTGTTGGCCACCGCGGCGACCATCATCGCGTCGCAGGCCGTCATCACCGGGGCGTTCTCGGTGGCGGCCCAGGCGGCGAAACTCGGTCTGCTCCCCCGGCTCAGGATCATCCACACCTCGGCGTCGGCCTACGGTCAGGTCTACGTGCCGGCGATCAACTGGATGCTGATGGTGTCGGTCCTGATCCTGGTGTTCGCCTTCGAGAGCTCGGCCAAGCTGGCCTACGCCTACGGCATGGCCGTCATCGGGACCATCACCATCGTCACCCTGCTGTTCTTCTATCTGGCCAGGACGCGGTGGGGGACGCCGCTGTGGATGGTCGTGATCGGCGGCGGCGCCCTGCTGACGGTGGATCTGCTGTTCCTGGCGGCCAACCTCACCAAGCTGGTGCACGGCGCGTGGCTGCCGCTGCTGATCGCGGTGACGGCGTGGACGGTCATGATGACGTGGGAGCGCGGCCGCAAGCTGGTGACGGCGGCCCGCGACGCCGCCGAGGGCCCGCTGCGCGAGTTCGTCGACGGGCTCTCGACCTGTGACCCGCCGTTGACGCGGGTTCCCGGCACCGGGGTCTTCCTCAACCGCGGCAACCGGACCGCCCCCCTGGCCATGCGCGCGAACGTCGAGCACAACCACACCAGGCACGAGCACGTCGTCATCCTCGCCGTGGAGACCATGCCCGTCCCCCGGGTGCCGGAGGCCGAGCGGCTGGAGGTCGACGAGCTCGGCTTCGCCAGCGACGGCATCATCCACGTGACGGCGAAGTTCGGCTACATGGAGCCGTCCGACGTGCCGCAGGCGCTGCGGCTACTGGACCCGTCGCAGACCGAGGGCGAGCTCGACATCGACGAGGCGTCGTACTTCCTGTCGAAGCTGGAGCTCGATCCCAGCCCGGAACCGACCATGGCGCAGTGGCGCAAGAGCCTGTTCATCGCGACGTCGTACCTCACCTCGGATGCGACGGACTTCTTCCACCTGCCCCGCGACCGGACGGTGATCATGGGGTCGCGCATCGAGTTCTAGGGTCGGCGGCGCCCGCGCCGGGGGTCCGCAGGATGGCCGGGCGCCACCGCTGGGGCAGCCGCCACAGCACTGCGGCGGCGACCGCGACGGTGCCGAGCGCACCGCCGGCCAGGACGACGACGGGAGCCGTCCGAAAGACGTTCTCCAACACCATGTACGCACCGAAGAGCAGGAAGAGCGCGGCCGCGACGATCTGAATGAGACGCTCGGGCAGGTGCCTTCCGGCGACCGCACCGACCACGATGGCAAGCCCGTCGGCGACCACCATGCCGAGTGTGGAGCCGATCCACACGCCCACCCAATCGTGTTCTGCGGCAAGGGTTATCGTCGCAAGCATGGTCTTGTCGCCGAGCTCGGCCAGCAGGAAGGCCGAGAACACGACGAAGAACGCGGGCGCGGTGGCCTTCTCGGTGCGCGAGGCCTCGTCGTCGGACAGCGAATCACCCCGCAGCGTCCAGAGGGCGAAGAACACGAACATGGCACCCGCGATCACGCCGAGCAGATGGGTCGGCAGCGCGGCGCCGAGATAGTGACCGATCGCTACCGACAGCACGTGCACGGCGGTCGTGGCGACGGTGATCGCGGCGAGCACGACCCACCAGCGGTAGCGCAGCGCGAACATCATGGCCACCAGCTGCGTCTTGTCGCCCATCTCGGCGATGAAGATGACGGCGAAGCTCAGAAGGACGGCGGCGAGCACCCGGGACTCCTCGGTCGGGAGGCAAGGGGCCACTCCCCTTCGCCGCCCCCAAGGTACCGGGCACGCGCCCTGCTGGCAACTGGCGAGGATCCGAATTGGCAATGCGCACAATAAGTTTGGGTACCACGGCGACGATTCTTCGGGTGCCCTGAAGCGACCGCGCCGCGTCCCCGAATCCGCGGGGACGCAGCGCCGCGCTGGGGCTGCCGCGACCCATGTGGCTGCTGTGGCGACGGGCCCGCGACACACCCCCCGTCGGCACCCGCTGCGGCGCTCCACGTCCCCTGCGTGCCCTATCTTGGACCGTCGACCGACGTTGGAGGAGAGGAGGCGATCACGTGGACGACGACACCGCGACGACGGCTACCCAACTCCTCGAACTGAACCGCGGCATCCAGGGCTCCCCCACCCTGCGACTGCTGGCCACCCTGAATCTGGGCACGTACGCGACACTCATGGAACGCCACCTCAGCGGCGGTGTGGTCCCCGAGACCGAGCTCGTCGTGCGCCTCGAACGTGACCTCGAGGAGCTGGGCGGTCCCGGCGGCGAGCAGTCCGGGCTCGGCCTCATCAAGTCCTGGGCGAGTCAGGGCTGGCTGCACCGGGTGGCCGACCAGCGCTCGGGGGTCGAGCGCAACCTGTGCCACCTGACGCAGGACGCGCGTCGTGCGCTGGACTTCCTGCGCGGGATGCGCCGCCAGGACAGCATCGCCACCGGCGGCTCGATCACCGGCATCGCGTCGCGGCTCAAACAGGTCGCCCTGCGCGTCGGCAACGACCCCGAGCGCATCCGCGAGGGCATCGAGGCCGAGATCGCGGCGTTGCGCGCCGAGCTGGACGCGCTCGACGAGGGGGCCCGCGAACCCGCCTCCGACGCCGACCTCACCGACGCCTACGACGAGGCCCGCGCCATCGCCCTGCAGATGGAGCGGCTCATCACCGACATCGGCCAGTACGGCACGATGATCGAACAGGCCACCGCGGCCCTGGACGAACCGATCGACTCCAACCTCGAGTACCGCGACCGCCAGCGCCAGATGTACGCCGACTACCAGGCCGCCTGGGACTCCCGCGGCCGCGACTCCCACCGCGCCTTCCTGCGCATGATCAACGACCCCGACCAGCGCGCCCAGTTCGAGGCCGACGTGGCCGCCGTCGCCGAGGCACTGCCCGCTCTCGATCCGGCGCTGCGCCGGGTGATGGCCGGGTTCTTCGAACTGGTCGGCCACCAGATCGACGAGGTCGAGCGCATCCAGCAGCGCTGCGCCCAGCGGGTCAAGCGCTTCACCGCGTTCGGCACCCTCGAACAGAGCCGCGGCGTCGCCCGCCAGCTCAACGAGGCCATCGGTGCGGCCCGCGCACTCCTGAAGACCTCGCTGACCGACTCGCGCCTCGACATCGAACTACCGCTGGCCAGGCACGCGTTCACCTCGGTCGGCGCGCTGAGCTTCCGGATCGGCGAGCTGTCCCATCCCCGGCCCGCCGAGGCCGCCGGTGGCGAGGTCGACCTCACCAGCTTCGCCGCGCTCACCACCCAGGTCGACGCCCCCGCGATGTCGGACATGATCAACGCCGCGATCGTCGACGGCCCGCTGTCGCTGCCCGATGCGGTGCGGCTGGTGTCGAACGAGGGGCACGGCGCCTACCTCGGTCACGTCATCGTGCTGTGGTCCTGGGCGCTCAAACAACCCGGCGACCAACCCGCGCCATCGGTCACCGTCCGCTTCCAGTCTCTGGATGGACGCGACCGCGAAATGGAGGTTCCGCGCCTGATGTTCACCACGCCGGTCTCGACGCTGCTGGGAGCCTCCGCGTGAGCCCGGAGCCCTCCGCCGACGACTACGCGGCGCTGTCCGCGCTGCCCCAGGTCGACCAGACGGCCCGCGCGCCGCAGCAGCGGCGGCCCCGGTTCGACGGCGACGTCAGCGAGCTGCCCGACCGTGCGTGCTGGGCCCTGCAGCAGCTGCTCACCCGTCGCTACCTGAGCGCGGAGGCCGACCGCGACGTCTACGCGTGGGTGCTGGAGTACCGCGCGCAGCTGTCGGTGCGGCTGTCCGAACTGGACCTGCTGCTGCACGTCGTCGAGGGCGCGGACGTCGCGTTCGTCGAGCAGGCCCGCTACGAGTCGGCGCGCGGGGTGAAGCTGCTGCGCCGCGAGCCGCTGGGCACCTACGACTCGATCCTCGCGCTGCACCTCGCGCAGATGATGCGGGCCTCCGGGGACCAGACGGTGCTCATCAGCCGCGACGAGGTGCACGCGCTGTTCGCCGGGGTGCTCAACGACGTCGACCGCGACGTGGTGACGTTCACCGCGCGCATCGACGGCGCGATCGCCCGCCTCGCCGCACTGGAGATCCTGCGCAGGAGTCGCGACGACGAGGACAGCTACACCGTCAGCCCGGTCATCAGCGCGGTGATGACGGCCTCGGTCATCACCGAGTTGCAGCAGCAGTTCGAGCTGCTGCAGGGCGGCGTGCCGCAGGAGAACGACGAACGGGAAGTGACGGTCGATGCCTGAGCAGTTCCACCTGTCCCGGCTGCAGGTCATCAACTGGGGCGTGTTCGACGGCTACCACAGCATCCCGTTCAGCGAGGGCGGCGCACTGATCGCCGGCGCCTCGGGCAGCGGCAAATCCTCACTGCTGGATGCCATTTCACTTGGGTTCCTCCCCTTCAACCGCAGGAACTTCAACGCCTCGGGCGACAACTCGGCCGCCGGGTCCAGCGCGGGCCGCCGCACGGTCGACAAGTACGTGCGCGGCGCCTGGGGCCAGCGCAGCGACGGCGGTTCCAGCAAGGTCATGTACCTGCGCGGCGAGGGGGCCGCCTGGTCCGCCGTCGCCGTCACCTACACCAGTGACACCGGTCGGGCCGTGACCGGCCTGGTGCTCAAGTGGCTCACCGGCGAGTCCCGGTCGGACTCCTCCAGCCGGTTCGTCCTGGCCGACGGCGACAAGGACGTCGAGGACGTCTGCAACCGGTGGGCCTCCGGCCGGTTCGACGCAGGCGTGTTCAAGGAGGACGACTGGCGGTTCTCCACCAAGGTGGAGTCGCAGTACCTCGCCCAGCTCTACGCCACGATCGGCATCCGCGCCTCCGACGCCGCCCAGCAGCTGCTGGGAAAGGCCAAGTCGCTCAAGAGCGTTGGTGGCCTGGAGCAGTTCGTGCGGGAGTTCATGCTCGACGAGCCGAGCAGCCTGACCCGGTTGCCCGAGGCGCTCAAGCAGATCGACCCGCTGGTCGACGCGCGCGAGCTGCTCGCCGTCGCCCAGCGCAAGCGCAAGATCCTCGGCGACATCGAGAAGATCCAGCAGCGCTACGGCTCGGAGTCCTCCGACCTCGGCATCATCGACCTCGTCGACCAGCCGATGGTGCGGGCCTACACCGACCACGTCCGGCTGGCGCAGTGCCCGACCCAGATTGCCTCGCTCGACGCGACGATCGACCAGCTCGGCAACGAGTACGAAGACGTCACCCGGCAGCTGAATCTGGCCAAGGCCGAAGGGGATTCGCTCAACGCCCAGATCAGCGGGTCCAGTGCGAGCATCGGGCCGCTGCAGTCGCAGGTGGCCGGCGCCGAGGCGCAGGCCGAGGAGGTGTCGCGCCGACGCGCCGGGTACGAGGCGCTGCTGACCGCCCAGCAGCTCGACGTGCCCGACACCGCCGACGAGTTCTGGAACCTGCGCGAGGAACTCACCACCACGGCGACCGAACTGCTGGCCAAACTCGACCGCGGGCGGGAGGCCTCCACCGACGCCGAGTACGCCCAGAAGGTCGCGAGGATCGCGCGCGACGACGCGGCCAAGGAACTCAAGCGCGTCGAGCACGTGGGTTCGGCCCTGCCCGAGTTCGCCATCGTGATGCGCGAGAACATCTGTGCCGCAATCGGAATCGATGCCGGTGAGCTCCCCTACGTCGCCGAGCTGATGGATCTGCGGCCCGAGCACAGCCGCTGGCGGGTCGCCGTGGAGAAGGTGCTGCGCGGCGTGGGTCTGCGGCTGCTGGTCCCCGACGACCACTACGCGGCGGTGCTGCGCTTCGTCAACGAGACCAACATGGGCGGCCGGCTCCAGCTGCATCACGTCCGCGCGTCCTTCCTGGGCGGCGTGCCCGCCGAGGCCGACCCGAACACGTTGGCGGGCAAGCTCTTCGTGGTCGATCCGGCCCACGTCTGTGCCGCCGAGGCCGCCGACGTCGTCGCCACCGCGGGTGAACACGTCTGCGTCGACGGCCCCGACCTGTTCCCCCGCTTCCGGCGGGCGGTCACCGACACCGGTCTGTACAAGGACTCCGACCGGCTGGCCATCAAGGACGACCGTCGGGCGCTGCGCCAGTCCGACTTCATCTATCAGGGCGACGTCGCCGCCAAGGTCGACGCGCTCACCGTCGACCTCGCCGCCGCCGAGGACGCCTACCAGCAGGCCCGCCGCGCCGCCGACGACATCGCGGCACAGCGCCAGCGGTGGCGGGACCGGGCGGCGGCCTGCCGGGCCATTTGCGAGCAGTACCCGCAATGGAGCCAGATCGACACCGAGACCGCCGACGGACACGCCGACCGGTTGCGCGAGCAGTTCGAGCTGCTGCTCGCCGACCACCCCGACATCGAGGCGCTCAACGCCCGAGCGGATCAGTGCTGGGAGGAGATTCAGACCCTGATGACCCGTCGCGGCGCGATCCAGACGCGCCGCGACGAGCTCGACGGGCGGCGCACCCGGCTGCTCGAGCTGCAGGAGCGGCTGACACCGGCGTTCGTGTCCGAGCCGCTGACCGACCTGCTGAACCGCTACGCCGGCGACGTCCCCGTCACCCTCGAGCTGCTCAACCCCGAGCCGCACCGGGAGGCGGTGTTCACCGCGATCCGTCGCGAACGCGAACAGCTCAGGGAGAGCCGCAGGCGCTCCTACGACGAGCTGGCCCGCATCCTCAACACCTTCGACACGGCGTTCCCCGACGCCGTCCCCAACGACAGCGACGTGTTCGACGAACGCGTGCATGACTACGTCGCGCTGTGTCGCCACATCGACGAGCGGGAGCTGCCCGAGGCCTACGAACGGATGATGCGGCTGGTCACCGAGCAGGCCCCCGACGCCATCCTCACCCTGCACCGGGTCGCCGAGCAGGAGGCCAGGCGGATCAGCGAGCAGATCGCGCGCGTCAACACCGGGCTGGGCTCGGTGGAGTTCAACCACGGCACCCGGCTGACGCTGCGCGCCACCCCCCGCAGTCTGACCGCGGTCGCAGAGTTGACCGAGATCGTGCGGGCCATCTCGCGGCGCATCGCCGAGGTCGGGCTCGGCGACAAGCAGGCGATCCTGGATCAGTACGCCGACATCCTGCGGCTGCGCAACCGGTTGGCGTCCACCGCGCCGGAGGACCGGGCCTGGACCCGCGACGCCCTGGACGTCCGCAATCGGTTCACCTTCGACTGCGCGGAGTGGGACGTCAGCAGCGAGGAGCTGATCCGCACCCATAGCAACGCCGGTGACAACTCGGGCGGCGAGCAGGAGAAGCTCATGGCGTTCTGCCTCGCGGGCGCGCTGAGCTTCAACCTGGCCAGCCCCGACAGCACCGACAACACACCGGTGTTCGCGCAGCTGATGCTCGACGAGGCGTTCTCGAAGTCAGACCCGCAGTTCGCGCAGCAGGCGCTGCAGGCGTTCCGCAAGTTCGGCTTCCAGCTCGTCATCGTCGCGACGGTGCAGAACGCCACCACGATCCAGCCCTACATCGACAGCGTGGTGATGGTCTCGAAGAAGGAGGCCATCGGCCGCAATGCCCGACCGGTCGCGACCGTGACGAGCAAGACGATCTCCGACTTCACGGCGCTGCGCCGCGAGATGTCGGCGTCCGCCGCCGCGGCCCGGGTGCCCACCCCGGTGTGACCCGTCCGAAGCGCTCGGCCGCGCGATGATCTAGTGTCCCGTCGAGTGGACCCACGGTCATCGCACGCATCGGGCCCCGCCCGCGTCGTCGTCGTCGGCGGCGGATTCAGCGGAGCGATGAGCGCCGTGAACGTCGCCCGGCTCAGCGCCGAACCGCTGCACGTGACCGTCGTCAACGGGGCGCATCCCGTCGGGCGGGGCGTCGCCTACGGGTTGCGGCGGCCCGAGTACCTCCTCAACGTGGCGGCCCGGAACATGTCGGCATTCCCCGACGAGCCGGAGCACTTCCTCGAGTGGCTGCGCACCCGTTCGGAGTTCGAGTCGACGCCGGAAGTCGAACTGCGCGAACGGTTCATCTCCCGTCAGATCTACGGCGACTACCTGCGCGCCATCGTGCAGCACCACCTGCAGAGCCCCGGGGCCATGACGCCCGTCAGCGCACAGACCATCGTCGGCGACGTCCTAGACGTGGAGCCGCTGGACTCCGGCGGGCTGGTGCACCTCGCGGACGGGACGACGCTGCGCGCGGACCGCGTCGTGCTGGCCACCGGTAACGAGGCGCCCAACCCGCTGCCCGGCGCCGAGGCGCTTACCGATCACCGGGCCTGGGTCGGCAACCCCTGGCACGCGTGGGAGGACCGGCTGCCGGGGCCCGACGGCAACGTCGTCATCCTCGGCACCGGGCTGTCGGCCGTCGACGCGATCATCACGCTGCGCACCCTGGGATGGCTGGGCAGCATCGACGCCGTGTCGCGGCACGGCTGGTTCCCACATGCGCACTTCCGCGGCATCGAGTATCCCGAATTCCCGCCCCCGGGAGTCGATCTCGCCACGCTGGGCCTCGACGCGCTGCGGGCGTTGGTGGAGACGCACTGCGCGCTGCTGCACGAGCGCAACGCCAACCCGGCGATCATCGTCGACAAGCTGCGCCCGCACACCCAGCGCATCTGGAACGGATTCGACCGGCAGGACCGCCTGACGTTCGCCACCGAGCATGCGGCCCGGTGGAACGTGTTCCGGCACCGCATCGCCCCCGACATCGCCGCCCAGATCACCAGCTCGCAGCTGACCGGCCAACTGCGGGTGCACGCCCAGCGCATCGAGGAACTGACGGCGGCGGGTTCCGATCGCATCCGGGTGCGGCTGGCCGACGGGCGCACGCTCGATGCGGACCTGGTGATCAACGCGACCGGACCCGCGACGCGGTTCACCGCCACGCGCTCGGCGCTCTTGCAGAATCTGTTGCGCCGCGGCCTGATTGCGCCCGACGACACCGACATGGGTGTCCGCGTCGACCCGGACCACACCGTCGTCGACGCCGCCGGCGAGCGGTCGGATCTGCTTCTCGCCCTCGGTCCGATGCTGCGCGGCACGTACTGGGAGACGATCGCCGTTCCGGAGTTGCGGGTGCAGGCCCGCCGGGTGGCGGAGACGCTGCTCGGCAGCAGCCGGATGGACCTCGACGAGGGCCAGCTGCTGCTGGAGTACATGATCTGATCGCGGGACTTCGGCTCACCGTGCGCCGAACCCGTGGACTGGCGCGATGGCGCCGCCGGACGTTCGACGATGTTTCGAGCGGGTCGCGACGGGTACCTTGGAGTTTGCCGCCAAGGCGCTGAGAGGACGTGTTGCTCATGGTGGGGGCGCTGTGGAGCTACGTCACCGACCATCAGGCACAGTTGCTCTTCGACTCCTACCAACACGTCAGCGCGGTCGTCCAAAGCGTGCTCATCGCGACCGTCGTCGGCGTCGCCATCGGCGTGCTCAGCTACCGCAGCCGGCTGGCTTCCGAGCTCGCCACGGCGACGTCGAGCGTCATCCTGACCGTGCCGGCCTTCGCCCTCCTCGGCCTGCTCATCCCGCTGTTCGGGCTCGGCGTTATCCCCAGCGTCACGGCCCTGGTGCTGTACTCGCTGCTGCCGATCATCAGGAACACCATCGTCGGCCTCAACGCGCTCGACCCCGCCCTGACCGACGCCGCCCGCGGTATCGGCATGGGCCGGCTGGCCACCCTGGCCCGCGTCGAACTGCGATTGGTCTGGCCGTCGATCCTGTCGGCGATGCGACTCAGCACGCAGATGTCGATGGGCGTCCTCGCCATCGCCGCCTACGTGAAGGGCCCGGGGCTCGGCAACCTCATCTTCGCCGGGCTCGCCAGGGTCGGCAGCCCGACCGCGCTGCCGATGGCGCTGATCGGCACGCTGCTGATCGTCGTGCTCGCCTTGGTCCTCGACGCCGCCCTCGTCCTGCTCGGCCGACTCACTACGTCGAAAGGCATTCGGTGACAACGACTTCTGACGGTAGCGGGCCCAGCGGCGTCCGCATCCGGCTCGACCACGTGTCCAAGGTGTATCCCGGGTCCCATCAGCCGGCCGTCGACGACGTCTCGCTGGACATCCCCGCGGGCGAGGTCGTCGTCTTCGTCGGACCGTCCGGGTGCGGCAAGACCACGACGATGCGCATGATCAACCGGCTCAGCGAGCCGACGTCGGGCAAGATCCTCATCGGCGACCAGGACGCCCTCTCCATCAAGCCCACGGAGCTGAGGCGCTCCATCGGCTACTCGATTCAACAGGCGGGCCTGTTCCCGCACATGACGATTCGGCAGAACGTCGGCCTCGTGCCCGGCCTGCTGAAGTGGGACCGCAGGAAGATCGCCGACCGCGTGGACGAGCTGCTCGACCTCGTCGGCCTCGAACCGGGACAGTATGCCGACCGATATCCGCGCCAGCTCTCCGGCGGGCAGCAGCAGCGCGTCGGCGTGGCCCGGGCGCTGGCCGCCGATCCCCCGGTGCTGCTGATGGACGAGCCGTTCGGTGCGGTCGACCCCATCACCAGGAGCTCGCTACAGGACGAATTGCTGCGCCTGCAGGCCGAATTGGGCAAGACCATCGTCTTCGTGACCCACGACTTCGGCGAGGCGGTCAAGCTGGGCGATCGCATCGCCGTGCTGGGGCCCAGGTCCGCCGTGCTGCAGTACGACACCCCCCAGGTCATCCTCGCCAACCCCGCCGACGACACGGTCGCGGGCTTCGTCGGCTCGGGGGCCTCCCTGCGCCAACTCGGGCTGCTGCGGGTCGAGGACGTCGCACTGCGCGAGCACCCCGCGGTGCACGTCGACGACTCCGTCGAGGTGGCGCGACATGCGTTGGCAGGCACCCCGTTCGACTGGGTCGTGGTGCTGGACTCCAAGGACCGCCCGGTGAGCTGGGTGCGCGAGCGCGCCCTCGCCCACGCCTCCGACCTCCGCAGCGTCGCCGAGCATCTCGACGTCGTCAGCACCCAGTCCACGCTCGAGGACGCGCTCGAAGCCATCCTGGCCGAGAGCCACGCGTCGGCCGTCGTCGCCGGCCCCGGCAGCCGTTACGCGGGCGTCGTCACCCTCGAGACACTCATCGAGGCCGTCACGAAGGTGCGCGCCGACGCCCACTCGGAGGACCGTTCGGCGTGAGCACCGCCGTCGACGCCCCGGCCGGGGGCACCACGCGGGCGGACCGACTTCGGCTGCTGATCCAGCCGGTGCTGGTGCTGATCGTCGCTGCGGCCGTGCTCCTCTGGGCGTTCGACCGCGATCTCACCGCCACCCAGAAGGAGAACGTCAACGCCGCCAACGTCGGCCTGTTGATCTGGCAGCATCTGCTAATCACCGCGACCGTGACGGTCATCGTGCTGGCGGTCGGGGTTCCGCTCGGCGTCCTCGTGACGCGGCCGGGGGCTCGACGGTTGCGGCCGTTGGTGATCGGCGTCGCGAACGTCGGCCAGGCCGCACCCGCCATCGGTCTGCTGGTGTTGCTGTTCCTGCTGACCGCGACGACCGGCTTCTGGATCGGCGTGCTGCCAATCGCGCTGTACTCCCTGCTGCCGGTGCTCTCCAGCACGATCCTGGGTATCGACGAAGTGGACGACGCGCTGGTCGACGCGGGCCGCGGACAGGGGCTGTCGAAGCGCTCCCTGCTGTTGAGAGTCGAACTGCCGCTTGCCGTTCCGTACATCCTGGCGGGCCTGCGCACGTCGCTGGTGCTGGCCGTCGGAACGGCGACCCTGTCGTTCCTCGTCAACGCGGGCGGCCTGGGCATCCTCATCGACACCGGATACAAGCTGCAGGACGACGTCACGCTGATCCTCGGCAGTGTGCTCGCCGTGTGCCTGGCCCTGCTCGTCGACTGGCTCGGTGGCCTTGCCGAGTTCTACCTGGGCCCCAAGGGACTTCGATGAGGCGCTCCATCCTGCGGTTCGTGATGGCCACCGCACTGGTCGCCTGTGTCGCGGCGTGCGGCCTCGGCTCCGGCGGCGGCCTGCCGCTGCGCGTGGGCCCCGGGTCGATCAAGCCCACCCCGGGACTGCAGGGTGTGCGCATCACGGTGGGCTCCAAGGAGTACACCGAGCAGGTCATCCTCGGCTACATCCTGGAGTACACGCTGTCCGCCGCCGGCGCCGACGTGCGCGACCTGACCGGCATCGTCGGATCCCGCAGCACCCGCGGCGCCCAGCTGTCCAACCAGGTCGACGTCGCCTACGAGTTCACCGGCAATGCCTGGATCAACTACCTCGGCCACGAGACGCCGATCGCGGACACCCGCAGGCAGTTCGAGGCCGTCCGGGATGCCGATCTCAAGGCCAACGACATGGTGTGGCTCGAGCCGGGCCCCATGGACGACACCTACGCGCTGGCCGCGAGCAAGGCCGTCGTCCAGCGGACCGGCGTCCACACGCTGTCCCAGTACGCCGAGTTGGTGAAACGCAACCCCGCTGCCGCCAAGACGTGCGTGGACACCGAATTCCGCGCCCGCCAGGACGGCTTCCCCGGCATGGCGGCGGCGTACGGATTCGACCCCGCGCGGGCCCAGACCCCCATCCTGCAGGTCGGCATCATCTACCAGGCGACCGCCGACGCCACCCAGTGCGACTTCGGCGAGGTGTTCACCACCGACGGCCGGATCGCGGCCCTGGACCTGACGGTCCTGCAGGACGACAAGCAGTTCTTCGCGCACTACAACCCGTCGGTGACGATGAAACGTGCCTTCTCCCAAGCACATCCGCAGATCGCCGACGTCACGGCGCCCGTGACGGCCGCGCTCACCAATGACGTCATCATCGAGCTCAACAAGCGGGTCGACGTCGACGGCAAGGATCCCAGCATCGTGGCGCGCGACTGGATGGTCAGCCGCGGGTTCATCACCGCCGGGTAGGGCCTTGCGTTCAGCTCGACGCAAACCCTGTGGCACGGCAGTCGGGTCGGGCACCATCGGTGCCACCCTAACGATGACCCGAAGGGCAGCGACGTGACCCGACCGCGGTTGATCCTCAACGCGTTCACCATGAACACCGCCACCCACGTGTCCTACGGATCGTGGCGCAACCCCGAGACACGCAGTGTCGAATTCGACCAGCTGGACGTGTGGGTCGAACTAGTCAAGCTGTTGGAACGCGGCACGTTCGACTCGGTGTTCTTCGCCGACGTCGTGGGCGTCTACGACGACTACCGCGGCGGTTGGGACACCTATCTGCGCGAGGGCCTGCAGATCCCGAACCACGACCCCTCGGCGATCGTGTCCGCGCTCGCGCTGTCGACCGAGCATCTCGGCCTGGTGATCACCAGCTCCGTGCTGCAGGATCATCCATTCTCGTTCGCGCGCAAGATCTCCACCCTCGATCACGCGTCACGGGGGCGCATTGGCTGGAACGTCGTGACCAGTGCGCTGAAGAACTCGGCCCGCAACTTCGGGCTGGCGGAGCGCGAGGAGCACGACGCCAGATACGAGTGGGCCGAGGAGTACACCGAGGTCGTCTACAAGCTGTGGGAGGGCTCCTGGGACGACGGTGCGCTCATACGCGATCGCGCCAGGGGCGTACACGCCGACCCCGACCGCGTGCACAAGATCAACCACCTCGGAAAGCGCTACTCGGTCGAGGGTCCACACCTCAGCTTTCCGTCGCCGCAGCGCACCCCCGTGCTGTTCCAGGCCGGAACGTCAACGGCAGGACGATCTTTCGCGGCTCGCCACGCCGAGGGCGTGTTCATCAACGCCGCGTCCCCCGCGGGCGCCCGCGCCGTCATCGCCGATACCAGGGACCGCGCGGTCGCAACGGGCCGACGCCGCGACGACGTCAAGTTCTTCCAGGGCATGTCCTTCGTCGTCGGGTCCACCGAGGACGAGGCGAGGCGGCGGGCCGCCGAGCTCGACGAGTTCCTCAGCGTCGACGGCCTCATCGCGCACCGCAGCGGTGGCATCGGCATCGACTTCGGCGGCCTCGATCACGACACCCCGATCGGCGATCTGGCTGCCGACGTGCAGGGCACCCGCAGCACGATCGAATCCCTGATCGCCGCAGCGCCGCCCGGCACGAATCCTACCATCGCCGACCTGATCCGCCAGCAGCAGGAGTCCACCCGCATCGTCGGGACACCCGAACAGATCGCCGACGTCCTGCAGGAGTGGCAGGACGCCGGCATCGACGGCCTCAACATCCGGTACATCACCACCCCGGGCAGTTTCGAGGACTTCATCGATCACGTCGTGCCCGAACTCCGGTCCCGGGGGCTCGCGCAGTCGGAGTATGCCGCGGGGACCTTGCGGGACAAGCTGTTCGGAGCAGGGCCTGAGCTACCCGCCCGCCATCCGGCCCGGCAGTGGCGGGGAAGGTTCACCCCGACCGCCGTCGCCTAACGGCGCGCCCACTCCTCGGCGAGCAGCTCGAAGGAGCGTACGCGGTCGGCGTGGTCGTGCGTGATGGTCGTGACGACGAGTTCGTCGGCGGCGGTGGCGTCGCGCAGCAGCTCGAGCTGGTCGACGACCTGCGTTGCGGTACCGACGAATTGGGTTGCGATGCGGTCGGCGACCAGCGCGCGGTCGGCGTCGCTCCACACGTGTCGGCGCGCCTCGTCCGACGTCGGGAACGGGATCGCCCCCTCGGCGGTGCGGATGCTGCGCACCCACGGCCCGTAGCCCTCGGCCAGCTCGCGGGCGGTGGCCTCGTCGTCGGCGACGACGACGTCGGCCGACACCGCGACGTGGGGCCTCGCCAGGCTCGCCGACGGCCGGAACGCCTCGCGGTAGGCATGCACGGCCTCCAGGACGCGGGCCGGGGCGACGTGATAGTTGGCCGCGAAGCGCAATCCGTTGCGGCCGGCCACGAGGGCGCTCTCCCCGCCGCTGCTGCCGAGGATCCAGACGTCGAGACCGGCGCCCCGCCCCGGCTCGACATGGGCCCGTTCGCCGACCTCGGACCGGTAGGTGTCGGCGATCAGCGCTAGCACGTCCTCGACCAGCTCGGCGTAGTTCTGCGGTGTGGCGTTGGGCAATTGGAGCAGGGCCTTCTGCATCGCGATGCGGGGGGACGTCAGCATCGGCGTCGGGTCGAAGGGGGGCGGGATCGGCAATCCGTTCGGCGCGCGGCCGTCGACGACGGGCGAGGGCCCGCCCGACGACGGCGACGGTGCGACGGGCCTGCCGCCGGACCGCCCGAGGCCGAGGTCGAACCGGCCGGGATACCGCGCGTCGAGCAGACCGAACTCCTCTACCGCTGACAGCGCCGTGCGATGGCCCATCTGCAGAGCCCCCGACCCCAGCCGGATCGTGGACGTCTCGGCGGCCGCCCAGGCGAGCAGGACGGCCGGCGACGTTCCCGCCACCCCGGGATTGAGGTGGTGTTCGGCGAACCAGTACCGCGAGTAGCCCAGTCGTTCGGCTCGCGTGGCGAGATCGAGGCTGTTGCTTATCGCCTGGGCCGCCGTCGCACCCGACGAGACCGGCACCAGGTCGAGTACTGCCAACGGGGTCGCGCTCATGACTCCATCGACGCTATCGGCCGTGGGCGCGGCCGTCGGAGCTCATCGACCTCGTCGGCAACGGTCCGGCCCGCCATCGGCCGGTTCGTGCCGCAGCCCTTCGAATCTGGCCGAGCCGAAAGGGGCTACCCGACGCCTCTGACCGCTCCGGCCATCGAATCCCTGCGAGCACAACGGCTGCGCCGCGGCGGTGCGGTGAGGTTGGATGACCCCATGAGCGAACACACCTATCGAGTGGTGGAAATCGTCGGCACGTCCCCCGAGGGCGTCGACGCGGCCATCCGCAACGGCATCAGCCGAGCCTCTCAAACCCTGCGCGAACTCGACTGGTTCGAGGTGCAGTCGGTCCGGGGCGAGCTGAAAGATGGTGCGGTAGCGCATTTCCAGGTCTCGCTGAAGGTCGGGTTCCGGCTCGAATAACTTGCTCACCCATCGAGCAGCTGGGCCGCCTCGACGATGTCCTGCGGGGTGATGGTGCGCCGCCCGCGCAGTGTCTCCAGGGCCCGTTCGACCAGAGTCGCAGTGAGCCAGGGATAGTCGTCGAACACCATGGCGCACGCCGCGAGTGCGGGCCGGTCGGCGATGGAGAAGAAGTCCGGCCAGTACTCGCGGGCCCGGTAGGACGCCATGCCCGCGGCACCACGTGCCGCCTCGCTACCGCCACTGGAGAGTTCGGCGTAGACCTCGGTGGCCTCGTCGTCACCCATGACGTCGCGCATCCATTCGAACGGGCCGAGATTGGTCATTCGAGACTCCCTTGCCTCGCCGTCGCACCGCTTGCGATGTCCGCCGGGTTCGACGCTAGCGAGGCCGCGCGCGGCTGCCGACAGTACGAATCGTTCTGATTCCAGGGGGCGTTGGGATCTACAGCAGGGCGTCGTCGACCAGGTCCTCGAGCTCCCTGCCCTTGGTCTCGGGACCGAGCAGGTAGCCGATGACCGTCAGCACCCAGATGCCGCTGAGGGCGAGGAACGGCGCCTGTAACCCGTAGTGGGCCATGCCCCAACCGATGACGGTCGGAGCGGCCACCGAGACCAGGCGCCCCCCGCCGACCGCGATGCCGAAACCGCTGCCGCGCACAGCGGTTGGGAAGAGTTCGGCGATGTAGGTGTCGCCGACACCCCAGAGCCAGCCCAGCGTTGCGATGGAGATCGCTCCGACGATCAGGTAGTCGGAGCGTGAGTCCGCGGTGACCGCCAGCACCGTCGAGACGGTCTCGATCAGGGCGCCCAGGATGGCCGAGGGCCGCCGTCCGAGCCAGTCGGCCAGCGCAGTGCCGACGAAGACGAACACGGCCTGCAGCAGGAAGAACACCAGCGCATACCTGATGGCCTCGGTCGAGGTCGCATGGAACCGCTGCACCAGGTACGTCGTCAGGAACAGCGTCATGCCCCAGTAGCCAACGGCGTTGGCGGTGTAGACGAGCCATCCGACGGCCACCCGGCGGCGCGCCCCCGGGAGGTGCCACAGCGCGGCGGGTCGCTGCGTCGTGGTCTGCACCGCGGTGTAGCGGTGGGACTCGGTGATGCCCTGGCGGACGAGGAACAGGATGACCGCGGGCACGATCGCGACGAGAAACGATGCCTGCCAACCGAATCGCGGCACCAGGAGCAGGGCCACGCCGGCCGCCAGCACGTAACCCAGTGAGAACAGCGAGAAGATCACTCCGCCGACGCCGATGGCTCGGGTCTTCGCGGGCCACACCTCGGCGGTGTAGGGCGCGCCGACGGCGAGCTCCCCGGCGCCGCCGACCCCGGTCAGAAACCGCAGCCCGGTGAAGGCCGCGACGTTGGTGGTGAGCCCGGCGGCCGCGGTGGTGATGCCGTAGAGCAGGATCGACGCCCCCAGCGTGGTCTTGCGGCCCCACCGATCGGCGGCCAGCCCGAAGCCGACCGTCCCGATCGTGTAGCCGAGCAGGAAGATCGAGCCGATGTAGCCGGCCTGTGCGTCGGTGATGTGCAGGGTCTTCTTGATCTCGGGCAGCACCAAGCCGTAGACGTTTACCGCGTAGGAGTCGAAGCCGTACCCCAGGCCCGCGGTCACCGCGACGAAGAGCGCCTGCCGGAAGGCGGGCGCTCTGGTCTCGACAGACGTGATCACCTTGCCACGGTAGGGAAACACCTGCGACGACAGAACGGTCGCGATCCCCGTGATTCGAAGGGTGGCAGTCGGTGACTTGGCATGGGGGGGTGACACTTTCGGGGCCTAAGCCGGGGTTGTCCCCAGGCGGTGATCCATCCACAGGGTCGAGGATTGGTGCTGTCGGGGGTCGATGGGACGCCATAGACTCGAACACGTGTTCGACACTCTGGTGACCACGGCGCTCTGCGCGCAGGGACCCGCCGCCGTCGAACTGTGGACCCGCGTGGAGAACGCCGCCTGCGCACACCGCCTGCACGCCATGCGGACCATGCTCGAGGCCGCCATGTCCGCCGACGGATCGGTTGACCGCGACCAATGGTGCATCGACAACTGGAGTGCGGTGTGCGCCCACATCGGCGCCGCCCAACGCCTCACCACCCGCTCGGTGTCGGCGACCCTGCTCGTCGCCCTGGCGCTGCGTGAACGCTTCCCCCGCCTGGAGGCCCTGTTCACCGACGGACGCCTGAGTTATCCGATCGTGCGGCTGATCACCACCCGCGCCTCGGCGGTCATCGACCCCGCCGTCTGGGACGCCCTCGACATCGCCCTGAGCGAACGGTTCACCAGCACCGACTACCCCACCTCGCTCTACCGCGCGCAGAAGGCCATCGACGCCGAGATCTGGCGCCTGGACCCCGCCGCGGTGCACCGCACCCAGACCCGTGCGCAGGGCCGCCGGGTGGACGTCACCATCGACGACGAGACCGGCATCGCCCAGCTCTATGCCAGCCTGTTCGCCACCGACGGCGCCGCCTTCACCACCCGCCTGGACGCCCTGGCCGACACCGTGTGCCCGCAGGACCCGCGCACCAAGGACCAACTACGCTCCGAAGCCATCGGGGCGCTGTCCTACGGCCAGGACCGCCTGGCGTGCCTGTGCCAACGCCCCGACTGCGAAGCGTTCCTGCGCCCACCGTCGACCGGGGTCGTCATCCACCTCATCGCCCACCCCGACACCATCACCGGGGACGGCCCCTCTGGTCTGCCGCCGGTGGTGCCCCCGGTTGACGGGGCCCGCGGTGCCGACGACGGTGGTGCACCGGCGGGCCCCTTCGCAGACGTCGAGCCCGAACTCGAGGACGCCACCGACGACGTGCCCGACGCTGACGTCGAGCCCGAGGACGCCGCGGTCGACGTCGACACCGATGATGCGTTTGCAGAGCCGAATTGGGCGATGGAGACCGAGCCCACATCCGCCGACCACCGCGCCGACGCACCCGCCGATCCGGACGCCGACGGCGACGCTACGGTCGACGCCGAAACCGATTCGGCATCAACGGAATCGGACTCAACGGTCGAGGACCAGTCCACCCTCGCGGACCGTCCTACCGCAGAATCAACCGACCAGGGCGACGTTGGCTCCGGCGCCGAGTTCACCGCCACGGAAGGCGTCACCGATACGGACGACGTCGCCACCGACGCCACGGGCGACTGCGACGTCGCCGACACCACCGTCGACGACACCACGGACGACATCGACGGGGACGCAGGCATCCACGACCTCGACGGGGACGCAGCCACCGACGGCGGGGACGAAGCGAACGACGCTGCCGCGGACACCGACAATGCCGACGCCGCACCCGAACCCACAACCCCCGACCCCACCACCGTCGCCGAGCTCGCCCCACGCACCCCCATCCCGTTCATCACCCCCGAACAGGAATGCGCCGGCCTCGACGGGGTAGCGCCCCCGCTCTACGACAAACCACTCACCCAACTCACCTGGGCCGAACTCTTCCACCCCCGACCAAGCCCCCAACACCTCAGCAGCCTGCCCCCCGCCACCCTCCTCGACGGCGCCCACCTCAGCGGCACCGTGCTACCCGGAGCCATCGCCCGCCGCGCCGCCACCGGCGCCAGGATCTCGATCATCGTGCACCCCGGCCAAGCACCCCCCGAACCGCACTACCGCCCCTCACCCACACTCGCCGACTTCATCCGCTGCCGCGACCAAACATGCCGCTACCCCGGCTGCACCAAACCAGCCAGCACCACCGACATCGACCACACCATCCCCTACCCCTACGGGCCGACCGCTGCCTCCAACCTCAAATGCCTCTGCCGTGAACATCATTTGCTCAAAACCTTCTGGAACGGCTGGCACGACCGCCAACTCCCCGACGGCACCGTCATCTGGACCACCCCCGACGGACGCACCCACACCACCCGACCCGGCAGCCACACCGACTTCCCGCAACTGTGCGCACCCACCGCACCCATCACCGCCCACCCGCCACCACCACGGCACGCCCACGGACTCAAGATGCCCACCCGACGCGCCACCCGCACCCAAGACCGACGCCACCGCGCCCTCACCGAACGCCAAGCCAACCGACGCGCCCTCGAGGAGGAGACCGCCCTCA
This sequence comes from Mycolicibacterium madagascariense, assembly GCF_010729665.1. NCBI lineage: Bacteria > Bacillati > Actinomycetota > Actinomycetes > Mycobacteriales > Mycobacteriaceae > Mycobacterium > Mycolicibacterium madagascariense. The sequence goes on along the minus strand of NZ_AP022610.1, from coordinate 2,564,959 downwards.
CCGGCCAATCACCCACCTGGACAACCGAACTCGAGCGACCGCGACTGGAATCGCACCCACCACCGTTCTAGCGGCAGCGTCAGATGTACATCGCGGGGTCGATGTAGGTGGTCGGGTCGACCCCCCGCTCCCGCTGCTTCTCCGTACGGTTGCGGACCACCGCGGGGATTCCCGTCGCAATGGATTGGGCGGGCACGTCGTGGGTCACGACGGCGTTGGCACCGATGGCACTGTCGTCGCCCACCGTCAGTGGCCCAAGGACTTTTGCGCCCGCGCCGACCGTCACGCGATTGCCGAGCGTGGGATGGCGCTTGCCGTGATTGAGCGACCGGCCGCCGAGCGTCACCCCGTGGTAGATCATCACGTCGTCGCCGATCTCGGCCGTCTCGCCGATGACGACACCCATCCCGTGGTCGATGAAGAACCGACGGCCGATGGTGGCACCCGGGTGAATTTCGATCCCGGTCAGGAAGCGGGTGAACTGCGTCAGCACCCTGGCGGGCCCGCGCCATGCCGGCATCGCCCACAGGCGGTGGGCCAGGCGATAGGACCAGATGGCGTGCAGGCCGGAGTAGACGAGCGCGTTCTCCAGGTCACCGCGCGACGCCGGATCGTGCGCCCGGGCATTCTGCAGATCTTCGCGCAGTGTCGACAGCAGCGTCACGACGAGGTCAGTCCCGGATGTCGTCGAAGAGGGCCGTCGAGATGTAGCGCTCGCCGTAGTCGCAGACGACCGCGACGATCAGCTTGCCCGCATTCTCGGGACGCTTCGCCAATTCCAGTGCCGCCCACACGATCGCACCGGATGAGATGCCACCGAGGATGCCCTCGTCGGTGCCCAGCTGGCGCGCGACCCGGATGGAGTCGGGAACGCCGACGTCGATGATCTCGTCGTAGACGTCGCGATCGAGCACCTCGGGAATGAAGTTGGCGCCGATGCCCTGGATCTTGTGCGGCCCGGCGGTGCCCTCGGTCAGCAGCGGGGAGTCCTTCGGCTCGACGCCGACGATCTGCACACTTGGCTTGCGTGCCTTGAGGACTCGTCCGACGCCGGTGATGGTGCCGCCGGTGCCGATGCCCGCCACGAAGACGTCGACCTTGCCGTCGGTGTCGGCCCACACCTCCTCGGCGGTCGTCTTCTCGTGGATCGCCGGGTTGGCGGGGTTCGCGAACTGATTGGCCGACACCGCATTCTCGGTCTCGGCGATGAGCTGCTTGGCCTTGGCCACCGCGCCTGCCATGCCCTCCGAGCCGGGGGTCAGGACGATCTCGGCGCCGTAGGCCCGCAGCATGACCCGACGCTCGGTCGACATCGTCTCCGGCATCGTGAGGATCACCTTGTAGCCGCGAGCCGCGCCGATCATCGCCAGCGCGATGCCCGTGTTGCCACTGGTGGCCTCGACGATGGTGCCGCCGGGCTTGAGCTCACCGGATTGCTCGGCCGCGTCGATGATGGCCGCCCCGATGCGATCCTTCACGCTGTTGGCGGGGTTGTAGAACTCCAGCTTGACGGCGACCTGCGCCTCGAGGCCCTCGGTCAACCGGTTGAGCCGCACGAGCGGGGTGCCGCCGACCAGCTCGCTGACGTTCTCGTAGATCCTGCCCATGACTGACCTTCCTGGTGGACCGGTGGCACCGGAGTTCCGTGGTGAGCGCACTTTCGTTCACTCCATTGCAACACGTCGGCGACTCGACCGTGCCAACTGGTAGGGGTCCAGCGCCGACCCAGAATCAGGGTGGCCCAAACCCTCGGCCGCCCCGACACCCCTGCCTAACGTGGCACGACGTGGTCTCCCCGACGCTATCCCGCCCGCTGGCCCCCGGTTCGTCCGCATTGACCGACCTCCTGGCGTCCATCGGCGAGGGCGCACGGCAGCGCGAGCAAGAACGCACGCTGCCCCACGACCAGATTCGGCGGCTACGCGAGGCTGGCCTCGGACGCCTGCGGCTGCCCATCGAGGAGGGCGGGGCCGGCGCCACCCTGCCCGACCTGTTCGGGTTCGTCATCGACCTGGCGGCGGCCGACTCCAACGTCGCGCACGCCCTGCGGGCGCACTTCGGCTTCGTCGAGGAACAACTGCACAACCCCGACCGGGATGCGGGCCGCCGATGGCTCGACCTGGTGGCGCAGGATCGGCTCTTCGGCAACGCCGTCGGCGAGCAGAACGCCCTGCCCGTCGGACGGCCGGCAGGCGCGGCACCCCAGTTGGAGACCGTCCTTCGCGCGGACGGCGACGGCGGCTTCCGCCTCACCGGCGTGAAGTTCTACTCCACCGGCACCCTCTTCGCCGACCTCGTGAACGTGCAGGCGATCGGTCCCGACGGCGTCACCTTCCGCGTCACCATTCCCGTCGACCGGGACGGCGTCGGGGTCGAGGACGACTGGGACGGTTTCGGCCAGCGGCTCACCGGAACCGGGACGACCCGCTTCTCCGACGTCGCGGTACGCCCCGACGAAATACAACGGACCGCCGTCGGGAACCCCGATGCCGGCCCCACCTACTACGGCGGCTTCTATCAGCTCTACCTCCAGGCGCTCACCGCGGGCATCCTCGCGGCGATCGCGGCCGACGCGGTCGCGCTGACCCGCCGCCGCGAGCGCAACTTCAGCCACGCCAGCCAGTCCGTGCCCGCCGACGATCCGCAGGTGCTGCAGGTGGTCGGCGAGATCGCCTCGGACGCCTTCGCCGCCAGGGCGATCGTGCTCGCGGCCGCGCAGACCTTGCAGGACGCCTCCGACACCGAGACGGACGGGGTGTTCGACCCCGACGTCGCCCGGGTCGCCCAGATCGCCGCGGCGCAGGCCAAGGTCGCGATCGACCGGTTCTCCTACGCCACCGCGGCCCGTCTGCTCGACGTCGGCGGCGCCTCGGCCACCCAGCTGCGCTACGGCCACGACCGGCACTGGCGCAACATCCGGACGATCTCGACGCACAACCCGACATTCCTCAAGGCCACGGCCATCGGCGACCATCTGGTCAACGGCGCGCCACCCCCGCAGAACGGATTCTTCTGATGAGCGCGAGCGCCGCAGCTGGTTCACTGATCCCATGAGCGTCGTCGTCGTCGGAAACCCCAAGCCCCTCTCACGTACCCGCGCGGCTGCCGAGCTGGTCGCCACGAAGCTGACCGGCAGCGCGCCCGAGCACGTCATCGACGTCGTCGACCTCGGTGCCGCCCTGCTCGGCTGGGGTGACCCAAAGGTGGCCGAGGCCAAGGAGATCGTGAAGGCCGCCGACCTCCTGGTCGTGGCCTCCCCCACCTACAAGGCCACCTACACCGGGCTGCTCAAGCTGTTCCTCGACCAGTTCGGCGCCGGTGAGCTCGGCCAGATTCCCACCGTGCCACTGATGCTCGGCGGATCACCCGCGCACTCGTTGGCGCCCGAGTTGACGTTGCGCCCGGTGCTCGTCGAGATCGGGGCGAGCTGCCCGGTGCCGAGCCTGTATCTCATCGACTCCGAATACGAGACCGCACCGGAGCTCGACCGGTGGCTGGAGATCGCCCGCCGGGTGCTGGCTCGGTAGTTCCCGTCCCCTCAGGCACCGGCGCGAAACTGGTTGGCGGGCAACGCAAGACGGTAGCGCTCGAGTCACGTCGAGCGCCCATCAGGACAGTGCCGAACTGTCGAACCCACCGGGCAGGATGTTGTCGCTGATGGTCGTGAGATCGACCTTCTTCTTGATCTCGCCGGCGTCGAAGAAGGCGTCGCTCAACTCCTGTTCGGCGGCGACGTCCTCGGGCAGGAACTGGGTGATCTTGAAGGGGAAGGAGTCCACCGTCGCCCTCGCGTCCTTCTGCGACACCCCCGTCTCCTTCACGATCGCCTTGGCGTACTCGTCGGGATTCTGTTGGGCCCAGTTGAAGATTCGGCCCACCCGGGTCAGCACGTCCGCCAGTGCGGCGCGGCGGACGGGGTCGTTGAGCGACGCGTCGGAGGCGACGTAGTAGTCGTTGGACTGGTCGATCGGCGGAACGCCCTTGGCGATGATGCGAGCACCCTGGCCCACCGCGACCGCGGACTGCGGATCCCAGATGGACCACGCGTCGACCTTGCCGGTGGTGAACGCCGACGCGCCCGCCGCCGGACTGAGGTAGACGAGTTGCGCGTCCCTGGGCGTCAATCCGACGCTCTTGAGGGCCAGGAGCGCCAGGCCGTGTGCCGAACTGCCCTGAGGAACGGCGATCCTCTTGCCCTTCAGATCGGCCACCGTCCGAATCGGCGAATCCTTGGGCACGACGATGTTCTCGGAGGCCTTCGTCGGGTCGGCCCCGCGCCGCGTCGCGACGATCTTGAAGCCGTAGGCCTGTGCCGCGCCGGTGATCGGTGGGACGGTGCCGACGCTCCCCAGGTCGATGTCACCGGAGGCCGCCGCCTGCACCAGCGGTGGACCGTAGTCGAATCGGGCGAACTTCACCTTGTACGGCGCGCCGTCGAACGCGCCAGTGACCTTTGCGAGCTCCTCGCTGCCGTCACCGCCATTGTCACCGATGGTGAACGTGTACTGACTCCACTCCGGATGGGCCGGCGTGGACCCACCCGAGGTGCTCAGTGCGCCATGCGTGGCGCTCGGCGTCGAACTGCAGGCTGCCACGACGGTCGCCACCGCCAGCGTCGCCGCGGTGACGATCAGACGAATACTACTGCGGGACATGGGTTCTCCTGTTTTTTAGTGCGCGCTGGCCAGACCGAGGTCGGCGAGCAGGGCCAAGCGCAGTTCGTCGCGGGCCAGGCTGGCCTCGCGGTCGGCGGCCGACAGCCGGACGCGGTGCGCGTCTTCGATTCGTCCGTTGCCCAGCACCACGATGCGGTCGGCCAACGCGATGGCCTCGTCGACGTCGTGCGTGACGAGCAGCATCGAGGCGTGGTGCTCGCGACGCAGTTCGCGAACCAGGTCGTGCATCTTGACCCTGGTGATGGCGTCGAGTGCCGCGAACGGCTCGTCGAGCAGGATGAGGTCCGGCTCGGCGACGAGCGCACGGGCCAGTGCGACCCGTTGGGCTTCCCCGCCCGAGAGTTGTTTGGGCCACGCCCTTTCCCGCCCGGCGAGGTGTACGTCGGCCAAGGCCTTCCTGGCGCGCTGCTCGGCATCGGAGCCGTGCAGGCCCAGCGTCACGTTGCGCAGGACGCGCTGCCACGGCAGGAGCCGGTCGCCCTGAAACACGATGGCGCGCTTGGTCGGAACCTCGACGCGTCCACCGTCGGGTCGGTCGAGCCCGGCGAGTAGGCGCAACAGCGTGCTCTTGCCACATCCCGACGGCCCGAGCAGTACGACGAGTTCCTCGTCGTCGATGGTGAGATCGAGGTGGTCGAGCACGGTGCGGTCGCCGAACGTCCTCACCACCTGGTCGACCAGAACGGCCTGAGCGCTCACGTCGCCTCGTAACTGGGCCGCCACCGCAGCAGCACCCGCTCGAGGATGCGGACGATCTGATCGGCCAGCAGGCCAAGCACCGAGTAGATCACCAGCCCGACGAACACCTGGTTGGTCTGCAGATACGTCTGGGCCTGGGTGACGAGGAAGCCCAGTCCCGAATCCGCGTTGACGGTCTCGGCGGCCACCAGTCCGAGGACGCTGTAGGCGAGCGAAAACCGCACTCCCACCAGGAATCCCGGCAGTGCACCGGGCAGCAGCACCCACCCGACGATGCGCCGGCGGCCAGCACCGGTCGTGCGGGCCATCTCGATCAGGCGTTGATCGACCCCCCGAATCGCGGCGAAGAGGTTGAGGTACATCGGCACGCCCGCACCGAACGCGATCAGCAGCACCTTGGTCAGTTCGTCGATGCCGAACCACACGATCATCAGGGGCAGCACCGCCAGCAGCGGGATGGTGTTGAGGATTTGCGCGACGCCGTTGAACAGGTACTCTCCGCGCCGCAGAAAGCCGCCGAGCACCCCCGTCACGATGCCGATGCTCAGCCCGAGGGCGAGCCCGAGACCCGCGCGCTGCAGCGAGATCGCCAGATCGGGTCCGAGCGTCCCGTCGCGCCAGAGTTCAACGGCCGTGGCCGCGATGTCGGTGGGCGCCGGGGCGTACAGCGGGGGGATGACCCCGGCCAACCCGAGGATCTCCCACACGACGAGGATCGCCACGGGCGTGGTGTAGACACCGAGTGGCCAGTGCAGCCGCCGCCGCAGGGCGGCGATGGCGCCCGGTCGTCGAATGTCGGCCGGTACGAACACGTCTCGGCCACGCGACGGCACTCCGGCGGGCGCGGGCCCGGCATCGGCGTCCGGCCGCGTCGCCAGACTGAGGTCTGTCATGGGTCTCCTCGGGTCAGCCGCCCAACGAGCGCGACGGCGTGCGCACCCACCATGGCGCACCGCGCGCCGGGTGCCGATCCATGAAATCGCTGGGATTCTTACGCGCCGGGCGCGACCCCTCGGCCGCTGTCGCTAAGGTGGTGGACGACAGCGCCTAGGGTTCCGGCGCACCTCGCCGGTGCGTGCCTGGTCCGAGCGGCGCCACCGCGGCTCCCGATGGGTCGCGGTCATCTGAACGGACAAAAGCCTGGAGGATCTCCGTCGGCGTGCCCCACGCCGGCGAGAAGGTCCTGCCGTGCTGGCCATTGCCCTCATCCTCGTGCTCGCGCTCGGCGCCGGTGCCCTCGGCGGCATCGTCGGCACCGGGTCGTCGCTGGTGCTGCTGCCGGTGCTCGTCGTGCTGTACGGGCCGCGCATGGCAGTGCCCATGATGGGCATCGCGGCGGTGCTCGCCAACGTCGCGCGAGTGATGGCGTGGTGGCGGGACATTCGGTGGCGACCCGTCGTCGTCTACGCCGCGACGGGCGCCCCTGCCGCCGTCCTCGGGGCGCACACGCTGTTGACGATCTCCCCGAGGATCGTCGACGGATTCCTCGGCGTGTTCTTCCTCGCGATGATCCCCATCCGCAGGATCGCGGCCACGCGGGAGTGGCGAATACGGCTGTGGCACCTCGCCATCGCCGGGGCGGTGGTCGGGTTCCTCACCGGTCTGGTGCTGTCGACCGGCCCGCTCAGCGTGCCCATCTTCACGGGGTTCGGGCTCAGCGGTGGCGCCTTTCTCGGCACCGAGGCCGCGAGCGCGCTGCTGCTCTATGCCGCCACGATCACCACGTTCGGGCAGTTCGGCGTTCTCACGACAGGTCTCGTCGTGCGGGGCTTGGTGATTGGCGTGGCCCTCATGGTCGGGCCGTTCCTCACCCGCCGGCTCGTCCGCACTCTCCGTCCACGCACGTACTCGGCCCTGATCGACGCGGTGTTGGTCGCAGCGGCCGCCGGCATGTTGCTCGCGCTGGTGAGCGGCTAGCGCGGGTTCTTCTCGCCGGCCTCGACGGCGACGGTCAGCCTGTTCTCGGCGGGCGCGACCGGGCAGGTCGCGAAGTCGGTGAACGAGCACGGAAGGTTCGCGGCACGGTTGAAGTCGAGCGTGACCGTGCCGTCGGCGGCCGGTGCGGCGACCGGTAGCGACCGGCACGCCGGGTAGGTCGTCACGCCGCTCGTCGCATCGGTGAACAGCACGTGCAGTGTGCCGTCCGCCCGACCGAAGGCGACGAGTTGCGATGCCACGCCCGAGATCTCGAAGTCGATGACGCCCACGGCGGTGTGATGGTGTTCGAGCCCCTCCTTGACCGCCCCGGTCGTCACGGTGGCAGGCCGCTCGTAGGGTGTGAACGTACCCGCGACGCGCCACGTCTCGTGTGGCGGATAGGTGGGAATGCCCTTGTAGGACAACAGGTATGGCGCCTTGGGATCGTGCACGCGCAACGCGACCGACCCGGTGCGGCGGATGACCTCGATGGCGGCGGTCCCCCGCCTCGACGAACAGGCCCGGCGCGCCTTCCGCCGGTTCGAGGCGCTCGGTGCCATCGATGCCCTCGACGTAGAGAGCGTGGGCATCGGCGCGCCACCGCCCGGGCAGATCGGCGACGGCCTCGAAGGTCTCACTCAGCCAATGCAATCCGGTGATGCTGACCCAGCCGAGCGGGTCGCCATAGTAGCGCTCGCGGTCCTCGTGCCAGTCGTTCCAGTCCGCCTCGAACGTGCCGGGGTCGGTCTGCGCTGCGGTGGTGGTCATCGTGCACCCTCCTCGTTCGGTCGACGGCTCATGCCACGACGTGTCTCGAATTCGACTGCGCCATCAGCGGCCTGCTGCGAATCCGGTCCCGCAGCGCCGGAGCCACCTCGGACTGGAACAGTTCCAGGCTACGGCGCTGGTGGCCGGGCGGCAGACCATCTGCGTCTGCACTGAGGTGCATCACCTCGTGGCCGAGCTGTTCGTGATAGCGGCCCACCTTGTCGATGACCTGCTGGGGGCTGCCGACCAGCTGTTCGGGCGCGGATCTCGGCTGCCCGAGACGCACCGGGGCGCCCGCTACCGTCGGGCGGCGGTGCCGTCTCCGCGGTAGCGCGCCCGCTGGCAAACACGTCACGGTTGGGCATCCTGGCGCGGCGGCTGGTATATCTACGGGCTCGACTGCGGCAAGGGGCACAGCGTGGCTGGTGGACATCGGGCGAGGACCGCTGCGCGCGGAAGGTCCCGGCGCGCCGCGGGCAGACACCGCGCGCCCCAGCCGCCCCGCGTCGTCGCACCGTGGCTCGGCGCGGGCGCGGTCACGCTGGGCATCGGTGCCGCGCTGGCCGGCGGGTCGGGCGTCGCCCATGCCGACGCGACACCGTCCGCCGGGGGCACCGCCGCAGCGCACGAATCGGCCACGTCGCCACACGCGACGCCGTCGACGACGAAGCACTCGGCGAAGCCCACCCCTCACCCGACGACGACGGACGCCTCCCCCGCCGACCACGCCGACGATCCGGCCGACCCCGCGCCGAAGGCCGCGCAGCCCGCATCGACAGCCGACGCGCTGGCGAAGACGCACCGCTCCTTCGCCAGTGCGCACACCCAGCCGGCGGCGGCGACGGCCTCGGCGAAGACCACGGCGAAGACCTCGGCGAAGACCTCGGCGAAGACCTCGGCGAATGCGAAGACCCCGACGGCCCACGCCACCACGGCAGAGACCCCGGCCGCCGCCACCGCACCCAAGGTCGCGCTCGCCGCCGCGACGACGAAGGCCACCCCCGGCGTGCTGCCCGTCGGCGCTCCACCGGTCGCGCCTCCCCTGCCGCGCAACCCCGTCGTGGGCGTGCTGACGGAGGTGGCCGCGGTGGTCAACACGATCATCTCCCCCAACCCGGCCGTGCCACCATCGAATCCGTTGCAGCTCTTGGCCTTTCAGGTGGTTCGCCGCATCGAGCTGACCCTCGGCCTCCCGGTGGTCGGCACCCCGATCTCGATCACCCGCGATCCGGTGATCGGGCAGAACCCGGTGTCGACGTCGGCGGGGGTCCCCAGCCCGACCGACGTCGCCGAGACCCCGTACGGCGAGATCGGCAAGTGGCTGCTGCAGCCCACCGGGAAGATCTCGACCTACGGCGGGCAGACGTACGCGGGCAAGACGATCATCGAGCCCGTCAACGTCATCATCCTCGACCCGACGTCGGCCTCACCCGCCGCGGCGACGCAGAAGCTCAACGCCGATCTGGGCGAGGCGGGCTTCCCCGCGCGGGCGATCCACAGCACCGGCTTCCTGGGCGTCATCGGCGACGTCACCTATCCGCAGCAGCCGACCGGTCTCCTGCAGGCCTACTCCGACGCCGACTTCCTGCTCCCCGACGACCACGCCCGCGTGTTCGGGCCCGCCCCCGCCGAGAGCGTGGCGGGGTACGTCTGGACCGTCGCGGCCAGCCGCGAGCTGTTCGGCTTCAACTGGTTGATCCCGGCCCACACCTACGTCTCCTACGACCAGGCCCGCGACGAACTGGCCAGCCGGCTGGTCGCCAATGGCGCCACCCTGGTCGGCATCGTGGCGCTGGACAACGCCTACGACGGCCCGTCCGCCACCACGGGCGACCACGACGGCTACGCCATCGTCGTGCAGCTGAACGAATGAGCCGGCTTCGGTAGCTCAGGATTCGGGGGTCTGGGCGATCACAGCCGCAGCCCCGTCGAAGAACGCGCAGACGCCACTGCGCTGAGCCGGGGTGAGACCGCGGGCAATGTCGTCGAGCGCCCGCACGACGGGCGCCCAGGTGTCGAACAGCAGGTCGAGGGCCTGCGGCAGGGCGCGCACCGTCACCCGGCGCCGGTCGCGCTCGTCCCTGATGCGTTCGACGTGTCCGGCGGCTTCGAGGCGGTCCAGCACCACGGTCACCGACGCCGTCTTGAGGTCCAGACGCCGCGCCAACTCGGTGGGCCCGAGCGGACCGTGCAGGTCGAGCAACCGCAGCGTCTGCATGTCGGTGGCGTTGAGCCCCATTCGCCGCGCCTGCCGCCGGATCAACTCGTCGTGGGCCTGAAGGAAGTCCCGCATCGACACCATGGGGTCGCTGAGCCCGGCGAGCCAGTGTCCCGAGGCGTCACGCTCGTGTTTCACACGGCCCTCCTCCGGGCAGGTATCGTTCGGACTACAGGTAATACGTAGATCTAGCTACCTTAGCTCGACGTCCCACCCGCCACACCACGGATCGGATCCCCCGCATGCCACGTCACGCCGTCATCTCCGGGGCCGGCATCGCCGGACCCGCACTGGCTCACCAGCTCGCCGCCCGCGGGTGGCAGACCACCGTCGTCGAACGCTTTCCGCAGCGGCGCGACGAGGGCCAGAACGTCGACGTGCGCGGGTCGGCCCGCGAGGTCGTCCGGCGGATGGGCATCGAGGACGACGTGCGCGCCGCCAACACCGGCGAGATCGGCATGCGCTTCCTCGACGCCGACGGCAGGCCCGCCGCGACGTTCCCCATGAACGCGCCGGGGCAGACCGACGGCCCGACGGCGGAGCTGGAGATCCTGCGCGGCGAGCTGTCCCGCATCCTGATCGAGCACTCCCGCGAGCGGACGGAGTACCGATTCGACTGCAGGATCGTCGATCTCGTCGACGACGGCGAGCGCGTGGCGGTGACCCTCGACGACGGCACGGCGCTCGACGCCGATCTCGTCGTCATCGCCGAGGGGCTGCGGTCGCGGTCGCGCCGATTCGTGACGTCCGCCGACGTCACCGATCTGGGCATGTACTTCGCCTACGTCACCATCGCGCGCGAGGACTCCGACGAACCGTGGTGGGACTGGCAGCACGTCAGCGAGTCCCGTGCGGTGCACACCCGGCCGGACAACCTGGGCACCACGCGCACCATCCTGACGTTCATCTCCGAAGTCCGCGGCCTGGAGGACCTGCACCGCGACGACCAGGTCGCCATCCTGCGGCGGACCTTCGCCGACGTGGGCGGCGCCGCACCGCGCATCCTCGCCGCGCTCGAAGATGGTGCGCCGCTGTACTTCTCGGCCGTCGGCCAGGTCAATGCGCCCGTCTGGAGCAAGGGCCGCATCGCCCTGCTCGGCGACGCGGCGTTCTGTCCCGCCACGTTCGGCGGGGGCGGGACCAGCCTCGCCCTCATCGGCGCCTACGTGCTGGCCGGTGAACTCGGCAGCACCGATGACCTGCGCACCGCGCTCGCCAACTACGAGCGCTTCATGGGCGCGCACGTCGCCGCCTCCCGGACCGTGCACATCGGCATGCTGCGACGGATGAACCCCCGTACGCGCCTTGGCATTCGGACGCTACACGGCCTCGCCCGCATCGTGGCGAGCCCGGTGGTGCGCACCGCCATGTCGGTCGTCGGCAAGACCCTGGTCCACGTGTCGGCCGACGATCTACGGCTGCCCGACTATCCGCAGGTCGCGGTCGCCGAGGGCGGGGCGCGCTAGCCGGTAGGGCTCAGGCGCTCCAGCGCACCTCGTAGGACACCGCGTAACGCCGCGGGCCCGCCTTGGGCTCGAAGAGGCCGCCCGCATTGGGAGACCACGCGACGACGCGCAGCAGTTCCTTCGTGCCGTCGAGGCGCTTCTCGATGGCGCGCGTCAACACGTCGCGCAGCCGCTCGTGATTCCGGTCCGAGACGTCCCGGCCCACGTACACGTCCCACAGTGTCTCTTCCATCCGCATCGCCTCAGTGTGAAGCCGTCGTCACCGACCGGCGGGCATTGGAATCAGCATGGCCGGACTCGCCTCGGCGTCGATCCGATCACGGGCCGGTCACGGGGTGCTGGACACCCCTCCGCTTACGCGCGTAACCTCAGCGGCAGTCTACGAAGGGGTGACGGTCACGTGAGCAATGCCATCGACGTCGAGGACACGGTCGACGCACCACACTCGGGAATGATCCCGGTCTTCAACCCGTCCACCGAGGAGCAGATCGCCGAGGTCCCCGACTCCGACCAGGCCGCGGTCGACGCGGCGGTCGCCAGGGCCCGCGACACCTTCGAATCGGGTGCCTGGCGCAAGCTGCCCGCCGCCCGGCGTGCGGAGGTGCTCTTCCGGGCGGCCGACATCATCCGCGCCCGCAGTGACGAACTCGCCGAACTCGAGTCGCGCAACAACGGCATGACCGCCATGGGTGCACAGCAGATCATCAAGGTCGCCAACGAGATGCTGATCTACTACGCCGGCTGGGTGGGCAAGATCCACGGCGAGTCGGCGCCGCTGGTCTCCGACGGCCTCCTCGGCCACTACGAGACGTTCCACACCTACACCCAGCTCGAGCCGGTGGGCGTCGTCGGTCTGATCATTCCGTGGAACGGACCCTTCTTCGTCGCGATGCTCAAGGTGGCGCCCGCCCTGGCCGCGGGCTGCAGCGTCGTCCTCAAGCCTGCCGAGGAAACCCCTTTGACCGCACTGAAACTCGAGGAGATCTTCCGCGAGGCCGGGGTGCCCGACGGCGTCGTCAACGTCCTCACCGGCTACGGCGAGACCACCGGCGCCGCCCTCACCGCACACCCGGACGTCGACAAGATCGCGTTCACCGGTTCGACGGAGGTCGGCAGGCTGATCGTCAAGGCGGCCGCGGGCAACCTCAAGCGCCTGACCCTCGAACTAGGCGGCAAGTCCCCGCTGATCATGTTCGACGACGCCAACCTGGACAAGGCGATCATGGGCGCGGGCATGGGCCTGCTGGCCGGCTCGGGTCAGAACTGCTCGTGCACGTCGCGGATCTACGTCCAGCGCGGCATCTACGACCAGGTGGTCGACGGGCTGGTGGCCTTCGCACAGATGCTGCCGATGGGCGGCAACGACGACCCGAATTCCGTTCTGGGACCGCTGATCAGCGAGAAGCAACGCACGCGCGTCGCGGGCATCGTCGCCGACGGCGTCGCGGGCGGCGCGCAGGTGGTGACCGGCGGTCAGCCGATGGACCGCCGCGGGTACTTCTACGAGGCGACCATCATCACCGACACCACACCCGACATGCGGCTGATCCGCGAGGAGATCTTCGGACCCGTCGGATGCATCATCCCGTTCGATGACGAGGACGAGGCCATCGCCGCCGCCAACGACACGGAATACGGTCTCGCCGGGGCGATTTGGACCGAGAACCTGAGCCGCGCCCACCGCGTCGTCAACGAGCTGCGCGGCGGCCAGATCTGGGTCAACTCCGCGCTGGCGGCCGATCCCTCGATGCCCATCTGCGGGCACAAGCAGTCCGGCTGGGGCGGCGAGCGCGGCAAGAAGGGGCTGGAGGCCTACTTCAACGTGAAGTCGGTCTACATCGGGCTCTGAGCCTCGTCGGCCGGCGCCTCCCGCAGGACGTCGGGGTGGAACCGCAGCAGGTATCCGAAGTAGACCCCGCCGGCCAGGATCAGGGCGACCACGATGAGCGCGGGGACGGTGGCGTCTCCCGGCGTCACCAGGAACACCAGTGCCGCCACCACCCAGACCAACGCGGCGATGGCGACCGGCATCTCGAAGCGGCCGAGGGTGAAGCCACCCTCCTTGACGTCCAAGCGCTTTCGCACGAAGAGGTACAGGATCACGATGGCGCCGTAGATCAACGCGGGCAGGATGGTGCCCCCGAGGATCAACTGCAGCAGCGCCTGGCCGGGTAGCGCGACCATCAGCACGATGCCGATGCCCACGATCAGGATCGTCGCCGGGACCGGCGTCTGCGTCCGCGGATGGACCCGTCGCATGAGACCGTGGGCCGGGAATCTGCCGTCGCGGGCCATCGCGAACACCTGCCTGGCGCAGGCCGCCATCACGACCATGCCCGCGCCGAACATCGCAAAGACCAAGCCCGCAAGGGTGATTCGTTCGACGACCGACCCCAGCTGACCGCGGATGATGGCGGCGACGGGAGACTCGCTGGCGCTGACGGCGGGAATGTCCTTGATCGCCAGCGTCAGCGCGACGAGGAACACCAGCCCGAGCACCGACGCGGCGAGCACCGACGCGACGATCGCCCGCGGGACGCTGCGGTACGGATCCCTGGCCTCCTCGGCGAGATTGGCCGCCGAGTCGAACCCGACGAGGGTCAGCAGGCCCATCAGCATCCCGGCCATCAGGCCACCGCCGAGACCGAAGTAGTCGGGCGCGTTCGCGGTGATCCCGCGCGAGGTCAGGTTGTCGAAGGTGCCGCTCCCGGTGAACAGCATGACCGCGCCGAGGGCGAGGACCAGCACCACGACGATCGCGAGCTCCAGACCCACCGCGGCGGAGGTGATCAGCCCAAGCAACCGCGTCGAGGCGATCACCAGCACGGCCTGCACGACGAGCACCCCCACCGTGATGATCCGCGCGGTGTCCTCACTCGCGGGCAGTCCCAACATCGGCATCAGGGCCTGACTGGACAGTGCGTCGTCCATGGCGACCACGCCGGTCGCCAGGTACCAGAACGTCAACCAGCCGAACAACCAGCCGACCTTCGGACTGGCCAGACGCGACGCCCACTGATAGGACGACCCGCTCAGCGCGATGCGCGCGGCGAACTGCGCGACGACCAGTGCCACCAGGGTCTGGCCGATCGAGGCGATCACCCACAGCCAGATCCCCACCGGTCCCGCCGTCCCCAGCAGGTTCTCGTACGACGCGAAGATCCCCACCGCCACCGAGATGAAGGCGAACGAGATCGCGAATACCTGAAACGAGCCGAGCGTCCGCTTGAGCTCCGGCTCCTGCGCCGTGTCCCGCACCGCCATGTCCGCCCCCTCCCCACGGGTGATGCACGAACCGTAGGGGACGCAGCCGCCCGAAATTGGCATTTGCGTCAAACCCGCATTGGCGGCGCAAGGCCGCGGTGCCGCAGGGGTTTACCGTGGACGCCATGTCGACCGGTGAATTGCTGTGCGGCCGGTACGCGGTGCGGGGGGTGCTGGGCCGGGGCGGCATGGCGGTGGTCCGCGACGGATGGGACGGCCGGTTGGGGCGGGCCGTCGCCGTCAAGTCGCTGCACCCGCAGTTGGTCGGCGATGCCGAGAGCCGGCGCCGCTTCGCCCACGAGGCGCGCGCGGCCGCCGCGCTGAGCCACCCCAACATCGTCGCCGTCCACGACAGCGGCGAGCACGCCGGCGTCCCGTTCATCGTCATGGAACGCCTGCCCGGCACCACCCTGGCCGACCTCATCGCCCGCGGCCCGCTCCCCCAGGACCGGGTGCGCGCCATCCTGGCCGAGGTGCTGGCCGCGCTCGCCACCGCGCACGCGGCCGGCATCGTGCACCGCGACGTCAAACCCGGCAACATCCTGTTCACCGCGTCGGGCCGGGTGAAGGTGGCCGACTTCGGCATCGCCAAGACCGTGGGCACCGATCACACCGTCGCGGGCCAGGTGCTCGGCACCGTCGCCTACCTCAGCCCCGACCGGTTGCTGGGGACGCCGGCGACGCCGTCGGACGACGTGTACGCCGTCGGGGTCGTCGGCTACGAGGCGCTCACCGGCCGCCGGCCCTTCCCCCAGGACACCCTGGGATCGCTGTCGCGCGCGATCATGACCGAGCGCCCGCCCGCACTGCGCGGTGACGTCGACCCCGCGACGGCGGCGGTCATCGAGCGGGCGATGGCGCCGCGGGCCGACTGGCGCTTCGCCGACGCCGAGGAGATGCGGGCCGCGCTGACCGAACCCAGCCCGGCGCCACCGCGGTCGCCGACCCTGGTCATGACCTCCGTGCCCCCACGCCGCAACCGTAGGTTCGCGCTGCTGGGTGCGGGTCTGCTGGCCGTGATCGTCGCGGCCGCGGCGCTCATCTCCGACGTGTCGGACACCCCGACGCCCTCGACCCCGACGCCCTCGACCCCGACGCCCGATCCGTTCGCGACCACCGTGGCGCCGTCGGTCACCCCGAGCCCGCTCACGCCGACGATCACCGCCATCACCCCCGCCACGCCGTCGGTCGCCAACCCGCCCCGCAAGCACGGCCACGGCCACGCGCGCGGCGGCGAGGGATGAGCGAGCACGTCACGTTCGGGTAAGAAGATCGTGGCCCCGCAGTCGGTACCGTTGGCGGCATGGCCCAAACGGCGCTGTCCCCCCACGTCAACGACACCCCGACGCGTCCCGGCGCCCTGCCCGGCATCGCTGCGGCGGCGATCGCCGTCGGGGTGGGCGCACTCGTCGCCGTCCCGTTCGGCCCGGCCGCCGACGCCCGCAGCGCGGTCGGCTCCGCCGTCATCGACCTGACCCCCGGCCCGGTCAAGGAATGGGCCATCCAGACCTTCGGCACCAACGACAAACTGTTCCTGACGGTCATGGTGCTGGTCGTCATCGCCGTCGTCGCCGCCGTCGCCGGGCAGTGGGAACGCACGCGCGTGCCGGTGGGCAGCGTGGTGATCGCCCTGGCCGCGGTCGCGGGCTGCGCCGCCGTGCTGTCCCGGCCGGACGCGTCGCTCGTCGACGTGGTTCCGACGCTAGTGGGGGCCGTGTGCGGCATCGCGGTGCTGCGCTTCCTCACCTCCCGGCGCGTGCTGCGGCCGCGCGCCGCGGCCGACGCCGCCACCGAAACCACCGTCGATCAGCCCGCCGACGCGGGCCGACGGTCCTCGCTGGCCGCCCTGGGGTTCGTCGGCATCGGCGTCGTCGGTGGGGTCGTCGGTGCGGCACTGACGCGGCGCCTGCACTCGGTGTCCGGGGACCGCGCCGCGTTCGCGCCGCCGACCGTCGCCCGGCCGCTCCCGCCGCCGCCCCCCGACGTGCAGCCGGCCGGCGTCGCCCTGCCCAGCTACGTCACGTCCGCGAAGGACTTCTACCGGATCGACACGGCGCTGAGCGTGCCGCAGCTCAGCCGGGCCGACTGGGCGCTCAAGGTGCACGGCATGGTCGACCGCGAGATCACCTACCGCTTCGGCGATCTGGCGAAGTTCGCACCCGTCGAGAAGATGGTGACGCTCACCTGCGTGTCGAACCCGGTGGGCGGCAACCTCATCTCGAACGGGGTGTGGTCGGGCTACCGGGTGCGCGACCTGCTGGCCGCGGCGGGCGTGCACCCCGACGCCGACATGGTGCTGTCGACCTCCGTCGACGGCTTCACGGCGGGCACACCCGTGGAGGCCCTCACCGACGGCCGCGACGCGCTCCTCGCGATCACCCTCGACGGGCAACCCCTGCCCGTCGAGCACGGCTACCCGGCGCGCCTGGTGGTACCCGGCCTGTACGGCTACGTCTCGGCGACCAAGTGGGTCACCGATCTCGAGCTCACCCGCTTCGACCGCGCCCAGGCCTACTGGACGGGGCTCGGCTGGTCGGCCAAGGGCCCCATCAAGACCGAGTCGCGCATCGACGTCCCCCGCAGCGGTCAGGTCGTGCCGAAGGGTGCGGTGCGGTTCGGCGGCGTGGCGTGGGCGCAACCCCGCGGCATCCGCGCCGTCGAGGTGCGCATCGACGACGGCCCCTGGTTGCCTGCGCAGCTGGGCGGCAGCTTCAGCAACGACGCTTGGCGACTGTGGAGTTTCGACTGGCAGGCCGTGCAGCCCGGCCAGCACCGCATCACCGTGCGGGCCACCGACAACACCGGGGCGGTGCAGACCGCCGACGAGGCCGACGTGATGCCCGACGGCGCCACCGGCTACCACACGGTGTCGTTCTCGGTGGCGTGACGATTCAGGTTGGCTTGACGGTTCAGAGCACCCCGGCGCCCTGCGCGACGAACGCCAACCCCACCAGGGTCAGGATGGCGACGACGATCAGCTGCCGGTAGCCGGCGACCCAGTCGTGCAGGCGGCGCAGGGCCGCCTGCGTCCCCGCGGGTGCGAGCAGATTGCTGATCAACACGATCTCGACCAGCGCGAGGCTCGTCAGGATGAAGACGACGGCGGCCCCGAGCTGGGCGCCGAACATGGCTCCGGACGCCAGGATCGTCGCCAGGGAGACCATGACCAGCGACGGGTTGGGGCCCGCCCAGAACCCGATCGCCAACGCCACCCACAGCGCTCCGCCCTCCCAGGCGTGATGGGCGCGGGCCAGCAGCCGCTGAACCAGCGAGGCGCCCTCCGCTGGCGCCTCCCGACCGCGCTGCAGCAACCGCGACACCGGAGAGGCGTCGGGCTGCGCCCCGGCCGACACGCTGGCGCGCCGACGGGCCACGGCGCGCACCGCGACGAGCGCCGCGAGGGCGAGGATCACGACGCCCAGCCCGATCTCGACGTACCGGACGGCGGCGCTGGCGGTGGTCGCGGGATTGGACAGGTCGCGGACGAACGGCGCGAACGCCGGGGTGTAGTGCAGCACCAGCAGCGGCGCGAGCAGCAGCAGACAACTCGCGCTGACGCAGCCAATCCAGTAGACGAGCAGGTTCTGCGCCGGGCGGGGTCGCGACACCAGGAGCAGGGCGACGCCGAGACGCACCGGGTCCAGGGCGATGGGCAGGGCCAACGCCGCCACCGAACTCCACATCGCGATCTACCGTACCCCGCCCGGCGATCCGACAAGTACCGAAAGTCGTTGCGCCACAGCCACAGTCACGCGTCCAGCCGGTCGAACCGGCCGTGCCGGTAGTACTCCACGCACGACGACCGCCTGACCTTGCCGCTCGTCGTGATCGGTATCGCGCCCGGCGGCACCAGCACCAGATCGGCGATGCTGAGCCCGTGCGCGGCGAACACCGCGGTCGCGACGTCGCGGCGCAGGTTCGCGAGCGCCTCGGCGCTCTCCTGCTCCGACGCGCCCCGCTTCTTCTGCTCGACGATGGCCACCAGCTTCTCGGTGTGCCCGTCGGCGATCGAGATGGCCGCGACGCGACCGTGGGTGATCTCCTGGATCGTCGCCTCGATGTCGTCGGGAGAGTGGTTGCGCCCGTGGACGATCAACAGGTCCTTGATGCGCCCGACGATGAAGAGCTCGCCCTCGGCGACGAAGCCGAGGTCTCCAGTGCGCAGCCAGGGCCCGGCCGGGGTGCCGTCGGTGGCCTCGGCGAGCACGCCCCCGAACGTGCTCTCGGACTTCTCGGCCTGCCCCCAATAGCCCAGGGCGACGTTGCCGCCGTGCACCCAGATCTCCCCGGTCGTGCCGGCGGGACGCTCGATCCGGGTCTGCGGGTCCACGATGCGGACGAGCGGCGCCTCGGGCACGCCGTAGCTGACCAGCGGCGTGCCGCGCCCACCGGCCAGGGGTTCGGCGTGGCCCTCGGACAGCTTCTCGGCGTCGAAGTGCACCACCTTCGGTGGCTCGCCGGGGGCGCGGGTCGCCACGTACACCGTCGCCTCCGCCAGGCCGTAGGACGGCCGGATCGCCGACTCGCGCAGGTTGAAGCGGGCAAACCGCTGGGTGAAGCGCCGCAGGGTGGCCGGGTGGACCCGTTCGCTGCCGGTGACGATCGTGAGCACGTCGCCGAGGTCGAGGCCCGCCATGTCCTCGTCGGTGGTCTTGCGGGCCGCCACTTCGAACGCGAAGTTCGGCCCCGCGGTGTAGACGTGCCCGTGGCTGGCCATCAGCTGCATCCAGCGCGCGGGCCGCTGCAGGAACGCCACCGGGCTGGTCAGCACCGTGCGCAGTCCGAGGATGACCGGCGCGCACACCCCGAGCAGCAGCCCCATGTCGTGGTAGAAGGGCAGCCACGACAGGATCGTGGTGTCCGGTGGCGGCATGCGGCCGCGGTCGGAGAAGTAGCCCGACATCAACTGTTCGAAGTTCGCCTGCACGTTGGCGTGCGACATCATCACCCCGGCGGGCTCGCGGGTCGAGCCCGACGTGTACTGCAGGTAGGCCGTGGCGTCGGCGGCCGTCTCGCCGTCCGCGCGGTAGCGGGCGGTGCGGCTCGAGCGATCGACCTCGATCAGCGTGGTGCCGCGGTCGGTACCGAGACGCCCGGCGACGGCGTCCGCGGCGGCGGACGTCGTCAGGACGGCCGTGGGCGAGGCGTCGCGCAGCACCAGGTCGACCCGTTCGTCGGCCACCCCGCCCAGTGGCACCGACAGCGGCACCGCGATGCGATCGGCCAGCAGGGCGCCCAGGAAGGCGACCAGGTAGTCCAGCCCCTGCGGCGCCAGGATCACGGCGCGGTCGCCCGGTGCCCCCGCGCCGGAGAGGTCGACGGCGACACCGCAGGCCCGCTGGTAGAGCTGCGCCCAGGTGAGCGACTCGGCGTCGCCGTCCCACGCGTGGTCGTAGTCGAGGTAGGTGACCGCGATGTCGTCGGGTTGCAAACTGGCCCGCTCACGCAGGACCGACGGGATGGAAGCCTCAATCACGTTCGCCACCCTACTGTCACGGCACCGGTGCGAGCGCGCTGGAAGCGCCGTCCGCCCCATCGGCGGCGCAGCCCGCTCCGGCTTAGCTACCGTGGTCTACGGTGGTCGCCGGACGTGGTGTCGCACGCACACTCTCGACACGCGGCACCGGCACGAATCGTTAACTTGCTACGAGTTTCCTGGGGGTTCAGTGGTTGCCTTCGATGCCGTCGACGGTCCGGCTCAACCGGCGGGCAGAAGTTTGCCAGGAGTGAGTGGGCAAGAGGTGACGCCCGTCGCCGTCATCGGCATGGCGTGTCGGCTTCCCGGCGGCATCGACTCCCCCGAGGCGCTGTGGGAGGCCCTCGCGGGCGGTGCCGATCTGGTCACCGAGGTGCCCGCGGACCGCTGGGACGCCGACGACCTCTACGACCCCGAACCCGGCCTGCCGGGCCGCTCGATCGGCAAGTGGGGCGCGTTCCTCGACGACGTCGCCGGCTTCGACCACGAGTTCTTCGGCATCAACGAGCGCGAGGCGCAATCGCTGGACCCCCAGCACCGGCTACTGCTGGAGACGTCGTGGGAAGCACTCGACCACGCCGGGGTCACGTCGTCCGCGGTCGCCGGGACGCCGACCGGCGTGTACGTCGGCCTGACCCACGTCGACTACCAGCTGCTCGGCTCCCAGTCACCGGACATGTCGGGCCCCTACGGATTTCAGGGCAATGCCATGGGCATGGCCTCGGGCCGGATCGCGCACGCCCTCGGGGCGCACGGTCCCGCCATCACCGTCGACACCGCGTGCTCGTCGAGCCTGCTCGCCGTCCACATGGCGTGCCGCAGTCTGCACGACGGCGAGAGCGACCTGGCCCTGGCCGGCGGCGCGTACGTGATGCTCGAACCCCGCAAGTTCGCGGCGGCCTCGGCCCAGAACATGCTGTCCCCCACCGGCCGCTGCCGCGCCTTCGACGCCGCGGCCGACGGGTTCGTCTCCGGGGAGGCCGCCGCCATGGTGCTGCTCAAGCGGCTGCCCGACGCGCTGCGCGACGGCGACCGGGTGCTGGCCGTCGTGCGCGGCACCGCCGCGAACCAGGACGGCAGGACCGTGCACATCGGGACCCCGTCCGCGCCCGCGCAGCACGCGGTGTACCGCAGAGCGCTGGCGGTCGCCGGCGTCGAGCCGGGCACGGTCGGCATGGTGGAGGCGCACGGCCCCGGCACGCCGATCGGTGACCCCGTCGAGTACGCGAGCCTCGCCGAGGTCTACGGCGTCGAGGTCCCCTGCGCGCTGGCCTCGGCCAAGACCAACTTCGGCCACACCCAGTCCGCCGCCGGGGTGCTCGGGCTGATGAAGACCGTCCTGTCGCTGGAGCACGGCGTCGTGCCGCCGAACCTGCACTTCACCCGGCTGCCCGACGAACTGGCCGCGATCGACACGAAACTCTTCGTGCCGCAAGCACTTTCGCCCTGGACCACCAATGGCGGTCAGCCGAGGCGCGCCGCGGTGTCGGCCTACGGGCTGTCGGGCACCAACGTGCACGGCGTGCTCGAGCAGGCCCCCGGCGACGCCGCCACGGCGCCGTCGGACCGGGCGGGCGACGGCGCACCGCTGCTGTTCGCCCTGTCGGCGACGTCGCCGCAGGAGCTGCGCCGCACGGCCGCCCGGCTGGCCGACTGGGTCGGCGCCCACGACGACGTCGCTCTGCCCGACCTGGCGTACACGCTGGCGCGGCGGCGGACGCACCGATCGGTGCGCACCACGGTCGTCGCGCGCGACCGAACCCAGCTGACGGCCGCACTGGACGAGGCCGCGGCGGGTGACACCGCGACCTACGAGGCCGTGCCGGGGCACGACGACCGGGGCCCGGTCTGGGTCTTCTCGGGCCAGGGGTCGCAGTGGGCCGGTATGGGCGCGGAGTTGCTGGCGAACGACGCCGTGTTCGCCAGCACCGTCGCGGAGGCCGAACCGGTGATCCTGCGCGAGTGCGGTTTCTCGGTGCGCGAGGCGCTGTCGGCGCCCGACGCGGTGACCGGTCAGGACCGCATCCAACCCACGCTGTTCACCATGCAGGTCGCACTGGCGGCCACGCTTCGGGCGCACGGCGTGCGACCCGCTGCGGTCATCGGACACTCCGTGGGCGAGGCCGCCGCGGCCGTGGTCGCCGGGGCGCTGTCGCTGCAGGACGGCCTCCGCGTGGTCTGCCGCCGCGCGATGCTGATGTCGCGCATCGCCGGCGCCGGCGCGACGGCCTCGGTGCACCTGCCGGCTCAGCAGGTGCTCTCGGAGCTGGCGGTCCGCGGTAGGAACGACGTCGTCGTCGCCGTGGTGCCCGCACCGGAGCAGACGGTGATCGCCGGGGCCGCGGAGACCGTGCGCGAACTGGTCGCGGCATGGGAGGAGCGCGGTGTCGCGGCCCGCGAGGTCCCCACCGACGTCGCCTTCCACTCGCCACAGGTCGACCCGATCGTCGCCGAGCTCACCGCGGCACTCGCCGACCTCGCGCCGCGCACGCCGACCATTCCGTTCTACTCGGCGACGTCCTACGACCCGCGCGACGAGCCGGTGTGCGATGCCCGCTACTGGGCGTCGAACATGCGCCGGATGGTCCGGTTCGCGGCCGCCGTGCGCGCGGCGCTGGAGGACGGCCACCGGGTGTTCGCCGAACTCGCGCCACACCCCGTGCTCACCCACGCCATCACGCAGACCGCGAACAGCCTCGACACCCCGGTGGCCGCGTTGGCGACGCTGCGCCGAGGCCAGCGGCTCGGGGGCGGGGTGCTCGACGTGGTCGGCGACATGCACTGTGCCGGAGCGGCAGTCGACTTCTCCGTGCTCTACCCACGGGGCCGGCTCGTCGACGCGCCGCTGCCGACCTGGACCCACCGGCGCCTGTGGCTCGGCGACGACGCGTCGACGGACCGCCGCGCCGGGCACACCGTGGCCGTACACCCCCTGCTCGGGGCACACGTACGCGTGCCCGCCGAGCCCGAGCAGCACCTATGGGAGGCCGAACTGGGCCTCGCCACCCACCCGTGGCTGGACGACCACCACGTCCACGACGTGCCCGTCTTCCCGGGCGCCGGGTACTGCGAGATGGCGCTCGCGGCGGCAGGCACCCTGTTCGGGGCGGCCGCCGAGGTGGCCGAGCTCCACTTCGAGCAGGCCCTGCTGCTCGACGACCGCGGCACGGTCGGCGCCGCCGCCACGCACGACGCGCCCGGCGTGTTCGCCTTCGCCGTCACGAGCCCCCAGCAGGGTGAGCAGGTGCGCCACGCCGCGGCCGTCCTGCGAGCGGCCGAGGACACCCCGCCGCAGGCCCGCGACGTCACCGCCCTGCTGGCCGCGCACCCCGTCCGCCGCGACGGGTCGGAAGTGCGAGAGCGCTTGGGCGACAACGGCCTTCGCTACGGTCCGGCCTTCAGCGCGCTGGTCGCCGTGCACGCGGGCCGCGACGGGACGGACACCGTGGTGGCCGAACTGGCCCCCAACGGAACCGTCCGCGCCGAGCTGTCCGGGTACGGCGTGCACCCGGCGGTCCTCGACGCGTGCTTCCAGGCGATCGCCGCCCACCCCGCCGTCGTGGTCGCCGCCGGGGACGCCATGGCCCTGCCCACCGGGATCCGCCGGCTGCGCGCCTACGACTCGGCCCGCAATGCGCGCTACTGCCGCGCCCGCGTCACCGGCATCGACGCCACCGGGATCGACGCCGACCTCGAGGTGCTCGACCAGCGCGGCGCGGTGCTGATCGACGTCCGGGGGCTGCGCCTGACGACCGGCGACCAGCGCGACCGGGTGCTCGACGAGCGGCTGCTGGGCGTCGAATGGCGGGAGTGCCCGCTGCCCGACCGACCCGAGATCGACCCGGGCACATGGCTTCTCGTCGGCTCCCCCGACGACGACACCGTGGCCGCCGAGCTCAGTCGGGCACTGACCGACCAGGGCGGGCGCTGCGTGACGGCCGCGCGGGCGCGCGACCACCTGCTGGGCGACCTGACCGGCGTCGTGGTGGTGCTCCCCGCGCCGGACGGCGACACCCCCGGCGAGGAGACCGCGCGAGTGGGTCGCCAGGTGGTCACCGATCTGGTGCACGTGGCCCGCGAGGTGGCCGCGTCGGCGGGCGACGCGCCGCGGCTCTACGTCGTCACTCGCGGCGCGCAGGCGGTGCTCGACGGCGAGCGGCCCAACCTGGCGCAGGCCGGGGTGCGCGGACTGCTCAGGGTCGTCGGCAACGAGCATCCGGAGCTCGGCGTGACCCACGTCGACGTCGACGACGCCGCCGGGGTCGGCGCCCTGGTGGCGGCGCAGCTGCTCGTCGGGTCGGAGGAGGACGAGTGCGCCTGGCGGGACGGCCGGTGGTACACCGCGCGGCTGGCCCGCCTGCCGCTGGGCCCGGAGGACCGACACACCGCGGCCGTCGACGGGGACCAGCACGGCGTACGCCTGCGCGTCCGCACTCCCGGTGACCTCGGCACGCTGGAAGTGGTTTCCCACCAACGGGTTTCACCGGGTCCGGGGCAGATCGAAGTGGCGGTGCACGCGTCGAGTGTGAACTTCGCCGACGTCCTCGTCGCCTTCGGTCGCTACCCCGCCTTCGAGGGGCAACTGCCGCAGCTCGGTGCCGACTTCGCCGGCGTGGTCACCGCCATCGGTCCCGGCGTCACCGATCACGCGGTCGGCGACCGCGTCGGAGGGCTGTGCGCCGACGGCTGCTGGGGCACCTACCTCACGTGCGCGGCCGGGCTGGCGGTGCCGATCCCCGCCGGACTGTCCGACGCCGACGCGGCCGCCATGACCACCGCACACGCCACCGCCTACTACGGTCTGCACGACCTCGCCCACCTCACGTCCGACGACAGGGTGCTGATCCACTCCGCGACGGGCGGGGTCGGGCAGGCGGCGATCGCCATCGCGCGGGCCGCGGGCGCAGAGATCTTCGCCACCGCGGGCAGCGAGTCCCGTCGACAGTCGTTGCGCGACATGGGCATCGACCACGTCTACGATTCCAGGACCCTGGACTTCGCCACCCAGATCCGTGACGACACGCAGGGGTACGGCGTCGACGTCGTGCTCAACTCGGTCACCGGTCCCGCGCAGCGGGCCAGCCTCGAACTGCTGACCTTCGGCGGCCGGTTCGTCGAGATCGGCAAACGCGACATCTACGGCGACACCCGCCTCGGGCTCTTCCCGTTCCGCCGGAATCTGACGTTCCACGCCGTCGACCTCGGGCTGCTGGCGCACAGCCACCCCGATCGCTTCCGGCGGCTGCTCGCGACGGTGTACCAACTCGTCGCCGACGGCGCACTGCCCGCTCCGCCCACCACGCACTACCCGCTCGCCGACGCCGTCACCGCGATCAGGGCGATGAGCAACGCCGAGCACACCGGCAAGCTGGTGCTGGACGTCACGGCCACCGGCGCCACCCGCGCGGTCGTGCCACCCGCGCAGGTGCGCCCGTTCCGCGGCGACGGGGCGTACGTCGTGACGGGCGGACTCGGCGGCCTCGGGCTGTACCTGGCCGGGCGGATGGCCGACGCGGGAGCGGGGCGGCTGGTGCTGTCGTCGCGCACGCCGCCGAGCGACGAGGCGCTCGCTACGATCGAGGCCATCCGTGCGACCGGCGCCGACGTCGTCGTCGAGTGTGGCGACGTCACCCACCCCGACACCGCACGGCGGCTGGTCGGCGCGGCGACCGCCACCGGGCTGCCCGTGCGCGGCGTGCTGCACGCCGCCGCCGTCATCGAGGACGCCGTCCTGGCCAACCTGACCGACGACGTCGTCGAAAGGGATTGGGCGCCCAAGGCATACGGCGCCTGGCACCTGCACGCCGCGACCGCCGCCGAACCACTGGACTGGTTCTGCGCGTTCTCCTCGGCCGCCGCCCTCGTCGGCGCCCCGGGCCAGGGCGCCTACGCGGCGGCCAACGGCTGGCTCGACGCGTTCACGCGGTGGCGTCGGACCGAGGGGTTGCCCGCCACCGCGATCGCATGGGGCGCGTGGGCAGACGTCGGGCGGGGCACCGCCCTCGCGGCGGGCGCCGAGGCGGCCATCGCGCCGGACGAGGGTTTCCGCGCGTTCGAGACGCTCCTGCGCCACGACCGCGCCTACTGGGCGTACACCCCGGTCACGGGCAGCCCGTGGCTGACGGCCTTCGCCCAGCGCACGCCGTTCGCCGAGGCGCTGCGCGAGCGTCGAAGGTCAACGGGCGCAAGCCAATTGAGGTCAGAACTCGACGCCCTGCCGCGCGACGAGTGGCCGCTGCGGCTGCGGCGGATGCTCTCGGAGCACGTCAACGTCATCGTGCGTCGCAGCATCGATCCGGACCGCCCGCTGCCGGAATGCGGCATCGACTCACTCGGCGCGCTCGAGCTGTGCACGCGCGTCGAGGCCGAGACCGGGGTGCGGGTGCGGGCGACCCAGATCACCACCATCCGCGAGCTGGCCGATCTGCTGTGCGAGAAGCTGGCGCCCGCGGAGGCGAGCCCGACCCCCTCGGCGTAGGCCCGGGCTGTCTGGAGGTGACATCGAGGTCGTACCCGTCATCATTCGTTGACGATCGTCATCCGATGGTGACGCCCGCCGGCGCGATGTCGCCCCCAGACACCCGGCGCCGGCCCGACGGCCACCAGTTCGCCTTGCCCATCAGCACGGCCAGCGCGGGCACGGTGATGGTGCGGACGATGAACGTGTCGAGCAACAGGCCGACGCCGATGATGAAGCCGCCCTGCACCATCGACCCGATGCTGCTGAACACCATGGCGAACATCGGGGCGGCGAAGATGAGACCCGCCGAGGTGATGACGCTGCCGGTCGTGCGCACCGTGCGGATGACGCCGGAGCGGATCCCGTGCGGCGACTCGTCCCGGATCCGCGAGATCAGCAGCATGTTGTAGTCGGCGCCGACGGCGACCAGGACGATGAACGCCATCCCCGGCGTGCTCGCGGTCATCGACTGACCGCCGATGACCTGCAGCACCAGCACCCCGATGCCGAGGGAGGACAGGCACGACAGGATGACCGTGCCCACCAGGTAGAGCGGCGCCACCACCGCCCGCAGCAGGAGCACCAGGATGGCGAACACCACGACGACCGTCATCACGACGATGAAGAGCAGATCGTGGTCGTAGTAGTCGCGCAGTTCGCTGTAGTAGGGCGTCATCCCCGACATCGAGACCGAGGCGTCGGCCAGCGACGTGTTGGCCTGCGCTCCCCGAGCCGTGGCGAGAATGGTCTTGACCTGATCCATGGCCTTGGTGTCGTACGGGTCGAGCGTCGACTGCACCAGGTAGCGCGCCGAGTGCCCGTCCTTCGACATGAAGACCCGCGCGAGATCCTTGAATTGGTCGTTGCCTAGGATCTCCGGGGAGATGTAGAAGCCCGACGCGCCGGGGTCGGACGCGTTGAGCTTCATCGCCAGCAGGAATGCCGACGCGTGCGACAGCCCCTCGCCGAGGGTCTTGGTCTGATCGTCGAGCGTCCGCACGCCATCGGCGATCTTGCGGCTGCCCTCGGCCAGCGCGGCGGCGCCCTGGTCCAGGGTGGCCAAGCTCTTCTGCAGGCCGCCTCCCGAGCCGCCCATGCCGAGCCCGCGCATCGACTTGACCGCGGCGTCCAGCGACGGCTGGACGCGATGCAGGGTGTCGACGAGCTTGCTCAGCCGGTCCTTCAGCGGGGCGCACGACGGGTCGGGGTCGCAGTTGGGATCGGCGTTCAGCCGGTCGAGCACGTCGTTGGCCAGACCGGCGGTGTCGGACAGGTTGCCGAGGCTCGACTGAGCGGGGTCGCCGTCGGCGCGCTGCGTGGCGAGCGCGGCCTCGATCTGTTGGAACGCCTCGGAGTCGGACAGCTGGTTGCGCACGTTGGCGATGGTCGCCCGCAGCCCGTCGAGCGTCGCGGTGGTCTTCGTCAGTTGGCCGCGCACCATGGCGAGGCTGTCGGCCAGCTTGTCGGCGCCGCCGGTCAGTGCCTTGCGCGCGTCGGTACTCGCCGCGATCTTGGACGACGCGTCGGCGAGCTTGTTGCCGATCTCGCCGGCCTGGTAGCTCAGCGTGGCCTGCTCCAGCGGGGTGCCGGTGGGCCGGGTGACGCCGCGCACCGATCCGATGTCCGGCAGCTGCGCGACCCGCTGTGCCATCTGCTCCAGATCCGACAGCGCCTTGGTGGTGCGCAGGTCGTGCGGGGACTGGATGAAGAGGTACTGCGGCGCGGTGAGACTGGCCGGGAAGTGCCGCTCGATCGCGGCCATGCCGACGTTGCTCTCGGCGGTCGGCGGCAGCGTGGTGCGCGCGTCGTAACTGGTGTGCAGCGCGAGCACGCACGCCGCCAACGGGACCAGCACGACGAGGCTGGCCACCAGGTGCAGGACCGGCCGCCGCACGATGTGGATGCCCGACCGACGCCAGAACCGGTTGGTGAGTTCACGTCTCGGCTTGGCCCAGCCGCGGCGTCCCCCGAGGACCAGGATCGCGGGCAGCAGCGTGATCGCGGCCAGGAACGCGACGGCGATCGACACCGCGAGCGCGGGACCGGTGGTGGAGAACACCTTCAGCGTCGTGAAGCCCATGCCGAGGAAGGTGACCGCCACGGTGGCCGCGGACGCGGCGATCACCTTGCCGATGGCCGTCATCGACCGGGCGACCGCCTCGTCGGAATCCAGGCCCTGGCGCAGGTATTCGTGATAGCGACTGATCAGGAACACGGCATAGTCGACACCGGCGCCGATCATCATCGCGCTCATGAAGACGAGGGTCTGCTGGGAGATGGCCAGCCCCAGCTGCGCCAGCGCGGCCACCACCTGCGTCGCCGCGGCCTGTGACACGCCGATGGTCACGAGCGGCAGCAGGATGGTGAAGACGTTGCGGTACACCACGAGCAGGATCAGCAGGACCATGACGATCGTCGCGGTCTCGATGACCCGCAGATCGCGCAGCCCGAGTTGCTCGCGTTCGGCGACCGTCGCGGTGAGGCCCGTCATGTGCATGTCGAGCGACGAGCCCGCGACGGTCTCGCGGACGATCCCCACGACCCGTTGATAGGCCTCGTTGGACTCCGTCGACCCCAGCTCGCCCGCGATGCCGACGGGCATGAACCAGGCGCGGTGATCCTTGCTCTGCATGACGTCGCGCAGCGGCGGCTGAGAGATGAAGTCCTGCACCATGACCACGTCGCGCCGGTCGCGTTCCAACCTGTCCGCCAGGGTGCGGTAGACGTCCTCGTCGGCCTTCGTCAACCCGCGCTCGTCGGTCAGCACGACCAGGGCGATGTTCTGGATGCCCGGCTCGTCGAAGGCCTTGGTCATCTGCCGGGTCGCGGCCATCACCGCCGAGTCGGCGGGCAGCAGTTCCTGATTGCGGTCGCTCGCCAACGTCATCAGCGGCGGCACGGCCACCGACAACACCGCCACCACTAGCAGCCAGGTCGCGATCACCCACCACGGCCGGCGGACGACGACGCGCGCCAACCGGTCGAACCCGCCGCCGACCCCGCTCACCCGGGCTCGCCATCGAGCAGTGCGTGCAGCCGCGACCCGTAGGACCGCAGGGCGGACTCGCTCAGCATCTCGTCGTGCGCGCAGTCGACGGGAATGACGGTGACCTCTCCCGTCGCATGGGGCCGCCAGCGGCCTTCGAGGTACCCGGCGCGGTCGGTGCCGTCGCGCTCGGCGGAGAACACGACGAGGTCACCACCGAAGACGCCCGCTTCGTGGTCGCGATACAGCCGAACGTTCGTGTCGTAGTTCTGCACGATGTGATCCAGGAGCCGATCGTATCGACTCCATTCCTCGAGTTGCCGGCGATCGACGGCGTGCCCGGCCAACGCGCTGAGGCTCGGCTCGGCGTCGAGCAGGATCACCCGTGGGACCGCGGCGCCGCGGCGCTCGAGTTCGACGGCCACCGCGTGCGCGACGACGCCGCCGAAGGACCAGCCGACGAGGTGGTAGGGCCCGTCGGGATGGTGCGCCTGGATGCGGTCGGCGTAGGTGGCCGCCATGTCCCGCAGCGAGCCGGGTTCGACCTCGCCGTCGCCGAGGCTCTGCTGGACGCCGACGATCGGGCCCGTCACGTGCGCGCCGAGCGCGAGGTACGGCCAGCTGAGCCCGCTCACCGCGGGCAGTCCGAACAGTGGTACGCCCGTACCGGTCCGCAGCACCTGCACCGGCGGGATGGCAGCGGCCGCGTCGTCGGCCCCCGACAGGCGCTCGCTCAACGCCTCGACGGTCGGGGCCTCGAAGACGGCGGCGACCGACACCTCGGCCGCGAGCTCGGCGTTGATCGCCGCGACGAGTCGCATCGCCGAGATGCTGTCGCCGCCGAGGTCGAAGAAGGACTCGTCGACGCCCACCCGCTCGACGCCGAGGACGCGACCGAAGACCCCGGCCAAGGCCTCCTCGACGGGGGTGCCGGGCGCGCGGTAGACACCCGTGCGGTACTCCGGGGCGGGCAGGGCCCGGGCGTCGAGCTTGCCGTTGACGGTCATGGGCAGCTCGGGCACGACCACCACCGCCGCGGGCACCAGGGCCGCGGGGAGCCGGTCGGCCAGCTCGGCACGCAGCGCCACCGGATCGACCGACCCCGTGACGTATCCGACCAGGCGGGCGTCACCCGGCCGATCCTCGCGCACCAGCACCGCGGACTGCCGCACCCCGTCGAGGCCGGCCAGTGCCGCCCTGACCTCGCCGAGCTCCACGCGGAAGCCACGGATCTTCACCTGCTCGTCGGCGCGGCCCAGGTACTGCAGCTGCCCGTCGGGCCGCCACCGCACCAGGTCGCCGGTCCGGTACATCCGCGTCCCGACGCCACCGAACGGGCACGCCACGAACCGTGCCGCCGTCAACGCCGACCGCCGCACGTACCCGAGGCTGGTGGCGGGGCCCGCGACGTACAGCTCGCCGACCGCACCCGGCGGCACCCGGCGCAGCCACGGGTCCAGGACGTACAGGGTGGCGCCGGGCACCGGGGCACCGATCGGGACGGGGCCGCCCGCACCGGCGCTCAGCGCCGCGGTGGTGGAGGCGTACACCGTCGTCTCGGTCGGGCCGTAGGCGTTGATCATCACCCGGTGCGGAGCCCACCGGTCCACCAGCTCGGGCGGGCAGGCCTCGCCACCCACCAGCAGCGTCACCGCCTCCAGGCCCTCCGGTGCGAGCAGTGCCGCCGCCGACGGCGTCTGGGTGAGGACGTCGACGCGTTCGGCGATCAGCAGGCGGTGGAGGTCCGCGGGCGAGGCCGTCACGGACTCCGGGACGACGACGAGGCGGCCGCCGTGCAGCAGCGCGCCCCAGAGCTCCCACACCGAGAAGTCGAAGGCGTAGGAGTGACACTGCGTCCATGCTCCGCCGACGGGGAGGCCGGGATGGGCCGAGCCGAACTGCGCGGCGACGTTGGCGTGCGTGACCGCCACGCCCTTCGGCACCCCCGTGGTGCCCGAGGTGTAGACGACGTAGGCGACGTCGCCGGGAGCGGGTGGGGGCAGCGGATCGGCGGGCCGGGCGGCGATGCCCGCGTCGTCCACGCCCAGCACCGGCACGCCGGACCCGGCGACGCGCGCGGCCAGGTCACCGGTCGAGAGTGCCGCGACCGGGGCGGTGTCGGCGAGCAGGAAGGCCACCCGATCGTCGGTCGACGCCGGATCGATGGGCAGATAGGCGGCCCCCGACTTGAGCACCGCCAGGATCGCGACGACGGCGTCCCGCGTCCGCGGGAACAGCACGGCCACGGTCTCCCCCGGGCCGGCGCCCAGCGAAACCAGCTGGCGCGCAAGCCGATTGGCGGCCTGGTCGAGCTCACGGTAGGTCGTCGACCGGCCCTCGAAGCGCACCGCGACCGCCGCGGGCGTCCGTTCCACCTGCGCGGCGAACAGCTCGGGGATCGAGGCGGGGGTCACGGTCGACGCCGCGCGCACTCCCACCTCGTCGAGACGACGGGCCTCGTCGACGGCGAGGAGATTCAGTGTTGACAACGGCCGGGTGGGCTCCTCGGTCATCGCGTCCAGCACCCGCTCGAACCGCGCCAGGAACGCGTCCACGTCGGCGGCGGGCAGAACCGCGGTGTCGTACTCGACGCGCAGGCGCAGGGTCCGACCGGGCGTCGCCTGCATCGTCAACGGATAGTGGTTCTGCTCGTGGGTGATGACGTCGGTGATCGCCAGCTCGCTGCCGCCGCCGGACGCTGCGGCGTCCACGGGGTAGTTCTCGAAGGCGAACAGCGTGTCGAAGAGCTTGTCCCGACCGGTGATTCGATGCATCTCCGACAGCGCGAGATGCTGGTGTTCGACCGTCGCCGCCCAAGCCCGCTGCAACCCGTCGAGGAGATCCGAGGCATTCGTCGTCGGAGCCAGGTTGGCCCGCACCGGCACCGTGTTGATCATCAGGCCGACCATGGCGTCGGCGCCGGCGACGTCGGTGGGCCGACCCGACACCACCGTGCCGAACACCACGTCGTGGTGTCCGGTCCACTGGGCCAGCAGCTGCGCGAAGGCACCCTGCAGGACGACGTTGACGGTGGTGTGGCGCACGCGGGCCAGGTCGCCGACCGCCCGGGTGATGGCCTCGGGGATCTCGCGGGACGTCACGCCGCGGGCGCCCGCCGCGAACCCCGCCGTCGAACCGACCAGCGTCGGGGTGTCGAACCCGGCGAGCACCTCGCCCCAGGCCGCCCGGGCAGCGTCCAGATCCCGCCCGGCCAGCCACTCGACGAACCTGCGGTAGGGCAGCGCCGCGGGCAGGCGCTGGCCGTGGTAGCCCGCGAAGATCTCGTGCAGCAGCACCGGAAGCGACCAACCGTCCATCACCACGTGGTGGTTGGTGAGCAGCATGTGGTGGCGGTCGGCGGCGGTGCGCACCACGGCGATGCGCAATGGCGGTGCGTCACCGAGCTCGCAGACCGCGGCCCGTTCGGCGGCCCGCAGATCGGCGAGGCGCTCCTCGACGTCGGCGTCGGCGCCGAGATCCCGGTACTGCCAACCGATGTCGGGGTCGGCCGGGATGATCTGGACCGGCTCGTCGAACTCCTCGCAGAAGCGCGCGGCCAGGTGGGGATGGCGGTGGGCGACGGCGCGCACCGCCTCCCGCAGGCGGTGCGGATCCAGCGGCCCGGTGAGCGTCAGGTCCAGCTGCACGGCGTAGGCGTCGGAGCCCGCCGCCGCGGTGCGGGCGTGAAACAGCAACCCCTGCTGCAGGGGCGTGGCCGGCAGGACGTCGGCGACGCGGTGCCGCCGGGCCAGGTCGTCGATCTGGTCCTGGGTCAGCCGCGCGGGCACCACGTCCGACGGCGTCAGCCCACCGCCGCCGGCGCGGACGTGGGCGGCGATGCCCGACAGCGCCTCGAACCACAGCGTGGCAAACCGGGTGACCGCCTCGCGGTCCAGCGCCGAGGGCGCCCACGTCCACGTGGCGTGCAGTGCTGGGCCGGCCTCGGTGTCCAGGGTGCCCGCGTTGAGTTCGACGGTGTGCACGAGCGGCATCGCGATCGCCGTGGCCGCGGCCGCGAACGACGCACCATCGCTGGCGATCTGCCACAGGTCGTCGGACACCTCGGCGCCACCGCCGAGCCTGCCGAGGTAGTTGAAGCCGATCGACGGGTCCGGCGTCTCGAGGTCGACGTCGGGGTGCGCATACCGCAGCAGACCGTGGGTGAGGCCGTCGGGCAGTGCCCGCAGCTGTTCCTTGGCGCGCTTGATCACCGCTCCCAGGGCGGCGTCCCCGGCGACGACGTGCGCCCAGCTCAGGCCGCCCAGCTCCAGGGAGACCGGGTACGCGGCGGTGAACCACCCGACGGTGCGGGACAGGTCGACGTCGCGGCGCAACTCCTCGTGCCGACCGTGGCCTTCGACGTCGATGGCGATTGGCGCGGCCGCGTTCCCCACGAATTCGGCTGCCGCCAAGGCGAATCCGATCAGCAGGACGTCGTTGATGCCGGCGTGGAACGCCGCGGGCGCCTCGCGCAGCAGCGCCTGCACCACCTCGGCGTCCTCGAGGGCGATCGACAGTCGCCCGGCGGTGGCGAAGGTGTCGACCGCCGGCTGCACCGGGGGAAGGTTCACCAGGGCCGCCGGGGTCGCCGCGACGCGTCGCCACGCGTCGGCCGCGGCCAGGACGTCGGCCGAGTCCGCGTGCGCCGCCAGGAGTTCGGCCCACCTGGCGAACGACGTTCCGCCCGCGGGCAGCGCGATGGGCTGCCCAGCCCGGTGCTGGGCCCAGGCGACGTTGAGGTCCTCCAACAGGATTCGCCACGACACCCCATCGACGGCGAGGTGGTGGATCATCAGCGCCAGCTGCCGCGTCCGGTTCGCCCACACCGCGCTGAGGACGACCCCGGCCGTCGGATCCAACCGCGACCGCGCCGCCATCACACTCTGTTCGGACAGGTCGTCGGCGACGAGCAGGCAGTCGCGCGCGGCGACCGAGCCGACCTCGGTCGTCCGCATCGACCAGTCGTCCTCGACCCGCAACCGCAGCATGGGGTGGCGGTCCAGCACGGCCTGCAGGACGACCGCAACGTCGTCGTGCACCACCCCGGCCGGGGCCTGCACCACGACGGTTTGGTTGAACTGAGCTACGTCGCCACCGGCGTCGCGAATCTCCCCGAGCCACTTCATGATCGGGGTGGGGATCACGGGTCCGACCCCGTCGTCGGCGTCGTCGGACGGGCCGCCGACCTCACCGGCCACCAGGGCGAGCCGGGCCACGGTCTGTTCGACGAACAGGTCGCGCGGTCGGCACGTCAGCCCGGCTGCCCGGGCCCTGGCCACCACCTGCATCGACATGATGCTGTCGCCGCCCAGTTCGAAGAACGAGTCGTCGACGCCCACGCGCGGCAGACCGAGCACCTCGGCGTAGATGCCCGCCAGGATCTCCTCGGCGGGCGTGCCGGGCGCGCGGTAGGCGTCGACGTCGCCGTACACCGGTGCGGGCAGCGCCCGCCTGTCGAGCTTGCCGTTGGGGGTCAGCGGGAGCGCGGGCATGACCACCACGGCGGCGGGCACCATGTAGCCGGGCAACCGGGTGCCGAGCGCGGTGCGCGCGGCGGCCGGGTCGACGTCGCCGGTCACGTAACCGACGAGGCGCGTGTCGCCGGGGCGGTCCTCCCGCGCGAGCACCGCCGCCTGCGTGACCCCGTCCACACCGGCCAGCGCCGCCTGCACGTCGCCGAGTTCGATGCGGTAGCCGCGGATCTTGACCTGCTCGTCGGCGCGGCCCAGGTACTGCAGCTGCCCGTCGGCGCGCAGTCGCACCAGATCGCCCGTCCGGTACATCCGCGTGCCCGGCGCGCCGAAGGGGCACGCCACGAACCGCGAGGCCGTGAGCCCACCGCGGCGGACGTATCCGGCCGCGACGCCACCGCCCGCGACGTACAGCTCGCCGACGACGCCGATGGGGACGGGGCGCAGCGCGTCGTCGAGCACGAAGGTCGCCGCGCCGGGCACCGGGGTTCCGATGGGCACCGCGGCCGCCCCCGACGACAGCGGCGCGCTGACCGTCGCGTAGATGGTGGCCTCGGTCGGACCGTAGGCGTTGACCATGACGTGGGTGGGCGCCCACCTGTCCACCAGCTCCGACGGGCAGGCCTCGCCCGCCACGACCAGCGTCGTCACCGCCAGACCGTGCGGCTCCAACATCATTGCGGCCGAGGGAGTTTGGGTGAGTACAGTGACGTCCTCGTCACGCAGCAGCGCGTGCAGGTCCTGCGGCGACCGCGCCGTCGACTCGGGCACCACGACGAGGCGACCGCCATGCAGCAGCGCCCCGAAGATCTCCCACACCGAGACGTCGAACGCCAGTGAGTGCCACTGACTCCACACGCCGCCGCGCGGCAACCCGACGTCCGACGTCAGCAGCTGGGCGGCGTTGCGGTGCGTCACCGCCACACCCTTGGGCTGGCCCGTGGTGCCCGAGGTGTAGATGAGGTAGGCGACGTCGCCGGGGTCTGGCTCCGAAAGTGTTGTGCCGTACTCGCTTTCGTGCTCGACGTGCACGTCGAGGACCTCGACCCCGAGACCGTTCAGCCGACCGACCCAGTCGCCCGCCGAAACCACCACGGCCGGCTCGGCGTCGGCGAGCATGAACTCCACCCGCGCCACCGGCAGCGACGGATCGATCGGCACGTACGCCGCGCCGGTCTTGAGCACCGCCAGAATCGTCGTGATGGCCTCCGCCGACCGCGACAGCACCAGCGCCACCGTGCGACCCCGGCCCGCACCGCGCGCGGCCAACACCCGCGCCCACCGCTCCGAGGCCTCGTCGAGCTCGGCGTAGGACCACGACCGCGCCTCCCACCGCAGCGCCACCGCATCGGGCGTGCGCGCCACATGTGCTGCGAACAGCGCTGTCAACGAACGGCTTTCGACGCTTTCGCCCAGGAGTGCCGCCCGGTTGCCCGCCACGTCCAACCGAGCCCGCTCGGCATCGTCGAGCAGATCCACCGCCGACACCCGCAGCGCCGGGTCCGCCGTCACCGCACTCAGCATCCGGTGCAGCCTGGTGACGAACGCCTCGACGGTCGCCGCGTCGAACACGTCGGTGCGGAACTCCACCTCGCCGCCGATGCCGGCGGGCGCGCCGGTCCCGGTCCATCGCTGCGCCAGCGACAGTGTCAGGTCCATGCGGGCGGACTGGGAGCCGAGCGGAACCGACGTGGCCTCCAGACCCTTGAGTCCGGAGCCGGCGGCGGGGTCGCTGAGCCCGGCGAAGTTCTGCCACGCCAGCATGACCTGCACCAGCGGGTGGTGGGCCAGACTGCGCGTGGGGTTGAGCCGTTCGACGAGCACCTCGAACGGCACGTCCTGGTTCTCGAAGGCCGCCAGGCTGCGCGCCCGCACCTGCTCCAGCAGGTCGGCGAAGGTGGGATCGTCGGACACGTCGGCCCGCAGCACCAGGGTGTTGACGAAGAAGCCCACCAGATCGTCGAGCGCGGGATCGCGGCGTCCGGCGATCGGAAAGCCCACGGCGACATCGGAACTCGCCGTCATCCTGCCGAGCAGGGCCACCAGCGCGGCCTGCACGACCATGAAGTCGGTGGCGTGGTGCGCGCTCGCGAGCCGGGCGACCCGCTGCTGCAGCTCGGCCGGCCAGTCGACGGTCACGGTGGCGCCCGCCATGTCGGCGATCAGCGGGTAGGGCCGGTCGGTGGGGAGGTCGAGACGCTCCGGCAGATCCGCCAATTCCCGTTCCCAGTAGGCGAGCTGGGTGGCGACCCGACTGTGCTCGTCGTCCAGACGGCCGAATTCAGCGTGCTGCCACAGGGTGTAGTCGACGTACTGCACCGGCAGCGGCGCCCAGTCGGGGGCCTGACCCGCGCACCGGCTGGCGTACGCCGCGCCGAGATCGGCCACCAGCGGCCGCAGCGACCAGCCGTCGGCGGCGACGTGGTGCACGACGGCCAGCAGCACGTGCTCGTCCTCGGCGACGCGGAACACGCACGCGCGCAACGGAATGTCGGTGGCGAGATCGAACGTGTCGCCCGCCGCGGCCGTCAGGGCGGCCTGCAGGCGGTCCTGCGACCACCCGGCCGCCTCGACGACGGCCCATTCGAAGGTCGCGTCCTCAGCCGCCACGACCACCTGCTCGGGGGTGCCGTCCGGGGCGGCGAACACGGTGCGCAGCGCCTCGTGCCGGGCCACGACGTCGGTGAACGATGCGTGCAGCGCCGCGACGTTCAGCTCGCCCGTCAACCGCAGCGCGGCCGCCATGTTGTAGACCGCCGACGGGCCCTGCAGCTGCTCGACGAACCACAGCCGATGCTGGGCGAAGGACAGCGGGATCCGCTCGGGCCGCGGCATCGGGGCCAGCGGCGCCACCGCACCCTCGGCCCGCGCGATGCGGGGCGCCAACTGCGCCACGGTCGGCGCCTCGAAGATCGTCCGCACCGAGACGTCCACGCCCAGTTCGGCATTGATCGCCGCGACCACCCGCATCGTCGACAGCGAATCCCCACCCAGATCGAAGAACGAATCGTCCACCCCGACCCGGTCCACGCCGAGCACCCGGGCGTACACGCCGACCAGGATCTCCTCGGTGGGGCTGGCCGGGGCGCGATAGACCCCCGCCGCGTAGTCGGGGGCGGGCAGGGCGCGGGTGTCGAGCTTGCCGTTCACC
Source organism: Mycolicibacterium madagascariense (assembly GCF_010729665.1). NCBI lineage: Bacteria > Bacillati > Actinomycetota > Actinomycetes > Mycobacteriales > Mycobacteriaceae > Mycobacterium > Mycolicibacterium madagascariense. The sequence continues at coordinate 2,526,407 of NZ_AP022610.1, read as the reverse complement.
GTCACCGGCAGGGCGTCGACGACGAGTACGGCTGCGGGCACCAGATAGGCGGGCAGCCGCTCGGCCAGCGTTGCGCGGGCCGCCGCGGGGTCGACCGATCCGGTGACGTAGCCGACCAGCCGCTTCGCCCCCGGGGTGTCCTCGCGGGCCAGCACCGCCGCCTGCTCGACGCCGTCGAGGGCCGCCAACGCCGACCGCACCTCCCCCAACTCGATGCGGAAACCCCGGATCTTCACCTGCTCGTCAGCGCGGCCCAGGTAGTCCAGCTGACCGTCCGAGCGCCACCGCACCAGATCTCCGGTGCGATACATCCGCTCACCCGGCGCCCCGAACGGGCATGCCAGGAACCGCGACGCCGTCAGCGCCGAGCGGTTGAGGTAGCCGACTCCGACACCGCGACCCGCGAGGTACAGCTCGCCGACGACTCCGGGGCCGACGGGCCGCAGCCACTCGTCGAGGACGAAGAACGCCGCCCCCGCCGTCGGCGACCCAATCGGCGGTGACCCCGACCCCGCCACCAACGGCGCACTGCGGCACAGCCACATCGTCGTCTCCGTCGGGCCATACACGTTGACCATCACCCGACCCGGCGCCCAACGATCCACCAACTCCGGCGGACACGGCTCAGCCCCGATCACCAACGCCGCCGACCCCAACCCCTCGATCGGCAATACAGCTGCCGCCGAGGGCGTTTGGGTCAACACCGTCACACCCTCGGCCGTCAACAGCGCGTGGAAGTCCGCCGCCGACCGCGCCACCTCGTCGGGCACCACCACCAACCGCCCACCGTGCAGCAACGCCCCCCAGATCTCCCACACCGAGAAGTCGAACGAATAGGAATGAAACTGCGTCCACACCTGATCCGGACCCAACGCGAACCCCAGATCCAACCCGGCGAACAACTGCGCCACGTTGGATTGCGACACCGCCACACCCTTCGGCACACCCGTCGTCCCCGAGGTATAGATCACGTGCGCCACATCATCGGGATCCGGCAACGGCAACGCCGCCACCGACGCCGCGGCCACCACCGGATCGGCCACGTCCACCACAGGCATGTCGAAACTCGAGAACCGGTCCACCAGATCGGCCGTCGTCACCGCCACCACCGGCGCGGTGTCACCCACCATGAACTCCACCCGCGCCCCGGGCAACGCCGGATCGATCGGCAAATACGCCGCCCCCGACTTCAACACCGCCACAATCGCCACGACCGCCTCCGCCGAGCGCGCGAACATCAACGCCACCGCCCGACCCGGACCCGCCCCACGCTCCACCAACACCCGGGCCAGCCGGTTCGACGCCTCGTCGAGCTCCCGATACGTCAACGACCGACCCGCACACGTCAACGCCACCGCATCACCACGCGCCGCCACCTGCCCGGCGAACAACCCCACCACCGACGTCTTCGCCACCGGCCGGTCCAGCACCGCCCGGTTGCCCCACCGATCGAGTTCGGCACGCTCGTCGTCGTCGAGCAAGTCCAGGGTCGACAACCGACGGTGCGGATCGGACGTCATCGCCACCAGCAGTCGCTGGAAGCGGTCGACCAGCCGGGCCGCCTCGGCGGGCCTGAACACGTCGGTGTCGCATTCGACGCGCAGCGTCGTCTCGCGCCCGGGCAGCGCCTGCATGGCCAGCGGATAGTGGGTGGATTCCCGGGCCGCGACGTCGGTGATGGCCAGCTCGCCGTCGGTGGTCAGCGCACCGGGGTCGACCGGGTAGTTCTCGTAGGCGAAGAGGGTGTCGAACAGCTGGCCGTGCCCGGTGACGCGGTGGATCTCGGTGAGCGAGGTGTGCTGGTGGTCGAGCGTGTCGGTGTAGGCGGCCTGCAGTTGGGCGAGCAGGTCGGTGGTCGTGGTGGTCGCGGTGAGGGTCGCTCGCACCGGGACGGTGTTGATGAACAGGCCGACCATCGACTCCACGCCGGCGACCTCGGCGGGCCGGCCCGACACCGTGGTGCCGAAGGCGACGTCGTGCTGGCCGGTCAGCCAGCACAGCAGACGGGCGAACGCCGCCTGCAGCACGGTGTTCACCGTGGTGTGCCGTGCACGCGCCAGTTCACTTGCGGCCAGGGCGATCTCGTTCGGCAGCGTGAACGTCTCGACGTGTCGCCCACCGCGTGCCAGCCGATCGACGGGGCCGACGAGCGTGGGCGTCTCGAAGCCGTCGAACAGCGCGCCCCAGGCCGCCCTGGCGGCGTCGCGGTCGCGACCTGCGAGCCACGTGACGAACGTGCGGTAGGGCGTCGTCGCCGGGAGCCGGTGGCCCTGGTAGCCGGCAAAGGTCTCGCCGAGCAGGATCGGCATGGACCAGCCGTCGAGCACGATGTGGTGATTGGTCAGCACGAACCGGTGGCGCTCGTGGCCGACGCGAATCAGCGCGGCCCGGAACGCCTGCCCGCGGGTCAGGTCGGACACGGCCGCCCGCTCGTCGGCGAGCAGGCGGTCGATCTCGGCCTCGTCGGCCACGTCGACGTACTGCCAGCACGAGTGGGGATCGGCCGGGATGAGCGCAACGGGTTCCCCGAAGCGCTGATGGAAGCGGGCCGCCACGTTGGGATGCCGTGCGAGCACGGCGTGCAGCGCGTCGCGGAGACGGTCGGCCTCGAGCGGGCCGGTCACGTCGACGACGAGCTGGGCGGCGTACGGATCCTCCTCGCCCGCAACGGCATTGGCGTGGAACAGCAGACCCTGCTGCACGGGGGTCAGCGGGAGCACGTCGGCGATCGGGTGCAGCGCCTCCAGTTCGTCGAGCTGCTGCTGGCTCAGCCGCGCGGGCGCGACGTCCGATGGCGTCAGCCCTCCCCCGCCGTCGCGCACGTGGGCACAGAGCCCGGCGAGCGCGTCGAACCACGCCCGACCGAGCCGGCCGACCCGATCCTCGTCGAGCACCGATCGCGCCCACGTCCAATGGGCGTGCAGCCGTGGACCGTCCGCGGTGTCGACGACCGAGGCCGTCAGCTCCAGGGTGTGCATCAGCGGCATGGGAATGGCCGTGACCGCACGCGTCGCCGACCAGTCGTCGCCGAGTCGCCACAGCTCGTCGGACAGCGTTGCCGTGCCGCCCTGGCGGCCCAGGTAGTTGACGCCGATCGGCGGGTCCGGCGCGTCGAGGTCGACGTCGGCGTTCAGGTAGCGCAGCAGCCCGTAGGTCAGCGGATCGGGTAGCGCCCGCAGCCGTTCCTTGGCAACCTTGAACGCCGCGCCCAGCGCCGCGTCGCCGGCGATGACCTGCGCCCAGGACACCCCACCCAGGGTCAGCGGCACCGGGTGCTTGCTGGTGAACCAGCCGACCGTGCGGGACAGGTCGAGTCCGTCGTCGCCGAGCTCTTCGTACCTGCCGTGACCCTCGACGTCGACGACGATTGCGTCGGTGATGTCGTCGGTGTCATGACCCACCAATTCCCGTGCGGCCAGACCGAATCCGAACAGCAGGACGTCCTGCACCCCGGCGTGGAAGGCCGCGGGTACCGCGCCGAGGAGCAGGTCGGTGGTCTCGACGTCCAGTTCCATCGTGAGGTGACCGGCGGTGGCGAAGGTGTCGGCGTCGGGCTCGATCGCCGGCAGCGCGGCGGGCGTCTGCGCGATCCGAGCCCAAGCCTGCGCCGTGGCCACCACGTCCGGGTGTTGCGCCCGGTGGGTGAGCGCGTGCGCCCAGCGCTGGAACGACGTCCCGCCCTCGGGCAGCGCAATGGGTTGGCCGGCGCGGTGTTGAGCCCACGCAATGTTCAGGTCCTCCAGCAAGATCCGCCACGACACCGCGTCGACCGCGAGGTGGTGCACGATCACGACCAGCTGTCGCGCGCCGCGCACCCACAGCGCGCTGAGCATCGCACCGGCGGCGGGGTCCAACCTCGACCGCGCCGCCACCACGGCCTCGTCGGACAGGACGTCGACGACGTGCAGGCGGTCGCGAGCGTCGACGGTCCCCGCCTCGGGCACGACCAGAGTCCAACCCGCCGCATCGTCGGGCGTGGCACGCATCCGCAGCGTCGCGTGCCGGTCGAGCAGCACCTGCAGCATCGCCGCCGCGTCGGCGTCGTCGACGCCGGCCGGGGCCTGAACGAGCACGGTCTGGTTGAACTCGGCCACGGGTCCGTCGACCTCGGCCAGCCAGCGCGCGATCGGGGTGACCGGCACCGGTCCGATGCCGGGATCGGCCGTGGCCGTGGCGCCGTCGGCGAACTGCGCCACCCGGGCCAGCCGCGCGACGGTCTGCTCGACGAACAGGTCACGCGTGCGGCACGTCAGTCCGGCTGCCCTGGCGCGCGTCACCACCTGCATCGACGAGATGCTGTCGCCGCCGAGGTCGAAGAACGAGTCGTCCACCCCGACGCGCTCCACGCCGAGGACGTCGGCGAAGATGCCGGCCAGGATCTCCTCGGCGGGCGTGCCGGGGGCGCGGTAGTCGTCGGCGGCGTACTCGGGGGCGGGCAGCGCGCGCACGTCGAGCTTGCCGTTGGCCGTCAGCGGCAGCTCCGGCACCGACACCACGGCGGCCGGAATCATGTACGCGGGCAACAGCTCTGCCAGCTCCGCCCGGACCGCGCGTGGATCGGCAGTGCCGGTCAGGTACGCGACGAGGCGCGTGTCGCCGGGGCGGTCCTCGCGCGCGAGGACCGCGGCCTGAGCGACACCGCCCAACCCGGCCAGCGCCGCCCGCACGTCGCCGAGCTCGATGCGGTAGCCGCGGATCTTGACCTGCTCGTCGGCGCGGCCCAGATAGTCCAGCTGCCCGTCGGCGCGCCAGCGCACCAGATCCCCCGTGCGGTACATGCGGGCGCCCGGCCCGCCGAACGGGCACGCCACGAAGCGCGACGCCGTCAGCCCACCGCGGCGGACGTACCCCGACGCCACCCCCGCACCCGCCACGTACAGTTCGCCGATCACGCCGACGGGCACCGGGCGCAGCCGGTCGTCGAGCACGAACGCCGCCGCTCCCGGCACGGGCGACCCGATCGGCACCACCCCGGGCGCCGGGGTCAGCGGTGCGCTGATGGCCGCGTACACCGTGGCCTCGGTCGGACCGTAGGCGTTGATCATCACGCGCCCGGGCGCCCAGCGCCGCACCAGCTCACCCGTGCAGGCCTCCCCGGCGACGATCAGCGTGACGCCGTCCAGCCCGTCGGGTGAGAGCGCCCCGGCCGCCGACGGCGTCTGGCTCAACACCGTGACGCCCTCGGCGACGAGCAGCGCATGGAGGTCCTGCGGTGACCGCGCCACCGACTCGGGCACCACGACCAGGCGACCGCCATGCAGCAGCGCCCCGAAGATCTCCCACACCGAGACGTCGAACGCCAGCGAATGCCACTGACTCCACACGCCCGCGTGCGGCAGTCCCGAGTCCGACGTCAACAGCTGGGTGGCGTTGCGATGGGTCACCGCCACGCCCTTGGGCTGGCCCGTGGTGCCCGAGGTGTAGATGAGGTAGGCGACGTCGTCGGGATCCGGCTCCGAAAGCGTTGTCTCGTCATGGCTTTCGTGGTCGTCGTGCACGTCGAGGACCTCGACTCCGAGACCCTCCAGCCGACCGACCCAGTCGCCGGCCGTCACCACCGCCACCGGCTCGGCGTCGGCGAGCATGAACTCCACCCGCGCCGCCGGCAGCGACGGATCGATCGGCACGTACGCCGCGCCGGTCTTGAGCACCGCCAGAATCGTCGTGATCGCCTCCGCCGACCGCGACAGCAACAGCGCCACCGTGCGACCCTGGCCCGCACCGCGCGCGGCGAGCACCCGCGCCCACCGCTCCGAGGCGTCGTCGAGTTCGGCGTAGGTCCACGACCGCGCCTCCCACCGCAGCGCCACCGCATCGGGCGTGCGCGCCACCTTTGCGGCGAACAGCGCTGTCAGCGAACGACTTTCGACGCTTTCGCCCAGGAGTGCCGCCCGGTTCCCCACCACGTCCAACCGCGCCCGCTCGGCATCGTCGAGCAGATCCACCGCCGACACCCGCAGCGCCGGGTCCGCCGTCACCGCATTCAACACCCGGTACAGCCGGGCGACGAACGTCTCGACGGTCGCCGCGTCGTAGAGGTCGGTGCGGTATTCGACGGTGCCGCCGATGCCCGCCGGGTGGCCGTCGGCGGACCACCGCTCCCCCAGGGAGATGACGAGGTCCATGCGGGCGGTCTTGGTGTCCACCGGAATCGGGGTGACGTGCAGGTCGCCGAGGGCCAGCCCGGCGACGGGGGCGTTGCCCTGACCCGGCAGGTTCTGCCAGGCCAGCATGACCTGCACCAGCGGATGGTGGGCCAGACTGCGGGCGGGGTTGAGCCGCTCCACCAGCACCTCGAAGGACACGTCCTGGTTCTCGAAGGCCTCCAGCGCGCGGCCCTGCACCTGCGCCAGCAGGTCGGCGAAGGTGGGATCGCCGGACACGTCGGCACGCAGCACCAGGGTGTTGACGAAGAAGCCCACCAGATCGTCGAGCGCAGCGTCGCGGCGCCCGGCGATCGGAAAGCCCACGGCGACATCGGATGTCGCGGCCAGCGTCGACAGCAGTGCGGCCAGCGCGGCCTGCACGACCATGAAGCTGGTGGCGCCGTGCTCGCGGGCGGTCTGCGCGATGCGCCGCTGCACCTCGGCGGGCCACTCGACGGTGACCGTGGCCCCGTGCTGGTCGGCGATCAGCGGATGGGGCCGGTCGGTCGGCAGGTGCAGGCGTTCGGGCAGCCCGGTCAGCGTCCGTTCCCAGTACGCCACCTGCGCTGCCAGCGGGCTGTCGCCGTCGGCGGCGTCACCGAACTGGGCGCGCTGCCACAGCGCGTAGTCGACGTACTGCACCGGCAGCGGGGCCCAGTCCGGGGCCCGGCCCGCGAAACGCGCCGCGTACGCCACGCTCAGATCGCGGGCCAGCGGGGTGATCGACCAGCCGTCGGCGGCGATGTGGTGCACCGCGGCCACCAGTACGTGTTCGTCGGTCCCGACCACGAAGAGGACTGCGCGCAAGGGTATTTGGGTCGAGACGTCGAAGGCGTGGGCCGCCGCGGCGGCGATGGCCTCGTCGCGGCGGGCAGCGGGCCAGGAGGTGGCGTCGACGACCTGCCAGCCGAGGTCGGCCCGCTCGGCGGGGAGCACGACCTGCTGCGGTACGCCGGCCGTCGCGACGAACAGCGTGCGCAGGCTCTCGTGCCGGGTGATCACGTCGGTGAGCGCGTCCCGCAGCGCGTCCACGTCGAGGCGGCCGGACAGGCGCAGCGCCGTGGCCAGGTTGTAGACCGCCGACGGGCCCTGCAGCTGTTCGAGGAACCACAGCCGCTGCTGGGCGAAGGACAGTGGGACGACCTCGGGCCGCACGCCCGCCACGAGCGGCGCCAACCGGTCGGTGCCCTCGCCGATCCGCGGGGCGAGTTCGGCGATCGTCGGCGCCTCGAACAGCGCGCGCACCCCGAGGTCGGCCCGCAGGCCGGTGTTGACGGCGGCGATCAGGCGCATGGCCGTGATGCTGTCGCCGCCGAGGTCGAAGAACGAGTCGTCGATGCCGACGCGATCGTGACCGAGCAGCTCCGCGTAGATGCCTGCCAGGACGTCCTCGACGGGCGTGCGGGGCGCCCGGTAGGCGCCGACGACGTACTCCGGGGCGGGCAGCGCGCGGGTGTCGAGCTTGCCATTGACGGTCAGCGGCAAGGCGTCGATGCCGACGACCGCGGCGGGCACCATGTAGGCGGGCAGCCGGGTGGCCACCGCGGCGCGCACGTCGCGGGGGTCGGCGGTGCCGGTGACGTAGCCGACGAGGCGCGTGTCGCCGGGACGGTCCTCGCGGGCGATCACCACGGCCTGCTCGACGCCGGCCACCGCACCGAGAGCGGCCTGCACGTCGCCGAGTTCGATGCGGTAGCCACGGATCTTGACCTGCTCGTCGGCGCGGCCGAGATAGCGCAGCTGACCGTCGGCGCCCCAGCACACCAGATCGCCCGTGCGGTACATCCGCTGACCGGGCGCGCCGAAGGGGCAGGCAACGAATCGCGTGGCGCTCAACTCTTTTCGGCCCAGGTAGCCGACTCCCAGCCCGGCGCCGGCGACGTAGAGCTCTCCGATCACGCCCGGCGCCACCGGACGCAGCCACGCGTCGAGGACGAACAGCGCCGCGCCGTCGACCGGCGATCCGATCGGGACCGCGCCCGAACCCGCCGCCAGCGGTGCGCTGACCGCCACGCACATGGTGGTCTCGGTGGGGCCGTAGGCGTTGATCATCACCCGGGAGGCGGCCGCCCACCGGTCGACGACCTCCGGCGGGCACGCCTCACCCACGACGACGAGCGCCGTGTCCGACATTCCCTCCGGCGCCAGCGCGGCGACCGCGGAAGGCGTTTGGGTCAGCACGGTGACGCCCTCGGCCACCAGCGTCGCGTGCAGCTCGGCCGCCGACCTGGTCACCGCGTCGGCGATCACGACGACGCGGCCGCCGCGCAGCAGCGCCCCGAAGATCTCCCACACCGACACGTCGAAGGCCAGCGAGTGCGCGTGGCTCCACACCCCGGCGGGCGGCAGGTCCGACCGCAGCGATCCGAGCAGCTGCGTCACGTTGGCGTGGGTCAGCCCGACGCCCTTGGGCACGCCCGTGGTGCCCGAGGTGTAGATGACGTAGGCCAGGTCGTCGGGCTGCGCCTCGGACACCGCGGTGCCGGGATGGGTGGCGATGCCGGGGTCGTCGACGTCGAGCACCACCCCGCCGAAACCGGCGAAGCGGCCAGCGAATTCGTCGGTGGTGACGACCGCCACCGGGTCGGCATCGGCGAGGACGAACGCGACGCGCTCCGGCGGCAGCGCCGGGTCGATCGGCAGGTAGGCGGCCCCGGTCTTGAGCACCGCCAGCATTGCGGCGATCGCTTCGGCGGACCGCGGCAGCATCAGCGCCACGCACCGGCCCGGGCCGACACCGTCGTCGATCAGCATGTGCGCCAAGCGATTCGACGCGTCGTCGAGTTCGGCGTACGTCACGGTCGGTCCGTCGCCGCTGACCGCCACGGCCTGCGGCGCCGCGGCGACGTGGACGGCGAAGGCCTCGGGGATCGAGACGTGGCTCCGCGGCGCGCCGAGCACCGCCCGGTTGCCGACGCCGTCGAGACGGGTCCGTTCGGCATCGGACAGCAGATCGATCGACGCCAGCGTCCGCGTCGGATCGGCCGTCATCGCGACGAGCACGCGCTCGAACCGTCGCACCAGTCCCTCGATGGTCGACCGGTCGAACACGTCGGTGCGGTACTCCACGATGCCGGTGATGCCCGCCGCGGTCCCGTCCTCGCCCCAGCGCTCCGACAGTGAGAACGCGACATCCATTCTGGCGACGTCGGTGTCGACCGGCAGCGGGGTGACCTCGAGGTCGTCGAGGGCCAGTGAGCCCGCCCCGGCAGCGTGCTGCCACGGCAGGTTCTGCCAGCCCAGCATCACCTGCACCAGCGGGTGGTGGGTCAGGCTGCGGCTGGGGTTGAGCCGCTCGACCAGCGCCTCGAACGGCACGTCCTGGTTCTCGAAGGCCGCCAGGCTGCGGGCCCGCACCTGGCCCAGCAGGTCCGCGACCGAGGGGTTGCCGTCGAGGTCGACGCGCAGGACCAGGGTGTTGACGAAGAAGCCCACCAGATCGTCCAGTGCGCTATCACGGCGTCCGGCGATCGGAAATCCCACGGCGACATCGGAACTCGCGGTGAGGCCGGACAGCAGCACCGCGAGGGCGGTCTGGAGCACCATGAAGCTGGTGGCGTCGTGGTCGCGCGCCACCCGGGCCACCCGCTGCTGCAGCTCCGCGGGCCAGGTCACCTCGACCGTGGCGCCGCGCTGATCGGCCACCGAGGGGTAGGGCCGGTCGGTCGGCAGCTCGAGACGTTCGGGCAGGTCCGCCAGCGCGCGTTCCCAGTACGCGAGCTGGGTGGCGATGGGACTGTCACCGTCGTCGAGGTCACCGAGCTGCGCGCGCTGCCACAGCGTGTAGTCGACGTACTGCACCGGCAGTGGCGCCCAGTCGGGGGCCCGACCGGCGCACCGGCTGGCATATGCCGCGCCGAGATCGGCCACCAGCGGCCGCAGCGACCAGCCGTCGGCGGCGACGTGGTGCACGACGGCGACCAGCAGGTGCTCGTCGTCAGCCACGCGAAACACGCTCGCCCGCAACGGAATGTCGGTGGCGATGTCGAAGGCGTGCTGCGCCGTCGCCCGGGCGGCCTCGGCGAGTCGGGCCTCGCTCCACCCGTCGGCAGCCACCACGTCCCAGGCGATCTCGGCGTCCTCGGCTGCCACGACCACCTGCTCGGGCGTGCCGTCCGGGGCGGCGAACACGGTGCGCAGCGCCTCGTGCCGGGCCACGACGTCGGTCAGCGCGGCGCGCAGCGCGGCCACGTCCAACGGCCCGGTGAGCCGCAGCGCCACCGGCATGTTGTAGACCGCCGACGGGCCCTGCAGCTGCTCGACGAACCACAGCCGATGCTGGGCGAAGGACAGCGGGATCCGCTCGGGCCGCGGCATCGGGGCCAGCGGCGCCACCGCACCCTCGGCCCGACCGATGCGCGGCGCCAACTGCGCCACGGTCGGCGCCTCGAAGATCGTCCGCACCGAGACGTCCACGCCCAGTTCGGCATTGATCGCCGCGACCACCCGCATCGTCGACAGCGAATCCCCACCCAGATCGAAGAACGAATCGTCGACCCCGACCCGGTCCACGCCCAGCACGTTGGTGTAGATCGAGGCGACCGTCTGCTCGATCTCGCCCGTCGGCGCCCGGTACCGCGACGCGTCGGCGTAGTCGGGGGCGGGCAGGGCGCGGGTGTCGAGCTTGCCGTTGACCGTCACCGGCAACGCATCGAGCACCACCACCGCCGCGGGCACCATGTACGCCGGTAACCGCTGCCCCACCACCGCCCGCGCCGCCACCGGGTCGACCGATCCGGTGACGTAGCCGACCAGCCGCGTCACCCCCGGGGTGTCCTCGCGGGCCAGCACCGCCGCCTGTTCGACCCCGTCCAGGGCCGCCAACGCCGACCGCACCTCGCCCAACTCGATGCGGAAACCCCGAATCTTCACCTGCTCGTCAGCCCGACCCAGATAGTCCAGCTGACCGTCCGAGCGCCACCGCACCAGATCCCCGGTGCGATACATCCGCTCACCCGGCGCCCCGAACGGACACGCCAGGAACCGCGACGCCGTCAACCCCCCACGACGCCAATACCCCACGCCCACACCGCGACCCGCCAGGTACAACTCCCCGACCACCCCGGTCGGCACCGGCCGCAGCCACTCGTCGAGGACGAAGAACGCCGCCCCCGCCGTCGGCGACCCAATCGGCGGTGACCCCGACCCCGCCACCAACGGCAGACTGCGGCACAGCCACATCGTCGTCTCCGTCGGGCCATACACGTTGACCATCACCCGACCCGGCGCCCAACGATCCACCAACTCCGGCGGACACGGCTCAGCCCCGATCACCAACGCCGCCGACCCCAACCCCTCGATCGGCAATACAGCTGCCGCCGAGGGCGTTTGGGTCAACACCGTCACACCCTCGGCCGTCAACAGCGCGTGGAAGTCCGCCGCCGACCGCGCCACCTCGTCGGGCACCACCACCAACCGCCCACCGTGCAGCAACGCCCCCCCAGATCTCCCACACCGAGAAGTCGAACGAATAGGAATGAAACTGCGTCCACACCTGATCCGGACCCAACGCGAACCCCAGATCCAACCCGGCGAACAACTGCGCCACGTTGGATTGCGACACCGCCACACCCTTCGGCACACCCGTCGTCCCCGAGGTATAGATCACGTGCGCCACATCATCGGGATCCGGCAACGGCAACGCCGCCACCGACGCCGCGGCCACCACCGGATCGGCCACGTCCACCACAGGCATGTCGAAACTCGAGAACCGGTCCACCAGATCGGCCGTCGTCACCGCCACCACCGGCGCGGTGTCACCCACCATGAACTCCACCCGCGCCCCGGGCAACGCCGGATCGATCGGCAAATACGCCGCCCCCGACTTCAACACCGCCACAATCGCCACGACCGCCTCCGCCGAGCGCGCGAACATCAACGCCACCGCCCGACCCGGACCCGCCCCACGCTCCACCAACACCCGGGCCAGCCGGTTCGACGCCTCGTCGAGCTCCCGATACGTCAACGACCGACCCGCACACGTCAACGCCACCGCATCACCACGCGCCGCCACCTGCCCGGCGAACAACCCCACCACCGACGCCTTGGCTACCGGCCGGTCCAGCACCGCCCGATTGCCCCACCGATCCAGCCGCGCCCGCTCCACCTCGTCCAGCAGATCCACCGACGACAACCGACGCTGCGGATCCGCCGTCATCGCCACCAGCATGCGTTCGAGTCGCCCGACGAGCTCGCGGACCGTGTCGGCGTCGAAGACGTCGGTGCGGAATTCCACCGTCACGTCGAGTCCGTCGGGCTCGCCACCGTCGTCCCACCGCTCACCGAGGGAGAACGCCAGATCCATCCGCGCGGTCTCGGTGTCCACCGGCAACGGGGTCACCCGGAGATCGCCCAGTGCCAGGCCGGCCGCGTCACCGGCCTGCCAGGCGAAGTTCTGCCAGCCGAGCAACACCTGGACCACCGGGTGACGGGTCATGCTCCTGGTCGGGTTGAGCCGCTCGACGAGCATCTCGAACGGCACGTCCTGGTGCTCGTAGGCGGCCAGGCTCTGGCGGCGCACCTGAGCCAGCAGCTCGGCGAAAGTCGGGTCGCCGCTGGGATGTTCGTCGAGATCGACGCGCAGCACCAGGGTGTTGACGAAGAAGCCGACGAGGTCGTCGAGGGCGGCGTCGCGGCGGCCCGCGATGGGGAAGCCGATCGCGACGTCCGGCGTGGCGCCGAGTTCGGCCAGCAGCGCGGCGAACGCCGTCTGGATCACCATGAAGCTCGTCGCGTTGTGGTCGCGGGCGAGCCGGCGGACGCGTTGCTGCAACTCCACCGGCCACTGCACGCTCACCCGCGCCCCGCGGTGGTCGGCGACGGGCGGGTAGCGCCGATCGGTGGGCAGCTCGATCTGCTCGGGCATTCCGGCCAGCGCCCGTTCCCAGTAGTCGAGCTGGGCGGCGATGGGACCGTCCGCCGCGTCGAGGTCGCCGAATAGCCGTCGCTGCCACAGCGTGTAGTCGACGTACTGCACCGGCAGCGGCGCCCATCCGGGAGCGTGGCCGGCACTGCGGCTGGCATAGGCCGTCCCGAGATCGCGCACCAGTGGCGTGATGGACGAGCCGTCGGCCGCGATGTGGTGCACCACGACCACGAGCACGTGATGGTCGTCGGCGACCCTCAGCAGCGTGGCGTGCAACGGCACGTGCTCGGACAGGTCGAAGGTGTGCTGGGCCGCCGCGCGGACCGCGTCGTCGAGCCGCGTCACCGGCCAGCCGCCGGCGTCGATCGAGGCCCAACCGATGTCGGCCTCGTCGGCGGGCAAGACGACCTGGCGCGGGGTGCCCTCCGGCGCGGTGAACAGCGTCCGCAGCGACTCGTGCCGCCCGACCACGTCCGTCATCGCCGCCCGCAGCGCGTCGGCGTTCAGCCGCCCCCGCAGCCGCAGCGCGACCGCCAGGTTGTAGGTCGCCGATGGCCCCTGCAGCTGGTCGAAGAACCACAGCCGGTGCTGGGCGAAGGACAGCGGGACGACGTCGGGTCGCTCGGCGGCGACGAGCGGTTCCAGGCGCACCGCGTCACCGCCGACGCGTGGTGCCAGCAGCGCGACGGTCGGCGCGTCGAAGAGGGTGCGCACCGACAGTTCGACGCCGAGGCTGGCGTTCACCGCGCCGATGAGCCGCATCGCCGACAGCGAGTCACCGCCGAGGTCGAAGAACGAGTCGTCCACGCCCACGCGCTGCACGCCGAGCACCTGGGCGTAGATGTCGGCGAGGATCTCCTCGACGACGCCGACCGGGCGGCGGTAGGTGTCGCCGTCGGTGTACTCGGGGGCGGGCAGGGCCCGGCGGTCGAGCTTGCCCGACGACGTCAGCGGCATCTCGTCGAGCACGACGATGTGCGGCGGGACCATGTAGTCGGGCAGTCGCGCCCGCAACCGCTGACGCACGGCGCTGATCTTCGTGCTGCCGTGGGGCTCGTTGGCGGGTACGCGCTGGTGCGCCCCCGCCGGCGGGAGGTAGAGGTCGGTGAGCGCCGCGTCCCCCGGCGCGACGAAGACGGCCTCGATCGTGCCCGGCTGCGCACCCCAGGTGACGGTGACGTGATAGCCCGCGGATTCGCCGATCTCGTACAGCACGTCCGGGGTGGTCGCGGGCGGCCCGTCGGCGTGCTGTGCCGCCTCGGTCACGGGGCGTCCCGCGGCCAACGCCTCCTCCAGCCGAACGTCGTCGATGACCCCGGCACGCGGAATACCGTTGATGCGCAACGCATCCGGTCGTTCGAGGGCCACACGGTCGCGCACCCCGGCCGCACCGCCGCACTGTGCCCACGACCAGGTGGGGGCGGCGGCCAGTGAGCGCACCGAGTCGGCCGTGCGGATGGTGACGTCGTAGCGGTACCGGCTCAGCTCGTTGTCCGAGGACCCCCGCTTGAGGTCGATGCTCAACCCCACCGGCGCCGGCCGGCCGGCCGCCCACGCCGTGAAGAACTCCGGCGACAGCAGCAGTTCGGGCTCACCGAGCACGGCGTGCTGCACGCGCTGGCGGAGCACGGCGGCGTCGGTCTGCGCGCTGCCCGATCGCGCGATGGCGATCGCGGTCTGAAAGGCGTTCTGCAGGTCGTGGTTTCGCACGTCGCCGATGAACAGCGCGCCGCCGGGGGCCAGGAGTCGAACGGCGTTGTCCATCACCTCGGTCAGGTACGCCGCATTCGGGAAGTACTGCACCACCGAGTTGACGACGATGACGTCGAAGTTCCCTGCGGGTAGGCCGTCGGTGACGTGGGCGGGCCTGGCCAGCAGCTCGACGCGGTCACGCCAGGGCACGTCCCCGTCTCCCAACGCGACGCGGAGCTTCTCGATGGCCTCCGGCGACACGTCGGTGGCGACGTAGCGCTCGCAGTGCGGCGCCACCTGCGACAGCACCAGGCCCGAGCCCGCGCCGATCTCCAGCACCCGGCGCGGGCGCAGCGCCATGATGCGGGCCACCGTCGCCGAGCGCCACTCCCGCATCTCCTCGAGCGGGATGGGATCACCGGTGTAACTGCTGGTCCAGCCGCGGAAGTCCATTCCGAAGCCGGGCTCGTCGCCATCGGCGGCGTAGAGCTCGTCGTAGACGTGGCGCCACTCCCCGACGATCTCGTCGTCGTGGTCGGTGTCGCGGTGCGCGCTGGTGGCGTGCTCGAAGGTGATGTATCCGACGAGCTGGGGTCCCGCGGTGCCGTGGTGCACCGTGGCGGCGGCCTGGCCCACCTGCGGGCAGGCCAGCAGCGCGCTTTCGATCTCGCCGAGTTCGATCCGCTGCCCGCGCAGCTTGATCTGGGTGTCGACGCGACCCAGGTAGTCCAGGGTGCCGTCGGGGTTCCACTGCGCGAGGTCACCGGTGCGGTACATCCGCGTGCCCGAATCCGACTGGTCGCCATGGGGATCGGCGACGAAGCGCTCGGCGGTCAGCGTCGGTCGGCCCACGTAGCCGTGCGCCAGGGCGGGCCCGGCCAGGTAGAGCTCGCCGGGCACCCCGACCGGCGCGGGATGGAGTCGAGCGTCGAGCACCAGTGTCCGGACCCCGGCGATCGGCGTGCCAATGCTGACCCGGCCCGCCGGCGTCAGCCTGGCCCCCGTCGCCCAGATCGTGGCCTCGCTGGGACCGTAGGCGTTGAACAGTTCCCGGCCGGGGGCCCACGCCTGCACCAGCTCGTCGGGGCAGGCCTCTCCGCCGGTGACGAGGGTCGCCAGAGCGGTGAGCCGGGTGCGGTCCAGCGAGGCCACCACGGTCGGGGTCAGCAGGCTGGCGCTCACGCGATGTTGCTGCATCAACGCGGTGAGGGCGTCACCGGCGTAGACGTCGTGGGGTGCGACGACCAGGGCCGCGCCCACCCCCGTCGCCATGAGGATCTCGTACAGGGAGGCATCGAAGGTCGGCGCGGCCACCATCAGCACCCGGTCCTGCGCGGTCAGACCGAACAGATCGCGTTGTGCCGCAGCGGCTCCGAGCAGTCCGGCATGGCTGACCGCGACGCCCTTGGGCTCGCCGGTGGACCCGGAGGTGAAGATGACGTAGGCCGTGTCGTCCACCGCGAGCGGCGCCAGCCGATCGCCGTCGGTGACGGGCCCCGCGTCCAAGCCGCTGGCATCGATGCCGTCGAGGCGCAGCACCGGGCGCGACCCCGCTCCCGGCACCGAGTCGGTCTCACCGGTCAGCACGCACACCGCATCCACCGCGTCGAGCACCGTGGCGATCCGCTCCACGGGGTGGTGCGCGTCCAGCGGCACGTAGATGCCGCCGGCCTTCAGCACCGCCCACCAGGCCGTCACCAGTTCGGCGCTGCGGTCGAGGGCTACCCCGACGGCCCGCTCGGGTCCGACCCCGGCCTGAATCAGCCTGCGTGCCAACCGGTTCGAGGCCGCGTCGAGATCGCGGTAGGTGAGGCTGCGGTCGCCGTCCACGACGGCCGGCGCAGCGGGGTCGACCGCGGCCAGGAGTTCGGGTCCGGGTCCCAGGCCCACCGGCGCCGACCCCCCGGCCCCCGACCACCGTGCGAGGCGATCGCGCTCGGACGCATCGAGGAGGTCGACCGACGAGAACGCGCGCGTCGGCTCGGCGGTCATCACGGCCAGGATGCGATCGAAACGCGCCAGCAGCGAGTCGATCTCGGCGGCGCCGAAGACGTCGGCGTCGTATTCGACGTGCAGGCCGAGCTGCGGACCCGGCAGAGCCTCCACGGTGAGCGGGTAGTGGTTGAACTCGCGGTTGGCGAACTCGGCGATGGCGAGGTCGTCGACGCCGAGCGGGGTGCCCGCGTCGACCGGATAGTTCTCGTAGACGAACAGTGTGTCGAAGAGCTGCTCGTGACCGGTCACGCGGTGAATCTCGTTGAGCGCCAGGTGTTGATGCTCGAGGGTGGCGTTGTGGGCGGCCTGCAGCCCGTCGAGCAGTTCGACGGCGGTGGTGGCCGGGGTGAGGCGGGCGCGGACCGGCACGGTGTTGATCAGCAGTCCGACCATCGCCTCGGCGTCCTGCACCTCCAGCTGACCCAGCCGCGACCTGGCCGTGCCGAACACGACGTCCGACGATCCGGTCAGCGCACCGAGCAGCACCCCCCACGCGCCCTGCAGCACCGTGCTGACCGTGGTGTGGCACGACCGGGCGAGGTCGCCCAGCGCGCCGGTCGTCTCGGCCGACAGCTGCACCGAGGCGAAACCGCGTCGGCCCGAACCGAATCGGTCGTCGCGGCCGCGGAGGGCGGCGACCAGGGTCGGCGCGTCGAGTCCTGCGAGCACCTCGCCCCACGCGGCCCGTGCGGCGTCGAGGTCGCGCTCGGCGAGCCAGGTGATGAACGTGCGGTAGGACGCGGCCGCAGGCAGCCGGTGCCCGGCGTAACTGGTGAAGATCTCCCGCAGCAGGATCGGCATCGACCACCCGTCGAGCACGATGTGGTGGTTGGTCAGCACGAAGCGGTGCCGGTTCTCGGCGATGCGGATCAGCACGGCCCGGAACGCGGGCTGGTTGGCCAGATCGCAGACGGCCGTGCGCTCGTCGGCGCACAGCTTCTCGAGCTCGCCGGGACCGGAGACGTCGTCGGCGTCGACTAACTGCCAGGCGATGTCGGGTTCGGCGAGGATGAGCTGCACGGGTTCGGCGAACTGCTGGTGGAACTGCGCCGCCAGATGGGGGTGTCGGGCGACCACGGCGCGCACCGCGTCGCGCAGCCGATCGGGGTCGAGGGTGCCGGTGAGGGTGAAGTCCAGCTGCACCGAATAGGTCTCGGCGAGCTCGGCGCGGTCCTGCGCGGTGGTGGTGTGGAACAGCAACCCCTGCTGCAGCGGGGTGAGCGGCAGGATGTCGGCGACCCGGTAGCGCCGCTGCACGTCGTCGATCTGCTGCTGGGTCAGCCGGGCGGGGGCGATGTCGGACGGGGTCAGCCCTCCCCCACCGGCACGGACGTGGGCGCAGATGTCGGTGAGCGCGTCGAACCACAGCCGGCCCAGCCGTTCGACGTCGGCATGGTCGAGGACGTGGGTCGCCCAGGTCCAGTCGGCGCGCAGCTGCGGGCCCGCCTCGGTGTCGACCGCTCCCGCGTTGAGCTCCAGGGTGTGGAACAGCGGCAGCGCCGCCGCGGTGGCCGCGCCGCCCAACGACAGCCCCTCCGCGCCGAGCCGCCACAGTTCGTCCACCTCGGGCACGGCCGGAAGACCAAGGCGGCCAAGGTAGTTGAAGCCGATGGTCGGATCGGGACCCGCCGGGCCGCCCTCGGCGTAGGCGAGCAGACCGTAGGTCAGGGGGTGCGGCAGGGCGCGGAGCTGTTCCTTGGCGTCCTTGACGACGTCCCCCAGCGTCGCGTCGCCCGCGAGGAGCCGCAGGGCGACCGGGTACTTGGCGGTGAGCCACCCGACGGTGCGCGAGAGGTCGACGTCCGGGGCGAACTCCTCGTGCCGTCCGTGGCCTTCGACGTCGATGACGATCTCGGTGGGGGTGTCGCGAAAAGCGCTGAACGCCATTGCGAAACCGATCAGCAGGAGGTCCTGGACCCCGGCGTGGAAGGCGGCGGGTACCTCGCCGAGCAGCATCCGGGTGTGCTCGGCGTCCAGCGACAGCGACAGCCGTCCCGCCGTGGCATGGGTGTCGGCGTCCCCCGGTGGCGGCAGTGCGGCGGGGGCCGCATCGATCGCCGCCCACTCGGCGGCCCGGGCGACGACGTCGGGGCGGCCTGCGATCTCGGGGAGCAGGTCGGCCCAGCGCTGGAACGAGGTGCCCGTCGGCGCCAGCTCGATCGGCTGTCCCGCGCGGCGCTGCGCCCAGCCGACGTTGATGTCCTCCACCAGGATTCGCCAGGACACGCCGTCGACCGCCAGGTGGTGGACGATCAGCGCGAGCCGGCCGTCGGCGGGTGCCCACAGCGCGCTGACCAGCCGGCCGGCAGCCGGGTCGAGACGCGAGCGCGCCGACGCCACGGCGTCGTCGGACAGGTCGGCCACCACGCGCAGGCAGTCCCGCGCATCGACGGAGCCGACGGCGGGCACCTGCAACGACCACCCACCCGGGTCGCCGTTCACGCGCAGCCGCAGCATGGCGTGCCGGTCGAGGAGAGCCTGCAGCAGCGCGGCCACGTCGTCCTCGGTGACGCCGCTCGGAGCCCGAAGGACGACGGTTTGATTGAACTCGTCGATCGGCCCGCCACGATCGGCCAGCCACGCCATGATCGGCGTGAGCCGAACCGCGCCGACGCCCTCGTCGACCTCGTCGGACTGATCGCCCGACGCCGCGGCCACCCGCGCGAGCCGGGCCACCGTCTGCTCGACGAAGACGTCGCGCGGACGGCACGTCAGCCCCGCTGCCCTCGCCCGCGCCGCCACCTGCATCGAGAGGATGCTGTCGCCGCCCAGCTCGAAGAAGGAGTCGTCGACGCCGACGACCTGCGGCGGCTCGACACCCAGCACCTCGGCGAAGATGCCGGCCAGGATCTCCTCGGCCGTCGTCACCGGGGCCCGGTACTCGCCGACGACGTACTCCGGTGCGGGCAGGGCCCGGGTGTCGAGCTTTCCGCTCGAGGTCAGCGGCAATTCGGGCAGCACCACCACGGCCGCGGGCACCAGGTAGGCGGGCAACCGGGCAGCCAGCGCCGTCCGCGCCTGCCCGGGGTCCACGGCGCCGGTGACGTAGCCGACGAGCCGCTTGTCACCGGGGCGGTCCTCACGGGCGACGACGGCCGCGTGGGTGACCCCGTCGAGCGCGGCCAACGCCGTGCGCACCTCGCCGAGTTCGATGCGGTACCCGCGGATCTTGACCTGCTCGTCGGCCCGCCCGACGTAGCGCAACTGTCCGTCGGCGCCCCAGTACACCAGGTCGCCCGTGCGGTACATCCGCTCTCCGGCGCGGCCGAACGGGCAGGCCACGAAGCGCGACGCCGTCAGCCCGGTGCGGCGCACGTACCCGACGCCGAGCCCGGCGCCCGCCACGTACAGCTCACCGATCACCCCCGGCGACACCGGCTGCATCCACCCGTCGAGCACGAACAGCGCCGACCCCGGCACCGGCGATCCGATCGGCGCCGCCCCGCCACCGGCGCGCAGGGGTGCGCTGACCGCGACGTAGATCGTGGTCTCGGTCGGGCCGTAGGCGTTGATCATGACCCGCCCCGGCGCCCACCGGTCCACGACGTCGGCGGGGCAGGCCTCCCCGCCCATCACCAACGCCGTCGACTCCAGCCCCTCGGACGCCAACATGCCCATGGCGGAAGGGGTTTGGGTGAGCACGGTGACCTGCTGGGTCACCAGGAAGTCGTGGAAGTCCTCGGGCTCGCCGACCACCGACTCCGGTACGACCGCGAGGCGACCGCCGCGCAGCAGCGCCGAGAAGATCTCCCACACCGAGAAGTCGAAGGCGTAGGAGTGCCAGTGCGACCACGCCTGCTCGGCTGCCGGCGGCAGGCCGCCGTCTTGCGACGCGATGAGCTGCGTCAGGTTGCGGTGGGTGATGGCCACGCCCTTGGGGGTGCCCGTCGTGCCGGACGTGTAGATCACGTAGGCGACGTCGTCGGGGGCGGCACCCGCGGGCGGCGGGCCGGGCTCGAGGTCACCCGCGGGATCGTCGAGGTCGAGGACCACACCGTCGAATCCTTGGACCAGACCTGTCAATTCGGCATTCGTGACGACGGCGAAGGGCATGGCGTCGGCGAGCATGAAGGCGATGCGCTCGGCCGGCAGCGCGGGGTCGATCGGCAGGTAGGCGGCGCCGGAGTGCAGCACCCCCATGATGGCGACGACCGACTCCGTGGATCGGGGCAGCAGCAGCGCCACGGTCCGACCCGGTCCCACCCCGCGGTCGGCGAGGCGCTGCGCGACGTGGCGCGCGGCATCGTCGAGTTCGCGGTAGGTCAGCGAGCCGTCGGGACCGCTGAGGGCCACCGCGCCCGGGCTGCGGTCGACCTGCACGGCGAACGCCTCCGGCACCGAGGCCGGTGCCGCGGTCGAGCCGCCCTCGAGCGCGACCCAGTTCCCCAAGGCCGCAAGGTGTTCCAGCTCCCGTCCGGGTCGTCGATCCAGCGCCGACAGCCGTCGGCCCGGGTCGGCGGCCATCGCCGCGAGCACCCGTTCCAGCCGGCCGGCGAGTTCGGGGACGTCGACGGCGGTGGTGAACGGCCTGCCGTCCCCCAGCGTGCTGAACACCAGTTCGTCGCCGGTGCCGGAGAAGATCAGCCCGAAGCTGCGCCCGAGTCCGGAGATCAGCGACGCCGACGCCTGGGCGGCCCCGAACGGGATGGTGAATCCCGAAGGCAGGAAGTCGATGACGACGCGGTCGGTGACCCGGCCCGGGCCCTGCAGGGCGGTCTGTTCGAGCGCCTGGACCGGGTAGCGCTGGTGGCGCAGGGCCTCCCCGATGCGCGCGTCGACGTGCGCGCAGAAGTCGGCGACGGTGGCATCGGGCGACACCCGCAACACCAGGGGTACGACCCCGGCGACCATCCCGGGAATGGTCTTCGAGTCCGGATGCACCCGCCGGCTGACGGGAAGGTCGAGGACGACCTCGTCGTCCTCGGCACCCCAGCTGCGCACGATGACGGCGCAGGCCGCCGCGAGCACCGTCGAGCGCGAGATGCCCGCCGTCTCGCACATCCGGTGCACGTCGGCCAGGACGCCGGCGTCGAGGGCGACCGGAGCCGACGACCCCGCCGTCTCGTCGCCGTGGTCGGCGTCGGGCAGGCGGTGCAGGGAGGCGCCGGTCGTCGGCACGTTGGCCGCCCAGTACTCCTCGTCCTGGGCGTACTCGTCGGAGGCCGCGTAGTCGGACTCGACGTCGACGAGGTCCTGCAGGGAACCGAAGATCGGTGGCGGGATCGCCGCCCCGGACACCAGCGCGGAGTAGATCGCGGCGATGCGCCGACACAGCAGCGACAGCCCGTAACCGTCGATGACGATGTGGTGGCAGCAGACGAAGAGGGCAGCGTTGAATTCAGCACCGAACCCCGCATCGAACAGCGTGAACGAGAACAGCCGTCCGTCCAGTGGCATCGGCGTGGCCTGGATCGACGTCGCCAGCGCGCGGGCCTGCGACATCGGGTCGGCCGCGCCGCCGGTGTCGACGACGTCGAGGTCGACTGCGGGATAGTCGACCGTCCGCTGCAGGAGCTGGCCGTCCTCTTCGAAGAAGGTGGCCCTGACCGGCTCGGCCTCGGCCACCGCCCGCGTGATCGCCCATTCCAGGGCCTCGCGCTCGACGGCACCCCCGAGCTCCACGAACAGACCGAGTTGCCAGTCCGTACCGGGGTGGCCCGCCTCCTGTGCCAGCCACACGTCGAGCTGACCCCGGGTGACCGGCACCGCCGGGTTGCCCTGCGGCATTCACTACCCCCGATTGGACAGATGGACGATTAATTGCGCTGGTGTTCGGCCAATCTGTCGCGCAGACTCTTGGGCCGAATGTCGGTCCATTCCCGGTCGATGTAGTTCAGACACGAGGAGCGATCGGCCTCGCCGAAGACGACCCGCCATCCGTCGGGGATATCGGCAAAGGTGGGCCACAGGCTGTGCTGCTCTTCGTCATTGATGAGGACGACGAAGCTGCCATTCTCGTCATCGAACGGGTTGTTAGACACGATGCCCTCCAGGACAATTGACGTCACTTCATGTCGATCCGTCTGCCGGCCGAATGCTACCCGTCGGGGCGGATGCTCGCGAACCGCCGATGCGAGCTAATATTGCCGCCGATCGACGGCGCGGCATTTCTCCGCATTCTGGCCCATTATTGATTCAATTCGTGAAGTTCAGGTCCATTCCTGGGAGTCGTGAATCAAATTTCTGAGTCGTCGGAACCGGCGCTATTTCCGCCATTGCCGACGGGCCGGATCGATTGTTGCAGCCGTCCCTGAGCGCAGACTGTGCGCCTGCGATTTCGCTCTGCCGGACTCGATCGCCGCAGCGTGGCGTTCACGCGGTCGCCGCGGATCGGCCGGAGTTTGCTGAATCCTCCGGCGGACGGCCGGGCCACCCGTACCGCGGCGGCCTCCGCCGAGCCGCGGGTCGCTACGAGCCTTGACGGTCTGATGAGACCCATGTCACACTCGGTTAGTTAATCGATTGAACTCGCAAAGGAGCGGGGGTGGCGGTCCGGATGAAGGACGTGGCGGAGCGGGCGGGCGTCTCGTCGGCCACCGTCTCGCTGGCCCTCGCGGGAGACCCGCGCATCTCGCAGGCCACGCGCCTCAACGTCGAACGGGCCGCGCGCGAGATGGGATACCGGCCGCACGTGGGGGCCAGGGCCCTGCGCACCGCGTCGACCCGCACGATCGGCCTCGTCGTCAGCGACGTCGCCAACCCGTTCTTCGCCGACCTCGCCGGCGCCATTCAGCGGGCCGCGGCGACGTCGTCGCACTCGCTGGTGCTCTGCAACAGCGACGAGGACCCCGAACGCCAGGACGAATACCTGCTGAACCTCCTCGACGGCCGTCAGGTCGACGGCGTGATCGTCGTGCCGACCTCGGCCATGACCCCCGGCCTGCACCGGGCGGGTGCGGCCGGGGCCCGCCTGGTCCTGCTGGACCGGCCGATCGAGGTGACCGGCCGCGACGCCGCCGCCCGTCACCTTCGCGACTGTCCCGTCGTGCGCAGTGACCCCGGCGCCGCGCTCGCCGAGGTCGCCGAGTGGCTGACCGCTCTCGGGCATCGGCGCATCGGCATCATCGCTCCCCCGCTGCAGACCCAGGTGGGTCGCGAACGCCGCGATCTGCTCGTCGAGGCACTGGTGGGCCGCGGCGTCGCCCATGGCGAGATCTCCGTCGTCGAAGGAGATTTCCGGCAGGACAGCGGGGCGACGGCCGCCATCGGGCTGATGCGGCGGACCCGTCCCCCGACGGCCATCTTCGCCGCCGACGGCCTGATGGCGGTCGGTGCGCTCAAGGGTCTGCGGCAGGCGGGCCTGCGGGTGCCGCGGGACGTCTCCCTCGTCGGGTTCGACGACGCGCCGTGGTTCGACCTGTTCGACCCGCCGCTCGCCGCGGTGGCGCAGCCCGTCGACGCGATGGCCACCGCCGCCGTGGACGCCATGCTGGCGCTGCTGGCCGGCCGCCCGGCCCACGGCGCCTTCCCGGCCTGCCGGGTCGTCCGACGCCAATCCTGCGGTCCAGCACCAGAATTCGACCCCCGGCCGTCGCCACCACGGCGACGCCGATGAGAAAGGAAGCATCATGACGAACCCCCTCAGCCGACGACGGTGCCGCGTCGCGGCCGTCGCCGCCCTGGCCACGACACTGGCGTTGACGTCGGCGGGATGCAACCGGGGGTCCGGTGGCGAGAGCACGGCCAGCGCCGGTCCCCGCATCGCCATCGTCACGCGCGACTTCACCAATCCCTACTGGGCGGCGCTGCGCGACGGGGCGATGGCCGAGGCCAAGAAGCAGGGTCTGGACGTCACCGTCCAAGCGGGTAGCTCCGAGACCGACTCGACCGGGGAGAACACCAAGATTTCCGCACTCGCGGCGCAGGACTACGACTGCTTCGGCGTCGTCCCGGTCAACGACACCAACGTCATCACCCCGCTGGTTCCGGTGGCCAGGAAGAACATTCCGATCCTGAACCTCGACACGCAGATCAGTGCGGACGCGTCCAAGGCCGCCGGGGTGTCCTACGCATCGTTCATCGGCGCGGACAATCTGTCGGCCGGCCAGCAGGCGGGTCAGGCCCTGATGAAGGCCATGGGCGGTGGCGGCGACGTGGCCGTGCTGCAGGGCATCGCCGGCGAGCAGAACGGGATCAACCGTCTCGCCGGGTTCACTCAGGCGACGCAGGGCAAGGTGCAGATCGTCGCCACCCAGCCCGCCAACTACGACCAGAACACCGCGCTCACCGTCACCGCGGACCTGCTCCGCGCGCACCCGACCATCAAGGGCATCTTCGCGGCCAACGACACGATGGGTCTTGGCGCGGCCCAGGCGGTGAAGAACGCGGGCAAGTCGGGTGCGATCTCCATCATCTCCGTCGACGGCATCACCGCGGCGCTGCAGGCGGTCAAGGACGGCACCCTGTCGGGGACCATCAGCCAATACCCTTATGCCGAAGGCCAAATGGCCGTGCAGGCGTGCGCGAACCTGGCCGCCAAGAAGCCGGTTCCCGCCCGCGTCGTCGCGCCCATCGTGCTGATCGACGCGTCCAACGTCGACAAGGCGCTCGCGGCCTTCCCGCAGCCGTTCGAGCCGTATGACAACCCGATCACCGGCGGGAAGTGATGGCCACGGCGACCGCCGCGCCGACCGCCGGGCGCACCGCGCGCACGCGACCGTCGGTCGGGGCGGCGGCCAGATACGCCGCCCCGATCGGGCTCGTCATCGTCTTCGTCGTCTTCTTCATCGCGACGCCGCACTTCCTCACCGTGGCGAACCTGACCGACCTGCTCGTCTCCGCCTCGATCCTGATGGTGCTCGCGATGGGCCAGCAGGTGGTCGTCGCCGTCGCGGGCATCGACCTGTCGGTGGGCTCCAACTTGCCTTGGGCCGCAGCCACGTTGGGCTTCGCCTACACCCACGGGGTCAACCTCGCGGTGTCGATGCTGCTGGCGCTCGTCGCGGGCGGAATCGTCGGCCTGATCAACGGGCTGCTGATCGCTCGCCTGGGCATGACCGACTTCATCGTCACCCTCGGCAGTCTGTCGGTGGTCAGTGGGGCCACCCTGCTGCTGACGGGAGGCAACACCGTCGCGGTGTCGTCGCCGTTCCTGCAGGGGCTGGCGCTGGACGGCGTCGGGCCGGTGCGGTGGTTCTGGCTGGTCGCGATCATCGCCGCCCTCTTCGTGGCGTTCCTGCTGTTCGCCACCAAGACCGGGACGCATCTGCTGGCCACGGGCGGAAACCTGGAGGCGGCCAGGGGAACTGGCATCGACGTCGGGCGGATCAGGATGCTGGCCTACGTCCTGTCCGGCCTGGCGTGCGGGGTGGCGGGCATCCTGCTGGTCGCCCGCACCGGGGGCGCTGACCCCAGCCTGCAGACCGACCTGCTGCTGTCCTCGATCGCCGCGGTGGTCCTCGGTGGCTCCAGCCTGTTCGGCGGCCGCGCGTCCGTCCTGGGATCGGCGGTGGGAGCGGTACTGCTCACCAGCCTGATCAACGGCTTCACGCTGATCGGCATCTCGCAGAACTACCAGCCCGTGGCCGTCGGCGCCGTCGTGCTCGGCGCCGCCTTCATCTCCCGGTTCCAGAAATGAGCTCATCGTGACCGATCCGACGGACGGGGCGCCGCTGGTCGACGTCCGTGGCGTCACCAAGTCCTTCGACGCCGTACGCGCGCTGCGGGGCGTGAACCTGACCCTCTCGCAGGGCCGGGTCACCGCGCTGCTCGGCGACAACGGCGCCGGCAAGTCGACCCTGGTGCGCTGCCTGACCGGGGTGCACCCACCCGACGACGGCGAGATCCTGTTCCGCGGTGAGCCCATCAGACTCCAATCACCGGACGACGCAAGGCATCTCGGCATCGAGACGGTGTATCAGGACCTCGGCTTGATCGAGGATCTGCAGGTCTGGCAGAACCTGTTCCTGAACCGCGAGCTGACCCGCGGCGTCGTGCCGTTCCGGGTGCTGAACAAGAAGGAGATGATCGCCGAGAGCACGACGATCCTCGCCGATCTCGACGTCGACGTGCCCGACGTCCGCGCCACCGTGCGCCGCATGTCGGGCGGCCAGCGGCAGAGCGTCGCCATCGCGCGCGCCGCCAACTGGGGCACCACACTGGTCATCATGGACGAGCCGACCGCCGCGCTCGGCGTCCGCGAGACCGCCGCGGTGGAGAAGCTGATCACCCGGCTGCGTGACAACGGGGTGACCGTCCTGCTGGTCAGCCACGACATGGGTCAGGTCATGCGCGTCGCCGACAGCGCCTGGGTGCTGCGGCGCGGCAGGACGGCGGCGCACCGCGCCACGAGCGAGACCACCGGTGACGAACTCGTCGGTCTGATCACGGGGGCGATCGCCGGTGACGACGATGCCTGAGGCGCCGTCCGTCGTCGTGGTGGGTTCGATCAACGTCGACCACGTCGTGACCGCCCCGCGCTTTCCCCGCCCCGGGGAGACCATCATGGGCACCTCGGTCAGCTCGTCGGTGGGCGGCAAGGGCGCCAATCAGGCCGTGGCCGCGGCACTTGCGGGCGCCACGGTCGCGATGGTGGCCGGCACCGGTGACGACGCCGACGGGGCGCGGGCCCGGGAGCGCCTCGTCCAGCGCGGGGTCTCGACCGACGACGTGGCGGTGCTCGACGCCCACGTCACGGGGACGGCCTGGATCACCGTGGCAGAGCAGGACAACACCATCGTCGTCATCGCGGGGGCCAATCACCACTGGGCGGCGGACACGCTACCCGCCTCGATCGGTACGGCCGCAGTCATGTTGGCGCAGTTGGAGATTCCCGTCGAGGTCGTGCACGCTGCCGCCGATCGCACCACGGGCCTGTTCGTGCTCAACGCCGCGCCGGCCGCCATGCTGCCCGGCCCGCTGCTGGCCCGCTGCGACGTCCTCGTCGTCAACGAACACGAGCTGGCGGTCGTCGCGGGACTCGACGGGGTCACCGACGAGGACGGCATCTCTGCGGCACACGACGCGCTGCGCGGCCGGGGCGTCGGGGCGGTCGTGACCACCCGGGGCGCGCGGGGAGCGATCGTCACCGCGGCCGACGGCGTGACGACGACGCTGCCCGCACCGCGCACCGACGTCGTCGACACCACCGGCGCCGGCGACGCCTTCACCGGCGTGCTGGCCGCCCGCCTGGCCGCGGGCGATCCGCTGGTGGAGGCGGCCCGCCGGGGCGTGATCGCGGGGTCACTCGCCGTGCAGGCGGTCGGCGCCCAGGACTCCTACCCGGACTTCGCGTCCTGCCCGACGGAGGCGCACCCGTGAAGCGCACCGGAATCATCCACGCCGAGTTGGCCCGTCGCATCGCCGCACTGCGCCATACCGACACGTTCGTCGTCTGCGACGCGGGACTGCCGCTGCGACCGGACACTCCGTGCATCGACCTCGGCTACCGCTACGGTCAGGCCACGTTCGCCGACGTCACCGCGACGGTGCTCGGCGAGGTGGTGGTCGAGCACAGCTGGATGTCGGCCGACGTCGCCACGGTCAGCCCCCACGTCCACCGCCACGTCGTGGAGCTCGGGCTCGCGCCGGAGCTGATCGAGCACGGGGCGTTCAAGGCCGCGGTGCTCGACGCCGCCTTCGCGGTGCGGACCGGCGAGGACACGTTCTTCGCCAACGTGCTGTGCCGCGCCGGGGTGCCCTTCGGCTGATTCCGCGTCGAACGTGTGTTCTAACGGCAGCCGGCCCGCGCCGCGCGGGCGCCATCGACGAGGAGTATGCCCCACGATGACCATCGACACCATGATCGCACCCACCCCAGTCGAAAACGACTCGGCGCCAAGCCCGTTCGCTTCGGAGACCCCCTCCGCGGAGCGCAAGGCCCCCGCGAAGCGCGCGTCGGGCAGGAAGACCAGGACGCTCGAGTTGACGCTGACCGTGACCGGCACCGCCGACGGCGAGTGGCGCGCCGAGCTGCGCCAGGGCACCACATTCCTCGCCAAGGACCTCGCGGTCGCGGCCGCCGCCGTCTCGCGAGCGGCGAGGGAACTCCACGAGGACCTCGCCACGCCGATCGACGCGGTGATCGAGGAGGCGCGCGCCCAGCAGGCCGCCAAGATCGCCGCGCTGGAAGCCGAACTGGAGGCGGCGCGCAGGGCGCTCGCCGACCTGGACTGAGGGCGGGGTTCGTCAGCCCGGTAGACGGGCCAACCAGTCCGACTCCCCGTCGACCGGTTGACCGTCGATGACGACGAGCGGTACCCCCGGCTTCGGGAACTGGTGCAGCGCATCGTAGTTGGCGGCAGCGATGGCCCGCGCGTCATAGCCGATCGGCAGGCCGACCCTGATCAGATTCCCGGCCTGCGGCGGCGCGCCCACGGTGTCGGCCACCTGGGCGAGTTGGTCGTTGCCGAGGTCGGTGGCCCCCTTCTCCTTGGGCTGCAGGTCCTTGGAGTAGATGCGCTCGACGAACTGCCACGTCGTGTCACTCGAGCGCGACTGGTCGGCCACCACGTAGGCGGCGTAGATCGCGCGGTCGTCGTACGTGCCGCTGGCCGAACGCTTGTCGAGGAAGTCCACGAAGCGCAGGTTGACGCGCAGCGTCCCGGCAGCCAACCGCCTGGCGATCTCGGCACCCTTGGTCTGCACCATCCGGCCGCTGAACGGGCACAGCGGATCGACGTAGAGGTCGATCTGGCCGAGCGCGTCGGGGTCGCCGATCGAGAGGACGTTGCCGGCCGGCGCGGCCACCGCCGCACGGGCCACTCCCCCGGACGCCCCGCACACCAGCAGGACCGCCAGCACGGCCAGCGCCGCCCCGAGGGCACGCAGCGGACGGTGGGCCAGTGTCGCGGTCATCGCTCCATCATGCCCGCGTCGGCCCCACCCGCTGTGCGCACCGGCACGGAACAAGGGCCCGCCCGACGGCGTTGGACCCGGGCGTTGCGCTAGCCCACCCGACAAGAATCCGAGGAGCGACATGACCACTGGCCGACTCGACGGCGCGATCGCGCTGGTGACGGGTGCCTCCAGCGGCATCGGCTGGGCCGCCGCGCGCGCACTGGCGTCCGAGGGCGCCACGGTCGCCGTGCTGTCCCGGCGCCTCGACCGCCTGCACGATCTGGTGGCGGAGATCGCCGCCGACGGGGGCAGCGCCCGCGCCTACGAGGTGGACGTCACCGATGCGGCCGCGGTCGGCGCCGCCGTACGCGCGGTGGGTGACGAGTTCGGCCGCATCGACGTGCTGGTGAACAACGCGGGCTTCCTCGCGAACGGCCCGGCCGTGGAGGCCGACCTCGACGACTGGCACCGCATGATCGACGTCAACGTCAACGGGGTGCTCAACACCACCCACGCGGCGCTGCCCTACGTGCTGGCCGCCGCGGACGCGGGCCGGGGCGTCGCCGACGTCGTCACGATCAGTTCGGTGGCCGGACGCCGCGTGCCGTCACCCTCCAGCAACGTCTATTCGGCGACCAAGCACGCCGTCGGCGCGTTCTCCGAGGCGCTGCGACAGGAGTTGAGCAGCAAGCGGATTCGGGTCGGGGTGATCGAACCGGGAGTGGTGCGCACCGAGATGACGACCGGCGGGGGCAAGGGCGCCCCCGACGCGACCACGGGAGAGCCGCTGCATCCGGAGGACATCGCCGCCGCGGTCGTCTACATGGTCACCCAGCCGGCCCATGCCGCCGTGAACGAGATCCTGGTGCGGCCCACCGAACAGACGAACTGACCCACGGGCCAATTGGCCACCGCGAGAGCACGATTGGCGGGACCCGCCCGCTGCGATCGACGCGCGGGGAGCCCGGGCACGGTAGGGTGACGCCCATGAGCGTGACCGATCGCCTGCTGGCAGAGCTGCGCACTCACCCGCCGGCAGTGCCCGTCCCCCTCGACGTCGTCGCCCAACGCCTGCAGTGCTCGCCCGACGAGGTGCTGGCGGCCGGCGAAGCGCTGCTGCGCCGCGCGCCCGGTGACGACGAACTGGTGACGGTGATCAAGCGCACCGGTGAGGACGGGGTCGAGGAGTACTTCCTCGCCATGGCGAACGTGCCGCTCAACGACGAACCGGAGCTGACCTAGCCCGACGGGCGTCCGGCTTCGTCACGCCTCGGTCGCGAAGCGGACACGACCGTACGACGGTCCCCGAAAATCGACGGTGGCGTTGTTACCCTCGCCCGGTGCAGGATTCGCCCGGGACCACCGACCCGCGGCCATCGCATCCGATCTCCCGGCGGGACGCCTTGCGGTATGCCGCTGCCGTGTCGGCGCTGGCCGGGTTCGGCGTCGCAGCTGCGGGCACGCCCACCGCGTCGGCCGCCGCCCCCACGCTGATCGACTTCGCGATGCGTCAGCTTGCGGCCCAGGACATCCGGGCCGCCGGGCATTCCGGGGTCATCAACTACGTGTCGACGTCGCGGCCCGGGTCCTCGTTCGGAGCCAAGCCCATCACGCTGCCCTACGCCCAGTCGCTGACCGCGGCGGGCCTGGTGATCGTCAGCAACTACCAGTACGGAAAGCCGGGCGGCACGGCGCCGTCGGACTTCACCCGCGGGTACGCGGGGGGCGTCAGCGACGCGCGCACGGCCTGGCAGCTGCACACCGCCGCCGGTGGCGGGCAGAGCGCCCCCATCTTCTTCAGCGTCGACGACGACATCGACCACAACACGTGGAACACCGTTGCGCTGCAGTGGTTCCGGGGCATCAACTCGGTGATCGGCGTGCAGCGCACCGGCATCTACGGCGGTATCAACGCCTGTCAGTGGGCGACCGCCGACGGCGTGATCGGGCGCTCGCGCTCGCCGGGACGCGTCTGGGCGTGGCAGACGCGCTCGTGGTCGCGCGGCCAGGTCCATCCCGCGGCCGTGCTGTACCAGCGCGTGGTGAGCACGGAGTCGAATCCGGGTCCCGTGGTCGGCGGGCTACCGGTCGACGTCTCCGACGTGCTGGCCCAGGATTGCGGTCAGTGGAACCTGCATCCGTGAGGCGGACGCCGCCCGGTCACTGAAAGATCTTGCCGGGGTTGAGGATTGCGTGTGGGTCGAGTGCCGCCTTGATCGACCGGTGCAGTCCCATGACCGCCGGCGACAGTTCGTGCTCGAGGCCGCGCCGTTTGAGGAGTCCGACGCCGTGCTCGCCGGTGATGGTGCCACCGAGGGCCAGCGCGGCGTCGAGGATGCCGTCGAACGCCGCCTCGATCCGCAGCCACAGGTCGGCGTCGTCGCCGCCGGGGCCGATGATCAGCGGATGCAGGTTGCCGTCACCGGCATGGGCGATGTTCGCAATCTGCACGCCGTGCTCGACGGCCAACGCCTCGATGCGGGCCAGCATCTCCGGAACGTGCTCCCTGGGCACGCACACGTCCTCGGTGATGACCGGTCCCAGCCGCTCGAGCGCCGGGTAGGCCAAACGACGGGCCGAGAACAAGGCATCGGCCTCCTGCGCGTCGGTCGACCGCTCCGCCCACGCCGCTCCGCTGGCGCGAAAGTGCTCGACGATCGCCTCGGCGAGCGCGCTGCCGGTGGGTTCGGGGTCGTCGACCCGCGCGAGCAGCAGGACCTCTCCGGCGGCCGTCAGCCCCATCTGCTTCCACTCGTCGACGGCGCGCAGGCAGAACCGGTCCATCAGTTCGAGCGCCGACGGCGTGATGCCCGCCGCGCCGATCGCCCGGACGGCGGTGCCGGCCGTCACCAGCGAGGGGAAGAAACCCGCCACCGTGATCGGTGCGCTGGGCAGGGTGCGCAGCCGCACCGTGATCTCGGTGACGATGCCCAGCGTGCCCTCCGAGCCGACGAGCAGCCCGACCAGGTCGTAACCGGCGGCGCCCTTGGCGGTCCGGCGTCCCACGCGGACCACCTCGGCCGTACCGGTCACCACCTCGAGTTCGAGCACGTATTCGCGGGTGACGCCGTATTTGACGCAGCACAGCCCGCCCGCGTTGGTCGCGACGTTGCCGCCGAGGGTGGACCACGGTGAGCTCGCCGGGTCGGGCGGGTACCACAGCCCGTACTCGGCCACCGCCGCCCGCAGGTCGTCGTTGACGACCCCGGGTTGAACCACGGCGAGGCGTTCCAGCGGGTCGATCGACACGATCTGCGACATCGCCGCCAGCGACAGCACCACGCACCCGTCGATGGCGTTCGCACCTCCCGACAGTCCGGTGCCCGCGCCGCGCGCCACCACCGGGACCCGGTGTCGCACGCAGATCTCGACGACGCGGCGCACCTCCTCGGTGCTGCGGGCGCGCACGACGGCGGCGGGTCGGCCGACGGGCGCACCGGCGGCCTGATCGCGGCTCAGGCTCCTGGCGACCTCGGGGTCGTCGACGACGCGCCCCGCGGGCAGCGCAGCGTCGAGATCGCGTACGAACGCCGCGGCGGCGGTCTCCGTCGACGGCTGAACCGGTGTCGCCATGCGCTGCCCTCTCCCGCGGTGGCCCGACCCTACGCTGCCGGCACCGACCGCGTGCCGGGTTCGACTCGGGGCATCAGGCCTGTGAGTCGGGGATCGTCGGATCCTCGGCGAAGTCGGGATCCGGGCTGTCGCCGCCCGGCCCGGTCACGGTGTCGGTCTCGTCGGATTCGTCGGTGCGACGCTGATCCAGGGGTTCGGTCATGTGTCGGGTCTACCCGCCTCGCCGACCGCGAACCGTCTTCGGTTCCGCGTACGCATTCCGGTTCGGAACCCCGTGAACGGGGCACCCCCCGACAGACGCGCGCCGGGATCCGGTCCCCGCGGTCGACGAGGGAGGACGATCAGATGACGATGCCCAGTGACGCCGCCGACGCGATTCCCGCCGCGGGATCCAACGAAGGCCCCCGCGACCACGAGGGTGTCGACACCGAACACCAGGCCTACGTCGACGAGGACAACGTGCCCCATCCCGGGGACGCCAACGAGACCGACTGAGCGCCGCTCAGAGTCCGACGCTGCCCTGCATGATGCCGCCGTCGACGACCACCGTCGTCGCGGTCATGTAGCCGGCCTTCCCCGACGCCAGGAACACGACGACGTCGGCGATGTCGTCGGGTTGGGCCATCCGTCGCAGCGGGATGGCGGCCTTCAGCTTCTTCATCTTCTCGGGGTCGTCCTCGGTGGAGGCGTTGATGGGGGTGGCGACGGCACCCGGGGCGATGTTGACGACGCGGATTCCGTGCTCCCCCAACTCGACTCCCGCGGTGCGCGTCAGCATCCTGATCCCGCCCTTGGCCACGCAGTAGGCGATGTTGCCGGGCATCGGCCAGTCTTCGTGCACCGAGGAGATGTTCAGCACCAGGCCGCCGCCGCCCTGGCTGATGAACTGCTTCGCCGCGATCTGGGTGCCGAAGAACGCGCTCTTCATGTCCACCGCGAGGACCTTGTCGAAGTCGTCCTCGGTGGTGTCGAGCAGCGACGTGCGGGTCTCGATGCCCGCGTTGTTGACCAGGACGTCGAGTCGCCCGTAGGTGTCGACGGCCTTCTGAATCATGGTGTGCAAGTCCGCCGGTCGGGACACGTCCGCCTCGACGCCGACGGCGTGACCGCCCGCGGCCTCGACCTTGTCGATCAGCGACGTGGTCTCGTCGGGATGTGACACGTAGTCGACGACGACGTTCGCGCCCTCCGCGGCCGCGGCCAGCACGATGGCCTCACCGATGCCGCTGTTTCCGCCAGTGACGACGATCGACGTGTCCCGCAGCAACATGTTGTACTCCTGACCGCACCGCCATGTCCGACACCGCCGTGTCCCCCATTCGCGGTCGACTCAAACGCAAGGGCGACAACCGGATTCATCTCGGTCCCACCGTCGACGTCAAGCAACCTCACAGCAAGATGCCGTTACGCCAACCGCTTTCGGCACCGATGGCATGATCGGCAGATGGCCCGCATCGAGGATTACGCCCTGCTCGGAGATCTCCAGACCGCGGCGCTGGTGAGCACGGCGGGGTCGATCGACTGGTTGTGCCTGCCCCGATTCGACTCACCGGCGTGCTTCGCCGCACTGCTGGACACCCCCGACGCCGGGCACTGGTCGGTGGCCCCGGCCGCCGGCGGTACCTGCACGAGACGGCGCTACGTCGAGGACACGATGGTGCTCGACACCGAGTGGGTCACCCCGGAGGGAACGGTGCGGGTGATCGACTTCATGCCGCCGCGCGGGCACGCCCCCGACGTCGTGCGCATCGTCGAAGGCGTCCACGGTGCCGTCGCGATGCGCTCGGACCTGACGTTGCGCTTCGAATACGGCCGGGTGGTGCCCTGGGTCCGCCACCACGATGATCGGGTCGAGGCCGTCGCGGGCCCCAACCGGGTCCGGTTGCGCACCCCGGCGCCCACCGAGGGACGCGACATGAGCACCGTCTCGGAGTTCACCGTGCGCGCCGGGGACCGGGTGCCCTTCGTCCTGACCTGGAATCCGAGCCACGAGCCACCGCCCAAGGTGGTCGACGCCGAACGGGCGCTAACGGAAACGCTGCGGTTCTGGACCGATTGGACGCAGCGCGGCAATCACATTCGCGGACCGTACCGCCACGCGATCAGCCGATCGCTGCTGACGCTCAAGGCGCTGACCTACGATCCGACCGGCGGGATCGTGGCCGCCGCGACGACCTCGCTGCCCGAACAGATTGGCGGCGGCCGCAATTGGGACTACCGCTACTGCTGGCTGAGGGATTCCACCTACACCCTGCAGGCGTTGATCGCCGCGGGTTACCTCACCGAGGCCAAGGCCTGGCGCGAGTGGCTGCTGCGCGCCGTCGCCGGCGAGCCCGCCGACCTGAAGATCATGTACGCCCTGGACGGAACCCGTTACGTTCCGGAGTCCGAATTGCCGTGGCTCGCAGGGTATGAGGGCTCCCGGCCCGTGCGCACCGGCAACGCCGCCTCCGATCAATTGCAGCTCGACGTGTGGGGCGAGACGCTCGACGGGTTGGCGCTGGCACGCAACGCCGGACTCGCCAGCCGTGACGATGCCTGGGACCTGCAGGTCGCCCTGATGAACCATCTCGAGGGCGCCTGGGATCAACCGGACAATGGACTGTGGGAGATGCGCGGCGCGCGTAGGCATTTCACCCACTCGAAGGTGCTGGCGTGGGTGGGCGCCAATCGCATGGCCGAGGCCGTGCGCACCCACCCCGAACTGGACGGCCCGGCGGACCGCTGGGCGGCCCTCGCCGACACCATCCACGCCGACGTCCTGGCCCACGGCTTCGACGCCGAACGCAACACCTTCACCCAGTCCTACGGCGCCCCCGGCCTGGACGCGGCGCTGTTGATGATCCCGCGCGTGGGGTTCCTGCCTCCGCAGGACCCGCGTGTGCTGGGCACCATCACGGCGATCCAGAACGGGCTGACCGAGGACGGCTTGGTCAAACGCTATGACACCACCGACTCCGACGATGGGCTGTCCGGCGGCGAGGGGTTGTTCCTGGCGTGCTCGTTCTGGCTGGTGGACGCCCTGCATCTGGCCGGACGCACGCCCGAGGCCACCGCGCTGTTCGAGCGGCTGCTCAGCCTGCGCAACGACGTCGGACTGCTCAGCGAGGAATGGGACCCCGAGGCCGGGCGACTGCTCGGCAACACGCCACAGGCCTTCAGTCATTTCCCGCTCGTCACCAGCGCCCTGCAATTGCATGCCGGTCGTGGACACCACAGCAGTCAGGCCATCGCCGTCGACGGCACCGAAGGGACGCCCACGACGGGGCCGTGAACCGGCAATCGGTTCACGGCCCCGTTGGTCCCGTCCGTCGCGCCCGGGGTGGGCGTGGCTGCGGTCAGCGGATCGCGTGGCGCAGGCGGATCGCGGCGCTGACGATCAGCGCGATCACCGCGCCGACCACCGCTGCGCCGAGCAGCGAAATGCCCTGTGCCAGATCGAAGTTCCACGCGATGAAGTTGATCTTCGTGTGTATCGTGTTCTGCAGGACGAACACCAGCAGGGCGATGGCCAGCACGGCGGCGATCACCAGTGCGAAACGGGAGGCCAGGCCTCCACGACGACGCGTCGAGGCGCCATCGGTGTGATGAGTGGACATGTTCTCTTCTCCTTGGGTGTGAGTGGGTGGGGGTTGGTCAACGCTGGCGATTGCGCTGTGAGCGGCGCTCGTCGATCTTGTGGCGGATGACGCCCCAGGTGACGCGGCCGAGTCCCTCGAACAGTCGGCTGACGATTCCTCGCCGTTTACTCATCGGATCTCCTCCTTTGTGCAGCTCACTGCTGCGTGCGAAGGTGTAGTCGGGCGTCGCGGCCAAAACAGCACTGCCGCATCGGGTGATCTCGTTCACACCGGCCGGCGAGCAGGGTGGGCACGTGAGCGACGAGGAGAAATGAGAACGGGGGCAGGCAGTCTCGCTTTCCGCGGACTGCCTGCCCCCGTGGGGTCGATCGGTTATTGCGCGCCGAATTGGATGCCGAGGTTGACCTCACCGATCGCCTGCTGGACCAGATTGATCGCATTCTCCCGATGGCCGCCCTTGTCGGGGACCGCGACCCGCAATTCGTTCAGCGACTGCTGCAAATCGTCTCGGGCATTGAACATGTGGCCTTGGAACGCGTACGCCGTTCCGGCGCCGAGGCCGGTGAAACCGACCGCCATGACCACTGCCCCGACTGTCAACCGCAACGCAGACATGTGCATCCGGCCGCTCCTCTCCCTTGGTGAAACGTCGACGGGAACCGACGCTAAAGTGCCTGCGCCGGTTGGGCGGCCACGTCCGCGATATCTTCAGCAAATCTTCAACGTCGGTGCCTCGGCACCCCGGCCGTCTGAGGACTTGCTGCGAATGTCGGTCACTTCAGCCGGTCTTCAGGTTCGCCGATCACGGTGGTGACATGTCGTTCACGCCACCGAGCACCGCTGCGCTGACCCGTCGGAGGTAGCGATGCCCACCCAGTCCGTCCAGTGGAACGCCACGGCGCGCATGCTGCGCCGGGCCGGTTTCGGCACGTCCGGTCCGGCCGTCGACGCCGCAGTGGACCAGGACTGGGCGACCCGCATCGCACAGGCGTTGGCCGCCGATCCCGACGCCGATCCGGGTGCGCGCGCGACCCCGATGCCGACCTTCGATACGCCGCCACCGCCGGGCAAGGCGGCTTCCCAGGCGGTCCGCCAGCAGCACAACCGCGTGCTCGGGGCGCAGAAGTCGCAGCTCACCCAATGGTGGATACGCCGCATGACGGCCGTCGACGACCCGATCCACGAGAAGCTGACGCTGTTGTGGCACAACCACTTCGCCACCTCAGCGGCCAAGGTGCGGATGGCGGCGTGGATGGGCGCGCAGAACCAGAAGCTGCGCACGCTCAAGCTCGGCGACTTTCGCACCATGGCCTACGCCATGCTGACCGACGCCGCGATGATGCAGTGGTTGGACGCCCAGACCAATACCGCCAAGTCCGCCAACGAGAATCTCGCGCGGGAATTCATGGAGTTGTTCGCCCTCGGGCACGGCAACGGCTACACCGAGTCCGACGTACGCAGCGGAGCGCGCGCGCTCACCGGATGGGTGCTCGGCGACGGGGATCCGCGCCTGGTGCCCCGGCGGCACGACGCCACCGCCGAGACCTTCCTCGGCGTCACCGGCCCGCTCGGAGCCGCCGAGTTCTGCGACACCGTCCTCGCCCAACCCGCATCGGCCGGCTACGTCACCGGTCGGTTGTGGCAGCAGTTGGCCAGTCAGACGGCGCCTTCGGCGGCCGCGTCGGCCCGGCTGGTCGCGGCCTACGGGCCGGGGCGCGACCTCGACGCGCTCACCCATGCGATCCTCACCGACGAGGAGTTCACCACGGCGCGACCCGGTCTGGTCAACACGCCCGTCGAATGGCTGGTCGGGGTGGCACGATCGCTGCGCGTGCCGATGGACGACCAACGCGCCAAGACCGCCGTCCAGGTGCTGAAAACGCTTGGGCAGCAACCCTTCTACCCACCAGACGTCGGCGGCTGGCCGCATGGCCGGGTGTGGCTGTCCACCGTCAGCGCCGGCGTGCGCCTGTCGACGGCCGCCGCGCTGGCGGCGGTGGGCGACCTCTCCACCGTCGAGCAGGCGGCGCCGTCGGACCGCATCGACGCCGCCGGTTACCTCATCGGCATCGGGGACTGGACGGACCGTTCCGTCACGGCCCTCGCGCCACTGCAGGGCAATCCGGCCAAGCTGGTCGCCGCGGCGGTCAACACCCCCGAATACCTGACGTCGTGAGCGAGGACCCATGCCGCAACTGAATCGCCGAACGTTCCTGCGCGCCAGTGCGGGCGTCGGCGCGCTGGGTCTGCTGTCGGGCGCGGCGGCGGTGTCGTGGCCGGAGTTGATGGACGCCGCCCACCGACGGCCTCTGGCGCAGGGTGACGGCATCGCGGTCATCGTCACCCTGTACGGCGGGAACGACGGCATCAACACCCTGATCCCCTACTCGGACAACGCCTATCACGACGCTCGGCCCGATCTGGCCTACGCGCCCGGTGACGTGTTGCACCTCGACGACCAGCTGGGCCTGAACCCGGCGCTCAAGGGTCTGCACGCGGCGTGGGGGGACGGGAACCTCGCGATCGTGCGCGGCGTCAGCTATCCCAAGCCCGACCACAGCCACTTCCGGTCGATGGACATCTGGCAGACCGCGTCGCCCGACGAGCCCACCAGCACCGGGTGGATCGGGCGCTGGTTGGACAGCACCGGCGACGATCCGCTGCGCGCCGTCAACGTCGGAGCCGTGCTCCCGCCGATGGCGGTGGGCGAGAAGGCCACCGCCGCCGCGCTGTCGACCACGACCACCGCCGCCTCGGCGGGTCGGTTCGCCGCCACGATCGCCGCGCTGAGCGCCCCCGACGGACGTGATACCGACGTCATGTCCGCCGTCGCGGCGTCCTACCGCACCACCCAGGACGCCGACAAGGCCCTTGCGCACCTTGGTCAATCCGACGCCGGCCGCAAGGGCAACCCGCTGGCCGCTCAGCTCGACGTGGTCGCCAAGGCGATCACCTCGGGTGTGCCCAGCCGCGTCTACATGGTGTCGCTGGGAGGTTTCGACACCCACGCCGACGAACGCGGCAGGCAGCAGCGACTGCTGCAGACCTTCGACGAGGCCGTCACTGCGTTCCTGCACACGATGGCCGCCGACCCGCACGGCAAGGACGTCGTCGTGCTGGCCTACTCCGAGTTCGGTCGACGGGTGCACGCCAACGCCTCGCAGGGCACCGATCACGGCACGGCCGGTCCCGTGTTCGTCGCCGGTCTCCCCGTGCGCGGCGGGTTCCACGGCGACGAGCCGAGCCTCACCGACCTCGACGACGGAGACCTCAAGACCACCACGGACTTTCGCGACGTCTACTACGACGTCCTCACCCACACGCTGGGCGCGGATCCCACTCCGGTGGTGGGCCCCGGCCGAAGGGGTCTAGGGCTGCTGTGACCGTCCCGGGTCGGCAGAGCGTGGCCCCGGCCCGAGACCGATGGGCAGCACGAGTTCGAACACCGCACCTCGCGTGCCGGGCGCGGGTGCGCAGCACCGCACGTCGCCGCCGTGCGCCCGGGCGATGCCGCGCGCGATCGTCAGGCCGAGACCCACTCCCTTGCCGCTGCTGCGTGCGACGTCCAGGCGCACCAAACGGTCGAAGATCTCCTCGCGCTGGGCTTCCGGTACCCCGGGGCCCCGGTCGGTCACCGTCACCGTCACCACCGTGGGACTGGCCGACACCAGCACGTGCACCGTCTCCCCCGCCGGGGTGACGGCGCAGGCATTGTTGACGAGGTTGGCCACCACCTGACCGATCCGAGCCGCATCCGCCCACGCCACGGTCGGCGGACCCTGCACCACCACCCGGGCCCGCGGCACCACCAGCATCGCTCGCTCGGCCTGTTCGACGCAGATCCGGCGGATGTCGACCGATTCCTTGGACAGCCTCAACCCGGTGTCGATGCGCGCCAGGTCCAACAGGTCCTCGACCAGGCGTCCCGCATGGCGGGCTTCACGCCCGAGAGCCAGCAGCAGCTTCTGCTGTTGGGGCGCAACGGTTCCCGGCAGCGCCAACGCCGCCTCGGCCGCCGCGCCGATGCCCGCGATCGGCGTCCTCAGCTCATGGGCGGCGTCGGCCACGAACCGGCGCAGGGCCCGTTCGGAGCTCAGAGCCCGCCGCTCAGCCCCCTCGAGCGCATCGAGCATGTCGTCGAATGCCGCTGCGGCACGGCCCAACTCGGCTTCATCGCCCGCATTGAGCCGCTGACCGCGCCGACCGCCGGCGATGTCGCGGGCCAGCGCGGTCATCCGATCCAGCGGGGCCAATGCCACCCGCGCCACCCACGGCATCACGATCAGCACCAGGACGGCGACCACCGCCGCCACGATCAGCAATGGACCGAACAGCAGGGAGCGCGCCGGAGCGTCGAACTGCAGGGTCAGCCGCGCCCCGGCCAGCGGCGGTCCGGCAGCGTCGAGCGCGATCGTGCGCGTGCGCGCCGGGGACCGCGCATCCAGCTCGCCGAGCCGCCGACCGCCGGCCAGCGTCAGGGCCGCCCGCACCGAGCCGGACTGCACGCGAGCCACCAGGTCGCGCGGCGCGGTATTGTTTGCCGCCAATTGACCGGCCGACTGTTCGGCGGCGTCGAGCGCCCTGTCCGCGGCCCGGTCGAGCAGCACCGGCGTGATCGCGAACGTCAGTCCGACGACCGCCAGCAGGGCCGCCAGGGACACCGCCACCGCGCCGACGGTGACGCGGCGTTTCAGCGAGCCGCGCCACGACGGTGACGGCAGTGAGCCGCCCGGTGGCCGTGCCGTCACCGATCGTCTTCCCGCAGCACGTAACCCATGCCGCGCACGGTGTGCAGGAGCCGGCTGCCGTGCGCCTCCAGCTTGCGTCGCAGGGCGCTGATGTTGACCTCGACCAGGTTGGGACCGTAGGCGTCGAAACCCCATATCGCTGAGAGGATCTGGGGCTTGCCGAGGACTGCGCCGCGGTTCTCGGCGAGGTACTGCAGCAGCCGGAACTCCGTCGCGGTCAGGGTGATCGTCGCATCGCCACGGCGTACCGTCGCCGCGACCGGGTCCACGACGAGATCACCCACGGTGATCACGGCCGGTAGCCGTCCCATTCGGCGCAGCAGCGCGTTGACCCGCGCGGCGAGCTCCGCCAGGACGAATGGCTTCGTCACGTAATCGTCAGCGCCAGAGGACAAGCCGCGCAAGCGATCCCCGACGCCGTCGCGGGCGGTCAGCATCACCACCCCGGCGCGCGACCGCGACCTCACCACGGCGAGCAGGGCGAACCCGTCGCGGTGGGGCAGCATCACGTCCAAGATGACGACGTCGGGCCGAAACTCGCTCAGGTCGCGTTCGAGGTGGTCGCCATCCGCGCGTACCAGGACGCGGTAGCCCGCGCCCGTGAGCACCGATTGCACCGCGATCGCGATCGTCTCGGCATCCTCGATCACCAACACGCCGGCCGGTTCGGCGCCGGCACGACCGCTCACGCCGCGCTCCCCCACGGGTTCCGGGCACGCGATGGTCGGTCACCGGCCATCCGCGCAGACCTTCCACCGTCCGTCGATCGAGCGCAGTTCGAAGATTCGCGTGGTGCGCTCCCGTGGTGTCGCCGACTGGTACTGGACGACGTCGGCGTGGGCGGTGTCACCGTCCAGGATGATGCGACCGATCCCCGCGTCGATCGGATACTGCCCCGTCTCGAGGGCTTGGGCGTGCGCGCGGCTCCAGCTGGCGAAGGTGTCGTGCTGATACCGGTCGTGGACGGCACCGCACGTCATCCCCCGCAGCACGGCGAGATTGCCGTTCTGCACGGCGTGGTCATAGTGCTCGATGACCCCGCGCACCCGCTGGGTGACCGCCGCGGTCCTGGCCTGCTCGGCAGAAAACTCGGCATGGCGCCACCCGAGGCCGACGGCGACGACGAGCAGGACCCCCACCACCCCCGCGATCACCCCCCAGCGCCATCGGCGCGCGGGCGCCGCGCGCACGGGGGTGGACGCCACGGTCCGGTCGTCGAGCACCGTGGTGACCGTTGACCCGTCGGTCCGGGGGCCGTCGTGCGAGACGAGTCGCGCCGTGGCGGCCGTTCGCGCCGCGACCGTCGGCGCACCCGGTGCGAGCCCGTCCACCGCGGCGCGCGCCGCCGCCGCCAACTCCACCGCCGAGGAGAACCGTCGGGCCGGTTCCTTGGCCATCCCGACGGCGATCACGTCGTCGAACGCCGTGCCGAGTTCGGGCCGCACGTCCGACGGACGCGGGGGCGCGGTGAGGATGTGTCCCATGATCTGCTGCTGCAGCGTGTCGCCACCGAACGGGCGCTCGCCCGTCAGGCATTGGTACAGGACGCACGTCAGGGAGTAGACGTCCGAGCGTTCGTCGGCGGCGCCGGTGTCGAATCGTTCCGGTGCCATGTAGGCCAGGGTGCCCATCGTCTGGCCCGCACTGGTGAGTCGAGTCGCGTCCACGCTGCGGGCCAACCCGAAGTCGATGAGATAGGCGAAGTCGCGGTCGCCGACCAGGATGTTGGACGGCTTGACGTCGCGGTGCACCAGCCCGGCTCGATGGGCCGCATCCAGGGCCGTCGCCACCTGCTCGACGAGGCCGACCGCGCGTTGTGGGGCAAGCACTTCCGCCCGCAGCAGGCCGTCGAGGTCGGTGCCCTCGATGAGCCGCATGTCGACGTACAGTCGCCCGTCGATCTCACCGAAGTCGTGGATGGGGACGACGTGCGGTTCGTTCAGCCGGGCCACGGCGTGCGCCTCGTGCCGGAACCGTCGTTGGAAGTCGGCGTCGCCCGCCACTTCCGGGGGCAACAACTTCAACGCGACCTCGCGCTGGGTTCCGGTGTCATAGGCCCGGAAGACCTGCCCCATCCCGCCTCGGCCCAGCAGGTCGAGCAGCCGGTAGCGCCCGAATGCCGTCGTCTGCACGCGGCCTCCTTCGATCCGAGCGTTGCCGTGCGCTCGCTCGACCCATGACGATCGCGGGGTTCGAGCAACACCATAGGCGGGGAAGCTTCACGCGAGGTGCGGATCCGCTCCACGCCGGTGCGCAGGAGTGCTCGTCGACACCGCAGATGAGCTGGTCATCGGCCACCGGTACACCCGAGGCGCTCCGAGTCTGCGAATTGGCTTGGAACTAGCCATGAGTCACCATTGGGGCCGCCCTGCCCGCGCTGTGGCCCAGGGGCGTTTGACCATATCGCCTGAGGGAAGTTCTGTACGGCGAGATCCGCCGTCGGCGGGCCCTTCCAGACAGGAACCGAACGCGTTGAGCATCGATCGAACCCACCCCGATCCGCGCCGTCAGGGCGGTTGGCTGCCCAGTGAGCAAGACGGGCTCGAAGCGTGGTTGCGCGGACACCGCGACCGTGCGCAGGAGAACGGCGAGCGGCCGTGGCACCCCGTCCTCGTCGAATTTCAGCGCCTCATCGACGACGACCCGGTGGTGCGCATGTATCTGGAGAAGATGATCGCTCAGGTGCCCAGCGGGCGTACCTATCGCGACCGGCACGTCGAGGACCTACCCCAACTGCTGCGGCTCATCAACGAAGTCCTCACC
This sequence comes from Mycolicibacterium madagascariense, assembly GCF_010729665.1. Taxonomy (NCBI): domain Bacteria; kingdom Bacillati; phylum Actinomycetota; class Actinomycetes; order Mycobacteriales; family Mycobacteriaceae; genus Mycobacterium; species Mycolicibacterium madagascariense. The sequence goes on along the minus strand of NZ_AP022610.1, from coordinate 2,482,267 downwards.
GTTGCACCAGAATTCGGCCCCAACGCGGTCGTCACCCCGCTGGGCGCGATCTTCGACTGGTCGATGGGCACTCCCGCCGGCCACTCGGCGTTCCGCGACCCCCGCGTCAACGCCATGCTCAAGAAGCTGCTGACCGCATGGTGCGAATTCCTCAGCGGCCCCGACTCCCGCTACGTCCTGAACGATTCGTCGTCGGGGTGGCTCGGGTCCGATGCGCAGAAGGCCGTAGGTCTCGACGAATTCGAGTACGACCCCGACGCCGAGTACGGCGGATTCACCTCGTGGAACGACTTCTTCACCCGCACCTTCAAGCCCGGGCGGCGGCCGGTAGCCCATCCCGACGACGATTCGGTGATCGTCAGCGCCTGCGAGTCCACGCCATACCGCATCGCCACCGACGTGTCCCGCCAGGATCGGTTCTGGGTGAAGGGCCAGCCGTATTCGGTGGCCGACCTGCTGGCCAACGATCCCGTCGTCGACGAATTGGTCGGTGGCACGGTCTATCAGGCCTTCCTGAGCGCGATGAACTTCCACCGCTGGCACAGCCCGATCAGCGGCACGATCGAGCGCGCCTACCTGTTGGACGGGACCTACTACTCGGAGTCCGACGAGCAGGGTCCCGACGCGCTGCAGCCCACGCAGTCGCAGTCCTACCTCGCCCACGTGTCGGCCCGCGCGGTGATCGTCATCAACGCCGACAATCCCGTCATCGGCCGCATGGCGTTCGTCGCCGTCGGCATGAGCGAGGTGTCCTCCTGCCTGATCGACGACGCCGTCCACCCCGGCGCGCACGTCACCAAGGGGCAAGAACTGGGCTACTTCCAGTTCGGCGGGTCCACCCACTGCCTGATCTTCCGGCCCGGCGCCATCGGTGAATTCGCCCTGCCGGCCATCCCCCAACCCAACGACCCGAACGCCCCGCTGGTCTTGGTGAACTCGCATCTGGCGACGGCCGCGGCGGGTGGTGAGGGGTAGGGGGCGGGGTAGACCGGGGTGGGCGTGGGGTGTGCGGGTTCCTTGCGGCGTAATCGCTGCGCAAATCAGCTGGAGCCGGATGTCCCGTTCAATGACTTTTGATCCTGAGGGATTAACGGAGCTGCCTGGCCCCGTCGCTCATCTCTGCTGCGATGATGCTCAGATGGCAGACAAGGCGAGGCCGTTCGAAGGTCACTTCGTCGTCGGAGGAGCAGGCCTGTACGTGGCTAACGCCTGCCTGGGCCACGCCGTCGAATCGCGCACCGCCAGCCACGATCTCACCATCGGGTTGCCTCAACTCGACGCGACACCCGAACCATTTCCGCCGGGCCTTCGCCAACGGCTCGACATCGGTCCCTCGTTCCCTCGATGGGACTTGCTGCCGCCGAAGTGGACCTACGCTCCGCGAGATACGACCGAGCGCTTCGATGAAGAAGGGATGACGAATCCCGTCTGGGGCGGCGTGATGGACGACGGACGCGCCAAGGACGTCTATCCCGAGTCCGCAAGGGATTACGCCGTGATCTACCGCTGCCGCTTCGCCACGACACTCACAGCGGAGAACGGCGGAGAGTTCGAAGCGGCTGCTCGCGAGTTCCTCGGGGAGCTCGACGACTACTGGACACGGTTCACGTCGTGGGTAGGGATACTGACGGGGCAAGACTTCGTCGGCCTTGGCGGTGACCCAGCTGGGCTTACCCGAACGCGGCCTTTGTTCACCTGGACTGGTGATAAGGACGGGCAGCGCGCGGACGTGAGATGGCGATCGTTCCACTCACCCAACAGGGGCGTTTTCCAGCGCCAGCTGCAATTGGACGAGCTGCAATCGTGCGCGACCCTTGCCGGAGAGCAAGCACCGCCGGCCGAGTGGCTCCTCATCCGCGACGCACGCTCGCTCCTGGGCGCAGGCCAGAACCGCCGCGCCATCATTGACGCGGGGACCGCCGCAGAGCTTGCAATGACGGCCCTCATCGACGAAAGCCTAAACGACGCAGGGACTGACGAACGCGTGCGGAAGGCGTTGACGGACAGGTACGGTGCGCTCGAGGGGCGCCAAAAACTGCTGAGACTACTCAGCCCAGACATTCTCTCGGCCCAGCTGCAACGGGACCTCATCGAGCCGCGCAACCGGGCGACTCATGCCGGACGCGAATTCACCGACGCGCAGGCAGCGGCGGCCGTCAGCATGGCAACCAGCATCGTCGAAGCAGCGCGCCCGCTCGCAGGCCTGCTAGACCCAGGTAGCGCCCCCGCAACACGACGGGCCGAGATGTACTAGGCCAGAACACTCCGACACCTTGTGTTGCTGCGATTCCGCTTATCCCGACCGTCGGTTGACGCGAGGCGAGCGACAACCCGATGACCTTTTAGCTCGTTGATGGGCTGACCAATCCCAATCTCGCCGCGATTTCGCGGGCGACCTGGCGGCAATCTATCTGCGGTGCCCCCACAGCCGAAGCCATCAGGGCACTTGGCGCTAATGAGAGTAGAACGGCGTGAATTCGCCTGCGTCGGAGTAGGGGGCAAAAATTCGGGTTCGCCCGCCATCACCGGGTCGGGCGTGACTGCATACTGCAGCTGCTCGAAGGTCTGACAGATCTGCACCTGAAGACTCGAGGAGCAAAAGTCAACGACACCGTCTATCGCCACGACCCAAGCGCTAGGGGGCGGCTCGCCATGCTTGGTGCACGCCTCGCCCGCTGCAACTCAACGAAGACCCTTACTCGACGGGGCAGCTACCGTTCAAATCGCGTCTTAGGCCTCAAGTGTCAGCCCATCAGGGTAAAACAAGTGCCATCTAACGCCGCCTCACCTGCAAAAGTACTTGGTGCGCGATACTGGGATTGAACCAGTGACCTCTTCCGTGTCAGGGAAGCGCTCTCCCGCTGAGCTAATCGCGCCGGGGTCTATCTCGGAGGTGGAGACGGGAATCGAACCCGTGTGCACGGCTTTGCAGGCCGTTGCCTCACCACTCGGCCACTCCACCGCTGGGGTCATGCCTCTGCACCATCGAGCGGATGACGGGATTCGAACCCGCGACCCTCACCTTGGCAAGGTGATGCGCTACCAACTGCGCTACATCCGCACGCTACGGGCGAAAACGCCGCCCATTGCGAAGCACGACGATAGTGCATCGACGCGCGGCCACACAAATCCCCCCGAAGCCCCTGATGAGGTGCCGTCGACGGGGCCTCGCCGCCGCGGTCGGAGGGGCTGGCTACCCGACCATGCGAGGACATCGGTCCGACCCCGCGTCCACTAGCCGGGAGGGATCGCCTCCGTCGAGCGCGTGATGGGGTGCGGACGCTCCCCCGTCGCCGTCATGCGTCGGCACGCGAAACCCCTTCCGTGACAAGGCGTTCGTGGGGTCGCGCGCCCGCGTCCGCGCACACGGCGACCCCGGCCGTGACGGCAGCACGTGGCCGGGATTCCCGTGGCGCGTGGGCTGCGTGATAACCTTCGTCGTCCGTCGATCATCGGTCGACGACTCCCGGTCTCGTAGCTCAGTGGGAGAGCGTCCGCCTCACACGCGGAAGGTCGCTGGTTCGATACCAGCCGGGACCACCAGCACGACGGCGGGTCCACGGCGCATGACGCCGCGGATCGCCCGTTCGAGACGACGTACTCGCGCACGAACGACACCCCAGCGAGGTCTGCACAGTGACGGTTGCGCGATCCATCCTGCTGTTCGTCCTCGCCGCCGTCGCCGAGATCGGCGGAGCGTGGCTCATCTGGCAGGGCGTGCGCGAGCACCGCGGCTGGCTCTGGATGGGCGCCGGCATCGTCGCCCTGGGCGCCTACGGGTTCGTCGCCACCCTGCAACCCGATGCGCAGTTCGGCCGCATCCTCGCCGCCTACGGCGGGATCTTCGTCGCCGGCTCCCTGCTCTGGGGAATGGCCCTCGACGGATATCGTCCCGACCGGTGGGACGTCATCGGAGCTCTCATCTGCCTCGCCGGAGTTGGCGTCATCATGTACGCCCCACGCGGTATCTAAACGACCAATTGTCTGGCGGCGCAAGGCGTATCGCCCAGGAGCGGGGCTCTGCCACACACGAGCTGACCCCCAGCGCTCCCCGGCAACGGCGATCCGGCGCACCCTCGCCCGCACCGCCGCCCGGGCCGGAGCGAGACGTCACGAATTCGACACCGCAATCGTCGATCCCCTACGTGGGTTGCGGGAGGAAGATCGATGCATGTCGCGAAGGCCGATTGGAAACACCCTCGCCGACCATCATGGCGCCCGGGGGCATCACGTCTACCCGCTGGGCTACGGCGAATTCGTCTGCCGCTGTGGCCACGCGTGGAAGTTTCGCACGCCCCACACGATTATCGAGCTCACCCGGCGACGAAACGACCGCGACTGACCGTCCCGAACCCGCGCGACGAGCCACTCAATTTCCCTGCGGGACAGGCGATTTGGGTCGCCCGCTGCTCCGTCTACGAGATCTTGACGGTGGGACAGAAGACGGTGGTCGCCGCGCCCGCGAAGAGCTGCATCTGCTCGGGCCTCATGCTGATGTCGTTCTGGATCGCCGATGCGGCGTCCTGCACCCGCGTCGGCGACGACGAGCCCAGCGTCGAGCACGTGGACTGTGCGAGCCTCAGGGCCTGCGCCCTCGAGGTGAACGGCACCCCGTGGTCGGTGAGGTACTGCATGAACAGGTCCTGCTTTTGATCGACCGTCGGCGCCGGAGTGGCCGGGGCCGCCAGCACCGGTGCGGCGACGACGACCGCACCCGCGACTGCGCAGCACGCCCCCGCCACGACTCGTCTCATGGTTGCCATCACGGTAGCCATGATAGGCGCTACCCGAGGGTCCCGAACCGGATCGACCGCACCGCCCACCTGTAGCGAGGCGTCGAGTAGCAAACCGGCTCTGTCGCCTTGTCGGTGGGATGGTCAATACTTCGAGACGACGCCCCGCCGCGCGCTCTGGTCTGAACGCATCACACGGCGGGGCGTCGCTGAGCCTTGCTTCGCGATTGCACGTCGACAAAGCAGCGGGGCTCGTCGGACACATACCGCGGGCCGTCTCAGTCAAAACCTGTCTTTGCCGTCGACTACCCCCGCCGGCTTGCGGCAAGGTCGCGGCGCCAGCGCGATCCGGTGGGCTCGAGGACGGGGTCGCCGGCTGTCCGAACGGCATCGCCGAAAGTCCCCGTCGCAAAGACCATTGCCGCGAAGACCAATGGTTGCCACGGCTGACGATCCACGGTGGCGGTAGTAACTCGTTAGCAGGGCTCACACCGCCTGAGACCACCACATCCACCTCGGACGTCACACCTTCACCATCAACCGTGGCGTTTGCCAGATATGGATAATTACCGCAATCGTCTATTTCTGGCTATCCCTGAGAGTCTGTGCTTTCATGGATCTCGGGGCTTCGCTCGATCAGCAATCTCTGATCACGCGCAGCCTGCATGGGGGGATGAACATGACCGAATCGACAGATTCACACTCGTCGAATGAGGACGCGGGGCTCTGCGAACAGTGCCGGACCGCGCTCGTGTACGAACTCGGAGCAAACGAGGGCGGCGGCTTGCGCTACAGCGTGTCCTGCCCGTCGTGTCACACGACGTACTTCGACTTCTCGACCCCGCCCGTTCACCGGGCCGCTCCGCCGACGGACGCGGCGCCCGAACTGAAGAGGGACGCGGCACCGCCGAGCGACAGGCCCACGGCCCGCCCGCCTGACAGGCAGCTGGTAGCGCGGCGTCGCCGTCACGCAACCGTCTGAGCTGGCCCGGCTGCTGGCAGCGTCCTGACCGGAGACTCGCGGTCAACGACCCACCGACGTGGCGTTGGTGGCGACCGCTCAAACGATCGTCGGCACACAGCCCCGTCCTAGGTTGGCAAGACGCTGGCGATGCCCCCGCTGAGCTGCGGTGGAGTGCGGTCCGCGCCATCGAACTGTCAACGGACTTCCAGGTGCGATCCAGCTACTACCACCCCGTGACGGCGACACTGAGAACCACACCAGATACGTTTCAGGAGACGCTCATGAAGAAGGTCGCATTCGCGTTCGGACTGGCCGCCACGGCTGCGCTCGTCGCCCTCGCCCCCCTTGCCGGCGCGTCCGGATCGGGCGACAGCTCGTTGGATGGTCAGTACAAGCAACCCAACGTTCCCGCGGCCACCGTCGGGTCGACCGTCACCCAGGCGCCCACCGAGGTCGTCGAGACCGCAGCCAGCACTCTGGCCATTCCCTCGGCCGTCCCCTCGGTCAAGGCCGGCGCCTAGATCTCTTCGAAGAACATGTGAGTGCGCACTCACGGGTTTCGAACTCCGCCCCAAGAGGCATACCGCTGTCGAGTGCGGACGACCGCGCTGGGATATATGAGGAGTTGAAATCCATGAGCGCTCTCGACAAGGCGAAGAACAAGGTCGAAGACCTCGGCGGAAACGCCAAGGAAGCCGCTGGCAAGGCGACCGGCGACAAGGAGACCGAGAACGAAGGCAAGGTTGACCAGGTCAAGGCCAACCTCAAGGACGCTGGCGAGAAGGTCAAGGACGTCTTCAAGTAAGACCCGTGCGCGCGTGATCGGCCCGTCGCCCATTTGGGTGGCGGGCCGATCGGCGTTTCCTACCCGTAAAACACGCACGTCAAACTAACGGCGTGGTAAGTTTGCGCGCAGCGAACTATTTACCGGGGGGCCCAGTGTCAGTCGTCTTGCTCTACGCCTACCTCGGCGGCTGGGTGGTCACATCGATCCTGGCCGTCGCCATTTCCCAACGCCTGCGGCCCGCGGTCGACCCCGCTCCGCATCCTCGGATCCTGGCCCTCGTCGCCGGCGCAGCCTGGCCGGTTCTCGTGGTGGCGCTCGCGCAGGCCGGCGCTGTGGCGGTCGCCACGGAGATGCTCCACCGCGACGAGACGGTGCTGAGCTACGAAAGCTGACGGCTGTCGAGGCGGTCTCATTTCCGAAGACCGTCTAAGCTGTTGGGCATGTGGGTGATCCGAACGGTGGCCGCGTCGGCCCTCGCCGTCTCCATGGTGGGCAGTGCGCCCGGTCTCGCCAGCGCCGATCCGGCAGACCCGGCCTCCCCAACGGCGCCAGCCACGTCAGCCGCGGCGGCCCCGACTCCCCCGCCCGCCGCTCCCAAGACCACCATCGACGCCGACGGAACGTATGCAGTCGGCACCGACATCGCCCCCGGGATCTACACCTCGGCGGGCCCCGTCGGAAACGGCACGTGCTTCTGGCGGCGTTCCAGCAACCCTGACGATGCGACCATCGACAACGCGTTGTCCAAGAAGCCCCAGACCGTTCAGATCGATCCCACGGACAAGGCCTTCAAGACCAACGGTTGCCAGCCGTGGCAGTTGTCCACCGACGCGGCGCCGCCGCCCAGCGTGGCCCCCGCCCTCGCCGGACTGCAGCTCCAAGGATTCATGGCTCAGCTCAATCAGCGCGCAGCCGCGTCCGGCCAGACGCCCCCGCCCTGAGCGATCGACAGTGCTCTGACGCGACTGCACCCGCGAGGTCGCCGCGTCTGACACCATCGAGGACATGCCAGATCTCATCGAAGTCCAGCGGCGGATCGCCGCACCCCCGGCAGACGTCTTCTCCGTCCTGTGCGACCCGCAGGGCCACGTCGCCATCGACGCGACCGGCATGCTGCAGAGCGCCGACGGGAAACCCGTGACGGCCGTGGGTGATTCGTTCGTGGTGCACATGGATCGCGAGGCGCTCAACGACTTCCCCATGGGCAAGTACGACGTCACCGTGTCGATCACCGACTACGAGCCGGACCGGCTGATCGCATGGACCATCGAAGGTCAGATCAAGCCGCAGATCGGCCACGTCTACGGCTACCGGCTGGAGGCCGACGGCGCCGACACCGTGGTGACGTCGTTCTACGACTGGTCCAACATCGACCAGAAGTGGCGCGACGCCGGGATCTTCCCCGTCATCTCCGAGAGCGCGCTCCGCGGCACCCTCGGCATCCTGGATCGCACCGTGCGCCGCGGCTACCCGCGGGAATGAAACCCTCGCGAAAGCCGTAGCACCTCTCGTGAAACTCGACGATTCCGCACGGGGCCTCATCGGCGACGGTGCCGACGCCACGCTCGTCACGATCAACTCCGACGGCAGCCCGCAGGTGTCGGTGGTCTGGGTGGCGCTGCAGTCGACGCCCGAGGGCGACGAACTGGTCAGCGCCCATCTCAGCGAGTACCGCAAGACGCGCAACATCCGCCGCGACGGTCGCGTCGCGGTCACCATCCTCGGCTCGGCCCCACCCGGGCAGCAGAGGCCGTACCTGTCGGTCACCGGGACCGCCCGGATCGTCGAAGGCGGCGCGCCCGAACTGCTCACCGAGCTGGCCGAGGCGATGCTGGGGTCCAGCGAGCACTTCCCGCCCGCCAACGCTCCGGCCGGTCTGCTGACCCGGATCCGCATCGAGCGCGTGGGCGGCGTCGGCCCCTGGGCCTCCTGACGTCGATCCGCCCGTACCCACCGATGCGGTGTGCGATCATGCCAGGCATGCGTCGCTGGTTGACAGTCCTGCTCGCCACGACGGCCGTGGTGGCCGGGGTTCTCGTCGCGCCGACGCCGACCGCCCTCGCCGAAGCACCCATCGGCAGACTCGGCGACGTGCTGCACGTGGACTACATGAACGTCGTCGCCGACGTCGCGGTCACCGGCGTCAACCTGGTCGACGTGCCGCCCGGGTTCGGCCGCGCCCCCCTCGGGCCCCGCTATCAGGTGTATCGGGCAGACGTCACCGTGCACGTCATCAAGGCGCCCAACCCCTACATCACGTCGCTGTTCTTCGACTTCGAGGGCGTCACGCCGATCGCCGACGCCTACAAGCCGCGCAACACCGACGTCCCCGACGACCTGCGCACCCTGCTGCAGAACGCTCCCCCCGGGACGACGGTCAGCGGCGGCGTCTACTGGGACGTCTATCGCGACCTGGTCACCAACGTGAACCTGCTCGACAAGGTCACCGGCACGCACCTGGCCCAGTGGAATCTCACCTGACGGACGTCAGCCCGGCGGGCGAGGCCGATCTCCTCGAACTGGCCGACGTCGCCGCCCGCACCTTTCCCCTCGCCTGCCCTCCCGCGGCGCCCGCCGACGACGTCGCGGCGTTCATCGCCTCCCAGCTCTCGGCGGACGCGTTTCGCGACTACCTCGCCGACCCGCAGCGCACCGTGCTCGTCGCCCGCATCGACGGGCGAATCATGGGGTACGCCATGCTGATTCGCGGTGTCGTCGACGACGCCGACGTGCAGTCGGCCGTGCCCCTGCGGCCCGCCGTCGAGCTGTCCAAGATGTACGTGCTGCCCGACGGTCACGGCGCCGGTGTCTCGGCTCAGCTGATGACCGCGGCCCTCGACGTGGCCCGCACCCTCGGCGCGGCGTGCGTCTGGCTCGGCGTCAACCAGGAAAACCAACGCGCACAACGGTTCTACGCCAAGCACGGCTTCGCCGTCCGCGGCACCAAGACGTTTCGGCTCGGCGGCCGCGTCGAGGACGACTACGTGATGGTGTCCCCGCTGACCCCCTAGTGGCCGCCGGCCGCGGTCAGCGCGAGCAGTCGTGACGTCGCCCGCAGGTACTTCTTGCGAAAGCCGCCGGCCAGCATCTCCTCGCCGAACACGGTGTCCAGCTTGGCGCCGGACGCGACCACCGGGATCCCCGCGTCGTACAGCCGGTCGGTCAGCGCCACCAGCCGTAGCGCGACGCTCTGATCGTCGAGCCGGTGCACTCCGGTGATGAACACCTCGGTCACGCCGTCGATCAGCGCTTGATACCGCGAGGGGTGCATCGTCGCCAGGTGTGCACAGAGCGCGTCGAAGTCGTCGAGGGTCGCACCCGCCCGGTCCGCGGCCTCGGCACGCACCTCGTCGTCGGACGGGGGCACCGGCGCGGGTGGCAGATCGCGGTGCCGGTAGTCCGGACCCTCGATCCGGACGGTCGTGAATATCGCTGCGAGCGTGTTGATCTCGCGCAGGAAGTCCTGCGCGGCGAACCGGCCCTCGCCGAGCTGCTCGGGCAGCGTGTTCGACGTCGCCGCGATGGACACGCCCCGCTCGACGAGGGCGGACAGCAGTCGCGAGATCAGGGTCGTGTTGCCCGGGTCGTCGAGCTCGAACTCGTCGATGCAGACCACGACGTAGTCGGCGAGCAGGTCGATGCATTCGACGAACCCGAACACCCCGGCCAACTGGGTCAACTCCCCGAAGGTGGCGAACGCGGCGGGGCCGGCATTCGCCCCGGCCAGCGTGTAGTACGTCGAGGCGAGCAGGTGGGTCTTGCCGACGCCGAAGCCGCCGTCGAGGTACAGCCCCACTCCCGGCAGCACCTCGCGCTTGCCGAACAACTTCTTCTTCCCCGCCCGGCGCTGCACCGCCTCGTCGCAGAACGCCCGACACGAACTCACGGCCGCCGTCTGCGTTGGCTCGGCCGGATCGGGCCGGTAGGAGTCGAAGCTGACGTCGGCGAACGTGGGCGGGGGCACCAGCGCCTCGACGAGTCGCTCCGGGGTCACCTTCGGATGCCGATCGGTCAGATGATCGACGCCGTTGGCCCCAGACATGAGGGCACTGTAGCGACGTGCTGCAATGGTCTACGTGTCCGATGCCGATGCTGCGACCGAGCTCACAGCGCTGGGTCCCGCGGGGAGCGCGTTCGACACCGACGACGACGCGCGGTTGGCCGCGTTCTACTCCTACCCGCAGGACCTCGACCGCTGCTGGGTGCGCGCCAACATGATCGCCAGCCTCGACGGCGGGGCCACCGACGACGGGAAGTCGGGCGGGCTGGCGGGCCCCGGCGACAAGGCGCTGTTCTCCCGCATGCGCCAGGAGGCCGACGTCATCCTGGTCGGCGCGTCGACCGTGCGCATCGAGAACTACTCCGGCGCACAGATGTCGCTGGCCGAGCGCCGGGAGCGTCAGCAACGCGGGCAGGCCGAGCTGCCGCCGATCGCCGTCATCACCCACGGCGCCGACTTCGAGCACGACGCCAAGATCTTCACCCGCACCGAGGTGCCCCCGCTGATCGTGACGTCCCGCGACAGCGTCGAGGACGCGCGCAGCCGCTTCGCCGCGGTGGCCGAGGTGATCGATGCCTCGGGCGCCCATTCCGACCGGGTCGACGTCGGCGTCGTCCTCGCGACGCTGGCTGAACGCGGCCTGCGACGCGTGCTCTGCGAGGGCGGTCCGGGGATCATCAGCCTCCTCATCGAGAACGAGCTGCTCGACGAGCTGTGCATGACGATCGCGCCGGTCCTCGTCGGCGGGCAGGCCCGGCGCATCGCCGCCGGCTCGGGCGAGGCGCACACCCGGATGCGACGCAGCCACCTGTTGAGCGACGACGAGGGCTACCTCTACACGCGCTACGTCAAGGACGAGTGAGCCGGCAGCTGGACGGGACGCCGCTCGATGATCGCTAGTGTGGTCGGCATGCGTCGGCGCCATCAGCTACTCAGGGCCCTCTGCCTGCCCGCCGTGGCGGCCGTCGTGCTCGCCGGCTGCGCGCCGGGACTGGCCGCCAATCCCCGCTTCGCCACCGACACCGGCGCCGGCCCGCAGGGCGCCCCGCTGAGCACCCCCGCCCCCGCCGGCCCGCCGCCGATCGACGCCCCCAAGAACGACGACAAGCTCAACTGGCACGACTGCACGGCGCGCCTGTTCGGCCAGGCGGCCGTCCCCGCCGTGCCCGGCGTGACGCTCGAATGCGGCGGTTACGACGCCGACCTCGATCCGATCAACGGGGCGACGGGGACGATCAGCATCGGGGTGGTCCGGGCGAAGTCGGCCGCGACGCCCCCCACCGCGGGACCACTGGTCATGACGACCGGAACCGATCTGCCCTCGTCAGACCAGCTGCCGGTATGGCTGACCCACGGCGGTCTCGACGTGCTCAAGACCAACCCCGTCGTCGCCGTCGACCGCCGCGGCCTCGGCCTGTCGGGCAGCCTGGACTGCCGCGACCTGTTCAGCCGCCAGGAGATGCTCGACCAGGCGCAGTTCGCGTCGGGTGACGACCCCGTGGCCAACCTCAGCGCCATCGTCCAGACCGCCACGACCAACTGCACCGACACGATCGCACCCGGTGACTCGTCCTACGACAATGCCCACGCCGCCGAGGATCTCGAGCGGTTGCGCAGCACGTGGGACGTGCCCACGATCGCGCTGCTCGGCGTCGGCAACGGCGCGCAGGTGGCGCTCGCCTACGCGGGGGCCCATCCGAACAAGGTGTCGCGCCTCGTGCTCGACTCGCCGCTGCCGCTCGGCATCGCCGCCGAGGCGAGGGCCGAACAGAAGGTCAAGGGCCAGCAGGCCGCGCTCGACGCGTTCGTCGGGCAGTGCGTGGCGTCGAACTGCCCCCTGGGCCCCGACCCCAAGGGCGCGATCGACGCGCTGCTGGCCAGTGCCCGCCAGGGCGCCGGACCGGGCGGGGTCTCGGTAGCCGCGCTCACCGACGCCATCGCCACGGCGCTGGCGTTTCCCCGCGGCGACTTCGTCAGCTCGACCAACGCGCTGGCGGGCACCCTCGCCGCGGCCCGCAACGGGGACGCGAGCCAGCTCAACGACTTGGTCAACGACGTCGAGACGCTGCGCAAGACGGACGGACAGTTCGTCAACGGCTGCAGCGATGCGCTCAACCGGCCCACGCCCGACCGGGTCCGCGAACTGGTCGTGCAATGGAACAAGCTCTACCCGGAGTTCGGCACCGTCGGCGCCCTCGATCTGGTCAATTGCCTTGCCTGGCCCAGTGGTTCGACGCCCCCGGACCCGCAGAACCTCAAGATTCCCGTCCTGCTGCTCGGCGTCCAGAACGACCCGATCGTCGGCAACGAGGGCGTGGCCGCCGTCGCGGCGACGATCATCAACGCCGGCGCGAACAGCCGCCGAGTCATGTGGCAGGGCGTCGGCCACGGCGCCAGCATCTATTCGGCGTGCGCGATCCCGCCCGTGCAGTCCTACCTCAAGACCGGGAAGGTCCCCCAGACCGACACGTACTGCCCTGCCTAGCGCAGACGCGTCAGAGACCCGGTGTACGGTGCGCTGGTGGCGTTGCCAGACACCCTGTTGAGGGCCTTCCGGCCCCGCACCGCACCGCAGAGCGCGGCGTCCGTCCTGCGATCGGCGCTGTGGCCCATCGCCCTCGTCTCGGTGATCCACCGCAGCTACGTGCTGGGCACCAACGGGTACATCACCGACGACTTCGGGCCGGTGTACCGCGCGGTCACCAACTTCAAGCGTGGCCTCGACATCTACAACGAGCACTTCGATCAGGTGGACCCGCACTATCTGTACCCACCGGGTGGCACGTTGCTGCTCTCGCCGTTCGGCTACCTCCCGGTCACGGCGGCCCGGTACTGGTTCATCACGTTCAACACCATCGCGATCGTGCTGGCGGCGTACTTCCTGCTGCGGCTGTTCGGCTACGCGCTGTCCTCGGTCGCGGCCCCGGCCCTGCTGCTCGCCATGTTCTGCACCGAAAGCGTCACCAACACACTGGTCTTCACCAACGTCAACGGGTGCATCCTGTTCTGCGAGGTGCTGTTCTTCCGGTGGCTGCTCGACGGCAAGGTGCGCCACCAATGGTTGGCGGGCGTCGCGGTCGGTCTGACCCTGGTGATCAAACCCTCGCTGGCGCCACTGCTGTTGCTGCCGTTGCTGAATCGGCAGTGGCGGGCACTGGTCACCGCCATCGGCGTGCCCCTGCTCTTTAACGCGGTCGCCTGGCCCCTGGTCAGCGATCCGATGAACTTCGTCCGCCGGACCGTGCCCTACATCTTCTCGACCCGTGACTACTTCAACAGCTCGATCCAGGGCAACGGCATCTACTACGGCCTCCCCGTGTGGCTGATCCTGGTGTTGCGCATCATCTTCGGGCTCCTCGCGCTCGGAAGCCTGTGGCTGCTCTACCGGTACTACCGCGAGCGCGACCCGATGTTCTGGATGCTGACGTCCTCGGGTGTGCTGCTGGTGGCCTCGTTCCTGGTGCTCTCCCTCGGCCAGGCCTACTACTCGATGATGCTGTTCCCGTTCCTCATGACGGTGGTGCTGCCCAACTCGGTGCTGCGCAACTGGGTGGCGTGGCTCGCGATCTACGGCTTCATGACCATGGACCGCTGGCTGCTCATCTACTGGGTCAGCACGGGGCGGTACCTGGAGTACATGAAGATCACCTACGGCTGGTCGCTGATGCTCGTCGTGGTGTTCTGCGTGCTGTACTTCCGCTACCTCGACGCCAAGGGCGAGGGCCGCCTCGACCGCGGCCTCGATCCGCCGTGGATGACGACGGCGCGGGACCGCGCTAGCGTTGGGGTATGACGGCCCCCAGCCCACGAGCCAAGGTTCAGCTGACCAACGACGAATGGCGCCAGAAGTTGACGCCGCAGGAGTTCGCCGTGTTGCGTCAGGCAGGCACCGAGCGTCCCTTCACCGGTGAGTACACCGACACCAAGACCACGGGTGTCTACGAGTGCCGCGCCTGCGGGGCCGAGCTCTTCCGTAGCACGGAGAAGTTCGAATCCCATTGCGGCTGGCCGTCGTTCTTCGACCCGGCCGATTCCGACGCCGTCGTCCTGCGCTCCGACGACTCCGGCGGCATGCATCGCGTCGAGGTGTTGTGCGCCAACTGCCATAGCCACCTCGGTCACGTCTTCGAAGGAGAGGGCTACCCCACTCCGACCGATCAGCGCTACTGCATCAACTCAATTTGCCTACGGTTGGTCCCGGCCACCGGTTGATCCCGCGAGCAGACGCAAACGGCCCTGAAATGGGCTCATCGAGGGCCATTTACGTCTGCTCGCGCGAGAGAAATCAGGGCAGACGGGCGACGAGCTCCTCGACACCCACGCGGGGACCCGTGAAGAACGGGGTCTCCTCGCGGACGTGGCGACGGGCGTCGGTGTAACGCAGCTTCCACATCAGCTCGACGATGCGGCCGAGGTCGGGCCCCTCGAACGCCAAAATCCACTCGTAGTCGCCGAGGGCGAACGCGGGCACCGTATTCGCGCGCACGTCCGGGTACTCGCGGCCCGCCATGCCGTGCTCGACGAGCATCTTGCGGCGCTCGTCATCGGGCAGCAGGTACCACTCCAGCGAACGCACGAACGGGTACACGCAGACGTAGTCACCAGGTGCCTCGCCGGCGATGAACGCCGGCACGTGGCTCTTGTTGAACTCCGCGGGGCGGTGCAGCGCCACCACGCTCCACACCGGGTCGCTCGCCTGACCCAGCGACGTCCGCCGGAACGCGCGGTAGGTAGCTTGCAGGTCCTCGACGCGTTCGGCGTGGGTCCACAGCATGAAGTCGGCGTCGGCGCGGAAACCCGCCACGTCGTAGAGGCCGCGCACGACGACGCCGTTCTCCTCCTGCTGCTTGAGGAACGTCGCGGTGTCGTCGACGACGGCGGCCCGCTCGTCGCCCAACGCGTCCGGCTGCACCGAGAACACCGAGATCATCATGTAGCGCGTCATCGAGTTGAGGGCGTCGTAGTCGAGCTTGGCCATGTGACCTATCGTGCCACGCCGGCCCCGGTCAGCGCCGCCGCCGCCCGGCTGCCCGACGCCACGCACGCGGGCACGCCGATGCCGTCCAGATACGCCCCGGCCACGGCCAGCGTCGGCGGCAGCCCGGCCCGGACCTCCGCGGCGAGGTGCGCGTGCCCGGGCCCGTACTGCGGCAGCGCGTCGATCCACCGCTGCACCCGGCAGTCGACGGGGTCGCAGTCGATGCCGAACACCGTGGCGAGATCAGCGCAGGCCCATGCGAGCAGGTCGTCGTCGCCGACGTTGCGCGCGACCGCGTCACCGAACCGGCCGAAGGACAGCCGGACCAACTCGGCATTGCCGCGCCGACCCCACTTGCGCGACGTCAGCGTCATCGCCTTGGCGTGCAGCGCCTCCCCCGCGGCCACCAGCACACCGGAGTTCTCCGGCAGTGGCGTGCCGCCGGGTAGCGCGAGGATCACCAGCGCCGACGACGCGACCGGGATGCGCCGCGCGGCCGCCGCGGAGGTGGGGGCGACGCCCTCGATCAGCCGCGGCAACCGCGGCGCGGGAACGGCGAGCACGACGGCGTCGGCGGGCCAGCGGACACCCTCGTCGTCGACGAGGTTCCACCCGGCCGTCCCCCGCTCGACGCGCTGCACGGCGACGCGCGCCCACTCGACGTCGGCGCGGCGGACCAAGGCCTCCAGCAGCACGTCGTAACCGCCGTCGAGGGCGCCGAACACCGACCCTCCCGTCGGCGGCGGGAGCACGTCGCGCACGGCGTCGGTCAGGCTGCGCGCACCACGATCCAGCGCAGCCGCCAACGTCGGTAGCGCCGAACGCAATCCGATGGTGCTCGACGATCCGGCGTACACCCCGCCCAGCAGCGGGTCGACCGAGCGGGTGACGACCTGCTCACCGAAGCGGTCACCGACCAGCTCGGCGACCGTGGGGTCGGCCCCGGTGTGCCACGCCAGGGGCCGCGACCGCTCGCCGGCGATCCTGGCGATCGTCGCGTCGTCGACGAGGCCCACGAGCGACGACGGTTGCGCGGGAATGCCCTGCAGCGTGCCGACGGGCATGGCATGCAGCCGCCGCTGGCTGTAGATCAGCGGCCGCACGCCCGTCGTGCCGACCTGGCGGCCGGCGAGACCCAGCTCGGCCAGCAACGCCGGTACCTCGGGTCGACGGGCGATGAACGCCTCGGCCCCCACGTCGACCAGCTGGCCGCCGACGCGTTCGGTACGCAGTACTCCGCCGAGTCGATCGGCGGGATCGAACAGCGTGATCGACGCGTCGGGCCCGGCGGCGAGACGAAGTCGGTAGGCAGCGACCAGACCCGAGATGCCACCGCCGACAACGCAATACCGGCCAGTCACAACGAGTGCACCAGCGCGACCGTCTCGGTGACGATGCCGGGATCGGTGGGCGGCAGCACCCCGTGTCCCAGGTTGAACACGTGACCCGTCGCGCCCGCGTCGATGGCACGGCGACCGTCGTCGACGACGCTGCGCACCGCGCGCTCGACGACCGGCCAGCCCGCCAGCAACACCACGGGGTCGAGGTTGCCCTGCAGCGCGACCCCGGGGCGCACCCGTGCCGCGGCGTCGGTCAGCGAGGTGCGCCAGTCCACGCCGACCACGGGGTGCTCACCGACCGACACGGCCTCGCTCATCGCGCCGAGCAGTTCGGCGGTGCCCACCCCGAAGTGCGTCATCGGCACGCCCTCACCGGCCAGCGTCTCGAACACCCGCGCGCTGTGCGGCAACACGTACGTGCGGTAGTCGGCCAGGGACAGCGTGCCCGCCCACGAGTCGAACAGCTGGATGGCGTCGACGCCCGCGTCGAGCTGGGTCTGCAGGAAGCCGATGGTGACGTCGGTCAGCGCGGTCATGAGTGCGTGCCACACCTCGGGCTCGCCGAGCATCATCGCCTTGGTGCGTTCGTGGTTGCGGCTGGGTCCGCCCTCCACCAGATAGGAGGCCAGCGTGAACGGCGCGCCGGCGAAGCCGATCAGGGGGACCTCGCCCAGCGCGGCCACCAGCAGGGAGACGGCCTGCGCGACCGGCGCGACCCGGTCGCGGTCCAGGGGCCGCACCGTCGCGACGTCCGCGGCCGTGCGCACCGGGTGCGCGATCACCGGCCCCACGTCGGGCACGATGTCGACGTCGATGCCCGACGCCCGCAGCGGAACGACGATGTCGGAGAACAGGATCGCCGCGTCCACGCCGTGCCGGCGCACCGGCTGCAGCGTGATCTCGGTGATCAGCTCGGCGTCGAAGCAGGCCTGCATCATGGTGTTCTTCGCCCGCAGCGCCCGGTACTCGGGAAGGGAGCGGCCCGCCTGGCGCATGAACCACACGGGCACGCGGGTCGGCTTGCGGCCTGCGGCGGCGGTCAGATACGGCGACTCGGGCAGGTCACGACGGGTACTCATCGCCTCCCATGCTGCCATGTAGCGACGCTACGGCGCGCCTTCGCTGCCCCCTGCCCCGATCGACTAGCGTCAAACCCCATGACCACGGTCGAGCCGGCTCAGTTCCGGGCCGCGGTGGAGGCAATGAACGCCGCCACCGTCCGTCCCGAGATCGAGCTCGGTCCGATCCGGCCGCCGCAGCGCCTGGCGCCCTACAGCTACGCGCTCGGCGCGGAGGTCCGCCACCCCGAGACGGCCATCGTCCCGGAGCGATCCGAGGGCGACGCGTTCGGCCGGCTGATCCTCCTGCACGATCCCGAGGGCGCCGAGGCGTGGGACGGGACGATGCGCCTGGTCGCCTACATCCAGGCCGACCTCGACTCCTCCGAGGCGGTGGACCCGCTGCTCCCCGAGGTGGCGTGGAGCTGGCTCGTCGACGCGCTGGCCGCCCACCAGGAGCACGTCACCGCACTGGGCGGGACCGTCACCGCGACGACGTCGGTGCGCTACGGCGACATCTCCGGACCGCCGCGGGCGCATCAGCTGGAACTGCGCGCGTCGTGGACGGCGACCAACCTGGAACTGGGACCCCACGTGCAGGCCTTCTGCGAGGTGCTGGAGCACGCCGCGGGTCTCCCACCCGCCGGGGTCACCGACCTCGGCGCCCGTACGCGCGCGTGACATGACCGACGGCGTGGAAGCCGAGGCCGCCGGCGCGACGAGCGAGCACGACGAACGGGAACCCGAACCCACCCCGCTGCTGGCCCCCGCCGACGGCGTGCCCGAGGTGGCCGTCACCGCCGATCAGATCCTCGCGGCCGCCGAGTTCCTGGTCGCCGGCGAGGGCCCGTTCGCCATCGACGCCGAACGGGCGTCGGGCTTCCGCTACTCCAACCGGGCCTACCTGATCCAGATCCGGCGCGCCGGGGCGGGCACGGTGCTCATCGACCCCGTCAACCACGGCGAGGATCCGCTGATGGTGATGGCGCCGCTGGCCGACGTCCTCGACACCGACGAGTGGATCCTGCACGCCGCCGACCAAGATCTGCCGTGTCTGGCCGAGCTTGGCATGGTGCCCCCGCGGTTGTACGACACCGAACTCGGCGGCCGCCTCGCCGGCTTCGACCGGGTCAACCTGGCCGCGATGGTCCAGCGGCTGCTGGGCCTGCACCTGGTGAAGGGGCACGGCGCCGCGGACTGGTCCAAGCGGCCGCTGCCGGCGGACTGGTTGAACTACGCCGCCCTCGACGTCGAGGTCCTGCTGGAGTTGCGTGACGCGGTCGCCGCCGAGTTGGAGGCACAGGGCAAGACCCGTTGGGCGGCAGAGGAATTCGAGCACCTGCGGACGTACGTCGCCGCCCCGACCCGGCGGGACCGCTGGCGCAAGACCTCGGGTATCCACAAGGTGAAGAGTCCGCGGACGCTCGCGGCGGTGCGCGAACTGTGGTCGACACGCGACACGATCGCCCAGCGCCGCGACATCGCCCCGGGCCGCATCCTGCCCGACGCCGCCATCATCAACGCCGCCACCGCCGACCCGAAGACCGTGGACGAATTGGTGGCACTGCCCGTCTTCGGTGGTTCGCGTCAGCGTCGAAGCGCCGGCGTCTGGCTCGACGCTCTGGCCCGGGCGCGGAGCACCACCGACCTGCCGAAGGCCTCCGAGCCGGTCACCGGTCCGCCGCCCGCGGTGCGCTGGAGCCGACGCAAGCCCGAGGCGGCCGAGCTGCTCGAGGCCGTCCGCGCCGGTCTCAATGAACTGTCGCAACGGGTTTCGGTGCCGACGGAGAACCTGCTGACCCCGGAACTGGTGCGCAGGCTGGTGTGGGACTGGCAGCCGGTCTCCGACACCGCGGCGGTGGTCGACGCGTTCCTCGCCGAAGCGGGCGCCCGACCGTGGCAGCGCGAGCTGACGGTACCGGTCATCGCCGAGGCCCTGACGACGCCCCGCGCGGTCCCGCAGGCCGAGGAGCCCGAGCCGGCGAACTAGTCGACGCGGTCGGTGACCTGCGATTCGCCGAGCGGGCTGCCGAGGGCGGCCACCCAGCCGGTGATCTGGCGCGCGACGTTCTGCTCGGTGAGCCCGATGTCGGCGAGCACCTCGCTGCGCGAGGCGTGGGCCTGGAATTCCTGGGGCACCCCGACGTCGCGGCACGGCACGTCGATGTCGCGGCGCCGCAGGGCCGACGACACCGCGGCCCCGATTCCACCGTTGACCCCGTGGTCCTCGATCGTGACGACCAGCTTGTGCCGCAGCGCAAGGGAACTCAGCACGTCCGGCACCGGTAGCACCCAGCGCGGGTCGACCACGGTGACGCCGATGCCCTGATTGCGTAGCCGCTCGGCCACAGACAGCGCCATCGAGGCGAACGACCCGATGGCCACCAGCAGGACGTCCTCGCACAACCCGTCGGCGGGTGCGGCGAGCACGTCGACGCCGTCACGACGTTCGACGGCCGGGATGTCCTCGCCGACGTCGCCCTTGGGGAACCGGATCGCGGTCGGTCCGTCGGCGACGTCGAGCGCCTCCCCCAGGGTCTCCCGCAGGCGGGCGGCGTCGCGAGGGGCCGCCACGCGCATGCCGGGCACGATGTTGAGCAGCGACATGTCCCAGACGCCGTTGTGGCTGGCGCCGTCGGGGCCGGTCACGCCGGCCCGGTCGAGCACCATCGTCACGGGCAGTCCGTGCAGTGCGACGTCCATCATGATCTGGTCGAAGGCGCGGTTCAGGAACGTCGAATAGATCGCCACCACCGGGTGCATCCCGCCCATCGCCAGCCCGGCGGCCGACGTCATGGCGTGCTGCTCGGCGATGCCGACGTCGAAGAAGCGATCCGGGAACCGCGTGCGGAAGGCGGACAGCCCCGTGGGTCCCGGCATCGCGGCGGTGATCGCCACGACGTCGCGACGCTTGGCCGCCCTCTTGATCAGCTCGTCGGAGAACACCGACGTCCACCCCGGCGCGGCGACGGAGGTCGCGAGCCCGGTCTGCGGGTCGATGATCCCCGTCGAGTGCATCTGTTCGGCCTCGTCGGATTCGGCGGGTCCGTAGCCCATGCCCTTGCGGGTCGCGACGTGCACGATCACCGGCGCGTTGAAGCCGCGGGCATGGCGCAGCGCCGCCTCCACCGCATGCTCGTCGTGGCCGTCGATGGGGCCGACGTACTTCAAGCCGAGATCGGTGAACATCACCTGCGGCGCGAGGGCGTCCTTCAGGCCCGCCTTGACGCTGTGCATGCACTGGTAGCACATCTCGCCGATGAGGGGTACGCCGCGGATGGCCTTGCGACCCTCCTCCAGCAACCGCTCGTACCCGGGTTGCAGCCGCAGGCCGGCGAGGTGGTCGGCGAAGCCGCCGATGGTGGGCGCATAGCTGCGGCCGTTGTCGTTGACGACGATGATCACGGGCCGCCGCGACGCGGCGATGTTGTTGAGCGCCTCCCAGCACATTCCGCCGGTCAGCGCACCGTCGCCGACCACCGCGACGACGTGTCGGTTGCGGTGGCCACTGAGCTCGAACGCCTTGGCCAGCCCGTCAGCGTAGGACAGCGCGGTGCTGGCGTGGCTCGACTCCACCCAGTCGTGCTCGCTCTCGCTGCGCGACGGGTAGCCCGACAGGCCACCCTTCTTGCGCAGGTTGTCGAAGTCGGGGCAGCGTCCGGTGAGCATCTTGTGGACGTAGGCCTGGTGGCCGGTGTCGAAGATGATCGGATCGTGCGGGGAGTCGAACACCCGGTGCAGCGCCAGCGTCAGCTCGACGACGCCCAGGTTGGGGCCCAGGTGCCCGCCCGTGGCAGCAACCTTGTGGATGAGGAAGTCGCGGATCTCGGCCGCGAGGTCCGTCATCTCTGATTGCGACAGGTGCTGAAGATCTGCGGGACCGCGGATCTGAGAAAGCATCAGCCCAGTTTACCCACGGGTAGGAAAGCCGGCCCGGCAAGCCTGGCCGAGTCCGTCACACCTGCGCTGGGCTGCCGACGTTCGACCCGGCTGCGCGCGACAGCACCGCGACGCATTCGACGTGGTGCGTGAGCGGGAAGGAGTCGAACACCCTGACCTCCTCGACCGTGTAGCCGTGGCCGCGGTACAGACCCACGTCGCGCGCGAATGATGCTGCCTCGCAACCGATGTGGATGATCCGCGGCACCTCGGCCGCGGCGAGCAGGTCGACGACGTCACGGCCGGCGCCGGTGCGCGGCGGATCGAGGACGGCGACGTCGGGCCTGCGCCGTTGCCCGCCGAGTGCCCGTCGCACCGAGTCGGTGAGCACCTCGACCCAGCCGAGGTCGGCCAGCGCCGCCCTGGCCGACCGCGCCGATCCCCGCGACGTGTCGACGGTCAGCACGTGTCCGGTCTCGCCGACGGATTCGGCGAGCACGGCGGCGAAGACCCCCGCGCCGCCGTACAGGTCCCACGCCGTCATGCCGGGGCTGAGCTGCGCACGGTCGCGCACCAGCTCGCTGTAGACGCTCGCCGCGTCGCGGTGGGCCTGCCAGAACGCGGTCACCGGAACGCGCCAGGTCCGTCCCCCCACGCGCTGGACGGCCTCGTAGTCGCCCTCGACCGCGCGTGTCGAGGCCCTGCGGTCCGAGCGCGGTCCGGACTGCACGACGTGGCGGGTGCCCGCATCGTCGAGCGCGACGTGCAGTTGCGCTCCCGGCGGCCACCTGCGGTCGTCGAGACCGGCGAGCATGCCGTCGGGCACCTGGGCGCACGCGAGGTCGGTGACCAGTTCGGCGCTGTGGTAGCGGTGAAATCCGGCGCGGCCGGCCTGGTCCCCGTCGGCGGCGACGTCGAGCCGCACCCGCGTCCGCCAGCCCGTCGCGCCCACCGCGCCGACCTCCTCGGCGTCGCCCTCCCACCGGTGTCCGCCGAGCCGTTCCAGCTGGTTGGCCACCACGCCACCCTTGAGCCGACGCGCCGCCGCCGGGGTCGCGTAGGCCAGGTCGCAGCACCCGGAGCCGTCGACACCGGCGATCGGACAGAGGGAGTCCACCCGGTCGTCAGACGCCTCGACGATCTCGATGGCCTCGGCGTGCCAGTGGCTTCCGCGTTCCTCGGTCACGCGCGCCACGACCACCTCGCCGGGCAGCGCGTAGCGGACGAACACGACGCGGCCATCGTGGCGGGCCACGCAGCTGCCGCCGTTCGCAGCGGACCCGACGGTCAGGGTGAGGGTCGTCAATCGAGGAAGCCCCGCCGCGCGTCACCCGGCGCGGGCTGCTCCTCGATGCCCTTGAGCCGTTCCGACGAATTCAATTGCCAGGGAACGGATGTGACCATGACGTTCGGCTCGAAGAGCAGCCTGCCCTTGAGCCGCAGGGCACTCTGGTTGTGCAGCACCTGCTCCCACCAGTGGCCGACCACGTATTCGGGGATGAACACCGTGACCACGGTGCGCGGGGAGTCCTTGATGATGCGCTTCACGTAACCCAGCACGGGCCGCGTGATCTCGCGGTACGGCGAGGCGATGACCTTGAGCGGCACCGAGACCTCGCTGTCCTCCCACTTGTGCACCAGCTCGTGGGCCTCCTCGTCGTCCACGTTGACCGTGATGGCCTCGAGGACGTCGGGCCGGGTGGCCCGCGCGTAGGCCAGCGCCCGCTTGGTCGGCAGGTGCAGGTTGGACACCAGGACGATGGCGTGGTTGCGGCTGGGCAGGACGACGTCGCCCTCCTCGGCCGCGCGCGACTCCAACTCCCGCGAGACCGTCGCGTAGTGCTTGTGGATCAGCCGCATCACGACGAAGAGGAAGCTCATCGCGAGGATGGCGATCCAGGCGCCCGCCCGGAACTTGGTGATGACCACCACGACCAGCACCGTGCCCGTGCAGACCAGGCCGATCGCGTTGATGATCCGTGACCGGAACATCCTGCGCCGCTCCGCGCGGTCGGTCTCGGTGCGCAGCAGCCGCGTCCAGTGCCGGACCATGCCGATCTGACTGAGCGTGAAGCTGACGAACACCCCGACGATGTAGAGCTGGATGAGTGCGGTCACCTCGGCGCGGAAGGCCACCACGAACGCGATCGCGGCGAACGCCAGGAACAGGATGCCGTTGGAGAAGGCGAGCCGGTCCCCGCGGGTGTGCAGCTGCCGGGGCAGGAACCGGTCCTGGGCGAGGATCGACCCGAGGACGGGGAAGCCGTTGAACGCGGTGTTGGCGGCCAGCACCAGGATGAGCGCGGTCACGCCGGCGATGGCGTACAACCCGATCGGGAAGCCGTTGAACACCGCGTTCGCCAGCTGCGTGATGAGCGTCTTGGGGTGATATCCGGCGGGGGCGCCGCCGAGCTGGTCCACCGAGTCGACGACCTTGGCGCCGGTGGCCTTGGCCAGCAGGATGATGCCCATGAACAGCGACACCGCGACGGCCCCGAGCAGCAGCAGCGTCGTCGCGGCGTTGCGCGACTTGGGCTTCTTGAAGGCGGGCACCCCGTTGCTGATGGCCTCCACCCCGGTGAGCGCCGCGCACCCGGACGAGAACGCCCGTGCCACCAGGAAGACCATTGCGAAGCCGAGGACGTCCCCGTGCTCGGACTTCACCGTGAAGCCCGCCGTCTCGGCCCTCAGGTGGTGGCCGAGCACGAAGATCTGGAACAGCCCCCAGCCGATCATGATGTACATGCCGATCATGAAGGCATAGGTGGGGATCGCGAACGCGGTCCCCGACTCCCGGATGCCCCGCAGGTTCAGCGACGCCAGCAGCAGGATGGCCGCGACCGCGAGGAGCACCTTGTGCTGGGCGATGAAGGGGACCGCCGACCCGATGTTGGACATCGCCGAGGCCATCGACACCGCCACCGTGAGGACGTAGTCGACGAGCAGTGCGCTGGCGACCGTCAGCCCGGCGGTGGGGCCCAGGTTGGTCGTCACCACCTCGTAGTCCCCGCCCCCCGACGGATAGGCGTGCACGTTCTGCCGGTAGCTCGCGATCACCACGAGCATCACCGCGGCCACGGCGACGCCGATCCACGGGGCCACCGAGTAGGCCGTCAGCCCCGCAACGGACAGGACGAGGAAGATCTCCTCGGGCGCATACGCCACCGAGGAGAGCGCATCGGACGCGAAGACGGGAAGGGCGATCCGCTTGGGCAGCAACGTATGGCCCATCGCGTCGCTGCGGAATGGTCTACCCAGTACCAACCGGCGCGCAGCGGTCGAAAGCTTGGACACGACTGCCAAGAGTAAGCCCAACGGTCACCCGAGGTTCGAAAGCTGTAGCGTTCCGGGTGCGCAGGTTCGCCAACATCCGTTTCTGCCGAACCACTGGGAGGATCGACGCGTGCGTGTAGTGGTCATGGGATGCGGCCGGGTGGGTGCATCGGTTGCCGATGGATTGGCCAGGATCGGTCACGAGGTCGCCGTCATCGACCGCGACGGCACGGCCTTCCACCGCCTCTCCCCCGAGTTCCCCGGCGAGCGCGTGCTCGGCATGGGCTTCGACCGCGAGGTCCTGCTGCGGGCGGGCATCGAGGGCGCCGGCGCGTTCGCGGCGGTGTCCTCCGGCGACAACTCGAACATCATCTCCGCGCGCGTCGCCCGCGAGACGTTCGGCGTCGAGCGCGTCGTCGCCCGCATCTACGACGCCAAGCGCGCCGCGGTCTACGAGCGGCTGGGCATCCCCACGGTGGCCACCGTGCCGTGGACGACCGACCGGCTCCTCAACGTCCTGACCAGGGAGAGCGAGACCACCCGGTGGCGGGACCCGACGGGCAACGTGGGCGTCACCGAACTGCCGCTGCACGAGGGCTGGGTCGGCCACCGCGTCACGGCGTTGGAGGCCGTCACCGGCGGCCGGGTGGCGTTCATGATCCGATTCGGCACCGGACTGCTCCCCGACAAGAAGACGGTCATCCAGGCCAGCGACCAGGTCTACCTGGCGGCCATCTCCGGGCACGTCGCCGAGGCCATGGCCATCGCCGCGCAGCCGCCCGGCGACGACGCCGAGGACCAGTGATGCGGACGCGAGGAGCAGTGAGGAACCCGTGAAGGTCGCCATCGCAGGGGCCGGCGCCGTGGGCCGGTCGATTGCCCGGGAGCTGGTGGACAGCCACGAGGTCACGCTGCTGGAACGCAACCCCGACCACGTCGACACCGACGCGATCCCGGCGGCGCACTGGCGGCTCGGCGACGCGTGCGAGCTGACGCTGCTCGAGGCGGTGAAGCTCGAGGAGTTCGACGTCGTGATCGCCGCGACCGGTGACGACAAGGCCAACGTGGTGCTGAGCCTGCTCGCCAAGACCGAGTTCGCGGTGCCGCGGGTGGTGGCGCGGGTCAACGATCCCCGCAACGAGTGGCTGTTCGACGAGGCGTGGGGCGTGGACGTCGCGGTGTCGACGCCGCGCATGCTCGCGTCGCTCGTCGAGGAGGCCGTCTCGGTCGGAGATCTGGTGCGGCTCATGAGTTTCCGCAAGGGCCAGGCCAACCTCGTCGAGATCACCCTGCCCGACGACACCCCGTGGGGCGGCAAGGCCGTGAAGCGTCTGGAGCTGCCGCGCGACGCTGCCCTGGTGACGATCCTGCGGGGATCGCGCGTGATCGTGCCCGAGGACGACGAACCGCTGGAGGGTGGCGACGAACTGCTGTTCGTCGCGATCGACGAGGTCGAGGAGAGGCTGCGCGAGCTGCTGCTGCACCCGAACTGACGATCAGTCGGGTCCGGTCAGCGCCGGCGGCGGTGCGGCCCTGTCGCGCGACCCCGCGGTGGCCGCCTGCGGGATCCGGCTGGTGTCGCACTGGCGATTGCTGATCCCGATCGCCGACACCACCCCGGCGAGGACGAACAGCCCGGCCACCACCGTGGCGCCATCTCGGAACCCGGCGAAAGTCATTGCCGCCGAACCGTTCTGGTGATCGGAGGCGGATCCGACGATCACGCCGGTGAAGGCGACGGAGATCAGACCCGCGACCCGCGACACCGCGTTGTTGACCGCGGAGCCGATCCCGCTCTGCGCCGGGTCGACCGCGGCGAGCACCGCTGCCGTGAGCGGTGACACCGTCATCGACATGCCGATCCCGAACACGACCAGACCCGGCAGCAGCTGGGTCCAGAAGTCGAACGGCACCTGCGCCCTCGTCAGCAGCAGGAAGCCCGTGGCGGCCACGACCGGCCCGACGCCCATGAAGACGCGGGGCCCGCGTCTACCCGCGAGCGTGCCGAACGGGCGGGCGAGGAAGAAGGACAGCACCGGCAGCGGCAGCGTCGCCAGCCCGGCCTGCGACGCGGACATGCCCACGGCCTCCTGCAGGAACAGCGCGACGATCAGCGTTCCCAGGGACATCGCGGCGTACAGGAACACCGTCGCGAGATTGCCGACGGCGAAGTTGCGGACGGTGAACAGGTGCAGCGGCAGGATCGGGTTCGGCGTGCGGGCTTCCCACCACGGGAACGCCGCGAGGCAGCCGACGCCGAGCACCAGGCCGCCCAGCACCGTCGCGTGCCCGAGGCCCAGCCGCTGCAGCTCGATCAGCGCGTACACGGTGGCGCTCAGACCGACCGCACCGAGCGCCGCACCGACGACGTCGACGCGCGCGGCCCGGCGGGCGCCGAACTCCTCGGGCGCCAGCTTCGTGGTCAGGTAGAGCGTCACGGCCAGCGGGACGACGTTGATGCCGAACACCCACCGCCAGTTCAAGGCGTCCACCAGCAGCCCACCCAGCGGCGGCCCCACGACGAACGCCGTACCCGTCCACGCCGTCCAGGTGCCTATGGCCCCGGCCTGGCGGGCGCCGCTGAACCTGGCGTTGATCATCGCCAGCGAACTGGGCACCAGGAAGGCCGCGCCGACGCCCTGCAGACAGCGCGCCGCGACGAGGATGCCGCCGTCCGGGGCGACCGCGCAGCCCAGCGAGCCGACGGCGAACACGGCCAGACCCATGCGCAGCACCGCGAGCCTGCCGAACTGGTCGGACACCGCGCCCGCGACGAGGATGAGCGCACCGAGCGTCAGCAGGTAACCGTCGACGACCCACTGCTGCAGGGCGAGCCCGCCGCCGAAGTCCCGGGCGATGGCCGGGAGCGCCAGGTTGACCACCGAGCCGTCGAGGAATGCGACGAAGGAGGCCAGCACCGCCACGGCGACCAGGACCCGGCCGGTCGCGTCCGAGCGCGCGCTGGCGGTCAGTCGGCCTGCGCCTCCGAGGCGCGCGGCGCCTCCACCGGGTCGACCGTGTCCTCGGCCGCATGCAGCGCGCGCTGAGCCGTGCGGATGGCGAGGTAGGTGGCCAGCGCGGCGACGGCGGTCAGCGGCCAGCCCATCGCGATGCGTGCGACGCCGAGCAGTCCCGTCTGGTCGGCGGCATACAGCCGGTTCTGGACCAGGAAGCGGGCGGCGAACACCAGAGCCCAGACCACGGTGGCGATGTCGAACGCGTGGAGCGCGCGACGCACCCCCCGCCAGTCCTTGTCACGGCCGTTGACCCAGCCCCAGGCGTAGCCGACGACGGGTCGCCGGATCACCACGGACAGCGCGAACACCCCGGCGTAGATCAGCGACGACCAGATGCCCAGCAGGAAGTACCCCTTGGACGCACCGACGAGGTAGGCGATCAAGGCGCTCACGCCGACGGCGATGAAGCCGGACACCGCGGGCTGCACGGTCTCGCGTCGCACCAGCCGCCACACCAGGATCAGGAACGCCACGCCGAGCGCGGCGCCGATGGCCCACTTCAGCCCGAAGAACGACGACACCGGAACGAAGACCAGGACCGGCAGCGAGGAGTAGATCAGGCCGCTGATGCCGCCCATCTGGTCCAGGATGGCCCGGGCGCTGAACTGGCTTTCGGACTCGGCGTCGGACGCCGTGTCCTCGGGGGAACTACTGTGCTCGTCCGCGGTGTCGCGGCGACTCACTTCTGAATCTCGTAGTGGGGGTTGTAGATCGCCTTGGTGCCGTTCTCCAACTTGCCCAGCCGGCCGTGCACCCGCAGCGTGCGTCCGGACTCGATGCCTGCGATGCGGCGCTGGCCGAGCCAGACGAGCATCACCGCGTCGGTCCCGTCGAACAGTTCGGCGCGGACTCCGCCCGCGCAGCCCTTGGCGTTGGTCTCGACGGCCCGCAGGGTGCCGACCATCGTCACTTCCTGGCCGCGCCGGCAGTCGATCGCCCGCTGCGCGCCGGTCGTGGCGGCTTCGTCACTGAGAACTTCGACGTCCTGCTGCTCCGGATCCTCCGTGAGCCGACGCGTCAGTCGACGTAGATAACCTTCGGCCGTAGCCATGGTCTCTCCTACTCAAGTGGTGTGGTCAACCGTTGACCCACCTCTTAACCAACGCCACCGTAGACCTGTTGGTTCCGATTTGCCACGTGGCGCACAGGTGATGTCATTACCCTGTCGCGGACCGTTCTACTCCCCCTGCTCGCGCTCGGGTGACGGCACCCGGCACGATCGAGGGATGGCCGTCGATCTGCAGGGAGTCACCGCCGTCCTCCTCGCCGGCACGGGGTCCGACGACGACTACGTCTACCGCGCCTTCGCCCCCGCCCTGCACGGTGTGGGCGCCAGGGTCGTCACGCCGGCACCGGAGCCGACGCGGCTCGTCGAGGGGTACCTCGACGCCATCGACGACGCCGCCCGCGACGGACCCGTGGCCGTCGGCGGCATCTCGATCGGCGCGGCCGTCGCCACCGCCTGGGCGCTGAGCCATCCCCGGCACGTCGTCGCGGTGCTGGCGGGGCTGCCCGCATGGACCGGACGTCCCGACACCGCGGCCGCCGCCCTGTCGGCCGGCTACACCGCCGCGGCGCTGCGCCGCGACGGGTTGGCGTCGGCCATCGCGAAGATGACGGCGTCCAGTCCGGCCTGGCTCGCGCAGGAACTCACCCGCTCCTGGGTGGGCCAGTGGCCCGACCTTCCCGACGCGATGGAGGCTGCGGCCCACTACGTCGCCCCCACGGCCAGGGAGCTGGAGTCGCTCGCCGCACCGATGGGGGTGGCCGCGGCGACCGACGATCCCGTCCACCCAGTCGAGGTGGCGGCCGAGTGGGTCACCGCGGCCGCCAACGCGGCGTTGCGCACCTTCACCCTCGATGAATTGGGCGCCGACCCGGGCGTCGTCGGCGCGGCGTGCGTGGCCGCGCTCGGCGACCTGTGACCGCGGCTACCCGCCGGTGATGGTGCGCAGCTGCTGCATGGCCGTGCCCTGCTCGCTGCGACGCGCCGCCGGCACAGGCGGCTCTGGGGGCTGCTCAGGCTGATCGGCCTGCGCGGCCTGCTCGGCCATCATCTGCTCGGCGCGGGCCCGCAGACGCCCGATCAGCGCCTCCGACAACTGCAACGGCAGCATGTTGCGCACCGGCTGCGGGGTGTCACCGCGACGAACGACGGTGTCGGACAACGCGTTTCGCAGGTCTTGGGCGATCGCCTCCGCGGTGGCCGGTGACCCGACCGCGGCGCCGCGGACCATCCACCGATAGCCGTCGACGCCGATGAAGCGCATCACGACGGGCTCGGGTCCATTGGTCATGTGCCCGACGACCTCGCGACCCCAGGGGCCGTCCTGGATGCTCACCTCGGCGGCCTCGTTGCGCAACGACTCGGCGACCTCGGTCACGACCTCACGCCACAGGCTGCCCGCCTTGGGGGCCGCGTAGGCGGTCACGTTGTAGCGACCGTTCGACGTCACCATCCACGCCATGGTGGGCACGCCCTGCTGATTCACCTCGACCGCGAGCTCGGCGGCCTCGTTCTCGGGGATCAGCACCGCGCCGAGGTCGTGCCTGCCGACGAGTGCCAGCGCGGGGTCGTCGAAGTCCTCGATGTCGAACGGTCCGACGAGGTCGCCGTCCGGCTCGACCGCGGGTGCCGGAGCCTCCTCGGGCGCGGGCTCGGAGGTGCGAACGTCGTTCTTGCGCTTGCCAAATGCCATTACAGACTCTCGTGTCCGCCGGAGGAGCCGTGGCCGCCGGCGCCACGGGTGGTGTCAGCTAGTCCGGCCTCGTCGAACGACGCGACCTCGACCAGCTCTGGAAGTTCGACCCGCTGCACCAGAAGCTGCGCGATCCGGTCACCGCGTCGCACGACGATGGCGTGCTCGGGGTCGAGGTTTATCAGCGTCACCTTCAGCTCGCCGCGGTACCCCGCGTCGACGGTGCCCGGGGTGTTGACGATCGAAAGCCCTACGCGCGTCGCCAATCCCGACCGGGGATGCACCAGGCCGACCATGCCGTACGGAATGGCCACCGCGATTCCGGTGGGCACCAGGGCACGCCGGCCAGGAGCGAGCTCGACGTCGACGGCGCTGAACAGGTCGACGCCGGCATCGCCGTCGTGCGCCCGGGTGGGCAGGGGCAGGTCGCGGTCGAGCCGCACGACCGCCAGAGAGGTGGACACGACCACGGAGATTACTCTTGGCCGCGTGTCAGACACGCGCGCAGCCACCCAAACCGTGCGTTATCGGGAACGGCTGTGGGTGCCGTGGTGGTGGTGGCTACCCGGGTTCGGTTTGGCCGTCATCATCGCCTACGAGGTGAACCTCGGCATCCGGTCACTCGCGATCTGGGTGCCCTACGCCGTCCTGCTACCCGTCGCGGCGGCCGCGCTGGTGTGGTTGGGGCGCGTCGAGGTGCGCGTCGTCAGCACCTCGAACGGCGAGGGTGCGACGACCGAATTGTGGGTCGGCTCCGCACATCTGCCGGTCGACGTCATCTCCCGCTCGGCCGTGGTGCCGCGCTCGGCGAAGTCGGCGGCGCTCGGGCGCCAGCTCGATCCTGCGGCGTTCGTCGTCCACCGCGCCTGGGTGCCGGCGATGGTCCTCGTCGTGCTGGACGATCCGGAGGACCCGACCCCGTACTGGTTGGTCAGCTGCCGCCAGCCCGACCGCGTCCTGGCTGCGCTGCGCAGTTGAACGTCGGCCGCCGAGAGAGAACTCAGGCCGCGCAGTCCGTGCAGATCATGACGCCGCCCTTCTCGCTGGCGAGCCTGCTGCGGTGGTGGACGAGGAAACAGCTGGAGCAGGTGAATTCGTCGGCCTGCTTGGGCACGACCCGCACCGACAGTTCCTCGCCGGACAGATCGGCCCCGGGCAGTTCGAAGGACTCGGCGGATTCGGACTCGTCGACGTCGACGACCGCTGATTGAGCTTCGTTGCGCCGGGCCTTCAGTTCCTCGAGCGAATCCTCGGATACGTCGTCGGTCTCGGTGCGCCGCGGGGCGTCGTAGTCAGTAGCCATCCGTCCCCTCCTTGTCATTCCGTCTTGATGCGACAGAGCTTTGTACCAGCGCAGAACGCATCCACCTAATGATTCGTGCCCCGTCGCGCAGTGGATGACCGTGTGATTTGCATCACAGGGCAAATCGGCTGGTAGCGGTCGCCCGTCGGTCCTGGCCTTAAGGTGCAGGGGTGGTAGCGCAGATCACGTCCGGCACGGCCTTCGACAAACACGGGCGCCCGTTCCGGCGACGCAACGTCGTCCCCGCCATCGTCGTCTTCGCCGTCCTGGCGATCGCCACGGGTGCGGTCTGGGTCGTCGCGTTCAATCAGCCCACCGACGTCAAGCAGGCCGTCGCGTGCAACCCGCCCCCTCCGGCAGCGGACGCCACGCAGACCGCGCTCGGCACGCAGGTGTCCGCGTCGACCATGACCGACGTCACCCCGGCCAAGCTCGCCGACACCAAGATCCGGGTGCTCAACGCCAGCGGCCAGGGCGGCCAGGCCGCCGAGGTGGCCGGCGCACTGCGTGACCTCGGCTTCGCCCCGCCCACCGCGGGCAACGACACCGTCTACGAGAACACGCGCTTGACGTGCCAGGGCCAGATCCGCTTCGGGCCCGCGGGCCGCGCCGCCGCAGCCGCGCTGTGGCTCGTCGCGCCGTGCACGGAGCTCTACCAGGACCAGCGCCCCGACGACACCGTCGACCTGGCCATCGGCACCGATTTCACCGAGGTCTCCCACAACGACGACACCGACGCCGTGCTCGCCAGCCTCAAGCCCGACGCCACGCAGCCCGCGGATCCGGCGCTACTGAAGAAGGTGCACTCGACGTCCTGCTGAGCCCGTCAGCGGGCGCCCGCCCGCGCCAGCAGCGCGTCGAACTCGACGGCGATGCCGGGCGCGGCGGCGGCGATCAGGCTCGACCCGGACTCCACCGGCGGCAGCAGTAGGGCCGCGCCCGCCTCCTGCGCGATCAGCGCGCCCGCCGCCCAGTCCCATACGTTCACGCCGAGTTCGTAGTACGCGTCGAGCCGGCCGGCGGCGACCATGCACAGATCCAGCGCGCACGACCCGATCCGCCGGACGTCCCGCACGCCCGCGAGCAGCCGCGCCAATACGTCGGCCTGTTCCTGGCGCTGCTGCGGCGAATAGCTGAAGCCGGTGCCGACGAGTGCCATCGTCACGTCGTCGATCGGGTTGCAGCGCAACGCGATCGACGCGCCATCGCGTCGCAGGTGTGCGCCCTGGCCCAGGGCAGCCGAGAAGACCTCGCCCGTCGACACGTTCGCCACGGCACCCGCGACCGACCGGCCGTCGACCTGACAACCCACCGACACCGCGTACGCCTCGATGCCGTAGACGAAGTTCACCGTGCCGTCGATGGGGTCCAGCACCCAGGTCGGCGTGCCGGGAGAGCCCAGCGGCGAACCGCCCTCCTCCTCGCCGACAATCGGCTCACCGGGCCGCAATTCGGCCAGCCGATCGCGCAGCAGGCGTTCGGTCTCGGTGTCGACGACCGTCACCGGATCGGTCGGGGAACTCTTGGTGCGCACCGCCGAAGCGCCCTGCTCGGGGACCGAATCCACGCCGAAGACCTCGGTCCTGCGGCGTCGGACGAACGCCGCCGCCTCGGTAGCCAGCAACTCGGCGACGGCTCGTAGGCTGCCAGGATCACTGTCGACGCTCACGGTCCCATCGCAACACATCGCACGAGGCGAGGCACTAGTGTGTGGTTCGCGTCGCACCCGTAGGTCTCTCGTGGAGGAGCGTTCATGACGGCACCCTCAGACAACGCCCACCAGGGACTGGGCGTCGACGTCGGCGGGAGCGGGGTCAAGGGCGGCATCGTCGATCTCGACACCGGAAAGCTCGTCGGTGAACGGTTCAAACTGCCGACACCCCAACCCTCGACCCCCGACGCCGTCGCCGCGACCATCGCCACCGTCGTCGACCACTTCGGCTGGCAGGGCAGGGTCGGCGTCACCTACCCCGGCGTCGTCACCGAGGGACTCGTCCGCACCGCCGCGAACGTCGACAAGGGTTGGATCGGCACCGACGCCCAGGACGTCATCAGCAAGGCCCTCGGCGGTCGCTCGGTCACCGTCCTCAACGACGCCGACGCCGCGGGCCTGGCCGAGGAGAAGTTCGGCGCGGGACGCGACAATACCGGCGTCATCGTCCTCCTCACGTTCGGCACGGGCATCGGATCCGCCGTCATCAACAACGGCGTGCTGTTGCCCAACACCGAATTCGGCCATCTCGAGGTGGACGGCAAGGAAGCCGAACACCGGGCCGCCTCCTCCATCAAGGAGGCCAAGGACTGGAGCTACGAGCGCTGGACCAAGGAGGTCACCAAGGTGCTCGTCGTCATCGAGAACGCCGTGTGGCCCGACCTGTTCATCGCCGGCGGGGGCATCAGCCGCAAGGCCGACAAGTGGATTCCCCTGCTGCAGAACCGGACTCCCGTCGTGGCGGCCGCCTTGGAGAACGAGGCCGGCATCGTCGGCGCGGCGATGGCCGCCGAGGTGGCCCAGGCCATCGGCAAGGCCTAGTCCCGACGCCTAGTTCTGGCCCAAATCCGCTGAGCGACTTGCCAATTCGGCACGCGTCCGCACGCCCAGCTTGCGGTACACGCTGCTGAGGTTGTGCTCGACGGTCTTGGGGCTGATGAACAGCGCCGAGGCGATGTCCTTGTTGGACAGGCCCGCGGCCGCCGACCGTGCCACCCGCAGTTCGGACGGGGTCAGGTCGGAGTCGGTGACGCGAGGCGCGTCGGCCCTGCCCAACTCGACGCCAACTCGGTTGGCCCACAACGGCATACCGAGATCTCGAAACGTGGTCAACGCCTCGCGCAGAGTCGCCGCGGCAGCGTTCTTCTTGCGCTGACGGCGCAGCACCTGGCCGAGGAAGAGTTGCGTGCGGGCCCGCTCGCACGGCATGGGCAGGCGTTCGTGGTGGGCCATGGCTTGCTGCAGGGTGGCCTCGGCGTGACCCAGGTCCCCGGCGGCGGCGTACAGCATGCTCCGACACCGCGACCCCGTGGCCAATATCCACGGTCGCTGCGACTCGACGCCGTTGGCCTCCATCGACTCGACGAGCGGCGCGGCCTCCTCGAGCCGGCCGAGCGCCACCATCGCCTCGACCGCGTCGGGCAGATACGACGTCGGGAAGATGCCCTGCGCGCCCATGCCGACGGCGCCGTCGAGCAGTGGCGCCAACACCTTCAGCGTCTCCTCGTGCCTGCCCAGCGACAGTTCGAGGAAGCCGAGCGTGATCAGCGGCCACACCTCGAGGAACGCCGCCCCACACTGGCGGGCGCCGGCGATGGCGATGCGGGCGTCTTCGCGAGCAGTGCGTTCGCGCCCCAGGTAGGCCGAGGCCAGTGCGCGCTGCGTGCGCCCGATCACGACCGGGTAGCCGCGGCCGACGCTCTCCCCGCGCCGCAGCACGTCCTCGGCGACGTCCGCCGCCACCGAGTAGCGGCCCAGCCACGTGTAGACCATCGACAGATGTCCGGCGACGTAGACGAGGTCGGAGTCCGAACCCATCTCCACGCAGCGCCGCCGGGCGGCGATCAGTCCCACCAGGGCCTCGTCGAGACGTCCCATCCACGATGCGGTGACGGCGTCGGCGACACTGGCGCGAAACTGTGCCGAGACGTCGGGGTCGGGCACCTCGAGGTCCAGCGCGCGACGCATCGCCGCTTCGTCCCTGGGGCCGCCGTGTGCGCAGTCCAGCATGATGCGCAGCGCGATCGCCTGACTGATCAGCTTGGGATCACCGCAGCGCTCCGCATCGGCGACCGCGGCGTGCGCGCTGCTCCTGGCGGCGTCACGGCTACCGGTCATGGACTGCGCGCGCGATCGCCACAGCTGCGCCTCGACCGACACGGCCGGATCGTCGACGGGTTGCGCGACGGCCTCGTCGAGTATCGGCAGGGCGCCGGCGTAGTCGTAGTCACCCATCCGGGCCGATCCGAGCAGGGTCAGCGCGGCCGCGCGCGTCGATCCCGCCTCGAAGCGGTTCAGACCCGCCTCGATCAGCCGACGTGCCCGGCGCGAATCACCCGCTCGCAGATGCTGTTCGGCGGCGCTGAGCCGCCGCGCCGGGGTGTCACCGCCGAGTCCGATGGCTAGTTCGTACAGGTCGGCCGCCGCCGCGGCGGCCCCCCGCTCGATGGCCGCCACCGCGGCCTCGTCGAGGGCGTGCAGGGTGTCGGGGTCCGCGGTCGAGGACCCCAGCGCCATGTGACGGGCCTTGAGCTCGGGTTGCTCCTCGACGTCGGCCAGCCGGCGGTGCATCCGGCGACGGCGGACGGGGCCCGCGTGGGTGTAGATGCCGCGGGCCAGCAGCGGGTGGGCGAAGCGCACGTGATCGCCGTCGCGCCGGACGATGCCCTCGCGCTCGGGGCCGTGGAGCATTCCGGCGACCCGCTCGACGGAAACGCCCGCGGCGCGGGCAAGGAGATCGACCGTGGGGTCGGTGACCGAACACGCGGCCAGCAGCAGGTCGCCGATCTCGCCGTCGAAGTGCTGGGTGCGCAGCCGGACGAGCTCGGTCAGCGTGCTCGGCAGCGCCGAGTCGACGATCGCCGACCGGTCGTCCACGCCGCGCGCCAGCTCCAGCGCGTAGAAGGGGTTGCCACCGGACACCTCGGCGATGCGCACCATTGTCGGTCGGGGGAAAGCCTTGCCGAACCGGTCGAGGATCATCGTGTGCAGGGCCCCGAGGCTCAGCGGACCGACGCGCACGCGACTCACCGCCTCGGGTGTCGCGAGGTGCAGCCAGTGGGCGGGGTCGGGTTCGGTCGCGTGCGCCCGCGCGGTGAGCAGCATCGCGACGCGCCCGGTGACCCTCGGCGCGGCGAAGGACAGCACCGCCCGACTCGACACGTCCAACCACTGGGCGTCGTCGATGGCGAGCAGGACCGGTAGCTCGGTGGCGAGCGCCGAGACGACCGCCGCCACCGCCGACCCGGTCACCCGCTGATCGGTGGGAGGCCCCTCGGTGCCCGTCCGCAGCAGTACCCGGTCCAGCGCGAGGCGCTGCAGTTCGGGGAGCCCGGCGAGTACCTCGGGCTCGACGTCGTCGAGCAGATCGGCGATCGCCGCGTACGCGAGCACCGACTCGGCTTCGTCGGCGCGCGTGGACAGCACGCGGAACCCCCACTCCTCGGCGCGGGTCACGCCGTGGAGCCACAGCGTGGTCTTGCCGATTCCCGGCTCGCCGAGGATGACCAGTGCCGACGGCGCGCGGTCGGCGGCGACCAGCAGGTCGTCCACCGCCTGGCGCTCCCGCGAGCGACTCGCCGTTGCCAAGGGCACCCGACCATCATGGCAGTCAGCAAAGGTTCCCGCAGCAGCGCGGGCGATCTGACGCCACTGCCGGTACCGTGATCGGCCATTGTCATGACCGTTGTCGCACCAGGCCGGGCGGAATTACTCACCGAAACCGTCGGGTTTGGCAATCGAATGGCCGGGTGGGCCACCACGGGTCGAGGTGGGCGGCCGCTCGCCGGAGCCCGCGACGTCGACACGCCGCCGGAGCGGCCGCGGACGGTCAATTCGCCGCTCGTAGCGGCAGTTCCCCACACTGTCGTTACAATGGTCAACGGCGGCCGCACACGGATGGCGGTGAGTATCCAAGCCGATATCGACGCCATCATCGAACAGCCGACGTTTAACGGTGGTGCACGCCCACGCCACCGAGTCTCGCAAGACCGAAGGGGTGCACGTGGCAGCGACGAAGGTAAGCCCGGCGATCGACGAGCCGGTGAAGCGCACCGCCACGAAGGCCCCCGCGAAGAAGGCCGCGCCCAAGACCGCCAACGGCAGCGCACCCGCCAAGCGCGCGGCGAAGGCCCCCGCGAAGAAGGCCGCCAAGGCGGCAGGCCCCGCCGGCCGCGGCAAGAAGGCCGTCGAGGGCGACGACGTCGTCGCGACGGACGTGCTCGAGACCACCGACGACCTCGACGCCGAACCCGACGAGGATCTCGAGGTCGAAGCCGACCTCGAACTGGAAGACCTCGAGGTCGAGGTCGACGACACCGCTGACGAGGCCGTGGTGCCCGCCGACGGCAAGGCCGTCAAGGACGGCGCCGACGACGACATCGCCGAGCCCTCCGAGAAGGACAAGGCCTCCGGCGACTTCGTCTGGGACGAAGAGGAATCCGAGGCGCTGCGGCAGGCCCGTAAGGACGCCGAGCTCACCGCGTCCGCGGACTCGGTGCGCGCCTACCTCAAGCAGATCGGCAAGGTCGCCCTCCTCAACGCCGAAGAGGAAGTCGAGCTCGCCAAGCGCATCGAAGCGGGCCTCTACGCCACCCAGTTGATGGCCGAGATGGCCGACAAGGGCGAGAAGCTGACGACCGCGCAGCGGCGCGACTACCTGTGGATCTGCCGCGACGGCGACCGCGCGAAGAACCACCTCCTCGAAGCCAACCTGCGCCTGGTGGTCTCCCTGGCCAAGCGCTACACCGGACGCGGCATGGCGTTCCTCGACCTGATCCAGGAAGGCAACCTGGGCCTCATCCGTGCGGTCGAGAAGTTCGACTACACCAAGGGATACAAGTTCTCGACGTACGCCACGTGGTGGATTCGTCAGGCCATCACCCGCGCCATGGCCGACCAGGCCCGCACCATCCGCATCCCGGTGCACATGGTCGAGGTCATCAACAAGCTGGGTCGCATCCAGCGCGAGCTGCTGCAGGACCTGGGTCGCGAGCCGACGCCGGAAGAGCTCGCCAAGGAAATGGACATCACGCCCGAGAAGGTGCTGGAGATCCAGCAGTACGCGCGCGAGCCCATCTCACTCGACCAGACCATCGGCGACGAGGGCGACAGCCAGCTCGGCGACTTCATCGAGGACTCCGAGGCCGTCGTGGCCGTGGACGCGGTGTCGTTCACGCTGCTGCAGGACCAGTTGCAGTCGGTGCTCGAGACGCTGTCCGAGCGCGAGGCGGGCGTCGTGCGGTTGCGGTTCGGCCTCACCGACGGTCAGCCGCGCACCCTCGACGAGATCGGCCAGGTTTACGGCGTCACGCGCGAGCGCATCCGCCAGATCGAATCGAAGACGATGAGCAAGCTGCGCCACCCCAGCCGCTCGCAGGTGCTGCGCGACTACCTGGACTAGTCGATACGTTCGGTATCGACGTGCGGTGGTCGGAGAACAGCACCGCAGATTCGTTCTCGCGCAACCACATTCAGGCGCGCGCCGAGGGACGCCTTCGCCACGTGCGTCTACCGCCCGTTCAGCATCGTCAAGGCGGCGCTGGCGGCATAGGTGCGGGAGCGGCGAGGGCCGGTGCACCTCACTCCCGTCCCCGCCGCGACCCCCGGCAGACCGCACGTGGATCTCGCCCACCTCAGAGAACAGCACTAGCGGTTGCACGATGGGCACGGGTGGGTAGCCCTGCGGCATGACCGATTCGAAGACCACCGAGGAATTGCTGGCCCTCGAACACGAGGGGTGGAAGTCACTGAGTGATGGCACCGGCGACCGGTTCTACGGCGACCTGATGATCGAGGACGGGCTCATGGTGCTGGCCAACGGGATGGTGATGGATCGCGACACCGTCGTCGCGGCCCTCGGCCAGTCGCCACCATGGACGCGCTACGAGATCGACGACGCGCGCCTCATCACGATCGGAGACGACACCGCAGCGCTGGTGTACACCGGGACGGGATGGCGCGATGGCGCAGACGCGCCGTTCGTCGGCGCAATGTCCTCGGTGTATCAGCGCACCGGTGGCTCGTGGAAGCTCGCGTTGTACCAGCAGTCGGCCAAGTCCTGACATTCGCACCAGCAGCCAGTGAGCCACCACGCCGGGGTAAAGGGGGCCCTCGCGCGGGCACGCCGATCTCCCGCCGACGCCGCAGCTGAGTGGGCCTAGCGATTGGGCGTGGATCTACGGCCTCACGGCGCGAGGGGTTGCCCAGTCCGGGATATTGGCGCCCGCACGGCCGCCCGGCCACGCGTATTTTCCTGCGTGAATGGGTCTCTAGTGCGCGACTACCTGGAGGTCTATCGCCGCTCGCGCACCTTGTAGGTCGCTGCCCACGATTCGCGCGACTCGTCGCCGGTGAGCGGGGTGCCCGCACTGCCGAGGTTGACGTCGTAAGCCTCCATGCCGGCGCCGACCTCCCGCTCGACCTTCTCGCGAGCCAGGTAGTACAGCTCGTCGATTGCCAGCTCGCGGAACGCGACGAATGACGTCCGTCGCACCACTCCCGGGTTGGCGGCAGCGCTGATGGCGCGCTCGGAGAGGATGCGCGACGCCACCGCGGCGACACCAAAGGCCAGCACCGGGATGCCCCACGTGCCGACCGTTGCAGGCACGCCGCGCCATGGCGCGATGGCAGTCGCGGCGGACGCCACCGTCATCACCGCGGCCGCGACCGCCCAGATGCGGGTCGCCAGGACGCGCATCGTGGCGAACTCCTCGCTGCGCGAGGGATCCGTCGGCGGCCCGACGACGGCGAACGCCCGAACCATGGGCGTGCCGGTGACCGCACAGAAGAGCGTCGTGGCCAACAGGCCGCCGTAGCTGACCACGGGACCCCACGCCGTCGCGACGGTGCCACCGCCGAGCGTGCCCATGATGGTCACGGCGACAAAGGTTGCAGCCGAACCGATTTGGATCGCCTGCACGGGGGTGCCCGTGACCCGATCTGCGAGCAGGGCACCCGCGGCGAGGACGAGGGCGACCATTGCGGCGACCGCGGACGGGAGATTGCCGTCGAGCACCCAGTAGACGATCCACGGCGCGAATCCAGCCAAAGTTCCCACGTTTCGGGAGTTTACGGACGCCCCACCGTCGGCGGGGCGGAACGTGCGTCGACGACGCGGGTTCGGCGATAGCGTCGTGCCATGCCGCCACGCAGACTCGACGTCTCATCGGGATCACCGTTCGAAACCGCCGTCGGGTACTCGCGCGCGGTGCGCGTCGGACCGCTCGTCGTCGTGGCGGGCACCACCGCCCCGGGTGCCGACGCGGCCACGCAGACGCGAGAGGCGCTCCGCTGCATCGAAACTGCCCTCGCCGAGGCGGGCGCCGCCCTCGCCGACGTCGTGCGCACCCGGATGTTCGTGACCGACATTGCCCTCTGGCAGGAGATCGGCGCGGTCCACGCCGAGGTCTTCGCAACGGTGCGCCCCGTGTCGACCATGGTCGAGGTCTCCGCCTTGATCTCCCCCGACCTCGTGGTGGAGATCGAAGTCGACGCCTACGTCTGCGAGTGAGTCAGCGGCGCGAACGTGCCATCGGCGGCAGGAAGATACGGCGTGACGTCGACCACGGCCCGCACCGGTAAGGGCCCGTAGAGGTGCGGGAAGGTCATCGCCTCCGGATCGGTCGGCACCCCTGGCTCCCATCGAACGGGGGCCGTCAACTCGTCGGGATCGAGCCGCAGCAGGAGCATGTCGTGACGGCCCGCGTACAGCCTCGTGGCGGGCAGGTGCACTTGATCGCGGGACGAAAGGTGCACGAAGCCTTGCTCGCCCAGCGATGGCGGCCGCCGCTCGCCGGAACCGACGGCGTCCTCCCACTCGTCGACGGTGCACAAGTGGAACAGCTCTGTGGGCGACGTCATCATCAGGTCAGTTTGCCGTGCCCGCAATGTGGGGATTAGGTGAGACACGACACACCGGTTAACGACCGGGGAACAAGGCCGGAAGCGAAAACGTCTGAGAGAGTGGACGTACGCACGAAGCAGATATGGAGGAGGCGCCATGAACGCAACTCTGATGAGCCCCGAACTTACTCGGGCTGATCGCTGCGACCGGTGCGGCGCTGCCGCCCGAGTGCGTGCGAAGCTGCCGTCCGGCGCCGTGTTGCTCTTTTGCCAGCATCACGCCAACGAGCACGAGGCCAAGTTGGTCGAGCTCGCGGCGGTGCTCGAGAGCAGCCCCGCCGACGCCTAGAGCGACGCGCTGAGCGATGACGTCCCGCACCGCGGGGCGTCTTCGTGAATGCTGGTCTGGTCATGAACGACCCCACTCAGCCGGCACGGCCCACTCGCCATCACGCGTGGCGCATGCTCAAACGCACCCTGTCCAAGAGTTGGGACGACTCCATCTTCTCGGAGTCGGCACAGGCGGCCTTCTGGTGCGCGCTATCCCTGCCCCCGCTCCTGCTCGGCATGCTCGGCAGCCTGGCCTACGTGGCGCCCCTCTTCGGGCCCACCACGTTGCAGACGATCCAGCTGCGGCTGGTGAGCACGGCGAGAAATCTTTTCTCGAGCAACGTCGTCAACGAGATCATTCAGCCGACAGTCGCCGACATCGTCGCCGGCGCGCGCGGCGAGGTGGTGTCACTCGGGTTCGTCATCTCGTTGTGGGCGGGGTCCTCGGCGGTCTCCGCATTCGTCGACTCCGTCGTGGAGGCCCACGATCAGACCGAACTGCGCCACCCCGTCCGACAGCGGTTCTATGCCCTCGGTCTGTACGTCGTGGGCTTGGTGTTCATCATCGCCACCGCGCCGCTGCTGGCGATCGGACCGACGAAGATCGCCCAGCACATCCCCGAGAGTTGGCAGTACTTCCTGAGTTACGGCTACTACCCGGTGTTGTTCGTGGGCCTCGTCATCGCGGTCAACGTCCTCTACCGGGTGTCGCTGCCGAATCCGCTTCCCTCACACCGACTTCTGTACGGCTCGGTGCTCGCCGCGATCGTCTTCCTGGTCGCCACCCTCGGCCTGCGGGTGTACCTGACGTGGATCACTGGCACCGGCTACACCTACGGCGCACTCGCGACGCCGATCGCGTTCCTGCTGTTCGCGTTCTTCCTGGGCTTCTCGATCATGATGGGCGCCGAACTCAACGCGGCGATTCAAGAGGAGTGGCCCGCGCCAGACACCCACGCCAACCGCCTGCGGGACTGGTTGGGTGAGCGCGCCGGCAACGGCACCGAGGCGCCCGCAGGTCCTCAGGACGCGGACGGGCGGGACGCCGACGCCGGCGACCGGCCGCCGACTATTTCTTGAGGCTCTGGTAGATCCGCTGGCAGTCCGGGCACACCGGCGAACCCGGCTTGGCCGACTTCGTCACGGGGAACACCTCGCCGCACAGCGCCACGACGTGCGTGCCCTCCACGGCGCTCTGGACGATCTTGTCCTTCTTGACGTAGTGGAAGACCTTGGGGCCGTCGTCGTCGGTACCGTCGTCGACCCGTTCGTCGGTCTCGGTGCGTTCGATGGTCTGGGTGTCCATGACCATCATTGTGCCCGGGATGCGATCGGTAAGAAACCGGACAGTTCCCAGCCGTTTCCCCACCGTCGGTGTGTGGAACAGTAGAGACATGAAACAAAGCCCTGAGCTGAGTTTCGACGACGAAGGTCGACCAGTCCTCATCACACGCGCTGCGGAACCCTACGAGGATCAGCATCGCGAGCGGGTCCGCAGGTATCTGAAGATCATGTCGTGGCGCGTGCCCGTCTTCCTCTGCGCGGCGGCCGCCTACGGGATCTGGCACAACGGATTGATCTCACTGGGCATCCTGATCGCGTCGATTCCCCTGCCGTGGATTGCCGTGCTGATCGCCAACGACCGACCACCGCGCCGCGCCGAAGAACCCCGGCGGTATCAGGACCGCGGCCGCATTCCCCTCTTCCCCACCGCCGCGCGGCCCGCAATCGAGGCGCGCATCGAATCCACGCCGCAACCGGACTCCGCACAATGGCGGCACGACGTTCCCTGATCTGAGGAAGATGGCTCCTTTCTCAGGAGAATCTCAGGTCTTGGCCGAATAACTGCAGGTCAGAAGGTGTGAAACGGACAAGGCGCGGGAACTCCTGGAACGACTAGAGCGTTAGAGCTCATGACAGTTCCAGTAGAGCAGGAGGCCGTAATGGCAAACGCCACCGCAAGCCGTATCGACACCGATTTGGACTCGCAGAGCCCAGCCGCGGACCTCGTCCGGGTCTACCTCAACGGGATCGGCAAGACGGCTCTGCTCAACGCGGCCGACGAGGTCGAGCTCGCCAAGCGCATCGAGGCCGGGCTCTACGCGCAGCACCTCCTCGACACCAAGAAGCGACTCGGCGACGCCCGCAAGCGCGAACTGGCGGCCGTGGTGCGTGACGGTGAGGCGGCTCGCCGGCATCTCCTCGAGGCGAACCTGCGCCTGGTGGTCTCCCTGGCCAAGCGGTACACCGGCCGCGGCATGCCGCTGCTCGACCTGATCCAGGAGGGCAACCTGGGGTTGATCCGGGCGATGGAGAAATTCGACTACGCCAAGGGATTCAAGTTCTCGACCTACGCGACCTGGTGGATCCGGCAGGCCATCACCCGTGGCATGGCCGACCAGAGCCGCACCATCCGGCTTCCCGTCCACCTCGTCGAGCAGGTCAACAAGCTCGCGCGGATCAAGCGGGAGATGCACCAGAACCTCGGGCGTGACGCCAGCGACGAGGAACTGGCCGAGGAGTCCGGCATCCCCGCCGAGAAGATCGCCGACCTGCTGTCCCACAGCCGCGACCCGGTAAGCCTCGACATGCCGGTCGGCAGTGACGAGGAGGCTCCCCTCGGCGACTTCATCGAGGACGCCGAGGCGATGTCCGCAGAGAACGCGGTGATCTCGGAGCTGCTGCACACCGACATCCGGCACGTGCTGGCGACGCTGGACGAGCGCGAGCAGCAGGTCATCCGGCTCCGGTTCGGCCTGGACGACGGCCAGCCACGCACGCTCGACCAGATCGGCAAGCTGTTCGGACTGTCGCGCGAGCGCGTGCGCCAGATCGAGCGCGAGGTCATGGCGAAGCTGCGCCAGGGCGAGC
The DNA here is from genome assembly GCF_010729665.1 of Mycolicibacterium madagascariense. Classification (NCBI taxonomy): domain Bacteria; kingdom Bacillati; phylum Actinomycetota; class Actinomycetes; order Mycobacteriales; family Mycobacteriaceae; genus Mycobacterium; species Mycolicibacterium madagascariense. The sequence goes on along the minus strand of NZ_AP022610.1, from coordinate 2,437,482 downwards.
GTGCCGAGCGTCTGCGGTCCTACGCCAGCTAAGACCCCCGACTTCCCCACGAGTGATGCCCGCCGCGCCCCGCGGCGGGCATCGCGCCGTCTTCGGGGCGTGCGCTGATGCAGGCCACGGCGCGGCGGTGGGGATCACACCGTGTCGCCAGTAGGTTGCACCCCAGTTCAGGCGCCGTGACCGGTAGACTCGGCAAGCAATGGAGGGCGGCGAATGAACGATCTGATCGATACCACCGAGATGTACCTGCGGACGATCTATGACCTCGAGGAAGAAGGCGTCGTACCCCTGCGAGCCCGCATCGCCGAGCGGCTCGAGCAGAGCGGCCCCACCGTCAGCCAGACGGTCTCGCGCATGGAGCGCGACGGACTGCTGCACGTCGCGGGAGACCGCCACCTCGAGCTGACCGACAAGGGCCGCGCGCTCGCCGTATCGGTCATGCGCAAGCACCGGCTAGCCGAACGGCTGCTCGTCGACGTCATCGGACTGCCGTGGGAAGAAGTCCACGCCGAGGCCTGCCGCTGGGAGCACGTCATGAGCGAGGACGTCGAGCGCCGCTTGGTGCAGGTTCTCGACAACCCGACCACCTCCCCCTTCGGCAACCCGATTCCCGGGCTGTCCGAATTGGGCGTCACGGGTTCGGGTTCCGACGACGTCAGCCTGGTGCGACTGACCGAGCTGCCCTCGGGTTTTCCCGTGGCGGTGCGCGTCCGTCAGCTCACCGAGCACGTCCAGGGCGACGTCGAGCTGATCGCCCGCCTGAAGGACGCGGGCGTGGTGCCCAATGCCCGCGTCACCGTCCAGGTCAGCGATCACGGCGGGGTGATGATCGTCATCCCCGGTCACGAGCAGGTCGAACTCCCCCATCACATGGCCCACGCCGTGCGGGTCGAGAAGGTCTAGCCGACGCGCGTGCGCGGCCCGCCAGGATGCGGCGGCAAGCGCACCCCCATCCGCTTGGCCAGCCGGTGTCCGGTCTGGGCGAGTTCGCGGATCTGCTCCGGTCGCATGCCCGTCTGCAGGGCCTGATCGAGCATGCGCGCCATGCGATGCTCCTCGTCACTGCGCAGCGCCGCCTCGAGCGACACCCCGGCCAACGGCCCGTCACCCCGCGCATACGCCGAAAAGGCAAGCTGCACAATGGCTTCCACCCGCCACGGGTCCGGCAGCGTGCGCGCCAGCAGCGCCCACAGCGCCTCGGCCGCACCCGCCTCCGGCCCGACCGCCAATGCGTAGAGCACGTCGCGGACGCGGGTGTCGGTGACGCCCCAGGCCAGCCGCACGAGGTCGGCGTCGGCGGGGGGCACGCCGCGAGCCAGCCGGCGCGCGGACGCGACGGCGTGTTCGACGTCGCGGCGCGCGGCGGCCCTGGGCCGGCGATCACCGTCGTGTTCGGCGAGGACCATCGCCGCCCGCAGCGCCTCCGTCCGCGCGGGATCGGCCGTCGCGATCACGTCTTCGAGGTCGGTCCGGCGCGCATGGAGCGCACGGCCGCCGAGGACCGCGGCGGCCGCCATCGGCGAGGACCGGGGATCCTCGATCCGTCCCCACCCGGGTCGGCCGTCGAGGCTGAGCCACTGCCCGCCCGCCTCGACCCGGTCGGCGACGAAGGCGCCGAGGAGTTCGACGTCGCGCGCGGCCAGCATGGTGGTCAACGCCGCGACGAGGCACCGGTGCTCCTCCAGGCACGCTCGGCAGGACATTCCGTCGTCGTCCACGATGACGGCGAGGGCACCGTCGGGCTCGGCCGCCGCCGCCACCTCGGCGAGGTGGTCCAGCGAGTCGACCAGTTCCTCGGAGAGGTCGACGCGCATCACGCACGACAGCTGACCGTCCTCGACGGTCACGATCGTCAGGGAGTGCTCGGGTACGAAGCCGAGCACCGCAGGGAGCGCGGCAATCAACGCGCCGGGCTTGTTGAGATGGTCGTCGGAAGCTCTGAAGGTCGCCATGCACGACAACCTCCCAGCCCCCACCCACGAAAACCGGCCCGCACCCGCCGTACGGGCTCCTCCTGTGGACGAAATGCGCCCTGTGGATGGCGGAGCGATGTTCACGCGGTGTTGACGTACTCGCCATGCAGGATGGCGGCGGGCGGCGTACACCTGTTCCTCATGAGCTCCATGCAGGAATTCGACCTCGTCGTCATCGGCTCGGGCCCCGGCGGACAGAAGGCCGCCATCGCCGCCGCCAAACTCGGCAAATCCGTCGCCGTCATCGAACGCGGGCTGATGCTCGGTGGCGTCTGCGTGAACACCGGCACGATTCCGTCGAAGACGTTGCGTGAGGCCGTCGTCTACCTCACCGGCATGAGCCAGCGCGAACTGTACGGCGCCAGCTACCGCGTGAAGGAGAAGATCACGCCCGCCGACCTGCTCGCCCGCACGCGGCACGTCATCGGCAGGGAGATCGACGTCGTGCGCTCGCAGCTCATGCGCAACAGGGTCGAACTGTACGTCGGGCACGCCCACTTCATCGACGCCCACACCCTGAAGGTGGAGGATCCCAACCGCGCCGAGAGCATCTCCGTGTCCGGCCGCAACATCGTCATCGCGACGGGCACCAAACCACTGCGGCCGAGCGGGGTGGAGTTCGACGACTCCCGGGTGCTCGACTCCGACGGCATCCTCGACCTCAAGACCATTCCCACGTCGATGGTGGTGGTCGGCGCCGGCGTCATCGGCATCGAGTACGCGTCGATGTTCGCCGCGCTGGGCACCAAGGTGACCGTGGTCGAGAAGCGCCCGACCATGCTCGACTTCTGCGACCCCGAGATCGTCGAGGCGCTGCGCTTCCACCTGCGCGACCTGGCGGTCACCTTCCGCTTCGGCGAGGAGGTCACCGCCGTCGACGTCGGCGCCTCGGGCACCGTCACCACGCTCGCCAGCGGTAAGCAGATTCCCGCCGAGACCGTGATGTACTCGGCCGGGCGGCAGGGCCAGACCGAGGACCTGGATCTCGAGGCGGCGGGCCTGGAAGCCGACGCGCGCGGCCGGATCTTCGTCGACGACGACTACCAGACGAAGGTCGACCACATCTACGCCGTCGGCGACGTCATCGGCTTCCCCGCGCTGGCCGCGACGTCGATGGACCAGGGCAGGCTCGCTGCCTACCACGCATTCGGCGAGCCCTGCAAGGGCATGACCGCGCTGCAGCCGATCGGCATCTACTCCATCCCGGAGGTGTCCTACGTCGGAGCCAGCGAGGTCGATCTGACGAAGGACTCGATCCCCTACGAGGTGGGCGTGTCGCGCTACCGCGAGCTCGCCCGCGGCCAGATCGCCGGGGACTCCTACGGGATGCTCAAGCTCCTGGTGTCCACCGAGGACCTGACGCTGCTGGGTGTCCACATCTTCGGCAGCAACGCCACCGAGATGGTGCACATCGGCCAGGCCGTCATGGGCTGCGGGGGCACCGTCGAATACCTGGTCGACGCGGTGTTCAACTACCCCACGTTCTCCGAGGCGTACAAGGTCGCCGCATTGGACGTCATGAACAAGCTGCGCGCACTGGCCCAATTCAGAGCCTGATCAGCACCCGTCGGCGTAGGAGCCGGGCACGGAGTCGCCTGCGCCACCGGCCTCGGCCCGGGCAACCAGTCGCGTGATCGCCGCGTCGAACGGCGCGGCGTAGGAGACGTTCTCCTGACACCCCCCGCCCTGCAGTCCGCCCGTGACGCCGACGACGGTGTCACCGCTCAGCCACGGCGCCCCGCTGGTCCCGTCGACCAGGCCCCCGCACCGCAGTGACGGGTAGCCCTGGTCGCGGGCGGACAGGGCGCCGAAGCAGCCGATGGGACCGCCCCCGACACCCGTGGCGTATCCCGTCACGGCGACGTCGGTGCCGACCGGAGGCGTCGGGCCGACGACGAATCCGCCGCCCGAGGCCGCCTCGAGCGATCCGCGCGCGCCGTGGCTGACGCTGACGACCGCAAAGTCGGCAAGGGGGTCTTCGCGCGCCGTCCACCGCGGATCGAGGTAGATGCGGTCGATGTGCCAGAAATCCGGCGTCACGCTGTCGGTATAGGCCGGGGCAAACCAGTTGTCCGGGCCGTCGGCCATGCAGTGCGCCGCGGTCAGCACCAGGTCACCCGTCGCCGAGTGCAGCACCGATCCGGTGCACGAATGGGTCGTCGTACCACCCACGAAGATCGCGCCGATCCGCGGATCGGGCGGGACGGGATCGGCCGTCACCGTCACGGCGCGGGCGTTGCGGATCAGCGGCGACGGAGGGGACGCCGACTTGCCGTGCGTCGCGGCGGGACCGCTGCACGACGTGATCGCGGCCGCCACGACGGCGAGCAGAACGAGTCGTGAACGGCGCATGGGGACCGATCTTGCCGCACGAAACTGGAAGCGGCATGGGGACGGAATGCGGGTGCGGGCACCCGGTGTTCCAGCGATGAGTGGGGCGATGCGGTGGAAAACCTCGAGTGCGGGACACTAGACGTACGAGGAGGCGAGGCGAAATGGCTGATCACCCAGAAGACACGGGGCAGCATTACCAACCCGAACAGACCGGGATATACGAGCTGGAGTTTCCGGCGCCACAGCTGTCGTCCGAAGACGGCCGGGGACCGGTGATGATCCATGCGCTCGAGGGCTTCTCCGATGCGGGCCACGTCATCAAGATCGCCGCGGGGCACCTCAAGGACACCTTGGACACCGAGCTGGTGGCGTCCTTCGCCATCGACGAGCTGCTGGACTACCGCTCCCGTCGGCCCCTGATGACGTTCAAGAGCGACCACTTCACCCATTACGACAACCCCGAACTCAACCTGTACGCGCTGCGCGACAGCGTCGGAACCCCGTTCCTGCTGCTGGCCGGTCTGGAACCCGACCTGCGGTGGGAGCGCTTCATCACGGCCGTGCGGCTGCTCGCCGAGCGTCTGGACGTCCGTCAGGTCATCGGCCTCGGGACCATTCCCATGGCGGTTCCCCATACCCGACCGGTGACCATGACCGCCCATGCCGGCGACAAGTCGCTGATCGCCGATCATCAGCCGTGGGTCGGCGAGGTCCAGGTGCCGGCCAGTGTGTCGAACCTGCTGGAGTACCGGATGACCCAGCACGGTCACGACGCCGTCGGCTTCACCGTGCACGTGCCGCACTACCTGGCCCAGACGGACTATCCACCCGCGGCCGAGGCGCTGTTGGCCCAGGTCGCGAAGACCGGTTCGCTGCGGCTGCCCCTCGGGCCGCTCGCCGAGGCGGGCGCGGAGGTGCACACCAAGATCGACGAGCAGGTCTCCTCGAGCGACGAGGTTGCTCAAGTGGTGACCGCGCTGGAGCGACAGTACGATGCGTTCGTTGCTGCCCAAGAAAATCGGTCCCTGCTGGCGCGTGACGAGGATTTGCCAAGTGGCGATGAGCTCGGCGCCGAATTCGAGCGATTCCTTGCCGAGCAGACCGGCGACGACTCCGCGGGCGAGGACGGCAACACGGGGTCTTGACGTGACCGCCCTGCCCCGGGCTCGACGACGGAGTTGGTGATCGTGACGGAGCGAAAGCCCAATCTGCGGCCGGTGCGCGAGGTGACCCCGACGCTGCACTACCGCGTCATCCACGGCTACCGGCGGGCCTACCGGATCGCGGGTTCCGGCCCGGCGATCCTGCTGATCCACGGCATCGGCGACAACTCCACGACCTGGAGCACGGTGCAGAGCAAGCTGGCGCAGCGGTTCACCGTGATCGCCCCCGACCTGCTGGGACACGGCAAGTCGGACAAGCCACGCGCCGACTACTCGGTGGCCGCCTACGCCAACGGCATGCGCGACCTGCTCAGCGTGCTCGACGTCGAACGGGTGACGGTCGTCGGCCACTCCCTCGGCGGCGGAGTGGCAATGCAGTTCGCCTACCAGTTCCCGCAATTGGTCGATCGCTTGATCCTCGTCGGTGCCGGCGGCGTGACGAAGGACGTCAACGTCGCGCTGCGCATCGCCTCGCTGCCGATGGGCACCGAGGCGCTCGCGGTGTTGCGGCTGCCGATGGTGTTGCCCGCGTTGCAGATGCTCGGGCGGGTCGGCGGTGCTCTGCTGGGTTCCACCGGCGTGGGCCGCGACATCCCGGACATGCTGCGCATCCTCGCCGACCTTCCGGAACCGACCGCATCGTCGGCGTTCGCGCGGACACTGCGCGCGGTGGTCGACTGGCGGGGTCAGGTGGTCACGATGCTCGACCGCTGTTACCTGACCGAATCCGTTCCCGTGCAACTGATTTGGGGTTCACAGGACTCCGTCATCCCGGTCGGGCATGCGCGGATGGCCCATGCCGCCATGCCGGGTTCGCGGCTCGACGTGTTCGAAGGCTCCGGGCACTTCCCGTTTCACGACGACCCCGATCGCTTCGTCGAGATCGTCGAGAAGTTCATCGGCTCCACCGACCCGGCCGTCTACGACCAGGAGCTGCTGCGCAACCTGTTGCGTTCGGGGGTCAGTGAGAAAGGGCTCACGGGTTCGATGGACACGCGGGTGGCCGTGCTCGACGCCCTCGGTGCCGACGAGCGCAGCGCTACCTAGGAGCTAAAGAGTAGTCGGGGCCTCGAGAACCGTTGCGGGACAACGCGTTAGGCCGAGGACACGCCGCGATGGGCGCGGAGCGCCTCGATCTCGCGCTCGAAGTCGGCGGCCGACGAGAACGACCGGTAGACCGACGCGAACCGTAGATAGGCGACCTCGTCGAGGTCGCGCAACGGGCCGAGAATGGCTAGCCCGACCTCGTTGCTGGGCACTTCGGGTGAACCTGCCGCGCGCACCGCGTCTTCCACCTGTTGAGCCAGGAGGTTCAGGGCGTCGTCGTCGACCTGGCGGCCCTGACACGCTCGGCGCACGCCCTTGATCACCTTCTCCCGACTGAATGGCTCGGTGACACCGCTGCGCTTGACGACGGCCAGCACCGCGGTCTCCACGGTGGTGAATCGTCGGCCGCATTCGGGACATGACCGGCGACGACGTATCGCCTGGCCTTCATCAGCCTCTCGGGAGTCGACCACCCGCGAGTCGGGATGACGGCAGAACGGACAATGCATCTCCGCTCCTCCGCCGCGCTCGACTACTCCGGTCGCATACGAGCGTACCGATGCACGGCAGCGGGTTTCACGGCGCATGCCGCGATCAACCCACCGGCGCGATGAGCGTCTGTCCCGCGTCGACCGCCGGAGACCTCAGCTCGTTCAGATCGCGGATCTGCTCGACGACGGCGCCGATCGACGCGTCGGGCGCGATCCGCTGCGCGAGCTGCTCGAGGGACTCCCCCGCCTGGACCTGCACGACGGCCAGCCGGGCCGGCGCCGGGGCCGGGGCGTGCTGCGCAGCGCCGAAGTGGGCCACCAGACCGAGCCAGACCGTGATGGCCGCGGCGATGAGCGCGAGCACCACGGTGGTGAACGGCGTGACCGGCTTGCGCCGGTGCGAGGCGCGTGACATCAGGACACCGGTGCTCCGGTGGGTCAGCGGCGCGCCCGCGGGCCGGCGGCGCTGTGGTCCGCGTCGCGCGCTCGCCGGCGTCCGCCGCACCGGGCGTGCGGGCCGCAGTGGGCGCACGACGAGGTCCGTGGGGTCTTCGCGGGTGATGATCGTCATCTCAGGGCCTTTCGTCGTCGGTTCGCTCTTGTGTTCGAATACTAATCGCTCAGGTGTTCGATTACTAGAACACGTGATCGAACTGTTGCAGACGGTAGCGCCACCCACCGACACGTCCGCTCGACGTCGACCGTCGGCGACACGCGTCGAACACATGTTTGATTCTGGGGACGCGGCGGACTACATTCACCGCCATGAGTGACAGCAGTGACACGGTCCTTACCGAACGTCAGCGCACCATCCTCGAGGTCATCCGCAGTTCGGTGACGTCTCGCGGATACCCGCCGAGCATCCGCGAGATCGGCGATGCCGTCGGACTGACCTCCACGTCGTCGGTCGCGCACCAGCTCCGCACGCTCGAGCGCAAGGGCTATCTACGCCGCGACCCGAACCGCCCGCGCGCCGTGGACGTGCGAACGCCGGACGATCCCGCACGGACCGGCACGACGGTCGTGACGACCGACGTCGCCGGCTCGGATGCCCTTCCCGAACCCACCTTCGTCCCGGTCCTCGGACGCATCGCCGCCGGCGGGCCGATCCTCGCCGAGGAGGCCGTCGAGGACGTGTTCCCCCTGCCGAGGGAACTCGTCGGCGAGGGTGCCCTGTTCCTGTTGAAGGTGGTCGGCGAATCGATGATCGACGCGGCCATCTGCGACGGTGACTGGGTGGTCATCCGGCAGCAGAACGTGGCCGACAACGGGGACATCGTCGCGGCGATGATCGACGGCGAGGCCACCGTGAAGACGTTCAAGCGCACCAGCGGTCAGGTGTGGCTCATGCCGCACAACCCCGCGTTCGATCCCATCCCGGGCAACGATGCGGCCATCCTCGGCAAGGTCGTCACCGTGATCCGGAAGATCTAGCCCTTCGCGAACCCGTTCGTCAGCGCGAATTCCTCACTGGCGAACCATATCTCCGCACGTGCGCGGTCGTACTCACCGCTGCCGGGCGTCCAGTACAGGCCCGTCTTCGTGTCGGCCTTGATCGGGTAGCCGCTGGGCGCGTTGAACGGGTCTTCGGTGGCCAACCGCAGCGACGTCTCGAGGGCCGTCGGCTCGTCGAAGTGGATGGCTGCGTGTCGACCGCTGGGCGGCCCGCTGTCCGGCTCCGGATCGGCATGGGACATCACCGCGGCGGCAAACGGCGCCAACGGCTCCCTGCCGACGTCGTGTGGGGGTTCCTCGCCATCGTCGACGCCAGAGTCGGCGTTGGCCTCCGGTGCGGCGTGCTCGGCGTGGTCGACGAACGCGGCGTGATCATCGCCGTCCGCATGGTCGGCGTGGTCCGGTTCCACGTCGTGGTCTGGATGGTCTGGCTGATCGGAGTGGTCGGGATGGTGGGCGAATGCCGCGAACCGCGACACCTCGGGCCCGGCGTCGAGCTCGGGCCCGGCCTCGGCCTCGGTATCACCATTGAGGTCGGCGTCCGAGACGACAGGTGTCGGAGCCGTGTCGATGGCGTCCTGGTTGCGCGACAGGTCGGCGACGAAGCCCTCGCCGTCGTGGGGACTGTCGTGGGGCCCGTCGCCGACGTCGCCGTGCCCGGCGGCGGGCAATGCCCAGTCGCTGCGACGCCGCTGCCCCGAACCGTCCTCGTCGTCGTGCACCGGCAACGGCCCCGAATCGTCGTCGTCCGCGGGACGGTCGTCGTCGTAGTCGTCGTAGTCATAGTCGTCGTCGTACTCGTCACGGTCGTCGTAGTCGTCGCGCCCGGGCTCGACATCGCGGCGCCGCCGCCTCAACACCGCGGCCGTCACCGCGCCGACGATCACGAGGAGCGGGATGACGGCCAGCAACCACCACCAGCTGACGTGCCCCGACGATCCGGCATCCGGCGCGGCGGCGGGGGGCGTGGACTGCGGGGCGTCGCGACCCGGCACCTCGATCCCGGTCAGTTGGGACTGCAGGTTCGCCGGTTCGGTGGTGAATGCGTTGGTCTTCTTGTTCCACAAGACGGCCCCGCCGCTGAACTTCTGCGTGGTGACGTCGCCGTTGACGGTCTGGTCGGCCGTGGGCGCACCGAGTGGACCGGTGGCTCCGCCGAGCTTGGCCCACGCGGCGTTCATCGCTCCCCGGACGATCACTGCGCCGAAGTCCGGCGTCCAGAAGATCACGGGCTGATCGGCGGCGGCGAAGCTCGCGATCTTGCTCATCGGCGCCAGGCCGCCATCGTTCTCGTTGCTGGTCGGAAAGCCGAGATCTCCCTGGGGACCGCCCACGCTCTCGTACTTCGCGAGCAGCTGGCCGGTCAGCACGTTGGCTCCGGTGGCGGGGCTGTAGAAGATCTTCCCGCCCGCGTAGTTCTGCCCGGTTCCGTCGCTGCCGATCGTGTATTGGCCGCCGTCGGCGGCACCCAATGGACCGAGCGGACCACCCGCGGCCCGACGGGCCGCGTCGATGGCCGTCGTCACGTCGCCGGGAATCGCGAGCCCGGTGAGTTGGTCCGCGAGTTCGGGGGGCGTGGTGGTGAAGGCGTTCGTCTTGCGGTTCCAGGTCACCTGTCCGCCGGAGAAGACCTGGCTGACCTGGTCGCCGTCGTAGGTCTCGTCGGCCGTGGGAACACCGAGGGTGGCCGCCGATCCTCCGAGCTTGTCCCAGGCGGCGTTGATCGCGCCCCGCACCACGTGGGCGCCGTTGTCGGGCGTCCAGAAGATGACCGGCCGGTCGGCGGCGCTGAAGGTCGTGTTGCGACTGCCGGGCGCCTTGCCGTCGCCCTCGTCGATGGTGGGAAACCCGAGGTCGCCGTCGGCCGGGCCGCCCAGCGACTCGTACTTGTCGAGGATCGCGCCGCGCACGGCGTGGGCGCCGGTGTCCGGGGTGAAGAACATCTTGCCGCCGGCGAAGTCCTGCCCGAAACCGATGCCCGCCGGGTACACCCCGCCGTCCTTCGGTCCGAGCGGGCCGTCGGGGCCGCCTGCCGCGTCCCACGCCTGGGTGATCGCGGCGTCGGCGTCGGTGTCAGGGGTTGCCGCGGCAAGCGGTGTCCAGAGCAGCGCGGCCACCATCGCTGCGATGACCCCGACACCAGCGCGTCCGATCGTCCTGCCCAGGCGGGTTCCATGCCCCGTCATTGCGTCCTCCCAGCGAGCTGCGCCGGACTCCCTTGAGTACCGCGTTCGTCAACTCTGCGTCAGTCGACGTCCATCTTGAGGGATATCCAACCCGTCCGGGGAATGTGTCGCGCGGCCAGGCTACCGATGAGTGGTCGCTAGACGCCGAGGCTACGACCGATGATCTCCTTCATGATCTCCGTCGTGCCGCCGTAGATCGTCTGGATCCGACCGTCCAGGAACGCCCGCGCGACGGGGTATTCGCGCATGTAGCCGTAACCTCCGTGCAGTTGCAGGCAGCGGTCGTTGAGCCGCACCTGCGCCTCGGTGGAGTACCACTTGGCCATCGCGGCCTGCTCGACGGTCAGCTTCTCCTCCAGGTGCAGCTTGATGAACTCGTCGACCATCATGCGCACCATGGTGGCCTCGGTCGCGAGTTCAGCGAGCGTGAACCGGCTGTTCTGAAAGCTGCCGATGGGCTTGCCGAACGCCTTGCGGTCCTTGCAGTACTGCACGGTGTCCTCGAGGACCGCCTCCATGCCCGCCGCCGCCATCACGGCGATGCTGATCCGCTCCTGGGGCAGGTTCTGCATGAGGTACACGAAACCGGACCCCTCCTCGCCGAGCAGGTTCTCAGCGGGCACCTTGACGTCGGTGAACGACAGCTCGGCGGTGTCCTGGGCGTCGAGGCCGATCTTGTCGAGATGACGGCCGCGTTCGAAGCCCTCCATCCCGCGCTCCACCACCAGCAGCGAGAAACCGAGGGCGCCCTTGTCGGGGTCGGTGCAGGCCACCACGATCACCAGGTCGGCGTTGATGCCGTTGGTGATGAACGTCTTCGAGCCGTTGAGCACGTAGTGGTCGCCGTGCTTGACCGCGCGGGTCTTGATGCCTTGCAGGTCGCTACCGGTGCCCGGCTCGGTCATCGCGATCGCCGTGATGAGTTCGCCCGAGCAGAAGCCGGGCAGCCAGCGCTGCTTCTGCTCCTCGGTGCCCAACCGCAGCAGGTATGGCGCGATGACGTCGTTCTGCAGCGGGAAGCCGAGGCCGCTGTAGCGTCCGGCCGTGGTCTCCTCGGTGATGACGACGTTGTACCGGAAGTCGTCGTTGCCGCCCCCGCCGTACTCCTCGGGCACCGCCATGCCGAGGAATCCCTGCTTGCCCGCTTCGAGCCAGACGCCGCGGTCGACGATCTTGTCCTTCTCCCACTGGTCGTGGAACGGCACGACGTGACGTTCGAGGAATCCGCGGTAGGACTCCCGGAACAGGTCGTGCTCCGGTTCGAAGAGGGTGCGGTCGTACTTGATGGCGCCCATGGCGGACCTCCGGGTCGACGTAAAAGGGATTACCCCCGACGATATACCACCCAACCGGATGGTTGGGGCAGGACGGCACGACGGTGCCCCTCGGCGACCCCCCACATCTAGGATGTGCGCAATGGCGAAGTCTTCGACGTCACTCACGCACTGGGGGGCCTTCACCGCCGACGTCGACCACGGTGACATCGCCTCGGTGCACCCCTGGCACGCCGATGCCGACCCGTCTCCCCTGCTCGGCAACCTGCCCGGGTCGATCAGGCACCGCTCGCGCGTCACGGGGCCCGCGGTCCGTCGGGGCTGGCTCGACGACGGGCCGGGACCGACCACCCGGCGCGGCGCCGAGGAGTTCGTCGCGGTGTCGTGGGACGAGTTGACCGAGTTGTTGGCCGGGGAGCTGCGCCGGGTCATCGACACCTACGGCAACGAGGCCATCTACGGCAGCTCGTACGGCTGGGCCAGCGCGGGACGCTTCCACCACGCCCAGAGCCAACTGCACCGGTTCTTGAAACTGCTTGGCGGATATACCTTTTCGCGCCATTCCTACAGCCTCGGCGCCACCGGGGTGATCATGCCGCGCGTCGTCGGCACCCATGACGACCTGTTCAAGCGGTCGACGGAGTGGAGCGTCATCGCCGAGCACAGCGAGTTGCTGGTGTGCTTCGGTGGGGTGGGGATCAAGAACTCCGCGGTGAATCCCGGTGGCTCCACCGAACATCCGACGCGCACAGCGCTCGACAGCCTGCGCGAGCGCGGTGGGCGCGTGGTGTCCATCAGTCCCCTGCGCGACGACACCTCGGGTGAGTGCGACTGGTGGGCGCCCGTGCCGGGCACCGACGTCGCGATCATGCTCGCGCTGGCCCACGTCCTGGCCGTCGAGGGGTTGGCCGACCGCGAGTTCCTGCAGACGCACTGCGTCGGTTACGACCGGTTCGAGCGCTACCTGCTGGGGAAGAGCGACGGCATCCCGAAGACACCGCAGTGGGCCGCCGCACTGAGCGGCCTGCCCGCCGACGACCTCGTCGCCCTCGCGCGGCAGATGGCCGCGCACCGCACCATCGTGATGGTGAGTTGGTCGCTGCAGCGGGTGCGCCACGGCGAGCAGGCGCCGTGGATGGGCGTGACACTCGCCGCGATGCTCGGCCAGATCGGCCTGCCCGGAGGGGGTTTCGGCCACGGCTACGGTTCGCAGAACGAACTGGGCATGGCGCCGCTGCGCTGCCCGCTGCCGACGTTCCCCCAGGGCGCGAACCCAGTGAACACGTTCATCCCGGTGGCCGCGGTGAGCGACATGCTGCTGCACCCCGGCGAGGAATTCGACTACGACGGGCGCAGGCTCACCTACCCCGACATCAAGTGCGTGTACTGGGCCGGCGGCAATCCCTTCCACCACCATCAGAACCTGCCCCGGCTGCGTCGGGCACTCGGGCGCGTCGACACCGTCGTGGTGCACGAGCCGTACTGGACGGCGATGGCCAAGCACGCAGACGTCGTCGTGCCGTCGACGACGCCGTTCGAACGCGATGACTACTCCGGGTCGCGCAACGACCCGGTGCTGGTGGCCATGCCCGCCATGACGAAGCCCTACGCCGATGCCCGCGACGACTACTCGACGTTCGCCGCGCTGGCCGAGCGACTCGGCGTCGAAGCGGCGTTCACCGAGGGCCGCGACGCGATGGGGTGGCTGACCCACATGTACGACACCTGGGCGGGCCGCCTCGATTTCGAAGTACCGACGTTCTCGGAGTTCTGGGCGGCGGGCAGCCTGCGGTTGCCAACCGAGACCGGGCTGACGCTGCTCTCGGACTTCCGGGCCGATCCGGTCGCCCACCCACTGCGCACCCCCAGCGGCCGCATCGAGGTGTTCTCCACCGTCATCGACGGGTTCGGATACGGCGACTGCGCCGGGCATCCGGCGTGGTACGAGCCGCAGGAATGGTTGGGCGGCAGGCGGGCCGTCGACCATCCGCTGCACCTGGTGGCCAATCAGCCCGCGACCCGGTTGCACAGTCAGTTGGACGGCGGCCGAACCAGCCTGAACTCGAAAGTGCAAGGGCGCGAACCGATTCGGATGCACCCGCAGGACGCCGAGCGACGCGGGCTGACGGCAGGGGACGTGGTGCGCGTCTTCAACGACCGGGGGTCGTGCCTGGCGGGCCTCGTCGTCGACGATGCCCTACGGCCGAACGTGGTGCAGTTGTCCACCGGCGCCTGGTACGACCCGGAGGATCCCGCCGATCTGGACGCCATGTGCGTGCACGGCAACCCCAACGTGCTGACGGCCGACGTGGGTACGTCGTCACTGGCGCAGGGATGCACCGGCGCACACGTGCTGGTGCAGGTGGAGGCCTTCGACGGTCCGCTGCCACCCGTTCGGGCGCATCAGCCCCCGACGATCGTCGAGCGGTCGCAGGACCGCTCGACGACCTAGGACCTACGAACCGGTCTGAGCCCGCCCGGAGCCCGACCGGGGCCGGCGCGGTCCGCCGCCACGGCGTCCGTTGCCGCCGGACGTCGTGGGCCTGCCGCCGGAGCCGGGACCGCCGCGATGCGAGGAGGCGTTGCCGCCACGGCCCGATCCGCCACGTCCCGATCCGCCGCGGCCGGAGCCACCGGTACGGGCGGGAGTCGCCGGGCGGGGCGGGGGCTCGCGATGCGGGGCGATCTCGCCGACCAGTTCGAGCACGCTCGCCGAGTCGGCGCGGACCTGCTGCGGCTGGGCCGAGATGCCCGCCTTGCGCAGCAGCTGCTGGGTGTCGCGGCGCTGCTCGGGCAGCACGACCGTCACCACGTCACCTGCGCTGCCCGCGCGCGCCGTACGGCCCGAACGGTGCAGGTAGGCCTTGTGCTCGACGGGCGGGTCGACGTGCACGACCAGTTCGACGTCGTCGACGTGCACGCCGCGGGCGGCGATGTCGGTGGCGACGAGCACGCGCGCGTCGCCCGAGCTGAACAGCGCGAGGTTGCGGTCACGCGCGGGCTGGGACAGGTTGCCGTGCAGGTCGACCGAGGGAACGCCGGCTTCGGTGAGCTGCTTGGCCAACTTGCGGGCCTGATGCTTGGTGCGCATGAACAGGATTCGCCGACCGGTGCCCGAGGCGAGCCGGTGCACCAGCTGCGTCTTCTCCTGGGCGCCCGACACGTGGAACACGTGGTGGGTCATGGCGACGGGCGGGGCGTCGATCTCGTCGACGGAGTGCGTGACCGGGTTGCGCAGGAAGCGCTGCACCAGCTTGTCGACGCCATTGTCCAGCGTCGCCGAGAAGAGCAGGCGCTGGCCGCCGGCGGGCGTGGCCGCGAGGATGCGGGTCACGCCGGGCAGGAAGCCGAGATCGGCCATGTGGTCCGCCTCGTCGAGCACCGTGATCTGCACGGCGTCGAGGGTGATGAGCCGCTGCTTCATCAGGTCTTCCAGACGACCGGGGCAGGCGACGACGATGTCGACGCCCGCGCGCAGCGCCGAGACCTGCCGGCTTTGGGAGACCCCACCGAAGATGGTCGTCACGTTCATGCCGACGGCCGCGGCGAGGGGTTCGATCACGGCGGTGATCTGGGTGGCCAGTTCACGGGTCGGCGCGAGCACCAGGCCGGTGGGCTTCGACGGCCGTCGCGAGCCGCCGGATAGCCCGGCTACCAACGGAATCGAGAATGCGAGGGTCTTGCCGCTCCCGGTCTTACCGCGGCCGAGCACGTCACGGCCCTTCAGCGTGTCGGGCAGGGTGCTGGTCTGGATGGGGAACGGTGAGGCGATGCCACGGTCGGCGAGGACGCGGGCGATGTTCGCCGGCACGCCAAGGGACTCGAAGGTGGGTGCTGCAGTCATGTAGATGCCTTTCGGGCACGGGTGCGGCCGCGTCTGCGCGAGACGATGTGGGTCACGCGATGACGGGGCTCGATGGGCGAGATTGCCGGTGGGCAACATCGATCGCCGCGAGAAGAGCTAGTGCAAAGCACTGATCGCCAAGATGCGTTGGGCCACGTCGGTGTGACTACGGCGTCTGGGAAGATCGAGCGTTCCACGACGTGCTGACGGCGCAGAGCGACACCAGCATTGACTCGAAGTCTACCGCACTCCTTCGCCGTTCCCGCCGTCGCCGGTCAGAACGTGACGAACTCGGCGAGGCTGGCGGCGAGTGCGGCGGGCACCCGACCCTTGATCCGCGTGCCGGTCTCGGTGTGCTCGGTGACGTCGACGCGACCCTCGGCGTGCATGCGGGCGATCAGTTCGCCGCGGCCGTAGGGAATGGTGACGTCGACGCTGCGGTCGGTCGGTTCGACCAGCTCGGCCATCCGGCTGCGCAGCCGGTCGAGACCGTCGCCGGTGCGCGCCGAGACGAACACCGCATCGGGCAGGGCTCGCCGCAACTGGGCCAGGCCGAGGCCCGTGGCGGCGTCGGTCTTGTTGACCACCAACAACTCCGGTGGTGCGGCGACGTCGTATTCCCGGACCACGTCGTTGATGACCTGACGCACGGCGTTGACCTGTGCCAGCGGCGTGGCGTCGCTGCCGTCGATGACGTGCACCAGCAGGTCGGCGTCGACGACCTCCTCGAGCGTCGAGCGGAAGGCCTCGACCAACTGCGTCGGCAGATGCCGGACGAAACCGACGGTGTCGGTCAGCACGAAGGGCCGGCCATCGACGAATTGTCCACGGCGCGTGGTGGGTTCGAGTGTGGCGAACAGTGCGTTCTCGACGAGGACCCCCGCGCCGGTGAGCGCGTTGAGCAGGCTGGACTTGCCGGCGTTGGTGTAGCCGACGATCGCAACGGACGCCACGTCGCTCTGCAGCCGACGGCCCCGCTGGGTGTCGCGGATCTTCTTCATGTCCTTGATCTCGCGGCGCAGCTTGGACATTCGCTCGCGAATGCGTCGCCGGTCGGTCTCGATCTTCGTCTCACCGGGCCCGCGGGTACCCACGCCGCCACCGCTGCCGCCCGCGCCGCCACCCTGTCGCGACATCGACTCGCCCCAGCCGCGCAGCCTCGGCAGCATGTACTCCATCTGCGCGAAGGAGACCTGCGCCTTGCCCTCGCGGCTGGTGGCGTGCTGGGCGAAGATGTCGAGGATCAGCGCCGTCCGGTCGATCACCTTGACCTTGACGATCTTCTCCAACGCGTTCAGCTGACCGGGGGTCAGCTCACCGTCGAAGATGACCGTGTCGGCTCCGGTGGCCACCACGATGTCGCGCAGTTCCTTCGCCTTGCCCGAGCCGATGTAGGTGCCCGCGTCGGGCTTGTCCCGGCGCTGCACCATGCCTTCGAGGACCTCCGAGCCCGCCGTCTCGGCGAGTGCGGCCAGCTCGGCCATGCTGGCGTCGGCGTCGGCGGACGAACCGTCGGTCCACACGCCGACGAGCACCACGCGCTCCAGGCGCAGCTGTCGGTACTCGACCTCCGAGACGTCGGTGAGTTCGGTGGACAGGCCCGCGACCCGGCGCAGCGCCGAGCGGTCTTCGAGGTCGAGTTCGCCCGTGCTGGGCAGTCGTGGATGAGTCATGTGACTACTGATGTTGCCCCTTCACGGCGCCATTGCGCATCTGATTTGTTCACTGCTGAGCGCGCCACCAGGCGTCGGCCAACTCGCCGTGCGCCACCAATACCGACGGTCCGCGCAGGAAGCTGGTGGCATCGGTCACGGTCACGGTGACCTCGCCACCAGGGATCCTCACCGTCAGCGCCCCCGTCCGGGCGCCCAGGTGTCCCAGCGCCGCCACCGCCGCTGCGACGGTTCCCGTTCCGCACGAACGGGTTTCGCCGACGCCGCGCTCGTGCACGCGCATGGTGACGGCCCCGTCGACGGGTGCGGTCAGCACCTCGACGTTGACCCCGTCGGGGAACAGCGCGGTGTCGAACGACACCGGCGCGGCGACGTCGAGCGCGGCCAGGTCGGCGTCGGTCAGCGCCGCGTCGACGCAGGCGAGGTGGGGATTTCCGACGTCGACGGCGACACCGCCGAAGCGTCGGCCGCCGACGACGGCCGATCCCGTACCGAACGGGTTGGCCTTGCCCATGTCGACGGTGACGTCGGCCGACGTCGCGTCGACCGCGTGCAAGACGACCGGCCGCGGTCCGGCCAGCGACCCCACCACGAACTCGTCGCGCCGTTCGAGCCCACTGGCCCTCAGGTAGTGGGCGAAGACCCTGACGCCGTTGCCGCACATCTGCGCGACCGAACCGTCGGCGTTGCGGTAGTCCATGTACCAGTCGTCGGCCGCCACGCCCTCGGGAATCCGGTCGAGCACCCCGGCTGCCAGTGCCGCGTCGGCCGTGGTGACCCGCAGGACGCCGTCGGCGCCGAGACCGCGGCGTCGGTCGCACAGCGCAGCGACCGCCCCGGGGGTCAGCGCCAGGCGGGCCTCGACGTCGGGCAGCACGACGAAGTCGTTCTCCGTGCCGTGTCCCTTGGCGAACATCACCTGATCAGGATACGTCGCGCCACAGGTCGACCACGGCGTCGGCGTTTCCGGGGGCGGGCCCGTCGAGCCAGCGAATGCGGTGGTCGCGACGGAACCACGACCGTTGCCGCCGCACGTAGCGCCGGGTTCCGACGAAGGTCCGCTCCCTGGCCTCGGCCAGCGCGTCGGCCCCTCCCCCTGCGGTCAGCGCTTCGAGCACCTGGGCGTAGCCGATGGCCCGGGACGCCGTGGTGCCGTCGTGCAGACCGCGGGCCTGGAGTGCGCGCACCTCGTCGACGAGGCCGTCGTCGAACATCAAGTCCGTCCGCCGGCGCAGCCGATCATCGAGAACGGTTGTCTCCCAATCCACTCCGACGATGACGGTGTCCCAGCGCGGCGGTCCGATCGTGGGTGCGCTGGCGGCGAACGGGCGGCCCGTCAGCTCCACGACCTCCAGGGCCCGCACGATGCGCCGCCCGTCGGTGGGCAGGATCGCCGTCGCCGCCTCGGGGTCGACGTCCGCCAGCTCGGCGTGCAGCGCCGCCACGCCGACCTCGGCGAGCCGGGCCTCCCACCGGGCGCGCACGTCGGGATCGGTCGCCGGGAAACCCCACCCGTCGAGCAGGGACTGCACGTAGAGCATGGAGCCGCCGACGATGACCGGGACGGCGCCGCGGGCCATGATCGCCTCCACGTCGTCGCCCGCGGCTCCCTGGTAGCGACCCACCGTCGCGGTCTCGGTGACGTCGAGGACGTCGAGCTGGTGGTGGGCGATGCCGCGGCGCTCGTCGAACGGCAGCTTGGCGGTGCCGATGTCCATCCCGCGGTACAGCTGCATGGCGTCGGCGTTGACGATCTCCCCGCCCAGGCGCTCGGCGACGTCGAGCGCCAGCGCGCTCTTGCCGGTGCCGGTGGGGCCGACGATGGCGATCGGGCGCACCCTCAGGGGCTCCACGTGCCGACGAAGTACCCGACGCCGAACGGCGCGCCCCGGTAGGCCTCGCGCGCACGGGTCCCGGACCCCACCAGACCCGCCAGCACCTGGTAGGCAACGCGCCCGACGATGCCATCCGGCAGCCGGGTCAGCGCCTCGGTGTCGCCTGCGGCCAACGCGTCGTCGAGCGCCGCCTGCACGGCGATCGAGTCGGGGTCGTACCCGCCGGGCGCCGAGGGCGTGAGCGTAGTGGCGCCGTCGGCGACGACCAGTACGCCGACGGGCTCGGAGAGTGCGTCGACCTCCGCGCGCAGGGCGCGGCCGCGGGCCAGCGCGGCGTCCCGTCCGTGGTCGGCGGCGTACACCCAGGCCTCGGCGCTGGCGCGGGGCGCCGCGGTGGTCCGCACCCACGCGGCGATCAACGCGCTCAGGGGCAACGCCTTGGGAGCGCCAACGGCGTTCGGCGACAACGCGACTCGCACGTCGACCCCGTATCCGGCGAACGTGCCCACGGTGGCGGGCCCGATCACGTCGTCGGCCGGACCCGTCCCGACGACGAACCAGCGGTCGGGCAGTTCGGCGGCCACGGCCGACACCGCCGACGTCAGATCGGTCAGCTCGGGTGCGGCTCCGCAGGCCAATTCGGGCACCATGACCGGCGCCGACGGGACCAGGGCGATGGCACTCAACACGGCTCACACGCTAGTCAGCGTCACCGGCGACGGGGCGACTGCTCGTGCGAAGCCGTGCGCACTCCCTCGCCCGACCTGTTTGAATAGCGGGGAAGAACGAGGACCACCAGCATCGCTATCGGCGCCGCGTTGCGCGGCAGGAGCGCGGAATCGTCTGCGCGGAGGGCACGAGGTTTCAGGACATGACGACCAGCGAATCCAGCGGAGCACCCAAACCCGCACCACGACCGGGTCCGCCTCGCCCCACCCCGAGACCTGGCGGGGTCACCCCCGCGGCGGTCGTGCCGCCGTCGGCCGACCCGCACCGCTTCGGCCGGGTCGACGACGACGGCACCGTCTGGCTCGTCACGTCCGCCGGGGAACGCGTCGTGGGGTCCTGGCAGGCGGGCGAGCACGACGCCGCCTACGCCCACTTCGGGCGCCGGTTCGACGACCTGGCCACCGAGGTCGCCCTCATGGAGCGCCGGCTCGCCTCGGGCAACGGCGACGCCCGCAAGATCAAGTCCGCGGCGGCAGCCCTCGCCGAGACGCTGCCGACGGCCGCCGTCCTCGGCGACGTCGACACCCTCGCGGCGCGCCTGAGCGCCATCGTCGAGCAGGCCGACTCGCATGCCGCGGCGGAGCGTCAGAAGCGCGACGAGCACCGCGCCACCCAGACCGCCCGCAAGGAAGCGCTGGCCGCCGAGGCCGAGGACATCGCGGCCAACGCCACCCAGTGGAAGGCCGCCGGGGACCGGTTGCGCGAGATCCTCGACGAGTGGCGCACGATCACGGGCCTCGACCGCAAGACCGACGACGCCCTGTGGAAGCGCTACTCCGCCGCCCGCGAGACGTTCAACCGCCGCCGCGGATCGCACTTCGCCGAACTCGACCGCGAGCGGGTGAGCACCCGCCAGGCCAAGGAGGCGCTCTGCGTGCGCGCCGAGCAGCTGTCGGGTTCGACCGACTGGGCCGCCACGTCCGCGACGTTCCGCGACATGCTGACCGAATGGAAGGCGGCCGGCAGGGCCGCCAAGGACGTCGACGACGCGCTGTGGCGCCGGTTCAAGGCGGCCCAGGACACGTTCTTCTCGGCCCGCAACGCCGTCAACGCCGAGCGTGACGCCGAGTTCGAGGCGAACGCGGCCGCCAAGGAGAGACTGCTCGCCGAGGCCGAGGCGATCGACGTGTCCGACGCCGACGCCGCGCGCGCGGCACTGCGAACCATCGGCGCCAAGTGGGACGCCGTCGGCAAGGTTCCGCGGGAGAAGGCGCCGGACTTCGAGCGCCGGATGAAGGCCGTCGAGAAGGCGGTCCGCGACGCGGCGTCCACCCCGGGCACCGACCCCGAGGCGCAGGCCAGGGCCGATCAATTCAGGGTCCGTGCCGAGCAGTACGAGGCACAGGCGGCCAAGGCCGAGGCGGCGGGTCGCACCAAGGACGCCGAGCAGGCCAGGGCCAGCGCCGCGCAGTGGCGGGAGTGGGCCGAGGCCGCCGTGCAGGCGTTGGGCAGGAAGCGCTAGCGGGAGGTCGGGTCCGGCCCGTCCTCGGGGTCGAGCAGACCCTTGGTCTGCTGCATGGCGGCCAGCCGTCGGCGTTCCTCCTCCGCGGCGAGCTGCAGAGCGGTGCGCGACCAGACCACCCTGGCCCAGTGGAACGCCAGCAGGATGACGGCGATCCACGCGGCGATCAGCCCGATGCCCGGGCCGGGGTGCGGCTGCGCGACCGTCTGCCGCGACCAGATGGCCAGCATGCCGATGGGACACGATACCGCCGAGCCCGCCAAGGCGATCCATGCCAGGCCCCAGCGCCGGGTGGTCAGCGCGAGGATCGAGAACCCGACGCTGAACACCAGGATCAACCAGACGAACACCCGCGACGGCAACGCGATCGCCTCGCGGATGGCGGTGTCGTCGCCGATGAGGACGTCGAGGCCGCGCGCCGCGCCCGTATGGGGCAGCACGAACGACAGGAGGACGACGAAGACGAGGATGGCGACGACCAGTGCCCGCGCGCCCGGGTCGATCTCGCGGGCCACGCGCCGCTCGGCGTCCTCGATGTCGCCCTTGAACGCGTCGAAGTCCGGTTCGCGGCGGCTCATCGGCTGCACCCGCTCGTGACCGGGCGCAGCGGCGCCATCCCGATGCCGGGCAGGCCCAGCCCGACCGCCGCGGGGCCGCCGGTGGTGACCGTGCGGCCCGCCGCGTGCGTGTCGCCGGCCCGGGTGCGGCGGTGCTCGAGCAGGACGGCGTCGGCCATCAGGTGGTGCGGGGCGGCGCTGGTCACCGTCGTGGTGACGACGTCGCCGGGCCGCACGTCACGGTCGCCAGGGGCGAAGTGCACCAGCCGTCCGTCGCGCGCCCGCCCGGACATCCTGGCGGTGCTGGCATCCTTGCGGCCCTCCCCGGTGGCGACGAGCACCTCGACGACCGTGCCGATCGTGGCGAGGTTCTCCTCGTAGGAGATTCGTTCCTGCAGCTCGATGAGCCGCATGTAGCGCTCTTGCACGACGTCCTTCGCGAGCTGGTCGGGGAGCTCGGCAGCGGGTGTGCCGGGTCGCTTGGAGTACTGGAAGGTGAACGCGCTGGCGAACCGGGCCCGTTCGACGACGTCGAGGGTGGCGGCGAAGTCCTCCTCGGTCTCACCGGGGAAGCCCACGATGAGGTCGGTCGTGATCGCCGCATGCGGGATGGCCGCGCGCACGCGGTCGATGATGTCGAGGTAGCGCTCGGCCCGGTAGGAGCGGCGCATCGCCTTCAGGATGCGGTCGGACCCCGACTGCAGCGGCATGTGCAGGGTGGGGCACACGTTCGGCGTCTCGGCCATCGCCTCGATGACGTCGTCGGTGAACTCGGCGGGATGCGGTGAGGTGAACCGCACCCGCTCCAGGCCGTCGATGCGCCCGCACGCGCGCAGCAGTGCGGCGAAGGCACCCCGGTCGCGGGGCTCGCTCGGGTCGGCGAACGACACCCCGTAGGCGTTCACGTTCTGGCCCAGCAGCGTGACCTCGAGGACGCCCTGGTCGACCAGCGACTGAACCTCGGCGAGCACGTCGCCGGGCCTGCGGTCGGTCTCCTTGCCACGCAGCGCGGGCACGATGCAGAACGTGCAGGTGTTGTTGCACCCCACCGAGATGGAAACCCATGCGGCATAAGCAGATTCGCGCGATGCGGGCAGGGTCGACGGGAACTCCTGCAGCGACTCGACGATTTCGACCTGGGCCACCCTGTTGTGCCGGGCCCGCTCCAGCAGCGTCGGCAGCGATCCGATGTTGTGGGTGCCGAACACGACGTCGACCCACGGCGCCCGCTTCAGCACGGCGTCGCGGTCCTTCTGCGCCAGACACCCGCCGACCGCGATCTGCATGTCCGGGTTGGCCTCCTTGCGGGGCACCAGGTGACTGATGTTGCCGTAGAGCTTGTTGTCGGCGTTCTCGCGCACCGCGCAGGTGTTGAACACCACGACGTCCGCGTCGGCGCCATCGGCGGCACGGCGGTAGCCGGCCTGCTCGAGCAACCCGGCCAGACGTTCGGAGTCGTGCACGTTCATCTGACAGCCGTAGGTGCGGACCTGGAAGGTGCGCGACGGGTGGGCCACTCCCACCTCGCGTGTTGCCATCGACGTCACGTCCCAATGGTACGGGCGCGTGTGCAATGGCCAAACACCCTGGTGGGGACAGAGGTGCAGCAAGCTGGACGTTACCTGGGTAGGGTCTGTGCACATGCAGGACGACCCGTCGCAGGCGCGTTCGGCCGAACCCGTGCCGATGATCTCGATGAGGGCCGTCGACAAGCACTTCGGCAGCCTGCACGTGCTGAAGGACATCAACCTCGACGTGGAGCGCGGCCAGGTCGTCGTGGTCCTCGGCCCGTCCGGTTCGGGCAAGTCGACGCTGTGCCGGACCATCAACCGGCTCGAGCCCATCGACTCCGGCACGATCGCGATCGACGGCGAGGAACTGCCCACCGAGGGACGCAAGCTCGCCCAGCTGCGCTCGGACGTCGGCATGGTGTTCCAGTCCTTCAACCTCTTCGCGCACAAGACGATCGTGGAGAACGTCACGCTGGCGCCCATGAAGGTGCGCAAGCAGTCCAAGGAGGAGGCGCACGCCGCCGCGATGACCCTGCTCGAGCGCGTCGGCATCGCCAGCCAGGCCGACAAGTACCCCGCCCAGCTGTCCGGCGGTCAGCAGCAGCGCGTGGCCATCGCCCGCTCGTTGGCGATGAACCCCAAGGTCATGCTGTTCGACGAACCCACCAGCGCACTGGATCCCGAGATGATCAACGAGGTGCTGGCCGTGATGACCTCGCTGGCGGAGGACGGCATGACGATGCTCGTGGTCACCCACGAGATGGGCTTCGCCCGGCGCGCCTCCCACCGCGTCGTCTTCATGGCCGACGGCGCGATCGTCGAGGACGCCCCACCGGAGCAGTTCTTCGCCAACCCCAGATCCGACCGCGCCAGGGACTTCCTCGGCAAGATCCTCGACCACTGAACGCTCGGCGAAAGGAACTGTTCATGACGTCTCTGCGATACCGGGTGGCCGCGGTGCTGGCGCTCGCCCTCGCGTTGCCACTGTCGCTCACCGCCTGCGGCGGCGGCTCCGGCGGTGACGACGGCAAGATCGTCATCGGCACGAAGTTCGATCAGCCCGGCCTCGGGCTGAAGAATCCCGACGGCACCATGAGCGGCTTCGACGTCGACGTCTCCACCTACGTCGCCAAGGAGCTCGGGTACTCCCCCGACAAGATCGAGTGGAAGGAGTCGCCGTCGGCCCAGCGCGAGACGCTGATCCAGAACGGTCAGGTGACGTTCATCACCGCCACCTACTCCATCACCGACGCCCGCAAGGAGAAGGTGTCCTTCGTCGGGCCCTATCTCGTCACCGGGCAGAGCCTGCTCGTCAAGGCCGACGACACCGACATCACCGGCGCGGACTCGCTGCAGAACAACAAGAAGCTGTGCTCGGTGTCGGGTTCGACGCCTGCACAACGCATCAAGGACACCTACCCCGGCGTGCAACTGCAGCAGTACGACACCTACTCGGCGTGCATCGAGGCGTTGAAGAACGGCGCCATCGACGCCGTCACCACCGACGAGGTGATCCTGGCGGGGTACGCCGCGCAGAGCCCGGGGACGTTCAAGCTCGTCGGACAGCCGTTCTCCCAGGAGAACTACGGCATCGGCCTGAAGAAGGACGACACCGACCTCCAGAAGAAGATCAGCGCCGCGCTCACCAAGATGGAGTCCGACGGATCATGGCAGGCCGCGTTCGACAAGAACCTCGGCCCGGCGGGCATCCCGACGCCGGCGCCGCCGGCCCTCGCCACCTAGCGACGCGCGCACGCGGCGACTGACGTGGAGATCTTCACGGAATACCAGGGGCGCATCGTCGAGGCCTTCTGGACGACCATCCAGCTGACGGTCTTCTCGGCCATCGGGGCGCTGCTCCTCGGCACGGCGCTGGCCGCGATGCGCCTGGCGCCGGTGCCGATGCTCACCTGGCTGGGCAGCGCCTACGTCAACGTCGTGCGCAACACCCCGCTCACCCTGATCATCCTGTTCTGCTCGTTCGGTCTGGCCCAGACGCTGGGGATCACGCTCGTCGACCCGCAGTCGCGGACGTCGATCGAGGACGGCAACTTCCGCTTGGCCGTCCTGGGACTGACGGTGTACACCGCCGCGTTCGTGTGCGAGACGGTCCGGGCGGGCGTCAACACCGTGCCCCTCGGACAGGCCGAGGCCGCCCGATCACTGGGACTGACGTTCGCGCAGAACCTGCGAATCGTGTTGCTGCCGCAGGCTTTTCGTGCGGTAGTAATACCGCTGGGTTCGGTGCTGATCGCCTTGACGAAGAACACGACGATCGCCTCGGCCATCGGGGTTGCTGAGGCGGCGCTGTTGATGAAGGAGATGATCGAGAACACGGCCGCGTTGGCCACCGTCGGAGCGATCTTCGCGCTGGGCTTCGTCATTCTGACGTTGCCCCTGGGGTTGGTCTTCGGGTGGTTGGGACGACGTCTCTCGGTGGGTCGGTCATGAGCGCTCATGCCTCGGTCCTCTTCGACTCTCCCGGCCCGCGCGCTCGGGCGCGCAACCGCGTCATCACCGCGATCACGGTGGTCGTGGTGGTCGCGGTGGCGTGGGTGGTGTACTCCCGGCTGCAGACCAAGGGGCAGTTGACGGCCGCCAAGTGGGAACCGTTCCTGACCGCCAACCTCTGGAAGACCTACGTGTTGCCGGGTGTGCAGGGCACGTTGACGGCGGCGGCGGTGTCGATCGTGTTGGCGCTGGCTCTCGGGTTCCTGCTCGGCGTCGGTCGGTTGTCCGAGCGGGCCGCCGTGCGGTGGCCGTGCGCGGTGGTGGTCGAGTTCTTCCGCGCCGTACCGGTGCTCGTCATGATGATCTTCGCGTACTTCTTCTATGCGACGTTCGACCTGTTCCCCTCCAAACACCTTGCGCTGGCCGGTGTCATCACGGGCCTGACGCTCTACAACGGCGCCGTGATCGCCGAGATCGTCCGCGCCGGGGTGCACGCCCTGCCCCGCGGACAGGCCGAGGCGGCCGAGGCGCTGGGGCTGCGGTGGGGCCAGTCCATGCGGGCGATCCTGCTGCCCCAAGCCGTCACGTCGATGCTGCCCGTGCTGGTATCGCAGATGGTCGTGGTGCTCAAGGACACGGCGATCGGATACCAGATCACCTTCGTGGAGATGGTGCGCCAGGGCACGCAGGTCGGGTCGGCGTACGGCAACTACGTCCCCGCACTCATCGTGATTGCCGTGCTGATGATCTGCGTGAACTTCGCGCTCGGCAGCTTCGCCACCTGGCTGGAGGGTCGGTTGCGACGTTCTCGGCGTGGGCCCGATCCCCTGCACCCCGCACCCGTGACGCAGGGTGCGTTCGGCGCAGGGGCCGGCGGCACGATCTAGGAACTAGACCCGTCGACGTTCGCGCTCCCCGGCCATGGCCACCTTGACGACGTCGAACGCCATCGACTGCGAGTAGCCGCGCCGGGCCAGCATGCCCACCAGACGCCGCGTGACCTTCACGTCGTCGGTGGGATCGTCGAGACGCTCCCGGCGCAGCTTGTCGGCGACGAGTTGCTCGGCGCGGACCCGCTCGGCGTCGGCGTCGACATCGGCCAAGGCCTCGGCGATCACCTCGTCGTCGACACCCTTGGTGCGCAGCTCAGCTGCCAACGCGCGCTTGCCCTTTCCCGCGGTGACGTGTCGGGAGCGCACCCACTGTTCGGCGAAGTCCTGATCGTCGACCAGACCGACGTCGGTGAGCCGGTCCAGCACGCGCGCGCTGACGTCGTCGGGGTAACCCCGCTTGGTCAGCTGAGCGGCGAGCTGAGCCCTGGTGCGAGCGCGCGCGGTGAGCAGGCGCAGACACAGATCCCGGGCGCGTTCTTCACGAACGCGGGGATCCTGCGCCTGCTCGTCGCGCGACTCAGAAGTCGACGGGGGCTGGCAGGGCTTTGTCATTGGAGTCATCGGTCAACACCGCACCGATTCCGAGCTTTTCCTTGATCTTCTTCTCGATCTCGGCGGCCACTTCGGGGTTCTCGAGCAGGAAGTTGCGCGCGTTCTCCTTGCCCTGGCCCAGTTGTTCGCCCTCGTAGGTGAACCACGAGCCGGACTTGCGGACGAAGCCGTGCTCGACACCCATGTCGATGAGCGAGCCCTCCTTCGAGATGCCCTTGCCGTAGAGGATGTCGAACTCGGCCTGCTTGAACGGCGGGGCCATCTTGTTCTTGACGATCTTGCACCGGGTCCGGTTGCCGACGGCGTCGGTACCGTCCTTCAGCGTCTCGATGCGTCGCACGTCGAGGCGAACCGATGCGTAGAACTTCAATGCCTTACCGCCCGTGGTGGTTTCGGGCGAGCCGAACATGACGCCGATCTTCTCGCGCAGCTGGTTGATGAAGATCGCGGTGGTGTTCGAGTTGCTCAGAGCGCCGGTGATCTTGCGCAGCGCCTGGCTCATCAGACGAGCCTGCAGACCGACGTGGCTGTCACCCATCTCGCCCTCGATCTCGGCGCGGGGCACCAGCGCGGCCACCGAGTCGATGACCAGGATGTCCAGCGCGCCGGACCGAATCAGCATGTCGGCGATCTCGAGTGCCTGCTCACCGGTGTCCGGCTGGGACACCAGCAGTGAATCGGTGTCCACCCCGAGCTTCTTGGCGTAGTCGGGGTCGAGCGCGTGCTCGGCGTCGATGAAGGCCGCGATGCCGCCCGCGGCCTGCGCATTGGCCACCGCGTGCAGCGCGACGGTGGTCTTGCCCGAGGACTCCGGTCCGTAGATCTCGATGACCCGGCCCCGCGGCAGTCCGCCGATGCCGAGCGCCACGTCCAGGGCGATGGACCCGGTGGGAATCACCGAGATCGGCTGGCGCACGTCTTCGCCGAGCCGCATCACCGAACCCTTGCCGTGACTCTTCTCGATCTGAGCGAGGGCTAGCTCGAGGGCCTTCTCGCGATCTGGGGCTTGCGCCATGGTGGTCTCCGTCCTCGTGGGGTGTCCGTTGATCGAGGTGTTCGATCAGTTGCCGGTGACGGTAGAGGTCGGTACCGACAAGTCGGCCTGACCGGTGGTTTCCCGTCGAACACCACCCACAGTAGACGAACACGTGTTCGATACAAGCGGACACGCCGGGGGATTCTCAGCAGGGGACTCTCACCACTGATCGCGCGGCACGTCGAAGTCGGCGCACAGGGCGCGCCACACCTCGCGTGGGTCGACCCCCGCCTCGATGGCCTGGGCCCCGGTGCGACCGCCGAGGCTGGTGAGCACGTGATCGACGAGCAGGGACGCTCCCCGCATCTCACCGAACTGTCCCGCGACGAGTTCGTGGAATTCCGTCAGCCGCACGCCACCAACCTACCGAGGCGACGCCACGGCGTCGTGGCACACCCGTACCGGATCAACGACGGACTCGATGCCGTCGCGGGCGCGCCGCGCTGCGTCGCGGTACTCGGGCGAGGCCAGCACGTCGGCCACCGCGGTCGTCAGCGCGTCGGGCGTGAGCGGTCTGATCAGGCGCGCACTGCCTTGTCGCACAACGCGATTGGCGATCTCCCACTGGTCTCCCCCGCCCGGCACGATCACCATCGGCACGCCGGCGAGCAACGTCTTGGCCACCATCCCGTGGCCCCCACCGCAGATCACCAGGTCGGCGTGGGCGAGCAGGTGGTCCTGGCGCCCCAGGCCGACGACGGCCCACGGCGGCACCGGCGCGGACGACCCGTCCAACCGCGAGACCACCACCCGCGCGCCCGCGGGCAGCGTGCGACCCGGGACGAGCGACTCGAGCGCCACCTCGGCGAGGCCGGTGGCGCCGGTGACCGCCGTCGACGGCGCGACGACCACGACCGGCCCGGCGCCCTCGGGGACGTCGAGCACGGTCGCCGTCGGCTCGAAGTGCAGCGGGCCGACGATCACCGCGCCCGCCGGCCAGTCGGGGCGCGCGACCTCCAGCGCGGGCAGCGTGGCGATCAGGCGACGCCGCGGACCGGGGCCCGAGCGCGGCAGACCGATCCCGACGCGGGCCTGCGCCCGCTGCCGCAACCCCTTCCGCACCGAGCGCGCCGTCAGCGCCCGCAACAGGGTGTCGCGCGCCCGCCCGCGCACCCCGACGCCGGGCGCCAGCCCCGATCCGACCGGCGGCAGACCGCTGGACGGGTCGTAGAGCGGGTGCGGGTCCAGCTCGACCCAGGGCAGCCCCAACAGTTCGGCGGCCAGCCCGCCCGCGGCGGTGATCACGTCGGACACCACCAGGTCGGGCGCCAGCTCCCCCAGCTGAGCGACGTTGGACGCGGCCATGCGGGCGGCCCGCCGGTGCATCTTGGCCCCGGCGTCCGCGTCGTCGTCGCCGTCGACGGGATCCAGACCGGCGAGCTCGCTCGCGTCGATCCCGGCCGCCCTGGCCGTCGCCAACCATTGCGCACCGGTCAGCAGCGTCGGCGCATCCCCCGCGGCCAGGAACTTCAGGCACAGCGCGATCGCGGGGAACGCGTGTCCGGGATCGGGGCCAGCCACCACCGCCACGCGCATCGCCCCACCCTGCCACAGCGATCCCGGGGTGGGACCGGGCGCCGGATCGCGCAACGGACGTCGAGCAACCGGCCTCGGACAACTACTGTGGGGCCATGACTGACAACGCCTCCGTCGTCCCCGCGCTCGACAACAAGGCCATCGTCGAGCGATTCCTGTTCGCCGTGCAGAACGAGGACTTCGCTGCCGCGGACGCCCTGCTCGCCGACGACGCCAGGTGGCAGAACGTCGGGCTGCCCACCATCACCGGGCGCCAGCGCATCATGAAGCTGCTGCGCAGCGGCGAGGGCAAAGCCGGGTTCGAGGTCAAGTTCCACCGCATCGCCTCCGAGGGCACCGCGGTGCTGACCGAGCGGACCGACGTGCTGGTCTTCAAGGCCCTGCGCCTGCAGTTCTGGGTGTGCGGCGTGTTCGAGGTGCACGACGGGCGAATCACGCTGTGGCGCGACTACTTCGACTTCCTCGACATGCTCAAGGCCACGGTCCGCGGATTGGCGGGAGTCGCGGTCCCGTCCTTGCGCCCGACGCTGTGACCGACGGCTCGACCCGCACCAGGCCCAACCTGCTGCAGTACGTCGGCTACTGCTACGGCAAACGGTTGCCGTCGTCGATGCGCCAGTGGGTCGCCGACGATCTGGCCGGACCGGGCGCCACCGTCCGCATGATGGTGCGCGTCTTCATCCCCGCGGTGCTGATCATGTTGCCGTTCTGGATCATTCCGATGTCGCTGTACCTGCACCTGTCGACGACGCTCCCGATCCTCATCCCGTTCGTGTTCTTCTCCCACGCGCTGAACAAGGTGTGGCGGCGGCACATGCTGCGCAAACACGGTCTGGACCCGAGCCTCGTCGATTACGAGGCGCGGCGGCGCAACGCCCACGTCCACGACGCCTACATCGAGAAGTACGGGCCGCGCTCGGGGCCGCCGAGCAGCCACGACGTCTGACGGTCAGGCGCCGCGCACGTGGCCGAGCTCGTCGAACGCCTGCGCCCAGCCCACCAGGCGGTCCGTCGCGGTGCCCAGCTCGTGCCGGTAGCGCTGCGTGGACATGGGTGAACTCGACATCGAGCCGGAGTTGGCGGCTGACACCAATTGTGCTGCGGCCTGGACCATCTCGTCGTACTGGCGCACTCCGGCGTCGAGCTGGCCGACGAATGCCGTGATCGTCGGCGCGAGGTGCACCCGCGACTGCGGGGCCGCGGTGGCGGCCCGCTCGAGGGAGACGACCTCGTGGGCGGTCGCCTTCAGGGTCGCAGCGGTGCGCTGCGCCGCGTCGACGACGTCACGCAGCTCCTCGGCAGGCAGCATCCGACCGCGCTCCATGACGCCGAGCAGCGAGAACAGCCCACGTTCGGCGGACGCCAGCGCCGCCATCGGTGGGCGCGCCGCCGAGCCCCAGGGCGGCAGGCGCCGCGATCCGCGTTCGGCGGGTAGCGGCTCTCGCTTGAGCCAGCGGTAGCGAAGGACGGCCAGCGTCGCCAGGAACGCCGCGCCGACGGCGATCGATGCGGGTATCGGCAGCACCCACGCGGGGATGACGGCCCAGGAGGCCAGGACCGCGGTGATCGCGATCCACAACCCGGTGGAGAACGTGAAGAACAGCGCCGCCCGCAACGCCCACCGACGTTTGCGCAGGAGCTTCGCCCGCGGATCCGCCGCGGCGCCCAGACGCTGGGCTAGCACGTCGGAGAACTCGGCCGCGGTGTCGACGCCACGCTGCACCAGCGTGCGCCACGCCTCCTGGCGTCCCGTCGCTGCCATGGCCCTCCCTGACGTCGAAAGCTATTGTGCGAGTGGGTTTTCCGGGCTCGCCGCCGGAGGGTTGACCGCCGGGGTGGCCGGTGTGGCAGCCGACCCGCCCGACGGCAGGGCCTCACCGTTCATCGACGCCCGGATCTGCTCCAGGCGCGAGTGCCCGGCCATCTGCACGCTGGCCTGCTGGATCTCCATCATGCGTCCCTGGACCGAGTTCTGGGCGAGCTCGGCGGAGCCCATCGCGTTGGCGTAGCGACGCTCGATCTTGTCCCTGACCTCGTCGAGGCTGGGCGTGTTGCCCGGGGCGGCAATCTGGCTCATCGACTGCAGCGACGCGCTGACCTGCTCCTGCATCTTGGCCTGTTCGAGCTGGCTGAGCAGCTTGCTGCGTTCGGCGATCTTCTGCTGCAGCACCATCGAGTTCTGCTCGACGGCCTTCTTCGCCTGCCCGGCCGCCTGCAGCGCCTGGTCGTGCAGGGTCTTGAGATCCTCGACGCTCTGCTCGGCCGTGACGAGCTGGGCCGCGAACGCCTCGGCGGCGTTGGTGTACTCGGTGGCCTTGGCCGCGTCCCCCGACGCGGTGGCCTGGTCGGCCAGCGTGAGCGCTTGGCGCACGTTGACCTGCAGCTTCTCGATGTCCGCCAGCTGCCGGTTCAGCCGCATCTCCAGCTGACGCTGATTGCCGATCACCGACGCGGCCTGCTGGGTCAGCCCCTGGTGCTGACGCTGGGCCTCTTCGATCGCCTGCTGAATCTGGACCTTGGGGTCGGCGTACTGATCGACCTTCGAGCTGAACAGCGCCATGAGGTATTTCCACCCCTTGGTGAACGGATTGGCCATCGGTTCTTTCCGCCTTCGTGTTGGGTAACAGGGCTGTCAGCCAGGTGTGCGTCGCCTTCCGCCAACCTATCGGTTGCGTGCGGAATGCCACACCCCCGCGCACCGACGAATCGTCAGGCCACGGCCATGGAGACGGTGTGCGGGATGACGACCCGGGTGGAGAGATCGATGTTCGACGTGCTGGCGGGCCCGACCGGCCGCGGCGCGGCCTGCTCGAGGCGCTCCATGCTTTCGCCGGCGTCGGAGAGGACCCGCGACAGCGGCACCTCCAGGGCGCCGCAGATGGCGCTCAGCAGCTCGCTGGAGGCTTCCTTGCGGCCGCGCTCCACCTCCGAGAGGTAGCCGAGGCTCACCCGCGCGCCGTCGGACACCTCTCGCAGCGTGCGGCCCTGCGATTGCCGCGCCTGACGCAGCACGTCGCCAATCACTTCGCGAAGCAGTGTCGTCATCGCGGTCTCCTCACAACGAAAGACGTGGTCATCGATCTCATGGAATTCACTATGAAGCAGAACGCCCATACCCGCCGGATTGGTTCCCACACGCCACGAGGCGTTACGGACGGGTGCCGCGGACCGCCGCGACGACGTAGTCGACGCCCGTCACCACGGTCAGGACGATCGCCGCCCACATGAACGCCCACGCCCCGGTCATCCACTGCCCCTGCAGAGGCAGGACGAACAGACCGATCGCCACCGCCTGCACCAGCGTCTTGAGTTTGCCCCCGCGGCTGGCCGGGATGACCCCGCCGCGGATGACCGCAAAGCGCAGAACCGTCACGCCGATCTCGCGGACCAGGATCACCGCGGTCACCCACCAGGGCAGGTCGCCGAGCAGCGACAGGCCGATCAGCGCGGCGCCGATGAGCGCCTTGTCCGCGATGGGGTCGGCGAGCTTGCCGAATTCGGTGACCATGTCGTAGCTGCGCGCCACCGCGCCGTCGAACCGGTCGGTGATGACCGCGGTCGCGAAGACGATGAAAGCGACTATCCGCCAGGAGGATTGGTGTCCATCGCCGACGAACAGCGCCGCCAGGAACACGGGCACGAGGACGATGCGGATGCCGGTCAGCACGTTGGCGACGTTCGCGATACCCGCGCGTGGCACCAGCGGATCGACGTCAGACGGGGTCGGCACGGCATCAGAATATCGGTTGAGCTAACCGATACCCTCACTGCTGTGACTGGAGCCCCCCACACCGATGATCTGGTGGTCCGTCGCGCACGCACCTCGGACGTGCCCGGAATCAAGGCGTTGGTCGACGTCTATGCGGGCAAGATCCTGCTGGAGAAGAACCTCGTCACGCTGTACGAGGCGGTGCAGGAGTTCTGGGTTGCCGAGGTCGACGGCGAGCTGGTCGGGTGCGGAGCCCTGCACGTGCTGTGGTCGGACCTCGGCGAAGTCCGCACGGTGGCGGCCCACCCGCGGATGCGTGGCCGCGGCGTCGGGCACGCCGTCGTGACGAAGTTGCTGGACGTGGCTCGCGAGCTGCACCTCAAGCGCATCTTCGTCCTGACCTTCGAGACCGAGTTCTTCGGCCGTCATGGATTTCAGGAGATCGAGGGCACCCCGGTCACGGCCGAGGTGTACGACGAGATGTGCCGGTCCTACGACATCGGCGTAGCCGAATTCCTCGACCTGTCCTACGTCAAGCCCAACATCCTGGGCAACACCCGGATGCTGCTGACGCTGTAGGAGGGCCCGGGCGTCGAGATAGCGGTGTCAGTCGTCCGTCGCGCACATTCCGACTGTCAGCGCTATCTCGACGACTCATTCGTCGTCGGCGTCGGCTCCGTTGGCGTCGGCGCCACCGCGGATGAGTGCCAGCGTCCCGGCCAGCTCGTCGGGTTTGACCAGAACCTCGCGGGCCTTGGAGCCCTCCGACGGCCCGACGATGCTGCGGGTCTCCATGAGGTCCATCAGACGGCCGGCCTTGGCGAAGCCGACCCGCAGCTTGCGCTGCAGCATCGACGTCGAGCCGAACTGCGAGGACACCACGAGTTCGACGGCCTGCAGGAACACGTCCATGTCGTCGCCGATGTCGGGGTCGACGTCGGAACGGTCACCCGACGGCTTGGCCACCGTGACGCCCTCGAAGTACTCGGGCTCGGCCTGTTCCTTGGTCGCCTCGACGACGGCCTGGATCTCCTCGTCGGAGATGTAGGCGCCCTGCAGGCGGATCGGCTTGTTCGCGCCCATCGGCAGGAACAAGCCGTCGCCCATGCCGATCAGCTTCTCCGCACCCGGCTGATCGAGGATGACGCGGCTGTCGGTCAGCGACGAGGTGGCGAA
This sequence comes from Mycolicibacterium madagascariense, assembly GCF_010729665.1. Classification (NCBI taxonomy): domain Bacteria; kingdom Bacillati; phylum Actinomycetota; class Actinomycetes; order Mycobacteriales; family Mycobacteriaceae; genus Mycobacterium; species Mycolicibacterium madagascariense. The sequence continues at coordinate 2,402,595 of NZ_AP022610.1, read as the reverse complement.
CGCCAGCCGCGACGGCACGTTGGTCTTGATGAGCCCGGTGACGACGTCGACCGACGGCCGCTGCGTCGCCAGCACCAGGTGGATGCCCGCCGCCCGCGCCTTCTGGGTGATGCGCACGATCGCGTCCTCGACGTCGCGAGGCGCCGTCATCATGAGGTCGGCGAGCTCGTCGACGATGGCCAGGATGTAGGGGTACGGCCGGTAGACCCGCTCGCTGCCGAGCGGCGCGGTGATCTCCCCCGAGCGCACCTTCTCGTTGAACACGTCGATGTGGCGGACGCGGTTGGCCTGCATGTCCTGGTAGCGCTGCTCCATCTCCTCGACGAGCCACGCCAGCGCGGCGGCCGCCTTCTTGGGCTGCGTGACGATGGGCGTGATGAGGTGCGGAATGCCTTCGTACGGCGTGAGTTCCACCATCTTGGGGTCGATCAGGATCATCCTGACCTCGTCGGGGGTGGCCCGCGCGAGGATCGACACCAGCATCGAGTTGACGAAGCTGGACTTGCCCGAGCCGGTGGAGCCGGCGACGAGCAGGTGCGGCATCTTGGCCAGGTTGGCCGAGATCATCTCGCCCTCGATGTCCTTGCCGAGGCCGATCACCAGCGGGTGGTGGTCGCGCCGGGTCGACGGGTCGGTCAAGACGTCGGCCAGCCGCACCATCTCGCGATCGGTGTTCGGCACCTCGATGCCGACGGCCGACTTGCCGGGGATCGGCGCCAGCATGCGGACACTCTCCGTGGCGACGGCGTAGGCGATGTTCTTCTGCAGCGCGGTGATCTTCTCGACCTTCACGCCGGGGCCGAGTTCCACCTCGTAGCGCGTGACGGTCGGCCCGCGGGTGCAGCCGGTGACGGCCGCATCGACCTTGAACTGCTGCAGCACCGACTGGATGACCTCGACCATCTTGTCGTTGGCGGCACTGCGCAGCTTCGGCGGATCACCCGCGACGAGCAGGTCGAGCGACGGCAGGACGTAGGGCCCCTCCACGACGCGATCCAGGGACAGCGTGTCCTGTTCGGCCGCAACGGGTTTGGCCGCCTCGGCCTTCTTGCGCCGGGTGCGGGCCCGCGGTTCCGGGGCGGTGGGCGTCTCGTCGGCGAGCGGCTCGTCGAGGGGGTAGTTCTCCATCGGGGTGCCGAAGCGGCTCGCCGACTCCGGTGCCGCAGTCGGGGGGACCGCGCCGGGCCACTGCGCCTCGTCGGCGCGCATCGCCGCCGGATCGTCGTAGTACCCGTCGGAGAAGTCGTCGTCGGCGGCGGGCCGCCGCTCGGCGCGGCCCTCGTCGTCGTAGTCCTGCTCGTCGTACTCGTCGTCGTACACGTCGCCGCGGTAGGCGCCCAGGAACATCGCCTGCACGGCGGCGGGGACCTCTCGGATGGTCGTGCCGGTCACCAGCAGCAGCCCGAAGAGGATCGCGATGATGAGCAGCGGCGTGGCGATCCACGGCGTGAGCCCGTCGGACAGCGGACCGCCGATGACGAAGCCCACGAAGCCCGCGACGCGTTGCCGGTCGGCGGGGTCCTGCGGCGCGCCCGACCACAGGTGCCACAGCCCCAGCACCGGCAGCGCGATCATCGCGGTGCCGAGGACCAGGCGCGGCCGGGCCTCCGGGTGGGGTTCGGTGCGCATCAGCGTCACGGCGAGGGCGACGAGGAGGATCGGCAGCAGCACCACGGCCGAGCCGACGACGGCGCGCACGCCTGCGTCGATCCAGCCTCCGACGGGCCGTGCCGCGTCGAACCACGAGCTGGCGGCGAGGACCACCGAGAGGGCGAGCAGGCCGAGCGCGACGCCGTCGCGGCGATGCCCCGGCTCGATTTCGCGCGCCCGCCCGACCGACCGCGCGGTGGATCCGGCACCCCTGGCCACCATCAGCCAGCCGGCGCGGGCGCCCTTGCCGATCGTGGAGCCGGCGGCGGCGACCGGCGACGACGTTCGTCGTGGCGCGGGTTTGCGCCGGGGCGCGGCGGGGCGCGTTGCGCGCGCTCGGGGCTTTGAGCTGGTCGAACGGGCCCCGGAGCGGGCAGCGGTCTTACTGGCCATGGGCTCAAGACTAGTCGCATCAGCCTCACATTCACCATTAGCCACACTGGTCACAATTGGGTATCGAGGGGCCGTGAGCGTCCGATCGCTCTGGGTAATGTGAGCCACGCCGCACCCACTCGTCGAGGAGTTCTCCGCATGCCCGTGACCGTCGTCGCCACCATGACCGCCAAGCCCGAGTCCGTGGAGGCGGTGCGGACCGCCTGTACGACGGCCATCGAAGCGATCCATCAGGAGCCCGGGTGCGAGCTGTACTCCCTGCACGAGGCGGACGGCACGTTCCTGTTCGTCGAGCAGTGGGCTGACGAGAAGGCGCTCCAGACCCACGGCACGTCCCCCGCGGTCGGCACGCTGTTCGGCACGATCGGCGAGCACCTCGACGGGGCGCCCGACATCAAGGTGTTCCAGCCGGTCGTGGCGGGTGACCCCGCCAAGGGCGCGCTGCGGCCCTAGGTCATGGGCGCACTGAGCGGCAAGGTCGCCTTCATCACCGGCGCCGCCCGCGGTCAGGGCCGCGCGCACGCCGTGCGACTGGCCACCGACGGAGCCGACATCATCGCGGTCGATCTGTGCGACCAGATCGCCTCGGTGCCCTACCCGATGGCCTCCGCCGACGACCTGGCCGCCACCGTGAAGCTCGTCGAGGACACGGGTGCGCGCATCGTGGCGACCCAGGCCGACGTGCGCGACCGCGACGCCCTGAAGACGGCGCTGCGGGCGGGTGTCGACGAGTTGGGCGGCCGACTCGACGTCGTGATCGCCAACGCGGGCATCGCGCCGATGGCCGACGAGAACGCGTGGCACGACGTCATCGACGTCAACCTCACCGGGGTGCACCACACCGTCGACGTCGCCATGCGGCCGATGATCAAGGCCGACAACGGCGGAGCCATCGTGCTGGTGAGCTCCGTGATGGGGCTGGTCGGCCTGGCGTCGCCGTTCGCGGGATCCATCGGATACGCCGCGGCCAAGCACGGGGTGGTCGGCTTGATGCGCTCCTACGCGAACCTGCTGGCGCCGAACCACATTCGGGTCAACTCCATTCATCCCGCCGGCGTGCGCACACCCATGATCGACAACGAGTTCACCCGTAAGTGGTTGGCCGACATGACCGGTGACACCGAGAGCGGTCTCGACATGGCCAGCGCGGCGAACATGGAGACCGTGGAGCCGGAGGTCATCGCCGACACGGTGGCGTGGTTGGTCGCCGACACCGGCAAGCACATCACCGGGGTGGCGCTACCGGTCGACGACGGCTACGTCAACAAGCGCTGAGTCAGTCGATCTCGAGCACGGTCGGCACGATCATCGGCTGACGGCGGTACTTCTCGCCCACCCACTTGCCGACGGTGCGCCGCGCGGCCTGCGCGATCCGGGTGGGGTCGGTGACGTGCTCGGACGCCAGCGCCTGCAGCGCCTCGGCGACTAGTCGGGTCACGGGCTCCAGCGCCTTGGGATCCTCGGAGAATCCGCGCGACTGCAGATGCGGCGGCGCGGCCAGCGTGCCGGTGCCGCGCTTGACCGCGACGGTGACGGCAATGAAACCCGATGCCAGAGTGAGCCGTTCGCCCAGGGTGGCATCGCCGACGTCACCGGTGACCAGACCGTCGACGAACATCTTGCCGACCGGCACGGCACCGGCGATCGACGCCCGGCCCGCGTGCAGGTCGACGCTGACGCCGTTCTCGGCCAGCACCACGTTCTCGGCGGGCACGCCGGACTTCTCGGCGAGTGCCGCGTTGGCCCGCAGGTGCCGCCAGGTGCCGTGCACCGGCATGACGTTGCGCGGCCGCACCCCGTTGTAGAGGAACAGCAGCTCCCCCGCATAGGCGTGACCCGAAACGTGAATGCGCACCTGGGCATTGGTGACCACGCGCACGCCAATCTTGGCCAGCGAGTCCAGGACGCCGAAGATCGCCTCCTCGTTGCCGGGAATCTGCGAGGAGGACATGACGATCAGATCGCCGCGGGTGAGGTTGATGCTGCGGTGCTCACCGCGCGACATCCGCGACAACGCCGCCATGGTCTCGCCCTGGGTGCCGGTGGTGACCAGCGTGACGCGGTCGGCGGGCAGTAGTTCGGCCGCGGCGATGTCGATCACGTCGTCGTCGTCGACGGTGAGGAAGCCGAGGTCCTTGGCGATCCCCATGTTGCGCACCATCGATCGCCCGACGAAGGACACCTTGCGGCCCAGCGCGACCGACGCGTCGACGATCTGTTGCACGCGTGCGACGTTGGACGCGAAGCACGCGACGATGACGCGGCCTTCGGCACCACGGATGAGGCGGTGCAGATTCGGGCCGATCTCGCTCTCGGAGGGCCCGACGCCGGGGATCTCCGCATTCGTCGAGTCGCACAGGAACAGGTCGACGCCCGCATCCCCGAGCCGCGACATGCCGGGCAGGTCGGTGGGTCTGCCGTCGAGCGGCAGCTGATCGAGTTTGATGTCACCGGTGTGCAGCAGCGTGCCCGCACCGGTGTAGACGGCAATGGCCAGCGCGTCGGGAATCGAGTGGTTGACCGCGAAGTACTCGCACTCGAACACGCCGTGCCTGCTGCTCTGCTTCTCGGCGACCTCGACGAACACCGGCTTGATGCGGTGCTCGCGGCACTTGGCGGCCACCAGGGCGAGGGTGAACTTGGACCCGACGACGGGGATGTCGGACCGCAGCTTGAGCAGATGCGGGATGGCACCGATGTGGTCTTCGTGGGCGTGGGTCAGCACCAGCGCCTCGATGTCGTCGAGACGACCCTCGATGTGGCGCAGGTCCGGGAGGATCAGGTCGACGCCGGGTTCGTCGTGCCCGGGGAACAGCACCCCGCAGTCGATGATCAGCAGCCGGCCGAGATGCTCGAGAACCGTCATGTTGCGGCCGATTTCGCTGATGCCGCCGAGCGCGGTGACGCGCAGCGCGCCGGGAGCCAGCGGTCCCGGCGGCACGAGGCCGCTGCCCGTCGCCTCGGCCGCCGCGGTCATCGGAGCACGCCGGCGGCCCGCATGTCAGCTGCCAGAGCCTCGACCTCGTCGGTCGACGCCGGGATCTGCGGGAGCCTCGGTTCTCCGGTGTCCATGCCCAACAACCGAAGTCCCGCCTTGGCCATGGTGACCCCGCCCAACCGTGTCTGTGCGCCGTTGAGCGGGCCGAGCGCGACGTGCCCCTTGCGCGCGGTGGCCAGGTCACCAGACATGAAGGCGGACCACAGGTCTCGCAACTGGCTGGCCGCGAAGTGGCCCCACACGCTGATGAATCCGGTGGCCCCCATCGCCAGCCAGGGCACGTTCAGCGCGTCGTCGCCGGAGTAGTAGGCCAGCCCGGTCTCGGCCATGATCATGGCGCCACCGTGCAGATCGCCCTTGGCGTCCTTGATCGCGACGATGTTCGGGTGCGGCGCGATCGCGCGGATCGTGTCCCACCCGATCGGCACGACCGATCGGGGTGGGATGTCGTAGAGCACGTTCGGCAGCGCGGTGGCGTCGGCGACCGCGGTGAAGTGGGCGACGAGGCCCGCCTGCGGGGGTCGCGAGTAGTACGGCGTCACCACGAGCAGTCCGTGGGCGCCCTCGGCCTCGCACGCCTTGGCGAGGTGCACGCTGTGGGCGGTGTCGTAGGTGCCGGCTCCGGCGATCACGCGGGCGCGGTCGCCGACCGCCTCGAGGACGGCCCCCAGCAGGGCGAGCTTCTCAGCGTCGGTGGTCGTCGGCGATTCGCCGGTGGTTCCGGAGACCACGAGACCGTCGCAGCCGGAGTCCACCAGATGGTTCGCCAGCTTCTTGGCCGCGACCAGGTCCACGGAGCCGTCCGGGCCGAACGGCGTCACCATGGCAGTCAGCACGGTGCCCACACGTGCACTGACGTCGAATCCGCTGGTGCTCACGCGGACGAGATTACCCGCTCGACCCTGGCATTCCCGAACAGCTGGGGTCACTCGGCGAGCAGGCCGGCGCGATGCATCGCCGCGGAGATCAGCTCGAAGTCGATGCCCAGGTGGGCGCGCGCCAGGGCTTCGGCGTCGTCGGCGCGGCGGTCGGCGATGGCGTCGACGAGGGCCTCGTGTTCGCGCAGCGACCTCAGCTCCATCTCGCGCCGGCGGGTGGGCTCGCCCCAGAGGTGCGTGGGTGCGCCGATGCTCAGCGACGCTTCGAGGTCGATCAGGACCTGTGTGAGCACGGCATTGTGGGCGGCGTCCATGATCGCCAGGTGCAGTCGGGCGTCGGCCTGCTGGGCGTGCAGACCGGTGTCCGCGGTGCGGTAGGCCTCCACGGCGGCCCTCATCCCGACGACGTCGTCGGCGGTCCTCGCCTCGGCCGCCGCCCGGCACACGGCGCCGTGCATCCTGGCGATCGCGTCGCAGCGGTCGCGCAACTCGACGCCGCGCATCGACAGGCTGCGGCGGACCGCGTCGGTGGAGGATTCAGGCCACTGGTCGACGACGTAGGACCCGCCGCCGCGCCCCCGGCGGGTCTCGAGCAGGCCGCGGTCGACCAGGCGGGCCAGCGCCGCGCGGACGGTCATCCGCCCCACGCCGAGGGCCGCGGCGAGTTCGCGTTCGACGGGCAGCCGGCTGCCGGGCAGATACTCACCGATCGCAATGGCCGTCACCAACCGGTCGGTGATCTCGTCGACCCGCGTCGGCATCGCCAATTGCCGGGCGAGCAGGCCCGATGGCGGTGCGGTGACCGGGTCGGCCATGGCTGCGCGTCCCCCCTCGTGAATACGGGAATGTTAAATCGGGTCAATGGTCTTGCAGTGAGACCATTGCTGGTCCATGCTGTGCGCCATGCCCATTCATACCCTCGACGTGCCGTTTCTGGGTGGTCGGACGTGGGTTCGCGTCACCACTCCCGAGACGCCGACGCCCGGCGCGCTGCCGCTGTTCGTCCTGCACGGCGGGCCGGGGATGGCCCACGACTACGTCCGCAACCTCGCCGCGCTGGCCGACGAGACGGGCCGCACCGTCGTGCACTACGACCAGTACGGCTGCGGCCGCAGCACCCACCGCCCGGAGGCGCCCGCCGACTTCTGGCAGCCGAGCCTGTTCGTCGACGAATTCCACACCGTCGCAGGCGCTCTGGACGTCGACCGGTATCACCTGCTCGGACAGTCGTGGGGCGGCATGCTGGGCGCCGAGATCGCCGTGCGCCGGCCGCCGGGGCTGGCGTCGCTGTCGATCTGCAACTCCCCGGCGTCCATGGAGCTGTGGGTCCGCGGCGCGACCGAGCTGCGCGCCCAACTGCCCGCCGACGTCGAGGCAGCGCTGGACCGGCACGAGGCCGCGGGCACCGTCACCGACCCGGAGTACCTCGCGGCCACCATGGAGTTCTACCGCCGCCACGTCTGCCGCGTCGAGCCGATGCCGCCCGACTTCGTCGACAGCGAGAGGCAGATGGAGGCCGAACCGACGGTGTACCACACCATGAACGGCCCCAACGAGTTTCACGTCCTCGGCACCCTGCGCGACTGGTCCATCGTCGATCGTCTGGCACAGATCACCGCGCCGACACTGGTGGTCGCCGGTGAATTCGACGAAGCGACCCCCGCCACCTGGCAGCCCTTCGTCGATCGCATCCCCGACGTGCGCAGTCACGTCTTCCCCGACGCCAGCCACTGCACCCACCTCGAGCAGCCCGAGCAGTTCCGGGCCGTCATCGCCAACTTCCTCGGCCACTACGACGGGACCACCAATGTCTGACTCCGACACCTCGCAGCGCACCCTCGAATCCTTCGGGTACACCCAGGAACTCCAACGGTCGGTGTCGACCTTCGACCTGCTCGTCTACGGGCTGGTGTTCATGGTTCCCATCGCCCCGTGGGCGATCTTCGGGACCGTCTACGACAGCGCGGCGGGCATGGTGCCGCTGGTCTACGTGATCGGTCTGATCGCCATGATCTTCACGGCCCTGGCCTACGCCCAGATGGCGAAGTCCTTCCCGCTCGCGGGGTCGGTCTTCTCCTACGTCGGGCGGGGCATTCACCCGACGGCCGGTTTCTTCGCGGGCTGGGCGATCCTGCTGGACTACCTGCTGGTGCCCACGCTGCTCTACGTATTCGCCGCGGAGTCGATGATCGGCCTGTTCCCTGGCACGCCGCGCTGGCTGTGGGCAATCGTCTTCGTCGTCGTGAACACGATCATCAACCTGCTGGGCATCGGCTCGCTGAAGCTCGCCAACCGCGTGTTCCTGGCGATCGAACTCGTCTTCGTGGTGATCTTCGTCGTCATCGCGGTGCGGGCCATCAACGGCCAGAGCCTGCCAAACGTCGGCTGGAGCACCCTGCCGATCTGGAATCCCGACACGGTGACCGCGCCCCTGCTTGCCAGCGCGCTGTCCATCGCGGTGCTGAGTTTCCTTGGCTTCGACGGCATTTCGACGCTGGCCGAGGAGTCGACCGGGCGCAAGAACCCCGCGGGTCGGGCCATGATCATCGCGCTGTTCGTCGTCGCCGCGCTGTTCGTCACCCAGACGTGGCTGGCGAGCCTGCTGGCCGGCGGCCGTCAAGCATTCAGTGACGACGAGGCGGGCAACGCGTTCTTCACCCTGGTGCAGGCCGCGTCGAGCACCGGCTGGATGAACGCGTTCTTCGCCGTCAACGTGATGGCGGTCGGGTTCGCCAACGCGATGGCCGCCCAGGCCGCCACCAGCCGCCTGCTGTTCTCGATGAGCCGCGACGGGCAGCTGCCCCGCTTCCTGTCTCGGATCAGCAGCCGCAAGGTGCCGATGGCGGCGCTGCTGTTCGTCAGCGCGATCAGCCTGGTGCTGGTGTTGTTCTTCGTCGGCCAGCTCGCCCTGATCTCGTCGTTGGTCAACTTCGGCGCGCTGTTCGGTTTCTGCCTGCTGCACCTGTCGGTCATCTGGTACTACGTCGTCAAGCAGAAGTCGAAGAACTACCTGCTGCACCTGGTGGTACCGATCCTCGGCTTCGTCATCATCGCCTACGTCCTGGTCAACGCGGACTCGCTCGCCAAGATCGGCGGTGTGGTGTGGCTGGTGCTCGGGGCGATCGTGTTCGCCGTCAACGTGTTTCGCGGCAAGGGCGTTCCGCAGTTCGCCGGGGAGGCGTCGCCGTCGCAGGCGGGTTAGGGTCGGGCATGACCGCACCGGCGTCCCGCCTGCTCGACGTCATCGACCACGACATCCTGCCGCTCACCGAGGCCGGTGTGGCACGGGGCAACAAGGTCTTCGGCGCCGCGATCCTGCTCAAGTCCGATCTGTCGGTGGTCATCGCCGGCACGAACGCCGAGACCGACAACCCGCTGTTGCACGGTGAGATCAACACCCTCAACCAGTTCTACGAGCTGGCCGACCGACCCCCCACGTCCGAGGCCCTCTTCCTGACCACCCACGAGCCGTGCACGCTGTGCATGTCGGCGATCACCTGGGCGGGCTTCGACAACTACTACTACTTCTTCAGCCACGAGGACTCCCGCGACAGCTTCGCCATCCCCCACGACCTGAAGATCCTCGAGGAGGTGTTCGGCCTGCCGCCGGGCGGCTACCGGCGCTCCAACGCCTTCTGGACCGCCTACTCGATCCCCGACCTCGTCGAGTTCGAGGACGAGCCCGTGCGCTCGGAGCTGCGGGGTCGGACCGAGCGGATCGGGGACCGCTACGCGGCGCTGTCGGAGCAGTATCAGAAGACCAAGGGCGACAACGACATTCCGCTGAGCTAGTCACACGCACTCGACGAGGAGTATGCAGGTCACGTGAACCTTCGACAGCTACGACCGCAGGGCGACCCGGGCGCGCTCGCGACGTTCGGCATGCAGTATCAGACCCCCGACGGTGCCACGGTGATCCCGGTCGCCAGGCCTCCCGGCGTGTTCGTCATCAAGGACGGCATACCGCGATGGCAGTCCGCCACCGACGACACCCGCATCGCGCTGTTCGGCATCCTGGTCGGGCTCGTCGCCACCGCCTTCGCCGGGATCGCCATGGTGATCCGTCCGCCGTGGCCGGATCTGCACGGCGACGTGTCCCGGCGGAGCTGAGCACTCAGAGGGCCGTGCGCAACGCCCCCGCCAGCTCTCCCCGCTCCCCCACCGTCACGTCGCTCAGGCCCAACCACGTTGCCATCGAACGCAATTCGAGCGCCAGCGCGGTCGCCACGCGACCCGGGTCACGGCCCGGTTCGACGAAGGCGCCGACGACGTGCAACGCGTCGCGGGTGCGCTCGGCCTTGAGGTCGACGCGTCCGACGAGCTCGCCGTCCAGCAGGAACGGCCACACGTAGTAGCCGAACCGGCGTTTCGGTTCGGGGACGTAGATTTCGATGCGGTAGTGGAAGTCGAACAGCCGCTCGACCCGCGGGCGGAAGAAGACCAGCGGATCGAACGGGCACAGCAGCGCCGTTCCGCGATCCAATCTCGGAATCGTCTGCCCTACACGCAGATACGCGGGCGCAGTCCAGCCGTCGACCTCCACGGGCTCGAGTTCGCCCTGGGCCACCAGGTCGGCGATGACGGGCTTGGCCCGTCCGGCGCCCAGCCGGAAGTAGTCGCGAATGTCGGCCTCGGTGCCGACGCCCAAGGCGGTCGCCGACCGCAGCACCAACTCGCGGACCGCGAAGTCGTCGTCGACCTCCCTGGCGAACACCTCCGGCGGCAGCACGCGCTCGCTCAGGTCGTAGTGTCTGGCGAACCCCACGCGGGTCGCCGTGGTCAGCACGCCGGAGGCGAAGAGTGCTTCGGCCACCCACTTGGTGTCGCTGCGGTCCCACCACGGACCCTTACGTCCGCGCGGCTCGGCCTCCAGGTGGGCCTCGATCTGCCCGGCCGTCGCGGGACCGAGCTCACCGACCGCCGCGACGACGTCGTCGGCGAGACGGCGGTTCTTGCGGACGATCTCCTTGCCCCACCGCCCGTCGGCGTACTCCCGCATGCGCCAGCGCAGCAGGGGCCAGTCGTCGACGGCCATCAGCGCCGCCTCGTGCGCCCAGTATTCGACGAGCAGTCGCGGTGAGCGGGCGCTGTGGGTCCACGCCGCGCGCTCCAGCACGATCCGGTCGTAGGGACCGAGGCGGCTGAACACCGGCGCGTAGTGCGCGCGTACCGACACCGACACCGAGTCGAGCTGCAGCACCTGAATGCGCGACACCAGCCTGCGCAGGTGTGCCCGCGTCACCGGACCGGCGGGCGCGGGCTCGGCGAATCCCTGTGCGGCGACGGCCACCCGCCGCGCCGCGGCCTGCGTCAGCTTCACGCGCGCACGTAGCTGACGAACCGGTAGCGCACCCCTGATCTACTGGTCAGCCAGTCCCCCCGGGTACCGACCCACGCGCCGTCGAGCACGGGTGCCACGGCGTCGCCGGGCTGCCGGGTCAACGGCACGTCGACTTCGGTGACCTCGCACTGGGTCGCGAGCGGTAGCGACAGCGCATAGATCTGCCCGCCCCCGATGACCCACGCGTCCTCATCGGCCAGCGCCTGCTCGAGACTGCCCGTGACGGTCGCCCCGTGCGCGAGGTAGTCGGCCTGGTTGGTGATGACGACGTTCTTGCGGTCCGGCAGCGGCCGCACCGTGGCGGGCAGGGACTCCCACGTCAACCGGCCCATCACCACGGTGTGCCCGAGCGTCAGCCGCATGAACCGGGCGAGGTCCTCGGGCACCTGCCACGGGATGCCCTGGTCGCGGCCGATCACCCCGGAGGTGGACTGCGCCCAGATCAGGCGGACGCTCATACGGCGACGGGGGCCTTGATCCCCGGATGCGGGTCGTAGTCGACGATCGCGACGTCCTCGTAGGTGTAGTCGAAGATCGAATCACGCGGCGCCAGAATCAGTTTCGGGTACGGCCGCGGATCGCGACCGAGCTGCAGCGTGACCTGTTCGACGTGGTTGTCGTAGACGTGGCAGTCGCCGCCGGTCCAGACGAATTCACCGACGGCGAGGCCCGCCTGCGCCGCCATCATGTGGGTCAGCAGCGCGTAGCTCGCGATGTTGAACGGCACGCCGAGGAACAGGTCGGCGCTGCGCTGGTACAGCTGGCAGCTCAGCTTCCCGTCGGCGACGTAGAACTGGAAGAACGCGTGGCAGGGCGGCAGCGCCATCTGCGGGATCTCCCCGACGTTCCAGGCCGACACGATGTTGCGCCGCGAGTCCGGATCGGACTTGAGCAACTCCAGCGAGGCACTGATCTGGTCGACGTGCTCGCCGGACGGTGTCGGCCAGGACCGCCACTGCACGCCGTACACCGGCCCGAGATCACCTGTCGGAGAAGCCCATTCGTCCCAGATCGTGACGCCGTGCTCCTGCAGCCAGCGCACGTTGGAGTCACCGCGCAGGAACCACAGCAGCTCGTAGACCACCGACTTCAGGTGCACCTTCTTGGTGGTGATCAACGGAAAGCCGGCCGTCAGGTCGTAGCGCAGCTGGTGACCGAACAGGCTGCGCGTGCCGGTGCCGGTGCGGTCGGACTTCGGGGTACCCGTCTCGAGCACCAGACGCAGGAGATCCTCGTACGGCGTCGCAATCGGCACGCGGTCAGTTTACGGCGTCGGTGCGACATGGCCGGGACGGCACTCCGGGCGCGACCCTCCAGCGAAGAAGGGTAGAAACGAAGCCATGCCGATGATCACGGACACCATCACCACCGCCGACGGGACCTGCCCGGTCACCCTTGCCACGCCGGAGGGCGACGGCCCGTGGCCGGGTGTCGTCCTCTACCCCGACGCCGCAGGCCGGCGTCCGGTGATGGAGCAGATGGCCCAGCAACTGGCCGACGACGGCTACGCCGTGCTGGTGCCCGACGTCTACTACCGCAGCGGCGACTGGGCGCCGTTCGACATCAACACCGCGTTCGGCGATCCCGCCGAGCGCGATCGCCTGATGTCCATGATGGGCAGCGTCACCCCGGACCGGATGGCCAGTGACGCGCAGGCGTTCTTCGACTACCTCGAGTCCCGGCCGGAGGTGCGCGGCACGACGTTCGGCACGACCGGCTACTGCATGGGCGGGCGGACCTCGCTGGTGGTGGCCGGGCGGGTGCCCGACCGGGTCGCCGCCGCCATGTCGTTCCACGGCGGCGGGCTCGCGACCGACGATCCCGGCAGCCCTCACCTGCTGGCCGACCAGATGCAGGCCGCGGTGTACGTCGCGGGCGCCGAGAACGACAAGTCGTTCACCCCCGAGTCCGCCACGCTGCTCGACGAGGCGCTCACCGCGGCGGGCGTCGAGCACACCATCGAGTTCTATCCGGCTGGGCACGGTTTCGCGGTCGCCGATCACGGTGACGTCTACGACCCCGCCGCCGCCGAGCGGCACTGGACGGCGATGCGGAAGTTCTTCGGCGCCACGTTGGGCTGACCCGTTGTGGTCCGCGCGGACCCCGTAGGCGACGATTGACGCGTGTACGACCAGATGACCGGGGAGAATCCCGACGTGACCCACGACCCCTCGGACGTCGGCACGCGCATCGACCCCGTGCTGGCGCGCAGTTGGCTGCTGGTCAACGGCGCTCAATACGACCGGTTCGAACCCGCCGCGCGCTCCCGCGCGGACATCGTCGTCCTCGACATCGAGGACGCGGTCGCACCCAAGGACAAGGACTCGGCGCGGGCCAACGTGCGCCGCTGGCTCGGCGACGGCAACACCGACTGGGTGCGCATCAACGGGTTCGGCACCCGCTGGTGGGCCGACGACCTCGAGATGCTCGCCACGACCTCGGTCGGCGGCGTCATGCTCGCGATGGTCGAATCGGTCGATCACGTCATCGAGACCGCCAAGCGACTGCCGGACGTCCCGATCGTGGCGCTCGTCGAAACCGCCAGGGGGCTCGAGCGCATCACCGAGATCGCCGCGACCAAGGGCACGTTCCGGTTGGCGTTCGGCATCGGAGACTTCCGCCGCGACACGGGTTTTGGGGACAACCCGGCCACGCTCGCCTACGCCAGATCGCGTTTCACCATCGCCGCCAAGGCCGCGCATCTGCCCAGCGCCATCGACGGCCCGACCATCGGATCCAGTGCGCTCAAGCTCATCGAGGCCAGTGCCGTCTCGGTCGAATTCGGCATGACCGGCAAGATCTGCCTCTCACCGGACCAGTGCCCGGCGGTGAACGAGGGCCTGTCCCCGTCCCAGGACGAGATCAGCTGGGCCAACGAGTTCTTCGCGGAATTCCAGCGCGACGGGGGCGAGATCCGCAACGGCTCGGATCTCCCCCGCATCGCCCGCGCCACCAAGATCCTGGATCTGGCGAAGGCCTACGGCATCCACTCCTCGCCCTACGGCGACGATCCCGACCACGTGCCCGCGCCGACGGACACCTACCACTACTGAGTGTGGTTGCGGTGCACCAGGTCTCGTAGGGAACGCAGGATGCCGCGGGCGGCGTAGACGAAGGCGACCAGTGACGCCACGATCATCGCGACGAACATCAACTCCCAGTTCGACCTGCTGTGGCTGACGTTCCACCAGACGATGGTGAACAGCACCGCGCAGACGAACACGACGACGTCGCGCCAGTTCCCCTGGTAGGACTGCGCCACGGCGATCATCGACCGGTTCTTGTCCACCGCGGCGATGACGTCGTCGACCCGCACGTCGATGACGCGCTGCAGTTCGGCCCGTCGCTCGACCTGATCGGCCGGAATGCGTTCCAGCAAATCCATGTCCTGCTTGATGAGGTTGCGCAGGTCGGGGCCGCGCAGGTTTCCGGCGACGACGCCGAGCAGCGCGCCTCCGGCCAATGGTGCACCGGCCAGTGCGATCTCGGCGATTCCAGGCATCCACGCATCTCCTCCGTCAGCCCTAGACCGTAGCGGAGATGCGACCCCGATCAGAGTCTGTCGAAGATGCTGTTGACGAGGTCGTCACCGATGCCGATGCCCGCCCCGGAGACGATGGCCTGGCCGAACCGACCGCCGAGGAAGCGTTGCAGCGTTCCCCCACTCTGCGCGGGTTGGTACTGCGGTTGCGGTTGATACTGCGGCTGCGGTTGGTATTGCGGCTGCGGCTGGTACTGCGGCTGGGTGTACTGGACGGGCGGCGGGTAAGCCGGAGCCTGCGCGACGTGGTCGTCGACCAACCCGTGAATCGCGGTCAGCAGCTCCGTGGTCGTGCTCTGCTCGTCGCGGATCGCCAGCGCGATCTCCTTGAGGTCGAGCCCCCACTCGCGCGCGTTGGCGTCCGTGGCCGCGGCCGCGGCCAGCTTGCCCGCCAACGTCTGAATCAGCGCGGCCGTCTGCTGGGCCTGCTGCTGCAATTGGCTGAACTGTCGATCTACGGTCTCGGTGTCCACCCGCGGCTCCCTTCTCGTGTGCGTGTCATGTGCACACCGAGGTCTACCGGCGGGGACTCAGGAAATGCTGATCGTCGGCTGAGGGAAACCCGAGAACGTCAGTCGGTGCCCATCAGCGTGGCAGCCACGGTGGCGCCCAGGTTCCAGCACGATTCCAGGTCGTCCTTCGTCGGCTTGCCGGAGACGGTGACGTAGTCGACGACCTTGGACCACCCCAGCCCGGTCGTGATGGCGGTGACACCGCGTTCAGCGCCCTCGACGCCTTCGTTGCCGTGCACGTACAGACCGAACGGCCGTCCGCGCGTCGCGTCCAGGCACGGGTAGTAGCAGACGTCGAACGCATGCTTCAGCGCTCCGCTCATGTAGCCCAGGTTCGCCGGCGTGCCCAGGACGTAGCCATCGGCGGCCAGCACGTCGCTCGGCGAGACGGTGAGCGCGGGTCGGCGCACCACCTCGACGCCCTCGATCTCGGGGTCGGTCGCACCGGCGAGCACGGCCTCGAACATCTCTTGGCAGTGCGGTGACGGCGTGTGGTGCAGGAGCAGCAGCGTCTTACCCACCGCGCCCCTCCTGCATGGCAACCGCCTTCTTCATCGTCTCCCTGGCGCGACCGCGGTCCCCGGCGTAGTCGTAGGCCCGGGCCAGCCGGTACCAGCGCACCCAGTCGTCGGGGTCGGCCTCGACCTCCGCGCGCACGGCGCCGAACAACTCGTCGGCGGCCTCGCGTTCGAACCGCCCCGACGGCCGTCGCGGCAGGGCGCTGACGTCGAGCTCGCGGCCCTGCTCACGGGCCAGCCGGGCCAGCCGCTGATGGGCGAACCCCGCGCGCAGCGTGGCGATCATCGCCCACAGCCCGATCACCGGGAGCACGAAGATGGCCGCCCCGAGTCCGATCGCCGCGGGCCGACCCGAGGAGACGAGGATGACACCGGCCCGGCCGAGCAGGACGAAGTAGACGACCATCGCCACGCACATGAAGGCGATGACCAGCTGGATCCGCAGTGCGCGCGACCCCTCGTCGGTGCTCACAAACCCATGAGGGGTTCGATCCCGATGGTCAGCCCGGGATGGTCGGCGACGTGGCGCACACCGAGGAGCACGCCGGGTACGAACGAGGTGCGGTCGATGCTGTCGTGGCGGATCGTCAGGGTCTCGCCCTGCGTGCCGAACAGGATCTCCTGGTGGGCGACGAGACCCGCCAGCCGGATCGAGTGCACGGGAATCCCGTCGACGTCGGCGCCACGCGCCCCCGGCAGGCCCGTGCTCGTCGCGTCGGGACTGGGCGGCAAGCCGCGGCGCGCCTCGGCGATCAGGCGGGCGGTGCGCGCGGCCGTGCCCGACGGAGCGTCGGCCTTGAACGGATGGTGCAGTTCGACGACCTCGACCGACTCGAAGAAGCGGGCCGCCTGCCTGGCGAACTCCATCGACAGGACCGCGCCGATCGCGAAGTTCGGTGCGATGAGCACTGCGACGCCGGGCTTGGCGGCCAGCCAGGACCGGACCTGCTCGATGCGCTCGTCGGTGAAGCCGGTGGTGCCGACGACCGCGTCGATGCCCGCGTCGATGAGGAACTCCAGGTTGCCCATGACGACGTCGGGATGGGTGAAGTCGACGACGACCTGAGTCTGGCTGTCGGTGAACAGCGTCAGGGGGTCACCGGCGTCCACGCCCGCGGTGAACGTCAGGTCCTCTGCGGCTTTCACGGCGTCGACGATCGTCGCCCCGACCTTGCCCTTGGCTCCCAAGACTCCGACTCGCATGATGGGCAGCCTACTTCGCGGCGCTCGGGCGGCGGCGGGCGTCACTGCGGGAGGGCGGCCCTGGCCTTGAGCGCCAGCCACAGCTCCATCCGGTCGTCGCCGTCGTCGAGCCGTCGCCCGGTGAGGTTCGCGATCCGTTCGATGCGATTGCGAACGGTGTTGCGGTGCAAGCCAAGTCGATGTGCGGCCGGGTCCCAGGCCCCGTTGGCGCGCAGCCACTGATCGAGTGTGCGCAATAGCTCGAGCCGGTCGCGGGGATCGAGATGGTCCAGTGGCGCCAGCACCGCGTCGGCGAATCCCCGGACCACCTCGGGGCGGCCCAGCGACAGCAGCAGCGACACCGTCTCACCCTCGCTCGCAGTGACGATGCGGCCGAGCTGCTCGCTGATCGGGAGCAACGAGCGGGCCTGCATCGCCGAGACCGCCAGCGCCTCGGGCGGACTCGGCGCACCGATGCCGGCGGCGCGCCCTGCGGCGTGGGCGGCGACGGTGGCCGCCAGCGCGGTGGGATCGCCGTGGGCGACCTCGACCGTCGCGCCGCGCACCCGCACCAGCGCCCCGTCGAGGTCGAGGTCGACACGGAGTGCGAGCGCCTCGGCGTCGTCGGACGCGATCACGGCCACCTGATAGTGCGGTGCGGTCAGCCCGACGCCGGCGGCGAGCTGACGCGCGCGGTCGGCTTTGGCCCCGGGGCGCAGCAGCTGCTCGAAGACCTGGCGTCGCCGCCGCCGCTCGGGCTCGTCGGACAGGTGACGCCGTTCGATGTCCAGGGCGATCAGGGACACCAGCACCGTCGACGAGCTGCGCGACGTCATGGTCATGTCGGCGCCGAGCACGACGTAGCCCAGCGGCACCTCGGCTCCCACGGTGTGCACCTCGAAGTCGCCGACCATCGCCCAGCCGGCGCTCACCGCCCTGGGGTGGAACGGGGCCCGACGGGCCTGCTCGACGACCGCTGCCGGGGTGTCGGCCGTCGCGGCCAGCACCCGCCCGCTGCCATCGCACACGACGCACGGGGTGTCGCTGGCCCGGGCCCACGCCGACAGCAGCGCGGGCAGCGGCGCTGCGCTGGTCGCCACGGCGGTCAGTCGGCGGTTGATCTCCATGGCGGTCTGCAGGTCGCGGCGCTCCTGCCCGGCGATGGTCTCGAAGACCCACGTGGTGACGGCGATGAACGGCGTCTCGTCGGGCACGACGAGCAACGGCACGTCGACGTCGTGGGCCGCCGTCCGCAGCGCCTCCGGACACTCCTGGTACGGCAGCCCGTGCCCGAGACCGAGCGCGATGCCCGCGACGCCGGCGTCGGCACACTCGACGAGATACGCGCGGCAGTCCGGCACCGTCATCGGCAGGAGCAGGCCGACGGTCATCAGGAGTTCCCCGCCGCGCAGCCAGTCGCGCGGCGAGGTCAGCTCGGACACGTGGGCCGAGGTGACCTCACGGTCGAGCCCACCGCCCCCGGCCACCAGCTGTAGGTGCAGCGTCGGATCCGCCAGGACGTCACCGACGGTGATCACGGCTCACCAGCACAGATGGACATTTCATCCAAACATAGTGGACGAACTGAACAGATCTGCCATGGCCGACGTGACCGCGGCGGCGCAGGGTGACACGCACCACGTCCGACGCCCGCAGGAGTGCCCCATGCCGACCACCCCGCCCGCCGGTTCGATGATCGAGACCAGGTCGATCGACTACGTCCCCGACGACGAACGCCACGGGAAGGTGACTCACCAGGGCCCGTTCTGGTTCGTCGGCAACTTTCAGCCGTTCACGTTGGCGCTCGGCTTCGTCGGGCCGAGCCTCGGGCTGTCCCTGGGATGGACGATCATCGCCGGCCTCGCGGGCATCGCCTTCGGCACGTCGTTCATGGCCTTCCACGCGACGCAGGGTCCGGTGCTCGGCCTGCCCCAGATGATCCAGTCGCGAGCGCAATTCGGCTATCGGGGCGTACTGCTACCGCTGCTCGGCACGCTGTTCACGTTCGTCGGCTTCAACGTCGTCGACGTCGTGATCATCAAGTCCGGCCTGCAGTCGATCTTCGGCTGGGACCCCGTGCTGGTGGCCGTCGTCATCACCGTCGCCGCGGCACTGGTGGCCATCTTCGGCCACGATCTGCTGCACACGTCCTTTCGCGTGCTGTTCTGGATCTCGCTGCCGCTGTGGATCGTCCTGACGTGCGGCGTACTATTCGGCGGCGTCCACGGAACCCACGCTGCCACAGTCGGTTTCACGTTCGTGGCCTTCCTGGCGCAGTTCAGCGTCGCGGCGTCCTACAACATCACCTACGCCCCCTACGTCTCGGACTACAGCCGCTATCTGCCCAGGAACACCAAGCCGTCGGCGATCATCGCGTCGGTGTTCCTCGGCGCGTCGGCATCGCCGGCCTGGCTCATCCCCCTCGGTGCCTGGATGGCCGTCTACCTCGGTGCGAGCGACGCGCTGGCAGGCATCGACCAGACCGGTGACGCCACCGTCCACTACCTCGGCAGCGTGCTGGCCGTCGTGTCGACGCTCGTCCTGGTCGCGACGATGGGCCTCAACGCCTACAGCGGAATGCTCACCGTCGTCACGGGTCTCGACTCGCTGAAGTCGATCACCCCGACGCGCCGCCTGCGCATCGTCACCATCGTCGTGCTGGCGGTGGCGTGGCTGGTGATGAGCCTGCTGCTGACCAACGCGACCACGGCGCTGAACACGACGCTGCTGATCATGCTCTACCTGCTGGCCCCGTGGACCGCGGTCAACCTCACCGACTACTTCTTCGTCCGCCGCGGGCACTACGCGATCGCGGACCTCTTCACCCCCGCCGGGATGTACGGATCCTGGTCGTGGCGCGGACTGCTCGCGTTCTCCGCGGGCGTGCTGGCCGAGATCCCGTTCGTGGACCTGCCGTTCTACATTGGGCCCGTCGCCTCCGCACTGGGCGAGGTCGACGTCGCGTTCGTCGTGGGCCTCGTGGTGTCCGGCGTCGTCTACGTCGCGGTCACCAGGTCGCTGGACGTGTCGCGGGAACGGGCCATCATCGACGCCGGCCCCGACGTCGGGGCACCCGTCATGGACGAGGAGAACAGATGAGCGAGATCGTCGGCCCACCCGACGCCAGCCGGGCGCCGCGCTACACCGAACCGTCGACGTTCGCGCGGCTCCCCCGCATCGATCAGGCGCCCGAGGCCGACGTCCGCATCGTCGGCATCCCCTTCGACAGCGGCGTGTCCTACCGTCCGGGTGCCCGGTTCGGACCCAGTCACGTCCGCGCCGCGTCGAAACTGTTGCGGCCGTACAACCCGGCGCTGGACGTCTCGCCGTTCGCCGCGCAACAGGTGGCCGACTGCGGTGACATCGCGGTCAACCCGTTCGACATCGAGGAGGCGATCAGCACCATCGACGCGTCGATGACGGACCTGCGCAGGCACGGGTCCACCGTCCTCACCGTCGGCGGCGACCACACCATCGCCCTGCCGATCCTGCGCTCGATCGCCCGCGACCACGGCCCCGTCGCCGTGCTGCACTTCGACGCCCACCTCGACACGTGGGACACCTACTTCGGTGCGCCCTACACCCACGGCACTCCCTTCCGGCGGGCCAGCGAGGAGGGGCTGATCGACATGGAGCGTTCCCTGCACGTCGGCATTCGCGGCCCGCTCTACGGCAAGGCGGACCTCGAGGACGATGCGGTGTTGGGATTCCAGGTGATTCGATCCGACGACTACCAGTTCGACGGCGTGAAGAGCATCGTCGAACGCATGCGGGCGCGATTGGACGGTGGACCCGTGTACGTCTCGGTCGACATCGACGTGCTCGATCCGGCGCACGCGCCGGGCACCGGGACGCCGGAGGCCGGCGGCATGACGTCGCGGGAGCTGCTGAACACGCTGCGCGGCCTCGTCGGACTCGAGGTGGTCGGGGCGGACATCGTCGAGGTCGCACCCGCCTACGACCACGCCGAGATCACCGGCATCGCCGCCGCACACGTCGGCTACGAACTGCTGTCGGTGCTGGCGGCCAACCGCTAAGCGTCGAGATAGCGCCCACAGTCGATCCGCCAACGCAATTCGACTGTCAGCGCTATCTCAACCGTCCTGCGCGGCCTGTAGCGCCGTCTGCGCTGCGGCCAGCCGATCGGCCGCGGCGGTGGCCGCCCGCTGGGCCTCCTGGTGCTCGCCGTCGGCGGTGTTCAATTCGCGTTCGGCCGCGGCGAGTGAATCCAGGAGCTTCTCGTAGCGCCGGCGCGCGGCGGCCAGTGCGGCCGTTCGGGCCGACAGCTCCTCGGCGGCCTTCGCGTCGGCACGTTCGGCGGCGTGGACGTCGCGCTCCGCCGCGGTGAGCCGCCTCCTGGCGGCCGCCACCTCGCTCCGCGACGGCGTGGGGACGGCGGGCGGCGCGGGCCTGGCCTTCGGTCGCGGCGTCGCCGTGCGCACCGCGACGTCGGACACCGGCCCGAAGTCGCCGAAGCCCGACCATCTCTCGGCCTTCTCCAATCGACCCAGCCGCGCCGCGACGTCGGGGTCGGCGATCGCGGCCTGCAGCGTGCCCACGACGTCGTCGCGCAGCGCCGCCGGCGCGTTCGACACGTCCGCCGCGGCGAAACCCGCCCGCACCAGCTGCTCGATGAGTGAGCGCTGCGCATCAGAGGATTCGCGGATGCGGGTACCGTCCATCGCCGCGTGGGCCGCGCGCAACCGCTCGCTGAGCTCGGCGAGTCTCGTCCGCACCGTGGCGTCGGCGTGCACCAGCGCGTTCATTACCCAGGCGGCGGTGGTGGGTCGGCGCGCCGCGGCGATCCGGGTGGCCGCCTCGCGGTCGCCACGCTTCTTCGCGGCCGCGACCAGTTCCTTGCGGCGTGCCGTGAAGTGCTCTGGCGCAAGGGAATACAGCTCGTCGAGATCGTCGTCGGCGGTCACAGCGGTGACGCCCCGCGCAGGTGCTCGAAGATCAGCGACGTCTGGGTGCCCGCCACGTCGGTGTCGGCGTTGAGGTTCTCCACGACGAACGATCGCAGATCGTCGGTGTCCCGCGCGGCCACGTGCAGGATGAAGTCGTCGGCGCCCGCCAGGAAGTAGACGTCCATGACCTGCGGACGCGTCCTGATGTGCTGGATGAAGTCGATGATCTTGCCCCGGGCGCTGGCCTGCAGGCTGACCGAGATCATCGCTTGCAGCGACAGGCCGATCGCCGCCGGGTCGATGTCGGCGTAGAACCCGCGAATGACGCCGACGTCCTGCAGCCGGCGCACCCGGCCGTGACAGGTCGACGGGGCGATGCCGACGAGGTCGGCCAGGGCGCTGTTGGACATCCTGGCGTCGCCGTGCAGAGCCGTGAGGATGCGCCGGTCGGTCTCGTCGAGGTCGGCGGCCCGAACATCGTTCGGACGCGCCGACGCTGGGGCAGTCGATTTCGAAGATCGTTCTGGCATGACTCGACTTTAGCGAATGACATACGCTCCTGTTGCCATTGAACCGAACGTTCTTCACAATTTAGCCAACGAACAACGACCGTGAGGAGCCGTCATGCGCGTGGGAGTCCCGACCGAGATCAAGAACAACGAGTACCGGGTGGCCATCACCCCGGCCGGCGTCGCCGAACTGACCCGGCGCGGTCACGAGGTGCTGGTCCAGGCCGGCGCGGGTGACGGCTCGGCCATCTCCGACCGCGACTACAAGGCGGCCGGCGCACAGGTCGTCGACACCGCGGACGAGGTGTGGGCCGAGGCCGAGCTGTTGCTGAAGGTCAAGGAGCCCATCGAGGCGGAGTACGGCCGGATGCGCACGGGCCAGACGCTCTTCACCTACCTGCACCTGGCGGCGTCCAAGCCGTGCACCGACGCGCTGATGGCCTCGGGCACCACGTCGATCGCCTACGAGACGGTCCAGACCGCCGACGGCGCGCTGCCCCTGCTGGCGCCCATGAGCGAGGTCGCGGGCCGGCTGTCGGCGCAGGTCGGCGCCTATCACCTGATGCGCAGCCACGGCGGCCGCGGCGTCCTGATGGGCGGCGTTCCCGGCGTCGCGCCCGCCGAGGTCGTCGTGATCGGCGGCGGCGTGGCCGGCTACAACGCCGCGCGGGTCGCCAAGGGCATGGGCGCGCACGTCACCGTGTTCGACCTCAACGTCAACACGCTGCGCAGGATCGACGGCGAGTTCACCGGCGGCATCGAGACCCGCTACTCGTCGAGCCTCGAGCTCGAAGAGGCGGTGAAGAAGGCCGATCTCGTCATCGGCGCCGTCCTGGTGCCCGGCGCCAAGGCCCCCAAGCTGGTCACCAACTCGACCGTCGCCGGCATGAAGGCGGGCGCCGTGCTGGTGGACATCGCGATCGACCAGGGCGGTTGCTTCGAGGACTCGCACCCGACGACGCACGACGATCCCACGTTCGAGGTGCACGACACGGTGTTCTACTGCGTCGCCAACATGCCGGGCGCGGTGCCGCGCACGTCGACCTTCGCCCTGACCAACGCCACCATGCCCTACGTGCTGATGCTGGCCGACAAGGGATGGCAGGCGGCGTGCGCCGCCAATCCCGCACTCGCCAAGGGTCTCTCGACGCACGAGGGTGCGCTGGTGTCCGAGCAGGTGGCCTCCGATCTCGGCCTGCCGTTCACCGATCCCGCGGCGCTCATCGCCTGACGCAGTCGTTTCCCCTCCATCGCCCGGCTGACCACGTGTCGGCCGGGCGATGTGACGTTCGGACCCCTACGAAACTTGACACCCGTCAAGTATCCTGGGGCATGACGCTCGCCGACGTGCTCCCCAACGCCCCGATCACCGCCGACGAGGCGCTGGCACTCTTCGACGAAAGCCCCGCCGTCGAGCCCGAGTTCATGGTCGGGACGTGGCGGGGCGCCGAGGTGCCGACGGGTCATCCGCTGGACGGCCTCCTGGCGGCCAGCGGCTGGTGGGGCAAGCAGTTCCTCGGCGGCGAGTCGGTGCACCCGCTGCTGTTCCCGACGGCCGACGGTGCCGGACTGTGGGCGATGAACCCGCTGCCGGCGTTCGGTGGTCTCGGCCTGGTCAGCCGAATCCCGCTGCTGCGCAACCGAAGTCACGCGAGGCTCATCACCGCCGCGAAGCCCGTCCTCGGCACGACGGTGCCCAAGGCACGCCTGCGGACCACCCGCTACCGCGGCGTCGACTCGGCGACGATGATCTACGACCAGTTGCCGATCAACGACGTCTTCCGCGGGCTCGACGACGACACCGTACTCGGGGCGATGGATCTGCGCGGCTCCCCCGCGCCGTACTTCTTCGTGCTGGTGCGCGACGACTCACTGGCGCTTCGGCACTGAGCTCCTCAGCCGACGAGACGCCGAAGCGCGTGCGGCAGTGACTTCTTCGTGCGGTGCGGCCCGAGCACGGCCGCGCCGTAGGGCCGGTTCAGCAGCTGTCGCGCCACGGCGTTCACCTCGTCGAGGGTGACGGCGTCGATGAGCGCCAGGGTGTCGTCGATGCTGCGGTGCCTGCCGAAGTTCAATTCGCTGCGACCGATGCGGTGCATCCGCGAGCCCGAGTCCTCCAGGCCCAGGACCAGACCACCGCGCAGCGAGCCCTTCGCGATGCGGCACTCCGACTCGGTGATCCCGTCGCGCGCCGCCTCGGCCAGCACGTCCGCGGACACCCGGGTGACCTCGTCGAACCGCTCGGGTAGACAGGCCGCGTAGACCGACAGCGCGCCGGAGTCCGAGAACGTGTCGACTGTCGAGTACACCGAGTACGCCAGTCCGCGATTCTCCCGAATCTGTTGGAACAGGCGCGAACTCAGGCCGCCGCCGAGGGCACTGTTGAGTACCGACAGCGCCCAGCGGCGGTTCCAGTGTCGTCCTGGCGTGCGGACGCCGAGGAACATGTGGGTCTGTTCGGCATCGCGGTCGACGATCTGCAGGCCGGGCTTGCCCGGCACCCGGCCCGTCCCCTTGCGGGGCGCGACCGGCTGGTTGCCGTCCACCAGGCGGGGGCCGAAGTACTCCCGTGCCAGCGCGACGACGTGATCGTGGTCGACGTTGCCCGCGACCGCGAGGACCATGCGCTCGGGGGTGTAGCGGCGCACGTGGAACGAGTGCAGCTGGGTGCGGGTCATCGTCGAGATGGACTCCACGCTGCCGATCACGGGGCGACCGACGGGGTGGTCGCCGAACATCGCCGACAGGAAGACGTCACCGAGGGTGTCCTCGGGATCGTCGTCACGCATGGCGATCTCCTCGAGCACCACGTCGCGCTCGACCTCCACGTCCTCGCCGGCACACCGACCCCGCAGTACGACGTCGGCCACCAGGTCGACGGCCAACTCGAGGTCGGTGTCCAGGACGTGCGCGTAGTAGCAGGTGTGCTCGCGGGCGGTGAACGCGTTCAGTTCGCCGCCGACGGCGTCGACCGCCTGAGCGATCTGCACCGCCGAGCGCGTCGGGGTGGACTTGAACAGCAGGTGCTCGAGGAAGTGGGCGGCGCCGGCCACGCTATGACCTTCGTCGCGCGATCCGACGCCCACCCACACGCCCACCGAGGCCGAGCGCACCGACGGCACGAACTCCGTGACGACGCGCAGGCCGCCAGGGAGTTCGCTACGTCGGACGTGCTCAGCTGTTGGCCGTCGCGGCATCTGCCGGTGCGACACCCGAATCCGACGGCGCCTCGGCGGGGGCCGACGGTGCCTCCGCGGTCTCCTCCTCGGCGACCAGCACCAGCGAGATCTTGCCGCGGTTGTCGATGTCGGCAATCTCGACGCGCAACTTGTCGCCGACCTTCACCACGTCTTCGACCTTGGCAATGCGCTTGCCGCGTCCCAACTTCGAGATGTGCACCAGGCCATCGCGACCGGGCAGCAACGACACGAACGCGCCGAAGTCGGTGGTCTTGACAACGGTGCCGAGGAAGCGCTCACCAATCTTGGGCAGCTGCGGGTTGGCGATCGCGTTGATCATGTCGATCGCCGCCTGTGCCGCTTCGCCGTTGGAGGCGCCCACGAACACGGTGCCGTCGTCCTCGATCGAGATCGACGCACCCGTCTGCTCGGTGATCGAGTTGATCATCTTGCCCTTGGGCCCGATCACCTCGCCGATCTTGTCGACCGGCACCTTGATCGTGGTGATCCGCGGCGCGTAGAGGCTCATCTCGTCGGGCTCGTCGATGGCCTCGGCCATCACCTCGAGGATCGTGATGCGGGCGTCCTTGGCCTGCGCGAGTGCGCCCGCCAGTACCTGCGACGGGATCCCGTCGAGCTTGGTGTCGAGCTGCAGCGCGGTGACGAAGTCCTTGGTGCCTGCGCACTTGAAGTCCATGTCGCCGAACGCGTCCTCGGCGCCGAGGATGTCGGTCAGCGTGACGAAGCGCCGCTCGGTCCCCCCGCCCTCGACCTCGACGTCGTCGGACACCAGGCCCATCGCGATGCCCGCGACGGGTGCCTTCAGCGGCACGCCGGCGTTGAGCAGCGACAGGGTCGAGGCACACACCGAGCCCATCGACGTCGAACCGTTGGAGCCCAGCGCCTCGGACACCTGGCGGATCGCGTAGGGGAACTCCTCGACGCTCGGCAGCACCGGCACGAGGGCCCGCTCGGCGAGCGCACCGTGGCCGATCTCGCGCCGCTTGGGCGAGCCCACCCGGCCGGTCTCACCGGTCGAGTACGGCGGGAAGTTGTAGTGGTGCATGTAGCGCTTGGACGTCTCCGGCCCGAGCGAGTCGATCTGCTGAGCCATCTTGACCATGTCGAGAGTGGTGACGCCCATGATCTGGGTCTCGCCACGCTCGAACAGGGCGCTGCCGTGCGCGCGCGGGATGACGGCCACCTCGGCCGACAGCGCCCGGATGTCCGTGATGCCACGGCCGTCGATGCGGAAGTGGTCGGTCAGGATGCGCTGGCGGACCAGCTTCTTGGTCAGGGAGCGGTAGGCCGCCCCGATCTCCTTCTCGCGACCGGCGTAGGTCTCGCCGAGACGGTCGAGGACCTCGCCCTTGATCTGGTTGGTGCGCTCGTCGCGCTCTTCCTTGCCCGCGATGGTCAGCGCCTTGGCGAGCTCGTCGGTCGCGATCGAGGACACCGCGTAGAACACGTCGTCCTGGTAGTCCGGGAACACCGGGTAGTCGGCGGTGGGCTTGGCGGCGCTGTCGGCCAGCGCCTGCTGCGCGTCGCACAGGGCGGCGATGAACGGCTTGGCGGCCTCCAGGCCCTCGGCCACGACGCTCTCGGTCGGCGCGGCGGCGCCACCGGCGATGAGCTCGATGACGTTGTCGGTGGCCTCGGCCTCGACCATCATGATTGCGACGTCGTCAGCGGTCTTGCGGCCGGCGACGACCATGTCGAAGACGGCCTTCTCGAGTTGCTCGACCGTGGGGAACGCGACCCACTGGCCGTCGATCAGCGCGACGCGCACGCCGCCGACGGGGCCGGAGAACGGAATGCCGGAGATCTGGGTCGAGGCCGACGCGGCGTTGATCGCCAGCACGTCGTACAGGTCCTTGGGATCCAGGCTCAGAATGGTCACCACGACCTGGATCTCGTTGCGCAGCCCCGAGATGAAGGTCGGACGCAGCGGCCGGTCGATCAGGCGGCAGGTGAGGATCGCGTCGGTGGAGGGGCGGCCCTCGCGGCGGAAGAACGAGCCGGGGATGCGTCCCGCGGCGTACATCCGCTCCTCGACGTCGATCGTCAGGGGGAAGAAGTCGAAGTGGTCCTTGGGCTGCTTGCTGGCCGTGGTGGCACTCAGCAGCATGGTGTCGTCGTCGAGGTAGGCGACGACCGAACCGGCGGCCTGCTTGGCCAGCCTGCCGGTCTCGAAGCGGATGGTGCGGGTGCCGAAGCTCCCGTTGTCGATCACGGCGGTGGACTCGAAGACGCCGTCTTCTATTTCAGTTGCAGACATACGTGGGTCAGACCTCTTTGGTTCTCGTGTGGTGCCGTACGCACCCCTTTTTTCGTCCGCCACGCGCGAGAACCCGGGTGATCCGACGGCCGTCGATCGAAGCGGCCGGACCCTCCCAACGACGTTGGGCTACCCGGCAGCCACTACCGAAGACCGCCCGTGTGATGACGGGTCCTTCTGGTGACGCACTGGAACGGTGCACGCGGACGTGCGCAAACCGCACCGCTTCGTTCGAGCCAGAACCGGCTCAAAACGCCCTTCATGTTACACCGCGGCAATCAGCCGAGGTCCGGGCGGCCCGCCGCGTCGACGGGGGCCCGCTGGGAGCCCGCCGCCCGTCGGGTGCGGGCTGCGCCCAGTGTCAGCGGCGCAGGCCGAGGCGCTCGATCAGCGAACGGTAGCGCTGCACGTCGACCTGGGCGATGTACTTCAGCAACCGGCGACGACGACCGACCAGCAGCAGCAGCCCGCGGCGGGAGTGGTGATCGTGCTTGTGCATCTTGAGGTGTTCGGTCAGATCCGAGATGCGCTTGGTCAGCATCGCGATCTGCGCTTCCGGGGAGCCCGTGTCGGTCTCGTGCAGACCGTACTGGCCGAGGATTTCCTTCTTCTGCTCGGTGGTGAGCGCCATGCAACTACTCCATCTATCGGTTCGCGAGGATTGACTGAGGCGCGGCCGCCGCGAACTGCAGCGCGCGCTGGGTCGCCGGGGAGTCTAACAGCGGGTCGGCGCAGGAACCGAATCGCGGTGCGACGCACGCGGCGTCACTGCGCCGCCAGGATGGTCCTGGCCCGCGCGGTGTCACCGTCCATGGCCACGACGAGGTCGTCGATCGAGTCGAACTTCTCCTGGCCGCGGATGCGGGCGACGAAGTCGACGCCGACGTGCTGACCGTAGAGGTCGGCCTGGGTGTCCAGCACGTAGGCCTCCACCGTGCGGGTGCGGCCGGAGAACGTCGGGTTGGTGCCGACCGACACCGCCGCCTGGTACCGCTCGCCGGGAATGACCGTGCCCATCACCGGGCCGGGGCCGAGGACGGTGAACCACGCCGCGTACACCCCGTCGGCGGGAATGGCGGAGTACATCGGCGGGGCGACGTTGGCCGTCGGATAGCCCAGGTCGCGACCGCGACCGTCCCCGCGGACCACGACGCCCTCGACGCGATGCGGCCGGCCGAGTGCCTCGGCTGCGGCAACGACGTCACCGGCGTCGACGCACGACCGGATGTAGGTCGAGGAGAAGGTGACCGTCCGGTCCCGGTCCGGGTCGACGTGGTGCTCGGACACCAGCGACAGGCTCTCCACGGCGAAGCCGAAGCGCGCCCCGGCCCTGCGGAGCATGTCGACGTTGCCGCCGGCCTTCTTGCCGAAGGTGAAGTTGTCCCCGACGACCACCTCGACGACGTGCAGCCGCTCGACGAGCAGCTCGTGGATGTAGCGCTCGGGCGTCAGCCGCATGAAGTCCGAGGTGAACGGCATGACGAGGAAGACGTCGATGCCCATCTCCTCGACCAGCTCGGCGCGCCGGGTCAGGGTGGTCAGCTGGGCGGGATGCGAGCCCGGGAAGACCACTTCCATCGGATGCGGATCGAACGTCATCAGCACCGTCGGCACGCCGCGGGACCGGCCCGCCTTGACCGCGTGGTTGATCAGCTCGGCGTGTCCGCGGTGGACACCGTCGAACACACCGATGGTGACGACACACCTGCCCCAGTCGGTGGGGATCTCGTCTTGGCCCCGCCAGCGCTGCACGACGTCCAGCGTACGACGCGCCGGGATCGCCGGTACCGCTAGATGCCCGCAAGCGCCGTCGATTGCCTAAACTTCGCGTCATGAGTCCCGACGACACGCCTCGCGACTTGTCGTCGGTTGCCCAGGACTATCTGAAGGTGATCTGGACCGCCCAGGAGTGGTCGGTGGAGAAGGTCAGCACGAAGATGCTGGCCGAACGGATCGGGGTGTCCGCCAGCACGGCCTCGGAGTCCATTCGCAAACTCGCCGACCAGGGTCTGGTCGACCACGAGAAGTACGGCGCGGTCACGCTGACCGCCGCGGGGCGGACCGCCGCGCTGGCGATGGTGCGTCGGCACCGGCTGATGGAGACGTTCCTGGTCCGCGAACTCGGCTACGGCTGGGACGAGGTGCACGACGAGGCCGAGATCCTCGAGCACGCCGTGTCGGACCGGATGCTGGACCGCATCGACGCCAAGCTCGGATACCCCACCCGCGATCCGCACGGCGATCCCATTCCTGCTGCCGACGGCCAGGTGCCCACTCCCCCGGCCCGCCAGCTGTCGGTCTGCGCGGACGGTGACGCGGGCACGGTCGCGCGCATCTCCGACGCCGATCCCGAGATGCTCCGCTACTTCGACAGCGTCGGCATCAGCTTGGACTCCCAGTTGCGCGTGGTGGCACGCCGCGACTTCGCCGGCCTCATCTCGGTCGCCGTGCGCAACCTGGCGGCCGACGGCGGTCAGACGGTCACCGTCGAGCTGGGAAACCCTGCGGCAGAAGCGATCTGGGTGGTCTAACCGATCTCGAGGATCAGCCGGACGACCTCGTCGGGATCGTCCAGCTGCGGGCAGTGCCCGGAGCGCGGCAGGACGACGAAGCGGCTGCCCGGAATGCGTTGGTGCAGTTGGCGACTCGAGTGCACGGGGACGACGCGGTCCCGCCCGCCGTGGACGACGACGGTGGGGCACCAGACCTCGACGCCGTCGTGGCCCGCGCGCATCTCGTAGGCGTACTGCAGGGCGTAGCGGCCGAGC
Source organism: Mycolicibacterium madagascariense (assembly GCF_010729665.1). Lineage (NCBI taxonomy): Bacteria > Bacillati > Actinomycetota > Actinomycetes > Mycobacteriales > Mycobacteriaceae > Mycobacterium > Mycolicibacterium madagascariense. The sequence goes on along the minus strand of NZ_AP022610.1, from coordinate 2,371,941 downwards.
CGGGCGACGTCGGCCATGCTCGACACGCCGTCCTGCCACTGAGCGATCACCTGGGGATCGGGCCGCACGCCGGGGCCGTAGAGGAGGTGGCGCGTTCCGAGGGCGGTGGCCCAGCGCAACGCTCCCGTCGGCACCCGGACCCCCGCCGTCACCGACCAGAGGACCGTGGGGATCTGACGGCGGCGGACGAGACGCGCGAGCAGATCCTGCGCGTGCAGGGGATCGTCCAGCGCGAGCAGCGCCGACACCGCCTCGCGTCGCCGGCCGGCGGCGCGGACCGCGGTCGCCGAGCCCAGGGAATTGCCGACGAGGACTGCCGGACCCACGGCGTCCAGGACGGCGTCGGCGAAGTCGTCGAACTGCGGCGCCAACGGGCCGTCGGCACGTCGGTCGGCCCGGCCGAAACCGGGTAGATCCACGGCCAGCGCCCGCCGGCCGGCACCGGCCAGCCTGCTCAGCACCGGTCGCCACGTGTCGGCGCTGTCGGCGTAGCCGTGCAGTAGCACGATCGGCGTCCCGTCCCCGGTGACCGACAGCACCCGCGTACCGAATCCGCCGAACGAGGTCGGGATCTCGTCGATCACGACCGTGGGGTTTCCCGGGCCCGAAAGGTCATGTGCCGACGCATCTCTCGCTACAGCGTGGACGGGCGGATCACGACGACGGACTTCGTGCGGGCCCCGTCGTCGGCGAGCAGGGCGATGACGCGACCGTCCGGCGCGGTGGCCGCGTAGGTGCCGTCGATTCCCGCCGGGGTGAGCGCCCGTCCGTGGGAGGCGGCGTCGGACTCGTCGGCGCTGAGCTCACGGCGCGGAAACGCCAGCAGGCAGGCGGCGTCGAGGGAATGGCTCAGGCGGGGTGACTCGGCCAGCTCGTCGAGGGTGAGCGCCTCGTCGAGGCCGTAGCGCCCGACCTTCGTCCGGCGCAGTGCGGTCAGGTGGCCGCCGACCCCCAGCGCGGACCCGACGTCGCGGGCCAGCGCCCTGACGTAGGTGCCCGACGAGCAGTCGACCCGTACGTCGACGTCGACGAAGGCGTCGACCCGGCGCACCGCGTCGACGTCGAACCGCGAGATCCGCACCGGCCGCGCCGCGAGCTCGACCGTCGCGCCCTCGCGGACCAACTGGTAGGCCCGCCGGCCGTCCACCTTGATGGCGCTCACCGAGGACGGGATCTGAACGATGTCACCGCGCAGCCCCGCGACGGCGCGTTCGACGTCGGCGTCGGTGACGTGGCTTGCCGACACCGTCTGCAGCACTTTACCTTCGGCGTCCTCGGTGGACGTGGTCTGGCCGAGACGGATGGTGGCGGCATAGGACTTGTCGGTCGCCGTGAGCAACCCGAGGATCTTGGTGGCCCGGTCGATCCCGACGACCAGGACACCGGTCGCCATCGGGTCGAGCGTGCCCGCGTGCCCGACCTTGCGGGTGCCGAACAGCCTGCGGCAGCGGCCGACCACGTCGTGGCTCGTCATGCCGGCAGCCTTGTCGACGATGACGAGGCCGGGAGCGCTCACAGCACGATCGCCGTCAACACCAGACCCTGGTTCACCGACCAACGACCGGACAGCTCCTCCAGCGGCGCCCCCGACTCGGCCGAGGGGTCGACGAGGATCCGCGAACGAAAGCCCCCGGAGTGTCCCGATCCGTCGACGGTGAAGGTGACGTGCGCGTCCTCGAAGCCCAGCCACCGGTGCGTGAGCGGGAACCACGCCTTGTACGTTGCCTCCTTGGCGCAGAACAGGATTCGATCCCAGTGCGCCCCGGCGGGCAGCTCCGTCAGTTGCCGGCGCTCCTGCGGCAGGCTGATCGCGTCGAGCACGCCCTTGGGCAGGACGTCGTGGGGCTCGGCGTCGATGCCGACGGACCGGACGTCGCCGACGCGTCCGACGACGGCACCGCGGAAGCCCTGGCAGTGCGTCAGGCTGCCGACGATGCCGTCTGGCCAGCAGGGTTCGCCCTTGTCCCCCTTCAGGATTGGCACCGGCGGCACGCCGAGTTCGGCGAGCGCCTCCCGCGCGCAGTACCGCACCGTGATGAACTCGTGGCGACGCTTGGCCACCGACCGGGCGATCAGCGGTTCCTCTTCGGGCAGCGGCGTCAGATCGGGGTCGTCGTCGTAGCGTTCTGCCGAGGCCACCGCAGCCACAGACACAGGGGCCGGCAGGACCCCGGACAGCAGCGCCCCGGTCACGCTCGCCTACTCCTGATCCGCTCCTGCATCTTCTCCGCGTTGGCCCGCATCTCGGCGGTGACCTCGAAGTGTCCGCCGAAGTCGTTGAGATAGCCCGGCGGGTACTTCGGGTCGGGCAGGATCTGGCGCAGCCAGCGGTAGGGCTTGCGACGGCGCCACTCCCGCGGGTAACCGACGGACACCTCCTCGAACCGCACGCCGTCATACCAGGTGGTGCGCGGAATGTGCAGGTGCCCGTACACCGAGCAGAGCGCGTTGTACCTGGTGTGCCAGTCCTTGGTGGCGGTGGTGCCGCACCACATGGCGAACTCGGGGTAGTACATCGCGTCGCAGGGTTCGCGGACCAGTGGGAAGTGGTTCACCAGGATCGAGGGCGTCAGCCAGTCCAGGTCTTCGAGCCTGTCGCGCGTCTGCTTGACGCGGTCGTGGCACCACGCGTCGCGGGTGGCATACGGTTCCGCGGACAGCAGGAACTCGTCGGTGCCGACCACGTTGCGTTCGCGGGCGACCGCGAGCCCCTCGGCCTTCGTCGCGGTGCCCTCGGGCAGGAACGAGTAGTCGTAGAGCAGGAACATCGGCACGATCGTGGCCGGTCCCCCCTCGTCGTTCCAGACGGGGAACGGGTGCTCGGGCGTCACGATGCCCATCTCGTCGCACATGGTGACGAGGTAGTCGTAGCGCGACCGGCCGAAGATCTGCATCGGGTCCTTGCTGGTGGTCCACAGCTCGTGGTTGCCGGGGACCCAGATCACCTTGGCGAACCGCTTGCGCAGCAGATCGAGCGACCAGCGAATTTCGTCGGTGCGCTCGCCGACGTCGCCGGCGACGATCAGCCAGTCGTCCGGGGACGAGGGGTGCAGCGATTCGGTGACCGGTTTGTTCCCGCTGTGACCGATGTGCAGGTCGCTAATCGCCCAGAGCGTGGGTTGCCGACGGTCCTGCGGCGACCCCGAGGCATTGGAGGACACAACGGTCGAGCCTACTTGGACCGTTGCGCGTCACCCATTCCAGGCAACTAGAACATGTTCTCCTTTTCGGTCCGGGCGGCGCCGCAGGACTTGTACACTCCCGGCAATGGACGACGAGCGCAGGTGGTATGCCGTGGTGGGCAGGGTGCGCCTGATATCTGCACTGTGCGCGCTGGTCGTCGCCGTCGTGATGGTGTGGCAGGTCGAACCGGTGACCGGGTCCGGAGCGGGTCCGGTCGCGCTGAGGGCGACGTCGGAATCAATCTCCAGCACCATCAAGTTCCCGGTGATCGCCACCACCGATCCCCGCCCCTTCGACCCGTGCGAGGACATCCCGGCCGACGTCATCAACGGCATCGGGCTGGGCTTCACTCCGCCCGAGCACGAGGACGGCCTGCGCTGCCACTACGACGCCGGCAACTATCAGATGGCCGTCGAGGCGTTCGTGTGGCGAACGTATGCCGAGACGCTGCCCCCGGACGCCGTCGAGATGGACATCGCTGGTCACCGGGCGGCCCAGTACTGGATCCTCAAGCCGTCGGACCGCAACAACCGCTTCATGTTCAGCTGCATGATCGCCTTCGACACCAGCTACGGGGTGCTCCAGCAATCGCTGTTCTACGCCCCCGTCTACAGCGCCGACGACGTCGACTGCATGCAGACCAACCTGCAGCGGGCCCAGCAGCTGGTGCCGTACTACAAGTTCTAGGTGGCACGAAGTTCTAAGGGGCGCGGCAGTCCAGAGTCCGGCGCCGGCCTATCCGGCTTCGGCGATGCCGGCCAGATCCGGCGGCTGCCGGGTGAAGCCCCGCGTCAGCACCAGCAGGTAGACGATGCCGATCGTGAGCCAGGACCCGCCGAGGATGAGCGCCTTGGAGTCCAGCTGAGTGAGCAGCGCGGCGTCGACCAGCGCACCGATGATCGGGATGACGACGTATCGGCCCGGATGCAACGACTCGGTACGACGGTGCTTGATGAAGTAGGCGATGACGGCGACGTTCACCAGGGTGAAGGCCGTGAAGGCGCCGAAGTTGATGAACGACGTCGACGTCGAGACGTCGAGGAAGATGGCCCCGAGGCCGATCACCCCGGCCAGCAGGATGTTGAACCACGGCGTGTGGAACTTCGCCGACACCAGCCCGAAGACCTGCTTCGGCAGGACCCCGTCACGGCCCATCGCGAACAGCAGCCGGGCGACGGCGGCCTGCGCCGCGAGCCCCGAGGTGAACTGCGCGATGATCAGGGCGGCGAGGAAGAACGCGCCGAACAGGCTGCCGCCGATGGTCTTGGCGATCTCCGACGACAGCGAATCCGCGTCGTCGAACGTCCCACCCGGGGCGACCAGCGTCGCCGAATAGGCCACCACGATGAAGATCACGCCCGCGATGACGGCCACCAGGACGATGCCCCTCGGGATGTTGCGCTCGGCGTCGTGGGTCTCCTCGGTCAGCGTGCTGACCGCGTCGAAGCCGAGGAACGAGTACGCCGCGATCGCCGCGCCCGCGGCGAGGGCACCGATTCCCCCGGCGCCGACGAAGGGTGTCGTCGAGACGAGGGTCTGGTGGCCGCGCACCAGATGAGCCACCGCCAGCACGACGAAGAGCACCAGGATGAGGACCTGGAACGTCATCAGGATCAGGTTGGCCTTGTCGGCGACCTTCAACCCGACCAGGTTGAGTGCCGAGGTGACCACGATGAACGCCACGATCCACACCCACGCCGGCACCGCGGGAAACTGGTTGGTCAGATACGACGCGCCGATCAACCAGATCACCAGCGGCAGGAAGAGGTAGTCCAACAGGATCGTCCAGCCGACGATGAACCCGACCCGCGCGTCGATGGCCTTGCGCACGTAGGTGTACGCCGACCCGGCGACCGGAAAGTGCTTGGCCAGGATGCCGTAACTCAACGCCGTGAACAGCATGGCCACCGTGGCCAACAGATAGGAACCCGCGCTGCCGCCGTCGGACGCCACGGCGATCACGCCGAAGGTGCCCAGCACGATCAGGGGGGCCGTGTAGGCCAGCCCGAACAGCACGAGGGAACGCAGGTGCAGCGTCTTCTCGAGAGGGGACGTGTAACCGACCGGTTCGACGACGCTCATGGGCTCCCCTTCGCTGGCCGACCGCTGCGACGGCCTGGTCCAGACTCGGGTGAGCAAGCCAGAACCGTTGCCGCACAACACATCCCGACTGCAGCGGTGACACGGCCGAGTTCCCCGCGAGCCACCACCGCAGCGATCATCCACCCACGCTAGACCCGATCGGGTGGTTCCGCTGAGGAAGCGATCGAACCCACCGACCTGTGATCATGCTGTGAGTCAAGCGGATTGATCAGCGGCTAAGTGCTTGCCTCACTGGTGAATCCGCCCGCCGGCGTCACGGGATGGGGTTGTCGTCGTTGTCGGTTCCCGAGTGGGCATGGCCGACGTCGTGCCCACCGGGGACCGAGACGCAACCCGCGGTGCAGTCCTGCATCACGATCGGAGTGGTCTGACCCTCGACGCGTCGGTACTTCCACGTCGTCTCGATGATGGTGGCGTCGGCGGGAAGCGTGCTGCGGTCACTGACGTCGCAGTAGAGCGCGCGCTCGGTGCCGTCGCAGGTCTCGAGCAGCAGCTCGCGTTCCGCCAGACCCAGCGGATTGCGGATCAGCTTGATGCCGAAGCGCTCGGTCTTGCCGTGCGCCTGCAGGAGTTCCACGATGCCCGCCAGCACGGCCTCGTCGCGGGCGCTCAACGGCGCCACGCCGCCGAGGTCCTCGGGCTCGGCGAACTCCATGCCGACGACCCCGACTCCGGCTGCGGCATCGTCGAATCGGAATGCCGTGCCGTGCAGCTCGCCCGGGAACAGCGACCGATCGCGCAGCGTGGTGATGGTGCGACGCGGCTCGGCATCGATCGACTCGACGAACACCTCGCCGGAGGCGGGCTCGAAGTGCTTGTGCAGCAACCACATTGCGAAACGCTCACCGGCGTCGCTGTCGACGAGGTACTGGCCGAGCTCGGCGAGGCAGGCCCGGTCGCCGTCGGTCAGCTCACCCACGTCGGTCGCATCCATGTCGCGCAGCGCCACGTAGTCCTCAACGCCGTGATCCCGCATCGTCAGCATCGCTGCTCGCTCTCTTTCGGTGGTCTTCGAAGAGGCCCCTGGCCTGGCCAAACACTAACAGGCAGACGGTCATTGGGCGAGACATCGACCGAAGATCGGCCGGCCACGTGACGCTGCGCTGAATGGCTGGTGAACCAGAACCCAACTGCCCTCGGTCAGCGGTATTGAATGCGGTGCAGATCGGCGTAGATGCCGCCGCGCGCCAGCAGCTCGTCATGGCTGCCGGCTTCGGCGATGACGCCGTCCTTGACGACCAGGATGTGGTCGGCGTCGCGAATCGTGCTGAGCCGGTGGGCGATGACGATGACCGTCCGACCCTCCATGAGGCGTCGCAACCCCGTCATCACCGACTCCTCGGACTCGGCGTCCAGCGCCGCGGTCGGCTCGTCGAGGATCAGGATCGGGCTGTCGCGGATGAACGCGCGCGCGATTCCGATGCGCTGGCGCTGACCGCCCGACAGCGAGTGCCCACGCTCGCCGACCGGGCTGTCGTACCCGTCGGGCATGCGCATGATGAACTCGTCGGCGTTGGCCAGGCGGGCTGCCTCGACGATCTCGTCCTCCGTCGCGTCGGGTCGCCCGAACGCGATGTTCTCGCGCACGCTGCCGCGGAACAGCACGGTGTCCTGCAGCACGAAGCCGATCTGACGACGCAGCGGGTGCAGCTGGTATTCGCAGATGTCGACGCCGTCGATCCGGATCGTCCCGGCGTCGGTGTCCCGGAACCGCGGGACGAGACTCACGACGGTGGACTTGCCGCTTCCCGTCGGTCCGACCACGCCGACCAACTGGCCCGGCCTGATTCGAAAGCTGATGTCGCGCAACACCGGAACGTTCGGGTCATACCCGAAGGCCACGTGCACGAACTCGATGTCACCGCGGAATGGCGGCGGCTCGATCGCCGACGGTCGCTCCGGCACGACGTAGTCGGCCTCGAGGATCGACCGGATCCTCTCGAAACCGACCGAGACCTGGGCGATGGAATTCGTCATCACCGCGACGTCGCGCACCGGCTGAAAGAACTTGGCCAGGTAGGCCAGGAAGACCGTCAGCGTGCCCACCGTCGTGACACCGTCGAGCACCAGCACCGAGCCCCGCCACAGCACCAGACCGGTGCAGACGGCCACTGCCAGGCCGACGACCGGCGACAGCAGCGACGACACCCGTCTGGCCTTCAGCCAGGCCGTCACGGTCTCGTTGCTCGCCGACACCAGCCGTTGCTCCTCGTAGTCCTGGCGGTCGAAGGCCTGCACGACCTCGATGCCCTCCAGGCCCTGCTGCAACGTCGCGGTCAGGTCGGCCTGGCGTTGGCGCACCTCCCGGGTCGCCTTCTTGATCAGCCCGTTGACGCGGAACACGAAGACCGCGAGGAACGGCAGCACCGTCAGCGCAATGAGGGCGAAGTCCCACCGCAGCACGAACATCACGATGACCATGCCGAAGATCGTGAACGTGTCGGTGATGAGGTTGAGCGTCGAGACGGACGCGAAACTCTGGATGGTCTGGACGTCGGTCATGATCGTGCTGAGCACGGCGCCCACCCGGTTGTGATCGAAGAAGCCGAGTGAGAACAACTGCAGCCGATGGAAGATCCGCACCCGCAGGTCGTTGGCGACCCACTGACCCATGCTCTCGGTGACGTAGTTGGCGACGTAGAACGCGATCCCGGTGATCACCGCGATCGCGACCGTCGCGATGCCCGCGGCCACGGCGAGATGAATCTTGGTGTCGGCGCCCATCATCGGGACCATCCACGCCACCCACGCGGGGGCGGGGTGATCTCCGACGACGTCGTCGATGATGATCTTCAACGGCCACGGCGCGACCAGCCCCATGATCGTCTGCACCAGCATCGCCGCGAGAATGATGGACAGCCGTCCGCGATACGGCCGCAGCAGTTCCCCGATCAAGCGTGTCACGAGAGCAGCTTTCCCTCGAAGGACGATCCGCTGCGAACGGTAGCAGCGCGCGCGTGTCGACGTCGTTCACGACGAAGGCCGATACTCATCGCTGACACAGGAGTGGTCACGACACCGGAGGCTGAATCACGTGGAGAACTTCAGGCCGTCGATCGACTGGGGCCGCGAGGTCGTGCACTCGGTGCTGTGGATCCTCGGCACCTGGACCGCGTGCGCGGCCATCATCCTCGTGCTGGCAGTCCTCCTGCTGCGTTATACGACCTGGGGACAACGGTTTTGGCGGATCACCGGGGCCTACTTCAATGGCCGGTCGAGTGTGCCGGTCTGGGGTCTGCTGGCGGCGATGCTGCTGTCGGTGATGATCGACGTCCGCATCCAGGTGCTGCTGAGCTACTACTCCAACGACGTGTACTCGGCCCTGCAGGTCGCGGTCCAAGGCGTCGCATCGCACGACGGCGCCCATCGCGACTCCGGCATCCACGGCTTCTGGATGGCGCTGGTGATCTTCTGCATCCTGGCGAGCATCCACGTCCTCAGGATCGTGCTCGACACCTATCTCGCGCAGCACTTCATCATCCGGTGGCGGGTGTGGCTGACCGATCGTCTCACCACGCAGTGGCTGACCGGGCGCGCGTACTACCGCGACCGGTTCAGCGGACGACCCATCGACAACCCCGACCAACGCATTCAGCACGACATCGACGTCTTCACCACCGGCGTGGGCACCGGGCCCAACGTGCCGACCTACTACTCCACCAGCATCGTCGTCTTCGGTGCGGTGGATGCGCTGGTGTCGGTGGCGTCGTTCACGGTCATCCTGTGGCGACTATCCGGCACGCTGACGCTGTTCGGGGTCGGCCTACCCAAGGCGCTGTTCTGGATCGTGCTCGCCTACGTGCTGATCGCCTCGGTCGTCGCGTTCTGGATCGGCCGCCCGCTCATCGGACTCAGCTTCCGCAACGAGCAGACCAACGCGGCGTTCCGGTATGCGCTGGTGCGGTTGCGCGACAGCGCCGAGGCGGTGGCGTTCTATCGTGGCGAGCGCGCCGAGCGGCGGGAACTCACCGCCCGCTTCGACGCCATCATCGCCAACTACCGGCGGTACGTGAGGCGCACGATCGGGTTGGTGGGATGGAACTTCTCCGCGACCCAGGCGGTGTCCCCGCTGCCGCTGCTGCTGCAGGCGCCGCGACTGTTCGCCGGCACCATCAAGCTGGGCGACGTCACGCAATCGGGTACCGCATTCGGCAAGATCCAGAGCGGGCTGTCGTTCTTCCGCACCACCTACAGCCAATTCGCCAGCTACGACGCCGTCATCGAACGCCTCTACGGCCTCGTCGAGGCCGGTGAACGCTCGCGAGAACTGCCGACCCTGGCGTCGCTGCCGAGCCCCGATGGGTCGGTTCGGCTACACGGCGTCGAGGTGCGCACGCCGGGCGGGGGGCAGCTGATCGACCCCCTCGACGTCACCCTCCTACGCGGTGACTCACTGGTGATCAGCGGGGCGTCCGGCACCGGCAAGACGTCGCTGATCCGCAGTCTCGCGGAGCTGTGGCCGGCCGCCGGCGGCAGCTGGCACCGACCGGCGGGTGAGCACGAGACGATGTTCGTATCGCAGTTGCCGTACGTGCCGCTCGGGACGCTGCGCGCCGTGGTGTCCTACCCCCTGCGACCGCTGGACGTCGACGACGACCGGCTCCGCGATGCGCTCGCCAAGGTGTCGCTGCCGCAGCTGCGCGACCGGCTCGACGAGGTGCGGGACTGGGCCACGATCCTCTCCCCCGGCGAACAGCAACGCATCGCGTTCGCCCGCGTCCTGCTCACCGCGCCCAAGGCGGTCTTCCTGGACGAGGCAACCTCGGCGCTCGACGAGGGCCTCGAGTTCGCGCTCTACCTGCTGCTGCGCTCCGAGCTACCGGATCTCATCGTGGTCAGCGTCGGACATCAGCGGTCCATCGACCAGCATCACCGACACCGCCTCGAACTCCTCGGGGGCGGGGCCTGGCGGCTCGATGCGGTAGCTGCCCGCGAGTAGACCGTGCGTACCGTGCAGGACGTGGCCCCCCTCGTGAACGCCAGACGCCTCGCCTCCTCTGTAGTCAGCCGGGTGCTGAAATTGCCGCCGCCGACGACCGACTACACCGTCGCGCGCACGGTGCCCGTGCCGATGCGCGACGGCGTGGACCTCCTGGCCGACCACTACGTCCCGCAGACCGCCAGCCCGGCGGGCACCCTGCTGGTGCGTTGCCCCTATGGCCGTGGCTTTCCGTTCTCGACGCTGTTCGGCGCGGTGTATGCGGCCCGCGGCTACCACGTGGTCATCCAGAGCGTGCGTGGCACCTTCGGCTCCGGCGGCGACTTCACGCCGATGGTCCACGAGGTTGCCGACGGCGCCGACACCGTCGCGTGGCTGCGCGCGCAGTCCTGGTTCACGGGCTCGTTCGCCACGATCGGGCTGTCCTATCTCGGCTTCACGCAGTGGGCGCTGCTGATGGACCCGCCGCCGGAACTGGCGGCCGCCGTCATCACCGTGGGCCCGCACGACTTCAGCGCGTCGTCCTGGGGCACCGGCTCGTTCAGCCTCAACGACTTCCTCGGCTGGAGCCACATGATGGCCCACCAGGAGGACGGCAGCCGGCTCCTCGGGTTGCTGCGCCAGGCCCGGTCGAGGAAGCAGGTCGCGCGCGCCGCGCACGAGGTGCCGATGGGCGGCGCCGGCCGACGGCTGCTCGGCGCCGGGGCGCCGTGGTGGGAGTCGTGGGTCGAACACCCCGACCGCACCGACCCGTTTTGGGCGCCGCTGAACCTCTCCGACGCACTGGACCGGGTCGACGTGCCGGTCCTGCTCGTCGGCGGTTGGCAGGACCTGTTCCTCGAACAGACCCTCGCGCAGTTCCGTCACCTGCACGACCGCGGCGTGCCCACCGCACTGACCGTCGGCCCGTGGACGCACACCCAGGTCATGACGACGGGCGCGCCGATCGTGCTGCGGGAGTCACTGAACTGGCTCGACGCCCATCTCGCGGGCGGCCCCCAGGTACCGCGCAGAGCGGTGCGGGCCCGTGTCGTCGGGCAGGGCTGGCTCGAGCTTCCCGACTGGCCGCCCGCGATGGGAGAGCAGGTGTGGTATCTGCAAGCGGCACACGGTCTTTCGCAGACACCACCGGACGGATCGGCACCACCATCGTCGTTCACGTTCGACCCGGCGGACCCCACCCCGACGATCGGCGGCCGGCTGCTCTCGCCCGAGGGCGGCTACCGCGACGACACGGTGCTGGCCCTGCGGCCCGACGTCGTCGACTTCACCAGTGCCCCGCTGGCCGACGACCTGTACCTGGTGGGTACCCCGGTCGTCGAACTGAGCCATCGCTGCGACACCCCGTTCCACGACGTGTTCGTCCGCCTGAGCGAGGTGGCCGCCGACGGCAGCTCGACCAACGTCAGCGACGGATTCGTCAGGCGCACCGAGAATTCCGGTGCGGTGACCCTCGAACTCGACGCCGTCGCGCATCGCTTCGCCGCGGGCACCCGACTGCGGGTCCTGGTCGCCGGCGGCTCCCATCCGCGCTTCGTGCGCAACCTCGGCACCGGTGAGCCGCCGGTCTCCGGCACCACCATGACGTCGGCCACCCACACGATCCACCACGGTCAGGGTGGGCTGTCGCGTCTCGTGCTGCCGGCCGGACCCGCGCTGCCGTCAGCCGACTGAGGCGAGCACGCGTTCGGCGATCGCCGCCAGGGTCGCCTCGTCGTGAACGGGGTCGGCCCAGTCCGGTGTGACGGGTAGATCCAGCCAGCTCTTGCAGCCCGCGTAGGCCGGGTCGCGCTGCAGGACAACGGGTTCGGTCAGCGGTGCGGCCTGCACCACCAGGACGGTCAGCTGGTGCCTGGGCCGAAAGTCCAGCCGGTCGGCGCGTACCGAGTCGGCCGTCCAGATGTGGGTGTCCTCGATCTCCGCCAAGCCGTCGGGACGCCGAACCGCAACCGCCGCAACCACTCTCGCGCCCGCACGGAGCACGATGCGGTCGTCGGTGCTGTCGGCGACACTCGCGGCGAGGAGGCTGCGGTGCTCCGGCCGGACGCGTTCGGCGTGGCCGTGGGCGACGGTGGGAAAGAACACGAACTCGCTCGCCGCGAGGTCGAAGCGCTTCTCGTGGATGCCGCCCTTGCGCAGCAGCACCGTCTGTCGGCCGTCGAGCATCGCGTGCACGGCCGCGCTCCACTCCTTGAGCGCGGTGGCGCTCACGTGGCGGCGAGTCGGGCCCGGACCTCCGGACGCCGCAGCGGCGGCACCGTCTTGGGTGGCTGACGGCGGGGTGGCAATGCCGCCAGCAGCCGGGTCGTGGTCGCGGTGATCTCGGCGACCGCCGCCTCGAAGGCCGCTTCGTTGGCCGCCGTCGGGCGGGTGATGCCGCTGACCTTGCGCACGTACTGACGCGACGCGGCCTCGATCTCCTCGGCCGTCGCCGACGGCTCCAGCCCGCGCAGTTCGGTGATGTTCCGACACATGCCACCCACCATAGGTCTTGGGCAGCAGGCCAGAGCTTTCCGACATCCGTCTCAGTCGACAACCGTGGGCGGGCTTCTCTTGCACGCTTGGCAGGACCAGTCGAGGTGCGAACCGCGCCCGTGATCCTTCGTCGACGGGTGCAGCCTGCGATTACGCAGCTCAGACCGGTGCTTGGCGCGCGACGTCAGGGCATTGGTCCTGTGCAACTGGGTCGTTCCCAGCCCTGACTCGACGCGGTCGCGGTGCTAGCGTCGCGGCGCCGAACCCGGGCATGGGGAATTCACATCGGAGGATGATGATCATGGGCGAGCACGGTGCGCGAGTTAAGCAGTCGACGCGCGGGCGCGCGCTCGCGGCGGGTGCGTTGACCACCGGCGTCCTCATCGCCGGCGCGACCGAGCACGCGCCCAAAGCCGAAGCCACGTGTCTGTCCATTTCCGGCGTCGACTTTGGGAGTGGCTGCAAGAGCGCGCCCCTCAGCATCGCCATTGGCGTCGGGTCGGGTGCCACCGCACGGGCTCTGCACCCGTTCACCATCCACATCGGGGAAGCTCCGAAAGCCCGCAACGGATCGGCAGGCAGCCCTCTTGATGGCCTCCTCAGAGTCGTCGTCACAGTGTTCCGCGCCTTGGGGCTGGCGGTGGGGCCGGACGCGAACAACCCTGCAACGCCCCCCGACGATGGATCGGGGACGATAGCGAAACCTGCGTCTCCTGGGAGGCCGCCTCGTCCGGAAACCGAAAAGGCGGGCGCAGAAGCGGCGCTCGCCAAAGAGAAGGCAGCTGCCGACAAAGCCGCCGCAGACAAAGCCGCCGCAGACAAAGCCGCCGCAGACAAAGCCGCCGCAGACAAAGCCGAGGCCGACAGAAAGGCTGTGGCTGACAAGGCCGCAGCTGACAACCAAAAGAAGGTCGACAGGGCCATACAAAGACACAACGACTTGCGAGCAGGTGACAAGGCGCTCAAGGACGCGAAAGCGGCAGGCTCAGCCACCGACCACAATCCCAAGAAGGTCGCCTATTTGGCCGCCATCGAGGGCCGCCAGGCCGCGGAACGGGAATTCAACGGCTTGGCACCACAGTTCCTCGCCGCCCTACATGTGCGTCAGTCATCGCCAGGAATCGTTCGCACCGAGGAGGAGGAACGCAACTTCCGATCCCTGAGGACCGCTTTTTTGGTGGCGAGTCAAAGGGTGGAGGATTCCACCAACGCCGAACTAAATGCCAAGGCCGAATACGACGCGGGTTCGAGTGATTCGCACACGCCACCTTCGCAATCCGGCGCGGCGACACCCGAGCCGAGATCGGAGACACTGTCGAGCCGCTTGGAGAAGACGGTCGAAGCCTCGGAAGTCGTGGGCGAAGTCCCACCCGAGAAGGCGACCCGCGAGAAGACCAAAGACTTCGAGAAGGAACCAGTCGGCAAAGGGACATCGGTCGACGGACCCGGTGTGCCATCGGGGCGCCACGTCCTGAAGGACTCTGCACAGGACGACTTAGCCAGTGGGCCAAGCAGCTCCGAGCAGGGCGCCGTCGACCAGGAGACGTCGGATGCTGACACCTCCCCCGCACCAGGTCGCGCGTCGGGTCCCGGCCCTGATTCACTCCAACGCGACGCTCCCCAGAGTCCCGGTTACCAGACCGAGAACGAACGCCACTGAGGCCATCTCGCCGGGCGTAGGCCCCCGCCCGTACGGCTTGGCCGTCGTTGCGTACGAGGGCCGTCAGGCGGTGCCGGGGATTAGCCACCGACCCGACAGGGCCCGCCAGCCGACGAACATCAGGCGCAACACCATGAACGCGGTCAGGCCCGCCCAGATGCCGAGCAGGCCCCAGCCGAAGATCAGCGATAGCCAGATCAGCGGGAGGAACCCGACGAGCGCGCTACCCAGCGTGGCGTTGCGCATGAACGTCGCATCGCCCGCGCCGAGCAGGACTCCGTCCAGGGCGAACACCACCCCCGCGATCGGCAACTGTGCGACCAGGAACCACCACGGCACGCCGATCACGCCGAGCACCGCCCGATCAGATGTGAAGAGCCGCGGCACCACCGACGCGCCCACGGCGAAGACGGCGGCGAGCACCGCCGCGGCGACCGCGGAGAAGATCGTCACCCGCCAGGCCACCGACTTCGCGTGGGTCAGCTGTCCACCACCGAGTGCGGCGCCCACCAGCGACTGTGCCGCGATGGCCAACGAATCCAGCACCAGCGCAAGGAAACTCCACAGTTGCAGCACCACCTGGTGGGCTGCGACGGCGGCCGCCCCGAACCGCGCGGCGACCGCAGCGGCCGAGACGAAACAGGCCTGGAACGCCAGCGTGCGCACCACCAGGTCGCGGCCCATCGTCACCTGCGCGCGCAGGATCGTGAGGTCCAGCCGCAGCGGCACCCGTTCGACGAGCAGGGCGCGGCAGAACAGCAGCGCTGCCAACCACTGCCCCGCCAGGTTCGCCACGGCCGACCCGACCAGCCCGAGCCGCGGCATCCCGAGCAGGCCGTGCACCAGTGTCGGGCACAGCAGCGCCGACAGTCCGAACCCGAGCAGCACGTAGCGCAGCGGGCGCACGGTGTCCTGAACTCCGCGCATCCACCCGTTGCCCGCCATCGAGATGAGGATGGCGGGCGCCCCGAGGATCGCGACCCTCAGCCACGGCAATGCCATGTCGGCGATCTCGCCGCCGTCGGCGATCACCGCCAGGATCGGCACGGCCGCGGCTTCGACGGCGAGGATCACGACGGCTCCGAGGGCGACCGCCAGCCAGGTGGCCTGCACGCCTTCGCCGACGGCGGACGCTCGGCGGCCGGCGCCGAAGAACCGGGCGGCCCGCGCCGTCGTCCCGTAGGACAGGAACGTCAGCTGCGAGGACAGCAGCGACAGGATGAGCCCGCCGATGGCCAGGCCAGCCAGCGCCAACGCGCCGAGGCGGCCCACCACGGCGAGGTCGAACAACAGATAGATGGGTTCGGCGGCCAGCACACCGAGCGCCGGTAGCGCCAGGCCAGCGATGCGGCGACCGGTGACCGGCGCCGGTTCAGCCAAGCACATCCGTCAGAGCCTTGACGACGACGTCGGCCGGCCCGGTCGCCGAATAGCCCGCGGCGAGCTTGTGCCCGCCACCACCGAAGACACTGGCGACGGCGGCGAGGTCGACCTCGGACTTGGCGCGCATCGACACCGTCCACTTCTGCGGGCCGACCTCCTTGAACACCGCGGCGACCTCGGCCTGCGCGGTCGTGCGCACGATGTCGACGATGCTCTCGACCTCCTCGGGCCGGGCGTCGCGCCACTCCTCGTGTCCGACGACGGCGTACACCAGCCCGCGGCCATCCAGCGCATCGGCGACGAGGTGCGCCGACGACAGCACGCGCGACAGCATCGGCAGCCAGGAGAACGGGTGGGTGTCGAGCAGGGTCCGGCTGATCGTGGCGTTGTCGACACCCAGTTCCAGCAGTCGGGCGGCGAGGCGGTGCGCACGTGCGCTCGCCCAGCGGAACGATCCGGTGTCGGTGGTCAGGCCTGCGTACAGACAGTGCGCGACCGGCTGGTCGAGCGGCTTGTCCCAGGCGTCCAGCAGCTCGGCGACCAACATCGTCGTCGAATCCGCCGACGGATCCACGTAATTCGCCGTGCCGAAGAGCTGATTGGACGCGTGGTGATCGATGACCAACACTTCGCGCCCCGCCTCGGTCAGCGCCTGCAGAGTGCCGAGCCGGGTGGGGCTCGGAATGTCGACCGTGACCACCAGATCGCTGTCGCGGTGCATCTCGTCGCGGGACACCAGCAGGTGTCCGCCCGGCAGCGACTGCAGCGACTCCGGCAGCACCGACGGCTCGGCGAAACCGACCTCGACGCGCTTACCGCATTCCTCGAGCACCAACGCCAACGCGAGACCGGCACCGATGGTGTCGGCGTCGGGATAGACGTGGCACACCACGCTGACCGACTCCGCTGCGTCGAGAAGCTCCGCTGCTCCCCGACCATCGACGCGCACCGATGACCGAGCTACCTCAGTCTTCGGGTCGAT
Source organism: Mycolicibacterium madagascariense (assembly GCF_010729665.1). Classification (NCBI taxonomy): domain Bacteria; kingdom Bacillati; phylum Actinomycetota; class Actinomycetes; order Mycobacteriales; family Mycobacteriaceae; genus Mycobacterium; species Mycolicibacterium madagascariense. The sequence goes on along the minus strand of NZ_AP022610.1, from coordinate 2,355,216 downwards.
CGCGGTCATAGGTGTCCTCAGGGTCACGCTCGTCGGTGCCGTCGTCGGGTCCCCCGCTGACATCCTCCGCCCCCGACCCACGGTACGGGTCGGGGTCACCGGCCGGCCTGGCACCCTGCCGAATGCGCGCCAGATCGGCGTCGGCCTGCCGAGCGCGGGCCAGCAGATCCTCCATGTCGCGCGCCGCATCGGGCAGCTTGTCCAGCACGAACGACAGCGTGGGCGTGAACCGCACGCCCGTGCCCGCGCCCACCTTCGACCGCAGCGTCCCCTTGGCCCGCTCGAGCGCCGCCGCGGCGCCCTCGTAGTCGGGCTCGTCCTGCAACGTCTCGCCCCGCACGGTGTAGAACACCGTCGCGTCGTGGAGGTCGCCCGTGACCTTCGTGTCCGTGACGGTCACGAAGGCCAGGGGCGGATCCTTGATCTCGAACTCGATGGCCGAGGCAACGATCGTGGCGATGCGCTTGGCGAGCTTGCGCGCTCGTCCCGCGTCGACCATCAATACTCCTCGCGCGAGCGCTCGGACTCGTCGGTCGCCATCTAGGTACGCACCTTCTCCACGAGCTCGTACGCCTCGATGACGTCACCCTCCTTGATGTCGTTGTACGTCAAGGTGAGACCGCACTCGTACCCGTCGCGCACCTCGGTCACGTCGTCCTTCTCCCGCTTCAGCGACGAGATGGTGACCGTCTCGGCCACCACGACGTTGTCGCGGATGAGGCGCGCCTTGGCGTTGCGGCGGATGACACCCGAGGTGACGAGGCAGCCGGCGATGTTGCCGACCTTCGACGAGCGGAAGATCGCCCGGATCTCGGCGCGGCCGAGCTCCTTCTCCTCGTAGACCGGCTTGAGCATGCCCTTGAGCGCGGCCTGGATCTCGTCGATCGCCTGGTAGATCACCGAGTAGTACCGGATGTCGACGCCCTCGCGGTTGGCCAGCTCGGTGGCCTTGCCCTCCGCGCGGACGTTGAACCCGATGATGATGGCGTTGGAGGCCGACGCCAGGTTGACGTTGGTCTCGGTGACGCCACCGACGCCGCGGTCGATGACGCGAAGTTCCACTTCGTCGTCGATGTCGATGCCGAGCAGCGCCTCCTCCAGCGCCTCGACGGTGCCGGAGTTGTCGCCCTTCAGGATCAGGTTGAGCTGGCTGGTCTCCTTCAGCGCGGCATCCAGATCGTCCAGGCTGATGCGCTTGCGGCTGCGCGCGGCCAACGCGTTGCGCTTGCGCGCGCTGCGCCGGTCGGCGATCTGGCGGGCGATCCGATCCTCGTCGACGACGAGCAGGTTGTCACCGGCTCCCGGCACCGACGTGAAGCCGATGACCTGGACGGGACGCGACGGGGTCGCCTCCTCGACGTCCTCGCCGTGTTCGTCGACCATCCGCCGCACGCGCCCGTAGGCGTCGCCGGCGACGATCGAGTCGCCGACCCGCAGCGTGCCGCGCTGGATGAGCACGGTGGCCACGGGACCGCGACCGCGGTCGAGGTGCGCCTCGATCGCCACGCCCTGGGCCTCCATGTCGGGGTTGGCCCGCAGGTCCAGCGTCGCGTCGGCCGTCAGCAGCACCGCCTCGAGGAGGGCATCGATGTTGGTGCCCTGCTTGGCGGAGATGTCGACGAACATGGTGTCGCCACCGAAGTCCTCGGCCACCAGGTTGTACTCGGTGAGCTGAGCCCGGATCTTGGCCGGGTCGGCGCCCTCCTTGTCGATCTTGTTGACCGCCACCACGATCGGCACGTCGGCGGCCTGCGCGTGGTTGATGGCCTCCACCGTCTGCGGCATGACGCCGTCGTCGGCGGCCACCACCAGGATCGCGATGTCGGTGGCCTTCGCACCGCGGGCACGCATGGCGGTGAACGCCTCGTGACCGGGGGTGTCGATGAACGTCACCAAACGCTCGTTGCCGTCCAGCTCGGTGAGCACCTGGTAGGCGCCGATGTGCTGGGTGATGCCGCCGGCCTCGCCCTCGCGGACGGTGGCGTTGCGGATCGTGTCCAGCAGTCGCGTCTTGCCGTGGTCGACGTGGCCCATGACGGTCACGACCGGCGGGCGGAACTCCAGATCCTCTTCCCCGCCCTCGTCCTCGCCGTAGGTGAGGTCGAACGACGACAGCAGCTCGCGGTCCTCGTCCTCCGGGGACACGACCTGCACGACGTAGTTCATCTCGCCGCCGAGCAACTCCAGCGTCGAGTCGTCCACCGACTGGGTCGCGGTGACCATCTCACCGAGGTTGAACAGCGCCTGGACCAGAGCGGCCGGGTTGGCGTTGATCTTGTCGGCGAAGTCGACCAGCGACGCGCCGCGGGCCAACCGGATGGTCTCGCCGTTGCCGTGCGGTAACCGCACGCCACCGACGACCGGGGCCTGCATGTTCTCGTATTCGGCGCGCTTCGCCCGCTTCGACTTGCGGCCGCGGCGGACCGCGCCGCCCGGACGACCGAACGCACCTGCCGCGCCACCGCGCTGACCGGGACGGCCACCGCCGCCACCGCCACCGGGGCGTCCGCGGAAGCCTCCGGCGGGAGCGCCACCGGGAGCTCCTGCGCCACCGCCGCCGCCGCGGTAGTTACCGCCGCCGCCGGCACCGGGAGGACCGCCGGGTCGACCGCCGCCACCCGGTCCACGGCCACCGGGGCCGGGACGGGGTCCACCGGGGCGACCCACCGCTCCCGGCCGCGCACCTGGCGGACGGGGAGGCATGTTGCCGGGGGTGGCGCCGGGACGCGGCCCACCACCCGGTCGAGGGGGACCACCCGGACGGGGCGGCCCACCGGCACCCTGCGGCGGCCGCGGCGCGGGGCGCTCGACGGGCTGCTGGGTGGAGAAGGGGTTGTTGCCGACGCGCGGTGAGCGGGCGGCCGGCTTGGGCGGGCCGGGACGCGGACCCGGCGTGGGACCTGCGGGGCTGGCCGGAGCTGCGGGCGCCGCGGGAGCGGGCGCGCTGGCTTGGACGTCGGCCGGCGCCGGGGCGGGCGTGGGGGCAGGCGCCGCTGCGGCCACCTGGGGCGCTACGGCCGCTGGCGGCTCGGGCGCGGCGGGCTTCGGCGCGGACGGCCGTGGGCCTCCCGGCTTCGGTCCCGTGCTGGCCGAACCGTTGCCGGATCCGTTGGTCGCCGCGGGGGCGGCTGCTGCCGGGGACTTCGCGGGGGCGGCCTTGGCGCCACCGCCCAACGCCTCGCGCAGCCGTCGGGCGACGGGCGCCTCGACGGTCGACGATGCTGATTTGACGAATTCGCCCTGTTCGCTCAGTCGGGCGAGTACTTCCTTGCTGGTGACACCGAGTTCTTTGGCCAACTCGTGTACGCGGGCCTTGCCTGCCACTACATCTCCTGTCTAGGAGGCGACAGCAGCGAGCCGCGCCTCGGGTTTAGCTATGACGCATGGTCATCGGGACTTCACGGTGTGCTCATGTTCTTCGCTACCTGTTCTGTTGCCGGGCGGACCGAGGCTTCACGTTCGGTGAAGTACTCGACCACCGCGGAGGTGTCCGGCGAACCGGTGATGCGCAGCGCTCGTGGGAACGCCCGCCGCCGAATCGCCACGAGCAGACATTCCCGGTTGGGATGCAGCCACGCACCCCGACCCGGAAGGTTACCCGCTGTGTCGACGACGACGGCGTCAAGGCCATCTTCCCCGGGCACGGCGGCCACGCGAAGCAGTCCGGCGGCCAGCTCACGCCCCCGGCATCCGACACACGTCCGCACCGGTCCGAGGGGACTCTGGTGCTGACGCGCGCGGGAAGCCGAACTCGCGCGCTGGATCACGGTTCAGTCTACCGTCACGATCACCGCAGAGAGAAACGCGTGCCCGCTAACCCTCGCGGGACGCTTCCCCCGAGGTCGGGGCGTCGGGAACGGGCGCCGCGTCACTGCGGATGTCGATCCGCCATCCCGTGAGACGGGCGGCCAGCCGGGCGTTCTGCCCCTCCTTGCCGATCGCGAGCGACAGCTGGAAGTCGGGCACCACGACCCGCGCCGCGCGCGCCGCCTCGTCGATCACCGACACCGAGACGACCTTCGCCGGCGACAGGGCGTTCGCGACGAACGTCGCCGGGTCGGGGTCGAAGTCGATGATGTCGATCTTCTCTCCGGACAGTTCGCTCATCACGTTGCGGACCCGCTGACCCATCGGCCCGATGCACGCCCCCTTGGCATTGAGGCCGGACACCCGCGAGGCGACGGCGATCTTCGAGCGGTGACCGGCCTCCCTGGCCACGGCGACGATCTCCACGGAGTTGTCGGCGATCTCGGGGACCTCGAGCGAGAACAGCTTGCGCACCAGGTTGGGGTGCGTCCTGGACAGCTCGATCTTGGGTTCGCGCGCCCCTCTCGTCACGCCGATCACGTAGCAGCGCAACCGTTCTCCGTGTTCGTAGGACTCCCCCGGCACCTGTTCGGCGGGCCGGATGACGCCCTCGGACCCCTTGGCCTCCGTCCCGAGGCGCACGACGACGTTCCCACGGGTGTTCTCCCTGGCGTCGCGCTGCACCACGCCGGCGACGATGTCACCCTCGCGGGCCGAGAACTCGCCGTACATCCGCTCGTTCTCGGCGTCGCGGAAGCGCTGCAGCATCACCTGGCGCGCCGTGGTGGCGGCCACGCGCCCGAAACCCTCTGGGGTGTCGTCCCATTCACTGACGAGATTGCCGTCGTCGTCGGTCTCCCGCGCCATCACCCGGACGACGCCGCTCTTGCGGTCGATGTCGATGCGCGCCTCGGCCTCGTGCCCTTGGGTGTGCCGGTACGCGGTCAGCAGCGCCGACTTGATGGTCTCGAGCAGTTCGTCGACCGAGATCCCCCGGTCCACTTCGATGGCGTGCAGCGCACCCATGTCGATGTTCACTCTTCAACCTCCTTGCCTGACACCCCGGCCAGCTCGAGTTCGAGCGGATTCGGCGATGAGAATTCCACCTGCACAACGGCATTGGCGACGTCGTCGATGGACAGTGTGCGAATGGTCGGCCCCGCGCGGCGGTCGGCGACCACCAGTTCGAGGTGGCGATCGGTCAACGCGCCCACGCGACCCGTCAGCTGCGACCCGTCGGTCAGCGTGACCTCGATCCGGCGTCCGCGCGCGCGGCGGTAGTGCCGTTCCTCGGTCAGGGGACGGTCCACCCCCCGCGAGGTGACCTCCAGCAGGTAGGGCGTCTCGTCGGAGTCGTCGAGCTGGTCCAGCAGCTCGGAGGCCGTCCGCGACAGCGTTGCCAGGGCTTCCAGGTCGAGACCGTCGTCGCCGTCGGCGATGACCACCACGCGCGGCGGGCGCGCGGCCGCGTCGATGGTGACGTCCTCGACCTCGTACCCCGCGCGGCCGAACTCGCCCTCGAGCAGCTCCCTCACCTGCTGCGGCGACGGCAACCGCGCAGGCCGTAGCGGGATCTCCGATGCCACGGCGAGCTCCTCGTCTTGAGTTGTATGGACACGGTCCCCCGGCCCACCTCGTGGGGTGCGGCCGCGGAATCGCTTGTCTACGATACGCCAGCCCATGAGGGGCAACGGCCGAATCCGGGGCCGCCTGCCTCACGAGGCGGGATGGCAGGATGCTTCTGTGCCGAGCACCTTCCCTCTTCTCAGCAGGCGGCGCGTGCTCGTCGGTACGGCCGCGTTGACGCTGTTCGGCGGTGCATTCGCCACCGCCTGCAGCTCGACGCCGCGGGTCGAGGAACCGGACCCCCTCCTCGAACCGCTCGAACGGGCCCGCGCCGACGCTGCGCTCGCCAGCAACGCCGCCGCCGCATCGCCGCCGGCCGCCGCGGCGACGCTGACGGTGGTCGCCCAGCAGCGCACGGCTCACGCCACCGCGCTGTCGGCCGAGATCGCCAGGAGTGCCGGGGCCACGCCGAGCGCGTCGACCACGCCGTCGGCGACCCCATCGACCACGCCGTCCGGGTCGCCACCCAAGCCCCCGACCGCCGCCGATGCGGTCGACGCGCTGCAACGCTCCGCCGACGACGCCGCCCGACTCGCCGGCAGCCAGTCCGGTTACCGGGCCGGGCTCCTCGGTTCGATCGCCGCGGCGTGCACGGCCGCGGCAACGGTCGCCCTGGCCGGTTCGGGTGCGCCGTCATGACCACCCCCGGCCCGACGCCACCGACCCGGCCGTCCGATGACGCCGACGCTGCGCTGTTCGATGCGATCTCCGTCGAGCACGGCGTCATCTACGGCTACGGCCTGGTGTCCGCGCACGCGACACCGGACCTCAACGACCTGGTCTCGCAGGCACTGGCGGCGCACCGCGAGGTGCGCGAGGAGGCCATCGCCGCGCTGACGGCGCGCCACGTCCGCCCGCCGGTTCCGGCCGTCGGTTACCAGCTGCCGTTCGACGTCGCCACCCCCACCGACGCCGAGAAGCTCGCCGTGCGCATGGAGGAGGACTCCGCCGCGGCGTGGCGCAGCGTCCTGGAACGGGCCACTGCCGACGGCGACCGCCACCTCGCAGTCACCGCCCTGACCCAGGCCGCGGTGCTGGCGGCCCGGTGGCGCGGCGTGCTCGGCGTCGTACCGACCACGGTGGCGTTTCCCGGTGGGAGCGAGACCTAACCTCTCGGGTCAGTACACCTAGGCGAGCTGCTCGACGATGGCCGCGGCGGCGCCGTCGGCCGCCAGCTCCGTCGTCTTGCCGGTGAACCGGTTGCGCAACTCGATGACACCGTTCGCCCAGCCGCGTCCGACCACGACGATCCACGGCACCCCGAGGAGCTCGGCGTCCTTGAACTTGACCCCCGGCGACATCTTGCGGTCGTCGAGCAGGGGCTCCACGCCGAGCCGGTCGAGCTGCGACGCCAATTCGGTTGCGCCCGTTCGGGCGTCGTCGTCCTTGTTGGCGATGACGATGTGCACGTCGAACGGCGACACCGCCGACGGCCAGCGCAGGCCGATCTCGTCGTGATGCTGTTCGGCGAGCACCGCCACCATGCGGGACACGCCGATGCCGTAGGAACCCATGGTCAACCGCAGCGGCTTGCCGTCCTCGCCGAGGACGTCGGCCTTGAACGCGTCGGCGTACTTGCGGCCGAGCTGGAAGATGTGACCGATCTCGATGCCGCGCGCCGACACCAGCGGGCCGGCGCCGTCCGGGGACGGATCGCCGTCACGGACCTCGGCGGCCTCGATCGTCCCGTCGGGGACGAAGTCGCGGCCCGCGACGAGACCGACGACGTGGCGCCCCTTCTCGTCGGCGCCGGTGATCCACGCGGTGCCATCCCCCACCCGGGGATCGACGAGATAGCGAACACCGTTGGCCAACAACCCCTTTGGGCCGATGTACCCCTTGGCCAGGAACGTGTTCCTCGCGAAGTCGGCGTCGTCGAGGAGTGCGTACTCCGCGGGTTCGAGCGCCGCGCCGAGACGCTTGTCGTCGACCTCGCGGTCACCCGGGACGCCGACGGCGAGCAGTTCCCACTCCCCGCCCGGTTCGCGCACCTTCAGCAAGATGTTCTTCAGCGTGTCGGCAGCGGTCACGGGGCGATCGGCGAACTGCGGCAGGTCCGCCCCGTTGGCCCAGTCGACGAGCGTGGCGATGGTCGGCGTGTCACCGGTCTCGTGCACGACGGCGTCGGGCAGGCCCTCGAACGGAATCGGCTCGGGCTGTGCGGTGATCACGGCCTCGACGTTGGCGGCGTACCCGGACTGCAGGCACCGCACGAACGTGTCCTCGCCGACCTCGCTCTCGGCGAGGAACTCCTCCGACGCGCTGCCGCCCATGGCGCCGGACACCGCCGAGACGATGACGTAGCGCACGCCGAGGCGGCCGAAGATCCGTTGGTAGGCCTCGCGGTGGGCGTGGTATGCCTGCTTCAGCCCGTCGTCGTCGACGTCGAAGCTGTAGGAGTCCTTCATGACGAACTCGCGCCCGCGCAGGATGCCCGCGCGGGGGCGGGCCTCGTCGCGGTACTTGGTCTGAATCTGGTAGAGCCGCAACGGGAAGTCCTTGTAGGAGCTGTACTCCCCCTTGACCGTCAGGGTGAAGATCTCCTCGTGCGTGGGGCCGAGGAGGTAGTCGTTGCCGCGGCGGTCCTGCAGCCGAAACAGCGTCTCGCCGTACTCGGTCCAGCGGTTCGTCGTTTCGTAGGCCGCGCGGGGCAGCAGCGCGGGCAGCAGGATCTCCTGGCCGCCGATCGCGTTCATCTCCTCGCGGACGATCTGTTCGATCTTGCGGAACACCCGCAGTCCGAGCGGCAGCCAGCTGTAGAGACCCGGCCCGATGGGACGCACGTAGCCCGCCCTGATCAGCAACTTGTGGCTGGGCACCTCGGCGTCGGCGGGGTCGTCGCGCAACGTGCGGAGGAACAGTTCTGACATGCGGGTGATCACGGACGACAACCCTACTTAGTCGCGCCCCTGCCACGTGCAGACGCACACCTCGTTGCCCTCGGCGTCGGCCAGCACCCAGAACGCGGGCGCGCGGGCCGCCGAGAGCAGCGTCCCGCCGGCGGCCAGCGCCGCGTCGATGCGCGGCTGCGCCAGCTCCGGCGCGACGGTCACGTCGAGGTGGATTCGATTGCGCTGCACGCGCGGGGCGTCCATCTGCTGGAACCAGATCTCGGGCCCGCGGCCGAGCGGATCGATCAGTGCGGCGTCGGGTTCCGGTGCACCCGGCTCGTCGACGTAGCCGGTGACGGCCCGCCAGAATGGTTGGACGAGCGGGATGTCGAGCGCGTCGATGGCGATCTCCATGCTCTGGGGCGCCGCCGCGGCGTCGCCCGGCGACGTCACCAGCGAGCGCCGTCCCAACGCCTCCGTCACGGTCTGCGCCAGGTGCAGGTCGGCCTCGGAGACCGTGCCGGTGACCGCTGACTGCAGCCGCAGCAGCAGCCGATCGGAGTGCAGTTCGACGCTCAGGTGCCCGTTGCCGCCGGTGCCCGCCGCGGTGACGGCGACGGCGGCTGCCTCCGCGGCGGCGGCCAGGGACGCGACGGCCACGTGGGCGAGAGCGGCGCCGTGGATCAGCCGCCAGCCCAGCGGGTCGAGGGTTTCGGAGATCTGTCGGCGGGTCAGCGTGGCCATGCGGGCACGTTATCGGCCCCCACCGACACGGCGGCTACAGCTCGCCCGCCTCGACCGCTTCCTTGGTGTGCTGCGCCCTGGCGATGTCGCGCGCCGAGAAGCCGATCCAGAACGCCGCGATGCCGACGAGGATCGACACGCCGGCAACCCACAGCAGCGAATAGGTGTAGCCGTAGCCGAGAGCGTCGAGCTGGGCGGGCGTCATGTTCTTCACCGGCCCCGTGGTGCCGCCCAGGTACAGGGTGCGCGAGGTCTGAACCGCCATGATGACGACGAGCACCAGCGGCCCACCCAGGTTCTGCACCATCAGCGTGATGGCCGAGACCGGCCCGATCTCCCGGGGTCCGACGCCCGCGACCGCGCACAGCGGCAGCACCACCGAGATGATCCCGATGCCGAAACCGCCGAGCACGATCGGGGTGAACAGATCGGGGAAGTACGGGATGCTGCGGTCCAGCGTGGAGCCGTACAGCATGGCGGCGAGCACGAACAGGCCGCCGCCGATGATCAGCCACCGCGGCGCGACGAGGGGCGCCAGTTTGGTCGCCAGGAGGTTGCCGACGCCGACCGCCACCGCAAATGGCAGGAAGCAGATTCCGGCACGCAGCGCCGAGTAGCCGAGCACGTCCTGCGCGAGCAGCCCGACCATCACGGTGACGGTCAGCAGCACACCACCGCCGAGGAACCACGAGATGAGCGTCATCACCCGATTGCGCTCGCTGAACACCGAGAACGGCACGAGCGGGTTCTCCGCCTTGCGTTCGGCGAACAGGAACGAGACGAAGCAGACGACCGCGGCGACGGCCGCGCCGACCACCCACGGGTCGAGCCAGCCGCGCGGGGGGCCCTGCGTGAAGACCAGCACCGCGGCCGTGCAGCCCAGGGTGGCCAGCAGCGCGCCCGTGACGTCCAGCTTGAGTCGTTCGTGGTGCGTCTCACCGATGCGCAGGACCGCGATCGCGATGATGACGATGCCGATGGGCACGTTCATCAGGAACGCCAACCGCCAGGAGATGACCGTCAGCAGGCCCCCGAGCACCAGCCCGAGCACCGAACCGATCGCCTGCATTCCGGCGGACACGGCCATGGCCTGGTTGCGGGCCTGCCCCACGGCGTAGGTGGTGGCGATCAGCGCGAATCCGGTCGGGGCTGCGACGGCGGCCCCCATGCCCTGCAGTGCGCGAGCGGCGATCAGCGTGTACTCGTCGTTGGCCAATCCGCACACCAGGGAGGCGAGGGTGAAGACGCCGACGCCGGACAGGAAGGCACGCTTCTGGCCGATGGCGTCGCCGACCCGGCCGCCGAGCAGCAGCAGCCCGCCGAAAGTCAGCACGTATGCCGTGATGACCCAGCTCTTACCCGCATCGGAGAGGTCGAGCTCAGCCTGCATCCTCGGCAGCGCGACGATGACGATGGTGCCGTCGAGCGTCGACATCAGCTGCATGCCGGTGATCGCGATGATGGCGATTCCGAGCACGGACGACGCCAACGGGGCTGTCGACTGCTCCGCCGAACCTGGGGAACCACCGGCGGCAGACATTGCCGACACCCTACCCAGCGCGCCACCCCGTGAAACCCGGGTCGACCCGGGGTCAGTCGATGTCGGCGGTCGCAGCGTTGGCGCGCTGCGCGACGACGTCGTCGAGTCGGCTCCGCAACGCGTCGCCGATGAGCTGCCAGGCGTCGGATCCGAGCACCAGCCGTCGCGGGGGTTCGGCGGCGTCGCAGGCCCGGATGATGGCGGCGACCGTCTTCTGCGCGTCGTCGACCATGTCCTCCGTCGACGGGCCGGGCCGGTCGGCGGGGCCGCCCACGTAGGGCTCACTCAGCGGGACGCGACTCGCAGCGTCGAAGAACCCCGTGCGGACGACGCCGGGCTCGACGAGCGTCGTCCGGATCCCGAACGGCGCGACCTCCTGCGCCAGGGCCTCGTAGAAACCCTCGATCCCCCACTTGGTGACGTGGTAGAGCGAGAAGGCGGGGAACGCGAGGTGCCCACCCATGCTCGACATCTGCACCAGGTGCCCGCCGCCCTGCGCGCGCAGGTGCGGCAGCACGGCCCTGGCCAAGTGGATCGACCCCGTCAGGTTGGTTGCGATCATCTCGTCGATCTGCCGGTCGGTGAGGTCCTCTGCGACGCCGAACACCCCGTAACCGGCGTTGGCGACGACGACGTCGATCCGGGCGTGCGCGGCGAAGGCGTCGTCGACGACCGCCCGCAGGGCTGCGGTGTCGGTGACGTCGAGCGCGCGCACCCACAGCCGGTCGCCGTAGCGGTCGACGAGGTCGTCGAGCGCCTCGGCGCGGCGGGCGGTGGCCGCGACGCGGTCCCCGCGGGCGAGCAGTCGATCGACGAGTTCGCGTCCCATCCCGCGGGACGCTCCAGCGATGAACCAGGCAGTCGGCATGCCCGTCTCAACCACCGTGGGCGCCCTAAGAGTTCATACGCGCGATGACGATCTCGGATCGAAGCCATACGCTCGATGCATGGCCAAGATGGTGCGGGTGGACGACATGACGCTCGCCGGTCTGCGGGTGTGTCGCGAGATCGCGCTGCTCGGGTCCTTCACCGCGGCGGCACGGTCCCTCGGCTATTCGCAGCCCGCCATCTCGCGACAGGTCGCCGCCATGGAGGCGGCGGCGGGCCTCCCCCTGTTCGTCCGCACGGCGCGCGGGGTCAGCCTGAGCGCGGCGGGCCATGCCGTCGTCACCCATGCCGGTCGAATCCTCGGTGACGTCGAGTCGTTGCGCCACGACCTCGACGGGCTCGGCGATCGCTTGGCCGGTCGCGTGCGTTTGGGCGTATTCCCCACTGCCGCAGCCGTTCTCGCACCGCGGACGATCGCCCTGCTCGCCGCCGAACATCCCGGTCTCGACATTCGGTTGAGCGAGGCATCGACCCCGTCACTGCTGCGTGAACTCCGCCGGGGTCGGCTCGCCGTCGCGGTGATCGGGGCGGGCGCCGGACTGCCCGACTACGACCTCGACGGACTCGCGGTGCATCGCGTGTTCAGCGGTGATCTGTGCGTCGCCGTCCCGATCGGGCATCGCCTGGCTTCGGCGACCACCGCCGTCGCGGTCGGCGAGTTGACCGGCGAGCCGTGGGTGATCGGTGACGGCAGCGCGGGCGACCCGCAGTTCGCCGCCTGGCCCACGCTTGCCGATCCGATCGTCGCCCACCGGGTCAGGGGCTGGCAGGCCCGGCTCGGGATGGTGGCCGCGGGATTGGGCATCTGTCTGCTCCCCGAACTGGCGGCGCCCTCGGTGCCCGCCGGGGTCGCCATCGTCCGCGTGCAGGATCCGACGTGGATGGGACGCGTTACGCTCGCGGTGGCCGGACCGTCGCCCGGCCCTTCGGAATCAGCGGTGATCGAGGCGCTGCAGGCAGCGGGCCACAGCATCGGCAGCGCCGAGAGGTCTTCTGCGACAAGCGATTTGAAGCGTGCCGTGACTGACCCGCCTAGATCTCGCCGGCGTCCAACGCTTCCTTGACCTCCTGCGCCTGCGCGACCTGCTGGGCCGTGTAGCCGATGAACAGGGCCACGACGCCGACGAGGATCGCGACCGACGCCACCCACAGCAAGCCGTAGGTGTAGCCCTGGTCGAGGGCGTGCAGTTGCGCGCGGTCCATGTTCTTGACCGGGCCGGTGGTGCCGCCCAGGTACAGGGTCCGCGAGGTGATGACGGCCTGGATGACGGCCAGCACGACCGGGCCACCGAGGTTCTGCAGCATCAGCGCGATGGCCGACACCGGGCCGATCTCGTCGAAGCCGACACCGGCGATCGCCGACACCGTCAGCGGCACCACGATCATGCCGATGCCGAAGCCGCCGACCGTGATCGGCAGCACCAGGTTGGGGAAGTACGGGATGCCGCCGTTGAGCGTCGAGCCGTAGATCATCGCGGCGAGCACCAGCACGCCGCCCGCGATGACGAGCAGCCGCGGCGGGAAGATCGACACCAGGTAGGACGACAGGCCCAGGCCGATGCCGAGCGCGATGACGAACGGGATGAAGCCGATGCCCGCGCGCAGCGCGCTGTAGCCCATGATGTCCTGCACGTACAGACCGATCAGCACGGTCAGCGTGAACATGATGCCGCCGCCGAGGAAGACCGCGGCGAAGGTGGCCACGCGGTTGCGGTCGCGGAACAGGCTGAACGGGACGACGGGATTGACCGCGGTCCGCTCGGCGTAGAGGAATGCGCCGAAGAGGACGAACGCGGCGCCGCACGATCCGAGGGTGACCGGTGAGAGCCAACCGCGCTCGGGACCCATCGAGAACCCGAATACCGCCGCGGTGCAGGCGAGCGTCGCCAGGATGGCACCGGCCGCGTCGAGCTTCATCCGTTCCCGGTGCGTCTCGCGCAGCGTCCGTCGGGCGAGGTAGATCATCAGCAGCCCGACCGGGACGTTCACCATGAAGGCCAGTCGCCAGGAGAATTCGGTGAGGGCGCCACCCACGACCAGGCCCATGACCGAGCCGACGCCGGTCATCGCGGCGAACACCGCGGTGGCGGTGTTGCGCGCGGGGCCCTTCGGGAACGTCGTCGCGATCAGCGCCAGCCCGGTCGGCGACGCGATGGCCGCACCGACGCCCTGGGCGAGCCGGGCGATGACCAGCGTCGTCTCGTCCCACGCTCCACCGCACAGGATGGACGCGATGGTGAACAGTGCGACGCCGACGATGAAGGTGCGCTTGCGACCGATCGTGTCGCCGAGGCGGCCGCCCAGCAGCATGAGGCCGCCGAAGGTCAGGACGTAGGCCGTGATGACCCAGCTGCGGCCCGCGTCGGACAGGTTGAGCTCGTCCTGGATCTTGGGCAGCGCGACGATGGCGACGGTGCTGTCCATCGTCGCCAGCAACTGCATGCCGCCGATCGCCACGACCGCGGCGATGAAGCGTCGCGAGGGCAGCCACGCCGGATACCAACTGCTGCGCACGATCTGGGCCTGCGTAATGGGCATGGGAAGCGCGCGCACACCGGCGCCTTCGGCATCACGTTCGATGGCGGCGCGCTCCGCGTCGTTCAGAGCCGTCATACCGGGTTACCCTACAGTAATCTTAAGAGCTCTTTAAGTGCCGAAGCCCGCCACGGCCCCGATCACGATGATCGCGGGGGGCCGAATTCCGTCGGCGCGGATGTACTCGGCCGCCTCGGCGAGCGTCGTCCGCAACGTTCGCTGCTGGGCCGTCGTTCCGTGCTGCACGACCAGGACGGGCGTTTGCGCAGGTCGGCCACCCTCCAGCAGCACCTTCGCAAAGAGCTCGATGCGCTCGACCGCCATCAGCAACACGATCGTGCCGGACAGCGCCGCCAGTGCATCCCAATTGACTAACGATTCGGGGTGCCCTGGCGCAACGTGGCCGCTGACCACCACGAACTCGTGCGTGATGCCCCGATGGGTCACCGGAACGCCCGCCGCCGCAGGAACCGCTATGGCACTGGTCACACCGGGCACCACGGTCACCGGGATCCCGGCGTCGGCGCACGCGAGCAGTTCTTCGTGTCCGCGCGCGAACACGTAGGGATCACCGCCCTTGAGCCGCACGACGAACTTGCCCGCCGAGGCGCGCTCGACGAGCACCGCGTTGATCGCATCCTGGGCCATCGCTCGGCCGTACGGGATCTTCGACGCGTCGATCACCTCGACGTGGGGCGCCAGTTCGGCGAGGAGTTCCTGCGGTGCCAGCCGATCGGCGACGACGACGTCGGCCTGGGCGAGGAGCCGACGCCCGCGAACGGTGATGAGCTCGGGGTCTCCCGGTCCTCCCCCGACGAGCGCCACGCCGGTGAGCTGCGCGCCCGGGGCGTCGGCGACGATCACGCCCTGCTGCATGGCCTCGTGGATCGCCGACCGGATGGCCGCCGACCGTCGGTGCTCGCCGCCGGCCAGCACGCCGACGCTGAGGCCGTCGTACTCGAACGACGCCGGCGTGACCGCCGTGCCGTCGCGTGCGACGTCGGCGCGCACGCAGAAGATCCTGGTCCGGTCGGCCTCGGCGACGACGGCTGCGTTGACGGCGGGGTCGTCGGTGGCCGCGATCGCGTACCAGGCGCCGTCGAGATCGCCGTCGCGGTAGTCGCGGAGCTCGAGGGCGATGCCGTCGAGCGCTTCGACGGCGGGCGTGGCCGCCCTGGCGATGACGTGGACGTCGGCGCCATTGGCGAGCAGCAGGGGGATCCGGCGCTGCGCGACGCTGCCGCCCCCGACGACCACGACCTTCCTGCCGTCCAGCCGCAAGCCGACGAGATACGCGTTCTCGAGAGTCATCTCGTCTCGGGTGGGCGCCACCCGGCGAGCTTAGACGGAGCGGTCGAGCTCGGTTCCGCCCGTCGTGCCACCGCCGCGGCGACGAAGCGCGTCGCCGCCGACGGGTGTGCCGCGGCGTGCGCGTGGAGGTAGGCGGCATGCACCCCGCCGCTGATCGCACCATCGGTGACCGCCGCCCCGGCCCCGTTGCGGAAACCCCAGGCGGATTCGGGCGCACCGACGAAAGTCACTGCGGTGCGGTGGAATTCATGCCCGGCGACACGCGCTCCCGCGGGATGCACCGCAGAGTCGGCGAGGGCGACGGCGTCGCGGTAGCCCAACGTCAGACGTTCGGTGAAGTGCGCGCTGCCGGGCAGCACGCCGCACATGGGGTGGCCGTCGAGGTCGTCCATCAGATAGGTCAACCCGGCGCACTCGGCGTGTACCGGGGCGCCCCGATCGGCCAGGTCCCCGATCTGCCGCCGCACGACCTCGTTGGCCGACAGCTCGACGGTGAACTGTTCGGGGAAGCCACCGGGGATCACCAGCGCGTCCGTCCCGTCGGGCAGCGTGCCCGTCAGCGGATCGAAGGCGACGACCTCGGCGCCCGCCGCGGCCAGCAATTCGGCGTGTTCGGGGTAGCCGAAGGTGAAGGCCCGGCCCGCGGCCAGCGCCACCGTCGCGCCGCCGGCCACGGGCTCGGCGACCTGCGGCGTCCAGGCGGGCACCTCGACCCGGGACGCGGCCAGGGCCGCGACGGCGGCGACGTCGACGTGGCGGGCGACCAGTGCGGCCATCGCCGTCACCGCCTCGACGGCGCGCTGTCCGTGTTCGACGGCCGTGACCAGCCCGAGGTGGCGCGAGGGCACCGACAGTTCGTCGGCCCGTGGGATGGCCCCGAGCACGGTCATCCCGACCTGCTCGCACGCCTGTCGCAGCACCTGCTCGTGCCGCGTCGAGCCGACCCGGTTGAGGATGACCCCCGAGACGCGCAGCGACTGATCGAAGGTCGAAAACCCGTGCAGCAGAGCGCCGATGCTCTGACTTTGGCCGCGGGCGTCGACGACGAGGACGACGGGCATGCCGAGCAGACCGGCCACGTGGGCGGTGGACCCGCGGGCGGGGCCGTTGAACTGCGGGTCGATGCGGCCGTCGAAGAGCCCCATCACGCCCTCGACGACCGCGAGGTCGGCGGCCGCACTGCCGTGCCGGTAGAGCGGACCGATCAGGTCGTCGCCGACGAGGACGGGATCGAGGTTGCGCCCCGGTGACCCGGCGGCGAGCGCGTGGTACCCGGGGTCGATGAAGTCGGGGCCCACCTTGAACGGCGCGACGACGTGGCCGGCCTGGCGCAGCGCACCCATCAGGCCGGTGGCGACGGTGGTCTTCCCGCTGCCCGACGACGGCGCCGCGATGACGACCCCGGGGGTGCTCACCATTCGATGCCGCGCTGGCCCTTGCGGCCGGCGTCCATGGGGTGCTTGACCTTGGTCATCTCGGTCACCAGGTCGGCGGCGTCGAGCAGACGCGCCGGTGCGTCCCGGCCGGTGATGACGACGTGCTGGGTCCCCGGCCGCTGCACCAGGGCGGTGACGACGTCCTCGACGTCGACCCACCCCCACTTCAACGGGTAGGTGAATTCGTCCAAGACGTAGAAGTCATGGCGCTGTTCGGCCAAGCGGCGAGCGATCTCGGCCCATCCGTCGGCGGCGTCGGCCGCGTGGTCGACTTCGGAGCCCGCCTTGCGCGACCACGACCAGCCCGAGCCCATCTTGTGCCACTCCACGGGACCGCCGACACCGTGCTCGTCGTGCATGCGGCCCAGTTCGCGAAAGGCGGCCTCCTCGCCCACCTTCCACTTCGCGCTCTTCACGAACTGAAACACCGCCACGTCGAAACCCTGGTTCCAGGCCCGCAACGCCATGCCGAACGCGGCGGTCGACTTGCCCTTGCCCGGTCCGGTGTGCACCGCGAGTACGGGTGCATTGCGGCGCGCGCGCGTCGTGAGACCGTCGGCGGGGACGGTGACCGGCTGACCCCGTGGCATCGCGCGTCAGCCCGCGCCGTACGGCCCGCTGCGGCGCACCATCGGAATGTGCGGGATGCCGTCGTCGAGGAATTCGTCACCGTCGCGGACGAACCCGTGCTTGGCGTACATCTCCTCCAGATACGTCTGGGCGTTGATCCGACACGGATCGTCGCCGACGTCGGCGAGCGCGGCCTGCATCAGACGATTGGTGTGCCCGTGCCCGCGCTCGGTGCGCTTCGTACACACCCGTCCGATGCGAAAGACCTTCTCCCCGCCCGGATGTTCCTCCATGAGGCGCAGCGTCGACACGACCCGGCCGTCGGCGTCCTCGAGCCAGAAGTGGCGCGTCTCGGCGAGCAGATCGCGCCCGTCGAGTTCCGGGTACGGCGTGGCCTGCTCGACGACGAAGACCTCGACCCGCAGCTTCAACAACTCATACAGCGTCGCAGCGTCGAGATCCTTGGCCCAACTGCGGTGCGGTGTGATCGTCACGCTGGCACCGTCATACGGGGACCGCGGGCACGTCGGTGGCCTTCTCGTCGAGCTTGAGCACCCGCGTGCCCCAGTTCCACACCTCTTCGAAGAGCTTGGGCTCCCCGGACAGCGGCGTCCCGAACGACGGCACCATCTCCTTGAGCTTTGGCTGCCAGGACGGAAAGCGTTCGGGGAAGCACCGTTCCAGGACGTCGAGCATCGCGGGCACGGCCGTCGACGCGCCGGGCGACGCGCCGAGCAGACCGGCGATGGTGCCGTCGGCGGCCGCGAGCACGGTGGTGCCGAACTCCAGCACGCCACCCATGCCCTTCTTGCGGATGACCTGAACCCGCTGTCCGGCGATGTCGAGCTCCCAATCGGAATCGACTGCGCTGGGGGCGAATTCACGCAGGGCGTCGACCCGGTCGGACTCACTGAGCCGCAGCTGACCCACCAGATACTTGACCAGTCCCAGCTCGGTGACGCCGACGCCGAGCATTGAGCCGAGGTTGTTGGGCTTGACCGACAGCGGGAGGTCGGTGACCTTGCCCTGCTTCAGGAACTTCGGCGACCAGCCGGCGAACGGGCCGAACAGCAGGTACGAACGGCCGTTGATCACGCGAGTGTCCAAGTGCGGCACCGACATCGGCGGTGCGCCGAGGGGCGGTGCGCCGTATACCTTGGCCTGATGTCCGGCGGCGAGCTCGTGGTTCGCACTGCGCAGCCACTGGCCGCCCACCGGGAAGCCACCGAAGCCCTTCGCCTCGGCGATGCCGGACTTCTGCAGCAGCGGCAGTGCGCCGCCGCCCGCGCCGACGAAGACGAACTTGGCGTTCAGCTTTCGCTTCTGCCGCGTGCGGCGATTGATGACGTTCAGGGTCCAGCTGCCGTCGGAGTCCTTGCTGAGGTCGCGGACCTCGTGACCGAACAGCGTGGTCATGCCGCGCTCCACGGCGAACGCCATGAGCTGACGGGTCAGGGACCCGAAGTTCACGTCGGTGCCGTCCTGGGTCCAGTTCAGCGCGACGGGTTCGGCGAAGTTGCGCTTGGCCGACATGAACGGCAGCCGCCGGGCGAACTCGTCCTCGTCGTCGATGTACTCCATCGACGCGAACAGCGGGTTCTGCACCAGTGTGTCGCGACGGCGCTTGAGGTAGTCGAGCTTGCCCGCCCCGTGCACGAAGCTGACGTGCGGGATGGGGTTGAGGAAGCTGCGGACGTCGGGCAGCACGCCGTTCTCGACGGCGTGGGCCCAGAACTGCCGCGACACCTGGAACTGCTCGTTGACGTGGACGGCCTTGGTGATGTCGATCGTGCCGTCGGCGCGCTGCGGGGTGTAGTTCAATTCGCACAGGGCCGAGTGGCCCGTGCCTGCGTTGTTCCACGGGTCGCTGCTCTCCGCGGCGGCTCCGTCGAGACGCTCGACCAGGGTGATGGACCAGTCGGGCTCCATCAGCTTGATCAGAGTGGCCAGTGTTGCGCTCATGATGCCGGCGCCCACCAACACGACGTCGGTCTTGGCTACCTCAGACACGTGTTCCTTGACCTCCATGGTCGTGCCTGCTCGTGCAGGCGTGCAGTGTCTCCAGGTTATCCCTTGGGATCTGCCGTGAATCCGTCGGCCGACATCATCACCTCGTGCCACCGCTCACACCCGGTCGCCGCATACAGTGGGCCCGTGACGCCGGAGGATCCCGACCGGGAGCCCACGTGGGAGCCCGACGTGCTGCCCGGCTACTGGCAGCAAACCCTTCCGATGGGCGCGGACCCCGACGGCGAAGGCCAACTGGTGGCAACCCTGGTGCGGCGCGGGGACGCTGCGTCGCACCGGCACGCGGTCCTGGCTCTGCACGGTTACACCGACTACTTCTTCAACACCGAGCTGGCCGACCACTTCGCCGAGCACGGCTTCGCCTTCTACGCGCTGGACCTGCACAAGTGCGGCCGATCGCGGCGGGAAGGCCAGACCCCACACTTCACGACGGACCTGACCCGCTACGACGCGGAGCTCGACCGCGCCCTCGACGTCATCGCCGCGGACGCCGAGGACGCAGAGGCCGAATCGGTGCGGGTCTGCATCTATGGCCATTCCGCCGGCGGCCTCGTCGCGACGCTGTGGCTCGATCGGCTGCGGCGGCGCGGTGCCGCGGGCCGGATCAGCGGTCTGGTGCTCAACAGCCCGTTCTTCGATCTGCACGGCCCGGCCGTGTTGCGCAGCGCGCCGACGTCGGTGGCGCTGGTCGCGCTGGCCCGGTGGCGCAAACTGCAGGTGATTCGCAAGCCCACGCCCGGCGGCTACGGCACCACCCTGCACCGCGACTACGCCGGGGAGTTCGACTACGACCTGGACATGAAGCCGCTCGGCGGGTTCCCCATCACGTTCGGCTGGATCAACGCGATCCGCCGGGGCCAGGCCCGCCTGCACCGCGGCCTGGACGTGGGCGTGCCCAACCTGATCCTGCGCTCGGATCGCAGCGTTCTCGCGACCGCCGATCCCGACGCGATCCAACGCGGTGACGCCGTCCTCGACGTCCGACAGATCGCGCGCTGGGCGGGATGCGTAGGCAATGCTCAGACGATCGTGCCGATCGTCGATGCCAAGCACGACGTCTTCCTGTCCCTCGCCGAACCCCGCGCTGCGGCCTACCGTGCGCTGGGGCGTTGGCTCGATCACCTCGTGGGCTCTGAATCCCGGAGCACGACAACCCAATTCGAACGGGGCTAGCGGCGTGGAACACTTCGATCTGGCGATCATCGGCACCGGCTCGGGCAACAGCATCCCGGACACGTCCGTCGACGCCAGGTACGGCGACATGCGGATCGCCATCTGCGAGCAGGGCACCTTCGGCGGCACGTGCCTCAACGTCGGCTGCATTCCGACCAAGATGTTCGTCTACGCCGCCGAGGTCGCCGAGGTCATCCGCGAGAGTTCGCGGTACGGAATCGATTCGACGCTGGACAAGGTGCGCTGGCCCGACGTCGTCGACCGCGTCTTCGCCAAGAGGATCGACCCCATCGCCCTCGGCGGTGAGGCCTACAAGCGCAGCCTGCCCAACATCCGGGTGTACGCCAGCCACACCAGGTTCGGGCCCACCCAGCCCGACGGGCGCTACACGCTGCGCACCGCCGAAGGCGACGAATTCACCGCCGACAAGGTGGTGATCGCCGCGGGCTCGCGGATCAAGGTTCCGCCGGCGATCCTCGACTGCGGCGTGCACTACGAGACCAGCGACACCATCATGCGGATTCCCGAGTTGCCCGAGCACCTGGTGATCGTCGGCGGTGGCTTCGTGGCGGCCGAATTCGCGCACGTCTTCTCGGCGCTCGGCGTGCGGGTGACGATCGTCGTTCGCGGCTACGGTTTGCTCACCCACTGCGACGAGTCGATCTGCTACCCGTTCACCGACATCGCCGCCGGGAAGTGGGATCTGCGCACGCGCGAGAACGTGGTGGCCGCCCACCACGACGGCGACCAGATCGTGCTCGAACTCGACGACGGCAAGACGCTCACCGCGGACATGCTGTTGGTGGCGACCGGCCGCGTGCCAAACGGCGACCTGCTCGATGCCGAGCTGGCCGGCGTCGAGGTGCGCGACGGGCTCGTCGTGGTCGACGAATACCAACGCACCACGGCGCGAGGCGTATTCGCCCTCGGCGACGTGTCGTCGGCCTACCAGCTCAAGCACGTCGCCAACTACGAGATGCGCGTGGTGCGCCACAATCTGCTGCTCGACTGGGACGACACCGCGTCGATGCGGGCCTCGGATCACCGGTTCGTCCCGTCGGCGGTGTTCACCGATCCGCAGATCGCCATGGTGGGCATGACCGAGGAGGAGGCCAGGAACGCCGGCTTCGACGTCGTCACCAAGGTGCAGAAGTACGGTGACACCGCGTTCGGGTGGGCGATGGAAGACCACACCGGGATCGCCAAGCTGATCGGCGACCGCGCGACCGGCAAGATCCTCGGCGCCCATCTGATGGGCCCGCAGGCGTCGTCGATCATCCAACCCATCATCCAGGCGATGAGCTTCGGTCAGACCGCCGAAGAGGTTGCACGCGGCCAGTATTGGATCCACCCGGCACTCCCCGAGGTCATCGAGAACGCGCTGCTCGGGTTGGTGTAGCGCCGGGGCGTGCAACCGGCGTCGTCGAGTCGATGCCGACGAATCATCAGTGGAGACAGTCTGATTCGACTGCTTGGTGTTCATCCGACGAAGGGCGTCACGTCGGAGCGACGTCCATGATCGAAGATCTCACCATGTTCTGTCTCGACGTGACGAATCCTGGCGACGAGCCCGATCGCACCAGCGTGGCGAAGCTCTCCCGCCGGACCGCTGACGCGCTCGACGACCTCGGCGAGGTCTACGTGTACGACCTGCTGCTTCAGGATGCGTGGACACCACACGGCCCACTGCCGTCGATCGCGGTGTTCTACAGCCGCCACAAGCTTCCCCTCCGAGAGCACGTCGTGCGACTGCACGATGAGATCCTCTGCACCGGCGACGAGGACAAGGTCGTTGGGGAGCACTCCTACGTCGTCGATGAGGAGGAGCGCGCCGAGCTCGCGCGTGACACCGGGCCGTCGATCTGCCTGAACAACTCGTACTACGAGACCGACATCGACAGCGTGCCGAAGCTTCTCCGAATCATGGCCGACTTCGTCACCCTGCTGGGCGACGTTCATGTCGACGACATCATGTTGGAGATCGACGAGCACTTCAGGGCGAGCGTCCCGCACCTCACCATTCGCTACCACCGACCGGATCCCATCGGGGGGCCGCCTCGAGTGGTGAACGATTGGGAATCACCCGATGCCGGGCGCCGAGAACGGACAGTTCACCATCTCGCCATCAAGGATGCGAAGGAGCAGCCTGGTCATCTGAGCAGGCCGAGGCTTCTGCGCGAAGTCGCCGACGCCATCGACGAGCTCGGGGACGTCGACGTCTACGGCCTCTTCCTCCACGAGGAACACACGGACTGCACGTGGATTCCGGAGCACGTGTCGTTCGTCAACCTCTATTACGGCGGACCAGCAGCACATGGTGGCGATCGCGGAGAAGAATCCTTCGATGACGTGCTGTCACGGCTCAGCGCGAAACACGGATACGTCGGCGACGCGATCGAGCCACACACGTTCACGGGCCACGAGTATCCGTCGTTCCGTCTGCACAATCCCCCGGCTGAGCCCGTTTTCGGTAGTGTCCCCACGCTGCTCCGGCGCACTGCCGACGTCGTCGACGCCATGAAGGACGTGGACATCGACGAATTGGTGCTGCACACCGAGGTGACTGCGGTCGGGCGGGTACCGATGGTCGCCGTCTACTGCAGCCGCCCTACCCGAGTGGACAAGGACAACCGAAAGGAATGGGTCCTCATTGCGCGGGACGCGAAGCGACGCGCGAAGAAGATGAAGAAGAGGCGCCAGCGCACCAAGAAGCAGGAACGCCGGACGAATTCCGGTTGAGCCGAACCGCATGCCGGCGCACGCTCAGCCGTGCGCCGCACCGATCCAGTGCAGCAGGTCGTGGACGATCTCGTCCTCCAGCCGGTAGGCCACCGACCGTCCGACCCGGGTGCTGCTCACCCACCCCTGCTGCCTGAGCACGCGAAGGGCTTGGGACACGGAGTTCTCCGACCGGCCCACCGCGGCGGCGAGGTCGCTGACGAAGATGCCCGGCGTGCGGTGCAGGCTGAGCAGGATCTCGAGCCGGTGGGGATCCGACAGCAGGTCGAAGCGCTGCGTCCAGCCGTTGATGTCGACGTCGGCAAGCGCGGACGACGCGTGTCGTACGTGCGCCTCGCCGCCGGGCTCCATGAGTGCAATTTAGTCCACGGAATCGCCCGTGACACTCGTTCCTCAGCCCGGCGCGCCCACCACGCTCGGCACCTGACGGTGCGCGGCAACGGTGAACGCGTGTTCGGTGAAGCGGCCCCGCCCCGTCGTGACCAGGTCCGCCAGCATCTCGCCCCACACCGGTGAGAACTTGAACCCGTTGCCGCTCAACGCCGTCGCCACGACGATCGCGCCGTCGGCGACGGTGTCGATGATCGGCATCTTGTTGGCGGCCAACGACTCACCGTGCACCGACCACCGCGAGGCGTCGGGCATCAGGTCGGGGATCATCTTCTGCATCTGCACCCCGGCCCAGCGCAACTGCTCCCTCGTCAGCGTGGTGCTGCGCTCGTCCCAGTCCTCGACCACCGAGAACCCCAGGTTGGGGGTGGCCTTGACGCTGTACCCGTCCAGCGTCGGGATGCCGAAGGCGTGCACGCCGTCGAGATCGCGCATGAACCCGGGGAATCGATCGGGTGTGAACATCTCGATGTGCCGCGGCATGAACCAGATCAGGTTGTAGGAGACCACCTTCACGATGTCCGCCAACTCGGGCAGCAGCCGCGTCGTCCACGGACCGGCACTCACGACGACGCGATCGGCCATCACGTCCCCGCGTGAGGTGACGATGCGGACGCCGTTCGTACCGGGTTCCAGCGCCACGACGGTGGTGTCGTACCACGCGTGCGCGCCGTGGGCGAGCGCCTGGTCGCTGGCGGCCGCGACGGCGAGTTCGGACCGCACCAACCCACCCTGTGTGTCGAAGACTCCGACGTCGTCGTCCTCGACGTGGAACTGGGGGTAGCGGACGCGCAGCTCGGCGGGGTCGAGGATCTCGTGCGGCAGGTCGTACTGCTGGATCGACCGCAGCGTCGACTCGATGTCTGGATGGCCCCGGGGCCCCAGGCTCAGCGCTCCGACCGGCATCAGCGGGTGCTGCCCGTAGGCCGTCCCCAACTCCTGCCAGAGTTCTCGCGACCGCATCAGGGCCGGGGTGAACAGCTGGCCTTCCTTGGCCGCGACGCGGAACAGTCGCGACTCACCGGCGTAGGCGCCGTAGGTGTGCACCCGCCCGAATTGTTCGAGACCCAGAACGTCGACACCGCGTATGGCCAACTGCCACAACGCCATCGAGCCCATCGACCCCAGTCCGACGACGACGACGTCGCGGTGCTCGACGTCGGTCATGCCATCACCGGCCTCTCCCACAGATTGAGCGTCGTGCCGATCCCCTTGGCAATGGCGTTGCGGTACAACGTGGTGCCCCATGCGACGTCTTCCACCGGCATGCCACCGATGGACATCAGCACGATCTCGTCCTGGCTGCGGCGCCCCTGAACCGCGCCGGTGACGATCGCGCCGAGGTCGATGAGGTCGTCGCGACTCATCGTGCCGTCGTGGATCATGTCCATGAACTTGCAGCCGATCAGTGACACGTGATGGTGGGCCGGATACCCCACCTCGGCCGCCCAGGCCTCGTACATCCTGGTGTTGTCGGCGACCTTGCGCACGTCGGAGGCCTCCATTCCGGCATCGATGTTGCCGATCGAGGGCATGCTGACGAACGCACCGGGCTTGACCCAGTCTCGCTCCAACGTCGGATACGTCGAGGGGTCACCGCTGGCGCCGGTCGTGCAGAACGTCACGATGTCACTGTCGCGCACGGCCGCCTCGGCCGAGTCGACCTCGATCACGCTGGTGATCTGCGGGCACTCGTCGGCTACCCAGGCGGTGAACGTCTCGATGCTCCTGCGGTCGCGACCGACGAACTTCACGGTGTCGATCTTCGGGCAGGCCGTCATGAAGGCAGCCAGGGAACTGCGGCCGATGACACCCGGCCCGAGGATGCCGACCACCCGCGAATCCGGTTGCGCCAGATGGCGTGCGCCGACCCCGGGGACGGCACCGGTGCGGTATGCCGACAGCAGGTTGGCCGACATCAACGCGAGCGGCGCACCCGTGTCGGTATCGCTCAGCATGAACATCAGGATCGACCGGGGCAGTCCCTTGGCCTGGTTGGCGAGGTTCGAGCCGTACCACTTCACCCCCGTCGTGCCGAAGTCTCCGCCCAAATAGGCGGGCATGGCCATGAAGCGACGGTCGGCGCCGCTGCGGGGCATCGTCGGAAAGGGCGAGTCGGCGGGGAACTTGATGCCGGCACCATGAGAGTCGTTGTTGGGCCCGGACATTCGGTAGTCGCCGCGGTGCAGCAGCGCGAACGTCTGCTCCATCGCGTCGACGCAGGCGGACATGTCGGTGACGCCGGCGGCGACCATGTCGGGCTCGGAGAGGTAGAGGAAGTCGATGGCGGTGTCGAACGACTCGGTCTCGAACAACGAAGTATCTTTCTGACAGGCTTCTGCGCGGTGGACGGCGCCAACGTTACGTTTGTAATGTTTCGCGCGTGCGCTCGCCGTGTTTCCAACGACGGCACGCATGTGGTCGTTGAGTTAACGGGTTGAGGGGGCAGGCCGCATGACCGCCGCGGAGGACGCCAGGCCCGGCTACGGCAGGGGCCGCGACGCGCTCATCGCCGCCACGATTCGCATCGTCGCGGTGCGCGGCTTCCGCAAACTGACCTATCGCGCCGTCGCACAGGAGGCCGGAGTCACGCACGGCACGGTGCAACATCACTTCGCCAACCTCGACGAACTACTCGAAGCGGCCCTCGAGCACTGCGTGAAGGTGAGCCTCGACGGCTCGTCGCAGCCGCCCGAGAGCGACCGCATCGACGACTACGTCGCCACCCTCGGGCAGTCGGTTCGCCGCACGCTCGACGAGCAGGTCTTCCAATACGAGTTGGTCCTGGAGTCGCGTCGGCGACCCGACCTGCGACCACACATCGATCGCTACTACGAGAACTACCGCGCCGCGACGCGGGCCTCGCTCCAGCGCATGGGCCTGCCGCATGACATCCACACCGTCGACGTCATCTTCTCGGCGCTGGACGGCCTGGTCTTCCGCGCCGTGGCGCTCGGTGGGATCGACCTCGACAACCTCGACGATCAACTCGACCGGCTGCGAGACATCCTGCGTGCGTTAGCTGTCGAGAAACCCGTGCAGTAGCGAGGCCGATCCCCACACGTGCGCCGTCATCGTCTCCGCCGCCCCGTCGGCGTCACCGGCCAGGATCGCCATGACGATGGCGTCGTGCTGTTCGTCGGAGTGCACGATGTTGCGCGCGAGTAGCGGGATGTGGTCGAGCAACTCGTTGAGCCGCATGCGGTTCTCTGCCACCAGCGGCACCAGCGACGGCACCCCCGCGGCCTCGGCGATGGCGAGGTGCAGTCGGGAATCCAGGCGCCGATAGTCCTCGAGGGCGGCTCCCCTGACGTCCCGCAACCTGCTCCACAGCGTTTCCCGTTCGGCGGCGGTCAGCGTCCGACCCGCCGCCATCCGGGCCGCACCGACCTCGAGCACCTCCCGCAGTCGCAGCGTGTCGTCGATGTCGGCCCTGCTGAACCGCACCCCGTCGCCGCTCGGCGCCGGCAGGTCGTCGGCGAGGAACGTGCCGCCGTAGCGACCACGCCGCGACACCAGGTACCCCGCCTCCGACAGCGACTTGATGGCCTCGCGGACGGTGTCGCGGCTGACGCCGAGCCGAGTCGCCAGTTCGCGCTCCGGCGGTAGGGATTCACCGGGGGCGAGCACGCCGAGCCGAATCGTCTCCAGCAGCCGGCCGACCGTGTCCTCGAAGGCATTGCCGAGCCGAACCGGGCGCAGCAGCGTCTCGCGGGCTGGCTGCGGATCCGGTTCGACTGTCATGGGCGTGGGTCGCTTACAGCGGTGTCACGTAGTGGCCGGTGATGCCGCCGTCGACCAGGAAGGTCGACCCGGTGATGAACGACGCGTCGTCACTGGCGAGGAACGTCACCGCGGCCGCGAGCTCGTCGGGCTCGGCGAAGCGGCCCATCGGGACGTGGACCAGGCGGCGCGCGGCGCGCTCGGGATCCTTGGCGAACAGCTCCTGCAGCAGCGGGGTGTTGACCGGTCCTGGGCACAGCGCATTCACCCGAATTCCCTGGCGGGCGTACTGGATGCCCAGTTCGCGCGACATGGCGAGCACGCCACCCTTCGACGCGGTGTAGGAGATCTGCGACGTCGCCGATCCGTTGACCGCCACGAACGACGCGGTGTTGACGATCGACCCCTTCTGCGCGGGCACCATGTGACGCAGTGCGGCCTTGCAGCAGAAGAAGACCGACTTGAGGTTGATGTCCTGCACCCGGTCCCACGCGTCGATGCCGGTGACCTCGATCAGATCGTCATCCGGCGGGCTGATGCCCGCGTTGTTGAAGGCGATGTCGACGCCGCCGTGGAGTTCGACCGCGGTGTCGAACAACCGATCCACCGCCACCTGGTCCGACACGTCGACCTGGACGAAGGTGACGTTCAGGTCGTCGGCCACCGTCTTGCCGGTCGCCGGGTCGATGTCACCGATCACGACGATGGCGCCCTCGTTCCGCATGCGCTTGACCGTCGCGAGGCCGATGCCGCTCGCGCCGCCGGTGATGACCGCGACCTTGTCCTTCAGCCGCTGGGTCAAATCCATTTATGGTTCTCCGATCTTGAAGAAGACGTTCTTGGTTTCCGTGAAGTGCAGCGGCGCGTCGGGGCCGAGTTCGCGGCCCAGACCCGATTGCTTGAAGCCGCCGAACGGCGTGTTGTAGCGGACCGAGGAATGCGAATTGACCGACAGATTGCCCGATTCCACGGCCCGGGACACCCGCAGCGCCCGCGACAGGTTGTCCGTCCAGATCGACCCGGACAGACCATAGGGACTGTCGTTGGCCAGTTCGATGGCGTCGGCCTCGTCTTCGAAGGGCAGCACCGTCACGACGGGCCCGAAGATCTCCTCGGTCGCCGCCCGGTCCTTCCGCTGCGGAGTGAGAACCGTTGGGGGAAACCAGTATCCGGGTCCGTCCGGAGCGGTGCCACGGAAGGCCACCGGCGCATCGTCGGGCACGTAGGACGCGACGGTGTCGAAGTGTGGCTTGGACACCAGCGGCCCCATCTCGCTGTCCCGCGACGCGGGGTCACCGACGACGACGCCCCGCACAGCGGGCTCGAGAAGCTCCATGAACTTGTCGTAGACGTTGCGCTGCACCAGGATTCGGCTGCGGGCACAGCAGTCCTGGCCGGCGTTGTCGAAGACCCCGTACGGTGCGGTCGCGGCGGCCTGCTCCAGATCGCAATCGTCGAAGACGATGTTGGCGCTCTTGCCGCCCAGTTCCAGGGTGACGCGCTTGACCTGTTGCGCGGCCCCGGCCATCACCTTGATGCCCACCTTGGTGGAGCCGGTGAACACGATCTTACGCACGCCCGGGTGGGTGACGAACCGCTCCCCCACCACCGAACCTTGACCGGGCAGGACCTGGAACAGACCGTCCGGCAGACCGGCCTCGCGGCCGAGTTCGGCCAACCGCATGGTGGTCAGCGGCGTGATCTCGGCCGGCTTGACCAGGACGGCGTTACCGGCGGCGAGCGCGGGCACGAAGCCCCACGACGCGATCGTCATGGGGAAGTTCCACGGCGCGATGACCCCGACGACGCCGAGGGGCTCGTTGAACGTGACGTCGAAACCGCCGGCGACGGGAATCTGCTTGCCGGACATGCGTTCCGGGCTGGCGGAGTAGAACTGCAGGACGTCGCGCACGTGCCCGGCCTCCCACTCGGCGTTGCCGATCACGTGGCCGGAGTTGGCGACCTCCAGTGCAGCGAGTTCGTCGACGTGGGCGTCGACCACCGCGGCGAACGACCGCAGCGCCGCGGCGCGGTCGGCCGGCGCCAGCTTGGCCCACTGCTTCTGCGCGGTCGCCGCACGCGCGACGGCGTCGTCCACCGCGGGCACGTCGAGCATCTCGACGGTGCGCAGCACCTCCTCGGTGGCGGGATTGATCAGGGTACTGCTGGTCATCGGATCCTCTCGGTGGCGAAATCGGCGGCCGCGTGCACGACCCCGGCGAACAGACGCAAATCGTCGAGCCGTTCCTCGGGATGCCACTGGACGGCGACCACGAACTCCGCCCCTGCGGTCTCCCCCGTCGCTACGCTCGCCCCGGGAGCCAGTTCGACGGCCTCGATCACGCCATCGGGGTCCCAGGCCGACGCGATCAGCCCGGTCCCCAGCTCGGCGATGGCCTGGTGGTGATAGCACTGCGCGTCGGTCGACTCGCCGATGAGGGCGGCCACCCGGGTGCCGGGCACGGTCGTGATGGAGGAGGTGTTGAACACGGCGTTGCCGAGCTGATGCTGGTAGTGGCCGACGACGTCGGGCAGGTGCTGGTGCAGCGTGCCACCGAGCGCGACGTTGAGCACCTGGGCACCGCGGCAGATGCCCAGCAGTGGCATCCCACGCGACAGCGCGCCACGCACCAGGGCGAACTCCCACGCATCGCGGTCCCTGGCCGGTTCGTCGGTCTTCTGGTGTGGCACTTGGCCGTAACTCGCGGGATCCACGTCGCGCCCCCCGGTGACGACGAGGCCGTCCAGGCCGTCGAGCACGCGCCCGACGATCGCGTCGTCGACCGGTTGCGGCGGGAGCAGCGTCGCGATGCCGCCCGCCCGAGTGACGCCCTCGAGGTACACCGCGGGCAGGAACGACGCGCGGACGTCCCACACGCCGGTCTGCGCCCGTTGCAGGTACGTCGTCAGCCCAACCACCGGCCGAACAGACGCAAAGGTGTCCGACACGCCGTGGTCGACGGCATTTTCGCGTCTGCTCGCGGGGGAAACCGCGGGGATGTCAGAGCCGCTCAAAACCGCGCCTCCGCTCCCAGTCGGTGACCGCGGAGTTGAACGCCTTCAACTCGACGCGGGCGTTGTTCAGATAGTGTTCGACGACCTCGTCGCCGAACGCCTCCCGAGCCACCGACGACGCCTCGAACAGTGCGGCCGCTTCGGCCAGCGTCGTCGGAAGTCGTTCGGCGCCACTGGTATACGCGTTTCCGGTCGTGGGCTCGCCGAGCTCGAGACCCTGATCGATCCCGTGCAGTCCACCGGCGATGAGCGCCGCCACCGCGAGATACTGGTTGACGTCACCGCCGGGCGCGCGACACTCCATCCGCATGCCGTGCCCGTGACCCACCACGCGCAGGGCGCAGGTGCGGTTGTCGATGCCCCACGCCACCGCCGTCGGCGCGAAGCTGCCGTCGACGAAACGCTTGTAGGAGTTGACGTTCGGTGCGTAGAAGAGCGTCAGCTCGCGCAGCGTCGCCAGCTGACCGGCGACGAAACTGCGGAACATCGGCGACATCCCGAGCGGGCCGTCGTCGTCGGCGAACACGGCCGAGCCGTCCTCACCGCGGAACGACAGATGGATGTGGCAGCTGTTGCCCTCGCGTTCGTCGAACTTGGCCATGAACGTCAGGCTCTGGCCGTGCTGATCGGCGATCTCCTTGGCACCGTTCTTGTAGACGGTGTGGTTGTCGCAGGTGACCAGGGCGTCGTCGTAGCGGAACCCGATCTCCTGCTGCCCCAGGTTGCATTCGCCCTTGACGCCCTCGCAATACAGTCCGGCGCCCTCCATGCCGCGCCGGATGTCG
Organism: Mycolicibacterium madagascariense; assembly: GCF_010729665.1. NCBI lineage: Bacteria > Bacillati > Actinomycetota > Actinomycetes > Mycobacteriales > Mycobacteriaceae > Mycobacterium > Mycolicibacterium madagascariense. The sequence goes on along the minus strand of NZ_AP022610.1, from coordinate 2,324,075 downwards.
CGCAGCAACGGCTCCATCCTGGTCGACGCCAGCATGGCGTAGTCGATGTTGTAGTCGGTGGCCGGCGTCAGCGCGTGGTAGTTCTTCGACCAGGCGTCCCGGTAGGAGTCGTCGAACACCATGAACTCGAGTTCGGTGGCCGCCACCGCGACCATGCCGCGCTGGGCCAGCCGGTCGAGCTGCGCGCGCAGGATGCTGCGCGGCGCGGGTACGACGGGACTGCCGTCGTGCCATCCGAGGTCGGCCATCACCAGCGCGGTCGCGGGCAGCCACGGAATCCTGCGCAGGGTGGAGAAGTCCGGCGTCATGACCATGTCGCCGTAGCCAGCCTCCCAGCTCGACATCGCGTAGCCGTCGACGGTGTTCATGTCGACGTCGACGGCGAGCAGGTAGTTGCAGCATTCGGCGCCGTTGGCGATCACGTCGTCGACGAACAACCGCGCCGAGATCCGTTTGCCGGTGAGCCGGCCCTGCATGTCGGTGAAGCCGACGATGACGGTGTCGACCTCGTCGTCGGCCACCAGCTTCTGCAGCTCGGTGAGCTCGAGCATGCCGGGTCGTGCGGTTCCCTTGGTCACGTGCACTGCCTCTCGAAGCGGGCCAACATGGGTCAAAGTCAACCATTGGATCGTCGTCAGCGGCCAATACCCGCGCCGATTTACACGAACGTCACTACCAAAGGTAGGACACCAGTCCATTGCCACTCTATTGTTCCGTCTCAGTGCGCGCCTCACGAGCGCGGCCCCGAGAAGGAGAACCACCGTGCCAGAGGGTCACGACGAACTGTCCGACGACGAACGACACCTTGCATCACTCGGTTACGCCCAGGAGCTGAACCGGTCCTGGTCGGGCTTCAGCAACTTCGCCATCTCGTTTTCGATCATCTCGATCCTGGCGGGCTGCTTCACGTCGTTCGGCCTCGGCTGGAACAACGGCGGCCCCGCCGCGATCGCCTGGGGCTGGCCCATCATCTCGGTCTTCATCCTCGTCATCGGCCTCTCCATGTCGGAGCTGGTGTCGGCCTTCCCGACCTCCGGTGGCATCTACTGGTGGGCCAGCAAGCTGGGCGGCGCCAAGGCCGGCTACTACACCGGGTGGCTCAACCTGATCGGGCTGATCGCGATCCTGGCCTCGGTGGCCTACGGCGCAGCCACGTTCCTCGACCTGACGCTGGGCACGTTCAGCGAGAGTTGGCTCGCCGGGTACAGCCTGACGAGGACGTTCATCATCTTCATCGTCATCCTGGTGCTGTCGGCGATCATCAACATCTTCTCGTCGCACCTGCTGGCCGTCATCAACAACGTCTCGGTGTGGTGGCACGTCGCGGGTGCCGCGGCCGTGATCCTGATCCTGATCCTCGTGCCCGAGCACCACGCCAGCCTCGGCGACGTGTTCGCCAAGACCGTCAACAACACCGGGTTCTTCGGAGGATCCACCTCCGGAGTGGGCTGGCTGTTCTTCGTGCTGCCGATCTCGGCGATCCTCACCCAGTACACGATCACCGGTTACGACGCCTCGGCACACCTCTCCGAGGAGACCAAGAGCGCGGCCGACGGTGCGGCCAAGGGCATTTGGCGGTCCATCCTCTACTCCGCCATCGGTGGCTGGATCCTGCTGCTGACGTTCCTGTTCGCCGTGCAGGACTCCGACAAGGTGACCGCCGGTGGTGGCGCCGTCTCGGTGATCTTCGCCCAGGCGATGGACTCGAAGTGGGTGGGCATCGTGCTGCTGATCTCGACGGCGGGCCAGCTGTTCTGCACGACGGCCTGCCAGACCAGTAGCTCGCGCATGCTGTTCGCGTTCAGCCGCGACCGCGCCGTCCCCGGCCACCAGCTGTGGTCGAAGGTGAGCAAGAACAAGATCCCGACCAACGGCGTCATCGTCACCGCCGTGATCGCCGCGCTCATCACCCTGCCCGCCCTCGTCCAGGTGGACATCAACGGCGCCCCGGTTCCCGTCGCGTTCTTCGCGGTCGTCTCCATCGGCGTCGTCGGGCTGTACCTGTGCTTCGCCGTGCCCATCTACTACCGGTGGAAGGCGGGCGACTCGTTCCCCGTCGGCAAGTGGAACCTGCGCGGTCACCACCGGTGGATGGCGCCGGTCGCCTTGGTCGAGATCGTCGTGACCTCGATCATCGCGCTGTTCCCGACGTCGAACCTCGGTGTGCCGTGGGATCCCGGCTTCGAGTGGAAGTACGTGAACTACACACCGATCCTCGTCGGCGTCGTGCTGATCCTGCTCTACGTCTACTGGCACGCGTCGGTCAAGAAGTGGTTCACCGGTCCGATCAAGCAGGTCGAGGCGGCCGAGCTGACCTGATCGGATCGCCCTCAGTCCCCCGGGCCCCTCGTGCCGTACGGCCGAGGGGCTCGGTGCCGTCCGGGGTCACCAGGTGCTGGTGCGAAGCACGATCTCGGCGGCCAGTTGCGCCGTGGACTCCTGCGCGGTGCGCCTGCCCAGCAACTCGACGACCCGGTAGTCGCCGTAGACGTAGCGCTGGCTGGCCCGGGCGACGTTGCGCGCGGCGGGCGAACTGACCAGTGCGGTCGTGTTGACCTCGACGGGCGGGCAGCCCTCGTCGCGGACGACGCCGGCCTGGTCGGGTACGCGCGGGTGGCCGCGGTCGACGACGACCAGACCGATGAACCGGTCGAGTCGGGTGGCGGCCAGCTCCCAGGCCAGTTCACCACCGACGCGATCGCCCACCAGTAGCGCCCACCGCACCCCGACCGAGTCCAGGATCCCGACGACGGCCTTCGGCGTCAGCCGCGGATCGGGAGCGATGACGACGGTCCGCAGCGACGCGGTGTGCAGGCGTTGGCAGACGGCGTCGTAGGCCGAGGGGCTCTGATGGGCGGCCCCGATCAGGACGACGACCGACCCCTTCTCGGGGCCGGACACCTCGACGGTGGCCGGGAATCCGTCGACGGTCAGCACGGTCGAGGGCATTGCGTCACGCTACAGCGATTACCGGTCCGCGGTGCCGCTTTGGGCGGGCTCGCCGGTGCTCCTTCAGCCCCTGCGCAGCCGATCGGCCTGTTTGGCGATGACGTCCAGAAACGTCTGTGGCAGCGAGCCTTTGGCGGGGATGTCCGGATTCGGGGTCGGGAACGCCATGCCGAACATCGCCGAGTCGCCGACGTTCTCGAACGCTAGGTAGACGCTGCTGTCGCGGCCCTGCAGCCGCAGGGTCTGGCGGTACGTCAGTGCTCCCGGGCGCGGTGGCGGCAGCTTGGTCGTGGTGACCGGGATCGCCGGGGAGGACCGGTCGAAGAACGTCTCGTAGCGCGCGCATCGCGTGGCGGTGGCGTCCAGCTGATCCAGGTCGAGGGTCGAGGTCAGCACCGTCATGACGATCCTGGCTCCGTCGTAGGCCACGGAGTACTTCGCGGCGCTGCCGGGGCCCCGCTCGGCGGAGGCCGCGATCACCCGGGTCAGCCCGTCCGAACAACCCGCCGGCTCGGAGATCATCGCGGGCGGGCCGTCACCGCTCCCCTCGCCACCGGGCGGCTCGACGATCTTGTCGAATTGAACGCCCCTGGGGAAGTCGGCGGCGGTCAGCAGGCCGGCGTTCAAGCGCGCGCCCGGCCAGGTCGCGGTGCCCTTCACCGTGCAGCCGCTGAGCACGACCAGCGCGATCAACCCCGCGAACAGCCGCAAACACGTCCGACACGCCGTGGAATGGCGCGCATATGCGTCTGCTCGCGGGAGGGACGTCACCCTGGGAGCGTGAGGATCTCGGCCCCGTCGTCGGTGACGACGAGGGTGTGCTCGAATTGCGCGGTCCACTTCTTGTCGACGGTGGCGACCGTCCAGCCGTCGTCCCAGATCTCGTAGTCCAAGCCGCCGAGGTTGATCATGGGTTCGATGGTGAACGTCATGCCGGGTTCGATGACGGTGTCGACCGCGGGCTGATCGTAGTGCAGCACCACCAGACCGTTGTGGAACGTGGTGCCGATGCCGTGGCCGGTGAAGTCGCGAACGACGTTGTAGCCGAAGCGGTTTGCGTATGCCTCGATGACGCGTCCGACGACGGACAACTGCCGCCCCGGCTTGACGGCCTTGATCGCCCGCAGCGTCGCCTCCCTGGTGCGCTCGACCAGGAGGCGGTGCTCCTCGGAGACGTCGCCCGCCAGGAAGGTGGCGTTCGTGTCGCCGTGGACGCCGTCGAGGTAGGCCGTGACGTCGATGTTGACGATGTCACCGTCCTGCACCACGGTCGAGTCGGGGATGCCGTGGCAGATGACCTCGTTCAGCGACGTGCAGCAGGACTTCGGAAATCCCTTGTAGCCCAACGTCGACGGGTACGCGCCGTGGTCGACCATGTAGTCGTGCGCGATGCGGTCGAGCTCGTCGGTCGTGACACCGGGCGTCACCGCGCGGCCCGCCTCGGCGAGCGCGTTGGCGGCGATGCGGCTGGCCACCCGCATCCTGTCGATGACGTCGGGGGTCTGCACCCACGGTTCGGTGCCCTCGTGCACGACTGGCTGCCAGGCGTATTCGGGGCGCGGGATCGACTTGGGTACCGGCAGGGTCGGGGACAGCGTTCCGGGTCGAAGCGCGGTGCGAACGGACATCCTGCCAGCGTAACCGCTACCCCGCGCGCCGATCGAACGGCAAGAACACCGCTCTCGGTAAACGAGAGTGATGTTACCGTCGGGCGGTGATCGAACGCGAACACCTGCTGCACCGCCTGGGCATGCGCGACGTCGAGGAGTCCGCCGAACGCATGGTCATCGAGATGGACAACAGGCCCGATCTGGTCAACGTCCGGGGCGCGCTGCAGGGCGGGCTGGTGGCCACGTTGATCGACATCGCCGCCGGGCGCTTGGCGCGCAATGTCGTTGGGCCGCACCAGGATGTCACGACCGCGGACATGAACGTCCACTTCCTGGCGCCCATCGTGGAGGGGCCGGCCCGCGCCGAGGCCACCATCGTCCGGGCGGGCCGCCGCATCGTGGTGACGTCCGTCGACGTCGTCGACGTGGGTCGCGACCGGCTGGCGACGAGGGCGACGTTGAGCTTCGCCGTCCTGGACGCGCGCCTCTGAGCGCCGGGCCCGGGCGGCTAGCGACGGTTGAAGAACGACTTGCGCGGGCCGCGGATGTCGATGGACCCGCATACGCTGCGGCCGGTCAGGATGACGTGCGGTCGGCCCTCCGCCGGGGCGTCCTTGCGGTGATCGCGGGCGCTGCCGACCACCACCTCGACGTCGTCGATGGAGGCGCTGGCACCGTCGGGGAGCCGGATGTCGACCGACCCGAACTTCACGTCGAGCTCGATGACGACGATGGGGCCGGCGAACCGCGCTCTGGTGAGGTCCAGATCGATCGACCCCATCCGCCGCACCAGCGACAGCCGCGTCGGCACGATCCATTCGCCCTGACGCTTCAACGAACCGAGCACGCCGCGCAGCTCGACGCGGTCGGTCGCGGTCGTCACGATCGCGCCGGGGCCGGGCAGGTCACCGACCAATGCGGCCAACTCGGAGTGCAGGCGCGCCTGCGACACCGCCGCGGACCGCTCCTCGAATTCGTCGATGTCGATCAGGCCGAGCGCGACGGCGTTGTGCAGCCGTCGCAGCGTGCCGTTGCGGTCGGCGTCGGAGATGCGGAGCACCGCGGCGTCCGCGCCGGTGTCGGAACCGATTCCCGAGTTGGTCATGCTGCCCGTCCTTTCGGGGACCAGGCTACTCAGGACAGGTAGTCGGCGGGCAGCTCGCCGAGCATGTCCCGACACATCCGGACGGCGTACTCGGAGCTACCGCCGCCGACGATGAGCGCGGCGAACGCCAAGTCTCCGCGGTACCCGGCGAACCAGGCGTGCGACCCGCCGTCGTACTCGGCCTCCCCCGTCTTGCCGCGGACGTCTCCGCTCTTGTTGAGCTCCTTGGCCGTTCCGCTCTGGACGACCATCTGCATCATGGGCCGCAGGCCGTCGAGCATCTTGGACGTGATGGTCGGGGTGTCACCTGCCGCCACCTCGGTGTGGGTGCCCTCGATCAGCTGGGGCACGGGCGTCTTGCCCGCGGCGACGGTCGCGGCGGCCAGCGCCATCCCGAACGGGCTGACGAGCACCTTGCCCTGCCCGAAGCCGTCCTCGGTGCGCTCGGTGAGGTTGACCGTCGGGGGGACCGAGCCGGTCACCGTCGGGATGCCCTCCACGACGTAGTCGTTGCCGATGCCGTATTGCGCTGCGGCCGAGGTCAATCCGCGCGGCGGCATCCTACTGGCCAGCTCGGCGAAGGTGGTGTTGCAGGAATTCGCGAAGGCCCGCGACATGGGGACCGTGCCGAGGTCGAAACCGCCGTAGTTGGGGATCGTGCGCTGGCCAATGTCGATGTGCCCCGGGCAGCCGAGAAGTGTGTTGGGGGTGGCCATGTCGCGGTCGATGGCCGCGCCCGCGGTGATGATCTTGAACGTCGAGCCCGGGGGGTACAGACCCGTCGTGGCGGTGGGTCCGTCCGCGTCGGCGGCGGCGTTCTGCGCGACGGCGAGGATCTCGCCGGTCGACGGCTTGATGGCGACGATCATGGCCTTCTTGCCCACCATGTTCACCGCGTCCTGAGCGGCGTTCTGCACGGAGCGGTCGAGGCTGATCGTCACCGAAGGTGCTGGCGCGCCGGGGGTTTCGTGGAGGACGTCGACGTCGCCGCCGTTCTGGTTGACGCTCACGACGCGCCAGCCGGCCTGTCCGTCGAGCTCGTCGACGACGGCCTTCTTCACCTGGGCGATGATGTCGGGGGCGAAGTTGTCGTCGGTGGGTAGCAGTTCGGCCCGCGGGGTGATGACGAGACCGGGCAGTCCTCCGATCGCCGGCGCCACCGCGTCGCGATCGGACTGCCGGAGGGTGATCAGGTCCAGCGGCGTGGCCGACGAGCTCGCGGTCTCGGCGAGGCGTTGCGCGACCATCGTGGGATCGAACCGTCGCAGGGTGTCGGCGACGGTGGTGGCGGTCGCCATCAGGGCGCTGCCCGCGGCCTTCGCGTCGAGCGCGTAGTTGTACAGGTAGCCCGGACGGAGCACGTCGGTGCCGCCCAACTCGTTGACCGACGCCCGCGGTGGCGCGTCGGCCCGCAGCGCGAACGTCTGGTTCTCACCGAGGTTGGGATTCAATCCCGTTGCGCTCCAACGCACTTCCCAGCGTCCCTCGTTGCGGACCATGTTGAGTTGGCCGTCGTAGGTCCACAGGCGCTTCTTGGGCAGGTGCCAGGTGTAGCGGTAGGAGACGCTGCCGGTGTCCTCGGCGTACTTCGACCCGGTGATCTGCGCGTCGAGCCGGGTGGCCTGCAATCCGGCCCAGGCTTCGTTGAGCGCGGACCGCGCGGCCTCGGGGCGGTCGCTGAGGGCGGCCGCCGCGGTGGTGTCACCCTTGGCGAGCGCGGTGAAGAACGCCGTCGCGACCGGTTCGGGACCGTTGGGCTTGGGCGTGCAGGCAGTGAGGCCACCGATGGCGGCGACGACCGCGAGCACCGTCAGGAGCCCGGTGACGCGTGAGGCTGATGTGGTTCGTGTTGCCATTGGGGCTGATGTTAGAAGGCTCGGCCGCGATCGCGCCGTAGGCGCACCGAGATCGTTCCGTGATCAGTCGAGCAGCACGGTGGCGAAGGTGCCGACCTCGGTGAACCCGATGCGGGCGTAGGTCGCTCGCGCAATCGTGTTGTAGCCGTTGACGTAGAGGCTCGCGACGCGGCCGCTGCGGACCACGGCTCCGGCCAGCGCCGCCGTGCCCGCAGCCCCCAGTCCCCGGCCACGCCAGTCGGGATGCACCCACACGCCCTGGATCTGTCCGACCGACGGCGACTGCGAGCCGACCTCGGCCTTGAACACCACCTGACCGTGTTCGAAACGCGCCCACGCCCGACCCGCCGTGATGAGCCCGGCGACGCGGCGACGGTATCCCCGCCCGCCGTCTCCGAGTCGCGGATCGACGCCCACCTCGCCGATGAACATGTCGACCGCGGCCACCAGGTAGGCGTCGAGTTCCTCGATGCGCACGGGGCGCACCCGGGGATCGATCGCACACTGCGGTTCCGCGTCGAGCGCCATCAGCGGTTGGTGGTCGCGCACGTCGCGCGCGGGTCCCCACGCGCTCTCGAGCCGGTGCCACATCGGCATCACCAACTCGGCGCGACCGACCAGCGACGAGCACCGACGGGCGGTGCTCGTGGCCTTGTCCGCGAAGGCCACCAGGTCACCGATCTCGCCGCGAAGCGGGATCAGGTTCGCCCCGGCGAAGCACAGCGAGTCGGTCGGTCGGCGCCTGGTCCACATCTCGCCACCGATGGCCGTGGGGTCGACGCCGTGGTCGGCCACCCGGGAGGCGACCATGCAGGAGCCGATGGGGTCCTCGTCGAGGACCCGGCGCACCATGGCGGCATCGCGTACCACCGAGACGCGTCGCTCATCGGCGAGCCGAAACAGCGGAGGAGCGGACATGGGGTCCTTCTAGGTGCTGGCTGCGACCGGGGCCACGGGTGACCCGGACCACGGCTTCCCCGTCAGCTTACGGTCACAATGGGTGCGCCGCTGGCATCATGCAGGCCGCGCTCCTCGGCGAGTTTCATCGCCTCTTCGATCAACGTCTCGACGATCATCTGCTCGGGCACGGTCTTGATCACCTCGCCGCTGACGAAGATCTGTCCCTTGCCGTTGCCGGACGCCACCCCGAGGTCGGCCTCGCGGGCCTCTCCCGGTCCGTTGACGACGCATCCCATGACCGCGACGCGCAGCGGGACGTCCAGACCCTCGAGTCCCGCCGACACCTCGTTGGCGAGCGTGTAGACGTCGACCTGCGCGCGCCCGCACGACGGGCACGACACGATCTCCAGCCCACGCGGACGCAGGTTCAGCGACTCGAGGATCTGCGTGCCGACCTTGATCTCCTCGACCGGCGGCGCCGACAGCGACACCCGGATCGTGTCACCGATGCCCCTGGCCAGCAGCGCACCGAACGCGACGGCGGACTTGATGGTGCCCTGGAAGGCGGGACCCGCTTCGGTGACGCCGAGGTGCAGCGGGTAGTCGCACTTCTCGGCGAGCTGCTCGTAGGCGGCCACCATGATCACCGGATCGTTGTGCTTGACGCTGATCTTGATGTCGCCGAACCCGTGCTCCTCGAACAGCGAGGCCTCCCACAGGGCCGACTCGACGAGCGCCTCCGGCGTCGCCCTGCCGTACTTCTTCATCAACCGCGGATCGAGTGAACCGGCGTTGACGCCGATGCGGATCGGGATGCCCGCGTCACCGGCGGCCTTCGCGACCTCCTTGACCCGACCGTCGAACTCCTTGATGTTGCCGGGGTTGACGCGCACCGCCGCGCAGCCCGCGTCGATCGCCGCGAAGATGTACTTCGGCTGGAAGTGGATGTCGGCGATGACGGGGATGTTCGCCTTCTTGGCGATCGCGGGAAGCGCGTCGGCATCCTCCTGACGGGGGCACGCCACGCGGACGATGTCACAGCCCGACGCGGTCAGCTCGGCGATCTGCTGCAGCGTCGCATTGACGTCGTGGGTCTTGGTGGTGCACATCGACTGCACGGCGATCGGGTAGTCGCTGCCGACGCCGACGTCACCGACCATGAGCTGACGGGTCTTGCGGCGCTTGGCCAGCGTCGGCGGCGGCGGTGCCGGCAATCCCAAACCGACGGTCATGAGAGTTCCTTCGTCGTGACTATTGAAAGAGCCTGATCGGGTTGACCAGGTCGGCGGTAACGGTCAGCAGCATGTAGCCGCCCACCACGACGAGGACGACGTAGGTGGCGGGCATCAGCTTGAGGTAGTTCACGGGGGCGCCGGCGACCTTGCCGCGCGCCGAGCGAATCATATTGCGGATCTTCTCGTACACGGCAATCGCGATGTGGCCGCCGTCGAACGGCAGGAGCGGCAACAGGTTGATCGCGCCGAGCACGAAGTTCAGCTGGGCGAGGAAGAACCAGAACGCCACCCACAGCCCGGCGTTGACGGTGTCGCCACCGATGATGCTGGCGCCGACGACGCTGATCGGCGTATCGGGGTCGCGCACTCCCCCGCCGATCGAGTGCCACAGGGCGCCGATCTTCGTGGGGATCTTCGCCAGCGACTTGCCGAGTTCGACCACCAGATCGCCGGTGAAGGCGACCGTCGCGGGCACGGCCGACAGCGGGTTGTAGTGCGTCGGACCGAATTGGGCGGCGGCGATGCCAACGGCAGCCACGTTGGTGGCCCCACCGTTGCCGTCCTTGGTCCAGCGCGTGGTGCGCGTGGGGTCGACCGTGGTGGTGAACTCCGTGGTCCGGCCACTCTCGTTGCGCTGCACGACGAACGGCGTCGGCCCGTCGAGCGTGCGCACCGCCGCGACCATCTTCTCGAAGGTGTCCACGTCGGTGCTGCCGACCTTCACCACCGTGTCACCCGGCTTGATGCCCGCCGTCGCCGCCGGCCCGGGGCCCTGGCACTGACCCAGTTTGCCCTTGGCGACTTCCGGTGCGACACAAGCGGTTTCGCCGACGATGGCGGCGGTGGGCGGATGCAGGTTGGGCAGGCCCCAGACCACCGCGATGGCGTACAGCAGGACGAGCCCGATGACGAAGTTCATGCCGGGGCCTGCGAAGAGCACTGCGACGCGCTTCCACACCTTCTGCCGGAACATCGCGTGCGGCTGATCCTCCGGGGCGAGCTGGTCGACCGACGTCATGCCGGCGATGTCGCAGAAGCCACCGAGGGGAACGGCCTTGACGCCGTATTCGGTGTAGCCGAGCCGGTTGGGCCGCTTCGTCGACCACACCGTCGGGCCGAAGCCCACGAAGTAGCGCCGCACCTTCATTCCGGTGGCGCGTGCCACCCACATGTGCCCGCATTCGTGCAGCGCGACCGACACCAGGATCGCCAGTGCGAACAGCACAATGCCCAGTACGAACATCATCGGGTTGGTACGACCTCCTGTGCTGCCTGCGTGACGGCGGTGCCAGCCCTGGCTCTCGCCCAGTCCTGCGCCTCGAGTACGTCTTCCACGGTAACCGGTTCGGCGGCCCACTGGTCGGCAGCGCGCAGCACCTCACCCACGATCCGCACGATCGCCGGGAAGCGGATCCGCCCCGCCAGGAACGCCGCCGCGGCCTCCTCGTTGGCTGCGTTGTATACCGCGGTGAGGCATCCGCCGCGGCTGCCCGCCTCCCGGGCCAGCGCCACCGCCGGGAACACCTCGTCGTCGAGCGGCTCGAAATTCCAGGTCGAGGCCGTGGTGAAGTCGCACGCCGCGGCGGCGCCCGGTACGCGATCCGGCCATCCGAGCGCCAGCGCGATGGGCAGCCGCATGTCCGGCGGACTGGCCTGAGCGATCGTGGAGCCGTCGACGAAGGTCACCATCGAGTGCACGATCGACTGCGGATGCACGACGACGTCGATCCGCTCGTAGTCGATGCCGAACAGCAGGTGGGTCTCGATGAGCTCAAGCCCCTTGTTCACCAGCGATGCGGAGTTCAGCGTGTTCATCGGACCCATCGACCACGTGGGGTGCGCGCCCGCCTGCTGCGGGGTGACGGCGTCGAGGTCGGCGGCCGACCAGCCGCGGAACGGGCCGCCGGACGCCGTCAGCACCAGCCGGTCGACCTCGGCGGCCGAGCCGCCGCGCAGACACTGCGCCAACGCGGAGTGCTCGGAGTCGACCGGCACGATCTGATCGGGCTGGGCCGCCTTCAGCACCAGCGGACCGCCGGCGATCAACGACTCCTTGTTCGCCAGCGCGAGACGTGCGCCGGATTCCAGGGCCGCCAGGGTCGGTCGCAGCCCCAAGGCTCCCACCAAGGCATTGAGGACGACGTCGGCCTCGACGTCCTCGACGAGACGGGTGGCCGCGTCGGCGCCGACGTAGGTCACGTCGCCGATCGCGTCGGCAGCCTCCGGCGAGGCCACTGCGACATTGGCGACCCCGGTCTGCGCCCGCTGCTTGCTCAACAGCTCAGGATTTCCGCCACCCGCGGCCAAGCCCACGACTTCGAAGCGGTCGGGGTTGGCGGCGATCACGTCCAGCGCCTGGGTGCCGATCGAGCCGGTGCTCCCCAGCACGAGTATCCGCAATCGCTCCCTGCCACCCGACGTCACCGCACCATTGTGCCCAACGTCGGGGGGTGGTCCTACTGCCAGCAGACTCACAACCACTTGTGACGCAACTGTGACATGGGGGGTTGAGGTCCATCCGTGATGGGCATCACCGCGAATGCCCCACGAGGTCGACGGAACGCGTCGGCCCGGACCACATTGGAGTGATCACCTCATGAAGTCGACTCATCGCGCGCTGGCCGCGGCAGGCCTCACCGCCGTTGCCGTCCTCGGAACCTCCGCTTGCTCGAGCGATACGGCGAGCCAGACCGCCAGTGGAGTGTCCAGCAGCGCCAGCAGCATCTCGTCGAGCGTGCTGAGCAGCTCGTCGAGCGCCCCGGCCATGACCGGCGCCGCCGACCCGGCCGCCGATCTCGTCGGCTCGGGATGCGCCGGCTACGCCCAGAAGGTGCCGGAGGGCCCCGGCTCGGTGACCGGGATGGCGCAAGATCCGGTCGCGACCGCAGCCTCCAACAACCCGCTCCTCACGACGCTGACGTCGGCCGTCTCCGGCAAGCTGAACCCGGGTGTCAACCTGGTCGACACCCTCAACGGCGGACAGTTCACCGTCCTGGCCCCCACCGATGACGCGTTCGCCAAGATCGACTCGGCCACGCTCGACAAGCTCAAGACCGATGCGCCGCTGCTCAAGGGAATCCTGACCTACCACGTGATCCCCGGCCAGCTCAGCCCGGCGCAGGTCGTCGGCACCCACAAGACCGTTCAGGGCGACGACGTGACGGTCACCGGTTCCGGCGAAGGTCTGAAGTTCAACCAGGCCGGTCTGGTCTGCGGCGGTGTCCACACCGCCAACGCCACGGTGTACATGATCGACACCGTCCTGATGCCTCCTGCCAAATAGCTTGCGCCGCAAGCTAGTTCGTGTGTAAAAACCCAACTGAAAGTTGATCACGATGAAATCGAACACCCGTACCAAGAAGACCGTCACCGGCATCTCCGTCGTCGCGATGGCCGCTGCCGGACTGCTGGCGTCGGCCGGCATCGCCCAGGCCGATCCCGCCTCCGGACTCGTCGGCAACAGCTGCGCGGCGTACGCCAAGGAGGTTCCGACGGGACCGGGCTCGGTGGCGGGCATGGCCATGGATCCGGTGGCCGTCGCGGCCTCCAACAACCCGATGCTGAAGACGCTGACCTCGGCGGTCTCCGGTCAGCTGAACCCGGGCGTGAACCTGGTCGACACGCTGGACAGCGGTGACTACACCGTCTTCGCGCCGACCGACGCCGCGTTCGCCAAGATCGACCCCGCGACGCTGGACCAGCTCAAGACCGATGCACCGATGCTGACGAACATCCTGACCTACCACGTGGTTCCGGGACGACTGAGCCCTGCGCAGGTCGTCGGCACCCACAAGACGGTTCAGGGTGACGACGTCACCGTCACCGGCATGGGCGCCAACCTCAAGGTCGCCAACGCCGGCCTGGTGTGCGGTGGCGTGCAGACCGCGAATGCGACGGTCTACATGATCGACACCGTGCTCATGCCGCCCGCGCCGCCGGCCATGTAGTCGACGCGCACCTCGGCTCAGACGGGGCGGTCCGGCCCAGTGCCGGGCCGCCCCGTCGCGTCTCGGGCGTCCTCGCACGCGAAATTCCTTGACCCATGGCGCCTTTGGCGCTCGGGCGCCCCATCCGCGATGGCCCTGGCAACGAATGGAAGACATGCTCACACTGATCGCCATCGGCTTCCTCGGCGGGCTGATCACCGGCATCTCGCCGTGCATCCTGCCGGTGCTGCCGGTCATCTTCTTCTCCGGGACGCAGAGCGTCCGAGGGGCCGACGGGGACGGGGCGGTCGCGACCGAGGCGCCCCCGACGCGGGCCGTGGCCCTACGCCCTTATCTGGTGATCGCGGGCTTGGTCCTGAGTTTCAGCGTGGTGACCCTGCTGGGTTCGGCGCTGCTGTCGCTGCTGCACCTGCCGCAGGACGCGGTCCGATGGGTGGCACTCGTCGCGCTGGTGGCGATCGGCCTCGGGCTGATCTTCCCCCGGATCGAGTCGCTGCTGGAGAAACCGTTCGCCAAGCTGCCGCAACGCCAATTCGGCAGCGGGAACAGCGGATTCGGGCTCGGTCTGGCCCTCGGTGTGCTCTACGTGCCGTGCGCGGGGCCGGTGCTGGCCGCGATCGTGCTCGCCGGAGCCACCGGCACCATCGGCGTCAGCACCGTCGCGCTGACGCTGTCGTTCGCGGTCGGGGCTGCGATCCCGCTGCTGATCTTCGCTCTCGCGGGGCGACGGGTGGCCGAACGCGTCGCCTCCTTCCGCAACCGTCAGCGACGCATTCGCGTGATCGCCGGGGTCGTGACGATCCTGCTGGCGGTCGCGCTCGTCTTCGACCTCCCCGCGGTGCTACAGCGAGCGATCCCCGACTACACCGCCGGTCTGCAGCAGAAGGTCGGCGGTGAGGAGCAGTTGCAGAAACTGAACCTCGGCGGATTGGTCAACGATCAGAACGCCCAGCTGTCGAACTGCTCGAACGGCGGCAAGAAGCTCGAGAGTTGCGGCACGGCGCCCGACCTCAGGGGCATCACCGCGTGGCTGAACACGCCCGGCGGCGCTCACATCGATCTGAAGTCGTTGCGTGGCAAGGTCGTTCTGATCGACTTCTGGGCGTATTCATGCATCAACTGCCAGCGCGCCATCCCCCACGTCGTCGGGTGGTACGACGCCTACCGGGACAAGGGCCTCGACGTCATCGGCGTGCACTCCCCGGAGTACGGGTTCGAGAAGGTCGCGTCGAACGTCGCCAGCGGGGCCGCCGACCTCGGCATCACCTATCCCATCGCGCTCGACAACAGCCTGTCGACGTGGACCAACTACCGCAACAGGTACTGGCCCGCCGAGTACCTCATCGACGCGACGGGCACCGTCCGCCACGTCAAGTTCGGCGAGGGCGACTACGACGTCACCGAAGACCTGATCCGCCAACTGCTCGTGCAGGCGAACAAGGGCGTCCAACTGCCGCCCGCCACCGATGGCAAGGACACCACGCCGACCTCCCCGACCACGCCCGAGACGTACTTCAGCGTCGGCAAGGTGGTCAACTACGGCGGCCAGGGGGTTTATGACCAGGGCGAGGCCACGTTTGCGTTGCCTCCTCAGCTCGCCGCCGACTCGTTCGCGCTGAAGGGCCGGTGGGCTCTGGACTACCAGGGCATCACGGCCGTGGACGACGGGGCCTCCATTGCGCTGAATTACCATGCGCACCAGGTCTATCTGGTGGTCGGAGGTACGGGAAACGTGACCGTCACCCATGACGGGAAGACGTCGGTGATTCCGGTGAGCGGGCCGCCCAACATGCATCAGATCGTCGCCAACGAGACGAGCGACGCCGGACACGTCGACGTGAGTCTGAGCAAGGGCCTGCAGGCGTTCTCGTTCACCTACGGCTGACGGGGCGCGGTTGCACATGGCCGGCTGACGTCGGACGCCGCCTACTCTCTCGGGCGAGGTGTGGACGCGGAGACTGGGACGTGCTGGCTGGCGGATTCTCGACCCGCGTCCACCGGATCCCCACGCCGCGGCGGTGCGCACGCTTCAACTGCTGCGCGGGCTTCAGCCCGATGACGGGTCGCCCGTCCCGGGTCTGCCGAGGAGGCGTTCGGGGTGGTGGTAGTAGTTGAGTCGGGGTTGGCCGGTGTCGAGTTCTGGGGGTGGGATCCATTGCACCCCTTGGGGTGTGATGGTGACCGTCCAGCCGTATTCGGCGAGGCGGTTGTCGGGTGGGCAGGCCAGGACTTCTTCGTTGACGTTGGTTTGGCCGCCGTGTTTGGCCCAGCCGTTGACGTGGTGGACCTGGGTGCCGTAGGCCGGGACGGTGCAGCCGGGTTTGGTGCAACCGCGGTCGCGGGCGTAGAGCACGATGCGGTGCGCCGGTGGGGCGATGCGCTTGGTGCGCCCGCAGTAGAGGACTTCGTTGGTGTGGCGGTCGAAGACGGTGAGGTAGTGGTAGGCGTGGGATGCCATGCGGATGACGTCGCGCATGGGCAGCACGGTGCCCCCGGCGGTGACCGCGGTCCTGGAGGTCGCGGGGCGCGGTGCGGGGGTGGGGGTTGGCGCGGGCTCGGGGGTTGGTGCGCTTGGCGTTTTGGGCTCGGACGGTGGGGGCGCGCTGCTGGCGTCTGACCCCAGCTCGGCCCCGGCGGGCTCAGTGTCCCTCTGCGGCGCGGCGACCGGTTCCTGCTCGGCTGCGGGCTCGGGCTCGGTTTCCGAGGCGGCCGCAGCGGGCTCGGCCTGCGGGTCGGCATCCGGCTCGGGCTCAGCGGCCGGCCCGGGGGCGACAGGCTCTCCGTCGAACAGCGTCGCCGGCGGCGGCGGTGTCTCGGGCAGCCCCGCCGCGGCTTCCAGGTCCTGCAGGGTGGTGCTGATGATCACCGTGACCGGCAACCCGTTGTGCTGACCCAGGGTCCCCGACTGCAGCACCATCCGCCCCACGGCGACCATCGCATCGAGCTGACGCCGCCCCAGCGAGCGATGATCCCCCTCGATCTGTTCCTGGCTCGGGGTCCCGGACACACACGGATGAGGATCGTCGCGGTTGCACATCCCCGGGGCGGCCAACTTGGCGTAGATCGCCTCCCACACCGCCCGGGCTTCGGGATCGAGTTCCCCGCTGAGCACGCTCATCCCATTCGAGCGTTGCGGCCCCAACGCCAGGGACCCGCTCGGCGGCGCGGGATCGGTGTCGTCGGGTTCGGGGCCGTCCTGATCGAGGTAGGTCAACAACTTGTCGGCGACCTTCTTCAGCTCCTCCGGGGTCAACCCGGGGGCCTGCAACGCCAGCGACGCCTCACACCCCTCCCGGTCGGCCACCGTCACCCAGGACGGCACCTTGGCGAAGAACTCCCGAATCCTGACCACGTGATCGGCCCCGATCGCGCCCTGGGCGACCAGGGCGGCCACCAACGGCAACACCGGCTCCTGGGACTCACCGATCAGGGAGACCCGCGGCCCCAAATCACGGGCGTGATCGAGCCGGCGCTGCGCATCGACAGCGGTGATCTTCAGCCGATCCGCCAGCAGCGCCTTCCAGGACTTCCCGCCCAAGGCGACGGGGTTGGCCTCGCGGGACAACCGGGCCAGGATCTGATGGATCAACGCCGCGCGGCGCCGATCGGCGACCTCCAATACCCCCAACGCCCCCAGCAGTTCGGTGACGCCGAAGGACTCCAGGCTCAAGGCGGCCACGGCGTCAGAAGCCGCGAGATAGCGCACGAGCACCGCGCGGTCACCGTCCCCATCCACCCTTCGAACATACCTTCGACCACCGACACCACCCCGCCCACCGAGCGTCGAAAGCCGCAGTTGCACAACGCGATTCGCTCAGAGGTGGGCAATTGCCTTCACCCGAAGACCGCCACGGCTCTTCGCTGACTAGGTGCGCACCATCGAGCTCACGCACCCGGCGGGAAGTGCTCCGCCCAATGCCGGGCGATGTCGACACGCCTCGCGACCCACACCTTGTCGTGGGACTGCAAGTGGTCGAGGAACCGCCCGAGCGCAGCGATCCGCGCAGGCCGGCCGACCAGGCGACAGTGCAGCCCCACCGACAGCATCTTCGGTGCTCCCGCAACACCTTCGGCATACAGCACGTCGAACGCATCCCGTAGATAGGCGAAGAAGTCCGACCCGCTCGGAAACCCACTCGCCGACACGTACTTCATGTCGTTGGTGTCCAACGTGTACGGCACGACGAGGTGATCGGTGCCCGCGACGCGGGTCCAGTACGGCAGGTCGTCGGCATAGGAATCGGAGTCGTACAGGAATCCGCCGTGCTCGACCACGAGTTCGCGCGTCTGGGGCGAGTCCCTGCCGGTGTACCAACCCAGCGGCGCCGAACCGGTCAGCTCGGTCATGATGCGGACCGCCTCGGCCAGGTCGGCGCGCTCGGTGTCGACGTCGACGAGCTGGTAGCTGCGCCACTTCAATCCGTGGCAGGCGATCTCGTCACCGCGCGACTGGAACGCCGCGAGCGCTTCGGGGTTGCGGGCCAGCGCGCTGGCCACGCCGAAGATGGTCAGCGGCAGTTCGCGCTGATCGAACATCCGCAGCACGCGCCACAGCCCGGCGCGCGAGCCGTACTCGTAGAGCGACTCCATGCTCATGTGTCGGTTCGGGAAGGGCTGCGCGCCAATGATTTCCGAGAGGAACGTCTCGGAGGACTCGTCACCGTGGAGGACGTTGTTCTCACCGCCCTCCTCGTAGTTGAGGACGAACTGCACCGCGATGTTGGCGCCGTCGGGCCACTGCGGATGGGGCGGGTGAGCCCCGTACCCCACCATGTCGCGCGGATAGTCATCGGTGATCGGCGTCATGGTGGGATTGTCTCAGCGTGTGCAGGCGGGTTCGCAACGACTTCCGTCCGGGCGTTTTCTCGTCGCGGAAAGAGGGCAAGATCAGACCATGACCTCGCTGTTGTGGTTCCGCCGGGACCTGCGCCTGCACGACCTGCCCCCGCTGCTCGACGCCGCCAAGGACGGCCAGGACGTGCTGGCCTGCTACGTCCTGGACCCGCGGTTGCGGGCGTCGGCCGGGCCCCGTCGACTGCAGTATCTCTACGACTCGCTGCGCGAACTTCGCGACGACCTCGATGGCAAACTCCTCGTCACCGAGGACCGGCCAGAGAAGCGAATCCCCGCTCTGGTCAAGGAGATTGGCGCGACGTCGGTGCACGTGTCCGAGGACTTCACCCCGTTCGGAACGAAGCGGGACGCCGCGGTGCGCGAGGCGCTGGGCGACGTTCCGCTCGAGGAGTCGGGCTCGCCGTACCTGGTGTCGCCCGGCCGCGTGACCAAAGACGACGGCACGCCGTACAAGGTGTTCACGCCGTTCTTCAACGCCTGGAAGCAGCACGGCTGGCGGACGCCCGCGCGCACCAGCGCCAAGACGGCCTCCTGGATCGACCCCTCCGACGTCTCGGGCGGGGTCGACATCCCCAAGGGCGACGCCACCCTCGAGCACCCGGCCGGTGAGGCGGCGGCGCGCAAGGAGTGGAAGAAGTTCGTCGGCTCGGTGGTCGACGACTACTCCGATGACCGCAACCGGCCCGACCACGATGGCACCAGCCGCATGTCCGCCCACCTCAAGTTCGGCGCGATACACCCGCGAACGATGGCCGCCGATCTCGGCAACGGCGAAGGGGCGCAGGCCTATCTGCGCGAGCTGGCCTTCCGCGACTTCTACGCGACCGTGCTGCACGCCTGGCCCGACAGCGTCTGGTGGAACTGGAACAAGGACTTCGACCGCATCGAGGTCGACGAGGACGCCGGCGCCAAGAAGCGCTTCGAAGCGTGGAAGGCGGGCAAGACGGGCTATCCCATCGTCGACGCCGGTATGCGCCAGCTCGCCGAGACCGGCTACATGCACAACCGGGTGCGGATGATCACGGCGTCGTTCCTCGTCAAGGATCTGCATCTGCCGTGGCAGTGGGGCGCCCGCTGGTTCCTGGAGCAGCTCACCGACGGCGACATGGCCAGCAACCAGCACGGCTGGCAGTGGGCAGCGGGCTGCGGCACCGACGCCGCGCCATACTTCCGGGTCTTCAACCCGACGACGCAGGGCAAGAAGTTCGACCCCGACGGCGCCTACGTCAACCGCTGGGTGCCCGAGTTCGGGGGCAGCGACTACCCCGAGCCGATCGTCGATCACGCTGCCGAACGCACCGAGGCGCTCCGCCGATACGAGGCCGTCCGCTAGCGCAGCCGACGCCAGGGGCTGGTCGACGGTGCACGAATCAGCCTCTCGCCGAATACGACACGTCGTCGTATGCCAGAATGTGGCTAATTGACCGGGAACCCTGGAGGAGCAACCGTGGCGAACACCGAGGTCGAACGACACACCGGAGTCGACGTCGAGGACGTGCCGTCGGCGAATTGGGGCTGGTCCAAGCAGAACCACCGCGCCATCCAGATTGGCGGCATCCTGGCCGGCTTCTTCATGCTGGCGATGTTGCGGGGCAACCAGGTCGGGCACGTCGAGGACATCTACCTGGTCGGCTTCGCCCTGACCATCTGGGGCATCGTGTTCCGCGACTGGTGGTTGCGCAAGCGCGGCTGGACCCGTTAACCCCCGTCGTCGACGATGAGTCTGGTCGCCGGTCGAGGCCCGCTCAGCGCCGACCCGGCCGGGTGGTTCTCCCCACCGCTGCCGCCCGACGTCGTCTTCGTCGAACCCCATCCGCGCCGCATCCAGGCGATCAAGGACGGCCACCCCGTCGTCGACACCGAACACGCACTGCTGGTGCACCGCCGCGGGCATGCGCTCGGCTACGCGTTCCTGGCCGACGACGTGGCCGGTCTGCCGCACGACCCGGTGCCCGAGGCGCCCGGCTACGTTCGGGTGCCGTGGGACGCCGTCGACGCGTGGTTCGAGGAGGGGCGCAGGCTCGTCCACTACCCGCCCAATCCGTATCACCGGGTGGACTGCCGCCCCACTCAGCGCAGGCTGCGCGTCACCGTCGCGGGCACCGTGCTGGTCGATACCGCCGAGACGGTCGCCGTCTTCGAGACGTCGCTGCCGCCGCGCCTCTACGTCGATCCCGCGCTGGTCCTCACCGACGTCCTGCGCAGATCCGACACCGTCAGCTATTGCAACTACAAGGGTGACGCCACCTACTGGTCGGCCGTGGTCGACGACGACGTGCACGCGGACGTCGCCTGGAGCTACGAGGACACCCCACCCGAGAGCACGCCGATCCAGGGCCTGCTGAGCTTCGACGAGACGCGGGTCGACATGGTCGCCCACCTGCCGCGCCCGCTGCGCTAACCGATCACCTGCTCGCCGAACTTCTGAATGGCCTCCAGCGTCCGTGCCAGCCCATCACCGGGAACGTGCACCTGAACCCAGGTCACGCCGAGACGAGCGAGCCGGTCGACGCCGGCGAGGTAGCGGTCGGCTTCGAAGTCGGCGTCCGCGGGCGACCCGCCGTCGACGTTGGTGAACGTGACGTCGAGTGTCGACGGATCGCGCTCCGCGTCGTCGCAGCGCCGCCTCAGGTCGTCTATGGCCTCGCCGAGGGCGGTCAGCGAATCCAGCGCCGAGGTCCGTGCGGTCTGCGCCAGCTGCGGCGGCGCGGGGAACGGGCACCAACCGTCGCCGTACCGGACGGCCCGGCGCCGCGCCGCCGCGGTGTTGCCGCCGATCCAGATCGGCGGATGCGGCCTGCTCGCCGGTCGCGGATGGGCGGTGATGCCCGACGCCGTGAAGTGCCGCCCCTCGAACGAGACGTCGTCGCCCGTCCACACCTCGAGGATGGCCCGCAGCGCCTCCTCGAACAGCGCACCACGCTCCTCGAAATCGACTCCGAGCGCGGCGAATTCGCGTTTGAGGTAGCCGACCCCGACAGCGAGGGTGAACCGGCCCCCCGAGAGCAGGTCGAGCGTGGCGCCCGCCTTGGCGACCACGAACGGGTTGCGATACGGCAGCACGACGACGTTCGGGATCAGCCGCAGAGTGGTCGTGCGCGCGGCGGCGAAGCCCATCGCGACGAACGGATCGAGGGCGTCGTGGCCCCCCGACTGCAGCCAGCGCTGCGTCGGCGCGGGGTGGTCGGTGAAACCGAAGCCGCTAAATCCCGCCGCCTCCGCAGCAACCGCCACCGCGCCGACCCCCGGCCCGCTGGCCAGTTCGGCGTCATAGGGGTGGGAATGCATTGGATGGGTGATGGCGAACTTCACCGCGAACCGGCTCCCGTCGACGCGGCGTCCACCTAGTAGTCGGTCGGCGTCAGGACGTCGCTGCCGTACTTCCGTTCGATCAGCGTCCACGGATCGGCGTAGCGGCCCCTGCCCTCGACGTGACGCTGGACCTGCAACACCAGCCGCAGCGCCGGACGCGCCACCGGCCCGAGCAGACCGATCACGAGCCGGCGCGCACCCATCGCGTCCGCGACCCAGGCCTTCGTCTGCGGCCAGGTGTGCTGCTGAAAGTTCAACAGCGACTGGGATTCCGAGGTGTCGAACCACCCGGTGAAGCTCCAGCCGCGGTCGTCGTCCGGGTCGCCGGGCAGGCTCGCACCGTTCCCGAGTCGGCCGAGACCGACGGCCTCCATCATCTCGTCCTCCAGTTCGCGATGGGTGCGGACGTGACTGTCGTCGCCGGCGATCAACAACGTCTTTCCGTCGATCGCGTCCCCGCGGTCGACGGCGTTCGCGAAGGCGAGCGCGACGTCGCGGGAATCCACGGTGTGCATGCGGTTGTCCCCGGGCGTCGCCCGCATCAGCAGCAGGTAGTCGGCGTTCATGTTCGACGCGCCGTCCGGGGAGATGATCCCGGCCAGTCGCAGGACGGCGTGCGGCAGCCCGCTGACCGCAATGGCCTTCTCGGCCAACACCTTGTCCTCGCCGTACTGGTCGATGGGGTCGACCGGGGTGCTCGCCGTGATGCGTTCCGGGTAGCGGTGCGGGTTGCGCGAGCCGTACACCGCGGCGCTGGACGCATAGAGGAACAGCGGCGGCGTCGACAGCGCGGCGGCGGCCGCGAGGAGGTTCTCGGTGCCGCCCACGTTGACCTTCCTCGCCAGCCGCGGATTGCGGTAGGACGAGGGCGCGAAGATCGCGGCGAGGTGCACGATCGCGACGGGCTGGTGTTCGGCGACGAGGGCGGCGACCGCGTCGGCGTCGAGCAGGTCGACGTACGCCGGGATCAGGGTGCCGCCGCGCGTGGCCAGTTCCTCGGCGGTGGCCACCGTCGTGTCGTTGCGCAGCTCCATCGCGACGACGGTGCGACCCCGGTCGAGCAGGATCTCGGTGCACCGCCTGCCCACCTGCCCGAAGGCACCGGTGATGAGAACCGGACCGGTTGCGCGAGAGGTCATTTCGTCATCCTTCTGGCCAGTGGGGCGGTCATTGCCTTGATGCGGTGCGACAGGTACACGGAGACGAACGGGTTGAACACGTCCTCGCGCAGCCGGGTCAGCGTCGAGCTCGCGAGGTACCAGCGGCCGTCGCGCTGGTGATACGTCTCGTGGTAGTGGCCGTAGCCGCGCAAATTGACTCCCGGCGCCAGCCGGACCACGTCCTCCAGCGCCCACACCCCCGTCGCCTCGGTCGACGAGACCACCTGCAGCTCGGGGGAATGCACCTGATGCGCCGTGACCTGAGACGGCTTGCCGAGTTGGCGACGGGTGAAGGCGACGAACGCGTCGGCACCCTCGACCACCGTTCCGCCGGCTGCGGACGTGTCACTGACGAAGTCGTCGGTGAACAGCTGTCGCCACGCGGTCCAGTCCTTGGCGTCGAGCAGCCGGCAGTACCTGGCCTTGAGCTGCTTGAGCTCCTCGATGTCCACTAGGTGACCTGGATCCACGGCGGCCTCCCCGGTGGTGGGTAGGGGCGATTGCACCCGCCCACCGTGACATCATCAGTCGAATTTGTAAACCTTGACGACGGCCCGTCTGGCGCCTGTGTGCGAAACCCGATGGCGCACTTGACTACTCGCCCCGACGTCGGGCCAGCTCGTCGAGTATCTCGTCGGTGTGCTGACCGAGGCCCGGGGCGACCGACGTCGGCTCGGCCGGCGTGCCGTGGAAGTCCGCCGGGGTGGCGACCATCGGCTGCCCGGAGTCGCCGTCGGGCACGTAGACCACCCCGCCCGCGGCGTGGAACTGCTCGTCGGCCAGCACGTCGACGATCGAGTTGACCGGCGACCAGAAGAAGTCCGGTTCTTCGGCGAAGACCTCGGCCCAGGCGTCGAGAGTCCGTCCGGCGAAGATCTCGTCGAGCGCGCCGATCAGCACGGCCGCGTTGGCGGCCCGCGCCCGGGCGGTGGCGAAGCGCTCGTCGGTGAGCCAGTCGGGTCGGCCGACGGCCCGGCTCAGCGCCGGCCAGTGCCGATCCCCCTGCAGCCCCACGATCCAGAAGCGTCGCCCATCGGCCGCGGCGTAGTTGTTCATGCACGGATTGCCCATCGTCTCGCGCTGCCCGATGGCCACCTGCTGGCCCGTTAGCAGCAGCGTGTTGAGGTCGAAGCTCACGGTGTAGGCGCCCTGGCGGTAGAGCGACGTGGTCACCAGTTGCCCGCGGCCGCTGCCATTGCGCGCGACCAGCGCGGCGCACACCGCCGCCGCCAGCGTCATGGCCACGGAGTGATCGCCCATCCCGCCGCGCTGGAACGGTGGTGTGCCACCGGGTGCGGTCAGCAGGTCGGCCAGACCGGCACGCGCCCAGAACGCGGCCACGTCGTAGGCCGCGCGGTCGGCGTCGGGACCGGTCGCGCCGTAGCCGGTGATGAGCCCGTAGACGAGCCGTGGGTTGCCCTCGGCGACCGTCGCGAAGTCGAGCCCGAGGCGTCGCAACGCGCCGGGTCGCACGTTCGTGATGAAGACGTCGGCGTCGGCCAGCAACTCGTGCGCCACCCGGGCGCCCGCCTCCGTCGTCAGGTCGAGCACGATGCTGCGCTTGGACCGGTTGTCCATCTCGAAGGGCGGGTTCTCCCCCGACGCGATCTGCAGCATGCGCCCGAACATGCGGGCCGGGTCTCCGGCCGGCGGCTCGACCTTGACGACGTCGGCGCCCCAGTCGGCCAGGATGCCGCCCGCGGCGGGCGCCGCCACCCAGACGCCAAGTTCGACCACTCGGATCCCCGCCAGCGGTCCGGCCATGATGAACCCCTCCACGCGCTGCGCCGTTGGCCGCGGCTGCGGTCATTGGGTACCTTACGATCGGCGGTGCATGTGCAACGTCTAGATCCGCGAACGCCGAGGGCCTGGAAGCGAATGAACGCATGACCGCGGAGCGGGCGAACCCCGAACCCGGCGACACCTCGACGCGTCACCGCATCCTGGCGGCCACCACCGAGGTGCTCGCGCGCAGCGGCCGAACGAAGCTCAGTCTCTCCGAAGTCGCCATGCAGGCCGGGGTTTCGCGGCCGACCCTCTACCGCTGGTTCGCGTCGAAGGGCGAGCTGCTCGAGGCCTTCGGCCGCTACGAGCGCGAGATGTTCGACTACGGCATCGGCAACGCGACCGCAGGCCTACGTGGCACCGAGAAACTGGATGCCGCACTGCGTTTCATCGTCGCGTATCAGCAGTCGTATTCGGGCGTGCGGCTCGTCGACATCGAGCCCGAGGTGGTGATCGCCCAGCTGGCGGGCATCGTGCCGCAGATGCGCCAGCGCCTGGAGAAGCTGCTGTCCGGGCCCAACGCGTCGGTCAAGGCCGCGACGGCCATCCGGGTCGCGGTGTCGCACTACGTCGTGCGCAGCGACGACGGCGACCAATTCCTCGCGCAGCTCCGGCACGCGGTCGGAATCAAACAGCCCGACTAGCGTCGGCGTCCGTCGAGACTGCGGTGAGGACGACGAAGTGCGACTTGGATTCAGGCGGTCGCTGCAACGAATGTGGACGGGTCTGAGAGTAACCGGTCGAGTTCTTCGGCGGGGGTGCGGAAGCCGAGGCGTTTGCGGGGTCGGGCGTTGAGTTCGGCGGCGACTTCGTCGAGCCAGCCGGGTCCGTAGAACGACAGGTCGGTGCCTTTGGGGAAGTATTGGCGGAGTAGGCCGTTGGTGTTTTCGTTGGTGCCGCGCTGCCAGGGGCTGTGCGGGTCGCAGAAGTAGATCGGCAGTCCGGTGGCCTCGGTGATCGTGGTGTGCAACGCCATCTCACTGCCCTGATCCCAGGCCAGTGAGCGGCGCAGCACCTCGGGGATCTCGGGGATCCTCGTCGTCATCGCCTCGGCCAGGGTGGCCGCGGTGCGGTCGCCGCGCAGGTGCAGCAGCATGACGAACCCGGTGGTGCGCTCCACCATGGTGCCGATCGCGGAGTTCGTCGCGGTGGCACCCAGGATGAGATCGCCCTCCCAATGGCCCGGGATCGCGCGGTCGTCGGCTTCGGCGGGTCGTTCGCTGACGTTGACCATGCCCTTGAGCTTGCCTACACCGGAGGTGTTGCGGCCCTGCGCCTTTCGGCGAGTGCGCCCGGTTCGCAACGCGTCCTTGACCAACCTGGCCAACTCCCCGCGTGGCTGCACGTACAGCGCCTGATAGATCGTCTCGTGACACCCACATCTCCGGATCCTCGGGGAAGTCCACCCGCAGCCGGCCCGCGATCTGCTCGGGACTGTGCCGCGACCTCAACCCTTTCAGAACCTCGGCCAACACGACAGGATCGCCTTCGAGCTTGCGCACCTTCGGACGGCGACGATTGACCTCGGCGACGTCCTGGCCGACGCGGGCGCGATACCCCGACGAGGTCAGTCCCTTGGCGATCTCGCGGCGGACCGTGCTGTGGTGACGGGCGAGCAGTTCAGCAGCGCGGACTGCGGTGCAACCGGTCTCCAGCAGGTCTTCCAGGCGGCAACGCTCCAGAAACGACAGCGGCGCACGCTGCCGTGGCGAGCGATCGACGGCGCCGAGGGCACGAGCTGGAGCAGCGGTTCTGGGCACGTAACCAGCCTGTTTGACCCAGGCCGCACCGGCGATCTCCGACACGCCCGCGGCCACCGCGGCCTGCGTGACGTCGGCCCCGCCGCGCATCGCCGCCCAGAACACCTCCCGCACCGCTGCCGGGTACCGAATCCCCCGATGCCTCGTATCGGCTGCGACCCCCGCCTCTGCGGCCCATTTCGAACCGGTTTGATGCGACACCCCGGCCACCGTCGCAGCCGCCGACTGCGACAGCCCCAACCTCAGCGCCCTCAAGAACTCCCCACGAGCCGACTCCGGCGCTTTGCTACCCCGAGCACGAAAAGCCATCGAACAACACCTCTCAACAAATCAGGTGTTGCAGCGATCACTTGAGCCCGCCCGAGTAGTCATCACCCTGGTAGCAGTCTCGACGGTGGGCGCGCGGTTGCTAGTCAGTCGCTCAGCGCCAATCGAGCGCCCGGGTGGACGCGCCGCGCCAGTTCTAGCCCGCGGCGCCATTCCACACCGCAGCGCCAAGCGAGCTGCGGCGCAGATCTAGCCCTCGGCGGCCAATTGCCCACAGGCGGCGGCGATTTCGCGCCCGCGGGTGTCGCGCACCGTGCAGGACACCCCGCGTTCGCGCACCCGCTTCACGAATTCCCGCTCGACGGGTTTGGGACTGGCGTCCCACTCGCTGCCCGGCGTGGGATTGAGCGGTATGACGTTGACGTGCACCAGCGGGCCCAGCGCACCATGCAACTTCTTTCCCAGCAGGTCACCGCGCCAGGGCTGGTCGTTGACGTCGCGGATGAGCGCGTACTCGATCGACACCCGACGTCCGGTCACATCGGCGTAATACCGTGCGGCGTCGAGGGCTTCACCGACGTTCCACCGGTTGTTGACGGGCACCAGCGTGTCGCGCAGTTCGTCGTCGGGGGCGTGCAATGACAGCGCCAGCGTCACCCCGAGGCGTTCGTCGGCGAGCTTGCGGATCGCTGGCGCCACGCCGACGGTCGAGACCGTCACCGAGCGGGCCGAGATGCCGAACCCGTGGGGCGGCGGCGCGATGATCCGCTTGACCGCGGCCAGCACCCGGTTGTAGTTCGCCAGCGGTTCGCCCATGCCCATGAAGACGATGTTCGACAGTCTGCCGTCGTGCTGATCGCGCATGACGGCCGCCGCAGCCCGCACCTGTTCGAGGATCTCGGCGGTGGACAGGTTCCTGGTGAGCCCGCCCTGACCGGTCGCGCAGAACGGACAGGCCATGCCGCAGCCTGCCTGCGACGACAGACAGAGGGTGCTGCGGTTCGGATACCGCATCAGCACCGATTCGATGGTCGTGCCATCGACCGCGCGCCACAACGTCTTTCGGGTCTGCGCCCCGTCGCACTCGATGGCGCGGACCACCTTCAGCAGCGGCGGGAACAGTGCGCCCGCCACCTGCTCGCGCATCGCGGCCGGTAGGTCGGTCATGGCGTGCGCGTCGGCGGTCAGCCTGCCGAAGTAGTGATTGGCCAGCTGCTTGCCGCGAAAGGCGGGCAGCCCGAGTTCGGTGATCGCGGCGCTGCGGGCGTCGTCGTCGAGGTCGGCGAAGTGCCGTGGGGGCTTCCCACGGGTGGGCGCGTCGAACACCAGGGGCAATTTCATGGTCTCGCCCATTATCGGGCCTGCTCACTCAGAACGTCGCGGACCGCCCGGTCGACCGCCTCGAGGGCACCGGCGTCGACGCCGGACCGGCCGCGGACGAACACCGTGGCGCGACTGGACGGCGACATGCCCTCGGCGGGGCACAGCCCGTCGGGCAGTCGTCCGATGAGAGGCAATAGCGCCATGCCGAGCCCGGAACGCACCGCGGCGAACAGGCCCGACAGGTCCGCGCTCTCGGCGGCGATCCGGTAGGGCACGCCGAGCCGGTCGAGGGCGGCGAACGTGGGTTCGCGCAGCGTGCACGGCTCGGAGAACATCACGACCGGCAGCGGCTCGTGGGCGGGCAGCGCGAAGGAACGACTCGAAACCCATTGCAGCGCAACCGTTCCCGAGGCATTGGCCGGGTCGAGACCGGAACCGTCGAGCAGGACGGCGACGTCGACGGCGCCGTGCTCGATGGCGTCGGCCAGGGTCACGTTGCGATCGAGGCGAAACCGTAGGCGCCAGTCGGGCAGTCGCTCCCCCAGCGCGCCCGTGAGCCTGGGCAGCATGACGTCGGCGCCGTGCTCGGTGGCACCGATGAGCAGCACGCGCTCCTCGGCGGCGCCGAGATCGGCCAGTGCGCGGTCGTGCGCGGCGAGGATCGTGCGGGCGTGGGCGAGCACGCGGTGGCCCAGCTCGGTGAACGCGACGCCGCGTCCGGACTTCTGGACGACCGGTCCGCCGACGACCGCCTCGACCCGGCGCACGTGCTGACTCACCGCGGACTGAGTGAGGTGCAGGACGGTCGCGGCGCGGTGAAATCCCCCACAGTCGGCCACGGCCACGACGCTGCGCAGCGGGGCGATGTCCAGGGTCTGACTCACGCCGCCACGGTACTCCGATCAGCAATGACGATCAAAACGGCGCTAAGCGCTCCACGAAGTCGGAAGAAACGAGGGCATTGATCAGCAGTCACGATCGATGCGATCACCGATAATCGTTGGACTCCACCCCGACCGCCGGACCACGATGGTCCAGTGACCCTTCGCCGCATGCCCTGGACCACCGCGTCCAGCGTCAGCTTCACCTTCGCCATGGGCTACCCGCTGGGCGTGCTCGCCGTCAGCTCGATGACCCCGATGGCCGTACTCGCCTTCCGGTTCGCCGGGGCGGCCGCGGTCATCGCGACGTGGGCAAAGCTGTCCGGCGTGCGGTGGCCGACCGGTCGCCAGCTGGGCCACGTGGCGGTGGTCGGACTCCTGATGCAGGCGGGCCAATTCCTTCCCCTCTACGTAGCCGTGCAGATGGGTGCGCCCGCCGTGCTGTGTGCGGTGCTCATCGCCATGAACCCCGTCGTCACCGCACTGCTCGGGGCGGCCTTCCTCCGCGAGGGGCTGCCGCTGCTGCGGGTCCTCGCGCTCGTCGTAGGCGTCGCAGCCGCGTTCGCGGCGTGTGCCAGCCGCCTGGTCGGGGAGCGGGGCGTCGACCCGGCGGTCCTGCTGATCCTGGTGGCACTGCTCGGCCTGGCCGCCGGTGGGGTTTATCAGCAGCGCTTCTGCGCCAACGTGGACTTTCGCGCGACGGGCGCCATCCAGAACGCCGTCGCGTTCGTCCCTGCCCTCGTGCTCGCGCTCGTCACGCCGTTCGCCGCGCACGACCCGCTCAAGGCGGCCCTGGCCGTAGCGGCCGTCGTCCTGCTCAATGCCACCCTGGCGCTGTCGCTCTACGTGCGGGCGATCAACCACCACGGGGCGGCCGCGGTGTCGATGCTGTTCTGCGTCATCCCCGCGGTGGCGGGCGTGCTGTCGTGGCTGCTGCTCGGCCAGCGCATCGACGTCGGCGTGGGCGTCGGCCTGCTCCTGGGCGCCCTGGCCTGCTGGCTCAACGCCCGCAGCACGTCACGCCAACAGCGTGAGGACGACCCACGTCGCCACCGCGGACGGCAGGACCGAGTCGAGTCGGTCCATGAGACCGCCGTGCCCAGGTAGCAGCGTGCCCATGTCCTTGATCCCCAGATCGCGCTTGACCTGGGACTCGATGAGGTCGCCGAGCGTGCCGGTGATGACGAGCATGAGGCCGAGCGGGATGCCGACCCACGCCGGCTTGTCCAGCAGATAGGTCACGGCCAGCACCGAGGCGGCGGTACCGAAGATCAGCGACCCCGCAAAGCCCTCCCACGACTTCTTCGGACTGATCGCCGGAACCATGGGGTGCTTGCCGAACAACACGCCCGCGGCGTATCCCCCGATGTCGGAGAACACCACGCCGAGCATCAGGCACAGCACCCGCCAGCGGCCGTCGGCGGGATAGACGAGCAGCGCACCGAACGCGCCGAACAGCGGGATCCACGCGGCGAGGAAGACCGTCGCCGTCACGTCGCGGAGGTAGTTCACCGGAGCGTTCTGTAGGCCACCGGAGAGCAGCCGCCAGATCATGCAGGCCACGACGGTGGCCCCGAACGCACCGAAGGCCCCGAGCGCACCATACGGCCACGTCAGCCACACGATGGCCTGACCGCCGACGAGCAACGGGATGATCGGGATCGCGTAACCCGCGGTGCGCAGGCGACGGACCACCTCATGGGTCGCGACGGCCATCGCAATCGCCACCACGGGCACCCACCCCAGCGGCGCGAACACCAGGATCGCGATGACCCCGAAGCCGAGGAATGCGCCGACCCCGATCGCGGCGGGCAGGTTGCGTCCGGCCCTGCCCTGCTTCTTCGCGGGCCCGGACGGATCGGCCCCGTCGGCGGAAGCCGTGTCGGTGTCAGCCACCGTGCTGTTGCTGAAGGTCTGGTCTGCGGCGACCTAGACCTCCAGCAGCTCGCCTTCTTTGTGCTTCACCAAGTCGTCGATCTGGGCCGTGTAGGTCTGGGTGCTCTTGTCGAGATCCTTCTCGGCGCGCCCGACCTCGTCCTCGCCTGCCTCGCCGTCCTTCTTGATGCGGGCCAGCTCCTCCATCGCCTTGCGGCGGATGTTGCGCACCGTCACCTTCGCGTCCTCGCCCTTGGACTTGGCCTGCTTGACCAGATCGCGGCGGCGCTCCTCGGTCAGCTGCGGCACCGAGATCCTGATGACGTTGCCGTCGTTGCTGGGGTTGACGCCCAGATCGGAGTTGCGGATCGCGTCCTCGATGTTGCGGAGCTGGTTGGCCTCGTAGGGCTTGATGACGACGAGGCGGGCCTCGGGCACGTTGATGCTGGAGAGCTGCGTGATCGGGGTCGGCGATCCGTAGTACTCGACCCGCACCCTGTTGAACATGCCGGGGTTCGCGCGACCCGTGCGGATGGAGGACAGGTCGTCGCGCGCCACCGAGACCGCCTTCTCCATCTTCTCCTCGGCTTCGAAGAGGGTTTCGTCGATCACGTCATGTCTCCCGTCGCTGGCGCCCGCATCAGTCCTCCACCCGTTAGGTGGTGACCAGTGTGCCAATCCTCTCACCTGCGACCGCGCGCGCGATGTTTCCGTCGACGAGCAGGTTGAAGACCAGGATGGGCATCTCGTTGTCCATGCAGAGGCTGAATGCGGTCGCGTCGGCGACCTGCAGGCCGCGATCGATGACCTCGCGGTGCGTGATGGCGGTCAGGAACTCGGCGTCCGGGTTGGTGCGGGGATCGTCGGTGTAGACGCCGTCGACGGCCTTGGCCATCAGCACCACCTCGGCGCCGACCTCCAGGGCCCGCTGCGCGGCCGTGGTGTCGGTGGAGAAGTAGGGCAACCCCATGCCCGCTCCGAAGATGACGACGCGGCCCTTCTCGAGGTGACGACGGGCCCGCCCGGGAATGTACGGCTCGGCGACCTGGCCCATCGTGATGGCGGTCTGCACCCGGGTGTCGATGCCTTCCTTCTCCAGGAAGTCTTGCAGCGCAAGGCTATTCATGACCGTACCCAGCATGCCCATATAGTCCGAGCGGCTGCGCTCCATGCCGCGCTGCTGCAACTGCGCGCCGCGGAAGAAGTTGCCGCCCCCGATGACCACGGCGACCTGCACGCCGTCGCGCACGACCTCGGCGATCTGCCGGGCCACCAGTGCCACGACGTCGGGGTCCAATCCCACCTGGCCGCCGCCGAACATCTCCCCACCCAGCTTGAGCAGGACGCGCGAGTAACCCGGTTGACCGGCCGGGTCCGCGAGGACCGTCTCCGCCATCTGACTCCTTCGGGTCCGCACTCGAGGCAGCCGCCCCGGCGTTGAATGCACGGCGCCCCCAATCCTGCCAAACGGCTGGATTGGGGGCGCCGACGGGTAGCGAACCCGGACGGTCAGCCGAGGTGGGCGGACAGCAGCCAGGCGCCGACCGACGTGCAACCGTTGGCCTCGTCGCGGACGTCGGCGTGGGCGAACGCCTCGAAGCCCTCGCGGAAGGATGGGGGCACCTTGGCGTGGATGCGGGCGGGGCGCACCTCGTCGATCACCCAGTAGCGGCCGACGACGTCGCGCAACTCCTGCTCGGTGACAGGGTTGACGGGCCCGTCCGACGGCAGGGCGGCACGGTCGAAGACCAACACGAAGTAGGACGCCCCCGGCGCGGCCGCGCGGACGATCGACTGCTGGTACCCGTCCCGCAGCTCGACCGGCATGCTGTGGAAGAGCGTCGAGTCGACGATCGTGCCGAACCGGCCGTCGTACCCGGTGAAGGCGCTGATGTCGGCGACGTCGAAGGTCGCGGTGGTCAGACCGCGCCGCTGCGCCTCGGCGCGGGCCAGCTCGATCGCCGTGGGCGACTGGTCCAGGCCCACCGTCGTGAAGCCCCGTTCGGCGAGCGCCAGCGCGGTCGCCGCCTCCCCGCAGCCCGCGTCGAGCACGTCACCGTGAAACCTGCCCGCGGCGATCAGCGCCGCGATCTCGGGTTGCGGCTCACCGATGCTCCACGGCGGCTTGCTGCCCTCGCCGATCTCGGGAGCCTCGCCGCGGTAGGCGGATTCGAACATGGCGTCACTGGGTCGAGTCATGCCTCCGGTTTATCAACTTAGTTGATATGTGTCAAGATGATTGACATGTCAGTCGAAGAGGGTCAGCCGCTGGGCTATCTTCTGCACCGGGTGGCGACGGCCCTGCGCTCCGAGGTGACCGACGCCGTTCTCGAACCCCTCGGGCTGACGTTCCCGCAGTACATCTGCATGCGGATCCTCGACCACTCCCCCGGCAGGTCCAACGCCGAACTGGCACGCGACGTGAACGTCTCCCCGCAGGCGATGAACATGGTCGTCCGCGGGCTGCAGGATCGTGGCCTGGTGGACCGGCCCGCCTCGGTGTCGGCCGGTCGGTCCCTGCCCGCGGAACTCACCCGCGACGGGCGCGCACTGCTCGCCCGCATCGACTCCGGTGTGCGCGAAGCCGAACGAAACGTGTTGGCGCCCTTGAACGAACGCGACCGGAGTCAGTTCCGGCGACTGCTCGCCGAGCTGGGCTGACTCCGGCCGTCGTTCAGGACTCCAGCGCCCGCTCCGCGACCGGCAGGCCGGCGTGGTGCGCCGCGTGGCACGCCTTCGGCGGCGTCGGCGGGATGTCCAGTGCCGGATTGCCGTCGAAGAAGCCAATGGGCTTGAGGTGGAATCCCGTGTACGCGCACGGCATCACGGGCCAGTCCTCCGGCCGCACGATGTGGTGGGCACCGAGGGTGTACCAGAGCACGACGTCGGTGTTCTCCAGCGGTGCGTCGTCGGCGACGTACTCGGGCAGGCCCTGCGCCTCGGCGGACTGGTACATGTAGTCACCCGCCGCGAACTTCTCGGCCTCGTCGTACTTCGTGACCCAGAGGTTGTGCTGCACGAAGCGCGCCCGGTCGTAGATGTAGGAGCCCTCCTGCACCATCACCGGCACGATCTCCTTGGGCACCAACTTGTATGCCGTCGACGCCCCGAGTTCGTTGGTCTTCGACGGGTTGGCGATCTTCCAGTAGCGCCCCGTCTGCCAATTCCAGTCACGGGCACCTTCGGCCTCCGAGGCCACCAGCGTGTCCCTGGTGATCCACGCGTTGTGGTGGGGATTGAGCGCCGGGTCGGGCTCGGGTATCGAATCCACCTCGTACACACTGTTCTTCGGTCCGTCGACGCTCATGTCGAGCCGGAAGTTGAAGAAGTGCTGATGGTTCGGACCGTAGATGCCCGGTGCGACGAGCTTGCCCCAGCGCGGCGCCTCGGCACCCACCTCGACGGCGCCGGTGGTGAGGACACCGGACAGCTTGACCTCGACCTCGATCGAGGCGTCGTTGTAGAAGTACCAGAAGAAGCCGTACTCGTAGTTGCCGACGGTGCAGATCATCGACACGACCAGCCGGCGCGACCGCCGGACCTCGACCTCCTGCGTGCGAAAATCGGTGTGCTTCCAGGAGATTCCGTAGTCCTCCTCGTGCATGCAGATCGCGTTCGGAATCGTCACCGCGTTGCCGTCGGAGTCGTTCACGGTGCCGTCGAAGTAGTGGATCTCGCCGAGGCAGTCACACCCCAGGGTCAACGGGTTGGCCGAGAAGCCCATCCCCACCTCGCCCATGTCGAACACGTTCTTGTTCCAGTGCGTCGGCGACGTGTCGCCGTAGGGCACCACCATCTCCGACAGCGAGCCGCGGTACATGATCGGCCGGGTCTCGCCGCGGTCGGTGTAGGTCACCTCGTGCAGCGTGATGCCCTCGCGCGGATTGAACCCGATGCGCATGGACCACTTCTGCCACTCCACCTTCCAGCCGTCGACCGTGAAACTCGGCCCCTCGGGCTGGGTGATCTCGATCGGCTTGACGCCGTCGCGGAACTCGGAGAAGGCGGGCCGGTTGTTCGGATCGAACATGAACCGCTCGTCGTAGTTGCCCGCCGTGGGCGGCAGCGGAACGACGCCGTGGTCCTCGATGCCGATGATCTCCATGGCGTCCAGATCGAACGTCACGATCAGCCCCTCGACCGGACGCGCGTAGCCGTGTTCGGAGGGTGCGGCCCGCATGAAGGTCAGCGGGCGGCAGATCAACGGCGAGTTGTCGTAGTGGTCGCCCTGCCCGTAATACCCTGCGGGCCAGGGGTCGATCATCGCGAGGCTGAAGTCGGTGACACCGCGTTTGCGCATCGCCTCCTGCCAGCGCGGGTCCTCGCGGACCTTCTCCTCGACCCCGGTCATGTGCTCGACCAGATAGGAGGGGAAGCGACCCGGAATGGCCTTCCAGGACTCGATGACCCGTGCCCCGAGGTCGACGACCGCCTCGTACACCATCTTCGCCGCGCCGTCGTACATCGTGGCGAAGGCGCACCGCGGAACGTCGAGACCCGCGAAGGTCAGGTCCGCGGTCTTTGCCGGCTCCGCCAGGTGGATCATCACGAACTTCAAAGTGGGCGAGGCATATTCGGACCCCATGATGACGGCTGCGGCCGACTGGATCTCCTCGCCGGACAAGGGGTCCAGCGGATAGTTCGGCTTGGCGGCGGTGGTGTCCGCGCTCAGGGTGCTGCTGTCCAATGTCATCTGCGTCAGCTCTCCGACTTCGTGGTCTGGGTGTTGCCGAGATCGAGGACCGCCAGATGCGCGAGCGCATCCTCGCTGCTCGTCTTGTGCGCCGAGCGGCGACCGAAGAAGTAGACCACCACACCGAGCAGGGCCATGCCCACCGAGATGCTGCCGGTCCACGTCATCCACACGCCGTCGCCCACCTCCTTGAGCCACGACTTCGCGAACGAGTAGTAGATGCCGCCGATGGTGCCCAGGGTGCCGATGATGACCGTGATCCACACGCCCACCGTGCCGCCCGGAATCCGCCAGAACTGCTCGCTGGCATAGCGATCGGCGTACTTCTTGCGTGCGACGAGGACCGGGACGAGGAAGAAGAACCCGGAGATCAGCCACACGGTGGACATGCCACCCTGGATGAACACGGTGACGTTGGCCATGCTGCTCTGCGAGTAGAGCCCGACGAGGATCAGCGACGAGATCACACCCTGGATCAGCAGAGCGGTCACCGGGTTGCGGGTACGCGGGTTGAGATGGGTGAAGATGCGCGGCAGGTGGCGCTCCAGGCCGGAGACGAAGATCAGCCGCGAATACGCCACCTGGTAGGTCACCATGATGACGAACAGGATGCAGGAGAACAGGATCGCCGCGACCTCCATCACGCCCTTGGGAGCGGCCTTGCCGAGCATGCCGATGACGCCGGTGACCGGGTCGATCTGGTCGGACGGCAGCACCATCATCGTGCCGAGGGTGGTCAGCAGGTAGATGGCGACCAGCGCGACGGAGCCCCAGATGACCATCTTCGGGCCGGACTTGCGCACCGAGAGGAACTCCGCGCCCATGTTGTACGGCGTCTCGACGCCCAGCAGGTACAGCAGCACGGTGCCGTACAGGAAGCCGGCGCCCGTGAAGTCGGGCACCGTGGCGGCGT
Source organism: Mycolicibacterium madagascariense (assembly GCF_010729665.1). Classification (NCBI taxonomy): domain Bacteria; kingdom Bacillati; phylum Actinomycetota; class Actinomycetes; order Mycobacteriales; family Mycobacteriaceae; genus Mycobacterium; species Mycolicibacterium madagascariense. The sequence goes on along the minus strand of NZ_AP022610.1, from coordinate 2,287,650 downwards.
GCGCGTCGAACGGTGTGCCGGAACCGTTCTTGAGGGCGTAGATCAGGCCGGAGACGAAGATGACCGCCGTCAACACCAGGTAGAAGAGGAAGACCGTCTTCACGACGCGCTGGTTGGCGGCCAGCTTGGCGAGCGCCAGGCCGACGAAGGCCCACAGGAGCACCAGCTGCAGGATGATGCTCACCGTCAAACCGAGCTGAGCGTGGAAGGCCAGGAGCAGGAACTGCAGCATGATCGCCGGCGTCGACGCGGTCACGAGGATCACCGGGATCCACGACAGATAGCCGCCGACGAAACCCCATGTCTCACCCATGGTGCGGGTGGCCCAGATGTACACACCGCCTTCACCGGGCCACAGGTTGCCGAGCTCGGCCACCGCCATGCCCGCGGGCACCAGGAAGGTGATGATGCCGAGGATCCACATCGGGATTGCCGTCCAGCCACCTGCCGCCATCACCGACGAGTTGCTGATCCAGCAGATGATGAACACGTAGGTGGCGACCAGACCGAAGGTCGTCATCACCTTCGGCAGTACCTGTTCGGGGACCAGTTCGGCGGGCAGGAACGAGTCTCTCGAACCTGACGCGGACGTCTGCAGTTCCTGTGTCATTGCTTCTCTCCCAATCGGATACGAATCCCCGCCGCGGGGATTGAGTCAGTTGACGATCTGTCCGTCCCGCATCCGGACGACGCGGCTTGCTTCCTCCGCGACGATCGGGTCGTGGGTGCTGGCGACGACGGTGACGCCGATGGTCGAGCACAGGTCGCGCAGCATCCGCACGACCGTCTCCCCCGTCTTGTGGTCCAGGTTCGCCGTCGGTTCGTCGGCGAGGACCAGAGTCGGATTGCTGATGAGCGAGCGCGCGATGGCCGTGCGCTGCTGTTCGCCACCGGACATCTTGGTGGGCTGGTGGTCGATGCGGTGGCTCAACCCGACGAGGTCGAGCAGCTCCAAGGCGCGCTTGCGCAACGACTTTCGGTCATACGGCTCGAACATCAACGGCAGCTCGACGTTCTCCACCGCGGACAGGAACGGGATGAGGTTGTAGCTCTGAAAGATGAAGCCGATGGTGTCGTGGCGCAGCGCGGCGAACTGGCTCTCGGTGAGCAGCCCGGTGTCCTTGCCCGCGACCATCACCGAACCCTTCGTCGGCCGGTCGAGCCCGCCGATGATGTTGAGGAGCGTGGACTTGCCGCTGCCGCTCGGGCCCATCAGGCAGACGAATTCGCCTGGCATGACCCGGAGTTCGGCCGCGACGAGGGCCTTGACGACCTCGTCGCCGAGTTTGTGCAACTTCCAGACGTCGGAGATCTCGATGACCGGCGACGCATCGGTCGGCGCGCTCGACGCGGGCCCGGTGGCGGCGGCGACGTCCGTGCCGCCGTCGGTGTCCTTGGTGACCGTCATGGTCTAGCCTCCTGCGGAGAGCGAACGGATGGGTGGGCGCGACGCTGCGGTCCACGTGGGGATGATGCTGGTGGCCAGTGCGGCGACGATGCTCACGACGACGGCGATGCCGGAGCCGGTCACCAGACCGGAGATCGAGACCCCGGTCGGCACGAAACCCGTGGCACCCAGGACGACGGTGGCGACCAGGGCGAGCACCGCCCCGACGAGCGCCCCGAGCACCGCGGCGATCACCGGCTCGACGAGCAGCGCCGTCACCACCGGCGCGCGGGGAATTCCGTTGGCGCCCAACACCCCGAGCTCCCTGGTGCGGTGCGCGACGGTCCGCGTGGTGGCGACGGCGACCTCGACGACGCCGACGAGGAGCACCATGACCGCGATCAGCACGATGGCCCTGCCGATCTCGGCGGCGTGTCCGAGCGACGCCGACTGGGCCTTGATTCCGTCGGACATGCCGAACACCATCACGACGAGGAAGGCTCCCGTCGCGGTGGTGACCACCGGCAACACCATCTCGCCGATGCGCCGCCGCGCGGCCAGCCAGCCGTAGGCCAGACCCTTGGTCAACACGTTGGGTGCCTCCTCGCACGCGCGGGCATCAGCGGTCCCCCAGCAGATCCACGGGCCGGTGTTGCAGCAGCCGGTGCACCGGCACCAGCGCACCGACGATGGCCATGGCGGGGATGAAGGCGGCCACCATGCCCGCCGCCTGCAACCACGCGACCGGCGTCGCGATGCTGGGAATCACCAGGGCGACGGCCACTCCCGCACCGAGCACGCCCACCAGGTAGGCGGCGACGAAGACGATGGCGGATTCGACGAGGAAGAAGTACAGCACCTCGTCGGCCAGGCCGATGCTCGACATGATGCCGAATTCGCGTTTGCGTTCCTGGACCGCCGCCAGGAACGACGACACCGCGATGACGAAGCCGAGGACGAGCCCGATGGTGGAGATGAGGCCGAGGGTGGACCCGGTGACCTTGCCAGAGAACAGCGCCGAGAACTTCTGGTCGAACGTCAGGGGTCCCGAGCCGCCCACGGTGTCGTAGATGAGTCCGGCGCCGCGGGGGTCCGGCTGCACCGAGGGGTCCGACGTCGCGGGCAACCCCGTCGCCTCGCCGACGACCTGCCCGAGGTTGCGACTCTGCTCCTGCCCAGCAGGAGCGACCAACGTCCACCACCCGTTGTCCCCGACGAGGGACGTGGCCAGGTCCGTGGACACCGTCACGGACTGCCCGCCGCCATCGACGTCGACGACCAGGTTGCGACCGCCGATGACGATGGGCGCACCCTGCGGAAGGTTGAGTCTAGTGGCCAGTCCCGACCCGAAAGAGGCTCGGCCGGAGGGGATTCGGTCACTTCCGCGCACCGAGACCGAGGTGCCGTTCACCGTCGTGACACCCGACGGCGTGCGGGTTCCCGTCCAGCCGGCGGGCACGGTCAGCGCCGGTGCGGGTCCGTTGGCGACCAGCGCCTGCGCGTCGGGGTCGTAGTGCACGCCCGCGGCGGGCACCACCCACAGTTGGGCGCCGTGCAGCACGTCGCTCACCGAGTCGGCGCCGGTGATCGCGAAGCTCGAGGAGATGGTGCGCACGACGACGACGCAGGCAATCGCCAGCGCGATGCCGAGCACAGAAAGCGCAAACCGTTCGGGCCTACGACGAATATTCGCCAGCGCGAACCGGATCAGGTACCCGAAGGTATTGCCGGAGGCGGAGGCGATCGCCGGTGATCGAACGGTCGTGGGCGCAGTGGAGTCCACAGCAGAGATGTTCAGCGCCGCGTGTTTCTGCGCCTGCGTCCCGTGATGACCGTTTCGTTAAATCGACCTAAGTCTAGTTACGGCGCTGTGTCGCACGGGCGACGGATTTCGTTGCGGTATCCCCGCGAGCATGCTCGAACAGACGGCCCGTCAGCGCGTGACGGCGCGGGAATCCGCGGCGGCAGCAAGGCTTCGGAACGGTGCTGCCTCCTCGATCTCATAGGCCAGTTCGAGCAGCGTCGCCTCGCGCCCCAGGCGGGCGCTGAACATCATGCCGATGGGCAGCTCCGTCGGCCGAGGTCCCCAGCGGCAGCGAGATGGCCGGATCGCCCGTCACGTTCTGCAGCGGCGTGAACGCCACCCAGTCGACCAGGCGCTCGATGATCTGGTCGTAGTCGGCCGTCGGATCGAGGTGCCCGACACGTGGCGGGGCGTCGGCGAGCGTCGGCGTGAGCAACACGTCGTAGTCGCGGATCTGCCGGAGCATCCGGCGGCGCAGCGTCGCCAGCCGAGCGATGGCCAGCGGCAGCCTAGGCAGATTGCCCGCCGCGAACGCCTCCAGGCCGAGACTCAGGTTGTCGAGCTTGCCGCGGTCGAACGACGGGCCGAACCGACTCGTGCCGCCCCGCACCAACGCGAACGACAGCAGCGCCCAGTACAGCAGGAAGTCGTCGATGAACGACGCGGGCACCGGCGGCTCGTCGAGGCGCTCGACGTGGTGGCCCATGCGTTCGAGCAGGGCGGCGGTAGTCAGCGTCTGCTCGCGCACCTCCGGACTGCACTCCCGCTTCACCGACTTGGTGAACACGGCCACGCGAAGCCGCGTGCGCGACGGGCGGGTCACGTCGCCGATGGGCTCGAGCTTCGGGTCGCGCCAGACGTTCTCGGCCTCGCGGTAGAACGCCGCGGTGTCCCTGACCGAACGCGTCAGCACGCCGTTGGCGACAATCCGGATGGGCATCTGGCGCATGTTCGCGTCCAGCGGGAGTCGGCCGCGCGACGGCTTGAGGCCCACCAAACCGTTGCAGGAAGCCGGAATTCGGATCGAGCCGCCGCCGTCGTTGGCGTGCGCGATGGGCACGACGCCTGCGGCCACGAAGGCCCCCGACCCCGATGACGACGCACCTGCCGTGTAGTCGGTGTGCCAGGGATTGCGGACCGGGCCGAGCCGGGGATGCTCGGCGACGGCGCTGAAGCCGAACTCCGACATCTGCGTCTTGCCGAGGGCGATGACCCCCGTCGACAGATAGGTGCGGGCGAAGTCACCGTTCGCGCGCTCCGGCCGCGGGTCCCAGGCGTCGGTGCCCTCCATCGTCGGCATGCCCTCGACCGCGACGTTGTCCTTCACGAAGCTCGGCACCCCGTCGAAGAAACCGCCGTAGGGGGTCGCCGACGCGGCGCGGACGCGGGCACGCTCGAACGCCTCGTACGCCAGACCGTTCAGGGCGGGATTCACCCGTTGCGTGCGGGCGATCGCCGCGTCGACGACCTCCGTCCTGGACACCGTCCCCGAGCGGATGGCCTCGGCCACCGCGGTGGCGTCCAGTTGGCCGAGGGCGTCGTCGCCGTATGCGGATGCGGAGGTCACCACCCGACGCTAGCAATCGGGCGTCCCCACAGACGGAGAAACCCCGCGCCGACCGGGATCACCGGTGGGACGCGGGGTCTCCTTGGCGAGCGATTGGTGCGTCGCTCGGGTTCTGGTGCCTAGGAGCGACCGACCTCGAAGCGGACGAACCGGGTGACGGTCAGTCCGGCATCCTCGATCAGGGCCTTGACGGTCTTCTTGTCGTCGGCGATCGCCTGCTGCTCGAGCAGGACGACGTCCTTGAAGAAGCCGGTGAGTCGACCCTCGACGATCTTGGGCAGCGCCTGTTCCGGCTTGCCCTCCTCCTTCGCGGTCTCCTCGGCGATGCGGCGCTCGTTGGCGACGGCGTCGGCGGGGACGTCGTCACGCGTGAGGTACTTGGCCTTCATCGACGCCACCTGCAGGGCGACGGCGTGCGCGACCTCCGGGGTGCCGCCGGTGTACTCGACGAGCACGCCGACGGCCGGGGGCAGGTCCGAGGACCGCTTGTGCAGGTACGCCTCGACGGTGCCGTCGAAGTACGCGACGCGGCGCAGTTCGAGCTTTTCGCCGATCTTCGCCGACAGTTCGGCGATGACCTCTTCGACGGTCTTGTCGCCCGCCTTGGCGGCCTTCAATGCGTCGACGTCGGTGGTCTTGGACTCCGCGGCTGCGGCCACGATCTGCGCGGCGACGGCCTGGAACTCCGCGTTCTTCGCGACGAAGTCGGTCTCTGAGTTGAGCTCGATGAGCGCGCCGCCCTGAGCCGCCACCAGACCTTCGGCCGTGGCGCGCTCAGCGCGCTTGCCGACGTCCTTGGCGCCCTTGATGCGCAGCACCTCGACGGCCTTGTCGAAGTCGCCATCGGCCTCGACCAGGGCGTTCTTGCAGTCGAGCATGCCCGAGCCGGTCACCTCCCGCAGACGCTTGACGTCGGCAGCGGTGTAGTTAGCCATAATTCGGTTCTCTCCTAAGAGTGATTCAGGATGCGTCGGTGGTCGGTTCGCCGGCGACCGCGCCTGCCTCGGCAGGGGCGGTGGCCGTCGCGGAGGCGAGCAGCTCCTGCTCCCACTCCGCCAGCGGCTCGGCGCCGTCCGCGGCGGGCTTGTCGGCACCGGCGCCGGAGCGCGCCTTGAGCCCCTCGGCGACCGCGGAGGCGACCACCTTGGTGAGCAGTGCGGCCGAGCGGATCGCGTCGTCGTTGCCCGGGATCGGGTAGTCGACGAGGTCCGGATCGCAGTTGGTGTCGAGGATCGCGATGATCGGGATGTTCAGCTTGCGGGCCTCGGCGACGGCGAGGTGCTCCTTGTTGGTGTCGACGACCCAGATCGCCGAGGGCACCTTCTGCATGTCGCGGATACCACCGAGGCTGCGCTCGAGCTTGTTCTTCTCACGGGTCAGCATCAAGATCTCCTTCTTGGTGCGTCCCTCGAAGCCGCCCGTCTGCTCCATGCCCTCGAGCTCCTTCATGCGCTGAAGACGCTTGTGCACGGTGGAGAAGTTGGTGAGCATGCCGCCGAGCCAGCGCTGGTTCACGTACGGCATCCCGACCCGGGTGGCCTCGTCCGCGATGGACTCCTGCGCCTGCTTCTTGGTGCCGACGAACATGATGCTGCCGCCGTGGGCGACGGTCTCCTTGACGAATTCGTACGCCTTGTCGATGTACGTCAGCGTCTGCTGCAAGTCGATGATGTAGATGCCGTTGCGGTCGGTGAATATGAACCGCTTCATCTTGGGATTCCAGCGACGGGTCTGATGCCCGAAGTGGGTGCCGCTGTCGAGCAGCTGCTTCATGGTCACTACAGCCATGGTTGGCCCAGCCTTCATTGTCGGTTGTCGTCCGGCTCCGGGTGATGCCGAACCCTGGCGCTCGTTGCGTGCCGGACCCGTCTCGTCGAGGCGGGACCAACCGGCATGCGTGTGCGACCCTGGAACTACGGAGCCGCGACACGGGCGCGCGAAGTCAACCCGCTGATGCGGATTGCGGTGTCGAGTTTACACCGTTGACATGCATGCTTCGTCCACCGCGGCTCGTTCATCCACAGGCGGGCGGCCTCCCCCTTCCCAACGTTCCTGCGGTGCGCTGAGCTGGGTGAATGCGGTTCCTGACGGTGCTGGTAGTCCTCGGGACGCTGTTCGCGGCGCCGGCGCGCGCCGACGACGGCCGGCTGCAGTGGCCGCTACGCCCCCGGCCCGCCGTGCTGCGGGCGTTCGATCCACCGTCGGTCACGTGGGGGCGCGGTCACCGAGGGGTCGACCTGGCCGCGGTGGCGGGTCAGCCCGTCTACGCCGCGGCCGACGGCGCCGTGGTCTTCGCGGGTCGGTTGGCAGGGCGGCCGCTGGTCTCGATCGCGCACCCCGGCGGGCTGCGCACCACCTATGAACCGGTGCAGGCCACCGTCGCGGTGGGTCAGCGCGTGGTCGCGGGCGCCGCGCTCGGCGTGCTCGTCGCCGGGCACCCCGGCTGCGGTGCGCCCGCCTGCCTGCACTGGGGTGCGCTGTGGGGACCGGCCTCGCACGCGGACTACGTCGACCCGCTCGGGCTGGTGGTGACCACCCCGATCCGGCTCAAACCGCTCGGCGGCTGAGCCGTGCGGTCACGCCCGCGGATGCGCCTGATCGTGCACCGCGCGCAGCCGCGCCACGGACACGTGGGTGTAGAGCTGCGTCGTGGCCAGCGACGAGTGACCCAGCAGCTCCTGGACCACCCGCAGGTCGGCACCGCCTTCGAGCAGATGCGTTGCGGCACTGTGCCGCAACCCGTGCGGGCCGATGTCGGGGGCTCCGTCGACGGCGGCCATGGTCTGGTGCACGACGGTGCGGGCCTGGCGAGGGTCCAACCGCCTGCCGCGGACTCCGATCAGCAGGGCGGGGCCCGACGTCGACGTCGCCAGCGCCGGCCTGCCGTCGGCGAGCCACGACGTGAGCGCGACGAGAGCGGGTTCGCCGAACGGGACCGTCCGCTGCTTGTTCCCCTTGCCGAGGACCCGCAGCACCCGCAGGCGCGCGTCGACGTCGTCGATGTCGAGGCCGCACAGCTCGCTGACGCGAATTCCGGTGGCGTACAACATCTCCACGATCAGCCGGTCCCGCAGCGCCAGCGGATCGTCCTGCTGCGCACCGGAGGTGGCCGCATCCATCGCGTCGCGCGCCTGGTCCTGACGCAGCACCGCGGGCAGCGTGCGCCGGGCCTTGGGCACCTGCAACCGCTCCGCCGGGTCACCGTCGAGCAGGCCGCGGCGGTGGGCCCACGCGGTGAACGTCTTGACCGCCGACGTCCGCCGCGCCACGGTGGTCCGCGCCGTGCCCGCCGCGGTCTGCGCCGCCAGCCACGACCGCAGCACGGGCAGCGTGAGCCGCTCGAGCCCGCCGTCGGGCGCACGTTCGGCGAGGAACGCGAACAGCGATCTGAGGTCGCCGAGGTAGGCCCGCCGGGTGTGCGCGGAGCGTCCCCGCTGCAATGCGAGGTACTCGTCGAACTCCTCGAGGATCAGGTCGATCACCACGCCATCACGTTCGCAGACCGAGTCCCGCGCCGACCCGAGTCCCGGCGGGTGTCGCGGAAACGAGACCGCACGGTGACCCGTCAGGGCGCGACGGCGGTGCTGGCCGGATCGATGAGGACCTTGGCGTGCGTCTCGGGATCACCGAGTGCGTCGAACGCCGCGGCCACCCCGTCGAGCCCGACGGTGCCGGTCAGCAGCGGCGTGCCGTCGACCTTGCCGTCGGCGAGCAGATGCAGGGTGTCGCGGAATTCCAGTGGCGTGTAACCGAATACGAACCGCAGGTCGACTTCCTTGGCGATCGCCATCGCCGGCCGTAGCTTGTCCTCGCCCATGCAGACCCCGACCACCACGACCCTGGCGTTCAGCGGCGCGGCGGCGATCACCCCGTCGATCATCCCTGGCACGCCGACGCACTCGAAGATCACCGGCCGCTTCGGACCCGCTGCTCCGAATGCATCGGCGGCGCGGTAGACGTGCGACCAGCCCGGCAGCCTGCGCAGCTTCTCCATCGATCCCATGCCCAGTTCGTAGAGATCGGGCGCGTTGGTGATCGTTCCCCTACCCGCACGGTCGTAGGGCGACTCGACCGCGGGATCCGCGACGACGTCGGCACCGCACCTGGTCGCGAGTTCCCTTCTGCCCGAGGAGAAATCACTCGCCACGATGGTCTTCACCCCGCGCGCCCGCAGGTGGCTGATGACCGCGAGCCCCACCGGGCCGCAGCCCACGACGATCGCGACGTCGCCCTTGCCGATCTCGCTGCGGCGCACCGCGTGCAGGGCCACCGCCATCGGTTCGGTCAGCGCCGCGACGTCGGCGGGCAGGCCGTTGGGGACGACGAAGGTCATCGCCGCCTCGGCCAGGACCTGCTCGGCGTAGCCGCCGGGCGCCAAGGGCGAGAGCCCGGTCAGGTGCACCCCACCGCCGGCCCGCACCAGCGGGAACGACACGACCAGCGTGCCCACCTTGAACTCCTTGGCGACGCCGCGGCCCCGCTCGGCGACCTCGCCGCTGAACTCGTGACCCATCACCACCGGCGTCTCGGCGCGCATGAAGTCCTCGTAGCCCACGGCGGTCATGACGTCGGTGAGCTCACCGGCGTGATGCCGGGCATGCAGATCGGAACCGCATATGCCACAACGCTTCACGTCGAGGACGAGCTGACCCTTCTGTGGCTGCGGGGCGGACAGGTCGACGACGTCGAGGTTGCCCTGCAGGCAACTCACGGCCCTCATCGGGACACCCCGTCGGCATCGACGCGGCGCAGGGCGTCCGCGGTGAGATCCTTCAGCGAGGCGTAGCCGTCGACGGCCATGACCAGGTCGGCCTCGGCGAGCAGGGACCGCAGCACGTGCACCACGCCGTCGACGCCGCCGAGGGTCATCCCGTAGGCGTACGGCCGTCCGATGCCGACCGCGGTGGCCCCGAGGGCGAGGGCCTTCACGACGTCGGCGCCGCTGCGGACGCCGGAGTCGAACAGCACCGGCACCCCACCCGCCGCCTCGACCAGACCGGGCAGGCAGTCCAGGGCGGGGATCCCGCCATTGGCTTGGCGCCCACCGTGATTCGAGCAGTAGATGCCGTCGACCCCGCCGTCGATGGCGCGACGGGCGTCGTCGGGATGCTGAATGCCCTTCACGATCAGCGGGAGCTTCGTCAGCGATCGCAACCAGGGCAGGTCGTTCCAGCTCAGCGGGTTGCCGAAGACCGACACCCACTTGAGGATCGCGCCCTGCGGGTTCTCCTCGGGCGACTGAGCCAAAGACGCGCGAAAGAACGGGTCGCTGAAGTAGTTCGCCAGGCTGTGGCCCCGCAACTGCGGGAAGTTCGACGTCGACAGATCCCGCGGCCGCCACCCGGGGATCCAGGTGTCCAGCGTCACCACGATGCCCCGGTACCCCGCGGCCTCGGCGCGCGCGACCAGGCTGGCGGCCAGGTCACGGTCGGTCGGGGTGTAGAGCTGGAAGAAGCCGGGGGTGTCGCCGAGTTCGGCGGCCACGTCCTCCAGCGGATCGGAGGTCAGCGTCGACACCATCAGCGGCACGCCGGTGCGGGCGGCTGCCCTGGCGGCGGTGAGATCGCCGTGGCCGTCCTGGGCGCACAGGCCGATGACGCCGATGGGGGCCATGAAGACCGGCGACGGCAGGGACAACCCGAAGAGTTCCACGGCCACGTCGCGCTCCTTGGCGCCGACGAACATCCGCGGCATCAACCCCCATCGCTCGAAGGCCGAGACGTTGATGCGCTGCGTGCGCTCGTCGCCCGCACCGCCGGCCACGTAGGACCACAGCGACGGCGACATCGCCGCGCGCGCCTTGGCCTCCAGTTCGGCGAAGGCCATCGGCAGCGATGGAACGACGCCGGAGAGGCCCTGCAGGTAGATCTCGAGCTGATAGTCGCCGAATGCCATGCACCCAGGGTGCCAGTCCGGGGTCACCCGGCGGGCGAGGACTCCGCTTTCGCCAGCTCGGCCTTCCACTGCCGGAAGGTCTCCTCGGTGCGACCGCGTCGCCAGTAACCGGAGATCGACGCCCACTTCGCGTCGACGCCGCGCTCCTTGCGGACGTAGGGCCGCAGGTTGTGCATCACGGCCTGCGCCTCGCCGTGGATGAACACCTGGGCCTGCCCGGGTAGCCAGAGCGCTTCCTTGACGGCCGCGATCAGCGGGGCGCTGTCCCCCGCCAGGTCTTCGCCCACCAGATCCGCGCGGCCGCCGCGGTAGATCCACCGGATCTGCACGCCGTCGGGGGCAGTGAGCTGTACCTCGTCCTCGGGACCGCTGACCTCGATGAAGGCGAGCCCGACGGCGTCGGGTGCGAGCGCCTCCAATCCCGCGCTGATGGCAGGCAGCCCCGCCTCGTCGCCGGCGAACAGGTACCAGTCGGCGGCCGGATCCGGGGCGTACGCACCGCTGGGCCCCATCAGATACGCCGGATCGCCCGGCTGAACCGACGCCGCCCAGGGTCCGGCCACGCCGTGCTCGCCGTGCACCACGAAGTCGATGGCGATCTCACGGCGGTCCGGATCCGCGCGACGCACGGTGTACGTGCGCACGACCGGTTGGTACGCCTCCGGCAAGTCCTTGAAGCTGTCCAGCGTCAGCGGGGTCGGCAGCGCCGCCACGTCGGTGTCGGAGCGCGGCAGCACGATCTTGACGTAGGAGTCGGTGAACGCACTCGGGGTGAAGGTGTCGAAGCCGCGACCGCCGAGCACCAGCCGGATCATGTGCGGTGTCAGCCGTTCGCTGCGCACCACGTCGAATGTGTGGATCGGACGCCCTGCCACCAGTCACCTCATCACCATCGTCGTCACCGTCGTCGTCGCGTCGTCGCCGGCCCGCTCGACTATACGAGCGGCGGGCGCCGCGTGGCCGGCTACGTTTTCGCCCGCTTCCGGCTCGCGAGACCCCAGCGCCCGTCGCGCTTGACCACCAGTCCGGCGAGCTCCAGCGTCGTCAGCGGGCCGAGCAGGCCGGTGGCGGGCAGCCCCGACGCGGCCGCGATCTCGTCCACGGTGCGTGCGCCGCGGGCGGGCAGGGCGTCATAGGCCCGCAGCTCGGCGTCGGACAGCCCGTCCAGTGGCGAGGTGGGTCTGGCCGGTTCCGGCGCGAGTTCACCGGCCGCGCCCACCAATTCGACCACCTCCTCGGCGCGGGTGACGAGGGTGTGGCCGTTGCGGATCAGTGCATGACAGCCCGCGGAGGCGCCGGAGGTGACCGGCCCCGGACACGCGCACACCGGTCGGCCCAGCGCCTCCGCCCACGCCGCGGTGTTGGCCGCGCCGCTGCGCAACCCCGCCTCGACCACCACGGTGGCCCCCGACAGCGCGGCGACGAGCCGGTTGCGGGTCAGGAACCGATGGCGAGCGGGGCGCATCCCCGGTGGGTACTCGCTGACGAGCAGCCCGCGCTCGGCGATGCGGCGCAGCATCGTCGCGTGCCCGGCGGGATACGGGACGTCGACGCCGCCGGCGAGGACCGCGACGGTGAGACCCTCGGCGGCCATGGCCGCGCGGTGTGCCACGCCGTCGATGCCGTAGGCCCCGCCCGAGACGACGGCGACGTCTCGCTCGGCCAACCCCGCCGACAGGTCGGCCGCGAGGTGTTCGCCGTACGCCGTCGCCGCGCGCGTCCCGACGATCGAGCACCCGCGTTCGGCGACGTCGACGAGGGAATCCGCGCCGACGACCCAGAGCACCATGGGCGCGTGCCCCTCCGGCCGGCCGCGCACCCGCTCCCCGTGGAACGACCCGAACGCCAGCAGCGGCCACTCGGGATCGTCGGGCGTGACCAGCCGCCCACCCATCCGGGTCAGGATCTCCACATCCTCTGCTGCACAGTCGATGTCGCGCCGAGCCTCGGTGATCCGCGCCACCTCGGGTCCCACGGCGCCCCGCCTGATCCGCGCCGCGGCCTCGACGGGACCCAGCGTCGCGACGAAGGCCGCCAACAGGGGCGAGGGTGGCTCGACGACGCGTGACAGGTACGCCCACGCCATGGCGTCGTCGGTCATCGGTCGCCTCCACCCTGCCGAAAGCTCAGCGCGGTGTTCACGTCGGTCAGTCCCGGCGCCGTGCGGCCGCCCAGATCGGCGAGCGTCCACGCGACGCGCAGCGTCCTGTCGACCCCCCGCACGCTGAGCTCGCCCCGGTCGAGTGCCTGGCGCAGGGGCGCCATGGTCGCGCGGTCGAGCCGGAACCTGCGGCGCAGCAACGGTCCGCCGACCTCGGCGTTGGTGCGGACGCCGTGGGGCGCCCAGCGCTCCGCCGCGGCGGCCCTGGCGGCGGCCACCCGCTCGCGCACGGCGGCCGTGGACTCGCCCTCGGTCGCCGTGATGGCCCCGGACTGGACCGGGTGCAACTCCACCTTGAGGTCCACTCGGTCCATCAGCGGGCCCGACAACCGACCGAGGTATCTGCGCTTGGCAGCGGCCGGACACAGGCAGTCGCTGGGTCGGGCCGGGGCGCACGGACACGGGTTGGCCGCCAACACCAACTGGAAGCGGGCCGGGTAGCGGGCGACGCCGTCGCGGCGGGCGAGCCGAATCTCGCCGTCCTCCAACGGCGTTCGCAACGCCTCCAGGACGCTGGTGCCGATCTCGGCGCACTCGTCGAGGAACAGGACACCCCGGTGGGCGCGGCTGACCGCGCCGGGACGGGCCACCCCCGAGCCGCCGCCCACCATGGCCGCGACGGTGGAGGTGTGGTGCGGCGCGACGAAGACGGGCCGGGTGATGAGCGGGGTGGACCCCGACAGCAGACCCGCGACCGAATGAATGGCCGTCACCTCCAGGGACTCCTCGTGGCTCAACGGCGGCAGCAGACCCGGAAGACGTTGTGCCAGCATCGTCTTGCCGATTCCGGGTGGGCCGGTCAGCAGCAGGTGATGCGCGCCGGCGGCGGCCACCTCGACGGCGAACCGGGCATGGGTCTGCCCGACCACGTCGGCCAGGTCGGCGATCGGCGCCGGCTCCGACGCCGACCCCACCACCCTGTCGTCGAGAGAACCCTTCCCCGCCAGCCACGCCTTCAGTTGGCTCAGCGACGTCGCGCCCCACACCTGGATGCCCTCCACCAGACTGGCCTCGGCCAGATTGGCGATCGGCACCACCACCGCGGCCCACCCCTCCCGCTTGGCGGTGAGCACCGCGGGCAGCACGCCCTTGACCGGACGGACCCGGCCGTCGAGCGCCAGCTCGCCGAGCAGCACCGTGGTGTCCAGCTTCGGCCAATGCTGCTGCTGCTCAGCCGACATCACGGCCACCGCCAGGGCGATGTCGTAGACCGAGCCCATCTTCGGCAGCGTCGCCGGTGACAGGGCCAACGTCAGGCGGGTCATCGGCCACGCGCTGCCGCAGTTGGTGATGGCCGCCCGCACACGGTCGCGGGCCTCCTGCAGCGCCGCGTCCGGCAGCCCGACCAGATGGACCCCCGGCAGACCCCCGGTGATGAATGCCTCGATCTCCACGATCGCGCCGTCCACTCCGCGCACCCCCACCGAATACGCGCGCCCGAGCGGCATCACCCCACCCCCCGCACATGACTGATCTCGGGTGCCGGGCCCCGTCCGATGCGGACGCCGATCACGTCGATGCGCACCTGCGCCCAGCGGTCGTCCTGCGCGGCCAGCCACGCACCGGCCAGCCGCCGCAACCGGCGCACCTTCTGCGGCGTCACCGCCTGCTCGACGCCGCCGAACTGGTCGCTGGTGCGCGTCTTCACCTCGACGAAGACCACGGTCCGCCCGTCGGCGTCCACGGCGATCACGTCCAATTCGCCGTGGCGACAACGCCAATTGCGGGCCAGCACCCGCAGGCCGCACGACTTCAGATAGTCGACCGCCAGCTGCTCACCGTGCGCCCCGATTCGAGCGCGACTCCACGTTTGCGTCATGCCCACACCATGGCGGCAGGCGGTGACGAAACGGGTCGCTCGTCAGCCCGTCATCCACAGGCGCGCATTCATCCACAGACGTCGTCGAATTCCCCGTCGGGCGGCGACCCCGCGGCCGAGTTGGGCTTCGTTGGGCACCGGCCCCGTCATCGAATGATGACGCGGCCGGCCGGAGGACGTCGCCGAGGCCGCCCCCGCTCTAGCCGAAGACGCGCGACGCTAGTCCTGCTTGACCACGTGCAACGCGCTCAGCGGACCACCCAGCTGCATGAGTCGCCCGCCGTCGCGCAGCCCACCGACGTGGACGGCGGCGAAGCCCAGAGCCTCCGCGAACTCGGCGAACACCGCATTCGCATCGTCGTCGTCACCGGCGTGGAACACGACCTGACGCCCGTCGCGGTGGTGGGGATCGGGGGCGATGAACGCGGCGAACATCGCGTTGAACGCCTTGACGACCGTCGCGCCGGGCACGTGGCGGGCAACCCACTCGCTGCCCGTCTCGTCGCCCAGATCCGCCCGGCCCGAATACGTCGGCTCGTACTGGGCGAACTGATTGGTGGCGTCGACGACCAGCCGACCGGTCCAATCCGGGATGACGGCGACGACCTCGGGCACCTTGGCGAAGGGCACGGCCAACACCACCAGGTCGGCGTCGGCGGCGTCGGATACGGTGCCCGCCTGCACCGGGTCACCGAGCTCGGCCACCAGACCGGTCAGGCTGTCGGGTCCGCGACTGTTGCTCAGCAGCACCGACACTCCGCTCGCCGCACACCGGCGGGCAATGGCCTGGGCGAGCGGACCCGCCCCGATCACGCCGACGCTGACGATCATGTCCTGCACGCTAGGCATTGTGGATCGCTCGGTCAATAACAGGGTCATGTGGGCACCTCTCTCGACGACGACCACCTCAGCGCGCGGTGGGCAGCAGGGCGATGAAGTTCTCGGCGGCCGCCTGCATCTTCGCCTGCGGACAACCCGACTTGCGCATGGCCTCCATGCCCCTCAGGAACGTCAGCACCAATAGCGCCACGTCGGCGGCCTCGACGCCGGGATCGACGTCGCCGTCGCGCTGGGCGGCCGCGACCGTGTCGGTCAGCATGTCGTGGTAGCGCTGCATCGCGGACTTGACCCGACGTGCCACGTCCCTGTCCTCGGCCCCCAGTTCGGCCGCGCTCTTGGCCACCAGGCAACCCCGCTTCGCGTCGGCGGGCGACGTGCCGGCCTTCCTCCTGACGTGGGCCACCAGACGGTCCAGCGCCGACAGGCCGGGTGCGGTCAGGTCGGCGGCGATCGATCCGATGGTCATCGCGCAGTAGTCGTCGAGGGCCCTGAGATAGAGGGCGTGCTTGTCGCCGAACGCGCCGTAGAGACTGCCCCGTCCGAGTCCCGTCGCCTCGGTCAGGTCGTCGAGTGACGTGCCCGCGTAGCCGGCCGACCAGAACTGGTCGCGCGCGGCCGCCACGACGTCCTCCTCGGCGAAGGTACGTGGGCGGGCCATGCCTCGATGATACCCGTTGCCGACCGATCGTTCCATAACTTCGGGTCGGACGCCGACCGGCCGAGACCCCGCACGAGGACCCCGTGCGAGGATGTGGGCCATGGCAGGCCGACGTCGTCATCTGGGCCCGGTGGCACTGCTCCTGCTGGCGGCGATCTCCAGCGGGTGCGACTCCACGATCGTCAACACCAACGACGCCCGGCCCACGACGGCACCCAGCACGACGACCGCGCCGCCGTTCGCCAACCCCACGAACAACGACCTGTTGGCGAACGCCTTCGACTACGCCGCACCGGGACCCGACGGCGCCACGGCCTACTACTTCACCACCCCGAGCAAGCGCTGGGTCTGCGCGATCGTCCCCCGGACGAACGCGGGGTGTCAGGCGGCGACCGGGTCGACCCTGCCCGTCAAGGGCGCCCCTGACACCGTGCCGGGACCCGACGGGACCGACACCGCTCCCAACGCCATCCAGGTGGGTCGCACCGGCGATCCGTCGTTCGCCGCACTCGAGTCCCCCGGCTTCTCACCGGTGCCGGGTCCCCCTGTGGTGCTGCCCTTCGGCAAGGTGCTCATCGCCTCGGGGTTCCGGTGCAATGTTCAGGAGGCGACGGGCATCTCGTGCGCCAGCGAATTCACCGGCAACGGCTTCACGTTCAGCGCCGACGGCTTCACCACCCAGTACACCGACCTACCGGCCTGACTAGGACGACAGCGCCTCGAACAGCGTCGCCAACTGGGCCGGGGTCAGGTCGATGCCGCACTGATCCTTGACGTCCTTCAGCGGCTGGACGATCTTCTGCAGGTCGAGGTACTCCCCGGGGTGGGCGAGGAAGTAGCCCCGCACCGAGGTCCGCGCGACGTCGGGCGGCTGGTTCGCCGCCGCGGTCAGCACGTCGTCGGCGCCCGGGTGGACATCGAGGTAGCCGCCCGCCGAGTTCAGGACGCCGCTGGCCGTCTCGGCGAACCCGCTCGCCTTGCACGGTGCGGCATGGGCCGCGGGTACGGCCAGGCAGGCGCCGACGACGCAGGCTCCGACGGTACCGATGACGCTGCGGCGGACGGTGGTGGCGAACAGCTTCATGGGCATGGCTTCCTTCGTCGGATCGGTTCGGCGTGAACCGCGCTGGCAGTCAACGTACAGAACCCCTTACCCGCAATGCGGGTGATCGCTAACGCTCTGCGACGAGTCCCTCTTGGACGAGGGTCGCCGCCACGGCGCCGTCCGCGCCGAACAGGCTGCCGGTGATCACCGCGCGACCCCGCGCCGCGGCGGGTGAGCGGGTCTCCAGCAGGTTCCAGCGATCGGCCCGGATGCGGCGGTGAAACCAGATCGACGAGTCCGTCGTGCCACTGCGATGCGTGCGCGCCGTCATCGAATGTCCGTGCACCCGAAGCGCCGGGTCGATCATGTACACGTCGCACACGTAGGCGGCGACGACGTCGTGCAGCAGCGGGTCTTCGGGCAGGGGCACCTCGACCCGCCACCAGAGTCGTCTGACGAACTCACCGGCCGACCGGTCGTCGACGACGCGAATGTCGATCTCGTCCAACGGCATCGACGGTGCCGGACCCACCGGGCCGGTGCGGGCGAGCGCGTCGGGGTCCTGCGGCAACACCTCGACGACACCGTGCTCGGGCCCCGCCAGCGGCACCGAGAACGACACGCTCGCGGTGGTCAGCAACCGCCCGTCCTGGGACGCCTCGACGCGGCGCGCCGAGGCCGTGCGCCCGTCGTAGACCCGCTCCACCGCGTAGTCCACCTCGGCCCCCGCCTCGCCGCCGCGCAGGAATTGCAGGTGCATGCTGGTCGGCAGTTTCCCCGCCTCGACGGTGCGCGTGGCGGCCGCCAGGCTCTGCGCCATGAACTGTCCCCCGAAGGCCCGCTTGCCGTCGGGTCCGCTGGCCGGGCCGATCCACGATCCGTCCGTCGGGCCCGGTCGCACGTCGAGCAGCCGCGCCAGCGCGCTCATGCGACGGTGCCCGCGGCGCGCAGGCCGTCGAGCTGCGAGTCGGTGAGGCCGAGGCGTTCGCGCAGCACCTCGTCGGTGTGGTCGCCCAGCGCGGGGGCAGGCACGGCAGGCCGGTAGGCCCCGTCGACCGCCACCGGCAGCCCCGGCGCCAGGTAGTCGCCGATGCGCGGCTGGGCCAGCCGACTGAAGAGCGGGTTGTCGGTGACCTTGGGGTCGGCGGCGGTCTCGGCGAACGTGCGGTAGCGCTCCCACAGGAGGGACGTCGCGGACAGTGCCTCGGCGATCTGCTCACCGGTGTGCTCGGTGAACCAGACCGTGAACAGTCCGGTCAACGCATCGCGATGGCGGTAGCGCTCACCCTCGTCGGAGAGATCGGCACCGAGCGCCTGACCAAGGGCGGCAACGGCTTTCGCCGTCCCGGTCACGTCGGTGAGGTCCCCGAAGTGACGCCCCGTCAGGGCGACGACCATGAACGCGACGCCGTCGGCGCTGACGAAGGCCTGCCCGTACTGCCCGTAGATCGAGTTGCCGATGCGCTGCCGCACGTCGCCGTTGATCATCACCTCGGTCAGGAACCCGAGGTTGCCCGCGGTGGCGAGCGCGACGTTCTCGAGCGGAACGGTCAGGCGCTGTCCCTCGCCGGTCGCATCGCGGTGGCGCACCGCCGCCGCCACGGCGAGGGCGACGTAGAGCCCGCACGTGACGTCCCACGCGGGCAGTACGTGGTTGACCGGGCCCGCCCACTCACTCGGCCCGGTCACCAGCGGGAAGCCGACGCCCGCGTTGACGGTGTAGTCCACGCCGGTGCCCCCGTCGGCGCGGCCCGAGACCTCGACGTGGATCAGGTCCGGGCGCAGGGCGGCCAGCGCCTCATGGGAATGCCATTGCCGCCCAACCACATTGGTGATGAAGACCCCGCTGTCGGCGATCAGCCGGGTGATCAGCTCCCGGCCCTGCTCGGAACGCCCGTCGATGGCCGCCGACAGCTTGCCCTTGTTCAGACCCGCCCAGTAGATGCTCTCGCCGTCGGCCGTCAGCGGCCAGCGATGGTAGTCGGCCGCACCGCCCACGGGATCGACGCGGAGCACCTGCGCGCCGAGCTGAGCCAGCGTCATGCCGGCCAGGGGGACCGCGACGAAGCTGGACAGCTCGACGATTCGCACCCCTGCCAGGGGTCTGGTGGGGTCAGTCATGACGCCCACGATATGGGGGCGGGTTCAGACGAGGTCGACGGCGTCGGCGATCGAGTCGAGCACCCGGCTGGGCCGGAACGGGTACTTCTCGATGTCGGCCACCGTCGTGGATCCCGTCAACACCAGGATGGTCTCCAGTCCGGCCTCGATGCCCGCGACGACGTCGGTGTCCATCCGGTCCCCCACCATGTACGTGCTCTCGGAGTGCGCTTCGATCCGGTTGAGGGCGCTGCGGAACATCATGGGATTCGGCTTGCCGACGAAGTAGGGCTCCCGCCCCGTCGCCTTGGTGATGAGCGCGGCGACCGACCCGGTGGCCGGTGTCGGCCCCTCCGCGGACGGCCCGGTGACGTCGGGGTTGGTCGCGATGAATCTGGCGCCGCCGCCGATGAGGCGGATCGCCTTGGTGATCGCCTCGAACGAATACGTGCGCGTCTCGCCGAGCACCACGAAGTCGGGCCCGGTGTCGGTGAGCGTGTAACCGACCTCGTGCAGGGCCGTCGTCAGGCCCGCCTCCCCGATGACGTACGCCGACCCGCCGGGCAGCTGGTCGTGCAGGAAGGCCGCGGTGGCCAGCGCCGACGTCCAGATCGCGGCCTCGGGCACCTCGAGCCCGGACCGGTGCAGCCGCGCCGCGAGGTCGCGCGGGGTGAAGATCGAGTTGTTGGTGAGCACCAGAAACGGGCGCTGCTTGTCGGCGAGGCGCGCCAGGAACTCCGCGGCACCGGGCAGCGCGCGCTCCTCGTGCACGAGTACGCCGTCCATGTCGGTGAGCCAGCACTCGGGGGAAGATCGCACCGGCTCAGTGTTTCACGCGGGTCAGCGGACGATCACCGAACTCGGCGTCCGCGGCGCACCGAGCGCGTCGCGGTGCGACGGCGGCTGACGACCGTGCGCGTCGGTGATGCCGTAGCGGTGCGCAAGTTCGGCCGCGATCAGCGTCTGTCCGCTCAGCGCGGCGAGGTCGGGATCCCGCCACAGGGCGTCGAGGACGTGTCCGATGAATTCGGGCGTCTCGGCGTGCTTCGAGAACTCCTCCAGCGCCTCGGGGCGGCCGTCGAAGGCGCTGCGGAACGCCTCGGTGAGCAGGATTCCCATCCAGACGGCGACGGTCGAGACGCCGGTGTCGGCGAAGTCGACGGCCATGTCGGCGGCCATCTTGTCCACGCCCGCCTTCTGAGCGCCGTAAGCCGGGCCGTGCATACGTTAACCAGAATGACAGCTAGCATGGCTGCCATGGTCAAGAGGGGTTCAGAGGCGAAGAGCCTCCGCGTGTTGGGCAGGCTACGGCTCTCGATCGCGTCGGATGAATCGACGTCGATCGAACGACAGCGAGAGGTCATCACGTCGTGGGCAGAGTCCAACGGACACAACGTGATCGGGTGGGCCGAGGACGTTGACGTGTCCGGGTCCATCGACCCGTTCGATACCCCGCACCTGGGCGACTGGCTCAACAACCGGGCCGACCAGTTCGACGTAGTGGCGTGCTGGAAGCTCGACCGGCTGAGCCGTAACTCCATCCGGCTGAATGCGCTCTTCGGCTGGTGCCTCGACCACGACAAGACCGTGTACTCCACCTCGGAGGCGATCGACCTCGGGACGGGTGTGGGTCGACTGATCGCGTACGTGATCGGATTCCTTGCCGAAGGCGAGCTGGACGCCATGAGAGAGCGTCAGCTCAGCTCACGCCGCAAGCTCCGAGAGGCTGCTCGGTGGCCCGGCGGCAAGCCTCCGTACGGTTACCGAACGGTGGACAACCCGGACGGGTACGGCAAGGTGCTGGCTATTGACCCAACCGCGGCGAAGGTTGTTCGGCGGATCGTGGACGCCGTTCTAGACGGCGTGCCCCTCGGCCGCATTGCCGAGGAGTTGAACCGGGAGGGTGTTGTCTCGCCCGCGGACCACTATCGGATCTGCAACGGTGGCGAGGACACCGGATCGCCTTGGCGCACTTGGCCCATGCGCCACCTGTTGCTCTCCCCCACGCTAGTGGGACACGCCCACCTCGGAGGGGTAACCGTCCGAGACGACCAAGGCAATCCGGTGCTGATGGCGAAGCATCCACTCGTCACCGCGGACGAGCGGGAGCTGATCGCGTCTGCGCTGCACCGCGCCGAGGGGGCTCCGCGTGAGCGGCGAGCCCCTGCGCTCTTGGGTGAGATCGCCCGGTGCTGGTACTGCGAGTCACCTCTGACTACGAACAGGCAGACCAAGACTCTCGCGGGTGGCAAGACGAGGGAATACGGCTACTACCGATGCCCCCAAGATTGTGGCGCCATGGTGCCGATCGCAACCGCCGACGAGAGCTTCGAGCGGGCCTTGCTCGATTCACTCGGGGACGAGGACGTGACCGAGCGTGTCTGGGTGCCGGGTGACGACCACCAGGCGGCTCTACGGGAGGCTGTGGCGGCGCTGGAGGAGCTTTCCGATTCAGCCGGGAGGATGACCTCCCGGACTGCCAAAGACCTTCTACAGCGACAGCTCTCCGCGCTCGATGCGCGGATCGCGGAGCTAGAGTTGCTGCCCTCCCGAGAGGGCGGATACGAGAATCGCTCGACCGGTGAGACCTACCGTCAAGCTTGGGAGAGGACCGCGACCAGCCCGGAGGCTCGCCGAGACATGCTCAAGCGGATCGGGGTGGACTTTCGTCTGGGCATTCACGACGGCCAGTTGCTCGCCGACGTCGTCACTCTTGGCGACCAGTTGACGGTGCAGGAGACGTAGGCCCGCTCCGCCGGAGCTTGCCCTCTCGCTTCCGCGGCGATCGCCGCCGCGGCCTGGCGGCTGTGGCGGTGAGGCTGAGGTTGATTTTCGAGCCTCCCGCGTGCAGGCGGACGCTGTCCAAGTCGAAAAAGCGAATCGACGCGCCGACAACGAGCACGAGGACGATCACCGTGGCGACCAGAAACAACACGTCAGTCATAGATCAAGTACATCCGACCCACGCAAAGCACGCGCGAACTGGTGTTTTGTCATTTGCTAGCGCTCTGAAGTGCAGTTTCAGACACTAAACTTTCTGCGACTCAATTTCGTGATATGCGACACATCTCATATTAGGCCAGGTCAGGGAGCTGTATTTACCAGGTTCCGACGAGGTGCGGTAGGCTAAGCGCCATTTCAGCCGTAAACGTAGATTTCAGCAAACTTCTTGCCTTAGGCGATACGCCAGGCGCGCTCCCGGCAGGGCGACTAGGCACGTTGGAGGGGTTGCACCGGCGTAAGTAAGCAACTTGCAACTACTACATATGGCAATTGATCGATCGGAGATACACCAGATGTAGTGTGTAGGCAGCCGCAGAGAGTTCTTGTCTGGGCGGCGGCCCTCCCGAGGAGACGATGTCATGAGCAGGTGCACAGCACCCGTTGAAGGCCACCGGTCGGCAGCGGCTGCCGCTCGGTGTCCGTCCTGTCGTGGACGCCGGTCCTACGGCCGCTCGTCCTACTCCGCGCCGAGCTACCCGCGGCGCGGTTACTCCGCGCCCACGTATCAGTCGCGAGCCAGTACCTCGTCTTCCGGGGGATCGTCCGGGGGGCGCGTGCGTCCGAGGTGGTCACCGAGCAACTCCACGGTGACCTACACCCCGCAACAGGTGCAGGCGTTGGCCCCCATTCGTCAGCAAGTCGAAGCGCGGGCACTGGCGCACCCCGACCTCCGCGACGGGTTCCTGTGCCACGCCTGGGATGACCGGCGGGGCGTGGCGAAGGAGCTGCACGACCTGCTGGAGGCCGCGGGCGTGTCGGTCTGGTTCAGCGAGAAGGACATCCTCCCCGGCGTCCCGTTCCTCCGTGCGATCGACAAGGGTTTGGCGAACTCTCGCATCGGGTTCGTGATGGTCACTCCCGCGTTGATGACGAGCATTCAGGCTGAGGGGGTTGCCGACAAGGAGCTTGCGGCTCTCTTGAGAGGCGATCTACTGGTTCCCGTCGTACACGGAATCACCTACGGCGAGCTGCTTGCGGTGAGCCCCTTGCTCGCCTCGCGGCACGGTTTCGACACCGAGGTGGACTCGCTGGATGTGATCGCCATCAAGATCGCGGAGCTCGTCGACCTGACGAGGCCGATAGATGCCTAGGGCGAGAACGCAAGCCACAGCGCGGCCGAGAGAGCCGCAGTGCCCCAAAGCGGCATGGTCAGCACCAACCACCGCGCGACCACGTAGCCGGTTTTGATCCACCATGGTTTCGCTTGCCAGAAGTAAGCCCGGAACACGTCGCCGCCCGAAGGCACGACCAGCGGCCTGTGCGTCGTCGGGCCGTTCAGGTCGAGCCGCAATGCAAGCCAGAAGGTGACCGCGGATGCGACGACGAACGAGGCAACCACGATGAGGAGATCCACCACGAAGTTCCGATTCGTCGGCGGCGGGATCGTCCCCGCGCCCAGCCCGAACAAATAGCCCGCGATGACGACGATGAACCCGGCGACGGTCTGGGACGCGACGTCTCGCACGAACTTCCGGCGGTAGAGCCACATGATCCAGCCCGGGACGCGGAGCATGACCAACGGCTTGCGGGGCGGCGGCATTAGAGAGATGCTGCCAGGTCCGATGGCTGGTCAGGCGTAGGCCGAACCGCTGCGCCCCGTGCGTATAAATCGATCAAAGTCGACCCTCAGCCGGTTGTTAGCCCGCATAATCAGTGCCATGACGATCCGGGGGGCGTTTTTTCTTGCTGCTGCTCTAGCCATGACTGTTTCCGCGTGCTCGGGCGACGACGACTCCACTGTTTCGCCTACGGACTTCGCGACTGCACACTCGCAAGACGCACATTCGGTGGTCGTCTCAGTCCAGGAAATCGAGGAGGGTGTGGGGATGCTGACTGGCGACTCGTTCAACAGTCCTAGTGCGCTCGCGTCCTTCGACGGAGTTGTGAACGACGCCCAGTCGTCGTTCGACAAGGTCCACAATGTATTGCTGGAGGCGGCCAAGCCGAAGGGCGTAGAGGACGGCGAGGTCGAAATGTGGTCGGCCACAGACGAACTCAGCCACGCGATGAAGTCGCTGCGCGCGTACGTTGACGACCAGAAACCATCGGACATAGCGGACTACAAAACACACTGGGATCAGGGACGGGCCTGGTGGAATCAGGCTGTGGAAAAGGTCTGGGGAGAGACGTCCATACCCGCGCCGTCCATCCCGAACGCGCCGAGCGCGCCTCCTCCCACCTAGGCCGCTCACGGGACCCGCTGCGTCTAGCTCCGCACCATGACGTAGGTAGCGTGCGCCGTTCGCGGGCTGCCGGTGTGGAGCTGAGCATCCCCGTCGATCGAGTACCGCTTGCCGCGCCATTCGACCTGAGCCCGTGAGCCTAGGATGCCCCCGCCGGCTGGCCAACCGCCGGCCAACCTGAGCCGGTATCGGGTCTCGGTGCTGCCGTCGTCGTCCTCGGTGGAGCTGATCGGCTGAACGCTGGCGCTGGTGACGACGCCCACGGTCCCGGGCCTGGTCACCTTGTTGCCGTCTGAGTCGGTCACGGTCACCTCGGGGTAGACCGTGACGGCTTCTGTGCCGCGTCGGAGAAGACTCACCGCGCCCCCAACCGGGGGGCGATGGTGAACATGCGGCTCGGTTCGATTCCGAGCCGAGACCACTCTTCGGGGAGGATGCGGAGGCGGTTGTCGGCGGCGTCGCGGGAGAGCTGATAGCCGTAGCTGCCATCCTGCTCGCTGTATATGCCGTCCGGGTTGCGGACAACGCGGAGCACGGCCTCGGCCTCGATGTCCCGAACGTCGTCGGCCTCGAGGTCTCCAGCGTCGATCTGCTCGAGCAGATCGGGGATGCGTCGGAGGAGCATCCGCTCCACCTGAGCCAGTCGGCGCTCGACTAGCGCCGTCTCGGCGGTGTCTAGTTTCTTGGCCCAGAGCGCCGCCACGTCGGCGGCGGTAGCGATTGGCATCAGATGGCCCTTTCGAGTCGGTCGAGTAGTGCAGCGGTCGCCGGGTTGGCGAGCTTCCCGGCTGCCTGCTTGGCGCGCATGTCCGCAAGGAACTCGGCGTGCGATCGGGTGTCGAGATTGGTCAGTTGTGCTTTCATCAGCCGCATCAACGCAGCGCCCACGTCTTCGCGAGCGATGGCGCGGCGGGTGTGCTTTCTGCCAGCCCTCATCAGCTGTGCCACCTCGCGTCGGCGGCACGCTGGCCCGACTGGCTGCGCGTCATCTTGCCGTCTCCGGCGTCTGCGTCCACCCGGATTGACTTGAGCATGGACAGGAACAGGGTCTGAGTTTTGCGGAGGTCATCGACCTCGGGCATCGAGGTGAGTTGGCCGTTGTATCCGGCCACCCGAGTGTCGTCGCCCGCGGCGCGGACCTTGCGACGTAGCCGGTCGATCTCGTCGGTTAGGTAACAGGCTTCCTCGATGACGGACATGACCTCGGGGCTCCCGCTG
Source organism: Mycolicibacterium madagascariense (assembly GCF_010729665.1). Taxonomy (NCBI): domain Bacteria; kingdom Bacillati; phylum Actinomycetota; class Actinomycetes; order Mycobacteriales; family Mycobacteriaceae; genus Mycobacterium; species Mycolicibacterium madagascariense. The sequence continues at coordinate 2,261,970 of NZ_AP022610.1, read as the reverse complement.
AAGTCGGCGGAGCCGTGCAGCTCGCGCCACAAACGCTTGCCGCGGGCTCTGAGGCCCCGCGGGTACTTCGGGATGACCGCCGCATCCGCGTCGGTTTCTGTCATGTTTTGCCTCGTTTCCGGCCCGAAACAGGGCCTGTTCGTCGTGGTGTTGAGCTGCGGGTTTGCGACGTCACCGCAGGTGGGGTTTCGGAAAAACTGGGCTATGCGTCGCATCCGATGGCGCACCCGCATAACCGACCGGTCGAAGAGGGGCCCCGGAGGGGGTCCCCCCTGGGGGTTATGCGTTGTGGGACAACGGATTACGTGTTGACAGGGTGACGGTCCTCGTGTTCACTCGATCGCATGATGATTACGAGAAGTGTTGCAGCCCTTGTCATCTCCCTCACCGCTCTTGTCAGCGGTGCGGGCCTGGCTCACGCCGAGGACACGGTGAAGCTCACCGAGCTACACACGGTCGATGGAGTGGACTACCCCGCCTGTGCGTACGAGGACTGCTCAGACCAGCCCACGGGGGTGGGTCTGTGGGAGGACCATGACACGGGGAACTGGTACCTCACCACGCCCGAGAAGTCCGTCCTCGTCGTGGACGACACAGTCCGCTAGCCCACCCATCCACCAGCGAGCCCCTGCCCTCACGGGTGGGGGCTCGTCTACGTCGGTGCTAGGACTCCTCCCGGGGGATCACAAGGATCTGCACAGGAAACGGTCCTACGTTAATGCCCGGAGTTCGCACAAACTCCTCCGAGTCGGTCCCGGCCATCCCCCCCGTTGGCCGGGGCCGATCTCGTTACCGCGAGTGCACGCTGAGTTGCGCCGGTGGATAATCCGGCTGTGACCACTGACGAGGATCGACCGATTCGCATCCCCTACCCCGACCACCCGGACTACGGCCGGGTGCTCGACGAGCTGGGCATCATCTGTATCGCTCAGGACATCCCGCGGTGGACACCTGACGGGGAGGGTGCTGCACCGGATACGGACTGAGCAGCAGGTGCTGGTTCTTTGAATGCCTGCCACTGCTCGTCGGTGATGCCGACCGAGCGGGCTTGCTCCCGGAGTGCGGCGTCGGCGGTGAGGTAGCGGTCGAGCGCGTCGGACGCCTCGACCAGCGAAGCCCACAACTCACCTGTAGCGGCCCCTGGGCCGATCGCAGCGCACACTCGTCTGGTCTTGCTCATCTCGGTATCGATGACCTTGCACGGGTAGGCGCAATACTCCATCCGTCCGCCGTTGTGCGCGGCCTGGCGCGGACGGTTGCAGCCGTCGCGTCGACACGTGACGCCGCGCCTGCGGCTTCCACCCCGCCGCGTGCGTTTCTTGCCGGTCGTGGTCTCTGCCATCTGTTCATCCCCTCTGTGGTGGTGTGAGGAGACCAGAAGGGCACCCGCTCGGGGTGCCCCTCCAGCCTCGTATTCAGTTGTCTCGCTTTGGGTTTTGGGTCAGGCGATCTTGTAACCGCGCACGACACCGGCAGGGTTGAGGAACCCGATGCCGAGACGCGACACCGCGCGGACCCACTGGCCGTCCCGCTGGACGTTGGGGAATCGCTCCACGCGGGTGCCCTCGCGCATCACTAGGACGACGTGCGCCTTGGGGATGCCCCAGAACTTGGTGTTGGCGTCCACCTGGTCGGAGACCACGACGGGGAGACCGGCCACGGTGAGCCCGTCCTCCACGAACTGAATCAGGGTCTGGTTCGAGCCGCTGGCGACCTTGAGCTTGCTCAGCGCCTCGGCCTGCGCCGGGGAGACGATCCACGACGTGAGATCGGAGCCGTGCGTCTTGGCGGCAAAGCGAGCTGCCACGAACGGATCGAGATTCGCCAGGCTCGCGCCGGTCTCCACGCCCGTGTAGGCGATGGAGAGCAGACCATCCGGTCCCTTGGCCGTGGTGTTGGCGAGGTAAGCGCCGTCGATCGCGCGCGTGATCTGGTTGGACAGACCGGCCGCGATGAGGTCGAGCGCCTCGGGCGTCGAATCCTTCGCCAGCTCGTTCGAGATCGGGGTGAGGCCCGCGGTCTTGGTCGGGATGACCTCGACCTCGTCGGTAGCGCCGTCCGTCTCGGCGATCACGTCGTTTTCGTTGTACCAACCGACAGCGGGGTCCGCGGTCCAGAGCGGGAAGTTGATCTGCTTCTTGTCGGTGCCGACGACGGTCGCGGTACGGGCTGCGACCGAGGTCGCCTTGACTGCGAGGTCGACGGCCTTGCCGTAGTCCTCGGGGGTGAAGGCGTCGGCGGTGTTGGTGCGGAGCATGGTCATGCGTATTCCTTTGAGAGTGGTTGTGCTGCGATGGAAAAGGCCCAGTCACGGACTGGGCCTCGGGGGTGCCTCACAGAGGCTTTTAGGTGAACGCGAGCCACGGACTCGCGCTCGAAATCAGTAGGGCTGAGTGGTGCTGCCCCGAAGCAGATCAGCCATCGTGGGGAGGCGCTGCGGCGTCCCCTGACCACCTAGTCCCATCGACGGGTCGATCGCCGGGGCATTCCTTCGCAGACCGGGACGCTCAGCGAGGACGGCTGCCACGTCGGCGGCAACCCTCTCGGCGTCCACGTCGCCCTGGTCGGTGAGGTAGTCGGCCACGCCGTTGCCGTTGATGAACAGATCGGCGCCCATCGACAGACCAGCCTCGGCGGCGAATCGTTCGACCTCGGCTCGCTGCATCCGCTCGATGCGGGCGGTAGCGGCTGCCAGCTCGTCCCGGGCGGCGTTGCGCTCGGTTCGATACCGCGCCTCCCGGTTGGGCTTGGGCGACGCCTCGTCGGTGGTCGTCGGCTCGGCCTCGGGGGTCTCGGTCGTCGTGTCGTCGGTAACGGTCATCGCTTGGTCTCCTGGTATCGGCGGTTGAACAGGATGCGGCGGGCATCCTCGCCCGGGCTCTGCGAGATCCCGGGGCACTTGTCTTCGAGCTTGGCGAGCTTGTCGGGGTCCTCGAACCACGGAACGTCACCGGCCGCGCGGACGGCGGCGAAGTAGCACTCAGTGTTGAACACCGATCGGAGGAACGCTTGCTCGCGTTCGTCCTCGGTCACGTTGCGATCCCGTCGAACACCGACCGCCACCCTGGCGGCAAGTAGCCCTCGGTGACCGCCATGCGGCTGTAGAGCGGAATCGCCGCCTTCCCGGGCGGCGCGTAGTCGCCAGCGGTGGGCCACGTCCGAACCTCCGCGATCGGGACGCCCAGCCACTTGGCAATCTCGGTCTCGGTCATCAGGACCGGGGTGTTCTCGTCCACGCATTGCAGGCACATGCGGGTGTCTGCTCGGCCGTACTTGTCGGCCGGGAACCTTGTCTCGGGCTTGCGTCCCCGGCAGTCCTGGCACACCCTCGTTTTGACGTTCGCGGACGCGCTGGTCAGAGCGTCGTCCGTTTCGATCGTGGGGGCAAGGGCAGCCAGTTGGGGGCTGCCGAGGGTGGTTGTACCGGAGAGGGTCATTCGCAGCGTCCTGTCGCCACGTCGTCCCACGCGGTGATCTGCAACCCGTCGAACGGGTTGCGGCCGGTGCCGAACTCGACGGCGGCGTCTGGGCCGACGTCGAACGTCCTGGGCGGTGCGCCGCTCTCGGCGGCTGCCAGGACGGCTTGCTCTAGCTGGTCGTACATTTCATCCCCTCTTGTGGTTACGAGATCAGCGGTTGCCGATCCCGGATACAGCGAGAGCCCCGGCTGTCAGGCCGAGGCTCACAGTTGTGGTGTTGCGATTGCCGGTTACTCCATCCGGTCGCCGAAGGCGCGCGGAAGGTTCCTAGAGGGTGGCCTCTTCGGAGGCCACTCTGAGTCGGGCAGCCCGTCGGCTGCCCAAACGACGGCACGCCCTTCGCGTGCGTCTAGCCGTTCGCCCTCATCGGCGAACGGGTCTCCCGTGGGTTGTGCCCACGGGTCGTCTCTACTGGCATCTGAACTACAGAACTTCTCTTGAGGAGAAGTTCTAGGAGTAGTAGGGCGTGCATCTGCGCCCGGTAGTAACCGGGCGTCTGTGCACGGTTGGGGTGTGTAACCGGGCATCTGCGCCCGGTTAGGGTCCTGATCTCTAACCGTGCGTATTTGCACGGTTGGGGTTGTGTCTAACCGGGCATCTGCGCCCGGTTGGGGGTAGGTCAGCCGGTACTCGCTGGCGCGGCCAGCTCGACCGCGCTTGGAGACGAGCCACCCGACGTCTTCGTTCTTCCTGAGCTGCCGACGCACATTCGACTCGTCCAAACCCGTGTCTTGGGCCAGGGTCTCTTGGGATACCCATCCGGCGAGGGTGTCGTTGTCCACGTAGGTGCGGATGGCATTGACGACTGCACGCGGCAACTTCGGGTTGCCGTTGCGGTTGTATGCCTGGTCCCAGCGGATGATCGCGGGAACGTCCTTAGCCACGGCGCAGAGCCTCCAGCGCGGCGCGGGCCTCGTTTCGCTCTTTGCGGTAGCGGGCGCAGTCGGCACGAAGCTGGGCGACGCTCTTCTGCCAACGCGGCGACAGACCGCTCTCTGCCGCGTCACGCTCGTCGCGTAGTCGTCGTTTCAGGCCCCGGATCTCAACCCGTAGGTTGAGGATCAATCGTTCGGCGCGCTCCTGGTCGTACTCGTGTTGCATGGCGATCTCCTTATAGGGGTTGCGTGCCACCTGGGCACGGCAATGTCTGGGGTCTGTCAGGCAGCCGGTAGCGCACCGGCCGCGTAGAGCGCGGCGAGCTGGCGGACTACCTCGGCGGCGGCGACGGGCTGGCCGTCGTCGTCCACGAACTGAACTCCCGCGTCCTCGAAGGCGCGGACCATCGTCAGTCGCATCGAGTCGCTGACTCTGTTGGCCTTGGCTCGATCGCGCTCACACTGGCGGCAATGCCCTCGGGCGTCGCGCTCAGCGGCGGTGGGTGTCAAGTGCCCCCGAGGGCACTGGTCGGCGGGCATGGTGCCCTCCTTTCGTGTCGTACGTACGCAGTTCAGGTCAAATGAGAATCCCCCCGGTCCCGAAGGACCGAGGGGACGCTCTGAAAGGTCGGAACGCAGGCCATGCGTTCCTTATCCGTCCGATGAAGCGGACGGCTCACCACTGGGCAGGAACCACCGAGCCAGCGGGAAGTCTTGACGACCGAGACCCTGTAGCGGGGGTCCGGTCGTCGCCGGTCGCCGAGGGGATGGCAAGGCGACCGCTGCGGCGCTCTCCGGGAGGAGCCGGGAGCAGCACGCAAGTCTGGGGAGGGCTCTAGGCCCTCATCTATAAGTAGGTGAGTATTGCGACCTACCCCCTCATAGTGTCTATACGGGAGTATTTCGCGGGGGCTCGCTCTCGGCCCCCAACCATCTATAGGTGTATGCGCGTCACCCGCTCCACTAGATAGGAACGCGTCCTTTGGTCGCCCTCACCCTATAAGTAGGTGTATGCGCTCTCGCCCCTTCACAAGGTCTATAGGGGAATGTTTCGAGCGTCACGCCCGACCGTGACCAAACCGTTACCAAGAGGGCCTCGATGACCAGCGGTTTTAGTTCAGTCCCTCTATGGATAGATACGCGTTACGTTGACACCCACCGGCTCGAACGTGGTGCAGATCACGGCGGTGGGCCGTTCCCCCTCATCTATAAGTACGTGCGAAATCCTGCGGAGCCGGGCAACCGGTGGCCCGGATCAACACAACCGAGGGCCTTGGCCCTACGAACATAAGTACGGGTTACTTCCGGCCCTGCTGGGGTTTGTGTGACCAGGCTCATAGATCTCGGATGCGGAACAGCACATCCCCGCAGAGCGCATCCTGGCAAACGACCGGGCCGGTGTCGCAGTCGCAATCGAGCTCGACCACCGATGTCACGAACCCATCCGCGAGGAGCTCCAGGAAGGCGTCCCGGAGATCCACCAGCTCGCGCACGTCACGGAGACCGCGGTAGACGTCGGTGAGCGCCCAGAGCCGATCGGGCTCCTGGGCGATGAATGCCGCCATGATCGAGTCCGTCTCGATCGTGTCGGGGTGTGCGTCAACAGCGGCCAGCCAGCGGGCGATCACCGGTGTCTCCGTTCTGAGTCAGGACCGCACGGGGGGCCGTGCATGTAGCAGACCGAGCCCGGCGACGACGTGAAGGCGACGAGGCCGCGGTCGGCGGCCAGCAGCAGCGGCGCCGCGTGCCAGGTCGCCACGTACGCCGACCGCAGGCCCACGTCGAGGATGTCGGACAACTCGATGGGCTTGTCCCAGAACGGCTTTGGCGAGACGAGCGCGTCGTGCACGGCCGCCGCGTTGTTGACGAGCAGGTCGAGCGCGCCACACTCGGAGCCGACGCGGCCGAACAGTGCGGCCACCTGATCGTCGTCGCGGTGATCGACCGGGACGGCGATGCCCCCGTCACCCGGATCGGTCACCGTGCGGCCGGTCAGGTAGACGCGCCAACCCGATGCGACCAGCGCGGCGGCGATACCGCGCCCGGCGCCCCGGCTGGCGCCGGTGACGACTGCGACGGGACCGCGCTCCTGGCTCACGAGCCGCTCAGTCGGGCAGCCGCAGTTCGGGCTTCTCGACCTCTTCGATGTTGACGTCCTTGAACGTGATCACGCGCACCTGCTTGACGAACCGGGCGGGCCGGTACATGTCCCAGACCCATGCGTCGGCGAGCCGGAGCTCGAAGTAGACCTCGCCATCGGCGTTGCGCGGCACCAGCTCGACGCTGTTGGCGAGGTAGAAGCGACGCTCGGTCTCCACGACGTAACTGAACTGCCCCACGATGTCCTTGTATTCGCGGTACAGCGAGAGCTCCATCTCGGTTTCGTACTTCTCGAGATCTTCGGCACTCATCGATTCAGTGGACCTCCGGTAGTCGTACGGTACATCTTTCCTCAGCCCAGTCCGGCCTGGCGCGGCGGCTCCGCCTCCGCCGTCTCCGTGGCACCCGGATCGCGCACGACGACCTCGAACCGTCCGCCGCCCCGGTGGGCGCGACGCACGTTGACGAACGAGAAGCGGTGCTCGCTGCACGGACCCAGCTCGGCCAGCGCCGCGGTGTGGGTCGGCGTGCAGTAGCCCTTGTGCAGGCCGAAACGGTACCCGGGGTGGGTCTGGTCCATCTGCACCATGAGGCGGTCCCGGCTCACCTTGGCCAGCACGCTCGCCGCCGCGATGCAGGCGGCCGCGGCGTCGCCCCCGATGACCGGCAGCGACGGCACCGCGAGCCCCGGCACCCGAAAGCCATCGCTGAGGACGTAACCCGGCTTGACCGGCAGCCCGGCGACGGCGCGCCGCATGCCCTCGATGTTGGCGACGTGCACGCCGCGGCGGTCCACCTCGGTCGAGGGGATGAACACGACGTGGTAGGCCAGCGCGTACCGCTTGATGAGAGGGAACAGCCGTTCGCGCTCGCGCTCGTTGAGCTTCTTCGAGTCGTCGAGGGACGACAGGCTCTCCAACCGGTTCGGGCCGAGTACGCACGCCGCCACGACCAGCGGTCCGGCGCACGCTCCGCGGCCCACCTCGTCGACGCCGGCGACGGGTCCGAGGCCACCCCGATACAACGCGGATTCGATGGTGCGCAGGCCCGAGGACTTGCGGATCACGGCTCGAGGCGGCCAGGACGCCGGCACGCGGGGGTCTCCTACTGCGCGGTCTGCGGGTTGATCGACGAGACGCCACCCCACCGGCCGGGTGGCCATGCGATGAAGCGCGCCTTGCCGATGACGTTGCTGACCGGAACGGTCCCCGCCATCGGGTCACCCGTGCACAGCAGGCCGCGCTGGGCGTCGGCGGGCTGGTTGGTGCAGTGGGCGCGCGAATCCGCGGAGTGCGTGCGGTTGTCGCCCATCACCCACAGCCGGCCCTGCGGGACCGTCACGGGGCCGAACTCGTTGCCGAGACACGGGTAGATCGCCGGATCGGCCATCATCGTGTTGACGTCGAGATAGGGCTCGTGCAGCTTCTTGCCGTCGACCGTCAGACCCGTGGTCGCGCGGCACTCGACGGTCTGACCACCCACCGCGATGACCCGCTTGACGAGGTCGTTCTCGTCCGGTGGCACGAACCCGATGAACGACAGCGCGTTCTCCACCCAGCGGATGGGCGCACTCGACGATCGGATGGACTTGTAGCCGATGTCCCACGCGGGCGGGCCCTTGAAGACGATGACGTCACCGGGCTCCGGCGAGGAGAACCGGTAGGTGACCTTGTCGACCATGATGCGGTCGCCGACGCATCCGGCACAGCCGTGCAGCGTCGGTTCCATCGACTCGGACGGGATCAGATACGGCCGCGCGATGAACGTCAGCATCACGTAGTACAGCACCAGCGCGATGGCGACCAGGATCGCCGCTTCGCGGAACGCGCCGCGCTTCTTCTTCGGCGGTTCGCTCGACTCGGTGGACTCGCTGGTGTCGGTGCCCGCCTCGGCGTCGACCGGCGCACGGCCGTCGGCGTCCATCTCGGGGGCATCGGGGGCGTCGGGAGATCCGGTCACGCCATCAGAGTAGCCAGCCCCCTGGTTGCGGCCGCTCGCGTCGGGGTCCAACCGTCAGGCCCGTCCGAGTCCGACGCCGGTGCCGGTCAGCGCTTTTCCTTGATCTTCGCCTTCTTGCCACGAAGCTCGCGGAGGTAGTACAGCTTGGCGCGACGCACGTCACCGCGGGTCACGACGTCGATGTGATCGATGTTCGGGGAGTGCACGGGGAACGTCCGCTCGACGCCGACGCCGTAGCTCTCCTTGCGCACGGTGAAGGTCTCGCGGACGCCGCCACCCTGCCTGCGCAGCACGACGCCCTTGAACACCTGGACGCGCTCCTTGGAACCCTCGATGACCTTCACGTGGACGTTCACGGTGTCGCCGGGGCTGAAGGTCGGGATGTCGTCGCGCAGCGACGACTGGTCGATGAAGTCCAGGGTGTTCACGGTGACACTTCCTCGCGGTTCGTAGTTCTCGTCGGCGGCCGTGAACGCCACGTCGAGGTGCGACGCGCGGTCGGGCCGAGGTCTTTCGTATGTCGCAGCAGGCGGAGGCGTTACGCCCCTGCCGTGCGCAGACAACTGGTCGATTGTGCCAGACGGGCACCCGACGCACGAAATCGTACCCGGGCACCCGTCGCCCCAGCGCCGTGGAGGCGGGCGCGCGTGCCCGCGCGGTGACGGCGTCCAGCGTTTAGTGTGTGGGCTCTGGCAAACGATCCAACGGCCGTGCGCCAGTGCACGAAGACGTCCATCCGACGCGTCCCGGGGAGGGCCATGCACAGGCGGCCGGCGAAGCTGCTCGCAGTCGCCGCCCTCACCGTGCTCGCCGCGGGCACCGTGAGTGCCGCGACGGCATGCGAACCGGGGGCCGCCGCCTCCGCCCCCTCGGTCGCCTCGGCGCAACTGACCGTCGTCGCCCCGGTCGACAGCATCGCCGCGCTCCCGGCGGCACTCCCGGGTCAGCCGTCCGCGGCCTTCGCCGGGCTCGACGAACGCGCGCGACGGGCGACCGCCGAGGCCGCCGACGACGGCGCCGACATCACCGTCGCCGTGCTCGATCGAAACACTGGGCAACTGGTGACCACCGGCGGGGGCGCCGTGGCCATCGCGTCCGTCGCCAAGCTCTTCATCGCCGACGACCTGCTGCTCCAGGTGTCCAAGGGGCAGACGACGCTCACCCCCGACGACCGCGCGGCCTTCGATCGCATGCTGCGCTCCTCCGACGACACCGCGGCGGAGGACTTCTGGAACCGCGGTGGCGGCAGCGCCATCATCGACCGCGTGGTGGCGCGCTACGGGCTGACCTCCACCAGCGCGCCGGACAACGGGCGGTGGTTCAACACCACGAGCTCGGTGACCGACCTCGTCCACTACTACGACATGATGTTGGCCGGCACCGGTGGCCTGCCGCCGGAGCAGGCCAGCCTCATCCTGTCCAACCTCGCGGCGTCGACCCCCACCGCGCCCGACGGCATGGTGCCGGGCGGGGTGTACCCGCAACGGTTCGGCATCCCGGACGCCCTGACCTCCGAACCCGTTGCGGTCAAACAGGGTTGGATGTGCTGCATCGGACAGGACTGGCTGCACGTCTCCACCGGCGTGATCGGGCCCGACCGTCGCTACGTCATGGCGATCAGCTCGATGCAGGCCACCGACGCCGACGACGCGCGGGCCACCATCACCAAGGCGGTCGAGACGATGTTCCCCGGCGGGCGGATCTGACCTACCGCAGCAGGTCGGGCCTGCGCTCGCGGGTGCGCTGCACGGACTGTTCGCGACGCCAGGCCGCCACCTTGGCGTGGTCGCCCGAGAGCAGCACCGGCGGCACGTCGAGGTCGCGCCAGGTCGGCGGCCGCGTGTAGCTCGGCCCCTCGAGCAGGCCGTCCTGGTCCACGGAATGCGAATCCTGTTGGTGTGACGCCGGATTGCCGAGGACGTCGGGCAGCAGACGGACGACGGCCTCGATCATCACCAGTGCCGCCGACTCCCCACCGGGAAGCACGTAGTCACCGATCGACACCTCCTCGACCCGCATGCGGCGTGAGGCGTCGTCGACGACGCGCTGGTCGATGCCCTCGTAGCGACCGCAGGCGAAGACGAGGTGCGCCTCGGTGCTCCACCGTTGCGCGTCGGCCTGGCGGAACGGCGTCCCCGCGGGCGTCGGCACGACGAGAAGCGTTGCTTCCGAACAGATCTCGTCGAGGGCCTCCCCCCATACCGGTGCCTTCATGACCATGCCGGGGCCGCCGCCGTACGGCGAGTCGTCGACCGAGTGGTGCACGTCGCGGGTCCAGCGCCGCAGGTCGTGCACGGCGATGTCGACGATGCCGTTGGCGATCGCCTTGCCCGGCAACGACTGTCGCAGGGGGTCGAGGTAGTCGGGGAAGATCGTGACGACGTCGATACGCATGGCGCGCGCCTAGATCGAATCCAGGTCCAGCAGACCGTCGGGAGGATCGATCTCGATGACCCCGTCCTGCAGCGAGACCGCGGTGACGATCGCCCCGACGAACGGGATCAGCACCTCGGGGCCGTCCCCCGCGGTGGGCCGCACGGCCAGGATCTCCCCCGCCGCGGTGTGCAGCACCTCGGCGACGGTGCCCACCTCGGCGCCGGCCAGCGTGCGCACGGCCAACCCTTCGAGTTGATGGTCGTAGAACTCGTCGGGGTCCTCGATAGGCGGCAGGTCAGCGGTGTCGACGATGAACAGGCTGCCGCGCAACGCATCTGCCGCATCGCGTGAGCCGACGCCGTCGAGGCGGAGCAGCAGCCGACCGCCGTGCTCGCGCATCGAGTCCACGACGAAACGGCGCTCGCTCGCGTCCTTCGCCCTGGCGCGCAAGGTGCTGCCCGGGGAGAAGCGGTCATACGGGTCGTCGGTGCGGACGTCGACGACGACCTCGCCGCCGATGCCATGCGCCTTGACGACACGTCCGACGACGAGGTCCACGCGCGCCTACTGGTCGGTGTCCACCACGTCGACGCGGATGCCGCGGCCGCCGATGCCGGCCACCAGCGTGCGCAGCGCCGTCGCGGTGCGGCCGCCCCGGCCGATGACCTTGCCGAGGTCGTCGGGGTGCACGTGCACCTCGACGGTGCGGCCGCGGCGGTTGGTCACCAGGTCGACACGGACGTCATCGGGGTTGTCGACGATGCCGCGCACCAGGTGCTCGACGGCGTCGACGACGACGGTGCTCATTCGGCAGGCGCGGCGTCAGCGGCTGCGGCCTCCGCGGGTGCGGCCTCGGCGGCGTCCGCGTCGTCGGCCTTCTTGGCCGGGGCCTTCTTCTTCTTGGCCGGGGTGGCGTCACCGGTCGGGGCGTCGTCGGCGGCGGCGAGCGCAGCGTTGAACAGATCCAGCTTGCTGGGCTTGGGCTCCGGGTGCTTCAGCGTGCCCTCGGCGCCCGGCAGGCCCTTGAACTTCTGCCAGTCTCCGGTCACCTTCAGCAGCGCGAGCACGGGCTCGGTGGGCTGGGCACCGACGCCCAACCAGTACTGCGCACGCTCCGAGTCGATCTCGATGAGGCTCGGCTCTTCCTTCGGGTGGTACTTGCCGATGACCTCGATGGCGCGCCCGTCGCGACGGTTGCGCGCGTCGGCGACGGCGATGCGGTACTGGGGGTTGCGAATCTTGCCGAAGCGGGCGAGTTTGATCTTGACAGCCATGGTCGAACGTTCTCCTGTTGATTGCCACGCTGGCAATTCAGCGACTCGGGCGGGTTGCCCGGTCCGGTCTTGCCTTGCGTGTGTGACCGCCGCGCGGCGCATCGAACGCGTCGAACCGTGTCGCGGGGCAGACAGCCGACCATTGTGCCAGAGGGCGCAGGTCGGACGGAAATCGCTGCCGATCCCCCACCGACGGAGGCAGAGGGGTCAGACGACCTTGTCGAAGCACTTCGTCTCGACGCGACGCGTCATCCGCCACCCGTCGGCGGTGCGGACGAACTCGTCGTCGTACCACAGCCCGCAGAACAGGATCTGGCCATCGCCACCGAGGACCATCGGGTTGAAGCACAGCACCCGCGACGACGCGGTGTCGCCGTCGAGCGTCACGTCGAAGTTGCCGATCAGGTGCGAGTAGGCCGGGAAGTTGGGAAGCACCTCGGCGAGCCACGCCTTGACGTCGCCGAAGCTGCCGTCGATGCCGCCCATGGCGCGATAGTCGATGTAGGCGTCGGGGGTGAAGACGCGGTCCAGGTCGTCGAAGCGGCGGGTGTCGATCGCGGTCGAGTACGCGACGAGGAGCTGCTGTATCTCGAGGCGATCGGAGATCTCTTCCAGGCTCAACATGGGACCAGTTCTACCGCCCGGCGCACCCTCGCCGAACGCGAATGCCGAGAAGGCGCGGCAACTCGCGTGCGCTCAGGCCTGCGGCCCCTCCGACGGCGGCCAGTGCGTGCCGGGCGAGACGTCCCCCGGCTCGGTGTGGTCACCGCGCGACAGCGGGACCCACTGCTCGCTCGGCGCGGGCTGCTTGGAGTACGGGAAGTCGCGGAGCTTGCCCGTCGGGTTAGCGTCCCACGTCGCGAACGTCAGCGGGGTGCGCAGCCAGCCCTGGAGCAACAGGTAGCACGCGGATAGCGAGTCGAGGTGGCTGCGCTCCCAGCCGTGGCTGCCGTCGAGCCCGAACGCCACCAGCGCGGCCCGCGTGTTGGCCCCCGCCTCGATCGCCGCCGCCGCGTCGGAGCGGTAGAAGCGGAAGATGTCGCGGGCGTGCTCGATGCCCTGTTCCTTCGCCAGCCGCAGCAGCTTGCGGGTGAGGTGGTAGTCGAACGGGCCGTGCAGGTCGGCCATCGGGATGGTCACGCCGTGCTCGAGGGAGTGTTGCCCCGGGGCGCATACCGCGTTGTCGACCGAGATCAGCTCGGCGACGTCCGGTGGCAACCCGCTACTGGCGCCGTGCCCGACCTCCTCGGTGATCGTCACCATGATCGTCGTGCGGTGCGGCAGCACCACCTCGTTGCTCATCACGTGGCGGGCCAGCGCGAGGGCGACGGCGACGCCGGCCTTGCCGTCGAGGTGACGCGAGACGATGAACCCGTCCTCGGTCAGTTCGGGGCTGGTGATGAACGCGACGAAGTCGCCGACGTTCATCCCGAGGGCCACCAGGTCGTCGCGCGTGGACACGTTGCGGTCGACCCGGACCTCGACGTGCTCCCAATCCGTCGGCTGGGTGTCGATCTCGTCGCCGAAGGCATGTCCAGAAGCCTTGAGCGGCATGACCGTTCCGGTAATGAACGCATTGCTGTCATCGGTGAAGATGCGCACGCGCGCGCCGGCGGCGAACCGCGCCGAGAACGTGCCGACCGGAACCAGCTCCAGCCTGCCGTTGTCCTTCAGCGCGCGCACCATGCAGCCGATGGTGTCCGCGTGCACGACGATGGCCCGGTCGATCGTCGACGACGCGCCCGGCAGCTCCGCGGTCAACGCGCCCCGACGGGTCAGCGTGAAGGGCACGCCGAGGTCGTCGAGAATGCTGCCGATCAATCGCATCACCGCGTCCGTGCGGCCGGACGGGCTCGGCGTCTGCAGCAGGGCCAGCAACGTGTCGACCATCCAGCTGCGGTCGTCTGCGGGCATCCGGGCGGCGGTGGGCGCGAGGTCGGTCAAGGTGGCCTTTCGGGTCTACCTGGGGCGAGCGGGAGCGACGGGGGCGGGGTGAGGCTGGGGCGTCGGGGTCTCGACGTCCCCGGACGGCAGCCTAGCGTCGCTCAGTCCTGTTCGACGGGGTCGGGTTGCCACGCCCACGGCGTCGCTGCGGTCCGGGGAAACAGGAAGTCGACGAACGCCTGCGCCGTCGGTCGCGGCTCGTGGTTCGCCAGGCCAGGACGCTCGTTCGCCTCGATGAAGGCGTACTCCTCGCCGGACACCGACGGCACCATCAGGTCGATGCCGGTCACCGGGATGCCGATGGCGTCGGCGGCGTCGACGGCGACCTTCGCCAGGACGGGGTGCAGCTCGTCGGTCACGTCGCGGATGGTCCCGCCGGTGTGCAGGTTGGCGGTGCGCCGCACGGTCAGGTGTTCGTTGAGCGGCAGCACGTCGTCCAGCTCGTAGCCCGCCTCGCGCACGGTGTCCTCGGTGAGACCGTCGATGGGGATGGTCGATTCGCCGTGCGTGGCCGCCGCCCGGCGCCGGCTCTGCGCCTCCACCAGCTGGCGGATCGTGTGGTCGCCGCTGCCGACGACCTCGGGGGGACGCCGCAGCGCCGCGGCGATCACCTTGCCGTTGATCACTACCACGCGCAGGTCCTGGCCGTCGCAGAGCTCCTCGATCAGCACCTCCGGACTGTGCTGGGCCGCCAGTTCGAGCGCGCGGTCGAGGTCGGCGGGGCTCGTCACGCCGACGGTGATGCCCGCGCCCTGCTCACCGCGGGCCGGCTTAACCACGACCGACCCGACCTCGGCGAGGAAGTCGTGATCCTGCTCGTCGAACGTCGCGGTGCGCCCCCTGGGCACGCGGATGCCCGCCTCGGCGACCACCCGGCGGGCGACGCGCTTGTCGTCGCACCTGCTCATCGCGACGGCGTTGGTGAGCTCCGACAGCGACTCCCTGGTGACGACGCTGGTGCCGCCGTGCGTCAGCTTGAGGTAACCGCCCTTGGCGTCGAGCACGTGCACCGCGATACCGCGCATGATGGCCTCGTCGGCGATGATCCGCGCGTACGGATTCAGTTGGGAGAGTTCCTCTTCCGACTTGGCGGGGGCGAACAGCTTCTCGTTGATCGCGTTCTTGCGCTTGACGCCGAGCACCGGGACCCGCACGAAGCCCATCCGCTCGTACAGCGCGATGGCGCCTTCGTTGTCGTGCAGCACCGACAGGTCCATCTGCGCCCGCCCGCGCTGGATGAACTCGTCGATCAGCGAGCGCACCAGCAGGCCGCCGACCCCCGGGCGCGACAGCGTCGGGTCGACCGCGAGGCACCACAGGCTCGAGCCGTTCTCCTCGTCGCCGAAGAGCTGGACGTGGTCGATGCCGGTGACGGTGCCGACGACGTCACCGGACTCGTCGTCGGTCACGACGAGGTACACCATGTGCTGCTGATGCTGGCTGTTGTCCCACATCAGGTCCACGTCGGCGGGGACCATCCGACACTGCAGGTAGAGCTGGTTGATCGCCGCACAGTCCTCGACGTCGCGCACCGGGCGAACCGACAGCCCCGGCACCGAAGACGGTTCGTACGCAAGCGGTTTCGTCAGGTCGATCCGGTAGGTGAAGCTCGGGTCGATGAAGAACTCCTGCGGATGCAGGGCGACGAAGACGTGGGGCGCGTCGAGGTACATCCCGATGTCGCGACGCCCACTGGCCTCCGCGCGCAGCGCATTGCCGAACTGTTCGGGGTCGTCGCACGTCTGGCCGAAGACCAGACGCCCCCAGCCCAGATCCTGTACGACGCCGACCGCGGCCGCATCGTCCACGTCCTGCGCCATGCCTACCTCGCCCCGTCGACGTGGTCGGCAAGCCAGAGTTCCAACAAACCGATCTGCCACAACGGATTTCCGCGCAGCGGGGTGAGGTTGCCGTTGGGATCGGCGAACAGGGCGTCGACCGCGTCCTTGGCGAACAACCCGCGGTCGCGAGCCGCCGCACTGTGCAACGCATCTCGGACGAGTTCGAGGTACGGACCCTCGAGGTGCTTGAGGGCCGGCACCGGGAAGTACCCCTTCGGCCGGTCGATCACCTCGTGCGGAATCACCTTGCGGGCGGCCTCCTTCAGCACGCCCTTGCCGTCGTAGGCCGTCTTCAACTCCGGTGGGCAGGTGGCGGCCAGCTCGACGAGTTCGTGGTCGAGGAACGGCACGCGGCCCTCCAGACCCCACGCCATCGTCATGTTGTCCACCCGCTTGACCGGGTCGTCGACGAGCATCACCGTCGTGTCCAGACGCAGGGCCCGGTCGGTGGCCGTGGCCGCGCCCGGATGCGAGAAGTGTTCCAGCACATAGTCTCCCGCGACGTCGGCGGGGAGCCGCCACGCCGGAGCGAGCAGCCGGTCCAGACCCGCGTGGTCGCGGTCGAAGAACGCCGTGCGGTAGCGCGCGAGCGCGTCGGCGGGGTCGCCGTCGGCGGCCTGCGCCATCGGCGGGTACCAGTGGTAGCCCGCAAAGATCTCGTCGGCGCCCTGTCCCGACTGCACCACCTTGACGTGCTTGCTGACCTCTTCGGACAGCAGGTAGAAGGCCACGCAGTCATGGCTCATCATGGGTTCGCTCATCGCGCCGATGGTGTCGGTCAGCGCCGGCAGCATCCTGGCGGTGTCGATGCGGATCTGGTGGTGGTCGGTGCCGTAGTGGCGGGCGATGACGTCGGAGTACTTGAACTCGTCGCCCTCCTCTCCCCCGGCCGCCTCGAAGCCGATCGAAAAGGTTTGCAGCCCATGCTGTCCCGCCTCGGCGAGCAGTCCGACGATGAGGCTGGAGTCCAGTCCGCCCGAGAGCAGACAGCCCACCGGCACGTCGGCCACCAGGCGGCGCTCCACCGCGGTGCGCAGCGAGCCCAGGATCGCGTCCTGCCAGTCCGCCTCCGACCAGTCCGCCCGCTCGGTGGCCCGCTCGAACACCGGCTCCCAGTACGTGTGCGTGGTCCTGGTGCCGTCGGGCTCGATGCGCATGATCGCGCCCGGCTCGAGCTTGCGGACACCCGCGAGGATCGTCCGCGGGGCCGGCACGACGGAGTGGAAGCTGAGGTAGTGGTTCAACGCCACCGGGTCGAGATCGGTGTCGACCCCGCCCGCGGCGACCAGTGCGGGCAGCGACGACGCGAACCGCAGTGCGCCCGTGCCGCCGCCCTCGTTGACCTCGGTCCAGTACAGCGGCTTGATGCCGAGGCGGTCGCGAGCGATGACGACCCGGCCGGTGGCGACCTCGGCCACCGCGAAGGCGAACATGCCCTTGAGGTGGTCGACGACCCGCTCGCCCCACTCGCGGTAGCCCTTGAGGATGACCTCGGTGTCACTGTGGGAGAAGAAGCGGTAGCCGAGCCCGAGCAGCTGCTGGCGCAACTCGGGGTAGTTGTAGATGCACCCGTTGAACGCCACCGTCAAACCCAGCTCCGGATCGTGCATGGGCTGGTGGCCGGTGGTGGAGAGGTCGATGATGGCGAGTCGGCGGTGCCCGAAGGCCACCCCCGCGCCGGCCCACGCGCCGCCGCCGTCGGGGCCCCGGGGAACCATGCAGTCGGTCATCGCGCCGATGGCCGCGAGATCGGCCGGGCGGCCTCTGGCGATTTCGCCGGCTATGCCACAAATGGTGATCGACTCCCTCGGTGGGTGAACGGTCGGCAAAGGGGCCCAGGTCTCGTCCGCGCACGACGAGGTCGGCCTGGCGTTAGGTAACCCCATTACCCGGGCGTCAAACACCCTCGTGGCCCAGGCCACGACGGGTCGCCGCGGCGTCAGTAGGCTCGGCACCCATGGTGAGGATCCTCGGCGCCCTGGCGGTCGTCCTCGTCGCGCTGCTGCCCGGTTCGCAGGTGTGGGGCACCGCCGTCGCGGGCGCCGACGCGGACGGGCCACCGGCGGGCGCACCGCAACTTCCGACCGGCCCGGCACCCGCCTGGATCGTCGCCGACCTGGACTCCGGCGAGATACTCGCGGGCCACGACGAGTACGTCACCCATCCCCCCGCCAGCACGATCAAGGTGTTGCTCGCGCTGGTCGCGCTCGACGAGGTCCCGTTGGACGCGACGGTCACCGCCGACGCCGACGACGTCAACGTCGAATGCAGCTGCGCCGGCGTGCAGGCCGGTCACACCTACACCGCGCAGGAATTGCTCGACGGGCTGCTGCTGGTGTCGGGCAACGATGCGGCGAACACGCTGGCGCACCTGCTCGGCGGCAAGGACGCCGCCGTGGCGAAGATGAACGCCAAGGCCGTCCTGCTCGGCACGACCGGCACGCGCGCCGGCTCGCCGTCGGGCCTGAACGGTCCCGGCATCGACGGGTACACGACCCCGCACGACCTGGCCGTCATCTTCCGGGCAGCGCTGGCCAATCCCGTGTTCGCCGCCATCACGACGGCGCCCTCCGCCCCGTTCCCCGGCGCGAACGGTCCGGTGACGCTGGTCAACCAGGATCAGATGCTCGGCCGCTACCCGGGCATGCTCGGCGGCAAGACCGGCTTCACCGACGCCGCGCGCAAGACGTTCGTCGGCGCCGCCCAGCGCGACGGCAGGCGGCTGGTGGTGGCCATGATGTACGGGCTCGTCGTGGAAGGCGGCCCGACCTACTGGGATCAGGCGACGGGTCTGCTCGACTGGGGTTTCGCGCAGGACCGCTCTCAGGGCATCGGCACGCTGTAGGCGCCGCGGCGACGGCTGGGGCGTCGGCGACGGAAGTCGAGACCCGGCGGAGACCTGGACGAGTCCTGGCGTCCCTAGGCTCGCCCCGTGCGCATCCTGCTCGCGGCGACGGCGGTCGCCCTCACCGCGGCACTGACCGCACCCGTCGCGTCGGCGCTGCCCGACGTACAGCCCGCGGGCACCGTCACCGCGCCACCCGACGGTCCCGCGCCGTCCTGGCTGGTCGCCGACCTCGACAGCGGCAAGATCCTGGGCAGCCGCGACCCCACCGGGGTCCACGCGCCCGCCAGCACGATCAAGCCCCTGCTGGCCATGGTCGTGCTCGACCACCTCAACCCCAACGCCGTGGCGCGGGCGAACGTGAGCCACACCCAGGTCGAATGCTCGTGCGTCGGGTTGGTGCCCGGCCAGGCCTACACCACGACGCAGCTGCTCGCGGGTCTGCTGATGGTGTCGGGCAACGACGCCGCCAACATGCTGGCCGACATGCTCGGCGGCCAGCAGGTGGCGGTGGCCGCGATGAACGCCAAGGCGCAGGCGCTCGGCGCCCGCAGCACGCATGCCTCGTCACCGTCGGGCCTCGACGGGCCGGGATGGGAAACCCTCACCACGCCTTACGATCTCGCGCTCATCTATCGCCAGGCCCTCAAATATCCGTTGATCGCCAAGATCTTTCAGTCGCCGACGGCCTCGTTCCCCGGCAAGGACGGCACCCCCAAGACCCTGACCGCCCAGAACGAACTGCTCGCGCGCTACCCCGGCGACTTCGCGGGCAAGACCGGCTACACCGACCTCGCGCGCAAGACGTTCGTCACCGCCGCCGCCCGCAACGGCCGACGTCTGCTGGTGGTGCTGATGTACGGCTCCGGCGATCTCTACGGCCAAGCGACCGACCTGTTCGACTGGGGCTTCGCCCAGCCCGCCTAGCCCCCCGGCGAGCAGACGCGAAAATGCGCGACACGCCGAGGTTTACGGCGTGTTTGCGGCTGCTCGCGGGGTGAAGGGGCCCCGGGGTGGAGCCGCAGCCTACTTCTGGCCGGGGAACTTCAGCTTGGACAGGTCGATGTTGGCCAGTCCGGGCGGCAGCTCGTCGAGCCCCTTCGGCATGTTCGACAGGTCGGGGAAGCCCGCGGGCAGTCCCCCGGCGGCCAGGGGATTCGGCGTCTTGGCGGGCGTGGGCCCCCTGTTGCCCTTCTTCTTTCCCGCCTGCTTGTTCTTGCCCTTGGCCGCCTTGCGCGGAGAACCCTTGCGGCCGAACGGCATTCCCATCTGCCCGGCCATCTGCGACATCATCTTGCGGGCGTCGAAGAAGCGGTCGACGAGTGAGTTCACCTCCGAGACCGTCACGCCCGAACCGTTCGCGATCCGCAGCCGGCGCGACGCGTTGATGATCTTCGGGTCGGCCCGCTCGGCGGGAGTCATGCCGCGGATGATGGCCTGCACGCGGTCGAGCTGGGTGTCGTCGACGGCGGCCAGGGCGTCCTTCATCTGACCCGCGCCCGGCAGCATGCCCAGCAGATTGCCGATGGGTCCCATCTTGCGGATCATCAGCATCTGCTCGAGGAAGTCCTCCAGCGTCAGCTCACCCGAGCCGATCTTGGCCGCGGCCTCCTCGGCCTTCTGCGCGTCGAAGTGCTGCTCGGCCTGCTCGATGAGCGTGAGCACGTCGCCCATGCCGAGGATGCGGCTCGCCATCCGGTCGGGGTGGAAGACGTCGAAGTCGTCGAGCTTCTCGCCGTTGGAGGCGAACAGGATCGGGACGCCGGTGATCTCGCGGACCGACAGCGCAGCGCCGCCGCGGGCGTCGCCGTCCAGCTTCGTCAGCACGACGCCGGTGAAGCCGACGCCCTCGCGGAAGGCCTCGGCGGTCGTGACGGCGTCCTGGCCGATCATCGAGTCGAGGACGAAGAGCACCTCGTCCGGGTCGACCGCATCGCGGATGGCGGCGGCCTGCCCCATCAGCTCCTCGTCGATGCCGAGGCGGCCCGCGGTGTCGACGATGACGACGTCGAAGTGCTTGGCCCTGGCCTCCGCGAGCCCGGCCGCGGCCACCGAGACGGGGTCCCCGGGGGTCGAGTCGTCGGAGCCCTCGACGGTGCCCGCGTGCGGCGCGAAGACCGCAACGCCCGCGCGTTCGCCGACGATCCGCAGCTGGTTGACCGCGCCGGGGCGCTGCAGGTCGCAGGCCACCAGCAGCGGCGTGTGCCCCTGGCCCTTGAACCACTTCGCGAGCTTGCCCGCCAGCGTCGTCTTGCCCGAGCCCTGCAGGCCGGCCAGCATGACGACGGTCGGCGGCGTCTTGGCGTAGCGGACGGTCCTGGTCTCACCGCCGAGGATGCCGACGAGCTCGTCGTTGACGATCTTGACGACCTGCTGGGCCGGGTTCAGCGCACCGGAGACCTCGGCGCCCTTGGCGCGGTCCTTGATCCTGGCGATGAAGGCGCGGACGACGGGCAGCGAGACGTCGGCCTCGAGCAGGGCCAGCCGGATCTCGCGGGCGGTGGCATCGATGTCGGCGTCGGTGAGCCGGCCCTTGCCGCGCAATCCGCTGAGGGCCCCGGTCAATCGGTCGGAGAGCGATTCGAACACGCGCTCAGCCTAGCTGGCTTCCTGCACCGTCTTGGCCGGGCTCGGAGTGGGCAGCACGGCGTAGAGATCGCGCTCCAGATCCTTGCGCGCCTCGGCGTGGTCGGATTCGGGGGCGGCGTCGTCGGCGGCCAGCGCGGGCACCACCAGACCGAACGCGTCCACCACCGACGACCCGAGCGTGGTGACCTTCGCCCAGGTGATGTCGATGCCGTCGCGCTCGATGACCGCCGTCAGCCGGGCCAGCAACCCGGCCCGGTCCGTGCTGCGGATCTGCAGGACGAATTCGCCGGCCGACGTCCCCCGGAACCACAGGATGCGCGGCGGCGCGGGCGC
The DNA here is from genome assembly GCF_010729665.1 of Mycolicibacterium madagascariense. NCBI lineage: Bacteria > Bacillati > Actinomycetota > Actinomycetes > Mycobacteriales > Mycobacteriaceae > Mycobacterium > Mycolicibacterium madagascariense. Next base: position 2,240,355 of record NZ_AP022610.1, on the reverse strand, counting down.
GTTGATCGGCACGGCGTCGGGGATGTCCCCCGCCCTCGTCGTGGTGGTCGCGGCGGCGTCGCGGTCGCGGCGCTCCAGGGTGCCGATCACGTCGAGGTCACCGGCCAGCGCGAGCACGAACTGTTCGCGCAACAGCTCGGCCGCGGGCGGTGAGCCGAAGTGCGGTGAGACGACGAACGTGTTGATCGCGGCGCCGTCGTGGACGCTGACCGAGGCGGAGTGCACGCGTAGCGAGTTCAGCGCCAGCACGCCCGCGGCCTTGGACAGCAACCCGCGTCGGTCCGGCGCGATCATCGCGACGTGGTAGACGTGCGGGCTGTCGGCCGCGACGAGTTCGACGTGCACGCCGCCGTCGGCCGCCAGTTCGAGGTGCCGCGGCTCGATCGGGTCGGGTTGGGGCAGCGGTTCGCCGGCCATCACCAACCGGCAGCGCCGCACCAGATCGCCGATGAGCGAGGCCTTCCAGTCGCCCCAGACCCCGGGGCCGGTGGCCAGGGAGTCGGCCTCGGCGAGGGCGTGCAGCAGCTCCAGCAGCACCGGATCGCCGTCGAGTAGCGCCACGACGTCGGCGATGGTCTGCGGATCCTGCAGGTCGCGGCGGGTGGCCGTGTCGGGCAGCAGCAGGTGGTAGCGGACGATCTTGGACAGCAGGACGACGTCGGACGGCCACAGGCCGAGCCGGGTGCCGATCTGGGTGGCCAGGTCGGCGCCGATGACGCTGTGGTCCCCGCCGCGTCCCTTGCCGATGTCGTGGACCAGCGCGCCGAGCACCAGGAGGTCCGGCCGCGCCACCCGGGTGGTGAAAGCGCTTGCGCGCGAGACGGTTTCGGCAAGATGACGGTCGACGGTCCAGATGTGGACGATGTCGCGCGGCGGGAGGTCCCGCACGGCGCCCCACTCGGGAAAGAGCCTGCCCCACAAGCCCGTTCGATCCAGTGCCTCGATCGTGGCCACGGTCGCGGGACCCGCGGCCAGCATCACCAGCAGGTCCTTGAGCGCCTGGCGTGGCCACGGCGTGCGCAGTTCCGGTGCGGTCGCGGCCAGTCGGCTCAGCGTCGACGCCGACATCGGCAGCCCGGTGGTCGCCGACGCGGCGGCCACGCGCAGGATCAACCCCGGGTCGCGCTCCGGCCGGGCGTCGCGGGCCAGCATGACCTCACCGCCATACTCGATGACACCTTCGTCGACGGGCCGGCGCACCGGCCGCCGCAGCGCCGACAAACCGCGGCGCGGCAAGGCATTCGACGCCGTGCGGATGCCGGCGTCGACGTAGTAGCCGATGGTGCGGGCCGCGTCGCTGAGCATCCGCGCCAGGTCGAAGCGATCGCCGATGTGCAGCGCGGCACCGATCTCGTCGGCGAATTGCGCCAGCAGCATCTCCCGACCGCGCCGCGACACCCGGTGCAGTTCGGTGCGGACGTTGAGCAGGGCGAGGTGCGCGTCGCCCAGCGATCCGGTCGGCGACGCCAGCGAGCGGCTCGGGTAGGCGTCGGCCAGCTGGGCGATCGCCAGCGCGTTGAGCAGCTGGACGTCGCGCAGGCCGCCGCGACCGTTCTTCAGATCCGGTTCGGCGCGGTGGGCGATCTGCCCGCTGCGCTCCCAGCGCGCCCTGGTGTGCTCGACGAGTTCTTCGAACCGCGGCGCGATTCCGGTGCGCCACTGGCGCCGTGCCCCGCCGACCAGCAGGGCCGACAGGTCGGCGTCACCCGCGATGTGCCTGGCGTCGAGCATGGCCAGGCCCGCCGATATGTCGTCGTTGGCGACCTTGAGCGCCTCGGGCACCGTCCGCACACTGTGGTCGATGTGAATGTTGGCGTCCCACAACGGATACCAGAGCAGTTCGGCCACCTGCGACACGATGTCGCTGGGCATGTCGTCGTGCACCAGCGTCAGATCGAGGTCGGAGTACGGGAGCAGTTCGCCCCGGCCGAGACCGCCCGTGGCGACGATGGCGAAACCGCTCGTCGGCGTGATGCCGATCTCGGCCGCCTTGGTGGTGAGCCAGAATTCGTGCAGATCGAGCAGCGCATTGCGCAGCGCGGCGGAGTCCAGCCGCGCCCCGCTGCTCAGCAGCTGCTCGACGGCGGTCGAGAGGTCGTGGGCCGGACGCGACGATCCCGCCGCCGGGGCCTCCCATCGAGAGGCCCCGGGGGCGGGATCTGGGTTCTGCTTCGTCATGTCGGTCCTCCCCGGACGCGCGGTTGATCAACGACTCGGTGCGCGTCCGGGAGACGACGCTCAGATCATCGGTACGTCAAATGGCGTCGGTTCCCCGCTCACCGGTCCGCACGCGGACGACGGTGTCGACGGGGCTCACCCACACCTTGCCGTCACCGATCTTGCCGGTGCGCGCGGCCTGGACGATGACGTCGACCACCTTGTCCACGGCGGAGTCGTCGACGACGACCTCGACCCGCACCTTCGGCACGAAGTCCACGGAGTACTCCGCGCCGCGGTAGACCTCGGTGTGGCCCTTCTGACGGCCGTAACCCTGTACCTCGCTGACCGTCATCCCGAGGATGCCGGCCTGTTCGAGGCCAGTCTTGACGTCCTCGAGGGTGAACGGCTTGACGATGGCTGTGATCAGCTTCATTTCCCTCATTCCTCCGAGGCCATAGCGCGGCTGAGCACCGAGCTGCTGCCCACTGTCGAGAAGTCGTATCCGGTTTCTGCGTGTTCGGCCTCGTCGATGCCGTTGGCCTCATCTTCCTCGTCGACCCGCAGACCGATGGTGAACTTCAGGATGTACGCCAAGATAGTCGTGACGATGAACGAGTAGAACATCACCGCGAACGCGCCAATGGCCTGTCGACCCAGCTGATCCCAGCCGCCACCGTAGAACAGACCCGGTGAGACGCCGGCGACGCCGCTGATGGCCGACGCCTCGGGGGCGCCGACGAATCCGATCAGCAGGGTGCCGGTCAGACCACCGATCATGTGGACGCCGACCACGTCGAGCGCATCGTCGAAGCCAAGCTTGAACTTCAACCCGACGGCCAGCGCGCAGACCGCGCCGCCGACGATGCCGATGACCAACGCGCCGAGGATGTTGACCGAGGCGCACGAGGGCGTGATGACGACCAACCCGGCCACCGCACCCGACGCCGCGCCGAGGGACGTGGCGTGGCCGTCCCGGATCCGCTCCGTGACCAACCAGGCGAGCATGGCGGCCGCGGTGGCCACCGTCGTCGTGACGAACGTCGACGCCGCGACACCGTTGGAGTTCAGGGCGGATCCGGCGTTGAACCCGTACCACCCGAACCACAGCAGGCCGGCGCCGAGCATGACGAACGGCAGGTTGTGCGGCCGCATCGGCGTTCCCGGCCAGCCCTTGCGCTTGCCGAGGACGAGACACAGGGCTAGACCCGCGGCACCCGAGTTGATGTGCACCGCGGTTCCACCGGCGAAGTCGAGCGCGTGCAGCTTGTTGGCGATCCAGCCGCCGTGCGCGCCGGTGAAGCCGTCGAAGCAGAACACCCAGTGCGCCACGGGGAAGTAGACGAACGTTGCCCAGAGGGTGGCGAAGACCAGCCACGCACTGAACTTCAGGCGGTCGGCGATCGCACCCGAGACCAGGGCGACGGTGATGATGGCGAACATCAGCTGGAACATCACGAAGACCAGCTGAGGAATGGTGCCCGCGAGCGGAATGTCGACGGCCGCCTTCGCGGCGATCCCCGTGGCGGGGTCAGCGGCGACCGCGGCGGCCGCGTTCCCGCCGATGAGGCCCTTCAGCCCGAAGTACTGGGTCGGATTGCCCATGAAGTTGCCGACGTCGTTGCCGAACGACATCGAGTAGCCGTAGAGCACCCACAGGACCGTGACGATCCCCATGGCGCTGAAGCTCATCATCAGCATGTTCAAGACGCCCTTGGCGCGCACCATGCCGCCGTAGAAGAACGCCAGTCCCGGTGTCATCAGCAACACCAAGGCGGAGCTCGCCAGCATCCATGCGGTATCCCCCGTGTCGGGGACACCCATTATCGGGAAGCCATCCACTCGCCGTTTCCTCCTTCGCCCATGCCCCCGGCAGGCACCGTTGACCTAGGGCAAGACAATGCGCACTGGTTGTTTCGCCGATGATCCGCCCGTGTTTCGCTGACGTGAACGGATCGGGCGATCTCGTTTCGTCGGCGTTAACCGGCTCGTCAGCGGCATCCGTGGGACGGCGAAGCCTTACGCGACGGTGACGAATTGGGGCGAATGGCGGTCAGCCCAGTAGGGCGTCGACGAACGCGGCGGGTTCGAACGGCGCGAGGTCGTCGGAGCCCTCCCCCAGTCCGACCAGCTTCACGGGGACACCCAGTTCCTGCTGCACGCGGAAGACGATCCCGCCCTTGGCCGTCCCGTCGAGCTTGGTCAGCACGACGCCGGTGATCTCGACGACCTCGGCGAACACGCGCGCCTGGGGCAGGCTGTTCTGGCCGATCGTGGCATCCAGCACGAGGAGCACCTCGTCGACCACGGCGCGCTTGGATACCACCCTCTTGACCTTGCCGAGCTCGTCCATCAGGCCCGTCTTGGTGTGCAGGCGGCCGGCCGTGTCGATCACGACGACGTCGGCGCCGGTGGCGACACCCTGATCGACGGCGTCGAAGGCGACCGACGCGGGGTCGGCGCCCTCGGGCCCCCGGACCACCTCCGCGCCGACGCGCGACGCCCAACTCTGCAGCTGATCGGCCGCTGCCGCACGGAACGTGTCGGCCGCGCCGAGGACCACCCGGCGCCCGTCGGCGACGAGCACGCGGGCGAGCTTGCCGACGGTCGTCGTCTTGCCCGTGCCGTTCACGCCCACCACCAACAGCACCGACGGCTTGTCGGCGTGCGGCAGGGCCTTGATCGAACGGTCCAGCTCGGGGCGCAGCTCGGAGATCAGCACGTCGCGCAGCACCGCCCGGGCGTCCGCCTCGGACCGGATGCTGGTGGCGGCCATCCTGGCCCGCAGCGCCGTGATGATCGAGGCGGTGACGACGGGTCCGAGATCGGCGACGAGCAGCGTGTCCTCGATCTCCTCCCACGAATCCTCGTCGAGGTCCCCGCCGCCGAGGAGCCCCAGCATGCTGCGGCCGAGGGCGTTCTGCGACTTCGACAACCGGCCCCGCAGGCGTTCCAGCCTGCCGTCGGGCGGCGCGATCGCGTCGATCTCTGAGGCCGGCGCCTCGGCGACCGGCTCGGGAGCCGGCGGCTCGACCGGCTCGGGGGCGGGCGGCTCGACGACCTCGGGGGCGGGCGGCTCGGGGAGCTGGACGTCGGAGATCGAGCGCTTCGGCGCATCGCGCGGGATGGTCGCATCGTCCCCGACGGCGGGCAGGCCCTCGACGTCGAGCGGCGTCCCCGGCCGGGCTCGGGGCGGCTCGACCGTCGTCGTCGACTGCGAGAACGAGATCGGTGACGACGCCGTGTAGCCGCCGGACTTGTCGGTGCGTTCGTCCAGCGATGGCGTCGCCGACTGGGACAGGCTGATCCGCCGACGCCGGTACCGCACCAGGCCGACGACCACCGCCACCACGACGAGCAGGGCGACGACCGCGACGGCGATCCAGAGAACCATCAATTGACTGTGCGTCACCGAGGCATTGTCTCAGGGGCGCGACCGCGTCCCGACCACCCCTGCTCCCGGACCCCCGGCGATTGGTGGAAGTCGAGGAGCGGTCGGCGCTCCCTAGACGCCACGAATCGCCGTGGTGTCGGGAGTCAGGTCGGTGAGGTGGCCAACTCCTGGCCGCGCATCCGCTGCGAGATGACCGTGGTGATGCCGTCGTCGCGCATGGTGACGCCGTACAGCGCGTCGGCGACCTCCATGGTCGGCTTCTGGTGGGTGATGACGATGAGCTGGGAGCGCTCGCGCAGCTGCTCGAACAGGCTGATCAGCCGTCGCAGGTTGACGTCGTCGAGCGCGGCCTCCACCTCGTCCATGACGTAGAACGGCGAGGGGCGGGCGCGGAAGATCGCCACCAGCATCGCGACCGCGGTCAGCGACTTCTCCCCACCGGACAGCAGTGACAACCGCTTGATCTTCTTGCCGGGCGGTCGGGCCTCGACCTCGATCCCGGTGGTCAGCATGTCGGCGGGGTTGGTCAGCAGCAGCCGTCCCTCCCCGCCGGGGAACAGCGTGGCGAACACCTGGGTGAACTCGCGCTCCACGTCGGCGTAGGCCTCGGAGAACACCTGCAGGATGCGGTCGTCGACGTCGGTGATCACGTCGAGCAGATCCTTGCGGGCGGCCTTGACGTCCTCGAGCTGGGTGGACAGGAAGTTGTAGCGCTCCTCCAGCGCCGCGAACTCTTCCAGCGCAAGGGGATTCACCCGCCCGAGCTCGGTGAGTTCGCGCTCGGCCTTCTTGGCCCTGCGCTCCTGGGTGGCCCGGTCGAACGGCATCGGGGCGGGCTCGGTGACCTGCTCGCCGCGTTCCTTGGCCTGCTCGTACTCCGCCATCTCCAGCGCCGTGGGAGGCAGCCCGACGTGGGGCCCGTACTCCTCGACCAGGTCGTCGGTCGCCATGCCGAACTGCTCCAGCGCCTGCTGTTCGAGCTGCTCGATGCGCAGCGCCGCCTGCGCCTTGGCCACCTCGTCGCGGTGCAGCGAGTCGGTCAGGGCGCTCAGCCGCGCGCTCAGTTCGTCGACCTCACGACGCACCCGGCTCAGCGCCTCGGCGCGGGCACTGCGTTCGGTGGCCAGGCCGTCGCGGGTCCGGCCCGCGACCGCCACCGCGGTGGCCAGTCGCGCCGCCACCAGCCGCCCGGACTCCGCCACCGCCGCCGCGACCGCTGCGGCGTATTCGCGGGCCTCGCGGGCGCGCTGCGCCCGCAGCCGCGCCTCGCGTTCGGCGGCCGCCGCCCGCCGCAGTGAATCCGCCCGTCCGCGAACGCCATTCGCGCGTTCCTCGGCGGTGCGCACGGTCAGCCGCGCTTCGAACTCGGCCGCCCTGGCCGCCTCGGCCGCCGCCACCGACTCCAGACGGTCGACCGGTTCGTCGTCGAACATCGGCTCCTCCTGCGCATTGCGCAGGCGCTCCTCGAGTTCGGTGAGCTCCTGGACGGTCTTGACCCGGCCGGCCTCCAGCTCGTTGCGCTGCCCGATCAGCCGCTGCCACTCCTCGTCGGCGGCGCGGGCGTCCTGCCCCAGCCTCGCGAGCTGCTCGTAGATCGCCGAGATGGCGGCGTCGGATTCGTTGAGCGCGGCGAGCGCGTCCTCGGCGGCGTCGCGCCGCGCAGCCTGTTCCTCCAGCGCCCCGGACAACGCCGCGGTCAGCTCGCCGACCTGACGTTCGGCGTCCACCAAATCGGCCTTGGCCCTGTCGATTTCGCTGGTGATCTCCAGTGTGCTCGGTTTGCGGTCGGACCCGCCGGTGAGCAGACCCGCACCCACCAGGTCACCATCGGTGGTGACGACCCGCACCCGGGGGCGCGCGGCCACCAGGTCGAGGGCGACCGAGAGTTCCCCGACCACGACGACTCCGGCCAGCAGCGCGCCGATTGCGCCGCGCAGCCGGGGCGACGGCTCCACCAGGTCCAGCGCCCATACCGCACCCTCGGGTAGGGCCGCATCCGAATCATGCTGTGCAACAACGGCTTCCGGCCAATCACCGAAGACGAGGGCGGCCCGCCCACCGTCGGCCTCCTTGAGCGCGGCGACGGCCGAGCGGGCCGCACCGAAGTCCTCGGCGGCAAGGGCGTCGGCCGCCGAACCGAGCACCGCGGCGATGGCCGTCTCGTAGCCGGGTCTGACGCGCACCATCTCGGCCACCGAACCGAACAGGCCCGTGCCGCCGTGCTGCTGCAGCCACGCCGCACCGTCGCGACGGTCCAATCCGACCGCGAGCGCATCGATGCGCGCCCGCAGCGACGCCACCTGGCGTTCGACGCCGCGCTCGGCCGCCTGCAACTCGACCACGCGCGCGTCGGCCTGCCGCTGCGCGGCCATGGTGCGGTCGTGCTGCTCGTCGAGTCCGACCTCGCCCGCGTCGAGCTCGGCCACCCGGCTCTGGACGGTGTCGAACTCCGCGCGGGCCTGCTCGACCCGCAGCGCGGCGTCCTCGATGGCGACGGTCAGTCGGGCGACGCCCTCGTCGATCGACTCGACGCGCGTGCGCATCGTGTCGACCTGACCGGCGAGCCTGGCCAGGCCCTCCCGACGGTCGGCCTCGGCGCGGGCCGCCGCGAGGTGCGCACGTTCGGCCTCGGTGGCGATGCGCTCGCGTTCGCTCAGCTCGGCGCGCGCCTCCTCCTGGCGATGTCGCGACTCGGCCAGTTCCTCCAGCAGCAGCCGTTCGTGGGCGGCGACCTCGTCGGCCTCGGCCTCCAGCGCTTCGGGATCGGTGCCCTCGGACCGATCGGTGTCGGCGTCGAGCAGCTGCGTGCGCTCGGCAGCGATGCGCACCGTCGCCCCGACCCGTTCGGCCAAGGCGGACAACCGAAACCACGTCTGCTGCGCGGCTTCGGCGCGACCGCTCAACTCGGACACCGCGGTGTCGTGGGCGGTCAGTTCCAGCGTCGCGGTGTCCAGTCGCGCGCTGATCTCGTCGTACTCGCGCCGCAGCAGGGTCTCGGCCTGGTTCGTGTCGCGAAATTCGTTGCGCCGAGCCACCAGATCGTCGGCGGCCAACCGCAACCGGGCATCCCGCAGGTCGGCCTGGATGGTCTGGGCCCGCCGCGCCATCTCCGCCTGACGCCCGAGCGGTTTGAGCTGGCGCCGCAACTCGGCGGTCAGATCGGAGAGCCGGTTCAGGTTCGCCGACATCGAGTCGAGCTTGCGGACCGCCTTCTCCTTGCGCTTGCGATGCTTCAGCACGCCTGCGGCTTCCTCGATGAACGCGCGCCGGTCCTCCGGGCGCGACTCCAGGATCTCCGAGAGCTTGCCCTGGCCGACGATGACGTGCATCTCGCGCCCGATGCCCGAGTCGCTGAGGAGCTCTTGCACGTCCATCAGCCGGCAGCTGCTGCCGTTGATCTCGTATTCGCCTGCGCCGTCGCGGAACATCCGGCGGGTGATGGACACCTCGGAGTACTCGATCGGCAGGGCGTTGTCGGAGTTGTCGATCGTCAGCGTCACCTCGGCGCGCCCGAGCGGTGCCCGCGACGACGTGCCGGCGAAGATGACGTCCTCCATCTTGCCGCCGCGCAGCGTCTTGGCGCCCTGCTCGCCCATGACCCACGTCAGCGCATCGACGACGTTCGACTTGCCCGAGCCGTTGGGACCGACCACGCACGTGATGCCGGGTTCGAAGCGCAGAGTCGTCGGCGAGGCGAAGGACTTGAAGCCCTTCAGCGTCAGACTCTTGAGATGCATGGGCTGCGAGCTTACCTGCGAGGTTGCTACCGCTCGGCGAAGCCCTCGATCGGATCGCCCGCCTCGGACCAGTCGTAGACGACGGTGTCGACGCGCCCCGGCGTGGCCCCGTCTTTGAGCAGGTCGACGAGCCGTTGGCACGCGTCGCGCGGGCCGCGCGCCACGACGTGCACGCGGCCGTCGGGCTTGTTGGCCGCGAAGCCGGTGAGCCCGAGTTCGAGCGCCCTGGCGCGCGTCCACCAGCGGAATCCGACGCCCTGCACCCGGCCGTGCACCCACGCGCTCACCCGGACGGGAGCGTCGGGGGGATGGCTCACTTCTCCGTGACCTCGAACGTCACCTCGGTGCCTGACTTCAGGGTGCGACCGACGGTGCACACCTTGTCGATCGACCGCTCGACGATGACCTTGAGCTTCCTGATCTCCTCCTCGGAGAGCCCCGAGAGGTCGACCTCGAGCTTCTCCTCCAGCAGCGGGTAGCGCTCCTGCTCACGGTCGGCGGGCCCGGACACCCGCACGGTGGCCTGGTAGTCGTCACCGAGGCGGGTACGCAGGGCGTGGTCGCTGCTCATGCCGCTGCACGCGGCCAGCGCGATCTTGAGCAACTCCCCCGGCGTAAAGACGCCCTCGACGTCCTCGGAACCGACGAGCACCTCCGCACCCCGCGTGCTGCGGCCGGTGTAGCGGCGCACGCCCGTGCGTTCGACCCACAGATCCGTCATGTAGCTCCTCCATACTCGTTCGCCGACATGGCATTTCGGCGGGTCGTGATCGTCAAGGCCGCGGCCGCGGTTGGCGTGGTCCCGGTTGGCGTGGTCCCGGTTGGCGTGGTCTCGGTTGACACCGTGGACAGTAGAACGAGGACCGGTTCATGAACTTGTCGCGCTTCATGATCGCGCCGCAGCGTCGGCACGGCAGGCCCTCGCGGCCGTAGGCGTCCAGCGACCGGTCGAAGTAGCCCGACTCGCCGTTGACGTTGACGTAGAGCGAGTCGAACGACGTCCCGCCCTGACCGAGCGCGTCGCGCATCACCTCGGCGGCGTGGCCGAGGAGCTCCACGAGCTTGGGCTTCGTCAGCGTCTCGGCGATGCGGGCCCCGTTGACCTTGGCCCGCCAGAGCGACTCGTCGGCGTAGATGTTGCCGATGCCGGACACGACGGTCTGGTCGAGCAGCTGGCGCTTGATCTCGGAGTGCTTGCCGCGCAACACCTTTACCACCGCGGCCGCATCGAAGAGGGGGTCGAGCGGATCGCGGGCGACGTGCGCGACGGGGACGGGCACCTCGGTGCCGTCGACGGTGACGAGGTCGGCGAGCATCCATCCGCCGAACGTGCGTTGATCGACGAAGCTCATGGCCGTGCCGTCGTCGAGCAGCGTCGCGACCCGCAGGTGCTCGGTCTTGGTCACCGGTCCCAGCAGCATCTGGCCACTCATCCCGAGGTGGACCACCAGGGCGTCGCCGCCGTCGAGGGTGAGCCACAGGTACTTGCCGCGACGGCCGGTTCCCGTCACGACGCGGTCGAGCAGCCGGGCCGTCAGATCGGCGGGCCCCTCCTCGTGGCGCCGCACCGCGCGGGGGTGGTGCACGCGCACCGCGGTGATGCTGCGCCCGACGACGTGGGCGTCGAGTCCGCGGCGGACGACCTCGACCTCGGGAAGCTCAGGCATCCCGCGCGAGCTCGGTGTCGGCGTCGGGCGCGTCGACGGCCTCGATCGCCGCCAGCGCCTTGTACGCCGCGGCGGCCGCCTGCTGCTCGGCCTCCTTCTTGGTGTGCCCCTCGCCGTGCCCGTAGTCCTCGCCGCTGACCGTGGCCCGCGCCGTGAAGTGCTTGTCGTGCTCGGGGCCGCTCGACGAGACCACGTAGGCGGGCACGCCGAGGCGGCGCGCCGCGGCGAGCTCCTGCAGGCTGGTCTTCCAGTCGAGGCCGGCGCCCAGGTTGGCGGCGGTCGTCAGCGCGTCGGAGAACAGCCGGATGATGACCTCCTGGGCGACCTCGTGTCCGTGCTGGACGTACGTCGCGCCCAACAGTGACTCCACGGCGTCGGCGAGCAGGTTCGCCTTCTGCGCGCCGCCACTGCTGACCTCACCGCGGCCCAGGAGCAGGTAGGTGCCCAGCCCGCCGGGGACGAGGTTCCTGGCGATCCGCGCCAGTGCCTGGGTGTTGACCACCGCGGATTTCAGCTTCGCCAGCTCGCCTTCGCTGCGGTCGGGGTACCTGGTGAAGATCTCCGACGTGATGACCAGGCCGAGTACGGCGTCACCGAGGAATTCGAGCCGTTCGTTGGTGGGCAGGCCGCCCGCCTCGTACGCGTAGCTGCGATGTGTCAGTGCCAGGGTGAGCAGCTCGTCGGGCAGATCGACGCCGAGCGCCTCGAGCAACGGGGTGCGGTCGACCGTCACCCGCGGCCCTCGTCGTCGGGGAGCTGCAGCGCCGCCAGCTTCGCCCACCTCGGATCGACGACGTCGTGACGGTGCGGCTCGGCGTCGGCCTCGACGTCGGCCAGCGGGATCCCGCACTCGGGGCACAGGCCGGGACAGTCCTCGCGGCACAGGGGCGAGAACGGCAGCATCATGCCGACGGCGTCGATGATCGGCTGCTCGAGGTCGACGGTGTCGTCGACGACCCGGCCCACCTCGTCGTCCTCGTCGGTGGTGGCCTCGGTGGCGCTGTCCGGGTAGGCGAACAGCTCGGTGAGGTAGATCTCGACGTCACCGGTCACCGGCGTCAGGCAGCGCGAGCACTCGCCCTCCGTCGGCGCCGACACCGTGCCACTGACCAGGACGCCCTCCGACACCGACTCCAGTCGCAGGTCGAGGTCGACGGGGGCACCCTCGGGGATGCCGATCAGCTCGATGCCGATCCGCGACGGCGCGGACACCGTGTCGTCGAACGTGATCATCGAGCCGGGCCGCATCCCGAGCCGCGAGACGTCCAGGACGAAGGGCGATCGCGGGCCTAACGGGGAACCGCGGTGCGCGCCATGCTTCGATCCGGCCATCAGACGATCCTACGGCGCAGGTCCGACGCGGCCCCAATGGACCGCGGGCGGTCGTGCTCCTGGCTTATCGCTGCGCGTAGTCGTGCGTGCCGGCGGCGGTCCGCAGTTGGTGGCGGCCGCGTCCGACGGAGCGCAGGGTGCCGTTGAGGTAGTCCTCGAACTCGGCGAGCTTGCTGTCGACGTAGATGTCGCACTCGCCGCGCAGGCGGTCGGCCTCGGCGTGGGCCGTGTCGATGAGCCGGGTCGCCTCCGCGGTCGCGGTCTGGACGATCTCGGTCTGCGACACCAGGCGCTGCTGCTCCTTGATGCCCTCCTGGACGGCCTTCTCGTAGGAGACGTTGCCGTTCTCGATGAGGCGGTCGGCCTCGGCCTTGGCACGCATGGTGCTGGCCTCGTACTCGCGCTTGGACATCGTCGAGACGCGGTTGGCCTCCTCGCGGGCCTCGCCGACCATGCGCTCGGCGTGCTGGCGCGCCTCGGAGACCATGCGGTCCGCGGCGCCCTTGGCGTCGGCGAGGATGCGGTCGGCCTCGCTGCGGGAGTGATTGAGCAGTGAGTCCGCCTCAGCGGTCGCCGACGCCACCATGGAGTCGGCGTGATCCTTTGCCTCGCGCAACATCTGGTCGCGGGCGTCGAGGACGTCCTGCGCGTCGTCGAGTTCGCCGGGGATGGCGTCCTTGATGTCGTCGAGCAGCTCGAGCACGTCGCCTCGGGGCACCATGCAGCCGGCCGTCATCGGCACACCGCGGGCTTCCTCGACGATGGCTCCGAGCTCGTCGAGCGCTTCGAATACTCGGTACACGGCAATACCCTCCCGGCCTAGTTGGTCGTGACCAGTGTGCCTGGTGTTACTCGTGTGACTCGGTACGCCACGCCGGTGAGTTTTCGATCGACCCGCGCGCCGATCCTGCTGTCAGATCGCGAATCCGGCGCTCGACGCGATCTCCCAGCAGGCTCGGCGGGCGGGGCGTCAGCGCTCGGCGGGCGGGGCGTCAGCGCTCGGCGGGCGGGGCGTCAGCGCTCGGCGGGCGGGGCGTCAGCGCTCGGCGGGCGGGGCGTCAGCGCTCGGCGGGCGGGGTGTCAGCGCTCGGCGCGCTTGACCCGCAGCGCCGCGTTGACCGGCTCGGGCAGCAGCGCGGTGACGTCGCCGCCGAGCATGGCCACCTCCTTGGCGAGCGACGACGACACGAACGCATAGCGGGGATTGGTCGCGACGAAGAACGTGTCGACGCCGGCGACGTGCTTGTTCATCTGCGCCATCTGCAGCTCGTACTCGAAGTCGGTGCCCGAGCGCAGACCCTTCACGATGGCCGTGTAGCCGCGCGCCGTCACGAAGTCGACGACCAGTCCGCTGCCGCTCTCCACCCGCAGATTGGGCAGGTGCGACGTCGACTCGCGGATCAGGGCCATGCGCTCGTCGGGGCTGAACATGCCCGACTTGTTGGGGTTGACCAGGACCGCCACCACGACCTCGTCGAACTGGGCCGCCGCCCGCTCGAACACGTCGACGTGACCGAGCGTCACGGGATCGAACGAGCCTGGGCATACGGCGCCACTCATGGTCGAGCAGGTTACGCCACGGTCCTCACGGCCCGAACTCGCCGAACTCCAGCCGGGTGTCGCCGTAGCGGCGGTCGCGCCCCGGCGTCCAGCCGGCCGGCCAGGCCACCGGCGGCGCCGAATGGGGCCGCTCGATCACCGCGACCGCGCCCGCGGCCGGCCAGCCACCGTCGACGAGCGCACCGAGGACCGCCTCGACGTCGGCCGTCGACACGTCGTACGGCGGGTCGGCGAACACCAGGTCGACGCGACGATCGGCACCGGCGCTCACCACCGCGGCCACGCCGGCGCAACGCACCGTGGCACCCGTGACGCCAAGTGCCGCAACGTTTTCGGCGATGATCGCGGCCGCGCGCCGGTCGGACTCCACGAACAGCGCCGACGTCGCGCCCCGGGAGAGCGCCTCCAGCCCGAGCGCGCCGGACCCCGCGTAGAGATCCAGGACCGCGAGCCCGTCGAAGTCGACCCGGGCGGCCAGGACGTTGAACAGCGACTCCCGAACGCGGTCGGTGGTGGGCCGAGTTCCGCTGCGCGGCACCGATATTCGGCGACCGCCGCACCGACCGCCGACGATCCGGGTCAGGGCGACTCCCCGGTGGCAGGGCCGGCCCCCGCAGCCGAGATCACCGCCAGCAGGTCGCCGCCCTCTACCTGCGCGGTGTCGGCGACCGCGACGCGGGCGACGACGCCGTCCTTCGGCGCGGTGATCGCGGCCTCCATCTTCATGGCCTCGATGGTGGCGATGGTCTGTCCCGACTCGACCCGATCGCCTGCGGCGACGGAGACGGTCACCACGCCCGCGAACGGTGCGGCGACGTGATCGGGGTTCGTGCGGTCGGCCTTCTCCGCCGCGGGCACGGTGTCGGCGATGCTCTCGTCGCGCACGACCACCGGCCGCAGCTGCCCGTTCAGGATGCACATCACCGTGCGCAGGCCGCGCTCGTCGGGTTCGGAGATCGCCTCCAAGCCGATGATGAGGTCGACGCCCCGGTCGATCTGGACGCGGTGTTCGTCACCGCGGCGCAGCCCGTAGAAGAACTGGTTGGCCGACAGCCGCGACGTGTCGCCGTAGACCTCGCGGTGCGTCTCGAACTCCTTGGTGGGACCGGGGAACAGCAGGCGGTTGAGCGTGCGCTGCCGCTCGGTGCCCGCCGTGGCGAGCAGCGCCTCGTCCTCGGCACTGAGCTCAGCCACCGGTCTGGCGGCCGAACGTCCCTGCAATGCCTTGGTGCGCAACGGTTCCGGCCATCCGCCCGGTGGGTCGCCGAGCTCGCCCCGCAGGAACCCGACGACGGAGTCGGGGATGTCGAAGCGCGCCGGGTCGGCGGCGAACTCGTCGGCGGTGATCCCCGCACCGACGAGCGCCAGCGCGAGGTCGCCGACGACCTTGCTCGACGGCGTCACCTTGATGAGGTGGCCGAGGATCCGGTCGGCCCCGGCGTAGGCGTCCTCGACGTCCTCGAACCGGTTGCCCAACCCGAGCGCGATCGCCTGCTGGCGCAGATTCGACAGCTGCCCGCCGGGAATCTCGTGGGAGTAGACCCGGCCCGTCGGCGCGGGAGGTCCACTGGCCGCGACGTCGAACGGCGCGTACACCTTTCGCAACGCCTCCCAGTACGGCTCCAGATCGCAGACCGCCCGCAGCGACAGCCCCGTGTCGTACCCGGTGTGCGCGGCCGCGGCGACGATGGAGGACAGCGACGGCTGACTCGTCGTACCCGCCAGCGGGGCGGCCGCGCCGTCGACCGCGCTGGCACCGGCCTGCCACGCCGCGACGTAGGTGGCCAACTGTCCGCCGGGGGTGTCGTGGGTGTGCACGTGCACGGGCAGGTCGAAGCGACTGCGCAGGGCCGCGACCAGCGTGCTCGCCGCCGGCGCGCGCAGCAGTCCCGCCATGTCCTTGATCGCCAGCACGTGGGCGCCCGCGTCGACGATCTGCTCGGCCAGCTTGAGGTAGTAGTCCAGCGTGTAGAGCGTCTCGGCCGGATCGGACAGGTCACCGGTGTAGCTCATCGCCACCTCGGCCACCGCGGATCCCGTTGCGCGCACGGCGTCGATCGCCGGCCGCATCGACTCGACGTTGTTGAGCGCGTCGAAGATGCGGAACACGTCGATGCCGGTGGCCGTGGCCTGCTCGACGAAGGCATCGGTGACCGTCTCGGGATACGGGGTGTATCCGACGGTGTTTCGGCCCCGCAGCAGCATCTGCAGACAGATGTTGGGCACCATTTCGCGCAGCGCCGCCAGCCGCTCCCACGGATCCTCCTTGAGGAACCGCAGCGCCACGTCGTACGTCGCCCCGCCCCAGCATTCGAGGGACAGCAACTCGGGGGTCAGCCGCGCGATGTAGGGGGCGATGGTCACGAGCCCCGAGGTGCGCACCCTGGTCGCGAGCAGCGACTGGTGCGCGTCGCGGAAGGTGGTGTCGGTGACGGCGACCGCGGGCGAATCCCGCAGCCACGCCGCGAAACCCTCCGGGCCCAACTGGATCAGCCGCTGCCTGCTGCCGGGGGGTGGGACCGCGTCGAGGTCGACTTCGGGCAGCTTGTCCTGCGGGTAGACCCGGTCCCGGTCGCCGTAGGGCGTGTTGACGGTGACCTCGGCCAGGTAGTTGATGATCTTCGTGCCGCGGTCGGCCGACGCGTGCGCCGTCAGCAGCTGGGGTCGCTCGTCGATGAACGACGTCGTGACGCGACCGGCCCGGAAGTCGGGGTCGTCGACCACCGACAGCAGGAACGGGATGTTGGTGGACACCCCCCGGATGCGGAACTCGGCGAGTGCCCGCCGCGCGCGGGCCACCGCGATGGAGAAGTCGCGCCCGCGGCACGTCAGCTTCACCAGCATCGAGTCGAAGTGCGCGCCGATCTCCGCGCCGAGGTTCGTGCCGCCGTCCAGGCGGACTCCCGCCCCACCCGGTGAGCGGTAGCCGGTGATCCGTCCGGTGTCGGGTCGGAAGCCCTTGGCCGGGTCCTCGGTGGTGATCCGGCACTGCATGGCCGCGCCGCGGATCTGAATCGAATCCTGGCTCAGACCAAGGTCGTTCAGCGTCTCCCCCGCCGCGATGCGCAGCTGACTGGCCACCAGGTCGACGTCGGTGATCTCCTCGGTGACGGTGTGCTCCACCTGGATCCGCGGATTCATCTCGATGAAGACGTGGTGGCCGCGCTCGTCGAGCAGGAACTCCACGGTGCCCGCGCACGAGTACCCGATCTGGCGCGCGAAGGCGACCGCGTCGGCGCACATCCTGGCCCGCAAGTCCTCGGGCAGATTGGGAGCGGGCGCGAGCTCGATGACCTTCTGGTGCCGCCGCTGCACGCTGCAGTCCCGCTCGTAGAGGTGGATGACGTCGCCCTTGGCGTCGGCGAGGATCTGCACCTCGATGTGCCGCGGATTGAGCACGGCCTGTTCGAGATACACGCTGGCATCCCCGAACGCCGACTCCGCCTCGCGGCTGGCCGCCTCGATCGCTTCGGCCAGCGACCCGGGATCGGCGACGCGCCGCATGCCGCGCCCGCCGCCACCGGACACCGCCTTGACGAAGAGCGGAAAGCTCATCGCCTCCGACGCGGCGACCAGATCCTCGACCGACACCGACGGCTCCGAGGACGCCAGCACCGGCAGACCGGCCTCGCGCGCCGCCGCGATCGCCCTGGCCTTGTTCCCGGTGAGCTCCAGCACGTGCGCACCCGGCCCGACGAACGTGATGCCCGCCGCCTGGCACGCGGCCGCGAGTTCGGGGTTCTCCGAGAGGAATCCGTAGCCGGGGTACACCGCGTCGACGCCGGCGTCGCGCGCCACCCGGATGATCTCGTCGATCGACAGGTAGGACCGCACGGGATGGCCCGGCTCACCGATCTGGTAGGACTCGTCGGCCTTCAACCGGTGCGGGGAATTGCGGTCCTCGTAGGCATACACCGCCACCGTGGCGATGCCCAGCTCGTACGCCGCACGGAACGCGCGGATGGCTATCTCGCCGCGATTGGCGACCAGGAGTTTGGAGATCACGCGCTACCCTATCGCGCGTCGGTCGGGCTAGATCAGGGTCGACCAGTAGTTCCAGAACCGGACCAGGATCAGCAGGATCAGCCCGGTGAACCACAGCGCCACCAGCGACCAGCGCCACTGGTACAGCACCCGCGCAAAACCGTTGTGCGCCAACGGCCTCAGCGCGATCGACGTCACCACGACCAGCAGCGGAATGGTCACCGACCACACCACCATGCAGTAAGGACACAGCGCGCCGATGACGTAGAGGCTCTGATAGATCAACCAGTGCACGAAGACTGCGCCGAGCAGCGTGCCCACCGCCAGGCCGACCCAATACCATTGCGGCAGGCGCACTTTCGCGACCACCAGCACGCCGGTCACGACCACCACCGCGAACGCCGCGATCCCGATGAGCGGGTTGGGGAACCCGAACGCCGCCGCCTGCGGCGTCACCATCACCGAGCCGCACGACAGCACGGGGTTGATGCTGCAGGACGGCACGTAGGCGGGATTCTGTAGCAGCTTGATCTTCTCGATCGTCAGCGTGATGGCCGCGATCAGACCGATGGCGCCGGCGATCAGCACCCAGGCCGCGCTGGCGGGACGCACCGTCGGCGAGGGGGTGCGCTCGTCGCGTTCGAGGGAGGCCGTCTCCCCCGCCGCATCGACGGTCACGACGTCGGCGTCGGATTCGGGGCGAGCGCCGGGGCCTGCGCGCCGCCCTGGGCGGGCGGAACGGGGGCGGCGGGCGCCGCGGTCAGGCCGGGGACGTCACCGGTGATCGTCTTGATCTTGGCGATCAGGGCGTCCGGCGTCGTCGGCGTGTAGTCCTCGCCGTTGATGCGGATGGTGGGCGTCGCGTTGACGTTGCTGGCCGCGGCCAGGCCCTTCACGGTGTCCAGGTACTTGCCGCTGTTGACGCACTCGGGCACCGAGCCGACGACGCCGGCCTGCCGCGCGGTCTCGATGAGCTGGGCGTTGGTGGGGAACGTCGTGCCCGTCTCGCTGGGCTGCTGGGCGTACAGCGCGGCGTGGAACCGGCGGAAGACCTGCTTGTCGGGCGTCGTGTCCGCGTCCGCCACGCAGTAGGCGGCCGCACCGGCCCGCGACGAGTAGTCCTGGTTGGTCGGACGGTCGAGGATCGCGACCATGTTGTAGTCCGCGGCTATCGCACCGGTGTCGATGAGCTTGTTGATCGTGGGGCCGAACGTCTGCTCGAAGTTGCCGCAGACGGGGCACAGGAAGTCCTCGTACATCGACAGCACGGCCTTGGGCTCGGAGGTGCCCGGCTTGGTGATGACGTTGCTCGTCTCGGCGCGAATCGCCTTGCCCTGGCCCGCGGCGCCCGCGGTCTTGTCCTTGCCCGACGACACGATGTAGACGACGAGCACGACCGCGAAGATCACCACGATCGCCGTGAGCCCGACCTGAATGAGGATGTTGCGCCTGCGGTCCGCCGCCTTCAGGTCGTAGCTGGCGTTCTTCTTGGTTTTCGTGGCCACGGCACAAGGGTACCGGCGGCGTTCAGCGGCTCCCGGCGGCCCGGCTCAGGTGTGCCCGCAGGGCGGACACCATCTCCGCGGTGCCGGTGGCGCTGGCGCCGCCGAGCGGGAAGAAGTTGGCGAATCCGTGCACCAGCGGACCGAACTGCCGGTGGTCGACCGGGACGCCCGCCGCGGCGAGGGCGTCGGCGTACTGATTGCCTTCGTCGCGCAGCGGATCGAAGCCCCCCGTGAGCACCATCGCCGGCGGCAACCCGGAGAGGTCCTCGGCCAGCAGCGGTGAGATCCGCGGGTCGTCGAGCGCCAGTGGGGAGCCGGCCAGGTAGTTGTCCCTGAACCAGTCCATGTCGCGCTTGGTGAGGAAGAAGCCGTCGGCGAAGAGCGTCTTGGACCTGGTGTCGGCCGCGAAGTTGGTGGCCGGGTAGATGAGCAGCTGCAGGACCGGCAGGGGCACGCCGTCCTGGCGGGCCAGCTGGCACACGACCGCCGAGAGGTTGCCGCCCGCGCTGTCACCGCCGACCGCCACCCGCGCCGGGTCGGCGCCGAGCTCGCCGGCGTGCTCCAGCGCCCACCGGTAGGCCGCGTAGCAGTCGTCGATCGCCGCCGGCGCCGGATGCTCGGGGGCGAGCCGGTAGTCGATCGCCAGGACCTGGACCCCGGCGTCGCGGCAGATCAGGCGGCACAGGTCGTCGTGGGTGTCGAGATCGCCGACGACGAAGCCGCCGCCGTGGAAGAAGACCAGCAGCGCAGGGTCGCCCGACGTCCCGGAGACCGGCGTGTAGTGCCGGGCCGGGAGCGGGCCCGCGGGACCGGGGACCGACGTGTCCCGCACGCCGACGACGATGCCGGCGTCGATCATCGCCGACAGGGTGCGCAACTGCGTGCGGGCGACGTCGACGTCGTCGCTGGCGACCAGCCCGGAGATGCCGGCCGAACGTTGCGCGGTCAGCATGAACTGCAGTGTCGTGTCGAGCGTGTTGCCGTCGATTGTTACCGTGCGACGGCCGAGCAGGAGGCGCTTGACGGCGTCGGGCAGTCGCGGCAGCAGCCGCAGCATCACGCGGCTGGAGGCGTTGAGGACCGCCAGGCGGCGGGGGCTGGGCCGACCCACCTCGGCGTGCGGTACCGGTGCCGCGCCTGCCGGCGACGCTCCCTCGACTGGCAGACTCCTCGTCATGGCTTCTCCTTCGCACCCATCGGTTCCCTCGATTGCGCTGAACGACGGTCATTCCATACCGGCGATCGGCCTCGGCGTGTGGCAGACCCCGCCCGGTGACACCGAACGGGCGGTCGGCGCCGCGCTGGATGCAGGGTATCGGCACGTCGACACCGCGGCGGCGTATGGCAACGAAGCCGAGGTTGGCCACGCGCTATCGGCGGCGATGACCTCGGGCATCGCCCGCAACGACCTCTACGTCGTGACCAAGCTCTGGAACTCCGAGCAGGGCTACGACACGACACTGCGGGCGTTCGACGCCAGCATGGACAAGCTCGGGCTCGACTACCTCGACCTCTATCTCATCCACTGGCCGCTACCCGAGGTGAACGCCTTCGTCGACACCTTCCGGGCGTTCGCCCACCTGCGTGACCAGGGCCGCATTCGCTCCATTGGGGTGAGCAACTTCGAGCCCGAACACCTCGACGTGCTGATCGACGAGACGGGAATCGTGCCCGCGGTCAACCAGATCGAGCTGCACCCCCTGCTCCCCCAGCAGGAGTTGCGCGAGGTGCACGCCCGCCTCGGCATCGCGACCGAAGCCTGGAGCCCGCTGGGGCAGGGCTCGCTGCTGGAGAATCCCCGCGTCGTCGCGATCGGCGAGCACCACGGGAAGACGCCTGCACAGATCCTGATTAGGTGGCACGTCCAGCTCGGTAATATCGTCATCCCGAAATCGGTGAACCCGGAGAGAATTGCGAGCAACTTCGACGTGTTCGACTTCGAGCTCAGCGAGCAGGACCTGGCGTCCATCGCCGAGCTCGAGGACGGCACCCGGCTGGGTCCCGATCCACGCACGTTCAACTTCACAGGGTAGGTGACATGACTTCGGCGGCAAGGACTCCCAGTCCGATTCCAGCGGTGGGCCTCAACGACGAGAACAGCATTCCGTCGCTCGGGATCGGCGTGGGCGAGCTGTCGGACGCGGAGACCGAGCGCGCGGTAGCAACCGCACTCGAGATCGGCATCCGGCTGATCGACACCGCGTCCGCCTACGGCAACGAAGCGGCGGTCGGACGGGCCGTCGCGGCGTCGGGCATCCCCCGCGCGGAGATCTTCCTGACCACCAAGCTGGCCACCGCCGACCACGGCTTCCGCGCCGCGCAGGACGCCTGCCGGGTCAGCCTCGAACGGCTCGGCACCGACTACGTGGACGCCTACCTCATCCACTGGCCCGGCGGTGACCCCGGCGCCTACATGCACAGCTGGGGCGGCATGCTGAAGCTGCGCGAAGACGGCCTGGCCAAGTCGATCGGCGTATGCAACTTCTCGGCCGAGGACCTGTCGAACGTCATCGACCTGTCCTTCAGCGCGCCCGCCATCAACCAGATCGAGCTGCACCCGCTGCTCAATCAGTCCGAGCTGCGGGCGGCGAACGCCGAACATGACATCGTCACCGAGGCCTACGGTCCGCTGGGCGTCGGACGCCTGCTGGACAACCCGACGGTGACGTCGGTCGCCGCCGAGTACGGCAAGTCACCCGCTCAGGTGCTCATCCGCTGGAGCCTGCAACTCGGCAACGTGGTCATCCCGCGCTCGGCAACCCCGGAGCGCATCGTCGAGAACGCCGACGTGTTCGACTTCGAGCTGACGACCGCGCACATGGACGCGCTCAACGGCCTCGACGAGGGCACCCGCTTCCGGCCCGACCCCGCGACCTACACCGGCACCTAGCCCGTCGGGCAGGTGGCCGCGGCCGCGCGCAGCTTGGTCGCCGACCGCTCGTCGACCGGCAGCGCGTAACCCCGCAGCACGGCCGCGAACTGCACCGCGTACTGACACCAGAAGGCGTGGTTCGGCGGCATCCAGTTCGCCGGTTCCTTGTCACCCTTGTCTTGGTTGGCCCTGCCCTGCACCGCCAGCAGGTTGGCCGGATCGTTGGCGAAGCGCGTGCGCTCGTCGGCCGGCCAGGCGCGGGCGCCCAGGTCCCAGGCCAGCGCCAACGGCACGATGTGGTCGATCTGGACCGAGGCGCCGGTCTGGTTGCCCCTGGTGAAGTGGATGACGGCGTTGGTGTACGGGTCGTGCAGCGTGCCGGTGGCCACCGCCGTCGGGCATCTGGCGGTCGAGGTGAAGGTCTTGTCGACGAGGTCCCGGTTCAGGACGTCGTCGCGGGTGTCGCAGCCGTCGTGCCCGCCCGGCGCGGAGGTGTCGTCAGTCCAGGCGTCACCGAAGGCCGCGCGCCGGTAGTCGTGGTCGTGGATGCGTTCGGGTATCACCGCGATGCCCGCGAGGACGTCGGCGCCCACGGCCACGGTCGGCACCTCGGCTCCGGCGACGGCGGGGTCGCTGCGGTGGCGGTCGGAGGTGACCTGCACGGCGACCAGGATCGCGACGGCCACCGCCGCCACGGCGTAGACCGTCCGTCTCACGCCTTGTCCAGGTACTCGACGCGCTCGGTCTCGGCGAAGGGGGCGGCCAGCATGGCGATGCCGGGGTGACGGGCCAGCCGCGGGTCGGCCTCGTACACCGACTCGGCGAACGCACGGGCGGACTCGATGAGCTCGCGGTGCTCGTGCAGTGACAGCAGGCGCAACGTGATGGGCCTGCCGGACTGCGTCAGACCGAGCACGTCACCCTCGCGGCGCTCGGCGAGATCGAGGTCGGCGAGTTCGAAGCCGTCGAGGGTCGAGGCGACGGCCTTGAGCCGCGCGCCGGCCCGGGAGTCCTCGGGGAGGTTGGTGGCCAGCAGGCACAGGCTGGGGTGCTCGCCGCGGCCGATCCGCCCGCGCAGCTGGTGCAGCTGACTGATGCCGAAACGGTCAGCGTCGAGCACGACCATCACGGTCGCGTTGGGAACGTCGACGCCGACCTCGATGACCGTCGTGCACACCAGGACGTCGATGTCACCGGCGCGGAACGCCGACATGACGGCGTCCTTCTCGTCGCCGGAGAGCCGGCCGTGCATCAGGCCGAGGCGCAACCCCTTCAGTGGCCCCTGCCCGAGGCGCTCGTACTGCTCGACGACCGTCGTCACGGGTGGGCCCGGTTCGCGGCCCGCCTTCTTCCGCCCGGGTTCCTTGCCGTCGTCCTCGTCGATGCGCGAGGCGACGACGTAGGCCTGCCTGCCCGCGGTGACCTCTTCGACGATGCGCTGCCACGCACGCTGCAACCACGTCGGCCGCTGACCCACGAAGATGGTGTTGGTGGCGATCGGCTGCCTGCCGCGGGGCAGCTCCCGCAGCACCGAGGTCTCCAGGTCGCCGTAGACGGTCAGCGCGACCGTGCGCGGGATCGGCGTCGCCGTCATCACCAGCAGATGCGGGGTGACGTCGCCAACGGCCTTGGCGCGCAAGCGATCCCGCTGCTCGACCCCGAAGCGGTGCTGCTCGTCGACGACGACCATCCCCAGGTTGTGGAACTCGACGGCGTCCTGCAGCAGCGCATGGGTGCCGATGACGATGCCCGCGTGACCGCTGGCGACCTGCTCGCGGACCTGACGCTTGCGCTGTGCCGTCATGGATCCGGTGAGCAGTGCGACCCCGATCGCGCCGTCCGCCCCGCCGAGTTCACCGGCCATGGCCAGTGGACCGAGGACGCTGCGGATCGACCGTTCGTGTTGGGCGGCAAGCACTTCCGTCGGCGCCAGCAGTGCGCACTGGTACCCCGCGTCGACCATCTGGGCCATCGCCAGCACCGAGACGATCGTCTTGCCCGAACCCACCTCGCCCTGCAGCATGCGGTGCATCGGCTTGGTCTCGGCGAGCTCGGCGGTCACGACCTCCAGCACGGCGCGCTGACCGGCCGTCAGCTCGAAGGGCAGCTGACGCGCGACCGCGGCGGCCACCCCGTCGTCCCGCGAGGGTGCGGGCGGACCCGTCTCGCTGAGCGCCCCGTGCCTGCGCTCCACCAGCGCCCACTGCAGGCCCACCGCCTCGTCGAAGGCGAGGCGCTCCCGTGCGCGCTCCCTGTCCTCCGGCTTCTCGGCGAGGTGGATCGCCCGCAGCGCCTCGTCCTCGGACATCAGATGACGTTGGCGCACCACGGATTCGGGCAGCGGATCCTCGATGGGGTCCAGGACGGCGAGCACCTGGCGCACGCACGCGTAGAGGTCCCAGCTCTGAACCTTGGCCGACGCCGGGTAGATCGGGAAGTAGTCGCGCTGAAAACCCTCCAGGGACAGCGCGCCATCCGGCTCCCGCGACGTCTCGGCGATCTTGGCCAGCGACTTGCTGCCCTTGCCCTCCCCGGCACCCTCGAGGACGAGGAACGCAGGATGCGTCAGCTGCATGGTGCCGTTGAAGAATCCGACCTCGCCGGAGAGCATCAGCCGCGTCTTGGGAACCAGGATGTTCTTGGTCCATCTCGCGTTGAAGAACGTGGCCGTCACCTTGGGCTTGCTGTTCTTCAGGGTGATGACGAGGAACTCGCGCTTGGGCTGGCGGTTGGTCCACCGGACGTCGGCCTTGGCGATGACGTCGACGAACGTGACGTGCTCACCCTCCTCGGGGGGCTCCCACCCGTCCTCGAGCACCGACATGCCCTGGCTGTAGCGGCGCGGGTAGTGCCGCAGCAGGTCGTCGACGGTGAGGATGCCGAAGTGCTCCTCGAGGGCGTCGGCCGCCTTCGCGCCCACGACGCGGTCGAGCCGATCGGTGAGTGCGACGCTCATGTCGCTCCGCCACTTCCCCTGCGCCGCATGGCTATTCCACTCCGATCAGCAGCGCATCGCCGTGATGGCCGGTGTGATAGGTGACCAACTCCACGCCCAGATGGCGGCGGTGCACGTGATCGCGTAGCGCGGCCCCCACCCCCGATTCGACGCCGGCGCCCGTCAGCACCGTGACGAGTTCGCCCCCCGACCCCAGCAGCAGGTCGATCAGACCGGCGCCCGCGGCCGTCACGTCCCCGCCCACGATCAGCACCTCGTCACCGGAGATGCCGAGCCCGTCGCCGGGCAGGCACGTACCCGCCCACGTCAGTGCCTCCTCGGTGGCCACCCGCACGGACCCGTGCCTGGCCCCGGCCGCGGCCCTGGCCATGGTGTATCCGTCGTCGACGGCCTGCCTGCCCGCGTCGTGCACGGCCAGCGCCGCCAGGCCCTGGACCATCGAGTCCGCCGGCAGGGGCACGACGTCGATGCCCCACCCGATCGCGGCCGTGCATCCGGCGACCAGCTCCTCGGCGGCGACGAAACCGTTGGGCAGCACCATGATCTGCGCGGCGGCCGCGTCGACGAGTGCGGCCAGCAGATGCTGTGCGCTGATCGCGGCGTCGGCATCGCGGAGCAGGACGTGCGCGCCCTCCCCCTCGAACAGCTCCTTGGCGCCGTCGCCCTCCACGATCGCCAGCACGGCGCGGTCCCTGGTCCACCGGCCCGCCGCAGACCCACCCGCACCGGTCAGCGCGGTGATCTGGATGCGGCTCGGCGTGCCGACGTCGAGCGCCGCCTCGACCGCGCCGCCCGCGTCGTCGCTGTGCACGTGCACGGAGTACCTGCCCGCCACGCCGGACGCGGCGATCGTCACCGAGTCGCCGAGCTCGTCGAGCCGTGACCGCAGTAGGTCCAGGGCCTCGGGGGCGCAGCCGTCGAGGAGGTACATCACCTCGAAGCGGGGTGGCGCGAACACCGCCACGTCGGTCGGCGGGGCGGTGACGTCGGCGGGCTCGTAGGCGACGCGGTGCGGGGCATGCCCGGTGAGGGTGGCCGTCAGCGCGTCGAGCAGCACCAGCAGTCCGCGCCCGCCGGCGTCGACCACGCCCGCCTCGGCCAGCACGCCGAGCTGCTGGGGGGTCTTCTCCAGGGCGATGACCGCGGCGTCGGCGGCCGCGGTGGCGACGTCGGCGACGTCCGCGCGGTCGGCGGCGCCGTGTTCGGCGGCGTCCGCCGCGGCCGCGAGCACCGAGACGATGGTGCCCGGCGCGGTCTCGCTGACCGAGGCGTCGGCGAGCACGACGGCGTGGCGCAGCGCGGCGGCCAGCAGCGCTCCGTCGACGTCGCTCAGCTCGCCGGCGCGTTCCTCGGCTCCCCCTTCGACGACGTCGGCGAGGCCGCGCAGGATCTGGGACAGGATGATCCCGGAGTTGCCGCGGGCCCCCTGCAGGGCGCCTTCGGCGAGGGCGGCGACGACACCGGTCACGTCCGCGCCGGGCTCGGCGTCGGCCCTGGCCGCCGCGGCCCGCATGGTGAACAGCATGTTGGTGCCGGTGTCGGCGTCGGCGACGGGAAACACGTTGAGCCGGTTGATCTCGTCGGTCGTGGCGATGAGGCGCGTGACCGCCTCGCGCGCCCAGTCCCGCAGGGCGGTGGCGTCGAGTCGGCGTGCGGACATGCCCAAACCGCCTCTCCTTCGACCCAACGCGGCCTCGTTCGCGTCAGCCTAGCCACTGTGCCCGACAGCGGGCCGTGCCGTCGGCGGCCGTCCACGAGGTGCCGCCGTTTTGGCGATCGCCGGGGCTGTCGGTATCCTGGTCAGGTTGTTGGGTCACCCGCGTCGGCGGTCGCTGGCCCCCAGATACCGATCAAGGAGTTCACATGGCTGCGGTGTGCGATGTCTGCGGGAAGGGCCCCGGCTTCGGCAAGTCGGTGTCGCACTCCCATCGCCGGACGAACCGCCGGTGGGATCCGAACATCCAGACCGTGCACGCCGTGAGCCGCCCGGGTGGCAACAAGAAGCGCATCAACGCGTGCACGTCGTGCATCAAGGCGGGCAAGGTCGTTCGCGGCTGATCGCCGCTCACCCGCACGACTGCTGGAGCGCGAGTCTGCTGGGAGATCGCATTCCCGCTAGTGGATGCGATCTGTCAGCAGACTCGGCCTATCAGGACAGGCGCCAGTCGATCGGCTCGGCGCCCATCGTCGTCAGCAATTCGTTGACGCGGCTGAAGGGCCGCGAGCCGAAGAACCCCCGCGACGCGGACAGCGGCGACGGGTGCACCGATTCGATGGTCGCGCAGTTCGCGGCGTTCAGCATGGGCTTGAGCGTCTGCGCGTCACGCCCCCACAGCACCGCCACCAACGGCTGCGGCCGGGCCGCCAGCGCCCGGATCGCGCACTCGGTGACCGCCTCCCACCCCTTGCCGCGATGTGAGGCCGGCGTTCCGGCCCTGACGGTCAGCACCCTATTGAGCAGCATCACCCCGCGCTGCGCCCACGGCGTCAGGTCACCGTTCGGCGGCGCGGGATACCCGAGATCCTGGGCGTACTCCCGGTAGATGTTCTCCAGGCTGCGCGGCAGCGGACGCACGTCGGGAGCGACCGAGAAGCTGAGCCCCACCGCGTGCCCCGGCGTCGGGTAGGGGTCCTGCCCGACGATCAGCACCCGCACGCCGTCGAACGGAAAGGTGAACGCGCGCAGCACGTTCTGGCCCTGGGGTAGGTAGCCGCGGCCCTCCGCCAGTTCGGTCCTGAGGAATTCGCCCATCTGGGCAACCTGGTCGGCAACCGGCTGCAGCGCATCGGCCCAGCCGTTCTCGACGAGCTCTGAGAGCGGGCGTGCAGTCACGGGACGCCAACCTATCGTGCGTCGGTCCCCGACTCGTGGGCGGCGCGCCCGGGTCCGTGCGATCGTCGACTCAGTAGGATTGCCAGCCCGTGTCGCCCGCGGGCACCGCGCCGTCGACCAGGACGCGCGACGGTCCGTCGACCACGACGCCGATCCGCCGCCACCCGTCGGGAATCTCCGCAGGGAACGTCGCGACCAGGGCGTGGTCCTCCCCGCCGCCGAGCACCAGTGCCCACGGGTCCCCGCCCGTGGCGGCCGCCGCGGCGACGACCGCATCGTGGTCAGCGCCCAGCAGGGCGCGCGACAGGTCGATCCCGACGTGCGAGGCGTCCGCGACGTGCCCGAGGTCGGCGAGCAGACCGTCGGAGACGTCGGTCATCGCGGTGGCGCCCGCCTCGGCCGCGGCCCGGCCCTGGCCGTAGGGCACCGACGGCACCAAATGCCGCTCCCGCAGCTCGTCATGTCCGCGAATCTCGTTGCGCCACAACCAGTATCCCGCGGCCGACCGGCCGAGGTCACCGACGACCGCGACGACGTCCCCCGGTCGCGCGCCGGCGACGGTCACCGGCGGCAGGCCCGCGAGGTCGCCCAGCGCGGTCACCGAGACCACCCACTGCGGCGCGGCCACCAGATCGCCCCCGACGATCGTCGCGCCGAATCGCGCGGCCTCGTCCCACATCCCGTCCGACAGCCGCGCCACGTCGTCGGCGGGCGTCGTGCCGGGCGCGCCGAACGCCACGACGAAGGCCGTCGCCGTCGCTCCCATGGCCTCCACGTCGGCGGCGTTCTGCGCGATCGCCTTTCGGCCGACGTCATGGGGGGTCGACCAGTCGAGTCGAAAGTGTCTGCCCTCGACCAGCATGTCGGTCGACACGACGGTCCGGCCGTCGGCGGCGGTGAGCACGGCCGCGTCGTCACCGGGTCCGACGAGCACGGTCGCGGGATGTCGACGGCCGACGACGAGCCGGTCGATGACGGCGAACTCGCCGAGCTCGGCGAGCGTCCTCGCACGCTCCTCGTCGGCCATGTCACCCCTGAACTCTCGTGTCCTGAACAGCGGCGCGACCTGCGGTAGGTTTGGTCCCCTGCGGCGTGGAGTCTATGCAGCCGAAACGGAGGACAGCGCGAGTGGTCGAGGCGTTCATGCTGATTCAGACCGAAGTGGGCCGCGCCGAGGTGGTCGCGAAGCAGTTGGCGGCGCTCCCCGGCGTCGTGTCCGCGGAGTACGTCACGGGTCCCTACGACGTCGTGGTCCGCATCGAGGCGGACACCATGGCACTGCTCGAATCCACCGTGGTCCCCAGTGTGCAGCAGGTCACCGGCATCACCCGCACGCTGACCTGCCCGATTGCGAACGGGTCGCCCTCCTAGAGTGCAAGGGGTGACCGACCCCATCCCCGACGATGCCAGCACCGATGGACGCGACGGCCCGCCGCGGGCCGTCCTGATCGCCGCGATCGTGGTCGCCGTCGGTGCGGTCGTCGCGATCCTGGTGGTGGCGGCGACCAGGGAGGCGACGCCGGCACCGCAGCCCGTGGCAATCGCCGCCGCCCCCGCGCCGAAGGCGCAGGACCCGTCGTGTCAGCGGCTGATGCAGGCGCTGCCCGATTCACTCGGTGACTACCATCGCGCCGCCGCCGTCGCGCCGGTCCCCCCGGGCGCCGCGGCATGGCAGGCCGGAGCCGGCGAGGATCCCGTCATCCTGCGGTGCGGACTGGACCGCCCCGACGACTTCGTGACGAGCTCGCCCCTGCAGGGCGTGGACGACGTGCAGTGGTTCCGCATCCCCGGAGACGGCCGCACGACGTGGGTGGCGGTCGACCGGCCGGTGTACGTCGCGCTGACCCTGCCCGACGGGTCGGGTCCCGATCCCATCCAGTTGATCTCCCGCGCGCTGTCGCAGACGATGCCGGCGACTCCGCTGGACCCGGGACCGATCCGCTAGCGCAGGCCGGTCCCCCGCGCCATCGCGGTGTCGACCATGGCGGCCAGCAGCGTCGGATAGTCCATTCCGCTGGCCGCCCACATCCGCGGGTACATCGAGATGGTCGTGAACCCGGGCATGGTGTTGATCTCGTTGATGACCGGGCCGTCCTCGGTGAGGAAGAAGTCGACGCGGGCCAGACCCTGACAATCGATGGCGCGAAACGCACGGATCGCCAAATCCCTTATCACATCGGCGATCTCGTCGTCGACCTTGGCCGGGACGTCGAGCTCGGCGGCGTCCTCCAGGTACTTGGTGGCGAAGTCGTAGAAGCCGTCCTCGCGGCCGCGCACGCCCGCCACGCGGATCTCGCCGACCGTGCTGGCCTCGACCCTGCCGTCCGCCAGTTCCAGCACGCCGCACTCCAATTCGCGCCCCGGCACGGCCGCCTCGACGATGACCTTGGGGTCGTGCGTGCGCGCATAGGCGATGGCCGCGTCGAGGTCGGCCCAGTCCGTCACGCGGCTGACGCCGATCGAGGAACCCCCGCGCGCGGGTTTGACGAATACCGGCAACCCGAGCCGCTCCCGGTCGTCGAGGTCGACGGTCGTGACGCCGGCCCGCAGCACCACCTGGTCACCGATGGGCAGTCCCTCCGCGGCGAGCAGTTTCTTGGTGAACTCCTTGTCCATGCCCGCGGCGCTGGCCAACACACCCGCGCCGACGTAGGGCACACCGGCCAGCTCGAGCAGCCCCTGGATGGTGCCGTCCTCGCCGTAGGGTCCGTGCAGCACGGGAAAGACGACGTCGACGGCGGCCAGGACGCCGCCCGCACCCTCGCCCAACGACAGCAACTCCCCGCGGCGACGCGGGTCGGCGGTCAGCGCCAGCGCGGTTCCGGAAGCGCCGGAGACCTCGGGCAGCCGGCCGTCGGTGATCGCGAGCGTCTCGGGTCTGCCGTCGGTCAGCACCCAGGACCCGTCGGGGGTGATGCCCACGGCGACCACCTCGAAGCGTTCCGGGTCCAGGTTGCGGAGGATGCTGCCCGCGGAGACGCAGGAGATGGCGTGCTCGCTGCTGCGACCGCCATAGACGACGGCCACGCGCGTCCGGACCCGGGCCTCGGGGCCGCGGCCGGGCTCTTCGGAGACGGTCACAACCTAGAGAGGCTACCGTCCGCGGCGGCCCGTCGGTCAGCCGAGCGCCGTGGCGACGTCGCTGACCAGGTCGTCGGTGTCCTCGATGCCCAGCGACATCCGGGCGAATCCGGCCGGCACCGGGTCGCCCCAGCGTGCCCGGCGGTCCAGCGACGTGTGGATGCCGCCGAAGCTGGTGGCGGCGACCAGCAGGTTGCTGCGCGCGACGAGTCGGTGCACGGCGTCGGCGTCGGCGAGTTCGAAGGACACCAGACCGCCGAAGCGCTTCATCTGGTGGCACGCCACCTGGTGCGCGGGGTCGTCCGGCAAACCGGGATAGCGGACCGAACGCACGACGGGGTGCTCGCGCAGCATCAGCGCCATCGCCATGGCGTTGTGGCACTGCCGCTCGACGCGCAGACCGGCGCTGCCGAGGCTGCGCAGCGCGAGCCAGGCCTCGAAGGGACCGAGGATCGCGCCCGCCAGCAGCCGTTCCCGTTCGACGGCGGCCATGTGCTCGGGATGGTTGCCCGCGACGTACCCGGCGAGCAGGTCACCGTGGCCCGACAGCGCCTTCGTCGCGCTGGCCACCACCAGGTCGGCGCCGAGTGAAAGTGGTTGCTGCCCAAGCGGTGTCGACGCGGTGTTGTCGACGACGAGCGTCGCGCCGCGGCTGCGGCACGTCATCGCCAGCCGGTGCAGGTCGACGACGTCGAGGGTCGGGTTGATCGGCGTCTCGGCCAGGACGACGTCCGCGGAGCCGGCCGCCTCGCACATGTCGGCCGCACTCACCTCGCGCACGTCGACGCCGAGGGGGGCCAGGTATTCGGCGGCGTAGCGCCGAACCTGGTAGTAGCCGTCGGCGGGCACGACGAGCGCCGTGCCGGGTCCGGCGAGCACGCGCAGCACCGCGGTGATGGCGGCCATGCCGGACCCGAACGACAGTGCGGTGGTGGCCCCCTCCAGTGCCGCCAGCGCCGACTCGAGTTGGCGCCAGGTCGGATTCGAGCTGCGGCCGTAGGAGTCCAGCGGTTCGGACTCGTCGGCCGACAGGTGGTAGGCCGACACCGGCACCGGCGGCGAGGCGATCGGTTGGCCTGGAACGTGTTCGGAGGCAACGGCTTTGACGCTGCGGGTGGAGTCGCCGTACTGTCCGGTCATCGCGTCACTCCGGTTTCGTGGTGCGCCCGAGGAGCAGCGCGACGGCATCGTGGACCGACAGGCCCCGGTGGCACACGCGGTGCACGGCGTCGGTGAGCGGCATCTCCACGTCGTAGCTCTCGGCGAGCGCGAGCACCGACTGGCACGACGCGACGCCCTCCGCGACGTGGCCGGCCGCCTCGCGCAACGCCGATTCCATGGTCCCCCCGCGGCCCAGCCGCTCACCGAAGGCCCGGTTGCGCGACCGCGGCGACGTACACGTGGCGACCAGATCCCCGACGCCGGCCAGACCGGCGAGCGTAGAACTCTTGGCGCCCAAAGCGATTCCCAACCGCATGATCTCGGCCAGACCCCGGGTGATGATGGCCGCCGACGTGTTCTCCCCCAACCCGACACCGGCGGCCATGCCGCAGGCCAGGGCGATGACGTTCTTGCACGCACCGCCGATCTCCGCACCGACCACGTCGGAGTTGGTATAGGGCCGGAAGTATCGGGTGGAGAAGGCGCGCTGAAGCGTCACGGCCCGACCCGAGTCCGTGCACGCGACCACCGTCGCCGCAGGCTGCTCGTCGAGGATCTCGGTGGCCAGGTTGGGTCCGGTGACCACGGCGACCCGCGCCGGGTCGGCCCCGGTCACCTGCACGATCACCTGGCTCATCCGCATCAGCGAATCCAACTCGATGCCCTTGGCGACGCTGACCAGCGTCGCGTCGTGACCGATCGCCGCGCGCCACGGTTGGAGATTGCCGCGCAACGTCTGCGACGGCACCGCCAACAGCACGGTGCAGGCGCCGTCGAGTGCCGTCTCGGCGTCGCCGGTGGCCCGGATCGAGGCGGGCAGCGCGACGTCGCCGATGTAGCGGGTGTTGCGGTGGGTGTGATTGATCTCCTCGGCCAGCTCCGCGCGCCGCGACCACAGCGTGACGTCGTTGCCCGCGTCGGCGAGCACCTTCGCCAGCGCGGTTCCCCACGCACCGGCGCCCATGACCGCAGCCTTCACCACGGGAACAAATCTAGCCTGATCCGCGCTGCTGGCAGGATGGCGGCCATGAGCGGCGAGCGCACCACAGCCCCGGGAGCCTCGGGGAGCTCCGCGGCGCCCGCGGGCGAGGGCGATGTCGGGTTGATCATCGCGGTGAAGCGGCTGAGCGCGGCCAAGACGCGGCTCACCCCGGCGTTCGAGCCGGAGAGCCGCGAGGCCGTCGTCCTCGCGATGCTCGTCGACACCATCACCGCCGCCTCGTCGGTGATCGCGGTGCGGACGATCACCGTCGTCACCCCGGACGCCGTGGCGGCCGAGGCCGTGCGCGAACTCGGCGCGCGGGTCCACGTCGACCCCACCCCGGCGGATCACCCCGATCCGCTGAACAACGCGATCGCGGTGACCGAGGCCGCCATCCGGGCCGATACGCCCAACGTCGGCGTCCTGCAAGGTGATCTGCCCGCGCTGCAGCCGCGCGAGCTCGCGGAGGCCATCGCCAGGGCGCGCCGCCACCGGCGCAGCTTCGTCAGCGACCGGCATGGCACGGGAACGTCGGCCCTGTTCGCCTTCGGCGTCCCGCTGGCACCGTCGTTCGGTACGAATTCCGCTGGCCGACACCGGGATTCGGGTGCGGTCGAGCTGACGGGCGCGTGGCCGGGGTTGCGCTGTGACATCGACACCCCCGACGACCTGGCGACCGCCCTCGGCCTCGGCGTCGGGGCCGTCACCAAGAACACCGTGGGCGGCACCTAGCACGCGGGACCGCCCATGGGGGATGATCGTCTGCGTGACCGAAGCCGAGACACGACCTGCTGATACGGACTGGGCGTCGGACGGCACGCCCGAGGCGCCACCGGCCACGACCGCAGGCACGGCCCCGCTCTCGGGGTCCGAGGCACTGCCCGACGATCGCTATCTCAACCGCGAACTGAGCTGGCTGGACTTCAACGCCAGGGTGCTGGCACTGGCCGCCGACCCGTCGCTGGCACTGTTGGAGCGGGCCAAGTTCCTCGCGATCTTCGCGTCCAACCTCGACGAGTTCTACATGGTCAGGGTGGCGGGGCTGAAACGTCGTGACGAGATGGGTCTTTCGGTGCGTTCGGCCGACGGCCTCTCACCGCGCGAACAGCTGCGTCGCATCGGTGAGCGCACCCAGCAGATCGCGAGCAGGCACGCCAGGGTGTTCATGGAGGACGTGCGCCCCGCGCTGGCGGAGGAGGGCATCATCGTCGTGACGTGGGCCCAGCTCGACGACGACGAACGGGAACGGCTCTCCGCCTACTTCCAGGAGCAGGTGTTCCCGGTGCTGACACCGCTCGCCGTCGACCCCGCCCACCCGTTCCCGTTCGTCAGTGGGCTGAGCCTCAACCTGGCGGTCACGGTGAAGCAACCCGAGGACGGCACGCAGCACTTCGCCCGCATCAAGGTGCCCGACAACGTCGACCGGTTCGTCGAGCTCGGGCCGCGCGAGGGCGGTGCCGCAATTCGGTTCCTGCCCATGGAGGAATTGATCGCCGCGTTCCTCTCGGTGCTGTTCCCCGGTCTGGAAATCGTGGAGCACCACGCCTTCCGCATCACGCGCAACGCCGACTTCGAGGTCGAAGAGGACCGCGACGAGGATCTGCTCCAAGCCCTGGAACGCGAATTGGCCCGGCGCCGCTTCGGATCTCCGGTGCGCCTCGAGGTCGCCGACGACATGACCGAGAACATGCTCGAACTCCTCCTGCGCGAACTCGACGTGCACCCCGGTGACGTGATCCAGGTGCCCGGCCTGCTCGACATGTCCTCGCTGTGGCAGATCTACGGCGTCGACCGGCCCGATCTGAAGGACCCGCCGTTCGTCCCGGCCACCCCACCGGCGTTCGGTGAACGGGAGACCCCGAAGAGCATCTTCTCCACGCTGCGCGACGGTGACGTCCTCGTCCATCACCCGTACGACTCGTTCTCCACGACGGTGCAACGCTTCATCGAGCAGGCCGCGGCCGACCCGAACGTGCTCGCGATCAAGCAGACGCTGTACCGCACGTCGGGTGACTCGCCGATCGTCAGCGCGCTGATCGACGCCGCCGAGGCGGGCAAGCAGGTCGTCGCCCTGGTGGAGATCAAGGCCCGCTTCGACGAGCAGGCCAACATCAAGTGGGCACGCGCGCTGGAGCAGGCGGGCGTCCACGTCGTTTACGGGCTCATCGGACTCAAGACCCATTGCAAGACATGCCTCGTCGTGCGTCGCGAGGGATCCGCCATCCGGCGCTACTGCCACATCGGCACCGGCAACTACAACCCCAAGACCTCGCGCCTCTACGAGGACGTCGGCCTGCTGACGGCCTCCCCCGACATCGGCGCCGACCTCACCGACCTGTTCAACTCGCTCACCGGCTACTCGCGCAAGATGTCCTACCGCAACCTGCTGGTGGCGCCCTACGGCGTCCGCAGGGGCATCGTCGAACGCATCGAGCGCGAGATCGCCGCCCACCGCGACGGCGCCGACGCACGGATTCGTCTGAAGGCCAACGCCTTGGTCGACGAACAGGTGATCGACGCGCTGTACCGCGCCTCGCAGGCCGGTGTGCGCGTCGAGGTGGTCGTCCGCGGGATCTGCGCGCTACGCCCCGGCGCGCCCGGCTTCTCGGAGAACGTCACCGTGCGGTCGATACTCGGTCGTTTCCTGGAGCATTCGCGAATCATTCACTTCCGCGCCATCGACGAGTTCTGGATCGGGAGTGCCGACATGATGCATCGTAATCTCGACCGTCGCGTCGAGGTGATGGCACAGGTCAAGGATCCACGGCTGACCGACCAGCTGAACGACGTGTTCGAATCGGCCCTGGATCCCACGACCCGGTGCTGGGAGCTCGGTCCCGACGGTCACTGGACTGCGTCGCCACAGGAAGGTGAGACCGTGCGCGACCACCAGGTGTCGCTGATGGAACGTCACCGGCATCCGTGACGGTCGGCTCGCGCCGGCCGTATTGACCTGCAGGAGTTGACGTGCCGAAGAGAGACGCGGCCAGGATCGTCCCGGCGGCGGGCGCCGTGCTGTGGCGTCCCGCCGACCATTCCGCCACGCCGGACGCCCCGCCCCTGGTGGCGGTCGTGCACCGGCCGCGCTACGACGACTGGTCGCTTCCCAAGGGCAAGGTCGACCCCGGCGAGACCGAGCCGGTGACCGCGGTGCGCGAAGTCCTCGAAGAGACCGGCTACGCATCGGAATTGGGCCGCCGGCTCGCCGCGGTGAGCTATCCGATCGACGCCGGCGTCAAGCACGTGCGCTACTGGGTCGCCCGCACCCTCGGCGGCGAGTTCGTCCCCAACGACGAGGTCGACGAACTGCTGTGGCTCCCGGCGAAGGACGCCCTGAAGCGACTCCAGTACCCGCACGACCGGAAGGTGCTGCGGCGCTTCGCCAAACACCCCGCCGACACCAGGACGGTGCTGATCGTGCGCCACGGCACCGCGGGCAGCAAGGCCCGATACAAGGGCGACGACCGCAAGCGCCCACTCGACAAGCACGGCCGGGCCCAGGCGGAGTCGCTGGTGGGACAGCTCCTGGCGTTCGGGGCCACCGAGGTGCACGCCGCCCCGCGCGTCCGGTGTCAGCAGACCGTCGGCCCGCTGGCCGAGGAGTTGGGAGTGCCGATCCTGGACGAGCCGACCCTCACCGAGGAGGCCTACGCCGCCGGTCACGGAGCGGCGCGCAAACGGGTCCTCGAGATCGCCGCGGGCGACGGCACCCCCGCAATCTGCTCGCAGGGCAAGGTGATTCCCGACCTGATCGCGTGGTGGTGCGACCGCGACGGCGTCCGACCCGACAAGTCGCGCAACCGCAAGGGCAGCACGTGGGTCATGTCCCTGGCCGGTGGGCGGCTGATCGCCGCCGACCACATCGGCAGCCCGCTCGCCGCCGACCACCAGTAGTCACCCCGACACGAAGACACGCCGCGGACCCGATGGGTCCACGGCGTGCCTTGTACCGGAACTGATCCCGGCGACGGTTACTTGCGGCCGCGCTTGACGGGGGCCTTCTTGGCCGGCGCCTTGGTCGCGGTGGTCTTCTTGGCCGGAGTGGCCTTGGTGGCGGTGGTCTTCTTGGCCGGGGTCGCCTTGGTGGCGGTGGTCTTCTTGGCCGGGGTCGCCTTGGTGGCGGTGGTCTTCTTGGCCGGCGCCTTGGTGGCGGTGGTCTTCTTGGCCGGCGCCTTGGTGGCCGTGGTCTTCTTGGCCGGCGCCTTGGTCGCGGTGGTCTTCTTGGCCGGGGTCGCCGTGGTCTTCTTGGCCGGCGCCTTGGTCGCGGTGGTCTTCTTGGCCGGGGCGGCGGTCGTCTTCTTGGCCGGGGCCTTGGTGGCAGCCTTCTTCACTGCCTTCTTGGCCGCGGTCTTCTTGGCCGGGGTTGCGGTGGCGCCACGCTTCACGGCGGGACCTTCCGATGGGAGACGCTGTGCGCCAGACACAACCGCCTTGAATTGAGCCCCTGGACGGAATGCCGGGACTGATGTCGGCTTGACCTTCACGGTCTCGCCGGTGCGCGGGTTGCGCGCCACACGGGCGGCTCGGCGGCGCTGCTCGAACACGCCGAAGCCGGTGATGGTGACGCTGTCGCCCTTGTGGACGGCACGCACGATGGTGTCGACGACGTTCTCCACGGCGGCGGTCGCCTGCCGACGATCGGTGCCCAACTTGTCCGTGAGGACGTCGATGAGCTCTGCCTTGTTCATGCAAAACCTCCGAAGCCAGTGGCCCACCTTGAGCCAACTGAAAGCTACGGTAAACCTTTACACCGCTGATTTCCAAGAGCCACGCCCAATTTCAGGCACGGTCGACGGCCGATTCGGCAATCCGGTTGCCCCACACCGGCGGTGGTACGGCGGTCCCAAATTCAGCCCGCTGAGCCCTATTTCGGGCCTTCGAGACGTCCGCTCAGACGGAGATGGTCCGTGGCTTCCAGCGCGGCCTGCGCTGCTCGAAGGCGGTGATTTCGTCCTGTTTGCGCAGCGTAAGGCCTACGTCGTCGAGTCCGGAGAGCAACCGCCAGGCCGTGTAGTCGTCAATCGTGAACGGCAGCATGACCGTTCCCGCGGCGATCGTCCGATCTTCTAGATTCACAGTGATTTCCAGCCCCGGCTGCTGCTCGATCAACTTCCACAGAAGTTCCACATCATCCTGTGCGACTTCGGCGGCCAGCAGGCCCGCCTTGCCCGAGTTGCCGCGGAAGATGTCGGCGAACCGCGACGAGATGACGACCCGGAACCCGAAGTCCAGGAGGGCCCACACGGCGTGCTCGCGCGATGAGCCGGTGCCGAAGTCGGGCCCCGCCACCAGAACCGAGCCCCTGTCGAACGGCGGCAGGTTGAGGATGAACGACGGGTCGTTGCGCCAGGCGGCGAACAGACCATCCTCGAAACCCGTTCGGGTGACCCGCTTCAGATAGACGGCGGGGATGATCTGGTCGGTGTCGACGTTCGACCGACGCAGCGGCACGCCGATCCCCGTGTGGGTGGTGAAGGCTTCCATGACTGTCTCCTAGCGACTCTCGGTCAGATCGGCGGGCGAGGACAGGGTGCCGCGCACCGCGGTGGCCGCGGCCACCGCGGGTGACACCAGGTGGGTGCGGCCCCCCTTGCCCTGGCGCCCTTCGAAGTTGCGGTTCGACGTCGCCGCGCAGCGCTCCCCCGGCGCCAGCTGGTCGGGGTTCATGCCAAGGCACATCGAGCATCCCGCTTGGCGCCACTCGGCGCCCGCGGCGGTGAAGATCTCGCCCAGGCCCTCGCTTTCGGCCTGCACCCTGACCTTCATCGACCCGGGCACGACCAGCATCCGCATGCCCTCGGCGATCCTCCTGCCGCGCAGAACGTCCGCGACGACCCGCAGATCCTCGATGCGGCCGTTGGTGCACGACCCCACGAACACCGTGTCGATCCGGATGTCGCGCATGGCCGTCCCCGGCTGAAGATCCATGTACGCCAAGGCCTTCTCGGCGGACTGACGCTCGCCGTCGTCGAACATCAGTTCTGGGTCGGGCACGGCTTCGCTCAGTGGCACACCCTGTCCGGGGTTGGTACCCCACGTGACGAACGGGCTCAGCGTCGAGGCGTCGAGGTAGACCTCGGCGTCGAATTCGGCTCCCTCGTCGGTGCGCAACTGACTCCACGCCTCGACGGCCTCGTCCCAATCGGCGCCCGTGGGGGCGTGCGGGCGGCCGCGCAGATAGTCGAACGTCGTCTCGTCCGGAGCGACCATGCCGGCCCGGGCGCCTGCCTCGATGCTCATGTTGCAGATCGTCATCCGGCCCTCCATCGACATCGCTTCGATGGCGCTGCCGCGATATTCGATGACGTAACCCTGTCCGCCGCCGGTGCCGATCTTCGCGATCACGGCGAGGATGACGTCCTTCGGGCTGGTACCGGCCGGCAGCACGCCGTCGACGTTGACGGCCATGGTCTTGAACGGCCGCAGCGGCAGTGTCTGGGTGGCGAGCACGTGTTCGACCTCGGAGGTGCCGATCCCCATCGCCAGCGCACCGAACGCGCCGTGGGTCGAGGTGTGGCTGTCCCCGCAGACCACCGTCATGCCCGGTTGGGTGAGACCCAGTTGTGGACCGATGATGTGGACGATTCCCTGCTCGGCATCGCCCACGGGATACAGCCGGACGCCGAACTCCTCGCAGTTGCGGCGCAGCGTCTCGACCTGGGTGCGCGAGACGGGGTCGGCGATCGGCTTGTCGATGTCGATCGTCGGCACGTTGTGGTCCTCGGTGGCGATCGTCAGGTCGGTGCGACGAACGGGCCGCCCCGCCAACCGAAGTCCGTCGAAGGCCTGCGGGCTGGTGACCTCGTGGACGAGGTGCAGATCGATGTAGATGAGGTCCGGCTCGCGCGCGGCGCCCTCTCCCTGGCCGCTGACCACGACGTGGTCGGCCCAGACCTTCTCCGCCAGAGTGCGTGCAGTGCTGGTCATGTTCGTGCTCGATTCCCTCGGGCGATCCGCAGGCGATGGGCTAGGTATCTCAACATGCGGGACGCTAGTATCTCTCTATGAGACAGGATAGCGGCATCGGCGTGCTCGACAAAGCGGTGGGCGTCCTTCACACCGTGGCCGAGTCGCCCTGCGGTCTGGCCGAACTCTGCGAACGGACGGGACTGCCGCGGGCGACCGCACACCGGTTGGCCGCGGGCCTCGAGGTGCACCGGCTCCTGGCCAGAGACGCCGACGGACGGTGGTGCCTCGGCCCTGCGGTCAACGAATTGGCTGGGCGCGTGGACGATCCGCTGTTGGCGGCGAGCGCCGCCGTGCTGCCACGTCTGCGCGAGATCACCGGCGAGAGCGTCCAGCTCTACCGACGCGAGGGCCTGTCGCGGGTCTGCGTGGTGGCGTTGGAACCGCCGGCGGGTCTGCGCGACACCGTGCCCGTGGGGACCCGCCTGCCCATGACCGCCGGCTCGGGCGCCAAGGTGCTGCTGGCCTACAGCGACGCCGCCACCCAGCAGGCCGTGCTGCCGAACGCCGCCTTCACCGAACGCACCTTGGTCGAGGTGCGCAAGCGCGGCTGGGCGCAGAGCGCGGCGGAGCGCGAGCCCGGCGTCGCGAGCGTCTCGGCGCCGGTGCGCGACGGCCGCGGCACGGTCGTCGCCGCAGTATCGGTGTCGGGCCCCATCGACCGCATGGGCCGTCGACCGGGGGCGCGGTGGGCCGCCGACCTGCTCGCCGCCGCCGAGGCACTCACCCGTCGTCTCTAGGCGTCCTTGAGGGAACTCTCAGATATCGCGGTCCGGGGGCTCGATACCTCGTCGTCGGCTATTCTGCGTAGGGGCAGCAAACAGTTGACGGGGGTGTCACTCGCTTGGCGCAGTCGCCTGCATGGATCGCGACCGCCCGCCTGTTGAGGCGGGCGGGTTTCGGCACGACCGGCGCCCAGGTGGATGCCGTCGTCGCCCAGGGTGCCCCCGCCTATCTCGACGGTGCGCTCGACCTCGATCCCGACGCCGATCCCGGCGCGATCGCCACGCCGATGCCCGCGCCCGTGATGCCCCAGCAGGTGCGCCCCGGCGCGACCGCCACCGAGATGAACGACTATGCCCAGCAACTGTTTTCACAGATGAACGATCTGCAGTCGTGGTGGTTGCGGCGGATGGCTGCGGTCCATCAGCCCATCCACGAGAAGCTGACCCTGCTGTGGCACAACCACTTTGCGACCTCGGCGGACAAAGTCGGCGGTGCCCAATACATGGCCGCGCAGAACCAGAAACTACGCACCCTGAAACTCGGTGACTTCCGCACGCTGGCGTACGCCATGCTCACCGACGTCGCGATGCAGCTGTGGTTGGACGGCGTGCGCAACACCAAGGCGGCACCGAACGAGAACCTGTCCAGGGAGTTCATGGAACTGTTCACTCTCGGACATGCCAACGGCTACACCGAGGTCGACGTAAAGGAGGGCGCGCGGGCGCTCACCGGCCGCGTCGTCGGATACACCGGGCAGACCGCCATATCCGACGAACTCCACGACTCGTCGACCAAGACCGTGCTGGGCGTCAAGGGCGATCTCGACGAGCACGACTTCTGCGACATCGTGCTGAACCAGCCCACCTCAGCTCCGTTCGTCGCCAGTTCGTTGTGGCGGCTGCTGGCGTCGGACGACGCACCGTCGCCCGCCGCGCTCACCCGTCTGGTCGGGGCGTACGGACCCGGCCGCGATCTCAAGGCGCTGACGCGGGCAGTCCTCCTGGATCCTGAATTCGCCACGTGCGCAGGCACGTTGGTCAACACACCCGTCGAATGGCTGATGGGCGCCATCCGTTCATTGTCGATCCCCGTCGACGGAGCACAGTCCGCGAGTGACCTGAAGCTCGCCCAGGTCCTCGTGGTGATGGGCCAGCGTCCGTTCTATCCACCCGACGTGGGAGGTTGGCCGCGTGGTTCGTTGTGGCTGTCGACCACCAGCGTCGCCGCCCGAGTGTGGGCGGCGGACAAGCTGGTGACTACGGGTGACCTCTCGTCCATCGACGAAGCCGCCAAGGGCGACCGCATCAATGCCACCGGCTACTTGATCGGAATCGGAAAGTGGTCCGACCGCACCGTCGCAGCACTCGATCCGCTGGCCGACGATCCGCGCCGCCTCGTCGCGGCGGCCCTCAACTCGCCCGAATACCTCGTGTCGTAAGAGAATTTACGGAAGCCACCGAAAGCCACAGATGCCTGAAGTCAACCGCCGCAAGTTCCTCATCGCCAGCGCCGGCGTCGGTGCGCTCGGCGTTGCCGGTGCGGTGGGCATCACCCTGCCGCAACTCCTCGACGCCGGCCGGGACCGCCCGCGCGATCCCGATCACGGCGTCTTGGTCATCGTCACCCTCTACGGCGGCAACGACGGTCTGAGCACCGTGGTCCCGCTGGCCGACGGTGCCTACCACGACGCCCGCCCCGACCTCGCCTATGCGCCGACCGAATTGC
The DNA here is from genome assembly GCF_010729665.1 of Mycolicibacterium madagascariense. Lineage (NCBI taxonomy): Bacteria > Bacillati > Actinomycetota > Actinomycetes > Mycobacteriales > Mycobacteriaceae > Mycobacterium > Mycolicibacterium madagascariense. The sequence goes on along the minus strand of NZ_AP022610.1, from coordinate 2,197,717 downwards.
TGGCGCTCGATGCCGAATACGGGCTCAACCCCGCCTTGAAGGGATTGGCGAACCTATGGCACGACCAGCACCTGGCCGTCGTTCGCGGAGTCGGATATCCCAACCAGGATCGGAGCCACTTCCGCTCCATGGACATCTGGCAGACCGCGTCCCCCGCGGCGCCGGTGGGTACCGGTTGGATCGGGCGGTGGCTGGACGCCACCGGTGATGACCCGGTGCGCGCGGTCAACATCGGTCCCGTACTGACGCCGATGGCCGTCGGCAAGAAGCAGTCGGCGTCCGCGCTCTCGGAATCACTTCCCCCCGTGGACAGGGACTGGCGCACGACACTCACGGCCCTGGCAGCCGAGGACCCGTCCGACACCCCGGCCATGTCGGGGGTGTGCGCGTCGTATCGCGCAAGCAACCGTTCCGACAGTGCCTTTCGACCGGTGACCCTGGGGGCCGACCCGACGGCGACGGCGACCGATGCGAATCAGTTGGTCGACGACCTCGATCTGGTGGCCAAGTGCATCCGGGCCCACGTGCCGACGCAGGTGTACATGGTGGATCTGCTCGGCTTCGACACCCACGCCGACGAACGCGGGACGCAGCAGGCGCTGCTGCAGAAACTCGACGACGCACTCACCCCGTTCATGCAGAAGATGCGCGCGAGCGAGCAGGGCAAGAACGTCGTCGTGATGGTCTATTCGGAATTCGGGCGACGCGTGGCCGCCAACGCCTCCCAGGGCACCGACCACGGCACGTCGGCCCCGGTGCTCGTCCTCGGCAGGTCGATCAAGGGCGGCTTCTACGGTGACCAGCCCAGCCTCACCGACCTGACCGACGGAGACCTGAAGACGACCACGGACTTCCGCGACGTCTACTCGGAATTGCTGACCGGCGTGCTGCACACCGACCCGGTGCCGTCGGTCGGTCCGGGGCGGCGGAGCCTTGGATTTCTCTGATCCGACCTGACCGAATGCCGGTCTAGTGGTACCCCCGATGGGATTCGAACCCACGCTACCGCCGTGAGAGGGCGGCGTCCTAGGCCGCTAGACGACGGGGGCTAGAACTATTTCCGGAGGGTCAGCATAGCTCAGGGAGCAATGTCGACCTAATCACCGGAGTTGGCTGGGGTACCAGGACTCGAACCTAGAATGGCGGTACCAGAAACCGCTGTGTTGCCAATTACACCATACCCCAATGACAGTCCATCACCGCAGGTCACGGACGTCTTTGCGATCGAACACCCACCGGCGCGAACCGGCGTGTGCATTACTCGACCGACGAGCACACTACCAAAGATTTCACCGCCGCCTTCACGCCCCGGCGGCCGCGTGCTCGCGACCGGCTCGCAGCCGGGCGAGGCTGCGGTCGCGCCCGAGCAGTTCCATCGACTCGAACAGGGGCGGGCTGACCGTGGCGCCGGTGACCGCCACGCGAATGGGACCGAAGGCCTTGCGCGGCTTGAGTTCGAGCTGCTCCAGCAGCGCCGTCTTCAAAGCTGCTTCGACGTTTGCCGTGGTCCACTGCGCCACGCCCTCCAGCGCGGCGAGCGCGGCGTCGAGGACGGGTACCGCGTCGGCGCGCAGTTCCTTGGCCGCCGACTTCTCGTCGAGCGCGTAGGACGCGTCGTCGAGGAACTTCAACAGCTCCCACGCGTCGCTCAGCACCACGATCCGGGTCTGCACCAGGGCGGCGGCCTCGGCGAAACCGGCGTCGTCGAGGCCGGTGCCGTGACCGTGGGCGACGAAGAAGTCGCGCAGGCGTGCGGTGAAGTCGCCCGGGTCGAGCAGGCGGATGTGCTCGGCGTTGATCGCGTCGGCCTTCTTCTGGTCGAAGCGTGCGGGGTTGGAGTTGACGTCCTTGACGTCGAAGGCCGCGACCATCTCGTCGAGGCTGAAGAGGTCGTGGTCGTCGGCGATGCCCCAGCCGAGCAGCGCGAGATAGTTCAGCAGGCCCTCGGGAATGAACCCGCGGTCGCGGTGCAGGAACAGGTTGCTCTGCGGGTCACGCTTGGACAGCTTCTTGTTGCCGTCGCCGAGAACGCTTGGCAGGTGGGCGAATTCGGGTACCCGCTCGGCCACGCCGATGCGCATCAGCGCCTGGTACAGCGCGATCTGGCGAGGGGTCGACGGCAGGATGTCCTCCCCACGCAAGACGTGGGTGATGTTCATCAACGCGTCGTCGACGGGATTGACCAACGTGTAGAGCGGATCCCCGCTGCCGCGGGTGATCGCGAAGTCGGGCACGACGCCCGCGGCGAAGGTCGTGGGTCCGCGCACGAGGTCGGTCCACGTGATGTCCTCGTCGGGCATCCGCAGCCGCAGCACGGGACGACGACCCTCGGCGACGAACCGGGCACGGTCGGCGTCGGTGAGCGTGCGGTCGTGATTGTCGTAGCCCAGCTTCGGGTTTCGGCCCGCCGCGACGTGGCGCGCCTCGACCTCCTCGGCCGTCGAATAGGCCTCGTAGACCTCGCCGGCGGCCAGCAGTCGGGCGATCACGTCGCGGTAGATCTCCGTGCGCTCGGACTGCCGGTAGGGCGCATGGGGCCCACCGATCTCCGGCCCCTCGTCCCAGTCGAGTCCGAGCCACCGCAGCGCGTCGAGGATGGCGGCGTAGCTCTCCGCGCTGTCGCGGGCGGCGTCGGTGTCCTCGATCCGAAACACGAACGCACCGCCCGTGTGTCGGGCGTAGGCCCAGTTGAAGAGCGCCGTGCGGACCAGCCCGACGTGGGGGGTGCCCGTCGGCGACGGACAGAACCGAACGCGTACCGTCATGACTTCCCCTTGCGCACAACGGGATTGGTCAACGTCCCGATGCCCTCGATGGTGACGCTGACGGTGTCCCCGTCCTCGATGGGACCGACCCCCTCCGGCGTCCCGGTGAGGATCAGGTCACCCGGCAGCAGCGTCATCACGGCCGAGACCCACTCGATGATGGCGCCGATGTCGTGAATCATCAGCGAGGTATTGCTGCTCTGGCGGACCCGACCGTTGACCTCGGTGCGGATGTCGAGGTCGAAGGGATTGACCGACGTGTCGATCCACGGCCCCACCGGACAGAAGGTGTCGTGCCCCTTGGCCCGCATCCACTGGCCGTCCTTCTTCTGCTGGTCGCGGGCGGAGACGTCGTTCGCGATCGTGTAGCCGAGGATGTTCTCGGCGGCCTTGGCGGCGGGCACGTCCTTGCAGGGCCTGCCGATGACCGCGGCCAGTTCCCCCTCGTGGTGCACCGGATGTGCATCCGCGGGCAGCTGGATCGCCACGTTGGGTCCGATGATCGAGGTGTTGGGCTTGAGGAAGATGACCGGATCCTCCGGCGCCTCGCCCCCCATCTCGGCAGCGTGGGCGGCGTAGTTCTTGCCCATGCACACCACCTTGCTGGCCAGGATGGGCGCCAGCAGGCGGACGTCGGCCAGGGGCCACGACCGGCCCGTGAAGGTGGGGTTGCCGAAGGGGTGCTCGGCGATCTCCCGAGCGACGGCATCGGTGGCGGGGTCACCCTCGATGCTCACGAAGGCGACCCCATCTGGGCTGGCGATTCGACCGAGGCGCATTCACGACAGCGTAGTGAGCACCGTTGGCGCCGCGTGCCGTGGCCCCATCGAATCCCCACGATCGATCTCACTTGGTGAGACAGATATTCGGCATCGTGGGATTGCGTGTCACCATGGGATCATGACCGCCACGACGATCGGGACCGCCCGCCGGTGGTCGATGCTGGCGATAGCGCTCGCCGCCACCCTCTGCTCGAACGTGTTCATCAACGGTGTGGCCTTCCTCATTCCCACCCTGCACGCGGAACGCGGCCTCGACCTCGCGCAGGCGGGCTTGATCTCGGCGCTGCCGAGCTTCGGCATGGTCGTGACGCTGATCGCCTGGGGCTACGTGGTCGACCGCGTGGGCGAGCGCCTGGTGCTCGCCGTCGGATCGGCTCTGACGGCGGCCGCGGCCTTCGCGGCGGCGCTGGCCCCCTCGCTGCTCGTCGTCGGCATCTTCCTGTTCCTCGGCGGCATGGCCGCCGCCAGCAGCAACTCCGCGAGCGGCCGCCTCGTCGTGGGGTGGTTCCCCCCGCAGCAGCGCGGACTGGTCATGGGCATCCGCCAGACCGCGCAACCGCTCGGAGTCGGGCTGGGCGCGTTGGTGATTCCCCAACTCGCCGAGTCCCACGGCGTCGAGGCGGCCCTGCTGTTCCCCGCCATCGCGTGTGCCGTCGCCGCGGTGGTCAGCGGGATCGGCGTGCTCGATCCGCCACGCACACCGCGCGCGCAGGCGCATGCCGGCGAACTCGCCAACCCCTACCGCGGATCCTCGACGCTGTGGCGCATCCACGCCGTCTCGGTGCTGCTCGTCGTGCCGCAGTGCCTGGTGTGGACGTTCACGCTGGTGTGGCTGATCACCGACCGCGGCTGGTCGGCCGCGTCGGCGGGCGCGATGGTGACCGTGGCCCAACTGCTCGGCGCGGCAGGGCGAATCGCGGCGGGCCGGTGGTCGGACAAGACCGGATCGCGGCTGCACCCCATTCGCACGATCGCCATCGGCGCGGCCATCGCGATGGGCCTGCTCGCGGTCACCGACCTGATGCACTCGCCGCTGTCGATCGCGTTGATGGTGGCCGCGTCGGTCATCACGGTGTCCGACAACGGATTGGCGTTCACCGCCATCGCCGAGATCGCCGGGCCCTTCTGGAGCGGGCGGGCCCTGGGCACCCAGAACACCAGCCAGCTCCTCATGACCGGCATCGTGCCGCCGGTGTTCGGCGCGCTCATCACCGCGGCCGGCTTCCCGTTGGCGTTCGCGGTGTGTGCGCTGTTCCCCTTGGTCGCCCTGCCGTTGGTCCCCGTCGACGCCGATCCCCTGCGGAGTCAGCGGGATTAGCGCGCCGTCAGTCTTCGAGGTTCTCCGCGCAGCGGGTCAGCAGGTGAGCCAGGTCATCTCTGGATCCTCGCGAAAGTCCTTGCAGCATGGCGTTTTCCACACCAATGACGGCGTCGTGACTGGCTGCGAGCCGGGTGCGTCCCGCCGACGTCAGCGCAAGGGCGTTGGCGCGACCACGGCTCGATGCCGACTCCGACGCCCGCACCAGACCCGCCGCGCGCAGGCCCCCCAGCAGGTCCTGCAGCGATTGCCGGGTGACGAAGCACAGCCGTGCCAATTCCGATGCCGACGCGTCAGGATGATCGGCGAGTGCGCGTAGCGCCGTGTACTGCGCCATCGACAACCCCGTGGGTTTGAGCGCGGCATCGCAGCGGCGGCGCAGCGACTGCTGAACCCGCTTCACCAGATATCCGGCTCCACCCTCGACGTCGACGCTAGACATGACAGGAACCTTACATCGAGCTACTGTCGAGAATGTAAGGAACCTGACAAGGAGGATCATGACCACCATCGAGGCCCACGGGCCGCACACCACATTGATCAACGTCTTCACCGTTACCCCCGACAACGCAGCGCGCCTGGCGGCGATGCTCGAGGACGCGACCGAACAGGTCATGTGCAAGGTCCCCGGCTTCGTGTCAGCCAACATTCATGTCAGCTCAGACGGCACCCGCGTCGTCAACTACGCGCAGTGGGAGAGCGCCGAGGCCTACCAGGCGATGCTGGCCGACCCGAAGGCGCGCGAGCACATGGCACCCGCCGCCGCCCTCGCCGAGGGCTTCGACCCGCACCTCTACACGGTCGAGTCGGTGCACGGACGCTAACGCGCCGTCCCGACTCTGCGTCCATGGCGGCGGTGCGACGTAGCTACTCGCACTTTCCCGACGCCAGCGCAGAGTCGAGCGAAGGGGACTAGAGCAGTCCGACGATGCGGTCGCCGATCTGCGACGTCGACAGCTTCTCGCCATTCAGGGTCGCCAGGTGCTGCGCGACGGCGCCGTCGACGCGGGCCGCTGCGGCCTCGTCGCCGACGTGGGCCAGCAGCAGCGCCACCGACATGACCGCCGCGGTCGGGTCGGCGATGCCCTGGCCGGCGATGTCGGGTGCGCTGCCGTGCACCGGTTCGAACATCGAGGGGTTGGTCCTCGTCGCGTCGATGTTGCCGCTGGCGGCCAATCCGATGCCACCAGACACCGCGCCCGCGAGGTCGGTGATGATGTCGCCGAACAGGTTGTCGGTCACGATGACGTCGAAGCGGCCCGGGTCGGTGACCATGTGGATGGTCGCCGCATCGATGTGCTGATACGCCACCTCGACGTCGGGGAACTCGGTGCCCACCTCGGCGACGATCCGGGACCACAGCGAGCCCGCGAACGACAGGACGTTGGTCTTGTGCACCAGCGTCAGGTGCTTGCGCCGAGCCGCCGCCCGCGCGAACGCATCCCGCACGACCCGCTCGACCCCGAACGCGGTGTTGAGGCTGACCTCGGTGGCCACCTCGTGGGGCGTACCGACGCGGATCGCGCCGCCGTTTCCGGTGTAGGGGCCCTCGGTCCCCTCGCGGACCACGACGAAGTCGATGTCCACGTCGCCCAGCGGGCTCGTCACGCCCGGATAGAGCTTCGACGGGCGCAGGTTGACGTGGTGATCCAGCTCGAAGCGCATGCGCAGCAACAGGCCCCGCTCGAGCACGCCGCTGGGCACCGACGGATCGCCGATGGCGCCCAACAGGATGGCGTCGTGGGTGCGCAGGTCGTCGACCAGACCATCAGGCATGACCTCGCCGGTGGCGTGGTAGCGCCGCGCGCCCACGTCGTAGGTGGTCTTCTCGACGCCGGGCGTGACGACGTCGAGCACCTTCAGCGCCTCGTCGATGACCTCGGGTCCGATGCCGTCGCCGGCGATCACGGCCAATCTCATGACAGATCCACCAATTCCAGCGTCACGGCCTTCACGTCGGCGCCGAGTGCGGCCAGCACGTCGTCGGGCACCGTGCGGTCCAGCCGCAGCATGATGGTCGCGCCGTCACCGTCGGCGTCCTGGCTGAGCTGGGCGGCGAGGATGTTGACGCCCGCGGCACCGAGCCGGGTGCCGATGGTGCCGAGCGCCCCCGGCTGATCGGTGTAGTTGATGATGAGGTTGACGCCCTCGGCGCGCAGATCCAGGTTGCGGCCGTTGATCTGAACGATCTTCTCGACCTGCGTCGGGCCCGACAGCGTGCCGGCCACGTTGACCGTCGAACCGTCGACGGCGACGGCGCGGACGTCGACGACGCTGCGGTGGTTGGGGCTCTCCGGCGCCGTCGCGATCGACGCCTCGACGCCGCGTTCGGACGCGAGCGCCGGGGCGTTGACGAACGTCACCTGGTCTTCGATGACCGCCGAGAACAGGCCGCGCAACGCCGAAAGCCGAAGCACGTCAACGTCTTCGGACGCCAACTCACCGCGCACCTGAATGGACAGGTTGGTCGGCAACTCGGCCGACAGCGCGCCGACGAGCACGCCGAGCTTGCGGACCAGGTCCAGCCACGGGGCGACCTCTTCGCCGACGTGCCCGCCGCCCACGTTGACCGCGTCGGGCACGAACTCCCCGGCGAGTGCGAGCTTGACGCTGGCCGCGACGTCGGTCCCGGCGCGGTCCTGGGCCTCCGCCGTCGACGCGCCGAGATGCGGGGTGACGACGACCTCGGGCAGCTCGAACAGCGGGCTGTCGGTGCACGGCTCGGTGGAGAAGACGTCGAGACCCGCGCCGCGGACGTGCCCGCTGGTGATGGCATCGGCGAGGGCCTGCTCGTCGATCAGGCCGCCGCGGGCGGCGTTGACGATGATGACGCCCGGCTTGGTCTTCGCCAACGCCTCCTTGCCGATGAGGCCCGCGGTCTCCTTCGTCTTGGGCAGGTGCACCGAGATGAAGTCGGCGCGCCCCAGCAGCTCGTCGAGCGTCAGCAGCTCGATGCCCAGCTGTGCGGCGCGGGCCTGCGAGACGTAGGGGTCGTAGGCCACGATGTGCGCGCCGAACGCGGCCAGCCGTTGCGCAACGAGCTGACCGATGCGGCCGAGGCCGACCACGCCCACGGTCTTGTCGAAGATCTCGGTGCCGGAGAACGTCGAACGCTTCCAGGTGTGTTCGCGCAGGGTCGCGTCGGCGGCCGGGATCTGCCGCGCCGTGGCGAGCAGCAGTGCCAGCGCGTGCTCGGCGGCGCTGTGGATGTTCGACGTCGGCGCGTTGACGACCAGCACGCCGCGCGCGGTGGCGGCGTCGACGTCGACGTTGTCCAGGCCGACGCCGGCGCGGGCGACGATCTTCAGCTTGGGCGCCGCGGCGATGACCTCGGCGTCGACCGTGGTCGCCGAACGCACCAGCAGGGCGTCGGCGTCGGGCACCGCTGCGAGCAGCTTCTCCCGGTCGGGGCCGTCGACCCAGCGCACCTCGACCTGGTCTCCCAGGGCGGTGACGGTCGACTGGGCGAGTTTGTCGGCGATCAAGACAACGGGCAGGCTCACGCGGATAGCGTAGTGGGCTCTAATGGAGGGATGGCGGGCAGGAGCGAAGCGACCCGGGGTGGGGCGTCGGCGGGCAGGAGCGAAGCGACCCGGGGGATGGATGTGGCGGGCAGGAGCGGAGCGACCCGGGGGGCGGACGTGGACGTCACCGTGGTGGGCAGCGGACCCAATGGTCTGAGCGCGGCGGTGACGTGCGCCAGAGCCGGCCTCAAGGTGCGGGTGATCGAGGCGCAGCCGACCGCCGGTGGCGGGGCCAGGACGCTGGCCGACCCCGAGTTTCCCGGGGTCGGTCACGACATCTGCTCGGCCGTGCATCCGCTGGCGCTGGCGTCGCCGTTCTTCAGCCAGTTCGATCTGCGGGCGCGCGGGGTGCAGCTGACGGTCCCCGACGTCTCCTACGCCAACCCACTGCCGGGGCGCCCCGCCGCGATCGGCTACGCCGACCTGGACCGCACGTGCGACGAACTCGACGACGGCAGCTCGTGGCGGCGCCTGATCGGTCCGCTGGCCGCCGACTGCGACGGCGTGGTCGGCCTGCTGCTCGGCGACAAGCGCTCCATCCCGCCGTCCCTGCCCGCCGCGCTGCGCATCGCCCCCCGGGTGCTGGCCCAGGGCACTCCGCTGTGGCGCAGCCTGCGCGGCGAGGATGCCCGCGCTCTGTTCAGTGGCGTTGCCGCACATACGATTTCGCAGATGCCGTCACTGGTGTCCTCGGGTGCCGGGCTGATGCTGGCCACTCTCGCGCACGCCGTCGGCTGGCCCATTCCCGTCGGCGGATCGCAGGCCATTCCGGATGCGCTCATCGCCGACCTGCTGTGCCACGGTGGCGAGCTGGTACTGGGGGAAGAGGTCACGGAGCCACCCGCCGGGGTCGTGCTGTACGACACCGCGCCCACCGCGCTGCTGCGGATCTACGGTGACCGTCTGCCGCCGCGGTACTCGAAGACGTTGCAACACTACCGATTCGGGCCAGGGGTGGCCAAGGTCGACTTCGTGCTGTCCGACGAAATACCCTGGAGCGACCCACGATTGGCGGACGCGCCGACCCTGCACCTCGGCGGCACCCGGCAGCAGATGGCCCTGGCCGAGCGGGAGATCGCCAGGGGGCGGCTCGCCGAGTGGCCGATGGTGCTCGCCGCGCTCCCCCACCTCGCCGATCCCGGCCGCATCGACGAGCGGGGCCGCCGGCCGCTGTGGACCTACGCCCACGTCCCCGCGGGCTCCGACGTCGACATGGCCGACACCGTCACGGGCATGTTCGAGCGCTTCGCGCCGGGGTTCCGCGACGTCGTCGTGGCAGTTCGCAGCGTGCCCGCGTCGCGGCTGTCCGAGCACAACGCCAACCTGGTCGGCGGTGACATCGGCGTCGGCGCCAACAACATGGTCAGCGCGCTCACCGGTCCGTCGGTGCGGTGGGATCCCTGGGCGACGCCGCTTCCCGGGGTCTACCTATGTTCGTCGGCCGCCCCGCCGGGGGCAGGCGTGCACGGCATGGCCGGCTACTACGCCGCACGCACGATGCTGCGTCGCAAATTCGGCATCACGACGCTGCCGGACCTGGCGCCCCGCTGACTCAGCCGCGGGCGATGCTGCGAATGGCCGCCGCGGCCCGACGGGTCGTGAACTGCAACAGGTAGTCGAGGCGATCGGGGCTGGCGAATCCGGGCAGCGTCGTGCACCAGCTGTCCCTGACGTTGGTCAGGAAGGACGGGGCGTCGTCGAGATCGCTGACCTGGCGCATGCCGACGTAGTGGCCCACCAGGACGTGGGCGAGGACCTCGGGGTCGCAGTCGGCGCGCACGTCGCCGTCGGCGATCGCCTGCTCCAGCACCGTGATCGAACCCTTGACCCACTCGTCGACCGGTCCGGTGCCGTGCTCGCCGGGCCTGCGCACCTCGCTCTCGAGGTTCGCCGACGCGCGGGCATAGACGTCGCAGACGTCGAGGGTCGCGACCATGAACGTGATTTCGACCATCGTCTCCAGCCCGGAGCCGCCGTGTGCGAGCAATTCCATCGTTCCTGCGCGCACGGCGGCGGCGTGGTGTTCGACGAGGGCCCGCGCCAGCGCGTGCTTGGACTGGAAGTGGAAGTACAGCGCGCCCTTGGAGACGTCGGTGTCGGCGATGACCTCGTCGACGCTGACCGAGGCGAACGCCCGGCGGGCGAAGTGGCCGGCCGCCGAATCCATGATCTTCTGGCGGGTGATCTCAGCGCGGGTGTCGGCGTCCTGGTTGATCACGCGGCACGACGACATTCCCGCCGCGGGCGCGTCATCGCAACACCGCAGCGGGTCTCGGCCACGGTGGGCAATGACATTCGGCGATCCTTCATCGTCACGGAGACAGGGCGGCGACGCATCGGTTGAGCCGAAGGCCCACCCGACGCGCCGCCCGAACAGACTACGCCGTCTCCGTGATCGGCCGGTCCACCCAGCTCATCAAGTCGCGCAGCTTCTTGCCGGTGACCTCGATGGGGTGCTCGGCGTTCTCCTTGCGCAGCTTCTCGAGCCGCTTGTTGCCACCCTCGACGTTGGCGACGAGCTCCTTGACGAAGGTGCCGTCCTGAATGTCCTTGAGGATGGCGCGCATCCGGTCCTTGGTGTCGGCGTCGATCACCCGGGGACCCGACAGGTACCCGCCGAACTCCGCGGTGTCGGAGACCGAGTAGTTCATCCTGGCGATCCCGCCCTCGTACATCAGGTCGACGATGAGCTTGAGCTCGTGCAGCACCTCGAAGTAGGCCATCTCCGGGGCGTAGCCCGCCTCGACCATGACCTCGAAGCCGACCTTGACGAGTTCCTCTGTGCCACCGCACAATACGGCCTGCTCGCCGAAGAGATCGGTCTCGGTCTCCTCCTTGAACGTGGTCTTGATGACGCCCGCGCGGGCACCGCCGATGGCCGCGGCGTAGGACAGCGCCAACGCCTGGCCCTCACCCGTGGGGTCCTGGTCGACGGCGATCAGGCAGGGCACGCCCTTGCCGTCGACGAACTGGCGCCGCACCAGATGCCCGGGGCCCTTCGGCGCCACCATGCCGACGGTGATGTTCTCGGCCGGTTCGATCAGGTCGAAGTGGATGTTGAGGCCGTGACCGAAGAAGAGCGCGTTGCCCGCCTCGAGGTTCGGCTCGATGTCGTTGGTGAAGATCTCGGCCTGCGCGGTGTCCGGCGCCAGCAGCATGATGACGTCGGCCCACTTGGCGACCTCGGCCGGCGTGTCGACCTCGAGACCCTGCTCGGTGACCTTCTCGCGGGACTTGGAGCCCTCCTTCAGACCCACCTTCACCTCGACGCCGGAGTCGCGCAAGCTCAGCGAGTGCGCGTGACCCTGGCTGCCGTATCCGATGACGCCGACCTTGCGTCCCTGGATGATCGACAGGTCTGCATCGTCGTCGTAGAACATCTCAACTGCCACGTTATTTCCTCTTCCTCGTACGTATCTCGTCGAAACTGCGTTACTTGGTGGTGACGATTCCGCGCGGCCCGCGCGACAGCGTCACCATGCCGGACTGCGCGATCTCCCTGATGCCGTACGGCTCGAGGAGGTTCAACAGCGCGGTCAGCTTGCCGGGCGTACCGGTCGCCTCGACCACCAGGGACTCCGCCGACACGTCGACCACCTTGGCGCGGAACAGGTTCACCGCCTCGATGATCTGTCCCCGGGTCGTCGCGTCGGCCCGCACCTTGATCAGCGCCAGCTCGCGAGAGACCGAGTTGTCCTCGTCCTGCTCGACGATCTTAATCACGTTGATCAGCTTGTTCAGCTGCTTCGTGACCTGTTCGAGCGGGAAGTCCTCGACCGACACGACGATCGTCATGCGGGACAGGTTCTTCTGCTCCGTGGCGCCGACCGCCAGCGACTGGATGTTGTAGCCGCGGCGGGAGAACAGCGCCGCCACGCGCGCCAGCACGCCGGGCTTGTCCTCGACGAGCACCGACAGGGTATGGGTATGAACGGTCATATCAGGCGTGCCCCTCGTTGCCCTGATCGTCGAACAGCGGCCGGATGCCCCGGGCCGCCTGGATCTCGTCGTTGCCCATGCCTGCCGCGACCATCGGCCACACCTGGGCGTCGGCGCCGACGATGAAGTCGATCACCACGGGACGGTCGTTGATCGCCCTGGCCTGATTGATGACGTCCTCGACGTCTTCGGGCCGCTCGCAACGCAATCCGACGCAGCCGAGGGCTTCTGCCAGCTTCACGAAGTCGGGGATGCGGTGCGAATGCGTCGACAGATTGGTCTGGCTGTAGCGCTCCTCGTAGAACAGCGTCTGCCACTGCCGCACCATGCCGAGGTTGCCGTTGTTGATGAGCGCGACCTTGATGGGCGCCCCCTCGACGGCACAGGTCGCCAGTTCCTGATTCGTCATCTGGAAGCAGCCGTCGCCGTCGATGGCCCACACCTCGGCCTCGGGCTTGCCGAACTTGGCACCCATGGCGGCGGGCACCGCGTAGCCCATGGTGCCGAGACCGCCGGAGTTCAGCCACGTCTTGGGCTTCTCGTAGGAGATGAACTGAGCGGCCCACATCTGGTGCTGCCCAACGCCTGCCACGTACACCGCATCGGGTCCGGCGATGCGGCCCAGGGTTTCGATGACGTATTCCGGACTCATACTGCCGTCGCTCTGCGGCCCGTAGCTCAGCGGGAAGGTCGCCTGCACGCCGCGCAGGTACTCCCACCACTCGTCGAGGTCCAGCGTCGCGGCATCCGTGCCGATCCCCCGGTCGCTGCGCTCCTGCCCACCGATGCCGTCGCGGCGCAGCGCCCCGATCAGCTCGGTGAGCACGTTCTTGACGTCACCCACGATCGGCACGTCGGCGTTGCGGTTCTTGCCGATCTCGGCGGGATCGATGTCGGCGTGAATCACCTTGGCGTCCGGGGCGAATGAATCCAGCTTGCCGGTGACGCGGTCGTCGAATCGGGTGCCCAGCGCGATCAGCAGATCGCTCTTCTGCAGGGCGCCGACGGCCGCGACGGTGCCGTGCATGCCGGGCATGCCGAGGTTCTGGGAGTGGCTGTCGGGGAACGCACCGCGGGCCATCAGCGTGGTGACCACCGGGATGCCCGTCAGTTCGGCCAACTCCAGCAGCTGCTCGCTGGCCTCGCCGCGGATCACCCCGCCGCCGACGTACAGCACCGGCTTGCTGGCCGCTGCGATCAGCCGGGCCGCCTCGCGGATCTGCTTGCTGTGGGGCTTCGTGTTGGGCTTGTAGCCGGGCAGGTCCATCGTCGGCGGCCAGCTGAACGTGCACTCGGCCTGCAGCACGTCCTTGGGCACGTCGACCAGGACGGCACCGGGACGTCCCGACCGGGCGATGTAGAACGCCTCGGCCATGACCTGGGCGATCTCGTCACCATGGCGCACCAGGAAGTTGTGCTTGGTGATCGGCATCGTGATGCCGGAGATGTCGGCCTCCTGGAACGCGTCGGTGCCGATGAGCGCGCGTCCGACCTGACCGGTGATCGCGACGACGGGAATGGAGTCCATCTGCGCGTCGGCGAGCGGGGTCACCAGGTTGGTGGCGCCGGGACCCGAGGTCGCCATCATCACGCCGACTTTGCCGGTGGCGTGGGCGTACCCGCTGGCGGCATGCCCGGCGCCCTGCTCGTGGCGCACCAGCACGTGCCGCAGCTTCTGGCTGTCGAACAGCGGGTCGTAGACCGGCAGCACGGCGCCGCCGGGGATGCCGAAGATGGTGTCGACGTCGAGTTCCTCGAGCGAGCGGATGACGGCCTTGGCGCCCGTCATCCGTTCTGGGGCAACGACTCTGGGCTGTGCTGCCGCGGTCCGGCCGACGGCGGGCGAGCCGTTGGCGCGCCGGTCCTGCTCGGGTGGTCGCGTGGTGGGTGCGCTCACGATGTCCTCTGTGTCCTGGTGGGTCTCGATGATGCTTGGGCTTCTGGTGTTCTAGGGCAACAAAAAACCCCCGTCAGCGAATGCTGCACGAGGGTTGCGCGTCGGTGCTCGTAGGCTCTGACTGTTCAATCAGTCGGGTTACGCACCAACGCGCGAACCAAGTACTACGAGAATGGCGACGGTCTTCATGACCAGTGACGGTAGCCCCCGCACAGGTCGAAGGTCAAATTGCTGAGCACCCCCCGACCGGTGCGAAGATGGCGGCGTGAGTTCTCCCTCGGCCACCGCCCCCGTCGTCCTGCGGATCTCCCCGATGGCGCACGTCGCGGTCGGCTTCTTCACCCTGGGTCTGTTGACCCTGGTCCTCGCCAACCCCGCGGTGTTCGGTGCGGTCCTGGTGATCCCGGTCGTGGCCTCGGTCGCGGTGATCCGCTACCGCACCACCGCCGACCGCGACACCGTCACCGCGCGCACGCTGTTCGGTAGCCGGACCGTCGGGTGGGAGGACGTCGAGGGTTTGCGCTTCGACCGCAGCGCGTGGGCGTCGGCGCACCTGAAGGACGGTTCGGACCTGCGGCTGCCGGCGGTGACCTTCGCGACGCTGCCCGAGCTGACGGCGGCTACCGACGGCCGGGTGCCCAACCCCTACGAGTAGAGCTCAGGTCAGCGGGTTGGCGCCGTTGAGCAGCACCCACACGCCGACGCCCGCGCCGATCCCGAGCACCAGCGCCGCGGCCGAACCGACGAACGGACGCCTCGCCCAGCCGCGGCCCGCGTCGAACCCGTACTTGCCGGGACCCGTCAGCGTCAGCCCGGCGGCCAGCACCAGCAGCACGACGAGGTATTCGTGCCCGTCGGGCAGGAAGAACGCGAACGAGCCGCGGACGGGTTGGGCCGCGACGGCGGCGAGCAGGGAGTTGACCAGATAGGCGACCGCACCGGCGGCGGCCAGGGGCGTGAACAGCCCCAGGACCAGGAGCACGCCCGCCGCGATCTGGCCGCCCGCCGCCACGTACGTCACGACGTTGGCGTGCTGGTAGCCCATGCCAGCCAGCGACTGCTGGAAGCCCGCCAGACCCTGACCGCCCCACAGCCCGAACGCCTTCTGCAGGCCGTGGGCGATGAGCAGGGCCCCGAGGCCCACGCGCAGCAGCATGAGGCCGAGGTCCTGCGTGCCGCGGCGACCGCCGTCCGCGCGGGCCAGACCCTCGTCGGGCTCGATCTCGGTGGGCTCGGCCGAATACGTCGGCGGCCGGCCCGCGGGTTGCACGTACGGCAGGGGTTCGGGATCGGACAGCAGCCGGTACCCGCTGTTCTGGTGGCCGGAGGAACTCGTGTCGTACCGCGGGATCGCGGTCGTCTCGAAGTCACCGGCGTACGGCGATGGCGGAAGGTCGTCCTCGGGGTCGACCAGGCGCGCCGACGCGGGCCGTGTGGCCGAGGCCTCTTGGCCATCCGGTCTCTTCCATGCCCGTGGGTCGTGAGATGTACTGGTCACGTTGCCAGCGTAAATGCTGATTACCTGCGAATCGTGGATTGGCGCGGTCCTGTCACCGCTGTGTTCTGCGCGGCGCGCGCCGACCGTCGTGGCGCGCACCGCCCCGCGATCCGTAATCTGGCGGGCATGAGTCTGCGCCGGCCGATGCGGGGTGTGCTGGTGCTGCTGTGCGCAGCGTTGCTGGGGGTATCGGGGTGCGCCCGCTTCAACGACGATGTGGCCCAGCCGTTCACGACCGAACCCCAGGCCGGTCCGCCGCCGAGCAGCGAACCGCCCCCGCCGCCCCCGCTGCCCGCCCAGCCGTTCCCGAAGGTGTGCGCCGCCAAGGGCGTGATGCAGGGCTGCCTGGAGAGCACCAGCGGTCTGATCATGGGCCCCGACAGCAAGTCCGCGCTCGTCGCCGAGCGGCTCACCGGCGCCGTCAAGGAGATCGCCACCAACGCCGAACCCAAGGTCAAGGTCGTCATACCGGTCGATCCGTCCGGGGACGGTGGGCTCATGGACATCGTGCTGTCCCCGACCTACGAGCAGGACCGGCTGATGTACGCCTACATCAGCACGCCGAGCGACAACCGCGTCATCCGGATCGCCGACGGCGACGTGCCGAAGCCGATCCTGACGGGCATCCCGAAGGGCGCGACGGGGAACATGGGTGCGCTCATGTTCACCAGTCCGACGACGCTCGAGGTGCTCACCGGAGACGCCGGTGACCCCGCGCAGGCGGCCGATCCGGGTTCGCTGGCCGGCAAGCTCATCAGGATCGAGCAGCCCACCACCGTCAACCAGGCCCCGCCGACGACGGCGCTGAGCGGCATCGGGTCCGCGGGCGGCCTGTGCCGCGACGACGCAGATGGTTCCCAATACGTGACCGATCGGACACCGAACGGTGACCGCCTGCAACGCATCACGAAGGACTCGGTCGTCTCGACGGTGTGGACGTGGCCCGACAAACCGGGCATCGCGGGCTGCGTGGTGACCGACGGCACGGTCCTGGTCAACATGGTCACCACGAAGCAGACGGTCGCCGTCCGCCTGGCGCCCGACACCGGCGCCGTCACCGGCAACCCCGAGGTCATTCGCCAGGACACGCACGGTCACGCCTGGGCGCTGCAGCTGTCCCCCGACGGCAACGTCTGGGGCGGCACGGTCAACAAGACCTCCGGCGACGCCGACAAGTTCGACGACGTCGTGTTCCCGCTGTTCCCGCAGGGCGGCGGATTCCCGAGAAGCAACGCCGAGAACACCTGACGCGCGCGCGCCGGAACTCCCCCGGCGCGGGCGGCGCTAGCCGTCGACGCCGCAGGCAGCCAGGACCAGTTCGCGTACGCGGGCCGCGTCGGCCTGACCCCGGGTGGCCTTCATGACCGCGCCGACGATCGCACCCGCCGCCTGCACCTTGCCGCCGCGGATCTTGTCGGCGACACCGGGGTTGGCCGCCAGCGCCTCGTCGACCGCGGCCTGCATCACCGAATCGTCGCGCACGACGGCCAATCCGCGGTCGGTCATCACCTGCTCGGGCTCACCCTCACCGGCCAGCACGCCCTCGATCACGTCGCGGGCGAGCTTGTTCGACAGCTTGCCGTCCTCGACGAGCTGCACCACGGCCGCCACCTGCCCGGGGGTAATGGCCAACTCCGCGGGCGTCACCCCGAGCTCGTTGGCCTTCTGCACCAGGAAGTTTCCCCACCATGCCCGCGCGGCCTCGCTCGGGGCGCCCGCGGCGACCGTGGCGGCGACGAGGTCGATGACGCCGTTGTTGACCAGGTCTCGCATGACCTCGTCGGAGATGCCCCAGTCCTGCTGAATCCTGTTGCGCTGCAACCACGGAAGCTCGGGGATCGTGCCGCGCAGCCGTTCGATCAATTCGGCGTCCGGCGCTATCGGCTCCAGGTCGGGCTCGGGGAAGTAGCGGTAGTCCTCGGCGGTCTCCTTGCGCCGACCCGCACTGGTGTAGCCGTCCTCGTGGAAGTGCCGGGTCTCCTGAACGATCTCGCCGCCGGCCTCCAGAACCGCTGCCTGGCGGCGCATCTCGTACCGCACGGCCACCTCGACGCTCTTGAGCGAGTTGACGTTCTTCGTCTCGGTGCGGGTGCCGAACTCCTGTGCGCCGATGGGCTTGAGCGACACGTTGGCGTCGCAGCGCATCGAGCCCTGATCCATCCGCACGTCCGATACGCCCAAGCCGCGCAACACCTCTCGCAGCGCGGTGACGTAGGCGCGGGCGATCTCCGGGGCCCGCGCACCGGCTCCCTCGATGGGCTTGGTGACGATCTCCACCAGCGGCACGCCCGCGCGGTTGAAGTCGAGCAGCGACGTCGTCGCGCCCTCGATGCGACCGGTGCTGCTGCCGAGGTGCGTCAGCTTGCCGGTGTCCTCCTCCATGTGCGCGCGCTCGATCTCCACGCGCCAGGTGGTGCCGTCGTCGAGCGGGGCGTCGAGGTAGCCGTTCACCGCGATCGGTTCGTCGTACTGGCTGATCTGGTAGTTCTTCGGCTGGTCGGGATAGAAGTAGTTCTTGCGGGCGAAGCGTCCCCAGGGGGCGATGTCGCAGTTGAGGGCCAGACCGATGCGGATCGCGGACTCGACGGCCGCGGCGTTGACGACCGGCAACGAGCCGGGCAGGCCGAGGCACGTCGGGCAGACGTGGGTGTTGGGTTCGGCGCCGAATTCGTTGGCGCAACCGCAGAACATCTTGGTCGCCGTCGACAGTTCGACGTGCACCTCCATGCCCATCACGGGTTCGTAGCGGGCGATGACCTCGTCGTAGTCGAGCAGTTCAGCGGGGGCAAGGGTCATGTCTCGATCTTAGTTGGGCGCCCACTCCCCCCGCGATCCCCTCGCGAGCAGCCGCAAAGGTGCTGCGACACGCCGCGAAAAGTGCACTTTCGCGTCTGTTCGCGGGGAGGGGTCAGCCGAAGAATTCCGCCGCGTCGTCGTAGCGGCCCTGCGGGACCAGCTTCAACTGCTTGACCGCCTCGGCGAGGGGGACGCGGCCGATCTCCTGACCGCGCAGCGACACCATCATCCCGTACTCGCCGGAGTGCGCGGCGTCGGCGGCGTTGACCCCGAAGCGGGTGGCGAGCACGCGGTCGTAGGCGGTCGGGGTGCCCCCGCGCTGCACGTGGCCGAGCACGGTGGTGCGCACCTCCTTCTTGATGCGCTTCTCGATCTCGACGCCGAGCTGATGGGCGACGCCGGTGAACCTGACGTGCCCGAACTCGTCGATGCCTCCGTCGCGCAGCGCCATGCTGCCCTCGGCGGGCTGGGCGCCCTCGGCCACCACGCAGATGAAGTGCGAATCACCGCGGACGAATCGCTGCTTGATCAGTCGGCAGACCTCTTCGACGTCGAACGGCTGCTCGGGAATGAGCGTCATGTGCGCACCCGAGGCGAGCCCGGCGTTCAGCGCGATCCAGCCGGCGTGACGTCCCATCACCTCGACGAGCATCACGCGCTGGTGC
This sequence comes from Mycolicibacterium madagascariense, assembly GCF_010729665.1. NCBI lineage: Bacteria > Bacillati > Actinomycetota > Actinomycetes > Mycobacteriales > Mycobacteriaceae > Mycobacterium > Mycolicibacterium madagascariense. The sequence continues at coordinate 2,178,533 of NZ_AP022610.1, read as the reverse complement.
GACTCGGCCGTGCTGTGCAGCCGGTCGATCGCGTCGCTGGCGATCTGCAGCGCCGTGTCGTGACCGAAGGTGACGTCGGTGCAGTCGATGTCGTTGTCGATGGTCTTCGGCACCCCGACGACGGGGACGTTCTCCTCCGACAGCCAGTGCGCCGCGGTCAGCGTGCCCTCGCCGCCGATGGGGATCAGCACGTCGATCCCGTTGTCCTCCATCGTCTGCTTGATCTGGTCCAGCCCGGCCCGCAGCTTGTCTGGGTTGACCCGGGCGGTGCCGAGGATCGTGCCGCCCTTGCCGAGCAACCGGTCGTTGCGGTCGTCGTTCGCGAGCTGAATCCTGCGATCCTCCAACAGACCTCGCCAGCCGTCGAGGAATCCGACGACCGAGGACTTGTATCTGGCGTCGCACGTCCGGACGACGGCGCGGATGACCGCGTTCAGTCCAGGACAGTCGCCGCCGCCGGTGAGAACTCCGATGCGCATGGTCGTATCCTCCCCCGTCAGAGCGCGGTCGGCAGCGGACCGCGGGCCGCCTCGTAAGCCGCACCGACGCGATAGAGCCGGTCGTCGGCGAGCGCGGGGGCCATGATCTGCAGGCCGACGGGCAATCCGTCGTCCTGCGACAGCCCCGACGGCACCGACATCCCGCAGTGCCCCGCCAGGTTCAACGGCAGTGTGCAGAGGTCGAACAGGTACATCGCCAACGGATCGTCGACCTTCTCGCCCAGCCGGAACGCCGTCGTCGGGGTGGCGGGCGAGATCAGCACGTCGGCGCTTTGGTAGGCCCGCTCGAGGTCCCTGGCGATCAGCGTGCGCACCTTCTGCGCCTGGTTGTAATAGGCGTCGTAATAGCCCGCCGACAGCGCATAGGTGCCAATCATGATGCGGCGCTTGACTTCTGGGCCGAACCCGGCGGCCCGCGTCAACGCCATCACCTCCTCGGCGCTGTGCGTCCCGTCGTCGCCGACCCGCAGCCCGTAGCGCATCGCGTCGAAGCGGGCGAGGTTGCTCGACACCTCCGACGGCAGGATCAGGTAGTAGGCCGCCAGCGAATGGTCGAGGTTGGGGCAGTCCACCTCGGTCACCTCGGCGCCCAGCGCGGTCAACTGCTCCACGGCGGCGTGGAACGACGACAGCACGCCCGGCTGGTAGCCCTCGCCGCTGCGCAACTGCTTGACCACGCCGACGCGGACGCCCGTCAGATCGCCCCGCGCTCCCTCCCGCGCCGCGGCGACGACGTCGGGCACGGCCGCCTCCACCGACGTCGAGTCGCGGGGGTCGTGGCCGGCGATCACCTGGTGCAGCAGCGCCGTGTCGAGGACCGTGCGCGCGCACGGGCCGCCCTGATCCAGCGACGACGCGCATGCGATGAGCCCGTACCGCGACACCGTTCCGTAGGTCGGCTTGACCCCGACGGTCGCGGTCAGCGCGGCGGGCTGGCGGATGGAGCCACCCGTGTCGGAGCCGATGGCCAGCGGCGCCTGGAACGCGGCGAGCGCGGCGGCACTGCCGCCCCCCGAGCCGCCGGGTACGCGCTCCACGTCCCACGGGTTGCGGGTCGGGCCGTAGGCGGAGTTCTCCGTCGAGCTGCCCATCGCGAACTCGTCCATGTTGGTCTTGCCGAGGATCGCCAGCCCGGCCGCTCGCAACCGCGCCGTCACCGTCGCGTCGTAGGGCGAACGCCAGCCCTGCAGGATCTTCGAGCCGCACGTCGTGGGCATGTCGACCGTGGTGAACACGTCCTTCAACGCCAGCGGGACGCCTGCCAGCGGCGACGGCAGCGACTCTCCCGCAGCGACGGCGGCATCGATGCGACCGGCCTGGGCCAGCGCAGCGTCGGCCTCGACGTGCAGGAACGCGTGGTAGCGGTCGTCGGTGGCCGCGATCTGGTCGAGATGGGCCTGCGTCACCTCGGTCGAACTGACGTCCTTCGCGGCGATCTTCGCACCGAGGGTGGCCGCGTCGAGCCGGACCAGGTCGTTCACTGCGACTCCCCCAGGATGCGGGGCACACCGAAGCGGCCGTCGACGGCCTTGGGCGCGGCGGCCAGCGCCTCGTCCTGCGTCAGGCACGGCGCGACCACGTCGGGCCGGGTGACGTTGACGCTCTTCAACGGGTTGTCGGTGGCTTCGACGCCGGTAACGTCGACCGCCTGGATCGCACCGACGTGCGCCAGGATGGCATCCAGTTGGCCGGCGAAGCTCTTCAGCTCGTCGTCGGACAGGGTGAGCCGGGCCAGACGCGCCAGGTGGGCGACGTCGTCCTGCGAGATCTGCGACACGACCGCCAAGCCTAGTCACCGCGGGGATCCGCGCTGCGCCGGGCTTTCCGACTCGCAACGCGCCCGCCACGCGTGAAACAGTGTCAGCCGTGCCGTCTTATCTGCTGCGGGTCCAGCTGGAGGACCGGCCCGGCAGCCTCGGTTCGCTCGCCGTGGCGCTCGGGTCGGTGGGCGCCGACATCCTGTCCCTGGACGTGGTGGAGCGCACGGCCGGGTTCGCCGTCGACGACCTGGTCGTGGACCTGCCCCCCGGCGCCATGCCCGACATGCTCATCACGGCCGCCGAGAAGCTGAGCGGTGTCTACGTCGACAGCATCCGCCCGCACACCGGCCTGCTCGAGGCGCACCGCGAATTGGAGCTCATCGACCACATCGCCGCCGCGCCCACCAAGCACGACAAGCTGCAGGTGCTCGCCGACGAGGCGCCCAAGGTGCTGCGCGTCGGCTGGTGCATGGTGCTGCGGCTCTGCGACACCGGGCCCGACGCCACCGGGCTCGAGGTGGTGGCCGCGAGCCATGGGGCGCCGGAGACCGCCGCCCAATCGGCCCCCTGGCTGCCGCTCGAACACGCCGAGGCCCTCGACGGCACCGCCGACTGGATCCCGCAGGTCTGGCGCGACTTCGACACCACGCTCGCCGCCGCACCGCTCGGCGACCACCACACGGCCGTCATCCTGGGGCGTCCCGGCGGACCGGACTTCCGACCGTCGGAGGTCGCCCGCCTCGGCTACCTCAGCGGGATCGTGGCGACCATCGTCCGCTAGCCCTCGCCGGCGGGCACCTCGGCCGAGCCGTCGTCGTCGGCCTCCGCGCCCGAGCCCTCGCCGGCGGGCGCCTCGTCGGGGCCGTTCTCGAGAAGCCGTCGGAACCCGTCCTCGTCGAGCACGGGCACGCCGAGTTCGATCGCCTTGTCGTACTTGGAGCCCGGCGCGTCACCGGCAACGACGTAGGCGGTCTTCTTGGACACCGATCCCGCCGCCTTGCCGCCGCGGGCCAGGATCGCCTCCTTGGCCTCGTCACGGGAGAACCCGGTCAACGATCCGGTGACGACGATCGACAACCCCTCCAGGGTCCGCGCGATGCTGGCGTCGCGCTCGTCCTGCATGCGCACGCCGGCCGCGCGCCACTTGGCGACGATCGCCCGATGCCAGTCCACGGTGAACCAGTCGACGACGGCGGCGGCGATCGTCGGGCCGACGCCCTCGCTGGCCGCCAGCTGCTCCTCGGTGGCGGACTCGATCGCCTCGAGGCTGCCGAACTCCCCGGCCAGTGCGCGGGCCGCGGTGGGCCCGACGTGGCGAATGGACAGCGCCACCAGCACGCGCCACAGCGGCTGCTGCTTGGCCTTGCCGAGGTTGGCGAGCAGGCGCTTGCCGTTGGCCGACAGCTCGCCCTTCTGCGTCGTGAACAGATCCGTGCGCAGCAGGTCGTCGACGGTCAAAGAGAACAGGTCGCCCTCGTCGGTGATGACCCCGGCCTGCAGCAGGGCGATCCCGGCCTCGTAGCCCAGACCCTCGATGTCGAAGGCGCCGCGGCCCGCCACGTGGAACACCCGCTCCCGCAGCTGCGCCGGGCAGGACCGCGCGTTCGGGCAGCGGATGTCGGCGTCGCCCTCCTTGGAGGGGGCGAGCGGGGTGCCGCACTCCGGACAGGTCGTCGGCATCACGAATTCGCGCTCGCTGCCGTCGCGGACGTCGACCACCGGACCCAGCACCTCGGGGATGACGTCGCCCGCCTTGCGGATCACCACGGTGTCGCCGATCAGGACGCCCTTGCGCTTGACCTCGGAGGCGTTGTGCAGCGTCGCCAGTCCCACCGTGGACCCGGCGACCTTCACGGGCTCCATGTAGGCGAACGGGGTGACGCGTCCGGTGCGGCCCACGTTGACGCGGATGTCGAGCAGCTTGGTCGTGGCCTCCTCGGGCGGGTACTTGTAGGCGATCGCCCAGCGCGGGGCGCGCGACGTGGCGCCGAGGCGGCGCTGCAGGCCGACGTCGTCGACCTTGACGACCAGCCCGTCGATCTCGTGCTCGACGTCGTGGCGGTGCTCACCCCAGTAGGCGACGCGCTCGCCGACCGCCTCGATGCCCGTCACGCGGGTCGTGTGGTCGGACACCGGGAGTCCCCAGGCCTTGAGCGCGAGGTAGGCGTCGTGCAGCGTGGCCGGGGTGAAGCCCTCCGCGCGACCGAGGCCGTGGCAGATCATGTGCAGCTTGCGCCGCGCCGTGACCGCCGGGTTCTTCTGCCGCAGCGAGCCCGCCGCGCTGTTGCGGGGATTGGCGAAGGGCGCCTTGCCCTCGGCGACGAGACCGGCGTTGAGCTCCTCGAAGTCGGCGAGCCGGAAGAACACCTCGCCGCGCACCTCCAGCGTCGTGGGCACCGGGTAGTCGTCGCTGGGCGCGAGGCGTTCGGGGATGTCGTCGATGGTGCGGGCGTTGAGCGTGACGTCCTCACCGGTGCGGCCGTCACCGCGGGTGGCCGCGCGCACCAGGACCCCGTCGCGATACACCAGCGCCAGCGCGACCCCGTCGATCTTGAGTTCGCACAGGAATTCGGGATCGGCGCCGACCTCTCCGGTCAGGCGCGCCGCCCACGCCGACAGCTCGTCGGTGTTGAACACGTTGTCCAGGCTCAACATTCGCTCGAGGTGGTCGGCGGAGCTGAAGTCCGTCGCGAAGCCCGCACCGCCCACGAGCTGGGTCGGCGAGTCGGGGGTACGCAGCTCCGGGTAGCGCTCCTCCAGCGCCGTCAGCCGACCGAGCAGCGCGTCGAACTCTCCGTCGGAGACGATCGGGGCGTCCTTGACGTAGTAGCGGAACTGATGGCCGCGCACCTCGTCGGCCAGCTGCTGCCACTCGCGACGGACGTCGGCGTCAGGTGAGCTCACCTGACGGAGATTATCCGAGGCGTCCGACACCCTCGCCCCCGTCGACCGTCGGCGAACCCGACCGCCGAGCTCGACCAGGGGTTACCCACCGCCGGGCCGACGTGGTTCGATCAGGGCACGATGAGTTTCGCGAGCCCCTTCCCCCAGGTCCAGATTCCCACCACCAGCGTCTACGACTACCTCTTCGCCGATGCCGCCGACGCCGCCGAGCGCGTCGCACTGGTCGACGCGGCCACGGGCGCGGAGACGACGTACGGCGACATGATCGCCCGCATCGACGCGTTCGCCGGGGCGCTTGCCGACCGTGGCATCGGCGTCGGTGACGTCGTTGCGCTGTTGGCGCCCAACAGTTCCGCGTTCGCCATCGCGTTCCACGGAATCCTCCGGGCCGGTGCGACCGCGACGACCGTCAACGCGCTCTTCACGGCCAAGGACATCGGCAAGCAGCTCGCGGACTCGCGCGCCACGCTGCTGGTCACGGTGGCAGCGCTGGCCCCGCAGGCCGTCGAGGGGGCGGCCGCCGTCGGGCTGGGCGCCGACCGCGTCGTCGTGCTCGACGGACCCGGCGCGGCCGTCGACGGACATCCGAACGCCGAGGACCTGGCGGCCGCCGGCACGCCCGCACCGGAGGTGACGTTCGACCCCGCCACCCACCTGGCGGCGCTGCCCTACAGCTCGGGCACCACGGGCAACCCCAAGGGCGTCATGCTCACCCATCGCAACCTGGCCGCCAACGTCGCGCAGATCCGTCCGCTGCAGGGCATGACGCCCGACGACCGCATCCTCGCGGTGCTGCCGTTCTTCCACATCTACGGCATGACCGTGCTGCTCAACGCCGCGCTGCACGCCCGCGCGCGGCTGGTCATCATGCCCAACTTCGACCTGGAGAAGTTCCTCGGCAACATCCAGGAACATCGCTGCACGCATGCGTTCATCGCGCCGCCGGTGGCCGTCGCCCTCGCCAAGCATCCGCTGGTGGACTCCTTCGACCTGTCGAGCCTGCGCAGCATCATGTCCGGCGCGGCACCGCTCGACGAGGAACTGGGCAACGCCGTGGCCGCACGGCTGAAGTGTCACGTGGTCCAGGGGTACGGCATGAGCGAGCTGAGCCCGGTCAGCCACATCACCCCGCCCGACGGCGGGCAGCAGGCGATCGGTTCCGTCGCGCCGCTGAGCTCGTGCGGCTGGACCGTCCCGAACGCCGTCAGCAAGATCGTCTCCGACGAGGGAGTCGAAATCGACCCTCCCGCATCGGGTCTCAGCGAGACCGGCGAACTCTGGTTCAAGGGCCCCAACGTCATGGCCGGTTACCTCGGCAACGACGAGGCCACCCGCCAGACGATCGACGAGGACGGTTACCTGCACACCGGCGACGTGGCGCGCGTCGACTCGACGGGCTGCGTCTACATCGTCGACCGGCTCAAGGAGCTCATCAAGTACAAGGGCTATCAGGTGCCGCCCGCCGAACTCGAGGCGGTGCTCCTCAGCCACCCCGGCATCGGCGACGCCGCCGTCATCGGTGTCGTGGACGCCGAGTCGGGCGAGGAAGTGCCAAAGGCGTTCGTGGTCAAGCAATCTGGCGCGGAGCTGACCGAAGCCGAGGTGATGGAGTTCGTCGCGAGCCACGTGGCGCCCTACAAGAAGGTCCGCCAGGTGGCATTCATCGACGCGATCCCCAAGTCGGCGTCGGGGAAGATCCTGCGCAAGGATCTGCGCACGGTCTAACGGCCGACGAGCTGGGACGCCGCCTTCGTCGCCCGGGCTTGGCGGTGCCCCAGCCAGATTCCGCCGATCGGCGCCAGCAGCAGCCCGGCGATGCCGAAGAGTGCGCCCGCGGGCCAGCCCGGCTGCACGCGTCGCCACATCGACGGCACCGGGGTATCGGCCAGCGGCCACGGGACGGCCGTCATGGTCGCCGCGGGCGCTGGCGCCGGAATCGGCTGTGGCGCAACGGGTTCGAATTGACGGTAGATGGGCGTCGTCGCCCGGTCGATGGTCGGCTCGGCCACCGGCCCGCCGATGTCGCCGGCGGGCGGCGGCGCCTGGTAGGCCGGTGATCGTCCGTCGCCGAAGGTCACGACCGGCGTCAGAAAGCTCGGTATCGCCGACCCGGCGAACCCCACCCCGCCGCCGCTCGCGGGCGCGAGGACGGTGGGGCCGACGGCGGCGGGTACGACACCGACGGCGTCGGTGGTCGGGTTCGACGACGGGGCGACCGCAGACGTCGCCGGGCGCGTGGCGGCGGGGCGCGTGACGGCGGGCGTGACGGTGGCGGCGGGCGTGACGGTGGCGGTGGCTGGTCGGACCGCCGAGACGCTCGAGGTGCCGCGACCCGCGGTGGTTCCCGTGCTCTGGCCGCCGCCACCCTGCGTCCGGCCGCCGGGCCCGCCCGAACCCTGCCGGTGGCCGCGACCCCCGTCCGGACCGTGGGGACCGCCGACACCCCGGTCCCGATCGGCCCGGTCGCCCCTTCTGCGGTCGTGTCGATCGCCGTCGCGAGAGTCGTGGCGGCCCAGGTGGCTCAGACCACCGTGCGCGCCGAGTCCGCCCTCGGTGCCCGCGGCGGGACCTGGCGTGGCTCTCCCGTGGTCGGCCGAGCTGACGGCGATGCCGGGTCCGCTCGCCATCGAGATGGCGAACACCGCCGCGGCGCCAGCCGCCACGCCCTTCATCGACTTAGCCACGGGCCTCCCTGAGCGATCGCGTGCGTCAATAACCCTACGCCGCGCTGGGGTCCTCGGTAATGCCATCGGCTACCTTTTGCGCCAGTTCGACGGCCGCCCTCGCCCAGGTGGCCGTCGCCCCGGCGAGCCCACACGTGGGCGTGATGCCACAGCGTTCCCGCAGGACGTCGCGCGGAAACCCAAGACGATCGGTGATCGACGCCGCGGCCTTAGCCACCTCCTCGGATGAGGGTTTGCGGTCGGGCGCCTGCGCCGGAACCACCCCGAGTTGCACCACGCGGCCGGCCTCCACGAACTCGCCGATGCCGTCGAGATCGGCCGCGGTCAGGGTGGCGGTGTCCACCGAGACGGCGGCCAGCGCGCTGCGCCCCAGCATCCGCCACGGCAGCTCCGGCGCGCAGCAATGCAGCGCGACCTCACCTCCGATGGTGGCCACGCACTCGTCGAGCAGGCTCTGGGCGAACGGCTCGTCCACGGCGTGCACCGGCGCGAAGCTGGTCACGCCCGTCAATCGCCCAGCCAGGGCAGCGGGCAGCGACGGTTCGTCGAGCTGCACCACGACGGTCGCCTCCAAGCGGCGGGCGACCTGCGCACGGTGCAGCCTGATGCCCTCGGCCAGGCTGCCCGCGAGGTCGCGAACGGCTCCGGCGTCGGTGATCGCGCGGTGACCATTGCCCAGCTCGAGTTGCGCGGCCAGCGTGATGGGCCCCGGCGCCTGCACCTTGACCGCGCGCGTCCCGCCCCGCAGCCCGGCCCGCTCCCAGGCCTCCTCCAGCGCGTCGACGTCCTCGTCGAGCAGACTCGCCGCGCGCCGCAGTACGGAGCTGCGGCCAGGGGCGATGCGGTAGCCGCGGGGCACGGTGTCGATCCCGATGTCGACGAGCAGCGCTCCGGCGCGGCCGATCAGGTCGGCGCCGACGCCGCGCGCGGGCAGCTCGACGAGGTGGGTCAGGGTGTGCAGTTCGCCGACGACCACGCCGGCCGCATCGCGCGCCACCGTGCCTGGCCAGGATCCGATGCCGGTTGCCGCGGCGAAGACGCTCACGCGCCAACAGTATTCGATGGTCGGTCAGAAGAGTTACCGTCGACCATGGCCGCATTTGCCCACACCGTGCTGGTCACGGTGGGCGCGGTGGCGCTGACCGCGGCATGCGCCGTGCCGGTCACCGGTCGTGCCGTGCGGGCCGCACCCGACTCCGACGACCACCCGGCGTCGGTGGTCGACGTCGACGGCGTCCTCCTCGAGCAATCCGAGATGCAATCGATCACCGGCGCCGGCGATCCGCTGACGATCGTCCCCACGATGGACGGCAAATCACCGGTCGACATCGACGTGTTCGCCAGCCGCGTGCCCGCGCAGTGCGCCTGGCTCTTCGCCGAGACGCAGACGTTCGGCTCGGACGTCGAGGACTTCCACGAGACCACGTATCAGGACCCGCCGCAGGGGGCGCTGATCTCGCAGGGCGCGGCGGGCTACCGCGACCTTCCGACGGCCCGCGGCGCGTTCGAGGCGCTCGCCGGGCGGGTGGCCCAGTGCGGGTCGACGACGTCGGGTTTCCTTGCCACCTGGACGGCGACCGGTGACGCGATTGAGTTGACGCAGGACAGCGGGTGCGACCGCGACTACCGAGTGAAGTCGGTGGTGCTCGTCGAGGTCATGTCGTGTGCCTTCAGCGCCCCGGTGCCGCAGCGGGTGATGGCCGCGATCCTGGGGCGGATTCCGGGCTAGGCGTCGGCGCGGGCGATCGTCGCGCTGGCGAGCACCTCGTCACCGTCGGGGTCGGGACGGTAGAGCACCATCGTCTGGCCGGGGGCCACCCCCCGCAGCGGGCTGCGCAGCTCCGCGACGAGCCTGCCGTCGCGGACCTCGGCGACCGCGGCGGCCAGGCCGCCGTGCGCGCGAACCTGGACCTCGCACTCGACGGGTCCGGCCATCGGCGCGCCCGAGGTGAAGACGGGCCGCTCCCCCACCAGGGTCCGCACCTCGAGGTCGGTGGCGTCGCCGACGTGCACGGTGCCCGTGTCGGCGTCGATCGCCGTGACGTAGCGCGGGCGGCCGTCGGGCCCGGGGCCCGCGATGCCGAGGCCCTTGCGCTGGCCGATCGTAAAGCCATGCACGCCATCGTGTTCGGCCAATACCGAGCCACCACCGTCGATCACCGCGCCGCGGCGCACGCCGATGCGCGCGCCGAGGAATGCCCGGGTGTCACCGGACGGGATGAAGCAGATGTCGTGGCTGTCCGGCTTGGCGGCGACGGCCAGCCCGCGCCGGGCGGCCTCTTCGCGGATCTGCGGTTTGGGGGTGTCGCCGATCGGAAAGATCGCGGTCGCCAACTGATCCTCGGTGAGGACGCCGAGGACGTAGGACTGGTCCTTGTCGGAGTCGACGGCCCGGCGCAGCCGACCGTCGGTGAGCCTGGCGTAGTGGCCGGTGGCCAGCGCGTCGAAGCCGAGCGCGAGGGCACGGGCCGACAGGGCGGAGAACTTGATCTTCTCGTTGCACCGCACGCACGGGTTGGGCGTCTCGCCCCTGGCGTAGGACGCGACGAAGTCGTCGATCACGTCCTCCTTGAAGCGATCGGCGAAATCCCATACGTAGAAGGGGATGCCGAGGATGTCGGCGACCCGGCGCGCGTCCCCGGCGTCCTCCTTGGAGCAGCATCCGCGCGATCCGGTGCGCAGCGTGCCCGGCGACGACGACAGCGCCAGATGCACGCCGACGACGTCGTGCCCGGCGTCGACCATGCGGGCCGCGGCCACCGATGAGTCGACGCCGCCGCTCATCGCGACGAGGACCCGCTTGGTCACTTCCGCCCCGCGCTGGCCAGGGCCGCCTGCCGGGCCCGGTCGACGGCGGCGGGCAGCACGGCGAGCGCCGCCTCGACGTCGGCGTCGGTGCTGGTGTGTCCCAACGACAGTCGCAGCGATCCCTTGGCGCTGGCCGGGTCGGCGCCCATGGCGATGAGGACGTGTGACGGCTGCGCCACCCCGGCGGTACAGGCCGATCCGGTGGAGCACTCGATTCCCTTGGCGTCCAACAACATCAGCAGTGCATCGCCTTCGCAGCCGCGAAAGGTGAAGTGCGTGTTGCCCGGTAGCCGTCCGTCGCCGTCGGCGCCGTTGAGGTCGACGTCGTCGAGCGAGGCGAGGACCCCGTCGATGAGCCTGTCGCGCAGCGCCGAGATCCTGGCGCGGTTGGCCTCGAGCCCGTCGACGGCCACGACGGCCGCCGCGGCCATCGCCACCGCGCCCGCGACATCCGGTGTGCCCGAACGCACGTCGCGCTCCTGGCCGCCGCCGTGCAGCAGCGGCACGCAGGCCGTGTCGCGGCGCAGCAGCAGGGCGCCGACACCGGTCGGGCCACCGAACTTGTGGGCGGCGATGCTCATCGCCGAGAGGCCACTGGCCGCGAAGTCGACCGGCAACTGACCCACCGCCTGGATCGCGTCGCTGTGCATGGGCACGTCGAACTCCGAGGCGATCGCGGCCAGTTCGGCGATCGGCATGATCGTGCCGACCTCGTTGTTGGCCCACATGATCGTGACGAGCGCGACGTCGTCGTGGTCCTCGAGCGCCTCGCGCAGCGCCGTCGTGGCGACGGCCCCGTCGGGGGTCACCGGCAACCACGTCACCTCGGCGCCCTCGTGCTCGACGAGCCAGTCGACCGCGTCGAGGATGGCGTGGTGTTCGACGGGGCTGGTGATGATTCGGCGCCGCTTCGGGTCGGCGTCCCGGCGCGCCCAGAAGATGCCCTTCACGGCGAGGTTGTCGCTCTCGGTGCCGCCCGCGGTGAAGACGATCTCGGAGGGTCTGGCGCCGAGCAAACGGGCCAGCGTCTCGCGGGCCTCCTCCATCCGACGGCGGGCCGCTCGACCCGTCGTGTGCAGCGACGATGCGTTGCCGACGGTGGCCAGCGCCGCCGTCATGGCCTCGATGGCAGCGGGGTGCATCGGGGTGGTGGCGGCGTGATCCAGATAGACGGCACTCATGGCCCGTCAAGGATACCGGCAGGCGGGTCGGCGTCAGGCGACGAGCGCGTGCCCCGCCCCGCTACGGACCCCGATCGGCGCAGCGCCCCGCACGGCCGCCTCGCATCGGTGCGCCAGCTCCCGCCGGTCCTGCCCTGGCAACTCGAGTGACTGCACCCGGACGTGGCAGGTGGTCCGCCGCGCCGTGACGACCCGCCGCGCCGAGGCCACCAGCGAATCGTCACCGATGAACGCCGGGATCGTCGAGGGCGCGCCGTCGCGGTGCCGGTAGGTCAGGGCCAGGGGCTGTACGGGCCTGCCGGCGTCGATGGCGGCCTGGAACATCGCGGGCCGGAAGCTGCCGTAGCCGAGTCCGCACCAGGTCGTGCCCTCGGGAAACGCGACGACGGTGTGCCCGGCGCCGAGCCGTTCGGTGACGGCGCGCACCACGTCGGGCAGCCGGCGCAGGCTGGACCGCTCGATGGGTATGACCTTCATCAGGCGGGCGAGGAAGCCCAGGGCGGGCCATTCGATCAGATCGGCCCTGGCGACGAACGAGCCGGGCAGCACGGCGCCGATGACGAAGACGTCGACCCAGGACACGTGACCGCTGACCACCAGGACGCCACGCAGGTTGCGGATGGGACCACCCGTGATGCTGATCCGCACGCCGAGGCTGCGCAGCATCAGTCGGCAGTAGAGGCGCTGCACGCGCGCCTTGCCGGGCAGCGGGAGCGCGAGCAGCGCCGCGGCGGGCAGGAGCACCACCGCGCACAGCACCCGCAGGACGGTGCGGGCGACGGCCAGCACGCGGTGCAGTCCGCGGCCGACGGTCTCGGTGCGCACGCAGGACGCATCACAGGTCGACCGGGGCAGCCACGGACTCTCACGCAGCACCTGATGGCTGCTCATCGGTTCGCCGCGTTCGTCGCCGTGGACACCGAGCGCAACCGCTGCAGGTAGCGGACGTCGGCCTGGCGCTTGTCGAGCAGCGCCGGGAAGTCGCCGACCCCGAAGTCGGGATCGTGGGCCGGCTCGCCGCACACCTTGGCGCCGAGGCGCAGGTAGCCCCGCATGAGCGGCGGCACGTCGACCTTGGCGGGCGGGGCGATGTCGTCGAGCCCCCTGCCGTCCAGGACGACGGGCCGGTGCGGCACCACCGTGTAGTCGCTGGCATGGCGGGTCCGCACGAAGTCGCGCACGGCGCGGATCTGCGCGCCGGGCTTCTCCGCGGTGCCACCGGCGACCGGTACCGACACGCAGCCGGTGACGTAGTCGTAGCCGCACCGGTCCAGGTAGGCCAGGATGCCCGCCCACATCAGCAGCACCACGCCGCCGTTGCGGTGGTCGGCCCTGACGACGGCACGACCCATCTCGACGAGGCTGGGGCGCAGCGGGTCCAGCTCGGTGACGTCGAACTCGGTGGCGCTGTACAACCCGCCCGCGGCGATCGCGCCCGGCGGCGGCAGCATGCGATAGCAGCCCACGAGTTCGCCCGAGCCGTCCTCCCGTACCAGGAGGTGGTCACAGAACTCGTCGAACCGGTCGGCGTCGCGCCCGTGGTCGTGGCCGTTGCTCAGATCGAAGCCGGGTTCGGAGGTGAACACCTCGTAGCGCAGTCGCTGCGCGTCCTCGACGAGCGTGGGGTCGGTGCTGAGCAGCAGGGTGTAGCGCGGCGTTCCCGCCGCTGCGGTGGTGTCCTCGTGGGCGATGAGTACGGACGCGGTGCTCATAGCCAGCACGGTGGTTCAGCAGGACAGCGCGACGGCAATCACCGCGTGTCGTGTCCGTGCACGCCAGGTGACGAATTGACCTTCGAACGCCTCAGACGGCGTGATCGAGCAACTCGGCCGACTCCGGGGCCGAGGAGACGATGCGCAGCGTGCGGGCGGCGGCGGGGCGCCGCAGTTCGGGGCGGGCCATCCGCGGACGCCACGCGATCTGCGAACCCGACCGCACGACGCCGACGGGACCCGAGCCGACGAAGCGGGAGATCGCCGTCCCCGGCAGTTCGGCGCCCGCCTTGGCCTGGCGGTAGCCGACCCGGATGCCTGCCGCGCAGGCGCCGACGAGGGCGCCCAGGCCGGGCAGTGCGACCGCGAGCAACGCCGTCAGGGACACCGACGCCACGACGGCGCCGATGACGTGTTCGACCATCGACAGGACGTCGCCGGCGGCGTTCTCACCCGTGGACGGGGCGGCGGCCGCAGCGGCCTCGTTCGCCTGCGCGGCCGTGTACCTGATGGGCAGAACCGGTGTGGTGGACGGGATCGCGCCGGGCAGATTCGCCATTCCCGGCAGAGCCGGCAGCGTGGCGGTGGGCTGCTCACCCGTGCCGGTGACGGGGGCGGTCATGGCGTCGGGCAGGGCACGCGTCGAGCCGGTCCCGTCCGTCGCGGGGATCGCGCCGTCGACGCCGAGCAGATCGGACAGGTCGGCGGGCAGCTGACCGAGTGCGGCTCCGGCGCCGGCGACCGAGGACAGCATGCTCTGCACGGAGGTGACCACTTGCGCGACGGGGACCGCGACGGTCTCGGCGGCCGTCGAGATGGCGTCGTTGGCGGCGAGGGCGGCGTTCGTGGCGGCCTGACCCGCGGCACCGGCGGCGGTCGAGGCAGCCTGACCGGCGGCGCCCGCTGCGGCGGACACCGTCTGGCCTGCGGCTCCAACGGCGGACGTCGCGGCCTGACCGGCGGCTCCCACGGCGGATGAGAGCGCGCCACCGGCTGCGGAGGCCGCGCCGGCTGCGGCATCACCCGCACTCGACAGCGGGTTGGGGGTCACCGATCCGGACGACGCGGCAGGCACGCTGCCGTGCACCGTGGGACTACCGCCGAACGTGGTCTTCGGTGTCTTGAAGGAGCCCGCCGTGGGCAGTCCCGGCTTGGGCAGCGAGTTCATGGTGCTGGCGATGCCCGCCAGTCCGTTCTGCACCTGCGTGCGCAACAGATCCCCGACGTTGGGGACCGGCTTGGCAGGGCTGGGGCTCCCGGCGTCCGGGGTGGCGCCCGTGCCGTCCTGGGGCTTGGAGTTCTGGGTGCTCTTGGCGCCGGCGCCGGCGCCCGCGCCGTCGGAGCCGGTCTCGGCGGCGGCGACGGCTGCGCTCACGCCGGCCATCGTCAGGCCGGTGGAAAGCACGCACACGCCCGCTGCGATGCGCAGATGCGTTGACACGGTCATGTCACTCCCAGTCGGCAGCCTCAACGGCGGGTAATGGCGCCAATTGTTCCACACGAAGGTGGTCAGCTATCACCATTCTGGCGGGAAAGTGGCGGCCATACCGTGGGCAGCAAATATGTCGGCTCGCCAGCCGGTGGGAAATACCCATCGGCGTCGCCTTGTGGCAACTCTCGGTTAGCCGAGTCGGTAATTCGCCAGCAACTCGCTATCTGCACCAAATCCGCAGTTCATGCCGATGAAACGAGCCATTCCTAGGACGCTGAGTTTCACCTCGTCGGTACCCCCGCGACCGACCACCGGGGTGCCGACACGGGCCCGATCCCCGAGCAGCCCGCTTAATGTAATTAGAAACACGAAGCGACTTCCCAGCAAGCCCGTAACCGGACATTTCAGCGCGATTCCCAGTTTTGGGACAGAGTGCGGCGTGGGATCAGGGCGCGACGGGGTCGTAGCCGCAGATCGCATCGACCTTCTCGGCACTGGCGCTGGTCGGGTCGAACTCGTAGCCGAGCCATTCCCTGGCGAGCCGACGGGCGAGTTCCAGACCGATGACGCGCTGCCCGAAGCACAGCACCTGAGCGTTGTTGGACAGCACCGAACGTTCGACCGAGAAGCCGTCGTGGGCCGTGACCGCCCGGATGCCGGGCACCTTGTTCGCGCTGATCGCGACGCCGAGACCGGTTCCGCACAGGAGCAGTGCCCGGTCGGCCCGGCCCTCGGCCACCATCCGTGCCGCCGCGACCGCGACGTGCGGATAGGCGGTGTTCTCGTCCGGGCCCACGCCGACGTCGGTCACCTCGGCGACGCGGTCGTCGGCCAGCAGGTCGCCCTTGAGGGCCTCCTTGTACTCATATCCCGCGTCGTCCGATCCGACGACGATCCGCCATCCGGTCACGAGCCATCTCCCTTGGCAGTCAGTGCGAAGCAATCGGCGACCGCGTGCGCGCACATCGCCAGGGACGTGGCGCCGGCGTCCGGGGTCCCGACGCTGCGGTCGGCCAGCGGGCGCGCGCGCCCCACCTTGGGCCGCATGTCGGCGGTGGCGGCCGCGGCGTCGGTCGCCGTGTCGGCGGCCGCCCGCCAGGCGTCGCGCCACGACGCGCCGTCGGCGATCCGGTGCTGCAGGTCGTCGACGAACGGCAGCATCGCGTCGAGCATCGTCTTGTCCCCCGGCGCGGCGCCGCCGAGCTGGATCAACGCGTCGTAGCCGTCGCGCATCGCCGCGCCCACGGTGGCCGGGTCGGGTCGGCCGGTGTCCCCGAGTCGAGCGCCCACCGCGGCGAGCAGCGCACCCCACAGCACCCCGGAGGTGCCGCCCGCCTTGGCGGCCCACTCCTTGCCCGCCGCGGCGAGCACCGAGCCCTGACCGGCACCGGCGTCGGACGCCTCGGCCGCGGCGACGCGCGCGGCCGACGAACCCTTGACCATGCCGCGGCCGTGGTCGCCGTCGCCGGCGACCGCGTCGATGCGACCCAGTTCGTCCTCGGCGTCGGCCAGCACGTCGGCGATCGCGTTCAGCGCCGTCACGACGAACCGTCCGCCGGCCCGGCCCTCGTCGTCGGCGAGCGCGGCCACGTCCTGGGTCGGGGCCGCGGCCGACGCGGCGGCATCGACGCGACGCTCCCCCGAATCCCCTTGTCGTGCAACGCCCTTGCGATATGCGGGACAGTCGGCCGGTGCCCGCCAGTACCTCTCGAGTTCGTCGTCGAGCCACATCACGGTCAGCGAGCACCCCGCCATGTCCAGGCTGGTGACGAGCTCGCCCACCTCGGGCTCGACGACCTCGTAGCCGCGCTCGCGCAACAGCCGCGCGACGGTGCCCCACACCACGAAAAGCTCCTCGTACTTGGTGCGGCCCAGCCCGTTGAGGATCACCGCGAGGCGGGTCGAGTCGGTGGCCGGTGCGTCACCGAGGACGCCGTCGACGAGCGTGGCGGCGAGTTCGTCCGCCGTGGGCAACGGCTCGTCGCGCACGCCCGGCTCGCCGTGGATGCCGAGACCGACGCCCATGTGGCCCTCGGGGACCGTGAAGAGCGGGTGGTCCGCGCCGGGCAGCGTGCATCCGTCGAACGCCACGCCGAGTGTCCGCGTCGCCGCGTTCGACGCCTCTGCGACGCGGATGACGCCCTGGAGGTCCAGGCCGTCCTCGGCGGCGGCGGACGCGCACTTGAAGACCGTGAAGTCGCCGGCGATGCCCCGCCTCTTGGACTCCTCGCCCTTCGGCGCGCTGGCGACGTCGTCGGTGACGGCGAAGTAGTGCGCGTCGATGCCCTCGCTGCGCAGCTGCGTCACCGCGAGGCCGAAGTTCATCACGTCACCCGCGTAGTTGCCGGTGGTGAGCAGCACGCCCGCGTCGCCGTGCGCGGCGCGGGCCACGGACGCGGCCTCCTCGGCCGACGGCGAGGTGAAAATGTTGCCGACGACCGCGCCGTCGGCGAAACCCACCCCGACGGTCCCGCAGAACGCCGGATAGTGGCCCGACCCGCCGCCGATGACGACCGCAACCTTGCCCGGCGGCGTCTCCCGCGCGCGCACCACGCCGCCGGGGACCCCGGCGACGTAACCCGCGTTGGCGTCGAGGAACCCGACCAGCATGTCCTCGGTGAACCGCGCCGGATCGTTGAACAACGTGGTCATCGCAATCGCTCTCCGGTGTCGGCGTCGAACAGGTACACCCGTTCGGGCGGGGCCCCGATGACGACCTCCTGCTCGGGCTCGTAGACCTCCTGCGCCGGGGTCTGCACGACGATGCCCTCCTCGATGCCCGCCACGGTACTCGTCGCCAACCCGAACTCCAGGAGGTGCTCGAAGTACGCGACCGTGGTGCGCAGCCCGGGACCGTCCGCCGACAGGGTGCAGTCCTGCGGCCGGATTCCCACCGACACCGCGGTCCCGTCGGGGACGTCGGTCACGGCGGTCGCCAAAGCGCCTGCGCGAGAACCGATCTCGACGTGTACGCGGCCGTCGACGTGCTTGGTCACTCCGCGCAGCACGTTGATCTGGGGTTCGCCGACGAACTCGGCGACGAACAGGTTGGCGGGGTCGTCGAACACCTCGTCGGGCGTCCCGAACTGCTGCACGACACCGGCGTCCATCACGGCGAGGCGGTCGGCCAGCGACAGCGCCTCGACCTGGTCGTGCGTCACCACGATCGTGGTGTAGCCGAACTCCCGCTGCAGCACCTTCAGTTCCCGCCGAACCCGTTGCCGCGCAGAGGCGTCGAGATGGCTCAGCGGTTCGTCGAGCAACAGCACCGGCGGATTGCGCACCAGCGCGCGGGCCAGCGCGACGCGCTGCTTCTGGCCGCTCGACAGACCCGCAGGCCGCAGGTCCATCAGCTCGTCCATCTCGAGGCGGCTGCTGATGCTGGCCACCATCTGCTCGGCGCCCTTGACCTTGCGCGCCTTCAACCCGTAGAGCAGGTTCTCGCGCACCGACAGCGGCGGGTAGAGCGCGTAGCTCTCGAACCCGACGCCGATGCCGCGCTTGGAGGCGGGCAGTTGGGAGATCTCGCGGTCGCCGATGCGGATCGAGCCGCTCGTCACCGTCTCCAGCCCGGCGATCATGCGCAGCGTCGTCGTCTTCCCGCACCCGGAGGGACCCAGCAGCGCGACCAGTTCGCCCGCCTCGATCGCCAGGTCGATTCCCTTGACCGCCGTGACGCTTTCGCGCCCCCGGGAGGCGTAGGTCTTCACCAGGTCGGTCAGCGTCAGGCTCTGAGCGGTGGTCGTCTTCGGGACGTCGGTCGTGGTCGCGGTCACCGTGCAGCCTCCAGATCTCGGTCGTCGGCGCCCAGCCGGGCGGTGTCGCCCTCCCCCGGGGCGAACACGTGGACGTCGTCGTCGGCGACCGTCATGGCCACCGTCGCACCCTCGTCGACGCCGTCGCGTCCCGAGGTCAGCACGATCAACTGCTCGCCACCGGTGTCGACGGTGAGCTCGATGTTGCGGCCCAGCCGCTCGGCCAGCACGACGCTGCCGGTGATCGGAGCCGACCCGGTCTCGCCGCGGACGACGTGAATGTCGCACGGCCGCAGGCCGACTCGGACGCGATCGCCGCCGCGGACGGTCAGCCCGGCGGGCACGGGCAGGTCGAACGCGCCCGATCCGACCCTGATCCGGCCGTCCTCGACCTCGCCGTCGAGGAGGTTGATCTCCGGCTGACCGAGCGCGCGGGCCACGAAGGTGTCCGCGGGACGGCGCCAGATCTCCTCCGGCGTGCCGATCTGGACCAGCGAGCCGTCTCTCAGCACCGCGATGCGGTCACCGAGCGCCAGCGCCTCCTGGTAGTCGTGGGTGACGTACACGGTGGTCGTCTTCGACATGGCGCCAAGCTGTTTGAGCTCGGCGCGCATCGCGGCGCGCAGCTTGGCGTCCAGGTGGCTCAGCGGTTCGTCGAGCAGGTACACGTCGGCCGGCCGGACCAGCACCCGGCCGAGCGCGACGCGCTGGCGCTGCCCGTTGGACAGCTCCCGCGGAAAGCGCTTGAGCAAGTGGTTGATTCCGAGCGTCGTGGTGACCTGGTCGATGCGCTCGCGCTGCTGGGCGTCGGTGTACTTGCCCGTCCGACCGGACTTGAGCGGTGACGCCAGATTCTCGCCGACCGTCTTCTGGGGATAGAGGGCATAGCTCTCGAACGCCATCGCGACGTTGCGGTGGTAGGGCTCGACGAGCGTGACGTCGTTGCCCCCGATCGTGACGGATCCGCCGTCGACGTCCACCAGGCCGGCCACCGACTTGAGGGTCGTCGTCTTGCCCGCGCCGCTGGGGCCGAGGATGACGAAGAACTCACCGTCGGCGATGTCGACCGTGAGGTCGCTGACCCCGCGCGTCTTGCCGTAGGACTTGGACAGGCCCTTGAGCGATACGGTGGCCATCAGGCCTTCACCGCCCCAAAGGACAAGCCCCGCACCAGGTATCGCTGGATGGTGAGCGCCAGTATCAGCGGCGGTAGGGCCGCGATGATCGCCGCCGCCGCGGTCAGGTTGTAGTAGGCCTGGCCGCCACCGCCGAGGAACTTGGTGATGGCGACGGTCACGGTGCCCGCATTGCTGTCGGCGAGGATCAGCGGGAAGACGTAGTTGTTCCAGGCGAAGATGAACGCCAGCAGCGCCGCCGCCGCGATGCCGGGGCGCACGATGGGTAGTGCCACCATGACGAAGGCCCTAGATCGCGTGTAGCCGTCCAGGAGCGCAGCCTGCTCGAGATCCTCCGGCAGGTCTTCGAAGTAGGAGCGCAGGATCCACACCACCAGCGGCATCGTGACCAACTGCAGGACCCAGATCATGCCGACCTTGGTGTCGAAGAGACCGATCTGGTTGTAGATGACGAACAGCGGCACGATGACCATCAGCTCCGGCGCGAAGCGGAACGACAGCATCTGGAACATCAGGTCGTTGCTGCCCCGGTACTTCCACCGGCCGGCCGCATACGCCGCCGGAATGCCGATCACCAGCGAGACGATCACGGCCCCGCCGCAGTTGAGCAGACTGGTCAGCAGCGCGGTCTTGAAGTCCACGCTCGTCATCCGAGTGCCCTTGTCGGACACCACGGTCGCGAAGTTGGACCACGTGGGGCTGAACTGGAAGTAGGTGGTGGTCTGCTCCTGCGCGTTCTTCAGCGCGAGGATCACCATCCACACGATCGGGAACAGCGAGAAGACGAACCAGCCGACGAGACCGACGTCGGCGACGACCGATCCCACGCCGAACCGCTTCTGACCGGGCAGCAGTTCACTGCGGGTCGGCTTGAACTTGGTGAAGGCCATGGTCTTAGGACTCCGCTCCCGCAGCACGACGCTGCGCCTTGCCGAGCACGCTCACCAGATAGCGAGCGGTGATGAACACGATGATCCAGAGCAGCAGCATGTAGGTGCTGCCCCGGGAGTAGTCCAGGTTGATGATCGAGTCCTCGAAGGCACCGATCTGCAGGGTGCGGGTCGCCACGCCGGGGCCACCCGCGGTGAGGACGTAGATGTGGTCGAACACCTTGAGGTTGTCCATGAACCGGAAGATGACGGCGACCAGGATGTAGGGCCACAGCATCGGCAGCATCAGCTTGCGGAACATGTAGAACCAACTGGCGCCGTCGACTTCGGACGCCTCGAACGGCTCCTTGGGTAGCGAGCGGATGCCCGCCAGCACCAGGATGGCGACGAACGGGGTGAAGATCCACAGGTCGACCAGCACCACCGAGAACAGGGCGTGCGAACTCGACAGCCAGTCGAACGTATTACCCAGTCCCAGCACGTGATTCAGGATGCCGAACTGGGGGTTGAACATCAGCTTCCAGATCACGCCCGCGATCACCGGGGCGATCATCAGCGGCAGGATCAGGACCTTCTCGAAGATCTTGCCGACGATGCTGGACCGGTTGAGCAGCAGGGCCAGGCCGACGCCGAGGACCGTCTCGACCGCGGTCGCCGCGACGGCGAAGATCGCCGTGGTCTTCACACTCGACCAGAACACCTGATCGCCCAGCACGGACGTGAAGTTGTCGAACCACACGAAGTGTGGGTGCGGGTTGACCGCTGCGTAGTTGAGGAACGCGTAGTACGCGCCGACCACGAAGGGATAGAGGATGCCGACGACGATCACCAGTGCGGGGATCGACAGGAGGTAGGGCCGCAGCTTGCGCCGCCACGTCGGGACCTGGGGCAGCGTGCGGGCCCGGGTGCGCTGCGGCTGCTGCGGCGACGTAGCGGGCGCCGTGGATGTCTGGGTTGTCATTGGCCCGAGCTCCTAGAGGTTGACCTTGGAGGTGTTGGTCTTGGCGAGGCTGCGCAACCGCGATGCCGCGTCGTCACCGCCGTAGATGTCCTGCAGCGCCACCGCCCAGTTCTGCGTGGTGTCGAAGAACTTCTTCTGCGGGGTGAATTGGATCTTGGACTGGCCGATCACGGTCTCGAACGTCTCGAGGTATCCGAACTGGTCTGCGGCGACCCGCTTGAAGGTGGTGTCGAACACCGACTTTCGCACCGGGTCGGCGTACGTGCCGCCTTCGACCGCCTTGTTCATCGACTCCTTGCCGGTGGCCCACTGGATGAACAACCACGCGGGCAGCTTGTGGCGACTGTTGGCCGACATGGCCCAACTCCAGGTCCACAGGTTGGTCTTGTAGTTGCCGTCGGGACCGGCGGGCCCCGGGTACCAACCGAGGTTGCCGGCCTCCTTGCTCGCGCCCGGTTTGTTCTTCGGGTAGGTCGCGCTGTCGGCGTCGAACACCATCATGGCCTTGCCGTCGCCGAGATCGCCGGTGGCGTTGGGATAGTCGTAGGTTGTCCACGACGTCGGACCGGCCTGGTGCTGCATGTCGATCCACCTCTTGGTGAACGCGATCGCCTTGTCGCTGTCCATCTCCGCGATGAGCTCGGAGCCGTTGAAGTGGTAGTCGACGGCCCCCTCGCGGGTGTACTGCGTCATGAAGCCGGGGTGGATGGTCGCCCACGACTTCGACCCGCGGGTGGCGATGCCGTAGCGGTTCTGCGAGCGATCGGTCAGGTCGACGGCGAGTTGGATGAAGTCGTCGAGCGTGTCGGGCAGCTTCTTGATGCCCTTCTCGTCGAAGATCCGCTTGTTGTAGGCGACGACGTTGTTCTCGAAGCCCCAGGGGATGGCCCACTGGCCACCGGTGCCCAGCGGGTTGCCGAGGGTGAAGTCCCACCGGGTGGAGGTGCGCAGGCCCTCGAAGATGTCCTCGAAGTCGTAGTCGGCACTGGTGGCCGACGCGTTGTGCAGCCACGGGTTCAGATCCTCGATCCACCCGGGCGGTCCGTACTGCCAGATGAAGTAGGCGCCGAGCATGAAGGCGTCGTGCTTGCCCGACCCACCGGCCAGCTCGGTGTTGAGCTTGGTGAAGTAGTCCGCTTCCGGAACCAGGTCGACGTTGACGTTGATGCCGGTGAGTTCGGTGAACTCGGCCAGCAGTGGTTGATACGACAGTTGGTAGGGGTGCGGGGTCTGCAGGATGTTGATGGTCTGGCCGGAGGCCTTCTTCCAGTCGAAGCCGCCGGTGACCTCTCCCGCCCCGTTGGGTGCGCTGGCCTTGCCGCCGACACCGCAGGCACTCAGCACGGGCAGGCTGGCGGCCGCCGCTCCGGCAACGCCCAACGCCGCCAACATGTTTCGCCGCGACAGCTGGGGCCCTTGCAGGGCACGTCGATTGAGACTCATCGTCGAGTTGTCCTTAGTTCGGGTGGGTTCAGGCCGGGATGAGGGAGACCTTGACCGACTCCTTGCCGCTCGCGACGAGGTCGAGGCCCTTCTGGAACTCGGTCAGCGGCAGCTGGTGGGTGCAGATCTCGTCCATCGGGAGCACGCCGGACTCGATGAGCTTGATGGCGGCGGGCCAGCAGTAGGGGCCGAGGTGCGCGCCGAGGACGTCGAGCTCCTTGTCGTCGCTGATGATGCTCCAGTCGACGGTGACGTCACTGCCGAAGACGCCGTACTCGACGTAGCGGCCCAGCTTGCGCAGCGAGTTCAGGCCCTGGGGCACGGCCGAGGGATGGCCGGTCCCCTCGAGGTAGACGTCGGCGCCGTAACCGTCGGTGAGGTCCTTGACGATCTTCTCGACGTCCTCCTCGACGATGTTGATGACGATGTCGGCGCCGCACTTCTTGGCGAGCTCGAGCTTCTCCGGAGCCATGTCGAGGGCGATGACGTGCATGGGGTTCTTGGCGCGGGCCCCGGCGATCATGCCGAGACCGATGGGTCCGCAGCCGGCCACCACGACGGTGTCCTCGAACGTGATCTGCGCGCGTTCGACGGCGTGCAGCGAGCAGGACAGCGGCTCGACGAAGGCGGCGTGCGCGGGCGGGAGGTCACCGGATATCTTGTGCACCAACGCTTCCACGGGATAGGTCATGTAGGTGGCCATGGCTCCGGGGGTGCGGCGCTTGAAGCCGTAGAGGTCGTGGGGCTGGCACATGTGGTACTGCCCGCGCTTGCAGAAGCGGCACTCCCAGCACGGGACGATCTGCTCGGAGGTCACGCGGTCGCCGACGGCGATGCCCCACCGGGCGGCGGCGTCGTCGTCGAGTTCGACGACCCGGCCGACGAATTCGTGGCCGGGGATGACCATGGTCTCGGTCCAGGCGGGCCGGTTCTCGTCACCCCAGAACTTGGCGGCCCCGTGGTAGCACTTCAGATCGCTGGCGCAGATGCCGACGGCTTCGACCCTAACGAGCGCCTCGCCCGGCTTGCGCTGCGGCACGGCCACCTCTTCGAGGCGGTAGTCGTTCGGTCCGTGACAGACGACGGCCTGCATCTTCTCGGGGATCTGGTCGGACATCGTGGCTCCTTAACCTGTGGCTCCGGTCACAGTATCCAGTGCGTGCACATTTGTCCAGAACGTATGTTCAGCAAAATTCTTCTCAGAACACATGCTCGGTGCCATACTCGCTTCATGCCACGGTCGGCCCCTCCACCGCCGCCCCACCAGCTGGGTGACGGTGCCCCGAGTGACGCTGAGGGCAGCCACTTTCCGGCCGCCCTCCTGTACGCGGCCGCCCGGCTCTACTACGAGGACGAGGCCACCCAGGCCGAGGTCGCCCAGCAACTCGGCACCAGCCGTGCGACGGTCAGCCGACTGCTGTCGGAGGCCAAACGCCAGGGCATCGTGAGGATCGAGGTGGTGCCGCCCGCCGAGGCGCGTCACGGCGACCTGGCCGACCGCCTGGCACGCGCGCTCGCGCTCACGTCGGTGTACCTGTGCCCCCCGCTGCCGACGCCGGGGGCGGGCCGCGCCCTGGTCGACGTGATGGGCCGCGCTCTGGCACCCGCCGTCGGCCGGGCCCTCGGGGAGGCCGGCCTGCTCCCCGGCGACGTGCTGCTGGTGTCGTCGGGCCGGACGGTCTACGAGGTCGCCCAGTACGAGCTGGTACCCCTGCCGGGGGTGGTCGTCGCGCCGACCGTGGGCGGCAACGACCAGCCCGAGGAGTGGTACCAGACCAACGAGATCACCCGACTGGTGGCCAATCGCATTGGCGGACGGGCGAATTACCTGTTCGCCCCGGCGCTGCCCGGCGTCGAGCTGTACCAGTCACTGCTGAACGACCCGAGCATCCAGCGCGTGCTGCACCTGTGGCCCCACGCCCGCTGCGCGCTGATGGGCGTCGGCGCGCCGCCGCTGAGCCGCTCGGACATCCCCCGCTTCGTCCCCACGGGTTCGACGTCGCTGCGGGCCGCCGTCGGCGACGTCTGCTCGCGGTTCTACGAC
This sequence comes from Mycolicibacterium madagascariense, assembly GCF_010729665.1. Classification (NCBI taxonomy): domain Bacteria; kingdom Bacillati; phylum Actinomycetota; class Actinomycetes; order Mycobacteriales; family Mycobacteriaceae; genus Mycobacterium; species Mycolicibacterium madagascariense. Next base: position 2,153,323 of record NZ_AP022610.1, on the reverse strand, counting down.
CGCACCGGCGCACCCGTCGACTTCGAGGACGGCGAGCGGTTGATTGCAGTGGAACTCGCTGCCCTGCAACACATTCCGGTGACGATAGCGGTGGCGGTCGGCAAGGAGAAGGTCGACTCCATCATCGCGGGCGCCCGCGGCGGCTACTTCAACCACCTCGTCACCGATCCCGTGACGGCCGACGACATCCTGAAGAGCCCGGCGCTGGCGGGCTGAGCCCGACGGCTACAGCACGGCGTCGGCGAGCCGGTCGACCTGGTCCAGTCCCGCGACGGCCGGATGGAACAGCAGCCGGTCGAAGCCGAGGTCGCGGTAGGCCCGCACGGCATCGAGGGCGTCGGCCGGCGTCGACACCATGTCGGCCACGCTGAGCGCGCAGTAGTCGGGTGTGAAGGCGTAATACCGGCCGAGATGACGCCTCCCGTCCTCGACGACGTCCGCGTCGCCCAGGGTGACGTTCAGGGAGGCCTGCAGGATCGGGCGGCCGGGGCGGTCGGCCGCCCGCCACCCGGAGCGCACGCGGTCGGCGAAGGACGACTGCGCGGGGTAGTCGCGTACCGCGCCTGCGGCCCATCCGTCGCCGAGCGTCGTGGCCCTGCGCAGGGTGGCACTCGACTTGCCGCCGAACAGCACTGGGATCGTCACCGGTGCGGGACCCAGCGGCAGACCCCCGTCGACCGTCTCGCCCGCCCACACCCGACGCCACACGGCGGTGGCGGCGTCGAGACGCTTGCCGCGAGTCGCGAATTCCGTTCCCGCCGAGACATAGTCGTCGGGCCGGCCCCCGACGGCGACCCCGAGCACCAGGCGACCACCGGACGCGTCGGCCAGGCTCGCGAGTTGCTTGGCGAGCAGGACGGGCGGGTACAGCGGCGCCAACAGGACGTTGGTCACGAGTGTCGTGGTGGTGGTCGCACCCGCAGCCACGGCGAGTGCCACGATCGAGTCGAGGCCGGGATAGATCAACCGGTCGATCGTCGTCACCGATTCGAAGCCGCGCTCCTCGGCGCGGCGGGCCCATTCGACGAGCACGGGCCCATTCACCCCCGCGACGTGGTTGGGCAATCCGATTCCTACCTTCATGGGGTCGTCCTCTCGACGTCCGGATTGACTGCGGCGTAGACCTCGTCGTACTCGCCGCGGGATGCTGCATCGCACAGGTGACGGGCCGCCGCCACGACGATCTCGCCGTCCGAGGGATGCGCGGCCATCAGCGCCAACGCCTCGTCGACGAACGACGCCACCCCCAGACCGTCGGCGTCCTCGGGCTCCCCGCGGGTGTAGACGCGCGGCGGCGGTATCTCGATGACCCGAACGCTGGTGCGTCGCAATTGAGATCGCAGGGATTGCGTGTAGGAGTGGAGCGCCGCCTTGGTCGCGCAGTACGTCGGCATGCGCGCCATCGGCACGAATCCCAGCGCCGAGGTGACGTTCACGATCGCCGCACGCGGCGCAGCCCTCAACGTCGGCAGCAGCTCGGCGGTCAGCAGGAGGGGACCGACGAGATTGGTCGCACACACTGCCTGGATCACGTCCGTCCGCGGGTCCGTCAGATCTTCGAACGGCATGATCCCGGCGTTGTTGACGAGGACGTTCAGATCGGGATGTCGGTCCACCACCTCGGCCGCGAAGGTTCGAACGGACGCCGGATCGGCCAGATCGACGGCGTAGCAGGTCATTCCGGGGTGCTCGCGAGCGACCGCGTCGAGTGCGTCGCGGCGGCGGCCTGCGATGACGACCCGGTTTCCGGCGCGGTGCAGCGCGGTTGCCAGGCCGGCGCCGATGCCGCTGCCGCCGCCGGTGACGAGAATCGTGTCGTCGGTCAGGTGCATGGCTCCAGCGTGGCAGCGCGCGGGGGCGATCGGTCAGCGCGACGGCTGAAGTGGCCATTGATACTCATCTCGCGGGGATCTTCGTATGCTGATCGTCATGTTCGACGCCCTGGACGGCACGATTCTTCACGCCCTGCAGCTCTGGCCGCGCGTCCCCTTTCGCGTCATCGCCGATACCGTGGGCGCGCCCGAGCAGACCGTCGCCCGGCGCTATCACCGCCTGCGGCGTGACGGCGTGCTGCGGGTCGTCGGCGTCGTCGACCCGCAGCTGCACGGCGACGCCCGGTGGCTGGTGCGCGTGCATGCCAAGCCCGACGATCTGGCCCGCCTGGCCGAGGCGCTGGTGCGGCGCGACGACGTCACGCACGCCAACATCCTCTCGGGATGGAGTGAGCTGGTGTGCGTCGTCCGCGCACCGCTCGGCGAGGGGTCCGACGGACTGCTGCGGCGCCTGCCGCGCACGACGTCGGTTCTCGACATGGAGATCGACCTCGTCCTGCACACCTTCGAGGAGTCGGGAACCGCACCGTGGACGGCCTATGGACACACGTTGGACGCCGAGCAGGTCGATCGGCTCCTGCAGCGGTTGGCCGCCGAGACGCCGCCGGCGGTCCGGCCCACGGCTCCCTCGGCCGAGGACCAACCGCTGCTCGACGCGCTCGCGATGGACGGCCGGGCGCCGCACGCCCGCCTCGCCGAACTCACGGGGTGGTCCACCGCCCGGGTGACGCGACGCCTGAGCGCCCTGCAGGCCGCGGGGACGCTGACCTACGACGTCGACGTGCTGCCCGAACGACTCGGCTTCCACGTGAACGCGATCATCTGGGTCACGACCGCGCCGCGACACCTGAACGACGTGGGGCGCGAGCTGGCGCGGCACGCCGAGATCGCCTCGGTGTCGGCCAAGACGGGCCGCAACCATCTGATGGCCGTCGCCATCTGCCGCGACGTCGAGCACCTGTACCGCTATCTCGCCGACGAGCTCGGCGCCGTCGAGCACCTGCAGAGTTACGACACCAGCGTGCGGACCCAGCGCCTCAAGCAGTCGGCGTCACTGGTCTCCCACGGTCGACTGGTCGCCGCGGTCAGCCCCGCCCAGCGATGAGACCAAGGGCGTGCACGAGGTCCTTGGTCGAGGGGTACAGCTCGCGCCAGACGCCGTACAGGTCGTCGTAGAGCGCGCGGTTCGCCGGGTCGGGCTCGATCTCGCGCTCGATCGTGGCCCAATCGGTCTCCGGCGCAACGAGTTCCACGCCGATGGCCGCCATCAGCGCGTCACCGTAACTGGCACCGATGGCCTGCTGGGGCACCAGCTGCGGACGCCCGGTGACGTCGCTGACCGCCTGGGTCCAGATCGCACTGCGCAGACCGCCGCCGACCGCCACCGTGCGGCGGGCGGTGTGGGCGTCGTCGAACATCTCCAGGATGGCCCGGACGCCAAAGGCGATGCCCTCGTAGGCCGCCCGGAACAGGTGCCCGCGGCCGTGCCGGAGGGTGAGCCCCGCGAACAGCCCCCGCGCGTCGGCGTCGAACACCGGGGTCCGCTCCCCCGCCAGATACGGCAGCGCGATGAGCCCCTCGCTGCCTGCGGGCACCGCCGCCGCCTCGGCCATCAGCGTGTCCAGCGAGGCGCCGCCGGTGATCGTCTGCAGCCAGCCGATCATGCTGCCCGCCGTCGACGTGCCCGCCGCCAGCGCCAGGGAGCCGCGCTCGACGCCCGCGGTGGTCCACAGTGCGGGATCGCTGTGGTACTCGTCGATGAGCTGGACGAGGAACATCGTCGACCCGTACATGAGCATCTGGTCACCGGGGTGGCGCACGCCGACCGAGAACGCCTCGGCGAACGCGTCGACCGTGCCCGCCACGACCGGCGTGCCGACCGGAATGCCCGTCGCCGCAGCGGCACCGGCGTGCACCGTGCCCACGACCTCGTGCGGCCAGACCAGTCGCGGCAGGGGCAGGTGCCCGCAGATGCGCGCCGCCCACTGCGCATTCCAGTCGAATTCGCTCGTCGCGTACAGCGGATCGCACTGGCTGGCGGTGTGATGGTCGATGACGTATTCGCCGGTCAACTTCGCGGCGATGTAGGAGTTGGAGCCGTACCAGCCGGTGGCCCGTGCGAAGACCTCCGGTTCGTGGCGCCTGACCCATTCCAGCTTGGGCCCGACGGCTTGACTCGACAGCAGCGTGCCCGCCCGCCGAAGGATGGCGTCGGCGCCGAACTCCTCGGTGAGCGAGACGATCTCGGCCGACGCCCTGGTGTCGACGCCGTAGAGGATGGCGGGCCGCAGCGGCGTCAGGTCGTCGTCGCACAGCACCAGGCACGGGCCGACGCCGCTCACGCACATGGCGGCGATCCTCGACCCGGCGGGCACCTCGGCGGTCAGCCGGTGGGCGATCTCGCACACCTCGCGCCACCACGTCGCCTCGGCGTCCACCTCGGCCCAGCCGGGGCGGGGCAGGCTCATGCCGTGGGTAATGGTCGCCGACGCCAGCACGGCACCCGCGGTGTCCACCAGAACGCCCTTGATGCTCCCGGTGCCCATGTCGATTCCGAGAAGCAGGTCCACGGCGCAACCCTACGTCCACCCGTTGCCGACGTTCGCTGCACGGGACACCCCGTCGCCAATTCGAGGGCCGTGGCCGGCGCGGGCGCGACGGCGTTCACGGTGAAATGGCCGCCTGCGTCGAATTGCCGAGACGGCCACCCCCGGCGTGCGCGGACACGGGCCGAAGGGAGCGTCGCGCAAGGGATCTCGTTAGCAATTGCAACTAAGTACGGGTTTCGACCGACACGACATTGATATTTCACGAAATGGTGCAATAGCACGTTTCCGGTTTTAGGGAATCACTTGTAGCATTACCGCAATTCCCGCACAGAAGGATTCGAATGGCCGAGCGCATCATCAAACAACTCATCGACGACCTAGACCAAACAGAGATCAGCGACGGCAAGGGCGGCACGGTGGAGTTCGCCCTGCGCGGCACGTCCTACCGCATCGACCTCAGTGACGCGAACATCGCCAAGCTGGAGAAGGCCTTTGCGCCCTTCGTCGCCGCGGCCACCAGGACGTCGGGCCCCAGCACGTCGACGCGCACCGGCGGGGCGACGCGCAGGAAGCGGGCCGGCGCCAGAGCCACCAAGCGCACCAGCGCCAACCCCACCGCCAAGATCCGGGCGTGGGCGGCGGAGAACGGCCACGAGGTGAGCGCTCGGGGGCGCATCCCCGCGTCCGTCGTCACGGCCTACGACTCCGCGCACAAGCGCGGTCGCTAGACCCGAGCCAAAGCGGCTGGCGCACAACGCTATTCGGGAGCCTTCCGCAGACCCGGTCCTACGACGCAAAGGACCCCGGCGCACCACGTGCGCCGGGGTCCTTCGTCGAACGGACGATCAGCCCTTGCGGGTCTTGACCGCGTCGGTGAGCTGAGGGGCCACCTTGAACAGATCGCCGACGATGCCGTAGTCGGCGATCTCGAAGATCGGTGCTTCCTCGTCCTTGTTGACCGCGACGATCGTCTTCGAGGTCTGCATGCCCGCGCGGTGCTGAATGGCACCGGAGATGCCGAGTGCGAGGTACAGCTGCGGGGAGACGGTCTTGCCCGTCTGACCGACCTGGAACTGGCCCTCGTAGAACCCGGAGTCCACCGCTGCGCGCGACGCACCGACCGCTGCACCGAAGGCGTCGGCCAGATCCTCGACGATGCCGAAGTTCTCCTTGCTGCCGACCCCGCGGCCACCCGCGACGACGATCTTCGCCTCGGTCAGCTCGGGGCGCGCGCTCTTCTGCGCGGGCTGACGCGACGTGATCTTCGTGGCGTTCTCACCGGGTGCGGGCACCTCGACGGTCACGACTTCGCCTGCGCCGTCGGACGGCTCGGCCTCGACCGCACCGGGGCGCAGCGCGATCGCCGGGGCGTCACCCTCCGCCTTGGCCTCGGTCGTGTAGGCGCCACCGAAGATCGAGTGGATGCCGATGGGGCCCTCCTTGACGCCGATGACGTCGATGAGGACACCGGACCCGGTCTCTGCGGCGACGCGGCCGGCGATCTCCTTGCCCTCGGCGCTGGCGACCGTGATGACGGCCACCGGGGACACCGACTCGACGAGTGCGTTCAGCACGTCGACCTTGGGCGTCACCAGGTACTGCTCCACGACGTCGGACTCCGCGACGTAGATCTTCGCGGCGCCGGCGGCCTTCAACCCGTCGATGAGTTTCTCGGCGGTGCCGGGGGCACCGATCACCACTGCGGACGGCTCGCCGAGGGCGCGCGCTGCGGTGATGAGCTCGGCGGTGACGTTCTTCAACTTGCCTTCAGCGTGCTCGGCGAGCACGAGTACTTCGGTCATGACCTCTTGTCGCTCTCTTGAATTCGTTGATGGGGGGAGAAATCGAGACCGGTCAGAGCAGCTTCTGCGCGACCAGGTAGTCGGCGATCTGCTGACCGCCCTCACCCTCGTCGGTGACCTTCTCGCCGGCCGTCTTCGGCGGCTTCGGCGCGGCGGACACGACGACGGACGCGGCGTTCGGGCCACCCACCTCGTCGCTCTCGACGCCGATGCCGGCGAGCGTCAACGTCTCCACCGGCTTCTTCTTGGCCGCCATGATGCCCTTGAACGAGGGGAACCTGGCGTCCTCCACGATCTTCTCGCTGATGCTGACGATCGCGGGCAGCGTGGCCTCCAGTCCGAAGACGCCGTCGTCGGTCTCGCGCTCGCCGGTGATCTTGCCGTCGGCGATGTCGATGCTGCGCATCGTCGTCAGCTGCGGCAGGCCGAGGAACTGGGCCAGGATGGCCGGGACCGCGCCGCCGACGCCGTCACTGGTCTCGTTGCCGGCGATGACCACGCCGACGTCCTCGATCTGGCCGAGCGCGCGGGCCAGGGCCCACGACGTCTGAACCATGTCCGACCCCTTGAGGCCGTCGTCGACCAGGTGGTAGGCCGAGTCCGCGCCCATGGACAGCGCGCGGCGGATCGCCGTCTCCGCCGACGGGGGGCCCGCGGTCAGCACGACCACGTTGTAGTCGGCGTCCGCGTGCTTCTCCTTGAGTTGCAGCGCGACTTCGACGGCCTTCTCGTTGATCTCGTCCAGCACCGGATCGCTGCCCGCGCGATCCAGCGTCCAGTCGCCATCGTTGAGATGGCGGTCCTCGTAATCAGGAACCTGTTTGATCAGGACCACGATGTTCGTCATGAGTGTGGTTCGTCCTCCTCGATGAGGCCTCTGCCGGCCTGCCCATATCACGATTCATGCAAGTGCCTCAATGTTACTAGGCAGTAACCTTGGGCGGTACCAGGAACACCATAGCTGGTGTTATCTAACCTTCTGCCCTCGCCGTCGGTCTCTCAATCAATCGCGGACGAGTGACAATGGCCATAGCTGGGTTAGCCTGCGTTGGCAATGAGCACATCTTCTCACTCCGAGCCCTCCGACGCCGCCCTCGCGAACGCCGACGCGCTCCCCCTGACCGGGGAACGCACCGTTCCCGGCCTGCCCGAGGAGAACTACTGGTTCCGCCGCCACGAGGTGGTCTACCAGCGGCTCGTCGACCATTGCGTGGGTCGCGACGTGCTCGAGGCAGGCTCAGGCGAGGGGTACGGCGCCGACCTCATCGCCGACGTGGCGCGACGCGTCATCGGCGTCGACTACGACGAGAGCGCCGTCGCCCACGTCAGAGCGCGCTACCCCCGGGTCGACATGCGCCAGGGCAACCTGACCGACCTGCCCCTCGACGACGGCTCCGTCGACGTCGTCGTCAACTTCCAAGTGATCGAACACCTCTGGGACCAAGGCCGGTTCGTCGCCGAGTGCGCGCGCGTCCTGCGGCCGTCCGGGACGTTGCTGATGTCGACGCCCAACCGCATCACCTTCTCTCCCGGCCGCGACACCCCGCTCAACCCCTTCCACACCCGCGAGCTCGACGCGACCGAACTCACCGACCTGCTCACCGCCGCGGGCTTCGAGGTTCGGGCGATGCTCGGCGTGCACCACGGCGCGGGTCTGCGAGCGCTGGACGCCCGGCACGGCGGCTCGATCATCGACGCGCAGATCACCAGGGCGCTGGCGGGCGCGCCCTGGCCCACCGCGCTGCTCGCCGACGTGGAGTCGGTGACGACCGACGACTTCGACCTGCTCGACGCCGGTGCGCGCCCGATCGACGACAGCCTGGATCTGGTGGCCATCGCGGTGCGACCGTGACGACGCCGACGGGTCGCGACGCGGTGCCCGGGCTGTTCTCCCTGGTGCTGCACACCCACCTGCCCTGGCTCGCGCACCACGGCCGGTGGCCGGTCGGCGAGGAATGGCTCTACCAGTCCTGGGCCGCGGCCTACCTGCCGTTGGTCGCGCTGCTGCGCAGGTTGTCGGAGGAGGGGCGCGGCCACCTGCTCACCCTCGGCATGACCCCGGTGGTCAGCGCCCAGCTCGACGACCCGTACTGCCTCGACGGCATGCACCACTGGCTGGCGAACTGGCAGCTGCGCGGTCGGGAGGCCGCCGCACGGCGCGGGGTCCAGGGGTCGGGCTATGCGGCTCCAGAGGCGTTGCGCGCCTTCGGCATTCGCGAGCACCGTGAAGCCGGTCAGGCGCTCGCCGACTTCGAGGTCACCTGGCGGCACGGCGGCAGCCCCCTGCTGCGCGAGCTGATCGACGGCGAGACCATCGAACTGCTCGGCGGTCCCCTCGCCCATCCCTTCCAACCGCTGCTGCACCCGCGACTGCGCGAATTCGCCCTCACCGAGGGCCTCGCCGACGCCGGTCAACGGTTCGGGCGCATCCCCGGCGGCATCTGGGCACCGGAGTGCGCGTACTCACCGGGACTCGAAAGCGGTTACGCCGCAGCGGGTGTCACGCACTTCATGGTCGACGGCCCCTCCCTGCACGGTGACACCGCGCTGGGCCGCCCCGTCGGCGAGTCCGACGTCATCGCCTTCGGCCGCGACCTGAAGGTGAGCTACCGGGTCTGGTCGCCGAAGTCGGGGTATCCCGGACATTCCGCGTACCGCGACTTCCACACCTACGACCACCTCACCGGGCTCAAGCCGGCCCGCGTGACGGGCCGCGCCGTGCCGTCACAGGACAAGGCGCCGTATGAGCCCGACCGCGCCGACCGCGCGATCGACGTCCACGTCGCCGACTTCGTCGACACCGTGCGCCGCAGGCTGACCTCGGAGTCCGAGCGGATCGGCAGGCCCGCGCACGTCGTCGCGGCGTTCGACACCGAGCTGTTCGGTCACTGGTGGCACGAAGGTCCGACGTGGCTGGAACGGGTGCTGCGCGCGCTGCCCGAGGCGGGCATCCGCGTCGGCACCCTCTCCGACGCGGTCGCCAACGGCTACGTCGGCTCCCCCGTCGACCTACCGCCCGGCTCGTGGGGTTCCGGCAAGGACTGGCAGGTGTGGTCCGGCGCCCAGGTGGCCGACCTGGTGGCGCTCAACGCCGAGGTGGTCGACACCGCCCTCGCCACCGTCGACAAGGCCCTGACGCAGCACGCCGCGGTGGGGACGCCGACGCCGCGCGACGCCGTCGCCGACCAGATCCTGCGCGAGGCGCTGCTCACGGTGTCCAGTGACTGGCCGTTCATGGTCAGCAAGGACACCGCGGCCGAGTACGCCCGCTACCGCGCCCACGTCCACGCCCACGCGACCCGGGAGATCGCCGGCGCCCTGTCGGCGGGCCGCCGCGAGCACGCCGAACGCCTGGCGGCCGGGTGGAACCGCGCCGACGGACTGTTCGGCGCACTCGACGCCAGGCGGCTCCCCCGGTGAAGGTCCTCCTGGTGTCGTGGGAGTACCCGCCGGTGGTGATCGGCGGGCTCGGGAGGCACGTTCATCACCTCGCCACCGCGCTCGCCGACGCCGGACACGACGTGGTGGTGTTGAGTCGTCGGCCCACCGACACCGATCCGAGCACCCACCCGACCGGTGACGAGATGAGCGAGGGCGTGCGGGTGGTCGCCGCCGCGCAGGACCCCCACGAATTCGCCTTCGCCACCGACATGATGGCGTGGACGCTGGCCATGGGTCACTCCATGGTGCGCGCGGGGTTGGGACTCAGGAACCGGCGCACCGGCAAGCCGTGGCGACCCGACGTCGTGCACGCCCACGACTGGCTGGTCGCGCACCCCTCGATCGCGCTCGCCGAACACTTCGACGTACCGCTGGTGTCCACCATCCATGCGACGGAGGCGGGCAGACACTCGGGCTGGGTGACGGGCACGATCAGCCGTCAGGTGCACGCGGTGGAGTCGTGGCTGGTGCGCGAATCCGACTCCCTCATCACGTGTTCGGCGTCGATGGGCGAGGAGATCACCGAGCTGTTCGGTCCGGGGCTCGCGGAGTCGCGGGTGATCCGCAACGGCATCGACTCCGCCCTGTGGCCGTACGCCCGGCGCACCCAGCGCGGTGGCCCGCCGCGGCTGCTGTACCTCGGTCGCCTGGAGTACGAGAAGGGGGTGCACGACGCGATCGCGGCGCTGCCGCGCATCCGGCGCGCCCACCCCGGCACCACCCTCGTCATCGCCGGTGACGGCACCCAGGAGGACTGGCTCGTCGAGCAGGCGCGAAAGCACAAGGTGCGCAAGGCCGTCGACTTCGTCGGTCGCGTCGACCACACCCACCTGGTGGCCCTCCTGCACGAGTGCGACGCCGCGGTCCTGCCGAGCCACTACGAACCGTTCGGCATCGTCGCGCTCGAAGCCGCCGCGACCGGCGCCCCGCTCGTCACGTCCACCGTCGGCGGGCTCGGCGAGGCCGTCATCGACGGCGTGACGGGAATGTCGTTCCCGCCCAGGGACGTCGGCGCACTCGCGGCCGCCGTCATCGCCGTGCTCGACGATCCGGCCGCCGCGCAACGACGTGCCACCGCCGCCCGCAGGCGCCTCACGTCGGACTTCGATTGGCACACCGTGGCGGCCGAGACCGCCCAGGTGTACCTCGCCGCCAAGCGCCGCGAACGCGAACCGCAGGCGCGCCGGACGATCGTCGAGCACGCCCTGCCCGATCGCGGCTAGCGGGACGCCTTCTTGCGCTCGATGTCGGCGAGCGCCGCGGCGAGTTCGGCGCGCTGGGCGGCCGACGTCTCCCATGCCAGCTTGCGGTTCTTGACCACCTTCGCGGGCGCGCCGACGGCGATCGAGTAGTCGGGAATCTCGCCCTTGACGACCGCGTGGCTGCCCAGCACGCAGCCGCGGCCGACCGAGGTGCCGCGCAACACCGTCACCTTGGTGGCGACCCAGGTGTCCGGGCCGATCCGCACCGGGCCCTTGACGATGCCCTGGTCCTTGATGGGCAGCTCGATGCTGTCCATCCGGTGGTCGAAGTCGCACACGTAGCACCAGTCGGCCATCAGCACCGAGTCACCCAGTTCGATGTCCAGGTAGGTGTTGATGACGTTGTCGCGGCCGAGCACCACCTTGTCGCCGATGCGCAGCGACCCCTCGTGGCAGCGGATGGTGTTCTTGTCGCCGATGTGCACCCAGCGCCCGATCTCCATGATCGACAGCTCGGGCGTCGCCTGGATCTCCACGCCCTTGCCGAGGAACACCATGCCGCGGGTGATGATGTGCGGGTTCGCGAGCTTGAACTTCAGCAACCGGAAGTACCGCACCAGATACCACGGCGTGTACGCCTTGTTGGCGAGCACCCACCGCAGCGACGCCATCGTTAGGAACCTGGCCTGCCTCGGGTCCCGCAACCGCGAGCCCCGCCACCGCCGGTGGATCGGCGCGCCCCACATCGTGGTCATGGCGGCACAGCCTACTTGAGCGCGGGGGCCGACTCTCCCGGGTCGCTGCGGGCCGGACCCGAGGGGCGCGGGCTAGTCTCGGGACTCGATGCCAGCTCTAGCGATGACCGGGCGCCGCGTGTCGGCGCTGGCGGTGGCGGTCGTGACCGCGGTGATCCTGACCGCGTGCGGCAACACCGATTCCTGGGTTCAGGCCCACCCGTCGGACGGCTGGTCGGCCCAGTACGCGGACGCCGCCAACAGCAGCTACGCCCACGTCGACGGTGCCCGCGCCCTGCGGCTGGACTGGATCCGGTCGGTGAAGGGCGAACTCGGCGCCCAGGTGGCGCTAGGGTCCGGTGACTACCTCGCCGCCAACGCCCAGACCGACTCCGGTTGCTCGCTGATGGTGTGGGAGAACGACGATCGGGGTCGGCAGCGCTGGTGCACCAGGATGTGGCCGGGCGGCGCGCTGTCCGGACCGCTCTTCGACGGGTTCGACAATCTCTACGTCGGGCAGCCCGGGGCCATCCTGTCCTTCCCCCCGACGCAGTGGATCCGATGGCGCAACCCCGTGATCGGCCTGCCGATGACGCCGCGCCTGCTGTCGGCCGGCGAACTGCTGGTGATCACCCACCTCGGTCAGGTGCTCGTCTACGACGCCCACAGTGGCGACGTCGACGGGACCGCGCTGGACCTCGTCGAGGGCGTCGATCCCACCGATTCCCAGCGCGGGCTCGCCGACTGCCCGCAGGGCAGACCGCGCTGTCCCGTCGCCGCCGCCCCGGCCTTCTCGGCCGCCACCGGCATCGTGACGACGACGCTCTGGCCACCCGACGCCGAGGCCCCCGAGGTCGTCGGACTGCGCTACCACCCCGGCCAGACGCCGCTGCTGTCCAAGGACTGGACCAGCACGGCCGTCGGCGGCGGGCCGCTCGGCAGCCCCGTCCTCTCCGCGGACGGCACGACGGTCTACCTCACCGGCCGCGACGGCAGGCTGTGGGCGCTCGGCACCGACGACGGCAAGCCCAAGTGGTCGGTGCCCACCCCGTTCGCAGCGCAGACGCCGCCCTCGGTGTCCCCCGACGGACTGATCGTGACCGGGGGCGGACCCGGCGCCAAGCTGATGGCCGTGAAGGATCGGGGGGACCATGCCGACGTCGTGTGGACCCGGTCGGACGTCGAACCGCTGTCGACGTCGAGCCGCGCGGGCACGACCGTCGCCTACACCGTGACGCGCTCCGGAGACGGCATGTCGCTGTTGGTGTTCGACGCCGCCGACGGGCACACGCTGAACGACTATCCGCTGTCCGGGGCGACGGGCTACCCCGTCGGGGTGTCCATCGGGCACGACCGGCGCGTGGTGGTCGCCACCAGTGACGGCCGGGTCTACGGCTTCGCGCCGGCCTGACCGGTCAGGCGATCATCGCGTCGAGCGGTGCGCGCGGTATCGAGATCTGCAGTGCCCCAACCGCTTCGGGCAGGATGTCGCCCTGGCTGAAGAAGAAGGTCAGCGAGTCGTTGGTGAGGGCGAAGTTCTGGTACTTCGTCGGGTCGAGCCCGTCGCCGGGTGAGATCGTCGCCGGCTGACCGAGCTGCTTGTCGACCTCGGACTGCACCAGCGGGAGGATGACGGGGAACGGCGCGGTGCCCGGCCGGAACAACGTGTCGATCGTGATGGGCCTGCGCTGGTCGAGGTCCCACGTGAAGGACTTGTAGAACGTCGTCGGGTGAGCGCCGCCGACCCCCTGGTAGGTCTTGAGGACCACGCTCTGGGTCCCCTTCGGCGGCACCCCCGAGGAGAACTCGGTCTCGGTGGTCTCGAGTTCGTAGGGCATGGTCCGCGAATCCGGCGTCTTGGCGACGTTGAGGAACCCGTCGCGGGTCTGCTTGACGTAGTCGAAGAGGGGCTGCGGGTCGGGGTAGGCCACCGGGTAGCTGATGCTCAACGAATAGCCCGGATCCGTGGCCTGGATCTGACAGATCTGGTTGGCGTCGACAACCCCGCCGAGGTCGCTGCACTTGGGGGCCGGAGGTGGCGGGGGCGGCGGGGGCACCGTCGGCGCGGCTGCGGCGGTGCCGACACCCGACCAACCGAGCACGACCACCGCCGCGGCGGTCATCGCCAGCGTGGATATGCGCATTCGAACGACCTCCGCCAGTGGTGCGGCACCGGCGCCGCCGACGCCACCCTACCCGCGGCTTCAGCGCGACGGTCTGCACACGTAGGCCACCGCACGGCTCGCACTGCCTGCGCCGATCCTGGTGATGACCACCGCAAGGCGCTGTGATCCCCGCAGGCGCAACCGCGGCCGCAGCGCGTCGGGATCGACCCCGACACCCCGGACGAGGATCTCCACGGCGCCGACGTCGCGGGCCGCGAGCTCCCGCCGCAGGGCCCGTTCGGTGAACCCCAGTTCGGCGATGACCTCGAAACCGCGCACGCCGGGCGGCAGCCCGTCACCGGACAGGTAGGCGATCGCGGGATCGAGCTGCCAGAGCCCGTGCCTGGCGCCGTAGTGGCGGACCAGGCCCGCCCGCACGACGGCGCCGTCGGGGTCCACGATCCAGCGGCCCGCGGGGGCGACGGGGCAATCGTCGGGATCGGCGTCGGTGAGCTGCTCGGCCCCGTCCAGGATGGTGGCCCGGCGCGAGACGCCCGGCGTGGCCAACCCGGCCGACCACAGGCACGACTCGCGGACTCCGCCGCCCAGCGACGTCACCTCGATCTCGCCGTCGAAGCCCAGCCCGCGGACCCGATCGAAGTCGATTCCCGGAGCGCACTTCACGACGAGGTCCCGACCCGCGTACACCTCGAGCAGGGCGTCGAGGGCCGGCGTGTAGTCGCGCGGATCGAACCGTCGGCGCCCGCCGCTGCGCCGCGCGGGGTCGGCGACCACGACGGTGTCCCTGGTGACGGGGTGCAGCGCGTCGGCGCGACACAGCAGCACGTCGGACCCGGACAGGTTGTGCCGGGCCATCGCGAGGCGCACCTCGTCGACGTCACTGCCGACGACCCGCTCGGCGCGCCCGGCCAGCGCGACGAGTTCGGTTCCCACCGAACAGGTCACGTCGTGCACCGCCCGCCCCGTCAGACGCTCGGCCCGGTGCACGGCCACGGCGGCGGCGGTGGCCTGCTCGACGGCCTCCTCGGTGAACAGCCAGCGCGAGGCGTCGGGCAGTTTGACGGCGGCTCGGCGCCGCAGCATCACCGTCTCGACGAGCAACGGCGTCCGGTCACCGAAACGCGAACGCGCAGAAGCGATGTCGGCAACCCGACTGTCGACGGACAACCGGAGTTGGGCGACCTCGGCGAGCGCGCGGTCGGCCTCCCCGCCGCCGAGGTACGCGACGTCCCCGACCGTGAAGCGCACCGCTCAGGACGGTTTGACGCCGGTCACCATGACGTTGTAGAACCAGCCCTTGGGCACGACGCGACGCAGCACGTTGGCGTCGACCCAGCTGAGCGACGTCCAGCTCTTGAACGCGAACTTCGCCCAGCCCCAACCCAATCGGCCGGGAGGCACCGAGGCCTCGAAGGTCCGGATGGGCCAGCCGAGCATGGCGGCGGTGAACTCCTCGCTCGCGGTCGCGACGTCCACGGCGCCGGCGGCGACCGCCATCCGCTCCAGATCGCCCGGCTCGAACGTGTGGAGGTCGACCACGGCCTCCAGGGCGGCCGCGCGGGAGGACTCGTCGAGTTCCTCCTGCGGGCGGCGCCAGTCCTGCAGGCCGGGCAGCTTGGTCACGTTGGTGGCCACCCGCCAGGTCAGCGTCGAGAGAGTGCGGGCGTACACGTTGCCCTTGGTGGTGGGCTCGCCGGCGAACACGAAGCGGCCGCCCGGCTTGAGCACGCGCAGCACCTCGCGCAGCGACAGCTCGACGTCGGGGATGTGGTGCAGCACGGCGTGCCCGACCACGAGGTCGAACGTGTCGTCGTCATACGGGATGCCCTCGGCATCGGCGACGCGGCCGTCGACGTCGAGTCCGAGGCCCTGGCCATTGCGCACGGCCACCTTGACCATGCCCGGTGACAGGTCGGTCACCGCACCGCGGCGGGCGACGCCGGCCTGAATGAGGTTCAGCAGGAAGAAGCCCGTGCCGCAGCCCAGCTCGAGGGCCCGGTCGTAGGGCAGCTCGCGCTGGATGCGGTCGGGCACGATGGCGTCGAAGCGTCCCCGCGCGTAGTCGATGCAGCGCTGGTCATAGGAGATCGACCACTTGTCGTCGTAGGTCTCGGCCTCCCAGTCGTGGTAGAGCACCTGCGCCAGCTTGGAGTCGTGGCGCGCCGCCTCGACCTGCTCGGCGGTGGCGTGCGGGTTGGGGACGGGAGCCGTCTCGGCGGGGTCGCGGTCGGTGGTCGTCATGAATCTCTGCTCCTCGAGTTCGCTACCCGGCAGCCTAACGGGCGCGCGGGCGGGCCCGGCCTCCCCCGGAGCCCTCAGGGACGAAACGCCGCCTTCGCGGCGGCCAGCGCCTCGGCGGGCACGTCGACGAAGCGCCGTCCCCACGCCACCGCCGCGTCGTAGACGTGGTCGGGAGCGACCAGTTCGTCGACCAGCCCCAGCTGCAACGCCTCCTGGGCACCGGCGAACCGCCCGCTGAACGCCAGCTCCCTGGCCCTGCTGTCCCCGATGGCGCGGGCCAGCCGCTCCGCGTCGGCCTCCGACGGCGCCATGCCCTCCAGGATCTGCGTCGCGCCCCACTTGACGTTGTCCCCGCCGAGACGCCAGTCCGCCGCCAGCGCGAGCGTGACGCCGCTGCCGAGGGCGTAGCCGGTGACGGCCGCGACCGTGGGCTTGGGGATGGCGGCGACGGCGTCCACCGCGCGCTGCCGGACCCGGGCGGCGGCGGCCGCCTCGTCGGCGTCCATGGTCCGCCATTCGGGCACGTCGTCGCCGGCGGAGAAGATCTCGTGCCCGCCGAAGACGATGACGGCCGCGGCGTCACTGCGACGGCCGAGGTCGTCGGCCACCGACGCGATCTCGCGGTACATCTGCCGGGTCATCGTGTTGGTCGGCGGGCGCGACAGCAACAGGGTGCCGATGCCGTCGGCGACGTGCGCGCTGACGAACTCGGTCACCCGCCCTGACCCTTGCCCTCCGGCGCGCGATGGTTGCGGGCCGCGTTGTAGCGCTCGCTGTTGAAGAACTCGATCTCCCAATTGCCTTCGCCGGTGGTCAGATTCGGCTCGACGGTGACGATCCGACGCTCCAGCGCGAGCACCTCGTCCACCGTGCGCCCGGTGAGGGAGTCCAGCTGGGTCCACGTCGGCGGCAACAGGAACGAACGGCCCTCGGCGAAGTCGTCCAGACCCGCCTGCGGGGTGCTCCAGAACGCCCGGTCGGACTCGGTGTTCTCACCGTCGGCCCGCTGCCCCTGCGGCAGCGCCGCGACGAAGAAGTAGGTGTCGTAGCGGCGGGTGCGCTCCTCCTTCGGGGTGACCCAGTTGGCCCACGGCCGCAACAGGTCCGCGCGCAGCACCAGCTTCTCGGTGCGCAGGAAGTCGGCGAAGGACAGCGAGTTGTTGGCCAGCGCCGCACGCGCCTCGCCGTAGACCGTGGCGTCGGCGACGATCCGGTCGGGGTCGCCGGCGGGCCCGGCGAACAGCACTCCCGATTCCTCGAACGTCTCGCGCGCAGCCGCACACACCAGCGCCTCGGCGAGGTCGGTCGGCGAGGTCGGTGTCGACGCCCAGTCGCTGCGCCCACCAGGACGGCTCGGGACCGAACCACGCGATGTCGGCGTTGCGGTCGCGCTCGTCGACGCCGCCGCCGGGAAAGACCATCACCCCGGCCACGAAGTCCATCGCGGAGTGCCTGCGCATGAGGAAGATCTCGAGACCCGCACCAGAACCGTTGTTGCGCAACAGCATCACCGTCGCGGCGGGTCTCGGGACGAGCGGGTCGGGTGTGCTCACTTGGCTCTCCTATGTGCTGCGCGGGTGCGGGTCCGTCGCGCGAAGTACCGCCCGTCGATCACGTCCAGCGCGATCGACTGGCCGAAGGCCTTCGACAGGTTGTCCGACGTCAGGACGTCGCTCAGCAGGCCGGAGGCGACGACGGTGCCCTCCGACAGGATCAGGCCGTGGCTGAACCCCGGCGGAATCTCCTCCACGTGATGGGTGACCAGGACGGTGGCCGGTGCGTCGGGATCGGCGGCCAGGTCGGCCAGCCGGGACACCAGCTCCTCGCGGCCACCGAGGTCCAGTCCGGCGGCGGGTTCGTCGAGCAGCAGCAGCTCGGGGTCGGTCATCAGCGACCGGGCGATCAGCACTCGTTTGCGTTCACCCTCCGACAGCGTGCCGTAGGTGCGGTCCGCAAGGTGTTCTGCGCCAAGGCTTTCCAGCATGTCGACGGCCTGCTCGTAGTCGACGTCCTCGTAGCGTTCGCGCCACCGGCCCAGCACGGCGTAGCCGGCGGACACCACCAGGTCGCGCACCACCTCGTCGTCGGGCACGCGCTGCGACAGAGCCGACGAGCTCAGCCCGACCCGTGCGCGCAGTTCGGACATGTCGGTCCTGCCGAGCCGCTCGCCGAGGACGTACGCCGTCCCCGACGACGGGTGCTCCATGGCCGCGGCGATGCGCAGCAGAGACGTCTTGCCTGCGCCGTTGGGTCCGATGACCACCCAGCGCTCGTCGAGTTCGACGGCCCACGTGACGGGTCCGACGAGGGTCTTGCCACCGCGACGCAGCGTGACTCTGGCGAAGTCGATCAGGAGGTCTGGGTCGACGGGGTCGTCTCGGTCGTCGGAGCGGGCGGGCGGCACTCGCCCATCGTAGTCAGGCGGGGTTCGGTGAACGCCCACCCGCTCACGGCGAGCCACCGCACCGGCGTCACGCTCAGAATCAGCTGCACCAGCGGACCGATGCCGAACGCGTAGAGCACCGTGCCCACCCCGACGCTGCCACCCAGCAGCCACCCCGCGGCCAGCACGGTCGCCTCGATCGACGTACGCACCAGGCGCACCGAGCGTCCGGTCCTGGCCACCAGTCCGGTCATCAGGCCGTCGCGCGGACCGGGGCCGAGGCCGGCGCCGATGTACAGCACGGAGCTGAAGGCGTTGAGGACGACGGCGCCGACCATCATGGCGATGCGGACGGGCAGGGCGGTCGGCGCGGGCAGGACGGCGAGCGCCGCGTCCACGGTGACGGCGATGACGACGACGTTGGCGACCGTGCCGACGCCCGGCCGGTTGCGCAGCGGGATCCAGGCCAGCAGCACCGCCACGCCCACCACGGCCGTCGTGACGCCGAACGTCAGGCCCGTGCGGGCCGCGAGGCCCTGGTGGAACACGTCCCACGGGTCCAGCCCGAGGCCGGCGCGCACCATGACGGCCATCGACAGTCCGTAGCCGGTGAGCCCGATCAACAGTGCCGCCCCGCGTCGAATGGTGCGCGTCATGCGTGGTCCGGGAAACGGGCGCGGATGGCGTCGAGCTCGCTGCGAACCCGGCGGGAGTCCGAGTCCTCCGCGACGAAGTCGCCAATGCGGGGTGAAATGCGGTAGACCCGCCCCAGCTCCCGTGCCCTGCGGGTCATCCTCGAGGTCCAGTTCCGTGCCATGCGCTGATCCTGAGCCAAGACTGGCCTTGCCATCAATAGCCAGTTGCGGCAAAGTGGCCTCGATGAGTGTCGAACTGGGTGGACGACGGCTCGACGTGGACCTGCTCTCGCGCGAACTGGGCAACTGGCGGACCACCAGTGGCAGCGGACCGGCCTACCACGGGCTGTCCGATGGACTGCGCATGCTGATCGTCGACGGCCGCCTGCCCGTCGGCGCTCAACTGCCCAGCGAACGCGCGCTGGCCGACGCGCTGCGCGTCTCGCGCACCACCGTCACCGCCGCCTACACCCAGCTGCGCGAGGACGGCTACCTGAACGGTCGCCGGGGCGCCCGCAGCACGACCGCCCTGCCGATCGACGGTGCGCACGCCGGGGCCACGTTCACCGGGACGGCGGGAGCCAATCTCGCCGCAGCCACCCTCGCCGCGCCCGCGACCGCCGTCGCACGGGCCTTCGCCGAGGCCGCCGCCCGAGTCACGCCCTACCTCGACGACATCGGCATCGAGCTCGTCGGGGTCGCTCCCCTGCGCGAGGCGATCGCCGAGAGATATTGCGCCCGTGGGCTTCCCACCGATCCCGACGAGGTCATGGTGACCACCGGCGCGCTGCACGCGATCGGGCTGATCCTGGCCACCTACACCCAACCCGGCGACCGCGTCCTGGTGGAGCAGCCCACCTATCACGGCGCCCTGGCGACGATGGCCAGCCGAGGACTGCGGCCCGTCCCGGTCGCCATGACCCGCGACGGCTGGGAACTGGACGCCGTCGAGGCCGCCGTTCGCCAACTGTCGCCGAATCTGGCCTACCTCATCCCCGACAACCACAACCCGACGGGGATGACGCTGCCGTCCGACGGCCGGCGACGGCTTGCACGGATCATCGCCGAGACCCGCACGCGCACCATCGTCGACGAGACCATCACCGACATCTGGCTCGACGAGGAGGTGCCCCCGCCGCTCGCCGCGTCGATGACCTCCCGACGCGATCTGGTGCTGACCGTCGGCTCGATGTCGAAGTCGTGCTGGGGTGGGCTGCGCATCGGCTGGATTCGCGCCGAGCGGAGCGCCCTGACGACCATCGGCGCCATGCGGCCCTCCCTCGACATGGGCACCCCCATCATCGAACAGCTCGCTGCCGCAACGCTTCTCGCCCAGGCCGACGAGCTGATGCCCGAGCGCCGCGAGACCCTGCTGGCGCGACGGGCGCTGCTGCTGGCCCTGCTCGACGAGCACCTGCCGGACTGGCGGCCCGACCCCAGCAGAGGCGGCATGTCCCTATGGGTACGGCTGCCCGCCCCCATGAGCACGGCGCTCTCGGCGGCGGCCTCGCGGATGGGACTCGAGATTCCGCCGGGTCCGCGCTTCGGCGTGGACGGCACGCTCGAACGGTTCATCCGCGTGCCCTACACCCTGCCCAACGAGCAGCTGACCGAGGCCATCGCCCTGCTGGCGCGGGCGTGGCGCAGCGTCACCGGCGCCGGCGCGACGGCACCGGACGTCGGCGCCGTGGTCGTCTAACCCCGGCGAGCAGACGCAAACATGCGCCGGCACACGGCGTGTCGCGCACGTTTGCGGCTGCTCGCGGGAGGGGGCTAGGCGGGGAGAAACTAGGCGTCGGGGATGTCGACGCGGCGCAGCGTCCCGTCGACCGCGTCGGCGGCCTCGATCTCGCCGCGCGTCACCCCGAGGATGAACAGCACGGTGTCGAGATACGGGTGGTTCAGCGACGCGTCGGCCACCTCGCGCAGCGCGGGCTTGGCGTTGAACGCGACACCCAGACCGGCGGCGGCGAGCATGTCGATGTCATTGGCGCCGTCGCCCACCGCGACGGTCTGCTCCATCGGAACACCGGCCTGTTGCGCAAAGTCCCTGAGCGCCTTGGCCTTTCCCGGCCGGTCGACGACGTTGCCGACCACGCGGCCGGTGAGGACGCCGTCGACGATCTCCAGCTCGTTGGCGGCGACGAAGTCCATCATCAGCTCGTGCGCCAGCGGTTCGATGACCTGCCGGAAGCCGCCGGAGACGATGCCGCAGTGGAACCCGAGGCGGCGCAACGTGCGGATGGTGGTCCGCGCGCCAGGGGTCAGCTCGATCTGGTCGGCCACCTCGTCGAGCACCTCGGCGGGCAGGCCCGCGAGCGTGGCGACCCGACGGTGCAGCGACTCGGCGAAGTCGAGCTCACCGCGCATCGCGGCCTCCGTCACCTCCGCGACCGCGGCGAGCGCACCGGCCCGCTCGGCCAGCATCTCGATGACCTCACCCTGGATGAGCGTCGAGTCGACGTCGAACACGATGAGCCGCTTGGCCCGTCGCGACAGGCTGTAGTCCTCGAGCGCGATGTCGACGCCCTCGGCGACCGCCACCCGCGCCAGCGCCGTCTGCAGCTGGCCGTAGGCCCCGCCGGGTGGCACCGAGACGCGTAGCTCCAACCCCGTGACGGGATAGTCCGAGACGCCGCGGATGAAGTCGATGTTGACCCCCAGCGCCGCGACCTCCCTGGCGACCACGCCGAACGCCTTCGCGGTGATCGGCCGCCCGAGCACCACGATCGAATGGGTCGACGGTTCGCGGAGCACCGCGATGTCGTCACTGCGTTCGATCGTGACGTCCAGGCCCACACCGCGAATGGCCTCGGTCACCTCGTCGCGCAGCGCCGCGCCCCCGGCGACGTCGTCGGGTCCGACCACCAGCACGCCGAGCGTGAGGCGGCCGCGAATGACGACCTGTTCGACGTTCAGCAGATCGACCTTGTGCCGCGACAGCACCTCGAAGAGCGCCGACGTCACACCTGGCTGATCGACTCCGGTGACGGTGATGAGCACCGACACCCTCGACGTGTCCACCCTGAGAATCGCCTACCGCTCGCTCAGGTACGGACCTTGGACTCGTTCTCGGTGACGTCGCCACCCGAGGGGTGCGGTCCGCCGCCGATGTGGGCCTCTTCGCGCATGCGCTCCACCATGTGCGGGTAGTGCAGCTCAAATGCCGGTCGCTCCGAACGGATTCGGGGCAGCTCGGTGAAGTTGTGCCGCGGCGGCGGGCAGGACGTCGCCCACTCCAGGGAGTTGCCGTAGCCCCACGGGTCGTCGACCATCACCGGCTCGCCGTAGCGCCAGCTCTTGAACACGTTCCACACGAACGGGATCGTCGAGATGCCGAGGATGAATGCGCCGATCGTCGAGATCACGTTCAGCGTGGTGAAGCCATCGCTGGGCAGGTAGTCCGCGTAGCGGCGGGGCATGCCCTCGTCGCCCAGCCAGTGCTGCACCAGGAATGTGGTGTGGAAGCCGATGAACGTCAGCCAGAAGTGCAGCTTGCCCATCCGCTCGTCGAGCAGCCGGCCCGTCATCTTGGGGAACCAGAAGTAGATGCCGGCGTACGTGGCGAACACGATGGTGCCAAACAGCACGTAGTGGAAGTGCGCGACGACGAAGTAGGAGTCGGTGACGTGGAAGTCCAGCGGCGGGCTGGCCAGCAGGACGCCGGACAGGCCACCGAGCAGGAACGTCACCAGGAAGCCCACCGAGAACAGCATGGGCGTCTCGAAGGTCAACTGCCCCTTCCACATCGTGCCGATCCAGTTGAAGAACTTGATGCCCGTCGGAACGGCGATCAGGAACGTCATGAAGGAGAAGAACGGCAGCAGCACCGCGCCGGTGGCGTACATGTGGTGCGCCCACACCGCGACCGACAGGGCGGCGATCGACAGCGTCGCGTAGATCAGCGTCGTGTAGCCGAACACCGGCTTGCGGCTGAACACCGGGAAGATCTCGGTCACGATGCCGAAGAACGGCAACGCGATGATGTACACCTCGGGGTGCCCGAAGAACCAGAACAGGTGCTGCCAGAGCAGCACGCCGCCGTTGGCGGGGTCGTAGATGTGCGCGCCGAGGTGGCGGTCGGCGGCCAGGCCGAACAGCGCCGCGGTCAGCAGCGGGAAGGCGAGCAGCACCAGGATCGACGTCACCAGGATGTTCCAGGTGAAGATCGGCATCCGGAACATCGTCATGCCGGGGGCGCGCATGCACACCACGGTCGTGATCATGTTGACGCCACCGAGGATGGTGCCGAGACCACCGACGGCCAGACCCATGATCCACAGGTCACCACCGGCGCCCGGGGAGTGGATGGCGTCGGTCAGCGGCGAGTACGCCGTCCAGCCGAAGTCCGCCGCACCGCCGGGGGTGATGAACCCGGCGATCGCGATGAGCGCGCCGAAGAGGAACAGCCAGAACGAGAACGCGTTCAGTCGCGGGAACGCCACGTCGGGCGCGCCGATCTGCAGCGGGAGCACCAGGTTGGCGAAGCCGAACACGATGGGCGTCGCGTAGAACAGCAGCATGACCGTGCCGTGCATGGTGAACAGCTGGTTGTACTGCTCGTTGCTCAGGAACTGCAGGCCCGGCAACGCGAGCTCGGTGCGCATGAACAGCGCCATGAGTCCGCCGACGAAGAAGAAGATGAAGCAGGCGACGCAGTACATGATGCCGATCAGCTTGTGATCGGTCGTGGTCACCAGCTTGTAGATGAGATTGCCCTTGGGACCCAACCGCGCCGGGAACGGACGGCGTGCCTCGAGTTCTCCGATTGGGGGCGCTTCGGCTACCAACAGGTCCTCCATAGATTCGACGGGACAGTCCCGCAGGCTCGACCTGAATCCTATCCTCCGCCGAGCCGTGAGGCGCCATGGGTCCTACAAACCGTCGTAATTGGTAATAACTCCCCAGCCGACGTCACCTGACCTGGCGTTGGTACGGTCGGCGGCGTGTCGGCAGCCAGAGCGCGGATGGGTGCGATCGCCGCCGGCGTGGCGATCGTGACGGCACTCGTCATCACGCTGGTCAGCGGGTGCGGTGACGACGGCGGGAGTGCCCCGGCGAACCCCGACGCGGCGTCGGCGGTGGTGACCAGCACCACGGCGATCGCGGGCGCCGGCGTCCTCGGCAACGACCGTCGACCCGACGACTCCTGCGCGCCCAACCCGGCCCCGGTCGACGACGGGCCGCCGACGCGCGAGGTACGCCACGCGGCAGGCACCACCGAGGTGCCCGCCGATCCGCAGCGCATCGTGGTGCTGTCCGGCGACCAGCTCGACGCGCTGTGCGCGCTGGGGCTGCAGTCGCGCATCGTCGCCGCCGCACTGGCCGACGGGTCGTCGAGCCAACCCTCCTACCTCGGTTCGGTCATCCACGCCGTGCCGCCGGCGGGCACCCGCTCCACCCCCGACGTCGGCGCGATCAAGGCCGCCAACCCCGACCTCATCCTCGGTTCCGAGGCGCTCACGCCGGAGGCCTACGGCGAGCTGTCGGGCATCGCGCCGACGGTGTTCACCGGTCCGCCGGGGCCGGGCTGGCAGGACACGCTGCGCACCGTCGGCGCGGCGACGGGCCGCAACGACGCCGCCACCGCGCTGCTCGCCGGTTTCCAGCAGGCCGCCGCCAAGACCGGTGCCGACGACGACGCGACCCACTATCAGGTGTCGGTGGTGCAGCTGACCCAGAACACCCTGCGGGTCTACGGCACCGACGACTTCCCCGCCAGCGTGCTCAGCGCGATCGGCGCCGACCGGCCCATCGCGCAGCGGTTCAAGGACAAGCCCTACCAGGAGATCAGCACGTCGCAGGTGACCAAGTCGACGGACTTCTCGGCGGCCGACGGCGACATCGTCTACCTGACGTTCGACTCCCCCGCGGCCAAGGAACGCGCCGACGCCGTGCTGGAGAGTGACGCGTGGCGAAAGTTGTCTGCCACCAAGGACAATCGCGTCTTCATCGTCAACGACGAGGTGTGGCAGACCGGCCAGGGCCTCGTCGCCGCCCGCGGCATGCTCGCCGATCTACGCTTCGTCAACGCGCCCATCAACTGAGCCGGCCGCGACTCTCCGGCGGTCTCCGGGAGTGGGTACGCAGTCGGGGGCGTCATCATGTGATGACGATCGTCAACGAATGATGACGCCTGCGCACGGGATAGTGCCACCAGACCCGGCCGTACCACCAAGACCCGGCGGTACCGCCAAGACCGGGCCTACTCCACGCCCTGCAGCGCCTGCTGGCCGAACTGGTTGAGCCGCAGCGATCCCTCGGGCAGCACCAGCTCACCACTCTCGATGCGGCGCCGCAGGTAGGCGAAGGACTGTGCGGTCTGGGCGAATAGGTGCTCGCCCGCGCGCAGGGGTGGGCGGTCCTCGCCGTCGGGTGACGCGAATTGCGGCAGCGGTTTCACCTCGGTGTCGTAGTCGACGTTGAAGAACAGCGGGAACGAGTAGCGCTCCTCGACGACCTTGCGCACGCGGTGGCTCGTGGCGATGAAGGCGCCGTTCGTCCACAGCTCCAGCAGGTCACCGACGTTGACGACGAAGGTGCCCGGCACCGGCGGCACGTCGATCCACTCCCCCGCACCGTTGAGCACCTCCAGGCCGGGCGCCGTCGGCTTCAGCAGCGTGAAGCACTCGTAGTCGGTGTGCGCGCCAATGCCGAGCGCATCCACCGCGTTCGGGTCGTAGGGATAGTGCACCAGCCGCAGCTGGCTCGGTGTCTTGGCGGCGTGGCGGGTGAACGTGTCGGGGTCCTCGCCGAGCGCGACGGCGAAGGCGCGCAGCAGCAGGTGCCCGACCTCCAGCACCGCCTGGTAGTAGTCGGTGACGGCCTCGGCGAAGCCGGGTAGTTCGGGCCACGTGTTGGGCCCGAGCATTGGGTTGCCCGCCAGGTAGTCGGGATCGTCGGCGGGCAGGTCCAGGGCGGTGTCGAACGCCTCCTTCAGGTCGGGCACGCCGTTCTCCACCCCCTCCTCGCCGACGGGCACGTAGCCGCGGTGACACCGCGACAGACCGATGTAGCTGCGCATCTTCTCCTCCACGGGGAGGGCGAAGAATTCCCTGGTGGCCGCCAGCAGACGCGCGAACCGCGCCTCGTCGACGCCCGTCCCGCTGACGTAGAAGAAGCCGACCTCGCGGGCGGCGGTGCCGAGTTCGGTTGCCACCCTTGACCATTCGTGGTCGTCGGTGGATCGCAGGCCGCTGATGTCGACGATGGGCACCGACGTGAACGCGCTCATGAGTGCATGCTTCCTTCGCTTCGTTGGATGGTCCACGTCGCCCCGTCGACCTCGAGCCCGGCCGCGGACCGGCCGTCGCTCAGGCGTTGCCAGTGCGAATCCCCCACGGTGCCGATGACGACGGTGCCCCCACCGGCCCAGCCGAACGCGTCGCCGACGCGCAGCCACACCCCGTCGGCACCGTCGGGCCCCTGGAGGAAGACCGCTCCGAGGGGCGTCGACGGCCCGTCCTCGCGCACCCAGTGCTCGACGTAGTCCTCGTGAACGCCGGTCTCGACGAGCACGTCGCCGTCCCACAGCATGGCCCCGGCATCGGGAAAGGGCCCCGGCGGCAACAGGTCGACGTCACGGTGCCAGTGGAAGACGTCGCCCTGCTGCTCGAGTCGGCCCGCGAATCCCCGAGAGTCGACGTACCCGGTGATCCCCTGCAGCCACCGCACATCGCCGCCGGTGTCGCGGGTGCCGTCGGCTCCGATCAGCAGGCTGCGCCGCCACAGCCCGGCGCAGTCGGCGATGACGGGCGCGGTCATGTCGGAGTCAGCGGCCCGAAGCGTTCGTGGAAGTGGCCTGCCAGTTCGGGCCACACGTGCGGATCGTGGCCGGGTATCAGCGGATAGCCCTTGTCCTTGGCGAGCTGTTTGAGCCTGCGGATGGGCTCGACGGTCTCCTCCGGTTCGACGCCGATGTACCCGCCGATGGCCAGCTCGTGCTCGATGTTCTCGGTGAGATCGGCGGCGTCGAAGGCGAAGACGAAGCCGTCACCACCGACCGACTCGTCGAGCTCGACGACGAAGCTCTGATGCCCGGGCGTGTGCCCGTACGTCGGCACCGCGGTGATGCCCGGCGCGATCTCGGCTTCGCCGTCGGCGAGCTGCCAGTCGATGTTGGGGTCGTCGAAGTCCACCCGGTAGATCGAATGTCGTTCCGGCTCGGGATGATTCGACAGCCCGTATTCGAGCTCCCGCCGCTGCGCGTGCACCGGCACCTTGCCCGCGAACAACTTGAGCCCGCCGGCGTGGTCGACGTGCAGGTGCGACAGCGCCACCACGTGGATGTCGTCGACGTCGACGCCGATCTCGAACAGCGACTCCTCGATCGGCTCGCCGGGACCCGGCAGCAGCGGCTGGTACTCCACCGAGGGGAAGTACCGGCGCCGCAGATGCGGGTCGCGGATCAGTGCCGTGTTGAAGCCGGTATCGAGCAGCACCCATCCGCCGTCGGTCTGCAGCAGCACGCCGGGCACCGGCTCACGCATCCGCAGCTCGGGCGAACTGCCGTGCACCGACACCGATTTCGGCAGATCCTCCCACCCCAGCGTGAGGAGGACGATCCTGCGCACCCCGCTCTTTCGCACGAGTGCCGTCATCAGCCCACCGAGAGAGCGGCCAGCCGAAGTGAATTCGGGTTGGTCACGACGTGGGCCTGCTCGATGCCCTTGAGCCACGGCTGGGCGACCATGAAGTCGTTGACGTCGGCGACGTTCAGCCAGCAGCCGGTCTTGATGGCCTCCTCACCGGCCTGGGAGAACGCCTGCGAGTCACCGGTGGGGAGACCCTGTGCCAGCGCGGCAGTCACCGGCGGCGCCGAGCAGCCGAGGTAGTTCAGACCGCCGTCGGGATCCCACGAGATGTGGCCCCACGTGTAGGGCGACGGGGCGTCGGGCCAGCCCAGGTTCAGCAGGATGTCCGGCGCGTCGTTCGCCGGGGTGCCGATCCACCCGAAGATCTGCGACGTCGGGTAGCTCTGCACCTTGACGGTCAAACCGGCTGCGGCCAACTGGGTTTGGATCAGATTGCTCACCAGCTGGTTGTCCGGATTGCTCGAGTCGTAGCCGATGGTGAGCGACTTCTGATCCGCGGGCAGGCTACCCGCCAGCGCGGTCAGCACCGAGGGATCATGCGGCAGAGCCTGTTTCGCGAATTGCGCGTCGATCATGTTGGGCGGGTAGATCTGCGGCGCGGCCTGGCCGCGACCGAAGTACGTCTGCTTGACCAGCTGGTCGACGTCGATGGCCTGCAGGACGGCCGTCCGGTTCTTGGGATCGGTGAACATTCCCTTCTTCGGATTGACGTACAGGTAGTTGGACATCATCGTCGGCAGCGAGTAGTTCGAGAACGACTTGTTGTCCAGATACGACTGAACGGCCGAGGACGGCAGGTCGTGCAGGATCGCCGCGATCTGACCGTTGTTGAACTGCAGCTGCTGCGCCGACACGTCGGTGATGACCGGCATGTCGATCTTCTCGAAGTACGGCTTGGGGCCCCAGTAGTCCGGGAACGACGCCATGCCGTAGTGCGATCCGACCTGCGCGTCGGTCAGCGTGTAGGGCCCGGTGCCCAGGTCGTGGGTGGTCAGGTAGTTCTGGGCGTTGTCGGTGCCGGCGTTCTTCTTCAAGCCCTCGGGGCTGAGGATGCGCGGTCCGTAGGGGCAGGCCATGTAGTCCAGGAACGCCGAGTTGGGTGCCTTCAGCGTGACGGTGACGGCGTAATCACCCTGGGGGACGACGGATGCCACGTCCTGCACCATGTAGGCGGGGCCCTGGTTGACCGCGAGCCGGCGATCGAAGGATGCCTTGATGGCCGCCGAGGTGAACGGGGTGCCGTCGTGGAACTTGACGCCCTGACGGAGCTGGAACGTGAACACCCTGTTGTCCGGCGACGCCGTCCACGAGGTGGCCAGCAGCGGCTCGAGGACGGGCTTGTCGGTGCCCGCCTTGTACTGCAGCAGGCCCTCGTAGATGTTGGTGGTCAGCAGCAGACCCTGGCCGGCGTAGAAGACGTCGGGGTCCGGCGGTTGTCCGATGTCCTGCAGGAAGGACAGGTGCAGCACCTTGTCGGTCGGCGCGGCGTTGGGCGTGCTGCTGCCACCGGAATTCGAACCGCCGCAACCACTGAGCGCCAGCATGGCCGCAGCGGCCACGGCCACCGCGCGCAATCGGAGGGTCATCGTGCGGCTCCTTCGAGGACGGGGGTGGTCAGTGCTTCGAACGCGGCGAGGATCTCGTCGCTGGTGCGCAGGGCGCCGGTCTGGAGGTACTCCATGGCGTCGAGGGCGGCGTCGTGCCGGTACTGCGAGGACCCGCCGACGCAGTCGGTGACGACCCGGACGTAGTAGTCGCGCTGATGGGCGTCGGCGAAGGTGTAGTGCACGCAGACGTCGGTCAGACCGCCGACGAGGATGAGCGTGTCGGCCTTGAGACCGCGCAGCACGATGTCGAATTCGGTGCCGATGAACCCGGAGTAGCGCCGCTTGACGAGGTGGAATTCCTGCCGCGACCCGTCGAGTATCGGTCGCAGCGTCGGCTCCAGATCGGTGCCCCGCTCGCCCTCCACGCAATGGACGCCCTCGACACCGTCGAGTTCACGGCCGAAGTCGACGCCGCTGGGCCGGTGCACCTCCTGGAAGAACACCACCGGGACGTCGGCGGCGCGCGCCGCGGCGAGCAGCCGCTCGGCGACCGCGACGCGCTCGGCGTTGCCCGGCATGACGGGAATGCCCATCTCCTCCGCGGGTAGGCCGCCGCCCTCCTGCATGTCGACGACGACGAACACCGGGTTGCCCACGATGAGCGGTTGTTTCGGCACTTAACCTCCTGTTGTTGCGATGCGTGGATCTGCGGCGGCCTGGAGTAGGTCCACGGCCGTGTTGATGAAGACGTAGAGGGCGCCGAGCATCAGCGTGACGCCGGCGATGGCGGGAAAGTCCGCGACGGGAATGCTCTGCGAGATGTACTGGCCGATGCCGGGCCAGCCGAACACCTGCTCGACGACCAACACCCCCGAGAACATTAGTCCCACTTGCAGACCCGTCATGGACAGCGCCGAGCCGATCGAGTTGCGCAGCACGTGGCGGGCGAGGATCTTGCCCTCGGGCAGCCCCTTGGCGCGCGCGGTCCGCGCGTAGTCGCTGTCGATGTCACCGATGAGGCTGCTGCGCAGCACGCGTCCGATCGCCACGGCCGGGCCGATCGCGATGACCAGCGCGGGCAGGATGAGATGGTGCAGGGCGTCGCCGACGACGTCGAAGCGACCGTGCAGCAGCCCGTCGACGGTCAATAGCCCCGTCGGCCCCGTCGGTGGATTGGGAATGCTGATGCGCCCGTTGGCGGGGACCCAGCCGAGCTGCTTGTAGAACACGATCAGCCCGAGGATGCCCAGCAGGAACATGGGCGCCGAGGATCCGGTGAACAGGATCGCGCGCAATGCGCCTGCCCCGCGCCACTTGAGGGTGGTGCTGAACGCCAGCAGCACGGCCAGCAGCAGCGCGATCACCAGCCCGTAGATCGCCAGCTCGAGGGTGGCGGGAAAGAACGTGGCCAGATCCGACGCGACGCCGTGCCGGGTCCGGAACGACGTCCCGAGATCACCGGTCGCAGCCCCGGTCAGATAACGCCAAAACTGCACCAGCACGGGGTCGTTCAGGCCGAGCGCCTGTCGGCGGGCGGCCACCGCCTCGGCCGAGGCCTGAGCCCCCAGTTGAGCCTTGACCGGGTCCATGGGCGAGATGTGCTGCAGCAAGAACATCACCCCGGTCAGGGCGATCAGGATCGCCACCGTCGCGGCCAGTCTCGTCGCTATGAAGGTCTTCATGGTCAGCTCGTCTTCATCAGGTTGCGCAGGCAGTCACCCGCGATGTTGCCGATCAGCGCCAGCACCAGGACGCCGAGACCGGGCATCACCGGTATCCACCACTGCTGGAGGAAGTAGCTCAGGTTGCGGGCCGAGTCGGCGCCCAGTTCCGGGGCGGGCGCGGACTGGCCGAGGCCGAGGAACGACAGCGCCGCCAGGGTCAGGATCAGCGTGCCGAGGTCGAGGCTCGCCGCGACGAGCGCGTTGGGCACGGCACCGGGCAACAGATGGCGCCCGGCGAGCCGAAAACGGCTCACCCCAGCTAGTTTCGCCGCCTCGACGTGCGGTCGGGCGGCCAGCCGCGCCACCTCACCGCGGACCAGCCGCGCATAGAACGGCCACCACACGATCGACACCGCGATGAGGGTGTGCACGAAACCCGGCCCGAGCGCGGCGACGACGGCGATCGCCAGCACCGGCGCGGGCAGCGACAGGAAGCCGTCGGTGATGCGCATCAGGAGCGCGTCGACCCAGCCGCCCGTCGCACCCGCGATCAACCCGACGAGACCGCCGAACAGCAACCCGACCGCCACCACGACGAGCGCCGCGTACCAGCTGGACCGCACGCCGTAGAGCACGCGCGAGAGGATGTCACGGCCGATGCTGTCGCTGCCGAGCAGGAATCCGTGCGTGCCGGGCGCCTGCAGCGGCATGCCGACCGGCAGCAGCGGATCGTGCGGGGCGAGCAACGGCACGGCGACCGCCACGATCGTGACGACGAACACCAGGGAGAAGCCGGCCCAGTTGATCATCGTCGACCGCGACTGCGGCAGCGAGGGCAGCCGCAGACTGCGCGCGCGGACGAGGGAGTCACCGGTTGCTGCGATCGCCATCAGATGGCCTTCCGCTCGATGCAGGCAACCTGGTGCGGGTTGCCGGGAATGCCTTCCAGACGGACGTCGAGGTCGGCTCCGCTGCAGGCGTCCAGCGCGATCGCGCACCTCGGGTGGAACGCACACCCCGCGGGCGGGGAGAGCGGGCTCGCGGGTTCGCCTGGTAGCACCCGGGATTCGCGGCCCAGGTCGGGGATCGAGTCGACGAGCGCCTGCGTATAGGGGTGCGCCGGGGCGCCGATGACCTGTTCGGCGGGCCCGATCTCGACGATGCGGCCGAGGTACATCACCGCGATGCGGTCGGCGACGACGCGCGCCACCGAGAGATCGTGCGTCACGAAGACCACGGACATGTCGAGGGTGCGCCGCAGATCGCCGATGAGGTTGAGCACCGAGGCGGCCAGCGACACGTCCAGCGCGCTGGTCGGCTCGTCGCACAGCAGCACCGACGGCGGGACGACGGTCGCCCGGGCCAGCGAAACCCGTTGGCGCTGACCGCCGGACAGCTGCCCGGCCCGCGACTTCGCGATCTCGGCGGGCAGCCCGACGCGCCGGAGCACCTCGACGACGGCGTCGCGGCGCTGGGCCCGCGACATGCCGCTGCCGTGCAGCCGCTCGGAGATCAGCTCGCCCACCGACAACCACGGCGTGAGCGATGCGCCCGCGTCCTGGAACACCATCTGCGGCCGCTGACCCGCCACCAGGCTGACCTCACCGGTGGTCGGCTTCTCCAGGCCGGCGATGGCGCGCAGCAGCGTCGACTTGCCGGAGCCGCTCTCGCCGACCAGGGCGATCGACTCGCCGTGTGCCACGCGCAGTGAAACCCCGCGCAGCGCTTGTAGTTTCCCACCGCCGGAGGACCTGTCCAGCCAGCGCTTGGTCACCGTGAACGTCTTGGTGACGTCGCGCAGCACCACCGACGCCGGCA
Source organism: Mycolicibacterium madagascariense (assembly GCF_010729665.1). Taxonomy (NCBI): domain Bacteria; kingdom Bacillati; phylum Actinomycetota; class Actinomycetes; order Mycobacteriales; family Mycobacteriaceae; genus Mycobacterium; species Mycolicibacterium madagascariense. The sequence goes on along the minus strand of NZ_AP022610.1, from coordinate 2,120,755 downwards.
GCTCCGCGCCGTCGTCGGCGGCCTCGGGGAACGGCTCCTCGGTGTTGGTCGCCTTGGTGCCGAGCTCCTCGGCCACCTGCTCCAGCGGCAGGATGCACGCGCTGGTGCGGTCGGGGGTCACGGCGACCGGGTCCGGTGGCGACGTCGTGCAGTCGTCGGTGGCGAGCGGGCACCGCGGTTCGAATGCGCAGCCCGGCAGCGGTGTCACGGCGCTGGGCACCGACCCCGCCAGCGCCGCGAGCTTGCGGTCGCGGGCCGTCGTCAACGTCAGCCGCGAGCGCAGCAGACCGTGGGTGTAGGGGTGCGCGGGCGTTCCGAGAACGCTTGCCGTGGGACCGATCTCGGCGATCCGGCCCGCGTAGAGCACCGCGATCCGGTCGGAGATCTGGGCGGCGACGCCGAGGTCGTGGGTGATGAAGACGATGCTGCACCCGATCTCGTCGCGCAGCCGGCGCAGCAGCCGCAGCACCTGGGCCTGCACGGTGACGTCGAGGGCGGTCGTCGGTTCGTCGGCGATGATGAGGTCGGGGTTGCCGGCGATCGCGATGGCGATCATCACGCGCTGCCGCAGCCCGCCGGACAGCTCGTGCGGGTAGGCCCGCAGCCGGCGCTTCGGATCGGGGATGCCGACCGCAGTCAGCAGCCGCAGCGCCTCGTCCTGGCTACCCGCCGCCTCCTCGACCTGCTTGCCGATCCGCATGGTGGGGTTCAGCGAGGTCATCGGGTCCTGGAAGACGGCGCCCAGGTCGAGGCGGCGCACGGCGCGGATGGCCTTGGCGTCACCGTCGACCATGTCCGAACCCGCCACCAAGACGTCGCCGTCGATGCGGGTCTGCGGTGGCAGCAGACCGAGCATGCTGAACCCGAGCACGCTCTTGCCGGAGCCGGATTCGCCGACCAGCCCGAGGATCTCTCCCTTGCCGATGGTCAGCGACACCCCGCGCAGGGCGTGCACGTCACGGCCGTTGCGCCGGAACGTGACGCGCAGGTCGCGGATCGTCGCGACGGCGTCGTCGACCGGGGGTACGGCGGGCGTGCCCGCGACCTGGGAGACGGCGTCGTCGTGGGAAACCGCGATGCCCATGTGGAACGCTCCCGAATGTGTCGATGTCAGCAGGGTGGGAGGCACGTCCGCGGGCCGCCCCCTGTCAACCGACAGTTTTCCGGCCCCACCGACGCGGTGGGTGTCGCTGGCGTAACCAATCGACGGCGCACGTAACCGATGCGTATCGCGCGTTTCTGTCATGTGACAGAAACGGTGGGACAGGACCATTTCGGGCCGGGCATGGTCCACGATGAGTCATGCCGCTCGCTCGGGCCGGACGACCCCGCCACCACGACCAGAAGCGCCCTGGCAGCACGGCGCGCGACGAAATCCTGGACGCCGCAGGTGAATTGTTCACCACGCTGGGCTATGCGCGCACCTCGACCAGGTCCATCGCGGAGTCCGTCGGCATCCGCCAGGCCTCGCTCTACCACTACTTCAAGACCAAGGACGACATCCTGTGCGCCCTGCTGGGTCAGACCGTGAGCCCCACGCTGGCGTTCATTCCCACCCTGCTGGACGCCGAGCCCGCCCTGACCGCGGCCGAGCACCTGCACGCGCTCGCCGCGTTCGACGGCGGCCAACTGCTCACCGGACGCTGGAACCTCGGCGCGCTGTACCTGCTACCGGAGTTGCGCGACGCTCACCTCGAGCCGTTCTGGTCCGACCGCGAGCGGTTGCGGCTGCACTACCTGGCGTCGAGCCGGGCCGTAGTCGACCAGACCGGCGTGCACGAGGCGGCGGCGGACCTCCCGTTCCGCCTCGTCGAATCGCTGGTGAACATGTGGTCGGTGCCGCCGGGCCCCGAACGCCTCGAGCTGCCGATGCACGTCGCCGATGCGTGCCTGCGCGTGCTCGGCATACCCGACCCGGACCCCGCCGTGCGACGGCGCACCGGTGCCGCGACCGATCGCTATGCCCGCGTCGAATCCGGTGAGGCGACGCTGCTCAGGTAGGTCGGCCAGTCGCCGTAGCGGGTGATGTCCTCACCCGCCTGCCACGCGTCGAGTGCGCAGCCGAAGCCCACGACCTCGGTGCCGTCGGCCAGGGTCACCCGACCCAGCGACATCGGGGCGGGCAGCATCGCCAGGAAGTCACCGAGTCGCGCGGTGCCCACCAGCCAGAGCTCACCACCGATGGCGGAGCCGTCCTCGGCGCCGACGCGGACCAGGCCCGGTTTGGGCGGCGTGGTGTGCAGGCGCGCCAGCCGGTACACGGGCGCGGTGGCCACCGGACCCATCCATCGGGCGCCGCGCTCTTCGAGCTGAAAGGCCAAGGGCTGTCCGCGCAGATGGGCGCCGACGACCATGAGCAGGGTCGCGTCGGCGCCCGCGTGCACGGGCCACGGCGTGGGGCGGCCCGCCAGCGAGGCGGCCCCCGGCAGCGCGACCGACGCCGTCGGTGCGGTGACGAGGCGGGCGAGGTCGATGGCCAGGGCGTCGGCCCCGGCGCGCGCGACGATGGAGACGCCGAACTGGTCCTCCCCCGCGGTGCCCGAGGGCACGGCCACCGCGCACATGTCCATCGGATTGCAGAAGTTGGTGAACGTCCCGAGGCGGGAGTTCACGCCGATGGGGTCGGCCGCGACGTCCGCGAGGCTGGGGTGCGCGGTGGTGGTCGGTAGCAGCAGTGCATCGCAGTCGCCCAGTTCGGCCATCGCGGTCGTCGTCAGCTCGGCGAGCAGGTGGCGGTCCGCGAGCAACCGCGTCGCCGTGACATGGCCTGCGGCCGTGACGATTCCGCGCACGACCGGATCCACCTCGTCGGGGTGCGCGTCGACGAACTCGCCGACGGCCTCGTGCCGCTCGGCGACCAGACCGCCCTCGTACAGCAGGCGGGCGGCGGCCAGGAACGCCGAGAGGTCGATCTCCACCACCGTCGCGCCGTGGGCTTCGAGGCGCTCGCGCGCCGCGCCGAAGGCCTGCTGCCATGACGCCGACAGCATCGAGAGATCCTGCGGCACCGCCACTTTCGGTGACTCGGGGGCGGCCAACGGGGCGTCGGGCGGGAACGGTCGCGCTCCGCCCGCCATCACGGCCATCGCCGCGTCGGCGGTGTCGAGGTCCCTGGCGAACACCGTCACGCAGTCATAGGACCGGCACGCCGGGACGACGCCGTCGGTCGGCACCACCCCAAAGGTGGGCTTGATCCCGACGATGCCCTGCAGGGCGGCGGGCACGCGGCCCGAGCCGGCGGTGTCGGTGCCGATCGCGACGTCGACGAGGCCGAGGGCGACGGCGACGGCCGACCCGGCGCTCGAACCGCCCGAGATGCGATCGGGACGACGCGAATCCCGCACGGCGCCATGGGGACTGCGCGTGCCGACGAGCCCGGTGGCGAACTGGTCGAGGTTGGTCGCCCCGATGACGACCGCGCCCGCGGCGCGCAGCCGGGCGACCGTCACGGCGTCGGCGGCCGCGGGCTCCGTCGCATAGGCCGGGCAGCCGGCGGTGGTCGGCAGTCCTGCCACGTCGACGTTGTTCTTGACCGCCGCCGCGAGACCGGCCAGCGGGGCGTCGGCACCCGAGGCGACCGCCGCGTCCACGGCTTCGGCGTCGGCCAGCGCATCGGCCATGGGCCGCAGGAAGATCCAGACCTCCGGGCGGTCGACCGCCTCGATCGCCGCATAGGCTGCCCGCACCCGCTGCACGGCCGACGTGCGCTGGACCGTCATGCCGGCACTCCCCTCGCGTCGCGATCCTGCGCCGGGCCGACGACGACCAGGGGGGTCCCGGGATCGACCTGGTGGCCCGCCTCGACCAGGACCTTGGTGACGACGCCGTCGGCGGGCGCGGTCACCACGGTCTCCATCTTCATGGCCTCCAGCGCCAGCAGGGCCTGGCCGGCGACGACGTGGTCGCCCACGGCGACGTCGACCTTCCACACGCTCGACGAGAACGGCGCGTCGACCCTCTCCTCGTCGTCGGCGAGGAGCAGGTCCATGTCCGGCACGCTGACCCTCGACTCGGCCCGCTCGGCGCGGTCGAACTCGCCCGCCGCGGCCCACGCCGCCCGTTCCGCCGCGAAAGCCGTTGTCTGCGTGGCCCGGAAGTCCGCGATGGACTCGGCGTTGTCGGCGAGGAAGCGCTCGTGGTCGGCCAGGGAGAAGGTGCCGTCGACGATGTCCACCGATCCGCGACCGGCCGCCATGTCGGCCCGCAGGTCGAGCAGTTCCTCCGCGGTGACCGGATACCAGGAGATGCGATCGAAGAAGCGCAGCAGCCACGGGCTGCCCGGCTCGAACGGCGCGGTGTCCCGGTAGCGGCTCCACACCTGGGTCGTCCGGCCCACGAACTGATACCCGCCCGGCCCCTCCATCCCGTAGATGCACAGGTACGCGCCGCCGATGCCGACGGAGTTCTCCGCGGTCCAGGTCCGCGCCGGGTTGTACTTCGTGGTGACCAGCCGGTGCCGGGGATCCAGCGGCGTGGCGACCGGGGCACCGAGGTACACGTCGCCGAGTCCGAGCGTCAGGTACTCCGCCGAGAACACCGTCGCCATGACGTCGTCCTGGGTGGCCAGACCGTTGACCCGGCGGATGAACTCGATGTTGGACGGGCACCACGGGGCGTCGTCGCGCACGCCGGACGTGTACCGCGCGATGGCCTCGCGGGTCGCCGGGTCGTCCCAGGACAAGGGCAGTCGGACCGACCGGCTGGGCACGACCAGCTCCGAGGTGGCGGGCAGGTCGTCCTCGAGTTCGGCCAGCAGTCCGAGCAGCCGGTCGATCGACAGGACGTCGGGATCGACGTGCACCTGCAGCGACCGGATACCGGGCGTGAGGTCCAAGATGCCTGGCGGAGAGAGGTTCTCGAGGCGCTCGTTCAACGCGTGGACCCGGGCCCGCAGGGCGAGGTCGAGCACCATGTCGCCGTACTCGATCAGGACGTTGTCGTCGCCGCTGCGCCGGTAGGTCACCGCGGGTGCGCCGTCGGCGTCGCGGCGGGCCAGCACGCCGTCGTCGCCGTCCCGGGCCCCGCGCGCCACGATCGGGTCGGCCGCACGTCGCGCGGCGCCGAGTTCGCGGCGCGACGGTGCGTCGGCCGCCCGGATCGGCACGAACCGGACGGTGTCCCCCGGGCGCAGCTGCCCGAGCTTCCAGCGGTCCGCGGCGACGACCGTGACGGGGCAGACGAACCCGCCGAGGCTGGGCCCGTCGGGTCCGAGCAGGATCGGGGTGTCGCCGGTGAAGTCCAGCGCGCCAACGGAATACGCGGTGTCGTGGATGTTGGACGGGTGCAGTCCGGCCTCACCGCCGTCGGGACGTGCCCACGTGGGCCGCGGGCCTTCCAGGCGAACGCCGGTGCGCGCCGAGTTGAAGTGCACGACGTAGCCGGCGGTGAACAGCGTGTCGACGTCCTCGCGGGTGAAGAACTCCGGCGCGCCGTGGGGCCCCTCGGTGACGGTCAGCTCCCACTCCGAGGGCATGGCCGGACGCAGTTCCACCGGCACCGGGGCGGCCGGGCCGGTCGGCGTCGAGGCGTCCGCGCGCAGCACGTCGCCGACGACCAGCTGGCGGCCACCGTGGCCACCGAAGCGACCGAGGGTGAAGGTCGACGCACTGCCGAGGTAGGTCGGCACGTCGAAGCCACCGGCCACCAACACGTAGGTCCGCAGTCCCGCGGTCTCGGCCGCGCCGATCGCCAGCACCGCACCCGCGGGCACGTCGACCGGCTCCCACATCGGTACCGGCTCGCCGTCGACGGTGACCGGGCACGGTGCGCCGGTGACGCAGAAGGTGGTCGAATCCGTCACGCGCAGTGCGGGTCCCGAGGCCGTGCACTCCAGGCCCGGCGCCCCCTCGGGGTTGCCGAGCGCGCGGTTGCCGAGCCGGAAGGACAGATCGTCCATCGGACCGCTCGGAGGCACCCCGACGTTCCACAGCCCCACGCGTCCCGGCAGGTCCTGCACCGTCGTCAGCAGACCGGGCCGTTCGACGGTGATGCGGGGACGGGGGTCGGGCACCCCGGCGAGCGTGGCGGTGCTGTGCCGTGCAGCGCGCACGTCGGGCAGTGCGCACGCCGCGCGCAGCAGCCCGACGTTGACCTCGATGCCCTGCAGCACGGTGGCGTCCAGTGCGCGGCCGAGTCGGTCGAAGGCCTCGTCGCGATCCGCGCCCACCGTGATCACCTTGGCCAGCAGGGGGTCATAGGCCGCGGACACCTCGGTGCCCGCCTCGACCCACGTGTCGACGCGCGGCGCCGGATCACCCTGAAGGGCAGGATCACCCTCAGCCGTGGGAAACTCGACGGCGACCAGCGTGCCGGTGCTCGGCCGGTAGTCGCGCGAGGGGTCCTCGGCGTACACGCGCGCCTCGACGGCGTGCCCCGCCACGGGTACCGCACCCGTCGTCTCCCCCGGTGCGAGATGTGCTGCCAGGACGTCGTCCTCGCCGGACGCCAGCCGGAACATCAACGCGGCGATGTCGAGACCGGTGACGGCCTCGGTGACGGGGTGCTCGACCTGCAGCCGGGCGTTGACCTCGAGGAAGGATGCCTCCTCGCGGCGTGGGTCGTACACGAATTCGACGGTGCCCGCCGAACGGTAGCCCACGGAGGCGGCCAGCGCCCGCGACGACGAATGCAGCTGTGCGCGAACGGTTTCGGGCAGGTTGGGCGCGGGCGCCTCCTCGATGACCTTCTGGTTGCGCCGCTGCAGCGAGCAGTCGCGGTCTCCGAGGGACACCACGCGGCCGGTGCCGTCGCCGAAGATCTGCACCTCGACGTGGCGCGCCTCGTCGACGAAGCGCTCGACGAACACCCCGGCGGACCCGAAGCTGCGCTCGGCGAGCCGCGACACCCGGTCGAACGCCGCCCGCAGCTCGGCGGCGTCGCGGCAGACCTGCATGCCGATGCCGCCGCCACCGCCGGTGGCCTTGAGCATGACGGGATAGCCGATCTCGTCGGCCGCGGCCTGCGCGCTGGCGGCGTCGTCGAGCAGGTCGGAGCCGGGAAACACGGGCACGCCGGCGGCGCGGGCCGCGGCGCGGGCGGTGTGCTTGGTGCCGAAGACGCGCAGCTGATGCGGCGTCGGACCGACGAACGCGATGCCCGCCGCCTCGACGGCGGTCGCGAAGTCCGCGTCCTCGGAGAGGAATCCGTAACCGGGATGGATCATCTCGGCGCCGGTCGCGGCCGCCGCATCGAGGATCGCGTCGACTCGCAGGTAGCTCTCACTCGGCGCGGCGGGGCCGAGCCGCACCGCCTCGTCGGCGAGTCGCACGTGCGGTGCGCCGCGGTCGGCGTCGGAGAACACCGCCACCGTGTGCAGGCCCAGCAGACGCGCCGAGCGCACCAGGCGGACGGCGATCTCGCCACGGTTGGCGATCAGCACGCTGCGCGTCATGCCGCGCCCGCCTCGGGGCGGGTGACGATCATGCGCACCGGCGTCGGGTTGAACGCGTTGCAGGGGTTGTTGATCTGCGGGCAATTCGAGACGAGGACGAGGGTGTCGACGTCGGCGCGCAGGGCGACCCGCTTGCCCGGGGCCGACAACCCGTCGACGATGCCGAGCGCGCCGTCGGGGTCCACCGGCACGTTCATGAACCAGTTGATGTTGCTCGCGAGATCTCTGGCGCCGAGGCCGTGCCGCGCACCCTCGATGAGGAAGTTCTCCATGCAGCCGTGTTGGGCGCGGGTGTGCTGACCGTAGCGCAGGGTGTTGGACTCCTTGGAGCACGCACCACCGAGGGTGTCGTGCACGCCGACCTCGTCGCCCACGACGGTCATCAGCGCCTCCCCGGTGTCCGCCCGCAGCACCGACCCGGTCGTCAGGACGATGCGCCCTTGTCGGGCAATGGTTTCCACGGCGGAGTACCGCACGCTGGTGTCGGCGGCCGCATAGAGCAGACAGTCGACGGCCTGGTTGCCCTCCAGGTCGACGATGGTCAGCACGTCACCCGCGGCCACCACGGTCGACCAGGCGGCCCGGGCGGCGACGGTCTCGTCGAGCACGGTGGGACCAGGAATCAGCGCGGTGTTCACAGCACTCCTCGGGCGGCCAGGTCGGCGTCGGTGTTGGCGATCGCCTGTCGGTGCTCGGGCCCCAGCGGCCCGACCAGGTCTCCGGCCACCAGCGCGTCGAGGTCGGCGGCCGCGGGCCAGGCGTGCATCAGCAGCGGCGAGCAGGTGAACTCCGACCGCGGATCGAGCGGGTGCGCGGTGTTGGCGAGGGACACGATCGCGTCGACGTGCAGCAGCAGGTCGACCGACGTGCCCGGTCCCGCCGACCCCTGCCAGGTGAAGGCGCCGTCGGAGTCGACGGTGACGCCCTGGAAGAACGACACCGAGGGTGGCAGATCGCGGGGACCGAGGCCGTGCTTGAGCGCCGCGAGCAGCAGGAGTTCCCGTCCCGCGGGGGACGTCGACTCCGGGGTCCCGGAGCCGTACCTGGCCTCGTTGCCGGCGAGCGTGGTCGTCCCCGTCAGCGCGTCGTGGCGCGCCGAGGTGTCGGCGACCACGGTGGCCAGGACGCGACCGAACCCGCTGAGCAGCGGGTGCCCCACGCCGAGGTAGGCCTGCCACGGCACCTTCACGGTGTCGGCGACGTTGAGGCGTTCGTGCGGGCCGTCGGCCCGATGCACCAGCAGGTGGGCGCAGGCGTCACCGCTGGGGTCGCTCAGCCGCAGTCGCGTGCCCCTCGCCAGTACCGCGGTCGTATATCCGCCCGGCGCAACGGTTTCCGACCACACCAGGTCCGCGGCGGGGACGCCGTCCGGCGGCGTCGGGGTGCTCGAGGCGGGAACGTGCCGCATGGCGTCGGCCGTGCGCCCGTGCTGCGCGCGCGCATGGGCCTTGGCCCCTGCCGTCGTCGCGGTCGCCGACGCTCTGTCGCTGGACACATCGCTGGTCACGAGGACTCCCGGGCTTGCGGCACACCTCTGCGCCGATGGATATCTGTCAATCGATAGTTTTCGCGCTGCGGCCCCTCCGGTGGTTGCCGCGGAGTAACGGATCCCGCATCACTCGTTAACAACTCGTGATGCACATTTCTGTCAGGTGACAGATATCGAATCCGCGACCGTCACGCCGGCACGTCGTCGGGACCGACCAGCGCGTCCGACGGCAGGGGCGCACCGTCGCGGTTCCTGACGACCCAGTACGCGACGAATCCGACGACGAGCGTCAACGCCACGAAGAGGACCGCGAAGTACTGCAGCACCCACGACGTGCCGTCGGGGTCGTAGACCTCCTGGCGCGGCCAGGCGATGTCGACGCAGAGCGCCGCACCCATGACCACCGCGATCAGGTTCACCGGGATGCCCCACCTGCCGAGGTCCATCACCGGGGGACCGTAGCTCAGGCTCGTCCCGCGCAGCCGGTGCACCAGCGCAGGCACGGTCACCATCAGGTAGGCGGCGTACACGATGACCACCGAGACGCTGGTGATCGCCGCGAAGACCCCCGCCTGGCCGAGGTTCACCAGGAGCACCAGGATGGCCAGCACGCTGACGGTGACCCCGGTGATCACCGGAGTTCCGGTGCGCCGGTTGACCTTCGAGAGGAACGAGCCGAACGGCAGCCGGTTGTCGCGGGCCATCGAGAACATCACCCGTGACGCCGAGGCCTGGATGGCCAGGGTCGCGGAGAAGATGGCGATCGCGACGATCGTCAGTAGCGTCTTGCCCAGCCACGTGCTGAGCTGACTGGTGAGCACCCACGCGATGCCCTGGCTCGACAGCAGCGGATCGTCGAGCGACGGGGCGGCGACCAGGGCGGCCAGGATCATCAGGCCGCCTCCGACGAAGGACACCAGCAGCGCGGTGACGATCGCCTTGGGCGCGGTCTTGCGTGGATCCTTCGTCTCCTCGGAAAGCTCTGCAGCACTGTCGAATCCGTACATCACGTAGGCCGCCATCAGCATCGAGGCCAGGAAGGCGGGAAAGTAGCCGAGGCCCGAGCCGTGGCCGCCGGTGCTGGTGACGGCAGCGACGGGGCTGCGCTCGGCCTTGACGAACATCGCGATCACGATGAGGACGACCCCGACGATCTCGAGCGTCACCCCGGTGACCGTGATCTTGCCCATGAACGCCACCCCGGCAGCGCTGATGACCGTGCACAGCGCGATGGTGATCGCGCCGAGGATGATGGCGTTGGTCGCCCCGGTCACCGACGTCAGCGAGGAATCGCCGCCGACCAACTGGAATCCGCTCCAGATCGACGGCAGCACGCTCTGCATGGCGATCGCCAGGGCTGCCACGCTGACGATGTAGCCGATGAGCATGAACCACCCGGCGAACCAGCCGACCCCGTTGCCCGCGAGGCGTCGCGACCACTGGTAGATCGCCCCGGCGACGGGGAACTTGCCGGACAGTTCGGCGAACACCAGGCAGACGCAGAACTGGCATACGAAGACGATGGGCCAGGTGAAGAAGAACGCCGGACCGCCCAGCCCGAAGCCGAGGGCGAACAGGGCGAACACGGTCGTGAGGATGGACACGAAGGAGAAGCCCGAGGCGAACGCGGCGTAACCCCCGATGCCGCGGTGCAACTCCTGGGTGTAGCCGAGCTCTTCGAGCGTGGCGGCGTCCTCGGGCGAGGCGATCACGCGGTGGACGGTCGAGGTCATCGCACACTCCCTGACGGTGGGCAGATTTCTGTCACACGACAGAAAGTAGGCGCGGTTCGTGTTGTCGCCGTTTCCCCAACGTCACGTCCGTGTGACGGCAGGTGACAATCGACGACATGCCAGCTGCCCACCCCACCGGTCGCGGCGTCGCGGCGGCCATCACGGCGATCGACGCGGCCACCGACGAGGCACTCCTGCGCGCGGGCGTCGAACGTGCGCGGGCGGCCATCGCCGACGAACTGCGCAGTCACACCCCCGCGGCCGCGCTGGCGGCGGCCTGGTCGGAGGTGTTGCGCCACGCCGTCGTCGCCGGGGTTCGACTCTGCGGGCCCGCGGACTGGACGTGGTTCGTCTCCGGCAGCGTCGCGCGCGGCGAGGCGGCTCCCGGCTCCGACGTCGAGACGATGGTCGTCCTCGGCGACGCGGTCGGGGACGGCGAGAAGGTCGCGCTGCTGGGCCGGGCGGCCGGGGTCCATGCGCTCCTGGAGCGGTGCGGCGTGCCCGGTGACGCCAACGGGGTGCTCGCCAGCAGGCCGCGCTTCTGCCGCCGCGCCGCGAGTTGGACCGACGGCATCCAACGGTGGTCGGCACACCCGCGCGAGGACCGCGGCGTCGTCATGACGGGGCTGCTCGCCGATTCCGCGGGCGTGCCGGACCCGTCGGCGCGACGTCCCGCAGACCTGCTGCGGGCCGGGGTGGTCGCCGCCGCCGAGCGCAATTACCCTGTGCGACAAGCGATGCTGCAGGACGCGACGGCCGTGCGCGCGAGCGTTCCCTCGCGCCTGCGGGTGTTCGCGCGGACCGCCGACGCCGTGGACGTGAAGCTGGCCGTCATGGATCCGGTGGTGAAGATCGCCCGGTGGGCGGCGGTGTCGGCGCACTCGGACGCGCTGTCCACGCCGACGCGTCTCGACCATGCGGTGGCGGCCCACGTCCTCGGCGCCGACGACGCATCGAGCCTGCGCGACTGCTTCGACTGGCTGCTGCGGTGGCGCTGGCGCAGGCGGGCGCAACGGTTCCTCGCCGGGGACCGGGTCGACGACCTGGTGTCGCTGTCGGACATGGCTCCTCACGACCGAGCCACCTTGCGCAGCGTTGCGCGCGAGGTGACGGGCATCGGCCGGACGCTCGACTACCTCGCGTCGACCTCGACGTACCGCTGAGGACAGCCCACGCCCAGCCTCTGACCAGGCCGGGAACCCACCGCGGGACTAATCTGGTGAGGACCCGGGTTGGCACTGCCCGGGGGGCGCGGAGCTGCGCCCACCCCACTGCCCTGCCCGCGACGCAGGCAGGGCCTCGAATGAGAAGACGACAAGAGGGTACGTAGAGAAGATGACCACCACCGTTAACGCCATGGCCGCCACGTCGGCGACCGAACCACTGACCAAGACCACCATCGAGCGCCGCGACGTCGGACCGCACGACGTCGCGTTCGACATCAAGTTCGCCGGCATCTGCCACTCCGACATCCACACCGTGAAGGGCGAGTGGGGCGAGCCCGAGTACCCCGTCGTCGCCGGTCACGAGATCGCCGGCGTCGTCACCGAGGTCGGCTCGGACGTCACCAAGTACAAGGTCGGCGATCACGTCGGCGTCGGCTGCTTCGTCGACTCCTGTCGCGAGTGCGACAACTGCAAGGCCGGATTGCAGCAGTACTGCACCGGTGAGGGCGGCATGATCGGCACCTACAACGCCACCGGCAAGGACGGCACCCCCACCTACGGCGGCTACAGCCAGGCCATCGTCGTCGACGAGAACTACGTGCTGCGCATCCCGGACAGCATCCCCCTGGACAAGGCCGCGCCGCTGCTGTGCGCCGGCATCACGCTGTTCTCCCCGTTGCACCACTGGGGTGCGGGGCCCGACAAGAAGGTCGCCATCATCGGTCTCGGCGGACTCGGCCACATGGGCGTCAAGATCGCCCACGCCATGGGCGCCGAGGTGACCGTGCTGAGCCAGTCGCTCAAGAAGATGGAGGACGGTCTGCGTCTCGGCGCCGACGAGTACTACGCCACCAGCGACGAGGACACCTTCACCAAGCTCGCGGGCAAGTTCGACCTCATCGTCAACACCGTGTCGGCCAATCTCGACCTCGCCGCCTACATGGGTCTGCTCGCGACCGACGGCACGCTCGTCGAGGTCGGCGCGCCGGAGAAGCCGATGGAGCTGCCGTTCTTCCCGCTCGCCGCGCAGCGCCGCAGCCTGTCTGGTTCGATGATCGGCGGCATCCCCGAGACCCAGGAGATGCTCGACTTCTGCGCCGAGCACGACATCACCCCCGAGATCGAGGTCATCGCGGCCGACTACGTCAACGAGGCCTACGAGCGGGTGCTCGCCAGCGACGTGCGGTACCGCTTCGTGATCGACACCTCGACCCTGCAGTAATTCGCTGACCACGGCCCAGGCCCTCGGACGATTCCGGGGCCTGGGCCGTCGTCGTGTCGGCGGCCGGATGCCAGGGCGGTCACCCGCGAGATCCCTGGGAACATCGGCATTCGAGTTGTCGGAATGGGTTGCGGATGCAACGCTCAGCGATGGACTGCAGCCTCGCGGTCCCCATTTGCTCTCGGATCCCACCCCAGGAGGCCCCGATGACTGCTGAATCCGAAGCCGTCAGCACACCCACGACGTCGTCCGGTTTGAAGAAGGGGTCCATCGGCATCGTCGCGGTCATCTTCATGGCCGTCGCGAACGCCGCCCCGATCACCGCCATGACGGGCAACGTGCCGATCGCCGTCGGTTTCGGCAACGGACTCGGCGCCCCGGCGGGCTTCCTGTTCGCCACGATCGTCCTGACGCTGTTCGCGCTGGGCTACGTCGCGATGGCCCGACACATCACCACCACCGGCGCCTTCTACGGGTTCATCTCCCACGGCCTCGGACAGATCTGGGGCATGGCGAGCGGCATGCTCGCCACGTTCGCCTACGTGGTGTTCGAGGGTTCCCTGATCGGCGCGTTCGCGTACTTCGCGAACGACGCCCTCAACACCATCTTCGGGGTCGACATCCCGTGGCTGGCGTTCGGCGTGTTCGCCATCGTGCTCATCGCGGTGCTGTGCTACTTCGACATCAGCCTCACCGCAGCCATTCTCGGCGTCACGCTGACCTGCGAGGTGCTGATCCTCCTGGCGCTGGCGTTCTCGGTGATCTTCTCCGGCGGCGGGCCCGACGGCTTCATGCTGGGCCAGACCGTCGCCCTCAACAACGCCTTCCAGAGCCTGCCTGCGGGCGCATTCGGCACGGCCGCCACCGCGGGTGCGATGGCCACCGGATTGTTCTTCGCCTTCTGGTCGTGGGTCGGATTCGAGACCACCGCCGTCTACGGCGAGGAATCCCGCAACCCGAAGAAGATCATCCCGCGCGCGACCATCATCGCGGTCGTCGGACTCGGCCTGTTCTACACGTTCATCTCCGCCATGGTCATCGCCGGCAATGGCGCCAAGCAGTCGGTGGAGGCCTCGATCAGCGCGTCGCCGCTGGACCTGTTCTTCAAGCTGGTCGATGCCAAACTGGGCGCAATTCCGTTGGACGCCTACAAGATCCTGCTGGTGATCGGTTCGTTCGCGTGCGCGCTGGCCTTCCACAACGCGGCGTCGCGGTACCTGTTCGCGCTGGGCCGGGAGATCCCGTCGGAGAAGATCAGGAACACCCTCGGCAGCACCCATCCCAAGCATGGATCGCCCTGGGTCGCGTCGGTGGTCCAGAGCGTCATCACGCTGCTGATCGTGCTGGGGTTCTACGCCTTCACCGCCGTCCAGGCCGCCGACGCCAGCGGCAACCTGGTGGACACCCCGTCGCTGGTGCCCTACGTCAACATCTACGGTCTGCTGGCCCTGATCGGGACGGCGGCCATCCTTCTCGTGCAAGCGATCTGCTCGGCCGCGGTCATCTCCTACTTCTGGGTCAAGAAGACGCATCGGGGCAACGTCATCACGACGCTGATCTGCCCCGTGGTCGGTGGCGTCGGCATGCTCTACGTGGTGTGGGCGCTGTGGCAGAGCCTGGCCGTCGCGGCCGGCGCCGCCTCCAATTCCTATGTCCTCAAGGCCGGTCCGTACATGCTGCTGGTCGTCTTCGTCGTCGGACTGGCCTACACGGTGTGGCTGCGCTCCGCCAAGCCGGAGACCTACGCGGAGATCGGTCGCACCGTGCTCGACGAGGCGCACGAGCGCAGCGACGAGGCACCGGCGACGCCGTCGGCCTGAGCTAGGGCGTGGGGTCCGGCACCGGCTGAGGCCGAATCGTGGTGCGGGAGTTCACTTCCGAGTGGGCGCCGGAGTCGCGGCCGAGCGCGATCGTCGCCACCAGCATGGCGGCGATCGCGATCGGCAGGGCCACGTAGCCCACGCCACGGACGGTGAGGTGCTCGCCGAGCACGACGGTGCCCAGCGCCACGGCGACGACGGGCTCGCCGACGAGCATGATCGGCACCGACGCCGACAGCGCTCCGGCCCGAAAGGCCCACTGCTGCATGATCGTCACGACCACCGCCAGTGCGACCAGAACGTAGGGCGCGGGGATGGAGAGCAGATCGCGCCACCCGCCGAGCGCGAATCGGTGGGTGCATATCTTGGTGACCACGGCGATCATCCCGAGCCCCACGGCGACGGCGACGCCCAGTGCGGCCGCCCGGGTGCGCCCCGACGTCCGACGGGCCACCACCACGCAGATCGCGACGATCGGTATCACGCCGGCCATAGCGATCGTCCACGCGGGCACCGGCGGACGATTGTGTCCCTCGCGGGGCTGCCCGACGAGCACGAACACCGCCAGACCCGCGGTCAGCAGCAGTGCCCACCCCCATTCGACCGCTGTCACCCGCCCGCCGGTCCACCACGCGCTCAGCGGGAGGACGAACAGCAGCGACGACACCACCAGCGGCTGCACCAGCAGCACCGAACCGTGCGCCAGCGCGAACGCCTGGAATGCATAACCCGCGGCCGCCGCGATCGTCCCCGCCCACCAGAGCCGGTCGCGCAGGATGACGGTCACCACCGACGGCGCGTCGGAGGCGGAGCGCTGCAGGGCCGCCTGCCGCACGACGATGCCAACCGCCGCGGCCAGCGCCGCCAGCAGCGCCGAACCGATCGCCAGTCCGTGGGATGCGAACCACTCCATGGGGTCGCACATACCCGTTGACGGGTGTGGATTCACCCGATGGTCGCTGTTGCCTTGCTCGTCAGCGGGTTTCGATCTGCCGACGCGCAGG
The DNA here is from genome assembly GCF_010729665.1 of Mycolicibacterium madagascariense. NCBI lineage: Bacteria > Bacillati > Actinomycetota > Actinomycetes > Mycobacteriales > Mycobacteriaceae > Mycobacterium > Mycolicibacterium madagascariense. Next base: position 2,104,931 of record NZ_AP022610.1, on the reverse strand, counting down.
CGGTGCGACCGTCATGGCGACACGGCACACTGTCCGGTGAGCAGCCGACGGAAGGGGAGAAACGATGTGGCGTAGGCGCCTCGTGGGGGCGGCGATGGTGGCACTGCAGCTGTGGCAGGCCCCCGCCGCGTCGGCGTCTCCTCCCCTGTCCTCGGTCGATGCGCTCGGCCCCGGCGTGGGCGTGCTGACGCTGGACGCCGGACTGGCCGACGCGGACACCTGCACGGCGGGCTTCCTGGTGCGGGGCAAGGGCGGTCGCAGCGGAATCCTGATGGCCGATCACTGCGACAAGGGCGGGCCCGTCACCATCAAGCTGGCCGGGACGGACTACACCAGGATCGGCTCGTTCGACGGTGCGCTGCGGCGGGGGGACATCGGGTTCGTGGCCCTGGCGCCGGGGGTGCCGGTCAGCGGTGCCATCGCGGGCGTCGGTCCGGTGAGCGGCGCCACCGATCGGATCGCCATGGGCGACGTGCTGTGCAAGGTCGGCCTCCCCACGGGTCTGCAGTGTGGTCCGGTCACCGGCATCACCCCCGACACCGTCACCTTCGCCGCGACCACGCAGTGCGGGGACTCCGGCGGTCCGGTCTACACCGTCAGGCCCGACGGCAGCCTCGCCGCGGTCGGAATTCTCAGCGCGCAGACGATGGGTGAGGGCACGATCGCGCCGCCGTGCGGTACGCCGTTCACGTTCGCGATCGCGCAGCGGCTGCAACCGTGGCTCCGCGCGACGGCGATGTCCGTCGTCACGACCTGATCGCAGCACGCTCTGGGCTGCCACCCGATTGAACGAGTCACTCCCGAAAGATCCCACCAACCCGAGAGGCCGCCATGCCCGGCACCGACGACCACATCATCGGAGCGATCCCGTCCACGCAGGTGCCCCGCTATGCGGGCAAGGGCACCTTCGCCCGGATCGCCGACATCGCGGAGGTCACGGACTACGACATCGCCATTCTGGGCGTGCCCTTCGACGGCGGGACGTCCTACCGGCCGGGCGCCCGGTTCGGGCCACTCGGCGTCCGGCAGGCCGCGCGCGCCCTGCGGCCCGGGTACCACGTCGAGTTGGGGGTGGCGCCGCTGCAGGAGGTCCAGATCGTCGACGCCGGTGACGTCGCGGTGACGCCCTACGACATCGCCGAGGCGTGCACCCAGATCCAGGACCGCGTCTCCGAGATCGTCGGCGACGGCCGCCGCAGGGTGGTCTCGATCGGCGGCGACCACACCATCGCCCTGCCGAACCTGCGGGCCCTGCATGCCGTCCACGGCCCAATTGCGTTGGTGCACTTCGACGCTCACCTCGATACCTGGGACACCTACTTCGGCGCGCCCGTCACCCACGGCACGATCTTCCGGCGCGCATTCGAAGAGGGCCTCCTGGTCGAGGACCATTCGATCCACATCGGCATCCGCGGTCCGATCTACGACCGGATGGACCTCAACGACGACGCGCGGATGGGCTTTCGCATCATCCGCGCCGGCGACCTCGACGTGATGGGGATCGAGGCCGCCGTCGACGTCATCCGCCGCCGCGTCGGCGATGCGCCGGTCTACCTCTCGGTCGACATCGACGTCCTCGACCCCGCCTTCGCCCCCGGCACGGGAACGCCGGAATCAGGTGGGCTCACCGCTCGCGAACTGCTTCGCATGCTGCGTGCGCTGACCGGCATCGGCATCGTCGGGGCCGACGTCGTCGAAGTGGCCCCGGCCTACGACCACGCGGAGATCACGTCCCTCGCCGCGGCAACCGTCGTCTACGACCTGCTCGGCCTGATGGTCGCGACGCCCGGCGCCTAGAAGTCCCAGTCGTCGTCGGTCGTGTTGACGGCCTTGCCGATGACGTAGCTCGACCCCGACCCGGAGAAGAAGTCGTGATTCTCGTCGGCGTTCGGCGAGAGTGCCGACAGGATCGCCGGGTTGACGTCGGTCTCGTCCTTGGGGAACAGGGCCTCGTACCCCAGGTTCATCAGCGCCTTGTTCGCGTTGTACCGCAGGAACTTCTTGACGTCCTCGGTCAGCCCGACCTCGTCGTACAGGTCCTGGGTGTACTCCACCTCGTTGTCGTAGAGCTCGAACAGCAGCTCGTAGGTGTAGTCCTTCAGCTCGGCCCTGCGCGCCTCGTCGGCCTGGGCCAAACCCTTCTGGAACTTGTAGCCAATGTAGTAGCCGTGCACGGCCTCGTCGCGAATGATCAGCCGGATCATGTCGGCGGTGTTCGTCAGCTTCGCGCGGCTGCTCCAGTACATCGGGAGGTAGAAGCCGGAGTAGAACAGGAAGCTCTCCAACAGCGTGGAGGCCACCTTGCGCTTGAGCGGATCGTCGCCCCGGTAGAAGTTCATGACGATCTCGGCCTTGCGCTGCAGGTTGGGGTTCTCCTCCGACCAGCGAAACGCCTCGTCGATCTCCACCGTCGAGCACAGCGTCGAGAAGATGTTGCTGTAGCTCTTGGCGTGCACCGACTCCATGAACGCGATGTTCGTGTACACCGCTTCCTCGTGCGGGGTGATCGCGTCGGGGATGAGGCTGACCGCGCCGACGGTGCCCTGGATGGTGTCCAGCAGCGTCAGCCCGGTGAAGACCCGCATCGTCAGTTGCTTCTCGTGCTCGTTCAACGTGCCCCACGACGGGATGTCGTTGGACACCGGCACCTTCTCCGGCAACCAGAAGTTGCCGGTCAGACGCTCCCACACCTCGGCGTCCTTCTCGTCCTGAACGCGGTTCCAGTTGATGGCCGAGACGCGGTCGATCAGCTTGATTCCATCAGACACTGTGAACCCCAATTCGAAGCGTGACGATTATTGCCTCGACACTACAACTGGGGTACGACAACACGCGCGAACACAACAACTTGTGTTCCCGTGTCGGGTTCAGCGCCGCAGGAACGCGTACTCCGAGGCCTTGAACCGGCGCAGCGCCAGCCAGTACTGCCAGGTCATGCCGCTCCACAGCGTCCGGTTCACGCCGCGGGAGTCCATGTACCAGCTACGGCAACCTCCGGTGCTCCACACCGTCTTCGCCAGATCGCCCTGCAGCTCGGCGTTGAACGCGTCCTGGGCCGCCCTGGTCGGGGCGACGGCCTGCGCGCGTGCCCGGTCGACCGCGGCGATCGCCTTGGCGACGTAGCGGATCTGCGACTCGATCATGAACACCACCGAGTTGTGGCCGAGGCCGGTGTTGGGGCCGAGCAGGTAGAAGAGGTTGGGCATGTCGGCGACGGCGACGCCGCGGTGCGCCTCGACGCCCTCGCGGTTCCACCGGTCGACGAGGTCCTCGCCACCGGGGCCCTTCACCTCGACGTAGGAGTAGGAGTCGGTGACGTGGAAGCCGGTCGCGAACACCACGACGTCGACGGCATGCTCCACGCCGTCCGCGGTGACGATGCCGTCGCGGGTCATCCGCGCGATGGGCTCGGTGATCACCTGGGTCTTCGGGTTGGCGATGCCGCGATAGTAGGTGTCGGAGTTGAGGATTCGCTTGCAGCCGGCGCGATAGTCGGGAATCAGCTTGCGCCGCAGTGCCTTGTCCTTGACCGAGCGCCGAATGTTCCAAATACCCAGCAGCGTGCCGACTCTCAGCAGCCCCGGCTGTTTGGTCATGCCGAAGCCCACCACTTCGTGCAACCAGTAGATCGCGGCCCTGGTCAGTGCGCGGGCACCGGGCACGTCGGTGAAGATGCGCCGAAGCCATTGCGGCAGAGCGTTGTTCGGGCGGGGCATCACCCACGGCGGCGTGCGTTGGTACACCTGCAGTTCGGCGACGTCCTCCACGATCACCGGAATGAGTTGGATGGCACTGGCCCCGGTGCCGATCACCGCGACCCGCTTGCCGGTGAGGTCGACCGAGTGGTCCCACTGCGCCGAGTGGAACGCCACACCGGCGAACTCGTCACGACCTTCGATGTCCGGCACCAGCGGAATGTGCAGCGCACCAGCGCCGGAGATCAGGAACTGGGCGACGTACTCCTGCCCGCCGTCGGTGAAGACGTGCCACCGCATCTCGGCGTCGTCCCACTGCGCCCGGTCCACGCGGGAGCCGAAGCGCACGTAGCGCCGCAGACCGTACTTGTCGGCGATGCCCTTGAGGTAGCCGAAGATCTCCGGTTGCAGTGACCACATGTGGGTCCAGTCCGGCTTCGGCTCGAACGAGAACGAGTACATGTGCGACGGGATGTCGCAGGCGCAGCCGGGGTAGGTGTTGTCCCGCCAGGTGCCGCCGATCTCGTCGGCCTTCTCCAGGATCACGAAGTCCGACGGACCGAAGCCCTGCTTCTGCAGCGCGATGGCCATCCCGAGGCCGGAGAATCCGCTGCCGATGATGACGGCTCGGGTATGGACGGGATCTTCGTGCGCCGTGACGGCGCCTGCCTCCTGGGCGACGGTCATGCGATCACGATACCTGGGAACACGGGTACCGGGTATTACAGGACGGGCTCCCGGCGACGCACCCCGTCGTGCAGCGGCACGTCGGGATCGATCTTGATGCCCAGGAGTTCGCACGTGCCGTAGATCGAACTCAGCATGATCGTCGTCATGTGCACCATGAACTCCTTCGGCGGCATTCGCCGGGGGCTGTCGGTGCTCGGCCCCAGCCACCACTCGGTGGCGGCCGCAGCCGAACCGAACGTCGTGAACGCGGCCAGCTCGATCGCGGCGCCGTCGAGCTCCATCTCACGGAGCTCCTCGTTGAACATCGCCGCCATCGCCAGCGTGATGTCGCGACCCTCGTTCAGTGCCCGCATCGTCGACTCGCTCTGCTCGGCGAAGCGCCCCTGGATGAGGAAGCGGCAGACGTTGGGATGTTGGTCGACGAGGTCGACGTACTTCTCCACCGAACGCCGGATCACCTCGCGGGCGGGGTCGGCCGTGATGTCGATGGCGGGAAAGATGGCCGCCCACAACATGTCTCGCAGTCGTTCACCGATCGCCTGGAACAGGTCGGACTTGTCGGTGAAGTGCCGGTAGATCTTCGGCTTGGCGGTCCCGGCCTCCTCGGCGATCTCCCGCAACGAGAGTTCGGGCCCCAGCTTGTCGATCGCGCGGAAGGCGGCGTCCACGATTTCCGCACGCACCTTCTTGCGGTGCTCGCGCCAGCGTTCGCTGCGGGCGTCGACCTTCGCCCCCGGCGGGGAGCCCGAGTGGGCGCGAGACGGTCGATGCACCCAACCACTGTACCGGCTGAGCGCGGTTGACCTGGTACGACCGCGCCGGGCCACCGATCGCCGACGCCAGTGCCCGCCGCCTGCCCGGTACCATCTGTGCCGACATGGACCCCTACCCGAGACGAGACGCATGACGCAGCGATACGACGTCGTCGTCGCCGGCGGAGGGCCCTCCGGCGCCGCCGCGGCGTGGCAGGCAGCGCGGACCGGCGCCAAGGTGCTCGTCCTCGACAAGGCCGAGTTCCCCCGCGACAAGCCCTGTGGCGACGGCCTGACCGCCAGAGCGGTGAGCTACCTGCAGAAGATGGGCCTGGCCAAGGAGGTCGCAGCGTTCCACCGCGTCAACCGGGTGACGGTGTTCAGCCCCTCGCAGTGGGAGTTGTCGTTCCCCAAGCGGCCCGGCATGCCCGACCACGGCTACGTCGCGCCCCGCCCCGTGCTGGACACGCTGCTGCTCGAGCACGCCGGGGCCGCGGGAGCCGAGGTCCGGCAGTCCTGCGAGGTCGCCGGTCCCGAGGTCGACTCGGCAGGTCGCGTCGTCGGCGTCGTGCTGAAGAGCGGCGAGAAGGTCCTCGGCGACGCCGTCATCGCGGCCGACGGCGCCTACTCGCCGATCAAGCGGGCGTTGCAGATCGACTCGGAGTACAACGGCTACTCCGCAATCGCGATCCGCGCGGAGATGGCCGCCAACAAACCGGACTCCGACTCCCTGGACATCTATCTGAACCTCGCGTTCCGCGGTGACCAGCTGCCGGGGTACGCCTGGGTGTTCCCCTTCGGTGGCGGCCGGATCAACATCGGCCTCGGCTACGTCAACAGCTACAAGAACTGGCAGCAGATCAACGCCACCCAATTCCTGGGCGACTTCATGCGCACGCTCCCGCCCGAGTGGGGCCTGCCCGCGATCGACGAGCTGAAGAAGGACAGGCTGGTTCGAGCCTGGCGGTTGCCGATGGGCTTCACCGCGTGGCCGCCGTGGCGCCCCGGCGTGCTGTTCACCGGCGACTCGCTCGGTGCAGGCAAACCGGCGTCGGGCGCGGGCATCTCCAAGGCGCTCGAGTCGGGACTGGCCGCCGGTGAATGCGCCGTCGCCGCGCTGACCAACAGTGGACCCGACGACTTCACGAACTACGCGCAGCGGATGGAAGCCGCCTGGGGCAAGGAGTACCGCCGCGGCCGCTACTTCCACAAGCTGGCGGGCATACCGGCCGTGGCGAACAACGGCATCAAGCTGATCGACAACGCGTTCTTCCGGGATCGGATGCTGAAGGCGTTGTACAAGAAGGAGCAGGGACCCCAGCACCGCGTGTCGCGATAGTTTCGCGACACGCGGCGTGTCGCCTTGACGCGGCTCGTGCCCGAGTTCGGGCGCTTTCGGTTCGGGCGCCGGTGAGCTTCGGCCGGGTCCGCTCGCCGGCGTGGCAGTCCTATTCGGTTGTCCGACAACGGCTTTCGCGGGGTGCGCTGACTGCGAATCACACGCTCGTGCTTTGACGACGAAAAGTCGCTGAGTGTCGCATTGGAGTCATTGAGACAACGGTAAGAAAACGCCGCTGTTGCGAACCTTGACCGTTCCGTGTTGTTCCTGTGACATTTGTAGCCCATCGTTACCAAAGTGAAATGAGTGCAACGAGGCATTCTGACGGGCGAACCGGGAGCTCTCGATGACGTCAATGACTTTGTACCGACCGTGGACGCAGCCATCCCTGCGCAACGCGATGGTGGTCCGCCAACGGATCGACTGGGCGAACTATCTCAACGCCGTGACCCTGATCTTCCGGCCCGTCGTGGTGACGCTCGGCATCGCCACCGCGGCGGTCATGTGGCCCGCCCACGCGCACGCCGACGTCGGCACCGACGCGGGCACGAGCGCCTTGAACGGCCTCGGGATCGGCAACAACGGTGCGGTCAGCTCGGCCATCGCCGGGGCAGGTCAGTCGATCTGCCCGATGCTGGTGCAGCCCGGTAGCCAGCTCGCCTCGATGGCCACCCAGATGACGGGGCACGGCGGCCTGGCCCCGACCATCGCCGGCTGGGTGGCGACCATGGTCATCCAGTCGCAGTGCCCGGGCTGGATGACGTCGATCGCCAACGGCCAGATGCCCGCGGGCCTCAGCGCGGTGACCGGATTGGCCGGCCCCGCCCTGGGCTTGCCGAGCGCCGGCGCCACCTCCGGCCTGCCGTTCGCCCTACCGGGGGCCGCTCCCGCCACCCCGTCGACCGGTCTGCAGATCCCCGGCCTGTCGTGAACGTGCTTGCATCGCTTCGCATTCGACGTCGTCGGACTCACGCTCGCGGCGTGAACGCGTACTGCACGCTCTCCCCAACGGGGAGGAACCCCAGCCGCCGGTAGACCCCGTTCGACGTCGGGTTGGCGTCGTCGGCGAACAGGACCACGTCGCGGGCCCCCATCCCGCGGGCCTGGCGCGCGGCCTCGGCGGTGACGGCGGCGCCGTAGCCCCGCGCTCGATGCGCCGGGGGCGTGTAGACCGGCCCGATCCGCGACATGCCCAGCAGGCAGCCGTGCACCCGCGCCATCGCGACCGGCTCGTCGCCCACGGTCCACAGCACGACGCGTCCCCCGGCGCCGGGAATGCCGGCCACCAGCGCTCGGCTCGCATGCGGATTCGACACGGAGCCGAACGCCTCGACGTAGAACGCGTCGAACCACCCGGCGAGTAACTCCTCGTCGCGGGGTCCGGCGAGCCGCGGCGCGCCCGCAACGTCGGCCGGGGCCGTCAGGACGCCGAGGCGGTACAGCGTCTCCTCGAAGGCCACGGACGCCTCGGTGCCCGTGGCCTCCGTCCATGCCTGCGCGAAAGACGTTGCCGTCGAATGTGTTCCGCGCACCGCCGCGAGATCGCTCCGTGTGGGCGCAAGCGAGAGCGCCGTCTCCTTCGCCATCGACGGCGGCAGGCCGTTGACGAGCAGCACGCCGTCGGCCATCTGCATGGCCGCACCGACCACCCCGTCGCCGTCGTAGGCCGCCACCAGTAGCCGATCCGATGGCCACGGCGAGGTGCGCAGCGTGGTGAGCTCGGTCGTGAACGTCACCGGGTCCCGGCGGTAGACCCAGCGCGCGACGGGGCCGAAGCCGTCGGGCGTCTCGAACAACTGAACGTTCACGCCGTCGAGGGTGGGCTACTGCGCCACCGATTTCCACCGATTTATTCGGAGGTGTCGCGTCTTGGGTCGACGATGCCCGATGAGGCGCTACATTCCGCTTTCACGCCACGGTCGTGAATCATCCTCTGCGCAGCGACATCACGACCATGATGCGAAACTCGGCACTAGCGCCGACCGCGCTTGGCCTGCCCCGGTGTGCGGGCGACCTTTCCTGCCGCCGCGCGGGCGGCTTGCTTGGCCAACGTCTTCTCCCGTGCCGTGCGTTTCGGCGCCGGCTCACCCTGCCCGCGCGACGAGCTGGGAGTGCGACCGCGCACGATGCCGATGAATTCTTCGACCGGTTCGGGGTGCGGTCCCGCCGGGACGGCGAGGGACACGGGACACGTCGGCGCGTCGGTGATCGCGCGATGGGTCAGATCCTTGCGGTGGTGCAGCCGAGCCAGCGACTGGGGCACGATCAGCACTCCCAGCCCCGCTGCCACCAATTCGATTGCGTCCCTTGTGGTCTCGGGGCGGTGCTCGAGCTGCCTACCCGCCGTCCATGCCACGACGTCGTCGAGCGGGACCAGTACCGGTTCGTCGGCGAGGTCGGATGCGGTGACGGCGTCGGCGGCGGTGAGCAGGTGATCGTTCGGCACCACGACGACCGTGGTCTCCTCGTACAGCGGGATGAGGGCCATCTCCGACGTGTCGGCCGACGGGCGAAGCAATGCCACGTCGACCGTGCCGGCCCGCAACGCGTCGGCAGCCTCGGCCGCCGCGACGGCGGACAGATCGAGCGGGATGTCGCGGTGGCGGTCGGCCCAGGTGCGAGCCCACTTCGCCGGAGTGACTCCGGGGACGTACCCGACGGTGAGGCGGAGCGGGGTCACGGCATCAGGCTACCGATGCGCCGACCGATAAGCTCTGCACCATGAGCAGGCCGAATACACAGTCGATGAAATCCGCCACGGCGGCGAAGAAGCTGGACGTGTATCTACCCGCCACCCCCGCCGAATTCCAGGCCAACCCGATCACCCGCGCCGAGCTCGCCGCGCTGCAGGCAGACCCGCCGCAGTGGCTCAAGGACCTCCGGAAGAACGGACCCCACCCCAAGAATCTCGTCGCGGCGAAGCTCGGCGTCTCGATCGCCGGCCTGGCGCGGGGCGGCGTCACCGAGGCACTCACCACCAACGAGATCAACCAGCTGCTCGACGACAAGCCCGAATGGCTTGTCGCAGAACGCGAGAGCTACCAGAGTGTGCTGCGCGAGGAGCGACGGTTGAAGGCGTTGCACGACGACCGCGCTCGCGAGGGCTGATCGCCTGAAACCCTTTCCGAGTAATCGGATCTCCACGAAATCCCACGTTGCAGGACATGCGCTACCGGGCGTAACATATATGCCACAGCGCAGCCTTACGGCCCAAAGGAGTCGACGATGTCGGAAGCCTTCAACAACATGCTCGAGCGGCGCCTTGCCGACCCGGAGCGTGCACGGGCGTTCGCTGCCGAGCTGGCGCACATCCAGGCCATCGACTCGATAGTCAGCCAGCTCGACGCTGCCCGCCAGGACGCACATATGAGCAAGGCTGAGCTTGCCCGCTCAGCGGGTGCGGAGCCGAGTGCGGTCCGCCGACTGTTGTCCGCGCAGTCGGTCAACCCCACATTGAGCACGATCGCCGAACTCGCAGCTGCCGTGGGACTCAAGCTCACGCTCGTTCCGATGACCGAGGATGAGCGCGCCCACATCACGGACGCGATGGTGGCCGCAGGCTAGGCAGCCAGCCAGCATCGCGGGTTTCGCCGCCGATACTCGTCTCCGAGGTTTCGCACGCCGCTGTAGTCGGATTCGGTGAACGTCGTCCTCAAGGCCTTGCTCATCCCCGTGACGACGACCAAGGCCGGGCGGTCCGCCCCCTGCGCCTCGGTGTCCAGCAGGCAGAACAGTCGGTAGTGGCGTCGCGGCTTACCGCCGTCGACGCGTACCTCGTGCCACCCAGTCATCAAGTCGTGCATGGCTTCCCAGTACCCGCCCCCGGCAAATCGCTTCGGCGGCGCTTCGGCGACTGCCTTGAGGACGGCGAGCATCTTGTCGCCGACCTTGTCCGGGCATGCCTCGATGAACTCATAGCCCGGTGCGGATCGTGCTGGATCGTCCGCACGGTGACGCTGAAAGAACTGAACGCTGTGCGGCGCATCCGACGACAAGCGATGCGAACTGCCGCCCTTACGGCCAGTCACAGCATGCAGCTGACGCAGCCCTCCACCTCAGTGCCCTCCAGCGCCATCTGGCGTAGGCGGATGTAGTACAGCGTCTTGATGCCCTTGCGCCAGGCGTAGATCTGCGCCTTGTTGACCTCGCGTGTGGTCGCGGTGTCCTTGAAGAACAGCGTCAGGCTCAACCCCTGGTCGACGTGCTGAGTGGCCGCGGCATAGGTGTCGATGATCTTCTCGTAACCGATCTCGTACGCATCCTGGTAGTACTCCAGGTTGTCGTTCGTCAGGTACGGCGCCGGGTAGTAGACGCGGCCGATCTTGCCTTCCTTGCGGATTTCGATCTTGCTGGCGACCGGGTGGATCGAGCTCGTCGAGTGGTTGATGTAGGAGATCGACCCCGTCGGCGGCACGGCCTGCAGGTTCTGGTTGTAGATGCCGTGCGTCTGCACCGACTCCTTCAACCGCAGCCAATCCTCTTGCGTCGGAATGCGAATGCCCGCGTCGGCGAACAACTGCTTGACGCGCTCGGTCGCCGGCGCCCACTCCCGCTCGGTGTACTTGTCGAAGAACTCCCCCGACTTGTACTTGGAGCGCTCGAAACCGCCGAAGTGCGAACCCCGCTCGATCGCGATGCGGTTGCTCGCGCGCAGCGCGTGGTAGAGCACCGTGTAGAAGTAGATGTTCGTGAAGTCGACGCCCTCCTCCGAACCGTAGAAGATGCGCTCGCGAGCAAGGTAGCCATGCAGGTTCATCTGCCCGAGACCGATCGCGTGAGAAGCGTTGTTGCCCTGCTCGATCGAGGGCACCGACCAGATGTGGGTCTGATCGCTGACGGCGGTCAGCGCGCGGATCGCCACCTCGATGGTCTGCGCGAAGTCCGGCGAGTCCATGGCCTTGGCGATGTTCAGCGAACCGAGATTGCACGAGATGTCCTTGCCCACCTTGGCGTAGGACAGGTCTTCGTTGAACAGCGACGGGGTCGACACCTGCAGGATCTCCGAGCACAGGTTGCTGTGGGTGATCTTGCCCTCGATCGGGTTCGCCCGGTTCACCGTGTCCTCGTACATGATGTACGGGTAGCCCGACTCGAACTGCAGCTCGGCCAGCGTCTGGAAGAACTCGCGCGCCTTGATCTTCGTCTTGCGGATGCGGGCGTCGTCGACCATCTCGTAGTACTTCTCGGTCACCGAGATGTCGGCGAAGGGCGTGCCGTAGACCCGTTCCACGTCGTAGGGCGAGAAGAGGTACATGTCCTCGTTCTTCTTCGCCAGCTCGAACGTGATGTCCGGGATGACCACGCCGAGGGACAGCGTCTTGATGCGGATCTTCTCGTCGGCGTTCTCGCGCTTGGTGTCCAGGAAGCGGTAGATGTCGGGGTGGTGGGCATGCAGGTACACCGCACCCGCACCCTGCCGGGCGCCCAACTGGTTCGCATAGGAGAACGAGTCCTCCAGCAGCTTCATGATCGGGATGACGCCCGAACTCTGGTTCTCGATGTTCTTGATCGGTGCGCCGTGTTCTCGAATGTTGCTCAGTAGCAACGCAACTCCACCGCCGCGCTTGGACAGCTGCAGTGCGGAGTTGATGGAGCGCCCGATGGACTCCATGTTGTCCTCGATGCGCAGCAGGAAGCAGCTGACGGGCTCGCCGCGCTGCTTCTTGCCCGAGTTGAGGAACGTCGGCGTGGCCGGCTGGAAACGGCCGTCGATGATCTCGTCGACCAGCTTCTCGGCCAGCGCCGTGTCACCCGACGCGAGCGTCAGCGACACCATGACCACGCGGTCCTCGAAGCGCTCGAGGTAGCGCTTCCCGTCGAACGTCTTCAGCGTGTAGGACGTGTAGTACTTGAAGGCGCCGAGGAACGTCGGGAAGCGGAACTTCTTGGCGTAGGCGCGATCCAGCAGCGTCTTGACGAAGTTGCGGGAGTACTGGTCGAGCACCTCGCGCTCGTAGTACTCGTTCTGCACCAGGTAGTCGAGCTTCTCGTCCTGGTTGTGGAAGAACACCGTGTTCTGGTTGACGTGCTGCAGGAAGTACTGATTCGCCGCTTCGCGATCCTTGTCGAACTGGATCTTGCCGTCCTTGTCGTACAGGTTCAGCATCGCGTTGAGCGCGTGGTAGTCCGTCTCACCCGGAAGGGCGTGGACTCCCGTGGTTACAGGTTCTGCAGTGACGGTTGGTGACACGTCTGGTCCTTCCAGAAGTCGGCAAGCCCCGCGCGGACGGCGAAGACGTCGTCCGTGGTGCCCATCAGTTCGAAGCGGTAGAGGTATGGCACGCCGCACTTGCGGGATACGACGTCACCCGCATAGCCGAATTCGGCGCCGAAGTTGCTGTTGCCCGCGGCGATGACGCCGCGGATCAACGACCGGTTGCGTTCGTCGTTGAGGAACGCGATGACTTGCTTGGGGACGTAGCCCCCGGCATCGGGATCGGGCCCGTTGGCGTGCCCTCCTCCATAGGTGGGCAGCACCAGCACGTACGGACGATGGACCACGATGCGTTCGCGCAGCGGGATCCGGATGGCGGGCAGCTCCAGCTTCTCGACGAAGCGGTGGGTGTTCTCCGAGACGCTGGAGAAGTAGACGAGATCGCTCATCACGCCTTCCTTCCTGTCCGCCGAACGTCCGCTAGGCCGTGACGGCGACCGCTCCGGAGAGCGACTTGATGCGGTCCGGGCGGAAGCCCGACCAGTGGTCGTTACCGGCTACCACGACCGGGGCCTGCAGGTAGCCCAGTGCCATGACGTAGTCGCGGGCCTCCGGGACCTCGGTGATGTCGATGACGTCATAGTCGATGCCCTGCTTGTCGAGGGCCTTGTACGTGGCGTTGCACTGGACGCAGGCGGGCTTGGTGTAGACGGTGACGGTCATCGTGGGCACGGCTCCTCTGTCGATCTGGTCTGACTGGCTACTGCTATTCATGGATGTTCAGCGACCTGGAGACCCGTGAAATTCCTGTCCCCCGATGCCTCCCGACCGGTGGCCGGGAAGACCCGACGTGCCGGATTCGTGAGCCCCGACCGGCCCGTGGTGGTGCGAGTGACGATGGGGTCTGTCGGTCTGCAAGACACTACACCTAGTGGCCGACATTGAGAACGGATACAAGATGTTCTGAAGCACATCGATGAAATTCCCTGGTCGTAAGCCCTGGAACGCGTCTCGTTCCGGCGTGTCGCACATCACGCCAGCGCCGTGTCGTGCTATCCGTAGCTCTACCACCACCCACCGACACGTCATCCACAGGTGTCATCCACAGCAAAGCCGCCGACGAACCCTGCCCAGGGCACGCCGGCGGCTCGTCCGCGGAGGGTCAGCCGATCTCGGCGACCAACGTGCCGACCGCATCCCGGACCTGCTGCACGACGTCGGCGTTCTCGCGGGGATGCCTGCCCTCGAAGACCGTCCCCGGGATCGACAGCGTGACGTCCTCGATGACCCGGGGACCCGCGACGCCGAAGGACTTGCGCGTCTCGTCGGTGCCCCAGACCCCGCCGTAGCGCCCCATCGAGGTGCCGATGACCGCGAGCGGCTTGCCCTTGAGCGCGCCATCTCCGAACGGCCGCGACAACCAGTCGATCGCGTTCTTGAGCACTCCCGGGATGCTGCCGTTGTACTCCGGCGTGACGACCAGCGCGGCGTCGGCCTCGGCCGCGGCCGACCGCAAGGCCCGCACGGGTTCCGCCACGGCGTCGCCGTCGTCGTCCTCGTTGTAGAAGGGCAACTCCCCCAGCCGGTCGAACAGCCGAAGGGACACCCCGGCGGGTGCCGTCTCGGCGGCCACCGCGGCCAGCTGACGGTTCGTCGAGGCGGCGCGCAAGCTGCCCACCAGCACCATGATCGTCGGATCCGCCATGTCTCAGTCCCCTCTCACTCGTATCGCGTTCGTCGACCAGCATAACCGGACCGCAGTCCGAATGATTCCAGCTGGGCTAAGGTACGGGAATGAGCATGGGCGATGAGCTGGTGGGGCTCCCGTTCACCGACTCCGCACCCACGGAGCGGGGCGACGCCGCGCGCAACCGCCTGCTCCTGCTGTCGGCCGCCCGCCGGCTTCTCGCCGAGCGGGGTGCCGACGCCATCACCATGGACGACGTGGCCGCCGCCGCGGGCGTCGGCAAGGGCACGCTGTTCCGCCGCTTCGGCAGTCGCGCCGGTCTGATGATCGTGCTGCTCGACGAGGACGAGAAGGTCGAGCAACGGGCGTTCATGTTCGGTCCACCACCGCTGGGGCCCGGCGCACCGCCGCTGGAACGCCTCCTCGCCTACGGGCGAGAACGGTTCCGCTTCGTCTGGGAGCATCGCGCGCTGCTGTCCGATGCCGGCCGCGACCCCCAGACCCGCTTCAACGCTCCCGCCACGCTGCACCGCACCCACGTCAGGATGCTGCTCGAGACCGCGGGCACCACCGGTGACCTCGAGGCGCAGGCCGACGCGCTGCTGGCGTTGCTGGACGCGGACTACGTCACGCACCAGGTCGACGAGGTCGGCCGCGACCTCGAGCAGCAAGCCCGGGCGTGGGAAGACCTGGCGCGCAAGCTGTGTGGGCGCTAGGGCGACCCTGATGTGGGTCCTGCACGTCGACCTCGACCAGTTCCTCGCCTCGGTCGAGCTGCGGCGTCGGCCCGACCTCGTCGGTCTTCCCGTCATCGTCGGCGGCAACGGCGACCCCGGTGAGCCACGCAAGGTGGTGACGTGCGCCTCCTACGAAGCACGCGCGTTCGGCGTACACGCCGGGATGCCGCTGCGCGCCGCGGCCCGCAAGTGCCCGGACGCCACCTTCCTCCCGTCCGACCCGGAGGCCTACGACGCGGCGTCTGAACAGGTGATGGGTCTGCTGCGGGATCTCGGCCACCCGCTGGAGGTGTGGGGGTGGGACGAGGCCTATCTCGGCGCCGACGTGGCCGACCCCTACGCCCTCGCCCAGCGCGTCCGCGACGTCGTCGCGACCGAGACCGGGTTGGCGTGCTCGGTGGGCATCAGCGACAACAAGCAGCGCGCGAAGGTGGCGACGGGTTTCGCGAAGCCATCCCGTGAACCGGAGACCGGCGAGGGCATCGGCGTCTACCGGTTGACCGACGACAACTGGATGGCCGTGATGGGTGATCGCAGCGTGGACGCGCTCTGGGGCGTCGGCCCCAAGACCGCCAAACGCCTTGCCGCACTGGGCATCACGACCATCGCCGACCTGGCGGCCACCGATGCGCAGGTGTTGACGTCGGCGTTCGGACCGACCACCGGGTTGTGGATCCTGTTGTTGGCCAAGGGCGGTGGTGACGCCGAGGTCAGCGCCGAACCCTGGACGCCGCGGTCGCGCAGTCACGTGATCACGTTCCCCGTGGATCTGACCGATCGCGCCGAGATGGAGGCGGCCGTGACGCGACTCGCGCGGCAGACCCTCGCCGAGGTCGTCGACGCGGACCGCACGGTCACCCGGGTCGCGGTGACCGTGCGCACGAAGACCTTCTTCACCAGGACCAAGATTCGCAAGCTGCCGATCGCCGGTACCGACGCGGGGGCGATCGTCGACACCGCGCTGCAGTTGCTGGGCCAGTTCGATCTGGACCGTCCGGTGCGCCTGCTCGGGGTGCGCCTCGAACTGGCGATGCCGGAGGCTCCCGCCCCTGCGGCGAACTGATGGCCCACGACGCCATGTCTTTGCTCATGACCCCGTCGCCTATATCGTGCAGCCATGACGTCGTCAGTCCCAGGCTTCGATGAATGGCTCGTGCAGGCACTGGAGGAAGAAGCGGCCGCCGTAGGCGAGACCGTGGACACCTTCATCGGCCGTGCCGTCGCGGCCCGGTTGATCGCCGCGCACGAGAGCCGCGACGGCGGTCGGACGGAGGAACTCCTCGGTGGGGTCGAGCGGGCCGGACTCGCCGCGGCCGGCCCGCTCGAGGACCCGTGCACGTCACGTCTCGAGGATCCGGAACGACTGCGCGCGCTCTATTCGACGGGCCTGCTCGACGCCGATCCGGACGCCGCGTACGACCGGTTGGTGGGAGTGGCGGCCGAAGCGCTCGCCGTACCGACCGCCGCGGTGTCCCTCGTCGACCACGACCGGCAGTTCCTGTTCAGCGCAGTGGGGCTCACCGGCGAACTCGCAGAAACTCGGCAAACGCCCATTGACCAATCCGTCTGCCAGTATGTGGTCAACTCTGGCGAACCACTCATCGTCGAGGACGCCCGCGCCCACCCGCTGCTCAAGGATCATCCGACCGTGCTGAGCGAGGCGCTCCTCGCCTACGCCGGGATGCCGCTGACCGATCCGTCCGGACACACCATCGGCACGCTGTGCGTGTGGGACAAGCAGCCCAGGCAGTGGAGCACCGGACACGTCCAGATCCTGCACGACCTGTCGACCTTGGTCCGCGAACGCGTCTTCGACGGGGCGGACGTCGCGGACTAGCGCTACGCCCGTCCGCGGCCCGTGTCGACCACCCGGTGATTCAGTAGGTCGGTGGCAAACGTATAAATGTGCGACAAAGACCTCGTGAGCCTGTCCGCCGGAGTACGCTAGCAACATGTATTCGACCTGTGATGCAGATCACTATGTCAGTCGGTACTGAACTCGCCCGACTGAGCACCCCGGGGTCGGCCGTCGCCACCCCGGCGGCCACGAGGAACACTCTCGCCGATCGCCTCCGCCGAGATCCACTGCACACGACCGTGACGGTGATACTCGACCTCGCCGCGGCGATCGCCTCGGTCGCACTCGCCGAATGGTGGGGTGCGGACGTCGCGTCGCAATCCGACATCGGCGGGCTGCTGTGGCTGTTCGTCCCCCTGCTGCTGCTGATGCTGGCGGCAGCGTCGATGTACCGGCGACCGCTGCGACGCAACTTCCTCGACGAGATTGGACCCGTCGAGACGGCGGTCGCGCTCGCCGCACTCGTCCTGCTCTCCTGGCTGCTGCTCGACCCCGAGAACGTCCGACCGGGAGCGGCCGTCATCCGCGTCTGGGTCCTGGCCACCGTCCTCGTGCCGACGGTCCGCATGGCTCGCGTGCTGATCCAGCGCTACCTGCGCAACCACCTGGGATCGGCATCGCCGACGCTCGTCGTCGGTGACGACCGTTACGCGCATCAACTGATCACCCGGATGATCGAGTTGCCGGAGTACGGGCTTCGACCGGTCGGCATCGTGGCATCGGCCGACTCGGGCGACGGGGACGCCCCGCCGCCCAGGCTGCACCCCAACGTGCCGCACCTCGGCACGCTGTCCGACTTCCCCGCCGTCGCCGCCGCGACCCGGGCGGAGGATCTGATCCTGTCGCAGTGCGACGCGTCCGACGACGAATTGGTGACGATCATCCGGTCCGCCCACGCCCTCGGCATGCGCGTGTGGGTGCTGCCGCGCGTTCACGACGTGATCGGTGCGCACGCACGCATCGAACATCTCGGCGGACTACCGCTTCTGGTGCTCCCCAAGGTGAATCCCCGCGGCTGGCAGTTCGCCGTCAAGCATGCGTTGGGACGGGTCATCACCGCGTTCGGCCTCCTGCTCATCTCACCGCTCTTCCTCGGTCTCGCGCTGCTCGTCCGTCTGAGCTCACCGGGTCCGATCTTCTTCCGCCAGAAGCGCGTTGGCCGCGACGGAGTGGTGTTCGACTGCTTGAAGTTCCGCTCCATGCGCCCGCCGTCGGAGTCCGACGCCGCCTTCGAACTGACCGAGGGCGCCGCCCCCGGCGGTGTGGAGGGCGTCGACCGGCGCACGCGGATCGGCAAGATCATGCGTCAGACCTCACTCGACGAGCTGCCGCAGCTGCTCAACGTCCTGCGCGGGGACATGAGCCTGGTGGGTCCGCGGCCGGAACGGCCCGAGTTCGTCGAACTGTTCGAGATGCAGATCCGACGCTACGGTGAACGCCACCGGGTGAAGGCAGGACTCACGGGATGGGCTCAGGTACACGGATTGCGGGGGCAGACGTCCATCGCCGATCGGGCGGAATGGGACAACTACTACATCGAGAATTGGTCTCTGTGGCTCGACGTCAAGATCCTGTTCCTCACCGTGCTGGCCGTCCTCAAGCGGGCCGAGGACTGACGCCCGTCGGTGCACCGACCGATCGATGGCGGGCGGACGAGTGATGACCGTCCTGTTCGTCGGCGCCGCCGTGTTCGTCGCGCTGGTCGCGGTCGCGGCGATGGTGTCGATCTACCGCAGGCCTCAGCGTGGTCTGCTCCTCCTCGCGGCGCTGGTGCCGCTGCACGGCGTCCTCGCCATCCTTCCCCTGCCCGGTTTCGTCACCGCGTGGAAGGAGGGGCTGCTCCTGTTCGTGCTGATCTGCGCGTGGCTCAGGCGAACTCGCACCCCGCACTGGCGCAGGCCGTCCCTCCACCTGCCGTGGTGGCCCGCCGTCGCACTCTGGGTGGTGGTCGGAAGCATCTCCGCCGTGGCGACGATCGGGCTCCTCGGCTTCGTCGCCATCAAGGTGACGTTCTTCTACCTCCTCATCATCGCCGTGCTGTGGCTGGCGCCATTCGACGACCGCGACCGCGACGACCTGGTGAGCGTTCTCATGGGCATGGGCGCGCTCGTCTCGTTCGTGGGGATCGCCCAAATCATCGTCGGCCCAGCCTTCTTGATCCGACTCGGTTACGAGTACGGGCGACAGGTGCGGACCTCCGGGGGCTTCCTCCGCACCTTCAGCACCTTCGTCAACCCCTTCCCGTTCGGCCTGTACGTGATGATCGCCCTGCTCGTCGGCGGCGCGGTGGCACTCGCCGAGCCGTCGCGGCGACGCAATCTCGGCTTTCTCTGTCTGTCGCCAATCATGGTCGTGGCCATGGCGAGTTCCATCGTCCGCGCCGCGATCCTCGGCCTCGTGATCGGCATGATCTGGCTGGCGATCCTGCGGTTCCGGGCGCTCCTGCTCCCGCTCGGCCTCGGTGCCGTGACCCTGGCCGCGGTGTTCCCCTTCGTGCCCGAGCTGTCCAAGGTCTTCTTGTCCTCGAACAGCCTGGGAGAACGTGGCGCCGGCTGGAGTGACGTCATCAGCAGCATCCTGGTGCATCCGATCGGTCGCGGTCTGGGCACCAGCGGCTCTGCGGCCGACCGCATCTCGACCGCCGAGGGCGTCCACATCGGAGGCGTGTCGACGAATTATCAACCCGACAACTACTACGTCAAGATGCTTCTCGAGCTGGGGCCGGTCGGGCTGTGGCTGGTGCTGCTGTGGCTCGTCGTCGCTCTGGTCTGGACGACGCGGTTGGGACGCGCGCTGCCGGGCCGAGATGGCGCACTGGCGTTGGGAGTCAGCGCGTCCATCGTGGCGGCGATGGCGGCCAGTCTGGTCGCCACCTACTTCGAGATCTTTCCAATCGACGTCTATTTCTGGTTACTCCTGGGGGTGGTGGGATGCGCAGCGGCGCAACGCGGATCACGTTTGGAGCACTCGCCCTACGGCCTGGCGGTAGCGGCGTCCAAACCTACATCCGTGAACTCCTCAGGGAGCTGAACGGACTGCTGCCGGACGCGGAACTGTCGGCCGTCGTCCAGCGCGACGCCGTCGGCGAGCTTCCCCGCGGCATGGCGGCTCAGACCCGGCCGGTGTCCAGCGGGGCGATCCGCGCACTCCACGGCGCGCTCGCGGGCCGCACCTGCGAGCTGTTCCACGGCTTGGACGTGGACCTGCCCCTGGCGACGCCCGCGTTCACCGTCGCCACCGTCCACGACGTGTCCGTCTACGACATGCCGTCGGCGTCGAGCCGCTTCCGGGCATTCGGCGAGCGCCGACTGGTCGCCTACACACTGCGCAAAGCCGATCTGCTGCTTGCCGTTTCGGAGTTCACGGCCGAACGCATCCACGCCATCAGCGGGCGGACGGCGACGGTCGTCGAGCTGGCGCCCGCATCGTGGGCGCGCCCTCCGAGCGAGGACGACGTCGCCAGGACCCGAAGGAAGTACGGCCTGCCCGACCGCTTCGTCATCCAGGTGGGCACCGTGGAGCCCCGCAAGAACGTGCACCTGGTCGCAGACGCCGCCGAGTCGATCGGGTTGCCCTGCGTGCTGGCGGGCGCGGGTTCGCAGGGGCCCGCCGCCCCCCGCACCGCGATCGGCCTCGGGTACATCGACGTCGCGGACCTACCGTCGCTGTATGCGGCCGCCACGGTGACCGCCTATGCCTCGCACTACGAGGGTTACGGGCTGCCGCCCGTCGAGGCGATGGCGTGTGGCGGGGCCGTCGTGGCCAGCGCGGTCGGCGCACTCCCCCAGGTGGTCTCCAACGGCGCCGTGCTGGTGGATTCCGCCGAGACCGAGGACTGGTCGAAGGCGTTGCGCACCATCGCCTTCGACGAGGCCGCCCGCAGTGAGCTGGTGACAAACGCACTCGCGGTCGCGGGTGCCCTGACGTGGCGGCGCACGGCGGAGCAGACCGTGCAGGCCTACCGTGACGCGGGCGTCGTGCCATGAGCGAGGATCCCGCGTTCGACGGCATCGAGGCGCCCCCCGACTACCGCGAGGTCGCCGCGGATCCGAGGGCCGCCGCGCGCGCCACGCTGACGGTGCTCGTCAGCCGGGTCGTCGTCGCCGCACTGGGGTGGGTCGGCAGCATCATCGTCGCGCGGTCGCTGTCGGCCGACGAGTGGGGCCGCTTCAGCTTCGTCTTCGCCCTGCTCGGCGTGATGGCCATCGTGACCGACCTCGGTGTCGGACGGGTCGTGCTCGCCAGGTTGATCGACGGCGACCCCGACGAGATCGCCCGCACCGCATCGTCGTTCATCGCCCTGCGCACCGTGCTGGGTGTGGTGGGCTACGCCCTGGCGGTCGGCTACGTCGTCGTCCTCGGGTACCCGGGACAGGTCGTCGCCGCCACGGCCCTCGCCGGCCTGGTGGTCGTCTTCGCCACGCCGGGTCACGCCCTGTCCGTGCTCTACCAGAGCCGCCACCGGCTCCTGCTGGTCGCCGTGGCCGAGAGTCTCGGCCAGGTCGTGCAATTGGCGGTCACGGTCCTCGCGGCTGTCTTCGCCCCCACGCTGCTGATCTTCGTGCTGCCCGCGGTTCTCAACGAGGTCTTTCGGTTGACGGCCAAGGGCATTGGGCTCCGCAACCGGTCGTTGGGACTGCGACCGTCGCGCCATCTCGACGTGCGCCGGTGGGGACCGATGCTCAGGGAGGCGATCCCGTTGGCGATCGGTCTCGCCCTCACGATCGCGATGATGAAGATCGACGTCCTGATGCTGAGCCTGCTGGACACCTTCGACGCCGTCGGGCAGTACTCGGTCGGATACAAGTTCTCCGACATCATCGATACGTTCTCCCTGGCGGCCGCGGCACCGGTGAGCACCCTGCTGGTCGCCGCATGGCCCACCAAGCTCGACGTCTTCCGGCAGCGATCCCGTTCGGCCGCAATGACGTTCGCGGTCGCGGGAGCGATCTGCGTCGTCGCGTTCTGGCCGTCGGCGGACCCGATCATCCGGCTGCTCTACGGGGAGCGCTTCGCGGTGGCGGCGCCCGCGGCGCGGCTGCTCGTGGTCGGCGCGGCGGTGATGTCCTTGATCGTGCTCGGCATCTTCCTCGTGACGTCGGCGGGCAAGCAGCGCTACTACCCCGCCATCGCGCTGCTCGGACTGGCGCTCAACGTCGGACTCAACCTGGTGCTGATCCCCCGGCTTTCCTACGACGGCGCCGCCATCTCGACCGTGGTCACCTGGGTGGTCACCGTCGTGCTGCTCTGGGCCGTCATCGAGCGGATCATGCCCGTCAAGGGGCTGCTGCCCGTCGCGCCGATCGCCGCGCTGGTGGTCACGACGGCGGCGATCGCCGCGGCGGGCCAGCGCGTCGTCGCGGTGTGGCCCTGGTCGTGGCCCGTGGTGTCGGTGGTGGCGGTGCTCGCGCTGCTTCCGTTCGTCTACGTTGTCCGCATGGTCGGCAGAGCGGACGAGACGTCGCACCCGGACGCGGTGTCGCCGTGACCGACGTCTCGACCCTGCTGTTCGTCGCCCAGACGGGGCAACTCTCCGGCGCCGAGAAGGTGCTGCTGGATCTCGTCGGCGAGGCGCTGGCCCAGGGATACGCCGCGATCGTGGCCTGCCCGGCGGGACCCCTGGTCGACGCGCTGCCCGCGGCGTCGACCCACGTGCCCATCCCCGCACTGGGCATGGGCGGTGAACGCTCGTTCGCACGGCTGCTCGGCGCGGCCCAGCTCGCCGCGAGATGGCGGGCCGCCGCCCGGATCCTGGCTCCCCTCGCGAGGACGCCAGGCACCGAGACGATCGTCAACTCGCTCTTCGCGCTCCCCGCGGTCCGCATGGCACGGCCGCCACGCGGGGCGGGCTGGCTGGTGCACGACACGATCACCAGCACCAAGCAGCGGGCCGCCACGCGCCTCGGCGCGCCCGCGGTGCGGGTGGCGGTCGCCGTCTCGGAGGCCACCGCACGGCCGCTGCGCGCGTTCGGGTTCCCGGTTCGGGTCGCGCACAACGGCGTTCGTTGGCCCGTGCCCCGACTGACGGGAGCAGACCTGCATGACCCGCCCGTCGTCGGCATGCTGGCGCTCCTCACGCCCTGGAAGGGGCACCGCGTGCTGCTGGACGCGGTGGCGCGACTGCCCGGCGTCCAGGTCGAGCTGGCAGGCGGCAGCTTCCCCGGCGACGTCGGGTACGTCGCCGAACTGCATGCTCGGGCCGCCCGACCGGATCTGGCGGGACGGGTGCGCTTCCTGGGCCACGTCGACGCCTGCGCGGCGCTCCGCCGGTGGGACGTCGCGGTGTCGGCGAGCATCTCGCCGGAGGCGGGCCCGCTCTCGGTCCTGGAGGCGATGTCCCACGGGTTGCCCGTGATCGGCACCGATCACGGCGGCACGACCGAATTCCTCAGTGGCGGAGCAGGTTTCCTGGTCCCTCCCGGTGACGAGGTCGCCCTGGCCGACGCCATCGCCACCGTTCTGCGCGACGACGACGTGCGCAGCGCGCTCAGCACCACGGCGCGACGACGCGTCGCCGAGCACCACGACCTCCGTACGACGCTGCCCGCGATGCTGCGGACCCTGCTCGGCTGAGGCCGGGACCGCTCATGACCTTCCCTCGCACCGTGCGTACGACGTTGCTCCTCGCCCTGGTGATCGTCCTCCTGGCGACCGGCGGCGTCGCGGCGACCCTGTTGGCCAGGGGCGTGCTCGCCGAGCCGACCACGCCGCTCTGCGAGGGCGCGTCCGCCAAGGGCCGGGTCGGGGTGTCCGACGGCACCGACCTGCTCGACATGTCGGACGACGACCTCGAGCGCACGCTGCGCGCCGCACACGACGCGGGAGTCTGGGCGGTACGGGTCGACGTCGACTGGTCTCACGTCGAAGCCGAACGGGGACGGCAGGACTGGTCACGCGTCGACCGGGTGGTCCACGCGGTGCGGGCCCTCGGAATGTGCGCCCACGGCCTGCTGGCCTATGCGCCGGCGTGGGCCGCGGACCCGGCGGAACGGCCGGTGGGGAGTTACTTCGCCCCTCGACCAGAAACGTTCGCCACCTTTGCCCGTGCGACCGCGACGCGGTACCGGGACGAGGTGTCGGTCTGGGAGATCTGGAATGAGCCCAATACCATCAGGTTCTTCAAGCCACGGCCCGACGCCGCGACCTATGGCGCGTTGCTGGCCGCGGCCCACGACGCCATCAAGGCCGTCAGCCCCGATCTGACCGTGGTGTCCGGTGGGCTGGCCCCCGCCGAGGACAACGGCAGCGACATCGCGCCGACCACGTTCCTGAAGGGTCTGTACCGGGCGGGCGCCAACCGCTACTTCGACGCCTTCGGCATCCACCCCTACACCTATCCCGCGCTGCCCAACGACCTCTCGACCAGCTCGTGGAACACCGCACTGCGGCTGCGGGACATGCACGACACGATGGTCGACGGCGGCGATCCCCTCAAGCGCGTCTGGATCACCGAGTGCGGGGCCCCGACGGGGACGGCCAAGGTCGCCGTCAGCGACGCCGTGCAGGCCGACTCGATCCGCATCATGTTGCGCGCCGCGCGCGACGTGGCATGGCTCGGACCCGCCTTCGTCTACAGCCTCCGCGACAGTGGAACCGACGTCTCGGACCCCGAGCAGAACTTCGGAATCCTGCGCCACGACCTCTCCCCGAAGCCGTCGTACGCGGTGGTGCGCAGCTTCGCCTCCGGGGCGGGCTGACACGTCGTCAGCGAATATCATCAGTTAGCTCGTGACATCGCGGGGCGGCCGATATCATCGGATCTCGCCACGTCTGTCTCACGAGACCGGCCGCCAGTTCGGGCAGCGGTCCCTGCCGAGAAGGAGCTCTGGTTGTCCACGGTCGACGATCCGGCGCATCGCGGCGACGTTCCCTCGATCGATCTCGCCGGACACTTTCGCGAGCTCGGTCGCGCTCTGCTGCCCGCACTCGTCGTCGCCCTGGTGGTCGGCGGGGCGGTGTTCGGAGTGCGGACCCTGCTGGTGCCCAAGGAATACGGCGCCACCGTCGTCGGCCAGATCACCCCCGCGCAGACACTGGTTCCCGGTGATGCGTTCGTCGAACAGATGCGCGCCCCGTTCATGGGCCTCGCCCAGGACACCAACGTCCTCAATCAGGTGCTCTCCGAAGTCGACACCGGCTGGGACGTGAACACCCTGCGCCAGCACGTCCAGCTGTCGGCGGGACCGGCGCCACAGCTGCTGATCTTCACCGCGACGGCCAACTCACCGGAGGTTGCGGCGCAAATCGCCAGGTCGATGCTCGTCACCGTCGCCCAGGCGTCGTTCGCCAACCATGCCCGGGACGTGAGCCGCCAGGCCGACGAGGTCCAGGCGACGATCACCGCCGAGGAGGCCCGCAACGCGACGCTGGCGCCCGACGATCCCGCCAAGGCCGATTCCGACCGCCAACTGTCCGATCTGCGCGCCCAACTCACCACGCTGCAGAAGACCGGTGGCGACCAACTGACGATCCTCTCGACGCCGGAGCAGGACCGCAGCCCCGTCAGCCCGCAGCCGGTGCCCGAGGCTCTGGTCGCCGCACTGGCGACGTGGATCGTCACCGCCGAACTGATCGTCTTCCTGCGCAGCCGTGTCGGGTCGAAGCCCAACCGCGCGTGGGCCCGCCGGGTCGCGCACAGGTATCGCGCGCGCTTCGACGACGACACGACCGCCGACGGCACGCTCTCCCCCGTCGCGGCCGCGGTCCTGGCCCAGAACCAACGCGACGGGCGCGCGGTGGCGGTTTTGCTGGGCGACAAAGTCGCAAGCCCGAGATCGACCGTCGCACCCGACGGGACCGGCAGCGTTCCGCACCCCATCCTGCGACCCATGTCGCTGGCGGACGAGTGGTGGCAGACCGTGGATCTCGGACGGGTGGCGGCGGCCGTCGTCATCGTCACGGTGGCCGGGAGCGACCGCAAGGCGGCCGAGCGCGCGCTGCGTCGACTCCACGACCTCGGCATCCCCACGCACCTGGTTCTGCAGCCGATGCGACGCACCCGGCACAACGGGTCGACTCCTCCCCCGCCACCGAAGGAGGCGAAGACGTCCGCCGCGCAGCCGTCCCTACCACTCGACGACCATGCCCGTTAGCCGGATCGCCATCGTCCACGAGCGGCTCACCGAGGTGGCCGGCTCCGAACACGTCGTCGAGCAGCTCGCGCTGCAGTGGCCCGAAGCCGAGGTGCACACGTCGATCGCTCGTCCGGAGGGCATTCCGGGTGGCCTCACCCGGCCGCCGCGGACCACCCGCCTCGACGCCCTCTACCACGGCGTGCTGCACGAGAAGTCCTATGCGCCCCTGATGCCGCTGATGCCACATGCGTTCCGCCACGTGCGATTCGGCGAGGTGGACGCGGTCATCGCGAGCCATCACGCATTCGCGACGCAGGCGGCCCTCGCGACCACCGTTCCGGTCATCGCGTACGTGCACAGTCCGGCGAGGTGGGCGTGGGACCCCTCGCTGCGGGCCGGAGAGGGTGGCGGCCGAGCGGGTGAGGCCATCCTGACGATGCTGTCGGTGATCGCCAAGCGCGGGGAGACCAGGGCCGCGCCACGACTGCGGACGATCGTCGCCAACTCCACCGCGGTGGCGCGTCGCATCACCGACTGGTGGCACCGCGACGCCGTGGTCGTGCCGCCGCCGGTCGACACCGAGGGTTTCACCCCCGACCCGTCGATCGACCGGGAGGACTTCTTCCTGCTGGCCGGGCGACTGGTTCCGTACAAGCGGCCCGATCTGGCCATCCGGGCCGCGGCCGCCGCCGACGTGCCGCTCGTCGTCGCGGGTGACGGTCGTTCGATGAAGCAGTGTCGCGAGGTCGCCGGGCCGAAGACGACGTTCCTCGGTCGCGTCGCCCACGATGAGTTGCTGTCGCTGCACCGCCGGACGCGGGCACTGCTGATGCCCGGTGTCGAGGACTTCGGCATCGTGCCGGTGGAGTCCATGGCGACGGGCACCCCGGTCATCGCCCTGGGTCAGGGCGGTGCGATCGACTCGGTCATTCCGGGCACGACCGGCCTGCACGTCGCGTTCGGCAGCGACCAGGAGATCGTCGACGGATTCGCCGCCGCGATGCGGTCGTTCGACGCGGCACGGTTCGACCCCGTGGCCATCCGACAATGGGCAGAAGGCTTCTCCAGGGCCAACTTTCGGCGACGCATGCAAGAAGTCGTCGATGCCGCCGTCTGACGCCGCGCCGCGGTACCGACCGACCGCTCTGGACCGGGCCCTGGCCGGGGAACGCACCGTCGCCGTCGTCGGACCGGTCGCGGGCCTCGACGAGGACCGCGTCGCGGCCAACCTGCGGGCCATCCTGGCCGCGGCGCCCGACGCCCGTCCCGCCCTGTGGCCCGACCGCGAAAGTCGTTCGTGGTCATACCCATCCGGTGTCGACGACCGTGCGATCGTGCAGCGCTGGGACGGCACCGCCGATATCGGCCGCCTGCTCACCGACACCGGGGGTCGGCCCCTCCCACCCTTCGGCCAGGGCCCGCTCAACGTGCTCATCAGCGGGGACTATCTAGCGGTGGACTACTCCCACGGCATGGGCGACGGCCAGCTCGGCGTGACGATGCTGGCCGCGCTGTCCGCCGAACCCGATGCCGTCCGGGCGAGCGCGCTGGCGCGGGGACTGCCGCGCACGGCCGTGTGGTCCGCCCTGCGACGGCACTACCGGGCGCATCCGCGTGCCGCGCGAGACCTCCTGCGGCTGCGCCGGCGCCACGGACGGGCCGGCGACGACGAGGCCGTGGGCACGCGCGTCGTCGACCCGTCGAATCTCGACAAGCAGAGCCGCACCGCCTACATGCCACCGCAGTGCGTCACCGCGTTGCGCACGTGGGCGCGCGAGCACGCCGGCGGCGCGAGCCCTGCGGCGGTCACGGTCGCGTCCTGGATGGCGGCGCTGCGCGCGGCCGGGGCGGTGGTCGACGACCGCATCACCGTGCTGGTCAACTGCCGCCGCTACCTGGACCCCCGTCATCGATTCGACCAGGGCAACTTCGCCGTCGCCCTTCCGCTGTGGGTCCCGCGGCCTCAGACGCCCGCCGTCGTCGGTGACACGATCCGCGAGGTGATCGACTCCGGCTGGCCCATCGCGATCCTCGGCATGGCCGAGCTGAAGGCGGCGGTGCCCGCCCGCGTCGGTGCGGACGAACCGGCCACCACGGTGACGGTGCCCGACCGCCTCAGGGTCGCGGTGAGCGACCTCGGCCGCCTCGGGATGTTCGGCGACACCGTCTGGGCGCCGGGGGCTCCCCCACAGCTCGCGGCCTATCTCGAACCCGCGGGGCCCGACGCGGTGTCCCTCCTGGTGAGCGAGCTGGCGGGCGGACGGACGTTCACGGCATCGTTCTGCGGCGCGATGGTCGAGCCGGCGGTGGTGGCACGTGCCCTGAACATGATGTGCGACGACCCGGTCGCGACCCTGCAGACCCCGTCGCGGTGACGCGTTCTCCGGCGAGGGCGACGTGGCCGCGTCGACTCCTCGCAGGCGTCGCCGCCGTCGTCGTCGCGTGGGCTCCGGTGGCCTGCTCGTCGACGGCCGGCCATTCATCAGGTGCCCCAACCACTTTCGCCCCGGGCCGATTGGCCGAGGAGCCGATCCCCCTGGCCACCTACTCGGTGGTGCAGCAGGTCGCCGACCGTGCCGTGAAGATCCGTTACGGCTCGACGTCGGGCATCGACGGATCGCCCACCACGGTGTCCGGGGTCCTCTTCGTGCCGAAGGGCACTGCGCCGCAGGGTGGTTGGCCGATCGCATCCATCGGACACCCGACCGTCGGCCTGGACAGCGAGTGCGCGCCGTCGTCCTATCCGGGGTTGATGGGCAACGCGGGCACCATCGCCCAATTCCTCACCTTCGGCTACGTCGTCGTCATGACCGACTACCAGGGTCTCGGAACCCCGGGCCCGCACCCCTACCTCGACCCGACCACCGAGGCCAACGACGTCATCGACGCCGTGCGGGCAGCGCGGGCGGTGGTGCCGGAGACCTCCGATACCTGGGTCGGGTACGGCGTATCCCAAGGTGGACAGGCGGTCTGGGCCGCCAACGAAGAGGCGGCCGAGTACGGCCGAGGGCTGCGGCTGGTCGGCACGATGAGCATCGCCCCGGCCACGGACCTGCGTCCGCTGGTGGACGCCATGCAGGCGGGCACTCTCACCGTCGAACAGAAGGTCCTCGTGCCGATGGTCCTGAAGGGCCTTCAGGTGCGGCACCCCGAGCTCGATCTCGACGACTATCTGCACGGAGTCATGGCGCGCAGCGTCGACGCCTTCATCGGCTGCGAGGGCGAGAACTCCTCGCAGCGCGGCATCATCGCCCAGGGCGCACCGGCATCGGACTTCATGCCGTCGTCCCCGCAGGCGGCCGACCGACTGCGGCAGTGGTTCGGCGCCGACGTGCTACCCCGCCGGCCGGCGTCGGCCCCGATGCTGGTCGGTTACGGCGACGCCGATCCGATCGTGCTGCCGCAATGGACGGCGACGGCCGTCGCACGCGCCTGCGCGCTCGGCGACGTCATCGACGCACACGTGGCACCCGGGCAGGGCCACGGCACCCTCGACCTCGGCAGTGCACTGTTCGACTGGGTCAGCGGCCGGGTCGCGGGGACGCCGCCGCCGAACACGTGCCCACCCGCCTGAGTCGGCCCGTCGGTATGGGGCAATAGCCTCGTCTCGTGTTGCACACCATCGCCATCCGCGGATACCGGTCGCTGCGCGAGGTCGTCGTGCCCCTGACGGGCTTGACCGTCGTCACCGGCGCCAACGGCACGGGCAAGTCGTCGGTGTACCGCGCACTGCGGCTCATCGCCGACTGTGGCCGCGGGGAGGTCATCGGCTCGCTGGCGCGTGAGGGTGGGCTTCGATCGGTGCTGTGGGCCGGGCCCGAGAACACCAGCGGCGCGCGTCGCACCGGCCGCAGCGAGGGCACCACGCGGACCGGCCCCGTCGCCCTCGAACTCGGCTTCGCCTCGGACGACTTCGGCTACCTCATCGACCTCGGCCTGCCGCAGGACGCCGGCCTCGGCTCGCTGTTCGCGCTCGATCCGGAGATCAAGCGCGAGGCGGTGTTCGCGGGTCCGCGGCTGCGCCCCAGCGCGACGTTGGTCCACCGCGTGCGCGACTACGCCGAGGTCGCGTCGGCGTCGGGCCGTGGGTTCGACGAGCTCACCAGGTCACTGCCCGCGTACCGCAGCGTGCTGGCCGAGTACGCGCACCCCGACGCCCTGCCCGAGCTGGCCGCCGTGCGAGATCGGTTGCGCGACTGGCGCTTCTACGACGGGTTCCGGGTCGACGCCGACGCGCCCGCCCGGCGGGCGAGCATCGGCACCCGCACTCCGGTGCTGTCCGACGACGGCGCCGACCTGGCCGCGGCGATCCAGACCATCGTCGAGTCCGGGTTCGACGACCTGGCCAGGGCCGTCGCGGCGGCCTTCGACGGCGCCGAGGTGTCGGTGGCGGTGCGCGACGGCCTCTTCGAGTTGCAGCTGAGCCAGCGCGGCATGCTGCGACCGCTGCGGGCCGCCGAATTGTCCGACGGCACACTGCGATTCCTGCTGTGGGGCGCCGCCCTGCTGAGCCCGCGCCCGCCGTCGCTCATGGTGGTGAACGAGCCGGAGACCTCGCTGCACCCCGACCTGGTGGCGCCCCTGGCGGCGATGGTCCTGGCGGCCGCGGCGCGCACCCAGGTGGTGGTCGTGACCCATTCGCAGGCCATGCGCGACCATCTCGCGAACGACACCACCAGCGACGTCGAGCTGTACAAGGAATGGGGTGAGACCAGGGTGGCCGGTCAGACCATGCTGACCGTCCCGCCGTGGGACTGGGGTTCGCGCTGAGCTCAGCCGGTCTTGGACGGCCGCAACGCGCGCGTGAAGATCACGTTCACCTGACGCATCGCCACGCTGTACGGCCACCAGGCGAATCGCTTGAACGCATACAGCGCCCGGATGTCGTGGGAGGTGTAGACGAGGTAGCGGTTGCGGGTGACGCCGCGAAGGATCTTGTCGGCCACCAGTTCCGGCGAGACGGCATGCCCGCTGAACCGGTCCACCCATTTGCGGACCTGCGGGTGTTCGCGTTCGACGCCGGCGATTTCGACGGTCTGGACGAGCGGCGTCTTGACCGCACCGGGCACGACCACCGACACCCCGATGCCGTGCCTGGCGAGGTCGAAGCGCAACACCTCCGACAGGCCGCGCAGGCCGTACTTGCTCGCGCTGTAGGCCGCGTGCCACGGCAGCGCGACCAGGCCCGCCGCCGACGACACGTTCACCAGGTGGCCGCCGTTGCCCGCGAGAACCATTGGGGGAACGAAGTTCTCGATGACGTGGATGGGTCCCATCAGATTGATCGAGACCATGGACTCCCACTGCCGATGGCTCAGGTGACTGACCGTGCCCCATGCCGAGACCCCGGCGATGTTCATCACCACGTCCATGGCGGGGTGGGCGCTGTGGATGTCGGCCGCGAACGCAGCCACCTCGTCGTAGTCCGAGACGTCGAGCACCCGGTGCGCGCTGACGACGCCGCCGAGGGCCCGCACGTCGGCGACCGTCTGGGCCAGACCGTCGGCGTTGCGGTCGGTGAGGAACAGTTCGGCGCCCTCGGCGGCCAGTTTCAGCGCCGTGGCCCGTCCGATTCCGCTGGCGGCGCCGGTGAGGAAACACCGCTTGCCCGCAAACTCCCGCACCATGACGGTGACCCTACCGGGCGAGTTACGCGCCGGGATCGCTCCCGCCCCACAGGGCGTTCAGCCACAACCGCTCGAGTACCTCGACGGCGCGGGCGGGATCCGTGCCGCGACCGACGAAGGCGGGATCGTGGGACAGCGTGACCGCCGTCGTCGCCGTCAGCATGCGGACCAGTGCGGGCACGTCGTCGGTGATGGGCCGGGCGCCCGAGTCCTGCCGGACGAGGCCGACGATCTTGTCGATCACGGTGTCGGAGTAGTCGTTCATGATCTCGCGGATTTGGGCGTCGGTGTTCTGGGCGAGCGTGCACGCCTGCATGATCGGGTCGTGGTGCGCGAAGACCGCGGCCGCACTGCCCACCATGCGCTTGGCGAACTCCGACGGCGTCTCACCCGGCTCGCGGGGGGCGAAGTCGTGGGTCAGCTTGTCGAGTTCCTCCATGGCGTCGGCGACGATCACCGCGAGCACCGCGTACTTGGAGTCGAAGTAGAAGTAGAACCCCGACCGCGCGACGCCGGCCCGCTCGCTGATCAGGCTGACGGAGAGGTCCGCGAACGACTTGTGCTCGAGCAGTTCGCGGACGGCGCCGACGATGGCCTCACGCTGACGGTCGCCGCGACTGCGGCGGGTCTCGCTGGGGACGGATTCGGCGGTCATCGTGGTCAACCTTCCCACCAGCGACACGGCACGACAAAACTTGACATGCGTCAAGTGGGGACTACAGGATGGTGGCAACGAGTGAGTTCGACCACACCTCCCAGCCCAGGAGATTGCCGATGGCGACAATCAGCACCCCCGACTACCTGATCGACCAGGCCAAGCGGCGCTTCACGCCGTCGATCAACAACTTCCCCGGCATGGGCGCGCTCGAGCGCAAACTGCTGCGCACCGACTTCCCGCAGCGGGTGCTGGCCGAACCGCCGGCGGGCAGCGGCCTCAAGCCGGTGATGGGCGATGCGGGCCTGCCCGTCCTGGGCCACATGATCGAGATGTTCCGTGGCGGCCCCGAATACCTGATGCACCTCTACACGACGAAGGGACCGGTCTACTACGCCGACTCGCCGGTGCTGCCCGCCGTGACGGCGCTGGGACCCGACGCCGCCCAGGTCATCTACTCCAACCGCAACAAGGACTACTCCCAGCAGGGGTGGACGCCCGTCATCGGTCCGTTCTTCCATCGCGGCCTCATGCTGCTCGACTTCGACGAGCACATGTTCCACCGGCGCATCATGCAGGAGGCGTTCGTTCGCACCCGCCTCGTCGGCTACACCGAGCAGGTCGACACCGTGGTGTCCAAGGTCATTGCCAACGACTGGGTCGCCGACGACCCGCGGTTCCTGCTCTACCCCGCGATGAAGCAGATGACCCTCGACATCGCCTCGATGGTGTTCATGGGCCACGAGCCGGGCACCGACCACGAGCTGGTGACCAAGGTGAACAACGCCTTCACGACCACCGTCCGCGCGGGCAATGCGATCATCAGGACCGGGGTGCCGCCGTTCACGTGGTGGCGCGGCCTGCAGGCCCGCAAATTGCTGGAGAACTACTTCCAGGCGCGGGTCAAGGAACAGCGGGCGTCGCAGGGCAACGATCTGCTGTCGGTGCTGTGCCAGACCGAGGACGAGGACGGCAACAAGTTCTCCGACGCGGACATCGTGAACCACATGATCTTCCTGATGATGGCCGCGCACGACACGTCGACCTCGACGGCGACCACCATGGCCTACTACCTCGCCGAGAACCCGCAGTGGCAGCAGCGGTGCCGCGACGAGTCCGACCGCCTGGGCGACGGACCGGTCGACATCGAGTCGCTCGAGAAGCTCGAATCCCTCGACCTCGTCATGAACGAGTCGATCCGATTGGTCACGCCCGTGCAGTGGGCGATGCGGCGGGCCGTGCGCGACACCGATCTCCTGGGCTACCACATCCCCGAGGGCACCAACGTGATCGCGTATCCCGGTCTCAATCACCGGCTTCCGGAGTTCTGGACCGATCCGATGACGTTCGACCCCGACCGTTTCGCCGAGCCGCGCAGCGAGCACAAGAAGCACCGGTTCGCGTTCACGCCGTTCGGCGGAGGCTCGCACAAGTGCATCGGCATGATGTTCGGCCAGCTCGAGGTGAAGGTCATCATGCACCGGCTGCTGCGCAAGTACCGGCTCGAGCCGGCGCGTCCCGGGTACCAGGAGAAGTGGGACTACGGTGGCATGCCCGTCCCCATGGACGGTCTGCCAATCATCTTGCGTCCCTTGCGCTGAGGCCTAGCGGCGTCGCCGGTCGGCCACGACCAACCACAGCGCCGACACCAGGAAGTAGAACGCCCCGAGGGCGGCATACGGCGCGATGTCGGTGATGCTGGGCGTGGCCGCACCGTAGGCCTTGGCGACGAACGTCACGCCGACGACCGCGGATTGCGCCCCGCTGAGCGCCATCGCCCACTGCGCCCCGACGCTGCGCCAGCGACGGATCGCCGTGGCGAGCTGAAACAGGCCCGACAGGCTGGCCCACACGCCGAAGACCCCGAGCACCGCGAACATGCTCTGGCTGAGCGCGACCGCCACGGCTGCCGTCGTCACGGTGCTGACGACGGCGTTGAGCGTCTGCGTCGGATTGCGCCGCAACCCGCCATTGCGTTGGGCGTCAACGACATTGGCGAGCGCATCCCACGCCGGGTAGGCGACCAGGAGCACCCCGGCGAGCGTGGGCAGGTCCTTCGCGAAGGTGAACGCGATGGCGACCCAGACGAGCGACACCCCCGCCCTGGTGAAGTAGTAGGTCTTCAGCCAGCTGCGACTCTGAGTCTTGATCTCGGCGGGCAGTGTGTCGGTCATCGTGCGCTCCTTCTTCCATGCGGGATCGACCCAGGCGCCGGGTGCGGGCTGGGTGGGGTCGGGTGGGCCGGGTCAGGCGGTGATGGCCTCGAGCAGTGGGTCGGTGACGAGCGTGAAGACCGCGGGGTCGGAGTAGGCGCGGGCGGACAGCATCGCGCCGTGCACGGCGGCCATGAACTTCTCGGCCTCCGTCTGCGCGGTGCCGGAGAACGTGAATCGTCCTTGCTCGCGGCCGTTTTCGAGAACGGCGGCCAGCCACGTCGACAGCACCTGGAAGTACGCCTTGACCTCGGTCACCACTTCCGGCGGGAGCACCGGGATCTGGGTGGCGAGCAGGGCGCACAGGCAGAAGGTGTTGGTGCCGTCGAGGATGCAGTCCGCCCAGAACCCGATGTAGGCACGCAGCTGATCCACCGGCTCCGGGTGCCGCCGCGTCATCTCGGCGAATCCGGCGTCGGCCTCCTCGCGGTAGCGCGCCACCAGCGCTCTGACCAGGTCGACCTTGGTCGGGTAGTAGTAGTGGATGCTCGCCTTGCGGATGCCGACGGCCGCCGCGATGTCGGCATAGCTGAAGCCGTTGTAGCCGCCGTCGATGAGCAGCGATCGGGCACAGCGGAGGATCTCGTCGTCGGTGGTCGTCGCGGGCATGACGTCAATCTACCTTCTAGTAGGTAGGTGGTCAACGGGACGCTTCACTCTGCGCTGACGGTGACCTTTTCCCGTCGGTACTCACACTTTCCCGCCACCAGCGCAGAGTCGATGACTCCTAGTCGATCGCTCAGCGGGGTACACCGACGCGTTGAAGGCAATGGCAGCAAGATGCTGGAGTTCAGCCCTACTCACTGAGCCGGTTGGCGCAGGCGATCACCGCGCGCAAGGCCGACTGCGCCACGTCGTCGGCCCAGCCCATCGCCCATGCCGAACGCACTCCGTCGGAGCCGCGGATGAAGGTCGCGGTGCCGCCGTCGCCGGTCAGCTGGTGAAACGCGGCGATCTCGACGGGCACCCCGCGGTCGTGCAGCATCGCCGTCAGCGCCGCGACCGGTCCGCTCGCCGCCGCCGTCGACGTGCCGATGCGATCCCCCACCGCGATGGTCGCCTGGTAATTGCGGGCCTGCGGTCCCCACCTGGTCGCGGGCCGGTCGGCATCGGTGCACTGCCACGCGCCGAGCCGCACCGGACCCGAGGACGGGGTGTACCTCGCGAGGAACGCGTCGGTGGACAGCGTGTGGGCGTCGGTGCGCAACTCCCGTGGCAGTGGCCGGTCGAATCGAGCCGCAAAGGACGGGGTCGCCGCGGAGGAATGCTGCTGATGAGTGGAGATCATGTGCCGGTCTTCTCTAGCCAGAGGAATCGACCGACGGTGTAGCAACGACCCACAGCGAGGGGTCGGCCTGGATCAGACCCCGCTGTGGGTTGCTACTACGAGTCGCTTCGGCACGTAGGCGATGCTAGGCCTCCCCCGACGCCGGATGCAAACCTGCCGTTCCGCTAGGTTCATCGCCGATGACGACATGAGTTGGCTCGACGTGGCACTGCTCTTCGTCGCGGGCATCGGTGGCGGCCTGACGGGCAGCATCGCCGGCCTCGCGTCGCTCACCACCTACCCCGCCCTCCTGGTGATCGGACTCCCGCCCGTCGCGGCGAACGTCACCAACACCGTCGCGCTGGTATTCAACGGGATCGGGTCGGTCTCGGCGTCGCTACCGGAATTGCGCGGGCAGCGCGCGGCGCTGGTGCGGTTGGTGCCCATCGCCGCGGTCGGTGGCGCCGCGGGTGGGGCCCTGCTGCTGACGATCCCCGCACGCGGCTTCGAGAACGTCGTGCCGGTCCTGCTGGCCGCGTCGGCAGTGGCGATCGCCCTGCCCCAGCGCGCTCGCGTCGCGCCACCCCGACCGTCGGCCGCCAGGACCGCGCTGGTGGGCATCGCCGTACTGGCGATCTGCCTCTACGGGGGATTCTTCGGGGCGGCGGCCGGAGTGCTGATGCTGGCGCTCTTCCTCCGCACCGGCAGCGCGTCGATGGCGTACGCCAACGCCACCAAGAACGTCGTGCTGGGAACGGCGAATGGCGTGGCGGCAATCATCTTCGCCGTATTCGCCCCCGTCGACTGGACCGCGGTCGTCCCGTTGGGCGTCGGCTGTCTGCTCGGCTCGCGCATCGGTCCGGCCATCGTGCGGCGGGTGCCGGGCACTCCCCTGCGACTGGCGATCGCCGCGGCGGGCATCGCGCTCGCCGTCAAACTCGGCATCGACACCTACCGCTAGCCGAAGGGGTTGTCGCCCTTGGTCACTCGCGTGCCCAGCCCGATCAGAGAGGTGGCCGACGCGTGCAGGCGCTCACCCGCCTCCCGACTGGCACGGCCGGCCAAGTAGCGCGACCACGTGCCCTCGATGACGATGCCGAGCTTGAAACAGGCCAGCGCCACGTACCAGTCGAGGTGCCTCGTCGACCGGCCGCCCGCTGCCACGTAGGCGTCGAGCAGTTCGCGTCGGTCGGCCAGACCGCCGAGCGCGGCCAGCTGCGAACCGGCGTCGATCGTGTTCGGCTCGGTCGGCCAGCACACCAGCATCCAGCCCAGGTCGAGCAGGGGGTCACCGATGGTGCACATCTCCCAGTCGATGAACGCCGCCAGCTCGGGGCGGTCGCGCCGCAGCAGCACGTTGTTCAGGTGGGCATCGCCGTGCATGATTCCCGGCGTGCCGTCGGGCGGCCGATTGTCCTCGAGCCACTGCGCCAGTGCGGCGACGGCGGGCAGGGAGCCGGGATCGTAGGCATCGTGGCGATAGCTTTCGAGCAGGCCGAGGAACTGCGGAACCTGGCGCGCCAGAAAGGAACCCGGGCGGCGCAGCTCCGCCAGCGGACTGCCCTCCCACGCGACGTCGGCGAGCCGGGCCAGGCTCGCGGCGTACACCGGGCCGACGTCGTGTCGCAGGGTCGCGTCGTCGACGTAGGCCTGCGCCATCTCGTTGCCGGGGTTGAACCCGTCGACGTCCTCCATGAGGTAGAACACGACCCCGAGCACGTCGCGATCGGTGCATCCCGCGATGAACTCCGGATGCGGGACCGCACTGCCCGCCAGAGTCTGCAACACCGCGATCTCGCGCAGCATCGTCTTGTCACTCGTCGGCCGCGGGTGTTGCGGAGGGCGCCGCAGCACCGCGGGTCTGCCGTCGATGCGCAAGCGCACCACGATGTTCTGACTGCCCCCGGTCAGCGGCTCGACGTCGGTCACCGCCGTACCGAGCCCCTGCGCACCGACCCAGCGCCGCAGCGCCTCCTGGTCGTGGTCGGTCAGCGTCGGGACGTCATCGGCCATGGGTGACATCGTCGCGCCCCATCCCTCGGCGTGGAGGCGGTTCTCCCGAAGTGGTTCGATCAGGTGGTCTGGGGACCCATCGGGGCCAGCCGCACCGGGGTGAACGTGCGGCGGGCGATGCGCCAGCCGACGTCCAACCTGACGAGCTCGTCGTCGTAGATCCCGATCGCGTTGACGCCGGATCCGTTGTCGCCGAACGTGATCAGACCGTCCACGTAGGTGCGGGCCACGGCGGCGTCGCCGTCGACCGTGATCGCCTGGTTGGTCAGCCGGTGCATCGTGGGGCCCGCCATCGCGTGCGACTGCTCCATGAAGTCGGTGATCGCGTCGACACCGCGCCACGTGCCGATCTGGCCGTAGTCGACGTCGCAGTCGTCGGTGAAGGCGGTACGAAACAGCGCCCAGTCACGACGGTCGATCCCCGTGGCGTAGCGCAGCAGTACCTCTGAGATGTCCTGCCGATCCTCGCGTTCGGTCACCAGAGCCTCCTCGACGGCTGAAGCCGGCGTGCCCTAGACGGCCGCGGGCGCCGCGCCCTTGACCAGGTTGGCCGCGAAGTCGGCGCCCTGGCTCACCATCCCCGTCTCGACGTAGAGGCTGTGGGCCGCGCGGTCGTCGCCGGGTGAGCAGACCGGGTCGGCGCCGTTGCAGAGGTCGATGGACTTGGCTCCGTAGAGCGGACTCAACTCGGTGAGCGGACGGCCGATCTTGTCCGACGGATTGCCGAAGACCGCAACGGCCGCAACGTGATCCGCGGCCTCGGGCGGCAGGACGTCGTTGAAGTCGAACAGCGGTCCCGGTGCGGCGGTGATGAAGTCGACGACCGCCGCGCCCTGGGAGTACCCGCCCAGCACGATCTTGGTGTTCGGACACGTGGCGATGGTCTGCTGAACGTGGGCGCTGGCATCGTTGGCGCCGTCGGTGGCCTGCAGGAAGTCATAGGACGCCGCGTAGTCGACCGCGTAGACGCCGACGCTGCGCCCCTTGAGGTCCTTCTTGAGCGCGTCGACGAACGCCTGGCCCTCCCGACCCAGACCGACGGGCTCGGCAGTGCCCCTGGCGAACACCACTTCGACGTCCGAGCAGCCGGCCGCCGACGCGATCGGCGCGCCGAGGCCGATGGCGCCGGCGGCGACGAGACCGCCGGTGGCCAGGCCCGCCAGCACGGTGTGGAACGCAGACTGAACGAACATGGGCGACGGCTCCTCGGGTGGTGGTCCACTTAGCTAGGTGAACTTACCAAAAGGAACGGCCACGGGCCGGTCGGGCGTCGCGTCCGAGATCAATCGAGCAGTCGACGCGACACGTTGGTCGTGACCAGATCGAGCAGCTCGTCGGCACGGCCCGCCATGATCGTGCGAATGGCGTAGAGCGAGAAGCCCTTTGCCTGCTCGACGCTGATGGCCGGCGGAATGGACAGCTCCTGACGGGCGGTCACCACGTCGACGATCGCGGGCCCGTCGTGGGCGAAGGCATCGGTCAGCGCCTGCTCCAACTCGCCGGGATGCTCGACGCGGCGACCGAACGCCCCCAGCGCCCGTCCGACCGCGGCGAAGTCCGGGTTGACCAGGTCGGTGCCGAAGTTGACGATGCCCGCCGCCTTCATCTCCAGCTCCACGAAGTTCAGCGACGAGTTGTTGAACACGATGACCTTGACGGGCAGGCGGTTCTGCATCAGCGTGACGAGCTCGCCGAACAGCATCGTGAGCCCACCGTCGCCCGCCAGCGCGACCACCTGGCGGTCCGGGAACGCGGTCTGCGCGCCGATCGCATGCGGTACCGCGCACGCCATGGTCCCGTGGTTGAACGACCCGATGAGCCGGCGCTTGCCGTTCATCTCCAGATATCTGGCGGCCCAGACGACGGGCGAGCCGACGTCGACGGTGAACACGGCGTCCTCGGCGGCCAACCGATTGGCAAGGCCGGCAACGTATTCGGGACGGATCGGAGTCTTGTCGCGATCGTTGACCGCGAGCCCGTCCATGGACTTGCGGGTCTTGGCGTAGTGCCGCAGCGACCGGTCGAGGTGCTCGCGCGACGACTTCTGCGTCAGCAGCGGCTGCAGAGCCGCGAGCGTGTCGGCGACCGTGCCGACCAGGCCGAGGTCGATCGGCGTGCGGCGACCCAGGTTTCGGCCCCGCACGTCGACCTGCACGATCCGCGCGTCCTGCGGATAGAACTGCTGGTACGGAAAGTCGGTGCCGAGCATCAGCAGGACGTCGGCCTCCCTGATGGCCTTGTAGCCCGATGCGAACCCGAGCAGGCCGGTCATGCCGACGTCGTAGGGGTTGTCGTACTCGATGAACTCCTTGCCGCGCAACGCATGCACGACGGGCGCGTTCAACGTCCCCGCCAACCGCACCAGCGCGTCGTGGGCCCCCTGCACGCCGGCGCCACCGAGGATCGTGACCCGCTCGGCGCCGTTGAGGATGTCGGCTGCCTGGCGCAGGGCCTCGTCGTCGGGGCGCACCACCGACCGGGTCGGCACGATCGGCTTGGTGAGGTAACCGGATTCGACGGCAGGCGCGAGGAAGATCTCACCGGGTACGACCACGACGGCGACGCCGTTCTCCTCGATCGCGGTGCGCATCGCCATCTCGATGATGCGCGGCGCCATCTCGGGAGTGCTGATCAGCTCGCAGTAGACGCTGCACTCGGCGAACAGGTCCTGCGGGTGCGTCTCCTGGAAGTACTCCGAACCGATCTCGCTGCGCGGGATGTGCGCGGCGATCGCCAGCACCGGCACCCGGCTGCGCTGCGCGTCGAAGAGGCCGTTGATCAGATGCAGATTGCCGGGCCCGCAGCTGCCCGCGCACACCGCCAGCCGTCCGGTCAGCGCGGCGTCGGCGGCCGCGGCGAACGCCGCCGTCTCTTCGTGGCGCACGTGCTCCCAGGTGACGTCACCGGAGCGTCTGATGGCGTCGGTGAACCCGTTGAGGCTGTCGCCGGGCAGTCCGTAGACCCGCCGCACACCGCTGGCGGTCAGTGCATCGATGAGTTGCGTGGCGATGGTGGCCATCCGGCGCCCTCCCCCGTGAGTTCGGCGCGGAAACCCGCGCTGGGCGGGTGTTTCCGCGCCAAAGTCACTCTACTTCGGAGCGGAGCGTTGGCCCGCGTCGAGCCGGATGCACTGCCCGTTGAGCATCGCCTGCCGCCCGAGATCTCCAGGCGCGCTCCCCTTCCACGATGACGCCAGACTGCAAAGCACCGAACGTCTGCGGGCGGCTCAGACGGGAACGCGACGGTTGGTCAGCACCGACGCGAGCACTGCGGCGGCCATCAGCACGGCACCCAGGCGCATCCACGCGCCGCTGGCATCGCCGCGGATGGTCTCGTAGCCGATCTGTTGCTGCAGCGTCGTATACACCTGTTTGAGCTGCTCGAGGCTGCCCGCATGGAACGTCTGTCCGCCGGTGATGTCGGTGATCTGCTGCAATGTGGCGTCGTCGACGGGCACGGCGATCTGCTGGCCGCCGATGTCGACGACGCCGTCGGGGGTGCCGAACGAAATCGTCGAGATGGCGACGCCCTGGTCCTTGGCCGCCCTGGCGGCGGTGTACGCACCGCGGGGGTCGTCGGGGTTCCTCGGGACGGTCTCCGCCCCGTCGGATTCCAGGACGATGGTCGCGGGGGCTGGGGTGTCACCGCCACCCATCACCGCGCCGACGCTCGCGATCGCCTGCAGTGCGGTGAAGATGCCCTCGCCGGTCGCGGTCCGCTCCTCGGGCTTGAGGTTGTCGATCGCCGTCGTCATGGCCGCGCGGTTGGTGGTCGGAGCGACCAGCAGCATGGCGCTGCCGCCAAAGGCCACCAGCCCCAGGTTGATTCC
Organism: Mycolicibacterium madagascariense; assembly: GCF_010729665.1. Classification (NCBI taxonomy): domain Bacteria; kingdom Bacillati; phylum Actinomycetota; class Actinomycetes; order Mycobacteriales; family Mycobacteriaceae; genus Mycobacterium; species Mycolicibacterium madagascariense. The sequence continues at coordinate 2,063,341 of NZ_AP022610.1, read as the reverse complement.
CGGCGTGAGCTCGGCGGCGAACTGCTTGCCCGCCTCCTTGGCCGCGGCCAGCCGGTTGGGGGCGACGTCGGTCGACACCATCGACTCGGAGACGTCGATCACCAGCATCACCACCGCCCGGTTGCGCGGGATGCGGACGTCGTGCGTCGGCGCGGCGAGCGCGACCGCCAGGAACGTCAGGGCGACGACCAGCAGGATGGCGGGCACGTGGCGCCATCGACGACTGCCCGCGGCCGGGGCCACCTTCGCCAGCAGATCCATGTTCGCGAACCGCAGGACGCGACGGTGTCTGGCGAACTGGACGATGACGTAGGCCGCGGCCAGCGCGAGGACGATCAGCAGGTACAGGAAGTACCACCCGTGGGCGAAGCCGGAGAGGGCGAGCGGGCCGAGCAGCGGGACGCTCATGCCGGGAGCCGCCGGTTGATGGCGAGGCCGAGGATCGCGGCGGCGGTCGCGGCGAACACCGCCAGCCGCAGCCAGCCGTCGGCCGCGGGTCCCGGCAGCACCTGGTAGCCGATCTGAGCCTGCACCGACTCGTAGTCCCGGTTCAGCTCGTCGACGCTGGTGGCGGTGTAGGTCTGGCCGCCGGACAGCTCGGCGATCTTCGTCATCGTGTCGGTGCCGACCGGCACCGGCAGGCGTTGATCGTTCAGGTCGACGTAGCCGTCCTTGGTGCCGAATGCGATGGTCGAGATCGGCACGCCCTGGTCCTTCGCAGATCGTGCGGCGGTGTACGCGCCGCGGGGGTTGTCGGGGTTGCTCGGCACGTTCTCGTCACCGTCGGAGAGCAGCACGATGCGCGCCGGCGGGGGCGGTGTGTTGCCGTCGTTGCTCAGGACGACGCCGACGGTGTCGATCGACTGCAGCGCGGTGAAGATGGCCTCGCCGGTGGCCGTCTTGTCGGCGGTCTGCAGCTTGTCCAGCGCGGTGATGGTGTCCTGGTGGTTGGGATTGGGCGCGACCAGCAGGTTGGAGTTGCCCGCGAACGCGATCAGGCCGAGGTTGATGCCCGGGGTCAGATGGGCGGCGAACTGCTTGGCCGCCTTCTGCGCGGCGGCCAGTCGGGTGGGTTCGACGTCGGTCGCGTTCATCGACTGCGACACGTCCACCACCAGCATGATGACGGCGCGGTTGCGCGGGATGCGGACGTCGCGGGTGGGACCCGCCAGGGCGACGGTCAACAGCACCAGCCCGATCAGCGTGAGAGCGATCGGGACGTGCCGCCACCGCAGCTGCCGGGACACGGTCGTCTTACGTCCCGGTGCCGCGCCGATGAAGCGTGCCAACCGCTGACGACGACGGATCTGCGCGACGACGTAGAGCACCAGCAGCGCCAGCGGAACCAACGCGAAGAGGAAGAGCCATCGGTGCTCGAAGCCCGACCAGGTGATCGGACCGACGCCCGGCAGTGTCACCACGGTGCCACCGCCCCCCGTGGTGCCCGCGGTGCGGATGTCGTGACCGTCGCCATTGCCTTGCTGATTCGCCCTTCGGGTCCGGTGGTGTGCCGATTGACAGCGAGTGTGGCCGTGCGACCTGTCCGTCTCCTGAGCGAATGCTGGCAGGGCCGTGTGGCGAACGCCTAAGGCGATCCGATGGAGACGAGCGCGAACGTGCGCACCGGACCGGGGATCGACGAATGACACGTGCTACGTAATGGTTCGGTCACCTGCTCGGTGAGGACGACCTCGACCGGTCCGCCGTCGGCGGCCAGCGTGACGTGGACGTCGTGGTCGACGTGGCGCACGGCCAGCGGGGAGAGCGCCGCGATGCGGTCCTCCCCCGACCGCTCCCGCGCGAAGTGCTGGGCGGCCTGCACGGCATGGGGCAGCGAGGTGCGCCCGCGCAGGAACGCATCGTCGAGCCTGCCGTCGAGGTAGAGCCCGATCAACCCGGCCGCGTCGGTGGCGTCGACGCGGCCGTAGCACAGGCCCTCGGGCAGCACCAGCATCGTCGCCGCGAATCGGTCACCGCCCAGGTGCGAACACTCCCAGGTCGCCTCGGGATAGCGCTCGGCGATGGCCTTGGTCGCCGCCCGGCCCCTGACCGCGCAGCACTGGTCGTGCTTGCCGTGGGCACACACCGCAACGAGGGGACCGTCGACGGGTCGGCCGTCGGATCCGTCGATCGCCACGTCGAGGTAGTCCTGCGGGCCGTCCACCTCGCCGTGGTGCAGTGCCTCGGAGCCCTCCTCGGACTGCGCGATGAACCAGCGCCACCGCGGCGTGGCGGATCGTCGCCCCGGTCGCCGGATCGCCGCGATCCGCAGTCCAGCGGTCTCGAAGCGGCGGGCGATGGCGCGTCCGAGAGCGGGATCGAGGACGGCCGGCGAATTCAGGAACGCCGACCGGCCCCACGGTCCGGCCAGTTCGAGCAGCACCCATGACCGGCCTGCCGAGGCCGTGCCGTAGAGCGGGTCGTTGCGGGCCCGGGACTGGTCGCTGCACGGAGGTGGCTTGCTGACATCGTTGGCGCTCATCTCCGGCTCACGGGTTCGATTGTCCCCCTTGGCTTGCCGGCACCAGCACCGCCTCGCGCAGCAGCCGCCGGATGAGCACGGTCGCGTCGGCGCGGTCGAGACCCGGCGTCGCGGTGGCGTCGGTGACGAGCCCGTGGCGGAACGCGTCGACGGCGGGCGCGCACGACGCGGGAAAGGTGATGGTGCGATCCGGCAGCCGCAGCACCACGCGGTCGGCGAAGTGCTCGACGGTGGCGACGAGCCCGCGCCGCCAGCGCACCGTCGTGTGCTCGGCCCGCTCCGCGGCGACCAGGGTGGCCAGCGGCCGGACGGGAACGGGCCGCGTGCGCTCGGCGTGCCGCCGGGCGAGTCGGGCCGCCGCACCGTCGGTCACCTCCGCGGCGCGGTGGCGCATGGCCTCGGCGACCTCGGCCATGATCTTGGTGGCGATGGCCGCCATGGCGCCGCGGTCGGCGGCGTCGACCCCCATCGGCAGCGACGCGCGGAACTCCTGATGGGACGCCAGGCTGTCGACGACGGCGTGCGCCACGTCGACGGGCGTCAGCGGGGCCACCCCGATGGTGACGTGGATCGACGTCGCCTCAAGCGCCTTCGCGGAGTGGATCCACCCCCGCGGTAGGTAGAGCGCGTCGCCGGGGCCGATCACGGCGTCGATGACGGGGTCCTCGGCAACCCGTTCGGCGATCGCGGCGCGGTGATCGGTCCAGGGTTGGGACGGCAGCGGATCCCTGTGCACCGGCGCGTGGACGATCCAGCGCTTGTGGCCCGCGGCCTGCAGGACGAAGACGTCATGGACGTCGTAGTGCGGATCGAATCCGCGGTTGGCCGGTGGCGTGACGTAGGCGTTGGCCTGCGTCGGATGGCCGAGATCGTCGACCATCCCGCGAACGAACTCGATGAGCGGCGGCCAGAGGCGATGCAGTCCCTGCAGCACGATCGTGGCGCCGCCGGCGAACTGCGCGAGCACCTTGGCCGAGTCGATCTGATCGGGCATCTCGGCCCCGAAGCCGGCCGGGCCGAGGTAGCAGTCGCGGGCGAGCAGTTCCCCCTGCGCGGCCATCCTGATGAACGGCGCGCGGACGCCTCGTTCGGCGATCAGCTCGTCGACCGCCGCCTCCGACAGCAGATCGTCGAAATCCCGCGGGAGTGTCTCGGCCCGGCTCAGCAACGGTTCGCGTCCCCAATACCGGGCCGCGAACGACCCTGCATCGGTGGAGACGCAACGGTTCAGCACCAGGGTGCGCTACGCGGTGCCGTCGGCGCCGCCGTCGTGACCCTCCGGGTTCGAGCCGCCGTCGGCCGGACCCTCGCCCGCGGAACCATCGGCGCCGCCGTCGTGACCGCCCGGGTTCGAGCCGCCGTCGGCGGGACCCTCACCCGCAGAACCGTCGGCGCCGCCGTCGTGACCGCCCGGGTTCGAGCCGCCGTCGGCAGGCCCCTCGCCGCCGGCGTCCGAGGTGGAGATGTCCTCGTCATTGAGTGCCATGGTGATTCCTCTTCCTGGTGCGTGGTGGGACGTGCACCAGGGTGTTGCCCATTGCGCGGGCCGGTCAAACGGCTGGTGAGCGCCGCGGTGTCCGACCCCCGTGCCAGGCTGGTGCCGTGCTCCTCGTCGACGTCGCCAACGCCTCCGCCGAGGTCGGTTCGGTCTCGGCCCGGCTGGCCAAGATTCGGCGCATCGCCGACCTGCTGACCGCGGCCGCAGCCGAGGCGGACCCCCAGCTCGTCGCCGTCGTCGTGGCGTGGCTGTCGGGTGAATTGCCGCAGCGTCAGATCGGGGTCGGCTGGGCAACGCTGCGCGCGCTGCCGCCGCCGGCCGTCGAACCGTCGCTGACCGTCGGGGGCGTCGACGCCGCCTTCACCGAGATCGGGGCGGTCTCCGGCAAGGGATCTCAGACCCGCCGGGCGGAGTTGGTGGCGGGCGTGTTCGCCGCGGCCACCGCCGGCGAGCAGACGTTCCTGCGTCGGCTGCTCGGCGGCGAACTGCGCCAGGGCGCCCTCGTCGGCGTGATGGCCGACGCGGTGGCCGGCGCCGCCGGCGTGCCCGCAGTCAAGGTGCGCCGCGCCGCGATGCTGAGCGGCGATCTGCCGACCGTCGCCGCTGCGGTGCTGACCGGGGGCAGCGCCGCACTCAGCGAGTTCACGCTCCAGGTCGGCAGGCCGGTCGGCCCGATGCTCGCGCAGACGGCGACCGGCGTCGCCGACGCACTCCAAAAGCTCGGCGGCACAGCAGTGTTCGAGGCCAAGCTCGACGGCGCCAGGGTCCAGATCCACCGATTCGGCGAGACGGTGTCGATCTACACCCGCAGCCTGGACGACATCACCGCCCGGCTACCCGAGGTCGTCGAAGCAGCCCTCGCGCTTCCCGCCACCGCGTTGATCGCCGACGCCGAGGCCATTGCGCTGCGTCCCGAAGGCCGACCGCACCGCTTCCAGGTGACCGCGTCCCGGTTCGGCCGCGGCGGTGGCCGGGGCGGCCGGGACCGCTCCGCCGACGTCGAGGCCGCCAGGGCAGCGCAACCGCTGTCGGTGTTCTTCTTCGATCTGCTGCACCTCGACGGCACCGATCTGCTCGACCTGCCGACCACCGAGCGTCTGGCGGTCCTCGACGCGCTGATCCCCGACGCGCAGCGCGTCGACCGCCTGCTGACCTCCGACGTCGACGACGCGGCGGACTTCCTGGCGGTGACACTGGCCGCCGGGCACGAGGGCGTGATGGCGAAGTCGCCCGCCGCGCCGTACGAGGCGGGGCGCCGCGGCGCCGGGTGGTTGAAGGTCAAGCCCGTCCACACCCTCGACCTGGTGGTGCTCGCCGTCGAGTGGGGCTCGGGCCGACGGACCGGCAAGCTGTCCAACATCCATCTGGGAGCCCGCGATCCCGCGACGGGCGGGTTCGTCATGCTCGGCAAGACGTTCAAGGGCATGACCGACGAGATGCTGGACTGGCAGACCGGCCGGTTCCTGGAACTGGCCGACGGCCCCACCGACGGTTACGTCGTGACGCTGCGGCCCGAGCAGGTCGTCGAGATCGCTCTCGACGGGGTGCAGACGTCGACCCGCTACCCCGGTGGGATGGCCCTGCGGTTCGCGAGGGTGCTGCGCTATCGCGATGACAAGGGACCGGGCGAGGCCGACACCCTCGATACCGTGCGAACTCTGTACGAACGCTGAACGAATGGTGGCGTTTCCGCCAACCGGTGGGATCGGCGATGAAAGGATCGGGCGCATGGTCACCCCCACCCAACCCGCGCGCGTCGAGGAGACCGACGGCGACGTCACCTACGTCAGGACCTATCCCGACCTTCCCCCGGTGGCCATCGTCGACCGATCCCCGATCACCACCAGGCACAAGGTGGTCTTCGCGGTCATCGCGCTGCTCGGCGCCATCGCCTGGGCGGTCATCGCGTTCTTCCGCGGTGAGACGGTGAACGCGGTCTGGTTCGTGATCGCGGCCGTGTGCACCTACGTCATCGGCTACCGGTTCTACGCCCGGCTCATCGAGATGAAGATCGTCTCGCCCCGCGACGACGACGCCACCCCGGCGGAGGTCTACGAGAACGCCACCGACTACATGCCCACCGACCGCCGGGTGCTGTTCGGCCACCACTTCGCGGCGATTGCGGGCGCCGGTCCCCTCGTCGGTCCCGTCCTGGCCATGCAGATGGGCTATCTGCCGGGCACCATCTGGATCATCGTGGGCGCGGTGTTCGCCGGATGCGTTCAGGACTACCTGGTGCTGGCCATCTCGGTGCGCCGCCGGGGCCGCTCGCTGGGCCAGATGGCCCGTGATGAGCTGGGCGCGGTCGGGGGTGTCGCGGCGATCGTCGGCGTCCTGGTGATCATGGTGATCCTGCTGGCGGTGCTGGCCCTCGTGGTCGTCAACGCTCTCGCCGAGAGCCCCTGGGGCGTGTTCTCCATTGCCATGACGATCCCCATCGCGGTGTTCATGGGGCTCTATCTGCGGTTCCTGCGGCCGGGCCGCGTGTCCGAGGTGTCGCTGATCGGCGTCGCGCTGCTGCTCCTGGCCGTCGTCTCGGGCGGCTGGGTGGCCGAAACCAGCTGGGGGACGGACTGGTTCACGCTGTCGAAGGTCACGCTGTCGTGGTGCATCATCGTCTACGGGCTGGCGGCGTCGATCCTCCCGGTCTGGTTGCTGCTGGCGCCACGCGACTACCTGTCGACGTTCATGAAGGTTGGCACCATCGTCCTGCTGGCCATCGGCATCGTGGTCGCCCGGCCCGTCATGGCGGCGCCGGCGATCTCGAGCTTCGCCTCCAGCGGCACCGGCCCGGTGTTCGCCGGCTCGCTGTTCCCGTTCCTGTTCATCACCATCGCGTGCGGCGCGCTGTCCGGCTTCCATTCGCTCATCTCCTCCGGCACCACGCCCAAGCTGTTGGAGAAGGAGAGCCAGATGCGGCTCATCGGCTACGGGGGCATGCTCACCGAGTCGTTCGTCGCGATCATGGCGCTCATCACCGCGGCCATCCTCAATCAGCACCTGTACTTCGCCATCAACGCACCGACCGCGCAGACCGGCACCACCGCCCAGAGCGCCGCGGACTACGTAAACGGCCTGCGGCTGTCCGGCGCTCCCACCACGGGTGCCGACATCGGGGCCGCGGCCGCGAGCGTCGGCGAGGACTCGATCGTGTCGCGCACCGGCGGCGCCCCGACGCTGGCGTTCGGCATGTCCGAGGTGCTGCACCAGGTCTTCGGCGGGGCGGGGCTCAAGGCGTTCTGGTACCACTTCGCGATCATGTTCGAGGCGCTGTTCATCCTCACCACCGTCGACGCGGGCACGCGGGTCGCCCGCTTCATGCTGTCCGACGGGCTCGCGAATCTCGGTGGGCCACTGGAGAAGTTGCGCAATCCCAGCTGGCGGGTCGGTGCGTGGGCGTGCAGCGTCGTGGTCGTCGCGGCCTGGGGCAGCATCCTGCTGATGGGGGTGACCGATCCGCTGGGTGGGATCAACACGCTCTTCCCGCTGTTCGGCATCGCCAACCAGCTGCTGGCCGCCATCGCCCTGACCGTCGTCACCGTGGTCGTCGTCAAGCGCGGGCTGCTGAAGTGGGCGTGGATCCCGGCGCTCCCGCTGGCGTGGGACCTGATCGTCACGATGAACGCGTCGTGGCAGAAGATCTTCTCGTCCGACCCCAAGGTGGGCTACTGGAGCCAGCACGCCCAGTACGTCGGCGCGAAGGACGCGGGCAAGGCCGCCTTCGGCGCGGCCAAGAACGCCGCTCAGATCGACGCCGTCATCCGCAACACCTTCATCCAGGGCACGCTGTCGGTCGTGTTCGCGATCCTCGTCGTGATCGTGTTCATCGCCGGAATCATCGTGGCGCTCAAGGCGATTCGCGGGTCCGCCACGCCGTCGAGCACCGACGAGCCGGTGCCGTCGCGGATCTTCGCGCCGTCGGGCCTGATTCCGTCTGCCGCCGAGAAGGAGGTGCAACGACAGTGGGACGAATTGCCGCAATCCTCCGCCAGATTGGCTGGTTCTGGGGGGCACTGATGGGCGACGACCACTACCGACGCTACGTCGCGCACCGGGAACGCACCCATCCCGGTGAACCCGTGTGCTCCGAACGGGAGTACTGGCGCACGAGGTACGCGGACGCCGACCGCAACCCCGCCGCCCGCTGCTGCTGACGAGCCCACGCGCCGGGTCAGGACGCGCGGTACGCCGCGATGATGGGCGCGAGTTCCTCCGGGGTGGCGCCGTGCATGATCACCGCGTCGGCGCCGTAGTCGAACTCCTCGCGCACGCGGTCGACGCACTGCTGCGCGGATCCCGTCGCCGACGGTTCCAACCACTCCGCGGGGATCAGCGTCGCGATGTGCTCGATCTGCTCGGCGGTCGCGTGGTGGTCGATGCCGCCACCGATGGACTGCACCACGTGATCGTCCCGGAATCGCTGCAGCACGGCGAGATCCCAGTCGTTGGTCGTCACCAGCAGGTCACCGTAGCCCTGCAGGTAGGTCGCCAATCTGGCGACGGTCTTCTTCAGCCGCACCTCCTCGGGGAGATGATCGCCGACGGTGGCGAGGCACGACCACACCCTGACGTCGCGGGGATCGCGGCCGGCCTGCTCGGCAGCCTCCTTGACCGTCTTGGCCGCCCGCTGCAGCGTCGCCGGCGTGAAGTACGTGTGCAGGACGACGTCGTCGAACAGTCGGCCGCCGAGTGCCAGGGTCTGCGGTCCGAACGCCACGATGGCGAGCCGGATGTCCTCGCGGAAGTCGGGATCGAGGAACAGCAACGGGTACGTCCCGATGGGACCGTCGTGGTCGACGACGACCTCGCCCTGCCACAGCCTGCGCATGACGCGGGCGAAGTCCTCCATCTGCGCGGTGGTCACCGGCGGCACGCCGAAGGCGCCGTAGAGCGCGGCGATCCCGCGTCCGATGCCGAGGGTGAAGCGACCGCCCGAGAGCCGGTGCATCGTGGTCGCCCACGACCCGGTGATGAGCGGATGGCGCGTGTTGTGATTCGTCGCCGCGGTGGCGATGCGCATGCGGCTGGTCACCGCGCACGCCGCCCCGACGAGTGACGAGGCCTCCTTGACGTTCCACCGTTCGGAGATGAACGCCGTGCCGAAGCCGAGCTCCTCGCCGGTGCGCGCTTCGTCCATCAATCCCGCCGGTCCCTCGCCACCCGCACCGGCCAGCAGGTAGAAACCCAGCTCGTCCAGCGGGCGCGTCACGCGCCCGTCACGAACCCGTCCAGTTGGGCGTGCGCTTCTCGGCGAACGCGGTCGCACCCTCCATGGCGTCCTTGGAGGAGAACACCGGCATGATGAGTTCCTGCTGCTTGCGCCACATCTCGTCCTCGCTCCACCCGGCGGACTTCACGATGACCTCCTTGGTCACCGCCACCGCAAGGGGCCCGTTGGCCGAAATGCGTTCTGCGAGAGCCAGAGCGCCGGCCAATGCTTCACCCGGCTCGGTCAGGACGTTGACGAAGCCCCACCCGGCGGCCTGCTCGGCGGTGAAGCTCTCACCGGTCAGTGCCAGCTCGAGGGCCTTCTGATAGGGGATGCGATGCGGGAGCCGCAGCAATCCACCGCCGGCCGCCACCAGACCGCGCTTGACCTCGGGGATGCCGAACTTCGCCACCTTGGAGGCGACCACCAGATCCGTCGCCAGCACGATCTCGGTGCCACCGGCCAACGCGTAGCCCTCGACGGCAGCGATCACCGGCTTGCGCGGCGGACGTTCGGTGAAACCGATGCCGCGGCCGGGGATCGTGGGGACCTCGCCGGCCATGAATGCCTTGAGATCCATTCCGGCGCAGAAGTTTCCGCCTGCCCCGGTCACGATCGCCACGGAGAGTTCGGCGGTGTCGTCGAGTTCGTCCATCGCGTCGGCGAGGCCTTGGGCGACGGCCGTGTTGAAGGCGTTGCGCGCCTCGGGCCGGTTGATGGTGATGACGAGGGTGCGGCCCCGTCGTTCGGTGAGAACTTCGTCGGCCACGTTGCCCCTCTTGCCCGTTCGTCGTCTGGATGCCGTCATCGGCCTGACCCACTATAGGCAGCGGGGCACTCCTGGTCCCCCGAACCCCTCGACCGACCCGGGCCGGACTACACCTCGACGACGACGGCGCCGCCCTGGCCGCCGCCGGCGCACATCGCCGCGACGCCGATGCCGCCACCGCGCCGCTGGAGCTCGTGCACCAGCGTGGTCACCATCCGCGCGCCGGACGCAGCGATGGGATGGCCGAGGCTGCAGCCGCTGCCGGAGTAGTTCACCAGTTCCTCGTCGAGGCCGTACTCCTTGGCCGCGGCGATCGGCACCGATGCGAAGGCCTCGTTGATCTCCCACAGCGCGACGTCCGACGGCGTGAGGCCGGCGCGGTCGAGCACCTTGGCGATGACCTTGACGGCGCCGAGGCCGGTGTCGCGGGGGGCGACCCCGACCGACGCCCACGCCCGCACGGTCGCCATCACCGACAGCCCGGCGCCCGTGGCGTAGTCGCGGTCGACCACGGCCACCGCGGCGCACGCGTCGTTGGTGCCGCTGGCGTTGCCCGCCGTGATCGAGAAGCCCTCGATCTCGGGGTGCAGCACCTTGAGGCCTGCCAGCTTCTCGGCGGTGGTGTCACGACGAGGTTGCTCGTCGACGCTGAAGTCGATGATTGACCCGTCGGGCAGCTCGACCTTGAGCGGGATGATCTCGTCGATGAACGTGCCTGCGTCGATCGCGGCGATGGCCCGCTGATGCGAGCGGACGGCCCAGGCGTCCATCTCCTCGCGCGTGATGCCGTAGGACTGCGCGGTGTTCCATCCGACGGTGATCGACATGTCCTTCGCGGGGGCGTCGGGCGTCTCGACGTGGGTCGGCGGCATCCAGCGCTCCTCGAACTTCAGCTCGGGTCCGGGGATGCGCCAATTCACCAGCGGCGTCATCGACAGCGACTGCACGCCACCGGCGATGATCGCTCGCTCCATGCCCGAGCCGATCTGCGCCGAGGCGTTGCCGATGGCCGTCAGGCTGCCCGCGCAGTGCCGGTTCACCGACTGACCGGGCACGTGCTGCATCCCGGTCGCGTCGGCGGCGTAGCGCGCGAGGTCGCCGCCGCCGTAGTGGGATTCGGCGACGATGACGTCGTCCAGATCGGCCGGATCGATGCCCGACCTGCGGATCACCTCGGGCAGGACCGTCGTGATGAGCGTTTCGGGCGGCGTGTTGACCAGCGTGCCCTTGAAGGAACGGCCGATGGCCGTACGGGCGGCTCCGACGATGACGGGTGTAGGCATATCTCACGACCTCGGACGTAGACGTAGGCGACGTTACAAAACTAGCAGAGACTGTATCGCCGCCGAGATGCGGCGGCCATCCGCGGGCGCGGACCGTCAGACGGCGTTCTCCGCGTCGGCGATGACCCCGAGCTCGGCGAGATGCTCCGTCAGCGGGACCACGCCGACGGTGAAGTGCTCGGCCATCGCACTCCGCGCCCGTGCGCCGTCGCGCTGCTGCAGGGCCGCCACGATGCGCCGGTGGTCTCTGGTCGACTGCGCGGGCCAGCCCGCCAGCGTGGGAAACACCGATTCCGGGGCGTAGCGCGTGATGCCGGACATGAACTGCGTCAGCTTCGCCGAATCCGCCGCGACGTTGATCAGCCGGTGGAACTCGTGGTTGAGGCGCACCATCCGGTCGAGGTCGCTGCTGCCGTAGGCCCGCTCGAGCTCGTCCTGGATGCGCTGCAGTTCCGCGAGTTGCTCGTCGGTGACGTTCTCGGCCGCTCGGGCCGCCAGCTCGCCGCCGATGAACGCCTGCACGTTCGCGACGTCGGCGACGTCGCGGGCCGTCACGGCCAGCACCATGAAGCCGCGCCGCGGCAGCAGTTCCAACAGGCCTTCGGCGCGCAGGTTCAGCAGCGCCTCGCGCACCGGCGTCACGCTGATGCCCAACTCCGCGGCCAACTGATCCAGACGCAGGTACTCCCCCGCCCGGACCGAGCCGTCGAAGATGCGCCTGCGCACGTACCGCGCGACGTCGTCGGCCAGTTGCGGGCGGGCCGAGAAACCGGGCTCAGAGCTGGTATTCACGCAACAGGCTCTTGCTGATGATCGTCTTCTGGATCTCGCTGGTGCCCTCCCCGATGAGGAGGAACGGCGCGTCGCGCATCAGGCGTTCAATCTCGTATTCCTTGGAGTAGCCGTAGCCGCCGTGGATGCGGAAGCTCTGTTCGGTGACCTCCGAACACAATTCGCTCGCCAGGTACTTCGCCATGCCCGCCGCGACGTCGTTGCGTTCACCGGAGTCCTTCAACCGGGCCGCGTTGACCATCATCAGGTGGGCGGCCTCGACCTTGGTGGCCATCTCCGCGAGCTGGAAGGCGATGGCCTGGTGCTCGGCGATCGGCTTGCCGAAACTGGTGCGCTGCTGGGCATATCGGATCGCTAGCTCGAAGGCGCGCAGGCCGACGCCGCAGGCGCGCGCCGCGACGTTGACCCGCCCGACCTCGACGCCGTCCATCATCTGGAAGAAGCCCTGCCCGGGCTGCTCGCCGAGCACGTCGGCGGCCGCGGCGCGATACCCGTCGAAGATCATCTCGGTGGTGTCGATGCCCTTGTACCCGAGCTTGTCGATCTTGCCGGGAATGGTCAGCCCGGGCAGGACCTCGCCGAACCCCGCCGGCTTCTCGATCAGGAACGCCGTCAGGTTGCGATGGGGTTTGTCGGCTCCCTCGTCGGTCTTCACCAGGGCCGCAACGAGTGTCGAGCTGCCGCCGTTGGTCAGCCACATCTTCGCGCCGTCGATCACGTAGTCGCCCGCGGCGTCGCGGACGGCCCTGGTGCGGATGGCGGCGACGTCGGATCCCAGTTCCGGCTCCGACATCGAGAACGCCCCGCGCACCTCGCCGGTCGCCATCCGCGGCAGGAGGCGCCGCTGCTGCTCGTCGGTGCCGTGCTGGCGGATCATATAGGCGACGATGAAGTGGGTGTTGATGACCCCGGAGACGCTCATCCAGCCGCGCGCCAGCTCCTCGACGCACAGGGCGTAGGTCAGCAGCGACTCCCCCAGTCCGCCATGCTCTTCGGGGATCATCAACCCGAACAGCCCCATCTCGCGCATCGCGTCGACGATGTGGTGCGGGTACTCGTCGGCGTGCTCGAGTTCCTGGGCGTTCGGGATGACCTCCCTGTCCACGAACTGGCGCACCGTGGCGACGATCTCGGCCTGCACCTCGGTCAGACCGGCCGTCTGCGCCAGGCGCGTCACGCGACCCGCTCGAACACCGCGGCCAGCCCCTGGCCGCCGCCGATGCACATGGTCTCCAGCCCGTATCGTGCTCCGCGCCGGTGCATTTCGCGCGCCAGCGTCGCGAGCATCCGGCCACCGGTGGCCCCGACGGGATGGCCGAGTGAGATGCCCGAACCGTGCACGTTGGTGCGTGCGCGGTCGGCGTCGGTGAAGCCCCACTCGCGCATGACGGCCAGTGCCTGCGCGGCGAACGCCTCGTTGAGTTCGATGACGTCGACGTCGGCCAGCGTCAGCCCGGCCTTGCTCAGCGCCACTTCGGTGGCGGGCACGGGACCGATGCCCATGACGTTGGGGGCCACACCGGCCACACCCCAGGAGACCAGTCTGACCAGGGGTCGCAGGCCCAGTGCCGCGGCCTTCTCGGGGGTGGTGACGATGCACGCCGACGCCGCGTCGTTCTGCCCGCTGGCGTTGCCCGCCGTGACCGTGGCCGCTGAATCCTGCTTTCCGAGAATGGGTTTGAGCTGACCGAGCGATTCGACGGTGGTGTCGGCCCTGGGGTGCTCGTCGACGGTGATCACCTCCTCACCGCCGCGTGTGGTCACGGTGACCGGCACGATCTCCTCGTCGAGGATGCCGTTCTTCTGGGCGGCCACGGCACGTTCGTGCGACGCCGCGGCCAGCTCGTCCTGTTCGGCCCGCGAGATGCCGTACTGCCGGCGCAGGTTCTCGGCGGTCTCGATCATCCCGCCGGGCACCGGGTAGTCGCGCCCGCCGGCAGTCGTCCGCCCGCGGTTCAGCGCGTCGTGCACGGTCACCCCGGTGCGCGCCCCGCCCCAGCGCATGTCGGTGGAGTGAAACACGACGTTGCTCATCGATTCGGCCCCACCGGCGACGACGAGCTCGTGCTGACCCGAGCCCACCTGCAGGCACGCCTGGATCACGGCCTGCAGACCCGATCCGCAGCGCCGGTCGAGCTGCATGCCCGGTACGGTCACGGGCAGGCCCGCGTCCAGTGCGACGACGCGGCCGATCGCCGGGGCCTCCATGCTTGGATAGCAGTGCCCGAGGATGACGTCCTCGACGTCGTCGGGCCCAATTCCGGTGCGCGCCAACAGTCCTCGCAGCGCTGCCACACCGAGCTCGACCGCGGTGAGCGTCGTGAACATCCCGCCGTAGCGACCGATGGGCGTGCGGACCGGCTCGCAGATGACGACGTCCGACATCAGATGTGCCGTCCGCCGGTCACTTCGAGCACGGTGCCCGTCATGTAGGACGAGAGGTCCGATGCGAGGAACAGGGCCACCTTGGCGACCTCGTCGGGCTCACCGGCTCGGGCCATGGGGATCTCGGCGAGCTTCTCGTCCCAAATGCGTTGCGGCATGGCCTCGGTCATCGCCGAGCGGATGAGCCCGGGCTGAATCGCATTGATCCGCACCCCGAGGTGGGCGACCTCCTTGGCGGCGGCCTTGGTCAGACCGACGATGCCGGCCTTGGCGGCCGAGTAGTTCGTCTGGCCGATCAGACCCACCTTGCCGGAGATCGACGAGATGTTGACGATCGCGCCGCGCCCGTTCTCGCGCATGATGCCCGCGGCCAGGCGGGTGCCGTTCCACGTGCCCTTGAGATGGACCGAGATCACCTGGTCGAACTGCTCCTCGGTCATCTTGCGCATGGTGGCGTCGCGGGTGATGCCCGCGTTGTTCACCATGACGTCCAGACTCCCGAACGTGTCGACCGCCGCGGTGACGAGCGCCTGAACCTGCGCCGCGTCGGTCACGTCGCAGCGCACCGCGGTCGCGACGTCACGCCCACCGAGTTTCTTGACCGCCGCCTCGGTCGCGGCCAGGTCGAGGTCGCCGAGTACGACGCGCGCACCCTCGGTGGCATAGCGCTGCGCGATCGCGAAGCCGATCCCCTGGGCGCCGCCGGTGACCACCGCGGTTCGTCCCTCGAGCAATGCCATGTGCGGCCGTCCCTTCTCGTCGTTCCCCCGGTCTGCGATCAAACATAAAATATGATGTCGCTGCAACCCACCCCCAGCAGTCAGGAGAAGCGCCCCATGACGGCGTCCACGGTCAGCTCAGCGGTCGGCGAACAGGACTTCCGGGAGATCCTGGCCGCGACGCGCGACTTCGTCCGGTCGGCGGTCGTCCCCCGCGAGTCGGAGATCATGAACGGCGACCGGGTGCCCGACGACATCCGCGCACGGGCCGCGTCGATGGGCCTGTTCGGCTACGCCATCCCGCAGGAGTGGGGCGGTCTGGGCCTCGACATCGCCCAGGACGTCGAGATGGCGATGGAGCTCGGCTACACCACGCTCGCGCTGCGGTCCATGTTCGGGACGAACAACGGCATCGCCGGCCAGGTCCTCGTCGGCTTCGGCACCGACGGGCAGAAGGCCCGCTGGCTCGAGGGCATCGCCTCCGGAGACGTGGTCGCCTCGTTCGCGTTGACCGAGCCCGGCGCCGGATCGAACCCTGCGGGCTTGCGCACCAAGGCCGTTCGCGACGCCGCCGACGGAACCTGGGTGATCACGGGCCGCAAGCAGTACATCACCAACGCGCCGACGGCGAATCTGTTCGTCGTGTTCGCGCGCACCCGGCCCGCGGACGACGACGGTCCCGGCATCGCCGTGTTCCTCGTGCCTGCCGACGCGCACGGCGTCGAGGTCGGCGCCAAGGACGCCAAGATGGGCCAGGAGGGCGCGTGGACGGCCGACGTCGTCCTCGACGGGGTGCGGGTGGGCGACGACGCTCTGATCGGCGGCGCGCAGGACATCGGCTACCGGGCCGCCATGACGTCGCTCGCAAGGGGTCGCATCCACATCGCGGCACTGTCCGTCGGGGCCGCGCAGCGCGCGCTCGACGAGTCGGTCGCCTACGCCGCCACCACCACGCAGGGCGGGACGCCCATCGGCGAATTCCAGCTCGTGCAGGCGATGCTGGCCGACATGCAGGCCGGGGTCATGGCGGGCCGGGCGCTGGTCCGCGACACCGCGCGACTGTGGCTGACCGGGGAGGACCGCAGGATCGCGCCGTCCACGGCCAAGCTGTTCTGCACCGAGATGGTCGGCAAGGTCGCCGATCTCGCCGTGCAGGTGCACGGCGGGGCCGGCTACATGCGCGACGTCCCCGTGGAACGGATCTATCGCGAGGTCCGGTTGCTGCGTCTGTACGAGGGCACCAGCGAGATCCAGCGCCTCATCGTCGGCGGCGGCCTGGTCAAGGCCGCTCAGCGGCGGGCTGGGTCCACCTAGGTCCGGCTAGGCGATGTAGCGAACGATCGACTGGACGACGGCGGCGGGCTTCGCCGAGTCCTCGATTTCCACGGTGATCGTCGTGGTGGCCTGCACGGCGCCGTCCAGCTGGGTGACGGTGGAGATTTCGCCCCGGGCCCGGATCTTCGCGCCCACCTTCACCGGGCTGACGAAGCGCACCTTGTCGTACCCGTAGTTGACCGCCAGGGAGATCCCGTCGACGCGGTAGAGCTGCTGGGAGAAGTGGGGCAGCAGCGACAGCGTCAGCAGCCCGTGCGCGATGGTGCCGCCGAACGGACCGTCGGCCGCGCGTTGGGGGTCGACGTGAATCCACTGGTGGTCGTCGGTCGCATCGGCGAAGAGGTTGACGCGGTCCTGGTCGATCTCCAGCCACTCGGTGGGTCCGAGTTGGCTGCCTTGGGCCGCCGCAAACTCGTTCAGATCGTTGAAGACTTTCACGCCAGCTCCTCTATCGGGGGTTGCGACCGCATGTCGCGAAGGATATTACTTCTCGTCTTCCGGACGGCCAAAACGTAACGATAACAATCGTATTTATTTGCCAACCACAAACGAGCTAGGTGCACTTTCGATATTCCGCAATGGCCGAACAGGGCTTATTGACGATAGCGAAATCAGCACAAACCGAACGTAATTAGCCGGTAATGACGCCTGTTGACGGGTCACCATCACCGCCCCGACGAGCACCTCAGATGACGGCTGGAGTCCGGTGATGGCGGCATTGATACTGATTTTGCGATTGGTTTCACCCCCTTGTAATTGACCGCAGTCATCGGTGACTTCGCCACCTCACTGACTGCCCGACGAATTGGATCAAGAATGCGCCTCCAGCCCCTCGAATTGGGTTTCTCCGACCGCCCCTTCACCGACGACATCAGTTGGTGGGACCCGGACGCCGAGTGCACGACGGTGATCGCTCAGCCCGCCTCCAACCCGGACCTGTGGGAGGAATATCTGCGTGGCGCCGAGCGCAGCTATCGACACCACGGCGTCGCGCACGCACTGGACGTCGACGCGATCCGCGACGGCTCGGACACCGCGATGTTCTGGGCGACCGTCGACACCGCGGGTCGGGTGATCGGCGGCGTGCGGGCCAAGGGTCCGCTGCGGTCGGCGGACGACTCCCACGCCACGGTCGAATGGGCCGGCCAGCCCGGTTTGCCCGCGGTGCGCAAGATGATCGACGACCGCGTGCCGTTCGGCGTCCTGGAGATGAAGGCCGCCTGGATCACCGACGACAGGGAGACCGCACGCCGGTTGTCCCGGGCATTGGCGCGCAGTGGGTTTCACGCAATGGCCCTGATGGGAATACAGTTCTGCATGGCGACCTCCGCCCCGTACATCCTCGACAGCTGGCGGACGTCGGGAGGGGTCGTCGCACCGATCGCGGCGACGCCGTACCCCGACGAGAGATACCGGACCAAGATGATGTGGTGGGATCAGCGCACGTTCGCCAAACACGCCGACCCCGAGCAGGTTTCGCGCATTCTGCTCGAGATGGAGATGGCGTCGAACCAGCAGACCGCTCAGCTCTCGGGCCGGACCATGGCACGGTGAGCGAGCTCGACTCGGCCCGCCTCCTCGACGAGGGCGACGACGGCGACGCGCGCCTGCTGTCCGCACTCCGCGCCGATCCCACGGTCGAGTTCCTCGATACGTGGGACGCACAGAGTGCCGCGCTGCGACGGCTCGGTCCGACGCTCGACCCCGAACTCCTCGACGAGCGTGCGCGGTTCGCCCACTACCCGTGGCGCCGCATCGTGGTGAAGGTGCTCGGGCCCCGCTCGTTTCGACGACTTCGGTTGGACCGCAACCGGAATCTGATCACCAGCGAGGAGCAGGACCGGCTGGGTCGGCTGCGCATCGGCGTCGTCGGGTTGAGTTCGGGACACGTCATCGCGCACACCCTGGCCATGCAGGGGGTGTGCGGTGAACTGCGACTGGCCGACTTCGACGAGCTCGAGCTGTCCAACCTCAACAGGGTGCCCGGCAGCGTGTTCGACCTCGGCCTGAACAAGACCAGCGTGGCTGCCCGCAGGATCGCCGAACTCGACCCCTACCTGACGGTGCGGACGGTGCCCGCCGGGGTGACGGCCGAGGACGTCAACGGCTTCCTCGAGGGCCTCGACGTGGTGGTCGAGGAATGCGACTCACTCGACGTGAAGGCGCTGGTGCGGGCCGAGGCCAGGGCGCGTGGACTGCCCGTCGTGATGGCCACCAGCGACCGCGGGATGGTCGACGTCGAGCGGTTCGACCTCGAGCCCGACCGTCCGCTGTTCCACGGGATGCTCGGCGACCTGGACCCCGCCACGCTGGCCGGTCTCAGCGGTCCGGAGAAGGTCCCCTACGTCATGCGGCTGATCGAGGTCGGCGGTCTCACGGCGCGAGCCGCCGCCTCCCTGCTGGAGGTGGGCCATACGCTCTCGACGTGGCCCCAACTGGCCGGTGACGTCACCCTCGGCGCGGGTGCGGTCGTCGAGGCGGTGCGCAGAATCGGCCTGGGCGAACCACTTTCGTCGGGACGCGTCAGCCTCGACGTCGGCGCCCTGTTCGACCACATGCGAGCACCGACGCCCCCTCCGGCCGAAGAGCGTTGGGAGACAACCGAACCCGAGGATCAGCCCGATGATCTCGTCGAGAGCGTCGTGGCCGCCGCCGTCCGCGCGCCGTCGGGGGGCAACGTGCAGCCGTGGACCATCGTCGCCGGACCTGACGCCGTCACCGTCCGTCTGGCCCCCGAGTACACGACGACCATCGACGTCGGATTGCGCGGCAGTGCGGTCGCGGTGGGTGCCGCGGTCTACAACGCCCGTGTCGCGGCAGCCGCCGGTGGCGCCGTCGGCCGGGTCGACTACGCCGAGTCCCCCGAGGCGCCATGGCTGCAGGCGAAGATCGACCTCGTCGAGGGCGTCGACGACGACCGGGCCGGTCTCTATCCGGCGGTGCTCGAACGCGAGACCAATCGCAACCACGGCAATGGTGCCGAGCTGCCCGACGCGGTGCGCGCCGAGTTGGTCGCCGCGGCCGAGGCCTAGGGTGCCGGGTTGCAGATGCTGTCCTCCCGCCAGTCCATCGACGAGATGGCAGCCATTTGCGCCGCCGCCGACCGCATCCGGTTCCTGACGCCCCGCCTGCACGCCGAGATGACCTCCGAACTCCGGTGGCCCGGCGACCCCGACCCGGACGCGGGCATCGACGTGCGCAGCCTCGAATTGGGCCCCGGCGGCGATCTCGCGCTGACCATCCTGCGCCGACCCGAGGTGATGGCCGATCTCGCGGCGTGGGACGCCGGGGGCATGCTGGGAGCGGAGACCAGTGCGCGCATCAAGAGCAGTAGCGCGCTCGTGGTGGTGACCGCTCGGGGCCACGCCTTGACCGACTACGCCCGAGGCGGGTCGGCCGCCGAGGCCGTCTGGGTCCTCGCCCAGTCGCACGGGCTGGCGGTTCAGCCGATTTCACCGTCGTTCCTCTACGTCGTCGACGAGCGGGAGCTGCAGGACGTGGCGCCCGACCACGTCGGCGAACTGACCGAGCTGCGATCACGGTTCCTGCGCGCCGCGGGTCTGGACACGGCGGCGGGCGAGGTGCCGATCCTCGTGCTGCGGCTCGCCTATGCGGCACCGGCTTCGGTGCGTAGCCGCCGACGGCCCCTCGCCGTCGACGCGCCGCAGCTACGCTAAGGCAGTGTCCGCCGATTCCCCGCCGATCAGCCTCGACAGGCTGGTGACCACCGTCGCCGCGCGACTCATGGCGGCGAACGCGGCGACGTCGGTGGTGGTGTCCCAGGAGGTGTTGGCCGTTCTCGTCGAGTACTTCGACGTGGACTTCAGTTTCCTGCGTCACAACGACCACTCCGTCAGGGCGTCGGTCCTGATTGCGGAGTGGCCCCTGCGACCGGACGTGCCCGACCCCGATCCCCTGAAGGTCGTCTACTTCGCCGACGCCGACCCGGTGTTCGCGCAGGCCGAGCACGCCAAGACGCCAACCGTGTTCCGGCCCGACGACGACGACTACCAGAAACGCATCGCAGAGGGGCGCAGCCTTCCGCAGACCTCGATGGCCGCCGCGCCGCTGGTGTCGGGCGACGTGACGACGGGCGTGCTCGGCTTCGTCAAGATCGGCGACCGGGAGTGGAAGCCCGAGGAGATCAACGCGCTGGAGGCCATCGCGTCGCTGTTCGCCCAGGTTCAGGCCAGGGTGGCGGCCGAGGAACGGCTGCGCTATCTGGCCGAGCACGACGACCTCACGGGGCTGCACAACCGCAGGGCGCTCATCGAGCACCTCGACGAGAGGCTCGCCGAGGGACGGCCGGGCCCCGTGGCGGCGCTCTACGTCGACCTCGACCGGTTGAAGACGATCAACGACTACCTGGGCCACAGCGCAGGTGACTGGTTCATCCGCGTCCTCGCCGAACGTCTGCGCGAGGCCACCGAGACGAGCATGATCGCCAGGCTCGGCGGCGACGAGTTCGTCGTGGTGCCCGCGGCGCCGACCTCCGCCGAGGAGGCCGAACGCCTCGCCGGACGACTGTGTGCGCTGTTGCGCCAGCGGGTGTCCGTGGACGGGGAGATGCTCACCAGGACGGCCAGCATCGGGGTCGCCCTCGGCTCCCCCGGCCGCGACAGCACCTCCGATCTGCTGCGCCACGCCGACCAGGCCGTCCTCACGGCCAAGGGAGCCGGCGGCAATCAGGTGGCGGTGTTCTCCGACGAGATGTCGCTGCGCACCGACTACCGCAACGACATCGAGCTGCATCTGCAGGACGTCATCGAGAACGGTGCGCTCTTCCTGCAGTACCTTCCCGAGGTCGACATGCGCACGGGAGAGGTCCTCGCGACCGAGGCACTGGTGCGGTGGAACCATCCGACCCGCGGCCTGCTCTCCCCCGCCTCGTTCATCGCGGTCGCCGAGTCGATCAACCTCGCGGGCGACCTCGGGCGCTGGGTGCTGCGCACGGCGTGTGCCGAGTTCGCGCGGTGGCGGGCCCTTGGAGTGGCCGAGGGAATCGTGTTGCGCGTCAACGTATCTCCCGTGCAGCTCGTCACCGACGGCTTCGCCGCGTCGGTCGCCGACGTCCTGCGCGAGTTCGATCTCAACCGTGGCTCGGTGTGCCTGGAGATCACCGAGAGCGTCGTCGTTCAGGACATGGAGATGACGAGCGTGACGCTGGCCGGCCTACGGGACGCCGGGGTGCTGGTGGCGATCGACGACTTCGGCACCGGCTTCAGCGTGCTGTCACACCTCAAGTCGCTGCCGGTGGACGTGTTGAAGATCGACCGCGGGTTCGTCGCCGATCTCGGCACCAACCCCGACGATCTGGCGATCGTCCGCGCGGTGATCGCCCTGGCCGAGGCGTTCGAGCTGGAACTGGTCGCCGAGGGTGTGGAGACCGAGGTGGCGGCGCGGACGCTACTGCACCACGGGTGTCACCGGGCGCAGGGCTTCCTGCTGTCGCGGCCGCTGAGCGGCGACGACATGGCAGCGCTACTAGCCAAGGGCCGGGTAGCCGTGCACTACTCCGCATCGCCATCCGTCTAGGGACTGCTGCCGCGCGTCGTGCAGGCCGTCACGCAGCTGCCTGCGCGAACCCGTGCAGACGGGGCGCGACGGCGCTGCGGGTTCGGTAGCGAGCAACTCGACCCGTCCGTACCGGCTCGCGGTGCGGCCCACCAGGCAGACGTGCAGGCGGTCACTGGCGCCGAGATCCACGGCGCCGCTCTCGTCGCCATCCTGGTCCGCCGGCGCCAGGCAGATTCCGGCGCGGGTACGCACCGCCCACGGTCCGTTCGGCGTCGACAGCACGATCCCGACGATCACGCCCTCTTCGAAGACGATCCGGTCCAGCGTGGTGGACCGTTGCACCTCGATGTCGCGGTCGTCGGCCTGCGCGGCCAGCCACTGGTGCAGATCGCGTTCGCCGAAACCGGGGGCCCAGTCGATGGCACCGACAGAGCACACCTCAATCGACTCGCCATTGCCGGACCGCATCGTCGTCGTCGACCAGTCCCGCATGCTGGTGTACATCAACCCGTAGGGCGACGTGATGCATTGTTCGGCCCACGAGTTCAACCGCGACCCGAAGAAGGGCTCGACCGTTCCGAAGGCTTCCTCGGACGAGAGGTTGCGCGCGTTGCGGCGGGGCACCGAGGCCTCGCCCGACGGGTGCGGCAGCTGCGGGATTCCCTCGGACACGGCAGCGAAGTACTCGTTGGTCTCGCAGTCGACGGTCTCGGGGAGCAACGACCGGGAACGGACCTCGACCCGCTCGCGCAGTACCCCGGGGTGGCTGCCGCCGAAGGCGCGCGGACGGGCGTCGGCGACGAGCACGTCGCCACCTGCATCTACGGCCGCAATGGCGTTGGCGAGCCCACCGATACCGGCGCCGACCACTGCGACATCGACCTCTTCATCCCACATGCGTCTGATTACTCCGCGTTAGCTCGTTGTATGAATGATGCATTGCCAGGGCAGGTAAGAACTTCGCCTCCGAAGCGGTTCCGCAGCGGAGACATTTGGTACAGCTTCGCACGTCGAGGCACATTCTCACGGAATGTACCGCATCTGGAGCGCGTCGTCGCCGGTACTGATATTGACGTTGCTGTAGTAGCCGTGAGGGAAACGTGACGTTTGCCACTCATGGGGCTGACGAGGTTCCGGCCGCCGCGGGCACCAGCACCCGACGGCGACGTGCACCACGCCGCCGGTGCGCCTGCACCGAGCAGCGCAGGACGCGCCTGCTTCAGACCGGAAGTCGCCACGTCGGTCACTTTACATACTTTTGGAATGAACTGCAGCCCTAGATTTGACGAATAGTCTGGAGCAAAATTGGTCACGGGCGCGCCCAATGGGCGTGGCAACCATGACGTAGGAGCAGTGAACGCACCCGACGGGGGTAGCGGGGTGTGAGACGGGACACCCTCGGGGTAGCCGTCAGAGGAGGCCGGGATGCGCGCTCGCGTGTCCACCACGACAGACGACAAGAGGCGATCCGGTGTCCGTACTCGCCGATGAAAGAGGTGACGCCGCGCGGCGGCAAATTCTGCGAGCCGCAGCGCGGCAGTTCGCCAGCATGCCCTACAGCCAGGTCAACCTGGACGACATCGTGTCCATTGCCGTGGTCAGCAAGGGCGTGCTGTACACCCACTTCCGATCCAAGATGGCGCTGGCAACGGCGCTGGTCGAGCACCACCTGGAAGTGTCCTGGCAGCTCTCGGCCGAGCGGATCACCGTCGGCCTCGACGGCCTGGAGGCACTCATCGACTACGCCTACTCCATCGCCGTCGACGACGTCAGCCATCCCCTGACCCGGGCGGCGTTCAACCTCTTCGAATCGGTCGGCCGGTTCGACGGCTTGCAGGCCAGGGTCTCCGACAGGTGGGTCCACACCTTCGCCGACATCGCGCGGCGCGCCGTCGACGGGGGCGACATCCGCAGTGACTGCGACACCGAGCAGGTCGCACGACTGCTGACCTCCCTTTACCTCGGCCTGCGGCAGACGAGTAATCTCGACGACGCCGAGCAGTTCATTGGGGACTTCGAGGCCGTTCTACTGCTCGCCCTCCGGGGCTTCGCACAACCAGATCGAGTCCCGTACTTGACGGATTTCGTCAAGCGCCGCACGGCACTCGCCACAAGGAATGCGGCGCCCCTGGGTGCGGACGAACTATGATCCCGTCCTACGACCGCCGCGCGGATGGATCGATGGAGGTGCTGGAAAATGGTGCGCCAGGCTCGATCCGAGGCGACACGTAGGAAGATCATCGACTCCGCGGTCGATCTGATCAACGAGATCGGCTATCCGGCCGCCGGGCTCGGCGACATCATCGAACGCGCCGAACTGACGAAGGGTGCGCTGTACTACCACTTCGACTCCAAGGAAGCCCTGGCGACCGCGATCATCGAAGAGGGTTCGGAGACGCTGCTGGAGGCATTCCGAGCAGCGGGGCGGGCCAGCTCCCCCGCCATGGAGAACATCCTCCACGGCTCCTTCGTCGTGACCGACGTGCTGGCCAGCGACCGGGTCGCCCGGGCGGGCGCTCGGCTACTTCGCACCTTTGGCGCCTTCAATCCTGCAGCAAAGCGCACCGTCGAGATTTTGGTGAATGAGTTGGTCGAGCGGATCAAGACCGCGACCGCCGAGGGCGACCTGCGGCCCACCCTCGATGCCGAGACGGCGGGTGCGTCGATTCTGGCGGGCATGCTGGGCAGTGAGTTGCTATCGAGCACGCTCGCCGAGGGCAGCGACCTCCGCGCCCGCTTCGCACGGACCTGGGAACTGCTGCTTCCGGCCATCATCGCCGACGAGTCGCTGAACTACTACCGGGAGTTCCTGGCCCGTCAGGCGACGCGTCCGACTTCCCCCGGATAGCTCTCGCCCCGGGTCCCCGTCGACGTCGCGGGGCGCGACGGGGCCCGTGCCAACCGGCGGCGAGCGATCGCACCGGGAACCGCTGAACGCGTCGCGGTGGACACCTGTCCGTTCTGAGCGGGATCATGCGCGTGACGCCGCGTCCGCCGAGCTCTGGATCGAGCACGCCGATCGAGAAACCGTTGTCGCCGAACGTCGCAACGACACGATTGCCAACGCCTACTCCCTCCGATAAGTTGGACACATGTCCAGCGGGCTGCGGGGTGAGGCCGCGATCGTCGGATTCACCGAGCTGCCGGCGACGCGGCGACCGACGGGACCGCCGGAATTCAACCTCGAACAGTGGGCCAGGCTGGCGGCCGCGACACTGGCCGACGCCGGTGTGCCGGCCACCGAGGTGGACGGCATCTGCGCCGGATACCTGCAGGAGTCGATGATCTTCGTCCCGTCGACGATCATCGAATACCTGGGCATCCGCGCCAACTTCGCGGAGATGGTCGACCTCGGCGGGGCCAGCTCGGCGGCGATGGTGTGGCGCGCGGCCGCCGCGATCGAACTCGGCATCTGCAATGCGGTGCTGTGCGTGGTGCCGGCCGCCCAGCTCACGCCGGTGTCGGACAAGAAGCCCGTCGACTTCGGCGACATGCTGTACTTCGGTGCCTCCAGCAATCGCTACGGATCGCCGCAGGCCGAGTTCGAGATCCCGTACGGCAACCTCGGCCAGAACGGTCCCTACGGCCAGGTCGCCACCCTGTACGCCGCCACCTACGGCTACGACGAACGCGCCATGGCCAAGATCGCCGTCGATCAGCGCGTCAACGCCAATCACACGCCGGGAGCGGTCTTCTCGGACAAGCCGCTGACCGTCGACGACGTGCTCGCCAGCCCGATGATCGCCTCGCCGCTGCACATGCTCGAGATCGTCATGCCGGTGCTGGGCGGGGCGGCCGTGCTGGTCACCAACGCCGACCTGGCCCGCCGCAGCCGCCACCGCCCGGTCTGGGTCAAGGGGTTCGGCGAACGGGTGCCCTACAAGACCCCGACCTACGCCGAGGACCTGCTGCAGACGCCGATGGTGAAGGCCGCGGAGTCGGCGTTCGGGATGGCCGGGTTGGGCCCCGCCGACATGGACATGGTGTCGATCTATGACTGCTACACGATCACCGCGCTGCTCAGCCTCGAGGACGCCGGCTTCTGCGCCAAGGGCACCGGGTTGGACTTCGTCGCCGAACACGACCTGACCTTCCGCGGCGACTTTCCGATGAACACCGCGGGCGGGCAACTCGGCTACGGCCAGGCCGGAACCGCGGGCGGCATGCACCACGTGTGCGACGCCACCCGGCAGATCATGGGACGCGCCGCGGACGCCCAGGTGCCCGATTGCCACCGGGCATTCGTGTCGGGCAACGGTGGCATCCTCTCCGAGCAGACCACCCTCGTCCTGGAGGGCGACTGACCGATGACGGCCATGGCCAAGCCGATGCCGGTGCCGACGCCCACCACCCAGCCGTTCTGGGATGCGTTGCGCGAGCACCGAATTCGGATTCAATACTCCCCCTCGACGGGACGCTACGTCTTCTATCCCCGGATCCTCGCGCCCGGCACGCTCGCCGACGATCTGCAGTGGCGCGAGATCAGCGGTGCGGGCTCGCTGTACACGTTCACCGTCAGCCATCGCCCGGTGTCCCCACACTTCGCCGACGACGTGCCGCAGCTCCTCGCCGTCGTGCAGTGGGACGAGGGTCCGCGATTCTCGACCGAGATCGTCGAGGCAGACCCCGGTGCACTGCGGGTGGGCATGCGGGTGCGGCCGGTGTTCTTCGACTACCCCGCCGACGGGGTCACCATGCTGCGCTACGCGCCCGCGGAGTGACTCACCGCACGTAAAGTGTGACGTCGCAGCATGATTCAGTTCCTGCGATGAGGTCGGCGTTGGGCTGATCGACGACATCCACCCACTTCGCGGCGTCGCAGGGGGTGCGCCCACCGGCGACGTGGCGCGCGATCAACCGCTCTCGACGCACCTCCGGCGGCCCACCCAGGTAGTACAGCCGGTCGATCTCGCCGCGGACCGAACCCCAGGCACCGTCGGCGAGTGCGAGGTAGTTGCCCTCGGTGATCACCAGCCGAGCCTCGGCGGGAACGACGAGACCGGCGGCGACCGGCTCGTCGAGCCTGCGGTCGAAGTCGGGGACGTAGACGTCCCGGTCGGCGGCCGCCGCCCTGCGCAGCGTGGCGAGGTACCCGTCGACGTCGAAGGTGTCCGGCGCGCCCTTGCGGTCCCGCCGACCCAGCCGCTCGAGTTGTCGATTGGACAGGTGGAAGCCATCCATCGGCACGAACGCCGCGGTGGACCCGATGGTCCGCAGCAGGAATTGCGCGAACGTCGACTTCCCGGTGCCCGGCGGGCCGGTGATGCCGACGATCAGCCGATTCGCTGACCGCTCGAGTCGTTCGGTCACCTCGGCCGTCACCACGTCCAGCGCCTCGCGGTCGGTCAGCACGTGCGGCATCCATGGAATGTAGCGGGCACGGCGATCACAGCGTGCCGGGCTCGGCCACCCAGCGATGTGCGAAGTTCAGCAAGGTCGCCGCCGTGTCGAAGTCACCGTCGTAGTGGACCACCGTCAACCGGTTGGCCGCGGCGACCGCTGCGGTCAGCAGGTCTGCGACGCCCACCGATCGGTGCGCTGGTGTCGACGAGGAAACGCGCCGTCATCCCCATACGTCGTCCCTCGCAGCACGGTCCGCCATCTCGGCCATCCCTCCGGCCGCAAGCCATTCGAACTCTCTGATCCGCGCCGAACGCGTCGCGGCGAGTTCGAGGGCGGAACGCACGGTGTCGGCGATCCCGGAGGTGTCGAGCTCCCGTCGCGCTGACTCCAGGAGCTCGTCGTCGATCTCGATGAGGCGTGTGGTCACGTTCGTCACCGTATAGACCTCGGGCTGCGTTCGTACATACCGCGAGCTGGCTGGCGCACGCTCGAGTCGCCGTTCTCCACGACCACCATGTTGGCGCGATTGCCCATCTCGATCTCCTCGTCGTAGTTCTACGACGACGATCACCGAGGGGTCCGACACTTCGCGCCGACCACCTCCCGCTCATCCACAGAGAGGATTCGATCCACAGGCCGAGCGCGGGCGTCAGGCCTTGGCGAGCTGCTTCTCCTGGTAGATCCGCGCCCACTCCTTGCGTGGCCGGATGGACACGTCGACGTCGGCGCCCTTGGCGCGCAACGCCCCGACCTTCGCCTCATCCTTCGGGGTGAGCTTGAAGGGGTCCCAGCCGAAGAACCGGCACGAGTTCTGCCAGGTGATCTTGTCGATGTCGGAGTCGTCGGCGCCCGCGCCGTTCAACTCGGCCAGCACTTGCTCGGGAGCGTCGGGCCAGAAGCAGTCCGAGTGCGGGTAGTCGCACTCCCAGGCGATGTTGTCGATGCCGATCTCGTGGCGCAGGCGCAACGACGTCTTGTCGGTGACGTAGCAGGCCAGTGAGTGCTCGCGGAACACGTCGCTCGGCAGCTTGTCGCCGAAGTCGCGCCGCAGCCACTTCTGATTCGTGTAGTGGCGGTCGCTGCGATCGAGGTAGAAGGGAATCCAGCCGATGCCACCCTCGGAGAAGGCGAACTTCAGGTCCGGGTAGTTGCGCATCGCGGGTCCCCACAGCAGATCCTGCGCGCACATCGCCGAGACCTGGGTGGCCAGGATGATGAGGTTGTCGATGGGCGCGTTCGGCGCCATGCTGATCGCGCCGAACCCGGTGCCGATGTGCAGGCACATCACCACGTTCTCCTCGGACAGCGTGCGGAAGACCGGGCCCCAGTAGTCGTCGTCGTGATAGCTCGGCAGCCCCTCCAGATGCGGCAGCTCCGGCATCGTCACCGCGCGGCAGCCCTTGGCCGCGACGCGGCGGATCTCGGCGCACATCGCCTCGGGGTTCCACGTCGGCAACACCGCGATCGGGATGAAGCGGTCGGGGTAGGAGCCCGCCCACTCGTCGATGTGCCAGTCGTTGTAGGCCGACACCATGACCAGCGTGACGTCTTCGCGGTGCATGTTGAGGTGGCGGGCGGAGAAGCCGGTGAACGTCGGGAAGCACATCGACGCGAGGATCCCGTTGCGGTTCATGTCGCGCACGCGCTCGTGGACGTCGTACACGCCGGGCCGCATCTCGGCGAACCCCGCGGGGTCTCGGCCCCACTCCTCGGCCGGCCAGGACACCACCGCGTTCAACCCGCTGACACCCTGCGGCCTGCCCTGATACATCCACTGATCGACGCCCTTGTCGTCGGTGACGACGACGGGGGCCTCCGACTTGTACTTGGCGGGCACGTGGTTGAGGAACATGTCCGGCGGTTCCACGACGTGGTCGTCGATGCTGACGAGGATGAGGTCATTGGTCTGCATGCTCAACTAGTACCCTCGGAAACCGTGACCGTCTCCGCGCTATCGGACAAGGGTTTAGCCGAACCGGCCAAGATCCCCCGGCCCGTCATCGAGCTGCGCCGCGGCGGCCGCGCGACGGCCGGCAGCTACCTCTACGAGGGCGAGGGCCTCATCACCGGCTGGCACTCCCACGAGGTGCACCAGATCGAGTACGCCATGCACGGCGTCGTCGAGGTCGAGACGGATTCTGCGCACTACCTCCTGCCCCCGCAGCAGGCGGCGTGGATTCCCGTCGGCCTCGAGCACCAGGCCGTGATGAGCCCGGACGTCAAGACCGTCGCGGTGATGTTCGATCCGGAACTCATCCCCGACGCCGGTGGACGGGCGCGAATCATCGCGGTGTCACCGCTGATTCGGGAGATGATGATCTACGCGCTGCGGTGGCCCATGAACCGCGCGTCCGGAGATCCCGTGTCCGACGGCTTCTTTCGCACGCTGGCCCAGCTGGTGTCCGAGGCCCTCGACCACGAGGCGCCCCTGAGTCTGCCGACGTCCGCGCACCCCATCGTGGCCGCGGCGCTGGCCTACACCAAGCAGCATCTCGACGGCGTCACCGCCGAGGAGGTGAGCCGCGCGGTCGCGGTGTCCGAGCGGACGCTGCGCCGCCTGTTCCAGGACACCCTCGGATTCTCTTGGCGCACATACCTTCTGCACGCTCGCATGCTGCGCGCGATGGCGCTGCTCGCGGCTCCGGGACAGTCGGTCCAGGCGACGTCGTCGGCCGTCGGATTCGAGAGCCTCAGCTCGTTCACCCGCTGCTTCACCCAGTTCTGCGGTGAGACGCCGAGCGCCTACCGCAAGAGGGTGGCCGGAGGACGCGGGTGAGCGGCGCCCGCATCGACCTCGTCCACGAACTGGTGTCGGCCGCGGCGGCCGCCGTCCCCGACCGCCCCGCCATCGTCACGGCCGACGGTGCCGCGATCACGTTCGCCGAGTTCGATCGCCAGGTCGGTTCGGTCGCCGGTTGGGTGGCCGAGCGAACCCGACGTGGGGACCGCGTCGCCGTCATCGCCGACAACGGCGCCTCCTACGCCCGGCTCTACTACGGCGTCCCCCGCTGCGGCCGCGTGCTGACGCTGATCAACCAGCGGCTGAGTCCCGGTGAGCAGATCGCACAGTTGACGACCGCCGCGCCGACGGTCCTCGTCGGGGACGCGCGGTATCTGCATGCGCTGCCCGACGTCGGGCGGGCCGTCCCGCCACTGCGGCACGTGCTGGCCTTCGACGACCCGCAATGGCAACGCGCAGAACGTGATTCGCCCCCCTACACCGGGCCGGTCGACCCCGACGGACCCGCGTGGCTGCTGTTCACCAGCGGGTCGACCGGCACCCCGAAGGGCGTCCTGCACACCCACCGTTCCCTCACCACCGCGGTCCGCGGCACCGTGGCGGGGCGCTCGGTGCGCCCCGGCGGGGTGTACCTGCTGCCGTTCCCGATGTGCCACGTCGCGGGGTACAACCTGATGGTCCAGCACCACGCCCGCAATACGGTGCTGCCGGTCGCGGCGTTCCGGCCCGACGCGTTCGTCGCCGCCGTCCTCGCCCACGGCGTGACGTCGTGCTCGCTGGCGCCGACCATGCTGCACGCCCTGCTCGATCACCTCGAGGACACCGGGACCGAGTTGCCGACCCTGCGCGACGTCGCCTACGGATCGGCGGCGATCCCCGCCGACCTGCTGCGGCGGGCGCTGGCCCGGCTCGACGTCGAATTCCATCAGGGATACGGCATGACCGAGACCGGTGGCAACGTCACGTTCCTCGGACCGGCCGAGCATGGCGCCGGCGCGGACGGCGACCCCGCCCTGCTGCGGACGGCGGGCCGACCGCACGGCGAGGTCGAGGTGCGCATCGACGGCACCGGCGAGATCCTGATCCGCGGTGAGCAGGTCGCCACGGCGTACTGGCCGGATCGCGCCGCGACGACCGACGGGTGGCTGCACACCGGCGACGTCGGTCGCATCGACGACGCCGGCCGGTTGGTCGTCATCGACCGGCGCAAGGACGTCATCATCTCCGGCGGGGAGAACGTGTCCTCGCGCGAGGTCGAGGACGTGCTGTCGACCCACCCCGACGTCGACCAGGTCGCCGTGGTCGGCGTGCCCGACGAGTACTGGGGTGAGGCCATCTGCGCCGTCGTCGTCGCGCGAGCCGGAAGCAATCCGTTGGAGGAGGACCTGGTGCAGCACGTCCGTGCGCACCTCGCCGCCTTCAAGCGGCCCCGGCTCGTCGTCTTCATCGACGCGCTACCCCTGACGAGCAACGGCAAGGTCGCCAAGGAGTCGGTGCGGCGACTCGCGGCCGCTCACGCCTCCAGTGCGACGGGGAACACCTCGTAGCTGCCGGTAAAACCCTTGAACTCGACGATCTCCGCGTCGGTCACCTCGAGCCCCGGCACGCTCCCGATCGCCTCGCGCACGGCGTCGCTGACGAGGATCTCACCGCCGTCCGCGTGACCCGCGATGCGCGCCGCCATCGCGACGTTGAGACCGAACAGGTCGTCGCCGCGTCGCACCGACGGCCCCATGTGAATTCCCATGCGCACCTTGATGTCCTGCCAGCGCCGGGGATGGCCGGTGAGCTCGCGCTGCACGTCCACACAGCACCGCAGCGCGCCGACGGGATCTGCGAACGCCAGCATGAACCCGTCGCCCTGGTTCTTGACGACCTGGCCGTGGTGCTGCTGCACCGAGGACCGGACGAGCTGCTCGTGCCGTTGCAGCAACCGCACCCAGTCGCGGTCGCCCAGTTCTTCGTTGCGCCGGGTGGACCCCTCGATGTCGGAGAACACCACGACGACGTCACCGTCGGCGGTCAGCCTCGCCAGATCCGGCCGCTCGACGCTCGCCCAGCCGGCCAGGTCTTCGATCGAGTTGCGGACGGTGGCGCCAATTCCCTTGGTGCGCACCATCTCTGCGGTCTTCAACGTCGTCCTGACCGCGAACGGGGCCAGGCCGCGACGCCGGCGACGGCGGCGCGGTTGCGCCTCCCGGGCGCGTTCCAGCTGCCGCCGAGCAGCCGACAGCTTGTTCGACGTGACGATGAGCAGGACGGCCAGGGTGATGACGGCGACGACCGCGACTCCGAGCAGGATCGACAGTACGAGTGACGTCACCCGCGCGATCGTAGCCGCGAGTTAGGACGAGACGGCACAACTCCCGCGGTCGGCCCGCACCGGACCCGAGGCCGACGGCCGGATGTCGACGTCGAAGATCGCGGTCGGCAGGTACAGCGAGCAGCAGGCATTGGGGATGTCGACCACGCCGCTGACCCGACCCTCGATGGGCGCCGCGCCGAGCAGCAGATAGGCCTGGGGGCCCGAGTAGCCGAACTTCTGCAGGTATGTCACCGCGTTGAGGCAGGCGTTGCGGTAGGCGACGGTGGCGTCGTTGTACAGCTGCGTGTCGGTCTCGTGGTCGACGCCGATGCCGATGAAGGTGACGAACTCGGTGTAGCGGGGTTCGACGTTGCCCGGCATGAAGATTGGATTCGTCGTCACGCCGAAGGTCTGCATGCCGCCCTTGATGAGGTCGACGTGGAAGTCGATGAAGCCACCCATCTCGATCGCCCCGCAGAAGGTGATCTCGCCGTCGCCCTGGCTGAAGTGCAGGTCACCGCCGGAGAACAGCGCACCCGGGACGTGGACGGGGTAGAACACCCGCGATCCCCTGGTGAAGTTCTTGATGTCGTGGTTGCCGCCGTTCTCGCGGGCGGGCACGGTACGCGCACCGTCCCTGCCGATCGCCGCGAGCGTGTCGCCGGTCGCGGTCCCCCCGAGCACCGACTCCTCCAGCGGCGGCAGCGCCAGGGCGGGAACCCGGTCGGGATCGGTGGCGATGAGGGCACGCTCGCGAGAGTTCCAGCGCGCCAACAGTTCTGGTGACGGCGCGGTGCCGAACAGGCCCGGGTGCGTGATGCCGGTGAACTCGACACCGGGCAGGTGTCGCGAGGTGCACTTCTGCCCGGAGAAGTCCCAGATCGCCTTGTACGCATCGGGGAAGTGGTCGGTCAGGAAGCCGCCACCGTTCTCCTTGGCGAAGATGCCGGTGTATCCCCAGCCCTGGCCGGGCAGGTCACCGACCTCCTGCGGCACGGGCCCGAGGTCGAGGATGTCGACGACGAGCAGGTCGCCCGGTTCGGCGCCGTCGACGTAGATCGGTCCGGAGAGCATGTGCGCGTGGGACAGGTCGACGTCGCGGACGTCGTTGGCGGAGTCGTTGTTGCCGATCTGGCCGTCGGTCCACTCCCGACACTCCACCCGGATCGACTGTCCCGGCTTCACGTGCACCGCGGGCGGGATGTCGGGATGCCAGCGGTTGTGACCGGGCACTGCCTGGTCGCGCATCGAGCGGGCCTGGTCGACCGTGAACACGACGTCGGGCATGGCGAACTCCTTTGGCGGTCAGGGGCGGGGCAGTCGGGCGTGCCGCGGATCCCGGGTGACCGGCGTCGGCCTGCGAGACCGGCCGGGCACGCTCGAGACGACCGCTGGCTGCTCGGCACTCTTGGCGCTGGCGTCCAACGCACGCCGCACGTCGGGGTTCAGCGTGCGCAGCCCGGGCGAGCCGAAGATCCGGCGGGCCACGCCGCCGCATTGGGGGCAGGCGGCCGTCGCCGTCGCGTCGGCCATCGGTCGCATCTCGTCGAACGCGCCGCAGGGCCGGCACTCGTAGCCGTACGTGGGCACGAATCACACCTCCGTGGGGTCGGCTCCATTGCAGCACGGCACCTCCCCCGACGCATCCCGACGCGACCCCTGCCCGCGGCGCGCTCCACGACGGCGATACTGGCAGCGTGCTCATCGGTGTGATTGCCGCGTTGCTGGCGTGCTTCGGCTATGGAACGGCCTCCGTGCTGCAGTCCTACGGTGCACGCAAGGCCGCCGCCGCGGAGGGGCCGGGTGACGGCGCGACACCCGCCGACGACGCCCCGTCGCTGACCGAAACCGTCAGGGCCGCAATGACGCCCGCGTTCCTCGCCGGCATGGCGCTCGACGGTCTCGGCTTCCTCGGCAGCGTCGTGTCGGCCCGGCTGATCCCCCTCTTCCTGGCGCAGACCATCATGAGCGCCAACCTGGTCGTCACCGCGGTGCTCGGCGTGGCCGTCCTCGGCCTGCGCCTGCGAGTTCGCGACTGGGTGGCCATCGTCCTCGTCGTCATATCGCTGTGCGTGCTCGGCGTCACCGCGGGCTCGGTCGGCACCGACACCTCGTCGACCGTCGTCCACTGGGGGGTATTGGGATTCTCGGTGGTGTTCGTCCTGCTGGGCCTCGGGCTCATCCACCTGCTCGGGGGCAGGGCGGCGGTCGCCGCCGGTCTGGTCGCGGGTGTCCTGTTCGGAGCCATGGCCGTCGCGGTCCGGGTGGTGCACGGGATCGATCCGCTGCGCCCCGCCGTACTCGTCGCCGATCCAGCGGCGTGGGCGGTTGCCGTCGCCGGGATCGGGGGCTTCTACCTGTTCACGGTGGCGCTGCAGATCGGTTCGGTGACCGGGGCTTCGGCCGCCCTGGTCGCCGGCGAGACGGTGGTGCCCGGCATCGTCGGAGTAGTGCTGCTCGGTGACACGTCGGCGCCCGGACTTGCCTGGTTGGTGGCTTTGGCGTTCGTCACCGCGGTCGGGGGCGCGGTGGCGGTGGCGCTGTTCGGGGCGGCCGAGAACGCCCAGCCCGCCGACGCCTCGGCACGCTGACACGACAGCGCCCGCGGCGAACGGTGAGTTCGCCGCGGGCGCGGTGTCGTCGGGCCGGGTGTTAGCCGGGCAGGCCCTGCTCCTCGGTCGGCAGCGGCGCGGGCCCGGTGATCTGCGGAGCCGCAGACTCCTCCGAAATGGTGCTGGGCGCGGCCGACTGCGTGATCGTGGCGCCGGTCTCCATGTCACCGGCGACCGAACCGGATGCCGGTCCCTGCAGGAGCGCCACGCCGAGCGCACCCGCTGTGACTGCCGCGCTGGCGCCGACGACGGCGAAGACCTTGATGTCCTTGACCTTCATGATTCCCCATATCCTCGAAGTGATCGGGCTCCGTTTCGTTACCCTAGGTAACCTAATTCCACGTCGACGGCATCTTCAAACCAACTTGACGGAAATCCTTCAGCTTCACCGTCGCGCGTGGTGGGCACGGAGGCAAGGGAATACGCCGGCCCCCTCCCCCGCTGACCATGCCGAGCGATTCGCCGACGAGTCAGGAGACCACCCATGAGCGAGGCCATCGACTTCGACGAGATGAATCGACGGGTCATCAGCGAGTTCCGCGAGAGCGGCGGCAAGGCGGGTGGCATGTTCGAGGGCAAGCCGCTGGTGCTGGTCCACCACGTCGGAGCGAAGTCGGGAACGGAGCGGATAGCGCCCCTGGTGCCGCTGCTCGACGGGAGCCGCGTCTTCATCTTCGCCAGCAAGGGCGGCGCCGACACCAACCCCGACTGGTACCACAACCTCGTCGCCCACCCCGAGACCGTCGTCGAATTGGGCAGCGAGACGTTCCCCGTCACCGCCCGCCTGCTCTCGGGCGCCGAACGCGACGAGATCTATGCCAAGCAGGTCGAGGCCCAGCCCCAGTTCGGGGAGTATCAGCGCAAGACGACGCGCGTCATCCCCGTCTTCGAACTCCAGCGCAAGGGCTGACGTTCAGTACAGGGTGTAGCCGCCGTCGATGACGACGACCGATCCGGTCATGAACGCCGACGCGTCGGAGGCCATGTACACCACGGTCGGGGCGATCTCCTCGGGCAGCGCATACCGTTTCATGGGCGCGTCCTCGATCCAGTGCCGACGGAACCGTGGTTCGTCGACCGGCGCCATCTCCGTCTTGACGTAGCCGGGCGCGATGGCGTTGACCCTGATGCCGTAGGGCGCCCACTCCGCCGCCAGCGATTTCGTCAGCTGGTGCACGGCGGCCTTCGAGGCGTTGTAGGACGGCTGCCACTGCGGCCGGTTCACGATGAGCGAGCTGATCGAGCCGACGTTGAGGATGTTGCCGCGGCCATGATCCCTCATGTGGGCGCCCGCGCTCCGGCTCAACCGCCATAGCGAGCGGGTGTTGACGTCGAACACGCGATCCCACTCCTCGTCGGTGATCTCCAACGCGGGCTTGTGGATCGCCAGTCCCGCGTTGTTGAGCAGGAGATCCAGTCCGCCCAGCCGGTCGAGCGCGCCGTCGATCGCGGCGTCGGGACCGTCGGACGCCGTGACGTCGACCTCGAAGGCGCTCGTGGTGAGGCCCTCCTGCGCCAGCGCGGCGACGGCTGCCGCGTTGCGTTCGGCGTCGCGCGAGACGAAGACGACGTCGGCACCGGCCTCGGCGAGACCCCTGACGAACGCCAACCCCAGCCCGCGGTTGCCTCCGGTTACCAAGGCGCGCTTGCCCTTCAGCATGAAGGCGTCGAGGACGGTCATGGGTCTCCACTTCGTCGAGAGCTAGTCACCGCCGCGGAAGCGGCGGGTGGTGAATCCGTTCAGCAGGGCCGACAGGACGAGGACGGCGCCGAGCGCGAGCAGTTGGAACTGAGTGCCGGTGTTGCCCTCGAAGTACAGGATGATTCCGGCGTCGAGCCACACGATGAGGAGTGCGGCGAGCAGGACGCCGGCCAGCCGCCCGATGCCCCCGGTGATGGCCACTCCCCCAAGCACGGCGATCGTGATCGCCGGCAGCGCCAGACCGTTTCCGGAGGTGCCCGCGTCGGGCCGGGCCGACGCGAACTCCGCGGTGACGTAGACCGCGACCACACCCGAGAGCACCCCGGACAGCACGTAGGCCCGCATCCGGGTGCCGGCGACGTCGATGCCGGCCCACCGCGCCGCGACGTCGTTCGTCCCGACGGCGTAGAGCCGGCGCCCAAAGGTGCCGCGCCCCAGGGCAAGCCACAGCAGCACCAGCGCGGGGACCAGGAAGGTGAACACCCCGAGTGGGACGTCGGGGATGTAGTCACCGATGATCGGCACGCGCACCGAGCCCGTCAGCGGGTAGAGGTTCTGGATCTGCGGGCTGTTGATCGGCTTCTGGTCGTTGACGACCAGGGCGATCGACCGGTAGGCGTAGTAGGTGGCCAGGGTCGCGATGAGGGCGGGGAATCCGATTCTGGCGATGAGGAATCCGTTGATCGCCCCCAGCAGACCGCCGACGACGACGGCCACCACGATCGCGGCCGGCAGCGGCCAGTTCCAGGTGCCGTGGGCGAAGCCGAACACCATGCCCACCAGCGACACCATCGCGCCGACCGACAGATCGATGCCGCCGCGGCCCGACACGATGACGACCAGCTCGGCGAAACCCAGCAGCGCCAGCGGAACGGCGTCGATGAGACTGGCCGACAGGTAGTCGAAGTCGTAGTCGCCACTGAGATATCCATTGGCGCTCAAGTACATCAGCCATCCGACCACCACGACGATCAGCACGGCCAGCAGCACGATCCGCTGGGTCAGCACCGCCTCCCAGACCCGGTCGACGCGGCGGCGGCCGGCCGGTGCCGTAGCGGGCGGGGCGGGGGTCTCGACGCTCACGGGTTCCTCCTCGCACGCCGTCGCAACAGATCCGTTCCCACGGCGACGACGATGAAGACACCGACGAACAGATCGGACAGCTGAGACGGCCAGCCGAGCTGTGTCACACCGGATTTCACGGTTTGGACGAGCAGCGCTCCGAGTACGGTGCCGAACACCGAGCCGCGTCCACCCATGATCGACGTACCGCCGATCACCACCGCCGCGATGACGGCGAGCTCCTGGCCCGACCCCACGGACTGGTCGAGGCTCGAGGTCCCCTTGGCCAGGGTGAAGATCGCGCCCAGGCCGACGAGGACACCGGTGATGACATAGGCGATCAGGATGCGACGCTGCACCCGAATGCCGGCGAGACGGGCGGCCAACGGATCGCCACCGACGGCGAAGAAGTGCCGCCCGCCGGGAGTGAGGCGCAGATACCACCACGCGAGCGCCGCGAGCACGACGGTGATGGCGAAGCTGTGCGGCACCCCCAGCGTGCGGCCGTCGACGCCACGACCGAACCAGGACAACGTGTTCGGCATGCCGCTGATCGGTTGGGAGGCGAAGATCTGCAGGCCGACGAACAGGAACAGGTTCGCGGTGCCGAACGTGATGATGATGGCGTGCACGCGCCCGTAGGCGATGAGTGCGCCGTTGACCGCTCCCAGTACCGCGCCCGTCGCGACCGCCACGAGCACGCACCACACCATCGGCAGGGACTGATCCCGCATGAGCTTGGCCGTGACGACCGCACACACCATGATGGCGCCACCGACGGAGACGTCGATGCCTCCGGTGACGATCACGAACGTCATGCCGATGCCGATCAACGCGACCGGGGAGAACTCGACGAGCAACGGGACGATCGAGCCCGCGCTGAGGAATGCCGGCGTCGCGAAGGCCAGCGCGATCCACAGCACGACGAGCACCGCGATCAACGCAATCTCGGCGGGCGTCACCGGTGCGGGCAGCACCCGGGCCCGCGTACGCACCGAGGCGGCGATGGATTCCGCCGTGGCGCTCACGTCCCCACCCCTTCCCGGTCTCCCGCGGCGGCGGCCAGGACGTCGACCTGCCGGGCGTCCGGACCGAACTCCGCGGCGACGGTGCCCGCGCGGATGACGAGCAACCGGTCGGTGATACGCAGTGCCTCCTGCAGATCCGACGTCACGACGAGGACTGCGGTGCCGCTGTCGGCGAGATCGGTGACGATGCGGTGGATCTCCTCCTTGGCCCCGATGTCGACGCCCTGCGTGGGCTCGGCCAGGAGCAGCAGCGTGGGCCGCTCGACGAGCTGGCGGGCCAGCATCACCTTCTGCGCATTGCCACCGGAAAGCGTTCCCACGGGCTGGTCTTCGTCCTGGGCACGTACCGACAGGCGCTTCATCAGCTCCTTGACGACCGACCGTTCACGGCGCCGGTCCACGAACGCCCGCCCGCGTGACAACCGGTCCAGGTGTCCGATCGAGACGTTGAACGCGATGGACTGAAACGAGAACATGCCCTCGGTCTTGCGATTGGCGGGCAGCAGCGCGATCCCGGCCCGCTCGGCCTCCCGTGGTGAGCGCGGCGCGATCACGCGTCCCCGGATCACGATGTCGCCCGAGCTGGTCTTCGCCAAACCGTGGACGCACTCGGCGATCTCCGCGACGCCGGACCCGACGAGCCCGTAGAGACCGAGGATCTCACCGGACCTCAGCGTCAGGCTCACGTCGTGGAAGGCCCCCGTCCTGGCCAGCGAGCGGAGCTCGAGGACGGGTTCGCCCGTCGACACCGCACGTGGCCCGGCGTGTTCTAGAAGAGCTTCTCCCACCATGAGTTCGGCCATCCGGCGCACCGTCATCTCGGCGATCGGATGGGTGCCGATGGTGCTGCCGTCCCGCATGACCGTGACCTGGTCGGCGATCGTGACGACCTCGTCGAGCCGATGGGAGATGTAGACGATCGCCACACCGTCGGCGGCAAGACGGCGAATGATGCCGAACAGCACCTCGATCTCGGCGTCGGTCAGGATCGCCGAGGGCTCGTCGAGGATGAGGATGCCGCACTTGCCCGCCAGCGCCTTGGCGATCGACACCTGCTGCTGGGTCGCGACCGAGAGCATCCCGACGGTGGCCGTCGCCAGCGTGGCGGGCAGGTCGAGGGCGGCGAGCAGGTCGACGACCCGGTCGTTCTGCGCGGCCCAGTCGACGCGCCCCCGGCTGACGAGTTCGCGTCCCATGAACACGTTCTCGGCGACGGTGAGTTCGGCGAACAGCTGCGGTTCCTGGTACACGGTCGCGATGCCGAGGGCGATCGCGTCGACCGTCGAGGTGATGGACACCGGCCGACCGTCGTACCTGACGGTGCCCGCGTCGGGCATCGTCGCACCGGAGATGATCTTGATCAGCGTCGACTTGCCTGCGCCGTTCTCACCGACCAGCGCGTGCACCTGCCCCGCGCGCAGCTCGAGGTCGGCATGCCTGATCGCGGACACTGCGCCGTAGCTCTTGACCACCCCCGCGAGGGTCAGTCGCGGCTCGTCCGGCATCGCGGTCAGTAGTCGAACTGGTCGACGTTCTGGGTGGTGATCAGCAGCGGATCACCGAGCACCAGGGTCTTGGTGGCCTCGTCCCACTTCACCTGTGGCAGTTGAGCATTGACCGCATTGGTGGCTTGGAACGCCTTGCCCGTCGCGAGCTGCTCGCCGGCCCACGCCGTGAGGTAGCCGAGATTCTGGACGTTCCACAGGATCGAGCCGGACGACGAGCCGTCGGTCAGATACGGCTTCATCGACTTCGGGGTGCCGATCCCGACGGTGAAGACCTGACCGATCTTGCCCGCGTCCTTGACGGCCTGCGCGACGCCGACGGCCGAGGTCGTGCACTGTCCCAGCAGGCCCTTCAGATCCGGGTGGGCACTCATCAGATCAGTCGACATCTGGGTGCCCTTGGCCTGGTCCTCACCGGAGTAGACCACGTCGACGAGCTGCGCCTCCGGGTACTTGGCCGACACGTAGGCCTTCTCGGCGGCGATCCACGAGTTGAGGTTCTCGGCGGTCTCACCGCAGGACACGATGGCCCACTTGCCCTTTCCGCCCATCGCCTTCATCAGGGTCTCGGCGGTGGTGGTGCCGATGCCCTCGGCGGTGGCCTGGTTGACGAAGGCCTCGCGGACCGAGTTGGGCGCGTCGGTGTCGGCGGTCAGGACCTTGATGCCGGCATCCTGCGCCTGCTTCATGAGCGGCGCCATGGAATCGGGATCATTGGGAGCGATCACCAGCGCGTCGACCTTCTGCTGGATGAAGGACCGGACGATCTGCGCCTGCGCCGCGGCGTCGGCGGACGTCGGCCCCTGGTAGAGCCATTCCACGTTGCCGAGAGCGGTCGCGGCCTGCTTGGCTCCGGTGTCCATGGCCTCGAAGTAGGGCGAGCCCTGCAGTTTGGGGACGAACGCCACCTTGACCTTGCCGCCGGAGGCGCCCTGCGAGGCGCTCGAGCCCCCGCCCGCCGAGGGGGTGTTCTCGTTCTTCTTGGTGCATCCACCGGTCACCATCGCGATGGCCAGGACCACGCTGATCGCACCGACGACACGCTGGGAAATCGCCATCGACTTCTCCTTCGACATGAGCTGCGGACCGCGTATCGACACGCGCGGCACTCGGCGCCGCGTTTCATATGTCGTACTCAGCGTCGAGTGATGAAACACACAGTAAGCACGCAGGTGAGACGTTGTCAACAACGCCGGTTGCTCTTGCCTTGCGGCCGAACACTTCCCGCTCGGGGCACCGAACTCGACGGTTAGCCTGCGTCGTCTACGCTGAGCCGGTGCCGGACCCATTGGCGGGGGCCAGTGATCATCGGGAACGGGAGCGCGTCCCCGCGCTGGCTCGCGCGGCCACCGTCCTTCGGCTGGTGAGCGACGCCGAGCGCCCGCTGGCCCTGGCCGACCTGACGCATCGCAGCAGCCTGCCCAAGAGCAGCGTCATGGGCATCTGCCATGCCCTCACGGCGGAGGGCCTCCTCGCCAGGGGCGTCGACGGCACCTACGTGCTCGGGTCGCGCGTCTACGAACTCGCCTCTGCGGCAAGGGCGCAACGCTGGCCGGTGCACGACATCGGTTTCAGCTACCCCCTCGACGAGAGCTTCTTCCTCGCCGAGATCGCCGCCCTCCGCGCCGAGGCCGACACGCTCGGCGCGCGCCTGCGGGTGCACAGCGCGAGGGAGGACAGGGCGACGCAGTCGCGCCAGATCCTCGACTTCGTCGACGCGGGACTCGACCTCATCCTCGTCGAACCCGTCGCGACCGAAGGCTTGGAGGAGGCCTGCGCCCGCGCCCGGGCGGCCCGAATACCCGTCGTCGCCATCGGTTCGGCGGTCAGCGGCGCCGACGCCGTCGTCGCGACCGACAACACGAAGGCCGGCTTCCTGGCGGGGTCGGCCTTGGTGAGGGCGTTAGGGGGTCGGGGTCGGGTCGCGATGGTGGGTGGCATTGCGATCACCGCCAACTCCGACCGCGTCGCCGGCTTCTTCGCGGCGATCGCCCCGCACCCCGGGTTGACGGTCGTCGCGACCAGCTATGGCGAGCTCGATGCCCACTCGGGGGAACGTGCCGCACGCGAGATCCTGGCGGGCGACTCCACCGTGGACGGCTTCTTCGCGAGCAATGACCAGATCGCCATTGGCATCTCGCGGGTGCTGCGCGCCCGCGGCATCGCGGTGCCGATCGTGGGGGTCGACGGAGCGAGGAACGCGATCGAGGAGATCCGCTCGGGGGGACCGATCGTCGCCACGGCGACGCAGGACCCGGCGGCCCTGGTGCGCGCGGCGATGGACATCGGTAGCGCCCTGCACGGCGGTGGCCGCGTCGCCCCGCCGTCGCGGTACCTCGCCCCCCGGCTGATCGACGCCGACACCGTCGGGGAGTATCGACCGTGGGGGTAGCCGGACCGCGCAGCCCCGCCGTGCACCGGGGTGCCCGCGTCCTGGAGGCGATCGCCTCGGGCGCCGCGAGCACCCCGGCCGCCCTGGGCGGGCTGCTCGGACTGCCCACGAGCTCGATCGCCGACCTGCTGAGCACCATGGGCGACGCGGGCCTGATCGCCCGCGATCACGACGGGACCCTGCACACCGGCCCCCGCTGGTCCGAGCTCTCCGACCCCGGCGGCATCGCGCATCGTCTCTTTCGCGCTTGTGCC
This sequence comes from Mycolicibacterium madagascariense, assembly GCF_010729665.1. NCBI lineage: Bacteria > Bacillati > Actinomycetota > Actinomycetes > Mycobacteriales > Mycobacteriaceae > Mycobacterium > Mycolicibacterium madagascariense. Next base: position 2,020,409 of record NZ_AP022610.1, on the reverse strand, counting down.
ACAACAGATCTCGACGGTCACACCGTCTCGCTGGCACGGCTGTTCGGCGACCAGATCATCGTCGTCGACGTGCGCCTCGGCAGACATCCGTTGCCGCTCACCCCCCGCCCGGGCCAGCGCCAGCGCGCGACCGACGGGGCTGCGGCGGCGGCCATCCTCTCGTCGATGACGCGCGCCGAGGCGGCCGGCGCCGTCGCCGTCGCCGCCGCGCATCTCGGGCTCACCGACGACGCGATGGACGCGACCCTGGCCCTGCGGGTCACGCGGCGGCGCAAGGTCTACGAGTCGCTCTCACCTCTCGTCGGGCGCCAACTCGCGTGCGCCGTGCGCGACGATTCATCGGCCTGCCGCCAGGCCCTCGTGCTGCACGTCCCCGAGCGCTGGGGGAACGCCCGCAGGGCGGCCGCCGCCTTGCACGCCGCAGCCAACGACTACTGAGCTGCACCGTCCTCGGGACGGTTCTCGCCGTGATCGTCGAAGTGCACGCTGATCCGCTGAAAGCTCTTGGCGCGCTGCGCCTTTGCCTGTGCGGTGTAGGTGCGGCGGTCACCGCCGGTGAGGTGGACGTCGTCGGTGAACTGGGTGAGCAGGGCCCGCGGATGCAGGCGGTCGACGGCCACCACGTTCGCCGTCGCACACAGCAGCAGGGCGGTCGCGATCAGGTACAGGAACGCGAGAAGTCCCAGCACCAAGGCGAACACGCTGTTGGTCTCGCTGGCACTCTTCACCACGTGGGACACGTAGATCGCCCCGAACCATTGCAGCAGCTGCCACATCACCGCCGCCGCGATGGCCCCCGGTGCGATCTGGCGGTAGGTCACGTCGCGCGCCGTCGCGACCCGGAACGCGATCAGGGCCACGACCGAGTTGAGCGCGACCGCGGCGACGACCGAACCCGCAGTGCTGAAGAATCCCAACGACTTCGACGCGTGCGCCACCGCCGACAGCGCCGTCGAGGCCAGCAGTCCCCCGCCGAGCGCGACCAACATGAGCAAGCTGCGCAGCCGAGACCGCAGCGGATCGGGTCGGTCGTTGCGCGGCACCGCCCACAGCGTGTCGAGGGCGTTCTGGACCGCCTGGCCCACGCCGAGCCCGCCGTAGATCGCGACCACGATGCCGATGGCGACGCCGGCGGGTCCGCCACTGAGTCCCTGCGGGCGGTACAGCTGACCGCCGATCACCGGGAACTGCGCGACGGCCGAGTGCAGCACCTGCTGCTGCAACTGCGGGTGCCCCACCAGGATCACGCCCAGCACGGTGGTTAGGAGCAGCAAGGCGGGAAACAGCGACAGGAACGCGTAGTACGTAATCAGGGCAGCGAGGTAGCTACCCTGCTCGTCCACGTATTTGTAGATGACGGCCACCACGAAGCCGACAGCGCGGTGGCGGCGCTGGAAATCATCCAGCCATGCCCACATCACATCCTCCGCGGCTCGGGTAGGGGAACGACGAATGCAGCGTCAATACCCTGGCACGGCCAATGCCAATCGCCGGAGTTCGGTGACGCACAATCGACCGATGCAACGGGCATCGCTGGCCAGCACGACGCGACTGCTGGTCATGGCCGATCCCGGCCGCGTCCGGCTGCGCACCGCGGCGACGACGACGCTGTCCCTGGTCGTCGCGCTGGTCGCCATGCTCGCGTTCACCAGGGCCGCGAACCAGCCGGTCACCGTCGCCATGCTCGGCACGATCGTCGCGATGCAGTCCTCGGCCGCGGTGAAGGACCGCCTGCAGCGCGACCGCATCGTCACCATGGGGTTGCTGTTCTTTCCCGCCGTCGGGGCGGTGACGTTGGCCGCGCTGCTGTCCCCGCTGGGCAAGATCGCCGACGTCGGTTTCATCGTCGTCCTGTTCTGCGCCGTCTGGGTCCGCCGGTTCGGCCCGAGGGGCAACGCGCTGGGCATGATCGCCTTCATCTGCTACTTCTTCTCGCTCTTCCTGCGGGCGACCCCGGCTCAGATCCCCGTGCTGGCCGTCGCGGTGCTCGTCGGCCTGAGCGCCTCCCTGGCGGTGCGGTTGCTGGTGTTCCCCGACCGTCCGCGCGTGGAGGTGCGCCGCCTGCTGCGCGCGCTGCGTGGCGTCTCGGTGGCGCTGCTGGAGGTGGCGACGAGACCCGACGTGTACGACGTCACCGTCCTGCGCAGGCGACTCGACCAGCTGGGTGACACGGCACTGTTGATCGACGACTGGCTGGATCGCCACGACGCGGCTCAACTGCTCAGCATCACCAACCAGGACCTGGCGTTGCGGGTCTTCGACGCCCAGATCGCGCTGGAGCAGCTCGCGAGGATGCTGTGGACCCTCGACGCCGACGAGGAATGGCCCACCGGGCTCGCCGACGCGCTCACGGCGCTGGGAACCTGCCTGCGGAACCATCCCACCGAGGGCGAGTTGCGGGCGGCCCGCAAGTCGGCTGCCGCCGCCGCCGACCGTGCCGACCCGTCGGCCACGAGCGGCATCGCCACCGTGATCGCCTACCGCACCGTGCAGGCCCACCTGGCGATCCACCACATCACCACCCACGCCCTCGGTGCCGTCGCCAATCCCGCACCGGACCCGGACCCCGACGAGGACGACGACGCCCAGGGCGAGGGCGGGCTCAATCCCAGCACCAAGGCGGCGATCCAGGTGGCCGTCGCCACCAGCGCAGCGACCATCCTGGGCGAGCTGATCTCCCCCGACCGCTGGTACTGGGCCGTGCTGACCGCCTTCCTGGTGTTCACCGGGGTGTCCACGCGCGGGGAGATCCTCACCAAGGTCGGCCATCGCATCGTGGGCACCATCGCCGGCGTCGTGGCGGGCGTGCTGCTGGCCGCCCTCGTCGGGCACGATCCCCCGCTGCAGATCATCCTGCTGGTCGTCTGCGTGTTCTGTGCGTTCTATCTCGTCACGGTCGCCTACGCGTGGCTGACGTTCTTCGTCACCGTCCTGCTCGCGATGCTCTACGGCCTGCTCGGCGACTTCAGCATCCACGTGCTCGAACTGCGCATCGCCGAGACCGCCGCGGGCGGCACCGTCGGCATCGCGTCCGCGTACTTCGTCCTCTCGACGGGGACCCGCGCGACACTCGTCGCCAAGGTCGACGACTACCTGGAGCAGATGTCCGAATTAGTCTGCGCTGCAATCGATTCGGTGCTCGTCCCGGGAACGGAGACCGATCTGGTCGCCAAGACGCGTCGGCTCGACAACACGCTGCAGGACGTCGCCACCGCGGCCAAGCCGCTCGCGATGGGGCTCACCTCGCGCAGCAGGCGGGGCGTGCAGCGGCTCATGCGCGGACTGCGCGCCAGCAACCGGTCGGCGCATGCGTTGGCGCGCGCGGGCGTCAACGCCGCCAACGCCGAGTCGGGGACCGCCCCGCCGGAGGACACCGCCGCCGCGCTGCGCGATGCCGCCGGACACGTCCGCGCGACGATCGACGGCGTCAAGGCCCTCGTCGCGGGCACCGATGCCGATCCGCCGCAGACGTCGACGGACTCGATGGTGCTCGACGTCATGCAGTCCTCGACGATTCCCCCGGGACCGGTGCGCGCGGCCGTGCGTGCTCTCAACACCCTCGAGCGCGCGCTGCTCGAGGTCTCGACGCGGGTCTGACCGAGGGGCTCGACCGCATCGGTCGCACACTCGGCCTCGAGGAGTCCCGGCTCGGGATCCGACCTCCCGCCATGACTAGGGTCGGACCCGACGAGGAAGGGAGCACGGCATGCGAAGCGCCGTCACCGTCGCGGCCGCCGCGGCCGTACTCGCGCTGGCGTCGGGCCTGACACCGCTGACGGCGGCGCCGGTCGCGCTGGCCGATCAGACCACGGCCGTCGGGCCGCCCGCCGACCCCGGTGACGGTTCGCTGCCGAACGGCGGCACGCTCTCGCCGTTCGACGTGGGCGATCCCGCGATCGGACGGCTCGACCCGCAGTTGCGCAGCGCCATCCAGGACGCCGCCACCGCCGCCCGCGCGGACGGGGTCACGATGACGATCACCTCGGGCTGGCGCTCTGCCGAGTTTCAGCAGCGACTCCTCGACGACGCGGTGCACACCTACGGCAGCTTGGCCGTCGCGCGCGAATACGTCGAGACGCCAGAGCATTCCAAGCACGTCATCGGCGAGGCCGTCGACGTCGGGGGAACCGGCGCCGATCAGTGGCTCATTGCCCACGGCGCCCGGTTCGGGCTGTGTCAGATCTACGCCAACGAACTCTGGCACTTCGAGCTGGCGACGGACGCCGCGGGAGCCTGTCCCCCGCTGCGGCCCAACGCCGCATAGTGACGGCTCAGTCGTCGTCGCAACCGAAGAAGCCGATCCCGAAGCAGAACTCGGGCACCACCCTGACCACGTTGCCAGGTCCGGAATCGTTGCGCGCGTTGGGATTTCCGGTGCAGGTGTCAACCTCGACGCCGGCCTGCACGCTCGGCCGGCAGATGGCGGGCCCGTGCCCGGGGTCGGCCGCGGCACTCGGGGCGCTCGCCAGGGCGGCAGCCACGGCAAGGACGGTCAACGCGATCGACGAACGACCGGGACGCAACGAGTCGGACATGGCGGCTTCTCTTCGGCAGGGGCTCCCACCGAGGGTACGCGCCGGGTCAGCCCACGACCTCGGCGTCGACCCAATCCTGTGATCCGGCAGCCTCTCTCATCTGACCCAGGACGCGGTTCACGACCTGCGCGGCCAGCCACAGCGCGAGCTGATCGTCGGGGGACACCGCGGGCAGCAGCGCCGCGATGCGCTGTCGGCGCAGCGCCGCACGCGCCTCCCAGTTCGCGAGGCCGGCGTCGCCGAGCATGACGAGGGACGCGCGTCCGTCGTCGGGATCGCTCCACCGCTCCAGCAGACCCTGCCGTTCCATCCGCTGGACGAGCTGGGTCATGCCCGACTGGCTGGCGCCCTCGGCCTCGGCCAGCGCGGTCAGACGCATCGGGCCCTCCCGGTAGAGCCGGTTGATCACCAGCGCAGCGCTCGCACTCAGGGTGTCGCGGTCGATCAGATACCGCCACATCAGGTCGGTCTCCAGCTCGATCATCTCTGCGATGGCGTCAACGCTGTCGGCGACCGCTCGTTTCATGACGGCTTTATATCATCGAAGTGATGCAACCGTGGCGCACCGCGACGGGCGGCCCTTCCGGCCGTGATCCATTGTCGGTGACGCACTCGTCGAAAGTACCTGTATCGACGGATCAGTCGGCCTACTGATGTGCTGTGGGGTTGCTGGGAAAGCTGCCAGGAATCTTCCCCCGGTTGAGCCATTCATCGTGTATGGGATATAAATCGCTGCATGGCGTTGGAGATCGCGTGAGTCCACGGTCCCGGGGCAGGACGATCCTGGCAAGGGTCTGGTTGCCCCTGGTGGTGGTCGTGGCACTCGCCGTCGGCGGGCTGGGCATGTACAAGGCGCACCAGTCCTCGCAGCCCGGACCGGTCATGGCCGTGCCCCCGCCGCAGGCGCCGGAGGAATTCACGCCCAAGCACATGACGTACGAACTGTTCGGTGACGTCGGCAGCGGCGGGATGTTGTCCTACATCGACATCAACGGCTATCCCCACGAGGTCAACCTGACCGACCTGCCGTGGTCGCACGTCGAGACCACCAACCTCAGCGTGGTGTCGGGCAGCATCTCCGCTCAGGTGCACGGCGGCGAACTGGGGTGTCGGATGCTGGTCGACGACGTCGTCCGCGACGAGCACACCGCGACCCGCCAGGACGCCGACGTCACCTGCCGCGTGAAGTCCGCGTGAGCGCCCATCAGGCCAAGCGGCCGTTCTTCCCCAGAACGGTGCGCATGCTGGCCATTCCGATCATCATCTTCTGGGCGCTGTTCGCGGTCACCACCAACACCTTCGTCCCCAAGGTCGAGGACGTCGCCACCGAGCTGGCAGGCCCGGAGGTCCCGACCTATGCGCCGTCGCAGTACGCCCTGCTGCACATCGGCGCGAAGTTCCAGGAGTCCAACTCCACCAGCCTGACGATGGTCGTGCTGGAGGCGGACAAGTCCCTCAACGAGGCCGACCATCAGTACTACACCGACCTGGTCACCCGGCTGAAGAACGACAGGGAGCACGTCCAGTACGCGATGGATCTGTGGGGCAGCCCAGTGACGGCCGCCGGCGCGCAGAGCATCGACGGCAAGGCGACCTACCTCCTGCTCCGCCTCGCGGGCAACGTCGGCCAGATTCAGGCCAACGAGTCGGTCGACGCGGTGCGCACCATCATCAAGAACGACCCCCCACCGCAGGGTCTGAAGGTCTACGTCAGCGGGTCGGCGCCGATGGCGTCGGACACCCTGTCGATTGCCAATAACAGCCTCAACAACATCACCATCGTCACGATCATCTTGATCCTGGTGATGCTGCTGCTGGTCTACCGGTCGCTGAGCAACGTGGCCGTGCCCATGTACAGCGTGTTGTTCGAGATCCTGATCGCCAAGGGCGTCGTGTCGACCCTCGGGCACTACGGGTACATCCCGATGTCGTCGTTCGCCGTCAACATCGTGGTGTCCCTGACCCTGGGCGCGGGCACCGACTACGGCATCTTCCTGATGGGCCGCTATCACGAGGCCCGACAGCTCGGCGAGAGCCGCGAGGAGGCCTACTACACCGCCTATCGGGGGGTGTCGCCGATCATCATCGGCTCCGGTCTGACGATCGCCGGGTCGTGCTTCTGTCTGACGTTCGCGCGGCTGGACTACTTCCACACCATGGGCCCCGCCGTAGCGATCAGCATGCTGTTCACCATCGCCGCGGCACTGACGCTGGCGCCGGCGTTGCTGACCCTGGGCAGCCTGTTCGGGCTCTTCGATCCCAAGCAGGCGCACCGCGGCCGGCTCTACCGACGGATCGGCGCGAGCGTCGTGCGCTGGCCGGTGCCCATCCTGGTCGCCAGCATGGTGGTGGTCCTGATCGGCGCCATCTTCGTGCCCACCTACAGCGTCAGCTACGACGATCGGGCGTATCAACCACCGACCGGGCAGGCGAATCAGGGATTCGAGGCCTCGGATCGCCACTTCTCCCAGAGCAAGCTCTTCACCGAGATGATGATGGTCGAGTCCGACCACGACATGCGCAACTCGGCGGACTTCATCTCCCTCGACCGCGTGGCCAAGGAGCTCGAACGACTGCCGGGGGTCGCGATGGTGCAGAGCGTGACCCGGCCCCTGGGCCGACCGCTGGACCACGCCAACGTGCCGTATCTGTTCACCGTGCAGGGCGGCGCCTCGGGCCAGCAGTTGCCGTTCAATCAGCACAACAACGACAACACCGATTCCCAGGCGCAGGTCCAGGCCGAGACGGTGGCCACCCTGGGCAAGACCATCGACCTGACCCAGAAGCTCGCCGACGATCTGCACACCACCGTGTTGACGTTGGAGAACCTGCAGGCCGTCACCGACGAGGTCAACCAGGACATCTCCAATCTCGACGACACGTTCCGCCCGTTGAAGGCGTACTTCTACTACGAGCCGCACTGCTTCGACATCCCGGTGTGCGACGCGATGCGATCGCTGTTCGACTCCCTCGACGGCATCGACGCCCTCGACGAACAGATCCACAACGCCGTCACCGACTTTCAGGCCGTGGATGCGCTGATGCCCCAGATGGTCGCCCAGCTCAAGATCAACCGCGACGAGACGCAGGCACTGCAGACCATCATCGTCAACACCTACGGTCCGGCGCACCTGCAGGCCACCCAGACCGACCAGACCTACTACGACCAGGTCAACGTCGGCAATGACTTCGACATCTCTCGCAGCGACGACTACTTCTACATGCCGCGGGAGGGCTTCGACAACGAGGACGTCAAGACCGACGAGCGGCTCATGATGTCCCCCGACGGCAAGGCCGCCCGCTTCGTCATCACCCACGAGGGCAATGCCATGGCACCGGAGGGCATCACCCACGTCAACCAGTTCCCGGACGCGGTGAAGGCCGCGCTGAAGGAGACTTCGCTCGCGGGCTCGCGGATCTACATTGGCGGCGCGGCGTCGCAGAACAAGGACATCCAGGAGTACGCGGCCTCCGACCTGACGATCGTGGCGATCGCGGCCTTCGTGCTGATCTTCCTGATCATGTTGGTCCTGACCCGCTCCCTGATGGCCGCGCTCGTCATTCCCGGCACGGTCGCGTTCTCCTTCGCCGGAGCATTTGGGCTATCAATCCTGGTGTGGCAGCACCTGATTGGGCTACACCTGCACTGGCTGGTGCTGCCAATCACCTTCGTCATTTTGGTCGCGGTCGGATCGGACTACAACCTGCTGCTGATCGCCAGGGTCAGGGAGGAGATCGGCGCGGGCGTGCAGACCACCGGACTGCACACCGGTCTCATTCGCGCCCTCGGCAGCACCGGCGGCGTGGTGACCTCGGCGGGTCTGGTCTTCGCGTTCACGATGCTGGCGATGCTCACCAGCAACCTGCACACCATTGCTCAGGTCGGCTCGACCGTCTGCATCGGCCTGCTGCTGGACACGCTGATCGTTCGCTCGTTCATCGTGCCCTGCCTCATCCGACTGCTCGGACCCTGGTTCTGGTGGCCGGTGCTGGTGCGGTCGCGGCCCCGCCGACTCAGTGAGCCCACCGACTTCCCCGGAGTGACCCGATGACGTTCGACACCAGTACGCACACCACGGGTCTCGGGCTGTGGGGCCTGTTGATGTTCGTCGCCCTCGGCGTCGAGGCGCTGCTCGCCACGTGTGCTTTCATCTACGTCCGACGCCTACTCGCACTGCGGGCGCTGCCGGGCGCCGACGAGCTCAACAGCTACCAGAAGGCGTTGCGCAAACTGCGCAAGGACGAGCCGATGACCCGGGACGAGCACGCCCTCGCCGAGCGCATCATCGACATCCGCCGATCGCCGTTGGCCTTGACCGTGCCCTTCTGCTTCATGGGCATGGGCATCTTCTACGTGCTGGGCAGCCTGGAGTACCTGCACGGTCACACCCCGTCGGAGCGCACCTTCCTGGGCGTCATCCCGATGTTCACCGCCACCAACCTGATCCTTCAGATGCGCAAGACGGCGCGGATGCGCAAGCGCCTGCCGCACGCCACGATCGTCGAGGAGCGCGACGTCGACACCGCTCCGGTCCCGACGTCGAACGCCTGAATCCCTCGACGGCCGGCACCGTCCGTCGTCGTCACATCAGCCTCGTGCGCCTCGTACGACTCATGAGTCACATTTGCCACAATTGCCCGTGATTCATCACATGTCACTTTGGACTCTCAAATCACAGAACGATGAACTGTGGCGGCAAATGGTGTGCACGAGAATGCATTTCTCTTAATTTGTGTTGCCGTTCGAATGACACGATTGACATTTACCACTAAATGCGGTTGACCGGTGCCGACACGTCGCCTGAGCAGTGCCAACGCGCCCCACAGGCACCACGGAAAACAGCAGTATTAAACAGACTCAGAGAAACCACTGAGACTCATCCGTGGCTCTGTTCAACTCTGGCCCCATCCGTAAACTCATGATCACGATTTGAGCAATGGATCGCGTCGCCAAAATGCGGCTGCGCCTCACGATTCGCGCGAAGGGTTCGACATGGGTTTGCGCAACACCGCCGCCGTCCTCGGCACGGTCGGTGTGGTCACCGTGGGACAGATGACCGTCGCCGCGCCGTCGGCTTGGGCCGATCCGAATTGGGATGCGATGGCTCAGTGCGAGTCGGGCGGCAACTGGGGCGCCAACACCGGCAACGGCTTCTACGGCGGGCTCCAATTCACCCCGGCGACGTGGGCCGCCAACGGCGGCTCCGGCTCCCCTGCGGCCGCCAGCCGCGAAGAACAGATCCGCGTCGCCCGCAACGTCCTGCGCACCCAGGGCATCGGTGCCTGGCCCGTGTGCGGCGGGCCCATCGGCCAGGCCGCGCAAGCTTGTCGCCTGCTGGTGGGCTGGATCCCGCTCGGCAACCTGCCCCATCTGTGCTCGCTCGTCCTCAATCCGTTCGCGTAGGGCGCTGGACCGCGGTTCCGTGACGCACGCCCCGACGGCCCCTGACGCCCGTCGCACGTGCACGCGATAGATTCGCTGGTACCGGGTACTCCCGGTTGCGGTCTGCACCGACGGGCCGTCGAGAATCGGAGGTTGCACAGTGAAGTTGGCGCTCAGTGACGCCGAAGCCGCCTTTCGCGACGACTTGCGAGAGTTCTTCACCACCAAGATCCCGCAGGACATCCGCGACCGCGTGCGCGACGGCGAGATTCGCTTCCCCGACGACGTCGTGACGGCGCAGCGGTTGATGAACGAGCGCGGCGTGGCAGTGCCGAACTGGCCGGTGGAATGGGGCGGTCAGGACTGGACGCCGCTGCAGCGGCAGATCTGGTCCGACGAGCTGCGCCTGGCGTGCGTGCCCGAACCGCTGGCGTTCAACGCCAGCATGGTGGGCCCCGTCATCGCCCGCTTCGGCTCGCAAGCCCTCAAGGAACGGTTCCTGCCGAAGACCGCCAATCTCGACATCTGGTGGTGCCAGGGCTTCTCCGAACCGGAGGCCGGCTCGGATCTCGCGTCGTTGCGCACCACCGCCGTGCGCGACGGCGACTCCTACGTCGTCAACGGCCAGAAGACGTGGACCACCCTCGGCCAGTACGCGGATTGGATCTTCCTGCTCGCGCGCACCAATCCGAATGCGCCGAAGCGGCAGGCGGGCATCTCCTTCCTCCTCGCCGAGATGTCCACGCCGGGCATCACGTTGCGACCCATCAAGCTGATCGACGGCGGCGTCGAGGTCAACGAGGTCTTCTTCGAAGACGTCCGCATTCCCGCCGACCAACTCGTCGGCGAGGAGAACAACGGCTGGACCTACGCCAAGTTCCTGCTGAGCAACGAGCGCACCGGCATCGCGCGGATCGGCACCACCAAGGTGTGGCTCGCGCAGGTCAAGGAGCGGGCCGCCCAGACTCCGACCGGGCAGGGCACGCTGCTACAGGATCCCCTCTTCGCCGCCCGCGTCGCGGAGCTGGAGAACGAACTGCTGGCGCTGGAGCTCACGCAGCTGCGCGTCAGTGGTTCAGAAGCCGACGGCAAGCCCAACCCGGCGTCGTCGATCCTCAAACTCAAGGGCAGTCAACTGCAGCAGGCCGTCACGGAACTGGGCGTCGACGTCGCCGGTCCGGACGCCCTGCCCTTCGACGGGGGCGAGGACGTCGCGTCGCCGTCGTGGGCGCAGCACGCCGCGCCGAAGTACCTCAACTACCGCAAGACCTCGATCTACGGCGGTACCAACGAGATTCAGCGCACCATCATCGCCTCGACCATTCTCGGACTGTGAGGACACCATGGACTTCGCTCTGACCGAAGAGCAGACCCTGCTGGGTGACGTCACCCGGGAGATCCTGACCCGCACCTACGACATCGAGACCCGTCTGAAGACCATCGACGGCGATCTCGGCTGGAGTCGTGACGTGTGGTCCCAGTTGGCCGAAACCGGCATCCTCGCACTGGGTTTCGATCCGGAGGAGGCCGGCCAGATCGAGCTGATGGTCGTCATGACCGAGGTCGGTCGGCGGCTGGCGCCCGAACCGATCGTGCATGCCGCGTTGATCCCCGGGGCCCTGGTCGCCGAGCTCGGCGACGACGGGCAGCGGGCCCTGCTCGACGACGTCGGCGAAGGCCGCACCCTGCTGGTGCTCGCCCACCAGGAACCCGGCATGCGGGGCACCTCGGTCGCCGCCACCACGAAGGCCGATCGGGACGGTGACACCTGGACCCTCACCGGGGTGAAGAACCCGGTGCTCTTCGGCGACAGCGCGGACGTGTTCCTCGTCAGTGCCCAGCTGCCCGGCGGCGGACTGGGTCTCTTCGTCGTCGCGGCCGAGGACGTCAGCCGTCACGGCTACCGCACCTTCGACGGGCAGCGGGCCGCGCAGCTGACGCTGGATTCGGTTGCGGCGCAACCACTTGGCGCCGGCGGCGACGTCACCCCCGCAGTGGGCAAGGCGCTCGTCCGCTACCAGTCGGCGCAGTGCGCGGAGGCGGTCGGGGCCATGGAGGAGGCCCTGCGGCTGACCACCGAGTACCTCACCAGTCGCAAGCAGTTCGGCGTACCGCTGAGCAACTTCCAGGCGCTGACGCAGCGGGCCGCGGACATGTACGTGTCCCTCGAACTGGCTCGCAGCATGAACTTCTACGCGGCGATGTCGATCGCCGACGGCAACGTCAGTCCCGTGATCGCCGCGCGTGCCAAGCTGCAGATCGTCCGGTCCGGCCGACACATCGCGCAGGAGGCCATTCAGCTGCACGGTGGCATCGGCGTGACGGCGGAGTATCCCGTCGGACACTACGCCGCGCGGCTCACCGCCATCGGTCAGACACTGGGCTCGGCCGACGACCAGCTGCGCACCCTGATCGACGGCATCGACGCCTACACGACGGTGTCGTTGTAGCCGACGGTTGCACCGGCGGGGTGGCGCGCGGATGCTGGAGTCATGGGATGTCTTGGTCGATCGTTTGCGGTCGCGCTGCTCCTGACGGGCGCCGCGGCGTCGGCGACCGTTGCCGCCCCACTCGCGGCGGCCAGCGGCGCCGACACCGTCATCTCCGACCTCGAGGCGCAGGGCTACCTGGTCAACGTCAACTACGTCAACGGCGCGAGCAAGGCGCTGTCGCAGTGTTCGGTGACCAACGTCAACAACCCCTCCAGCTCGCCGAAGCCGGGTGACACCGTCTACGTCGACGTCACGTGCCCGAACCACGACGACGACGGCGGCGGGTTCGGCATCGGAGTCGGGATCGGCTGAGCCGTCGGCCGCCATCGCTGTTGATCTTCGCGCACCTCTGATAGGCAGGTAGGCGCGCCGACGTGTGGGCGGCCACCAGCCGAGGGGGATGCATGCGACGCGCAGCGCGGAACACGATCATCGCTGCGGCGGCAGTGCTGCTCGCGGTGTTGCTGACGAGTTTGTCGACGGTGACGGCGGCGGTGACGATGGCTGCGACCACGGCCCTCGTCATGGGCGGCAGCGGTCTCGGCAATCCGGTGGTGACCACAGACGCCGGCATCTCCATTCCGATTCCGAACTATCTGCCGAACGTCGAGAAGTACTACATCGCACCTAATTCGACGTGCCAGCCGTCGACCTGTCGACTCGTCCCCGTCATCACGCCGGAGGGGCTGTTACCGCCGATCATCGGGCCGATCACCTACGACCAGTCGGTGGCAGAAGGCGTCACCGACCTCGCGACGGCGTTGCAGACCCAGCTCGCGAGTCACCCCCGCGATCAGGTCGTCATCTTCGGGTACTCGCAGAGCGGCGACATCATCACCAAGACGAAGCGCACCTTCGCAGACAATCCCTCGGGAGCGCCGTCCACCAGTCAGGTGTCGTTCGTCGTGGCCGGCAATACGAACCGCCCCAACGGCGGCATCCTGGCACGGTTCCCGGGAGTCCACATCCCCGGCCTGAACATCACCTTCGACGGTGCCGCACCCACCGATACGGGTTATCGAACGACGGACATCGCCTTCGAGTACGACCCGGTGGCCGACTTTCCGGAATACCCCATCAACCTCCTCGCGGACATCAATTCACTGGCCGGGGCCCTCGGGGTCCATGCGACGTATCCGAACCCGTATCTCCCCATACCCCCGGGCGTCCCGTTCTTTCCGACCGCGCTGCCCGACGGCTACAGCCCTGCCGAACTGCAGCAGGCCATGAGCGACCCCGCGAACCGCCAGACCACCGGTGACACCACCTACATCACCATCCCCACCAAGAATTTGCCCCTGCTGCAACCCCTGCTCGACATCGGTGCCGACACCCACACCAGCTTCGTGATCAAACCAATCGTCGATCTCGTCCAACCGACGTTGCGGGTGCTGGTCGACCTGGGATACGACCGCACCACGCCGTACGGTGTGCCGACTCCGGCCCGACTGCTACCCACCATCGACCCGGGCACCCTCGCCGCCCATCTGGCGCAGGCGGTCGGCCAAGGCGTCCGCCAGGCGCTCACCGACGTCGGCGTGCCCACCGGTGCCACCCGAAAGGCCAAGACTCCCATCACCTCCGCGGTGTCGGTCACGTCGGCCAGCGTGGCATCGGCGGCACCGGACGCACCAGCGAGGGCCTCGGCGGTATCGGCGGCGTCGGGCCCACCGGCGACCGCGGAATCGGCGAACGCCACCGCGCACAAGACCACCCACCGTGCGCTGGTCGCGGCCAAGGCAGGCGATCCCCCGACCCCGAGCACGCGCACGTCTCGTCCGCACCGCTGCGCGCACGCCGACTCCGCGAAACACACTCAGCGGCTCCCGGCCACCCCGCGGGCGTCGTCCACGGACGGCACTTACACCGCCGGCGCGAGCAAGCACGCGAAAGATCGTTGAGCCCACGAGGAGCCAATCCTCGTTTGCGCGTTGATGTCTCGCGCGGCGTAAGTGACTATCTGACGGGATCTAGGTCCGCACCGGCCGACGGTAGGTGAGCTTGTCGAGTTCGCGGCCATATTCGTCGATCGCCACGACGTCCATCTCGCTGACGAGTGTCCCGGGACGCACGTCGACCCGGACGAACGCGTAGCCGCGATACCGGACCCGTGACCAGCCGACGGCCTCGGCCTGCTTGCCGCCGTCGGAGGTCCACACGTAGCTGTTCGGGACGAACGTGTCCGGTGCGACGTTGCCGCGGTAGCTCTCGCGTTCATCGGGCTGGAATTCGTAGCGCGGCCGCCCGCCGCATCCGACGGTGTAGTAGACGGTGCCGTCCGTCTCCGGGTCGACCACGCCGTTGTCGGCGGCGACGGTTGTTGGCGCGTTGGCCCGGATCGGGTCGGTGCGCTCGAAGACGTGGTTGTGCCCCTGGAGCACCAGGTCGACCTGATGTTGATCGAAGAGCGCCGTCCATGCCGCGCGGACCCCGCCGTCGCTGGCGTGGGCGGCCGTCGTCGAGTACGCGCAGTGGTGGAAGAAGCACACGATGAAGTCGACGTTCGGGTCGGCGCGGTAGGCGGCCAATGTCCTTGCGGCCCAACGGTCTTGGTTGCCATGCGAGTAACCGGTGTTGGCCGTGATCTCATAGGACACGTCGTTGGCGTCCAGCGACAGGACCGCCACGTTGCCGTAGACGAACGAGTACGCCGACGGGCAACCCGCCGGACCGTTGCCGGGAAAGTCCAGCCGCGCCTGGTGGCCGCCGTAGCCGTGGTTGGCGTAGGCGGCCTCCATGTCGTGGTTGCCGGTGGCGAACATCCACGGCGTGGTCGACGCGCTGGCTTCGATCGAGCCGAGGTACACGTCCCACACGAACGGATTGAACTTGTCGAAGCCGGTGGCGAGCTTGCCGCCGGAGGGCACGAACGTCGCCGGCTTGCCCGCGCCGGAGGGATCGGCGTAGGCGATGTCGCCTGCGAGGACGTGGAAGTCGGGATTGGCCGCGATGATCTGGTTCAGCACGTTGGCCGTGTGCGGGGCGCTCGGGTCGTCGTCGGACTTGTAGTAGGAGTCGTCGTAGTCGCCGGGCGCCAGGCCGGGCGGGAGCACGGGGGTGTCGTCGGTGCCCTGGTCGCCGATCATCGTGAACCTGAAGGGCGCCATGGCTTCTCGGCTCCGCGGCATCGCCGTGGCCACCGATCGGACGTCGGTGGTGAAGCCGTCGTCGGTGCGCCACCGGTAGTAGTGCGGTGTGCGCGCCGCCAGTCCGTCCACGGGTACGTGGGCGTAGAACTGCTCGGCCGACAGCACGCCACCGCCGCTGGCGGGGAAATGCGTGAGTAGATTGCGCACCTCGGCCTGCGTGGTGGCACCCAGGGCCGGGGTCGGACCGTGGTCGAGGAAGATCTTGCCGGCGCGCGGGTTTCGCGAGAGCTGGGCCGACAGACGCAGTTGACTGGCGGCGTCACCGCCGTACCCGACGTGGCGGTTCGCCACCGACAGGGGCGCATCCTGCGCGTAGGCGCGTCGACCGAACGGCGAGACGCCCACCGCGGCCACTGCGGCCGCCGCGGCCGACCCGGCCAGGAAACTCCGTCGCGTCACGCGGTGCCGCCGGAGGTTGTCACGGTGCCAGTCGTACTGCTCGGCCATGGTCATCTCGGCCGCGATGGCCGCGGGGATGCCGGTGTCGGGGAGGTCTCCAGGTTTGGCTGCCACGCAGACGATGCTCTCCGAGACCGGGCCGGACCGTCACCCCGGGGCCGACATTGCACGGTGAACATTCGGCTAACAGCCCGTGCGCCGGACCCCGCGCCGACCCGGACGTGACTGACATCACACGATGTCATATTCTGTCGCGGTCGTGGAGCTACCCCGCGACCGAGTGTCGAAGGGGACGTCGATGACGGCGCATGCTGCTGAATGGCCGACCCGACGCCGTCTTCTGGTGGTCGTCGCGATGGCCCTGGGCATCGCAGCCGCGTCGGCACCCGGAGTGGCGTGGGCCGCGCCCGAGTCGTCGGGGTCGTCCGCGTCCGAGTCGTCGGGGTCGTCCGAGTCGTCGGGGTCGTCCGCGTCCGGCACCTCGCATCCGTCCGCGGATGCGACGCAGCACCGTCGGCGTGCGTCGCGCGACGCCGCGTCGGCGGCCGGTTCCGGGAAGACGGGAGCCGCCTCGGATCGACCGGCGAAGCCCCCGATCGGCGCCGGGGCCGATGATGCGTCGAGCGCGCAGCCCGCAGGTACCGCCCACACCGGTACGACGGAGGTCGGCACGGCCGGCGCGGGCTCGACCCCCGACGCCGGGACCACGGTCCGGCCGAAGAACTCCACTTCGCGAAAGAGCCTGCGCAGCAACGACATCGGACCAAAGACCGCCGCAGCCTCGTCGACCGCGGATGAGCCGCAAGGCCCCACCGTCAAGAAGAACACGGTCACCAAGGACATCGTCACCAAGAACACGGTCACGCAGGGCACGGTCACCACGGCCGCCGTCACCACGGCCACCGTCACCGCGGCCGCCGTCACCAAGACCACCGTCACGACACCGACTCCACCGGGGCCGCTGTCCCCGATCGCGACGCTGATGGCCCTGCCGGGCCGCATCGTCGACACCGTGCTGCAGGCGCTGGATCTGACCGTCTCGGCGAGCGGGCCCAAGAGTCCATTGAACTTCGCCCCCATCGACGAGATGTTGTTCGCGGCGTTCCGCGGCGTCGAGGAGGCACTCGGACTGCGCCGGACCCCTGCCGTCGTACCGGTCGTGGCGACTCAGACCTACACCGGAGCGACGACGGCGCTCACGCCGACGGTGACGCAGTTCCTCGATGCCGCGGCCGCCGAGTACGTATTGGGCGGGGTGCCAGGAGGTCTGGTGCCGTTCACGGTCGACGGTGTGCAGATGACGTCGACGAACCTGTTGTCCGGCGAGGCCGCAAAGGCGTGGGTGACTCCGCAGCAGCAGATCGTCATCGCCTACCAGGGGACGACGGGCGGCACCAACCTGCTGTTCGATCCGCTGATCGCCATCTCGCAGATCGTCGCCGACGCGCAGGTCATCTTCACCGATACGACGCCCTCGGCGTTCGCGGACTCGCTGACCTTCGCGCAGCGCGTTCAGACCCAGGCCGCGCTGCAGGGCTACGACGCCGACGACGTCTTCGTCACGGGTCATTCGCTGGGCGGCTGGGAGGCCGAATACGTCGCGCAGCAGACGGGCCTGGGTGGGATCGGCTTCGAAAGCCCCGGCCTCAACACCGTCGTCGCGGGCAATGGCAACGGCTCCGGCTTCGTCAACGTCGAGACCTACGGCGACACGGCGGCCTACCTGGCCACGGATCTGCCTGCGCTGCAACCGTTCTTCCCCGCCTACGTGCCGGGCGGTGGAAGCAAGCCGCACTTCGGCTCCCTGGTGATGATCGGCGACCCCACGGCCACCAACCCCCTCGTCAACGCGGCAGCGCTCTGGGGTCCCAACCTCATCGGTGACGCCATCTTCGCCGTGGACGTATTCGGCAACTTCTTCGAGCATCACCTACCCGGGATGCAGGCCTACAACCTCGGCATTAGCCCCGATCCCGGGGTGGTCCCCTGGCTGGGCGCCCCGATGGGTCCGATCGACGCCGGCTGGGGCGCACTCACGATCTCCCAGTTGCAGCTGGCCGCGTCGATGGCAGGCACGCTGATCAAGGCCTAGGCCAGCTTGGCAGGATATTGCCGGACCGAGTCGCCTCTGCCACTGTTGGCAGTGCTTTGCCCATCGCACAATTACTGCCATGACCTACCTCGCGAATCTGCTCCTGATCGTCACCGTCATGTCCGCGCCCTACCTCGTCGCCGCCGGGTTGACGGCGGCCTTCCCGAATCTGCGACGCGGCGCCGGTCACCTCCCCCGCACCGGCGAGGTCGGCGCACGGTTCTTCGACGGCCGCGCCGACGAGAACGCCGGCCGCGACCCACGCAGGGTGGACGCGGCCGGCGCTCGCTGACGTGCGGTTACTTGGCAGGTGCCGTCAGGTCGTACACGGTGTCAGAACCGATCTGCTTCGGCGTGAAGGTCGCGGCCACCCAGTCGCCGATGTCGGAGTGCTGATTGCCGCCGTGCCCACCACCGTTCTGGTTCGGCGCGATGTAGTAGGTGACCTGATGGTTGGCCACGTACTGCTGGAACTGGCTCAGCGTCGGGACGGGGTCGGATCCGGTGAACCCGCCGATGGCCATGACCGCGGTGTTGGTGGACAGTTCGAGACCCGCGGCCGTCGACGATCCGTCGACCGCTGCCGACCACTCGGTGAGCGTGCCGTCCAGTTTGGCGTCGAGCGCGGCGTTGTCCGCACTCTGTCCCCACATGCCGTGACCCGCCTGAGCCGGCGCCGCCGGACCCACGTTGGCGTTGCCGCCGCCATGGGGCTGACCGATGGTGGCCACCGCGTAGGCAGCCGACCCCGCGAGTGCCACGGTCACGCCGAGGAGCAACGCTCCCGCGGCGAGGCGTCGGCGCGTCGGGGCCGAGGGCAGCAGTAGTCCGACGAACGCGACGACGCTGAGAACCAGGATGGCCCAGCGCAATTCGGGCAGCCACTGCGCATTGCGAGCGAGGATCCACCAGCTCCACACCCCGGTGCCCCCCACCAGCGTCGCCAACCCGAGGCGACCGAGCCACGACGACCGCTGCATCCACATCTCGTGGACGCCGATCGCGAACGTTCCCGCGACGGCGGGCGCCAGGGACAGGTCGTAGTACGGGTGGATCATGCCGCTCATGTAGCTCAGCACCAGCCCGTCGACCAGCATCCACCCGCCGAACAGCAGCACGCCTGCCCGGGCCAGGTCCGTTCGAGGCGCACGGCGCCGGGCGATCAGCACCAGCACCACCGCGAGCAGGGCGGCAGGCAGCAGCCAGCCGATCTCGAAGCCGAACTCACCGGAGAAGAGTCGGGCCAGCCCCGCCGCCTGGCGCCCCGGTCCGCCGAACCCACCGTGGTGGGCGGCCATGTCGACCGGCGCATGGCCCGTCGGCGCGTGTCCGCCGCCACCGTGGTTGCGGCCGAGGACGCGGGCGAATCCGTTGTAGCCGAGGACCAGGTTCATGAAGTTGTTGTCCGTCGACCCCGCGATGTAGGGCCGCGACGAGGCCGGCCACAGCAGCGTCAGCGCGACGAACCACCCCGCGGAGACCAGGAACGCCGCCGCGGCGCCGACGAGCTGCAACAGCCTGCGACGGACCGAGGTGGGGGCGGCGATCAGGTAGACCAGGCCGATCGCGGGCAGCACCATGATGCCCTCGAGCATCTTGGCCAGGAAGGCGAAGCCGAGCGCGACGCCCGCCAACGCAATCCAGGTCGTGCTGGCGCGCTCGAGCGCACGGACGGTGCAGTAGGCGGCCGCCATCATCAGCAGCACCATCACCGCGTCGGGGTTGTTGTAGCGAAACATCAACGCCGCCACCGGCATCAGCGCCAGTGCCGCGCCCGCCAGCAGCGCCGCACGCGGCCCGCTGATGCGGCGCACCGCGCCGTAGAGCAGCGCCACCGCGGCGACCGCCATGAGGGCCTCCGGA
Organism: Mycolicibacterium madagascariense; assembly: GCF_010729665.1. Lineage (NCBI taxonomy): Bacteria > Bacillati > Actinomycetota > Actinomycetes > Mycobacteriales > Mycobacteriaceae > Mycobacterium > Mycolicibacterium madagascariense. The sequence continues at coordinate 2,000,496 of NZ_AP022610.1, read as the reverse complement.
ATGAGCATGCTGGCGCTGCTGAAGCCGAAGATCTGGCCGGACAGGCCCATCACCCATTGCGACACCGGGGGCTTGTCGACGGTGATGAAGTTGTTCGGGTCGAGCGACCCGAACAGCAGGGCCTCCCAGTTGCGCGAACCGGCCTGCGCCGCACCGGCGTAGAACTGGTTGCCCATCCCGTTGATGGTGATGTTCCACAGGTACATCACCGCCGTGGCCACCAGCAGCGTGCCGTAGCCGAGCCGGTCCCAGAACCGAGCCGTGAACCGAGCCCGCCGGTTCGATGCATCGTCATCCGCGCTGGGCGCCGGCGCGGGAGCTTCCAAGATTGCAGTCATGACACCATTGGGCCACCGCAGCTGATGCACGCTCTTTGAGTTGGTTTTGGATTGGCTATGAAAGCCGCCGTGCGGTCCGCGACGTCGCCAGTCAGAATCACTGTCGTCGGACGGGAGCGTGCCGCCCATCAGGACGCCGAGGCGTGACGTGCTCATTCCCCCGGCGCGAAGCGGAGGTCATCGTGGCAGACCGATCGGAGCCCAGCGGCGAGGTCGACGTCGTGGTGGTTGGCGGTGGCCAGGCCGGGCTCGCGATGAGCGAACATCTCGGCGCGTGCGGCGTGCCACACGTGATCCTCGAACGCCACCGCATCGCCGAGCGCTGGCGTTCGGAACGCTGGGACTCCCTCGTCGCCAACGGGCCGGCCTGGCACGACCGCTTCCCCAACCTGGAATTCGTCGACGTCGCCCCCGACGGCTTCGCCGGCAAGGACCGCGTCGCCGACTACTTCGTCGCCTACGCCGAGAAGATCGACGCCCCGATCCGGTGCGGCGTCGAGGTGACGTCGGTGACCAGACACGTCGGTCGCCCCGGCTTCGAGGTGCAGACGACCGACGGCGTCATCGACGCCCGCGTCGTCGTCGCGGCGACAGGACCGTTTCAGCGGCCCGTCCACCCCGCGATCATCCCCGACGGCGCCGTGCCCCTGCAGCTTCACTCCAGCGGCTACCGCAACCCTGGACAGTTGCCCGACGGCGCCGTCCTGGTGGTCGGCTCCGGATCGTCCGGCGTGCAGATCGCCGACGAACTCCGCCGGTCGGGTCGGCGGGTGTTCCTATCGGTCGGGCCGCACGATCGTCCGCCGCGGCGCTATCGCGGCCGCGACTTCTGTTGGTGGCTGGGCGTTCTCGGGCTGTGGGATGCCGAGACGCCGCCGCGGGGCGCCGAGCACGTCACGATCGCGGTCAGCGGCGCCCACGGCGGTCACACCGTCGACTTCCGCGAACTGGCCCAGCGGGGCATCCAGCTGGTGGGCAGGACGTCGACCTTCGACGACGGCGTCCTGCACTTCGCACCCGACCTCGGCACGAACATCGCCAACGGTGACGCCAGCTACCTGTCGCTACTCGACCAGGCCGACGCCTACGTCGCACGCAACGGGCTCGACCTGCCCGCCGATCCGCAGGCGCGGGCGCTGGGTCCCGTCCCCGACGCGGTCACCGACCCCGTGCTCGAACTCGATCTCGCGGACGCCGGGGTCTCCTCGGTCGTCTGGGCGACCGGGTACGCGACCGACTACCGCTGGCTACGGGTCGACGCGCTCGACGAGCACGGCCGACCGCGGCACCGCCGCGGGGTGTCCTCCGAACCCGGCGTGTACTTCGTTGGCCTGCCATGGCTTTCGCGACGCGGGTCGAGTTTCATCTGGGGCGTATGGCATGACGCCAAGTACCTCGCCGACCACATCAGCACCCAGCGCGGCTACCTCGCCCAGCTGACGGAGCGCGGTCACGGGTCGCCCGGGACGCCGTAGGAGGGTGCGACGGTGGGGTCCAGCCCGCGGGTGCGGTAGTCCCGTTTCTGGGGTTCCCACACGTCCCAGAGCCGTCGCAGTTCGGTGACGGGATCGTCGTGCCAGTCGACCCGCAGGTCGGTGACGGGCCACGGCACGTCCTCGACGACCTGCAGGCCCGCGCTGCGCACCGGCCCGGCCTCGCCGCCCGCCGCGGCGGCCGCGACCAGACCGTCCAGCAGGCGGGCCTCCAGCGTCGCCGCCGCCGAGTCGACGTATCCCGCGAGCAGCGCCTCGACGACCGCGGCGTCGCGCAGCATGTTGCCCGCCGCGGCCGCGCCCGTCGTCTGCGCGTGGTGGTTGATGCCGAGCGCGTGCGTCCCGGTGTGCACGGCGGTGCCGCCGCGGCCGTCGACGATCACGACCTGCCGATGGTCACGGTGGGGTTCGGACGCCAGCGTCGTCGCCAGCGCGCCGGCCGCATCCCGCCCATCGGCCAGCGCGTCCAGGGCGACGACGCCCAGCTGGGGATTGGTGACGTTCTGACTGCAGACGGCACCGACACCGGTGCGCAGATGCGCGCACCGCGCGGCGACCGCCGGGCTCGAGGAGCTGATGACGATGCCGAAGGCTCCCGACCCGTCGCGTGCGACGAGGGAGAACGTCACGCCGGGCTCCCCGGCTCGGAGAGCACGGCCGTGGCATCGATCTCCACGAGCCATTCGGGCCTGGCGAGGGCGCTCACCACGAGCCCGGTGGAGACCGGATGCACGCCCTTGAGCCACCGGCCCATCACGCGGTACACCGGCTCGCGGTACCGGATGTCGACGAGGTAGACCGTCACCTTCACGACGTCCTGCAGCGAGCTGCCCGCCTCGTCGAGCAGCATGGCGATGTTCGCCATGGCCTTCTCGGCCTGCGCCTCGACGTCGCCGATGCCGACCGATTCCCTGGTGTCGAGGTCCTGGCCGATCTGACCGCGTAGGTACACCACGCCCCCGGCCACGACTGCCTGGGCGAGGTCGTTGTCCAGGTTCTGCTCGGGATAGGTGTCGCGCGTGTTGAACGGCCGGATTCGGATGTGGTGCGCCATGGCGTCCATCGTGGGCTGCTACCGGCAGCCGTACAACGCGGACGGCCGACACTTTCGCGCGAGGGGCGGTGGGGTTACGTGGCGGCGTCGGCGAAGACCGTCCTGGCGGCCTCGTCGACCCGACCGTTCCTGCGGGCGCGGGGGGCGCGGGGCACGTAGTCGGTCGTGATCGATCCGAGCGGCAAACGGTAGGCCAGTTCGAGGGCGCGCAGCACCTCCGATGACGCCCCGCGGTGGCCGTTCTCGATAGCGCTGATCGACCCCCGTGAGTACGTCCGTCCGGTCTGCTGGTGAATGCGCGCGATCACCGCATCGATGGAGAGGTTGGCCGCCAACCTGATGTACTTGATGGGCACGCGAGGGGGATCCTTGGCTCCCCGCCGCGGGACGGGCTTGGCCGATGCTTGGGTCACACACCGATTCTATTTGGCTTCCAAGCGTCGACGAAGCACCTCTTCGCGGAAAACCAAGGTCATGCGCTCGCACGCTGGCGTACCGGCGACAGCCGCGATGGTCGTGCGCAAGCCGGTTTGCGGGACCGCGCTTGGGTTTGCCTAAGAAAATTGCGACGCTATGGCCATGCCTCAGTGGAGCCAGGACGCGGTCGACGCCCTCGCCACCGCAGTCAGCGAACGTCGGCGTTACCTCGGCCGGTCGCAGCTCGAGGTGTGGCACGACGGCGGACCGGCCAACAGCACCATGACGAGCCTGGAGGCCGCCGCGTCGCAGTCGGTGACCCGGTCCACGCTCACCAAGCTCGACATCGGCCTGGCATGGGTCCCCGACACCGCGGCGAAGGTCGTCCGCGGCGAGATCACCGCGACCGCGGCGGTGCGCGATCCGCGCTTCGACGCGCGGCCGAAGTCCGATGAGGAGCCGGTGGCGACGGACGGGGCGGCCGCCGCGATTCACGACGACGTCGCCGCACTGGTCGCCGCTCTTGCGGTGGACGCCGACGACGTCCGGTTGTCCGCACGCGCCGTCGACACCGACGTCGACGCGGCGGTTCCAGAGCAGGTGCAGTCGTTCCTGTCCCGGGTGCACGACGTCCTCGGGGACGTCGACGACCTCGCCGGGGCCGTGGACGAGGTCGCGCGGGCGGTGTTCGGCGGTGACACCGAGCGCCTCAGGAGGATGAAGCGCGAGACGAAGCGTCTGCGACGAATGAGGGTCGCGAGTGGCAACGGTACCGCCGCCGGCATCGGCCATGGTCCGCCAGGGCAGGACACCCTGCGGGCCGCGCGTACGGCACCGCCCGGCTACCAACCCGGCCGACCGGACCAGGACGACGCGGACGCCGGCACCGCCGACGGAGGCTGAGCACGGGACCACTCTGTCGTACCCCGTTCGTAGGCTCCCCGGCATGGGGAAAGGGCCTTGGCACCCCTGGCGGGTGCTGCGCGACCATTACGGCGACGTCGTCGTGTCCTGCCGGTACGGGCTGCCGGACCGGATCATGGGACTACAGCTGGACGATCGAATCTGGTTGTCCCGCATATTGACTCAGGCCGAACGGCGGTGCACGCTCACCCACGAACTCGTCCATCGTGAGCGCGGCCCGGTGCCGCTGGATCCGATCGCCGCGGCCCGCGAGGAGCGGGTGGTCGAGGAGATCTCGGCGCGCAGGCTCATCACCGTCGACGCGCTCGTCGACGGGTTGCGCTGGACGCGACAGCCGCGCGAACTGGCCGAGCGACTCTGGGTCGACGAGCCGACTCTGGACGTGCGCCTCAGCACCCTCGGGGACATCGAAGCCGCAGAGGTCTCCGAACTGCTTCGCGACGACTGTCTGTGGACGCCCTGACCCGCGACCACGCCGTGCAAACGCAGCGTTTGAGCGGTTGGACACGCTGGCGTTCGCTCAGCCGCCAAGGGAGTTCGCCCCGTCGATGATGAGCGTGGTGCCGGTGACGTAGGACGCCCCCGGCGTTGCCAGGAATGCCACGCCCGCGGCCACCTCGGCGGCATCCGCCGAGCGGCCCACCGGGGTGGCGTTGCCCGCTTCGACCTCGGAGGGCAGCTGCGCCGCCGTCGCGATCCACCCCGGTAGGACCAGGTTGGCCGTCACCCCGCTTTTGGCGAAGTCCACGGCGACCGAACGCGTCATCCCCAGCATCGCCGCCTTGGCCGTGTGGTACCCGACGTCGCCGGTGTAGGCCGTCAGCACCCCTGCGGTCGAGCCGACGTTGACGATGCGACCGTAGCCGCGATCGACCATCCCCGGCAGCACCGCGCGCGTCACGAAGAATGCGCTGTCGAGATTGCGCCGCAACACCAGTGACCACTCCTCGTCGGTCATGGCGTTCGCCGGATTGGGCTGCTCGGGACTGTTTACCGACGCCAGCCCGGCGTTGTTGACCAGCACGTCGACCTTGCCGAACGCCGACTCGGTCGCGTCGACCAAGCCGCGGGCCGCGTCGGGGTCCATCAGATCGGCCACGTGGGACTCGGCCGAGATCCCCTCCGCCCGAAGCTCGTCGGCGCGCAGGGCGGCGCGGTCCGTGGTTCCCGTGACCATGACCGAGGCGCCCAACTGACCCAGCAGTCGCGCCGAGGCGAACCCGATGCCGATGTCACTGCTCGACCCGGTGATCAGCGCGACGTGTCCGCTGAGGTCGAAGGCTGCCGGTACCGCACTGGGCATTGCGTTCCATCCGTTCACGTTTGGGCGAGGAGAGCGACGTCGGACGGTGTCCGTGGCTGAACCCTAGAACGGCTTTCCCACGATTTCCCGGTCGATCGTCCAAATCTTGGTCGTTCGTACAAACTGGTAACGGCCGCGTCACGTGCGCGAAATGCGATGTGGCGAAACTCGACACGTCGCCAAGCCCAGGAGTCCTCGATGCCACGCACGACCGGGCTCGCCGCCCTCGCCGCCACCCTGCTGCTGTTGTCGAGCACCGCGTGTTCGGGGTCGGCCCACGACGGGGCCGGCAGCGCAGCGCTCACGTCATCGGTGCGGACCCCGCTATTGAGCGATCCACCGCCGTTGGATCCCGACACGTTCTATCAACCCGAGGGCCTACTCATCATGACCTCCGCCTATCAGGGGTTGGTCCACTACGCGCCAGGGTCGACGACCATCCAAGGCCTCCTCGCGACCGGGTGGACGGTCTCCCCCGACGGACTGACCTACACCTTCGCGCTCCGACCCGGCGTGAAATTCGCGGACGGCACCCCATTCGATGCGGCCGCCGCGAAAGCCAGCTTCCAACGTCGCATCGACATGGCGGGCGGACCGTCCTACATGCTCGCCGAGGTCGCCGACATGCAGAGCCCCAACCCGCTGACGTTCGTCGTCACGTTGAAGAAACCCGTGGCGCCGTTCCTGGACTACCTCGCCTCCCCGTACGGTCCGCTGATGACGAGCCCGACCGCGGTGGCGCAGCACACCGCGGGCGGCGATCACGCCACGGCCTGGCTCGCCGCCCACACCGCGGGCACCGGGCCCTACGAGCTGACCGAGGCCATTCCCGCCGACCACTACACACTGAAGGCCAACGCGAACTACTGGGGCATCGCACCCCGGATCACGACCGTCACCCTGCCGGTGATCTCGGCGACCGCGGTCCAGCGTCTGCAACTCGATCAGGGCCAGCTCGACATGATCCTGCACGGGTTGTCGAAGGGCGACTACGAGGCCGTGGCGTCGGCATCCAATACCGAAGTGCTGCAACAGAATGCATTGGTCAAGGCCATGGTCATGGTGAATCCGGCTTCACCGGTGTTCGGCCCGGTTCCCGCACGGGCGGCGCTCAGCGCCGGACTCGATCAGACGGCCCTGACCACGGACGTCTTCGGTCAGCAGGGTGCCCCGTCAACGCAGTTCTACCCCAGCGGCATGCTGCCGGACGGCGCGGTCCCCGACCGCCATCAGTACGACCCCGCCGCACTGAACACGCTGGGGAGCAGGGGCGGCGCGGTGTCCATCGGCTACCCGACGGGCGACAGCACGCTGCAGGATCTGGCCAACCACGTCCAGGTCATCCTCCAGCAGGCCGGGTTCACCCCCACCGTCCGAGACTTCCCGTCGGGACAGTTCTTCGCCCTCAACGAGCACCCCGAACAGCGTCCCGATCTCCTGCTCGCCTCGTTCAATCCCGATGCGGCCCACCCTGATACCTGGTCGCGCATCTACCAATACACCAACGCGCCGGTAAATCTGCAGGGCTGCTCGGTGCCCGCCGCCGACGCGCTGTTGGACCAGGGCAGCGCCGAGCCCGATCAGGCACGCTCGCGCGCCCTGTACGTCGAGGCCGCCAAGGCCTACCGCGATTCGCTGTGCTGGGTGAACCTGGCCGACCTGCACAATTCGATCGCCACCCGCAAGGGCTACTCGAATTGGCAGAGTCAGCCCGCCTGGATGTGGGACACCGACTTCTCCACCCTCACGTTCGCGGGATGACGGGCACCACGGCACGCGGAGCCGCGCGGCGCGTCGAGATCATCGACGCCGCCATCGAAGTCATGGCCCGGGTTGGACTGGCCGGGCTGTCGATGCGCACGGTGGCCAGCCAGGCTCGGATTCAGCTCGGCGCGCTGAGCTACTACTTCGAGGACAAGTCCGACCTCATCGCCCAAGCCTTCCAACAGCTCTCCGATCGCGAGATCGAACGGGTGGTCAGGACCGCGGAACGCCTCGATCCCACCATGACCGCTGAGCAACTCGCAGACCTGTTCGCCGACATGATCATCGACGGTTTCACCTCACCCCAGGGTGCGATCGTCACCCGCTACGAACTCGTCACCGAAGCGAGCCGCGACGAACGGCTGCGACCCATGTTCGAGGCGTGGTACGCGGCGATGGTCCCCGCGCTCAGCCGACTCTTTCGCGAACTCGGTTCGCACTACCCCGAATTGGACTCCCGCACCGTGATGGCGGTCATGGCGGGCTTGGAGATCGACAACCTCTACCGACCCCTGGGCCCGGTGGACAAGCGGCGGATCCGCGCGACACTGCGCCACGCGTTTCGCGCCGTCACCGCCCTGCACCGCAACCCGTGAACGATCGACGAGAGGCTTGAGCACATGGTAGGCAGCGCATTTGGTCCCGACATCACGTTCCTGGGGGTGGATCGGTGCGACCTCGCCGATCGGGCGTCCTACGCCGACGCCGACGTCGTGATCCTCGGCGCCCCGCTCGACGGCGGCACCAATTACCGGTCGGGCGCGCGCTTCGGTCCGTCGGCTCTGCGCCAAGCGTGCTATCTGCCCCAGGACGGTTCGCGGCCCAGCCTGGCGCTGCGCGTCGACGGTCTGAAGGATCTGCGGGTCTACGACGCCGGCGACGTGCCGCTGTACAACGGCGACATCGCCCAGGCGGTCCGGCTCATCGAGGAGGACGTGTACGCGATCGCGTCGTCGGGTGCGATCCCCATCGTCCTCGGAGGCGATCACACCATCGCCTGGCCGGACCACACCGGCGTCGCCAGGCACCTGGGCTTCGGCAAGGTTTCGATGATCCACTTCGACGCGCACGCCGACACGGGAGACATCAGCAACGGATCCCTCATCGGGCACGGCACGCCGATGCGACGGCTCATCGAATCCGGCGCCCTGCGCGGGGACCGGTTCCTGCAACTGGGACTGCGCGGCTACTGGCCCGACGAGCCGGTGCTGCAGTGGATGGCCGCCCAGGGGCTCCGTTCTTACGAGATGACCGAGATCGTCGCCCGCGGTTTGCCAACCTGTCTCACCGAGGCCTTCGGCATCGCCACCGACGAGTGCACGGGCGTGTTCCTGTCGGTGGACATCGACGTCTGCGATCCCGGGCACGCTCCCGGCACGGGAACGCCTGAGCCAGGCGGCTTCTCGGCTCGGGAGCTGCTGGATGCGGTGCGGCGCATCTGCTATGAGCTGCCCGTCGTCGGCGTCGACGTCGTCGAGGTGTCCCCGCCCTACGATCACGCCGACATCACCGCGCTGCTGGGCAACCGCGTCATTCTTGAGGTCCTCTCAGCCATCGCGCGGCGCCGCAGGGACCTGGCCTCGGGCACCACCTGGGACCCGAGTCAGCCGCTGCTGGAGGGCCGCGAGGCCGACGAACAGTTGCGCCTCATCGCCGAAGGCGAGCAAGCCAGGCGCCGCGGCGAGGGTGTGCCGCGCCCGCACCAGCACTGAGGATCCGGTCCGCCCCTTCGAGGGTTGATCGACGCGCCGTGGGGGTAACCGCGGTGCGACGACGCGACGACGCTGCGGAGGAGGAGTCCTGACCATGCTCACGAAAACAACGGCGGTCACGGAAACCACGGCACACCCCACGTGCTGCCCGAGCTGTCAGGGCGCCTTCGAGTACCGGCTGGACGTCAACCCCGGCGGCGGCCTTCGGTACGAGGTGTCGTGCTCGGCGTGCGGTGAGGTCTACTACGACACCTCGTCGGCTCCCCTGACGAGCGTCCCGCTCGCCGCCTGATTCACGCGCTAAGCTGGACACGTGTCCAGCAAAAGCCCGGCCGACGTCACGGATCTCTCGGTCCAACGTCGCAGGAAGTCCCTCGCCGACGCCTCGGCCAGGCTGCTCGACACCACCGTCGAAGTCCTTCGCGACACCCCGTTCGATGCCCTGACGGTCGACCAGGTGGCCGCTCGCGCGCACGTGCCACCCGCCACCGCGGCGGACCTGTTCGCCTCCACCAGCGACCTCATCGTCGAAGTCTGTCTGCGCCGCATCCGCGGCATCGACGTCAGCACGGGGGCGAACTGCGGCTCGACCGCGAGGGTCGCCGGGCAACTGAGCCGAATGATGCTGGTGGTCGCCGAGGAACCCGCGATCGCCGCGGCGTGTGCGGCGGTGTTCCTCGACAGCGGCCCCACCGCCGACCGCGCCCACGAACAGATCGGCCTGCACATCCACCAGCTCATCGCCTCGGCCGTCGGGCCGGGATCGTGGCCGGAGGTCATCACGACACTGGAATTGGTGTTCTCCGGGGCGCTCATCCAAGCGGCGGCGGGCACGATGACCTTCCAGCAGGCGGCCGACCGGGTCGAGACGGCGGTCAGCCTCATCCTCGAGGACGCGCCACCGCGCTGAAGCGGGCGTCCGGTCGCACACCATGCCGGCTTTTCATGCGAACGCCGCGCCCGGTAGCTCACCCGGGCGCGGCGGTCGACGAACGTGTCAGGCCTTGGTGGCCCGCTGTTCCTGACGCTTGTCCTTCTCCTCTTCGGCCAACTGCTTCACCCGATCGGCCTGGGCCCGCTTCTCATCGGCTGCACGCTGCTTGGCGGTGGCGTCGTCGAGTTTCGCACTGGCCGCCTCGGTGGCCTTCTTCTCGGCGGCCTCGATGCGCTGGTCCTCGCGCTTCTTCGCAGCCTCCACCGACTCCGTGCGCTGCGCGGCGATCTCGTCGGCGTGCTTCTTGGCGGCCGCGGCGCGTTCCTGGGCTGCCGCGTCGGCCGAGCGCTTGCGTTCGGCTGCAGCACTATTCGCGTCGGCGACCGCCTGCTCCTTGTTCGTCCGCGCCGCGTTCTGCTCGTCGACGGCCTCCTGTCGGCGCGCCTTCAGGTCGGCATCGGCTTGCTGCTGCTTCATCTTGGCGGCCGCGTCCAGCGCCGCGGCACGTCCCCGGTCCTGACTGCGTTCGGCGAGCGCGGTGCCACGGCGTCTGAGCCTGGGATCACCCAGGGCGCTGCCCACGGTCGCGTCGAGTACGCCCAGCGAGCGTTCGTAGATGAGTCGGGCGGGCGCTTCGGTGTCCATCCGCGCCACGAAGCGATCCTCGATGAGCGCGAGTGGCACCCGGATGAATTGATATTGGAACCGCAGGATGGAACGCGGGACGGTCGTGATGTTCATGCTGAACTCCTCGATGGTGCGTGGGCCTGGCGCAATGCTCAGGACAGGTCGGCTTGGTCGGACACCTTGTCGGCGCGGGCCCGCAGCTCGTCGGCCTTGGCCTCGTCGTCGGCAGCGTCCTGCACCGCGGCCCGATGGTCGTCCGCGGCGTCGACGACCTCACTCACGGCCGACCGCACGTCGACGCGTTCCTGGCTCTCTGCGCGCTGCACGTCGCGTTGGGCGGCGTCGTCGGCCGCAGCCTTGGCCTGGGCGGCTTCCTGCTGGGCGGCCCGTTCTGCCGTGACCTTCTGAGCGTCCTGCTGCGCTTCGACGACGTTCTCGGCCGCCGCCGTGCGTGCGTTCTGCGCGATGCGCTCGCGTGCGCCTTCGGCTCTCGCGTCGGCCGCTTCGGTACGGGCCTGCTGGGCCTCGGCATCGGCGACGGCCTCCACGCTGTTCGCCTCCCTGCGCTCCTGCGCCTGGGTCTGCTCGAGCTGTCCCTCGGCGGTCAGCGAGTCGTTCCCGAGCACCGCGCCCGCGACTTCCTTCGCCTTGCCCTTGATCGAGTCGACGAGACCCTGACGGGCCTGGTCGGACTTTTCGTGTTCGGTCATGCATTCACTCCAATGTCGTTGTCGCGCAAGCGGGATGAGGGTTTGGTGATCAGTCGCGGACGCGCTGCGCCAGCGTGGTGCCGAGTCCGGCGATGATCTGGCTGGGACGCTGCTGCTCGCCCTGCTGGGCACCGAGGACGACGATGGCACCGGTCAATACCGGCAGCGCCCACTGCAGGTAGCGCAGCTTCTGCTGGGCGGCGGCGACGTCACTGGGCGTGCCGGCCGAGGGATCGGTCGCGCCGTCCACCGAATGTCCGTCTCCCTGAGCGGTCTTCGCGCCCAGGGCGCCGCTGTAGGCGGTCGCGCCCAGCGCTGCGGCCGTGAGCGCGATCTTCACGACGGTGTTGGACCGCACCCCGGCCTGGTGCACGGCGCGACCGCGGTTGGCGTAGAGGATGCCGCCGCCCCCGACGAGGTGCGCGCCGATGGCCACGGCATTGACCGGAGCCCACTTCGCCCATCCCATGGCCGCGACGCGGGCGCGGTCCTTCGGGTCGCGAACGGCGTCTGCTGCACCGTTGACACCGACGGCACCCATCAGCGATCCGCCGAACCAGGCAGCGGCACCGAGATCGTGCAGGGAGCGGATGACCGTATTGCGTGAAGACATAGAGATCCTTCGATGTGCGTCGTGAAGTGAGGCCGAGTTGCCCGCGTCCGTGGAAGACAGACGCCCAACGACAGGATGCTCGCCGTGGCCCATCTGAAACCCGTTCCGCCGCGCGCATTTCACATCGAGTCGACCCGACCGGCCGCCATCGCCCCCTGACCCCGGCGTGGCGTCGCGACGAGAGACGAGAGTGCTGCCTCTAGAAGGGCAGGTCGACCTCGCCGTTGGCGGTGACGCCGTTGTCATGGTCGCGGTCGACGTAACCCGGCGTGACCGGTGGCTGCGGATCGGTGCCGAACGGCACCAGAGGATCGGCGCCGAATGTGGCATCGCCCAGTGGAGCGCCGGTCTTGCCCGAGATCGGGGCCGCGGGATCCGTCGCCGTCGTCACGGGTCCGTCCGCCAACGGCACCGCGACCGCTCCGGCCAGCGATCCACCGACGATTCCTGCCGTGAGCAGGCAGCCGACGAACAGTCGGGCCGCCGGCGCAGTGATCGTGATCATGTTCTCTCCTGACCTGTGGTCGATCATCGACACCATCGATGATGTCCGTCGCGGCTGGTGAATTCACGGTGAACGGCCACCAAAGTGCTGATGACGCAATCGATGTCGAACCGACCGGGAACGCAGCGGCGGGGACGTCGCCGGCGGGTGGTCCCGGGCACCGATGTCGTGGGGCCGGGCGGCCCGTGTGAGACACGGCGGCTTGGGTATATCTGGGACCGTGCCCCACCTCCTGCGTCCTCGTGCGCTCGTGCCAGGTCCCCTCGTCGCGCTCCTCACGGTCGGAAACCGCTGGTGACGCAGTCGCCGTTGCCCGACGACCTTCGCCGACTGGCCGCGGAGTACGGGGTCGCGACCACCTACCGCAACGAGCGGCGCGAGCCGGTCCACGTCGACCCCGAGGTCGTGATCCGGGTGCTCGGGCTCCTCGACATCGCGGCGGACACCGAGGCCGACCGCGCCCGCGCGCTGGACGGCATTGCCGAGCGTCGCCGCGCCGGGGTGGTGGCGCCCACCATGGCCGTGCGCGTGGACGGCCGGTCCCGCCCGCTTCCCGGTGCGGTCGCGTTGATCGACGAGGCGGGCGACCGGATCGACGTACGCGACGAACTGCCCGGCGACCTCGCGCCCGGGTGGTACCGCCTGCAGTTCGGTGACGGACAGGAGACCACCCTGGTCGCCGCGCCGCCGCAGGTGCCCCAAACCCCAGTGACCTGGGGCTGGATGCTGCAGCTCTACGCGCTGCGTTCGGCCCGTTCGTGGGGTATCGGCGATCTTGGCGACCTCAGGGAGTTCGTGGACTGGACCGCCCGCGAGCACGGCGCGGGTGCGGTGCTGCTCAATCCGCTGCACGCGCCGGGTCCGACGCATCCGGTGCAACCCTCGCCGTACACCCCGTCGAGCCGGCGCTTCGCCAATCCACTGGCGTTGCGCATCGAAGACCTCGACGCCTACCGCGCCGCCGACGCGGACACCCGTGCGGAGGTCGACGCGCTGCGCGTGTCGGCAAGCACGCCGCGCATCGACCACGATCTGGTGTGGGCGGCCAAACGCGATGCGCTGGAACTGCTGTGGCGTTCCGAAGGTCGGCCCGACCGGGCGGATACGCGGACCGACGCACTGCGCGACTGGGCCACCTACTGCGCGCTGGCCGAGCGGCACGGCGGCCGCTGGAGCCGCTGGCCGGAAGACCTGCGCGACGTGTCCGGGCCCGCGGTGGCGGCCGCACGACGAGAGTTGGCTCCCCGGGTGGCATTTCACGCCTGGGTGCAGGAGCGGTGCGCCGAGCAGCTCGGGGCCGTGCGGACCGCCGCGCGCGACGCGGGCATGGCGCTGGGCGTGCTGCACGACCTTGCGGTGGGGGTCGATCCCGACGGCGCGGACGCCTGGGCACTGGCCGACGTACTCGCGACCGGGGTCAGCGTGGGGGCGCCGCCGGACAACTTCACCCCGCGCGGCCAGAACTGGGGACTGCCCCCCTTCCGGCCCGACCGCCTCGCCGCGACGGGGTATGCCGCACTGCGCGACATGCTGCGCGCCGTCCTGGCCCACGCCGACGGACTGCGCATCGACCACGTCGCGGGGTTGTGGCGGCTGTGGTGGGTACCGCCGGGTGAGGGCCCCGACCGGGGTACCTACGTGCACTATGACGCCGACGTGATGCTCGCCGTCCTGGCGCTGGAAGCGCACCGGGCGGGCGCCATCGTCGTGGGAGAAGACCTCGGAACCGTCGAGCCCGAGGTCACCGAGGCGCTGGCCAGCAGCGGCATGCTCGGATGCGCGGTGGCGTGGTTCACCCGTGACGAGTCCGCCCCCAATGAGCCGCTCCTCCCGTCGGCGGCCTGGCCCGAACGCGCGGTGGCCAGCCTGTCGACCCACGACTTGCCCACGGCAGCAGGCTATTTCGCCGGTGAACACGTCCGGGTGCGGGCCGAGCTCGGTCTGCTCGACGACGTCCCGGCGGAGGAGGCCGCCGCGGCCGAGGAGCGCGCCGAGTGGCTGGCGCTACTGAGGGCGGAGGATCTGCTGCCGCCCGAGCCGGACGATCCCGACGAGTCGGCGATCGTGCTGGCCATTCACCGATTCCTGGCCGCCACGCCCAGCCAGCTGACGCTGATCTCGCCCTACGACGTGATCGCCGAGCGGCGACAGCCGAACCTGCCGGGCACGGTCGACGAATATCCGAACTGGCGACTGCCGCTGCCCGAGACGCTGGAAGAGTTGCGCCAGGACCCCAGGGTCGCTCGGATCACCGCCGCACTGTCCGCCGCGTCAGCGCGAGAAGAGGCGTGACACCGCGCGATTCACCTGTCGCCGTGGCCAACCGGTGACGCCGTCGGCGGCGAGTGCCGCGCGGGCGGCGTTGCGGCCGCAGACGCCGTGTACCCCGCCGCCCGGCGAGGCGCCCGCACTGCCGAGGAACACGTTCGGCACGGGCGTCTCGGCGCGGCCGAACCCCGGTGCCGGACGAAAGATCAACTGCTGGAACAACTGTGACGTGCCGCCGTTGACGGCGCCGGTGTGCAGGTTCGCGTCGTCGACCTCCAGGTCCGACGGCCGCTGGACGGTCTTGCCGACGAGCTGGGACGCGAAGCCGGGAGCGTGGGCCTCCAGCACCTCGTCCACCCGCTCGGCGAGCGCGTCGGCGGATGCGTCGTCGGCCAGCCCGCGCGGCAGATGGGTGTAGGCCCAGGCACTCTCGGTTCCCTCGGGGGATCGCGTGGGGTCCGAGGTGGTCATCTGACCGAAGAGCAGGAACGGGTGGGTGGGCAGGGTCGCGGTGTTGAGGTCGGCCATCCAGCGGATCAACCCGTCCCGATCGGCCCCCAGGTGCACGGTCCCCGCTTCGGCCAGATTCTTCGAGCGCCATGGGATCGGCGCGTCGAGGGCGTAGTTGACCTTCAGCACGGGGGTGTCCCACACGAACCGGTCCAACCCACCGCGCAGCGCCGACGGCAGCGCGTCGGCGGGCAGCAGACGCTGGTAGAGCTGCGGGGCCGAGGTGTCGGCGATGACGGCCCGCCGGCATCGCACGGTGGTCCCGTCCGCGGTCCGCACCGCCGTGGCCCGGCCACCGCTCACCACGATGGAGTCCACGGCCCGTCCACACTCCACCCGGGCGCCCGCCGCCTCGGCGCGGCGGACCAGTGCGGCGGTCAGCTCGCCCGCGCCCCCGACGGGGACGGGGAAGCCGCCGCCCTGGGCCATCATGACCAGCAGGTAGCCCATGACCCCGCTGCCGGGGGCGTCGATTGGCACGTCGGCGTGCATCGCGTTGCCGAGCAGCAGCAGGCGCGCGGCCTCCCCCTCGAAGAGGTTCTCGGCCATCACGCTCGCGGGCATCAGCATCAGCTGGGCCAGGCGCAGCGCCTCGGCGGTACCGAGTCCGCGCAGCAGTCCCACGGGCCCGCGCAGCGGAGGAAACGGCGCGAACAGGGTCTGCAGCAGGGGATCTCCGATGCGCTCCCACTGCTCGAAGAGGTCGCACCACCGTCGACCGTCACCGCGGGCAAGTCGATCCAATTCACTTGCCGTGCGGTCGATCTCGGGATAGAGGACGGCGGCGTCCTCGTCGTCGGCGGATCGGGGGTGCCCGACGACGGCCGGGGCATGGGACCACCGCAGGCCGTGATCCTCCAAGTGCAGGTCCCGCAACGCCGGCGACGCCACCGACAGCGGGTAGAACGCGCTGTAGAGATCGCTGACGTACCCCGGTATCAGTTCGGCGCTCTTCACGGCACCGCCGGGGACGTCCTGCGATTCGCACACGATGACGTCCCAGCCCGCGTCGGCGAGCGTGGCCGCGGCGACCAAGCCATTGTGACCGGCGCCGATCACCACCGCGTCGGCGCTGTCGTCCGCCATCGAGCTAGTCACCGGCCTCGGGCACCCGGCGTTCGGCCAGAGCCGCCAACCGCCACGTGCACTCCCGGTTGCGAGGGACCGCGGCGGCCAGCGCCAGACGTTTCGGCACCCATCCCATCGGTATGCCCACGGGCACCTCGGCCATCTCGATCCGACATCCTCCGTCATCGAGATCGAGGAGCCGCAACGTGATTCGCGCCTTGCCCAGCGGACGACCCTTGGCGAGCAGCACCAGCCGTTCCAGCGGACGGCACTCCAGCACGACCGTCACGTCGTCGAGCACCAGCGGCCAGATGCCGACCGAATGCCGAATCGTGGCGCCCACCTGGGGCCAGTGTGCATCGACGGCGCGCATGCGGCTGTTGCCGACGACCCACTGCGAATAGGTCCAGCCGTCGGCGATCACCGCCCACACCTGGGCTCGTGAGGCAGCCGTCTCCCGCCTGACGACCAGCGAGCTGTCGACTTCTCCCGGATGTTCCGGCACGCTCCACCTCCTCGTCGTTCGGTTGGTCCTACCCGGGGTCGACGGGGCCAAACCTGGCCCGCCGCTCTCGGCGGCCAAGGCATAATGAGCGGCGTCGAGCAACGACGAGAGCAACGATGAGAAAGGCAAACGCACCGTTCATGACACCCTTCGCTGACCGCGAACTCGCCGTCCGCATGGCGGAGATGGCCAGAACGCTGGCAGGAGAGCGTAGCCTCGACGCGGTTCTGGCGGAGGTCACGTCCGCCGCCGTGGAGCTCATCCCCGGCGTCGACACCGCGGGCATCCTCCTGATCAAGAAGCGCGGCGAGTTCGAGTCGCTGGCCACGACGTCGGAGCTGCCCCACCAGCTCGACATCCTCCAGATGACGTTCGACGAGGGGCCCTGCGTGCAGGCCGCGCTGGCCGACACCGTCGTGCGGACCGAGGACTTCCGCACCGAGACGCGGTGGCCGAAGTACTCCCCCGCCGTCGTCGAGATCGGCGTGCTCAGCGGCATCTCGTTCAAGTTGTACACCGGTGACCGAACCGCCGGCGCGCTCAACCTGTTCGGCTTTGCGACCAGGGACTGGACCGCCGACGACGAGTCGACCGGCACGGTGCTCGCCGCGCACGCCGCAGCGGCGATCATCGCCACTCAGCAGGAGCAACAGCTCAAGGCCGCGCTCCTGTCGCGCGACCGCATCGGGCAGGCCAAGGGCGTCATCATGGAGCGTTTCGGCGTCGACGACGTGCGCGCATTCGAGATGTTGCGCCAGCTCAGCCAGGAGGCCAACACCAAGCTGATCGACGTGGCCGAGCGCGTGATCAGCACCCGGCCCAACGGTGCGACGAGCTAGCCCGTCAGACCCGATCCGCCCGGACGACGACGAGGCGCTCCTCGCGCCTGCCCGCCTCGAGCAGACCCACCCGTTCCAGCCAGTGCGCCCTGGCGGTCAGCACCGGACCGAACGGAATCCACTGTTCGGCAACGACTTCGGCGTGTAGACCACCGGCGCGCAGGCCGCCGACGGTGCGGTCGGCATCGGCGAACTCGGAGTGCACGATGAACATCGTTCCGCCAGCGGCCAATAGGTCCGGAGCGCTCTCGCACAGGGGGTCGAGCACCTGGCGTCCGTCACGACCGGCGTTCCATGCGGTGTCGGGTCCGGCCGCACGCGGGATCTGACGATCGTCGGCATCCTCGGCGAAGGGAACGTACGGCGGATTGCAGGTGATCACGTCGAACGGGGCGAATTCGGCTGCGCGGGTCCACGATCCGCGGTGAACGCGGACGTTGGCTCCGGCCGCGGCGGCGTTGGCCCGCGCACACATGACGGCCCGCGGGCTGCGTTCGAAGGCGGCCACCGAGGCAGCGCCCTGGGCGGCTGCGGCCAGCGCGACGACGCCGCTTCCCGAGCAGAGGTCGGCGACACGACTGCCCTCGGCGCGTCCCGCGTCGAGCAGCGTGTCGATGAGGAGAGCCGAATCCTCTTGCGGGCGATAGACGCCGTCCGCGACGCTGATGGCCGCGGGGCCGTCGCTTGCCTCGGTACGAGCGAACGCGTCGTCGGTGTAGACGCCAGGAAGGACTGTGGTCACTGCGGTGCTCCGTCGTGTGTGAGTAGCTGTCCTCGCACACATGCCCCGTAACCCAACCGTCGAACCACCGAAACGCAGACGAATCAATACCGGCGGCTAAAGCTGTTCGCGCAGTTGCCGAAGCGTCCGTTCCAGGATCCGCGAGACGTGCATCTGGGAGACCCCGATCTGCTCGGCGATCTGACTCTGCGTCAGCGAGTCGAAGAAGCGCAGGTAGAGCACCGTCTTCTCGCGCTCGGGAAGCGCCGCCAGCAGTGGCCGGACGGTTTCGAGGTCACAGATCCTGTCGAAGCCCGCGTCGACCGAGCCCATGGTGTCGGAGACCATCCGCGGCGCGGAGTCTCCTCCGGAGAGCGGGGCATCGATCGAATGCACCCGGTACGCCTCGGCCGCCAGCATGCTGTCGACGATGTCCTCGCGGCTCAGCCCGAGGACTTCGGCGAGTTGGCCGGCACTGGGCGCCCGACCCAGCGTCTGGGTCAGGTCCACGGTCGCCCTGGCGATGTCGCCGTGGCGGTCCTTGAGCCGGCGTGGGACGTGCATCGACCAACCGTGGTCGCGGAAGTGCCGTCGCACCTCGCCCATCATGGTGGGAATGGCGAAGGCGACGAAGTGCGAACCCTTGGCGGGATCGAATCGGTTGACCGCCTTCACCAGTCCGAGCCGGGCCACCTGGGTGAGGTCCTCGATGTCCTCGCCCCGCCCGCCGTAGTGGCGGGCGATGCGGTCGGCCAGAGCCAGGCAGCGGTCGAAGATGAGCTCGCGTTGGCGCTGAACCTCGCGCGATTCGGGGATGTCGCAGTGCAGTCCCGCGAACATGTCCATGACGTCGGCGAATTCGTCGTTGACATAGCCGGGGCGGGTTGTCGTGGTGGTCGAAAGAGCATTCACGGAGGACCCCTCACAGGCGTCCGGGGGCACGTCGAACGAGCGACGTGCCAATCCGCCGTAGGACGGAACCGGCGATTTGCCGTAGCGCGCAACACCAGAAGCGTTGCGGTGCCTTGAATCCGCTTTGCACTAAACGGCGTGTCCAGACTGGACGGTTCCCACCCTACCCCCTCCGAGTGGCGTCGAGAAGGCGATCCGTGGGGCCGCTTCCGTCAGCTGCCGGACGTCAGCCGGATCGCGCCGTCGACGACCTCGACCGGATGGGTGCTCAGGGTGAACCGGTTGGCGACCGCGCGGACGGCCTTCGAGTACGGTGCGATGCCGAAGAGCAGGCCCTTGGGGCCGCTGCGCATGGTGCCGTCCTCGACGTCGAAATGTGCTCGGTGCCAAGGACACTCGAGACATCCGTCGTCGGTGACCCGGCCGCGGCCGAGCCTGGCGAATTGGTGGCGGCAGACGTCGCCCACGGCGAACGGGACGCCCTGCGGCGTCATGCCGACCGCCAGGATCCCGTGCTCGGCCGTGTGCACCTCGACCACGCCGCGCGCTCCGAGCGCGGCGACGTCGACCAGGTGGTCACCGCGCGCCTCGATCACGTCGGCGGGGAGCACCGGTGGCAGCCAGCCGGTGTGGCCGCCGGCTGCTGCGCTGTCGTCAGGGGATGCCGTCATCGTGACACTGACCTACCCGCAGACGGTCCGGATAAACGGCCGACGCCCGCGGGCATCGGACAACCGCCCGATCACGTCCGCGGTGGTCGCCAGATCCATGCACTCGTCAGTCACCGACTGCCCGTAGCGCAGCTCGCCGCCGAGCGGCTGCGACCCGGCGACCAGGAAGCTCTCCAGCATCAGCCCGGCGATGCCGCGCTCCCCCGCCGCGATCCTGGCAGCGAGCTGGTCGGCGACGTCCGCTTGGCGGCGGTGATCCTTGCCGGAATTGGCGTGCGAGCAGTCGACGACGAGACGTCCCGGCAACCCGGCGGCGCTCAGCCGTCCGACGGCGGCGGCGACGGACGCCGGATCGTGGTTGGGACCGGTCGAGCCGCCCCGCAGGATCACGTGGCAGTCGGGGTTGCCCGCGGTGCGCACGGCGGTGCCCCGGCCCTGATCGTCGATGCCGAAGAACACGTGCCCGGCGGCTGCTGCCGTGACGCCGTCGATGGCGACCCCGACGCTGCCGTCGGTGCCATTCTTGAATCCGACGGGCATGGACAGCCCCGACGCGAGTTGCCGGTGCACCTGCGACTCGGTGGTACGGGCCCCGATGGCGCCCCACGCGACGGTGTCGGCGATGTACTGCGGGCTGGTCGGTTCGAGGAATTCGCATCCGACGGCAAGGCCCAGCGCGCCGATGTCCAGCAGCAGACGCCGCGCGGTGCGCAGCCCACGCTCGACGTCGAAGCTGCCGTCCATCCCGGGGTCGTTGATGAGTCCCTTCCACCCGACCGTCGTGCGCGGCTTCTCGAAGTACACCCGCATGACGATCTTGAGCCGGTCGGCGTGGGCCTCGGCCAGCGGAGCCAGCCGTCGTGCGTAGTCCATGGCCGCGACGGGATCGTGCACCGAGCACGGCCCGACGATCAGGAGGAGACGGTCGTCCGCGCCCGAGAGGATGGCGCCGCACGTCGTCCGCGGCCGCGGCGGACAGCGGGAGTTCGGCGCGGATCCGCGCCGGGGTGGGCAACGGTCGCAAGGACACGATGCGCTGGTCGCGGGTCGGTTCGACGCCGGTGGGTTCGACGACGTCGGGATGCTGGGTGATGGTCACGATGGATGCGGGCTCTCTGTCTCCGAGGGGTGCTCAGGACAGCCGCGCCGGATGCCCTGAAATGACGAAAGCAGTGACCTGGTGGTCACTGCTGGGCTCCGGGTGGGGGTGGTGGCGTGCTGGCTACTGCGCCTCGTCCGCGGCTCCGCCCGGAGCCGGGATAAAGCGCCACATGCCGCGCGCACCGATGTTCACGGCACACACCATACGCCCCGCCGGTGCCATCGCCGAACCTCGGGCGCGCACCCCGGGGGTGGGGCGACGCCTACGCGGTGACGGCGACGAGTCGCGACAGGAACGTCTTCAGCACCGGAGAGGTATTGGTTCGGTGATACCCCACCGCGACGTCGATCGTGGGTGGCTGACCTACCAGTGGGCGGCTGACGACGGCGTGCGGGAGGAGGTTCAGGGCATAGGCGGGCATGAGTGCCAGGCCGCGGGTCGACGCGACCAGCGACAGGGCCATGGCGATGTTGTCCACGCCGTGGTCCAGGCTGACGTCCACCCCGCAGCGGCGCAGATAGTCCTCGGTGACCGTCCGCAACACGCCGGCCTTGTTCGCCCCGCCGATGAAGGTCTCCCCCGCCAGTTCCTCGGGGGCGATCGCGTCACACGCGGTGAGGCGGTGATCGCGCGGCATCAGCACGACGAGCGGCTCGCGGTCCACCACGACGTACTCCAGCGGATAGTCCGGCTCGGGGCGCATGAAGGCCACGTCCATCCGGCCACGGGTGAGTGCCTCGCCGAGGCGGGGTGAGTAGTCGCTGGACACCGCGACCTGGATGTCGGGCAACTGATCCTGCAGCGCGCGCATCGCCAGGGGCAACCACGTCACCTCCAGTCCGGTCAGGAAGCCCATGCCGAAGCTCCGCCGGACCGGGTGCGCGGCGGCGCGCGCCGCCTGGACTCCCGCGTCGACCTGAACCAGTACCGCCCGCGCGTGATCCAGGAAGACCCGTCCCGCTTCCGTCACCTCGACCCCACGTGCGCTGCGGCTGAGCAGCTCGACTCCCACCTGACGCTCGAGGTCGCGGATCTGGCGACTGAGTGAGGGTTGCGAGGTGTGCAGACGTCGTTGCGCGGCCTCGGTGAGGCTGCCCGTCTCGGCGACCGCGACGAAGTAGCGAAGGTGTCGCAGCTCCACGGCTCCCATGCCTCCAAGATATGCCCCCAGCCTCGAAAGACCTTGTCGCAGCCCGTGGGGGCACCTAGCGTCATGTCGAGCACCCCTCAGCCACCCGTCACCGAGTTACGGAGGACCGCCATGCCCGACCTGACCGGCAAGGTCGCCCTCGTCACGGGGGCCTCGCGCGGGATCGGCGCGGCCATCGCCGTGCGTCTCGCCGCCGACGGCGCCAGTGTCGCGATCACCTACTCGAAGGGCGCCCAGGACGCTGCTCGCGTCGTCGAGACCATCGAGGCGGCAGGCGGACGGGCCGTCGCGTTCCAGGCCGACGCCACCGATCCCGCTGCCGTGCGATCCGCGGTCGACGGCGTGGTCGACGCCTACGGACGGCTCGACATCCTGGTCAACAACGCGGGCACTGCCATCCCAAAACCGTTCGAGCAGACGACGATCGAGGAGATCGACCTGGTTCTCGACCTCAACGTCCGTGGCCTGTTCGTCACCACCCAGGCGGCACTTCGGCACCTACCCGATGGGGGGCGCATCATCTCGATCGGATCGTGCGTCGGCGAGCGGATGCTGACACCCGGCCTCGTCACCTACTCGGCGACGAAGGGTGCGGTGAAGATGTTCACCCAGGGGTTGGCTCGTGAAGTGGGACCGCGGGGCATCACCGTCAACAACGTGCAGCCCGGCCCGATCGACACCGACCTCAATCCCGCCGACGACGAGTGGGCGGAACCGCAATTGGCGGCAACCGCGCTCAAGCGCTACGGCCACGTCGAGGACATCGCCCCGATGGTGGCGTTCCTCGCGGGTCCGGAGGCCGGGTACATCACCGGTGCGAGCCTCACCGTCGACGGCGGCACCAACGCCTGACGGTCCCGCGACGCATGTCGCACCCGTGGGCGCGTTGCTACCGTCGAAGGCCATGGACCTTCGCCTGCTGAGGTACTTCGTGGCCGTGGCGGAGGAACGACACGTCGGGCGCGCAGCAAGCCGGCTGCACATGACGCAGCCCCCGCTGAGTCGCGCCATCCGCCAACTCGAGGAGCACCTCGGCGTCGTCCTGATGGAACGCACGCTCCGCGGAATCACGCTGACCGCGGCGGGAACCACCCTGTACGACGGCGCTCGCGCGGTGCTGGAGCAGGTCGACCGTCTCGAGCACCAGGTGCTGGCCGCCGCTGGAGCGCGCCATCTGGTCGTGGGCACGTTGGCCGACGCCGCCGAACGGCTCGGTCGCGTCCTGGTCGACGAGTTCCGACGACGTCACCCGGAGATCGGCATCTCCATCCACGAAGTCGACCTCGGCGACCCCTCCGCCGGACTGCGATCCCACCTCGTGGACGTCGCGGTGACGCGAACGCCGTTCGCGGACAACGGGATCAGTACCCATCGGCTGCGCACCGAAGCGGTGGGCATGGTCGTGCGCGACGACGATCCGCTGGCCGGGCGCGAGTCCGTGCGCGTGGCCGAACTGGCCGACCGCACCTGGGTCCGGCTGCCGACCGGCACCGACGACCTGTGGTGCCGGTACTGGACGGTCGCCCCGGACGCGACGGCGGGCCCGGTCATGCGCACCATCCAGGAATGCCTGCAGTCGGTGATGTGGAACGGGACCTACGCCCTGGCGCCGCTCGATCAACAGCTGCCCGAGGGACTCACCCTGCTGCCGGTCGACGATCGCCCACCGAGCCACCTCGTGGTGGCCTGGAGGACCCCGATGCACGATCCCGCGATCCAGGCGTTCATCGACGTGGCGTCCGACGTCTTCTCCGACGAGCGGTGACGACTCGACCCTGTCACCAGTGTCGATGCCGACGCGGTATCGGCCCGTCCCAACCGGTCTTGGCGCCGGGCTGCGCTTACCCACGACGATGAACGCACGGCCGGTGACGACGGAAGGGCGTGCCATGAACCACACACTCGACATCGCATTCTGGGACTACGACCGGACGCAGGCCCTGGTCGACGGCTCCGTGCAGATCGACGGCGTCGACGCCCGGTTTCACGGCGGGCGAATCGTGACCGACGTCTTCGAGGCGATGATCCGCGACCGGGCCTACGACGTCTCGGAACTGGGCATGACCTACTTCCTACGCTTGATGGAGGTCGACGATCCGCCGTTCCTGGCGATCCCGGTGTTCCCCGTACGCGCATTTCGACATTCGGCCATCTTCGTCAACGCGCACAATGGAATTCGGCGTCCGCAGGATCTGGCCGGCAAGACCGTCGGGGAGTTGGCCGTCTACGGACACGACGCCGGAATCATGGCCAAGGGCATCCTCTCCGACGAGTTCGGCCTGACCCCGGACCAATGCCGCTGGGTCGTCGGCGGTATCGACTTTCCGCTGAACCCCATCGACTTCGTCGCCACCCCTCATCCAGCCGAGGTCGACGTCCGCCAAGCCGGTCCCGACGAGGATCTCGGACGGATGCTGGAGTCCGGTGCCATCGACGCGCTGATGTCCGCCGACGTCCCCGAGTGCGTCCTGCGGGGGTCTCCCCACGTGCGACGGCTCTTCGAGGACTACGACGACGTCGAACGCGAATACCACCGGCGCACCGGCATCTTCCCGATCATGCACGCGGTCGTCGTCCGCCGCGAGCTCGCCGTCGACCATCCCGACGTGGTCCGCGCCGTCTACCGCGGGTTCTGCTCGGCCAAGGACGCGGCGGCAGAGCGGCTGATCCGCGGGATGACGTTCAACAACATGCAGACGATGATCCCCTGGCTGAGCAAGCTGCTCGCCGACGACCGCAGGGCGCTGGGGCAAGACTGGTGGCCCTACGGCATCGCGGCGAATCGCGCTGCGCTGCAGGCGATCTTGCGTTACCACCACGAACAGGGCATCACCACGCGGGAGTTCGCGGTCGAGGACGTGTTCGTCGACTGTCTGGCCGACACCTAGGGCGGAAGCGGGGTACGTTGAGTCGATGACCAAAGGCTTGCGATGACTGCGAAGCCTCCCGACGAGGAGACCCGCGACGAGGCCAGCCCGCCGCCTTCTCGCAACTGGAGGAAGACCCTCAACAGGGTGCTGCTGGGCGTTGGGCGTGCCGACACGGCCGAGGATCGGGCGCGGCGATGGCAGCGCTTCAGGGAGGACGTTGCCGAGGTGGCGTCCTCGTTGCGGCCCTGGACGTAGTCCTGGGCCGCGCACCGTTTCCCGCAAGGGTCAGACCGAGAACTCCTGCCTTGCAGGGTCAATCGTGGTGCAGGTGCAGAGCAGCGTCCAGGGTGGGGTACATGTCCAGCAGATCGTCGATGCCCAAGAGCTGCATGGGACGTGCGGTCATCGGGCCGGTGGCGACGACCCGTAGTTGGACGTCGAATTCCTGGCTGCGGTACTGCGCCTGCATGAGGATGCTCATCCCGGCGGTGGTCAGAAAGTTCACCTTGCTCAGATCGATGATGAACACCGCAGGGCGCCGACGCAGGACCGTCCCCACCTGCCTGGCGAGGGCCGGTGCTGCCGCCATGTCCACGTTGCCACCCACGCTCAGGATCGTGGCGTCGCCGTCGTCGCGCTCGCTGATCGCCACGCCGCGAGGATCGTCCTCGGTGGCCGCCGGACCCGTCATCGGTACGAATCCGACGCGGTACACGGCGGTGGGAAGAGGTGCGCTGGAATGATCATGCGGTGGCTTCGGCGTCGGTGAGGCGCAGCGCGGGGCAGCGGTGGAAGTGCAGGCACACCGTGGTTCCGTCGTCGCGACCGTCGACGGTGAAGTCGTCGGCGAGTGCCCTCATCAGGATCATGCCCCGGCCGCGGCTGGTGGCGAGGACGGCGGGGTCGATCCAGCGGCCCTCGTCGGTGACGCAGATCCGCACCACTCCCTCCCCGCCGTCGTGGCTGACGCGCAGCGTCATGGTGCCCCGGGTGGCGTGGTCGCGGTAGGCGTGATCTGCGCAGTTGGAGAGAGCCTCGTAGGTGGCCAGGGCGATGTCGGCGTGGCGTTCGGCGTCGATGCGCACCGTGTCCGCCAGCCATCGGCGGGTCGACTCGGTGAGGGCGCCGACCGCCTCCGGGGTGGCCTGCGTCGTTTGACAGAGGTCACCGCGGCGAGCGGTGTGGGTGGTGTGCGCCGACATGATGTTCCTCGTAGTACCCGGCTGGCGGGTGTTTGAAGCACCCCGCCGGACCCCCTGGTGGTCCGGCGGGCCGAGCGGCGTTGGAAGCGCCAGGTCCAGTACGGCTAATCACGTTGCACGCCAACATGATTGGCGCGCTACGTCAATTCGCGTTCACTGCTCCCGCCAGTTGCGCGACCGGCGTGGATTCACGTCCGCGACCGTCGGCGCGCCCCAGCTTGCCGACGACGAAGTCGGCGGCCTGGTCGGTCATGCCATTGACCTTGTACGCGCTGTGGGCCGCCCGGTCGGTGCCGCCCGGGGCGCAGATGGGATCGCCGTCGGCGCAGTACTGCACGGTCTTGCCCACGAAGGTCGACCCGAT
Organism: Mycolicibacterium madagascariense; assembly: GCF_010729665.1. Taxonomy (NCBI): domain Bacteria; kingdom Bacillati; phylum Actinomycetota; class Actinomycetes; order Mycobacteriales; family Mycobacteriaceae; genus Mycobacterium; species Mycolicibacterium madagascariense. The sequence goes on along the minus strand of NZ_AP022610.1, from coordinate 1,973,920 downwards.
CGTCAGGGGCGGCGCATCGTGGTCGAGCAGTCCGAGGACCCCAGGCGACGGTGTGCCGAACAGCGTCACCGCCGCGATGTGCCGTGCGAGTTCCGGCGCCAACGGAGTGGTCATGCCATCGGGCGCGACGTACCCGTCCGGCACCGCATCGGCGGTGACGTACCCCGCCACCGCGGCGCCTTGGGAGTACCCCCCGAGGACGATCGCGGTGTGTGGGCAGCGAGCGACGGTGGACTGGATGACGTTGCGCGCGTTGAGAACTCCGTCAGCGGCGCGGGCGAAGTCGAGGGAGGCGGGATAGTCGACCGGCTGCACCTGCAGCGTGCGGTCGCCGAGGCGGCCGGTCAGCGACTGGGTGAGGGCATCCCCCACGGCGCCCGCGCCGGGCGCCTCGAAGGTGCCGCGCGCGAAGACGAGCGTGACGTCGGAGCAACCCGTGTCCGCGTCTGCGCGCGCGGACGGGGCGGTGAGCCCCGTCCACGCCGCGCCGGTGGACACCAGTACTGCCGCCGACAGTGCTGCCCACACCCGCGAACTCATGTTCTTACAGGCCATTTCCGCCGACCGGGGCGGTGTCACCGGCGGGGCCGTAGGGGCCGTTCTGCGCGCCGTCGCCGACCTGGGGCGGCGTGGCCACGATGGCGGCACTGCCGTCGGACTGACACACCGTCGCGGTGTTGTCGACGGCGCAGTTCGAGTCGTCGGCGGCGGCCATCGGCGCGGCGACGAGGGGTGTGATGGCCACGGTCGCCGCGGCGGCAGCGGTCCACCAAAACTTTGCAGACATTGTTGCTCCTGAGTGAAATGCATTGGTAGTCGATGAATTCGGCAGTTCTCTTAGTTGCCGACGACAAGAGTTAGATAGCCCGACTCGACGTCACCCAAACCATTCACGTGCGCCGGATCTGAATCACACCCGCGGCGCACGTCCTCGGCTAGCGTGATCCCGTGCGCTGCACCGAACGTCGCCGTCCAAACCGTGGTCCCGTTGACGCCAGCGTCACGGACGCTGGGCGGTCGGCGTCATGGTGAGCAACGCCGAGCCCATCCTGGGCCCGGGTCTGGTCATCGTCTGCGTCGTGATGGTCGTCGCGGCGGCCCTGGTCTCGCGCTTCCCCTTGCGGGGCTCGTGGTGGCCCGCTCCGGTGGCCGCGGTGCGGGCGGCGATCCAGCTGGCGGCGGTCGCGACCGTGCTGGCTGTCGCGTTGTCCCGATTGTGGTCGTCGCTGCTGGTACTGGCCGTGATGTTCGCGGTGGCGTCGGTGACCGCGGCCCGCCGCAGCGAGGCCACCCGCGGCTCTGCCTGGTTGGCACTGTCCGTGGCGGCCGGCATGGCCGCGGTCATCCCGTTGCTCCTGCTGTCGGGCGTGGTGCCGCTGACCGGCGTCGCCCTCGTTCCGGTCTTCGGCATCGTGCTGGGCGGGACGATGACGGCCTCCTCCGTGTCCGCGCGGCGCGCCCTCGACGCGCTGAGCCTGCGTGCTGGCGAGGTCGAGGCGGCGCTGAGTCTTGGCCTCTCCGAACGAGACTCGCGCATGGAGGTCATGGAGCGACCGCTCTCGGACTCCCTGCTCCCCAACCTGGATCAGACGCGCACTGCGGGTCTGGTCACGTTGCCGGGCGCGTTCGTCGGGGTGCTGCTGGCCACCGGTTCCGCCGCGCAGGCCGGGGCAGTCCAAGTCCTGGTGCTCATTTCGCTGCTGCTGTCCCAGGCGTGCGGGGTCGCGGTGACGGGTGAGCTGGTGTCGCGTGGTCGCATCGTGCGGGTCGAGAGGCAGGCGCCCCGGGATGCGCGTGCGACCGCGATGCGAAAGCTCTTGCGGCGGCGCTAGTGCCGATGTCGGCCGGGGTCGGGCAGGGCACCGAAGCGGGTGGTGTCGTCGGTGAACGGCGCCCTTAGGGTGGGCAGCAGATGGCGGCGATTCACGACGAGGGCGCCCAGAGCGATCGCAGTATAGAGCCCGCAGAGGATCAATCGTCCGGTGGTGGAGGTGATCGGGAACTGAACGACGAACAGGGTCAGCAGGGCCCAGGCGGCGTAGCGGTGAAAGCTCAGCGCCAAGATCATCGCGACGCCCATCAGGGTCTGCGTCGCGGTCAGCAGCATCTCCTCGACCTGGCGTTGGTCCAGCACCAGCGAGGTGCCACCGCCGCCGGCGAGATGCGCCAGCGGCAGGGATCCGACGAGCAGCGTCCACTGGTTGACCTTCGAGGAGATCAACGTGGCGATCGCGTTGGTGCCCTTGCCGCGCGCGGCGAAGATGATGGCGATGATGAATTCGGGAGCCTCCGAAGCGAGCGGCGCGAGCCACTGCACGAGGAGGAACTGGTCGATGCCCAACTGGGTGCCCGCGGCGATGAGGCTGTTGGCGAACGGTTCGGCGCACAGCAGGATCACCGCTGCCGCCGCGACGAACATCGTCACCACGGTGAAGCGACGGGCCCGCCGTGGCAGGCCGCCGATGGCAGCCGCAGCACCGATGAGGTCGGGTTCTTCGACGTCGCCTCGGGTGAGTTTGAACAGGTAGAAGCCGAACCAGGCCAGCAGAGCCACGCCGAAGATCAGGTGGATGCGGCCGGTGGCGGGGATCAGGAACGCGGCCATTCCGGCGACGAGCAGGAAGCCAAGTTCCACGCGATTGCTCTGCTCGAGGGTGAGCCTGCGGACGCTCGTACCCGTTGCCTTGGTTGCCACGGCGACGGCGATGAGGACCACGACCGGCCAGCCCAGGCCCATCAGCAGCCGATTGGAACCGGTCATGTTGGCCGCGGCGAACTGGACGTAGGCGGCGTCGTGACCAGAGGTGTAGGCGTAGTACAGGTCCACGGCGTATTCGGGGAGGACGGCGATCAGCGCGAGGACGGCGATGGCCAAGCCACCGGACACGTCGATCTGGGCGGCCTCGGCGGCCCACGCCAGCAGGAAGCTGGCACCGACGACCGCAGCCCCGTAGATCAGCAGGGACAGCAGCGGCGTGGGATGAAAGCCGATGCCGCGCACCACCAGAGCCGGAATGATGCAGACCAGTGCGATGCCCACCGAGCGCGCCAGGATCAGCCATGGCGACGAATCGCTGGTCGACGTCGCGCTGCTGTCGTGTGCCGTCACCGGACGTTCTCCTCGTGCAGGTCGGGCCACCGCCCGAAGTGGAACGGGCCGAACGACGTTGGGTGGGCCCGTCATGACGAGGCGCGGCGACGCTGTACGTCATGGCGTGGACGTGTACCAGGAACACGGTACGCACCATCCGGGCAGCGTATTTCGTCGCACTGTCCTGACATCTGCGTTCGGACAGTCGAATTCGAGGAGTTAGGCACCCCGAACATCGAGGTCGGGATCCTCGACATCGGTTGGCGGGCCGCACGACGCGGTGACGGGCGTGGGGCTGCTAGGTCACCGAGATGAGCAGGATGCCCGCGATCATCACGGCCGCACCCATCAGGCGCTGAGGTCCCGCCCTGACCTTCTTCATGCCGAGCCAGCCGAAGTGGTCGAGGATGATCGACGCCAGCAGGTTGGCGGTGATCAGGAGGCCGTTGAAGGCCCCGGCCCCCACCTTGTCGACGAGCAGGAGACCGGCGAATACCGCGACGCCGCCGGCGATTCCGGCCAGCGGCATCCACCAGCGGACCCCCTCGACGTCGTCTCGACGCGGCAGTGGAGTGGGACGGAGGATGAACATCAGCGCCATGATGAAGGTCACCGGGAGGAACGACGCCGTCGACGCGAGCCACGGGTTGACCAGCGCGCCACGCAATTCGGCGTTGAGCACCGCTCCCAGTGCCTGGCAGGCACCGGCCACCAGGATGAACGGATAGAGCGCCGTGGCACCGAGCCCGCCGCCGCGGTCCTGCGACCTCGTGCCACTCGATCGGGCGACGAGGACGACGCCCACCACCATGAGGAGGCCGCCGAGCCAGGACATCGCCTTGAAACCCGAACGGTGCAAACCGAATACGCCGAACGCATCCATCGCCAGTGAGGTCAGGATGTTGCCCGTGATGGCCAGCCCGTTGAACGGGCCGGCGCCCACCCTGTCCACGAACAGGAGCCCGCCGAACACCGCCACCGCACCGGCGACGCCGCCGAGGGCCGAATACCAGTGCATTCCGCGAATCGACTCCGCGTTCGGCAGCGGCGTCGGCAGCGCGATGAACAGGGTGGCGAACAGGAAGACCACCGGGAGGAAGGACGCCGTGGCCGCCAACCACGGATTGACCAGCCGGTCGCGCAACCGTGCATTCATCGAATTGCCCAGTGCCTGAAGCACTCCGGCGACGAGGATAAACGGATAGAGCAGCGAGGCCGTCACGAACGCCTCCTCAGTGCGCGAGTATCGAGGGTAGGAGCAGAGCGCCCAGGGCCGTGATGAGCGCCGGCGGCATCACCAGGGCACCGATCTTCAAGAACTGCCACGCGCTGACGTCGAGCCCCTCCCGCCGGATCGCGGTGAGCCAGAGAATGGTGGCCAGTGAGCCCGTGACGGACAGGTTGGGTCCGAGGTCGACGCCGATCATGATGGCGCCGGACACCTTCTCCGAGACCTGCGCGCCGTGTACCGCGGCCCCGGCGATGAGACCGGCGGGCAGGTTGTTCACGAGGTTCGACGACACCGCCACCACGGCCCCCGCAGCCCAGGCGGCCGCGGTGACACTGGCGGCGGCCGCATGCTGCAGGACGTCGGCCAGGCTCTGCAGGACGCCGGTCTTCTCGAGCGCTTCGACCAGCACGAACAGCCCCGCCACGAGGGGAAGGACGCTCCAGGAGACGTCCTTGACGATCTCGACGGCGCCGCCGCGCTTCACCAGCAGCACGGCAACCGTCGTCGCGAGGCCGGCGACGAAGGTGGGCAAACCGAGGTCGAGTCCGAGCGCCGAGGCGGTGATGAGGACGCCGCCGGTCGCCACGATGCCGAAGCCGGCGAGCATGCCGGTGCGAGAGAGGGTCCGGAGTTCGACCGTCGTCGCCACGGTTTCGTCGTTCAACGCGCTCCGCTGGGTCAGGCGCAGCACGGCAAAGGTCACGACGATCGCCAGCACCGAGGGCAGGCCGAAGATCGCGAGCCAACGGGTCAGGGGCGGCATGTTCTGCGCAAAGACCACCAGGTTCGCGGGATTCGAGATCGGCAGCACGAAGCTCGCGGCATTGGCGATGAACGCGCACACCAGCAGGTAGGGCAGCGGATTCTGCACCTTCGCGGCTCTGGTCGCGTAGTACACCGCAGGCGTCAAGACGACGGCGCACGCGTCGTTGGACAGAAAGACCGTGACGACCGTGCCCACGACGTAGACCAGCAGGAACAGCCGCGTGGGCGAGCCACGCGCGGCCCGCACGGCGATGGCCGCCAGCCAGTCGAACAACCCCTCCTTCCTGGCGACCTCCGACATCAGCATCATGCCGATCAGGAAGAGGTAGACGTCGCTGCCCTTCAGCACGCCCGCCCACGCGTCGCCGACGGGCAGCAGCCGACACACCACCAGCGCCAGGGCCCCCGCCACCGCCCAGATCGCCTCCGGCCAGCCGCGCGGCCGCAGGATCACGCCCAGTGTCGCCACGGCCGCGATGCCCCACACCAGCCAGTTGTGTATCAAGGTCGATCCGATCGTGGTGCGGACAATGCAGCGGGCAGCGCCCTGCCCAGGGGAAACGACGTCCTGATGCCGTCGTCAGCCGACCGGGCTGGGCGAGGACTCGGCGTCGACGGTCTCCGGTGGCTCCTGGGCGGGTGTCCGCGTCTCGGGAACAGTGAACACCAATAGGCCCAACGCGACGATCGCGATCGCCGTGAGCGACAGCATCGCGGTGGTGTAACCGAACGCCTGGTCGATCGCCCCGGCGAGAGCCGGGCTGAAGGTTCCACCGATGCCCTGCACCATCGTGGCCGCGCCGAAGGCGACGTTGAAGCGTCCGCTGCCGCGGGTCAGGTCGGCGACCATGATCGCGAAGAGCGCACCCTGCAGACCCGCGCCGATGCCGTCGAGAGCCTGCACCGCGATGACCTCCCCCGGGTTGGAGGCCAGCACGAAGAGCACCCCGCGGATGGGTAGGACCAGGAATGCCGCCACCATCAACGGCTTTCGGCCCCACTGGTCGCCCCGCTTCGAGACGAGCAGAGCCATCGGGATCATCACGACCTGGGCGACGATGATGAGCGCGGCCTGATAGAGGGCGCCGTCACCGGTGTTGCCGACCGCGAGCTTCTGACCGGTGATCGGCAGCATCGCAGCGTTGGCCAGCTGCCACAGCCCGACGACCGCCGCCAGGAGCAGCAGGGGGCGGTTGCGCAGCAGCATCCGGAACCCCGAGGGCTTGTCGTCGCCGCCGTCGTCCTTGGGTTGCAGACCGCGGGCCACGTCGTCGTCGATGAGGTTCGACTTGATCAGCATGGTCGCCAGCACGACGAAGATGCCGAACAGGCTCGCCAGCCAGAAGCCCATCTTGAGGCTGATGAGGTAGCCCGCCAACCCCGCCACCGCCGAGCCCATCACGTTGCCCGCGTGGTTGAAGGCCTGCATGCGGCCGGTTTGCGACGCGTAGCGCTTGGGTCCAACCATGCCCAGGGCGATGGCCGCGATCACCGGGCCGAGCACCACCCCGGCGATCCCCGTAAGCAGCTGAGCGGCGGTCACGATGGCGAACGTCGGCTTCAACGTGACGATGAACGTGCCGAAGGACGTCAGCGCCGCCGCCCCGGCGAGCAGGGCGCGCTTGTGCCGGGTGGCGTCGATCAACGCGCCGGCCGGGGCGTTGAGCAGCAGGCCGACGGCCCCGCCGAGGGTCAGGATGAGCCCGATGTTCGCCGGGTTCCACGTCTCCTTGTTGATGAGGTAGACCCCGAGGAACGGCCCGAGGCCGGCTTGGACGTCGGCGAGGAAGAAGTTGACCCCGTCCAGGGCCCACAGCGAGCGCTTCAGCTCCGGGCTGTCGGTCGTCGTCATCGCCGACCGCCGGTGAGCGTCCAGGAACCGTAGCGGGTGGTGCAGGTGCCGTTCGGGCTCATTCCGAACAGGGCGAGATCGGTCAGCACCCCGTTGAAGTCCGCGACCGGCGGCAGCAGGCCCAGATCGACGCGGGTCGTCTCGTCACGCGGCCACGTCAACGTCACGTGCGGGTCGAACCGGTCGTCGAGTTCGTCGGAGACGTCGTCGAAGCCGTACCGACGCAGCTGGCGGACCCGCGCCGGGTCCTCGGGATCGGGGTCGGCGACGATGTCGGCCAATCTCTCACCGCCAGGGCCCAATTCACGCAGCCGCCCGCCGCGCAGCGGCTCTGCCCCGGCCACCACCGCGCGCTGCACGTCACGGAATTCGTCGGACCGGGCGAAGAAGACCTCGGGCGCACCCTCGTGATTGTGGCGATACTCGACGGCCGTCGCCGACACGGGTCCGACCGTCTGCGCGGCCTCGGCCACCGCGCGGGCCACCTTGGGCACCTCGTGGTCCTCGACGGCCATCATGAACAGCGACACGTGTGGTTCGCAGGGGCCGTCGACGCGGTCGGGAAAGTCGGCGCCGAGCCGGAAGCACGCCCCGCCGTGCGCCTCCATCGCGTCGGCCAGCCGGCTGCTGTGGTCCACCGCCAGGCGGCGCAGTGGCGGCGGAAGGATCAGGACGGCGTCCAGTGTCACCAGGGTCATGGCCGTCTCTCTGCTGAAGGGTGAGCGGTTGCCATCGGCATCGCTGCGGGTTCGCTGAGCACGATGTTGACCGATCAATCTGAATTCAAACTGAAGAAGTCGAACCTGGCAGGTTGCTGAATCCATTGGTAGTCAATGCTTTACGGCCCGTCCGAGCGAACGACGGCTGTCGCCACCGAGTGGACGTGACGTGTGCGGCGCCGGATCTCGCAGCTGAAAAGGGTTGTCGCACATGGTCACCGGTGAGTCTGGACGACCGCTACGAGGCGTCTGCGGCCGGGAAGTACCTGATCGCCGCTAGTCGACGCACGGGATGCCGTGGCCGTCGACCGGCTGGCCCTGGTTCGGAGCGTCGGTGGGGGCAGTCCCGTCGACGCTGGCCGCCGACACCGTTGACGGTGGCGCAGAATCGATGTCGGCGGGCAGCGTGAAGCTTGGTCCCAGCACCACGCGGACGTGCCCGGCGCCCAGCGCCGGGTCGGCCTGGACCGGGCCGGTGACGTTCAGCAGCTTCGCCAGGGCGTCGGCGTCGCCACCGGCCCCGTCGCCGTAGCCGATGGCCGTCGAGGTGGGCTCGCCCGCCTCGGCGTTGCGTACCTCTCCTGCGGCATACCCCTGTTCGCTCAGCCACTGCGACACGGTGCCTGCCAGCCCCGAGGTGTCCCCGGCGTTGATCACGTCGACGGTGCTCGACGGCTTCGGTCGAGGCGTCGAGCTCGCCGCGGCACCGGAGAACGCCGCCGCGACCTCGGCCCGGATCGCGGCCGGATCGACGATGTTGACGTCCTGGCCGTCGACGGAGTCATACCGCAGCACCGGGAGCGTCTGAAACGTGACGTTGCTTCCGGCGATCGCGCTGATGCGGACGAACTGTGCGGGACCCCATCCGCTGGAGAGGACGACGTCGCGCTTGGCGACGTCGACGAGGGCGTTGAACTTGCTCATGTCGGTGACCGCGCCCCCGTCCTGTAGTTGCCGCAGCACCGACACCAGGAACGCCTGCTGCCGGTGGGTGCGGTCGAGGTCGCCGTTGTCCAGCCCGTGGCGCTGCCTGACGAACGCGAGGGCTTGTGACGCGTCGAGACTCTGCGGGCCGGCGGGGAAGTCGGCACCCGAGAAGTCGTCGTAGACGGCATGATTCAGACACACCTGGATCGAACCGAGCGCCGATGCGAGGTCGTAGAATCCCGCGAGATTGACCTCGGCGAAGTAGTCGATGGGTTGGCCGGTCAGATCGCGCACCGCGCGGAGGGTGGCCGCGCGGCCGGCCTCGCGTCCCTTGCGCTCCAGCTCCTCCTGGTCCCCGACCCCCTGGTCCACCAGGGCCTGCTCGGCATTGGCCTTGGCCAGCCCGTAGGCCTCCTTGATCTTGATGTGGTCATATCCGGGTATGCCGTCGGCCGCCACGTAGTCATCACGCGGGATGGAGAACGCCGTCACCTTGTTGTCGGCATCCAGGTGCGCCAGTATCAGGGTGTTGGTGTTGTACCCGCCGGTGTCGGAGTCCCCGGCGTGCAACTGGTCGAGTATCTCCTGCGGCAGCTCGTTGCCCTGCTGATCCCGCCGCGAATCCAACCCGATCAGCAGGACGTTCATCGCCCCGCCGTTGGAACGTGGTGACGTCAGCCCCAGTGCCTGCGAGATGGTCATGCCGCTGAGCGCGTGATCGGTTGTCCACCAGCCCATTCCAGACAGTGCCAGTACCGCGGCGGAGAAGAGGCCCACGCCGGCACGCGCGAGTGTCACCGGGCGCCTCCTCCACCGCGTCGTCGATCGAACGCTCAAATGTTCGTATTAACGTCCGACAAAGCTACCTTGACACACGGTACGGCGAGATCACGGTTCGACGTCATCGCATGCCGCCCAGGTGTCGCGGGCGATCGGCCCGCCCGGCCGACGGTGCGAGACGCGGGAAGCCGACTGACGGCACGTCCTCAGGAAAGCTGCAGGGAATCCCCTGATACTCGCATCCGTGGATCGAGTGTCACGGGTGTCGAGGTCAGGCCCGCCGACGGCGGCTGCTGCGTTTCTGGTCGGCCAACTTGCGCTGGATCACGCCGACGACCAGCTCGACGACGTCGGGGTCGGCGGCGACGTAGATGCGGCGCTTGCCATCGCGCTGGTCGCGGACCAGTCCGGCCAGTTTCAGCTTGCCCAGGTGGTGGCTGACGGTCGCCAGCGTCTGTCCGGTGTTCTCGGCCAACGTGCCGACGTCCTGGCCGCCGTGCGCCAGCAGCCACAGGATGTGGACGCGAACGGGGGTCGCCAGCATCGCGAACATGCTCGAGGAGTCTTGCAACAACTCCGGTCCGAGCGCCTGCGCGGAGGCGTTGCCGGCTCGGGCTGGGGGCACGTGGGATCCTTTCCTGGCTCGGTCCAGCCTGATCTGTCGACGACGATTATGCAAGTGTGCGAACGTGGGTCGGGAGCGGGCGCATAGTGGTCGACTCGTCTGCGGCCATCGGCGTCGAACTGGCCTCGGGGATCGACGCGCTCCAGGACAGCGCGGCAGCCTCGGAATTCGCGCTCTTCAAGGCAGCCGATAGCTCACCGCGCGGACTGACCGAGGAACAGGCCGTCGATCGGCTGGCGCGATTCGGCGAGAACGTCAGCACGCAGGATCGCCGACAGTCGTGGCCCGCCACCCTGCTGACGGCGGTTCGCAGCCCGTTCGTCTTCCTCCTCGGCTCGCTCGGCGTGGTGTTCGGCTTCCTCGGGGATGCCCGAGGAGCCCTCACCGTCGCGGTCATGGTGGTGGGTGCGGGCTCACTGCGAGCCTGGCAGCACGGACGCGCGGCGCGGGCCGTTGCCGCCCTGTGCGCCCCGGAGCCGGCGACGGCCACGGTGCGCCGGCGCAGCGCCGAGGACGCGATGCCCGTCGTGCGCGAGGCACCCGTGACCGAGATCGTCGTCGGCGACGTGGTGCTGCTGCAGGCCGGTGACGTCGTTCCCGCGGACGTCCGCATCATCTCCGCGACGGGACTGAGCGTCGATCAATCGATGCTCACCGGTGAGACCCTGCCGGTCGGCAAGGCCGCCCGCAGTGCGGATCCGGCACCGACGCTGGCCGTCGTCGCCCACCCGCGGCTGTGCTTCGCCGGTACCACCGTGGTCGCAGGGAGTGCCACGGGACTGGTGATCGGAACCGGGTGGCGCACGTACTCGGGTTCCGTGCGCCGCAACGGCATTCGGCACGATCGTCGATCGAGCGTCGACCGTGGCGTCCGTTCGGTCGGCTGGACGCTGGTGCGATTCATGCTGGTGATGGCGCCGGTGGTGTTCGTCGTCCGCGGCATTCACGACGGGCAGTGGTCACACGCGGCAGCGCTGGCGGTCACCGTCGCCGTCGGCCTCACGCCCGAGATGCTGCCGGTCCTCGTCACCACCACCCTCGCCCGCGGCGCCACCCGGTTCGCCGCCAGGGACGTGATCGTCCACCGCCTCAACGCCATTCAAGACCTGAGCGCCATGGAGGTGCTCTGCGTGGACAAGACAGGAACGCTCACCGAGGACCGGGTGGTGTACGCCCACGGCGTCGACGCCTGCGGACGCCCGGACGGCCTGGCCGCCGAACTCGCCGTCGCCGCGGCGTCGTGCTCGGAGATCACCGGCGGCCGGTTCGACGATGCGATCGCCTTCGTATCCGAGACCATGGTGGACGAGCCCGGCCCGCAGCGGCGACTGGTCGCCGAGATCCCGTTCGACCATCGCCGCCGCCGCGCGAGCGTCGTCGTCACCTCCCCCACCGGTGGTCATCAGATCATCTGTCAGGGCGATGCCGACGTCGTCGTGTCGTGCTGCAGTGCGATGTGGGTGGACGGCGCCGCCGTCGCCATCGACGAAGCGCGGCGCAGCGAGGTGGAGGGCCTGGTCGCCGACTACCGCGGCGTCGGCATGCAGGTGCTCGCCGTCGCCGTCCGCGATCTCCCCAGACGCCTGGAGCGTCATTCCGACGACGACGAACACGACCTGCTACTGGCCGGTTTCGTCGCATTCGTCGATCCGGTCCGGGCCGGCGCCCGCGGCACGATCGAAGAGCTCTCGCACCTCGGCGTGGCATTGAAGATGATCACCGGCGACGCGCGGACCGTGGCCATGCACACCGCCCACCAGGTGGGCATCGCCACCACCGCGGTCCTGGTGGGTGAGGACCTCGACGACCTCGACGACGACGCACTGCAGGCCGTCGCTCACACCACGTCGATCTTCGCCGAGGTGTCGCCGTCCCAGAAGGCGCGCGTGGTCGCCGCGCTGCGACGAGACGGGACGACGGTCGGCTTCGTGGGCGACGGCGTGAACGACGTTGGCGCACTGCGGTTGTCCGACGTCGGCATTGCCGCGGACACCGCGTCGGCAGCGACCAAGCAGGCAGCGGACCTCATCATGCTGGATTCCGACCTGCGAGTGATCGCCGAGGGTGTGGTCGAGGGCAGGCGCACGCTCGGCAACACGATGAAATACGTGCGCATCACGGCCAGTTCGAACTTCGGCAACGCGCTGTCGGTGATCGTCGCCGGGCTGCTGCTGCCCATGCTGCCGATCCTGCCCACCCAGTTGCTCGTACAGAACCTCCTCTACGACTGCGCTCAACTGACCCTGCCGTGGGATCGGGTCGACGCCGACTACCTGCGCGCCCCACGGCGCTGGCGGTCCGATGGACTCGTCGGGTTCATGATCATCTTCGGGGCGCTCAGCTCGATCTTCGACGTCGCCACCTTCGCCGCACTCTGGTGGTGGTTCGGCGGCGCCGCGTCGTCCGGGCTCTTCCGGACCGGCTGGTTCCTGGAGGGGCTGCTGTCCCAGCTCCTCATCGTCATGGTGCTGCGAGGTCGAGCCGCACCGTGGCGGTCCCAGCGTCCCGTCACCGTGCTGGTCCTCGCGTCCTGTCTGGCGGCCGCCGTCGGTCTGGCGCTGCCGTCGAGTCCGCTGGCCGGCGTACTGGGCATGCAGCCGTTGCCCATCACGTACACGGTCTGGCTGGCCGTGGTCCTCGTCGGCTATGCGGCGAGCGCGTCGTGGGTCAAGCGCCGCTACGTGCGGTACGTCCACGACTATCCCTGACGGGTTCGCACGGGGTTCGGCCGTCGGGTAAACAGTTGTAGATTCGTTTGACTGTTTGAGTCACGGTCGGCACACTGTGGGCATGTCCGAGACGTGCCCGGCCGCCCATTGGAGCTGGGCACCCCCGTTGGTCGCCGTCTGAGCACTGCCCCAGGCGTGGAGTTCGCCTGCCGCGGAAGCGCATTCGACGACCAGGGACAGGAGAGGAGTTGCGGCAATGAGTGCACTGCCATCGCCCGAGGCGTCCGATGCGCCCACGTCGCCGTCGCGTGGGGTGATTCACCTGTCCCAGGTTCTGGGTCGTCCCGTGGTCGCCCGGTCGGGTGACCCGGTGGGCCGCGTCGACGACGTCGTCGTGAGCCTGCGGGGCGAGCGGGGCCATCCCCCGGTCACCGGCTTGGTGGTCGGGATCGGCGCACGCCGGGTGTACGTGCCGTCCCAGCAGATCACCGATCTGGCCCAGGAACGCATCGAGTTGACCAAGAACAAGGTGGATCTGCGGGAATTCGAACGCCGTGACGGTGAGGTCCTGTTGCGTGCCGACGTCCTCGATCACCGTCTGATCGACGTCTCGGCGGCGGAACTGGTGCGCGCCTACGACGTCGAACTCGACGACGTCGGAACGGGCTGGGCACTGGCCCGGCTCGACACCCGCCGGCCAGCGCGGTTGTTCGGCTTGATCAAACGCGGCAGCGGGCACGCTCGCCGCGACTGGAAGGCCTTCGAACCCCTCATCGGGCACCGCCAGAGCATCGGCGACCGGCGGGGCGACGCACGGATGTCGAGGCTCAAGGCGGCCCAGATCGCCGACCTGCTCGAGGATGCCGACCGCAAGGAGGGCGGGGAGATCCTCGATCGCCTTCACGGCGACCCCGAACTGGAGGCCGACGTCTTCGAGGAGCTCGACCCCGACAAGGCCAGCGAGATCCTCCGCGACATGGACGACGCCCAGGTCGCCGCCGTGTTGGCCAGGATGCGCGCCGACGACGCCGCGGATGCCATCGCCGACCTCCGTCAGTCCCGGCGTCGGCGGGTACTGGAGATGCTGCCCGCGGGTCAGCGCACCAAGGTCGTCACCCTCATGGGATTCAATCCGGACAGCGCGGGCGGGTTGATGAGCGTCGACGTCGCCTCCTGCGCGGTCGAGGCGACTGTGGCGCAAGCACTTTCGGTGATCGCCACCGGCCGGTCCCTGCAACCCGAGGCGCTGCTGAAGGTGCACGCCGTCGACGCGAGCGGAGTCCTCGTCGGTGTCGTCTCGGTGATCCGACTGCTGCAGTCCGATCCGGACGCACCGGTGCTGGACCTGCTCGATCTCGACCCGGTGCGAGTCACCCCCGAGGCGGACGTCACCGACGTCGCGCTGCTGATGGCGGACTACAACCTGGTTCTCATCCCGGTGGTGGACGCGGGTGACCGGGTGCTTGGCGTCGTGACGTTCGACGACGTCCTCGAGGCGACCATTCCCGAGGATTGGCGCCGCCGCGAACCCGCTGCCCGCCCGGTTCGCGAAACGGTCGGCACCACGAGCGGATTCGATCGTGACTGAGGGCGAGCTGGACGGAACGTCGCGGGGCGCATCCGCGGTGTTGGACTCCGCACACCTGGGTGACATCGAGGGCGCGTTCGGTCGAATCGCGATCGGTGACACCACCCAGGGGCGCACGTTCAGGACCCGCCTGCTCACACTGCTTGCCATCGTCGGTCCCGGGCTGATCGTGATGGTCGGTGACAACGACGCCGGCGGCGTAGCCACCTACGCGCAGGCCGGGCAGGACTACGGCTACAGCCTGCTCTGGGTCCTGGTGCTGCTCATTCCCGTCCTCATCGTCAACCAGGAGATGGTGGTTCGCCTCGGCGCGGTGACGGGGGTCGGCCACGCCCGACTGATCAGCGAACGCTTCGGCCGCGGCTGGGGGTGGTTCAGCGTCGGAGACCTCTTCCTGCTGAACTTCCTGACCATCGTCACCGAGTTCATCGGGGTCTCTTTGGTGGCGGACTACTTCGGGGTGTCGAAGTACGTCGTCGTTCCCACCACCGGCGTGGCGTTGGTGGCGATCATGGCGTCGGGAAGCTTCCGCCGTTGGGAGCGAGCGATGTTCGTGTTCATCGCCATCACCACCCTGCAGCTTCCGATGCTGCTGTGGTCCCATCCGCAGTGGGGTGCCGCGGCTCGCGACCTCGTCGTGCCAGGCATCAGGGGCGGACTGAGTTCGGATGCGGTGCTGTTGATCATCGCGATCGTGGGCACCACCGTCGCGCCCTGGCAGCTGTTCTTCCAACAGTCCAACATCGTCGACAAACGCATCACCCCGAGGTTCATCGGCTACGAGCGCGTCGACACCACTCTCGGAGCGTTCGTGGTGGTGATCGGGGCTGCGGCACTGGTCATGACCGCCGACTGGGCCGCGCGATCCACCGGCAGTACGGGTGACTTCGTCGACGCGGGACACGTCGCCACGCTGCTGTCCCAGCACAGCAGCGTGCTGGGACCGATCTTCGCCATCGTGCTCCTGGACGCCTCCATCGTCGGTGCTGCCGCGGTGACGCTGTCGACGAGCTACGCCTTCGGGGACGTGTTCGGCCTCAAGCACTCTCTGCACCGCGGGTTCTCCGACGCCAAGCCGTTCTACCTGTCCTACACCGCGATGGTCGCCGCGGCGGCGGGCATCGTGCTGATCCCCGGCGCACCGCTGGGACTGATCACCACCGCGGTACAGGCGCTGGCCGGACTGCTGTTGCCCAGCGCCAGCGTCTTCCTGCTCCTGCTGTGCAACGACCGAGAAGTATTGGGGCCGTGGGTCAATCGCCGTTGGCTCAACGTGGTCGCGGTGCTCATCGTCTCGGTGCTCCTGCTGCTGTCGGGGATCCTGATGGCCACCACGTTGTTCCCGACGCTCGACGTGGTGACCGTCACGACGTGTCTGGCGGTCGGTCTCGTCGTCCTCGGCGTGCTGGCGACCGGCGTCCTGCGGTGGCGGAGCCGGCGTCAGCCTGTCGGCACGCCGCCGCTCCCCGGGATGTCCCGGCAGGACGCAATGCACTGGCGGATGCCACCGCTGGCACTGTTGGAACCCGTAACGTGGTCGGCGGGAACGAAACTCGGCATGCTGGCCCTGCGCGGCTACCTGGTGATCGGCGCCATCCTGCTGATCGTCAAGGCCGTGGAGCTGAGTCGAGGGTGACGGCGTCATGCACGCCGAGCGCGCGCGGCAGCGGGCTCCCGGCGCAGAGTCCACCATTCGATGGTTGTTCATCCATGATGATCATGCAATCGTTTGACCGTATGGCATTGGTTGGGCACACTGTCGGCATGGCCGATCGACGGCGTGGGGGCGTGAGCCCGGAGACGATCTCCTTCGTCATCCCGACGCTCGACGAGATCGCGACGATCGAACGAACCCTCCGGTGCCTATCGCAGTACTCCGGCGCTCGCGAGATCATCGTGTCCGACGGCAACAGCACCGACGGGACCATCGAGGTGTGCCGCAGGTATGCCGACGAGGTGATCGTCTACGACGGGCAGGCCCGACAGACGATCGGCATGGCGCGCAACATGGGCGCCGCGCGGGCCCGGGGACACTTCGTGGTCTTCCTCGACGCCGACGTCATCATCCACGACGTCGACGCCTTCTTCGCCAGGGCACGGGCGGAATTCATCCGTCGGCCACGACTGGTGGCGCTGACGGGACGCTACCGCGTCTTCCGCGAGGTGAGCACGTTGTTCGATCGCTACGTCTTCTTCACCCTGGGATTGCAGTTCGCCCTGCAGAACAACGTGCTTGGCGTGGGCGGTTCGGGTGGGGAATTCCAGATGATCGACCGCAGGGCCTTCGACCGAGTCGACGGATTCGACGAGCGACTCACGGCGTCGGAGGACATGGATCTCTTCCGGCGACTCTCCAAGATCGGTCAGACGAGGTTCGTCAACCACCTGACCGTGTGGCACACGGGCCGCCGCGCCCACGCGGTGGGATGGCCCCGATTGCTGTGGGCCTGGTTCTCCAATTCCGTGTCGGTGTTCTTGTTCCGCAAGTCCGCCAGCCGGGAGTGGACACCGGTCCGCTGAGTCGACGAACCCCGACCCCGTCGGGTGGGCCGGCTACCAGGTGGTGCCCTCGAGCCCGGGAATCACGCAGCGACCGTCTGCGGCCACGCGTCCGATGATCATGCTGTCGTAACCGGTGCAGGACGAGTTGAGCGGCTCACAGGTGTTGATCGACGTGATGACCTTGTCTGGGCCGCACGCAGACCCCGGAGCGGGAGGGTCGGCTGCGGCGACGGCACTGCTCACGGAGAGCGCCAGCATCGCTGCCGACGCGGCGACGAGTGAACGGGTCGAATGAAACGTCATTGTTGACTCCCCTGTCGATGGCCCCCCGACCTGGCCGCCATGCTACGCCCGCTGCGGGCGGGTCCGACCGACTGAGCGCCTAAGACGTTGCCGCACAATGACATTGGACGGTGCCGTCATCGACGTCCGCCGCCGTGCCCGTCGAGGTGACGACTGCGATCCTGCCGCGGCGGCGGCTCAGCTGGTGAGGTACCGGCCGCTGTTGCCGGCGGCACCGTTGCCCGCCGCCCCCGTACCACCGTCTCCACCGTAACCGACCAGGTTCAGCCCAGCAGAGGGCGTGATGTCGCCGCCGTTGCCCCCGTCGCCGCCGTGCCCTCCCGGCAGGATGGCGTTGCCACCGTCGCCGCCGTCACCGCCGATCTTCCCGAATGCCGTGGCGCCGGGATCGACGATTGCGGCACCCCCGGTGCCGCCCTTGCCTCCGGTGAGCAAGGCGGGTCCGCCGTCGCCGCCGTCGCCGCCGAAGGCTTCATAGACCTGCGCACCGACCGCGGTGCCCTGCCCGCCCATGCCACCGGCACCGCCGGTCATTCCACTGCCCCCGGTGCCACCGTCACCGCCGTAGGCGTCGGGAGCGGGGACCCCCAGCGCGCTGCCCACGGCATCGCCGTTGCCGCCGTTGCCACCGGCGCCACCCGTGCCGCCGGTGCCGACGGACGAACCTCCGGCGCCCCCGTCACCGCCGCGGGATGAGACCCCCACGAATCCCGGCACATCCGTGAGGGAGCCGTTGCCTCCGTTGCCGCCCATGCCGCCGGCACCACCCGCGCCCGTGGCACCGGTGCCGGACGGCGTCCCGCCGCTCCCGGGCTGACCGCCGAGGCCTCCGGCCCCACCGTCCCCGCCGGCCCCTCCGTCGCCGCCGACGACATGGGTGGCCACATCGCTGGTGGCCGAGGCGTCGCCACCCACGCCGCCGGTGCCACCCGCCCCTCCGGTCCCGCCGACCCCGCCCACGCCGTCGACGCCGTTGGCGCCGGTAGTGGCGCCGGCGCCCCCGTGGCCGGCATTGCCCCCGGTGCCACCCACCCCACCGGTGCCGCCAGCGCCGCCCGCGCCTCCGGCACTGCCGGAAAGCTGGTCACCGGTCTGCACGGCGTCGGGAGCGCCGGCCGTCCCGGTAGCGCCGGTCGCACCGGTGCCACCCGTACCTCCGATTCCCCCGTTGCCGCCGGTGCCGCCGTCACCCTGGGTGTTGGTGGCCCCGACGGCGCCGTCGGTGCCACCGGAACCACCGCTTCCGCGTCGTCCGCCGGCTCCACCCGTGCCGGCCGCGCCGCCGGTGCCGCCATTGCCCCCCGTGCCGCCGGTGCCGCCACCGCCGCCGGTACCGCCGGGCAGCACACCCACGCTGCCGGTCTGGCCGGTGCCCCCGGTCCCGCCGGTGCCGCCGGTGCCACCCCGACCGGCAGTGCCACCATCACCGCCATTGCCATTGACGCCGGCGATGCCGCGAGTGCCGAACACCCGCGCCCTGACCGCCGGCGCCTGCGTTGCCGCCGGTACCGCCGACACCGCCGTTGCCGCCCGTGCCGCCCGTGCCGCCGGTGCCCCCATCCAGATTCACCGAGGTGCCCGCGAATCCCGTGGCGCCGGTCGCCCCGGTCGCGCCGTCACCACCGCGGCCACCGGTGCCTCCGTTGCCACCGGCGCCGCCCGAACCGAGCAGCAGACCCGCCGCCCCACCGGCTCCACCCGCCCCGCCGGTGCCGCCGGTACCGCCGGTGGCACCGGGCTGAGTTGCCGTGGATCCGACCAGGCCCGTGGCGCCACTGCCGCCACGCCCACCCGAGCCGATCAGCAGTCCACCCGCGCCGCCCGCACCCCCGGCATTGCCCGCGACGACGGCATCTCCGCCGGCGCCGCCGTTGCCGATCAAGATCGCGCTGCCGCCGCGGCCGCCGTCCGCCCCGGCGCCCCCGTTGCCGAAGATGCCGCCGTTACCGCCATTGCAGCCCGCCGCGACGCATCCGGTGGTGGCGCTGTACCCGGTCCCGAAGAGCAATCCCCCGTTGGGATGAGCCGCGGTGCCGTTGCTGATGAACACCGCGATCAAGGCCGCCAGCACCTCATCGGGGGTCTGGGCCACCGGAGTCACCACCGACACGGTCGGCACCACCAAAGCCGTTGGCGCAGTGGTGTTTATCGTGCCAAGCGACGTCGACGACGTCATCGGCGTGACGGCCTTCACCGCGGTCTGCGCGCCGACGTGAGCGGTGGAGGTCGTGGTCGACGGCGACGACGTGAGCCCGGTCGAGGTCGATGGCGAGGTCGTCGACGGCTCCTTGGTGGAGCGCGACGGTGCCTTGGTCGACGGCGAACCCGTCGACGGCGTCTTGGTCGACGGCGTCTTGGTCGACGGCAAACCCGTCGACAGCGCTGGTGACGAGTGCCTTGTCCCGGTGGAACGCCCCGCCGACAGCGGGTCCACCCCCGGGGTCGTCGCGTCCTCCGCCGAGGAGGGTGAGGTGCTCGTGTCGGAGCGCGCAGATCCCGAGGTGCCCTGAGCAGAGGTCTTCGTGTCTGCCGCCGCCGACCCCGCGTGCGTCGTGCTGCCGGACGCGACGGCGTGCCGCGCGGACCCGCCGTCGTCACGAGGTGCGGTTGCCGACGAACCGGACCCACTGTCGGCATGGGCCACGCCGCCCCCGCTCGCCAACGCCGCACCCACGCCCAGCGTGATGGCGCCGGCGCCCAGCCAGGATGACACCGCCAAGGTGCGCCGCTCCCCGCGACGACCCTTCGCGCCAGCCTTCGCGCCCATCCGGTGACGACCCGCCATGAAATGTCCACCCCTTCATCAGGCATCCCCCAATACGGTGATGCCATCCCCCCGAGGATCGGTCGATCCCTAGGACTTCACGTCGCGTTCATCGCTCGTCGGCAAACACCGTAACACGCATATCGAACCGCTCAGCAATATACGACATCGCACCTACGTTGGTGCATCGATGGGAGGAATTCTGGCCACCGGCGTGTTTCCGGCATGGCTTGGAACGTTGCCGGCCGTGCGGGTGACGGACCAACCACCCCGGCTCGCGCGAAGTCCCTGACGCCGACGAGAGGCACATGGCACCTTTGAAACGCGGTTGGGGAAATATACTGTTGGACAATGTTTTTGCAATGCCGTCCCGGCCCGACACGGCGACTGACCGCCGTCGGTACCGGTAGATGTGGGTCGCGCCCAGGGGCGCCCCGACGATCCTGGATCAGCACGCTTGCTCGCGTCGTCATTGTGATTCAAGATCAAATTGACGCGCTGCAGGCTTCACGGATCGCCATGGACAACCGTGCAGTTCAGCTATCGTCGGTTTATATGGAACCTGCTCTGTAGCAAATACCATTTGACCGCATTCTGGGCATCCGTAGTGCGCTACGTAGGTTTGGTTCCACCTCCGCGGAGCCGTCCTTCTACACTGCCCTTGATGACGGGGTGGGTGATCGACGATCGCGCGGGTTTGAATGCGACGCTCGATGCCGCCCTGACCGATCCCGACGGTTCGGGCATCGCGTTGTTCGGTGCGGCGGGCGTCGGCAAGACCGTGCTGGCGCGAGCAGGAGTCCGGCGGTGGTCGTCGGCTCAGGGCGCCGAAGCGCTTGTGCGGTGGGTATCGGCGACGGCGTCGACCCGTGAGATCCCCTTCGGTGCCTTCGCCCACCTGATCGACGTCCCCCCGGGGTCCAATCCCGCCGCGGTGCTGCGGACGGCCAAGGCCGAGCTGTGCCCACCGGCGGGCCATCCAGTGCTGCTGGTGATCGACGACGCCCATCTGCTCGACGGGTACTCCGCGACGCTGGTCCATCAGATGGTCACGACCAGCCGGGCCCGAGTGCTGATCACGTGTCGCAGCGGCGAACCCACCCCCGAGGCGATCACCGCGGTCTGGAAGGACGGCCATCTGCCGCGCCTGGACGTCGGCTCCCTGACCGCACGGGAGGTGACCAGGGTGATGGAGTCAGTCCTGGGAGGCCCCGTGTCGGTGGGGGCCGCGGAGCGGGTCTTCACGCTCAGCCAGGGCAATCCGCTCTTCCTGCGTCACCTCGTCGAGGGCGCCCGCCAGCACGACGGTGTGCATCTCCAGCGCGGGGAATGGCAGTGGACAGGCCCGACGACGCTCAACGATCCGCTACTCGACCTGATCGACACCGCGTTGCGCGACCTGCCCGCCGGGACGTTGGAGGCCCTGAGGTATCTGGCGATCGAAGAACCACTGCCGGTCGCGGTGCTCGCCAGCCTCGTCGACGAAGAGGCACTCGAGGACGGGGAACGCGTTGCGGCACTGCGCATCACGTCCCACGCCGGTCAGCTGCACGCCTTCTCCGGTCATCCGCTCTATACCGAGCGCCTGCGCGCGGCGATGGGACACCTCCACGCCCGCCGCCTGCGTACCGAGCTGGTGCACGCGCTGACCCAACGAGACGTGCCGGTGCCTGCGGTGTCGCCGGTGGACCGATTGCGGTTGACGGCCCTGGCCCTGGACAGTGACGCGCCCCCACCACTGGCCGATCTGACGGGCGCGGCGTGGCAGGCGATGTTCCTGGGGGACTTCGAGCTGACCGAACGGTTGGCCAGCGCCGCCCTGGCGCGCAGCGGTGATCTCGCTGCGCGTATGACCCTGGCCCAGGCGGTGTGCTGGCAGGGCCGCGGCAGTGACGCCGAAGAGATCCTCGACGCCGTCGACCCTGCAGACCTGTCTGGTTTCGAGTTGGTGTATTGGGCAATCTGCAAGGCCGCCAACGAATTCTGGATGCTGCGCCGCGCCGAGCAGGCCGCGTCGTGGCTCACCCAACTGCGCGCCCGGATCACCGAGCCGACACAATTGGCGACGATCGATGGGCTCGCCTCGCAGTTCGCGATGAACCTCGGACGTCTCGACGACTGCCTGCGCCTCGCCGACGCGGTGCTCACCACCCCCGGTGTGCAAGACCTGGCCGTGGCGTGGGCGGCCTCGGCGGCCGCGCTGTCGTGCGCGCGGCTGGGTCGCCTCCAGGACGTGCCGCAGCACGTCTCGCGCACCGCCAGCGTCGAACAACCCGACGGGGTCCGTTACGGTGCCGCCCTCGGCGAGGCACACACCGCAATCCTGCAGGGCCGCGTGGACGTTGCCGCCAACGTCGCCACCCACCATCTGCAGATCTCCGAGCGTCGCCAACCCGCGCACGCGAGCGGTCAGGTCCTGGTCGGTCACGTGCAGGTGATCGCCGGCGATCTGCCCGCCGCCATCGCTCACCTACGGGGAGCCACCGAGTACTACCAGCAGACCGGCAACGCGTGGGGCGCGCTGAACTCCTCGTGGTTGGCCACCGCGCTGGGTCAATTGGGCGACGCAGCTGGTGCGGCGGCCGCGCTGGCCGACGCCGACCGCCTCCACGACGCACGCACGACCATCCACCTACCCGAACTGCGCCAAGCCCGGGTATGGACGCTGGCCGCCGAGCGCAACCTCGTCGGGGCCCGGGCCGCCGCGCGCACTGCGATCACCACCGCCACTGCCACAGGGCAATTGGGCCCCGCACTGCTGGCCCATCACGACGCCCTACGCCTCGGCGACGTCACCGCCCTCGCTGAGCTGATTCGCCTGACCCGCCGAATCGACTGTGCCTACGGCACTCTCGTCCTCGCGCACGCACAGGCCCTGGCCGCCAATGACGGGAAACGTCTCGAGCGGGTCGCCACCCAACTGGAGGACGCTGGGCTGCGATGCGCCGCCGCGGACGCCGCCGCCCAGGCCGCCACCGCCCACGGCTCAGCCGGCCACACCGGCGAGGCGCTGCGGGCGCGCGCCACGGCCGCCCGCCTCCGCCAGGGCTGCGGTCAGCCGATGACGCCCGCTCTGCAGGCGGCATTGCAGCCGCTCCCCCTGACCGGGCGGGAACACCAGATCGCCGTGCTGGTTGCCGCGGGTCACACGAACAAGTCCATCGCCGAACAGCTCACGCTGTCCGTGCGCACCGTCGAGACGCACGTACTACGCGCCTGCACCAAACTCGGCGCCGCGAACCGCGCCCAACTCACCTACGCCGTCAACGCCGCGCACGACCTCTGAATCGTCCTGGCGCGGCGACTCGGATCGACCGTGCGAATACGGCCACCGGCGCACAGCGTCGAAGCGGCACCGCAGGCGCGGCGCCGCTTCGACGGGCGGACGGGACTAGTAGGTCGGGACGAACACGCCGTTCTCCCAGACCCCCCAGTGGTTCCACCCTTCGTCCCACACCTGCGGCTGACCGTTGGCCCACACCGGATCCACCGGCTTGGGTGGCGCCCACGCCGGCGGCGTACCTGCGTCCGGACCGGCCGGCGGCAGCACTGGGGCCCCGGGCTGACCAGGGGCCGGAGCGGCCGCCGCGTCGACAGCTCCCCAACCCATCATCACTCCGGCCGCGATGGCAGCGCCAGCAGCGATACGACGAAACATCATGTTACGCACTCCATCCCATGTAGACGTACAAGAGAGCGATCAAGACATATCCACCCCGGGAGCCCTCAAAACCTCCCTCCCACGAGAACCGTCCCCCGCGTACGACGGCCCGGCCGATGAGCCCGGCGCCTGGGGTCGGCGTCGCCCGCAGATGCCGTCGTGGGCGTCGTGCCGCCCCTCGCGCGAAGACGTGTTGGGCACCAACACGTTGCGCGATCGCGACGTCAATCGCGCTGCGAGACTGGACGTTTGGAACACCTAAGCCATCCAACGTCGAGACGCCCGGCCCGAGGGTCCGCATTCGAGCCGTCACCCCGTCGACGAGCCGCTGGTGTCACGCGGCCGCCGAGGCCGACCCATCGTTAGCTGTGAGTTTTGCGACTGACCTTTGGCACGCGGGTCGCCCATCATGGACCGGGTGGTGTCGCGGCAACGACAGCCGTCGACCCGAATTGGATGGCGTTTGCGGCTCATCCCACCTGGCTACCGCCGTCGTCAGCGTTCATCGGCGCACTGAAACGGTTCCGGCAAATTCATACTAGGCGTCCGATGTTTTGCGGTTTGCAACTGCCGCGATCGCCGGCCTGAGACCCAGATAAGTAGACGCTGAGGACGCTCACCCGCGAGCGACGATGGTTCCTACCGTTGAGCGAGTTTGCTGCTGCTCAATCGAATCGAGGTCGTCATGTACGCCATCTCCGCACGGTCGGCCCGATCCGCGGCCACCCGACTTCTCGTCGCGACCGTCGCCACGGCCACGGTGTGCACGCACTGCGCGGCGCTGCGCAACCCACCGGTGCAATCGTCGGCGGCCGTCGCCTACACCGCCTCGATCGTCGACTCCGCCTCCACCATCGGCATCGCCGACTCCGACCTGTACGGCGAGTCGGTCGCCGACATCGACACGACCCTCGACACCCTCGAATCGCTGGGGGTGACCAGTATTCGGGTCTTCGTCCCGTGGGCGTTGATCGAACCGGCGGAGGGCACGTACAACTGGACCTACATCGACGAAGTCATGGCGGCCGCCGCCGCGCGCAACA
The DNA here is from genome assembly GCF_010729665.1 of Mycolicibacterium madagascariense. NCBI lineage: Bacteria > Bacillati > Actinomycetota > Actinomycetes > Mycobacteriales > Mycobacteriaceae > Mycobacterium > Mycolicibacterium madagascariense. The sequence continues at coordinate 1,949,400 of NZ_AP022610.1, read as the reverse complement.
TGAGCGTGCTGGCCGGAGTGACCTCCACACCGACATGGGATGCGCCGAGCGGCACCATCCTTGGCGCCGGTACGCCGAACCCGACCGATTACGCGGCGTTCCTCACCCAGGTGGCCGAACGCTACGGCAACGAGATCTCGGCCTACGAAATCTGGAACGAACCCAACTCCGTGGCGTCCTACGATCCGATCGACCCGGCGACCTACACCGCACTCCTCAAGGCGGGCTACACCGCCATCAAGGCGGTCGACCCCAGCGCGAGTGTGATCGCCGCGGGGTTGGGCAGCGTCGTCAGCTTCGGCAATCTCACCCTCGACCCGGTCACCTTCGTACAGGAGATGCTCGCCGACGGCGCCTCGGGGTACTTCGACGCGCTGGCATTCCACCCCTATGAGACCTCGCTCGAATTCTCCGCGGGGGCAGGGGTAGCCAACTCCCCCCTGACCCAGATCGAAGCCATCGAGGCCATGTTGGTCGCTGCCGGCGATCCCACCAAGATCTGGATCACCGAGTACGGCGTCCAGACGTCCGACGTCAGCCAGCAAACCCAAGCCAATTACATTCAGGACCTCATCGACACCTGGGAGACCCTCACCTACGCCGGGCCGGTCTACATCTACACCGCCCAGGACGGCGTCGACGGCACCTACGGAATCTACGAAGCCGACTGGACACCCAAACTCGCCGTCGCCGTCCTGGCCGCGGAGATCGCCAAGTACGCCACCACGGTCGTCACCACCACGATCACCACGCCGATCGCGGCCGCCGCCCAGCAGATGGCGGCGTTCGTCCAATCGGTGAGCAAGGCCGTCGCCGCGATGGGTCAGCAGATCAGCGCCACCGTCACGGCGGCAGCACAGGCCTTGGCCCACCTCGGGCAGCAGATTTCACAGGCAATCACCAAGGCTTTCACCGCACTGGCCGCCACCTTCGAGAAGGCCGCCTCGTCGAAGGCGACGTCGACTTCCACCGCAAACGCCACGACCAAGGCCGCGTCCGCAGCCGTCGACGCGGCCCCCGCCACCGTCACGGCATCGGTCGTCAAGGCATCCGTCGTCACGGCGTCCGCCACCACCACCGACGACGCGAAGTCCGGCACGACCACCGGCGACGCCAAGTCCGGCGTCGAGAAGTCCGTCGTCAGGAAGACCACCGCAACCACGCCCACCGCAACCGCCGCGACCGCAACCGCGACGACCACCGAGCCGAGCACGACCACCGCCGCTGCCGCCACCGAGCCGAGCACGACGGACGCAGCAACCCCGACGCGTCCCGCGCACACGGCGACGAAGGGCACCCATCCCGGACATCCCGACGCGGCCACCCCCGCCACCCCGAGTGCATCCGCCGCCGCGGCCAAGCCGACTGGCAAACACCGTTCGTCCTCCGCGCACGCCGCCACCTCGGCGACCTCGGCGAAGGCCGACAGCTGATCGAACACGCGGCGGGGCGGGCTGTGAAGGTCCACAGGCTGGGGTGGCGTTCCCTCGTCGGGCAGTACTATCGGGTCGCTGGAGGCCGTCTCATTCGGCGTGGGTCGTCGCCGCCGCCCTCCGCGACGAAAGGTGGCCGCCGTGCCCGCGCAGGCGCCGGACCCCACGGGGACGAAGATTCTCGAGGCCGCCTCGCGCGTACTCGCGGACTTTGGGGTCAAGCGTGCCACCGTGGAGTCGGTCGCGAAATATGCCGGCGTGTCCCACATGACGGTCTACCGCCGCTGGTCCAGCAAGAACGAACTCCTGCGCTCAGCCGTGTTACGCGAGCTGTCGACGGTTCTCGACACTGCGTTCGCCGACGCCGCCGAGCGAGAACCCGAACACCGCGCCGTGCGGGCCTTCTCCGACGTCGTATGGTCGGTGCGCAACCATCCGCTGGTCGTCCGACTGTCCACCACCGAGCCCGAGATGATCACCAGTCTGCAGTCGACGGGGCCGGCCTCGATCATGGAGACCGCGCGGCCGCTGGTCGCCGCTCGGCTCGAGCCCATCGTCGGCGACCCCGACGATCTGGACGCCCTGGCCGACGTCTTCGTGCGGATGGCGCACTCCCTGGTGGTGGTGAACGACCCGGACAACCCCCTTGCGTCACGACACGACGTGGAGGCCTACGCCGCGAGGTGCTTCAGCCCATTCGTGGGTGACGGCTCGACGAGTGCACCCGAAGCCGAGCTCGTCACCGCGCCCGCCGCCCGTCGCGGGCCGCTCATGGCGGCGAGCCTGTTGGCCGTCCTGCTCGTCGGCGCGGGACTCGGCGCGACCCTGGTGCAGACCGGCAACGCGCCGATGTCGCCCGACCTGATCAGGACCGAGCAATCCCCAACCCCCTCGGTGTCCTCCTCCTCGGCGGTGAGAATCACACCGTCATCAATCGTTGACGACGCCCCGGTCGACCCGCCGTCGTCATCCCCGCCGACGGACGCGCCCTCCCCGTCGGCGTCGTCGGCGACGTCGCCCACCCTTTCTGCCACCGAGGCGCCGCCCGGGCCCGCGCTCGCCGCGCCGCAACCGACGGGCAATGGCGCGGCACCCCGCCCGAGCGCTCCGCCGCCGCGGACCGGGTTCTCGTTCAGTCCCCCGCCGCCGCACGTGCCGAACGGCCCGGGCCCGCGGGGACCGGGTTCCCTCCCCGGACCCGGAGGCGGTTTTGGGGGCGCCGGTTCCGGCGGCGGGCCCGGCGGAGGAGGCGGCCCCGGTGGCCCTGGCTCCGGCGGTGGAGGCGGCCACCCGTAGTTCGCTGGACATGCCGTCGGGCCGCACCGATGACCGCGTCGAGACGGGCCTTGCCTGCCGCGGCCGACGATCGCCAGCCCGTACCCGGGACACCCGGGCCGCCGTCAAGGACGGGCGTCGAACCTGAGAACTCTGTGGATGACATCTGAATCTGTCCATAAATAGCCAGTTCAGCGCCGCGTTACGATGCTATTCGATTCCTAACATGCTACTTTCGCCCTGTCTTTGGGGGTCAGCAGGCAGGAGTCCGGCACGTGACAGTCGATGAGCGACGCACACCGCAGCGCGCAGGTGCGGGGTCCTCGTCCACACATCGGGTCGTCGATAGCTGGCAGCCCCCCGCACTGGAGTTCGCCACCGCGCTCACCGTGCTGGCTCGAGTCACGACAAGCGCGACCCACCGGCCTCCGGCGGCGCCGTGACGATCACCGAAACGCGTGACCGATCGATGACCTGGAACGACGAGACACGGGTGGTCCGTGCCGACGGCACGCCCGTCAAGGTGCTCGTCGTCGACGACGAGCCCTTGATTGCCGAGTTACTGACGATCGCGCTCCGGCGGGAGGGCTGGCACGTGTCCACCGCCCGCGATGGGTCCAGCGCCATGTCCGCGGCGACCCGCGAACAGCCGGATCTCGCCGTCCTGGACATCGCGCTACCCGACACCGACGGCTTGACGTTGATGCACGCGCTGCGGGCTCTCTCCCCCAAGCTGCCGGTGCTCCTCCTGACGGGACGGGCAACTGCCGAGGATCGCATCGCCGGCCTGGCGCAGGGCGGCGACGACTACGTCACCAAACCGTTCAGCCTCGAGGAGGTCGTCCTGCGGATGCGCGGGCTGATCAGGCGCAGCGGTGTCGTCACCGACCTGGACCGCGGACGTCTCGTCGTGGGCGACCTGATCCTGGACCTCTACAGCCACGAGGTCACCCGCGAGGGTCGCAAGGTCGAGCTGACGATGACGGAGTTCAAGCTTCTGGGCTACCTGATGCAGAACTCGGGCCGCGTCGTCACCAAGCCCCAGATCCTGCGCGACGTGTGGCACTCGGACTTCGACGGAAACCCGAACCTGGTCGAGATCTTCGTGTCCTACCTGAGGAAGAAGATCGATTCGGGGCGCCGACCCATGATCCACACCGTTCGAGGCCGTGGATACCTGCTGCAACCACGGTGACCGACCATTCCGGACACGCCAACCCCACTCCCACCCGGAAGGAAAGCATGCCGACGTCATTTGCGGACCGGTTGAACCGACTGTTCGCCACGGTGTATCCGCTGGGCGGATCCCCCCACACCGGAGCCGAGCTCATCGCGGCGTGCCACACCGCGGGCATCACGATGTCCGCGCCGTACCTGTCGCAGCTTCGCCGGGGACGGCGCACCAATCCGTCCGGGGCCACGATGGCGGCGCTCGCGGCGTTCTTCCGCGTCGACGTGCGGTACTTCACCGACGACGACTACTACCAACGGGTCAGCCGCGAACTGACACTGCTGGCGGGGTTGCGCGACGAGGGTGTCCGCCGGATCGCCTCACGCGCCGTCGGTCTTTCACCACAATCCATGCAGGAACTGGAGAACCGAGCCGACGAGCTGCGCCACCGTGAACACGCCGCAACCTAACGGGATCGGTCCCACGACAATGCCGCGGAACCAGAGCGACGGCCGTCGAGCGGACGTCCCCATGATGCGATCGGACAAGAGATACGAGAGCATGCGCCCGACACGCACCCACGCAGAGGTACAGACCGCCTTCCTCACCGGTCTCGGGCTCGGCCTGACAGTCCTGTGCGTGACACGCACATGGCGGTGTCGACGATGACCGTCAGCGCCGAATAGCGCTGCCCCACAGACGCTTCCGGTGCCGCCACCCCTCCCCCCATGTTGGTGGCGGTGCCGGAAGTCCACGACGACCCAAGCCGCCCCGTCGCACGTGATCACCGCAGGTCGTGTTCGAGTTCGTCGCGTCGCAGCCGCCCCGCCACCATGGCCACCGACGCGGCGAGGATGGGCAGGCACGCGGCCACCCCGAAGATGACGCCCATGGGAACGACTTCCGACAGCGCGCCGGTCACTGCGGTCGAGACCGGGAGCAGCGCCAGGGTCGCCAACACGTCGGCACTGGCCACCCGACCCAGACTCTCGCGAGGCACGCGTCGCTGCAGCAGTGTGGCGCGGATGACGACGGAGATTCCCTGTCCGACACCGACGACGGCCGCCGACCCCGCCATGACGAGGAAGATCGAGACATTGCCCAAGACGGCGAGCGGCATCATGGCGACGGCGCCTCCCAGCACGAGCGCGGAGAAGTAGCGGCGCGGCAGCCCGCGCGAGGACACCGCGATCGCGCCGATGGTCGAACCGGCTCCCACCGCCGCCACGATGGCGCCGAACGCCAGGGGCCCGTCCGAGAAGTGCTCTTGGGTGAGGTAGGGCAGGAGCACCTCCACCGGTCCGGCGACCGCGAAGGTCGAGACGGCGTTGGCGGCGAGAGTCCAGCGCAGCCAACGGGTTCGAACCACTACCCGGAACCCGTCGCGCACGTCGGACCACGGCCATCCCCTTCGCGACGCCACCGCGGGCGCCGGGCGGGACGGTCTGAGCGTGATCAGCAGGGCCAGGCTCACGACGTAGAGGGCCGTGATGATGACGAGCCCGGTGTCGGGGTAGGCGGCACCCAGGAGCACGCCAGCCAGCGTGGGGCCGACGGCCTGCTGCAGCGTCGAGCGCATGACGCCTTCGATCCCGTTGGCTGCCATCAGTTCTCGCTCGGGCACAAGCGTCGGGAGATAGGCGGTGAACGCGGGAGCGAACAGACCGCCACCCATTCCGACCACTGTCGCCGCCAGCGCCAACTCCCAGAGTTGGAGACGATCGAGGACGGCGAGCGGTGCGATCGCGAGCAGGCACACGAAGTTCAGCGTCTGCACGCCGATGATGATCCGTCGCTGCGGCAGGCGATCGGCTGCCACACCGCCGATCAGTGCCGCCACCACCGCAGCCGTGCTGAGGCAGGTGGCCACCACCGAGAGGGCCCTCGCGTCGTCGCGCATGTCGAGCACCTGCATGGGCATCACGACGGTCCACATCCCGGCCCCCACGACCGAGACGGCCAGAGCACCCACCAGACGGCGATATTCGGAGTGGCGCAAGGGTCCCAGCATCGTCACACCGCGTCCCAGAAGACGGCGACGCCGGGCCAGCATGACGACATTGTCTGACCGCACGACTGCCACGGCAAGCCTTGGCAACCACCCCGCCTCGTCGCGTCGGCCGAAGTACTGTCAGGTGTCGTGCGTGCCCTCGTTGCGATCGCCACCGCTACCGCGTTGCTCGCGGCAGGAGTGGGCGCCGTCCCCGCCCGGGCGAGCACCGACCTGGCCGCGGTCCTGACCGACGTCACGGCCGACCAACGACTGGCGGGCGGCGTCGCCGTGACACGCGACGGCACGACGGTGAGCCGGTTCTCCGCCGGTTATTCCGACGTCGACACGCACGCCGGGTTCGGACCCCACATCCGCATCCGCGCCGCCAGCGTCACGAAGACCTTCGTCGCCGCCACGATGTTGCAGCTGGTCGCCGAGGGCAAGGTCGACCTCGACGCGTCGGTGGAGTCCTATCTGCCCGGCCGCATTCGAGGCGCCGGGATCGATGCCACCGCGATCACGGTGCGCGAACTGCTGCACAACAGCAGCGGCTTGCCCGAGTACTACTACGACACCGACCCGCACGGGCCGCCTCAGACCTCACAACAGCTGCTCGACCTGGCGTTGAGGAAACCCGCCCAGTTCTCCCCCGGCGCAATGATCAAGTACACCAACACCAATTTCGTCGTGGCCGGCATGATCATCACCGCCGTCACCGGACGCGACCCGGCCGACGAGATCACCCGTCGAATCATCGTGCCGCTGGGGCTGGCCGACACGTACTTCCCCGCCGCAGGTGACACCACGCTGCGCGCCCCCTTCGCGCACGGATACGAATTACTCGGGGGCCCTTACCTTCCGGCTTCGGGAGATCTCGACCCGGCCTCGGCGGCGCCGCATGACGGCGCCGAGCCTGGGCCGCGCGTCGACGTAACCCCTTACGAGCCTTCGAATTCCGACATGGCCGGAGCGCTCGTCTCCAGCGGCGAAGACCTCACCACGTTCATGGCCGCATTGGTCGGCGGACGGGTGATCCCGCGGCCGCAGTTGGCTCAGATGATGGCCACCGCGCCGTGGCCCGAGGGTGGTCGCGGAAGGGGTTATGGGTTGGGCCTCATCAGCATCGCACTGCCCTGCGGTGTCACGGTGTGGGGCCACGGTGGTGATCTGTTCGGCTATCACACGCTCAGCGTTGCGTCGGACCAAAGACGCGCGCTGTCGGTGACGTTCAACCAAGCCGGCGCCCCGGGCTCGATCGACCCGCGGGACCGCGTGCTCGAGGCCACGTACTGTACGCCCGGCGCCTAGCACCGAAAACATTGCGCCGCAACGCAACTCGCGTCGCGGCGCCCGACTTCCAGCACGACGTCGACCACCATCCCGCCCCTAGCTGTGAACCGTCTGCGTGCCAGCCGCGAAGGGGCTGCCGATACCGGGGCGCGGGGCGACCAACCGCTCGCTCGCCGCCGCGACCGTGTCACGCTGAGCAGGTGTGTCAGTCGTTCCCGTGCCACCACGTTGCGCAATGGGTGAGCGCGAATCCCGCCGCACTGTACGTCGGCGTCCTCTTCGCCGCCCTGACGCTGTTCCGGCTGGCCCGGCGCGGCCGGTGGATCGTCGTCTTCGCCGTGCTCATCGTCTGGGCGATCGCCGGAGGCATCGTGCTCCTACTCGGCTGAGGTAGACCCGCCGCACGACCGAAAACGGCTGGCGCCGAAGCGATTTCAGTCGTCGGCCTCGGCGTCGTCGCGCTCGTCCTTCAGCCGGTCCTTGCTGCGAATGAGGCGCAGCAGCGTGACGAGCGCCAGCCCACCGGCCATGTTCGCGGGCGCGGTGTAGGCGAACCAGGCCAGCCAGTCGAAGTAGCCGAACGGCGCGTCCCCCGAGATCAGTGCGCCAAAGATCAGCAGCGAGTCCAGGATTGAATGAAACATCTGCAGCCCCGCCAGCAGGAACGCACCCGCGATCGCGGCAGCGATCTTGCCCGGTACCGAATCGGTGCCATGCTGCATGCGGGTCATCAGGGTGATCACCATTCCACCGAGAATCCCCAGCGCCAGGCTCTCGGCCCCCAGCGGTGCCTCGATGAAGTGCTGCGCCGACTCGATCGTCTGTGCCCTCAACTTCGGGAACCCCGTCATGATGAGCCACATGATCAGCCAGCCGCCGATCAGGTTGGCCACCAGCGTGCCGCTCCACAGCTTGAACAGCTGTCCCGGGCTCGCGCGCTTGGCCACGACCGTGGTGACCGGTATCAGGAATCCCTCGGTGAACAACTCACTGTGGCCGAGCAGCAATGCCAGGAAGCCGACGGAGAACGCCAGGCCGGCGAGCAACGGATTGTGGGTCGCGCTCAGCACCGAGAGGTAGGCCAGCACCCCCAGGGCCACTTCGGTACCGCCGAAGAAACCCGTCGTCAACACTTCGCGCCACGGTCGGTGCAGCCGCTGCGTCCCCTCTCCGATCATTCGGCTGAAGGCGTCTTCGAGTTCGTCTTCGATGGGGCTGTCGGAATCGCCGAGATCGCGCTGTTCGGTTCGTGGCATCAGTGCCACATACCCGTTTTGCCGAGAGACCCGCTGTCGCCGCCGACCGGCCGCCCATGCCGGTGATTCACCGCGCGGGCAGCTCACCCCCTGGGTGGTTCGAACGAGCCGATGCCCAGTATCTGATGAACGTTCCAATCGATGACCTCGACGCGGACTCCCTCGGCCAGGGACAGGGGGTCGGTGCCAGCGATGTCGGTAGCGCGCTGGAAGGACGCGGCTCGGATGACGTAGATGCCCAGGGCACCGTCGGCGCTCGGCCCCGAGATGAGCACGGTGCCGCGTTCGTGTTGGGCGCGCATCCAGGCGAGGTGCTCGCCGACACTCTCGGGGTTCTTGTTGGATGCAGTGTCGTGGCGAAGCACGAGATAGAAGCCCGCTGCCGTCGTCGCCTCGCCGGAATCGTCGGGCATGGGCCTACCTCCCACCGTGTGGCGCCTTCGAACGCCAAGGTACGCGAACTCGCTTGGCGGCGTTTCGCGTCGTGCGCCCGCCGTCGCGGTGTGTCGATACACTCTTGCCCATCGCAGCACGCCGCAAGAACGATGCCCAGGCCCGGCGCCGCCAGCTGGCGGACGTGGCCATCGAGTTGCTCGGCACCGGGGGCGCCCGCGGCGTGAGTCATCCCAAGGTCGACGTGGGCGCCGGCGTTCCGGCGGGTACGGCGTCGTTCTACTTCCGGACCCGTCGCGCACTGCTGCTGGGCACCGCCGAGCGACTCACCGAACTCGACCTGGAGGATCTGCAGCGACTGACCGAACTCTCCAGCGACGCGGCCGGCGGGTTCACCGGAACCGCCGGGTTCGCCGAGCTGGTGATGTACTCCGGCACCGCGCCCTACCTCACCCGCACCAGAGCCCGGTACGAGCTCATCCTGCACGCTGGGCGCGACGAGGAGCTGATGGCCGCGCTGCGGTCATCGGTCGAGAGCTTCTACCGTCTCATTCGAGACGTCGTCGCTGGCTGGCATCGGGGGCAGGGCCCGGTGCCCGATGACGTCGTCGATGCGCAGGCGCGGGCGACCCTGGCGCTCGTCAACGGGGTCATGTTGAGCTTCGTTGCCGGCCGGCCGCTGGTGCAGTCCGCTGCCGAACTCGAGCATCTCCTCGACGGACTGATCGCCGGCCTGGCGCAACCTCGCACGTGATCGCACCGGAGCCATCACGAAAACTCTAATAAATTAGAGAAACTGCCCCCGTCCTGGCCCGCGTCTAGTTACTGTCCAGTAATGCGTTGGTTGGCAGGCATTTTCGCGGCGTCACTTGTGGTGTCGCTGCTGTTGGCGGCACCCACCGTGCGCGCCGACAATGGGTACCACGGCGACTTCTACACGCCGCCCGACCCGTTGCCCGCGGGCGCCCCGGGAGACGTCATCCGCACGGAGCCGTCCGACGTCCACCTCGCCGACGACCGCCCCGACCTCCTCGGCATCACCGCAACCCGGATTCTCTATCGCTCGACCAACACCCACGATCAGCCGGTCGCCGTCAGCGGCACCTTCATCGAACCGACCGCACCGTGGCCCGGTCCCGGCCCACGGCCGCTCATCTCGTTCGCCGTCGGCACCCACGGCCAGGGCGACCAATGTGCGCCCTCGCGATTGATCGACGTGTACCTGTACCACTCCCGCCCGCTGGACGTGTTCCTCGAATACGAGCTGGTGATCATTCAGCGCATGATCAAACGCGGATGGGCCGTGGTGATGACCGACTACATCGGCCTGGGCACTCCGGGGGTTCACACCTACGTCGTCCGCGCCGACGAAGGGCATGCCGTGCTGGACGCCGCCCGCGCCGCCTACCGTCTGCCCAACACCGACCTCGATCCCCGCGGGCCCCTCGCCCTCTACGGCTATTCCCAGGGCGGCGGCGCGACTGCCGCCGCTGCCGAACTCGCGCCGACCTATGCGCCCGAGTTGCCGATCGTCGGCACCTATGCCGGCGCTCCACCGGCCGACCTATCCACCGAATTCCCTTATCTGGACGGCAGTTTGGCGGCGGGCATCCTCGGTTACGTCATCAACGCGGCCATCGCCGCCTATCCCGAGGACGCCGACGCCATTCATGCCGTCCTCACCCCCGACGGGGAAGACCTCATCGCCAAGACTCAAAATCAATGCCTGGGCGAAACCATCGCCAACTTCATGTTCCGCCACATCGCGCGCTACCTCACGATCGACGCCGACACCGCGATCACCACCGAGCCGTTCAAGACCATCTTCGACCAACAACGCATCGGACGCCTCAAACCCACCACCCCGGTACTGATCAACAGCAACCGATACGACCCGTTGGTGCCCTACGGTCCCGCGCTCCAACTCGGCCACGACTGGTGCGCACTCGGCGCCAACGTCGAATTCAACACCAACGAGGAACCGCCGCTGTTCAACAAGCTCATCCTCAACCACGGACTGCCCATCATCGTCGATGCGCACTGGGTTCTGGACTGGGTCGCCGACCGCCTGGGCGGCGTACCCGCCACCCCCAACTGCGGCGACTTCTAAGCCGAGGAACCGGCTTCGAGCATGGCGACAAGGCGTGACCCGGCCACACCCGCCGTGCGAACCACCATGTCCGCCAACGTCATTGGGCCCACCACGACGATGATCCGGCACCGCCGATGTCGGTCAGGCGCTGCGGTCTTGCCGAGCCCGGTGCATGCGGTTGCCGCCACCGCGCTTGGCCTCGTACATCGCGCGGTCGGCGTCCTCGATCAGCCGGTCGATGAGGGCACCCGGTGGCGAGGCGTGGACGTCGCCGGCTCCGGTCGCGGCCACCCCGATGCTGGCGGTGATGCCGCACTCGGCGCGGATGGCCTCACACAAAGGTGCCGTGACGTCGATGGTGTCGTGTGCCGGCGAGCTGGTGGCGATCAGGAACTCCTCCCCGCCGCTGCGGCACAGCACCGCCCCGGCGGGCAGTCGCGCCCGCAGCAGCTGAGCCACCGTCGACAACGTGCGATCACCAGCGGCGTGCCCATGGGTGTCGTTGACGCGCTTGAAGTCGTCGAGATCGATCATCGCCACGATCAGATGCGCTCCGGGGGTCGTGCGCACCTCGTCGAGGAGGCGACCACTGACGGCTTCACCGAACCCCCGCCGGTTGAGCAGTCCCGTCAGTGGATCCTCACCGGAGCGGATGGCGAAGTGGGTCATCGCATTGGACAGGCAACGCACCCCCAGGGGCAGGGCGAAGTTGGGCAGCAGCATGATCCAGAAGGCAGCCAAGCCACTCGCCACGCCGAGGTCGTGGCCCAGCCTGATCGCGGCCACGACCGCAGCACCCGCGGCGAGGGCGGCGTTGACCAACACGCATCGAAAGTTGTGCAGAAAGGCGAGGTAGCCCCCGGTGACGGTCAACGTCGCACACGCCAATGCGGCCATCGCCGGGCTGGGTTGAGTCACACTCCAGGCCGCCGCGCACGCCGACCCCAGCAACGCCGCGCACAACGACACCCAGCGAGTGGGCCACCGCGTGAACCAGTACCACGTCATGGCTGCACACAACGTCGCGCCCACCACCCCCACCACGAACGACAGCGCGCTCTGGTGACGCGACGGCACCATGGCCGAGATCGGAATCAACGCCGCCGACCCGACGACGACCGCCATGACCATGCGCGTGGGTCCCATCAGACCGCGGTGCCGCAGGAACGCACTGACCCGGTCGAATTGGTCGGCCTCCGCCCACCAGGCCGACATCACTCCCGACATCACCACCCCGCCCCGAGAATCGGCAACCGTTCAGCAAACGCCCACCGAGGATCCAGACCACCATCAGTTGTTAGCCAGTGATCTTGCTGGTCGAACGAAACGATATACCAGTGCCGGGCGCTGATGTGGTTTCACAATCGAAGGATCGTCGACCGCAGGGTTCGTACGCGACCGAATGGGGCTTTGCCTCTGAACTCCGGGTGCTGACGACTCCTCGCGTTAGGCAAACACCATGGAGCCGGTTCTGCGGTGCGTATCGCCCCACCGTCGGACCCTGGGGCTCCGCGGCGCCGTCGTCACGACGACGGGGACGCCTCGTCCCCGCAGGCGGTGAGCAACCGGTGCGCCAGCGCCAGCACACCGTCGCGTAGCTCGCCCGGGCCCTCGACGACGAACTCGGCATCGAGCGTGGCGAGCAGCGCAGGCACCCAGTCGAGCCGTTCGGCACGGAGCTCGACGCGCGTCCATTCGGTGTCGTCGGTCAGCGGCGTCACGGTCGCGAGGCCCCGAGGCAGTCGAGATCGGATCGCGTCCGGGTCGGCGTGCACCCGTACCGAGACGTGGTGGCGCCATGGGGTCTTCGCGAGCGCACCGAGCACCTCGTCCTGCGGTCGGAAGTTTGCCGGGACGTCGAAGGTGGCGGTCCCCGTCGTGGCCTGCGTCATCCGGTCCAATCGGAACGTTCGGATGTCCTGCCTCGCGGTGTCGTGTCCGGTGAGATACCAGTGGCCGGCGTGGGCGACGACACCGTACGGCTGCACCGTCCGCGCGGTGGTGCGTCCGTGTCGGCTGACGTAGACGACGTCGAGCGTGCGCCGATCGCGGGCAGCCTCGGCGACCTGCAGCAGCACGTCGGTCTCGGTGGCAGGTGCAGCATCGGACCGGGCCGGGAAGTGGGCGGTGTCGAGCACCGCGCGTAGCCGCGCAGCCAACTGCTTCGGCAACACTCGCTGAATCTTGGCGGCCGCACTCTCGGCCGCGGCCCGCGCCTGGCCGACACCGGATCGCGGACCGCCGACGAGACCCACCAGCACGGCGAGCGCCTCGTCGTCGGTGAGCATGAGCGGCGGCATCCGGTAGCCGGGGCTCAGCCGGTAGCCACCGTAGCGGCCCCGTACCGACTCCACCGGAACGTCGAGCTCCAGCAGATGCGCGACGTAGCGCCGCACCGTCCGCTCATCGACGCCGAGCCGGTCTGCGAGGTCACCAACGGTGCGGGTACCGCCGTTCTGCAGGAGTTCCAGTAGCGCGAGGACCCGTGCAGTGGGGCGAGGCATTCGACGAACCTAGCAATACCGGGCGGTTCCTGCCCTGTATTGGCTCTAGCGTCGACCGCATGAACCTCGTCTCAGTGCGCATCATCACCGCCGACGTCGACCGGATGGTCGACTTCTATGCCCGGGTCACCGGTGCCGCGGTCGACCGACCCGTCCCCGACTTCGCCGAACTACGCACGCCCAGTGGAACACTCGCGTTGGGCAGTACCCGCACCGTCGGGCTGTTCGGCGCCGACACCGCCGAGCCCGCGGCCAATCGCTCGGCCATCGTCGAGTTCCTCGTGGAGGACGTCGACGCCACGTACGCCTCGTTGCGGCCGTGGGTCACGACGTTCGTCAACGCACCCACGACGATGCCGTGGGGCAACCGGTCACTGCTGCTGCGCGACCCGGACGGCAACCTGGTCAACCTGTTCACCCCCGTGACGCCGGCGGCGCAGGAGAAGTTCAGCCGGTACGAGCGCTGACGGCGATCAGCAGCGAGATCGACCGACGCCAAGGATCAGTGCAGAGCCCGGGTGGTGCTGAACGGGTCGAAGTCCTCTGCCCAGGCGGGCAGTGCCGAGGAGTCGGCGACCTGGCCGCCGCTGCGGATGAAGGGCACCAGGTCGCGCCCGAGGATGCTGCCGGCAGCGTTGACGCCGCTGAGCATGGAGCCCACCGTGCCCGGCCCCCACGCGGTACTGGTTCCCACGGTGTACAGACCGGGGATCGGCGTGGTGTCCCGGGGCCGCAACGGTCCGGTTTGGGAGAGCCGCAGCTGCAGGCCGAAGGGGGCGCCGTCGGTGTTGTTGACGAAGCGCGTCTGCGTCGCCGGTGTGCCGAGTTCACTGAGTGTCACCTTCGACGACGATCCGGGGAAGGCCTGCTCCATCCGGTCGAGCATGCCGTCGACGATGATCTTCTTGACCTCCAGATAGCCGGAGTCCTGGCGGTATCCGCCGCCGGCGACGTCGTAACCGCCGTACCCCCACAGCCGCGGGTCCGACGGCGTGACGGTCTGCACCTCGATGGTGGCGTGCCCCGGCGGTGCGGCGCGGTGGTTGTCGGGATCGCGCCTCGACGAGGACTGCACGAACATCGGCTGGCGTCGCGCCAGGTCGCGCGCCCACTCCGAACCGACGTCGAAACCCTTGCCGCTCAACGTGTTGCGACCGAATGCCGCCATGTGACCGTAGGACTTCGCCGGCCCCCAGTCAGGGATGGAGAAGTAATTGCTGTTGGGCCGATCCGCGAGATCGATCTGCACGCCGAAGAATCCGTTGATCAACGGCTGCGACATCTTCCACCCGGTGACGCGGCGCCGGAACAGGCGCGGAAGATGGTGTAGGCCAATCAGGTCGGTGTAGGTCTTGACGATGTCGGCGTCGGATACGACCGTCGCGGAGGAGTGCACGTCGCCGCCCGCCAACCGCACACCCTGGACCCGGCCGTCGCCGAGCAAGATGTCGGCGACCTCGCTGTTGGTGCGGATCTCGCCGCCATGGGCGGTGATGACCGCGGCGAACCCGGCAGCCAGGATCTGTCCCCCACCCTTGGGGTAGTAGGACCCGGTGCCGACGTAGTCCTGGAAGAACGCTGCCATCGCGGCGGTGGGCAACACCGTGGGGCTGCACGCCACCGCGCCGGACTGCACCGACAGCGCATACGCCATGCGCGGGGAGAGTCCCAGCGCCGCCAGCGTCGCCCCGTAGGGCAGTGCCATGAATGGTGCTGCCCGTCCGGCTCGGGCCGCCCAGCGGGCCATCCCGCCGACGGTCGCCATGTCGTTGCGGTCGTGCGCCTCCCCGATCCGTCGCATCAGGCCGTGGAAGCGGCGCACCGATCTGCGCTCGCCGGGAAAGGCGTCGATCAGGTTGGCCTCGTAGGCATCCCAACCCACGGGGGTGGCCAATTCGAAGCCGGGGGCGACGATGCGGTCGAAGCCGCTCTGATCCATGGGCAGCCACCTGATGCGGTCCTCGAGTCCGATTCCGCGCATCATCGCCGTCACGATGCCGTCCGGGCCGCAGTGGCTCACGTAATGCACCCCGCAGTCGAACTCCCACTGACCACGCCGACTGAAGACGTGCGAGGTGCCTCCCAGCGTCGTGTAGCGCTCCAGCAGCAGGGTCTTGCGTCCCGCTGCGGCGAGATACGCCGCTGCCGAAAGGCCCCCGAGCCCGGCTCCCACCACGATCGCATCCCACTTCGTGCCCATGCGTTGCAACCCCTTTCGGATGACCCCGATTCGATCGCTATACCGATCGTTATACCGACTTGCCGAGGACCGTAGTACATCGATTGGTATAGTCGCAACCACCCGACGTCGGTTCGGGACCGACGGGATTCGGAGGGTCAACACGTGAAGGTCCGAGACATGTTGGTGCTCAACACGATCGAGCTGGTACGCCGCCACGGGGTCGCCGGAACCGGGATCGCCGCCATCCTGGAGCGCAGTGGAGTCTCGCGCCGCTCGATCTATCTCAACTTCCCCCACGGCAAGACCCAACTGGTCCAGGAAGCGACCCGCGCGGCAGGCGACTTCATCGATCAACAGATCGCGACCGCCTTGCAGCAGCCCACTCTGCAGAAGTCCTTGGACGCCTTCATCGCCGGGTGGAAGGAGGTGGTCGCCGGCAGCGACTTCACCGCGGGCTGCCCCATCGCGGCCGCCGGCCTTGCGCGATCTTCCGAACCCGAGATCGCCGACACTGCGGGGGAAACCTTCACCCGATGGCGCGATGCGATCACGACGTCACTGCGTGATCACGGCATCGCGAAGGGCACCGCACGCGCACTGGCCAACACCATCCTGGCCGCGGTAGAGGGTGCCGTCGTCATGGCCCAGGCCGAGAAGTCCCTGGCACCCCTCGACGACGTGCATCGCCAACTCCGCGTGCTGCTCAACCATCACGTGGACCGCCCAGCGCACTAAGCCTGCGGCATCGCCCCCGTCGTCCCCGTCGTCCCCGTCGTCCACGCGACGCCGACGTCAGAGTTCACCCCGGTCCCGTCGCCGGCGGGAATGGATCGACCGGCAACCCGGTTTCACACTCCGTCGAACAGTAGACAGACAGGTCTACTCAATTAGAGGAGTCATCATGGCAGAGCATTCCGGCGGTCAGCCACCCGTGGCGTTGGTGACCGGCTCGACGTCGGGCATCGGCAGGGCCGTCGCACTGGACCTGGCGCGCGACGGATTCGAGGTGATCGTGCAGGGTCGCGACGCTGCGAGAGGTGCGGCGACGGTCCAGGAGATCCACGACCACGGCGGTCACGCCCGCTTCGTGGCGGCCGACCTGGCCGACGCCGACGCGGTGACCGCTCTGGCAGAGGACGTCGGGGAGGTCGAGGTGCTGATCAATAACGGCGGCATCTCCTGGTTCGGTCCGACCGACGAGCTGGACACCACGACCTTCGACCACATGTACGACACCAACGTGCGCGCCGCCTACCAACTCGTCGCGGCGCTCGCGCCGGGTATGGCCAGGCGTGGTCACGGCAGCATCGTCAGCGTGGACAGCATGGCCGGCCACGTCGGGCTGGCCGGCGGAGCTGCCTACGGCGCGACGAAGGCGGCCCTGACGGCGATGACCCGAGCATGGGCCGCGGAGTTCAGCCCGTCGGGGGTACGGGTGAACACCGTCGCTCCGGGACCGGTGTTCACCGCCGAGTCCAAGCGGGACCTGATCGAGAATCTCGCCAGCACCACTTTGCTCGATCGCGGCGCGCAACCCCACGAGATCTCCGAGGTCATCGCCTTCCTCGCCTCGGACAAGGCCAGCTACATCACCGGCGCGGTCATCCCCGTCGACGGTGGCCGGACGGCGGTGTGAGACATGAACGACACCTATGAGCCCAGCCCCAGTGATCGGGTCCGCGAGCAGGTCGCGCTCTATGAAGCCACCGATGGCCGAGAGGGTGGGACGTTGGAGGATCGGCCGGTGGTCATCTTGACCACCATCGGCGCCAAGACGGGCAGCATCCGCAAGAACCCGGTGATGCGCATCAAGGAGGGTGACACCTACGTGGCCGTCGCTTCGGCGGCAGGTGCCCCCAGCCACCCGGCCTGGTACCGCAATCTCGTCGCCCACCCGCAGGTGACGCTGCAGGACGGCGCGACGGTGTACCACCTGCGGGCGCGGGAAGCGCAGGGCGACGAGAAGGCACATTGGTGGGAGGTCGCCGAACGCTTCTGGCCGCACTTCCCCGAATACCGCGCCAAGGCCGGCAGCCGCGAGATCCCGGTGATGCTGCTGGAGCCCACCGACGCGTCGGGAGAGGAGCGCTCGTGACCTCGACTGCTCGACCGCGGCGCTCCGCGCGGGATCGCCTGCTCGAGGCGGCGAACGAACTCTTCTACGACGAAGGCGTTCAGACCGTCGGCATCGACCGGGTCATCGAACGCGCCGGGGTAGCGAAGGCGTCGCTGTACAACACCTTTGGCAGCAAGGAAGAACTGGTTCAGGCGTATCTGGAATCCCGCCACGCGGGCACCCTCGCGCGTCTCACCGCCGCCATCGAAGAGCACACCGACCCCACCGCACGCATCTTCGCCGTGTTCGACGCCCAGGCCGACATCGTCTCCCAGCCCAGCTTCCGTGGCTGCGCCTTCATGTCGGCGAGCGCCGAGGCTCCGCCGGGCGGAATGATCGAAGACGCCGTCCAGTCCTACCGCGCCGACCTGCGCGACGTGTTCGTCGGCTTGGCCAAGGATGCCGGGGCGCCAGACCCCATCCGGCTGGGGCGTCAGCTGCACCTCGTCTACGACGGCGTCATCATCGCCGCGCAGATGGACCGCGACCCTTCGATTGCCGCCGCGGCCCGCGCCGCAGTCGGCGAATTACTTACGGCTGCCTCGTCATCCACGGTCGGCGGGGACGAACGATGACTCACGCGGACCTCCTGGGCACACGAGTCGCCGGGCATGTGGTCCGCGGACGGCATGCGACCGAGGCCGGCAGTTCACCGCGCCGTGAAACCGCCGTCGAGTAGGAGGCAACTCCCGGTCGCGAACGAGCTGTCGTCGCTGGCGAGGAACAGCGCCCCCTTGGCGATCTCCCGAGGATCGGCCACCCGCAGCATGGGCGCCCAGGTCGCCTGCTCGGCGGCGGTCTTGGCGGGGTCGGCGCTGTCGTCCACCTCGGACTGGAGAAGCGGGGTACGGGTGATTCCCGGGCACAGCGCATTGACGCGAATGCCGTACCGAACCAGGTCCAGCGCAATGGATTTGGTGAACATGACGACGGCCCCCTTGCTCGCGTTGTAGGCCGGTGACTCCGGCACCGCCACGAATGCCATCTCGGATCCGAGCGTCACGATCGTGCCGCCGCCCGCGCCCTTGAGGTGCGGGATGGCGTGCTTGATGACGGTGAACATGCCCTTCACGTTCGTCGCCAGCACGGCGTCCCATTCTGCTTCGTCCAGGTTCTCGATGGATCTGACGCTGGTGATGCCGGCGTTGCAGACCACGACGTCCAGTCCGCCGAACTCGTCGACCACCGCCTGCACCATGCGGCCGGCGTCGACCATGCTGCGCACGTCCCCCTCCACGGCGCGTACCGACCCATGAGCGGCGAGCTCTCCTTGCGCGGCGGCCAGCTTGGCAGAGTCGACGTCCGCGATGACGGTGCTGGCACCGTTCTCGAGGAACAGCTGCGCGATGGCGTATCCGATCCCCGAGGCACCCCCGGTGACGAGTACCCGCTTGCCTTCGAGCTTTCCCACCGCGGCCTCCCATCGACGATCGTCGACGTTCAGACTAGGTAGTGCTCGAGATATTCGACACTCGCGCGACACATTTCGGCGACCACGTCCTTGTCGCCGCACGGGTCGTTGCGATAGGCGACGTCGAGGCCCTTGTCGAGCATGCCGACGAAGATCTGGGTCACGACCCCGAGGGGTACGTCGGGGGCGTCGGGCCGGACCGCGGTGATCGTGGCGGCGAGATACTCGGCCAGGGCGTCGTCGTGCAACCGGTTGGCGCGCAGCATGCGGCCGCTGAAGTCCGCGGAGAACCACAGGGACCGAAAACCCGGCGAGGCGTCGAAGAAGTCGATGACGATCTCGAGGCCAGCCTTGACCCGCTCCCGCCAGTTCGGGCCCGAAAGGCTGAAACCCGCTGCCTCCCAACGCTTGTCGAGCTCGATCAACCCGCTCACCATCAGCTCCTCGAGGAGGCCCTGGCGGTCGTCGAAGAAGTTGTACAGCCAGCCGATGGACACCTCGGCGCGTCCCGCGACGGCGGTCGTCGTGACGGCCTCGGCTCCACTCTCGTCCAGGAGTGCGGCGGTGGCCTGCATGACCCGGCTCATCTTGTCCTGGCTGCGCGACTGAGCGGCCGAACGCCGGGCCCCGACGTGGGAGAAGGCCGCAAACGTCACCTGTGACAACGACCCTTCACTAACGCGGTCGTTACGGGCGCGCAAAGACGGAGAAACGTGAAACTGTTTCACTTTCATCGTCTACCCACTCCGCCTCATCGGCGAGGCTGTCAGCGCGGTTCGCACGCACGTCACCTTACCTGCCAGCAACACACCGATCGGAGTTGCCGAATGCCCAAGTACCATCTGCCCCCCACCGCCACGTCAGCCGAGGTCTCGGCAGCGATCCGCGCCGACGGCTTCGTCATCGTCGACAACCTGGTCTCCGACGAGGTGATGGATCGCGTCGCCGAGCAACTCGACGAGTACATCGACGTGACGCCACTCGGCGGTGACGACTTCATCGGCAGACTGACCCGACGCACGGGCTCGCTCATCTCGCGTTCGGAGGCCAGCCGCGAGTTGGTCACCCACCCACTGGTTCTCGACACCACTGCGGATCTGCTGCACAAGGCGACGGCCTACCAGTTGCACCTCACCCAGGTGATCACCGTCCTTCCCGGCGAGACGCATCAGCCGCTGCACCGCGACGAGATGGCGTGGGACTTCTTTCCCTTCCCCCTCGACTACGACGTGCAGTGCAACACCATGTGGGCGATGACCGACTTCACCGAGGAGAACGGTGCAACCCGCATCGTGCCGGGCAGTCACCTGCTCGAGGGCAAGCAGACCTACGAGGATGACGACCCCAGGATCATTCGCGCCGAGATGGAACGCGGTTCGATGTTCTTCTACTCCGGCAAGGTGTATCACGGTGCGGCGGCCAATGTCTCGGACAAGGTGCGCCAAGGCATCAACATCACCTACTGCGTCGGCTGGGTCCGGCAGGAGGAGAACCAGTACCTCTCGACGCCCATCGAGGTCGCGCGCACGCTCGACGACGACCTGCTCAAACTCATGGGTTACAAGATGGGCGGGTTGGCCGTCGGATACATCCGCGACTTCGAAGACCCGATGGCAGCGATTCGCGACGACATGCCCAAGAAGCAGTACGACCTTGCGGCCCTGACCAAGAAGTCGGACCACGCCAACTCCGAATTCATGGACTCGTTCCACGACGAATTGATCAACGCGGAAACCCCCGTGGCAGCGGGAGGCGTCTCGTGATCACCCCTCCCGCACCCGACTGACGGTTTCGACGAAACCGACCCCGACGTCCGCGCAGCGCCGAGGTGCTGCACACCGTCTCCGCGACAGGGAGTTCGATGGCCACCGTTCTGCTCATCGGCGAGAGCTGGTTCACCCAGCTGATGGAGGTCAAGGGCTTCGACTCCTTCACCGTCAGCGGGTACGAGGTCGGCACGCAATGGATCGAGCCGGCACTCACCGGCGCCGGCCACGTCTTTCGCCATCTGCCATCGCATCTGGTGGACGGTGCGTGGCCCGACCTCTCCGACGTCGACGTCGTGTTGGTCAGCGATTGCGGCGCCAACACGTTCCTGCTGGGCACCGCGACGTTCACCGGCGGGGAGCCGGCCCCCAACAAGTTGATTGAGCTCGTCGAATTCGTCCGCGGCGGAGGCGGTCTCGGCATGATCGGCGGTTATCTGTCGTTCAGCGGGATCGACGCCAAGGCCCAGTTCGCGGGATCGCCTCTCGCCGACGTCCTGCCCGTCGTGATCGGGCGCACCGACGACCGAGTCGAAGTCCCGCAGGGCGTGAACCCGGTCGCGACCCAGCCCGATCACGTCGCACTCGGCGGCGCAACGACTTTCGGGCCGCTGCTCGGCTACAACCAGGTTGGGGCTCGACCCGAAGCCGACGTGCTCGCGGTGTGTGGCGACGACCCACTCGTCGCCCTGTGGGAGGTCGGGGCGGGACGGGCCTTCGCGTACACCAGTGACTGCGGTCCGCACTGGGCCTCGCGCACCTACGCCGACTCGGCCGACTACGCACTGCTGTGGCAAGGCCTCGTCGGCTGGGCCGCAGGCACGAGGTGAGACGAAACGTCCTGAACTACGCCCCCTGCACGCCGTCTCCGACGAGCTTGCGGGGGTCGACCACGTCGTCGAAGGTCTTCTCGTCGACGGCGCCCGACTTCAGTGCTGCCTCCTTGAGCGTGGAACCGTCGGCGTTGGCCGTCTCGGCGATCTGTGCGGCCGCGTTGTAGCCGATGACCGGCGCGAGCGCGGTGACGAGCATCAGCGAGTCGCCGACGGCGGCGTCGATGCGCGAACGGTTCAGCTCGGTGCCCTCGATGGAATAGGTGCGCATCTTGTCGCACACGTCCCCGATGATGCGAATCGAGTGCAGCGCATTGTTGATGATGATCGGGCGCATCGCGTTGAGCTCGAAATTGCCTTGGCTGCCGGCGAACCCGACGGCGTTGTCCTCGCCCATCACCTGGATGCAGACCATCACCATCGCCTCGCACTGAGTGGGGTTGACCTTGCCCGGCATGATCGAACTGCCCGGCTCGTTCTGGGGAAGCAACAGCTCACCCAGACCGCAGCGCGGACCCGAGGCGAGCCAGCGCATGTCATTGGCGACCTTCATCAGGGCGACCGCGACACCGCGCACCGCCGCCATCGCCGCGACCATCGCGTCGAGCGATCCTTGCGCCGCGAACTTGTTGGGTGCGGTGACGAACGGCTCGTCGGTGAGGTCGGCGATGACCTTGGCGATGTCGGCCGAAAAGCCCTCGGGCGCATTGAGTCCGGTGCCCACCGCGGTGCCGCCGCAGGCCAGCCGGTACAACCCGTCCAGCGAGCGGTGCACGTTCTCCATCGCGTCGCGCACCTGGGCGGCGTAACCCGACCACTCTTGACCGACCGTGAGCGGCACGGCGTCCTGCAGATGAGTGCGGCCGGTCTTCACCACGTCCATCCATTGATTCGCCTTGGCCTCGATCGCGGTGGCGAAGCGGTCCAGCGCGGGCAGCAGGTGCTCGGTCAGTGCGAACACCGTGGCGATGTGCATGGCGGTGGGAAAGCTGTCATTGGACGACTGGCCCATGTTGACGTGGTCGTTGGGGTGGATCGGGGTCTGCGAACCCAACGTGCCGCCCAGCAGTTGGATCGCACGATTGGCGATGACCTCGTTGACGTTCATGTTGGACTGCGTCCCCGACCCCGTCTGCCAGACGTAGAGCGGGAAGTGGTCGTCGAGCTTGCCGGCGATGACCTCATCAGCGGCGGCGATGATCGCATCGGCGCGCCACTGCTCGAGCCGGCCCGCCCTGGCGTTGACGAGCGCAGCGGCCTTCTTGACGTAACCGTAGGCGTGGTAGACCGCCGCGGGCATGTGGTCGTCGCCGATCGAGAAGTGCTGCAGCGAGCGCTGTGTCTGGGCGCCCCAGTACCGGTCGGCGGGGACCTCGACGTCACCCATCGAGTCGAATTCCTTGCGGTGCCCGGTCGCATCGATGCCAACCGGCATCTCCTCGATCGTCTCGTGGGTGGCAGAGTCCTTGGTCTCTTCACGAGCCATCTGCTGCTCCTCGCCGTGCGGACGGTGATTCTGATTGCAAGCCAACGGTTTTGGTACCGGTGTCAGTAGGTGGGAGTGTAGGTCAGGCCCTTGATCCAGGAGCGGATGTCGTCGGGCCGGTCGACGGTCGCGAGGCCGCGGTCGAAGATGTGCTCGGCGATGCGCGTGGCCGTCGTGATCTCGACTTCGAGGATCCTGTCTTGGTTGGGGAACAGCATTCCCGCATCCCGCGATGCCTGGTCGATTTGATCTGCCGAGCCGCGTGCCCCAGCGATCCACATCTGGTCGTCGATGCGCGTCGGCTTGGTCGCATATATGGCCAGACCGAAGGCCGGAAAGACGTAGAAGTTGTTGGCCTGTCCCGGGTGGAAGGTCTTCCCGTCGATGGTGACGTCGGGGAACTGCACGCCGGCGGCGAAGAGCGCCTTGCCGTCGGTCCATTCGTAGGCCTGCTGGGCAGTGCACTCCGCCTTGTCGGTGGGGTTGGACAGCGGAAAGATGATGGGGCGATCGGTGTTGGCGGCGACTCCCTTGACGACCTCCTCGCTGAACAGGCCCTGGGTCGTGCTGACACCGATGAGAACCGTCGGCTGAAACGACGCCACCGCTTCGGCCAAACTCCGAGTCGCGGGAAGGTCCTTGGCATAGACCTGCTGAGACGGGCTCAGGTCATCGCGGGTGGCGTCGAGGAAGCCGTTCACGTCGAACATGGCGATGCGTCCGCGAGCGTCGTCTCGTGAGGAGCCCTCGTCGATCATCGCTTCGACGATCATGCTGGCGATGCCGATTGCCGCCGATCCCGCACCGGCGAACATGATCTGCTGATCGGCCAACGTCTCGTCCTTGATCTGCAGCGCCGTCGTGAGCCCGGCGATGGTGACGCTGGCCGTACCCTGGATGTCGTCGTTGTAGACGAGGTATTGGCCTTGGTACCGAGCGAGCAGCCGGATCGCGTCGGTGCCCTTCCAATCCTCGAAATGCACGCAGACGCCGGGGAAGACCTCGGTGGCGGCGGCCATGAACTCGTCGACGAGCGCGTCGAGCTCATCGTCGGACGGGGGTGTCTCACGAAGCCCGGTGTAGAGCGGGTCGGCGCGCAGCGCGGCGTTGGTGGTGCCGATGTCGAAGTGTATGGGCAGCAAGCATTCTGGCGGCACCGCCGCGCACGCCGTATAGAGCTGGAGCTTGCCGATCGGGATGGGGGCACCATTGGCCCCGATGTCCCCGAGACCCAGGATGCGCCCGCCGGAGGTGACACAGATGAACCGAATGTCTCGCGTGGGCCAGTTGGCCAACACCTCGGCGAATCGCCCCTGCATCTTCTTGGTCAAATACATCCCTTGGGGCCGGCGATAGATGTGGCCGTAGGTCAGGCAGGCATCGGCGATGGTGGGGTCGTAGACGATCGGGATGAAGCGCGCCGGATCGCTCATCAACAACGCGTAGAAGAGCGTTGAATTGCGGTCGCACAATTCCTGGAGATAGATGTAGCGCTCCAAGTCACTCGGCTTGGCCGCGAGATGGTCCAGTGCGCGTTCGACGTGCACGTCCAGCGTGTCGACGGCAGCAGGCAACAGGCCTTCGAGGTGCAGGGCGGACCGCTCCTCGGCAGAGAAGCCAGTTCCCTTGTTCAGTGCTCTATCGAGCAGGACCTGCAGACCGACACGAGGGTGCTCGCTCATCGCATTCTCCTCTTTTCGGAACTCTCGCGTGGCTCCGCGACGTCGGCCAGGCGGCGTGTCCTCGTCACGGGGCGGGGATGGGGTCTTGGTCGTCGCGCAGTTGCTCGGGAGTCATGTCGAAGGACTTCTGAATACCGTCGTTGCGGGTCCCCAGCCCATCGGTGGTCTTCTTGGTCCACGGCGCCTCGATGAGCTTCTTGGTCTCCTCGATCATCGACGTGGGCTCCAGGTTGCGGTAGCTGTCGATCTCGCCGGCGGCGAGGGCGGTCAACGTGGCGTACACGGGCTCGGGGTTGAATTGCGCCCGAGGGAAGGCGAGTGTGGCGTAGTCGAACAACCGCTGCTCTGGGTCGTCCTCCCAGCTCTCCCACGTCTGGAAGATGCGATCGTTGAAACCGGTCAGGAACGGCCCCGGATTCATCGTCGCCACTTCCACGCCGAATTCCTGCAGCTCGTCCTTCATGCTCTCGGCGATGGCCTCCACGGCGTGCTTGGACGCGGAGTACAGACCGGTGAACGGGTTGACGTTGAGCCCTTCTCGCGAGGACACCCAGATGATGCGTCCGGACCCACGCTTGGCCATCTGCTTGGCGATGCCCTGGGTCAGCAGCAGCGGTCCGGTGACGTTGACCTCGAACTGATGGCGGATGTTGGCGGCGGGAATGTCGACCGTGGAACCGCCCTCGCCGACACCGGCGTTGTTGACCAGGATCTCGATGCCCCAGTCCAGCGCCTTGCGGCGGTCACCGGAATGGGTGACGTCGAGCTTCTCCACCTGAAGACTCACCCCGCGTTCGGCGGCCTGCCGCTTGAGGGTCTGCACCTGACCGTAGATCTCGACGGCAGCGACCACGTCGAAGCCCTTCTCGGCCAGTCGCATCGCGACCTCGTAACCAAAGCCGGTGCCGGCTCCGGTGATGAGCACCTTCTTCAAAGTCGTTGCGGGACTTGCCATGACGCGTCCTTTCCGGGTCGAAGAGCGCCGACCGACTGCCGGCGCCAGTCCAGCGTCCTACCAATGTGCCCGCAATGGGCAGAAATGGTCGGACGGAGGCGGTCCACCGCGGTGGGCTCCGCGAGGACCGAAGCAGCTGTCGTCAGTCCGGGATGGAATTGGGGTCGAGGCGGTCGGAAGGCACACCTCTGACATAGGTCGCCACCCCCAGACCCATGGAGAAGTCCGCGGGCTGAACCGTCACGAGGTTGAAGAACACGTCCTCGGGCCGCACCTGCAGCTTGTCCTGCAAATCGTCGACGACGGCACGGTAGAAGTCTGCCTTCTGCTCGGCGCTGGCGACGTCGAGGAAGATCAACTGGATGAAGATGCAGTTCTCGGAACGGTAGATGCCGAGATAGTCGGCATCGAAGAGGAAGTTCTCCGCCTCGTGCTCGTGAATGGTCTGAAATCGATCCTCGGGGACGCCGAGGCATTCGATCATCCTGTCGTACACGACGTCTGCGATGGTGCGGCGATAATGCGCTGACTTGCCCTTGATGAGATCGATACGAGCCAGCGGCATGGATACTCCTTCACGAGTTGGCAGCGCGTCGCCCGCATGTCACAGTCACTGACGTCTGCCCCCAGGCAGACAACGGGACGTGCTGGGCCGTGAATAGCGGTATGAACCCAGGGCGACCGTCGACACGGCGGCGTGCGAGGTCGGAAAGGGCTCGATGTGAAATTAGGTCGACCAACGACGGATTCTCAATGCCCAGATGCGCACACGGAGCCCGCAATAATGCACGCGACGGCGAGCCAGGGATTGCTGCGTTGAATGACCCACGGTCGGTGCGAGCCGATGACCTGCGCTATCTCGCGGCCGTCGCCGACACCGGTCGGTTGACCTCGGCGGCAAAGCACCTGGGTGTCGATCACTCGACGGTGTCGCGGCGCCTGCAGGCGCTCGAACAAACCCTGGGCGCCCGATTGCTGGCCCGCGTCGACGGGGGGTGGGTACTCACCGAGCCGGGCCGCGCCGTCGTCGAGCACGCGAGGTCGATCGAGCGCGCCGTTGGGCTCGCCGCGCACGCCGCCCGTTCGTCGGAGCCACCAGCGCTGGCGGGCACCGTCAGGATCACCGCGGCAGACGGCTTTGGCACTCTCTTCGTCACTCCGGCAATGGCGCGTGTCCGCCAGCAGCACCCAGGACTTCGCATTGAATTGGCGACGGGCGCGCGGGAGCTGACCCTGCGCGACACGACGTTCGACGTCGCCGTGACTCCCGGACCGCCGCCGGCCTCGACCCGGCTGCACACCGAATTGCTCTGTGAATACGACAATGCGTTCTACGCGAGTGAGAAATATCTTGCAGAGCATGGCAACCCGAGTTCCGTGGCCGAACTCGCCGAGCACCCCATCATCTCGTTCGTCGAGGAATTGGAGAAGGTGCGCGAAATAGACTTGGCGTCCATCCTTCCCAACGTTTCCCTGGGTTTCAGTTCGACGAATATCTTCGCCCAGCTCGAGGCCACCCGCCAAGGCATCGGAATTGGACTTCTGGGCAAGTTCGTTGCGCACACCGCGCCAGAATTGCAGCAGGTCGCGACCTACCTGCGGCCCACTCGAGTAGCAGTCCTCTTGGCGGCTCGCCGGGATGCGCTGAAGCGGCCGGAAATACAAGTCGTGCGGGATGCACTCCACCGGGAGGTGCGGGTCCGACGCGACGAGCTCGTCTAGGCACGGCAGGCTGCGGTGCGCGCACGACTCGGACGCCCGCCGGTACTCGATACCCGGCCCACCGTCAGGTGTCGTCGGGTCCTTGGAGGAACGCCACCGACCGGGCGACGTCGGGGCTGAGATTGCGGTCCGCGTCCAGGAACGGCACCACTCGGCGGTACGCCTCGAAGAACGGCCGGGTTCCCCGACCCAAGGGCAATGCCCCGTTGGTCCGCAGCCGGAGATCGACCGCCTGGGCGGCGTGCATCAACTCCACCGCCAGGATCGCGAACGTATTGTCGGCGATGTCACCAAGATTCGTCGCCGCTGCCGCCGCGTTGGTCGAGGTGTCTTCGATGTCGCCGGCCACCGGGATCACGTCCAGCGACGCCCCCTCGGCCAATCGTCGGTTCCTCGCGCTCAAGTCAGCCGGAATCTTCTGGATGGCGGCGTAGCCGATCATCGACGGGTTGGCGGTGAGAAACCGCGATAGGTGGGTGAATTCGGGTGTGCCGAGACGCAGGATGCGCTCGGTCGCCGTGCTGGACACGTGCGCCAGGGCCGCCGAGAGCGACTCCAGCTGCAACACCCACGCAAGCGGCTCGAAGTTCGCGGTGGGAATCACCGCACCGCGCACGCCGTTGCCGTCGACGTAGTAGGCCCGTTCCTGTGACGCGGCATCCGGCGGTGGAACCGCCCCGATGAGCACGGTGGGATTGTCATCGGCACTGTTGAGCTGGGTCTGCAACAGATTCACGAGGCGCGCGAGGTCGTCCTCGGCGCTGCCGGACACCTGACTGAACGTCCGGTAGCTCAACGGATCTTGAAGCGCGCGTGCAGGATCCACCGAGTAAAGGAAGCTGCCGCGGAGTTCGTCGCGCACGGCCGCGGCGGCAGCCGCCTGCCCAGGGAAGGCCCGCACCTGCTGCACCTCGGCGAGGAACGGCGCCACGTTGCCGTTGAGCCCCTCCATGCTCAGCGCGAAGACTTGCCGCGCCCGTGCCAGCACCGTGCCGGCGTCGTAGGTCGAGAACACCGCGACGGCCGCTGAGTAGGCGTTGGAGCTGAACGTCGACAAGGCGTCCTTGCCGAACGGGGTCACCGGCCGCAACCCCTCGTCGCGCAACGCAGTCGCGGCGGGCACCGTGCGCCCCCGATAGGACACGTCGCCCTCCCCCATCAGCGCCAGACCGACGTGCGCCAGAAGGTCGATGTCCGCCTCGCCGACCGTTCCCTGCGTCGGCACCACCGGGGTGATGCCGCGGTTGAGGAAGTCGACGAGCCCTTGCACGACGACGCCCCGTACGCCGGTGTGCCCGACGAGCATGGCGTTGAGCCGAATGGCCATTGCGGCGCGGACGATCTCGACGCGCGCCGGCGGTCCCGTCGCCGTCGCCTGCACCCGTAACAGGTTGGCGTTGAACGCCTCCGACAGTGATCGTCCTTCGTCGGTGATCTGGCCGCCGGGGAAGACCGTCTTGTCCTTGTTCTCTCCGACGCCGCGCGTCAGGCCGTAGATCGGCTTGTCTTCACGGGCCGCCTCCAATAGGACGTCGAAGGACTGCTGCACCCGTTGCATCGCCGAGGCAGGCATGTCGACGCACGCTCCCCCTCGGCCGATCGCCACCACGTCGGCGATCGTGAGGTGAGCTCCGTCCAGCGTGACGGGGGCGCCGCCGTGCTCGCACGGTATCCGTGCCGCCTGCGTCACCGGCGCGCCCGCCCCGGGACCCATTGCGGCAGCGACCAATACGACGGCGACGGCCCCGATCAGCAGCCGGGAGGCCCCCGATGCACGTCGAACGCTCATGGGCTCTTCCTCCGACCAGACCAACGACGTGCTCGTCGGGGTCAGACGCGCTCCGTGCGGGCAGGCTATCGCGCGCCGAGACCACCGACGATCACGGCGCGCCGCCGATCGGGGGCGCGGCCGTCACCGGGGACTGGCGCCCCTTCGTCGTGCGGGCTTTCGCCGGTACCGCTTATAGGCGTTGCCCCGCGCGATTCCGAGGGCCTCGCCGATGATGGACCAGCTCACCTCGGCGTCGCGGGCAGCCTCCGCTGCAAGGCGAAGGTTGCGGTGCGCCGCTTCGGCTTCCTGCCCGCCAGTGGCCTGCTCACAGGCCTGGCGGGCGCGGATCAAACGCTGCAGTACAGGGTTGTCGTCAACGACGTGGTGCATCATGCGCGGTCCTCATGGCTGAACGGGGTCTGGGCTAGCCTGGGGTTTGCTGACGGTGTACGTCTTCGCGTCAAGGA
Source organism: Mycolicibacterium madagascariense (assembly GCF_010729665.1). Classification (NCBI taxonomy): domain Bacteria; kingdom Bacillati; phylum Actinomycetota; class Actinomycetes; order Mycobacteriales; family Mycobacteriaceae; genus Mycobacterium; species Mycolicibacterium madagascariense. Next base: position 1,919,602 of record NZ_AP022610.1, on the reverse strand, counting down.
TGACACTGCCAGCGGCAGGATTCAGCCCTTTGACAGGATTGGGCTGGCGGGAAACATTCGAGCGAGCGGGCGCAGAGCAAACAGTGACAAACGGGCCGTCGGCCAGTCGTTAGTCGTTTCCCTCCGCCACGGCTGTTCGACACGAGGGGCGGTCTCAGCTGGCCTAGGACGCCTCAGACGGTCAACGACGTCGTGGGTGATCTGACCGGCATCGTTGGCCCGGACACATCGTTGTGCCGTTGCGCATCTGGGCAAGCTCCAGATTGAGATTTCGGCCGCACAAGTCTTCGGACGGATGCCGGACCCCCGCCTCGGCATCGACGAGGACTCGGTGGGTGTGCGAGTGCATTCGGGTCTCGAACTTTGCATACCGTCGCCGCCCGTTCACTCGACGACACGATGACATGCACCTAAGAGCGCCACCCAGCGATCCCACCCTCGACAGATCTCGGTCTGCTTTGGGCTGCAGCACGAAGATGTCCCATCGCAATCGGCGTTATGCTCGTCTCACCATTCTGGTCCGATGAGTCAACTATCTATGCTCGGCGCGGGGGCAGTTGCCGTCGGTCGAAGTAGCAAGGGGGCCAACATGGTGTTGGCATGGCACCGGCGTGATACCGCGGTACGGAGGATCTGACCGTGACCATCGATGACGACATCGCCCGGTTCGCGGCAGCCGCAGCGGTCGAGATCGACGAGAAGGTCGCGAAGATCCTGCCCACGGTCCGCGCGCGTTCGTCGGCCGACCACCTCGACGACCGCGAGACCGCGTGGGCGTTGACCATGACGCTGCGGGAGCTGTTGGAGGTGTTGCAAGGCCAACACGCCTACGACGCCAGCGCCTTGGACGAGGTCATCTCCCGCCGGTTCGATCAAGGTGTGACTCTGCTGGACTTGCTGCACACCTATCGGATTGGTGTCGCTGCGATCTGGGAGGAGTGGGCCGCGATGGTCGACGACGAACCCGCCGACAGCAAGACGCTGCTCGCGGCGACCCCGCGCATCTTCGAGATGGTCGATCGCATCTCCCAGCGCGCCAACGAGATCTACCGAGATCTGGCCGTGAACAGTGCACGTCGCCGAGAACAGGTGCGCGCGGCTCTGCTCGACGTCCTGTTCGGCGGTGACCCAGCACAAGGGGCGCCCTATTGGGACGCGGTGGGCACATTGGGGATCCCGCGACAAGGGCAGTTCTGCGTGATGGAGGTGACCGCCGCGAACACGACGGTGGTGGAAACCGACTGGGAGAAGATCGTCGCCGGATCGAACGCCGTTGAGGCGGCGTGGTTTCGGCTCGGCCCACGCTCACAGGTCGGCTTGGTCTCGCTGAACGCCAGGAGGTGCGATCTGACCTCACTGGGACAGTCCGTGGCAGAGCGTGCCTCGGCGACGGTGGGATTGAGTGCCCCCTTTCGCGCGGTGTCGGACTGTCGACGAGCGCGTGTGCAGGCAGCTACTGCTGCTGCGGCGACGTCGACACAGCGACCCGTGATGCGTTACGGCCAGGACGTGCTGGACGTCTTGATGGCGAGCTCGCCGGAGGCCGCGAACAGCCTGATCGACGCCACCATCGGCAGCGTCTTGCAGCTTCCGGCGGATCGGGCCCTGCCCCTCATCGAGACGGTACGGGCGTGGCTGGAGAACGAACAGTCGGTGGCGTCGACGGCAGTGGTGATGCACTGTCACCGCAATACCGTCAATTACCGGCTCCGGCGGTTCGAGGCGTTGAGCGGACGATCGCTGTCCGACAACACCTGGCTCGCACAGGTACTGCTCGCCGTCAGGAGCCCCGGGTTGACCCTGTCCGATGCGAAGGGCACACGCGAACGCGAGTGAACCGCCCCCGACCGGCGGTCACCGAGAGCCCCAAAAGTGGTGGAGGGCGGTGGCCGCACGCCGCGGCTCCTGGGCGAACCACCAGTGACCCAGCCCTGGTAACTCCGCCACCCGTGCGCCTGCGCGGCGGGCCGAGCGCACGACGTCCTCCCGGGTCCCCGAGTTGTGGTCTTCGGTGGGGTGGATGGCCAGTCCTGGGCGTGCTGCCGCTGCGGGCAACGACCCCGCTGCTTCGGCCATCGCAGGCTGAATCGCGGATCGGTAGAGCGACAGAATGCATCGACTCATGGTGGCGTCGATCGCACATTCGAGACGGCCGGCAAGGTGTCGCGGCATGCCCTGGCCGCATAGATAGGCGATGCGCTCGTCATCAGACATGGACACCAGTGCACTCAATGCCTGCTCGCCCGCGCCGGGTCGTTGCCATCGTCGCGCCAACGGATGCCACCGGTACCCGGGGTCGAAGATGCCCACGACGTCCGACACCCAGGACTCGATGAGGTCAGGCCTGGTCATGGCTACCCCCACGACGTGCAGACCGCCCCAATCGTGCCCCACCAGCCGCACCGGTTCACCGAGCGATTCGAGCTCGTCGATCAGCCACCGGACATAGCCTTCACGCGTGGGCTCGAATCCTTGCGGGATGGGGACGCCAAACCCCGGCGGCGACAGCCGAATTGGTGCAACAACGCCGCCCTCGCACAATGCCGCGACCAGCTCGTCCCACACCAGCGACGTCTCGGGCACCCCGTGAACCAGTACTACCGTCACGGCGTCCTCCCGAGATGACAGATCACGTCGCCGTCGAGCGCTCATCGGCGTGTCTCCTAAGCAGAGCGCCAACCTAACCCAATGCGTGTGTCGCCGAACCTGATTCGACATAGTCGCGAAGTCGGCCGATGAGGATTCCCCACAGGGTGTTGCAGGTGGGGATGGCGTCATCCTCCTCGCTCCACCCATCGTGATCGACCTCCACGGCCGTCCGACCGTCATCGGTCTCGGAGAGCCGGTGCATGACTCGGGTTCCGGCCGATGATCCGGGGCCGGACACGCACTCCCACTCCGCGGACGTCCCGGGGTTTTGACTCAGCAACTTCCAACGGAACACCTCGCCGTCGGCTGCCTCGGCGACGATCTCTTCGTGGACCGCGAGCTCACCGGTGACCCGAGGGGCATACCAGCCCTGCAGACCCTTCGTCGTCGCGATGGCCTCGAACACCTCGTCGCGGGGTGCGCGGATCCGGATGGCATGCGAAATCGTGGACATGTGGTTCTCCTCCTTCGGTGGTGGCATCCGTTGGCTCATGCCATCGGATGATGTTGGTAGCCATTGCCGTTGAGCTCGGTCGCATTAGGGACGGTTGGTCCGCCAGGTCCCGACCACCGCGGGAACAGGTCGGCGGGAAGGTCGATGTCCATCAGGTCCAGTGCGCGGTTCACCGTCTGATCGATGACGTCGCCCAGGGTGCGCGGCCGGTGATAGAACGCCGGGACAGGGGGCATCACGATGGCGCCCATCTCCGACACCTGAGACAGGAGCCGCAGGTGTCCTTGATGCAACGGCGTTTCGCGAACCAGCAGGAGCAGGCGCCGGCGGTCCTTGAGAACCACGTCGGCCGCGCGTAGGAGCAGGTTGTCGGAGTACGAGGTGGCGATTCCCGAGACCGTCTTCATCGAGCACGGGGCGACGATCATGCCCGCGGTGCGAAACGACCCCGACGAGATCGAGGCTGCGATGTCACCGGGCTTGTGCACCGCATCGGCCAGCGCCTCGACCTGTTGGGGCGAGGTATCGGTCTCCAAGGCAATGGTCCGGCGCCCGGCCGCGCTGATCACCAGGTGGGTCTGCACGTCCTCGACCCGGCGCAGGACCTCCAAGAGCCGGATGCCGTAGATGGCGCCGCTGGCGCCGGACATCCCGATGATGACTCGCCGCGCCACCGTCATCGTCGGCTCCCCTCACTGGTCGTCCACTGCAGGAACGTGATTGCGGTTCCGTCGGGGTCGCGGATGCCGAAGAGACTGGCGCCCCAGGACGTCGCCGCGGGCGCCGGTGCGTCGATCGACAGTTGGGACCACGTGGCGTGGACGTCGTCCACCTCCACGACGACGTGGACGCGATCGCCGCCCTCGCCCAGCGCGCGGGGAACCGGTTCGCGGGAATTGTCGAGGATCTCCAGACGAAGTCCGCCGCCGAGGTCGAACCGAGTTCCCCGGCCCCGTGGTCGATCCCACTCGGTGACCACGTCGAAACCCAGGACCTCGCGGTAGAACTGGGTGACTTCGTCGAAGTTCTGCGTGGCCAACGCGACGTAACTCATCGAGGGCCCCCGGTGACACCCGCGGGACGGGGCATCGCGCACGTGGGCAGGACCTCGTTCACCAGCAGATGCAGGCTGCGATCCCACTGCTCGAACTCGTCGGTCGCATCGTAGGACACCATCAGGAGATGACCGAAACCACCGGTGGCGCTTTGTAGTTCGTTGATTCGCGTCGAAACCGTCTCGGGTGAGCCGACGAACCATAGGTGCCCGGCCACGTAGTCGACGTCGACGTCGTCGTCGCAGACCGCCTGGTCATGCTTGAGCAGCGGTGTCAGTCCGCTGGCCTTGTAGAGGGGCAGGAGGAACTCGCGCCAGCATCGGCCCATGATGCCGTTGATCGCCAACGATCGGGCCTCGGCGTCCGAGGGTGCGACGTAGACGTCGCGCACGACCCGCCACTGCGTGCGATCCGCGATCCGGCCGGATCGCGCTGCTCCTTCGGCCACTGAATCCCAGTGGGCTGCGGTGACAGCCGGGTCGGGGCTGATGCCGAAACTCACTGGGAGATAGCCCTTCTCACCGGCGAGCTTGAGGTTCTGCGAATCGGGTGTCATTCCAGAGATCGCGATCGGCGGGTGTGGCCGCTGATACGGCAGGAGGTGGTGGCGGATGTCCACGGGCCAGCGCCCCGGCTGGTTGCTGGTCCAGAACTCACCCCGGAACGCTCCCCCACCGTCACGCCAGAGCGTCGTCATGAGCTCCAGCGCCTCGAACGTCATGCGGCGATTGCGTCCGCCGCTCGGGTCGAGTCCGAAGATGTCGTGGTCGGTGGGCAGTGCGCTGATGCCGACGCCCAGCTGATATCGCCCTTGCGCCATGTGGTCGAGATAGGCGACGCGGTGGGCCAATTCGACCGGATGATGATACGGAAGCAGGTGACCCAGCGGACCCAGCAGGATGTCGTGCGTACTGGCGAGGGCTTGGGCGATGAGCAGGTCGGGTGCGGGGCACGGCTCCCAGGGAGCCGTGAAGTGCTCACCGATCCAAGCTTCACTGAAACCGTAGCGATCCAATCGGACGAGCTCCTCGAGATCCCACTGTTGGCCTCGCCGGATGGATCGTCCCGGCGGATGCGACGGCATCAGTAGCGCACCCAGCTTCATACCCGAGCACCTGCGCGGGGCATCGTTGTTGGCATCGACCTCTCCCTTCATCTGATCGACGGTGTGTCAGTCACTCTGAGCCGGTGTCGATGAATCGGTAGGGGAACGTGGGCGAGTCCTCCTCACGCCGCCCGAGCCGATCCCGTAGCCGACCGAAGGCGTGATAGAGCGCCGGGTAGGGGTGCCCGGCGAATTCGGCCACCACCTCGCGCCACGCCCGGGGCGCCTGACGGATGAACTTCTCCAGCGCGTCGGTCAGCTGATCGGTGTCCAGAATGGTGAGGTCGTCGGGCACGACGGCTGGGGGCACGACCACCGCCCGGTCGAATCGACTCAGGTCGCCCACCGTCGGCTTGGTGCAGTCGAATCCGATCTTGGAGATGAAGAACGGTGGCTCGGACGTGGTCAGGCTGGGGTCGAGGAAGTTGACGTTCTGCCGGGGCAGGATCAGCGTGCCTTGTTCGGGGTTGAACCGCAGGCCGAACGCCCAGGAGACGTCGCCTGGATCGCGGATGTCGACGTCGTCGTCGAACACGTAGGCGATCTTGGGGACCATCTGTCGCGAACAGGTCAGCATCAATGCCAAGGCGTTGTTGGCATCTCCCGCGCGATGGGGTCGAATCTTGAGGTAGGCGATTTGGCTTACCGCGTCTGGGGGCAAGTAGAGGTCGACGACGTCGATGGCTGCGCTCTTGAGCGCATCGTAGATGTCGGCGGCGAGGGTGAAGGTCATGTCGACCATGTCCGACCTACCCGGGTGAAGGCCCGCGATGGACGCATACTCGTAGATCGCGCCGTTGCGGTGAGTGATGCAGTCCCACACGATCCGCCACATGTGTTGCAGGCCCCCGCCGTAGGTGACCATGTACTCGCCGTAGGGCCCTTCGTCGTGAACGGGGCCCTCGCTGACCATCATTCGGCCCTCGAGCACGATGTCGGCGCTGGCCGGCACCATCAGGTCATTGGTCTCGCATTTCACCAATTCGACGGGCTCGCCGAGCAGCCCACCCAGCACCTGCCAGTCGTCGTAGCCCTCGACGGTGTACATCTGCGAGAGTTTGAGATGCGGGGTGCCGCCAATCACGCACGCCACCGGCATCTCTCGACCAGCATCGACATAGGCCTGAATGTTGAGCCGAGTGTTGCGCGACGGGTTCGACAGCGAGATGCCGGTCTCGTTGCGCTTGCGCCATTGCAACCGGTACTCGCCGGTGTCGAGCAGGCCGGTGCCGAGGTTGCGGCTGACGACGTTGCAATCGTTGATGAATGCATGGCCGTCGTGCTCGTGGTGGCAGAACCACGGCAGCATCGCCAGGTCCAGGTCGTCACCGGTGATGACGTTGTCCTTCAACGGCGACGTCTGGACCGTCACCGTGTCGCGGGGAGCCTTCTTGCGGCGCGCGATCTCCGCGGGTAGCTCTTCGGCCGTGCAGCCCAGCGCCAGAGTGAACATCTCCTCGGTGGCGTAGGCATTGGACAGGAAGGGAACCTGGCAGTCCTTGACGTTCTCCACCAGCACGGCCTGGGAGGGGTTGTCCTCCATGATCTGTGGGAGTTCGTCGACCCGGGTCTCGTCGGTGATCCGGTTCAACAGGCCGGCGTCGTCGAGCTTCTGCACCCATTCCTTGAGCGTCATGTTCGCCATGAAGTTGCTTCCCGCCTCTCGAGATGGCGCGTTGGTGCGCGCTGATGGTTGAGTGTCGGCACGACGTCTCGTCCGTGCCGAGTTCGCGCGTCACGAGCCGGGACGCGACGAGGCATCACCTGCCGTGCCCTTCGTCACTCGGGCGACGGCGACGGCGACGGCGCGGCCCCGATGGTGCGTTTTGGGCAAACACCGCGAGCGTCCCGTTGGGCCATCCTGGTCAACGTTTCGACCTCGGTGTCGCGGGACTGTGACGTGACGGCTGCCGAAGGATCCGATCCGGATGCCATCACTGACCGAAGTTAGCCCACCGCACAGGGCGCTGTCTTTGTGCTGGAGCACGAGAATCGGAGCACGTTCTTCGACGTCACGACGCGCCACGCGTTGACAACGGTGTGTGGCGAACCGGTCCGCGACACGAACGGCGACCGATCGATCATGGCGCCGCACGGCCGCCAGGCAGCGACCTCCAAGATTCGACACAACCGGCCTTCGGTTTCGACAGCTAATATTTGGCAATGTCCTCCACCGCGGATGTCGAGAGCCTGACCCGGCGCGCGTCGAGCGGCGTCATGGACCTCGTCGACGACGTCGTCACCACCTTGCGCGCCGACGACGTTCCCGGCTGGCAACCCGACGATGGCCTCGGCGAGGCCGTTCGTTTCGTCATGCGAGACGTCTTCACCGAGTTTCTCGGTTCAGTCGGCAGAGGGTCCGAACGCATGACTGCTGCAAACATCGAAACGATCGACAGGGCGATCCATCTCCGACTGGACCAGGGCGCGACGCTGCCCGACGTGCTGCACAGTCATCGCGTGGGCGGGGCCGGCATCTGGCGACACCTCGCCCGACAGGTGAGCGACGAGGTAGCAGACGGCAAGGCCCTCATCGCGCTGACGCCGCGGATCTTCGGATTGCTCGACCAATATTCGCTACACGTGGAGGCCAGGTACTCAGAACTGGGAGGCCCAACGGCTCGCCGGCAGGCGGATGTGAAGGCGTCTCTTCTCGACACCGTCCTCTCCTGCACACCACTGCAGGACCCGAAGTACTGGGACGGCATTGCCGCGCTTCACATTCCACGACGCGGCCATTTCGTCGTCCTCGACGTTGCACACCACACCTCTCCTGCGGCACAGACTGATCTGGAGCTCTTCATGAGTGCCCTGAGGGCAGTGGACTCGGCCTGGGTGCGACGCGGAACTCGCTCTCAGACCGTCCTTCTGTCGTTGCGCCACGCCGCAGCGCGCATCGAGGACATCGCATCGGCGGTGTACGAGCGCGCCGCGAGCCCTGTAGGTCTGAGCTCCCCGTTCACGTCCATCGAACACGCAGCGGCGGCCTGCGCCGAGGCAGGAGTCGCGGTAGCCAGCACGTCGGCACGCAAGCCCGTCGTCCGCTACGACACAGACATCCTCGACATCATGCTGGCAAGCTCCCCCCGCGTTACCAACACCCTGGTCGTGACGAGCCTGGGACAGGTACTGAACCTTCCCCCCGAGCGGTCTCACCCGTTGGTGGACACGGTCCGAACGTGGTTGCGGCACAACCGATCCGTGAATGCCGCCGCCGCGGCTCTCTACTGTCATCGCAACACGGTCAATTACCGGTTGCGTCGATTCGAGGTCCTCGCCGGTGGCCGCTTCACCGACGAATCCTGGACTCGGCGGGTCGCACTCGCCGTGAACTCCCCACAACTGGTCACCGCTCTCGAGCGCGAACGTCGCCACTCATCCTCGCGCCCATAGCATCTCGCGCAGGCGGACCGACGCGACACCGAACACCGCACCGGCGACGGTGAAACATTGGTCGCGGGACCCTTCCGCGATGTGCAGAACGAGTCGTCATGTCTGTGCTGCAGCACAATGACCGGGCACCAACCGCGGCGCTACTGTCGGTTGGTACAGCTAGCCCAGAGTGTCGGCACCTCACCCGGGGTGCGGTAGACGGTGGCGAGGACTATTCGGCCACCGCAGCGGCATGGCCACGACGACGAGACGTCACGCCTGCGAAAGTGTCTGCCTCTGAACGGCTTCAACATGGTGAAGGAGCAAGAGTCGCAATGGCAGATGTCATTTCGGTGTTCGACGAAGGCTGGCTCGAGGGTGTGGAAGACCGCAAGATTCGTACCCGGCTCGGTGTGATCCACGTACGCCTCGGCGGCACACCCGACGGCCCCGTCCTGTTGTTCTGGCCATCTCTGATGATGGACGGCACGATGTGGCGTTACCAGTACGAGCACTTCAAGACCCGCTACCGCATCATCCTGCTGGACTCTCCCGGCCACGGTCAGTCCGATGCGTTGCGCAAGAACATCGACCTCAAGGACTCCGCCGACGTGCTCGTCGAGGTACTCGACGCACTCGGGGTCGACAAGATCGTCCTCATCGGCAACAGCTGGGGCGGCATGCTGGCCGGGGTATTCCCCGCCTACTACCCAGGGCGGGTTCACGCGACGATCGGCATGAACGCCACGGCGTCGCTACCCACCACCTACGAATCCATTTGGGCCACTTCGCTGGCCACGTTCCTCTCACTGCACGAGCGGATGCCGAAGTTGATCGTCACCGCTGCGACCAACGCCTTCGCCGGACCCACCGCCCGCGCGACCCGCCCGGAATTCCTGCAATTCCTGTCCTTCCCGCTGCGCGATGATCCCAAGTCCGTGGCGTGGGCGCTGCGCAGCATCCTCATTGGGCGGCGCGACGAACACAGCCTGCTCGCCACCATCACCGACACACCGGTGATGATCGTGGCCGGCGAGGAAGACAGCCAATTCCCCGTGCACGTCGTACGGCGCATGGCCGAGGCCATTCCGAACGGCCGCTTCGAGATCATCAAGTACACCGGCCACCTCGCCGCCCGCGAGAACCCCGACGCGGTCAACGCCCTCATCGACGACTTCCTCAGCGGTCTCACCCTCTAGCACCGCCGAAGGATTGCGACGATGCCGACCTCGACACGGCATGACCGGCACCCCAGCCGCGGACACAATGGGTTTGGGGCACGGCGCACCGTCACGGCGGCTGAGCGCGCGATGTCCTGAAGCACGCGCAGACCCAACCTGACCCGAAAGGCTTGTCGCCATGCTGATTCCGACCGATCAAGAAACCCTGCGCCTGGTATTGGCCCGTGGGGGGACGAGCAAGGGACTGTACTTCCACGAACAGGACATCCCGCCGGCCGGACCAGAACGCGATGCCGTGCTGTGCCGCTTGATGGGGTCACCGGACCTCAACCAGATCGACGGACTCGGCGGCGCCAAACCGGTCACGTCCAAGCTGGCAATCGTCGCCCCTTCGACCCGGGACGACGCCGACGTCGAGTACACGTTCGGGCAGGTTCAGCTCGACCAGGCAAGCGTGGACTACACCGGCAATTGCGGCAACATCTCCGCCGGGGTGGGCCCTTTCGCCATCGACGAAGGACTGATCACGCCGACCGTCCCCGTGACGACGGTGCGCATCCACAACACCAACACCGACAAGATCCTCGTCGCCGAGGTCCCGGTCGTCGGTGGACGCGCCGCGGTGCTGGGCGATGCCGCCATCGCCGGCGTCCCGGGAACCGGAGCGCCGATCACGATGGACTGGAAGGGCACCGTCGGTTCTGCCACCGGGTCGCTGCTACCGACCGGAAACGTGACCGACGACATCACCCTGGAGTCGGGTGACACGGTGAGCGTGTCCATCGTCGACGCGGGCAACATCACCTGTTGGATCACCGCCGCCGACGTCGGGCTGACCGGCAGCGAGCAGGCCGCCGAGATCGAGAAGGACACCGCGGCCATGAAGACCCTGTTCGAGATCCGCGCCAAGGCAGCCGCTGCGGCAGGCCTGGTCGATGAGTGGACCGAGGCCAACAGCCCCAACCGTGGTCTGCCGCTGACCGGGGTGGTCGCCGGCCCCGGGGACTACACCGCCGCCAACGGCGACGAGATCCCCTCCACGGCAATGGATGTACGCGTGCGGCTGATATTCCTGGACCGGCTACACCCCACCATCGCCGGAACGGGGTCGATCGCTTTGACCGCCGCCTCCCGTGTCCCCGGTTCGGTCGTGGCGCGGGCCAGCGCCGCCTCGGCTGATTCAGGGGAGCTCCGCATCGGACATCCCGGCGGGGTGATGACCAACCAGGTCCAGACCGCCGCCGAAGAGGGCGACGAGGTGCCGACCTTCACCAAGCTGGCCATGATCCGCACGGCGCGGCGCCTCATGAGCGGCGCGGCCTACATCCCTCGCGAAGACCACCCCATCCCGACCGCCGCGCCGACCGGAACGGGCGCCGTCCACGAAGGCGATTGAGTCGTCATCGAACAACGATCCGCGAAGGAAGCAGTCGATCATGAAGACCCACCACGTCACGACGGTGAAGGCCGGCGCCCAGATCCCCCGGGAGCGGCAACTGACGTTCCTGCTGGCGCAAGCCGCACTGCGGGCCGGTGACATCGAGGACGACGTCACCGACTTGGTGATCGACCGGGTCATCGACTCGGTGTCGGTGGCGATCGCGGCGCTGAGCACCGAACCCCCGGCCCGGGCGCACGCCGCCGCCAAGGGACATCCACGTTCCGGCGGCGCCACGCTCATCGGACTGACCCCAGATGTGACGGTGCACGCCGAGTGGGCGGCGTACGCGAACTGCACGGCGGTGCGTCATCTGGATTGGAGCGACGCGTTCGGCGGCCGCGACCTCTCACACCCCAGCGACGTCATGGGCACGATGATCGCGGCGGCCCAGCAGTCCGGACGCACCGGCCGCGACGCCATCCGCGGCATCGTGCACGGCTACCAGGCCATGCTCGGGCTGGTCGCCGGTTTCGATCTGCACCATCACGGGGTCGACCAAATGTGCAACCTAGGCACCGCCGTGCCGGTGGGACTCGCCGCCCTGCTGCAGGTACCGATCGACGTTGCCTACCAAGCCGTTCAGCTCAGCTCCTTCCTGTCCACCATCACCTTTCAAATGCGCACCGGCTTGATCTCCACCTGGAAGGGCAATGCCCCCGGTTTCGTTGGCAAGACCGCCATCGAAGCGATGGACCGCGCGCTGCGTGGCGAGGAGTCCCCCACACCGGTCTACGAGGGTCCATTCGGCACGATCGCCGTGCTCCTGGACGGCGCGGACTTCACGGTCGAGATCCTCGAACCTGGAGAGTCCCCGAGATACATGACCCAGTCCATCCCCAAGCAATGGTCCGCGGACTATCTGGCCCAACCATTCATGGACCTGGCCTTCGACATCCGTTCGGAGATCGGTGATTTGACCCTGATCGACTCCATCGTCGTGACCGCCTCGGAGGAGACCCACGACGTCATCGGCTCCACCGATCCGCTCAAGTACGACCCGGACGCCCCGCGCGGCACCATCGACCACTCGTTGCCCTACATGCTGGCCGTGGCACTGCAGGACGGTACCTGGGATTTCGAGAAGTCCTTCAGCAACGAACGGATCCACCAGCCCAGCACCAGGGAACTCTGGCGCAAGATCCGCACCCAAGCCGACCCAACGTGGACGAAGGCCTACTCATCGCCCGACCTCACCAAGCGCAAGTTTGGCGGCCGAGTCGACATCACGTTCGCCGACGGCACCACCAATACCTACATCAAGGACAACGCGAACGCGTTCATCTATCCCACCCCGTGGGGGCGCGCAGATTACATCGACAAGTTCATGACCGTCGCCGACCGCTACCTCGACGACGGCGAAAGCGCCCGCTTCCTCACCTTGGTCCAACGATTGCCCCAACTGAGCAACGCCGAACTGCACGACCTCTACCCCATCGTCAAGCCCGGCGTCATCCGTGAGGGCGGTCGTGGACTCTTCTGACCCTAGTGACGATCGGACTGCTGGCCCCACATGACCGAAAGCCGAACGGCACTGCTGCTACTGGACTTTCAGGTTGGTCTGGGCGATCAATCGTGGGCCCGCGACGCGGTCGCCAACGCCCACATCGCCCTGACCGCCGCCCGCAACGAAGGACTGCTGGTGGTGTTCAGCAAGGTCGCCTTCGAACCGGGCTACGTGGACGTGGCGCCGTCCAGTAAGGCGTTCTGGCCCAATCGCGAAAAGGACGCACTGGCGCCGGAAGCCAGTCTATTGATCGACGAATTCGCCCCGACGGCCGGTGAGGCACTCGTCGACAAGAACAGGTTCAATCCGTTTGCCGGAAGCAAGCTTTCGTCGATCCTGCGGTCTCAGTTGGTGACTCACGTCGTCTTGGCCGGGGTGAGCACCAGCGGCGTCGTCCTGGGTGCCTTCACCGAGGCCGAAACCCACGATCTGCACATGACCGTGCTCTCTGATGCCTGCGCCGACCCCAACCCCGGCGTCCACCACGCACTCACCGAGACAGTGTTTCCCCGATCGGCAAACGTGCAGACCACCACACGATGGACAGGCACCTAGTCGACGCAGAGACCACACCTTGCCGGCAGCAAGACGCCGTGCAGGGTTCGGTACCCGAGCACTGCACCACCCCAACCTCCGAGGAAAACCCCGACACGCTGGACCTCCCTGCTCGGTACGTCTCCTGACTCGCTCGCGCAGTACGCCGCATCGCTACCGCCGTGATGACCATCGTGGCGAGCCGTCAAGCCCGCGGACAATTCTCCACACACCTCCCTGCTGCTGCTCTGCGAGACGTACTCGCAGCCGCGGCAACAGCCCTGCACGAGGCATCAGCGACCGACCCGCTCATCGACGCCCAACACGTCGCGATGACCGCACTGCTCATCGTCGGCGTCGACCGCACGCGCGCACACGACACCGTCATGAGGCTGAATGTTGTTTGAAGACAACAGTATTCGATGGCGCAGCCCGAAGACGGGTCGAGTGCCGTTTCCGGCCTGACACGCCGAGCGGACGGCTGCTGCGTAACCAGATCCTCAGTACGCCAGGGTCGGCGCGCGGTGGATCCAGTCGACGGAGTCCACCTGGTCGACGGTGAAGGCCGCGAGATCGGCTCGCGATATCGACCAGCCCCTGCGCGGGTTGTGACCATCCTCGATGCGGTAGCCGCCGCGCGCCGGACCGTCGCGCAACCGAGGCGCCCGTATCAGTGTCCACCGAAGGTCACTGCCCCGCACGATCGACTCCATCTGCTGCATGTCGGCGTAGACCTCGCCCAAGAACAGGGGACGGATCACCGCGCGGTACGGCAGCGGCAAAGCGGGATCGTGGTAGTTGACACCCCGCGAGGAGATGCAAATGAATCGCCAAACCTGCTGACGTTGAAGGGCATTCACGATGTTGCGCGTGCCCTCGGAGAACACTCGGTCCGGATGACGGCCCGTGGACGCGATCGCCGAGATCGCGGCCTGCGTGCCCTCAACGGCGGCCTCCACCGCAGCCGGGTCGCGTACGTCTGCTGCGACGATCCTCAACCGGTCGGTATGCGCCCACCTCGCCATCGAGTCGGCGAGCGACTCGGGACGGCGGGCGACCGCTACGACGTGATGACCACAGGTGAGTGCTCGATCCAGCAGCAGAACACCCGTGCGGCCGGTAGCGCCGAATATCGCAACAGTGCCCATCTCGCGGCTATCTCCAATCCGTGGTGGTCGACACGTGTGGCGCCGCGAAGGCGGTGCTGTCGTGGCCCGAGGTGGGGTCCCGGAAACGACTCGCGATCGACATCATCGCCGTCCTTCAAGGGTTCGAAGAACCTCGTAGGAGGTCACCGTGGACGTCGAGTAATGGCGGCGACGTCGACATGCTCTTTGAACCGGTGGTCGTGGAAGGCAGCGCTGAAGTGACCGAACGATCTCCATTGCACGATCTCGGCGAGTCGCTGACTGTCTTCGGCGGCGAAGAAGCTCGCGGATACGAACCCCGGAAGATGGCGAATGTGGTCACTGGTTTCGCTGTGGTGGTATTCCGCGAGCCAACCTCGCTTCCCTGGCGCCGGCTCGGTCACGATGATCGCAGTAGCCACTTGGGTCCCCGTCGGCTGCACCTCGAGAACCGCGCGGTCGCGACCGTCCTCGCTGATCACGGCGTCCAGCCGGTAGAGCTCAGAGCAGGCGGCGGAAATCGTGGACGAGAACCCCTGCAGACCGGCCTGCGGAGAAAGGGACCCCGGGTCGGCGAGGACATTCCGGGCGGCCTCGGGGTCGTCCCATTGCAGGATCTGTACGACACCCGCCGCGGCACTGCTCTCCGACTGGCCGGGCCCAGGCAACTGCGCCAGCCAGGCCACGCCAGCGAAGCCGCGCAGGGTTGCAAGGTGGTCCTCGGCATGCGCGGCCAGGGACGTCACCAACGATTCTTGGTCGTCCACGAGCACGTCGTACGTCGTCAGAATCTGCAGCCGGTCGACGTCACCGATGATCATCGCTCGACACTCCGGCTGGGGAGCGACGTGTCGCCTGCCACGTCTTCGCCTGTGAGGCATGACGATTCGCGCGACGGACCGGTCCGCTGGGGATCGCCGGGTCGCACTTGTTGGGTAGCTGGGCCCATCTGAGATCGCTGCCGGTCGAAGTAGTTCACCTTGTGCGGCGTGATGCGGATCTGCGCGACGTGCACCCCAGCGGGGATGCGCGCAGCTTCCTCCGGAAGCGCGTACTTCTCGGCGTGTTCCTTCAACGGACCCAGCTTGCTCTGGTCATCAGAGATCTCCTGCAGCGTCGCCGTCCCACGTATCTCGACGTATCGCATGGGGTTGACGGGATCTACGGCCAGCACGTCGATGCGCGGATCGTGGCGGAGGTTGCCCAGGCGCCGGGCAGCCGCCTTCTGGCGATTGGCCTTCCGAACTTGCGAATCAACGATGAGTCGCGTCGAGCGCTGCCAGTCGCGACCAGCCGGGCTAAAAAATGGCGCTGTCGTCAATAGCACGCCTTATTGCGCATCCAGCGAGGCAATTTAAGGGCGGTCGGCGACCAGGCCCTGTGAGCGGGACGAGATCGCCACGCGGGCCATCAGCGTCGTCCGATGAACGTTGCGGACCCCACAACCAACACGCCGAACACTTGCGAGGCCATAACCGACCCTAATCCCAAAAGCGCCACTCCTCAGCGCATAGAATGCGCTGCGCAGATCAGCACGGGCAATGCGATCGCCGGGGGGCAGTGTGAGGTATGTCGTTGAGCTAAACGGCGATGTGGACTTCGACATACGAACGCACCGCCGGTGGCAGTCCGGTGCGCGACGGGGGGCGGCTGCAGCGCCAAGAGCTCGGTTTGAGGTCGCGGAGCGCGAACTGCATAACGTGCTTGAGATGACGACCGACGAAGAGTCAGGCCGGCCTAGGACTCCTCCGTGGAATCCAGGCGCAGCTTTCGTGCCTGCTGACGAACCATGGAAGCGCGACTGGTGGCCTTCCAGGGGGAGACGAACGCGTATAACCTGGGAATTCATCAGATCGGCCGTCCTGACTGGGACATCGATCGCGTCCATGGGAACCGCAAGCGCGAGGCGGAGGAACGACGGGTATGGAACGATCAACGGAAAGTCACTCAGGCGGCCGACGAGCGTGGCCTTGGAAGCGTTCTTCGTCAAGCGGAGCCCTGGGGACGGGACAGCGGTATCGACTGGGGTGCCTTCAACGGACGCCTCTTAAAGCTGTTGCAAGACAACGTTGTTGCGTCGCTGGATGATGTCGAGACGGCGCTTGCTGATTTTGTTCCGGACGCGGCTAACTTGACACCGACCGACGATGAGGAGCCGCACCAGCCGGCCGCCGCCCGTACGGCTCCGGCGGGCTACACGCCCGGCCAATCTGAGCAGAGCGACGGTGGCGGTGAGGTAAGTCAAGACGGTGAGGAAGGTTGACAAACTACTTATCGACTGTCCTTGCCGCACTCACCAACCCTCAGTGGATGGCCGACACAGGGCTTCCACTTTTCGCGACATTGATCGGTCTTCTGATTGCGTACTTTTTCCTCCGGCGCCAATTGCGCAGCGATCGAGAGCTTCGACTCGCCGACCAAAGACGGGAGGCCGCTACCCGGCTCGGCAATTTCATTCTTGAGGCGCTGGATGACTTGGAAAGTCGGAGAAGGGCCCAACTCGATTGGTTCGCCGAAGATTGGCCGCCTTATCGAGAAATTCATCGGGCTTGCTACGATGCTGAGATCGTTTTGACTTGGCGCGTGGTCGCACATTTGAGTGACTGCGCCGCTGCCGTCGCCGGCGCTTGGCGACGTTGCCAGGAAGCAGGGTCACGACTAAAACCTACTCACACTGTCCATGCATTCGGTGTTGGCTACGTTGTAAGCAAGTACTCGGTACCTCTCAAGATTTCCGCAAGATCTTTAGTCGCCTGGACGGGGGAGGGTGATTTGCTCGCTCACATGACGGAACGGATTCCCCTTAACGAACTTGATCGTTTGCGCAAAGGGAACTCAAGGTTTGAATGGACAGAACAGGCTGATACCGCATATGAACGGGCTTTAACCAATCCGATGGCCCACTTCCCGCGACTAAAACCGTCTCGACGATGGCTGGACACCGAACTACTCGCAGATAGCTCTTCTACGGCCGACGTACGTCCTGCCGACAAACCTGACGCCGTCGAGTCGTCGGGCACTTCTAGCGGGCACAAGACGGGCCTGCGTGCTGTCCCCCAAACAGACGAGGAACTCCCGCTGGAGGCGGCCCACCCGACTGGTGGTCAGGTGCTACTTGATCAACAGGACGCCGAGACTGAGATCGAAGACATCCCGCTCCCCGGCTACACGCCAGGCAAGTCCGAGCAAGGCGAAGCGGGCGGCGAGGGATCAGAGGACGCGGAGGGGCGGGAGTGACGGAGACCACACCAGCTGACGACGGCGTTGCCGCCGCCGACGCGATGATTCTGCGGTTCGTCGGGACTGACCAGAACGGCGTCGCGCTCCAGGAGCTACGAGCCGCGCACGTCGCCGAAGTGCTGCAGGGCCTCGTTGGACTTACCAGCGACTTCGAGAAGGCTGGCGTCTTTCATGAAGACGGCCCGAGTGGTTCCGAAGTTCTGGTGAGACCCCCCAGAGAGGGGTCCTTCATTATCGAAGTTGTACGGATGGCGACGGACAACTGGGACGCCGCGAAGATCGCAGCCGCCACCGCCGAAGCAGCGGTGGTCGGGGTGCCGTCATTGTCATCCATACTCTGGTGGGCGACGAAGTCAACGCGAGCACAGGTCAAAGACGTCACGTACTTGGACAACGGCAACGTCAAAATCAATTGGCAAGACGACACAGTTGACGAGGTGCCGGCCGCTGCCTGGAATGAACTTAAGACGCGCAAAACCCGGCGAAAGAAGCAACTGCGACAGATCATGGCGCCGCTCTCGGACACGCGAGTGACTGAGGTTGACGTCGCGAACCCGTCCGCCCCAGACCACTACGAAGCAACGGACAAGAACGCACAAACTACGGCCAGCCCACAGTCGTTCGTGCTCAGACGCAGCGACTACGACGCCGTGCGACCCGAAGACGAGGTTCAGCAAAGTTCTGAGATCTTCAGCGCAGAGGCCCAGATGGCGGCTATCAATTTCGACGATCCCACCAAGTGGAGGGTGAAAACGAGAAATCGAACCCGTAACGTAGCTGTGGAAGACTCAGCATTCCTTGGGCGCGTTGCGCACGGTTTGGCCATCCGTCGCACCGATATCTTCTGGCTTCGGATACGAGAAGACAAGACCGTTACGAATGGGCGCACGCAAACGCACTGGACCGTTGAGAAGGTCGAGACGTACAGAAGGGCGGCCGGTGACAACGAATCACAGGAAGCCAACCCAACTTCGGATTGACCTGGCCAGCTTGTCTCTGGCGCTAGTGGGGATAATCTTTGGTCTTCTCGCATACTGGCTTGTCGCTGACAGGCACATGAACGTACTTGTCATCGTCCCATCTGTTGTCGCCGTCACTCTCGGCCTGTCGAATCTGCTGAAGCGAGAGCCGCCTCGCAAATGAGTGTCGCCACACTGAACGTCGAACTTCAAAGGTGTAATTCGTTGGTGGCGGTCATCTGAGAGGTCTCCCCTAGCGTGCGTTGTCATGGGGGAGTTTTTGGCATCCGTGGCGGATGCTCCGCGATCATCACGATGACGTCGTCGTGTCTTGCCGCTACCGGTTGCCGGACCGGATCATGGGGTTGCAGCTGGGCCGGCGGATCTGGTTGGCGCGCGGTCTGACGCAGGCGGAGCGCCGCTGCACCCTCACCCATGAGCTGGTGCACCGCGAGCGCGGGCCCGTGCCGACCGAGCCGACAGCCGCGGCGCGCGAGGAGCGCGTCGTCGACGAGATCGCGGCCCGCCGACTGATCACGTACGAGGCGCTCGCCGAAGGTCTGCGCTGGAGTCGCCATCCCCGCGAGCTCGCCGAGCACCTGTGGGTCGACGAACCCACCCTGCAGACACGCATGACGACACTCGACCCGATCGAGGTCGCCGACCTCGAGCACGACCTTGCGGACGACTGGCTATGGATTCCCTGACCAACCAAGAGCGCGCGATGCTCGACCTCGAAACGCGGTGGTGGCAGACCGCCGGCGGCAAGGAACGCGCCATCCGCGAGCTCGGCATGACACCCGTCCGGTACTACCAGCTGCTCAGTCGGCTCCTCGGTACCGAGAAGGCAATGGCCTACGCCGCCGTCACGGTCCATCGATTGCAGCGGGTCAGGCGCCCAAGTCGCGACGGCTAAGGCGCTTGCGCTTGCCGAGCTTACGGAGGACGGCAACGGGTTCTTTAGTCGAGCGGCCCGACCCACGGCGCTTGTGGGGCTTGCACATTGCGCAGCCACGCCATGAGCGCGACGGATGATGATTGGGCATCGGACTCCATGTGGGACTCCACCGGAAGTGAAGGGTTCAGTCTAGGGCCTGACTCGCGGTGGGCAACTCGTGGCCAAAGTGCACAAGGTTCGGCAGCGGGCCTAGCATCGGCGAATGCCCGATCAGCACAAGAGCCCGATTCCGCGGATCTACTCGCTGGCGGAGGCCGCAGAAACGCTCGGGGTGGGCAAGACCTGGCTTCGGATTCAGTTGGCGGAGCGCCGGTTTGCAGCCATGAAGCGCGCCGGCAAGTGGGCCATGACCGAACATCAGGTGCTCGCGGCCATTGAGCAGATGAGCACCACGGCTAGACCGAGTCAGGCACCAAAGGAGCCCATCGATCTGGACGTTGATGACGACTTCTTATCCGGGTTGTCCGCGAGGTCGCAGACCTATTGGAGGAACAAGAAGATCACGGGTTCGACGAGAAGCCCAGGCCGCTAACCCAAGTCAGGATGAGGTCTGCGGCGTGCTCTTGCTCAGGCGTCGTCGAGCATGGCGTCCAGCGCGTCGGCGTTGCCGCGACCAGAGGACCGGTCGAGGTGGCCGTACACGCCGACCGTCGTGGAGATCGACTCATGGCCGAGGTGTGCCTGCACGGCCGGGAGCGGCCGGCCCGATTGAATCAGCCACGACGCGCACGTGTGGCGGAGATCGTGCACGCGGGGCTTCTTGCGCAGCCCTGCCTGTCGGGCGCGGTCGATCGCCGGCGCCCACACGTTGGGGTGGAACGAGTGGATCCGGACGGGTCCGTCGTCGTCACGGACGAGGCCGTCGGCGAATTGTCCGCGGCCGCGGCCGGAGTTGGTGAACACCCAGTCCCCGGAGAGGTCGAGTAGGTCGAGGGTGCGCTTGGGCACGTTGATGGTGCGCACCGACATCTTGGTCTTGGGTACGCCGAGGACGTAGCCGCCTTGCCCGGTCTTCCATGCCTTGGTGATGCGGACGGTACCGGCGGCGAGGTCGACCGCTGCGGGAGTGAGCGCGGTCGCCTCAGACCAGCGGCAGCCCGACATGACGAGGAACTGGACCAACGGTTTCCAGTAATCCGGGACGGCTGACAGCAGTGTGCGGAATTCCTGGCGCTCGAGGAAGACCATCTCGTCGCGATCCCATCGGGGAAGCTTGTTCCCGTCGCAGGGATTGGACTTGAGCTTGCCGTCGCGGACTGCGGCATTGAGGGCACCGGCGAGGAAGCCGTGCTTGTTGGCGATGGTCTTGCCGGACGCGCCGGCGGCGTGCTGCTTGGCGATCCAGTTGGCGACGTCGTCGCGCGACAACGCTGTCAGCGGGATGTCGGCCAGGGCGCCGTAGTCGTTCTTCACGTAGGCCCGGTAGCGGGCAGCGGTGCCGGCCTCGACGCCGGTCAGGTGGTCGATGTGTTTGAGCAGGAACTGCCGGACGGTCTGGGCTTGGCGAGGGGCCTGGACGATGCGCAGAATCTCGCGGGCCTTGTCCGGACCGACCTGCTCGACGAGCTGCTTGCAGTGCACGGCGTCGGCATAGTCGTTCCACGACAGGCATTCCTGGCGACCTTGCCGACCTCCGTCGCGCCAGTAGACGGAGAAGTAGGCCGAGCCGTCCTTGCGGGTGCGGTTGCGGATGTATGCCATCGGGCCGGAACCCCGTTCAGGCTTTGGGCTCGTCGGGCGCCGGTGCCGCTGCCGGTTTCGGTGGTATCAAGTAGAGCGTGCCCTTCGCGTGGGTGATCACGCCAAGGAGGGCAAGCCTGTTTGCCTTTTGCTGGAGCGCCGCTTCGCTCACGTCCGGCGCCGGCTTGAGGGTGTCAGGCACGCCGTAGTCGGACAGACGCCACGCGATCTCATGCAAGTGGACGTAGCCCCCGCCTGCCTGCCAACCGGCCTCGAGGAACGCTTCGGTGCTGATGTCGGACGGCTTGGCGTACTCAGCGGAACCGGTTCCGTGCTGTCTGCGTCGTCAGTTGGTGAACCCACGTGAACAGCATAAACCCGTACGTGCTGTCGCGACGGTGCTGTCGCGCTATGCTCGGACTGTGTCCGGGTCATCTATCAGGCGTTTCCCGCCCGTTTCGGGTGGAGCTAAGGGGATTCGAACCCCTGACCCCCACACTGCCAGTGTGGTGCGCTACCAACTGCGCCATAGCCCCTCGTGTCGTGCTGGTCGACGGTACACCAACCACCGCGCGGGGTTCAAAACCGGTCGTCAGGGGACCTCGCCGCCGACCTCCGGACCCAGCGGCCGGGCCGGCGTGTGCTCGGCGCTGGTCTGCTGGCGGGTCTCCGGTGCGATCGACCAACCCACCGCGGCCGCCGCCAGGATCACACCGCTGATCACGAAGGCCGACCCGTAGGTGAGGTGTTCGGCGATCTGGCCGACCGCCAGCGAGCCGAGGATGGCCCCGAAGTCCGACATCATCTGGAACGTGGCCACCGCGGTGCCGCCGCGGGACTTGCTGCCGATGATGTCCGCGACGGCGGCCTGCTGCGGCGAGATGAACATGCCGGTCGCCAGGCCGGTGACGAACGCGGTCGCCAGGAACAGCGGCAGCGAGTCGGTGAACCCGACCAAAGCCGTCGTCACCGCCGACACGGTGAGCCCGACAAGGATCAGCTTGCGTCGACCGATCCGATCGGACAGGTAGCCACTGGGGATGACGGCCGAGACGTTGCCGATCGCGAAGGTCGCCAGCGCCACGCCGGCCATCCGGGGACTGCGGTGGAGCACCTCGACGACGAGCAGCGGCACCAACGCGACGCGCAGGCCAAGCGCCGTCCATCCCGTCGAGAAGTTGGAGAACAGCGCTGCCCGGTAGGCGCGGTTGCCCAGGGCGACCCGCAGCGCGATGGCGGGTTCGGTCTGCACGTCCACCGCGGCGAGCGCCGAATGCCGAAGCCGAATGAACACCACGGCCGCGGCGATCAGCAGGGCGATGCCGTAGATGACGAACGGCGCCGACAGGCCGAGTCCCACGGTGAGGCTGCCGAGGATCGGCCCGCCGACGGAGCCGACGAGGAACGCACTCGAGAACATCCCCGAGACCCGGCCCCGCGCATCCGTCGGCGAGATCCTGATCATCAGGCCCAGCGACGACACCGAGAACATGGCCGACCCGAAGCCACCGAGGGAGCGGAACACCAGCAGCTGCCAGTAGGTCTGGGCAAACGCGCAGGCCCCCGTCGACAGCGCGACGATCAGCAGGCCGGTGAGATAGATGCGCCGCTCCCCCAGCTTCTGCACCAGGACGCCGCTGGCGGGCGCCGCGCAGAGCCGCATCAGGGCGAAGGCGGTGATGACGAACGTCGCGGCGGCGATGCTGACGCCGAAGTTGCGCGCGTACTGCGGCAGGACCGGCGCGACGACCCCGTATCCGAGCGCGATGACCGCGTTCGCCGTGACGAGCACCCAGACTTCGGAGGGCAGCTTGGGCTTCGAGGGAGCCGGACAGTCACCCTCCGCAACCGAGCTCATGCGCGATCCCGCTTCGCTTCTCGCTGGCAACTCACCCTATGACTGTATTCACCAGCTCCTTGGCCGCCGCCTGCACCTCGGCCAGATGCTCGGGACCGTGGAACGACTCGGCGTAGATCTTGTACACGTCCTCGGTGCCCGACGGCCGCGCCGCGAACCACGCGTTCTCGGTGGTGACCTTCAGTCCGCCGAGCGGCGCGCCGTTGCCGGGTGCGGTCGTCAGCTTGGCGGTGATGGCCTCCCCCGCCAACTCGGTCGCGCTCACCTGATCCGGCGACAGCTTCGCCAGGCGCGCCTTCTGCTCGCGGTCTGCGGGCGCGTCGATGCGCGCGTAGGTGGGCGCGCCGTACTTCTCCGCCAGCTCGGCATACCGCTGCGAGGGCGAAGTTCCGGTCACCGCAAGGATTTCCGAGGCCAGCAGGGCGAGGATGATGCCGTCCTTGTCGGTGGTCCAGACCGAGCCGTCGGTGCGCAGGAACGATGCGCCCGCACTCTCCTCGCCGCCGAATCCGATTGTGCCGCTGATCAATCCGTCGACGAACCACTTGAAGCCGACGGGCACCTCGATCAGCTTGCGCCCCAAGCCTGCCACCACGCGATCGATGATCGACGAGCTGACGGCGGTCTTCCCGACGGCGGTCGAGCCCGGCCAGTTCGGCCGATGGGAGTAGAGATAGTCGATGGCAACGGCGAGATAGTGGTTGGGGTTCATCAGCCCGCCGTCGGGGGTGACGATGCCGTGCCGGTCGGAGTCGGCGTCGTTGCCGGTCGCGATCTGGTACTCGCCGATCTTCCCGATGAGCGACGCCATCGCGTTGGGCGAGCTGCAGTCCATCCGGATCTTGCCGTCGGTGTCCAGCGTCATGAACCGCCAGGTGGCGTCGACGAGCGGGTTGACGACCTCGAGGTTGAGCTGGTGCCGTTCGGCGATCGCACCCCAGTAGTCGACGCTGGCCCCGCCCAGTGGGTCGGCCCCGATCCGGATGCCCTCGGCCCGGATCGCATGGATGTCGACGACGTTGGGCAGGTCGTCGACGTAGGCGTTGAGGTAGTCGTGGCGCTGCGCGGTCTGCAGTGCCTTCGCGAGTGGGACCCGCTTCACGTCGGCAAGGCCACCACGCAGAATCTCGTTGGCGCGCTTGGCGATTGCCCCGGTCGCATCGGTGTCCGCGGGGCCGCCGTTGGGCGGGTTGTACTTGAAGCCGCCGTCGCGGGGCGGGTTGTGCGAGGGGGTGACGACGATGCCGTCGGACAGAGCACTGTCACGGCCGCGGTTGAACGACAGGATCGCATGGCTCACCACGGGGGTGGGCGTATAGCGATCGGCGCCGTCGATCATCACGACGACGTCGTTGGCGGCGAGCACCTCCAGCGCGGACACCCAGGCCGGTTCGGACAGCGCATGGGTGTCGCGGCCGATGAACAGTGGGCCGGTGGTGCCCTGGGCGGCGCGGTATTCGGCGATGGCCTGCGTCGTCGCCAGGATGTGCGCCTCGTTGAACGCGGCATCCAGGCTGGACCCGCGATGCCCCGACGTCCCGAAGGCGACCTGCTGATCGACGTTCTCCGGGTCGGGCACCACGCTGTAGTAGGCGGTGACCACCTGGGCCACGTCGATGAGGTCTTCCGGGAGCGCCGGTTGTCCGGCACGGGGGTTGGCAGCCATGGATGAGATTCTGCCCCTTCACCGCGCCCCACACGTCGGCGTCACCAAGAATTCAGCCGGACGCAGGCTTGCGGAGCGTCACAGCGCCCACACCAGCGCGAGGCCGACCGCACACGCGGCCACCGACAACACAAGGGAGCCAACCGCATTCAGCAGTGCCAGCAGACGACGGCCCTGCTCGACCAGCCGCACCGTCTCGAAGCTCGCGGTGCTGAAGGTCGTGTAGCCACCACAGAAGCCGGTCCCGATCACGGTCTGCCACGTGGTGGGCTGGCCGTGGAACAGCACCAGGCCCGCAAGGATCCCGAGCAGCAGCGATCCGGTCACGTTGATGAGCACGGTGGCCCACGGGAACGGCGATTGCCATCGCCGTTTGATCGACGAGTCGAGCAGGAACCGCGCCACGGCACCGCACGCACCGGCGACGAGGGTGAGGAGGGGAATCACGCGCGCCTCCGGGCGTGGACGGCTGCGGCGAGCACGATGCCGAGCCACGCGGTCACCAGCCCGCCGACGACGCTGCCGACGCCGTAGCCGATCGCCATGCCGACGTGCCCACTCCTGCCGAGCAGCGCCGCCTCCAGGGCCAGGGTGCTGTAGGTGGTGAACGCCCCGCAGCCGCCGGTGCCGACGCAGAGCCGGGCACGCTGGCGCCACCCCGAGTCGTCACCCAGACGTGCGAGCGACTCCAGCAGACCGCCGAGGACGAAGGCGCCGACGAGGTTGATCAGGAAGGTCGCCCACGGCCACCCCGCGGCATCGTGGGGCAGGAGGTCCTCGACGACGTACCGCAACCCCGTGCCGACGACGCCACCCGCGAACACCAGGGCCAGGGCCGACGGCCGGAGATGAAGCGGCCGTCCCGCGGGACCGGTGTCGGGATCCGACGGCAGTTCGCCGTGCGAATCCGTCCCACCTGAGTCGTTCACGGGCACGCGGCACGCCAGTCGTCGGCGAGTGCGGCGATCCAGTCCGCCGCCCGGTGCGCATCGTCCGGCGGACCCACGACGAGCACCAACTCGTCGACACCCAGAGCGGCGAGCGGCTCGACGTCGGACGGTCGCGGATCGCGCAGGGCCACCGCAAGACTCAACTCCGTCCCGTCGCGGCCCTGCTCGTCACACCGCGCGCGGATGCAGGCGACGTGACGCTTCGCTGCCGCTACGTCCTCGACGTTGAAGCCGTACCAGCCGTCACCCCAGTCGGCCACGCGGCGCAGGGCGGCATCACTGTTGCCGCCCAGCACTATCGGGATGCGACGATCCCGGACGGGCTTGGGGTTGACCCGCACGGAGTCGAAGGCGACGAACTCGCCGTCGAACGTGGCGACGTCGTCGCGCCACAGCGTGCGCATCGCGGCGACGTACTCGGCGGTCCGCGCCGCCCGTCGCGCGAAGGGAACGCCGAGCGCGTCGAATTCCTCGCGCGACCAGCCGACCCCGATGCCAAGGGTGAACCGACCGCCGGACAAAGTGTCAAGGGAGGCAGCCTGTTTGGCGACCATGACCGGATTGTGTTCGGGGAGCAGGAGCACACCGGTCGCGATCTCGATGGTCGACGTCGCCGCGGCCGCGAAGCTCAGCGCGATCATGGGGTCCAGCCAGTCCGCTTCGGCCGGAACGGCTATCTGGCCGTCGGCGGAGTACGGATAGCGCGAGACGGACCGATCCACCATCACGACGTGTTCGCCCGCCCAGAGTCGTGCGAAGCCGCAGCGTTCGGCCGCCCTCGCCACGGCGTCGATGACGTCGCGTCTGGCACCGGAACCGATTCCGAGCGCGTGCAACCCGAGGCGCATTCGTTCATCGTCTCACGCGCCGACGGGCAGCATGAATGATCCCGACCGGACGACGTTCCACCGCAGACCGCGACCGGCGACGGCGTGCTGCGGCTACGTTCGGGGGGTGGCCCCGACACGACACGGTCGACGATGGCAGCGGCTGATGCTCCCCGCCGCAGGAATGCTCCTGGGCGCAGGCTGCACGGCGAGCACGCCGCCCACGTCGGTCACGACGTCGACATCACCTGCGCCACAACCGCGTTCGAGCACGGTCGCTGTACCCCCAGCTCCGCGCTCGGTGGCCTGGTTCGACCTGGACGTGGGCGACTGCCTGGCCGACCCGCCGCCCACCGACCCCAACGTCGTCACCGTGGCCGTGGTCGACTGCACCAGCCCGCACCGGGCGGAGGTCTACCGCCGCGCGCCGCTGGCGGTGAACGCCGCCGTCGTGAGCGTCGCCACCCGCAAGTGCAACGAGGGGTTCACCGCCTACACCGGCGAGCCCGTCGGCAACGGCCGGTTCGCGATCACCTACCTCATCGACTCCAATCAGAACCGGACCGCGTCCGACCCCGAGCCAAGCACCGTCATCTGCCTGCTGCAGGCTCCCGACGGCGGCCCGCTGACGACGTCCGCCCGCCGGTGAGCTACTCCGCCTCCTCCTCGGGAGGCGCCTCGACGAGCAGCGACATGCCGTGGTGGCGCGGCATTTCCACGGCGAAGCTGTGCAGATCGTCGACCGCACCGACCGTCTTGCCGGTGAACATGTCCATCACGCGACCCTGCGGTGGCAGGTGCTCCGAGCGCACGGTGCCGGCGATGTCCTCCCCGGCGAAGTTCAACAGCGTCAACTGATGCTGACTGGGATCCTCGAGCTGGTGCACCATGACCAGCATGCCGCGGTTGGAGACCTCGGGGATGTCGACTTGGCGGCTGGTGGCGATGCCGTAGTGCGACCGCACCCGCAGGATCGCCTGCAGCTGCCGTAGGAAACTCGTCTCGTCGGCGAGCTGCTCGGGGATGGAGCCGTAGAGGCTGCGCCCGCGCGGCATGCCCGCCATCGATCGCGTCGCCCCCTTGTTGACGCCCATCAGGTCGTGGCCCGCCCGGTGGATCCACCGGGTGTCCCCGCCGCGCAGCAGTTCGGAGACCTCGGCGGGCGGGAGCGTGAGCATCCCGCACATGTCCCAGCCCGACAGTGCGAACACCCCCGGCTGAAGCGCGTTGAACATGGCCAGCAGCAGGTGGGCGCGACGGATCGGGTCGATGTCGGTGATCGAGTCGAGGTCGGAGATGCCCAGCGACGCGGCGACGACGGTCGCCGTCGTGGAGGCGATGCCGTTGGTCGTGAACACCTGGTTGTACGGCGCCTTCGGACCGGTGAGCGCGTCGAGCAGATCCTGGCGGACGGACTCCCCCAGCTCCTCGCCGGTCATCTGCTCGCCCTTGTAGGTGTAGACGTCGTCGCGGTGCCCGGTCGACCAATGGACCAGCTCGTAGGTCAGCTCGTCGTGGTTCTGCAGTGCGTGCACCAGCGAGGCCGGGTCGACGCCGAGTTCGTTGGACGTGTTGAGGGTGAGCCGGAGGAACTCGGTGTCACCGGTCGCCAGCGCGTGCTGGTAGGCGGGCCGGTTGATGAAGTCATAGGACAGGTCGGCACCCGCCTGGCTGGTCTCGCGGATGTCGTCGATCGTGAGGTTGAGCTCCTGGAAGGTGAATCCGCCGACCTTGCGAACCATGCTGGCGATGAGGTGGTTGGCCGCCTCGGACAGCGGATGGCCCTCCGACCAGGCGGGGTTGCCCTCGCCCGTGCTCTTCTCCACGCCCAGGAAGCCGTTGGCGTCCAGGCGCAGCGCGCCGGTGCCCAGGTCGGTCAGCGAATGCAGCGCGTCACCCATCACCATGCGCATCCCGGCGAACGTGGGGTCGAGCCAGTTGATGGACGGTTGGCCGTCCTTGAAGTAGTGCAGGTACACCCAGCGACGTTCGACGCCGTCGACGCCCAGCACGGGCCGGGTGACGCTCCAGTTGGTCTCCTTGACGCCCTCGGCGTAGAAGATGACGCGCTGCAGTCGGCCGATGATGTAGCCGGCCTTGTCGAGCCACTCCTCGGTCGCGGCGTCGATGTTCACCGAGTCCACCCCGGGCGGGGTCTCGGGCAGCTCGTGCCAGTCCCGCGGGTCGATCTCGACCATGTGATAGATGCCGGGATAGTCGGCGTACTTCATCTCGGCGAGCCGGAAGTCCGCGCCCTTGCCGGTGTGGCCGGGCACGACGTCGTCGATGATGGTACCGCCGTACCAGTTCGCCGTCGCGCACATCTTGCGGAACTCGTCCTCGGTGCCGAAGGCCGGGTCGATCTGGGTGCTGATCCGGTCGAAGTGACCATCGACGCTGGGGGTGTACTCCCAGCCGGAGATGCCGCCCGCCCGCTTGACCGGGCCGGTGTGGATGCCCTCGATGCCGATCTCGGCGAACGCCTTCCACATCTCCTCGTCGGCCATCGCGGTGAGGAACGACTCCTCGGGCCGGGTGATCAGCGACAGCGGATAGGCCGTGAACCACACCGACGCCGCGGTGACGGCGGCGCGTGGGTCGGGGTTGGCGAACGGGTTCTGCCACATCGAGCCCTGGCCCGAGAACTGCTGACTGATCTCGTTGGCGTCGGAAAGCATCGACTGACTCAGCAGCCACGACACGTAGGCCGGGTTGTCGCCCGTCGCCGACCCGTCGTGGGCCACCGACCGACGCGCGAACGGTGCCCGCACCCGCGGCCGGAAGCGCAGCGTCCGCGGCCGAGCGGGGTATTGATGTTCGTCGTAGGTGATGTCGGTGGGTTCCCGCGCCTGGTCGTCACCGGCCGTGTCCGTCATGTACTTCCTCACCGTGTCGTTGCACTCGCGGACGAGTTTGCGCCGTGGCCCGCCCGTGCGCGGTATAGCCGTTGATTGGAGGTTGAAACGCGTGCGCCTACCGGGACGGTTCTACCCCAATCGGGTCGCGTGCGAGTGACGGCAGACCTCTACCAGGCACGGAGGCGAGCGACCGGGCAGCGCGTCCCCGGTTGACAAACCGCTCGCTAGGTAGAATATTACCCATTACCGGCTACCGGTGAGCTAGGACACGTCGCTCAGCCGCGCCACCCCATCACAGGTCCAGAGAGGCGACTCCCGTGCTCCACGACGACTCCCGCAGCGCAGACGCCGAGTACTTGCAGAAGTACGGATACAAACAGCAGCTCGATCGCAAGCTGGGGTCGTTCTCGACGTTCGCCGCGGGCTTCAGCTACATCTCGATCCTCACCGGGGCGTTCCAGCTGTTCTACGTCGCTTTTGGTTTCGCAGGCCCGGCGTTCCTCTGGACCTGGCCGGTGGTCGTCATCGGCCAGCTGGCCGTGGGCCTATGCTTTGCCGAATTGTCGGCCCATCACCCGCTGGCCGGCTCGGTGTACGCCTGGAGCAAACAGCTGGCAGGGCGGCTGGTGTCGTTCATGGCCGGCTGGCTCATGTTCATCGCCTGCACCGTGACCGTAGCCGGGGTCGCACTGGCGATGCAGGTGGTCCTGCCCGCCATCTCGCCGGTGTTCCAGCTCGTCGGCGACGGTACCGGCACCTATGACTTCGCGGGCAACGCCGTGGTCCTCGGCTCCATACTCATCATCGCCACCACCGTCATCAACGTCGTCGGCGTTCGACTGATCTCGATCATCAACAACATTGGCGTCGCGGTCGAACTCGTCGCCTCGATACTGCTGATCGTGCTCCTGGCCATTCACGTCAAGCGCGGGCCGGGCGTCATCACGAGCACCGCGGGCCACACGTCCGGCGGCTCCGGTGCGATCTTCGGCGCGCTGCTGGCCTCCAGCCTGCTCGCGACCTACATCCTGTGGGGCTTCGACACGGCGGGGTCCGTCGCCGAAGAGACCATCGACCCGCGGCGGCGCTCTCCGCGGGCAATCATTCAGGCGCTCTTGGCGGCGGGCATCACCGGCGGGCTCATCATGCTGTTCGCGATGATGGCCGTCGGCGACGTCAACGCCCAGGAGCTGTCGGTGTCGGGCCTGCCCTACGTCATCACTAACGTGCTCGGCGACGTGCTCGGCAAGATCTTCCTCGCCGCGGCCGCCACCAGCATCTTCGTGTGCTGCCTGACGGTTCAGACGGGCACGGTGCGCATCGCGTTCGCTCTCGCGCGTGACGGGGCACTCCCCAAATCCGAGTACCTCGCGAAGGTCTCCGAGCGCACCCGCACGCCCGTCGTCCCGACCCTCGTCGTCGGCGTCGTCGCCGTTGTGATCCTGCTGATCAACATTCGCCAGCCGCAGATCTTCACCGTCGTCACCAGTGTCGTCGTGGTCTTGGCCTATCTGGCCTACCTGCTGGTGACGGTGCCCATGTTGGTGCGCCGCTTCGGCGGACGCTGGCCGGTGGCCGGCCGCGGCGACCAGGAGTACTTCGGCCTGGGCCGCTGGGGGGTGCCGGTCAACCTCGTCGCGATCGCGATGGGACTGTTCGCCGTCGTCAACATGGTCTGGCCGCGCCAGGAGATCTACAACCCCGTCGCACCCTTCCACTGGTACCTGCAGTGGGGCGGAGTCATCACGGTCGCGGTCGTCATCCTCGCCGGGCTCGCCATCTACGTCGCGCGCCACCGCACCACCGCTGCGCCCGCCTCCGCGGTCGGGCTGACTGACCGGCGGGAATCGGTGGGATGACCCTCGCGGGGTACCCGTGCTGAACCGCGCCACCGATGCGACTCGAGACACCAAGGAGTCTTCTCCAATGACCGCAACACTTCCCACGACGGTGCAGACCCGTGCCTACGTCGACGGTCGCTTCGTCGACGCCGTCGACGGGTCGACGTTCGACAACGTCAACCCCGCCACCGGGGCCGTGCTGAACGCGGTCGCCGCGTGCTCCGAGCGCGACGTCGACGCCGCCGTCGCCGCGGCCCGTAGCGCCTTCGACGCCGGAACGTGGAGCCGGATCGCCCCCGCCGAGCGCAAGGCGGTGCTGCTCCGCTTCGCCCAACTGATCGAGGAGAACGCTGCCGAGCTTGCCCTCATCGACGCCATCGACGCCGGCAAGCCGATCAGCGACTGCAACGACCTCGACATCCCCGACGTCGTACTCACCATCCGCTGGTACGCCGAAGCCATCGACAAGATGTTCGGCAAGGTATCGCCAACGGGCACGGACAATGTGGGCCTCGTCGTACGGGAGCCCGCGGGTGTCGTCGGAATCGTCGTGCCCTGGAACTTTCCATCCAACACCCTGTCCTGGAAGATCGGGCCTGCGCTGGCGGCCGGTAACTCCGTGGTCGTCAAGCCCGCCGAGCTGTCGCCGCTGAGCGCACTGCGGTACGCCGAATTGGCAACGCAGGCAGGCATTCCCGACGGTGTCTTCAACGTCGTGCCCGGCCTCGGCCACGTCGCAGGCAAGGCACTCGGACTGCACGCCGACGTCGACGTCATCAGCTTCACCGGGTCCACCGAGGTGGGCAGGATGTTCCTCAGGTACGCCGCGGACAGCAACCTCAAGCAGATCGCGCTCGAGATGGGCGGGAAGAGCCCGCAGATCGTCTTCGCCGACATGGCAGACGAGCTCGACTCCATTGCCGAAGACCTTGCGGGAGCGGCGTTCTGGAACGGCGGACAGAACTGCTCGGCGGGTAGCCGGATCCTGGTGCACCGATCGATCAAGGACGCGTTCGTCGACAAGCTCGCCGCGCTGGCCGCTGCGCGCCGGGTGGGCGACCCGCTCGATCCGAGCACCGAGATCGGCCCGCTCATCGAGGCGTCGGCGCGCGACCGCGTGCTGCGCTACCTCGAGGCCGCGAGGTCCGACGGCGCCACCGTGCACGGCGGCGGCGCGATACTGCCCGACACCGGAGGCTTCTTCGTCGCGCCGGCGGTCGTCGACGACGTCTCCCCCGCCTCCGCGGTCGTCCGCGACGAGATCTTCGGACCGGTCGTCGCCGTGCTCGGTTTCGACACCGAGGAAGAGGCCGTCGCGCTCGCCAACGACACGGAGTATGGCCTGGCGGCGAACGTCTGGACCCGCGACGTCAACGTCGCGCTGCGGGTGGCCAAGGCCATCCGGGCGGGCACGGTTGCCGTCAACGGGTTCAGCGAGGGCGACATCTCCACTCCGTTCGGAGGATTCGGCATCTCCGGCTTCGGCGGCCACGACAAGGGCCTCGAGGCGTTCGACCAGTACACCGAGCTCAAGACCATCTGGATCAGCATCCGCTGACTCCGCCCACCATCGATCGAAGGCAACGCACATGACCACTACTCCCTGGCGCGGCATCGTCGTCGCCGCCACCCTGCCCTTCACCGCCGACTTGACCGTGGACTACGACCGTTACCAGGACCACGTCCGCTTCCTCGCCGAGAACGGCGCCGACGGCATCACCCCGAACGGGTCCCTCGGCGAATACCAGGTGCTGACCGCGCAGGAGCGGGCCCGCATCGTCGAACTCGCGATCGAGGCTGCGCCGGAGGGGTTTTCGGTGATTCCCGGGGTGGGAGCCTACGGCTCGGCGGAGTCCGTCCGCTGGACCGAGCAGGCGCAGCAGGCCGGCGCGCATGGTGTGCTCGCGCTGCCGCCGAACTCCTACCGGGCCAACGACGACGAGGTCGTCGAACATTACCGGGCGCTCGATCGCGTCGGTCTGCCCATCGTGGCCTACAACAACCCGTTCGACACCCGGGTCGACTTGACTCCAGAGTTGTTGTCGCGCATCGGCGAATTCGACAACGTCGTCGCGGTCAAGGAGTTCTCCGGCGACGTCCGTCGCATTACCGCGATCCAGCGGCTGGCGCCAGGAATCGACGTGCTCTCCGGCGCGGACGACAACGTGCTGGAGGCCACGTTGATGGGCGCGGTCGGATGGATCGGCGGCTTTTCGAACTCGCTGCCGAAGGCCTGCGCGAAGATCTACGAACTGGGCACTACCGGCCAGGTCGAAGAGGCCCGCGAGCTGTACTCGCTGCTGCAGCCGGCGTTCCAGTGGGACACCAAGCACACCTTCGTCCAGGCAATCAAGCTGTCGCAAGAGGTCGCGGGCGGTTACGGCGGACCGACCCGGCCGCCGCGGCTGCCGCTCAGCGACGAGGACCGCGCGCAGGTCATCAAGGACGTCGAACTGGCACTGACCGCCGTCGTCTGACTCCGGTGGGGCCACCCGCCCGGCGTAGGGTTGCCCGAGAAAGGAAGCGAGTTCGTGAAGATCACCGGTGTCGACGTCTACCGCTACGACGTGGGCTACGCCCATGGCGTGTACGTGATGTCGGGTGACCGGGCGGCGGCCACCGAGGACGGCACCCTGGTACGCATCCGCACCGACGAGGGTCTGGACGGCTGGGGCGAGATCACCACCCTCGGGGCCACCTATCTTCCGACCTTTCCCGCGGGCATCAGGGCCGCGCTCGGTGAGTTGGCGCGGGCGGTGCTCGGCTCGGATCCGACCAACCTGAACCAGATTCACGCGACCATGGACGCCACGCTGATGGGCCAGACATTCGCGAAGAGCGCGATCGACATCGCGTGCTGGGACCTGCTCGGCAAGAGCGTCGGATTGCCGATCTCGGCGCTGCTCGGCGGCGTACTGAACGACGACTTCGCGCTCTACGAGGCCGTGCCGCTGGGTACGCCGGCCACGATGGCCGAGTTCGTCACGGCGCGCCGCAGCGCCGGCATCAACCGGTTTCAGCTGAAGGTGGGCAACCACCCCCGCGATGACGTCGCACGGGCGAAGGCGTGCGTCGAGGCCGGTGACGGCAATACCGTGGTCGTGGCCGACGCGAACGGCGGCTGGAACGTCGCCGACGCCCAGATCGCGTTGCGCGGTATGGAGGAGCTGCCGATCTTCGTCGAACAGCCCTGCCGCACTACCACGGATTCCATTCTGGCCCATGCCCATTCGACCCTGCCCCTGGTGCTGGACGAGTCGATCGTCGACTCGGCCGGGGTGTTTCGGGCGAAGTACGAGGCGCGTGCCGCATCGATCAACATCAAATTCGGCAAGCTGGGCGGTCTGTCGAACGCGGCGCGGATGCGCGATCTCACCCAGGAGCTGAATCTGCTGGTGTCCGTGGAGGACATGTGGGGTGGTGACGTAATCACTGCTGCGACCAGTCATCTCGCCGCGAGCACCCGCACCGAGGCACTGCTCATGACCCCGTTCTTCAACGATTGGACCGACGGCCACGTCGCGGGCCACC
This sequence comes from Mycolicibacterium madagascariense, assembly GCF_010729665.1. NCBI lineage: Bacteria > Bacillati > Actinomycetota > Actinomycetes > Mycobacteriales > Mycobacteriaceae > Mycobacterium > Mycolicibacterium madagascariense. Next base: position 1,884,812 of record NZ_AP022610.1, on the reverse strand, counting down.
TGCCCCGCTCGGTCGATGGGCGCGGGTCGGCGCCCACCGGCCCTGGGCTCGGCATCACCGTCGACGTCGGCAGGCTCGGCGAGCCGCTGACCGTCGTCGAGTTTTGATGCCGTGAAGGAATTCCTCGACTTCCTCGGCGCGCAGTCCCCCTACGACCGCCTCGACGACCTCGACCTGAACCGTCTCGCCAAGGCGGTCGACGTGGAGTACTTCGTGGCGGGCACGGTGATCGTGGAGGCCGAAGCCGCTCCACTGGACTGTCTCTACGTGGTGCGGGTCGGCGCGGTGGAGATCGTCGACCGCGGGCGCGTCACCGACGTCCTCGGCCCGGGGGAGACCTTCGGCCACATCTCGGTGCTGTCCGGTCTGCCCCCGCCCCTGCAGGTTCGCGCCGCCGAGGACACGCTCTGCTACCGGTTGCCCGATCCGCGGACGCTGCTGGCCCACCCCGAGCGCCTGCGATTCGCCCACTACGGCGGGTTGGTGGCCAGGGAACGCCTGCTCAACCCGGCGGACGCCGCGGCGCGACTGGAACGTCCCATCGGCAGCGTGGCGCACCCGATCACGTGGTGCGAGGCCGACGACTCGATTCGCACCGTCGCGGCGACCATGACCGAGGCGGGCCGGTCGTGCGCACTGTTCCTGCGCGACGGCCAGATCGGCATCGTCACCGACGACGACTTCCGCCGCCGGGTGGCGACGGGTGAGATCGGCGTGGACGCCCCCATTTCGGCGATCGCGAGCACCCCGGCGATCGCGATGAGCGTCGACCGCACCGTCAGCACGGCCTATCTGTTCATGGTCGAGCAGGGCATCCACCACCTCGTCGTGGTCGACGCGGTCGGCACCGCCGTCGGCGTCGTGCGGGTCGTGGACATGGCGGCGGCGGAGGTCCGCAACCCACTGGTGATTCGCTCCGCCGTCGCCGGGGCGACGACGATGGACGAGCTCGTCGAGGCGTGCCGCCTGCTGACCCCCACGACCGTCGAGCTGTGGGACGCCGGCCTGCCCGTCGAACACGTCGGCGCCCTGCTGTCGGCGATGATCGAGGCGATCTACCGCAAGATCATCGAATTCCATTCGACGACATCACCATTGGCGGAGTTGGATTGCGCGTGGCTGCTGATGGGTTCCCTCGGCCGCCGCGAGCCGCTGCCCAATTCCGACGTCGACACCGCGTTGGCGTGGGCCGTGCGGGGCACGTCCGACATCGAGTACACCCGCGAGCAGGTGGCCGCGGCGACCGCCCCCGCTGATGACCGCCCTGACCCGGTGCGGGCTGGCCACGTGTCCACAGGGGCTCAACGCCTCGACGCCGCTGTTCAACCGCTCGCAGCGGCAGTGGCGCGAGATCGCCGACGTGTGGCGGGCACACCCGGACAACGTGGACTATTTGTTGATGGCCTCGACGGTGCTCGACGCCCGGCCGATCACCCGGCCCGTCCTGATCCAGCCGCTGCGCAGCGCACTCGTCGGTGGCCTCGGCCGTGACGGCTTCACCAGGGCGTTGAGTCGCTTCTCGATGACCGACCGACCGCCGAGCGGCTTCGTCCGCGGGTTCGTCGTCGAGCACTTCGGGGAGCAGAAGGGCCACCTCAACCTCAAGAAGTCCGGGCTGCGGCCGGTGGCCTCCTTGGCGCGTGCCCTGGCGCAACGGACCGGCGACCCAACGGGTTCCACGCCGCAACGGCTCGAGCGCGCCCAGCGCAGCGGCCTGCTCACCGCCGACGAGGCCGATGCGCTGACGGGCGCCTTCAGCCTCTGCTACCACCTGGTCTTCGACAGCCAGATCGCCGCGATCAAGGTGGGCGCGCCGGTGGCGTCGTCGATCGACCCCGCCACGTTGGACCCGCTCGAGCGACGCCACCTCAGGAATGCGTTCCGCACGATCAACGGCATCCAGGAACGGTTGAGCCGCAAGTGGTTCGACTACGAGGGTCGGTGAGCGTGGCGACCGACTGGACGCGTCGCCTGCGTCGGCCGCGCCGGTCCGCCGCGGCCGACGTCGACTGGCGCGCCGACACGTTCGTGGTGATCGACCTGGAGACCACGGGCCTCGACGCCCGCCACGATCACGTCGTGTCCTACGGCGCGGTGCCGATCCGCGCCGGGCGGGTCATGACGTCGGAGTCGGTCTATGGCCTGGTGCACGTGCCCGGTGACGTGCCGGGCAGCTCGATCATGTTCCACGGTCTGCGGACCCAGGACCTCGACGGCGCACCCCCGCTGGCGGACTGCGTCGCGACCCTGGACGGCCTCATCGGCGAGCATCCCGTGGTCGCGCACTGCGCATGGATCGAACGGTCGTTCTTGCGCAAGGCCTTTCGACGTTCATACCTGAGCTTCACGAGTGCGATGATCGACACCGCCGTCCTGGCCCGCCGCGTGCTGGAGGTGGAGTTGGACCCCGGGCAGGCGGTGTCGCTCGAATACGCCGCGACCGAACTCGGTCTCCCCGTGCACTCCCCGCACCACGCCCTCGGCGACGCCGTCACCACGGCGAGCCTGTTCCTCGCGCTGGCCGGCCGGCTCGAGCGCGACATCAGCCTGACCACCGCCCACCTGATCGCCCTGTCGGAAGGATCGTCATGACGGACACCGTCGCAGTCTTCGGAACCAATCCCCGCACCGGTGCGAAACTCCCACCGGTCGCCGTCGAGACCACTGGCGCCGAGGTGGCCGCGCTCGTCACCGCGGCGGCCGCATCGGCTCCGGGGCTGGCGGGGCTGGACCGCGCGGCGCGCGCGCACGTGCTGGACGCGGTCGCCGACGGCATCGAGGACCACCGCGACGAACTCATCGAGATCGCCTCTGCCGAAACGGGATTCACCACCGCCAAGCTGGCGGGTGAGCTCACCCGCGCGGCGTTCCAATTCCGCTTCTTCGGCGACGTCGTGCGCGAGGGCAGCTACCTGGAGGCGGCGATCGACCCGGCCGCCGAGACCCCGATGGGGCCGCGGCCGGATCTGCGACGCATCCTCACGGCGATCGGACCCGTAGCGGTGTTCGGGTCGAGCAACTTCCCGTTCGCGTTCTCCGTGCTCGGCGGCGACACCGCGTCGGCGCTCGCGGCCGGTTGCCCCGTCGTGCTGAAGGCGCACCCGTCGCACCCCGCGACCTCACAGCGGTCCTTCGAGGTCCTCGCGACGGCCGTGCCGGACGGTGCCGTCGCCATCGTCCACGGCACCCAGGCCGGGATCGCGCTGGTGGCGCAGCCCGCGATCAAGGCCGTCGGCTTCACCGGATCGCTGCGCGGCGGCCGGGCACTGCTCGACGTCGTCAACGCCCGCGACGAACCCATTCCCTTCTACGGCGAGTTGAGCAGTCTCAACCCCGTCGTCGTCACACCGGCGGCGGCAGCCGAACGCGCCGAGGACATCGGTGCGGGTCTGGTCGGCTCGTTCACTCTCGGGTCGGGTCAGCTCTGCACGAAGCCCGGCTTCGTGCTGGTGCCCGACTCCGCCGAGGGGGATCGCCTCGTCGCCGCCGTGCGAGCCGGGGTGGTGCAATCCTCGGACCACGTGCTGCTGAACGAGGGCATCCACGCCGCCTACGCCGCGGAGACAGCTGCCCTGCGGGGCCGGGCGGACGTGCGTACCACCACGGGGCCGGGTGGTGACGGCGCCGGGTTCGCCGTGGCGCCAATGGTTGTCGAGACGGCGCTGGCCGAATTGGACCCGCACCTCGTGCACGAGGTGTTCGGCCCCGTGACGGTCATCGTCAGGTACCCGGCTGGCGCCGTGATCGATTCGGCGACAACGGCTTTGGAGAGCCTGCCGCCGTCGCTGACGGCGACCGTGCACCACAGCGAGTCCGACGACGCGCTCACCGCACTCACCGCGCTCGCGTCGGCCCGGGCGGGCCGCGTGGTGTTCAACGCCTTTCCCACCGGCGTCGCGGTGTCGTGGGCGCAGCACCACGGCGGTCCGTGGCCGTCGACGAACGCGTTGCACACTTCGGTGGGCGCCACCGCCATCCGACGTTTCCTGCGGCCGGTGACCTACCAGAACGCACCCGCGCACGTGCTACCCGCAGAACTGCGCGACGGCTACGACCGCATCCCGCGCCGCATCGACGGCGTGCTGCATCCTGCAGGGTAGTATCTTACCGATTACATCTTACGGAGAGGCGACTCATGACCAGGCAGACCGGTGGCCACTGGGACAACTGGGGCGGCAACCAGGGTTTCGACTACGACGAGTTCGTCGACGCCGCAACGGAGGACGACGTCGTCCGGGCCGTCACCCGCGCGGCCTCCACGGGACGCGGCGTCAGAGTCGCGGGCAGCGGCCATTCGTTCACCCCGATCGTGCAGACCGACCACACCCTGGTGACCATGGAGCGCCTGACGGGGCTCGTCACCGCCGACGACGTCACCCTGCGCGCGAGGCTCCGCGGCGGGACGCGACTGTGGGACGTCGGCGCGCCCCTATGGGAACACGGGATGGCGCTGGCCAATCAGGGTGACATCGATGCCCAGTCGATCGCGGGCGCCATCGCGACCGGCACCAAGGGTTCCGGGCCCGCGTTCGGCAACCTGTCGTCGATGGTGCGTGGCGTCCGGCTGGTCGACGGATCAGGTGAGATCGTCTCGATCACCGAGGACGACGACGACGCGTTGCACGCCGCTCAGGTGTCGATCGGCATGCTCGGGGTGTTCCTCGAACTCGACCTGCAGGCCGTGCCCGCGTACAAGATTCGGGAACAGAACGCCGTCCTACCGTTCGACGAGGTCGACGCCAACTGGGCTCGGTTCCTCGCCGACTACCGCCACTTCTCGTTCTGGTGGATGCCGACACCCGCGTCGTCGGCCATGTACGACCTCGGCACGGTGCCGCAGGATCACTGCGTCGTCAAACTGCTCAGCGAGGCGCCTGCGGACGCCGACGACGTCGACGCCGAACCGGGCGCCAGGACCGGTCGCGCCCACCTCATCTATCCCGACGCCACCACCGAGGCCCGTTTCCACGAGCTCGAGTACATGGTGCCCGCCGACCGCGGTCGCGAGGCGCTCGACGTGGTGCGCGACCTCATGCTGACGCGGCACCCCGAGCAGATCTCCCCGGTTCAGGTCCGGTGGCAACGGGCCGACGAGGCGTACCTGTCGGCGCAGTATCAGCGGGACACCATGTCGCTGTCGGTGTCGGGGCAGGTGGGCACCGTCTACGAACCGTTCCTGCGCGAACTGGATCGCGTGCTGCAGCCGTTCGACGCTCGCCCGCACTGGGGCAAGGTGCACTTCCTCACCCGCGATCGCGTCGAGGCCCTCTATCCGCGGTACGACGACTTTCAGCGTCTCCGCAAACAGTTCGACCCCAGCGGCATCTTCCTCAACCCACACCTGCGCGCACTGTTTGGTTGACACTCGGCCGCCACCAGGCCTCTGACGCTGTGTACGACGTAACATAGTACGTTCACCGCGATCGGAGGCACGATGCTCAGCAACACCCCCAGCCTCAAGCGCGCGAGCCTGCGGGACCAGGCGCTGGCCGTGCTCCGCGAAGGCATGGTTTCCGGTGAACTGGCGCCGGGCGAGATCTATTCGGTCACCGCACTAGCGAATCAGTTGGGCGTCTCGGCCAGCCCCGTCCGCGAAGCGATGCTGACACTGGTGAACCAGGGACTGATGGAGCCGATCCGCAACCGCGGATTTCGCGTCCTGCCGATCGACGACTCGGATCGCCGGGAGATCTTCGAGTTACGGGTGCTGCTCGAGATTCCGGCCATGGAGAAGCTCGCGGGCAACGACGCCATCACCGCCGAATACGCGAAGCACGCGGCCGTGGCCGCCGAGATCGTCGACGCCGCCCGCGACGGTGACCTCATCGACTATCTCGACGCCGACCGCCGCTTCCACATGGGCCTGCTCGCACACACCACCAACGAACGCCTTCTCGAGCTCGTCGACGGGCTACGCGACCAGACCCGGCTGTTCGGCCTGAAGGAACTCTCCGACCGCGGCACCCTCACCGCGTCCGCCGAGGAACACCTGCCGATCCTCGACGCCATCGTGGCAGGCGACGCCGAGAAGACGCGCACGCTGATGCTGCGCCACCTCGAACACATCAAGGGTGACTGGGGCGACGCCCCGCTGCCTCCAGCGTGAGCAGCGTGCGTTTGGCGTCGACGCCGCCGAGGTAGCCGCCCAGGGCGCCGTCGCTGCGCACCACCCGGTGACACGGCACGACGACGGGGAGCGGGTTGGTGGCGCAGGCGCTGCCGACCGCGCGCACGGCCTTCGGGTTTCCGGCCAGTTGGGCGACGGCGGCGTAGCTCGCGGTGCGTCCGTAGCCGATCTCGGGCAGGTGCCGCAGCACGGTGGCGCGAAACCCCGACGACAGCCGCCAGTCCAGCGCGACGTCGAACGTCGTTCTCGCACCGGCGAAGTACTCGTCGAGCTCTCGTGCCATGGCGTCGAGACGGCCCGGTGCGGCCGACACTCGCGGGCTGATCCGGTCGGCCAGGTGCTGCAGCACGTCGTCGTGCCCCTCCACCGCGAACGCGACGCGGACGAGACCGACGTCGGTCGCCGCGACCAGCAGCGGTCCGAGCGGGCCGTCGACGGTGCGGTAGACGACGTCGACGATGCCGTCGCGTTCGGCGTCGGCCAGCGCATCGACGGCTCGGCCGGTCACGGTTGCCATGGTCGGGTCTCCTCCCTGGTCGGTCTCGTCCAGTAGACGGGAACGACGGCGTGCACGCGCGATCAGCTGGGATGTCCGTTGCGCAGGGCGTCGACGACGGCCACGACGGCCTGCGACGGCCGGCCGGGCAACCGCGCGACCAGGGCCCTGCGGCGTTCCTCGGGTCCGCCCTCGACGCGCATCAGCTGCACGCCGTCGGGCAGGACGTCGGCCAGACTCGGCGAGATGGTGGTCATACCGCATCCGGCGGCGACGAGCTGGAGCTTGGTCAGCCAGTCTCTGGCCGTGTGGGCGATGCGCGGGCGTCCCGCCACCCCGGGCCACACCCCCATCAGCGGGTCACCGCCACTGGCCGGGCTCGCGATCCAGTCGACGTCGGTGAGTTCCTCGACGCGGACGGACGCCCGACCCGCGAATCGACCCGTCGCCGGCGCGGCGAGCACCAGACCGGTTTTGTCGATCACCTCGACCACCAGCGCGGGTAGTTCCGCGTCGGGGGCGCGGTAGGGCGCCCTGGCGGAGATCACCGCGAGGTCCAGGGTGCCCGCCCGCAGGGCCCGCACCAGCGCCGGCGTGGTGCCCTCGCGGGTGGTCACCCGAATGTCCTGCCTGCGCTCGCGCAGCGCCCGCAGGGCGCGGGGCAGCAGGAACGCACCGGCGCTGATGAACGCACCCACCCGCACCTTGTGCACGTCGGGTGCCGCGCCGTCGAGTTCGGCTGCGGCAGCGTCGATTTCATCGAGTGCGACGCGCGCGTGCCGGAGCAGGATGAGCCCGCCGTCGGTGAGCCGCACCCCGCCGCGGTGACGTTCGAAGAGTGCGACGCCCGCCTCGCGTTCGAGTGCGGCGACCTGACGTGACACCGCGGACTGCGTATAGCCGAGCTCCGCAGCGGCGGCGGTGAAGCTCCCCCGTTCGGCGGTCGCGCGCAGGACGCGCAGAGCGGTCATCGACGGTTCCATGCTCATACGTCATACCACCCATGCGCAACTGTCGGCATCCGCATGGCATGGCCACGCGTTCGCGACGCGTTGTCCCCGGCATCGACGACGAAGGAGAGAACTCGTGCTTGCCGCCCTGCTCGAACGCTTTGGAACGCCACTGACCATCACCGAGGTCGAGGACCCGCAGATCGGGACGGGCGAGGTCCTCGTCGACGTCCTGGCCACGTGCATCCCGCCCTATGCCGCCGAGGTGTTCAGCGGCGCCCGCCGGTATCCCCTTGAGCCACCGGTCATCTCGGGCGTGGGGGCGATCGGCCGGGTGGTGCGCACCGGCCCCGACGCCACCCGGCTGCACCCCGGTGACCTGGTGTGGTGCGACGCGACGGTGCGATCGCGGGACGACGCCGCGGCGCCCGACATCACCCTGCAAGGCTGGAGTTCGGCGGGCGAGGGCGGGCTGACGTTGTCGCGCTACTTCCACGACGGGCCGTTCGCGCAGCGGATGCGGGTGCCGACCGAGAACGCCGTCGCACTCGGCGACGTCGACCTGGCCGACGTGGCGCGGTGGTCGGCCCTCGGCATCCTGCTGGTGCCCTACGGCGGCCTGCTCGCCGCGGATCTGCAGGCGGGCGAGACGGTCGTCGTCAGCGGCGCCACGGGCAACTTCGGCAGCGCGGGCGTGGCGGTCGCACTCGCGATGGGCGCCGCCTGCGTGGTGTGTCCCGGTCGCAACGCCGCCGTACTGCGGGACCTCGAATCGCGGTTCGGCAAGCGGATCCGGACGGTCACCCTGACCGGGGACGGTGAGGCGGACCGGGCGGCGATACAGGCTGCGGCCCCCGCGGCGGTCGACGTCGTGCTGGACCTGCTGCCCCCGAGCGCGGGCACCGGTCCGGTGCGGGCAGCGGCGCTGACGGTGCGTCCCTATGGCCGCATCGTCCTGATGGGTGGCGTCGGAATGCTCGGCGGTGACGATCTCGCGCTGCCCTACCCGTGGCTGATGCGCAATTCGGTGACGGTGCGCGGCCAGTGGATGTATCCACGGATGGCCAACCACCAGCTGATCGCCATGATTCGCAGTGGCGTCCTCGACCTGTCCCACGAAGCGGTGACGGTGTTTCCGCTCACGGCTGCGAACGAGGCGGTCGAGCACGCCGCGGCGCACGGTCTGCCCTTCCAACGGACCGTCCTGGCGCCGTCGGGAGACCTCGCAGGGGAGGCTCAGACCTAAGGCCACAGTGAGATTCGGCTCATCCGGCCCCCGCATGCGCGGCAATCGCGACCCCGGGCGTTTCGGCCCCCTGGGGCGTGGGAACATCCTGGCCACTGCTCACGTTGTGAGGACGCCAACACAGCTCCCGGAAGGACGAATATGGCCACTGATTACGACGCGCCCCGCCAGAAGGAAACAGACGACGTCGTCGATGAGTCGCTCGAACAGCTGGCCGGTCGTCGCAACGACGCCGCGACCGCGGTGCTCGACGTCGACGACGGCGACGAACTGGAGGACTTCGAGCTTCCGGGCGCCGACCTGTCCGGTGAGGAATTCACCGTCCGCGTCATCCCGAAGCAGCGCGACGAGTTCACCTGCTCGAGCTGCTTCCTGGTGCAGCACAGCCACCGCCTGGCCCGCCACGTCGGCGACCGGCTGATCTGCACCGACTGCGCCTGACCCCGGGCCGGCTCGGACGCCCCGGTCGACCGGCAACGGTCGGCCGGGCGTCATCGCCTCGGTCCCGTGGCGGCCCGCCGCGCCCAGGTGTGTACGGCGCCTCGCCGACGGCAGCCGCCGTGCCGAGGTAGCCGCGATCACCGGGGCGGCGTTCGTTCCTCTTCGAGAGCTGTGCGACGGCACCGTCCATTGGCATCCAACCTCATCACGACAACGAGAAGGGGCACCCGCAGTGCGGGTGCCCCTTCTCAGTTGCGTCCTGTGACAGGCGGTCTAGCCGTGTGCCTGGGTGCTGACCGACGGCGTCGACTGGCTCGTCTGGTTCTGCTGGTTGGCCCAGATGTTGTGGCTGAGGTCGGCCTGAGCCGGCGCTGCGAGTCCTACGACCGCCGCGACCAGTCCACCTGCGACGATGCCAGCGAATCCGAACTTCTTCATGGTGATGCCTTCTTCTTCATTATTTAGGTGTAAGTCGTATCGCGGTTGGTGCGATTCGACCCGGTAGCTCGGTGGTATCTCCGACCCAATGGGTGAAACCGATTGACCCCCCGGGACATTCCCGAACCGGGCGGCCCATTCCGCCGGTCGGCGGCCGGCGAGGGCCGCGCGCGGCAGGTCCGACCAAAACGCCTGTTGGACGGCGGCTTTGGCGAACCGGCCGCCGTCTCCGACGCCCAGTCACGCGCGCGGTGTGGTCACCATCACGAGCTGGGCAGGCGCAGCAGTAGCCGCGCGCCCCCGAGGGGGCTGACGTCGAGCTGCGCGGTCCCCCGGTGCAATTCGGCCTGCTGTGCGACCAACGCCAAACCGAGACCCGAGCCCGACCGTGACGCGGTGCTGCCGCGGGCGAACCGTTCGAAGACCGCTGCGCGCTCTTCCTCGGGGACGCCCGCCCCATCGTCGTCGACCGCTATCTCGACGCCGGCGCTCGAGCTGACGACGCTGAGGCGGATCTCGGTGGCGCCGCCGTGCTTGACGGCGTTGGCGATGGCGTTGTCGATCACCAGCCGCAGCCCGGCGGGCAGACCCACGATCAACTTCGACGGCGACGGCGTCAGGGTCACCCGCAGACCCGGATAGATCCGCGCGGCGTCGTGCGCCGCCCGGTCGAGCATTTCGGTGACGTCGAACGCCACGAAGTCGTCGGTCGTCGTCAACTCGCCCTGGGCGAGCCGCTCCAGCGCCGTCAGCGTCGCCTCGATCCGGCCTTGCGTGCGCACGACGTCACCGATCACCTCGTCGCGCTGCTCGGGCGCCAGGTCCAGGGTCGAGAGCACCTCGAGGTTGGTGCGCATGGCGGTCAGGGGCGTCCGCAATTCGTGCGAGGCGACGGCGGCGAAGTCGCGCGCGGACTCCAGCGCCGCCCTGGTGCGCTGCTGCTCCCGGCCGATGCGCGCCAGCATGCCCTCGACGGCCTCGGCGATCTCGACGGCCTCCCGCACGCCGCGCACCTGCACCTCGTCGGGCATCGACTGGGCGTTGATCGCGCGGGCCTGCTGGGCCAGCAGGCGGAACGGGTTGATCATCAGCAGCGAGATGACGTAGCCGACGAGCACGGTGCCCAAGATGACGCCGCTGCAGATCAGCAGGACCCTCAGGTGCAGCTCGTCGATACGGTGCTGCGTCTCGGCCACGGGTGCCCCGAGCGCAATGGATCCCACCCCGGCGCTGAACGTGCGCACCCGGTACTGCACGCCCCCGATCTCGGTGGTGGCGTAGCCGTCGGGCAGCACGGGCAGCACGACGTCGCTGGGCACCGAGACCGTGATGCCGCCGATCCTCGCGGTGCGCACGACGTTGCCGTCCGGCATGGGCTGGGAGGCGGTGTTCGCCGGCGTGCTGTTCAGCAGATCGCTCACGTTGCCGAGGCTGCTGACCGAATCCAGCCGCCGGTCGAGTTGGCTGTACTGGTCGTCGGTCACCCCGACCCACACCCACGTGCCGAGGACGAGCACCAGCACGATGACCGCCAACGCGGCCACCACGACGATCGCCCGCAGCGACAGCACGCGAATGAGCGGGCGCAGCAACCGGTACACCCGGTCGTTGAGCTCCACTATCGCTGCCACGGAAGCAGTCCCGGGCCGGTCACCGCCACCACGTTACTGATCGGGGGCCACCATCCACGATCCGCCGCGCAGCACGCGCGCCACGCGCAGGTCCTCGTCGAGCACCACGGCGTCGGCCGCAGCGCCGGGTGTCAGACCACGACCGGGCAGTCCCAGCGCCCGGGCGGGGTTGAGCGACGCCTGCGCGACGGCGCACCGCAGAGCGTCGTCGCGGGGCAGGCCCGCGTGCTCGACGGCGAACCGGAACACCGCGTCCATCGTCGCGGTGCTGCCTGCGATGGTGTCGGTGCCCGCCACCGTGGCCACCCCGTCGACGACGTCGACCTCCAGCGGGCCCAGGCCGTACCGGCCGTCGGTCATGCCGGTCGCGGCCATCGCGTCGGTCACCAGCGACACCCTGTCGGGGCCTGCGCTGCGCACGACGTGGCGGTAGACGGCGGGGTGGACGTGAACGCCGTCGGTGATCACCTCGACCGTCACCCGCGGATCCTCGAGCAGCGCGACGATGGGACCCGGCTCCCGGCGGTCGATCGGGCGCATGGCGTTGAACAGGTGTGTGGCCACGGTGGCTCCGGCGTCGATCGCCACCGCCGTCTGGGCGTAGGTGGCCTCGGTGTGGCCGATCGCGGCGACCACGCCCGCGCCGACGATCCGGGCGATGGCGTCGAGCGCACCCTCGCGTTCCGGCGCGAGGGTCACCATGCGCACGGCCCCCCGGCCCGCCCGCAGCACGCGGTCGATCTCCCCCGGGTCGGGGTCGCGCATCAGGTCCGGCTGGTGGGCGCCGCACCGCGCGGTCGACAGCCACGGCCCCTCGAGGTGGATTCCGTCGATGCGGCCGGCGTCGACGTCGTCGGCCAATGTCGTTACCTGCCTGAGCATTTCGTCGGGGGCCGCGGTGACGAGGGAGGCGATCAGCGCCGTGCTGCCGTGCGCGCGGTGCACGTTCACCGCGGTTTCGGTCGCGGTGGACGAGGCGGCGCAGAAGTCGACCCCGCCACCGCCGTGCAGGTGGGTGTCGACGAACCCCGGCATGACCGTCACCGCTCCGAGGTCGTGATCGGCGACCCGTGGCGCCGCTCCCCCTCCGATGGCCCGAACGACGCCGTCGGCGACGTCGATCCAGCCGGGCCGCAACAGGTCTCGGCCCGTGAGCACCGTGTCGGCGGTCAGGAGCATGGCGGCGCTCAGATGCCTTGCCAAGCGGGTTTGGAGCGGTAGGTCTCCCGGTAGTAGTCGATCAGTTGGAGCCGGCGGGCGGCGGCCTCGTCGAGCAGCACCGTCACGTGCGGATGGTGCTGCAGGATGGTCGCCGGCCACATCGCGCTGACCGGTCCCTCCACCAGGTGGTGCACCGCCTCGGCCTTGCTGCGGCCGGTCGCCACCAGGATCAGATGCCTGGCCTCCATGATGGTTCCGAGCCCCTGGGTCAGACAGTGGGTCGGCACCGCGTCCAGGTCGCCGCCGAAGAAGCGGGCGTTGTCGATGCGCGTCTGCTTGGTCAGCGTCTTGATGCGCGTGCGGGACGCCAGCGAGGAACCGGGTTCGTTGAAGCCGACGTGCCCGTCGGTGCCGATGCCGAGGATCTGGAGGTCGACGCCCCCGGCCGCCCTAATCGCCTCCTCGTAGGCCGCGCACGCCGCAGGCACGTCGCTCGCCGCGCCGTCGGGCCCCTGCACCGCCCCCGGGGCGAAGTCGACGCGCGAGGCGAAGACGGTGTCGATGACGGTCCGGTACCGCTCGGGGTGGTCGATCGGCAGCCCGACGTACTCGTCGAGGGTGAAGCCGCGCGCCTGCCGGAACGAGACCAGCCCGGCGTCGTAGCGCGCCGCCAACTCGTCGTAGATCGCCAGCGGTGACGACCCGGTGGCCAGCCCGAGAACGGCGTCGGGCCGGCGGTCGAGGAGGGCGACGATGGCGTCGGCGGCGATGTCTCCGATCTCCGCGGCGTCCTGGCAGACGACGACCTCCATCTAGCTGTTCACCGTGAAGAGGTCTGTGCCACAGGCGATCTCGGTGCCGACCGACTCGGCCGGCACGACGTTGCCCTCCTCGCGTTCGTCCATCACCACGACGGGCACGACGGGGCGCAGTCCCTTGGCGACGATCGCGGGCACGTCGTAGGTGACGATGCGCTGCCCGGCGCTGACCTGGTCGCCCTGTTCCACGTGCACCGTGAAACCCTCGCCCTTGAGCGCGACGGTGTCCAGTCCGAGATGGACCAGGACGCCGACGCCGTCGGCGGTCATGACGACGTAGGCGTGCGGCAGGAGCCGGACGATGGCGCCGCCGACCGGGGCCACCGCATCGAGGACCTGGTGCGGCGGTTCGATCGCGGCGCCGTAGCCGACCATCCCCTGCGAGAACACCGGATCGGGCACGTCTCGAAGCGCGATCGCGCGGCCGGGCACCGGGGCAAGGATTCGTGTCGGACTCATGCGCCCAACAATACGAGGGCCGATCAAGCGGGTCTCGCAGTCACGTCTTCTCGTCTAAGCTCTCCCGCAGCCTGGGCGGCGCCCGGCCGGCACGGCGAAGAAGGGGCTTCGAGGATGAATGAAACCATGAATGACCCTGCGGCACAGCCCAAGTCGGGTCTACGCATACCGGGGTTCGCGCAACTGCAGCGCCTCGGCAAGAGCCTCATGCTGCCGATCGCGGTGTTGCCCGCGGCGGGAATCCTTCTGCGCCTAGGTCAGGACGATCTGCTCGGCAGGATAAAGGCGCCCGTCATCGGACCGTTCTTCCACGCCATGAGCGCGGCGGGCGATGCCATCTTCAGCAATCTGCCGTTGCTCTTCGCGGTCGGTGTCGCCATCGGATTCGCCAAGAAGGCAGACGGTTCCACCGCGCTGGCCGCCGTCGTCGGCTACCTGGTGGTGCAGGCCGTGTTCAAGACCATGTCGCCGATCGTGCTGGCCGGACAGGTCGACAAGGCGGGCGAGCAGGCGCAGATCAACTACAGCGTCTTCGCGGGCATCGTCGTCGGCGTGCTCACCGCGTGGCTCTTCGATCGCTACCACACCATCCAATTGCCTTCGTATCTCGGTTTCTTCGGCGGCCGCCGCTTCGTTCCCATCGTGGTATCGCTGGCGTGTCTGTTCCTGGCGTTCGCGATGAGCTACTGCTATCCGCTCTTCGATGCGGGCCTGACCGGTCTCGGCGAGTTCATCGGCGGCTCCGGCGCGATCGGCGCGTTCGTCTACGGCTTCGCCAACCGCATGCTGATCCCGGTCGGCCTGCACCACATCGTCAACTCGTACGTGTGGTTCATCTACGGCGACTACCGGGCTCCCGACGGCAAGGTCGTCACCGGCGAACTCACCCGCTTCGCCGCCGGTGATCCGTCGGCAGGTCTCCTCACGTCGGGCTTCTTCCCCATCCTGATGTTCGGCCTGCCCGCGGCCGCGCTCGCCATGATCCACGTGGCGAACAAGAAACAGCGCAGGGTCGCGGTCGGCATCCTCTCCGCCGCCGGCCTGACGGCGTTCCTGACGGGCGTGACCGAACCGCTGGAGTTCGCCTTCATGTTCGTGGCGTTCCCGCTGTACGTCATCCACGCCGTCCTCACGGGTCTGTCGCTGGCGATCGCCTACCTGCTGGACATCCACCTCGGGTTCTCGTTCTCGGCGGGACTGATCGACCTCCTGCTCTACGGCACCGCCCCGGCGGCCAAGAACGTCCCGCTGCTGATCGGCATGGGCGTGGTCTTCTTCGTCGTCTACTACGTCCTGTTCCGCTTCGCGATCACTCGGTGGAACATGCGCACGCCCGGCCGGGAACCCGACGACGAGTTCGAGACCGAGGAGCAGGCCAACCTCGGCGACGGCACCGACGCCGCCACGGTCGTGTCGCCGACGACCCCGACGACCGCACCGACCGGCAGCACGGCCGAGCAGCTCATCGACGCCTTCGGCGGCCGGGCCAACCTCGTCACCGTCGACGCCTGCATCACCCGGCTGCGCATGGAGGTGGCCGACCCCGGCAAGGTGGATCAGGCCCGGTTGAAGAGCCTGGGAGCGGCTGGCGTTATCGAGGTCGGCAACAGCGTCCAGGCCGTCTTCGGCACCCAGGCGGAGGCCCTGAAGAACGACATCACCGCGATCCTCTGACGGCCGGGCGGACGGCCCGCGGGTCAGCAAAGGCCGCCCGCCGCCGAGGCCCTAGGGTGGTAACGGTATTGCCGTTATCGAGAAGGTGGTTTCCGGTGAGTGCTGCACACGAGGCGTCGAAGGGTCTGCGTCTGCTCGTCGTCGGGGCATCGTCGGGCATCGGCCACGCGGTCGCCGCCAGCGCGGCCACCCGCGGCGCCAAGGTGGCCGTCGCCGCCCGCCGGATGGACCTGCTGACCAAGCTCGCCGACGACATCGGCGGCACGGCCTTCGAGCTCGACGTCGAGGACTCCGCGGCCATCACGCGCGTGGTCGACTCCGCCGCCGACGTGCTCGGCGGACTCGACGCCGTGGTCTTCACCAGCACCGTCGTGCCGATGGCCCACATCGAGGACACCGACGTCGCGACCTGGATCCACGCCTTCAGCGTCAACACCCTCGGCGCCAACGGCGTCGTGCGCGCCGCACTGCCGCACCTGTCGGAGAACGGCGTCGTGCTGGTCGCCTCCAGCAATGACGTCGGCAGGCCGCGGGCCGGCGTGGCGGCCTACGACGCCAGCAAGGCCGCCCTCGAGGAGATCCTGCGATCGTGGCGCGGCGAGCATCCCGAACTCTGCATCGTGCGCGTCGGCATCGGGCCCACCCAGGACACCGAGATCCTGCGCGGCGCCGACCGCGAGCTGCTGGCGCAGCTGTTCGAGTCGTGGGTGGCGCACGGCCAGCTCCCGGCTCAGATGTCGGCGCTCGAGGACGTCGCGGACGCGCTGGTGTCGCTGGTCGACCTCGCCTACCGCAACCCGACCGTCGTTCCGGAGGTCGTGCAGCTGGCGCCGCGGATCCGCACGCGAGACGCCTGAGGGCTGCGACGCTTGACCCCGCCGAGCCGCGGGTGCTAAGCAAGTGCTCAGCAATACGCCGACGACGGGAAGAGAGCACCGATGACGCTGCAGGACGTATTGGACGACATTCGCAAGCGCCCCGGCACGGGTGACGTCATCCCGATCATCGACCCCGTCACCGAGGAACAGCTCACCGAATTCACCGACTGCGGCGCCGCAGGGGTCGACGAGGCGGTCGCCCGCGCCAAGGCGGCGTTCGAGGCGGAGGTCTGGTCCGGGCTGCCGGGCGCCGAGCGGGCCAAGGTCATGTGGCGCATCGCCGACCTCATCGACGAGCACGCCGCCGAGTTCGCCGAGATCGACTCCGCCAACACCGGCATGATGAAGATGCAGTCCGAGCTCGTCGTCCCCACCTGCGCGGAATTCTTCCGCTACTACGCAGGCTGGTGCACGAAGATCAACGGCACCGCCTACGACGTGAGGTCCACCGGCATCGCCGGAGCGGGGTACGTCGACCATCACGCCTACACGCTCAAGGAGCCCTACGGCGTCGTCGGGCTGATCTTCCCGTGGAACGGACCCATCTTCAACGCCTGCGCCAAGATCGCCCCCGCGCTCGCCGCGGGGTGCAGCAGCTTGGTGAAACCCGCTGAGGAGACACCCCTTTCGGCCCTGCTGCTGGACCGGTTGATCCACGAGGCCGGCGTGCCCGACGGCGTGGTCAATCTCATCACCGGCTACGGTCACACCGCGGGCGCAGCGATCAGCGCCCACCCCGACGTCGAGAAGGTCGCCTTCACCGGGTCCACCGAGGTCGGCAAGATGATCGTGCAGGCCTCGACGGGCAACCTCAAGAAGGTCATGCTCGAACTCGGCGGCAAGTCACCGGTGCTCATCTTCGACGACGCCGACCTCGACAAGGCGATCTTCGGCGCGGCGATGGGCATCTTCGTCCACTCCGGCCAAGGGTGCGTGTGCGGTTCGCGGATCTTCGTCCAGCGCGGCGTGTACGACCAGGTCGTCGAGGGCATCGCCGGGGTCGCGAACTTCATGAAGTACGGCGGGCCCACCGAGGAGGGCGTCATGAGCGGGCCCCTGATCAGCGCCAAGCAGCTCAGTCGCGTCCTCGGCTACATCGACGAGGGCAAGCGCGACGGCGTCGAGGTGGTGACCGGCGGCTTCCGCCTCGACCGCAAGGGCTACTTCGTGCACCCGACGGTGCTCACCAACGTCGACCCCGCCACCAGCAGGCTGTACAAGGAGGAGATCTTCGGGCCGGTGGTCTCCATCATCCCGTTCGACGACGAGGACGAGGCCGTCGCGATGGCCAACGACACCACCTACGGTCTGGCGGCCACCGCCTGGACGACGAACGTCACGCGCGCCCATCGGATCGTCAAGCGGCTGCAGGCCGGCAGCGTTCAGATCAACTGCCAGCTGGTGTTCGACCACGACGTGCCGTTCGGCGGGTACAAGCAGTCGGGCTGGGGCCACGAGTTCGGCAAGGACGGCCTCGACGCCTACCTGAAGCAGAAGACGGTCTGGGCTCAGCTCTAAGAAGGCACAGCTCTCGCCACCGGGACGGATCGCGGGTAAGTTACTGCGGACAACTCAATAGCCGTCAACGCACAGCGGGAGATCCCGACGTCGGGTGCCGTAGGAGCAATGTCCTCCCCAGGAATCTCTCAGGCCCAATACCGCAGTGCCGAGGCAACTCTGGAGAAAGCGCGGACCGAATCCGCGCTTACCGAAGGTGAATGGTGCGCTCCGGCGTCGCCGAAACTCTCAGGTCACCAGGACAGAGCGGGGAGGTGACCCGTCCCCGCAGACGAGAGGTTCACCGTGCCCATGACCATCAGCGTCTTCGAGCTGTTCTCGATCGGCATCGGCCCGTCGAGTTCACACTTCGTCGGTCCGATGCGCGCCGCGGTCCGCTTCGCCGAGGAATGCACCCGACGCGACCTGGTCGGCACGACAGCTACCGTGGCAGTGGACCTGTTCGGGTCGCTGGCCGCGACCGGCGCCGGGCACGGCACCATGGCGGCGATCCTGCTGGGGCTGGAGGGTTTTCATCCCGAGACCATCGACACCGACGAGATGGAGGCGCGGCTGGCGACCGTGCGCGAGCAGGGCTGGATCAGCTTCGCCGGCACCCAGCGCATTCCCCTGACCGAGGATGCGATGACGTTGCGCCCGTTGACCGTTCACGACCGGCACGCCAATGCCATGACCCTGAGCGCGCTCGACGCGCACGGGCGCGAGCTGCATGCCCGCACGTACTTCTCCGTCGGCGGCGGATTCGTCGTGACCGCCGACGACGAGGCCGCCGAGCCCGCGCCCGCCGACGTCCCGCTGGCATTCGCGAGCGCTGAGGAGCTGCTGCGGATCGCCGAGACGCACGACCTGTCGGTCAGCCAGATCATGCTCGCCAACGAATGCGCCACCAGATCCGAGGACGACGTGCGCGCGGGACTGCTGCACGTCTACGACGTCATGGTGCAGTGCCAGCGCAAGGGCATCGAGCGCACCGGTGAGCTACCCGGCTCGCTCGGCGTGCGTCGGCGGGCCCACGAGTGGCACGAACGCCTCGCACTCGACGACCCCGACCGCGACGTGGCGTTCGCCGAGGACTGGGTCAACCTCGTCGCGCTCGCCGTCAACGAGGAGAACGCCTCGGGCGGGCGGGTGGTCACCGCGCCGACGAACGGTGCGGCGGGCATCATTCCGGCCGTTCTGCACTACGCACTGCACTACACCCGGCAGGGCCGCGCCGACCGCGACGGCACCGTCGTGCGGTTCCTCCTCACCGCGGGCGCGGTCGGGTCGCTGTTCAAGCAACGCGCGTCGATCTCGGGCGCCGAGGTCGGATGCCAGGGCGAGGTGGGGTCCGCGGCGGCCATGGCCGCGGCCGCGCTCGCCGAAATCCTCGGTGGCACACCGCAACAGGTCGAGAACGCCGCGGAGATCGCCATGGAGCACAGCCTGGGGCTGACGTGCGATCCCATTGCCGGGCTGGTGCAGATCCCGTGCATCGAGCGCAATGCGATCTCGGCGGGCAAGGCGATCAACGCCGCCCGAATGGCGTTGCGCGGGGACGGCTTTCACCGCGTCAGCCTCGATCAGGTCATCGAGACGATGCGGGCGACGGGCCTGGACATGAACTCCAAGTACAAGGAGACGTCGACCGGCGGGCTGGCCCTGCACGTTCCGGTCAACCGCGTGGAGTGCTGATCACCTGCCGTGCGCGGCGAAGAACTGCGCACTGGCCAGCGATGCGTCCGTCCCCGTCGTGGTCGGTCCGACGTCGGGCAGCGCGAAGCTCCCCGACGGCCACGTGTGGCCGCCGCCATCGATGCGGATGAACACCGCGGCCGTGCCGGGCGCGCAGCCGACCGAGCTGAAGCGGTGCAGGTCGGTGCCGTCGCCCGTGGCGGGCAGCACGTCCTCGACCGGCGCGTCGGCGCACCCGTCGATCGCGCGCCACCGCGCCGCCAGCTCGGGTGCGGAGAGGATGTCACTCGCCCCGCCGCGACCCACCATGCCGCCGCCGCCGAACGGCACGACGGGGTCGGCGGTGCCATGGAACTGCAACACCGACACCGGTTGCGACGGTGCGCACGGCACGTTGGAGCCCAGCGTTCCCGACACCGGAGCGATCGCCGCGACGACGTCGGCCCGGTCGCAGGCCAGCCGGTCGACCATGAACGCACCGGCCGACATGCCCGTGGCGAAGACGCGCCCCGGTGGGATGCCGTAGTCCTGGACGAGTCGGTCGCGCAGCGCGACGAGGAAGCCCACGTCGTCGAGGCCCTGACGGTCGGGGGTCGAGGCACCGCGTCCGTCGGCCCAGCTCTCGTCGATGCCGTCGGGGTAGGCGACGACGAAGCCCATGGCATCGGCAGCGGCGTCGTAGTTCGAGACGGCCTCCTGCGCGGCGCCGGTCTGGCCCGCGCCGTGCAGGTTGAGCACCAGGCCCGACGGGTGAGCGTCGGCGGCCGGGGTGTGGACCAGGTAGGTGCGCGTCAACCCGCCGTAGTCGAGCTGGCCGCTGGTGGTGCCCGCGGCCGCGGCGAGCCCCGTCGACCCGAGGACGCCGCCGAGAACGGTGAGGACGACGAGCAGGAGGCGCAGCAGGCAGCTCACGGCAATGAGCCTACGGCCGAGACCGCAAACGGGTGCGCCGCGCTAGAACGGGCTGCTGTTCGCCTGGAACTTGGCCGACTCCGGGCGCGGACCGAACCGGCGCACGTAGTCCTCGTGCAGCCGCGCATCGCGCTGGCGCCGGATGGCGTCGACGAGGTTGGGGTCCAGCCCGTGCTGCGCGAGCCGGTGACGCCGCCAGATCTTGTTGAGCGCCATCGACATCAGCAGCGCCCAGACGTAGATCGGCACCGTCATCTCCAGGTGCACGTAGAGCGACGCAGGCAGCAGCCACAGCGGCGCGAGGACGAGCAACGGCGGGATGGCCATCCGGATCATGTGCCTGCGCACCGCGCCGTAATCGGCCAGATCGTGGGCGACCCACTCCTTCATCGAGGCGGGCAACCGCCGGCCGTAGGAGTAGCCGAGGTACTGCAGGGGGTTGGGGCGGTCGGTCATGGGTCCTCCTCGATCAGACGGCGGCAGCGTCGGCCGCGAGCGCGGCGGCGTTGATTCGGGTCAGCACGCTGCGCAGTTCCTCGAGCTCGGTCATCGCGACGCCGAGTCGTGCGACGACCGCCGGCGGGATCTCCAACGCCCGCGTGCGCAGGGCTCGCCCGTCAGCCGTCAACTCGACGTGGGTGGCTCGCTCGTCGGAGGAACTGCGGGTGCGCGTGATCAGACCGAGCGCCTCTAGCCGCTTGAGCATCGGCGACAGCGTGGCCGAATCCATCTGCAGCGCAACGGCGATCTGCTTGACGGTCAGCGGCGGTCGATCCGAGGTGCGGTGTTCCCACAGTGCGAGCATCGCCAGGTACTGCGGGTGCGTCAGGCCCAGGGGTTCGAGCAGGGGGCGGTACACGGCCAGCACGGCCCGATTGGTCACCGCCAGCGCGAAGCACACCTGCCGTTCGAGGGCCAGTACGTCGGTCGTCACGGTTTCCATCGTACGCTTTCCATCGTACGCTAATCGTTAGGGCCCTAACATTCCGAGCCGGCGCCGCCCAGCCGACCTCGGCCGGCTACGCACGGGCCGGAACGACCGCCTAACTCGGGTCGTAGCGGTGGTAGGTCACCGCCATGGCGCCGTCGGGGTCCAGGCGGCCCAGGATGGCCTCGGCAATGACGGCCAACTGGTCGATCTGCTCGGGCGTCAGCGCATCGATGACGAGGTGCCGCACGTGCGCGGCGTGACCCGGCGCGGCCGCACGGACCTTCCGCCATCCCGCGGCGGTGAGCCGGGCGTTGGTGGCGCGGGCGTCGTGCGCGTCGGAGTATCGCTCGACCAGGCCGCGCTCCTCCAGCCGCCGCACGACGTGCGACAGCCGGGGTGGGGTCGAATTCGTCTGCGCCGCAAGTGCACTCATCCGGAGCGTGCGCTTGGGCGCCTCCGACAGCATGGCCAGCACGAAGTATTCGAAGTGCATGAGGTCCGCGTCGCGCCGCAGCTGCGCGTCGAGAGCACCCGGCAGCAGTTCGAGGACGGAGGCGAGCCGCACCCAGGCGGCCAGCTCGGCGCGGTCGAGCCCCTTGGCGTTCACCCAACCATCATCGCATGATGGTTGTAGCTACAACTGACTTTCTGCTACGGTTTTGCCGGTAGCGTCGACTACCTTCCCGACGGAGGTGCAGCCCATGGTCGTCTCACCCGTCCGCCTGAACCACGCGGTGCTCTTCGTCGCGGACCTCGACCGCTCGACCGCCTTCTACACGACCGTGTTCGGCATGCAGCTGATCAGCCGGGAGCCCGACATCAGCGCCGCGTTCCTGCGCCTGCCCCGGTCGGGCAACCACCACGACCTCGGCCTGTTCGAGATCGCCGGCGCCATCCCGCGCCCGCCGCGATCGGTCGGGCTCTACCACCTGGCCTGGCAGCTCGACACCGTCGAGGAACTCGTCGAGTTCCGTCGCATCCTGCTCGACGCCGGCGCCCTGCGCGGGGAGTCGAGCCACGGTGCCACGAAGAGCGTCTACGGCGTCGACCCCGACGGCAACCAATTCGAGGTGATGTGGATGCTGCCGCGTCGAGAATGGGGCCGCTACGAGGACACCGCCGTCGTCGAACGGCTCGATCTGACAACGGAATTGCGGGACTGGCCCGATACCCGGACCGCAGGCGAACTCACCCACCCCACCAAGGAGCACCGACCGTGACCACCACCAACCGCAACCTCGACGCCCGTCTGACGTCCTACGCGCCCGCCATCCTCAGCCTGTATCGAGTGGTGTTCGGGTTGCTCTTCCTGTGCCACGGTTCCGCACTCCTGTTCGGCTGGCCGTCGGGTCCCGCGGCACCCGCAGGCCAGTGGCCGAGCTTCTACGCCGGCGTCCTCGAATTCGTCACCGGGGTGCTGATCACCGTCGGGCTGTTCACCCGCATCGCGGCCTTCATCGCCTCCGGGGTGATGGCCTTTGCCTACTTCACCGTCCACCTGCCCAAGGGGTTCGTTCCGCTGATCAACGGCGGCGAGCTCTCCGTGCTGTACTGCTTCGGCTTCTTCCTGCTGATCTTCACTGGTGCAGGGGCTTTCGCGCTCGACGCCAGGCGCCGTTGACCCACACCCCGGCCGACGCCGACCTCGCGGGCGCGGCGCAGGAACAGTGCCGGGTGTGGGGGTTGCGCCAGGACGGGGCCGCCCACGACGGCGCCGTCGCGCTGACCCTGCCGGTGCGGACCTCCGAGGGGGCCGCGGCCGTGCTCAAGGTGAGTTCACCGACCGCGGGGTCGGGGCAGGCACATCTGGCCCTGCGACGCTGGGGCGGCGATGGCGCGGTGCGCCTGCTGCGCGCCGATCCGCACCGCCACGCCGTCCTGCTCGAGCGGCTGCGGCCGCGCACCCTGGACGACCTGCCCGACGCGGCGGCCTGCGAGGTGGTGGCAGGCCTCTACCGGCGTCTGCACGTCGCGCCGCTGCCCCAAGTGCCCTCGCTCACGACGGTCGTCGCGCAGTGGGCGCACCAGGTCGACGAGCGGCCGCGCAACGCGGCGCTCCCCCGCCGGTTGATCGAGCAGGCCGTCGCCTCGACGCGTGAACTCGCCGTGGAGACGGCCACCACCGACGTCCTGCTGCACGGCGACCTGCACCACGGCAGCGTGCTCGCCGCGGATCGCGAACCATGGTTGGCCATCTCGCCACGACCGGTGAACGGCGATCGGCATGCCGAACTCGCCCCGATGCTCCTGCACCGCCTCGACGACCTCGGCGGCCGGCTGCGCGACGGCATCCGGGCCCGTTTCTACGCCCTGGTCGACGCGGCCGGTCTCGACGAGGACCTGGCCCGCGCCTGGACCTTCATTCAGGTGGTGCACGCCGCGACCCGCGCGATCGACGACGGCGCCGACCTGACCCGCTACGTGGCGATCGCCAAGGCGCTCCAGGACTGAGCGGCCTCCCTGGGAATCGGCTGCCAACGGCGCGATCCCGCGATAGTGTTCGATCGCCCGCCGGAGGTGCGGCTCGTCGAAAGGTCAGGCATGAAGACATCACGGCTGCTCGCAGCCGCCGCGTCCACCTTCGTCGTCGTCGGGTTGGTGGCGTGCGCGCCCCCCGAGAAGGAGACCCCCAAGACCCAGTCGGGCGTGGACGCCAACGCGGCCACGTCGGCCGCCGACTTCGGCGGGATGGACGGTCTGGTGAAGGCCGCCAAGGACGAGGGCGGCCTGAATGTCATTGCGCTGCCCCCGGATTGGGCCAACTACAAGGAGATCATCGATACGTTCTCGGCGAAGTACGGCATCAAGGTGAACTCCGCACAGCCCGACGCCAACAGCCAGGACGAGATCAACGCCGCCAACCAGCAGAAGGGCAAGAGCACCGCGCCCGACGTGTTCGACCTGGGCCAGGCGATCGCCCTGGCCAACACCTCGATGTTCGCGCCCTACAAGGTGGCGACGTTCGACGACGTCCCGGCCACGTTCAAGGATCCCAACGGCACCTGGGTCAACGACTACGGCGGCTACATGTCGATTGGCTACGACTCGGCGAAACTTCCCGCCGTCACCGGGGTCGACGACCTGCTGCGTCCGGAGTTCAAGGGGCAGGTCGCACTCAACGGCGACCCCACCACCGCGAACGCCGCCGCCAACGGCGTGCTGATGGCCGCGATCGCCAACGGCGGCTCGGCCGACGACATCGCCCCCGGCGTCGACTTCTTCGGGAAGCTCAAGGCCGCAGGCAATTTCCTGCCGGTCGACCCGACGCCGGCGACCATCGAATCCCGGCAGACGCCCGTCGTCATCGACTGGGACTACCTCAACTCGGCCGAGACGAAGAAGCTGCCGAGCTGGAAGGTCGTCGTGCCGTCCAATGCGCTCGTCGGCGGCTACTACTTCCAGGCCATCAACAAGGACGGCCCCCACCCGGCGGCGGCGCGGCTGTGGCAGGAGTTCCTCTACAGCGACGAGGGCCAGAACCTGTTCCTGAAGGGGCTCGCGCGGCCGGTGCGCGCGGACGCGATGGAGAAGGCGGGCACGATCGACAGGGCCCTGCTCGCCGCGCTGCCCCCGGTGCAGGGCACGCCCGTGGTGGCGACCGACGCGCAGACCAAGAAGAACGCCGACTACCTCGGCGCCAATTGGGCCAAGGCCATCGGCTAACCCGTCGCGACCCGGGTGCGCTGGGCAGCGACCAGCGTCGGTCAGCGCACCACGATCGGTCGGAGTGCAGGGCGATGTGACGGAAATCGCCCGTCATGGGCTGGCCGCGGCGCACCACGATGCGGGACCATCGAAACATGCGCGTAACAATTGGACCGCGCCGGTGAGGTCACGTTCGCGACGGTGGTGGCTGGCCCGGGCGCTGGGCCGCAGCCGTCTGGTGCGCAGGATCGACCGCGTCGAGGCGTGGGCCGTCGTCGCCGGGTTGGTCGTCGTCCTGGTGGCCGCGCTGTACTGCTCGACCGTCTCCGACGACATCTACGCGGCGCGGTCGCGAGCCATCGCCGCCGAGGCGTCGACTCGGCACCAGGCCGAGGCGGTGGCCACGGCCGCCAGCACCCCGGACAAGAAGGCCGCCCAGCAGGCGACCCAGCGGCACACCGTCCACATCCAGTGGCTCTTCCAGAACGCGACGCACGACGAGGTCGTCAAACTCGACCACGCCGTGAAGGCCGGTGATCACGTGCCCGTCTGGCTGGACGATCGCGGCAACGCCACCACGCCCCCGCTGACCGACGCCGACGCCAGGGCCGACGCGGTCGGCGGCGCCATCCTGCTGTGGATCCTCGTCGCGTCCACGATCCTCGGTGGCGTCGCGTTGCTGCGACGGGTTCTCAACCGGTTCCGGTACCGATCCTGGGACCGCGGCCTGCGGTGGCTGCTGGTCGACGGCGGCGGACCGGGCGCGCACCACCGCTAGCCTGACTGCCACCCGGTGGCGGTCCGGGGTTTGGCAGGCTGTGCGCATGGCCTTCGACGACGACGCATGGGGTGGTGAATGCCGACACTGCGTGTCGTGACCTTCAACATCCTGCACGGCCGGACCGTCGGCGGCGGCGTCGATCCGCTGCTGCTGCGTGACGCCATCCGCCGGCTGGGTCCCGACATTCTCGCGCTGCAGGAGGTCGACGTCGACCAAGAACGTTCCGGCAGAACGGATTTGACCGCGGTCGCCGCCGAGGCGATGGATGCGGTCGCGCATCGCTTCGTGGCGGCCATCGCGGGCACCCCGGGGTCGACCTGGGCCGCGGCGACAGGAGCCGAACGACCAGGAGCGGCGGCCTACGGCATCGCGCTGCTGTCGCGCTACCCGGCGTCCGACTGGCGGGTGCTCAGACTGCCGCCCGTCCCGCGGCGCGTGCTCATCGCCAGCGACGAACCCCGCGCGGCCGTGATGGCCGGCTTCGACACTCCCCTGGGTCCGCTGACCGTGGCCACCACGCATCTGACGTTCGTGCCCGGGTGGAACCGTCGTCAGCTACGCCGGGTCGTCGCCGCGGTGAATGAACGACCCGGACCCCGCCTCGTCGTGGGCGACCTCAACCTCCGCGCGTCGGTGGCACGACGGGAATCCGGGATGCACACGCTGGCGGTCGCCCCGACCTACCCCGCCCACCGTCCGCGGCGCCAACTCGACCACGTCCTCACCAACGACCCCGGGTTGAG
The DNA here is from genome assembly GCF_010729665.1 of Mycolicibacterium madagascariense. NCBI lineage: Bacteria > Bacillati > Actinomycetota > Actinomycetes > Mycobacteriales > Mycobacteriaceae > Mycobacterium > Mycolicibacterium madagascariense. The sequence goes on along the minus strand of NZ_AP022610.1, from coordinate 1,858,289 downwards.
CGCGCGGCACTGGGAGGCTCCGGCGATGCCGATCTCCGATCATCGACCCCTGGTGGTCGACCTTCGGCGCCGCTGAACCGGTCAGAGACCGCGCAACTTCTGGTACAGCGCGACGACCGGCGAGTGCCGCAGCGGCCACAGCGCCACCGCTTCGACGAGCTTGAGCGTGCTCACGGCGATCGACGCCGGCACGTGGTCGGGGTCCATCAGATCGTTCTCCGCGAACGGACTCTCATCGGCCGCCATCATCGTGTCGGTCAGCTTGCGCAACGACCGGCCCCTGCCGCGCAACTCCTCGATGCCGTAGCGGAACGTCCCTCTGCGCTCGACTTCGTCGCGGAAGCCTGCGACGGTGGCCCCCAGGTGCTCGGCCACCAACCGATCGCGGGTGAAGAGGATCTCGCGTTGCACCTCTTCATGATTCGGCAGCGCAGGGTCGGCCTCGATGGCGACGTCGCACTCGCTGTCGAAGCCCAGTGACCGGTTGTTGAAGTTGGACGAGCCGATGCGGAGCAGCCGGCCGTCGATCACGATGATCTTCGAGTGGACGTACACCGAGACCCCACCGCCCGCCGCGGGCCAGTAGATGCCGAGCCGGCCGTGTAGGTCCGCCGCCCTGAGCAGCCGGACGAGGCGCTCGCGGGCGCTGTCCATCGACTCCACCTCGAGACGGCTCTCGGAACTGCGGGGCAGGACGATCACCACCTCGGGGCCGTCCTCCTCGCGCAGGCGCGCCGCGATGGCGACCGCGATGCTGCGCGACGCGAAGTACTGGTTCTCCAGGTAGATGACGTCCTTCGCCGCCGCGATGGCAGCGAGGTCGAGCGCCTCGATCTCGCGAACCTCGGTGCGCTGCGGTAGCGCAGGCAACGTGCGGGCCACGGCCACCTCGACGTCGCACAGCGACGGACGCAGCCCCTCGGGCCACGGCGAGGCGTACGGGATGTCCTTGGCGAGCGCCTCACCGGTAGCCGCACTCCACCGTTCGTGGGCCTGTTGGGCGAGCAGCTGGGCGGCGGGGCCGTCGACGGCGGCGGCGACCTCGTGACGGGGACCGTACGGATCTCCGGGGCCGTGTCGGCGCGTGTCGGCGGGCAGGTGCGCGCTGGTGTCCCAGCGGCCGATCGTCAGGTCGATGCCGCCGCAGAACGCGACCGCGTCGTCGACCACCACGATCTTCTGGTGGTGTACCGCGCCCGTGGGATGCACCCCGTCGACGGCGAAGTGCATGCGCGGCGAGGTGAACTGGTTGAGCAGACTCACCGGCGCGACGCCGAACCAGAAGCCGTCGAACGCGGGCAGCAGGCGCAGGTTCGACTTCAGCAGGTAGACCTCGAGCTCGGGCCGCTTCCACAGCAGCCAATGCAGGAAGGGCCCCAGACGGTTGGGCCCCTCCAGCGTCGTCGTGCCGCGCTCGAATGCCGTGCGGTAGTCCAGGTCCCAGCCGATGATGACGATGCGGCGGCGGGCGCTGAGCATCGTGGCCTTGACGTGCCGCAGGTAGTCCGCGCCGTCCACGATGACCGCATAGCGGTGGGCCTGCGCCGACCCCCAGCAGGTCTGCCCGGGCACCAGCAACGGACCCTCCGTCGGCACGGACATCGCCTCCCTCGAGTACACGGACGCACGGCGGTGGGCGCGACCTCGACTGCGATCCTCCCTCGTGCGCACGACGAGACGGGACCGGTGTGACGAAGCCAGTCCTCCACCGCCGAGTAGGGCCCAGCCCTCAGTCCCGTCTCAGCACACTATTAGCCGCCACGGGCAGAATCGAAGTGGTTGGAAGGAGCATGCGATGGTCGCAGGCCTGCTGGGATTCGTTCTGCTGTTGTTCGAGTTCGCTCTCATCGCGCGGATGATCGTGGACTGGAGCGGTCTGCTCTCCCCCGGCGGCGCCGGCGGCGGGATGTATCAGGCCCGCCGGATCACCCACGGCATCACCGAACCGGTGCTCGGTCCGGTCCGTCGCGTTCTCAAGCCCGTACGCATCGGTTCGGTCTCCGTCGACCTCGCGTTCACGGCAGTCTTCGTCTTGGTCCTGATCTTGCGCACCACCGTCGTTCCGGCGCTACCGTTCTGAGTGGTCCACCCTCACCGGAGAAGGAGATTGCCATGATTCTGCACATCATCTGGATGATCATCATCGGCCTGATCGTCGGAGCCATCGCCCGATTGCTGGTGCCGGGGCGGCAGGCCATGGGGTGGATCGCCACGGCGGTGCTCGGCATCGTCGGCGCCTACGTGGGCGGCACCCTGGGCAGCCTCATCTTCGAGCACCAGTTCACCATCACCCCGCCCATCAAGCATTCTTTCCTTGGCGCTCTCGTCGGCGCGGTGATCCTGCTGCTGATCTATCGCGCCGTCACGGGTCGCAGCGCGCGCCGCTAACTCGGCGGCCTCGGCCAGCAAACGCCTCACCCGGGACGTCGCGCGCCCTTACCCTAGGTCGGTGGCCGCGAGTCGACGTCAGTCCGTCGTGACGCTGATCGGCGTCAGCGCCGTCGCCGCGCTCGCCTTCGGGCCGCCCGCGCACGCGGAGTCGGTCGGCACGGTGCGGGCACCGACGCAGCGCTCCACCGCACCGGATCTGGCGTCGCAGGCGGGCACCTACGACGTCGGCAACGCGGTGGTGCTGGTCTGCTCGACGCACGGCCAGCGCGTGGCGGGCCCGACGGGCAGCGGGGACGACCTCTGGTACCGCACGTCGGACGGCGACTACGTGCCCGGCGTCGACGTCGAGACCACCGCGGGTCCGGTGGCGCCGGACTGCGGCGTCCTCGACGCGGCTGGGGCGGGACCCGCGCCGCAGCTGGCCGCCTCGCGGGAGGACCGCGCCATCGCCTGGGCGAACGCCCGCGTCGGCTCCGACGACTACCCCTTCGCGTGCGGCCAGTTCGTGGCCAATGCGTACGGCCGTCCCGGTCTGGGGGCCATCTCCGCGCTGGCCTTCCACGACCAGTTGGCGCAGGCCGGCCAGATCCACCTCGACGGCGACATCCCCAAGGGCGCACTGGTGTTCTCGCATAGCGGCTGGGACAACGTCGACGGCGTCAGCTACGGGCACGTCGTCATCGCCCGAGGGGACGGAACCTACGTCTCGGGCGGCATGACCGCGTCGGCCGGAGTCAGCCACACCGTCCAGGTCCTGACCTCCTGGAACCCCTCCGACGACGCGCAATACCTGGGCTGGGCGACCGCGCCGGCCGACTGGCCCGGCGCCTGACCACTCGATCGACGAGTCGGAAGTCCCCCGCTACCCACGCGTGCCAACGATAGAACATTCATCGGTGAATCTTTTTCCTTCACAGATGAATGTTCTTCGTCTATGGTCGAGCGATGAGCAAAGCCATCCGCACCTCGCTGCGAACCCCGGACGTCACCCCGCACCAGGACTACGGCTTCTTCGGCCCCGACTCGGTGACCTGGAGGGTGTGGAGTTATCCGTCCTCGCTCACGGTGGGATTCCAGCGAGCCGTCGTGGTCGAGGAATTGGACCCCAACCTGGTCGCGGCGGTCGACGAGACGCACGACATCTACCGGCGCCCGCGCACCCGCTATGACCGCACCGTGCGTTACTTCGCCATGGTCGCGTTCGGCGGATCTCGCCAAACTGCCACTGCCGCAGACGTGTTGGTGAAGATCCACTCCAAGGCGATCGGCACGGAACCCTATGGCGGCGGTCGCTACGACGCGAACGATCCCGACTCGCAGCTGTGGATCCACCTGACCGCCTGGCACTCGATCCTCTACTGCTACGAGAAGTACGGACCGGGGCCCCTCTCCGCGGACGACGAGGCCCGGTACTGGCAGGAATGCGCCGTCGCCGCCGAATTCCAGACCTGCTCACCGCAGGACGTGCCCCGCACCCGCGAGGGCGTGCGCCATTACTTCGAACGGATGCGGCCGCAGTTGGCGGCCAGCGAGATCGCGGTGGAGGCGATGAACCACCTACTGAACGCCAAGGTGATGATGCCGCCCCTGCCCAAGGCCGCCCGCCCGGTGGCCCGCATCGCGGCGGAAGTCCTTCGGGCGGGCACCATTGCGACGATGCCCCACTGGATGCGGCAGATGAGCGGCATCGCCCAACCCCGCATCGTCGACGTGCTGGTCCGCCCGGTGCTGTGGACGGCGTTTCACCTCGCCAAGCTCAGCCCCCGCGGCCAGGTGCTGCTGTTGGGCCTGCTCTCCCCGTCGACCGTGCCGATCGCCGCACCCATTCTGCTCGGAGTGCCACCGGTGAGCCCGGAGATCCTCACGCCCGCCGACGCCCGTAGCCGGTACGGTTTCGACGCCCCCGCCGTCGCTCATCAAGACCTTCGCGCCCGCCAGGCTGCCCGCGTGTTCGGCGAGCGCATCGCTCCCAGCGACGAGGGGCTCATCGAATCCGAGCCGATTCTGGGCTCGATGCGATGACGCGTTCCGACCAATCATGCTGTCGCCCAAAGTGATCGAGCCAGCAGAGGCCTTGGCATGAGGCGCCGCGCCAACGCCCGGGTGGCCGGGCTCGTCCTCGCCGCCATCGGGGTGGCCCAGCTGGCCAACCCCCACCTGTTCGACCCCTTGGCGCGCCGCGTGTTTCCGCGACGGACGCGGCTGCAGACCTACGTCAACGGGGCCGTGCTGACTCTGGTGGGTCTGGGCATTCGCCTGCCACGCACCCGCGGCCTGGCCACCATCGTGGGCGTCGGCTACGCAGCGCACGTCAGCCGTCGGGCGACCCGCACCGCACGTCGCGCCGAGCGAACTCTCGGATACCGAACCTCGGCGCTCGGTGACGCCTCACCCCTGCGCTAGCTCTGCACGCGTCTCACACCGCGGGGCGGCAGTCACCGACGCCCGGGTCGGCAAACGGTCATTCGCCCGCCGCGGCCGCCCCGTCGAATGCGCGGCAGCGCGGCGACCGCACGGCCCTACCTACGCGACTGGGTGCTCCAATCGCCCGAAATGCGTTCTACGCCAATGACTCAACGCACCACTGTATGTTTGCCTCCGCAGTGGCTACACTCTCGTCTAGCGAACTAGACCAACCTGCTCGGTTGTCCTGCCAGCAACCTGTGAAGGAGATGCGCGTCGAGTCGTGGCGATAGGCCGACCTGGACATGTCGTCAGCGCATACTCGACGTGGGAGGGGGTGACCCGCGTGCGCCACAGGTTTGGCAGGCAACGCCGCCCCACGGCCGAACCGGGGCATTCGGCAAGCGGTGCTGCGCGCGACCCCGGGCTCATCGGCGGGCAGCGCGAATTGGGCCTCGTCGAAGCCAGCCTGCGGGTGCCCGAGCGGCGGATCCGCTACTCCATCTCGGCCATGGTGCCGACGTTCGGCCTCATCGCCGCGGTCATGATGTGCGGCAGGGAGGGCCCCGCCTCGGCGGCTGCGCGGGCCGTGGTGATCGTGGTCGTGGTGTCGACCCTCCCGGTGGGCGTCATCATCGCGCGCTCGCACCTCGCCCCGATCTGGTGGACCCGCCGCAGCGCGCCGAGGGCCCTCAGCACGCTGTTCGTCCTCTACGGCGACGCCGGGGTGAGCATCGTGCTGTTCACCCTCACGAGCCCCGAGGCCGCCCTGTCCGGCACGCCGCTGCTGGCGATCCTGTCGGCCTATGCCGCCTACTTCTGTTCCCCTGCCACCCGCAACCTCCACATCGCCATCACCACCACGGTCATCACCGTGCTGACCGTGATGACCTACCGGACGGGTGAGTACGACGTCGCGTCCACCGTCGGCCGCTTCCTGGTGGCGATCGTCGTGGTCAACGGGACCGTGCTGTTGGAGAGCATGTTCGCCACCGGCGTGCGCCGCGCCATCCGCGACACGCTCGTCCACGCCCATCAGGATCCGCTGACCCAGCTGTGGAATCGGCGCGGGTTCACCCACTGGGCCAGGGCGACGGTCGAGGCCAGTCGCGGGCCCGTCGGGATGCTGTTCGTCGACATCGACGAATACAAGGCCATCAACGACACCCACGGTCACCGCGTCGGCGACGACGTCCTGCAGTTGGCGGCGCGTCGGCTCGCCGACGCCGTCGGCAGCCGGGGCGTGCTGGCCCGTACCGGCGGCGACGAGTTCGCCGTCGTGGCCGAACTGGATCTCGAGGAGTTGACCGCCCTCGCCCACACGATCCGGACCGGAATTCACCGTCCCGACGACGCCGTCCCCCTGACCGCCAGCATCGGCGTCGCCGCCGGCGTTCTCGACGCTGCGGCCATGAGCCGGTCGGGCGCCGCCGAACGAGTCATCTCCGCCATGCTGCACGCCGCCGACACCGCGCTCTACCGAGCCAAGAAGGCTGGCCGCAACCGCGTCGCCTACGTCGACCTCAACGAGGTCGACCAGACCCCCCGCATCGTCGAATCCGATTGTCCGCCAACACATCGACGACCGGGGACCGGGCGGGGTCGTCAGCCGTTTCCTCCGCCGTCCTGAGCTGGTGGTCGGCGACGAGTGTCATTGGCGAGTTGGCGTCGGTCCCGGCTTAGTTGATCCGGAGCCGGCTGGCTGCTGAGGGCCGAACCGCCCTGACTCGAATTTGCGGTGTTTCCGAACCAGCAGCTATCGCGCCCACAGACGGTCTACCCGAAGAGCTAGCAAAAGTGGCACCAAGAGGGGTACCGCGCACAGCTCTCTCTAGATGGCGTACTAGATCGTTCGGCCGCTCGTCATCCGACCCGATCCCTAATGAAGTGAGTCTGCACGGGTGAGGTTGAGCTAGTTTAGATCGTCATTGCTGGTTCGCTGCAGGCGGCCCTGAACCTCGGAAAATCGGCGTCACGCACGATATGCTCGTTGACTTGAGCGTCGCGGTTCCGTTTGAGGCCGCTCCGCTGATCAAGTAAGGGGTTTAACGGGGTGCACGAGCAGCAATCATGATTATCGGCATTGCACCCGCCCGTCGCGAGGTCCCCGGGCGTTGACAGCGACGAACTCGCGTGCCGGCACTAATTTCGGCAAATACCATCTGATCGCTCTGCTCGGCAAGGGCGGAATGGGCGAGGTTTATGAAGCGTTCGACAACGACAAGGGTAGAGCCGTCGCGCTGAAGATCCTCCCTGACCAATTTTCCGACGACGAACGGTTTCGGGAACGCTTCTCACGCGAATCTCGTTCTGCCGCAATTCTTCAAGAGCCCCACGTCGTGCCCATCCATGACTGGGGTGAGATCGACGGGCGCCTGTTCATCGATATGCGACTGATCCGAGGTCAGACACTTCAGGAGCTGACACGGACAGGCCCTCTCGAACCAGATCGAGCCGTCTCGATCATCGAACAGGTCGCTGCAGCCCTAGACGCAGCGCACGCCGAGGGGCTGATTCACCGCGACGTCAAGCCACAAAACATCATCGTCACGTCCGCTGGTTTCGCCTACCTCGTCGATTTTGGCATCGCCGAAGCGATGGGTGACAGTCGGTTGACGATGGATGGAACTCAAATTGGCTCTCTCGCCTACATGGCTCCCGAACGCTTCAGTGACGAGCGGTGCACTTCCGCCGTCGACGTCTATTCGCTAGCGTGCGTCCTCTATGAGGCGCTGACCGGCGACAATCCCTTTCCTGCGGACAGCTACGAACGGCTTATCGCCGGGCACATCACCGCTGCACCACCACGTCCGAGTGTGGGAAATCGACGTGTCCCGTTAGCAATGGACGGCGTCATCGCCCGCGGTATGGCGAAAGAACCGGACGATCGATACGGGAGTGCGGGTGCCTTGGGCCGAGCCGCGCAACGCGCCTTGCAGGCAAATACCCTAGGAGACGTCGACCCCGACTCCGATACCACGGAGAGGCCGCGCGAATCTGCCGCCGAAGGCGATAATGCGGCAAATATGCCGAGCAGTGGTAGTGGCAATGGGGCCAGTTCGCCGTCCGAAACGTCGACCGCGTCCGGTTCTCGATTTGGGCTCGTCCCTTTGGCGGTGATCGGGGTGACCTGCGCTTTGCTCCTAGGCGCGATTGGTGTCGTGGTCGGCATCCTCGTTACGAGAAACACAGCCCAAAATACGACTTCAGCGCCGCCACTGAGTGTCGCCTCCTCAAGTGCGTCGGTCTCGTTACCGCCCGCCTATCAAAGTGTCTCGGCGCCGGTGCCGACGGTCACCTCAACGATGACCACCCCTCCACCGCTCGACCCCGAAGCCTCTGGCTACCAACAATTGCGACAGATTGCAGACGCTGACCATCCGTTCGTAGCCACCTCAGTCGCAGAACGATGGGTCCCGCAGTTGAGTTCGAAACGCCCAGGTGTCGTAGACGAGGGCGTTGTTTGGGGAAACGCCTTGACGCTGCAGGAGCATCTGCAACTAAGGCAGCGCTTCGGCGCGCGATTGCTATGGTCGGGCGACTGGTCCACTTTCGATGCCCCGAACTTCTGGGTCACGATCGTGCCGGTCACATTCAACGATGCAGACGGTGCGCTGCAATGGTGTATGGCGGAGGGTTTTGACTCAAATCACTGCTATGCCAAGCTGATCAGCAGCACTCATCCCGTTCCCGGAAGCACAGCGCGCTACTGACGGTCAGTCAAGACATTCCGGTTCCAAGCAGCCGGTTCTAGTTGGTCGTTACATGGGTGCCATCTTTAGGGGCACCAGAGGCACAGAGCAGCGACCGCTCATCCCGAGCCTTGTCCAGCATTCGTCGCGACATGACCAAGCTGCCCTGGACGTCGTCAGCCCGCGATCGCCTGGAGCAGAGCCGTGTGGAGTTGCTCCCAGACCACCTGTTGATCCGTGCCTTTGAGTACTTCGATGGTCAGGATCGGAATGCCGCGATCGCGACCGACGTAGCTGCCCAGCGAGCCGGGTGTCGGAGCAAACGACGCCGACGCTTCTACGGGCAGCCCGCTGGCTGCGGAGAAGCGGTCAGCCAACTCTTGGGCTGGCCCGTCGAAGTTGATGAATTTCCGACCAGACCATGCGTGGGCGACCATCACGAGGTTCGGATCAACTCGGTCGATCGTGTCCTTCAATGCGCGGGATTCGGGTTGACTCAACGGTTCTCGGCCGTAAATCGGATTGTTCTGGTCGAAGTTCGAGGCAGGAAAGTTCCGATTTATGTCGACACCGTTGGCATTGACCCTGGTGCCAGCCGCCCGGCCATCGGGATTGGCATCCTCGAGGATGGTCAGGGTGACCGTCTCTGCGAGTCCGGCATTGGTGAACGCCGCTGGAAGCTGACTAGTTGAATACGCACCCTCGGGCTCGTCGCCGTGAATTCCCCCGACGAATAGCACCCTTCGCGGGCCGTGGCCAATGGTCAGGGATCGGATCGGGCGTCCTTGCACTGATGTACCCACCACTTCCCACGTTTGGGTATCAGGCGGGCTAGATTCCAGCGTCGTCGCCGTGGCCGGCACGGTTAATCGCGACGCAGTTTGAAGCATCGTCGTGGTCGTCGCTGGCGTCACCGTGTGTGATGGCGCTTGGTTGCAGCCCGCCGCAATCACGCAGACAAGAAATGAGACAAACGGAGCCACCGCGGCTGGAGGTCGTCGTTTCACCAAGCTGCCGTCAGCACGTCGGAATTTCGGCAGTGGACACGTTTAGGTAGACCGAATTCACATATGCACCGTTGATGAGCCGGTACCAGTAATAACTCGATCCGTGACCCTGGCTCGCGCGCACGTCTCCGGGTGCCTGGCACACAACGGTCACCGACATGCCGTCTTGCAGCACGAAGGGGTACAGCGGCGGGGCGTCGTTGTAAGGAGCGTTCCGCTGTTTCACGCCGCAGGAGCCACCTTCGTCACAGGTACCAGCCACGAGACCGGTCGCGCCAGACAGGCTTTGCATCGCGGTCGGAGTCGGCGTCGAGGACGCCATGACGGTGGCCGTCTGAGTTATCGTCTCGGGCGCTGCCGTCCGCGTGATTGTTGCTGGGGCTACGGTTTGGGTAACCGCGGCTGACTCGGGAACGGTGTAGGTGGGCACTGCGGCCGTCGGTGCTTGTGCCGAGGTCGAAACCGGGTTCCGGGTCACGAGCATGCCGATCACCAAGCCCAGGACGCCCAATAGGAGAGCGGCAGCTATCCCCACGCTTACCAAGAGGGTCGGCGACCGACGTCCCGTTTCCAACTGTGGTTTCTCGGGCGCACCGGTCCCCGGGGCATCCCGGTAGTTGGCATCGGATGGACCCCCGCGCGGCGAGCCCGGGCACGGGGCCTCCTGGGTTTCCGCACTGGATGGATCGTCATGCTCGAGGGGCTGTAGTGCACGAGCCGCCGCTCGAGCCAAGGCTCCGGCACTGCCATAGCGGTCGTCGGGTTCCTTCGCCATCCCTCGGGCAATGACGGTGTCCAGCGCCGTGGGGACACGAGGATTCACGGCACTTGGTCGGGGCGGTGGCGCCGATAGGTGCGCCGAGATCAGATGCTCGAAGCTGTCTGATCGGTACGGGGTGCTTCCTGTGAGCGCTTCGTAGAGCACACAGGCCAGCGAGTAGATGTCGGCGGCTTGCGTGCACGGAGCGTCGCTGAAACGCTCGGGGGCCATGTAGGCCAAGGAGCCGATTTGAGCTCCCGCCATTGTGAGCCGGGTGTCGCCTTGCGTCGCAACGATGCCAAAGTCCACCAGGTACGCGAAGTCGGCTGACGTGACGATGATGTTCTGCGGCTTGACGTCGCGATGGATCAAGCCTTCGGCGTGCGCGGCGTCCAGCGCGGCCCCGATCTGATCGACGATGCGCACCGCACGGTCTGCCTCCAGCGGCCCGTGCTCTGCCAGCTCGTACAGTGTCTGACCTTGGACGAGCCTCATATCGATGAAGAGGTTGCCATCAATCTCCCCCCAATCGTGGATGGGAATGACATGAGGCTCCTGAAGAATTGCAGCAGCGCTTGACTCGCGCAAAAACCGGGCTCGGAACGCCTCGTCGTTCGCGAATTGCTCCGGCAAGATCTTCAGGGCGACGAACCGGCCCTTGACTGTGTCAAAGGCCTTAAAAACCTCGCCCATGCCCCCCTTGCCGAGCAGGCCCCTCAGCTCGTATGCGCCGAACGTCGTGCCGACGCGAGAATCCATCGAGTTCACTTCTGAAACCTCGGCTGACGAGTCATGATCACCTTCGACGCTGCTGCAGATTGTCCGAAGGGTCCGGTCGCCAGCCGATGAGTCCCCCGACAGCAAAAGAAACCGCACCCCCGCGGCTTTGCCAGCATAGCTGACGGACTGCACCGCACGCACCGTTCCGACGATCCCTGGTTCAGACGGTAGGCCCAAGTTGGTCGAGCCTGCTTTCATCCACTGGCTCACCGGCCCGAGACTGATCAGGGCACACTGATCACCGTGACAATTGCAGTTGAACGCGGAGGGAAGATTTCCAACGCGCACTCCGGGGGCTTGGTGAAATCACCCGACTGGTCCCGGAAACGTAAGCGGCTCGCAGGATCGGCAGCGGTAGCCACGATGCTTCTGTTCTCACTTCTCTTCGTGGCCTATGTTCCGTCCGCGCGGGCTACAGGCATTGCGGGCTTGTCGGTCTTCCTCGATCCAGGTCATAGCGGCGTCAACGACTCCTCCATCACGCGGCAAGTTCCGACCGGCCGCGGCGGAACGAAGGATTGTGAGACGACGGGGACCTCCACCGACGACGGATACCCCGAGCACGCCTTCAACTGGGACCTGGCGAACCGCATCGCCGCCGAGCTCACCGCAATGGGCGTCATCGTCGAGTTGTCGCGTTCCGACGACACCTCCGTGGCGCCCTGCAACGATCAGCGCGCCGCCGCCGCCAACTCCATGCACCCCGACGCTGAGGTCAGCATTCATGCCGACGGCGGCCCGGCCACCGGACGTGGCTTCCACGTCAACTATTCGGATCCCCCGCTAAATTCAGCCCAGAGCGGCCCGGCGATTCAGTTAGCCGAGACCATGCGCGATTCCTTGGTCGCTTCCGGGATGCAGCCGTCTACCTACATCGGCAATGGTGGACTTTATGGCCGTGCCGATCTGACGGGCCTCAACCTCGCCCAGTACCCCGCAGTCTTGGTCGAGGTCGGCAACATGCGCAACCCAAACGACGCCGCCCAGATGGAAACCAGCGACGGGCGTCAGCTGTACGCGGATGCCATTACCCACGGGATCGTCGCCTTCCTGATGCAAAGATCCGGCTCGAGCTGAACCTCGGGGCACGAAGCGAACCCAGGGGGCGGTTGCGAACTCGGATTACTGCGGTCGATCGACGGCGTAGGTACCCGTGTCGTCTTCCACCACAACTCTGACCTGCTGGGCCGTTCCGTCTACGGTCACCGCGCAGGTGAAACTATTCCCTTTGTTCCCGCTTGGGTTGCGTCCGTGGTTGCAACTGACCGAGGTAACCGCGTGGCCACCGTAACCGTATACAGGGTCACTGAGGATGCGTTGTACTCCGGCTTGCACCTTGACCACGTCGAGTTGGTCGCCCCCGAATGCGCCTAGCTGGTTTACCCCAAGAATTAGCGCTACGGATTCTGCGACCAGGAGCAAGATGCCGATGCCAATGACGACCCGCCGAAGCGAGAACGCACCCGGCCGTTTCGGATCACGCTCGCCAGGCGTTGCCTGCGCAGACGAAGGGACTGACATTCGGCGGTCACGCAATTGGGTCGCTCGCGCCCAATTTGCTTGTGCGCGATACGTTCTCGATGGCGGAGACGCTGGACTTGGAAACCCTTGGCCGGCCTGGTCGCGACGGGAAAGACTGTCTTTCGTCTTGTCCTGCCACCACTGGCCCTGACGACCGGCAGGCCTCGGGGTCTGAGGGTCGTTCACGGGAAAACCTGGTAGCACTTGTCGGCGTCGCCGATGAGTCCGGAACGGAAGGCGTCGATTCGGGTGAAACCTGCTGGGACACTTCTCCCGTCGGTGTCGCTGGCGACGAGGTGGTTCGACAGCAGACCCGACACTGCCTCGTCGAGATCGCCCGCGGACAGCACGAGTGACTTGCCCGATGCCAGGGTAATGGGCCTTGCCATCGCCTTCTGCGCGACACCGGTCAGACAGGCGGTCCGCAATGCGGCTTGTTCGGTGTCCAATGCGGCACCCTGCTCGCGCTCGACCGCAAGTGCGTATCTAGAGGTCACCATGGAGAAGGCAGTGTCATCGCCTTGCAAGATGTGTTGGTCATGTTGTTCGTCCTTCACCTCGGCCACCTTTTGCAGGCCAGGCAAATTGATATTTATGGTGTTGGTCGCAGGACAATACGACGCAGGCGGACTTGCCTTCGCATTCTGACAGGACCCGTCGCCGCCGACGGTCAGCGTGGGTGGATGGGCCGGATGGAAGATCTCGCCGAGGAGTTCCAGCAGGGTCGACAGCGAGTCATCGTCTATAGGTGTTTCGCCCCCGTCCCCCGCTGGCAACGCAGGGAGTCCCCGGCCTCGCTGCGCAATCTCCTGCTCGTCGATATCGGCGCATACTCGAGGACCGCCTTCGAATCCCTTCTGAAATGCGCTAATTCGGTCGAATGCCGATCCATGTCCGTCCGCCGGGTCAGACACGTCACCGGGCGCATCACGAATGTAAAGCGCGCCAGCCAGTACGCGATCGAGTCCATCCGTCGTGCTTATCGTAAAGCGACGAGAGTGACCTTCGGCCACCCAACGTATATAGACTCCAGAAAAGCAATCGGCCTCCTGCTCCTTCACGATCGTTCGAGTCACATCGTCGTCCACCAACCGTGCCCGATGCTGAATCTCATGTCCGTACTCATGCGCTAGCACAGCGACGATGGCCACATCGGAATAAAACTTTCGTCCCACCGGGATGAGCGCGCCGCGGTCCCAGCTCATTGAGTCGCTGGTTGGACAATAGTGGGCGTTGGGGTCCCCGTATGACGGCTGTCCACAAAGGTCGGGGGCCAGTGGATCAGTTGAGTCGTAAGAGACTAATTCGCTCACCGGGGTGAAGCGGCCCGGCCACTCCGGCAGGTAGTGGCCTTCCCAGAACTCCTGGATGTCGTCAACGGCAAGAAGCGCCAGCCGGTCGGCGTCGCCGCCGTCGGACCCTATGACCTTGCCCGCCGGTTGCGGAGCGTCGGGACGAACTCCGCTCGGTCCGTCGGCGACTGGAAGACCGCCAGCTCGCTCGGGGTCGTAAACCATCGAGATTGCTTGTCCCGCCATGACATTCGTAGTACAACCGGCTACTAACAACGCTACGCATAGCAGTTCGGCCAACCGCACAGACCGGTCATGGAAGGGCCCGCGTGCGCCACTCATTAGTCGCTACCGCGGTCCGTACGGGCCGCGCCGATAGCCGGGCGGAGCCTGAGTCCGGTCGTAAGGCCCTATGGTCTGATTTGGGTCGCTCGGCGGCGGCACACCGTACGCCTTTTGCGGCCGACCTCCGATGATTCCGGCGCATACCAGCGACTGGATGACGGCGAGCGCGGTCTGCAGGAACGCGGCAACGAGTACCAGAATGAGACCCACCCCAGCCTCGAGACCCTGCTCGAGCCCTACCAGCAGAAAAAGAAGCGTCACTGACCCGGCAAGCGACAAGCCGGCGACGACGGAATTGTGATCACGCTGACCGGGAAGCATTCCGAACGCGGCGACGGTTGCCGCGGCCAGCAATAGCGCCAGACACGTGGTGCCAGCGCCGCTGAACCCGTTGAAGAAGAAGTTTTCCGAATCGGGGAACGTGTTGTCACCGCCGCCCCCAGTCTTCGCGTAGGGGGCGAACCCCAGAAAGAAACCGACGACCCCCAGCACGATGACGCCAAGGTTGGCGATGAAAGGGAAACCGCGAGGTTGACTCGTCGGTGCCCCCGCACGAGTTCCTGGTTCTGACCGCTCGTAAATGGGCTGCCCGTGGGGATCGCGTCGTGGCGGATAGTTCATCGAAGCCCCTCCCCTTCGACCGCGCATCGATGAATCTGGCCTGCAATGCGCGCCTTGCTACCGACGCTAACGCAGTCGACGTTCGTCCGCGTTGCAAACTCGTCTTCGTCATAAGCACTCAAGATCAGCTGGCGGCTTCGCAAGAGGAGCGTTCCGACGTCCTGCCTCCTCGTCCACGATCGCGTTGAGCAAACCCGAGCGCTTCCGGCGCGCGCACCCGATAATCCTCTGTGGAGGGTGAGGAGGGGGACGTGGCCAACGCGCAATTGCGCATCGGTTCGAGGTTTGGCAAGTACGACATCATCAGCTTGATAGGCCAAGGCGGTATGGGTGATGTCTACGAAGCTCACGACACGCAGAAGAACAGAACCGTCGCGCTGAAGATCCTGTCGCCACAGCACTCCGGAAACGAACAGTTTCGGACCAGGTTTCAGCGGGAGTCCCATGCCGCCGCCGTGCTGCAGGAGCCCCACGTCATCCCCATTCACGACTGGGGGGAAGTCGACGGAAACCTCTTCATCGACATGCGGCTCGTACGGGGCCAGAACCTGCATGAATTACTTGCAGGGGGACCTCTGCAACCAGCGCGTGCCGCGTCGATCGTGGTACAGGTCGCCGCGGCGCTTGATGCCGCCCACCAGGCGGGTTTGATACACCGCGACGTCAAACCGCAGAACATCGTCGTCAACGAAGCCGACTTCGCCTACTTGGTGGACTTCGGTATTGCAGAGGGGCATGGCGATTCCCGCTTGACGATGGCTGGCACCGCGGTTGGGTCCTTCGCCTACATGGCCCCGGAACGATTCGACGACGCTCCTGCCACTCCCGCCGTCGACGTCTATTCATTGGCCTGCGTCCTCTACGAGGCGCTGACCGGCGACCGACCATTTCCAGCCAACACCGTGAGCCAGGTGATCGCGGCCCACGTGAGCAGTCCGCCACCTCGGCCCAGTGCGGTCAATCACCGAGTACCGGAGGCTTTCGACGACGTCGTCGCCCGCGGCATGGCAAAGGATCCCGACGACAGGTACGGCAGCGCCGGCGCGCTCGGCCGGGCTGCCGAGCGTGCGTTGCGCAACGACTCGTTTTCCCGGCCGTCGTCAGGACCGATGACGGCCGCATCGGCGCCGACAATGCATGCAAACGTCCCCCCGCCCCCACTCTCGGAACCTCAGGCGCACTGGCCCACTGACGTGGTGGCGCCCGCGAGCGCGGCAGCGTCAGCCGCACCAAATGCTTCCCGGCCATGGTTGATACCCACGATCATCGCCGTCGCGGTAGCCCTGCTGCTCGGCGGCATCGGCGTCGTCATTGGCATGCTGGCCAACCGCGACACCGCGCCCGCCACCACCTCCTCGCCCGGCAACGGCTACACCGTGCCAATCGCTTCCCCCAGCCAGTCGAATCCTGCACCAGCACCCAATCAGGCCCCCTCTCCGCCCCCTCTCATCCCGGCAATACCACCGCTGGTCGGCGGCCTCGATGCCGCCAACGAGTCGTGCAATGCCGGGCTTTCGCTGGACGGCCACACCGGCTTTGGCACGCACTCCGGACGCGGATCCGCCGAGACCACCTGCCTCTTCGCCGGCAATGTATTGACGGCGTACTGGAATCAATACGGCGGAGTCGACCGGACACCGCGCACGGTGTACGCCGCAGGTGCAGTGCCGTGCGGCACGGTGCCGGGCGCCAGCTGTAATGGGTCGAACTTCGTAATGCAGTGCGCCGCATTCGGATCCGACGGCTGGATCACCTGCACCGGAGGTCGCAACGCCCGCGTCTTCATCTTCTGACCCGCTTGTCGGTCACTGACGATCAGGAACCACATTGTGCGGCTGGCAAGTCGGCGAGATGCTCACCAAGCCATTGGGCGACGCGGGTGAGTACCTCCGTACCGTCGGCGAATGAACCCGAATTGGGTTCCGCCGCAATCGTGATGGCGGTGAAACCACCAGGTGTGGGGATGACGCCCATCTGACGGACGAGGTAATTCCCGGAGGGCGCTGGGCCCCAACCGCCCTTGAATTTGGCGCCGGCGATGCTGCCGAGTCCCCAACGCTGGTCGTCTTCGACCCGCCCCATGAGGTCGATGACCTGAGAGTTGTTGGGATCGCACATCGCTCCGGCCATGAAGTGGTTTTGGTCGACCAGCGGCCACACCGTCTGCCCGAACGCGGTATATTCCGGTCGCACTTTCGTCGACTGGACGATGGTCGGATCGCCATATTGGCGCAGCACACCCTGCACTTGCTCGGCTGCCTGAGTGGGATCGCCTAGTCCTTCCCAAATTGATTCTGCGGCAGCGTTATCCGATTCCGTGATCGCCTTCGTCATCGCTTCGGTGATCTCAGATGAATCCTGCAGCCGCAGCGCCGCGACGACCAAGGGCACCTTGCTCGTGGACCATGCGACCCCGCTCTGCCAGTCTCCCAAGATGATCGGATCGTCTGGCGCCGAGCCCACGGCGTGGATGACCACCCCCACACGCGCATTCAATGTCGGGGACAGGGCGGCGAAATCTGCCGCAAGTCCCTTGTCAATGCCCGGCGTGGGCATTACCGAGGGCGTAGGTAGAACTGGCGGTTGAGCGGCAACGGTGCTGGTAGGGGTAGCGGCGGGCTTGGAAGCCGCCCTGCGAGGCGTCACGTGCTCTCCGAACGCAATGCCACCAAGGATCACGCCCACTCCGACGACTATCGAACCAATGGTTACGACCATTCGAATAACTTGCCTGCGGTCACGGCGCGGGGCTTTGGCGTGTCGAGCCCGAGTTGGCGGCTTGTCGTCGTCGTGGCGGTCCCGCATGGACCCAGTGTCGCCTATGCACGCCAGCCAGTCGGTGCAAACTGACGCTGGAGTAGCGGCCAAAGCACTTGATGCCCCAAAACCTGGCAGGAACTCCCCCTCGAGAACAAGCATCAATAACTCTTGAGCGCGTTGCCGCACATCCTCTTCATCGAACGGTTGTCGACTTGCTCAAGCCACACGGCGCGTGTCCGTGCTCGCTAGCATTCATGCATGCCTTTGACGCCCGGCTCCGTCTTTGCCGGTTACACAGTGCAGGCTCTGCTGGGCTCCGGCGGTATGGGCGAGGTATATCTCGTCCGCCATCCTCGATTACCGCGAAGAGATGCCCTCAAGGTTCTGCCGCTGTCATTCGCCGAGGACGTCGAATATCGACGCCGATTCGATCGAGAGGCTGACGCAGCGGCAGGGCTGTGGCATCCCAACATCGTAGGAGTGCATGACCGCGGCGAATTCGACGGACAGTTGTGGATTTCGATGGATTACGTCGAGGGATCAGACGCTAGTCAGCTGTTGCGGGATCAGTACGTTAGCGGATTGCCTTTGACAGAGGCGGTTGCAGTCGTCACCGCCACGGCCGACGCCCTTGATTACGCGCACGCGCAAGGCTTGATGCATCGGGATGTCAAACCCGCCAATATTTTGCTCACATCTCCTAGATCAGGAAAACGTCGCGTTCTGCTCACTGACTTCGGAATAGCGCGCCGCTTGGACGACACCCGCGGGCTCACCGCGACCAACATGACGCTTGGCACGTTGCATTACGCGGCGCCCGAACAATTGCTTGGAGACTCGATCGACGGTCGCGCAGATCAATACGCATTGGCCGCCACAGCATTTCACCTGGTAGCCGGTCGAGCACCGGATGCAACATCCAATCCGGCAGCGCTGATAAACCGTCGCCTCCATTCATCGGCGCCCCGCCTGACGGACGTGCGCTCGGACTTGGTCGACCTCGACGCAGTATTGGCACGTGGGATGGCCCGAGACCCCGCCGAGCGATTCCGCACTTGTGAGGAATTTGCGAAGGCTCTCGCCGACTCGTGCAATGCGGCGGTCGCCAGGCAATCGGCATTTCACACTGCGTTTCCTCCCACCCATACCGCACAGCCTGAAAAGAGCCGAATGGCTTCGACTCCATACGAGCCGAGACCAGCCCCGCCGGAGTCCGTTTCAAACGCGTCGGACGGACGGCGATCACTTATCGTGCCCGCGCTGATCGCGCTTGGCGTTGTGCTGACGATAGGGCTGGTCCTCGTCTCACTCCTGCTGATACTTGGGCGCCCTCAACAGAGCGCGACGACTTCGCCGACGGCGGTTGCCCCGGACACGTCGCCAACGGCGAGCGCATCCCCGTCGACAGTGACGGTCACGTCGTCGTTCAACGTCGAGACACCGTCTGCCAATGTGCTACCACCGCTCCCAGCCGACGTAGATGCCCATGGATTCACCACTTTCGGCGGGGGCGCCCGGTGCTTGGACAGTGATGACTCAGAGTTGTTCGTGCGCACTGCCCAATCGGCCCTGGTGGTATGTCGCAGCGAGACGAATCAGCTGTATTACCGCGGTTACCGTCTCTCCGACGGCGCGGGGATCGAACTCGACACCGTCTATCCGCAAGGGAATGGGTTCGTCGCACTCAACTCTCCCGAGAACGCTCAGTACGAAATTAGTTCTACCGGGCTACAGATCATTCAGAACGGAAACGTCATCTCCAGCGAACCTGCTATTGAATCCGGACTTTGATGTTCTCCACCGCCCCGCCCCGCACCGCGCCATCCCTTGACGGTGGTGTTGTCTCCTTCACAAACTTCTAGCCTTCTCCGTAAAGGCCGAACCGGCTCAACCAGCCTCCGACATGGCGGAATCCAACCGTCTCAACAGGGAACGACGTATCCAGGATCAGTCGTCGTGTCCAGAAACTTTCCGTAGGCATCCCCGCCAGCACTGCGAACCGCCGCGCACAGGTCACTCTGATTGGAACCACCCAGCTCGTAGACCGCGTAGATCGGATTCCCCTCCGGTGTGGCTTGACGCAGGGAGGGGCATGTTCGATCCGTCCGGAGATAGAACGAACCCGGATGGTCGTTCAACAGGCGTTGAACGCTTGCGGCATAGAGCCCTGGGGTTGTCACTGAACCCAAGATGACGATGCCCTGGCCGTTGCAGGCCGGGTAGCTCATCGGAGTGCTCAACCCCAGGTCGCCAGGAGGCGTGGTCGGAGGCAAGCTCGGCGGCGGGGCCGTGACTGTTAGGGGCGGAACCGTTTGAGTCACCGTACGAAGTGGTTCGAGAGTCGTCGCGGGTTGGAGGGTGGAGGTCGGCTGCCCGGCAAACGTCGATGGAGCAAGGTCCGTCTTTCCCAACCGAGCGCCGACGAACGCCACCAGCCCTACCGCGACCAACGCAACGACGATGCCGCCTGCGGTGAGCGCCGCACGCCGAGGTGGCGTGGGCGAATCCCTTGCCTTGGTCGGCAAGGATCCACGAGGTGGGCCACCGCCGGCGTCGGGCGAAATTCGGATGTCGCGCTGCGTAGCATCGTTCGGCCCTGGAGCACCGGCATTGGCGTCCGCAAGCGCGGCCGCGAATTCACGGCACGTATCGAAGCGCTGAAACGGCGTCTTGGCCATTCCCGCGCCCAGGGCGCTCTCGAACGAGGCGAGGTCGGGACGAATCTCCCCGATCCGTGGGGGCGGTAGTGATAAGTGGTTGCTAATCACGACTGCTGGGTTGGTGTTCGTGAATGGTGGCCTGCCCGTGAGCAGATGAAATGCCGTGCATGCGAGCGCGTACTGATCCGCACGCCCATCGAGCGACTCGCCCATCAGTTGCTCTGGTGCTGCGTAGGCGACAGACCCTACGGCCACGTTGGTCGCCGTCAGCCCGCTGGTCTCATTCATAGCCCGAGCGATACCGAAGTCAGCCAACAAGATTCGACGATTAACGGAGCTCGGATGGGTAATCAAGATGTTCGCCGGCTTGACGTCGCGGTGTAGCAAATAGCTTTCGTGGGCGTAGTCGAGAGCATCAGCGATGGCTGAGACAATCTCAACGGCTTCTCTACGCGGCATGCCATGCGGGTACCGATCCCGAACCAGTTGGGCCGCATCGGTTCCCTCGACGTAGGCCATTGCGATCCATAACTGGCCGTCGTCCTCGCCTTGGTCGTGGACCGCAACTATGTGGCTGTGAGACAGGGAGCTGGCAAGTTCGGCTTCACGTACAAATCGTTGGCGATATTCCGGATTCGCACTGACGTCCGCGGGCAGGATCTTCAACGCATCACGGCGGGGCAACCGCGGATGCTGCACGAGGTAGACCTCCCCCATCCCTCCGGTGCCCAAGAGACGAATGATGGTGTAGCCAGCAAATACCGCACCATCAGCAATGGGCATGGGGGAATCCTACAGAATCTGCTTCTACCAACACTGCGAATGCGAGCGCAGTAGGCGGCGTAGAGGGGGATGACGGTCGGCACGACAACCGAGCTCGTTCACCATCACCTGTGGACCAGACGCTGCTACCAAACCGGACGGCAGTTCACGGCACGCTTCAACCCCCACCTCGAAGGCTGTCACGGCTGTCATCAGACTCCCCCACGACGCACGATCTCGGTGGCGGCAAGGACGGTATCGCTCGCCGGGACGTCGGACGCCCGGCCGCCAAAATCCCAGCCGGTCGAACTCACCATCACCCGCATGACGGCGCATCGCCCTGACGCGACGCCTGTGAAAGCCTCGGACAACGTCAAGGACCTGCGCTCAACGAACTCCACAGGTGATACCCCAACGGACTACGCCCGCCAGGAACGTCCTCCTCCTCTGCGTGACAACCCCATCGAAGAATTCGTGTCGAAGCACGACTCAACGCGCCACGCAAAACGGGCCAGGGACTCTCGTCCCTGGCCCGTTCTCAACCGGTGGAGCTGCCGGGAATCGAACCCGGGTCCTACGGCATTCCCTCGAGGCTTCTCCGTGCGCAGTCCGCTATGTCTCTACTTGGATCTCTCGGTCACGCAGACGAGCCGAGATGACGATCCCAGTCGCTGTTTGATGTCCCCGTACGTCCCGCGACCGGACGTATAGGTTTGTCCCTCTAGATGACGCCAGGCTCCGGGTCGAGGGCACTCCCGGTCTGACGGACACACCGTCGCTTAGGCAGCGAGGGCGTAGTCGCGCTGATTGGAATCGGCGCTTAATTGGTTGCAACGACGCTTACGGTGGTCATTTGCCTGCACCGGCACGCTTCCCTTGATTCGATGCGCGAAGTCGAAACCGTTCAGCCCCTCGCGCCCTGCCGAACTTCAGCAGGAAGGTCGATTCTACCCACCTATCTGACAACGGCCACCCATTTTTCATTCCCGACGCGCGCTACCCCACGGCGATCATCGCGACGGCGGCCAACGCCAGCACCATGCCCGTCGCCTGCCAGCGCGTCACCCGCTCCTTGAGCACCAGCAGCGCGAGCCCCACCGTGGCGGCGGGGTAGAGCGAGATCAGCACGCTCGTCAGCGACAGCAGTGAGGCGTGCAGGGCCAGGAGCATCGACACGTTCGAGACGGTGTCCAGGGCCCCCGCCGCCAAGGCGAGCCGCAGCGGCACCCCCGACGGCGGCGCCAGGTTTGCGGTGGCCGTCGCGATGACGACGACCACCACGGTGGCCGACGCCCGCGCGAACACGAGCGGCCACAGGCCCGCGTCGTGCGGCGCCTGGTGGATGAGCACGAAGTTGAGACCGAACGCCAAACCCGAGCCGAGCGTCAGCCATGCCACCTTCGCGGTGAAGCGGTGTGGTCGCTGGTCGTCGGCGTCGGGGCTCTCGCGGCTCACCAGCACGACCGCGACGAGCGCGAGGGCGATGCCGACGCACGCGACGCCGCTGGGCCGCTCACCGAGCAGCACGGTGCCGACCACGATCGGCACGGCGGATACCAGGACGGCAGTGAGTGGGGACACCAGCGACATCGGCCCCGCGGCCAGCGCGGCGTAGAACCACCACACCCCGAAGGCCTGACTGAACCCGCACAGCGTGCCCCACACGACGGCCGGCGTCGACACGTGACCGCCGACCACCGTCGCCAGCACGGTCAGCAGCGTCAGCGCCACCGGATAGGACACCAGCACCACCCGCAGCGCGGGCACCCGCCGCGAGGCGATGCCTCCCACGAAGTCGCTGATGCCGTAGCCGAATCCGGACGTCAGGGCGAACAGGACCCCGATCAGGTCATGCCCTTGGAGCGCCTACCCAATTCGCGGGTGATCTCGCGTTCGG
This sequence comes from Mycolicibacterium madagascariense, assembly GCF_010729665.1. NCBI lineage: Bacteria > Bacillati > Actinomycetota > Actinomycetes > Mycobacteriales > Mycobacteriaceae > Mycobacterium > Mycolicibacterium madagascariense. The sequence goes on along the minus strand of NZ_AP022610.1, from coordinate 1,835,398 downwards.
CGTCACGCTTGGCCAGGCTCTGACGTTTGTCGTGCGCCTGCTTGCCGCGGGCCAGCGCCAACTCGACCTTCACCTTGCCGTCGAGGAAGTACAGCGACAGCGGCACCAGCGACAGGTTGCCGTCCTGAATCTTGCCGATCAGTGTGTCGATCTGGCTGCGATGCAGCAGCAGCTTGCGGTTGCGTCGCGGCGCGTGGTTGGTCCACGACCCGTGGTGATATTCGGGAATGTGGACGTTGCGCAGCCAGATCTCGCCGTCGTCGACGGTGGCGAACGCGTCGGCCAGGGAGGCCTGGCCATCGCGCAGGGCCTTGACCTCGGTGCCCATCAGCGCGATGCCCGCCTCGAAGGTGTCGAGGATCGAATAGTTGTGGCGCGCCTTGCGATTCGTGGCGACGACCTGGTTGTTGCGGGACTTCTTGACCTCCGCGGCGGACTTCTTGGCCACCGCTAGCGCCGCACGTACAGCCGCAGGGTGACGTACCCCGTCACACCCGCCATCGCGACACCGAGGAACAGCAGGATCGGCGCGATGTAGAGGATGTCGGCGTAGTCGATCCTGGCGATCAGGTTCGCTTGATAGAACTGGTCGAGCGCGCGTTCGAGGAACAGCGCGCGCACCAGGATGAGCCCGATGATCGAGATCACCACCCCGATGAACGCGGCCAACATGGCCTCGACGAGGAAGGGCAGCTGCGTATACCAGCGGCTCGCGCCGACCAGTCGCATGATGCCCACCTCCGTCCGGCGCGTGTAGGCCGCGACCTGAACCATGTTGGCGATCAACAGGATTGCGCCGATCGCCTGTACCAGCGCCACCGCGAAGGCCGCGGCGCTCAGCCCGTCGAGGACCGCGAACAGACGGTCGATGAGCTCCTTCTGGTTCAGCACGTTGAGCACCCCCGGCTGATTCTTCAACGCATCGTCGAAGGCCCGGTGTTGCTCAGGGTCGTCGAGCTTGACCACGAAAGAGGCTGGGAAGGCGTCCTTTCCGGCCACGTCCTTGTACTGGGGGAACTTCTTGATCGCGTCGTCGTAGGCGTCCTGCTGATTCAGGAACCGCACCGACTTCACGTCATTGCGGTCCTCGATCTGCTTGCGCAGCGCCTTGCACGGGTCGACGTTGCACGACGGGTCGTTGGCGGACACGTCGTTGGTCAGGAAGACCTGGCTCTCCACCCGGTCCAGATAGATGTTGCGGGAACTGTCGGCCAGCCGGACGACGAGCAGTCCACCGCCGAACAGGCCGATAGAGATGGCGGTCGTCAAGATCATGGCGACCGTCATCGTGACGTTGCGACGAAGCCCGGTCAGGACCTCGTTGACGAGAAAGCCGAAGCGCACCTAGCGATCCATTCCATAGACACCGCGTTGTTCGTCGCGGATGAGTCGTCCCAGCTCCAGTTCGATGACTCGCTGGCGCATCGAGTCGACGATGTGATGGTCGTGGGTCGCCATCAACACCGTCGTACCGGTGCGGTTGATCCGCTCGAGCAGATCCATGATGTCCTTGCTGGTCTCCGGATCGAGGTTGCCCGTCGGCTCGTCGGCCAGCAGCACCAGCGGCCGGTTCACGAAGGCCCGCGCGATCGCGACCCGCTGCTGCTCGCCACCGGACAGCTCGCTGGGCAGCCGATTGGCCTTGCCGGACAGCCCCACCATCTCCAGCACGTCGGGCACGACGCGGTTGATGACGTCCGAGCGCTTGCCGATCACCTCGAGCGCGAAGGCCACGTTCTCGAACACCGTCTTCTGCTGCAGCAGGCGGAAGTCCTGGAAGACGCAGCCGAGCACCTGACGCAGCCCGGGGATGTGCCGGCTCGCCAACTTGTTGACGTGGAACTTCGACACCCGGATGTCACCGTGGGTCGGGGTGTCCTCGGCGAGCAGCAGCCGCATGAACGTCGACTTGCCCGATCCGGACGGCCCGATGAGGAACACGAACTCACCCTTGTCGATCTTGAGCGAGACGTTGTCCAGAGCTGGCCGTGCCGAGGATTTGTACTGCTTGCTCACGTGGTCGAGGGTGATCATCACGGCACGCCAGTGTAGCCGGATGGCCTCCGAGCCCCGGACTACCCGGGTGGCAGAGGGAACGGAGCCGGCAATCCCACGCCGGGCGCGACGGTGGTCGTCGTGGTCGTCGACGTGCCCGACCGGTTCGGCACCGGTATGCCCGGCGACGTCAGCGGGGTCTGCGTGACGGTCGTCGGCGGCAGCGGCCCCGGGCCGTCGGGATCGACGATCGTGGTCGCCGTCGGCGGTCCGCTCGTCGAGGGCGTCGTGCTGGGCCCCGAGGTGGACGTGGTGGACGTCGGGCTCGTCTCCGAGGTCGTCGTCTCGGTCGTGGTGGGCGTGGTCGTCGGCGTGGACCGGTACGTCGTGCGCGGAGCGGTCTGCACGTTGGTGCGCGGCACCCACGTGTACTCCGGGTCTGGCATGAAGCCCGGTGGCACGACCTGGGTGGCCTCGGGCGCGGCGGGCGGGGGCGGCGCGGGCTGGTAGGTGTTGTGCACCCAGGACACGACGATGAACGCCAGCACCAGCGCGGCGGTCGAGGTGCGGATCCGGCCGTTGACGAGGTAGGCCGGCCAGCCGCGGTCGGTGCGCCTGCGGGTCACCCAGTTCCAGAAACTCATGGCAGGTCCTGCGGGTCTTGGCCGCCGTCCGGGCGGGCGTCGGCCTGCCGGGCGGTGGCCGGCGCGGCCTCGGACGGGGTGACCACCGCCGGACTGGGAATCGTGTTCACCGACGGCGACGTGTCCGCGGAGGTGACGATGCCGGCGCGGATCAGACCGGCGACCACCAGGACGCGGATCCGGCGGCCCACCTCGAACTGCTTGCCGGGCAGGGTGCGCGCGACCATCCGCAGGTTGACCGTCTCGACCTCGATGCTCTCCACGCCCATCACCTGCGGCGCGTCGAGCAGCAGCTTGCGCAGGCTCGGGTCCTTCATGGCCGCGTCGCTCACCCCGCGCAGCACTTCGTCGACCCGGGTGAGGTCGGCGCTCGTCGGCACCGGGATGTCGATGACGGCGCGGGCCCAGTCCTTGGACAGGTTCATCGTCTTGACGATCTGCCCGTTGGGGATGGTGAACACCTCCCCCTCAGTGGACCGGAGCTTGGTGACGCGCAGCGTGACGTCCTCCACGGTGCCCTCGGCGGGCAGGGCGATGCCGGCCACGGTCAGCGCGACGAGGTCACCGAAGCCGTACTGCTTCTCGGTGATGATGAAGAAGCCCGAGAGCAGGTCCTGCACCACCCGCTGCGCGCCGAAGCCCAGCGCCGCGCCGAGGACCGCCGCCGGCGCCACCAGCGAACCGACCGGCACGGCGAGGACGTCGGTGATGTCCACGGCGACCACGACGAACAGCACGGCGATCGACACCCAGGAGATGACCGACGCGACGGCTTGGCGGTGCTTGGCACTCTCCGTGCGGACGATCTGGTCGGTCTCCTGGAAGTCGGCGTCGATGCGCCTGGTGACCTTCTGCGCGGTCCAGTTGATGAACCGCGCGGCGAGCACCGCGAAGATCACCAGCAGGGCGATCTTCAATCCCCGCGTGAGGATCCACGCGCCGATCTCCCCGCGCCAGAAGTCGTGCCAGCTTTGGGACCACTCGCCTGCTGAATATCTAGTCGTCATCTTTCCTATTGCGCCAACGGATCCCGGCTTCCAGGAATCCATCGATGTCGCCGTCGAGTACTGCTGCGGGATTTCCGACTTCGTATTCGTTGCGGAGGTCCTTGACCATTTGGTACGGGTGCAGCACGTAGGAGCGCATCTGATTGCCCCACGAGCTGCCGCCGTCACCCTTGAGCGCGTCCATCTCGGCGCGCTCCTCCAACCGCTTGCGCTCCAGGAGCTTTGCCTGCAGCACGCGCATCGCCGACACCTTGTTCTGCAGCTGCGACTTCTCGTTCTGACACGTCACGACGATGCCGGTCGGGATGTGGGTCAGCCGCACCGCGGAGTCGGTCGTGTTGACCGACTGGCCGCCGGGACCGCTGGACCGGTAGACGTCGACGCGGACGTCCCCGTCGGGGATGTCGATGTGGTCGGCGGTGTCGACGACGGGCAGCACCTCGACGTCGGCGAACGAGGTCTGCCGCCGGCTCTGGTTGTCGAACGGGCTGATGCGGACCAGGCGGTGGGTCCCCTGCTCGACCGACAGCGTGCCGTACGCGTAGGGCGCGTGCACCGCGAAGGTGGCGCTCTTGATGCCCGCCTCCTCGGCGTAGGACGTGTCGAACACCTCGACGCCGTACCCGTGCTTCTCCGCCCAGCGGACGTACATCCGCATCAGCATCTCGGCCCAGTCGGCGGCGTCGACGCCACCGGCCCCCGACCGGATGGTGACGACGGCCTCGCGCTGGTCGTACTCCCCGGAGAGCAGGGTCCGCACCTCCAGGCCGGCGATGTCCTCGCGCAGCTTCGCCAGTTCGCCGTCGGCGTCGGCGAGGTCGTCGGCGCCGCCCTCCTCGGCCGCGAGTTCGTACATCACGGGGAGGTCCTCGAGACGCGAACGCAGCTCCTCGACGCGGCGCAGTTCGCTCTGGGCGTGCGACAGATCGCTGGTGACCTTCTGGGCGTGCGGCTGGTCGTCCCAGAGCTTGGGATCGGACGCCTCGTCCTCGAGTGTCTTGATCCGATCACGCAGACCGTCGACATCGAGCACGCGCTCCACCGTCGTCAAAGTGGTGTCGAGTGCTGCGATGTCTTCTTGCCGGTCGGGATCCACGGGAGTTCAGGGTACCGACCGCCCGTCCGGGCTAGCATCGGCTAGGTACCCAGGCCGACGATGTCGACGATGTCGCGACAGCCCCTTGCGCATCGATGGCACGAGACGGCTTCCCGTCGGAAGGTCCATGCCCTTGCATCCGTATCGCGTCGCCATCGTTGGTTCCGGTCCGTCCGGCTACTTCGCGGCCGCCTCCCTGCTGAAGTATGCGGACTCGATGGAGGGCTCCGACGAGCCACGGGACGTCCGGGTCGACATGCTGGAGATGTTGCCGACGCCGTGGGGCCTAGTGCGTTCGGGCGTGGCCCCCGACCATCCGAAGATCAAGACGATCAGCGCCCAATTCGACAAGACCGGCAGCGATCCACGGTTCCGCTTCTTCGGCAACGTCAGGGTCGGTGAGGACGTGCAGGCCGAGGAACTGGCCGAGCGCTACGACGCGGTGATCTACGCCGTCGGCGCGCAGTCGGACCGCCCGCTCGGCATACCCGGGGAGGATCTGCCCGGCAGCGTGGCCGCGGTCGACTTCGTCGGTTGGTACAACGCCCATCCGCACTTCGAGGAGATGACGCCGGACCTGTCGACGGGACGCGCCGTCGTGGTCGGCAACGGCAACGTCGCACTCGACGTCGCGCGCATCCTGGTGAGCGATCCCGATGCGCTCGCGAGCACCGACATCGCCGATCACGCGCTGCAGTCCCTGCACACCAGGGGCATCGAGGAGGTCGTGATTCTCGGCCGCCGCGGCCCGCTGCAGGCCACGTTCACCACGATGGAGCTCCGCGAACTCGCCGACCTGGAGGCGATGGCCGACGTGGACGTCATCGTCGGTCCCGCGGACTTCGACGGCATCACCGACGAGGACCTCGACGCGGCAGGCAAGACGGTCAAGCTCAACGTCAAGGTGCTGCGCGGGTACGCCGAGCGGCCACCGCGAGGGGCCAAGCGCCGCATCGTGTTTCGCTTTCACACCTCGCCCATCGAGATCAAGGGCGACGGTGCGGTCTCCTCGATCGTGCTCGGGCGCAACGAGTTGGTGAACGACGGCGGCCGGCTGGTGGCCAAGGACACCGGGGTGCGCGAGGAGCTGCCCGCCCAGCTGGTGGTGCGCGCCGTCGGCTACCGCGGTGTGCCGACGCCGGGGCTGCCGTTCGACGAGCGTTCGGGAACCATTCCGCACACCGACGGCCGCATCGACGGCCGCCGCAACGAATACGTGGTCGGCTGGATCAAGCGCGGCCCCTCGGGCGTCATCGGCAGCAACAAGAAGGACTCGCAGGAGACCGTCAACACGGTGTTGGCCGACCTCATCGTCGCCGGCGAACTGCCCGACGCCACCGACGATCCCGCCGAGTGGCTGCTGTCGCGGCAGCCGAAGATCGTCACCGACGACCACTGGAAGCTCATCGACGCCCACGAGCGCGGCGCGGGCGAACCGCACGGCAGGCCACGGGTGAAGTTGGCGAGCCTGGCGGAGATGCTCCGCATCGGGCACGCCTGACGACGATGGACGCGGCTATCCGCCGGGGGGCGGCGTGACCTTGTCGGCCTCGATGGTGACGAGCAGGCGCGTCTCGTTCGGGTTGCCGCTGAAGTTGGGGTACGGGATGCCCAGGTACTTGTGCGAGATCTCGTCGATGCTCTCCCGGCCGCCCTCGGTGGTGGTCTTCACGACCCGACCGCGCACCGCGTAGAACCGCGCGACGTCGTCGGGGTCGACGACGTTGACCGCGACGCGCGGGTCGCGCGCGATGTTCCTCGCCTTCTGCATGCCGTCGACGATGTTGATGACGACGTTCTCGCCGTCCGTGGTCACCCAGGTTTCGGTGAGCTGGGGTGAGCCGTCGGGCATGAGGGTCGCGATGAAGCAGGGGCTGGGACGGTTGAGCAGGTCGAGCAGGCCGGCGGGCAGCGGTTCGGACATGGTTGCGGCATACCCGTTTTCGACGACGCCGCGCGTCCGTCGCCTAGGTGAGCTCGGTCGCCGACGGCGGAGGGGGCGGAGGCGGCGGCGCGTCGGTGGGAGCGAAGCCCCACTTGTCGGGATTCTTCGGCGAGTACACGACCGGCAGCAGCTGACCGATGGCCGGCGAGGCGCCCACGTTCATCACCATCCGGCTGTAGACCTCGTGCTCGCGCACGGTCGGGCCGTTGATGACACCGGTGATCGTCACGTTGTGCGACCCATTGGACTCTGGACCCGCGGCGACGCCGGTGACCAGCAGCGTGCCCTGCGCGGGCTGGGCCCCCGGACCGCCGAGGCCACCTCGCCCTCGTCTGATCCTCGGTGCCAGGAGCAACACGATGGCACCGACGATGAGCAGCAGCACGACGAATTCGAACACCCCGCCATGGTAGGACTGCAGCCATGAGCACAGTCGCCGACGACCTCAGCCTTGCGCTCCAGATGGCCGACGAGGCCGACGCGCTGACGCTCGACAGATTCGGTGCGCTGGATCTGCGGATCGACACCAAGCCCGACCTGACGCCGGTCACCGACGCCGACGAGTCCGCAGAAGAGCTGCTCCGCGGCCTGCTCGTGGCGAACCGACCGGACGACGCGGTGCTCGGCGAGGAGTTCGGGGGGACGGCTGCGTTCGCGGGCCGTCAGTGGGTGCTCGACCCCATCGACGGCACCAAGAACTTCGTCCGCGGCGTCCCCGTGTGGTCGACCCTCATCGCCCTGCTGGAGGACGGCGTGCCGACGGTCGGGGTCGTCAGCGCCCCGGCGCTGGCGCGGCGCTGGTGGGCGGCCACCGGCGAGGGCGCCTTCGCCTCCTTCAACGGCACCACCCGGTCCATCGCGGTGTCCGGCGTCGCCGACCTGGACGCGGCCAGCCTGTCCTACTCCGACCTCACGACGGGTTGGGAGGACCGTCGCGACCGCTTCGTCGAGCTCACTGACGCCGTCTGGCGCACGCGCGGCTATGGCGACTTCTGGTCCTACTGCCTGCTGGCCGAAGGGGCGATCGACGTGGTGGCCGAGCCCGAGGTCAAGCTGTGGGACCTGGCGCCGCTGGACGTCCTGATCCGCGAAGCCGGTGGCCGATTCACCAACATCGACGGCGCACCGGGACCGCACGGCGGCAGTGCCGTGGCCACCAACGGCCTGCTGCACGACGAGATTCTGGCCAGGCTCGCGCTGCCGTCGGCCAATGGCACGAAAGAGTAGGGAAACCCCCGATTCATCGGACCCAGGTTTTCTCTACGGTCGTGAGCCATGAAGAAGACCTTGATCGTGACGGCGGCCGCCGTGGCCGGGTTCGGCGCCGCGCTGGTGGCTCCGTCGGCGGTAGCTGACCCGCGGGTCAGCGTGCCATTCGTGCCCGTGACCGTGCCGGTGGAGCCGCCGATCACGGGAAGATGAGCGCAGGCCCCGGGGCCGCCGGGGCGTGACGTAGGTAACACCGGATACCGACCTTACTCCAGAGTAAGATACGGTCATGAAGCACTGCCCCGACGACGTGAGGCTGCCGACATGACCCATACATCCGAGAGCGCCGTAGGCCTACAGAAGTACGAGCGCTCCCCCACCGGCGTCGCCCTGGCGCTACTGACCCCGCTGCTCGGGCAGGAATTCCTGGACAAGTACGGGCTGCGCAAGTCCTTGAACCGCGGTCTGCGCTCGGGCGTGAAGACGGCGTTCTCGGCCATGGCCGCGTCGAGTCGCACCTTCAAGCGGGTGCAGAACACCGGCAAACCGCCCACCCGCCTCAAGCCCAGTGGCGCTGACTACTTCGACCTGACTCCCGACGACGAGCAGAAGATGATCGTCGAAACGGTCGCGGAGTTCGCCGAGGAGTTGCTGCGGCCCGCCGCCCACGACGCCGACGCCGCCCTCACCTATCCCGTCGACCTGGTCGCCAAGGCCACCGAGCTCGGCGTCACCGCGATCAACATCCCCGAGGACTTCGAGGGCATCGCCGCGCACCGGAGCACGGTCACCAACGCGCTCGTCGCCGAAGCGCTCGCCTACGGGGACATGGGTCTGGCGCTGCCGATCCTCGCGCCCGGCGGCGTCGCGTCGGCACTGACGCACTGGGGTAGCGCCGACCAGCAGGCGACCTACCTGCCCGAGTTCGCCGGTGAGAACGTTCCGCAGGCCTGCGTCGCCATCGTCGAACCGCACGCCCTGTTCGACCCGACGGCACTCAAGACCGTCGCCGTCCGCACCCCGAGCGGCTACCGCCTCACGGGCGTCAAGTCGTTGGTGCCCGCGGCTGCAGCGGCCGAGCTGTTCGTCATCGGCGCGCAGCTCAACGGCAAGCCGGCGCTGTTCATCGTGGAATCCTCGTCCGCGGGCCTGACGGTGAAGGCCGATCCCAGCATGGGCGTGCGCGCGGCGGCTCTGGGCCGCGTCGAGCTCAACGACGTCGCGGTCCCGCTCCACAATCGACTCGGCGAGGACGAGGCCGGCGACGGCGACTACTCCCAGGCGATCGCCCTGGCCCGATTGGGTTGGGCCGCGCTGGCAGTCGGCACGTCGCACGCGGTGCTCGACTACGTCGTGCCCTACGTCAAGGAGCGCGAGGCGTTCGGCGAGCCCATCGCCCGCCGGCAGTCCGTGGCGTTCATGTGCGCCAACATCGCCATCGAGCTGGACGGGCTCCGGCTCGTCACGTGGCGCGGCGCGGCGCGCGCCGAGCAGGGTCTGCCCTTCGCCCGCGAGGCCGCGCTGGCCAAGCGGCTGGCGACCGACAAGGGCATGCAGATCGGCCTGGACGGCGTGCAACTCCTCGGTGGCCACGGCTTCACCAAGGAACACCCCGTCGAACGCTGGTACCGCGATCTGCGCGCACTCGGCGTCGCCGAGGGCGTCGTCGTCCTCTGAGCCTCCCGCCACACGAAGAACTAGGGAACGGAAAACCCCGTCATGGCAATCAATCTCGAAATGCCGAAGAAGCTCCAGGCCGTCATCGAGATGGCACACGAGGGCGCCGCGGAGATGCTGCGGCCGATCTCGCGCAAGTACGACCTCTCCGAGCATGCCTACCCGGTCGAGCTGGACACCCTGGCCGACCTCTTCGAGGGGCTCACCGAGGCCAACACCATCTCGTTCGCGGGCACGGACGCCTTCCGCGGCTCGGACGGGCCGAAGGAAAACGTCAACGGCGCCAACATGTCTGCGCTCGTCAACGCGATCGAGATAAGCTGGGGTGACGTCGCGCTCCTGCTGTCGGTCCCGTACCAAGGCCTCGGCAACGCGGCCATCTCGGGCGTGGCCACCGACGAGCAGCTCGAGCGGCTCGGCAAGGTGTGGGCGGCGATGGCGATCACCGAACCCAGCTTCGGCTCCGACTCGGCCGCGGTGTCGACGACCGCCAAGCTCGACGGCGACGAATACGTCATCAACGGCGAGAAGATCTACGTCACCGCGGGCTCCCGGGCCACCCACATCGTCGTGTGGGCGACGCTGGACAAGTCGCAGGGCCGCGCGGCCATCAAGTCCTTCATCGTGCCGCGCGAGCACCCCGGTGTGACCGTGGAGCGCCTCGAGCACAAGCTCGGCATCAAGGCCTCCGACACCGCGGCGATCCGCTTCGACAACGCCCGCATCCCGAAGGACAACCTGCTCGGCAGCCCAGACATCCAGGTGGACAAGGGTTTTGCCGGTGTCATGGAGACCTTCGACAACACCAGGCCCATCGTGGCCGCGATGGCCGTCGGCGTCGCGCGCGCGTCCCTCGAGCAGCTCCGCAAGATCCTGACCGACGCCGGCGTGGAGATCTCCTACGACAAGCCCGCGCACGCCCAGAGTGCGGCGGCCTCGGAGTTCCTGCGCATGGAGGCCGAGTGGGAGTCCGGCTATCTGCTGACCCTGCGTTCGGCGTGGCAGGCCGACAACAAGATCCCGAACTCCAAGGAAGCCTCGATGGGCAAGGCGAAGGCGGCCAGGGTCGCCAGTGACGTCACGCTCAAGGCCGTCGAAATGGCAGGCACCACAGGCTATTCCGAAGCCACGCTGCTGGAGAAGTGGGCGAGGGACAGCAAGATCCTCGACATCTTCGAGGGCACCCAGCAGATCCAGCAGCTCGTCGTCGCCCGTCGGCTGCTGGGCCTGTCCTCCGCCGAGCTGAAGTAGCCGCGACCCGACGCGATAGCGTCGGTGTCATGGATGACTTTCAGGCTCTGGTCGCCCGACGGGGCGACGACGCGATCACCACGACGGTCGAGACGCTCACTGAGGCGGACCTGCCGCCGGGTGAGGTGACGATCCGGGTGGCGTACTCCAGCGTCAACTTCAAGGACGCGCTCGCGCTGACGCCGAAGGGCGGCGTGGTGCGCGACTACCCGATCGTGCCCGGTATCGACCTGACCGGCGAGGTGGTGGCCTCCTCGTCGGAGGACTTCGCCGTCGGTGACGCCGTCCTGGCGCACGGCTACGAGATCGGCACCGGTCGCCATGGCGGCTACGCCGAGTACGCCAGAGTGCCCGCCGACCAGGTCGTCGCGCTCGGTCCGCTATCGCCCTACGAGGGCGCCGCAATCGGCACCGCAGGCTTCACCGCGGCCATGAGCGTCCAGGCGCTCATCGCCCGCGGCATCGATCCCGAGGACGGGCCCATCGTCGTGACGGGCGCGACGGGCGGGGTCGGGTCGGTGAGCGTCGATCTGCTGTCGGCCGCGGGATACGAAACCGTGGCCTCGACCGGCAAGGCGGACGTGGCGGAGCGGCTGCGGGCGCTGGGTGCGGCCGACGTGATTCCCCGGCTGCCCGCCGACCCCGAGGCCACGCCTCGCCCGCTAGGTAGGACGCGCTGGGCGGGTGCGGTCGACTGCGTGGGCGGTGCCACCCTCGCCGACGTCCTGAGCACCGTCTCCTACGGCGGCGCAGTGGCCGCGAGCGGATTGACCGGCGGGCCGACGCTCAACACGACGGTGCTGCCGTTCATCCTGCGGGGGGTGGCGCTGCTGGGCATGGATTCGGTGCAGATGCCCATCGGCCCCCGGCGCGAACTGTGGGGGCTCCTCGGCGGCTCACTGAAGCCGCGGCGGCTCGAGCAGATCACCCACGACGTGGACGTCAAGGACGTCGTCGAGGTCATCGATCAGGTGCGGGCCGGAACGTTCTCCGGACGCGCGGTGGTGAAGGTGGCAGGCGGGTTCTGAGCTCGCGCGGAACCCGCCCGCCACCGTTCGACGATCAGAGCAGGTGGCTGATGAGGTCGGGCTTCATCTGCTGCAGCTGCGCACCCCAGTACGGCCAGTCGTGCGTGCCGTTGTCCGGGAAGTTGAACACGCCGTTCTTGCCGCCCGCGGCGATGTAGTTGTCCTGGAACGTCTTGTTCGTGCGGATGGTCAGGCCCTCCAGGAACTTGGCGGGCACGTTGTTGCCGCCGAGATCGCTGGGCGTGCCGTTGCCGCAGTAGATCCAGATGCGGGTGTTGTTGTTCACCAGCTGCTGGATGTTGACCATCGGGTCATTGCGCTTCCAGGCGCTGTTGGGGTCCTCCGTGGCGCCCCACATGTCGTTGGCCTTGTAGCCGCCCGCGTCACCCATCGAGATGTTGATCAGGAACGGCCACGAACCCTCCGACGGGTTCAGGAAGCCCGACAGCGACGCCGCGTACGGGAACTGCTCGGGGTGGTAGATCGCCAGGGTCAGCGACGCCGAGCCGGCCATCGACAGTCCGACGGCGGCGCTGCCCGTCGGCTTGACCTGCTTCTGCGAGGCGAGGTACGCGGGCAGCTCCTGGGTCAGGAACGTCTCCCACTTGTAGGTCTGGCAACCGGTCTTGCCGCACGCCGGCGAATACCAGTCGGAGTAGAAGCTGGACTGGCCGCCGACCGGCATGACGATCGACAGGCCGGAGTTCAGGTACCACTCGAAGGCCGGGGTGTTGATGTCCCAGCCGTTGAAGTCATCCTGCGCGCGGAGGCCGTCGAGCAGGTAGACGGCGGGCGAGTTGGGGCCGCCGCTCTGGAACTGCACCTTGATGTCGCGGCCCATGCCCGCCGACGGCACCATCAGGTATTCGACGGGAAGTCCGGGCTTGGAGAAGGCACCCGCGGTCGCGCTGCCCCCTACGGCGCCGACCATGCCCGGCAGCAGGACTACCGCCATGGTCGCCATGAGTATGCGGCGCGCCCAGCGCCCGAGAGATCGTTGAGCCAACATCTACGAATCCATCCAGTTCCTGGTACGGGTGAGCCGGCAGGGCCACCGTCAGCCGCGCCCGCGCCGCGTCAGCAGGCGGACCTGAGTTTTCATTTGTAGATACGCAGTAAAACATGTGGCTATCGTCACCAGCCACCCCAGCACCGATCAGACTAAGCCCCTTTGCCGTCAATCGACTGGCATTTGCCCGTGGGTGCGGCGCGTTTGCACAGTTCGACGGTCTGCACCGGCGCGACGGGCCGTCTGAAATGCTCAGGTGATGAACGAGTGCACGGGCCCACTGGACGGCATCCGCGTCCTCGAGGTCGGCACGTTGATATCGGGGCCGTTCGCCGGCCGTTTGCTCGGCGACATGGGGGCCGAGGTGATCAAGATCGAGCCGCCGGGTGCGCCCGACCCGCTGCGCACCTGGGGGCAGGCCGAGCTCGACGGCCACCACTTCTTCTGGACCGTGCACGCCCGCAACAAGAAGGCCGTCACGCTGAATCTGCGCGAGCCGCAGGGCCGGGAACTGTTCCTCGACCTCGTCGAGCGCTCCGACGTCGTCGTCGAGAACTTCCGGCCCGGCACCCTGGAGAAGTGGGACCTGGGCTACGAGGTCCTGCGCAGCCGCAACCGCGGCATCATCCTGGTGCGGGTGTCGGGCTACGGGCAGACCGGCCCGGAGGCACACAAGGCGGGATACGCCTCGGTCGCCGAGGCCGCCAGCGGACTGCGGCACATGAACGGCTTTCCCGGCGGACCGCCACCGCGGTTGGCCCTGTCCCTCGGCGACAGCCTCGCCGGCATGTTCGCCGTCCAGGGGGCGCTCGCCGCGCTGTACCGCCGGACGGTGACCGGCGACGGTCAGGTCGTCGACGCCGCACTCACCGAATCCTGTTTGGCCGTACAGGAATCCACGATTCCGGACTACGACGTCGGCGGCGTGGTCCGTGGGCCGTCGGGGACCCGGCTCGAGGGCATCGCCCCGTCGAACATCTACCCCACGGCCGACGGCAGCTGGGTCGTCATCGCCGCCAATCAGGACACCGTGTTTCGCCGGTTGTGCGGGGCGATGGGTCGCCCCGAGCTCGCGACCGATCCGCGGTTCGTCAACCATGTGGCGCGCGGCCGCAATCAGGACGAGCTCGACAAGATCATCGCCGCGTGGGCGGCCGAGCGGCAGCCCGCCGACATCATCGCCACGTTGGGCGCCGCCGGCGTAATCAGCGGACCCATCAACACCGTCGCCGAGGTCGTGACGGACCCGCAGCTGACCTCGCGCGGCATGATCGCCGACCACTGGGACGAGCGCATCGGCCGCAACGTCAAGGGGCCCGGCGTGGTGCCGGTGCTGTCGCAGACCCCGGGAACCATTCGCAACGCCGGCTCGGCCGAACCCGGCCAGCACAACGCGCAGGTGTACGGCGAACTACTCGGGAGGACCGCCGAGGAGCTCGCCGCGCTGCGTGCGGCCGGCGTGGTGTGACGGTTCGCCCGCTCAGGCGTTCTCCGCGATCCAGGTCGTGACCTGCGGGGTGAGTCGATGCGGCAGCGCTCCGGCCCGCGTGCACGTGCGCAGGACGCTCTCCGACGTCTCGGCCTCGAAGACGCCGTAGAGCGCGTCGTCGGAGGGCACCGATAGCGTGACGAGCAACCGGATCGGCGTGGTCTCCGCCGACAGCTCGGCGGCCATGGACTCGAGTAGGTGCGCGAAGCCGCTGACCGCGTGGTCGGTCATTCCGGTACGGCACCACTCGGCGAGGAAGCAGGGCATCTAGTCGTCTCCGTCCGTCGCCCGGTCGGGTCGCGGCTGATCGGCCTGCAGGCGACGGGCCAGTTCGACCCTGGTCCGCACGCCGAGCTTCCGGTAGCTGCGACCGAGGTTGGACTCGACGGTCTTGGGGCTGATGAACAGCGCCGCAGCGATGTCCTTGTTGCTCATCCCCGCCGCGGCGAGTTCGGCCACGCGCTGCTCGGACGCCGTGAGGTCCGGCTCCTGACCCCGCAGCACCTGGATGCGCGCGAGTTCGGCCGACGCCCGCGCCGACCAGGCGGGCGTGCCCAGTGCGTCGAACGTCGCCAGCGCGCCCTCGATCGTCGTCCTCGCGGCCTGCCGACGACGCAACCGCCGTTGCAGCTCCGCGAGCAGGAGCTGCGTGCGGGCGCGTTCGAAGGGCACGGTGTCCCCTTCGTGAGCGGCCATGGCGCGCAGGGCCGCTCGCTCGGCACCCGCCAGGTCACCCCGCGCCGCGAGCACCATGCTCCGACAGCGGGCGGCCGTCGCCAGCAGCCACGGGTGACGAAGTCTGGCGCCGTCGCGCTCCATGAGCTCGGCCAGCGCGTCCGCCTCGTCGAGGTCGTCCAACGCGACCATCGCTTCGATCGCGTCCGGAATGACGAAGTGCATGGTCATGTCGGAGTCCTCGGCATGCTGCCAATGGGACAGCAGCGGACGCAACACGCCGAGCCCCTGTTCGTAGTTGCCGAGGGACACCTCGAGGAAGCCGAGGACCACCGGTGGCCAGGTCGTTCGCCACCGCCCGTCGGGCAGCGCGGACTCGGCCAGCGCCTCCGCGATCTCGCGGCGCGCATCCTGCTCGCGCCCCGTGTAGGCCGCGGCGAGCGCCGCGGGCACCGCGGCCAGCACCCGGACGTGCATGCCGCCGAGTTGTGCTGCCCGCGTGCGCATTTCCTCGGCCAGCCGGGCGGCGTCGGCGTAGCGGCCCAGCCAGACGTCGACCATCGCGGCGTGGAATTGCAGCCACTGCACGTCGGGCTCGCTACCACGCGTGGCCGACTGTGCCAGCAGGGACCGCAACTTCGACTCGGATTCACCGAGCCGACCGAGCCACGCGGGGGCGACGGCGTCGACCGCGCTGGCGCTGAACGGCGCCGGGGTGGGCACGTCCCGGTCCTCCAACGCGATGGCGCGGTCGAGCGTGTGACGGTCGAGCCCGAGCCCGCGGCGGGTCCTGAGCGCGACGTGCACCGCGAGTGACTGGCTGATCAGGTGCGGGTCGCCCAACCGCTCGGCATGCGTGATCGCCTGCAGTGAATGCCGTTGCGCGACATCGTCATTGCCGAGTGACGACTGCACCATGGCGGAGCTCAGATGGGTGTGCAGCAGCGGCTTGGTCTGTTCGCCGGCGTCGGCCATCGCGTGCTGCAGCACCGTCGCAGCGGTCTCGAACTCACCGCGGCACATCAGCGTGGCCGCCACCAGCAGCCGGGCGCCGACGCGCGCACCGCCGGGGGCCAGGCCGGCGACCGCGGCCTCCGCCAGCGCCCTGGACCGGTCGAGATCGCCTGCGGACAGGTGAAACCGGGCGCCGGCCAGCCGTCGTGCCGGGGTGTCCCCGCCGAGCCCGATCGCCATCTCGACCAGCTCGGCCGCCGTCGTCGGATCACCCCCGCGGTCGACGGCGTCGGCGGCCTCGTCGAGGGCGCCCAGCGTGTCCGGGTCGGCGCCGTCGGCGGCCAGCGCCAGGTGCCGGGCGCGCTGCTCCTGCGTCGTCGCGAGATCGGCCAGCGCCCGGTGCATCTCGCGGCGCAGCTCCGGTGGCGCCTGACTGTGCACGCCGTGGGACAGCACCGGGTGGGTGAACCGCACCCGGTTGCCCTCGATGCTGACGACGCCCTGCGTCTCGGGTTCCTCGAGCAGCGCCACGATGCGGTCGACGGAGGTCGACGTCATCGCCGCCAACACGTCGACCGTCGGGTCCTGCTGGCAGGCCGCGGCGAGCAACACCCGTCCGACCTCGTCGTCGAAGTGGCCGACGCGCAGCCGGACGAGTTCGGCCAGCGCGGGCGTCAGGGCTGCCGGCGCGGGGCCGGAAACGCCTGCGATACTGGCCAATTCGAGAGCATAGAAGGGGTTGCCGCCGGACGTCTCGGCGATGCGCACCATGGTGGCGCGCGGAAACGGCCGTCCGAGCCGGTCGGTGATCAACCGCTGCAGCCGGCTCGGCTCCATCGGGCTGACGCGCAGGCGGGTGACGGCATCGGGGCTGTCGAGCACCAGCCAAGACGCCGCCCCGTCCGCGGTGGCGCGTTCGGTCAGGAGCACCCCGACCGGCCCCCGCAGGCGTCGCCCCGCGAAGGCGAGCAAGTCGCGCGTGGCGTCGTCGATCCACTGCACGTCGTCGATGGCGATCAACACCGGTGTCGCCTCGGCGAGCGCGTTGACGATCGCGGTAAAGGCCGCCACCACCGCGCGCCGATCGTGACCCCGGTCGTCCCCGCCGCGCCCCCACAGCGTCTGCTCCGCAGCCTGGCGCTGCAGCGTCGGCAGGGCCAGCAGGACCTCGGGTTCGACGTCCCCGATCAGCTGCGAGGCGACACCGAACGGGCGCTGCTGCTCGTCGCGGACCGCTCGCGCCGACAGCACTCGAAAGCCCGCCCGCCGGGCCTGTTCGGCCCCGGCGAGCCACGTCGTCGTCCTGCCGATCCCCGGTTCTCCCTCGATCAGCAGGCCCGCCGGTCGGCTGGCCGCCGCCGTCAGGAACGCCGTCATCCGCGCGGCATCGTCGGTCCCGTTCATCTGCACGCCCTTCGATCCCCGAGCGCCGGCAGCCGCGACCCACGGACCCGCGTGGCGGGGCTCGGCGGTCACCGGAGGCATGGCCCGACGGTAAGAACGACCGCACCCGCGCGTCACGCGTAGTGCACTACCTGTTTTTTGACGACGGCGTCACCGACGGCGCCGGCGAGGTGCCGACGGTCCGCGCCAGCGCGGAGCGATCCGGCAGGTCGAGTTTCACGCACGCCCGATAGACGTGGCCCTCGACCGTGCGGACCGACACGCCCAGCCGCTCCGCGATCGCCCTGTTGCTCAGGCCCTGGGCCACCTTGACCGCGACCTCGCGTTCACGACCCGTGAGCGGCAACGGGTTCAGCACCTCGTCGAGCGCGGGGGTCGCAGGCATGCCGCAGCGTCGGGCCAGCGCCCCGGCCCTGGCCCGAGCCGCGACCTCCGCGGTGCGGTGACCGCGCGCGCGGTGCGCGGCGGCGGCCTGCGCGGCGGCGTCGGCGGCGACGGCCACCATCCCGGCGGCCTCCAGCTCGACCGAGACCGCGTCGAGCGCGCCACCGTTGCGGTCGCTCAGCGCGCTGGCGTGGTCGATGCAGAGTCTGCCTGCGACACAGTCGACGTCGGCATTGATCCGACGTGCCGCGCGCAGTCCGGTGACGTCACCGAGGCGGACCGCCTCCTGGATGGCGCGCAGCGCGACGGCGGCCTGCCCGGTCTGCTCCGCCTCGCGCAGGGCCTCCCTGGCGGCCGCGACGGCGCCGGGCAGGTCGCGGCCCGCAGCGAGGGTCCACGCCCGCGCGAGCTCCAGTTCGGGTGCGTACATCCGCGAGCGCAGACCATGGGCGGCGACGGCGCGCTGCAGCGCATCGGCGGCCTCGGCAGCGCGGCCCTGCTGTCCGAGCGCCTGCGCCAGTCCCATCAGGGCCAGCGGGCCCCAGCTGTAGCCCGTGGAGGTCAACGCCGCTGCGGCGGAGAACAATACGGTGGCCGCCTCCGTGAACGCGCCTGCCGCCAGCAGTGTGTGACCGAACACCACCTCGGCGATCGCTCGGCCGGGCTGCTGAAATTCCGAGAAGGTCAGATAGTGCCGCGCCCGCTCGCCGGCGGCGGCGACGTCACCCGCCATGATCGCCGTCAGCGCCTGCCCGAAACCGATGGTGAAGCGCAGCAGCCCGGGGTGAGCCGCCTCGAGCCCGCGCACGGCGAGCCCCGGCACGTCGTCGAACCGACCGAGACGCGCACTCGACAGCGCCGCCGTCGCGGCCGACCACGCCACCGCAAGGTCCTGCGCCTGCGGCGATTCGAGCACGACGGAGGCCACCCGCACCGCGCGGTCGAGGTCACCGCAGTTCATCGCGAACGTCGCCGCGAGCGCATCGAGGGTGTGATACGCCGCGGGCTCGGAGATGCGCGACCGCATCTCGGCGAGGTAGGCCACGGCCTCCCCGGATTCCGACAGCATCCAGAACCTGTTGGCGGCCTTGGGAAGTGTCCACGCCGTCAGGTCCCACTGCGAGAGCGTCTCGGGATCGACCGGGGCGAGGACCGCGTCGGCATCGCGTCCGCGGCCCTGCCACGACAGCGCGTGCGCCAGCGGTAGGCGCGCGGACAGGGCGCCGGTCTGGTCGAGCGCGCCGCGGGCCAGCCGCTCGCCCAACGCGAGATCGCCCATCCGCATGGCCTCCCAGGACAGCGCGACGAGGTCATCCGGGTCCGGCGGGACGTCGCTGTCCAGCGCCAGCCCGGCGATGCGCAACCGACCGCCGAGATGGGTCGGCGCGGTCGCCGACAGCTGCGCGACGAGCACCTTGCGCAACCTGCGCGCGGCCAGCCGCCCCAGCCCGGACCGGATGCGCTCGGTGTAAAGCGGGTGAAAGGGGTGCACCAGCAGATGGCCGCCCTGATCGCTCGTCGTGACGACACCGGACGTCACGGCGCGCTCGAGCGCGTCGGCGCCGGCGACCTCGGCGAGGTCGGCCGCCGACAGCGGCTCCTCGATCGCCAGGAACTCCAGCACGGTCCTGACCTCGGGGTCCAGTGTGCGCAGGCGCTGGTCGATCAGGGTGGACAGCTCGGGGGTGAGCCGCATTTCGCCGCGCAGCTGCCAGACCCCCTCGACCTGCCGCAGCGAGCCCGCGTCGACCGCGGCCTCCACCAGGTGCCGCAGACACAGCGGGTTGCCCCGGCTCGCGTCGAACATCCGGGCCGCGCTGACCCCCTCGACGGGACCGCCGAGCACCTGTTCGAGGAGCCCCGCGGACTCGTCGGCGTCGAAGGGGTCGATCTCGCAGCGTTCGAGGACCCCGTCGCGCCACAGCGCGACGACCGCGTCGGGGCACGGCTCACCATGCCGCACCGTCAGGAGCAGTCGCGCCATGCCGCTCAGCGCGATCTGGTGGACGAGGGTCGCCGACAGCGTGTCGAGATGGTGCGCGTCGTCGACGACGAGGGTCAAACCCGTTGCAGCATACCGACGCAACGATTCCTGCGCCGCGCGCAACAGCGCGGCGGGCTCGTCGGCGCCGGCGAGTTCAACGAGATGGCTGAACGCGCCGAACGGGATGGCCGTGGCCGACTCGGTGGCCGAGACCCAGCGCGTCGCGACACCGGGGTGCTGCCTGCCGAATTCGCGGGCGACGGCCCGCGCCATCACCGTCTTGCCCACGCCGGGCGCGCCGACGAGCACCGCGCCGCGCCCGGAACCCAATGCGGATTCGAGCCGCTCGCGCGTCGCATCCCGCCCCGCCGTCATCCAGCGAACCCCCACCACATCGCGGATCCTAAGCCGGTCAGGGCCGACCCAGCAGCGGAACGAATGCCGCAACCCGACATTCGCGTCAATTTCGGCGCCGTCCTACGCTTGGCCGCAGAAAAACCTCGGGAGGACACATGACGAATCCGATCGACCACGCCGCGCCGGGCAGCACGTGGGCACTCGACCCCAAGCGGTCGACGCTGGCCTTCAAGGCCAAGTCGTTCTGGGGGGCGCTGCCCGTCAAGGGCACCTTCGGCACCGTCGACGGCGACGGCAGCGTCACCGCCGAGCGCACCGTCACCGGACGCCTTCGCGTCGACGCGGCGTCACTGTCGACCGGCATGGGCAAGCGCGACGAACACCTGCGCTCACCCGACTTCTTCGACGTCGAGAAATATCCCGAGATCACCGTCGAGGTCCACGGTGCGACACCCCGCGGGGCCGACGGCCTGGACCTCGACGCCACCGTCACCGTGAAGGGAACCGCGCGGCGACTCACGCTGCCCGCGACGGCGCGGCTGCTCGACGACGGCGCGGTCCGCATCGCGACCAGCGCCACGATCGATCGCGAGGACTATGGCGTGGACGGCAACCTCGTCGGCATGATCCCCAAGTCCACTCGCATCGACGGTGAAGCGGTATTCGCACCGCGGGGCGGGGCTGGGTCGTAGCATCGCCCCCGTGCCCGAAGCGCCGCTCGTGATCCTGGTCTACAGCGACAACGCGCGCACGCGCGATCGGGTCCGCACCGCCCTGGGCAGACGCGTCCACCCCGACCTTCCCGAGCTGCAGTACGTCGAGGTGGCCACGGCGCCGGTCGTCGTCACCACGGTGGACGCCGGCGGCGTCGACCTCGCGATCCTCGACGGGGAGGCCACCCCGGCCGGTGGCATGGGGCTGGCCAAGCAGTTGAAGGACGAGGTCGCCCACTGTCCGCCGATCCTGGTGCTCACCGGGCGGCCCGACGATGCGTGGCTGGCGTCGTGGTCGCGGGCGGAGGCGGCCGTGCCGCACCCCATCGATCCGATCCAACTGGGCGAGGCCGTGGCGTCCCTGCTGCGCTCGATCGCCACCTAGTCGACACGAAACCCGCTGGCGCGGTTCATCTCTCGCATCTGATTCGACGCGTGGGCCGACTGCGCAACTGATTCAGCGGGATGATTGCCAAAACGCGCCGGGCCGACCGTTAACGAGGCTAAGCTGTGTCGTAGCTCACATCGATAGCCCAACGAGGGAGCGGCCAGCGGCATGAACGCCTACGTACCCATCCTTGTCCTCGGGGCGATCGCGGCGGCATTCGCGGTCGGCTCGGTCGGCATCGCCCTGGTCATCGGGCCCAGACGCTACAACCGCGCGAAACTCGAGGCCTACGAGTGCGGCATCGAACCGGTGACCCCGGGCTCCCCCGGTGACCTGCAGACCGGACAGCGATTCCCGGTGAAGTACTACCTCACCGCCATGCTGTTCATCGTCTTCGACATCGAGATCGTGTTCCTCTACCCGTGGGCGGTCTCGTTCGACTCCCTCGGGCTGTTCGCCGTCGTCGAGATGGTGCTGTTCATGCTCACGGTCTTCGTCGCCTACGCCTACGTGTGGCGGCGCGGCGGGCTGAGTTGGGATTGAGCTGACATGGGACTCGAGGAACAGCTCCCCGGCGGCATCCTGCTCTCGACGTTGGAGAAGGTGGCCGGCTACGTACGCAAGGGGTCGCTCTGGCCCGCGACCTTCGGCCTGGCGTGCTGCGCCATCGAGATGATGGCCACTGCCGGCCCACGATTCGACATCGCCCGGTTCGGGATGGAGCGCTTCTCGGCCACTCCCCGACAGGCCGACCTGATGATCGTGGCGGGGCGGGTGAGCCAGAAGATGGCCCCGGTCCTGCGCCAGGTCTACGACCAGATGGCCGAACCGAAATGGGTTCTGGCGATGGGCGTGTGCGCCTCCTCGGGCGGGATGTTCAACAACTACGCGATCGTCCAGGGCGTCGACCACGTCGTGCCCGTCGACATCTACCTTCCGGGCTGTCCCCCGCGGCCCGAGATGCTCCTCAACGCAATCCTCATGCTGCACGCCAAGATTCAGGACATGCCCCTGGGAGTCAACCGCGCCGAGGCCATTGCGGCCGCCGAGCAGGCCGCGCTCGCCGCCCGGCCCACCATCGAGCTCAAGGGGCTGCTGCGGTCATGACGGGGACCAACGGCAACGGCAATGGGGCGGGGAATGGCAACGGCCACGACCCCGAGATCATCGGCCATCGCCGAGGCATGTTCGGCGCCAACGGGACTGGCGACACCTCCGGCTACGGCAGGCTGATCCGCGAGGTCGCGCTGCCCGGCAGCTCGCCACGACCCTACGGCGGCTACTTCGACGACGTCGTCGACGCGCTGGCCGCCGCGCTCGGCGAGGAAACCTTCGGCGCGGCGATCGAGCGGGTGATCGTGTTCCGGAGGGAACTGACCCTCGAGGTGCGGCGCGACCACCTCGTCACCGTCGCGCAGACACTGCGCGACGACGCCGCCCTGCGGTTCGAGCTGTGCCTCGGCGTCTCCGGGGTGCACTACCCCGCCGACGAGGGCCGCGAACTGCACGCCGTCTACCCGCTGACGTCCATCACGCACAATCGCCGAATCCGCCTCGAGGTGGCCGCGCCCGACGCGGATCCCCATGTGCCATCGCTGTTCTCGGTGTATCCCACCACCGACTGGCACGAACGCGAGACCTACGACTTCTTCGGGATCGTGTTCGACGGGCACCCGTCGCTGACCCGCATCGAGATGCCCGACGACTGGGTGGGACACCCGCAGCGCAAGGACTACCCGCTGGGCGGCATCCCCGTGGAGTACCACGGCGCCCAGATTCAGCCCCCGGACGCGCGGAGGTCCTACAACTGATGAGTTCGCCCAACAACCCGCCCGAAACCTTGGTCACGGTCGGCGGTGAAGACTGGGAGGACGTCGTCGCCGCGGCCAGGGACCGCTCCGTGGCCGGCGAGCGCATCGTCGTCAACATGGGTCCCCAGCACCCCTCGACGCACGGCGTCCTGCGCCTGATCCTCGAGATCGAGGGTGAGACCATCACCGAGATCCGATGCGGCATCGGCTATCTGCACACCGGGATCGAGAAGAACCTCGAATTCCGCAACTGGACGCAGGGCGTCACGTTCGTCACCCGCATGGACTACCTGTCGCCGTTCTTCAACGAGACGGTGTACTGCCTCGGGGTGGAGAAGCTGCTCGACGTGACCGACGACGTCCCCGAACGCGCCAGCGTCATCAGGGTCCTGCTGATGGAGCTCAACCGGATCTCCAGCCACCTGGTCGCCCTGGCCACCGGCGGCATGGAGCTCGGCTCGATGTCGGCCATGTTCTTCGGATTTCGCGAACGCGAGCTGGTGCTGTCGATCTTCGAGACCATCACCGGACTGCGGATGAACCACGCCTTCATCCGGCCCGGCGGTCTGGCCGCCGACCTCCCCGACGAGGCGATCCCCCAGCTCCAGGAACTCCTGACGCTGCTGCCGAAGCGGTTGCGGGACATGGAGGATCTGCTCAACGAGAACTACATCTGGAAGGCTCGCACCCAGGGCGTCGGCTACCTCGACCTGACCGGCTGCATGGCCCTCGGCGTCACCGGTCCCTGCCTGCGCTCCACCGGCCTGCCCCACGACCTGCGCCGCGCCCAGCCCTACTGCGGGTACGAGGACTACGAGTTCGACGTCATCACCACCGACGAGTGCGACGCGTACGGGCGCTACATGATTCGCGTCCGCGAGATGCGGGAGTCGATCAAGATCGTCGAGCAGTGTCTGGACAAACTCAAGCCGGGGCCGGTCATGATCACCGACCGGAAGCTGGCGTGGCCGGCCGACCTGGTGCTGGGGCCCGACGGCCTCGGCAACTCCCCCGCGCACGTCGCCAAGATCATGGGCGGGTCGATGGAGGCCCTGATCCATCACTTCAAGCTCGTCACCGAGGGCATCCGGGTGCCGGCGGGGCAGGTGTACGTCGCGGTGGAGTCGCCACGCGGCGAGCTGGGCGTGCACATGGTCTCCGATGGCGGCACCCGGCCCTACCGCGTGCACTACCGCGACCCGTCGTTCACCAATCTGCAGGCCATCGCGGCGATGTGCGAGGGCGGCATGGTGGCCGATGCGATCGCGGCGGTGGCGTCGATCGATCCGGTGATGGGCGGGGTGGACCGCTGATGAGCGCTTGCGCGAAGAGGAGAGGGCCCAGATGAGCGCTTGCGCGAAGAGGAGAGGGCCCAGATGAGCGTCGTCGATCTGCAGTTGGGTCCGCGCCCCGATGAGCCGGGACCACCGATATCACAAGGGCCGCGGCACTATTCGGACGACGTCACTCGACGGCTGGCGCGCGACGCGGCGCTGGTGATCGCGAGGTATCCGGTGGCGCGGTCGGCGCTGCTGAGCCTGCTGCACCTGGTGCAGGCGCAGGACGGCTACCTCACCCCCGCCGGAATCGAGTTCTGCGCCGCACAACTCGACCTGAGCCCGGCCGAGGTCACCGCGGTCGCGACGTTCTATTCGATGTACCGTCGCACGCCGACCGGTGACTACCTGGTCGGCGTGTGCACCAACACGCTGTGTGCGGTGATGGGCGGGGATGCGATCCTCGAGACGCTCGAGGGCCACCTCGACCTGCGCGCCGGGGAGACGACCCCGGACGGCAAGGTCACCCTCGAGCACGTCGAATGCAATGCCGCGTGCGACTACGCCCCGGTGGTCATGGTCAATTGGGAGTTCTTCGACAACCAGACTCCGTCCTCGGCGCGCGATCTGGTGGACGATCTTCGGGCCGGGACACCCGTGACGCCGACGCGTGGCGCGACGCTGTGCTCGTTCCGTGAGACCGCCATGATCCTGGCCGGTTTCGCCGATCAGCGCGCCGGCGCCAACGACGCGCCGACCGGCGAGGCCACGCTGGCAGGTCTGCGGATTGCCCGCGAGCGCGGGATGCGTGCCCCCGACGTCGACGAATCATCGGGCGGCGCAAGCGGACCCGATGACGAGCGGATGACCAGGGAGGCCAAGCGCGACGAACCCGCCCCCGGGCCGTCCGCCGAGGTGCCGTCGAGGAACGGAGCGCCCGAATGACCCGATCGACCCTGACGCCGGTGCTGAGCAGCTACTGGGACGAGCCGATGTCGTGGACCCTGGACTGCTATCACCGCCACGACGGGTATCAGGCGCTGCGCACCGCTGTGACGATGGCCCCCGACGACGTGATCGGACTGGTGAAGGACTCGGGGTTGCGCGGCAGGGGCGGTGCCGGCTTCCCGACCGGACAGAAATGGTCGTTCATACCGCAGGGAGGAGAAGGCGCGGCGGCCAAGCCGCACTACCTGGTGATCAACGCCGACGAGTCGGAACCCGGCACGTGCAAGGACATTCCGCTCATGATGGCCACCCCGCACGTGCTCGTCGAGGGGGCCATCATCGCCGCGTACGCGATCCGGGCGCGCCACGCGTTCATCTACGTGCGCGGTGAGGTCGTGCCCGTGCTGCGCCGGCTGCAGACCGCCGTCGCCGAGGCCTACGATGCCGGCTACCTCGGCACCGACGTCCTCGGGTCCGGCTTCGACCTGGATCTGGTGGTGCACGCCGGTGCCGGTGCCTACATCTGCGGCGAGGAGACCGCCCTGCTGGACTCGCTGGAGGGCAGGCGTGGCCAGCCGCGGCTGCGGCCGCCGTTCCCGGCCGTCGCCGGTCTGTATGCGTGCCCGACGGTGGTCAACAACGTCGAGTCCGTCTCCAGCGTGCCCGCCGTCATCCGCGGTGGCGTCGACTGGTTCACGACGATGGGAACCGAGAAGTCGCCCGGCTTCACGCTGTACTCGCTGTCCGGGCACGTCACCACACCGGGGCAGTACGAGGCCCCGCTGGGCATCACGTTGCGCGAGCTGCTGGACTACGCGGGCGGGGTGCGCGCCGGACACGAGCTGAAGTTCTGGACGCCCGGCGGATCGTCGACCCCGCTGCTGACGGGCGAACACCTCGACGTGCCACTGGATTACGAGGGCATGGCCGGCGTCGGGTCGATGCTGGGCACCAAGGCGCTGCAGATCTTCGACGAGACGACGTGCGTGGTGCGCGCGGTCCGCCGATGGACGCAGTTCTACGCCCACGAATCCTGCGGCAAGTGCACGCCGTGCCGGGAGGGCACCTACTGGCTGACGCAGATCTATGCGCGGTTGGAGAACGGCGACGGGCAGCGGGCGGACCTCGACACGCTGCTGGACATCGCCGACGCCATCTTCGGCAAGTCGTTCTGCGCCCTCGGCGACGGCGCTGCGAGCCCAATCCTGTCGTCGCTCAAGTACTTCCGGGCCGAATACGAGGCGCACCTCGACGGCGGCTGTCCGTTCGACCCGGTCGCCTCGATGCTGGCCGTCCCGGAGGGGGCTCTGTCATGACCGCGAGCAGCCGCAAACATGCACTTTCCACCGGCGTGTCGCGCACATTTGCGGCTGCTCGGCGGGGAGGGGGGAGGCGCGCGTGACGACTGCGGAGAACGAAACCGGCACCGACGTCGAGATGGTCACGCTCACCATCGACGACCACGAAATCAGCGTGCCCAAGGGCACGTTGGTGATTCGGGCCGCCGAGCTGATGGGCATCCAAATCCCGCGGTTCTGCGACCATCCGCTGCTCGAACCCGTCGGGGCGTGTCGGCAATGTCTGGTCGAGGTGGAGGGCCAACGCAAGCCGATGGCGTCGTGCACCATCACCGTCACCCCCGACATGGTGGTGCGCACGCAGCTGACGTCACCGGCGGCCGACAAGGCCCAGCACGGCGTCATGGAGCTACTGCTCATCAACCACCCGCTGGACTGCCCCGTGTGCGACAAGGGTGGGGAGTGCCCGCTGCAGAACCAGGCGATGTCCCACGGGCGGACCGACACCCGCTTCGACGACGTCAAGCGCACCTTCCCCAAGCCCATCAACCTGTCCTCGCAGGTGCTGCTCGACCGCGAACGATGCGTGCTGTGCGCCAGGTGCACGCGCTTCTCCAACCAGATCGCCGGCGATCCGTTCATCGAACTCCTCGAACGCGGTGCGCTGCAGCAGGTCGGCATCGCCGACGACACCCCCTTCGACTCGTACTTCTCGGGCAACACCGTGCAGATCTGTCCCGTCGGCGCCCTCACCGGGACGGCGTACCGATTCCGCGCCAGACCGTTCGACCTGGTGTCCTCCCCGAGCGTGTGCGAGCACTGCGCGTCGGGCTGCGCCCAGCGCACCGATCATCGCCGCGGAAAGGTGTTGCGGCGCTTGGCTGGTGACGATCCCGAGGTCAACGAGGAGTGGAACTGCGACAAGGGCCGCTGGGCGTTCACCTATGGTTCTCGGGGCGATCGCATCGCCACGCCCCTGCTGCGCGAGCCCGACGGCAGTCAACGCCCCGCCTCGTGGTCGGAGGCCGTCGCCGTCGCCATCCGCGGCTTGACCGCGGCGGGCGCCGACACCGGCGTGCTCGTCGGCGGCCGCGCCACGCTCGAGGACGCCTACGCCTACGCCAAGTTCGCCCGAATCGTGCTCGGCACCAACGACGTCGACTTCCGGGCCCGCGCGCACTCCGACGAGGAGTCACGGTTCCTCGCAGCGGCCATCGCGGGACGGCCGATGACCGTGACCTACGCCGACCTCGAATCGGCCGCGGCGGTCCTCCTGGTCGGGTTCGAGCCGGAGGAGGAGTCGCCGATCGTGTATCTGCGCCTGCGCAAGGCCTTCCGCAGGCACGGCACGAAGGTCTCCGCGATCGCACCGTTCGCGACGCGCGGCCTGGACAAGATGGGCGGCACGCTCATCGCGACGGCCCCCGGCGGCGAAGCCGAGGCGCTGGACGCGCTCGAGGTGGCCGCCGTCACGATCGTGCTCGTCGGCGAACGCCTCGCAACGTCGGCGGGCGCCTACTCCGCGGTGCTGCGGCTCGTCGAACGGACGGGCGCCCGGCTCGGCTGGGTACCGAGGCGCGCCGGTGAACGCGGCGCGTTGGAAGCCGGTGCGACACCGCATCTCCTGCCCGGTGGCAGGCCGCTGGCCGACGCCGCCGCCCGTGCCGAGGTGGCCGCGGCGTGGAACGTCGACGCGCTGCCCAGTCGAGCGGGTCGGGACACGGCGGGCATCGTCGCGGCGGCCGCCCAGGGGTCGCTGGGCGCCCTGCTCGTCGGCGGCGTCGAGCTCGGCGACCTTCCCGACCCCGTCGCGGCGCTCGCGGCCATCGACGCCGCGCCGTTCGTCGTCAGCCTGGAACTGCGCCACAGTGCGGTGACCGAGCGCGCCGACGTCGTCTTCCCCGTCGCTCCGGTCACCGAGAAGTCGGGGACGTTCGTCGATTGGGAAGGGCGGCACCGGTCCTTCGCACCGGCCCTTCCGCCGAACGCCACCGCCGACGCCCGTGTCCTCGTCGCACTGGCCGAGGAGGTGGGCATCGACATCGGCCTGCGGGACGCCGCCTCCGCGCGCGCCGAACTCGCCCGGCTCGGACCGTGGCGGGGCAGCCGCCCATCCGACCCGACGGTCGAGGCTGCGCGCCCGAGGACTCCGGCGGCCGGGCAGGCGGTGCTGGCGTCGTGGCGAATGTTGTTGGATGCCGGTCGACTTCAGGATGGCGAACCCCATCTGGCGGGCACGGCACGGATCGCGGTCGTCCGACTGTCCCGCACGACCGCCGAGGAGATCGGCGCCCGCGACGGCCAACCCGTCACCGTCGCCACCCCGCGCGGCGCCATCACCCTGCCACTCGTGGTCACCGAGATGCCAGACCGGGTGGTGTGGGTACCGCTCAATTCGCCTGCCTCCCAGGTTCATTCGACGCTCGGCGTCTCACCCGGCGCCGTCGTCTCGATCTCGACGGGAGGTGGGTCGGCGTGACCTATCCCGACCTCGGCTCGTTCGGCCACGACCCATGGTGGCTGGTCATCGCGAAGGCGTTGTTCAGCTTCGTGTTCTGTCTGCTGACGGTGCTCGTCGCGATCCTCGTCGAGCGCAAGGTGCTCGGGCGGATGCAGATGCGCTACGGCCCCAACCGCGTCGGCCCGTTCGGGCTGCTGCAGAGTCTGGTCGACGGGGTCAAGCTGGCCCTCAAGGAAGGCCTCGTCCCCGCGGGCGTCGACAAGCCCATCTACCTGGCCGCCCCCGTCATCGCGGTCATCCCCGCCATCATGGCGTTCGCCGTCATCCCCATGGGCGGGATGGTGAGCGTGTTCGGTCACCGGACCCCCCTGCAGCTGACCGACCTGCCCGTCGCCGTGCTGTACGTGTTGGCCGTGACGTCGATCGGCGTCTACGGAATCGTCTTGGCGGGCTGGGCATCCGGGTCCACCTATCCGCTGCTCGGCGGATTGCGCTCGAGCGCGCAGGTCATCTCCTACGAGATCGCCATGGCACTGTGCTTCGCCGCGGTGTTCCTGTACTCGGGCACCATGTCGACCTCGGAGATCGTCGCCAAGCAGCACGGCCTCTGGTACGTGTTCCTCCTGCTCCCCTCGTTCGTCATCTACGTGACGTCGATGGTCGGTGAGACCAACCGCGCCCCCTTCGATCTGCCGGAGGCCGAGGGCGAACTGGTCGGGGGCTTCCACACCGAGTACTCGTCGCTGAAGTTCGCGATGTTCATGCTCGCCGAGTACGTCAACATGACCACTGTCGCGGCGCTGGCGACGACGCTGTTCCTCGGCGGCTGGCAGGCACCGTGGCCGTTCGACATGATCGACGGCGCGAATTCCGGGTGGTGGCCGCTCCTCTGGTTCGTCGGCAAGGTCTGGACGTTCATGTTCATGTTCATCTGGCTGCGGGCGACCCTGCCGCGCCTGCGCTACGACCAGTTCATGGGATTGGGGTGGAAGATCCTCATTCCCATCTCACTGGGCTGGATCATGACGGTCGCGGTGGTGCGGACCCTGCGCAACGAGGGCTACGACGGCCTCGCCGTAGTCCTCGTCGCCACCGGCGTCTTCCTCGGCATCCTGCTGCTGGTCTACCTGTCGCGGGTGCTCCGGCACGAGCAGGCCCGCCCCAGTCGCCAAGCCGATCCCCCGTCGACGGTACCGGGATCCTTCCCGGTACCGCCCATTCCCGTGAAGGAGCACGCCGATGCCTAAGCGGCCCCACCTCGTCGACGCCCTCGCCGGTTTCGGCGTGACGTTCAAGACCATGTTCAAGAAGCCGATCACCGAGGAGTATCCGGAGAAGCCGGGGCCGACGGCCAAGCGCTATCACGGCCGCCACCAACTGAATCGGTACGAGGACGGCCTGGAGAAGTGCATCGGCTGCGAACTCTGCGCCTGGGCGTGCCCGGCCGACGCGATCTTCGTCGAGGGCGCCGACAACACCGATGCCGAACGCTTCTCCCCCGGTGAGCGTTACGGCCGGGTGTATCAGATCAACTACCTGCGTTGCATCGGGTGCGGTTTGTGCATCGAGGCCTGCCCCACCCGCGCGCTGACGATGACCAACGACTACGAACTCGCCGACGACAACCGCGCCGACCTCATCTACGGCAAGGACGAACTGCTGGCCCCGCTGGGCCCGGACATGACGGCCCCGCCGCATGCGATGGCCCCGGGCAGCACCGACGAGGACTACTACCGCGGCCACATCCGAGCCGACGGCCTGGCCACCTCCCTGGGCATGCCGACCGTCACGACGCACCAGAAGACCCCGGAACCGGTCGAGGAAGTCGTGCTGTGACAGGCGAAGTCACGCTGCTGGCCGCCGAGACCGTCTACCGCACGTCGACGGCGGAGGCGGTGACGTTCTGGGTGCTCGGCACGCTCGCCGTCGTCGGCGCCATCGCCGTCGTCGCGGCGCCCAAGGCCGTGTACTCGGCGATCTTCCTGGCGATCACCATGATCGTGCTGGCCGTCCTCTACATCGCGCAGGACGCGCTGTTCCTCGGTGTCGTTCAGGTCGTCGTCTACACCGGCGCGGTGATGATGCTCTTCCTGTTCGTGCTGATGCTGATCGGCGTCGACTCCGCCGACTCGCTGGTGGAAACCATTCGCGGCCAACGCATTGCGGCCATCGTCGCCGGCGTCGCGTTCGGCCTGCTGCTCATCGCGGGCATCGGGAACGCGTCGGTGACGGGTGTCGGTGGGCTCGACCAAGCCAACGCAGGCGGCAACGTCCAAGGCTTGGCGGCACTCATCTTCGTCCGCTACCTATGGGCCTTCGAACTCACCAGCGCACTGCTGATCACCGCCACGCTCGGTGCGATGGTGCTCGCGCACCGCGAGCGCGTCGACCGCCGAAAGACCCAGCGCGAGCTGTCGATCGAGCGCTTCGCCCCCGGGGGCCATGCCACGCCGATGCCCAATCCGGGCGTCTACGCCAGGCACAACGCGGTCGACGTGGCGGCCTGGCTACCCGACGGTTCCGACGCCGCGACGTCGGTGAGCTCGATCCTGCCGCCGCGCAGCGTGGCCGCCACGAAGAACGGGGCGCCGCGATGAATCCCATCAACTACGTCTACCTGTCTGCGCTGCTGTTCACCATCGGTGCGGCGGGAGTCCTGTTGCGGCGCAACGCCATCGTGATGTTCATGTGCGTCGAGCTGATGCTCAACGCCGGAAACCTGGCATTCGTGGCCTTCTCGCGCATGCACGGCCATCTCGACGGTCAGGTGGTGGCGTTCTTCACCATGGTGGTCGCGGCGTGCGAGGTCGTCGTCGGGTTGGCGATCATCATGACGATCTTCCGGGCCGGACAGTCGGCTTCGGTCGACGCGGCCAGTCTGCTGAGGCACTAGTGACGCTCCCGGTCTGGCTGCTGATTGCGCTGCCGCTGCTGGGTGCGGCGATCCTGCTGCTCGGCGGCAGGGCCACGAACGCGTGGGGACATCTGCTGGGCTGCGCCGCGGTGCTGGCCTCCTTCGCCATCGGCGTGGTGCTGTTCGTCGGTCTGCTCGATCAGCCGGCCGACGACCGTGGAATCCACCAACGCCTCTTCACCTGGGTGCCGGTGGGACGGCTACACGTCGACTTCGGCCTCCAACTCGACCAGCTGTCAATTTGTTTCGTGCTGTTGATCACCGGCGTCGGATCACTGATCCACGTCTACTCGGTCGGCTACATGGCCCACGATCCCGAGCGCCGACGATTCTTCGCCTACCTCAACCTGTTCGTCGCGGCCATGCTGCTGCTGGTGCTCGCCGACAACTACCTCGGGCTCTACATGGGTTGGGAGGGCGTGGGTCTCGCGTCGTATCTGTTGATTGGATTCTGGTCCTACAAGCCATCGGCCGCGACCGCGGCGAAGAAGGCCTTCGTGGTCAACCGGGTCGGCGACGTCGGTCTCGCGCTGGCGCTGATGGTGATGTTCGCCAGCGTCGGAACCATCTCGTATGAGGGCGTCTTCGGCGCTGCCGGTCTGATGACGCACGGCACGCTCACCGCGATCGGTCTGCTGCTGCTGCTCGCCGCGTGCGGCAAGTCGGCCCAGGTGCCGTTGCAGTCGTGGCTCGGCGACGCGATGGAGGGCCCGACGCCGGTGTCGGCACTCATCCACGCGGCGACCATGGTGACCGCGGGCGTCTACCTGATCGTGCGCTCCGGTCCCCTCTACGACCTCGCCCCCGATGCCCGCCTCGGCGTGGTCGTCGTGGGTGCGGTGACGCTGCTGTTCGGCGCCGTCATCGGCTGCGCCAAGGACGACATCAAGAAGGCGCTCGCCGCGTCGACGATGAGCCAGATCGGCTACATGGTGCTCGCGGCAGGCCTCGGCCCGGCGGGGTACGCCATCGCGATCATGCACCTGCTGACCCACGGCTTCTTCAAGGCCGGACTGTTCCTCGGCGCGGGTTCGGTGATGCACGGCATGGACGACGAGACCGACATGCGCCGCTACGGCGGGCTGCGCTCGGTCATGCCGATCACGTTCGTCACGTTCGGGCTCGGGTATCTCGCGATCATCGGCGTGCCTCCGTTCGCGGGATTCTTCTCCAAGGACGCCATCATCGAAACCGCGTTCGCGACAGGCGGATTCAGGGGTCTGCTGCTCGGCGGGGCCGCGCTGCTCGGGGCGGGCATCACGGCGTTCTACATGACCAGGGTGATGCTGATGACGTTCTTCGGGGAGCGGCGCTGGAAACCCGACACCCATCCCCACGAGTCGCCGGCCAGCATGACGATGCCGATGATCGTGCTCGCCATCGGGTCGGTCGGTGCGGGTGGGTTGCTGGCCATCGGCGGCACGCTCCAGCAGTGGCTCGAACCCGTCGTCGGCGCGCATCCCGAGACTGCCGAGGTGGTGCCGGCGTGGGTGCTGACGGTCGGCACGCTCGCCGTCGTCGCGGTGGGCATCGCGATCGCCTACCGCATGTACGCGACGCGACCGGTACCGCAGACGGCCCCCGACGACGTCTCGACGTTGACGGTGGCCGCCCGCCGCGACCTCTACGGCGACGCGTTCAACGAGGGCGTGCTGATGCGGCCGGGCCGAATGCTGGTGGCCGGTCTCGTCGACGTCGACGACGACGGCATCGACGGTGTCTCCCGTCGCCTCGGTGACGTCGTCGGCGGAGCCTCGGAGCGCCTGCGCCAATTCCAGACGGGCTTCGCCCGCTCCTATGCCCTGTCGATGCTCGGCGGCGCGGCTCTGGTCGTGGCCGCGATCCTGGCGGTGAGGATCTGGTGAACGCCATGCCGTGGTTGACGATCCTGTGGGCCGTCCCGATGGTGGGCGCAGCCGTGGTCATCCTGTTGCCCTCTGCCGCAGGGCAACTCGCGAAGTACGTGGCGCTGGCGCTCTCGGTGGCCGTGCTGGCGATCGCGGTCGTGCTGGCGGTGACGTTCGTTCCCGGTGGGTCGCAGTACCAGTTCGTCGAAGACCACGCCTGGATCCCGTCGTTCGGGACGGGCTACGTCCTCGGACTCGACGGCATCGCGCTGGCGCTGGTCGTCCTGACGGCCGTGCTCGTCCCGCTGCTGATCGTCGCCGGGTGGAACGACGGCGGCGACCAGGGCCGGTCGGCGCACACCTACATGGCGTTGGCGCTGGCCGTCGAGGGCATGGTGCTGATCTCGCTCACCGCCCTGGACGTACTGCTGTTCTACGTGTTCTTCGAGGCGATGCTCATCCCGATGTACTTCCTCATCGGTGGGTTCGGCGGCGCCAACCGCTCGAAGGCTGCCGTGAAGTTCCTGCTGTACAACCTCTTTGGCGGCCTGATCATGCTCGCCGCGGTCATCGGGCTCTACGTGGCGACGGCCACCAGCGGCGCGTTCACCGCGGGCACGTTCGACTTCCGCGCGATCGTCGCCGCCGTGGCCAACGGGTCACTGCACGTCAGCCCGGCCGTGCTCAATGCTCTGTTCCTCGGCTTCATGTTCGCGTTCGCCGTCAAGGCCCCGCTGTGGCCGTTCCACCGCTGGCTGCCGGATGCGGCCGTCGAGTCGACCCCCGCGACGGCGGTGCTCATGATGGCCGTCGTCGACAAGGTCGGTACGTTCGGCATGCTGCGCTACTGCCTGCAGCTCTTCCCCGACGCGTCGATGACGTTCCGGCCGTTGGTCATCGCGCTCGCGGTGGTCGGCATCGTGTACGGCGCCGTCGTCGCGATCGGTCAGACCGACGTCATGCGGCTGATCTCCTACACGTCGATCTCGCACTTCGGCTTCATCATCCTCGGCATCTTCGCCATGACCAGCCAGGGTCAGTCCGGCTCGACGCTCTACATGGTCAACCACGGCATCTCGACGGCCGCCCTGTTCCTGGTCGCGGGATTCCTGGTGTCGCGCAGGGGAAGTCGCGCGATCGCATCGTTCGGCGGTGTGCAGAAGGTCGCGCCCGTACTCGCAGGCACGTTCCTCGTCGCGGGCTTGGCCACGCTGTCGCTGCCCGGATTGGCACCCTTCATCAGTGAATTCCTCGTCCTCATCGGCACGTTCACCCGCTACCCCGTGATGGCGGTGTTCGCGGCGTCGGCGCTGGTGCTCTCGGCGATCTACATCCTGTGGATGTACCAGCGCATGATGACCGGCCCCGTCGCCACGGACAACGAGAAGCTGCGTGACCTGGTGCCGCGCGAACTCGTCGTGGTGGCGCCGCTGATCGCGATCCTGCTGGTGCTCGGCGTCTATCCCAAACCGGTGCTCGACGTCATCGATCCGGCCGTGGGCCACACCCTGACCACGATCGGCCAGCAGGACCCGGCGCCGCACCTCGCCGAAGGGGGCGCCGCGAAGTGACGATCACCCCGCCCTCGGTCGAGTACGGCCTGCTCTCCCCCATGCTCATCGTGCTGGGCGTCGCCGTCCTCGGCGTGCTCGTCGAAGCGTTCCTGCCCCGCGCGGTGCGGTACCGGACGCAGTCGGCGCTGGCCGTCGCCGGGCAGCTCGCCGCGCTGGTCGCGGTCGTCGTCGAGTGGACCGGTCTCGGTGCGTCACCCGGCCATACCGCCGTGATGGGGGCCGTCGCGCTCGACCGGCCGGCACTGTTCCTGCAGGGCACCCTGCTGCTGGTCGGCATCATCGGCACGCTCCTGATCGCCGAGCGTCGCATCGCCTCCGAGGTCGACGTGGCGGAGGGCGCGAGCGGTCTGGACGCCTTCACCCCGATGGCGTCGACCGTGCCCGGCAGCGTCGCCGAGAAGATCGCGACGAAGGCCGGCATCGCGCAGACGGAGGTCTTCCCGCTCACGATGTTCGCGCTCGCCGGGATGATGCTGTTCCCCGCCGCCGACGACCTGCTGACGATGTTCGTTGCGCTCGAGGTGTTCTCGCTGCCGCTCTACCTGATGTGCGGGCTGGCCCGGCGACGGCGATTGCTCTCGCAGGAGGCCTCGCTCAAGTACTTCCTCCTCGGCGCCTTCTCCTCGGCGTTCTTCCTCTACGGCATCGCGCTGCTCTACGGCTACTCAGGTACGTTGAGCCTCAACGGCATTCGTGAGCAGGCCGCGTCGAGCTCCGAGCGACCGACGCTCGCGCTCGTCGGCATCGCCCTGCTCTCCATCGGCGTGCTGTTCAAAGTCGGTGCAGTGCCGTTTCATTCGTGGATCCCCGACGTGTACCAGGGCGCCCCCATCCCGGTGACGGCGTTCATGGCGGCGGCCACCAAGATCGCCGCCTTCGGGGCCATGCTGCGCATCTTCTCGGTCGCGCTGCCCGGTTTCGAGGACGACTGGCGCCCGCTGATGTGGGGTATCGCGATCCTCACGATGGTGGTCGGCACGGTGACGGCGGTGTCGCAGACCGACGTCAAGCGGATGCTGGCCTACTCGTCGGTCGCCCACGCCGGGTTCATCCTGACCGGTGTCATCGCGCTGAACGCCAACGGCGTCGCGGCGACGCTGTTCTATCTGTTCGCCTACGGCTTCAGCACGCTCGGCGCCTTCGCCGTCGTCAGCGTCGTGCGCAACGCCGGGGGCGAGGAGGAGACCGACCTGTCCCAGTGGGCCGGTCTCGGTCGCAGCCATCCGCTGGTGGGCGTGGTGTTCTCGCTGTTCCTGCTGGCGTTCGCGGGCATCCCATTGACGAGTGGCTTCGTCAGCAAGTTCGCCGTCTTCAAGGCCGCCGCCGAGGGCGGCGCCTCCCCACTGGTGATCGTCGGCGTCTGCGCCAGCGCGGTGGCAGCGTACTTCTACGTCAGGGTCATCGTGCTGCTGTTCTTCACCGATCCACCCGAGAACGCCCCCACGGTGGTGGTGCCGAGCGCCCTGAGCACTGCGACCGTCACCGTCAGTGCGGCCATCACGCTCGCCCTCGGCGCCCTGCCCCAGCCGATCCTCGACCTGGCGAACACCGCGAACCACTTCGTGCCGTGACCGTGTAGCGCACCGTAGCACATTGCGCTACAGTTGGCGATCATGGCGATCACCATCCCCCAGCGTGACCTCCGCAACGACAACGCCAAGGTCATCGACGCCGTCGCCGGCGGGCAGACATTCGTCGTGACGCGCAATGGTGAACCGGTGGCCGAGCTCCGTCCGGTACAGGCCGCCCGGCGTACGTTCCTGACGCGCGAGCAGTTGACTCGCATGGCCAGCACCGACATTCGCATCGACCGCCGCGCCTTTCGCGACGATCTGGACCGCGACGTCGATCAGACCCTGTGATGGCGGCTGGCCTGCTCGATACATCAGTCGTCGTCGACTGGCACGACCCCGCAGTCATCGCAGCGCTGCCCGACACGATGGCCATCTCGGCAATCACCTCGGCGGAGCTTGCTGCCGGGCCGCTCCTCGCCCGATCTCCCGCGGAGCGGGCCAGGCGGCAGGCCCGCCTACAAGAGGTCGAGTCGGTGCTCGAGCCCCTACCCTTCGATGCCGCAGCCGCCCGCAGCTACGGGCTCGTGGTGGCCGCCGTAGTGGCCGCGGGCCGACGTCCACGCAGTCGGTTCGCCGACCTGCTGATCGCTGCCACCGCGCACGCCCACGGACTCGACCTGTACAGCCGCAACGCCGGCGACTTCGCCGGTCTCGACGGCCTCGTCGACGTCATCCCCGTCTAGGAGTCCTCGACGTCGTCGGTGGTGGCCATCAGCACGTTCCAGGCTTCGCGCCGCTTGCGGTCCTGGACTTCGCGTCGCCACTGGGTGCCGCGTCGGCTGAACTGCCCCTCGGCGGCCGCCTCGGCGATCTCGGTGATGCGTCGCCCCAGCACCAGCGCCTCGCCGATCGTCATCGTCAGCAGCACCCCGGATCGCTCGCCATCCGGTCTGCCGACGGGGTCGACGACGACCCTGGCCGTCTCGGCCCGCCCGTCGGCGTCGTCGGTCCATGGCGGCGTGGAGTACACCTCGGGCACTCCATCCTCGTCGTTCAGGGTCAGCTGCACGTACATGGACTCAACGGTAGCCGCTCACGCCTGCACACCGTGACTGATGATCGCCGCGGTCTGCACGACCCACGCGTCGTCCAGCTGACCGCCGGGATCGAGGAGCAGCCGAAGAAGCGTTGCCCCGCCGATGATCTCGATCAGCCGCTGGGGGTCGACGTCGGCGCGCACCTCCCCCCGGCCGACGGCGTGCGCCAACCGCTCCCCGACGACGCCGAACAGGCCGACGAACCGGCTCATCACCCTGGCGTTCAGATCGGCGTCGGCGGCCATGTCGGCGATGAGCCCGGGCAGCGCGGCCCGCACCACGGGGCTGACGAAGACGTCGCGCGCGGCGGCGAGCATGGCCCGCACGTCGCCGGCGATGTCGCCCTCGGGGGCCACCAATGCCGTTGGCGCGCTGGGAAATGCGGCTTCGTGGACGAGTTCGGCCTTGCTGGACCACCGCCGGTAGAGCGCCGTCTTGGTGGTGCCCGCACGCTCGGCGACCGCGGCCATCGTCAGATTCGCGTAGCCGATCTCGACGAGGAGGTCGGCGGTCGCCGTCAGGATGGCGGTGTCGATGCGTCGGTCGCGGGGGCGTCCGGCGGTCGCACCCTCGACATCGTCGCGCTGGTCTGCTTTCATAACGCTACTCACCGTATCGTAATTGCGCGAAGGGGTCCGACTTGGCGAACGAACCGGCTGTCGAGGACGTCAGCCGCCTCAACCGCACGTCCCGCGACGTCAGCACCCTGCCGAAGGTGATGTCGCAGTGGCTGTCCACCGTCCTGCCGGGCGGTGTCACCCCCGACGTCAGCGTCGAGAGCGGCATCGACGCCAACGGCATGTCGTCGGAGACGATCGTGCTGACCGGCAGTTGGGAGCAGGACGGCCGGGCCGTCGAGCAGAAGTGGGTGGCGCGGGTGGCCCCCAGCGCCGCGGACGTCCCGGTGTTTCCGAGCTACCGACTCGACCATCAGTTCGAGGTCATCCGCCTGGTCGGCGAACTGACCGACGTGCCGGTCCCCCAGGTGCGCTGGATGGAGCACACGGGGGACGTCCTGGGTACGCCGTTCTTCCTGATGGACCACGTCGACGGCGTCGTGCCGCCCGACGTCATGCCCTACACGTTCGGGGGCAACTGGTTCTCCGACGCGCCCGCCGAACTCCGTCGCCAACTGCAGGACGCCACGGTGCGCGTCCTGGCCACCCTGCACTCGATCCCGCACGCGGAGCAGACCTTTGGCTTCCTCGCCGAGATGGATCCGCCGGGTGACACCCCGCTGCGCAGACACTTCGGCTGGCTGAAGGACTGGTACGAGTTCGCCGTCCCCGACATCGGCCGCTCCCCGCTGGTGGAGCGCGCGCTGACGTGGCTCGAGGACCACTTCCCGACCGACGTCGCCGCCACCGCACCGGTGCTGGCCTGGGGCGACTCCCGAATCGGCAACGTGCTCTACCGGGACTTCCGTCCGGTCGCGGTGCTCGACTGGGAGATGGCCACGGTCGGGCCGCGGGAGCTCGACGTGGCCTGGATCGTGTTCGCGCACATGGTGTTTCAGGAGCTCGCCGGACTGGCCGGCCTGCCGGGCCTGCCCGACGTGCTGCGCGAGGACGACGTGCGCGCCACGTATGAGGACGCCACCGGCATGACCCTCGGCGACCTCGACTGGTTCTACGTCTACTCCGGGGTGATCTGGTGCTGTGTGTTCATGCGCACCGGCGCCCGGCGGGTCCACTTCGGCGAGATCGAACGACCCGACGACGTCGAGTCGATGTTCTATCACGCCTCGCTGCTGCGTCGACTGATCGGAGAGTCGTAGTGCTCGGCCCCATGGACGAATTCCCCGTCCACCAGCTGCCCCAGCCCATCGCGTGGCCGGGGTCCTCGGACCGCAACTTCTATGACCGGTCCTACTTCAACGCCCACGACCGCACGGGCAACGTCTTCCTCATCACGGGGATCGGCTACTACCCGAACCTCGGCGTCAAGGACGCGTTCGTGTTGGTGCGGCGCGGCGACGAGCAGACCGCCGTGCACCTGTCGGATGCGATCGACTCCGACCGGCTGAACCAGCACGTGCTGAGCTACCGCGTCGAGGTCACCGACCCGCTGCACTCCCTGCGCATCGTGCTCGACGAGACCGAGGGCATCGCCGCCGATCTCACGTGGCACGGCCTGTTCGACGTCGTTCAGGAGCAGCGGCACGTGCTGCGGGCGGGCAACCGCGTCACCCTCGACGCCCAGCGTTTCGCCCAACTCGGGTCGTGGAGCGGCACGCTCGCCATCGACGGCACCGACGTCGCCGTCGACCCCGACGTGTGGATCGGTTCGCGCGACCGCTCCTGGGGCATCCGGCCGATCGGCGAGTCCGAACCCGCTGGGCGCCCGGCAGATCCGCCGTTCGAGGGCATGTGGTGGCTGTACGTGCCGATGGCGTTCGACGACTTCTCGATCGTGCTCATCATCCAGGAGGAGCCCAGCGGCTTCCGCTCGCTCAACGACTGCACGCGCATCTGGAAGGACGGCCGCGTCGAGCAACTCGGTTGGCCGCGCGTCAGGATCCACTACACCTCCGGCACCCGCATCCCCACCGGGGCCAGCATCGACGCGACGGCAGGGGACGGCACGCCGGTGCACTTCGCGGTGGAGTCCAAGCTGCCCGTGCCCATTCACGTCGGCGGCGGCTACGGCGGCGACTCGGACTGGATCCACGGCGTGTGGCGCGGCGAGCGGTTCACCGAGCGGCTCACCTACGACATGACCGATCCCGCGATCGTCGGACGCGCGGGTTTCGGCGTGATCGACCACGTCGGTCGCGCGGTGTGCACGGAGGGTGAGCGGGCGCCCGTCGAGGGCTGGGGCCTGTTCGAGCACGGCGCGCTCGGCCGCCACGACCCGTCGGGGTTCACCGACTGGCTGACCGTCGCGGACTGACCCCCGCCGAGACTGCTGGGAGATCGCGTCTTCCGACGAATTCGCGATCTCCCAGCAGTCTCGGCGGAGGGGCTAGGCGGTCTGGGCGTCCTGCGGCGCGGCGGCGGCGACGCGCGCCGGCGCCCGCCCGAACACCATCGACTCCTCGATGCGGTCGAAGCGGTGGTCGACGATGTCCAGCAGGTAGTTGTGCCGCACGTTCCAGGGCCGTCGAATGCCCGACTTGGGCAGCGCGTGCGGGGAGCGCTGGATGTAGCCGGCCTTGAGGTCGAAGGTCGGCTTCTCCGGCATCGGCACGTCGCCCAGATGCGGGTAGGCGTGGGTGTACCCATGAGCGTCCATGTGCGCCAACAACTTCGCGACGGCCCGCGCCGTCATGTCGGCGCGCAGCGTCCAGGACGCATTGGTGTAGCCGATGCACCACGCCATGTTGGGGACGTCCTCGATGAGGTACTCCTTGTAGACGAAGCGGTCGGTGGGGTCGACCTCCTCGCCGTCGACGACGATCGTGATGCCGCCGAGTGCCTGCAGTCGCAGCCCGGTGGCCGTCACGATGACGTCGGCGTCGAGGTGTCTGCCCGACGTCAGCGCGATACCGGTTTCGTCGAGGTGGTCGATGGTGTCGGTGACCATCTCGGCGCGCCCGTCGCCGATGTGCCCGTACAGGTCTCGGTCGAGGATCAGGCACATGCGCTGATCCCACGGCTCGTACCGCGGCTTGAAGTGCACGTCGACGGGATACCCGGCGGGCAGCGCGGCGACTGCACGGTTCCTGATCAGCCAGCGACCGAACTTCGGCAGCTTGCGGAACATGAAGTAGCTCAGCACGTGCACCAGTGCGTTGCGCACCCGGACGATCGGGTGGGAGAGCTTCTGCGGCAAGACCTTTCGGATCGCCTGCACCATCGGATCGATGCGCGCCATCGACATCATGTAGGTAGGCGAGCGCTGCAGCATCGTCACGTGGGCGGCCTGCTGCGCCAACGCCGGTACCAGGCTGATCGCCGTCGCCCCGCTGCCGATCACCACCACCCGTTTGCCGGAGTAGTCCAGCGACTCCGGCCAGAACTGCGGGTGCACGACGTCGCCGGCGAAGTCCTCGACGCCCGGGAACTCCGGGGTGTAGGGGTGGTCGTAGTCGTAGTAACCGGTGCCGCAGAACAGGAACCGCCCGCGGTAGAGCTTCTGCACGCCGTCGCGGCCCTCGGTGCGCAGCGTCCACGTGTCGGTGGTGGAGTCCCACTCGGCGGTCTTGACGTACGTCTCGAAGCGGATGTGCCGGTCGATCCCGTGGTGGCGCGCGGCGTCGGTCAGGTAGGTCCGGATGTCGCCGCCGTCGGCCACGTTCTCCGGCCTGGTCCACGGCTCGAAGGGCAGGCTCAGGGTGAAGATGTCGCTGTCGGAGCGGATGCCCGGGTAGCGGAAGAGGTCCCACGTCCCACCGATGCGCTCGCGGCGCTCGAGGATGGCGTAGCTCAGCGTCGGATTCTTCTCGCGGATGCGGTACGCCGCCCCGATTCCCGATATGCCCGCGCCGATGATCAGCACGTCTGAGTACTCGGCCTGCTCGTCCATCGAGAACCTCCCTTGGTCCCGCTCGGTACCAGACCCCACGATAGGACCTCAGGTGCGCAGCGCGTCGACGATCCCGGCCAACGATTCCGGCCGGATGGGTGCGGGCTGGTAGACGCACACCCGATCACTGACGCCGTCGACGCGATCCCGAATGTGCGCGGCGATCTCCTGCGGCGTCCCGCACGCGGCGATGGTGTGCAGGACGTCGTCGTCGATGAGCCCGCCCATCTCCTGCCAACGGCCCTGCTTGGACAGGGCATGCAGCTCGGGCTGCAGGTCACCCCAGCCGTGGGCCTCGAGTACCGGCCGGTAGGCCGGCGTCGACCCGTAGAACGCCAGCAGCTGGCGGGCCGAGGCGTGCGACGGGTCCTCCTCGATGACCGACACGATGATCTCGGGTACGACGGCGAAGTCCGCGCGCGTGCGTCCCGAGGCGGCCAGACCCTCGTCGACCTTGGCCATCGTGACGTCGTGCA
The DNA here is from genome assembly GCF_010729665.1 of Mycolicibacterium madagascariense. NCBI lineage: Bacteria > Bacillati > Actinomycetota > Actinomycetes > Mycobacteriales > Mycobacteriaceae > Mycobacterium > Mycolicibacterium madagascariense. The sequence goes on along the minus strand of NZ_AP022610.1, from coordinate 1,792,505 downwards.
GGTACCGCTTGGAGCCGAACGGCATGACGAGCAGGCCGTCGGCGATCTCGGCGGTGGCGCGGGTGAGGCGCGGGCCGAGCGCGCCGAGGTAGATCGGCGGCGGACCGTACGGGAGGGACTTCGGCGTGAAGTTCGGCGTCATCAGGGTGTGGCGGTAGAAGTCGCCGCGAAAGGCCAGCCGCTCCCCGGTGGTCCACGCCTCGAAGATGGCCCGCAGCGCGGCGACCAGCTCGGTCATCCGCGCGACCGGGCGATCGAAGTCCGCGCCGAACCGCTTCTCGATCTGGGTGCGGATCTGCGTGCCGAGGCCGAGGACGAAGCGCCCGTCGGACAGCAGCTGGTGGTCCATCGCCTGGTGCGCGAGGTGAATCGGGTTGCGCGGGAACGCAATCGCGACGTTGGTCATCAGGTCCAGCCCGCCGACGGTCGAGGCCAGCGTCAGCGGGGCGAACACGTCGTGGGGGCCCTCGAAGGTGAACAGTCCCCCTGCCCCGGCGTCGCGCAGCGCGGCAGCGCGCTCGATCGCGTCGGTCGGTCCGAACAACGCCGTGGAGACCTTCACCCGCCCGACCCTAGTGCGACGTGGGCGCGCACAGGTCGATGTCGGCAGACTGTGGGCATGTCAGACGTCGTGGTGGTGGGCGCCGGGTTCGCAGGGCTCGTGGCGGCGCGCGAGCTCACCGCGCTCGGCTACGACGTCACGGTCCTGGAGGGCAGGGACCGCGTCGGCGGCCGGTCGCACACCACGACGATCGCCGGCGTGCCCGTCGACCTCGGCGCCACGTTCGTCGGACCCACCCAGACCGAGGTGCTGGCGCTGGCCGCCGAACTCGGCTGCCCCACCGTGCCGACGTACGACACCGGGACGAACCTGATCCGCTGGCGCGGCCGGGTGAAGTCCTACCGCGGCACCATCCCCAGACTGTCGGTGCTCGAGTTGCTCGACGTGTCGCGGATCCAGTGGCGGGTAGAGCGGCTCGCCAGGCGCGTGCCGCTGGGGCAGCCGTGGTCGGCGCCGAACGCCGAGCGGCTCGACGGCCAGACCCTGCTGGGCTGGCTGCACTCGGTGCACGCGGGGTCGAGCACCCGCGCGCTGATGGCGATCATGGCCAGGGTGACCTGGGGATGCGAACCCGACGAGGTGTCCATGCTGCAGGCCGTGCACTACGTCAAGGCCGCGGGCGGCATCGGCCCCATGCTCGACGTAAAGGGCGGCGCGCAGCAGGACCGCTTCGCGGCGGGGACCCAGCAGATCGCCCTGCGCATGGCCGACCAGCTCGGCGACCGGGTGCGGCTGAACAGCGTCGTCGAGCGCATCGACCACGACGCGGGGCACGCCACCGTGCACACGGCCACCGGGTCGCACGCGGCGCGCGCGGTCGTCGTCGCCGTCCCACCCGTGCATCGCGGCGCCATCGCCTTCACCCCGGAGCTCCCGGCCGGGCACGCCGAGCTGACCGGGCACTGGCCGCAGGGCAACCTCAGCAAGGCCTACGCCGCCTACGAGACGCCGTTCTGGCGCGCCGCCGGCCACTCCGGTGAGGCGCTGTCCGACGAGGGTCCGGTGTTCATCACCTTCGACGTCACCCCCAGCGACGACGGACCGGGCGTGCTGCTCGGGTTCACCGACGCGCGCACGTTCGACGCCCTGGCACCCGGCGCCCGCCGGGCCCGCGCGCTCGACGGCTTCGCCGGGCTGTTCGGCGAGCAGGCCCGCCATCCGATCGACTACGTCGACCACCGGTGGAGCGCCGAGCCGTTCGCACCGGGCGGCCCCACCGCGGCGGTGCCGCCGGGGTCGTGGACCACCTACGGGCGGTTCCTGCGCCAGCCGGTGGGCGTCGTCTGCTGGGCGGGCACCGAGACCGCCGACCGGTGGACGGGGTTCCTCGACGGCGCCGTCCGGTCGGGCAGGCGCGCGGCGGCCGAGGTCGCCGCCCATCTCGGCGCTAGGAGCTGATCCGCCGCTGCTCGCGCACCGACTCCGCGAGGCTGCGCAACTGGTGGTTGACCTCCTCGGGCTGCTCGAGGATGGCGCAGTGCCCGCCCGGGAGTTCGACGAAGGACGCGAGGTTGGGGGCGTCCGCGGCGATGCGCCGCGAGGCGCCGATCGGCAGCAGCCGGTCGCCGCGGCTGCCGATCACCAACGTCGGCACGGTCAGGTTGCGCAGCGAAACGTGCCGTGGGCCAAGGGAATCGACGAGGACGCGGGCCCAGCCGCCGCGGCCGGCGGGCGGGGTCTGCGCGAACAGCTCGAAGACGAAGTCGGCGATCGCGGGGTCCGCGTCACGGCCCACCGCGAGGGTGCGCACGACGCGTCGGGTCTGCTGCACCGAACCGGGCAGCAGCGGCGCGGCACCGACGGCCTTGAGGAGCGACCCGGCCGCCCGCACCCGACCACCGGACAGTGCGCGCGGCACCGGCAGGAACTTGACGTCGCGCAGCAGGTCACCGGTCGTGGTGTTGACGAGCGCGACCGCGTCGGCGCACCGCCGCACCCGCTGCGGGTAGCGCTGCGACCACGCCGAGATCGCGATGCCGCCCATCGAGTGCCCGGCGATCACGGCGCGCTCGTCGGGGCGCAGCGCGGCGGCCAGGACGGCGTCGAGGTCCGCGGCGAGGAAGTCCAGGCTGTAGCCGCTGCGGCGGCGCGGCGTATCGCTCCTGCCGTGGCCGCGGTGGTCGTAGGCGATGACCCGGTAGTCCCCCGCCAGGTCGACGATCTGGTTGGCCCACACCCGCAGGGCGCAGGTGATGCCGTGGGCCAGCACGATCGGATAGCCGTCGTCGGGGCCGAAGACCTCGGTGTGGATGCGGGTGCCGTCGACCGAGCGGACGTCGACCGGACGACTCGGGGGCATCGCCGCCAGCACTGCCAACCGCCTGTGTCCCGCCGCCATGAGCGCTCCGATCCGCCGCGACGCCACCGCCGTCGGCCGCAGAAGTATAACTAGGTGGGGTCGAGCCGCCCGGCGCCCCGGCCGCCGGTTCGCGGTCGTGGGCGGGCGGTGTTCAATGGTCTCGATGCGCGCCATACAGATTCCCCGGCTCGACGGCCCCGGCGCTGCCGAGCTCGTCGAGATCGACGAACCCAGCCCCGGCCAGGACGTCCTGATCGACGTGTACGCCGCCGGGGTGGCCTTCCCCGACGCCCTGCAGACCCGGGGGCTCTATCAGCACCGGCCCGAACTGCCCTACGTGCCGGGCGCCGAGGTCGCCGGTGTCGTCCGCAGCGCGCCCGCCGACGCGCACGTGAGTGCTGGTGACCGGGTGGCCGCCCTGACGATGTTCACCGGCGCGATGGCCGAAGTGGTTGCGGTACCGGCAGATCGAGTCTTCGCGCTGCCCGACGCGGTGTCCTTCACCGCGGGTGCCGGCCTGCTGTTCAACGACCTGACCGTGCACTGTGCGCTGCGCACCCGCGGCCGCCTCGCCCCCGGCGAGACGGTCCTCGTGCACGGCGCGGCCGGGGGCATCGGCACCTCGACCCTGCGACTGGCCAAGGCCTGGGGTGCGGCGCGCACGATCGCGGTCACCAGCACCCCGGAGAAGGGCGACGTCGCCCGCGCGGCGGGGGCCACCGACGTCGTGCTGGCCGACGGGTTCAAGGACGCCGTCAAGGAGCTGACCGACGGGCGAGGGGTCGACGTCGTCGTGGACCCCGTGGGCGGCGACCGGTTCACCGACTCCCTGCGCTCGCTCGCGGCCGGCGGCCGGCTGCTGGTCATCGGCTTCACCGGTGGCGACATTCCGACGGTGAAGGTCAATCGGCTGCTGCTCAACAACGTCGACGCCGTCGGCGTCGGCTGGGGCGCCTGGGCTGCGACGCACCCGGGCTACCTCGCCGAGCAGTGGCGCGAACTCGAGCCGCTACTGGCCTCCGGCGTCGTGGCCGCACCCGAGCCCGTCGTGCATCCGCTGGAGCGGGCGGGCGAGGCGATCGCTTCGCTGGAGGATCGCTCAGCGACCGGCAAGGTCGTCGTCGCCGTGCGCTAGGCGCTAGCGTGGCGATCGTGCGCTATCTCATCATCGGCGCCGGCGCCGTCGGCGGAACCATCGGCGGCCGGCTGGCCCAGAGCGGGCACGAGGTCGTGCTCGTCGCGCGCGGATCGCATCTGAAGGCGTTGCGCGACAACGGATTACGACTGATCACGCCGGACGGCGACGTGACCTCGCCGATCCCCGCGGTGGACGGCCCGGCAGCCCTCGGCGAGCTGCGTCCCGACGACGTGCTGGTGCTGTCGGTCAAGTCGCAGGACACCGCGGCCGCCGTCGCCGACTGGGCCGCGGCCCCGGTCGCGGGAGGTGGTGCGGCCGGTGACCGACTTCCCCTGGTGTGCGCCCAGAACGGCGTCGCCAACGAGCGGATGGCCGCGCGGCTCTTCGACGCCGTGTACGGGCTCACCGTGTGGCTGCCCGCCACGCACCTCGAGCCGGGGGTCGTCGTGGCCCACACCGCGCCGATGAGCGGGATCCTGACCCTCGGCCGCTACCCACACGGCAGCGACCCGACGGTGCTCCGCATCGGGGCCGAGCTGTCGCAGAGCCGGTTCGACGCCCCCGTCGTCGACGATGTCATGCGCTGGAAGTACGGCAAGTTGCTCAAGAACCTCGCCAACGCCGTCGACGCCCTGCTCGGACGCGAGGCGCCCCGCGAGCCCGTCGCCCGCATCCGCGAGCGCTGCGAGGAGGAGGGCCGCGCCGTGCTCGCGGCTGCGGGCATCGCCTTCGCCGACGACGAGGAGCGCCGTGAGCAGCAGGGCGATCGGATGAACGCCGTGGACATCCCGGGCGCACCGCGTGGCGGCGGTTCCACGTGGCAGAGCCTGACCAAGGGCAATCCCGCCGAGACCGACTACCTCAACGGCGAGATCGCGCTGCTGGGACGCCTGCACGGCGTCGCGACGCCGGTGAACGTGGGCCTGCAGCGGATGGTCGCACGAGCCGTCCGCGACCGTCGCGCCCCGGGCGACCTCACGGCCGATGCCCTGGCCGAGGCGTTGCACCTCTAGGGGAGGGTCTGCCCTCGGCGATGAGCCGCTCCCCCGCGTCGTAGTCGTCGTCGGCGTTGCACGTCAACACGCCGACCGTCGCGCCGTCCGCCTCGTACCAGACGGTGAATCCGTCGTCGTGGGTCACCAGGTAGTCGCGGTCATACCCGTCGCCCCAGGCGTGATGCTTGATCGTCGACTCGCCGATCGTGCTCCAGAAGCCGGGCACGTCGTCCCACGTCGAGTCCGCGCCCGCCGCATTCGCACCCGCCACCGCGCCGTGGTCGTCGGCGTCCTGCCAGTGCTCGACGGCGACGTGCCGCCCCGCCACGCCGTTGAAGGCCAGGGCGACGTCGCCGACGGCGTAGACGTCCGCCGCGGAGGTGCGCATGTCGGAGCCGACGACGACCCGTCCGTCGCGGACCTGCAGACCCGCCGCCTCGGCCAGGGTGATGCGGGGGCGCACCCCCGTCGCCGCGACGACCAGGTCGGCGTGGACGTCGACCCCGTCCCCGACGTGCACGACACCCTCGTCGAGGGCACGGACGGAGACGCCGCCGGCGTAGCGCACGCCGGCGTCGGTGACCAGGCCGAGCAGCCGCTCGCCCGCGGCCCGGCCCAGCCGCTTCTCCTGCGGGAAGTCTTGCGGTGCAACGAGAGTCACCGCCACGCCGTGCATTGCCAGGGACGCGGCCACCTCGCAGCCGATGAACCCGGCACCCACGACCACCGCCGAGGTGGCGTCGTCGGCGCGCCTGCGCAGCCGCGCCGCGTCGGCCAGGGACCTCAGCGACAGCGCGAAGTGCCCGCCGGGCACGGGAAGTGGCATCGGGGCGGCGCCGCACGCCAGCACCAGCGCGTCGTAGGAGAGCACCTCGGCGCCGACGGTGACGGTGTGCGCGCCGGGATCGATGGCGCTCACCTCCACCCCCGACGAGAGGTCGATGCCGCGTTCGGCGTACCAGTCGGCGGGGTGCAACCACACGTCGTCGGTCTCACCGCGCAGGTAGTCCTTGCTCAGCGGGGGCCTGGCGTAGGGCGGTTCCGGGTCGGCGGTCAGGATGCGTACCGGCGAGTCGCGATCGTGTTCGCGGAAGGCCTCCGCGGCACTGACTCCGCCCGGCCCGCTCCCCACGATCAGCAATCCGGACCCGCTCATCGGGCGACCCTCGATGTGTCGGACATAGGGCCTTCTTACCCGCGACCGGGTGCCCACAATCGCCGTCCGGCATGAGCGCCGGGCCGCGCGGGTACCTCGTCGACGTGGCGGTACACATCGGTACGTCGGGCTGGTCCTATGACCACTGGCGCGACGTGCTGTATCCGCCCGGGCTGCCCGCCGGGTCGCGATTGGCCAGGTACACCGAGGAATTCGACACCGTGGAACTCAACGCGAGCTTCTACCGCTGGCCCAGGGACGACACCTTCGCCGGGTGGCGCGACCGCCTGCCGCCGGGGTTCCAGCTCTCGGTGAAGGCGCCGCGCGGACTGACCCATGCTCGGCGGCTGCGCTCACCGGAGGACTGGGCGGAGCGGATCGCGCGGGCCTGGGACGTCCTGCGCGACCGCAGCGGGGCCGTCCTGGTGCAACTGCATCCGGCCCAGGAACGCGACGACGCCCGGCTGGACCACTTCCTGAACGTGGTCCCCGAGCGGGTGCGCCTGGCGCTGGAACTGCGTCACCCGTCGTGGGACGACCCCGCCGTCTACGACCTGCTGGAGCGGCACCGGGCGGCGTACGTCGTGATGAGCGGCGCGGGGATGCCGTGCGTGCTGAAGGCCACCAGCGACCTCGTGTACGTGCGGTGGCACGGGCCCGACGACGACGTGCTGTACGCCGGTTCCTACACCGACGACGACCTGAGCTGGTGGGCCCAGCGCATCGCCGAGTGGACCGGACAGGGGCGAAACGTCCTGGGCTACTTCAACAACGACGGTCACGGCCACGCCGTGCGCAACGCGTGGACGCTGCGCCGTCTGCTCGGCGCGTAGCCGCCGCACCGCAGCGCAGAGTTCGCGCGCGGGTAGGCGTGAACGCCGGGGAAACGGGTAACGCGAGAGCCATGACTCGAATCGGCTATTTCCTCTCCTGTGAACAGTTCGGCCCCAAGGAACTCATCGACCAAGCCAAACGCGCCGAAGACGCGGGCTTCCAAGCACTGTGGATCTCCGACCACTTCCACCCGTGGAACGACGAGCAGGCGCAGAGCCCGTTCGTGTGGGGTGTCATCGGCGCGCTGTCGGAGGCCACCTCGCTACCGGTGTCGACGGCGGTGACGTGCCCGACCGTCCGCATCCACCCGGCGATCATCGCGCAGGCAGCGGCCACCGCCGCGGTCCAACTCGACGGCAAGTTCGTCCTCGGCGTCGGCAGCGGCGAGGCCCTCAACGAGCACATCCTCGGTGATCCGTGGCCGTCGGTCGGCCTGCGGTTGGAGATGCTCGAGGAGGCCATCGAGGTGATCCGGTTGCTGCACGAGGGCAAGGAGGTCAGCCACCACGGGCTGCACTACGAGGTGCAGGACGCGCGCATCTACACCCTGCCCGAGCAGCCGGTGCCGATCTACGTCTCCGGCTTCGGCCCCCAGGCCGCCGAGTTCGCCGGCCGCGTCGGCGACGGCTTCTGCATGGTGACCCCCGAAGCGGATCTGGTGAAGACCTTCCGCGAGTCCGGCGGTGGCGACAAGCCCGTGCAGGCCGGCATGAAGGTCAACTGGGACGCCGACGCCGACACGGCGCTGGACACCGCGCACCGGCTCTGGGCCAACGAGCAGCTACCCGGTCAGCTGGTCCAGATCCTGCCTCGCCCAAGGGACTTCGGCGCCGCCATGCCGCTGGTGCCCAAGGAGGACGTCGCGGAGTCGATCGCCTGCGGGCCCGACGCCGACCTGCACCTGCAGCGCGCCCGCGCGTACGTCGACGCCGGTGTCGACGAGCTCTACGTGCAGCAGATCGGGCCGGACATGGCGGGCTTCTTCGCGACGTGGCAGAAGGACGTCCTGCCGTCACTCCAAAGCTAGTAATTCACAGGCTTTTACACAGCTGTGGACGTGACGCGGTCGAGATGCCGGTTCCTCACCTCGGTGAGGAATTCGGCAGTCTCGACCGCGCACCGTCTGGCGTGCGAGCTGTCGACGAGGTCGAACGCATGCCCGGCCCACGGAATCTCGCTGTAGCGCACCGGATTCGCCGACACCTCGCTCAGGGCGTCGTGGAACTGCCTGGCCTCGGCCGCGGGAATCAGGGTGTCCTGCTCACCGTGGATGAGGAAGAACGGCGGCGCGTCGCGGTGGATGCGGGCCAGCGGGGACGCCGCGGCGTAGACCTCGGGATGACGAGACTGTCTGCGGCCCACCACGACCCGCTCGAGGAAGTTCTGGAAGCTGCGACGGATCGGCGTCGAGCGGTCCTCCCAGTCGTATCGGCCGTAGATGCCGACGACGGCGTCCACGGTCGTGTCGGCGTCCTCGGACAACTCGCCGCGGAACTCCGGATCACCGGGGGTGAGACCGGCCAGCGCGGCCAGATGCCCGCCCGCCGAGCAACCCGCGATGGTGACGAAGTCGGGGTCCCCGCCGAACTGGTGGGCGTTGGCGCGGGCCCACGCGATGGCCGCGTTGACGTCGGCTATCTGACGGGGCCACCGGTGCAGCGGTGACACCCGGTAGTCCATCGTCAGACAGACCCAGCCCCGCTTGACCAGATGCGCCAGCAGCGTGTGGCCCTGCAGCACCCGGGTGCCCTGCACCCAGGCCCCGCCGGGGACGAAGAGCAGGACCGGCGCGGGTCCCGGCGGCAGCTCGGGCAGGCGCCACACGTCGAGCAGCTGGGCGGGGCTGTCGCCGTAGCGGATCGATCCCTGGTGCAGGTAGGCCTTGCGCTGCGCGCGGGCCCTCGCGAACGGGGGCAGCCGGCGGACCTGCGCCGCCTCGACCCCGGCGACGCCCGCGGCGGCGGCCTGGGCTGCGGCAGCGGCGGTGCGACGTCCGACGGCCGCCCGCAGCGTCGCCGGCGCGTACGGCCCGCCCCAGAGGGCCATCGCCGTCAGCCCGGCGAAGGGCTCCAGGTGCTTGCCGACCACGGGAAGCGATGAGTACAGCCTGGTCGACGCCAACACGGCGTCGACGGGAACGCGCCGCAGCGCACGGGTGAGCGACGAGTCGAGCATGAAGACTCCCTGTGGGTGCGAGGGGACGCCGACCGGGCTGCAGCGTGGACGGTTGTTACCCCCCGTCGACGGCCGTCAAACCCCGTGAGCGCCGACGGCGTTTCGACCACGACCGCCGAGGGCAAGCGCCCGACGTGACTCCCGTCGGTGCCGCTCGATTCGTCCCACCCGACCGCTCCCTGCCCCGGCTCGCCGAGGCGGCGCGCCACTGCGAGGGTTGCGATCTGTTTCAGGAGGCGGGGCCGACGGTGTTCGGCGCAGGCCTGTCGGACGCGCGCCTGATGCTGGTGGGCGAACAGCCCGGCGACCAGGAGGACCGCGCGGGACGGCCGTTCGTCGGCCCCGCGGGCCGGGTGCTGAACGAGGCGCTCGACGCCGCCGGGGTGTCCCGCGACGGTCTGTACGTGACCAACGCGGTCAAGCACTTCAAGTTCGTCCGCGCCGAACGCGGCCAGCGCCGGATCCACAAGACGCCCAGCCGGACCGAGGTGGTCGCGTGCCGCCCGTGGTTGTTCGCCGAGCTCGAGGTCGTGACCCCGGACGTCGTGGTGCTGATGGGTGCGACGGCGGCGAAAGCCTTGTTGGGCAATGACTTTCGGCTCACCGCGCACCGACAGGAGGTGCTGCGGGCGCCGGCGGACTCCGGCGCACCCGAACTGACCGCCGACCTCGTCGCGACCGTGCATCCCTCGTCGATCCTGCGGGGTCCACCCGAGACGCGGGAGGAGGCCATGGCCGGACTCGTCGACGACCTGCGCTTCGCCGCGAATCTGCTCTGAGGGCCGGGGACCGGTTTGCCGAGGAAGTGGGTACCCCACCCCCGGCGCGGTGGACGCGCACCCGATCTCACCGACCGAAAGTGGGGACTGCCGTGTTGGGCCTGCCCGAGCACGTCACCGCGTGCCTGTTCGACCTCGACGGCGTGTTGACCGACACCGCCAGCGTGCACCGCACCGCGTGGAAGGCCATGTTCGACGAGTTCCTGCGCCAGCGCGCCGACGCGTCGGGCGAGCCGTTCCGGCCGTTCGACGTCGACGCGGACTACTCCGAGTACGTCGACGGCAAGAAGCGCGAGGACGGCGTTCGCTCGTTCCTGCAGAGCCGCGGGATCGAACTGCCGGAGGGCTCGCCGGACGACGGCCCGGACGCCGAGACCGTGCAGGGGCTCGGCAACCGCAAGAACGACGCCTTCCTCAAGACGCTGCACACCGACGGGGTGAAGGTCTTCAACGGCTCGCGCCGCTACCTGGAGGCCGTCGTGGACAAGGGGCTCAAGGTGGCCGTGGTGTCGTCCTCGGCGAACACCCGTGAGGTCCTCGACATCACCGGGCTGGCCAAGTACGTGCAGCAGCGCGTCGACGGGGTCACCATGCGCGAGGAGCACATCGAGGGCAAGCCGGCGCCGGACTCCTACCTGGCCGGGGCCAAGCGCCTCGGCGTCGAACCCGCGCAGGCGGCCGTCTTCGAGGACGCCATCTCCGGCGTGGAGGCAGGCCATGCCGGGCACTTCGGCATCGTGGTCGGCGTCGACCGCGTCGGGCACGCCGACGCGCTGCGCCAGCACGGGGCCGACGTCGTCGTCGAGGATCTCGCCGACCTGCTCGACGCCTCGTGATCACCGACGACACCTTCCCCGTCGAGCCGTGGCAGGTCCGGGAGAAGACGCTGGACCTCGACATCCTGGCGCAGTCCGAATCGGTGTTCGCGCTGTCCAACGGGCACATCGGCATGCGCGGCAACCTCGACGAGGGCGAACCGCACGGACTTCCGGGCACCTATCTCAACTCGTTCTTCGAGATTCGGCCGCTGCCGTACGCCGAAGCCGGGTACGGCTACCCCGAGGAGGGCCAGACCCTCGTCGACGTCACCAACGGCAAGATCCTTCGGCTGCTCGTCGACGACGAACCCTTCGACGTCCGCTACGGCCAACTCGAGCACCACGAACGCGTGCTGGACTTCCGGGCCGGCACCCTGCGCCGCGACGTCCGGTGGCGCTCCCCCGCCGGGCGCCGCATCGCCCTCACCACGACCCGCCTGGTGTCACTGGCGCACCGCGGGGTGGCCGCCATCGAGTACGTGGTGGAGGCGGTCGACGAATTCACCAGGGTCACCGTGCAATCCGAGCTCGTCGCCAACGAGGACCAGCCCGAGACGTCTCAGGACCCCCGGGCGGCGGCGATCCTCACCAAGCCGCTGCAGCCGGTCTCCCACGACAGCGACGAACTGCGGGCGGTGCTCATCCACGAGACGCGCTACAGCGAGCTCATGACCGCGGCGGCGATGGACCACGACATCGAGGTCCCCGGCCGCGTCGAGAAGAACACCATCTCCCGCGAGGATCTCGCCCGCACCACCGTCATTTGCGGTCTGCAACCCGGTCAGAAGCTGCGCATCGTCAAGTACCTCTCCTACGGCTGGTCGAGCCTGCGCTCGCGGCCCGCCCTCGCCGACCAGGTGGCCGGTGCCCTCGACGGCGCCCGCTACACGGGTTGGCAGGGCCTGCTCGACGCGCAACGTCAGTACCTCGACCACTTCTGGGACGGTGCCGACGTCGAGGTCGAGGGCGATCCGGAGATCCAGCAGGCCGTGCGCTTCGGCCTGTTCCACGTGCTGCAGACCAGCGCCCGCGCGGAGCGCCGCGCCATCCCCGGCAAGGGCCTCACCGGAACCGGGTACGACGGGCACGCTTTCTGGGACACCGAGGGCTTCGTGCTCCCCGTGTTGACCTACACCCAGCCGAACGCCGCCGCCGACGCGCTGCGCTGGCGCGCTTCGACGCTCGACCTGGCGCGGCAGCGCGCCCGCGAACTCGATCTGGAGGGTGCGGCGTTCCCGTGGCGCACCATCCGCGGACAGGAGTGCTCGGCCTACTGGCCGGCGGGCACGGCCGCCTGGCACGTCAACGCCGACATCGCCGCGGCGTTCGAGCGGTACCGCATCGTCACCGGAGACGAGTCACTCGAGGCCGACTGCGGTCTGCAGGTGCTCATCGAGACGGCTCGGCTGTGGTTGTCGCTAGGGCACCACGACCGCCACGGCGCCTGGCATCTCGACGGCGTGACGGGCCCCGACGAGTACACCGCCGTGGTGCGGGACAACGTGTTCACCAACCTGATGGCCGCGCACAATCTGCGGGTGGCGGCCGACGCGTGCAATCGCCACTCCGAGGCGTCGCGTGCGCTCGGCGTCACCACCGAGGAGATCGCGGCCTGGCGCGATGCCGCGGACACCGTCAACGTCCCCTTCGACCAGGGCCTCGGTGTGCATCAGCAGTGCGAGGGGTTCACCACCTTCAAGGAATGGGAGTTCACCGACGAGACCCAGTTCCCGCTGCTGCTGCACGAGTCCTACGTCCGGCTCTATCCGGCCCAGGTGATCAAGCAGGCCGACCTGATCCTCGCCATGCACTGGCGCAGCCACTCCTTCACCGCCGAGCAGAAGGCGCGCAACGTCGACTACTACGAGCCGCGCATGGTGCGCGACTCGTCGCTGTCGGCGTGCACGCAGGCCGTGCTGTGCGCCGAGGTGGGACATCTCGAGCTGGCGCACGCCTACGCCTACGAGGCCGCCGCCATCGATCTGCGGGACCTGCACCACAACACCAAGGACGGGCTGCACATGGCGTCCCTGGCCGGCGCGTGGATCGCACTCGTCGCCGGCTTCGGCGGCCTGCGCGACGACGACGGCGTGCCGGAACTCGACCCACAGCTTCCCGAGGAGATCGTCCGACTGCGATTTCGGTTGCGCTGGAAGGGACTTCGACTGATCGTCGACGTCACCCATGACGAGGTGCGGTACACGGTGGAGTACAACGGTGACGACACCGTCGACGACGCGCTGACCATCCGCCACGCGGGCGCCGACCTGACACTCACGGTCGGGCACACCCGGGCGGTACCCCTGCAGCCGCGTCGCGCCCTGCTGCCCGCTCCCTCGCAGCCGCCGGGGTGCTCGCCGCAGCGGCGCCGCGGGTGACTACTGCTGCCCGCCGACGTAGAGCACGACGAGGCCCGCGATGATCAGGATCCACGCCACGGCGGGCACGACCCAGCCCCACCGCTTGCGTGCGGTCACGAACGACAGCGCGATCGCCACCACCGCGACGATCGGCGTGCCGTAGACGACCGGCCCGTATGCGGCGTTGGCCAACCCCAGGTGGGGGCAGCTCTGATCGGTACAGCCGGCCACGCCCAGCGTCAGCCCGTACGCGACGACCTCGGCCACCGCGGCTCCAATGATGGTCAACAGCGCGGCAATCCAGTGAATCCGGCGCTGCGCGGGAGTGGCCTCGGTGACACCTGCCCCATCGGTACTCATGCAGCGCGACTACCCGAGCCGTCGGCCGGACAAACCGCGGCGAAGCTACCTTGGCTCGGCGGGTGCCTGCACCCTGAGCGGACGAATCAGCGCCCAGGCGAAGAACGCCACGCCGGCGGCCAACATGATCAGCCCCACCCACCAGTTGGCGGCGGTGCCGATGTACAGGTCGGACCGGTTGCCTGCCGCGGCGGGATCGGCGTGATCGCGCAGGATGCCCGGCGCGAAGCCCGCGATCGTCAGCACGACACCGTAGATGGCGAGCAGGGCGCCGATGATGTTGCGGATGTCGAAGAGGTGGGCGAGCACCCGATGTTCGTGTGGGACGGTCATTCTCGGCTCCTGAGCTCTAGTGGAAGATGACGTTGAAGGCGATGGTCAGCACGATCATGACCGCGCCGAGGGGAACGGCGCGCTGGAACCATGGCCGCCCCGCCTCGTCCGGGTCGGACATGATGTCCACCTGCGTCTCGGAGTAGACGAACCCGACGAGTTCCTCGCGGGGTTTCGGCGTCGTGACCAGGCTGACGCCGACGCTGACCATGATGTCGACGATGAACGCCGCCGCGGCCGCGACGAACGGCATGCCCTGCCCCGGCAGGTCGATGATGCCGACCTTGGACAGGATGAAGACGAAGATCGCCGACAGCGTGCCCGCGACCAGCCCGACCCAACCGGCCGTCGCCGTCATCCTCTTCCAGAACATGCCCAGGATGAAGGTGGCGAACAGCGGGGCGTTGAAGAACCCGAACAGCGTCTGCAGGTAGTCCATGATGTTCGAGTAGCCCGAGGCGATCAGCGCGGTGAAGATCGCCAGCAGCGTCGCGGCGACGGTGGCGAAGCGCCCCACGGCGATGTAATAGTCGTCGGAGCGGTCCTTGACGACGTACTGCTGCCAGATGTCATAGCTGAACACGCTGTTGAACGCGGAGATGTTGGCGGCCATGCCCGCCATGAACGAGGCGATCAGGCCCGCGATGGCGACGCCGAGCAGTCCGTTGGGCAGGATGTCGCGGATCATCAGCAGCATCGCGTCGTTGTAGGTGACGTCGCCGGCGCCGGTGGACTTGAGCTTCATCATGTCGCCGATGGAGGCCGCCGCGATCATGCCGGGCACCACCACCACGAACGGGATCAGGAGCTTCGGGAAGGACGCGATGATGGGTGCGCGACGCGCCGCCGACATCGAGTTCGACGCCATGGCGCGCTGCACCTCGACGAAGTTCGTCGTCCAATAGCCAAAGGAGAGAACGAATCCCAAGCCGAAGACGATGCCGACGACCGACCAGAACGGGCTGCTGAAACCGCTGAGTGCCTGCCCGGGCCAGGTGGTCAGCTGCTCGTTGACTGTCGCGGTGACCTTCTGGCCGGAGCCGACGGTCTCGACCACCTTCTCCTTCAACCCGGTCCAGCCACCGACCTTGATGAGCCCGAACACCGTGAGCGGGACGAGCGCGGCCAGGATGACGAAGAACTGGAGGACCTCGTTGTAGATCGCGGCCGAGAGACCACCGAGTGCGGTGTAGGTCAACACGATTGCCGCCGCGACGAGGAGGGACACCCAGGTGGCCCAGCCCAGCAGGACGTTGATGACGGTCGCGAGCAGGAACAGGTTGACGCCGGCGATGAGCACCTGGGCCACGGCGAAGCTGATGGCGTTGACCAGGTGCGCCCCCGTTCCGAAGCGGCGGCGCATGAACTCGGGGACGCTGCGCACCTTGGACCCGTAGTAGAACGGCATCATCACGATGCCGAGGAAGATCATCGCGGGGACCGCGCCGATCCAGTAGTAGTGCATCGTCGCCAGGCCGATCTGAGCGCCGTTGGCGGCCATGCCCATGATCTCCACCGCACCGAGGTTCGCCGAGACGAACGCGATCCCGGTCACCCAGGCCGGCAGCCGACGGCCGGAGAGGAAGAAGTCGAGGCTCGTCGAAACCTGGCTGCGCGCAAGGTATCCGATGCCGAGCACGAAGGCGAAGTACACCGCGATCAACGTGTAGTCGACGGCCCCGACGTTCAACCGCAAGACGTCGTCTGCCATGAGCGTGGTCATGTGGGGCACCAACTCCTTCGTTGAGTGATCTGGACCATTGTCCTAACATGTCCTAACAGTTTCGCGCAAGATTGCACAAGTTTTTACACAGATTTGACGCTTACCGTGCTTTGCTGTTCATTATTGTTCGGTTTCATGCCCACTGGAGGGAGTGTCGACGACGATGCTGGCCGCTGAACGGCAGGAGGCGATCCTGCGCGCGTTGCAATCCGGTGGCGCCGTGCGCGTCGCCGATCTCGCGACCGAACTGGCCGTGTCGGAGATGACGGTGCGCCGTGACCTCGACACCCTCGACGCCCAGGACCTCCTGCGCAAGGTGCATGGCGGGGCGGTTGCACACCACAACCGCGGCGAGGAACCGCGCTCGGCCGACAAGGCGACGCGTCAGCAGGCCGAGAAGCGGGCCATCGCCGCGACCGCCGCGACGACCGTCGCCGACGGCATGACGATCGCGATCGGCGCGGGCACCACCACCGCCGAACTCGCCAGGCAGCTGCGCCATCGACCCTCGATCACAGTGGTCACCAACTCCATCAACATCTTTCAGGAACTGACCGACCCCGCCGCGGACGGCGCGGACGCCCCGCTGGTGTACCTCAGCGGCGGCGTGCGCACCCGCTCCGACGCCCTCGTCGGGCCGGTCGCCGATGCGGCCATCGCGTCGTTCCGGGTCGACGCGACCTATCTCGGCGTGCACGGCTTCGACGTCGACGCCGGCCTGACGTCGCCCAATGTCGCCGAGGCGCAAACCAATCGGACGCTCATCGACGTCGGCGGCCGGTTGGTGGTGCTCGCCGACCACACGAAGTACGGCGGGGTCGGCGCGTGCGTGTTCGCCCGGCTGTCCCAGATCGACACGCTGATCGTCGACGACGGCCTCGACGCACCCGACCGCTCGCTGATCGACGCGCACGTCGGCGATCTGCTCATCGCGCCGGTGGCGGCCCGGTGACCGCGGTGACGAATCAGCCCACGCGGTGGCGGCTGGCCGACGGTCGCGAACTGCTGTTCTTCTCGCTGCCCGGCCACGAACCCGCGCCGGTCCCCGACCTGCGACCGCTGCCGCCGCGCGGAGAACGGTTGTCGCAGTTGCGCTTCGACCGGCAGACGCAGCAGTGGGTCGCGGTGGCGGCGCTGCGTCAGGACCGCACCTACAAGCCGAACGCCGATCAGTGTCCGCTGTGCCCGGGCGCCTCGGGCGACGTCAGCGAGGTCCCGGCGCCCGACTACGACGTCGTGGTGTTCGAGAACCGCTTCCCCAGCCTCTCGGGCGCCGACGGGCGGGCCTTCACGCTGCCCGACGGTGACGGCGGTGGCTTCGTCGACGCCCCGGGACATGGTCGCTGCGAGGTCATCTCGTTCTCGAGCAGTCACACCGCCTCGTTCGCCGACCTGGCCCTCCCCCACGCCCGGCTCGTCGTCGACGCCTGGCGCGACCGCACCCACGACCTGATGGGCCGCCCCGGCATCGAGCAGGTGTTCTGCTTCGAGAACCGGGGCGAGGAGATCGGTGTGACGCTGACCCATCCGCACGGCCAGATCTACGGCTATCCCTATCTCACGCCGCGCACCGCGCACATGCTCGCCGCCGCCAGGGCTCACGCCGAACGCCACGGCAGCAACCTGTTCGCCGACATCCTCGCCGACGAGGTGGCCGACGGCAGCCGGGTGATCGCCAGGACGGAGTCGTTCACCGCGTTCGTGCCGTTCGCCGCGCGCTGGCCCGTCGAGGTGCACCTGTATCCAAATCGCTTCGTGCGCAACCTCGGTGAGCTCACGGAGGCCGAATTGGACGGGTTCGCCGCCGTCTACTGCGACGTACTGCGGCGGTTCGACCGCATGTATCCCACCCCGCTGCCCTACATCTCGGCGCTGCACCAGTACCGCGACTCAGAGTCCCAGCGGGAGGGCTACTTCCACGTCGAGCTGATGTCGGTGCGCCGCAGTGCCACCAAGCTCAAGTTCCTGGCCGGCTCCGAGTCGGCCATGGACGCCTTCATCAGCGACGTGACCCCAGAGTCCGTCGCTGCCCGACTCCGGGAGCTCGCGTGACCGAGACCGTCCACTACGCCGCCCCGGGCCGGATCAACCTGATCGGTGAACACACCGACTACAACCAGGGTTTCGCGCTGCCGATCGCGCTCCCCGAGCGCACCGAGGTGACCTACCGGCCCGACGGCGGCGACGCCGTCGTGGTCCGCAGCGCCGACGAGGCCGGCGAGGTGACGATTCCCCTCGACACCGCCCGCGGCGCGGTGCGGGGATGGGCCGCCTACGTCGCGGGCGTCGTGTGGGCACTGCGCGACGCCGGGCATTCGGTGCCCGGTGGCGAGATGTCGATCAGCAGCGGTGTCGAGATGGGCTCCGGGCTCGCGTCGTCGGCAGCGCTGGAATGCGCTGCGCTCGGGGCGCTGGCCACCGCGGCCGGTCTGTCCATCGGGCGCGTCGAGCAGGCCCGGCTCGCGCAGCGCGCAGAGAACGAATATGTAGGCGCGCCAACGGGTTTGATGGATCAGCTGGCGTCACTGTGCGGCGAGCCCCGGCACGCACTACTCATCGACTTCCTCGACGACGGCGTCCGCCCGGTGCCCTTCGACCCCGCTGCCGCGGGTGTGGTTCTGCTGCTGATCAATTCGATGGCGCCACACCAGCATGCCGGGGGCGAGTACGCCGCCCGGCGCACCGCGTGCGAGCGGGCGGCGGCCGACCTCGGGGTGACGTCGCTCCGCGACGTCCAGGACCGCGGCGAGGATGCCCTGCGCGGTATCGCGGATCCCGTCGACGCCCGGCGCGCCAGGCACGTCCTGACCGAGAACCGGAGGGTCGCCGACGTCGTCGCCGCCCTCGGCGCCGGGGACTACGCATCGGTCGGCCGGATCTTCACGGCGTCGCACGCCTCCATGCGCGACGACTTCGAGATCACCACCCCGCACATCGACCTCATCGCCGACACCGCCGTGCGCGCCGGTGCGCTCGGGGCGCGGATGACGGGCGGCGGTTTCGGCGGCTGCGTCATCGCACTGGTCGCCCACGAGCGGTGGACCGAGGTCGCCGACGCCGTGCGGCGGGCGGTGGCCGCGGCCGGTCATCACGCGCCGTCGATCGCCCTCACCGAGGCGGGCGCCGGGGCGGGCCCCTCCGAGATGCCGAACCGGGCGTGAAGCCGAGCCAATGACGTTGGCGCCCACCAGGATCGGGTGCCCAGCAGCTGCAGGAAGGCGGGCAGCAGCACCATCCGGACCAGGGTGGCGTCCACGACGACGGCGAGCGTCAGACCCACGCCGAACATCCTCATGAACGACACGTGCGAGGCGATCAACGCCGCGAACGAGATCGACATGACGAGCGCGGCCGCCGTGACGACGCGTCCGGTGCGGGAGATTCCGAGTGCGACACTCTCGCGGTGGTCGGCGGGCGTGCGCCCCGAGGCCAGCCAGAACTCGCGGATGCGGGAGACGACGAAGACCTCGTAGTCCATCGCCAGGCCGAATGCGATGCAGAACAACAGGACCGGCATGTTCGCGACGAGGGTTCCCGTCGATGCGGTGCCAAGCCCACCGAGGTGGTGGTCCTGGAAGATCCACACGATCGCACCGAACGCCGCCGTCAGCGACAGGACGTTGAGCACCAGGGCCTTGAGTGGGAGCACCACGCTGCCGGTGAGCAGGAAGAGCAGGCCGAACGTGATGACGGCGATCAGGCCGAGGACGTAGGGCAGGCGAGAGGTGATGGCGTGCACGCTGTCCCGGTTGGTCTGCGCCGTGCCCGTCAGTTCGACGGTCCGGCCGCCGGGGGTGGGCACCGCGTGCAGCCGGTCCAGTTGCGCCTCGGAGCGATCGGAGAACAGCGGCGCCGTGGAGCTGACGGTCACCAGCGCACGCCCATGGGCGAATCCCGTTGGCGCCGACGGCGGTCCGACCGGTCTGCCGTCGACGAACGTGCCCGTCGGAGCCGACACCGCCGACACGTCGGGCACCCGCGACAGATCGAGGGCGTACCGCGTCATCTCCCCGGCGGCGATGCCAGTGGCGTCGGGGACGACGACGCTGACCGCGGTGGTGGAGTCGGTCGCGAAGTCCCGCCGCAACTGGTCACCGACCTCGCGGGCGGACGCCGATGCCGGCAGCACCCGGTCGTCCGGAAAGCCCCATCGGACGCCGAGGAACGGGAGCCCGACCAGCAGGAGCACCGCGACGACGGCGAGGCCGACGGGCAGCGCGCGGCGCATGACGAACGTCGTCGTGCGGTACCAGAACTGCCGCTCGACGGTCGTCGGAACCGACGCGCGCCCACCGATGACGCGATCGCCGAGCAGGACGATCGCGGCGGGGGTGACCACGACGGCGGCGATGGCGGTGAACGCGACGGTCGCGATGCCCGCGTAGCCGAAGGACTTCAAGAAGTGCATGGGGAACAGGATCATCGCGGCCATCGACAGCGCGACCGTCGTGGCGGAGAACACCACGGTGCGCCCAGCGGTCGCCATGGTGCGCAGCAGAGCGTCGTCTCGCGCTGCGCCGCCGGCGATTTCGTCGCGGTAGCGGCTGATGATGAGCAGCGTGTAGTCGATCGCCAGGGCCAGCCCGAGAGCCGTGCTCAGGTTGAGCGCGAAGATCGACACGTCGGTCGCGAACGTAATGAGGCGCAGCACCGCCAGCGCGCCGAGGATCGACATGCCGCCGACCGCGACCGGCAGCGCCGCGGCGAGCAGACCGCCGAACACCCAGACCAACACCAGGAAGCTGAGCGGAATGGCGATGGCCTCCATGACCATGACGTCGTGCTGCGCCTGGGCGGTGATCTGCGCGTTGACCATCGCCACGCCGCCGGCCCGGACGGTGACGCCGTCGCGGTCGCGGGCGAACCGGTTCGACAGGTCCTCGGCGTAGGCCTGCGCCCGACTCTCACCGCCTCCGACGCCCGCGACGATCAGACCTGCCGCGCCGTCTCTGCTGACGAGCGAGGCGGCGGCCTGCCGTGGTGCGGTCCACGCCGAGGACACGCTCGTCACGTGCGGCGAGGCCGCCAGTTGGGCGGCGATCTCGGTGCCGACGCGCCGCGCCGCCGGACCGTTGGCGCCGCCAGGGGCCGACACCAGGAACACCAGTTGAACGTCACCCTGCCCGAAGTCGTCGACCAACGCCGCGGTGGCCCGGGCCGATTCCGACGTGGGGTCACCGAAGCCGCCCGCCGAGAGGCTGTCGGCGACCGGGATGCCGAACACGCCCGCGGCGGCCATCAGGACGACCGCGACGGCGAGGGTGCGCTTGGGGGCGGCGATCGCCAGACCCGCGATGCGCTGCAGGAGGCCGCGCGGTGGCGCGCTCGCCCCGGGGTCCTCCGTCGGCGCGATGACCGTGCCGGTCCGTCCGTTGCCACCGCTCACGGAGCCACCATCCCTTAAGTCATCGGTTGATGACTTGGCACGCTACGCGCGGGTTCGAGCCGCGTCAACAGTGGCTGACATACAGTTCTTCGGATGACGACACCACGTCCTCGCAACGCCGCCCAGACGCGCGCCGACATCCTCGCCGCGGCCAGGACCCGGTTCGCCACGGAGGGCTTCGAGCGCACGACGCTGCGCGCGATCGCCGCGGACGTCGGGGTGGATCAGGCCTTGGTGAGCCGGTACTTCGGGAGCAAACAAGACCTCTTCGCCACCGCCACCGAGTTCCGCATCGATCTGCCCGACCTGGACGGCGTGCCCGCCGACGACGTCGCGGCCATGCTGCTGCCGCGCTACTTCGCCGTGTGGGAGGACGACCAGTCGTTCCTGGCGCTGCTGCGCGCGGCAGGCACCAGCACGGTCGCCGCCGAGACGCTCAACCGGACGCTGGCGACCAACGTGGCGCCCGCGCTGCTGTCGGCCACCCCCGACCACCACCGGCAGCGGGTCGCGCTGACCGACGCCTTCGTCATCGGGCTGGCGATGACGAGGTCGGTGCTGGCCAACCAGCCGATGGTCGAATTCAGCAGGGAGGAACTGTCCCGCTGGGCCGCGCCGATCTTCGAGCTGTTGCTGACCGGTCCGGCGCCCGACTGACGCGCAGGCTTTGCACAACCGCCCGTCATCGGCAATCCTCGGCAGATGCGCTCACCGCTGCGGATCGAGCCTCTCCGGATCGTCGCAGCCCTCGCGGTGGCATTAGCCGCCCTCGCCGGGTGTGCCGGCCCGGCCAGGGACGCGGGCGCCCCGACCCGTCTGACGCCACCGATGGGCTGGAACTCGTGGAACGCCAGCATCCCGATGACCGAGCAGACCGTCGAGCAGACGATCGACGCCATGGTGTCCTCGGGGATGCGCGACGCCGGCTACCGCTATGTCGATCTCGACGCGGGCTGGGCGGCGCCGACCCGCGACGCGGACGGCAAGCTGCGCGCGGACCCCCAGGCCTTCCCCCACGGGATCGCCGCACTGGCGTCCTACGCCCACGACCGCGGAATGCTGTTGGGCATCTACGCGAGCCCGTTCGACGAGACGTGCGGACAGGACGTGCGCATCGGCAGCAGTGGGCACGAGAAGACCGACGCGAACAGCTTCGCCGACTGGGGCGTCGACTATCTCAAGTACGACTGGTGCCGCTCCGCCGCCGACCACGACCAGCAGGTGAAGGTCTTCACCGCAATGCGAAATGCCCTGCGCGACACGGGCCGTCGCATCTTCTACAGCATCAACCCCAACAGCTCCAGCGATCATCGCGCCGGGGTGACCCATGACTGGTCCGGCATCGCCGACATGGCGCGCACCACCGTCGACCTGGTTCCGGTGTGGCGCAGCACGCTATCGCCGCTCGACGCGTCGGACGCCTTCCTGACCGGAACCAACCTCGGGGTGCCCGACGAGTTCGCCGCGTCGTTGCGCGTCACGGGCGCCAGTCATCCCGGCTATTCGAACGACCCCGACATGCTGGTGGCCGGGCTGCCCTGGAGCGAGTACTTCGTCAACCACCTGGCCGTCAACCGGCAGATCGTCGCGGCCTACCAGGTGCCGCCGGACCGGCTGGCCAAGCTCAGCGAGAAGTTCCCCCTGTCGGACGCCCAGTTGGCCTACCGTGCCACCGCGCAACCCGCGCTGACGGATGCCGAACAGCGGACCCATCTTTCGCTGTGGGCCATGCTCGCGGCACCCCTCATCGCGGGCAACGACGTGCGGTCGATGACCGATGCGACGCGGGCGATCCTGACCAACCCCGACGTCATCGCCGTCGACCAGGATCCGATGGTCGCTCGCGCGACGCCCTCCGCGGCGGACCCGCGCGTGTTGGTCAAGCCGCTGGCCGGAGGGGACGTGGCCGTGGCGCTGTACGACGCCGACGACCACCCCGAGTTCATCGCCGCCAGCGCCCGCAGCGTGGGATTGCCCGCGGCACCGTGCTATTCGGTGCGCGACCTCTGGTCACACGTCACCACAACCGGTCCGGGCGACGTCGGTCGCCTGGTCGCGCCGCACGAGGTCGCGATGATGCGGATCGGCGCGCACTGTCGCTAGCCCGCCTCAGCCGCAGGGAGCGTCGCCCGGCGTGTAATACGGCACGCCGGCCGGCGTGTAGCAGGGCGGCTGCCCGGCCGCGGCCTGCGCGGCGGCGTCGTCCTGGTCGGCCACGGCCACCCCGACGGCCGCATCCCGTGCGATGTCGGTGCACCCGCCCACGTCGACGTGCCTGCCGCCCGCGCCGGCGCAGACGTCGGCCCGGCTGATCGCGGGGGTGTCGATCGTCGCGATCGCCGTCGGCACCGCCGCCAGCACCGCGAGCATTCCGAGACCGGCCACCCATGACTTCGTGAACTGACCCATGGCGTCATCTCCTCGCCGCCACGACCATTCGTGGCCCTGGCGAGTCTATGTTCGCCACCCGGTGCGCGCGGGGCATTCGCGATACTCGACGGGCGCCCGAGCGGAACGCGGTGCGTCGCTTCGTCACCCGCGCACCCGCGGCCTCGAGGGCCGCCCCCGGCGGGCGCACCGGCGGGCCCGCGCGCCAAGCGTTCACCGCCTCCCGCCGAGCGCCAAAGTGCCCGTGCGTCATGGTGTTCGGGCATCGGTCGGCATCCGGTGGCACAGTGGAGGTGACCGACGCCGCCGCGCCGACCGGGAGATGGGATGACTGCGATGCGTTACAACCCGCCGCCGAACTGGCCGCCGCCTCCACCGGGATGGCGCCCCAGCCCCACCTGGACGCCCGACCCGGCCTGGCCCCCTCCGCCGTCCGGCTGGCAGCTGTTCGTCGACGACGAGGCGGCCGCCGCGGACCACCCCCGTCCGGCGATCCCGGACACGCTCGGCGAGCTCGCCGCCGATCGACTCTCGGTCGATCACGTGGGAGCCAGGGCCATGGCGGTGTGGGAGGACGACGGCCGCTACGAGATCGGCACGATCACCGGCGTCTCCGCCGACCCCGCCACCATCACGGTGCGTCTGGCGGGATCGGTCACCATCGCGTTCCCCCGCGACGGCGGCGGCCCCCGGCTCTACGTGGCGACCTGAGCGGTCGGACCGGTCGTTCAGTCGGGCCGGCAGGCCTCCATCACCGCCGTGATCGACGGCGGCTCCGGGCGGGCCGCCACCACCCGCACGATCGCGACGTCGAGTCCCTCGGCGAGCCGACGGAACGCCGCCCGTGCGCCCGACGCCGGCCCGAAGTAGCCCACCAGTCGCGCCAGGTCCTCGGGGAACGCATCGACGAGTTCGGACTCGGAGGCGCCCCGGTCGCGGCGGTCCTCGAGGTCGTTGAGGGCGTCGTCGAAACCCATCCGCCCGAAGTGGCCGCGGTACCCCAGGGTCTTGTTGACACCCGGCCGGGCCAGCGCATATCCCATCAGGGCCCTGACGTAGGCCCGACGGGCGACGTCGACGTCGTCGTCCACGCAGATGCGGACGTACTCGATCATCGCGACCTCGCTGGGATCGCGTCCCGCCGTCCGAGCGCCCGCGGCCACGGTGTCGCGGCTGGCGCTCACCTGCTCGGGGGTGCACCAGTTGAGGGCGGCGGCGTCCGCGGCCTCGCCGGCCAAGGTGAGCATGTTGGGGCCGAGGGCGCCGAGGGCCACGGGCACGCGAGGGGGCGGTGCGCCCAGATCGACGCCGTGCAGCGTGATGGCCCTGCCCTCGTGGTCGACCGTCTCGCCGGCGAGCAACCCGCGCACGGTGGTCAGCCACTCGCGCATGGTGGCGATCGGTCGCAGCCGGTCGTCGAGGCCCAGGGAGTGCCGGAAGGCGCGGTCCTGCAGTGCACCCGCACCCAGACCAAGGACGAACCGACCGCCGGAGATCTCGCCGACCGTGGCCGCCGCGGAGGCCAGCGAGGCGGGTGACCAGTAGCCGACCGGGATGACGGAGACGCCGGTGCCGATGCCCCCGGGCACGACGTCCGCGGTGGCCACCGACCATTGCGCACAGACGTGCATGGCATCGCGCCCGTTCGACGCGTTGGTCCACACACTGTCATATCCCAGGCGGGCGGCGTACCTGCCGAGGTCGCGATACTCGTCCCACGACAGGCCCAGGCCTCGGTCGAGTCCCACTCCGATCTGCACGTCCAGCCCCCTCGTCGCACGCCGGTCCCACGGGCCGACTCCGAAAGTCCTTGCACAGGATAGCTTTTGAGGGCGCCCTCGGTGGCACGTGGGCGGAACCACCAAGGGCTTGAGACGAAGGCAGTCCGGACTGTCTGCGTCCCGGCAGGATAGGTACCCGCTCGTGGTCGATGTACTCCTCTCACCGCGGGGTGATGATCGCGACGCGGCAGCGGGTTTGTGGCGGGAGCACCCGGGTATGCGACTACGACCGCCAGTCGTCCGCATCGTTCGGGCGACCACGATCGCGTCGATGCCCCGGCGGATCGTCCCCGAAGAAGGACTTCACCATGCGCATCGCCATCACCGGAGCGAGCGGAAACGTCGGAACCGCGCTGCTGCGGGCACTTCCGGCCGATCACGACGTGGTCGGCGTGGTGCGCCGACCCCCGGCTCCCCAGGGCATCTATGCACGTGCCGAATGGCACTCGGTCGACCTGTCCGATTCCGAGGCCTTGGCGAACCTGCGTCGGGTGTTCGACGGCGTCGATGCCGTAGTGCACCTGGCCTGGGGGTTTCAACCCACCCGCGACACCCGGTATCTGACCCGGCTCGGCGTCGGCGGGACGTCGGCGGTGCTGCAGGCCGCCCACGCCAACGGCGTCGGCCAGCTGGTCCACATGTCCTCGGTCGGCACCTATGCGGCCGGCTCCTACGGCGCCAGGGTCGACGAGTCGTGGCCGACCACGGGCATCCCGACCTCGGCCTACAGCCGCGACAAGTCCGCGGCCGAGACGCTGCTCGACGAGTACGAGAAGCGGGTCGGCGACGAGGCGAT
The DNA here is from genome assembly GCF_010729665.1 of Mycolicibacterium madagascariense. Lineage (NCBI taxonomy): Bacteria > Bacillati > Actinomycetota > Actinomycetes > Mycobacteriales > Mycobacteriaceae > Mycobacterium > Mycolicibacterium madagascariense. The sequence continues at coordinate 1,766,622 of NZ_AP022610.1, read as the reverse complement.
CGCCATCGCCCGGATGCGGCCGGGCTTCATCCTGCAGCGGGCCGCGGCCGGCGGACTGATGCGCTACGGCCTGCCGGGATACGTTCCCATGCAGATGATTCCGAAGCTGCCGGTGCTGCCGCTCGACAGCCGACTGTGCATACCGCTCATCCACGCCAACGACGTCGCCGACGCCCTCGTGCGCGTCGTCGAACGGCGTGCCTCCGGGCCGTTCAACCTCGCCTCCGAGCCGCCGATGGGACGTGACGACGTCGCAAAGGTGCTCGGCGCCAAGCCGATTCACCTGCCCGCCAAGCTGCTCGGCGCCCTCGTCGACGTCAGCTGGCGGGCCCGCCTCCAGCACATCGACAGGGGTTGGCTCGACCTTGCGTTCAGCGTGCCGCTGATGGACTGCTCGCGGGCACGGCAGGAGCTCGACTGGGCGCCGTCGTGGTCGGCGCCCGAGGCACTGGCCGACCTGCTCGACGGCGTCTCGCACGACGCCCACACCGACAGCCCACCGCTGCGGCAGCGCTCCATCGTCGACTCGCTGCGCCGCGACGTCACCCAAGGCCTGATCTCCTCGCGCCGGCTGCCCTGACCCCAGGTCGGCGTCCAAAGTTCCACTCCGAGAACCGAATCGAGAGCAGCCCGACGTGGTCGACACTCCGCCAGACATCGGTCCGCAGGTGCGCGCGATCGTGCGCAAGCTGCTGACCATCCTCGGGCCGCTGCTCGAGAGCGGCGCCGCGTTGATCCCGGGGGCCGACGCGCCACGGGGCCGATGCCAGCAGACGTGGTGTCCGGCGTGTGCCGTGGCGGCCGTCGCGGCGGGCGAGCAGCACCCCCTGGTCATGATCATCGCCGAGCACGGCGCCACCCTGCTGGCCGTGCTGCAGTCGGCATCGCACCCGGCGGAGGCGCCGTCGGCCCCCGCCGCCGGGCCGGTGGCACCCCCGCAGAGTCGATATCAACCGATCCCGGTCACGATCCAGGACTGACGCATCGCGGGACGCCTTCGCGGACGCAGCGTGGATCGTGGTGCAGAATGCCGGGTATTCGGTCACGAGCCCACCGTCGGAATGGAGGCCCCGTCATGCGGAGTGCCGATCGTGCCGCGGAGACGTCGTGGTCCGCCCGGGAATGCGAACTCCTCGCCGTCACGCTGCAGTTGCTTCAGGAGCACGGGTACGACCGGCTCACGCTGGAGGCGGTGGCGACGACCGCGAGAGCCAGCAAGGCGACCCTCTACCGACGATGGCCGACGAAGGCCGAATTGGTGTTGGCCGCATTCGTGGAGGGCACCCGGGAGAACAAGGTCGAACCCGACACCGGAACGCTGCGCGGTGACCTCATCAGCCTGGGTGAGTCCATCTGCGCTCACGTGAACACCCACGCGAGCACCATTCGCGCCGTCCTGGTCGAGACCTCGCGGATCGCCGAGCTTGATGCGATGATGCACGAGCAGTTCCTCGACGAGCGCAAGGCATTCATGACGCACGTGCTGGCCCGCGCCGTCGAGCGCGGCGAGATCTCCGCGAACGCGATCACCGAGGACCTCTGGGACGTGCTGCCCGGGTACCTGATCTACCGCACGGTCCTCACCGGCCGGTCCCCCGGTCCGCAGACCGTCGCACATCTCGTGGACGACGTCCTGCTCCCCAGCCTCACCCGACACGCGTGATGGCGTAGCGGTTGTGGTGTCCGGTCCCGTACCGTACTGTCAACTTGGTTGACATACGCGGGGGGCGGCCTTGAATCCGCGCGCGTCATTCTTTCGTCGAAGGGGTTCACGGATGCGGCGGCTCTCGCTCGGCGGCCTGCTGATCCGGCGGTGGATGATCGTCGTCGCCGTGCTGGTCATCGCGGTGGCGGGCTTCTCGGTCTATCGCCTCAACGGCATCTTCGGCTCGAAGGACGTGACGTCCACCCCCAGCGGTGGCGCCAACGAGATCGTGCCGTTCAACCCCAAGCACGTGGTGCTCGAGGTCTTCGGCGCGCCCGGCACGACGGCCACCATCACCTACCTCGACGTCAACGCCCAGCCGCAGCGGGTCGACGCCGCCGCCCTGCCGTGGGCGTATGACACCACCACCACCCAACCCTCGGTCTTCGTCAACGTCGCCGCGCAGGGCGACACCAACTCCATCGGCTGCCGGATCATGATCGACGACGCGGTCAAGGACGAGAGAACGGCAAACACCTTGAACGCGTACACCTTTTGCCTGGACAAGTCCGGATGAGCAATCACCTGGCAGAACGGGCAACGGTCACCGACCGGTTCGCGAAGTGGATTCGTCGGCTGTGCGTCCCCATCGTGATCTTCTGGGTGGCCGCGGCCGCCCTCACCAACGCCCTGGTGCCCCAGCTGGAGGCCGTCGGCGAAGAGCACAACGTCGCGCTGAGTTCGCCGGATTCGCCGTCGCTGCAAGCCTTTCAGCGCATCGGCAAGGTGTTCCACGAGTTCGACACCGACAGCGAGGCCATGATCGTGATCGAGGGCGACCAGCCCCTCGGCGCGGAGGCCCACCGCTTCTACGACGGCCTGATCAAGCGGGTCGAGGCCGATACCAAGCACGTTCAGCACGTCCAGGACTTCTGGGGTGACCCGCTGACCGCCGCGGGCTCGCAGAGCCCCGACGGCAAGGCCGCCTACGTGCAGGTGTTCCTGTCGGGCAACCAGGGTGAGGCGCTGTCGCTGGAATCGGTCGACGCGCTGCGCAACATCATCGCCCACACACCGGCACCACCGGGCATCCATGCCTACGTCGCGGGTTCCGCCCCGCAGATCGCCGACCAGTTCGAGGTGGGCAACGAGAGCACCGTGACGGTCACGCTGCTGACGGTCGGGGTGATCGCGGTGATGCTGCTGATCGTCTACCGCTCGATCGTCACGATGCTGCTGGCCCTGATCACCGTGCTCATCGAAATGTCCGCGGCCCGTGGGATCGTCGCGTTCCTCGCCAACTCGGGACTCATCGGCCTGTCGACCTATTCGACGAACATCCTCACGCTGCTGGTCATCGCCGCCGGCACGGACTACATGATCTTCCTGCTCGGCCGCTACCACGAACGGCGCAACGAGAGCCTGCACCGCGAGGTCGCCTACTACGACATGTACCGCGGCACGTCGCACGTCGTGCTCGGTTCCGGACTGACCATCGCCGGCGCGGTGTACTGCCTGTCCTTCACCCGCCTGCCCTACTTCCAGAGCCTCGGCATCCCGGCCGCGATCGGCGTGCTGATCGCCCTCGCCGCGTCGCTCACGCTCGGGCCGGCGGTCGTGGTGATCGGCGGTCGGTTCGGGCTGCTGGAGCCCAAGCGCAAGACCGCCAAACGGGGTTGGCGTCGGATCGGCACCGCGATCGTCCGGTGGCCGGGACCGATCCTGATCGCGACGCTGGCGTTGGCCTTCCTCGGATTGACCGCGCTGCCGGGCTATCAGACGAGCTACGACGTGGCGCAGTACATGCCCGCCTCGGCGCCGTCGAACGTGGGATATGCCGCCGCCGAACGCCACTTCTCCAAGGCGCGGCTCAACCCCGAACTGCTGATGATCGAGACCGATCACGACCTGCGCAACCCGACGGACATGATCCTGCTCGAGCGCGTCGCCAAGGCCGTGTTCCACACCGACGGCATCGCCCAGGTGCAGTCGATCACGCGGCCGCTGGGCACCCCGCTGGACCACACCTCGATACCGTTCCAGATCAGCTCGGGCAATGCGTCGTCGATCAACAACCTGCCGTTCCAGCAGGCCCGCGCGGCCGATCTGCTCAAGCAGGTCGGGGTCATCGACGACACGATCACCGTGCTGCGCCAGCAGTACGCCCTGCAGCAGCAGTCCAGCGAGGTCACCCACGAGCAGAGCGAGGCGTTCAAGCAGACCGTCGCGACGGCTCAGGACCTGCGCGACAAGATCGCCAACTTCGACGACTTCTTCCGGCCGCTGCGGGCCTACTTCTATTGGGAGCCACACTGTTTCGACATCCCGGTGTGCGCGGCGCTGCGGTCGATCTTCGACGCCCTCGACGGGATCGACGCGCTGACCGATCAGCTGGCCAACGTCTCGGGCAGCATCTCCAAGCTCGACGCGCTGCAGCCCAAGCTGCTGTCGCTGATCCCCCCGCAGATCCAGAACCAGCAGACCAACCGCGACCTGACGAAGACGAACTACGCCACCACCAACGGCATCTACAGCGGAACTCAAGCGGCCCTGCAGAATTCGACGGCGCTGGGCCAGGCCTTCGACGCGTCGAAGACCGACGACTCCTTTTACCTACCGCCGGAGGCGTTCAGCAACCCCGAGTTCCAACGCGGCCTCAAGCTGTTCCTCTCCCCCGACGGCAAGGCCGCCAGGATGATCATCACCCACGACGTCGATCCCGCGACGCCCGAGGGGATCTCGCACATCGACGCCATCCGGCACGCGGCGCAGGAAGCCATCAAGGGCACGCCACTGGCGGGATCGAAGATCTACATCGGCGGCACGGCGTCGACCTACCAGGACATCCAGGACATGGCGCACTACGACCTCATCATCGCCGCCGTGGCCTCGCTCAGCCTGATCATGCTCATCATGATGTTCGTGACGCGCAGCCTGGTGGCCGCGCTCGTCATCGTGGGGACCGTGGCGCTGTCGCTGGGGGCGTCGTTCGGCCTGTCGCTGCTGGTGTGGCAGTACCTTGCGGGCATCCAGCTGTACTGGGTCATCCTGCCGCTGGCGGTGATCCTGCTGTTGGCCGTGGGATCGGACTACAACCTGCTGCTGGTGTCCCGGTTCAAGGAGGAGATCCACGCCGGGATCAACACCGGCATCATCCGGTCGATGGCGGGCAGCGGATCGGTCGTCACCGCGGCCGGGCTGGTGTTCGCCTTCACGATGGCGTCGTTCATCTTCAGCGACCTCCTGGTGCTGGGGCAGATCGGCACCACGATCGCGCTGGGCCTGCTCTTCGACACGCTGATCGTGCGGTCGTTCATGACACCGTCGATCGCGGCGCTGCTCGGCCGGTGGTTCTGGTGGCCGGTGCGGGTGCGCAACCGCCCGGTGCCGGCGACGTTCGGCGACGAGGACACCCGCCAACTGTCGCTGTTCTAGGGCGGGCGCGTGGGCGCCGCAACGTCGGCGGTGGACAATGATGGACATGTCTCAGTCGCTGTCAGAAGAAGCCAAGGCCATGCTCGCCAAGCCCAACCCCGCGGTCATCGCCACGGTGCGGTCCGACGGGCAGCCGGTGTCGGCCGCCACGTGGTACCTGCTACGCGGTGACGAGGTCCTCGTCAACATGGACGAGGGACGCAAGCGGTTGGAGCACATCAAGAAGGACCCGCGCGTCTCGCTGACGGTCATCGATTCCTCCGACTGGTACACCCACGTCACGGTGATCGGTCACGTCACCCGGATCTACGACGACGAGGGACTCGCCGACATCGACGCGCTGTCGCAGCACTACACCGATCAGCCGTACCCCCGTCGTGACCGCGCGCGCGTGAGCGCACTCATCACCGTGGACCGCGTTCACGGGTGGGGCTCGCAGAAGAACAACAGCCAGCCGGGCTAGCGACCGGCGCCGCGTCACCTCTGGCGACGGCGCTCCCGGGCCAGTTCGAGTGCGCCGATCGCGGCGCCGGATATCGGGGCGTCGCGTCCGAGCGGGCTGGTGCCGACGGTGACGTCGGTCAGCGCGTCGCGCCGGATGCGTGCGCGAAGGGCGTCGACCAGCGAGGGCGACGCGGCGAGCGGACCGCCGAGGACCACCCGACCCGGATCGATCGTGGTGGTGACGTTGACGATCACCCGCGCCAGGTCGTCGAGGATGTGATCGAGCTCGGCGGTCCGGGGTCCGTCGTCGGCGAACAGGCGCAGCGCGCGGGCGGTGTCGATCGACCGGCCGTCGTCGGTGCCGATGACCGAGCTCGCGAGTCTGCGCATCAGGGTCTGGCCACCTTCGAGTGCGGTGAACGCGAGTTCGCCTGCCACGCCGCGGGTTCCGCGGTGGAGGCGATCGCCGAGCAGGAGTCCGGCGCCGACCCCGGCGCCCAGGTACACGTAGAGGAAGTCGCTGACGTCACGCATGGACCCCAGCCGGTGCTCGGCGAGGGTCGCCCAGTTCACGTCGTTGTCGACGTGGACGGACTCGTCCTCGCCGAGGCCCAGCGCCGCGCCGAAGGACGCGACGGTCCCCGTGAACGGAGCGTCCGGCACCTGCACGATCGTCGAGGTCGTGGGATCCACGGGCGCCGCGACCGACACCGCGGTCGCCAGGCGCGGCGTCCTCAGGTGCCGGCAGTACTTCGCGACGAGTCCACGGGCGTCGGCCAGGGCGGTGAACAGATCGCCGTCGGCGGGCGTGTCGAGCTGGTAGTCGCAGACGATCTGGCCCCGGTAGTTCAACACCCGCACGGCCACGTGCCCCCGCTCGAGGGCCACCCCGAGGGCGTGGCCATAGTGGGGGTTGATGTCGTAGAGCTGGGTCGGACGGCCGCGGTGGCCCGCGCTCAGCCCGAGGTCGACGATGATCCCCGCGGCGAGAAGCCGTTGTGCCGCTTCGGAAATGGTGGGCTTGGAGATGCCGGTGACCTTCGCGACGTGTGCGCGTGACACGGCACCCTCCGCGGACAGCACCCCGAGGAAGGCGTCGTCGGTCAGGTGGGCCAGGCTCGCGGGCAAGGCTTTACGCGTTGACTGTCGCGACACGGGCCTCCTCTCGACCCGTCCCATTCTGGCCTACCCCGCGCGCTAAGACCGCACCCCCGACCGCATCGGTCGAATGGCGCTGCGCTCAGGCGTCGTTCGTCGCGGGTCGGCGCGAGGAGGGCTAGAACAGCAGCAGCGCCGTGGTGATCAGCATGACGGCCGCGGTGCTCCCGTGCACACCCCAGGCGATCGCCCTGGACCCGCCGCTGCGCAGCACGATGGTGGCATCGGCGAGCGGAATGATCGTGGCGGCCAACATCACCCACCCGACGAGGTGGGTGGCGCCGGCGATCATCAGGATGCCGACGAACAGGCCGGTGGCGATGTCACGCACGCCCTTGACGCTGAGGTAGGCGCGCACGGCGGTCTCGTCCACGTCGGGGACTACGCCGTAACCGGCGGCGGCGACGCCGGGCGCGACGAGAAATCGTGCGCCGATGAACACGATGCCAGCGGCGAGCAGACCGGCGAGCACGTACCCGACGGTGGTGATGGTGGTCATGGCGGCGTCCTTTGGTCGTTGGTGTTAGCAACGCTAACCTTGTACCCGACCGCCGTCAATAGCGGCGCTAGATTTTCTAGCTGCGGTAACGGCTCGACTCTGCGGCCATGGCGCAAGAGTGCGGGAGGGACGGGGCGAATGGCGCCCTGTGCGCAGAGTCGAGCCTCGCCGATGGAGAGCCTGTCGCGAGAGCCATGGCCTCGACAGCGTCATCATTCGTTGACGACGTCGACAGACGTGTGCGAGGCGAGAGGCGTTGGCGTGCTACTTCTTGGTCCGGCGGCTCCCGCCGTGCCAGTCCTCCTCGACGCCCGTGGCCGCGGGGTCGACGCCGAAACTCGCGAGCTGCGGCCGTTCCCGCAGGCTGCGCTTGAGCTCGGCGAAGCCGGGGAAGCTCGCCAACCCGACGACGTGGTCCCAAAGGTGCACGGCCTCATCCGGTTTCGGCAGTCGGCTGATGACGGGCCCGAAGAACGCCACTCCGTCGGGCGGCTGGAAGTGGAGGATCGGGGTGCCGACGTCCTTGCCGGTCAGGCCCAGCGCGTGGTCGGTCTCGGCGCGCAGCACGTCGTCGAGGGCGTCGTCGTCGAGGGCGTCGGCGAGCTCGGTGGGCAGACCGAGGTCGGTCAGGATGGGCTCGAGGAATTCGCGCGAACCCTGGTGGGCGCCGGTCGCGGGACCGTCGGACGCGGTGTCGAAGATGCGACGCCCCAGCGCGAGGTAGAGCGGTCCGACCGCCTCGGGCCCGTGGTCGGCCCGGACGCGCGCGGCGACGCGGAGCAGTTTGAGTCCCGCGGTGTGCCCCGCCTCGTAGTCGGGTGGGAAGTGCGCGTCATAGTCGATGTGCGCGTTGAGTATTCGCAGCGAGATGAACCGCCAGTCGACGGTATAGTCGCGCTGCTCGGCCACCATTCGCACCCACTTGCTGGTCATCCAGGCGAAGGGACAGACGGGATCGAAGTAGAAGTCGAGATCGGCGCTCACCGTCACTGGACCGCCGCGTCGACGGCACGGAGGATGTCGGGCACCTCGCTCCTCGTGGTGTAGTTCGGATGCACGTCGATCCAGCGGATCACGCCCGCGGCGTCGACCACCACGACGGTGGGCATCGGCAGGGCCGCACCGCCATCGGCATTCACCTCGGTGACGTCCAGCCCGATCTTACGTTGTGCGGCAAGGGATTCCGCCGACGATTGGGTCAGGATGCCCAGAGCGCCCGCCAATTGGTTGCCCGGATCCGACACGACCGCGAACGTCAGTTCGTTCGACTCCGCGGCACTCAGCGACCCGTCGGGCTTCTGGGGGCTGACGGCGATCAACTCGACGCCGCGATCGGCGAGTGCCGGGACGAGTTGATCCTGGTAGGTCCGCAGCGCGATGTTGCAGTACGGGCACCACGCCCCACGGTAGAACACCACGACCGCGGGCTTGCCGTCGCGCACGCGCGCCAGCGACGTCGGCGCACCGTGGACGTCGAGCAGGTCGCCGTCGGGCATGCCGGTCCCGGGGACGGCGACGCCGGCGGGCACGCCGCGGGCATCGAGCTCGGCCTGATCGGCGGTGAACGCGGCCACCACGTCCGCGGGAAACCTCTCGGCCGCGCCCGCCGCCGTCGCTCGTGCCTGCTCCTCGATCGTGGGGGTGTGTGCCGTCATGGGCCTCGCCTTTCGCTGCAGAGTGGACTGATCACTCCACAAAACCCCCTTCGTTTTGGAATGTCAACTCCACTATCGGTACGCTGGTGCGATGTTCACCCGAAAGGGCCAGCTCACCCGGGACCGCATCGTGGCCGAGGCCGCCGCCCTCATGTTCGAGCGGGGGGTGGCCGGCACCAGCACCGAGGACGTCCAGTCGGCGGCCGGCGTCAGCGCGTCGCAGATCTACCACTACTTCGGCGACAAGCGCTCGCTCACCCGTGCCGTCATCGAATTCCAGACCGACGCCATCCTCGGCTTCCAGGAACCGCTCCTCGCCCGCCTCGACGATCTCGACGCGCTCCGCAGTTGGGCCGACGTCATCGCCGACCTCCAGCGCACCAACGGTTACCACGGCGGCTGCCCGCTGGGGTCACTCGCCAGCGAGTTGGCCGAAACCGATGCTGCGGCACGGGAAGCCCTCGCTCAGGGCTACCGGCGGTGGCAGCACGCCATCCGCGACGGCCTGCAAGCCATGAAGGACCGTCGCGAACTGCGGCCGGACGCCGACGTCGACGTGCTCGCCACGACGCTGCTGACCACGGTGCAGGGCGGGCTCCTGCTGGCCAAGACCCTGCGTGACGGCGAACCCCTGCAGACCGCACTGCACGCCGTGATCGATCACGTCGGGTCCTTCGCCACCGATCGCCAGCCTGCCGAAGGTTCGGCGACCTCGAGGCGCTGAGCGCGCCGCGGGGTGCGAGTCCCCTTGTCAGGCAAGGAAACTGTCGACCTCCAGGGTCGCGGCCCGCTCCCCACCGGCGTCGGTGAACGCGGTCAGCGCCCGAACCAGTCCCCGTCGCTCCCGCGGCGGCATCGTGCGGACGACCTCGGCGATGCGGCGACGCCGGTGCCCGGTGACGCCGGCCACCACGTCCAGGCCGCGGACGGTCAGGTCGACGACGACTTCGCGGCGCGAGTCGGGGTTGGGCTGGCGGTCGATCAGCCCCGCCGACACCAGGCGATCGACCATCCTGCCGATGGTGGAGGGAGCCACGTCGAGCAGGCCGGCCAGGGTGGCCAGGTTGACCGGGCCGCGGGCGGACAGGATCACCATGGTGCGGAACTGCGGAATGGTCAGCGTCTCATCGACATTCGCGATGGACTGCGCCGAGATCGCCACCAGCAGCCGTGAGGCCGTCAGGAGGGCGTCGGTGATGCCGTCCACCGTGTCGTCGGCGGCGGCATCGGAGTGATCGGGCATGGATGTCCTCTCGGCGACGGGAGCCCCGATTCGACCAGTACAGTGCAACTATTGCACACTGCAATGACGGCCGCGGTCCGGTCGCGATGGACACTTCTGGCTACTCTCGATGAGGACACCACGGCACACCCCAACACCGAGTCGGAGCCCGCGTCATGACGATGGATAGCCCGCCACCCATAGGCTCGGCATGGCTGACGACCTGGACGTCCTCCCCCGTGGCCGACCTGCTCATCGCCCTCGCACTGGTCGGCTACCTCGTCCTCGTCCTCCGACTGCGGCGCCAGGGGCAGTCGTGGCCACCGCTGCGCATCGTCTCGGCGCTCGCCGCGATCCTGATCCTCGTCCTGGTGGTGAACAGTGCCCTCGCCGTGTACAGCCACCACCTGTTCTGGGTGCACATGATCGTGCACCTGCTGCTGATCACGGTGGTGCCCGCGCTGCTGGTGTGGGCGCAGCCGATCCGGCTGGTGCGCGACGCCAGCGGAGAGGCGGTGCGCGCCCGCATCGACACCATTCGGGCCGGGCGCCTGTTCCGCGGGTCGATCTCCCCGCGCATCACCGTTCCGCTCTACGCCGCGGTCCTGATCCTGACCCACATCACCGGGTTCCAACAGGCCATGAGTGAGCACATGTGGATTCACGACGGCGAGATGGTGCTCTACCTCGTCACGGGATATCTGCTGCTGCTGCCCCTGGTCGGCAACGAACTCACCACCGAGCCACCGATGCCTCACCTGCTGCGGTTCGTCGTGCTCGCGATCTGCATGTTCCCCGACACCCTGGTCGGCATCGTGCTGATGATGACCAGCACACCGATCGCCCCCGCCTACGCCGCGTCGCGGGACTGGGGCCCCTCGGCCCTGGTCGACCAGACGACCGCCGGAGCCATCATGTGGTTCGGCGGGGACGGGTTGATGATGGTCCTGATGGTCATCGCCGGCGGCCGCTGGATCTCCGGGGGCGACGCCGGCGCCAGCCTCGGACCGTGGCTGGACCGCATCCGCCGACAAGCCACCCTCGGGGCCGACGACGACGGCTCGGTCGACCTCGACGACGACGAAGCGGCCCTGGCCGCCTACAACGCCCGACTGGCCGCACTGCACGAACGGAGCGCCCAGCCACGCCCGACGATCCGTCCCGGCGGCTGACGCCCGCTGCCGGCGGGTCGCGTCCTAGAGGGGGTAGACCGCGAGGACGCCGGTGGGGTCGTACCTGCGGCGCAGCTCGCGAAGTCGAATCAAGTTGGGGCCGAAGGCGGATGCGGTTTCGCGTTCGGTCTCCTCGAACCCGGGACGCACCTCGACGCTGTAGACGCCCATCGTCTCCGGGGCGAGCACCCGCAGCGTCCGGCGCGCCCACTCGTAGCAGGCGTCACCGTCGGACGCGTCCGACCAGATCGCGTTGAGCGGGACGTTCCATTCCCCGCCCCGCCCGAAGAATGCGGTGTCGCTGTCACCGACGTCGCCGAGCGCTCCGCCGGTGTGCTGAAAGTCGATGCGGCAGAACTTCGTTGGAGCACACCCGATCGCCTCCACCAACCCGTCGGCCAGTACCGGCCCCAACGTCGGACCGGTGAACACCGACTTGCCGTAGAACCATCCGCGGTCGGCCCCCGGTTCGGGCAGCGTGATCGGCGCGGGTTCCTCGCCGTGCGGACCGGGGATCGAGAACTGAGGCAGCCCATCGAGGTATCGCCCGCTGGTCTCCGACCTGAACGCACCGACGGACGTACTGGATTCGGCCACGCGGGACGTGGCGGCGCGGGCGACGTCGATGTCGGCGGGATCCTGGCTGCGACATGCGGTGTAGACCAGCAGCACCGGCTCGTTCGACCCACCGGGCACGTATCCGAGCACGGCGCCCATCGTGGTGTGCCGCGGCAGCTTCGGCGCCTCGGCGAAGTACGTCGCCAGGGCGTCGGTGCCGGTGACGAGCCGGTCGACGAAGACCGGCCCCTGCTCGACGGTGCGCATCACCACCGACGTGACGACCCCGAACGGCGGCGCACATCCGCGCACGGCCCACCACAGGTCGGCGTCCTCCCCGACGCTGTCCTGCGACAGCCGTACGACTCTGCCGCCGGGCAGGACGAGCTCCACCTCCACGAGCTGGTCCAGTGCCAGACCCACCTCGCGGGTCAGGTAGCCGACTCCCCCGCGCGTGATCAGACCCATGCCCGCCAACCCCACGATGCCCACGGGAATCGCGCGGCCGTGTGGCGCGACGGCCGCCAGTGCCGCGCCCACGGTGGCGCCGCCCTGGACCACCACGCGATCACCGCGCACCGCGACGTCGGCCATGTGCACCGACAGGTCGATCATGACCGCGGAGTCGTCCACGCAATTGGAACTGAGGCCACCGCCGCGAACGGTCACCCGGTCACCACTGTGCGCAGCGGTCCTCATGACGGAGGCGACGTCCTGCACGTCGCGCGGATGGACGACGGCCACCGGCGAACGTCGTGATGCGTCGGGGAAGAACACCCCGTCCAGCGATGCCCGGTATCCGGGCGTCCCGGGTCGGTGGACGCGTTCGCCGAGGACCGAGACGAGCCGGTCGGTGACGTCGTCGACGCGCGGATCGACGCTCACTGCGCCATCCCCAGTGCCCGCCGCACGTCGTCGTCGAATTCCTCGATGACGCGGCCGAATTCGTGGGCCAGAAGTGGTTTTCGCAAGATGAGCTCCTTCATGTCTCTGCGTTGGATCTGTAGGACGGTGACCTCTCCGACGGCGTACGCCGCGGTGGTCGACGGCTCGTCGGTCAATGCGGAGGCGCCGATGAGGTCGCCCTCCCTGAGGGTGCGGACGTCGACCATCGCGCCGTGCGCGTCGAGCGTGGCGACTCGAATGTGTCCGGTGACGATGAACGTCACGCGGGTGGGTATGTGGCCCGGGGCCTGAATGGTCTCGTCGGCCCCATAGCGCGCCAGGCGGGCCACCGCACTCAGCACCCGCCGATCGTCGTCGTCGAGATGCAGTGTGGGCGTGAACAATCGCAGTGCCGTGGTCATTCGGGTGGGGGTGGTGAAGTGGTCGTCGGCGTCGTCGAGGTGCAGCCCCGCGCGGCGGGAGGCGTACCAGATCCAATGCAGGAACGTCGCTTTGGCCGGGCTGCGCTCACCCGCCGAGGTCAGCGGTATCGACGTCCGGTACTTGCCCTCACCCACCGCGACACAGGCGGACGTGGCGCCGGGAGCCAGCTGAGGCAGGGAGTTCGCCACCTTTTCGAGCACTTCGCAGACGTCATTGGGAGGATCGTCGAAGCCGAACTGAACCACGACCGGCATGACGTGCTGACCCGCGGGTCGGCTGAGATTGTTGAAGGACGCCAGGGCCAGTACCGAATTGGGGATGATCTGGAGACCGCTGCCGGTGTCGATGTGGGTGGCCCGCCAGTTGACCTCCACCACGCGCCCCTGCGCCGACGGGGTGTCGACCCAATCGCCGATGCGGAACGGCTGTTCGAAGAGCAGGAACAGACCGGAGATGATCTGGCCGAACGAATTCTGCAGCGCCAGACCCAGGACGATCGACGTGACGCCCAGCGCGGTGAACATGCCCCCGACGTTGGCGCCCCAGATGTAGGACAGGATGAGCGCCAGACCGATGGCGATCACCACGAACCGGGCGACGTCGAGGAATATCGACGGAATTCGCTTGCGCCAGGACCCTTCCGGCGCCCCCTGGAACAGCGTCGCGTTCAGACCGGACAGAGCCAGCAGCAGCAGCACGAAGCCGAACGCGGTGGACACGATGCGGATCGGGGTGGCGTGCGCCGAGATCTCCGTCGCCTTGAGGAGCACCAGGAGCAACGCCCCCAACGGGAGGAGATAGTTGCGCACCACGCTCACCGGCAGCGCCAACGAGCTGCCCCGTCGCTGCAGCGCTGCCCGTACCTCCGTGAGGATCACCAACGCGATGGGTAGCCCGATGGCGACGCCGATCGCCCAGGCGAACCACGACGCATCCCACGTCGAGGTCACGACGACACCGCCAGACGCCACGTCGGCTGCGGGTGACCGGCGACGGTGATCGGGTCGGCTTCGGTGAACGACGCGCTGTCGTCCATCGCGTCATGAACGGTGGAGGTGACGAATACCCCCGCGTCCGGTGTCTCGGCCTGGACCCGGTAGACGAGATCGACTGTCTCGCCCCAGATGTCGTAGACGGGGCTCGCTCGACCGACCAGACCGCTGCTGACGGTGCCGCTGTGAATGGCCGCCTTGAGTTCGAGGGACGTCCCATCGGTCCCATTGAAGCGAACGACGATGCGATGCATCTCCAGGGCGAAGTCCACCGTCCGCCGGACCTGGTCGATGCGCGGCACGTTCAGGCCGCAGGTCGCCAGGTACCCGTTGCGCAGTGAGCGGACCCGTTCGATGCCCAGGCGTTGGGCCGCCAGGTCGAACTGATGGACCAGCTTGTTGACGATGAGCAGTGACTCCTCCGACGTCAGGTCTGCCGAGACGTCGTCGAGTCCAGCGACCTGGGCGAAGATCACCGTCACGTCCTGGTGGTCACTGGCGATGGTCTCCTCGCCGTCGCGGTAACGCGTCATCACCGTCTCGGGCATCATCGACGCCATCATTCGGTCGATCTCGCGCCTGTGCTCCTCGAGGAGGTCCTCCTTGATCGCCAGATTGCGGCTCATCTCGTTGAAGGCCACGGTGAGATCGCCGAATTCGTCCCGGGTTTCGACGGGAATGGTCGTCCCGTAGACGCCGGTGCTGACCTGCTCGGCACCCGCTTCCAGCCGTCGGATCGGCCGGACGAACAGACGGGCGAGCAGGAGGGCGGCCACCGACACGGCGAGGATGATGAGCACCGTGGACACCACCAGTTGCTTGGTGAACGCCGTCACGGGCGCGAACGCCTCCGACGTGTCTATCTTGGCGACCACGCCCCAGCGCAACCCGGGAATGTGGACGGGAGCGTAGGCCTGCAGCGACTCGTTGCCGAGATAGTCATCGGCGATCAACGTGCCCTGCTGGCCCTGCTCCGCGTACTTCGCCGATTGCGTCGCCACGGGTTGGACGAGCGTCGTGCCGTGTTGTCGTATCGCGTCGTCGGCGATGTCCGGTGGGGTGCCGGCTTCGACGACCTCGCGCCGGTACTCCTCCGGATTCTCGATGAACAGCCGGGTGTTGGAGCGCATGAGGTCGTCGGGCCCGACGATGATGGTCTCCCCCGTGTCGCCCATGCCGGCGTCCTTCCAGTGCCCGCCCATCGTCATCATCTCGTTGATCTTGGACACCGGAAATTGCAGTGCCATAACGCCTTTGACCTGTCCCGGCGGCCCCACCGGCGCCACGAACCACGCCGTCGGCTCGGTGGAGGGCCGATATTCGCCGAAGTCGGTGACCCCCACGTAGTCCTTGGAGCCGGCGTCGATGGCTCGTTGGAAGGCGCCGTTGAGATCGCTGCCCTTGTAGGGCCCGGTGAGGATGTTCGTCCCCAGATCGACACCCTTGTAGGCGGTGTAGATGACGTTGCCCCTGGTGTCGAGCAGCAGAGCGTCCTCGTACTTGAACCGCGTCACGAGCTCCCGGAAGAAGCCGTTGTACGCGGCGTTCGCCGCGGACCACGAACTCCCGTCGTGGGCATCGTCGTTGGCGATCACCGCATCCCAATCCACCTCGGGCTGATCGAGATAACCGAACGGCGCGGTGTAGTGCGCCTGCAGGTAGCGCGCCGCCGGCGTCGTCGGCACCAGCCCGGTGACGTCGAAGTCCTCGCCGGTCTGCTCCTTCTTGTCCTTGGCGAATCTCTTGGTGTAGTAGTCGTCGAGCGCCTGCTGCTGGGCCGGGCTGATCGTGGCGGAACTCAGGTCGTCGAAGCCGACGGTGAAGGCTTCGACCGCCTCCGTTGCCGTCGTCCCGCGTGAATAGACCACCAGCGAGTTCTCCAAATCGCTGATCCCGCCCTCCAGTTGCCGGGTCTGGGATTGCCGAATCTCGGTCAAACGGTCGAACACCGATGCGCGCAGCGAGCTCCGGCCGGACTCGTAGCCGATCACACCCACCACTGCCGAGGACAGCACGCTCGTCGCCAGCAACATGACGAGCAGCTTCGACTGAATGCTCACGCGCAGCCGGCGCCGCCGCGTCGGGGGCTCCGGCTGCGCCGGAGGCTCCCGCAGCATCGAATCACTCACCGAGCCGGGAGGGTCGTGACTCACCATCGTCATGGCAACGCAGCGTAATCGCACGAGGGGAATGTCGACCGTCTTCATGCAAGACGTAATGAGGTGCTCGACCATTCTCGGGGAGCAAATTTACAAAATAATTGCATTCCGTCCTTACAGTGGTTGCCGAACCCCGGCGTTCGGTGACCGGTCGCCTCAGCGCGTCGTCGCGCTGAGCACACCGGGTGCTCGAGTCGGGTAGGCGCGCGTGGACGAGTGGACGGAAACAGTGTCGTGAATCATGATCGAAACAAGGCACTTGCGAGCACTACGCCTCGAAGGACCGACACGACACCCGGCGTACGGTGACGGCGACCGTCGGCGGTGACGTGGGCACGCCCGCATCGGCGCGACCATCGGCGACGAGCGCACTGGCCCGCGCCAGTAGCTAATGTAATTCCCTCGGCGCCATGAGAATTATCGGAGCAAATCACGACCGCTTCGCGGATCGCCATTCCGCCGACGGTCCGACCCCCCCTGCCGAAAGGGCGCGCCCATGACCGAAGACATTGCCTCCAGCGCCGGCGCGGCTACGCGATCCGAGGGCGCGGCGACGCTGTTGATCGGGCAGTGCGTTCGGCCGGGGCGCGAAGAGGACTACCTGGCATGGCAGAAGAAGCTGGGTGCGGCGGCGGCGCGCTATCCGGGTTTTAGGGGCGTGGAGCTACGTCGACCGACCGAGGGGCAGCCCGAGTGGGTGGTCGTGTACCAGTTCGACTCTTCGGCCAACATGCAGCGCTGGGTGAACAGCGCCACCCGTCAGGAATTCCTCGATCGTGGTGCGGACCTGTTCGACGGTCCCGGCACCCAGCAGGTGATCGCCAGGGACGGGAGAGTCGACGACGAGCTGGTCACCGTGGTGGTCAGTCACCGGGTGGACCCGGATCAGGTCGAGGACTTCCTGGCCTGGCAACGGCAGGTCGACGAGGTGGAGAGCCGCTTCGACGGGTTTCGGGGGTCGGAGATCTTCCGCCCCGTGCCCGGTGTGCAGCAGGAGTGGACGATCTCCTACAAGTTCGACACCGCCGCCCATCTCGATGCCTGGCTGACCTCCGAGCAGCGCCAGAAGTTGTTGGCCGATCAACGTTTCTCCGACTTCACCCTGAGCCGCATCGAGCATTCCTTCGGCAACTGGTTCGACTACGGCGATGCCCAGAGCGCACCGCCGTCGGACTTCAAGACCTCGATCGCGGTGTGGATGGGGCTCTATCCGACGGTGGTGTTCCTGACGTTGTTGACCGCGCCGCTGGGCATGCCGCTGTGGTTGGGCATGCTGGTGGGAAATCTGTTGTCCAGCTTCGTGATGAGTTACGTGACGATGCCGTTCTACGGCATGCCGATCCTGCGCTTCTGGATGTCGCCGGCCAAGGACGCCCGCCAGCCGTGGACGAACGTCAAGGGGCTAAGCGTGGTGTTGGCGATCAATGCGGCGTGGGCGGTCGTCTTCTACCTCCTCACCGTCAAGTTCTGGACCCTGCCGTGACCGCGGGGCAGGACGCAGCGCCCCGCTTCGTCGTGCCGATCCTGCTGTGCGTCATCCCGCTGAGCCAGATCCCGCTGGACGTCTACACGCCCGCGCTGCCGCAGATGGTCACCGACCTGGGGTCGACGCCGGCCGCGCTACAGGCCACCGTGACCGTCTACATGCTGGGGTTGGCGATCGGGTTCATCCCGGTGGGCGTGATGGCCGACGCGTGGGGTCGCACGCGGGTGCTGGTGACCTGCCTGGCCGTGGTGGTCCTCACCAGCGTGCTGTGCGCGCTCGCACCCGGCGTGACGTTCCTCCTGGCCGCCCGCTTCCTGCAGGGACTCGCGGCGTGCGCGTGCATGGTGCTGTCCTACGCGGTGGCCGCCGATTGCTTCAGGGGTGCGAAGCTCACCTCGGTCTCCGGAATCCTCGGTGCGGCTTGGGGTTTGGCACCGGTGAGCGCACCGGCGGTCGGTGGCGTGCTGGTTCAATTCATGTCGTGGCGCGCGGTGTTCGCGTTGGTGGCCGTGCTCGCCGGTCTGGTCCTGACGGTGGTCGTCCTCGCACTCCCCGAGACGCTGGCACCGGCGGATCGGACGCAGATCGCCGTGCGGGCCACCTCGCACGCCGTCGTCCAGACGCTGCGTCATCCGGTGTTCGGATGCTTCGTGCTGGTGTTCGGGCTGCTGGCCTCGGCGCAGCTGGCCTTCGGCGTCGCGGGTCCGTTCCTGTATCAGGAGCAACTGAGCTTCGAGCCCGCCGCCTACGGCGCCATCGCGTTGGCCGTGGGGGCGGCAAACCTGGTGGGCGAGTTGGCATGTGGCTACTTCGCGGTGCGCACCAGCACCAGGCGGCTGGCGTTCAGCGCGTTGGCCCTGTTCGGCGCGGGCACCGCCGTGCTGGTGATCACCGGACTGACCATCGGCATCGACGCCTGGGCCTTGACCGTCGGCGCGGCGCTGGCGCTGGCCGGGTGCGGCGTACTGTGCCCGCAGGCCTACGGCCTGGCGCTGGGGCTGTTCACCAGGAACCTCGGGTTGGTCGGCGGAATCGCCAGCGCCGGCTGCTATCTGATCGTCAGCGCCGCCCTTGCGGCGGTGGGCGCCCTGCCCGAGAATGATCAGACCACCCTGGGCTGGCTCTACGCCGTCTGCGGACTCGTCGCCCTGGTGCTGCTGGCGTGGGCGACGTCTGCTCGTCGTGGCTCGAATACCGTTGTCCGGCAAGTCGATTCACTACCATCAATGAGGGAGCAACGTTCATGACGCAGGTCCATCTGGGGCACGTGTTCCACATCGCCGGCGCACCGCGGGTGACCGAGGCCGCGCAGGCCCTGGTGTCGATTCCCCACGGCGCGCTCGTCGTCGACGACGACGGCACCATCGTCTACTGCGGTCCGCACGACGAGCTGCCCGCCGAGTACGCCTCGGCGGCGGTCAACGATCACTCCGGGGGATTCCTGCTGCCCGGCTTCGTCGACACCCACATCCACTTCCCCCAGACGTTCGCCGGGGACTCCTACGGCGGCGGGCAGCTGCTGGAGTGGCTGAACCTGTGCATCTTTCCCTCCGAGAGCAAGTTCGAAGACCCCGACTTCGCCGCCCGGGCCGCCGTGGAGTTCTGCAATCGCCGCATCGCGGCGGGCACGACCGCGGCGATGGTGTTCGGCTCGGCCTTCCCCCACGCCCAGGACGCGCTGTTCGAACGCACCCGGGAAGCCGGGCTGCGGGTGGTCAGCGGCCGCGGCATCCAGACCGTCGGAGGGGACACCGCCAAACCCCTCATCACCTCCGAGGACGAGGCGATCCGCCTGACCCGCGCCGAGATCGACAAGTGGCACGCCGCCGACACCGGTGACGTCGCCACCGCCCTGCTGCACGTGGCGATCGTGCCGCGGTTCTCGCTGTCGGTGACCACCGAGACGCTCAAGAATCTCGGCGAACTCTACGACGAGGTCAAGGACCGCGGGGTCTACGTCCACAGCCACCTCAACGAGAACAACCGCCCCGGCACCGGCGAGGTCGACACCACCAAGCAGACCTACCAGGTGGACTCCTACCTCGACACCTACGACGGCAAGTTCCTGCCCGGCTCCACGGTCGGGGGCAAGAGCCTGCTGGGCCGGCGCACCATCCTGGCCCACTGCGTGCACTGCCAGGACGTCGAACTGGCCCGGATGGCCGAGACCGGCACCTCCATCTCGCATTGCCCTGTGTCGCAACTGTTCCTGGGCTCGGGCACGATGCCGTGGAAGCGCACCGTCGCCTCGGGGGTCAACATCTCCTCGGGCACCGACTTCGGCGGCGGCGACGAATGGCTCATCCCCCGCGTACTCGGCGACGCCTTCAAACAGCACATCACCGAACCCGGTGACGACGGCGTGTCCATGCACCCCGCGGAGATGTTGTTCGTGGGCACCCTGGCCGGCGCCCGTGCCTTGGACATGGAGGACCGCTTCGGCAACTTCGACACCGGCAAGGAAGCCGACTTCGTCGTCGTCGAGCCCGCCGAGGCACTCCAGGGCCTGCTGCACAACGCCTACCGTTCGGAGAACTCCGACCTCGCCCGCGACCAGACCCTGTTCGCCCTCCTGATGGGCCTGCGCGAGAGCTCCATCGCCGAGGTCTACGTCCAAGGACGAAAGCTCAACGCGCTGGCCGACATTGGGTGACCACCCCGTCACCCACCGAGGGTGCCGTGACCGCCGCCGGTCGACGACCGCGCGCGGTCAGGAGGCCAGTCCGTGGGCCGCGGCGACGGCGTCGATGCGCCGACGCACGGCGGTGGCGCCGACGTCGTCGGCCAGATGACGGGCGCGGGCGACGGCCGCGACCGACGGCCGCCCGTCCCGTCGTGCCTCCAGCAGCGCTTCGAGGTAAGCGGTTTCGGCGAACCAGCCCATGAAACCGCGCCGCTGATGTTCGGCGAGGGCCTCGTCGAGATGGACCGCGGCATGGTCGTAGCGGTCCAGCGCGATCGCCAGTTCGGCGAGGTGATGGTGGACGACCCCGAAGACCGCGGCCCACGAGATCGTGTTCTCGTCGGCGTGATCGACGAGCAGGTCGTAGACGATGGCACAGACCTCGGTGTTGCCCACCTGCGCGGCGACCCGGCCGATCGTGACGATCGTGCTCAACCACAGGTTGTTCACGGGTATCTCGTCGATGCGACGCCGGTCGTACCAGCCGACCAGTTCGACCGCCGCGTCGAGGTCGCCGACGTCGGCGTACGCAGTCGCGAGACACGCGCGGTAGGTGGCGACGACGTCGAACCGTCCGATGATGTCCTGCGCCACGGCCACGATCTCGCCCATGTCACCGCGCAGCGCCCGCAGGGCGAACAGCTGTCCCAGTAGGCGCCCGTAGGAGTAGGTCACTGCCGGTGAGGCCGGAATGTCGCGCAGCGCATCGAATTTCGGGTCACACGCCCGGAGTCGGCCGACAGCCAGCTCGATCCCGAAGTCGACGTTGCCCACCATCCAGGCCAACTCGGGATCGCGCGACACGCGGGCCTCGGTCAGGGTGGACCGGGTCTGCGCCGCGGCGGCGAGGTGTCCGTACTCGATCTGGTTGCGCGCGATCCACACCGCCACCAGGGAATCGACCCGCCGCGTCGGCGACTCGAGCAGTCCCATCAGCTCGACGTAGCACGCCCTGCGAAACTCGGCGTGCGACGGCACCCGCAGCACGACCAGCACCGCGAACAGGGCGGCGACGAGCGCATCCTGATCACCGCTGTGCCGCGCCGCCCCGATGGATCGGTCGAGCAGGTCGCGCAAGACCCGGGTATCGGCTACCCAGACCAGCTCGATGGCCAACTGCGCCAGCAGGTATGCCGCAGCCGGCCCGTCGCCGCGTCCTGCGGATTCCAGGACGCGGAGTGCGTCGTAGAGGGTATCGGTCCGCTCGTGGTCGTAGTGGATGTGGGCGTACAGGGTGCCCGGCTGGTCGTTCGCCAGCGTCGCGGTCACCTGTAATTCCTCGTCGCCCAACCGTTTGGCCATCGAGACCGCCTCGAACAGGGTGGGACGGAAGGCCGGGTCGCGCGCCTTGCGTTGCGCGCGACCGAGATCGATCAGCAGCCGACAGCGCGCGGCGGAGTCCCCGCGCGGAACCATCTGTTCCGTCGCGCTCGTGTAGAACACCACGGCGTCCTCGTAGGCGCCGATGGACATCGCGCTGTCGCCCGCCCGCTGGGAGAACACCGCTGCGCGTGGACGTTCGGAGTCCAGACCACGACTGAAGTGGTATGCCAGGCGCGAATGGTCGTCGGCGGCCGCGACGCTACCGAGGTGCTCCATCACGTGCGCGACGCGGGTGTGCAGCTGCGAGCGCCGTCTGCCGCTGATGCGCGCATAGACCGCTTCCTGCACCAGCGGGTGGCGCAACCGGATCTCGACGCCCGACGGCGTCTCCGTCACCAACCGGTTGCGCACCAACACGTCGAGTGCGTCGGCGAAGGCGATGTCGTCGACGTCGTCTGCGATGGAGCGCAACAGGGCGCGCGGCGCGGTCATGCCGATCACCGAGCACAATTGCAACAGCGCCAGGGCCGTGGGCGGTAGGAGGCGTTCGCGCTGGGCGACCGACTCGGCGACCGACGCCGGAAACGTCTCGACCGAACCCGACTCGCTGGAGTTGATCAGCGAGACCACGAACAGCGGCAGACCGTGGGTGCGCTCGTGGAGCGTGGCCGGATCGAGCGTGGTGTCCGCCGCGTCGACCAGCGCGCCGACCTCGGCCAGACTCAGCCCGCCCAGCTGAAGTCGTTGCACCCCACTGGATCGCGTCGGCGCCGACAACGTCGCGCGCAGATAGCCGACGTCGGCGTACTCGTCGCGGACCGTGGCGATCACGCACAGCCGGCTCTGCTCGGAGGCGTGGATCAGGTACCGCAGCACCGCCAGCGTGGCGGCCGAGGACCAGTGCAGGTCGTCGATGACCAAGACCGCGGGACCCGTCCTGACCGGCGAGGTCAACCAGTCCAGGACCGCGGTCATGACGACGTCGCGCTCGTCGACGTCGGACCGGGCCGGCGGCGCCTCCCCCAGGCGCCGCGCGACGCCGGGGACGAGACGCAGGATGTCGGTTCCGTTGACCTGCAACCACTCTCGGGCCTGCGCCGCACCCAGCGCGTCCAGTTCCCGACCCACGGCCTCGACGAACGGCTCGAAGGGCACGACCGCCTCGTCACTGCACCGACCGAAGAGGACGTGCGCCCCCGCGGCGCGGGCGCGTGCCACGACCTCGCGCGCGAGTGTGGTCTTGCCACTCCCGGCTTCCCCGGTGACGACGACGAACTGTCCGCGGCCCCGGTCGGCGCGCTCGATCGCTTCGCTGATGGCCCGCAACTCGGCACTGCGGCCGACGAATTCGGGATCGACGTCGGTCGCCTGCCGTGGCGCGACGGGGCCAGGTTCGTCGGCCCGCAGGATCTCCAGATAGAGCGCTTCCGTCTCGGCCGATGGCGCGACCCCGAGTTCGGTGTCGAGCACGTGCCGACAGCGGGCGGCGACCTGCAGTGCCCGTCCTCGTTCGCCGAGGGCCAGATAGCCGCTCATCACCGTCCGATAGGCGCTCTCGCGCAGCGGATCCAAGGCCAGCAGGGCCTCGGCCGATTCGACCGCGCGAGCGGGCTCGCCCAGGGTCAGCGATCCGCCGGCATCGATCTCCCACGCGCGTCGGCGAAGCTGGTCCAGTTCCGCGCGCACGTCGTTGGCCCACGATCCGGTGGCGCCGACCAGCGCGGGTTCGGCGGTGAGGGCCAGCGCCCGCCGCGCATCCGCGACCGCCGCGGCCAGGTCGCCGCCGGACGGCGCGCAGTAGCGCCGGACCAATTCGATGTCGGTGACCAGTCCGTCGGGCAGCGCCATCCGGACGCTGCCGCCACGGGACCGGACGCTGCCCGGCGGCATCGAGGCCAGCTCCATGGTGTCGCGCACGCGGGAGAGGACCCCCCGCAGTGCGGCGTACCAGGATTGGGGGCGATTCTTGGGCCAGAGGACGTCGGCGATCTCGTCCTGCGGAACGTCGCGATGTCGGTTCACGGCCAGGTAGGCCAGGACCTCGACGCACCGCGCGCCACCGACCGCTCGCGGCTGGACGACGTGTCCGCGGTGTACGACGCGCACCTCGCCGAGCAGACGAATCGCGGCGGTCTCGTCCAATCCCATCGTCATCAGACTAAGTCGTTGCTGGCGTCGACGGAGACCGAGCGGGTACGGGTCGGAACGTCTTCGCGGCGGACGCCGGCGCACGGAGCCGCGCGGCGTCTCGTCAGCATGGCTTCACGTGGTTGCCTCGAGCGTCGACGCGCTGGATGAGTTCTTTGCCCGTTTCGATGGTCGCGGCTAGCTCGTCATCTCGAGGACCCAGTGGGTCAGCGGTCCGCCAGCGGCGAAGCCCGGCCCCGGTCCGGACCCGACGACGCGGAACGCCGCGTCGGCCGCCTCGCGACCGACTTTGTTGCGCGCCTCGTCGGTCGCAGCGCCCTCGTCGGTGTTGAGCGAATCGAACTCGATGATCGTCTTTGCCATGGCTACCTCAGTTCGGTCGTGACGTACGAGCTCAGGTGTTGCCGACTCGTCAATTTTCGAAACCCCGGGCCGGTATGCGTTCGGGCACGTCCGTGAGCCCGCGGAGCGTCCTCGGCGCCTCCCGTAGTGGGCCCGCACCCTGACCTGCCCTTCCGTCCGCGACGGGATCGACGTCGGCGGTCGAACTAGTTAGCTCAGTTATCGATTGTGTGCTAAGTCACGGCGGCCGCGGTGTGCGGAGGGCGGAACCGGGTATAGCCTCGCCGTATAACTGAACTAAGTTCACATACTCCTGAGAGTGAGGTCCACCATGCACATCACCATCGACGAGACCAAGTGCTGCGCCGCCGGTCAATGCGTCCTCGCCGCACCAGACCTCTTCGACCAGCGGGAAGACGATGGAATCGTCATCCTCCTCGATGCCGATCCGCCCGCGGACCAGTACGACGCCGCCCGGCAAGCGGCTGCGGTGTGCCCGGCGGCGGCGATCGAGGTCGACGAATGACGGTTCGGCCCGGCGTCGTCGTCGTGGGCGCCTCAGCAGCCGGCCTTTCGGTTGCTGAGACGCTGCGCCGCGATGGCTACGACGGGACCGTCACACTCGTCGGCGACGAAGACCTCCTCCCCTACGACCGACCGCCGTTGTCCAAGGAAGTGCTCGCCGGGACGTGGCCCGACGGCAGGGTCGCGCTCCGAACCCCGGAGCGGATCGCCGCTCTGGACGTCGACTTCAGACTCGGTGTCCGTGCCGACTCGGTGGATACCGCAGGGCACTCGGTTCGACTGTCCGATGGGTCCGACGTCGCATACCGGGATCTCGTCGTCGCCACCGGAGTGCGGCCCCGGCGCCTGCCGGACACCGATGGCATCGCCGGTGTGCACCTGCTGCGCACACTGGAGGACGCCCGACGGCTGCGCTCCGAACTGACGGGAGGACCGCGGCTGGTGATCGTCGGCGCCGGGTTCCTCGGCGCGGAGGTGGCGTCGGTGGCCAGCACCCTCGGCGCATCGGTGACCCTGGTCTCCGACGTCGACGCCCCACTGTCGGACGTCCTGGGCGCGGAGCTCGGCGAATTGCTCGTCGGCGTGCACGCCGAGCATGGCGTCTCCGTCCGTGCGGGCGTCAAGGTCACGGGCATCGCGAGCGAGGGTGACCGCGTCACCGGTGTTCGGCTGGCCGACGGGACCACACTGCCTGCCGACGTCGTCCTGGTGGCGATCGGCTCCGTTCCCAACGTCGAATGGCTTGCCGGAAGCGGGGTTCCGACGGCGAACGGCGTGCTGTGTGACGAGTTCTGCCGGGCCGCACCCCACGTGTGGGCCGCGGGCGACGTGGCGTCGTGGTACCACGTCGGGCTCGGCGAGCGGATCCGCCTCGAGCACCGCACCAATGCCGCCGAGCAGGGCATGGCGGTCGCGCGCAACATCCTCGCCGGGGCCGACCCCGTGCCGTTCGTCCCGGTCCCCTACATCTGGTCGGACCAGTACGACCTCAAGATCCAGATTCATGGCCTCCCCCGCGGCGCGGATTCCTTCACCATCGTCGACGGCAGCCTCGACGACCGCGCCTTCGTCGCCGTCTACGGAAGCCACGGCAAGGCGCGAGCAGCGGTCGGCGTCAACATGATTCGTCCACTGCGTGCCGCCCGATCCCTGGTGGCAGAGCAGGCCGACCTCACCCAGATCCTCGAGCAAGGAGCAATCGCATGACCACCGACAGCGACATCGCAGCACCCGAGTCCAGCCCAACGGCGCTGCGGGCGGGCGTCATCGGGCTCGGCATGATCGGCGGCGGCGTCGCCGTCAGCCTGGCGCGCCACGGCCGCACCCCCGCGGTATACGACATCCGTCCCGACGCCACCGACGGACTACCCGGCGTCGAAGGCATCGCGCCGTCTCCGGCCGACGTGGCGCGTGACAGCGACGTCGTCGTGCTGGCGGTGGTCGACGCCGACCAAGCTCGAGAAGTTCTCTCCGCCGAGGACGGCGTGCTGGCGGCTGCCCACCCCGGTCTCATCGTGGTGCTGCTGAGCACCGTTGCCGTTCCCGTCGTGTACGAGCTGGCTAGGGAGTGTGCGAATCACGGTGTGACCCTGCTGGATTGCGGTGTCACCCAGGCGGTGCCGCAGGGCCTGGTGGCCATGCTCGGAGGAGATGACGCCACCGTCGCCCGCGCCATGCCGGTGCTGTCGGACTTCGCCAAGGACGTCGTGCACTGCGGCCCACTGGGGGCCGGGATGGCGACGAAGATCGCGCGCAACGTCATCACCTACGGTACGTGGCGCGCCGTCCACGAGGCCGCCACGCTCGTCGAGTCCGCGGGAGTGGACCCCCGCCACCTGATCGAGGCCGTGCACGCCGCCGACCCCGAGGGCAGCACGCTGTTCTCCTGGCTGCGCAACCAGCTGGCAGGTGAACCGGATACCGCCGCGATGGTGCCGCAGGTTCAGCGCCTCATGGACAAGGACCTCGCCGCCGCCCAGGAACTGGCCGCGCGCAGCGACATTCGCGTCCCACTCGTCGACGCCGCCCGGGCCAACGGTCGGGACACCCTGACGATCTCGCTGAAGGAGACCCCATGAGCGAGACCACCGAACTGGGACTCGAGACCATGGACGCGGTCTACGGTCCAGGTTTCTCGGCCACCATGCCGAAGGAGTCGAATCCCATGCTGCAGGACACGATCGACCATCTCTTCGGCGAGATCTGGAGCCGGCCAGGGCTCTCCATTCGCGATCGACGGCTCCTGGTGATCGGAGCCACCGCCGCCCTGGGTCGCGCCGACCTGATCGAGATCCAGGTCCGCGGCGCGTTGACGAACGGGGAGCTGACCCCCGGCGAACTGCGTGAGGCCGTGCTGCAGCTGCACTACTACGTCGGCTGGGGAAACGGCACACAGGTGAACAACGGCGTCGAAGCCGCCATCGCTGCGTACGAGAACGAGACCACCACGACCAATCACGAGGAGATCGACTCATGACGAACGACATTCGCGACATGCCCGTCGAGCGAGAACGCCTTCTCGATCCGCCGTTGGCGTACGACCAGCTGCGCGAAGAACAGCCCATCACCCGGGTCCGATTCCCCAGCGGCCGCATCGGCTGGTTGGTCACCCGTTTCGAGGAGGGCAGCCAGGTGTTCTCCGACCCGCGGATGAGTTCGCAACGGCCACGCCACGACGTCGCCGACGAGGACGACGTCGACCCCGACGCCAACGAATCGGCCGAAGCCCTTCCGCCGACGTTCAATTCGATGGATGCCCCCGACCACGGCGCCTACCGGCGGCTGCTGTCCGGGAAGTTCACGCCGAAGTCGGTGCAGGCCAACCTGCAGCCCTACATCGACACCATCGTCACCGAACACCTGGACGCCATGGCGGCGCTCGGGGCCGACGGCGCACCGGTCGACCTCATTCACGAACTGGCCCTACCCATTCCGAGCCTGGTGATCTGCGAGCTGCTCGGCGTGCCGTATGGCGATCGAGACCAGTTCCATCACGCCACCGAGGTCATGATGGACACGAGCAAGCGGCGCGCCGAGCGTGACAGCGGTGCGCACTGGCTCGTCGAGTACATCACCAAGCTCACCGCGGAGAAGCGAGCCGACCCGGCGTCGGAGGGCCTGCTCGCGGAGCTGATTCGCAAGAGCGAGGAGGACGGTTCGATCCTCACTGACGAGGACCTCATCGGCATCGGGGTGCTACTGCTCTTCGCCGGCCACGACACCACCATGGCGATGATCGGCCTGTCGGTGCTGACGCTGCTCACCCATCCCACCCAGCGTCGGGACCTCGCAGAGCACCCGGAGAAGATCGGCGCCGCGGTCGAGGAGCTGCTGCGGTACCTGACCATCGTGCAGTTCGGTTTGGGCCGTACCGCCAAGGAGGATCTGGAGATCGCCGGCCAGCCGATCGCCAAGGGTGACCTCGTCGTGGTGGCGATGCCGGCGGCCAACCGCGATCCCCGGGTCTTCGACAACCCCGACGAGCCCGACTTCGACCGCAAGATGACCAGACATCTGGCCTTCGGGTACGGGGTGCACCAGTGCCTCGGCCAGAACATCGCCAGAGCCGAGCTGAAGACGATCCTCCCCCAACTCTTCGAGCGCTTCCCGGGTCTGAGGTTGGCAACCCCTCTCGAGGAGGTCGAGATGGACACCTACGGAACCAACTACGGCGTGAAGAAGATGCTCGTCACCTGGTGACGGGTGCTGCTACGGGTGGGCTCGCCCTATGGTGGTTGGCGTGGCCGGCCACTCGGAGGAGCAACCAGCGCGGCGTCGTAGCCGACGTGGTGAGGGTGAGCAGCTGCGCGACGAGGTGCTGGCCGCCGTCAATCGGCTGCTCGACGAATGGGGTAGCGACGAGAAGCTGACGATGCGTGCGGTGGCCCACGCCGTCGGGGTCACTCCGGGCAGCATCTATCTGCACTTCGCCGACAAGACCGAGCTGGTCTGGGCGGCACTGGCCGACAAGTACCGGCAGCTGGCCGATCAGATGGCCGCCGCGGAGGCCGCTTCGGCCGCTACGGGACCCCGCGACCGGCTGCGTGCCCAGGTGCACGCGTACTGCCGATTCGCCATGGAGAACCCCGGCCACTACCGGCTGATGTACGAGGTGCGGCAGCCGGTCGTCGAGCGCGAACGGATGGGGCTGCACCCGGCGCGGTTGGTGTCGGCCAGGTTGCGCCGCGCCCTGGCCGCAACCGCCGACGCGGGCTACCCGTTGTCGCTGCCGCTCTATCAGGCCACCCACACGCTGTGGACGGGTCTGCACGGCCTGGTCTCGGTGCAGCACAGCCTGGCGATCGAGGGCTCGCCCGACCAACTCGCCGGAATGGCCGACGGGCTCCTCGACGTCGTGGTCAGCCCGCAGCGCCGCGAGGGGCCCGCCTACCCACCCGAGACCGACGTCGACCGGTACATCGCCGCAACGGTCATCGAGGTGAGCGACCAACCCTGACGACGCCTCCTGGCTAGGCGAGTCGACCCTCGACGAACACGCTGTCCGGGAAGGCCTCCTCGAGGTCGCTGTCGACGCGGCGACCGAAGCCGGCCATCAGATCCTCGGCGCCGATCCCGGTGGCGTCCCAACCGTGTGCCTCCAACCAGTCGGTGACCTCGGTGCGTTCCTCCTCGTAGAGCAGGTTGCCGGATTCGGTGATGTCCTTGCCGCCCAACTTGTTCGCGATCTCGCGATATTGCTCCATCTGGGCCTCCCGCCGGCTGAAGCTCTCGGCGCTGAAGAAGGCGTTGGTGAAGGCCTCCACGGAGATCCGACTGCCGGGAGCGCTCAGTGACTGCACGCGGTCGAACAGCAGGTCCTGCGCATCGGCCGTCAGGTAGGGCAGCAGTCCCTCGGCCGACCACGCCGTCGGCTGCTTCGGGTCGAACCCGGCCTCCACCAACGCCTTTGGCCAGTCCTGACGAAGGTCGATGCCGACGCCGACGTGCGTGGCGATCGACGAGACGCCATGGGAGTCCAGCGTGTCGAGCTTGAACGCGAGCACCTTGGGTTGGTCGATCTCGTAGACAACGCTGCCCTGCGGCCACGCCAACCGCCAGGCGCGGGAGTCGAGTCCCGCGGCCAGTATCACGCTTTGGCGGATGCCGGCGGCCGCCGCGGCGAGGAAGAAGTCGTCGAAGAACTTCGTCCGCGAGGCCATGTAGCTCTTCATCGACACCATCCGCTCGGCGAAGTGGGGATCGATCTCGGCGAGCTCGGCGGGCGGTTCGTCCTGGAGGTACATCTTCCAGATTCCGTCGCCTGCCGCCTCGAGGAACAGCTGCGCATAGGGGTCCTCGATGAGGGGGTTCTCGCTGTTGGTCTCCGCTGCCCGGCCACCGGCCACGCCGAGCGCGGTGGCGCCCACGCTCTCGTTGATGTCCCAGGTGTCGTCGTC
The DNA here is from genome assembly GCF_010729665.1 of Mycolicibacterium madagascariense. Lineage (NCBI taxonomy): Bacteria > Bacillati > Actinomycetota > Actinomycetes > Mycobacteriales > Mycobacteriaceae > Mycobacterium > Mycolicibacterium madagascariense. Next base: position 1,736,451 of record NZ_AP022610.1, on the reverse strand, counting down.
GGTTCTGGCCACTTCGGTTCCCTTCATCGCCGGGTTACGGACTGTCTGCAACTAGCTTACCGGTCGTAAAGTAAGCTAGGGCGGCCGCCGAAGGAGCATGGATGGACCTACGCCGAACCGACACCCGTTCCCAGCTGCAGTCGGTAGCGCTGTCGCTGTTCGCCGAGAAGGGTTACGACGCCACGTCGTTGCGGGAGATCGCCGACGTGCTGGGAATCACCAAGGCCGCGGTGTACTACCACTTTCGCTCCAAGGACGAGATCCTGGTGAGTTCGATCGAGGACTTCCTCGGCCGACTCGACGAACTGCTGCGCTGGGGCACGTCGTCACCCGCCGGTGCCGACACCCGCGTCGAGGTGCTGCGCCGCTACGACGCGCTGCTGTCCGGGCCCACGGCGCTGCTCGCCCGGCTCGTGCGCGAGGGACTTCCGGCGATCCGGGATGACGCGCTGCGAACCAGGATCAGCGACTGCTACCTCGCGCTGTTCGATCTGCTGAGCCCCCCTGGTCCACACCTGGAGGGACGGCTGCGCGCCCGCGTCGCCCTGTCCAGCCTGCACCTCGGCACGACGAGCGACCCGGAGCACGCCGACGAGTCCGAGCGCCGGGCGGCGGCGTTGGCCATCGCCGAGGAGGTGCTCTCCCCGCGCCGTGGTGCTACTTGACGTTGGCGATGAGGTCTGAGGACATCACGGCCAGTTCCGGACCCCACGACGACCACCCATGATCACCGGTCGGCGGGAACTCGAAGTGACCATTGTGTCCATTGGCGTCGTTGTAATGGGCGAAGAACGCCCGATTGGTGCCCTGCGCCTGATCCGGATAACCGATCATCCCCGCCGGATCAGAGGTGGTCAACGTCGTCGGACTGAACACCCACAACCGAGTGTTGTTGTCCGCCAACGACTGAACGTGCGCATTCGGCGAATGCCACTTCCACCTCCCCAACTGCGGCAAACCCCACATGTTGCGCGTGTCCACCCCCGTACTGCATCAACCCCGCCGTGATCGCACCATCGATCCCCGTCCGCTCCGGCGTCAAGAACCCCGACATCGACCCCGCATACCGAAACCGATCCGGATGAAACGTCGCCAACGCCAGCGCCGCATACCCACCCTGCGACGCCCCGACCACACCATGACCCGCCGGCGCCACCACCGAAACCCCCCTACCACCAAGGGTTCCCATCGCATTGCCCTGCGTCACCCAATTACTGACATCCGGAGCCGCATCGAAGGCATCCAACAGGTACACCGCATGCGGCCCACCCCCAAGGAAGGCCACCGGGATGTCACGCCCCATCGCCGCCGACGGCACCATCAACGACTCATAACCCGGCGCGGCCCCCGCCACCCCCACCGACGAGCCCACCCCCACCGCCACCAACACCAACACCACCGTGCACGCCAACCGCACCAACACCGAAACAGCCCTCACACCAACTCCATCCGTCCACCCACGACACCCCGCGCGAGATGCAACTCGCGAAGCCTGGTGCGCAACACCGTCGCCCATCGATTCGCCGACAGTGACCGACCTGACTGTAGACGAGACCGATGAATGCGGTAACTGTTTAGCTGCTTAGGCTGGCGCCGTCCAGGGTCGGCGATCGCTCGTGCCGAAGGGCGATCGGGGACGGTGCGCCACCTACCGTTCGAGCCCTTGCTCGACGTCATGGCCTGGCTGCTGCATGGCGTCGATCATGGTGCGCACGCTACGACGACAGCGGCCACATTCGGCCCCGGCTCCGCAGGCCTCGGCGATCTGCCGTGACGTCGACGCGCCCGCGGCGATCACGTCCCTGACCGTCTGTGACGTCACGGCTCGACACAGGCATACGTACATCGCTACGGCTCACCCGGCCGCGTCGATCGACAGCACGTCCACCAGCCTGCCGACGAACGGCGGCGGGTATGGGCCCGATACGAGGCGCGGCATCCAACTCGCCGCCGCCACCGGGCAGGTGATCCAGTCAGCGGCGTGCGGGGCGTCGTTGAATTCGTGGAGAACGAACATCTCCCGGGGGGAGTCGAGCGCGCGGTAGGTCCACAGCTTGCGGACACCTGCACTTCGCAGGGTGTGCGTGGCGGTGCGGATCACGGCGCCGACTCCTTCGACCGATTCCACCGTGTTCACCACCGCCACGACGACGCCGGGCGGGACGTCAACCGGGGCAAGGAGATTGATCTTCTCCACCATCTCACCGGCGAAGACCATGGGGTAGTCTTCTACGCCCGCGACGTCGAACCACTCACGAATCGCCGGCGAGCGCATCAGCTTCGTCACCGGCTCGCGATGCCGTACGCCGATCGTGACCAGCACCAGGCCTGGCTGCTGCGTCGAGTGGTAGACCACGGCGTGGCGGGCTCCCAGCATCGCGAGCTGAGCCCGTCTCTCCTTGACCTGAGCCCACATACGCTCCGGATCACGTACTCGATAGATCGAGGCCAATACGAGCGAATGCGCGGCGCCGGGGTCGCTCATGCCGTGCTCCCCGCCATCGACTGGAGCCGATGAGGTAAGCGATGACGCATGGGGGGTCAATTCGCCGCGAGGGAGCGGCTGATGACCAGGCGCTGAATCTGGTTGGTGCCCTCGAAGATCTGGGTGATCTTGGCTTCGCGCATGTACCGCTCCACCGGAAAGTCGCGGGTGTAGCCGTAGCCTCCGAGCACCTGAACCGCGTCGGTGGTCACCTTCATCGCCGCGTCGGTGGCCACGAGCTTGGCCACCGAGGCCTGGCGGGAATAGGGCAGGCCGGCATCCCGGCGCCGGGCGGCATCGAGATAGGTAGCCCGCGCGGAATCGACGGCCGCAGCCATGTCGGCCAGCAGGAATCCTAGACCCTGGTGGTCGATGATCCTGCGGCCGAACGCAGTTCGCTCCTGCGCGTAGGTCACCGCCGTGTCGAGGGCGGCCTGGGCAAGGCCGACGGCGACCGCCGCGATGCCCAGCCGCCCGGAATCCAAAGCGCTGAACGCGATCTGCAGGCCCTGGCCCTCCTCCCCGATCCGGCGCCCGGCGTCGATCACCGCGTGGTCGTAGTGGGCGGAGGTGGTGGGCACGGCGTGCAGACCCATCTTCTCCTCGGGTTTGCCGAAGCTGAGACCGGGAGTATCGCTGTCGACCAGGAAGCAGGAGATGCCTCGAGACCCCTCGCCGGTGCGCGCGAAGAGGGTGTAGAAATCGGCGATGCCGCCGTGGGTGATCCATGCCTTCTCACCGGTCACGACATAACCCGCCGCACCTGCCACCGCCTTGCACGCCAGTGCGGCGGCATCGGATCCGGCCTGCGGTTCCGACAGACTGTAGGCGCCGATCGTGTTGCCGCCCAGCATATTTGGCAGCCAGGTGCGTTTCTGCTCATCGGTCCCGTAGGCGAACAGCGGATGACACGACAGCCCGTGCACGCTCACCGCGACCGCCACCGCGGCCCACCGGGCGGCGAGTTCCTCCAAGACCTGCAGATAGACCTCGTAGGGCTGTGCGCCGCCGCCCCACTCTTCGGGATAGGGCACGCTCAACAAACCAGCTTCACCAAGGGTGGCGAACAAGCCTTCGGGGTAGGTCTCAGACTTCTCGTGCTCATCGACGATGGGCGCCAAGAACTTATCGGCAACGTCGCGGGTGAGTTGGATGAGCTCACGCGCGTCGTCGGTGGGCAATAGTCGATCGACGGCCACGAATCCCCTCCGGACTGCAGTACTACGGCCCTCGTCACAGTACTGCGACGCGGACAGTACAGCAAACGTCCCGTCAGTACTATGCAACCCATGGAACGCCTGGTCCGACCCGACCTCACCCCGCGGCGCGTCACGCTCTTCGACGCGCTCGTGGACCTGTTCCTCAGCCGGGGCTTCGCGCATCTCACCCTCGAGGACATGGCGTCTCGGCTGCGCTGCTCCAAGTCGACCCTGTACACGTTGGCCGACAGCAAGGAGCAGCTCGTGCGCGTGGCCACCGTGCACTTCTTCCGCCGTGCGACCGAGGACGTCGAGGCTCGGGTCGCGGCGGAGTCCGGCGCACGAGAACGGATCACCGCCTATCTGTCGGCCGTCGGCGTCGCGCTGGGTGCGGCGTCGGATCGGTTCATGTCCGACCTGGATGCCTTTGCCCCCGCACGCGAGGTCTATCAGCAGAACACCCACATCGCGGCCCGCCGGGTTCAGGAGTTGATCGACGAGGGCGTCGCCGCGCGGGAGTTCCGCTCGGTGCACGCCGGCTTCGCCGCGGACCTCGCGGCGACCATGATGGTCCGAATACAGCAGGGCGGTGTCCGCGCTGCGACCGGTCTCGACCATGCCCACGCCTACCACGAGCTGGCGGCCCTGCTCACCGCCGCGCTCAGCGACGGAACCCACGACGCGACGAGGGTTTAGCGAGAAGGCCTGACCGCGATCGACGTTCGACGCCAGGCCGAAACGGCACGGACGCTACCGGCTGCTCAGCAGCATGGAGCCGGCCACCGGACCGCCTCCGACGCCGACGGCGACGACCTCCGGCGTCGTGGGCGCCTGCCGCTCGCCGCCGTCCCCCCACATCTGCACGCACGCCTCGTGCAGGAATCCCATGCCATGCAGGCGGCCACCCGAGAGCTGACCACCGCTGGTGTTGATGGGGAGTGCGCCGTCGAGCGCGATCCGCGCACCGTCGTCGAGGAATTCGCCGACCTTGCCGTGGTCGCAGAACCCCAGGGCCTCCAGCCACATCACGGTGAGGAACGAGAAGCCGTCGTACAGCTGCGCCATGTCCACGTCTGCGGGGGTCAGGCTGGTGTGCTGCCACAGCGTGGCCGCCGAATCGTGCGCGGCCATCGTGGTCACGTCGGCACGCTGGTCCCAGGTGGCGCGTTCGAACATCCCGGGGCCGACGGACTCGACCGTCAGCGGATGCCTCGGTAGGCCGTTGGCGGCGTCGCGGCGGGACACGATCACTGCGGTCGCTCCGTCACAGGGGACGTCGCAGTCATACAGGCACAGTGGCTCGGAGATCATCCTGGCGCCGAGGTAGTCGTCCATCGTCATCGGTTCGCGGTAGACGGCGTCGGGATTGAGGCCCGCGTTGGTGCGCGCGTTGATGGCGATGCGGCCCAAGTGTTCTCGCGTCAAGCCGTAGTCGTGCATGTAGCGCTGGGCGGGCATCGCCAGCCAGTTGGCCGCCGACAGCGCTCCGAACGGGGCCGTCCACTCCAGGTGCGGCGGAAGCTCGCCGCCGCCGAAGAGCACCGAGGCCCGACCGCCGCCGGCCTGCTGCGCCGCGGTGGACTCCCACACCGATCGATACACCACGACGTGGTTGGCCAGGCCGAGGCTGACCGCCATGCACGCCTCGATGGCGGGGCCGATCTGTCCCGCGGTCTCCATCGCCGAGACGTACCACCGCGAGCGCAGACCGAGTGCGTTGCGGACCTCTTGGACGGTGGCACCGGAGAAGCCCGCGTCGGGCACGCCCGGCCCGGGATAACTGGCGATGCCGTCCACGTCGTCGACGCTCAGCCCGGCGTCCTCGATGGCGCGCAGCACGGCTTCGAGCGTGAGGTCGAGGCCCGTTCGGCCCAGTCTGCGTCCGACCTGCGACTTACCCGCCCCGGTCAGGACGGCTCTGCCCTCGAACGGTCCGCTCATCGCGTCGTCTCCTCGTCTGCAGTGGTCATCAGAACACGAACCGGGCGATGAGTTCGGCGATTGCAGCCGGCTTGTCGGAGCCGTCGAGCTCGACGGTGTGCCGGACGGTCAGGTTCACGGTGTCGTCGGCGACCTTCGTGGCGTCCGCGAGTTCGGACCGGACCCGGACGCGACTGCCCGCCGTGACGGCGGAGAGGAAGCGCACCTTGTTCAGCCCGTAGTTGATGCCCATCTTGGCGTTCTCGACGCGGTAGTTGTCCTTGCTCACGCCGGGAATGAGGGACAGCGTCAGGAAGCCGTGCGCAATCGTTGCGCCGTAAGGACTCTCGGCCTTGGCCTTCTCGACGTCGACGTGGATCCACTGGTGGTCCATCGTGACGTCGGCGAACGCATCGATGCGGTCCTGGTCGACCTCCACCCATCGACTCGTGCCGAGTTCCTCGCCAATCGTCGCCATCGCGTCGTCGACCGACGTGATCACCTTCACCAGACGTCTCCCGTCACTGGACCCGCTATTCCGATATCTATTTAACGGTATAGACTGGCCCCGCTCGCTGGGCAACCACCCCACCCCGATGATCCTTGGGAGACACATGGCCACCGTGCCGCACAACCCGTCGCTCCGCTCGCCCCAGACGCCGCACACCCCGTCGCTCCGCTCGCCTAAGACTTCGCGTGCCGCGATCGTCGCCGCCGCCCGCACCGCGATCGGCACGTCCCGCCGCGGCACGCTGGCGAACGTGCCGGCCATCGAGTTGGCCAAGCCCGTGGTCTCGGCGGTCATCGAACGCTCCGGGCTCGACCCCGCCGACTTCGACGACTTCGTCCTCGCCGAGAGCATGCAGGGCGGCGGCGACAGCGCCCGCTACATCGCGGTGGCCCTCGGCCTCGTCGACATTCCCGGGATCGCGGTCAACCGCCAGTGCGCGTCGAGCCTCTCGGCGATCGCCGTCGGCGCGGGTCAGATCGCGTCCGGGATGAGCGGCGCCATTCTCGCGGGCGGGATGGAATCGATCTCGACCGGACCCATCATGCAGAAGCGCAAGCCGTTCACGACCGGCAAGTCGCCGGAGGACTACGCGCAGTGGTTCCCCGAATCGCACCCTCCGACCGCCGAAGCGCCCGCGATGGACATGTCGATCACGGTCGCCCACAACTGCAACGTGCAGTACGGAATCACCCGCGAGCAGCAGGACGAATGGGCACTGCGTAGCCATCAGCGCGCGATCAAGGCCATCGACGCGGGCTCCTTCGTCGACGAGATCGTCCCGATCGAGGTCCCCCAGGCCGACGGCAGCACCATCACCTTCGCCGTCGACGAGCATCCCCGGCGCAGCACGTCGATGGAGTCGTTGGCCGGGCTCAAGGTGCTGCACCCCGAGATCGACGGCTTCACGGTGACCGCGGGCAATTCCTCGGGCATCAACGACGCCGCCGCGGTCGTCGCCCTCGCCGCGCCCGACACGACCCAGGAGGTGCTCGCACACGTCCTGTCGTGGACGCAGGTCGGGCTCGACCCCACGCGTACCGGCAGCGGGCCGATCAAGGCCATTCCCAAGGCTCTGGAACTCGCCGGCCGCAAGCTCGAGGACGTCGCGCTGTTCGAGATCAACGAGGCGTTCGCCGCGCAGGCGGTGGCGTGCGCGCGGGAGCTCGAACTCGACGAGGAGATCGTCAACGTGTACGGCTCGGGCATCAGCCTGGGGCATCCCATCGCCGCGACCGGCGCCCGCATGGTCACCTCCGCGATCCACGAATTGCGTAGGCGCGGAGGCGGTATCGGCGTGCTCTCGATGTGCGCCGGCGGCGGCATGGGGGCCGCGATGGTCATCGAGGTGGCGTGAGATGACGACGCTCATCGCCGAGGGCCTGTTCCGGATCGACGACGACCGCGCGGTGCTCCAGGCATCGCGGCGGCGTTCGTCGGGCGTGGTGAAGTTTCCCGCCGAGCGGCCAGAACTCTTCGACGGCGATCCCCAGGTCCAGGAGGACATCGAGGCGGTCGAACTCTCCACCGAGGGGACACTGTTCACCTACACCACCCAGCAGTTCCCACCTCCGCTGCCCTACAAGGGGATTCGCGATCCCAAGGTCTTCACACCGTACGTCGTGGGTTTCGTCGAGCTGCCCGAAGGGGTGCTCGTCGAGTCGTTGATCGTCGACACCACCGCCGACGAACTCGCCATCGGCCAGCGACTGGTGTCGACCACCACGACGTTGGAGACCGAGGACGGCCGGTCGTTGACGACCTTCGCGTTCCGCCCGCAGGGATAGCCGTCGCGGCGTGACCGATCTGGGCGTCCCGTCGTTCGGCCTGCATCCGCTGCACGGCAGGCACGAACCGACGACCCACAACCCGCCCCGGCGTCCGCGATCGGCGCGCCGTACCACGTCGATCGACATGACCCGCAGCGACGGGTCACTGGATCCGGTTCACCTGAGTGGTGCGGCGCGTGACGTCTGGACCGAATCCGACGGCAGTGCAACGCCATTGGCCACCTCCGGGTTGTCGGCGACCATCGAATTGATCGCGCGGGTCGTGCGTCGGGTCGAGGTCACCCCGCCGGTCGACGCGGTGTCCTTGCTCTGCGGCGCGCCGGCGATGAGCGGGTTCCGAGCCGCCGCCGACGAGGTTGCGCCGTGGCTGCGGGCAACCCGGGATCTGCGGTACACGCTGCTCGACGACGTCCCCGTGGCCACCTTGATCTCCGGTCACGCACTGTCGGCCTCCGGCGTCCTCGAGGACGTCGCGACGTCGGGCTATCTCCCCGTCGCAGACCAGTGCGCCGGCTTCGCCACCGGTGGATTGCTGATGAACTCGTTCGAGGCGGGCGATCCGGTGGTCGTGACCGGCCCCGAGGCACCCGATCTCGACCACGACGACGACCCAGACGCCTGGCACCCCATGGCGGAACTCCCGCGCCACGGCATGCGCCGACTGCGCCGGATCGACGTGTTCGACGCCGTGGACGGCAGCATCGGCATCGACGCGATGTTCCGGGATACCTACGTGCGAGCCGACGGGGTCGAGACGATCATCCACGAGTACACCCTCGACGTCGCCGTCGATCCCGAGACCGCGGTCATCCTGGACTCTCGCGCGATCCCACGCGTGCTGCCGTGGCAGGAGTGCCCCGGAGCGGTCGCCAGCGCCGAGCGCATCGAAGGAATGACGTTGAGCGAACTACACTTTCGGGTCCGGCAGGAACTGTCCGGCACCAGCACGTGCACGCATCTCAACGATCTGCTGCGCAGCGTCGCGGACGCGGGCGCGTTGATCGGCGTCCTGCAGAAGGCGTAGCGTCAGCGCGGGCCGGGTGTGGCGTCGCCGAGTTCGTCGGGATCGGCAGGCGGCGTCGACGCCTCGGGTTCGGTTGGCGTGGCCGCCTTCGTGGCGTCGTCGGCCTCGTCGAGGGACGCCTCGTCCGTGATCGGTTGGCTGGTGTCGAAACCTGACATGTCGCACTCCTCTACGTGTGGTGGTCCGCCGTGCAGTCATGGGATATCCACAATTCCCCAGTCCAATCCCCTTGGGAGGAACTGGGATTCCCGTCAGCGCGCCATGGCGGTGATCATCTCGGCGACGACGGCGACCATCTCGTGACGTTCGACGGCGACCGTCTGGCGGTGGACCGTCTGCCACGCGCGGTCCAACAGCCCCATCACCGCAACGCCGACGACGTCCGGTGAGTGCGCATCGGCACCGGCAATCGCATGGCCCAACTTCCACGACGCCCGGCTCACCATTCGGTTGCGAGACAGGCGGAATGCCTCGTCGTCGGGTGCCGACTGGGCCGAGGCGAGCACGAATGCGCCATGGCGGTCCATGTAGTCGAAGTAGTGCCCCACCCAGTTTCGGACGTCGGCGGGCGTGAACGGCTCCTCGGCATTCGCCCACTCCGCGATGACGGCGAGGACGTCGTGGTACGCCGTCTCGCCCAGGACGTTGAAGATCTCGCGCTTGTCCTTGAAGTAGGTGTAGAAGCCGGCCCGCGAGATGCCACACGCCTCGGTGATCGCGTTGATGGGGGTGCCGGCATAGCCACGTTCGAGGAACAGCCTGCGACTGGCCTCGAGGATTGCCGAACGGGTCCGCTCACCGCGTCCGACGTCGGCAGTCCGAGCTGCCAGGTCGCCCGAGGTGGTGGTCATGGCAGCCACAGTAGATGACACTGCCGTCAAGTGCAATCGGTGCAGATGGAATCACTTTCGGGCGCACTCCGAAATCGTACTTGACACAACTGTCAAGTTGCCGCATGCTCGATTTCGGCCCCCCTGTCAGGAAGCGAGAGGCACCCCGATGACCCAGTTCACCGACGCACCGATCTTCGATGCCGACCAGCACATGTACGAGACCCCCGATGCGCTGCTGAAGTACCTGCCCGAGAAGTACAAGTCCAAGGTTCAGTACGTGCAGATCGGTCGGCACACCCGCATCGCGATCCTCAACAAGATCACCGACTACATGCCCAACCCGACGTTCGATCGGGTGGCCGCGCCCGGCGCGCACGAGAGGTTCTACTCCGGTCAGAACCCCGAGGGCCTGACGATGCGGGAGATGTCCGGCCGCGGCATCGACACGCCCCCGGGTGCGCGCAATCCCGAGGATCGCATCGCCGAACTCAACGGACAGGGCGTCGACTCCTGCATCAACTACCCGACGCTGGCCAACCTCGTCGAGCACTCCTCGGCCGAGGATCCCGAGCTGACGGCCGCCATCATCCACTCGCTCAATCAGTGGATGCTCGAGCACTGGGGCTTCAGTTACGAGAATCGGATCTACTCGACCCCGGTCATCAACCTCGGCATCGTCGACGAGGGCCGCCGCGAGCTGGAGTACATCCTGGAGAACGGCGCCAAGGTCGCGCTCATCAAGCCGGCTCCGGTCAAGGGCTACAAGGGGTGGCGCTCCCCGGCGCTGCCCGAATTCGACCCGTTCTGGCGCGACGTCGAGGCCGCCGGACTGCCGATCGTCCTGCACGCGAGCCAGCCTCCGCTGCAGGAGTACATCGAGATGTGGGAGCCCGCCGACACGAGCAACGCCTTCGAGATGTCGGCGTTCAAGTGGACCGCACTGGGCCACCGCGAGATCGCCGACATGCTCACCAGCCTGATCTGCCACGGCACGCTGACGAGGTTCCCCAAGTTGCGCATCGCGAGCGTGGAGAACGGAAGTGCTTGGATCAAGCCGCTCTTCGACGATCTCGAGATGACCTACAAGAAGATGCCGCAGAACTTCCCCGAGCACCCGCACGACGTGTTCCGTCGCAACTGCTGGGTGAGCCCGTTCTGGGAGGGTTCGGTGGCCGACGTCGTCGAGACCGTCGGCTGGGACAAGGTCATGTTCGGCTCGGACTGGCCGCACCCCGAAGGCCTGGCCACCCCGAAGGGCTACTGGAAGTACGCCGAGGGCATGGACGTGCGTCGCACCTATGACTTCATGGGTGACAACGCCCGCCGCTTCATGGGACTGCCGCTGGCCAACCCCGATCCCTCCGCGGTCAAGCCCCCGGAATTCGCCCACGCCGGCGCCTGATTCCATCCGCGAGCAGACGCAAAAGCGCCGTGAGAGGGCCTATTTCGGCGTATTTGCGTCTGCTCGCGCGGTCGAGGCCGCGTGCCGGATGAGCGCGAAGGCGTCGACCATCGCGTCGGTGACCTCGTGGGGATCGTCGAACGTGGCGTCGTCGGCCAACACCGAGACGTTGAGCTGGTCGACGTAACTCCAGACGGTGATGTTCACCCCGACCCCGAAGGTGAGGGGCCCGACGGAGAGGATCTCGGTGACGGGCGCCCCCGCGATCCGACCCGGCTCGCGCGGTCCCGGCACGTTGGACACCGGCACGTTGATCAGTTTGTTGGGCGACTCACCGGTGCCGATGCGCCGAAACATCCACTCCGTCAACGTCGGTGGGGCATAGCTCGACCATCGGCTGACGAGCTCGGGACCGAGCAGCGTGGCGTTCTCCTTGCCGATCGTCGCCCCGATGCGCGCCAGCCGCACCCACTCGAGCGGATCGTCGACCTGAACGGGCAGCGACACCACGACCGTCCCCAGCTCGTTGCCCGAGATCCGGTCCGGCGAGGCGTCGATGCTCATCGGGACTCCGCACAGTAGGGGCTCCTCGGCCTGGCCGTCGTACGTCATCAGCAGCGAACGAAGCGCCCCGGTAGTGACGGCGAGCACCATGTCGTTGATGGTGACCCCGAGTCGTTTGCCGATGCTCTTCACGTCGGCGAGCGGGAGCGTGACGCTGGCGAAGGTGCGACCGGGCGCGACCACGTGGTTGAGAAACGTCCGAGGCGGATGGAAGTTACGGGCCAATCCGGTTGCCGACCGCGACTTTCGGCGCACCCGGCGTATTCCGGCCGCGGTGTCCCACACCAGTCGCGGCAGTTCCACGAGGTGGTCGACGTGGTCACGCAGCGCCGACCCGACGAGTCGAGCCTGCGACGGGGTGGGATCTGCGGAGTAGTCGTCGCGCTCGGACTGCGGAGCATTCGGCAGATCCAAACCGAGCGCCATCAGATTGGCCGAGGCGACCCCATCGGCGAGTGCGTGGTGAACCTTCCCGATGATGGCGAATCTGTTGTCCGCCATACCCTCCACGAAGTGGAACTCCCACAGCGGACGGCTGCGGTCGAGCGGAATGCTGGCAACGGCTCCGATCGCGTCGTCCAGCTCGCGCCGCCCACCGGGCGGGCCCACCTGCAGGCGACGGAGGTGATAGTCGAGATCGACGTCGCAGTTCTCCAACCACATCTCACGATGGAGGCGACCGGGAATGGTGACGAGGCGGTACCTCAGCGGCTCGAGCAGGTGCAGTCGTCGCGCGAGCGTCTGGCGGAATCGGTCGAACCCGAAGTCGTCGCATTCCGATGCATCCACGACGGCGATCTTCACGGTGTGCTGGTGCAGGTTGGGCGTCTCGTTGTAGAGCAGGACCGCGTCCCAGCCGCCCAGTCGCTTCACAATTCCTCCCGACCCCAGCTCCACCCGTAGGTACGGGAGTACCCGCCCTGTGGCGTGGGTAACATCTAAACATCTATCGATATCGAGGGCAGGAGGCCCGAGTGACCCCGTCTGACAGGGACTCGTCGGTCATCGCCACGTGGGACCCCGTACTCACCGAACGGTTGAGGGGCATCATCCGACCGGTGATCGAGGGCCGGCACCGCGCGCAGGTCCGCGGGCGGGGTTGAGCCCGTGGGTATCGCCGATCGCGTCAGGACGACCGCGGGACTTCTCGGAACGCTGGTGAGCGCAGGGCTCATCGCACCGATGCGACCCGATAGATATCTGCGGATGGGGCGCGCCGTGCGACGCGAAGGTGTCTCTGCCGCTACGGGATTCGCCATCAGCGCGCAACGGTGCCCGGACCGTCCGGGGTTGATCGACGAGCGCGGCACACTGACGTGGCGGGAGCTCGACGAGCAGAGTAACGCGCTGGCCGCGGCACTACAGGACCTGCCCGCAGGCGCGCCGCGAGTGGTCGGCATCATGGCGCGCAACCACCGCGGGTTCGTGCAATCCCTCGTCGCGGCGAACCGGATCGGCGCCGACGTCCTGCTCCTCAACACGTCCTTCGCCGGGCCCGCCCTGGCGGAAGTGGTGGCGCGCGAGGAGGTCGACGCCGTCATCTTCGACGAGGAGTTCACACCCTCGATCTCCGAAGCTCTTTCGGAGCGGCCCAACGCCGCGCGCATCGTCGCCTGGACGGACGAGCCCGGCGCGCACGCCGTCACGGTCGACGGCCTCATCAGCGGGCACGCCGGCCAGCGCCCGTCACCGACCGACCGCCAGTCGAAGCTCGTTCTGCTGACCTCGGGTACCACGGGATCACCCAAGGGGGCCAAGCATTCCGGCGGCGGTCCCGACGCCCTCGTGTCGATCCTCGACCGGACCCCCTGGCGCGCAGAGGAGGTCGTCGTCATCGTGGCCCCGATGTTCCACGCGTGGGGGTTCGGTCAGCTGGCCTTCGCCGCCCTGATGGCGTGCACCGTCGTCACCCGCCGCCGGTTCGACCCAGAGGCCACCCTCGCCCTCGTCGACGAGCACCAAGCCACGGGGTTGTGCGTCGTGCCCGTCATGTTCGACCGCATCGTCGAACTCCCCGACGACGTGCGCGCCCGATACAGCTGCCGCTCTCTGCGATTCGCCGCCGCCTCCGGTTCACGGATGCGCCCCGACGTGGTCATCGCGTTCATGGACCAGTTCGGCGACGTCATCTACAACAACTACAACGCCACCGAGGCGGGCATGATCGCCACCGCGACGCCAGCGGACCTCCGCGCCGCCCCGGACACTGCGGGCACCCCCGCAACCGGCACCGAGATTCGCATCCTCGGCCCCGACTTCCAGGATCTGCCCGCCGGCGAGACGGGCACCATCTACGTTCGCAATTCCACCCAGTTCGACGGCTATACCTCGGGCGCCACCAAGGACTTTCGGGACGGTTTCATGTCCTCCGGCGACGTCGGCCATCTCGACGATGCGGGCCGCCTGTTCGTCGTGGGCCGCGACGACGAGATGATCGTCTCCGGGGGCGAGAACGTCTACCCCATCGAGGTGGAGAAGGCGCTGTCGGGGCACGCCGACGTCCACGAAGCCGCGGTGCTCGGCGTCGACGACGCGCAGTACGGGCAACGGCTGGTCGCGTTCGTCGTCCTCGCCGACGGTGCGGCCGCGACGCCCGAAGACCTCAAGGCTCACGTCCGGAGGAACCTCGCGAACTACAAGGTGCCAAGGACCATTACGGTGCTCGACGAACTCCCGCGCGGCAGCACCGGAAAGATCGTCCGCCGAGAGCTCCAGGCTCTCGTCGAGCCGGACTGACCATCAGTCGCTGGCAGGCAGTGGCTTGGCTTCCTTGATCACCAACGGCGTGGTGCCCACGCTGAGGGAACCGGCCCCCGCCTTCGTGACGAGGACTTCGGCGTCACCGTCGTCGACGTAGCGCTTGCCCATCGTCGTGCCATCGGCGAAATTCGCGTCGGGGGTCAATCCCTCGGGCCGGTCGGCGTCGAGCGCCAGCATCGGCTGCCCGCCACAGCGAAGGTCGTCGAGGCTGGCGGCGGCTTTGACGACGATGATCTGGGTGTCGCAGACCTGGCTGCGGAGTCGCGTGCCGTTCTTGATCATGCTGTGTTCCTTTACTTCTCGGCACGTGCGTCGTGCAGGCTGGCGATGATGTCGCGCCGGAGGAGCTTACCGGTCGCATTGGTGGGCAACTCGTCGCGAAACACGACCCGGTCCGGCGTACGGGATCCGCGCAGCAGCGTGCGGACGTACTCGCGCAACTCGTCGGCATCGGGCTCGACGCCTTCGGCGGGAACGACGACGGCGACGATCGCCTGGCCCCACTGCGGATCCGGAACTCCGACCACGGCAACCTCGTGAACGTGCGGATGCTCGACGAGGACGTCTTCGAGCTCGGCGGGGGCGATGTTCTCACCGCCGCGGATGATGGTGTCATCCGAACGCCCGGTGATGAACAGATAGCCCTCCTCGTCGAGCATCGCGATGTCCTTCGTCGGGAACCACCCGTGCTCGTCGAGCACCGATCCGACGCCGGTGTACTTGCCGGACACCTGCTCTCCGCGCACGAAGAGTTCGCCCGGCTGACCGGGGCCGAGCACGGCACCGGTGTCGTCGCGGACCTCGACTTCGATGCCGGGCACGGTCTGACCGACTGAGCCCAGCCGCCGGGCGATGGTGGCGTCCTCATTCCCGTGCGCGGTGCGATGGTCCTCGGGTGTCAGCACCGCAATCGTGGAACTGGTCTCCGTCAGGCCGTAGGCGTTGACGAATCCCACCTCGGGCAGGAGTTCCAGCGCTTTGCGCACCAGCGGTAGACCAACCTTCGAGCCGCCGTACGCCAGGTTGCGCAGTGACGGCAGGGCCGTCGGCTCCCGCTCCAGCGCACGGACGATGCGGTCGAGCATGGTGGGCACGACGGTCGCCGTCGTCACCTTCTCGCTGGCGACCAGCCGCACCCATTCGCCGGGGTCGAAGTTGGTCAGGTACACCATCTTTCGGCCGGCGTACAGATTGGACATCGCGGCGTTGACCCCGGCGATGTGGTAGGGCGGAACACAGATCAGCGCCGCGTCATCGGGGTCGGCCGCGCCATACTCGACGGTGCCGGTGATGTAGCTGGTGAGGTTGCCGTGCGACAGCTCGACCGCCTTGGGCTTGGACGTGGTGCCCGAGGTGAACAGGACGATCGCGACGTCGTCGGGATCGGCGAACTCGACGACCGGTTCTGCCGTCCGTGCGGCGGCCAGGAACTGCTCCGACGTCTGCAGCCGATCGTCGCTCGCCACCATGTCGCGGTAGCGATCGTCGACGATCACGAACGGATCGGGCAGCCGGTCCACCAGTTCTCGAATGGCCTCCGCGCTGAGGCGGTAGTTGATGGGCGTGTAGGGCTTGGCGGCACGCGCCGCGGCGAAGATCAGCAGCGGCTGCATCACGCCGCCCGCGCCGACGTAGACGACGTGCTGGGCGCCCGAGGCCGCGATCACGCCCGCTCCCCCGTCGGCCAGGCCGCTGAGCTCGCTCGTGGTGAACCGTCGATCACCGTCGACCACCGCCACGCGATCGGGGTCGCCGGACTCAGCCATCTCCAGCAGTAGCGAAATACTCAAGGGTCCTCAGCCTTCATTGCGACGGCGCCGTCTCGGGCGCCCGATGATTCTAGCGTCACGCCATCGAATCAGATATATAGTTATAGGCTTAGAGACATCGTCGTCAACGCGGAGCAGTCCGGAGGGAACCCCATGAGCAGCGCGCCCGACATCGCCATCATCGGCGTCGGACTCCATCCTTTCGGGCGTTACGAGGACAGATCGGCGCTGGAGATGGGCGCGGTCGCCATCAGTCGCGCGCTGCGCGACGCCGGGGTGCAGTGGTCTGCCGTCGGCAGCCTGTACGCCGGTTCTCTCGAGGTGTCCAACCCCGAGGCCGTGACCGGGCTCGCGGGCATGACCGGGATTCCCGCCAGGGCGACGCTCAGCGGGTGCGCGACCGGCAACTCGCTGCTCACGCTGGCGGCGCGCGACGTCCAGTTGGGCGAGGCGGACATCGCGGTGGGCGTGGGGCTGGACAAGCATCCCCGCGGCGCCTTCGGCGCGGACCCCTCGGTATCGGGGTTGCCCCAGTGGTACGGCGATCAAGGCATGTTCCTGACGACCCACTACTTCGGCACCAAGATCATGCGCTACATGCACGATCACGGCATCAGCGAGGAGACCCTCGCCCGCGTGGCCGCCAAGAACTTCGACAACGGAGCCCTGGCGCCCCACGCCTGGCGGCGCAAGCCGATGAGCGTCGAGGCCATCCTGAGCTCTCCGTTGGTGAATGCTCCACTGCGCCAATTCATGTACTGCAACCCCAATGAGGGCGCGGCCGCCGTGGTGGTGTGCCGCGCGGACAAGGCCACGCAGTACACCGACCGTCCGATCTACCTGCGCGCCACCGCGTTGCGCTCCCGACAGGAGGGTGCCTACGAGCTGTTGCGCACCTCGATCGAGCTGCCCATCGTGCCGGGGACGACGGCGCAGGCCGCCCATGCCGCCTACGAGATGGCCGGGATCGGACCCGAGGACGTCGACGTCGCGCAGCTGCAGGACACCGACTCGGGTTCGGAGATCATCCACATGGCCGAAACCGGCCTGTGCAAGGACGGCGAGCAGGAGGCCCTCCTCGCCGACGGCGTGACCACGATCGGCGGCCGGCTCCCGGTCAACACCGATGGCGGACTGCTGGCCAACGGCGAGCCGGTCGGCGCCTCCGGCCTTCGCCAGGTCTACGAACTCGTACAACAACTTCGGGGTACCGCAGGTGACCGCCAGGTACCCAACGATCCGCGGGTTGGGCTCGCCCAGCTCTACGGGGCGCCGGGCACGGCCGCGGTCGCCATTCTTTCGAGATAGGCCGACGAGGGGAGCACCACCGATGACCGACGTTCACGCCGACTCACGACCACGTGCCGAGGTGGACCTCGACCACCACTCACCGGCGTTTCGCGAGGATCCTCACGCCCGCTTCCGGAGCATGCGTGAATCGGGTTGTCCGGTGGCGTATTCCGATCACTATGAGGGCTTCTGGGCGCTCGTCGACTACGCCTCGGTGTTCGACGCCGCACGCGACGACGCGCTCTTCAACTCCTTCCCGTCGGTCGGCGTACCCGCCAGCGAGATGCCACTGCCGATCCTGCCGATCGAGTCGGATCCACCGGAGACCCAGGAATTGCGCGAGGTCACGCTCAAGCGTTTCTCACCAGGTTCGGCGGAGCGGTTCCGCGAGGCCGCGATCGAGATGACCAACGAGGCGATCGACGCCTTCATCGAGCGCGGTGAGTGCGATCTGGTCGGTGAACTGACCACACCCCTGCCCGCCCGCCTGATTCTGCGCCTGCTCGACTTCGACGAGTCGCGGCACATGGACTGGGTGCGGTGGGTGCACAGTACGGTGCACGACCGCGCCCACGATCCGGAGAAGGCCGGAGTCGCGGGCATGGAGATGTTCGGCGAGATCGTCAAGCACATGGAGCGGCGTCGCGCCGACGGGCTCGGCGACGACCTGTTCAGCGACATCCTGCGGGGCACCCTGAACGGCACGCCGCTCGATGACGGTCAAATCACGATGTACACCGTGTTGATGATGCTCGGCGGGATGGACACCACCAGTGGCTTCACCGGCAACGTGCTGCGGCGACTGTGCGAAGACCGCGCCCTACGTGAGCAATTCATCGCCGACCCGGGCCTGATCAAGAAGGGTACCGACGAACTGCTGCGGCTCTACACGCCGACTCTCGGACTGGCACGAACGGTCGCGCGGGACGCCGAATTCCACGGTCAGCCGCTGTGTCGGGGTGACCGGGCGATTCTGATGTGGGCGGCGGCCAACCGTGACCCCGCGGTGTTCGAGAACCCCGACCAGTTGGACCTCGCGCGTGCCAATGCCAAGAAGCAGATGGCCTTCGGCGTCGGCATGCACCGCTGCCTCGGTTCGCACTACGCCAAGATGATGTTCGACGTCATGCTGACCCAGATCCTGCGACGACTGCCCGACTTCGAACTGGCGGAGGAACCCCAGCTGTTCGACGACGCCGGCGAGGTCTATGCCGTGCGCGCACTGAAGGTCCGATTCACTCCCGGCCGACGGATGAACTGAGACCGCGCAGCCCGACTGCGGCAAAAGTTGGAGCGCGCGCCATCTAATTGGTTAAATGTTTAGAACTTAAGAGCGTATGACGGGAGATGCGGTGACGGCAGGCACGATCGCCGAGCTGCTGGACGAGTGCGCCGACACGCGACCGGACCGCCCCCTGCTGCTCGACGTCACGGGAGCGGCGCTGACGACGTGCGAGGTCGCCGCGCTCTCCTCCGCCGCCACGCGCTGGCTGTGGGAGGCGGGCGTGCGACCGGGCATGACCGTCGCCTGGCAGTTGCCGTCGACGGTCAACGCGGCGCTGCTGATGTTGGCTCTGGCCCGCGCACCCGTCGTCCAGGCGCCGGTGCTGCACCTCTACCGGGCGCGGGAGGTGCACGTCACCCTCGACGTCGCTGGCGCGGACCTGCTGCTCGTCGACGTGTCGACCGCCGCCAACGCCCCGGCGGGCATCCGCACCGTCGTGGTCCCCGACGACCTCGTCGAGCGCCTCGAAGTCTCGATGCGATCACCACATCCCGAACTCAGCGGTCCGCTCGATGCCCACGAACCCAGTTGGGTGTACTTCACCTCGGGGACCATGGGCACTCCCAAGGGGGTCCGACACACCGACGTCAGCCTGCTGAGCGCCTCGCGCGGATACGTCGCGCACGTCGGGTTGGGCTGGCACCCCGAGGAAGTCGGCACGATCGCGTTCCCGATCGCCCACGTCGGCGGAATGGTGTACCTGGCCGCCGCGCTGCTCGGCGACTTCCCTGTGCTCCTGGTTCCGAAGGTGACCGCCGACGAGCTGCCCCGGCTGCTCGCCGAGCACCGCGTCACCGTGACCGGCGCCAGTACGGCGTTCTACCAGATGCTGGTGTCCGCTCAAATGTCCACGGCGACAGACGAACTGCTGGTGCCCACACTGCGCATGCTGATCGGCGGCGGCGCGGCGTGCCCGCCCGAGGTGCACCGGCAGGTGCGCGAACACCTGAAGATCCCGGTCGTGCACGCCTATGGCATGACCGAGGCACCCATGATCTGCGTCAGTGAGGCCGCAGACACCGAGGAGCAGTTGGCCAACAGCACCGGTCGCCCCATCCCGGGCTCCGACGTTCGCATCAGTGCGACCGGCGAGATCGAGTTGCGGGGCGGCAATCTCACCCCGGGGTATCTGGACCGGGCCCAGTGGGAGGCCGCCAGGACCGAGGACGGCTGGTTTCGCAGCGGGGACCGCGGCTACCTCCGGCCCGACGGGCGGATCGTCGTCACGGGTCGCACGAAGGACCTCATCATCCGCAAGGGTGAGAACATCGCGCCCGACGAGATCGAGAACGAACTGCTGGCCCACCCCCTCATCGACGAGATCGCCGTCGTCGGCCAACCGGACGAGGTGCGCGGCGAATTGGTGTGCGCGGTCGTGCGACGGTCACCCCGGCACCGCGACGTCACGCTCGACGAGGTCTGCGCGTTCCTCGACGAACGCGGGCTGATGAAGCAGAAGTGGCCGGAGCGGTTGGTCGTCGTCGACGAGTTCCCGATGACCGGACTGGGCAAGGTCGCGAGGTCCGAACTCGCCAAAACCATTGCAGGAGGCGGCACATGACGGCGTTGGCAGACGACGAACGCCGGGAGCTGGCGCAGTCCGTGCGTTCCGCCTGTGAACGTCTGGCACCCGAGGAGAGGGTGCGCGCCGTCGCCTACGCTGACGGTGCCGGCTTCGACACCGCGCTGTGGGACGTGCTCTGCAATCAGGTCGGCATCGCCGCCATCGCGCTGCCGGAGGAGTTCGGCGGCGCGGGCTACGGCACGTCGGCGCTGGGCGTCGTCGCTCACGAATTGGGGCGCGTGCTCGCGCCCGTGCCCTTCGTCAGCTCCACGGTGCTGGCGACCGGGCTGCTGCTCGATCTGGCCGACCACGACCCCGATGCGGAGAAGCGGCTCACCGCGCTCGTCGAGGGACGGCGCACGGCAGCAGCCGCACTCACCGGAGACGGCGGCGTGTGGCGCAGGTCGGCAATCACGCTGCACGCCAAGCAGTCCGCCGGCCAGTGGCGCGTCGACGGCACCGTGCGCCACGTGCTCGGTGGCGCCGCGGCCGACGACGTCGTCGTCGTCGCCAACGCCGACGGCGAGCCCGCGGTCTTCCTCCTCGACGCCGGGGGCGACGGCGTCGACGTGCACTCCGAACGGGTACTGGACGGCACCCGACCGATGGCCACCATCACGCTGAGCGGGGCGTCGGCCACCCGCATCTCCTGGGACGGGCCGATCGACGACGTCGTGCAGCGCAACGTCGACGTGGCTCTCGCGGTGCTGTCGGCCGAACAGGTCGGCGCCTGCGAGCGGGTGCTCGAGATCGCCACCGCGCACGCGCGCACCCGCGAGCAGTTCGGTCGTCCGATCGGCGGCTTCCAGGCCGTCAAGCACAAGTGCGCCAACATGCTCGTCGACCTCGAATGGGCACGCTCGGCGTCTCAGGCCGCACTCCAGGCGTGCGACACCGACGACCCCACCATCGCCGAGGAGGCGCCGTGGCGCGCCAGCATGGCCAAGGCGGTGTGCTCGGAATCCCTGCGCAACGCCGCGGCCACCAACGTGCAGATTCACGGCGGCATCGGCTTCACCTGGGAGGACCCCGCACACCTCTACCTCCGGCGGGCGCGAACCGACGAAGTGGTGCTCGGCTCCCCCGCCCAGCATTGGGACCGGCTGGCCGCGGTGACCAACCTCCTCGGCGGACGGTGACCAGTGGCCAGCTCTTCTGAAGGAGTCTCGGTGACGGCCTCCCCCGACCTCGTCGAGGACATCGGCGCCCTCCGCGCGCAATTTCGCGAATTCCTCACCAGCGCACCGAAACCCGCCGGGTTGCGGAACTACGGACCCACGCCCACTGCCCACGACGTCGAGCCGGGCCGTGCGTGGCACCGGTATCTCGCCGATCACGGTTACACATGCCTGGACTGGCCGCTCGAATTCGGCGGTGCCGCAGCGTCGGTTGCGTATCAGGCCGTCTTCGCCGAGGAGTGCGCCCGCGCAGGTGTGCCCCGCCAACTGAACATCACCGGCGTCGATCTGGTGGGTCCGGTACTGATCGCCTTCGGCAGCCCCGAGCAGAAGGAGCGCTATCTGGAGCCGATCCGGCTCGGCGACGCCGTCTGGACGCAGCTGTTCTCCGAGCCGGGCGCGGGCTCGGACCTCGCCGGCCTCCGCACTCGCGCCGAGCGTACGGAGAACGGTTGGCGCATAGAGGGTCAGAAGGTGTGGAGTTCGGCGGCCGCCTCGGCGGACTACGGCTTGCTGCTGGCGCGCACGGGTCCCGACAGGTATCGCGGCCTGTCGATGTTCGTCCTGCCGATGGACACCCCTGGCGTGACGGTGCGGCCGCTGATCCAGATGGACGGTGAGAGCAAGTTCAACGAGGTGTTCTTCGACGGCGCCGAAGTCGGAGACGACGCGCTCGTGGGTGACGTGGGGCAGGGTTGGGCCGTCGCCATGGTGACGCTCGGCCGCGAACGGTTGACGCTGGGCACCCAGGCCGTGTCGATGTTTCGACTCCACGAGCGCATGGTGGATGCGGCGCGCGAACACGATCTCCTCGACCCGGTGTTGGGGCGGTCGATGACGAAGCTGTGGTCTCGAATGTGGCTGCTGCGCTACACCTGGCAGCGCGCGATCGCGTCGGGTGATCTGACGTCACCGGCGTTCTCGGTGCTCAAGCTGATGACCTCGGAGACCGATCAGGACCTCGGCGACATGGCCACCGAGGTGCTCGGGGTGGACGCCTGCGTCGACCCTGCGGACGACGAACTGGTGCACCACATGCTCGTCGGTCGAGCCCAGACCATCCTGGGCGGCACCAGCGAGATTCAGCGCAACATCCTCGGGGAGCGGGTCTTGGGGCTCCCCAAAGAACCGCGATGAGCGCTTGCGCGAAGAGCCGAGTATCCCGATGAGCGCTTGCGCGAAGAGCCGAGTATCCCGATGAGCGCTTGCGCGAAGAGCCGAGTATCCCGATGAGCGCTTGCGCGAATAGCCGAGTATCCCGATGACGATGCGATTGACGGCTACCGCCCTGGAGGGTGCGCTGCGGCGAGCGTTGCGCCCCGGGATGACGCTGGCACTCGGTGATGGCGTGGGCACGCTGTGCCGCCTCGACGACGACGCATCAGTGGGAGCGTCGCTGAGCGCGGTCGCGCGCGAGGTGGGTGGGATCCGTCTGATCGTGGGTTGGCTGCCGACGCCCGTCGACGGGTTGGACGCCGACGCCTTCGCCGAGGTGGTGGCGCTGATGCCGGGGTGGGGCGTGCGCGACGTCTTGCGCAGCCCCACCGCGCGCTTCCTGCCGACGCGGTTGGCCGCGATCCCTGCGCTCGTGGCCGACGTGTTGCGGCCCGACGTGCTGCTCACCCGACTGGTGCGTCGTGACGGCCGGTTGCAGTTCGGCAGCGAGGTGTCCTGGCAGCGCGCGGTGTTCGACTCCGGCACGCGGACTTTGGGTGTCGTCGACGCCAGGGCGCCCGCTGCGGCCGCCGGACCCGCGCTCGACGACTCCGAGGTCGAGGTGCTCGGCACGGTGCGATTCGGCCTGACGAAGGTGCCGCAGCGCGATCCCGAACCGCTGCACGACGCGCTCGCCGATCACGTGTTGCGGTTGATCCCGGCTGGTGCCCGTCTGCAGTACGGGCCGGGTCAGCTCGGGACGGCGCTCTTGCGACGCGCGCAGGTGCCGTTGCGGATCGATACCGGCATGCTCACCGACGCCGTGGTCGACCTCGACAAGAACGGTCTGCTCGAGGGAACGCCGTCGGCGACGTACCTCTTCGGTGGTGACGAGCTGTATGACTGGGCCGACGGCCGCGCCATCCTGCACGGCGTCGAACACACCCATGACCTCACCCGACTGTCGCGCGGAGTGCCGTTCGTCGCGGTGAACACCGCCATCGAGATCGATCCCTACGGCCAGGTCAACGTCGAAGGCATCGGCGAGAAGGTGTTCGGCGGCATCGGCGGTCACCCGGACTACTGCACCGCCGGCCGACTCAGCGAAGGCGGCCTGTCGATCATCGCCGTGCCGTCGCGCGTCAACGGAAGGCCACCCCTGGTCGAGCGACTCAGCCGACCGGCATCGACCCCGGCACACGACGTCGACGTCATCGTCACCGAGCGCGGTCACGCGGATCTGCGCGCGGCCAGTTGGTCGGAGCGTCAGCGCCTGATCGCCGAATTGTTCTCGTGATGAAGGAGATTGCCGAAGATGTCTGAAGGTCCGCTGACCGGCAAGGTCGTCCTGGTCACCGGGGGCGGTCGCGGGATCGGCCGTGCACACTGCCTCGAGCTGGCGCGCCAAGGCGCCGCGGTCGTCGTCAACGACCCGGGGGTCGGCACCGACGGCTCCAGCGGTGACGGCTCGGGGCCGGCGGCCGACGTCGTGGCCGAGATCGAGTCGACCGGCGGAAAGGCCATCGCGCACACCGGTTCCGTCTCGGCCTGGGCCGACGTCGCCGACATGATCTCGGCGGCCGTCGACACGTTCGGGTCGCTGACCGGGGTGGTGAACAACGCCGGGATCCTGCGGGATGCCATGGTCGCCGTCGCCACCGAGGCCGACTGGGACGCCGTCATCGCGGTACACCTCAAAGGCACGTTCGCCGTCACCCGGCACGCCTGCGAATACTGGCGGGCCCAGTCCAAGGCGGGCAATCCGATCGACGCACACGTCGTCAACACCGTGTCGGGAGCCGGGCTGTGGGGCAACGTCGGGCAGAGCGCCTACGGCGCCGCCAAGGCCGCCATCGCCAATCTGACCGTGGTGACCGCGCTCGAAGCGCAGCGATACGGTGTTGCGGTCAATGCGATCTCACCGTTGGCGGCCTCCCGGATGACCGCCGACGTGTTCGCCGACCGCGCCGACGATCCCGCTCTGGATCCCGCCCGCAGCTCGGCAGTGGTCGCCTGGCTGCAATCCGCGCAGTCGTCCTGGTTGACGGGACAGATCCTACGGATCAACGGTGGCAAGCTGACACGCATCCAGGGCTTCACCGAGGCACCTGGCGCGTACTACGCGAAAGATGGTGCTGCGCTGACGTTCTCGGAGCTCAGCCAGGCCGTCAGCTGGCTGTACGGTACGTCACCGCGCGGACTGGTCGGGCCGCTGCCCGCCACGTAGACGAGACACCCGATGGGAGTGCCATGACACTGGAGGAATTGCTCGCGCGAGAATCCGTGCGCGACACCTACGCCCGCTACAACCACGCGGGTGACCGCGGGCGCCTGGCGGAGTTGGCCGAGTGCTTCACCGAGGACGGTGTGCTCGAGGTCAAGGATCGCTTCAGCGCACACGGCAGAAGCGAGATCGCGGCCACGCTCGGCGAGGTGGCCGCTCAGTTCCCCCGCACGGACGCGCCGCCGCCGGGCACGCATCACATCATGCGGCACTACGTCGCCAACCTGCTGTTCACCTCGATCGCGCCCGACCGGATCACCTCGGACGCCTATTTCGCGGTGTTCCTGGTCGACGCGGTCGACCACTGGGGTCGCTACCGCGACGAGTTGGTGCCGGTCGATGGCCACTGGTTGTTCGCCCGGCGTCGGGTCTCGATCGACGGGAAGCGGCCGGGGTCGACGGCGTGAGTCAGGGCGCCCCGCCGGTCAGCCGCTGGCCGGGCCGAACGACACGTCGCACTCTGATGCCTGGCAGGTGACGCTCGGCAAGTTCGTAATCGTTGTCGTCATGAAGAATGACGAGATCCCGCGCCGCCGCGATACCGCAGATCAGCAGGTCGACAACGGATAGGGCACGCACTGCACCCGACCCCGCGAGTCGGTGCTGTGCTGAATCCATCCATCGCCATACCGATTTCGGCAACGGCACGTCGGGGTAGACATCGCGAAACATCTCGTTCATTTCATCGAACTCGGCACGATTCCGGGCTGACCGGCGGAACTCGGCTCGTTGCGGTTCACACGAACCAATGGCGCCACTGACGAGCGAGGAGTGCCAGGCCTCGGTGAGTTCCGGGGTGACGCTGCAGACGCCACACTGCAGATGAGTTCACCAAGAACGAGATCAAGCCCCGACGGTCTTTTCGGCGGCACGTACGGCAAGACTGCTCTCGTAATCCCAGTTCTTTGACTGCTCGCGAGACCCGGCCAGGGCCTCGATACGGCGAAAACGCTCGACGAAATCGCGCATCGCGAGGTTTACGGCATCCTTCTTGGTGCGCACACCGGCGATCCGCATGACTTCGGCCAGCGCTTCATCGTCGAGGTCGATTTGTGTCACCGCCACCTGAACACTCCAACTGTTGGCAATGTATCAACTTGGCATTCATTACCAACATACCGTGACTCCGCGTTACGGGGTTCTTCATCTCAGGGCGCCCCGCCGTCGGCGAAGATGGTCTGCCCGGTGACGAAGGCAGCGACGTCCGACAGCAGGAAGGCGATCAAGGCACCGATCTCGTCCGGCTGGCCGGGCCGCCCGAGGGCAGCGTCGAAGCCGAAGTCCTCCACCAGCGCCCGCTCCAGCGCCTCCTCGTAGGGGTAGCCCTTGCTCTCGGCGACATATCCCCGAATGGCATGCAGCGCATCGGTTTCCACTGCCCCCGGTGCCACGCTATTGGCGCGGATGCCCGCCTTGCCGTGCGTGCGGGCGATGCCTCTGGTGAACGTGGCGACCGCGGCCTTGAGGCTGGCGTACGGAAGTCGCGGCTCGTGCGGCGAGCGCGCCGAGTAGGCCGCCGTGGTGACTATCGCGCCGCCGTTGACCGTCAGGTGCGGCAGCGCGGCCTGCACGCTGCGCGTCGTGGCAAGCAACACGTCGCGGAACGCCGTCTCCCAGGCGTCGTCATCCGAGTCGATGGGCATCATGCCCGCGGTGCCCATCGTGATCGCGATGCCGTCGAGCCTGCCAAGGATCCGAACCGCCTCCTCCACCGCGGCCACGGCCGCTCCGGGTTGACTCACGTCGGAGGACAGTCCATGCGCCGCCGCGGCACCCGCGGCGGCGACGTCCTCGGCAGCCCGTTTCGCCCGGTCGGCATCGCGTCCGACCAGCACGACGGAGGCGCCCTCGCGCGCCAGTGCCCGCCCCGCCGCCAGCCCCATGCCCGCCGTTCCACCGACGACGACGTACCCCTTGCCCACCATCTGAAGATCCACCGGTCACACCCTCATCGCGCGAAGAAGCTCAGCGGGCGCTCGACGAACTCGAACACCACGCCGTCGGGTGACCGCAGGAACGAGATGTGCAGGCCCTCGATCTTCGTGCCCGGCAACGGACACCACACCGGATCACCCATGCGCTGAACGTGATTCGGCAGCTCGGCCATCGCGGCGTGGACGTCCTCGACGCGCAGCGCCGCGCGGTAGAGACCCTGGCGATTGCCACCCCACGGCACCGGATCCTTGCCACGGGTGTCGGGATGCTGAACGACGCACAGACTGAACTGCTGAGCGTCCTCGGCGAGCACATACCGTGCGACGACGCATTCCTCCGGCTCCGCTGAGCCGCCCGGTGTGAGTCGATCGGTAGCGATCTTCGCCGCGGCGGGGGCCTCGACCTCGATGAAGCCGATCGCCGTCAGGAACTCCCCCGTGGCGACGGCGTCGATGGCGGCGATGCGGATGCCGGCGAACAGCGCACCCGGCTTGTCGCTCGGCGCCTCGGCGATTTCGACGACCACGCCATCGGGATCGACCAAGAGCACCGCCTCGGCGCCCGAGATCAACCCGTCGACGGCGTCGCTCGTGGCGATGTCGCTCTCGCGCAGGGTCGCGATGGTGGCGTCGAGATCGGCGACGGTGAGCAACGCCGATCGAATGCCCGGCCGGGTCGGGTCGGTGCTCGAATCCTGCGCGAGCTTCGGATCGAAGTACTCGATGGCCTCGAGGGCACACCCGCCGCGACCGCCCCGCGAATCGTAGAGAAACGATGTCGCACAGAAGGTTTCGCCGTCGAGGCCCAGGATGCTGCCGTCGGTGGCGACGCTCGGATCGGTCCGCATCCGTGCCGAGAGACCGAGCCTGGCCGCGTAGAGACCCTCGGTCGCATCGAGCGATGCGCAGTTCAGGTTGACGTGCAGGAAGCGTCGGGCGAGGTGGTCAGACCCCACTACAGCACGACCGAGTCGATCTTGAACTGAATGATCTCGTCCTCACTGAATCCGAGTTCGGCCAGGAGCGCGTCGGTGTGCTCCCCGTGTTCTGGGGCGCGGTCCAACGTCAGCGGTGTCTCGTCGTACTGCACCGGGCTGGCAGCGAGGGCGAACTCGATGCCGCTGGTGTTGGTGGCGTGCGGCAGGTAGCCGTTGGCGATGACCTGGGGGTCACTGTGTACCTCGTGCGCCGTGTGCATGACGTCCCACACCCCGTCGAACCCGGCGAACGCCTTCTCCCAGTGGGACAGATCCTGCCCCTCGAACGCCGATCGGATCTCGGCGATGCACTCCTTGCGATTGGCGAAACGCACTGCCGCACTGGCGAAGCGCTCGTCGCCGATCAAGTCGGTTCGGCCGAGCCTGGTGCAGAAGTCCGACCAGAACCGGTCGGCCTGCAGCAGCACGAACGCGATGAAGCGGTTGTCACGGGTCTTGTAGATGCTGGCCACCGGGTTCGGCATCTCCGCGAGGTCGAACTTCGGGATGTCCTGACCGGTGACGCCCGATCCGACGATGTCGGGTCCGAGTTGCCAGATGGCGGCGTTCAGCAGAGACACGTCGACCACTGAGGGTTCACCGGTGCGCTCGCGCTTCAGCAGTGCCGCGGCGATGCCACCGGCGATGGCCAGCCCGCCGTAGGAGTCACCGAATGCCGGCCGCTGGATCGGCGGATAGGACCCCTTGCCGTCGGAGTACGCATCGGCGATGCCGCCGCGCGCCCAGTACGCGGCGAGGTCGAAACCCCCCTGGGAAGCCAAATCGCCCTTGGTGCCGTACCCGTGACCCCTGGCGTAGATGATCTTGGGGTTGCGGGCCCGCACCTGATCGACGTCGATTCCCATGCGCGCCCGGGAATCCGGGAGGAGGTTGGTGACGAAGACGTCGGCGGTCTCGATCAGCTTCATCAACAGCTCGAGACCTTCCGGGGACGAGGTGTCCAGGCCGATGCTGCGCTTGCCCCGGTTCGGCTGCTCGATGAAGTGGTTCACACCGCCCGCGCCGGTGACGAGCCCGGAGCTGATCAGCCCCCGTTGGGGGTCGCCGGTCTCGGGATGCTCCACCTTGATGACGTCCGCACCCCAGTCGGCAAGGACGGCACCGGCCGCGGGGACGAACGTCCACGCCGCCAACTCGACGACACGGATTCCGCTGAGAATGTCAGACATTGGTTCCTTCGCTTCGCAGATCGATTAGTAGGCAATGACTTTGGTCTGGAGATGCTGTTCGAACCCCTCGAGGCCGTTCTGCCTCCCGATACCGCTCAT
The DNA here is from genome assembly GCF_010729665.1 of Mycolicibacterium madagascariense. NCBI lineage: Bacteria > Bacillati > Actinomycetota > Actinomycetes > Mycobacteriales > Mycobacteriaceae > Mycobacterium > Mycolicibacterium madagascariense. The sequence goes on along the minus strand of NZ_AP022610.1, from coordinate 1,707,241 downwards.
CTTGTATCCGCCGAACGGCGCGTCGGCCCCGTAGAAGATGGCACCGTTGACGTTCACCGATCCGGTGCGGATCCGCCGGGCGACGGCCATCGCCCGGTCGGGATCACCGAGCACGGTGCCCGCCAGGCCGTAGATGGAGTCGTTGGCCATCGCGACGGCGCCGTCGTCGCCGCCGTCGTACGGCGTGATCGTCACGACGGGCCCGAAGATCTCCTCTTGGAAGACCCGGTGATCCGGCTCGACGTCCGCGAGAATCGTTGGTGCGACGAAGTATCCGCGGTCCAGCCCCTCGGGCTTGCCGCCACCGACCGTCACCCTGGCACCCTGCTCCTTGGCCACCCGGATGTACTCCATGACGCGGTCGCGCTGCTTCGCCGACACCAGCGGACCGCAGAAGTTGGCGGGATCGGTCGGATCGCCGACGGTGACACCACCGAACATGGCGGTGGCCATCTCCACTGCCTCGGCGTACTTGTTGCGCGGCACCAGCATCCGCGTGGTCAGCGCGCAGCCCTGACCGGAGTGCATCAGTGCCCCGATGCACCCGGGCACCGTCGAGGTCAGGTCCGCATCCTCCAGCAGCAGATAGGCCGACTTGCCGCCCAGCTCCATCAGATTGCGCTTCATCGTCGAGGCGGTGAGTCGCTGAATCAGCTCACCGACGGCGGTCGACCCGGTGAACGAGATCATGTCGGTGCGCGGATCGGTCAGGAGGCGCTGCGCGACGTCGTTGTCCGACGCGGTGACGATGTTCACCACTCCGGCGGGGATGTCCGTCTTCTCCGCGATCACACGGCCCCAGCGCAGCGCGGTCCACGGGGTCTCGATGGGCGCCTTGAGGACCATGGTGTTGCCGGTCGCCAGAATCTGACCGACTTTGTTGCTGATGATCTCGACCGGGAAGTTCCACGGCGTGATGGCGCCGACGACGCCCATCGGCTCCTTGACCACGACGCGTTGATAGGGCACGCCCATGAGAGCGGCCTCGTCGAGCTGTCGCTCCCAGGCGAATTCGGAGATGAACGCGGCCGGCCAGCGGATCGCCTCCGCGAGCGGCCAGTCCAATTGCGCGATGTAGGTCATGCCGAGCGGAGCCCCCGCTTCGGCGACGACCTCGGCACGCATGTCCTCCTTCTCCTCCTGGAGTGCATCGTGCAGTTGCATCAGACAGTGCTGACGGAAGTCGTGATTGGTCGACCAGTCGGTCGTGTCGAACGCCCGTCGGGCGGCGGCGATCGCGGCGTCCATGTCCTCGGCACCGGCATCGGCCGCGACGCCGAGCACCTCCTCGGTGGCCGGGTTGACGTTGTCGGCGGTGGTACCGGACGACGACTCCCGCAGCTGGCCATCGATGAAGAGACGGGTCTCAGGATGGAAGCTGACGGTGGAGGCGGCGATGGGTGAAGCCGTCATTGGCGGTCCCTCTCACAGAAGTGGCGGTGTGGGCTATTGTAACCGTTTATAGATAACTGTTTAGCTGATTCGGCCGCACAGGCAGATCAACGTCCAGGAAGGGGAACTGGTTGTCCGCCCCGGTCGACAGTGCCGCAACCGGCCACCGCCACGACGAGTATGCCTCCGACGTCGCCGTGTATCGCGAGGAATTCCGACGTTGGCTTCGGGAGCTGACCTGGGCCGACGAATGGCGCTCGGCGGTGTTCGACAACGCCGAGGACGAACTCGCCCAGCACGCCGCGATCATGGGCCGCCTCCACGAAGCCGGGTGGAACAGGTACGGCTGGCCGCAGGAGTTCGGCGGACTCGGAGGCAACGAAGTCCACCGCGCGGCCTACTTCGACGAGTTGGCCGCCGCGATGCTGCCGGTACCCGAACAGCATTGGACCCTCGAGGTGATCGGGCCGGCGACCTACACGTATGCGCCCGAGCTGGCCGCCCAGGTCCTACCCAACTACCTCCGCGGCGCCGAGTGGTGGGGGCAGTGTTTCTCCGAGCCGGAGTCGGGCAGCGACCTCGCCAGCCTGCGCTGCCGCGCCTCCGACGACGGCGCGGGTGGGTTCGTCCTGAACGGTCAGAAGATCTGGACCAGCCAGGGCCCGACGGCGACGCGGTTCATGGTGCTGGCGCGCACCGGGACGCCCGAGAGCAGGCATCGCGGCCTGAGCACCTTCCTCGTCGACGCCGACACCCCAGGGGTCACCGTCCGTCCGATCACGCTCGCCAGCGGACGCCGCGAACTCGCCGAGGTCTTCTTCGACGACGTCCGGGTGCCGCGTGACCGCCTCATCGGCGACGTCGGCGCGGGGTGGGGCGTCGTGATGTATCTGATGCAGTACGAACGCGGCATGTACGGCTACGCGGTGACCACCACGGCGTTGACCGAGCTGGGCAGATTGCGCCACGAGATCGTCGCCCACGGCGCCTCGCAGGCCCATCGCGAGCGTTTCGCGCAGACCTACGTCGCCGTCCTGGCCGCTCAGGCGCGCGGCGCCACCACGGTCCGGACGCTCGCCGACGGTCGGATGGTCGGGCCGGAGAGCAGCGTGGACAAACTGTTGTTCGCCAGGGCCGAGAAGGACATCAACGATCTGGTGCTCGACGTTCGGCGTGACTGGGTGATCGCCGGGGCCGGCGAGGGCGATCACACGGAGCTCGACGCCGTCCGCGCGAAGTGGTGGTACACCCGCGCCGCCACGATCATGGGCGGCAGCGCCGAAGTGCAGAAGGGCATCATCGCCGATCACCTGCTCGGGCTACCGAAGGAGAAGCGGTGAGCACACCCGACGAATCGTGGGCGATGGTCGAGGAAGCCGTGTTCCGGCTCTTCGACGAGGTGGCTACGAAGAACCCCGGCGGCCACGTCGCGATCGGACCGCCGCTGGCGGAGCTCGGCTGGTCCGACATCGAGGCGGAGTATCCAATTGCCGCCTGCGAGTTGCTCTTTCGGGCCGAAGGTCGGTCACTCGCCCACACCGACAGCCTCGCCAAGGTGATCCTGGCCGAGTTGGCGCCAGCCGTGGGCACCGACGTCGTCGGCATCGTGCTACCCGCCGTCGCGCTGGGCTTCACACCCTCCGCCGACACGCAGCAGGTCGACGGCATCGTCCTGGGGCCGATTCCGAGCACCGGGCGACTGGTGGTTCCGGTGGCGGGCGCGTTGGGCACCGTGTCGCTCGAGGTCGTCGACGCCGAGCGGCTCGTGGGCACCCGGATGGACACCTTCGACTCGTCTGCCCATTGGACCCGGGTCGGCGGGCCGCTCGACGGGGACGTGGTCCCCGCGACCGCGGAGTGGAGCCTGGCGATCGCGGCGGCGCACCGCGCGCTGGCCACCGAACTCGTCGCGCTCGCGGACGAGGCGCTGCGCATCGCCGTCGAGCACGTCACCGTGCGCGTGCAGTTCGGCTCGCCCATCGGCGCGTTCCAGTCGCCGCGCCACCTCCTCGCCGAGGCGAAGGCGAACCTGGAGGGCGCTCGTGCGCTGCTCGACGAGACGTGGCGTTACGGCGGGGAATTCTCGGCCCTGATCGCCAAGGCCGCCGCCGGACGGGCCCACCGCACCGTCGCGGACGCGACCCTACAGGTATGCGGCGCAATCGGATTGACCATCGAACACGATCTGCACCGCTACGTGACCCGTGGCTTCCAGCTCGATGCGCTCTGCGGTTCACATCAGCAGATCGAGGCGCTGCTGGCCCAACGCCTCATCGACGACTCGTCCGAAGGCGCGCTTCCCACGCTCGCCGGTTGGTCTGACTAGAGCCCGAGCAGAGAAGGAATCACCATGCGCCGCAACATCTTCGAAGACGTCCACGACGACTTCCGCGCCACCGCACGCGCATTCTTCGAACGGGAGTGCGTGCCGAACGTCGAGAAGTGGGAGAAGGACGGCAAGGTCAGCCGCGAGGCATGGCTGGCCGCCGGCGCCGCCGGCCTCATCGGGTGGGAGTTCGACGAGAAGTACGGCGGTCTCGGCGTCAAGGACTTCCGGTTCAACCAGATCATCTCCGAGGAGATGTTCCTGACCGGGTCGGTCGGCATCGGCCTCGGCGTGCAGAACGACATCTTGATGCCCTACATGCAGAACCTCACCACCGACGAGCAGAAGGAGCGCTGGCTGCCCGGCTTCGTCACCGGCGAGCTGATCGGCTCGATCGCGATGTCCGAACCCGCAGCCGGGTCGGATCTCGGCGGCATCAAGACGACGGCGCGCGACGCGGGCGACCACTGGGTGGTCAATGGTCAGAAGACCTTCATCAGCAACGGCCTGCTGTCCAAGTTGGTGCTGACCGCCGTCAAGACCGAGCCGTCCGAGCGTCACAAGGGCATCAGTCTGCTGATGATCGAGGACGGCATGGAGGGGTTCAGCCGCGGCCGCAAGTTGGACAAGATCGGCCAGTACTCCGCCGACACCGCCGAGCTCTTCTTCGAAGACGTCAGGGTGCCCAAGGAGAATCTTGTGGGTGAGCTCAACCGGGGCTTCTACCACCTGGTCGGCAACCTGCCGAGCGAACGGGTCGGCGTGGCCTGCTACGCACTACCCGCGGCTCGTCGCGCCCTGGACCTGACCAAGCAGTACGCATCCGAACGCACCGCATTCGGGCAACCGATCGGCAAGTTTCAGGTCAACCGGCACTTCCTGGCCGAGATGCAGACCAAGCTCGACGCCGCCCAGACCTACCTGGACCAGTGCGTGCTCTCGGTGAACGACGGCACGCTCAGCGATCAGGATGCCGCGGGCCTGAAGTGGTGGACCTCGGAGGTGCAGTGGGAGATCATCGACCGCTGCCTGCAGATGTATGGCGGGTACGGCTACATCAACGAGTACGAAGTGGCCAGGCTGTGGCGCGATTCTCGGGTTCAGCGCCTCTACGCCGGCACGACCGAGATCATGAAGGACCTCATGGGACGGGCGATGGGGTACTGATGATCTTCGTCACTGACGCACACGTCACTGCAGGTTCCTGCCAGGAAGTCGTTTAACCTGACAAATAGTTAGCTGTTTCTATCGGCGTCACTCGTGGAGGTTGTCATGGAGGTCACCAGTCTTCGGGAACCGAAGATGGCCGATCGGGTGGCCACGGTCTTGCGGCGGATGTTCATCCGCGGCGAGATCACCGAGGGCACCATGCTGCCCCCGGAGTCGGAACTGATGGAGCGCTTCGGGGTGTCGAGGCCGACGCTGCGCGAAGCCTTCCGGGTGCTCGAATCGGAGTCGCTCATCCAGGTGCAGCGTGGCGTCCGCGGCGGAGCCCGCGTCACCCGCCCTCGGCGCGAGACCCTGGCCCGGTACGCCGGGTTGATCCTCGAATACGAGGGCGTCAAGGTCAAGGACGTCTACGACGCCAGGGCCGCCCTCGAGGTGCCGATGGTCGAGCGGCTGGCACGGGACCGCGACCCCAAGGCAATCGCCGAACTCGAGGAGATCGTCGAGCGCGAAGCCCAGTTGAACCCCGGCAGCGACGCCGTCGACCAACTCACCGACTTCCATGCGGCGATCGCCCGGCTGTCGGGTAACGACACCCTGCAGATCGTCAGCGACATGCTCCATCACATCATCGAAAAGGCCAACCGCTCACTGCAACCCACCGCGGGTGCGCGAGCGGAGCAGGCGGTCCGGCGGTCGTCGAAGACCCACCGCATGGTGCTGGACATGATCAAGGCGGGCGACGCCGACAAGGCCGGCGAACTCTGGAAGCGCCACCTGCAGAAGGCCGAGGAATTCGTCCTCACGGGCTCGGAGATGTCCACGGTCGTCGACCTCCTCGAATGACCGACGTCGACACCGGTGTCGACGAGGTCGACCACCGGGACCTCGAAACGCCCGACTCGATTCAGGTGCGGTTCGGGATGACCTACCTCGAATCCGACGTCGCCGCCGCGACTGCGTCGATCGCCATGGAGATGAATCGCTACCGCAATCCCTTCACGGCTGCGCCGACGGTGGGGCCGCTCGCCATCCTGGTCGACGCGGCAGCGGGGATCGTCAATCACTACCGTCGGCCGCCGGGCCACTGGACGGTGTCGAGCGAGTTGTCGATGGACGTGGGTCTCGACGGTCTCGGCGACCTCGACGGTCCCGTGCTGGCGACCGCACACGCACTCAGTCCTCTGGGCACGACATCCCTGGGCATCTGCATGCTGAGCTACGACGGAACCGTGATCGGCAGCGGCACCGTCCGTTCCTTCTTCGTGGCCGTCGAGGCCCGCTCGTCGGAGTGGCCGGCCGAGACACTGGAGCTCACCCACGAGACGCCGATCGCCGATCGCATGGCCGTGCGCGTGGCATCCGACGCCACCGGCCACGTCCTGTCGCAGCGGGTCGACCCCTGCCTCAACAACGAGATCGACATCGTGCACGGCGGCGTCGCATCGGCCGCCCTGGAGTTCGCGGCATCGGCGGCGATGAACGAGGGCCGCGCCGACACTCCCCTGCAGACCGCATCGCTGCGGGTGAACTTCCTGCGCCCCTTCGTCGCTGGGGCGCGGACCCGTTACGTGGGAGCGGCGGTGCGCGTCGGCCGCAGCAGTGGCGTCGCCGACGCGCAGGCCATCGGCGACGACGGCAAGGTGGCGCTGGTGGCGCGGGCCACCGGCTACCGCTGAGCCGAAATCTTCTCTCGGGCAACGCCACGACGTCCTCAGTAGGACTGCATGCGGATGAATGCCGCAGCCACCAGACAGTCGTCCCAGCCGGTATCGCGCAACTCCACCCGACAACCCACCGTTTCGGTGTCGACCGCGCTGAACACGGGCGTCGCAATGAACGGACCCACCCGGCCGGGCGCGACAAGGGACATGCTCAGGGAATCGACCCACAGTTGGTCGGTACCCAGCGTCTCGACGGCGTGTTCCAACGCCACCGCCTCGGCCACGACCAGCATCGGTGCGTGGTGCAGTCGCTCGGCACCTGGGTCTTGCAACCGCGGGATCTCGAGTAGGCCGTCGAAGCGGCGCCGAGCCGAGTAGGCATGCCACAGTGGCGGGAGCGCACCGGCGCCGGGAAGGACGGCAGCCGGTTCGGGAAAGCAGAATCGTTGCGGTGTCGTCCCGACCACCGCCCAGTTGGCGCTGCCGAAGCCGATCCGACGCTGCGGCTCGTCCGCGTCGGCGATCGCGGCCTCGGTGAACAGTTGCGAGCGGGCTTCGGCGGTGATCGCCCCCGCCGACAGCACCCGCTCCACGTCGAGCGCACAGTCGACGACGGTGACGTCGACCTGCGTGACGGCGCGGACGTGCATCGACTCGACGTTCACCACCGCCGCGTCCAGCATCCCTATCGCCAGCGGAGCCGCCATGACCGCGCCCGCGGACGTGCGAAGGTCCTCCCTGAGCCGCAGTACGTTCTGCGCATGCGTGCGATCGATCGCCTGGGGGCACGAGCCGAGGTAGGCGTAGCTCATGAGCACGCCCCGGCTGGGTGCCCAGTCGCCTCGCGGATCGGGCGCAGCATCGTGTCTTTCTGCAGTGTTGGTCATCGGCTGACCCCGTCCCGCAGACTGCGCCGCAGGATCTTTCCGGTCGCGGTCTTCGGAATCACGTCGACGATCTCCACTTCGCGCGGATACTTGTAGGCGGCCATCCGAGCCCGGCAGAAGTCGACCAGCTCGTGCGGCTCCACCGTAAAGCCATCGCGCAGAGAGACATACGCCTTCACCGTCTCACCGCGGTAAGGATCGGGTATGCCCACCACGCCAGCTTCGAGAATGGCGTCGTGGGTGTACAGCACGTCCTCTACCTCCCGCGGCCACACCTTGTAGCCGCTCACGACGATCATGTCCTTCTTGCGGTCGACGAGGTAGTACCAGCCGTCGTCGTCGACGTAGCCGACGTCACCCGTCAGCAGCCAGCCGCCCTTGATCGCGGCGGAGGTCTCGATCTCGTTGCGCCAGTAGCCCGGAACGATCTGAGGTCCGCGTACCGCGAGCTCGCCGAGCTGCCCGGCCGGCAGCGCCGCACCTGTCTCGTCGACCACGCGCACCTCGGCGCTCAGCACCGGGACGCCGACGGACAGCGCCTCGGTCTCCGCACCCACCGGCGCCCTCGTGCCCATCGGCACGCTCAGGACCGGCGACGTCGTCTCGGTCATCCCGTAGACGTTGTGGACGTACACGCCAAAGCGAGTCTCGAAGCGCTCCACCGTGGCGGCTGGGATCGGGGCACCGCCCGAGGCGATCGTCGCCAGCGACGACAGCGCGTCGTTCGTGACGTCAGCCGAATTGGCCAGAGCGATGAAGACCGTGATGGCACCGACGGTGAAGGTCGGCGCGTACGCACGGATCATGTCGAGTGTCACGCCGATGTCGAAGCGGTAGGACAGCACCAGTGACGCGCGCGCGGCGATCGCAACCGCGATGTGCCCGGACAGTCCGGTGACATGGAACAGCGGGGCCACCCCGAGAATGACGTCGTCGGCACCGAGACCGAACCAGTCGCGGTAGGCCGACCCGCCGGTCGCCACGTTGTGGTGAGTGTTCATCGCACCCTTGGGCACACCGGTGGTGCCAGAGGTGTAGGTGATGACGGCGACGTCGTCGGGCGTGACCATCAGGACTTCAGGCGTCTGGCCGTCGAAATGGTCGACGAGATCGGTGAGGTCGTCGGTACCCACCGGAGTCGAAAGCCGTTCGGCGGGAAGGACGCGAGCGTCGTTCGCATGCTGAAAGTCGACAGCACTCGTGGTGATCACCCGCGTCACCGACGATCGATCGAGAGTCGTGGCGAGATCGTCGGAATACAGTTCGCTCAGCGCGAGGAACGTCGTCGGGGTCGAGTCGGCGATCAGCTTGTCGATCTCGCGCGGAGTCAGCATCGGATTGATGGCGACCGCGATGCCGCCCAGCTTCCACGCTGCAATCAACGCGATGACGTACTGCGGAACGTTCTGCAGGTACAGCGCCAGACGGTCACCGCGGGTGAAGCCACCGTCGGTCAGCGCCACGGCCAATGCATTGGAGACCCGGTCGACGTCCCCCACCGTCAGGACGCCGTCGAAGTATGCCAGCATCGGGCTGTCCGGAGCGTCGGTGACGTTGCGGCGGAACATGTCCAGGACGGTCTCCGACATCTGCCGACTCAACCCGTGTGCAATGTCAGGCCTTGGGCATTGAAGAAGAATCCGCCCGCGGTGACCAGCGCCGTGCGCGCATCGGGCACCTGACGGTCGCCGGCGAGCCCCTGGAGTTGATGGACGGCCTCGCGGACGTGACCGGAACCCTGCGTCGCGCCTTCGGACAGCGACCCACCGTGCGGGTTGATCGGAATCCGGCCGTTGATCAACGCGCGCTTCTCTTCCGGAACCCAGTGCTCCCGAAGGAAGTCGCCCGCCTCTCCCGGCTTGCACCACCCCGCGTTCTCGATCCAATTCAGCGTGATGGGGGTGAAACCGTCGTAGGGGAAGTAGACGTCGACGTCGTCGATCCAGAAGTCGCCCTTGCGCTTCAACGTGTCGACCACCACCTGCTGACCGTGGTGACGCAGGCTGACGGTCTGGTCCTCTTCATTGTGTGCGACCTGTCCGAGCACCGCGGCGTTGATCAGCACCGGCGGCAGCGGCAGATCGCGGGCCCGTTCGGTCGTCGTGACGATGAAGGCGTCGGCGCCGTCCACCGGCACGTCCATGTCGAGCAAACGCAGCGGCCAGCGGATCATCCGAGAGGCGAGGTAGTCCTCCATCGTCATCGGATCACGCTTGGCCGCAGCGGGATTGCGGGCCGCGTTGGTCCGGTCGTTGATGGCGACCAGCCCGAAGTCCTCACTGGTCGCCCCGTACTCGTACATGTACCGCGATGCCCACGCGGTATAGCCCACCGCAGCGGCGACCGACTCCGGCCCGGGGTGTGGATCCGATAGACCAGGAGTGGCAATGCGGCGGAACGGGTCCTTGAGCGAGGAGGTGGTATTCCACGCCGAGCGGTAGGCGGCGTGGTACACCAGCGCCACCTCGCAAAGCCCACTGTGAACGGCCGCAGCAGCCGTCGCGACGTGGTCGACCATCGGAATCGTCGGATTACCCGACCAAGTTATTTCCGGTAGCCCCAGCGCTGCCTGCAGGATCTCCGCGTTCGGCCAACTGCCGCACAGTCCGTCGACGTCGGCCGCAGTGAGTCCGCACTTCCGGATCACGTCGATGCACGCCTCTGCGGCCAGCGAGGTCTGACTGCGTTCGAGATTGCTCGCGACGAAACCGGTGGTCGAGGCACCGGCGATGGCCACGTGGTCCTTCATGGGATTGCGCGACGAGTTGCTCACGCGCCGGCTCCGGCCAGGACGAAGACCGGCATCGGCGCACCGTTTCGCTCCCGCCAGTCGAGGCGCACGGCCTGACCAATCCGGATGTCGTCGTTGTCTGCGTCGGCCACGGTCGCGGTAAACCGCAGTCCCACCTGCTCTTCCAGCTCCACGGTCACCACCGGATACGGAGTCGAATAGTCGACGCCTGGAGCGGGGGGACCCTGGTGGAGAAAGACGTTCATGAAGATTTCGCCGTTGCCGGTGACCGGGGTGGCGGTGACGTTCGCCGACCAGCACTCGGGGCACACCGGCTTTGGCGGGGCATGCCAGATCGCGCAATCGTCGCAGCGGTTCACGAGTAGCTGCTTGCGCAACCGACCACGGTAGTGCGCCGCGTTGTCATGCGTGATCGGCTCTCCCGGAAAGCGCTGCACCAGTTCACCATTGGACGGGTATGGCTCTTCGCGACGATGCCCGGTCACGGTTAGACGATACCGCTGCTGAGTTTCATGCCGTTCTCGCGGAGGAAGAGGCGCTTGGTCTCGTCGTCGAGGCCGTCGACCTTGTTCCAGAAGTCGGCGGGCTCGCGCAGACCCTCGGCGTGCGGCCAATCCGACCCCATCAGCAGGGTCTCGGTGGAGCCAAGCTTCTCGATGAGGCCGATGGTGTCGTCCTCCGGGTAGGGCACCACCCGGACGTGTCTCTTGAAGATCGTGCTGGGCCGCTCGGTGAGCTGTCCGCCCAGCCACGGGCCGCCCCGAGCCATGCCGCGGCTCTTGTCCATGTGACGGATGAAGTGCGGTACCCATTCCGCACCGAACTCGCTGACGAGCACCTTGATGTTCGGGAAGCGCCCGAAGACGTTGTCGAAGATCAAGGCCGACAACGTATCCGTAATTGGGCGCTCACCGTAGGTGTTCTGCCACTGCCACGCCGAGAACTGGAACGGCGGCTTCAGTTCCCAACCCCAGTGGGAGGCGACGTTGTCCTGGTAGTGGAATTCAGAGATGTGGTAGCACACCACGGCCCTGGCTTCGTTGATGCGCGACCAGATCGGATCGAAGTACGGGTCGCCGGGTGAGCGGCCGTAGGCCGGGCCAGCGGGCAGCACGATGAATCGGGCGCCGGCGTTCAGGACGCGCTCGAGTTCCTCGACGGCACGGTCGAGGTCGCGGAAGGACAGCATCGCCGGAGCGTAGATGCGGTCCTGGTGCGCGAAACCCCAGTCCTCGTCGATCCACTTGTTGAACGACTCGAGGTTGTCATACAGGGGCTCGATCCCCGTCAGGTACTGCTCGGCGAACAGTGCCCAGCCACCCGGATACATGATGGTCCGCTCGATCTGCTGCTCGTCGAGTTGCTTGAGGCGCGCCTCCTTGTCCAGGTACTCGATCTGCATTGGTTCATAGAACCGGTCGGCGTCGGTGGCATCGCCGGATGCGCGCTGCTTCAGCATCTCCACCAGTGAGCCCGGGACGTAGGCCTGATCCATGTCGTTTTCGAGTGCGGTGACGAGGCGATCGTTGGCGAGCAACATCTTTCGCCCGCTCGGCGCGATGATGGTGCGCACGGCGGTGTCGAGCTTTGCCTTCGGCATGAACCGCGAAAAGCAGTCCTCGGCCTCGTAGGAGTGTTGGTCGAAGTCGGTCAGCCGATAGGGAAGTTCGCCGACGCTGTTTTCGATGAGTGCCACGGTGTTGTCCTTTCCTTGGGGCTGACTATACATGTATAGCTGAGTGTCGGAGAACGTTCAGTCGATTCGTTTTCCCTAGTGACCAGTGAACTTCGGAGCGCGTCGCTCCAGGAACGCCGCCTTGCCCTCCTGCGCGTCATCGCTGGGTCCGACCCAGAGCACCGCCTGCTGGGCATCCCCGAGCGAGGAGTCCAGGGTGGATTCCAGACCGCGTCGCATCATGGTCTTGACGGCCCGAACCGCCAGCGGTGCGGCAGCCACGAACCGCTCGGCGAGCTCGATGGAGCGCGACTCCAATTCGGCGTCGGGCACGACCTCGGTGGCCAATCCGAGGGTCGACGCGGTAGCGGAGTCGTAGATCTCCGACAGCGCCACCATGCGAAATGCCCTGTCATAACCCATGGCCCGGGGAAACAGCCAGGCACCGCCCTCGTCAGGCAGCAGACCGGCCCGGCCGCTGGTGTCACCGAGTCGGGCGCTCTCCGCCACGATCCGCAGATCACAGGCGAGCGCGAAGGCGAGTCCGCCGTTGACGGCGATCCCGTTGACCGCACACAGCACCGGTTTGTCGAGCTTGGTCAGGGCCGTGATGACCGCGTGCGAGTCCTCGCGCAGTTCGCGTGCGCGCCCCACCTGCTTGGTGAGGTCGTCGGCGAAGCCCGCGTCGGGCGAGACGTCGCCACCGGCGCAAAAGCCGCGGCCCGAACCGGTGAGGATGAGCACCCGCAGCGCGTCGTCCAAGCGGAATCGCCGGATGCCGTCGAGCATCTCGGCGCACATCCGCGGGGTGTAGGCGCCAAGCCGGTCCGGACGGTTGATCCGCAGACGAGCGATCCCCTTGCCGATCGTCTCGAAGATGGCATGCGGTTCATCTGCGTCGCTCACACTCGTACCCCCTGCGGAATGGCGCGCGCCGTCAGCAGCCCCTCGCCGAGCGCACGCATCGCATGGTGCCATCCGCCATGGAGCGCATCCAGGGTGCGCGCCCGTTTCACGTAGTTGCCCAGCGGATGCTCCGCCGTCAAACCCATTGCGCCACACACCTGTAGACAGGCGCGGGCGGTCGTCTCGACGGCCTGGCCGGCGTAGGCCTTGGCAACCGTGGCATCCCACGGGGTGCCGCTGGCCCAGGCGATCTGGACGAGTTCGGTCGCGGCCGACAATTGAACGTATGCGTCGGCGAGGCGATGGCGCGGCGTCTGATTGGCCCCGATCGGCCTTCCGAATTGCCGACGCTGGGTGACCTGGTCGACGGCGATGCCGAGCATCGCTCGCCCATTGCCGATCAGCTCGCTAGCCAGCGCCCTGCGCGCCGCCGCGGTGGCGGCTATCCCATTGTCCGTGTGGTCTTGAAAGGCGTTGGCGCTCAGACGAACTCGACGAAGCCGCGACGCCGGGTCGAAACCCCTGACCTCCGCGGCCGAGTCGTCGACGGGCACCGTGAACACCGCGTCACCGACGAGGACGACGTAGCAGGCGCCCGGTTCCGGCTCGGCCAGCGCGACGCCGTCGACGTTCAGGCGTTCGCCGATCACCGTGCTCGTCGCGCTTCCGAATGAATGTACGACGACCACCGGCCCGGACACGGGGGCAACCGCGTCGACCACGATGCGGTCGAGGGCCCCCGACGCCGCACCCGCGCGACCCTGCTCGGTGAAGAGCAGTTCGATCGCCGCGGCTGGATCGTCGGAAACCACCTCTGCCCAACCCAACTCGTCGAGTCCGGACACCACTTCGCCTGGTGACCGCAGGAGTTCTCGAATCGAGCCGGCCAGCAGCTCGCGGGTGTCAGCGTCCACCGGAACCCTCCTTCGGCAGGCCCAGGATGCGGTCGGCGATGATGCTGTGCTGGATCTCGCGGGCTCCGCCGTACACCGACGACGCCCGCGAATACCACCATTCGTCGCGCCATCGGGCGTCGTGCGGCTCGTCACCGAGCAGGACCTGGGTGTCCAACACCGCCAGCGACGCGTCGAGGACGTCCTGTTCCGCCGAGGACAGCAGCAATTTGTCGACACTGGTCTGCGATCCGACGGCTTCGTGGGCCGCGAGCTTGCGCAACGTCGACGACGTCCTGGCTCGCAACGCGGCCAGACTCAGGTATGCCCGGCCCACGGCAACCGCGGCCAGCGGGTCGGCACCGGAGACGTTCGCAGACTGCAGCATCTCCTGCAGATGACTTGCGGTGGCGGCCATGCGCATCCAGGCGTAGTTGCCGCGCTCGTATTGCAGCAGATCCATCGCCACCCCCCACCCGCCGTCCACCGCTCCAATGACGCGGTCGCGATCGACGGGAACGTCGCTGAAGAAGATCTCGGCGAGTTCCTCGCGTCCGGCGGCGAGGGCGATCGGCCTGCGCTCCACACCCGGCTGGTCGAGATCGACGAGCATCATCGTCAAACCGCGGTGCCGACTCTCGGCAGTGCCGGTGCGGGCCAGCAGCATGATCTCGTCGGCGCGCGAGCCGTAGGAGGTCCAGATCTTCTGGCCGGAGACCCGAAAGTTGCCATCGGCGTCCGCAACCGCCCTGGTACGCAACGCAGCGAGGTCACTTCCCGCCTCCGGTTCGGAGAATCCCTGGGACACAGTCGCTCACCGCGTAGCGCGGCCGGCAGTATCTCGGCGGCCAGCGTCGGGGCATGGTTGACGACGGCCGGTCCGCACACCTCGAGGACGTAGAGATGGTCCGGAATGACGTGGCCGCACAATGCCAGTCGTTCGTAGATCTGACCGCGGATGGTGGCCGAACCACCGCGGCCGCCGACCTCTTCGGGCCAGCCCCACCGCACCCACCCGCCGTCGTAGAGCCAGCCGAGCAGTTCTGCTGAAAACGCCTTCTGTTGATCGGAGTCGACGCTGGGCTCGCGAAGGTGAGCCAAACGTTCCGAGGCCGCGTCGAGCGCGTCGGCGAAGGCGTCCAGGACTTCATCTGCGTCGGTGACGGCGACGTCGACAGTTGTCACGCTGACCTCGATTCGAACGGGTGTGGAGTTCTTCACACATAGCCGGACTATACATGTATAGTCGGCTCGTCCCGAGTGAAACCACAGCGGCCGAAAAAAGCCCGTGAAGCATCGAGCGTGATGGAGTGACCATGACAACCAGCGTCGACCTCGAAGGTCGCCTCTTCATCGACGGCAAGTTCGAGGAATCCTCCTCCGGCCGCCGCTACGACGTCATCAATCCGGCCGACGAAACGGTCGTCGCGAGCGCCGCCGACGCGGGGCCCGAGGACGTCACCCGCGCGGTCGACGCCGCGGTCACGGCGATCGACACCACCGACTGGACCACCAACCACGCGTTTCGGCAAAAGGTGCTCAAGCAGTTTCAGGACGCGCTGCGCAACGAATCCGAGCTGATCAAGCACGTGCTGGTCTCCGAGGCGGGCACGCCGGCGCTAGTGCATCCCACGCACGTCGACGCCATGATCGAGGACATGAGCTACTTCAACGGGCTCATCGGAACCTGGCATTGGGAACGCGATCTTCCGCCGTACGAACTGCTTGGCATGCAGAGCAATCGGCGGGTCCGCTACGAGCCGTTCGGAGTCGTCGGCGCGATCACGCCATGGAACGCACCCTTCATGACCAACATCTGGAAGGTCGGCCACGCGCTGGCGACCGGCAACGCGGTAGTGCTCAAGAGCGCCCCCGACACCCCGCTGACGGGTGCCCTGATGGCTCGGATCGCCGCGGAACAGACCGAGATCCCCGCGGGTATCTTCAACGCAATCAGCTCCGCCGACAAGGCAATTGCCGGGGAAGCCCTGACCACCGATCGGCGGGTGGGTCTGCTGCACTTCACCGGCTCGGCCGCCGTCGGACAGCGCATCGCCCAGAACGCCGCGGTCGGGATCCGGCACGTGGTGCTGGAACTCGGCGGCAAGTCCGCCAACGTGCTGCTGCCCGACGCCGACCTGGACATGGCCTGCGGACTCGGGGTTGCCATGTGCATGAACAGCAGCGGTCAGGGTTGTGCGCTGGCCACCCGGATGGTCGTCCACGCCGATATCTACGACGACGTGGTCGGACGCCTGCAGGCGTTCGTCAGCGGGTTGCCGTGGGGCGATCCGAGAGACCCGGGCAACCTGGTCGGCCCGATCATCCGACTCGAACAGCTCGAGCGCATGGAGGGGTTGGTCAACCGCGCAGCCGAGGCCGGCGCCCGCATCGTCGCCGGCGGCAAGCGCGGTGATCGCGGCGGCAGGGGATTCTGGTTCGAGCCCACCGTCGTCGCCGACGTCGACGAGAATTCCGAGATCGCTCAGACCGAGGTCTTCGGCCCGGTCCTGTCCGTGATCCGCTACGACGGCGACGACGACGAGGCCGTGCGGGTAGCCAACAACAGCGAGTACGGCCTGTCCGGATACGTCCAGTCCCGTGACGAGGACCGGGCCTGGTGGGTCGCCGAGCGGTTGAAGGCGGGCACGGTCAACATCAACGACTCGTTCTATCTCTCGCCCGACGCCCCGTTCGGCGGCTACGGGATCAGCGGTCGCGGCGTCGAGCACGGCGAAGATGGGTTCCGGGAGTACCTGCAGGTCAAATCCATTGCCAGCCCGGCCAAGAACTGAAGGAGACACAGCAGATGAGACTCGCGGACAAGGTCGTCGTCATCACCGGTTCCGGATCCGGATTGGGCCGTGATGCCGCGCTGCTCTTTGCCTCGGAGGGGGCCACGATCGTCACCAGCGACGTGGTGGCCGGCCGCGCGCAGGCAGTGGCCAAGGAGGTCGAAGCGGCGGGCGGAACCGCCCACGGGCTCGACGCGGACGTGCGCGTCGAGGCCGACATGCAGCGGCTGGTCAGCGAGGCGATCGACCACTTCGGCCGCATCGACGTGATGTGGGCCAACGCAGGCATCCCCGAGCCCGGCTTCGGCATGAAGGGATTCATCGACTCAGAGCTGGACGACTGGAACGACATCTTCAGCGTCAACGCCACGGGCATCTACCTGGCGTGGAAGCACGCGGCACGATGGATGGTGACCAACAAGCGCCAGGGCAACCTGCTCGCGACGACGTCGGCGTCCGCGTTCGTCGCCTACCCGGGGTTCCCGATGTACACCGCGTCCAAGGCCGCGGCGAACGGGCTGGTGCGTTCTGCGGCAATGGAACTCGGCAAGTTCGGCATCCGAGCGAATGCGCTGTGTCCCACCCACGGCATGTCGGTGAACTTCGCCCTGCCGCCGGAAGCCGACGTGCTCGGCAAGTCGTATGAAGAGATGTCGCCGTGGGACCCCGACAACAGGGCGATGCCGCTGCGACTGGACCGTCCCCCGGTCATCCGGGACAACGCCTACCTTGCGTTGTTCCTGGCCTCCGACGAATCCGCCTACATGTCCGGACAGACCATCCAATCCGTCGACGGTGGACAGTTCGCCCGCACATCGATCGTCTTCCCGACCGACACCGGCGAGAGCGGCGACATCACCGCCGGAGCCATTCCCGACGAACTGCGTGAGCAGATCGATCGTTGATCTAGCGGTCGCGGCGTCCCTGCTTCTGGGCCGTACCCGTAAAGTACGGAACCGAGAGTGTCGAATCGACGAATGACGGGGGACGAATGGCGGACAAGAAGCCTTCTGCCGTCCGCGCTCCGTTGGACCGCCCGCGCATTGCGGCCACGGCAATGGAGATGATTGACGAGGTCGGCGTCGAGAAGCTGACGATGCGCGCAGTCGCCGCCCGCCTCGACGTCTCCGCGATGGCGCTCTACCACCACGTCGAGGACAAGGACGAGCTGCTGCGGCTCGTCGGAGACGACGTCCTCGGCCACGTCGAACTCCCGGATCCAGACTCCGGGGACTGGCGCGAACTATTCGTCTCCACGTCGATGGCGGCGGTCGATGCCCTGCTCGAGGTGCGGGGGCTGAGTCCGGTGCTGCTGACGTCGAAGATGCTGCCCAACGCACGACGGCTGGTCAAGTTCTGCATCCATCAATTCGAACGCGGCGGGCTGAGTCGCGCTGCCGCGCAAGAGGTTTACGCGGGTGTTCAGACCCTGGTCCTCGGGCGGCTGTTGATCGAGGAGAGTTCCAACTTCCACGTCAGCGCCACCCCTCATCCCGACGACGAAATCCGCGACTACATCGCGACACTGCGGTCACGGGCCGCCTTCTACGGCGCGCTGACGGCGCTGGCCGACAGGGTGCCGTCCTAGCGCAAGAGCGCGCGTCCCACCAACCTCGGTCGCGGTAATGGTCGCTGACGTCCGACGAGGTTGTCACGGTCTTGGTGATGGCAACTGCAGCGATGGTATACACGTAAAGCCACACCTTACGCCCTACCGTTGCGGGCGCGACAGCGAGAGAGAAGTCACGATGACGTCGAACGACACCGAAGCGATGTATGGGCTACCCGATGAACTCGTCGTCACCGCCGACGGACCGATCCGCATCGTCACCCTGAACCGTCCCAACAACCTCAACGGTGCCACCCGGGTCTTGCATCAGGCGCTCGCGCGGGTGTGGTCCGCGCTCGCCGAGGACGCCGAGGCGCGGGTGGTGATCCTGACCGGCAGCGGGTTCGCGTTCAGTGCGGGCGGCGACTTCGGATACATGCAGGAGAACATCGACGACGCCGAAATGCGTACGCAGACCATGCTCGAGGCGCGCGCCATTGTCCGCGGCATCGTCCGGTTGCCGATCCCCGTGATCGCCGCGGTGAATGGCCCCGCGGTCGGCCTCGGTTGCAGCATGGCCGTACTCTCGGATCTGGTCCTGTTGTCGGACAACAGCTTTCTGGCCGATCCTCATCTGCGGATGGGTCTGGTGACCGGTGACGGCGGCATGGTGTGGCCGCTACTCGTCGGACTGGCGCGTGCCAAGGAATACCTGTTCCTTGGCTCGAAGATCCTGCCGGACAAAGCCGTTGAACTGGGCTTGGCCAGCCGCGTGGTCCCCGCCGCGGACCTGATGACCGAGGCGCTCACCCTTGCCCATCGCTTGGCCGAGGTGCCGCAAGCTGCGCTGCGGGACACCAAGCTAGCGCTCAACGGTTACGTCGAGGCGCAGCTGGAGAACGCCTTCGAGAAGGCCTTCAAGGGCGAGGAGGCGAGCATGGGTTCACCGGAGCACGCCGCAGCGGTGACCGCCGCGCGCACGAAGTCCTCGTGACGCCGAGCGTGAGCTCAGCGCCTGCGCTCGCGCAACACGTACTTCTGAACCTTTCCCGATGCGGTGCGTGGAAACGCGTCGACGATGCGAAGTTCCTCCGGCCACTTCGGTTTCGCCAGTCCGATCGCCGCGAGGTGCGCCGTGAGATCGGCCAACGCCGGCGTGCCCGATCCCCTGGGCACGACGAACGCGACGGCCCGCTCGCCGGTGTTGGCATCGGGAACCCCGACGACGGCCACCTCCCCCACTCCCTCGCACGTCAACAGCGCATTCTCCACCTCGGCGGGCGAGACGTTGTAGCCGTTGCGGATGATGAGATCCTTCGTCCGTCCAGTGATCGCGAGATGACCTGCGCTGTCGAGGATTCCGAGATCGCCGGTCGCGAGCCAGCCATCTGCGTCGAACGTTCCATCGTTCTCCCGCGCGTCGAGATAGCCCACACAGCGGTCCGGCCCCCGGCTGTAGATCTCACCCTCGACACCCGTGGGCGCGGGCGAACCGTCGGGCCGCCTGATGACCACCTCCACACCCGGCAGCACCCGTCCGTCGGTGCGGCGAAGCTGCTCCGCGCTGTCGGTGATCAGACCGCTGCTGATGGTCGGGTGCTCGGTGGATCCGTAGGACCGCAGCACGGTGATACCGCGTCGAGCGGCCTTGTCCACCAACACCTCCGGCACGATCGATCCGCCGAGGACGACGTAGCCCATGCGCTTGGCGATCTCATCGGTGAAACCGGGATGATCGATGAGGGCGGAGAGGAAGACCACCGCGCCGCCGCCGGGGGCGAGTCGCTGGCGCGCACAGACGTCGAGGATGAAGTCGATGTCGAAGGCGTCGACGTAGTTGATCGGCTCGCCGCGCAGCAGCGGCCCGAGCAGCCCCATGGTCATGCCCGCGGCATGAGCGATCGGCGATGCCATGATCTGCGGCGTCATTCCGCGAGGCACGATGGCCGCCAAGTGCAGACGCACCTCGGCCCCCAATGTCCGATGGGTGTGCAGCACGGCCTTCGACCGGCCGGACGTTCCCGACGTGAACGCGAACAGACAGGGACCGTCGGGTTCGACGCCGGTGATCGTTGGCAGCGGCGCGGCGGTGCACAACTCCTCGAACGCGATGGCGTCGGGGACGGGCGGGCTGCCGCACAGCACCACCGTCGTCAGGCCCGGCATCGCGGACCGTGAATCACGAAGCTCGTCAAGGTAGTTTCGGCTGCCGTGTCGGGCGGTCGTCACGAGCACCGAGGCGTGCACCGTATTGACGATGTCGATGAGTTCCTTGCGGCCGTAGAAGCCGGCGACCGGCACCAGGACCGCACCCAGCGCCGCCAGACCGAGAAACGTGGCGG
Organism: Mycolicibacterium madagascariense; assembly: GCF_010729665.1. Lineage (NCBI taxonomy): Bacteria > Bacillati > Actinomycetota > Actinomycetes > Mycobacteriales > Mycobacteriaceae > Mycobacterium > Mycolicibacterium madagascariense. The sequence goes on along the minus strand of NZ_AP022610.1, from coordinate 1,686,893 downwards.
CGGCCTCCACGCCATTGGGTAATTGGTAGACGACACGGTCACCGGCACGCACGCCGAGCGTTCGCAGACCCGCCGCGAAGCGCCGCGACAAGTCGTCGAGGCCCCCGAACGTCGTCACCCGCGGCGACGTCTTCGACCACACCCGCACGGTCTGATCGGGTCGAGCCCGCAGATAGGTGGCAAGCATCGAGCCCAATGACGAATCTTCCCAATAACCTTCGTCGAGATACCGGCGACGCAACTCCTCCGGGATTGGTACTCCTGCGACGCCGTCGGTCACGGGGATTAGGCGGGCGCGGTGATGACGTCGAGCTCCTCGAATTTGGTGACGTCTCCGTCGCTGTAACCCAACTCCGACAGGATCGACCGGTTGTGCTGCCCGCGCACGCAGGGCGGTGCCACCCGACCCGGAGTCTCTGAGAAGCTGACCGGCGGAGCGGTTCGGACGATCTCGCCATAGACGGGATGCTCGACGGTCACCGTGAGACCCGTCTCGCGCAGCACCGGATCGAAGGAGGTGAAGACGGGTTGGCCGAGCAGGTTGACCTCAACGCAGCCCACCCGTGCGGCACTGAGGGTCGATTCCCATTCCGCTGCAGGCTTTTCCGCGAACGCCTTCCCCAAGAGATCGACCAGATCGTCGTCGTGCTCGGTGCGCTTCGGTGCGGTCGAGAATCGGTCGTCCGCCTCGAGACCCATGGCGTTGCACAGCGCGGCGAACTCGGCGTCCGACCGCACCGTGAGCGCGACCCAGCTGTCGCCGGCGGCTTCGTAGAGTCGGTCGAGTGCGCTGGTGCCGTAATACTCGCTGTCGCACAACGGCGTTCGCGGCTTACCGGCGTAGCTGCAGAAGTCATCGGAGTATGCCCACGCGTTGCCGCCGATCATCGAGGTGCCGAGGAATTGGCCCTCACCGGTTCGCTGCTGGTGGTACAGACCGAGCGACAGGGCAGCCAAGAGCGTCAGCGCTGCGTTGCTGTCACCGTCGACCAGCTGGTTGAGGTGCGGCATCACGACGGCCTGTAGCTCCAACACGCTGAAGCCGTCACTCTGCGCCGGGTCCGTCCAATAACCCACCTGGCGACCGAAACTGCCCGCCACCGACTGCGCGGCCTGCGCGTACAGCGCGCGGTTCGCGTACGGTCCATCCGTGCCGTAGCCCGCGGCGTGCACGTAGAGCAGGCGCGGGTTGAGCTCCCGGAGTTCGTCGTAGCCGAGGCCCATCTTGTCTGCGACACCCGATCGGAAGCCGGTCAGGAACACGTCGGCCTTGGCGATGATCGACTGCGCGATCGCGCGGCCCTCCGCGCTCTTGAGATCGATCGAGACGCTCTCCTTGCCCGCCGTCGTCTTCGTGCTGGCGACCTCGGGCCCGAACGAATTGCGGTGCGGATCGCCCTTCCCGTCTTCGATCTTGATGACCCGGGCACCCAGCGCAGCCAGCATCGCGGTGGCATAGGGCATGGCGTAGAAGTAGCCGAACTCGACGACGGTGATTCCGGCGAAGGGATGTGGCGGCGCCTCCCGGCCACCCTTCGGGAAGTCATGTGCGCCAAAGCCTTCGGTGGCCGACCCGAGTTCCGGAGCCGATCGCTCGATGACGATGGGGGTCTGCGAGAAGTGGCCGACGGGGCCGATCTCGCGAACCTCGCCAAGCCTCGGGTCGTCGACGGTGATGACGTCACCATTGTGGACGATCTGCGGGTGGTCCAGCCCCTCCTCACTGGTCACCGCGACCTCGAAGGCAATGTCCGGGCTGGCCTGCAGGAGCGGAAGCCAGTGGTCCAGGTCCTTCGCGCGGAACGCCTCCATGAGCAGGTCCTCCCACTCCTGAGCGTCCTCGGGGTTGGCGAAACTCGGCAGCCCACCAAAGCGCGGGTCCTTCGCGACGACCTCACCGATCCCGGCGACCTCGCACAGCGCCCTACCCTGGTGCGGCAGCATGGTCGACGTCTGAATGAACCGCCCGTCCCTGGTTGCGAGCAGCACGCCGAAACGACTGGCGCCGGTGAGGGAACGTGAATCCCCGCTTGCTGCTTCACCTTTCTTGGCCATCAACTGAACGATCGTCGAGACGAAGTAGTCGATCGGGTCGAGTCCGGCGACCAGGGTGGAGTCGAGGGCCTGACCCCGACCCGTCTTCTCTCGCACCAGGAGTGCACCGATGATGCCGGCCACCGACTGCATCGCAGCCCCAAAGCTGGCCCACGGCACGGGAAACATGATCGGCCCGTCGCGGTGGCCCCAGCTGCCGCGCGCCCAGAGGCCCGCCTTCGCGGCGACCAAGGAGTCGTAGGACTTGAGGGCTGCATATGGGCCGGTCTTGCCGAAACCGGTGATGGACAGGTGGACAAGGGCCGGGTTGATCGACCGTAGGGTGTCGGCCCCGACGTCCCACTGATCGGTCACGCCCGGCGCGAAGCCCTCGATGACGACGTCCGCGCCGCGCGCCAGATCCCTGAGCCGGTCCTGACCGTCAGCGGTTCGCAGATCGGCGATCGTGCTGTCCTTGCCGCGATTCCAAACCAGAAAGCCGCTGGGATTGTCGACGCGCAACCGGTCGCCGTCGGGCGGCTCGACCTTGATCACCCGCGCCCCTGCGTCGGCCAGGACCACGCCGGCAATGGAGGCGGCCACGCTGCCCGAGCCGAGCTCGAGCACGTTGAGGCCGTCGAGGATGCGGTTCATCGATCTCTCCCTGTCCCAGGTCAGGCCGAAGCGCCGACCCGCGGCTTGAACGTGATCGGCAGGTACGTGACGTTGCGGACCGAGATGTTGTCGTAGACGAGCTCTTCGCCTTCGGCTATGGAGTACTCCGGAATCCGGGCCAGCAGTTCTTCGACGGCAAGTCGCATCTCCAACCGAGCGAGGTGTGAGCCCAGGCAGCGATGCAGTCCGCTGGCGAACACGATGTGATTGGCGCGTCGGCTGAAGTCGACCTCCAGGGGGTTCTCGAAGGCGTTGGGGTCGACGTTGGCCGCCGCCCACAGCGGATACATGGCCTCACCCTTCTTGATCACCAGTCCGTCGCCCAGGTCGATGTCCTCCTGGTCGGAGTACCTCATGCCGCCGGGTACCGGCGACTCGAAGCGCATGATCTCCTCGACCGCGGCGGGGATCAACGACGTGTCCTCGACGAGTCGACGGCGTTCCTCCGGATGCTGACCCAGCCAGGCAAGCGTGCACGACAGCGACGAGGTGACGGTGTCGAGGCCGGCGAACATGAGCAGGAACAGGATGTTCAGCAATTCGAGGTCGGTCAGCGCCTCGCCCTCCACCTCCGAATTCAGCAGCCGGGCGATGACGTCCTCACCCGGTTCGGTCTCCGCGCGGCGCTTGGCCAGGAAGTTGGAGAAGTACTCGAGCAGCTTGCCGCCGGCCAACGCCATGTTGGCGTCCATTTCCTCGACCGTGTCACCCTGCGGGTGGATCACGCCATCCTTGAATTCGAGGAAGAAGTCGAGATCCTCTACCGGCGCTCCAAGGAGTCGCAGGAAAGTCAAGCAGGGCAGGGGAACACAGAATTCCTCGGCCAGATCCACCTTGCCGTCGTCGGCGAAACCGTCGATGAGCTCGGCGGCGAGGCTGCGAACCGAATCCTCCATGCGGCTCACCTGTTTCGGGGCGAATAGCGGGTCCAGCAGGCGGCGCCACTTCTTGTGTTCATCGCCGTCGATCTCCAGTGGGATTAGTGCACCGGCATTGCCGAAACTGCCGCCGCGCCCACCCGTTCCGGTGACGGCGGGATGGCGATTGATGGCGACGATGTCGGCCATCCGATAGAGGTGGACGACGCCTTCGATGCGCTCGGCGCGGACGTTCTTCGCCTTGTCGTAGTAGACCCTCTGAGGGTCCGGTAGGTCTTTGACCGACTGCGAGAACGGCGCGATCCGTGGGTCGAACCGGGGGGGCTGCTCCATGACTACCTACTCCCAGAGGGCTGTGACGACCGACACTGTACGTGTAAAGGTGAAGTTATCACATCGAGCTGATCGGCCATCGCAAATGAGGCGAGGGGTGCCGTCTGATCAGACCTTCGTAGCCCCCATGTCGATGGTGAGCTGCGTGCCCGTCACCGCCCGCGACAAATCCGAGGCCAGGTAGACGACGCCATCGGAGATGTCGTCCGGCTCGGCCAGCGGCAAATTGGGTAACGCACTCGCGAACGACATTCCGAAGTTGGGGTGTTCGGTGAACAGCTTCGCCATGTTCGCGTCTTCGGCGGCCATCGGGGTGGCGACCCCCCAGGGATGAATCGAGTTCACTCGAATCCCGTATTCGCCGAGTTCGATCGCGGCGGTCTTGGTCAGCCCCACCACCCCGTGCTTGGCCGCACTGTAATGCGCCTGCCCGGGAAGCGACTTGATGCCCGACACCGAGCTGATGGCGATGATGGAACCACCATTACCCGCGTCGATCATGTAGGGGGCCGCGGCCTTCATCGTCCGCCACACCCCGGTCAGGTTGACGTCGATCATGGTCTGCCACTGCTCTTCTGACATCTCCCAGAATCGTCCCCAGCTCACGATGCCCGCGTTGGCGACCACCACGTCGAGGCGCCCGAACCTCGTTGATCCCTCGGCCAGGATGGCGTTCATGCCATCCGAGTCCCGAACGTCCACCACACGGGCGAGGATCTCGCGCCCCTCGGCCTCGACCATCGTCACGGTCTCGCCGAGATCGGCCCGCGTGGCCGGCGGGTAGCCGTTGTCGGGCGACACGTCGGCAGCGACGTCGATCGCGATGATCGACGCACCTTCGCGGGCCAGCCGCACCGCGTGACTGCGACCCTGTCCGCGGGCTGCTCCGGTCACGAAGGCGACCCTGCCGTCCAGGAGACCCATGCTCACTCTCCCTCGGTGGCGTCTGCCTCGTCCTGCTCGGCCAACCATTTCTCATAACGCGCGAAATGCGAAGGGTCCCGGGCGATCCAGATGCCGGTAGCCGTCGCCAGCACGCTCTGCCTCGGCGGCAGCAGGAGCTCACCGGAGATGAACCACTTCGAGCCCTCGACCTTGTCGATCCAGGCACGAGCCACCAACGGCCGCTCGACGGGCACGGGCTTCTTGAAGTCGACGGTCAACGTCGCCGTCACCGACATCTGGTCATGCAGAAGTGGGACGTGCCCGAGCATCTCGTCCATCACCCCGGCCGTCCAGCCACCGTGCGCGACGTTCGGGCCGCCCTCCTGATCGCGCGGGCAGGTGACCTCGAAGTGCGCGCCATGCTCCTTCTTAGCGTCGTCTTCCAACCACTCGCGCGTCACGCCCAACCGGCAGTTCCGAGACGCCCGGCACGAGCCGCACAACGTCACCCCGCCGTCGGTCATCGGGCGTCCCACCGAATCCGACCCGATCCAGGCCAGAAGGTCGGAAGCCGTGTCGTCCTGCGTCATTTCGTCGCCCGTCCGTCGTAGAGGCAGCGCGATCAACCACTGTAGTATCGAAACTATACGCTGTACGGTAAAAACTTGACGAAGGAGTTGGTCATGAAGCGCGACATCTTCGAACCCGAGCACGACGAGTTCCGCGCCACCGCCCGAGCCTTCTACGAGAAGGAGGTCGCTCCGCACACCGCGGAGTGGGAGCACGCCGGAATCACCGATCGCGAGGTGTGGCTCAAGGCGGGTGAGACCGGCCTGCTCGGCTGGGAGGCACCCGAGGAGTTCGGCGGCCAAGGCATCACCGATTTCAAGTTCAACGCCATCATGACCGAGGAGTACTACGCCACGGGTAGCACCGGCGTGGGCTTTGGACTCCAAAACGACATCATGGCCTCGTATCTGGTGCACATGACGACTGACGAGCAGAAGGAACGATGGCTACCGGGGTTCGTCTCCGGTGAGCTCATCACCGCGGTGGCGATGTCGGAGCCGGGGGCCGGGTCCGATCTGGCGAGCATCCGGACGACCGCCGTTCGCGACGGCGACGACTACGTCATCAATGGCGCCAAGACGTTCATCAGCAGCGGCATCCTGGCCGATTTGGTGGTGACGGCGGTCAAGACCGATCCGGAGAAGGGTCACAAGGGCGTCAGCCTGATCGCCGTCGAGGCCGATGCGCCGGGGTTCACGAAGGGTCGCAAGCTGGACAAGATCGGTGCGCGCGCAGCGGATACCGCCGAGCTGTCCTACACCGACGTCCGCGTGCCTGCCACCAACCTCATCGGCGAGGAGAACCGCGGCTTCTACCACCTGATGCGCAACCTACCCGCCGAACGACTCGGCATCGCCATTCATGCGGTGGCCCAGGCCCGGCGGGCGCTCGAGTTGACGAGAGTGTATGCACAAGAACGCAAGGCGTTCGGCCAGGCGATCGGCACGTTCCAGGTCAACCGCCATGCCATCGCCGACATGAGCGTCCTGCTCGACGTCATGCAGGTGTACGTCGACCGCTGCATCGCGGGCGTCAACAACGGCACGTTGACGGCCGAGGAGGCCGCCGGGGCCAAGCTGTGGACCACCGAACAGCAGTGGCAGATCATCGACCGGTGCCTGCAATTGCACGGCGGCTACGGCTACATCAACGAATACGAGATCGCCAGGCTCTGGCGTGACGCCCGGGTGCAGCGCATCTACGGGGGCACCAGCGAGATCATGCGCGATCTGATCGGCCGCAAGATGGGGTTTTGACGCCTAGATCGACACCGCCACCGAAACTGATTCTGGCGACGCAAGACTCGCGCCTTGCGTCGCCAGATTCAGTGTCGAGCCAAAAGACCTAGCGGCTCAGGTCGACCCGCTTGTCCTCGCTCATGGTGGGCACCTTGAAGAGTTCCTCGAAGGTGCCTCGCAGCACGCGATCCTGGATCCGGGGATCGACGTCGTCGAACAGGTCGTGCAGTGTCTGCTGCGTGTGGCCGTACGTGCCCTCGAGATGCGGGTAGTCATCACCCCACATCACGTTGTCGTAACCGGTGTCCTCGATGATTTGCACGGCGCTCACGTCGTGCTGGAAGGACGCATAGACCTGGCTACGGACGATCTCGCTGGGCAGCCGGCTCAGCCGTGGCCGGACGAACATGCCGTGCTGGCGGTACGCCTCGTCCATCCGATCACCTACGGCGGGAACCCATCCCGCACCGCCCTCGGCGATCAGGACCTTCAATTCGGGATGGCGATCGAGCGCGCCACTGGCCACCAGGTGGGTCACCACCCGCATGCCCGGGTACGTGGTCTCCATGTAGTTGACCACTGCGCCACCGGGTCCGCGGTAGACGACCGTCTCACCACCGGTGCCGATGTGGAACGCCAGCCGCATGTTGCACGCCGCGGCCGCTGCCCATAGCGGCTCCCAGATGTCGAGCCCCCAGTCCTTGTTGGCGGGCATCGTGCAGGGCAGGAAGACCGACTGAAAACCCCGACCGGCGGCCCATTCCAGTTCTGCCGCAGCGTCTTTTGGCTCGACGAGTGGAATACATGCGGGGGTGAAGATGCGGTCCTGCTTGGCCATCAGGTCGTCGATCGCCCATTCGTTCCAGGCTCGGTTGCAGGCCTGCGCCAAGATTGGATCCTCGATGTCGCACATCCAAAATCCGGTCGAAGGGAACGCGAGCTGGCTCCACACCCCCTCCTGGTCGAGGTCCTGCAGACGGATCTTCAGGTCCTTGAAACCCGGCGGCCGCATGGCGTCCATGAAGTCGTTGAGCTGACGGCTCTTCTGCTTGCCGTCGACGAAGATCAACTCGTACTTCTCGCCGCGTTCGGTGCGCGGTGCGCGGTCCGCCAGGTTCTTCGGCAGCCGCGAGGTCCACAGATCTTCCGGCTCCATGGCGTGCGAATCTCCGGAGTGCGCCCAGATCTTCTTCACCTCCGAAGTGGACGCGTCGGAATCTACGGGACGTTCTTGAGCTTGCGTCACGGTCGGCTCTCCTCTAAGTGCGAAGTCCCCTAGCCACGGGGCTCGGAATTGAGTTTACACTGTAACGTTGAGCCACGCATAAGGGTTTCTCGGACTCGCGAAGCCATCAATCATCAGAGGAGGTCCCGGCGATGAATTCTCCGACCGCACAGATCGCATTCGACGAACTACTCACCTCCGACACCCTTTCCGCGCTGATGCGCTCCACGTGGACCTGGGACGACCGGGCGCTACGTCGAGACCTGGCGATCCTCCTGGTAGACATCGACGCCGCCCGGTCGGCGTCATCCGATGAGGACCCCACTGCGGTGGACACCCTCCGGGCGCGGGCCCATTCGTCTGCCGCCCGCTTCGTGGCGGCCGTGCTGGGACCGAAGCTCATCGCCGACACCGGTAACCAACTCCGGCCGCACTTCCTGAACGAGGCGATCGATCCGGCCCGATTCGATCGCGCCGCCGCTGCTTCATTCGCCGACGTGCGGGCGCACGCCTCCCAGTACGTCGCAGACCAGACACGAGAACTCGACTACCCGGCCGAGTCGACGTGGATGAACCTCGTCGCGCAGGATGGGGTGCAGGGCCTCGGCGCGGCGATGCGCGGGTACGGCAATGCACTCAGCGCCTCCCCGTTCTACGGCAACATCGGGTTGGCCTGGCAGACCCTGCGCGCCGTGATCGGTGACCGAACCGCAGCCGACGATTATGCGGACCGAATCGCCAACGGCTCCATCAAGGGCGCACTTGCAGTCGCCGAGCAGACGGGATCGTGGGATCCGGCGATGGTCAAGACCCGCGCCACCAATGTCGAAAATGGTTGGCAGATAACGGGAATCAAGCAGTTCGTGCCGGCAGCCGAGGGTGCCGACGTCTACTTCGTGATCGCCCGATCCACGGCGGGCCCCTCGCTCTTCGCAGTCGACGGCTCTGCCCCCGGCGTCACCGTGACACCGCTGGAAGTAGCGGACCCGAGTCGGCCGCTGGCGCAGATCGAGTTCTCCGACGCACCCGCCACCCTCCTGGGCACCGAGGGCGCTGGCGGCCGATTGATGTTGCGGGTGATCGATCTCGCGACGACCGCCCTTGCCGCAGAACAGGTCGGCCTCATCGAGAAGGCGATGAGCATGCTCGTCGCACATTCGAAAGATCTCGTCGATGCTCCGGCACTCGAGAGCCGACTTGCCGGTGTCGCGCTCGACCACGTCGCGGCCGCCGCGCTGTGGCGTCGCGCCCTCGCCGAGGACGCGGCGGGCTCCCCGGATGCCTCGACGGCTGCGGCTGCTGCGCACGTCGGGTGTTCGGCCGCCGCGGTGCGGGCCGCCACCGCTGCCGCCGAGCTACTCGGACCCGACGAGGCTACCGAGGCCCTCCTGCTCAGGGCGCTGTCCGGGTCCCTCCTGTTCGGCGGGCCCGCGCTGTCCCACGAACGGCTGTTGGAACGGCTCGGTCTCTAGGGCCCGATCCTGGGGAGTCGTCGCGTTAAGATGACTCCCCTGATTCCCCTGTGACGAACGGAGCGTGAATATGCCTCGCAGCGAGGCGTCGTCCACGTCCACTCCGGCCAAGCGCGGAAAACCGCCCAACCTGACCGAGAAGGAAATCGTCGACGCCGCACTCGAAATCATTCGGAGCGAGGGTCTCGAGGCGCTGTCGATGCGACGCTTGTCCCGCGAACTTGGCAGGTCCGCGATGGCGCCCTACTGGTACGTCGCCGACAAGCAGCAGTTACTCGACCTCGTTGCAGGAGAAGTGCTTTCGGAGGTGTCACTACCCTCGGCCGAATCGGGTTCCTGGGAAGACCGCCTGCGGGCCGTCGTCGAAGCCATCGACGCTAGGCTCCGCCAGCATCCCGGTATTGCCGAAATCCTCTTCGCGCGCATGCAGAGCACGGACCGACGACTGATCCGCGGCATCATGGGAATCCTGCTGGACGCGGGTTTCTCGGATACCGATGTGCTGCTTGGCTACGCGATGATTCACACCTACCTCTTCGGGCGCTATCAGGTCGTCATGCGAGCCGAATGGGAGGAACCCGAGGAGATGGACGAGACCCTCGCCAGGCTGCTGCCCTTGATCCCCGGACTTGGGGGGCGCGACTTCTTCAGGTTCGGCGTCGACACCATCATCGACGGTCTGCGGGTTCGCTTGGCACGCAAGGGCTGAACTGACTCAGCGGCTGAGGATCGACACCGCCGAGGCTGCGGAGATTCGACTCTGCACACAGGGCGGCCCGGGCTCACGCTCTCTCGCACGTCTGCACCATGGACGCAGAGTCGGAGCAATTCGCAACTCGACACCGCCTATACACGTATAGTCCGCAGAGTGAGTACAGATCAGGCCTCGGTCCTCGACGAGTCCAAGCTGGCGCTGCTGGTGGACCGCGCCGCCCTCGAGGTGGCCGAGGGTCGACTGCCCAGCGCGCAGGTCGCCGTGGGGCACGCCGGTCAGCTCGTCCGATTCGAGACCTTTGGTGACGCCGACCCCTCGACGCGGTACCGACTTCAGTCAGTGAGCCGACCTTTCGTGGCCGGCGTGCTGTGGAAGGTGGTCGACGAGCATGATCTCGACATCACTGCACCGGTGTCGACGTGGATTCCGGGGTTCTGCGAAGGCATCACCCTCGAGGACGTCGCAACCCATCGCGCCGGGCTGGCCTATGCACCACTCGGCGCCAAGCGGATGGGCACCCGGCAATCCCGGCTAGAGGCCATGCTGCGCTGGCAGCCCGACCCCAAGACGCGCGGCCGCATTCAGTTCGCGCTCACCTCGACGGGGTGGGTGATTTGGGAGATCGTGGAGGCCGTCACCGGGCTATCGCTACCGGACTATTTGGCGCAGCAGATTGCCACTCCCCTCGGATTGACGGTGCAGGATGCCGTTCCGATCGAGGAGCAGGGTGATGTCGCCCCCATGGTGCTGCTCGGCGACGGCGCCGATGAACTAGACGTGTGGGGTCCGTGGTACCTCGAATCGGCCGAAGTGCTTGAGCGAGGCGAACCTTCGCACAGCATCGTCGGCACCGCGGCAGATGTCGCCATGCACTATCAAGGCATGCTGCACTCCGACGTGTGGTCGCGGAAAGCAGTCGCCGAGGGCAGCCGAGCACGCTACCGCGAACCCGCCTACGGTCCGCTGGAGCACGGCGGCACCGACCACCCCATCTCGATGGGGCTGTTCGTCACCGTGCGCGGCGAATCCTGGCAGCAGGGCTGGATGCCTGCCACGGGTTCACCGGAGACCTTCGGCCATGGCGGAGCGCCGTGTCAGCAGTCGTTCTGCGATCCGGTGACGGGCGTCAGCTTCGCCTTCCTCACCAACGGCTACCCCGCGTCGGGTTACGCGCTGGACCGCTGGGGAAAGAATCTGTCGATCGTATTGCTAGATCTCGCAGGCGATCTCGCGTAGGAAGGACTCATGACCGCCCCGCTTCGCATCGAACCCCGCTGGACTGACCTCGACCCCGCCGGGCACGTCAACAACAGCGTATTCCTCGTCTATGCCGAGGAGGCACGAAATCGTCTGCTGCACGGTCTCGTTCCTGAGGCGTGGAGCTCGATCGTCGTCGTGCACAACGGGATCGACTACCACCACCCGGTCCTGCTCGACGACCTCGTCGAGGTCACCTCGGCCATCGAGAAGATCGGGACGAGTTCCTTCACCTCGGTCAGCGTCATCAGTACGGCGACCCATCGCTGCGCCACGGTGCGTACCGTTCAGGTGGTGCTCGCCAAGGATCGCGCCGGCGCGCGCCCATGGACGACAGAGGAACGCGCTTCCCTTGCGAATGAACTGGTCAGCTCCTGACGCGTCCCGACGTCACTTCTTCGACCGCGCCCGGAACGCCGCGACCCGCTCTTGGAACTCCGGCGTCGAGAACGACACCAGCTCCTCGGCGAGCGCATACTCCAAGACACCCTGCGCGGCCCGGCTCAGGTGCATGTTCAAAGCCACCTTCGACGACCGAAGTGCTTGCGGTGGAAGGGCGGCCAGGCGTTCACCGAGTGCGAGTGCCTCGTCGAGCACGGTCTCGTCGGGGACCACCTTCGTCACCAGATTCAGCTTCTCGGCGATGGGCGCGGTGATCCGATCGCCGAGCAGGACGAACTCCTTGGCCTTCATCATGCCGATCAGCAGGGGCAGCATCGCCGCTCCGCCGTCACCGGCGGTCAGACCGATCGCCACGTGCGGGTCGGCCAGGTAGCTCTTCTCCCCCATCACCAACAGATCCGACAGCAGCGCGATCGAACAGCCCAGCCCGACGGCGGGTCCGTTGACGGCCGACACCAGCGGCTTGGGGAAGTTGATCACCTCGAGGAAGACCGTCCTGGCCTCGTGGATCTGGAACGTGCGTGCCACCTGATCCTCGATCAGGCGGCCGAACATCACCATGTCGCCACCGGCCGAGAATGCCTTGCCCACACCGGTGGTCACGACGGCCTTCACGTCGTCGTCGGCGTCGAGCACCTTCCAGATGGTCGCGAACGCGTGGTGCACCTCTTCGGTGACGGCGTTCAGCGCTTCGGGCCGGTTGATGCTGACGACGTGGACGTTGCCGCGCTTCTCCACCAGCAGCCACGGGGCGAACTCCTCGTAGCCCGCGAGGGTCGCCATCTCGGAGGTGGTCATGTCAGCCCTTCTCGTTGGACAGGATGGTGACGGCGGATACCGCCGTCGGCCCACCGATGTTGTGCGCCAGGGCTATTCGCGCCCCGTCGACCTGATTCTCGGACTCGCCGCGCAGCTGATTGAACAATTCGTAGCACTGCGCCACACCGGTCGCGCCCGGGGGGTGTCCCTTGGCCTTCAGTCCACCGCTCGGGTTGATGGGCATCGACCCGCCGACGTAGTGCTCGCGGCCCTCTGCGAGTTTGTATCCCTCGAAGCGCTCGGCGAAGCCGAGATCCTCGTAGCTGATGAGTTCGACCCCGGTGAAGCAGTCGTGCACCTCCGCCACGTCGACGTCACGCGGCGTCACCCCGGCCATCGTCATCGCCGCCCGCGCGGCCTTGACCGTCGGGGGGAACGTCGTCATGTCGGTCTTGTGCTGGTGCATGACCCGGTCCATGCCGAGCCCGACGCCACGTACCCAGACCGGCCGATCGGTGTAGCGATCCACGACGTCCTCGGCCGCCAGGATCACTGCGGCCGCACCGTCGCTCTGCGGCGTGCAGTCATAGAGGCCGAAGGGTTCGACCACGATCGGTGCGGCCAATGCCTGCTCGACGGTGATCTCATATCGCAGTTGGGCTTTCGGGTTGTTCAACGCGTGGAAGTGGTTCTTCACCGCCACCATCGCCATGTGCTCCTTGGTCGCGGGCGACTCGTGCAGATACCGCATGACGTGCAGGGCGAAGTTCGCGGGCGCCACCAACCCCAGTGGGTAGTCCCAGGCGTTGTCGCGGGTCATCGCCGCCCAGTCCCAGAACGTCGTCGTCGACGAGGTCTCCCGGACCTTGTCGGCGCCGACGACGAGCACGACGTCGTAGAGGCCGGACGCGATGGCCATGACTCCGTTGCGGATCGCGTCATTGCCGGTGGCGCAGGCATTCTCGACACGGGTGACCGGAATGTCGGTGAGATCGAGGGTATCTGCGAGGATGCCCGACGGAAAGCCGTCGGTGGTGGACAGCTCGCCGAACCAGGCCGCTTGGATCTCGTCCTTCTGAATGCCCTTGTCGACGTTCCCGACGGCCTCGGCATACGCCATTGGGATGAGGTCCTTGATGCCGAGTTCGAAGTGCTCGGCGAACGGGGTCATGCCCGCGCCGACCATCGCGACGTTCCTCATGCGCTGACTCCCTCCGAAACCGAAGCGCGTCCCGGCCAGAACGCGTAGCCGTAGTCGGGAATGCCCGACCGCATGGCGACCCTGCGCAACACCACCGCACCCTCCTGTCCGACGGTAGCCTCGCCCGCGGGCACGCCGGTCACTTTGAGCAACACTCGGACCGGACTGTCGTCGAGCTGAACCACGGCGATCGAGTACGGACTGGGCAGATCGGGCACCGGGATGCGGACGGTGGTGTGGGTGTAGACGGTGCCGGTACGCGGCAGGGCTTCGAGCCGGTACTCCGTGGCGAGCGTCCCCGCGTCGTCGACGCGCAGCCGCGGCGGAAACTGCGGCGCGGAGTCGATACCCGGACTCTCGTCGAATACCGCTGCCTCCCAACGGATCTTCGGCTCGAAGGCGCGCGAATAGGCCGGCATCGAGATGGGAATGCCGATGCCGTCGGTGGTGCGGAACGTCGGCAGCTCGCGGGCCGGAACCTCGTCGCGCACGATCCTCGGTACCCCACCGTCGATGGTGAGTTCGGCGGCGCTGATGCTCGACTGTTCGACCGCGAGCAGGAGCCCCGACGTGCCCGCCTCGACCACGTCGGCCAGCAGGCGGATGACCGCGGCCGCCGCGTCGGTCTCGTCGGACAGTGCACCCGAGGCGTCGAAGCCCCTGCCGAGTTGGGCGACGGGAATGCCGGCGACGGCAGCCACCGCGGGCGTACCGCTCAAGCCGAGGCGGTCGAGCGTCGAATGCACCCCCACTTCGCGCTGCAGCCGGGGATCGGCGTAGACGTGGCGACCGCCGTCCTGACCGCGGGCGGTCAACGGCAGACTCCGGGTCTGGCGGGCCGCCGGTGCCAGGTCCACGCCACCGGCACCGGCCAACACCGCGCCTGCGCCCGCCGCGCGTTCGTGGTCGTCGGCCGCGATCACCAGCGTGCCGTCGCCGGCAGCGCCGATCTGGTCGAGCACCGCGGGTGCGCCGCCGAGCACCTCGGCCACCGGGGTGTCGGCGGGCAGGGAGAGAGCTGCAAGGAGGACGGCGCCGTTGCCGCCCTCCAAGAGTGGGAAGTCCCGCGACACCACGACCACGCGCTGCGCGGTGGCGTCCGGGTCGGCGGCGCGTCCAGCGGCGACCGCCATCGTCAACGCATCCTCGTCCGGGCCGGCGACCCGGCGGCCGCGCACCGTCCACGGGGGCAGGTAGGTCCCGATGGAGACGACCTGAGTCATGAGCCCTCGCTTTGGTCGGTGGTGGGTACGGACTGACGTTGAATGAGCTATATAGTTATAGCATTCGCGTGAGCGGGCCAACGACGGCGGAAGGTGCCGACCAACCATGAGCAGAACCGATCCTCGGACTCTGCAGGATCGTGTCGTCGTCGTGACGGGCGCCAGCCGGGGCATCGGCGCCGCCGTCGCCGTCCGCGCCGCCGCCGACGGCGCCAAGGTGGCGCTGCTGGCCAAGACCGAGACGCCGAACCCGAAGATCGCGGGCACGCTGGGCGAGACGGCCGACGCCGTGCGGCAGGCAGGCGGGCGCGCGCTACCCGTGGCGTGCGACGTTCGCGATGCCGACGCGGTCGCGGCGGCGATCGCCGAGGTCGCGCAGGAGTTCGGCGGGATCGACGTGGTGATCAACAACGCTGGCGCACTTGACCTTCGGCCGACCGCGACGCTGCCACCCAAGAACCTGCGACGGCTACTGGAGATCAACGTCGAGGGGCCCTTCGCCGTCGTGCAGGCTGCTCTGCCCCATCTCCGGCAGTCACGACACGCGCACATCGTCAACGTCTCTCCCCCGCTGAGCCTGGAGCCGCGATGGGTGGGTGCCCACGTCGGGCACACCGTGGGCAAGTACGCCGAAAGCCTGCTGACCCTCGGCTGGGCCGAGGAATTCGCCTCCGTGCCGATCGCGGTGAACTCCGTCTGGCCGGCCACCACGGTCGCCAGTACGGGAATGCTGGTCGCCATGGGTGAGGCGACCGTGAACGCGACGGCGCGCACCCCGCAGATCATGGCCGACGCGGTACACGCACTCGTGACGCGGCCGGCATCGGCGTGCACCGGCCACTTCTACACCGACGAGGAGATCCTGCGCGACGAAGGCGTCGACGACCTCTCGGGGTACCGCCTCGCCGACCGCGAGGAAGACCTCGTGCCGAACTTCTATCTCCCGGCAGCCCCGCTGCCGACCACCTAGGAGTCATGCGTTGAGTTCCTACGACGAGCTGACCGCCCGAGCGCCCGAGCTGCTCAAGCTGCGAGCGCAGGTGCGGGACTTCCTCCGGGCCGACCGCGCGGAATTCGGATGGAAGCCCGCCGTCGACTCCTGGCTCGGCCAGTGGGACGAAGACTTCTCGGCCCGCTTGGGCGCCGCGGGATTCCTCGGCCTGACCATCCCGAAGCGCTACGGCGGCCACGAACTCGGCCACCTCCATCGCTACGTGGTGACCGAGGAATTGATCGCGACCGGCGCGCCGGTCGCGGCGCACTGGACCGCCGACCGTCAGGTCGCCCCCGGCCTGCTCACCTACGGCAGCGAGGAACAGCGGGAGCGACTGCTGCCGCGCATCGTCGCGGGCACGCTCCATTCGTCGATCGGCATGAGCGAGCACGGCGCCGGATCCGACCTCGCCGCGGTGCAGACCAGGGCCGTGCGCGACGACGGCGGATGGCGGCTGTCCGGATCGAAGGTCTGGACCAGCGGCGCGCACCACGCCCACCAGATCGTCGTCCTGGCCAGAACCAGCCCGCTGGACACCCAGCACCGCCACGCCGGGTTCAGCCAGTTCCTCGTCCCGTGTGACGCCGACGGCGTGCGCATCGAGCCCATCGTGTTGATGTCGGGCGCACACCACTTCAACGAGGTCCTCTTCGAGGAGGTCTTCGTCCCCGATGCCGACGTCCTCGGCGAGGTGGGCAATGGTTGGCATCAGGTCACCGCGGAGCTGTCCTTCGAGCGCAGCGGCCCGGAACGCATACTGTCCACCGGTCCGCTGCTGCTGGCGGCGATCCGGGCTCTCGGCGCGGGACCCGAATGCGACGACCGTACGGCCGCCGACGTCGGGGACCTCCTCGCGAGACTCATCTCCCTGCGCCAACTCTCGCTGTCGGTGGCGAGCGCCCTCACCGAGGGCGGCGACGCCGCGAACCTGGCCGCACTGGTCAAGGATCTGGGGACCAGTTTCGAGACCGAATCGGTGGCGTTGATCTCCGACCTCGTCGAGACGCTCCCGCCCGATCCCGAGCTGGCGGCGATGTCGACGACGGCCTGGCTGCACAAGCCGATGTTCACGCTGCGCGGCGGCACCAACGAGGTCCTGCGCGGCGTGGTGGCGCGGGGAATGGGTCTGCGATGAGCATCCTCACCGGTGGCGTGTTCGCCACGAAGGGCAGCGGGGACGATATCGCCGAATTGCGTTCTCTCGTCGACGATCTCGGGCGGCGTTCCTTCGACGCCCAGCTCGGACGGCGTGGCCTGCCCGACCGGTTCGACGCCGAGCTGTGGCGCAACCTCGACGAGACCGGGTTGGCCCGGTTGACCAGCGCGCCGGATGCCGATGCCGGCCCCCGCGAGCTGGCGGTGACGTTCTACGGGCTCGCCCGCCACGCGTGCGGCGTGCCGCTGGCTGAAACCGACGCCCTCGCAGGGTGGCTCGGAAGGCGGGCGGGCATCGAACTGCCCGACGGCCCGTTGACGCTGGCCCGCGCCGACGGCGAGTTCACCGGCGGTCGGATCCGCGGTACCGCCGTCGGCGTGCCATGGGGACGAGCCGCCACCCCCGTGCTTCTGGTCCGCGGTCCCGACGGCCCGCTCGTCGGCCTGCTCGACGCGAGCACCACGACGCTCACCCAGCACCACAACCTCGCCGGCGAGCCCCGCGACACCCTCCAATTCGACGTGCTCGCAGCGCAATTGAACGCGGTCGAGCACACCGTCGACGACGAGCTCACGACCCGCGGCGCGTGGTCGCGGTGCGTGCAGATCATCGGGGCACTGGACTCGGCTGCGATGCTATCGGTGGAACACACCCGCCAACGTCAGCAGTTCGGTCGCTCGCTCAGTGCCTTCCAGTCGGTTCAGCAGTCGCTGGCAGGCATGGCCGGCGAGATCGAAAGAGCCCGCGCCTCAGTCGAACTCGCCGTGGCCGCGGCTGATGAGCACGGCTTCGACTCCGTCGTGACCGACTACGCCGTCACGGTCGCGAAGGTCTCGGTCGGACGTGCCGTCGGCCCCGTGACGACGACCGCCCACCAGCTGCACGGCGCCATTGGCGTGACCAGTGAGCATCCGCTGTGGCTCTCCACCCTGCGCGCGCAGAGCTGGGTCGACGACTTCGGTACGACCAATCACTACGCCCGCCGCCTCGGCCGGCTGGCGCTGGCCGCGCACGACCCGTGGGACCTGGTGACGGGTGATTTGGCCCAGTTCGACGTCAACGCTAGATAAGGAGAAGAAGTGACGGTACAGCAGTTCGAAGGTGCATCGGCCATCGTCAGCGGCGGCGCTGGTGGTCTCGGCGAGGCCACGGTCCGGCGGCTCCATGCCGACGGTCTCGGCGTGGTGATCGCCGACCTGGCCGCCGACAAGGGCAAGGCGCTGGCCGACGAACTCGGCAGTCGGGCCATCTTCGTCAGCACCGACGTGACGAGTGAGGACAGCATCAACGGCGCCATCGAGCAGGCCAACCAGCTCGGTCGGCTGCGCTACGCCGTCGTCGCGCACGGCGGGTACGGCGTGGCCCAGCGGATCGTCGGTCGCGACGGCAGCCCGGCTGACTTCGGTGCGTTCACCAAGACCATCGACCTGTACCTCAATGGCACGTACAACATCGCGCGGCTGGTCGCGGCGTCGGTGGCCGCAGCGGAGCCCCTGTCGAACGGTGAGCGGGGCGCACTGGTCCTGACCGCGTCCATAGCCGGCTACGAGGGACAGATCGGCCAAACCGCCTACGCCGCAGCCAAAGCCGGCGTCATCGGATTGACCATCGCCGCGGCCCGCGACCTGAGCTCGGCGGGCATCCGCGTCAACACCATCGCACCGGGCACCATGAAGACACCCATCATGGAGTCGGTCGGCGAGGAGGCGATCGCCAAGTTCGCCGCCAACGTCCCCTTCCCCAAGCGCCTCGGCGCCCCGGACGAGTACGCCGACGCAGCGGTCTTCCTGCTCACCAACGGCTACGTCAACGGTGAGGTCATGCGTCTCGACGGCGCGCAGCGCTTCACCCCGAAGTAAGGCGAACGCGCCGACCGTGTGGGCAATCGTCGACGGATCGAGGAATTCTCGACGACGACCTACACGGTCGGCGGCCAGGCTAGAGGCGGCCCTCGGTCTGGAGTTCCGGGTGCACCCACGTCGGTGAGGTCTTCGTCTTGAACGCCCGGAAGCCCTCCCGCGCCTCGGGGCCGAACAGACTGGTCTGCATGCCGATTCGGTCGAACAGGCCCAGGTAGTTGTCCAGACTCGCCTTGACGGTGCCGCGTGCCGCGGGCGCCGTCCGGCAGCATTGGGCGAGAAGCTCTTTCGCGGTGCTCATCAGCTCGTCGTGGGGCACCATCCGCGCCACCATGCCCCAGTCCACGGCTTCTTCGGCGGTCAGCGTCCGCCCGGTGAACATCAGGTCCTTGGTGCGGACGGGTCCGATCATGCGCGCCAACACCTGGCTGTAGTAGGTGTCGGCGATTCCGCGGTACAGCTCGGGCACCCGGAACGTCGCCCGGTCGCTGACCACGGCGAGGTCGCTGCACATGGCGATCTGAAGTCCGCCGCCCTGACACAGTCCGTTGACGGCGGACACCACCGGTTTCGGCGACTGGCGCAGGACGTCGAAGGGCGTGACGTCCATGCCCATGGTCGACGCGAAGTCCATCCAGTTGTCCTCGGCCTGTTGACCCAGATCACCACCCGGCGCGAAGACGTCTCCGGTGCCGGTGAGGAGGAGACCCGCGAGATCGGGGTCGGCGTTGACGCGGCTGATGGCGTACCGGATGCCGAAGTACATCGCCGGCGTCATGGCGTTGCGCGCCTGCGGTCGGTCCAGGGTGCAGATCGCGAAGGCGCCCTCCCGTTCGAATCTCAGGTAGGGCGTTCCCAACCAGTCGCCGTCGGGTGGACGCGGGCCGCCGTTGAGGCTTGCGGACATGTGTGGGATCTCCTCCATTGCATTGGTGACAGTCGACTGTCATAGTATGGCCCCTAATCAGCCATATAGTTGTACGATTTCAGCCGCCTGGCGTAGCATCCGACGTGGTGCACGTCACTACGCATACCCGATAGCCCGCCCGATCCGGCGGCCGATGGTGATCTAACACGGAGGTAGTAAATGGGTTCTCTCGATGGCCGGGTCGTCTTCATCACCGGCGCTGCCCGCGGACAGGGTCGATCGCACGCCGTCATGTGCGCCGAACAGGGTGCGAACATCGTCGGGCTCGACATCTGTGAGGACCTCGACGTCGTCCCCTACAAGCTCGCGACCTACGACGACCTCGAGGAGACCGCCCGCCTGGTCGAGAAGACCGGCCAGGAGATGCACTTCGAGAAGGCCGACGTCCGCGACTTGGCCGCAGTGCAAAGGGTTTTCGACGCGGGCGTCGAGCGGTTCGGCCACATCGACACCGTGCTCGCCAACGCCGGGGTGGTCCTGACCAACGCCGACGAACGCGACGCGTCCGAGGCGCTGCGGCTGGGCCTGGACATCATGCTGATCGGCGTGTGGAACGCCTTCCAGGTCGCGATTCCGCACCTGAAGGAGCGCGGCGAAGGCGGCAATCTGGTCGCGACGAGCTCCATGATCGCGCTCCTGGACCTGACCGACGGCCGCGGCGGCAGCGACTCGTACCTGATGTCCAAGGTCGCGATCGTCGGCCTGGTCCGCGCCTACGCGGCCATGCTCGCGGCCGACCGCATCCGCGTCAACGCGGTGGCGCCGACCAACTGTGCGACGCCGATGATCCTGGAGAATCCCGCACTGTTCAAGGTCATCGAGGAGAGTCCCCACATCGTCAACGCGGTGCAGACGGCGCTGCCCGACATCCCGCTGATCGAACCCCGCGACGTCAGCAACGCGATCATCTTCCTCATCAGCGATGCGGGCCGCTCGTTCACGGGAAGCATGCTCAAGGTGGATGCGGGCATGGACGTGCGGCGCGGTTAGCCGGCACCCCGCCATGCACTACGGGATCGAGGACCGGTCGGCGCTGATCGTCGGTGGCAGCAAGGGAATCGGCTTCGAGGTCGCGAAATACCTTGCCGCCGAGAGCGCTCGGGTCGCGGTGATGGCCCGCACGAAGGCCGACGTCGACGCTGCGGTCGAGACCATTCGCGACTCGGGCGGCTCCGCGATCGGCGTCGTCGCCGACGTCGGCAATCCTGACCAGGTGGGTGATGCGGTCCGCGAGGTGACCGCCGAGCACGGCCCGCCCCTCATCGTGATCGGCCAGGCGAAGTACCAGCGGCCGGGAGACTTCGCCGACATCACCGACGTCACCGTGTATCGCGAGTCCTTCGAGTCGCACACGATGAGCCAGATCGTGCTCCTGCAGGCGGTACTCCCGGCGATGAAGGACGCCGGCTGGGGCCGCTTCGTCCACATCGGGTCGGCGACCGCCAAGGAGCCGGCGGGAAACATCCACCATGCGGTGGCCAACACCAGTCGACCGTCCACGATCGGCCTGCTGAAGACCGTGGCCGACGAATACGCCCGCTACGGCATCACGGTCAACACCGTGGCACCCGGCTGGATCGAGACCGACAACGCGCTGGCCTACCTTCAGCAGCATCTGGGCGCCAGCAGTGACGAAGAGCGGCGCGACTTCATGCTGACCCAGGCCCGGGTACCCGCGGCCCGCATGGGCAAGCCCGAGGAGATCGCGTCGCTTATCGCCTATCTCTGCTCGGAGCCTGCGGGATACCTCACCGGCAGCTGGATCGAGGTCGACGGTGGACTGCACCGCTCGGCGTTCTAACCCTAGGAGAACACGTGAAAACCCTTGACGCACCCGAACTCGCCTTCGCCAGCCTTCCGATGGCCGCCGACCGGGGCGAGGGCTGGAAGGTGCTGCGCGACGCGGGTCGGGTCGTGCTGGTCGACGGAATCGCCTACCTCACCCATCGCGAGGACGTCCTCGCCGCGTTGCGAGACCCCGGGCTGTTCTCGTCGAAGAAGGCCTTCGACGTGCTTGGCAGCCCACTTCCCCTGGTACCGATTTCGTTCGACCCCCCGGAGCACACCCGGTTCCGAAAGATCCTGCAGCCCTTCTTCAGTCCCAGCACGTTGAAGGCCATGCTGCCGTCGCTGCAGGAACAGGCCATCGCGATCGTCGACCGGGTCGCTGCGCAGAGCGAGTGCGAGGTCGTCGCCGACATCGCGATCCCCTATCCCTCACAGGTGTTCCTCACGCTGTTCGGGTTGCCGCTGGAGGACCGCGACCGGCTCGTCGCGTGGAAGACGTCGGTCATCGCGATCTCCGAGGCGCCCTCGCTCGAGGACGCGGACCTGACGCCGGCGCTCGAACTGGTCACCTATTTGACCGAGGCGATCAACGCGCGGCGGGCGAACCCGGGGCCGGACATCCTGTCGCAGTTGCTCACCGGCGACGAACCCCTCGACGACGCCGAGATCATGGGCCTGGCCTTCCTCTTCGTCCTCGCCGGCCTCGACACCGTCACCGCGGCGATGAGCTCGGCCTTCCTCGAACTTGCCCGCAATCCGGAGCTGCGGGCCAGGCTGCGCGACGACCCCGACCAGATGGGGGTCTTCGTGGAGGAGATCGTGCGGTTGGAGCCGCCCGCACCGATGGTGCCCCGCGTCACCACCGCAGAGGTCACCATCGGTGACGTCACGCTGCCACCCGACACCATGGTGCGGCTGTGCATCGCCGCGATCAACCGCGACGACAGCGACGAGATCTCCACGAACGACGTCGTACTGGACGGAAAGGTACACCGGCACTGGGGCTTTGGCGGCGGCCCGCACCGCTGCCTCGGGTCGCACCTGGCGCGTCTGGAACTCACGCTCGTGGTCGAGGAGTGGCTCAAGCGCGTTCCCGAGTTCTCCGTTCAGCCCGGCTACGAACCGCACATCGTCTTCCCCGCCAACACCTTCTCCCTGGCAGCGGTGCCGCTCACGCTGGGCTGATCGTCAGCCCGAGTACTTGTCGACGAGCGATCGCTTGTAGAGCTTGCCGGCATCGCTGCGCGGCAGCTGCGACTCGAACGAGATCGATCGCGGACACTTGTAGTGCGCCAGCCGCTCACGCAGCCATGCGAGGAGTTCGGTGCCGAACGCCTCGGTGGCGTCGGCGGGGTCGACGGTCTGCACCGCGGCCTTGACCGACTGCCCCATCTCGTCGTCGGGAATGCCGAACACAGCCGCGTCCAACACCTTTGGATGACCGATGAGCAGATCCTCGGCCTCCTGCGGGTAGATGTTCACGCCGCCGGAGATGATCATGTGGTGCCTACGGTCGGTGAGGTAGAGGTAACCGTCCTCGTCGAGGTAGCCGACGTCGCCGACCGTCACCCAGCCGTGCGGGTCTCGGGCCGCGGAGGTCTTCGCCTCCTCCCTGAGGTACTCGAAGGGATGGCCTCCCTCGTAGTAGATCTCGCCCGGCTGGCCCGGTGGCAGTTCCTCGCCGTTCTCGTCGAGGATGTGCGGGATGCCGACGAGGGGTCTGCCGACCGAGCCGGGATGCTCGAGCCAGTCCTCGGCGCGGATGAACGACGCGCCAACGGCTTCCGACGAGGCGTAGTACTCGTCGATGATCGGCCCCCACCACTGCATCATCTGCTTCTTGACGTCCACCGGGCATGGCGCGGCCGCATGCACCACTCGCTGCAGACTGGAGACGTCGTAGGACGCGCGCACGGACTCGGGCAGTTTCAGCATTCGAACGAACATCGCGGGTACGAACTGACCGTGAGTGATGCCGTGGCGCTGAATGCAGTCCAGTGCCGCCTCGGGGTCGAACTTCTCCATCACCACCGTGGTGCCGCCGAGGGACTGTACCGCCATCGACCAGAACGACGGTGCGGTGTGGTACAGCGGCGCCGGGCTCAGGTAGATCGAATCATTTGTGATGCCAACGGCGCTCAGCAGCGGCGCGATGATGTTGGGGGCCTCGGCGGGTGTGAGACCCGTCAGCTCGCGGCGGATGCCCTTCGGGCGTCCGGTGGTTCCCGACGAGTACTGCAGCAGATCCCCTTCACTCTCGTCGGAGATCGGCGTAGCCGGTTGATCGGCAACGCGACATGGTTTACTAGGTCAACCTAGTGAAGGAGTGTGGCCGATGGACTTCGGATTGACCGAGGAGCAGGATCAACTCGCCGAGGCCGAGCGATCCTGGTTGACCCGTCACGATCCGATCGCCCGGGTCCGGGCGACGCTGGACGGCGCCCCGATCACCGTCGACCCCGACGCGCGTGCCCATGCGGCCGAGTCGGGACTGCTGTCGCTGCTCACTCCCGAGATGGGCGGCACGCACGTGGATCTCGCCGTCGTGGCCGAGGCACACGGCCACGCCGCGAGCTCGCTGCCGATCGCGGACGTGGCCCTCGCCACGTGGCTGCTCAACGAAAGTGGGCTGCCGCGCGGTGAATTCGTCGGACTGGCCCGCTGCGCCGACGCGACGGCCGACGGCGGCTCGCTGCGCCTGACCGGAGCGAGCAGCCCGGTGCCGATGGCGGCCGACCTCGACGCCGTCGCCATCGTCGGACTCGTCGGTGACGAGGAATTCGCCGCCGTCTCGACCGCGCCCACGACGACCCCCATGGCCACCCTGGATCTCACCCGATCGTGGGCCAGGCTCACATCCGACGGGGTGATCGACGAATGGCACACAGTGCCCACGGGCACAGTCGGTTTCGTCAGGGACGCGCTCGCCGTGCACCGGGCCTTCGACGCACTCGGCGCGGCCGAGCGGCTGCTGCAGATGACGGTGGAATACGCCGGACAGCGCGAGCAGTTCGGCGTGCCCATCGGATCGTTCCAGGCCGTCAAGCATCACTGTGCGGACATGCTCCTCGCCGTCGAGGCCGCCAGGGCGGCGCTGTGGGCCGGTGCCCTCGCGCTGGACACCGCGACGGGCGCCGCTCGGACGCGTGCCGCCAGCGCGGCGGCGGCCTATGCGAAGTCGGCCGCGGCGCGGGTCGCGGGCACCGCCCTGCAGGTGCACGGCGGCATCGGATTCACCTGGGAGCACGACCTGCATCTGCTGCTGCGCAGGATCAAGGTCGACGAGGCCTTCGACGGCACGGTCACCGAACACCGCGCAGCGCTCGTCACGGCCTGACATCAGCTGCGCCTCTCCCGCGGCAGGCCGAGTCCGCGTTCGGCGATCAGGTTCCGCATGATCTCCGAACTGCCCCCGGCGATCGTGTAGGCGCGGGCGTAGAGCCACTCGTCCTGCCAACGGCCGCCGTCGGGCACGTCGGGGTCGCCCTCGACCAAGACGCCCGTCTCACCGCCCATTTCGAGGGCGAAGCGGGCCATCTCGAGGTTGAGCTCGCTGAACATCAGCTTGGCCATCGCGCCGTCGTGCATGCGCTCCCTGCCGCGCTGCCAGCGGGTGAGGTTGGCGTAGGTCAGCGCCGAGAGCGCTTCGACCTCGGCGCTGAATTCGCCGATCCGGTCGCGCACCCGGTCGCTGTCGATGGCGGGGCGACCGTCGAGTTGGGTGCGACGGGCGAGATCGATGAGCCCATCGATGGCCAGTCGCAACTTGACCACCGCGGCGCCGACTCCGGTCCGTTCGTGCCCGAGGGTGGCGTTCGCGATCGCCCAGCCCTGCCCCGGCGCGCCGATCATCGCCGTGGCGGGCACCTCGACCGAGTCGAAGAAGACCTCGTTGAAGTCCGACGTGCCGGTCAGCTCGCGCAGCGGGCGAACCGTGACGCCGGCGCTGCGCATGTCGAGGATGAACGCACTGATGCCCTTGTGCTTGGGAGCCTCGGAGTCGGTGCGCGCCAACAGATATCCGTAGTCGGCCCAGTGGCCGTCGGTGGTCCACACCTTTTGACCGGTCACGGTGTAGGTGTCACCGTCGAGCACGGCCTTCGTGCGCAGCGAGGCGAGATCGCTACCGGCACCCGGCTCGCTGAACAGCTGGCACCACTGCTGTCGTGCCGCGCGGATCTCCGGTAGGTGTGCGGCGCGCTGTTCATCGGTGCCGTAGTGAATGAGCGCATGGGAGGCAAGGGCATTGCCGCTCGGGACGCCGGGCACGCCGGCGCGCGCCAGCTCCTCCCCGACGACGATGGCGTGTTCGGCGGAGCGGCCGTCACGGCCCCCGTACTCGGGGGGCCAGTCCGCGCCGACGTAGCCCGCCTCGAAGAGTCGAGCGGTCCAGTCCTGCAGCGCCTTGAACTCCGCCTCGTTCTCGGCACTGCGCACCCCCGCCCGCGGCGGTATCGGTGGCGCGAAATCCTCGACGAACGCGCGCACCTCGGCGCGGAAGGCCTCCAGCTCCGGGCCCATGCCGTATTCCACGTCTGCGTCTTCCTCTAGAAGGTGAACTCGTCAACGACTCAACAGGACGGCTGCGGCGTTGTCGCGCAAGACGTCCGGGCTACCGACCAACACGGCGTTGGCGCGGGCCCGGCGCAGCAGCAGGTGAACGGGGTGCTCCCAGGTGAAGCCGACACCGCCGTGGACCTGCAGGGCGCCCTCGGTGACGACGATGCCGGCCTCGAGTGCGGCCGCCGCGGCGAGCTCGGCCAGGTGCGCCGATCCCTCGAGGTCGGCGTCGGCGGCGGCGAGCACCTGACTGCGGGCCCCCTCCAGCGCCACCAGCATGTCGGCGCAGCGGTGCGAGACCGCCTGAAAGCTGCCGATCGCCCTGCCGAACTGACGGCGCTCACCCGCCCACTGCACCGCCATCGCCAGCGCGCGCGCAGCCACGCCGACCGAGTCGGCGGCGACTGCCAGCAGCGCCTGACTTCTGGCCCCGCGCAGGACGTCGAGGACGTCGGAACCGTCGGCCACGACCTCGCCCGCGGCACCGGTGAGGGTCACCGCACCGATCGTGGCGGTGAGATCGAGTGGCTGCTCGGCGGTCACCTCGACCCCGTCCGCGGACGTCTCGACTGCCACCAGGACCGGACCATCCGCGCTGCGCGCCAACACGACCAGCACCTCGGCACTGGGCGCACCCGCCACGATCGGTACCGCGCCGCTGACGACCGTGCCGTCCCATTCGGGCAGCTCGGGTCCCTCGACCGTCCACCCGGCGTCCGACAGCGGCACCGCGAAGGCCGCCGTCGCGCCCGCGGTGATGCGCCGAACGAGATCCTTTGCGCCACAGTGCACGGCGACGTCCAACGCCGTCACCGTCGGCACCAGCGGTGCGGGCGCCAGGGCCTTCGCCGCCTCCTCGATGGCGGCGTAGAGCAGGCGTGGCCCGGCCCCGCCCCCGCCGAGGGACTCGGCGACCGCCAGACCGGGCAGCCCGAATTCGACCAACGCCTGCCACACCGCGGGTTCGGTGGCATCGATCGGGCGCGTGCGATCCAGCAGCGCCGTCACGTCGACCGTGGCGGCCAGGGTCTGCGCGAGCACCTCACGGAGCTCGCGCTCGGCGTCCTCGGGGACCGCGAGCGGGGCACCGGGGGCGACCGTGGCCACACGCGTGCCCTCGCCGCGGTGTGACGGCAGCCCGAGAACGCTCTCGGCGATCGTATTGCGTTGGATCTCAGCGGTTCCCGCGCCAATCGTGGTGGCGCGACTCATCAGGTAGCCGAAGGTCCACCGGCCGCCGTCGATGGCACCGCGGGCCCGACTCCCCAGCGCGGCGTGCGGACCGACCGCCCTCAGTGCGAGCGCATGCATGTGCTGTTCGAACTCGGACTTGACCAACCGGTTCACCGACGCCACCCCGCCGGGATCCTCGCCGCGGAGCACCGCCGCCAAGGCGCGAGCGCTATTGGCGGCGATCGTGCGCACCCCGGTCTCCAGGCGCGCGACGTCCTGGCGGATCAATGGATCGTCGGCGAGCCCACGCGACACGACGAGGTCGATGACCCGGTCCGCGGTCTTGCGGTACTTGAATTCGTCGGCCAGGAACGCCGTGGCGCGCTCGTGGCCCAGCGACGTCCGCATGATCGACCAGCCCTCGCCCTCGTCACCGACGCGGTAGGCGACGGGCACCTCCACGTCGTCGAGGAACACCTCGGCGAAGTGCGCAGCCCCGCTGACGTCGCGCAGCGGCCGGACGGTGACGCCCTCGGCCTTCATGGGAATCAACAGGTAGGTGATGCCGTCGCTGGGCTTGTCGCCGGACCCGGTGCGCACGAGCGCGAACATCCAGTCGGCGCGATCGGCCATCGTGGTCCAGACCTTCTGGCCGGTGACCCGGTAGACGTCGCCGTCGCGGACGGCCCGCGTCGAGAGCGACGACAGGTCGCTGCCCGCGCCGGGTTCGGAAAACCCTTGGCACCAGAACTCATCCGCGCGCAGCAGGGGTCGAAGAAACCGCTCCTTCTGCTCGGAGGTGCCGTGCGCGATGAGGGTGGGGGCCACGATGAACGACAGCGGGCACGGGTGCGGCGGTGCGCCTGCATCCGTCGTCATCCGGTAGTAGTCCAGCTGATCGGCGAGCGGCAGCTCCAACCCACCGACGGCGCGGGGCCACCCCGGTGCGGCCAGGCCGTGGTCGACGAGCTCGGCGTGCCACGCGCGGCCCGCCTCGATGCGGTCGGGCTTGGCACCCGACCGAGCCGCCTCGGAGCGCCGCACGACGAACTCGGACAGCAACGCCTCGAGTGCGGGACGCCATTCACATGACTGCATCAGACCTCACAAAGTCAACCTGGTTAACTATGTTGCAGTCTGCCGGGTTCGGCCGCCCGTTGGCAAGAGCGGGCGTCAGCTCTCCTCGAGAACGAGCGCCAGTTCGGGGCAGGCGGCGACGCCGTCCCGGGTGGCTTGTTCATCCCCCGGCGCAACGTCGTGCGCCTCGAGGATCGAGTAACCCGAATCGTCGATGGGGAACAAGTCGGGGTCGACGGCATAGCACTGCGCATGGCCCACGCACTTCGACTGTTCGAGACGAACCTTCACGAATCCTCCTCCACTGCACCGCCGGACGACGGCGACGGCCTTCCGCCACATCAGCTTAGTGAGAATAAGGCAAATGATTAGCTATTTTCGTGGCGGGTGGTCGCCACCATGACCCACTGGCTACTGTGCCGCAGCTTCCACGTCGTCATGCGCGCGGTGACCATGGCCAGGGCGCCGGCCAACGCGACCAACCCCGCATCGGGCCAGTCCCCGGCGATGGCCACCGCCACGCACCCCACCGCGCACAGGACGACAACCGCTTGCGCGACCCGACGCAAGACCAGGTTGCCGTTCATCCCGTCACCCCCCCGACGATGGCCGCTAGACGGCGGCCAGGGTCCGATCGTCTGCGGTGACCCGCGGGAAGTGGAGCATCCGACGGGCGTTCTCCTCGACGATCAATGCGCACTCGTCGTCGGGAACGTCGGCCAGCACCTCCGCGGCCCGCTTGCGCGAGTTCGGCCAGTTGGAATCGCTGTGGGGGAAGTCGATTTCGAGCATGATGCGGTCGATCCCGATCGCCTCGCGGTTCGTCAACCCGTGCTCGTCGTCGATGAAGCAGCCCCAGAAGTGCTTGCGGAACAGATCCGAGGGCCGGGTGTCGAAGTCGATCTTCTGGTAGTAGCGGTGCCGCTCCCAGACGTAGTCGGTGCGCTCCAAGATGTAAGGCACCCAACCGATTCCGCCCTCGGCGAGCGAGATCTGCAGACCCGGGAACTGCTGGAGCTTGCCCGAGAACAGCAGGTCCACCGTCGACCACATCAGGTTCGTGGAGAACAGTGCCGTCGCCACCGCGAACGGGGCGTCCATCACGGCCATCTGCCCCGGCACCGGCTTGATCGTGGAGAACGAGAAGCCCGGCACGAACGAGCCCGAGCCGAAGTGCAGCGACACCGGCATCTGCGCGTCCGAGCAGACCTGCCACAGCCCGTCCCAGTGATCGGAGTGGAACGACGGCAGACCCAGCGGCACCGGGCTGTCCGGGAACGAGATCGTGCGGGCGCCCTTGGCGGCCACGCGCTCGGCCTCGGCCACGCAGGCATCGATGTCCCAGGTGGGCAGGATGGCCAGCGGGATGTAGCGCTCCGGCGCGACCGCGCACCACTCGTCGATGTAGAAGTCGTTCCAGGCCTTCACGCACAGCAGCGCGAGGTCCTTGTCGTTCGCGCGCTGGAAGGTGCCGCCACCGAACCCGGGGAACGACGGGAAGCACAGCGCCGACTGCACGCCGTCGAGGTCCATGTCGGCGACGCGGGCCACCGGGTCATAGCAGCCGGGGATCATGTCCTCGTACCGGACCGGATCCATGCCCCACTCCTCCGGCGGCTTCCCGGCGACGGCGTTGAGCCCGATGGTCGGGAACACCGAACCGTCGTAGTGCCACAGGTGCATGCCGTTCTCCTCGACGATGCGAGGGCCCTGCTCCAGGTACTTCTGGGGCAGCCGGTCCTGCCATACCCGCGGGTGCTCGACGAGGTGGTCGTCGACGGAAACGATCTGATGGTGGTCCTGAAGCGGCATCGTGCGCTCCTTCGTCTCGGCTGATTTTCTGACACAACGTCTTGTTTTCTGACGCTTCGTCTCACAGACTATATGGCGTAGGCCACATTCGTCTATAGATTGAGAGCCCTGACATGAATTCCCCCACCCCGCCCACGAATGGTGCAGCGCGAGAGACCGTCGACGAGGACGATCACGACCTCCTGACGTTCGGCGAAGCAGGAGAGCGACTGCGGCTCGAAGTCGCCGCGGCAAGAGCCGAGGTCGAGCGGTTGCGGGGGTCTGGTTCGGCCGAGGAACTGGACAAGGCGAGCGCCCGCCTCGACGCCCTCAGCGCGGCGGCGGCGCGCAACACCGCCCAGCCGATCAACGACGCCAACTTCGAGAAGTTCTTCGGTTATCCGGGCAAGGCCAAGCGCAACCTGCCGGGACCGTCGCCGACGTGAGTGCGGCGTCGGCCTGGGTCTACCGGGATAATCCTCGTATGGGCGCGACTCCGGACAAGCTGCGGCGTCCCGGATATGCACCCCCCGCCAACGTCGGCGTCGGTCGTCGCGGTCTGCACACGCGCGAACGCATTCTGGCGAGCGCGGCGAAGGTGTTCCTGGCCAATGGCTTTCACGGGACGTCACTGGACACCATCGCCAAGGCAGCCAAGGCCTCGCGCGCGACGGTCTACCAGTACTTCGCGGGCAAGGAGGACATCTTCCGGGAGCTGAGCGCGACGTCGGAGCGCGAGGTGCTCGCACACGGCGAGCGACTCGGCGCCCTCGGCCCGACCGCCGACGGGGTCGAAGCCCTCCACGAGTGGCTGGCGGAATGGGCCGACCTCTACGACGCGCACGCGGCCGTCTTCGCCGAGTTTCCCGGCATCGGCACGCCCACCGGGCTATCCGTCATCGACGCCGGCGCGGTGGCCGAGGCCTACCGCCTCGAGGTGACCGATCGGCTTCGCCGGGTGGACCTCGGCGGCCTCGACGTGCACGATGGGGCCGCCGCTCTCGGCCGAATCCCCCACATGGTCAACCTCTACCGGTGCCGCGCGATGCTTCCCCTGCCCGAGCGCTCGGTGCTCACGTCCTCACTGACCGTCGCTTTGCAACTGATGCTCTTCCCCGACACCCCCGACGACGCGCTGCGGGCCCTTCCCGACGCCGCGCCGCCGACGTCCGACGTGACGGACGATGACCCTGCCCCGGTGCCCGCCGACGTCGTGCCACTGTCCCCGATCGCGCACGACGTCCTCTCGGTCAGCTCGACGCTGTTCGCCGAACGCGGGTATTACGCGGTCGGCATGGAGGACATCGCCGCGGCCGCCGACGTCAGCCGCGCCACGCTGTACCGCTACTTCAGCACGAAGGAGAACATCCTCGCCGAGCTGACCCGCCGGGCCGTGCTCGAGATCGAGGCGCACGCGGCGGCGCTGCCGGGGACCGCTGCGGCCACCCTCGCCGGGTGGATGCTGGGCTACGTCCGGTTCCACCGTGAGTACCGCGGGGTCATCCGCGCCTGGTTCGACGGCACGGTCGCCGATCAACTCAACGATGCCGCCGTCGAGCACGGGATCGGCGCCGTTCACCACGCGGTGGCCGCGTTGCTCGCCTCCGTCGACCTGCCGCCGGGAATCGACGCTCGAGCAGCCGGCGCGGTGTTCCTCGCGGTGCTCGGCCGCATGAGCGAACCCACCGGGGCGCCGACGCGCGACGACGAAGGCGCCGCCGACCTCATGGTGACCCTGCTGCGCCGGTCGCTGTTGCGGTCGCTCTAGGTTTCGTCGGCAGCCAGGTCCGCCCGCAAGCGCTTCTTGTCGACCTTGCCGCTGGCCAGCACCCGCAGTTCGTCGACGACCACCAACCGGCGCGGCACCTTGTAGCCGGCCAATCGTCCTCGGACGTGCTCCTGCACGGTCTCCAGCGTGAGTGCTGCGTCGGCATCGGGCACGACGACGGCGCAGACGGCCTCGCCCCACCGCTCGTCGGGCACCCCGATCACGGCGCACGCCGCGACGCCGTCCAGCGAGCTGACGGCGTCCTCGACCTCAGGGGAGTACACGTTCTCACCGCCGCTGATCACGACGTCCTTCTTGCGATCCACCAGGTACAGCAGACCGCGATCGTCGATGCGGCCCACGTCCCCGGTGTGACACCAACCGTCGCGCAGCGTGGCCGCCGTGGCCGCCTCGTCGTTCCAGTAGCCGCGAAACGCCGACTCCGACCGCACGACGATCTCCCCCGCCGCCCCGGCGGGCACGTCCCGTCCGCTGTCGTCGACGAGCCGAATCATGGTGCCGGGGAACGGAAATCCCACCGAACGCAGGCGCTCCTCGGCGTCCGGGCCGTCGAGTGCGTGCAGCTCGCGAGGCAACCCGGACACGATGACCTCGGTCTGCCCGTACAGGTTGAGAAACCCCGCGTGCGGCAGCACGTCGAACGCCCGACGCAACGTCACCGCCGTCATCGGCGCCGCCGAATACACCACCGTCCGAACGGATGTCACGGCCGCGGGGTCAGCCACCTCGTCGAGCAGACTCTTGAGCATGACCGGTGCGAGGTGCAGCACCGTGATCCGTTCGGTCGCGATCAATCGGACCGCCTGCGCTGCGTCGAACTGCTGCTGGAGCACGACGGTACCGCCGCGGGCATGTACACCCAGCATGATCGCGAGTGCGCCCACGTGGAACATCGGCATGTTGATCAGACCGCGATCATCACTGCCGCACCGCATTTCAGCGTTCATCGTGTAGGCGATGCTCCGCAATTCACGCTGCCCGACGACACAGCACTTGGAGGCGCCGGTGGTGCCGCTGGTGAAGAGCAGGTAGGCGACGTCCTGCGGCCGTGCGACGGCGTCCGGTTCGACGGCCCGCCCGCCCTCGACGAAGCGCTCGTAGTCGATGGCCCCGGGATGCGTGGCGCCGCCGATCGTGACGAGCAGCGGCGGGTTGGGCCATTCGGCGATCGACCCGGCGAGCGTCGAGGCGAACTCGTCGGCGCAGAAGACGATCAACGGCGTCACCCGGCGCAGGACGTCCTCGACCTCTGGTGCCGACAGTCGAAAGTTGATGGTGGCCATGATGATTCCACTCACCTGCGCGGCGGCGTGCAGCTCGCCGAACTCGATGCCGTTGCGGCTCAGCACCGCGATGCGGTCCTGGTGGCCGACCCCGGCCTGGGCCATCGCCGACGTCAGACGTAGCGCCCGCTCTCTGAGTTGTGCGTGGGTGAGGGTGCGCTCACCGTGCCGGTAGGCGACGCCGCTCGGGAAGCGCAGCGCGTTGTCGGTGACGATGTCGCCGAGCGT
Source organism: Mycolicibacterium madagascariense (assembly GCF_010729665.1). Lineage (NCBI taxonomy): Bacteria > Bacillati > Actinomycetota > Actinomycetes > Mycobacteriales > Mycobacteriaceae > Mycobacterium > Mycolicibacterium madagascariense. The sequence continues at coordinate 1,653,400 of NZ_AP022610.1, read as the reverse complement.
CATGCCCTCGGGGTGAGGCTCCGGTGCCGTGCGCCTCGACCCGGACGCTCGGCCTGCGTACGCCGTCAGCAGCTGGCCTTGATGGAGAACGGCCGCGCGATGCGCGCGCTGGGGTTCGCGGCATCGAATCCCTCCGCGGTGCCCGTGATGGTGAACGTGCGGCCCGTCATCGCCACCGCGGCCTCCCCACCGAGGTTCTGCCAGTAGCTCCCCGTGAACCCGCCCAGATCGCGGATGTCGACGGACTTCGCCGTAAGTCCGTCGGCATTGTCGACGACCGTCGTCGTGCCCATGGGCCCGCTGCCCGTCGTGATGGTGGTGTAGGACTGAATGAACGTGCAGCCCACGTCTCGTGAGGGGGCGAGCTGTCGCCCATCGACCGAAACGTCCGCCGTCCCAGCCGGAATCGTGCCCGCTCGCGGCGACACGGCCGCCGGCGACGAGCACGCCGCGCTGACGCCGATCAGCAGACCCGCTAGCGCGAGGACTTTCACGTCCATCGATGCACCCCAATCTGGACACGCCCACCCCGGCCCGCGGTGGGCTGATTCGTTCGCTGCCTGACCGACGATCACGACGTGCTCACTGCGCGACGGCGTCCGGTGGCGTGAGGCAGGGGGCGATGAAACACCGGAATCGCTGCCGAACTGCCGCTGCGGATCTGTCGTCGGCCTGCGTCATGAGATAGCACTGCTCGGTGAGGTACTCGATGACGAGGTCGCGCTCGACGTCACTGCGGATTTCGCCGGCCGCCTGGCCGGCTGCGAGCACGGGCGCGAGGACACCGGTGATCAGCCGGCGCACCTCCGGGTCGACGACCGAGGTGGACCGTCGCGCGATCAGCTCCAAGACGATGGGCTCGTTGGGCAATTCGCGCGCACTGTAGATCAGGGATGCCTCGATCTTCGCGAGGGCATCCCGCTCCCGGGACATCAGCTCGGTCACCAACGCGGTGTGCTTCTCCGACCGCCGCAGCCCCACCTGGGTGATCAATTCGGAGATGCTGCCGAGTTGGCGGTAGGCGGTGGCACGGGATACCCCAGCCCGGTGCGCGACTGCCTCGAACCGACCGCACAGCGTTCCGTTCTCGGCCAACTCGTGGTCCGCGGCCGCGATCAACCGATCCCGCACGCCCTGCTCCCTGGCGTCCAGTAGTTCGCTCGTCATCGGCGAGCCCTTCCCGCGGGATGGCTCACCCATGGCGACACCGGGGGTCGAGACCACCGAAGAAGCTCTAGCGCAACCCATCTCGCGATACCACCCGCTTACTAGCTGCAGCCGTTCGCGCCGCAGACCGGTGCCGGAGGCCCATCCTCGGGAAGCTGCCCGGCGGGCATCTGCTGCAGGCTCTGGCCATTCAACGTCCCCGAGCCCTGGGTGAGGTCGATGTCGTGGTCGAGCCCGGGCGCGATCGGCATGAATCGACAGAGGAAGGTCACCCCGAGCTGGCACGGATCGTCGACGTCGGCAGCGGCGGGCGCTGCGACACCCAGGGCGACGGCGACCATGCCGACCGCCGCGACCAGCGCCCTCGTCTTCGCCACACCCATCGGCTCAGTGTAGCCGCCCGCCCCCGAATCATTAAACCCTTTGGCTATATCGCCGACGCGGTGGTCTGGCCGGATGGTCAGCCGACGAGGTCGCCGACCGGCTCGTCGAACCCGGGTACCGCGGACGTCAGCGCGTAGCGGTCGTGGTCGATCTCGTGCACCTGCATGGGGCGGAACACCGGTCGGCGGCCGATCCCGGCCTGACCGCGAATGACGCCGTAGCCGCGCGCATCGACGGCGCGGAATGACTCGAACTGCAACACAGCAATGCACCTCCAATGCTGTCGACGGACCTGTCACCGTGGCGGGGGGCCGCGCACCGTGCAACATCGAAATTTAGCACTCGCGCCCCGTGAGTGCTAGCCCCAGGATCGTTGCCACCGCCAATGCCGGCGAACGACACGACCCGGCCCTGCGCACGTCGACATCGCCTCGCCAGCAGGCCGAACCGGGCATGATCTCCGGGTGGGGGTTGACGGGGTGGGGACGAACTCGGCCTGGCGGAGTGTGGGCGAGCCCAGGGACGGTGAGCCACCGGGGGTAGGCACGAGCCCCGTCGGTGGCTGGCTGGCCGATGCCGACGTGGGACCGAGACACGATGTGTCGCAACGCCACCTGGTGTCTCGCGCTGCGAACATCGGCTTGGCGATGCGCCACACCGCCAATCTCCTGGTGGCCGTCGTCGCGCTCGCCGACCCCGACTCCGCGGCACGATTGCCCGGCCAGCTGCTGCTCATAGCGCTCGGCCTGTGGGCCATCCACCGGTTGGCCACCCGATCGCATTCTTCGCTCGCCACCGCCATCGACGTCGCGTTCACCGTCGCGGTGTGCCTGGGGATTCCCCTCCTCGTCGCCGACCCACGGTTCTACCTCTCCAACTGCGCACCGATCGCGGTGGCGGGCACGGCCGTCATCGGTTTCACGGTGGGCCTGCCGATACGGGTGAGCATCGTCGTCGCGTCGATCATCGCGGCCAGCTACGCCACGGGGGCGGCGGCGGTCATCGGCTGGCCGCACGTGCACGAGGTGTTCAACCTCTACTACTTCGGGCTGCAGTGGGCCACGTGTGCGTTGATTCGCTTGGCCGAGTTGCGGGTCGCTCTCGCCGTGGACGCGGCGCGGGCCCGACGGCAGCACGCCGACGTGACGCAGCGGGTGGCGGAGGCGGTACGCGACTACGACCGCGAGCAACTGCGCCTCCTGCACGACACGGTGGCCTCCACCCTGCTCCTCGTCGGACAGGGCTCCCCTCTCTCACCGGAGAGGCTCGCCCGGCAGGCGCGCCGGGACCTCGAGATGCTCGGCGATCCGCAGCCGGAATCCTCCGAACCCATGAACGTCGTTGCCGCGCTTCGTGATCTGAGCCCGCAGTACGCCACTCCGATGCGCTGCACCGGCGTCGAATCCCTGTGGGTGGATGCCGAGATCGGCCACTGCGTGGTGGCGGTGATCCGGGAGGCGCTCAACAACGTCGACCGACACGCCCGCGCCGGCATCGTGACACTGGACGTCGTACCCCATCGCATCGTCATCACCGACGACGGCAGGGGTTTCGACCCGACCGCCGCTGCGCCGGGCTACGGAATCAGTCATTCGATGACGGCCAGGATGCACACCATCGGCGGCAGCACGGCCGTCACGTCGTCGGTCGGGCACGGCACGACGGTCACCCTGACGTGGCCGAACCCGGAGGAGCCCCGGCGACTGACCGACGCCGTCGGCGACCCGGACCGCCTCATCGAGCGGACCCGCACCGGATATGCCCTGGCGCTCACCGCGTACGCCGTGCTCAGCCTGGCCTCGATGGCGCCACCCTCCCTCTCCGCCACCGCCCACCCGGGATGGCAGCTCACCCTGGCGGCGTCCGCGGCCGTAATCACCCTTTCAGCAATCGGATTCACGCTGCGCAAGCGCAGCAGTCCCGCGCTGCTGCCGGGTGCGCTGGTGGTCATCGCACTGGCGCAGACCGTACTACTGCCCCCGACGGTGCTCGGCGGTCAGGCGCAGTGGTCTCAGGCGGCGATCGGTTGGTGCGTGCTGCCGTTCGTCCTGAGGTATCCGGTGCGCCACGCTGCGGCCTGGCTGGTGAGCGTCTGGGTCATCGTGGGGGCCTACACCTTTCTTCGGTCACCCTCGGCACACACTGCGGTCAACCTCGGGCTGGGCACCGCGAGCATCCTGGCCGTGCAGCTGTTCGCCCTGTTGTTCAGTGGCTTGGTCGCCGACGCGGCCGCCGACGCCCACGACGAATTAACCGCCCAAACCGAACTCGTGGCGAGGCAGCACATCACCTCGGCACTGCGGATCGAATACCGGCGCCGCTACGCCAACCTCCTGGCCAACGTGCGCCCGCTGTTGGAGGCCTGGCGTGAGCGGACGCCGGTGGACCCTGCGATGCGACACCGCGCCCAGGTCGAATCGCGGCGTCTGCGTGTGCTCTTCAGCCAGTCGGCGGTGTTCGACCATCCCCTGCTGGCCCAGCTGCGCTCCGCCATCGACGCCGCCGACCAGCGTGGCATCGACGTCAGCGTCGACGTCCAGGGCGCGCTGCCGTCGGTCACCGAAGCCGACGCCCGCGACATCGCCGCACCGCTCGGCGCGGCGCTCGCCGTCACCCGATCGTCCGCCCGCGTCACCGTTCTCGCGCTGGACGACGTGGTGCTGGCGTCGATCGTCTGCGACCACGTCGAAGATGCCGACGTGTCGGCATTGCAGACGAGCACGAGCGATGATGTCGACGTAGTCGGTGCGGGCGAAACGGTATGGGTCACCGTGCGCCACCGGCTCCGGGGAGGAGAGACGCGGCCAGATGACCACACCCGATCGGCAGAGGCCGTCGATCTGCATCATCGATGATCACGACGTCGTGCACGCCGGCATCCGCGCCTGGTGCAGCGAGGCGACGCCGCCCGTGCACGTCGCCGCCAACTACCTGAGCGCCGACGCGTTCCTCGCCAACCATTCCCAGCCCACCGACGACGTCGACGTCGTCGTCCTCGACCTCGAATTGCGCAGCAGACGACCCGCCTTCGACGCCCTCGAACGCATCGTCGACGCCGGGCACCGGGTGATCGTCTACTCCCACATCGACCAGGGCGAAGTGATCCTGCGCTGCTTGGACCTCGGCGCCCTGAGCTACCTGGTCAAGTCCGAGGGGCGACGGCACCTGCTCGACGCCATCCACGCGGCCTGCAGCGACACCCCGTTCGTGGGCCCCCGGATGGCCGGCGCCATGTGTCAGGACGCGCGCGAGGGGCGACCGCACCTCGGCGCTCGCGAGACCGAGGTCCTCGTCGCGTGGTTCCAAACCGAGAACAAGGACCTCGTCGGGCGACAACTCCACATCGAGGCCACCACCGTGCGCACTCATCTCCAGCGCGTGCGCGCCAAGTACGCCGCCGCCGGGCGCCCCGCCCCCACCAAGGCCGCCCTCGTCGCCCGCGCCGTCCAAGATGGCATCATCAGCATCAACGACCTCTAGGCACCGCAGGCGAGGCGTCCGCCGCCTGCGTGACCGTCGACGTCGAATCGCTTCGTGCCCAACGCCTTCGACGGGAAGCGGGGTTCCTGTCATTCGAACGGATGAACTTCGGTCGTCGACGAGTCCCCTCGCTAGGCGACGAGGTTTCCAGGTGCTACAACCTAAGGCGAGTCGGATGGAGGACCGGCCACGCACACCGCAGCTCCAGGGGGAAGGACACTCGTGACGTCGATGATTACGGCCGTCAAGCCGGGGCAGGCCGGACCCGGGATCGGCCGCCGCCGCGCTCGGTAACGACACCGGCGGAAGCCATCCTGCCAGGTTCACGCGCGGTTCATTCCGTGCAGCGGCCAGAACCGCCGCCGCCCAATGCCTTTCGCGCGCAGAGGGTCTTGGCGTGAGCACCTGAGCACCGATCGCCCTGGGCCCGTTGGCCTTTGGCCGATGCGGGCATGATCCAGTGGCGTTCGGCGACGCCCTGGTGGTGGTGCGCTGCCCGCCGATGCCGTGCCAGCGGCCGGCCCACGAGCGGACCCGACCCAAGCTCACGAGGGGAGAGCTTGGGTCGGTGTCTCGTGGCGAGCAGATGAACGCAGCACCAACAGGAGCGCTCCCCAGTTTGGGTCGAGTGGGCGTCGGGAAAGACGCCCTCGACACTGGCCTCTTGGGAGCGGAGCACACCACGATGACGACGACTCAGAACACCCACGGTGCACGTCGACGCACCGGCGGATCGGCTCGGACGTGCTCGGCCGTCATTGCCGTGAGCGCCGTGGCCACCGTCAGCGTGCTGCTGGCGGCCTGCGGATCGCAATCCGGGAGCGGGCCGTCCAGCACCTCGAGCAGTTCGACCTCGTCCACCGCCGCGCCGATTCCGAGCACTACCGGTGGCTCATCCCTTCCGAGCGCGTCCAGCTCCGTCGTCGCACCCAGCGCGCCAGGCACCGGCGCCCCCGGCGCGGGGGGCGGCTCGGGCTCGACCGGCGGTGGCGCGGGCGCGACCGGCGGCTCAGGGGGTGCGGTGGGCCCCGCCGGGCCGGGCATTCCCGGCGGTGACACCAACACTCCAGGGCCCAACCCCGGCGGCTCCGGCGGTACCGGAGGTTCCGGTAGCTCCGGTGGAGCACACGGACCCGGCGGAGCGGGTGGTTCCGGCGGCAACGGGTCCGGAGGGATCGGCTGACGGTCATGACGACCGGCCGGCGGGCCCAGCCGCGATGCCCGAGGCGCGGCCAACGGCCGACGTCGTCACCGCGAGGTGATCGTGCGCCAACGGTGTTGACGTACGTGGCATAGCAGCGGTGTACCCCGAGCTCAGGCCACCGGCGTCCGCGTCGTCACGTCCTCTCGCCGCCGCCCGCGCATTCGGGGACTGCCGGGAGTGGGAGCCTCGCCTGGGGGTACATCATGGACGGCGCGCGACGACGAGTTCGCAATGACCGCCCACGGGCGAAGGGTGGCACGGTGTCGAACGATCACAGCACGGACGGCGGGATCGACGAGGCGCTCGCCGAGACGGGGCACCACGCCATGGTGGGTCAACCCCACGATGACGCGACGGAGGGCCCGGTCACCGAAGCCGAGCATCTCGCCGCGGAGTTGAGTTCCGAGGAACACCCCCTGGGGTCTCCCGGACGCCGGTTCGACCGCCGCTCCCCCTTCTTCATCGGCCTGACCGCGTCGGCCGGGGTTGCCGTCACCTATGGCGCGGTACAGGTGCTGACGTCGCTGTCCGACGTGCTCATCCTCATCGGGGTGGCGTTCTTCCTCGCGTTGGGGTTGGAGCCGGCGGTGTCCTGGTTCGTCAACCGCGGTTTGCCGCGCTGGGCGGCCACCACGATCGTGTTCGCGATCTTCGTCCTCGTCTTGGGGGCGTTCATCGCCGCGGCGATCCCGCCGCTATCGGAGCAGGCCTCCGAGCTGGTCCGCGAGGCACCCACGTACGTGCAGCGGGCCCAGAATCACTCCTCGCTGATCGGTCGGGTCAACGATCGGTTCCACGTGCAGGACCGCATCACGTCTGCAGTCAATGGGTCCGGCGGGTCGATACTGCAGGAGATCGTCGATGCGGGGGCCGCCGTCTTCGGGGCCATCGCCAACGTGTTGATCGCGATCGTCCTGACCGTGTACTTCCTCGTCGACATGCCCCGCATCCGCGCCACGCTCTACCGCATGGTGCCCCACAGCCGGCGCCCGCGGACGATCCTCATCGGCGACGAGGTGTTCGCCAAGGTCGGCGCATACGTCCTGGGCAACGTGCTGATCTCGGTGATCGCCGCAGCCGCATCGTTCGTGTGGTTGATGGCGTTCGGGGTGCCCTACCCGTTGCTCCTGAGCATCTTCGTGGGACTGTTCGACCTCGTCCCCGTGGTGGGGTCGACCATCGCCGGCGTGGTGGTGGCCGCGGTGGCGCTGACCGTGTCGCTTCCGGTTTGCATCGCGACGATCGCCTTCTTCGTGGTCTTCCGACTGGTCGAGGACTACCTGCTGGTCCCCAAGATAATCGGGCGGGCCGTCGAGGTGCCGGCGCTGACCACGGTCGTGGCCGTGCTGGTCGGTGGAGCCTTGCTGGGGATCGTCGGCGCGTTGGTCGCCATCCCGATCGCCGCGGCGCTGCAACTGATCGTGACCGAGGTGCTCTATCCGCGACTGGACAGGACGTGACGTTCGGGGGTTGGGGGTGCTGCGGTGCCTGTCAACTGGCTGGAAGAAACGCATTGGTAGTTGCGCCACTGCAGCGTGAAGACTTTGCCCGACGAGGCTCCGACAGGGTGGTGTGCCCGTGGGCGGCTTTCGCATGGCGATGGGTGGGGCGCATCGACTGCGCGGTCGGGGAGGCAGCGCACTACCCCGGCGCCGCACCTGCGGGCAGCGAGGTGCGCCCGACGCGGTGTCGCGCCCGGCTGGTCGTGCCATTCCGTTTAGGCATGGCGGGGTTGCGAATCTCTCGCTGTCGTCATGGGCACGGCGTCCCTACCGTTGACGGGGACGACCGTTTTCTAACGACACCTCAACCAGCAGGAGCGTTCCCATGCCGCACCACCCACGCGTCGCCGTAGTCACCGGTGCCACCCAGGGACTCGGCCTGGCGTTGGTCGACGGTCTGGCGCAGCGCCTGCAACCCGGTGACACCGTCTATCTGACGGGCCGCAACTACGACCACATCACCAACGCGATCGAGTCGCTGGGGTCCACCGCCGCCGAGGTCCACGGTGAGGTGCTCGACGTCAGTCATCCCCACGCCGCCGCACGCTTCGCCGCTGAACTCGCCCACCGTCACAGCGGTGTGGACATCGTGATCAACAACGCCGTGATGCGCGTGGGTCCCGACGACGATCCGGCTGCCATCGTCGACGAATACACCCAGATCAACAACTTCGGCACCACGCGCTGCCTGCGCTCCTTCTTCCCGCTGCTGCGCCCCGGCGGACGGTTCCTGGTCATCGCCAGTTCGCTGGGCACGCTGAACTACCTTGCGCCGGTGCTGTGGGACCGCTTCGACGACCTGGCGACGCTGGACGACGTCGACGATCAGGTCGCCGCGTGGGTCGAGGCCGTGAAGGACGGGAGTGCCCGCGGCGGTGCGTGGCCCGGCTTCGTCAACATCCCGTCCAAGGTGGGTCAGGTCGCCGCCGTGCGCACGCTGGCCGCCCAGCGCCGCGACGCCGACGCCGACGCCGAGGTCCTCCTGGCCGCGGTCTGCCCGGGAATGATGAACACCCCGACCTCCTCGGCGTGGTGGGACGTCAGCGATGCCCCCACGCCCGCCCAGGCCGCGGGCGCCGTGTTGGACCTCGTGTTCGACCCCGTCAAGCCCGAGCACTACGGACGACTGGTGCGATCAGGTGAGGTGTTGCCCTGGAAACCAACGGACGTAGCGTGAGCAACCGATGAACGCACTCACCGAACCGCACTACCGCTGCGCCGCGCTGCTCACCATCGACGTCCAGCGCGACACCCTGGACGGGCAGCCACTGGAGGTTCCCGGCACGTCGGCCGCAGTGCCGCGAATCAGCGCCCTGTGCAACGCCTTTCGCTCAGCCGGCCGGCCCATCGTGCACGTGGTGCGCATCTACCGCCCGGACGGCAGCAATGCCGAGCCGGTCCGGCGCGACCTCGTCACCGGTCCCACACCCGTATTGCACGCGGGTCACCCCGGCCATCAGTTGGCCCCCACCGTGGCGCCTTCGGACACCACCCTCGACGACGACCTGCTGCTGGCCGGTGACCTGCAATCGCTGGGTCCCGATGAGGTGGTGATGTACAAACCGCGCTGGGGAGCGTTCTTCGACACGGCGCTGCACACCCACCTGCAGGCCCGTCGTGTCGACACGGTCGTCATCGCCGGCTGCAACTACCCGAACTGCCCGCGCACCACCATCTATCAAGCCAGCGAACGCGACTACCGCATCATCCTGGTCACCGATGCGATCTCTGGCCTCTACGACCGCGGCGTCGCCGAGATGCAGGGCATCGGAGTGAGACTCAGCCCGGCCGCGGACGTCATCGCGGCGATGGAGGGCGCGCAGAGCTAGGTCGGCGAGACGATGCGCCGCACGGCCTCCACCACGGTGCGTCGGCGTTCCTTGCGCGCCAGGGGTTTCGACGAGGTGAATTCGGGGTTCATCGTCGACCAGGACGTCGCGATCGATTGGATCAGCGCGAGCAGGGCCGCGGGCGCGAAGTCGGTGGTGACCGCACCCTTCTTCTGTGCGTCCCGAAGTCGTTGCAGCCGAACGTCGTTGATCTCGGCGACTGCCTGCAGGCCGGGGCCGGTGGGCCGCTCCAGGCGATACCACGTCGACAGTCGCAGCGAGGAGGAGTCGTCCTCGAACCGGTCGAACAGCCGACCGGCATACCCCGGGAGGTCCAGCGGGTCGAAGTCGACGGCTTCGCGGAAACGCTCGACGTCGGCGCTGAAGGCCTGATCGAAGAGTTCGTCCTTGTTTCCGAAGTAGGAATAGATCATCTGCTTGTTGGTCGCGGCGGCCTCGGCGATGCGGTCCACCCGCGCGCCTGCGATGCCGTAAGCGGCGAATTCGTCGATGGCTGCCTGCAGCAGTCGAGCCTTGGTCTGGACCGAGTCACGCACCATGGCCTCGAAGTGTAGCGACTGACCAGTCAGTTGCACACGCGTCCCCACCGGAGTTCAATGGTCTGTCTATCCAACTAGTCAGTTACATACAAGGGCGGACGCCGTGTCGGGCAAGGTCTGGTTCGTCACGGGCAGCTCCCGTGGATTCGGGCGCGAATTGGTTCGAGCAGCGCTCACATCGGGCGACTGCGTCGCCGCGACCGCACGTCGGCCCGAGCAGCTCGCCGATCTGGTCGACGCCCACGGCGACCGCGTTCTCCCGCTGCCGCTGGACGTCACCGATTCCGCCGCCGCGGGTGCGTCGATCGCGGCCGCCCGAGACCGCTTCGGCCGGATCGACGTCGTCGTCAACAACGCGGGGTACGCCAACGTCGCACCGATCGAGACCGGCGACGACGCGGACTTCCGGGCGCAGTTCGAGACCAACTTCTGGGGCGTCTACCACGTGTCGAAGGCCGCCATCCCCGTACTGCGGGAACAGGGCGGCGGCGTCATCGTTCAGTTCTCGTCCATGGGCGGACGCGTCGGCGGTTCGGCAGGCATCGCGTCCTATCAAGCCGCGAAGTTCGCGATCGACGGCTTCTCCCGTGTGCTGCAGAGCGAGACACGGCCGTTCGGCATCAAGGTCCTCGTCGTCGAACCCAGCGGATTCGCCACCGACTGGGCCGGGTCGTCCATGAGCAGTGCGGACATCCCCGACCGCTACGCCGACACCGTCGGCGCGATGAGCGCCGTGCGCTCCAGTGCCGCGGTCTCTGCTGGTGATCCCGCACGGGCGGCTGAGATCCTGGTGCGCATCGTCGGGCGCACCGACCTGCCGTACCACCTGCCACTGGGGGTCAACGCGGTGGAAGGGTCGATACGCCATGACGAGTCGCTGCTCGCCGAGGATCGCAAGTGGGCCGCAGTCGGTAGGTCGGCCGACTTCGCCGAGCCCTACCCCGTCGACTTCCCCGCGGAAGTGCAGTGAAGACAACGTGATTCGCAGTGATGGTCGACCTCGAAGCTAGACGGGACGGCCACGCCCGGTCGCTCGCGCCGGCCGTCGGACGATCACGCGGTGGATGACCTTGCCCGAGGAGGCGCTGCGCTGCTCCGCGTCGTGAAGCACGACCGCACCGTTCAGGGCCTCTCGGATCAGACCGGCGGGAAACGCGGTGTAGAGCCGCCCCGCATCGTCGCGGACGTCGGCACCGGTGGTGACGCGCCAGCTGAGGTAGAGCACCCCGCCCGGCTCGACGAGGTCGTAGAGACGCGCGGCGCCACGTCCGATGTCCGCCAACGGCAGGTGCATGAGCACGGTTTCGCACAGCACGTTGGCCGCCGAGCGGCCCGTCAACTCCGCCAGATCGGGCAGGGTGGCCGTCTCGAACCGGGTGCCGGGGTGGCGGCGGCGCGCCTGCTCCAGCAGCGCCGGAGACGCATCGAATCCGGTGACCTGATAGCCGTGAGCGCTGAGCCAGGCGGCATCGCGCCCGGAACCACACCCGACGTCGAATGCCGTTCCGGGAGTGAAGAACTCGGCGAGCAGGTCGTACAGATCGGTGGGGGCGTCCTGCTCGTCCTCCCATTCCTGCGCATAGGAAGCAGCGCCACGTTCGTAAGCGGTGCGGGTGTCGTCGTCCATCGGTCTGTTTCTCCTTCCCCCGTCAGCTCTGGCTTCTGGTGAATCCCCCGAGGTGCGTCGGCAGGAACGTGATCGGGACGGCCGGACCGAACGATGCATGCAACGCCGTCACGATGGACTCCGTGAGGGGTCCGTAGATGCGGACGGCCGTGGTGGCCGCCAAGGTGGCACGGTAGGAATCACCAACGCGGGCAAGCACACCGAGGTGATGTTCGAAGGAGGCGGCGTCGGGATGCAGTTGTACGTACTCCACCTCCGTACCGTCTTCGCTGAGAAACTCGTGGAACGCGATGAGGCGCGGTTCGGCCCGCTCGATGAGATCGACCCAACCCGGGACGCGCGCACGTTCGTCGTCCACGCGCCCTGGGCGCACGCGGTTGGTGGCGATGAAGATGAACACCGCGACTCCCTTCCGAACCCATTCAGGCCATGGTCGCGCCACTGGGATCAGACTTGCGATTCCCCACCGTCGACGAACAGTTCCGTTCCGGTGATGAAGCTGGCTCGAGGCGACGCCAGGAAGAGCACGGCGTCGGCGATCTCCGACGGCTGTCCGAGCCTGCGGAGCGGCACGCGACCCGCCTCCTGGTCCAAGAGGGCTTGCGCCTCAGCCGGGTCGGCGGCGAGACCGGCGAGTCCCGGCGTTTCCGTGGGACCCGGAGTGACGGTGTTGACCCGGATGCCCCGCGGCGCAAGCTCGATGGCCCAGACACGGCTGAACTGACGTATGGCGGCCTTGCTCGCCGAGTAGACGCCGAACGCTGCCGTGGCTCGCGCTGCCGAGGTCGATCCGAGCACGATGATGGAGGCGTGCGCGTTCAGCTGCGGGAGTGACTTCTGGACTGTGAACACCGTCCCGCGAACGTTGACGGCGAAGGTCTGGTCGAAGGCCTCCGGCTCCAGGTCTTGCAACGTTGCGAACGTGCCGCCGCCGGCGTTGGCCACGACGAGATCCAATCCCCGACCGCGTTGAGCCACCTGGGTGTATACGCCGTCGAGGTCGTCCAGATGGGACACGTCACCACGCACGGTCGTGACCCCGTCGCCGAATTCCTCGACTAACGAGTCGAGTTCGGGCTGGCGTCGCCCCGTCACGAACACGTGGAAGCCTGCGCCGACCAGAGCCGTGACGATTGAGCGGCCGATGCCCGAGCTTCCGCCGGTGACCAACGCGGTCCGGGTTCCCGGCTGTGGATCCTCGAGCGGTGCCTGAGTCATGCCCAGGAGCATAACAACTGACTGGTCAGTTGCAACAGGTTCGCGGGACGACTTAGGCTCGCCGACCGGCCCATTGAGAGCTACGGCCCTCTGGCGCGCTATGGATTCATATGGCTCGCCAGCGAGCCCGTTGCACATGACGGGCCCAAGGCTTACGTGCCGCCTTTCCGGGTACGACATCGTGCGGCACCACGACTACACGCAGTGCGAGCGGCGGTCCGGCGCTACCAATCCGGGGTGGTCCTGGAGACGGTGCTGCTGGAGCTGACACCTGAGAGGTTCTCAGAGTCCACGCGAGGCTCCACCGCGCGTTCGTCGACACCGTCGCCCTCAAAGTAGTCACGACGACCCGGCAAGCAACGTCCGGACACCCAAGGTCGCCCGAACTCGGCGACACGTGTGAACCACCACGGTGTTCAACGCTTTCTCGCCGCGATCAAGGGCAGCCGCCCCGCAGCTCCGTGTCGACTGACCGCGGACTTCGCGCGGCGAGGCGGGCTCAAGCGGCCATCGGTGGACCTTGAGACCGGCGATATCACCGCGCCCCACAACTCGGCCGTCGTAAAAGGGCGCCTGCGTAAGGAAAACGGCGGCAAGACCAAGAACGCCGACCACACGATCTCCACAGACCGCGTGACGGTCGGGCCCTTCGGGTCTAAAGAAGAAATCAGGACGCAAGCGCGCACTATGCATTCGCACGCCGCGGCGGCTCTCAAGGCCGGCGTCAACCCCAGGGTGGTCGGTGACCGCATCGGTCACGCCACGATGGTTCTTCTCGGAGACCCAAGCCAACGTCGCGTGAAGGACGCGCCGCAGCGGGGCGGGCAGCGGCGTCTCTGCGCGCTGCAGGTCTAAAAGCCCGTGTCCCTGAATCCGTCGACAGAAATATGAAAACGGCCCCCGGAGAGATCTCCGAGGGCCGTCTCACTTTAGTAGCGGGGACAGGATTCGAACCTGCGACCTCTGGGTTATGAGCCCAGCGAGCTACCGAGCTGCTCCACCCCGCGACGGGTGAACACTAGGTTACCGAGCACGCGGCACAGCTCCAAATCGCGTGCTCAGCGCCCTGCGGACGCCGATTCGAGGGCACCACGCGGCGGCCTCGCAGACCGTGCAAGGGCCTGGAAGCGCCGGCGGGCAGGCGTGAATTCTGCGTGTCCCCGTCGACGCCTCGACGCCCCGGCCGACCCACTACGAGAGCCCTGAACACGACCCCACCGCGGGACCTGCCGACACCGACCCCACGGACTTACTTCGCGTCGCGGTACTTGCCCATGGCGTCGTCGAGGTTCTGCAGCGCCCGACCGTAGTCGGCGAAGTTGCCGCTCTGCTGAGCCTGTCGCACGCCGTCGAGGGCAGTCTGAACCTGTTGCAGCGCAGCTGCTTTCGCGGCCGACAACTGCGTCGCCCCACCGGGGGCGGCCACTGGGCTCGGCACCTCCGGGGCCCGACCCTGCTCGGTGCCCGGCGGCGCAGCCTGTTGCGCATTGCCCTGTGGCGCAGCACCCGCCGGTGGCGCCTGCTGTCCAGCCGGCAGATCCGTCGGCGCCGGACCGGTGGCGGTGGCGCCCGCGCCCGGACCGAACAGCTCGTCGAGCGCGTCGCGGACGGTGGGCCCGTAGCCGACCTTGTCGTTGTACATCATCGCGACGCGGATCAGACGCGGATAGGACGAGGCGGCGTCACTGGCCCCTGGCGAGGCGTACACCGGCTCCACGTACAGCAGTCCGCCCTGCGCGACCGGCAGCGTCAGCAGGTTGCCCCATCTGATGCGGTTCTGATTGTCGCGGCCAATGACGCCGAGGTCCTGACTGACCGCGGTGTCAGTGGTGATCGCGTTGTTGGCCAGCTTGGGACCGTTGACCTGACCGGGGATGGTCAGGACGGTGATCTTGCCGTACGTCGAGGGATCCGAACTGGCGCTGATGTAGGCCGCCAGGAAGTCCCGTCTGAATCTGTTCATCGCACTGGTCAGCTGGAAGGACGCTGAATCATCGTTGGACGCAATGTCTTTCGCGACGATGTAGTACGGCGGCTGGAAGCTGCTGGCCGTCGGGTTCGGATCGAGCGGGACGTCCCAGAAGTCCGACGTCGAGAAGAACGTCACCGGGTCGTTCACGTGGTACTTGGCGAGCAGCGCACGCTGCACCTTGAACAGATCCTCCGGGTAGCGCAGGTGCTGCTGCAGTTCCGGGCTGATGTCGCTCTTCGGCTTGACCGTGCCGGGGAACACCGACTCCCACGCCTTGAGCACCGGGTCGCTCTCGTCCTGCGCATACAGCGTGACGGTGCCGTCGTAGGCGTCGACGGTGGCCTTCACCGAGTTGCGGATGTAGGACACCTGCTTGTCGAGCGCCAACCGGTTGAGCGCCACCTCGTTCGAGTCGGCGGTGGCCGACGACAGCGACGTCAGCTCGGAGTACGGATAGTTGTCCAGCGTCGTGTAGCCGTCGACGATCCACACCATCCGCTTGTTGACGATGGCCGGATACACGCTGGTGTCGGTGGTCAGCCACGGCGCCACCGCCTGCACGCGCTGCGCGGGGTCGCGGTTGAACAGGATTCGGCTGTTCTCCCCGATCACGTTGGAGAACAAGAAGTTCCGCTCGGTGAACTTGGCCGCGAACACGCTCCGCGACAACCAGTCTCCGATGGGCACGCCGCCGCTACCGGCGTAGGTGTAGTTCTTCGTCTCGGTGTTGGTCTCGTAGTCGTACTCGCGGTCGGGGCCGTTCTTGCCCACGATCGCATAGTCCTCGGCGGTGTTGGCGATGACCGGGCCGTAGTAGATGCGCGGCTGGTCCAACGGCGCGGGACCCGGTGACACCACACTGCCATTGGCACCCACGACGCTGGCGAGAAACTCCGGGTAGCCGCCGTTCTGGTTCGGATCGTTGGCGACGCCGCGGACGGTGTTGGCCGGCGAGGCGATGAAGCCGTTGCCGTGGGTGTAGACGGTGTGCCGGTTGATCCAGTCGCGCTGGTTGTCGATCAACCGGTCGGAACTCAGTTCCCGCGCGGCGACCACGTAGTCGCGCAGACTGCCGTCCGGTGCGTTGTACCGGTCGATGGCGAGCTGATCGGGGAACAGGTAGAAGTTCTTGCCCTGCTGGAACTGCGTGAACGCGGGGCTGACGATCGTGGGGTCGAGGAGTCGGATGTTCGACGTCGTCGCCCTGTCGGACGCCACCTGCTGCGCGGTGGTCTGGGCGTCGCCGCTGTAGTCGCGATACGTGACGTCCCGGTCGGTCAGGCCGTAGGCCTGCCGCGTCGCCGTGATGCTGCGACTGATGTATTCGCTTTCCTTCTGCGCCGCATTGGGTTTGACGCTGAACTGCTCGATGATCAGTGGCCAGCCCGCGCCGACGATCAATGAGCTCAACAGCAGGAGCACCACCCCGATCGCCGGGATGCGCAGATCGCGCAGCACCACGGCGGAGAAGACCGCCACCGCGCAGATCAGCGCGATCGCCAGCAGGATCAACTTCGCGGGCAGTACCGCGTTGATGTCGGTGTAGCCGGCGCCGGTGAACGGCTTGCCGCCGCGGGTGTGGCTGAGCAGCTCGTAGCGGTCCAGCCAGTAGGCGAACGCCTTCAGCAGGACCAGCGTGCCCACCAGCGTGACGAGCTGCACGCGGGCCGAACGGCTCAGCGCGCCCGTGCGACCCGAGAGCCGGATCCCGCCGAAGAGGTAGTGCCCCAACAGGTTCGCGATGAGCGCCAGGAACGTCGCGACGAACAGGAAGTTCAGGACCAACCGGTAGAACGGCAGATCGAAGGCATAGAAGCCGAGGTCGAGGCCGAACTGCGGATCGGTGACGCCGAAGTCGCCGCCATGCAGGAACAACTGCACCTGCACCCAGTAGGTCTGCGCGACGATGCCCGCGAGCAGCCCGATGAACAGGGGGATGCCGATGCCGAACAGCTTGAGCCGGGCCATCACCGACGTGCGGTAGCGGGCCACGGGATCGTTCGGCCCGGCGGTTGGGACGAACACCGGCCGGTTGCGGTAGGCCAGCGACAGCGCGGCGAACACCACGCCCCCGATCAGCGCGGCCGCCACCAGGAACACGACGAGCCGGGTGCCCAGAGTGGTGGTGAACACCGAGCGGTAACCGAGCTCGCCGAACCACAGCCAGTCGACGTAGGTGTCGATCAGGCGGGGACCGATGAGCAACAGGACCACGACGGCAAGCGCGATGAAGATCAGAATTCGGCTACGTCGAGTCAGCTTCGGCATCCGTGCCGCGGGCCGCATCCCCACTCGTCAACTCCAGTCGGTCAGTCACGCCGCGTTTCGACGTGCCATAACTCTACGCATCCGCCGGTGAGCCACTTCTCAACAATGCGGGGGTTCGCCACCGGCCGAATAGGCCTTCAATGCATCGACCGCGCCGCTTAGGTCGTTCACCTTGATCAGCTGCAGACCGTCGTCGTGGGCGGATTTCGCCTCGTGGCAATTGTCGGCCGGCACCAGGAACGCCGTCGCGCCTGCCTCCTTGGCCGCGTACATCTTGTGGGTGATCCCGCCGATCGGCCCGACCTTGCCCTCGCCGGTGATCGTTCCGGTTCCCGCGATGAACTTGCCGCCGTTGAGGTCGCCAGTGGTCAGCTTGTCCACCACCGCGAGGCTGAACATCAACCCCGCCGACGGGCCGCCGATGTTCGCCAGGTTGAAGTCGATCGTGAACGGCGCCCACGGCGCGTCGAGCACGCCGACCCCGAGGTAGCCGTATGTGCGGTCACCGTTCTTGCCGAGCGTGATCGTCGTCGTGCCCAGCGAACCGTCCTTGCGGCGGTAGTCGACGACGAGCGGATCGCCGGGCTTGGTGGTCTTGAGGATCGCCGTGAACTGGTCGAGCTTGGCGACGGGCTTGTCGTTCACCATGTCGATCGCGTCACCGTCCTGCAGCTTGCCCGCCGACGGCCCGGGATCGGTCACGCTCTGCACGGTCACGGCCTCCGGGTACTTGAGGTAGCCCAGTGCCGCGTACTCGGCGCTGTCCTCGGACTGCTTGAAGTCCGAGGTGTTCTCCTTGTCGATGTCGTCCTTCGACTTGTCCGGCGGATACACCAGATCGCGCGGCACCAGCTGCTCGTCGCCCGACATCCACAGCCGCAGCGCCTGGCCGAGGGTGAGGCCGTCGCTCTGGCTGACGGTGGTCATGTTGAGGTGGCCCGACGTCGGCTTCACGTCCGTGCCCTTGATGTCGACGACCTGCTTGCCCTCGACCTCGCCGAGCGTGTTGAACGTCGGACCGGGACCGAGACCCACGAACGGCACCGTCACCACCGACAGCAGCAGACCGAAGATCACGATCGGCACCAGCGCCACCACCAGCGTCAAGACGCGTCTGTTCGCACCACCCATCACGCCGCCTACATTAGGGCGCTCGGCTGACACCCCGTCGCTGCGCTCGCCCAGGCACGCCGAGTTCACTCTCAGCGTGACCCACCACCCCGCGCCGCCGACGTGGGGTGAGTACCGTTGACGACATGGCTGACCTGCCCTTCGGCTTCTCCTCCTCAGACGGTCAGGGAGACGACCCCAACCGAGACGACCGCAAGAAGGATCCGAACAAGGGGTCGCCGTCGGACCCGTTCGGGTTCGGCGGTGGCGAATTCGACATGAAGGACCTCGGCCAGATCTTCTCCAAGCTCGGTGAGATGTTCAGCGGCGCAGGCAACACGATGGCCAGCGGCGGACAGTCCGGCCCCGTCAACTACGACCTCGCCAGGCAGCTGGCGTCAAGCTCGATCGGGTTCGTCAAGCCGGTGCCCGAACAGACCAGCAACGCCGTGGCCGACGCGGTACGGCTCGCCGACACCTGGCTCGACGGCGTCACCCCGCTCCCCTCGGGCGCCAGCAGCACCGCGGCGTGGACACCCAGCGACTGGCTCGACAACACCCTCGCCACCTGGAAGCGACTGTGCGACCCGGTAGCCGAGCAGATGTCGACGGTATGGGCCTCCGCGCTGCCCGAAGAGGCCAAGGCCATGGCGGGTCCGCTGCTGGCGATGATGACGCAGATGGGCGGCATGGCGTTCGGCTCACAGCTGGGCCAGGCGCTCGGCACGCTGTCGCGAGAAGTGTTGACCTCCACCGACATTGGGCTGCCGCTTGGGCCCAAGGGTGTAGCCGCCCTCATGCCGGAGGCCATCGAGACCTTCGCCGAGGGACTCGAGCAGCCGCGCAGCGAGATCATGATGTTCCTGGCCGCGCGGGAAGCCGCGCACCACCGGCTGTTCAGTCACGTGCCGTGGCTGTCGACCCAGTTGCTCAGCGCCGTCGAGGCCTTCGCGCGCGGCATGAAGGTGGACACCAGCGGCCTGCAGGATCTGGCGCAGGGCTTCAACCCGGCCGCCCTGGCCGACCCGTCGGCGATGGAACAGCTGCTGAACCAGGGCATCTTCGAGCCCAAGTCGACGCCCGAGCAGGTGGCGGCCCTGGAACGGCTCGAGACGTTGCTAGCGCTCATCGAGGGCTGGGTGGAGACCGCCGTGACCGATGCGCTCGGCGATCGAATCCCCGGCACGTTGGCGTTGAGCGAGACGCTGCGCCGGCGCCGCGCCACCGGCGGTCCTGCCGAGCAGACGTTCGCCACGCTGGTCGGCCTCGAGCTGCGTCCGCGCAAGCTGCGTGAGGCCGCGGTGCTGTGGCGGCGGCTGACCGAAGCGGCGGGCTCCGACGCCCGCGACGCAGTGTGGCAGCACCCCGATCTGCTCCCCGATACGAACGATTTGGACGAGCCCGCGGGCTTCATCGACCGCGTCGTCGGCGGCGACACCAGCGGTATCGACGAGGCGATCGCCGATCTCGAGAAGGACTTCGGGGACGACTCGAAGTAAATCATCCACAGGCTGGCGCCCCCTGTGGATGACCGCCGCGCCGACGTCGTGATCCGTGCCAGAGTCGGTGCATGCCACCGCACACCCTCAACCCCGCGATGCCGGTGTTGGTCAGGCCCGACGGCGTCGTCCAGGTGGGCTGGGATCCACGGCGCGCCATGCTCGTGGTGCCGCCCGACGGGTTGTCGGCGCCCGCTCTCGCCGACCTGTTGCGCGCCATGCAATCCGGCGTCTCGGCCGACGAACTGCGCGCGTTGGCGTGCAACCGCGGTGTCGCCGACCCAGCGTCGGTGACGGCCCTGGTCGACTCGCTCGTCGCCAACGGTTTGGCGACGGACACCCCGCCGCACCGACGCTCGGCCGCGATCCGCATCCACGGCCGCGGTCCCCTGTCGGACCTGCTGGCCAGCGCATTGCGGTGCTCGGGGGCCAGGGTCAAGAACAGCAGGCTCACCCACGGGGTCGATCCGGGGACGACCGATCTCGTGGTGCTGGCGGACTACCTGGTCGCCGACCCGCGCCTCGTCGGCGAACTGCATGCGGCGCGGATACCGCATCTCCCGGTCCGGGTGCGCGACGGCACGGGGCTGGTCGGGCCGCTGGTGCTCCCCGGTCTGACGAGTTGCCTCGGGTGCGCCGACCTCTACCGCAGCGACCGGGACGCCGCATGGCCCGCCGTGGCCGCCCAGTTGCGCGACACCGTCGGGAGCGCAGACCGCGCCACCATGCTCGGCACCGCGGCGTTGGCCCTGAGCCAGGTCGACCGGGTCATCCGTGCCGTGCACGAGTCCGCCGATCCACGCCAGGCGGGTGAGCCACCCCCCACCTTGGACACGACCCTGGAGTTCGACGTCCGTACGGGCTCGACCACCAGCCGGCGGTGGCAGCGCCATCCCCGGTGTGGCTGCTGACGGCGCGGGCGGTGAACATGCTGGCTTACAGATGAAACATGCTGCGCGACAAGGTGTTCGACGGTCAGCCAGTGGCGAGCTCGGCCTCACCGCAGCAGGCTTGATGAAAATGATTTTCGACAAGACCGTATTTGGACGGTACCGTGAGGACCGCGTTCATGACCATCGTTTCCGATCGAGGAGGACTTGCGTGCGCACTCCGGTGGTGCTGACGGCGGGCCAGGGCGACACCGACGCGGTGACGGGTGCGCTGCTGCAGCAGCCGGGCACACTCGTCGTCGAGCACGTCTTCGACGGGCACGTCGTGCGGCGCCGAGTGGTCACCCTGCGCGACGGGGTAGTCGACACCGTCGAGACGGCGCTCGAACTGGCCCACGGGTGCGTCGCCTGCACGGTGCGCAACGACCTCCTGATCCTGTTGCGTCTGCTGCACCGGCGCGACGACGTCGACCGGATCGTCGTGCGGTTGGCCCCCTGGCTGGAACCCGAGCCCATCTGCTGGGCGATCAATCACGTCGCAGTGAGGGTCGGACCCGGCTACGTGGACGGACCCGCGGCGCGCGACGTCCAGGTCACGGGCGTCATCACCACCGTCGACGGGTACCAGTGGCTGACCCAGGCGCTCGATGACGAGGAATTGTCCGATGGCCGGACCGTGGCCCAGGTGGTGGTGGGTCAGGCCGAGTTCGCCGACGTCCTGGTTCCGACCATTCCCGATCCGGCGACGCTGGCGGTGTTGCGCAGGCTCGCACCCCGGGCCCGGCTGACCGTCGGCGTGGACCGCGTCGAGATGGCGCTGGCGAACCTCGAACCCGATGCCCGACGCGGGCGCAGCGACGGTCCCCACGACCCGCTGCTGGCCGGGCAACCCGTCCTCGGCGCCGACGGGGCCGTGCGACTGGTCGAGTTCACGGCAGCACGGCCGTTCCACCCGCAACGCCTGCACGCCGCCATCGACCTGCTCCTGGAGGGGGTGGTGCGCAGCCGGGGCAGGCTGTGGTTGGCGACCCAGTCCTCGCAGGCGATGTGGTTGCAATCCGCCGGCGGCGGGCTGCGCATGGACACCGCAGGGACGTGGCTCGCCGCGATGACCCCGTCCGAACTGGCCTACGTCAGTCCCCAGCGACGAGCGCTCGCGGACCTGCTGTGGACCGAGGAGCACGGTGACCGGCACACCTCGATGACGATCCTGGTGTGTGGCGCCGACCCGGACCAGATCGTCTCCGCACTGCACGGCGCCCTGCTGACCGACCGGGAGATGGACGCGCCGAACGAATGGCACACCTACCCCGATCCCTTGGGCGAATGGCACCGCGACCCCTGCGACGACCTCGCCGAGCTCACCGACGAGTCACCACCGGGGCGACGCGCGACGGAACCGTGACGAGTGGCACCCGCCACGCCGTGACCGACGCTCCGCCGCTTCGTGGATGATGGAGGGGTGGCAGACATCAAACGTGGCCGAGCTGCGCGAAACGCAAAGCTCGCAAGCCTTCCCGTCGGCATCGCCGGCCGTGCCGCACTGGGTTTCGGCAAACGGTTGACCGGCTCGTCGAAGGACGAGGTGAACGCCGAACTCATGGAGAAGGCCGCCAATCAGCTCTTCACCGTGCTGGGTGAGCTCAAGGGCGGGGCGATGAAGGTCGGCCAGGCCCTGTCGGTGATGGAGGCCGCGGTCCCCGAGCAATTCGGCGAGCCCTACCGCGAGGCGCTGACCAAACTGCAGAAGGATGCGCCGCCGCTCCCCGCGGACAAGGTGCACCGGGTGCTCAACGCCCAGCTGGGCACCAAGTGGCGAGACCGGTTCAGCTCCTTCGACGACACGCCCATCGCCTCGGCCAGCATCGGGCAGGTGCACAAGGCGGTCTGGGCCGACGGTCGTCCGGTCGCGGTCAAGATCCAGTACCCGGGCGCCGACGAGGCCCTGCGTGCCGACCTGAAGACCATGAAGCGGATGGTCTCGGTCTTCAAGCAGCTCTCCCCCGGCGCCAACGTCCAGGCCGTCGTCGACGAGCTGATCGAGCGCACCGAGATGGAGTTGGACTACCGCCTCGAGGCCGACAATCAGCGGGCCTTCGCCAAGGGCTACCGGGACCACCCGCACTTCGTGGTGCCCGCCATCGTCGCGAGCGCCCCCAAGGTGGTCGTCGCCGAGTGGATGGACGGCATCCCGATGGCGGAGATCATCCGGACCGGCACACCCGAGCAGCGCGACATCGTCGGGACGCGGCTGGTCGAACTGACCTATGACGCACCGCGCCGCATCGAGATGATGCACGGCGACGCCCATCCGGGAAACTTCATGCTGCTGCCGGGCGACAAGCTCGGCGTGCTGGACTTCGGCGCCGTGGCACCGCTGCCGGGAGGCATCCCCGTCGAACTCGGGTTGACCGTGCGCTACGCGTACGAGAAGGACTACGACAACCTGCTCCCGACGATGGAGAAGATCGGCTTCATCCAACGGGGACAACAGGTTTCACCGCGCGAGATCGACGACATGCTGCGCCAGTACGTCGAACCGCTCGAGGTCGAGGTGTTCCACTACACCCGCAAGTGGCTGCAGAAGATGGCGGCCGCCAACATGGACATCTCGGCCGAGACGATTAAGACCGCGCGTCAGATGGACATCCCCGCCAAATTGGCCATCCCCATGCGGGTCATCGCCTCCATCGTCGCGATCTCCTGCCAGCTCGACGCCCACATCCCGACGAGAGCGCTTGCCGCGGAGTTCATTCCGGGCTTCGCCGACTGAGCTGCCCCACCCCAGCAATACGTGGGGTGGGACGGCTCAGGCGGCTGCCGGATTCGCCACCGGGTGCTTGCGGGGACGGCCCCGCGGACGCTTGCGCGCCACGATCGTGCCGCGCTCGATGATCTCCCCGCCCCAGACGCCCCACGGCTCTTGACGGTTCAGCGCCTCGGCGAGGCATTCGCGGCGGATCGGGCAGTCCGCGCACAGCGTCTTGGCCCGTTCCAGTTCGAGGGGGTTCTCGGCGAACCACAGGTCGGGATCACCGACGTGGCACGGCACCGCCGGAAACGTCCTCTCGCGGCATGTCTGCGCAGACATGTCCGAATCACCTTCTCTCCTGGTCGTAGTCGATCAGTCGTCTGTCGTCTGATGGATCTGAGACCAGGTGTTCGGGTGTTCCGAAGAAACTGGCCACGGATCCGGTGGGTGTCGGGTCCGTGGCCAAAGGGCTTGCGAGGCTGTCTAGATGGTGCCTCGGTTCACGGACGCGACGGTCGCGGCGGCGGCGCGTCGCATGGGCGCCGAAATGGCGTCATGGCGGGCGGCCGGCGGGTGCGCCGCAGCAGCGGCGGATCCAGCGACGTGGGAGGGCCACGACATGACGTCGGCGCGAGCAATGGCTACGCCGTTGAACGAATATGCATTCATGTTGGGCACCTCCCTTCGACTCGACCGGATGAGACGTCTACGAGGTTAGAGGCTAGCACCCGAATCCGACAAGCGATTTTCTGACCTGCACGTTTGGCGCTACTGACGCGCCTTCACGAGCGCCAGGACGTCGGCGCCGAACTGCTCGAGCTTGCGCGCCCCGATTCCGGGGATCGCCACCAGCGCCGCCTCGTCACCCGGCAGCGTCTCTGCGATCGCGATCAGGGTGTTGTCGGTGAACACCACGTAGGCGGGCACCTTCATCTCCTTCGACGTCTCCAGCCGCCACTCCTTGAGGCGCGCCAGCAGCCCCTCGTCGAGGTCCGACGGGCACGTCTCGCAGCGCCGCAGCATGATCGCCGCAGAACTGTTCAACGGTTCGTTGCAGATGCGGCACCGCGGTGCGGCGCCGCGCTGACGGCGCGGCTTGTGCGGTCCGTCGGACGAACTCGCTTGCGGCGCAACGCCGTTCAAGAACCGCGAGGGTTTGCGCCCCTGCCTTCCGCCGGGGGTGCGCGCCAACGCCCAACTGAGCGCCAGATGCACTCGCGCCCTGGTGATTCCGACGTAGAGCAGACGACGTTCCTCCTCGACCTGCTCACTGTCGGCACCGCGCGACAGGGCATGCGAGATCGGCAGGGTGCCGTCGGCCAGTCCGACCAGGAACACCGCGTCCCACTCCAGGCCCTTGGCCGCGTGCAGCGAGGCGAGCGTGACACCCTGCACCACCGGTGGGTGGCGGGCGTCGGCCCGCTGCCGCAGTTCGGCGAGGAGTGCACGCGCGTCGAGGCCGGGCCGCACCGCCACCTCTTCCTCGACGAGTTCGGCCAACGCGACCAGCGCTTCCCACCGCTCCCTGGCGCGAACGCCCTGCGGTTCCTCGGCGGTCAGCCCCAAGGGCTCGAGCAGTTCGCGAATCACCGGCGGGAGTTCGGGGCCGACCGCGTCGATGCGATCGGCGGCGCGCTGCAGCGCCACGAGCGCCTGCCGGATCTCCTGACGGCTGAAGAACCCTTCGCCGCCGCGCACCTGAAAGGCCACCCCCGCCGCGGTGAGCGCCTCCTCGTACACCTCCGACTGGGCGTTGATGCGGTAGAGGATCGCGATCTCTGCCGGCGAGGTGCCTGCCTGGATCAGGTTCGCGATCGCCTTGGCCACGGCCGTCGCCTCGGCGACCTCGTCGGGGTGCTCGCTGAACGTCGGCGCGGGCCCGGCGTCGCGCTGGCCGACCAGGTGCAGCTTGCTGCCCGCCATGCGACCCCGCGCCATCGATATCACGCGGTTGGCCAGCGACACGACCTGCGGCGTGGAGCGGTAGTCGCGCTCCAACCGCACCAGCGACGCGTCGGGGAAGCGGCGCGAGAAGTTCAGCAGGTGGTTGGGGGTGGCACCGGTGAACGAGTAGATCGTCTGGTTCGCGTCGCCGACCACCGTGAGGTCGTCCCGATCACCGAGCCACGCGTCCAACACGCGCTGCTGCAGCGGCGTGACGTCCTGATACTCATCGACGACAAAGCAGCGGTACCGGTCACGGAATTCGTTCGCGACCGCGGCGTCGTTCTCGATGGCGCCGGCGGTGTGCAGGAGCAGGTCGTCGAAGTCGAGCAGCGTGGTCCCGTCGCGGCGGGCCTTGAGCGCTTCGTAGCCCGCGTAGACCGTCGCGATCTTCGCCGCGTCCAGGGGGATGTCGCGACCCGCCTCGGCCACCGCGGCGGCATACCCCTCCGGGCTGATCAGCGACGCCTTCGCCCACTCGATCTCACCCGCGAGGTCGCGGACGTCGTCGGTGCTGGCTTGGATCCTGGCCCGGTTCGCGGCCTGGGCCACGACGCCGAACTTGCTGTCGAGCAACTCCCACCCCGTGTCGCCGACGACGCGCGGCCAGAAGTACTGCAGCTGGCGCCGGGCGGCGGCGTGGAAGGTCATCGCCTGCACGGCGCCGGTGCCCGCACCGTTGCCGCCCTGCTCGTCGAGTGAGCGCAGCCGGGCCCGCATCTCCCCCGCGGCGCGCGAGGTGAACGTCACCGCCAACACCTGGCCGGGCGCCACGTGACCAGCGGCGACCAGGTAGGCGATGCGCCGGGTGATCGTCCTCGTCTTGCCGGTGCCCGCGCCGGCGAGCACGCATACCGGGCCGCGCGGCGCCTGCACCGCCTCACGCTGCTCGTCGTCGAGGTCACCGATCAGACTGTCCAGCGACGAGGCGGCCGCAGGAGACCGGGATGGCATGCCGTCCATCTTGGCAGGGGGCAGGGACATTCACCCGACCGACACCGTCGGCTACCCCGCGATGGTGCAATACCCGCCGCCTGGTTTACGTTGAAAGCCCTATGACAGCCAACGAAGCCCAGCTGACCATGTACTCCACGACCTGGTGCGGCTACTGCGCGCGACTCAAGACGGCCCTGAAGTCCGCAGGCATCGGCTACGCCGAGGTCGACATCGAGGCCGATCCCGCGGCCGCCGAGTTCGTCGGGTCGGTCAATGGTGGCAACCACGTGGTCCCGACGGTGAAGTTCGCCGACGGGTCGACGCTGACCAATCCGAGCCTCAAGCAGGTCCAGGCCAAGCTCGCCGCCTGAGCTACTCGGCGTACGCCCAGGATTCGATGATCTCCCTGGCGATCGAGATCGACCCGGGGAGCAGCAGCCGCGACGTGGATTCACTGCTCCAGTCGCCGTCGGCCAGCGCCGCGCGCACCTCGTCCCTGGTGAACCACGCCGCCTCGGCGATCTCGCCGTCGCTGAACACGAACTCCTGCTCCGGATCGCCAATGGCGTGGAACCCCACCATGAGCGAACGCGGGAACGGCCAGGGCTGACTGCCCAGGTAGGTGACGTCGTGGACGTCGAGGCCGATCTCCTCGGCGACCTCGCGCACCACGCACGACTCGAACGACTCCCCCGCCTCGACGAACCCGGCGATGAGGGAGAAGAGACGCTCCGGCCACACCGTCTGACGAGCGAGCACCGCGCGGTCGTGCCCGTCGTGGATCAGGCAGATGACCGCCGGGTCCTGACGTGGGAAGTCCTCGTGGCCGCTGACGGGATCGATGCGCGCCCACCCCGCCCGGTGCGCTCTGGTCGGCGAACCGTCGAGGGAGCTGAAGCGGGCGCTGTCATGCCAGTTGAGCAGCGCGGTGGCCGTGGCGACCAGCTGCGAACTGACGTCGTCGAAGATGGCACCCGCCTGCCGCAGGTTGAGGACCTCCGACTCGGCGTGGGGATCCTCCGGACCCTCCAGCGCGCTGCGGACCGCCCACACGTGCCTGCCGTCGGGCATCCGCCCGAGGAAGACGGCGTGCTCGTCGGGTGCGTCGGAGAACTTCGACGCCTTGCCGAGGACGACCTGCCCGCCGGAGATGAGCACCTGGTTGCGCCGGTCGACCCTCAGGAGCAGGGCGTCGGCCCAGCCGTCGCGCAGCGCCGCCTCGTCGGTGCGCAATTCGTCGGCCCGCAGCAGGCCGACCCGCGACAGCAGGGGCACGTTGCGCAGGTGAAATGCACCGGGGGTGGTCAACGGCTTCCTTCCGCGTTGCGAATGTAGAGCAGTCGATCGCCCAGCTCCATGGCATCGACCTCCGGATCGTCGACCCGCACCAGCTGCCCGCCCCGCACGACGCCGAGCACGATGTCGGGCAGGTGCCGAGCCGAGCCCCCCACCTCCTTCGTGGTGACGTCGCGCTCGGCGATGGCGAAGCCGGCGTCCGGGGTGAGGAGGTCCTCGATCATCTCGACGACCGTCGGCGTCTTGGCGGCCATGCCGAGCAGCCGCCCCGCGGTCTCCGACGACACTACGACCGAGTCGGCACCCGACTGCCGCAGCAGATGCTGGTTCTCCGCCTCGCGGATCGAGGCGATGATCTTGGCGCGCGGGGCGAGTTCGCGCGCGGTCAGCGTCACCAACACGGCGGTCGGATCGTTGTTCGTGGCGACGACGATGGCCGTGGCGTGCTGCGCACCCGCCAGCCTGAGCACGTCCGCGCGGTTGGCGTCGCCGTGCACCGTCACCAGGCCGGCCTTGTCGGCGCGATCCAGCGCCGCCCGGTCGGTGTCGACGATGACGATCTCGTTGCTCTGGGCACCGTCGCCGATCATGGCCGCGACGGCGGTCTTGCCCTTCGTGCCGTAGCCGACGACGACGGTGTGATCGCGCACTCTTCTCCTCCACTGCTGGATCTTCAGCGTCTGACGCGAGGCCTCGGTCAGGGTTTCCACCGTCGTACCGATCAACACGATGAGGAAGGCGACACGAAGCGGCGTGATCACCAGGACGTTGATGAGCCGCGCCGACGGGGTGAACGGGGTGATGTCGCCGTATCCGGTCGTCGACAGCGACACCGTGGCGTAGTACAGGCAGTCCAGCAGCGACAGCGCGTTGCCCTGCACGTCGCGATAGCCGTTGCGGTCCAGGTACACGATGGCCACCGCCGCGAACAGCGCCCCCAGCGCATACAGCACGCGCATCGCAATCTTGCGGGCCGGGCTGACCGGGGTCTCGGGAATCCGCAGCGTGCCGACCAGAGCGTGATCGGGCTGAGTGGTCAACGTCTGGTCGAGCGCCGCGAGCCGACGACGCAACCTACCCTTGGCCACGAGGGCCCATCATCCGCCCAGCGCGCCGCACAGCACAATGTAACCATGACCTCCCTGCACCCAGCATCCGCGAACGCCTCCAGCCAGAAGACCGCTCAGCGGATGGGCGCCATGCTCGTCGGCATGGGCGCGCTGCACTTCGTCGCTCCCAAGCCGTTCGATCAGATCGTGCCCGCCGAGCTGCCGGGGACGCCGCGCTTCTACACATTGGCTTCCGGCGTCGCCGAGGCCGGGACGGGGGCGATGCTGCTGATGCCTCGGACCCGCCGCCTCGGTGCTCTGGCCGCGGTCGCGCTGTTCATCGGAGTGTTCCCGGCCAACATCAATTCGGTGCGCGTGCTGTGGAACAAGGGCTGGCCCGCCCGCATCGGCACGATCGCGCGGCTGCCGCTGCAGTACCCCATGATCACCCAGGCGCTCAAGGTGTACCGCAACACGCCTCGCTAGGGGGCTGCAGCAGCCCGGCCAGCGCGTCGGCGTCGGGCAGGCCCTCCTGCGCGACCGTGCGGCCGCTGCGCACGTAGTGGAAGGCCGCGCGCACCGATCCCACCGGCATGCCCGACGTCTCGGCCCAGGCCAACCGGTAGACGGCGAGCTGAATCGCGTTGTGCTGCAACGCTTCCGGTGTGGACGGCGGATCGCCGGTCTTCCAGTCGAGCACGGTCACCCCGCCGTCGTCGTCGGCGAAGACCGCGTCGATCCTGCCGCGCACCACGGTCGTGCCGATGATCATGTCGAACGGCACCTCGACCTGAATGGGGATGCGCGACGCCCACGGCGACAGCGCGAACGCGCTCTGCAATTCGGCCAGCCGCTCGGCCTCGACGCGACCCAGTTCGCCGTCGACCGCCCCCGGAAGGTCCTCGAGGTCGAACAGCCGCTCGGCGTGGAAGAAGCGCTGCACCCACTCGTGGAACGCCGTGCCGAGCAACGCCTGCGGGTCCGGGCGAACGGGCAGCCGGCGCTGCAGTCGGCGCAATGCCCCGTCGCGATCACGGCCGAGGTCCACCAGCGCGCTCACCGACAGTTGCGGCGGCAGCACCGCGGCCGGCTGCGTCTGCGCCTGCGCGCGCTCGGCGAGCAGCGCGTCCACGTCGGCGACCCAGCCCTCGACGTCGGGTCCGGCAGCCGCAGCCGACGGCCCGGCCGCCATGGCCCGGGTGACCAGTTCGGCGCCGCGATCGACCCACCGACGGTCGGCGCCCAGCGCATCGACCGGCCACGCCCGTTCGATGACGTTGTCGCGCAACGGGTTGACGTCCCCATCGGCAGGCGCGGGCGCCCACTGCTCGACGACGCCGCAGGGATCACCGGCGGCCGTGGTGCGATCGATCACGTCCTTGATCTCGAGCAGGAAGTCCGACGGCCCGCGCGGCGTGGACTCGGTGGCACCCCAGTGGTGACCCGACAGCATCAGCGTGTCCTCGGCGCGGGTCAGCGCAACGTACAGCAGGCGGCGTTCCTCGTCGATGCGGCGCTGGTCGAGGGATTTGCGGTGCGCGGTGATCGCGTCGGTCAAGGCCTTTCGGTCGCACACGTCGGACGTGTCGAGCACCGGCACGCCGTGCTCGGACACCGAGGCGCGGTCGCCCCGCAGCAGCGGCGGCAGGTCACCGGGGTCGCTGAGCCAGGTCCGCGCCGAGCCCGTCGACGGGAACACCCGCCCGCTGAGATGCGGCACCGCCACCACCTGCCACTCCAAACCCTTGGCGGCGTGCACGGTGAGGATCTGCACGCGGTCCTTCGCCACCGTGATCTCGGCGGGCGCCAACCCGTTCTCGACGTCCATCGCCGCGTCGAGGAACGCGAGGAACCCGCCAACCGACGCCGACGGCCGGCTGGCGAACTCTGCCGCCACGTCGGCGAACGCGTCGAGGTGTTCGGTGCCACCCCACCCGGTCGAGAGCGATTGCGCCGCACGGACTTCGGCGTCCACCCCCAGCGTCCATCGGATCTCGGCGATCAGCTCCGGCAGGGGATGGTGCAGCTGCGCCCGCAGGGCCGTCAGCTCGCGACCCAGCGCCGTGATGCGGGCGTGGCCCGCGGCCGAGTACCGGTCCGGCGCGCCGGGGTGACAGATCGCGTCGGCCAGGCACGCGCGGTCGGCGTCGGGCCCGGCCGATGCGACGATGTGCGTCGTCGACGACCGGTCGGCGGCGGACGCGGTGGCCGAGTCCAGTTCCACCGCCCGACGCCACAGTGCGGCGACGTCCGCGGCGCCCAGCCGCCAGCGCGGGCCGGTGAGGATCCGCACGGCCGCCGAACCCGCGGTGGGGTCGGCCGTCAGCCGCAGCATCGCGACCACGTCGGCGACCTCGGGTATCGACAGCAGACCCGACAGCCCGACCACCTCGACGGGCACGCCGCGGGCGGTCAGGGCGTCGGCGATCGGCGCGGCGTCGGCGTTGCGCCGCACCAGCACCGCCGTCGTCGACAGGTCGGCGCCCGCGGCGACGGCACCGTGGTACCGCTGCGCCAATTCGTCGGCGAGCCAATCCCTTTCGACGGACACGTCGCTCAGCAGGGCGCACGAGATGGTGCCCGGTTGCGCGCCGGGACGTGGAAGCAGCTCGCGCACGGCCACCGACCGGCGGCGCGCCTCGGCGGACACGGCGTTGGCCAGGTGCAGGGCCCGTGGCGGGTTGCGCCAGCTGGTGCGCAACTCCAACGTCGGTGCGGGGGTGCCGTCGGACAGGCAGAAGTCCGTGGTGAACCGCGGCAGGTTGGTCGCCGACGCACCCCGCCAGCCGTAGATCGACTGGATGGGATCACCGACGGCGGTCAGCGCCAGCTCGTCGTCGACTCCGCCGCCGAACAGCGACGACAGCGCGACCCGCTGCGCGTGCCCGGTGTCCTGGTACTCGTCGAGCAACACCACCCGGTAGCGCTGACGCAGCTGCTCGCCCACCCGGGGAAATCTCTCGGCGAGGCGGGCGGCCGCGGCCATCTGCATGCCGAAGTCCATGACGTTCTCCGCGCGCATCCGCTGGTGCAGGGCGTCGACGAGCGGGACGATCTCGGTGCGCTCGTCCTGGACGGCGAGCATCTTCAGCAGCGCCTGGCTGGGCCCGGTGTCACGCTGGCGCGGACCCGGCGGCAGCGTGTGCACCAATCGCTCCAGCTCGACGTGGGTGTCACGCAGCTGGTCGGTGTCGACGAGATGCTCGGCCAGCTGACCGGCCAACCGCAGCACCATCGCCGTGATGGCGGCCGGTGACTTCTCGGTGTCCAGCGCCGTCGGGTACTCGCACACGACGCGAAACGCCAACTGCCACAGCTCCGTTGCACCGATCAGCCGCGTCGACGGCTCCACCGGCAGCAGCAGGCCATGCTCGCGCAGCAGGGTGCCCGCGAACGCGTGATAGGTCCCGATCGTCGGATGCTCGTCGACGTCCGGGCCGCCACCGGGGATCAGTCCCGCACCGGCCAGCCGGGACAGCCTGGTGCGCACGCGCCGCAGCAGCTGCCCGGCCGCCTTGCGGGTGAACGTCAGCCCGAGCACCTCGCCGGGGCGGGCGTGGCCGTTGGCGACGAGCCACACGACGCGGGCGGCCATCGTCTCCGTCTTGCCCGCCCCCGCGCCGGCGATCACGACCAGCGGTCCCGGCGGGGCGGCGATGACGGCGGCCTGCTCGTCGGTCGGGGCGAAGATGCCCAGCGCCTCGGCGAGCTCGGCCGGGCTGAATCTCTCACTCACGAGCGGCCTTTTAGTGCATCCTGGGCGGGGCACGTCGCACGCACCGGGCAGTGCGTGCAGCCGTCGTTGATGCGGGCCACGAACTCCGGACCCTGCGTGGCGGCCGCCGCCTCCTGCACCCGTGTGCGCCATTCGTCACGACCGTCGGCCGTCAGCGGGGTCTGGTCCCGTTCGGTCGCGCCGGCCACCCCGACCTTGCCCAGGTACACCAGGCGACCTCCCCCGGCCTCGTCGCCGTGGGGCAGCACGCCCTCGGCGATCGCCAACTGGTAGGTCGCGAGCTGGGCGTGGCGCTGGGCGTCGTCCTTGCTGACCGGACTCTTGGCGGTCTTGACGTCGATCACGACGAGCCTGCCCTCCGCGTCGCGCTCGATCCTGTCCACGCGGCCGCGAACGCGAACGGCCGGCTGGTCGGTCCCGCCGGGGGCGACCACCCCGTCGACCTCGACCTCGGTGCCGACCTCGGTGAGTTCATGGCGCGTCTGGGCACGCCACTGCGCGAACGCCGTCAGCATGGCGCGATGCCGGGCCAGTTCGTTGGCCGCATGCCACGGCGCGTCGAAAGGCAGCCCCTCCCAGACCCTTTCGAGTTCGGCCAGCATCTGCTCCTCCGTCTTCTGCGGGTCCGACACCAGCGCGTGGATCAGGGTGCCGAGTGCCGAGCGGACGTCACGGCCGTCGCTGCCGCCGTGGCGTTCCAGCAGCCAGCGCAGCGGACAGTCCGCCAGCGTCTGCACCGTCGACGGCGAGAGGGTCACGACGTGGTCGCCGCCCGACCACAGCGGCTCCTCGCTCGACGTCGTGGTGCTGGCGTACCACTGGGCGGGTGCGGAGCCGGCCACCCCGGCGGCGGCCAGCCGGGCCAACTGGCCCGCCGCGCACGCCCGGGCGGCGTCGTCGACCGCGCCGTCGGGGGCGCACACCACCGCACGCAATCTGCCGACCACCGCCGCAGGCGCCAGCACCCGCGGTGCGCAAAGGGGCTCCTCGGACTCCGCCGGCCGCTCGGTCGCCAGCGCGAGGAGTTCTGCGCAGAACGGCGACGGCAGCAACGCGTCGTCACCCTCGGCGCCGTCGACGGCGGTCACCAGGACCCGGTCCCGCGCCCGGCCGAGTGCGGCGATCAGCAGCCTGCGTTCCTCGGCCAGCAGGGGCGCCCTGGTCGAGGTGCCCTCGACGATGCCATCGAGGACGTCGACGAGCTGTTGCGTCGCGAGCACTCCACCGCGGGGAACGACGTTGGGCCACAATCCTTCTTGCACGCCGGCGAGCACGACGACGTCCCACTCCCTGCCGAGCGCGGCGTGCGCGGACAGCAGCGCCACGCCCTCGCCACGGCCCGCATCGCGTGCCGCCGCCGGCAGGACCATGGACCTGACGTGGTCGACGAAGCCACTCAGCGACGCTCCCGTGGTGCGCGCGACGTACTGCTCGGCGACGTCGAAGAGCGCCGTCACCGCGTCGAGGTCACGGCCCGCCTGGGCGCCGACCGCCCCCGCCCGCTCGGCGGCGGCCAGCCAGCGCCGCTGCAACCCGCTCTGATGCCATGCCTGCCACAAGGTGAACCGCGCATCCAGGCCGTCGGCGTCACTGCGTCGGGCGGCGGCCAGCACCTTGCGGACGCGCCCCAGCGCACGGGCCAGCTGATCGGGCACGTCGGCGTCGGACCCGCGGGGGGCCTCCAGGGCGGCGACGAGCAGATCGGCGAACTCCCGCGGTGGACTGGCAGCGTCCGCGCGGCGCAGGGCGCGGCGCAACTGCCGCAGCGACACCGGATCGACCCGGCCGATCGGCCCGGTCAGCAGGGACAGTGCCCGACGGCCGTCGAGCCCCTCCGCGACGACGTCGAGCACCGTCAACAGGGCCGCCACCGCGGGTGCGTCGGCGAGCGGACCGGTGATCGACTGCTGCTCGACCGGTACGCCCGCCGCGGTCAGCGCCCGGGCCAGCGCCGTCCCCGTCCGCGGCACCGATCGCACAAGGACGGCCATCTGCGACCACGGGACGCCGTCGACGAGGTGCGCCCGACGCAGCGCGTCGGCGACCACGGCCGCCTCCGCACGCTCGGTGGCGGTGATCCGCACCGCCACCGACCCGGGCCGATCCGGCGCGCCGACGAGTTGCCTGGCGTCGTCGACCCCGGGCAGCCGGCCCGCGACGGCGGTGATGACCCGCGCCACGGCCGCCGCGCAGCGATGCGACGCGGTGAGCACGATCGTCGGGTGGTCGCCGTCGCTCAACAGCGCCGGGTCGGCCCCGCGATAGCCGAAGACCGACTGGTTGGGATCGCCGGCGATGACGGCGAGTTCGGCGCCCGCGGCCAGGACCCGCACGAGTAGCGCGGCCTGCGGATCCAGGTTCTGGGCATCGTCGACCAGGAGCAGCCGGACCCTGCTCCGTTCGGCGGCCAGCAGCTCGGGGTCGGCGGCGAACGCCTCGAGCGCAGCCCCGACGAGCTCGGCCGCACCGAGTGCCGGAATGGTCGCCTGCGGGGCGGCCATCCCGACCGCCGAGCGCAGCAGCATCACCTGCTCGTAGACCTGCGCGAAACGACCCGCGGCCACCCACTCGGGCCTGCCCGCGGTCCTGCCGATGCGTTGCAGCGCAACCGGTTCCACACCGCGCTCGGCACAGCGGGCCAACAGGTCGCGCAATTCGTTGGCAAAACCGACCGTGCCCAGCGCGGGCAGCAGGTGACGCGGCCACGGCACGGACGCGTCGGCGCCGTCCTCGACGTCACCGGCCAGGAGTTCGCGGACGATGCCGTCCTGCTCGGCGCTGGTGATCAACCGGGGTGGCGGATCGCCGTTGCGCTGCGCGGCCAGCCGCAGCACCGCGAAGGCGTAGGAGTGCACCGTGCGCACCATCGGTTCGCGCACGGCCGACGGCCCCCTCCCGCCGAGCAGCCGCGCCGTCACCGCGGCGCGGGCGCTCGTCCCGAGGGTCGCCGAACCCGTCAGCAGCAGAACCGATTCCGGGTCGGTCCCCGACGCGATGCGCGCGACCGCGGTGTCCAGCAGCAGCGTCGTCTTCCCCGTACCCGGACCACCGACCACCCGCACCGTGCCGCGTAGCGCGGGATCGGTCAGCACGGGGTCGGTCTGCGCGCGGTCGGTCTGCGCGCGGTCGGTCTGCGCGGTGGGCGTCGGAGGTTGTGGAGCAGGCACGAGGGAATGAGACCACGGGGGTACGACAAACTCGTTCGGCCCAGCACTGGCAGCATCGACGGGGTGAACCACGCCATGAACGCGCTTCGCTTCGGGCCCTCGCGCCCGCCCCAGATCCTCGCGCTGCACGGGCTGACGGGACACGGCCAGCGCTGGGCCACCCTCGCGGAGCAGTACCTGCCCGAATATGCCGTGCTGGCACCCGATTTGATCGGCCACGGTCACTCGTCGTGGGCGGCGCCGTGGACGATCGACGCCAACACCGCGGCGTTGGCCGGCCTCCTCGACGAACGGGCCGAGGCGCCCGTGTGGGTCGTCGGCCACTCCTTCGGGGGCGCCGTCGCGCTGAGCCTGGCGGCGTCGCGACCCGACCTGGTGGCGGGTCTGGTGTTGCTCGACCCCGCGGTGGGCCTCGACGGTGAGTGGACGCGGGAGATCGCCGACGCGATGCTGGCGTCGCCGGACTTCGCCGACCGCGCCGAGGCGCGAGCGGACAAGACGTCGGGCTCGTGGGGTGAGGTCGACGCGGGTGAATTGGAGCGCGAACTGGACGAACACCTCGTCGAATTGCCCGGCGGACGCGTCGGCTGGCGGATCTCCGTCCCCGCCGCGATGTCCTACTGGAGCGAGCTGGCCAGGCCGTTTGCCCTGCCGCAGAAGGGAACTCCCACGACCCTGGTGCGCGCTGCCCGCACCGAGCCGCCGTACGTGACCCCGCAGCTGATCGACGCGCTGAGCGCGCGACTCGGTCCGGACTTCGCACTGGTGGAGATGGACTGCAACCACATGGTGCCCACGTCACGGCCCGCCGAGACCGCGGCGCTGATCCGCGAACGCGTCGGCTGACCCGTGGCCCCGATCACCGACGAGCAGGTCGAGACGGTCCGTGCCCTCGTCGCCTCCATTCCCGCGGGCAGGGTATCCACCTACGGTGACATCGCTGCCGCCGCAGGACTTTCGAGCCCCCGCATCGTCGCGTGGATCATGCGCACCGACTCCTCGGACCTGCCGTGGTACCGGGTCATCACCGCGTCGGGCAAGCCCGCGCCGCACCTGGCGACGCGGCAGCTGGAGAATCTGCGCGCCGAGGGCGTGCTGGCCAAGGACGGGCGGGTCGATCTCCGCGTGGCCCGCCACCAGTTCTGACGCCGAGCAGACGCAAAGGTGCGCGACACGCCGGATGTTGGTGCAGGTTTGCGGCTGCTCGCGGGGTCAGAGGATGAGGCGCACCAGTGCCGCCGTGCGCGCCAATCCGGGGAAGGCCGCCGCCGTCGAGCGCGGGTGCAGTGCGTGCACGGCCAGCCGAAACATCAACGCGCGCAACAACATCTGCGGCCACTCCGGTAGCGGCGCCCACCGCTCGACCAGGCCGTCGTCGGCCTCCCCCCACGCCAGGGCGTCGACGACGACCACGCCCGCCGCCCACGACGCGGGCCGCCAGTAGGGCGTGATGTCGGTGATGCCGGGGGCGGCGGTGCCGGCGAACAACACCGTGCCGTAGAGGTCGCCGTGGACGAGCTGACTGGGGCTGCGCGTCGGTCTGCGCAGCGCCGCCAGCTGGCCGATGAGGTCGACCGAGCGTTGCCCGTCGGCGCCGCCCGGTGCGACGAGGGCACCCGGAGGCAGCGCGTGCAGCGGGCGGTCCTCCCAGGCGGCGCGGTCCGCGGCGATGAACACGTCGACGTCGGACCACGGCAGACTCGGCGGTTGGGTGAGGAACCGCGGTCGCTCCAACTTCGCGGTGGCCTCGTGCAGGCGTACCGCTGCCGAGACCACCTCGTCGTGGCGCGGCTCCGGCGTCCCGGTCACGAACGTGTCGGCGCGCCAGCCGGAGACGACGTAGCGGCCGTCGCTGGACCTCACCGGGCGTGCCAGTCGCACCCCGTCGACGAACAGCGTCTCGCGGACCTTCGCGGACCAGCCGGCGCGCGCGTTGTCGGCGACCATGGACAACACGACCTCACCGCAGCGCCAGCCACCCTCCCAGCTCGACCCGAGGGGAACCGGTCGCACGCCGGTCAGGCCAAACGCCGCCAGGACGTGGTCAGGCGGCAGGTCGGCACTCACAGGCTCACCTTAAGGCGTGCCCCGGCCCAGGAGCCGTCAGTACATCACCATGTCGGGTTCGAGTTGTCGCGCCCAGGCCACGATGCCGCCCTGCAGATGCAGCGCATCGGCGAAACCGGCGTTCTTCACCGCGGCCAGCACCTCGGCCGACCGGACGCCGGTCTTGCAGTAGAGCACCGGGGTCCGGTCGTGCGGCACCCGCGCCAGACCGTCACCCGCGTCGATGGTCGACTTCGGGATCAGCTGCGCGCCCTCGATGTGGTTGATGTCCCATTCCACGGCCTCCCTGACGTCGATCAGGGCGACGCGACGACCGGAGTCGAGCATCGCGCGCAGCTCCTGCGGGGTGACCGCGGAGTCGGCGGCCGCCTCGGCCGCGGCGTCGGACACCACGCCGCAGAACGCCTCGTAGTCGACGAGGCCGGTGATTGCGGGCGCCGCGGGATCCTTGCGGATCGCGATGGTGCGATACGTCATGTCGAGCGCGTCGTAGATCATCAGCCGGCCCAGCAGCGAGTCGCCGATGCCGGTGATGAGCTTGATCGCCTCGGTACCCATCACCGACGCGATCGACGCGCACAGGATGCCGAGCACCCCGCCCTCGGCGCACGACGGCACCGTGCCGGGTGGCGGCGGTTCCGGATAGAGGTCGCGGTAGTTCAGGCCCCGCCCGTCCGGCGCATCCTCCCAGAACACCGACACCTGGCCGGCGAAGCGGTAGATCGAGCCCCAGACGTACGGCTTGCCCGCCAGCACCGCGGCGTCGTTGACCAGGTAGCGCGTGGCGAAGTTGTCGGTGCCGTCGAGGATCAGGTCGTAGCCGCCGAAAAGTTCCACGGCGTTGGCGGGCTCCAGGCGCACTTCGTGCAGCACGACGTTCACCAGCGGGTTGAGCTCGGTGATCGAGTCGCGCGCGCTGAGCGCCTTGGAACGACCGACGTCGGACTGCCCGTGGATGATCTGACGCTGCAGGTTCGACGCGTCGACGACGTCGAACTCCACGATCCCGATCGTGCCGACGCCGGCGGCAGCCAGGTACAGCAGCGTCGGTGACCCCAGCCCGCCGGCGCCGATGACCAGGACGCGGGCGTTCTTCAGGCGCTTCTGACCGTCGGCTCCCAGGTCGGGGATGATCAGGTGGCGGCTGTAGCGCGACACCTCGTCACGGGTGAGTTCGGCAGCCGGCTCGACCAGCGGCGGCAGCGATGCGCGCACTTCGCTCCTCCCGTCGACGGACCTCGACACGATCACACCGGGTCCGCCCGTGCAACGTCGATCCGCGCACGCAGCTTCCCCGCACGCGGGTCAGGCGATCGGATACGGCCAGGGGTTGAACCGGCACGTCTTGCCGTCGGCCTGCACCGACTGCGGGTCGAACCGCGCATCGTCGTCGTTGTTGGTGGAGAACGTCTGCTGCATCATCACCGGCGCCAGGGCTCCGTTGTCGCCGCACGGTTCGTGCTTGCGGTAGCCGATCGCGTGCCCGACCTCGTGGTTGATGACGTACTGCCGGTAGGAGCCGATGTCGCCCTGGAACGGCACGGCGCCGCGGACCCAGCGGGCCTCGTTGATGAACACGCGCGGCTGATCACCCAGGTAGGCCGGGTTGTAGCAGGACGCCTCCAGCGGGATGTCGTACCCGCAGCCCTCGCGCACCGTCATGGGGGACGTCAGCGAAACCCGGAAGTCCGGCGCGCCCTGGGTGACGTCGTCGATGCGAGTGAACGCGATCTGCGGATTGTGGGTCCAGCTCTTGGGGTTGGCCAGAGTCTCGCTGACCATCCGCGCGAACGCCTCGTCCCCGCCGATCGACGTCGTGTCGATGCCGTCCTCCACCTCGACGGTGTAGGTGAACGACTTGACGGTGCCCTGACCGACCTTGGGCGTCGTCCCCGGCACGATGTGCCAGGTCTTCGCGGCCGCCTCGGTGAACGGGCCACCGTCGGGCAGGATGCCGGTCGGCAGGTTGGCGTCGAACTGCGTCATGCCCTTGGGCGGCGCGCCGATGATGCCCGTGCCGGTGGCCCCGATCGTCGGCGGACCCTGCACGGGTCCCTGAGCCTTGGCCGGGCCGCCGGGGCTCACCTGCGTCACGGTTTGGTACAGGACCAGGGCGGTGATGACCGCGAGGATGGGCAGGGCGTAGGCGCGCCAGCCGTAGGTCGACACGAAGCGGCCCAACCAGGACTGCTTGCGCCACTGCTGATGCTCGTCGCGGTTGGATCGCGGTCTGCCGCCGTCCTCGGAGAGCGGGTCCCGCTGCGCGCGCAGGGGTTCCCTCCACTCGTTGCGCAGCACGGGCTGACGACCGCCCCCACCACGCCCCGGGTCGTAGGTCACCGCACCAGGATGGCACAGCCCGCGCCATCACAGGCCATGGCGCGCCACCCGCCGTGACAGTCGGGGATCCGGCCTCGCCCCGGGAACCGGTAGTAGTGTCTGTTCGATGGGCCGCCGGACCGACCGGTGCGGGACGAATCGCGTATCCCCGCCCGCCGCAGCATCACAGCCAGATTGAGGATTCGATGAGCGACATCGCCAACACCACCGAGAGGAAGGGTGGGCAGGCGGCGAATGGTGACGGTTCGACGGGTGGCTCCACGGGTGGCCGGCGCGGCAATCGGCTCCCCCGTGACGAACGCCGCGGCCAGCTGCTCGTCGCCGCCAGCGACGTCTTCGTCGAGCGCGGGTACCACGCCGCGGGCATGGACGAGATCGCCGATCGCGCTGGGGTCAGCAAACCCGTTCTCTACCAACACTTCTCGTCGAAGCTGGAGCTGTACCTCGCCGTGCTGCAGCGCCACGTCGACAACCTCGTCACCGGGGTGCGCCAGGCGCTGCGTACCACCACCGACAACCGGCAGCGACTCCGCGCGGCGGTGCAGGCGTTCTTCGACTTCATCGAGCACGACGGCCAGGGTTACCGGCTGATCTTCGAGAATGACTACGTCACCGAACCGCAGGTCTCGGCGCAGGTCAAGGTGGCGACCGAGGCGTGCACCGACGCCGTGTTCGAATTGATCAGCAGCGATTCGGGGCTGGAGGCCCACCGCGCCAGGATGATCGCGGTCGGCCTGGTGTCCATCAGCGTCGACTGCGCGCGCTACTGGCTCAATTCCGACCGGCCGATCTCGAAGGACGACGCGGTCGACGGCACGGTGCAGTTCGCCTGGGGCGGACTGTCACACGTGCCGCTGACCCGCTTCTAGCTCAGCTTGTCGGCCACCGCGGCGGCCGTGGCTCCGATGCCGAAGCCGACGCGACGCGACTCGGGGGCGCCGATCTCGACGTAGGCGATCCGGGTGTTCTGCACCAGGAAGCGACGGCCCTTCTCGTCGGTCAGCGCGAGCACGCCCGACTCCTTGCCCAGCGCCGCGGTGACCAACTCCTCCACCTCGGCGGGCGTGGAGGCGCTTTGGAGCACCAGCTCGCGCGGACTGTCGGTGACGCCGATCTTGACCTCCACGTGAACCCTTTCCTTCGACGGTATCTGCTGAGAAGGCTAGTGGACGGCGACCGCGCCGCGCGCCGGCGGTGGTGGCACTTCGCGGACAGCGAAGCGCCGCCGGACGTGAATCGTGTGCGCGCACAACCGAGTCCGGACCGTGACCTGACGGCCAGCGCGTCAACCTCGTGCGTCACACGAGCCTCGTTAGCATCGCTGCATCCACCCACTGAACGACTCACGGGAACGCGGTATGGACAGGCCTTACGGAACGTATTCTTCGACGTCAACCACCACGCGCAACGCCGGTGCGACGCGCACTCGCGGCCGCTACGGCGACGTCGAGACGCACTATCCGGACGACGACGTCCAGGACTACGACGCCTACGACGACTCCCCCCGGGCCGCCCGGGCCGGGTACGGGTCGACCGCCAGCCGCGGCTACGGCGACACCGGCTACGGCGACGGCAGATACGGCGGCGAGGACGACTACGCCGACTACGGCAACGACGACTACGGCGATCATGGCGATTACGACGACGTCTACGAGTACGAGGACCCGATCGACCGTCGCTGGATCTGGGTCGCCGGCGTCGCGGGAGCAATCCTCTTGGTGGCCGTCATCTGCACCGTCGTCATCCTCGGCGGAGGGGACAGCGGCGCGGTCTCCAAGACCGTGACACCGCCGACGCCCGCCACGACCCACAGCGCCACGGCGTCGGCCGCACCTCCGGTCCAGCCGTCGGTGGCACCCCCGGCCCTGACGTCGGTCGCACCTCCGCCCCCGCCGGCGCCGCTCTCACCGGAGACCGTGACCACCGTGGCACCCAGCCCGACCGCCAGCGCGGTGCCCACCCCGGCCCCGGCCGCTCCTCCGGCCGCGGTCGCGCCGGTGTCACCGCGCACGATCACCTACACGGTGACCGGTACCCGACCCCTGCTGGACATGGTCACGGTCGTCTACACCGACGCCCAGGGCGCGCTGCAGACCGAGTTCAACGTGGCGCTGCCCTGGACGCGCAGCGTGACGTTGGACCCCGGCGTCGACCTGAAGTCGGTGATCGCGACGAGCCTGACCGGTCAGCTCAACTGCGCGGTGACCGACTCGTCGGGGACGCCGCTGGTCGTCCAGAACAACAACTCGATGATCGCCACCTGCACCAGGTAGCCGTCACCGCGCCGCCTGTTCGGCCATCTGCGCGCGGACGCCGGCCTCCCACTCCTCGGCGTCCGGCTCGTGCCGGACGGACGGCGCCGGAGGCGGCGGCAGGCGATCCAGCTTGCCCTCCCGGCGATACGCGTAGACGGTCGTCCAGGCGAGCGTGTCGGCCGGGAATTCCCGGACCAGCCGAAAGGCGGGGTGCGGCAACTCGTAGGTCGTGGTCGTCACCAGGCATCCCGACGGCAGGTCCCGTGCCAGCTTCGCGGCGATTCGGTCGATGAACGTGCTGAAACACGTGCTGTACATGAACACCAGCGACGGGTCGGTCAGCTCCGCCTGGAACATGTCCCCCTGGGCCAGGTGGACGCGGTCCTCGAAGTTCAAGACGTGTGCCGCCGTGGTCGTCACGCCCGACGGCAGCACCAGCGGCACGTCATCGGTCAGCGTCCCGCCCAGCGCGGCGAGGGCGTGGTCGCGGGCCCGCAGGACCAGGTCGCGACGCTCCACCGCCAGCGCGTGACGGTAGGGCAGCAGCTCGACGCCCGTGCAGCGCTCGAACGGCATGGTCAGCGCCGTGGTCAGCACCACCTTGCCCAGCCCGCTGCCGAGGTCGTACATCTGGCCGTCGGTGCAGAAGTAGGGCGCGACGGAGTCGAGGTAGTTGGCCAACTCCATTTCGGTGAACTCGCCGTAGATCAACCGGTTGTCCTCGATGAACCACTCCCGCAGTTCGTCGTCACCGACGTCGTCGAGCCGCGTCGTGGTCGTCCGCCCTCGCGGCAGCAGGCCGTGCGGCTGGATCGCCGTCGGAGAGCCGCCGATGATCATTCCGCGGAACGGCCGCAAGCGGTCGATGAGAGCGGTCTGCTGTTCCGGGTCGACCCACATCTGCCGCATGGCCAGGCCGATGTCGACGAACCTCTCGAACATCGGCCCCGACGTCACGTCCAGCGGCGTGCGCGTGTGGTAGCTCCCATCGGTGACCGCGGCCACCATGGCGTCGAGGACGGCACGGGCCTGCCTGGCCCGGTGCGCGATCGCGTCGTCTTCGGTCTGAATGAGGTGGTGCGTCATGGCGCGGAAAGGTAACAGCGCCCCACGGGCAGAACTACCCTGCGACGGCGCAGTTGCACGGCCGGCAACTACGCGAGACCGAGCTCCCGCACGCGCGTGTTGTGGGTGTTCTGCAGCCGGTCGAAGAACTCGGTGAGCCGGCCGATGCCCTCGCCACTGCTCACCACGAAGTCGACGAGCTCGTCGTGTTCGGCGAGCACGTACTGCGCCTGCGTGATGGCCTCGCCCAGCAGCCGGCGCGACCACAGCGCCAAGCGGTGGCGCTGCTTCTCACTCGCCGTCACGGCGGCCTTGACCTCGGCCACGACGAACTGGGAGTGGCCGGTCTCCGACAGCACGGCGCGCACGACACCCGCCGCGTCCGCGGGCAGCGCATCGGCGATCTCGAGGTAGAAGTCCGCGGCGAGCGCGTCACCGATGTAGGTCTTCACGAGCGCCTCGAGCCACGTGCTCGGCGTCGTCAGGCGGTGGTAGTTCTCCAGGGCGGAGGCGTACTTCGTCATCGCCGCCACGATGTCCACCCCGCGCTTGGCGAGCGCGTCGCGCAGCAGCTCGTAGTGGTTCATCTCCGCGGCGGCCATGGTCGCCATGTTGATGCGGCCGGCCAGGTTGGGCGCCATCCGCGCCTCGTCGGTGAGCCGGTAGAACGCCGCCACCTCGCCGTAGGCCAGCAGCGCGAAGAGCTGGGTGACGCCGGGGTGCTCGCTCGTCTCGGAGTGCACCGTCGGCTCGGTGAAGGCCGCGGGCTGCGTCGGTGTCATGGAGGCAACTCTAGACGCCCGAGACGTGCCCCGACGGGCGCGCAGACGCCCCCACGGGCCGGGCCAGCTATCATGGAGTCGGCAGTGACTCGTCTTCACGTCCGTCACCGCCGAGAAATGTGCGTACACAACGTCGGCTCAGGTCGGCCCGCCCACCGGGCAGCCCCTTCAGATGGCTCCCGGAAGCCGAGGCCACCAGCGTTCTTTCGTCGAGATCGTGTGCGCGTGTGGACGCCGCGATTTTGACAAGCGAAAGGTTACGTCGGCAAACGCATGACTTCACTCAACACCGATACCAACACTGACACCACCAACGACCTCACCCCCGACATCGACGTCATCGTCGACGCCCCCGAGGCCGCCCCGAAGACCACGACGTTCGCCGAACTCGGCGTGCGCGAGGAGATCGTCCGCGCCCTGGCCGAGGGCGGGATCGAACACACCTTCGCCATCCAGGAGCTCACGCTTCCGCTGGCCCTGACCGGCGACGACCTCATCGGCCAGGCCCGTACCGGCATGGGCAAGACCTTCGCCTTCGGCGTGCCGCTGCTGCACCGCATCGTCACCGACGAGTCGCGCCCGCTCACCGGCATCCCCCGCGCGCTGATCGTCGTACC
Organism: Mycolicibacterium madagascariense; assembly: GCF_010729665.1. NCBI lineage: Bacteria > Bacillati > Actinomycetota > Actinomycetes > Mycobacteriales > Mycobacteriaceae > Mycobacterium > Mycolicibacterium madagascariense. The sequence continues at coordinate 1,608,684 of NZ_AP022610.1, read as the reverse complement.
GACCCGCGAGCTCTGCCTGCAGGTCTTCGACGACCTCGCCGGCGCCGCCAAGTATCTGACGGTCGGTGACCGCAAACTGTCGGTCACGTCCATCTACGGCGGCCGCCCCTACGAGCCGCAGATCGAGGCGCTGCGGGCGGGCGTCGACGTCGTCGTCGGCACCCCCGGCCGCCTGCTCGACCTCGCCCAGCAGGACCACCTGCAGCTCGGCGGGCTGTCGGTGCTGGTGCTCGACGAAGCCGACGAGATGCTGGACCTCGGGTTCCTGCCCGACATCGAGCGCATCCTCAAGCAGATCCCCACCGACCGGCAGGCCATGCTGTTCTCGGCGACCATGCCGGACCCGATCATCACGCTGGCCCGCACGTTCATGAACCAGCCGACGCACATCCGCGCCGAGGCGCCGCATTCCGCGGCCACCCACGAGAACACCACCCAGCACGCCTATCGCGCGCACGCCCTCGACAAGGTCGAGATGGTCGCGCGCATCCTGCAGGCCAACGGCCGCGGCGCGACGATGATCTTCACGCGCACCAAGCGCACCGCGCAGAAGGTGGCCGACGAACTCGCCGAGCGGGGCTTCAAGGTCGGCGCCGTCCACGGCGACCTCGGCCAGGGCGCCCGCGAGAAGGCCCTCAAGGGCTTTCGCACCGGCGAGGTCGACGTGCTCGTCGCCACCGACGTCGCGGCACGCGGCATCGACATCGACGACATCACCCACGTCATCAACTACCAGATTCCCGAGGACGAGCAGGCCTACGTGCACCGCATCGGCCGCACCGGGCGCGCCGGGAAGACCGGCATCGCGGTCACGCTGGTCGACTGGGACGAGCTGCCGCGCTGGACGATGATCGACAAGGCGCTCGGCCTGAACAACCCCGACCCCGTCGAGACGTACTCGAGTTCGCCGCACCTCTTCGCCGAACTCGACATCCCCACCGAGGCCGGCGGCTCGATCGGCCGGGCCACCCGCTCGACCGAGTCGAAGGACCGCCCGCGGCGTGAGTCGCGCGACGGCGACCGGCCTGCCCGCACCCGCAACCGCACGCGCCAGCGCACCCGCGGTGGCAGCACGGGCCACGTCGCGAGCACCGAGCAGACCGCCGGGGTGAGCGACGCCGCGTCCGTTACCGACGCCGACTCGGCCTCGGCCAGCGATGCCCCGGCGCGCCGCCGCCGTCGCCGCCGTCGTCCGAACACCGCCGCGCCGACCGCCGGCTGACGAGGTCACCTGCCGTAGATGGTCACACCGGAACGCCGCACCAGGGGCGACCTGCTGGCGGCTGCGGCCATCGTCCTGGTGATCGCCGTCGCGTGGGCACTGATCTGGTGGAGTAGCGACGCGCGCGCCACGATCAGCAAGCCGGCTGCCGAGCCGCTGCCCGCGCTGAAGTCCGCCCAGACGGTGCCGTCGACGCTGCATCAGCTGTGGACCGCCGCGAGCCCGAAGACGACCCGTCCGGTGGTGGCCGGGGGCGCGGTCGTCACGGGAGCGGGCCGCGAGATGGACGGGCGCGATCCGGCCACGGGCACGGTCCTGTGGAGCTATTCGCGTGACGTCGACCTGTGCGGGGTCACCTACGTCTACAACGACGCCGTGGCCGTCTATCCCGACCGTCGCGGCTGCGGTCAGGTGACGACGATCGACGGGCAGACCGGGCGTCGGCACTACAGCCGCACGGCCTATGCCGATCCCACGGTGGCCCTGTCCTCGGACGGCTCCTCGGTCCTGTCGGCCGGCAGCACCCGGCTGGAGCTGTGGCGATCGGACATGGTCCGGATGATCGGCTTCGGGGCCCTCGACGCGCGGATCAAGCCGGGGGTACCCACCCAGCCGCTGTGCCGGCTGACCTCCGCGGCCGCGAGCACGTCGGCGGTCTCGGTGCTGCAGGCCTGCCCCGGCCAGCGGGACCTGCGGCTCAACCTGCTGATGCCGGCCGACCAGGAGGATCAGCCCAAGAGCAAGATCGTCCAGCTGCCCGGCGTCGCGGTCGACAGCGGCGCCAGGGTCATCGCCGTCTCGGACACCACGACCGCGATCTACGTCCCCAGTCCGACCCCGGTCGTGAACGTCATCGACGACACCGGCTCCACGATCGCGAGCACCGCCCTCGCCGCGCCGGCCTCCCCGCAGGCCACGATGTCGCGCGCGGGCGACCTGGTGACGTGGTGGACCGGTGACTCCACCATGGTGTTCGACGCCGACCAGCTGAAGTACCGGTTCACGGTCAGCCCGGTGAACGGGCAGGCCCCCGTCGGTCCCGCGATGCAGCTCGCCGGCAAGCTCCTGGTGCCCGTCACCTCGGGCTACGACGTGTTCAACCCGCAGACCGGCGCGGGCGAGTCGCACATCGCGCTCTCCCGCCCGCCGAGCCAGGCGCCGGTCGTGCCCGGCGTCGCCGGCGCGACGGTACTCGAACAGCGCGGCGACACCCTGGTGGCGCTGGGGTCCTGACTAGACCTCGGGAGCGTAGGTCGGCAGCGCCCGCCCCGACTTCCAGTGCCTGAGCAACGCGTCGGCAAGTTCACGATAGGCGTTGGCGCCCTTGTTCTTTCGCCCGGCGAGCACCGATGATCCCGATGCGCTGGCCTCGGCGAAGCGCACGGTGCGCGGAATGGGCGGCGCGAGCACCGGCAGCTGATAGCGGTCGGCGACGTCGAAGATGACGTCGCGGCTGTGCGTGGTGCGCGAGTCGTACAGCGTCGGCAGCGCGCCCAGGAGCACCAGGTCCGCGTTGGTGATCTGCTGCACGTCGTTGACGGTGCGCAGGAACTGGCCGACCCCGCGGTGCGCGAGCGTCTCGCACTGCAGCGGGACGATGACGTCGTTCGCGGCGGTCAGGCCGTTCAGCGTCAGCACGCCCAGCGACGGCGGGCAGTCGACGACGACGACGTCGAAGCCGGCCCCGATCTTCGCCAGCGCCCGCTTGAGCGCGTACTCCCTGCCCGCCCGCATGAGCAGCATGGCCTCGGCGCCGGCCAGGTCGATGTTGGCGGGCAGCAGCGTCATGCCCTCGGCCGTCGTCAACAGCGCGGTGTCCGGCTCGACGTCGCCGAGGAGCACCTCGTGGACCGACACCGCCAGCGTGTCGGGGTCGTGGCCGAGGGAGAACGTCAGCGAACCCTGCGGGTCCAGGTCGACGAGCAGCACCCGCCGCCCCTTCTCGGCCATCGCCGCACCCAGGGACGCCACCGTGGTCGTCTTGGCGACCCCGCCCTTCTGGTTGGCGACCGCCAGTACTCGCGTCATGTCTTCCCCGTCCTGCGTCAACTCCCGCCATCCAAGCACGTACGCGGCCCCAGCATGGCGCACGACGTGAGGCAGAATTGCCGGAGTGGCTACCGAACGGCACCGTCTGATCCTGCTCCGCCACGGCGAGACCGAATGGTCGAAGAGTGGTCGACACACCGGTCGCACCGACCTCGAGCTCACCGACGACGGTCGCACGAAGGCCCGCCAGGCCAGCGACGTGCTCGCCGAGCTCGAGCTGGACGACCCGCTGGTGGTGTCGAGTCCGCGCCACCGCGCGCTGGTGACCGCCGAGCTGGCCGGGCTGACCGTCGACGAGGTCTCACCCCTGCTCGCCGAGTGGGACTACGGCGACTACGAGGGCCTCACGACGGCGCAGATCCGCGAGACCGTGCCGGACTGGATGGTGTGGACGCACGGCTGTCCCGACGGCGAGAGCGTGCAGGACGTCACCGTGCGCGCCGACCGTGCCGTTGGACTTGCGTTGTCCCACATGGACTCTCGCGACGTCGTCTTCGTCGGCCACGGGCACTTCTCCCGCTCGGTCATCACGCGCTGGGTGGAGTTGCCCATCTCCGAGGGCATCCGCTTCTCGATGGCGGCCGCGTCGGTCGCGGTGTGCGGCTACGAGCACGGCGTGCGACAGATCGGCGCGCTCGGCCTCACCGGCCACGGCACTCCCCGCCCGTCCCCGTGACCGACCCGTCCTTCCTGCTCGCCCGACCCGACGGCGTGGTCGTCGGCGAGGGCGTCGCCGAGGCCTATCCCCGGCTCCGCGACGCGCAGGACGCCCTCGCCCGCGGCAACGCGCCCATCGTCGTGGGCGCCCTGCCGTTCGACGTGACCCGCCCGACCGCGCTGATGCGCCCCGAGCGGCTGACCTTCACCGACCGCCTGCCCGCTCGGGCGCCTCGCGACCTGCCCGCCGCCGTCATCGCCGAGACACTGCCTCCACCCGCCGCGCACCGCGAACGCATCGCCACGGCCCTGCGCCGCCTGTCCGACCCGGCCGACGAGCTGCACAAGGTCGTCCTGGCGCGGGCGCTGCGGGTCGTGGCCGACGGTGAGATCGACGTCGGCACGCTGGTGCGTCGGCTCGCCGACGACGTCTCGGCGACGACCTATCTCGTGGATCTCGGCCCCGCGGGCGAGGACCGCGCCGGCACCGTCCTGGTCGGTGCGAGCCCCGAACTGCTGGTGGCCCGCCGCGGGGACGTCGTGACGTGCCGTCCGTTCGCCGGGTCGGCGCCGCGGTCGGTCGACCCCGCCGCCGACGAGGCGAGCGGAGCCGCGCTGGCGGCGTCGGCCAAGGACCTGCACGAGCACCGGCTGGTGGTCGACCAGATGCGGGCCGCCCTCGAACCGCTGTGCACCGAGCTGGACATCGCGGCCTCCCCCGAGCTGAGCCGCACGTCGGCCGTCTGGCATCTCAACACCCCGATCACGGGGCGCCTGCGCGAATCATCTACCACCGCACTGGATCTCGCCGTGGCGCTGCATCCGACGGCGGCCGTCGGCGGGGTGCCCACCCCCGCGGCCGTCGAGCTCATCTCCGCGCTCGAGGGCGACCGGGGGTTCTACGCGGGGGCCGTAGGGTGGTGCCGCGCCGACGGGGACGGCACGTGGGTCGTGTCGATCCGGTGCGCCGAGCTGTCGGCCGACCGCCGCACCGCGGTGGCCAGGTCGGGAGGCGGCATCGTTGCCGAGTCCGACCCGGATGATGAAGTGGCAGAGACGAATACGAAGTTTCGCACGATGTTGACGGCGTTGGGAGTTAAGACGTGACGGTGACCATCCGCTGGGCGAGGCCCGGTGACGAGGCCGAGTTGGTCGCCATGATGCGTGCGCTCGCCGAGTTCGAACACGCGCTAGACCAATGCACGGTAACCGAGGAGCAACTGCACCGGGCGCTGTTCGCCGATCAGCCCGCGGCGTGGGCCCACGTCGCCGAGGTCGACGGCGAACCCGCCGCGATGGCCTTGTGGTTTCGCAACTTCTCGACCTGGGACGGCGTGGCGGGCATCTACCTCGAAGACCTCTTCGTGAAGCCGACGTTCCGGCGCCTCGGGCTGGCCAAGGCCCTGCTGGCGACCCTGGCCAGGGAGTGCGTCGACAACGGCTACACCCGACTGACGTGGGCGGTGCTCGACTGGAACACCACCGCGATCGCCCTCTACGACGCCGTGGGCGGCCGGCCGCAGACCGAGTGGATCACCTACCGCGTGTCGGGCGACGAGTTGTCGGCGCTGGCCGGGTCCTGAGACAGCCACTGCACGGCCGACGGACTGAACAGCAACGCCAGCGCGGCGACGGCGACGAGCGCGATGGGCACCCCGTAGGACCACTGCTGCGACCCGACGGCGACGTACCAGGCCACCGGCAGCAGCAGCAATTGTGCGAAGACCGCGATGCCCCGGCCCCACCGGCGCCCGGTCCACAGCGCCCACCCGGAGGTCAGCACCGCCGCGCCCATCACGACGAACCAGCCTGCGGTGCCGTACCCACTGATGGACTTCTCGTGGGCCCCGCCGACCGCCCGGACGATCAATACCCCGGCGACGACCAGCAGCGCCACGCCCTCGAGAGCCACGACGGCGGCGGCCTGTCGCACGGTGGAGGGCGCGGGCACGATCACACCGTCGAGGGTAGAGCGCGGCCGCGGCGCGTGCCGATAGGGTTGGGCCCCGTGCGCGCCGTGCTGATCGTCAATCCGAACGCCACGTCGACGACGCCGGCCGGCCGGGACCTGCTCGCCCACGCGCTCGAGAGTCGGGTCACCCTCAGGGTCGCCCACACCGATCACCGCGGTCACGCCATCGAGATTGCCGGCGAGGCGGCCCGCGACGGCACCGACGTCGTCATCGTGCACGGGGGTGACGGCACCGTGAACGAGGTGGTCAACGGGATCCTCGGCGACTGCGGTCACGTACCGCCCCGCGACGGGCCCGCGGTCGGCGTGGTGCCCGGCGGTTCGGCCAACGTGTTCGCGCGGGCGCTGGGGATCAGCGCGGACCCGATCGTGGCGACGAATCAGCTGGTGGACCTGCTCGGCGCCTACCGGAGGGGCGTGCCGTGGCGCCGGATCGGGCTGATGGACTGCGGCGACCGGTGGGGCGTGTTCACTGCGGGCATGGGTGTCGACGGGGACGTGGTGGCGGCCGTCGAGGCGCAGCGCGAGAAGGGCCGCAAGGTCACCGCGTCGCGCTACATGCGGGTGGCCACGCGCGAAGTGCTGGCCAGCGCCCGCCGCGATCCGACGCTGACGCTGGAACTGCCGGGCCGGGACCCCGTCACCGGGGTGCACTTCGCCTTCGTGTCGAATTCGAGCCCGTGGACCTACGCCAACACGCGCCCGGTGTGGACGAATCCGGAGACGACCTTCGAGACGGGCCTCGGCGTGTTCGCGACGACCAGCATGAACGTGTGGGCGAATCTGCGTTTGGTGGCTCGGATGCTGTCGAAGAACCGGCGCATCGAGGCCAAGCACCTGGTGCGCGACGACGACGTGTTGTGGGTCCGGGTGATCGCCGACACGCCGACGGCGTGTCAGATCGACGGGGACTACGTCGGCGAGCGAAAGACCATGACGTTCACCTCGGTGCCGAATGCCCTGGCCGTGGTGGCCGCCCCACCAACACACGATTGACCGGCGAATGCGTCGCGATCTGGCACGAATCAAGGCACGAGTACGCCGAGTGTAGTACAACGGAATGAGGGGACGGCCAACCCGGTCCCACATCGAGAAGCCAGTGAGATTGCACACGTGTTAACGCGGCTCTATTGACATCTGTTCAGCCTGTGGAAGCATCGTTTGCAACAGTGCAGAAACATTTGGTTGCACGCGTTAACAGCCGAAGTAAAAGCTCGTGCGCCTTGCTGCGCACACGAAGAGGAGTTGTAACTATGGATTGGCGGCACAAGGCGGTCTGTCGTGACGAGGACCCGGAACTGTTCTTCCCCGTCGGGAACAGCGGTCCGGCACTCGCACAGATCGCTGACGCGAAGCTCGTCTGCAACCGTTGCCCGGTCACCACGGAGTGCCTGAGCTGGGCGTTGGAGTCCGGACAGGACGCAGGCGTGTGGGGCGGCATGAGCGAGGACGAGCGCCGCGCCCTCAAGCGTCGCAACGCGCGCACGAAGGCCCGCACCGGCGTCTAGCCGATCAACCGATCTTTCCGAAACGGCCCCGGAGGAATCCGGGGCCGTTTTCGTGCGCGACATGCGTCGTTACCGCTGGATGTCGGCCGCGTTACTGGGCGGAGCGGCCGCGGCGGCCGATCGGCACCCGCAGCACGACGTCGGTGCCGCCGGTCGGGACGGCGTGCATGCCCAGCGATCCGTCCAATTCGGCGGCGACGAGCGTCCGCACGATCTGCAGCCCGAGACTGTCCGACTTCTCCAGGCTGAAACCGTCGGGCAGACCGCGGCCGTCGTCGTGGACCACGACGTCGAGCCACCGCGACGAGCGTTCGGCACGGATCGTCACGCTGCCGTTGTCCGACGACGAGTCATAGGCATGCTCGATCGCGTTCTGCACCAGTTCGGTGATCACCATCACCAACGCGGTGGCGCGGTCGGCGTCCAGCACGCCCAGATCCCCCACCCGGTTGATGCGCACGGGCCTACCCACCGAGGCCACGTCGTTCATGATCGGCACGATCCGGTCCACGACCTCGTCGAGGTTGACCTCCTCGTCGACCGACATCGACAGCGCGTCGTGCACCAGCGCGATCGAGGAGACCCGTCGGACGGATTCGATGAGCGCGTCACGCCCCTCGGCGTTGTTGGTGCGCCGCGCCTGCAGCCGCAGCAGCGCCGCCACGGTCTGCAGGTTGTTCTTCACGCGGTGGTGGATCTCGCGGATGGTCGCATCCTTGGACAGCAGCGCCCGGTCGCGGCGCTTGACCTCGGTGACGTCGCGGATCAGCACGCCGGCGCCCGCCGCCGCGCCGTTGATCACCAGCGGGAGCGTGCGCAACAGCACCGCCGCTCCCCCCGCATCGACCTCCATGCGCATGCTGGACCCGCCCGACAGCGAGTCGCGGACGTGGTTCGCCAGCTCCTGGGCCTCGAACGCATCGGAGATCAGCGGCCGGGTGACCGTGACGAGGTTGTGCCCCTCCAACTCGGCGGTCAGCCCCATCCGGTGGTACGCCGAGATCGCGTTGGGGCTGGCGAAGCTGACACCGCCGGTGACGTCGAGCCGAATGAAGCCGTCGCCGACCCGCGGGCTGGACCGCGACATCGCGATGTCACCCACGTTCGGGAACGTGCCCTCCGACAGCATGTGCAGGAGGTCCGCCGCGCAGTCGAGGTACGCGCGCTCCAGCGGGCTGGCCTTGCGCCGGTCGGCGAGCGCGGTCTGATGCGTCAGCACCGCCACGACCTCGTTGCCGTGGCGCACGGGCACGGCCTCGACGTTGAGCCATTGGCTCAGCTCCGAATCGCCTTGCAGCGCATCGCTTTCGCGGCCGATGTGACCGGACTGGAACGCGGCCGCGACGACCGGCATGTCGCTGGCGGTATTGACCGTGCCCACTGCGTCGGCCAACAACACCGTCGGCGCCGTGTTCGGGCGGACCTGCGCGACGCACACCAGCGAGCCGTCGTCGTGGTGCACCCACATCAGGAAGTCGGCGAACGACAGGTCCGCGAGGAGCTGCCACTCGCCCACCACGGCGTGCAGATGGTCGACGGCGCTGCCCGGCAGCATGGTGTGCTCGGCGAGGAGGTCACCGAGGGTCGACATGGCGCAGGCGTGGCGGCGCGGCTAGCTGATGACGGCGATGAGGTCGCCGGCCTGGATGACGTCGCCGACGGACACGCTCACGGAGGTGACCGTGCCGGCCACCTCGGCCAGGACGGGGATCTCCATCTTCATCGACTCCAGGAGCACCAGGGTCTCCCCTTCACCGATGTGATCGCCCTCGCTCACCACGACCTCGAGCACACTGGCCACGATCTCAGCGCGAACATCCTCGGCCATCTTCACCCCAACTCGTCTCGGTGCCTGCAAGGTCTATCGAACCACACGGGCGGGATTGGAATGCAGTGGCGCGAGCGTGAGAGGATGACGGGTAAGCAATTGACTCACTGGAGGACCATCATGGCTAAGCGTGGCCGGAAGAAGCGCGACCGCAAGCACACCAAGGCGAACCACGGCAAGCGCCCCAACTGCGGCTCGAAGGCCGTCAAGTAGGTCCTGCGCCGGATACGCAGAAGGCCTTCACCCCGGGGTGAAGGCCTTCTTTCGTGCTGGCTAGCTGCTGATGATCGTGGTGCGGCTGATCTCGATGCGCAGCCGCGCCCGCAGGGATTCCGGCGCCCGGTCACCGCTGCACTTGGTGGCGATGAGCCGCTTGACCCGGTCCTCGATGCCGTACTGACGCAGGCACGTCGGGCACTCCTCGAGGTGCTGGCGCAGCTTGTCGCGGGTCTCCAGGGTGGGGCACTCGTTGTCGAGCAGCGTCCAGATCTCTGCGATCACCGAGGCGCATTCGGGGTGGTCGGGGTCGACGGGGCCGACCGGCGGGCGGAAGGTGTATTCGTCGGGGCGTACGGCGTCGTCGCTCACGAGGACACCTCCTCGGGCTCGTCGAGCCGCGGACCTCGGACGAAGCCGCGGTCCCTGGCGACGTCGGCAAGCAGTTCGCGGAGCTGCTTGCGTCCACGGTGCAGCCGGGACATCACCGTCCCGATGGGAGTGTCCATGATTTCGGCGATCTCCTTGTAGGGGAACCCTTCGACGTCGGCGTAGTAGACCGCCATCCGGAACTCCTCGGGCAGCGCCTGCAGCGCCGCCTTGATCTCGGTGTCCGGCAGGGCCTCCATCGCCTCCACCTCGGCCGAGCGCAACCCGGTCGACGTGTGCTGCGCATTGGCCGCCAGCTGCCAGTCGGTGATCTCCTCGGTGGGGTACTCAGCCGGCTGGCGCTGCTTCTTGCGATAGCTGTTGATGTAGGTGTTGGTCAGGATGCGGTAGAGCCACGCCTTGAGGTTGGTGCCCGCGCGGAACGAGCGGAACCCGGCGTAGGCCTTGACCATGGTCTCCTGCAGCAGGTCCTCCGCGTCCGCGGGGTTGCGCGTCATCCGCAGGGCGCCGCCGTACAGCTGATCGAGCAGCGGTATCGCGTCGCGCTCGAATCGTGCCGTGAGTTCGGCGTCGGTTTCCACGGCAGGATCTTCGGGCGCGGCGGCCACTGCACCGTCGAGGTCGGTCATCTGAATCGACACCGTCCCTTCTCTCGCGGCGCCGTCGAACGCGGCCGGCACGTAGACCGGGCGTTCCAGGCAGAGCGTTGGCACCGGGGTGTCTCCCTTCAGTGATCCTAGTGGTTGATCCCGACACGGTCGTCTTCGGCGACCCGTACCAGCTCACAACAGCAGGCACGGCCGCGGTTGTTCCCCGCGCGTTCGCCGCTATCGTGACCCGGTGCCCAGCGCAGCGACCCCGGCGATCGGCGTGCTCGTCGCCGCCGGCGTCGCCCACGAGGTGCTCCGCTACGAGCACGACCCGCGCACCGACGCCTTCGGCGACGAGGCCGTCGCCCACCTCGGCGCGAGTGCGGGCGTCAGCGCCGACCAGATCTTCAAGACGCTGGTCATCGCCATCCCGACGGGGCTCGCCGTCGCCTGCCTGCCGGTGCCCTACCAGCTGTCGCTCAAGGCGGCGGCCGCGGCGCTCGGCGTGTCGCGCGCCGAGATGGCCGACCGCAGCGCCGCCGAACGCTCCAGCGGATACGTCATCGGAGGCATCTCTCCCCTGGGCCAGCGCAAGCGGTTGCCGACCGTCGTCGACGACTCGGCGCTGGCGTGGGATCGCGTGCTCTGCAGCGCGGGAAAGCGCGGCCTCGAGGTGTCGCTGGCGCCGCAGGACCTCGTCCGTCTGACCAACGCGGTGACTGCCGACATCCTTGCTGTCTAGGGTGTGGACCATGTCGCTCAAGGGAAAGACCATGTTCATCTCCGGGGCCAGCCGCGGTATCGGGCTGGCGATCGCCAAGCGCGTCGCCGCCGACGGTGCCAACGTCGCGCTCGTCGCCAAGACCGCCGAGCCGCACCCCAAGCTCGACGGCACGATCTACACCGCAGCCAAGGAGATCGAGGCAGCCGGCGGGCAGGCGCTGCCCATCCTCGGCGACGTCCGCGACGGCGAATCGGTGCAGGCCGCCGTGGCGCAGGCCGTCGAACAGTTCGGCGGCATCGACATCTGCGTCAACAACGCCTCGGCCATCAACCTCGGGTCGATCACCGAGGTCCCCCTCAAGCGGTTCGACCTCATGAACGGCATCAACGTGCGCGGCACCTACGCCGTGTCGCAGGCCTGCATTCCGCACATGGTGGGCCGCGAGAACCCGCACATCCTCACGCTGTCACCGCCGATCCTGCTCGACCAGAAGTGGCTCAAGCCCACGGCGTACATGATGGCCAAGTACGGGATGACGCTGTGCGGCCTCGGCATGGCCGAGGAGCTGCGGGCCGACGGCATCGCGTCGAACACCCTGTGGCCGCGAACCATGGTCGCCACCGCGGCGGTGCAGAACCTGCTCGGCGGCGCCGAGGCGATGGCCCGCGCCCGCAAGCCCGAGGTCTACGCCGACGCGGCGTACGTCATCGTCACCAAGCCCGCGACCGAGTACACCGGCAACGCGGTGCTGTGCGAGGACGTCCTGGTGGAATCCGGCGTGACCGACCTGTCGGTCTACGACTGCGTACCCGGCTCGGAGTTGGGCGTCGACCTGTGGGTCGAGGACCCCAACCCGCCCGGCTACACCGGCCCCTAGCCGGTGACGCGGCGCGTGCCGATGAGCCAATCACGTTGCCTCGTAGAGGATTCCGCGTCCGATCGCCTCTCGTACGACCGGTAGCGCCGCCTCGGCCAGCGCATCGGCGTCCACGCCGTGATGGGCGGCCAACAGTTCGATGAGTGTGCCGAGCGGCACCTCCCCGCGGCAGCCCGCGAGCAGCGCGCGAGACACCTCGTCGACGCCGAGCACGGCGCCGGGGCCGCCGGGCCGCCGCACGGACGCGCCGACCACCTGCCAGCCGTCGGCCCCCGGCAGCGACTGCTCCTCCAGCAGCACCGGCGCCGTGGACAGCGTGGCGGCCAGCAGGGTCGCGTCGCCGGTGTCGTGCAGGTACTCCCGGCGGGCGAAGAACGCCTCGACCTCGGGTCCGGTCAGCCCCTCGTCCTCGCCGGTGATCTGCTCGAGCACCTGGTCGGGTGGGCGCGTCTCGCCGCGGCGCGGCGCCCGGACCGTGATCATGCCCATGCCGACGCCCGCCACGCCCTCGTCATCGAACCAGTCCAGCCACTGCCCACCGCGGCGGGCTGCGTCCTCGGGGCGCTCGCCGGCGTCGGAGGTCCACAGCGACACGTAGCTGATCGGGTCGGCGAACTCGCGCTGCACCGCCCACGCGTGCAGCCCGGTCCCCGCCAGCCAGCCGTGCACCCGGTCGCGCCAGTCCTCCCCGCGGCGGACGATCCAGTTGGCCATCACCTGGGCGGTGCCACCGGGCTCGAGGTAGTCGCCGACCTCTTCAATCACCCTCTGCGACAACGCATCTCCGACCATCCCGGAGTCACGGTAGAGGTAGTCGAGGGCGCCCGTGCCGACCACGAACGGCGGGTTGGACACGACCAGGTCGAAGCGTTCACCCGCGACCGGCTCGAACAGGCTGCCGCGACGCAGATCCCACCGCAGGCCGTTGAGCCGCGCGGTCGCCGCCGCGAGCGCCAGCGCCCGTTCGTTGGTGTCGGTGGCGACGACCTCCTCGCAGTGCGCCGACAGGTGCACCGCCTGGACGCCGGAGCCGGTGCCGACGTCCAGCGCGCGCCCGACCGGGGACCGCACCACGGCGTAGGCCAGCGTCACCGACGCGCCGCCGATGCCGAGGACGTGATCGTGCTGCACGGGCCCCTGGCGCATCGCGGCATCCTGATCGGACACCACCAGGAAGTCCCGCACCCCGTCACCGTGCGGGCGGACGTCGAGCAGTGCGCGCAGCGAACCCCCGTCGGCCCGCTCGACGACGCCGTTGGCCAGCAGCGCGTCGACACCCACCGTGGGCAGCGCCAGCGCGACCCGGTTCGTCGGTTCGTCGGTGCCGAGCAGGAACAGCCGCACCAGCACCGCCAGCCGCAGGTCGGCCGGCGTGGCCCGGGCGGTGGCCCGCAGCGCCGACCACTGCAACCCGCGACTGAACGCCGCATTGGCATCGGCGCCGAGCAGACGCGCTACGCCGTCGGTGGTGTACCCGGCGCTGCGCAGATCCACGGCCAGCGCATCGACGACACCGGCCGCGTGGAGCGGATGGTTCACAGCAGCGTGGCCTGTTCGGGTTCCGGCTCGGCGGGTTCGATCAGCTCGGGACCGTTGTTGCGGACGCTGTTCACCAGGCGGGACACCTGGCGGACTGCGATGCGGTCGAGGTCGCCGTGACCCTTCAGCAGCCCGTCGTCGACGGGGGCGTCGGGGTCGAGCCAGCGGTCCCAGTCCCGCTCGCTGATCGTCAGCGGCATGCGGTCGTGGATCTCGGCCAGCGGGCCCGCCGCCTCGGTCGTGATGATGGTGCAGCTCATCAGCGGCGGGGCGTCCCTCGGTGCATCCTTGGGCCGCCAGGTCGACCACAGACCGGCCATGAACAACAGCTCGGCGTCCTCGCCGTACATGTAGAACGGCGTCTTGGCGCCCTTCTCGCCGCGCCACTCATACCAGCCGTCCATGGGGACCAGGCAGCGCTTGCCCTTGGCCGAGGCGCGGAACGCCGACGACGTCGTGACGGTCTCGGCGCGGGCGTTGATCAGCAGTGGACCCTTGGTGTCGGGGCCACCGTCGGGCCCGGTCTTCGCCCACGACGGCACCAGACCCCACCGCATCGACCGCACCCGCCGCGTCGGCTCGTCCTCCGGCTCGGCGTGCCGCCTGACCACCGAGGTGATGGTCGTCGTCGGCGCCACGTTGAAGTTCGGCTCCACCGGCTTCTGCTCGGCCGCCGTCGCCTCGTCGAGCGCCTTGATCTTCTCTGCGAGCAGCGCCGGATCGGTCGTCACCGCGAATCGCCCACACATGCCACCCATGGTGGCAGAAGGGGCCGACAGGGCAGGATGGACGCCATGCAGAACTGGCAGGCGCCGTCGACGACGACGCCCGTGCACGCCGACGTCGAGGTGCCCGGCTCCAAGTCTCAGACCAACCGCGCGCTGGTGCTGGCCGCGCTGGCCACGCCGCACGGCACCTCGACCGTCACCGGCGCGCTGCGCAGCCGCGACACCGACCTGATGATCGATGCGCTGCGGACCCTCGGCGTGACGCTCGACGGCGACGGCACCGAGCTGACGGTCAGCGGCACGATCGCCCCGGCGCCCGACGCCCGCGTCGACTGCGGCCTCGCGGGGACGGTGTTGCGCTTCGTCCCTCCGGTCGCCGCGCTCGGTGGGCAGGCCGTCACGTTCGACGGCGACGAGCAGGCCCGCGCCCGCCCGATCGCTCCCCTGCTCGACGGTCTGCGCGGCCTCGGCGTCGCGGTCGACGGCGACGCGATGCCATTCCTGGTGCACGGCAAGGGTTCGGTGGCCGGGGGCACGGTGCACATCGACGCGTCGGCGTCGTCGCAGTTCGTCTCGGGGCTGCTGCTGTCGGGTGCGACCTTCGACGACGGTCTGACCGTGGTGCACACCGGGGAGTCCGTGCCGTCGGCGCCGCACGTCGCGATGACGGTGTCGATGCTGCGCGACGCCGGCGTCGTCGTCGACGACTCCGAGCACAACCGCTGGCGCGTCCGGCCCGGTCCCATCGCCGCGCGACACTGGGCCATCGAGCCCGACCTGTCCAACGCCGTGCCGTTCCTGGCCGCCGCGATCGTCACCGCGGGGACCGTGCGCATCGGCCGATGGCCGCGGGTCAGCGTGCAGCCCGCCGACACGATCATCGACCTGCTCGCCACCGTGGGAGCGACTGTGCGTCAAGGAGATTCGCACCTCGGCGTGACCGGCCCGGCGAGCTACCACGGCTTCGACGCCGACCTCCACGCGGTGGGCGAACTGGCCCCGTCGATGGCGGCGCTCGCCGCGCTGGCCACCCCGGGATCGGTGTCGCACCTGACCGGCATCGCGCACCTGCGGGGCCACGAGACCGACCGCCTGGCGGCGCTCACCGCCGAGATCAACGGTCTCGGTGGGGATTGCGTGGAGACCGCGGACGGCCTGACGATCACCGCGACGACGCTGCATGGCGGGGTCTGGCGCTCCTATGCCGACCACCGGATGGCGACCGCGGGCGCGATCGTCGGCCTGCGGGTGCCGGGCGTCGAGGTGCAGGACATCGGCACGACCGCCAAGACACTGCCCGACTTCCCCGGCATGTGGGCCGCGATGCTGCGCCCGCGAGCAGGCGCTTGAGACCCGGTGACTACCTGGACGAATCCGACGTCCGGGTGCGCTCGGGCCGAGGTTCGCGACCGCGGACCAAGACCCGCCCCGAGCACGCCGACGCCAAGGCCGCCATGGTCGTCACCGTCGACCGCGGCCGGTGGGGCTGCGCGCTCGGCGGCGATCCCGACCATCGCGTCACCGCGATGCGCGCCCGCGAATTGGGGCGCACGCCCATCGTCGTCGGCGACGAGGTCGACGTCGTCGGCGACCTCACCGGCACCCCCGACACCCTGGCCCGCATCGTGCGGCGCGGGGAGCGGCGAACGGTGTTGCGGCGCACCGCCGATGACACCGATCCGACCGAGCGCGTGGTCGTCGCCAACGCCGATCAGCTGTTGATCGTGGTCGCGCTGGCCGATCCCCCGCCGCGCACCGGCTTCGTCGAGCGATCGCTGATCGCGGCCTACACCGGCGGCCTGGTGCCGATCCTGTGCCTGACGAAGTCCGACCTCGCGCCCCCGGAACCGTTCGCCGCGCAGTTCGCCGGACTCGACCTGCAGGTCGTGTCCGCGGGCCGCGACGACGACCTCGACACGGTGGTGCACCTGCTCGAGGGGAAGTCGACGGTGCTGGTGGGCCATTCCGGGGTCGGCAAGTCGACGATGGTGAATCGCCTGGTGCCCCATGCTCATCGCGCGGTCGGGGTGGTGTCCGGCGTCGGCAAGGGCAAGCACACCTCGACGCAGTCGGTCGCGTTGCCGCTGCACGGTTCGGGCTGGGTGATCGACACCCCGGGCATCCGGTCCTTCGGCCTCGCCCACATCGCCCCGGCCAACGTCATGATGGCCTTCTCCGACCTCGCCGAGGCCATCGAGCACTGCCCGCGCGGATGCGGCCACATGGGACCGCCCGCCGACCCGGACTGCGCACTCGACGAGCTCACCGGTCACGCGGCCGACCGTGTCGTGGCGGCGCGCCGTCTCCTGACCGCGATGGGCGAGGACGACCGCGGGTAGCACCGGCGCGTCGCCGCCGTTTGCGTCCCGTGCGGACTGGGCACGCTGCCAACGCTGAACGGACAAGGAGAGCAATTCATGAGCCAGATACCGACGATCGAACTGACCAGCGGCAACTCGATCCCGCAGCTCGGGTTCGGGGTCTACCAGATCGATCCCGACGAGACCGCAGGCGCCGTCAAGACCGCGCTGGACATCGGGTACCGCCACATCGACACCGCCGAGATGTACCAGAACGAGGCGGGCGTCGGGCAGGGCATCCGCGACTCCGGCATCGACCGCGCCGACGTCTTCATCACCAGCAAGTTGAACAACGGCTTCCACGAACCCGACGCGGCGCGCAAGGCCTTCGACGAGACGCTGAGCAAGCTCGGGTTCGACTACGTCGACCTGTTCCTCATCCACTGGCCGCTGCCGACCCGCTACGGCGGCGACTTCGTCTCGACGTGGCAGACGCTCGAGGAGTTCCGCCGCGACGGCCGCGCCAAGAGCATCGGCGTGTCCAACTTCCAGGTGCACCACCTCGAGCGGCTGGCCACCCAGAGCGACACCGTTCCCGCCGTCAACCAGATCGAGGTCCACCCGTACTTCGTCAACGAGGAGGTCCGCGCGTACTGCGCCGAGCACGACATCGCCGTCGAGGCATGGTCGCCGATCGCGCAGGGCAAGGTGCTCGACGACCCCGTCGTGACGCAGATCGCCGAAGCGGCGGGCCGGACGCCGGCCCAGGTGGTGTTGCGCTGGCACATCCAGCGCGGTGACATCGTGTTCCCGAAGTCCGTGACGCCCAAGCGAATCGAGGAGAACTACGCGCTGTTCGACTTCGAGCTGAGCCAGCACGACGTCGACGCGCTGACCGCACTCGACAGGGGCGAGGACGGACGCACGGGGCCCAACCCCGACACGTTCGACTACATCCCCGACTGACCCCGACCGCGAAACTGCGGGGAGATCACGGATTCGTCTGGAACCGTGATCTCCCCGCAGTTTCGGCGGCTTAGGTGCGTGGCGTCCGACGCTTGGCGCGGACGGCCGCGATGGCGGACTTCAGCCCGCGGCGTTCACCGGGTTCGAGCCCGTCGAACATTCGCTCGCTGCGCGTCTCCGGCGCATCGTCGCGGGTGTCCTTTAGATACTTGTCCGGCAACGACAACTTGGCGATGGTCCGCCACGTCTTGCCGTACTGCACCGCGAAATTGCCCGTCGTGTAGGGCAGGTCGTACTTGTCGCAGATCTGCCGCACGCGCACACCGATCTCGTGCAACCGGTTGCTGGGCAGATCCGGGTACAGGTGGTGCTCGATCTGGTGGCACAGGTTGCCGCTCATGAAGCGCAGCGCCGGGCCCGCCTCGAAGTTCGCGCTCCCCAACATCTGGCGCAGATACCACTGACCCCTGGTCTCGCCCACCATGTCGGTCTTCGTGAACTTCTCCGCGCCGTCGGGGAAGTGCCCGCAGAAGATCACCGCGTTGGCCCAGACGTTGCGGATCACGTTCGCGATCGCATTGGCCTTCAGCGTCGACCCGTAGGTGGCCGCCGGCGACAGCGACGTCAACGCCGGGTAGGCGACGTAGTCCTTGACGATCTGGTGGCCCGCCTTGACGCCGAACTCCCGCACGCGGATCAGCGTCGAGGCGCGGTCGTCGCCGCCCTTGGCGATCTTGCCGAGTTCCAGGTGCTGCAGCCCGACACCCCACTCGAAGCCGATCGCCAGGAGCGTGTTGAAGAGCAGGTTGCCGTAGAGGTTGAACGGCTTCCACTTCGCATCACGGGTGACGCGGATGACGCCGTAGCCGACGTCGTCGTCCATCCCGAGGATGTTGGTGTACTTGTGATGCATGAAGTTGTGGGTGAACCGCCAGTGCTTGGACGACCCACTCATGTCCCACTCCCACGTCGAGGAGTGAATCTCGGGATCGTTCATCCAATCCCACTGGCCGTGCATGACGTTGTGGCCGATCTCCATGTTCTCGATGATCTTGGCCACGCCGAGGGACACCGTCCCCGCCCACCACGCCGAGCGCTTGGAGCCGGCGGCCAGCAGAAGTCGGCCCGTCACCTCGAGCGCGCGCTGGGCGGCGATGGTGCGCCGGATGTACTTCGAGTCGCGTTCCCCGCGGGAGTCTTCGATGTCAAGGCGGATCGCATCGAGTTCGTTGCCCAGATTCTCGATGTCCGCGTCCGTCAGATGTGCGAATTCCGGTACGTCTGTGATTGCCATCGGTCAGCCTCCTTTCATTGATTACTCTACGGTAACCTACGTTCCCGTAGGTTACTAGTCAGTAAACCTCAGACATCGAGCACGCAATCGCCGGACGCTGCGGAAACGCACGTCTGCACCCGGCTCCCCGGCTCGTGTTCGACACCCGTCCGCAGATCCCGGACGTGGCCTTCGAGCAGGCCGACGACGCAGGACTGGCAGATGCCCATCCGGCAGCCGAACGGCATCCGGACCCCCGCCTGCTCGCCGGCATCCATCAGCGACGTGGCGGCGTCCACCGTGGCGCTCCTGCCGCTGCGCTCGAACGTCACCGTGCCGCCGGTGCCGTGCGCGGCCGCACGCGACGCGGCGAACCGCTCGAGGTGCAACCGCTCGGACCGACCCGAGGCCGACCACAGCCGCTGCGCGTCGTCGAGCATGCCCTCCGGTCCGCACGCCCACGTCTGACGGTCACGCCAGTCGGGCACGGTCTGATCGAGCTGGGACAGGTCGAGCCTGCCCTCGGTCCGGGTCGCCCGCACGGTCAGCCGGTAGCCGTCATGGACCTCGTGCAACCGGGACAGCTCGTCGGCGAACATGACGTCGGAGTCGGTCGGCGCCGAGTGGACGTGCACCACGTCGCCGATCTGATCGCGGCGGGCCAGCGTGCGCAGCATCGACATCACCGGCGTGATGCCCGATCCCGCGGTGAGGAACAGGACCGACGCCGGCGCCGGGTCGGGCATCACGAAGTTGCCCTGCGGCGCGGCCAGCCGCACGATCGTGCCCGGCGTGACGCCACCGACCAGATGGCTGGACAGGAAGCCCTCCGGCATCGCCTTGACCGTGATGGTGATGGTGCGCGATCCCCCGGTGATCGGAGCCGAGGTCAGCGAGTAGGACCGCCATCGCCACCGGCCGTCCATCAGCACGCCGATCCCGATGTACTGACCCGGCTCGTAGTCGAAGCGGAAACCCCACCCCGGCTTGATCACCAGCGTCGCGGAGTCGACCGTCTCTCGGCGAACCTCCACCACGCGGCCCCGCAGTTCGCGCGCCGACCACAGCGGGTTCGCCAGCTTGAGGTAGTCGTCGGGCAGCAGGGGCGTCGTGATGCGGCCGGCGATCGTGCGCAGCGCCTGCCAACCGGGATTGCGGCTGGCGACGGCGGGCCGGATGGTGTCAGCCACGTTCGCCGCAATCTTGACCTCGTTCTTGGCCACGACAGCTCCTGACGTCCTCGCCCCGATGTCCGTACTCCGGGCCGAGATCTGGGACCCGCGGAGTCAACCTACGGTACCGTAACTTACGAGACCGTATCCAGTCCGTCACAGCAGCTCCAGCAGGAATGGCAGTTCCTGGGTGGCGTACCAGGCGAGGTCGTGATCCATGGCGTCACCGACGGTGAGTTCGGCGTCCTCGTCGCCCAGGTCGGCCAGGTCGACGACGTCCATCGCCGCCGCCACGGCCGGCTCCGCGGTGGCGTTGTCGACGTAGGCCGCGACCACGTCGCCGAACCCGATCGGGCCCGATAGCCGCACCACGGCGTCGTCGAGGTCGGGCCTCGACGTCGCCCCCTCCACGTCGGCGACGAGCACCGCGCGACGCAGCGGCAACTCCCCGGACTCGATTCCCCGGTCGCTGCGCTCCTGCTCGTCGGACTCGGCGGCCAGCAGCCGCAGCGACGCCAACGCCGCCTCCCGCAGCGCGACCTCGGATAGCTCGTCGTCGTCGCCCTCGGCGTAGGACTCCCGCAGGGTCGGCGTCACGGCGAACGCCGTCCCACTCAGCGCGTGCAATGACTGATCGGCGACCAGGCGCTGCAGCATGGCCAGAGTCGCGGGGATGTAGACACGCACCAGGTGAAGGGTACTGGTCGCCGAAGGACCGGTGGCAGCGGCGACGACGCTACTGCGCGGCCTCGAGCAGCTCGTCGAGCGACTCGCGCAGCAGCGTGGGCAGCATGTCGACGTCGCTCATCGCGTCGCGGTCGGCGTTGATGCCGAAGTACAGCATGCCGTTGTAGGACGTCACCCCGACCGCGAGCACCTGCTTGTTCAGCAGCGGCGGCACCGAATACGTCTCCAACAGCTTGGTGCCCGCCACGTACATCTGCTTCTGCGCGCCGGGCACGTTGGTGATCAGCAGGTTGAACTGCCGGGCCGAGAAACTGGTGGCGACCCGAGTTCCCATGGCGTGCAACGTCGGTGGCGCGAAACCCGACAGCGTGACGATGGTCCGCGCGTCGACCAGGCTGGCCGCCGTCGAATGGGACTCGGTGGCGTGGGCGATTTGCGAGAGCCGCACCACCGCGTTGCCCTCACCCGTCGGCAGATCCACCAGGAAGGGCGACACCTCGCTGATCGCCTGGCCGGGCCCCGTCACGTCGAGCTCGGCCTCCGGGTAGACCGACATGGGCACCATCGCCCGGACCGTCGACGTCGACGTGACCGGCTCACCGCGCGACAGCAACCAGTTGCGCAGCGCCCCGGCGATCACCGCCAGGATGACGTCGTTGACGTCGCAGTCATAGCGCGCCCGCAACCCGCGGTAGTCCTCGAGCCGGTGACTGGCGACCGTGAACCGCCGGTTGCGCGACACGGTCGTGTTGAGCGGACTGTTCGGAGCGGTCCCCCTGGCCAACGTCTTGACGACGTCGGCGAACCGGCGGCCGGCATCGAGGAGCTGGCCCGTCTCGGTGACGGCCGCGCGGACCGCCGCCAGCTGGCCCCCCGGCCGGGCGACGAACTCGCCGAGGGCGCCCACCGCCAGGCGGGCGTCGCTCGGTTCGCGCGCGGGGATCCAGATGTCCTCGCCGAACTCCGGTGACTTCTGCGTGCGATCGGCGATGACGTGCCCGATCTCCAACGCCGACATGCCGTTGACCAATGCCTGGTGCGACTTCGTGTAGATCGCGAGACGGTTCTTCGCCAGCCCCTCGACGAGGTACATCTCCCACAGCGGACGGGACTTGTCCAGTGGCCGTGAGCCGAGCCGGGCGACCAGATCGTGCAACTGGGCATCGCTGCCGGGAGACGGCAACGCCGAGCGGCGGATGTGATAGGTGATGTCGAATTCGCGGTCGTCGATCCACACCGGCCGGGCCAACCCGAGGGCCACCTCGCGCACCTTCTGCCGGTATCGCGGAATCTGCGGCAACCGTTGCTCGACGGTGGCGAGCAACGTCTCATAACTGAGGCCGCTGCGGGGTCTGCGCAGGATCGCCAGCGAACCCACGTACATCGGCGTCGAGGTGTTCTCCAGCTGGTAGAACGAGGCGTCGCTCGCCGACAGTCTCGTCACCATGACAGCACGAACCCCTCCCCGCCCATCGTCTGAACTCCGTCACGGTAACCGGCGAATCTGGGACGCCGCACTACGGGTGCTCAGGCTCACCCGCCGACCGTGGGATCATCGATGGGTCAGCCACTCTCCAGCAGACGCCCCCTCCGACTCGAACCGCTGGAGAACCCCGTGCCCCCACCGCATCCCCCGGCCCACCGCACGTCCTCCATCTCGCCGGTCATCGACTACGAACCGCCGCCGGTGGGCGCGCCCGCGCACGGACCGTGCCCGACCCCGTCCCCCGCCGCCATGCGACGGCCCACGGTGCGGACGCTGCGACCGGCCCCCGCCGCGGCCACCCCGCGCCGGGCCGAACCGCCGCTCCCCCGCGCCGCGGCGGTCTTCGCCGACACCGCGCTACGCCGGGTGCTTGAAGTGACCAACCGGCGCCGACCCGTCGCACAGCTGCGCCCGCTCCTGGTACCGGGCCTCTACGACGCGGTCGCGTCGATGGTGGCCCATGCGCCGCCGGGCGCCGCGGTCCTGCAGCGGATCCGGCTGCGTCCCGCGTACACCGTCGACGGCGAGACGCGGGCCGCCGAGGTCTTCGCGACCTACACGCGCGGACCGCGCACACGGGCCATCGCGGGTCGCGTCGAGCTGCTCGAGGGGCAGTGGAAGGTGACCGCGCTCCAGATCGGCTGAGGTCTACTACCCGCGGCGCGCCTTGGACGCGCTCCGGCTCTGCTTGCGCGCCGCCTCCCGACGTTCGCGCCGCGTCCCGCCGCCACCGGCGGCATGCCTGCCGCCACCACCGCCGTCGCGCTGCACCTCGGTCGACCCGTCCTCGGCCGGCCCGGAGTACGTCATCGGGCGCGACTGCTCCTCGTCGATGCCCTTCACGCGCAACGCCGGGGCGGGTTGCGGCGTCCGCTCCTGCGTGGCGACGGAGCCGTCGGCGTCGCCCTGGCGGGCACGTGCGGCGGCCTCCGCGGCGAACTGGGCCAGGTTGGGCGGCGCGGCGGTGGCGCCGACCTGCGAGGCGGGCGGGGGCGCCGCCGCCTGCACCTGGGCGTTGAACAGCAGCCCGACCGACTCCTCCTTCAGACCGTCGAGCATGCCCATGAACATGTCGTAGCCCTCGCGCTGGTACTCGACCAGCGGGTCGCGCTGCGCCATCGCGCGCAGCCCGATGCCCTCCTTGAGGTAGTCCATCTCGTAGAGGTGCTCGCGCCACTTGCGGTCGATCGTGGTGAGCAGCACGCTTCGCTCGAGCTGGCGCATGGCACCCTCGCCGCCGAGTTCGGTCAGCTCGGCCTCGCGCTCGGCGTAGGCCCGTCGGGCGTCGGCCAGCAGCGCCTCGCGCAGCTCGTCGCGCGTCAGCTCGCCCTCCTCGCCGACGGCGCCGGAGTCGATGAGGTCGCGGTGGTCGATGCCGACCGGGTAGAGCATCTTGAGCGCATCCCACAGCGCCGCGAGATCCCAGTCCTCGGCGTAGCCCTCGGCGGTGGCACCGTCGACGTAGGCCGTGATGACGTCCTCGATCATCTGCTTGGCCTGCTCCTGGACCTCTTCGCCCTCGAGGATCAGTCGGCGTTCGGCGTAGATGACCTTGCGCTGCTGGTTCATCACCTCGTCGTACTTCAGGACGTTCTTGCGGACCTCGAAGTTCTGCTGCTCGACCTGCGTCTGTGCGCTCTTGATGGCCCTGGTCACCATGTTGGCCTCGATCGGCACGTCCTCCGGCAGGTTCAGCCGGGTCAGCAGCGACTCCAGGGTGGCGCCGTTGAATCGGCGCATGAGTTCGTCGCCGAGTGACAGGTAGAACCGCGATTCGCCGGGATCGCCCTGGCGCCCGGAGCGACCGCGCAGCTGGTTGTCGATGCGGCGGGATTCGTGGCGCTCGGTGCCCAGCACGTAGAGTCCGCCGACCTCGCGGACCTCCTTGGCCTCCGCCTCGGCTTCGGCCTTGACCTGTGCCAGGACGCCGTCCCAGGCGGCCTCGTACTCGTCGGGCGTCTCGACCGGATCGAGGCCGCGGGCGCGCAGCCGCTTGTCGGCGAGGAAGTCGACGTTGCCGCCGAGCACGATGTCGGTACCGCGGCCCGCCATGTTGGTGGCGACGGTGACGGCGTTGCGCCGGCCCGCCTCGGCGATGATGTTCGCCTCCTGCTCGTGGTACTTCGCGTTGAGCACGTTGTGCGGGATGCGGCGCTTGGTGAACTGCTTGGACAGGTACTCCGAGCGTTCGACGCTGGTGGTGCCGATGAGGACCGGCTGCCCCTTCTCGTAGCGCTCGCCGACGTCGTCGACGACGGCGATGTACTTGGCTTCCTCGGTCTTGTAGATGAGGTCGGTCTGGTCGGTGCGGATCATCTCCCGGTTCGTCGGGATGGGCACCACGCCGAGGCCGTAGATCTCGTGCAGCTCGGCGGCCTCGGTCTGGGCGGTGCCGGTCATGCCTGCGAGCTTGTCGTAGAGGCGGAAGTAGTTCTGCAGGGTGATCGTGGCCAGGGTCTGGTTCTCGGCCTTGATCTCGACGTGCTCCTTGGCCTCGATGGCCTGGTGCATGCCCTCGTTGTAGCGGCGGCCCACCAGCACGCGCCCGGTGAACTCGTCGACGATGACGACCTCGCCGTCGCGGACGATGTAGTCCTTGTCGCGGGCGAACAGCTCCTTGGCCTTCAACGCGTTGTTGAGGTAGCTGACCAGGGGCGAGTTGGCGGCCTCGTAGAGATTGTCGATGCCGAGCTGGTCCTCGACGAACTCGACGCCGATCTCGTGCACGCCGACCGTGCGCTTGCGGATGTCCACCTCGTAGTGGACGTCCTTCTCCATCAGCGGCGCCAGCCGGGCGAACTCGACGTACCAGTTCGACGCGCCGTCGGCGGGGCCGGAGATGATGAGCGGGGTGCGGGCCTCGTCGATGAGGATCGAGTCGACCTCGTCGACGATGGCGTAGTTGTGGCCGCGCTGCACCATGTCCTCGACGGTGTGGGCCATGTTGTCGCGCAGGTAGTCGAAGCCGAACTCGTTGTTGGTGCCGTAGGTGATGTCGGCGGCGTAGGCCACCCGGCGCTCGTCGGGCGTCATCTGCCCGAGGATGACGCCGACCTCGAGGCCGAGGAAGCGGTGCACGCGGCCCATCCACTCGCTGTCGCGCTTGGCCAGGTAGTCGTTGACGGTGACGACGTGAACTCCGTTGCCGGACAACGCATTCAGATACGCGGGGAGCACACAGGTCAGGGTCTTGCCCTCACCGGTCTTCATCTCGGCGACGTTGCCGTAGTGCAGCGCCGCGCCACCCATGATCTGGACGTCGAACGGCCGCTGGTTCAGCACCCGCCAGGCGGCCTCCCTGGCGACGGCGAAGGCCTCGGGCAGGATGTCGTCGAGCGTCTCGCCGCCGGCGACCCGCTTCTTGAACTCCTCGGTCTTGGCGCGCAGTTCGTCGTCGGACAGCTTCTCGACGTCGTCGGACAGGGTGTTGACATACTCAGCCACCCTCTTGAGACGCTTGACCATGCGGCCTTCGCCGAGACGGAGCAACTTCGACAGCACGCTAATTTCCCCTAAGCCTGGATGGGGCCTCGATGGCCTAAGAATCCCTTCAAACGAGGTCCATCGTAGGTGACAGCCGGACTGGCCAGGTCGAAGTGTGCACGGGCCAGCCCGGCCGTCACGTCGGACGAGCCGCTCAGGCCAGCCGGATCAGCCCGTAGTCGTAGGCGTGGCGCCGGTAGACCACGGTGGGCTTGTCGGTCTCCTGGTCGTGGAACAGGAAGAAGTCGTGACCGACCAGTTCCATCTCGTAGAGCGCGTCGTCGACCTTCATCGGCGTGGCGGTGTGCTCCTTGGTGCGCACGATGCGGCCCGGTTCGTGATCCTCGGGCGCCACGGCCTCCTCGACGGAGGGCGTCGGCGCGGGGTCGAACGGCGGGGTGATCGCGGTGGCCTCGGCCAGCGACACGGGCGTCTTGTCGCCGTAGTGGATCTTGCGGCGGTCCTTGGCGCGGCGCAGCCGGTTCTCGAGTTTGCTCACCGCCGACTCGAGCGCGGCGTAGAAACTGTCGGCACACGCCTCGCCGCGTGCGACGGGGCCCTTCCCGCGCGCGGTGATCTCGACGTGCTGACAGTTCTTGCGCTGACGGCGGTTGCGTTCGTGGTCGAGTTCGACGTCGAACAGGTAGATGGTGCGGTCGAAGCGCTCCAGACGGGCCAGCTTCTCCGAAACGTAGGTGCGGAAGTGATCGGGTACTTCGACGTTGCGGCCCTTGACGACGACCTCGGCCCTCGGCGCATCGTGCGGTTCGTCGGGCTGGTCCATCACGGTCGAACGGGTAGCGTCCACGGATTGCATTGACATACTTGGCATCTCGTTTCCTCGTCGGCTTGAACCGGGGAAGCGCGCGGAAGGCGCGCGCAGCGGGTATGGAAGACGCCGAGGCCACCCGGATGTCGTCGGCCCGCGGCGCAAGGTGTCGAGTGCTCACCTCCTATCGCTCGTCTGGCGACGTGGCGCCGGTGTTCTCGACGCCGCCGTGAGTCATTCACGGGTGGTTGGCCCTGACGGTAGTCCGTGTTCACCTGCCCGTGCCACCCATTCGGCGCACGATTTTCCCGGTCGAGGCGGCGTCGTGACCCCGGCGTCACCGTCGGGGCGCGTCAGGCGTGCGCGATGGCGAGCATCGCAGCAACCCGGCTCCCGGCAGTTTGCAGCACGCGTACCGCTTCGCTGCCCGTCGCGCCGGTGGTCACGACGTCGTCGAGCAGCAGCACCTCCCCCGGCACCGCGTGGCGCAGCAGCACCCGGCCCGCGACGTTGCGCACGCGCTGATCCGGCGTCAGCCCCACCGAGTCCCTGGTGAACGCCCGCAGTCGCAGGGCGGGATCGACGCCGACGTGCGCACCCGCCGCGGCCCGCGCGATGGCGGTGACCGGATCTCCGCCGCGCCGCCGCGCCGAGGTCCACTTCGTCGGCGCGGGCACCACCGTCAGGGGCGCCTCGACGATGCCCCAGTCGAGCAGGCGGGTGACCGCCGCACCGACCGCCACCGACAGCGGCCCGATCAGATCGGTGCGGCCGTGCTCCTTCATCGCCAGGATCGCGGCACGGCGCGGCCCGGCGTAGCGGCCCAGGGACAGCACCGGGACGCCGGGGTCCAGGCGCGGCGTGATCACCACGGGGTGATCCGACGAGACGGCCAGCGCGCAGGCGCACGTGGGACACCACCGCGTCGCGGGCGCACCGCAGCCGCCGCACTCGCGCGGCAGGACGAGGTCGAGCAGCACGCGGGCAGTCTGCCGCGACCGACCGACAGGGCCGTCAGCTGGTGGTCGGAGGCACGCCCGGCAGCGGGATCTGGGGTACGTCGGGGGTGCCGAGGCGGCCCGCCAGCCACGGCAGGGCATGGCGCAGGGCCTGGCCGCCCGACGGCCAGTCGTGATTGCTGGGGATGCTCACCACCGAGCAGTCGATACCGTTGCTGCTTGCCACGGCGCACAGGTAGTTCGCGATGGTCGGGCGATCGCTGGGATACGGCCGCGGCCCCGGGTCGCGGGCCCCGTGGCTCTGCCCGGCGCGGTAGATGGTCGGGATGTCGTCGGAGACGTTGATCCAGCCCGCCGTCGGCGGATAGGGCCCGTGTGCCGCCATCACCATGGCCGGATCGAACGACCGGAAGGCGTCGGCGTTGCCGCCGAACAGCGTGTCGATCGTGTCCTGCTCCGACTCGCCCGCGTTGGGAAAGGCGTCGCCGTCGATGTCGAGGAAGGCGCTGAACAGTTGCGGGTCGCGGGCCGTCAGCGTGATGGCGCACGTGCCGCCCATCGACCAGCCGGCGATGCCCCACCCGGTGCGATCCGGGCTGGTGCCGAACGTCGACACCACGGTGGGGATGATCTCCTTCGTCAGGTGGTCGGCGGCGTGGCCGCGCGGCCCGTTGACGCACTCGGTGTCGTTGGCGAAGCTCCCGGACGCGTCGGGGAAGACGAACACCGGCGCGAACCCGGAGTGGTCCTTGGCGAAGTCGTCGATGACCTGCTTGGCCCCGCCCGAGCGGAACCAGTCCTCCGGCGTCCCCAGTTGACCGCCGATCATCATCACGGCGGGCAAGACCGGCGACGGATCGGCGGTGAACCAGGCCGGCGGCAGGTAGACCAGCTCTTCGCGGTGCCAGAACCCCGACGCGGTGTCGGGCGTGGTGATCCTGACGATGGCGCCGCCGTCGGGCGGCTTCTGGCCGCGCGCCCGCATCGCCATCGCGGCCGACAGGCTGACCTCGCCGGGCAGCGGTTTGCCCGTCACCTGATCCCAGCCGCTCTGGACCGTGGGCACGTAGCCGGTCCAGACGTTGAGCGCCAGTGCGACGCACAGCAGCGCCGCGGGCACCGACACCACCGAGACCGTGCGGCGCCACCACGAGGTGCGACGCCAGCCGAGGACGAGCACGGCGATCGCGAACCCGCTGAGCGCCGTCCACGCCCAGAACGCGACCGGTGCGGAACGGTCCCCGGAGATGCGGGTCACCGCGAAGTACGCATACGTTGCTGCTGCGGCGAGCACACCGATCGCGGCCGCCACGGGCACCCCCAGCAGGCGCCACCGCCGCGTGCGCCATCCCACGGCGATCACCAGCAGCGCCGCCGCGACCAGCTGCAGCGCGATCGGCAGCCATCCGGTCAGGAGTGAGACGCCACCGGCATCCCAGGCCCCCTCCGCAGTTAGCCGCATGGTTGCCACCGTACCGACGTGGTCAGCCGGGCAGCACCGGTGTCGCGCCCGCCACCATGAGGGGGCGCACCTCGGCCCACATCAGGTCGTTCTCGGCCGCCGACCCCGAAAGTTGAAGCACGCCACGCTGATCCGCGACGTACAGCGTCGACGGGTTGGCCGCGACCGTCGACACGGGCGCCAGCAGGTTCTGGCTCGGGCCGTCGGAGTTCACCCCGTCGAGGTTGACGTAGGACACCGGATGCTGCGGATCGGTGCGACTGACGACGATGTCGTCGCCGGTGCGCCACGACAGCGACACCGCGGTCTCCCCCAACCCGAAGCCGAGCCGCCGGGGATAGGTCAGCGCGTAGAGCCCACTCTGGGTTTGCTCGACCGCGGCGAGGATGACCTCGCCGTTGATGACCATCGCCGCGCGGGTGCCGTCGCGGGAGAGCTGCAGCTCGGAGATCGGACCGGGGAACTTCGTGGACACCGCGGTGGTGTCGACGGGGATGCGGGCGGGCTGCCCGGACACCGCCTCCTGGATCACGCGCACGACGTTGTTGCCGTCGACCACCACCCAGATCGCGTCGTCGAGCGACCAGCTGGGCCGCGACAGCGTGCGACCGTCGATGGCCTGGGAGGCGTCCATCCCGACCTGACCGATCCACAGCGACGACGCCATGTCCGGCGCCCCCGGTCGCAGGGTGACCACCGACGCCGCCTCCTGCCCGCTGCGCGACAGGGTGGCGGCCGTCTGCCCCGGCATGTCGCCGAACGATCCGGGCACCTTGGGCGCCTGCTGACCGTCGAGGGCGACCAGCGATCCGTTGAGCAGGGCGTGCAGCCCGGCGGCCGCCCCGGGATCGGCGCCGGGATCGGTCGCCGCGACGTCGGAGGTGTTCCATCCCTCGGCGAAGCGGTCGTCGAGCGCGGCCCCGTCGGCGTTGATGACGTAGGGGCCGTTGACGCCGGCCCGGGACAGCGTCCAGATGATCTGTGCGGCGAGCAGCTGTCGGGAGTGCGGATCGGTGGTGGACAGGTCCTCCAGCTCGATGCGTGCGCCGCCGTACCCGCGGCCCACGCCGGTCTTGCCGCCGTCGGCACGGGTCACCGGGCCCCGCAGCCGCAGTGGGGGGCCCAGCAGGTTGCGGACCGTGTTGGCCATCTCGGGACGCGGCCCCGCGACGAGCTTGCTGACCAGTTCGGTGGCGAGTTGGTCGGGATCGGACACCGCGACGTAGCGCGGGTCGGGGACGACGGTCTTGCCGGTCGGATCGACGAAGTACAGCGTGTTGCGCTTGTAGGTGGCCTGGAACTGCTGCCAGTCGAGGAACACGCCGTTGGGCAGCTTGTCGATGCGCCACCCACCGGGCGTCTTCACCAGCTCGATGGGACCGGGGTCGGGCAGTGCGCCGTCGGCGGTCTCGAACACCCCCATGTCCGACAGCGAGCCGAGGATGTCGGCCTTCATGGTCACCGAAACCCGATCGGGCCCACGGGTTTCCACGAACACCACCCGGTCGATCAGCAGCGCGCTCCCCGCGTCGTCCCAGCCGGCGGACGCCGATTCGGTGAGGAACTGCCGGGCGGCCAGGTGCCGGTTCGCAGGATCGGCGGTGGCCTTGAGGAATTCGCGCAACAGGACGTCGGGGTCCATGTCGGGCGTCGGGGTGGGCAGGCTCGGCGGGGCGGGCCGGTCCATGGTGCCAAGCGCCTGCGGCGCGGAGGAACTCGGTACTCCCGCGCACCCGGCGAGCACCAGGACGATGGCCAGCAGCAGCGCGACCACCGCCGACGGGCGTCTCACGTGCGCTCCCCCGCGGGTTCGCGTTCCCGGACCGGGCTGCGCTGCGGGCGGTCGGGCCCAATGGGCTTGAGCGGCAACGGACTTGCCGTCACCTTGTGACCCCGGACCAACGGCAGCGTGAGCCGGAAGCACGCGCCCTTGCCCGGTTCGCCCCATGCTTCGAGTCTGCCCTGGTGCAGCCGGGCGTCCTCGATCGAGATCGCGAGCCCCAGCCCGGTGCCCCCGGAGCGGCGCACCCGCGAGGGGTCCGAACGCCAGAACCGGCTGAACACCAGCTTCTCCTCGCCGGGGCGCAGCCCGACGCCGTAGTCGCGCACCGTGACCGCGACGGTGTCCTCGTCGGCGGCCATCCGGATGCGGACGGGTTTGCGCTCGGCGTGGTCGATGGCGTTGGCGATCAGGTTGCGCAGGATGCGCTCCACGCGGCGCGCGTCGACCTCGGCGATGACGGCCTCGGCCGGCATGTCCACGATCAGGTCGACCGACGCGTCCTTGGCCAGGTGCCCGACGTTCTCCAGCGCGCTCTCCACCGTCAGCCGCAGGTCCTCGGATTCGACCGACAGCTCCGCGACGCCCGCGTCGTGCCGGGAGATCTCGAGCAGGTCGCTCAGCAGCGTCTCGAACCGGTCCAGCTCGCTGACCATCAGCTCGGTGGCGCGCTGCAGCGCAGGCTCGAGGTCCTCGCTGTGGTCGTAGATGAGGTCGGCCGCCATGCGCACCGTCGTCAGCGGCGTCCGCAGCTCGTGGCTGACGTCGGAGGTGAAGCGCCGCTGCAGGTTTCCGAATTCCTCCAGCTGGGTGATCTGCCGCGACAGGCTCTCGGCCATGTCGTTGAACGACACCGCCAGACGCGCCATGTCGTCCTCGCCGCGTACCGGCATGCGTTCGGTCAGGTGGCCCTCGGCGAACCGCTCGGCGATGCGCGAGGCCGACCGCACCGGCAGCACGATCTGGCGGGCGACCAGCAGGGCGATCGCGGCGAGCAGGCCGAGCAGCACGATGCCGCCGGTGGCCATCGTCCCGCGCACCAGCGCGATGGTGCTCTCCTCGTTGTTCAACGGAAAGATCAGGTACAGCTCGAGATTGGTGACCGGCGACGACGACGGGGTCGTGGGACTGCCCACGATCAGCGCCGGGCCCGAGAAGCCGTCGGTGGTGACCGTCGCGTACTGGTAACTGACCTGACCGGCCTTCACGAAGTCGCGCAGGGCGGTCGGCACCTGCTGCACCGGTCCCGCCGACGTCGCCGCCCGCGGCCCGTCGCCGGGCACCACCAACACGGCGTCGAACGCGCCCGCGAGGCCGGCGCCCGAGTCCGCCTTGCGGTCGACGAGGGTGTTCCTGGCGAGTTGCAGGCTGCTGTCGAGCGACCGGGTCTCTTCGCCGCCGACGATCCCGCTGACCGTGGTCCGTGCCCGCTCGATTTCCTCGGTCGCGGCCCGCACCTTGGTCTCGAGGATGCGGTCGGTGATCTGACTGGTCAGCACGAAGCCGAGGACGAGGATGACGGCGAGCGACAACCCGATGGTCAGGGTGACCACGCGCAGTTGCAGCGACCGCCGCCACGCGAAGCTGAGCGCGCGGCTCAACGTGCCGAGGCCCCGCAGCATGGGCGCCGAGCGACTACGGATGCGGCGGCGGGACCCCCAGATCACGACGACCGCCGGGCGGTCGCCCTCAGGGCGTCGGCAAGCCGTCCGATCACGGCGGTCCGGCCTTGTACCCCACTCCTCGAACGGTGAGCACCACCTGCGGGTTCTCCGGATCCGTCTCGACCTTGGCGCGCAACCGCTGGACGTGCACGTTCACGAGACGGGTGTCGGCGGGATGGCGATATCCCCACACCTGTTCGAGCAGCACATCCCGAGTAAACACCTGCCGCGGTTTACGCGCCAACGCCACCAGCAGGTCGAACTCCAGCGGCGTCAGCGAGATCTGCTCGCCGTTGCGGGTGACCTTGTGCGCGGGGACGTCGATCTCGACGTCGGCTATGGACAGCATCTCGGCGGGACCGTCGTCGTTGCGGCGCAGTCGGGCCCGCACCCTGGCGACCAATTCCTTCTGCTTGAAGGGCTTCATCACGTAGTCGTCGGCGCCGGATTCCAGTCCGAGCACCACGTCCACGGTGTCGGTCTTGGCCGTCAGCATGACGATCGGGACCCCCGAGTCGGCGCGCAGCACGCGACACACGTCGATGCCGTTCATGCCCGGCAGCATGAGGTCGAGCAGGACCAGATCGGGTCGCAGCTCGCGCACCGCCGTCAGCGCCTGGCTGCCGTCGCCGATCACCGCGGTGTCGAAACCCTCGCCCCGCAGCACGATCGTCAGCATCTCGGCGAGCGACGGATCGTCGTCGACGACCAGAATCCTTTGCCTCATGGTGTTCATGGTGTCACCAGAACGCGATAAACCCCGGTTACCACACCGGGCGTTTTGCACACGGCTCAGCCGGTCAGCGTCCGCGCCAGGTCGTGGGCGCGCACCTCAGGTCCGGCGACCACCCACGGCCCGCCCCACTGCAGCGCCGCCAGGGCGGTGTACGCCGCGCCGGTGCGACGCTGCAGTCCGTCGTCGCGCTCGTAGGCGTCGCGCGCGCGGTCGGCCTCGGTCTCCTCGCGCCGCCGGGCCCGTTCGGCGGCCAGCTCGGTGGGCACCGCGAGCAGCACCTGCCAGTCGGGGCGCGGCACGGCGAACCGGTCGAACTCCAGCGCCCGTACCCAGGCGACCACCTCGCCGTCGGCGTCCTGGTGCAGCCGGGCCGCGCTGTAGGCGGCATTGGACGCGACGTAGCGATCCAGGATGACGACGTCGTGCGCGGCGCACATCCGCTCGATCTCGGGCTTGGCGTCGCAGCGGTCGAGGGCGAAGAGCGTGGCCATCGCGTACACCGACGACGACAGGTCGCCGTGGCGGCCGTGCAGCGCCTCGGCGGCGAGGTCGGCGTGCACCGACCGGTGGTAGCGCGGGAAGGCCAGCTGCGCGACGGACCGGCCGCTCGCCTCGAACTCGGCCCGCAGCCCCTCGGTGAGCGTGCGCTTGCCCGCCCCGTCGACGCCCTCTATCGCGATGAGCACGGCCGTCAATGTATCCCGACGCGCGAGTGGCCGGTCACCACGCGCCACGGTGATGCTGGCGCACGGCGACCGGCCACTGGCCGCAACCTCAGTAGCGGTAGTGCTCGGGCTTGTACGGGCCGTCGACGTCGACGCCGATGTACTCGGCCTGCTCCTTGGTGAGCTTGGTCAGCGAGCCACCGAGCGCCTCGACGTGGATCTTGGCGACCTTCTCGTCGAGATGCTTGGCGAGGCGGTAGACCTCGTTGTCGTACTCGTCGTTCTTGGTCCACAGCTCGATCTGCGCGATGACCTGGTTGGAGAAGCTGTTGCTCATCACGAACGACGGGTGCCCGGTCGCGTTCCCGAGGTTCAGCAGGCGCCCCTCGGACAGCACGATGATCGAGTGGCCGTCGTCGAAGACGAACTCGTCGACCTGCGGCTTGATGTTGATCCGCCGGACGCTCGGGTCGCGCTCGAGGCGGGCCATCTCGATCTCGTCGTCGAAGTGACCGATGTTGCCCAGGATCGCCTGGTGCTTCATGGACTTCATGTGCTCCAGGGTGACGATGCCCTGGTTGCCGGTCGCGGTGATGACGATGTCGGCCCAGCCGATGGCCTCTTCGACGGTCTTGACCTCGAAGCCGTCCATCAGCGCCTGCAGGGCGTTGATCGGGTCGATCTCGGTGACCGCGACGCGGGCGCCCTGCGCCTTGAGCGCCTCGGCGCAGCCCTTGCCGACGTCGCCGTAGCCGCACACCAGCGCGGCCTTGCCGCCGATGAGGACGTCGGTGCCACGGTTGATGCCGTCGATCAGGGAGTGGCGGGTGCCGTACTTGTTGTCGAACTTGCTCTTGGTGACCGAGTCGTTGACGTTGATCGCCGGGAACTTCAGCTCACCCTGGGCGGCGAACTGGTAGAGCCGCAGCACGCCGGTCGTCGTCTCCTCGGTGACGCCCTGGACCGACTCGGCGATCGTGGTCCACTTGTCCTTCTCGGTCTCGAAGCGGCGGCGCACCAGCGACAGGAAGACCTTCCACTCGTCGGAGTCGTCGTCCTCCTCGGGCGGCACGACGCCGGCCTTCTCGTACTGCGCGCCGCGCAGCACCAGCATCGTGGCGTCACCGCCGTCGTCGAGGATCATGTTGGCCGGCTCGTTCGGCCAGGTCAGCATCTGCTCCGCGGCCCACCAGTACTCCTCGAGCGTCTCGCCCTTCCACGCGAAGACCGAGGTGCCCTTGGGCTCCTCCGGCGTGCCGTGCGGGCCGACCACGACCGCGGCGGCGGCGTGGTCCTGCGTCGAGAAGATGTTGCACGACGCCCACCGGACCTCGGCCCCGAGCGCGACGAGCGTCTCGATCAGCACGGCGGTCTGGATGGTCATGTGCAGCGAACCGGAGATCCGCGCGCCCTTGAGCGGCAGCACCTCACTGTATTCGCGGCGCAGCGCCATGAGGCCGGGCATCTCGTGTTCGGCGAGGCGGATCTCCTTGCGGCCGAATTCGGCGAGGGAGAGGTCGGCGACCTTGAAGTCGATGCCGTTGAGGACGTCGGGGGTGAGTGTTGGAGCAGTCATGTGGAGCCCTTACTTCGTGTCGTTCGTGCTTCGGAAACGCCGAGAGCGCACACACGTGCGCCGGCGACGCCCCAAGCCTGCGGGCTCGCGGGACAGAGGGTTCGACCGCTCTGCCGGCTAAGTGGCGTCGATGACACCGTATCGTTCGGCGAACGGTGTCATCAAACGGGCCAGGTCACGGGCCACGTCGTGGTCGGCTTCCGGCGGCATCGACACGTAACTCATGGCCAGCCGGACGATCGCCCTGGCGAGCACCCCGGCGTCCTCCTCGCTGCACCGCACCCAGCTGTGGGTGAACGTCGAGGTGAGCCGCGCCGAGCACCGCGTGATGATCGGGGCGCTGTCGGTGGTGATGATCTGCAGCAGGTCCGGCTTCGCGCTACCGGTCAGCAGCGAGATGACCAAGGGGTCGGACGCCGATTCGGCGAAGAACGCCCGGAAGCCCTCGAGGAACGCCGCGTATACGTTGCCGACGTTGTCCTTGATCGCGTCGTCGACGGCGTCGACGAGCCGGTCGGCCAGCCGCAGCGCGTACCCCTCGGCCAGGCCCTGACGCGAGCCGAACTCGTTGTAGATGGTCTGCCTGCTGATGCCGGCGGCCTTGGCGACGTCGGACAGCGTGATGGCCGACCAGTCGCGCGACCCCAGCATGTCGCGCATGCCGTCGAGGATCGAATCGCGCAGCAGCACCCGCGACGCCTCGGCGTAGGGCACGCGCCGGGCGTCCCCACCGAAGTCCCGTGGCGTGCTCACCCGCACGAGACTAGTCGCGAAGGCCCTCGTCAAGGGCGGGCGACCTCCACCATGTCGAAGTCGGACTTGGCGGCGCCGCAGTCCGGGCAACTCCAGTCCTCGGGGATGTCGTCCCAGCGGGTGCCCGGGGCGATGCCGTCCTCGGGCCACCCCTTCTCCTCGTCGTACTCGAATCCGCACTGGATGCAGACGAACAGCCTGTAGTCACTCACGTCGTCACTCCCATCTCGTCGAAATCGACCTTCTCGCGCACGGCGCAGTCGGGGCAGCACCAGTCGTCGGGCACGTCGTCCCATGACGTACCCGCCGGAAACCCTTCTCGCGGAGCACCTTTGGCCTCGTCGTAGACGTAGCCGCAGCCGGGGCAGCGGTAGGCGCTCACCGGGCGGCCTCGGGGCCGTACTTCGCCATCACCCTGGCGCGCATCCTCGGATGCACGTTGACCCGCGTGATGTCACCGTCGTAGTGCGCCAGCACGCGGTGGTCCATCACCGTGCGCCACAGGGGCGGGAAGTAGGCCAGCCCGATCATCGACGCGTATCCGCTGGGCAGATTGGGCGCGGCGGCCATGCTGCGCAGCGTCTGGTAGCGGCGCGTCGGGTTGGCGTGGTGGTCGCTGTGCCGCTGCAAGTGATAGAGGAACAAATTGGTGACGATGTGGTCGGAGTTCCAGCTGTGCTGCGGGGCGCACCGCTCGTAGCGGCCGCTTTCCGTCTTGGCCCGCAGCAGACCGTAGTGCTCGAGGTAGTTCACCGTCTCCAGCAGCGTGAAGCCGAATACCGCCGAGATGACCACGTAGGGAACGAGTTTCAGACCGAAGACGGCGATGAGCGTGCCGTAGAGCACGACCGACATCGCCCAGGCGTTGAGGACGTCGTTGGACCAGTGCCACGGGCTGCGGTCGAGCCGGCGCAGACGCTGGGCCTCCAACCGCCACGACGACGTCAAACTCCCCCACACGCTGCGCGGCAGGAACTCCCAGAACGTCTCGCCGAACCGGGCGGACGCGGGATCCTCGGGCGTGGCGACTCGGACGTGGTGGCCGCGGTTGTGCTCGATGTAGAAGTGGCCGTAGCAGGTTTGGGCCAGCGTGATCTTGCTGAGCCAGCGCTCTAGCGAGTCCTTCTTGTGGCCCAGTTCGTGCGCGGTGTTGATGCCGACGCCGCCCATCATGCCGACCGACAGCGCCAGCCCGATCTTGGCCGGCCACCCGAGTGCGCCGTGAAAGCCGAGCCAGCTCAGGTCCGATGCGGTGAACAGGTAGGCGCCCAGGACGACCGTCAGGTACTGGAACGGGATGAAGCTGTAGGTGCACCTGCGGTAGTAGGGGTCGTTCTCCAGGCGCTCCATGACCTCGTCGGGCGGGTTCTCCCCGTCGGGCCCGAACCGCCGGTCGAGCAGGGGCAGCACGACGTAGACCAGGATGGGGCCGATCCAGAACGGCACCTGTGCGGCGCCGTGCCAACCGAACCGGTTGAGCGCCCAGACCACGGGGAGCATGACCAGCACCGCGGTCGGCACGATCAGACCCATCAGCCAGAGGTGGCGCTTGCGGTCCCGCCAGGTGTCGGCGGGGTCTTGCTCGACGTCGGAGAGCTCCATTGCCACGACAGTCACCCTTTCCGTGATGGTCATCACTGCTTTCGCTTGACCATAGCGCGGCTTTTGTCCGATGTCTAGACACGGAGCGTTGTTTTGTAAAGCTAGGCCTGCGTCGCGGGGCTGTCGGCGATCACCCGCCCGGCGGCGTCGAGGGCCCGGACCCGGTACGTGCCGGTCGGACGGTGGCCGGCGTCGAGGCCGATGGCGGTGTCCAGACCGTTCCACGGCACGGTGGCGACGACGGTCGACGTGCCGGAGTCGTCGCGCAGCAGCTGCCACGTCGCGACGTCGGTCGCGCCGTTCCATGAGGCATGCGCCGCAGGGGGATTCGCGGCGGCATCGATCGTCACCGTGGGCGGCCCCGGCGGCGCGCCCCGCCACGGGCAGAGGTACGCGCGATAGGTACTCGGCATCGTCGCGTCGTAGACCAGCCGCCCCGCGGGGGTCACCTCCGACACGCGACCCGCCACGCCCCAGCCGATCAGGGTGTCGCCGTTGGGCAGGGGTTGGGCATTGCCCATCGCCGCGGTGACCACCGGCGAACCCGGATGTGGTTGTCGCCGTACCAGACTCGCGATCTTCGAACCGGGATCGACGTGGATCCACTCGACGCTGGACTCGGGTGCGCCCTGACCGTTCCGAAGGCCGTTCGCGTCGTTGTCGAAGAGCCGGATGGTGTCGGCGTCGGCGAACTCGGCGTCGTGCTGGAAGGCGAATTCGACGCCGGGCTGGCGGAAGGACGAGCGCCGCCCGCCGAGCTGCCACCGGATCTGGCCGGTGCGTCCGTCGACGTCGTACACGGTCGACGTGTGGCGCAACGAGATCAGCAGGTCGCCGTTGGGCGCCGGGGCGATCGAGTTCATGTGGAACGCGTCGAAGGTGTTCGGGCCCGATGGGGTGAGGTAGGAGTCGCTGATCGGCACGTGCTGCAGGGCGCTCCACTGCAGCAGGGGCGTGTTCGTCGCCACGTCGACGACGACGGCGACCGAGTCCCACACGCGACCGTCCTTCGGACCGCCGACGGCGCTCAGATCCCGGGGCACCTCGCGATACGCGGTGAGCAGAGCCCGTCCGTCGGGGGTGAGGCGGAACTCGTGGACGTCGGCCCGGAGTCCGGCGGGCAGCGCGAGGTGGGCGACGATCCGGTAGGACGCATCGGCGACGTACGCGTCGCCGACGCCGTGTCCGCCCTGGCTCTCGCCTTCCCACCACGTCAGCACGGGCTGGCCCCGGTAGGTCTGGACCTGCAGGTTCGCGGCCGTGCGATCGGCCGGCAGCGGGTGGAACCACACCGGCCGGCCCGCCTTGTCGGCGATCAGCGGTGCGCCCGTCGCCGCGGGCGCGTGCGCCGGCGCGGCCGCGGTGTTCGCCCCGCCGAGCTGGGCCACCAGCCTGGCGTCGGCCGCGCTCAGCCCCGGCGTGACGAACAGATAGCCGGGCGCCCCGCTCGCGTCGTTCGTGGTCACGGTGATCGCCGGTGGCGCCGGCGCCGGCGCCGGACGCGGCTGCGGCGGCGGGGCCGTCCCGCAGGCCGTCGCGACCAGCAGCAGCGCCACGGCCGACGCGCGGCCGGCTCGGCGCATCCGGCGCGACGTCAGCGGTCCCACGGGCGACCGCTCGCTACTTGAAGACCGTGCGGTACGTCTTGAGCAGCAACGGGCTGGTCCTGGCGAGGTGGGCGGGCGTCCTGGGGACCGCGACCAGGATGACCACCTCGTGCCCGGCGAACGACTTGTCCGGGAACGCCGCCGTCAGACGGCTCTTCGCGAACCCGTCGACGAGGGCGCCCCGGTAGCGCGCGGCGTACTCCGGCTGGGTGAACAGCGTCTTGTTGTAGCCGATGCCGAAGGGCACCAGCCCGCCGTCGCCGCGCAGGTAGTCCAGCGTGCCGACACAGACGTCGGGCCACTGCTGGTTGAACACGTCGTCGGCGATGACGATGCCGCCCGGGCACAGGCAGTCCTCGGCGAGCGCCATGTCCGACATCACGATGTCAGCCGTGTGGCCGCCGTCGACGCTGAACAGGCGCGCCCCCGTCATCTCGGGGATGTCGCCGCGGTGCAGCTTCGTCGAGTCGCCCTGGTGGATGACGACGGGCCGCGACGACCACTTGGCGACGTTGCTCTGAAACTTGCCAAGATCGCCGAGACCCGACTTGTCGACGTTGTGCTCCTGATCGTCGAACAGGTCGATCGCGACCGACTTCTCCCCGTCGCGCTGCAGCAGGTGCATGCCGATGAGCAGCCGCCCGTGGTGCACGCCGATCTCCACGACCGAACCGCTCACCCCGTTGGCGCGCTGGCTGGCGTCGAGCGCCGTCAGCATGTCGAACACCGGCGGCTCGGTGTAACCGTCCACCCGACGTTGGCCCCACACCCTGTATCCGGCGTATCCCATTGGTCTCCCAGCTAATCGTCGAGGGTCGACAGGAATGATACGGGTCACGGCTCGTGAGGCACCTCTGGTTGCGACGGCGTTGCGCCGGGTACCGTGCGGACATGGGGCGGACACATGCAGTCGTCATCGGTGCCAGCATCGCGGGGATGTGCGCGGCGCGGGTGCTGTCGGACCACTACGACGACGTCACGGTCTTTGAACGCGACGAGCTACCGGACCATCCGGCAAACCGGACGGCCGTACCGCAGGGCAGGCACGTGCACCTGCTGATGGCACGCGGCGCCAACGAGTTCGAAGGTCTGTTCCCCGGACTGCTCGACGACATGGTCGCCGCCGGCGTCCCGATCCTCGAGAACCGGCCCGACTGCATCTCCTTCGGCGCGGCCGGTCACCTGCTCGGCACCCAGTCCACGCTGCGCGACGAATTCACCGCCTACGTCCCGAGCCGGCCCCACCTGGAATGGCAGATCCGCACCCGCGCGCTCGCCATCCCGAACGTGAGGCTCGTTCGCCAGGGCGTCGCCGAGCCGCGGTACGACCCGGTGAGGGAACGCGTGACGGGCGTGTTGCTGGAGGCGGGCGACGAGTCCAGTGCCGTGCCCGCCGACCTCGTCGTCGACACCACCGGTCGTGGCACCCGACTGCCCGTGTGGCTCGAGCAGTGGGGCTTCGGGCGTCCCACCGAGGACACCGTCGACGTCGGCATCAAGTACGCCACCCACCAGGTCCGCATCCCCGACGGCCTGCTCAAGGAGATGGTCGTCGTCGCGGGCGCCACGCGCGAGAAGCCCATCGGGCTCGGCATGCTGCTCTACGAGGACGGGCTGTGGGGCCTGACGACCTACGGCACGGGCAAGGTCGAACCGCCGCACGACTTCGCCGGCATGTGCGACCTGGCCGACGACATCCTGCCCGCCCACGTCGGTCGCGCCCTGCGCCAGGGCGAGCCGGTCGGCGACGTCGCCTTCCACGCCTACCCGATGAGTCGCTGGCGCCGCTACGACAAGATGCGCCGCTTCCCCACCGGCATCATCCCGCTGGGTGACGCCGTGGCCAGTTTCAATCCGACGTTCGGCCAGGGCATGACGATGACGTCGATCCAGGCGGGCAACCTGCAGGCCGTGCTGCGCTCGGGTGATCCCGACATCGCGGGGCGGCTCGCGAAGGCCACCGCGAAGACGACGTGGCCGGTCTGGGCCATGACCGCGATCGGGGACCTCAGCCTGCACAACGCGACCGGCGAGGCGCGCTGGTGGTATCGCCCGGTGGGCGGTCTGTTCGACCAGTTCCTCGGCGCCGCGGAGACCGATCCCGTTCTCGCAGAATGGTTCCTGCGCCGGTTCAGCCTGCTCGACAGCCTCTACATGGTGCCCTCGGCGCGGCTGGTGGGCCGCACCATCCGCCACAACCTGCGCGCGCTGCTCTCGGAGAAGGTCGGTGCGGTCAGGTCCTCGACGCGCGAACGGGAGCCGGTGCCCAGTCGCTGACCGTGGGCGCTGGGCGTCAGATGCCGACGGTCGCGCGGAACAGCGCGGCGGGCTCGTCGGCGACGAGCCGGATCGGACCGTCGTCGGCGGCCACCCAGGCCGCCGCGCCGCGTTCCAGGGTCAGCACGCTCGACTTCGCATGCACCTGCACCGCACCCTCGGTGCACAACAGCACCTGAGGACCGTCGTGGCGGGCCGGCGCGTCGACCTGGTGTCCGAGTTCGGACCCGTCGAGACGTAGCGCGGAGACCGCGAATTCGGGTGCGGGGACGTCGTAGACGACCTCGACGCCCTCGTTCACGGTCCGCGGCTTGAGCGACGACTCGTCGGCGGGGGTGAAGTCCAGGACCCGGAGCAGTTCGGGGACGTCGACGTGCTTGGGGGTCAGCCCGCCGCGAAGGACGTTGTCCGAGTTGGCCATCACCTCGAAGCCGACCCCGTGCAGATAGGCGTGCAGGTTTCCGGCGGGCAGGTAGATGCCCTCCCCCGGCACCAGGCTGATGCGGTTGAGCAGCATCGAGGCGAGCACGCCCGCGTCGCTCGGGTACAGCTCGCCGAGCTGCAGCGTGGTCTTGGCCTCGGTCACGAATTCCGTTGCGCCGGAACGCAAGTAGTTGATCGCGCCGTCGAGCACCGCGGGCACCAGCAGGTCCAGGTCGGCCTGCGGCGCCGTGATCCAGGTGGTGAACAGCGCCCGCAACCCGTC
The DNA here is from genome assembly GCF_010729665.1 of Mycolicibacterium madagascariense. Lineage (NCBI taxonomy): Bacteria > Bacillati > Actinomycetota > Actinomycetes > Mycobacteriales > Mycobacteriaceae > Mycobacterium > Mycolicibacterium madagascariense. The sequence continues at coordinate 1,566,461 of NZ_AP022610.1, read as the reverse complement.
GGCGTCGGCCTGCCCGGCGAGCAGGTTGACGAACGGGTCGAGCTCTGCGACGCCGAGCGCGCGCAGGAACTCGACGCTGCGGGCGACGGGCCGGAAACCCGCCAGCGCCTCGAACGGCCCCAGCGCGACCAGCAGTTCCGGTTTGTGACTGCGGTCGCGGTAGTTGCGGGTGGGCGCCGAGACGGGGATGTGCAGGCGGTCTTCGCGGGCGAAGCCCTCCTCCGCCTGCGCGGCGCTCGGATGGGCTTGCAGCGACAGGGGTTCCTCGGCGGCGAGCACCTTGGCCAGGAACGGCAGCGTATCGCCGAACCGCGCGCGGGTCGCCGCCCCCAGCTGACCCTCGGGGTCGGCGGCGATGACGTCGAGCAGTGAGCGCTCCGCGCCGTCACCCGCGAGCCGGGCCGGGTCGCCCGGATGCGCGCCGAGCCACAGCTCGGCCTCGGGATGCGGTGAGGGACTTGGCCTTCCGGTGAATTCGGCGATGGCGGTGTGCGACCCCCAGGCGTAGGTCCGCAGCGCGCCGCGTAACAGGTCCACTCGACTACCCTCGCACCAATCTCAGGTACGCGGCGGCCATCTCGAGGCGCACCGCCAACATCGCCAGCTGCTCCTCGGGACGTCCGCTGGGCCGGGGTGTCACGACGTCGGGGACGTCGTCGGCGCTCAGCACGTCGACGTCGTCGTAACCGTCGAGCGTGGCGACGATGCCGGGCCGCTCCTCGTCGGTGGCGAACACCAGGGTGCGCACCCGGGCAGGCAGCGGCCCGTCGAGCTCCTCGTCGTGGAAGATGGAGGACTCGTAATCGCCTGCGCCGGAAGACAATCCGCGGCGCAGCGCCGTCAGCACGTCGGCCAGCCCCACGGCCGACACGGGCTGCTGGGCGACCCTGAGCAGGATCGCTCCGACGTGTCTGGCCAGGGCCACGCTCGCCGCGTTCCCACCGGCCAGCACCACGTCGCGACCCGACAGTCGCTCGGCGAGGGACTTGGCCGGGTTCGTGAACAGCTCGCGGCCCGCGCTGTTGCGCAGCGCCTCGGCATCCAGTTCATCGGCGAGGGCGCCCAGGTCGACGCTCCGGCCCGGCAGCACGACGTGCAGAGCCGCGAGCCCGGCGGCCAGATAGCGCGTCAGGGCGAACTCGTCGGGCACCATCAACCGCGGCGCCAGCAGCACGGCGCGGCCGGCCGCCGCCTCGCGCAGCGGACCCTCGTCGGGCGCGACGACGACGACGCGGGCGCCGCGACGGATTCCGCTGGCGGCGGCCGCGACGAGAACCGGGTCGGCCGCGTCGTCGCCGGCCACGACCAACACGTCGAGCGCGCCGATCCACGGCGGCACCTCGGAGGCCACCACGAGCGGCGCGGCGGTGGAACCACCCAGGGCGGCGGCCAGCATCGCGCCCGCCGATTCGGCGGCGCCGCGCGTCGCGACCCAGACGACCGTGCGGGGCGCCTGGTCACCGCGCAGGGGTTCGAGCACGCCCTCCGCGAGTGCGGCGGCCGTCGCCCGCATCTGCGCACCCGCCATCGACGCCGCGTGGAGCAAACCCTCACGATCCGCGGCGAGCAGCCCCTCGACGTCGTCGAGGTCGATGGTCGCGTGGGCAGCGCTCACGCGGACCTCTCGGAGTGCGCTCGGATGTCGGTGGCGACGTGCTCGACGATGGCGGCGACGGCGTCGTCGGTCCTGGCCTCGACGTTGAGCCGCAGCAACGGCTCGGTGTTCGACGTCCGCAGGTTGAACCAGCAGCCGTCGCCCAGATCGACGGTGACGCCGTCGAGGTGGTCGAGGGACTGAACGCGGCTCCCGAAACTCGCCAGCACCGCCTCGACGCAGCCGGGGGCGTCGGCCACCGTGAAGTTGATCTCGCCGGAGGCCGCGTAGCGCTGGTAGTCGGCCATCAGCTCCGACAGCGGCCGGTCCTGCTCGCCGAGCGCGGCAAGGACGTGCAGCGCGGCCAGCATTCCGGAGTCGGCGCCCCAGAAGTCGCGGAAATAGTAGTGGGCCGAGTGCTCACCACCGAAGATCGCCCCCGACTCGGCCATCAGCCCCTTGATGTAGGAGTGGCCCACCCGCGAGCGGATCGCCGTGCCGCCGCGTTCGGCGATCAGTTCCGGCACCGCGCGCGAGGTGATCAGGTTGTGGATGACGGTGCCGCCGACCTCGCGACCGAGCTCGCGTCCGGCGACCAGCGCGGTGACGGCCGACGGCGAGACGGGGTGGCCGCGCTCGTCGACGACGAAGCAGCGGTCGGCGTCGCCGTCGAAGGCCAGCCCGATGTCGGCGCCCGTCTCGACGACGTGGCGCTGCAGGTCGACGAGGTTGGCCGGGTCCAGCGGGTTGGCCTCGTGGTTGGGGAACGTCCCGTCGAGCTCGAAGTACAAGGGCAACAACGTGATCGACGCGAGCGGGCCCAGCACCGCCGGGGTCGTGTGACCGCCCATGCCGTTGCCCGCGTCGACGGCGACCCGCAGCGGCCGCAGGTGGGCGATGTCGACGAGGGACCGCAGGAAGTCCCCGTAGTCGCCCAGCACGTCGCGGTCGGAGATGGTGCCCGGCGCTCCGTCGAACGACGGCACGCCGTCGATGACCTCGCCGCTGATGGTCGTCAGCCCGGACTCCTTGCCCACCGGCTTCGCGCCGGCCCGGCAGAGCTTGATGCCGTTGTAGGCGGCGGGGTTGTGGCTCGCGGTGAACATCGCACCGGGGCAGTCCAGCAACCCGGACGCGAAGTACAGCTGATCGGTCGACGCGAGCCCGATCCGCGTGACGTTCAGACCCTGCGCGACGACGCCCTCGGCGAACGCGGTCGCGAGGGCCGGCGAACTGGCCCGCATGTCGTAGCCGATCACCACGCGGTCCGGGCCGGGGTCGGCCTCGTCGCGCACCAATCGGGCGAACGCACCACCGACGTCGGACACGAAGTGCTCGTCGATCTCCTCACCGACCAGCCCACGAACGTCATACGCCTTGATGACGCGGTTGACAGCCGCAGCGGGCCGGGACATAGATCTCCTCGCAAAGTGACGCTTCGGCTCAGCCTATCGGCTCGCCTGGGGGCGTGTCGGCGGGTCGCGGCACTCGCACTCCAGCGACTCCCGGGAGCCTACGGCGTCAGTCCGACGGGTCCGGCAGAACGCGCAGGTGGCCGCGCTTGCGTCCGTTCTGTTCGCCCTGGCGGACCGGGGCGGCCACCAGCGCGCCGCCGTGCACGCCCGTGACCGGATCGGAGAAGCCCGCGGGCATCGCGGACCCCGCGGCGCGGCCTTCGCGGACGGCGTCGGCGAGCGCGGACAGATCGTCGTCGTCGGTGTGCGACGGCAGCGGTCCGGCGTGCCGGACCAGCTCCCACCCCTTCGGCGCGGTGATCCGGCCGGCGTGGATCACGCAGAGATCCCAGGAGTGGGGTTCGGAGATGGTGGCGAGCGGACCGACGACCGCGGTCGAGTCCTTGTAGACGAAGGTCAGCGTCGCCACGGCGTAGTGCGGGCACCCGGGCCTGCAGCAGCGACGGGGAACGTTCACGGACACGAGGCTATCGCTTGGGGACCACACGGGTAGGCGACACGCGCAGTAGGCATACCGCCGATCTCCAACCGTTACGATCGCCACATGCCCGAGCGGGAGACCATGCGCGCGCGCCGGGGACGGCGGGAGATGCGCGGCCCGTTGCTGCCGCCGACGGTACCGGGATGGCGCAGCCGCGCCGAGCGCTTCGACATGGCGGTGCTGGAGGCCTACGAGCCGATCGAGCGCCAGTGGCAGGACCGGGTGTCCGGACTGGACGTGGCGGTCGACGAGATTCCGCGGATCGCGCCGAAGGATCCGGCGAACGTGCAGTGGCCGCCGGAGGTCATCGCCGACGGGCCGATCGCACTGGCCAGGTTGATCCCCGCGGGAGTCGACATCAGAGGAAATGCCACGCGGGCGCGAATCGTGTTGTTCCGCAAGCCGATCGAGCGACGGGCGAAGGACACCATCGACTTGTCGGACTTACTGCATGACGTGCTGGTGGCTCAGGTGGCCACCTATTTGGGCGTCGAGCCCTCCGTCATCGACCCGACGATCGACGACGACTGACCCCGCAGGGTCCCGAATGAAGGATCAGATGATGCCGCGCTTGAGGCGGCGTCGTTCCCGCTCCGACAGCCCGCCCCAGATGCCGAAGCGTTCGTCGTTGGCCAGCGCGTAGTCGAGGCAGGCATCCTTCACCTCGCATCCGAGGCAGATGCGCTTGGCCTCGCGCGTCGAGCCACCCTTCTCGGGGAAGAACGCCTCCGGATCGGTTTGCGCGCAGAGCGCGTTCTCCTGCCAGAGTTCGTCGGCGGGCGTGAGGCCGACCTCGATGCGGTCGGGGACCACACTGAGTTGCGGACGGCCGGTCACCCCACCCTGTGACGGCCCGGCGTTGGTACGCGGTTCGTTGCCTACTGAGCCCAGCATCCGATTGTCGAATCGGATGACACGATCGAAATCCACGTGCTCATAAGACATCTTCCGCCTCCTAACCTGTTGAGAAGTTCCCTGACATCAACCCCACCGCAAGCCCCTGCGGCCCCTACATTCGAACAAGTGATCGAATCTCGGTCTGCGACACGGGAACCGGAAGCGAACCGGGAATGACACTGATGTGATTAGACACGGGTTAGCTGCGCCGGTCAAGCGCTAGAACGGGTTTTCATATCATCCCGTGACCGAATGTCGGCGCGTCGGTTACCTGGCGTGTCGTGTGACGTGACCAAGTCGACCCCCGCCGTGGACCGCCCCGACGCCGGAGCGCCTAGTGTCGAACGCTGTGAAAGTCACTGTTCTAGCAGGCGGCGTCGGTGGCGCGCGCTTCCTCCTCGGCGTGCAGAAGTACCTGGGACTCGGGCAGTTCGAGGGGTCGGCGACGGGCCCCGCCGGTAGCCACGAGCTGACCGCCGTGGTCAACGTCGGCGACGACGCCTGGATGCACGGTGTCCGCATTTGCCCAGACCTCGACACCTGCATGTACACCTTAGGTGGAGGGATCGATCCCGAGCGCGGCTGGGGCCACGCCAACGAAACCTGGCATGCCAAGGAGGAACTCGCGGCCTACGGCGTGCAACCCGACTGGTTCGGCCTCGGCGACAGAGACCTCGCCACGCACCTCGTGCGCAGTCAGATGCTCAGGGCGGGTTACCCGCTGTCGCAGGTGACCGAGGCGCTCTGCGCCCGCTGGCAGCCCGGCGCCCGGCTGCTGCCCGTCACCGACGACCGGAGCGAAACCCACGTCGTGGTAACGGATCCCGGGGAGGACGGCGCCGAGCGCGGCACGCGCCGGGCCATCCACTTCCAGGAGTGGTGGGTGCGCTACCGCGCCCAAATCCCCACGCACGACTTCGCTTTCGTCGGTGCGGACAAGGCGACCGCGAACCCCGCCGCCCTCGCCGCGATCGCCGACGCCGACGTCGTCTTCATCGCGCCGTCCAACCCCGTCGTCAGCGTCGGGGCGATCCTCGCCGTGCCCGGGATGCGCGGTGCGCTGCGCTCGACGGCCGCACCGGTGATCGGCTACTCCCCCATCATCGCGGGGCGGGCGTTGCGCGGCATGGCCGACGAATGTCTCTCGGTCATCGGGGTCGAGACCTCCTCGCAGGCCGTCGGCGCACACTTCGGCGCGCGGTCCGGCACCGGCCTGCTCGACGGCTGGCTCATCGACGAGGGCGACACCGCCGCCATCGACGGCGTGACGGTGCGCGCCGTGCCGCTGCTGATGACCGACCCGACGGCCTCGGCCGAGATGGTGCGCCAGGGCGTCGACCTGGCCGGAGCCGGCGCATGACGAACACCGAGCACGGCGCGGCGGCCGCGATCGAGATCCTGCCGGTGCCAGGGCTACCCGAGTTCCGGCCCGGTGACGACGTCGCGGCGGCCATCGCCGCGGCCGCCCCATGGCTGCGCGACGACGACGTGGTCGTGGTCACCAGCAAGGTGCTGTCCAAGAGCGAGGGCAGGATCGTCGCGGCGCCGACCGACCCCGAGGAACGGGATGCCTTGCGCCGCAAGCTCGTCGACGCCGAGGCGGTCCGGGTCCTGGCGCGCAAGGGCAAGACGCTGATCACCGAGAACGCGATCGGGCTCGTCCAGGCGGCGGCCGGCGTCGACGGCTCCAACGTCGACTCGGCCGAATTGGCGCTGCTGCCAACCAATCCCGACGGCAGCGCGGCCACTCTGCGCACGCGACTGCGCGAACTGCTCGGCGTCACCGTCGGCATCGTCGTCACCGACACCATGGGCCGGGCGTGGCGCAACGGCCAGACCGACGCCGCCATCGGTGCCGCCGGCTTCTCGGTGCTGCACGCCTACGGGGGCGCCCACGACGCGCACGGCAACGAGCTGATCGTGACCGAGGTCGCCGTCGCCGACGAGCTCGCCGCCGCCGCAGATCTGGTGAAGGGCAAGCTGACCGGCATCCCCGTCGCCGTCGTGCGCGGGTTGGCGCTGCACGACGACGGATCCACCGGTCGCGCCCTGGTCAGGTCGGGCGAGGACGACCTGTTCTGGCTGGGTACCGCCGAGGCCGTCGACAGGGGCAGGCGCGAGGCCCAGCTGCTGCGCCGCTCGGTGCGCCGGTTCGGGCCCGAGCCCGTCGATCCCGCCCTCATCGAGGCCGCCGTCGCCGAGGCGCTGACCGCCCCGGCACCGCATCACACCCGACCGGTCCGGTTCGCCTGGGTGCGCGACCGCGCGGTGCGCACGCGACTGCTGGACGCCATGAAGGACAGGTGGCGTGCCGACCTGCTGGCCGACGGCAGGCCCGCCGACGCCGTGGAGCGGCGCATCGGTCGCGGCCAAATCCTGTATGACGCACCGGAATTGGTCATTCCGTTCATGGTGCCCGACGGCGCGCACGCCTATCCCGACGCGGCGCGCACGGCCGCCGAGCACACCATGTTCACGGTCGCCGCCGGGGCCGCCGTGCAGGCGCTGCTGGTGGCACTGGCCGTGCGCGACGTCGCCAGCTGCTGGATCGGGTCGACGATCTTCGCCGCCGACCTCGTCCGCGAGCAACTGGATCTGCCCGCGGACTGGGAACCCCTGGGCGCCATCGCCATCGGCCACGCCGAGGAGCCGGCCGGTCCCCGCGACCCGGTGCCGACGGACGGCCTGCTGGTGCAGCGATGAGCCTGCACGCCTCGGTGGTCGACGCGCTGAACGATTGGCGCCCAAGCGATCCCGCCCAGGACACGGTGCGCCTGGCGGTGCTCGCCTTCGTCCTCGCCCGACCGGACGCCTGCCAACGCGCCTGCGTCCCCGGCCACGTCACGGCGTCGGCGCTGGTGCTCGACCACACCGGCACCCACGCCCTGCTCACGCTGCACCCGCGCCTGGGCCGCTGGGTGCAGCTGGGCGGCCACTGCGAGGACGACGATCCCGACATCGCGTCGGCGGCCCTGCGGGAGGCGCGCGAGGAGTCCGGCATCGACGGGCTGACCATCGGCGCGACCCCGGCAGCCGTCCACGTGCACGCCCTGACGTGTTCGCTGGGGGTGCCGACGCACCACCTCGACGTGCAGTTCGTGGCCCGCGCGCCGAAGGACGCCTCGATCACGATCAGCGACGAATCGGTCGACCTGCGCTGGTGGCCGGTGGACCACCTGCCGCCCGGCTCCGACTACGGCCTGACCCAGCTGGTTCAGACGTCCGTCGAATAGCGGATGCCGCCGTCGGGGATGTGCACCCCCGGCCAGACCCGCGCGCCGCGCAGCAGCTCACAGCGCGCGCCGATGTTGGCGCCGTCGCCGATCACGCCGTCGCGGATCAGGGCGCGCGGACCGATCCGCGCGCCGAAGCCGATGATCGAGCGCTCGATCACCGAGCCCGCCTCGATGCGGGCGCCGTCGAAGACGACCGCGCCGTCGAGCCGAGCGCCGGGCCCGATCTCGGCGCCGCGCCCCACCACGGTGCCGCCGATGAGGAGGGCACCCGGCCCGACCGCGGCCCCCTCGTGGACCAGCTCCTCGCCGCGGTGCCCCTTGAGCGCCGGTGACGGCGCGATACCGCGGACCAGGTCGGCCGAGCCGCGGACGAAGTCGTCGGGCGTGCCCATGTCGCGCCAGTAGGTGGCGTCGACGTAGCCGCACACCTTGAGGCCGTCGGACAGCAGCGCCGGGAACACCTCGCGCTCGACGGACACGGCGCGCCCGGTCGGGATCCGGTCGATCACCTCGCGGTTGAACACATAGGTGCCCGCGTTGATCTGGTCGGTCGGCGGGTCCTGGGTCTTCTCCAGGAACGCCGTCACGCCGCCGTCGGGATCGGTGGGCACGCAGCCGAACGCCCGCGGGTCGCCGACGCGCACCAGGTGCAGCGTCAGATCGGCGCCGCGCTCCTCGTGGCTGGCCAGCAGCGCACCGAGGTCGGCGCCGGACAGCACGTCGCCGTTGAACACCAGCGCCGTGTCGTAGCGCAGCTTGGAGGCCACGTTGGCGATGCCGCCGCCGGTGCCCCGCGGCTCGTCCTCGACCACGTAGTCGATCTCGAGGCCCAGCGCGGAACCGTCACCGAACTCGGCTTCGAAGACCTCGGCCTTGTACGACGTCCCGAGCACCACGTGTCGGATGCCCGCCGCCGCGACCCGCGACAGCAGGTGGGTCAGGAACGGCAAACCCGCCGTCGGCAGCATGGGCTTGGGAGCCGACAGCGTGAGGGGCCGCAGCCGCGTCCCCTGGCCGCCGACGAGGACGACCGCGTCTACTTCTGCCGGATTCACCGAGTCCGTCCTTTCGCCAGGCGGCGCCGAGAGCTGCCGACCACCAGGCGGACGCGCGCCGCAAGGGCTGCCCTGATGGTCCACCGCAGCGGAGCCTGCCGCCAGCCCGAGTGCCGGTCAGCGAGGAAAGTGTAGGTGCTGGTGTGGTGGGCGGCCAAGTTGCGGGCCGGGTCGCGGCCCGTCGAGTGCCCCTTGTCGTGCAGCACCTCCGCCGACGGCACGTAGACGTTCAGCCAACCGGCGCTCGCGAGACGATCGCCCAGGTCAACGTCTTCCATGTACATGAAGTACCGCTCGTCGAACCCCGCGACCGCGTCGAAGGCCTGCCTGCGCAGCAGCAGGCACGACCCCGACAACCACCCGACGGGACGTTCGCTGGGTTCCAACCGCTCCTGCCGGTAGGCCGCCGTCCAGGGGTTGGACTTCCAGAACGGACCCACCACCGCGTGCATGCCGCCGCGGACCAGGCTGGGCTGGTGGCGCGCCGACGGATACACCGACCCGTCCGGATCGCGGATCAGCGGACCGAACGCGCCCGCGTCCGGCCAGCGCGGCGCGGCCGCCAGCAGGTCGTCGATGCTGCGCGGGCCCCACACCACGTCCGGGTTGGCCACCACGAAGAAGTCGGGGTCCCCGGCGGCCGCCAGCTCGGGGTCGGCGAGGTAGGCCGCTACCGCCCGGTTCACCGCCGAGCCGTAACCGAGGTTGGCGCCCATGTACATCAGCCGCACGTTGGGGTACCGCTCGGCCGCCTCCTCGGGGGTGCCGTCGGTCGACCCGTTGTCGGCGATGATCACGGTCACCCGGCGTTCCGTCGCGTGCCCGAGAGAGGCGAGGAAACGGTCCAGGTGGGGCCCCGGGGAATAGGTCACCGTCACCACCACCACGTCACCGCTCACGGCGTAGAGGCTAACCGCGGCCGCACGATGGGAACGACGCCGGTGAGGGCCGTCACCCTCTCAGCGGGCGAACACGCTGGCCGAGAACTTCGGCTGCCAGTCCGACGTGAGCAGCACCCCGTAGTTGGACTCGTTGTCGTCGCGGTTGCTCGTGTCGGTGTCGCGAATGCTGTAGACGAACGCCGGACCGCTGAACGTCGTCGCGGCCGCGGCGGCCAAGACGTCGGTGATCTGCTTGGCCTGCTCCTGCTGGCTGACCCCCTCGGGAGCGGTGCTCGTCGGCGCCCCCAGCTCGGTCAGCCAGATCTTCTTGTCGCCGTCGCCGTGCGCGGCCATGATGTCGTGCAGCGTGCCGACCTCCGTCCAGCCGGTCGCGTCGGACGAGCCGAGGCCACCGGGAAAGACGTACGGATGCGCGGCGGCCGCGTCGAACGAGCCCCCCGCGCCCGCCCCGTACATCTCCTGCAGGTAGGCGAGCGGTGACTCGTCGCCACCGATGGGGCTGAAGCCGGCCAGGACGACGGTGCTCCCCGGCTGGACGGCCTTGATCGCCGGGTAGGCCGCCTTCACCAGGGCGGTGTAGCGGGCGGCGGTGTGGTCGAGGTAGCCGAAGAACTGCGGATAGTTCGGTTCGTTCCATAGCTGCCAGTTCGACACCTGACCGCCGTAGCGACTGGCGACGGTCGCGGCGAACTGCGCGTAGGCGGCCGGGTCGTCGGGCGGCGCGGTGAAGTAGGACCCTGGCGGGCGGGCCCAGTCCGGGGTGTAGGCGACGACGCCGAGCACCTTCAGGTTGCGGGCGACGGCGGCGTTGACGACGAGGTCGGTCTGCGCCCAGTCGTACTGTCCCCTCGTCTTCTCGACGTCGCTCCACGGGATGAGCACGCGCAGCCAGTTCGCCCCCGTCCTGGTGACCGCGTCGAGTTCGCGGTTCACGTCGGCGGCGCCGAGCCACGTCATCTGCGCACCGTCGCCGAAGCCGAGGCCTGCCGCCGGGTACCGGGCGGGCGCGGCCTCGCCGACGGGCGGAAGGGCCAGGCCGACGACGATCGCCAGCGACACCGCCACGCGGACCAGGATCCGGCGCGGACGTGTGGTCATGACCCGAAGCTACCGGAGTCCCAACGCCGCCTCGAGTGCGTCGCGCCACGGCCGCAGGGGGGTCAGGCCGGCCGCCGCCGAGCGCTGCGCGCCCAGCGCCGAATAGGGCGGCCGCGGAGCGGGGCGGGACCCGTCGGCTCCGACGGGCCGGACCCGCTCGGGGTCGGCGCCGAGCAGTTCGAAGACCGCGCGGGCCTGCTCGAAGCGGCTGGCCTGGCCCGCGTTGGCGGCGTGCAGGACCGACTCCTCGATCGCACCGTCGGCCACCTGCAGCAGGGCCTCGACGAGATCGCCGACGTAGGTCGGCGAGCTCACCTGGTCGGCGACGACGTCGACGGTCCCGTCACCGGCGGCCGCCGCGCGCATCTTCGCGACGAAGTCGCCGCCGTCACCGCCGGAGAAGATCCAGGCCGTGCGCACGACGTGGGCGCCGGGCATCGCCGCGAGCACCTCGAATTCGCCCTCGAGCTTGGAGCGGCCGTAGGCGTTGCGCGGACCGGTCTCGTCGTCGATCTCGTAGGGCCGCGGCGCCTCGGCGCCGAAGTCGCCGCCGAACACGTAGTCAGTGGAGACGTGGACGAGCTCGGCCCCCGCGCGGGCGCAGGCGTGCGCCACGTTCTGCGCCCCACCGGCGTTGACGGCCCTGGCGCGCTCCTCGTCGGTCTCGGCCGCGTCGACGTCGGTGTAGGCGGCGCAGTTCACCACGACGTCGCCGGAGGCGAAGTAGCGCTCCGGGGCGGTCGGGTCGGTGACGTCGCAATCGGCCGAGGTCAGCGCCAGGACGTCGAGGCCGCGCCCCCTCGCCTCGGTCGCCAGCGTGCGTCCGACGAGGCCTCCTGCACCGGTGATCACCAAACGTTGCGCCATGTCTGCAGAGTCTGGCACGCCGACCCGAGCTCACCGATCTTCGGGCGACTCACCAGTAACCTGGGCTGATGCCAGGTCGCCCCATCCGCATCCTCGCCGTGGTCGTGGCGGCGATCATCGTCATCGGCACCGGCGTCGCGTGGGGCAAGATCCGCTCGTTCGAGTCCGGCATCAACCACATCAGCGCCGCCGCGCTCGGCGGCGGCGGGGACGACGGCGCGATCGACATCCTCCTCGTCGGGATGGACAGCAGGACCGACGCGCACGGCAACCCCCTGTCGGCCGAGGAGCTCGCCACGCTGCGGGCCGGGGACGACGTCTCGACCAACACCGACACCATCATCCTGGTCCGCATCCCCAACAACGGGCAGTCCGCGACGGCGATCTCCATCCCCCGCGACTCCTACGTCGAGGCGCCGGGCGACCTCGGGAAGACCAAGATCAACGGCGTCTTCGGGCAGGTCAAGCTGGAGAAGATGAAGGAGCTCGTCGAGCAGCAGGGTGAGGACCCGGCCGTCGCCGAGCCGAAGGCCACCGAGGCGGGCCGCGAGGCGCTGATCAAGACGGTCGCCACCCTGACCGGCGTCACCGTCGACCACTACGCCGAGATCGGGCTGCTCGGGTTCGCCCTCATCACCGACGCGCTGGGCGGCGTCGACGTGTGCCTCAAGGACGCCGTCGACGAACCCCTCTCTGGCGCCGACTTTCCCGCCGGCCCGCAGAAGCTGAACGGGCCGCAGGCGCTGAGCTTCGTCCGGCAGCGCCACGACCTGCCGCGCGGCGACCTGGACCGGGTGACGCGCCAGCAGGCCGTGATGGCCGAGCTGGCCCACCAGGTCATCTCGGGTAAGACGCTGTCCAGCCCGTCGACGCTGAACCGGCTGCAGGATGCCGTTCAGCGGTCGGTGGTGCTGTCCGACGGCTGGGACATCATGGACTTCATCCAGCAGATGCAGAAGCTGGCCGGTGGCAAGGTCGCCTTCGCCACCATTCCCGTTCTGCAGGAAGACGGTTGGAGTGACGACGGCACGCAGAGCGTCGTGCGGGTCGACCCCTCGCAGGTACAGGAGTTCGTCACCAGCCTGCTGCACGACCAGGCCGCGGGCAAGACCGAACAGCTCGCCTATGCCCCGTCCAAGACCACCGCGGACGTCATGAACGACACCGACGTCAACGGGCTCGCCGCGTCGGTGTCCGAACTGCTCGCCGACAAGGGCTTCGTCGCCGGCGCCGTCGGCAACAACGAGGCAGGCCGCGTGCCCAACAGCCAGGTCCGGGCCGCCTCGGCCGATGACCTTGGTGCGCAAGCGGTGTCGAAGGCGCTGGGCAACCTTCCGGTCGTCGCCGATCCCTCGGTGGCGGCCAACACCGTCAAGGTCGTGCTGGCCAGTGACTACACGGGTCCCGGCTCGGGACTCGGCAGCGCGGGCACCGACACCACCGGCGGGTCGAGCGCGAGCGTCGACGCCGCCGCCGTCGAGTCCACCGGCGCGCCGCTGCCCGCCCCGCCCATCATCACCGCGGGCGCGAACGGTCCGGAGTGCGTGAACTGACGAATCTCGCTGCGGCGGTGCTGGATCCGCTCCTGGCCGTGCCGTCGGCACCGCGCATCACCTACTACGACGACGCGACCGGCGAGCGCATCGAGCTGTCCACCGTGACGCTCGCGAACTGGGCGGCCAAGACCGGCAACCTACTGCGCGACGAACTGGGGGCCGGGCCCGGCAGCCGCGTCGCGATGCTGCTGCCCGCGCACTGGCAGACCCTCGGCGTACTGCTCGGCGTCTGGTTCGTGGGCGCCGAAGTCGTTCTGGGACAAGATGATTGCGACATCGCCTGCTGCACGGCCGAGCGGCTCGACGAGGCGGAGGCCCGCTCCGGCGAGGTCGTCGCACTGTCTCTGGACGCCTTCGGCAGGCCGATCGCCGACCTGCCGTTCGGCATCACCGACTACGCCACGTCGGTGAGGGCGCACGGCGACCAGATCGTCGCCGAGCGCTCGCCGGGGCCCGCGCTCGACGGCCGCTCGGTCACCGAAGTGCTTTCGCTGGCCCAGGATTCGGCATCCGCCGCCGGTTGGACGGCGGACAGCCGGGTGCTGTCGGCGGCTCCGTGGGACACCGCCGAACGCGTCGTCGACCACGTCCTCGCGGTATTGACGGCGGGTGGCTCACTGGTGCAGGTCGCCCATCCCGATCCCGACGCGCAGGCCCGGCGGCGAGCGGCGGAGAAGGTCACCGCCGAACTCGCCTGACCGGGCGGGTGGGCTACTTCAGCAGGGCGCGCGACATGACGACGCGCTGAATCTGGTTGGTGCCCTCGTAGATCTGGGTGATCTTGGCATCGCGCATGAACCGCTCGACCGGGAAGTCGACGGTGTAGCCGTAGCCGCCGAAGAGCTGCACGGCGTTGGTGGTGACCTCCATCGCGACGTCGGAGGCGAAGCACTTGGCCGCCGAGGAGATGAAGCCGAGGTTGGGCTCCATGCGTTCGGCGCGCGCCGCGGCCGAGTACACCATCAGGCGGGCGGCCTCGATCTTCATCGCCATGTCGGCGAGCATGAACTGGGTGTTCTGGAAGTCGCTGATCGACTTGCCGAACTGCTTGCGCTCCTTGGTGTAGGCGATCGAGGCGTCCAGGGCGCCCTGGGCGATGCCGACGGCCTGCGCGCCGATGGTCGGACGGGTGTGATCCAGGGTCGCCAGCGCGGTCTTGAACCCGGTGCCCGGCTCGCCGATGATGCGGTCGCCGGGAATGCGGCAGTCCTCGAAGTACAGCTCGGTGGTGGGCGATCCCTTGATGCCCATCTTCTTCTCCTTGTGGCCGGCGGAGAAACCGGGATCGTCCTCGTGCACGACGAACGCCGAGATGCCGTTGGCGCCCTTGTCGGGGTCGGTCACCGCCATGACCGTGTACCACTGCGAGTGACCGCCGTTGGAGATCCAGCACTTGGCGCCGTTGAGCACCCAGTCGTCGCCGTCGGCCTTGGCCCGGGTGCGCATCGCGGCCGCGTCGCTGCCCGCCTCGCGCTCGGACAGCGCGTAGGAGGCGGTGGCCTCGCCGGCGCCGATCGACGGGAGGACCTGCTTCTTGAGCTCCTCGGATCCGCGCAGCAGCATGCCCATGGTGCCGAGCTTGTTGCAGATCGGGATGAGGGACGACGACGCGCACACCCGCGCGACCTCCTCGATCACGATGCACGCCGCGATGGAGTCGCCGCCCTGGCCGCCGTACTCCTCGGGGATGTGGATCGCCGAGAACCCCGACGAGTTCAGCGCTTCGAGGGCTTCGGTGGTGTACCTGGCCTTCTCGTCGACGTCGGCCGCGTGCGGCGCGATCTCCTTCTCGCAGAGGTCACGCAGGACCTTGCGCATCTCGTGGTGCTCGTCGGAGAGCTGAAAGACGTCGAAGGACGGGTTACCAATGGACATGTGCCACTCCTCGCTACTCGCCGGTAACTTTACCGCGCCGGATCACGCGCCGAGAAGTCGCTCTCGCAACGCCGCGTCCTTCTGCAACACCATCGCCTCCAGGCTCGCCTGGTAGTCCGCCATCCGTTGCCGCAGCGCCAGGTCCGCGCAGCCGAGGATGCGCACGGCCAGCAGCCCGGCGTTGCGGGCGCCGCCGATCGACACCGTCGCGACCGGCACCCCGGCGGGCATCTGCACGATCGACAGCAGCGAATCGAGCCCGTCGAGACGCGCCAGCGGAACGGGCACCCCGATCACCGGCAGCGGCGTCACGGCCGCGACCATGCCGGGCAGGTGGGCCGCGCCGCCCGCCCCGGCGATCACCACCTCGACACCGCGGTCCGCGGCCGTGCGGGCGTAGTCGAGCATCCGGTCGGGGGTGCGGTGCGCCGAGACGACGCCGACCTCGAACCGCACCTCGAACTCGGTCAGCGCGGTCGCGGCCTCCTCCATCACCGACCAGTCGCTGTCACTGCCCATGATGACGCCGACGCGGGGTCCGCTAGCGGGCATGTTCATTCCATCCATCCGTCCATTCGCCATGGGACAACCAGTGCGCGGCGCGCACCGCCCGCTCCCTGACCTCCGCGACGTACGCGGGGTCCTCGAGCGAGCCGTTGGCGGCGCCAATCACGTTGACGTGACCGATCTTTCGACCCGGACGCTCCGCCTTGCCGTAGAGGTGCACGGCCGCCTCGGGCAGCCGCGCGAAGAGGTGGTGCAGCCGCTCGTCCATGCTCATCTCGGGTGCCCGGGGCGCGCCCAGCACGTTGGCCATCACCGTCACCGGTGCGATCGGGGCGGTCGCGCCGAGCGGATAGTCCAGGACCGCCCGCAGGTGCTGTTCGAACTGACTGGTGAGCGCGCCGTTCATGGTCCAGTGCCCCGAGTTGTGCGGGCGCATCGCGAGTTCGTTCACCAGCAGCTCCCCGCCGGAGGTCTCGAACAGTTCCACGGCGAGCACCCCGACGACCCCCAGCTCCTCGGCCAGCCGCAGGCCGAGGCGTTCGGCCGCCGACGCCAGGTCGGGGTCCAGCGCGGGGGCCGGCGCGATGACCTCGACGCAGATGCCGTCGCGCTGCACGGTCTGCACCACCGGCCAGGCGGCGCCCTGCCCGAACGGCGAGCGGGCGACCAGCGCGGAGAGTTCCCGACGCATGTCGACGCGCTCCTCGAGCAGCACCGCGACCCCGTCGGCCAGGTAGCGGGCGGTGACGTCGCGGGCCTCGGCGACGTCGGTGGCCAGGGTGACCCCGCGGCCGTCGTAGCCGCCCCGCGCGGTCTTGACGACGATGCGGCCACCCACCTCGGCGGCGAAGGCGTCGACGTCGGACGGGTCGGTGGCCTCGGCGAACCGCGGGATGGGCGCGCCGAGATCGCGGAGCCGCCGCCGCATGACCAGCTTGTCCTGGGCGTGCAGCAGGGCCTGCGGTGGCGGGGCGACGTTCACCCCGGCCGCGACCAGCTCGCGCAGCAGTTCGGCGGGGACGTGCTCGTGGTCGAACGTCAGCGCAGCGGCCCCCTGCGCCACCCGACGCAGCGCGTCGGCGTCGGTGTGCGCGCCGATGACGACGTCCGGGGTGACCTGGGCGGCCGGATCGTCCGGCGCGGCGGCCAGCACCCGCAGCGTCTGACCGAGGGCGATCGCGGCCTGGTGCGTCATCCTGGCAAGCTGTCCACCGCCGACCATCGCCACTACTGGGGATCCACTCACGGTGTCATCGTGTCATGGCGGTCGGAGGTGTCCGTTGAGGGCTGCGACCTGCACGGGTACGCGTTCACACCCGGTTTCCGTAGAATCCCCTCTCGTGTCCTTCACCGATGCCACCATCGCGCGCCTGCCCCGCGCGGTCCGGCCCTTCGCCGAGCGGCATCACGAGCTCATCAAGTTCGCGATCGTCGGTGGCACCACGTTCATCATCGACTCCGGCATCTTCTACACGCTCAAGTTGACGATCCTCGAGCCCAAGCCCGTCACGGCCAAGATCATCTCGGGCATCGTCGCGGTCATCGCGTCCTACATCCTCAATCGGGAGTGGAGCTTCCGGGACCGCGGCGGACGCGAGCGGCACCACGAGGCGCTGCTGTTCTTCGGGGTCAGCGGCGTCGGCGTCCTGCTGAGCATGGCCCCGCTGTGGGTGTCGAGCTACATGCTTGGCCTACGGGCGCCCATGGTCAGCCTGACGATGGAGAACGTCGCCGACTTCATCTCCGCGTACGTCATCGGCAACCTGCTGCAGATGGCGTTCCGGTTCTGGGCCTTCCGCCGCTGGGTCTTCCCCGACGAATTCGGCCGCAACCCCGAGAAGGCCGTCGAGGCGTCGATCACCGCGGGCGGCATCGCCGAGGCCCTGGAAGACGAGATCGAACAGGGGCACACCAGGAGCACCGTCACCCCGCTGCGCGGTCGCCGCGCCAGGCGGGCCGCTCAGCTCGGCGCCTCCTCGGACCCCAGGGTGTCGAAGACTTCGTGATAGAGCAGCGAGTGGACCTGCTCCACCCGCGGGATGTCGTCGAATTCGAGCGGATCCTGCGCCGCTGACTCGATGATCAGCGTGCCGGTGCGCACCAGCCGCTCCAGCAGCCCGTGCCGGAACTCGACGCTGTTGATCCTGGCCAGCGGTATGTCGATGCCCGCCCGAGTCAGCACGCCGTGGCGGAACATCACCCGCCGATCGGTGATCACGAAGTGCGTCGTGCGCCAGTTCGAGACGGGCCACAGGGTGAGCCATCCCACCAGGATCGACCAGAGCACGGCGATGACGATCATCACGATGTCCTTCGCCGAGCGCTCCCAGTCGGTGTGGTCGACGACGCCGAGGCCGAACCCCGCCACGGCCGTGGCCAGCAGGAGCGCGAGCACCGGACCGACGAGCCGCTTCCAGTGGGGATGACGGTGCAGGACGACGCGTTCGCCGGTGGCCAGCACGCTGTCCGGGTAACCCACGGTGGGCACTCTACCGAGGCGCGACGGCGGCTCAGCCCGGCTCGTCGGCCGGGCGGAGATGCACGACGTCCCCGGCCGACACCAGGACGGTCTCGGGTCCGGTGTCGATGCGCAACCGGCCCTGGTCGTCGATCGACACCGCGCGACCGACCACCTCGCGGCCGCCGGGCAGGGTCGCGCGCACCCGCTGCGAGATCGTCAGGCTGTGCGCGACGTAGTCGGCGAGCAGCGCGTCGCCGGCCCCGCGGGCCGCGGTCAGCTGCCCGACGCGCCGCTGCAGTTCCCGCAGGAGCGCGATGATCAGCTCAGCCCGGTCCGGGACTTGGGCGCCGAGCAGCGCGAGTGACGTCGCCGCCGGGTGGGGCAGCTCGTCGGCCCGCAGCGACACGTTGAGCCCGATGCCGATCACGACGACGGGCGCCGGGCTCGCCACCTCGGCGAGGATGCCCGCCAGCTTGCGTCCGTCCGGCGTCGACAGCACGTCGTTGGGCCACTTGAGGCCGACCGCCACGCCGGTCACCTCGGCGACGGCGGCCACGACGGCCAGGCCCGTCGCCAGCGGCAGCCATCCCCACGCCGCGGTGGGCAGGTCGCCGAGGGGTACGCCCACGGACATCGAGATCTGCGCCCCGGGCACCGCGGACCAGGTGCGGCCGTTGCGGCCCCGGCCCGCGGTCTGGTGCTCGGCCACCAGCACGGCGCCCGCGACGTCCTCGCCGTCGCGCGCCCGCGCAAGCAGATCGGCGTTGGTCGAACCGGTGTCCTGGACGACCTCGACGCGGCGCCACGGCGACCCCGGTACCGCCACTGCGGCATTCAGTTTCGCTACGTCGAGGGGCTCGCGTGTCTTTTCCACGCCGCGGTCGGCATTCACGGGTGCACCCTACGGCTGGTTGCCGGAGACGCCCGCGGACCCCGTCGACTTTGCCACATTTACCGAGTGACGAATGTCACTAAAGTTTGCTTGCGCAAGGGCAATGCCTAGTAGGCGCCCGATCCCGAGGCGACGGTGCGCACGGTCTTGAGGGCGATCACGACGTCGTTGGTGATCGACCAGTTCTCGACGTAGGACAGATCCAGGCGCACGGTGTCCTCCCACGACAGGTCAGAACGGCCGCTCACCTGCCACAGCCCGGTGATGCCCGGCAGCACCAGCAGCCGGCGGCGCACCTGGTCGTTGTAGGTGTCCACCTCGCGGCGCAGCGGGGGCCGCGGGCCGACGACGCTCATGTCGCGCTTGAGCACGTTGAAGAACTGGGGCAGCTCGTCGAAGCTGTACTTGCGCAGGATCTTGCCGACCGAGGTGATGCGCGGATCGTCCTTCAGCTTGAACAGGACTCCGCCCACGCTGTCGTTGACCTCGACCAGCTTGTCGACCTGCTTGTCGGCGCCGTCGACCATCGTGCGGAACTTGATCATCTGGAACGGCTCGCCGTCGAGACCGATCCGCTCGGAGCGGTAGAACACCGGCCCCTTGCTGGTCAGCTTGATGGCGATGGCGGTCGCGATCATCACCGGGAGCGCACCGATCAGGACGGTGATGGAGACGAAGTAGTCGAACGCCCGCTTCTGGAACTTCTTGGTGCCGCTGTACGTCGGCTTCTCGACGTGGATGAGGGGCAGACCGGCCACCGGGCGCATCGTCAGCCGCGGACCCGCCACGTCGACCACGCCGGGCGACACCACCAGGTCGACGCCCATTTTGTGCAGATCCCAAGACAATTCGCGAACGCCCTCGGGGCCGAGGTGATCGGTCGTGGTCAGCGCGACGGTGTTGACGTTGGTCTTGAGGATGGCGTCGTGCACCTTGCCCTCGTCGCCGAGCACGGGCAGCGTGCCGACCCCGGGGATCTCGATGACGCCGCCGGAGCTGCGCCCGGTCAGGCAGACGCCGACGACGGAGTACCCGTAGTCCCAGCCGCGCGTGAAGGACTGGACGAGGCGGCGGACGGCCATCGCGTCGCCGACGGCCAGCACGGTCACCACGCAGCTGCCCTTGCGGCGCTTGCGGACGAGGTACTGGCGGCACAGGTTGCGGGTGATCATCAGCCCGGCCAGGCCGAGGGGGAACGCGACGGCGAGATAACCGCGGGCGTACTCGGGGCGGAAGATCATCAGGAACACGGCCACGACGCCGATGGTCGCCAGGGTCGCCGAGACGACCCGGCGGTACTCCTCGACGCCGGCGCCCACGATGCGCGGCGAGCGGGTGCGGTAGGCGGCCAGCAGGACGAGCCAGATGCCGGCGACGAAGATCGACAGGATGGCGAAGTAGATCTGCGCGGGGTCCCACGTCGTGATCGGACGACCCAGCCGCACCATCTGCGCGAGCGCGAGGGCCAGCACGACGACGACGACGTCCAGTCCGGCCAGGACCCGGACGTAAGTTCGCTGCCATTGCGGGCCGCTGTTCGGCGCCATCGCGCCGATCGGCGTCACGGCGGGTGCGGAAACTTCTCCTGCTACCGACACTGGTCGCCACACCTCCTGTTTGCTGGCAGCTTACTTTCCGACGCCCGCCCTTGGGCTTCGTAACACTATGTCACTGTTTGCCAGAAGTTGCCACAATTCAGGAAAGACTGCAGCGTGCGCACATTCCCCGGGGGCAAACCGTTTCGCGCACCGTTCCGGCCAGAACCGCGGGGGCGCGTCCGCTCCACGCGTTAAACCTGATAGCGCGCTTGTGTTGTAGCAAACCCGAAAACGTCGGTTTTCCTGCGTTCGACGTCTGCTTCTCGACCGCGCCGCGCCTGCGCGCGACGTTCGGGGCGTCACGGCGCCGGGGCCGACGCGCGACGCGACGCCGCTAGTGGCAGTCGTTGGGCGCCGGTTTGCCTGCAAACCGATCGGCCATCCACTGCACCTGACCGGCGATGTCGGCGCCCTCGTGGCCCTTCTGCGCATCGAAGGCGATCGTGATCTGCCCGCCCAGCGCGCACGACCGCTTGATCGCGTCGGTGGTCCACTGCGCGTCGATCAGCGGGTCGCGCCCGCCGTAGGACACCGACAGCGGCGCGGACAGCGGCAGGTGCGGCAGCGCCCAGGCCTGCAGCGCGGCGGTCAGCCGGTCGGCGGCGGCGGGATTGGCGGGCGCGAAGTCGGTGCCCAGCAGCCTCTTGGCGCCCTCGGCCCGGGCGGGCGACGGATCGCCGACGCACACCGACAGCGCGTTCCAGTATTGGCGGGCCGCACCGTGGCGGTAGTCGTCGCGGTCGATGTCGGGGTGCAGCCGCGCGAGCGACTCGATGAGCAGCTGCATCGCCGGCCGTTGATCGGGCGTCAGCGTGCCCTGCTCGGCCTTCGCCACCAGCCCCACCACGTCCGCCGACGGGGACAGCGCGACCGCGCCGACGAGGTCGAGGTCGGGCGCGTAACCCTTGGCCTGCTCGTTGGCCGCCCACGCCACGGCGCCGCCCTGCGAGTCGCCGAACGCCGCCCAACGGTTGGTGACCTGCGGGAACGTGTGCTTGAGCGCTCGGACGGCGTCGATGAGGTTGAGCCCGCCGGTGCGCGCGTCGAGGTAGGGGTGGATGCCCTTGGTGCCGAGGCCCTGGTAGTCGGGTACCGCGACGGCGTACCCGAGGTTGGTCAGCACCGTCACGACGGCGATCTGCCCGTCCAGCGAGTCCGACAGCGAGGGCCCGCACTGCGGTTCGATGCCCACGGTGCCGTGCCCGAACGCGACGACGGGCCAGCCTGCGGCGGGCGGGTTGCCCCGCGGGGTGAACACCGAACCCGAGACCACGGTCGGCGCTCCGTCGTCCCCGGAGGTGGAGCGGTAGACGACGCGGGCCGCCCGCAGCCCCCTGGCCTCGATGGTGCTGGCCAGGCCGGGCATCGTCGTCGCCGACACCAGGGAGCCCGGGCCGGCGCCGCTGGTGTCGGCCGTGCCGATGGGCGTCGGGGGCCCGTCGATGGCGGTAAAGAACTGGTCGTAGACCTTGGCGCCGACGGTCAGGAGCAGCGGCGACGCCGACGCCACCGCGGCGATCCCGGCGGCCACGATCGCGACGACGAGGGCGACCAACCCGATCTTGCGCGTCATGGGCAGCCGACGAGGTCGCGACACATGGCGCTCACCATACGGGGCGCCTCCCGGGCGCCTCGCTAGTGTTGGGGCCATGCCGGGATCCGATCCACGACTGCCGTTCGTGGTGGGCGGCGCCGGTGTCGGGGCCGTCATCCGCCAGGCCGTGCTCGACGAATGCTCGGGTCCGGTGCAGCCGCTCATCGGGTTCGGCATCGCGTCGGTGGTCGCGGGGTTCGTGATCGGGCTGGCCCTCGGGGCGCCGACGGGGCGGTTGGCCGCCTTCGCCCTCGGCGCGGGCACCAGCACCGCGAGCCTGAGTCTCTACGCCTTCTTCGGGGTGACGCACCGGATCGTCGCGAGCGCGACGTTCCTGGTGGCGGTCCCGCTCCTGACCGCGCTCACGGTGACCGCGGGCATGGCGCTGGTGGGCAGCCGGGCCCGTCGGGTGGACGACCCGACCGCATGATCCACTACGGCCTGATCTTCCTGTCCGGCGCGGTGAGCTCACTGGTGGCGGCGCTGGTCGTGCGGCGCTGGCGCACCCGTTGGGCGGCGCTGGTGGTCAACGCGGTGACGTCGTTCCTGCTCGGGGGCTTCGCCGCCGCGGGCGGTCTGTTCTCCCCCACCCAGACGACGCTCGGCTATGCCGCCCTCGGCACGGCGACGTCGCTGGCGTTCCTGGCCGGCAACGGTTCGACGTGGCGGCCCGACGGGTCGTCCCCGGTCCTGCTGGCGTCGCGCGTCCTGCGACTCGTCGCCGTGCACGCCGTGGTGTGCACGGCGTTCGCCATGGCGGGATACCTGATCGCCGACGCGGCGTACATCCTGATCGTCAAGCTGACCTAACTCGGGCAGTCGCCCTGCCAGAGCGCCTTGATCAGCCCACCCCACTGGTAGGCGTAGATGAGCTCCCAGTGCACGAACGACAGGTGGTAGGACCGCGGCACGGCCAGCACGATCACCGCGCCGGGGACGTCGGAGTAGCACTGGTCGAAGACCAGCCTGGCCCTGGGCAGGTGGTACCGCCAGCTGGTGACGATGATCTTCTTCCAGCCCCGCTGCTGGGCCAGCACGTGCATGAGGTGGGCTTCGCCGCGGGTGGTGGACGGGACGGGCGCCCGGCAGATCACCTCGACGTCGGGACGCGGACGGCACTCCTGGCGCATCACCGGGTCACCCGGTCCGTAGGGGTCCGACAGCACCACGGTCTTCGCCCCCGCGGCGCGCGCCAGCTCGAACCCGTAGGCCTCGCGGCCGTCGTGCTCCCCGCCGAGCACGATGACGGCGTCGGCGGGTTCGACGCGGTCGCTGGACGCCCGGCTGAACACCAGGAAGCCGATGACGCCGTTGGCGACCAGCACCGTCACCAACATCGTGGTTAGGAGGAGGGCGACGCGGCGGAGGTCAGCCTGTCGCATACTCCGCCAGCTCGTCGGCGGCCACGCCCCGGTAGGCGTCCCACATCCGTCGTCCGAGCTCGCGGAGCCCGGCCCCGCTGTAGTGCCGATCGGTCTCGCTGTTGATCGCGTCGCGGGGGCCCGCCACGAACGCCGTCCGCGGCCGCCGGTTGGGAGTGTCGCGGTGGACCGCGTCGATCACCGGGTAGCGCCGGTGGCCGCGTTCCATCTCCTCGGGGACCATCCCCCCGACGATGACGGGCAGGCCGCTGCCGTAGCGCTTGCGCAGGTCGTCGATGACGTAGTCGAGACGGCCGCGGTAGTTCCTGGCCGACATCAGCGGCACGTCGGTCTCGCCCTGGTGCCACAGGATGGTCGCGACCTGGCTGCCCGGGTGACTGGCCAGGGCGGCGTCGATCGAGGCCACCGCGTCGCGGTACAGGTTGACCCTGGTACGGGTGTCGGTCGGATCCCAGGTGTAGCCGTTCTTCGGCGTGAACGCGGTGTCACCGCGCGCCGCCGGGACCAGCAGTACCCAGCGACCGGTCGCGTCGGCGAGCGCCTTGGCGAACGTCACGCCGAACCCGACGCCCTTGCTGCGCACGTCGTGGAACAGCGGGTCGACACCGGCCACCACCGTGCCCTTCGACGGCCCCGACCGCGCCCACTGGTGCACGCGCGGGTGCGGGGCGTCCTCGCCGTCGAGGTCGAGGCCGACCCCCATGCCCTGCGCGTTGGACTGGCCGAGCACCGGCACGATCAGGTACGGCGTCGGCGGCGGGTCGACCGGGAGGCCCGCCGGGGTGATGCGACGCTTGACCGCACACTTGGCCTCCATCAGGAGGATCTTCCACAGCGCGGCGTCGCCGTCGGGATTCCTAGGGACAGTCATTGGTCACCGGCCTTCCCGCGAAGCGATCCGCCATCCATGTCGACAGGGCGTTGAAGTCCACGTCGCCGTGCCCCTTCCCCGGCTCGAAGGTGATCGTCAGGACGTCTCCCAGCTGACAGGCCCGGGCTATCGCCCTGTCCACCCACTGCGAGTCGACGTAGGTATCGGCGCCACCGTAGGCGACGGCCATCGGCGCGGACAGCTTGCGCTGCGGCAGCGCCCACTTCACCAGGTAGTTCCGCAGCCGGTCGGCCGCCGCGGCGTTCGCGGGCGCCAGGTCGTGCGGGTCGACGTCGCCGGCCACCATCGAGCGTTCGTGGACCTTGGGGCCCGAGCACGCGGTGAGGACGTCCCAATACTTGGCCGCGTCGCCGCGACGGTAGTCGTCGCGGTTCACGTCGGGATGCAGCCGCGCCAGCGATTCCACGATGATCTCGTAGATGGCGCGCTGATCGGTGGTCAGGGTGGCGGCCTGGGCCTTGTCGACGATGCCCGAGACGTCCGCGGCGGGCGAGATCGACACCGCCCCAACGAGATTGAGGTCCGGGGCGTACGTCGAGGCCTGTTCGTCGGCAGCCCAGGAGGCGCCGCCGCCCTGGGAGCCGCCGAACGCCGCCCAGCGCGGCGACACGTCGGCGAACGTGTGCCGCAGCGCGCGCACGGAGTCGATGACGTTGAACCCGGCGGTGCGCGCGTCCAGGTAGGGGTGCACGCCGTCGTACCCCAGGCCCTGGTAGTCGGCGAAGGCCACCGCGTACCCCTGGTCGGCCAGCTTGGAGATCTGATCGGCCATTCCCAGCAGCGAGCCGAATAGCGAAGGGCCGCAAGGGTTGTCGATGCCAAGGGTGCCGTGCGCCAGCGCGACCACCGGCCAGCCGCCGGCCGGGGCGGGCCCCGGCGGGGTGAAGACCGAGCCGGACACCTTGGTGAGCTGGCCGGTGTCCCCCTCGGTCGACACGTAGACCACCCTGGCGGAGTGCAGGCGCCTGCCGTTCGGGGTCTTGTCGAAGTCCGGCATGGTCGTCGCGCTGATCAGCGATCCGGGGGCGGTGCCCCCGAGGGTGGCCGACGCGATGGGCGTGGCCGCGGCGGCCTGATCGCCCTCGTTGGCCTGGCCGCTGGTGACGGCCGACCACCCCAGCGGTATCGCGATGGCGAGCACGACGACGACGACCGCACCGATCACGTAGGCGGTGACCCGTCGTCGGCGCTTCGGGCTCACGACGCCCACCGGTGGCGGTACTTCCTGGTGATCTGGATGGCGGGACGTTCGACCAGGTAATAGGTGACGGTCGAGATCGCCATGGTCGCGGCGAGGGCGACCACGAGGTTGCGGACCATGCCCCCCACGGTGTCCCCCGCCATCAGGCCCCACCGACCGAGCAGCAGCAGGACCGGAAAGTGCCAGAGGTACGCCGACAGGGACACCTTGCCAACGAACCGCATGGGCGCGGTGTCGAGCACCCGCGCGATGCCCGAGTCCTGACCTCGGGCCAGCGGCGCCACCATGATGAGGATCAGCAGCGCCGCACCGATCGCCACGGCGCTGGTCTGGTACTGGCCGCCCGCCACCAGGAACGCCCCGACGAAGGCGACCGCGGTGGGCAGCAGCGCAATCGTCGAGTAGAGCCGCACCCGACGCGAAAGACCTTCCCGCAGCAGGTGTTTCTCCATCAGGACGATGACGACGGCGGCCAGCATGCCGAACGCGAAGTTGTCGGCGTTGGCCAGGAAGCTGCGCAGGAAGACCGCCACCCAGTTGGGACCCCAGTTCAGCAGCACGTCGCTGGTGATGCCGAAGTGCGCGATGAGGGCGGGCACGAACAGCTTGGCCACGAACCCGAGGACGATCAGCAGCAGCGGCGGGATGATCGCGATCCTGGTCGGCGACAGCCGAGTACGCCGCAGCAGGGCGTACATCAGCAGTCCCAGCAGCGGCAGCGACGCGTAGAACGCATACTCCAGCGTCAGCGACCAGGCCGGGTTGATGCCCGTCTGGAAGAACTTCGGAACGTAGGACTGGGTCAGGGTCAGGTTGGCGGCCAATTGCCAAGGGTCGGTGATCATCCCGGTTCCGGCGTCGGTGCCCGGCGGTTGCAGCGACGCGTTCTGCACGTAGGAGACCTGGAACACGAAGTTGACCAGTAGGAAGATCGCCAGGTAGCCGGGCAGGATCCTCGCGATGCGGTGCACGACGAAGTTCTTCGTGTTCGGCAGCCGCGCGGTGTCCCGGTCCTCGTAGAGCCCGCGGATGTAGGGCAGGAAGAGCAGGAAGCCGCTCAGCACGTAGAAGAAGATGAGCGTCGTGCCGACGAGCCCGATCTTGGTCTCGGCCGACGCCTGCGGTGAGTAGTGGCCAGCAATGTGCGCGATCGCGACGCCCAGGCACGACAGGCCGCGGGCGCCGTCGAGGCCGATGATGCGCCCGAAGGTGCGCGGTGCGGCGACGGGTTTACCGGCGACGCGCGAATGGCGCGAGCGAATGGTCACGCAATGCTCCGAACGCGTTCGCCCGGGCGCCTGCACTGTCGTCGTTGGATGACGTCACCGGATCCTTGGGTTCGATCCGGCGGATCAGCATGGCGGACCGTCGGATTCAGCGAATCATGACGTGGTCAGACTACAGCACCACGGCTCTTTGGACCGCCGTGGCAAATCGTCGCGGGTCGTCCTCGGCCCCGGTCACGGTAGCCGCGGCGCCCGACGACGGACCCCGCCGCGGGTCCCACGCAGCGGTGAACAGCCACTTTCGCGCACCGTCGAACGTCGCCGTCCGCAGCGCAGACTCCCGTGGCCGAGTGACGCAGCGAACAACCCTTCACAATTTTGCGATCGTCGGCGGGTTCCGTAGCGTGGGACGTCATGGGGAAGACTGCCGACGCGCCATCCGCGGGGTTCATCAGCCGTCTGGTGTACGCCCAGCGCTGGCCGGTCCTCGGCAAGGTCATTCGTCTGCTGTTGCTGCTCCGCGGAACCAACATTCCGGCCTCGGTGCTCACCGCGCCGGGACTGCTGTTGCCGCACGGGGGGATCGGCATCGTCGTGCACCAGCGGGCCACCCTCGGTCGCAACGTCGCGATCTTCCAGGGCGTCACCGTGGGGCGCGCGGACATCTGGGTCGCCGAGAAGCCGGACTTCCACGCGATCATCGAGGACGACGCCGTGCTCTGCGCGAACGCCGTCGTGCTGTCCAGCAGCGAGCGTCCGGTGCGGATCGGGCGCGGCGCCATCATCGGGGCCAACTCGGTGGTCACCTGCTCGGTGCCCGACGGCGAGATCTGGGCGGGCATCCCGGCCCGCAAGGTCGGCGTTCGCTGATCCACGGGCGCCGTTCGTTTGCCATCGCTGCGTCTTGCGGCGCACTGCGCGGACGTGACGCACGTCTCGTCTTCCGTTCTCCCCCAACGCCTTGCGCTGGTCAAACGCTCACCTGAAAAGCGTCTGCGCTGCGTGCTAGCCTGATTCCACGACCGATCAGGGGATGGAAGAGGAAATCACGATGGGTAGCCAGACGCGAAACGTAATCCTCTACGAGCTCAACGAGGTGCCGTGGAGCGTCGTCGACTTCTACGTCTCTCGACGCCCGGAGTCACACCTGGCCGCGCTCGTCGCGGAGGGCCAATCCCTCACGACCGTCATCGAATCCGACGATCTGCAGCCGTGGCGGACGTGGCCCACGTTCCACACCTCGATGTACGACCACAACTCCTACGACCTCGGCCAGGACCCCGCGTCCTTCCGCGGCGAGCCGCTGTGGGACGTGGCCGAGCGTGCCGGGCTGAGCGTCGGACTGTTCGGCCCGCTGCAGAGCTGGCCGCCGCGCCCGTTCAAGAGCGGCGGTTTCTTCGTCCCCGACACGTTCGCCAAGGACGGCAAGACCTACCCGAGCTCGCTGCAGCGGTTCCAAGAGTTCAACCTCTCCATGACGAGCGACAACAACTTCACCTCCGACGCGCCGCTGAACGTCAAGACGCTCCTCGGCACGGGTGTCGACCTGGTCAAGCTCGGCCTAA
The DNA here is from genome assembly GCF_010729665.1 of Mycolicibacterium madagascariense. NCBI lineage: Bacteria > Bacillati > Actinomycetota > Actinomycetes > Mycobacteriales > Mycobacteriaceae > Mycobacterium > Mycolicibacterium madagascariense. The sequence continues at coordinate 1,538,107 of NZ_AP022610.1, read as the reverse complement.
CGCCCAAGTCGGCCGTCACGCTGGCCAGCCACCTGGTGAGCGAGCAGAAGGATGCGCGGTACAAGTCACTGCGCCCGTCGATGCAGGTGCTGCCGAGCTTCGACCTGTTCTGGCGGCTCTACAAGAAGAACCAGCCACGGTTGAGCGTGTTCTTCACCAACCACGTCGCGAGCATGATGCACCGCTTCTGGGGTGACACGATGCCCGGCTACACCGACGCCAACGACTACGTCGCCGACGACGTGTTCGGCAGCTTCATCATCAAGGCGATGGACTTCGCCGACGACCAGCTCGGACGCATCCGCCGGTGGCTCAAGAAGCATCCGGAGACGGTGCTCGTCATCGCCGCCAGCATGGGACAGGGCCCGGTCGAGAGCAACTTCACCGACCGTGGCCTGTTCATCCTCGACGACCACGAACGCCTGGTGTCGCGGCTGGGCCTCAAGCCCGCCGAACTGGGCCGCACGATGTACCCGCACGTCGCGCTCGTCTTCGACGACGAGGCGGCCGCCCAGGAGGCGCTCGCGCCGCTGGAGTCGGTCACGGCGGAGGGCGGCAGCCCGATCTTCAGTCGCTTCAGGGTCGAGGGCAAGACGGTGACGTTCGGAATTCCGCTCGCGGACGAGGCGTGCGACATGTCGACCCGGCTCGAGTTCACCCCCATCGGCGCGACGGCTCCGGTCACCGGCACGCCCGGTGAGGTGGGGCTGAGCTTCCGTCCGCGCGTCGGCGGCGACAACACCGGCTACCACGTGCCCGAGGGCATCCTGGTCGCCGTGGGTGGCGGCCTGCCGCCCGACGCCTCGCGCCGCGAGGTCGACGTGCTCGACGTCGCTCCCTCACTGCTGGTGAACGTCCTCGGCGTGGAGTCGGGTCCGCAGATGCAGGGCTCGCCCACCCTGTTCTCGGTACACGCCGCCGCGCAGCGCGGCTAGCGACCGGTCAGCGAAACACGCTCAGGGACAATCGTTGTGCGCCGGCTTGCCGGCGAAACGATCGGCCAGCCACGTCACCTCGGCGGGAAAGTCTGCCTCGCTGTGCTTCAGGTCGGGCCCGTAGTGGATGTCGATGGTGTCGCCAAGGGCGCACGCCCGCGCGATCGCGTCGGCCGTCCACTGGTGGTCGATGAAGGTGTCCTTGCCCCCGTAGGTCACCGAAAGCGGTGCCGACAGCGGTAATTGGGGCAGCGCCCACTGCTGGAACTTCTGGCGCAGGGCGGCGGCCGCCTCCGGTGTGCTCGGCGCGAGGTCGAACGGCCCGATCGCGTCGATGGCCGCGGTGCGTCCGGCGACCAGCGGACCGGTGCACGCCGAGAGCGTGTTCCAGTCGCGGGCGACGTCGCCGCGCCGGTAGTCGTCGCGATCGACATTGGGATAGCGCCGGGCCAGCGACTCGATGAACAGCTGCAGCACGGCCTTCTGATCGCTGGTCAAGGTGCCCGCCTGGGCCTTGTCGACGTAGCCGGAGATGTCCGCTCCCGGCGAGATCGCCACGGCACCAACCATGTTCAGCTCCGGTGCGTACACGTGGGCCTGTTCGTCGGCGGACCAGGCCGCGCCTCCACCCTGGGAGCCGCCGAAGGCGCCCCAGCGGGTGGACACCCCGGGGAACGTCGCCCGCAGAGCCCGAACGGCGTCGATCATGTTGAAGGCGGCGGTGCGCGAATCCAGGTACGCCGGCGGCCCGCCGGGGCCGAGGCCCTGGTAGTCGGTGAACGCGACCGCGTAGCCGGCGTGCACCACCCCTGCCACGAATTCCAGCTGTCCGAGCAGGGTATTCGACGCCGAGGGCGCACACGTCGGGTCGATGCCGGTCGTGCCGTGGCCGTAGGAGACCACCGGCCAGCCGCCCTTGGGCGCATCGCCGCGCGGGGTGAACACGCTTCCGGAGACCTCGGTCTGCCGGCCGGTGTCGCCGTCGGTCGACCGGTAGACGACGCGCGCCGCCTGCAGGTCCCGTCCCAGGGCGCTGCTCGTCACGTCGGGCATCGACATCGCGCTGATCAGCGTGCCGGGCGTCGTGCCGCCGAGGGTGGCGGTGCTGATCGGCGTCGGGGGCGTTCCGGCCAACGACGACTGGTCGCCGTGCACCAGCTGGTCGACCATCGAGTGCAGGGCGGGCACGGCCAGCAGGGCGACGACCACCACGATCACCGTGACCACCGCGCCACCGGCCCACAGCAGCGTCCTACGCATCCGACGCGCCAGCACCGCCGGGGGTACGAGCCGCCAGGCCCTCACTCGATTCGGTCGCGTACTGGGTGGGGGGCATTCCTCATTCTCGCAAGGCGCCACCGACTCAGCAAAGTCGCCGCGCAGGGCGGACGGGAGCAGTCGGCGCATCCCGCGCGCGCCCGGGCAGCCGTGCCGGTGGCTTCGCGGCGCGATTCCTTAGCTCGGCTAGGAATGCTCCACGGGTGGCGGCGGGGCCCGCGCGCGGGCCGTCGCCCCCGCGGCCGACGACCGCGGCTGCCCGGGGCGGCCACGTCGTCGCCGCACGCGCCAGGTGTGGACCGCACGGCGCCAGGCGAAGTAAGCTGGCGACCTTTCCGGCGCGTGTCACCATCCGCGCCGGTGTGGCTGGCCGTCGGCAAAGGGCCAGGATGGGGGGATGGATTGCGGTCACCGGGCCGGAACGGAGCGTGGCGCTGGTCGCTGGCAGTGCTGTGCTGCGCGTTGCTGACGGCCTCGGGCGTCCTGGTCGTGGTCACGGGTAGGGCCGCCTTCGGGGGTGCGGTCGACCCCATGCCGATTCGCTCCGCCCGCCTCGGCGGCACGGCCCCGGGTAGCCTGTTGAGCGCCACCACGATGCCGCGGATCAGCCCCTCCATTGACTACGGCGCAAATTCAGCGCGTGTCGTCTACCGGTCGACGGACGGCTCGGGGTCCCCGACCGTGGTGTCGGGTGCGGTCTTCGTGCCCAGGGGTCAGGCTCCACCCGGCGGCTGGCCCGTGGTGGCCATCGGTCACGCGAGCACCGGGATCGACGACTCCTGCGGCCCGTCGTCGTCGAGCGTGCTGCTCGGCCGGGCGCCGCTGGTGGCCGGGTTCCTGCGGCTGGGGTACGCGGTCACCCTGACCGACTACCAGGGCCTGGGGGCGGGCGGGGTCCACCCGTACCTCGACGCCCGCACCGCCGGGATGAACGTCATCGACTCCGTGCGCGCGCTGCGCGCGACCTTCCCCAACGTGTCGAACCGCTGGGCCGCCTCCGGACGCGACGAAGGTGGAGCCGCGGTGTGGTCGGCCGCCGAGCAGGCCCCGTCGCGCGCGCCCGAACTCCACATGGTGGGCGCCGTGGCCATCTCCCCGACCGCCGACGTGACCGGTCTCGTCGACGCGGCCGTCGCCGGCACGCTGACCCGCGAGCAGACGCCGATGCTGCTGTGGCTGCTCGAATCGCTGCGGCGCCGGCATCCCGACGTCGACCTCGACGACTACCGCCGCGGGGTGGTCGCCGCGAACTGGGCTGCACTGACGGCGTGCTCGGGCCCGATCACCAACTCGCGCAACGACATTCTCGCCCACGTCGATCCGCACGACCTGTCCCCGGCCGGCGACGACGCCGCCGCCCGGCTGCGCGGGATGCTGCAGGACGTCGCCCTCCCCCGGGCTCCCCTGACGGTACCGCTATCGGTCGTCGTCGAACCCGACGGAAGTGCGGTCGATGCGCGATGGACGTCCGACGCCATCAACCGGGCCTGCTCGCTCGGCGGCAGCGTGGTGTGGCATCCGGGTGCGCGCCGGGGTATTCCCGACGTGGACGACACCAGCCAAATCGCCTGGCTCGCCGACCGTTTCGCGGGCCGTCCCGCGCCGGACTACTGCGCGTCGGGCATCACCGGCGCCCCGGACGCGGGGGCGGTCGTCAGCACCGCTCCCCTGACCAATCTCGCGGACGAGATCGCGGCGACCGGGGCCAGGGCGGCCCGCGTCGTCTACCACTCGACCAACGGGGACACCGGCGCCCCCACCATCGTGTCCGGTGCGGTCTTCGTCCCGAGCGGTGCGCCGCCGAATGGCGGATGGCCCGCGATCGTCGTCGCCCACGGCACCACCGGCATCCAACAGCCTTGTGCGCCTTCGCTTTCCCCCGACCTCATGGGGCAGGCGGGCGCCGTCGCCGGGCCGCTGCGGGCGGGCTTCGCGGTGGCCTTCCCCGACTACCAGGGGCTCGGCACCGACGGGGTGCATCCCTTTCCCGACTCGCGGACCGCGGGCCTCAACGTCATCGACGCGATGCGCGCGCTGCGGGCGACCTTTCCCGGCGTCTCGACGCGGTGGGCCGCGATCGGGCACTCCCAGGGCGGTGGGGCGGTCTGGGCCGCGAACGAGCAGGCCGACCGCTACGCCCCCGAACTGCGACTCGTCGGCACCGTCGCGCTGGCGCCGTCGGCCGACGTCACCGGCCTGGTCGACGAGGCCGCCGCGGGCACGCTGACCAAGGACCAGGCGCTGGCCCTGCAGTGGGCGCTGGTCTCGCTGAGTCGTCTGCATCCCGAGCTCGACCTCGACGACCTGCGCCGGGGGTCGGCCGCCAAGGACTGGGATGCGCTGTCGGGGTGCGCGGGGGCCGACGTCCTCGCCCGTGAGAGCGCCGCCGCCGAGCTGGGCGCGTTCGACCTGGCGCCCGCCACGCCCGCGGCCGCCGACGAGCTCCGCGGACTCCTGCGCCGCTGGGCGTTGCCCCAGCGGCCGCTGTCGGCCCCGATGTCGGTGATCTACGGTTCCGACGACCCCTTGATCACCCCGGCGTCCATTACCGCGGCACTCCAGCGGGCGTGCGCGATGGGCGACGTCATCGCGTGGCGGGAGGAACCGGGCCGGGGTCACGTCGACCTCGGGGTCGGCGACCAATTCGATTGGCTGATGCAGAGATTCGCTAATCAGCCGGCGGTCGACGACTGCCGCTGACGTCAGCCCGCAGCGGCCGGCGCCTGGGTGGCGGTCTCGGTAGTCGACTGCCCGCCGGTCTGTCCCGTGCCGCCGGTCTGTCCCGCGGTGCCGTCCCCCGACGTGTCGGTGGTCGTCTCCGCGGGTGTCTCACCGGGCGTCGGCTCCGGTGTCTCGCCCGCGGCGAGGAACGCCGCACAACTGTCCGTCGGCGGCACCCCGGCGAACCGGTCGTTGATCCAGGGGTACGCCGCGGAGGCGTCCACGTCGTCGTGTCCCTTGTCGTTCTGCAGCCGGATGTCGACGACGTCGCCCAGCTTGCAGGCCGCCTGCAGCGCGCGGTCGGTCCAGATCGGCGGGACCACGGCGTCCATGCCGCCGTAGATCACCAACATCGGTGCCGCCGTTGGCCGTTGGGGCAGGCTCGCCTTCTGTAGGTAGCCCCGCAGCGCGTCGAGCGCGGCGGGCGTGCTCGGCCGCAGATCGTCGGGGGTGAGCTGTGTCAGCACGGTGTCCACCTGCCCGGCCGCCGGGCCGTCGCACGCCGTCAGCACGTCCCACTTGTCCTCGGCCACGCCGTGGCGGTACTGGTCGAGGTCGAAGTCGGGGTACTCCCGACTCAACGAATCCAGGACGAACGCGTAGGGCGCCTCCTGCTCCTTGGCGAGGGTGCCGTCGGCGGCGGCGTCGGCGAAGCCGGTGAGATCGGTGGGGGGCGCGACGCTGACCGTGCCCTCCAACGTCAGCCCCTCGCCGTACGTGGGCGCCAGTTCGTTGGCGGCCCACGTCGCCTGACCGCCCTGCGACACCCCGATGCCGAGCCAGCGATCCGACGTCGTGGTGACGAGCTTGCGGGCGGCCCGCACCGCGTCGATGAGGTTCTGTCCCGCCGTGGTGGCGTCGAGGTAGGGGTGGTAGGAACCGGTGACGCCGAGGCCCTGGTAGTCCGGCAGCGTCACCACGTAGCCCGCCTTGACGAGTTCGGCCACCACGGGCGACAACCCGCTGAGGTCGGAGGACTCCGACGGTGCGCACTGCTCGTGGATGCCCGTCGTGGGGTGTCCGTAGGCGATGACGGGCCAGCCGCCCTCCGGCGGTGCGCCCTTGGGCTCGAAGACCGTGCCGCTGACCGTGGTGCGACTGCCGTCGATGCCGGACTTCGACTCGTAGGTGATGCGCGCGGCGACCGAGGTGACGGCCGTCAGCCTGCGGTCGAGGGTCGGCAGGGTGGTGGCCGTCATCAGCGTTCCCGGACCGGTCCCACTGAAGTCACCCGGAAGCGAAATGCCTTGCTGCACAGCGGGTCCCGGTGGCGCAGTGTCGGTGTCCGAGGAACACGCGGCGACGCCGCCGGACACCAGCAGCGCACCGCAGGTCAACGCCAGCGCACGGCGCGGGCTCGATCGTCTCATGCAGTGCCTCGACGGACGACGTCGACGATGCGCGCGACCTGCCTGCGGTCGTCGACCGAATTCAGCACCAACCCGTAGGCGAGCACCAGCACCACGGAGCTGACGAGTCCGAGCAGGGCCCCGGTGAGCATCACCGAGGACGCCGGTCCCCTGGCGTCGGCGGCGTCGTTGGCCGGATCGACCAGTACCAGCCCCGCGGCCTCGGGATCGGCCTTTTGCAACGCGTCCGACGCCGCAATCATGTTGCGCCCCAGGGTGTTCGCGGCGTTCTTCGCCGCCTCGGGTTCGGCGGCCGCCACCAGGACGTCGAACACCGCCGACGTCGAGGGGACGACCGTGATGCCCTTGACGAGCGTCTGCCCGCCGCGGTCGGCGCCCAACTCGTCCTCGGTGCGCTGCAGGACCTTCGGGTCGTGGGCGAGGGACTCGTAGGTCAGCGCGCGCGACATCGCGGTGAGGTTTCCGTAGAACGCGTCGAACGGCTCTGCTCCGCCCGGCGTCACCACCAGGAACTTCAGCGACGCGACGTAATTGCGCTCGTGGTGCCACACCAGCCATCCCGCGCCGGCGGACAGCGCGGTCGCCAGCACGACGACGACCCAGAAGCGCGCCAGCAGCCGTCCGTAGTCACGGATCTGCGGGGCGTCCCGCGGCGGTCTCACGCCACCCCCTGACAGGTGCTGGCGAGCGTTTCGCCCCCGAACCGGTTCTGCAGCCAGTCCAGGGCGTACTGGACGGTCAGGTCCGTCGTGGTCTGCGTGTCGCCCACCTTGGTGACGATCTCGATCGGCGCCCCGGCCACGCACGCCCGGCGCAGCGGTCCGGTCACGAAGCCGACCGGGGCCGCGGGGTCGTCGGTGCTGTAGATGACCAGCAGCGGGGCCACCGGCGGCGTCGGGGTGTTCAGCGGCAGGGCGGCATTGCTCAGCGCCGTGCGCAGCTGATCGGCGGCGGCGGGGCTGGACGGCTGCAGGTCGGCGGGGCGCAGCTGCTTGTACAGGTCGGGCACGACGCTGGGATCGGCTGGGGCACAGTCGATCAGCAGGTCCCACCGATCCTTGGCCAGACCCGAGCGGAAGTCGTCGCGGTTGAGGTTCGCGGTCAGGGCGAGATCCTCGACGACGAGCATCTGCAACTTGAACTGCTCGGGTGTCAGCGTGCCGTCCAGCGCCTCGGTCGCCAGCGGCGAGAGGTCGGCGAGCGGGGTGAGCGCGGCGGCGCCGACGAGGTCGAGGCCACCGCCGTAGCTGGGTGCGCGTTCGGTGGCCGCCCACGCGGCGGTGCCACCCTCGCCGTATCCGAAGGCCGCCCAGCGGGTGCTCGCGGTGTCGGTCACCCGGCGCACGGCGCGGGCGGCGTCGATCAGGTTGTTGCCGAGCGTCGCCGCGTCGATCAGCGAGTGCGGCGGTTGTCCGTCGATGCCGAGCCCCTGGTAGTCGGCGAGCGCGACGATGTAGCCGCGCGACAGCATGACCCCCATGAACGACGAGTAGCCGGCCAGGCCGGGCGCCAGCGACGGCGCGCACTTGTTGGCGACGCCCGTCACGTCGTGCCCGAACACCAGGATCGGCCAGCCCCCGGCGGGCGGCGGCCCCGGCGGGACCGCGACCACGGCCGACGCCTGACTCGGCGGCCCGTTGGCACCGGTCGTGGAGCGGTAGACGACCCGCACGGCCGTCGCGTTGACCTGGTCGAAGTACGCGTGGTCGGCCAGCGGCTTGGACTCGATGACCGAGCCGGGACCGTCGTCGGTCAGGTTGGGCGCGGGCAGCACGGGACTGCCGCTGAACGCGGGCTGCAGTGTCCGCGACGGCAGGGTCGGCTGCGGCGGCGGGGCGCTCGAACTGCAGCCTGCGAGGACGACCGCCACGGCCAGGCCGATCGCGCAGGCACGCCAGCGAGCCGCCCGATCCCAGCGTGTCACCAAGCTATTGACTTTCCTCGGGGGCGGCGCGACGGCCGCGCCGCGACGGGCTGCCCGAGCCGACGAGCCCGTCCTTCACCGCCGGGATCGTCTGCGTGTCACCATCTCCGGCGTCGCGGTGGGCCGCACCGGTGCCGCCCTCGTCGGCCGCGTGGGCGTCGGCCCCGGCGTCGTCGCGGTGGACTTGCCGGTCGTGCCTACGCTTGGCCAGCGGTCCCACCTGCTCGAAGGTCACCACGGTGCCGAGGACGTCGACGTCGGCGGTCGCGAGCTTCTGCAGCGCGCGCCGCAGCGCGGTCGCGGTGGTCTGGCGGATCCTCGCGAGGACGAGCGCGCCGTCGGCCAGCGCCGCGATGGCGACGCCGTCGTAGTAGGCGTCCAGCGGCGGGGTGTCGACGATGACGAAGTCGAAGTTCTCGCTGAGGCGCTGCAGCACCGCCTGCGCGTGGTCGGTGGCCCACAGTTCGGCGGGACGGGCGACGCGGGGTCCGGCGGGCAGGACGGCGATGGTGTGCTGGCCGGCCGGGACGTTGCGGATCACCCCGTCGGCGACGTCGTGCTCGCCGGCCAGGGCCGTGCTGAGACCGCGTTCGCCCGCACTCCTGCGGAGCGCGTCGCTGAGCGGCAGCACCTCGGTGAGCCCGGCGTGGCGCAGGCTGCCGTCGACGACGACGACCGAGCGACCGGTCTCGGCAAGCGCCGCGGCCAGGTCGATGGCGACCGTCGTGCGCCCCTCCTCCGCCGACGGGCTCGTCACGGCGATGACCCTGGCCTGCCCACCCCTGGAGGTGGTGGCGAAGCGCAGGTTGGTGCGCAGCTCGCGCACGCGCTCGGCGTAGAGACCGTCGGCGTCGAAGTCCGCGACCGCGACGTGGGCGCGCGCCGAGTCGGCCGGGAGACCACCGAGTACCGCGGAGTCGCTGGCGGACTCCACCGTCTCGCGCCCCCGCAGCCGCTTGTCGAGGACGCCGAAGATGACCGCCAGGAGCAGCCCGAGGATGAGGCCCGCGGCGACGCCGAGACCGATGCGCGTCGCGAGGCCGAGCCCGCCGGGTGAGGTCGGGTAGTTCGCGTCGTCGACGACGACCGCGCCCGCCGCCGGGCTGCCACCGCGGCGCGAGGTCTCCAGCTCGGCCACCAGCCCGACGAGGGAGTCGGCGACCGCGTTGGCGTAGGTCTGCGCCTGCGCCGGGTCGGGATCCTTGACGCTGATGTCGAGCAGCACCGTCTTCGGCTGGGGTGTCGCGGTGATCCTGCTCCGCAGCTCACCGACGGACAGCGGGGACTTCAGCTGGTCGATGGTGCGGGCCGCAACCTGTTCGCTGGTGGCCAGTGCGGCGTAGGACACGACGCGCTCCTGGGAGAACAGGTTGTTCTGGTAGGCCTCGGCGACCGAGGAGCCGTTCTGGGTCGCCACGAAGAGCGTCGCGGTGGACACGTAGTCGTTGGAGAAGAAGGACGGCAAATACTTGTTGACTGCCGAGAGGCTCGTTGCGTAGCCAAGGCCGCCACCGATCAGCGCGCAGACGAGGATGATCCACCAGAACCGGCGAAATATCCGAAAATACTCCTTGATATCCAACGGAAGACCTTCCACGTTTACGAAGGAAACAACGGATCGAAGTTAGCGGGCGGACCCGCCGAGGCATAGCTAACACGCCAGAGCTGTGGTTGCAGGTTACCAGTCAATGCTGGCACCATGACCATCGTGACGACCCGCTGGGATCTGGTTCGCGACTATGGCGTCGGCGCAGTGATCGTTGCCAGCGTGCCGGTGGCGGTGTATCTCGCGATCGGTTTCGGAAAATTGGGAACGTTTGCCGCAGTGGGCTTGATCGGTCTCGTCGCGGGCATCTACATCGGCCTGCGGCATCCGTTGTGGCTGTATTGGGGCCTCGCGTTCATCCTGGCCGCGCTGCCGTTCGGATACTTCCCCGGCGTTCACCTTCCGATGTACCTGGCCCTGGCCTTCGGCGTCGTGCTGGCCGCACTGATCCACCCGAGCGAACGCAAGGGGCTGTCGCGGCTCGAGATCGCCGTCGTCGTCCTCGTCGTGGTGTCGGGTCTGACGCTGGTGTTCGGCGGCATCACCCTGCCCGGCATCATCGAATACGGCAGATGGGCCGTCGCAATGCTGGTGATGCTTGCGTTGCTGCGGCTGTCGTGGCCGAACATGGCGCGGTTCGGGCGCATCTACGTCTACACCGCGGCGGCCAACGCCATCTACGGCGTCTTCATCGTCGTCGCCGATCCCGAGCAGAAGTCCTACCGGCTGCTGCGGATCTTCGGCTACGGCGCAGGGGGTGACGCCGACGCCCTGCGGTACGCGTTCGTCAACGCCCAGGGCGAGATCACCAGCCTGCGCCTCGGCGGTACGTGGGTGGAACCCAACAGCGCCGGCCTGAGCATGCTGTTCGCGCTCGCGATCGGCGTCCTGGTCCTCAAGGGGTGGCGCCGGTGGGTGGTGACGGCCATCTTCCTGGTGGCGATCCCGCTGACGCTGAGCCGCGCCGCCCTCGCGACCATCATCGTCGGCTTCGTGCTGGTGCTGATCTTCCACACCATGCGGTCGCGGGACCGGATCCTGGGGCTGGTGGCGCTGGCCCTGGTGCCCGCGGCGGCCATGGCGATCCCGACCGTGCGCGCCCGCATCTTCTCCACGCTCGGCAGCAACGATCCCGGCGCCAACGACCGGGCCCGCTCGCTGCGCGAGTTCCCCCAGACGATGTCGGGGCACTGGCTGTTCGGACTGGGCTGGGGCCGCCCGGAGTTCAAGAACGGCAACCTGGCCTTCCAGCTCAACTACGTGTCGAACGCGCCGCTCATCACGGTGTACCGAGGGGGCATCTTCGCGGGTCTGGCGTTCGTCGGCGTCATGGTCGTCGGCTGCCTGGTGGCCTACCGCGCGCTGCGGTCGGCGTCGATGGGCAACGCGATCATGGGCGGCTTCTTCATCAGCGCGTGCTTCCTGGCGCTGCAGCTCGACCACACGGTGGCCTCGGTGTCGCAGCCGGTCATGCTGTTCGGCATCCTGCTCGCGTTCCTCTCCTCGACCGAACGCACCAGTGGGTCACCACCGGGTGGCGACCCCGATCCGCCTGAGGCGCCACCGATTACGCGTGCACCCCGGCCTGCAACAGCTGCTCCACCGCCCGGTGCGGGCGGCGTTCGCGCCACCATTCCTGGTTGAGTTCGTAGAGCCGGCTGCCCCAGCTGACCGCTGCGTCGCGGTCCAGCAGCAGGCGACGGCACTCGGCGATGAAGCTCTCGTCGTCGTCGAAGGTGGTGAATTCGAACGGCTCCTTGAGCGACCCCACGGCCGCACTGGTGCCGATGACGGGCAGCCCCATCCGGATGGAGTCGAGCAGCTTGACCCGCACCCCGCCGCCGGTCTTGATCGGGGCCATCAACGCCCGGCAGGTGCCCAGGAACTCGGGCAGGTCGTCGACGAAGCCGAGGTCCTTGACCCCGGCGGGGTAGGTCGGGTCCTTCGCGCCGGTCTTCTTGGCCCCGATCACGCACAGCTCGGCGTCGGGGATGCCCTGGGCGATGCGCGGCCAGAGCCGAAGCGCGTACAGGAAGCCCTCCTGGTTCGGCGGCCAGTCCCTGGCGCCCATGAACACCAGCCGCCGATCGGTCTTGGTCACGTCGACCTGCGGGATGGGCGGCAGCGTCACCTCCATGAACCGCGCGCCCGCGATGCCGTTGTCACGGTACATCTGGGCCTCTTCGATCTCGTAGCAGCCGACCGCGTCCGCGGCGCGCGCGGTCCGCAATTCGTCGCGCAGCAGTCGGGGCGCTTCGATGCGGCCCAGCAGCCCGCGGGTCGACAACCACACCTGCGACTCGGTGTTGATGGTGTTGATCACCAGCCCGGCGCGGCCGAAACGGGAGCTGCGCAGGAAGGTGTCGGCCATGAAGCTGTGCTCGGCGACGAAGACGTCGGCGTCGTCGGCCTCGATGGCCTCGAGCAGCTCGTCGGTGTCGAACCGGACGTGGACCAGGCTGCGCTTGGTGCGCAGCGAGCCGAGGAGCAGCTGCGGCGGGTTGACGGGGTGCTGCACGACGCGGGTCAGGCGCAGACCGCCCTCGACGACGTCGGTGTCGATTGTGCCCGGCGCTTCGTGGGACAGCGCGATGGCCGAGACGTCGAACGCGGTCGCCGCCAAACGCATTGCCACCCTTGACAATTCGATGTCACCGCCGTGTTCGGTCACGGGGTCCTTCGACAGCAGGAATGTCACCTTGGTCATGGTTTGGCCTTTCGATACAGTGCGACCGCGTAGATGGCGAGGAGTATGGCGTCGGTGGTGACCGTGGCCGTCGCCGCGCCGACGGCGCCGAAGACGGCCAGCACGGCGACCAGGCCCAGCTTGACCGGGACGAGGCCGAGATTGGCGCTGAGCCGCAACAGGTCTCGGCGCTGGGTGTAGAGCACGACCTGGAACGAGCTGCTGATCGTGCGCATCGCGCAGAACACCGACATCAGCGTCATGGCGATGGCCAGCTCGGCGGGGGCCGGCGAGATCAGCAGACCCACGCCGATGATCAGGACCACCGAACCCGTTGCCGCGCCGAGCAACAGCGTGTTGCGCAGCCGCGGTCCCGCGGAAAGGTCACCGTCGTGCTCGCGCAGCGACTGGTGGAACGACATGCCGTAGGACTGACCGATGACGGCCAGGGCGACGGAGATGGAGATGGCCACGGTGTAGTACCCGACGATGGTGCTGTTCGTCAGCCAGCCCAGCAGCAGCACGTCGCCCTGCAGGTAGGCCGCGATGCCGAGGGTCTCCCCGATCAGCACGAACACCAGCCGGGGCGGGCCGGGCAGGCGCGGCCGGTGCGGGAGCGCCACGACGCCGGCGAGCAGCGCGGTGACGGCGTAGGGCAGGCAGTAGAGCATGCTCGCGACCTGCAGGGTGGGGTGGCCGTGCACGAAGAGGTACAGGCACGCCAGCCCGACACCGCTCATCCGCTGGATGGTGTCGATGCGAGAGACGTGCAGCGGCTTGCCATCCCGGAAGAACTGGCTCTGGAAGACCCGGAAGATGATCTCCCCGCCCGCCACGAAGAGCCCGAACCACGCGATGTAGTTGACCTCGAGCAGCGCGACGCCGGCGGCCATGAAGGCGATGCCCATGAGGTAGCGGGTGGTGCGCTCGCCGAGGAAGTGCTCCTCGGATTCGCGCGCCGCCCTGACCATGAACGGGTTGTCCAGCGGGGGGCCGACGATCGACGCCAGGGCGAAGCCGAGGCCGTACATGCCGTAGTCGGCGACGCCGAGGCGGCTGATGAGCGCCAGCGTCCAGAGCAGCCCGACGCCGCGGCCGCCGTACATCCAGACCGCCGTGAGACCCAGCTGGACGAACGACCGCGACCCGGACTCGGTGGTGGACAGGTCAGACCCCTTCGGACTGCAGCGCGAGCAACTCTGCCCACACGGCGACGAACTGTTCGGCGATCCGCGGGCCCGACCGCGCCTGGCGGGTGCGTTCGGCGTGGTCGCCGAGCGTCGCGAGACGGACGGGGTCGTTCAGCAGGGCGGTGGTCGCCGCGGCCACGTCGGCGGCGACGGTGGCCGCCTCGGAGCCGCGGTGCGTCGGGACCACGACGGTGCCGGTCTGCGTTCCGAGTTCGGCCAGCGAGCCGTAGTCGGTGGAGATCACCGGGGTCCGGTAGGCCGTGGCGTGGGCGACCACGCCGGACGCCGGGTAGGTCTCGGCGTAGAAGTGCCGTTTGCCGTAGGGGACGACGATGGCCTGCACCGAGTCGAAGAACGCGTCTTCGCGGGCGCCGTCGACGCCGCCGAGGATCTCGACGCCGTCCATCCGCGGCAGCTGCTCGGTACCGCGACCGGCGACCCTGATCGTGATGTCGTCGGGCAGGTGCTGGCGGATCGCGGCGATCTGGTCGAATCCCTTGCCGCGGTAGACGAGTCCGAAGAAGCCGACCGCCCTGGGCCGGTCCTGGGCGGGCCGGATGGTGGGCCGCTCCCGCACCAGGTGCGGAACGTAGTGGGTGTGCGTCCTGGGGTAGGTGCTGGCGATGGCCCGGCGACCGGTCTCGGTGAGCGCGAACAGGGTTCGGTCGCGATAGACCGCCCCCTCCAGCGCCCGCGAGGCCGGGCGCAGCGGGTAGTGGATGCCGTGGGTGAGCAGCCTGCTGCGGGCGAGCCACTCGGTTCGGGCCGGCAGCCACGGCCCCTGCGGGGGATCGTGCACCGTCGAGCTGATCGGCACGCCCTTCAACCCGGCGGTCGCCCAGAACGTCGCCAGCACCCCGGTGGACAGCTCGGCGTGCACGAGCACCTTGGCCCCGGGTGCGCCGGAGACGAGCTCGGCGACGGCGCGGCGATGTCGGCGGATGTCGCGCACCGTGTCGGTACCCGGCCCGGTCGTGCGTTGCTCGACGACCTCGCCGAAGTGCGGACGCACGGCGTCGACGAAGTCCTGGGCGTAATCGCCGACGGCCGTCTCGCCTTCCGCTGGAGCAACGAAGACCAAGCGGCAGTCGGAGAGCGGGTGCCCCATCAGAAGAACAGCGGGCGGTACTTGAAGTCGCGGTACTCCAGAGCCTCGGGATTGCGCTTGCCCAGCACCTTGGCCGGAACGCCGCCCACGATGGTCAGCGGCTCGACGTCCTTGTTCACCAGGGCCTGCGCAGCAACGACCGCGCCGCGGCCGATGAGGCTCGGCAGGATCATCGCGCGGCTGGCGATCCAGACCTGGTCCTCGATCACCGTGGGGATCGGGATCGGCAGGAAGTCGGGATGCTGCACGTCGTGCCCGCCCCCGATGATGTGCACGTCGCTCGCGATCGTCACGTTGTTGCCGACGTAGAGGCCGCCGCGGGCGTCGAGCATGCAGCGCCACCCGAACTGGGTGTTGTCGCCGATGGTGAGGAACTCGATGTCCAGCACCGTGGTGCCGCGATTGATCGAGACGTTCTTGCCGATCGTCGCACCGAACCGCCGCAGGAACCATTGCCGGAACAGGTGCGACGGAATGTGGGTGACGACCATGTTGAAGACGAGCATGCCGATGCGGTTGATGGCCTTGCGCGCAAAGGTCATGCCCTGCATCTTGTAGTCGATCACGCGGTTGTCGGGGCCGAGGATCCACTCGGGCTCCGGTGGCAGCTTCAGCCCGGGGGCGGCGGCCAGCTTCCTCGCGACGTCCTCGGGATCGGCCTTCGTCGGCTCAGGTAACACGTCTTGACTCCTGTCGTGGTTCCGGATCAACCATAGCCCCGTGCTCGTCGGCGACGGCGGTCGTCAGCTGTCGTGCAGGGTTGCTCGGGCGCCTGGTTCGAAGGCCATCATGGCACTCCTTGACGTCGATCGCAGCAAAGCTCGGACGGTGTCGTCAGGGCACCGGGGCCAGCTGGTCGACCTCGGCGTACAACCGGCGGACGTAGTTCTCCTCGCTGAACTGCAGCACGTGCTTGCGAATCGCCTCCGGGTCGAAGGTGGCGCGCTCGAACCGGTCCAGCGCGTCCTTGATCGGCCCGGGTTCCGGCTCGTCGAAGAACACGCCGGTGACGCCCTCGGCGACCGTGTCGAGGAACCCGCCCCACCGCAGGACGATGCTCGGCCGCCCCCACGCCGCACCCTCGATCGGGGTGAGCCCGTAGTCCTCGTAGCTCGCCGCCACGACGGCCCGGCACCCGCGGTAGAGCCACGCCATCTGGCCATCGGTGAGATCGGACACCATCAGCACGTTCGGCGTCATGACCTCGCGGATGCGGTTCGCCTCCGGCCCGCGGCCCACGACGACGAGCCGCCGCTTGCCGTCGGCGAAGGCCCGGACCACGGCCTCGACGTTCTTGTAGGGCAGCAGACGCGACACGCACAGGTAGAAGGAACCCTCCGCGGGCGCGGACCCCAGCCAGCGTTCGACCTCGGCGATGGGCTCCGGCGTCGCGGTCTCGCCCATCGCCACCGGCGAGGGCACCACGTCGGCCTCGATGCCGTACGCGTCGAAGATGCGCCGCTGCACCACCGTCGAGATCGCCAGGTAGCGGTCGCACGACAGGGCCGCTCGGCGGTCCCAGGGGCGCAGGTAGGGCGCGGTGACCGCCAGCCCGGCCCGCTTGATCACGCCGCTGTCGTCACCGAGGTACATCTCCGGCAGGTAGAGCCAGCGGGCCGGCGAATGGCAGTGGATCAGCTTGCGCCCGTTGGTGCGAAAGCCGTGGGCCCAGCCGCTGGAGCTGGTGACGACGACGTCGGCGTCGATGAACATCGAGTTGGCGACCGCGGGCAGGACCGGCAGCGCGGCGCGGTGGTTCTTGCGCAGCGGGGCCACCAGGTTGAACCTCGACACCCGCACGTCCAGGTCGGCGAACTCCGGATAGGTGTTGCCGGGGTCGTACAGCATCGTGTAGATCGGCGCGTTGGGGAAGGCCCTGGTCATCGACAGGACCACCTTCTCGGCCCCACCTCGCTGGGTCAGGTAGTCGTGGGCGATGGCCACCCGAGGTCCATCTACCCCGTCGTACCGGGGAACTCGTTCCACTGCGGGATCCCTCCACCCGTCCTGGGCGTTGCTGCCCGCGACGCTCGAGAATGCTTGAAACCCCCGCGACCATTGAACAGGCAAACCGCACGCGCGCCAAACCGGCTAATTTGCTGACGCCGCCGCCCGCCAGCCCGGCAAGCGATTTGCCGGTGAATCTCCGCGGGACACCTCGCACGTCGCCGATGCCCCAGCCGATAGCATGCCTACTCATGACGAGCGTTACCGAGCCCGCCGCCGGGCAAGAGGTCGACATCCACACCACCGCGGGCAAGCTCGCCGATCTCCGCAAACGCACGGAGGAGACGCTGCACCCCGTCGGCGAGACCGCCGTCGAGAAGGTGCACGCCAAGGGCAAGCTGACCGCGCGGGAGCGCATCTTCGCCCTGCTCGACGAGGGTTCGTTCGTCGAGCTCGACGCCCTGGCCAAGCACCGCAGCAAGAACTTCGGCCTCGACGCGAACCGTCCCGTCGGCGACGGCGTGGTGACCGGTTACGGCACCATCGACGGCCGCGACGTCTGCATCTTCAGCCAGGACGCGACCGTCTTCGGCGGCAGCCTCGGCGAGGTCTACGGCGAGAAGATCGTCAAGGTGCAGGAGCTGGCCATCAAGACCGGCCGCCCGCTGATCGGCATCAACGACGGCGCCGGCGCCCGCATCCAGGAGGGCGTGGTCTCACTTGGCTTGTACAGCAAGATCTTTCGCAACAACATCCTCGCCTCCGGGGTGATCCCGCAGATCTCCCTCATCATGGGCGCCGCCGCGGGCGGGCACGTGTACTCCCCCGCGCTGACCGACTTCGTCGTCATGGTCGACCAGACCAGCCAGATGTTCATCACCGGCCCCGACGTCATCAAGACGGTCACCGGTGAGGAAGTGACCATGGAGGAGCTGGGCGGCGCCCACACCCACATGGCCAAGTCGGGCACCGCGCACTACGTCGCCTCGGGCGAGCAGGACGCGTTCGACTACGTCCGCGACCTGCTGAGCTACCTGCCGCCCAACAGCGCGTCCGAGCCGCCGCGCTACCCGGCCCCGCCGCACCCCGGCGCCGTCGAGGACAACCTCACCGAGGAGGACCTCGAGCTCGACACGCTGATCCCCGACTCGCCGAACCAGCCGTACGACATGCACGAGGTCATCACGCGCATCCTCGACGACGACGAGTTCCTCGAGATCCAGGCCGGGTACGCGGGCAACATCGTCGTCGGGTTCGGTCGGGTCGACGGCCGCACCGTCGGCATCGTCGCCAACCAGCCGACCCAGTTCGCCGGCTGCCTCGACATCAACGCCTCGGAGAAGGCCGCGCGCTTCGTCCGGACGTGCGACTGCTTCAACATCCCGATCATCATGCTGGTGGACGTGCCCGGCTTCCTGCCCGGCACCGACCAGGAGTACAACGGCATCATCCGCCGCGGCGCCAAGCTGCTGTACGCCTACGGCGAGGCGACCGTGGCCAAGATCACGGTCATCACCCGCAAGGCCTACGGCGGCGCGTACTGCGTGATGGGCTCCAAGGACATGGGCTGTGACGTCAACGTGGCGTGGCCGACCGCGCAGATTGCCGTGATGGGCGCCTCGGGTGCCGTCGGGTTCGTCTACCGCTCCCAGCTCAAGGAAGCCGCCGCCGAGGGCGCCGACGTCGACGCGCTGCGGTTGTCCCTGCAGCAGGACTACGAGGACACCCTGGTCAACCCGTACGTCGCCGCCGAGCGCGGGTACGTCGACGCGGTGATCCCGCCCTCGCACACCCGCGGTTACATCGCGGCGGCGCTGCGGCTGCTGGAGCGCAAGATCGTGCAGTTGCCGCCCAAGAAGCACGGCAACATCCCGCTCTGACCCTCCCATCGAGAACGGATCGAACGTGTCACAGGACGTCGACATCACCGAGGTGTCCAACGCCGCGGAGCTGACCATCGACGCGCCCGTCGAGCCGACGGTGCCGGAGATCAGGATCCTCAAGGGCAATCCCACCGACGAGGAGCTGGCCGCCCTGGTCACCGTGCTCGCCGGCGCGAGCGGCGCCCCGGCCGAGCCGGGCCCGCAGGAGCTCAACCTGTGGGGCCACCCGGTGGACAAGCTGCGGTACTCGAGCGTGAGCTGGCAACGGGTGACGCTGGTGGGGCGCACGCACAACCGGCGCTGAGGACCCGTGACGACACGGGTGGTCCTCGCCTCGGCCTCCCCCGCCCGGCGGGCCGTGTTGCGCGCCGCGGGGATCGACCCGGTGGTGCTGGTCTCCGGGGTCGACGAGGACGCCGTCGTCGCGGCACTGCCCGACGACACGGGCCCCGGTGAGGTCACGACGGCGCTGGCGGTCGCCAAGGCCGACGCCGTGCTGGCTTCCCTCGACACCGAGCTGAGGGCCAATGGCGTTGTCATCGGCTGTGATTCGATGCTGTACCGGGACGGTCGACTGTGGGGCAAGCCCCCGACCGAGGCCGCGGTGCTCGAGGGCTGGCGCGCCATGGCGGGGACGTCGGGGCGGCTCTACACCGGGCACTGCGTCATCCGGCTGCGCGACGGCGTCGTCGAGGCGCGCGTCGCCGACCACGAGGTGACGACGGTGCGGTTCGGCCGGCCGTCGGAGGCCGACCTTCGGGCCTATGCCCGCAGCGGTGAACCTACCTCCGTCGCAGGCGGTTTCACCCTCGACGGTCTCGGCGGCTGGTTCGTCGAGGGCGTCGACGGTGACCCGTCGGCCGTCATCGGCATCAGCCTGCCGCTGACGCGCCGCCTGCTCGAGCGCACCGGCCTGCTCATTTCAGAACTGTGGCAAGGCAATTCGCCCGACTGACCCGTCACATCAGGTCGTTGGCCGGCTTCACGTCGCGGTTCTCGCGGTACCACGCGACGGTGCGGGCGAGACCCTCGTCGAGGTCGACCTCGGGCGACCAGCCCAGAGCGCGCATCTTCGTGATGTCGGGGCAGCGCCGCGGCGTCCCACCGAAGGCGGCCTCGCCGGGCTGAATGTCCAAGTCCACGCCCACGATTCGGCCGATCCGCTCGGCCAGGTTGCGAATGCTCAGCTCGACGTCGCTGCCGATGTGATAGACCTCGCGGTGGCCGCCGTTGGCGTACATCGTCAGGATGCCCTGCACCACGTCGTCGACGTAGCAGAACGACCGGGTCTCACTGCCGTCGCCCTGGATCGGGAACGCGGCGTCCCCCGCGTCCTGGGCGGCGAGCGCCCGCAGGATGAACTGGGGTTCGACGTGCTTCCACCCCATGTTGGGCCCGAACACGTTGTGCGGCCGGAACACCTGGACCTTGCGGTAGTGCTCCTGGGCGTAGTTGAACGCGATCAGCTCGGTGACGATCTTGGAGCCGCCGTAGGAGTACCGGGGATTGAGGCTGTCGGGCAGCATCAGCGGGATGGTCTCGGGCGTGGGCACGATCGACGGGGTTTGGTACACCTCGGCGGTCGAGGCCAGCACCACGTCCGGCACGTTGGCGGCGCGGCCGGCGTTCACGACCGCGAGCGCGCCGCGCAGTCCGACGTCGAGCACCAATTCCGGCTGGGTGTAGAAGTTCTCGGTCCCGTTGATCGCCGCGAGGTGCATGACGACCTCGGCGCCGGCGAACGCGCTCTCCAGCGCGTCCTGGTCCCGCACGTCGCAGGTGTAGAGCCGGACGTCGTCGGCGACCTCGGCGAACCGGCTGGCATCACCGCGCACCATGTTGTCCACCACGGCGACGTCCCAGCCGTCGTGGACGAGGCGCTTGACCAGATGTGCGCCGATGAAGCCGCCACCGCCGGTGACGACGATGCGCTCACCCACGGGTCGGCGCCAGTCCGCTGCGGCCCACGGCGTAGTACGAGTCGCCGAGTTCGGAGGCCGGGAGGTGGCTGAAGTGGTTCCAGTAGTCGAACACGAACCCGCCGGGGCTGGTGAATTCGCTGATGGTGCGCGGCGAGATGTGGCCAAGGGACGGGTGGTTGTTCGCGATCACCACCACCGATGCGCCGCTGACGGCGTCGCCGAACCGGCCGAACGTCTTCTCGTCGGGGAACTCCGAGGTGAGCACCTCCTGCGGGGTGACGGGATCGTAGAGGCCGATCTCGGCATTGGGGTGCGCCTTCTTCAGGGCGTCGAGCACCTTGATCGACATCGATCCGCGCAGGTCGCTGGTCTCGGGCTGACCCTTGAACGCCATGCCGAGGATGTTGATCTTCAGCGGGCCCGTCAGGCCGCGCCGCTCGATCTCACTGGAGATGAACTGCACGGTCTCCTCGGGTTGGCGTTCGTTGACCAACCGGCCCGCCGACGTGATCTCCAGGGAGATGCCCCGGGTCCGCGCGCTCTCCATCAGGATGTGCGGGTCCTTCTCCAGACACGGACCGCCCACCAGGCCGGGCAGCGGGATGTTGGTCCGGCTGTAGCCGAGCTTGCCGGAGGAGATGACCTCGTGGGCGCTCACGCCGAAGGCGTCGCACACCCGGGCGACCTCGTTGGCAAACGCGAATTGGACGTCGCGGAACGTGTTGCTGACGAGTTTCATGATTTCGGCGGTTTCGATGCCGGACACCGAGACGATCGAATTGGTCAATTTCCGGAATACCGCCGCGGCACGATCGGCCACCGCCTGATCGTCGGCGCCGACGATTTGCGGCAATTCGCGCAATTCCTGCAGGGCCTTGCCCTCCAGCGTCCGCTCGGGGCACATCGCGATGTCGTACTGCTTGCCGCTGGCCGTCAGGATCGGGGCGACCACGTCGCGCGTGGTGCCGATCTTCACCGTCGAGCGCAGGATGACCAGGGCCCCGTCGGCCATGTTGGCCGCGATGTCCCGCGCCGCGGCCTCGATCATGTCGACCCGGGCGACGCCGTCGGCGGACAGCGGCGTGCCCACGGTGATGATGTAGGTGTCGCAGGTGAAGGAGTCGTCGAACGCCTCGGTGGCGACGAGCTTGCCCGAGCGCGTCACCCCGGCGAGCGCGTCGGGAAGTCCGGTCTCGGTGAAGTGGGGAACGCCCTCGTTCGTCATGTCGACGATGTCGTTGCGCTTCTCTATGCCGATGACGGAATTGCCAGCCTCGGCGAGCACGGTCGCCAGGGTCAGTCCGACGTAGCCAAGCCCGACGATTCCCACATCATACTTTGCTGGCAAACTCATCATTCCTCGAATTATTACAGCAACCCCTGGCGCGCCTCCAAGTTTCACCCTTGCGGCGCAGCGGCGCATTTCGGCGCCAGTAGGCTCTAGGGGTGCCTCTGCCCGCGGACCCGCATCCCTCTCTCGCCGAGTACGCCCACCCCGAGCGCCTGGTGACCGCCGATTGGCTGGCCGGCAACCTCGGCCGCCCCGGTCTCGCGATCGTCGAATCCGACGAGGACGTCCTGCTGTATGACACTGGACACATCCCCGGCGCGGTCAAGATCGACTGGCACACCGACCTGAACGATCCGACGGTCCGCGACTACGTCGACGGCGAGCAATTCGCGGCCCTCATGGACCGCAAGGGCATCGCCCGCGACGACACCGTCGTCATCTACGGCGACAAGAGCAACTGGTGGGCCGCCTACGCCCTGTGGGTGTTCACGCTGTTCGGCCACCCCGACGTGCGCCTGCTCGACGGCGGCCGCGACCTGTGGGTGTCCAACGGTCGCGACACCACCCTCGACGTGCCGTCCAAGACCACGACGGGCTACCCGGTCGTGGAGCGCGACGACGCCCCGATCCGGGCCTATCGCGAGGACGTGCTGGCGGCGCTCGGCACGCAGCCGCTGATCGACGTGCGCTCGCCCATGGAGTACACCGGCGAGCGCACCCACATGCCGGACTATCCGGAGGAGGGCGCCCTGCGCGGCGGCCACATCCCCACGGCGCAGTCGATTCCGTGGGCCAAGGCCGCCAAGGACAACGGGCAGTTCCGCAGCCGGGCCGAACTCGACGAGCTGTACGGGTTCCTCGCGCCACAGGACGAGACGATCGTCTACTGCCGCATCGGCGAGCGCTCCAGCCACACCTGGTTCGTGCTGACCCACCTGCTCGGCAAGCAGGGCGTGCGTAACTACGACGGGTCGTGGACCGAGTGGGGCAACGCCGTGCGCGTGCCCGTCGCGGTCGGGTCGGAGCCGGGCGAGGCCCCCGGCGCCGCATGAGTGCGATGCCGGCGGCGCTGGCCGAGGTGGTGTCGGAGTTCGCCGAGATGCAGGGCCAGGACAAGCTGCAGTTGCTCCTGGAATTCGCCAATGAGTTGCCGCCGCTGCCTGCCGACCTCGAGCAGGCGGCCATGGAGCCGGTGCCCGAATGCCAGTCGCCGCTGTTCCTGCACGTCGACGCCGGCGACCGCGACCACGTCCGGCTGTACTTCAGCGCGCCCGCCGAGGCGCCGACGACACGCGGGTTCGCGGCCATCCTGGCGGCCGGGCTCGACGACCACACCGCCGACGAGATCCTCGACGTGCCGGACGACTTCTACTCCGAACTGGGCCTCGGCTCACTCATCAGCCCGCTGCGGCTACGGGGGATGTCGGCGATGCTGACCCGGATCAAGCGGCGTTTGCGCGCGGGGTCCGCGGAGTAGGCGAAAACTACCCGCCAGTAACGGACACCGCCTCACCCGGGATCCAGGCCCGCCGCTTAAACTGCCTCCGATAGATTCTTAAAGAGGTTTCTTAGACATGCCATCAGGAGGCGCAGTGCCAAGTCACGCCAGCTCGAAGATCTCCAAGGTGCTCGTCGCCAACCGTGGCGAGATCGCCGTCCGGGTGATCCGGGCCGCCAAGGATGCCGGGTTGAGCAGTGTCGCGGTCTACGCCGATCCGGATGCCAACGCGCCGCACGTGCGCCTCGCCGACGAGGCCTTCGCCCTGGGTGGCCAGACCTCCGCGGAGTCCTACCTCGACTTCGGCAAGCTGCTCGACGCCGCCGCCAAGTCCGGCGCCAACGCCGTGCACCCCGGCTACGGATTCCTCTCCGAGAACGCCGACTTCGCCCAGGCCGTGCTCGACGCGGGGCTCATCTGGATCGGGCCGAGCCCCCAGTCGATTCGCGACCTCGGCGACAAGGTGACCGCCCGCCACATCGCGGCCAGGGCGCAGGCGCCGCTGGTGCCCGGCACCCCGGAGCCGGTGAAGGACGCCGACGAGATCGTCGCGTTCGCCAAGGAGCACGGCGTCCCGATCGCCATCAAGGCCGCGTTCGGCGGTGGCGGGCGCGGCATGAAGGTGGCGCGCACCATCGAGGAGATCCCCGAGCTGTTCGACTCGGCGACCCGCGAGGCCGTCGCTGCCTTCGGCCGCGGCGAATGCTTCGTCGAGCGCTACCTCGACAAGCCGCGCCACGTCGAGGCCCAGGTCATCGCCGACACGCACGGCAACGTCATCGTCGCGGGCACCCGCGACTGCTCGCTGCAGCGCCGCTTCCAGAAGCTCGTCGAGGAGGCGCCCGCGCCGTACCTGACCGACGCGCAGCGCAAGGAGATCCACGAGTCGGCCAAGCGCATCTGCAAGGAGGCCGGCTACTACGGCGCGGGCACCGTCGAGTACCTCGTCGGGCAGGACGGCCTCATCTCCTTCCTCGAGGTCAACACGCGCCTGCAGGTCGAACACCCGGTGACCGAGGAGACCTCGGGCATCGACCTGGTGCGTCAGCAGTTCCGGATCGCCAACGGCGAGGCCCTCGAGATCACCGAGGACCCCACGCCGCGCGGTCACTCCTTCGAGTTTCGCATCAACGGCGAGGACGCGGGCCGCGGCTTCCTGCCCGCCCCGGGCCCGGTGACGCTGTTCGATCCGCCGACGGGTCCCGGCGTGCGCCTGGACTCCGGTGTCGAGACCGGCTCGGTCATCGGCGGACAGTTCGACTCGATGCTCGCCAAGCTCATCGTCACCGGGGCCACCCGCGACGAGGCGCTGGATCGCTCGCGCCGCGCGCTGGCCGAGTTCACCGTCGAGGGTCTCGCCACGGTCATCCCGTTCCACCGCGCCGTGGTGTCCGACCCGGCGTTCATCGGCGACGACGACGGCTTCACCGTCCACACCCGCTGGATCGAGACCGAGTGGGACAACACCGTCGAGCCGTTCACGGCGGGCGCGCCGCTCGACGAGGAGGACCCGCAGCCCCGGCAGAAGGTCGTCGTCGAGGTCGGTGGCCGCCGCGTCGAGGTCTCGCTGCCCGGCGACCTCGCGCTCGGTGGCGGGGGTGCTGCCGCGACGCCCGGCGTCATCCGCAAGAAGCCCAAGCCGCGCAAGCGTGGGGCGGTCGGTGGCGCTGCCGCGTCCGGTGATGCGGTGACGGCCCCCATGCAGGGCACGGTCGTCAAGGTCGCCGTCGAGGAGGGCCAGCAGGTGTCCGCGGGTGACCTCGTCGCCGTGCTGGAGGCCATGAAGATGGAGAACCCCGTGACGGCCCACAAGGACGGCACGATCACCGGACTGGCCGTCGAGGCGGGTGCCGCGGTGACCCAGGGCACCGTGCTCGCCGAGATCAAGGACTAGCCGCCGCCGCAGGCTTGCAACCACCCGCCGAGACTGCTGGGAGATCGCGAAGAGCGCCAGCATCGCGATCTCACAGCAGTTTCGGCGCATCGGGAGGACCCGAATGGAACCCGTCGAGATCAACAACGGCACCTGGTACCTGCGCGGCCTGCGGTACGACGACCGCGTGGACGACCGACCCGAACTCGCCGATCTCGGCGAGACCGACCTCGACTACGTCCACGACGCGGCCGACGCGTGGGCCGACGACACGCTCTACACGTGGGCGGTGTGCGAGCCGTCGACCGGTGAGCTGCTCGCCGAGATCACCCTGGACCCCGCGACGGGCTTCATGAGGAGCCGGGCGCGGCCCGGCCACGAGGATGCGGCCGCGATGTCCGAGGACACCGTTCGGCGCTACGCCTCCGAGGTCCTCAACATTCGCGTCTCCACGTGAGCGCCTGAGGAATTCGCGGCCCGGAAGGCGTCGACGAGGTGGAACGGCAATGGGCCGCGGCCGCCGACCTGATAGCCGTTGTCCACGCACCACTGGCGGATGGCCACGCGCTCCCCACTGCTGACGTAGCGACGCCACGGGTCCGCCGGTACGAGGTGGCGCACCCGTCGCCGGTCCACTCGGCGGCCGCGTTCGGCCCACTGTGCGATGACGCCGCGCAGGATCGCCGCGTTGGCCGAGGACAGATCGACCTCGTAGCGCACCCCGTCGATCCCGAAGTCGACGGTTTCGTCGGCGGGCGTGCCGTCGACGTCGTCGGTCTTGCCGTTCTTCATGACAACCTTCATGACCCGTGGCGCATCGCGCGCCACTCCCCCTGAGGCCGGTTACCGACCGCGCACGGAACCCCATTCCGACGCCCGTCCTTCATACCACTGCCCCGCCCGCGACACCGGGCAGCTACCCGCGGTCGCGGTCGCGCCCGGTGGCCACGTCACCGCACTCGACGCCGACGACGTCGTCGCGACCGGCCAGATAGCCGCGGGCACCCTCGTCGCCGGCGAGGGTTCCCGCCAGCGGCGCGACGTGCCGACGGGCGACGACGACGGGGTGGCCGGGCCGTCCGCCGTAGGTCGCCCTAGCCAATCCGGACGGCGCGGACCGCGCGGCGAGCAGGACGCGCGCGACGGCCTCGGCGGGCACGTCGGGCAGGTCGACGAGGTGCACGACCACCCACGCCGCGTCGTCGACGGCGGCCAACCCCGCCCGCAGCGACGCGCTCATCCCGTCGGCCCAGTCCGGCGCGATCACGGCCCTGGCCCCGGCGGGCACGTCGACCACCGCGGCTCCGAGCACCACCACGACGTCGTCGCACACCCCGTCGGCCAGCGCCGCGACCGCCCGGTGCAGCCAAACACCGTCGGCGGCAAGCACTTTCGGCATGCCGAACCGGGTTCCGGCACCGGCGGCCAGGAGCACGCCTGCAACTGCGGAGGCCTTCGACATGCGAACATCGTCCACCTGGTCGATTCTTGACCCATGTCGGCCCCGGTACTCAAGGTCACCAAGAAGCGCGTCCACCCGGTCGACGAGGTGCTCCCGGTTCCCAAGCTGGGCCTCTACGGGTTTCAGCACGTCGTGGCGTTCTACGCCGGTGCGGTCCTGGTGCCGATCATCATTGCGGGCGCGATCAAGCTGCCGCAGGAGGACCTGGTCAAGCTGATCACGGCGGACCTCTTCACGTGCGGCATCGCGTCGATCATCCAGGCCGTCGGCTTCTGGAAGGTGGGCGTGCGGCTGCCGCTGCTGCAGGGCGTGACGTTCGCGGGCGTCTCGCCGATCATCGCGATCGGGCTGGCCCACGGCGGCGGCGCGGCGAGCCTGCTCTACGTCTATGGGGCGGTGATCGTCGCGGGGGTGTTCACGTTCCTCATCGCGCCGGTGTTCGTCAAGCTGCTGCGCTACTTCCCGCCGGTCGTCACGGGCACGCTGATCACGATCATCGGGCTGTGCCTGGTCCCCGTCGGCGCGGGCGACGCCGTCACCAATCCCCATACCGGAGAACATGATCCGTCGAACATCCGCTGGCTGCTCTACGCGCTGGGGACCATCGCGGTGATCGTGGCGATCCAGCGCATCTTCCGCGGCTTCATGGCCACCATCGCGGTCCTGCTCGGTCTCATCGTCGGCTGCGCGGTGGCCTTCGCCCTCGGCGACATGAACTTCGACAAGGTGGGTGCGGCCGCGCCGATCGGCTTCACCCAGCCGTTCCTGTTCGGGATGCCGAAGTTCGACGTCGTCGCCTGCGTCACGATGATCATCATCCTGCTGATCACCGCGGTCGAGTCCACGGGCAGCACCATGGCGACCGGCGAGATCGTCGGCAAGCGCATCAAGTCCTCCGACATCGGCAACGTGCTGCGCGCCGACGGGCTGGCGACCGTCATCGGCGGGGTCTTCAACTCCTTTCCCTACACCGCGTTCTCCGAGAACGTCGGGCTGGTCCGGCTGACCGGGGTCAAGAGCCGCTGGGTGGTCGCCGCGGCCGGCGTCATCATGATCGTCCTCGGCTTCCTGCCCAAGGTGGCCGCCATCGTGTCGTCGATCCCCAATCCGGTGCTCGGCGGGGCGTCGCTGACGTTGTTCGCGACGGTGGCCGCGGTGGGCATTCAGACGCTGGGCAAGGTGGACTTCACTGATCACCGCAACCTGATCATCGTCACCACCAGCCTGGCGTTGGCGCTGTGGGTGACGGCCTACCCCGACGTCGCCAAGTCCATGCCGAAGGGCATCGACCTGCTGTTCGGCAGCGGCATCAGCATCGGTGGCATCGCCGCCATCCTGCTCAACGTGGTGTTCTTCCATCTCGGCATCAGCAAGGGCCCGCGGGTGGCCGGCGGCGGCACCATCAGCCTCGACGAAGTGAACGCGATGACCAGGGAGCGCTTCACCGAGGTGTTCGGGCACGTCGTGCAGGACGTGCCGTGGGCCGTCGAGCGGGCCTTCGAACAGCGCCCCTACGCCGACACCAAGGCGCTGCGCGACGCGTTCCAGGACGCCGTGCTGACCGGATCGTCCGAGCAGCAGCTCCAGCTCATCAACGCGTTCCACGACCTCGGCGCCGAAGACGAGACGGGGCACGCGCTCGCCGTGGACCACGTCGCGCTGAGCAACCTCGCCGAGGAGGACCACAACGACGTCGTCGAGTTGGCGTCCGCCTATCGCGAGCACTTCGGGTTCCCGTTGGTGATCTGTGCCCGCGAGACCGAGCACTTCGACCGGGTGCTCAAGAACGGCTGGTCGCGGATGGACAATTCGACGCCGGCGGAGAAGGCGTTCGCCCTCATCGAGATCGCGAAGATCGCCAACTACCGCTTCGACGACCTGGTGGCCAACGCCAACCCGATCGCCGCGGCGCGGTTCGGCCGGCTCAACGAATTGGCCTGATGCCCACTCAGGGAGCGCTGGGCCTCGCGGGCTTCACCCGGCTGACCGACCGACAGCGGATGAACCTGCTCTTCGGGGTCTGCTCGTCGACCATCTGGGCCCGCCGCGTCCTCGCCGGGGGCCCGTTCCGCGACGTCGACGCGCTGCTGGACCGCGCCGACCGGGTGCTCGCCGAGTTGCCCGACGCCGAGATCGACGCGGCGCTCGACGGGCATCCCCGCATCGGCGCCAAGGTCGACAACGCCTCCTCGGCGCGCGAGCAGGCCGCCGTGGCCACCGCGGACGACGCCGTCAAGGCCGAGCTGGCCGCCAAGAACCGCGAGTACGACGAGAAGTTCGGCTACGTCTACCTGGTGTGCGCCAGCGGCCGGTCGGCGCAGGAGCTGCTCGACATCCTCACCGACCGCCTGCACAACGACCCCGAGACCGAACGGCGCGTGATGCGCAGCGAGCTGGCCAAGATCAACCGGCTGCGGCTGGAACGGCTGCTGAGCGAGCCCGCCTCGTGCTGAGTCATCCCCGCGAGCAGCCGCAAACATGCCGCGACACGCCGCAGATTGCGCACATTTGCGGCTGTTCGCGTGAGGAGGTGGACCCATGAGCCTCTCCACCCATGTCCTCGACGCGATGTCCGGCCGCCCCGCCGCGGGGGTCGAGGTCGGCCTGACCGACGTCTCCGGCGCGACCCTCACCACGGCGACCACCAACGGGGACGGGCGCGTCGGAAGCCTCGGCGACGATCTGCCCGCGGGGTTCTACCGGTTGCGGTTCGACACCGGGAGCTACTTCGCCAGACTCGACGTGCCGACGTTCTACCCCGAGGTGATCATCGCCTTCGAAATCACCGATCCGACAAGCCATTACCACGTTCCGGTGCTGCTGTCGCCGTACGCGTTTTCCACCTACCGAGGGAGTTGAGCGGTGTCCGAGATCATCCTGGGAACCAACCAGTACGGCAAGGCCGAGAATCGCATCGTCAGGATCTACCGCGACACCCCGCGGCACGAGATCCACGACGTCAACGTAAGTACCTGTCTGCGAGGCGATTTCAGCGCGGCATACCTCGCCGGTGACCAGTCCGAGGTGTTGCCCACCGACACGCAGAAGCAGACCGCCTACGCCTACGCCAAGGAGAAGGGCCTGACGTCGATCGAGGACTACGGCCTCGCCCTGGCCCGGCACTTCGTGCACGACGTCGCACCGGTGCAGGGTGCGCGCATCGAGATCGACGAGTACGCCTGGCAGCGCGCGGTCGTCGACGGCGCCGAACACGACCACACCTGGATCCGCACCGGCCAGGAGGTCCGCACCGCCGCGATCACCGTCGACGCCGAGGGCGAATGGGTCGTCGGCGGCCTCAAGGACATGACGATCCTGAAGTCGACGGGATCGGAGTTCGCCGACTTCCTCACCGATCCCTACACGATCCTGGAGCCGACCCACGACAGGGTGATGGCCACCTCGCTGACGGCGCAGTGGCGGTATGCCAGCACCGATCTCGACTGGGAGGCGACCTACGAGGGCGTCAAGACCCAACTGGTCAAGCAGTTCGCCGTGGTGCAGTCACTGGCCCTGCAGCAGACGCTGTTCGAGATGGGCAAGGCGGTGCTCGAGACGTACCCCACGATCGCCGAGGTGCGCCTGGCCGCCCCCAACAAGCACCACTTCGTCTATGACCTGTCCCCGTTCGGCGTCGAGAACCACCGCGAGGTGTTCAACGCCGACGACCGGCCCTACGGCTTCATCCAGGCGACCGTGACCAGGGACGACGCCCCGCCGCCCGGCCCGGCCTGGGACTCCTACCAGGGCTGGTTGGTCTAGCTATTCGTCGAGCTGATCACGAAGGCGGGCAAGCGATTTCGCCAGCAGCCGCGATACGTGCATCTGCGAGATGCCGACCCGCTCGGCGATCTGGGTCTGCGTCATCGACTCGAAGAATCGCAGCAGCAGCACCTGGCGCTCGCGCTCGGGGAGGCTGGCGAGCAAGGGCCGCAACGACTCTCGGTTCTCGATCTGGTCGAGGCTGAGGTCGACGTCGCCGAGGGTGTCGGCGATCGCCGGTGCCTCCTCGGTGCCGCCGCCCGCGCCGTCGATCGACAGCGTGTTGTACGAGCTGCCCGCGACGAGCCCCTCGACGATCTCGTCGCGATCCATTTCCAGTTCGGCCGCGAGTTCGGACGGCGTGGGCGCGCGCCCCAACTTCTGGGACAGCTCGGCCGTCGCCGCACCGAGGCGCAGGTGCAGCTCCTTGAGCCGCCGCGGCACCTTGACCGACCAGCTGTTGTCCCGGAAGTGGCGGCGGACCTCGCCCATGATGGTCGGCACCGCGAAGGACACGAAGTCCGACCCGGCGTCGACGTCGAAGCGGATGACGGCGTTGACCAGACCGACCCTGGCCACCTGGACGAGGTCGTCGCGCGGCTCGCCGCGGCCGTCGAAGCGGCGGGCGATGTGGTCGGCGAGCGGCAGGCAGCGTTCGACGATCCTGTCGCGCTGGCGGGTGAACTTCACGGAGCCCTCTTCGAGGCTCTGGAGCGCGCGGAACATGTCGACCACGTCCGCGTATTCAGAGTTCGATCGCGGCGACGCCGAACCCCGAGAGGACGGCGTCGTCACCGCAGCGAGCTCGCTCGCCTGGTCGTCATGGAGATCCCGAAGACCTGCGCATCGTCGGGTCCATGCCCGTCCTGGAACGTGCTCACCTCGTCGGTCAGCGAGCTCAGGACGTGCCAGCTGAAGCTGCCCGGCACGACGATGTCCGGCGACGAGCACGCGGTGGAGACGTCGACGACCAGTTGCTCGTCGAGCGGGTGCACGACCAGCACCAGCGTGGCGTCCGGCGTCGCCGAGCGGATCAGGCGGGTGCAGGCCTCGTCGACGGCCAGCCGAAGGTCGGCCACGCTGTCGAAGTCGAGGTCCTCATAGGTTCCGACGGCGCCGACCACGGTGCGCAACACCGCGAGATTCTCCAGCTTCGCCGCTACCCGTACCTCGATGGATCGTGGGCTCCGATGCCCCTCGCCGTGGCCGTCTTGACCGTCTGACACGCGCCCTCCAAGTGATCTCGAGGCGAGATTACCCCGAGCAGGCTCCCAGCTAACCACTACTACTCCGATCGCCATTGGGCGGGAACTCCGGTCGTTTCCGCCGCCGATGCGCCCCTGTCCGATCTCCGCCTCGCTGGGCCGAGTCCATTCCGCCCTGGGTGCCCACCCCGTCGACGCCTAAACCTCGAAGGCCAGCGCCGCCAGTTCCGCGTCGCGGCAACGACTTTGACCGACCCTCCAGGTCGGCCCCCGCGCGCACCGGGTCTTCGGTCGAACAGGACGTGCGCCGAAGGCCGCGCGTGACTACCGTCGTCGAATGGACCTGAACACCGTCGAGACGGTGAGTGCGCCGCGCGAGCGTGCCGAACTGTGGCCGCTGGGCCCCACCGACGCCGTCCTCGCGGGCGGGACGTGGTTGTTCTCCGAGCCTCAGGTCGAGACGCGCAGGCTCGTCGACCTGGCGGCGCTGCGGTGGCCGTCGATCACCGTGCGCGACGACGGGCTCGAACTGGCCGCCACCTGCACGCTGGCGGAGGTGTCCGCGCTGTCGCGACGGCTGCCCGCCGAGCGCGCGGCGTGGACCGCCGCCCCCCTGTTCCACCAGTGCTGCTCGGCGCTGCTGGCGTCCTTCAAGATCTGGCACACCGCCACGGTGGGCGGCAACGTCTGCCTGTCCTTCCCCGCGGGGTCGATGATCTCGCTGGCCAGCGCGCTGGACGGCGAGGTGGTCGTATGGCGCCCCACCGGCGAGGACTACCAGATGCCGATCACCGAGTTCGTCACCGGCGCCTCCTCCAACGTGCTGGCCGTGGGTGAGGTCCTGCGCGCGCTGCGGCTGCCCGCGTCGGCGCTGAGCGGGCGCACCGCGTTCCGCAAGCTGGCGCCGTCACCGCTCGGGCGTTCCGGCATCGTCGTGATCGGGCGCGTCGACGCCGACGGGACGTTCGTCCTGTCGATCACCGCGGCCACGGTCAGGCCGTACGTGTTCAGGCTGCCCGCCGTCGACGTCGAGCTGGTGCGGGCGGCGCACGCCGGCATCCCCTCGGACGCCTGGACCCAAGACGCACACGGGGATCCCGATTGGCGCCGCGGCGTCTCCCTGGTGCTGGCCGAGGAGATCTGCGCGGAGCTGGGGCACCCATGAGCTTCCTCGTCAACGTCAACGGTCAAGCGCTGCAATCGGATCCGGGCCCGGGCCAGTGTCTGCGCACGTATTTGCGCCAGCACGGGCACTTCGAGGTCAAGAAGGGTTGCGACGCAGGCGATTGCGGTGCCTGCTCGGTCCTGGTCGACGGGACGCCCGTGCACTCGTGCGTGTTCCCCGCGTTCCGGGCCGCGGGGCGTGACGTCACCACCGTCAGCGGCCTCGGCACGCCGGAGGACCCCCACCCGCTGCAGCGTCAGTTCGTCGACGCGGCGGGCTTTCAGTGCGGGTTCTGCACCGCGGGCATGATCACGACGACGTCGACGCTGTCGCCCGAGCAGCTCGCCGACCTCCCCCGAAACCTCAAGGGAAACCTGTGCCGCTGCACGGGATATCGGTCGATCACCGACGCGCTGGCCGGCGCCGTGAACACCAAGAAGTCCGGCGGCACGGGTGATTCGGTCGGCGCGCCGGCGGCCATGCGCGTGGTCACCGGCACCGAGCAGTACACGATGGACCACGCCGTCACGGGTCTGCTACACCTCGCGGTGCTGCGCAGCCCCGTCGCACACGCGCGCATCCGTGCGATCGACACCACAGCGGCCGAGGCGCTGCCGGGGGTGCGCCTGGTGCTCACCCATCGCGACGTTCCTCCCGTCGCCTTCTCCACCGCCCGCCACGACAACAGGCTCGACGATCCGGACGACACAGTGATCCTCGACGACACCGTGCGCTTCGTCGGCCAGCGCGTGGCCGCCGTCGTCGCCGAGTCCGTCGCCATCGCCGAGAAGGCCTGTCGCGCAATTCATGTCGAGTACGACGAGCTGCCCGCGGTGCTCGACCCGGAGCTCGCGCGGGCCGCGGACGCCCCTCTGGTGCACGGCGACAAGGGTCCCGACAGCCGCATCGCCGACCCGTCGCGCAACCTCGTCGCCGAACTGCACGGCGGTACCGGTGACGTCGACGCCGGCGTGGCGGCGGCCACCGCGGCCGGCGGCGCCGTCGTGACCGGGCGCTGGCACACCCAGCGCGTGCAGCATGCGCACCTCGAGACGCACGGGTCGACGGGGTGGCGCGACGACGACGGCCGCCTGGTGATCCGCACCAGCTCGCAGGTCCCGTTCCTGGTGCGCGACGAGCTGTGTCACGTCTTCGGACTCGACCGCTCCGAGGTGCACGTGTTCACCCGGCGGGTGGGCGGCGGCTTCGGCGGCAAGCAGGAGATGCTGACCGAGGACCTCGTCGCGCTGGCGGTGCTGCGGCTCGGCCTGCCGGTGCGCTACGAGTTCAGTCGCTCCGACGAGTTCGTCGCCGCACCGTGCCGGCATCCGTTCCGGGTGGACGCGACCGTCGCGGCGGGTCCGGACGGCGTGCTGACGGCGCTCGCGGTCGACGTCCTGGTCGACGCCGGGTCCTACGGCAACCACAGCACCGGCGTCATGTTCCACGGCTGCGGCGAGTCGGTCTCGGTCTATCGCTGCGCCAACAAGCGCGTCGACGCTGCGGCCGTGTACACCAACAACATTCCGTCGGGGGCCTTCCGCGGTTACGGTCTCGGCCAGGTCATCTTCGCCGTGGAGTCGGCACTGGACGAGCTCGCCGAGCGGCTCGGCATCGACCCGTTCGACCTGAGGCGGCGCAACGTCGTCGTCCCCGGTGATCCCTTCACCGACGCCCACGTCGCCGACGACGACCTCAGCTACGGCAGCTACGGCCTCGATCAATGTCTCGACCTCGTGCAGCGCGCGTTGGCCGGGGGCGGCGGGAGCCCGGTGCCCGACGGCGCCCGGTGGCGGGTCGGCGAGGGCATGGCCATCGCGATGATCGCCACCATCCCGCCGCGCGGCCACTTCGCCGACGCGTCGGTCTCCCGCGACGCCTACGGCGACTTCACGCTGTCGGTCGGGACCGCCGAGTTCGGCAACGGCACCTCCACGGTGCACACCCAGATCGCCGCCGAGGAGCTGGGCGTCGACTCCAGCCGCATCCGCCTCCGCCAATCCGACACCGACGCAACGCATTACGACACGGGTGCGTTCGGCTCGGCCGGTACGGTGGTCGCCGGCATCGCGGTGCAGGCCGCCTGCCGCGAGCTGCGCGCCGCGATGGCCGACGCGCCGCCCGGCCAGCCGCTGATCGGCTACGGCCGCCACGACGGCACCCCGCGATCGGTGGCGTTCAACGTGCACGGCTGCCGGGTCGCGGTCGACGTCCAGACCGGCGAGGTGCGCATCCTGCAGTCGGTGCACGCCGCCGACGCCGGGGTGGTGATGAACCCCGAGCAGTGCCGCGGACAGGTCGAAGGCGGTGTCGCACAGGGCATCGGCAGCGCGCTGTACGAGGAGATGCGCACCGGTCCCGACGGCGGCGTCACCACCGCCGAACTGCGCAACTACCACATCCCCCAGCTCGCCGACCTGCCCGTGACGGAGGTCTACTTCGCCGACACGTACGACATGCTCGGCCCCTTCGGCGCCAAGTCGATGAGCGAATCGCCCTACAACCCGGTCGCCCCCGCCATCGCCAATGCGATCGCGCGGGCCTGCGGGGCGCGGCTGCACCAGCTGCCCATGACCCCGGCCCGGGTGTGGCGGGCGCTCAACGGCTCTTCGCGCCCAGACTGAATCTCACGACGCCTCACCCGGAGTTTGCGTCGTCGGAATCAGTCTCGCGCGCGTTGTCGGCGTGCCGCACTACCCTTCGCCACGTGTGGAAGGTCTACCTGGTCGTGGCTCTGGCGTCGGGAATCGCGGCGCATGCACTGGGTGTCGGATGGCCGTGGAGCATCGCCATCGGCGCGCTGGCGCCCTCGCTCCCGGCGTTCCTCGTCGGCGTGCTCCGCGGTGCCCGCACGCCGGCCGCCAGGGAGGATCCCGCGATCGCCAAGCAGGCGATGTCGGGGGTGGAGTTCGAGGACCACGTCGCCCGCATCGCCAGGGCCAGTGGCGCACCGGTGATGACGACGAAGATCACCGGCGACTTCGGCGTCGACCTCGTCGTCGGTCGACGGCCGAATCGCCTCGCGATTCAATGCAAACGGCAGATGCGTCCGGTGGGCGCCGGCGCCGTGCAGGAGGTCGTGGCCGGTGCGCCGATGCACGACTGCACCCACACGATGGTCGTGACCAACCACGACTTCACCTCCGCCGCACGCACATTGGCCGAGCGGCACGGGTGCGTGCTGGTCGGCGGCGACGACCTGACCCGACTGGCCTCGACGATCCGCCGGTTGGTCGTCCCCTGACCGCGGCTACAGCTCGGCGAGCGCCGCGCGCACGGCGTCGACGGCCGCGTCGAGCTCGGCCTCCGACACCGTGAGGGCGGGCCGGAAGCGGACGCTGTCGGGACCGCTGGCGAGCATGATCACGTGCCGATCCCACAGCGCGGCGATCAACGCGTCGCGCTGCGCCGTCGTCGGCATGCTGAACGCACACATCAGACCGCGGCCGCGGGGATGGAGCACGCGCTCCGGGAACTCGGCGGCGAGGTCGTCGAGGCGGTCGAGCAGGTGGCGCCCACGGTCGGCCACCTGCGGCAGCAGCCGTTCGGCCTCGATGGTCTCCAGGATGCGCCGCGCCCTGACCATGTCGGTCAGGTTGCCACCCCAGGTGGAGTTGATCCGCGAGCTGACGGCGAACACGTTGTCGGGAACGTCGTCGACCCTGGTGCGGGACTGCTCCCCGTGGGCGCGGCCGCCGGCCATCACGCCGCACACCTGGGTCTTCTTGCCGAACGCCACGACGTCGGGCGTGACGCCCAATTGTTGGTAGGCCCAAGCGGTTCCGGTCATCCCGCAGCCGGTCTGGACCTCGTCGAAGATCAGCAGCGCGTCGTACTCGTCGCACAGATCGCGCATGGCGGCGAAGAATTGGGCGCGGAAGTGGCGGTCGCCGCCCTCCCCCTGGATGGGCTCGGCCAGGAAGCACGCGACGTCGTGCGGATGGGCCTCGAACGCCGCGCGGGCCTGCCGTAGCGACTCGGCCTCGAGCTCCGCCATGTTCGCGCCGGGGCGCACGTACGGCGCGTCGATGCGCGGCCAGTCGAACGTCGGGAACCGCGCGACCTTGTTGGGGTCGGTGTTGGTCAGCGACAGCGTGTAGCCGCTGCGGCCGTGGAACGCGCCGCGCAGGTGAAGGACCTTGGTCCCGAGGGCGGGGTCGATCCCGTGGCTCTCGTTCCAGCGGCTCTTCCAGTCGAAGGCCACCTTGAGGGCGTTCTCGACGGCCAGTGCGCCGCCGTCGACGAAGAACAGGTGCGGCAGGGCGGGATCGCCGAGGACGCGGGCGAAGGTCTGCACGAAGCGGGCCATCGGCACGCTGTAGACGTCGGAGTTGCTCGGCTTGTTGACCGCGGCCGCGGCGAGTTCGCGGCGAAACGCCGGGTCCTCGGCGAGCGCGGGGTGATTCATGCCGAGCGCCGAGGAGGCGAAGAACGTGAACATGTCGAGGTAGCGCTCCCCGGTGCGGGCGTCGACGAGGGAGGAACCCTGCGATCGCTCGACGTCGAGCACGAGGTCGAGACCGTCGGCCAGGATGCTGCGGCCAAGCACCGCGTGGACGTCGACGGGGTCGACGTGGGAGGCGAGGTCGCGCGCAGGCAGGACGGCGGTCATGCCGCCATCCTAACGGATTATTTACGGTCCGTGGCCCGTTTGGCCGTATCTTCTACGGTATGACGTCACGGCCATCGTAAAAAGTCTGTAAGATGATCGTGCTTCGGGTTCGGACGTTCGCCGCGGTCCGGATCTGCTGCAGGAGGTCTTCGAGCGCTCTGGCCGAGCGGACCCGCACCAGCAGGACGTAGCTCTCGTCCCCGGCCACCGAATGGCACGACTCGATGGCCTCGATGTGCTCGAGTCGGGCGGGCGCGTCGTCGGGTTGAGAGGGATCGATGGGAGTGATGGACACGAACGCCGACAGCATGTTGCCGACGGCCTCCGGGTCGACGCGCGCGCGGTATCCCAGGACCACGCCGCGGGTCTCCAGCCGTCGCACGCGCGACTGCACCGCCGACACCGAGAGCCCCGCGACGGCGGCCAGGTGGGCGAGCGTGGCACGCCCGTCCGCCACCAACTCGCGAACCAGCGTGCGGTCGATGTCGTCGAGCTCGTCCGCGGCGTCGGCCATGGCCGGAGACTATCGCAGCGAGGCGACGCGGTGACCGTCCGTCAGGCCCCTATCCACACACCACGACGAGGAGAAAGCAGTCCCATGAGCCTCCCCACCGCCGAGACGCTCCGAGACCGGGCCCGCGCGGCGCTGCAGGCCGTCGGTGCGACCGTCGAGCTCGGCGCGCCGGGCGAGTCCGGTCTGCCGGCCAGCACACCCGTCACGGGCGACGTGCTGTGCACCGTTCCCGAGACCACGCCCGACGCCGCCGACGCCGCGATCGCCGCCGCCGCAGGGGCGTTCGCGCAGTGGCGGATCACCCCGGCCCCGGTGCGCGGCGCTCTCGTCGCCCGGCTCGGCGAACTGCTCGTCGAACACCAGGCCGACCTCGGCACGCTGGTGACGATCGAGGCGGGCAAGATCACCTCCGAGGCGCGCGGCGAGGTGCAGGAGATGATCGACGTCTGCCAGTTCGCGGTCGGGCTATCGCGGCAGCTGTACGGCCGCACGATCGCCTCCGAGCGGCCGGGCCACCGGCTCATGGAGACCTGGCACCCGCTCGGCGCCGTCGGCGTCATCACGGCGTTCAACTTCCCCGTCGCGGTATGGGCGTGGAACACCGCGATCGCCCTGGTGTGCGGTGACACCGTCGTCTGGAAGCCCTCGGAGCTGACACCGCTGACCGCGATCGCCTGCCAGGCGCTGATCGAGCGGGCCGCCGCCGACGTCGGCGCACCGGCCGACGTGAGCCGAATCATATTGGGCAACAGGGACATCGGTGAGCAACTCGTCGACGATCCACGCGTCGCACTGGTGAGCGCGACCGGGTCGGTGCGGATGGGTCGGGAGGTCGGCCCGCGCGTCGCCCAGCGGTTCGGCCGGTCGCTGCTGGAACTCGGTGGCAACAACGCCGCCATCGTGGCGCCGTCGGCGGATCTCGATCTCGCCGTGCGCGGCATCGTCTTCTCGGCGGCGGGTACCGCGGGGCAGCGCTGCACGACGCTGCGACGCGTCATCGCGCATCACTCGATCGTCGACACGCTCGTCGAGCGCATCACTGCGGCGTACCGCAGCCTGCCGATCGGCGACCCGGCCGCCGACGGCACCCTCGTCGGGCCGCTGATCCACGAACGGTCCTACCGCGACATGGTGGGTGCGCTGGAGAAGGCCCGCGCCGACGGCGGGGAGGTCGTCGGCGGCGCGCGACGCGATCTGGGCGAGGGCTCGTTCTACGTCGAACCGGCCGTCGTGCGCATGCCGGCACAGACCGCGGTCGTGCACGAGGAGACGTTTGCGCCCATCCTCTACGTGCTGACCTACGACGCGCTCGACGAAGCCATCGCGCTGAACAACGCCGTGCCACAGGGTCTTTCGTCGGCCATCTTCACCACCGACGTGCGCGAGGCCGAGACCTTCATGGCCGCCGACGGCTCGGACTGCGGAATCGCCAACGTCAACATCGGCACCTCGGGCGCCGAGATCGGTGGCGCGTTCGGCGGCGAGAAGCAGACCGGCGGCGGCCGCGAGTCCGGCTCGGACGCCTGGAAGGCCTACATGCGGCGCGCCACCAACACCGTCAACTACAGCTCGAAACTCCCGCTCGCCCAGGGTGTGCACTTCGGCTAAAGCTCTTGCGTCACTTGGGTTTCTAGCGTCACAGCTCGGACGGTCTTGTCGGTGGTCGAAGGTATGTTCGAGTCATGTCCTCGGAACGTGCGCTCGCCGCGGTGGCAGCGCTGCGCGCGGTCCACGACGAACTCGATGCCTGCGATCTCGACTCGCTGACGGCCGGCGAGACCGTCGCGTTGCTCGACGCGCTCGAAGAGGCCGAGTGCCGCACCGCCGCCCACCGACACCGCGGCCTGGCCCAGTTGCAGCAGCAGACCACGGCCGTCGAGATGGGCGCCAAGTCGTGGCGTGACGTGCTCGCGACGCGGTGGCGGCTCTCCGGTAGCGAGGCCAAGATGCGGCTCGATCAGGCCGCCCTGCTGGGGCCCCGCCGGTCCTTCACCGGAGAGCTGATGGCGCCGTCGCTGGAGGCGGTCGCCGTCGCCCAGCGGATGGGGTTCCTGACCAACGAGCACGTGGAGATCATCCGCAAGGGCATCGCGAAGCTCCCGGGCTGGGTCCAGCGGGACGAACGGGATCAGATCGAGGTGGACTGGGTTCGCCACGGCGTCGGGGGCGGGCCGAAGGCCCTTCGGGACCAGGTCGACAAGACGCTGTTCCTGTTGGATCAGGACGGTCAGCCACCGAATGATCAAGAGCGCCAACACCGTCGCGGTGCGCACCTGGGTCGGCAACGCCCTGACGGGATGACCGAGTTCACCGTCACCATGACACCCGCGTGCCGCGCGGTGTGGGAAGTGCTCATGGCCAAGTTCGCCGCCCCCGGCATGTGCAACCCGGCCGACGACGAGCCGTGCGTCTCGGGAACGCCGAGCCAGGCCCAGATCGACGGCGACACGCGCACTTTCGCCGAGCGTCAACACGACGCCGCGTACTTCATCGGGCGTCGAGCGCTGGACAAGGGCGAGCTCGGCCGCCTCAACGGCCTGCCGACCTCGATCCTGGTTCGCCCACCCTGCAGGACCTGATGACCATGACCGGGACCGCCAGCACCGGCGGCGGTGGGGCCATGCCGATCAAGGACCTGGTGCGGCTGGCCGCCGAGAACAATGCCAACAGCTATCTCGGGGTGTTCGACGACGTCACGGGCGAGGTGCTGGACTTCTTCCGGACCCGCCGGACCGCGTCGACCGCTCAGCGGCTCGCCATCATCCTGCGCGACGGCGGCTGCACGAAACCCGGCTGCCCCGTACCCGCGTACGGCAGCCAGGTGCACCACACGGTCGCCGACTGGTGCGAGGGCGGCAACACCAACGTCAACGAGATGAGCCTGGCCTGCGGGTCGGACAATCGGATGGTGGGCCCCGGCGGCTGGACCACCCGCATGAACGCCGACCACGACACCGAGTGGTATCCACCCACGAACCTCGACACCGGGCAGAGCCGGGTCAACCACTATCACCACCCCGAGCGGTTCCGGATGCCCGACGCCGACACCTGGAGCCCCGACGTTCCCGCGACGCGGCGGGACGTGGTGGTGGAGCCGGATGGGCGAGTCGAACCCGTGAACCCGCCCGAGCCTGTCCCGGTACCCCAGCCGGAGCCCGACACGACTCCGCCGCTGAGCGCCGAAGGCTGGCGGCCGGAGACGTTCGTCGAGCCCGAGCCCGAGCCGTGCGACGAGCCTGCGCCGTGCGACGAGCCCGCGCCCACCGACGACACGCCCACACCACCGCAGCGCGCCGAATGCCGGCGCCCTGAGCCGCTTGCCGAGCCGGACACCTGGGCGTCGGACCTCGACGCGACCGTCGACGAGCAACGCCACCCGCGCGGGT
Source organism: Mycolicibacterium madagascariense (assembly GCF_010729665.1). Lineage (NCBI taxonomy): Bacteria > Bacillati > Actinomycetota > Actinomycetes > Mycobacteriales > Mycobacteriaceae > Mycobacterium > Mycolicibacterium madagascariense. Next base: position 1,496,829 of record NZ_AP022610.1, on the reverse strand, counting down.
GGAGTCCCGCATTCGCCCATCGTCGCCGGGTTTTAGGATGGCCGCGTGAGCGAGCAGGTCGAACAGAGAGAATTCCAGGCAGAGGCCCGCCAGCTGCTACAGCTGATGGTGCACTCGATCTACTCCAACAAGGACTCGTTCCTGCGGGAGTTGATCTCCAACGCGTCCGACGCGCTGGACAAGCTGCGGCTCGAGGCGTTCCGCAACAAGGACCTCGAGGTCGACACGTCGGATCTGCACATCGAGATCGACATCGGGGCGACGGGAACTGGGATCGACAAGGCCGCGCGGACGCTGACGATCCGTGACAACGGCATCGGGATGACGCGCGACGAGGTGGTCGAGCTCATCGGCACGCTCGCGAAGTCGGGAACCGGCGAGCTGCGCCAGAAGCTGCGCGAGGCGAACCAGGCCGGGCAGACCGAGGAGCTGATCGGCCAGTTCGGCATCGGCTTCTACTCGACGTTCATGGTGGCCGACGAGGTCGAGCTGCTGACCCGCAAGGCGGGCGAGAGTTCGGCCACCCGTTGGGAATCCAGCGGCGACGGCACCTACACGATCGCCACCGTCGACGACGCGCCGCAGGGCACGTCGGTGACGCTGCACCTCAAGCCCGCGGACACCGACGACGAGCTGCACGACTACACCGCGCCGTGGAAGATTCGCGAGCTGGTCAAGAAGTACTCCGACTTCATCTCGTGGCCCATCCGCATGGAGGTCGAGAAGACCACGCCGGCAGCCGAGGAGGGCGGCGAGCCGACGGTGACCGTCGAGACGGAGACGCTCAACTCGCGGACGGCGCTGTGGGCCAAGCCCAAGAGCGAGGTCTCCGACGAGGAGTACGCCGAGTTCTACAAGCACATCGCCCACGCGTGGGACGAGCCGCTCGACGTCATCGCGATGAAGGCCGAGGGCACCTTCGAATACCAGGCGCTGCTGTTCATCCCGTCGATGGCCCCGTTCGACCTCTTCAACCGCGACGGCCACACCGGCGTCCAGCTGTACGTCAAGCGCGTCTTCATCATGGGTGACTGCGACGACCTGGTGCCGGAGTACCTGCGGTTCATCAAGGGCGTGGTCGACGCACAGGACATGTCGCTCAACGTGTCTCGCGAGATCCTGCAGCAGGACCGCCAGATCAAGGTGATCCGCCGCAGCCTCACCAAGAAGGTGCTCTCGGCGATCAAGGACCTGCAGGCCAACCGTCCCGACGACTACGCGACGTTCTGGTCGCAGTTCGGCCGGGTCTTCAAGGAGGGCTTGATCTCCGACGGCGACAACCGCGACGCGGTGCTGCGGGCGTCGTCGTTCGCGTCGACGTTCAGCGAGTCGACGACGCTCGCGGACTACGTCGGGCGGATGAAGGAGGGCCAGGAGCAGATCTACTACGCGACGGGCGAGTCGAAGGCACTGCTGGAGCGTTCGCCGCACCTGGAGGCCTTCAAGGCCAAGGGCTACGAGGTGCTGCTGCTGACCGATCCCGTCGACGAGGTGTGGGTCGGGTCGGTGCCGGACTTCGACGGCAAGGCGCTGCAGTCGGTCGCGAAGGGCGAGGTCGACCTCGGTGCGGACGACGACGCCGACGAGGCCGAGCACGGCGACTTCACCGAGCTGTTGACGTGGCTGAAGGAGACCCTCGACGAGCACGTCAAGGAAGTGCGGCTTTCGACGCGCCTGACGTCGTCGCCGGCATGCCTCATCACCGACACGTTCGGCATCACGCCGCAGCTCGCGCGGATGTATCGCGCGTCGGGGCAGGAGATTCCGGTCGGGAAGCGGATCCTCGAACTCAACCCCGACCACGCTCTGGTGACCGGTCTGCGCGATGCGCTGTCCGCGTCCAGCGAGAAGGACGGTCTCGCCGAGACGGCCGAATTGCTGTACGGGACAGCGCTTCTCGCCGAGGGTGGAGCGCTGGACGATCCGGCGCGGTTCGCCTCGCTGCTGGCCGACCGGCTGGCGCGCACCGTCTAGCGGCGCGGGTCCTCGGCCAGCACCTCGGCGGTGTCGGCGCCCAGTGCGGGCGCGGCCCCGGCGACCCGGCCGGGAGTGCGCGAAAACCACGTCGGCACACCGGGAAAGCGCACCGGCCCGTGCGGGGTGTCGACGGTTTCGAAGAAGCCGACGGCGTCGAGGTGCGGGTCGTCGAACAGTTCGTCGGGTGTCTGAATGGGCGCGGCGGGGATCTGCAGTTCGCCGAACAGTTCGAGCCATTCGGCCGTCGTGCGCTCGAGCAGCGTCTCGGCGATCCGTCCGTACATGACGTCGATCTGCTTGGCGCGCTGCTCCAGGGTGGCGAACGAATCGTCGTTCCACTCCGGCTGCACCGCGTCGACGAACGCCTTCCAGTGCTTGTCGTTGTAGATGAGCACCGCGACGTGTCCGTCCTTCGTCGGGTACGGCTTGCGGTTGCGCGCCACCGTCCGCGGGTAGACCGCGGGACCCAGCGGCGGGGTGAACATCTTGCCGTTGGCGTGCTCGACGAGCAGGAAGGACGCCATGGTCTCGTACATGCTGACCTCCACCTCCTGCCCCTCGCCGGTGCGTTCGCGGTGGAACAGCGCCATCATGGTGGCGTACAGCGCGGTGAGGCCGCCGACCTTGTCCGCGACGATGCTGCCGACGTAGGTCGCCTCGCCGGTGAGCATCTCCTGCACGGCCGCGAGACCCGACTGCGCCTGGATGATGTCGTCGTAGGCGGGGCGGTCGGCCTCCGGTCCGCGGCGGCTGTAGCCGTAGCAGTTGGTGTAGACGATGGCCGGGTTGATCGCGGCCACGTCGGCGTAGGAGAAGCCGAGCTTGGCGACGGCCCGCGCCCGCATCGAGTGGATGAAGACGTCCGCGTCGGCGACCAGCGTCCGCAGGGCGTCGGCGCCCTCCGCGGTCGCGAGATCGAGTACGACACTGCGCTTTCCGCGGTTCACGTTGTAGAAGACCCCGCTCATCCCGGGTGCCGGGCCGACCGAGATGTAGCGGGCGTTGTCCCCGGCGGGCGGCTCGACCTTGATGACGTCGGCGCCCATGTCGGCCATGATCTGGGTGCAGTACGGCCCCATCACGACGGCGGTGAGGTCGATGACCCGTACGCCCTGCAGCGGGCCGCTAGACATGACCGATCGCCTGACTCGCCATCGTGAAACTGTAACGGATGTGCTCGTCGTGCCCGTTCGGCACGGGCGGGAACACCACCGGTGCGGTGTCGTCGCGGATGGCGTCGAGCTGCTCGCCCACCTCCTCGATCGACCACGACGGCCGGTACACGCCGGGGGTCTCGGCGATGAACGCCCGCGCGAGCCGGCCCGCGAGCGCGACGATCATTTCCCCTGTGATGGAACAGGATTCGTGAGCCAGGTAGGCGACTGCGGGCGCGACGAGCTCGGCACCCATGGGCGGGTAGGCCGAGGTGTCGATGCCTTCGGCCATCCGCGTCACGGCCGCGGGCACGATGACGTTGCTCAGCACGCCGTGCGCGGCACCCTCGATCGCGGCGACGTTCGACAGCCCGATGACGCCCGACTTGGCGACCGCGTAGTTGACGACGTCGTGGTTGCCGTAGAGCCCGCCGATCGACGACGTGAGGACGATGCGACCGTACCCGGCATCGCACATCACCGGAAAGGCTTGGCGCACGACGTGGAAGGCACCCCGCAGGTGGACGTCGAGCACCGCCTCGAAGTCGTCGACGCCGATGTCCCGCAGCGCGGCTCGCCGTACGTTGCCCGCGTTGTGCACCAGCACGTCGATGCGGCCGTAGTGGTCAAGCGCGGTGTCGACGATGGCCGCCCCGCCGGCGGCCGTGGCCACCGAGTCGACGTTGGCGACGGCCTCTCCCCCGGCGGCGACGATCTCGCGGGCCGCGTCGTGCGCGGGTCCGGAGTCGCTGCCCTCACCCGTCAGGCTGCCGCCGACGTCGTTGACGACGACCTTCGCGCCGCGCGACGCCAGCAGCAGCGCATAGGCCCGACCGAGTCCCCGCCCGCCGCCGGTGACGACGGCGACGCGATCGTCGAACCTGGCCTCAGCCATGCGCCGAGCGCACGCTTCGTGTACGCGAAACGCGAGTGGGGCCGTCAAGAAGCGTGCGCTCGGCGGATGTCACGGGCGTAGCTCCAGCCCGTCGAGGTCGCCCTTCTCCCGCCACTGCGCCAGCAGGTCGCCGAACGCGTAGAAGCCCGGGCCGTACGGCTCACCGAGGTGGCTGCGGATGCCCTCGCCACCACCGCCGCCCTCGTTGTTGTAGTAGCCCGGCGTGCACTCGGCGTCGAAGGCCGAGTTGTCGATGGCCGTCTCGCGCACGGTCGCGCACCAGCCGTCCTGTGCCTCCTGCGTCGGCTCCAGCGTGGTGACGCCGCGCCGGAGCGCCTCGGCGATGACGTAGGCGATGTGCTCGCCCTGCAGTTCGTAGTTCGCGGCGATGTTGGCCGAGATGCCGACCTGCGTGAAGCCGGTGAAGAACTGGTTGGGGAAGCCGCGGCTCGTCATGCCGTGCAGCGTCTTGAATCCGTCGTGCCAGTAGTCGTAGAGCGAGACGCCGTCGCGACCCTCGATGGCGTCGATGCTGTAGCGCCTGCTGATCTCGGTGGTGATCTCGAAACCGCTGGCGTAGATGATGCAGTCGACCGGATACTCGACGCCGTTGGCGACGAAGCCCGTCTCGGTCAGCTTCTCAACGCCCTTGCTCTCCGACACGTCGACGAGCGTGACGTTGGGGAGGTTGAACGTCGGCAGGTAGTCGTCGTTGGAACATGGCCGCTTGCAGAGGAATCGGTAGTACGGCTTGAGCGCCTCGGCCGTCGCACCGTCGGCGACGAGGGTCTCGACGCGGCGGCGCAACCGCTCCATGAGCTTGTAGTCCTCCTCCTCGCGCAGACCCATGAACTGCTCGGGGGTCATCGACGCGGGGTCGGGCAGGGCCAGCACCCGGGCGGCGGTGTTGCGGCCCAACTCGGTCCAGAAGTCGCACACCAGGTCGGGTTGGCCGAGCGCCATGCCCTCGAACGTCCACGAGTGGAAGTTGCGCTGGCGTTCCTTCTGCCAGCCGGGCCCAAGGGTTTTCACCCACTCGGGGTCGGTCGGCCTGTTGTTGCGTTCGTCGACGGTCGACGGGGTGCGCTGCACGACGTAGAGCTGCTTGGCGTAGCGCCCGAGGTACGGCACGATCTGCACGCCCGTCGCGCCGGTGCCGATGATCGCGACGGTCTTGTCGGCGAGCTTGTCGAGCACCGGGTCCGACGGGCTGCCACCGGTGTAGTCGTAGTCCCAGCGCGACGAGTGGAAGCTGTGACCCGTGAAGTCCTTGAGGCCCGGGATGCCCGGCAGCTTGGGGCGATTGAAGGGGCCCGACGCCATCACCACGAAGCGGGCGCGGATGTCGTCGCCGCGATTGGTGGTGATCTTCCAGCGGTCGACGTCATCGTCCCAGATCAGATCGCGCACCTGGGTGGAGAAGATGGCGCCGTCGTACAGCCCGAAGTGCTTGCCGATGTTGCGGCAGTGCTGGTAGATCTCGGCGCCGTCGGCGAACTTCTTGCTCGGGATGAAGCCGAGTTCCTCGAGAAGCGGCACGTAGCAATAGGATTCGTTGTCGCACTGGATGCCCGGGTAGCGGTTCCAGTACCACACGCCACCGAAGTCGCCACCCATCTCGATGACGTGGACGTCGTCGACGCCCGCCTTCTTCAGATACGCCGCGCTGAGCAGGCCGCCGAAGCCACCGCCGAGCACGGCGACGTCGATGTCCGCGACGATCGGATCGCGCTCGACATACGGCGTATGCGGGTCGATCTCGGCGAACTCGGCGTAGCCGTCCCCGGTTTCGACGTACTGCTTGGAACCCTCCTTGCGCAGGCGCTTCTCGCGCTCGAGCTGGTACTTGGCCCGCAGTGCAGGAATGTCGACGTCCTCCGGCGTGGTCGTGGGGCCGCACTCTCGCATCGCCGTCACGCCGGGACCGCCGCGGGCAGCGCGGACTCGTGCAGCGGTGCCGCCATCTCGTGCACCGCGGGCAGCACCTCGCGGGCGAACAGCTTGACGCTCTCGATGCCGTCGGCGTAGGGCATCGTACCGAACTGAGGGACGATGGTCACCTCGGAGAACGAGCACGCCTCCTGGGCGGCCTTCAGCTTCTCGAAGATGGTGTCGGGCGTGCCGATCAGCAGGTTCGACGCGTGGTAGCCGGGCATCTTCTTCGTACCGGGCTCGGGCTTCTGCACGGCCTCGGCGAGCACGGCCGTCGCACCGGCTTCCCGTGCGGCGTAGGCCTCATACCCCTTGACGCCCTTGAAGTTCGACGCATCGGCGAAGCCGTAGTGCACGGTGACGTCGCGGTTGGCCGTCCAGATCCACTCGTCGGTCTGCTGCGCGTCAGGCTCGTCCGGCGTGCAGTACATGAACATGACGTTCTTGGGCTGACACGGCTCGAAGCCCTCCTCCTGACGGAAGGTGTTGACCTTCTGGACCTCTGCGCCGGCATCCCAGATCGGCTTGTTGCCGACGAACAGCGGCACCATGCCGCGCCGCGACAGGATCTCCAGGGACTCGGCCGTCGACGACGAGCTGTAGATCCGCGAGAAGAGGTCCTTGCTGTACGGCTCTGGGCGCAGCGACATCTCGGGGAATTTGAAGATCTCGCCGTCGTAGGAGAAGCGCTCGCCGCTGAACGCCAGCTCCAGGATGTCCAGGCACTCGTTGAACCGCTCGCGGCTCTCCTCACGGGGCACGCCGACGGCGTCGAACTCCGACTTGGACACCCCGCGCCCGATGCCGATCGTGTTGTAACGGCCCTTCGAGACGATGTCGAGATAGGCGATCTGGTGGGCCAGCCGCACCGGGTTCCACCACGGGGCCACGGCCACGAACGTGCCGAGCCCGACGCGCTCGGTACGGCCCGCGAAGTAGGTCAGAGCCTGAATCGGGTTGGGCGTCATGCCGTATGGCGTGCCGCAGTGCTCGGGGAACCAGATCCCGTCGAAGCCCAGCGGTTCGGCGAGATCACCGAGCGCCAAGGCGCCCTCGACGCACTGCCAGTCGGGGGTTTCCGCCGGGCTGCTGAAGTTCCCCGCCAGAACGCGGTCCCAATCGTGCGAGTTCTGCGCTCCAGTGCCGAGATTGACCTTCATGACTGCTCCCTTTCGAGGATTTGTGGAGTATTCGTTGCGGGCACCGCTCCCGAACCGACACGAATCACGCGAGATCCTGCGGTGCGCCGGTGCCCATGTACTTGGACAGCTGATAGTGGAGGTTGACGGTGCTGCGTTCGCGGTACGGATTGGGCTTGGTGCCGGGGAAGCCGAGTGACTTCATGCCCTGCTGCACGGCGGCCATGTTCGAGAAGTCCTGCGGCAGCACCGACAGCCAGTTCGGGTCGCCGACGGGTGTGTAGACCCATTCGGTCTGCGGCTCTTGGCCCTTCGGGTACAGCTCGAACACCGCGACCTCGAAGATGCACTTGTTCGGGTCGTAGCTCGGGTCGGGGCGGGCGCTATAGCAGAGGGCGCTCGTCAGGCCCTGGCCGATCTGGAAGTTGGGGAACAGCTGCCACGCCGTGCCACTCTGGCCGAGGATGTCGGCGGGAATGGTCGGCCAGATGACCCCGCGCGCCGCATCGTCGTTGCGCGCCGAGGTCAGCCAATGCTCGAGCACCTTGTTGGCGGGTGTGCCCTCGGGCAATTCGTCGACCAGGCGCTTGGCGGCGTTCACCAGGGTCTGCGTGGTGGTCGCGTTGGTCTCCTCCATGGTGTACACCTGCATCTCAGCGGTCGAGATGCGCGGGTCACCGGAGCCGAGCCGGATCTTGGACTTGGTCTCGTCCAACCCCTTTGGCGCGTCGTAGCCGATGTTGCTATGCCTACCCTGCGCCTTGGCCCAGCCCTTGAACTCGCCGAACTTGTTGAACTCCGGGTGCGTCGTGAAGACGTGGTAGGTCTCGTTGAAGGCCTCCAGCGCGACCTTCCAGTTGCAGTCGAAGTTCAGCCACTTGCGCCACTTGAAGCGCATGTTCTCCAGGCCGAAGGGATCGAGGATCTTGGCGGCGGGAAAGAGGTAGTCGGCCAACGGTTCTGGATCGACGTCCATGTTGACGAACAGCCAGCCGCCCCAGGTGTCGACGTTGACGTGGGCCAGGTGGGTGTTCTCGGGCGTCAGCGCACCCTGCCAGTCGTCCTGCTCGCGGATGTGCGTGCAGGCGCCGTCCAAACCATATGTCCAGCCGTGGAATCCGCAGACGAACGACTTGCGGGTGCGGTCGCAGGCGTGCTTGGCGCCGGCGGGTACGTCGACCAGCTTGCGGCCGCGGTGCATGCACACGTTGTGGTGGGCGCGGAACTCGTTGGGCCCGGTACGGACGACGATGATCGAGTCGTCGAGGATGTCGTAGGTCAGGTAACTACCGACCTCGGGGATCTCCTCGACGCGGCCGACCTGCTGCCAGACCTTGCGCCACAGCCTGTCCCGCTCGGCGCGGGCGTAGGCCTCGGAGACGTAGGCTTCGACGCCGATCGTCATGGGGCTGGCGAGTTCCTCGACGACTTCGGCGACGACGTCTTCTCTGGTGTCGGTCATCAGGGCCTCCTGATCTGTTCGCGGAACGCCTCGTCCTTGAGGAACAGCGACGTGTGGTCGGGAGCCAGGTGGCTCCACTTGAGATTCATGCCGCCATCGACGAGCAGGGTCTGGCCGGTCACGTAGCTCGACAGGTCCGACAGCAGGAAGAGGATGGCGCCCGCCTGCTCCTCGGGTCGCCCGCGCCGGCCCATCGCGATAGCGGCGCGGTCGCGCTCGGGGTCGGCGTCGGTGTAGGTCGCCGAGGCGGCGGTCGCGGTGACGCCGGGGGCGACGGCGTTGACGCGGATGCCGTCGACGGCGAGCTCGAGCGCCATCGTGCGCGTCATCGCGACGACCGCGGCCTTCGCCGAGCCGTAGGCGATGTGGAACGGCGCCGTGTTCATGCCGCTGATCGAGCTGATCGAGACGATCGAGCCCGGCTTGCCCTGGGAGCGGAGTTCGGTGGCGACGGCCTGGCTGGTGAAGAAGGCCGTCTCGAGGTTCGCGGTGAACAGTTCGCGCCAGTCCGACCGCGACACCCGCGTCGACGGCATCCAGGTCGAGGGCGCCGCCCCGCCCGCGACGTTGACGAGCCCGTACAGATCTCCCTCGGTGCGCCGCACCTGGTCCATGACGGTCGCGATGCCCTCGTCGGTCGACGCGTCGGCCGCGACGGGGATGACCGACAGTCCGCGCTGCGCCAGCGGCGTGACGTGCTCGTCGAGGTTCTCCTTGGATCGGCTGACGGCGACGACGGTGGCTCCGGCCTCGGCGGCCATCGCGGTCACCGTCGTGCCGATGCCGCCCCCACCCGCGCCGGACACCACCACGATCCGACCGTCGAGACGCAGGAGATCCATGGCTCGCTTCCGTATTGTCCGGACAAGATATGTTGCTCTTCCAATTGGAGAACACTATTCCGCAGCCACGATGCACTCGTCAAGGTCGTAGGTCCGGCTGATATCGCTATTGTCTGGACTAGTACGGGCTTGCTACTGTCCGATCCGTGCAGACTCGCTACGGTGTCCCGACGTCGCCGACGGTGGCCGACGGCTGGCACCTCACCCGGCTCACCGCGGCCAGTCGGCTGTTCGGCGCCAACGGCCTGCGCACGGGTCCCGACGGCCGCGTCTACATCGCCCAGGTCACCGGCAGTCAGATCAGCGCGCTCGACGTCGACACCGGCGACCTCGCCACCGTCAGCGCCAAGGGCGGCGACATCATCGCCCCCGACGACGTTGCCTTCGACATCCGCGGCAACCTGTTCGCCACCGAGGTGATGGACGGTCGCGTCAGCGTGCGCGACGCCAAGGGGACCACCCGCGTCCTGCGCGACGACGTGCCCTCGGCCAACGGCATCACGTTCCATCGGGGCAGGCTCTTCATCGGCGAGTGCCGCGAGGGCGGCAGGCTGATGGAGTTCGACCCCGACGGCGGCCCGCCGCGGATCCTGCTGGAGGACGTGCCGTCGCCCAATGCCATGGAGGTCGGCCCCGACGGGTTGCTCTACTTCCCGGTGATGGGCGCCAACGAGATCTGGCGCATCGACCCGGACGGCTCCCACGTCGAGATCGTGGCCACCGGGCTCGGCGTCCCCGACTCGGTCAAGTTCGACGCCGACGGGTTCATCGTCTCGACGCAGGTGGCCAGCGGTCAGGTGCTGCGCATCGACCCGCGCACCGGCGCCCAGACCGTCCTGGCCCAGTTGACTCCTGGCCTCGACAACTGCACCTTCGCCGACGGTCGCCTGTTCGTGTCGAACTTCACCGGCGAGATCACCGAGATCCTCGGCGACGGGGCGACGCGCACGACGCTGCCCGGCGCCCTGAACTGGCCGCTGGATCTCGAGGTCGGCGACGACGGTCGCGTGTACGTCGCCGACGGCACCTACCTCTACGCGGTCGGGCCGGACGGGTCGCTGCAGACCGTCGGCATGCTGTTCTCACCGGGCTATCCCGGCTTCCTGCGCGGGCTGGTGCGGTCGGGTCCCGGCGAGTTCGTCGTCACCACCTCTGGCGGCCAGATCACCCGCTATCGCCCGGCGACCGACGAAAGCGACGTTCTCGCAGCCGGTTTCGACCAGCTGTACGGCATCGCCCTGACTCCCGGCGGGGTGGTGGCCGTGGAGCAGGGCACCGGGCAGGTGGTGTCGGTCGACGGGCACGGCGGGGTGGAGGTCGTCGCGAAGGGCCTCGATCGTCCCGTCGGCGTCACGGTCACGCCCGGCGGTGACGTCCTCGTCGCCGAGTCCGGTCGCGTCGTCAGGGTGACCCCCGCGGGCGTCGAGACGGTCGTCGACGGTCTTCGGCGTCCGCAGGGACTACTGGCGCGCGGCGGCGAGCTGGTCGTCGTAGACGCCGGCGAACAGGCCGTGCTCTCGGTCGACCTGACGAGTGGGGCCAGAACCGTGCTGGCCAGCGGACTGCCCATCGGACCGCCGCCGGGCGTGGAACCCAAGCCGCTGCGGGGCATGCCGCCCTTCTCGGGGCCACAGGGTCCGTTCGCGGGAATCGCGGCGGGTCCGGACGGCACGCTCTACGTCTCCGCCGACGGCGAGGGCAGCGTGCTCGTGCTCACCCGGGAGCGCGCATGACGGTCACGTCCGCCGATCACCGCTACCTGCAGGTGGCGCGGACGCTGCGCAAGGAGATCGTGGACGGCGTGTACCCCGTCGGTTCGCAGCTGCCCACCGAACACGAACTGTGCGAACGATTCTCGGTCAGCCGCTACACCGTGCGCGAAGCGCTGCGCCGGCTGCGCGACGACAACCTCGTCTCGTCGCGGCCGCGCGCGGGCACCATGGTCGTGCCGAGGGTGTCGGCGAGTTCCTACGCCCAGGACAACATGACGATCGACGATCTGCTCGCCTTCGCCAGCGGCGCGGCGTTCGAGATCGAGTCGACGCGGATGACGCGCATCGACGCCGACCTCGCCGCCCGCACCGGGCTGCCCGAGGGCGAGGAGTGGCTCGTCGTACTCGGATTTCGGGAGGCCGTCGGCGCCGAGTACACCCACTGCTGGACCGAGTACTACGTCAACCGCTCGTTCGCGGCGGTCGGTCGACTGCTGCAGCGGCACACCGGCCCGATCTTTCCGCTCATCGAGGATCTGTTTGGCATCAGCGTCGTCGAGGTGTACCAGGAGATCGGCGCGGTCCTGGTGACACCCGAACTCGCACAACGGCTCAAGGTCGACGCGGGCTCCCCGGCGGTCGAGGTGCACCGCACGTACAAGACCTCCGACGACGAGGTCGCCCAGGTCACCATCAACACCCACCCGGCATCGCGGTTCCGCCACTCGATGACGCTGCGGCGGGTCAAGGATTGACCGCGCGATGACGACAGGCGACGACGATGCCTACGCCCGCGGTCTGTGGGTCGACACCACGCTGGCCGACGCCTTGCGCGCGGCGGCGCGGGAGACCCCCGACCGAATCGTCCTGGTGGACGGGAACGTCCGCGTCGACTGCGCGAGCCTGTACGCCAACGCCCACCGACTCGCGGCGTCGCTCGCGGCCAGGATGGCGCCGGGGAGCGTGGTGTCGTTCATGCTGCCGAACTGGCACGAGGCGGCCGTCGTCTATCACGCAGCGACCCTGGCGGGGATGGTCGTCAACCCCATCCTGCCGTCCCTGCGCGACCGCGAGCTGCGGTTCATCCTCACCGATGCCCAGGCCCGAATGATCCTCGTGCCGAACGTCTTTCGGAGTCACGACTATGCGGCGATGCTGAGTCGCGTCACCGCGGCGATGGACGATGCTCCCGAGGTCGTCGTCGTGCGCGGCGAGCCGGGCCCGCACACCGCCTACGACGATCTCGTCACCGCGCCGATGGGCGAGTGTCCCGATCACCTCGACCCCGACGCGGTCCGGATGATCATGTACACCTCCGGCACCACCGGCCGGCCCAAGGGCGTGCTGCACAGCCACAATTCACTGCATGCGCTGATCCGTCAGCTGCGGGACCACTGGCGCATCGACCATGGCAGCAGGTTCCTGGTCCCGTCACCGATCGCGCACATCGGTGGTTCGATCTACGCCTTCGAATGTCCGCTGCTGGCTGGGTCGACCGCGGTCCTGATGGACCGCTGGGACGCCGCGACGGCGGTCGACCTGATGACCGCCGAGTCCATCACCCACATGGCAGGCGCCACCCCGTTCCTCGAACGACTCCTCGCCGCTGCCGAGGCGGCGGACACCCGGCTGCCCGACCTCGAGGTCTTCATCTGTGGCGGCGCCGGGGTGCCGCCATCGCTCATCCGCAGGGCGACAGCCTATTTCGAGCAGGCGGCGGTGAGCCGGGTGTACGGCTCCACCGAGGTTCCCGTCACGACCGTCGGTGCGCTCGACGACGCCGACAGCGCCGCCGACACCGACGGCAGGCCAGGCATCGCCGGCGTCCGCCTCGTCGACGGCGAGATTCGTGCGCGCGGTCCGCAGATGCTGGTCGGGTACCGCCATCCCGAGGACGCCGCGGATGCCTTCGACGACAACGGCTTCTTCCGCACCGGCGACCTCGGCCGCTGGGAGGGCGACTGCCTCGTCGTGACCGGGCGGGCCAAGGACCTCATCATCCGCAACGGGGAGAACATCTCCCCCAAGGAGGTCGAGGACGTGCTGGTGGGTCATCTCGGGATCGCCGAGGTGGCGGTCGTCGGCCTACCCGACGACCGCACCGGTGAGCGGGCCTGCGCGGTCATCGTCCCCGTCGACGGCCGCGGACCCGACGTCTCCGAACTCCGCGACTTCCTGAAGGCGAGTGGTATGGCGACGTTCAAAGTGCCCGAGCAGGTAGCCATTTGGCCCGAGCTGCCCAAGAACGATGCCGGCAAGGTGCTCAAGCACGCGATCCGCGCCACCCTGAGCGCGGGATGAGCGACGTGCGGGTGGCGGTCGTCACGGGCGCCAGCAGTGGGATCGGCTTCGGCACCGCGGTCAAGCTCGCCGAGCAGGGCATGGCCGTCCTGGGCACCGCGCGCGACGCGGCCCGATTGGCCGAACTCGCCACGGCCGTCGGCGATCCCGATCGCATCGCGACGCTCGCCGTCGACCTCGTCGCCGACGATGCGCCGCACCGCATCGTCGATGCCGCGATGCAGCGCTGGGGCCGCGTCGACGTCCTGGTCAACAACGCGGGCGCGGGCAGCCCCAAGCCCCTGCACGAGACCGACGACGACTCGCTGGACTACTTCCTCGGCCTGATGCTGCGCGCGCCGTTCCGACTGGCGCGCGAGGTCATTCCGCACCTGGCGCCCGGGTCCGCGATCATCAACGTGACGTCGACGTTCGCGGTCGTCGGCGGGCTGCGGGGCGGCGCGTACTCCGCGGCCAAGGGTGGACTCACGGCGCTGACGACCCACATCGCCTGTCAGTACGGCGCGCAGGGCATCCGCTGCAATGCCGTCGCGCCCGGCGTCACCCTGACCCCGATGGTGGCCCAACGCCTCGACGACGAGCGCTTCCGGAAGATCAACGCCGAGATGACACCGCACCAGCGGCTCGGCACCGTCGAGGACGTCGCGAGCACCGTGGCGTTCCTGTGTTCTCCGGGTGGCAGTTTCATCAACGGTCAGACCATCGTCGTCGACGGCGGGTGGAGTTCCACCAAGTACCTTTCGGAGCACGCACTGTCCTCGGAGTGGGTTCCCCGGTGAACGTCTTCTCCGTCCTGGACCAGACCGCGGCCCGCCACGGCGACCGCGGCGCGGTGTACCTCGGCGAGCAGTGCGTCCACACGTGGGCTGAATTGCGGGACAGGGCACTCCGATTGGCGGCGTCGCTTCGTGCCGTCGGCCGGCCCGGCGATCGGATCGCCGTCGCCAGCGAGAACCGGCCGGAGCTCGTCGAGCTGCTGTTCGCCGTCTGGGCCGCCGAGCGGGTGTACGTGCCCATCAACTACAAGCTGCACCCCCTGGAGATGCAGCAGATCCTCGACGACTCGGGGGCGAGCGTGGTGTTCGCCTCGCCCAAGATCGCCGCGGAGCTGCGGCCCGTGACCGACGTGCCCCTCTTGACGCTGGCGTTGCCTGACTACGAGAATCGTTTGGCCGCACCGCCTTCCGCGCCGCCGCGCGACACCGACCCCGCCTCGCTGGCGTGGCTGTTCTACACCAGCGGCACGACGGGGCGCTCGAAGGGCGCCATGCTGTCGCATCGCAACCTGATGGCGATGACGGTGTCCCATCTCGCGGACTTCGACGATCCCGACGAGTGCTGCAGCCTCGTGCACGGCGCGCCGATGTCACACGGCTCGGGCCTGTACATCGCGCCCTACGTGCTGCGCGGTGCGCGCCAGGTGATTCCACGGTCGGCCGCCTTCGAACCGGGCGAGTTCCTCGACCTGTGCGACCACCACCCCGGCAGCAGCGCGTTCCTCGCCCCGACCATGGTGCAGCGTCTGGTCGACACCGGTCGCCCGCGACCGGCCCACCTGCGCACCGTGGTCTACGGCGGCGGCCCCATGTACGTGGATTCGATGAAGAAGGCGCTCAAGGCTTTCGGGCCGATCTTCGTCCAGCTGTACGGCCAGGGCGAGGCGCCCATGACGATCACGGGGCTGCGGCGGGCCGACCACCTCGACGCCGAGGACGCCACGCTCGGCTCCGTCGGGTATGCCCGCTCCGGTGTCGACGTGGCGGTGGTCGACGCCGACGACGTGCCGGTCGCGGTGGGTGAGGTCGGCGAAATCGTCTGTCGCGGTGACGTCGTCATGTCCGGGTACTGGCGCAACGATGCCGCCACCGCCGCGACGCTTCGGCACGGCTGGCTGCGCACCGGCGACATGGGCTCGTTCGATGGGCGCGGGTACCTGACGCTGCGCGACCGGTCCAAGGACGTGGTCATCAGTGGCGGAAGCAACATCTATCCGCGCGAGGTGGAGGAGGTGCTGATCGAGCACCCCGACGTCACCGAGGCGTGCGTCGTCGGCACGCCCGATCCCGACTGGGGCGAGGTCGTCGTGGCCTTCGTCGTCGGTACGGCCTCGGCGGCCGAGCTCGATGCGCACCTGCTCGAGCGCATCGCCCGGTTCAAGCGACCCAAGCGGTACGAGTATCTGGAGGAGCTGCCGAAGAACAGCTACGGCAAGGTCCTCAAACGCGAGCTGCGGGAGCGGCTCACGCGGTAGGAAAGCGACCGATCACCGTCTCGCCGAACTCCTCGATCGCGTCCGGTTGCGCCGAATCGGAGAACCAGACGTAGAACCGTTGCACGCCCTGCTCGGACAGCCCGGTGAAGAACTCGACGAGTTCGTCGGCGGTGCCGGTGACCAGCCCGGGTCCGAGCTGGCCCCACCGCTTGCGGCTGGTCTCGGCGACCTCGCGCGGGTCGCTCCCCCGGCGGGCGAAGCCGACCATCTGCTGCACCGAGGCGCGCGCAGCACCGATGGCGGGCAACAACTCTGGCAGCCTACCGAGCTGCGGTCCGGGCAGGTTCCACCAGTCGGCGTGATTGCGGACGACCTCCATCGTCCTCGGGCCGGTGCCACCGACGACGATCGGGATGGGCTTCGTCGGAGCGGGTGATTGGGCGCCGCCCCAGTACTCCTTCAGCAGCGTCAGATCGCGATCGAGTCGGTCGATGCGGTGTGCCGCGTCGCCAGTGCGCAGTCCGAACGTCGCCAGTTCGGTGGGCATCGATCCGGAGCCGATGCCCAGTTCGAACCGTCCTCCCGACGCCTCGGCCAGCGTGACCGCCTGCTTGGCCAGCACGGCGGGGTGGCGGAATGCGTCGCACAGCACCAGGTGACCGACGGTGATCCGGCTGGTCTTGGCGGCCACCCAGGTCGCGATGCCCATGGCCTCCCATACGGGCGAGCTGGGCATGCCGGGTGTTTCGAGGTGATCGAAGAACGCGACGCCGCCGAAGCCGCTGCCCTCGGCTGCCTGTGATCGCACGACGAACTCGTCGATCGGCATGCGGTACTGCGACATGTAGAGGAACCATTCGACCATCACCGTTCTCCGTCCGCGTGAATGCCCTGTCCCGCATCGATCTTGATGAAGTGCTCGGCCCGGGCCAGTAGCCAGGGCAATATCCCGGCCATCTCCTCGAACTGCGGGTCGGGAGGGACTCGGCGGCGGTCGTGCTTGACGATCAGCGACCACGTGGCTGCCGACTTGAAGCAGGCCAGGCCCTGGAACCACGCCAGCCGGGGCACGTCGGTGCCGTAGACCTCGGTAAGCTCGGAAGGCGTTGGGAGGCAACCCGAATGGGGAGTCTCGCGACGGTAGGTCGCCGGATCACCGTTGATCAGGAACCAGCCGAGGTCCACCCGCGGGTCCCCGATCGACCAGATCTCCCAGTCGATGACGGCGGTGACGTGCGTCCCGTCGGCGAGGCAGTTTCCCAGCCGAAAGTCGCCGTGCACGATGGCGGGTCGAAGCGCGGTGGGGACCGAATCCCGCAGCTGCGCAGCGACGTCCTGCCAGCCGGGCACCAGCGTGGGGTCGACGGTCTCCAGCAGTCGACACCACCGCGCGACTTCCTCGGCGGGCGTGACGACCGGCTCGGCGGCGAGGCCCACCGACGCGGGATCGACGCGATGCAGCCGCGCCAGCACCCGCGCGGCGGCCCGCAGTCGCTCGGCCATGACGTCGGTGTCCACGGGCGCGACGTCGCGATCGAACAGCGGCTCGACGGACGTACCGTCGAGAAAGGACATCGCGAACAGCGGCGGTACCTCGGGAGGGTCGCCGGCGTCCTCCAGCAGCACCTCGGGAAGCGGCACCCCCGAGGGGCCGAGCGCGCGAATGACGTAGGCCTGCCGCAAGACGTCGCGGTTCAGCGTCGGCGCCTTGCCCGGCGGGGCCACCTTCACGACCACCCGCTGCCCGTCGCGCTGCCCCACGAGCGTCACGCTCGACGCCCCTCCCGGCAGCGGACTCAGACCGGTGACGTCGAGCGACTGCAGTCGGGCCGACAGGGCATCGAACTGCGGAGGGGTCAGCCCAGCCATCCGACCTCGCGCAGGAACGTTTGGGTGTGCGCGATGCGGCCCGTCGACGTCTTCGGGTCGCCGGTGCACAGTCGGAAGACGGTCTCGACGATGAGCTCGATGTCCTCGGTATCGGTCTTCGCAAGGTCGAGGGTCCCTGCGCCGGGGGTGGCCACCGGGTTGGTGGGGGCCGCGGCGTTGACGGCGATGCCGTCGGAATACAGTTCAGCGGCAAGGCTCTTCGTCATCCGATTCAGACCCGCCTTCACGGTGCCGTACATCCCGAACCCGGCGTCGGTGTCGAACTCGGCGAACGGTGGCCCGTCGGGCAGGTCGCCGCCGACCGACGTCAGGTTGAGCACC
Organism: Mycolicibacterium madagascariense; assembly: GCF_010729665.1. NCBI lineage: Bacteria > Bacillati > Actinomycetota > Actinomycetes > Mycobacteriales > Mycobacteriaceae > Mycobacterium > Mycolicibacterium madagascariense. Next base: position 1,478,992 of record NZ_AP022610.1, on the reverse strand, counting down.
CAGCCGCGACCGCGTTCGCGCATGGCGGGAATCGCGAGCTGGGTCAGGTGCAGTGGGGCGATCAGATGCATCTCGACCATGAGTCGCGCCCGCTTCTCGGGGAAGCCGTCGAGCGGCCGCAGGAACGTCACGGCAGCGTCGTTGACGAGGATGTCCGGTGCGCCCACCCGGTCGACCACCTCGTCGAACAGCCGTACGCGCTCCTCCGATCGAGACAGGTCTGCCTGCACGGCGACGGCGGTGCCGCCGGCCGCGGCGATCTCCTCGCACGTCTCGCGCAGGGAGCCATGGTATTTCGGATCGGGGTCCATGGTCCGGGCGGTGATCGCCACCGTTGCACCCTCGGCGGCGAACCGCTGCGCGATGGCCTTGCCGAGTCCCCGGCTGCCGCCGGTGACCAGGGCGACCCTGCCGTGACACTCCCCCGTCACGACGCGGCTCGGGTGCGCGGAATGCCCGCCAGCCGACTGGCGAACTTCGCCTCGGCCGCTTGGCGCTGACGCAGCAGGTGCTCGGTCGGGAAGACGTCGGGAGCAGGCTTGACGTCCTTGAGCAGCTGCCGGGCGAGGGTCACCTTGTGCACCTCGGTGGGGCCGTCGGCGAGCCCGAGCACGAACGACTCCGTCAGGTACTGCACGAAGGGCATCTCGTGCGACGTGCCGAGGGAACCGTGGATCTGCAACGCCCGCGCGGAGACGTCGTGCAGAACCTTCTGCATCATCGCCTTCACCGCCGAGATGTCGGCGCGCACGGCCTTGTAGTCGTTGAACTCGTCGATCTTCCAGGCGGTCTGGAGGGTGAGCAGTCGAAAGGCCTCGATCTCCATCCAGGAGTCGGCGATCATCTCCTGCACCATCTGCTTGTCGGCGAGGACCTCGCCCTGGGTGTAGCGCGACACGGCCCGCTCGCAGATCATGTCGTAGATCCGGCGTACCAGTCCGACCGTGCGCATGGCGTGGTGAATTCGCCCGCCGCCGAGCCGGGTCTGGGCGACGACGAACGCCCCACCGCGCGGACCCAGCATGTGATCGGCGGGGACCCGTACGTTCTCGTATCGCACGTAGCCCTCGCGGCCGCCTCCGCCGAGCGGCTGGTAGCCGAGGCCCACGTCGCGCAGGAGGTTGATGCCCGGCGTCTCACCGGGCACCACGAACATCGAATGCCGTTGATACGGCGGGGCTTCGGGATCGGTCACCGCCATCACGATGAGGAACGACGCCGACGAGGCGAACGACGAGTACCACTTCTCCCCGTTGATGACCCAGTGGTCGCCATCCTGGACGGCGCTGGTGGTGAACACCTTCGGGTCGGCGCCGCCCTGCGGTTCGGTCATGGAGAAGCAGGAGATGATCCGGTTGTCGAGCAGCGGTTCGAGGTAGCGCTCCTTGAGCTCCGGCGTGCCGTAGTGGGCCAGGATCTCGCTGTTGCCGGAATCGGGTGCCTGCGAACCGAACACGATCGGTGCGCACTCCGATCGGCCGAGAATCTCGTTCAGCAGGGCCAGTTTGACCTGACCGTATCCGGGCCCACCGAGATGCGGCCCCAGGTGCGTGGCCCACAGTCCGCGGTCCTTGACGATCTGCTGCAGCGGCGGGATCAACGCCTGGCGCACCGGGTCGGTCAGATCGTGAGACTCCTTGACCACGTAGTCGATGGGCTCGCACTCGGTGCGGACGAAGTCCTCGACCCAGGAGAGTTGTTCGGCCCACTCGGGATCGGTGGTGAAGTCCCACGACACGTCGATGTCCTTCCGTCGTCACGACCATGTCGCGCGCCGGGCGGCGGCGTCGTCGGTCGCATGGGTGAGTACCTGATTGCGGTTCTCCAGCTCGACCGCCTGGCTGAACCCGGGCGCGTCGGTGTTGACCTGCAGGGCCCGCTTCGTCAGTTGGACGCCGAGGGGGGCGAGACCGGCGATCCCCGTGGCCAGTTCGAGCGCTCGCTGCTCCAGCGCCTCTGGCTCGACGACCTCACTGACCAGGCCTCGGCGGTCGGCTTCCGCCGCGGACACCATGCGCCCGGTCAGCATCCAGTCGGCGGCCACGCTGGTGCCGACGATGCGGGGCAGGTGATAGCTCATCCCCATTTCGGCACCTGACAGCCCGAGCAGGATGGCCGCGTTGCCGAACGAGGCTGCGGCCGAACAGATTCGGATGTCGGCGGCCAGGCAGAGCGCGAGCCCCGCCCCGACGCACGGGCCGTTGACGGCCGCGATCACCGGCTGCGGCATCGCCCGAAGCGCCTGCGGTAGTGCGGCCATCGCCTCCTGGAACCGGAGCCGATCGATGGCGGGCGCGCTGGCCTCGAGCATGCCCGGCCCGAAGGCGCGCATGTCGATGCCGGAGCAGAACCCGCGCCCGGCGCCGGTCAGCACGACGGCACGGACGTCGGCATCGGCGCCCAATTCCGTGCAGGCCCTGCCCAATTCGCCGACCATGACCTCGTCGATCGCGTTGAGCTGCCTGGGGCGATCCAGGCGGAGCACCGCAACGCCGGGCACGGGCCTCTCGACCACCAGCGTCTGCGTCACCTCAGACCCGCTCGACGATCGTGGCGGTGCCCATGCCAGCACCGGTGCACATCGTGACGAGCCCGGTGGTCAGGTCTTGGCGCTCCAACTCGTCGAGCACGGTGCCGATGAGCATCGCACCCGTCGCACCGATGGGGTGCCCGAGCGCGATGGCGCCCCCGTTGACGTTGACGCGCTCGTGGTCGAGCTTCAGGTCGCGCATCGTCTTGAGCGGGACCGCGGCGAAGGCCTCGTTGACCTCCCACAGATCGACGTCGCCGACGGCCATGCCCGCCTTGGCCAGTGCCCGCTCGGCGGCCGGGCCCGGCGCGGTCAGCATGATGATCGGCTCGGACCCGACGGCCGCCGTCGCGACGACCTTCGCGCGTGGCGTCACGCCGTGCGCGCCCACCCAGCGGTCCGACGCCACCACGGCGGCCGCGGCCCCGTCCACCACGCCCGACGAATTGCCGGCGTGGTGAACGTGTTCGACGTGGTCGATGCCGGGGTAGCGATGCAGACACGTCTCGTCGTAGGAACGGGTCTCGCCGTCGGCCCGGTCGGTACCCAGACGGCCGAACGCCGGGCGCAGCCTGGCCAGCCCCTCCAGGCTGGTGTCCGCGCGCGGGTGCTCGTCGCGCTCCAGCACGACGGCACCGTCGGCGTCGGTCACCGGGACGAGCGATCCGGCGAACCGTCCCTCGGCGATCGCCACGGCGGCCCGCCGCTGGCTCTCGACGGCGTACGCATCGACGTCGGCTCGGGTGAAGCCCTCGAGCGTGGCGATGAGGTCTGCCGAAACACCTTGCGGGACGGTCGGATACCGCTCGCGCAGGGCCGGATTTCCGCCGTCGATGGTCACCGAGCCCGCGGCGACGTTCCACCGCGACATCGACTCGACGCCTCCGGCGATCACCAGATCCTGGGCGCCGCTGGCCACGCCCATCGCGGCCACCGTGACCGCCTGCTGACCCGACCCGCAGAACCGATTGAGCGTCATGCAGGGCACCGTCTCCGGCCACCCGGCCAGCAGCAGCGCGAGCCTGGCGACGTCGTCGCCGTGGTCACCGGCGAGAATCCCGTTGCCCGCCACGACGTCGTCGACGTCCGACGGGTCGAACCCGACGCGGGTGTGCAGGGCCTGCAAACACTGCGCCAGCAGCGCCTGCGGATGGATGCCGTGCAGGCCGCCGTCCACGCGACCCCTGCCGCGCGGCGTCCTGACGACGTCGACGATCCAGGCACTGCTCATGGGCACGGGAACGCTCCTCGGCGCCTGCTGATGGCCATCTCCTGCACGCTAACCCACTGCCGCATAACTCCACTCCCGAACGGGAAAAAACATAGACTCCCGAGCGTGACCGTCGATTCGACGCATCGTCAGCGGGGCCGTCCACGTCGGCTCGACCGCGAGCGGATCGTGCTGGCCGCACGACGTCTGGCGCCGGAGGCAATGACGATGCAGGCCGTCGCCGAGGCGCTCGGGGTCGATCCGAAGGCACTGAACTACCACGTCGGCGACCGCGAGGGACTGCGCGCTCTGGTGGCCTTCGACGTGTTCGCCACCGAACTGCGCCGCGTCGAACTTCCCGCCGATGGCGACTGGCGACTGGTGGTGCGGTCCTACGCCGCGGCGCTGCGCGACGCGTTCATTCGGCTGGGAGTGCTGGCCACCTCGTTTCACCTGCCCGCCGCGAGTGGCCTCGGCGCGCTGGCCCCGGTCGAGCGCGTGCTTCGGTCGCTGCTCGACGCCGGCTTCGACGTCGAGCAGGCCGGCCGGGCACTGACGCTCATCACCGAGACGGCGTACACCGCGGGGCGGGCGGCGGTCCTCGTCGCCCAGAACCGCGTGCACCCGAACGTGCCCGAGGTGGTCAGCGCGCTGCAGGGCGCGGCATCCGACGACTTTCCCGTCCTGCGCGAGGTGCTCGCCTCCCGCGAGGGCCAGACCCCCGACCACGGCCAGCTCGAGTTCGATCTGACGGTCGTCATCGCCGGGTTGGAGCGGGTCCTGGCGCCGGAGGGCGGCGCGTCCACGCCCGTGCGGTAGACAGGGTCCATGCACATCACGGGCAGCGTCGCCGTCGTCACCGGGGCCGGTTCGGGAATCGGGCGGGCCATCGCCACGGCGCTGGCCGCCTCCGGCGCCTCCGTGGTGGCGGGCGACCTCGCCGCGACCGGTGTCGAGGAGACGGCCGCGAGCATCGTCGACGCGGGCGGCGCGGCGGTGGGAGTCGGCGCCGACGCCGCCACGACCGAGGGCATCGCCACGCTGATCGCTTGTGCGCGTGAACGATTCGGACCCGTCGACGTCTACGTCGCCAACGCCGGGATCATGGGCGCGCCGGGCCTCGGGGACGACGAGGCCGACTGGGACGCGATCATCGACGTGAACCTGCGCGCCCACGTGCGGGCGGCCAAGGCCCTGGTGCCGGAATGGCTGCAGCGGGGTGCGGGCCACTTCGTCGGCGTCGCGTCGGCCGCGGGGCTGCTGACCCAGCTCGGCGCCGCCGGCTACTCCGTGACCAAGCACGCGGCCGTCGGCTTCGCCGAATGGTTGTCGATCACTTACGGCGACAAGGGAATCGGCGTGTCGTGCGTCTGCCCGATGGGCGTCGACACGCCCCTGCTGAACGACGTCATCAACGCCGAGGACCCCACGGCGCGGATGGCGGGCGCGGCCGTCGCCGGGGCGGGCGAGATCATCGGACCCGATCGGGTCGCCGAACTGACGGTCCAGGCCATCGAGGACGGTCGGTTCCTGGTGCTGCCGCATCCGGCCGTCCTCGACATGTACCGCCACAAGGGCAGCGACTACGAGCGCTGGATCGCGGGCATGCGCCGCTACCAGGGCACGCTCGGCTGAGCGGACGCCCTCACTAGACTGCCGGGGTGGCCGACCAGGATGCCCTTCGCGCCCGCGGCGCGTCGTCCCGGCGGCGGCTGTCGCCGGAGGATCGGCGCAGCGAACTCTTGACGCTGGGCGCCGAGGTCTTCGGACAGCGGCCCTACGACGAGGTCCGCATCGACGAGATCGCCGAGCGCGCCGGAGTCTCGCGAGCCCTGATGTACCACTACTTCCCCGACAAGCGGGCGTTCTTCGCCGCCGTCGTGCGGGCCGAGGGCGAGCGGCTCTTCGCGGCCACCAACACTCCCCCGCAGCCCGGGCAGGGTCTCTTCGAGCAGATCCGCGCGGGCGTGCTGGCCTACCTGCACTACGACGAGGCGCATCCGCACGGCGCCTGGGCCGCTTACATGGGCATGGGCCGTTCGGACCCGGTGCTGCGCGGCATCGACGACGTCGACAACGACCGCCAGGCCAACCGCATCGTCGACCGCATCACCGGCGTGCTCGACGAGCCGCTCGACGCCGACGCTCGACGCGACCTGCGGGTGGTCGTCTACGGCTGGCTGGCCTTCACCTTCGAGATGTGCCGGCAGCGCGTCGTCGACCCGACGATCGATGCCGGCACCGTCGCCGACACGTGCGCCCACGCCCTGCTCGACGCCGTGGCCCGGATGCCGGGAATCCCCACGCCGCAGTAGACCCGGACGGGCTTGTCGGTGGGTGCGGGCAGTATGGCGGCATGGCCAGTCGCACCGCCCCACCCCTGGCCCGCTTCAGTGAGCTGACGCGGGAGTGGTTCACGGGGACGTTCTCCGCGCCGACGGCCGCCCAGACCGAGGCGTGGGAGGCCATCGCCAATGGCGAGAACACCCTGGTCGTGGCCCCGACGGGCTCCGGAAAGACCCTCGCCGCGTTCCTCTGGGCGATCGACCGGTTGGCCGCAGCCGAACCGCCGGAGGCCACCGGGTCGACGGGCAAGGGCACGAAGGTCCTCTACGTCTCCCCGCTCAAGGCGCTGGCCGTCGACGTCGAGCGCAACCTGAGCACGCCGCTGACGGGCATCGGCCGCGTCGCCCACCGCCGCGGCGTCCCTGCGCCCAGCATCACCGTCGGGGTCCGCTCCGGTGACACCCCGCCGAACCGCCGTCGCGAGATGATCGCCCGCCCGCCCGACATCCTCATCACCACCCCCGAGTCGCTGTTCCTCATGCTGACCTCGGCGGCGCGGGAGACGCTGGCCGAGGTGCGGACCGTGATCGTCGACGAGGTGCACGCCGTCGCGGCGACCAAGCGCGGCGCCCACCTCGCGCTGTCGCTGGAGCGGCTCGATCAGCTGCTGGACGTCCCGGCCCAGCGGATCGGCCTCTCGGCGACCGTGCGGCCGCCGGAGGAGGTGGCGAGGTTCCTGTCGGGCCAGGCGAAGACGACCATCGTGGCCCCGATGGCCGCCAAGACCTTCGACCTGTCGGTGCACGTGCCGGTGCCCGACATGGCCAACCTGGAGAACAACAGCATCTGGCCCGACGTCGAGGAACGCATCGTCGACCTCATCGAGTCGCACCGATCGTCGATCGTGTTCGCCAACTCGCGGCGGCTGGCCGAGCGACTCACCGCGCGCCTCAACGAGATTCACGCCGAACGCCTCGGCGGTGAGGTCACCGAGACCCCCAACCCGAAGGTGGGTGGCGGCGCGCCGGCACAGGTGATGGGCAGCGGCGTCGCCCTCGGCGCCGAGCCGCTGCTGGCCAAGGCGCATCACGGCTCGATCAGCAAGGAGCAGCGCGCGCTCGTCGAGGAGGACCTCAAGACCGGCAGGCTCAAGGCGGTCGTCGCCACCTCGAGCCTCGAACTCGGCATCGACATGGGCGCGGTGGACCTCGTCATCCAGGTGGAGTCGCCCCCCTCGGTCGCGAGCGGCCTGCAGCGCATCGGCCGCGCGGGCCACCAGGTCGGCGAGGTCAGCCAGGGAGTGCTGTTCCCCAAGCACCGCACCGATCTGATCGACTGCGCGGTCACGGTGCAGCGCATGCTGGCCGGCGAGATCGAGACCATGAAGGTGCCCACCAACCCGCTCGACGTCCTGGCACAGCACACCGTCGCCGCCGCAGCCCTCGAACCGCTCGACGCCGACCGCTGGTTCGACGCGATCCGGCGCAGCGCACCGTTCGCCACGCTGCCGCGCAGCGCGTTCGAGGCCACCCTCGACCTCCTGAGCGGGAAGTACCCCTCGACCGAGTTCGCCGAGCTGCGGCCACGGCTGGTGTACGACCGCGACGCGGGCACCCTCACCGCACGCCCCGGCGCCCAGCGGCTCGCAGTCACCTCCGGCGGTGCGATCCCCGACCGCGGTCTGTTCACGGTGTACCTGGCCTCGTCGGCGGACACCGACAAGCCTTCTCGCGTCGGCGAACTCGACGAAGAAATGGTCTACGAGTCGCGGCCGGGCGACGTCATCGCCCTCGGCGCGACCAGCTGGCGGATCACCGAGATCACCCACGACCGCGTGCTCGTCCTCCCGGCGCCGGGCCAGCCCGCCCGGCTGCCGTTCTGGCGCGGTGACAGCGTGGGCAGACCCGCGGAGCTCGGCGCCGCGATCGGCGAGTTCACCGGCGTGCTGGCCGGATTGGGCCGCCGCGAGTTCGACGAGCGCTGCCACACGATGGGCTTCAACGACTTCGCCACCGACAACCTGTGGCAACTCATCGCCGATCAGCGCGAGGCCACCGGGACCGTTCCCACCGACACCACGTTCATCGTCGAACGCTTCCGCGACGAGCTCGGCGACTGGCGGGTCATCCTGCACTCGCCCTACGGTCTGCGTGTGCATGGGCCGCTCGCGCTCGCGGTGGCCCGTCGGCTGCGGGAGCGCTACGGCATCGACGAGAAGCCGACCGCGTCCGACGACGGCATCATCGTGCGGCTGCCCGACACCGAGGACACACCCCCCGGCGCCGAACTGTTCGTCTTCGAGGCCGACGAGATCGACCCCATCGTCACCGACGAGGTCGGCGGCTCGGCGCTGTTCGCGGCCCGGTTCAGGGAGTGCGCGGCGCGCGCCCTGCTGCTGCCGCGGCGCCATCCGGGCAAGCGGTCCCCGCTGTGGCATCAGCGCCAGCGGGCCGCGCAGCTACTCGACATCGCGCGTAAGTACCCGGACTTCCCGATCGTGCTGGAGACCGTGCGGGAGTGCCTGCAGGACGTCTACGACGTGCCAATGCTGCGTGAGCTGATGAGTCGCGTGGCGCAGCGCAGCATTCGCATCCTCGAGGTGGAGACGCCCACGCCGTCGCCGTTCGCGGCCTCCCTGCTGTTCGGGTACGTGGGCGCCTTCATGTACGAGGGCGACAGCCCGCTGGCCGAGCGCAGGGCCGCGGCGCTGTCGCTGGACAGCACGCTGCTCGCCGAACTGCTGGGCCGCGTCGAATTGCGCGAGCTGCTCGACCAGCGCGTCATCGAGTCGACCGTCGCGCAGCTGCAGCACCTGGCCGAGGACAGGAAGGTGCGCGACGCCGAGGGTGTGGCCGACCTGCTGCGGATGCTCGGCCCGCTCACCGAAGACGAAGTGGCGCAACGGTCGACGGCCGACGACGTCAACGGCTGGCTGGAGGGGCTGTACGCGGCCCGGCGCGCTCTGACCGTCTCGTTCGCCGGGGCGATGTGGTGGGTGGCCATCGAGGACGTCGGGTTGTTGCGCGACGGCGTCGGCATCGCGGTGCCCGTCGGCGTCCCGGCCAGCTTCACCGAGACGGTGGCCGATCCACTCGGCGAACTGCTCGGCCGCTACGCCCGCACCCGCGGGCCATTCACCACCCGCGACGCCGCCGAGCGCTTCGGGTTGGGGTTGCGGGTGGCGGCCGACGTGCTGGGCCGGATGGCGGCCGACCGTCGGCTGGTGCGCGGCGAGTTCACCGTGCAGGACGTCGAACAGTGGTGTGACGCAGACGTTCTCAAGATCCTGCGACGCCGGTCGCTGGCCGCGCTGCGCGCCCAGGTCGAGCCCGTCAGCACGACCGCCTATGCGAGATTCCTGCCCGCCTGGCAGCAGGTCGGCACCGAGAAGAGCACCGGCGTCGACGGGCTCGCGTCGGTGATCGACCAGCTGGCGGGTGTGCCGATGCCGGCGTCGGCGATCGAGCCGCTGGTGTTCGCGCAGCGGGTGCGCAACTATCAGCCGGCGATGCTCGACGAGTTGCTGGCCTCGGGGGAGGTGACGTGGTCGGGCGCCGGGTCGATCAGCAGCGGTGACGGCTGGATCGCGTTCCACTCGGCCGAGACGGCGCCGCTGACGCTGGCCGCACCCGTCGAGATCGAGTTCACCGACGTCCACCGCGAGATCATGGCCACGCTCGGCCATGGCGGCGCGTACTTCTTCCGCCAGCTCACCGACGGCGCGGGTGTGGGCGATCCGACCTCGACGGTGAAACAGGCGCTGTGGGAACTGATTTGGGCCGGCTGGGTCACCGGTGACACCTTCGCCCCGGTGCGGGCGCTGCTCGCCGGCTCCGGCAAGCGCGGCGGCACGCACCGACAGCGACAGCGTCCGCCGCGGCTCAGTCGCTACAGCGTCGCCCATGCCCAGGCCAGGACGACCGATGCGACCGTGGCGGGCCGGTGGAGCGCGCTGCCACCACCGGAGCTGGATTCGACGATCAGGACCCACTTCACGGCCGAACTCCTCCTCAACCGGTACGGCGTGCTGACGAAGGGCTCGGCCGAGGGCGTGCCCGGTGGCTTCGCGATGCTCTACAAGGTGCTGACTGCGTTCGAAGACGTCGGCCGGTGTCAGCGGGGGTACTTCGTCGAGTCGCTGGGCGGCGCGCAGTTCGCGGTCGCCTCGACGGTCGACCGTCTGCGGACCTATCTCGACGGGGTGGACCAGCAGCGCCGCGACTATCACGCAGTGGTGCTCGCCGCGTCCGATCCAGCGAACCCGTACGGCGCTGCTCTCCCCTGGCCCACCGAAGCCGAGACGGGCCATCGGCCCGGGCGCAAGGCGGGTGCCCTCGTCGTCCTCGTCGACGGTGAGCTGACGTGGTTCCTCGAACGCGGTGGGCGTTCGCTGCTGTCGTTCACCATCGACGCGGAGGCCCACGCCGCGGCCGGCGTCGCGCTCGTCGAACTCGTCGGCTCGGGTCGCCTCCAGGCTCTGCTCGTCGAGCGCATCAACGGGGTACCGGTGCTGGACCCGGGGGCGGGGCCCGACCACGCGGCCGTCCACGACGCGCTCACCGGCAGCGGATTCTCCCGGACGCCGCGGGGTCTGCGACTGCGGTAGCTGCGCATCACCGCAGCTCACGCCCGTCCCGGGACGGCTCGAGGTGAGCTGCGCTAAAGAATTTGCTTCAATGGAATGACACGAAGGTGTTCGACCCAGACCCCGTCCTGCCCCCGACCCCGCCGGTCCGAGCATGTCCGGGTCTGCCCCCGGAGGTAGTTACATGGCTCTAAAAACCGACATCCGCAACATGGTCCACATTTACCCGGATTACTTCGAGGTGGGCCGCGAGAAGATCCGCGAGTACTCGAAGGCCGTCCAGTCCAGCGACGCCGCCAACTTCGACGAGAAGCCCGCCGCCGAGCTGGGCCACCCCGCGATCCTCGCGCCCCTGACCTTCACCGCGGTGTACGCACTCCTGGTCCAGCAGGACTTCTTCCGCACCGTCGACGTCGGCATCGAGACGATGAACATCGTGCAGGTCGATCAGCGGTTCATCTACCACAAGCCGATCTACGCCGGCGACAAGCTGTGGGCCCGCCTGGAGATCGACTCCGTGGACGAGCGGTTCGGCGCGGACATCGTCGTCACCAGGAACGTCTGCACCAACGACAAGGGTGAACTGGTCCTCGAGGCCTTCACCACGTTGATGGGCCAGCAGGCCGGAGAAACGGTCGCGATCGGCGGCCTCAGCACGCGCTGAGCACGTGACGGGGAACACTGCGGCGCCCGGCGTCGTTGGGCACGGCGTGACCACCGACCTGTTCACTACCCCGTTCGGCTTCGCCTCCACCGCCGCGGAGGTGCTCGCGGGCGTCGACCTGTCCGGCACCCGCGCCATCGTCACCGGGGCGTCCTCGGGCATCGGCGTCGAGACCGCGCGGGCGCTGGTCGGGGCGGGCGCCGACGTCACACTCGCGGTGCGGGACACCGCGGCGGGAGCCCGGGTGGCCGCGGATCTCAGCGACCGAGCCCCGGCCGACGGCCGCAGCGGAGCCGTCGACGTCGCCGCGCTGGACCTCGCCGACCCGGCCAGTGTCGCCGCCTTCGCGCGGGCCTGGCAGGGCCCGCTGCACATCCTCGTCAACAACGCCGGGGTGATGGCCATCCAGGAGCTGACCCTCTCGTCCGGCGGACACGAGATGCAGTTCGCGACGAACCACCTCGGTCACTTCGCCCTCGCCGTGGCGCTGCATGACGCGCTGGCGGCGGCAGGCGGCGCCCGGATCGTCTCGGTCAGCTCCGGCGGTCACCTGCGTTCACCGGTGGTGTTCGACGACATCGACTACGCCTTCCGCGACTACGACCCGTTCGGGGCCTACGGCCAGTCGAAGACCGCCAACGTCCTGTTCGCCGTGGAGGCCACCCGCCGCTGGGCCGACGACGGCATCCTCGCCAACGCCCTCATGCCGGGCGGCATCGATACCCCACTGCAGCGCCACCTGCCCTCGCACTACGCCGAGCAGGCCCTCGAGGCGTTCAAGGCGGGTGGCTCGAACTTCAAGACCGTCGAGCAGGGCGCCGCGACCTCCGTGCTGCTGGCCGCCTCGCCACTGCTCGACGGCATCGGCGGCCGCTACTTCGAGGACTGCCAGGAGGCCCGGCGCGTCGAGCGCCGCGGCGGTCCGGGCACCGGCGGTGTGGCGCCCTACGCGCTCGACCCCGCCAATGCCGAACGGCTGTGGGAGGTCTCGCTCTCGATGACGAGCTAGCGCGGCGTGGGGTTGGCCTCGTAGAACTCGACGTGCCGTCGCGCGGCCCGCTCCCACGTCAGCGATGCGGCCAGCGCCCGGCCCGGCCCGGGGTCACCGGCGGACTCGAGCTCGGCGCCCATGGCGGCGGCGAAACCGTCCGGCGTGGAAGCGTAGGAGACCGTGTCGCCGAACACCTCGCGCAGCACGGGGAGATCGCGCGTCACGACCGGCCGCCCGGCGGCCAGGGCCTCCATCGCGGCCAAGCCGAAGCCCTCCTTGGTCGACGGGAACGCGAATACCTCCGACGCGGCCATCAGCGTGGGCAGTTCGTCGTCCCCGACCGCCCCCAGGATGACCGGCTCGACCCCCAGGTCGGTGCAGCTGCGCTCGAATGCGGCGCGGTAGTCGCGGTAGTCGAACAGCGTCTCACCGCCCGCGATCACCAATCGCAGATCCGGAAACCGTTGTCGTAGAACATGATACGACTCGACGAGATCGATGGTGCCCTTGCGCGGCTCGATCCCGCCGACGGCCAGCACGTAGCGACCGAGGCGACGGCGCCAGGCATCCCGGCCCGGGCGGCCGGCCTCGGACGCCGCCTCGACGAACCGTTGCGCACGAACGCCGTTGGGGATCACCGTGGGGGTCAGACCCCAGCCGTCGCGGACCTCGGCGGCCACCGCGGCCGACACGCAGATGCGCGCGTACGGCTCGACCACGGCCTTCTCGTGACAGTCGGCCAGCACCGGCGTGGTGAACTCGTCGAGGTGGTGGATGGTGCGGATGCAGGGTCCCACGGCGTTGGCGCTGATGCAGTCCTGGGCGTGCGTGACGTCGTAGTCGGTCGGCCGAAAGGCGTCGCGCAGCAGGGTGATCGACCGCACGATGCGGTCCGTCACGGATTCCTCCCCGCGATCGGGGAAGTCGACCAGCGACACCGTTACGCGCGGGTCGACGTCGCGGAAGAAACCGCGATCACCCGCCCGCGCCAGCGACCACACGGTCACGTCGATGCCCGCCTCCGCGAGCGCCTCGGCCAGGTTGAGCGTGTGGACCACGCCGCCGCGGGGTTTGGTGGAGTAGGTCAGCAGGGCGACGCGCACGGTCAGTTCCCCGCCGTGGTGTGGTACGCATCGACCCGACGCTCGGCGAGATGGTTCAACACCTTTCGCGCCCGGGCGATCTCCGCGCCGACGTCGACGGTGACCTTGGCCAGGCCGCCCTTGGACCCGGTGTTGGCGAGCACGTCGCCACCGGGGCCGACGACCTTGGCCTGCCCGAGGAAGCGCAGTGCGCCCATGACGCCCGTCTGATTCGAGGACACCACGACCACCTGGTTCTCCGCGGCGCGGGCGCAGTCGTAGAGGTCGAACAACCGCGCCTGCCGGTCGGCGGGCAGCCGCGACGCGCGGTCGGTGACGCTGGCCGGCCACGCCGAGAGCGCCGCGATGACGTCCGCCCCGTCGAGGGCCAGCGCCCGTGCCGACTCGGGAAACGTCTTGTCGTAGTCGATGAGCATGCCGAGCCGTCCGACCGGCGTGTCGAAGGCGGTGAACGCGTCACCGGCCAAGTACGCCAACGACTCTCCCGCCGGTTGATGCACCTTGCGGTGGTGGCCGAGCACGCCGTCGCCGGTCACGCAGATCGCGGCGTTGTACCGACCCCCGACCGACTCCTCGGCGTAGCCGACGCACACCGTCATGGGACCGGCCGCGGCGATGACGGCCGCGATCTCCGGGCCGTTCGGGTCGAGCGCGGGCGGGCGGTCGTTCGGGTCGGGCGCTCGCAGGTCGCCGATGTAGCCGCCCAGGCAGGCATCGGGGAACACCAGGAGGTCGACGTCGTCGCGGGCCGCCGCGTCGATGATGCCGACGACCTTGCTGACGCCTCGGTCCACGTCGCGGCCGAAATGCGCGGCGACGGCGCCGATCGTGACGAGTCCCACGTCAGGCCCTGCCCAGTCCCGTCACGTCCGCGCTCACCGCCGTCGTCGCGACGCCGTCGGGCCACCGCAGCCGCACCCCGGGTTCGGCGCTCAGCAGACCGCACGCCGCGGTGGTCACCCCCGGCGGCGCCGGCGGGGCGACGGCCCCGACCCGGTCCGCGGTGAGCATCGCGTAGCCGGGGAAACAGGACAGCCATGCCCCCATCGCGGCGTCGGCGGGTCGCGGGATGCGCGCCACGTCGAGTTCGGCCCCCGTCCCGCTGGCCTCGGCGAGCATGCCCGCGGTGCCGACGACACCGGCCATGCTGACGTCCTTGGCGGCGCGCGGCGCCATGCGGGCGACCAGCGTGGCGAGCTGGGCGAGCTCGTCGGCGCTGCGGGCGCTGCTCGAATCCCATTGTCTGCCATGCTGTCCCGGCCGCCAGCCACCGGTGAGGTCGGCCGTTAGCCGGAGCGCGTCCCCGACCGCGCCGCCCCCGGCGCGGATCGGCTGCGTCGTCCGGCCGAACGCGGTGACGGCGAGCGAGGCGGGCACGCCGAGCTGGGTGTGGCCGCCGAGCACGGGCACCCGCCACGCCTGCGACGCCCGCGCGATCCCCCGCACGATGCGCGTCAGCAGCGAACGGGTGGGCGCTCCCACGGCGTCCAGCAGCCCGGTCGGCGCGGCGCCCATCGCCGTCAGGTCGTTGACGTTGACGAGCACCGAACACCACCCCGCCCATTCCGGATCGCGCTCCACCATGGACGGGATGATCGCATCGCACGCGGCGATCACGTCGCTGCCGGGCAGCGGCACGCCGTCGTCACCGACGAAACCGGCGGGGCCGAGCCCACCGGCCACGTCGCGCAGCGGCGCCAGCGCGTCGCCGAGGAACGACTTGGTCGCATCGGTCAGGCGCTGCATCTGGTGCAGTGGCCAGCGCATCAGCGCGTGCGGCCGACCCGCGATCGGGCAGTCGCCGTGGTCCTCCCAGCCCAGCGCCGTGAACATCGGCGCGTACCGGCGCTGCACGGCGGCCTCGAAGCGCAGCACGCCCGCGGACTCCGCGTGCGCGCACGCCGCGCGGACGAGCGCAGGCCCGACGCCCGACGACCGGGCCGCCTCGACGGTGACGAGCCGACTGCCCGTCCACCAACCGAGGTCGGGATCGCATCTCGGCGCGAGGCGGACACCGCCGAGCACCGTGCCGTTCGGAGCGGTCGCGACGAGCACCACGGTGCGCGGGTCGTCGTCGACGTCGTCGGCGTCGGAGTGCGCGAAGAGGTGTTGGCCGAGCACGAATTCGTCGTGCCGCAGCGCCCGGTAGGCCGCGAGGTCGGCAGCGCTCTCGGCCCGGCGGATCAGGAAGCCCGCTGCGGGCGCGGCGTGGGAGCGAGTGCCCGCGAGGATCGACAGCGCGTCCATGCCCGTCAGCCGCCGACGCTTTGCAGCACGCCGCAGGCACCGCACGCCGCACAGCCCGCCTTCTGGTCGGCACCGGCCATGCCGGCCCGCCGCAGCGCGGCGGCCACCTCGCGCGACACCTTCTCCACGGTCGCGGCGTCGGGTGCCGTCGCGCCGTCGACGTCGACCGCCAGCGTGCCGGGGTGCGGGCGGAACGGCACCACGAACGGATAGACGCCCAGGTCGATGAGTTCGGCGGCACCGGCGACCAGCTCCTCGGGATCCTCGCCGAGTCCCACCAGGAGGTACGTCGAGACCTGGTTGCGGCCGAAGACCCGCACCGCCTCCCGCCACGCCTCGCGGTAGCGAGCCAGCGGCACGGTGGCCTTGCCGGGCATCCACCGGCGGCGCACGTCGTCGTCGAGCGACTCGACGTGGATGCCGATCGCGTCGGCACCCGCGTCGCGCAGTTCGGTGAGCACGGACAGGTCGGCGGGCGGCTCGCACTGCACCTGGATGGGCAGGTCGGGCACCACGGCCTTGACCGCCCGGACGCAGCGCGCGAGATGTCGTGCGCCGCGGTCGCTTCCGGCCGACGTCCCGGTCGTCATGACCATGCTGGCGACGCCGTCGAGTCGCACCGCGGCCTCGGCCACCTCGGCGAGTTCACCAGGTCGCTTGACGGCGGTCGTGGCACCCGATCGCAGCGACTCCTCGATCGAGCAGAATCGGCAGCGCTCTTCGACGCCGTAGCGGATGCACGTCTGAACGACGGTGGTGGCGAGCACGTTTCGGCCGTGCAGGCGCGCGATTCGGTCGTAGCCGACGCCCTCTGCGGTCTGCAGATCGTAGAACCGCGGCCGGTCGATGACGTCGACGTCGAGGCCGGAGTCCTCGCCGTCGAGTAGCACGCGGCTGCCGTCGAAGACGAAGGGGCTCTTGGGATTCAACGGGATGGCGGCGGCCCGGCCGTCGATCATCAGGTGACCGTCGGCGCTGGGACCGGCTCCGGCGCTGCGGTTCACGGGCGGACGGCCGCGAATTCCCAAGAGGGTGAGGTCGACACGGGTCGAGACGGACACGAGGGCTCCTCTCAGCGGGCCACGGCCAGGCCGTGGCGAGCGCTCGCGCGGGGAGCCGACGGCTCCGGCGCGTTCGGGCGGAGATCGTCGATGATCGTCTCGCTGATGTGCCTGGCGTCGCGGTCGATGCCGAGGAACCGGCCCGATCCCCAGGTGTGCATCCACGGCAGGCCGACGAACGTCAGCCCGGCGACCCCGGTGACGCCGCGGTTCTGCATGGGACGTCCGGCGCCGTCGAAGGCACTGGCCTCGATCCACCGGTAGTCGGGCCGGTACCCGATCGCCCAGACGATGCTGGTGACGCCCGCGGCGGTCAGGTCGAGTTCGGTGACCTCGGCGTCGGGCTCCCACACCGGCGCGTACCTGGTGGGCGACGGGGCGTGCAGCCCTTCGCGTTCGATGAAGGCGTCGATGTCCGCGCAGATCGAGTCGTACACGGCGTCAGCCGCATTGAGTGCGTCGCGCAGGGACGGTGCGAACGCGAGCCGCGTGTCCTTGCCGTCGGTGAGCGTGCCGTACAGCTGCATGCCCTCGACGGCGAAGCGACGTAGGTCGATGTCGCGTCCGCCGTCGCGGCCGGTGACGTAGTGGTTGGTCTTCTCGATCGCCGCCTTGCCGCCCGGATATTCGGGCACGGCCTTGTCGTAGAGACCCATGTCTGCCAGCCACGTCATGCAGTCCCGGCCGCGGTAGGTCCGCGCGACGCGCGGCGCGCTGCCGACCGCGAGGTGCACCTGCCGGCCCGCCAGGTGCAGGTCCTCGGCGATCTGCGCCCCCGATTGACCGGTGCCCACCACCAGGACGGCGCCGTCGGGCAGTTGGTCGGCATTGCGGTACTGCTCGGAGTGCAGCTGCGTGACGGCCGGATCCAGCGCGCCCGCGAACGCGGGCAGTACCGGGATGGGATAGCCACCGGTGGCGACGACCGCGTGGTCGCAGGTCAGCGTCTCCTCACCGGTCTCGGTCGCCAGTGTCAGCGCGAAACCGCCTGCGGGGAGGGGTCGCAACCTCGTCACCCTGGTGTGGGTGCGCAGCGGCGGGTCGAAGGTGTCCAGCCACCCGGCCAGCCACTCGACGACCTCGTCCCGCGTCATGAAGCCGTCCGGGTCGTCCCCGTCGTAGTGGTAGCCGGGCAGCCTGCAGTGCCAGTTGGGCGTCACCAACGTGAAGTTGTCCCAACGGGTGTCGGCCCACGCGTGCACCGGGGTGTGCGCCTCGAGGACGACGTGGTCGATGCCCGCCCGTCCGAGATACCAGCTCACCGACAGCCCGGCCTGGCCGCCACCGATGATGGCGACGGTGACGTGGGCCGTCTCGGTATCGGTCATGACGAGGCCTCCAGGGCCGGCTGCATCGCCAGCACGCCCACCATCGCCGACGGGTCGAATCGCGTTGCGGCGGAGACGATCTCCTGCCTCGTCGAGGCGGCCGAGCTGCAGGCGAAGCCGTACTTCGCCCGGACCCGATCACTGGCCTCCTGGAGGGCACGGCCGCATCGGTCGACGAATTCGGTGACGGTGTACTGCGATCCGGTGCTCAGGTAGTCGTGCATCACCAGACTCGGCGAATGGCAGCGCTGCACGCGCCCGTCGGGCCACTGCACGTCGAACGTCATCTCAGGCATGGGCGAGGTCACTCCCCCACGCCTCGGTCACCGGGCCGTACACGTCGGGGCGGCGGTCGCGCAGGTGGAACATGCCCGCCCGCATGGCCCGGAACGTGCCGTCGACGTCGACCTCCGCGACCGCCATTCCACTGCCGAGAAGCGTTGACGCCAAGGTGTTTCCGCCCGGATCGACGACCTTGGCGTTGCCGACGTAGCGCAGCGAGCCGAAGGTGCCGCTCTGGTTGGAGGCGATCCAGAACACCTGATTGTCCAGCGCGCGTGCCGCGTCGAACAGGTTGAACCGGTAGGTCCACCGGTCGTCCTGCAGGTTCTCGGCGGTGGCGGTGCGGGCCGCCGGCCACGCCGAGAGGCTGGCGATGATGTGCGCGCCCTTGAGCGCCATGATGCGCGCGGCCTCGGGGAAGGCCTTGTCGTAGCAGATCTGCAGACCCACGCGCCCGACGGGCGTGTCGAACACGTCGTACGCCGATCCCGGTGAGTAGGACATGCCCTCCCCCAGCGGCTGGTGCACCTTGCGATAGGTGCCGTACACCCGGTTCCCGTCGAGCACGGCGGCGGCGTTGTAGCGCGTCTCGCCGTCGTCGTCGAGCTCGCAGAAACCGATGGCGATCAACAGGTCGCCGACGATCTGCTGGACCCTGGCGATCTCGGGCCCGTCGACGCGGATCGCCGGCGGCAGTGACGTCGACGTCGTCTTCACCGTGTCACCGTGGTTGCCCAGCGACGACAGGTAGCCGCCGATCGCGGCCTCGGGCAGGACCATGAAGTCGACGCCCGCGTCGCGGGCCTGCCGGGTCAGCGACTCGATCAGCGCGTAGTTCTGCTCCAGGTCGCGGGTGAAGTTGGCGGCGACGGCCGCGAGTCTCGTCATGACCTAGACCATGTAGGTGGAGTTGATGATGGCGCCCTTGCGGGCGAAGTAGATGAGCGCGTCCTGCACGTCGAGCGGATGGCAGGGGATGACGCCCTCGATGAGGTCCTCCTCGCGGCCGCCGTGCAACGCCAAGCCGAAGCGGCAGCAGAACACCGTGCCGCCCTCGCCGATGAACGTCGCGAGGGAGTCGTTGATGTTCTGCTCGCCGGGGAAGCCGGAGTCACCGGTCTTGGGAAATCCGCGCGTCGCCAGGCAGTTGATGGAACCCGGGCCGTAGAAGTACAGCACCGACTCGAAGCCCTTGCGCAGCGCCCTGGTGGCCTGCAGCACGGCGACGAAGCTGACCGAGGACTCGTGCGCGATGCCGTGCACCAGCGTGAAGTAGCTCTCGCCGTCCTCGGCCTGGTAGTCGGGGAAGATCTTGGTGCCGCCGTAGATGGTGGATCCCTTCGGCAGCGAGGGATGCGGGATCTCGGCGACCGAGGTCTTGATGTTCTCGGCGATCGATTCGTCAAACGGCATGCCCGGCTCCAGTTTTCGTGGGTGGTCTTCATGGGTGGATGGCTCCTGCCCATCAAAGGAGGTGGGTGTTTCCGGATGGTCATCGCCGGAATACGTTTCGGTTATGCGGAGCTCACCGCCGTCACCTCGGCGTAACACGGGTAGGTTGGGGGCATGCCAGAGGGTGACACCGTCTACCGGACGGCGACCAAGCTCCGGGAGGCCCTGGCGGGCAAGACGCTCGTGCGCTGTGACGTCCGGGTGCCCAAGTTCGCCACCGTGGACCTGACGGGCAGCGTCGTCGACGAGGTGCTCAGCCGCGGCAAGCACCTGTTCATCCGGGTGGGCGACGCCAGCATCCATTCGCACCTCAAGATGGACGGCGCCTGGCTGCTCGGCGGTCAGATCCGCCGGGTGCAGCCGCACAAGGTGCGAATCATCCTGGAAACGGCCGACTCCCGGGCCGCCGGCATCGATCTGGGCGTGCTGGAGATCCTGCCCCGGGACACCGACCTGGACGTCGTGGCCCACCTCGGCCCCGACCTGCTCGGCGAGGACTGGGAGCCGCGGACGGCGGCGACCAATCTGATGGCCGATCCGGACCGGCCGTTGTCCGAGGCGCTGCTCGACCAACGGAACCTGGCCGGCGTGGGCAACGTCTACGCGAACGAGTTGTGCTTCGTGCTCGGTCGGCTACCCAGTTCGCCGGTGAGCGCTGTCAAGGATCCGCTGCGGGTCGTGCAGCGGGCGCGAGACATGCTGTGGCTGAACCGTTCTCGCGTCAATCGCACGACGACCGGCAACACCAGGTCGGGCAGCGACCTCTGGGTGTACGGCCGGGTGGGACGCCCGTGCCGTCGGTGCGGCACGACCATCGAGTCCGACCGCGACCAGGTCGTCGGCACGGAGCGAATCTCGTTCTGGTGCCCCAACTGTCAGACCTAGCGACGCCTCACTTGCGTCCCTGCAGAATGCCCTCGATGTTGCGCTCGGCCAGCGCGGTGATCGACATGTACGGGTTGCACCCCAGGTATCCGGGGAACAGCGACGCGTCGTTGACGAAGAGATTGTCATAGCCGTTGACCCGTCCGAAGCCGTCGGTCGCGACACCGCGCACGCACCCGCCCAGCGGGTGCACGGTATTGGGCGCGAAGACCTGCCCGTCGAACACGTCGTCGCGGTAGTCAACGCCGTTGGCCTGAGTCACCTTGTCGAACACCGTCTTGGCGCGGTCCACCAGGTGATCGGTGTACTCCTGGGGCCAGAGGATGCTGATCGCATCGGTCTTGGCGTCGTAGGCGAGGTCCGCCCGGTCACCGGTCTTCACCATGACGTAGTAGGCCAGCGTGTGGGTCTCCAGCGGCAGCGGGATCGAGAACATGCTGGCGTACACCGGATTGTCGGGGTCGTCGCGGCCGTCGATGTTGATCATCCCCAGCAGCGACTGCTCGGTGCCCGCCGGGTCGCTGTCCTGTAGTCGGTGGGCGACCATCACGTCGCCGTTGTTGCCGTAGCCGCGGCCGATCTCCGGACTGAGGTCGTGCAGCCCCCCGGTTTCCCTGGCGCGCATCAGGATCTGGTTGGTGCCGAGCACGCCGGCGCTGAGAAACAGCTTGTCGCAACCGATTTCGCGACGGCCGAGCTCCTTGCCCCACCGGTCGATCTCGCGGGTGGACACCACGTACTCGCCGGAGGGCTCGCGGCGGATCCCGGTCACCTCGGTCAGCGGACGCAGCGTGACCTTGCCCGTCGCCAACGCGGCCGGCACGTAGGTGGCGTCGACGCTGCCGAACCTGCCGTAGTTGTTGCCGTACTGGCATTCCAGGGCGAGGGCCGAGCGGGGCACCGTGCCCGCCTCCTCCTGCTTCATGTAGTCGAACGAATAGGCGCTGCCGTTGTAGTCGACGTTGTAGCCGGCCGCCGCCGCGTACTGCCGTCCGGTACGGGCGTACTGGAACCAGGGCGTCTGCTCGAACCAGTCCATGTCGCGGTAGCTGATCTTGAGCATGTCGGTGGCGCGCGGAATGTAGGTGTTGAGGAACTCGCCGGGGTCGATGTCGGGGAAGGCCTCCTGCACCTGACCCTGGGTGGGGATGGCCGCGATCGCGGCGTTGACGAGCGACCCGCCTCCGACGGCGATGCCGCGAAACACGTTGTGGGCGCCGTAGGTGACCTTCTCGCAAATCCCCGCCTGCACCGGGGTCGGCGAGGGCACCTTCTTCACGACGTCCTCGATCGAGATGCCCTGGAAGCTGGGGACCAGGCATGGCGGCACCGCGCCGAACCACGTGGCACGGTTGTCCGGCGGCAGCATCTTCGAGAACCGCTTGCCGTCGTCGTCGGGGGTGTCCCAGTGCCTGCCCTTCTCCAGGATCAGCGTGTCGATGCCGGCCTGGCCGAGCCGCAACGCCGACACGCCGCCGCCGTAACCGCTGCCGACCACGATGGCGGTGTGGTGGTCCCGCGGCGCGGCCGCCGGCTGATCACGGGTCCCACTGCAGGCCACGGCGCCGATGCCGGCCCCGACGGCGGCCGCGGCGCCATAGAGGAACTGCCGTCGCGAGTAGGGGCTCATGCGAAACTCAGCGCGGCGCGCGGACTTTGATCTTGAGCACTGCTGCCGCAATGGCGCTCCGGGGAGCTTCGGAATCGAATGCCTACCACGCGATCATGCAAATCAATGCCCCAATTAAAATTAGCTGTTCGCAGGATTTCCCAAGTTATCACCAACGACCCCATACAGTTTTCGCAGGTCTTGACGTGCTCGTCAGGTGTCACGATATCGTCACCGATCGCTGCCCGGCCGCGTTGGCCGCTCGGCCAGAATACGCGTCAGACCATGGGAACTGACCGATAGACACCTGCGTACCTGCAGTTCAACGCCAGTGCGGCGGCGACCCGGTAGATCACGATGCCGTAGCAAACACCCGGCGCGGGCCCTGTTTTAGAGTACTCTTTGCTGCGGGTCAGGGTTTAACTGGGCCGTGAACGCACACCGTGATGGGAGGCGAGCATGCCGAATGGTCGGCTCAGGACTTCGCCCAATCACGACCTCATCACGACGCCCCGGTGGCGCGATCCCAAGCGTCACCTGTGGCTGTTCGGCCTGGTCGCCCCGACGGTGTTCCTGTTCTCCTGGATTGGCTTCCATCTCACGGGTTTTGGCATCTTCTGGTGGTCCGGGCCGCTGCTGACCTTCGTCATCATCCCCGTGCTCGACTACCTCGTCGGCCGCGACTCCGAGAACCCGCCCGACAGCGCGCTCGCGCAGCTGGAGGACGACCGGTTCTACCGTTGGGCCACCTATCTCTACCTGCCCATCCAGTACGTCTCGCTGGCGCTCGCCTGCTGGCTGTGGACCGGCGGCGGCTGGGTCACGCTGAACCGCGTCGACGAGATCGGCCTGATGATCACGATCGGCGGCATCGGCGGGATCGCGGTCAACGCCGCCCACGAGCTCGGCCATCAGCGCGCCAAGGCCGAGCAACGGCTGAGCAAGCTGGCGCTCGCGCAGGTGGGCTACGGCCACTTCTTCGTCGCACACAACCGCGGGCACCACATCCTCGTCGCCACGCCGGAGGACCCGGCCAGCTCGCGGATGGGCGAGAACCTCTACGCGTTCATCGTCAGGTCCTCGGTGGGCAACGTCCGGACGGCCTGGCGGCTGGAACGTCAGCGGCTGGCCCGCCTCGACCGCTCGGTGTGGTCCCCCCGCAACGACGTCCTCAACGCGTGGGCGATGACGCTGGTGCTCTTCGCCGCGCTGGTCGCCGCGTTCGGCCTGCACGTCCTGCCGTGGCTGATCGGGCAGGCCGTGGTGGGCGTCTGCCTCATGGAGGCCATCAACTTCCTCGAGCACTACGGGCTGCGGCGCCAACGCCGCCCCAACGGCCGGTACGAGCGCGTGCGGCCGTCGCACAGCTGGAACAACAACACCGTCGTCGCCAACCTCATCCTGTTCCACCTGCAGCGCCACTCCGATCACCACGCCCACCCGTCGCGCAGGTACCAAGCCCTGCGCCACGACGACGAGGCACCCCAGCTCCCCGCCGGATACTCGACGATGCTGCTGCTGGCCGGCATCCCCCCGCTGTGGCGCAGGGTCATGGATCCGCTGGTGCTGGCCCACTACGGCGGCGACATCCGGTTGGTTGCCATGCACCCGCGAAGCGAGAAGCGCCTGCTCGACCGGCACGCCCCCGTGGCGTGAGGACTGATCTGACGATCGTGGGGGCCGGGGTATCGGCCACCCACACGCTGCTCGCCCTCCTGCGCGACCTCGCGGCGGCACCCGCCCGACCCGCGCGACCCGTCCGCATCCTCGTCGTCGACCGCGACCCGCAGTTCTTCTCCGGGGTCCCCTACGGACACCGTTCGGGCCGGGCGTCGCTCACGCTGTCCACCCTCGCCGGATTCCTGCCCGACGACGAGCGCGCCCGGTTCACCGCGTGGCTGGACGCCGAGCGCGATCGCCTCCTGGCCGCTGCCGACGCCGGCTGGGCCGAGCGTCACCGCGGCGACGCCGAGGCGGGCCGGTGGGACGGGCTGTTCGTCCCGCGCCGGTGGTACGGCGAATACCTGACCGCCCAGGCGACGGCGGCGATCGCCGAGGCGCGGTCGGCGGGCATCGCCGAGGTGGCCCTGCTTACCGCCGAGATCGACTCGATTGAACGGTCCGACCGGGGGTTCGCCGTCAATGCCGGAGACACCCGGATCGAGACCGCAGCCGTCCTGCTAGCCACCGGATCCCCACCGACGCGCAGGCTGCCGACCGACGGTTCCGGCACCGCGGCCGGCCTCGTCCACGACCTCTACGATCCCGGCCTCGACGAGACGCTGGCCCGCCTGCGCGAGCAGCTCGGCGCGGCGGCCCCCGAGGACCGACGGGTCCTCATCGCCGGCGGCAACGCCTCGGCGCTGGAGTTCGTCCTGGCGAGCCGCGGCATCCTCGACGAGCTCGGGGCCCGCCTGACCGTGCTGTCGCCCGGCGGCCGACCGAGGAACTGGCGCCGCAAGACCCCGGGCGAGGTCGCCGAGCTCCCCGCGTTGGCGGCGCTGACGGCCAGAGCCGCCGATGGTGAGAACCTCACCGCCGCAGAGCTCTTCGAGGCCGTCGCCGCCGATCTTCGGGACTCCGTCCGCGCGGGAACGGACGTCGCGGCCGTGCAGGCCATGGTGCCGGCGATCCCGTCCTTCCTCCCCCGGCTGAGTGACCGCGAGCGGTCCGCGCTGGCCACCCGCCACGGCATGGCGATCACGACCCTGCTGCGGCAGGACTGCGGAGACGCCGTCGCCGTCCTCGAGGCGCTCGTCGAGCGCGGCGCCGTCGACTTCCAGGCCGGCCGCTACGTCGGCTGCCGGCCCGTCGGCCGGGCCTTCGAGGTGACGATCGCCGACGGTCGCGGCGAACAGCGCGCACTGCCCGTGCGCTACGCCGCCGTCGTCGGGGCCGTCGGTTTCGAGGGCGTCTCCCACACCGGGGCGCCACTCCTACGACAGTTGCTCGACGCGGGAATCGTCGAGGCCTCCGGTTCGGATGCCGGCCTGCGCGTCGACGAGCAATTCCAGGCCGCCCCCGGGCTGTACGTCATGGGCCCCCTGCTGGCCGGCAACGCCCATCCCCGCCTGCTCGTCTGGCATGCCGAGAGCGTCCGGCGCATCATGTCGCTCGCCCCCGAGGCCGCCAAGAGCATTGCGCGAGAAATGATCTTGGTCGTCGAAAACGATCTCGCTGGTGCGCCGTCCCCGGACGGTGGCGCCGTAGCCCTCGGAGGCGCCCATGATGCGACCGTGCGCTGATCACGGCGTCGGAGGCGCGACGGCGAAACGACGGGACACGGCCACTAATTGGCGCGGTCGGACATTTGCCTGGGCCGGTCGCTGCACGGCGCGTTTTGTTTGCTCGACACGTGCGGAGCGCTTGCGCATCACCGCCGGCGTTGGCACACTTACCTGGCAACGAAGCTCAACGCCGACTCGTGGCAGTTCTGCGTGCTCCGCGAGGATCCCCAGACGACTGGATCTGTGCCACATACCCACGCTCACAGGGGAGACGATGAACGTAGCACCGCTGGTCACGGCGCCCCGTGGGGTCGTCGTCGTTCGTGGCGCTCGATGAGGATCCTCGTCACCGGAGTCAGGGGCTTCGTCGGCACCGTCCTGGAGCAGCAGGCGGTCGACGCGGGCTGGGCGGTCGACGGCGTCGACCTGGACCTCTACCAGGAGACCTCGGCGGACGTCGTACCCGTGGCGGCGGGCGACGGCTCGACGGCGCTCTCGGACTTCCGCGAACTCCGGGTCGAGGACCTCGCGGGGTTCGACGCCGTCGTGCACCTGGCCGCGATCTCCAGCGACGCGGCCTGCGACCTGCGCGCCGACCAGTCTGACCGGCTCAACGGATCGGCCGCGATCGACCTGGCCCGGCTGACCAAGAAGGCCGGCGTCAGCCGGTTCGTGTTTGCGTCGAGCTGCAGCGTGTACGGCTCGGCGCCCAACCGCGTATCGGACGAGACGTCGCAGTGCACGCCGATCTCGACCTACGCCCGGTCGAAGCTCAGCGCCGAGGCGGGCATCCAGGCCGAGGCGTCCTCGACCTTCGCTCCGACCATCCTCCGGTTCGCGACGCTGTACGGCCTGTCCCCCAACCTGCGCAGCGACCTGGTGGTCAACACCATGGTCGCGTCGGCGCAGATGACCGGGGAGATCAACCTGCACGGCTCGGGCGAGCAGTCCCGTCCGCTGCTGCACGTCCGCGACGCCGCGTCGACCATCCTCGACGTGCTGAAGTCCGGCGAGGACGACATGCGCGGCCAGGTATTCAACGTCACCGACGAGTCGACCGGTTACTCGATCGCCCAGATCGCCGAGATGGTCCGGCGACGCGTCCCCGGCAGCCGGGTGGTGCACCACCCCGCCGCGACCGACCGGCGTCACTACCGCGTCGACGGCACCCGCCTGCACCGCTTCTGCCGGCGCCCGTCGATCCGCCTCGAGGACGGTGTCGCCGAGGTGGCCGACGGGCTGCGCAGCCCGCATTGGCAGCAACGGGCCTCGGCCTTGGAGAGCAACCGGGCGAGGGGTTTGCGCCACCTACTGGAACGAGGAGAGTTCGGCGATGACCTTCGCAGGCGCAGATAAGGACGGCGCGAACCTGGTCAGCATTCTGCTGCCCTGCTCCGAGCGGCCGTACGCGGTCGAGACGCGAGCGATCCCGTCGGTGCTCGCCCAGACCCACCGCGACTGGGAGCTCATCGTCGTCAGCGACACCGAGAACAACGCGCGGATGCGCGCCGCGGTGGCCCGGTTCGACGATCCCCGGATCACCTACGTCGAGGTGCCACGCTCCGGTGACGGCGTCCGCCGCGGCAGCCCCACCGCGCGCGCCAGGGCGTTGAACCTCGGGCAGCGGCTGGCCACCGGGACGGCGCTGTTCCTGCTCGACGAGGACTCCGAATACCTCCCCCACCACCTCGAGGCCAGCCGGCAGGCGATGAGCGCCGCCTCGGCCGACCTCGTCGCGGGGCCGGTCACGGTGTCCGACCCCAACACCGGCGGGGGCCTGGCCGTCGACGCCGCAGGAGCGCTGCAGACGGTGCCCGCCAGCGTGGCCTTCGCCGCGAGATGGCAGGACGTCGACTTTCCTGAAGACACGGACTTCCCCGGGGACGCCGACGGTCAGCCCGAGCGCGCCAAGTGGACCGCGATGCGCGACGCCGGAGCGCACGTCGTCGAGCTGACTGCCCCGGGAATCGTGTCGCACGGTGACGACGCCACCGGTCGGGTGCGGGTGTCCATGCCATCGCTGCCCGAGACCGCGCGCCTGCACGAGCTGGTCGACGCCATCGCCTACACGCGGCAGCTGTCCAACCACGGCCCCATCAACGCGAAGTTGGAGACCGGTCTCGCCGAGTACATCGGCGCGCGGCACGTGATCACCGCCGCCAGCGGGGACACCGCGCTGGGGATGGCCCTGATCTACGCGGCCAGCCGGTCCGACGACCGCGACGAGGTCGTGCTGCCCAGCTACACCTTCCCCTCGACGGTCAACTGCGTCGTGCGAGCCGGGCTGACCCCGGTCTTCTGCGACATCGAGCCCGAGAACCTCTGCGCCTCGGCGGCCACGATGGCGCCGCTCGTCACCGAGCGCACGCTGGCCCTGGTGCCGGTCCTCGCCCACGGCGCCCCGTGCGAGATCGACGGGATCCAGGACCTCGCCGACGAATCCGGTGCGCTGCTCATCACCGACGCCGCGGCCGCTCTGGGGGCGACGGTCGGCGGCCGCAAGGTCGGCACGTTCGGCGACATGGAGATGTTCAGCCTCAGCAGCACGAAGGTGCTGACCGCGGGCGAAGGGGGCTTCCTGAGCCTCGGCGACGACGACACCCTGGCCCGGCTGCGCGAGATCGGCCGCTACGGTCTCGACGGCAGCTTCTCCTGCGTCGCCCCGGGCGTGAACGGCCGGCTGGCCGAGTGGTCGGCCGGACTCGCCCTCGCCGGCATCGATCGCCTCGACGAGTGGCTGGTGGCGCGACGCCGCACGGCCACGCACTACGAGCAGGGGCTGGCCGACCTCGAGCACCTGCGGGTGATCCCGCACCACGTCGCGGATCGGATCGGGACCGCCAAGGACGTCGTGCTGGTCGTCGAATCGCCCGCGCTGCGCGACGAACTCGCCGAGCGGCTGCTGCGCAACCGCATCGAGACGCGACCGTACTTCCGGCCGGTGCACGTCATGTCGCCGTTCAAGCATCTGGTCCGCGCACCGCTGGAGGTCACCGACCAGCTGGCCGACCGCATGCTGTCGCTGCCCATCACGAACGAGATCCCCGAGTCGACCACTCAGCACGTCATCGACGTGTTGCGGTTCGAGCTCGAGGATCTCGTCGCACGTTCCTCGCTGCGCGCCTAACGCCAGGGCAGCGCCAGCCGGCAGATCTTGCGGACCACGGTGGCGAACTGCTGCGGCAGCGGACCCTTGTTGTAGGGAATGCCGTAGCGCTCGCAGATGTCCTGCACCTCGACCGAGATCTCCGCGTGCCGGAAGGCCGGGATGTCGGGGAACAGGTGGTGCTCGATCTGGAAGGACAGGTTGCCGCTCATCACGTGGAAGAGCTTTCCGCCGGTGAGGTTGGCCGAGCCGAGGATCTGGCGGAAGTACCACATGCCGCGGCTCTCGTTGGCGGTCTCCTCCTTGCTGAATTCCTGTGTGCCATCCGGGAAGTGGCCGCAGAAGATGATCGCGTAGGACCAGATGTTGCGGATCAGGTTGGCGGTCAGGTTGCCGGTGAAGACCCACGGCGCGAACGGGCCGGCCAGCAGCGGGAAGGCTACGTAGTCCTTCAGCGTCTGCCGCCTGACCTTGCGCCAGATGCCCTTGAGCACCTCGCGCTTGTCGGAGATGGAGATCTCGCCGGCGCGGATGCGCTCGGTCTCCAGCTCGTGCAGCGCGACGCCGTACTGGAACAGGATCATCAGCAGGAAGGCGTAGACCGGGTTGCCGAGGTAGTAGGGCACCCAGCGCTGGTCCTCGCTCATCCGCAGGATGCCGTAGCCGATGTCGCGGTCCATGTCGACGATGTTGGTGTAGGTGTGGTGCATGTAGTTGTGCGAGTGGCGCCACTGGTCACTCGGGCAGGCCGAGTCCCATTCGAAGTTGCGGCTCGTCAGCGCGGGGTCGCCCATCCAGTCGTACTGGCCATGCATGACGTTGTGGCCGATCTCCATGTTGTCGAGGATCTTCGACGCCGCGAGCATGGCCGTGCCCGCGATCCACGCCGGCGGCAGGATGCCGGCGAACAGCAGGGCCCGGCCGCCGACCTCCAGGGCGCGCTGCGCCTTGATGACGTTGCGGATGTAGGTCGCGTCGCGCTCGCCGAGGTCGGCGACTACGCGCTCGCGCAGCTCGTCGAGCTCGCGGCCGAAGGCGTCGGCCATCTCGGGGGTCATGGTGACGGGCTTGCCGCGGACCATCTTGGTGATGGCCTGCTGGACGGGCTCGGGCAGGACGTCGGCGACGTCGGCCTCGATGCCCTCAATGGTGGCGGGCCGTTCGAGCATGGCAGTCATATCTGAACTCCTTCTCGGTGGGTTGGGTTACAGCGCGAGTTCGACGTCGCCGAGCGGGACGGACACGCAGATCTGGACATCCTCCTCGTCGGCCGTCGACACCGCGCCCGTGACGAGGTTCTTGACCGCGCCGCTGGTCTTGCGGCGGGTGCAGGTGTGGCAGATGCCCATGCGGCATCCGTTCTCCGGCGTCAGTCCGGCCGCCTCGGCCTGCTCGAGCAGCGAGCGACCGTCGTCGGTGACGTCGATGCCGCTGTCGGCGAACGCCACGGTGCCGCCCGACGCCTCGGCCGGGACGGCGAACACCGGCGGGACGAAGCTCTCGAAGGCGGCGTCGGGGAAGTGCGTGCGCACGGCGTCGACGAGGGCGGGCGGGCCGCAGACGAACACCGCGTCCGGAGTAGCGTCGCCCAGGTGTTCGGGGTTGAAGTAGCCGACCAGGTCGCCCGATTCCGGCGAGCGGGAGTACCCGCGCAGGACCGTGACGCCGTCCATGGCGTCGAGTTCGGCGCGGTAGCTCGCCTCCTCGGGGGTGCGGGCGTAGTGGATGAAGGTGATGTCGCGGTCGGAGCCCTCCGCCCGCAAGGTGCGGAGCATCGAGAGCACCGGGGTGATGCCGCTGCCGCCGGAGACGAACAGCACGCGCTGCGGTCGCACGGCGGGCAGCGTGAAGTCGCCGCCGACGCCGTCGAGTCCGACGACCATGCCGGGCCTGGCGTTGCGGAACAGGTGCTGCGAGACGCGGCCGCCGTCGTGCACGCCGATCGTCAGTTCGAGCAGGCGGTCGCCCTCGGCGTTCGCCGGCGAGTAGGGGCGGGTCTGCCTGCGGCCGTCGACCTCGACGGTCAGGTTGACGTGCTGACCTGCGCGCAGGGCGGGTCCGGCCGCGAAGGCCGCGTTGGGTTCCAGGGTGAGGGTGACGCTGCGAGGCGTCTGCCGACGGACCGCAACCACCTTGGCGCGGGCGTCGCCCAGCGTCCAGGTGGGCTCGACGAGCTCCGTGTAGCGATCGACGCCGTGCGGGCCGGTGAGCAGGTCGACCAGTGGTGACCGCAGCACCCGGTCCCGCAGGCTCAGCGTCTTGGTTTGAGTGAACATGTGTATACCGTGCGCCTCATCGGCCGAACCCGTCAATACGTTTGACCAGGTTGTGGTAGGTTTCACACAGTGAACGATCGTACGCCCAGTTCACGATCGGCCCGGTCGGGACGCTCGGGGTCGTCGCGTTCGTCCCGCGACACGCTGACTCGGGAAGAACGCAAGGAAGCCACCCGGCGGGCCATCGTCGCAGCGGCCCTGCACCTGCTCGAGGAACGCAGCTTCAGCGCGCTCAGCCTGCGTGAGGTCACGCGCGAGGCGGGCATCGTGCCCGCGGCCTTCTACCGGCACTTCGACTCGATGGAGGCCCTGGGCCTGGTGCTCATCGACGAGTCGTTCCGCGCGCTGCGCGACATGCTGCGCGGTGCGCGCGCGGGCAAGCTGGATCCGAGCCGCGTGATCGAGTCGACCGTCGACATCCTCATCGCCGGGGTCAACGAGCGACGCGAACACTGGCGCTTCATCGGCCGGGAACGCAACAGCGGAGTCACCGTGCTGCGCTACGCCATTCGCACCGAGATACGGCTGATCACGTCCGAACTCGCCATCGACCTCACGCGCTTCCCCGGCCTCAACGAGTGGACCGCCGAGGACCTCAACATCCTCTCCAGCCTGTTCGTCAACGCGATGATCTCCATCGCCGAGGCCATCGAGGATGCCCCCGATCAGCAGGCCCTCGACGAGATCCGCCACACGGCGGTCAAGCAGCTGCGGCTGATCATCGTCGGAATCACCGGATGGCGCAGCAGCCATTGATCACCCTGCACCAAACACGCTGTCGCCGTAGCGGTTTCGGGAGCGCGTCGACCCACGTGGCGGCCGCTACCGGAAGGGCCGGCTGACGTGCCCCACCCGGCCATCGAGCCCTACGCGTCGGGACTGCTCGACGTCGGCGACGGCCATCTCGTGTACTGGGAGACGTGTGGCAACCAGAGGGCATTCCCGCGGTCGCCCTGCACGGCGGCCCCGGATCGGGCTGCGTTCCCGGCATGCGCCAGCTCTTCGATCCCGCCGTGTATCGCATCGTCCTGTTCGATCAGCGCGGGTGCGGCAGAAGCACCCCGCACGCCGCCGACCATCCAGTCGACTTGAGCGCCAACACCACTCACCATCTGATCGCCGACATCGAACTGCTCCGGGAGCACCTCGGGGTGTCGAGGTGGCTCGTCGTCGGTTGGTCGTGGGGGACGACGCTCGCACTGGCCTACGCCGAACGGCACCCCACCCGCGTGTCGGGCCTCGCGCTGACCGCAGTGACCACGACGGGTCCGCGCGAGGTCGAGTGGATCACCCGTACTGCCGGTTGTTTCTTTCCCGCACAGTGGGCCCGCTTCCGCGACGCCGTACCTGCCGAGGATCGGGACGGCAGTCTCGCCGAGGCGTACGCGCGCCTGCTTCACGACGACGACCCGGAGGTGCGCGAGAAGGCCGCCCGCGATTGGTGCGACTGGGAGGCCAGCCACGTCGACATCGACGGGCAGCGTCCTCCCCCGCCGCGTTACGCCGATCCGAGATACCGAATGTGCTTCGCGCGCTTAGTCACTCACTATTGGCGACATGCCGCCTGGCTGCCCGACGGGGAGCTGTTGCGCAACGTCGATCGCATCGCCCACCTGCCCGCGGTGCTGATCCACGGGCGACTGGACCTGAGCGGCCCGCCCGACGTCGCCTGGCAGCTCGCCCAATCGTGGCCCGCCGCGCGGCTACACGTCGTCGAGGGTGTGGACACTCCTCGGGCGGCGTCATGGCCGAGCACCTCGGTGTGTTCCTCGACGAGTTCGCGGCACACGAATCCCTCGATGGCTAAACGTCTTTCGCACTGTGATGACGCTCTCATTCGCGTGTCGCAGTGGTGCGCAGTCCGGGTCGACGGAACCGCGGGCCTGCCGTACCGTCGATGGCTGACCGCCTGACCCCGATCTACGGGAGCCGAGAGTCCGTGTCCCATCGCTTCACTTCCTTCACCGACGTCGCCGTCACCGCAGCCTGGGTGGCCGCCGCCGTAATGGTCGCCTACTTCCTCGGCGTGGTGCTCTCCTGGGTGCTGCTGCGCCGCGGCAGGCGCAGCACGCTGATCACCGACGTCGCGACCTTCACCCGCATCCCCGGCCGCGTCACGTTGATGGTGATGGCGGCCGGAATCGCCGTCAAACGCGTCATCGACCCGTCGGCATCCTGGCGCGGCTGGGTCGACCATGCGTTGCTCATCCTGTTCATCGCGGCGATCACCTGGGTCGCCGTCAGCCTGGTGCGCGTCATCGAGCGCGAGGCCATCAAGAAGTTCGGCGGTGGCGACTCCGAGGTCACCGACGCCGACCGCCGACGTCGCAAGGTCCGCACCCAGGTCACGGTGATGCGCCGGGTCGTCAGCGCAATCGTCGTCCTGATGGGACTGTCGTCGGCGCTGATGACGTTCCCGTCGTTCACCGACATCGGGAAGACCCTCTTCGCGTCGGCCGGCGTGCTGTCGGTCGTCGCGGGCCTGGCGGCCCAGACGTCCCTCGGGGCGGTGTTCGCGGGCATCCAGATCGCCTTCTCCGATGCCATCCGCGTCGGTGACGTCGTGGTGCTGGAGGACGAGTGGGGGCGCATCGAGGAGATCACGCTGACCTACGTCGTGGTGCATCTCTGGGACGAGCGCCGCCTGGTGCTGCCGTGTACCTACTTCACCACCAAGCCCTTTCAGAACTGGACCCGCAACGCGACCGAGCTGCTCGGCACCGCGGAGTTCGACCTGGACTTCACCGTTCCGATCGATGCCATGCGCGCGGAGCTCGAACGGCTGCTGTCCGGTGACGAGCTGTGGGACTGCCGGGTCGGCATCGTGCAGGTGACCGACTGCGTCGGCGGTTATCTGCGGGTCCGGATGCTGGTCAGCGCCTCCAATGCGCCCGCCCTGTTCGACCTGCGCTGCCACGTCCGAGAGGGCATCACGGCCTGGCTGCAGCGCACCAACCCCGGGGCGCTCCCGAGGTGGCGGGTCGAACAGTTCAGCGGTGACGCGTCCGAACTCTCGGCGCG
This sequence comes from Mycolicibacterium madagascariense, assembly GCF_010729665.1. Lineage (NCBI taxonomy): Bacteria > Bacillati > Actinomycetota > Actinomycetes > Mycobacteriales > Mycobacteriaceae > Mycobacterium > Mycolicibacterium madagascariense. The sequence goes on along the minus strand of NZ_AP022610.1, from coordinate 1,445,129 downwards.
CGACATCGGTGCGCGCGGCGACCTGTCCGATGGCTCTCTGTTCAGCGGCAGCAAGGCGGCCGAGCAGCGCGGTCGGGTCTTCGACACCGACGGCGCCACGGCCGGTGCCAACGGCGACCGCGCCCACTACGACGGCGGGTAGCTCGGTCAGCCGGGCCCCGGGTGCAGCAGCCGTTGCAGCCACTCCGGCAGTCGGAACGGTGCAGGCGCCGGCGGAGTAGGCCTGACCATCATCTCGACGGTGGGACCGTCGGCGAAGTGCGTCGCACTGCTCGGCGGAGCGGCGGGCAGCGCGGGTGGAGGGGTCTCCGCCAGCGGCGTCTGCGCTTGCGGCGTGGGCGAGGGCGTGGGCGTCTGCGCCTCGGGGGTGGGCGTCTGCGCCTGCGGCGTCTGGACCACCACCGGGTGCGTCGACTGGTCCGACATCGTGACCACCGAGAACGCCAGCGCCATCAGGGCGGCGATTCCCAGCGCCGAGGCCGCCGCGAGAACCCCGGGGCGTTCGTGCCACGGGGCGCGGGACACGTCACGCGTCGTGTCGTCCGGTGGTCTCGGCGCCATGGCCCACGATGATAGAGACCCAAGCTGTAGGTCCCGGATCCATCGCGGTCGTCCCCGGGCACGCAGTCGGAGACCTCCCCGCCAGCAGCGTCACCATCTGTTGACGGCCACCGAAATGCACTCACCCCCGGACGCGTCCCGCACGCCCGCAGCGTCGGGGAGAGAGTCGGAGACCTCCCCGCCAACAGCGTCACCATTTGTTGACGGCCACCGGAACGCATTCACCCCCGGACTCGTCCCGCACGCCCGCAGCGTCGCGACACAGTCGGAGATCTCCCCGTCTGCAGCGTCACCATCTGTTGACGGCCACCGGAACGCACTCACCCCCGGACTCGTCCCGCTCGAGCTACCGGGGTGTGCCGCCACCATCCACGATCACGACCGTGCCGGTGACGTAACTACCCGCATCCGAGCACAGCAGCAGAGCGGCGCCGACCATCTCGTCGGGCGTGGCCAGCCGCTTCATCAGCGTGTTCCCCACCATCTGATCGATGGCCTCCTGCGGATTCGCGCGCATCATGTCGGTGTCGACCGGGCCGGGGGCGATCGCGTTGACGCGGATGCCGTCGGCGGCGAACTCGGCTGCCATCGATCGCGTGAATGACATCATCGCGGACTTGGCGGCCGCGTAGATGGACAGCGACGGCGAGAAGTGAAATGCGCCCACCGACACGATGTTCAGCACTGCGGCGTGCGCGCTCGCCCTGAGGTGCGGCAGCGCCGCCTGAACGAGGAAGACCGGCCCTCGCACGTTCACGTCGTGCGACTTCGCCAACGCGTCGGCGGTCATCTCGCCGAGCGGTTGCGCCAACGCGTTGGCGGCATTGTTGACCACCACGTCGATGCCGCCGAACTCGGTGACCGCGGCGCCCACCAGCGCGTCCAGATCATCCAGGTTGCCCGCGTGGGCGGGTACCCCGATGGCGTGGCCATCCAGGTGCCGCAGATGCCTGGCCGCTTCCTCGCAGGCGTCGGCCTTGCGGCTGGACACCACGACGCGGGCGCCGGCGAGCACGAAGCCCTCGGCGAGCGCCAGCCCGATGCCGCGGGTGCCGCCCGTCACGATCACGGTGCGGTCGGTCATGTCGAACAGTGCGTCGAACGCGGTACGGTCCACGCCCGTCAGTAGACCACGGGGTCGCTCAGCGACCGCGCACTCTGGAACACCCGGTGCTCGCCCGTCACCGGATCGGTGAACTCCAGGCCATGGGCCAGCAGTCCGAGCGGCCGGGTGAAGTCACCGGGTGCCACATCGAGCACGTCAGGGTAGAGCGGGTCGTTGCGCAGCGGCAGCCCCAGCGACGCCATGTGCACCCGCAGCTGATGCGTGCGACCCGTCCGCGGAGTGAGCCGATACTCACCGTCGCCGATACGCTCCACCAGCGTCTCGGCATTGACCTCACCGGGCTCCTCGAACGCCTGCAATCGACTGCGCTGCTTGATGATTCGACTACGAATCACCATGGGCAGGTCGAGCTCGGGGGCGTCACGGGCCTGCGCCAGATACGTCTTGCGCACCTCGCCGCGGGCGAACATCGACTGGTAGGCGCCGCGCACCTCGGGCCGAACCGTGAACATCAGCACGCCGGCCGTCAACCGGTCGAGGCGGTGGGCCGGGCTCAGCGCGGGAAGGTCGAGCGCCCGGCGCAGCCGCACCAGAGCCGTCTGGACGACGTGGCCACCGCGCGGCATCGTCGCCAGGAAGTGCGGCTTGTCGACGACGACGACGTTCTCGTCGCGGTACAGCACGGGCACGTCGAACGGAACGGGCACCTCGTCGGGCAGATCCCGGTACAGGTACACGAAGGCTCCTGGCGCGAGCACCGTACCGGCTTCGACGACGGTGCCATCGGCGCAAAGGACTTCCCCCGCAAGCACTTTCGCGGCGGCTTCCTCACCGAAGCGGTCGGCCAGCTCGACGAGCACCGCACCGCCGCGCAGCCGCACCCTGGCGGGCCCGACACCGTCGCGCATCGGCAGCGGTGCGGATCGGCTCACGTCAGCGGCACCGGCTCGAGGATCTCCGCCCGCGCTTCCGGAGCGGCGGCGCGCAGCGCGTCGGCCGATCCGTCGTCGGGCTGGGTCTGCGACAGTACCTCCGCCTCGACGCGCGCCCGGTACGTCGCCACCTCGCGGTCGACGTCCTCCGCACTCCAACCGAGCACGGGCGCAACGACTTCGGCGACTTCACGCGCGCAGTCGACGCCGCGGTGCGGGTACTCGATCGAGATCCGCATCCGTCGGGCCAGAATGTCCTCGAGGTGCAGGGCGCCCTCGGCCGCCGCCGCGTACCACGCCTCGACCTTGAGGTACACCGGCGCCTCGGTGATGGGCGCCAACAACTCTGGACGTCCTTCGGCCATCGCGAGGACCTCGCCGATCAGCGAGCCGTAGCGGTCCAGCAGGTGCCTGACGCGGTAGGGGTGCAGATTGTAGTGCGCACCAACGTGTTCGGTCTGATTGATCAGCGCGAAGTACCCGTCGGCACCCATCAGCGGCACCTTCTCGGTGATCGACGGCGCCACCCTGGTCGGGACGAACTGGCTGGCCGCGTCGATGGCGTCCTCCCCCATCACGCGGTAGGTGGTGTACTTGCCGCCCGCGATCGCCACCAGGCCCGGCGACGGGCTTGCGACGGCGTGCTCGCGCGACAGCTTCGAGGTCTCTTCGCTCTCACCGGCCAGCAGCGGCCGCAGGCCCGCGTAGACACCGTCGATGTCGTCGTGGTTCAGCGGCGTCGCCAGCACGGTGTTGACGTGGCCGAGGATGTAGTCGATGTCGGCCTTGGTCGCGGCGGGGTGCGCCAGGTCGAGGTTCCAGTCGGTGTCGGTGGTGCCGATGATCCAGTGCGTCCCCCAGGGGATGACGAACAGCACCGACTTCTCGGTCCGCAGGATGATCGCCACCTCGCTGACGATGCGGTCGCGCGGCACCACGATGTGGACGCCCTTGGACGCACGCACCCGAAAACGGCCGCGCTGCTTGGACAATGCCTGGATCTCGTCGGTCCAGACGCCGGTGGCGTTGACGACCACGTGGCCGTGGACCTCGGTCACCGCACCGTCCTCGGAATCGCGCACCCGTACGCCGGTCACGCGGTCGCCCTCGCGCAGCAGCGACACCACCTGCGTCGAGGTCCGCACGACGGCGCCGTAGTGGGCGGCGGTGCGGGCGACGGTCATGGTGTGCCTGGCGTCGTCGACGACGGTGTCGTAGTACCGGATGCCGCCGATGAGCGAGCTGCGCTTGAGCCCGGGCGCCAGCCGCAGCGCCCCCGCCTTCAGCAGATGCTTTTGTGCCGGAACGGATTTCGCGCCGCCGAGCTGGTCGTAGAGGAAGATGCCCGCCGCCACGTAGGGCCGCTCCCACAGGCGCTTGGTCAGCGGGAAGAGGAACGGCAGCGGCTTGACGAGGTGGGGCGCCAACGTCGTCAGCGACAGCTCGCGTTCGTGCAGCGCCTCGCGGACCAGACCGAACTCGAGCTGTTCGAGGTAGCGCAGGCCGCCGTGAAACATCTTGGAGGACCGGCTCGACGTGCCCGACGCGAAGTCGCGGGCCTCGACGAGGGCCACCTTGAGGCCGCGGGTGGCAGCGTCGAGCGCGGCTCCGGCACCCACGACGCCACCGCCGATGACGACGACGTCGAACTGCTCGCTGCCGAGACGTTCCCATGCCTGGGCGCGCCATTCCGGACCGAGAAGGGTCTGCCCGTTGCCCGGACCGGGGATCGGGTCAATCACGCCAACGGCTCCTCTGGTTACTGATCGGTAGCACTGCCCCTTCGAGCCTACGTCGTCTAGTCCAAATCGTCGTGAGCCATCAACCGCCGGGCGGCCTCGACGGTCGAACCGGACAGCGACGGGTAGACCGACAGCGTCTGGGCCAGGTCGGTCACCGAGATCCGGTTCTGCACGGCCAGCGCGATGGGCAGGATCAGTTCCGAGGCGATCGGCGCGACCACGACGCCGCCGATCACGACGCCGGTCGCCGGGCGGCAGAAGATCTTGACGAAGCCGCGGCGCAGCAGTGACATCTTTGCCCTGGCGTTCGTGGTCAGCGGCAGCATCAGCGTGCGCGCGGGCACGGTGCCATTGTCGATCGAGGTCTGCGGCACCCCGACGGCGGCAATCTCCGGACGGGTGAACACGGCCGCCGCGACGGTGCGCAACCGGATGGGCGAGACACCCTCGCCGAGGGCGTGGTACATCGCGATCCGGCCCTGCATGGCGGCCACGGACGCCAGCGGCAGCAGACCGGTGCAGTCCCCGGCCGCGTAGATGCCTGCCGCGGTCGTGCGCGAAACCCGGTCCACTGCAAGGTAATTGCCGCGACCCAGCTCGATGCCGACCCGCTCCAGCCCGAGGTTCTCGGTGTTGGGCACCGAGCCGACCGTCATCAGGGCGTGGCTGCCCTCGACGGTGCGGCCGTCGGCCATCGCGACCACGACGCCGTCGGCGGTGCGGGTGACCGAGTCCGCGCGCGCATTCTTGACCAGCTTCACGCCGCGTTCGGCGAACGTCTCCTCGAGCACGCCGGCAGCGTCGGAGTCCTCGTGGGGCAGGATCTGGTCCCGGCTGGCGACCACGGTGACCTGGACGCCGAGCTCGGTGTAGGCGTTGCAGAACTCGGCGCCGGTGACGCCAGAACCGACGATGACGAGGTGTTCGGGGAGCTCGGTCAGGTCGTAGAGCTGCCGCCAGTTGAGGATGCGCTCCCCGTCGGGCACCGCGTTGGGCAGCACGCGCGGCCGGGCGCCGGTGGCGATCAGCACCACGTCGGCCTTAAGGACCCCGACCTTGCCGTCGGAGGTGGTGACCCGCACCCGGTGGTGCGCCATGCCGGGCAGGTCGTCGACGAGTTCGCCGTGCCCGTGCACGATCGTGACGCCGTCGCGCAGGAGGTTGGAGCCGATGTCGGCCGACTGCGAGCGCGCGAGCGTCTTCACGCGGTTGTGGATCTGGGGCAGCGAGATCTGCGCGTCCTCGATCTTGATGTCGAAGCCGAGCCCGTCGGCGCGCCGCAACTCGGTGCGCACCCCGGTCGAGGCGATGAAGGTCTTGGACGGCACGCAGTCCCACAGCACGCAGGCGCCGCCGATGCCGTCGGACTCGACGATGGTGACGTGGGCGACGTCGGGGCCGCGGCCCGCTGCGACGAGCGCGGCCTCGTAGCCGGCGGGCCCGCCGCCGATGATCACGATGCGGGTAGCCACGATCCCAACCTAGTCGCTTACCCCTTAGGCTTGCCCCGTGCCGCTCTACGCCGCGTACGGGTCGAACATGCATCCGGAGCAGATGCTTCAGCGAGCACCCCATTCGCCGATGGCGGGAACGGGGTGGCTGCACGGCTGGCGCCTGACCTTCGGCGGCGCCGACCTCGGCTGGGAGGGCGCCCTGGCCACCCTCGTCGAGGATCCGCTGTCCAAGGTCTTCGTCGTCCTCTACGACATGACGAAGGAGGACGAGGAGAACCTGGACCGCTGGGAGGGCTCGGAGCTCGGGTTCCACAAGAAGATCCGCTGCCGCGTGCACCGGGAGTCCTCCGACACCAGCACCGATCCGGTCCTCGCCTGGCTCTACGTCGTCGACGCCTGGGAGGGCGGCCTGCCCTCGGCACGCTATCTCGGGGTGATGTCCGAGGCCGCCGAGATCGCGGGCGCCCCGGAGGAGTACGTCCACGATCTGCGCACCCGACCGTCCATCAACGTGGGCCCCGGCACCTGACCTCTGCTGGCGAGCGTGCGTGTGTGCGGGCGACTCGCCGACGCCCACGCTCGCGGGACGGCGCTACAGGCCTGCGCTCTGCTCCACGATGTTGGTGAACACGCGCACTCCTACGTCCAGCGCCCGCTCGTCGAGGTCGAACGTCGGCTGGTGCAGATCCAGTTGCGGGCCCTGCCCCGACCACACCCCGAGTCGCGCCATCGCGCCGGGGACGTCCTCCAGGTACCAGGAGAAGTCCTCCCCGCCGCCGGACTGCTTGGTGTCGGTGAGCACGTCGGGCCCGATGGCCTCGATCGCGTGGGTGAAGATCCGCGTCGAGGTCTCCTCGTTGACCACCGGGGGCACACCGCGGCGGTAGTGCACGCCGTACTCGACCTTCAGCGGTGCCAACAATGACGAAACGATCTCGCGGACAAGGTCTTCCATGGCCACCCAGGCCTCGCGGCTGGCCGTGCGGATGGTGCCGGCGACCGATCCGGTCTGCGGAATGGCGTTGGCGGCGACGCCCGCGTTGACCGCACCCCACACCATCACCGTGCTGTCGCGTGGGTCGACGCGGCGCGACAGGATGCCGGGCACGCCGGTGATCAACGTGCCGAGGGCGTACACAAGATCGCCGGTGAGGTGCGGCCGGGACGTGTGCCCGCCCGGCGAGTGCAACGTGATCTCCACCTGATCGGCGGCCGAGGTGATGGGACCCGGGCGGATGGCGACCCGGCCGACCTCCAGGCGCGGGTCGCAGTGCAGCGCGAAGATGCGCGAGACACCGTTGAGCGCACCGGCCGCGATCGCGTCGATCGCACCGCCCGGCATCAGCTCCTCCGCCGGCTGGAAGAGCAAGCGCACGCCGACCGGGAGCTGCGGCACCGTCGCGAGGGCGAGACCCGCGCCGAGCAGCACCGACGTGTGCCCGTCGTGGCCGCAGGCATGCGCGACGTTCGGCACCGTCGACGCGAACGACGCGCCCGTCCGTTCGGCCATCGGCAGCGCGTCCATGTCCGCCCGCAACGCCACCCTCGGCGCGTTCTCCGGCCCGAAGTCGCACGTCAGGCCCGTACCGCCGGGCAGCACCTTGGGGTTGAGCCCCGCGTCGGCCAGCCGCGACGCGACGAACTGCGTGGTCTCGTACTCCTGCCTGCCCAGTTCGGGGTGCTGGTGGATGTGGCGGCGCCAGGCCACCAGGTCGCCGTGGTGGGCGTGCAGCCACGCGTCGACGTACTCGGCGATGCTCACGGCCGCGCCGCCTTCAGCGCCAGCACCCGGTCGCGCTCGGCGGGAGTCGTGGCCAGGGCGACGACGGTGCGGGCCAGCATCACGGCGCCCTCGACGACGGCCTCGTCGGCGCTCGGGCCGGCGGCCGCGGTGGCGAAGCCCGGCTGATGGACCGATGCGCCCTCGGCGTCGATGCCGACGATCGGGTGGATGCCCGGCATGACCTGGGTGACGTTGCCCATGTCGGTGCTGCCCAGCGGGAGCGCCGCCTCGAACTCGGCTGCGACGGGCGTGCGACCCAGCCGCCGCATCTCGTCGCGGAATACGTCGGCGAGCCACGTGTCGGGCGTCAGCTCGAGGTACGACGGCTCGGTGGCCTCGACCCGATGGCCGCAGCCGGTCGCCACGGCGCCTGCGAGGAAGCAGTCAGACATTCGGCCTTCCAGCTCGGTGAGCGACTGAGAGTCGTTGGCGCGCATGGTGAAGTGCATCTCCGTGCGCGCGGGGATGACGTTGGTGGCCTGCCCGCCGTCGGTGACGATGCCGTGCACCATCTGTCCCGGCGCGAGCTGTTGGCGCAGCAGACCGATTGCGACCTGGGACACCGTGATCGCGTCGGCGGCGTTGAGGCCGAGGTAGGGCGCGACGGCCGCATGTGCGGCGCGCCCGGTGTACTCCACGGCGACCTGGGACAGTGCCAGCGAACGTGCCCTGGCGATGTCGAGCGGACCGGCGTGCAGCATCACCGTCGTGGCGACGTCGTCGAACGTGCCCGCCTCCAACATCAAGGCCTTGCCGCCGCCGGACTCCTCGGCCGGGGTGCCGAGCAGCACGACGGTGAGGTCGAGCTCGTCGGCAACCTCGGCCAGCGCCAGTGCCGTCCCCACCGCGGACGCCGCGATGATGTTGTGTCCGCAGGCGTGACCGATGCCGGGCAGAGCGTCGTACTCCGCGCAGATGCCGACGACCAGAGCGCCGCTGCCGAACTCCGCCCGGAACGCGGTGTCCAATCCCCCGGGCTTGGCGGTGACGGCGAATCCGCGCTCGGCGACCAGCGCCTGGGTCTTGGCACAACTGCGATGCTCGGCGAACGCCAACTCGGGCTCGACGTGGATGGAGTGCGAGAGCTCGACGAGGTCGCCGCGGCGTCGCCGCACGACGTCCTCGACGGTCGTCGAGGCTTCGGCGGTGGGCATCGGAGCAGTATCTCATCGACCGCCGCAACCTTCGCGGGAGCGTTCGCCGGTCCAGACGGCGCTCCCGGCGCACGCCAGCCGCGGCCGCCATCTGAACGCGGCGGCGGGCACCCCCGTACGCTTCCCGGCTGTGAGCAGTCCTCGCGATCTGGCCGACGCCGCGGCCGCCGAACTCCTGCGGCGCACCGGCGTCGACGCGTTCGACGTGGCGGTCGTCCTCGGCTCGGGTTGGGCGCCCGCCGCGGCCGAACTCGGCGCACCGTCACACGTCGTCCCGATGTCCGAACTGCCCGGTTTCACGCCGCCGTCGGCCGCCGGTCACGGCGGCTCGCTGCTGTCGGTGGCCATCGGTGACAGGCGAATCCTGGTGCTGCTCGGTCGGATTCACGCCTACGAGGGACACGACCTCCAGCACGTCGTGCACCCCGTGCGGACGGCGTGCGCGGCGGGTGCGCGCACCGTCGTGCTCACCAACGCCGCGGGCGGCTTGCGCGAGGACTTCGCCGTCGGCCAGCCCGTCCTGATCAGCGACCACCTCAACCTCACGGCGCGCTCACCACTGGTGGGCGCCCAATTCGTCGACCTCGTCGACGCCTACTCGCCGCGGCTGCGGGCCCTCGCCACGCAGGTCGATCCGACGTTGACCGAGGGCGTGTACGCGGGCCTACCGGGCCCGCACTACGAGACGCCCGCGGAGATCCGGATGTTGCGCACCCTCGGCGCGGACCTGGTCGGCATGTCGACGGTGCACGAGACCATCGCGGCGCGGGCCGCGGGCGCCGAGGTGCTGGGGATGTCTCTGGTGACGAATCTCGCCGCGGGAATGACGGGTCAACCCCTGAACCACCTCGAGGTGCTCGAGGCGGGGCGTCAGTCGGCGACGCGGATGGGTTCCCTGCTCGCCGAGGTGCTGTCGCGGGTGTAGGCCGAACGCTGCGACAGCGTTGCCAGTCCGCGCGAGATCATGGGTGCGGCGAACAGCATCAGCAGCACCCGGACCACCTGCGCGGCCACGATGAACGTGACGTTGGAGCCCGTCTCCACCGCCGTGGCCAGCACGGCGTAAATGCCACCGGGGCTGGTCGACAGGTAGCCCTCGAGCAGGCTCACTCCGGTGACGTGGGCCAGCAGGACGCCGAGGCCCGCGCAGGCCAGGTTGAGCACCACGATCAGACCGAGCGCGGCGGGTAGGGCCCGGCCGATGGCGCGCATCGACTCCCGCGTGAAGGCGACCCCCGCCTGCCAACCGATGACGGCGTACCCCAACTGCACCAGCAGCATCGGCACGGACAGCCCGAACGACGTGCCCGTCAACTCCAGCGCGATCGTCAGCGCCATGGGGCCGAGCAAACCGGCACCGGGCAGCCGCGCGAGCTTGCCGGCCGTGGTTCCGACCAGCACGACGAGGACGAGCAGCCCGATGCTGACGTACCAGGGCGCCGTAGCGCTTGACCCGGCGGCCGCCGCGCCGCTGCGCTTCTGCGCGTGGAAGACGAGGGTCACGACGACGGGCATCGATGCGGTGATCAGCGCCACGCGTAGGTACTGCACGACGGCGACCACGCGGTCGTCGCCGCCGAGTTCGCGCGCGATGGCCACCAATCCCGAGGCGCCGCCGGCCACCAACGCCAGCGATCCGGTGAGCGGACTGATGCCGCGGTTGAGCCCGAGCAGGGCACCCGCGCCGATGCTCAGCACCAGCGTGCACACCGCGACTGCCAGCACGATCGGCCAGTCGGACCCCAGCGCGGTCAGCGCGTCGCGGTGCACCATCGTGCCGATGTACACCCCGAGCACGCCCTGCGCGACGAGGCCCGCCCGGCGCGGGACACCCGCGGGAGCGAGCGAGGCGAGTGCCAGCACGATGGCGACGATGAGCGCGGCGAATAGTGCCGCGGACGGGACGCCGATGGCGTTCAACGGCACGGTCACCGCGACCGTGATCGCGACCAGGAGCGCCCACTTCCACATGACTCCAAGTATGCGCTTGCCATATTGAGACATCAACTCGACGTTCATCACAGCGATACCAAGGTATAACTTGGTAATGACCTCGACCATGGCCAACGCCACCGAGTTGCGCGAATCGATCATGGCGCTGACCCGACAGCTCCGGCGCCACCGCAGCGACAACGGCCTCACGCTCGGCCAGCAACAGGTGCTCGGCGAAGTCAGCAGAGCCGGGGTGACCACCCCCGCCGAGCTCGCCATCCGCATGCACGTTCGCGCCCAGTCGCTCACCGACGGACTCAATCACCTGGAGTCGCGCGGTCTGGTCGCCCGCCGGACCGATCCCGAGGACCGCCGCCGCCAGCTCGTCGAGGTGACCGCTGACGGCGTCGCGCTCCTGGAAGCCGACCGGGCCGAACGCGACGCGTGGCTGAACGCGGCGATGCTGGACACGCTGACCGAGCTCGAATTCAACCTGCTGATGTTGGTGGCACCGGTGTTGCGCAAGCTCGCCGACGGCGACGAGCGCCCCCTCGACTGAGGTCGGCGTTCCGCCAGCCACTGGCGGGGGTCTACGGCGCTCCGGTGCGCAGTTCTTGAGCCTGCTAGATCGAAAGCTGTTGCCGCCGTACAAAAGCGACCGTCTACACACTTACCGCTCTCTTGACGGACGACGATCCCAGGAACGCCTACTTCTGTCCAGAACTGGGTCAAATACTGCTAACCGACGCGGGCCCAAGACGTATGACGCTTGCCGTCACCTCTTGCACACCGCAGGTATTGTCGGTGCCAACTGGTAAACAGACGTCATCAGGTACCGCAGGCACTCTCACCGAGCGGGCGTGAAGACATAAGGGGTGGTTAAAGTGGCGACAACGACCGAGACCACGGGTGGTGTCGACTACGTGAACCCCCGCGATAGCGCCGAATTATTCGATCAGATCGCGCAAAAGAACATGGGCATCAGCGGCACTGAGTTCCTCCGTCGCTGGGATGCAGGCGAATTCGAAGGCACCAACTGGGACGAAGTACCTGGACTGGCCGAGGTGGCCACAGCGCTACCGTTTGCGCGCTAGCTGAAGCCCGGCGACCGAGGGAAATCTTGTTGCCGGGGAGAACCGCGTCCGAAGCGCTGCGCAACTACATCGATCCCCTGCAAGCGGCGCTGTCGTGCCTCGACGGCGTCGCCAAGGTCCGGCTCACTGAACGAGTCCACCAAGTCGGTGATACCGGCGCATGGATACTCAACGGCCCTGACGGGATGAGCCTTAGAGACTTCGGCACCCTCCATGCTCAACAACGATTCGAACTTGTCGCGACCTCAGAGGAACACCGCGCTTACCGACCACCAGAGAAATTCCGAATTTCCACGCGTGAGTACATCTACAAACTGGAAATGCAGACGGGCCAGCAGATCCGCTGGCATTGGCACCCGATGGGCAATAGTCCCGAACGGCGACCGCACATCCACCCGTCGTTCAACATCAAAGCCCATCTGCCGGGATCGCGAGTCGTGCTCGAAGACATCATCGAGGGATGCATCGAACTCGGCGCGAAGCCGTCATGTGACGACTGGAAGGCGCGCCTCATGGAGACTGGCGGAGTCCACAAGCTGTACCGCACGTGGGTCGACGACCCCGACGAACGCCGCCGCCGTGCCGACTAGCGGATAAGCCCACTACGGCGGGTCAGGGTTACGGTGGTCCGGGGTTGGCATAGATGTGGAATCCGAATCGCTTGAGCGGCTGCAAGACCGGAGACTCACGCAGCCCATTCGAGCCGACGACTTCGGAGTCGGAGACAGTCTCGAACGCGATCAGCGAGCCGTGATCGAAGGCGAACGCGTACCACTGGTAGCCGGCATTGTGCAGGTCTACCTGCATCGGCAACTCGCTGGGAAAGCGGGAGATCATCAGATAATCCACGTCTCCGCCAGGCTTGATCAACGATCGGCAAGAGGAGTTGGCCGTTGCGTGAGGCAGCATCGTGTAATTGCGCAGTGTGTACACCGGCCTCTCGCACACCGCGTCGATCCACTCCGCCGGCCAGTGCGACACCCGGTTGATGTTCGCAAACTCCTCGTCCATGGGGATCGGGTTGCGAATAGGCACGGCCGCCTTCTCACCGGGCACCACGGCATGGAGCATGCTCGCTGCAGCGATCACCACGGCCAACACCCCCACGACAGCGCCGACCAACAGCCCCCACCGGCGACCCGGTCCAAACGTCCACCCCACGACACCCATGATGAACGCTGACACGGACTGCGTGTAGCACTCGCACGGACCGCCTCGGATACCGTCGTCCGAACGCTGTGAGGGGACGTGGGAAATGAGCGAGTTCGACCGTGTGGTGCGAGATCGCCGATCGATCAGGTTGTTCCACCCCGACAAGGCGGTGCCCCGATCAGCCGTCGTCGAGGCGTTGGAACTGGCGCGACGCGCACCGTCGAACTCGAACACCCAGCCCTGGCACCTCATACTTGCCGAAGGGGCTGCGCGCGAACGACTGGTCACCGCGCTGCTCGACGCGTCCCGGACGCGCGAGCCATCGATACCTCCGCTACATGACGACTTGAATCGGTTCAAATACGAACTGGGAGAACAGCTTTACGGAAGCCTCGGGATCACCCGCGACGATTTCGAGGCGCGTCGAACGGCCATCCGGCTCAACTATCGGTTCTACGACGCTCCGCTGGCCGGCGTCGTGTGCATGCCCCGCGGCCTCCATCACGTCGACAGTCTGGGCGTGGGCATGTATCTGCAGACGCTGATCCTGGGATTGACCACGCGAGGACTGGGCACCTGCGTTCAGATGCTCATCGCCGGTTTCCCCGACGTCGTCCGCGAGGCCCTCCTCATCCCGGACGAGTACGACATCCTGTGCGGTCTGGCCATCGGATACGCTGTCGAAGACTTTCCGGCCAACAACCTCGACGTCCCGCGCAAGTCGATCGACGACACGGTCGTCTTCCTCGACCGGTAGGCCACGGCGACGGGCCCCCAGTCGCCCGTGTCTGCCGTGTCTGCCTGCACACCCCCGGGCCAGCCCAGCCCGGCCGGTCACAATGAGCACATGAGCACACCCGGTGAGCCCCCCCTGACCTTCGGCACGGCCGGCCTGCGGGGGCCGATGCGGCCCGGCCCCGGCGGCATGAACGTCGAGACCGTCACCGCGGCGACCTGGGGGCTGGCCAAGGTCCTCGCCGATCGCCACCTCGGCGGTTCGACGGTCGTGGTGGGCCGCGATGCTCGTCACCACTCCGACGCGTTCGCGCTGGCGACGGCTGAAGTGCTTGCTGCTCACGGATTTTCGGTAGTCCTGCTGCCGGATCCGGTTCCGACGCCGGTCGTGGCCTTCGCGGTGCGCCGCTCGGGGGCGGCCGCGGGTGTGCAGATCACGGCGTCCCACAACCCGCCCTCGGACAACGGCTACAAGGTGTACCTCGACGGCGGCATGCAGATCGTCCCGCCGAGCGACCGTGACATCGAGGCCGCGATGGCCGCTGCGCCCCACGACGTCCCGCGCTCCGACGTGATGCCCTCGGACACCGGCCTCATCGCGGACTACGTCCGGCGGGCGAGCGAGGTGCGGCGGGGTACGAGCCCCGTGCGGGTGGCGTTGACCCCCATGCACGGTGTCGGCGGCGAACCCGCCCTGCGCGTCCTGCGCGAAGCGGGCATCACCGACGTGCACGTCGTCGCCGAGCAATTCGCGCCCGACGGCGACTTTCCGACCGTGGCCTTCCCCAACCCGGAGGAGGCGGGAGCCACCGATCTGCTGCTGGCGTTGGCCGCCGACGTCGACGCCGACGTGGCGATCGCACTGGATCCCGACGCGGACCGGTGCGCCGTCGGCATCCCCACCGACTCCGGGTGGCGAATGCTCTCGGGTGATGAAACCGGTTGGCTGCTCGGCGATTACGTCCTCACCCAGCTCGATCCCGGCGTGGTGACCGCCCACGCCGTGGTGGCCAGCACGGTCGTGTCATCGCGCATGCTGGCCTCGATCGCCGCCGCTCACGGCGCGCAGCACGTCGAGACGTTGACCGGGTTCAAGTGGCTGGCCCGCGGTGACGCCGACCTCCCCGGCAGCACGCTGGTGTACGCCTACGAAGAGGCCATCGGCCACTGCGTCGACCCCTCCGCGGTCCGCGACAAGGACGGCATCAGCGCTGCCGTGCTCGCCTGCGATCTGGTGGCCGAGCTGCGCGCCGCGGGGCGTACCCCGTCGGATGCGTTGGATGCGCTCGCACTCCGTCACGGCGTGCACGTGACCGCCGCGGTGTCGGTCCCTGCGGACGCTCACCTGATGCAACGGCTCCGCACGGCGCCACCGTCGCGGCTGGCCGGCGAGCTGGTCGAGGTGTCGGATCTGCTGGGCCGCACCGACGCCCTGATCTACACCGGCGAGTCGGTGCGCGTGGCGGTCCGCCCGTCGGGGACCGAGCCAAAGGTCAAGGTCTACTTCGAGATTCGACTACCGCCGCGCGACGACGTGGCGGCGGCCCGCGGCGAGGCCGCCGAACGCCTCGACGCACTGCGAGCCGACGTGGTCGGTCTGCTTCAGCGCGGCCCGAATTGACGATCGCCCGCGTCGCCGAGGCCGGGCACGATGTAGGAGACGTCATTGAGTCCGTCGTCGATGGCGGCGGTGTAGAGCGTCAGGTGAGGTGCCGCCTTCTCCAGTGCCGCAATGCCTTCCGGGGCGCAGACCACGCAGACGGCGGTGACGTCGACGGCCTGGCGAGCGCGCAGCAGGCCCAGGGTGTGCACCATCGATCCGCCGGTGGCCAGCATGGGGTCGAGCACCATCACCGGCCACGTGCTGAGGTCGTCGGGCAGCGACTCCAGATACGGGGTGGGCAGGGCGGTCTCCTCGTCACGGGCCACCCCGACGAATCCCACCTTGGCCTCCGGGATGAGCTGCTGGGCCCGCTCCACCATGCCGAGACCTGCCCGCAGCACCGGAACCAGCAGCGGCGGCGACGCCAGCCGGGACCCGACGGTCTCCGCCACCGGGGTGCGGATCGGCACCGGGGTCGACGCGGCGTCGCGCATGGCCTCGTAGACGAGCATCAGCGCCAGGTCGCACAGGGCCGCCCGGAAGCCGGCGTTGTCGGTGCGCTCGTCGCGCAGCGTGGTCAGCCGGGCGGCGGCGAGGGGATGATCGACAACGCGGACGTCCATGCGGCGACCCTAGACGTCGAGGGAACCGGGCGCGCTCTACGCACGTCATAACGCGCATGATCGCCGATACCTCGGGCCTCCGCGCGCTCGGCGCCACGCACCGCGACCATGCCGACGCTCTCGCGGCCATCGCCGCTGCGCTGACCGCCGCGACGGTCGGTGCCGACGCCCTGGGCTCCGTCGGCACGGCTTACCTGATCGCCTTGAACGAGGCGCTGGCACATGCGGCGGATCGCGCTACCGTCCTCGCCGCGCGCCTCACCGCGGCGACCGCCACCGCGGGCGCCACCGCAGCCGCCTATCGCGATGCGGAAGGCCATGCGGGACAGTCGATTCAGCGAGCCTGGGCCTAGGCGTGTCCAGCGCCCTGGTGAGTCAGCTGACGGCCCCACTGCGGGACGTGCAGGCGATGCTGGGCACCGGCACGCCGGACACGGCGACGACGTTGCACGACATTCGTCGCGCCCTGGCCGACGTCGCTGCCGCCACGGGCCGGTCGGGGCGCGACGTCCCGTGGACGGGCGAGGCCGCGGCGGCCGCCACTGACTTCACCGAGGCCACCGTCGCCGCCATCGACGAGCTCGTCGCACGCACGGCCCAACTCGGCGCCACCACCGCCGATGCGGTCGGGGCGGTGGCCGGTGCGCGTCTGCGCCTGCAGGCCATCATCGATGCGTTCGAGGCGAAGGCCGCCGCACTGGAAGCTCGGATCGACGAGCCCGGCGTCGCCGACGAACTGATGGTCGAGGCCCGCCGCGCCCTCGACGAGGCCAACGACGTCGTGGACGGTCTGCGCGATGAGCTCGACGGTCATCGGGCCGCGGTGACGGGGCCGATGGCGCCGGTTGCGCCGACGGTTCCCATGGGCCTGTCGGCGGGCGTCGGTGCCAGCCACGGTTCCCCGGCGTCGACACCGATCGTCCACGCCGCGCACGTCAGCGCGGTCTGGCCCGAGGCGGACGACCGCCCGCTGCCGAACGTCGACCCCGAGGTCTTCGGCAGCGGCGTCACCGTCCACCTTCCCGACGGCAGCACGGCGGTCGCGCCCAATGCCGTTGCGGCGAGCGCCGTTCGACACGCCCTGACCCAGCTCGGCGTGCCCTACGACTGGGGCGGCACCACCCCCGGTGTCGGTCTCGACTGCAGCGGACTCACCCAGTGGGCGTATCACGAAGCGGGACTTGACCTTCCACGGCTCGCACAGGAGCAGGACGTGGGCGCCGCGGTCGACGCCTCATCGCTGCGACCGGGCGACCTGGCCGTGTGGGACGGGCACGTCGCGATGATCGTCGGCAACGGCATGATGATCGAGGCGGGCGACCCCGTCCACCTGTCGGCGATCCGAACGACCAACGCGGATCAGCACTTTCAGGGTTTCTGGCGGCCGACGGCCTGACGGTCAGGGCACCCGTGGGTCGATCAGCGTCACACCGGCAGGCGAGGCGGTGTCGACCGACGGTAGTAGCCGGGCCCCCTCCGACAGGCCAACCACGCGTTCGACGAGATCCTGGGGTCGCAGCGTGCCCGCCTCGACGAGGCCCAGCATCGCGGGATAGTCGACGGCGGCCATGCCGTGACTGCCGAGGACGTCGAGCTCCCACCCGATCACCCGCTCCATCGGAACGGTGGGATGGCCACCGACGGAGGGCAACAGACCGACCTGCACGTGACGGCCCCGCCTGCGCAGGCTGTAGACGGCGTCGGCGCAGGTGCCCGGTGAGCCGACGGCATCGATGGCGACGTGGCTGCCGCCGGCCGTGAGGTCGTGCACGCGGGCCGCGACGTCGACCCCGTCGGCCAGCACGGTGTGCTCGGCGCCGAGCCGCTGCGCGAGGGTCAGGGCTGCCCGCGTGCGGTCGACGGCGATCACCCGGGCGCCGGCGGCCACGGCGACCTGCACGGCGCTGAGCCCCACCCCGCCGACGCCGACGACCGTGACCCACTCCCCCGCGTGCACGCCGGCCCGCGCGTGCAGCGCTCGGTAGGCCGTCGCGAACCGGCAGCCCAACCCGGCGGCCGCGGCATCCTCGACGATGTCCGGCACCGCGACCAGATTGGTGTCGGCGGCATGCAGTGCGACGAGCTCGGCAAAGGAGCCCCAGTGCGTGAAACCGGGCTGCGTCTGCGTCGGGCAGACCTGGGCCTGACCGGCGCGGCACCACTCGCACGCGCCGCAACCGCAGACGAATGGCGTGGTCACGCGGTCGCCGACCTGCCAGCGCCGAACGTCGGGTCCTGCCGCGACCACCACGCCGACCAGTTCGTGGCCCGGTACATGCGGGAGCGCGACGCCGTCGTCGTGACCCGCCCACGCGTGCCAGTCGCTGCGGCACAGGCCCGTCGCCTGTACTTCCACGACGACGCCGCCCCGGGAAGGCGCCGGATCGGGGACCGACCGGACGTCCACGGAACCGCCGAACTCATCGAACACCACAGCGCGCATGGGGCCATCGTGCCGCGTCCTTTGGCATGCTGGTGAGCCATGACGCGCTGGTACTCGATAGAACCCGTCGACGGGGCCTTCTTCACGGCGGCCCCGCACGTCTTCCGCTACGAGAAGAGGCTCGCGGCGCCGGCGGAGACGGTGTGGGAATCGTTGGCCAGTGACGCGTCCTTGAGCGCGTGGAGCCCGCTGGTGTCGTCGGTGAACTGGACGAGCCCACGCCCATTCGGCGTCGGCACGACTCGCGAGGTGACGCTCGCGCCGGGACTGACGCGTATCCGCGAACGGTTCTTCCGGTGGGACGAGGGACGCGGCTACTCCTTCGCCGCGTATGAGGGGAACCTGCCTCTGCTGCAGCACTTCGCCGAGGACTACGAGGTGGAACCCGACGGTGACGGGTCGCGGTTGACGTGGACCGTGGCCATCGAGCCCAAGCGGGCGCTGGCGCTGCCCTTCGTTCCGCTGGCTCCCGTGCTCAAGGTGGCCTTCGGTCGGGTCGCGGTCGACGGCCAGCGGTACTTCGCCCGCGCCTGACAGCAGCGCGCGCATCGTGCGTCGTTAGGCTGTGCCGCATGGCTGCTGACATCGTGCCTGTGAGGCTTGGTCTGACCAAGGGCGATCTGTACACACTGTGGGCACCGTCGTGGCGCGACGCCGACGACGAATGGCAGGCGTTCCTCGGCAAGGACGACGACCTCTACGGCTTCGAAAGCGTCGCTGACCTGGTCGCATTCGTGCGGACCAATTCCGACAACGACCTGACTGACCACCCCGCGTGGACCGCGCTGAAGGAGTCGTCGGCGCACCGGCTCGATCCTGGCGAGGAGCGGCAGCACGACCTGATCGGCGTGCCCGAGCTCGCGGCGGAGAAGCCGACGGAGGAGTCGGTCGCGACGCTGTTGCACGCCCTCGCCGTCGTGCAAGCGATCGGCTCGGTGTGCGATTTGGCGGTGGTCTCGAAGCTCTTCAACGGCAATCCCGTCCTCGGCTCCCTCGGCGGAGGGCTCGAGGCGTTCGAGGGCCGCGCGGGTCGCAAGCGCTGGGCAGAGATCGAGGGCGTCATCGCCCGCGGCTGGGACGGTGTGGTCGACGCGATCGACGAGATCGTGACGATCCCCGACGTCGATGCCACGGCGTCGGAGAAGGCCGCAGCCGAATTGGCCGAGCCGGCGCCCGAACCGGAGGTCGAGGAGGACCCGGCCGAGACCGACGTGGTGATCGACGACGAGGACGAGACCGATCCCGAGGAGGCGGCGCTCACCGCAGCGGCCACCGATCAGGTGCTCGGTAGCGACGAGGACTTCTGGACCCACGTCGGCATCGACCCGATTCGGCTGCTGACCCGTGGCGGCACCTACTACACCCTGCGTTGCTATCTGGACGATCAGCCGATCTTCCTGGGTCGCAACGGGCGCATCAGCGTGTTCGGCTCCGAGCGGTCGCTCGCCCGCTACCTCGCCGACGAGCACGAGAGCGACTTGTCCGACCTCGCCACGTTCGACGACATCAAGACCGCCGCCACCGACGGCTCACTGCAGATCCGGGTGACCGACGACAACGTCTACGTGCTGCGGACATTGGCCGACGACATCTCCGACGGCCCCGAAGCCGTCGACGTCGACCAGCTCGACCTGGCCGTCGAATTCGTCCGCGACGTCGCCGACTATGCCGAGGACAGCACGGTCGAGGACGCCTTGGACGAGGACCAGCCGCTAGGCAGGTTCATCGGACACGTGCTCAACCCCGACACGGTCGGCAAGCCCCCGGCGCCCTACGCCAAGGCCGTCGAGCAGTGGGAGAAGGTCGAGTCCTTCGTGGAGTCCCGCCTGCGCGAGGAGTGACCGTCCTGCCGTGAGTCGTGCCGGCGCAGGGCAAACCGGCTTGTCCGTGTCAGCGGCATCTCTGCCGTGACGGAGTAGTCGGTGCGCCATGCCGCCCCCGTTTCCGCCGGACGGAACGGTGTCGGTGTGAGCACCCGGGATAACCCATCGCCGAACGGCGGGACGTCTCAATGAACATTGAGTTGAATCCTGTTGTCCGGGGCATTCGGGAAGGCGCCGAAGGCCGTACCCCGGCGGGTTCGCAAATCCGTTGACCGACAAAGTTATTCGTCGATCAAACCGCGGTAGGTCAATTTCTACGCTGCACCCCGAGTTACTGCTCTCGACAGGGTTTGGCGGTCTTCTTGTTTCGGTGCATTGGCGGCTGACGCGCCCGCACCAACTTGTCGCGGGCACGCCAAGGGTTGCGACACCCCATAGGGGAAGGCCAGTCCTCACCCCATCACCCTCAGCGCCGCATCAGCTCGCTCGTCGGGCACCCCTCGCTTACACCATCGAGGAAGGTCGACTACCACCCCGCGTATGGGCGGCGGTGTGAGCGAGGTGCACCATCACACCGAGCCCGACCTAGCGGTCCGCCGACCCAACTGACGTCGAATCTGGTGACGTCTCGCTCTCGTCGACACCGCTACCGGCCCCATCGCTAGGCGCGGATCCCGTTGCGTTCTCCGCCGACGCCCCACCGGTCGATCGACGCGCAAGGTCGACGTCCCCGCCAGTCGTTGAAGAGTCGTCCAGCCGTTGATGCTCATCATCCACGCGCGCCGGGGGCACATTCTCGACCCGTTTAGCCGACCGCGGCTCGGGAACGTTCGTGGAGGCTTGCGGCTTGGTTTCACCGGCATCCTGGTCTCCGGCTGCTGCCGCGTCCGCCGCAGTCTTGTCCCCGGCGGCCTTCTTCACAGCATCGTCGTATTCCGCTCGCGCCTTGTCGGCAGCGGCCTTGATCGGCTGATATTCGATGATTGAGGTGTGATAACGCCACAGATCTTCCTGACTGTGGGTTTGTTGCCATTTTGCGTAATCACCGCCGTGCTCTTTGTCGTAGGCATCTTGCACAGCTTGGGCCTTGTCTAGGGCAGCCTTTTTCTCAGCCACCGTCTTCTCCGCCGCAGCCTTGTCCTCAGCCGCCTTCTTGTCGGCTGCCGCCTTATCCGCTGCGGCCTTGTCTTCGGCCGCCTTCTTGTCTGCCGCCGCTTTGTCTTCAGCGGCCTTCTTGTCCGCAGCCGCCTTATCCTCAGCCGCCTTCTTGTCTGCTGCGGCCTTGTCCTCGGCGGCCTTCTTGTCTGCCGCCGCTTTGTCTTCAGCGGCCTTCTTGTCCGCCGCGGCCTTGTCCTCAGCGGCCTTCTTGTCCGCCGCCGCCTTATCCGCCGCAGCCTTGTCTTCAGCGGCCTTGTCCGCCGCGGCTTTGTCCTCAGCGGCCTTCTTGTCCGCAGCCGCCTTATCCGTCGCAGCCTTGTCAGCTGCCGCCTTGTCCTCAGCCGCCTTCTTGTCTGCTGCGGCCTTGTCTTCAGCCGCCTTCTTGTCCGCAGCGGCCTTGTCGGCCGCCGCCTTCTTGTCTGCCACGGCCTTGTCCTCAGCGGCTTTCTTGTCCGCCGCCGCTGCCTTATCGCCGCCGCCTTGTCTGCGGCCGCGAGCTGGTTGTTGCCGCCTTATCTGCGGGCCTTGTTCCGGTTCGCCGCCTTTTGTCCGGCTGCCTTATCCGCGGCTGCCTTGTCCGCCGCCGCCTTGTCCTCAGCGGCCTTCTTGTCCGCCGCTTTTATTCAGCAGTCCGCCGCAGTCTGTGCTGCGTTTTTGTTCAGGGTTTGTCCGCAGCGTTTGTTCTGCCGTTATCTGTTGCCGCTGCCGATCTGCTGCCGCCGCCTTGTCCTCAGCGGCCTTCTTGTCCGCAGCAGCCTTGTCTGCCGCCGCCTTGTCTTCGAGGGCCTTCTTGTCCGCCGCCGCCTTGTCCGCCGCAGCTTGTTGTCTGCCGCGGCCTTTTGCAGCGGCCTTGTCTCTGGCTGCCTTCTTTGTTCAGTCAGCTTTGTTCAGCGGAGCCAGTTGCCGCCTTATCTTGCCGCCGCCTTATCCGCCGCAGCCTTATCGGCTGCCGCCTTGTCTTCAGCCTTCTTGTCCGCTGCCGCCTTGTCCTCAGCCGCTTTCTTGTCTGCAGCCGCCTTGTCCGCCGCCGCCTTGTCCGCCGCCGCCTTGTCCTCAGCCGCTTTCTTGTCTGCCGCCGCTTTGTCTTCAGCGGCCTTCTTGTCTGCTGCCGCCTTGTCGGCCGCCGCCTTGTCCTCAGCGGCCTTCTTGTCTGCCGCCGCTTTGTCTTCAGCGGCCTTCTTGTCAGCCGCCGCCTTATCCGCCGCCGCCTTATCCGCTGCGGCCTTGTCCGCCGCGGCCTTGTCCGCCGCAGCCTTGTCCGAAGCAGCCTTGTCCTCAGCCGCCTTCTTGTCCGCCGCGGCCTTGTCTTCGGCCGCCTTCTTGTCCGCCGCAGCCTTGTCCGCAGCCGCCTTCTTGTCCGCCGCCGCCTCGTCTATGGCCGCCTTCTTTTCGGCATCGTCCTTCTTGTCGGCAGCATCCTTCTTGGATGTCGACGAGCCATTGCCGGCTTGCCACGGAAAGCGCCCAGGCCAATGCGGAATCAACGATTCAACAGCATGGCGAACCGCTTCGCCCAGATCGTGCACTACCCGCGTCGGCAAACCCTCAAGGCCGCTTCCAGCCGCACCCGACCCCACCCCAGCCATTCCCAAGCGAAAGGTGAATGGACGCACTGTTCGCGCCTGAGCTCCAGGACCCAACCCCACGGCCACACTGAACGGCGCACTCGAACATCCCGACCCAAAGTTGATTCCCGACACCGACAAGCACGACGCCCCTGCCACCGGCGCGACACCCCCGGCGCCCACCAGCAGTGTCCCCGACGCGACCGCACTCGCAATCAACACCCTGGCCCGCTTGCCACCATCACGCTGATCTCGATGCTGAGCCATCGCAGCCCGCTCCCTACTCCTAGACGATGCCAACCTGGCGACGCGGCAGGCTAACACCCACACCACAAGCAAGGAGCTATCCAATTCACTTGCACAGCAACATAAGTCATGAAGATGGCAGCCGTCCCTCCGGCTATCGACGGCGCAGTTGCACAGTGGGGCGTGGCTGACCACTCGGAGGACGACATCATTGGCAACGCTTCAGACCAGAGCCAATCAGCCGCTTTTTGTTTGGCCGAATACTAGAAAACCCCGGCACGATCACCGCGAGTCCACGCCGCGGATTTACACCATCGATAACTCGAACTAAATCGAGCAATTCGCCGGATAGCCGAAACGCAGGAAATAAGCCCGCCCACGTACTGGGTGCGCGAGCAGGTAGACAGAGTCTGCCGAGCATGTTCGTCGGACGCGTGCTCAACCACGACACGGCCGGCAAGCCTCGGGCGGAGTACGCCAAGGCCGTCACGCAGTTCACGAAGGTTGAGTCGTCCGTGAAATCACCACCGCGAGAGGAGTAAGCGCACCTGCCGCGCGCTGCTCGCGCTACCTCTCAGGGGGGTCTTTCGTCTCGTCCTCCGCGGCATTTGGCTGAGGACTCAAGGCCTGCCCGTGAACGTCAAGCCCATCCGATTCGGCTGGGATCGACTCGATCGCCTTATCGCCGGGCGCGCGTTCCACACGATGACGATTTGTGACGTCGACTGCGTCCTTACCAATAGAGACGTCCTGAGCGTCGACCTTTGACATATCTTCCGGTTCCCGAAGGTTGTCGTTCTCCGGATGCACGGAGCGGCCATCGCCGCTCTCGTCGTTCTTCGTTGACCCGTCTGTAATCGCGTGCGCGGCTGAATTACCGTCCACCGTGGAATGATTCGGCTTCCCTATCGGCGTCTCATGGCCAGGTGCAAAGTCCGAAACACTACGAGCTGAAGTCACAGCGTTGGGAGGCGACGCCAAAGACAGCTCCGCGGCGCGTTCAGCCGACCGCGCTTCCGGGGCGTGGGTTGAGGCTTGCGGAAACATCACTGCGTCGTATTCGGCTTGAGCCTTCTCGACATCAGCTCGAAGTGCCCTATATCTCGAGTTAGCTTTTTCGAGCTCGATCAACTTGGGGCCTAGCTCGCTTGGTTGCACATTTGGGACATTCTGCGCTTTGCTTGCCGCGTCGTATGCCGCATCCACATCCTTTAGGGACTGGGCAAGCGCCGCATTTGCGGCCTCGAGGGCGGCCTTCTTCTTGGCGATGTTGTCTGCCTTGTCTTTCGCGGCCTTGTCATCGGCTGCCTTCTTGTCTGCCGCCGCTTTGTCTTCGGCCGCCTTCTCGTCTGCCGCAGCCTTGTCCTCAGCGGTCTTCTTGTCAGCTGCCGCCTTATCCTCAGCGGCCTTCTTGTCCGCTGCCGCCTTATCGTCGGCGGCCTTGTTATCCGCGGCTGCCTTGTCTGCCGCCGCCTTGTCGGCTGCAGCCTTTTCCTCAGCCGCCTTCTTGTCCGCCGCCGCCTTGTCTTCGGCCGCCTTCTTGTCTGCTGCAGCCTTATCCTCAGCCGCCTTGTCTTCAGCGGCCTTCTTGTCCGCGGCTGCCTTGTCTGCCGCCGCCTTGTCGGCTGCAGCCTTTTCCTCAGCCGCCTTCTTGTCCGCCGCAGCCTTATCCGCGGCCGCCTTGTCCTCAGCCGCCTTCTTATCCGCTGCCGCCTTCTCCTCAGCCGCCTTGTCTTCAGCGGCCTTCTTGTCCGCGGCTGCCTTGTCTTCAGCGGCCTTCTTGTCCGCAGCAGCCTTGTCCTCGGCGGCTTTTTGGTCCGCCGCCGCCTTGTCAGCCGCCGCCTTATCCGCGGCGGTTTTGTCCTTGCCTGTTTTCATCCAGCCTTGTCCTGAGGAGCGTGAGTCCAGGCTGCCTTGTCTGCCGCAGCCTTGTCCGCCGCCGCCTTATCCGCCGCAGCCTTATCCGCTGCCGCCTTCTCCTCAGCGGCCTTCTTGTCCGCCGCAGCCTTATCCTCAGCCGCCTTGTCTTCAGCGGCCTTCTTGTCCGCGGCAGCCTTGTCTGCCGCCGCCTTATCCTCAGCGGCCTTCTTGTCTGCGGCTGCCTTCTCCGCCGCCGCCTTGTCGGCTGCAGCCTTTTCCTCAGCCGCCTTCTTATCCGCAGCAGCCTTGTCTTCGGCCGCCTTGTCCGCGGCAGCCTTCTTGTCCGCGGCAGCCTTGTCCGCCGCCGCCTTGTCCTCAGCGGCTTTTTTGTCCGCGGCCGCCTTGTCTGCCGCAGCCTTGTCCTCAGCCGCCTTCTTATCCGCAGCAGCCTTATCCTCAGCCGCCTTCTTATCCGCAGCAGCCTTTTGTCTGTTGTGTCCGTGGTTGTTTATCCGGGCTGTTTTGTCCGCCGCCGCCTTGTCCTCAGCGGCCTTCTTGTCCGCCGCCGCCTTATCCGCAGCAGCCTTGTCTGCCGCAGCCTTGTCCGCCGCAGCCTTGTCTGCCGCAGCCTTGTCCGCCGCAGCCTTGTCCGCCGCAGCCTTGTCCGCTGCCGCCTTGTCCTCAGCCGCCTTCTCCTCAGCGGCCTTCTTATCCGCAGCAGCCTTATCCGCAGCAGCCTTGTCCGCCGCAGCCTTGTCCGCCGCAGCCTTGTCCGCCGCCTTGTCCGCCGCAGCCTTATCCGCCGACGCCTTATCGGCCGCCCCCTTGTCCGCCGCAGCCTTGTCCGCGGCCGCCTTCTTATCGGCGTCGTCCTTCTTGTCGGCAGGGTCCTCCTTGGGCTTCGACGAACCACTCCCGGACTCCCACGGGAAGTGGACAGGCCAATGCGGAATCAATGACTCGATCGCACGCCGAACCGCCTCACCCAGATCGTGCACCCCCCGCGGCGACAAACCGTCGGAGCCGCCAGCACCCGCCCGCGACCCCACACCCAAGCGAAAAGTGAACGGCCGCACCGTCCGCGCCTGGGCACCGGGCCCCCACCCGATCGCCACACTAAACGGCGCACTCGAACACCCTGAACCAAAATTGATGCCCGACACCGACAAGCACGAAGCCCCCGCCACCGGCGCCTGACCCCCCACAGCAGTCAACATCGTCCCCGATGCCACTGCACCCGCCACCAACACCCTTGCCCGCCGGCCGCCAACACTCGGCCCCCGATGCTTAGCCATCGCGTCCGCTCCTCTACTAACTACGCCGACCTGGCGACGCGGCAGGCTAACACCCACACCGTGAGCTCAAAATGGCCAAATGATGTGCACGCCAACATCAAGCCTTCTACCTGGCAGCCAGCTCCTCAACCGTTACGGGGCCCAGTTGCACAACGGGAACACCTACGCATGTCTCCCGAAGCCAGACATGACCTACCCATCGGAACGGAGTGCCGTGCGCCGAAGGAGCTACCCAGGAGTGCAGCAGCGCGACGGGACCTTTCCGACGGTGATGGCCGTTCGGGGCTGGCCGGCGAGCTTACGCGATCAACGCCAATCACACGTATGTCGAATCGTCGAGGTCCATTGCCAAAGCTCAAACTGGTTGATTGTGCGGCGATCTCGGGCGAGAACGAACCGTTGGTCACGTGCTGATTCCGGGCAAAGTCAACGAGAGTCCGTCACTGCACTTTCAGCCCATCGAAGGGCTACGCGCGGAGTGGGTGCGCCCCGCCGACAACCGGCCCATGCGGAGGTTCGCCAGTCGGATCCACGTCGTCGCGGCTAAAGGCCGGAGCCTGAACCGCTTTCCCGATCGACGGCAGTGACACCCGCATGGCGCCGAGCTGCGGCCAGGCCGTCGCGATCGGCTTTCCTACCGCCGGGAACGTCGACCGTCGGCACGTCGTCGGTTTCGGCCGAGCTGCCGTTCCTCATCCGAGTATCGCGTGCAAGGTCGAGTCCGTGACCCGCGGTTGGCTCCGCGCGCGGGACGTCAGTTGGCCTCTCCCGATCGCGAGCGTCCGCCGAAACTGGCGACGGCGGATCAGTTGTTGCGCTGGCAGTGTGAGGCACGCTCTCGTCCCCGCGAGCAACGCCGGGCGACGATGAGGGCGCCTTCTCGTGGCCGCGTTCGCGTCGGGACTCATTGACACGCGTCGAGGCCTGCGGCGTGGTCAACGCATCGTATTCGCGCTGCGCAGCGTCGTAGATGGACTCCGCATTCGCCCGAATCAGTGAGACGTCGTAACGCTTGACCTTCAGCGCGTCATGCACCGAACCCAGCTGTCCCTCTCGCTCGGCCTTCGCGATTTCTTCAGTCACTGCGGCTTCGGCCGCTCTCGCCTTGTCTCGCGCGTCGCGCAACGTCGACAGCTTCTTCTCCGCGGCTGCCTTCTTGTCTGCGGCTGACTCGTCCGCCGACGCCTTGACGCCGGCTTGCTTCTGCTGGCCAGGACTCCCGTTGACCCCGGCCTGCCGGCGCACAGGGGACGGAATCACCGACGCCACCGCATGCCGCACCGCGTCGCCCAGTTGACGCAATCCCTGCGGCGGCAGAATCTGAACCCCGGACTCACTCACGCGAAATTGACCCACGATTACCTCCCACCGAAAGGTGAACGGCCGCGCGGCCCGCGCCTTGGCGCCAGGCCCCAATGCCACGGCCATGCTAAAGGGGGCACTCGAACACCCCGACCCGAGGTTGATCCCCGACACCGACACGCACGACGCCCCCGCCTCCGGCGCCAGACCTCCTGCGCCCATCAGCAGCGTCCCCGACGCCACCACGCCCACCAACGACAATCGCACACGCCGAACACCATCACGTTGAGCCCGCTCATCATCCATCGCAGTCCGCTCCTCTCCTGAACGACGCCGACCTGGCGACGCGGCACGCTAACACCGACATCGCGAGCAGAAGAAGACCCAAATCGCTTGCACAGCAACACGAAATGGCAAACCTGTCAGCTACTTCATCGAGCTCGACTGGCTTGGTTGCACAGCGGGAGTGCAAGGCACGCTAACGTGCCGAACTCGCGGCCCAGCTAGAAGTCGGCTGGATCGGGCCGTTCCACCGACCGCGGCGTCAGCCCCAGCCCACGCACGTGCTGGGCGATCGCGCCGAGGGGTGACACCCACACGTCGTCGAGTGAGCAGGCGTACTCGACGAGGCCCTCCAGCGCAGCGGCTCGTGACGGTCGTCCGGAGAGGAACGGATGATTGGTCAACACGAAGCACCCACCCACCGCGCGCATGCCGTCGAACTCGAGTCGCCACATCTCGGCGACCTTGGTGGGGCTCTCGATGAGACCGGTGCCGGAGAAGTCCGGGACGAAGCAGTACTGCTCCCAGTCGTCGAGTGCCCACTGGATCGGGATCTCCACCAGCGACTCCGAACCGACCGTCAGCTCATAGGGATGGTCGGCATCCATCAGGGAGCTGTCGTACAGAAACCCTCTGTCGTGCAACAGCTTTGGGGAATGCCAATTCAACTCCCACATCGGCGCCCGATAACCCGTCGGCCTGCTACCCGTCACGCGCTCCAATGCCTCGAGTCCGCGATCCAGGATGACCGCCTCCTCCTCGGCCGACAACCCCGCCATCGCCTCGTGCAGGTACCCGTGATGGGCGATCTCGTGACCCTCGGCGGCGATGCTGCGGATGACGTCGGGATAGCGCAGCGCCGTGTAACCCGGCACGAAGAACGTCGACGTGATGCCATGTCTTGCCAGGATCTTCAAGATTCGCGGCACGCCGACGAGCGGCCCATAGGCCTGATGACTGACCGCCGACATCCGGGTCGCGTGGCCGTGGTCGACCGCCAGCATCGCCGACTCCGCGTCGACGTCGAAGCTGAACGAGGCGGCGCACTTAGCAGCGCCCGGCCACGCGATGGTTTCGGCCGGAACCGTCACGACGCACTCCTCTTGGCCAACAGCGAGATCAGTTCATAGGCCACGTTGGCCGCGGCCACACCCGTCATCTCCGCATGATCGTAGGCCGGTGACACCTCGACGACGTCGGCACCGACCAGATCGTGACCATCGAGCCCGCGCAGGATGGCCAGCAGCTCGCGACTGGTCATGCCGCCCGCCTCCGGGGTTCCGGTCGCCGGCGCGTGCGCGGGATCGAGCACGTCGATGTCGATCGACACGTAGAGCGGGCGGTCGCCGATCGCTGCGCGCAACTGCTCGATCACGTCATCGGTGGAGCGGCGTTCGAACTCAGTGCAGTGGACGATCGTGAAGCCGAAATCGGCGTCGTCGACGAGATCATCTGCGGCGTAGAGCGATCCGCGGATGCCGACGTGCGCGCTGTGGCCCGGCACGAACAGACCCTCCTCGGCGGCACGCCGAAACGGCGTACCGTGCGTCACCGGGGCGTCGAAGTACGTGTCCCAGGTGTCGAGATGGGCATCGAAGTGCAGCAGCGCGACGGGGCCGTACCGACGGTGGTGGGCGCGCAACAGCGGATAGGCAATCGTGTGGTCACCCCCGAGCGTGACGAGGCGCGCGCCCGCGTCGATGAGTTCGGTTGCCTGCGCATCGATCTCGTTGATCGCTTGGCCGATGTCGAACGGATTGGCCACCATGTCGCCCGCATCGACGACCTGCTGATGGGCGAAGGGCGACACCTTGAGTTCGGGGTTGTAGGGCCGCAGCAGCCGTGAAGCCTGCCGAATGTGCGACGGGCCGAACCGAGCCCCCGGCCGGTACGTCACCCCCGAGTCGAACGGAATGCCGACCACCGCAACGTCGCAACGACTGACGTCCTCGCGCCGCGGCAGTCGGGCGAAGGTCGTCAACCCCGCATAGCGCGGCACCGCCTGACCGTCGACCTGACCTCTCACGTCGTCGCTCATACCCGGCACCGTGTGGACCCTCCGTTGATCTGCAGTGTCTGACCCACCAGCGCGCCGACGTCGGCGCGCGCCAAGAGGGCTGCGGCACTGGCGATTTCGCCGGGTCGACCGATTCGGCCCATCGGAATGTCCGCGCCGTAACGTCGATGCATCTCGGCCAGACTCACCCCGGCAGCCTCGGCGTCGACGAGCAGCTGCGGGGTGTCGACTACCCCCGGCGCGATGGCATTGACGGTGATGTTCTCCCGGGCCAATTCGCGTCCCAACGTCTTGGTCAACGCGATCAGCCCCGCCTTGGACGCCGAATACGCACTGGCACCCGGCCACCCGATGACGCCCCACTCCGACGCGATCACGACGACGTTCCCGCCGCCCGCACGTCGCATTCCGGGCAGCACCGCCTGGATGAGCCGAAAGGTGCCCGCGAGGTTGGTGTCGACGACCTTCCACCAATCGTCCTCGTCGTCGTCGTCGAAGGGCGCCATCGTCATGTAAGCCGCGTTGCATACCAGGATGTCCACGGGGCGGCGGCGATCCGTCTCGACGGCGTCGACCATGGCGGCGACATCGGGATCGGTGATGTCGCCGATCACCGGGAAGCCACCCGTCTCGGCGACGACCTCGGCGAGCGCGTCGCCGTCGCGCAGGTCGTTGACGCCGACGTCGGCGCCGTCGGACGCCAGTCGACGCGCGATCGCCGCACCGATGCCTTGGGCGCCACCCGTCACCAGAGCCAGTCGTCCACGTAAGGGCTTGTCGCTCATTAGATCACCGCTCCGCCGTTGGGTGAGATGATCTCACCGGTGCAGTAGGACGCGTCCGCTAGGAACTCCACGACGCGGGCCACCTCCTGGGGTGTGGTGAGTCTGCGGTTGGGCAGGGTTGCGAGGTATTCCGTTGCGCGCCAGGGTGAATCGGCGGCCAGCAGCGGGGTGTCGGTCGGACCGGGCGCGACGGCGTTGACCCGAACGCCGCGGCCCGCCAGCTCGGCGGCCAGGCTTCGCACCAGGCCGATGATCGCGCCCTTGGCCGCCGCGTAGTGCGCGTCCTCGTCACCGCCGCCGATGGCCAGCTCCGAGGTCACCGCGACGATCGCACCGGACCCGCGGGCCAGCATCGAGGGCAGCACCGCCCGGGCCGCATTGCGCAGACCGCCGACGTGCACCCGCAGCATGCGGTGCAGCGCGGCCGGCGAGATCTGCGAAATCGGCGACCTCTCATAGTGTCCCGCCGCCGTCACCAGGGCGTCGACGTCGCCGGTCGAGCTTTGGATGGCGGTGATCGCAGCGCTCACCGCGGCAGGGTCCGACACGTCGGCCACGTGGTCGGCGGCCTCGGAGAGGTCGATGCCCGTCACGGTCCAACCTTGCGCCCGCAGCAGTTCGGTGACGGCCAATCCGATGCCGGATGCCGAACCGGTGACGATTGCGTTGCGGGACATCAGGTTTCCTGCGTCGCGTCGACCGCCTCCTGGGCGAAGCGCTCGCCGACCGGCGCCTCGATGTTGCGTCGCACGGACAGATAGATGGCGATTCCCACGATGGCGAGCACGGCGGTGGTCAGCACACTGGCCCAGTTGATGAACCACGGTTGGCCGGGTTGAGTGCGCGGCCACGCGACGTTGACGGTCTCGAAGATGATCCACAGCGACGCTATGTAGGTGATGGGCGCACCCCACCGCCCCAGATTGAAGGGGCCCGGGCGCCACTTGCCGGTCAGCCGCGCGATGGCCGCGCCGATCACCGGCACGCCGAACGCAATGTAGAAGCCAATGATGTTGAAGTTGACCAGCACGTTGTAGAACTGCGAGCCGGCGAGCAGGATGAAGACGACGGCGACGATGGCGGTCAGCGCAATCGCGTTGACGGGCAGGCGTTCCGGGCCGGCGAGCTTGCCGAGCACCTTCGAGCCGGGCAGGCTGCGGTCGCGCGCGGCGCCCCAGATGCAGCGCGAGACGGCAGCCTGCACGGCCAGGAAGCTCGACAGGAACCCGATGACGAACATCGCCAGCAGCGGCTTGGTCACCCCGGCGCCCAGGTGCGCGGTCAGCGTCTGTGACACCACGTCACCGGACTGGGACGCCACCACCTGGTCGAGATTGGGGATGGCGAGGATCAGTGCGGCGCTGGAGAACATGACCACCAGGCCGACCAGCAGCAACCCGTAGATGATCGCCTTGGGCACGTTGCGCTCGGGGTCGTCGACCTCCTCGGCGACCGACCCCGCCGCCTCGAACCCGAGGAACGACCAGCCGACGTAGGCGATGGCGAGCAGCATCGGGCCCGACGTCCACGTGGCGGCGTCAGGGATGTTCGCGCTGGAGAACAGCGCCGAGAACGGATTCTCGCGGTAGAACAGCAGCAGCACGATGCCGAGTCCCACCGAGCCGATGACCTCGCAGGTGATGCTGGCGATGACCATGATCTTCAACACCCGGCGACCCACGATGTTCACGCCGGTGCCGAGGGCGATGATGACGATTGCCACCGTCGCGGTCAGCCATCGGGATGGCGCGTCGACGCCGAAGATCTGCAGCAGGAAGCCGCTGGCGGCGTAGGACAGCGTCCCGAGCGCGATCGTCAGGCCCCACATGTACGCCCACGCGGCGACCCAGCCCCACGTGGTGCCGCGCACGTGCCGCGACCACTGGTACACACTGCCGGCATACGGCCACCGCGACGCCAGTTCGCCGAACACTCCTGCGACGAGCATCTGACCGACCAGCACGATCGGGAACGCCCAGAAGAACTTCGGACCCGCGGCGAACAGGCCGAGGGTGAAGATCGCGTACACCGCCGCGATCGGTGACACATCGGCAAACGCCAAGGCCAACGCCGAACGGAAGCTGAACCCACGGCTCAACCTGGTCGGCGCTTCGGCGTGGGGCTCGGTGGTGTCAGTGGGCTCGGTCATCGGGGCTCCTCGAGACGGGTTGCAGCGACCTTGTACCTCCAACGGCCAAAACAGAACCGGCTCATCGTCTGAAGAAATGACCGCGGGTTGGACGATCGTCTAGATTGCTGGGTGCCGTGACCTTCCGATTGAGCGACCTCGTCGACACTCCGCACCTACGCCTGACGGTGCGTGCCGGTGCGCGCGGTCTGGACCGGCCGGTGTCCTGGGCGCAGACGTCCGACCTGGACGAGCCATGGTCATGGCTCGCTGGCGGTGAGTTGCTGATGAAGAACGGGCGGACCCTTCCCACGTCCGCGGACGGGCAGACCGCGCTCGTTCGCGGCCTCGCCGAGGAGGGCATCTGCGGCGTCGTCATCGGGCTGGACGCGGCGACCCCCGAGCTCACCCCGGCGGCGGTCTCGCTCGCCGACGACCTGAGCTTTCCCATCCTGCTGGTGCCCTACTCGGTCGGCTTCGCCGCGATCGGGCGAGCCGTCGCGGGAGGCGCCGAGGGCGACCACAACAGGCGCATAGCCGTGACCGAGCGGGTGTACCAGGTCATCCGCCAGTCGGTGAACCGCAGGGGTTCCGAGCTAGCGCTCCCACAGCTGAGCCGCGACATCGCCTGCCGACTCGCCGTTCTGGACGCCGCGACCGGCGAGGTGGCCCTGGACTCCTCCGACGGCGTGCCGGAGGCGTTGCGTCGCGCGCTGGTCGACGAGATCGCCGCCCGACGGGGTGCAATTCCCGGCGTGCTGCACGTCTCGGTGGGCGACGAGCGCGCGCTGGCGGTCGAGGTGCCCGACGAGGAGCCGACGGTGTTGGTGGCGTACGAGTTTCGCGCCACCCCGCCGGACGTCGTGCAGCTGCAGCACCTCGCCTCGGCGATGGCGGTGTTGCTCGCACAGCAGAACGTGCGACGTGAACACGACCGTCGCGTCGGCGCCGAGGTCCTGGCAGCACTCTGCGACGGTCGGCTCACCGGGACCGACGCGGTACGCGGGCTCACCGAGCGCGGGCTGAAACCCCAGGCCGCCGTTCTGGTGGCGATCGCGGGTGGCTCGC
This sequence comes from Mycolicibacterium madagascariense, assembly GCF_010729665.1. Lineage (NCBI taxonomy): Bacteria > Bacillati > Actinomycetota > Actinomycetes > Mycobacteriales > Mycobacteriaceae > Mycobacterium > Mycolicibacterium madagascariense. The sequence goes on along the minus strand of NZ_AP022610.1, from coordinate 1,411,326 downwards.
AGAGCGCCGAGCGGCACCTGCACGTCAGCCTCGGTCGACGGCAGGTGCCGCACCTGCTGCTGCGTCGGGGCCATGTGTCGTATGCGCTCGTGCCAGCGGGCGCGGGCCCCCTGGCAGCGCTCCGGCACCGGGTGGGCGCCCAGGCGGTGATCGGTGTCAGCGACGTGCTGGCCCACCCGCACCGGGGACCGGCCGCCGTCCGTGAGGCGACGTGGGCGATGCGCACCGCCGACAGCACGCCGGACCGCACGGCTCGCTACGGCGACGTCACGATGCTGTCGGTCCTGCGCGACACCGAGGAGGCCCAGGTCGTGGTCGACCGCGTGCTGGGAACGCTCATCGCCTATGACGCCGAACGGGCCGGTGACATGGTGTCGACCCTCGACGCGTACCTGCGGTGCGACCGCTCGTGGGTGAGGACGGCGGCCGCCATGGGGGTGCATCGACAGACCGTCGTGTATCGCATTCAGCGGGTCGAAGAAATCACCGGGCGCAGGATCGGTGACACCGCCACCATCGCCGACTTCTGGCTGGCCCTGCGGGCGCGGGACTTACTCAGCCCCGTCGAGCGCGACCCCGTCGGGTGAACGGTTCATGTCGGGGGCAACCGGTGACGCGATGGCACCCGGCTCGTCGGTGGACGTCTGTGGCTCCATCGAGTCTTTGCCTGGTACCGCAGTGCGTGCTGCCCCGTCATCGGCTTCGGGCTCGGCGCCGATACGGACGCGCTCCTCAGCCCGTGCACGCAAAACTGTTGCATCGGTTGGCGATAGCTCAGTCAAGTCTGTCTTCGCGGGCTCCGATTCAGCATCGTCCTCGCCGGCATCAGCCTTGGCCGCGGCCGCTTTGTCTGCCTCATCCGCCGCCTTGTTCGCCGCAACGGCCGCGTCGTATTCCTTGTGTAGCCGTGACTGCTTGTCGAAGATGGGGGTCGACGCTTGGTCATGAGCAAGGAGATTCTCGTTCAGGTGCCGCTCCTCCTCTTTCTTGAGGCGATAGACCTTGCTCTGCGGATCGACACCACTCGACCAGAGCGCCGAGAGTTCAGCTTCGACGGTACGTATTTGCTCACCCAATGCACGGCGATTCATCACAGCGCGTTGGGCGGCCGCGTCCACATCGTCGACCTCTGCCTTCTTCGCAGCCAAGTCCTTCGCCCGCGTAGCAGCCGCCTCATCAGCCTTGACCTTGTCGGCAGCAGCCTTGTCAGCGGCCGCCTTGTCCGCCGCCCTCTCCTCTGGCGTCGTGATCGCGTCGTATTCCTGCTGCGCTTGACGCAGAACCGCGTCAGCGGCCTTGAGATCGGCCTGAGCTGACTTCACCAGGGCATCCAGAGACCACAGTTCCTCTGTTGCCTGCGCCCTCGTCGGTGCGCCGCTGTCCAGGTTGTAGAGGTTGTGGAACGCGCGATCGTACTTCGCTACGACGTCGACAAATCTCTGCAACACCTTGACCTTCGCCGCATTGGCGTCCTTTAGCGCTTTTTTTGTCTGGGCCAATTTGCCTGGCGCAGCGTGGGCACTCGCTACTGAGACTCCGGGCGCCTCGCCCTGCGTGATTTCCCAGCGCTCCCCGCCGTCCGCCGCTGCGCCGGTTCCCGACACCGGGTCCCCCGACGCCCCCGCTCCCGGCGCCCCTCCCAAGGCCGAGATCAACGCGCCCGACGTCACCGCACTCGCCACCAACAGCCGTGTGCGCCACATCCGGGCGGCCTTTTCGCGGTGTTCTTCCATTCCATTCACTCCTCACTCGAGAGCCGGCCATGGCGGGCGGGGGTTTCCCCCGCCAGCACATGACCGGCATCTGTAAATCGTTGAGCGGCAGGATAACTGAGATCAACGGCGGCCAGGAGACGCTATGAGTACGGAGTTGCACACGACGACACCCCAACGCACGAGGCGACAGATGCGCGCGGTGCAGCACTCTCGAATCGAGGCGCTAACGCCAACCGTCGACTCGGCAAACCGCGACTGTAGATACCTGCTGCGCATCATGTCAGTGATATGCCGCTTGGGCCGGTGACGGGTTCAGCGGGACAAGCGGTACGACCGGTGACACCACCGACGGTCTCGGCAGCAGGCAACCGCCCCCGTGAGAATCGTTCGTCGGGCTGGGTGCTCCACACATCGCTTGTGCGAGCGGAGCCATACCGACGGCACCAGTCAGTGAACCCACGATGACAGCTCCTGCGACAAGGGGTCGAACGCGTGTCCAACCCCGTCCAGAGAGTGACGTCGACTTCATGGCAATCCTCCTTCATATGCACGCCCTCGTTGGCGTGTGAGGATGCTAAGCATGTGCAAATGCGGCGCAACAGACCGAAATATATTTGCACTGAGCCTTTTTCGAGAGCTTCAGAAGTGTTCCCGGGCGCCGAGCAGCCATGATCATCGCCGTGAACAATCAATGCCGCACCCCTCGAGCGGACCCGCTCCGCACCCGCCGCACGATCGTCCAACGTCACGCATCAGCGTGGGCGTCACCCTGTGGTCGCGGCGGTGACACATCTTGTGCATCACCGCCGCAACCACTTTGGGCCACAACGACTCCGGCCCCGGGCCACAGCGCTCAGAGGTCGCGTCTTTCCCGGGTGTGTGCCTAAAAAGCCAACTCCGAACCGGGATTATCCTCTGCCAGACGCTCGGGAATCGCATGGCGCCTTAGCGACTGCGCTTTCAGGCCTGGACCGCGCGACACGTAAAACCATCACTTGGTAGGACTTTCATCCGCTGCGGAATGAGAATCCGCCGGACTCGGAGCACCACGATCGCCGACAGCGTCATCTTTGGTTGACGGCGAATTCTGACGTTCGTCGTCTGGAACGCGATCCGAGCGTGTGCCCGTAGCATCTCCGCCGTCGGTGACGGACGCCGTGATCTTCCTCGGTCCCTCGGCACCCTCGAGATCGGTGCTCCTGTCGTCGACGTCAGTTGGATCAGACATCGACCCGCTCGACGCAGCGCCGTGCTTCCCGGGCTGCTCCTGCTCTACCTTTGAGGGATCCGTCGTCGTCATGCGAGGTCGTTCCGCCGCTTCACCTGGGGTCGTCAACCCCGGCGCGACATCGGCGGCAGTGGGCGACGCCGGGTCGTCGCGCTTCGTCTCGACCGAGGGCACTTCGTCGAACTCGCCCTGGGTCCTCACCGTGACATCGCGCGACGAAGCGTCGACTGACTTTGGTTGGGCCTTGAGAGCTTCGTTGTATTCTGCGTCGGCGCGGGCTAGTTCTGCATCGGCTTTCCTCTGCCTCCTCGCCGCGGCGTTCACCATCGCAGTGTTCTTTTGGGCGCTCGCCGCCGTAACGGCCGCGTCGGCGGCTGCCTTTTCCGCTTCGGCTTTGTCAACCGCCGCCTTCTTGGCATTGACATCATGAGCCGTAGCGGGATCCGGCACGTATGGCGGTGTTGTCAACGCGTCGTATTCTGCCTGCGCCTTATCCAAGGCCTCTTGCGCTTCTCGGTTCACGGTCCCTGCGCTGAAGTATTCGGGATAGGCTGGGCCTCTCGCCCACGCCACGTCGTTGGCCTTTTCTGCCGCCTCGGCGTCCGCAGTCGCCTTGTCGAGAGCCGCTTTTGCTTTAGCAACCTTCTCCGCCAGCGTCTTGTCGTCAGCGGCTTTCTTGTCCGCTGCGGCCTTGTCCTCAGCGGCCTTCTTGTCCGCAGCAGCCTTGTCTTCGGCTGCCTTCTTGTCCGCCGCAGCCTTGTCCGCTGCCGCCTTCTCCGCAGCAGCCTTGTCCGTAGCAGCCTTGTCCGTAGCAGCCTTGTCGGTCGCCGCCTTGTCGGTCGCCGCCTTGTCGGTCGCCGCCTTGTCGGTCGCCGCCTTGTCCGTAGCAGCCTTGTCCGTAGCAGCCTTGTCCGTAGCAGCCTTGTCAGTAGCAGCCTTGTCCGTCGCCGCCTTGTCCTTGGCGGCCTTGTCAGTGGCGGCCTTGTCCCCAGGCGCCTTCTTCGGGGTGTGATGGGTGAAGGAATCGAACAGGGCAGCGATGGCGCTGCGCAAATCAGTGAAGGACGAAGGCCAGCTGGCCGGACCGTGTGGGGTCATGACCCTCAGGTCGATGGTGAACGGCTTCTGGGCGTGTGCGGTCGCGCCGGATCCCAGGCCGATGGCGAGACTGAACGGCGCACTGTGACAACCGGTTCCGAGATTGAAACCCGATATCGACAGGCACGTGGCCGACGCCGTCGCAGAATGCCCCACGACACCAGCGAGCAGCGAGCCCGTCGTCATGGCTCCTACCGCAAGAAGCCGAGCCCGTGTGGCGCGCCGTTCATTCATACCGGTCTTGTTCACCGCATCCCTTTCTAGGAGGTTGTCGTTCCGTGCGGGTGACGCAGGGGGCGTCAACGTGCAGGCTTCGGCCGCGACTGGACGTCGTTGCGCGACGAAGCCGAAGACGGAGCCATATTTTTGGCGCTGCAGACAGTCGTCTGCCACAGGACCTACAGCGGGTCGTCCTAACGCGAAGACGGGGAGGCCGCTAGACGACGCCTGCGACGATCTGTTCGTGTGTCATTGCGCTCGAAGTCGATCGATTCCGATGTCGTTCATGCCATTTCGCAATCCGAGTTCGAATACTAAGCCACCACAGGTGTGCGACGGTCGCACCAGTTTTTCAGCGCCACGCCATATCGCAACGCTACGAAATGACAGGCTCGCCCAAGCTATTCGGCGAAAACCCAAGGCGTCAAAGCCTTGTGCAAGTGCGCCCTCGGTCGGGGGTCTAACCGATGAGGACGGCGAAGCGCGGCTTGATGACCTCGTCGATCAACGTCAGCCGCTCGCGGAACGGGATGAACGACGACTTCATCGCGTTGATCGTGAACCGCTCCAGATCGCTCCAGCCGTAGCCGAAGGCCTCGACCAACCGCAGCATCTCCTGGCTCATGGTGGTGTCACTCATCAGCCGGTTGTCGGTGTTTACCGTCACCCGGAACCGCAGCCGGGCCAGCAGCGCGAACGGGTGCTCGGCGATGCTCGCGACGGCACCGGTCTGCACGTTGGACGAGGGACACAGTTCTAGGGGAATTCGCTTGTCGCGCAAGATCGAAGCCAGCCGACCCAGGGTGGCGTCGTCGTCGGAGTGCACCTCGATGTCGTCGACGATGCGGACGCCGTGACCGAGCCGATCGGCGCCGCAGAACGCGATCGCCTCCTGGATGGACGGCAGCCCGAAGGCCTCACCCGCGTGAATGGTGAAGCGCGCGTTGTTGTTTCGCATGTACTCGAAGGCGTCGAGGTGCCGCGTGGGCGGATAACCGGCCTCGGCGCCCGCGATGTCGAATCCCACGACGCCGACGTCGCGGAACCGGATCGCCAGCTCGGCGATCTCCCGGGACCGCGCAGCGTGCCGCATCGCGGTGACCAGGCAGCGCACGGTGATGGTCTTGCCCTCGGCCGCGGCCGCCTTCTCCCCGTCGGCGAAGCCGGCCAGCACCGCCTCGACGACGGCGTCGAGCGACATGCCACCGTCGATGTGCAACTCGGGCGCGAACCGGACCTCGGCGTAGACCACCGAGTCGGCGGCGAGGTCCTCGACGCATTCGAGCGCGACCCGGTGCAGAGCCTCGGCGGTCTGCATGACGCCCACCGTGTGGGCGAACGGCTCCAGGTAGCGCACCAGCGACCCGCTGTGTGCGGCCGTGCGGAAGAACGTCGCCAGCTCCGTGACGTCGGTCGTCGGCAACCCGTCGTACCCGAACTGGTCGGCCAGTTCCACCACCGTCGCGGGCCGCAACCCGCCGTCCAGGTGATCGTGCAGCAGCGCCTTGGGGGCCTGCTGAATGTTCTCGAGCGTCAACGGCGTCGTCATGCGGCTCTCCTCACGTGATTCGGTCGATGATCAGGGGACGGTCGGCCGGCGCGGAGTCGTCGATGCTCCAGCCACCGTCGAGTTCGGCCAGCGCGCCCTCGAAGCGGGCCGGGGTGTCGGTGTACAGCGTGAAGAGCGGGTCGCCTGCGGCGACGGGATCACCGGGCCTGCGGTGAATGCGCACGCCGGCCCCGAACTGCACCTGGCCGCCGGGCGTCGAGCGACCCGCACCGAGCCGCCACACCGCCAGTCCCACCGCCATCGCGTCGATGTCGCCCATCGTGCCACCCCGGGAGGCGGTGACGTGCTCGGCGTGCGCACCGATCGGCAGCGGCTGGGACAGGTCCCCGCCCTGGGCGGCGACCAGGTCGCGGAACCGGTCCATCGCGGTGCCATCCCGCAGCGTTTGCGCGGGATCGGTCGCGTCGATGCCCGCCGCGTCGAGCATCTGCGTCGCCAGCGCCAGCGTCAGCTCGACGACGTCGGGCGGCCCGCCGCCGGCCAGCACGTCCAACGACTCGGCGACCTCCACGGCGTTGCCGACGGCCAACCCCAGCGGCCGATCCATGTCGGTCAGCAACGCCCGGGTGTCGACGCCCTGATCCTTGCCGAGCGCGACCATCGTCGCCGCCAGCTCCCGCGCCTCGGCCTCACTCTTGAGGAACGCGCCACGCCCCACCTTGGTGTCGAGCACCAGCGCCTGCGCCCCCTCGGCGACCTTCTTGCTCATGATCGAACTCGCGATCAACGGGAGCGACTCGGTGGTGGCCGTGACGTCGCGCAGCGCATAGATCTTGCGGTCGGCCGGCGCCAGGTCCCCCGCGGCGAAGATGGCCGCCCCGATGTCCTGAAGCTGTTGTCGGATCTGGTCTTTGGAGAGCTCGGCGCTGAACCCGGCGATGGACTCCAGCTTGTCCAGGGTGCCCCCGGTGTGGCCGAGTCCACGGCCCGCGGCCTGGGGGACGGCCGCACCGCAGGCCATGACGACCGGCACCAGGGGGATCGTGATCTTGTCGCCGACGCCGCCGGTGGAGTGCTTGTCCACCAGCCGCAACGGCTTGCCGTGGGCGCGGAGATCCGAGAAGTCGAAGCGGTCGCCGGAGTCGATCATCGCGGCGGTCCAGCGCGAGATCTCCGCGGGAGTCATGCCCTTCAGGAAGATCGCCATGAGGAGCGCCGACATCTGCTCGTCGTGGACGGCGCCGTGGGTGTAGCCGTCGATCACCCAGTCGATCGCGGCGTCGGAGAGCACCCCGCCGTCGCGCTTGGTCCTGATGACCGTCGGAGCGTCGAAGGTGAACCGCGTCACCGCGACTCGGCCCGTTCGAGGTCGTCGGGCCCGAAGGCGTCGGGCAGCAGTTCGCGCAGCGGCCGCGGGCCTGCGGGGTGATCGATCAGCAGCTGCGGGCCGCCGTGCTCGAGCAGTACCTGACGGCAGCGGCCGCACGGCATCAGGGTGGCTCCGGTGGCGTCCACGCAGACCAGCGCGACGAGGGTGCCGCCGCCGGTGGAATGCAGCGCGCAGGCCACTGCGCACTCGGCACAGAGACCTAGGCCATATGAGACATTCTCCACATTGCACCCCACGAGGATGCGACCGTCGGAGGCGACCGCGGCCGCGCCGACCGGGAACCGGGAGTACGGCGCGTAGGCGTGTCGAGAAACCTCTATTGCCTTGGCGCGCAACAGATCCCAGTCGACGTTCGTCATCGTGTCAGACCCGCCGCCACGTCTCTGAATGCATCTAGAAGCCTCCGGTATCGCTGCCACGCCCCGGTTTAGGGCACCCTAAATTCGGTGGTATCAGGGCAATCAACGGTCTCACGCTAGTTCTTTCCGTGCCCTGTTTGGGATTAGAGTCGGTCTCAGGTTTGGACGACGGATTGGCAACGATTCCCCACCGACTTTCGAACCGTCCACCGAAGTCGTTGGAGGCGTGGAAGTGAGTCGAACATGACGCAGACGGCAACCGGTTCCGCGGCGCCCGCCGCCCGGCCGGGCCCACAGCGCCGCCGCACCCTGTACCGCGGCGACCCCGGCATGTGGTCGTGGGTGCTGCACCGCATCACGGGCGCGGCGATCTTCTTCTTCCTCTTCGTCCACGTGGTCGACACCGCGCTCGTCCGCGTCAGCCCGCAGGCCTACGACTCCGTCATCGAGACCTACAAGGCCCCGATCATCGGGTTCATGGAGGCCGGGCTCGTCGTCGCCGTGCTCTTCCACGCGCTCAACGGGATTCGCCTCATCCTCATCGACTTCTGGGAGAAGGGGCCGAAGTATCAGCGCAAGATGCTGTGGGTCGTCCTCGGCATCTGGATCGCCGGGATCATCGGCTCGCTCGGCGTGATCGGCATGCACATGGTGGAGCGTTTCCTGTGACCGGCGCCGTGAAGGGCGAGAACCCCTACGACCATCTCAGCGAGCGCGGCGGGCCCGCACCCGTCCTGCAGCGCAGCCACGACCGGCCCGCCGGCCTGGACAACCCGCGGGCGCCCCGCCGGCGCAGCGCCATGCCCAACTTCGAGAAGTACGCCTGGCTGTTCATGCGCTTCTCGGGTCTGGTGCTGGTGTTCCTGGCCCTCGGGCACCTGTTCATCATGCTGATGTGGGACAACGGCGTCTATCGAATCGACTTCAACTACGTCGCCAAGCGCTGGTCCTCACCCTTCTGGCAGACGTGGGATCTGCTGCTGCTGTGGCTCGCCCAACTGCACGGCGGCAACGGGATGCGCACGATCATCGCCGACTACACCCGCAAGGACTCCACCAAGTTCTGGCTCAACACGCTGCTGGCCCTGTCGATGGTGTTCATCGTGGTGTTGGGCACCTACGTGCTGCTGACGTTCAACCCGAACGTCTCCTGACGACTCGAAGGACACGTGACCTCGGATGATCATTGAACACCGTTACGACGTCGTCATCGTGGGTGCCGGCGGCGCTGGCATGCGCGCTGCGGTCGAGGCCGGTCCGCGCGCCAGGACCGCCGTCCTGACCAAGCTCTACCCGACGCGCAGCCACACCGGCGCGGCACAGGGCGGCATGTGCGCCGCACTCGCCAACGTCGAAGAGGACAACTGGGAGTGGCACACCTTCGACACCGTCAAGGGCGGCGACTACCTCGCCGACCAGGACGCCGTGGAGATCATGTGCAAGGAGGCCATCGACGCGGTCTACGACCTCGAGAAGATGGGGATGCCGTTCAACCGCACCCCCGAGGGCCGCATCGACCAGCGCCGCTTCGGCGGGCACACCCGCGATCACGGCAAGGCGCCCGTCCGCCGGGCCTGCTATGCCGCCGACCGCACCGGCCACATGATCCTGCAGACCCTGTACCAAAACTGCGTCAAGCACGACGTCGAGTTCTTCAACGAGTTCTACGCACTCGACCTGGTGCTGTCGGACACCCCGGGCGGACCGGTGGCGACGGGCATCGTCGCCTACGAACTCGCCACCGGTGACGTGCACGTGTTCCACGCCAAGGCGATCGTGTTCGCCACCGGCGGCTCGGGCCGCATGTACAAGACGACGTCGAACGCGCACACGCTGACCGGCGACGGCCTGGGCATCGTCTTCCGCAAGGGACTTCCCTTGGAGGACATGGAGTTTCACCAGTTCCACCCGACGGGTCTGGCCGGTCTGGGCATCCTGATCTCCGAGGCCGTCCGCGGCGAGGGTGGACGCCTGCTGAACGCCGACGGCGAACGGTTCATGGAGCGCTACGCGCCGACGATCGTCGACCTGGCGCCCCGCGACATCGTCGCGCGATCGATGGTGCTCGAAGTGCTCGAGGGCCGCGGCGCCGGACCCAACAAGGACTACGTCTACATCGACGTGCGTCACCTCGGCGCCGACGTGCTCGAAGCCAAGCTGCCCGACATCACCGAGTTCGCCAGGACCTACCTTGGCGTCGACCCCGTCACCGAACTGGTGCCCGTCTACCCGACGTGCCACTACGTCATGGGCGGCATCCCGACGACCGTGCACGGTCAGGTGCTGCGCGACAACAGTTCGATCGTGCCGGGGCTCTACGCCGCCGGCGAGTGCGCCTGCGTCTCCGTGCATGGCTCGAACCGGCTCGGCACCAACTCGCTGCTCGACATCAACGTGTTCGGCCGCCGGGCGGGCATCGCCGCCGCGAACTACGCCCTCGGTCACGACTTCGTCGACATGCCCGAGTCGCCCGCGGGCATGGTGACCGACTGGGTCGGCGACATCCTCTCCGAGCACGGCAACGAGCGCGTGGCCGACATCCGGGGCGCGCTGCAGCAGTCGATGGACAACAACGCCGCGGTCTTCCGCACCGAGGAGACGCTCAAGCAGGCGTTGACCGACATCCATCAGCTCAAGGAGCGCTACGCGCGAATCACGGTGCAGGACAAGGGCAAGCGCTACAACAGCGACCTGCTCGAGGCCATCGAGCTCGGCTTCCTGCTCGAGCTGGCCGAGGTCACCGTGGTCGGCGCGCTCAACCGCAAGGAGTCCCGCGGCGGCCACGCTCGCGAGGACTACCCCAACCGCGACGACACCAACTACATGCGCCACACCATGGCCTACAAGCAGGGCGGCGACCTGCTCAGCGACATCCGGCTGGACTACAAGCCCGTCGTCCAAACCCGTTACGAGCCGATGGAACGGAAGTACTGATGAGTGCACCTGTGCTCGACAAGCCCGACACGGGCGACGGCTCCACCCCGCCGGTGCCCGAGGGTTCGGTGATGGTCACGCTGAAGATCGCGCGGTTCAACCCGGAGGATCCCGACGCCGCCGGCTTCCAGAGCTTCCGCGTGCCGTGCCTGCCGACCGACCGGCTGCTGAACCTGCTGCACTACGTGAAGTGGTACCTAGACGGGACCCTGACGTTCCGCCGGTCGTGCGCGCACGGCGTGTGCGGGTCGGACGCGATGCGCATCAATGGTGTCAACCGGTTGGCCTGCAAGGTGCTGATGCGCGACATGCTGCCCAAGAAGCCGGGCAAGCAGCTCTCCATCACGATCGAGCCGATCCGCGGATTGCCCGTCGAGAAGGATCTCGTCGTCGACATGGAGCCGTTCTTCGACGCGTTCCGCGCCGTCAAGCCCTTCCTGGTCACCACCGGCAACCCCCCCACCCGGGAACGCATCCAGAGCCCGACCGACCGCGCCCGCTACGACGACACGACCAAGTGCATCCTCTGCGCCTGCTGCACGACGAGCTGTCCGGTGTTCTGGAACGAGGGCTCGTACTTCGGGCCCGCCGCGATCGTCAACGCGCACCGGTTCATCTTCGACAGCCGCGACGAGGCCGCCGCCGAGCGACTCGACATCCTCAACGAGGTCGACGGCGTCTGGCGCTGCCGCACGACGTTCAACTGCACCGAGGCGTGCCCGCGCGGCATCCAGGTGACCAAGGCGATCCAAGAGGTCAAGCGCGCCCTGATGTTCGCCCGCTAGTTTTCCTCTCGGGCAAACGCTCGTCGGCTGTCTTTCAGCTGCCGCCCCAGCGTCGAAATCGACGCTGAGAACAACCTGTAAGAACTAATTTCGTTGTCCGCGCGCGGTTCTACGACTAAAACCGTATTCTCCTACAGTTCGCTGCTGACAGGGGAGATGCCAATGACCACCGATGACATGGTCGTCCAACCGGGTGACACCGGGACCGGCGGGATCGTCGACAGCAAGGGCCTGAAGGGCGGTTCGCTCGGGCTGCTGTCCAGCGTCGTGGTGGGGATGGCGTCGACGGCCCCCGCCTACAGCCTGGCCGCCGTCCTGGGCCTGGTCGTGGCGACCTGCGCCGCGCAGGACCCCGCGCTCGGGGTGAAGGCGCCCGCCATCGTGCTCATCTCGTTCATCCCGATCTACCTGATCGCGGTGGCGTACCAGGAGCTCAACAAGGCCGAACCCGACTGCGGCACCACGTTCACCTGGGCTTCCCGGGCGTTCGGACCGCTCGTCGGCTGGATGGGTGGCTGGGGCATCATCGCCGCCGACATCATCGTCATGGCAAACCTCGCCCAGATTGCGGGCGCCTATTCGTTCACCTTCGTCGGAGACCTCGGCTGGCACTCCGCCGCCGATCTGGCGAACAGCACGCTGTGGTCGACGGTCGCCGGCGTCATCTGGATCGTCCTCATGACCTGGATCTGCTACCGCGGCATCGAGGTGTCGGCGCGGCTGCAGTACTTCCTGCTCAGCTTCGAGGTGATCGTCCTGATCGTCATCTCGGTCTACGCCCTGGTCAAGGTCTACACCAACCACGCGCTGGCCGAGTCGATCAAGCCGTCGTGGTCCTGGCTGTGGCCGGGCGGCCTCGACTTCGGCACCGTCATCTGCCCCGGCATCCTCATCGCGATCTTCATCTACTGGGGCTGGGACACCGCGGTCGCCTGCAACGAGGAGTCCGACGACCCCGGCTCCACCCCGGGGAAGGCCGCGGTGCTGTCGACGTTCCTGCTGCTGGGCACCTACGCCATCGTCACCGTCGCCGCGGTCGCCTTCGCGGGCACCGGCACCACCGACGCCGGCCTGAGCAACCCGGACAACTCCGGTGACGTGTTCGCCGCCATCGGACCGGCCCTGTTCGGCAACAGCTTCATCGGGCACATCGGCCTGCTGGCCCTGTCGGCGACGATCCTGACGTCGGCCTCGGCGTCCACCCAGACGACGATCCTGCCGACCGCCCGCACGACGCTGTCGATGGGCGTCTACAAGGCCCTACCGACCTCATTCGCGAGAATCCACCGGACGTATCTGACGCCGACGGTGTCGACGATCGTGATGGGTGCGGTGTCGATCTTCTTCTACGTGATGTTCACCCTGATCAGCAGCAGCCTGCTGCTCGCGCTGATCGGCTCGGTCGGGCTGATGATCGCCTTCTACTACGGCATGACCGGCTACGCCTGTGTCTGGTACTACCGCAAGACGTTCACCAAGTCACCGCGCGACATCCTGATGCGCTGCCTGGTGCCCCTGCTGGGCGCCATCATGCTGACGGTGGTCTTCGTCTACGGACTCATCCAGTACGCCAAGGTCGACTACCTGGTCGACAAGGCTGGCAACAACGTGACGATCTTCGGCTTCGGCGCCGTGGCCGTCGTGGGTGTCGGTGCGCTCGTCCTCGGCGTCATCCTCATGATCGTCTGGTGGGTGATGGCCCCCGGCTTCTTCAAGGGCCAGACGCTGCCCCGCCGGGCCGACCTGCTGCTCGAACCCGCGACCGCATCGGTGGCCCACTTCGGTCTGCCCGACTCCGGCGACATGCCGACGGTCATCTCCCAGGACCTGTCGAACCTGCCGAAGGGCGAGACGGCCGTCGACCCGCGCACCGGTGAGGAGTTCACCAAGGGCTGAGGGGTCACTCGTCGCTCCCCCATCCGCGGTGTCCGATCACCGCCACCGCGGCGGTGAGGAAGGCGGTCCTCCTTCTGACAGTTGTTGCGGCGCAATGTGATTGCATCGCCAACTTACGATGCGGACTCCCGCGGTGGTCAACTGCGGGCCATTCACGGTGTTGCGCAAAACTCGTCCGGAACTATGCTCTGGTTCCCTCGCGACGTCACCGACATCCGTAGTTGCGCTGCTCAGAAGGGGATATCGTTGGCTCATGAGCATCACCGACCGGGACAACCCCACGAGCCGTTCGACGAGCAGGACGCTGATCGGGTCGATGGGTCGCGGCCTGGAGAAGATTCTCAGCAGCCCGACTCCCCGGGTGCGAACGCTGCGCCGCGAGATGGAATCTCAGCAGATAGCCCGCCAGCAGCGCTCAGCGGCGACGTCGGTGGACATCCGCGAGACCTTAGAGCTGGCGACGCGCTACCTGCGCAGCCTTCCGAACTCCTAGCCCGCATCGAGCGGCTCACCACACAGTTCGAATATTCATGGTCCGGCCCGCTGGCGAGACCGGAGGACATGGCCAAGTACCGCGAACTCGTCACAGACGCGCCTGAACGCATCTTCCGCATGGCTGAGTCCCAGACTGTCGATGCGTCGAGCCGACTCGATCGACTGGTTGACGCCGAAATCGCGCAAGCCCGGAGCGACAGGGGAATGGCCACGCTGTTCCTGTCGATCTTCACCGTCGCGTCGATCGTGTTCTTCGGCATCGGCAATTCGGTAGCGGGCGCCGTCATGCTTGGCATACCCGTTCTCGCGGTGATCCGCACGATGTGGACCCCGACTATCGCGCAGAGGCGCGACGGGCAAGAGCAGAACGCGGGCCGGTCAGACGCTCTGTGATCTGGCCGCAGGGCAGCCTCTCCAAGGGCTGACGGGTCACTCGTCGCTCCCCCACCCCCGGTGTCCGAGCACCGCCACCGTGGCGGTGAGCACGGCGGCGACGTAGACGGGCACGCTGATGTGGGCCCTCATCAACAGCGCACCGACCAGAGCGCCGCTGAAGATGGCCACGATCGCCCACAGCCTGCGGTGCGTCAGCCAGGCCAGGCCCGGCGCGAACAGCGTCTCGCTGGCGTACGCGGTGATGGTCGACGTCACCACCACCGTCGTCATGTCGGTCACCGCGAGCGCCCGCGCGGTCGCCGCCTGGGCGCCCATCAGAATGGCGATGGAGGCGGCGATCGCGGCGCCCGCCACGGACGCCCCGGCGATCGGCACCAGCAGCAGCACGGTCGCCAACGCCGCGAGAATGATTGCGCTGCAGGCGAATAGCACCGTCACCACGGTGGTCCATGCCGGTCGGTGGCGAAGCACCAACCGCCCGCCGATCGCGGCGCCGACCACGTAGGCCAGCAGCGCCGCCAGCGGGCCGCCGACGGGCAGGTCGTCCCTGCCCGCCAACCCCATGCCCAGAATGACCAGGTTGCCCGTCATGTTGCCGGTGAAGACGCGGTCCAAGCCGAGGTAGCCGACCGCATCGACCAGACCGGTCACGAAGGTCAGGGCCATCATCAGCCACAGTCGCAGGTCCCGCACGGTGCTCCTACGGTGTGCCGCGGCGGACGTAGTCGACCACCGCGGCTGCGCCGTCCGACCGTGGGTCCGACGCCGCCGTCATCGTCCCGGCCTGGTCGATGAACACGACGTTGGTGTGTCCCATGTCGTCGGTGTGCGGGGGCACGACGATGGGCTCGACCCCAGCGTCGGCGAGCGCGGCCATCGCCACGTCGGCCAGGTCGCGCTCGACGGTCACCGAGTCGACCGTCGCACCGTCGACCTGGGTCCCGACGATCGCCCGCGGCGCGCCGACCGCAGCGTCCGCGGTTGCACCGTCGACGGCACGCAGCAGCACCTGCCCGAGGATCTGCGGCTGACCCTGCCCGCCCATCGTCGCCAGCACGTGCCGCACCTCGCCGGCATGCGTCGTCATCACGGGCATCAGGGTATGCACCGGCCGCTTGTGCGGTGCGATCACGTTGGGCGACATGGGATCGAGCGAGAAGCTGGTGCCCCGGTTGTGGAAGAGGACGCCGGTCGCGGGGTCGACGAGTCCCGACCCGAACGCGTAGAAGACGCTCTGGATGAGCGAGACGGCGAACCCGTCGCCGTCGGCGGCGGCCACCCCGACGGTGTCACCGCGCGGCACCGAGGTGGCCGCGCGGGTGACGCCCTCGGAGACGTCCTCGAGCCCGGCGGACACGAGCGCCTCGACGTCGACCTCGGCGAGCCGGGGATCGGCGAGCACGTGCTCGCGTAACACGTTGCCTCCCTCAAACGTTCGCAGCAGCGCGGGGAGGTCACCACCCAGCGGATCGTCGAGCCCGAGCGCGACGATCGCCCGCAGTGCTCGCGACAGGATGAAGCCGTGCGTACTTGGCGGGCTGGTGTGGACCGTCAGGTCGGCGAAGTCGACCGCCAGCGGATCCACCGTCTCCGGGCGGAACGCGGCGAAGTCGTCGACCGTCAGCACCGACCCCGCCGCCCGCAGATAGGACACCATCTGCTCGGCGAGCTCGCCGTCGTAGAAGTCGTCGCCACCGCGGTGCCGCAGAGCGGCGAACGTATCCGCCAGCCGGGTTTGGACGAGCGGATCGCCGGCGCGCAGCACCCGGCCGCCCGGCCGGAACACGCCGGCGAAGTCCGCAGCGGCGAAGAGCTCGGCGTTCTCGGCGTCCGCGAGGTGGGCGGCCAGCGACGGCGCGACGGGGGCGCCAGCCCTGGCGACCTCCTCGGCCGCGCGTAGGGTGTCCGCCCACGACAACCGAGAACCCAAGGTGCGCAACGTCTCCCAGCCGCGAACGCCGCCGGGGACGGTGACGGCGTGGGCGCCGCGGGCGGGCAGGCGATCGCCGTGCCTGGCGCGCAGCCCGGCGGCGTCGACGGCCGCACCCGCCCACCCGGAGGCGTTGAGGCAGCGGACCGCACCGTCCGGGGTGCGGATCAGCGCGATCAGGTCCCCGCCGAGGGCGACGTTGTGCGGATAGACGACCGTCAGCACCGCGGCGGCCGTGATGGCCGCGTCGATGGCGTTGCCGCCGTCGCGATAGGCCTGCAGGCCCGCTTCGGTGGCCAGCGCGTGCGGGGTGGCCAGTGCGGCGGTGGACGTGGTCATGGACATCGCTCCTCTTTTATGCGCCGACATGGCATTCTCCATCGTGCCGCCTGCGGTGGTGACGACAGGAGGCCCATCTCGGCGCGCGTGGCTTCAGAAGCCGTACCCGAGGCGGGCCGGCACGTCGCTGCCGAATGCGATGTCCAGCGAGCGCAATTGGGCGGGGCTGCCGCCGCGGATGCGGTGGGCCGCGGCCAGGTCGGCCGCACGGTGGGCACCGAGGTACAGGCTGCCGAGGACGTCGAGATCCATGGTGAACTCCGCGTCGGCCTCGGTTCGGGCGCACGTGGCCCGACCGCCGGTCACGTCGAGTGCGAATCGACCGCCGTCACAGCGGAACTCATCGGTGATCTCCAGGACGGTCCGCAGGTCGCCACGGTAGGTGCGGGCCTCGAGCGCGGCGACGACGTCCATGATCCGCAGCCACAGATCGTCCTGCGACGCCGTGGTACGCACCACGCGGGAGTCGTCGAGCAGGTAGGGCAGCGGCTCGCCCGGATGGCTCGGCGCGGTGATCGTCTCGACGAGGTCCATGCCGAGCAGCGCCCGCCACAGCGCGACGTGCGCCTCGGGGGTGACGGCCGTGAACTCCTCGACGGCAGCCCTTTTCGCCGGATCCCGGTGCATTCGGTACAGCACGTAACCGTCGGGATGCAACAGCGCGAACCACTGGGTCCCGCCGCCGCGCGACGAGTCCCAGTCGGCCAGCAGGTCCTCCCAGAGCGGTGACGGCCGCGGCGAGCTACCCGGCGTGCGCCGCCGATACCGCTCGTAGATCTCGGCGAACGCGTCGCGATGGTCGTGCGCCCGAACCATCCGCACTCCCCCGGGACCCGGGGCGTCGCGGTGCCACCTGGCGAAGCGGCGGTCGATGCTCAGCTGGGTCTCGACCGTCGCGGGGCCATACCCGAAGCGCCCATAGATGCCGCCCTCCGACGCCGTCAGCGCCGCGATCGGATAGCCCGCGTCCGAAATCCGTTGGTGCAGTTCGGTGTACATCGCCCGCAGCAGTCCGCGGCGGCGGTGCGTCGGCGCGACCCCGACCCACGTGATGCCCGCGGTGGGCAGGGTCGCACCGCCCGGCACCGTCATCTCGAGGTCCAGGTAGTGCGTCATCCCCACGACGTCGCCGCCGTCACGGACGATCACCGAGCCGTGCTCGGGCATCAGCGTGCGCCACGCCGCGATCGTCTCCGGCTGCCAGAACGCGCCGAAGCTGACCGCCGTCAGCAGCGCGATGCCCGGCCAGTCCGCGTCGGTGGCGTCCTGCACGCTGAGGGTGCTCACCGCTTACTGACGGAGCTCATGATTCAGCTCCGCTGCGCTTCGTGAATATGATCCGGTGCCAATCCTTTTCGGGCTTGGCGGTGATGTCACTCATGACGTGCTTGATGGTGAGGTACTCCTCGAACGAGTAGTCGCTCATGTCCTTGCCGAAGCCCGAGGCGCCGACGCCGCCGTGCGGCATCTCGCTGATGATAGGGATGTGGTCGTTGATCCACACGCACCCCGCATGGATCTCCCGGGACGCCCGCTGCGCGCGGTAGACGTCGCGGGTCCAGGCCGAGGCCGCCAACCCGTACTCGGTGTCGTTGGCCTGCCGGATGCCGTCGTCGTCGTCGGTGAAGGGTCGCGCGACCAGGACCGGGCCAAAGATCTCGCTGCGGTAGGCCTCGGACCGTTCGTCGACGTCGGCGATCAGCGTGGGCCGGTAGAACGCGCCGGGCCCGTCCGGCGCGGCGCCACCGGTGACGACGCGGCCGCCCTCCCCGGGCGCACGCTCGACGATGCCCGCGACCTTGGTCCGGTGCGCGTGGGTGATCAGCGGTCCGAGATCGGTGTCGGGGTCGTGCGGGTCACCGACGACGATCGTGCCCATGAGCTCGGCGACCCCGGCCACGAAGTCGTCGTAGAGGTCGCGCGCGACGATGGCCCGCGTCGCCGCCGTGCAGTCCTGGCCGGTGTTGATGAGCGACGCGGCGACGGCGCCGTTGATCGCGGCGTCGAGATCGGCGTCGTCGAACACCAGGAACGGCGCCTTGCCACCGAGTTCGAGCTGCGTGCGGTGGCCGTGCTGCGCGGCGGCCGACATCACCTTGCGTCCGACCGCCGTCGAGCCCGTGAACGTCACCAGGTCGACGCCGGCATGCCCCGCCAGCGCGGTGCCGACGTCACCGCCCGCACCGGTGACCACGTTGAGCACCCCGTCGGGCAGGCCTGCCTCGGTGGCCAGCCGCGCCAGCGTCAGCGTGGTCAATGGCGTGACCTCGGCCGGTTTGATGACCACCGAGCAACCGGCCGCCAGCGCGGGCAGCACCTTCCACACCGCCATCTGCAGCGGATAGTTCCACGGTGTGATGGTCGCGACGACGCCGATCGCGTCGCGACGGATGCTCGACGTGTGGTCCCCGGAGTATTCGGCGGTGGCCTTGCCCTCGAGGTGCCGAGCGGCTCCGGCGAAGAAGTCGATGTTGTCCACGCTGCCGGGCACGTCGAATTCGGTGGCGAGCCGTACCGGCTTGCCGGTCTGACTGACCTCCTCGGCGACCAACGTCTCGGCGTGTTCGCCGGCCAGTCGGGCCAGCGTGGCCAGGACCGCTGATCGCTCCGCCGGGGTGGCGCCCGCCCACTCGGGCAACGCCCGCCGCGCCGAACCCACGGCGACGTCGACGTCGGCCGGCGTCGCCAGGGCGAGATCGGCAACTACCCGTCCCGTTGCGGGATCGAGGACCTGATGCATACCGCCGCCGGTGCTCACCTCGGCCCCGTCGATCCAGCTGCTCGCTATCGTCATGACTTTCACGCTAGCCGACCACCTGTCGATCTCCTACGCATTCCATCCGTGGCAACTGGCCAAAACGAACGATTTCATGGCTTTGGTTGCCCGGAACGACTGATTCCGTGCACAATCGTCGGCATGGTCGATCAGGGTGCTCAGCCCGGCATCGGTGCTGTCTCGTTGCGGATCACCCAGTCCCGTCCCGGTGCCGCCTTTCAGCTGGACGAACTGTCCAAGTCGATCATCGAGAAGCTGCAGCAGGACGGTCGTCGGTCCTATGCGGGCATCGGCAAGGCCATCGGGCTGTCCGAGGCGGCCGTGCGCCAGCGCGTCCAGCGCATGGTCGACGCGGGCGTCATGCAGATCGTCGCGGTCACCGATCCGATGCAACTCGGGTTCGCCCGTCAGGCGATGATCGGCATCCGCTGCACCGGCGACACCACCAAGGTCGCCGACAAGTTGGCCGCCATCGAGTCCGTGGACTACGTGGTGCTGACCGCGGGCTCCTTCGACGCCATCGTCGAGGTGGTCTGCGAGGACGACGGCGACCTGCTCGACCTACTGAACACCAAGATCCGCGCCGTCCCAGGGGTGATATCCACCGAAACCTTGGTTTATCTCAAACTCGTGAAACAGCAATACAATTGGGGCACTAGATGACACTCATCGATTCCGATCCAACCATCACCGACGACATGGCCACCACGGCCAAACGCCACCTCTGGGGGCACTTCGCCCGCCACGGCGAGGACATCACGCCGACCATCATCACCCGCGGCGAAGGCGTCCACATCTGGGATAGCCACGGCAACAAGTACATCGACGGTCTGTCGGGGCTGTTCGTCGTCCAGGTCGGCCACGGTCGCGCCGAGCTGGCCGAGGCCGCCGCCAAACAGGCCGAGACACTGGCCTTCTTCCCGCTGTGGTCCTTCGCGACGCCGCCGGCCATCGAATTGTCCGAGCGCATCGCCAATTACGCACCGGGCGACCTGAACCGGGTCTTCTTCACCACCGGCGGCGGCGAGGCCGTCGAGAGTGCGTGGAAGCTGGCCAAGCAGTACTTCAAGCTGACCGGCAAGCCCGGCAAGTACAAGGTCATCTCGCGGTCCATCGCCTACCACGGCACGCCGCAGGGAGCACTCGCCATCACCGGCATCCCGGACTTCAAGGCGCCGTTCGACCCGCCGACCCCCGGCGGCTTCCGGGTCCCCAACACCAACATCTACCGGGCGCCGGAACAATTCAGCACCGACCCCAAGGCCTGGGGTCGCTACTGCGCCGACCGCATCGCCGAGGCCATCGAATTCGAGGGTCCCGACACCGTGGCCGCCGTCTTCCTGGAGCCCGTGCAGAACGCGGGCGGTTGCTTCCCGCCGCCGCCCGGATACTTCGAACGGGTCCGCGAGATCTGCGACGAGTACGACGTCCTGCTGGTGTCCGACGAAGTGATCTGCGCGTACGGCCGGATCGGATCGATGTTCGCGTGCAACGACTTCGGATACGTGCCGGACATCATCACCTGCGCCAAGGGCCTCACCTCGGGGTACTCGCCGATCGGCGCGATGATCGCCAGTGACCGCCTGTTCGAGCCGTTCGACGACGGGCACACCGTCTTCGGCCACGGATACACCTTCGGTGGACACCCCGTGTCGGCCGCGGTCGCGTTGGCCAACCTCGACATCTTCGAGCGCGAGGGCATCAACGACCACGTCAAGGAGATGGCGCCGGCCTTCAGGTCGACGCTGGAGCAGCTGTACGACCTGCCGATCGTCGGCGACGTCCGCGGCGAGGGCTTCTTCTACGGCATCGAGTTGGTCAAGGACAAGACGACCAAGGAGACGTTCAACGACGACGAGTGCGAGCGACTGCTGCGCGGCTACCTGACGCCGGCATTGTTCGAGGCGGGGCTGTACTGCCGCGCCGACGACCGCGGCGACCCAGTCGTGCAGTTGGCGCCCCCGCTCATCAGCGGTCAGCAGGAGTTCGACGCCATCTACGACATCCTGCGCGGCGTGTTGAGCGAAGCCGGCCGCCGCCTGTAGGCCACCGGTTAGCCTCGCGCAGGTGAGTCCCGTCGCGAAGCCATCCATCGATCCCGTCCGCTGGCAGCCGCCGCCCTCGCGGCCGCTGCCGGCGGTGGACCTCGACCCGGTCGTGCACGTCGTCGACGTGCCGGGTCCCGCTCCGGAGGACGTCGTCGTCGACGCCGGGGGTACGGTCTGGACGGGACTGGCCGACGGCGGCATCGTGCGCATCGACCACGGCTCGCCGACGGTCGTCGCCAACACCGGTGGGCGACCGCTCGGCCTGGCCGTCGCACGGGACGGCCGCCTGCTGGTGTGCGACAGTCATCGCGGCCTGCTTCGCATGGACACCGTCGCCGGCGCCTTCGAGACCCTGGTGGAAACCGTCGACCAGCGGCCACTTCGGTTCTGCTCCAACGTCGCCGAGGCGTCGGACGGGACGATCTACTTCACCGAGTCCACGTCGCGCTTCCACTACGAGCGGTACAAGGGCGCGATCCTCGAGGCGCGTCCCACCGGCGCGCTCTTCCGGCGCGACGCCGACGGCACCGTCACGACCCTGCTGTCGGGGCTGTACTTCGCCAACGGCGTGACCCTGACGGCCGACGAATCGGCGCTGGTCTTCGCCGAGACCCAGGCCGCCCGCGTGTCGAAGTACTGGCTCGAGGGCCCGCCGGCCGGCACCGTCGAGCCACTGATCGGGGAACTGCCCGGGTACCCGGACAACATCTCGACGGGTGCCGACGGCCGCATCTGGGTCGCCCTGGTGTCGGGTCGCAACGCGGTCGCGGAATGGTTGGCCCCGAAGGCGCCGGTCCTGCGAAAGCTGTTGTGGCTCTTGCCTTACGGTCTGCTACCGGACGTGGATCCGCAGGTGTGGGTGATCGCGGTGGACCCGGAGGACGGCCGCGTCCTACAGCAGGTGCACACCACGCACCCCGGCTTCGGCTCCAGCACCGGCGTCGCGCAGGACGGCAACCGGTTGTGGCTGGGCGGCATCGGCGCGTCGAGCGTCGCCTGGTTCGATCTCTGACCGGGCATCCAGTTTCGGCGGCTACGGTCGAACGGATGACCCCGCCCCCCGTCGCGACCGACCGTGCCCCCGCCCCGCTCACCCTGCGCGGGGTGACGGTCGTCGACGTGCACGACGGCTCCCTGAGATCCGACTGCGACGTCGCGATCGTCGACGGCACGATCACGGCGGTCGGCCCCCGCGACGATGCCTGCGCGCCGCTCGCCGAGGTCGTCTCGATGCAGGGCGCGTACGTCGTGCCGGGGTACGCCGACATGCACGCCCATCCGCTGGGCCGTCAGGATCCCACCGGGGCGCTGGCACTCATGCTCGCCAATGGCGTCACGGGCTTTCGCCAGATGCACGGCTCACCGGACCTGCTGGCCCAGCGACGCGACGGCGCACTGGACCTGCCGAGCGCGTCGCCGGCGCTGCTGGCGATGCCCGGTGCACTGCTGACGCCGTTCAACGCGGCGACGGCCGACCGCGCCGTCGACATGGTGCGCGAACAGCATTCTGCCGGTGCGGATTTCATCAAGATCGCCGCGGTGACACCCGAGGTCTACTTCCCCGCGCAGGCCGAGGCAAACCGGCTCGGCATCCCGATGCTCGGCCACCTGCCCGCCGGAATCGACGTCGTCGCGGCGGTCGAGGCGGGGTTTCACGGCATCGAGCACCTCGGGCCCGGGGTGACCATGCTGGCGGCCTGTTCCACCGATCAGACGAACATCGCCGCCGAGATCGCCACGGCACCGACGCCGAAGCTGCCGCCCGTCGAGTTGCCCTTCGTCGACCGGCTGATGGATCGCGTGCTCACCAAGCTGGTCGTCAACCCGCTGAACCGGTCCAAGCCCGCGGACATCGAACTGCTGCAGCGCGCCGTCGACACCTTCGACGAGGGCAAGGCCGCCGAGCTGGCCGACGCCTTCGTCGCCGCCGGCACCTGGCACGTCCCGACGCTCATCCGCCTGCGCACCCAACAGCTCTGCGACGCATGCGAATTCAGCCACGACCCCTACCTGAAGTACATGGCGCCCGCGACGGTGCAGACGTGGCGCGGCGCGGCCAAGAAGTTCGGCCGTTTCACCGCCGCGCAGCGCGAGACGTTCCGCAGCGTCTACGACGTGCTGCTGCGGCTGACGAAGATTTTGGACACCGCCGGGGTCAAGATGCTGGCGGGCAGCGACTCGGTCGGCGCCGCGTGGGAGGTGCCGGGCTTTTCGCTGCACCGCGAGTTCGGCGAATTGGCGCGTGCGGGCCTCAGCCCGCTGCGCATCCTGCAGATGACGACGTCGAACGCCGCGGAGTACCTGGGCACGACCACCACCGCGGGCTCCGTCGCACCCGGCAGGGTCGCCGACCTGGTGCTGTTGCGGGACGACCCACTCGAGGATGCGGCGCACCTGTCGTCGGTGATGGGCGTCGTGCAGCGCGGCAGGCTGCGCACCGGCGCCGAACTCACGGCCATCAAGAACGAGGTGTCGACGACCTCGCCGGCACACTGACCGCGGCAAACCTCGTAGGTAGCAGTGGTCACTCTGGTCACAGCGTGGCAACCCGGTCGACGGTTCGACGTCGCTTAATCTGCTCTCACCATGGCGACCTTCCGAACCGTGACCCGTCGCGCCTCCGCAGTGGCGGCGACCCCGTTCCTGGTGGCGTTCTGCCTGCTCGGCAGCCCCGCTCTCGCGCACGCCGACGACTGCCCCTACCGGGTGGCGACACCGCCCGCCGTCGACTCCTCCGAGGTCCCCGAATCCGGTGACCCACCCGCGCCGCTTCCGGTTCCGGCGAAGCCGCTCGGCGGTGACGCGCTGTCGGGCTGTGGCATCATCACCGCGCCCAACACCGCGCCGGTGCCCGACGACGTCTCGGCGGATGCGTGGATCGTCGCCGATCTCGACAGTGGCGACATCGTCGCGGCGCGGGATCCGCACGGTAGGCACCGACCCGCCAGCATCATCAAGGTGCTGCTGGCGACCCAGTCGCTGCGGGAACTGCCGATCAACAAGCAGGTCATGGGCACCTCCGACGATGCGGCCGCGGAAGGCACCCGGGTCGGCGTCGACCAGGGCGGCAAGTACACCGTCAACGACCTGCTGCACGGGTTGCTCATGCATTCGGGCAACGACGCCGCCCACGCGCTGGCCGTGCAGCTCGGCGGGATGGACGTCGCGATCCAGAAGATCAACGACCTCGCCGGCAAGCTCGGTGGCCGTGACACCAGGGCCGCCACGCCGTCGGGACTCGACGGGCCCGGCATGAGCACCTCGGCCTACGACCTCGGCCTGTTCTACCGGTACGCCTGGCAGAACGCCGTATTCGCGAACATCGTCTCGACCAAGGACTACGACTTCCCCGGCCACCCCGCCATCGGCGGCGGGGACGACCATCCGGGATATCAGCTGGAGAACGACAACCAACTGCTCTACAACTACCCCGGCGCCCTCGGCGGCAAGACCGGCTACACCGATGACGCGGGTCAGACGTTCGTGGGGGCGGCCAACCACGACGGCCGCCGGCTCGTCGCCATCATGCTGCACGGCACCCGACTGCCGATCGCGCCGTGGGAGCAGGCCGCGCACCTCCTCGACTACGGATTCGCGACGCCACCGGGCACCAAGGTTGGCACACTGGTCGATCCCGATCCCTCACTCATCGCCAGGGACAAGAACCCCGTGGGCGACAAGACGCCGGCACAGGACGTCGCCGCGTCCTCGTTGCCCGCCGCCGCGGCGATGCCGGTCCGCGTCGGCGTGGGCGTCGTCGGCGCGATCGTCGTGTTCGGCCTCATCATGGGTGCCCGCACGCTGAACCGGCGGCCGAACGCGTAGTCGTTTGACCCGTTGGGGCCCAAGCTCATTCACCATCTCACCTGAGGCACGTCGGACATCTCACCTGGCCGGCGTGCGTTGGTTCGGCCGTCCACGTGCGACCGGATCGCAGGTCGCCCTGCGTCGTTCGCGACGCACGTCGCTCGAGCAGCCGTAGAGCGGCGCCGCACACCACGGTTGCGCGCTCCGGCACCTCGACGCCGTCGCGTCCAAAGGGTTTGCCGTGCAACTGATTACCTGTGTGAATTCTAAGCAGAATGGGTTGAATGTCGGCGTCCGTTCTCATCCACGATGAGACGTTTCGTCGATGAACAGGAGAGCAACGCCAATGGGTAAGCATCGGGTGTACACCGAGCGAAGCATGCGGACTCGCGGACTGCTGGTGGGTGCGGTGACTTCCGGAACGCTGCTGGCCGGCACCTTGACCGCGGGGCCTGCGATGGCGAGCGCGAACTGCCGTGTCGAGATCCCGGGGAGCAACTGCCGTACCACCCATCATCACCCGGCGAGCCTGCCCGACATGTTGGCCGCGGCATTGAAGGAGTGGACCGACAACTTCTTCCCGGTGTCGCCGAATCGGGCCAAGGAACTCGCGAGGCTCGCCGTGGCCGAGGAAAGGGTCCGAGCCGAGGCGAAGGCCAAGGACGAAGCGGCGAAGAGGGCCCAAGCCGAGGCGAAGGCGAAGGCGGAAGCGGACGCCGCGTTGGCCGAGGCCAGAAAGGAGGCCGAGGAAGCCAAGGCAGCAGCCGCCAAGGCCATGGCCGACGCCGACGCCGCCAAGGCAGAGGCCGCCAAGATCAAGGCCGACGCCGAGGCCGCGGCCGCCAAGGCCAAGGCCGACGCCGAAATCGACAGCGCCAAGGACGAAGCCGCCAAGGCCAAGGCCGAGGCCGACGCCCTCAAGGCCAAGACCGAGGCCGAGATCAAGGAGCGTGCCGAAGCCGACCTCGCCAAGGCCAAGGCCGACGCCGAAGCGGCCAAGGCAGAAGCCGCGAAAGCCAAGGCCGACGCTGAGACTGCGGCCGCCAAGGCCAAGGCCGACGCCGAAATCGACAGCGCCAAGGCAGAAGCCGCCAAGGCCAAGGCCGAGGCCGACGCCCTCAAGGCGAAGACCGAGGCCGAGATCAAGGAACGCGCCGAAGCCGACCTCGCGAAGGCCAAGGCCGACGCCGACGCCGCCAAGGCAGAAGCCGCCAAGGCCAAGGCAGAAGCCGACGCCGCACTCGCCAAGGCCAAGACCGACGCCGAAATCGAGAGCGCGAAGGCACAGGTCGAGAACGCCAAGGTCGAACTCGCCAAAGCAAAGGCCGACGCCGACGCTGCCAAGGCGAAAGCGGACGCCGAGATCAAGGAACGCGCCGAAGCCGACCTCGCGAAGGCCAAGGCCGACGCCGACGCCGCCAAGGCACAGGCCGCCAAGGCCAAGGAGGACGCCGACGCGGCAGCCGCCAAGTCCAAGGCAGAAGCCGACGCCGCGCTCGCCAAGGCCAAGTCCGACGCAGAGGTCGAGAAGTCCAAGGCCGATGCCGAGGCGAAGGCCGCTGCGGCGAAGGCCCAGGCCGACGCCGCGGCGGCAAAGTCTCAGAGCGAGGCGGAGGCAGCGAAGGCACAGGCTGAGAAGGCGAAGAACGACGCCGACGCCGCGAAGGCAGAAGCGGCGAAGGCGAAGGCTGACGCCGAGGCCGCCAAAGCCGAAGCCGCGAAGGCGAAGGCCGACGCCGACGCCGCCATTGCGAAGTCGAAGGCTGAAGCCGAGGCCGCCATTGCGAAGTCGAAGGCAGAGGCCGACGCGGCCCTCACCAAGGCGAAGGCAGAAGCCGACGCGGCCGTGGCGAAGGCCAAGGCGGAGGCCGATGCGGCCGTCGCGAAGGCCAAGGCGGACGCGGACGCCGCGGTCAAGGTCAACTCGGCGAATTCGAACGCCAACCCGAACGCCAGCTCGAACGCCGACGCGCAGGCCGCAGCGGACAAGGCGAAGAAGGATCTCGAAACGGCCAAGAAGGCACAGGAAGACGCCGAGGCGGAAACCGCGAAGGCCAAGGCGGACGCTGCCGCAGCCAAGGATGCACTGCGCCAAGCCGAGGACGCCGCCGCGAAGGCGAAGGCCGCGGCCGACCAGGCATCGTCCACGGCGGATACCGAGCGTAACCGGGCCAAGCAGACCACGACTGACCTCGACGAGGCCAGGAAGTCGACCGAGACGCTGCAGAAGGAGCTCGACAAGACCAAGCAGGATCTGACGAAGGCTCAGGCGGAGGCGGAACAGGCCAAGGCCAAGCAGGCTGCCGCCGAGTACAGCCTCGACATCGCTGCCAAGGACAAGACGAAGGCTCTGGCCCAGGAGGCCGAAGCCCGGCAGCGTCTGGTCGAATCCGAGGCCTCGCGTGACGCCCTGAACAAGGCCAAGCAGAAGGCGGAGCAGGACGCCGCCGACGCCAAGGCGGAAGCCACCAAGGCGATCGCCGACGCAGAAGCCAAGTCCACCAAGGCGATCGCCGAAGCCGAGGCAAAGGCGACCAAGGCGAAGGCCGACGCCGATGCCGCCGCCGCGAAGGCCCCGAGCAGTCCAAAGAGCGCGGCGGACACCGAGGTGCCGGTCAGTGTGTCGGAGAAATCGGTCGCAAAGGTTACCGACGTCGAGCAGTCGGCGGACTCCACC
The DNA here is from genome assembly GCF_010729665.1 of Mycolicibacterium madagascariense. Classification (NCBI taxonomy): domain Bacteria; kingdom Bacillati; phylum Actinomycetota; class Actinomycetes; order Mycobacteriales; family Mycobacteriaceae; genus Mycobacterium; species Mycolicibacterium madagascariense. Next base: position 1,383,724 of record NZ_AP022610.1, on the reverse strand, counting down.
AACGGCTCCGTCGTCAGCCTGGGTAAGGAGAAGCGCAGCGGCGGACGGCATCGTGCGGAGAACCGCGACGCCTCGACGTCGGCGAGCGACACGACCGGCGATGCCCTCTCCGGAAAGGATTCCGTGAGCGACAAGACCGCCGAGAAGAACGGCCATGCAGTCAAGGACGAGGCCGCCAAGGACGCTACTGCGAAGGACGCCGCCTCGGGCGCTGCTGCGTCGGATACCGAGGCCGCGGCCTGATCAGGTGGCGACTCGATAACGGTTGCGCCCCAACCCATCTCTCCAGATGGGTTGGGGCGCAATTCTTTAGGCGTCGATCACTAGACCAGGTTGTTGTTGACGCCGGCCTGACCGGCGTGGCCCGGCTGGCCAGGACTGCCGTCGGACCCCTTCGTGCCGTCGATCCCGGCACCACCTCGAGCGCCCTTTGCGCCCAGGAAACCGCCGGCGCCACCCGCGCCGCCCCTACCGCCGTCGCCACCGGCACCGCCGGCGCCGCCCGCACCAGGTCGCCCCGGCTGGCCTCCGGCGCCGGGAGCACTGGCGACGGTCGTATTGGGCACGTTGCCGCCGCCGTTGCCGCCCCAACCGGCGTCGCCGCCCTTGGCGCCGGCTACACCGCCACCGCCGCGCCCCCCGTGACCGCCCGCTCCACCTCGACCGAAGAGCAGCCCGCCGCGACCGCCGGATCCACCAGCCGAACCGTGCTGACCGTCGCTGCCTGCGGCGCCCGGGCCACCGTTGCCGCCGTTGCCGCCGTGCCCGTTCGTTCCGCCGGCGGGTGCCGTGAAGGGAGCGCGGTCATAGCTCACGGCCGGCGCGCCGGGACCACCGTCGCCGCCTTTGCCGCCGATGTCGCCGTCACCGCCGTCACCGCCGTTGCCGCCGACCGCGGCCTTCGATGCGATCGACACCGCGACGCCACCCCATCCGCCGCCACCGCCCTCACCACCGGGGGCACCCCTGCCGCCCTCGCCGCCGTTGCCGCCGGTCGCCGTCCCGCCGGGCCCCTTGACCGAGCCCGCGGCATAGTCGCCGCCGCTGACCGCGGCAAACCCGTTGCCGCCCCGTCCGCCGTTGTCACCGGTCACCGCGCCGTCGCCACCGTTGCCGCCCGACGGCCCGGTTTGGTCGCCGGGGCCGGACACGTTGGAGCGCGGTCTGGGGAATTCCGCGGCGGTGGGATCACCCACCGGAGTGTGGTTGCCGACGTAGACCGGGTTGACGCCATCGGCCCCGTTGCCACCGGCGACGCCATCGCCTCCGCGGCCGCCGTTGCCGAGGAGCCACCCGGCCCCGCCGCGTTTCCGCCCGCACCACCGTTGCCGAACAGGAACGCGTTGCCGCCGCGGCCGCCACGGGCTCCCCGGCCTCCACTGCCGAACAGCAGTCCACCGTCACCGCCGTTGCATGCGGTCCCCGCGCAGTCGGGCGCGGCATCACGGCCATTGCCGATCAGACCGAACAGCGGCCCTCCACCCGCGGCGCGGCCGGTCTTCGAGGCACCACTCGGGGGTGCTCCGGTCAGGCAGAGCGGCGCGGCGCCCGGGCAGGTCTGCATGCCCGTCGTCTCCTCTGGCGGGGCGGCCTCCGCGGTCGCCGCGGACCCCAGCAGTGCGGCGCCGTACACGATCGCACCGACGGCAACGCCCACTCGAAGGGTCGAGGCCGATCGCACTCGATGTGTGTCCATGGGTTCGACATCCCGTCGTCAGGGCAGCCGTCACCGCGGCCGCTCGTTGGCGCGGCGGTGTGCCCACCGGCCGCCGTCAACCCCCTAGGCAACAAGGAGCCCCCGGCGCCGTCAACGTCGGCAGTTGCACGTCAACGGCGGCGCCTGCGGTCTAGCGGCGTCGCGTCAGACGCGAAAGGCCAAGGGTGCCAAGGGCTCCCGCGCCAGCCGCAGCGAGCACGCCTCCCACCCCGAGGCCCTCGCGGACCTCGACCCTGGTGGTGATCTCGGCGGGATCCGGCGGTCCGACGGGCGCGGCGAGCAAGCTCTCCGGCGAGGTCGCCGCCCACGCCGTCGCGAAGAGGATGAGCCGGGCGGTGATGTAGGCGAACACCATCAGGCCGATGATGGGGCCGAACGTCGAACCGGCGGGCCCGCCGACCACCGACTTGAGATACAGCGACGCCACCTGCTTGAAGATCTCGAACGCGACGGCCGCCAACAGCCCGGCCCTGGCCGCACTGCGCAAGCCGACCGATTCGCGGGGCAGGCGCGCGATGATCCACGTGAACAACAGCCACGAGACGGCCAGCGACGCGACGTGCGAGGCAACCTGCAGCAGGATGCCGAGCATCGGGAAGTCCGGGACGTGGAAGAACTGGAGGATCTTGCGGATCACCGTCCCGTTGCCGAGGGCGGTCAGCGCCGCGGTCACGATGATCGCGGCGAAGGCCGACAGCAGTGCCAGCAGATCGGAGAGCTTGGTGCGCAGGAACCCGAGCGGTTCGCCACGCTGCAATCCCCACATCTGACTCAGCGCCTCGCGCAGGTTGGCCATCCAGCCCAGACCGGCCCACGTCGCCGTCGCCAACCCGATGAGGCCCACCGACGTGCGCTCCTTGATCGCGGTGTCGATGAGCTGGAGCAGCTGTTTGCCGAGATCACCGGAGACCGCGCCCTGGATCTTCGCCTGCAGCTGAGCCAGCAGGTCCGGGCTGCCGTAGAGCACGAAGCCGATGACGGCGAAGCCCACCATCAGCAGGGGGAACAGCGCGAAGATCGTGAAGTACGTGATCCCCGCCGCGTAGAAGTCGCCCTTGCTGTCGTTGTAGCGACCCTGGGCGATCATCACGCGGTCGAACCAGCCGAACCGTGCCCGCAGCCGGTCCATGAACCCAGGCTCAGCCGGTTCGGTCATTCCGGGCTCCTGATGCTAGGGATGCTTCCGCAGAAACCCTAGCTTGTCGTACACCCGCTGCAACGTCTTGGCGGCGACCTCATTCGCGCGCTCGGAGCCCGCCGCCAGCACGGACTCCAACTCCGCGCGGTCAGCCATCATCTCGTCGACCCGCGCCTTGATCGGGGTCACGAAGTCGACGACGGCGTCGGCGGTATCGGCCTTGAGATCGCCGTACCCGCGGCCCGCGTACCCCGCGACCACCTCGTCGATCGCCACACCGGTCACGGCGGACTGGATGGTCAACAGGTTCGAGACGCCGGGCTTGGCGTCGCGGTCGAAGCGGACCTCCCGCTCGCTATCGGTGACGGCCGAGCGGATCTTCTTCGCGGTCTTCTTCGGATCGTCCAGCAGGCTGATCAACCCGGCGTCGGTGGCGGCGGACTTGCTCATCTTCGCGGTCGGGTCCTGCAGGTCATAGATCTTGGCGGTCGCCTTGGGGATCATCGGCTCCGGCACGACGAGCGACTCGGGAAACCGGGCGTTGAAGCGCTGGGCCACGTCGCGGGCGAGTTCGAGGTGCTGGCGTTGGTCCTCCCCGACGGGCACCAGGTCGGTGTCGTAGAGCAGCACGTCGGCAGCCATCAGCACCGGATAGGTGAACAGTCCGACGGTGGTCGCGTCCGCACCCTCCTTCTGCGACTTGTCCTTGAACTGCGTCATCCGTGACGCCTGCCCGAAACCGGTGAAACAGCCCAGCACCCAAGACAATTCGGCGTGGGCGGGCACGTGGCTCTGGACGAAGACGGTGGCCCGCGCCGGGTCGATGCCCAACGCCAGGTACTGCGCGGCCGTGACCAGCGTGCGCGTGTGCAGCATCGCGGGGTCCTGCGGGATGGTGATCGCATGCAGGTCGACGACGCAGAAGTAGGCGTCGTAGCCGTCCTGCAGCCCCACCCACTGGCTGACCGCCCCCAGTGCGTTGCCGAGGTGCAGGGAGTCGGACGTCGGTTGCACGCCGGAGAAGACGACGCGCGGGTTCGAGACATTCATGATGGCCTCGATCCTTCCACCCGCGTCATCTCCCGTCGTCGCGGGTCAGGCGTATTCCACGGTCACCGGAGCGTGATCGGACCAGCGCAGCGCGTAGGCGTCGGCGCGCTCGACGCGCGCGGAGACGACCCGGTCGGCCAGCCGCCGGTTCGCCAACTGGTAGTCGATGCGCCAGCCCGCATCGTTGTCGAACGCCTTGCCGCGCCACGACCACCAGCTGTACGGGCCTGCGACGTCGGGGTGCAGCACGCGCACCACGTCGACCCAGCCGGTCGCCAGCAGATCGGTGAGCCACTGCCGCTCGCTCGGGAGGAAGCCGGCCTTCTTCTGGTTCGCCTTCCACGCCTTCAGGTCGTTCTCGGTATGACACACGTTCCAGTCGCCACACACCACCGCGTCGCGCGGCGCGTCCCGCAGCACCGCCATCCGAGCGGCGACCGCGGCCATGAAGCGTTCCTTCTCCCGCTGCCGCTCGGTGTCGGCCTCACCCGTTGGGAAGTAGACGCTCGCCACGGTGACGCCGCCGGTGTCGACCTCGACGTAGCGCCCGTGCGCGGCGAACTCGTCGGCACCGGGTCCGATGAGGGTGCGGGTGATGGGACGGCGGCTGAGCACCGCAACGCCGTTGCGGCCCTTCAGATGTGGATCGGCCGACGCCAGGTGCCAGCCGTCGGCCAGCGCGGGTGCGAGCGCTTCGGCGAGCTGCTCGTCGTCGGCGCGGGTCTCCTGCAGACAGATGACGTCGGCCTCGGTCTCCTTGAGCCACGGCAGCATGCCCTGGTTCTCGGGGGAACGCTCCTTCACCGCGGCGCGAATGCCGTTGACGTTGATGGTCGTGACGATCACAGAGCGCGAGCCTAGTGCCCATTCTTGCGGTACCGCCGGTATCACCTTAGGGTCGGCGGCATGGCTGAACGCGCGCCCATCCACGTCGGATCCGGCGAACCGATCCTCATGCTGCACCCCTTCCTCTGCTCGCAGAACGTCTGGCGGACCGTGGCCGACCAGCTCGGCGACACCGGCCGCTTCGAGGTGTTCGCCCCCACGATGCCCGGCCACCACGGCGGCCCGCGGGCGACGTCGTGGTTCATGGGCACCTCCGACCTCGTCGACGACGTCGAACGCCGGCTCGACCAATTGGGCTGGGACACCGCGCACGTCGTCGGCAACTCTCTCGGCGGCTGGGTGGCCTTCGAACTGGAGCGCCGCGGGCGGGCCCGCACACTGACCGCCATCGCCCCCGCCGGCGGGTGGTCGCAGCACTCCCCCACGAAGTACGAGACGGTGCTGAAGTTCCTGCTCGGCGGACCCGCCCTGGCGGCCGCGCGGTTGCTCGGTCCGCGCATCCTCGATCTGCCGTTCGGGCGCCGCATCGCCACGCTGGCGGTCAGCGGGCCCGCCGACGGGCCGAGCCATCCCGACCTGGTAGCCCTGCTCGAGGACGCCACGCACTGCACGGCCTACTTCCAACTGCTGGTCAAGACGCTGCGGCTACCCGGCCTGCTCGAGCTCGCGAGCCTGGCCGCCCCCACCCAGTTGGTGCTGTGCGAGAAGGACCGGGTCTTCCCCCACCCCCGCAGCCACAAGTGGATGATCGAGAACCTGCCCGCCAGCGCCGAGGTCATCCAGCTCGACGGCCTCGGCCACATTCCGATGCTGGAGGCGCCCGGTCGGATCACCGAGCTGGTGTCTGACTTCGTCGACCGCCACACCGAGCCGCGACGCGAGGCCCCGCCCGCGGGTTAGGCCCCGTCGAGATAGCGTCCACAGTCGCCGAAACGCCGTCGGGCGACCGTGGACGCTATCTCAACGCCCTGGCGAGGTGGTCGGCGATGGTGCCGAGGTACTCCTCGGTGGTCTCCCAGCTCTGGTCGTGGCCGATCAGGAGCGCGAGGTCCTTGGTCATGTGGCCGCCCTCGACGGTGTCGATCACGACCTGCTCCAGCGTCGCGGCGAATTCGATCACGTGCGGTGTGCCGTCGAGCCTTCCGCGGTGGCCGAGCCCGCGCGTCCACGCGAAGATCGACGCGATGGGGTTGGTCGACGTCGGCTGGCCCGCCTGATGCGCACGGAAGTGTCGTGTCACCGTGCCGTGCGCGGCCTCCGCCTCCAGCGTCTGGCCGTCGGGAGTCATCAGCACCGACGTCATCAGGCCCAGCGAGCCGAATCCCTGTGCGATGGAATCGGATTGGACGTCGCCATCGTAGTTCTTGCACGCCCAGACGTACCCGCCGCTGCCCTTGAGGCAGGACGCCACCATGTCGTCGATCAGACGGTGCTCATAGGTCAGGCCGTTGGCACCGAACTTCCCCGCGAACTCCTCGTCGAAGATGCGCTGGAACTCGTCCTTGAACATCCCGTCATAACCCTTGAGGATCGTGTTCTTCGTGGATAGGTACACCGGATACCGTTGTTGCAGTGCGTAAGCGAACGTCGCCCTGGCGAAGTCCTGGATCGACCGCCTGAAGTTGTACATCCCCATGATGACCCCGCCGTCCTCGGGGACGTGCACCACGTCGTGCACCAGCGGCTCGCCGCCGTCGTCGGGGGTGAAGGTCACGGTGAACGTGCCGGGCCCGTCGACCTTCGCGTTGAAGGCGCGGTACTGGTCACCGAATGCGTGCCGCCCGATGATGATCGGCTTCGTCCAGCCGGGCACCAGCCGCGGCACGTTCTCGATGACGATCGGCGCGCGGAAGATGGTGCCGCCCAGGATGTTGCGAATCGTTCCGTTGGGCGACAACCACATTCGCTTGAGCCCGAACTCCTCGACGCGGGCCTCGTCGGGCGTGATGGTGGCGCACTTGACGCCGACGTGGTGCCTCTCGATGGCGTTGGCGGCGTCGATCGTGACCTGGTCGTCGGTGGCGTCGCGGTGCTCGATGCCCAGGTCGTAGTACTCCAGGTCGACGTCGAGATGCGGCAGGATCAGCGTGTCCTTGATGAGCTGCCAGATGATGCGCGTCATCTCGTCGCCATCGAGCTCGACGACGGTGCCTTCGACCTTGATCTTGACCATGACGCGAGACTACCTCCGCGTCGAGACGGCATTGACCGTCGTCAACTGCGCGCCCGCACGACGGGAATGCCGTCTCGGCGGAGGGATGTCAGCCGGTGATGGAGTCCAGCGCGGCGTTGAACGACTTGCTCGGCCGCATCACCGTCGCGGTCTTCTCGGGATCGGGGTAGTAGTAGCCGCCGATGTCGACCGGTTCGCCCTGCACCTCGTTGAGCTCGGCCATGATGGCGTCCTCGTTCTCGGCCAGCGTCGTGGCCAGCGGAGCGAAGTGTTCGGCGAGCTCGGGGTCCTCGGTCTGGTTGGCCAGCTCCTGCGCCCAGTACAGCGCGAGGTAGTACTGGCTGCCGCGGTTGTCGATCTCACCGGTCTTGCGGGACGGATTCTTGTTGTTCTCCAACAACTTTCCGGTCGCGGCGTCGAGCGTCTTGGCCAAGACCTTGGCCTTGTCGTTGCCACGCTTGGTGCCGAGATCCTCCAGGCTCACGGCCAGTGCGAGGAACTCGCCGAGGGAATCCCAGCGCAGGTGGTTCTCTTCGACGAGCTGGCTGACGTGCTTGGGCGCCGAGCCGCCGGCCCCGGTCTCGTAGAGCCCACCGCCCGCCATCAGCGGCACGATCGACAGCATCTTGGCGCTGGTGCCCAGTTCGAGGATCGGGAAGAGGTCGGTCAGGTAGTCGCGCAGGATGTTTCCGGTCGCGGCGATGGTGTCCTGACCGCGCATCGCACGCTCGATGGTGTGCCGCATGGCCCGCTCCTGGCTCATGATCGAGATGTCGAGTCCCTCGGTGTCATGGTCGGCGAGGTAGGTGCGTACCTTCTTGCGCAGCTCGTTCTCGTGCGGGCGCTCCTGGTCCAGCCAAAAGACCACGGGCATACCGGAATCGCGGGCCCGGGTGACGGCCAGCTTGACCCAATCGCGGATCGGGGCGTCCTTGACGACGGGCATGCGCCAGATGTCGCCCTCCTCGACGTTCTGCGTGAGGAGCACCTCGTCGGTGTCGTTGTCGACGATGTTGGCGACCCCGTCCTCGGGGATCTCGAACGTCTTGTCGTGGCTGCCGTACTCCTCGGCCTTCTGCGCCATCAGCCCGACGTTGGGGACGGTGCCCATCGTCGTCGGGTCGAACTGGCCGTGGGTCTTGCAGAAGTTGACGATCTCCTGATAGATCCGCGAGAAGGTCGACTCCGGGTTGACGGCCTTGGTGTCCTTGGTGCGCCCGTCGGCGCCGTACATCTTGCCGCCCAGGCGAATCATGGCGGGCATCGACGCGTCGACGATGACGTCGCTGGGCGAGTGGAAGTTCGAGATGCCCTTCGCGGAGTCCACCATCGCCAGCTCGGGCCGGTGCTCGTGGCAGGCGTGCAGGTCGCGGATGATCTCCTCGTGCTGCGACGCGGGCAGCGATTCGATCTTGGCGTAGAGGTCGCTCAGCCCGTTGTTGACGTTGACGCCCAGCTCGTCGAACAGCGCCTGGTGCTTGGCGAACGCGTCCTTGTAGAAGACCTTCACCGCGTGGCCGAACACGATCGGGTGGCTGACCTTCATCATGGTCGCCTTGACGTGCAGCGAGAACATCACGCCGGTCTCGTAGGCGTCCTGCATCTCGGCCTCGAAGAACTCGCAGAGCGCCTTCTTCGACATGAACATGCTGTCGATGACGTCACCCTCGTCGAGCGCGACCTCGGGCTTGAGCACGATGGTCTCGCCGCGGGTGGTGACGAGCTCCATCCGCACCGTGTGCGCCTTGTCCAGCGTCAGCGACTTCTCGCCGTGGTAGAAGTCGCCGTGCTTCATGGTCGCGACGTGGGTGCGCGACGCCTGGGACCACTTGCCCATGCTGTGCGGGTGCTTGCGGGCGTACTCCTTGACGGCCTTGGGCGCGCGCCGGTCCGAGTTGCCCTCTCGCAGAACGGGATTCACGGCACTGCCCAGACAGGAGCCGTAGCGGCGCTTGATCTCGCGCTCCTCGTCGGTCTTGGGGTCACCGGGGTAGTCCGGCAGGTCGTAGCCCTTGGACTTCAGTTCCTTGATCGCGGCCAGCAACTGCGGTACCGACGCACTGATGTTGGGCAGCTTGATGATGTTGGTCTCGGGATGCTGGGTCAGCTCGCCGAGTTCGGCGAGGTTGTCGGGCACCCGCTGCTCGGGGGTCAGGTAGTCGTCGAACTCGGCCAGGATGCGGGCCGCCACGGAGATGTCACTGGTCTTGACGTCGATGCCGGCCGCGTCGGCGAAGGCGCGCACCACCGGAAGGAACGCATACGTCGCCAGCAGCGGGGCCTCGTCGGTCAGCGTGTAGATGATCGTTGGCTTCTCGGCACTCATTGGTCACTCTCCCGGCGTCACGGTCGATCGGTTCTCAGGCGTCAGTATCGCGTCACAGTTGAACCTACGCGTTGGTCCCTACGTCTGGGATCCGAGGCTGTGCATGCACTCGTCGAGCAACCCGCTGGCAACCGAGCCTGGCGGTGGGATACGCTGCGTCTCGGTCATGAGTGCCAGCGTCAAGCCCCGGCTTGCTGGCCGGCAACCCTCCAACCGCGGTGGGGTGCCCTGGGTGATGACCAGGTTGAGTAGCCGAAGTCGGCTACACGGCAAGCGCGGGCCCGCCATGACGGGCCCCTCGAGTAGACAGGGAAACCTGATGCGGAGGCCCATCATGTGCCATCGAACCTGAACCACCAGTTCCAGTCCTGATTCGTGCCGTCCACGGCACCCCCTTCCCTTTCGAGGAGACTCCCTTCCATGACCGCCGACATCGATCCGACGTCCTGGGCGTTCGAGACCAAGCAGGTACACGCAGGTCAGGCCCCCGACGCCAGCACCGGCGCCCGGGCGCTGCCGATCTACCAGACCACCTCGTACGCATTCCGCGACACCGACCACGCCGCCGCCCTGTTCGGACTCACCGAGCCCGGCAACATCTACACCCGCATCATGAACCCGACCCAGGACGTCGTCGAGCAACGCATTGCGGCACTCGAGGGCGGCGTCGCCGCACTGTTCCTGTCCTCGGGCCAGGCCGCGGAGACCTTCGCGATCCTGAACCTCGCCAACGCGGGTGACCACGTCGTGTCGTCGCCGCGGCTCTACGGCGGCACGTACAACCTGCTGCACTACACGCTGCCCAAGCTGGGCATCGAGACCACGTTCGTCGACGACCCCGACGACCTGGACTCCTGGCGCGCGGCGGTGCGACCCAACACCAAGGCGTTCTTCGGCGAGACGATCTCCAACCCCCAGATCGACGTCCTCGACATCCCCGGGGTGTCCTCGGTGGCCCACGACCACGGGGTGCCGCTGATCGTCGACAACACCATCGCCACGCCGTACCTCATCCAGCCGATCGCGCACGGCGCCGACATCGTGGTCCACTCCGCGACGAAGTACCTCGGCGGCCACGGCACCGCGATCGCGGGCGTCATCGTCGACGGTGGCACCTTCGACTGGACGCGGGGCCGCCACCCCGGGTTCACCACACCCGATCCGAGCTACCACGGCGTCGTCTTCGCCGAACTCGGGCCGCCCGCCTATGCGCTCAAGGCGCGCGTGCAGCTGTTGCGCGATCTCGGCTCGGCGGGCGCACCGTTCAACGCGTTCCTCATCGCCCAGGGGCTCGAGACGCTGAGTCTGCGGCTCGAGCGCCACGTCGCCAACGCGCAGCGGGTCGCCGAATACCTCGGCGGCCACGACGGCGTGGTGTCGGTCAACTACGCGGGGCTGCCCACGTCGCCATGGTATGAGCGCGGAAAGAAGCTGGCGCCCAAGGGAACCGGCGCCGTGCTGGCCTTCGAGCTGGCGGGCGGCTTCGACGCGGCGACCGCGTTCGTCAACGCGCTGACGTTGCACAGCCACGTCGCCAACATCGGCGACGTCCGGTCACTGGTGATCCATCCGGCGTCCACCACGCACGCGCAGCTGTCCCCCGAGGAGCAACTCGCCACCGGCGTGACCCCCGGCATGGTGCGGCTCGCCGTCGGCATCGAGGGCATCGGCGACATCCTCGCCGATCTGGAGCAGGGCTTCGCCGCCGCGACGGCGATCGCCGGGGTACCGCGGAATGCGGTCTCGGTGTGAAGGAAGAAGTGTGACGATCATCGAACTTCCCGACGCTTCGCAGAGCACGCTGCCCGCGCAGGGCGAGGTCGGCATCGTCGACATCGGTCCGCTGACACTGGAATCGGGCGTCGTGCTCGACGACGTGCACATCGCGTTCCAGCGCTGGGGTGAGCTCGCCGACGACCGCGGGAACGTGGTGGTGGTGCTGCACGCCCTGACGGGCGACTCCCACATCACCGGCCCAGCGGGGCCCGGGCACCCGACGCCCGGCTGGTGGGACGGCGTGGCCGGGCCCGGCGCCCCCATCGACACCGACCGCTGGTGCGCCGTGGCCACCAACGTGCTCGGCGGTTGCCAGGGGTCCACCGGCCCCAGTTCGCTTGCGCCGGACGGCAAGCCGTGGGGATCGCGCTTCCCCGCGATCACCGTGCGCGATCAGGTGAACGCCGACCGGGCCGCGCTGGCCGCCCTCGGCATCACCGAGGTGGCCGCGGTCGTCGGCGGCTCCATGGGTGGGGCCCGAGCGCTCGAGTGGATCGTCGGTCAGCCCGAATCCATCCGCGCCGCACTGGTTCTCGCCGTCGGCGCGCGAGCCACGGCCGACCAGATCGGCACGCAGAGCACGCAGGTCGCCGCCATCACGTCCGACCCCGACTGGCAGCACGGCGACTACTACGGCACCGGTCGCTCCCCCGATGCGGGCATCGACATCGCGCGGCGGTTCGCCCATCTCACCTACCGCGGCGAGAAGGAACTCGATGACCGTTTCGGCAACGCCGGGCAGGGCGAGGAGGACCCCACCGCCGGCGGCCGCTACGCGGTGCAGAGCTACCTGGAGTACCAGGGCGGAAAGTTGGCGCGGCGCTTCGATGCCGGCACCTACGTCGCGCTGACCAACGCCCTGAGCAGCCATGACGTCGGCCGGGGCCGCGGCGGCGTGGCCGCGGCGCTGCGCCGGGTGACGGTGCCCGTCGTCGTCGGCGGCATCACCTCCGACCGGCTCTACCCGCTGCGCCTGCAGCAGGAGCTCGCCGACCTGTTGCCGACGTGCACCGGGCTGAACGTCGTCGACTCCGAATACGGTCACGACGGCTTCCTCGTCGAGACCGACGCCGTGTACGAATTGATTCGCCAGACACTGGAGTTCGCGGCCAAGTGACCACCGAGCAATCCCCCGACGGCTCGCTGTCCTTCGGCGAGGAGGCCGCCGCCTACGAGCGTGGCCGCCCGTCCTACCCGCCGGAGGCCATCGACTGGCTGCTGCCGGCGGGGGCGCGCGACGTCCTCGACCTCGGCGCCGGCACCGGCAAGCTGACCGTCCGGCTCGTCGAACGCGGACTGAACGTCACCGCCGTCGACCCCATCCCCGAGATGCTCGAGGTCCTGCGCAGCTCGTTGCCCGAGACGCCGGCGCTGCTCGGCACCGCCGAGGAGATCCCGCTTCCCGACGACAGCGTCGACGCCGTGGTGGTGGCGCAGGCGTGGCACTGGTTCGACGTCGACCGCGCGGTCCGCGAGATCGCGCGGGTGCTGCGACCGGGTGGGCGCATCGGGCTGGTGTGGAACGTGCGCGACGAGCGGCTCGGCTGGGTGAAGGACCTCGGCCGCATCATCGGCGCGGAGGACGACCCGGCACGTCGCCGCGAGGTGACGCTGCCCGCACCGTTCACCGACGTGGCCCGCCATCAGGTCGAGTGGACGAGCTACCTGACCCCGCAGGCCCTCATCGACTTGGTGGCCTCCCGCAGCTACTGCATCACCTCGCCCACCGAGGTCCGCACGAAGACGCTCGAGCGGGTGCGCGAGCTGCTCGCCACCCACCCGGCGCTCGCCAATGCCAGCGGTCTCGCGCTGCCGTACGTCACGGTCGGGGTGCGGGCGACGCTGGGGCCGTCGAGATAGCGCTGTCAGTCGTCCGCGGGCGCCGAGACGACTGGGAGCGCTATCCGAACGGATGGAGTAGTGGCCATATTGGCCATTTTGGCTAGAATGTCCCCATGGCGACCTTGAGCTACCGCAACAGCGACGGTGAACTCGTCGACGTGCCCACCGTGGCGGCCACCCGGTTCAAGAACGAGTTCGGCGCGATCTTCGAACAGGCCGCCCTTGGAGGTGCCGTCGCGATCACCAAGCACAACACGCCCAAGGCGGTGCTGCTGTCCTATGCCGAGTTCGAGGCGCTGACCCGGGCCAGCTCACCCGTGCTCGACGAGTTGACCGAGGAGTTCGACGGCCTCTTGGCGCGCATGCAGACCAAGCACGCCAAGGCAGGCATGGCCGCGGCATTCGATGCCTCACCCGAGGAACTGGGCCGCGCCGCCGTCGCGGCCGCCCGGCCTAGTTGACCCGTAGGGCCGCGCCCCGCATCTACGTCCTGGCCGGTGTCAACGGCGCGGGCAAGAGCAGCATCGGTGGCGCGATGATCCGCGCCGCCGGCGGCGAGTACTACAACCCCGACGAAGCGGCGAAGGCGCTGATCGCCGCCAATCCCGGCCTGGAACAGGTGAAGGCGAATGCGGCGGCGTGGCGGCAGGGTCGACGACTGCTGGAGCGCGCCGTCGCCGAACGCCTCGACATCGCCTTCGAGACGACGCTCGGGGGCGGCACGATGACGGGCATCCTCGCCGACGCCGCCGCCGCGGGTTTCGAGGTGCGGATCTTCTACGTCGGCCTGGCCAGCCCCGAACTACACCTCGAACGCGTGCGCCACCGGGTCAGCACGGGCGGGCACGACATCCCCGAGGCCGACGTCCGGCGGCGGTGGCGCCATAGCCGGATGAACCTGGTGCGACTGCTGCCGACGCTCACCGAACTGCGCGTGTACGACAACTCCGCCGCGGCCGACCCGGCTGCCGGGCAGGCGCCGCGACCGGTGCTGGTCCTGCACGTCGACCACGGCGAGATCGTCGGACCGCCGGACCTCTCCGCCACGCCGACCTGGGCGCGACCGATCGTCGCCGCGGCGCTCAAGCTGAGCTGATGGACACCCCGAACCAACGCTGCAGTGCCGCAACGAGTCCCGGCCCCTCGGCAGCTTCGGTGGCCCATGCCACGTAGCCGTCGGGTCGCACGAGGAGACCCAGGACGGGCGACTCGACGATGCTGGCCGCCACCAGCTCGACGCGATCGGCCCAGCCCGCCGCGATCGTCGCGAACGCGCCGCCGGAACCGTCGATCAGGACGGGTCTGCCGTCGCGCAGCAGCTCGGCGACGCGACGGCCGTCGTCGAGCACCAATTCCGGCACCAGGAAGCCCGACCACGGGTGCGCATCGCCGACGTCGTAGCGCACGTCGGCCCCGGCGAGGAGCCGCGCCAGATGTGCGCGCACCTGGGGCAGCTCGACGAGCTCGCCGAAGAGCGTTCGCAGAGCGTCGACTTCGGGCCCGTGGGCCACCAGTGCCTGCTGCGACAGCGAGTGCATCATGACGCGCTCCCCCACCGGATGGCGTTCGGACTCGTAGGTGTCGAGCAGGCCCTTGGGCGCCCACCCCCTGACCTGCGCGGCCAGCTTCCAGCCGAGATTCACCGTGTCCTGCAGGCCGAGGTTGAGGCCGGGGCCGCCCATCGGGGAGTGCACGTGCGCGGCGTCGCCGAGCAGCAGCACGCGGCCGACGCGATAGTTCTGCGCCAAGCGCGTATTGATGCCGTCCATCCGGCGCATCGCGTGCGGGCCGGGACCGCGCGGCGGTTCGAAGGGAACGTCCACGCCGAAGACCCGCTTGGCGCTCGCGCGGAGATCCTCCAGCGACATCGGCGGAGCGTCCGGCGGCAGCCGGCCTGCCTCGACGGTCGCGAACATCGTTCGGCCAGAGGGGATGTCGAAGAAGACGTAGCCACCGTCGTCGAGCCGGTTGTGCCGCATGCGGAGCGGACCAAAACCCGGTATGACATAGGCGCCGTCGTCACCGCGAAGCTCGTCGGGAAGATGCACGTCGGCAAGCCGCGTCACCGTGTTCGAGGTACTGCCGGGGAACTCGACCCCCAGCGTCTTGCGGACGAGGCTGCGCCCGCCGTCCGCGCCGACGAGGTAGGCGGCGCCCAGACAGTACGTGCCACCGGGGCCCTCGACGAACGCGTCGACCCCGTCCTCGGTCTGCGTCAGCCCCACCAGTGCGTGGCCCCATCTGACGTCGACGCCGAGATCACGGGCGCGCTTCTCCAGCAGCCGCACCACCCTGGGCTGCTGGATCAACAGAGCGCGCATCGGATTGTCCGGCACGCCCGAGAAGTCCAGACCCATGCCCGCGAACATCCACTCGCGCAACGGTTCCGACGGCCCGTCGGGACCCCCGAAGGCCTGGTACAGCCCCCGCATGTCGAGAATCCGAACGACCTGCCCGGCAAGACCGTTGGACTTGGGTTCGTCACCGGGCCCGGGTTGCCCATCGAGGACGACGGAGCCGACGCCGGCGAGCGCGAGCTCGCAGGCGAGCATCAGTCCGTTCGGTCCCGCTCCGGCGATGACGACCGCGGCGGTGTCCTGGTCAGCCACGCGCCTGCTCCAGCCGGTGCGGCTCGGGCATTCCCGCCGCGACGGCGGCCATGCCGTCACGCAGGAGCGTCGTCACGGCGACGGGTGGGTCGGCCACCGCGTAGGCGTCCATCGCCGTGTCGACGACGGCGCGCACCACGGCGGTGACCAGTCGCGGGTACATGTCCGTCAAGGGATCGACGCCGGCGCGTTCGGCGATGGCCTCGACCCACTCGTCGAACAACTCCTTGACCACCGCCGTACGAATGTCCGGGTGCAACAGCAGCTTTCGCACCTGGACGAGTTCGCCGCGGGTGGGAATCGTCGCGTCGACCATGTCGCGGTCGGCGAATTCCTCGTCGAGCGGTCCGAGCACCGCCTCGGTCATCGACGTCCACAGTGGTTCGTCGGCGGGCCGCGCGCGAAACAGCGAGATGCTTCGCCGCAGGCGTTCGGCCTGCCGGTAGGCCAACGCCTCGTACTTGCCGGTGAAGTAGTTGGTGAAGGTGCGCAGCGAGACCCCCGCCTCCCTCGCGATGTCCTCGCGCGTGACGGCGTCGAGGCCGTTCTCTAACGCCAGTTTCAGGGCGGCGTCGCTGAGCGCCCGTCGCGTGTCGACCTTCTTGCGCTCGCGCAGTCCCATGCCGGCCACCGTACGCCCAAACTTGCCCGGTGGGCAAGATTGCCCGTTGGGCACGTTTTGCCGGAGGCGTCAGAATCCAGGCGTCGAGACGACCGACCCCGCCATCACGACGTCGCGGACGAGCGGGACGCCGGGCCGGTAGGCCAGATGGACGTACGACGGGGCGTCCAGGGCCACGAAGTCCGCGCGCGTGCCGGGCTCGAGGACGCCGACGTCGTCGCGGCGCAGGGCGGCGGCACCGCCTGCCGTGGCCGACCACAGCGCCTGCGCCGGGGTGAAGTACATGTCCCGTACGGCGAGCGCGATGCAGAACGACATGCTGGACGTAAACGACGAGCCGGGGTTGCAGTCGGTCGCCAGCGCCACCGTCGCGCCGGCGGCCAGGAACCGCTGCGCGTCGGGATAGGTTGCCCGCGTGCAGAATTCGGCCCCCGGCAGGAGCGTCGCCACCGTCGTGCCCGCCGCCGAGGCGAGCGCTTCGACGTCGGCGTCGGAGGCGTACGTGCAGTGGTCGACCGACGCGGCGCCCAGCTCCACGGCGAGCTGGATGCCCGCGCCCAGCTCGAGCTGACCGGCGTGCAGGCGCGGAATCAGCCCGGCGGCGGCACCCGCCCGCAAGATGGCCTCGGACTCGTCGACGTCGAAGGCGCCTCGGTCGCAGAAGACGTCGATCCACCGGGCCAGCGGCGCACATTCCGCCAGCATCGGGCCGGTCACCAGGTCGACGTAGCCGTCGCGGTCGTCGCGATACTCGGCGGGGACGACGTGGGCGCCGAGGAACGTGGTCTCGGGCGTGAAGTCGCTTGCCAGCCGCAACGCGCGGGCTTCGTCGGCGACGGTCAGGCCGTAGCCGCTCTTGGTCTCGAACGTCGTGATGCCGCCGCGGACCATCTCATCGGCCCACCGCGCGAGGCCGTGGCGCAGCGCCGCGTCGTCGGCGGCCCTGGTCGCGGCGACCGTCGTGGCGATGCCGCCCGCCGCGTAGGGCTGCCCACTCATGCGTGCCGCGAATTCGGCCGACCGTTCGCCGGCGAAGACCAGGTGAGCGTGGCTGTCGACGAACCCGGGGATCACGCTGCCGCCACCGAGGTCGATGCGCGCGTCGGCATCCGGGGCGTGCCGACGCTCACCGATCCAGGCAATGCGCTCGCCCTCGACGACGATGGCCCCGTCGGTGACGATGCCCAGTCGGCTGCCGTCGCCCTGGCTCGGATCGTTGGTGACCAGCTCGCCGATGCCGGTGAAGACGGTGCTCACCGAACCTGCCCCAGCAGGGCCGAGATCGATTCGGCCAGTGCGGTTTTCACGTCGACCGAGACGTGCCGGCGATCGGCGACGACGACGCGGCCGTCGACGACGACGTCGGTGACGTCCGCCGCCGACGCCGCGAACATCACGTTCTCGACCGTCGCGCCCCCGCCCGCGGTGCGCAGCGAGGTCGTGTCGACGGCGACGAGGTCGGCGCGGGCGCCGACGCGCAGCGTGCCCGCATCGGGCCAGCCGAGCGCGTGTTGGCCGTCGACCGTCGCGGCCGTCAAAAGCCGCTGGGCGGAGACGATCCCGCGTTCGCGACGGGCCAGCCGCTCGTCGAGCTCGGTGGCCCGCGCCTCCTCGAAGAGGTCGATCACGGCGTGAGAGTCGGACCCGAGGCTGAACCGGCCGCGGCCGGCCAGCAGCGCGGCCGCCGGGCCGATGCCGTCGCCGAGATCCCGCTCGGTCGTCGGGCAGAAGCACACCCCGGTCGCGGAGCGGTCGAGGTCGGCCAGATCCTCGTCGGTCAGGTGGGTGGCATGCACGGCAGTGGTGCGGGGTCCGAGGACCCCGGCGTCGCGGAGCAGCGCCGTCGGGGTGGCGCCGTGGACCGCCAGACACTGTTCGACTTCGGCGGTCTGCTCCGAGGAGTGCACGTGCAGCGGCGCGTCGTGGGCGGCGGCCCACTCGACGACGGCGGGCATGTGCTCCAGGGGTACCCCGCGCACGGAATGCAATGCGGCGCCGATCCTTACGCCCTCGTCATCGATGGACTGATGCAGTGCCTGCACGCGCTCGGCCCACGCTTCGCCGCTGCCGTCGCCGAAGCGCTGCTGCGGACCCGGAGCCAGCGGCGCGCCGTCGACGCCCGAGCTGAGATAGCACGTGTCGAGCAGGGTCAGGCGCACGCCCGCAGCGTCCGCCGCCTCGACGAGCGCGAGGCCCATCTCGTTGGGGTCGGCGTAGGGGGTTCCGCCGACGTCGTGGTGCAGGTAGTGGAACTCACCCACCGACGTGATTCCCGCACAAGTCATTTCGGCGTACACCGCGGTCGCGAGCCGGCGATAGCCGTCGGGGTCGAGCCGGCCCGCGGCCCGGTACATCAGGTCGCGCCACGTCCAGAACGAGCCCCGGTCGCGCTGGGTGCGCGACCGCAGTGCCCGGTGGAAGGCGTGCGAGTGCGCGTTGGCCAGGCCCGGCACGACGAGCCCGGCGAGCCGCTGCGCCGATGCCGGCGCGGGGACTTCGGACTCGACCGCGGTGATCCGGCCGTCGGCGACGGTGATCGACACCCGCTCGGCGACGGCATCCCCGCCGAGCCAGGCGTGCTCGCACCACCAGGAGCTCACCCCACCCACTCCACCATGACGTCGGCCAGCGCCTCGGCGCCGAGATTGCAGTCGGCGGGCTCGGCGTATTCCTGCGGTGAGTGCGAGACGCCGGTCGGGTTGCGCACGAACAGCATTGCCGTCGGCACTCTGGCCGAGAGGATGCCCGCGTCGTGACCCGCCTGCGTCGCCAGCACGGGCACGTCGCCGACCCCCGCCAGCGCCCGCTGCAGCCGAGCGCGGGGCGCCTGCGGGAAGTCGACGACGGGCGTGAGGGATTCGGCGCTCACCCGCAGGTCGATGCCGTCGGCCGTCGCGAAACCACCTGCCTCGGCACTGATCTGGTCGACCAGGGCGGTCAGCGTCGCCTCGTCGGCGGCCCGGGCGTCCAGCCACGCTCTCACCAGAGAGGGAATGGCGTTGGCGCCGTTGGGCGAGACGAGCACCTTGCCGAAGGTGGCGACCGCCTCGTGCCGCTGGGCCGCGGTGCGGGCGGCGTGCACCGACGATGCGAAGGCCAGCATCGGATCCCGGCGGTCGGACAGGCGGGTGGTGCCGGCGTGGTTGGCGGCGCCGTGAAACGCGAACTCCCAGCGGCCGTGTGGCCAGATGGCCGAGGCCACCGCGATCGGCCGGTCGACGAGGTCCAGCGCGCGGCCCTGCTCGACGTGCAGTTCGACGTAGACGCCGATCCGCTTCAGCAGGGTCTCGTCGATGCCGAGATGCTCGGGATGACGACCGGCGCGGGTCATCGCCTCCTCGAGCGTGACGCCGTCGTTGTCGCGCAAGGCCCGCGCGCGGTCGGCGCTCAGCGCGCCGGTGACGAGCTTGGACCCCACGCACGCGACGCCGAAGCGGGCGCCCTCCTCGTCGGAGAAGGCCGCCACGGCAACGGGTATCGTCGGGACGACGCCGCGGGCGCGCACGATGTCGACGGCCGCGAATGCCGACACGACGCCGAGCGGCCCGTCGTAGGCACCCCCGTCGGGCACCGAATCCAGGTGCGAGCCAGTGACGAAGGCGTCCCTCGGCTCACCGACCCACCCGGTCGGCAGCCACCATGCCCACAGGTTGCCGTTGCGGTCCTCCTCCACGTCCATGCCGCGCTGTTCGGCGCAGCCGCGGAACCATTCCCGCAGGGTCAGGTCTGCATCCGACCATGCGTAGCGCCGGTAACCGCCGGTCCCGCCGTGCCTACCGACGTCGAGGATGGCGTCCCACAGCGCGTCGAACTCGCTCATTCGTTCTCCTGCATGGGGATTCGTACGCCACGCTGCGCGGCGACGGCGGCGGCGTGCTCGTATCCCGCGTCCGCGTGGCGGATGATGCCGGTGCCCGGGTCGTTGGTCAGCACGCGTTCGAGCTTCTGCGCGGCGAGATCGGTGCCGTCGGCGACCGTGACCTGCCCGGCGTGGATGGAGCGACCCATGCCGACCCCGCCGCCGTGGTGGATCGACACCCAGGTCGCCCCGGATGCGGTGTTCAACAACGCGTTCAGCAGCGGCCAGTCGGCGATGGCGTCGGAGCCGTCGAGCATCGCCTCGGTCTCGCGGTAGGGCGAGGCCACCGAGCCGGAGTCCAGGTGGTCGCGGCCGATGACGATGGGCGCCGACACCTCACCGGAGGCCACCATCTCGTTGAACTTCAGTCCAGCCCGGTGCCGTTCGCCGTAGCCGAGCCAGCAGATGCGGGCGGGTAGCCCCTCGAACTCGACGCGGTCACCGGCCATCGTGATCCACCGCCGCAGGTGGTCGTTCTCGGGAAACAGGTCGAGGATCGCGCGGTCGGTGGCGGCGATGTCCTGCGGATCCCCGGACAGCGCGGCCCACCGGAACGGGCCGAGGCCCTCCTCGAACTGCGGCCGGATATAGGCGGGTACGAAGCCGGGGAAGTCGAATGCCCTGTCGTAACCGGCCTTTCGGGCCTCGTCGCGGATCGAGTTGCCGTAGTCGAACACCTCGGCACCCCTGTCGAGGAATCCGACCATGGCGGCCACGTGCTTGGCCATCGACTCCTGCGCCTGTTCGGTGAAGTAGACCGGGTCCTTCTCGGCCATCTTCTTCATGTCCTCGAGCTCGATGCCGATCGGCAGGTACGACAGCGGGTCGTGCGCGGAGGTCTGGTCGGTGACGACGTCGATCGGTGCGTCGCGCGCCAGCAGCGCCGGGAACACCTCGGCCGCATTGCCGACGACGCCGATCGACAACGGCCGCTTGGCATCTCGCGCTTCGATCGCCCTGGCCAACGCGTCGTCGAGGTCGGTGGCCTTGACGTCGAGGTAGCGCTTGGCGATGCGGCGGTCGATGCGCGTCTCGTCGACGTCGACGCAAATTGCGACGCCCTCGTTCATCGTCACGGCCAGGGGCTGTGCGCCGCCCATGCCGCCGACGCCGGCGGTCAGGGTGATGGTGCCCGCGAGGCTGCCGTCGAACTTCTTCTTGGCGATGGCACCGAACGTCTCGTAGGTGCCCTGCAGGATGCCCTGCGTGCCGATGTAGATCCACGAGCCCGCGGTCATCTGGCCGTACATCGTCAGACCAGCGGCCTCCAGTGCGCGGAACTGCTCCCAGTTCGCCCAATCCCCAACCAGATTCGAGTTCGCGATCAGCACGCGCGGGGCCCATGCGTTGGTGCGGAACACCCCGACCGGCTTGCCCGACTGCACCAGCATCGTCTCGTCGTCCTCGAGCCCGCGCAGGGTGCGGACGAGTGCGTCGAAGGCGGGCCAGCTGCGCGCCGCGCGCCCCGTGCCGCCGTAGACCACGAGATCGTCGGGATGCTCGGCGACCTCGGGATCGAGGTTGTTCATCAGCATGCGCAGGACGGCTTCCTGTGGCCATCCCTTGCAGGAGATGTCGGAACCGCGTGGCGCACGGACGGGGCGGGGGCCGGAGAGGGTCGTCATGTCAGGTGAGGTCCTTCGTCGGGTGTGGTGCCGGGGTACTGCTGAGCCGGGCGGAGACGTCCGCGGCGGCCGCGACCAACTGCTGGCCGTAGCGCGTCGCGAGCCGTGCGGTCAATCGGTAGCTCGGGATCAACAGGCTCATCGCCGCGACGATCCTGGCCTGGGAGTGGATGGGGCAGGCCATTGCGGTGACGTCGGTCTCGACGCCGTGTTCGACGACGACGTAACCGTCGTCGGAGACCCTGCCGCGCAACGCGTGTCCGGCCGCCGAGGTCTCCATCGGCACCGTGCGGCCGACCCAGCTGGCGTGCCGCACGGAATGGGTGCCCTCGACGATGCTGAGGTACACCGCGGTCGCGTCGTGACCCTCGACGCTGAGGTAGGCCGACTCGCCGGTCTGGTCGACGAGCTCCTGCATGGCGGGTGCGGCGAGGTCGATCAGCGACTCGTCGCTCAGGGCCTGGGCGCCGAGCTGGATGATGCGGCTGCCCGGGCGGTACAGCCCGAGCTCGTCCTTGCGCACGAAACCCGTCGCCTCCAGCGTGCGCAGCAGCCGCAGCGCCGTGCTCGGCGCCAGCTCGCAGTCCCGCGCGGTGTCGGCGAGATTGACGCCGCCGCGGTCGCAGACGCTCGCGAGCAGAGCCAATGCGCGCTCGACGGTTCTGGTCGCCTGGTCGGCCAACGTGTCCTCCTTCGGCATCGACGCTACGGCCGTGACGTTTCACCTGACTGCCCCGACGTTGCCACTAAGTAAAATCGCCATTCCGTCTAGTGGAATCGCCGTACGTGGACGATGTTAGGTCGCGCCGCCCGGGGGTGACGCACAACGAGGAAATTCAGATGCTCGAGGTGACGGCGTCGACATAGCGTCCACAGTCACGAGACCCGCGTGCGGCGACTGTGAGCGCTACCTCGACGAAAACTAGGACGTGCCCAGCGGATCGATCGTCAGCGCGATGTAGACCAGCGCCGCACTGACCGTCGCCGTGGTGGCGATGTCGATGGTCCGCGATCGCACGACCAGCAAGCCGGCGCGCTCGTCGGTCAGCGTCAGCCGCATCGCCGCCGCCACCCCGACACCGATCGCGAGCACGAGGGCGCCGCGACGCCAGTACCCGGCGACGACCAACCCGAACGCGGCCAGCAGGAAGACGCCCACCGTGAGGATCGGCCACTGGCCCGCGAACACCTTGTGCGCGAATTCCCGTGCCGTCACTGGGCTTTGGCCTCGTCGAGCTCGACGACGTTGGTCAGCAGGAACGCCCGCGTGAGCGGACCGACGCCGCCGGGGTTCGGCGACACGTGCCCCGCCACGTCCCAGACGTCGGGATGCACGTCGCCGACCAGCTTGCCCGCGTCGTCGCGGCTCACCCCGACGTCGACGACCGCAGCGCCCGGCTTGACCATGTCCGCGGTGACCATGTGCGGCACCCCGACCGCGGCGACGATGACGTCGGCCTCGCGCGCCAACTCGGGAAGGTGACGAGTTGCGGTGTGGCACAACGTGACCGTCGCGTTCTCGGAGCGGCGCGTCAGCAGCAGGCCCAGCGGCCGGCCGACCGTCACCCCGCGCCCGATCACCACGACGTGCGCCCCGGCGATCTCGACCTCGAACCGCCGCAGCAGGTGCACGATTCCCCGCGGCGTGCACGGCAGCGGCGCCGGTTCGTTGAGCACCAGCCTGCCGAGGTTCGTGGGGTGCAGGCCGTCGGCGTCCTTGGCGGGGTCGATGCGCTCCAGCGCCGCGTTCTCGTCGAGGTGCTTGGGCAACGGCAGCTGCACGATGTACCCGGTGCACTCGGGGTTGGCGTTCAGTTCGTCGATGGTCTCGTTCAGCGCGGCCTGGCTGATGTCGGCGGGCAGGTCGCGACGGATCGAGTTGATGCCGACCTTCGCGCAGTCGGCGTGCTTGCCGCGGACGTAGGCCTGCGAACCCGGGTCGTCACCGACCAGGACGGTACCCAGGCCGGGGGTGCGGCCCGCCGCCGTCAACTTCTCGACGCGCTGCTTGAGGTCGACGAAGATCTCGTCACGCGTGGCCTTGCCGTCCAACGTCATCGCACCCACGCGTCGATCTCCCGTCGCTTCGCTCGCCGCCCGCACAATCCCCGTCGCTTCGCTCGCCGCCTGCCCCGGCACCCCATTCTGGCAGCCATCGTTGACACCCGACCCACCGGCGTGTTGGGCTGCGCCAATGGACAGCCCTCCAAATGTGTTCACTCCGGCCAAGCTCGGCCCGGTGACCCTGCGCAACCGCATCATCAAGGCGGCGACCTTCGAGGCGTCCACGCCCGACGCCCTGGTCACCGACGACCTGATCACTTACCACCGGCTGCCCGCCGCAGGCGGCATCGGCATGACGACCGTCGCCTACTGCGCGGTCACTCCCGGCGGCCGCACCGATGGCTGGCAACTGTGGATGCGGCCGGAGGCGGTGCCGGGACTGCGCCGGCTGACCGACGCGATCCACGCCGAGGGCGCCGCGATCAGCGCGCAGATCGGTCACGCCGGTCCCGTCGCGAACGCGCGCACCAACAAGGCGCCGGCCTATGCGCCAGTGCGCTTCTTCAACCCGCTGTCGATGCGGTTCGCCAAGAAGGCCACCCGGGCCGACATCGAGGAGATCACCGCCGCCCACGCCAACGCCGCCCGCCTGGCGATCGAATCCGGCTTCGACGCCGTCGAGGTGCACCTCGGCCACAACTACCTGGCCAGCTCGTTCCTCAGCCCGCTGATCAACCGTCGCACCGACGAGTACGGCGGCTCGCTGGAGAACCGGGCAAAGGTGGCCCGCGGCGTGGTGCGGGCCGTCCGCGACGCCGTCGGCAACCGCATCGCCGTGACGGCCAAGCTCAACATGTCCGACGGCGTGCGCGGCGGCATCTCGCTCGACGAGTCGCTGCAGACCGCCACGTGGCTCGAGGAGGACGGCGGCCTCGACGCGCTCGAACTCACGGCGGGCAGCTCCCTGCTCAACCCGCTGTACCTCTTCCGCGGGGACGCTCCCATCAAGGAGTTCGCGAACGCGTTCAAGCCCCCGCTGCGGTGGGGCATCCGCATGTCGGGCAAGAAGTTCCTGCGCGAGTACCCCTACCGCGAGGCCTACCTCCTGGATCAGGCCAGGCAGTTCCGTGCCGCACTGACCATGCCGCTGATCCTGCTGGGCGGCATCACCAATCGCGAGACCATGGACCTCGCGATGGCCGAGGGCTTCGACTTCGTGGCGATGGGCCGGGCCGTGCTCGCCGAACCCGACCTGGTCAACCGCATCAGGGACGAGGACCCCGGGCACGCGGTGCGCTCGCTGTGCACGCACTGCAACAGGTGCATGGCCACCATCTACAGCCAGACGCACTGCGTGGTGACGGGCTCACCGGGTCACTAGCGACCGGTGCTGCCGCCGACTTCGGCGGGCAGCGGTGGCGGCAGCGAGGTCGACGGCGTCACCGGCACGGCGCTCGGCTGGGAGGGTCCGCTCGTCGTGGCGGTGCTCGAGGGCGAAGTCGAACCCGTCGAACCCGTCGAACCCGTCGAACCCGCCGACCCGTGGAAGTCGAGCATCGGCTCGCTGCGGATCTGCTGGCCGCCCGACGACACGGTCAACGCGCTCGACGTCACGGTGTAGGTGATGCCGTCGTTCTGCGCGGCGTAGCCGCTGCTGGACACCGTGGCACCGAGGATCAGCCGGGCCCCGTCACTCACCCGTACCCCGCGGTACTGGTACTGGCCCGACGCGTCGTCCTTGCAGATCGCCACGCGTGAGTTCGCCGTGTAACCGTAGGCAACGGCCTTGCTCGGTGGATCGCACCGCGCGGTGGAGTCGAGGAACCCGCGGTCGTCAGACGATGGAGGTGCCGCCGAGGCCGCGGGTGTCAGGGCGGTGATGACGCCCGCACCGACGATGGTCCCGAGTGCCGCCGCTGCCAGAGCGGCCCGCAGGCGCGTACCCCTGGTGCCTCTGCTTGGCTGCTTCACCCTTCCCATCGTTGCATCGTCGAGGGTGTTGCGTTCGGACCCGCCCGCGCGTCGGCGAGTTCAGCCCAGGCGTCGGTCGGCCGCCTGCTGCACCACGGGCGTGCTCGGGTCGGTGCGGTAGTCCCTGGAGTCGACCATGGTCTCGTCGCGCACCACCCTCGGTCCTCGCGTCAGCAGCAGTGCTCGCGAGGACACCGTGTAGTCGATGGCGTCCGCACGAGCCCCGAAGCAGCCATCCGACAGGGCCTTTGCGGGCAGGAGGACGGCGGCGCCGTCGGCCAGCCGAATCCCGCGGTACTGGAACCCGCCGCGCCCGTCGGCGCAGATCGCGACGAGGGACAGCGCCGTGCGACCCACCAGGACGGCGTTCTGGTTCGGGGCGCACCGGGCGGGTGAGTTGAGGTAACCCTGCCCGTCGGTCGGCACGGTCGGCGGCTTGGCCTCCGCGGTCGGCAAATGACTTGACGTAACCGTGGCGACACCGACCGTGACTGCCAGACACACTCCGGCAAGTGCTCCGCGCAGCACGTGCCCGACCGATCGCGTCTCCGCCATGCATCAAGGACACCACGATCAGCGCCGAATAGCGTCGACGAAACGCCGTTGTGCAGCGGATCGTCACCGGTCCGAGACACCCATGCGCAGCGAAGGATCGCAAATCGCACCCATCATTTGCCGCGCAACGCCAACGAGGCTCGAGCGGCTGCCGTCGAGCCTGATCGACGGCGGCTCGCGGGAGCGGGACTCACCACGACGGAAAGACCTCTACCGTTAGAGTTGCTACCGATGACGCGACCCGCAGCTCCCGCGCTGACCGTTCGGTACGACGGATCACCTCGTACCTTCTCACCAGGCAATGACGTCGTCGTGGGTCGTGACCTGCGGGCCGACGTCCGCATCGCCCACCCCCTGATCTCGCGGGCGCACCTGCTGCTGCGTTATGACCAGGGCCGCTGGATGGCCATCGACAACGGCAGCCTCAACGGGCTCTACGTCAACGGTCAGCGCGTTCCCCTCGTCGACATCACCGACGGCATGGCCGTCAACATCGGCAATCCCGACGGTCCCCGGCTGACCTTCGAGGTCGGCCGCCACCAGGGTTCGGCGGGCACGCCCCCGCAGACCGCGCAGGTACCGGTCGCCCGGCCGAGCACGTCGTGGCCGAGCCAGACGCCCTCGACCGGCTATCCCCGCACCCAGCCGCCGCCGAGGGTGCCGCCCAGCTACCCGCACACCCCGCCGCCGACGCCGCGGCCGCAGCCGATGTACCCGTCGGGCCCGACCCCGGCCCCCACTCCCACCCCGGCCCCCACCAGCGGACCGCAGGCCTACCGGCCGCCACCCGTCGCACAGCAATCACTGTCGAGCACCACCCTCGACCCCAGCGCCACGATGATGGGCCCGACCGCGGCGCCCCGCTCCAGCGACGGCAACCTCGCGACGAGCATGCTCAAGATCCTGCGACCGGGCCGGACGCCGGACGTCCCCGCCGGCGGGATCAAGATCGGCCGGGCCACCGACAACGACATCGTGGTCCCCGACGTGCTCGCGTCGCGCCACCACGCGACGCTGGTGCCGGGTCCCGACGGCACGCGGATCATCGACAACCGCAGCATCAACGGCACGTTCGTCAACGGTCAGCGTGTCGAGAGCACGACGCTGCACGACGGTGACGTCGTCACCATCGGCAACATCGACCTCGTCTTCGCCGGTGGCACCCTGGCCCGCCGCAACGAGACCGACGTCGCGACCCGCACCGGCGGCCTGGACGTCTATGGCGTCACCTGGACCATCGAGGGCAACAAGACGTTGCTGGACAACATCTCGCTGACTGCGCGGCCCGGCACCCTGACCGCCGTCATCGGGCCGTCCGGCGCGGGCAAGTCGACGTTCGCGCGGCTGGTGGCGGGCTACACCCACCCGACGACGGGCCAGGTGGCCTTCGAAGGGCACGACGTCCACGCCGAGTACGCTTCGCTCCGCTCCCGAATCGGCATGGTGCCGCAGGACGACGTGGTGCACGGCGAGCTGACCGTTCGCCAGGCGCTGATGTACGCCGCCGAGTTGCGGCTACCCCCCGACACCACCAAGGCCGACCGCGAACAGGTCGTCAACGAGGTGCTCGAGGAACTCGAGATGACCAAGCATCTCGACACCCGCGTCGACAAGCTCTCCGGCGGTCAGCGCAAGCGCGCGTCGGTCGCGCTGGAACTGCTGACCGGGCCGTCGCTGCTCATCCTCGACGAGCCCACCTCCGGCCTCGACCCCGCGCTGGACCGCCAGGTCATGACGATGCTGCGCCAGCTCGCCGACGCGGGCCGCGTCGTGTTGGTCGTCACCCACTCGCTGACCTACCTCGACGTCTGCGATCAGGTGCTGCTGCTGGCCCCGGGCGGCAAGACCGCCTTCTGCGGGCCGCCGAGCCAGATCGGACCCGAACTCGGAACCACCAACTGGGCCGACATCTTCAGCACCGTCGCCAACGATCCGGAGAGCGCCAAGCGGCGCTACCTCGAACGCCACGGACCCCCGCCGCCGCCACCGGCGACGCAGGCCCCCCAGGACCTCGGATCGCCGACCCGGACCAGCGTGCCCAAGCAGTTCTCGACGATCGCCCGCCGCCAGATGCGGCTCATCGTCTCCGATCGTGGCTACTTCCTGTTCCTGGCGTTCCTGCCGTTCATCATGGGCGCGCTGTCCCTGTCGGTGCCCGGTGACGTCGGGTTCGGCGTCCCCAAGACGGCGCTGCAGGGTGGCCCGGCGCCGAACGAGCCGGGGCAGATCCTGGTGCTGCTCAACGTCGGCGCCATCTTCATGGGCACCGCGCTGACGATTCGCGCACTCATCGGGGAGCGGGCAATCTTCCTGCGCGAGCAGGCGGTCGGCCTGTCGACGACGGCATACATGCTGGCGAAGGTCTTCGTGTTCGCCGGGTTCGCGCTGCTGCAGTCGGCCGTCGTGGTCACGATCAACGTCATCGGCAAGGGCTGGGGTCCGGGTGCCGTCACCAGCGGCGTGGTGATCCCCAACCGCTCCCTCGAGCTGTACGTCGACGTCGCAGCCTGCTGCGTGGGGGCGGCCATGGTCGGGTTGGCGCTGTCGGCGATCGCCAAGACCGGCGAGCAGATCATGCCGCTGCTGGTGATCGCGATCATGTCGCAGCTGGTCTTCCAGGGCGGCATGATCCCGGTGACCGGCCGCATCGTGCTCGACCAGATGTCGTGGGTCACCCCGGCGCGGTGGGGCTTCGCGTCGACCGCGTCGACGATCGACCTGCTGAGGCTGGTGCCCGGTCCGCTGACGCCACAGGACTCGCACTGGAAGCATGCTGCGGCCACCTGGTGGACCAACATCGGCTTCCAGGCGGCGATCTGCATCGGCTACCTCAGCTTCGTGCGCTACAAGATCCGGCTCAAGAGCGGCTAGTCTCCGCCGCGTTCCTCCCGCCGCGTTCCTCTCGCGAGCAGACGCAAAGTTGCCGCAATTGCGGCGTGTCGCGGCAGGTTTGCGGCTGCTCGCGCAGGGGTTGGCTAGCCGCCGTGGACGTCGAGCCCGTGCGCGGCGGCGTAGGCGAGCGCCTGGTTGACGTCGATCTTGGCGCCGCGGACGGCCGCGGTGGTCCAGAACGTGGGGTCGGTCAGCGCACCCCGCAGGTCGGCCTCCTCCATCCGCGCGCTCTGCGTGCGGGCGCCACGCAGATCGGCGCCGCGCAGGACGGCCTTGCGCAGGTCGACGCCGACCAGCCCCGCCTCGCGCAGCCGACTGTCCGTCAGGTCGATGCCGCGCAGATCGCACCCGCCGAGCACGGCCAGCGTGAGGTCGACCTCGACCATCGTCACGGGCCGCAGCCGGCACTCGGTGAACACCGACCCGAGCAACGTGCAATGCCGAAAGACGCTGTGCATCAACGACGTTCGACGGAACGTACAGTTGCGGAACGCCGAGCCCTGGTGTTCGGACTCCGACAGGTCGACGCCGCTGAAGTCGCACTCGGTAAAGACGACGCGTTGGGTCCGCAGCCGACTCAGGTCGTCGTCGCGGAAGTCCACCCCGGTGAACTCCCGGTCGGCCCACTCCTGCTCGACGTCGACCACCGTCAGCCGGGCAGCGAACTGAGATTCATCAGGGCGTACTCGGTGATGGCGATCAACGCGGCCCTCGCCGACCGCGGGTCGCGGGCGTCGACGTCGACCACCGGGATCTCTTCGCGCAGTGCCAGCGCCCGGCGCACCGCGTCGGCGGGATATCGCGCTCCGCCGTCGAAGTGGTTGACGGCGATCAGGAACGGCAGCCGGCGTGCCTCGAAGAAGTCGACGGCCGCGAAGCTGTCCTCCAGTCGGCGGACGTCGACGAGGATGATCGCCCCGATCGCGCCGCGCACCAGGTCGTCCCACATGAACCAGAAGCGGCGCTGCCCAGGGGTGCCGAACAGGTAGAGCACCAGGTCGTCGGCCAGGGTGATCCGGCCGAAGTCCATGGCCACCGTGGTGGTGTGCTTCGACGGGGTGGCCTCGAGGGCGTCGTATCCCTCCGAGGCCTTCGTCACGATGGCCTCGGTGCGCAGCGGCATGATCTCCGAGACGGCGCCGACGAAGGTGGTCTTGCCGGCGCCGAAACCGCCGGAGATGACGATCTTCGTGGCGGACGAGCGCTCGCGCGAGGACCCTGAACCCGACGAGCGCTCGCGCGAGGACCCTGGACCCGACGAGCGCTCGCGCGGGAACCCTGAACCGGACGAGCGCTGTGGCTCAGAGTGCCCGTAGGCCACGCAGTGTCCTTCCCAGGAGTTCACGTCGTTCGTCGGCGTTGGCCGAGCCACCCAGCGTGGCGTCCACACGAAGATAACCCTGCAGCACCAGATCGCCGATCAGCACACGCGCGACGCCGAGCGGCAACGCCAGGCGCGCGGCGATCTCCGCGACGGAGGGACTCTGCTCGCCCAACCCGAGAATCCTGGCACGCACGTCGCTGCCGGGCCAATCCGGCGGCGGGGCGAACCGCAGCGACGAGATCGGTGCCTCCAGCGGCAGGTCGACGTGCGACCGGGTGCGACCCGCGGTCAGCGTGTACGGCCGGACCAGGCTGGCCTCGTCACCGGGTTCGCTGGGTTCCCAGGCGTCACGCGGTGAGTGTGCCATCGCGGGTCACGAGCGGTGGGCGGACCGGCGCGCGGACTGGATGACGGTGCCGACGCGCTCCACCAGGATCGCCATCTCGTAGCCGATCTGCCCGATGTCGCACGACCGGGTGGCCAGGGTGGCGAGGTTGGACCCGTCGCCGACTCGCATCAGCAGCAGGTAGCCGTGCTCCATCTCGATGACGGACTGCAGCACGTAGCCGCCCTCGAAGAGCTGCGCGGCGCCCGTCGACAGGCTGGCCAACCCCGAGGCGACCGCGGCGAGCTGGTCGGCGCGTTCGATGGGCATGTGCCGGCTGGCCGCCATGAGGAGGCCGTCGGCGGACACCAGGATCGCGTGCGCGACGCCGGACACCTCGTCGGCGAACTTCGACACCAGCCAGTCGAGGGAGTCACGCTGGGTGGGACGGGTCATCCTCGCGTCAGTCCTGCTCGGTCGAGCGCGCGTGCGCGCGGCCGGCGCGCACGCCGTCGAAGTGACTGCCGATGCTGCTGCGGACGGCTTCGGGGTTCCGCGGGATCTCGATCGGCCCGGTGTCGAGCGTCGCGTCGGATTCGTCGACGGGTGCCGCGTGACCGTTCTCCCCGTTCGCCGCGGCTCCCGGTACCAGTCGGGCCCCGGGTTGGCGCACCGGCAGACCGTCCTCGGTGCGCTCGACGACGGGCGCCTCCTCGGCCGCGGCCGCGGCCGACCAGCCGTGGTCCCACACGGTCTGCCAGTCCAGGTCGACGCTGTTGGCGAGCGTGAACGGATCGTCGATCAGCCACTCCGACAACATGTTCTGATAGATGGAGTCATCGCTGGCGGGTGCCGCGGGTTGGGGTGCCGCAGGTATGGGTGCGGCGGGTTGGGGTGCGGCGGGCTGAGGTGCCGTGCGCCGTACCGGGGCGGGCTCCGCCGCGGCGACGGGCGCCGGGTCGGGGCGAGGTTGCTCGGTCGCCTCGCGCTCGGCCCACGGGTCGGACTCCTCGACCGGACGCACCGGCTCGATCGGCGCGAACGGAATGTCGGCGATCCCGCTGGCACCCGGATTGCGTTGTGGCAGAAGCGAAACCGGCACGTCAGTGAAACTGGGTGACGGGTCTCGCGGGGCGGGCGCGGCGTGCTCCTGCGCCGGCGACGGCGCTCGCGGGGCGTCGAGTTCGGGCGCGTCCGCCGCGGGAGCGTCGAGCTCGGGACCACCGGGGCCGTGCAGCAGCAGTTCCGCCGGGACGAAGACGCCAGCGGTGGTGCCTGAATCCGGTTGTCCGGCAACGGTATTGCGCAACCGGACCACCAGGCCGTGCTGCGCGGCGAGCCTGCCGACCACGAACAGACCCATGTGGCGCGCCGTGTAGGGGTTGACCTCGCCGCCGGATTGCAGACGGGTGTTCGCGACGCGCTGATCGGCGTCGGTCATGCCAAGTCCGCGATCGGCCACCTCGATGACCAGTCCGCCGTTGCCGGTGTGCACCCCCGACACGTGCACGTCGGACGCGGGCGGCGAGTAGCGCAGCGCGTTGTCCAGCAGTTCGGCCAGCAGATGGACGAGATCACCCGCGACGACGCCGAGGATCTCGCTGTCGGGAACGGCGGTGGTGACGACCCTGGTGTAGTCCTCCACCTCGGAGGCGGCGGCGTTGACGACGGCAGCGACGGGCACCGGGGCGGCCTGCTCGCGCGGCACCTTCGCGCCGGCGAGCACCAGGAGGTTGGCACCGTTGCGGCGCATGCGGGCGGCGAGGTGGTCGAGGGTGAACAGATCCTCCAGCCGGGCGGGATCTTCCTCGTCGCGCTCGAGCCGGTCGATCAACGTGAGCTGCTGGTCGACGAGGGACCGGCTGCGCCGCGAGAGCGTCTCGAACATGTCGCCGATCTGCAGCTGCAGCCTGGCCTGCTCCCCCGCCAGGTACACCGCCTGCTCGTGCAGCTCGTCGACGGCGTGGGCGACCTGGCCGACCTCCTCGGTCGTGGTGACGGGCAAGGGGGTGACGGGCTCTGGCGTACCTCCGGTCCGCACCCGTTCGAGCTCGCGGGCGAGATCCTCGTGGGCCACCTTCAGCGCGCCGTCGCGCAGCGCCCGCAGCGGGCGGACCAGCGAGCGGGCCACGATCAGCACGATGACGATCGCCACCAGGATCGCGACGCCGACGATCGCGGAGTCGCGGATCGCGTTCCTGCGCGCGGCGTCGGCCTCATCCGCGACCGCGGACGTCACGGCGGCGGACGTGGAGCCGATCACCTTGCCGGCGATCTCGTTGGTGGCCTGCAGCGACTGGTCCAGATCGGGATTGGCGACCAGACCGACCGAGGGGTCGGACATGATGGCCATCCGCTTGACCATCTCGTCCTGCAGCCGCCGGGCGTCCGGCGAACCCACGCCGAGCACCTGGGACATGCCGAACAACGTCGACGGTTCGGTGCCGGCCAGGGTGATCAACGAGGTGCGCAGTTCGGGCTCCGGCAGATCGGCGCCGCCGTTGACCAGTAGTTGCTCCATCGTCATCTGCCCGCGGGCTCCGATGGCGCGGCTCAAGCCCTGGGCCTGCGCGCGGATCTTCTCGTCGTCGACGCGGACCGAGGCGTCGACGGCGTCCTCGGCGGTCAGCAGGATCGGCGCGTAGGCGGTGATCCGCCCGCGCAGATCGATGCCGTTGGCCGCCACCTGGTCGAGCAGCGACTGGCCGCCGTCGAGCAGGCTCGTCACGCCGGTGCGGACGTCGGGCACGACGTCGGTGCTGGCGAGCCGCCGTTGCAGGTTCTCCTTGCTGGTGTCGAACTCACTTAGGGCGCCTTGGACGTCACCGCCGGCCGAATTTGCTAGCAGGGCCCCGTCGAGTGCTGCCATGTATTTCTCGATGGCCGGCACCAGGTCGGCCCGCTGGGCGGAAAGACGTAAATCGGCGACGTCGCTCCATCCCGAGTAGACACGCAAGCCGCCGAATACACCCGCGAGAAGCAATGGCACCAGGACGATCGCAAACACTTTCCAGCGAACCGGCCAATTGCCCATCGACCACCGTGAACGACGCGTGGCCGGAGTCGGTGCCGTCGACCAATGATCTTGCGGCGCACCGTCTTGAGACTGGTCGACGAACGCCGTCATGACGACTCGGCCGTGCTGCCGGTCGCTAGAAGGCAAATCTCTGATCGCGCGTGGTCCATGGAGCTTTCTGTGCTGTCCGCCCGCATCGTCGCAGGCGCCGGAGGATCAGCCCACCCGGCAATTCGTCGAGTATGACAGCGAAGCGCGGGGGTTTCCACAATTCCCATTGAACGGACAGAGTTCGTGACCCCGCCGTTGCGCGGTCGTGTGATATACGAACGAAAGTCGTTGCCGTACCGAGACCGGTCAGTCCGTCGCTGGGGACTCCGCGCGCTGGGCGACGTCGGCGATGCGCTGATGGGCGCTGTGCATCAGACCGTCGAAGGCGAGCCTGCGCGCCGGGCCCTTGTTCTTGGCGAGTTCGACGAGATCCTTCACCACCTGCTCGGCGATGAGCACGAGTTTGACGTTGTGCTCCTGAGACTGGGACCGCAGGGCGTCGAAGGCGGCGTCCGCATCGAGGCCGTAGACGAACATCAACATGCCCTTGGCCTGCTCGATCAGCGCACGATTCTCCGTGTACTCACGCGTCTGGGCCCAGATCCGCTCGCGTTCGGCGGCCAGACCGTCGAGCGAGTCCGTAGTGCTCATGCCAACTCCTCGAGGAGGGAAACCAGTGCTGCCCCCAACCCGATGAGCGCTGCCGTGGTCTTGGGCGAACGTGGAGCCAACCAGAGGATGCCTCCCATACTGAACATACTGGATACTACTGGTCGACGAGTTCAACATGTGTGCCGGATCTCGTGGTCCGTACCCTTCGGGTACTCGATGCCGGGAGGTTGCGTTGTTCAGGGTCATGTTCAACTCCCCGCGGATCGCGCCGAACACCGGCAACGCGATCCGGATGGTCGCCGGGACGGGGTGCGAACTGCACCTCGTGGAACCCCTCGGCTTCGACCTGTCGGAGCCCAAGCTGCGTCGGGCGGGGTTGGACTATCACGACCTGGCCTCGGTCACGGTGCACGCGGACCTGGCGGCGGCCTGGCGCGCGGTGATGCCCGCCAGGGTGTTCGCGTTCACCGCGCATGCCGACGCGTCCTTCGGCGACGTCGACTACCGACCCGGTGACGTGCTGCTCTTCGGCCCGGAGCCGACCGGCCTGGATCCGCAGACCCTGGCCGACCCGCACGTCACCATGCGGGTGCGCATCCCGATGCTGGCGGGCCGGCGTTCGCTGAATCTGTCCAACGCGGCCGCGGTCGCCGTCTACGAGGCGTGGCGCCAGCAGGGGTTCGCCGGCGCGGTGTGAGGGCGCGCTACCAGCTGTTCCAGTGACTGAGTTGCTCGGCGGGCAGCCGCTTGGCCGGCTTGAAGTCCGTGCCCTTCGTGTAGGCGATCGGGAACAGACCACCCTGGCTGTACTGGTCGAACGGGATGCCGAGGATCTCGGCGACCTGCTTCTCGCCGTCGCCGATCAGGTGCAGCGTCGTCCACGCCGACCCGAGGCCACGTGAGCGCAGCGCCAGCATGAAGCTCCACGCGGCGGGCAGGATCGACCCCCAGAAGCCGGCGCTCATCCCGGCGGGAGCTCCGTCGGGACGGCCCTCCAGGCAGGGGATGAACATCGCGGGCACCTCGTGCAGGTGGTCGTTGAGGTACTTGGCCGAGTCGACGACCAGCGGCGTGCGCTCGTCGCGGCTGTCGCCGTAGGTGGGCTTGGGCGCGTCGAGGTAGGGCGTGGCCGCGGTCCGGTAGACCTCGGCGATGGCCTTCTTCTTCTCGGGATCGTCGACGAAGACGAACTGCCAGCCCTGGGCGTTGGATCCCGTCGGTGCCTGCAGTGCCAGCTCGAGACATTCCATGATGACCTCGCGAGGAACGGGCTTCTCCAGATCGAGGCGTTTGCGGACCGAACGGGTCGTCGTCAGGAGTTGATCGAGGGTGAGATCGAGGGGCTGCGAGGTCATGTTCGGAGACTACATTCGCCGCTCTCGGCGCCCTCGGCCCCCGAGATTGCACTGAGTCGACGAAAGTGCGAGAGAGTCCTCGACTCAGCGCAATCTCGCGGCTCGATCACCGGAAGTCCGCGACTACTCGAAGTCCCGCGGGGCTCGATCACTGGAAGTCCCGCGACGTCGTCTTCACCCGCAGGTCGATGGGACTCATCCGATCCGCGGCGATGGTGACGGCCCCCGTCGCGTTCTGCACGATGCCGCGGATCACCAGGGCCGACGCCGTCTGCGCCAGCTTGCGGTGTCGGCCCCACACCCCGCGCGAGCACATGACGTTGACCATCCCCGTCTCGTCCTCCAGGTTCATGAACGTCACGCCCTGCGCCGTCGCCGGTCGCTGCCGGTGGGTCACCGCGCCCGCGACGAGGACGCGGCTGCCGTCGGGCACCGACAGCAGTTGGTTGGCGGGCACCACGCCCATCGCATCGAGGTTCTCCCGTAGGAACTGGACCGGGTGACTGTTCGGCGAGACGCCGGTGGCCCAGACGTCGGCGGCGGTCAACTCGAGTTCGGTCATGCCGGGCAGCGACGGCACGTGCGAGGAGGACCCGACACCGGGCAACCGGTCCGGACGCTCCGAGGCCGCCGCGCCGGCCGCCCACAGCGCCTCTCGCCGTTCGATGCCGAAACAACTGAGCGCACCCGCGGTGGCCAGCGCCTCGGTCTGCGGCACCGACAGCTGCACCCGGCCGGCCAGATCCACCAGAGACGTGAACGGGCCGTTGGCCCTTCGGTCCTCGACGATGCGATCGGCCAGCTCGTCACCGATGTGCCGGACCGCGCCGAGGCCGAGCCGCACCTCGAGACCGTCGTTCTCCAGCGTCGCGTGCGTCAGGCTGGCGTTCACCTCCGGACCGTGCACCAGCACCCCGTGCCTGCGGGCGTCGGCGACCAGCGACTGCGGCGAGTAGAAACCCATCGGCTGGGCCCGCAGCAGCGCGGCGCAGAACACCGCCGGATGGTGCAGCTTGAACCACGACGAGTAGAACACCAGCGAGGCGAAACTCAGCGAATGGCTCTCCGGGAAGCCGAAGTTGGCGAACGCCTCCAGCTTCTCGTAGATCCGGTCGGCGACGTCGCCGGTGATGCCGTGCCGTTCGCGCATGCCGTCGTAGAACCGGCCGCGCAGCCGCTGCATCTTCTGCGCGGACCGCTTGGAGCCCATGGCCCGGCGCAACTGGTCGGCCTCGGCACCGGAGAAGCCGGCGCAGTCCACGGCCAACTGCATCAGCTGTTCTTGAAAGAGCGGCACGCCCAACGTCTTTCGCAGCGCCTGCTCCATCGACGGATGGTCGTAGGTGACTTCTTCCTCCCCGTTGCGGCGTTTGATGTAGGGGTGCACCGACCCACCCTGGATGGGCCCGGGGCGGATCAGGGCGACCTCGACCACCAGGTCGTAGAACACCCGCGGCTTCAACCGCGGCAGCGTGGCCATCTGGGCACGGGACTCCACCTGGAACACCCCCACGGAGTCGGCCCGCTGCAGCATCTCGTACACGGCCGCTTCGCTCAGGTCGAGCTTGGCCAGGTCGACCTCGATGCCCTTGTGCTCGGCGGCCAGGTCGATGGCATAGTGCAGCGCCGAGAGCATGCCGAGCCCGAGCATGTCGAACTTCACCAAACCGATTGCGGCGCAATCATCCTTGTCCCACTGCAGCACGCTGCGGTTGGCCATCCGCGCCCACTCCACCGGGCACACGTCGGCGATCGGCCGGTCGCAGATCACCATGCCGCCGGAGTGGATGCCCATGTGCCGCGGCAGATCCTTGATCTCCAGCGCGAGGTCGATCACCTGCTCGGGGATCTCCTCGACGTCCGGTGAGTCGGCCAGACCGTTCCACCTGTTGACCTGCTTGCTCCAGGCATCCTGCTGCCCCTGGGAGAAGCCCAGCGCACGGGCCATGTCGCGCACCGCACTTCGGCCGCGGTAGGTGATGACGTTGGCCACCTGCGCGGCGTAATCGCGACCGTAGCGCTCGTAGACGTACTGGATCGCGTCCTCACGCAGGTCCGATTCGATGTCGATGTCGATGTCGGGCGGGCCGTCGCGCGCCGGTGACAGGAACCGCTCGAACAGCAGCTCGTTGGCCACCGGGTCGACGTGCGTGACGCCGAGTGCGTAGCAGACCGCGGAGTTGGCCGCCGACCCCCGGCCCTGGGCCAGGATGCCGTTGTCGCGGCAGAACTGCGTGATGTCGTGGACGACCAGGAAGTAGCCGGGAAAGCTCAGCTGGCTGATGACCCTCAGCTCGTGCTCGATCTGCGCGTAGGCCAGCGGGGCGCGCTCGGGCGGGCCGTAGCGGTTGCGGGCGCCGACCATGGTGAGGTGCCGCAGCCAGCTGTCCTCGGTGTGACCCGGGGGCACGTCGAACGGTGGCAGCTTCGGGGCGATGAGCGCCAGCCCGAACGCGCACTGCTCGCCGAGTTCGGCGGCGGCCGTCACCGCCTCGGGGTGGCGGGTGAACGACCGTGCCATCTCCTCCCCCGATCGCAGATGCGAACCGCCAAGGGGCGCAAGCCAACCCGCGGCGTCATCGAGTGAATTCCTGGCCCGGATGGCACCCATGGCCATGGCCAACCGGCCGCGGGACGGTTCGGCGAAGTGGGCGGCGGTGGTGGCGACGACGCCGATCCCGAACCGTGGCGCCAGCGCGGCGAGCACCGCATTGACCTCGTCGTCGCGGGGGTGACCGTGGTGGGTGAGTTCGACGCTGACCCGCGTGCGCCCGAACCGGTCGACCAGGTCGGCGAGCGCCGCCTCGGCCGCCTCCGGACCGCCCGTCGAGAGTGCTTGACGCACATGGCCCTTGCGGCATCCGGTGAGGACGTGCCAGTGCCCGCCCGCCGCTTCGGTCAGTGCGTCGTAGTCGTAGCGGGGCTTGCCCTTCTCCCCTCCGGCCAGGTGGGCCTTGGCCAACTCGCGCGACAACCGGCGGTAGCCCTCGGGCCCCCGCGCCAGCACCAGCAGATGCGGCCCGGGCGGGTCGGGCATCTCGGTGCGGGCGACGTTGCCCAGCGAGAGTTCGGCGCCGAACACCGTCTGCACGTCGAGTTCCCTGGCCGCCTCGGCGAACCGGACCACGCCGTACAACCCGTCGTGGTCGGTCAGCGCGATGGCGCGCAGGTTCAACCGGGCGGCCTCCTCGACGAGCTCCTCCGGTGTGCTCGCACCGTCCAGGAAGCTGTACGCCGAGTGGGCGTGCAGCTCGGCATAGGGCACCGAGGAGACCGTCCCGGCGGGTCGGTCCGGCGCCTCGTAGCTCCCCCGCTTGCGAGACCAGGCGGGACTGTCGCCGCCGTCACCGGTCGGCTCGGGCAGGCGCGACCCGGCGCGGCGCGGCTTGCTGGTGAGCACGCGCTCCATCTCGCCCCAGGTCGACGGCCCGTCGTTCCAGCCCATCCCCTCACCCTAGTCGAACTGATGTTCGAATGCCAGGGCCATTACGTCGGCTCAACGGGTCTGGACGAGCCCGTCCTCGAGGAACGCAGAGCGGTTGGCCGCGGCGAACTGCCGAACCGTCTGCGCCGCGGTGCCGGTCACCACCTCGACGAGGTCGTTGGCGCCCGCGAAGACGCCCTCGCGGTAGTTCTGCGCCACGCTCGCCAGGTGCTGGACGAGGAACGGCGGGTAACCCGCCTGCAGCAGCGCCTCGGAGAAGACCGGGATCTCGATGGATTCGTAGCGCACCGGGATGCCGAGCGCACCGGCCAATTCGTCGGCGATCTGGTGATGGTCGAGGTCGACCGGGCCGGTCAGCGCATACGTCTGGCGATCGTGCGGAACCGGATTCGCCAGCACGGCGGCGATGAAGCGACCCTGATCGGTCTCGGCGATCGGTCCATGGCGGCCGGCCCCGAACGGCAACCGCAGCACACCCGTGCCGTCCTCGACGCTCCAACCCACGACCCCCGGCACCCACTTCATGGTCAGCCACGCACCGAAGAACGTCGGACGCAGGTGCGTGGTCATCATCGTGGTGGAGTCGAACAGTCGCTCACTCAGCCAGTGCTGAAAGGCCGCGTGGCTCTTGGCTTGTCGGCGGGCGGAGATCTGCGACATGTTCACCACCGCCCGCACGCCCGCCTCGGAGGCGGCCTGGGCGAACAGGCCCGTCGCGTCGAGCAATCCCGGCGTGATGGGGTAGCAGAAGTACGCGGTGCCCACCCCCTCGGTCGCTCGGCTCACCGCGTCGGCGTCGAGCAGGTCGCCCTCGACGACGTCGACACCGAGGGCGGTCAGGCGGTCGGCGCGCTCGTCGAGACGGTGCACGAGGGCGCGCACCGGGAGCCCGCGCTCGCGAAGTGCCGCCACCACGGGCATCCCCGTCTTGCCGGTCGCTGCGGTGACGAGGACGAGGTCGTGTTCAGTCATGCCGATACCCTTCGAAGTAAACCGATCTGTGTACGTCTAGACCGTACCGGTTCGATGGGCATGTGTAAACAGATCTGTATACTCACTGGCATGGCGGGCGTAGACGGCACCTCCGGGGCGCAATTCGAGAGCGGCGGGCGCGGCGCGCGCGAACGCATCCTGGCCGCGGCACGGACGCTGTTCTACCGAGACGGCATCCACGCCACGGGCGTCGACCGCATCGCCCAGCACGCCCACGTCTCCAAACGCACGCTCTTCCAACACTTTCCGAGCAAGGACGTCCTCGTCCAGGCGTACCTGGCCGACCTCGACGCGAACCGGGCCATCCCGCTGGAGCGCGCCCTGTCGGCCCCGCGCCGCACACCGCGCAACCGCCTACTGGCGATCTTCGACGGCGGTGCGGACGGGCGGGTCCGCGGCTGCCCCTTCCACAACGCCGCCGTCGAGGCCGCCGACGGCATGCCCGAGGTGCACGACATCGTGCACGCCCACAAGCTCGCCTTCATCGACGAGCTCGTCCGCACGTGCGCCGATGCCGGCGTGAGCGATCCGCGCGCCGTCGGCCACCAACTCGCCGTCCTCTTCGAGGGCGCGCTGGCACTGAGCACCACGCTGAACGACGGCGCCCCCATGCGCTACGCCCGGTCGGCCGCCGCGGTCCTCATCGACGGGCGGTGAGTCTCCCCGGGCTGAACGGTCGATACTGGTGAGGACACCCCGACACCAGGAGGA
Source organism: Mycolicibacterium madagascariense (assembly GCF_010729665.1). Taxonomy (NCBI): domain Bacteria; kingdom Bacillati; phylum Actinomycetota; class Actinomycetes; order Mycobacteriales; family Mycobacteriaceae; genus Mycobacterium; species Mycolicibacterium madagascariense. The sequence continues at coordinate 1,342,887 of NZ_AP022610.1, read as the reverse complement.
CACGTGACCGAGACGACTGCCCTACCTCCCATCGTCGACGAGGCGTCGTGGCGCACGGCCCTCGACGAGTTGCGCGCCAGGGAGAAGGCCGCCACCCGCGAACTGGACGACATCGCCGCACAGCGCCGCCGACTGCCCATGGTCGAGATGCCGAAGTACACCCTCGTCGGTGCCGACGGGCCCGTCACGCTCGCCGAGATCTTCGACGGTCGCCGCCAGCTGATCGTCTACAACCACATGTGGTTCGACGACGCCGAATGGCAGTGCGGTGGCTGCACGGGCTTCACGTCGCAATTCACCCGCTTGGAGTTCCTGAACGGCTACGACGCCCGCTTCGTGATCGTGACGAACGGGCCCATCGACGAGGCCCTGGCGTACAAGGCCAAGGTCGGCAACCGAATGGACTGGTACTCGTCGTCGGAGAGCAGCTTCGGCGCCGATGTGGGGGCGCCTCCCGGTCAAGGCTTCGCCGTCAACGTGTTCCTGCGTGACGGCGACACCGTCTACCGCACCTGGCACACCGACGGGCGCGGCACGGAACAGCTCAGCCACTCCTTCGCGCTCATCGACCTGTTGCCGTGGGGTCGGCAGGAGGAGTGGCAGGACTCTCCGCAGGGCTGGCCGCAGTCACCGACGTACTCCCGCTGGCTCGACTCACCGGAGATCGCGAAGGCCTACGGCACCGGCTAGCGCAGCGGAATGTCGTGTCCCGCACCGCGTTCGGACTCGGGACGGGGACCGAAGTACCGGCGGTCGGACTCGACGATGGGGACGTCGTTGATGCTGGCCTCGCGACGCCGCATGAGCCCGCGCTCGTCGAACTCCCACAGCTCGTTGCCGTAGCTGCGGAACCACTGCCCCGACGCGTCGTGCCATTCGTACTGGAACCGCACGGCCATCCGGTTCTCCCGAAACCCCCAGAGACTCTTACGCAGCACGTAGTCGAGCTCCCGCTCCCACTTGGCGGTCAGGAACTCGACGATCTCGGCGCGCCCGGTGATGAACTGGTCGCGATTGCGCCACTGCGAATCCTCGGTGTACGCCAGGCTCACCCGGTGCGGGTCGCGGGTGTTCCAGGCATCCTCGGCCGCCTGCACCTTGACGATGGCGCTGTCGGCATCGAACGGGGGAAACGGCGGCTTGGCGTCATCGGTCATGATGGCCATCATGACGCAACGACTCGATGGCACGGTGGCTTTGGTGACGGGAGCGAGCAGCGGTATCGGTGAGGCGACGGCGCTGGCGCTGGCCGCCGAGGGCGCCACGCTGGCGCTCGTCGCCCGGCGCCGCGACCGGCTCGACGATCTGCGGACCCGCATCGAATCCGCCGGGGGCCGGGCGATCGCGGTAGAGGCCGACGTCGCCGACCAGCCGCGGGCCGCAGCCGCGGTCGACGAGGTCGTCACCGAACTGGGCCGCCTCGACGTCGTCGTGAACAACGCGGGTCTCATGACGATCGGGCCGGCCGCCGAGGCCGACACCGCGGACTGGGACCGGATGGTGTCGGTCAACGTCCAGGGCCTGCTCTACGTCACCCACGCGAGCCTGCCGCACCTCGTCGCCGCGGCCGCGGACTCTCCCCGCGGCGTTGCCGACGTCGTGAACATCAGCTCCACTGCGGGACGCGTCGCCCGGCCGGGTACCGCGGTGTACTCGCTGACCAAGTTCGGGATCGGCGCGTTCTCCGAGGGGTTGCGCCAGGAGGTGCTCGGGCAGCGGGTGCGCGTCGGCCTCGTCGAGCCAGGCACCGTGCAGACCGAGATCACCCACAATCTGCCCGCCGCCGACCGCGAGGCCATCGAGGCACGCATCCCGGGCATGGTGAAGCTGCAACCGGAGGACATCGCCGACGCGGTCACCTACATGGTGACGCGCGACCGTCGCGTCGCGGTGAACGAGATGCTGGTGCGATCGGCCGAACAGACCTGGTAGGTCAGTCGACGTATTCGACGGTGCCGTCCTGCAGCACGACGCGCTGGTTGGATCCGTCCGCTTCGGCCGCCTCGGTGCGGAACACCGCGTGGCCCGGCTCGGTGCGCCAGATCGACGTCGTCAACGTCTCGCCGGGGAACACCGGCGAGGTGAAGCGGGCGCCGATGGCAGTGACCTTGCTGGCGTCGTTGCCACCGAGTTCGGCCACCAGCGCACGCCCGGCCACCCCGTAGGTGCACAGCCCGTGCAGGATCGGCTTGGGGAAGCCGGCGAGGTTCTTCGCGAACCAGGGATCGCTGTGCAGCGGATTGCGATCACCGGACAACCGATAGATCAGCGGCTGGACCTCCGTGGTCGGCAGCGCCACCTGCGCATCGGGCTCGCGGTCGGGGATCTCGGGCGTAACGGGCCGCTCGCCCGGCGCACCACCGAAGCCGCCCTCACCGCGGATGACGGCGGTCGACAGCGTCTCGGCCACGACCTCACCGCTGTCGGGATCGGTGCCGATGCCCTTGAAGACCAGGATGGCGTTCTTGCCCTCGCCCTTGTCCTGGATGTCGACGACCTCGGAATGCACGTTCAGCGCGCCCGACGGCGGCAGCGGCGCGTGCAGCCGGATCTGCTGCGACCCGTGCAGCAGCATGGCCCAGTTGAACGAGCCCACCTCGGTCATGGCGCCCCAGGCGGAGCACGCGATGACGGCGTAGGTCGGGAGCACCTGCTGGTCGATGTCGTGACTGTTCTCGGTGGTGAACGCGAGATCCTCGGTGCCCGCCCCGACGCCGAGCGCGTACAGCAGGGTGTCGCGCTCGGTCCATTCGAAGGGTTGCGGTGCGGTGGTGGCACCGATGGCGTCGGGGTTGATCGGCATGCGTTCTCCCTTGAAGGCGGTGGCGGCTCGATTCGGACGATAGCGGGCGGCAGGGGCGGCGATCCCGATTGGGTCACACGTTGTTGACCAACTCGCGGACAGGGGCGACTATGACTCGCATGCGCTATGTCGTTACCGGCGGTACCGGGTTCATTGGCCGCCGACTCGTGACCGCCCTGGCCGCCCGCACCGACGAACCCGAGGTATGGGTGCTGGTCCGGCGGGAGTCGCTGTCGCGCTTCGAGCGGCTCGCCGAGCAGTGGGGCGAGTCGGTCAAGCCACTGGTCGGCGATCTCACCGCGCCGCGACTCGGCCTCACCGACGAGACCCTCGCCGAACTCGGCGCGGTCGACCACGTCGTGCACTGCGGTGCGATCTACGACGTCACCGCGTCCGACGAGGCGCAGCGCGCCGCCAACGTCGACGGCACCAGGGCGGTCATCGAGTTCGCCACCGCCACGCACGCGACACTGCACCACGTGTCCTCGATCGCGGTGGCCGGCACGTTCCCCGGCGAGTACACCGAGGCGGACTTCGACGTTGCACAGGACCTCCCGACGCCCTATCACCAGACCAAGTTCGAGGCGGAGATGCTGGTGCGGGCCGCCCCGGGGTTGCGGTACCGCGTATACCGGCCCGCCGTCGTGGTCGGGGACTCCCGCACCGGCGAGATGGACAAGATCGACGGCCCGTACTACTTCTTCGGGCTGCTGGCGAAGCTGGCGATCCTGCCGAGGCTGACGCCGATCATGCTGCCGGACACCGGTCGCACGAACGTCGTGCCGGTGGACTACGTCGTCGACGCCCTCGAGTCGATCATGCACGCCCCCGGCCGGGACGGTCAGACGTTCCACCTCACCGCCCCGACTTCCCTTGGGCTGAAACACATCTACCTGGGCGTGGCCAGGGCCGCGGGACTGCCCGAGCTGCGCGCCACCCTGCCGGGGTCGATGGCGACGCCGTTCCTCAAGGCGACCGGACGCGCCAAGATCCTGCGCAACATGGCGGCCACCCAGCTCGGCATCCCCGCGGAGATCCTCGACGTCGTCGACCTGGCGCCGACGTTCACGTCGGACAACGCCGCAGAAGCCTTGCGCGACACGGGAATACGCGTCCCCGAGTTCTCGTCCTACGCCCCGAAGCTGTGGCGGTACTGGGCCGAGCACCTCGATCCCGACCGCGCACGCCGCGACGACCCGGCGGGACCGCTGGTCGGTCGGCACGTGATCATCACCGGCGCCTCGAGCGGCATCGGGCGGGCGTCGGCGATCGCGGTGGCCGAACGCGGAGCGACGGTGTTCGCACTGGCCCGTAACGGCCAGGCCCTCGATGACCTGATCGCCGAGATTCGCGAATTCGGCGGCAGCGCATACGCTTTCACCTGCGACGTGACCGACTCGGCATCGGTGGACCACACCGTCAAGGACATCCTCGGTCGCTTCGGACACGTCGACTACCTGGTCAACAATGCCGGACGCTCGATCCGGCGGTCGGTGTCGGCGTCGACCGACCGACTCCACGACTACGAACGCGTGATGGCCGTCAACTACTTCGGCTCGGTGCGGATGGTGCTGGCGCTGCTGCCGCACTGGCGCGAGCGCCGCTTCGGCCACGTCGTGAACGTCTCCAGTGCCGGCGTGCAGTCCAGCAGCCCGAAGTACAGCGCCTACATTCCGAGCAAGGCGGCCCTCGACGCATTCGCCGACGTGGTCGGCACCGAGACGCTCTCGGATCACGTGACGTTCACCAGCATTCACATGCCCCTGGTGGAGACGCCGATGATCGCCCCGTCGCGCAAGCTCAACCCGACGTCCGCGATCACCCCCGACCACGCCGCCGCGATGGTGGTGCGCGGTCTGGTCGAGAAGCCCGCACGCATCGACACGCCCCTGGGCACGCTGGCCGACGCCGGAATGTACTTCGTGCCGAAGCTGTCGCGCCGCATCCTGCACCAGGTGTACCTCGGCTACCCGGACTCGGCGGCCGCTCGCGGAATCGCCGCGCCGGAGCCGTCGACACCGGTGGCGCAGACACCCACCCGGCGACCCAAGCGGCCCGCCCGCGCCGTCGCGACGAGTCTGCGCGCGCCCCGGCCGCTGAAGCGCGCCGTCCGCCTGATCCCGGGTGTGCACTGGTAGGTGGCCGGCCCTATCGTTAGCCGCGTGAGTCGCGTGAGCGGCGCGAACGGGTCCAGCGCTGCGCCCATCTTCGTCGACGTCGACACCGGCGTGGACGACGCCATGGCCCTGGCCTACCTGCTCGCCAGCGACGACGCTCGCATCGTCGGCATTGCCTCGACCGCGGGCAACGTTCCCGTCGACCAGGTCTGCGCCAACAACCTGGGCCTGCTGGCGCTGTGCGGCGCAGACGTGCCGGTGTCCCGGGGTTCCGACCGACCGCTGGCCGCACCGCTGCGCACCGCCGAGGACACCCACGGCCCCGAGGGGCTCGGCTACGCTCGGCTGCCCTCCCGCGACGGCACGCTGACCGACTACGACGCCGCGACGGCGTGGGTGAAGGCGGCCCGCGACCACCCCGGTGAGTTGATCGGCCTGGTGACCGGCCCGCTGACCAACCTGGCGCTGGCCATGCGGATCGAGCCCGCGTTGCCGCGGCTGCTGCGACGTCTGGTGGTGATGGGCGGCGCGTTCGACTACCGCGGCAACACGACCCCGGTCGCGGAGTGGAACATCAGCGTCGACCCCGAGTCCGGCTCCGAGGTGTTCACCGTGTGGAGTGCGGCCTGGGGGTTGGACAGGCCGACGCATCTGCCAATCGTGTTGGGGCTCAACCTCACCGAGAACATCGCGATGACCCCGACGATCCTCAGCAGGCTGGCGGCGGCCGCCGGCTCCGCCACCACCCCGATGAGCGTGCTCGACGATCGCGGGTCCCGGTCGGCGGCGTCCAACCCGCTGATCCGCGTCCTGGAGGACGCGATGCGCTTCTACTTCGAGTTCCACTTCGACCAGGGCGAGGGCTATCTCGCGCACCTGCACGATCCGCTGGCCGCCGCCGTCGCACTGGACCCGGATCTGGTGCGCTACGAGCAGGCCACCATCGACGTCGAACTGACGGGCACCCTGACTCGCGGCATGACGGTGGCCGACTGGCGGGGCCATTGGGGACGACAACCCAACGCGCACATCGGCGTTGGCGTCGACCCCGAGGTCTTCTTCGACCGGTTCATCGCGCGGGTGGGGCCCTACGCCGCCACGCTCGGGTGAGGCGCGCCGTACCGAGTTACTCATATACTCCCTCCAGAAACCACTGCCGATGCCGATAGCACAGCAGCATCGCCTGCTCGACGTCATCACTGCGCCGCCCGGGTCGACGAATCAGCACCTGCACCCGCGCCGTGCGCCCAGCCCTACCGGATGAGTGCGCGTCCTTGCCTGCGTCCCACCATCTTTCGTCGACCGGCCACGGCCCGGCCCACCACGTCAACGTCCCGGTACGACCACCCCCGTCGAGCCGTACCGGGTCTGCCGAGAACACGCCCCGACCGGTCACCCGCACCGGGGCGCCCTCGGCATCGAGCAACTCGACCGGATCGTCGAGCAGCACGGCGGGCGACGGTTCGGGAAGCTGCCCGGGCCAGGGCTGATTCGGGTCGGCCCGTGGCACCGGCTCGTCGCCCAACGGCGTGAGGGTGATGCGCTCGGCGGGCCCCCGACCGCCGCTGAGCACCGGCACCTGCACCGACTCCGGCCCGAGCAGTCCCTGAACCCGGACCAGCGCCCGGCGGGCCCGCAACCGGTCGTCGTCACCCGAGGAACCCCACAGCGGCAGTTGCAGCGCCGACGCCGACACCACCTCCACCGGATGCAGCCGCAGCGTGGTGATCGGGGCCGTGGGCCGTTCGTCCGGATTGCGTCGGTTCAACCATCCGTCGAGCTGCCACCGCACCCGGTCCGCGGTGGCGTCCTCGGTCAACGGCTCGGCGCACCGCCAGACCCGGTGCATCTCTTCGCCATTCGCGGTGACCGCGTGGATCGCCAGGCGCGTGCAGCCGACGCCCGACGCCTCCAGGCTGCGGTGCAGTTCACCGGCCAGCGACCGCCCGGCGAAGGCCGCGGCGTCGACCCGGTCCACCGGCGGATCGCAATCCACGACGGCGTCGAGATCCGGCGCGGACTCCCGGCCCGACGGCCCACGGTCGGGCTCTCCGCGGGCGAACCGGTGGGCGATGATCGCATCGGCGCCGAAGCGGGATGCCACGTCCGAGCGTGGCAGCTCGGCGAACTGACCGATGGTCCGAATACCCATGCGCCACAACAGGTCTGCTAGATCGTCACGACCGGGTGCGGCCAGGCTGGGCTCGGTGGCGAGCTGCCGGATCGACAGACCGGCCAGGAAGTGGGCGTCCCCACCGGGCTCGACGATGCAGCCGGCGCGAGCGGCGAACACCGCCGTCGGCATCTGATCGGCGATGCCGACCTGACACTCCGCCCCGGCCGCGGCGACCGCGTCGACGAGGCGCTCCGACGCGGCCTGCTCGGAGCCGAAGTAGCGCGCCGCCCCCCGCACCGACACCACCAGCAGACCCGGCCGCAGGACCTCCGCGCGAGGGACGACCTCGTCCACCGCCGCCGTGACGGCCTCGAAGTGCCGGGCATCGCGACCCGGGTCGGCGGTGACGACGTGAACGTGGGGGCAGCGCGCCTGGGCCTCCCTGCGGCGCAACCCCCTGCGCACCCCGGCCGAGCGCGCCGACGCCGAGCACGCCACGACGCGATTGGCCAGCGTGACGACGACGGGATCGGTCGCAGCCAGGCCCGCCGCCGCGGCCGCCGCCACCGCGGGCCAGTCCATGCACCAGATGGCCAGTACCCGGCCCGCCACGTCATCCGCCTACGACGCGCGCATGGCCACCGACCCGGCCCGTCGCACTGGTCGTCAGCCGCACCCGACTGATGCGCCCGCATCCCGGGGTGGGTGCGCCGGGGCCCGCACCCGTCACCTCGAAACCGCACACCCTCGACTCCAGCCGGGCCGACGCCCCGTGCCAGTCACCGTCGGTGATCACCAGCGTGCAGCCCTTCTGTCTGGCCCGCGCGGTCACGGCACGGGCCCTGGTCGGCGCCACCGACCGGCCGCCCAGGCCGAGCACCACCAGATCCAGGCCATCCATCAGCACCGCGGCCACCTCCACCGGATCGGCACCGGGGTCGGGGATCACCGCGAGCCGGCTCAGGTCGGCACCCATCTCGACGGCGGCGAGCAGACCCACGTCGGGCTGGCCCACGATGGCCGCGTGTCCGCCCTCCGACGTCACCGCCGCCACCAGTCGCAGCGCCAGCGACCGAGCGCCCGACACCACTGCGACCGACCCCCGTGGCAACGCACCGGGCAGCAGATCGGCCAGCGCCTCGGGGGCTTGTAGCAAATTTTCTGAGGCCGGTAGGGAGGTGTTCGACGCCATCGCTCCGCGGCGGGTGGGACCTACCGAGCCCGTGGCCCGTCCGGACACCTCTGCTATCTTGCGTCTGAGGTGTTCTACCTGTTCAGCGTGATTTTGCGAGCGTTCGTCAACTCGCGCCACCGCTGTCACAACAGCACCTTTCGCACCATCAGAACCATCCCGCATTCGAAAGTATGTTCGATACGACGAGTAAACACTCACCCACCGACAGCGTCAAGCGGATCCGGCGCGGCCGGGGATGGCTCCTACGCCGCCAGTGAAATGCCGGTGCGGCCGTCGGACCCGTCGGATACAGTGCGCTCACCGGCCCCCTCCAAGGGAGGGGACCGGGGTACGCGTCGGCATCGGGATCAGTGAGGACACGCACACGAGATCGCTCCCCGACACCGCCACGCCGTCTCCTACCGTGACCGCATCTCGAGCCCGGCCTCGAAGTCCGTGGCCGTGGCTGCTGGTCGCCGTACTGGTCGGGGTGCTGTCCTGCACGTCCGATCTCCGGTCGACCCCGGCCGCCCCGTCGCCCACCCTCATCGACGGGCCCTATGCCTCGCTGCTGGCCGCCTCGACCGACCTCGGCCCCGCCCAGAGCGACCACGTCCAGCTCACGGCGATGCTCATCGAGCGACGGCGCCCCGACGCCCTGATGAACTGGGCCGAGCAGCACGGCCTCACCGTGCAGTGGCGCGCCAGCGACGGCTGGGCCATCGTCGAGGGCACCGCCGACCACGTGGCTCGTGCGTTCGGCGTGCAGGTCCACGACTACCGCGGTCAGCGCGGCCAGGAGTTCTACGCGTCACCGCAGCAGCCGCAGGTACCGCCCCCGCTGCGCAACGAGGTCGACGAGCTCGGCCGAATCCTCAGTTACACACCGCATCACGAATCGCGCCCGAGCATCGTCCCGCTGGACGTGCCCGACCAGGGCCTGACCCCCGACGCCCTGCTCACCACTTACAACGCCGCGACCATGGCCAGGAACGGCTTCACCGGCAAGGGCACCACCGTCGTGGTGTTCGCCTTCAACGGCTTCGCCCAGTCCGACCTCGACGCCTTCTCCACCAGCAGCGGGCTGCCGAAGTTCACCCCCACCATCGTCGGTGACAAGCCGCCGACGCCGTACGGCGAGACCACGATGGACCTCGAGCTCGTCCATGCGATCGCCCCGGACGCCCAGACCGTCGTCGTCAACGCCCGTCCGACCGTCGAGGGCGACGGCGCGTTCCAGAAGATCGGCCAGATGATGGAGGACACCGATCGCCGCTTCCCCGGCGCGATCTGGAGCTTCTCGATCGGCTGGGGTTGCGACAAACTGCTCACCGCAGCGGATTTGGCGCCGGTGCGCTCCGCACTCGCGGCCGCCCACACGCACGGCACCACGTCGTTCAACGCCAGCGGCGACCTCGCCGGACTGGAGTGCAAGGGCGGCGACGACTGGGATTCCCCGCCGGGGCCCGCCGACGTCGGACTGGACTCCATCTCCTCCATTCCCGAGATGACCAGTGTCGGTGGCACGACGCTGTCCACCGACGCCACGGGCCGGTGGCTGGCCGAACAGGCCTGGTTCGACGTCCCACTGTCCCAGGGCACCGGCGGTGGGGTGTCGTCGCTGTTCGCCCTGCCGCCGTGGCAGCGCGTCGCGGCCGGGCAGATCCCCGGCAATCGCAACACCGGCAAGCGGCTGACGCCCGACGTCGCCGCCGTCGCCGATCCCTTCACCGGGGTGAGGATCGTGCTCAACGGAGCCACCGTGGTCGGTGGCGGCACCTCGCAGTCCGCACCGATCTGGGCCGGCTTCGCCGCGATCATGACGCAATACCTGAAGTCAAACGGCGGCAACGCAATTGGTGACATCAACCCGCTGCTCTACCAGATCGCCCAGGGCGCTCCCCTGCCCGCGTTCCGCGACGTGTACCTCGGCGGGAACGCCGTCGACATCGCGGGGTCGGGCTACGACCTGGTGAGCGGACTCGGCACACCGAACGTCGACAACCTCGCCCGCAATCTCCTCATCCTGCAGAGGGTCGCGCCATGACCACCGATTCCGACACCGACGACCTCGAACCCGGCATGGTCGAGTGCCGGGTGTGCAGGGTGCCGGTACCCGACGGCGAATACTGCGGTCTCTGCGGGCTGCCCCTGAAGGACCACCAGCAGCCCCAGGGACCGGACTGGCTCCGGATGAAGGCCTACAGCGCCTCCCCCGGTGAGCATCTCCTGCGGCCGAACATCGTCAGCACGCTGTTCCCGCACCTGTCGACCCAGTCGCGCGTCCCGTTCCTGCTGGGGCTCGGCGTGCTGCTGGCCGCCCTGGTCGCCGCGACCCTGTTCCGCCTGCCCGCCGCCATCATCACCGTTGCCGCACTTGGCCTTCCGCTGCTCTTCCTCATCTACCTGCAGGAGTCCGACGTCTACGACGACGTCCCCACCAGCGTCCTGGTCGTGACCGCCGGGTTGGGCATCGGCCTCGGGGTCGGCTGGGTGCTGCTGACCGGTGCCATGCTCGCCCAGCAGTACGACGTCGGAATCGGTGTCGGCATCGCCGGATCCCGCATCCTCCGGGACGGTCTCGGCGTTCCCATCGGGGGTCTGGTGCTCATGCTCGTTCCCGCCGTGCTGGTGCGTCTGGTGCGCCCCGGCGAGCGGGAGTCCCTCGACGGCTTCGCCATTGGCGCCCTCGGCGCGCTGATGTTCACTGCCGCAGCGCAAATGACGCGACTCGCCCCCCAGTTCAGCGGCGGCATGATCGCCAGGGACCGGCCGCTGAGCGGCCTCGTCGTCGAAGCGGGCATCCGCGGTGTCGCCGTACCACTGACCGCGGCCGCGGTCGGCGGACTGATCGGCTGCGCGCTGTGGTTCGCCAGGCCGGAGAACAAGAAGCACCAGCACCGCAACTACGTCCGCGTGACGCTGAGCGTCTTCGCCCTGCTCGTCATGACGATGTACGGATTGCTCGGCCTGGTCGACGTCGCGCGGATGCCCCAGATCCTGCAGCTGGTGCTGCATCTCACCGTCACCGCCGGCGCGCTGCTCGCCCTGCGGGTCGGCCTGCACCTGGCGCTACTGCACGAGAATCACGACGACATCGCGTCCGATCAACCCATTCTGTGCCCGCACTGCCACAACGTCGTGCCCGACATGGCCTTCTGCGTGGCCTGCGGCGCGGCCACCAGGGCGGCCTCGCGGTCATCGCGCCGGTCGCGGCGTGAGCTGCGGCCCGTGCGCCACGAACCGGAGGCCGACGCGCCGTGACCACGATCGCGCAGGGTTACTCGACGCACGCCGGAACCTACACCGTCCCAACGCTTCCCAAGACCTCCCACCGACGCCTGCTCGTCGTGTGGGTCGCGGCGATCGGCCTCGTCGCGGCGGGTCTCGTCGTGCTGTCCGGAGCCGTCGAGACGCCGTCGGCCCGCTACGTCTGCCCGCCCGACTGCGGACGTCCCCCGGTGGGCGACCCCGTCACCATCAACCCCCGCTACACCGCACCCGACGGGGCGTTCACGGTCGCCTACCCGGCGGTCGGTTCGGCCTACAAGGTCACCCTCGGCGATAGCGGCGTCACCGCCGACCTCCTGGTGGGCGACAAGGGGACCATGCGGCTGTTCAGCCAGCCGGCCGCCGGACGCACGCCCCAGCAGGTCACCGACCAGTTGATCAAGGCGACGTTCCCCGACACCAAGACCGCCTACGAGATCCCCAATGCGATGGTCGGCTACCAACCGGGCTACGGCCTCGTCGCCGACTTCTGGCCGCAGGGCTCGAACGCCAAGTACACGCGGATGCGGCTGGTGGTCATGGTGGCGATCAAGCACGACCTCGCCCTGGTGGCCGGCGCGGTGGGACCCTTCCACGCCTTCGGGCCGGACTTCGGCTCCGGCAAACCGTCCGCGGCCGGCCTGCAGCTGGCCCTCGACATGGGCAAATACGTCAACAGCTTCAGCTGGCGCGGCGACCCCCAGCGCTGAGTCCCGCGCCCTGCTCGCGGGAAGAACGGGTGTGAGCTGGACCGCGCACAGCTGAATGGTGACATTGACAAATGTCACCAATCGCTGCTGTACTGCAGTTGTGACCATCGACACGATGCCCGCCCGCGGATCCCTGCGATCCCGGAGCGCCGCCGCGGTGAGCGGACTGACCCTGCGACAGCTCAGCGCGGTGCTACCGCCGGAACGCACCTGGGGGCTGTGGACGTCGCGGCGCATCGTCGCGCGCATCATGGACTCCTTCGGACCCTCCCTCGCCGGCACCGAGGTGGAGAAGGTCGACGTCCGGCTGCGCGGCGGCGGGCGGGTCGTCGGTGAGTGGGTCCGGGGCGGGGCCGGCGGGCAGGAGCGAAGCGACCGGGGAATTGGTGGGGCCAGCGGGCAGGAGCGAAGCGACCGGGGAATCGGTGGAGTCGGCGGGCAGGAGCGAAGCGACCGGGGAATCGGTGGAGCCAGCGGGCAGGAGCGAAGCGACCGGGGAATTGGTGGAGCCGGCCAATGCATCTACTTCGTGCACGGCAGCGGCTTCGCCCTGTGCTCACCGCGCACGCACCGCAGGCTGACCGCCTGGCTGTCGCGCCTCACCGGACTGCCCGTGTTCTGCGTGGACTACCGCCTGGCGCCCCGCTACCGCTTCCCGACCGCGGCGGTCGACGTGCGCACGGGCTGGGACTGGCTGCGCACCGAGAAGGGATACGACCCCGCAGACATCGTCATCGTCGGCGACTCCGCCGGGGGCCACTTGGCCGTCGATCTGCTGCTGCAACCCGACGTCGCACACCCCGCGGGACTGGCCGTGTTCTCGCCACTGATCGACCTGACGTTCGGGCTCGCCCGCACCCGTGAGGAACTGCGCCGCGATCCGGCGATCCGGGCCTCCGACGCCCAGCGTCTCGTCGAATTGTATTGCGCGGGAACCGATGTCAGTCATCCGCGGCTGACCCTCGACGTCGCGGGCGGACGACGGCTGCCGCCGACGCTGGTGCAGGCCGGCGGCGGGGAGATGCTGGTGGGCGACGCCCGCAAGCTCGCCGCCGACATCGCCGCCGCGGGCGGCACCGTCGAACTGCAGGTCTGGCCGGACCAGGTGCACGTGTTCCAGGCACTGCCCAGACTCACCCCCGAAGCGGCGCCCGCCATGCGGCAGGTCGCGGCATTCGTCGCAGAGTCGCTGCGAGACAACGGCATTCAGGCCGCGGGATGAGGCCGTTCGGTTCTGCGCCGAAGCGCAGCCATGGCGCGGCCGCCGTCATCACCGGTGCGGGCAGCGGCATCGGCGCCGCGTTCGCCACCGAACTGGCCCGCCGCGGCGGGCGGGTCGTGTGCAGTGACGTCGACGAGGGGTCGTCACGTGCCACGGCGGACGCCATCACGGCGGCGGGTGGGCAGGCGACGTCCGTGCGGTGCGACGTCTCGCGGCTCGACGACGTCGCGCAGCTCGCGAAGGAGGCCCAATCCTGGCTCGGCGGAGCGCCGACGCTGGTGATCAACAACGCCGGTGTCGGCGCGGGCGGTGCACCGATCGGCGAGATCGATCCCGACGACTGGAGTTGGGTCCTCGGCATCAACCTGTGGGGACCGATCCACGGCTGCCAGGTCTTCACTCCGATCCTTCGCGAGGCGGGCCGACCCGCAGGCATCATCAACGTCGCGTCGGCCGCGGCGTTCGGCGCCGCACCGGGGATGGCCGCCTACAACGTCAGCAAGGCGGGCGTGCTGTCCCTGTCGGAGACGCTCGCCGCCGAGCTGTCGGGCACCGGTATCACCGTCACGGTGCTCTGTCCGACGTTCGTCAAGACGAACATCGTGGAGGCCGGCCGCATCTCGGCGCGCTCCACGCAGCTCGCCGACCGACTCATGCGCTGGACCGGGTTCTCACCGGAACGCGTCGCGCGCACCTGCCTGGACACCAACGACCGCGGCGGGCTGTACTGCATGCCGCAGCCCGATGCCCGAATCGGTTGGGGCATCAAACGATTGACCCCCACCGTGTACACCCGCGCCGCGGGTCTGACCAACCGCGTCACGAACTAGGAGACTGCAATGGCAATCGACATGGATGCAATGCTCGCCAAGATCAAGGACCGCCAGTGGGCGCTGGCCGACATCGACTGGGACGCACCCGGAGCCGAGACGATCAGCGACGAGTTCCGGCCCAAGCTGAAGGCCTTCATGGCCGACCTGTGCTGGATCGAGAACGTCGGAGCGCGAGGCTTCGCCGCGCTGGCCAAGAAGGCGCCGACGCCCACGCTGGCGGAGATCTACCGCTACTTCCACGCCGAGGAGCAGCGCCACGCCAATGCCGAACTCGCACTGATGAAGCGCTGGGGCATGCTCGAGGGCGGCGAGATGCCCGAACCCAACGTCAACATCCGGCTCGCGATCGAATGGCTCGACAAGTACTCCGACGACATGTCGCTGTCGGTGCTCGGCACCGTCATCCCGATGCTGGAGGTGGCGCTGGACGGTGCGCTGCTGAAGTTCCTGCTCGACGAGGTCGACGATCCGGTGTGCCATCAGGTGTTCGAGAAGATCAACAACGACGAGTCGCGGCACATCGCCGTGGACTTCGAGGTGCTGAACATGATCGGCCACGCCAAGGCCCGCAAGTTGGCGGTCGACTTCGTCGGCGGCCTGGCCACGCCGGGTCTGATCATCGGGATGATCATGTACGTCCCGCTGCTCAACCGGATGCGCAACAACATCGTGGACATGGGGTTGGAGCCCGAGCGTCTGTACAAGGCCATGATGCGCTTCAAGGAGCTCGGCGGGCGTGCCGAATACACCTGGCGCGTACCGACTTATCAGATGCTGAAGCTGCACGCGCGCATGGTGGTCAAGCCCGACAACCCGTACCACTGGATCGCCAACCCGATGGTGTGGGCCTCCGACCGCTACCCGAGGCGGCTGCTGAAGCCCATCCCGTCGTGGTTCAAGGAACTCACCCACGAGCCGGCGGCCTGACGTGCACACCTACGACACCCTCATCGTCGGCGCCGGCTTCAGCGGCATCGGCACCGCGATCAAGCTGACCGAGGCGGGCGTCGACGACGTCGTCATCGTCGAACGCGACCAGCGCGTCGGGGGCACCTGGCGTGACAACACGTATCCCGGTGCGGCGTGCGACATTCCGTCGCTGCTGTACTCGTTCTCCTTCGTGGCGAACCCGACGTGGTCGCGGGCCTACTCCCCCGCCGACGAGATCCGCCAGCACATCGAGGACATGGTGGACCGCTTCGACCTGCGGCGCCGGATCGACTTCGGCGTCGAGGTGAATGGCCTGGCCTTCGACGAGACCGACGGCGTGTGGGACGTGTCGACCACCGGACGACGGTCCTACCGCGCCCGCACCGTCGTCCTCGCCTCGGGGCCGCTGACCGATCACGCGTGGCCCGACATCCGCGGCATCGACACCTACGAGGGTCACAAGATCCACAGCGCCGACTGGGATCACGACTACGACTTCACCGGCAAGCGGGTCGCCGTCATCGGCACCGGGGCCAGCGCCGTGCAGATCGTCCCCGAACTGGTCAAGCAGGCCGCGTTCGTCAAGGTCTTTCAGCGCACCCCGGGCTGGGTCATCCCGAGACTCGACGTCGCCACGCCGGCGCGCGCGCAGGAGCTGTTCGCCAAAGTGCCTGCCGTGCAACGACTTGCCCGCCAAGCCCTGTTCTGGGGTCACGAGGCCAGCGCGACGGCGCTGGTGTGGAAGTCTCCGCTCAGCTCGGTGGTCGCCCGCCTCGGCAAGGCCCACCTCAAGCGGCAGGTGAAGGACCCGTGGCTGCGCAGGCAGCTGACCCCGGACTTCACCCCCGGCTGCAAGCGCATGCTGGTGTCCAGCGACTACTACCCGGCACTGCAGCGGGACAACTGCAAGCTCATCGACTGGCCGATCGCGGCGATGAGCCCGGTCGGCATTCGCACCTGCGACGGGGTGGAGCACCACCTGGACGCCGTCGTCTTCGCCACCGGGTACGACGTGCACCTGACCGGACCGCCATACCCGGTGACCGGACTCGGGGGCCGGTCGCTGGCCGCCGAGTGGACCCGCGGCGCGCAGGCATACAAGAGCATCAACGCCAGCGGCTACCCCAACCTGTTCTTCATGACCGGGCCCAACTCCGGCCCGGGTCACAACTCGCTGCTGGTGTTCGTGGAGGGGCAGATCGACTACGCCGTCGCGGGCATCACCACGATCCTGCGCAACGACTTGCGCTACCTCGACGTCCGCGACGACGTGCAGCGGCGGCACAACGAGCAGCTGCAGAAGCGCCTGACCAAGACGACGTGGATGAGCGGCTGCAACAGCTGGTATCTGACCGCTGACGGATTCAACGCCTCGATGTACCCGGGCTTCGCGACGCAGTATCTTCGACAGATGCGCGACTTCCAGTTGGGTGACTACGTCGCCCAGGCACGGCACGCGGCCGCCGCCGTGGGCTCCCGTTCGTCAGCCTGACATGCCGCCGGCCAGGCAGCCGCGGCAGCAAGCGGGCGCGATCTCGACGATCCTCACGGGGCTGCGTCGTGCGCCGCGACAGATTCGACGCGGTTCGCGCGACGTCATCGAGAACGCGGTGTCGCAACTCTTCGACGCCGCCGTGCAGCCGCACGGCGTCGAGGCGTCCGGTGAGTACCGCATCGAGGAACTGGCGCGGCTGGCCGGCACGACGACGCGCAACATTCGGGTCTACCGCGATCGCGGCCTGCTCCACCCGCCGCTGCGGGTCGGCCGCATCGCGCTGTTCAACGACACCCATCTGACCCGGCTGCGACTCATCACCTCGATGCTCGACCGTGGCTACAACATCGCGCACGTGCACGAAATGCTCAGCGCGTGGGAAGAGGGCAAGGACCTCGGCGACATGCTGGGCCTCGAGTCGGCGATCGCGGGCAGCTGGGCCTCGGAGAAGCCGCACCGGATGCCGCTCGCCGATGCCAAGCGACTCGTCGACGACGACGCCGGCTTCGACCGCATGGTCGGCCTCGGCGTCATCACCGTCGACGGCGACGAGGCGACGGTAGTGCGCCCCAAGCTGATCGAGGCGTTCAACGAGATCCGCCAGTTCGGCGTCACCACCGACACCCTCATCGACATCCACGAGCAGACCGCCCCGCTCATCGACGAGATCAGCGGGATCCTGGTCCGCGCGGGCGTCGAGCACGTCCTCACCCGGATCAACCCGGGAGCGGCGCTGCCGCCGGATACCGAAGTGGCAGAACTCATTACGATGCTGGTGCGGTTCCGGACGCAGGCCCTGGCCGCAGTGTCGGCGACGCTGGCGTTCTCGATCGAATCGACGATCGAGTCCTCGGTCAGTCAGATCCTCGGCGACCTCATCGACAAGGCCGAGGACCTCTGACCGCGAGCTACTCCCACTCGATGGTGCCCGGCGGCTTGCTGGTGACGTCGAGCACGACGCGGTTCACCTCGGGCACCTCGTTGGTGATCCGCGTCGAGATCCGCTCGAGGACGTCGTAGGGCACCCTGGTCCAGTCCGCGGTCATGGCGTCCTCGCTGGAGACCGGGCGCAGCACGATGGGGTGACCGTAGGTACGGCCGTCGCCCTGCACGCCGACCGACCGCACGTCGGCCAGCAGCACGACCGGGCACTGCCAGATCTGCTTGTCCAGACCGGCGACGGTGAGCTCCTCGCGGGCGATGGCGTCGGCGCGGCGCAGCGTGTCCAACCGACCCGCGGTGACCTCCCCGACGATCCGGATGCCCAGGCCCGGTCCTGGAAAGGGTTGGCGCCCAACGATTTCCTCGGGCAGGCCCAGTTCGCGGCCGACCGCGCGGACCTCGTCCTTGAAGAGCAGCCGCAGCGGTTCGACGAGGGTGAAGGCCAGATCGTCGGGCAACCCGCCGACGTTGTGGTGGCTCTTGATGTTGGCTGCGCCGGTACCGCCGCCGGACTCGACGACGTCGGGGTAGAGCGTTCCCTGCACCAGGAAGTCGACGTCGTCACCGCCACCCTCGACGATGTCGCGCACCGCACCCTCGAACGCCCGGATGAACTCCCGGCCGATGATCTTGCGCTTGCCCTCGGGGTTGGTGACGCCCGACAGCGCTTCGAGGAACCGCTGCTCGACGTCGACGGTGACGAGGTTGGCCCCCGTGGCGGCGACGAAGTCGCGCTGCACCTGACCGCGCTCGCCCGCCCTCAGCAGGCCGTGGTCGACGAAGACGCACGTCAGGCGGTCGCCGATGGCGCGCTGCACCAGGGCGGCGGCGACTGCGGAGTCCACGCCGCCGGACAGCCCGCAGATCGCCCGGCCGTCGCCGACCTGGTCGCGCACCTGCTCGACGAGCGCGTCGGCGATGTTCGCGGCCGTCCACGTGGAGTCGATGCCGGCGAACTCGTGCAGGAAACGGCTCAGCACCTGCTGGCCGTGCGGACTGTGCATGACCTCGGGGTGGTACTGCACGCCGGCGAGGCGGCGACCGCGGTTCTCGAACGCCGCGACCGGTGCTCCGGCGCTGGTCGCGACGACCTCGAAGCCGTCGGGGGCCACCGTCACCGCGTCGCCATGGCTCATCCACACCGGTTGGCTCGCGGGCAGGTCGGAATGCAGCTCGCCGCCGGACACCGTCAGGTCCGTGCGGCCGTATTCGCTGGTGCCGGTGTGGGCGACGGTGCCGCCGAGCGCCTGCGCCATCGCCTGGAAGCCGTAGCAGATGCCGAAGACCGGGACGTCGAGATCGAACATCGCGGGGTCCAGTTGCGGTGCCCCGTCGGCGTAGACGCTGGCCGGGCCGCCGGAGAGCACGATGGCCGCCGGGTCCTTCGCCTTGATCTCGTCGACGGTCGCGGTGTGCGGGATGACTTCGGAGTAGACCCGCGCCTCACGCACTCGCCGCGCGATCAGCTGCGCGTACTGAGCGCCGAAGTCGACCACCAACACGGGGCGGGGCTGAACAGTCTCCGAAGCCGTTTCCACTGGCCCAGTCTAGTGGCGCGACGCGGTCAACCCTTGCTGGCAGGGGTGGACGCGTTGGGGTTGGCACTCATGTACTGGTGCACGGCGGTCGTCAGCTCCAGGATCTGCTGCGACAACGCGAGGAGCTGGCAATTCTGCTTGTCCTCCTCCTGCACCAGCTGCCACTGGTGATCGGCGATGACCTGACGCTTGGCGTCGGCCCTGTTCTGGCTGATCATCACGAACGTCGACAGGAAGATCGCCTCCAGCGACACGATCATCGTCAGGAGACCGAAGGGGTAGGCGTCGAAGCCGAAGATCGTGCCCGTCACGATCCAGACGACGAACCAGACGATGTGCAAATAGACGAACGCCATCGAGCCGGCGAACGTGGTGATCTTGTCGGCGACGCGATTCTGCACGTTCGTCGCCCGCTGCTGGGCGTGCTCGAGCAACGCAGGATCGGGGTGCAGGTGGTGGTGGTGTGCGGTGGAGGCAATGGACATGCCTCACCGTAGACAGGCCCGGACGCGTCGACCGCGCCCGGAAAGCCCATTCACAGGTACGTGACAGGCCGGGGTCTAACCCGTGGTGCGCACCGGCTCGATGGGCAGACGCCGCAACGCCGCCGGGGCGTCGGCAGGCACGACGGGGTGCTTCGGCGCGATCGGCTCGAGACGCTCGTAGGGCTGCCCCTGCGCGGGCCGCAGGTCGACGTCACCCTTGTTGGGCCACAGCGACGTCGCCCGCTCGGCCTGGGCGGTGATGCTCAGTGACGGGTTGACGCCCATGTTCGCCGAGATCGCCGCACCGTCGACCACCGAGAGCGTCGGATAGTTGTGCACGCGGTGGTAGGGGTCGATGACGCCGTGCTCGGCGGTGTCGCCGATCGGCGCGCCGCCGAGGAAGTGCGCGGTCAGCGGGATGTTGAACAACTCACCCCAGGTCCCGCCCGCGACGCCGTCGATCTTCTTGGCGATCCGCCGGGTGACCTCGTTGCCCGCCGGAATCCACGTCGGGTTGGGCTCGCCGTGGCCCTGCTTGCTGACCATCCGGCGGAACCCGAGCTTGCTGCGCTTGGTGTAGGTCGTGATCGAGTTGTCGAGGTGCTGCATGACGAGCGCGATCATCGTCCGCTCGCTCCACTTGCGCGGGTTGAGCAGGCGCAGCGTGCCCTTGTAGTCGCTGCGCGCACTCTGCACGAGCTGCTTCCACCGCGGCACCCCGGTGCCGTCGGGCAGGACCCCGTCGGTCATCAGCGTCTGCAGCAGACCCATGGCGTTGGAGCCCTTGCCGTAGCGGCACGGCTCGATGTGGGTGTCCTCGGTCGGATGGATCGACGACGTGATCGCGACGCCGTGGGTGAGGTCGAGGTCGTCGCGCACCTGGAGCCGGCCCGCGCCCACGATCGACTCGGAGTTGGTCCGCGTCAGGACGCCGAGCCTGTCCGACAGCTGCGGCAGCCTGCCGGTGTCGCGCATCTTGTGCAGCAGCTGCTGAGTGCCCCAGGTCCCGGCCGCCAGGATGAGCTGGTTCGCGGTGTAGGTCTTCTTCTGCTTGCGCAGCCAGCGTCCGGTCCTGACGGTGTGAATGTCCCAGCCGCCGTCGCGCCGGGGCTCGAAGCTCGTCACGGTCGTCATCGGAATGACGTCTGCCCCAGCCCTTTCCGCGAGCCCCAGGTAATTCTTGAGCAGAGTGTTCTTGGCGCCGTAGCGGCAGCCCGTCATGCAGGACCCGCACTCGATGCAGCCGGTGCGGGCCGGGCCCACGCCGCCGAAGTACGGGTCGGGCACGGTCTTGCCGGGCGTCTTCTGACCGTCGGGGCCGAAGAACACCCCGACCGGCGTCGGCACGAAGGTGTCGCCGCAGCCCATGTCGTCGGCCACCTCCTTGAGGATGCGGTCGGCGTCGGTGAACGTCGGGTTCGTGACGACGCCGAGCATGCGGGTGGCCTGGTCGTAGTGCGGCATCAGCTCGGCCCGCCAGTCCGTGATGTGCGACCACTGCCGGTCGGCGAAGAACGGCTCCGGCGGCACGTACAGGGTGTTGGCGTAGTTGAGCGATCCCCCGCCGACGCCGGCGCCGGCCAGGATCATGCAGTTGCGCAGCAGGTGGATGCGCTGGATGCCGTACATGCCGAGCCTTGGCATCCACAGGAATTTGCGGAGGTCCCACGACGTCTTCGCCATGTCCTCGTCCTCGAAGCGTCTGCCCGCCTCGAGCACACCTACGCGGTAGCCCTTTTCGGTGAGCCGGAGCGCACTCACGCTGCCACCGAAACCAGAGCCGATGATCAAGACGTCGTAGTCGGGAGCCATCTCGCCATTATGACCTTACCGACGGGTAATGAGCTAGACAGGAGACCCTAACTTGTAAAGCCCAGCCCTCTCGCGAGCAGCCGCAAACCTGTCGTAAAACCGGCGTGTCGCAGCATCTTTGCGGCTGCTCGCGCGGGGAACGTCAGGAGCCGACGGTCAGGCCGACCTTCTGGAACTCCTTGAGATCGCAGTAGCCCGCCTTGGCCATCGACCGCCGCAGGCCGCCGACGAGGTTGAGCGAACCGAACGGATCGTCGGACGGACCGTTGAGCACCTGCTCCAGCGACGGACGCTCACCCGTCGCGACCTGCAGCAGCGCACCGCGCGGCAGCGACGGGTGCGCCGCCGCCGACGGCCAGAACCAGCCGTCGCCAAGCGCCTCCGCCGCGGTTGCCAGCGGCGTACCCAGCACCACGGCGTCGGCGCCGCACGCGATGGCCTTCGCCAATTCGCCGGAGGTGTGGATGTCGCCGTCGGCGAGGACGTGTACGTACCGGCCACCGGTCTCGTCGAGATACTCGCGGCGCGCGGCGGCGGCGTCGGCGATCGCGGTGGCCATCGGCACGCTGATGCCGAGCACCTCGTCGCTGGTCGTCACGCCCGAGGTCGAGCCGTATCCGACGATGACGCCTGCGGCCCCCGTGCGCATGAGGTGCAGCGCGGTGCGGTGGTCGAGCACGCCGCCGGCGACCACCGGCACGTCGAGCTCGGAGATGAAGGTCTTCAGGTTGAGCGGCTCACCGGTGCCGTCGCGGTCCTGCGCCACCCGCTCGGCGGAGATGATGGTGCCCTGGATGACCAGCAGGTCGATGCCCGCCGCCACCAACCCGGGGGTCAGGGCCTGCGCGTTCTGCGGGCTGACCCGAACGGCGACGGTGACGCCCGCGTCGCGGATGCGACCGACCGCGCTCGCGAGCAGCTCGGGATCCAGTGGTGCGGCATGCAGTTGCTGCAGCAGCCGGATCGCCGCCGACGGCTCGGGCTCCTTGGCTGCCGCCTCGACGACCTGGGCGATCTTGCCCTCGACGTCGGCATGCCGGCCCAGCAGGCCTTCGCCGTTCAGCACGCCGAGCCCACCGCGTCGACCCAGCTCGATCGCGAACTCCACTGAGACCAGCGCGTCGGTGGGATGGGCGAGGACCGGAATCTCGAAGCGGTAGGCGTCGAGCTGCCACGCCGTCGAGACGTCCTGCGATGAGCGGGTGCGCCGCGACGGGACGATGTTGATGTCGTCGAGTTCGTAGGTCCGGCGGGCAGTTCGGCCCATGCCGATTTCGACCATGTCACGCATGCTGGTTCGATCTCCTCTTCGCGCAAGCGCTCATCGACATCTCTCTCCTCGTAGCGAAGCGCTCACCGAGTCGCTAACGCGCGTAGTAGTTGGGGGCTTCAGTCGTCATCGTGATGTCGTGGGGGTGGCTCTCCTTCAGCCCCGCCGCGGTGATCTGAA
Organism: Mycolicibacterium madagascariense; assembly: GCF_010729665.1. Taxonomy (NCBI): domain Bacteria; kingdom Bacillati; phylum Actinomycetota; class Actinomycetes; order Mycobacteriales; family Mycobacteriaceae; genus Mycobacterium; species Mycolicibacterium madagascariense. The sequence continues at coordinate 1,319,990 of NZ_AP022610.1, read as the reverse complement.
CGAACTGCGCCTGCTGGAGATGCTCGATCGTGGGCGATCCGGTGTAGCCCATCGCGGCGCGCAGGCCACCGGTCAGCTGATGGATGACGGTCGACAGCGGTCCGCGGAACGGCACCCGGCCCTCGATGCCCTCCGGCACCAGCTTGTCCTCGCTGAGCACGTCGTCCTGGAAGTAGCGGTCCTTGGAGAAGGACTTCTGCTCGCCACGCCCCTGCATCGCGCCGAGGGAACCCATGCCGCGATAGCTCTTGAACTGCTTGCCGTTGACGAAGATCAGGTCGCCGGGCGCCTCGGCGGTACCCGCCAGCAGGGACCCGAGCATGGCCGTCGACGCGCCCGCCGCCAGCGCCTTGGCGATGTCGCCCGAGTACTGCAGTCCGCCGTCGGCGATCACCGGCACGCCGTGCGGCGCGCACGCAGCAACCGCCTCGAGGATCGCGGTGATCTGCGGGGCGCCCACCCCGGCGACGACGCGCGTCGTGCAGATGGACCCGGGTCCGACGCCGACCTTGACCGCGTCGGCGCCCGCTTCGACCAGCGCCGCCGCCGCCGAGCGGGTCGCGACGTTGCCGCCCACGACCTGCACGCGGTCACCGGCAACCGTCTTGACCCAGTGCACCATGTCGAGCACGCCGCGGTTGTGGGCGTGCGCGGTGTCCACGACCAGGACGTCGACACCCGCGTCGACGAGCGTCATGGCCCGTTCCCTGGCGTCACCACCCACGCCGACCGCGGCCCCGACGAGCAGCCGCCCGTCGCTGTCCTTGGTCGCCAAGGGGAACTGTTCGGTCTTGACGAAGTCCTTGACGGTGATGAGACCGGTCAGCTTGCCGTTGCCGTCGACGATCGGGAGCTTCTCGATCTTGTTGCGCCGCAACAGGCCCAGGGCCGCATCGGCCGTGACGCCCGCCTGGGCGGTGATAAGCGGGGCCTTCGTCATCACCTCGGCGACGGGCTTGTTCATGTCGACTTCGAAGCGCATGTCGCGGTTGGTGATGATCCCGACGAGCTGCCCGTCGGCATCCACCACCGGCAGGCCCGAGATCCGGAACCGCGCGCACATGGCGTCGACCTCGGCCAGCGTGTTCGACGGCGAGCACGTGACGGGGTCGGTCACCATGCCCGCCTCGGAACGCTTCACCGTCTCGACCTGCGCCGCCTGCTCGGCCGCCGGGAGGTTGCGGTGCAGCACGCCCATGCCGCCGGCGCGCGCCATCGCGATGGCCATCCGGGACTCGGTGACGGTGTCCATCGCCGAGCTGACCAGCGGCACCCGCAGGCGAATTCGCCGGGTGAGCTGACTGGACGTGTTCGCGCTGGCGGGCACCACGTCCGACGCCGCGGGCAGCAGCAACACGTCGTCAAAGGTGAGCCCGAGCATGGCGACCTTGGTCGGATCGTCGCCTCCGGTCGGCACCGGAACGGAGATGGGAAGGCTGCTTTCAGCGATCGACATGGGTGTGGCCTCCAAATGGCACAGAACTAAGGGTCCATCCTATCGGGGTCGAGTCCCGCCCTCTGCTTCCCCGCGCCATTCGCAACGTGCTGGAAACCCGCGACATGCCCTCCCCGACGGTGTGGACCGCTAGCGCGATACCCGACGTCCTGCGTAGTGTGGAACCGTGCGTGACCACCTGCCACCGGGTTTGCCGCCCGACCCCTTCGCCGATGATCCGAGCGACCCCACGGCGGCTCTCGACGCACTCGAGCCCGGGCAGCCGCTCGACTCGCAGGAACGCATCGCCGTCGAGGCCGATCTCGCCGACCTGGCGGTCTACGAAGCGCTGTTGGCGCACAAGGGCATTCGCGGACTCGTGGTCTGTTGCGACGAGTGCCAGCAGGACCACTATCACGACTGGGACATGCTGCGGGCCAACCTGTTGCAGCTCCTGGTCGACGGAACCGTCCGGCCGCACGAGCCCGCCTACGACCCTGAGCCCGACGCCTACGTGACCTGGGATTACTGCCGCGGTTACGCCGATGCCTCACTCAACGAGGCCACCACCGAGTCCGACGGATATCGCTGAGGGCTTACGCCCCTCTCGGCACTGCTTTCTCATTTGCCACTGCTGCACCGCGCAACGTGTGCTGCCTCAACGCGGGGGCAGCACGGTCGTCGTGGTCGGTGCCACCGGACGCTCGGCGGGCTGAGACGGCGGGCCGGACTGCGCGCGCGGCGCCGGAGCCGGAGCAGCAGCTGACGTCGACGGCGGTGGGCTGGGCTCCACCACGCTCGTCGTCGTGGTCGTCGTGGTCGTCGTGGTCGTCGCGGTGCTCGCGGAACTGCTCGCCGGGGCAGCCGGGGTGCTCGCCGGCGCCGCCGTGCTGGCCGTCGCGCTGGTCGGCGGAGGCGTGGCGGCCGCGGAACTGGTCGTCGGCGACGTCACGCTGGGTGCGGTCGACGTCGGCGACGGGGTCGCCGAACTCGGGCTGCTCGGCGTCGTCGTGGCGGAAGACGTCGCGGGTGACGTCGCAGCAGAAGAAGAGGAGTCCGACGGGGCCGTCGTCTCGGTCGGCGACGTGGGGCTGGTATCCGACGTCGGCGTCTCCGAGGTGGTGGACGTCGCAGACGTCGAGGAGGTCGTCGAAGCGCTCGTCGTGGCGTCCGCCGTGGGCACGGGCAACCACGTCAGCGGTGAGGACGGCAGCACCGGCAGCGGCTGCCCGGGCGGAGGCAGCGTCGCGGCGGGGTCCTGCTCGACGACCTTGTAGGTCAACGCATTCCACTGCTCGACGAGCTGCTGCTTCTGATCGACCGGACCGACGCCCTGCACGGCCGTGCTGACCGCCACCAACTTGTCCTGGGCCTGCTGCCACTGACCGGCGTCGATCAGCTGCTGCACCTGGGCGAGCTGCGCCGACGCGAGCGACACCTGCTCGTCGCGGGTCGCCTCGGCCTGGCCGAAGATCGCCGAGCGCATGCCGTAGAGCGTGTCGCCGGGGCCCGAGCCGTAGACGGCGGTGCCGAACCCGCCGATGCAGAGCACCGCGGCCGCCACCGAGCCGACGACCGCGAACGACCGACGGGCAGTGCGCCCCGACAGTCCGGCCCGCAGCGCGTCGACGGCGGCACCGGTGCTCACCGGGGTCGTGACGGGCGCCTCGCGGACGTCGTCGCGCCACCCGGAGAGCAGGAAGGCCAGCTCGGCCTCCTCGCGGTCCGTGGAGTACACGGGCTGACTCGACGCGAGCGCCTCGAAGAATTGGTCGACCCTGGCGATCTCGTTGAGGGAGGGATCGCCGCCGTTGTTCGTCCACCGTCCGAAGTCAGGCATCGCCGCGCCCCAATCCGGTCAGTTCGCCCTTCAGACGTGCCAGGGCGCGGTGCTGGGCGACCCGGACCGCTCCCGCGGTGCTCCCGACGGCCTCGGCGGTCTCCTCGGCGCTCATGCCGACGACGACGCGCAGCACCAGGATCTCGCGCTGCTTCTCGGGCAGGATCGCCAGCAGCCGGTTCATCCGCTCGGCCGACTCGGACTCGATGGCCAGCTGTTCGGGACCCGCTGCCAGCGAGGCCCGGTCCGGCAGGGTGTCGGTGGCGTCGGCGCGGTTACGCCCCTGCGCGCGATGGGCGTCAGCAACCTTGTGCGCGGCGATGCCGTATACGAAGGCCAGGAACGGACGTCCCTGATCCTTGTAGCGCGGCAGCGCCGTGATGGCGGCCAAGCACACCTCCTGAGCCACGTCGTCTGCTGAGAGGCCACTGCGCTCCGTCGATCCGATCCTGGCCCGGCAATACCGGTACACGATCGGCCGGATGGTCTCCAGCACTGTCCGGAGCGCATCTCGATCGCCACTGACCGCCTTGGCCACGACACCATCGAGACTGTCTCCCGAAATTGTCATCGTGGGCAGTATCTCCAGCGTTACGGATGGGGCGTACCTCAGCGGGTGGGTCAGCTAAAGACTAGTGATCCTGCAGTGACTCGCGGAATCACCGCGCCGACCAGTCCCCGCCCCGGTGCGCAACGGTCGCGGCATAGGCGTCGCGAGCTGCGGCGATCTGCGCCGCCGCCAGGCTCGAGCCGCCCACGTCGTGGAGCAGACACGTCAATGCCCAGCTCAGCGGTACCAGGCCCAGTCGCTCGGTGGTCTCCCACGCCTGCTGCGCGACCCGGCGGGCGGCGTCGAGGTCGCCCGCTCCACACAGCGCGGCAGCCAGTACGACCTGCGACTTGGCGGCGTGCCGCGCGGACGGCCACCCCTCGGCGGCGCGCACCGCGGCCTCGGCGTACCCGACCGCCTGCGATCCCCGCCCGGTGCACATCGCCAGTTCGGCGCTGACCCAGGAAAGCCGGATCGCCACCCGGCCCGAGGCGTTGCCGAGCAGGTCGGCGGCGCGCTCCAGCAACTGCCGGGACAGCGCGAACCGGCCGCGGCCGAGGGCGTCGGCGGCCAACCCGATCAACGCGTCGGCGGCCGCCTCGACGTCCTGTCCCGCAGCGGCCACGGCCCGGCCGTCCCACGACCGCGCCACCTCGTGCCTGCCGAGCTGGCGCTCGAACGACGCCCTGGTGCCGAACGCGTGCGACGCCAGCACGGGCTCGGGCCGGGCCCTGGCGAGGCGGTCCAGGTCGCTCAGCGCGCTGGCGTAACGGCCCTGTCCGCCCGCGGCGACGGCGCGCAACCACAGCTCGTCGGCGGTCGTCGCGGCTGGCAGCGGCCACCGGCCGGGATCGGGCCCGAACGCCACCTCGACCAATGCGTCCATCGGCGGGGACGCTACCAAGGTGCTCAAATACCGGGGCCACGCCTGGGTAGCCCGTCTTCGGTTAACACTTCGTGGTCGCCGTGTTACGTCCGTGTCACGTAGCCGGTGGGCGCGGGTCAGGGCCCCGTCGCCGCGTTGTCATGCGAACAGCACAAACGGCAAACGAGATCGAATGGATGACGTTTCGTGACCATGCTTCTCGTTTCGCGCGCATCGCATTGATGAACGTGATGTAAATTCTCGGCCTGCTGCTATGTGGTTGAGCACATGCGCGGGCTATTGACCCATGTTCACGCGCCCTTCTAGTTTGTGTGCACGAGTAGTCATCGGCGACACGTGCTCGGATCGGTTATACGACTCACGCTTTCGATCGTTCGCGAAAGATGTGCGTAGAGAGGGGTTTTCCCAGTGCCACAGCCGCAGCAGTTGCCCGGACCCAACGCCGACATCTGGGATTGGCAGATGTCAGGCCTTTGCCGAGGCGTCGACTCGTCGATGTTCTTCCATCCCGATGGCGAGCGGGGCCGTGCCCGCGCTCAGCGCGAAATGCGTGCCAAGGAGATGTGCCGGCGTTGCCCGGTGGTCGCCCAGTGCCGGTCCCACGCCCTCGCCGTCGGCGAGCCCTACGGCATTTGGGGTGGCCTCAGTGAATCCGAGCGCGAGCTGTTGCTGAAGCGAGGCATCCGCCGCACCGCCTGACCGCGGGCACTACGGCGTCGACGGGTCGACGGCGCGTGTTCCGAGACGTCGATCCGCGAGACGCCGGCGACGCACCTGCCACGAACTCCACTCGCCGAGGGTGACGCCCGCGGCGAGCGCGGTCCCGATGGCCAAGGCGTTGAGCACCGAGCCGAAGCCGACGGCGTGCTGGTCGTTGAGGATCGCGTAGATCCCGTGCAGGAGCGCCAACCCGGGCAGCAGCGGCACGATGCCGGCGATCGACACCACCAGTGGTGGCGCGAGATTTCGGCGCTCCATCAACCTGCCCACCAACCCGATGAACACCGCCGCGACGAACGACGCCATCACCGGGTCGAGTCCCGCGCCCTGGATCAGCAGCACCGCGATGGTGCCCGCCGCACCGCCGAACGCGGCCGCCACCGCGGCGGTCCGCTCGGCGTAGCACGCAAGTGCATAGGCCGCCGCGCTCGCCGCACCGAACGCGACGCGCGCGGGCAACTCCGCCAGGGCGGGCGGCGCGTAGCCGCTGATCGCGACGAACGGCGCGCCGAATCGGTTGGCCAGGTGCAGCACCAGCGCCACGCCGGCAATCGTCGCGGCGGTCATCATGAGCAATTCGAAGAAGCGGCCCGCCGCCGTCACGGGCGCGCCGGTGATCACGTCGCCGACCGACCCCACCAGCGACAGGCCGGCGAGCAGGACGACGAGACCGGCGGCGATCGCGACGGTCGGTTCGAAGGTCCACCCGAGCCGGGGGCTGAGCCAGTAGAGCGCCAGCGGCGGCGCGGTCGCGATGGCCCCACCGACCGCGTACTGGAAGAAGAACGGCAGGCCGTGCCGATTGAGCCGACGGTTGACCCGATCGACGGTCATCGCACTCAGGGCGCTGACCAGGCAGGCCAGCAGGCCCGCGCCCAGGGTGCCCGCGGTCGCGAAGGCCAGCGCACCCCAGGCCAGCGTCGCGACCCAGCGCTTGTACGGGTGGGGGGCGGTGACGATGGCGTCGAGTTCGTCGCGGGCGTCCGACGGTGACACCTGGCCCGCCCGGATGCGCACGACGAGGCGGTCCACGGCGGCCAGCCGGCTGAAGTCGATGGACCGGGACTGCACGGTGTGCAGGGTGGTGGCGGGCGCCGAGGTGGGCCCGCGGTAGGCCGCGACGTGGATCGTCGTGCTGATGACGTCGACCTGGCAGCGCTCGATGCCGTAGGCCGAGACGATTCCGCTGACCTGCTCCATCGTGGCCGTCGCGGGCATCCCCGATGACATCATGATGGCGCCGATGCTGCCCGCGAGGTCGAGGACCTCGCCGACGCGCTCGCGGTAGGCCTCGTCGAGTTGGGCGTCGAGGCTGGCGGTCAGCTTCGGCAGGCTGCCGGTGGGCGGGTCGGTCTCGCGCACGATGCGATTCACGATCTCGCGCCGACGCGCGCGCCATTGCTGGCCGGCCCGCTCACGGGTCACGTCCACCGGTCTGCCCTCCTTCACCTGCTGAGCTGCGCCCGCTCGCGTCGGCGATGGTGGCACGACGGTAGTCAGGAGCAAAAGCAATTTTACTCCTGGCAGCCGTGGGAGCGACACCGTCAGCCGGTGAGAATCAGCACACCACCAGCGGATATGGGATCAGTGGCGGGCGGCCTGGGCGGATTCAGGCGCCGATCACGTCCGCTCTCGGATAGAACGTCTCCAGCCGCACCTGCAGCACCTTCGACCGCGCGCGGTTCGGCCGGGACACCGTCACGTTCGTCGGCAACGGGGCGCCGTCGTCCTCGGCTGGTAGCGATTCCGCTCCCAGCGCCTCATCGGCCATCAGACCTCAGGCCCCTTCCGATGACTGTTCGTCATCTTTTGTTGACGCCGTGGCGTGCAAGGTGTTCGTGGCCCTGTCGCCACCCCACGTGATTGGCAAACAGAAACACCCCCGACCCAACGGGCCGGGGGTGCTCCTATTGCAGTACCAGATCTAGTGCGCGTGCCCGTGTCCGCCGTGGCCGTGTCCGTCGTCCTCGACCGGGGCCGGCTTGTCGACGACTGCGGTCTCGGTGGTCAGGATCATGCGCGCGACCGACGCCGCATTGAGCACCGCGGAGCGGGTCACCTTGACCGGGTCGACGACGCCGTCGGCCAGCAGGTCGCCGTACTCCAGCGTCGCCGCGTTGAAGCCCTGACCGGCAGGCAGCTGCGACACCTTGTTGACCACGACCGAGCCGTCGAGGCCCGCGTTGGTGGCGATCCAGAACAGCGGCGAGGCCAGCGCGGACGCGAACACGTCCACGCCGAGCGCCTGGTCGCCCCTGAGGGATTCGCGCAGCGACGTCAGCACCGAGCCCGCCTGGACGAGCGCCGAGCCACCGCCGGTGACGATGCCCTCCTCGATGGCGGCCTTCGCCGCAGAGACCGCGTCCTCGACGGCTTCCTTGCGCTTCTTGAGATCGGTCTCGGTGGCGGCGCCGACCTTGATGACCGCGACGCCGCCGGACAGCTTCGCCAGCCGCTCCTCGAGCTTCTCGCGATCCCAGTCCGAATCCGTCGCCTCGATCTCGGCGCGCAGCTGAGACTTGCGGGCCTCGATCGCGTCCTGGCTGCCGCCGCCGTCGACGATGACCGTGCTGTCCTTGCTGACGACGACGCGCCGGGCGGTGCCGAGCACGTCGAGGCCGACCTCGCGCAGCAGCAGACCGACGTCGGGGTTGACGACCTGTCCGCCGGTGACGACGGCGAGGTCGTCGAGGAAGGCCTTGCGGCGGTCGCCGAAGAACGGCGCCTTGACCGCGACGGCCTTGAGCGTCTTGCGAATGGCGTTGACCACCAGCGTCGAAAGCGCTTCGCCCTCAACGTCTTCGGCGATGATCAGCAGCGGCTTGCCCGCCTCGGCGACCTTCTCCAGCAGCGGCAGCAGGTCCGGCAGCGAGCTGATCTTCTCCCGGTTCAGCAGGACGAGCGCGTCCTCGAGGACGGCCTCCTGGGAGTCGAAGTCGGTGATGAAGTAGGCCGAGGTGAAGCCCTTGTCGAAGCCGACGCCTTCGGTGACCTCGAGCTCGGTGTTCAGCGTCGAGGACTCCTCGACGGTGACGACGCCGTCGTGGCCGACCTTCGTCATGGCCGCACCGACCAACTCGCCGATCACCTCGTCGCGCGAGGAGACGGTGGCGACCTGCGCGATGCCGTTCTCGTCGCTGATGGGCGTCGCGGCGGCCAGCAGTGCCTCGGACACCGCGTCGGCGGCCTTGGCGATGCCGAGGCCCAACTCGATGGGGTTGGCGCCCGCGGCGACGTTGCGCAGGCCGGACTTGATGATGGCCTGGGCGAGCACGGTGGCGGTGGTGGTGCCGTCGCCGGCCACGTCGTTGGTCTTGGTGGCCACCGACTTGACCAGTTGGGCGCCCAGGTTCTCGAACGGATCCTCGAGGTCGATCTCGCGGGCGATGGTGACGCCGTCGTTGGTCACGACGGGACCGCCGAAGGCCTTGGCCAGGACGACGTGCCTGCCGCGCGGCCCGAGCGTGACGCGAACGGCGTCGGCGAGCTTGTCGACACCCGCTTCCATCGCCCGGCGCGCAGTCTCGTTGAACTCAATCTGCTTGCTCATGAATGTTCTCTCTGTCTACGTGAATGAGACACAATGCATGCCGCCCCGGACATCACCCGCGTTGACGGGGATCTCCGGGGCGGAATGGGTGATGCTTACTTGGAGACGACTGCCAGCACGTCGCGTGCGGACAGGATCAGGTACTCCTCGTTGTTGTACTTGATCTCGGTGCCGCCGTACTTGCTGTAGATGACGGTGTCGCCCTCGGCGACGTCCAGGGGGATGCGCTTTTCGCCATCCTCGTCCCAGCGGCCGGGGCCCACTGCGACGACGGTGCCTTCCTGCGGCTTCTCCTTGGCGGTGTCGGGGATGACTAGACCGGAAGCGGTCGTAGTCTCGGCCTCATTGGCCTGAACGAGGATCTTGTCCTCGAGTGGCTTGATGTTCACGGCCACGTTGGAGCCCTCCACATTGTTGGGTGCGATCCGAGCTAGATCCCGGACCATCACGGATATGCCAGTTGTTCGACGTTCGGCATGCGTCCGCACCCTCGAACCGTCGTCGCGGGAGCCGGAGCGGGGTTTGGCCGCGTGCCATCTAGCACTCTATACACGCGAGTGCTAGCACTCAAGGGTGGGGCACTGCCCACTTCCCGAGGGGCTGAAACCGGCCCGTCGGGCACTCACGCCACCTGTCCCCTGACGACCGGCAGACCGGGGTCGGTGGCGGCGTCGAGCGGGGACGGCGACGCGCCGGCGGCGATCAGATGGGCGGCGAACGAGGCGATCATCGCCCCGTTGTCGGTGCACAGCCGCGGCCGCGGCACCCGCAGTGTCATACCTGCTGCCGCACAACGCTCTTCGGCCAACTCGCGCAGCCGTGAGTTGGCTGCGACGCCGCCGGCGATCAGCAGCGTCGACACCCCGAGGGCTTCGGCGGCACGCACCGCCTTGCGGGTGAGGACGTCGGCCACCGCCTCCTGGAAGCCCGCTGCCACGTCCGCGGTGGCGGCCTGCGGGTGCGACTCCACGTATCGGGCGACCGCCGTCTTCAGGCCCGAGAAGCTGAACGCATGGGGATCGTCGCGGGGGCCCGTCATGCCCCGCGGGAACACGATGGCGTCGCGGTCCCCGGTGCGGGCCAGCTCGTCGAGCACCCGGCCCCCCGGATATCCAAGGCCGAGCAGCCGGGCGATCTTGTCGTAGGCCTCCCCCGCCGCGTCGTCGACGGTGCTGCCGAGTTCCTCGATGGGCTCCCCGAGCGAGCGCACGTGCAACAGGTTGGTGTGACCGCCCGACACCAACAACCCGACGCTCTCCGGCAGCGGGCCGTGGTCGTAGACGTCGGCGGCCAGATGTCCACCCAGGTGGTTGACCGCGTAGAACGGGACCCCCCACGCCGCCGAGTACGCCTTGGCCGCAGCCACTCCCACCAGCAGCGCCCCGGCGAGACCCGGTCCGATGGTGGCCGCCACGACGTCGGGCTTGTCGACACCCGCGACCTGCAGCGCCCGACGCATCGTCGGGCCGAGGGCCTCCAGGTGCGCCCGGGACGCGATCTCGGGCACCACGCCGCCGAAGCGCGCGTGCTCGTCGACACTGGAGGCGACCTCGTCGGCGAGCAGTCGGATCGACCCGTCGGGGTCGAGTTCGCAGATGCCGACTCCCGTTTCGTCACAGGAGCTCTCGATGGCCAGGACGATCATGATGCCTCCCGCTTCATCGTGTACGCGTCGGCGCCACTGACCCGGTAGTACCTCTTGCGCAGGCCGATCTTGGCGAAGCCGGCGCTCTCGTAGAGGCCGATGGCCGCCGCGTTGTCGGTGCGCACCTCGAGGAAGACCGTGCCACCGTCGGCGATCTCGAGCAGCCGGTCCAGCAGCGCCCGACCGATGCCCTGACCCTGGCAGCGCTCGTCGACGCCGATCGTGTGAATCTCGTACTCGTACGGCGGTTTTCGGCCCAGCCGGGAGACACCCGCGTAGCCGACGACCTCACCGTCGACACGGGCCGCCACGTAGTGGTTGTGGGCGGACTCCAGCTCGCGGATGAACGCCACGGCCGGCCACGGGTCATCGCCTGGGAACAGCTGCGCCTCCAGCTGCGCGCATCGGTCGGCGTCCCCGGTGGCCAGCGCCCCGTATTCGACGGTCACGATCGCCCCGCCCCGGCAGGGGTGGCGTCGGGGCGCCGCAGGTACATCGGCACCAGCGGTTGCGGCGGCTGCGTCCACTCCACCGCGCGCACCAGCCCGGAGGCCGTCGGGGCGACGGGCGGCAACATCGGCACCTCGAATAGCGCTGCGTGCTCGCGGGATCCGGCGACGGCCTCGGCGCCGGGGGGTACGTCCGCGGGGGCGGCGACTGCGGGCCCGTCGACGCGCACACCGTCGCGGTAGCGCGCCCAGTACACCTCGCGCCGCCGCGCATCGGTGACCACCAGGACGTCACCGGTGGTGTCCACGCCGATCGCGTCGAGGCTGCACACCCCGTACACCGGGAGATTCAATGCGTGCGCGTAGGCGGCCGCGCTCGCCATGCCGACCCGCAGGCCGGTGAAGGGCCCTGGGCCGCAGCCGACGACGACGGCGTCGAGGTCGGCCATCGTCAGGCCGGCATCGGCCAAGGCCCCCAACACGTTTGGCGTGAGCTGCTCGGCGTGAGCCCGGGGGTCGACGGTCACGCGCTCCGCGAGCACCTCGACTCCCGACGCGGAATGGCCGACCACCCCCGCGGTGACGGCGGGGGTCGCGGTGTCGATCGCGAGGACGATCACGTCGTAGTTCCCACGTACCACCGCCAGGTGGCCACCCGCACGTCGGTGTCACTGCCGCGCTCGAGCCTGACGTCGAGATGGCGTTCCGAGAGGCGTTCGACGAGGCCCTCACCCCACTCGACCACGACCACGGAGTCGTCGAGATCGGCGTCGAGATCCAGCGAGTCGAGTTCGGCGAGCAGGTCGGCACCGGGATGGTCCAGCAGGCGATAGACGTCGACGTGCACCATGGCGGGCGCGCCCGGCCGCACCGGCGGATGCACCCGCGCGAGGACGAACGTCGGCGACGTCACCAGTCCGGTCACGTCCATGGCCTCCGCGATTCCCTTGGCCAACAACGTCTTTCCCGCTCCGAGGGGCCCGGACAGCACGACGACGTCCCCGGCCCGCAGGTCCGCGCCGAGGCGGGCGCCGAGCGCCCTGGTGTCAACGGCCGTCGGCAGTTCGGCCGTACCCTCGAGCACCTCAGCCATTGTGGCGCACCCGTTCTCGCAGGCGCCGCGTCAAGGCGGTCAGCTTGGACGGCGTGGCCCGCTCCACCAGTCGCACCAGCGCGTCGTCGACGATCTCGGGCTGTTCGAGCTGAACGAGATGCCCTGCGCCGCCGACGATGACGAGCTCGGACTTCGGCAACGCCACCGCCATCGCCTCGGAGTACTCCTTGGGTGTCAGCAGATCGCGGTCGCCGCAGACGATCAGCGTGGGAATCTTGGCGAGCGTCGGCAACGCCTCGGTCTCGTCGTGCACCTCCAGCGCATGGAGGAACCCCACCAGGGTGGAGATGGGCGTGTCGTGCATCATCTTCTCCGAGAACGCCACGACGCTGCGGCTGACCTTCTCGTCGCCGTAGGACGCGGCGCGCAACACCGGCCCGATCACCGTGCTGGCGGCGCCGCGGGTGCGGTGCACCGTCTTGGGCGCGTAGCGGACCGCGAAGCGGGCGGCCTCCAGCACCGGATTCTTCAGCACCTCGCCCAGCGGCGACCGCGAAATCCCCTCCACCGCAGACGAGATGAGCGCAGCCCCCACGACGCGCGTGGGATAGCGGTGCGGAAACTGACGGGCGTGGCTCAGCACGGTCATGCCGCCCATGGAGTGCCCGACCAGCACCACCGGTCCGCGCGGGGCCATCACCGCGAGCACGGTCTCGAGATCCTGTCCGAGCTGCGGCACGGTGAACGACTCCGGCGGGGCGTCGCCGGACTGCCCGTGCCCGCGCTGGTCGTAGAACACCATGCGGACCTGCGTGCCCCACTGCTCCGTCAGCCGGGCCCGCTGAAAGTAGAACGCGCCCATGCGAAGACAGAAGCCGTGCGCGAAGAGCACCGTCAGCGGCGCGTCCTCGGGCCCCACCTCGCGCACGGCCAGCGGCACCCCGTCGGTGGTCGTCACGACGCAGCCGCGATCGGCGTCGAGGAGTTCGAAGTCCTCGTCGTGGTAGGGGTCGTCGTCGGTCACGCGGCGGGTCAGCGAGCGCGCCACGGTGTGTCCCGCCAGCCCGCCGACGGCGGACAGCCCGGCCGCACCCGCCAGCCAGCGCGCTCTGCGTCCGCGCCGATGCTGGACGCCAATCTTGTTCTCGCTCAACGGCTTCCGCCCGTGCCGTCGACGTAGCGGCGCGATATTCGACCGCGCGGACTGGTGACGACCTCGTAGTTGATGGTGCCGAGCAGTTCGGCCCAGTCGACGGCCGTGAGCTCGCCGTGGTCGCCGGGGCCGAAGAGGATCGCCTCGTCGCCCTCGCGCACGTCCACGGGGCCGGGGCCGAGGTCGACCACGAACTGGTCCATGCAGATGCGCCCGACGCTGGGCCGCAGCCGCCCGTTGATCAGCACGCCGATGCGCCCGCTGAGGCCGCGGAACACGCCGTCGGCGTAGCCGAGCGGAAGCAGGGCCACCGTGGTGTCGGACGGGGCGATCCAGGTGTGGCCGTAGGACACCCCGTCCCCCGCCACGAGCGAACGGACGTAGGCGACTGGGCAGGTCAAGGTCATCGCCGGGCGCAGGCCCATGTCACCCCGCGCGGGAATCGGCGTCTGCCCGTACACCGCGATGCCCGGCCGCACCATGTCGAACGCAAGGTCGGGCCGCGTCATTGCCGCGGGCGAGTTGGCCAGGTGGACGATCTCGAATTCCACGCCGGCGTCCCGTGCTTGGGTCCGCATCTCGGAGAACCGTTGCGCCTGTTGGTCGTTGACGGGGCTGTCGGGATCATCACCACAGGCCAGGTGCGACATCAGCCCGCGCAGCCTGATCGCGTCGTCGGCGACCGCCCGTCGCAGCGCCGTCAGCAGTTCGGGGAATTCGGCGGCGGAGACACCGTTGCGGCTGAGCCCGGTGTCCACCTTGACCGTGACGGTGGCCGGGCGGCCGGTGCGCCCGACGGCATCGAGCACCTCGGCGAGCTGGCGCGTCGAGGACACCCCGATCTGGACGTCGGCCTCGCAGGCGGGGGCGAAGTCGGTGCCGGGCGCGTGCAGCCAACACAGCACCGGGGCGGTGACGCCGTCGCGGCGCAAGGCCAGCGCCTCACCGAGGGTCGCGACGCCGAGCTCGGCGGCACCCGCGGCGATCGCCGCCTGGCCGACGCGCGTGGCGCCGTGGCCGTACCCGTCGGCCTTGACGACGGCCATCACGTCGGCCGCACCGGCGCGCTCCTTGAGCAGCGCCACGTTGTGGGCGACGGCGCCGAGATCCACCACCGCGTGCGCGGCGGTGGTCGTGGTCGGCAGCTGGGTCGTATGCATGGTCATGTCACCGTCGTCGATCATCCCAGAGCCGGCCCGACCCCGTCGCCGGGCCTAGTGCGCGAAGGGCCGCACCCCGTCGAAGTGACCGTTGGGCTTGAGCTCGTCGAGGTTCTTCAACACGGTCAGGGTGTCGTCCTTCAGCGCCCTGGCGAGGTCGGTCGAGAAACCCTCTCTGACCACGACGCGAAGCACCGTGACGTCCTTCGCATCGTCGGGCATCGTGTACGCCGGCACCTGCCAGCCGAACGATCGCAGCGCGTGGGAGACGTCGAACTCGGTGTAGCCGGGATCACCCTTGAGCCGGAAGGCGATGACGGGGATCGCCGAGCCGTCGGTGATGACCTCGAAGTGCTCGCTGTTCCTCAGCTGGTCGCCGAGCCATCGCGCCGTCTCCGACAGTGACGTCATGACCTGCTTGTATCCAGCCCTGCCGAGCCGCAGGAAGTTGTAGTACTGCCCGATGACCTGGTTGCCCCCCTTCGAGAAGTTCAACGTGAAGGTGGGCATGTCGCCGCCGAGGTAGTTGACCCGGAAGACCAGCTCGTCGGGCAGGTACGCCGCGGCGCGCCACACCACGAAGCCGACCCCGGGGTAGGTCAGCCCGTACTTGTGGCCACTGACGTTGATCGAGACCACGCGGGGCAATCGGAAGTCCCATCGCAGCTCCGGGTGCAGGAACGGCACCACGAATCCCCCGCTGGCCGCGTCGACGTGTACGGGCACGTCGACCCCGCCGTCTGCCGCCAGTTGGTCGAGTGCGGCACAGATCTCGGCGATGGGTTCGAGTTCACCGGTGTACGTGGTGCCCAGGATCGCGACCACGCCGATGGTGTCCTCGTTGACGGCGGCCACCACCTGCTCGGGCGTGATGACGTAGCGGCCCTCCTCCATCGGCAGGTAGATGGGCTCGACGTCGAAGTACCGGCAGAACTTCTCCCACACCACCTGGACGTTGGATCCCATCACCAGGTTCGGCTTGCGCTGGCGCCATCCGTCGCCGACCTTCTTGCGCCACCGCCAGCTCATGGCCAGACCGCCCAGCATGACGGCCTCGCTCGAGCCCACGGTCGAGACGCCGATCGCGCTGCTCGGGTCGTCGTCGCGCAGGCCCTCGGCGTGGAACAGGTCGGCGACCATGCACACGCACCGCTGCTCGATGGCCGCGGTCGCCGGGTACTCGTCCTTGTCGATCATGTTCTTGTCGAACGTCTCGGCCATGAGCTTCTCGGCCTCGGGATCCATCCACGTCGTGACGAAGGTGGCGAGGTTGAGCCGCGAGCTGCCGTCGAGCATGAGCTCGTCGTGGATGAACCGGTAGGCCGCCTGGGGGTCCATCGACTCGTCCGGCATCCGCAACCGCGGGATGGGCGCCATGAAGAGCCTGCCGGTGTAGGCGGGCGCAATCGACGGTGCCGGTGTGTGAGTGTGCCTGTGCGACATCGGATGACCTCTCTACAGATGGGCGATCGACGAACGGATGTGGGCGAGGATGCGCGACGCCGAGGTCGGTGCGCCCCGGGGACCGGGATCGTCGGCGGACAGACCTGCGGCGCGGGCATGCACGAACGCGGCCATCGCCGCGGCCTCACCCGTGGGCAGCCCCGACGCGACCAGGCTGCCGATGATGCCCGACAGCACGTCGCCCGACCCCGCCGTCGCCGCCCACGACTGGCCCGCCGGGTTGAGATAGGTCATGCCGCCGGGTTCGGCGACGACGGTGACGTTGCCCTTCAGCAGGACCGCGGCCCCGAAGTCCGCGGCGAGCCCGCGGGCGGCGCCCACCCGGTCCTCACCGGGCGGATGGCCGGCGAGTCGGGCGAATTCCCCTGCATGCGGGGTCAATACGGTGGGCGCCGCGCGGTCGGCGACGAGGTCGGGGTGGGAGGACAGGACGGTCAGCGCGTCGGCGTCGACGACGACGGGCAGATCGGTCGCCAGCGCGAATCGCAGCGCCCCCTCTCCGGCGTCGTCGGTGCCGACGCCGGGGCCGACGACCCACGCCTGCACGCGCCCGGCGTCCTCGGCCGACGACGTCGCGATCACCTCGGGCCAGTGCGAGACCACCTCTGCCGCAGCGGTTCCCGCGTAGCGCACCATGCCCGACGTGGCGGCGACGGCGGCGCCGGTGCAGAGGATCGCGGCGCCGGGGTAGGTCGAGGAGCCGGCGAGCACCCCGGTGACGCCCTGGGTGTACTTGTCGTCCGTGGGCCCCGGTGTGGGCCACCGCGCGGCGACGTCGGCCGTCTCGAGGCCCACCAGATCGGTGTCCGGCAGGTCGAGTCCGATGTCGATCAGCTCGACCCGGCCGCAATCACCCAGCGCATGAACGGGTTTGAGCCCGCCGAACGTGACGGTCAGCGCGGCGTGGACGTGGGGACCGTCAGCGGCGCCGGTCGCGACGTCCATCCCGCTGGGCAGGTCGACCGCGACGACGGGCAGACCCGCGGCGTCGACGTCGGCGAAGACCTGCTCGGCGTCGGGCCGCAGCGCTCCCTTGGCGGAGATGCCGACGACTCCGTCGATCACCAATTCGGTTGTCGTAGGCACACTTTGGACGATGCGACCACCCGCCCCGATGAAGGCGGCCAGCCCGGCGGCATGCACCTTCTCCGGGTTGAGCACCAGCGCCGACGCGGTGACGCCGCGGCGACGCAGGAACGTCGCGGCCCAGAGCGCGTCGCCACCGTTGTCGCCGGATCCGACCACCGCGCACACCCGGCGACCGGCGATGCCACCGGTGCGGGCGTGCAATTCCTTGGCGATCGCGCCGGCCAGACCGAACGCCGCCCGGCGCATGAGGACGCCGTCGGGCAGGCTCTCCAGCAGCGGGGCCTCTGCGGCGCGGATGTCGTCTGCCGAGTAGTAGTACCGCACCGGGCCTACGTTACGTCGTGCGATGACGCGGCCACCTGTGAACGCGATGGCAACGCACGGTCGCAACCGAGGTCAGGTGTCCGCGCGGGTCGTCCGGCTGTAGTGCCGACGCGCCTTCATGCGGTTGCCGCACTCACTCATGGAGCACCAGCGACCGGTGCCGCCGCGGCTGCGGTCGATGAGGAACAGCTGACATTCGTCGTTCGCGCAGGAGCGCAGCCGCCCGGGTCGCGTGTTCTGCAGTTCGCCCCACGCCAAGACGACCCGCGCGCACCAGTCGGCCGAGACCCCGATGTCCCAGTCCAGCCCGTCCGCGTGCACCTTCGGCACCTGGCGCACTGCCGTGAGGTAGCGGTTGAGGACCTCGGCCGGCAACTGCCCACGCACCACCTGCTGGAGGTCGTCGCGCAGCTGGCGAACGGTGTCCGGTCGTTCGTCGGCGCCGTCGCGAAGGGCCAGCCATTTCCGGGTTGACGCGTCGGTGGCCAGGTAGTCGGTCGCCGAACCGTCGACGACGGGCGTGGTGTTGAGCAGGTCGAGGAGCACGCCTGGCCAGTCGATTCGCATCTAACCATCATAGCGCGCTTGACAGGTTAGACAATGAGGCGTTCACTGCTAACCATCAAATCGAATCTAAGGGGTTAGAACATGACGACGCACCACCGCACCGCCGACGTCGCCGGACGCCAGATCTTCTACCGCGAGGCCGGGCGCTCCGATGCCCCCGCCATCGTCCTGCTCCACGGCACCCCGGCCAGCTCGCACATGTACCGCCACCTGATCCCCGCGCTGGCCGACCGTTATCACGTCATCGCCCCCGACTACCCCGGCTTCGGCCACTCCGAGCGACCGCCGGTCGGCGAGTTCGACTACACCTTCGACGGCCTCGCCGACCACGTCGACGGCCTGCTCGATCACCTCGGCCTGACGCGCTACGCGCTGTACGTGCAGGACTACGGCGCCCCCGTCGGCTGGCGCCTGGCGCTACGGCACCCCGAGCGCATCGCGGCGATCGTCACGCAGAACGGCAACGCCTACGTCGAGGGCTTCGTCGGTGACGCGATGGAACCGCTCTTCGCCTACGGCCGCGACCGTTCGGAGGCCAACGCCGCGGCGCTGCGCGACCTCATCAGCCCCGACGGCCTGAAATGGCAATACACGCATGGGGTTTCGGATCCCACCGTGGTCGACCCGGACGTCTGGGTCAATGCCCACGCGGCGGTCGCCGACACCGAGGACGCGATCGCGGTGCAACTCGAGCTGTTCGCCGACTACGTCACCAACGTCGAGCTCTACCCGCGCGTGCACGAATACTTCCGCACCTCGGGCGTACCGCTGCTGGCGGTCTGGGGCCGCAATGACGAAATCTTCGGTCCCGCAGGCGCATTGGCGTTCACCCGCGACCTGCCACACGCGCAGGTCAACCTGCTCGACGGCGGTCACTTCCTGCTGGAGAGCCAGCTCGACGCGGTCGTGTCGCTGATGCGGCCGTTCCTCGCCGAGCACCTGGGCTGACACCCGCCGAGACTGAATCTCGCGACGCTCGACCCGGCATTCGCGTCGTGACGTTCAGTGTCGCGTCACGGGCTATTCGACCGTGACGGACTTGGCCAGGTTGCGCGGCTTGTCGACGTCGTAGCCCCGCGCCTGCGCCACGCCCGCGGCGAATACCTGCAGCGGGATCGTCGACAGCAGCGGCTGAAACAGCGTCGACACCGCGGGCATCTCGACGAGGTGGTCGGCATAGGGCCGCACCGTGTCGTCGCCCTCCTCGGCGATGACGATGGTGACCGCACCGCGCGCCTGAATCTCGCGGATGTTGCTCAACAGCTTGCTGTGCAACATCGCCGCATTCTTCGGCGACGGCATCACGACGATCACGGGCAGGCCGTCCTCGATCAGCGCGATCGGCCCGTGCTTGAGCTCGCCCGCCGCGAAGCCCTCGGCGTGCATGTACGCCAGTTCCTTGAGCTTGAGCGCCCCCTCGAGCGCGACCGGGTAGCCGACGTGACGGCCCAGGAACAGCACCGTGGAGGACGACGCGAAGCGATGCGCCAGCTCGGTGACGGGCGGCATGCACGTCAACACCCGCGCGATCAGGTCGGGCATCGACTCGAGCTCGCTGAACTCGCGAGCGACCTCGTCGGGGTACTTGGTGCCGCGGGCCTGCGCCAGCGCCAGCCCCACGAGGTAGTTCGCGGTGATCTGGGCCAGGAACGTCTTGGTCGACGCGACGCCGATCTCCGGGCCCGCCCTGGTGTAGAGCACCGCGTCGCACTCGCGGGGTATCTGGGAGCCGTTGGTGTTGCAGATCGCCAGCACCTTGGCCTTCTGCTCCTTGGCGTGGCGGACGGCCTCGAGCGTGTCGGCGGTCTCACCGGACTGCGAGATGGCGATCACCAGCGTGCTGCGGTCCAGCACCGGATCGCGGTAGCGGAATTCGCTGGCCAGCTCGACCTCCACCGGCAGCCGGGTCCAGTGCTCGATCGCGTACTTCGCCAGCATCCCGGAGTGGTAGGCCGTGCCGCAGGCCACGATGAACACCTTGTCGATCTCGCGCAGCTCCTGGTCGGACAGGCGCTGCTCGTCGAGCACGATGCGCCCGTCGACGAAGTGCCCGAGCAGCGTGTCCGCGACGGCGGCCGGCTGCTCGGCGATCTCCTTGAGCATGAAGTACTCGTAGCCGCCCTTCTCGGCGGCCGACAGATCCCAGTCGATGTGGAACGGGCGGGCCGGGGCTTCTTCGCCGTAGAAGTCGGTGACGCGGTAGCCGTCGGCGCTGATGACGACCGCCTGGTCCTGCCCGAGCTCGACGGCCTCGCGGGTGTGCTCGATGAAGGCGGCGACGTCGGACCCGAGGAACGTCTCCCCGTCGCCGACGCCGACCACGAGTGGCGTCGACCGGCGGGCCGCGACGATGGTGCCGGGATCGTCGGCGCAGGCGAACACCAGCGTGAAGTGGCCCTCCAGCCGCGGCAACACCGCCATCACGGACGCGACGAAGTCCCCCGCGTGCGGCCCGTGGTGGTACTGCCACGACACCAGGTGCACGGCGGCTTCGGTGTCGGTGTCGCTGGCGAACTCGACGCCCGTCGCCTCGAGCTCGGACCGCAGCGCCGCGAAGTTCTCGATGATGCCGTTGTGGACCACGGCGATCTTGCCCGCCGCGTCGCGGTGCGGGTGTGCGTTGCGATCGGTGGGCCTGCCGTGGGTGGCCCAGCGGGTATGGCCGACGCCGGTGTTGCCGACCAGTCCCTCGGCATCGGATTCGGCCATTGCGGCCTCGAGGTTGGACAGCCGACCCGCCCGCCGCCGGACGGCCATGCCGCCGTGACCGTCGAGCAGCGCGACGCCCGAGGAGTCATACCCCCGGTACTCCATTCGGCGAAGCGCGTCGACGACGATGTCGCGGGCAGGACGATGCCCGACGTAACCGACGATTCCGCACATGGGTCATCAGGGTAGTGCAGACACCGCGAAAAACCCGCGTGAGCTACGGTCATCGGGTGGCCAAGACGAAGAAGCTCTTCGCTGCGTTGACCCGTCGGGGTCCGCACCGCGTTCTCCGCGGTGACCTGGCCTTCGCCGGTATGCCGGGCGTCGTCTACACCCCCGCGTCGGGGTTCAACCTGCCCGGCGTGGCGTTCGGACACGACTGGCTCGTCGGCGCCGAACGGTACGCGGGCACGCTGGAACACCTGGCGTCGTGGGGCATCGTGGCCGCCGCGCCGAGCACCGAGACGGGTTTCGCCCCGTCGGTGCTCAACCTCGCCTACGACCTGGGGACGACGCTGGACATCGTCTCGGGTGTGCGCCTGGGCCCCGGCCAGATCAGCGTGCACCCGACCAAGCTGGGGGTTGCTGGGCACGGATTCGGCGGTTCGGCCGCCGTGTTCGCCGCAGCGGGCATGACCGACAAGCTCAAGGCCGCCGCGGTGCTGTTCCCGTCGGTGACCACGCCGCGCGCCGAACAGCCCGCAGCCGCGCTGCGGGTGCCCGGCCTGATCCTCGCCGATCCCGGGGACCCCATGTCGCTGCGGTCCAACGCCGTCGAGCTGGCGCGCGCCTGGCGCCCCGCGACGGTGCGCACCGTGAAGAAGGCGACCGCGGGGGGCATCGTCGAGGGCCGTCGCGTCGCGCGCGCATTCAAGCTGCCCGGCGCCGACAAGAACACCCAGAAGACGGTGCGCGCGTTGCTCACCGGCTATCTGCTGCACACCCTGGCGGGAGACGGCGACTACCGCGACTTCGCCGACCCCGACGTCGCGCTGCCGAAGGCCGCCGTCCTCGACCCGTACTCCGACGACCCCGTCGCGCTGGAGAACAAGGTCGTCGCGTTGCTCAAGCTCTGAGGGGTGCCGCGGTGTCGACGTCCTCGCCACGGACCGCACCCGCACCCAGCGCCGCCAGACATGCGGCGGCCATGGGCAGGAGCAGCGCCAGATTCAACGTGATCAACTCCGACAGCCAGCCGATGATCGCCGGACCCGCGAGCAGCGCCACGTAACCGGCGCCGACCACTCTCGAGAATTCGGTCCCCGACGCGCCCCTCACGTTGCCCGCCGCCGAAAACACCTGTGGCAGACCGCCGGACAGCCCGAGTCCGACGACGAGCCAACCGAACATCGTCACGGGCAGCAGCGGTGATGCCACGACGATGCCCAGGCCGATCGCCGACAGCAGTCCTCCCCACCGCACCACCCAGACGGGCCCCTTCCTCGCGCTGACCCAGTCGGCGGTGAACCGTCCCACCGTCATCGCCGTCACGAAGGCGCCGAACACCAACGCGCCGAGCGCCTTTGGCACCCCCAGATGGGTCTGGGCGTGAAGGCTGCTCCAGTCCATCGCGCAACCCTCGGCGAGCAGCAGGAGGAACGCGAGCGCACCAAGCAACACCAAGTGACGTCGCTTGCGCCGGCGATCGACCGGACCCGCCTCGTCCGTGGTCTTGTTCTCGGTCATCGCCTCGGCGGGTACGGACAGCAGGTTCGGCGCGGTGATCGCCGTGAGTAGCAAGCACCCGCAGCCGATTGCGGCGGCCGTGGCCCACATGGTCCAGTTGGTGGCCAGCATGGCGGCACCGATCAACGAGCCGATCACACTCCCCACCGAGAACACTGCATGGAAGGCAGACATGATCGGCCTTCCCACCTCCTGCTCGACGGTGACCGCCCGCGCATTCATGGCCACGTCGGTGACGCCACACGCACTGCCGAAGAGCAGCAGTCCGCCGGCCACCAGCGGCGCCGACGGCGCGACGAGCGGGAACGTCACCGTCGTGCACATGGCCGCGGCGCCGATGAGCGATATCCGCGCACTCCCCCAACGGCTGATCAGCGGTCCGCTGACCTGCATTCCGATCAGCGCCCCCGCCCCGTGCAGGAGCAGCAGTGTTCCGAGCGTCCCCGCTGACACACCAATGCGCTGTTGAACCGACGGAATGTGCACCGCCCATGTCGAGATGCACAGCCCGAAGACCACGAAGACGAGGAATACGGCGGTGCGGGACCACTTGATGCCAGTCACCTGTTAGCCGGTACCCCTCGGACGACGTGTTCTCTCACGGACACGGCTCCATCATCGTGCAACGTCTGCCGATCATGATTACCCGCCTCCCCAACCAACCAGTTGGCCGTGATATAACCGGAGCATGCGCACCGGAATCTTCCTGAGCTATGCCAGCGGCTTCCGGGAGGCAGCCGACCAGGTCGTCGAACTCGAGAAGTGCGGCGTCGACATCGCCCTGGTCGCCGAGGCCTACTCCTACGACGCGATCAGCCAACTGGGGTACCTCGCGGCCAAGACCTCCACCATCGAACTCGGCTCCGGCGTCGTGCCGATCTACACCCGAACGCCGTCACTGCTGGCAATGACGGCAGCCGGCGTCGACTACGTGTCCGACGGCCGTTTTCGGCTCGGCATCGGGACGTCTGGACCACAGGTCGTGGAGGGCTTCCACGGCGTCGCCTTCGACGGGCCGCTGGGCCGCACCCGTGAAGTGGTCGACATCTGCCGCCAGGTGTGGCGCCGCGAGAAGGTCCAGCACGACGGCAAGTACTACCAGGTGCCGTTGCCCGCAGAGCGGGGCACCGGGCTCGGCAAGCCGCTCAAGTTGATCAATCACCCTGTGCGCGAACGCATTCCGATCACCATCGCCGCACTGGGGCCGCAGAACGTCCAGTTGACGGCCGAGATCGCTGAGGGCTGGCAGCCGGTGTTCTACTACCCCGAGAAGGCCGACGACGTCTGGGGTGACGCACTCCGCGCGGGCGCCGAGAAGCGGGACCCCACCCTCGGCCCGCTCGACGTCATGGTCTCGGCCAGCCTCGCCATCGGCGACGACGTGGAAGACCGGCTGGCGTGGGCGAAACCGCAACTGGCGCTGTACATCGGCGGCATGGGCGCACGCGGCAAGAACTTCTACCACAGCCTGGCCACCCGGTACGGCTACGGCGACGTCGCCGACCACATCCAGGACCTGTACCTCGCGGGCAAGAAGGAAGAGGCGATCGCCGCCGTGCCCGACGAGCTGGTCCGCAACGTATCGCTGGTCGGGCCAAGGGGTTTCGTCGAGGAGCGGCTAGCTGCCTTCGCCGAGTCCGGTGTCACGACGCTGCTCGTGCATCCCCTCTCCGGTGACGACCGCGAAGCAGTGAGGTTCTGCGAAGAGCTGGTCTCCCTCGCGCACTAGACGAGCAGGATGCCACCCTCCACCGTGATGACCGTGCCCGTGCTGAACGTCTGCTCCATGCAGTAGAGGTAGGCCCGCACCACGTCGTCCACCTCGCCGATCCGCCCGAGCGGAACACGTTGCGCCTCTTGCTCGTACAGAGCCTGCCGGTCCGCCTCGGCCATGTCGTCCCACAGCGGCGTCCGAATGAGCCCGGGCGCAACGGCATTGACGCGGATGGGGGCGAGCTCGTGGGCCAGCGCGGTGGTGAGCGCGTTCATCGCGCCGCACAGGCTGACGGGCAGGGCCCCGAAACCCGGCGTCCACGCCGCGGTGCCGCTGGTGAGTGTCACCGAGCCGCCCGCCCGCAGCCGCGGACCGAATACCCGCACGGCACTGAGGGCGCCGACGAATCGGGTCTGCAGGAAACCGTTGATCGCCTCGGGCGTCAGATCGGCCAGCCGCCCCAACTCCAGTGATTCGCCCGCCGTGTACACCAGGTGATCGACGTCGCCGACGGCGTCGGCGAGCCGGTCGAGAGCCAACGGGTCAGTGGGGTCGGCGATTTCGCCGACGGCTCCGCCGGGCAGCTCGGCCAGCGCCCGATCGACACTGCTCTGCCGGCGCGACGCGACGATGGGCGTGGCGCCACGGTCGGCGACGGCGCGGGCCACCCCGAGACCGATGCCAGAGGTGCCGCCGATGACGAGGACGCGGGTGTTGTGAAGGCTCATTCCTTCACGGTCCACCGCGGAGGGCTCGCATGTCCAAGACCCTTCGCGTCGCGTGGCAATACCTTCGGGATGGCGATCCATCCACAGGTCGGAATTTGGTGCGACCTGGGGTGCGCGGCGGGCCATAGAATCGAACACGTGTTCGACACTCTGGTGACCACGGCGCTGTGCGCGCAGGGACCGGTCGCCGTCGAACTGTGGACCCGGGTGGAGAACGCCGCCTGCGCACACCGCCTGCACGCCATGCGGACCATGCTCGAGGCCGCCATGTCCGCCGACGGATCGGTTGATCGCGACCAATGGTGCATCGACAACTGGAGTGCGGTGTGCGCCCACATCGGCGCCGCCCAACGCCTCACCACCCGCTCGGTGTCAGCCACCCTGCTCGTCGCCCTGGCCCTGCGCGAACGCTTCCCCCGCCTGGAAGCCCTGTTCACCGACGGACGCCTCAGCTACCCCATCGTGCGGCTGATCACCACCCGCGCCTCGGCGGTCATCGACCCCGCCGTCTGGGAGGCCCTCGACATCGCCCTGAGCGAACGGTTCACCAGCACCGACTACCCCACCTCGCTCTACCGGGCGCAGAAGGCCGTCGACGCCGAGATCTGGCGCCTGGACCCCGCCGCGGTGCACCGCACCCAGACGCGCGCGCAGGGCCGCCGGGTGGACGTCACCATCGACGACGAGACCGGCATCGCTCAGCTCTATGCCAGCCTGTTCGCCACCGACGGCGCCGCCTTCACCACGCGTCTGGACGCCCTGGCCGACACCGTCTGCCCGCAGGACCCGCGCACCAAGGACCAACTACGCTCCGAAGCCATCGGGGCGTTGTCCTACGGCCAGGACCGCCTGGCGTGTCTGTGCGAACGCCCCGACTGCGAAGCGTTCCTGCGTCCACCGTCGACCGGGGTCGTCATCCACCTCATCGCCCACCCCGACACCATCACCGGCAACGGGTTCTCTGATTTGCCGCCGGTGGTGCCCCCGGTTGACGGGGCCCGCGGTGATGTTTTGGCGGACTCCGAGGTCGAGCCCGAACGCGAGGACGAGACCGACGACGTGCCCCAGGCTGACGTCGAGCCCGAGGACGCCGCGGTCGACGTCGACACCGACGATGCGTTCGCAGAGCCGAATTGGGCGATGGAGACCGAGCCCACAACCGCCGACCCCCGCGCCGAGGCGAGTGCCGACGCGTCCACCGGTCAGGACGACGACACCGACGCCACGGTCGACGCCGACACCGATTCGGCGTCAACCGAACCCAAGCCGGCGGAAGAGACCGAACCCGCCGCAACCAACACGCACCCCCGTTCCGACGCCCCCACCAACGCGGGCGACGATGACTCCGTCGCCGAGCTCACCGCCACCGACGGCGTCACCGATACGGACGACGTTGCCACCGACACCACGGTGGACGACGTCGCCACCGACACCACCGTGGACGACACTGCGGATGTCGACCTCGACGGGGACGCAGCCACCGACGCAGCCAACGACACCACCGCGGAAACCAACAACGCCCCCGCCGCAACCGAACTCACAAACCCCAACCCCACCACCGACCCCGACCTCGCCCCACGCGCCCCCATCCCGTTCATCACCCCCGAACAGGAATGCGCCGGCCTCGACGGCACCCCACCCCCGCTCTACGACAAACCCCTCACCCAACTCACCTGGGCCGAACTGTTCCACCCCCGACCCCACCCCCAACGCCTCAGCGCCCTGCCCACCGCCACCCTCCTCAGTGGTGGCGTCCTCAGTGGCACCGTGCTCCCCGGAGCGATCGCCCGCCGCGCCGCCACCGGCGCCACGATCTCGGTCATCGTGCACCCCGGCCAAGCGCCCCCCGAACCGCACTACCGCCCCTCACCCACACTCGCCGACTTCATCCGCTGCCGCGATCAAACGTGCCGCTACCCCGGCTGCACCAAACCGGCCAGCACCGCCGACATCGACCACACCATCCCCTACCCCTACGGGCCGACGGCTGCCTCCAACCTCAAGTGCCTCTGCCGTGAACACCATCTACTCAAAACCTTCTACAACGGCTGGCACGACCGACAACTCCCCGACGGCACCGTCATCTGGACCACCCCCGACGGACGCACCCACACCACCCAACCCGGCAGCCACACCGACTACCCCCACCTATGCGCACCCACCGCACCCATCACCGCCCACCCGCCACCACCACAGCCCGCCAACGAACTCAAGATGCCCACCCGACGCGCCACCCGCAGACACGACCGACGCCAGCGCGCCCTCACCGAACGCCAAGCCAACCGACGAGCCCTCGAGACCGACCACCCCACCACTCCCAGCGCCAAATATCAAGCGGCACAGCATGACTCAGACCCTCCACCGTTCTAGTGGAAGTAGCACGACGCGGGAGGACCAGTCGGCGGTGGCATAAGCGTCCCCGCCGTCGGCGACCACGCCCGAGTGCGGCCCGATACCCTTGGGGTATGACGAGCACCGACCTCGACATGCGCAAACTGCGCTACTTCGTCGCCGTCGCCGAGGAACTGAACTTTGGGCGCGCCGCGCAACGCCTGCACATCGCCCAGCCCGTGCTGTCACGACAGATCCGGTCCTTTGAGGACGAACTCGGTGTGCGCCTGCTGAACCGCAACACCAAGGGCACCACGTTGACACAAGCGGGCAGTCAACTGCTGCTGGACGCCCGCTTCCTGCTGTCGGAGTCGAAGGCGTTGCGCGAGCGCCTCTCTCGAGCCGCCGCCCCGCTCCAGTCGATACGGATCGGCGTGATGCCGGGACTGCTGGCGACCGCGGCCGCCCGCGCCTTCGAAGCGGCGCATCCCACGCACCGCGCGGAAGTGGTGCCCATCGGCTGGTCCGAGCAGATCGAGTCGGTCCTCAGCGGCCGACTCGACGTGGTCTACGCCCGCGAGCCGCTCGATCACCGCGGCCTCGGCACCGCAGCACTCCTCGAGGAACCTCGGGATGTCCTGCTGCCCGTCGACGATCCACTGGCTGGCCGACCCACGGTAAGTCTCAGCGACCTCGCATCGCACCGGCCGCTGCAGGATTCCGGCACAGTGCCCGAGTGGTACGCGATCGCGACGCCGCAACAGCGGCGCGCCACACCACGCAGCGCATTCACCATGGAGGACAAGCTCGAGCGCGTCGCCGCCGGCGAGGGGTTCGCGATCGTGCCGCGCTCGGCGACCGCGTTCTACCGCCGACCCGACGTGAGCGTCGTGCCGGTCGACGACATCCCACCCGCCCGGGTGACGCTGATTTGGAATGCCACCACCGTCGATCCCGTGCGCGACGCCTTCGTCACCGCCGCGCTAACGGCCCGCGAGCATACGGTCTGACCGCGGCTACTCCCCCACCTGAGGTACGGCGTCGGCGGCCTTCTCGCACGGCGTCTGCTCCGCGGCGGGGGCTGGGGGCGCGGGCTCCGGTGGTGGCGCGGCGGGTGGTGGAGGCTCGGGTGGGGCTGTGACGGGTGGGGCTTCAGTGGGTGGGGCTTCAGTGGGTGGGGCCGCAGCGGCTGGGGCCTGAGCGGGTGGGGCCCCAGCGGGTTGCTCGCCTGCGGCGCAGCCATCGTCGACGGGATCCTTCTCCTCGGGGGCTGGCGCGTCGGAGTCGTGATCCGGCCCGTCAGGATCGTCCTCAGGCTCGTCCTCCCCGTCGGCATCTTCCTGGTCCTTCTCATCCGGGTCGTCGTCCGCGGCTGGGTCGTTCGCGGGGTTGCCGTCGAGCGCGTCATCGTTTGATGACGCGCCTCCCGCCGATCCCACCAGCCCGCTGAGCAGGTCGGCCAGCTGCTGACCCAACCCCGACACGCCAGAGCCCTGCGTCCCCACCCCGAGGTCACCCATGGGGGGCGCGGGCTGGGTGACCGGGGCGGGCGGGGGCGGGGGCGCCGCAGCCGGGGGCGGGCCCGACCACGAGGGATCAGGCGCCCATGCCGCTGCCGGCGTCGTACCGGCCGCGGGAGCCCACCCAGCCGACGCCGGGCCCACCCCCGAAGCCGCGGGAGTCCAACCAGCCGACGCCGGGCCCACCCCCGAAGCCGCGGGAGCCCACCCCGGGGCCGCCGAAGGAGCCACCCCCGCGCCCCCAGGACTGAAAGCGGCCGGAATCGTCTGCGCCACAAATACTCTCGCGACCGGATCATCGCGCAAAGCACCTCCACACGGCGGCTCCGGCCCCAGGTCACCCGGCACCTCGAACACGGCCCGCGGCAGACTGGCCATCGCCGCACAGGCCGCATCGTAGGCGGCGTCGATCGACGTCATCGCGGCACGCATCGCACCCACCCAGTCCGACGCGACGTCGGCGTCGACGAACGGCATGACCCGTTGCCGAACCAGCTCGCTGGCGGCATCGAGGTCGGCTCCGCTGCGCGTCACGGTCCTGGCCGCGGCCAGCCACTCGACGCGGTGCGGCGCCTGGCTGCCCGCGACGGCTTCGGTGGCGGCCACCTTCTCGTCGACCGCGTGCCACAGCGCGTCCGGCAGCGCGGCCGCGGCATCGGCGGCCCTGCGCACCGCCGCGCTGACGGACTGCGCCGCTTGGCAACTGCGGGAAAGGAATTCGTCCGCCGCAGCACCACCCCGGCCGGCCCACCCCGCGGTCAGCTGTGCGGCCAGATCGGCCTGGCGGCTGGCCGCTTCCTCGGCGGCGAGCGCGGCGGCGGACAAGGCGCGGTGGTCGGCGTCGAGGACGCGCAGGTCCATCCCGTCGTCGCCGTCATACCAGTCGCGGACCTGGGTGGGATGCGCGGTCAGGTCGCGGTGCTGATAGCCGAGCGAACGGCACGCCGCCACGTACTCCTCGACGTCGTCCACGGTGGGCCGCCCCTCGGCGAGCCGCGCCGTGACGTCGAACTGCTCGGCCACCGTCAGCTCAGCCGGGCCGCGGCGACGGCATCGGCCTCGGCGTAGCGGCGACCAGACGCGGCGAGCGCGGCCCCCACCTCTCGCAGCGCCCTCGCCCACTCGAGCACCTGATCGGCGACGTCGTCGACGGCCCGGCGCACGGCATCCCCGCGGGCCGCGTGTGCGGCGCCGGCGACCGCGCCGTCGAACGCCAGCCGGTCCAGGTGGCGCACCACCCCGTCGACGAGCTCGGCCAACGCGTCCCACCGGCGGGCCGCATCGAGCAGCTCCCCTACGTCGGCCCGAACCGATTCACTGTGTCCCATGCCGGGTTACGACGCGGCGGGCACCCGTCCGGTTCCGCAGCGGGGCGATCGGGTCAGGCGAGATCCAGATCGAGCCCGGCCAGATGACCGCGGGCCTGCGCCTGACCGATCGACCCGGCGCCCGCCCCGTCGTGCAGCAGTCGCCAGCCGGCCCGGTCGTCGCGCCCCTCCGGCAGCTCCAGCCACCGACTCAGCAGCCCCAGATCCCCAGAGGCGATGACGGCGGTGCGCAGACTGGTGCCGAGCTCGGTGCGCAAGCGGGCGATCGCCGGTGACATCGACTGCGGCAGCAGGGCACCGGTGTACGCGCTCAGCGCCGAGCCGACGTCGCCCGCCCGCATGGCCGCGAACACCTCGCTGACGTCGCTGTCGACCGGGTGCAGCAACCGGTAGGGACGCGAACCGACCACCACGGGTTCGATGACCCGTCGCAGCCGCGACATCTCGGCGCGGACGGTGACGACGTCGAGGTCCTTGTCGTCGAGCATCATCGCGAGGTGATCGGCGCTGAGCCCCTCGGGGTGCTGGGTCAGCAGCACCAGGATGTCGGCGTGGCGGGGCGTCAGTGCCGTGATCCGGCGCTCGCCGCTCTCATCGGTGAACTGCCACCGCGGCCGATGAGCGCCGAGCACGCGCAGGTGGGCGCTGGTCTCGGCGCGTGCGTGCGCTCGGGGCTCGGTCAGCCGCAGCAGGGCCAGATGGTTCTCGACGGCGACGGCGGTGGCGCGCACCAGCGCGAGCGCCTGCCCGGAGGCCACCTCGGGCCCGCCGGTGAGGTCGATGGCGCCGAGCAGCACGCCCGTGGCGGGGTCGTGCACGGGCGCGGCGGTGCAGTTCCACGGCTGGGCGACCCGGGCGAAGTGTTCGGAGCTCCTGATCTGCAGCTCGCGATCCAGGGCCAGCGCGGTGCCCGGCGCGTTGGTGCCGACGTGGCGCTCGCTCCAGTCGGCACCGGGCACGAAGTTCATCGACTCGGCCTTGCGACACGCCTCGGGGTCCCCCTCGACCCAGAGCAACGTCCCGTCGGCCGACGTCACGGCGACGACGACACCGGAATCAGCGGCGTCGTCCACCAGGAGCTTGCGAATCACCGGCAGCGCCGACGCCAGCGGATGGGCGTCTCGCATCCTGGCCAACCGCAGGGTCACCGACGACGACGACGCGCCCTCGCCGTCGGGGTCGACGCCCTTGGCCAGGCTGCGCCGCCAACTCTCGGCCACCACCGGCCGGATCGGGGTGGTGTCCAGATAGGACGGGTCGACGCGACCGGCGACGAACAGTTCGTGGACCGCCCGCAGCGCCGTCGAGGGCGCCCGCAGCGACGCGCGATCACCGAGCGCCTTCGGCACACCCATCGGGAATCACGCTCCTCGAACGGCAGACTCCGCGGCACCGGCCTCCGTGCCGGACCACTGCGAGACAGCGTAGTCCTCCGGTCCGCCGACGTCGCCCGTCCCACTCGAAACGCCTACGTGGCGCTCATATGAGCGCGACGGCTCGTCGGCGACCCGTCCCGCATCACGCGCACCGGAACGTCGAACACGTTGTCCACCAACCACTTTGGAGGCGCTCAACGCGGCAGACCAAGCAACGGGATGCCCACCACGATGCGGGCGGCGTCGTGGCCCAGGACGCGGGCGACGGCCGCATCCGCGGGGCCCGTCGAGACGAGCTCGGGCAGCGGCGCGGGCAGCTTGTCGTGCTGCACGCACACCCCGCCGTCGGCATCGATGCCGACCCCAACGCTCAGCGACGACCGCCCCGCCGCCGCGACGGCGAGCTCGGGCGCCGCGACGGGCCGCCGGGGCCGCTCGACGACGGCGGGCACCCCCTCCTCCTCGATGCCCGCCAGCACCGCCCGTTCGACCGGCCCGTCTGCACAGCTGAGCACCAGGATGGCGGGCTTGTCCGGCTGACCGCCCTCACGCATGGGCGCCGGCTTCGACGGTCGGCGTCCGGTCGGCCGTGGCGGCGTAGGAGGCGACCAGTCCCGAGGCCACCGCGTTGCGCGGGCCCTCGGTGCCACGGACATTGCCCGTGCCGCAGACGATTCCGTAGGACGCGACGGCGTCGGCGATCAGCTCGGGGATCTCGAAGTCGAGTGCGCACCCACCGAGCAGCACGACGAAGCCGAGCTGGCGCAGATCGCCACCCGGCGCGACGCTGCGCAGCGCGCGCAGGGCATTCACCACGAAGACCCGCTCCTTGGCCGTCCTGCGGACGTCTCTGATCCGCTCCAGGGAGTGCCGCGTCGGGATGGGGTTCATCCCGCTCTCGCTCAGCGTGACGACGCGGGCGAATGCCGTTGCGGACAGCGGCGTCTCGAAGAACTGCACGGTGCCATTCTCCAGCCGGACGTGAAAGAAGCTCTCCGCCTTGGCAAGTGGGCACCGCTTGATCTCCTCGGCCAGCTCGAGGTTGCTCAGCCCCAACTCCGCGTCGATCAGCTTGGTCACCAGATCCCCGGCCCCGGCGAGGTGGGTGGCGTCGATGTGGCCGTCGACGCCGATCGCCGCCGCGTCGGTGGATCCGCCTCCGAGGTCGAGCACGACGAGCGGCTGGTCGGTGCCCGGCGTGGTGAGGGCGCCGAGCACCGCCATCTCCGCCTCGACCCCACCGACCACGACCTCGACGCGGTCGGCGCCCTTCGCGCGCAACGCGACCGCCACGGCGTCGGCGACGGCCTGCATCCCACTTTCCTTGGTACGCACCATGGCTGCGAGAGCCACCGCGTTCTCGAGGGCGACCTCACCGGCCACGCCGCCACGGACCTCCTGTGGCACCAGCGTGTCGACGGCGAGCAGATCGGAGATGCGGACGTCGGCCAGGGCGTGCTGGGACAGGTCGGCCATGCTCTGGCGCACGGTGGCGATCATGCCCCCGGTGTTGGTGCCCGCCTCGCCGACGACGTCCTCCAGCGGGCCGACGCGCTGCACCTCCGCCATGATGTCCACCGCACCGCGTGACACGTCGACCGAGGCACGCTTCCTCGGCCCGATCAGGTCGAGGGAGCCGGCCGGGATCGTGCGATCCTCGACGTCACCCGACGGCGTGCGCACCACCACCGCGGACCGGTTGCCGACGAGGGCGCGCGCCACCGGCGAGACCACCCTGGTCTGGTCGGGATCGAGGCCGAAGATCGTCGCCAGACCATAGGCGTTGGACAGCGTGCGGATCGACTGCCCTGGCGCGGCCACCTCGACGGCGGCGACCATTCCGACCGGCACCAGATCGATGCGCGACACCTCGTCGACGATGGGGATCCTGCGGACGAGCCGATTGGCCACCAGCACCGCGTCGTCGTCGTAGAGGATCGCGCCGGTCACGTCGAGCCCGCGGTCGACGGCGGCGTTGATGGTGGCGGCCGTGACGTCGAAGTCAATGCCCTTGGGCACCAACACGATCACCGGTTCGTCGGCGGCCACGTCGGGCAGCTCGTCGAAGCCGACGATGGTCCCGACGCCGAGTCCCCGCCCGCCGGGGGTGCGCGGATCGTGCCCGATCATCGTGGACTCGGTGATGATCGTCTCGGTGATCGTCTCCATCGCCAGCCCGCTGATGACCGGCGTCGCCTCGTTCAGCAGGATGAGGTCCAGCTCCGCCAGCCGGACACCGGCGCCGTCGAGCGCCCGCGTCACGGCCTTGGTCACGCCCTCGACGTTCTTGACGGTGCCCTTGATGCCCGTCGTCGCGGTCAGGGCCGCACCCACGTAGGCGACCGCGCCGTCGGCGTCGATCGTCGCGAGACTCGCCTCCGTGGTGGAGTTTCCGATGTCGACCCCCACGACGGTCCGCCCCATCGCGCTAGCCAATGGCCGCCGTGGAGAACTCGGGGGTGACCTCCACGGGGCGCGCCCCCTTGCGCACCAGCTCGGTCTCCTTGAGGTGCAGCAGTGCGGCCTTGGCCTGCCAGCGCGGTCGGGCCATCTGATCGTTCAGCGTCGGAACCGGTTGCGGTGACTCGCCTTTCGCATACTGCGCGGCGTTGGAGCCGATGCTGCGGTAGGTCTCCAGCGTCAGCAGCGGGCACTGCGGGAACAGCTCGAGGCTGGACAGCCGGGGCAGGTCGCGCTGATGGATCATCGACGTGCCGCGGGCCAGGATCCCGATGCCGATGCCCGACCCCGACAGCTTGGCCGCGGTGTGGGCCATGAACGCCAGGTCGGCACTGTTCTGCACGCGGATGATCCGGGCGCTCACCTCCTGCTCCTCGATGCCCGCCAGCAGCTGACGGATGACCTCGGCGTGCGGGATGTCGACGATCGTCCGGCTGAAGAGGCTGCCGAACGCCGGCGAGATCGCGATGACCACCTCGTCGGAACGCGTCCCGCGGCCGGCGGGTCCCACCTCGGTAAACGACAGCGTCCGCTGCTCGTCCTGCACGTTCGTCGCCACGATCACTCCACCTCGGTCTCGGGGTTCGACGCGCTCGTCACGTGCCTGAGCTTCTTCATCTCCTCCCACCGCGCGCCCGATGGACGGTATCCGGTGCCCGGGCCCGCGTAGTCGTTCGCGTCGTTGACCGCCGACAGCGGCACCAGCGACGGCGTCATGATCGCCGCCGTCTGCAAGAGATCGCCCGAAACCCGTTGGCGCAGCACCGCCAACACGTTCTCGGCCATGTCGGAGAAGCCCGTCGCCTCCAGCGCCCTGACCAGATCCAGCCCGGTGACGTTGCGGTCCATCACCTGCTGGGCGCCCTTGAGATCCTCCAGGACGTCGCGGGGGATCAACTCGCGACTGCCGTTGGCGTACACCGCGGCGTCGATCTCGGCATCGGTGATCGGCGGCAGGTCCAGATAGTCGAACACCGCCTGCAGCGCCCTGGCCGCCTTGGTGCGCACGGCGAGGATGTCGGACTCCTTCACGTGCCGCAGGCCGCCGTCGATCTGCAGGTCGCGCTGGATGGTGTTGAAGTCGTCGTAGTCGTCGCTCTCGAGGTTGGAGCCCGCGAACATGTTGTCGTAGTTGGGCATCGTCGAATAGCCCGAGCAGACGAAGTCGGTGCCCGGCATCATCTGCGGCATCAACCGCGCGGTGCGGCGCATCGCCGAATGCGAGAAGGACTGGTCGTTGCCGGACGCGCACTCCAGGTCGACGGCCGAGGCGATGAGGTTCTCCGCGGCGACCGCGCGGATGCCCGCGGGCACCGCGCCCGGCACGCCGATGCAGGAGATCGACCCGTTCTGCAGACCCTGCACCCCGGCGCCCTTGGCCACGAGAATGCAGCGAATCTCCAAGTACAGCATGGACTTTCCCTGCGCATTGCCCATCTGCACCTCCGAGCCGGTGCCCGAGGTGAACCGCATCTTGATGCCGCGCGAGGCGTAGGCCGCAGCGAGAAATGCCTTCGACCACGGCGTGTCGTCACCGTCGACGAAGACCGGCTCGGTGCCGTACACCGAGATCGTCTCGGCGTAACCGGTGATGCCGCGCATCCCGAGATCCAATTCGGTGGCCTCCTCCAGGGCGCACTGGGTGAGCGGGCCGCCCTGGTTGACCTGGCTGCCGATCTGCTGCGCGAGCGCCACCAGCGGCGCGTACCGCACGACGCCCAACGTCGTCTCCACCTCGGAGAATCCGCGCAGTGAGGCCTCGGCGGCGTCGCACGCCACCTGCAGCGGATTGTCGCGGGCGCTGGTGCAGTGGCCCTGATTCGCTGGCGTGCGACGGGCCCGCATCTTCTGCATGCCCATCATGATCTCGACGATGTTGAGGTTCTTGGCGACGGCCAGCAGCTTGGCGGGGGTGAGCCCGTTGGTGACCGCGATGACCTCACTGCGGGTCACGGCCGGGTCGACCAGCATGCGCGCAATGTCCTGCGCGGACAACGCCATCGACTGTTCGGTCGTCTCGGCGTCGATGGCCTTGTCGGCGATGAACTGGTCGATGAAGTCGAAGTCGGCGCGCGCCACGCCGTCCATCTCCACGACGACGCCGTTCTCCACCCGCACGCTGGGCTGCGGGTCGAACGCGCTGTCCATCGCGACCATGCCCACCTCGGGCCACTCCTCGACGAACCCGTCGAGGTTAACCGGACGGTCCTCCAGGATCTGCGTCCGCGCGGAATGGCGGACCCCGTTCGCCTGCGCGCCGGATCGCTGAATGGCCTCTGCCGTCATGACTGCTCCTGTTCGTTCTCCGCGAGGATGTCGCGGCGCTCGTAGACGTCGGCGGCCTCGCGGACGAGTGCCGCGAGCAGCGTGGCGTCGTACTGCGACTCCAATTCGTCGGCGATCGACTCCAATTCGGCCCGGCTCGACGCGTTGGGGCGCAGCGCGTTGTAGATCTGCAGCACGCGCTCGTCGCTGAGCGCGGTCATCTCCGCGGCCCGCCGCAGGTTGGCCCCCAACTGCGTGCGCCCGTCCTTCTCCGCCACCTGGGCCTGCAACCGCAGCGTGTCCGGCGTGATGCGCAGATCGGTCGCCTGGACCTCACCGGAGACCACGGCCTCCATGGTGATCTCGTCGATCGACTTGCCGGTGGGGGTGAAGAGCAGATCCCTGCGGTGGACGCTCAGCGGGTAGTCCACCGCGGGATCGAGGGTCGGTTGCGTCATGCTGCTCCAAGGGGTGAGGGGTGGCTCTCGGTCACCCGACGTCCGCACACGTGACCTGTCGGTCCCGTCGCGCTCATTGTGGCTGACGTCACGTTGCAACGACGTTGCAGCGAATCGGACCGCTAGCGTGGGCGCCACCATGACCGAGACCCCACTGCCGTTCGACGGCGCCGCGCTGCTCACGCGAACTGCGGCGTTGGGCCCGTACTTCGCCCTGCCCACGGTGGCGGCCGGGGCGGGCCAGGACGTGGCGGCACTGCTGGCCGACGAGGCGGTGGTGCGGGACTTCGTCGACCGCACGCGGGGCGCGATCGCCGCATCGATGGCGTGCGAGACCGGCCTCGTCCCGCGGCGGATGGCGGCGTCGTCGTTCCAGATGGGTGTCGTGGCCAGGCTGCTGTCGCCGGTGCTCGGGGCCGCGACGCTCGGCGCCCGCGTGCCCCTGCTGACCGAGACGTCGGTCCGCTGGCTGGGCAGCGACGGGCACGCACCGCGGTTCGGGCTCGCCGGTCCGCACTGGGCGCCGGCGGCCGAGCGCGCGGCCGACGCCATCGCCACCTCGGTGCTCGCCTGCCTGGTGGGCCCGCTCACCGACACGCTGGCCGCCGCGGTGGGACTGTCACCCCGAATCAGCTGGGGCAACGCCAGCTCCGCGGCCAACGGCGCGGTGACGGTGCTCGCGATGACGCGCCCCGACCTCGAACACGCGGGCCGGGCCCTGGTGGCGGACCTGCTGAGAACCGATCCGCTGCGGGGCACCGCGCACGTCACCGACGGCCGCTTCGTGCGTCGGAGCTGCTGCCTGTTCTACCGCGCCCCCGGGGGCGGGCTGTGTCAGGACTGCGTGCTCGCCACGCGCTGAGTTTTGCAACGTCGCTGCAACGCATCGGGCGTTAGCATTCGCCCGCTGACCGGCAGGACGGAGTCGAACATGGGTTGGTCACGACCGCACTACGCGTCCGAGCGCGAGCCGGACGCCGTTCCATCTCGCGAAACTACTTCTGCTGCAACGACTCTCGGCGTCCTGCCGCGCGCCCGCACGGTGTTCGTGATGAACGACGAACTGCTCCTGCACGGGCTGGTGCACGTGCTGGCACAGGCCGACGGCGTGCGACTGCTCGGCGATCTTCGCCACACCGCCGACCTCGGCGACCGGCTGCGGGCGCTGCGCCCCGACCTCCTGGTCGTCGACGTGCACCGCGGTGCGGCCCTGGCCGACCTGGTCGCCGGGCTCGATCCGGTCCCCCGGATCGTCGTCGTCATCGACGGCGAGGAGTCCCCCGCGGGCACACTGGACCTGATCCACGCGGGCGCCGACGCCATCGTCGACCGCCGGTCGTCGTCGGCGGAGCTCCTGAGCGCCGTCGCCAGGGTCCTCGACGGTCAGACCGCGCTGGACGCCCACAGCGCCAACACCCTGATCGCAGAACTGCGTTCGCGCGAACGCGCGGTCGAAGCCGACTACGCGGGCATCCTCACGCGGCGGGAGAAGGAGGTGCTCGCGCTGCTGACCGAGGGCCTGGACAATCGGGCCATCGCCACCGACCTGTTCATCTCCGAGGCCACCGTCAAGTTCCACCTGCACAACATCATGGACAAGTTCGGCGTGCACAAGCGCGCGGCGCTGGTGTCCGCGGCGCTGCGCGGCCGCATCTAGGGCAGCACCAGCGACAGGCCCGCCGCCGCGGCAGCGCCGAGCAGCGGGCCGAGTACCGGCACCCACGAGTACCGCCAGTCCGGACCGGCCTTGCCCGGGATCGGCAGGAACCAGTAGGCGATGCGCGGTCCGAGATCCCGGGCGGGATTGATCGCGTACCCCGTGGGCCCACCCAGCCCGAACCCGATGGTGATCACGACGAACGACACCGCCGCATAGCCCAGCGACTGGTTGGACTTCGGGTCGGTCAGGATCCACAGCACCAGCACGAAGGTGGCGATGATCTCGGTGACGATGTTCCAGCGGAACCTGCGCACCGACGGTGACGTGCAGAAGATGCCGCGGGTGCCCGAATTGTCGTCCATGGCATCGAATTGCAACTTGAACGCCGCCCAGCACAGCGAGGCGCCGACGATGCCCCCAAGCATCTGCGCAGCCCAGTACACGGGGACCGACGACCACGGGATGCCACCGGAGATGGCGACGGCCAGCGTCACGGCCGGATTGATGTGCGCCCCCGACGGTCCGGCCACGCTCGCGCCGGCGAACACGCCAAAACCCCAGCCCAACACGATGATCAGCCAGTCCCCACCTCCGCCATGGGAGTAGGAGTTCTTCAGTACGACCGCCGCCACCGAGCCGTTGCCGAGGAGACAGAGCACCGTCGTGCCCAGGAATTCCCAGATGAAGATGTCGATGTTCGACACTGACCACACCCTCTCGCGAGCCTCGTGGACGCGGCCGGGCCAGAATTCACCGAGCCTGCCCGACGAGTGTCGTCGCCGGTGGGGCCGTCGAGGGGTGGTTTCGGCTGACCCCGCTCATTACCTGATCGCGCGGTCAGCTTTTGGATAGTCTTCGCGCTACCGGGGTATGGCGCGGCACCGCAACGTAACCTGAAACCCGGCGGCTCAGCGGAAATCCGCCGCCGGCCAAAGACCTTGCACCGCCGATAGTTTGAGAGGCCCAGCCATGACTGCCATCACCCTGTCCACCGCCACCTCCGTGGTCGACGCCGCCACGGCGAAGGCGCGCGAGATCGGCCAGCCGATGAACATCGCCGTGGTCGACGACGGCGGTCACCTGGTGGCGTTCGTGCGCATGGACGGTGCGATCAAGGCCAGCATCGACATCTCGATCCGCAAGGCGCGGACGTCCATTCTGATGAACGCGCCGACGAGTGCGCTCATGCCGCTGGTGCAACCGGGCGCCGAGCTGTACGGCCTCGAGCAGACCTCCGGCGGCATGGTCATCTTCGGCGGCGGCATCCCACTGACCGTCGACGGTGTCGTGGTGGGGGCGATCGGGGTCAGTGCGGGCAGCGTCGACCAGGACGTGTCGGTCGCCGAGGCAGGCCTTGCGGCGCTGAATTCCTAACGCGCTGCGCGCATTTGGGTTACAACACGGGGACGAGCGCCCGGACCAGCCGCGCCGAGATCGCGGCCACGCCGTGTGCGAACGCGGTGAAGTCGAGCGACGAGTCGTGGCCGGCCAGATCCGACAGGGCGCGCACGACGACCCAGGGGATGCCGAACGTCTCGCACACCTGAGCGACGGCGCCGCCCTCCATCTCCACCGCGAGCCCGTTCAGTTCGCGGACCAACCGCTGGCGCGTGGTCTCACAGTGCACGTACTGGTCACCGGTGAGCACCGTGCCGTAGGCGATCCGCGGCGGCCGGTCTGCACCGCCCGCAGCCGCGGGCAGCGCAGGCAGCACCATCCCGTCGAGGCGCGCCCGGATGGTGGCCAGCAGCTCCGGATCCATCGAATGGCCGAGTGCCTCAGTGGGATTGATGAAGGGGACGTGGCCGGCCTGATACCGGCGCAGGGTGTCGTCCTCGACCAGCCCCGCGTCGTGCTGGATCACCCGGTTGGCCACCACGACGTCGCCGACGTGCAGGGTCGGGTCGAGGCCACCCGCGACACCCGACAGGACGACCGCGCGGCAGCCGAAGCGCTCGATGAGCAGCGTCGTCACGACGGCGGCGTTGACCTTGCCCATCCCGGCGCCGGCCAGCACTACCGGGTGCCCGTCCAGGGTGCCTTCGTCGAAGCGCACGTGCGCGAGTTCGGTCGCACGGGCGTCGGCCAGTGCCACCCCGAGATGCGTCAGCTCCTCGGGCAGAGCACACAGCAGCCCGACGGTCATGACTCAATCACTGTGTCTCACAGTCGACGTCAGGAGACGTCGACCCAATCCAGCGTCCGCTGCACGGCCTTCTGCCATCCCGCATAGCCCGCGGCGCGCTGGTCGTCGTCCCAGGACGGCGTCCACCGCGTGTCCTCCTGCCAGTTGGCGCGCAGGTCGTCGGGGTCGTCCCAGAACCCCACGGCCAGACCCGCCGCATAGGCGGCGCCGAGCGCGGTGGTCTCCGCCACGACGGGTTTGCTCACGTCGACGCCGAGCACGTCGGACTGGATCTGCATGCACAGATCGTTGGCCGTGATGCCGCCGTCGACCTTCAAGACCTCCAGGTGCACACCGGAATCCGCCTCCATCGCATCGACGACGTCGCGGCTCTGGTAGCAGATCGCCTCCAGCGTCGCGCGGGCCACGTGGGCGTTGGTGTTGAAGCGCGACAGGCCGACGATCGCGCCCCGGGCATCGGAACGCCAGTACGGCGCGAACAACCCGGAGAACGCCGGCACGAAGTACACCCCGCCGTTGTCGTCGACCTGGCGGGCCAGCGACTCGCTCTGCGCGGCGCCGCTGATGATGCCCAGCTGATCGCGCAGCCACTGCACCGCCGATCCGGTGACGGCGATCGAACCTTCAAGGGCGTACACGGGTTTCGCGTCCCCGAACTGGTAGCAGACGGTGGTGAGCAACCCGTTCTCGGAACGGACGATCTTCTCCCCGGTGTTCAGCAGCAGGAAGTTGCCGGTGCCGTAGGTGTTCTTCGCCTCCCCCGGCGCCAGGCACACCTGGCCCACCATGGCGGCCTGCTGGTCGCCGAGGATGCCGGTCACGGGCACCTCGCCCCCGACCGGGCCGGTGTCGAGGGTCGTGCCGTAGGGCTCGGGTGAGGACGAGGGCACGATGCGCGGCAGCATCGAACGCGGAATGTCGAAGAACGACAACAGTTCGTCGTCCCAGTCCAGTGTCTCCAGGTCCATCAGCATCGTGCGGCTCGCATTGGTGACGTCGGTGACGTGCACGCCGCCGCGGGGACCGCCGGTCAGATTCCAGACCACCCAGCTGTCGCTGGTCCCGAAGATCGCATCGCCGCGCTCGGCGGCCTCGCGTACGCCGTCGACGTTCTCGAGGATCCACTGCACCTTGCCCGCGGAGAAGTACGTGGCGGGCGGCAGACCGGCCTTGCGACGGATGACGTCACCGCGGCCGTCGCGGTCCAGCGCCGAGGCGATGCGGTCGGTGCGGGTGTCCTGCCAGACGATCGCGTTGTAGTAGGGCCTGCCCGTCTTGCGGTCCCAGACCAGTGCCGTCTCACGCTGATTGGTGATGCCGAGTGCAGCGAGGTCCGTCGGCTGCAGCTTGGTCTTGTTCAACACCGACGTCAGCACCGACGCCGTGCGCTCCCAGATCTCGACCGGGTTGTGCTCGACCCAGCCCGCCTGCGGCAGGATCTGGTCGTGCTCGAGCTGGTGGCGGCCCACCTCCGCGCCGTCGTGGTCGAAGATCATGGCCCGGGTACTCGTGGTCCCCTGGTCGATCGCAGCGACGAACTCAGTCAACGGTGCTCCTTCGCTTACCCGCTACCGGTGTGCCTGTCGTCACACACGCTAGGTGGTCCAACGTTGCAGTGA
The DNA here is from genome assembly GCF_010729665.1 of Mycolicibacterium madagascariense. NCBI lineage: Bacteria > Bacillati > Actinomycetota > Actinomycetes > Mycobacteriales > Mycobacteriaceae > Mycobacterium > Mycolicibacterium madagascariense. The sequence goes on along the minus strand of NZ_AP022610.1, from coordinate 1,278,104 downwards.
GGTTGCATTGGCCGATCCCGCGACCGCTCAGCGCTGCTCGCTGACCGAGTCGGCGACCCTGGCGGCCACCAGGCGTGCGGTGTCGACGTCGGCGGCCTCGACCATCACCCGGACCACCTGCTCGGTTCCCGAGGGCCGCAACAGGATTCGGCCGGTGTCGCCGAGTTCGGCGGCGGCCTGCGCGACCGCGGTCTGCACCGACGGCGCCTCGGCGACGGTTGCCTTGTCCGCGACCTCGACGTTGATCAGGACCTGCGGCAGCGTGTGCATCGGCGCGGCCAGCGCGGCCAGACTCGACCCGGTCTGCGCCATCCGCGACATCAACCGCAGTCCGGTGGCGATCCCGTCGCCGGTGGTCCCGAGCGACGGCATCACGATGTGACCGGATTGCTCGCCGCCGAGCGAGTAGTCCCCGGCTCGCAACTCCTCCAACACGTAGCGGTCACCGACCGCGGTGGTCCGCACCTCGATGCCCTCCTCGCGCATCGCGATGTGCAGACCGAGATTGCTCATGACCGTGGCGACCAACGTGTTCGAGGCCAACTCGTCGGCGTCGCGCAGCGCCATCGCGAGGATGACCATGATCGCGTCGCCGTCGACGACGTTGCCGTCGGCGTCGACGGCCAGGCAGCGGTCGGCGTCCCCGTCGTGGGCGAGGCCGAGCTGCGCGCCGTGCGCCGGCACCGCGTCGCGCAGCACGTCCATGTGGGTCGAGCCGCAGCCGTCATTGATGTTGAGCCCGTTGGGTTCTGCGTTGATCGCGACGACGGTGGCGCCTGCCGCGCGGTACGCGAGCGGCGCCGCCAGCGACGCGGCGCCGTGCGCACAGTCGACCACGACCGTCAGGCCCTCGAGGGAGGCGTTCGCCGCGGTGCCCACGTGCCGCAGGTAGCGGTCGAGGGCGTCGTCGGGATCGACGACCCGGCCGATGCCCGCGCCGACGGGACGACGACCCGGGCCGGCGCCGAGCAATTCGGTGATGCGGTCCTCGGCGTCGTCGTCGAGCTTGTGCCCACCGGGGCCGAAGATCTTGATGCCGTTGTCGGGCATCGGGTTGTGCGACGCCGAGATCATCACGCCGAACTCCGCGCCGTACACGCCGGTGAGATGGGCGACCGCAGGGGTCGGCAGCACGCCGACCCGCAGCACGTCGACGCCCTCGCTGGTGATGCCCGCGATCACGGCCGCCTCCAGCATCTCGCCGCTGGCGCGGGGATCGCGTCCGACGACGGCCACCCTGCGCTGCCCGCCGGTGGTGCCGAGCCGGCGCGCCGCCGCCGATCCCAGCGCCAACGCCAATTCGGCGGTCAGATCGGTGTTGGCGACACCGCGCACGCCGTCGGTGCCGAAGAGTCGACCCAATGCCCCTCCTAGATACGCCGCGAGCGTGCGCGCCAAGGAACTGACGCGCACGCTCGCAGTCGAACGGTACTGAGGATCAGCGCTTGCTGTACTGAGGCGCCTTGCGGGCCTTCTTGAGTCCGTACTTCTTGCGCTCGATGGCCCGCGGGTCACGGGTGAGGTAGCCGGCCTTCTTCAGCGGCGGGCGATCCTCGGGCTGCACGATGATGAGCGCCCTGGCGATTGCCAGACGCAGCGCACCGGCCTGTCCGGAGGGGCCGCCACCATCGAGGTGGGCGAAGATGTCGACGCTGTCGAGCCGGTCGACGAGCACCAGCGGCGCCTTGATGAGCTGCTGGTGCACCTTGTTCGGGAAGTACTCCTCCAGGCTGCGGCCGTCCAGCATGAACTTGCCGGTGCCGGGCGTCAGACGCACGCGCACCACGGCCTCCTTGCGGCGGCCGACGGTCTGGACGGGGCGGTCGAGCAGCAGCGGCTCGCGCGCGGGGGCGTCGTCGCCCTGCGCGGTCTCGACCACGTCGACGGTCTCGGCGCCCTCGGGCGCGGCGATCTCGGCGTCGTCGATGTCGGGGGTCTCGTTCACGTCAGTCGTCTCGGTCACTGGGCCACCTGCTTGATCTCGAACGGAACGGGCTGCTGGGCCGCGTGCGGATGCTCGGACCCGGCGTAGATCTTCAGCTTCTTCTGCACCTGACGGCTCAGCTTGTTGTGCGGAAGCATGCCGACGATCGCGTTCTCGACGACCTTCTCGGGGTTGCGCGCCATCATCTCGCCGATGGTGCGCCGACGCAGACCGCCGGGGTAGCCCGAGTGGCGGTAGGCGTACTTGTTGGCCAACTTGTCGGCGCCAATGGCGACCTTGTCGGCGTTGATGACGATGACGAAGTCGCCACCGTCGACATTGGGCGTGAACGTCGGCTTGTGCTTGCCGCGCAACAGTGTTGCCACTGCGACGGCGAGCCGGCCGAGGACCACGTCGGTGGCGTCGACGACATACCACGTGCGCGTGGTGTCACCCGCCTTCGGCGTGTACGTGGGCACAGCGCGTACCTTCTTCTCTCTCGGGTTGCCCGGACGGGCCGGGGTGTCGGTCGGACGCATGCGGTGGGAATGCCCGGCGACCGACGTAGACCCGAGCACCCGCGGAGTCGAGACGACTCACCGCGCGCCAACCGGGCAGCCTACCGGCGACCGTCGTCGCAGGTCAAAACGCCGCACCCGGGTCTGGGCGGGCGAGGGGCCCGGTCCGGCGATTTGTCGGGTCTGCCCAGGTCAGACATCGTGCCACGACTGTGCGGTCCCTCCCGGGCTCTCCTCCCGTTCGGGACCGCACAGGGTCGTGGTCGGCCGGCGGCTACCGGCCCCAGGCCGCCGCCGCCCGCCGATCGGTGTCGGCCACCTCCTGCGCACCGTCGCGCACGGCGTTGCCCAGGGCGATCAGGATGTCGTTGAGGGCCGCCGCCGAGCGGTCCCAGCGTGCTTGCTCGACGCGGTAGGCCTCCGCCGCCTCGCGCGTCCAGACGGCCTGCAGCGGCGCTATGTCCGCCCGCAGCTCGTCCAGCGCCGCATTGAAGCGGGCCGACGTGCGGTGGATCTCCTGACGCACGCCGTACTCGATCTCGTCGAAGTCATAGGACAGAACCGGATCCATCGATGTCGCTCCATTCGCTCTCAGCACCCCGACCTAACGGACGTCCACCGCGGCGATGCGGTGGGAATGCAATTCGGCCGCCTCGCGCAGCGTCTGCTCGTTGCCGCGGATGGTCTCGGCGATCCGACCCAGGGACTGGTGCAGCGCCGTCGATTCGGTGTTCCACCGGTCGACCACCTCGCGGAACCGGACCGCGGCCGCACCGCCCCACACCGACGACGGCACACTCGTCATCTGGCCGATGAAGGTCTGCAGCATGGCCCTGGTCTCCTCGTTGCGGTCGTCGACCCTGGCTGCGACGGCCGTCATCAACGCGAAGTCGGCGTTCAACGCCCCACCCGTCATCACTTCTCCTCTCGTCGTGATCCCCACCGCCAGGTTCGACGCGTCGGCCGACGATTCGGTTCCCTTGCGCGCGAGTCACTTTGGCGTGACCTTTGGCATCACCGCGCGAGCCGACGCGACGGCCCGGTCACACGCCGGCCCCACGCCGGCCCCCTGGCAGCCGACCGCGATCCGGACGCCACCGTCGAGCACCACCGTCCAGTCGACCGCACCGCCCGCGCGGAGCTCGCGGTACGTGATGGCCTCGCGCCCCGCCCGCGTGCCGTGCGCGACGAAGTCGACGAACACGCCGTCGGGTTCCTCAGCCAACGCCGTCTGCAACGACGCGGCCGTCGCGTCCAGGGTCTGTCCGGTCCGGACGCGGGTCTGCGCGACGTGCAGCACGGCGGAGCGGTCCCGCGGTGACACCACCCGCACCCTGACCGACCCCGGCCCCGCGGTGATCCGCTCCACCGCCCAGTGCGCGGGGACCTCGAGCGTTACCCGGTCCTCGACGACCCACGCGACGTCGGCGGCCGACCCGTCGTCGAGGCCCACGGCGGCCGCGGTCAACGCTCCCGCGGCGGCGACGGCGACCGTCACCGCGGCGGCGCGGGGGCGAATGCGTCGCGGGCGTCGGGACGCCGCGCGTGCGGCGTCGAGCAGCGTCGCGTCGTCGGTGACGGTCACCACGGCGCCCCGCTCGCGCAGCCGGGTCGCGACCGCGGCCGCGAACCCGGCCGTTCCCGCGGGGGCGTCCACGGTCACGTCGGGTACGTCGCCGAGGCGCGCCGCGATGGCCTCGACGACGCGCGTCGCCGGCGGCACGCGGGCGATCAGGTGACGGCGGCCGGCGGCCACGACCGCGATGAGGTCGGGGGAGAGCTCCACCGTCGCCGAGCCTGACGCCAGTACGTCCGACCGCCGCGCGAGCACCGTGCCGGGCCCGCCGGGGGCCGCGGCCGCGATCCGGTCGACGCGGGCGGCGGGCCACCACGACGGGTGCACCAGCACGACGTCGCGCGCCGACCCCACGGCCGCGGCCAGCACGTCGCGCAGGAGTTCGTCGACGAGCACCGGCCGGTCGTCGACCAGCGCCAGCTCGTCGTCGAGGCACTGCAGCGCGGTCGCAGCGAGCTCGGGGTCCACGGCGCCGGGACCGGTGATCACCGACGGGCCCACGACGACCGCGCTCACGGCGGTTCCGTCCACGCCACCTGAATGAGTCGATCGGGCTGCCCGCGACCGGTCAGCGTGCCCCGGCCCGCGGGCAGCGGCCCCGGCCGCACCGTCCCCAGCAGGACGCCCTCCTCGGGATGCGCGCTCATCATCAGCCCGAGCTGACCGAGCTCGCGCAACCGCGCCAGCACGGGGTCGAACATCGCGCGCGCCGCGCCCCCGGAGCGGCGGGCCACGACGAGATGCAGGCCGAGGTCCCCGGCGTGCGGAAGCAGCTCGAGCAGGGGCAGGAGCGGATGGCCCGACGCACTCGCGACGAGGTCGTAGTCGTCGACCACGACGTAGATGTCCGGTCCCGTCCACCAGGACCGCTCGCGCAGCTGCGTCACGGTCACCTCGTCGCCCGGCAGGCGGTCCACGAGCACCTCGACGGCCGCGGCGATCCGCGCCTGCGCCGCCGCGACCGACGGCGCGTAGCCCAGTAGACGATCGGGTGCCACGACGTCGAGCAACGTCCGGCGGGGGTCGACGACGACGAGGCGCGCCGCGTCAGGTGGGTGCACGCGGGCGAGCTCGCGGCACAGGACGCGCAGCGTCGCGGTCTTGCCGCACCCGGTGTCCCCGAGGATCAGCAGGTGCGACAGCGCGCCGAAGTCCACGACGACGGGCGCCGACTCGTCATCGACGCCGATCGCCACGCGATCGGGACAGCGCGCGACGACGTCGTCGTACGCGACGAGGGACGGCAGCAGCCGGACGGGCGGCGCGGTCCGGCCGCGGTAGCGGACCGGCGGGTCGGCCGCTCCGTCGATGCGCGGCAGGGCGATGACGCACTCGAGCCCGCTGCGCGTGATGCCGTGCCCGGCCGGCCGCGCGCCGAGCAGCCGGGCCCGCTTTCTGTCCATCTCCGAGTCGGCGGGGTCACCGAGGCAGAGCTCGATGCGGGTGCCGAGCTGGTCCTTCAGCGCGGGACGCAGGTCGGCCCACCGCGCCGCGGTGACGACGACGTGCACGCCGAAGGACAGGCCCTGGGCGGCGATCGCGGTGATCGCCTCCTCCATGCCGTCGAACTCCTGCCGCACCACGGCCCACCCGTCGACGACGAGGAACGTCTCGGCGCGGTCGGCGTCCCGCTGGGCGGCGCGACGCCGGACCAGGCCCTGCACGTGCGCGACGATGCGCCGGGCCAGCTCGCGGTCGGTCCGGCCTGCCACCGCGCCCACGTGGGGCAGCCCGGCCAGCCCTGGGCCACCACCGAAGTCGAGCGCGTAGACGTGCAGCGCGGCGGGATCGTGGGTCGCGGCCAGCGCCAGCACCAGCGTGTGCGCGGCCGTCGACTTCCCCGATCGCGGACCTCCGACCACCGCGACGTTGCCGCCCGCGTCGCGCAGGTCCACGACGAGCGGGTCGCGCCGCTGCCCGAAGGCGTTGTCCACCAACCCGATGGGCAGCACCAGGCGCGTCGGTTCCGGCACGCCCGCCAGCAGCGCCCCCAGCGTCGGCGATGCCCCCAGCGGCGGCACCCACACCCGGTGGGCCGGATCGCCGCGGCCGGCGAGGCCGTCGATCACGACGTCGACTAGGGCGCGCCCGGCGTCGGGTGCGGCGGGCGGCGGCTCGTCGCCGGCCGTGAAGAGCGCCGGTGCCTCGCTCACCGCCGACGTGGCCTCGACCGGTCCCGACACGAATGCGGTCCTGAACCGGGTCAGCTCACCGGAGGGTGTCTTCAGGAGTGCGGCACCCGGCGTGGCGGGTAGGTCGTAGGCGTCGGCGGTGCCCAGGACGGCCCGAGAGTCCAACGCAGAGAACGTCTTCAGACAGATGCGATAGGACAGATGGGTCTCCAGACCGCGCAGCCGACCTTCGTCGAGGCGCTGGCTGGCCAGCAGCAGGTGCATGCCCAGCGAGCGTCCGACCCGGCCGAGCGCCACGAACAGCTCGGCGAACTCGGGGTGCTGGCTGAGCAGTTCGGAGAACTCGTCGACGATGACGAGCAGCGTGGGCAGCGGCTCGAGCTCGGCGCCGCGGGCCCGTGCCGCGGCGTAGGCGTCGACGTCGGGAACCGATCCCGCGGCGCGCAGCAGCCGTTGACGACGGGTCATCTCGCCGGCCAGCGCGTCGCTCATCCGTGCGACGAGGTGGGCCTCCTCGCCGAGGTTGGTCACCACCGCCGCTACGTGCCGCAGCCGCTCGAAGCCGAGAAACGTTGCGCCACCCTTGAAGTCGACGAGGACGAGGTTCAGCTCGTCGGGTGCGTGCGTCGTGACCAGCCCGAGTGCCAGCGTCCTGAGGAACTCCGACTTGCCCGATCCCGTGGCGCCGACGCACAGCCCGTGCGGTCCCACTCCGCCCCTGGCCGCCTCCCGGAGATCCAGGTCGACGCGGTCACCCTCCTCGGTGACGCCGATTGCGACGCGCAGCCGGGCGCGGTCGGCCCCGGGCCGCCACACCCGGTCGACGTCGAGGCGGGTGGGATCGCCGATCCCGACGAGCGCGGGCCACCCCGTGGCGGCCGGGGTCACCGCGGTCGAGGCGTGCGGCGCCAGGCGTCGGGCACACATCGCCGCCTGCGCCTCGGTCAGCCCGTCGGGGTGCTCGAGCGCACCGACGACGAGGCGCAGCTCGTCGGCCGCGGGCCACCGACCGATCGTCAGCACCGTCGTGCCGTCCGTCGCGGGAGGCGGGTCGTTTCCGTCATGGATCAACAGGCGCCGCGCCGCGCGCCGGGGTGCGGTCCGGAAACGGTGGTGCGGTAGCCATTTGAGCCAGCCCCAGTCGGCGGCGGCTCCGGTCGCGGTGATCTCGACGACCTCGGGGCCGTGCAGTACGGCGAGCTGGCACACCATCGCGCGCGCCAGATCGCGCGCCGCGTCGGGGCTGCCCTCCACCGCGATGCGCCCGTGCGCGAACAGGTCGACGGTGATCGGCGCCCCTGGCACCGTGGCACGCGCCGCCAGCAGTGCCACGAGAGCGCCCGCGGTGACGGGGTCCTGCTCCTCGACCGGCCCGAGGTCGGGCGCGACGACCGCGGCGCCCAGCGGCCGCGGGCCCACCCCGATCCTGACCTGCCCGACGTCCTCGGACCCGAGCCGACGTTCCCACCTGCGCTCACCGCCGGCCAGGATCCACAGTGCCTCGGGGTTCGGGTGGCTCCGTTGCGTCGACTCCCGTTGCGCCAGAGCCATTCTCGCGAGTACGAGATCCAGCTCGGCGAGGTAGCGCAGATACCCGCGACGGCCCTCGTCGAGCTCGCCGGACCGGCGCGCTCCCCTGGACTGGTAGATCGTCGAGGCCAGCACCGACACCACCATCATGATCGGCAGCATCATCAGGGTGGGGCTGCGCGCGGACGCCGCCCCGGTTCTGGCGTAGAGCACCGCGGTCCCTGCGACGGCCAGCAGCATCCCGACGGGGAGCAGCCGGGCCAGCAGGCTGGTCGGCGGGTCCTTGGGGACCTCCGGCGGCCGTTGCACCACGACCTCGTCGGGCGGGTTCTGCGCTGACGTGTTCATCGGAGGGATCAGACGCCCCGGGGACGCGAATGGTTCCATCCACATTTGGCGTCGAGAGCCCGACCGCCGTGCCCGTAGGGTCGGAGCGTGCCAGTGTCCAGGGTCTGCATTCGCCGCGAAAGCGGTTATCCCACGGCGTCTATCGACGTCGCGCTGCCCGCAGACGCCCCCGTCGTCGAGCTCCTGCCCGCCATCGTCGCGCTGTTCGACGACGGCACCGAGTCCGTCGAGGCGGCGCACCCCTGGCGGCTGGACCACCCGACCCGCGGTCCACTGCGGGACCACGTCTCACTGTGCGCCAACGACGTTCGCGATGGCGACCTGCTGGTCCTGGTGTCGGACCGAGACCCGCCGCTCGGCGTGCTGCACACCGACCCGTGGCATCCGGTGATCGCGGCCGGGCCGCCGGCGCACGCCACCGGACCCACCCCTCGCGACGTGCTCGTCGTGCTGACGACACTGCTCGGCGCCGCGGTCCTGGCGTCGGCCGCGGGTTCCGAGCGCGCCCTCCCGGCGTTGGTCGTCGCGGCGGTGGGGGCCGTCGCCGCACTGGTGATCGCCGTCGTGACGGAATACGTTGTCCCGATCTGTCTTTCGTTGGTGGCTACCGCCGCCGCGACCGGGTTCCTCGCGGTGCCGTCGACGCCGGCGACGCCCAACGTCTTCCTGGGCGCGACGGCTGCGCTCTGTACCGCACTGCTGACGACGCGGCTCTCGACACGGGCGTCCCCGCCGCTGATCGCGACGGCGGCCGTGGCGTTCGCGACGGCAGTGGCCACCGTGGTGGCGCTGCCCGCGGCGGCCACCGGAGCGCTGCTGGCGAGCATTGCCGTGGCGCAGTTGGCCCTCGCACCGCGGATCGCCGCCTGGGCGACCGGTCTCGCGCCTCCCGACGCGCGATGCGACGCGGCCGAGCGCGCCGTCCGGGCGCACGCCGTGCTGAGTGGCCTGGTCGCCGGCGCGGCCGCCGGTGGCGCGGCGGGCGCGGTGGTCGCGGCCGTCGGCGCCCGCACGTCGGCGTCCGGCGCGCCCGCGATCCTCGACGTGCTCATCGGTGTCGCGCTCCTGCTGCGGGCGCGGACGTATGCCGACCCGCCGCGCCAATCCTGGCTCGTGGCAGGCGCAGTGGTGGCGATCGCCGCCGGCGGAGCCGCGTGGCCGGTGCTGCTCTGTCCCGTCGCGGGGATGCTGGTGCTGACCGGTCTCGTCGCCGCTCGAGGACCGACGATCGGACCCGCCGCAGCCCGACTGATCGACCGCGCCGAGTACGCCGTGTTGGTCGCCATCCTCCCCGTCGCGGCGTGGGCGGCCGGCGTCCACGACCTCCTCGCCCGACTGCCGGTCCCGTGACCGGGTGGGCGGCCCGCATGCTGCGGATCGTGGCCGTCGCGGCGGTGCTGATCGTGGTGGTTGCGCCGGGCGCGGGCGCGGTGCCACCGCCGACCGTCGACGAGGCCCACCTTCCCCCGCCTGCGCCGCCCGCCCCGCCGACGCGCACGGAGCCATTCGAGGCCTGCCGGGTGGGCCTGCCCGCCGACGGGCCGGGCGCGCCCGCGTTGTCTCCGACCGAGCTGCGGGCCGTGTGGCGCCTGACGACGGGCGCGGGTCAGACCGTCGCTGTGATCGACACCGGGGTGGCCCGGCATCGGCTGCTGCCCCACCTGCTACCCGGCGGCGACTACGTCTCGACCGGGGACGGCACGCAGGACTGCGACGGCCACGGCACGATCGTCGCGGGGATCGTCGGCGCCGCGCAGAGCGGCACGGGGACGTTCGGCGGCATCGCACCCGATGCGGCGATCCTGTCGATTCGACAGTCCAGCAGCATGTTTCGCACGGTCGGCGGTTCCGGGGCCGGGGTGGGCGACGTCGAGACGCTGGCTGCCGCGGTGCGCCGCGCCGCCGATGCGGGGGCTACCGTCATCAACGTCTCGTCGGTCGCGTGCGTCCTCGCCGAGCAGGGACTCGACGACCGCGCCCTGGGAGCGGCCCTGGCCTACGCCGTCGACGTCAAGAACGTCGTCGTGGTCTCGGCCGCGGGCAACGTCGGCGGCGCCGGTCAGTGCCCGCGGCCCAATCCGGGCACCGATCCGGCGCGCCCGGGCCGGCCGCGGTGGGACACGGTACGGACCGTGGTGAGCCCCGCGTGGTACGACGACTACGTGCTCACCGTCGGGTCGGTCGACCACGCGGGCAGACCGTCGGCGTTCACGATGGCCGGACCGTGGGTCGACGTGGCCGCCCCGGGCGAGGCGGTGGTGTCGTTGAACCCCAGCGGGGAAGGGCTCATCGACGCCGACCCCGAAACCGATGGGCGACAACCGATTTCGGGGACCAGCTACGCGGCGGCGATCGTGTCGGGCATCGTGGCGCTGGTCCGGTCGGTCGCACCGGAGCTGACCGCGCGGCAGGTGATGCGCAGGATCTGCGACACCGCCCACCATCCGACCGCCGGCTGGGATCCGCTCTCGGGCCACGGGACCGTCGACGCCCTGGCGGCGGTCAGTGCCGACGGCGCACGGCCCGCGCCGGCGGCCGCGCCGCCACGCCGGGCTGACGACCGGGTGCCCGCGGCCTCCGACCCCGCCGCGCGGCGGATCGCTTTGGCGGGAGCCGCGGCGTGCGTCGCGGTGGCAGCGGGATCGATGTCGTTGTCCGCCAACCGCTTACGGGGTCGACGCGAGCCCATCGCGAAGGACGCCGGCGGCCGCGGTGCTGAGCTCGGGCCCGTGGGGCAGCTGGGCGAGGATGGGCCACGGCGCCGGTTCGGGATTCGGTCCGAGCCCGAGTGAGGTCGCCGCCTCGTCGTCGTGCACCCCGTAGACCACGCCCGCATCGGTGACCAGGAATCGCGACCCGGTTGCGGCGTCGTCCCCGACGATCGGGACGGCGCGGGCGAAGACCCCGGCCCCGCCGGGAATCGCCACGGCGTCGACGAGCGGGCCGTCGCCGTCGGCCTGCGCCAAGTCGGTGGGCGCGGAGAAGGGCACGTCCGTCGCGAAGACCACAATGTTCGTCTCGGCTCCCCGACCGCGCGGCCGCCACCGGGCACAGACGGCGACGTGATCGGCGGCGCCCACTGGGCGCTCGGCGTGCCGGGGCAGGATCGGCTCCGCGGCGCCGGCGACCGGCGCGGCGGCGATGGCCGCGGGCGACACCGTCGCGACGGGTCGGCCGCGACCGAATCCGACGAGGTCGGCGTACACCTCGCCGACCCGCTGCACGCCGTCGCGCCGCACGACGTAACGGTCGGTGCCGTCGGCCCGTCGGACCTGCACGAGGGATCCGACGGTCGCACCGCCCAGCGCGGCGGGCCCGGGCTCGCCCGCTCCGGCGATCCGCGGAGTGATGATCGCAGGCAACTCCGGCACCAGGTCGAGCAACGTGCGCGAGACGGGTATCGGGTCGACGTGGCCCAGCCGCAGCGCCTCGACCACCGCGCGGTCGCGCAGGTCCACCGCCGCGCGCCGACCGTCGAAGGTCAGATACGTGGTGGCCGGACCCTCGCCGCGCGCCACCAGCAGAACGGGGCGCTCCTCACCGGGCGAGTCGGGACCGCCGGGGCCGACGGGGCCGCCGGGGCCGCCAGTCGAGTCGGGACCGCCAGGGCCGACCGTCACCACCGTTCGGTCGTCGTCACACACCGTCCACACCGACCCGCGCAGCGGCGTTCCCAGTGTCGCCGGAGCGCCGGGGATGCCGATCATCGGACCGCGTTCGCCGCGGTCGATGGCTACCTGTGCGGCGGGTACCGGGTCGAGCGCGGCGCGGGCGACGAGACGGGCCGAGGCGAGGTTGGGCACGGGATGCAGCGCGCGGCCCACCCGGACGTACAGCGCGCCGGACTCGCGAGCCATCACGATCGGTGCGTCGGGCACGCCCCGCGGCGCCACCACCGCGACGACCACCTCCGCCACCGCGGCGAGCGTCGCGAGGACGGCCCCGACCGCGAGCGACATCGACTGCGCGCGCAACGGGTCGTCGTGCATGGCGACGTCCCTGCGCACCAGGGCGTGGCACGTGCGCCGGGCATGAAAGCGCGCGGCGCTGCGTTCGAGTCGCGTCAACGGTGGCCGTCCCATGATCACCCCCACCGACCCTAGGGCCGACGAGATGGGCGCAGACGCACCACTTGTGAGTGGTCAGTCGCCGTCGCGCGCCTGCCGCTGCCGGTAGGCCGCCACGTGCTGACGGTTGCCGCAGTTGCCGGTGTCGCAGAACATCCGCGACCGGTTGCGCGACAGGTCGACCAGGACGGCGTCGCAGTCGGGGGCCGCGCACGTCTTGAGCCTGCGCAGCTCGCCTGCTCGGATGAGGTCGGCCAGCGACATGGCCATCTCGGCGCCCATGCGCTGCCACAGCGGGTCGTGGATCGACGCGAGGTGCAGGTGCCACTCGGGCATCTCGGGGTGACGGGTCAGCCATGGTGCGGCCCTGGTGTCGCTGAGCAACGCATTGACCTGGCCGACGACGCGCTCTTCGTCATCGGCGCTGGCCCAGATCTTGCCCAGCCGCGTGCGCAGGCGGTGCACGGACTCGATCTCGGCGGTGTCGCGGTCCCGGCGCCCGGTCCACCCGAACCCGTCGAGGTAGACGTCGAGTGCGGGCAGGTCGCCGAGGTGCTCCCCGTCGACGCGGTCGCTGTTGACCAGCACACAGGCGGCGCGAAGTGTGAGTTCGGTGTCATGACTGAAAATCATTTGACTGCTGACTCCATCCGGTCGTAGCGTCATGACCAACATTGATTTTACTCATTACATCCCGGGGGGTGCCACATGACCGCGACCGTCGACACGCGACCCGCCGCCGACCAGTTTCGGCTCGGCCTGCTGTTCGCGCTCGGCTCGGCGTTCGCGTTCGGCATGTCCGGCCCGCTGGCCAAGGCGCTGATGGAGGCCGGCTGGACGCCCATCAGTGCCGTCACCGCCCGGCTGGCGGGCGGCGCACTCGCGATGGCCGTCTACGCCACGATGCGCAAACCCGACTGGGTGCACGAGGCGCTGCAGCACTGGAAGACCGTGATCGCCTACGGCGTCGCCCCCATCGCCGGTGCCCAACTCTGCTACTACTACGCGGTCTCCCACCTGTCGGTCGCCGTGGCCCTGCTGCTGGAGTACACCTCGCCCCTGCTCGTCGTTGGTTGGCTGTGGGCCACCACGCGGCGCAGGCCGAGTCGCCTCACCCTGGGTGGCGTGGCTCTGGCCATCGCGGGAATCATGTTGGTGCTCAACGTCTTCGACGGTGCCCACATCAACCTCGTCGGCGTCGGCTGGGGACTGGGCGCGGCGGTGTGCGCGGCGTGCTACTTCATGATGTCCGACGAGGTCACCGCGGACGGCACGGGTCTGAACTCGGTCACGCTCGCCGCGGGCGGCCTGGTGGTCGGCGCGGTCGGCGTCGGCGTGCTCGGCATCTCCGGGCTCGCGCCCATGACGTTCACGGCACGCGACACCGTCGTCGCCGGCTACACCACGTCCTGGGTGGTGCCCGTCGTCGCGCTGGCGTTGATCCCGACGGCCATCGCCTACCTGCTCGGGATCATGGGCATCGCCCGGCTCCGGCCGCGCTTCGCCTCCCTCGTCGGCCTGGCCGAGGTGATGTTCGCCGTACTCGCCGCGTGGGTGCTGCTTGGGGAGGCGCTCACGCCGGTGCAGGCCGTCGGAGGCGTCGTCGTCCTGGCCGGATTGGTGCTCGCCCGACAGGGCGACCGCACCGAGAAGGTTGCCGAGGCGTCGTGGCCGGAGACCCCGGTCGACGGTGCGGCCGAGCCCGAGACGGTGCGCGGCAGCTAATCCCCAGTATGCGAGGATGCAGGCGTGACCACGCTTCGTCTGCCGAGTCGCCTCGCGGCGATCGCGTCGGCCCTCATCTGCGCCGTCTCTCCCGTGGCCATCGCCCCGCCGGCGTCCGCCGACCCCTGCAGCGACATCGAAATGGTGTTCGCGCGCGGAACCGGCGAACCTCCCGGCATCGGCCGGGTGGGCCAAGCGCTCGTCGATGCGCTGACGCCGCTGGTCGGTGGCAAGACGATCGGCACCTACGGCGTCGACTACCCCGCGAGCTACGACTTCCTCATGGCGCAGGACGGCGCGACCGACGCAACCAACTTCATCAGCTCACTCGTGGCCCAGTGCCCGAGCACGCGCGTGGTGCTCGGCGGCTATTCGCAGGGTGCCGCGGTGATGGACATGCTGGCCGGCATCCCGCCGCTGGGCAACAAGATCGGCGAAGTCGGGTCGGCGCCGCCGCTGCCCACGAACCTCGATTCCCACGTGGCCGCGGTCGCGGTCTTCGGCAACCCGTCCACGAAGTTCTCCATTCCCATCACGGACTCGACGTTCGCCGGACGCGCCATCGACCTGTGCGCCGACGGTGACCCGATCTGCTCGCGCGGCCGAAACCCGTTCGCGCACACGCACTATGAGACGTCGGACTTCATCCCCCAGGCCGCGAACTTCGTCGCGGGCCTCGTCTGACCCGTCTGCTGAGAAGGCGCGCCCGACTGGCGCACGATCGCCCGGATCGGCTCCGCTGCGCACCCCGGGGCCAGCTGGTCCTCCCGTGACTGCGTGGCCGGACCCTGCACGGATGCACGCGACGCCGCCATGGTCTACCGTTACCGGGAATGGTTACCGTTTCAGCTAAGTCGGAGGAGGGCACGGTGGGCCAACCTCAGGCACCGACCGTGCGCCTGCGGGGAGCGGGGTTGTCCCATGGCGCCCGTCAGTTGTGGCAGGACGTCGACGTGGACGTCGCGCCCGGGGAGTTCGTGGCCGTGCTGGGACCCAATGGCAGCGGCAAGACGTCGCTGGTGCGGGTGCTGCTGGGACTGACGCGGCTGACGACGGGGACCGTCGAGGTGTGCGGTGCCCCACCCCGGCGGGGCAGCCACGTCATCGGCTACGTCCCCCAGCAGAAGGGCTTCGACCGCGACCTGCCCATCCGGGGCGTCGACCTGGTGCGGCTGGGATTGGACGGACACCGCTGGGGCGTCGGACTGCCCAGCGCCCGGCGTCGCCGCCGCGTGGACGACGCGGTCGCCGCCGTCGGCGCCACCGCGTTCGCGCAATCTCCGGTGGGACTGCTGTCGGGTGGTGAGCAGCAGCGCCTGCGCATCGCTCAGGCACTGCTGGGTGATCCTCGCCTGCTGCTGTGCGACGAGGCGTTGCTGTCGCTGGACCTCAAGCATCAGCGCGAGGTGGTCGAGTTGATCGATGCCCAGCGCCGGTCGGCCGACGTCGCGGTGGTGTTCGTGACCCACGAGATCAACCCGGTGCTGCCCGTCGTCGACCGCGTCCTCTACCTCGTCGGCACCCGATGGAAGCTCGGCACGCCCGATGAGGTGTTGACCAGCGAGACGCTGTCGGCGCTGTACGGGACCGACGTCGAGGTGCTGCGCGTCGGCGGGAGGATCGTCATCGTCGGCGCTCCGGACGGCGCCCACTCCGAGGCCGGTGACGGCCACTACCACCACGTCGGTGACCGGTCGTGACGCTCGCTGACTACCTGTCGGAGACCTTCGTCCGCAACGCGCTGATCGCCGCCACGCTCGTCGCGGTGACCGCGGGTCTGATCGGGCCCGTGGTGATCATGCGCGATCTCGCGTTCGCCGTGCACGGCAGCGCCGAACTGGCCTTCACCGGGGCGGCGGCCGGCCTCGTCGCTGCCGACGATCCGATCCTGGGCGCGCTGCTCGGCTCGCTGGTGGTCGCCACCGCCATCGGCTTCCTGGGCCACCGCGAGCGCGAACGCAACTCCGCGATCGGAGTCATCCTCGCGTTCGGGCTGGGCGTCGGGGTCTATCTGCTGTCGCTGTACAAGGGCTTCGCGACCGCGGCCACCAATATCCTGTTCGGCCAGATCTTCGGCGTCAGCCCCGGCCAGATCACCCTGCTGGTCGTCATCGCCGCCGGCGTCCTCATCGTCATGGCCGTGCTCTACCGACCACTGCTGTTCGCCTCGGTGGACCCCGAACTCGCCGCCGCCCGCGGCGTGCCCACCCGATTGGTCGGACTGCTGTTCGTCTACGTCCTGGCCCTCACCGTGACCGAGGCCGCTCAGATCGTCGGGACGCTGCTGGTGCTCAGCCTCGCCATCACCCCCGCCGCGGCCGCCAGTCGGCTCAGCGCCCGCACCCCGGTGGTCATCGCGCTGTCCATCGCCATCGCGCTGATCGCCGCCGATGGCGGTCTGCTGCTGAGCCTCGTCCACCCCGAGGTCAAGGCCAGCGTGCTCATCTCCACCATCAGCTTCGCGATGTACGTGGCGGCCAGACTCGCCGCCCGCTGGGCGGGTCCGGCGTTGGACGCTCGGCGCCGCCTGGCTCTGGCCCACGTCGACTGACGACCAGATACGCAAACGACCACTACGACGACGGTGAGGAGACGCAGAACCGATGATCATCCATGGAGTGCTGGGCAAGGTGGTGTCGACGGTGCTGACCGGAGCGGTGGGCGCGGCGGCCTATGACCTCGCGCGGCGCGCGGCGGCCAAGGCGCCGGTCCACGAAGCGGCGGTCACCACCACCGAGTGGGGGCTGCGGGGCGTGCGCTCGGCCGAGCGTGGCGCCGAATCGGCCCGCCTCAAGGTCGCCGACGTGGTGGCCGAGGCCCGCGGACGCCTCGGCGAGGAATCCACTCCACCCAGCGTCACCGCACCTCATGACCACGATCACGACCACTGATCGCCCCGCGTGAGCACGACCGCCGCTGAGCTGACCGTCGTCTCCGACGCCGCGGGCCGCCTGCGGGTGCGCGCACCCTGGCTGGTGTCCAACGCCCGGGCGGTCGCGGTGGAGCAGACCACCGAACCGGTGGCGGGGGTACGGATGGTGCACGCCTACCCGCGCACCGGCTCGGTCGTGGTGTGGTACTCCCCCCGCCTGAGCGACCGCACGGCGATCCTGGCGGCGATCACCGAATCGGCCACCAGCTGCACCGCGGCGCTGGCGGGCCGGGCGCCGCGTTCGGCCGACGTCGCCAACGCCGACGTCGTGCGCATGGTGGTCGGCGGACTGGCGTTGACGTTGCTCGGACTGCGCCGCTACGTCTTCGCCCGGCCCCCGCTGCTCGGGCCGACCAGTCGGCTGATCGCCACCGGCGCCACCGTGTTCACCGGATATCCGTTCCTGCGCGGAGCGTTGCGCAGTCTGCGCGGTGGGCGCGCGGTGGGCACCGACGCCCTGGTGTCCGCCGCCACCATCGCCAGCCTGGTGCTGCGGGAGAACGTCGTCGCGCTGACGGTGCTGTGGTTGCTGAACATCGGTGAGTACCTGCAGGATCTGACGCTGCGCCGGACCCGGCGCGCGATCGCCGATCTGCTGCGCGGCACCGCGGACACCGCGTGGCTGCGCCTCGCCGACGGCACCGAGGTCCAGGTCGGCGTCGACACCCTGGCCACCGGTGACGACGTCGTCGTCCACGATCACGTCGCGATCCCGGTCGACGGCACGGTGATCGAGGGCGAGGCGATCGTCGACCAGTCCGCGATCACCGGGGAGACCCTGCCCGTCACCGTCGCCGAGGGCGACCGCGTGCATGCGGGGTCGGTCGTGCTGCGGGGCCGGCTCGTCGTGCGCGCCAGCGCCGTCGGCGCCGAGACCACCCTGGGGCGCATCATCTCCCGCGTCGAGGAGGCCCAGCGCGACCGCGCCCCCATCCAGACGATCGGGGAGAACTTCTCCCGCCGCTTCGTGCCGGCATCGTTCGTGTTGTCGGCGCTGACCCTCGTCGTGACCGGCGACGTGCGCCGCGCCATGACCATGCTCCTGGTGGCCTGCCCGTGCGCGGTCGGCCTGGCCACCCCCACCGCCATCAGCGCGGCGATCGGCAACGGCGCCCGGCGGGGCATCCTCATCAAGGGCGGCTCGCACCTGGAGGCCGCGGGCCGGGTCGACGCCGTCGTCTTCGACAAGACCGGCACCCTCACCGTCGGCCGCCCCGTCGTCACCAACATCGTTGCGCTGCACCATGATTGGCAACCCGAGCAGGTGCTCGCGTACGCCGCGAGCTCGGAGATCCACTCCCGGCACCCGCTGGCCGAGGCCGTCATCCGGTCCACCGAGGAACGCCACATCGCGATCCCGCCGCACGAGGAGTGCGAGGTCCTCGTCGGACTCGGCATGCGCACCCGCGCCGACGGCCGCACGCTGCTGCTGGGCAGCCCGTCGCTGCTGTCCGGTGAGGGCGTGCCCGTCAGCGCCGACGCCACCGACTGGGTCGAGCGGTTGCGGCGGGAGGCCGAGACTCCGCTGCTGCTCGCCGTGGACGGCACGCTCGTCGGGTTGATCAGCCTGCGCGACGAAGTCCGCGCCGAGGCGCGGGCCGTGCTCAGCGCCCTGCGCGCCGAGGGCGTGCGCCGCATCGTGATGCTCACCGGCGACCACGCCCACACCGCCGCCGCGGTGGCCGCCGAACTCGGCATCGAGGAATGGCACGCCGAGGTGCTGCCGGAGGACAAGCTCGCCGCCGTGCGCGGACTGCAAGCCGAAGGCCACCGGGTCGCCATGGTCGGTGACGGCGTCAACGACGCCCCGGCCCTCGCGGTCGCCGACATCGGCATCGCCATGGGCCTGGCGGGTACCGACGTCGCCGTGGAGACCGCCGACGCGGCCCTCGCCGGCGACGACCTGTATCGGCTGCTCGACATCCGCGACCTGGGCGGACACACCGTCGAGCTCATCAGGCAGAACTACGCCATGTCGATCGCGGTCAACGCCCTCGGACTGCTCATCGGAGCCGGCGGCGCGCTGTCCCCCGTCCTGGCCGCCGTACTGCACAACGCCTCCTCGGTGGCCGTCGTCGCCAACAGTTCACGCCTGATCCGTTACCAGCTGCCGGCCTGACCCCACCGCGTCGGTTGACATGCGCGATCGTGCATGTAAGTTAGTGGAAGTCATTTCCAACAGCGCGACGATCGAGAGTATCCGAGAGAATTGATGCCCAGCACGGCCATCGCCGCCGATCCGGTGGACGCACCCGAACCCCAGCCGTCGGCGACGGTCAGTCGCCCGGTCCTGGAACGCAGCGGTGATCTGCTGCGGGCACTGGCCGCCCCCGTGCGCATCGCCATCGTCCTGCAGCTGTGTCAATCCGCCTGCTGCGTCCACGAACTCGTCGACGCCCTCGAGGTGCCGCAGCCACTGGTCAGCCAGCATCTGCGAATCCTCAAGGCCGCGGGCGTGGTCGCGGGCACCCGGTCCGGCCGCGAGGTGATCTACCGCCTCGTCGACCACCACCTCGCCGACATCGTGATCGCCGCCGTCTCCCACGCCGGAGAACAGCAGTGACCGGCGCCGACGTGCAGCACGGTGAGGTGGGTGTGCGGGCCACCCGGGCGACGAAGCAGCGCGCCGCCATCACCGCCCTGCTCGAGGATCTCGACGAGTTCCGCACCGCGCAGGAACTCCACGAGGAACTGCGCCGGCGCGGCGAGGGCATCGGCTTGACCACCGTGTACCGCACGCTGCAGACGATGGCGACCTCCGACCTGGTCGACTCGTTGCGCACCGAGAACGGCGAATCCGCCTACCGCCGGTGCTCCGACGATCATCACCACCACCTCGTCTGCCGCCAGTGCGGCGCCACCGTCGAGGTCGCGGGCAAGCACGTCGAGGCCTGGGCCGCCAAGGTGGCGCGCGAGAACGGCTTCACCGACGTCAGCCACACCATCGAGATCTTCGGCACCTGCGCCCAGTGCGCATCCTGATCCGGCGACCATGAGCGGCCGCGCCCCACGGCCCGATCGGCGCCGACTGCTGCTGCAGTTGGCGCTGGTCGCCGAAGCCTCGGTCGCCGCGGCCCTGCTGCATCGGGCCTCGGCCACCACCCGGCCCGGGCTCGCGGCGGTGTCGGCTCCGGTCCCCGACGCGGCACCCTCGTCTCTGGTCGTCGGCGACGGACGCACCGTCCACCTGCTGGGCCTGGGCGGCACGTCCACCGAGGGGTTGCTGCGGCGCATCGCCGCAGAGATCGGCGCGGCCGTCGACGCCGTGGTGGCGTTCTGGGGTGCGGACTGGCAGCGCGACGTCATCATCGTGGCCGCCGGATCCGAGATCGAGTTCCGGCAGCTCACCCGAGGGCCCGCCGGATGGGTGGACGTCGCCGCGGCCGCCGTCGCCGACCGGGTCGACCCGGTCCACCGCTCGGCCGCGGGGCAGCGCGTCGTCTTCTCCCCCGGCGCGGCCGCCATGTCCGACTACGCGCTGCGCATCGTGGTGCGTCACGAGCTGTTCCACTTCGCGTCCCGGGCCGACACGGCGCTGGACGCCCCGCGGTGGCTGACCGAGGGCGTCGCCGACTACGTCGGTAGGCCCGCGACGCCGAGACCCGGAGCCGCGTCGGCCGCGTCCCTGGCCGTGCTGCCCACCGAGGCCGACTTCGCGACGTCGGGCGATGCGCTGACGCTGGCCTACGACCGGGCCTGGTGGTTCGCCCGGTTCATCGCCGAGACGCGCGGTCCGGCGACGCTGCGGGCGCTGTACTGGCGCGCCGGCGGGGCCGGGCATCCCGACGTGGGGTCCGCGCTGACCGAGGTGCTGGGCGCCGACGAGCCCGAGCTGATGGCGGGGCTGCGACGCTGGCTCGCCACCTGACACCGTCACGTATCGGTATCAGTATGGGGGCGAATGCAATTCGATTGCCGACGGGCGCGGTGTCCACGGCGAAACGCCAGGTTGGCTCGCTATCGTCCGGCCCATGCAGGACGAATCAGCCCGCGGTTGCCGCGGTCAGCGCGCCAGCCGACGCGAGGTGCTCAAGTACGCGGCCGGCGCCCCAGTGTTGTTGTCGTTGAGCAGCTTTCCTCTGCTGTCCGCACCGAAGGCGCATGCCGCGTCGAGTCTCGCGGGCCGGATCGTGTTCCTGGACCCGGGCCACAACGGCGCCAACGACGCCTCGATCAACCGCCAGGTGCCCACCGGTCGGGGCGGCACCAAGGAGTGCCAGACCAGCGGCACGACGACCGACGGCGGGTATCCCGAGCACACCTTCAACTGGGACACCGTGCTGCGCATCCGCGCCGAACTCACCCAGCTGGGCGTGCGGACGGCGATGTCCCGCGGGGACGACGACGCGTTGGGGCCGTGCGTGGATCAGCGTGCCGCGATGGCCAATGCGCTGCGGCCCGACGCGATCGTCAGCATCCACGCCGACGGCGGGCCGGCCAGCGGTCGGGGGTTTCACGTCAACTACTCCGATCCGCCGCTGAACGGCGCGCAGTCCGGTCCCGCGCCGCGCTTCGCGTCGGTGATGCGCGATCAGCTCGTCGCCGCCGGCCTGTCGCCCTCCAACTACCGCGGCACCGACGGGCTCTACGGCCGTTCCGACCTCGCCGGTCTCAACCTCGCGGAGTACCCGTCGATCCTCATCGAGATGGGCAACATGAAGAACGCCGAGGACGCCGCGATCCTGACGTCGGCCACCGGGAGGGCGAGCTACGCCTCCGCGGTCACCCGCGGGATCGCCGCATACCTGTCCGCCACCTGACGGATCGGCACGGCTCAGCCGGCGGGCAGCAGATCGGGTGTGATGATCTGCAGGCTGCTGCTGCCGTCCGGGTCGCTGCCGGTCACCACGACACCGCCCGAACGCGGGTCCACCGCAACGGAATTCGACTGCTGCACCGTCGGCAGGTCGCCCATGATGCGCGGTTTCGTCGGGTCGGTCAGGTCGACGACGCGGAGCACGTTGGACGCCGTCAGCGTGACGAACAGGCGGTGGCGCGCGGCGTCGTACGCCAAACCGTAGGGGTTGCCCGGCGCGTCGATCCTCGACACCTGGGTGATCTGGGGAGCGACGCTTTCGATCAGGACCGCGCCGCCGTCGGTGTCGGCGAACGCCGCCAGCGTGTCGGAGATGCCCACGGCGTGCGTCAGCTTCTTGCCGACCGGAGCCTGGGCGACCTGCTGGCGCGTCGTGCCGTCGTACACCCAGACCCCGTTGCCCTGCACGTCCGCCACCGCGGCGTAATTGCCCACGGCCGCAACGCCTCCCGGCTGGAAGGGCCCGGCGGGCAGCGTGCCGACCACCGCACCGTCCTTCACGAACACCACACCGCCACCCAGCTCGTTGGTCACCACCACGGTGCCGCTCGCGGTGCGCACGGCGTCATGGGGTTGACGTCCGACGCCCTGGGCGGTCCAGAGCACCTTCCCGTCGGCGAGGGACACCTCCGAGAGCTCGTTGCTCTGCTCCAGCGGAACCAGGACCGGCCCGTCGGGCCCGGCGAGCTCGAGGTGGCGCGCTGCCCCGGACGTCGGGACCGTCTGCCGTACCGCCCCGGTGGTGGCGTCGAACAGTTCGACGCCATCGGGACCACGCACCGCGACGGCACCCACACCCGAGGTGCCGATGACGATGCCCTCCGGGGCGTTGCCGATCGGGACCACCCGGCCCACCGGCGGCACCGCCGGCGGGGTGGCGCGACCCGGCTCGGCGGCCGGTGCGTGCGTCGGGGTGAAGCCCGGCGAGGTCGACGCGGCCGCCGCGGAACTACCCGACGGCGACGGCGTGGCCGACGAGGGCGACGTGGATGACGAGGACGTCGTGCTGGAGCCGCCACACCCGGCGACGGCCAGGGCGATCACCAGGGAGCAGAAGAGGGACGGCCGCATGCGCATCCCCTGCACATGCCCACCCCGGGCGACGGTCAATCGACCGATGATTGGCCCTGCCACCGCTTCTCGACACCGGCCACCTTCCAATACACCACGGCGCACAGCCAGGTCAGGACGAACAGGCCCACGATCGCGAAGCCGGCGTTGTTCAGATCGATCGCGCTGACCCAGTTGGTGACCGGGTCCTCCAGGTCGAAGTCGTCGTGCAGCACCGACACCAGTTCGATCGTCCCGATCAGGAGCGCGACGGCGACCGACAGTCCGGTGATCGACAGGTTGTAGTAGATCTTGCGGACCGGGTTGGCGAACGCCCAGTCGTAGGCGACGGTCATGAAGAGTCCGTCGGCGGTGTCCATCAGGCTCATGCCCGCGGCGAACAGCACCGGGAGCACCAGCACGGCGTACCAGGGCAACCCGGCGGCCGCGCCGGTACCGGCCAGCGCCAGGAGCGCGACCTCGGTGGCGGTGTCGAAGCCCAGGCCGAACAGCACGCCCACCGGATACATCTGCGAGGGTCGCTTGATGCGCTTCATCACAGGGCGCAGGATGCGGGCGAGGAAGCCGCGACCGTCGAGCGCCGCTTCGAGTTCGCCTTCACTGAACCGACCCTGGCGCAGGCCCGTGAAGACTCGCCAAATCGCAATCAGCGCAACCAGATTGATGATGCCGATCAGCCAGAGGAATCCGCCGGAGGCGACGGTACCGGCCAGGCCGAGGGCGTGCTTGGTGGGCGAGTCGTCGTCGAGCAGAGAACTGACGGCACGGGTACCGACGACCACCAGGACCGCCATCACGAGCACCATCGTCGAATGCCCCATGGCGAACCAGAATCCGACCGACTTCGGCTTGCGGCCGTCGGCCATCAGCTTGCGGGTCGTATTGTCGATGGCGGCGATGTGATCGGCGTCGAACGCGTGGCGCAAGCCGAACGTATATGCGGTGACGCCCAATCCGATGCCGAACACCTGCGTGCCGACCTGATAGTGGTGCGGTGCGACGAATAGGCACAGCGCGCCGAAACCGACGACGTGCAGGGCCGCGATGACGGCCGCGAGGGCGCCGACTTCGAGCCAGTCGCGTCGATTCCACGAATCGGCGAGGCGGCGCAGCGCCGAACCGGCCGGGGGTGTCGAGAGTGAGTCGGGCATGGACGGGGCCCGTCCTTCCGGGGTGTACGCGCCCCATCGTGGGTCCGCGAGCGGCGGGGTCTGGCTCCCCGCCGACCGACTCGGGGTCGACCGCGGGTCACAGTGGCGCGACCGCACCGGTATTGCACCGGTTTCCGCACCGCTCACGCTGAACGACTGGACCATACCCCGGGGTTCGGCCCCATCGCCCTGCGGTCAGCACATTGACAGGGAACCATTCGATCGCCGATCGCGACTTCTTCAGTATGGATTCGGCCGTGGCGCTGCGGTGTGTCACCGGGACGGGGGTGTCGTTCGCCGCGCTCGTCAGCTGAACCCAGCGAAATCACCGAGGAGACAAGAGGAATGACCATGAAGCACGTCGTGCGCTGTACCACCGTGGCCGTGCTGGCCGCCGCAGCGGCCATCGGGTTCGCCGCGCCCGCGCTGGCCCACGTCGAAGTGTCCGGGACCGACGCCACCCAGGGAGGTTACGGCGTGGCGACGTTCCGGGTGCCCTCGGAGTCGGACACCGCATCCACCACGGAACTGCGCGTCACCCTGCCCGACGACACGCCGATCCTGTCGGCGTCGGTGCAGCCCATGCCCGGCTGGACGGCGACGGTCACGAAGAAGAAGCTGGCCACACCGCAGAAGGACGACGACGGCAACACCGTGACCGACTACGTGTCGGTCGTGGACTGGAAGGCCACCACCCCGCAGGCGGCGATTCCCCCCAACCAGTTCGACGAGTTCAACCTGTCGCTGGGCCCGCTGCCGAAGGCGGCGTCGGTGTCCTTTCCCGCCCAGCAGTTCTACAGCGACGGGTCGGTGGTGAATTGGAACGAGAAGGCCGCCCAGGGGCAGCCCGAGCCGGACCATCCCGCGCCTATGCTCACCCTGACCTCGGATTCCGACACCGCCACCGCGCCCGCGAGCGCGGCCCCGGCGGCCCCCGCGGCAGCGAGCGCGCCGACGTGGCCGGGGATCGTCGCCCTCGTCGTCGCGGTCGTCGCGGTGCTGCTCGGCCTGGCCAATCTCGCGTTGCTCCGCCGCAAGAGTTGAGGTGGTGGACGGCGCTGCCGGCAGCCGTGGCGGTGGCGTTCGCCATCCTCGGCCTGACGGCAGCGCCGGCGCACGCGCACGCCGTGCTGGTGGCCAGCTCACCGATCGACGGGGCGCGCGTCGAGACGCCACCCACGGTCGTCACGCTGACCTTCGACGAGTCGGTACGGCTCATTCCCGATGCGGCCCAGGTCATCTCGATGACGGGCGAACCCGCCACGGCGGGTCCGGCGCACCTGTCCGACGACGGGACGACCATCGTGATTCCGCTGCGCCCCCATCTGCCCCGCGGGAGCTACGCTGCGACGTGGCGCGTCGTCTCGGCGGACGGACACGTCGTCGCGGGCTCGATCAGCTATGGCATCGGTCAGGACGCCGGTGCTCAATTGCCGCCTCCCGCCGACCATTCCGCGGCGCTGACCCTGACCTCCGACGTCGCCCGCGGCGTGCTCTACGTCGGACTCGTCCTCGCCACCGGGATGGCACTCGGGTGTCGGATGCTGTGGCCGTGGACGCTCGCGCTGAAGCGGACCACGGCACTGCTCGTCGCCGGGTGGGCCGCGATCGTCGTGGCGACCGTGGCCCAATTCCTGCTGCAGGGACCACCATCCCTGGACCTGGGCTGGGCGGCCGTCTTCACTCGTGACGCGCTCGCGAACACGCTCTCCAGCAGGACCGGGGTGCTCCTCGTCGTGCGCGCGGCCCTCGCGATGGCGATCGGGATCGCACTGCGGTCGCGTCGCCGAGGCGCCACGACCGTGCTAGCGGTGTGCGCGGCGGGGACGGCCCTGACCGTCGCGCTCGACGGTCACGCCAGCGTGGGCGCGCAGCCGTGGTTGGCGGTCGCGGTGACCACCGTGCACGTCCTGGCGATGACGGTGTGGCTGGGCGGCCTGGTCGCGCTGTGCGTGGCCGTGCTCCCCACGCGAGGAGCCGACGATCTGCGCCGCTGGTCGCTGATCGCCGTGGGGTGCGTCTCGGTGCTGATCCTCAGCGGCACGTACCAGGCGTGGCGTCAGGTGCGGCCGGTGGCGGCGCTGTGGTCGACCAGCTACGGAATCACGCTGTCGGTGAAGGTCGCGATCGTGGCCACCATGGTCGCACTCGCCTACCTCGCGCGGCGACGGTCCGGCCCGAACACGTTGCGCCGCACGGTCATCGCCGAGCTGGTCCTCGGCATGGCCGTCGTCGCGGTGACCACCGCCCTGGTGACGCTGCCCCCGGCCCGCGCCACCTATGGCCCACCGGTGTCGCTCAGCGCGCCGCTGGACGACCGGACGGCCGCGGTCCACCTCGACACCACCCGCCGTGGCCCCACGACGATC
Source organism: Mycolicibacterium madagascariense (assembly GCF_010729665.1). Classification (NCBI taxonomy): domain Bacteria; kingdom Bacillati; phylum Actinomycetota; class Actinomycetes; order Mycobacteriales; family Mycobacteriaceae; genus Mycobacterium; species Mycolicibacterium madagascariense. Next base: position 1,251,945 of record NZ_AP022610.1, on the reverse strand, counting down.
TCGGTGACGGCCCTCGACGCGCACGGCCATCCGATTCGGGTCGTCTCGGTGAGCGGCACGCTGTCATCACAGGACGCCGGAATCGCTTCGCTCGCCGTGAGATTCGAACCGTCCGTCGCCGATCAGTGGAGCAGCTCCCATGCGGTGGTGCCGCTGCCGGGGTCGTGGACGCTGCACCTGGTGGTGGAGTTCAGCACCGCCGACGCCATCACCACCACCGCGCACTTCCGGGTCTGGTAGCGCCCCGGCGTCTCTAGTTCAGGTGCGGGGCGAGGCGGATCCGCGCGCGGGCGTTCAGCCGCGTCGGCAGGGCATCGAGGTCCCAGTGGCCGCTCTCGATCCAGCCGCGGACGGCCTCGATGTCGGCGTCGTCGCAGATGGGGCCGATCCACGCCGTCGGTCCATGCGGGGCGCGCTCGGTGGTGCACGGCTGCAGGACGATCATGACGCCGCCGTCGTGGGGACGGGCACGGCAGCTCAGCGGGCCGCGCAGGCAGGCGGTGGTGGCCAGCACGCCGTGCGGGCAGCGACGGATCGTGGCGCGCAGGGCGGACACGACGTCGATGGTGAGTTCACGGGAACAGGGCGTGCAGACGGCGACGGTGAAGGGGCGGCGCGTGGCGGGCTCGGTGCTGGTCATGCTGCCGCCACCAGGGCGCCCCAGCGGTGGGCGAAAGCCTGCGCCCGATGGCGTGGTGCGGCAATGTACATGTGGCCGTTGCCCTTTCGGCGAGTCCGCGGTCGGGACGACATTGCCGGCCTGCCGTCGGTCACCGACGTCATCGGCCCTGCCCGCCGTAACGGCGCCGGAACTTTTCGACCTGTCCCGCGGTGTCGAGCAGACGTCGGGTGCCGGTCCAGAACGGATGCGAATCCGAGCTCACCTCCACCACGATCAGCGGGCAGGTGATGGTGCCCTGGGGCGTCTCCCAGTCGATGGTGCGGGTGCTGGTCGCCGTGGAACGGGTGAGGAACGCGGTGCCGGTGGTGGCGTCTTGGAAGACCACGGGGTGGTAGTCGGGGTGGATGCCGGGTTTCATCGGGCTTCTCCTTGCTGACGGGCGGGACCGTCGGCGACGGCGCCGCCCCTTCGTTCTTGGAAACGATTTTCAATAGCTCGACGGCTACGGTACCGTCTCCGCCGACGCTTGTCGAAAACAATTGTCATTAAGACCAAGGAGGTCACGTCATGTCGGCGCACTGTGAGGTCACCGGGCGACAGCCGAGCTTCGGCAACTCGGTGTCGCATTCGCATCGGCGCACCCGCCGCCGCTGGAACCCCAACATCCAGCACAAGACCTACTACCTGCCCTCGGAGGGTCGACGAATTCGGTTGCGGGTCAGCGCAAAGGGCATCAAGGTCATCGACCGCGACGGCATCGAAGCCGTCGTCGCCCGGCTGCGCGCCCAGGGGCACAAGCTCTGATGGCCCGCGCGACCGACATCCGCCCCATCGTCAAGCTGCGCTCCACGGCGGGCACCGGATACACCTACGTCACCCGCAAGAACCGCCGCAACGACCCCGACCGACTGGTGCTGCGCAAGTACGACCCCATCGCGCGCCGCCACGTCGACTTCCGCGAGGAGCGCTGAATGGCCAAGAAGTCCAAGATCGTTCGCAACGAACACCGCAAGGCCGTCGTCGCACGCTACGCCGAACGCCGGGCCGCGCTCAAGACGATCATCGCGGCCCCCTCCAGCAGTCCGGACCAGCGCCGCGCCGCCCAGAGCGCACTGCAGCGGCTGCCGCGCGACGCCAGCCCGGTACGCATCCGCAACCGCGACGCCGTCGACGGCCGCCCCCGGGGACACCTGCGCAAGTTCGGACTCTCCCGCATCCGGTTGCGCGAAATGGCCCACGACGGAGCCCTTCCCGGCATCCGCAAGAGCAGCTGGTGACCGCGATGGCCCACCGCAAGAAGTCCACCGCCCGCCGCCCCTCGGCCACCGAGCCCACCCGCACCAAGGCCAACCCGCTGACCGCCGAGGGCATCGAACACGTCGACTGGAAGGACGTCGCACTGCTGCGCACGTTCGTCTCCGACCGCGGCAAGATCCGGTCCCGCCGCGTCACCGGACTCACCGTTCAGCAGCAACGCCGAGTCGCCACCGCGGTCAAGAATGCCCGCGACATGGCATTGCTGCCCTACACCAGCGCCTACCCGACGCCGCCGCGCTGACGACGACCCTTCCCGGCACCCGCGATGCCCTGCGGGGGACCGGGGCGTGCGCCGTGGCCGGGGGTGGTCTACATTACCGACAATGATTCCCGTTTCAGATAACTCGTGCAGGAGGAAGACATCGTGACATCTCAGCCCTGGCGCCGGATTCCCGTCGTCGTCATGGCCGCCGCGGCCATGACGATGGCAGCGGGATGCGGTTCCACCTCATCGCCGGCCCCCTCGTCGAACTCGTCGAGCGCGGGGTCGTCGTCGAACGCGGCGTCGGCGCCGGTCGCCGTGGTCGCCAGCACCAACGTGTGGGGGGACATCGCCAAGCAGATCGGCGGAGACCACGTCACCATCACCTCGATCATGTCCGACCCCAACGCCGACCCGCACGAGTACGAGGCGGATGCCAAGACCGGCGCGGCCGTCAGCAAGGGCCAGCTGGTCATCGAAAACGGGCTCGGCTACGACGATTTCATGGACAAGCTGCTGTCCGCGTCGCCCAACCCGAACCGCAAGGTGCTGACCGCCGCGGACGTCATGCAGATCTCCGGGCAGGACGCCAACCCGCACATCTGGTACGACATCGCCAAGGTCCCCGACGTCGCCAACGCCATCGCCACTCAGCTGGGCAGTCTGGATCCGGCCGACGCGGCGACCTTCACCGCCAACGCCAAGACCTTCAACGACAGCCTCGCCCCCGTCGACGCCGCGATCACCAACATCAAGAACAAGTACTCCGGCGCCCCGGTCGGCTACACCGAACGGGTGCCCGGCTACCTGGTGGACGCGGCCGGGCTCAAGCTGGCCACCCCCGCCTCCTTCGCCCAGTCCATCGAAGACGGCAACGATCCCAGCCCGGCCGACAACGCCGCCTTCGACGCGGCGCTGAACACCAAGGCCATCAAGGTGCTGCTCTACAACGGACAGGTCACCAGCCCGGCCACCGACGCCATCAAGACCCTGGCCCAGAAGGACTCGGTGCCCATCGTCGGCGTCACCGAGACCCTGCCCCCCTCCGACAAGGACTTCCAGGCCTGGCAGCTCCGACAGATCAACGAGATCACCACCGCACTCGGCGGGTGACCTCGGCCGGGGTTGCGGGAACATCTGGGCCCCCGTGCGCGACTATTGGTACGTGGAATGCGAGGTGGCGCGCGAGGCGCTCTCGGCCAGGGTCGACGGCGAGCACGAACCGGTGCCGTCGGCCCGGGTGGACGAGCACGTCGCGGGATGCGTCGAGTGCCGCGCGTGGCGCGACGCGATGACCGGGCAGGCGGCGCGCCTGCACCGGTTGGCCGCCAATCCCCCGCTCACCGAAGTCGCGACGCCGCGGGCGACCGCGGTGCGCCGGGGGTGGGGTTGGCCGCGCTGGGCCCTGCTGGTGGTCGGCGGCGGTCAGCTCGCGCTGGCCGCCGTGCAGGGTTTCGGGCTCGACGTGGGACTCGTCCACGGAGGCATGGTCATGAGCGGCCACCTCCTCAACGAGTCGACGGCGTGGTCCCTGGCGCTGGGCGCGATCATGGTCGTCGGCGCGCTGCGACCGTCGGCCGCCGAGGGCCTGGCCGCGGTGCTCAGCGTCTTCGCGGTCGCCCTGGCGGTATACGTCGTCGTCGACGCCGAGCACGGCGCCGTCACCGCGGCCCGCATCCTCACCCACGTGCCGGTGGTGCTCGGCGCCCTGCTCGCGGTGCTGGTGTGGCGCCGCGCGGCGCGGCCGGGACCCGCACCCACCCAGGTGGCCGGTGACGACCAGGACGAGCGAATCATTTTGCCGCACAGTGCGTCTCGGGGTCGACGCCGCGACCATCTGTGGCCGACCGACGGTGCGGCATGACTCCCTAGCTCACAGCAGCACGCCGAACATGACCGCCATGCCCACGGCCATCATGGCTTGCGATGCGTCGCCGAGGAACCGGTGTGCGGGTTGGGCCGGTTCGGCCTTGCGCTGGCCGAAGTAGCGGTAGAGCCACCACAGCGTGGCGAGCGCGAATCCGATGGTGCACACCCAGTTCAGGACGTCGACGTAGCCCGGCTGCGCCATCGGCGAGTCGCCGTCGGTGGATCCGCCCATGCTCATCCCCGGCATACCGGGCATCCCCGCCATGGGCGCCGCCCCGGCGCCGGGTTCGCCACCGGATCGACTGCCCGGCAAGAGGTCTCCGCTCATGACCGCGTACATCCACGCCATCGACAGCATCATCAGCGCGTGATACCCGTTGATCAGGCGGTGGCCGCGGTACCTCAGGACCACCCCCACGAACCAGGCCGTGGCCACCAGGAAGACGATCATCGGGCCCGTGGTGGGCAGTGCCGCGCCGCGCGGCCACGCCATCACGGCCATCGCGACCGCCATCAGCAGGTGCAGCAGGTGGCTCACCACGTACGCCCCGGCGCGGTGCGACGTCACCATGGCGTAGACCATCTCGGCCGCGCTGAGGACGAAGAGGATCGTGACGACCCAGCGCAGGAACGGGTCGGCGATCACCGCGCGCCCGCCTCCCTACGCGCGCTCTGCCACCAGCCGAGGGCGACGTCCACGGCCACGAACACCGCCAGCGACACCCCAAACAGCGGCGCGAAGTAGCCGAACGCGGCCAGCGCGACGACCGCGAGGACGGCCTCGTACGGCCTCAACTCGGACAGCACGCCGCGGCGTGGACCCCGCGCGATGACGAAACCGGCTGTGCGCGTTGGCCGTCGACGCCACCACATCCGGTAGCCGAGCAGCACGACGGCGATCAGCGCCACCCCGACGGCAGCGAGGACGATCTGATTGACCACGCCGAACAGGATGCCCATGTGTGCGCCGACGATCCAGTCGGCCACCTTGGCCATGAACGGCCAGTCCGCGAAGTCGACCCGCGCGGTGATGGCACCGCTGTCCGGATCCACCGAGACGGCGTCATACCGGGTGGGCCAGTCGCGCTTGTTCTCCGCGACCTGCCAGCCTTGGCCCGCGGCCGACGGCGGATACATCCAGATCGGGCTCTGCAGGCCCGCGTCCTGCGCCGCCCGCAGCGCGGTGTCCGCGCCGCGCAGGGCCACGGCCTCGTCGAGCGGCTGGGCGTCCGCGGCGGCGCCCGACGGCAGCGTGGTGTCCACCGCCGGGGTCGACCAGGTCAGGTGCGAGCGGATGTCGCTGACGTGGGCGCCGGCGAATCGCGACCAGGTCATGCCCGACACCGACAGCAACAGCAACGCCGCGATGATCCACACGCCGAGCGAGCCGTGCCACGACAGCAGCCGACGCCGCCCGCGCACGCCGGCGTCGGGCACGAACAGCCGGGTGAGCCGGCCGGTGCCGACGCGATGGCCGATCCACAGCAGCAGTCCCGACCCGGCGATCACCCACAGCCAGCTGGCCGCCAGCTCGCTGTAGTTGCGACCGACCGCCCCGAGGTGCAGGTTGCGGTGCAGCTCGTCGAACCACGCGCGCAGCGGCATCCACTGCCCGAACGTCGTCAACGCGCCCCTGACCTCGCCGGTGTAGGGATCGACGAACACGGTGCGGCCGTAGTCCGGTGCGACGTCGTCGACCTTCAGCGCGACCTGGGTGGTCTCGTTCGGCGCGGCGGGCGGCCGGATGCTCGTCACCGTGCCCTCGGGGTGCGCGGCCCTGGCGGCGGCGAGCTGATCGGCCAGCGGCAGACGCCGTTCGCCGACGTGGTCGACGGTGAGCTGGTGATGGCTGACGGCCTGATCGAGCTGCGGCACCAGCGCGTAGAGCACCCCGGTCACGGCGGCCACCAGGATGAACGGCGCCACGAACACCCCGGCGTAGAAGTGCAGCCGCATCAGCAACGGACGCCAGCGCGCCCACGCCGACGCGTGCAAGCTCTCCCGCACGTCGGCGGAGTCCTCGAGGGGCGGGTGGCTCACGGTGGTGGGGCCTTCCTGGGCTGACGGCGCACACTGGCGCGGGCTTCGTGGTTCGTGCATTGGTCGTTGTGCGGCGGCCAAAAGTTCCCGTCCCGACCCGGCTCTACGACGTCCGGTCGTAGACTCGCGACCATGAGCAAGGCCGCGACCGTGGAGCCGCCGACGCGGCGCCGGGCGCCCGCGCGGTCCGGGGCCGTCGTCGCCGGCGGTTGCGCGCTGTCGCTGGCCGCCCTGCTCGGCTACGTCCTGCTCGCCGGCGATCGGGTGTACGCGCTGACCGGCGACTCCTACCCCGGCCTCGTCACGGCCGCCGCCGACGTCCTCGGTTACTTCCTCGCGTCACTGGTGGGTGCGGTCTGCCTGGGGGGCCTGCTGTACGTCGTCGTCACCGCGCGACCGGACGTCCGGGGCGTCATCGACGCGGGGCCCTTCCGCACGCACGTGCTGGTGGAGCGGGCCAGTGTGGGGTGGGTGCTCGTCGCGGCCGCGATGGTGGTGGTGCAGGCCGCCAGCGACAGCGGCGCCTCGGCGCTGAGACTGCTGGGCAGCGGCGGCATGGTCGACGCCGTCCTGGCCTCGCAACCGGCGCGGGCGTGGATCGTGGTGGCGCTCGCGGCGGCGTCGATCGCGGTGACCGTGCGGTTGTCGCTGAGCTGGACCGCCCACGTGGTGCTGCTGCTGCCCGCCGCGATCGCCGTGGTGGCCGTGCCGGTCAACGGAAACCCCGGGGTCGGACCGGATCACGACTACGCGACGAGCGCCGTCATCGTGTTCGCCGTACTGCTCGCCGCGTGGGCGGGCACCGCCGTGGCGAACGCGCTGCACCCGGTCGCCGAACCCCTGGCCCGGCGGGTGTCGACGCTGCAGGCTGTCCTCGGGCCCGTCGTCCTCGCCTACGGCGCGGGGTTGCTGGGGCTACTGGCCGGCGGCGACCTCGTCGACGGGCCGTACGGCCAGGCCGGGGTGGCGGCCGCGGTGCTGATGCTCGTCGTCTGGCTGGGCTCCCTGCGGGCCCTGCGTCGCGGAAGGCCCTGGGCCGCAACGTCTTCCGCGGTGGCACTGACCGTCGTGCTGGCGCTGATCGCGGTGATGGCGACCCAACCCGCGCCGCGCCTGCTGGACCACCGGTTCACGGCCTGGGACGTGTTCCTCGGCTACGCCCTGCCGGACCCGCCGAGCGTGGCGCGCATCCTGACCGTCTGGCGGTTCGACGTGTTCCTCGGCTGCGCGGCGATCGTCATGGCGCTGGCGTACGTGGCCGGCTACGTTCGCCTGCGCCGCCGCGGGGATCGGTGGTCGACGGGCCGGCTGGTCGCGTGGCTGGCCGGCTGCCTGCTGCTGCTGTTCACGACCGGTTCGGGGGTCAGGGCCTACGGATCGGCGATGTTCAGCGTGCACATGGCCGAACACATGACGCTCAACATGTTCGTGCCGGTGCTGCTGGTCCTCGGCGGTCCGGTCACGCTGGCGCTGCGGACCCTGCCCGCCGCGCGCCCCGACGAGCCGCCCGGCCCGCGGGAGTGGGTCATGTGGCTGGTGCATTCGAAGCTGACCGCGGTGCTGGCACAGCCCGTCGTGGCGTTCGTCCTGTTCGTGGCGTCGCTCTACGCGGTGTACTTCACGCCCATCTTCGACACCCTGGTGCGCTACCACTGGGGCCACGAGCTGATGAGCGTGCACTTCCTGCTCGTCGGCTACCTGTTCTTCTGGGGCATCATCGGGGTCGATCCCGGCCCGCGGAAGCTCCCGTTCCTCGGCAGGCTCGGCCTGCTGTTCGCGGTCATGCCGTTCCACGCGTTCTTCGGCATCGCCACCATGACCACGGCGTCGATCATCGGCGGACGGTTCTACCACGACGTCGGCCTGCCGTGGCTGGCGAACGTGCACGACGACCAGCACCTCGGCGGGGCCATCGCGTGGGGGTCCAGCGAGCTGCCGGTGATCCTGGTAGTGGTCGCCCTGGTCGCCCAGTGGGCGCGCCAGGACCGCCGCGCCGCGACCCGATCCGACCGCCACGCCGACGCGGACTACGCCGACGACGACCTCGACGCCTACAACGCGATGCTGCGCGAGCTCGCCCGCTCCCGCCGCGGCGACTAACGCGCGCCGAAGTTGCGCAGCCGCAAGCTGTTCGAGACGACGAAGAACGACGAGAACGCCATCGCCGCGCTCGCGACCAACGGGTTGAGCAGCCCGGCGGCGGCGATCGGGATGGCCGCCACGTTGTAGCCGAACGCCCAGATCAGGTTGACCCGGATGGTGCGCATGGTCGCCGCGGCGAGGTCCAGGGCCAGCGGCACCACCGCGAGGTCGTCGCGCACCAGCACCACGTCGGCCGCGCCGATGGCGACGTCGGTGCCCCGTCCGATCGCCATCCCGAGATCCGACCGCGCCAGCACGGGCCCGTCGTTGATGCCGTCCCCCACCATGGCCACGCGCCGACCCTGGTCGCGCAGTTGCTCGACGACGTCGACCTTGCCGTCGGGCAGCACGTCGGCGATGACCTCCTCGATGCCGACGCGGGCCGCCACCGCCGCGGCCGACTCCGGGTTGTCACCGGTCAGCAGCAGCGTCCGCAGCCCCCGCTCGTGCAGGTCCGCGATGGCTCCCGCCGCCGAGGGCTTCACTGTGTCGGAGACCGCGATGGCCGCGCAGGGCTGCCCGTCGACCTCGACGTAGACGACCGTCGCGCCGTGGTTGGCGGCGCGCCGGCGCTCGGCCGCGAGCGCCGCGGGCGCCGCGGGCGCCCCGGTGTGCGCGATCCAGGACGGCTTGCCCACCCGCACCCGGCGTCCGTCGACGACACCGCTGACGCCGCGGCCCGGCTCGGCGTGGAAGTCCTGGACCCCGCGGTGGTCCGGCACCGAGGTCGCGATGGCGTGGCCGACGGCGTGTTCGGACGCCGACTCGACGGCCGCGGCGAACGCCAGCGCATCGTCGGCGTCCCAGCCGGGCACGGTCACCACGGCGTCGACGGTCAGGCGACCGGTCGTCAGCGTTCCCGTCTTGTCGAACACGACGGTGTCCACCGAACGCGTGGCCTCCAGCGCCTGATGTCCCTTGAGGAAGATGCCCAGCTGAGCGCCGCGCCCCGAGGCCACCATCATCGCCGTCGGGGTGGCGAGGCCCAGCGCGCACGGACAGGCGATGACGAGCACCGCCAGCGCCGACGAGAACGCGTGCCCGGCGCCGCCGCCCGCGGCCAGCCACGCCACCGCGGTCAGTGCGGCGATGGCGAACACGCACGGTACGAACACCGCGGCGATCCGGTCGGCGAGGCGCTGCGCGTTCGCCTTGTGTTCCTGGGCCTGCTCGACGAGGCGGACCATGCCCGCGAACTTGGTGTCCGCGCCGACCGCGGCGGCCTCCACGATCAACCGTCCGTCGAGCACGACGGTGCCGCCGACGACGGTGCCGCCCGGCGCGACCCGCACGGGGGTCGCCTCGCCGGTCATCGCGCTGGTGTCGACGGCAGCCGAACCCTCGAGCACCAGGCCGTCGCCCGCGATCGTCTGCCCCGGCCGCACCACGAAGCGGTGCTGTTCCTTCAGTTCGTCGGCGGGCAGCACCATCTCCGAGCCGTCGGCCATCAGGATCGTGACGTCCTTCGCGCTCAGCGCGGCCAGCGCCCGCATCGCGCCGCCGGCCTTCGACTTGGCCCGCGCCTCGAAGTACCGGCCCGCGAGCACGAACACCGTGACGCCCGCGGCCACCTCGAAGTAGATCGCGTCGCTCCCCGCCAGCGCCTGCCACACCCCGACCCGGTCGGCCGACGCGTGGTGGCCGCCGAACAACGTGGTCAGCGACCAGACGCTGGCGGCGGTGATGCCGACCGAGATCAACGTCTCCATCGAGGCGCTGCCGTGGCGGGCGCGGCGCAGTGCGGTCCGGTGGAACGGCCACGCCGCCCAGGTCACGACGGGCGCCGCCAGCGCGGTCAGAACCCACTCCCAGCCCACGAATCGCGTGCTGGGCACCACGGCGAACATCACCGACAGGTCGGCCAGCGGCACGAAGAGCACCGCGGCGACCGCGAGCCGGATCAGCAGCCGTCTGGCGTCGTCGGCATCGGCGTCGTCGTCGGCCACACCGCCGCCGACGACCCGCGGGGACGCCTCGTAGCCGGTGCGGCGGACGACGTCGCACAGCTCGTCGGCGTCGACGCCCGCACCGGCATCGACGGTCGCGACGCGGGTGGCGAAGTTCACCGAGGCGCGCACCCCCGGCATCTTGTTCAGCCGGGACTCCACCCGGTTGGCACACGCGGCGCACGACATGCCCGCGACGTCGAGCTGCACCCGCCGCGCCGCGTCCACCTCGGGCGCGGCGACACCCGTCGTCGACGTCATGGTCCTCACCTCCTGCGCACGGCCCCTAGTCTCAGTCGTGCCGATGCCCCGATGAGTTCCAGACTGCCATGGCCTACTGTCTGATCCGTGGCTGCCACCGGTGACGATGACGACGTTACCCAGCTCGCCAAGGCCGCAGGTCGTGGCAACCAGGTCGCACTGAGCCGGTTCATCGCCGCCACGCAGCGCGACGTATGGCGCACGGTCGCCTACCTCGCCGACCCGGCCAGCGCCGACGACCTCACCCAGGAGACGTTCCTGCGGGCCATCACCGCGCTGCCCCGCTTCAGCGGCCGCTCCACGGCCAGGACGTGGCTGATGTCGATCGCCCGCCGCGTCGTCGTCGACCAGATCCGCTACAACTCCTCTCGGCCACGGCCGGCGCACGTCGTCGACCTCGACGACGTGCTCGGCGGCGCGCGCGGCGGTGACCGCATCGAGGACATGGTGGAGATCCGCATCCTGCTCGACGGGCTGCCCCGCGAACGCCGCGAGGCGCTGGTGCTGACGCAGGTGCTGGGGCTGTCCTACGCCGAGGCGGCCGACGTCTGCGGCTGTCCGGTCGGCACCATCCGGTCCCGCGTCGCACGGGCCCGCGACGACCTCATTCGGGCGGCCCAGTCCGACGACCGCGCCGGTTGACCGTTGCCGACGCCGCAACCGGTTACCATTGCCCGTGGCTATCGACCGTGCCGTCCGCACGACTTTCGCTGTCCTGGCGGCCTGCGTCGCCGTCATCGCGAGCCTGCCCGGCGCCGGCCTGCCGAAGGCCTCGGCCGACGGCTGCCCCGACATCGAGGTCGTCTTCGCCCGCGGGACGAATGAGGATCCCGGTCTCGGCCTGCCCGGCGGCGCCTTCGTCGACGACCTGCGCGCCAAGGTCGGTGGCCGCTCGGTGGGGTCCTATGCCGTGGTCTACCCCGCGACCTACGACTTCCTCGCGGCGGCCGACGGCGCCAACGACGCGAGCGCCCACATCCAGTACATGATGAACACCTGCCCGAACACGCGGCTGGTGCTGGGCGGCTACTCCCAGGGCGCCGCAGTGATCGACGTCATCGCCGCCGTGCCGATACCCGCCATCGGGTTCACCAACCCGCTGCCGCCGAACACCCCCGACTTCGTCGCGGCCATCGTCGCGTTCGGCAACCCGTCCACCAAGCTGGGTCTGCCGCTGACGTCGAGCCCGGTCTGGGGCGCCAAGTCCATCGATCTGTGCAACGCCGGCGATCCCGTCTGCGGTCCCGGCGAGGACGTCGCTGCCCACCGCGCGTACACCCCGGGTCCGGCCAACGCCGCCGCCAACTTCGCCGCAGGCCTGCTGTAACGACCGTGAGCTAGCATCCCTGCGGTGACCCCTCAGCAGATCCGCAGGATGCTCGCCGCTGCGGTCGTCACCGTGCTCACCGCAGGTGCCCTGCTGGTGGCTCCGATGCTGACCCCCGGTACCCCGATCGCGTCGGCGGCGTGCCCGCAGGCGGAGCTCATCTTCGCCCGCGGTCGCCTCGAACCCGCGGGTGCGGGCCAGATCGGCAACGCTCTCGTCGCCGCGCTGCGCAAGCGGACCACCAAGAGCGTCAACCTGTACGCCGTGCAGTACCCGGCCGACAACCAGATCGACGTCGGCGCCAACGACATGAGCGCCCGCGTCCAGAGCACGATGGCGAGCTGCCCCGACACCCGCATCGTGCTCGGCGGCTATTCGCTTGGCGCCGCGGTCACCGACGTCGCCCTTGCGGTGCCGTTCGCGTTCTTCGGCTTCAACAACCCGCTACCGCCCGGGGCCGATCAGCACGTCGCGGCCGTCGCCCTGTTCGGCAATGGGAGTCAGTGGGTCGGTCCGATCACGAACTTCAACCCGGCCTACAACGACCGGACCATCGAGCTGTGTCACGCCGCCGACCCCATCTGCAATCCGACCCAACCGGACAACTGGCAGGCCGACTGGCCGGACCACCTCGCGCCGGCCTACCTCAAGGCGGGCATGGTCGACCAGGCCGCCGACTTCGTCGCGGGAAAGCTGTAGCGACCCAAGGACCACGCGCTACCCGAGGCTGCGGAGATCGCGGGTGACCGCGATCCTGGCCTCCAGTTCGGCGTCGGGCGGATAGTCCACCCCGACGAGCACGAGCCCCTTGGCGGGCGCGGTCGAGAAGTCACTCGACCGTCGCGTCGACGCCAATAGCCCTGCGCACCACTGCGATTCGCGACGCCCCTCCCCCACGGCCAGCAGCGCACCGACGAGTGAGCGCACCATCGACCAGCAGAACGCATCGGCCGTGACGTAGGCCGTGATGGCATCGCCGGAACGCATCCAGTCCAGCCGCTGCAGGTCGCGGATCGTCGTCGCTCCCTCACGCGGACGGCAGAACGCGGCGAAGTCGTTGAGGCCCAACAGTTCCCGGGACGCCTGCGCCATGGCGTCGACGTCCAGCGGCCGGGGCCACGCGGTGACGAACCTGGACTCCTGGGGCGTGACGCCGTAGGGCGCCGTCGACAGCCGGTACTCGTAGTGTCGGCGCAGCGCCGAGAACCGGGCGTCGAAACCCCGTGGCGCCCTGGACACGTCGAGCACCCGGACGTCCTCGGGGAGCAGCCGCGCCAGTCGCCGCACCAGCGGTTGGAACTCCGGCCCCTCCCGCGGGGTGCGGGGGTACGCGTGCGGGACGGCCTCGGCCGGGACGTCGACGTGGGCTACCTGCCCCGTCGCGTGCACGCCGGTGTCGGTCCGGCCCGCCGCCCTGGTGAGCACCGGCGTCCGGAAGATCGTCGAGAGGGCGTCGTCGATGGTGCCCGCGACCGTGCGCTGACGCGCCTGCGTCGCCCACCCGGCGAAGTCGGTGCCGTCGTAGGCGACCGCCAGCCGAAGACGAACATGCCCGCCACCGGTGTCGGTGGCGGGCATGATCGATGATTCATCCACTAGGACTTGGCTTCGTCCGCCTCGTCCTCGGTCGTGGCCTCGGCCTCGGCTGGTGCCTCGGTCGTCGGCTCGTCGGCCGTCGCCGTGGCCTCGTCGGCAGTCGTGGCCTCGTCGGCGTCGGGACCGACTGCGGCCTCCGGCTCGACGGCAGCCTGCGGGGCTGCTGCGGCGGCGACCGGCGCCGCCGCCTTCGACGCACCGGCGCGGCGGGCGCGGTTGGCCTCCGACGTGACCGTCTTCTCCCGCACCAGCTCGATGACGGCCATCGGGGCGTTGTCGCCCTTGCGTGCCTCCACCTTGATGATGCGGGTGTAGCCACCCTCGCGGTCGGCGAAGTGCGGGCCGATCTCGGCGAACAGCGTGTGCACGACGTCCTTGTCGCGGATCTTCTTCATCACCTCACGCCGGTTGTGCAGCGTGCCCTTCTTGGCGTGGGTGATGAGCTTCTCCGCGTACGGCCGCAACGCCCGTGCCTTGGGCTCGGTCGTCTTGATGCGGCCGTGCTCGAACAGCGACGTGGCCAGGTTGGCCAGCAGCGCCTTCTGGTGCGAGGACGAACCGCCGAGGCGAGGTCCCTTGGTGGGTTTGGGCATTGCGACTTCTCCTATGTGGGGCCGGCCCCCGTATCAGGTAGGACCGGGACGGACGTTCTGTTAGAGCTGTTCGGTTTCCGCGTAGTCCTGGTCGGCGTCCAGGTCGTAGCTGGCGTCGCTGTTCCAGGTGCCGGTGGCCACGTCGTAGCCGGCGACCTCGGACGGATCGAACGTGGCCGGGCTGTCCTTCAGCGAGAGACCGAGCTGGTGCAGCTTGATCTTCACCTCGTCGATGGACTTCTGACCGAAGTTGCGGATGTCCAGCAGGTCGGACTCCGTCCGCGAGACCAGCTCGCCGACGGTGTGCACGCCCTCGCGCTTGAGGCAGTTGTACGACCGGACGGTGAGCTCCAGGTCGTCGATCGGCAGCGCGAACGAGGCGATGTGATCCGCCTCGGCCGGCGACGGGCCGATCTCGATGCCCTCGGCTTCGACGTTGAGTTCCCGTGCCAGACCGAACAATTCGACCAGCGTCTTGCCGGCCGAGGCCAGCGCGTCACGCGGGGTGATCGAGTTCTTGGTCTCGACGTCGAGGATCAGCTTGTCGAAGTCGGTGCGCTGCTCGACACGGGTCGCCTCCACCTTGTAGGTGACCTTGAGGACCGGGCTGTAGATCGAGTCGACCGGGATGCGGCCGATCTCGGCGCCCGACGCCTTGTTCTGCACGGCGGGGACGTAACCGCGGCCGCGCTCGACGACGAGCTCGACCTCGAGCTTGCCCTTGTCGTTCAGGGTCGCGATGTGCATGTCGGGGTTCTGCACCGTGACGCCCGCGGGCGGAACGATGTCACCGGCGGTGACGGCACCCGGGCCCTGCTTGCGCAGGTACATGGTGACCGGCTCGTCCTCCTCGGACGACACGACCAGGCTCTTGAGGTTCAGGATGATGTCGGTGACGTCTTCCTTCACCCCGGGCACGGTGGTGAACTCGTGCAGCACGCCGTCGATGCGGATGCTGGTGACCGCTGCGCCGGGGATCGACGACAGCAGGGTGCGCCGAAGCGAGTTGCCCAGGGTGTACCCGAAACCGGGCTCCAGCGGCTCGATGACGAACTTGGACCGGTTCTCGGCCAAGCTCTCCTCGGACAGGGTGGGGCGCTGAGAAATCAGCATTTCTTATCTCCTTCTCGGCATCCGCTATTTGATGCCGTGGGGTGGTTCCGACCGGGCGGCCGGACCTCTTACTTCGAGTAGAACTCGACGATCAGCTGTTCGGTGAGCGGCACCTGGATCTGGGCGCGCTCGGGCAGCTGGTGGACGAGGATGCGCTGGCGTTCGCCGACGACCTGCAGCCACCCCGGGATCGGGCGTTCACCGGCGGTCTGCCGGGACAGCTCGAACGGCAGCGTGTTCAACGACTTCTCGCGGATGTCGATGATGTCGTACTGCGAGACGCGGTAGCTGGGGATGTCGACCTTCTGGCCGTTGACGGTGAAGTGACCGTGGCTGACCAGCTGACGGGCCATCCGGCGCGTGCGGGCGAGCCCGGCGCGGTAGATGACGTTGTCGAGCCGGCTCTCCAGGATCTGCAGCAGGTTCTCACCGGTCTTGCCCGAGTGGCGGTTGGCCTCCTCGTAGTAACGGCGGAACTGCTTCTCCATGACGCCGTAGGTGAAGCGGGCCTTCTGCTTCTCCTGCAGCTGCGTGCGGTATTCGCTCTCCTTGATCCGCGCACGGCCGTGCTGACCGGGCGGGTAGGGGCGCTTCTCGAAGGACTGATCTCCGCCGACCAGGTCGACGCCGAGGCGGCGCGACTTGCGGGTGACGGGTCCGGTGTAACGAGCCATTTCCTATATCTCCTCTAGACCCGGCGCCGCTTGGGCGGACGGCAACCGTTGTGCGGCTGCGGCGTGACGTCGGAAATCGCGCCGACCTCGAGACCGGCGGCCTGCAGCGAACGGATCGCGGTTTCGCGGCCCGAGCCGGGGCCCTTCACGAAGACGTCGACCTTCTTGACACCGTGCTCCTGCGCCTTGCGGGCGGCGTTCTCGGCGGCCAGCTGGGCGGCGAACGGCGTCGACTTGCGCGAGCCCTTGAACCCGACGTGTCCCGACGAGGCCCAGGCGATGACGTTGCCCTGCTGGTCGGTGATCGACACGATCGTGTTGTTGAACGTGCTCTTGATGTGAGCGGCCCCGTGCGGGACGTTCTTCTTTTCCTTGCGACGCGTCTTCTGGCCCTTCTTGGGGCCAGCCGCGGTCTTCTTGGTCGGTGCCATGACTTACCTGGCCTTCTTCTTGCCGGCGATGGTGCGCTTCGGGCCCTTGCGGGTACGCGCATTGGTCTTGGTGCGCTGGCCGCGGACCGGCAGCCCGCGGCGGTGCCGCAGACCCTGGTAGCAGCCGATCTCGATCTTGCGGCGGATGTCGGCCTGCACCTCGCGGCGCAGGTCACCCTCGACCTTGATCTCGGAGTTGCTCTCGATGTAGTCGCGCAGCTGCGACACCTGATCGTCGGTCAGGTCCTTCGTGCGCAGGTCGTAGTCGATGCCGGTAGCCGACAGAATTTCCTGGGAGCGGGTACGGCCGATGCCGTAGATGTAGGTCAGCGCAATCTCCATGCGCTTGTCGCGCGGGAGGTCGACGCCCAGTAGACGTGCCATCAGGCAGTGCTTCCTTTTCGTTGCGGAGGTCTGTTCCCAGTCCGTTCCCGCGTGCGAGCGGGGTCCGGCCTCCGAGCCGGACGTGATGAGCGGCCTATCCGCTCAGTGGTACTGGGATGTCGTCATTCAGTTGTGCTGGTACTGCTGTCGCGCAATTAGCCCTGACGCTGCTTGTGGCGCGGGTCAGAGCAGATCACCATGACCCGCCGATGGCGACGGATCACCCTGCACTTGTCGCAGATGGGCTTGACGCTCGGGTTCACCTTCACGGCGGTCGATCCTGTCTTGGTTCTCGGTGACTCGCGCGAACGCTCGTCACGGTCTCTTTACTTGTAGCGGTAAACGATGCGGCCCCGGGACAGGTCGTAGGGAGAGAGCTCCACTACCACGCGGTCCTCGGGCAGAATGCGGATGTAGTGCTGCCGCATCTTGCCGCTGATGTGCGCGAGCACCTTGTGTCCGTTCTCCAGCTCAATGCGAAACATCGCATTGGGCAGGGGCTCGACCACGCGGCCCTCGACTTCGATGGCACCGTCTTTTTTAGCCATGTCCTCCGTAGTTCCCTGTCTGGCGCCGCAAGCACCGCCTCCGACTACAGAACGTGAGCCGGATTGGTTGAATTCCAGGACAGGGCACGCGAGAGCCGGCGCGGATGCCGCACCGTTGTCCCATCGTACTCGCTCCTCGGCGCTCCCCAAAATTGCCGCAGTACCAGCGCGGAGACGCCCCCGGCACGCGGCGGTGACCCCCGCCGGACGGGCCCGGGGGACGACCCGATTTCGCCCTCGGAGTAACGGCGGGTGCCGGTGTCGCGGCCAGCCGATATCGATTGGACGACCAGCGCATAATTGGTGGTGATGACTGGATCCACTGCCCAGCCCCGCAACCCCGTGATTCTTACCGTGGACGATGATCCCGCGGTGTCGCGCGCCGTTGCCCGTGATCTGCGCCGCCACTACGGCGAGCGGTACCGCATCGTGCGGGCGGAGAGCGGGCCCGACGCACTGGCCACCCTGAAGGAACTGAAGCTGCGCGGTGAGACCGCGGCCGTGCTGGTGGCCGACTACCGGATGCCGCAGATGAGCGGCATCGAGTTCCTCGAAAAGGCCATGGACCTGTTCCCCCTGGCCAAGCGCGTGCTGCTGACGGCCTACGCCGACACCCACGCCGCGATCGACGCCATCAACGTCGTCGACCTCGACCACTACCTGCTCAAGCCGTGGGACCCGCCGGAGGAGAAGCTCTACCCCGTCATCGACGGGCTCCTCGAGGAGTGGCGCGCCGTCGGCGACCGGGCCATCCCCTACACCAAGGTCATCGGCCACCGCTGGAGCCAGCGGTCGTGGGAGGTTCGCCAGTTCCTGGCGCGCAACCAGTTCCCCTTCCACGCGTTCATGGCCGACGAGCCCAAGGGCAAGCAGCTGCTCGATGCCGCCAACCTCGACGGCAGACAACTGCCGGTGGTCATCACCGAGAAGGGCGATCCGCTCGTCGAGCCCACCGACGCCGAGCTGGCCGAGCTCCTCGGGCTCTCCACCGAGCCGTCGTTGCCGATGTACGACCTGGCGGTCATCGGCGGCGGGCCCGCCGGCCTCGCCTCCGCGGTGTACGGCGCCTCGGAGGGACTGGAGACCGTCCTCATCGAGAAGGCCACGACCGGCGGTCAGGCCGGCCGCAGTTCGCGGATCGAGAACTACCTCGGCTTCCCGATCGGCGTCTCGGGCGCGGAGCTGACGAACTCCGCCCGCAGGCAGGCCGAGCGGTTCGGCGCGGAGGTCATCACCACCCGCGACGTCGTCAAACTGCACGTCGGCGATGCCGCTCCGACCATCGAGTTCGAGGACGGCAGCACCATCGGCGCGCGCTCGGTGATCCTGGCGACCGGCGTGGAGTACCAGGAGTTGCAGGTCGTCGGATGCTGGAGTGATCCCGCGGACCCCGACGGCTGCAACTACGTCGGGCGCGGGGTGTACTACGGCGCCTCGGTGTCCGATGCCGAGGAGTGCCGCGGCGAGGACGTCTACATCGTCGGTGGCGCCAATTCGGCGGGCCAGGCCGCGATGTTCATGTCGAAGACCGCGAAGTCGGTGACGCTGCTCGTCCGCGGGCCGTCGCTGGAGGCGTCGATGTCGCACTACCTCATCGAGCAGATCGAGAAGAACCCCACGATCAAGGTCATGACCTGCACCGAGGTCGTCGACACCGTCGGCGAGGACGGTCACCTGTCCGCCCTGGTGCTGGAGAACAAGCAGTCCGGTGAGCGCACCACGGTGCCCTGCGGTCGGATGTGCTGCTTCATCGGCGCGACGCCGCGCACCGGCTGGCTCGACGGCGTGCTGGCCCTCGACGACCGCGGGTTCGTCCTCGCCGGACCGGACCTCAAGGACGTCGTCGGCTGGAGCCATCGTGACCGGCCGCCGCACCACCTGGAAACAAGTGTGCCCGGGGTCTTCGTTGCAGGAGACGTGCGCGCGGACTCCGCCAAGCGGGTGGCCGCCGCGGTCGGCGAGGGTTCGATGGCCGTGATGCTGGTGCACCGCTATTTGGCAGAGGCCTGAGGGCCCCGGGAAAGGACCACACATGGGCGAGACCTGTCTGCCCGACGAGCTGCGCACGCTGTTCCTGTTCGAGAAGCTGAGCGACCGTCAACTCAAGACGCTGTGCGAGAACGGGCACCTGGCGCGCTTCGAGCCCGGCCCGATCTGCATCGAGGGCGAGGCCGCGACGTGCTTCTACGTCCTCATCGAGGGCGAGCTGGTGATGTCGAAGCGCTCGGGCGGCGCCGACATCGAGACCAACCGGACCTCGCAGCGCGGCGTGTACTGCGGTGCGTGGAGCGCGTTCGTCGACGGGGTGCCCCAGGTCTACGAATCCTCGGTGCGGGTGACCAAGCCGTCGAAGTTCTTCGTGCTCGACGCGGCGGCCTTCGGCGACTTCGTCAGGGCGGAGCTCCCGATGGCGGTGCACCTGCTCGAAGGCCTCAAGGTCGGCGGTCTGCGGGCCCGCCAGATCATCGACCAGCGGGAGAAGCTGCTGGCGCTGGGGCAGCTCTCGGCGGGCCTGACGCACCAGCTGAACAACCCCGCCGCCGCGGCCGCCCGCGCCGTGTCGGATCTGCGCGAGAAGGTCGCCGGGATGCGGCACAAGCTGGCGATGCTCGCCGACGGCAAGTTCAGCCCCGAGGGTCTGCGCGTCCTGGTCACCATCCAGGAGGAGGTGGCCGAGCAGGTCGCCAAGTCCAAGGCGCTCGAGCTGACCGCGCTGGAGGCCTCCGACCGCGAGGACGCCATCGGTGACTGGCTCGAGGAGCACGGCATCGCCGCGGCGTGGGACTACGCCCCGACGTTCGTCGAGGCGGGGCTGGACACCGACTGGCTGGAACGCATCTCGGCCTCGGTCGACGAGGTCGATGCGACGGCGTCGCTGCAGGGTGCGATCGGCTGGTTGCGATACACCATCGACACCGAGCTGATGATGAATCAGATCGCCGAGGCCAGCAGCCGCATCTCGGCGCTGCTGGCGGGCGCCAAGCAGTACTCCCAGATGGACCGCGCGCCGTACCAGAGCGCCAACGTCCATGACCTGCTGCGCAGCACGCTGATGATGTTCGGCGAGAAGATCGGCAAGGACAAGCCGGTCAAGCTCGTCAAGGACTGGGATCTGACGCTGCCCGAAATCCTTTGTTACCCAGGCGATCTCAATCAGGTGTGGACCAACGTCATCGACAACGCGATCCAGGCGATGGGCGGTCACGGCACCCTGACGATCACGACCATGGCCGTCGGCGAGGACGCCATCAAGGTCGTCATCGGTGACGACGGGCCGGGCATCCCGGCCGAGATCGTCGAACGCATCTTCACGCCGTTCTTCACCACGAAGGCCTTCGGCGAGGGCACCGGCCTCGGTCTCGACCTGGCCTGGCGCATCGTCGCGCAGAAGCACCACGGCAACATCCGGGTGGAGTCCGCGCCGGGCGACACCCGCTTCATCGTCGTGCTGCCGCTCGTCGCGCCGAAGCCCGAGGAGGCCCCCGCCGACTCGGCGGACTAGTTCTGCTCGACGCGATCGCGGTGGAATAGCGTCGACGCCGGGGTGGGTTGACCCCGACATGACGCAGACCACACCCCCGGCGAAACCCGACCTCGGCACGTTCGGAGTGTTCGGCCACCACCAGCACTGGCAGCAGCTGCCGCAGCAGGCGCTGCGCGACATCGAGGCCCTGGGCTACGGCGCACTCTGGGCAGGCGGGTCGCCCGCGGCGGAGCTGGAGTGGGTGGACCCCATTCTGGCGGCGACCGAGACGTTGCAGCTGGCCACCGGCATCGTCAACATTTGGACCGCCGACGCGGGCCCGGTGGCGGAGTCGTTCCACCGCATCGAGAAGGCCTACCCCGGCCGCTTCCTGCTCGGCATCGGCGTCGGACACCCCGAGGCGCACCAGGAGTACCGCAAGCCCTACGACGCGCTCACCGACTACCTCGGCAAGCTCGACGAGTACGGCGTCCCGAAGGACCGTCGCGTCCTCGCCGCGCTCGGACCCCGGGTGCTCAGACTCGCCGCCCGCCGCACCGCCGGCGCGCACCCCTATCTGACGACGCCCGAGCACACCGCCCAGGCCCGTGAACTCATCGGGCCCGACGCGTTCCTCGCCCCCGAGCACAAGGTGGTGCTGACCACCGACGCCGAGCAGGCCCGCGCCGTCGGCCGCAAGGCCATCGAGATCTACCTGAACCTGGCGAACTACACGAACAACTGGAAGCGGCTCGGCTTCACCGACGACGACATCGCCAAGCCCGGCAGCGACGCGCTGGTGGACAGCGTCGTCGCCCATGGCACCGTGGACGCGATCGCGGCCCGGCTCAAGGAGCACCTCGCCGCGGGCGCAGATCACGTTCCGGTCCAGGTGCTAACGGGTAGTGACACCCTGGTGTCCGCCCTGGCCGAGCTGGCCGGGCCGCTGGGCCTGCGATGACCGACCATCAACCGAAGGGACTCACCGACGTGACCGACGTAACCGAGCTCAAGCCCAACCTGGGGCGCTTCGGCGTCTGGACGCCGTTTGCGGTGACACCGGAGCAGGCCGTCGAGATCGAGAAGCTGGGCTACGGCGCGATCTGGGTGGGCGGGTCACCGGCCGCCGATCTGGCGTTCGTCGAGCCCATCCTGGAGGCGACCCAGACGTTGCAGGTGGCGACCGGCATCGTCAACGTGTGGGCGGCCCCGGCCGCCGAGGTCGCCGCGTCCTATCACCGCATCGAGAAGGCTTACCCCGGCCGGTTCCTGCTCGGCATCGGCATCGGCCATCCCGAGCACACCGAGGAGTACCGCAAGCCGTACGACGTCCTCGTCGAGTACCTCGACGCGCTCGACGCGGCGAACGTGCCGACCAGCCGCCGGGTGATCGCGGCGCTGGGCCCCAAGGTGCTGCAGCTCTCGGCCAAGCGCAGCGCGGGCGCACACCCCTACCTGACGACGCCCGAGCACACCGCGCAGGCACACCACCTCATCGGCAACACGGTGTTCCTCGCCCCCGAGCACAAGGTGGTCCTCGCCAGGGACGCCGAGCAGGCCCGCGAGATCGGCCGCAGGACCGTCGAGTTCTACCTCGACCTGAGCAACTACGTGAACAACTGGAAGCGGTTGGGGTTCAGCGACCACGACTTGGAGAAGCCCGGCAGCGACAAGCTGATCGACGCGGTCGTGGCCCACGGCACGCCGGACGACATCGCCGCGCGGTTGAAGGAGCACCTCGACGCGGGCGCCGATCACGTCTGCGTGCAGGTGCTCGGCGAGCCCGACGACCTGCTCCCGACGCTGGCCGAACTGGCCGGGCCGCTGGGGTTGTCCTAGCCGCTCGTCGACCGTGTGGCGTGTCGTCGTCGATCGGCCCGCTGGGCGACGACATGCCGCACACTCGGCGTCCCGACACCCTTGCGCGCGTCCGACGATCATTACTAGGATCTCCTAGTAATCGTGTCATCTGCCGAAGGACGCTCGCCATGCCCACCCTGATCTCGCACTACCTCGACGGCCAGCGGACCGACGGCACCTCCGGCCGCACCGCCGACGTCCTCAACCCCAGCACCGGCGAGGTGCAGGCCCAGGTCCCGCTGGCCTCGGCAGCCGAGGTCGACGCCGCGGTCGCCGTCGCGGTCGAGGCGCAGAAGGAGTGGGCGGCCTGGAACCCGCAGCGCCGGGCCCGGGTGATGATGAAGTTCGTCGAGCTGGTCCGCAGGGACGCCGACGAACTGGCCGAGCTGCTGTCCCTCGAACACGGTAAGACCGTCGCCGACGCGCACGGCGACATCCAGCGCGGCGTCGAGGTCATCGAGTTCGCGATTGGCATCCCGCATCTGCTCAAGGGCGAGTACACCGAGGGCGCCGGCGGCGGCATCGACGTCTACTCGCTGCGGCAGCCGCTCGGCGTCGTCGCGGGCATCACGCCGTTCAACTTCCCCGCGATGATCCCGCTGTGGAAGGCGGGCCCGGCGCTGGCGTGCGGCAACGCCTTCATCCTCAAGCCCAGCGAGCGCGACCCGTCGGTCCCGGTCCGGCTGGCCGAGCTGTTCGAGGAGGCGGGCCTGCCCAAGGGCGTCTTCCAGGTCGTGCACGGCGACAAGGAGGCCGTCGACGCGATCCTGGCGCACCCCGACATCCAGGCCGTCGGCTTCGTGGGCAGCTCCGACATCGCGCAGTACATCTACTCGACCGCGGCCGCCAACGGCAAGCGCGCACAGTGCTTCGGCGGCGCGAAGAACCACATGATCGTGATGCCCGACGCCGACCTCGACCAGGCCGTCGACGCGCTGATCGGCGCCGGGTACGGCAGCGCGGGTGAACGCTGCATGGCGATCAGCGTCGCGGTGCCGGTGGGCGAGGAAACGGCGAACCGCCTGCGCAACCGGCTCGTCGAGCGGGTCAACCAGCTGCGCGTCGGTCACAGCCTCGACCCCAAGGCCGACTACGGCCCACTCGTCACCTCCGCCGCCCTCACCCGGGTGAAGGACTACATCGCCCAGGGCATCGAGGCGGGCGCCGAGGCCGTCGTCGACGGTCGCGAACGCGGCGCCGACGACCTCACCTTCGGCGACGCCAGCCTCGAGGGCGGATTCTTCATCGGCCCGACCCTCTTCGACCACGTCACCCCCGACATGTCGATCTACCGCGACGAGATCTTCGGGCCGGTGCTCTGCATCGTGCGGGCCGACAGCTACGAGGAGGCGCTGGCGCTGCCCAGCGAGCACGAGTACGGCAACGGCGTCGCGATCTTCACCCGCGACGGTGACACCGCCCGCGACTTCGTCTCGCGCGTGCAGGTCGGCATGGTCGGCGTCAACGTCCCGATCCCAGTTCCCGTGGCGTACCACACCTTTGGCGGCTGGAAGCGCTCCGGCTTCGGTGACCTCAACCAGCACGGCCCCGCCTCGATCATCTTCTACACCAAAGTCAAGACGGTCACGCAGCGCTGGCCGTCGGGAATCAAGGATGGCGCCGAGTTCTCCATCCCGACCATGAAGTAGCGCGGGCCTCCCGACATGGACTACCTGGCGCTCGACGACGACGAGCGCGTGATCGCCGAGACGGCAGCCGAATTCGCCGACAAGCGCATCGCCCCGCACGCCCTGGAGTGGGACGCCGACAAGCACTTCCCCGTCGACGTGCTGCGCGCGGCCGCCGAGCTGGGCATGGCCGCGATCTACTGCCGCGAGGACTCCGGCGGCAGCGGGCTGCGTCGCCTCGACGGGGTGCGCATCTTCGAGCAGCTCGCGGTCGCCGATCCGACGACGGCGGCGTTCCTGTCGATCCACAACATGTGCGCGTGGATGGTGGACACCTACGGCACCGACGAGCAGCGCAAGGCGCTGGTGCCCCGGCTGGCGTCGATGGAGCTCATCGCCAGCTACTGCCTCACCGAGCCGGGCGCCGGTTCGGACGCCGCGGCGTTGCGCACCAGGGCCGTTCGCGACGGCGACCACTACGTGCTCGACGGGGTCAAGCAATTCATCTCCGGCGCAGGCGCTTCCGACGTCTACGTGGTGATGGCGCGCACCGGCGGCGAGGGACCCCGCGGCATCTCGGCGTTCGTCGTCGGCAAGGACACCCCGGGGGTGAGCTTCGGCGCCGACGAGGTCAAGATGGGCTGGAACGCCCAGCCGACCGCGCAGGTCGTCTTCGAGGGCGCCCGGGTCCCGGTCGATGCCCTGCTGGGCGGCAGCGAGGGTACGGGCTTCGGCATCGCGATGAACGGCCTCAACGGCGGCCGGATCAACATCGCGGCCTGCTCGCTCGGCGGGGCTCAGGCCGCCTACGACAAGGCGGTGGCCTACCTCGCCGACCGGGAGGCGTTCGGCATGCGCCTGCTCGACGAGCCGACCATCCGCTTCACGCTCGCCGACATGGCCACGGCACTGGAGGCGTCGCGAAACCTGTTGTGGCGGGCGGCTTCTGCGCTGGACGCCGGCCACCCCGACAAGGTCGAGCTGTGCGCCATGGCCAAGCGCTATGTGACCGACGCCTGCTTCGACGTGGCCGACCAGGCTCTGCAGCTGCACGGCGGTTACGGCTATCTGCGGGAGTACGGGCTGGAGAAGATCGTTCGCGATCTGCGGGTGCACCGCATCCTGGAGGGGACCAACGAGATCATGCGCGTGGTGATCGGCCGGGCTGAAGCTGCCCGCGCATCGTGAACCGGAAGGGATGAACAGATGGCGACGATTGCATTCCTAGGGCTGGGCAACATGGGCGGCCCGATGGCGGCCAACCTGGTCGGCGCCGGGCACACCGTGCACGGCTTCGACCCGGTGCCCGCGTTGGCGTCGGCCGCAGAGGCCAAGGGCGCCAAGGTCTTCGACGGCGCTGCGGCGGCCGTCGCCGGGGCCGACGTGGTGATCACGTCGCTACCGAGCGGCGCCATCGTGACGGCCTGTTACGCCGAGGTCCTGCCCGCGGCCACGCCGGGCACGCTGTTCATCGACACCTCGACCATCTCCGTCGAGGACGCGCGCGCCGTCAATGCACAGGCGATCGAGCACGGCCACGCCCAGATCGACGCACCCGTGTCGGGCGGGGTCAAGGGCGCGACCGCGGGCACGCTGGCGTTCATGGTCGGCGGCGACGACGCGGCCGTCGAACGGGCCAGGCCCGTGCTGGAACCCATGGCGGGCAAGATCATTCACTGTGGCGGATCGGGCAACGGGCAGAGCGCCAAGCTGTGCAACAACATGGTGCTGGCCGTGCAGCAGATCGCCGTCGGCGAAGCGTTCGTGCTCGCCGAGAAGCTCGGACTGTCCGCGCAGTCGCTGTTCGACGTCATCACCGGCGCGACCGGCAACTGCTGGTCGGTGCACACCAATTGCCCTGTGCCAGGCCCGGTTCCGACGTCACCGGCCAACCATGACTTCACACCGGGCTTCGCGACGGCGCTGATGCACAAGGATCTCGGCCTGGCGATGGCGGCGGTGCAGTCCACCGGGTCGCAGGCACCGCTGGGCACGCACGCCGCGCAGATCTACGCCGAGTTCGTCACCGACCACGCCGGTGAGGACTTCAGCGCCGTCATCGAGCTGCTACGCGGCAGCTGAGCGTCCGCCCGCCGCGAACCGGCCCCGTAGCCGCCGACAGTCCGCCAGGCGCAGCCCGTCGTAGTCGGCCCGCGCCTCGGGGCCGACGACCTCCGCGGCCAGCCCGGCGGTGAGCGCGTTGCGCACGCCGGCCCGCGTGCCCGCGAACGCCAGCGTGTCGTGCGCGGGCGCGCCCAACTCGGCGAGCGCGAGGCGGTAGGCGTCGGCGGGGGTGCTCACGTCGTCGGCGGTGACGACGGTGTCGACCAACCCGTCCCCGACCAGTTGGCGCACCAGCGGCTGCACCCAGGACCGCCGCCCGTCGGCGACCACGCCGACGGCCACCCCCGCGGTGTAGCCCTCCGTGATCAGCTCGACCAGACCCGGTCGGGGGTCGAGGTCGCAGCCGAGCATCGTCTCGTCGACGAGCATTGCCTTGGTGGTGCAGACGTCGTCGATCAGCACCCGGGCCAGCACGTCGCACTCCGTGCACACGCCGCGCGCCCGCAGCTCGGCCGCCACCCGCTGCCGTTCGTCTCCGAGGGCCAGCAGCTTGCGATACCGCGCGGCAGACCAGTGCAGCGGTAGTCCGTGCGCCGCGAAGGCCGCGTTGAAGGCGCACCGGTGTCCGCCGACCTCGACGTCGGCGAGCGCGTCGAGATCGAAGATCAGTGCGCGCAGCGGCTGCGGATCGGCGTCGCTGGGGCGGGACGAATCCCACCAGAACCGACCCGCCCGCCACGTCTTCTCCAGTGTCACCGACATGGCTCACAGAGTGGCTCGTGTCACACCCGCGGCGCCTCCCCCATCCGGGGGATTGAACCCGTCAAGTTCGGTCACCCGCCCGGCCGCGGGTTCTAAGCTCGGGCCATGTCGGGTCCCGTGCGCCTCGTGCTCGTCGACGACCACGAGATGGTCATCGAGGGGCTCAAGGCCATGCTGACGGCCTTCGGCGAACGCGTCGAGGTCGTCGGGCAGGCCGTCGGCGCGGACCGGGCGATGGGCGTCGTCGCCGACCTGGATCCCGACATCGTGCTGTGCGACGTCCGCATGCAGGGCTCCAGCGGGCTCGACCTGTGCGCGGCGCTGCGCCACCGCGATCCCGCCCGCAAGGTCGTCATGCTGTCGGTCTACGACGACGAGCAGTACCTGTTCCAGGCGTTGCGGGTGGGCGCAGCGGGCTACCTGCTGAAGAGCATCGGCAGCGACGAGCTGGTGCGCCAGCTGGAGTTCGCCCACGCGGGCAAGACCGCGATCGACCCCGTCATGGCGGCCCGCGCCGTCGACACCGCCGCCCGGTTGCAGCGCGACGAGTTCTGGCCTGGCGCACGGCAAGGCCTGACCCAGCGCGAGAGCGAGATCCTCTCCTACGTCGTCGACGGGCTGTCCAACCGGGGCATCGCCACCAAGCTGGTGATCGGCGACGAGACCGTCAAGACCCACCTGCGGGCGATCTACCGCAAACTCGGCGTCACCGACCGCACCGGTGCCGTGGCGACGGCGCTGCGGGAGGGGATCTACCGATGACCGCCAAGCCGAACGCCGTCCGCGACCTCGTCGACGCCGACCGCGAGCTGGCGCTGCTGCGCGAGCTCATTCAGGCGGCGTCGCGCGGTCCCGGCGTCGAGCCGCTCGCCGAGGCCGCCGCCAGGATGATCACCGCGGCGACCGGCACCGACGTCTGCTTCGTGCACGTGCTCGACGACGCCGAGCAGTCCCTCACGCTGACGGGCGCGACGCCGCCCTTCGACAGCCAGGTCGGCAAGATTCGGTTACCGCTCGGTCAGGGCGTGTCCGGCTGGGTGGCGCGGGTGCGGGAGCCGGTCGTCATCATCCACGACAAGGAGGACGATCCCCGCTACCTGCCGTTCGAGTCGCTGCGCGGTTCTGACTTCACGTCGATGGTGTCGGTACCGATGGAGACCGAGCCCGGCGGCCTGGTCGGCGTGCTCAACGTGCACACCGTCGAGCGCCGCGAATTCGCCGACCGCGACGTCGAACTCCTGCTGGTGATCGGCAGGCTCATTGCCGGCGCGATGCACCAGGCCCGGCTGCACCGGCAGCTGGTGGCCCGCGAACGCGCGCACGAGAACTTCGTCGAGCAGGTCATCGAGGCCCAGGAGATGGAGCGCCGTCGGCTCGCCGGTGACATTCACGACGGCATCTCCCAGCGGCTGGTGACGCTGTCCTACCGGCTGGATGCGGCGAGCAGGGCGATCGGCGAGGGCTCCGAGGCGGCCGAACAACTGGGACTGGCACGGGAATTGGTGGATTTGACCCTGCAGGAGGCGCGCGCCGCGATCGGAGGGCTGCGCCCGCCGGTGCTCGACGACCTCGGCCTGGCCGGCGGGCTGGCGAGCCTGGCCCGGTCCATCCCGCAGGTGGCCGTCGGCCTCTTCATCGACGTCGACCTCGCCGACGCGCGGCTGCCCGACCACATCGAGATCGCTCTCTACCGCATCGCCCAGGAGTGCCTGCAGAACGTCGTCAAGCATGCGGGCGCCACCAATGCGAGCCTGACGTTCTCGGTGAGCGAGGACGTGGCGCGGTTGGAGATCGTCGACAACGGCGTCGGCTTCGACACGTTCGAGCATCCCCTCGGCGGTGACGAGATGGGCGGCTACGGGCTGCTGTCGATGGCCGAACGCGCCGAAATCGTCGGCGGCCGACTCAACATCCGGTCACGACCGGGTTCGGGGACCGCGGTGACGGCGACCATTCCGCTGCCGTCCGTACCGGTCCACTCCACGTGAAAGGCCTTGGCAAGAGCTGACAATTGGCTGCCCAGCGCTGCCTCGAGCACCTCGGCACGGCGATACTCGAAGCGCGGTAGCCCGGCGACCGGCCCGCCCGACGAGAGGCCGCCAATGTCATCGCTCGAGTCACGCGGCGCCGAACACCACGGCGTCTACGTCGACGGCGTACGCCAAGGCGACGCGCCGACCTACGAGGACGCCCTGGCGCGGGTGCGGGAAACCGGGCGAGGCTTCGTATGGCTCAGTCTCGAGAACCCCGACGATCACCAGATGCGTTCCCTCGCAGACACTTTCGACCTCCACCCGCTCGCGGTGGAACACACCGTGCGCCCACGGGCCTGCCCGAAGGTCGAATGGTACGACGACCATCTGGTGATCTCGATGCGGACGCTGCGCCCCCTCGGCGGGGAGAGCGCCGGCGACGGTCAACTCGCCGTCTTCGTCGGACACGACTTCCTGATCACCTGCGCCAGGGGTGCGCACCCCGCGATCGCCGAGGTGCGCAGAGCCGTCGAGCACTCGGCGATACCCACGCCCGCCGAGGTGATGCACGCGATTGCCGACCGCGTCGTCAGCGACTACCTGCAGGTCGCCACACAGATTCGCCAGGAGGCCGACCTCGCCGAGGAGAGGGTGTTCTCGCAGACCGTCGACGGCGACATCGAGCGCATCTACTTCCTGAAACGGGAAGTGGTGCGCATGCGCAGGTCGATCGAACCGCTGACGTTCGCCCTGCGTCAGTTCGCCGCGGAGCACGGCGACTGGATCTCGACCGACCTGCGCCACGACATGCACGACGTCATGCAGCAGAACGTCCACGCCGTCGAACGCATCACCGCCACCGAGGCGTTGCTCGACTCCCTGCTGGACACGGCGTACGGGCGGGAGGGCACCCGGCAGAACGCGGACATGCGCAAGATCTCGGCATGGGCCGCGATCGGCGCCGTGCCGACGACGCTGGCGGGCATCTACGGGATGCGGTTCGCCGACATGCCCGAATTGCATTGGACGTGGGGCTATCCCGGTCTGCTGGTGCTGATCCTGGTGATCACCGGGCTGATGTACCGCACGTTCCATCGCAAGCACTGGCTCTAGCCGGGGCAGTCTTCGCCGAGGTGTCGTTGGATGGCGGCGACGACGTCGTCCGACGCGGCGCCGATGACCGCTAGTCGCTCGGGCCCCACGACGTCGACGAACAGCTCGCGGACCCTGGCGGCGTTCGCCGGCGCCGCCGCCGCGATGGCGTCGCGGCCCGCATCGGTGAGGACGACGTCGGGATAGCGCGCATCCGAGGCCTCGCGGCGCACCAGGCCACGCTTCTCCATCCGGCTGAGGTGGTGCGACATTCGGCTCTTCTCCCACTGCGTGGCGCGGCCGAGCTCGAAGGCCCGCAGCCGCTCACCCGGAGCCTCCGAGAGGTTGACCAGGACTTCGAAGTCGGGACCCGAGAGTCCGAACTCCTGTTGGAGATGCCACATCAGGTGCCTCTCCAAGAGGTGCCGCATCTCGACGAAGCTCCGCCACGCCGTCAGCTCGTCGTCATCGAGT
The DNA here is from genome assembly GCF_010729665.1 of Mycolicibacterium madagascariense. Lineage (NCBI taxonomy): Bacteria > Bacillati > Actinomycetota > Actinomycetes > Mycobacteriales > Mycobacteriaceae > Mycobacterium > Mycolicibacterium madagascariense. The sequence continues at coordinate 1,221,564 of NZ_AP022610.1, read as the reverse complement.
CGCGCCCTTCGTGCCATGACGACGAGCCTAGCCCATTGGGTTGACATATCAACCCGAACGGCTACAGTCAGTATCGGGTTGACATATCAACCCAAACCGTAGAGAGAGGGGAAACGACATGAACGAGAACGTGATCGCAGTCGTCGGAGCGACCGGATCGCAGGGCGGCGGACTGGTGCGGGCCATCCTCGAGGACCCACGGCACGAGTTCGCCGTGCGCGCCCTCACCCGCAGCGCACGATCCCCGCGAGCGCGCGAACTGGCCGACGCCGGCGCGGAAGTCGTCGAGGCCGATCTCGAGGACGGCGCCAGCATGCGGGCAGCCTTCGAGGGCGCGGCCGGCGCCTTCGTCGTCACCAACTACTGGGCAGACCAGACGCCGGAGGACGCGGCGATTCGCACGCGGGCGGCCAGGGAACTGGCCCAGGCCGACGTCGCGGCGCGGGCCGCCAAGCAGGCCGGGGTCGGGCACGTCATCTGGTCCACGCTGGAGGACACCAGGGACGTGCTCGGGCAGGACCCCGACGTGCCGACCGTCGACGAGGTCTACACGGTGCCGCACTTCGACGCGAAGGCCGAAGCCGACGCGTTATTCACCGAATACGACGTCCCGACGACCTTTCTGCGCACCACGCTGTTCTTCGAGGGCTTCGCCGAGTCGATGGGACCGATCAGGGGTGACGACGGCGCGCTGGTGCTGACACTTCCGATGGCCGACCGAGAGTTGGCGGGCATCGCCGTCGGCGACATCGGCAGGACGGCATTCGAAATCTTCAGGCGCGGAAAGGAATTCGTCGGCACGACCGTCAGCATCGCGGGTGATCACCTGACCGGCGACCAGTACGCGGCGGCCCTCGGCGACGCCCTCGGCGAGCAGGTCTATTACCGACCGCTGACGTGGGAGGCATTCCGGGCGCAAGGCTTCCCCGGCGCAGTCGAGATGGGCAACATGTTCCAGTACTACGCGCGCAACGCGGAGCGCTTCGTCGGCGACCGCGATCTCGCCAAGGTGCGGGAGCTCAACCCGGGCCTGCTCTCGTTCCGCGACTGGCTTGCCTTGCCGGACACCACGATTGCGCGCCCCTGACGCGCGGACCTAGAAGTCGCCGGCGTGGCGGCGCAACGTCTCGATCGCGGCCGCCAATGCCGTCGACTCGTCGGCCGACATCCCGAGATCGCCGAACACCTCGGCATTGAGGGTGGTGGTGGCGTCCTCGACGGTCGACCGACCGAGATCGGTGATGCGCACCAACGTGGTTCGGCCGTCGGTGGGGTGCGGGATGCGTTGCACCAGACCGTCGCCCTCCAGCCGCCGGATCGCGTGGGTCACGCTGGTGACGTGCACCTGCAACCGGTCCGACGCCTTGGTGATGGGCAGCGCGCCGGTGCTGCTGAACGCCAGCAGCCGCAGCAGTTCGAACCGCGAGAACGACAGATCGTAGGGGCGCAGCGCCGTCTCGACGCGGGCCAGCAGGATCTGGTGGGCCCGCATCACCGAGGTGACCGCGACCATCCCGCCCGCGACGTCGCCCCACCCCGAGCGTTCCCAGTTGGCGCGCGCCGCGGCGATCGGATCACGCTTGGCGGGGTGCGACGACACGCCCCTTCATACCGCACTCACCACCGCCGTTCGAGCAGCACCCTTCCGGAGTCGAGGGAGACCAGTTGCACCGAGGCGATGTGATCCTTCGGCATCGTGGTGTTGCCACTGGGCAGCGCGGTGGCGCCCGAGAGACCCAGCCAGGTGGCGATCTGCGTCCGGCTGCCGTCACGGCCGACGACCACCATGGCCAGGGTGCTCGGCGCTTCGTCGACGTGCCCGGTCCACCGACCGTACGTGCACACCATGTCGACGCGGGTGCCCCAGACGAAGCTGCTCAGTGCCACGGTCGCCCGGACCGACGTCGGCGCCAGCTGGTTCATCGGCAGTTGCGCGGCGGAGACCTCCGTCGACGCGCCGTTCGTGAGACCGACCAGCTCGGGGCGGATCACGACGACCAGTCCGACGGCGAGCAGTGCGGCGGCCACCCCGACCGCTGCGGCCATCAGCCACCGCGACCGGCGCCGGCGCCACCGGACCCGGTCCAGCACCGTCTGCAGGACCTCCGGTCGCAGCGGCGGCGGTTCCGGCTGCGCCCCGCCGATGCCCCGCACGTCCTCGACGTCGAGCAGGCCGAGCAGCGCGGGGACGCCGCTGAGTTCTGCGACCGCCGCGCGGCACCCGGCGCACGTCGCCAGGTGCGCCTCGAATTCGCGGCGCTCGCCGCTCGACAGCGAACCGAGCACGTACGCTGCGTCCCACGTCGCGTAGCGATCCCCACCGACCCGCTCGACGCCGTGGGCCTCCCCCGGTTGCGTCATCGCGTCACCCCCATCTCCTGCAAACTCAAGCGCAGCGCCCGCACCGCGTAGTGCAACCGCGACTTCACCGTCCCCTCGGCGATCCGCAGGTCGGCTGCGGTCTGCGCGACGCTCCAGCCCTGGTAGTACGCGCGCAGGATCACTGCGCGGTGATCGTCGGAGAGCTGGCTCAGCGCGGTGCCGAGCAGCAGCTTGTCCAGCGCGGTGTCGACGTCGTCGGGCCCGGCGCGATCGGCGACCACCGCGACGTCCGCCGTCTGCGACTCGTGGCGGTACCGCGCGCTGCGCCGCTCGTCGATGATCAGGTTGCGCGCGACCGTGAACAGCCAGGCCCGCGCCGAACGCTCGGCGTCGTCGGCGACCTCGGGGTGCCGCCACGCGCGCAACAGGGTCTCCTGCACGACGTCCTCCGCGCGGGCCTGATCACCCGTCAGACGCAGGGCGTAGCGCCACAGTGCGGCGGCATGCTCGTCGTAGAGCACCCGCATCATCGCGGCCTCCGGATCGTCCATGCAGTACCTCCGCCTCTGACACGTCGCGGGAGGCGGTCTGGTTCACCGCGGACTACAGCGTCAGGATGCGGGGGCCGTCATCGGTCGCGGCGACGGTGTGCTCCCAGTGCGCCGCGCGGGTGCCGTCGGCCGTGACGACCGTCCACTCGTCCTCGAGCACCACGGTCTTCGTGGTGCCGAGGGTCAGCATCGGTTCGATCGCCAGCACCGAACCCGCCGCGAGGTACGGCCCCCGGCCGGGGGCGCCCTCGTTGGGCAGGAACGGGTCCATGTGCATGCTCCTGCCGATGCCATGGCCGCCATACCCGGCGACGATGCCGTACTTGCGACCGTCGCGGGCCTCGGCTGCGTGGGTCCCGGCCTCGATGGCGTGCGATACGTCGGTCAGTCGGTTGCCGGGCACCATCGCGGCGATGCCGGACTCCATGCTCGAGCGGGTGGCCTCCGACAGCGCCTCGTCGGCGTCGATCAACGCGCCGATTCCGAAGGTGACGGCGGAGTCGCCATGCCAGTCGTCGAGGATCGCGCCGCAGTCGATCGACACCAGGTCCCCCGCGGCGAGGATCTCGTCGGCTGACGGAATGCCGTGCACCACACGCGCATTGACCGACGAACAGATGCTGGCCGGGAAGCCGTGATAACCGAGGAACGACGGAATGCCCCCGCCGTCTCGGATGACCGACTCGGCGATGGCGTCGAGGTCCCCCGTCGACACCCCGGGCCGCGCGGCCTGGCGAACGGCCCGCAGGGCCGAGGCCACCAGTGCACCGGCGGCCGCCATCGCGTCGAGCTCACCGGGTGTGCGCTGCGGGACGACCTTTCGGGCGCGCAGGCCGGGCAGTCCGATCATCGGACTACTGGCCGAGTGCGCGCAGCGCTCTGGCGAACACCTCGTCGAGGGATCCGACGGCGTCGACCGTCTTCAGCTCGTCGGCGTAGTAGTCCAGCAGCGGTGCGGTCTCGTCGCGGTAGACCTTCATGCGGTTGAGGATGACGTCGTCGGTGTCGTCGGCGCGGCCACGGCTCTTGAGCCGGGTGAGCAGCTCGTCCTCGGAGACGCGGAACTCGATGACGGCGTCGAGCTGGTGGTCGTGCTTGGCCAGGATCTCGCGCAGCGCCTCGGCCTGCTCCACCGAGCGGGGGTAGCCGTCGAGGATGAACCCCGCGGCCGCGTCGTCGTCGGCGATCCGATCCTCGACGAGCGCGTTGGTGAGCGTCGCGGGGACCAGGTCACCGGCGTCGAGGTACTTCTTCGCCTCCAGGCCCAGCTCGGTCTCGTTGCTGATGTTGTGGCGGAAGAGGTCGCCCGTGGAGACGTGCGGGATGCCCAGCTTCTCCGACAGCTTCTCGGCCTGCGTGCCCTTGCCCGCGCCCGGCGGTCCCAACAAAACGATTCTCACTTGAGGAACCCTTCGTAGTTGCGCTGCATCAGCTGGCTTTCGATCTGCTTCACCGTGTCCAGGCCGACGCCGATCATGATCAGCACCGCAGTGCCGCCGAAGGGCAGGTTCTGCACGGTGCCGGTGTTGCCGATCTCCAGGAAGAGGTTGGGCAGGACGGCGATCACACCGAGGTAGATCGAGCCGGGCAGGGTGATGCGACCTAGAACGTACTTGAGATAGTCCGCAGTGGGTTTGCCGGGGCGGATGCCGGGGATGAACCCGCCGAACTTCTTCATCTCGTCGGCGCGCTCGTCGGGGTTGAACGTGATCGACACGTAGAAGTACGTGAAGAACACGATGAGGCCGAAGTAGATCGCGATGTAGACGGGACTGGCCGGGTTGGTCAGATAGTTCGCGACGAACTTGTCCCACCAGCCGGTGCCCGTGCCTGCGCCGCCCTGGATCAGCTGGGTGATCAGGTGCGGTATGTAGATCAGCGACGACGCGAAGATGACGGGAATGACGCCGGCCTGGTTGACCTTCAGGGGCAGGTAGGTCGACGTGCCGCCGTACATCCGGCGTCCGACCATGCGCTTGGCGTACTGCACCGGGATGCGGCGCTGACCCTGCTCGACGAACACGACGCCGATGATGATGACGAGCGCGGCGACGCAGACGAGCGCGAAGGTGATGCCCCCGCGGCTGTCGAGGATCGTCTTGCCCTCCGACGGGATGCGGGCGGCGATGCCGGCGAAGATCAGCAGCGACATGCCGTTGCCGACGCCGCGCTCGGTGACCAGCTCGCCCATCCACATCACCAGCGAGGCGCCCGCGGTGAGCACCATGACGATGACGACGAGGGTGAAGATCGACGAGTTGGAGATGATGCTCAGGGAGCAGCCCTGCAGCAGTCCGCCGTTGGCGGCCAGGGCCACGATCGAGGTGCCCTGCAGCAGCGCCAGCGCCACGGCCAGGTACCGCGTGTACTGCGTCATCTTGGCCTGGCCGGACTGGCCTTCCTTACGCAGTTGCTCGAACCGCGGGATGACGACGGTCAGCAGCTGCACGATGATGCTCGCGGTGATGTAGGGCATGACGCCGACCGCGAAAACCGACAACTGCAGTAGCGCGCCGCCGGAGAACAGGTTGATCAGCGAGTAGATCTGCGCCGAGTCACCGCCGCTGACCTGCTTGATGCACGCCTGCACGTTGGGGTAGTTGACGCCGGGGGACGGCAGCGTGGCGCCGAACCGGTAGAGGATGACGATGCCGAGGGTGAAGAGAATCTTCCGTCGGAGGTCGGCCGTCCGCAATGACGAGATGAAAGCCGAAAGCACTCTTCCTCCTGCGCAGCCGGGCTCGAGTCGCGGCGTGCCGATGGGGCTGGTCCGACCAGCGCGTTGTGGGTAAGTCCTGCGCGATCAATCCACCGCCGCGCAGGGATGCCTGCGGCCAGCGCAAATCGTGCGTGGGAACAGTCTACGAGGGTAACAGTTGCGACCCCTCCGACCCTCATCCGCACGAGGTACCCCGGCGCGGGACGGCGTTTCCAGGTTGGCGGCGTACAGTCGCAACCGGCTCATTACATTAGCTAACTAATAGTACGGAGGCGGCAGTGACACGGACCGATGGCGACAGCTGGGACCTCGCCTCCAGTGTCGGCGCGACGGCGACGATGGTCGCTGCGGCGCGCGCGCTGGCGAGCCGCGCCGAGCATTCCCTGATCGACGACCCGTTCGCCGAACCGCTGGTGCGCGCGGTCGGCGTCGACGTGCTGACCCGCCTGGCCACCGGTGAGCTGGCCGCGGCCGAGCTCGGCGGCGACGGCGCGATCGGGATGGCGCGCATGGCCGACAACATGGCGGTCCGCACCGTGTTCTTCGACGACTTCTTCCTCGCGGCCGCCGCGGCGGGCGTCACCCAGGCCGTCATCCTCGCCTCGGGTCTGGACTCCCGCGCCTACCGGCTGCCGTGGCCCGCCGGGACGACGGTGTACGAGATCGATCAGCCCGACGTCATCGACTTCAAGAGCCGCACGCTGGCCGAACTGGGCGCCGCGCCCACCGCCTACCGCCGTCCGGTGGCCGTCGACCTGCGCGACGACTGGCCGGCCGCCCTGCTCCAAGCCGGGTTCGACCCGACCAAGCCGACGGCGTGGAGTGCCGAGGGCCTACTCGGGTACCTGCCGCCCGAGGCGCAGGACGTCCTGCTCGACACGATCACGTCGCTCAGTGCGCCGGGCAGCCGCATCGCCACCGAGAGCGCGCCCACGCAGGACCCCGAGAACGAGACCCGACTGCGCGAGCGCATGCAGGGCGTCGCCGAGCACTGGCGGCAACACGGGTTCGACCTCGACCTGACCGAGCTGGTCTACTTCGGCGACCGCAACGAGGCCGCCGAGTACCTGACCCGGCACGGCTGGGACGTCGGCGGCCGCACCCTGCGCGAGCTGTTCGCCGCCCACGACCTCCCGCCGTTCGACGACGAGGACATGGCGGGCTTCGCCGACATGCGCTACATCACCGGCACGCGGGGAGGTGCGCGGTGAGCCGCTCCGACGCCGACAGCTGGGACCTCGCCTCCAGCGTCGGGGCGACCGCGACGATGGTGGCGGCCGCCCGCGCGCTCGCCTCGTCCGAACCCGACCCCCTGATCGACGACCCGTATGCGGCACCCCTGGTCCGCGCGGTCGGCATCGACTTCTTCACCAAGCTCGTCGACGGCGAGATCACGACGTCGGACTCCGACGACGGCGGTGTCGCGCAGACCATGACCGACGTGATGGCGGTCCGCACCCGCTTCTTCGACGACTTCTTCACCGACTCCGGCATCGCCGGCGTGCGCCAGGCCGTCATCCTGGCCTCCGGTCTGGACTCCCGCGCCTACCGGCTGCCGTGGCCCGCGGGCACCGTCGTCTTCGAGATCGACCAGCCCGACGTCATCGGGGCGAAGACCGCGGCGATGACGGCGATCGGCGCCGTCCCCACGGCCGACCGCCGCGCGGTGGCCGTCGACCTGCGCGACGACTGGGCCGCCGCCCTGACCGCGGCGGGCTTCGACGCGTCGCTGCCGACCGCGTGGAGCGCCGAGGGGCTTTTGGTGTACCTGCCGCCGGAGGCCCAGGACCGGCTGTTCGACGAGATCACCGCGCTCAGCGCTCCGGGCAGCCGACTGGCCACCGAGTATCACCCCGCCGGCGGCATGCTGACCGGTGACCGCATCGACGCGGCCACCGCGCCATGGCGCGCACAGGGTTTCGACCTGCACATGCCCGACCTGGTCTACGACGGCGAACGCGCCTCGGTCGTCGACTACCTCACCGGCAAGGGTTGGGACGTGGCGGCCCGCACCCGGCCCGAGGTGTTCGCCGGTTACGGCCGCACCTTCCCCGAGACCGACGCTCTGAGCCAGCTGCGCGACTCGCTCGCCGTCGTCGCGACCCTGACCGAGGGAGACCACCGATGACCCGCACCGACGACGACACCTGGGACCTGGCGTCCAGCGTCGGGGCCACCGCGACCGCCGTGGCCGCGTCGCGCGCGACCGCGTCGCAGGGTCCCGACGCGCTGCTCGACGACCCGTGGGCCGAACCGCTCGTCCGAGCCGTCGGCGTCGAGGCCTTCATCAGGATGGTCGACGGCGAGAGTCGCGGTGAGGACGATCCGCTGCTGAACCGCCGGGCGATGAACGAGCAGATGGCCGTGCGGACCCGGTACTTCGACGACTTCTTCGTCGCCGCAGGCGAATCCGGCATCCGACAGGCCGTCATCCTCGCCTCGGGTCTCGACACCAGGGCGTACCGGCTGCCGTGGCCCGCGGGCACCGCGGTCTTCGAGATCGACCAGCCCGAGGTGATCGCGTTCAAGACGCGCACGCTCGCCGACCTCGGCGCCGAACCGACCGCGCAGCGGCACACCGTGTCGATCGACCTGCGCGAGGATTGGCCAACGGCGTTGCGGGAGGCCGGTTTCGACGCCGGCCTGCCCACGGCGTGGAGCGCCGAGGGGCTGCTCGTGTACCTGCCGCCCGACGCGCAGGACCGGCTCTTCGACGACGTCACCGCACTGTCGGCCCCGGGCAGCCGGATCGCGACCGAGCACATGAACATGGGTGACCTGCCGGACGACTGGGCCGAGAAGTTGACGCAGCGCTCGCAGCGCGTGGGCTCGACCATCGATCTGACCAAGCTGTTCTACCTCGGCGACCGCAACAGCGCCGCCGACTACCTGTCCGAGCACGGATGGCGGACCGAGATCCTGAGCACCGCCGCGGCCTACGCCGCCCAGGGGTTCGACCTTCCCGACGACGAATTGGCCGGTTTCGGCGGGGATTCCGGCTACCTGACCGCAACGCTGACCTAGAGGAGACGACCATGGCACGGACCGAAGGCGACACCTGGGATCTGGCCTCCAGTGTCGGAGCGACCGCCACGATGGTGGCGGCACAGCGCGCACTGGGCCACCGCGAGAAGCTGATCGACGACCCGTACGCCGAGCCGCTGGTGCGCGCCGTCGGGGTCGAGATGTTCGACCGCCTGCTCGACGGCGAGCTCGATCTCACCGCCGTCGAACCCGGCTTCACACCGCTGCGCGCGGCCGAGAGCATGGCCGTGCGCACCCGCTTCTTCGATCAGATGTTCACCGACGCCGCCGATGCGGGCGTGCGCCAGGCCGTCATCCTCGCCTCCGGTCTGGACGCCCGCGGGTACCGACTCCCCTGGCCCACGGGCACGACGGTGTTCGAGGTGGACCAGCCCGAGGTCATCGAGTTCAAGACCACCACGCTGGCGAAGATCGGCGCCGCGCCGACCGCCACCCACCGTACCGTCGCGATCGACCTCCGCGACGACTGGCCGAAGGCCCTGCGCGACAACGGTTTCGATCCCACCCAGCCGACCGCGTGGAGCGCCGAGGGCCTGCTCATCTACCTGCCGCCGGAGGCACAGGACAAGCTGTTCGACGACATCACCGCGCTCTCGGCGCCGGGCAGCCGGTTGGCCACCGAGCACGTGCCGGATCTGTCGGCGTTCACCGACGAGCGGTCCAAGGCGATGTCGGATCGGCTCAAGGCGCTGGGTTCCGACATCGAGATGGCCGATCTGGTGTACCAGGGCGACCGCAGCCACGTGGTGGAGTACCTCGCGGTGCGCGGCTGGGAGACCTCGACCCTGCCCATGCGAGAAGGCCACGCGCTCCACGGTTTCGACTTCCCCGATGACGAGATGTCGGCCATGTGGGCCGATCTCGCCTACGTCAGCGCGGTGCTGCGCGGCTAGAACGTGTAGCCACCCAGCCACAGTGCGTTGACCCCGGTCAACGATCGCTCGGCCTGACCGAGCAGCGCTACCGCCGACCGGCCGAGCAGCGCTCCGACGGCATCGGGCAGTGACGCCGCGGCCGGTTGGGACGACGGCTTGGGCCGCAGCACGTCCAGCAGCGACGACCCCGGCAGCGTCAGCAGCTTGACGTCGGCGTCGGCGTCTACGCTGGCCAGCACCTTGGCCCGTTCGATCGCCGTCTGCAGCCCGCCGAGTTCGTCGACGAGGCCACGGTCCAGGGCGTCGGCACCCGTCCAGACGCGCCCGCGCGCGACGGCGTCGACCGCCTCGACGGTCATGCCGCGGCCGTCGGCGACCCGCTGGACGAAGTCGGTGTAGAACAAATCGGCCTCCGCCGCGACGCGGGCATGCTGCTCGTCGGTGAAGGGCGCGTTGACCGACCACGCATCCGCATTGCGGTTGGTGCGCACCGCATCCGAGCCGATGCCCAGGCGCTCCTTGAGGTCCTTGGCAATCAGCTTGCCGGTGATGACGCCGATCGAGCCGGTGATGGTGCCGGCGTTGGCGACGATCGCGTCGGCCGCCATCGAGACGTAGTAACCGCCGGAGGCGGCGACGGCGCCCATCGACGCCACGACGGGGGTGCCCGCCGCGCGCAGCCGGACCACCTCGCGCCAGATCGTCTCCGACGCGGTGACCGAGCCACCGGGGCTGTCGACCCGCAGCACCACCGCGGCCACGTCGTCGGTGGCGGCCGCCTCGCGCAGCGCCGCGGCCATGGTGTCCCCACCCGCGCTCGAGGTGCCCAGCGGGGACAGGGTCCGGCCACCGCGGCCGCTGACGATGGGCCCGGCCAGGGTCACGACGGCGATCGTCGGCCGGGCCTTGCGACCGGGCAGCGACGGCGCGGGGGTCGGCAGGCCGGCGCGGGCGTAGCGCGACAGGAACAGTCGCGGCGGGGCGTCCGGGTCGTCGGCCGAGGCGTCGGGCGCGGCCGCCTCCCACGTGCTGCCCGCAGCGGCACCCAGTTCGGCGATCCGGGCGTATGCCTCGTCGCGGAAGCCGATCCGGTCGACGAGGCGCGCGGTGACGGCGTCCTCACGCAGCAGCGGCGCCCGGTCGGCGAGCGCGTCGACGTCGGCGGCCTCGAGGTGCCGCGACTCCGCCACGGCCGCCAGCACCTGCTCGTGCAGACTCTCGATCAGACGGGCGTCGGCCTCGCGGTGGGATTCGGTGTAGCTCTCCTGCGTGAAGAGGTTCGCCGCGGACTTGTACTCACCGCGCGCGATGAACTGCGCCTGAATTCCTGCCTTGTCCAACGCATCCCGCAGGAACAGCGCGTTGGTGGCGAACCCGACCAGCCCGACGGTGCCCGACGGCTGCATCCACACCTCGCGGAACGCCGACGCCAGGTAGTAGGACATGGTGCCCGGGTAGGTCTCGGCCCAGGCGAGGGACGGCTTGTGTGCGCTGAACTCGACGATGGCCGCGCGCAGTTCCTGCACGGGCCCCGGCGAGGCGGCGGCCACCTGCACGCGGGCGATCAGCGCGGCGACCCGGTCGTCCTTGGCGGCTCGCCGGATCGCGGCGACGGCTTCGCGCAGCAGCAGTGGCTTGCCCCCGCTGAGGATGGCCAGCGGGTCGAACCCGCCGGACTCCTGCGGCACCGACTGCAGGTCGACTTCGAGCACGCACCCGCGGGGTACGCCGTGGTGCCGCGCGGTGTCGACCTTGCGGACGATCGCGCGCAGCTCGCCGGTACCCGGCACGTCGGTGAGAAAGCTCAACATGACGCGAGCCTACCGACGGCACTCCCGGGGGGCTCGTGGCACAAGGGGGTGCGCTTCTCCCGCGCGCCCGACGTCGTCCCCGCGAGCAGCCGCACATGTGCCCCACTACCGGCGTGTCGCGGCGCTTTAACGTCTGCTCGCGCAGGGGAACGTACGGGGGCGGACGCGAAAGGGGCCCCCGCCGCAGCGAGGGCCCCATTCGTCGAGACTTACAGTTCGGTCGCGGAACCGCCTGCGGCGCTGATCTTCTCGCGCGCGCTGCCACTGAACTTGTGGGCGGTGACGTCGACCTTGACGGCGATCTTGCCGTCGCCGAGGACCTTCACCAGGCTGTTCTTGCGGACCGCGCCCGACGCCACCAGCTCGTCGACGCCGACGGTGCCGCCGTTGGGGAACAGACGGTTCAGGTCCGCGACGTTGACGACCTCGTACTCGGTGCGGAACCGGTTCTTGAAGCCCTTGAGCTTCGGCAGCCGCATGTGGATCGGCATCTGGCCACCCTCGAACGTCACGGGGACGTTCTTGCGGGCCTTGGTGCCCTTGGTGCCACGGCCCGAGGTCTTACCCTTCGAGCCCTCACCACGACCGACGCGGGTCTTGGCGGTCTTGGACCCGGGGGCGGGCTTCAGGTCGTGCAACTTGATGACGTCGCTCATGTCACGCCTCCTCAACGGTCACGAGATGGTTAACCACGGCGAGCAGGCCACGCGTCTGGGCGTTGTCCTCGCGGACCACGCTCTGACTGATCTTGCGAAGTCCGAGACTCCGCAGGCTTTCGCGCTGCTTCCAGCGTGCCCCGACGGTGCTGCGCACCTGGGTGATCTTGACTGTCTTCTCCGATGCCATTGCTACGCCGATCCGTCACGCGCTGCCGCGGCGGCCAGCGCTTCGCTTTCACGCCGCGCCTTGAGCATGCTCGACGGGGCGACGTCCTCGAGCGGGAGCCCGCGACGCGCGGCGACTTCTTCCGGACGCTGGATCATCTTCAGCGCGGCCACGGTGGCGTGCACCACGTTGATCGCGTTGTCGCTACCCAGCGACTTGGCCAGGATGTCGTGCACGCCAGCGCATTCCAGCACCGCGCGGCACGCGCCGCCGGCGATGACGCCGGTACCCGCACTGGCGGGGCGCAGCATGACCACGCCCGCGGCCGCCTCACCCTGGACGGGGTGCACGATGGTGCCGCCGATCAGGGGCACGCGGAAGAAGCTCTTGCGAGCCTCCTCGACGCCCTTGGCGATCGCGGCAGGAACTTCCTTGGCCTTGCCGTAGCCGACACCGACCATGCCGTTGCCGTCGCCAACGATGACGAGGGCGGTGAAGCTGAAGCGCCGACCACCCTTGACCACCTTGGACACGCGGTTGATGGCGACGACGCGCTCGAGGAAGTTGCTCTTCTCTCCGCCGTCGCGGCCGCCACGGCCACCGCGGTCGTCGCGACGACCACGGCCGTCGCGGTCACCGCCGCCGCCGCGCGGGGGCCGACCGGTGTTGGTGGCTCCGGCGCCGGTTCCGGTTCCTGCTGTTGGCTGATCGGCCATCAGACAGTCCTTCCGTTTCGAATCATGCTGCAAGTCCTCATTAGAATTTCAGTCCGCTCTCGCGCGCGGCGTCGGCCAGCGCAGCGATGCGACCGCCGTAGGTGTAACCGCCGCGGTCGAACACCACGGCGTCGACCCCGACCGCCTTGGCGCGTTCGGCGATCAACTGACCCACGCGAACGCTGTGGGCCTTCTTGTCGCCCTCCACCGCACGCACGTCGGCTTCGATGGACGAGGCCGCGGCCAGCGTGGTGCCGGTCTGGTCGTCCACCAACTGCACGTGGATGTGGCGTGAGGAGCGGTTGACCATCAGGCGGGGACGCTCCGGGGTGCCGGCGACCTTCTTGCGCAGCCGGGCGTGGCGACGCAGGCGGGCGACCCGGCGGGTCTCGGAGATGTTCTGTCCCACGGGCTTCCGCTTGGCGGTCGCGTCGTCGGTCTTCGTGTTGGCCATGGCTTACTTACCCGTCTTTCCGACCTTGCGGCGGATCTGCTCGCCTTCGTAGCGAACGCCCTTGCCCTTGTACGGGTCCGGGCGCCGCAGGCGGCGGATGTTCGCCGAAATCTGGCCGACCTTCTGCTTGTCGATGCCGGAGACCGAGAACTTCGTCGGCGACTCCACCGCGAACGTGATGCCTTCCGGCGCCTCGATCACGACGGGGTGGCTGTAGCCGAGCGCGAACTCCAGGGTCTGACCCTTGAGCGCAACGCGGTAGCCCACGCCGAAGATCTCCATCTTCGTGGTGTATCCCTCGGTGACGCCGGTGATCAGGTTGGCCACCAGCGTGCGGGACAGTCCGTGCAGCGAGCGGCTGCGACGCTCGTCGTCGGGGCGGGCGACCACGATGGCACCGTCGTCGGTGCGCTCGATGGTGATCGGCTCGGCCACGTCGAGTGCCAGGGACCCCTTGGGGCCCTTGACCGACACGCTTCGTCCGTCGATCGAGACGTCGACCCCGGCGGGAACCGGAACCGGCTGCTTACCAATGCGCGACATGTCTGCTCCCCCTACCAGACGTAGGCGAGGACTTCGCCGCCGACGCCTTGTCGAGCTGCCTGGCGATCGGTCAGCAGGCCCGAGGACGTGGAGATGATCGCCACGCCGAGGCCGCCGAGAACGCGCGGCAGGTTGGTTGACTTCGCGTACACGCGCAGGCCGGGCTTCGAGACTCGCTTGAGCCCCGCGATGCTGCGTTCGCGACTGGGTCCGTACTTGAGTTGCACCACGAGCGCCTTGCCGACCCGAGCATCCTCGGTGCGGAAGTCGGTGATGTAGCCCTCGGACTTGAGGATCTCGGCGATGTTCACCTTGATCTTCGAGTGCGGCAGGGTCACCTCGTCGTGGTACGCCGAATTGGCGTTGCGCAGACGCGTCAAGAAGTCTGCTATCGGGTCAGTCATCGTCATGACAACCGGCTCACCTTCCTCGCGGCGGTTCCCCTGGGGGCCTGCCGCGCACTTTCACTAAGTGGTCTGTAGATGTTGATGGGGATTACCAGCTGGACTTCTGAACACCGGGCAGTTCGCCGGCATGGGCCATCTCGCGCAGGCAGATTCGGCACAGACCGAACTTGCGGAAGACGGCGTGGGGACGACCGCACTTGTTGCAGCGCGTGTAGCCGCGAACCTTGAACTTGGGCTTCTTGTTGGCCTTGTTGACCAGCGCCTTCTTTGCCATCTGTCAGTTCTCCTTGAACGGGAAGCCCAGTGCGCGCAGCAACGCGCGGCCTTCGTCGTCGTTCGTCGCCGACGTGACGACGGTGATGTCCATGCCGCGGGGACGGTCGATGCTGTCGACGTCGATCTCGTGGAAGACCGACTGCTCGGTCAGTCCGAAGGTGTAGTTGCCGCTGCCGTCGAACTGCTTGGACGACAGGCCGCGGAAGTCGCGGATACGCGGGAGGCTGATGGAGACCAGCCGGTCGAGGAACTCCCACATGCGGTCACCGCGCAGCGTCACTCGGGCGCCGATCGGCATGCCCTCGCGCAGCTTGAACTGGGCGATCGACTTGCGGGCCCGGCGGATCTCGGGCTTCTGGCCGGTGATCAGCGCCAGGTCGTTGACCGCGCCGTTGATCAGCTTGGCGTCGCGGGCGGCGTCACCGACGCCCATGTTGACGATGACCTTGACCACGCCGGGGATCTGCATGACGTTGTCGTAGGTGAACTGCTCCTGCAGCGCGCCCTTGATCTCGTCGCGGTAGCGCTGCTTGAGACGCGGGATCGTCTTCTCGCTGGTTTCTGCGGTCGTCATCTTCAGATGTCCTTGCCGTTGTTCTTCGACACGCGGACCTTCTTGCCGGTCTCTTCGTCGAAGCGGTAGCCGATGCGGGTGGGGTTGCCATCGGAGTCGACGACCATCACGTTCGAGACGTGGATGGGCGCTTCCTGCGTGACGATGCCGCCCGAGGAGGCGCCACGCTCGTTGCGGGAGATGGCCGTGTGCTTCTTGATCCGGTTCACGCCCTCGACGAGGACCTTCTCGCGGGTCGGGTACGCCTGCAGGACCTTGCCCTTGGCGCCCTTGTCCTTGCCCGAGATGACCAGGACGGTGTCACCCTTGTGCACCTTCATTTACAGCACCTCCGGGGCCAGCGAAACGATCTTCATGAAGCGCTTCTCGCGCAGCTCAC
This sequence comes from Mycolicibacterium madagascariense, assembly GCF_010729665.1. NCBI lineage: Bacteria > Bacillati > Actinomycetota > Actinomycetes > Mycobacteriales > Mycobacteriaceae > Mycobacterium > Mycolicibacterium madagascariense. The sequence continues at coordinate 1,206,067 of NZ_AP022610.1, read as the reverse complement.
GACCGACCGGCCCGAAGATGCGGGTGCCGCGCGGGTCGTTGTCGGGCTTGATGATGACGGCGGCGTTCTCGTCGAACTTGATGTAGCTGCCGTCGGCCCGGCGGCGCTCCTTGACGGTGCGCACGATGACGGCCTTGACGACCTCGCCCTTCTTGATGTTGCCACCGGGGATGGCGTCCTTGACGGTCGCCACGATGACATCGCCGATGCCGGCGTAACGCCTACCCGAGCCACCGAGCACCCGGATGCACAAGATCTCCTTGGCGCCCGTGTTGTCGGCGATCTTGAGCCGCGATTCCTGCTGAATCACTAAGATCTCCTCGATTCGTGTGCACGACGAACAGCACCAACTGCTCGTCGTACGCGGTCTTCGTCACCGAACGGCACGCAGGGCTGGCCGGAACGGTCAGCCGAGGTCTGCCCAAGGCAACCCCTACATAGTAGGTGGGCCCGGGCAATGCACCAAATCGCGCCGCGATTCCCCGCGACGGTGCGCGTCTGCGGGCGACACGCCGCGTGCGGAGCGACGTTCGCGGGGCCTACACGCCTACGCGACGCAGCGAAAGCCGATGTGCGTCGTGGCGCTGTCCTGCGACTGCGACGACCGCGCCGACGGGCGGTAGCGATGGCAGTACTCGGGGGCACACAGGTGGGAGCCGCCCTTGAGCGTTTGATTGACCTGAGGGTCCGGTTCGCTGCCGGCCGGACAGCAGCCCTGCGCTTCTGCCTTCCGGTGCCTCGCCGAATACCGCGTCGCCGTCCACTCCCACACGTTGCCGATCATGTCGGCCAGCCCGAAGCCGTTGGCCGGGAACGTGCCGACCGGTGACGTGCCCACCCAGCCCCGCGCACCGTCGTTGCGGTAGGGGAAGCGGCCCTGCCACGTGTTGGTCATGAGTTCGCCGCCGGGGGACGCGTCCTCACCCCACGGGTAGGTCGTCGCCGCCCCGCCGCGCGCGGCGTACTCCCACTCGGCCTCGGTCGGCAGCCGTCGGCCCGCCCACTGCGCGTAGGCGGCGGCGTCGACGTAGGACACCTGCACGACGGGGTGGTCGGGGCGGTCGTCGACGGAGCTGCCCGACCCGAACGGTGCCCGCCACGACGCGCCGGGGGCCCAGTCCCACCACTGCCGCCAGTTGCGCAGATCGACGGGCCCCGCGGTGGGCCGAAACACCAGCGCGCCGGGCACCAGGTCGGCGGCGGCGACGCCCGGGTAGGCGGCCGGGTCCAGCGGACGTTCGGCCACTGTCACGTAGCCGGTCTCCTCGACGAAGCGGGCGTACTGCGCGTTGGTCACGGGGTGGCGTTCGATCGCGAAGGGCGCGACGGTCACCGGATGGACGGGTGACTCCTCGGGATAGAAGGCCGTCGAACCCATCTGGAACGTCCCGCCGGGCAGCGCGATCAGCTCCGTCAGCATGGTCGCCAGGGTAGGCCGAGCGCGTCAGTCCTTCGAGAACGCCTTGGCCAGTTCCCGTTCGGTGTCGAGGTAGGGCGTGCCGGAGACGTCGACGATCACCTTGGCGATCGTGCCGCCGGTGAAGTCGAACGGCGCGGTGTAGGCGCGCGACACCGCCTGACCCCCGTTGCGTCCGACGGCGACGCCGCCGCCGGCCAGGCCGAAGCTGCCGGGATGCGCACGCACGCCCGCTCTGGTCGCGACCTGCTGGCCGTCGACGAACAGCGATACGTCCCCCAGCGGGGTGTGACTCCCCTCGACCGTGCCGGTGCGCGCGTAGGCCACCCCGAACACGTGCTCTCCCAACGGGATGGGGTCGGGCGCCGAGACGGCCTGCTCGTCCTCCCCCATGAAGTTGTAGACGTACTGCAGGTGACCGTCCTTGACGAACAGCACGTGGCCACCGTGGCCCGCGCCGTGTTTGAACAACACGCCCTGGGCGTCCGCGGTGTCGACGGTGACCTCGGCCAGCACCGAGAAGGACTGGCCGCTGAGCGAGACCGCCGCACCGACACCGACCTCGGCGGAGTCGGGGTAGTAGGTGAAGCTCGTCCGGTCCACCGACAGGTACGGGCGGAAGCGGCCGATCGTCTCGAAGATGTTCAGATCCCCCAGCGGCAGGCCCTGGTACTTGGCGGCCTCGGCGAACCACAGCGCCTTCAGCTCCTCCAGCTTCTCGGGCTGCTCGGCGGCGAGGTCGTGGCACTGGCTGCGGTCGGTCTCGATGTGGAAGAGCTCCCAGCGGTCGTCGTCGAAGTGCGACCAGCCGGCCGGGCTCGCGGCGTGCACGGTGTTGGCGAACCACCCCCGGTGCCAGATGCCGCGGGTGCCCAGCATCGTGTAGAACTGGGTGTCCTTGCCCGTGTCGGCTGTCGAATCACGAAGGGCCGCAGCGAAACTCACCCCGTCGAGCGGTTTCTGCGCAATGCCCGCGACCTCGTCGGGCGGCGTGATGTCCAGCAGATCGTAGATGGTCGGGGTGACGTCACAGACGTTGACGTAGTGATCGCGGATCTCGCCGTGGGCGTCGATTCCGTTGGGCCAGGACACGATCGCCGTGTCGGCGATGCCGCCCTCGTGCGAGGCGTAGCGCTTGAAGAGCTTGTACGGCGTGTTGAACGCCATCGCCCAGCCGATCGGATAGTGGTTGTAGGTGTCCGGGCCGCCGAGGTCGTCGAAGAAGCGCATGCTCTCCTCGACGGTGTCGATGTAGCCGTTGAAGAACTTGTTCTCGTTGACCGAGCCGTTCGGCCCGCCCTCGCCGCTGGCGCCGTTGTCGGAGATGACGACGATGATCGTGTCGTCCAGCTGACCCGATTCCTCCAAATAGTCCAGCACGCGCCCGATCTGGGCGTCGGTGTAGGACAGGAAGCCGGCGAACACCTCGGCCATCCGGCTGAACAACCGCTTCTCGTCGTCGTCGAGGGTGTCCCACGGCCGCACGGTGTCCTGGGCCGGCCAGGGCTCACCGTTGGGTCCGGTGACGTCGAGATACGGGTTGATGGGCGACAATTCGGTGTCCGGCGGCACGATGCCCAGCCGCTTCTGGTTCTCCAGGACGACGTCGCGGTAGGCCTCGTAGCCCATGTCGAAGACACCCGCGTACTGGTCGGCCCATTCCGAGAAGACGTGGTGCGGCGCGTGCCCGGCGCCGGGGCACAGATAGCTGAACCACGGCTTGTCCGGGGCGATGACCTTGGCGTCGCGAATGAATTCGATGGTCTTGTCCGCCAAGTCCTTCGAGAGGTGGTAGCCCTCCTCGGGGGTGGCGGGCGGCGCGACGGGATGGTTGTCGTAGACGAGCTCCGGATACCACTGGTCGGTCTCGCCGCCCATGAATCCGTAGAACCGTTCGAAACCGCGACTGAGCGGCCAATGCCGTTTGGTGGCTGCCAGATTCGATTCCTCGAGCGGGGTGAGGTGCCACTTGCCGACGCAGTAGGTGTTGTACCCGCGCTCGGCCAGGACCTCGGAGAGCAGCGCGGTGTCCTGCGGGATGCGGCCGTTGCAGTTGGGGAACCCGTCGGTGAATTCCTCGATGGTCGCCATGCCCACCGTGGTGGGGTTGCGCCCGGTCAGCAGTGACGCCCTCGTCGGGGAGCACAGGGCGGTGGTGTGGAACTGCGAAAGCCGCACGCCCCGTTCGGCGATGCGGCTCATGGCGGGCATCCGGACGAGTCCGCCGAAGCAGTCCCACGTCGCGATTCCCGTGTCGTCCCAGACGAGGTAGAGGACGTTGGGCGCACCCGCGGGCGCGGTGGGGGCGGCGTAGGGACCCCAGTCGGGCTCCGAGTCGCGGATGTCCAGCTTGATCGTGCCGTTGAATTCACGCATGTTTCTCGTCGCCTCACTCGCCAAGGGCACCGGTCCGCATCGGGTACGGACGCGCCCGAGCGTACACCGGCACAGTGGGAAATTGACCTGAACGTCAGAACGTTCCGCACCCTCGTCCGCCGACGCCGCGGCAACCGCTCACCTGGTGCCGTCGACGCGGCGCAGCGGACGCCGGCTGCCGGAGCGCGGGGTGCCGTTGCGGCTCGGCGACGGCTCCCCCGCCCCGGCGCGGCGATCGGCACCGGCCGGGTCGTGGTTGACGCGGCGGCGCCGCTTGGCCTTCGTCTCGTACATGGCGGAGTCGGCGTCGCGCAGGATCTCCACGGCGCTGCGGGGGTCGCGGGGTGAGACGACGGTGACGCCGATGCTCGCCTGCGTGCGCACGGTGGCGGCGCCGAGCACCATGGGCTCGGACAGGCTTCGCTCCAGCCGACTGGTGAATTCGGCGATCTCGGCGGGTCCGGTGTCACCGGCGACCAGCGTGACGAACTCGTCGCCGCCGAGGCGGCCGACCACGTCGTTGGGGCCGACCGCGGCGCGCAGGCAGTTCGCGACGCTCTGCAGCAGTTCGTCACCGGAGTCGTGGCCAAGCGAGTCGTTGATGGCCTTCAGGTTGTCCAGATCGATGAACAGGACGGCACCGAGCCGCCGATCTCCTTGTGCGCGAAGCGAATCGGAGATGTGGTTGAGTACCGCGGGCCGGTTCGGCAGCCCCGTCAGCGCGTCGTGCGTCGCGCGGTAGGTGAGCCGTTCGCGCGCCATCTGCTCGGCGGTGATGTCGGAGAACGACACCAGGGTGGCGGTGCCGTAGCGGTGGTCGCTGTCGAGCGGACGACAACTCACCCTCAGCCACGTCCGTCGGTCGTCGGCGCGGTCGATGCCGACGATGACGCCCTGGCACGGCTTTCCGGTCCGCACGGTCTCGGCGATCGGGTTGTCACGGGGGTCGATGGGGCGGCGGTCCGCGCCGAAGAACGGGATCGAGTGGACGGCGCGGCCCTCGCCGGCCATGATCTCGGCGGCGGGCAGCCCGAGGATCCGCTCGGCGGCCGGGTTCGCCGACGTGACTCCTCCCGTGCGGTCGACGACCAGGATCCCCTCGTCGAGGGAGTTGACGATGCGACGCAGAAGTCGTTCCACGCCATGGGACTTGGTCTCGTCGGTACATACCAGCGCGTAGCCGGTGTCCAGCTTCGCCACCGAGACCCGGACCGTCAGCGGCTGGCCGTCGGCGGTGTGGTGGGTGGCCAGCGCGTCGCCGCCGGCGTCGACGATCGCGGCGGGGTCGAGGGGAGCCCCGACGGCGACGTCGATCGGCAGCGCCAGGGCGGTCGCCGCGGGCCGCTGGTAGACGATCTCGGCGGCGCGGTTCCACTTGGTCACCAGACCGGTGACCGTGGTGGCGATGATCGCGACGCCGACCTTGTCGACGAGTGAGGCCTGGTAGCGCAGGCTGCGCTGCGCGGTCCGCACGAAGGTCAGGTCGCGCAGCGTGACGTGATAGGCCGGGCTGTCCTCCCACGTCGTGAGCGCGGTGACGGCCTCGACGTTGAGCGTGGTGCCATCCAATCGCACCAGCACGCCCTCCGACGCGCGGGTGGCGTCGCCCTCGTTGCGCAGGGCCGCCATCCGCGTGAGCACCGGCTCGACGGAGTCGGGGTGCAGGAACTCGACGAGCGGGCGGCCGCGGACCTGGTCGGCGTACTGCGCGCCGACCCAGCGCACCGCGGTCAGGTTCGCATAGACGATGCGCCCGTTGCGATGCACGACGATGCCGTCGGGACTGCGATCGACCAGCCGCCGGAAGGGGTCGTCCTCCGCACGGCCGCCACGACGGAGACTTCCGTCGTCGAACGTGCCGGGACCGGGATTCTCCATCGGGCTCACGCGTCCGGATCGTCGCCGTGGCGTCGGGTCATCACGGCACCCTCTTCAGCAGCGCGACGGCGGCTGCGGTGATGACGGCGCGGTCGTGGGTCACCACGAAGTCGAAGTGACGGTCCCGCGCGGTCGCCGGTCCGGGCCGCTCGCGCGCGATGAGCGCCGCCGCCGTGTGCGGGCCGATCGTGAGGACGGCCCACTGATCGGCCAGGGGGTCGTCGGCTGCGAGCTCGACGGCGCGCACGCCGGACGGTGCGCCGTCGCCGAGATGCCTGCCGAAGACCGCGACCAGGGGGCACGTCTTGGCCAGCACGCCGTACCGGTCGCGCAGGGTGGGACCGAAGTGGATGCCCTCCTGCAGTGCCGTCAGGACCATCGGCGTGTCCGTCGAGCTGCGGGCCTGGTCCTCGAGGTGCTCGGAGATCGCGGCCAGGGTGCGCCGGGTGGCGGTCCGCAGCGACGGGTCCTCGGCGATCAGGTCGAAGGGGGTGGCGCAGGTCTGCGTGTCACAGGACGGGACGACGGGCGCCGACCACCGGGCGGTGTGGGTGTCGGCCGGTAGCGGGGCGGGCCGACCGAAGAGGAAGCCCTGTCCCAGCGTGGCTCCCCACGCCAGTGCCTGCTCGTAGTGCTGCTCGGTCTCGATGCCCTCGGCGACGATCAGTGTGCCGTGCCGTTCGCGGTGGGCCATGATCGCCGCGGCGGTCCTGGCGATGTCCACGGTCGGGGGCGCCTGGATCAGGTTCATGGCGAGCTTGATGACCTCGGGGCAGACGATGTCCAACAGCGCCAACGACTCTGGATTCGCGCCGATGTCGTCGAGCGCGATGGCGATGCCGTCGGCGCGCAGGGCCGCGACCTTGCGCAGCAGCGTCGGCAGGTGATCGAGCAGATTGCGTTCGGTGAGTTCGAAGACCAGCGCGAACTTCTCGTGTCCGCGCTGCAGGATCTCGCTGTCGGCTCGGCCGGTGTAGTCGCTCGCTGGTTCGGAGTTCACTCCCAGCAGTGCACCCTCGGGGAGTCCGCCGCGCAGCGCGCCGTCGACGGCGCGGTCGATGCACATCCGGTCGAGCTCGGTGACGCGATGGGTGGCCTCGGCGTAGGCGAAGACCGACTGCGGGCCGAGGTGGGGCTGGCCCGGCCAACGCGCCAGCGCCTCGAATCCGACCGTGGTGCGCGCGGGCAGCGACACGATGGGCTGGAAGACCGGCGCCACGCCTTCTCCGGTAACGGCGTCGTCGAGGTCGAGGCGATCATCGCCCACGTCCCAACGGACCCCGTTGGCGCTCAACCGACTTCCGCCTTCCTCGAACTCCGGCAGCCACGCAGCCCCCGGCCGGCGGGCCTGCTGATGGGGCGGCACCCGGGCCGACGAATCACCCACCCCACCGCCGGCACCTGATTGCAGGACACAACAGTTAATCTCGTGCGTCAAGCCGTTGAAACAGAATAACCGTTTGAAGGGCTTTACTCCGGACCAGGCGATGGGCTGCCCCTCGGAACATCGTTTGATGTTATGCCATCAATCGCTGGTCACCTAACGAACAATCCGTGTTTGCCAAAATTATCCGAAGGTGCAAATTCCGACTGCAACACCTGACCCAGGCACAGCAGCAGCAACGTTACCCAACGGTAGGGCCCTGACCCGACGAAAGAACCCCCGGACGCCGGTGGCGTACGGGGGTTCTTCGTGCGATCTACGTGCGGAAGGCTACTTCGCGCGCTCGAGGATCTCGACGAGGCGCCAGCGCTTCGTGGCCGACAACGGGCGCGTCTCCATCAGCGACACGCGGTCGCCGATCCCGGCGAGGCCGTTCTCGTCGTGGGCCTTGACCTTGGTCGTGGTCCGGATGATCTTGCCGTAGAGCGGGTGCTTGGTGCGCTCTTCGAGCTCCACCACGATGGTCTTCTGCATCTTGTCGCTCACGACGTAGCCGATGCGCGTCTTGCGACGGTTGCGCGGCCGCTCGGTCGGCGGGGTGTACGCCGGACCCTTCTCGGTCTTCTGGTCTGCCATTACGAATCCTCACCAACGGGTCCGGAAGCCAGACCCAGTTCACGTTCACGAAGCACTGTGTAGACGCGCGCGATCTCCTGGCGCACGACGCGGAGCCGACGGTTGTTGGCCAACTGGCCGGTCGCCATCTGGAACCGGAGGTTGAACAGCTCTTCCTTCGACTCGCGGACGCGTGCGGCCAGCTCGTCGTCGGTCAGCTCGCGCAGCTCGCCAGGCGACGTTCCCACTGCCATCAGAACTGCTCCTCTCGGGTAATGATGCGTGCCTTGATCGGCAGCTTGTGGATGGCGCGGGTCAGCGCCTCCTTGGCAATCTTCTCGTCCGGGTAGCTGATCTCGAAGAGCACGCGACCGGGCTTGACGTTCGCGACCCACCACTCGGGTGAGCCCTTACCGGAACCCATGCGGGTCTCGGCGGGCTTCTTGGTCAGCGGGCGGTCCGGGAAGATGTTGATCCAGACCTTGCCGCCACGCTTGATGTGGCGGTTGATCGCGATACGAGCGGACTCGATCTGCCGGTTGGTGACGTAGGCGTGCTCCAGAGCCTGGATGCCGTAGTCGCCGAAGCTGACCGCGGTGCCGCCGCTGGCGATGCCACGCTGCCTCGGGTGGTGCTGCTTGCGGTGCTTGACCTTGCGGGGAATCAGCATGATTTAACTCTCCGTGCTCTCGGTGGCGCCGGCTGCTGCCTCGGTGCCCGTCGTCGCCTCGGCGATGGCCGGCGCTTCCTCGCTGGCAGCGCGGCCGGCCTCGGTGCTCGTCGCCGTGGTGCCCGAGGCGCCACTGCGACGCGGCCGGGTACCCGTCGGACGGTCACGACGCGGGCGCTCGGCGCCGGCCGCGGCGGGCGCGGCGAGCTCGTGCTTGCCACCCACGACGTCACCCTTGTAGATCCAGACCTTCACGCCGATCCGGCCGAAGGTCGTCTTGGCCTCGTACAGGCCGTAGTCGATGTCGGCGCGCAGCGTGTGCAGCGGGACGCGACCCTCGCGGTAGAACTCCGAGCGGCTCATCTCCGCGCCGCCGAGGCGACCCGAGCACTGCACCCGGATGCCCTTGACGTTCGGCTGACGCATGGCGGACTGAATCGCCTTGCGCATGGCGCGACGGAACGCGACGCGGTTGCTCAGCTGCTCGGCGACGCCCTGGGCCACCAGCTGGGCCACCGACTCGGGGCTCTTCACCTCGAGGATGTTGAGCTGCACCTGCTTGCCGGTCAGCTTCTCCAGCGTGCCGCGGATGCTGTCGGCGGCGGCGCCGCGACGGCCGATCACGATGCCGGGACGCGCGGTGTGGATGTCGACGCGAACCCGGTCGCGGGTCCGCTCGATCTCCACCTTCGCGACGCCGGCACGTTCCAGTTCGACGTTGCGCTCACCGGGGATGACGAACGGCGCGAAGAGGCGACGACGGATCGCGACGTCTTCCTTCACGTAGTCCTTGTACTGCTTGTCGGCGTACCAGCGGGACTTCCAGTCGGTGGTGATGCCGAGGCGGAAGCCGTGGGGATTGATCTTCTGGCCCACTACTCCGAGCCTCCCTTCGAGTCAGAGGTCTCTGCGGTTGGGGCCGAAGCCTTCGTCGGAGCTGCCTTCTTGGCAGGAGCCTTCTTGGCGGGCGCCTTCTTCGCCGGCGCGGTCGCCGCCGCCTTGCTGCCCTGCGCGCGACGCGCCCTGGCCGACGACGCCGAGGCCGAGCCCCGGGCGCCCTTGTCCTTGGCCGGACGGCTCTCGACGATCACCGTGATGTGGCTGGTGCGCTTGCGGATTCGGTACGCGCGACCCTGCGCGCGCGGCCGGATGCGCTTGGCGGTCGGGCCCTCGTCGGCGTACACCGATGCGACGATCAGCGTCGCCGGGTCCAGCCCGTCGTTGTTCTGCGCGTTGGCCGCGGCACTGGCGATCACCTTGGCCACCGGCTCACTGGCGGCCTGCGGCGCCCAGCGGAGGATGTCGAGGGCCTCGGTGACGGACTTGCCGCGCACCAGGTCGATCACCCGTCGGGCCTTGGAGGCCGAGATGCGCACGAAGCGCGCCTTGGCCACCGCGGACGGATATTCGGTCGTAGCTGTAGTCATCTCTACCGACGCTTCGCTTTCCGGTCGTCCTTGATGTGACCCTTGAACGTGCGGGTCGGGGCGAACTCGCCCAGCTTGTGCCCGACCATCGCCTCCGAGACGAACACCGGCACGTGCTTGCGGCCGTCGTGGACGGCGAAGGTGTGACCGATGAAGTCGGGGATGATGGTCGACCGACGCGACCAGGTCTTGATGACCTGCTTGGTGTTCTTCTCGTTCTGGACGTCGACCTTCTTCAGCAGATGGTCGTCGACGAACGGGCCCTTCTTCAGGCTGCGTGGCATCGCTGGATACTCCTAGCGCTTGTTCTTGCCGGTGCGACGGCGTCGGACGATGAGCTTGTCGCTCGGCTTGTTCTTGCGGGTGCGGCCCTCGGGCTTGCCCCACGGGCTGACCGGGTGGCGACCACCGGAGGTCTTGCCCTCACCACCGCCGTGCGGGTGGTCCACCGGGTTCATGACGACACCACGGACGGTGGGGCGCTTGCCCTTCCATCGCATCCGGCCGGCCTTGCCCCAGTTGATGTTGCCCTGCTCGGCGTTGCCGACCTCGCCGACGGTGGCGCGGCAGCGCACGTCGACGCGGCGGATCTCACCGCTGGGCATGCGCAGCGTCGCGTAGGTGCCTTCCTTGCCGAGCAGCTGGATGCTGACCCCGGCCGAGCGGCCCATCTTGGCGCCACCGCCGGGACGCAGTTCCACGGCGTGGATGACGGTACCGGCGGGGATGTTGCGCAGCGGCAGGTTGTTGCCCGGCTTGATGTCGGCGTTCGGCCCCTGTTCGATGCGGTCGCCCTGCGACAGTCCCTGCGGCGCGATGATGTAGCGCTTCTCGCCGTCGACGTAGTGCAGCAGTGCGATGTTCGCGGTGCGGTTGGGGTCGTACTCGATGTGCGCGACCTTGGCGTCGACGCCGTCCTTGTCGTGGCGACGGAAGTCGATGACGCGGTAGGCACGCTTGTGACCGCCACCCTTGTGCCGGGTGGTGATGCGTCCGTGCGCGTTGCGACCGCCGGTGCTGTGCAGCGGGCGGATGAGCGACTTCTCCGGCGTCGACCGAGTGACCTCGGCGAAGTCGGAGACGCTCGACCCGCGACGACCGGGGGTCGTCGGCTTGTACTTGCGAATGGCCATGTCTGTGTCTTGTCCTCTGTGCTTCCGCCGGCCGTTAGGCCGGTGCTCCGAACAGGTCGATGGGCTTGCTGCCCGCGGCCAGCGTGACGATGGCGCGCTTGGTGCTCTTGCGCTGGCCGACGCCGGCCCGGGTGCGCTTGCGCTTGCCGTTGCGGTTCAGCGTGTTGACCGAGTCGACCTTGACGCTGAAGATCTTCTCGATGGCGATCTTGATCTGCGTCTTGTTCGAGTCAGGGTGCACGACGAACGTGTAGGTGTTCTCCTCGATCAGCCCGTAGGACTTCTCGGAGATCACCGGCGCCAGGATGATGTCGCGGGGATCAGTGATGGTTGCCATCAGGCCGAGACCTCTTCCTTGTCTTCGGTGGCGCTGTGCGACGCGATGAAGGCGTTGAGCGCTTCCACGCTGAACACCAGGTCGTCGGCGTCGAGGACGTCGTAGGTGTTGAGCTGATCGGGCGCGATCACCTTGATGCCCGGCAGGTTGCGGACGCTCTTGGCGGCGACCTCGTCGGTGCGGCCGATGACGACGAGCACCTTGCGCTTTCCGGGCGTGCGCTCGGGGCGCAGCGTCTCGAGGAACGCCTTGACGGCCTTCGTCGACGGCGTCTGACCGCTGAGCAGCTCGGTGACCGCGAAGATGCGGTCGTTGCGGGCCCGGTCCGACAGCGCGCACCGCAGGGCGGCGGCGATCATCTTCTTCGGGGTCCGCTGGCTGTAGTCGCGCGGCTTGGGGCCGTGCACGATGCCACCGCCGGTGAACTGCGGCGCACGCGTCGAACCCTGACGGGCGCGGCCGGTGCCCTTCTGGCGGTACGGCTTCTTGCCGCCACCGGAGACCTCGGCGCGGGTCTTGGTCGAGTGCGTGCCCTGGCGTGCGGCGGCCAACTGCGCGATGACCACCTGGTGCATCAGCGCGATGTTGGGCTCGACGTCGAACAGCGCGGCGGGCAGCTCGACGCTGCCGTCCTGCTTGCCATCCGGGGTACGGACGTCAATGGACTTGCTAGCCATTACTTCTCACCTCGTTTGATCGCGGAGCGAACCACGACGAGCCCGCCGTTGCGGCCGGGGATGGCGCCCTTGATGAGGATCACGCCGTTCTCGGCGTCGACCTTGTGCACCTTCAGGTTCTGCGTCGTGATCTTGTCGCTGCCCATGCGGCCGGACATGCGGGTGCCCTTGAAGACGCGACCCGGCGTGGCGCAGCCACCGATCGAGCCGGGCCGACGGTGCACGGCCTGCGCGCCGTGCGCGGCGCCCTGACCCTTGAACCCGTGGCGCTTCATGGTGCCCGCGAAGCCCTTGCCCTTGCTGGTGCCGGTGACGTCGACGTAGCTGCCGTCGACGAAGATCTCGGCGGTCAGCTCCTGGCCGACCTCGTAGTCGGCGGCCGCGGACTCGTCGTCGAGCCGCAGCTCGGCGAGGTGCCTGCGCGGGTTGACGCCCGCGGCGGCGTACTGACCGGTGACCGGCTTGTTGACCTTGCGCGGGCTGATCTCGCCGTAGGCGAGTTGCACGGCGCTGTAGCCGTCGCGCTCGGTGGTGCGGATGCGGGTCACCACGTTGGGGCCGGCCTTGACGACCGTGACTGGGACGACCTTGTTGTTCTCGTCGAACACCTGCGTCATGCCCAGCTTGGTGCCCAGAATGCCTTTGCGTGCCATTGTTCTGGAATCTCCTACTGCGATGACTATTGAATGTTGACGTCGACGCTCGCCGGCAGATCGATGCGCATCAGGGCGTCAACGGTCTTCGGCGTCGGGTCGAGGATGTCGATCAGGCGCTTGTGGGTGCGCATCTCGAAGTGCTCCCGCGAGTCCTTGTACTTGTGCGGGGACCGGATGACGCAATAGACGTTCTTCTCGGTCGGCAGCGGCACCGGGCCCACGACGCTCGCGCCCGTACGGGTGACCGTCTCGACGATCTTGCGCGCCGAGGCATCGATGGCCTCGTGGTCATAGGCCTTGAGCCTGATGCGGATCTTTTGTCCCGCCACGCTTGTCCTACCTCACTATTAACGGGCCCACGATGGGGCCGTGCTCGTCTTGCCCGACCTAGTGCGCCACGCACTGGGTGCGTCACGCTGGCTATGCCGCCGCTGTTTACCTGTCTCTGGTTCACCGGCCCCCGCGCTCGGGTGTGTCGCCCTCGCGCACACTCTCCTGCGCCGCTGGTTTCGCCGCACTCGAGTGTTGGGACCGGACGCATCCGTAAGGACGCTGGTCGGATGCCCGAGCAGGTGTGAACCCGGCTCAAGGCAACCCGAACAGTATGCCTCAGATCCCGGTCTGCTCCAAATTCTTCCGCGATGCCGGTCGACCTGCGCCGACCGCGACGCCACCGCGAGGAATCCGCCCGCCGGCACGGCCGTCGCGGCGCGGCGTCCTCACCCCTGCACGCCCGCCCAGAACGGGCACTGGTGGACGTCGTCGAAGTCGGTCTCGACCCTGCTGCCGTCGGGGCGCAGCGACCATCGGTCCTCACCGGCACCGAACTTCGGCCAGTGCGGACCGGGGTTGCCGCCGCGGACGAACCGGGTCCAGGCGTCGATCATCTGATCGGAGAGCACCTGCTGGTCGGGGTTCAGCGGCGGGGCGCCGCCGATGTCGAACAGGTACCGCAGTTCCAGGGAGTGGCTCGCGCCCATCGGGAAGGGCAGCGTCCTGAACGGATCGGGCGCGGGAGCGCCGCGGTCGTTGAACTCGTAGGCGTAGACGTCCGCGTTCTTCGCCATCCCCTCGGCGGTGCGGTCGGCGACGCACGCGAACACGCCGTCGGTCACCGCGGCGGAGTAGGCCAGCGGCACGCTCCCCCGGTACCGCGTCAGCGGGTAGCGGGCGGCGACGGCGGGACCGTCGGTGCCGAACGTCTCGGCGAGCAGCTGGGGATACTGACCCTGCGTATACGGTCGATTCAGCCGGAGGTACTGCAGCGCGACGAACAGCGTGAACTCGTCGGCGTTGCTGCCGACCAGGACCGGCACCTTGGCCGCACGCCCCTCGCCGATCGCGACCATCGGATCCACCGGCAGGACGTCCGTACCGGTCACCGGGCCGCTCAGCGAGTCGTCGCCAATGTGGTAGTACCACACCGGTTTTCGCAGCTTGTTCGCCGGCAGCGCGCGCAGGCAGGCGGCGGCCGTCGCGGGGTTGCCGCAACCGGCGTCGCGGGCGTAGTCGAGGCTCGCGCGCTGGGCGACGGGGAGGGCGACCTGCGCCTGGCACGGGCCGCTCTGGATGAGCGCCGCCCGGAACAGGCCCGACGAGCCGGGGGCGACGAGGTGGTCGCAGACCGACATGCCGCCCGCGGACTCACCGGCGATCGTGACGGCGCCGGGGTCGCCGCCGAAGCGGGCGATGTTGTCGTGCACCCAGCGCAGCGCGGCCTGCTGGTCGGCCAGTCCGAAGTTGCCGACGGCGCCGGTGGAGCCCAGCGCGGGGTGGGCGAGGAAGCCCAGCGCGCCCAGTCGGTAGTTCAGGGTGACGACCACGACGTCGCCCCGGTCGACGAGCCAGTGCGAGTCGTACAGCCCACCGCTGCCGTTGATGAACGCGCCGCCGTGGATCCACACCATGACGGCGCGCTTGGCGCCCGACACCGGTGGCGTCCACACGTTGAGCGTCAGGCAGTCCTCGGACGTCTGACGGCCCATCTCCAGGTCGCTGGTGTCCTGCATGCAGCGGGGTCCGTTGTGCGTGGCGTCCCGCACCCCCGGCCAGGGCAGTGCCGGCGCGGGCGGTTGCCAGCGCAGCGGCCCGACCGGCGGTGCCGCATAGGGGATTCCGGCGAACAACCGATGGTCGGCGGTGACGACGCCACGCACCCACCCCGTCGCGGTCTGCACCAGTTCCGGATCGACGGGCGGCGCGGGCTTGGCGGCCTCGCCCTCACCACGCGCACACCCCGTGACGAGGACCAGGATGGCCAGGAGTATCGCGGTCGTGCGGCGCCCCACCGATTCAGATCGCATTGCCGCCGAGCCTACTGAACACCTGGATCCCGGCAATCCGACCCTGAGGTTCGGGCGGTCGCCATAAAATCCCGCTTGACACCCGTCAAGAGTCGACCGTGATTCAGGAGTCCGATGAGCACACCGATCGTGAACCCCGCCGCCAAGGTCCTGGCCGATCCCACGGCCTATGCCGACGACGACCGGCTGCACGCCGCGCTGGCCGAGCTGCGCGCTCACGATCCCGTTGCCTGGGTGGACGTTTGGCCCTACCGACCGTTCTGGGCGATCACCAAGCACGCCGACATCATGGCCATCGAACGCGACAACGAACTGTTCCTCAGCGAGCCGCGCCCGCTGCTGTCCACCGCCGCGGCCGACGACCTGGCCAAGGCGCAGCTCGAGGCGGGCATGGGCCTGCGGACGCTGATCCACATGGACGACCCGCACCATCGCAAGGTGCGCTCGATCGGCGCCGACTGGTTCCGCCCGAAGGCAATGCGCGCGCTCAAGGTCCGGGTGGACGAACTGGCGAGGCGCTACGTCGACAAGATGGCCGACATCGGACCGGAATGCGACTTCGTCACCGACGTCGCGGTCGACTTCCCGCTGTACGTGATCATGTCGCTGCTCGGGC
Organism: Mycolicibacterium madagascariense; assembly: GCF_010729665.1. NCBI lineage: Bacteria > Bacillati > Actinomycetota > Actinomycetes > Mycobacteriales > Mycobacteriaceae > Mycobacterium > Mycolicibacterium madagascariense. The sequence continues at coordinate 1,190,578 of NZ_AP022610.1, read as the reverse complement.
TGCCCGAATCCGACTTCGGCCGCATGCACGCGCTCACCCAGGAGATGTTCGGCGGGGACGACGACGAGTACAAGCGCGGCACCACCCCCGAGGAGCAGATGGCCGTGCTCCTCGACTTCTTCGCCTACTTCTCGGAGTTGACGGCGTCGCGGCGCGCGCAGCCGACCGACGACCTGGCCTCGGCCATCGCCAACGGCACGATCGACGGTGAGCCGCTGTCCGAGGTGGACACCGCCTCGTACTACGTGATCGTGGCCAGCGCCGGCCACGACACCACGAAGGACGCCATCTCCGGCGGGATGCGCGCGCTGATCGACAATCCCGCCGAACTTCGACGGCTACGCGAGGATCCGGGTCTGATGCCGACCGCCGTCGAGGAGATGATCCGGTGGTCGACCCCCGTCAAGGAGTTTATGCGCACGGCGTCCGCCGACACCACGGTGCGCGGGGTGGACATCGCGGCCGGTGAGTCCGTGTATCTGGCGTACGTGTCGGGCAACCGCGACGAGGAGGTGTTCACCGACCCGTTCCGGTTCGACGTCGGCCGCGACCCCAACAAGCACGTGGCCTTCGGCTACGGCGTGCACTTCTGCCTGGGCGCCGCGCTCGCGCGGATGGAGATGAACAGCCTGTTCACCGAACTCGTCCCGCGGCTGTCGTCCGTCGAATTGGCCGGGCCCCCAGAGCTTTCCGCGACGACGTTCGTCGGGGGCCTCAAGCACCTCCCGATCAGGTACGCGCTGCGCTAGTCGTCGCCGGAACGCTTGGCGAAGGCGGTCAGGAAGCCGTCGACGGCCGCGACGGCGACCGCGCGGTAGTCGAAGTCGGCGAGCGTGCTGATCCGGCCGAAGGCCAGGGGTCCGATCAGTAGCGCGAAAGCCGTTGTGCGGTCGAAGGGTTTGAGCTCGGCCGCGGCCTGCGGACCGTCGAAGATGACGTCGAACGGCGCCGAGTACTGCTGAGCGATCCGCTCCCGCAGCGAGTGCAGCTCCGAACCGGGGGCACCGTCGGGCCGTGACGAGGGCACGTGATCGATGTCCGGCCCCAGCGCCAGCCACGACATGGCGGTCAGGATGGTGGGCGCCTCGGCGACCGACTCCCCCCAGGCCACCACGATCGCGGTCAACCGCTCCCGCAGCGTGCCGTCCTCCGGCGGCATCGGCGGCGGTGGGATCAGGCTGGTGAAGCTGGCGGCCAGCAGATCGTTGGCGCCGGAGAAGTGCCGGTACAGCGTCGCGCGCGCCACGTTGGCGCTGCTGGTGACGGCGTCGATGGTGACCGCACCGGGGCCGCCCGAGCGCAGGAGCGCCGTGGCGGCCTCCAGCAGCCGCGCCCGTGAGCGGGCGGGGCGTGGATCGCCTCGTCCCTCGGTCATCTCACCTCCCGCCCCGCACTCACTTTTGAGACTATGGGTTCATCACCAAGACTGTTAGTCTCGAAACGCTGCCGACGAAGGAGCGCACCGCCATGGTCGACACGCTCGCGTCGTCCGACCAGGATATCGATCCGGCGATGGCACGGCTGTCGCCCGCGCGCCGCTGGTGCTCGTTCGCCGTCTGGGCACCGGGCCGCGACGGCAGACGGTTCGGCCTCGTCGCACGCACCGGCCGTAAACTGGGCGCGTGCGGCTCCTGATCGTCAATCCCAACAGCACCGCGTCGATGACCGAGGCCATCGGGGCGAGCGCGCGCGCCGTCGCCGGGCCCGGCACCGAGGTCGTCGCGGTCAACCCCGTGGGCGGTCCCGCGAGCATCGAGAGCGACGACGACGAACGTCGTTGCCTCCCAGGGCTTCTCGACGAGGTCTTCAAGGCTGCGGCGTCCGCGCAGGCACCCGACGCCGTCGTGATCGCCTGCTTCGGCGACCCCGGCCTGGAACGGGTGCGCGCCGCGGTCGACGTGCCCGTGCTCGGCATCGCGCAGGCGGCCATGCACGCCGCGGCCCTGGGCGCAGGCAGCTTCTCGGTGGTGACCTCGATGTCGTCGACGGTGCCGACGGCGTGGTCGCTGGCGAAGACGTACACGCCCAGTCAGTGTCTCGGCGTGTACGCCTGCGACATCCCGGTGCTGGTGCTCGATTCCGATCCCGGCACGATCGAGCCGGTCGGCGATCTCTGCGAGAAGGCGCTGGCGCAGGACGGCAGCCGCGCCATCGTGCTCGGCTGCGCCGCGATGGCGCCGTTCGCCGCGCCGCTCGGTGCACGGCTCGGCGTCCCCGTCGTCGACGGGGTGGTGGCCGCCACTCTGCTGGCCGAGGCGCTGGTCACGATGCGCCGCGTCAACGGATGAATTCCGCTGCGCGGTGGCCGATCATCACGATCGTGGCGTGCGGTCCGCGGCTGGTGATGGCGGGCAGGATGGAGCCGTCGACGACCCACAGCCCCTCCAATCCCCGCACCCGGCAACGCTCGTCGAGCGGCGCCTGACCGTCTTCGCCCATCGGCACCGTGCCGCACAGGTGCTGCGACGTCGACCAGTTCGACTCCCTGGCGTGGTACCCCGACCCCGCCAGGTCGTGGGCGAGCTCGGCGCCCGCGGCGAGCAGTTCGACGTCGCGGGCGTCGTCGTCGTAGCGGTGCCGGATGAGCGGCGCCACGTCGGGATCGGCCGAGGCCAGGGTGACGGTGCCGCGGGAGTGCGGGCGCATGAGCGTCACCCCGAGGTGCGGCCGGTCCGCCGGATCGTGGTCGCCACCGATCATCGCCCCGAAACCCGTCGTGTAACAACGGATCTCGAGACCGGTTGCGGTGGTGAGCAGGGCTTCCAGCGGCGGATGCCCCGGCGCCGCGGGCCAGTCGACGGGCAGCACCCATTCGGGATGATCGACGCTGCGCGTCCCCACCGGTAGGTCGGCGAGCACTGGCACGCCCGCGGCGGACAGCAGCCCGGCCGGCCCGATGCCCGACAGCATGAGCAGGTGTGCCGAGCCGATCGCGCCCGCCGCGAGCACGACGCGGTCGGCGGTCAGTCGCTGCCGTCCCCGCGCGCCGACGCAGTCGACGCCGATGGCGCGGTGGCCGGCGAACGCGATGCGCAGGGCCCTGGTGTGCGGATGCACGGCCAGGTTCGGTCGGTCCGCGGCCGGTCCGAGGAACGCCTCGCCGGGCCCGAGCCTGCGGCCCGCGTCGATGTTGAGCGGGACGGCGCCCACGCCGGCGCGCCCCGGCGCGTCACCGTTGAGATCGTCCACCCACGGGTAGCCGTGGTCGCGCGCCGCGTCGATGAAAGCGGCTGCGCCCGTCTCGAATTCGGTCACCCGGCGAATGCGCATCGGGCCGGCGGAACCGTGTAGCGGCCCGGTGAAGTCCAGGTCGGTCTCGACGTCGAGGAAGTGTGGCAGCACGTCGGCCCAGGACCAGCCGGGAATGCCCCAGCCGTCGAAGTCGGTCGCCAGCCCGCGCACGAAGTAGCCGCCGTTGACCGCGCCCGACCCGCCGACGACGGCGCCCCGCATGATCGAGGCGGACCGCGCGGGACGTTCGGTCAGCGTCGTCTCGTAGCGTCGCACCACCGAGCTCCGTGGCCCGATCGGCAGGGCGGTGCCGTTGCCGATCTGGTCGACGACGGCCGGGTCCGACGGTCCCGGACCCGCTTCGGCGACCGCCACGTGGCAGTGCGGATCACGCGAAAGAGCTACGGCGAGAACGCAACCGGCGCTGCCAGCACCGACGATCAGGACGTCGGAATGCAAGGCGCCGGCTAGGTCCGGATCTGCGGCTTGAGCGCGCCGAGATGACGTTCGCGCAGGACGCCGCGCCACAGCCCGTAGCCGTAGGCGAGGTCGTCGAGACGCTTGAGCAGCAGGTAGCCCAGCAGACCGACCCGCTTGCCGTCGTCGTCGGCGTTGCCGTTGCGGCCCACCCAGTCGACGACGCCGTCGACGACGGCGGCCACCAAGACCACCTGGCGGCACCGGCGGAACAGGATGGCGGCCACCAGCGCCACGGGCCAGTAGTGCCGGCAGATCGCCGATGCCAGCTGCAGGGCCGCCGACCAGAGTCCCTGGGCCGCGACGGCGGCCACCTCTCTGGGCTCGGTGTCGACGGTGTCGAGCGCCTTGGCGATCTTGCGGCCCGTGATCGCCGCGACGACGGTCGAGGCGACGAGCCCGACGCTCGAGCCCATCGCCAACAGCACCCACACCAGCATCGTCCATCCGGACAGCACCAGCGGCGCGGTCTTGCCGGGATGGCGGATCGCCAGCGGCGCTGCCGACGATCCGTAGAAAGCCTTGCGCACCAACCAGTCTCGTAGCTTCGTGCGATGGTCGTGACCGACCAGCGCGATCGGCTCGTAGCGCAGCCGGGCCTCGGCCTCGATGAAACGCCAACACAGGTCGACGTCCTCCCCGGAGCTCAGCGACTCGTCGAAACCACCGACCTGCTGCAGGGTGGACCGTCGGCAGATGATCGCGGCGCTGGGCGCGTAGGACACCGTGCCGTAGGGCACGATGGGCGCCTCGCGCAGGCCGAGGTCGAGCGACGACCGCACGGCCTCGTAGCGGGCGACGAGATTGCCCGGTTCTCGCAACCCGACGATGCGCGGCGCCACCAGGGCCACCGCGGGATCGCAGAAGTGTCCGAGCAGCGCCTCGAGCCATCCGCGACGGGGCACGACGTCGGAGTCGAGGAACGCGACGAAGTCCGTGTCGCAGGCCGCCAGTCCGGTGTTGCGCGCGGCCGCGGGGCCCCGGCTCGCGTCGTGGCGGAGCAGGCGGATGTCGCAGTGCGGCCCGGCGAAGTCAGCGACCTCGACCGGCGGCGACGATCCGTCGTCGACCACGATCACCCGCATCCCGCGCAGCGACCGGACCAGACGATTCAACCCAATCGCGTTGTCCCGCACCGGAATGACGACGGTGACGTCGCGGTGCGACGGTCCGCTGGCCGGTCGCGGATGCGCCACGGTCGCGTCGAGCAGGGTCCTGGCCAGCTGGGCGCTCTGCGCGTCGTGGACTTCCAGCCGCCCACTGCTCAGCATCGTCTGCGCGGCGGGCGCGAGGCGCAGCAGCCGGGTCGGCGAGCCACCGAGAAGCGCCGACCCCTCCCCGAGCACCCTGACCCGCCTGTCCACCTGCACGGCGAATCCGTCGGGCAACCGCGGTCCCGTCACTGCAGGAACCCCCCGGCGCCGGGTTTCCACGCCGTGATGCGGCTGGCGCAGTCGTCGACCATTTCAGCAAAGATACGCGACCCGTCTTGGGCGGTTGCCGTGGTGGGGTTGCCGAGCACTCCGACCGGGCTGACGGCCGCGACTCCGCCCGCGCGCATCCGCGGCATCAGGTCCGACAGCGGCGCCTCGTTGCCCGCCACCCAGTCCGCGGTGCGCACCACCTCGGGCGAAATATGTAGCAATACAGACGTTTCGGTGTGTCCGGCATGGGCGTCGGCGCCGTCCACGCGGCACGCGCACCACGCCGCGTCGCGACCCTCCCGGCGCAGCAGCCCGACGGCCGCAGCAACCGCGGATACGTTGCCTCCATGGCCGTTGACGAACACCAGCCGACGAGCCCAGCCACCTGCCGATCGGCCGTACTCGACCAGCAGGAGCTGCAGCGCAGCGGTGCCAATCGAGACGGTGCCGGGAAATCCCTCGTGCTCTCCGCTGGCCCCATAGCCGATCGCGGGCGCCAGCAGCCAGTCCCCGGCCAGTCGCTCAGCAATCCCGCTGGCAACAGCGGATGCGATCCGGGTGTCGGTGTCGACCGGCAGGTGTGGCCCATGCTGCTCGGTTGAACCTAGCGGGATGATCAACGCTGGGGACAGATCGTGGAGCTGCCTCGCCGTTGAGTTCCCAAGCTCGCTGGGGAAGACCACCCGCCGATCGTAGGCCGAATCCACCTGGCGTGCGCCGATTGTTGGGGTTTGCGCAGCAATTGATTCGGCAGAAATACACCCGCGTACGGTCAGCGCATCACGTCCGCCACGTGAGCACCGCCCGCCCCACCGGGACCAGCTCGGCCGGCCGCCTAGGTGGTCGGGGCGCCCAGGGTCCTGGTGAACCCCGGCGGCACCAGGACGTCGTCGGGGGTCAGGTCGTGGATGGAGGCCTTGCCCAGGCCCATGAGGGCGGAGTCGATCCCCGCGCGCATGATGTCGAGGACGTTCTCCACGCCGGGCTGCCCCTCGGCGGCCAGGCCCCACAGGTACGCGCGGCCGAGCATCACCGCCCGCGCCCCCAGCGCGACGGCCTTGACGACGTCGCTGCCGCGTCGGATGCCACCGTCGAGCAACACCTCGACCTGGTCTCCCACCGCCTCGGCGATGACCGGCAGCGCGCGGATCGACGCAGGCGTGCCGTCGAGGTTGTTGCCGCCGTGATTGGACACCGAGATGGCCGAAACCCCGGCATCCACGGCACGTTTGGCGTCGTCGAGGCGCATGATGCCCTTGAGCATCAGCGGTCCACCCCACAGTTCGGCGACCCAGGCGATGTCCTCCCACGTCGGTGGCGGCGTGGTCATCCACTGGCCGTAGGCGGCGAAGAACGGCGGGCCCTGCTCACCGGCGGCGCCCTGGTTGGGCACGCGCAGGTTCGGCGGTCGCAGCGTCTTGCCCCACTGCACCATCCACCGGGGCCGGGTCAGACCCTCGGGCATCATCTTGATGATGGTCTTGAGATCCATCTCCTGCGGAATCTTCGGGCTGCCCCAGTCGCGGCCGTGACTGAACGTCCAGTCGGTGGTGACGATGATGCCGACCGCACCCGCCGCCCGCGCCCGCTCGATGCGCGCGGCGATCTCGTCGCGTCCACCCAGCCAGTAGACCTGGAAGAAGAGTTTGGGGTTGGCGGCGATGACGTCCTCGATGGGCTTGCTGGCAAATGACGACAGCCCCATCGCCGTGCCGCGCGCGGCGGCCGCCCTGGCGACGGCGACCTCACCGTCGGGGTGCACGGCCTGCACACCGGTCGGGGAGATCATCACCGGCAGCGAGATCTCTTGTCCCATCACGGTGGTGGCGAGGTCACGCTTCTCCAGCGCACCGATGACGTGCGGGGCGAAGCCGAGCTCCCCGAACGCGTCGACGTTGTCGCCGACGGTGATGCCACGCTCACTCGCCGCGATCAACGCGCTGTAGACCGACTTGGGCAGCCGCTTCTTGGCGCGCTGCTGAGCGATGGAGACGGTTTCGAACCAGACGTCACGAGCCATGAGCTATAAGGGACTTTCGTTGCAGGGTTTGCCTTGCGGCGGACGGGTGAGGAGTTTCAGTGGAACGGGACCCTGGCCGGAGCGCGTCGCGCCCGCGCCGCGGGAGTGGTCGCCGCTGGGCTTGGGCCGCTCCCGCTCGCGCGCCAACGCCGGTTCGCCGTAGCCGACCACGCACTCGGGGTCGGGGCCGTCCATCGGTAGACCGGTGAAGAACTTGGCGGCCATGCAGCCGCCACGGCAACCGTCGTAGTGGTCGCAGCTGCCGCAGGCCCCGGCCGACTGCGGCTCACGCAGTTCGCGGAACAGCGTGGAGTTCTGCCAGACGTTCTGAAACCCGCTGTCGGACAGGATGTTTCCGGCGAGGAACCGATCGTGGATGGCGAACGGGCACGCGTACACGTCGCCGACGGGGTCGATGAGGCACACGACGCGACCGGCCCCGCACAGGTTCAGTCCGGCCAACGCGCCCGGTGCGCCCAGCCCCGACAGGTGGAAGAACGAGTCACCCGTCAGCACGCCCTCGCCGTGGGCGACCAGCCAGTCGTAGAGGCGCACCTGCTGGGCGGCGGTCGGGTGCAGTTCGTCCCACACGTCGGCGCCGCGACCCGACGGCCGCAACCGGGTGATCCGCAGCGTGGCGCCGAATCGGTCTGCCAGCGCCTTGAATTCGTCGAGCTGATCGACGTTGTGCCGGGTGACGACGACGGAGATCTTGGCGTCGCGGAAGCCCGCCGCGGCCAGGTTCTCCAGGGCGCGCACCGCCATGGCGAACGATCCGGCGCCACGGACGGCGTCGTTGACCTCCGCGGTCGCGCCGTCGAGGGAGATCTGGACGTCGACGTAGTCGCTGGCGGCCAGCTTGGTCGCCACCTCGGGGGTGATCCGCACGCCATTGGTGGAGAACTTGACCCCGACCTGGTGGGCGGTCGCGTAGTCGACCAACTCCCAGAAGTCCGAGCGCACGGTCGGCTCACCGCCGCCGATGTTGACGTAGAACACCTGCATGCGCTGCAGCTCGTCGATGACGTCCTTGCACTGCTGCGTCGACAGCTCGCGCGGATCGCGTTTGCCCGACGACGACAGACAGTGCACGCACGCCAGGTTGCAGGCGTAGGTCAGTTCCCAGGTCAGGCAGATCGGCGCGTCCAGACCGCGCTCGAACTGATCGACCAGCCGGGGAACGGGCTGCATCGTGGTCACGTGTTCTCCTCGCGGACGAGCATCTGGGATGAGACGAGCACGCCGAGCGCGTGCAGATAGGGCGCCGCCGAGGCGTCGTCGACGCCGGCGGCCCGCAACGCGGACCTGGCGTCGGGGTGGTCGTTCAGCGACGTGACGACTTCGACGATGGTCGTGTTCTTCAGGAACGAAAGCTTGCGCGTGCCAAAGTGATACAGCAGCGCGCCGAACGGCTCGGGCCGCACCGCGACCTGATGGTGCACCCGCCATCGAACGTCGGGATCGAACGCGCGCGCGTCCGTGACGGGTGCCGCCACGATCAGTAGACCCCGCACATACCGTCGATCGAGACCTCTTCGACGAGGCTCTCGGTGACGAGTTCGGGCTCGGTCTCCACCTGCTGGTTCGGCTCCATTCGTGCACCCCTTCGAGTCGCGTGCTTGCACAATAGTGATACAGGTCGCAACAATATGGCATCGAGTGCCGAAAAGGAAGGGTGGGTTTCGATGAATTCCGGGCCCTCCCACCGCGTCGGTCGACGGCGGTCCACCACGCAGGACCACATCACCAACGTGGCCCTCGACCTGTTCGCCGAGCGCGGCTTCGACGACGTCAGCGTCGACGACGTCGCCCGCGCCGCCGGCATCTCCCGTCGCACGCTGTTCCGGTACTACCCGACCAAGAACGCCATCCCGTGGGGCGACTTCGACGCCCATCTCGGCCTCATGCGAGGTCTGCTGCACGCCGAGCCGTACGACGCGCCGATGAGCGTCGCCCTGCGATCGGCCCTGCTCGCGTTCAACCGGTTCGACGAGACCGAGACCGCCCGGCACCGCGAACGCATGCGGGTGATTCTGGAAACAGCTGCGCTGCAAGCACATTCGATGACCATGTACGCCGGGTGGCGCGCCGTGGTCGCCGACTTCGTCGCCCGCCGGCTCGGCGTCAAGGCCGTCGACCTGGTGCCCCAGACCATCGCATGGACGATGCTCGGCGTGGCGATGTCGGCCTATGAGAACTGGCTGGCCGACGAGTCCGCCTCGCTGCAGACGGCGCTCGGGGCGGCGTTCGACGCGGTCAGCTCGGGCCTGGCCGCCCTCGACCCCTAGCTCCCCCGGCGATTCGTGTCAGTTGCGTCGCGCCGAGCGCTCCGGAAACGACACGAATCGCTAGAGGACGTCGGAGTTCGGCCGTCTCCGGCGACGATGACGGTGTGAGCGCAGAATCGCGAGCGCTGCTGGCGCTGTACGACGACGCGTTGCCGGCTGTCTACGGGTATTTCATCCGACGATGTGGTGACCGTGGCACGGCCGAGGACCTGACGTCGGAGACCTTCCTCGCCGCGATGGACGCCGCGCAACGGCACGAACCGCCGCAGCTCAGCGTGCCCTGGCTGATCGGCGTCGCGCGACACAAGCTCGCCGACCACTACCGCCGACGCCACGACCGATTCACCGAGCCGGTGGCCGAGGTGCCCGAGCCCGTCGAGGCCAGCGATGGCTGGGATGCCCAGCTGGACCGCATCGTCGCCGAAGGCGTGTTGGCCCGACTGCCCGATCACCATCGGACCGTCCTGGTGCTGCGCTACCTCGACGACCGGTCGGTCCCCGAATGCGCCGAGTTGATCGGCCGTACGGTGCACGCCACCGAAGCCCTGCTGGTGCGGGCTCGGCGGGCCTTCAGATCGCTCTACCCGGAGGGAGGGACGCCATGACCGAGCACGACCCACTCGCGGTGCTGACCGGCGACGACCCCCCGGTTCGACCCGACCCCGCCTTCGCCGCCCGCCTGCGGGCCCGCCTCGAATCAGCCATGTCCCGATCCCCCGAAACCGAAGGAGCCACCGTGACGAACACCGAGATCTTCGCTGCGCCCCGTCCCGCGGCGCTCCCCTACCTCACCGTGGCAGACGCGTCGGCCGCACTCGCCTGGTACGTCGACGCACTGGGTGCCGTCATGGTCGGCGAGCCGACCACCATGGCCGACGGACGCATCGGTCACGCGGAGCTGGCGCTGGCCGGCGGCGTACTGTACCTGGCCGACGAGTTTCCCGACATCGGCCTCAAAGGCCCTGCTGCGCAAGCGGTCTCAGTCAGCTTGATGCTCAGCGTCGCCGACACCGACACCACGCTGGACCGCGCCCGCGACCGTGGCGCCTCAGTGCAGCGCGAGCCCTACGAGAACCACGGTGCACGCACCGCCACGATCATCGACCCCTTCGGCCATCGGTGGATGCTGAGCGGGCCCGTCCTGGGCTCCGTGCCCCAGATTCGGCACGGCGACATCGGCTACGTCTCGGTGTGGACGGCAGACCCCGCGCGGTCGGCCGCGTTCTACCGCCACGTGCTCGGGTGGACGTACGACGCGGAGTCTCGCCGGGTGACCAACACGGCGCAGCCCATCGGCATCGTCGCAGCCGCCGGCCCGCGCACCCTGTTCTGCTGCTACGCGGTCGCCGACGCGGCGGCGGCCCGGCAGGCGATCCTCGACGCGGGCGGAACGGCGGGTGAGGTGACGATGAATCCGCATGGACCGACGGTCGACGGCACCGACCCATTCGGCACCGCGTTCGCGGTCTATCAGCCCGTGGCCGCCAACCCACGACCCGCGCTGAACGGCGCTGGGCCAGGCCAACTCTCGTACGTCACCTACCAGGTGACCGACTCCGCGGCCTTCCGCGAGTTCTACGGCCGCGTGCTGGGCTGGAGCTTCGACCCCGGACGCATCGACGACGGTTGGGAGCCGCGCTCGGTGCATCCGATGGCCGGCGTGGCGGGCGGGAGCGACGAGCCGATGACCGTGCCGATGTGGACGGTGACCGACATCGTCGCCGCCGTGCAGCGCGTGCGAGAGGCCGGCGGCACGGTCATCGAGGAGCCGTCGCGGCAGTCCTACGGCGGCTCTGCGCTGTGCGCCGACGACCAGGGGGTGCGCTTCTACCTCGGCCAGCTCTAGCGATTTCGGCGCGGTAACCGTCCCTCCGCGGGCGAAACCGCGCCGAAATCGCTACAGGACGTCGGCGATGGGGGCGGCCGCCGCGATCTTGGCGCGGGCCTTCATGACCTTGCCCGGCATCCCGCCGCCCACGACGCCGACGACCGCGCCGTCGCGCTCGTAGTAGGCCAGGAACTTGCGGCCGTCGTCGGTGACCACGTGCACGACGTCGTCAGCCTCCGGCTCGCCGAGACACTGGATCTTGACGTCGTACTGGTCGCTCCAGAAGTACGGCACCACGACGGCCGACGACGCCTCCGCACCGAGCATCGCCGGCACGATGACCCGCGCCTGCTCGGCCACGTTGCTCCAATGTTCCACGCGCACTTGGTGTCCCTGCGCATCGCGCCAGGAGGCCACGTCGCCGATCGCCCAGACGTTGGGGGCCGTGGTGCGCCCGGAGACGTCGCACACCACGCCGTTGTCGACCGTGACCCCGCTGCCCTCGAGCCAATCGGTGGACGGCCGCGAGCCCACGCCGATCACGACGATGTCGGCATCCAGCACGCTGCCGTCGGCCAGCACGACCTGTTCGACGTGGTCGGTGCCGCGCAGCTCGGTCACCCCGACGCCGCAGCGCACGTCGACGCCCTCGGCGCGGTGCAGCCGCGCGACGAGCTCACCGATCCGTTCGCCGAGCACCGAGGCCAGCGGCGTCGGCTGCGGCTCGACGAGCACGACGTCGACACCCAGCGTGCGCAGGCTGGCCGCCACCTCGCAGCCGATGAACCCCGCGCCGATCACGACCGCATGTCGCGCCGTGCCGGCCCGCTCGCGCAGCGCCAGGCTCTCGTCGAACGTGCGCAGCACGCACACGCCCTCCAGGTCGGGGAACGACGGAATCCGCTTGGGCGTCAACCCCGTTGCGATCACCAGCTCGTCGTAGGCGATGACGTCGCCGTTGGCCAGGGTGACCGTCTGCGCCTTGGTGTCCAGGCTCGTCGCCGCCGCGCCGAGGCGCAGTGTGATGGCCTGCTCGTCGTAGAACTCGGCGGGCTTGAGCAGGACGTCGTCGGTCTCGCCGCGCAGCACGTCCTTCGACAGCGGCGGCCGGTCGTAGGGCAGGTGGTCCTCGTCGCTGACGAGCGTGATCGCACCCTCGTATGCGGCGCGGCGCAGCTGTTCGGCCGTCCGCGTCGCGGCGAGTCCGCCACCGACGATGACGATGCCACCACTAGTAGTCACACGGCTTTCCTACACGATCGACTAGGAGCGGTGTCCGCCACCCGTCAGGCGCGGGCCCGTTCGATGATGTTGGACAGCACGACGATGCTCTCGCTGCGTTCGATGTCGGCGCTCGCCCGGATGCGTTCGAGGGCCTCTTCGAGATGGCGCATGTCGCGTGCGAGCACGTGCAGGATCGCGTCGGCCGTGCCGGTCACGGTCGCCGCACTCACGACCTCGGGGATGCCGACCCACGCCGCGCGCAGTTCGGCGGGGGCGATCGTGCCGTGGCAGAACACCTGCACGTAGGCCTCGGTGTTCCACCCGAGCGCGTTGCGGTCGACGACGGTGGTGAAGCTGCGGATCACACCGTCGTCGAGCATGCGGTCGACGCGTCGCTTCACCGCGGGCGCGGAGAGGTTCACGCGCTGACCGATCTCGGCAAAGGTAGCGCGAGCGTGGTCGGCCAACTCGGCGAGAATGCGTTCGTCGGTCTGGTCGAGCCGGTCCATCGGCGTCACCTCTCGTCCTTGCACAATGAATCGCCGCCATCCTACGTTTGGCACAACGAACTGCAGGTCGACGCGCAACGGACGACGATTGCTTGCGCCAGAGCGCGCTCATATCGTCGATTCATGACGATTTCCGACGTCGGGGGCGCCCCGGCCGTCACCACTCCGCGACGGGCCGCACGGCTGCGCCGCTACGCCATGACCGCACCGACCTTCTTCGCCGTCGAGTACGCCATCAACCCGTGGATGGACACGTCCGTTCCCGTCGACACCGCACTCGCCACGCGGCAGTGGGAGATTCTGCTCTCGACGTACCGCGACCTCGGGCACGCCGTCGAGTTGATCGAGCCGATCGCCGGGCTGCCCGACATGGTCTACGCCGCCAACGGCGCCCTCGTCGTCGGCGACCGGGCCGTCGTGGCCCGCTTCGCGTTCCCCCAGCGCGCCGGGGAGGCCGTGGCCCACGCCGAGTGGCTGACCCGTCGCGGCTTCGAGCCGGCGTTCACCCGACACACCAACGAAGGCCAGGGCGATCTGCTCGTCGTCGGGTCGATCATCCTGGCGGGCTACGGCTTTCGCACCGATCGGCGCGCCCACGACGAGGTCGCACACCTCACCGGTCTGCCCGTCGTCAGCCTCGAGTTGGTCGACCCGCGCTTCTATCACCTGGACACCGCGCTGGCGGTGCTCGACGACAGCACCGTCGCCTACTACCCGCCGGCCTTCAGCCCGCAGGCCCGCGCGCGGTTGCGCTCGACGTTCCCCGACGCCATCGAGGTGGGCTCCGCCGACGCCTACGCCCTCGGGCTGAACGTGGTGTCCGACGGCAGGCACGTGCTGCTGCCCGCCGCGGCAACGGGTTTCGCCGACCAGCTGTCGCAGGCCGGCTTCGAGCCGATCGGGATCGACCTGTCCGAACTGCTCAAGGGCGGCGGCTCGGTCAAGTGCTGCACGCTGGAGTTGTACTCGTGATCGCCGTGGACGCCGACACCGCGACGCAGGAGGCCATCGCGCTCGACGAATGCCATGTCGCACACAACTATTCGCCCCTGCCGGTCGTCGCCGCCAGCGCGGAGGGCGCCTGGATCACCGACGTGGAGGGCCGCCGCTACCTGGACTGCCTGGCGGCGTACTCGGCGGTCAACTTCGGCCACCGCCACCCCGAGATCGTCGCCACCGCCCACGCTCAGCTCGACGCGGTCACCCTCGTCAGCCGGGCGTTCCATTCGGACCGGCTCGGACCGTTCTGCGCCGCGCTCGCCGAGTTGTGCGGCAAGGAGCTCGTGCTGCCGATGAACAGCGGCGCCGAGGCCGTCGAGAGCGGCATCAAGGTGGCGCGCAAGTGGGGCACCGACGTCAAGGGCGTACCGGCCGGGCAATCCACCATCGTGGTGGCGCACGGCAACTTTCACGGTCGCACCACCACGATCATCAGCTTCTCCGACGACGACACCGCGCGCCGCGGCTTCGGGCCTTACACCCCGGGGTTCCGTTCGGTGCCGTTCGGGGACGCCGACGCGCTCGCCGCGGCGATCGACGAGAACACCGTCGCCGTGCTGCTCGAGCCGATCCAGGGCGAGGCGGGCATCATCGTGCCGCCCGCGGACTATCTGCCGACGGTGCGCGCGCTGTGCACTCAGCACGACGTGCTGATGATCGCCGACGAGATCCAGTCCGGGCTCGCCCGCACCGGGCGCACCTTCGCGTGCGACCACTGGGGCGTCGTCCCCGACGTGTACCTGCTGGGCAAGGCCCTCGGCGGCGGCGTCGTCCCCCTGTCGGCCGTCGTGGCCGACCGCGCGGTGCTCGGCGTTCTGCACCCCGGTGAGCACGGGTCGACGTTCGGCGGCAATCCGCTGGCCGCCGCCATCGGCATCATGGTCGTCGGGATGCTGCGCAGCGGTGAATTCCAAACGCGCTCGGCGCAACTCGGCGACGTCCTGCATGCGCGGCTGGGCGAGCTGCACGGTCGCGGCGTGCGGGCCGTGCGCGGTCGCGGCCTGTGGGCGGGTGTCGACCTGGACCCGCGGCTGGGCACCGGCAAGCAGATCAGTCTGGCGCTCGCCGAGCGCGGCGTGCTCGTCAAGGACACCCACGGCTCGACGCTGCGCTTCGCACCGCCGCTGGTGATCACCGCCGCCGAGATCGATTGGGCGGTGCAACGATTGGCCGCCGTCCTCGCCGAACGGGGTGCAGGCAGCTAGTACTTCATGGTGCCACGGTCGACGGCGATCTGAGATCCCGAGATCGTCGACGAGCCGTCACCGGCCAGCCACGCCACGACGTCCGAGACCTCTTCTGCCGTCATGAATTCCTGCAGCCCCTTCTTTCCATCGTGGTTGACCGGATGAAACGGCATGGGAGAGAAGCTGTGGAGGTAGGTCGGGTACTTGGCGAAGATCTCCATCATGGCCTCGGGTTCGACCATCGGCGTGCCGATCGAGTACGGGTGGATCGAGTTGACCCGAATCCCGTACTCCCCCACCTCGAGTGCGAGTGAGTTGGTGATGGCGACCAGACCGTGCTTGGAGGCCGCGTAGTGGCTGTTGCCGGGCGTGGCCTTCAGGCCGGCCGAGGAACTGACGACGATGATCGACCCGCCGTTGCCCGCCTCGATCATGGCGGGCACGGCCGCGCGCAGCGTGCGCCACGTCCCGTTGAGGTTGACGTCGATCACGGAGTCCCACTGCTCTTCTGACATCTCGAACATCCGGCCCCAGCTCAGGACGCCGGCGTTGGCCACCACGACGTCGAGCCTGCCGAACTGTTCGACGGCGTCGGCGACGACCTGCTGCAGCGCGGCGAGATCGCGGATGTCGACCTCGCGGGCGAGCACCTTGCGACCGGTCGCCTCGACCTGCCGCGCCGTGTCGGCGAGGTCCTCCGACGTCGGCGCGGGGTAGGTGATGGTGTCCGAGATCGGCCGGCAGACGTCGATGGCGACGACGTCGGCGCCCTCGGCGGCCAGGCGCGCGGCGTGCGCCCTGCCCTGTCCGCGTGCCGCTCCGGTGACGAGTGCTACGCGCCCCTCGAGTGTTCCCATCAACCGCCCTTTCGTCGCCCGCGCCCAGGCTAGCAGCCGAACTGAAACGTGTTCTAGAAAGCTCCCCGCGCCTCAGAGCTCGGCGATGATCTGCTGCCTCTTGGCGGTGTACTCGGCATCGGAGATGGTGCCCATGGCGCGCAGCGTCTCGAGCTCCTGCAGCCGCCGGGCGGTCGACTCGGACGGGCCGGGCGGGGGCGGCGGGTACGGGGCGACCGGGTCGACGGGCGCCGTCGACATGTGCGCCGCCGGTGGAACCTGTTGTGCAGCAGCTCTTCTCACGACCGTCATCACCTGTTGACGCACCGCGGGATTGGACCGGATGTCGATGGTGCCGTCCATCGCGACGCCATGGGCCTTGAGGATCTGCATGATCTCCATCAGCGGCCCCGCCTGCCCGGTGAGGTCGTAGGTGCGGTTGCCGTCCTCGGCGAGCGTGAACTGCGCGGGCATCATGCCGCCGACCAGGGCGCTGCGATTCCAGTCGATGCGGAATTCGCGGGTCGCGGGGTCGACGAGCACCACCAGCTTGCGGCCGGTGATGAGCGGAAGTCGCGTCACCGAGGCCAGCACCCGGTCCGTGACGTCGAACGGCGTCAGGCCCGGCCCCTCGACGTGCAGGTCGAGCGTCACCAACGGTTGTTCGTTGATGCGCGTGCCGGTCTCGCCGATGCCCCGCACCTGTGCCAACGCCAGCACGCCGGTGGCCTCCAGCCTCTTGGCCGCGGCATCGGACTTCGCTCCGCGGTTGGTCAGCGCAATCGCGACGAGCACGTCGGCGACGGTCACCAGCAGACCCACCCACAGCATCCACCCGACGTAGGGCTGGGCGACTGCGCCGAGCGCGACGTACACCACCAGGAAGACGGGACCGACCAGACCGCCGCACAGCAACACCATCAGCTGCGTCTTCACGTATCGCCCCAGCATTGCCACGCTCCTCGAAAGACGGGCCCTTCGCCGGTCAGACTAACGCCAAGGTGGCGAACAGTGTGCCGGTCAGCCCGTCTCGACGGTCCGCTGGGCCAGCGTGGTCGCGTCCGGTGACGACAGGTCGGGTATCTCGACGACGATGAACGAGAAGTTGTCGTGAGCGCCGTTGCGTCGCGTGGTGTCGATGATGTCGGCGGCCATCTCGTCGAGGTCGGGCCGGCGCACGGCCGCCTGCAACTCCTCCGGTGACATCACGCCGCTGACGCCGTCCGAACACATCAGGTAGGTGCCCGCCTCCCACGGCAGCACCTTGAGGTGCGGCTGCACCGGCGGGAACTGACCCAGCGACTGGGTGATGATGTTCGTGGGTCTGCCGTTGACGTCGAACACCGAGTCGTCGATCGAGATCTGCGTCAGCACGCCGTCGGTGATGGAGAACAGCGGGCTGTCGCCGACGTTGAAGACGACGATGCCGTCGGCGGTCAGGCACAACCCGGCGACCGTCGTGCCCAGTCCCTGCAGCTCGGCGTCCGCGCCGACGGTGCGCACCTCGTCGCTGGCGTCCTGCAGGGTCTTCGCGATGTCGTCTTCGGAGCGCCAGTCGCGCGAGCGTTCGGAGATGACGGTCAGCGCCACGCGGCTCGCCAGATCGCCGCCGACGTGTCCCCCCATGCCGTCGGCCACGGCGCACACGAACGGTACCGTCGGTGCGAAATCCATTGCCACGAGCGATCCCTCGCGCGTCTGGCTGAGCCAGCCGGCGACCAGGATGGCGTCCTCGTTGCGCTTGCGCACCAGGCCGACGTCGCTGAACGCGCGCACGTTGATCACGGACACGCCGTACCACCCTTCTCGATGTCACCTGCTCAGCAGGCTCATCGTAGACGGCACAGGAGCGAAAACGTCGAGACTGCTGTGAGAGTCGTGGTTCACGCTGAAACACGATCTCGCAGCAGCCTCGACGGGTGTCGCGAAACCGAAAGCGGCGCCCACCCTTTCGGATGAGCGCCGCTTTGCGACTAGGTCAGATCACTTGATGATCCCGTAGGCGGTGCCTACTTGATGATCTTGGTGACGCGGCCTGCGCCGACGGTCTTGCCGCCCTCGCGGATCGCGAACCGCAGACCCTCGTCCATGGCGACGGGCTGGATCAGCTTCACCGAGATGTCGACGTTGTCGCCGGGCATCACGATGTCGGTGCCCTCGGGGAGGGTCACGACGCCGGTCACGTCCGTGGTACGGAAGTAGAACTGCGGGCGGTAGTTCGAGAGGAACGGCTTGTGACGGCCGCCCTCTTCCTTGCTCAGGATGTAGACGGAGCCCTCGAACTCGGTGTGCGGCGTGGTGGTGCCGGGCTTGACCACGACCTGGCCACGCTCGACGTCCTCGCGCTTGACACCACGGATCAGCAGGCCGACGTTGTCGCCCGCCTGACCCTGGTCGAGCAGCTTGCGGAACATCTCGACACCGGTGACCGTCGTCTTGGTGACGGTCGGGCGGATGCCGACGATCTCGACTTCCTCGTTCACGTTGACCACGCCGCGCTCCACACGACCGGTGACCACGGTGCCGCGGCCGGTGATCGTGAAGACGTCCTCGACGGGCATCAGGAACGGCTTGTCGGTCTCGCGAACCGGGTCCGGGATGGACTCGTCGACGGCGTCCATGAGGTCCTCGACGGACTTGACCCACTTCGGGTCACCCTCGAGTGCCTTGAGCGCCGAGACCTGCACGACGGGGGCTTCCTCGTCGAACTCCTGGGCGGCCAGCAGTTCGCGGACCTCCATCTCGACGAGCTCGAGGAGCTCCTCGTCGTCGACCATGTCGGCCTTGTTCAGCGCGACCAGGATGTAGGGCACGCCGACCTGACGGGCGAGCAGCACGTGCTCCTTCGTCTGGGGCATGGGGCCGTCGGTGGCGGCCACCACCAGGATCGCGCCGTCCATCTGCGCGGCACCGGTGATCATGTTCTTGATGTAGTCCGCGTGGCCGGGGGCGTCGACGTGTGCGTAGTGACGCTTCTCGGTCTGGTACTCGACATGCGAGATGTTGATCGTGATGCCACGCTCACGCTCCTCGGGCGCATTGTCGATCTGGTCGAATGCGCGCGATTCGTTCAACGCCGGGTACTTGTCGTGCAGAACCTTGGTGATTGCTGCGGTCAACGTGGTCTTGCCGTGGTCAACGTGACCGATGGTCCCGATGTTGACGTGCGGCTTCGTCCGCTCGAACTTCGCCTTCGCCACTTCTGTGTCCTCCTGGACTTCGATGATGCTGTTTGAATTTGGGTCTGTCTTCAGTTGTGTGGTCGCCGCCGGGGCGCCGGGTCTACTGGCCCGTTGCCTTGGCGATGATTTCCTTCGACACGTTCGCCGGAACTTCGGCGTACGAGTCGAACACCATGGAGTAGTTCGCCCGGCCCTGAGTCTTCGACCGTAGGTCTCCGACGTAACCGAACATCTCCGATAGCGGCACAGTCGCCCGCACGACGCGGGCGCCACTGCGCTCCTCCATGGCTTGAATCTGACCACGGCGGGAGTTGAGGTCGCCGATCACTTCACCCATGTAGTCCTCGGGTGTGGTGACCTCGACGGCCATGACCGGTTCCAGGATGACCGGCTGCGCTTGCGCGGCAGCCTTCTTCAGCACCTGGGAGCCGGCGATCTTGAAGGCCATTTCCGACGAGTCCACGTCGTGGTAGGCACCGTCGAGCAGGATCAGCTTCAGGTTGACCAGCGGGTAGCCGGCCAGCACGCCGTACTGCATGGCGTCCTGTGCACCGGCATCCACCGACGGGATGTACTCGCGGGGGATGCGACCGCCGCTGACCTTGTTCTCGAACTCGTAGGTCGCACCGTCTTCGCCGGTGAACGGCTCGATGCTGACGAGGACCTTCGCGAACTGGCCGGAGCCACCGGTCTGCTTCTTGTGGGTGAACTCGACCTTGTCGACCGCGCGCTTGATGGTCTCCTTGTAGGCGACCTGCGGCTTGCCGACGTTGGCCTCGACCTTGAACTCGCGCCGCATGCGGTCGACGAGGATGTCGAGGTGGAGTTCGCCCATGCCGCCGATGACGGTCTGGCCGGTCTCGTTGTCCTGGTGGACCTTGAACGTCGGGTCTTCCTCGGCCAGCTTCTGGATGGCGATGGAGAGCTTCTCCTGGTCGCTCTTCGTCTTCGGCTCGATGGCCACCTCGATCACCGGATCGGGGAACGTCATCGATTCGAGCACGACCTGCTGCTGGGCATCGCTCAGGGTGTCACCGGTGGTGGTGTCCTTGAGGCCGATGACGGCGTAGATGTGGCCGGCGGCGGCGGTCTCGACCGGGTTCTCCTTGTTGGAGTGCATCTGGAAGAGCTTGCCGAGGCGTTCCTTCTTGCCCTTGGTCGCGTTGATGACCTGGGCGCCGGAGTCGACCTTGCCCGAGTACACCCGGACGTAGGTCAGCTTGCCGAAGAAGGGGTGCGTCGCGACCTTGAACGCCAGCGCCGAGAACGGCTCCGACGTCGAGGGCTTGCGCGTGACCAGCTCGTCTTCCTTGCCGGGCACGTGACCGGTGACGGACTCGACGTCCAGCGGGGACGGCAGGTAGTCGATGACCGCGTCGAGCATGGGCTGAACGCCCTTGTTCTTGAACGCGCTGCCGCACAGCACCGGGTAGATCTCGGAGTTGACGGTCAGCTTGCGGATCGCGCCCTTGATCTCCTCGACGGTGAGCTCCTCGCCACCGAAGTACTTGTCGAGCAGCGCCTCGTCGGACTCGGCGACCGTCTCGAGCAGCTTGGTGCGGTACTCGTCGGCCTTGTCCTGCAGTTCGGCGGGGATGTCGATGGTCTCGTAGGTCTCACCGAGCTTGGTCTCGCCGCGCCAGACCTTGGCCTTCATCTCGACCAGGTCGACGATGCCCTCGAAGCCACCCTCGGATCCGATGGGCAGCTGGATCGGCAGCGCCTTGGCGCCGAGGCGCTCCTCGATGGTCCGCACGGTGAAGTAGAAGTCCGCGCCGATCTTGTCCATCTTGTTGACGAAGCAGATGCGCGGCACGTCGTACTTGTCGGCCTGGCGCCACACCTGCTCGGACTGCGGCTCGACGCCTTCCTTGCCGTCGAAGACGGCGACGGCGCCATCGAGCACGCGCAGGCTGCGCTCCACCTCGACGGTGAAGTCGACGTGCCCGGGGGTGTCGATGATGTTGATTTGGTTGCCGTCCCAGAAGCAGGTGGTGGCAGCCGAGGTGATGGTGATACCCCGCTCCTGCTCCTGCTCCATCCAGTCCATCGTGGCGGCACCGTCGTGCACCTCACCGATCTTGTAGCTGATACCGGTGTAGTAGAGGATGCGCTCGGTCGTCGTCGTCTTACCGGCATCGATGTGCGCCATGATGCCGATGTTGCGGACCTTCGTGAGGTCGGTCAGCACGTCCTGTGCCACGGCTAAATCCCACTCTTTCGCTTGCTAGTTAGGTGTTCTG
The DNA here is from genome assembly GCF_010729665.1 of Mycolicibacterium madagascariense. Lineage (NCBI taxonomy): Bacteria > Bacillati > Actinomycetota > Actinomycetes > Mycobacteriales > Mycobacteriaceae > Mycobacterium > Mycolicibacterium madagascariense. The sequence continues at coordinate 1,169,130 of NZ_AP022610.1, read as the reverse complement.
ATGTGCCTGCGCTCGACACCGACCGCAGGCGGTTGATCACCAGCGGTAGTGCGCGAAGGCTCGGTTGGCCTCGGCCATCTTGTGGGTGTCCTCGCGTCGCTTGACGGCGGCACCCAGACCGTTGCTCGCGTCGAGCAGTTCGTTGGCCAGTCGCTCGACCATCGTCTTCTCGCGGCGGTTCTTCGAGAAGCTCACCAGCCAGCGCAGTGCCAGCGTGGTGGACCGCTCGGGGCGGACCTCGACGGGGACCTGGTAGGTGGCGCCACCGACGCGGCGGCTGCGCACCTCGAGGGCGGGCTTGACGTTGTCGAGAGCGCGCTTGAGGGTGACCACCGGATCGGTGCCGGTCTTCTCACGAGCCTGTTCGAGCGCACCATAGACAATGCGTTCGGCGAGGGATTTCTTCCCGTCCAGCAGCACCTTGTTCACGAGCTGGGTGACCAGTTGCGATCCGTAGACCGGGTCGTTGACCAGCGGACGCTTGGGTGCGGGGCCCTTGCGCGGCATTAGCTCTTCTCCTTCTTGGCGCCGTAGCGGCTCCGGGCCTGCTTGCGGCTCTTGACACCCTGGGTGTCCAGCGAGCCGCGGATGATCTTGTACCGCACGCCGGGGAGGTCCTTCACGCGACCGCCGCGCACCAGCACCATCGAGTGCTCCTGCAGGTTGTGGCCCTCACCTGGAATGTAGGCGGTGACCTCGACCGCGCTGGTCAGACGCACGCGCGCGACCTTGCGAAGTGCCGAGTTCGGCTTCTTCGGGGTGGTCGTGTACACGCGGGTGCACACGCCGCGGCGCTGTGGGCTGCCCTTGAGGGCCGCGGTCTTGACCTTGGCGATCTTGTCCCGGCGACCCTTGCGGACCAGCTGGTTGATGGTTGGCATGTACCGGCTTTCTGTGTTGCTTCTCGTGACTGCTCTGCGGTTACTACTGTCATTCTCAAGTCTGTGTACTGCGGTTACGCCCTGCCACGTCACCCCGCGGCCGGGTGTGTCGCACGCGCCCGTGCACCGGAGCTCGTCGATGCGTCGTGGACATGCGAATTTGCCCGGCGTGCAGGCTTGCTTGCGGGCATCACGGCCCCAAGCGCCCTAACGGCCAGGCACGATCGACCACGATACCCGTCTGCGGGGGCTCGGGTCAAAAGCCGACGGACCGGCCGCTGAGCAGGTCGGTCGACGACCCTATCAGCGCCTCTCCATGCCCGCGGCCAACCTCAGCACCATGTCCGTGAACACGGCGTCGGTGTCGACCGCGTCCATCACGCCCGTCATCTCCAGCAGGACGAAGCCGTGCAGCGCCGACCAGAACTCCAGCGCCGCGAAGAATCCGTTCTCGCCCTCCAGCCCGTAGGACGCCAGCACGTCGATCACCGGCTCGGCCGCCGCCCGCGTGGCCGCCGTGTACTCGGGGTCGTCGCCGCCGAGCGGCATCCTGGTGAACGCCGAGTACCGGCCGGGGTGGTGGTGGGCGTAGCTGCGATAGGCGCTGGCCATCGAGACGACGGCGTCGTCGCGGGTGCGGCCCTCGCCGACGTTGTTGAGCATGCCGATGATGTCGCCGATGACCCGCATGCGCACCGTGCGGCGCAGGTCCTCGAGGCTGTCGACGTGGTTGTAGAGCGACGGGCCCTTGGTGCCGAGCTGGGTCGCCAGCGCGTTGATCGTCAGCGCGTCCCAACCCTCGCGGTCGAGGAACGTCAGCGCCGCGTTGACGATCGCCTCGCGACTGAGCCGCGCCGTCCTGGCCGGCCCGCGCGTTCGGCCGGCCGGCTGCGACTCCGACCGTGGCGGCATGGGATGGGTCCTTCGGGTCGACGAGCAACGGCGGCGTCCCCGACTGGAGGACGGCCTGACTTTAACCCGTGGTCAGTCCGGGCAGAGGCAGGCGCGGACCGGGCCGCAGCCGAACGGGCCAACTGCCGTCCGCCCGGGCACCCGCCGACGTAGAGTCCCCCCAACGGGGAAGGCTGCGAGCAAAGGGGACCACCGTGGGATGGAGAGCGTCGAGCGGGTCGCTGGCGGTGTGCGTGACCGTCGTGTCGGCGAGCCTGGTCGCAGGTGCCCCCCTCGCCCAGGCGAAGAACGGTGACACCCACATCACCGGCCAGGGCACCGTCCAGACGGTCGACTGCAACGACTCCACGCTGATCGTCGTGGGCACGTCGAACACCATCAACGCGGTCGGCACGTGCTGGGCGGTCACGGTCCAGGGGTCCTCGAACGTCATCGTCGCCGACGACGTCGTCAACGACATCACGGTGTTCGGATTCGACCAGACGGTGCTCTACCACGGCGGCGATCCCGCGATCCTCGACCGCGGCCGCGAGCTCGGCTTGACGAACCGCATCGATCGGGTATCCACGTAGGCATGGTCTTTCGGTCGTCCCGGCTCGTCGTCCCGCTGACCGCGGCGGCCGCGGTGGCCCTGGCGGGATGCGGGGCCGACGGCTCCGACCCCAACTCCCCGTCGATGACCGCGGGCACGTCCGGGCTGCAGGTCGAGATCGCCAACACCATCAACTACGGCTCGGTGGGAACCACCGCGACGATCGACTGCGCCAATCGCAAGTCCCTGACCATCGGCGGCTCGAACAACACCCTGACCGTCACGGGCACGTGCGACCGCGTCACGATCGGCGGCGCCGACAACCGGGTCACCTTTCAGGAGATCGACGGCGGCCTGAACGTCGTGGGCCTCAACAACACCGTGTCGTACGCCGCCGGGGACCCGAAGGTCGACGACACCGGATCCGGGAACACGATCAAGAAGGGCTGACCGTCACGCCTTGGCGCCGTGCCTGCCCGCACCGTCGGCGAAACGCCTTGCCCCCGAGAGTGATTCGGACGCCACCTGGGACATGCTACCGAACTCGACGTCCATCGCCTCCCGCTCCGACATGCCCCACTGCCCGATCGCCGACAGCCGGTCGGCGCGCAGACACTGCTGGGGCAGCGCGGCGAGCTCGGCGGCCAACGCCTCGGCGGCCGCGCGGGCCTGACCGTGCGCCACCACCCGGTTGGCCAGCCCGATCGCGAACGCCTCACTCGCGTCGACGCTGCGACCGGTGAGGATCAGATCCATCGCCCGGCTGTGACCGATCAGCCGGGGCAGACGCACGGTGCCGCCGTCGATCAACGGCACGCCCCATCGCCGGCAGTAGACCCCGAAGACGGCGTCCTCCTCGACCACCCGCAGGTCGCACCACAGCGCCAGCTCGAGACCACCCGCCACGGCGAAACCGCTCACCGCGGCGATCACGGGCTTGGACAGCTCCATGCGCGACGGGCCCATCGGACCGGGCCCGGTGCGATGGACCGGGTTGGCGTCCGGCGTGCCGAAGGCCTTCAGATCCGCTCCCGCACAGAAGGTTCCGTTATCACCCCACAGCACCGCGACCGCGGCGGAGTCGTCGCGGTCGAACTCCTCGAACGCGGCGTGCAGTCCCGCCGCGGCAGGCCCGTTGACGGCGTTGCGCGCCTGCGGTCGGTTCATGATCACCGTGGTGACCGGGCCGTGGCGTTCGACGCGGACGCCGCCGCCGGTGCCGTCGTCCGTCATGTCGCCTCCATCAGTTCGGTGTTCGTGCGTCGGGTCGCCAACTCGGCGGCGAAGTCGTGATAAGCCTGCCGTAGCGCCGCGCCGGGCCATCCGTCGGGCAGCAGTTCCTCCGGCAGCACCGGGTCGGCGAGCAGGTGCCTGACCATCCCGGCCGCGGCGACGAAACGCGCGGGAACGTCTGCTACACCCGACATCTCGTCGAGCAGGCGGTGCCCGGTCAGGGCCCACGTCGGCAGGTCCCACAGGGCCGTGACCAACCCCGCCGGATCGTCGTCACAGGCCGTCAGCACGCGCAGCCGGGCCGCCACGTCGTCGGGCAGGTGCTGGTCCAGGTTGGCCGGGCGCATCCAGACGCCTTCGCGTAACTCGCCGAAACGCATGTCCTGCAGGGTCGTTCGCAGTGCAGCCCGGGTCCTGGCGTCCGTGCCGACGCTGGTCACCACCAGCGTCGTCCAGGTGCCGTCCCAGCGCCGCACCCTGGGGTTCAGCGCGTCGTCCTGGCGCTGCTGCCGGGCCAGCAGACGGTCCGATAGTCGGTAACCGTCGGCGGAGCGGACCAGGTCACCCGCGCCCACCATCCGCGTCAGCGCCACCCGCAGCGTGGCTTCGCGGATGCCGAAATCAGATGTCAGCGTGATCAATTCGGCCGCCGATGCCCACGCGGGGTGCGCGCCGAGCAGGACGCTCAACACCACCGAGCGCGCCGTCAGCCGAGTGAGCACTAGACCCCCGACGTCTTGCGGCCGGCATCGCCGAAGGGTTCGTCGCGGGCCCTGACCGCCTCGCGGAAACCGTGCTCGGTGGCCTGGGCGACGAACGCGTGCCCCTCCGGCGTGTGCCGGGCCACGCCGTCGAACACCGTGCTGACCATGCTGCTGGTGGCGACGCCCTGGTTGTACAGCGCGGTGTTCAGCGCCAGCTTGGCCATGATGAGCTGATTCACCGGCATGGCGGCGATGCGCGCAACGAGGTTCTCGGTGCGCTCGTCGAGGTCCTCCGGCGCGGGCGCCTCGACGGCCAGCCCCCACTCGGCGGCCTGGGCTCCGCTGATGCAATCACCGGTGAAGAGAAGGCGTTTCGCGCGCTGATCACCGAGGCGGTGCGCCCACAATCCGGCGGCGGGCACGCCCCACACCCGCATCGGCGGATAACCGATCTTGGCGTCGGACGCCGCGATCACCTGGTCGGCGTGCAGGGCGATGTCGGTGCCGCCCGCGACGCAGTAGCCGTGGATCTTGACCACCGTCGGCTTGTCGGCGTGCATCAGGCTGGCGAACCCGCGCACGAAGCGACTCATCATCTGGTAGTCGACCATGGGGTCCCACGGCTGATCGGGCAGGTGGTTGACCGCCTGGGTCCTCCCGTCGAGCACCGTGCCCCGGTAGCTGCCGGTGCCGCCCGCCGACGACGTGCGGTCGGCGTAGGCCGACAGATCGAAGCCAGCGCAAAACCCTTGTCCCCGACCGGAAACCAGGATCACGTGCACGTTGGGGTCGAGATCGGCGCGCTCCACCAGAGCCGACAGCTCCAGCGGGGTGTCCGCCACGATCGCGTTGCCCTTCTCCGGCCGGTTGAAGGTGATGCGCGCGACGCGATCGGTCACCTCGTAGGTCATCGTCTTGAGGTCGTCGAAGTTCACGGGTCTGATCGCGTGCGTCATGCCCCCACTCCCCTGCGCGAGCAGCCGCAAAGGTGCGCGACACGCCGAGGTTCAGTGCATGTTTGCGGCTGCTCGGCGGGAGAAGTCATCCCTTGACCAGCGCGCGCTCGATGATCGGACCGAGGTCCAGCCCCGTCGGGAGCGTGCCGAACGCGCCGCCCCACTGCCCGCCGAGTCGGCTGGCCAGGAACGCCTCGGCAACCGCGGGATGGCCGTGGCGCACCAGCAGCGAGCCCTGCAGCGCGAGTGAGATGTCCTCGGCGGTCTGGCGGGCCCGGTACTGGATGGCCACCAGGTCGTCCGCCGCACCGAGGCTCGACCGCAGCGCGCCGACGTGGGCGTCGAGCCGGGGATCATGACCGGCGGTACGGTCCAGTTCGTCGAACAGCACGTCGATGCACTCGGGTCGAGTTGCCATGGCGCGCAACGTATCCAGCGCACTGACGTTCCCGGAACCCTCCCAGATGCCCATCAGCGACGCCTCGCGGTAGAGCCTCGGCATGCCCGATTCCTCGACGTAGCCATTGCCGCCAAGGCACTCCATCGCCTCGGCCGCGTGCGGGGTGGCGCGCTTGCAGACCCAGTACTTGCCCGCCGCGAGGCCGATGCGCCGCAGCAGGGTCTCCCGCTCGTCGCCGCGAGTGGCCGCGTCGGTGGCGCCCGCCATGCGCATCGCGAGCATCGTCGCGGCCTCGGCCTCCACCGCGAGGTCGGCGAGTACGTTGCGCATCAGCGGCTGGTCGATCAGGTACGCGCCGAACGCCTTTCGGTGCTGAGCGTGATGGATGGCCCGCGTCAGACCCATCCGCATGCTGGTGGCGCTGCCCAGCGTGCAGTCCAGTCGGGTGAGGTTGACCATCTCGATGATGGTCGACACGCCGCGCCCCTCCTCGCCGACGAGCCACGCGGTCGCGCCGTCGTACTCCACCTCGCTGGACGCGTTCGCGTGATTGCCCAGCTTGTCCTTGAGGCGCTGCAGGAACATGCGGTTGCGGGTGCCGTCGGGCAGCACGCGCGGCAGGAAGAAGCAGCTCAAACCCCCCGATCCCCCGTCGCTTCGCTCGCCCCCGGTCGGCGCCTGGGCGAGCACCAGGAACACGTCGCTCATCGGCGCGGAGGTGAACCACTTGTGGCCCCGCAGCGAGTACGTGCCGTCACCGTTCGGGGTGGCCTCGGTGGTCCCGGCGCGCACGTCGGAACCGCCCTGCTTCTCCGTCATCGACATGCCCGCGGTGAGACCGGCCTTCGTCGCGGGGACCTTCAGTTCGGGGTCATAGGACCGGCTGCTCAGCAACGGCTCGTAGACCGCGGCCAGTTCTGGATTGTGCCGCAGCGCGGGGACGACGGCGTAGGTCATCGAGATGGGGCAGACGTGCCCCGCCTCCGGCGTCCACACCGATTCCTTGGCCGCCCGGACGACGTGCGCGCCCGGCCGGTCGTCGGCCCACGGCGCGGCGTGCACGCCGTGGGCGATGGCCGTGCGCATGAGTTCGTGATAGGCGGGGTCGTACTCGACCTCGTCGATGCGATGGCCGTAGCGATCATGGGTGTGCAATACGGGCTGGTTGCGGTCGGCCAGCTCACCCCAGCGTTGGGCCTGCCGCGAGCCGCCGACCGCCCCCAACTCGGTGACCTCGTCGACGCCCCATTCGCCGCCCTCGCGGATCAGCGCCTCGGCCAGCACGGGGGATGTCGCGGGGTTGTAGTCCTCGAGTGGGGGAACCTGGTTGGTGACGACGTGGGTATCGCTCATGGCTTCACTGTTACATTTTCTCGACAGCTGCACAAGAGTCGTAATAGCGCGATACTCGACCCATGCAACCGAACTCCGTCGTCCCCGCCGCGACGATCGCCCTCGACCACGAGCCCGTGCCCCCGGCCCAGACCGTGCGCGGCGAGCCCACCACCGCCGCGGCAGCGCTCGATGCGTTCGCCGGCCTGGAGGTCGGGGTCTGGGAGATGACGCCGGGCGTGATGAGTGACGTGGAGACCGACGAGGTGTTCGTCGTGCTATCGGGTTCGGCGGCAGTCGAATTCGCCGACGGTCGGCCGACGATGCACCTCCGCCCCGGCGATCTCGTCCGACTGACCGCAGGCGCCGAGACGGTGTGGACCGTCACCGAGACCCTCAGGAAGATCTACCTCGTCAGCATGTGATGACGGCCGCGGGAGCGATGTGCCGGCCAGAGCTCGACCGGCGCGTCAGACGTTCTCGCGGAGGAACGCGATGTCGTCCTTGCGGCCCTCGTCGGACGTCTCGCAGATGACGGGGGCGTCGGCGGCCTTCACGACGGCCACCAACAACTGCGGGTCGATCTGCCCGGTCCCGAAGTTGGCGTGCCGGTCGGCGCCGGAGCCCGCGGCGTCGCGCGAGTCGTTGCAGTGCACCAGGTCGATGCGGCCGGTGATCGACTGGATGCGTTCCACGGCATCGATGAGTGCCTCACCAGCCGCCCACGCGTGGCACGTGTCGAGGCAGAAGCCAATCCCCTTGTCGCCGATGCGATCCCACAGTCGGGCGATGGTGTCGAAGTGCCGCGCCATGGCATGGTCGCCGCCCGCGGTGTTCTCGAGATAGACCGGCACGTCGCTCTTGAGGTAGTCCAGCGCCTTGACCCAGCGCTCGAATCCGGCCTCCATGTCGTCGTCGTCGGCGTGCCCGCCGTGCACGATGACCGCCGTCGCCCCGATCGCGGCAGCCGCGTCGCAGGTGTCCTGCAGGATCTTGCGCGACGGGATGCGGACGCGGTTGTTGGCCGACGCGACGTTGATCAGATAGGGCGCGTGCACATAGAGCGGCACACTCGAAGCGCGCAGGGCATCGGCGTCCTCGCGGGGCTTCGGCTTCTTCCAGCTCTGCGGGTTGCCGAGGAAGAACTGCACCGCCTCGGCGCCTTCGGCCGCCGCGGCGGCCAGGGGATCTTCGTCGTGGACATGCGAACCGATCAGCACCCGGCCAGTCTAGTGACGGGGCCCGACAGCCTCAGCTCAGCGGCGTATCCGCCCTGGCCGGGCCGACGTGCACGGGCCGGTGCGGATCGAGCGTCCCGAGAAGCGTGCCCGCCTGCTCGACGGCGGCGGCGCCGAAGCGCAGTGCGTTCGCCAACCCGTCCGCGCCGCCGTGGGGAGAAGCCAGGAAGCCGGCGAGGAACGCATCGCCCGCGCCGACAGTGTTCACGACCCGGCTCGGAGCGGCGGTGCCGTACAGCGGGGTCGGCAGTGCCGCGTCGACGAGCACCGCCCCGTCGCCGCCGAGGCTCACCAGGACCGTCCGCACGCCGCGCGCCAGCAGCGCGTGGGCCGCGGCCGTGACGTCCCCGACGGTCCGCAGCGTGGCACCGACCACCTCGGCCAGCTCGTCGGCGTTGGGCTTCACGAGGTGGGGCAGGCCGTCGCGGGGATTCTCCAGAACGGTCCGCAGCGCCGTACCCGACGCGTCGAGCGCCACCCGGCGACCCGCGGTCCGCGCCGACGCCACCGCGCCGGCGAGCCGGGCCGGGGTGAAGCCCGCAGGCAGGCTGCCCGCCCACAGCACCCAGTCATCGGGGGCGCCCACCGACAGCGCCGCCGCGCACAACGCGTCGGCCTCCGCGTCGGTGAGGTGGGGCCCCGGCTCGTTGACCTTGGTGCTGCGCCCGTCGGCCTCGACGAGGGAGAGGTTGCTGCGGATTCGACCAGCGATCGGTACTGCCACGACGCGCAGGCCCGCATCGGTGAGCCGGGCGCCCATGTCGTCCTCGGCCCCGGTCGGCAGGACCGCGCACACGCCGACGCCGACACCGTGCAGGGCGAGCGCGACGTTGACCCCCTTGCCGCTGGGCTCCACCATCGTCGCGGTGGCGCGGTTCACCCCGCCCAGCGTCAGGTGGGGCAGGTGCAGCGTGCGGTCCAGGCTCGGGTTGGGGGTCACGGTGACGATCACGGAGCGACGACCTCCACCGCGATGCCCGCCGCTCGCAGTCCGTCGAGTTGGCCCCGGGTCACCCCGTCGTCGGTGATGAGCACGTCGACGTCGGACAGCTCGGCGTGGCGCGCGAGGCTCGCACGACCGAACTTGCTCGAATCCACCAGGAAGACACGCTGTTTGGCCGCCGCGAGCATCAATCGCTTGACGTCCGCCTCGTCGGGGTCGGGCGTGGTCAGCCCGCGGTCGAGGGTCAGCCCGTTCGTGCCGAGGAAGGCCACGTCGACGTTGACCGACGCCAGCGCCTGGGCCGTCAGCGCCCCGACGGCCGCCATCGTCGCCGGCCGGATGCGGCCGCCGAGCAGTACCACGTCGACGTCCCGTCTCTGCAGGGCAGCGCCGACGGGCCAGGAATTGGTGTAGGCGACCAGGTTTCGATCGACGGGCAGCAGCTCGGCCAGCCGCAGCGTCGTGGAGCCGGCATCGAGCAGAAGCGATCCCCCGTCGGGCACGAAGTCCACGGCGCGGTGGGCGATCGCCGACTTCTGCGCCACGCGATCCCCGCGATCGGCGACGTGCGGTTCGGCCCGGCTGGGCTCGCGGGGCACGGCGCCCCCATGGACGCGCCGCAGCAGACCCCGCGCCTCGAGCAGGGCGAGATCCTTGCGAACGCTCTCGGCACTGACCCCGAACAACGTTGTGAGGAAGGCACTTTCGACGCGACGCTCGTCGCCAAGGAGCCGCAGGATCTCGGCGTGCCGCTCGTTTGCGAACCACGTCCTGGTCACGGTTGACCCAGGTGGTCGTGCGGGCCGATCGCGTCGATCGCGCGGGCAGCCAGGGTGGCCGCACCGAGCGCCCCCGCCTCCTCGACCGCGGACACCTCGACGGGCCCAAACCGAGCGGCCTTAGCGCGCATGACCTCAGCGGAATGACGCCAGCCCCCGGTGACCACCACGCGCACCGCAGGCCCGACCACGTCGTCCATCGCCTGGTGCAACGCCGACGCCTCGTCGGCCGCGGCGGCCACCACGGCACGCCACTCGGCGCCGCGTTCACTGCCGGGGCGCTCGGCGGCGGCGTCCAGCTCGGCGACGTCGCCGGGGTCCACGCCGAAGCGCTCCAGCACGCGCAGCTGGGCCAGTCCCCCCTCCGTCCCGCCCAGCAGGTTCCAACGCCCGGGCTCGATGCTCGGGTCGGTCGTGATGCCCGCCGCCGCGAGCCGTGCGACGTCGGCGCGGGCAGGCACCGCGGCCACCGTGCGCACCAGCGCCTCGGCCGTACCCGACGAATCCAGTTCGACGCCTTCGTCATTCGCGCGCGCGCCGAGCGCGGCTGCCTGGTGGTCGTGGCCCGCCAGTGTCAGCACCGCGCCCCGCAGGTGCGGGCTGACGGCCTCGGACGTGACGGACCCGACGGCCACGCCTGCCCCAACCAGCGGCGGCATCAGCGCACGCGTGGCGCCGGACCAGTCCAGCGCATCGTCCCACCAGTCGCGGGACGCCACGTCGAGCCATCCCGTGCGCCCCGCGAGGGACAGTTCGAGGACGGCGTCGCCCCCGAGGCGCCGCACCACCCAGCCGCCGACGTCGAACCGCGTCGTCGCCGCGCGGCTCAGCGGCACGTGACGCAGCAGCCAGCGGTGCTTGGTGAGCGAGAACTGGCCGCGCAGAGGCTTTCCCGCGATGCCGCCGAAGGTGTCGGCGCCGATCGCCGCGGCGAGGTCGGCCACCTCGGCGTCGTCTCTGCCGTCATGCCAGGCGATGACGGGGGCGAGCACGCGCTCGTGCCCGTCCACCAGCACACCGGACTCCCCCATGCTGGTGACGCCGACGGCCGCCACGGGCACGGCCGCCGCGGTGGCCGCCGCGCTGAGGGCATCGAAGGCGCTGCGGCACAACGACTCTGCGTCGATCTGGGTGCCGTCGCGGCCGGTGTCCCAGGTGGTGTCGGCGCGGCCCGTGCCGAGGACGACGCCGTCGGCGCGGTACACCACGGCCTTGCTGGACGTCGTCCCGACGTCGAGGCCCGCGAACGCCGTCACCATTGCTCCTTGCCCCCATTGGGTTTGTCTGGATATGGTTGCGTCTGATTGGACTTTCGTCAAGCCCCGTGAGGAGCCGCATGGCACTGGTGACCACCGCCGAACTCGTCGCGAATGCGGCGACTCGCGGGCACGGCGTCGCGGCCTTCAACGTGGTCACGCTCGAGCACGCCGAGGGAATCGTCGCCGGCGCGCAGCGGGCGTCGGCCCCCGTCATCCTGCAGGTCAGCGAGAACACGGCCGCGTTCCACGGCACCGTGCACCCGATCACCGCCGCGTTGGCCGCGCTCGCCGCCGCGGCCGACGTCCCCGTCGCCCTGCACCTCGACCACGTCGAGGCCGCCGAGCTGTGGGAGCAGGCCGCCGCGGCGGGCTTTTCGTCGGTGATGGTCGACGGCGGCGCACTCCCCTACGACCGCAACGTGGCCGTCACGGCGGCCGCCACCGCCACGCTGCACGACCGGGGCCTCGCGGTCGAGGCCGAGCTGGGCTACGTCGGCGGCAAGGGCACCCAGGTCACTAGCGCGCACGCCCCTGGCGTGCGCACCGACCTGCGCCAGGCGGCCGAATTCGTCTCTGCGACAGGGGTTGACGCGCTCGCCGTCGCCGTCGGCAGCTCCCACGCCATGACGACGCAGACCGCCGAACTCGACGTCGACCTCATCGCCGCCCTGCGCGACGCGGTCCCGGTACCCCTGGTGCTGCACGGGTCTTCGGGCGTGCCCGACGACGCGCTGCGGGCCGCAGTGCGGGCGGGCATCGTCAAGGTGAACGTCGGCACCGCGCTCAACGTCGCCTACAGCGGCGCCCTGCGCAATGCGCTGGCCGCCGACACCGTCGATCCCCGCCGCGCGCTGACGGCGGCCCGGGCCGCGGTGGCCGACACCGTCGCGCACCTCGTGGACGTCGTCAGCGGCTAGGTCCTTCCCCGCGAGCAGACGCAAAGGGCCCTCGTTTGCCCCCAACGAGGGCCCTTTGCGTCTGCTCGGCGGGGTTAGGTGAGGAGTCGCTCGATGCGGCTCACCAGCGGCCGGGCGTGTAGACGCACGTCGTCGACGACCATCGGCACCGTCGTCCATCCGCAGTCCTTCAACCGCTCCACCTTCAGACGATCGCGTTTCCAGGTGGTGGGGTTCGCGTGCCATTCAATGCTGTCGTACTCCGCCACCACCTTGGCCTCGAGCCAGGCGAAGTCGACGCGCCACAGATCACCGCACAGGTCGACGATTTCGTACTGCAATTCGGGCAGTGGCAGGCCGTGATCGATGAAGACCAGTCGCGCTTCGCTCTCCATGGGGGACTCGGCGCGGCCGTCTGCGTGCTCCAGCATTTCGCGCACCCGCACGATTCCGCGGCGCCCCTTCTGCTCGTCGACGGCAGCGCGGAGATCATCCGTGCTGCAAGCGTTTACGTGGAGTGCGGCATCGAGAATCGCCAGGGCGCGCGGTCTCCGCAGAGTCCGCGCCACCTCGACCGCCGTCCATGCCGGCGCAGTCGCCAGTCTCCCGTCGACCTTGCACAGTGGCGCACCCACCCGTTGGTGCACCATGACCCCGTTGGTGGGCCGAACCCGTAGGCCGGGGTCAAGCACGTGCACGCGTGCATCCTTCTCGGTGTCGAAGCCGTGCAGCTTGGCCGCAGTTCCCATGCACGCAACCATCGTGCAACCCACCATCATGTCGAGTGCCGCAAGTTTGCCGACCGTATTGGGTTGCCGGAGCCCGTAGACGCCGTGGCACACGCGCACCACATCTCCCGACCGGACGAGCGTTCGGAACATCTTGCGCGACATCACGGCCTGCATCTGCTCGGCCGTGATCAAGCCGCCGCCGCGGGTGATCAAATCGTGGATGTACATCTCATCGAGGCTGCCGCCGTGGCGAGTGCCGCGCTAGACCACTCCGCCGTCCTGTGGATAACTCCCTCGCGAACAGACGAAAAGGGCCCTCAATCCAGTGGATTGAGGGCCCTTTGCGTCTGCTCGCGCAGAAGGACTTCTTACCGGTAGTCGCTGAATCCGTAATCGTCCAGCGGCACGGCCTGGCCGGAGCCCTGACCGAAGTCGGGGCTGTAGTACTGATCCTCGTAGGACGGGATCGTGTACGCGGCGGCCCGAGCCTCCTCGGTCGGCTGCACCGTGATGTTGCGGTAGCGGCTGATGCCGGTACCGGCCGGGATCAGCTTGCCGATGATCACGTTCTCCTTCAGACCGTTGAGCCTGTCGCTGCGGCAGTTGATCGCCGCATCGGTCAGGACTCGCGTGGTCTCCTGGAACGACGCCGCCGACAGCCACGAATCCGTGGCCAGCGATGCCTTCGTGATACCCATCAGCACCGGACGACCGGCCGCGGGCTCGCCACCCTCGGCCACGACGCGACGGTTCTCGGACTCGAACTCGGCACGCTCGGTGAGCGAACCGGGCAGGAATTCCGTGGAACCCGAGTCGATGATCGTCACGCGACGCAGCATCTGCCGCACGATGACCTCGATGTGCTTGTCGTGGATCGACACACCCTGAGCGCGGTACACCTCCTGGACCTCCTTGACGAGGTGGATCTGCACCTCGCGGGGACCCTGGACGCGCAACACCTCGTGCGGATTGGCCGAGCCCTCCATGAGCTGCTGGCCGACCTCGACGTGGTCACCATCGGCGAGCAGGCGCTCCGAGCCGTCCTCGTGCTTGAACACCTTCAGGCGCTGACGGCGGGTGAGCTTGTCGTACACGACTTCTTCGCCACCGTCGTCCGGCACGATCGTCATCTTGTAGAACTTGTCGCCCACTTCGATGTTGACCCGACCGGTGACGTCCGCGATCGGAGCGGTGTTGCGGGGCACGCGGGCCTCGAACAGCTCCTGCACGCGAGGCAGACCGCCGGTGATGTCCTCACCGACGCCACCCTCCTGCTTGAAGGTACGCATGGTCAGCTGCGTGCCGGGCTCACCGATGGACTGCGCGGCGACGATGCCGACGGCCTCACCGATGTCGACCAGCTTGCCGGTGGCCATCGAACGGCCGTAGCAGGTGGCGCACACGCCGGTGCCCGTGGTGCAGGTCAGCACGGAGCGGACCTTCACCTCGGTGATGCCGGCAGCGAGCAGCGCGTCGATCGCCGGGTCGCCCAGGTCGTGTCCACGCTCGACCACCACGTTGCCGTTGGCGTCGATCGCGTCCACGGCCAGCGTCCGCGCGTACGTCGAGGTCTCGACGTGCGCGTCGCGGGTGAGGGTGCCATCGGCCTCCAGCGTCGCGATCGTCGTCATGATGCCGCGCTCGGTCTCGCAATCGTGCTCGCGCACGATGACGTCCTGAGACACGTCGACCAGACGACGGGTCAGGTAACCCGAGTCCGCCGTACGAAGAGCGGTGTCCGCCAGACCCTTTCGGGCGCTGTGCGTGTTGATGAAGTACTCCAACACGGTCAGGCCCTCGCGGAAGGACGACTTGATCGGGCGCGGGATGAACTCACCCTTCGGGTTCGTCACCAGGCCCTTCATGCCGGCCAACGTACGGGTCTGGTTGAAGGTACCCGTGGCGCCGGAGTCGATCAGCGTGATGATCGAGTTCGTCGACGGGTAGTGCTCCCGCAACGCGTTGCCGACCTCTTCGGTGGCTTCCTTCCAGATCTTCACCAACGCGTCGGTGCGTTCGATCTTCTCCAGGAGGCCACGCTGGTACTTCTTCTCGATCGCGTCGGCCTGCTGCTCGTAGGCGTCGAGGATCTGCGCCTTGTTCGGCGGCACCAGCACGTCGGCCATGGACACCGTGACACCCGAGCGGGTGGCCCAGTGGAAGCCGGCGTCCTTGAGCTTGTCGACGGTCTGCGCGACCACGATCATCGGGTAGCGCTCGGCGAGATCGTTGATGATCGACGCCTGGACCTTCTTGTGCATCTGCTTGTTGACGAACGGGTAGCCCCGCGGCAGCAGCTCGTTGAAGAGCACGCGACCCAGGGTGGTCTCCGCCAACCAGGCGTCGCCCATCTTCCAGCCGTCCGGGAACTGCGCAGCCTCGACGTCGGCCGGCGGACGCAGGTGCGTCAGCCGAACCTTGATCTTGGCGCGCACCGACAGCGTCTCCCGGTCCATGGCCATGATGGCCTCGGCGGGCGAGCTGAACACACCGGTCTCCGGCTGATCGTTGGCGGCGGGGACGTATTCGCCCTTGTCGCCCTCGATCTCGGTGGTCAGGAAGAACAGACCCGTCACCATGTCCAGACGCGGCATGGCCAGCGGGCGGCCCGACGCGGGAGACAGGATGTTGTTGCTCGACAGCATCAAGATGCGCGCCTCGGCCTGCGCCTCGGCGGACAGCGGCAGGTGGACTGCCATCTGGTCACCGTCGAAGTCGGCGTTGAACGCCTCACACACCAGCGGGTGCAGCTGAATGGCCTTGCCTTCGACCAACTGTGGCTCGAAGGCCTGGATGCCCAACCGGTGCAGCGTGGGCGCGCGGTTCAGCAGCACGGGGTGCTCGGAGATGACCTCTTCGAGGACGTCCCACACCTGCGGGCGCTGACGCTCGACCATCCGCTTGGCGCTCTTGATGTTCTGCGCGTGGTTCAGGTCGACCAGGCGCTTCATCACGAACGGCTTGAACAGCTCGAGTGCCATGAGCTTCGGCAGACCGCACTGGTGCAGCTTGAGCTGCGGGCCGACGACGATGACCGAACGGCCCGAGTAGTCGACGCGCTTGCCGAGCAGGTTCTGACGGAACCGACCCTGCTTGCCCTTCAACAGATCCGACAGCGACTTCAGCGGACGGTTGCCCGGCCCGGTGACCGGACGGCCACGACGCCCGTTGTCGAACAGTGCGTCGACGGACTCCTGAAGCATGCGCTTCTCGTTGTTGACGATGATCTCGGGCGCGCCGAGGTCGATCAGTCGCTTCAACCGGTTGTTGCGGTTGATGACGCGGCGGTACAGGTCGTTCAGGTCGGAGGTGGCGAAGCGGCCACCGTCGAGCTGGACCATCGGGCGCAGCTCCGGCGGGATCACCGGAACGGCGTCGAGCACCATGCCCATCGGCGAGTTGCGGTTCATCTGGAACGCGGCGACGACCTTCAGTCGCTTGAGGGCGCGAAGCTTCTTCTGACCCTTGCCGTTCTTGATGGTGTCGCGCAGGCTCTCGGCCTCGGCGTCGATGTCGAAGTTCTCGATGAGCTTCTTGATCGACTCCGCACCCATCGCTCCGGTGAAGTACTCGCCGTAGCGGTCGATGATCTCGCGGTAGAGCACCTCGTCGACGATCAGCTGCTTGGGAGCCAGCTTCACGAACGTCGTCCACACCTCGTCCAGGCGGTCCAGCTCGCGCTGGGCCCGGTCGCGGAGCTGACGCATCTCGCGCTCGCCACCGTCGCGCACCTTGCGGCGGACGTCGGACTTGGCGCCGTCGCGCTCGAGCTCGGCCATGTCGGCCTCGAGCTTCTGGCTCCGCTCGGCGAGGTCCAGATCGCGCTGGTCCTCCACGGCCTTCTTCTCGACGACCATCTCGGCCTCGAGCGTCGACAGGTCGTTGTGGCGCTGCTCGGTGTCGACCGAGGTGATCACGTACGCCGCGAAGTAGATGATCTTCTCGAGATCCTTCGGGGCGAGGTCCAGCAGGTAGCCCAAGCGCGAGGGAACGCCCTTGAAGTACCAGATGTGCGTGACGGGCGCGGCCAGTTCGATGTGGCCCATCCGCTCGCGACGCACCTTGGCGCGAGTGACCTCGACGCCGCAGCGCTCACAGACGATGCCCTTGAAGCGCACGCGCTTGTACTTGCCGCAGTAGCACTCCCAGTCGCGAGTCGGTCCGAAGATCTTCTCGCAGAACAGGCCGTCCTTCTCTGGCTTGAGCGTGCGGTAGTTGATGGTCTCCGGCTTCTTGACTTCGCCGTAGGACCAGTTGCGGATGTCGTCCGCAGTGGCGAGGCCAATGCGGAGTTCATCGAAGAAGTTGACGTCGAGCACGTAACTCCCTTTCCCCTTGCGGGACTAGATGACTATCAATCAAAAGCAGCTGAGGGTCGGTTATGCGAGATCCTCGACGGACGGAGATTCGTTGCGGGACAAGTTGATTCCCAGGTTCGCGGCAGCGCGCTCCAGGTCCTCGTCGTCGCTGTCGCGCATTTCGATCGCGTGACCCTCCGACGACAGCACCTCGACGTTGAGGCACAGCGACTGAAGCTCCTTGAGCAACACCTTGAACGACTCCGGAATACCGGGCTCGGGGATGTTCTCGCCCTTGACGATCGCCTCGTACACCTTGACCCGACCGACGGTGTCGTCGGACTTGATGGTCAGGAGCTCCTGCAGCGTGTACGCCGCGCCATAGGCCTGCATGGCCCAGCACTCCATCTCACCGAATCGCTGACCACCGAACTGCGCCTTACCACCGAGCGGCTGCTGGGTGATCATCGAGTACGGGCCGGTCGAGCGGGCGTGGATCTTGTCGTCGACCAAGTGGTGCAGCTTGAGGATGTACATGTAGCCGACCGTCACCGGGTACGGGAACGGCTCGCCACTGCGGCCATCGAACAACTGCGACTTGCCGTCGGCGTCGACCATCACGTCGCCGTCGCGGTTGGGCAGCGTCGCGCCGAGCAGACCCTGCAGCTCGTTCTCGCGCGCACCGTCGAAGACGGGCGTGGAGACGATGCTGTTGGGCTCGGACGACAGCAGGTCCTCGGGCAGGTTCTCCGCCCACTCGGGCAGCTCTCCGGTGGCGCCGGCGACCTGAATGTTCCAGCCCGCCTTGGCAACCCAGCCCAGGTGCGTCTCGAGGATCTGGCCGATGTTCATCCGTCGCGGCACACCGTGCGTGTTCAGGATGATGTCGACCGGCGTGCCGTCCGGCATGAACGGCATGTCCTCGATCGGCAGGATCTTGCCGATGACGCCCTTATTGCCGTGGCGTCCGGCGAGCTTGTCGCCGTCGGAGATCTTGCGCTTCTGGGCCACGTAGACGCGGACCAGCTCGTTGACGCCGGCGGGCAGCTCGTCGTCGTCCTCGCGGGAGAACATCCGCACGCCGATGACCTTGCCGGACTCGCCGTGGGGCACCTTGAGCGACGTGTCGCGGACCTCGCGGGCCTTCTCACCGAAGATGGCACGCAGCAGGCGCTCCTCCGGGGTCAGCTCGGTCTCGCCCTTCGGCGTGACCTTGCCGACCAGGATGTCGCCGTCGCGGACCTCGGCACCGATGCGGACGATGCCGCGCTCGTCGAGATCGGCCAGCACCTCGTCGGAGACGTTCGGGATGTCCCGGGTGATCTCCTCGGCGCCCAGCTTCGTGTCCCGGGCGTCGATTTCGTGCTCCTCGATGTGGATCGAGGTGAGCACGTCCTCTTCGACCAGACGCTGCGACAGGATGATCGCGTCCTCGTAGTTGTGACCCTCCCACGGCATGATCGCGACGAGCAGGTTCTTGCCCAGCGCCATCTCGCCGTTCTCGGTGCACGGCCCGTCGGCGATGACCTGACCGGCCTCGACCCGCTGCCCCGAGTCCACGATCGGGCGCTGGTTGGCGCACGTGCCGTGGTTAGAGCGGGCGAACTTGCGCATCCGGTAGGTGTGCCGGGTGCCGTCGTCGGCCATCACCGTGACGTAGTCCGCGGACACCTCCTCGATGACGCCCGCCTTGTTGGCGACGACCACGTCACCCGCATCGATCGCGGCGCGCAGTTCCATGCCCGTGCCGACCAGAGGTGCCTCGCTGCGCACCAGCGGAACCGCCTGGCGCTGCATGTTGGCACCCATGAGGGCGCGGTTGGCGTCGTCGTGCTCGAGGAACGGAATCATGGCCGTGGCCACCGACACCATCTGGCGCGGCGAGACGTCCATGTAGTCCACGTCGCTCGGCGAGACGTTCTCGACCTCGCCGCCCTTGCGGCGCACCAGGATTCGATCCTCGGTGAACCGGTTGTTCTCGTCGATCGGCGAGTTGGCCTGCGCGACGACGTAGCGGTCCTCCTCGTCGGCGGTGAGGTGGTGGATCTCGTCGGTGACGACACCGTCGACGACCTTGCGGTACGGCGTCTCGATGAAGCCGAACGGGTTGACCCGTGCGTACACCGACAGCGAGCCGATCAGGCCGATGTTCGGGCCTTCCGGGGTCTCGATCGGGCACATCCGGCCGTAGTGGCTGGAGTGCACGTCACGGACCTCGAGGCCGGCGCGCTCACGGGACAGACCACCCGGGCCCAGCGCCGACAGGCGACGCTTGTGGGTCAGGCCCGACAGCGGGTTGTTCTGGTCCATGAACTGCGACAGCTGGCTGGTTCCGAAGAACTCCTTGATCGCGGCCACGACGGGACGGATGTTGATCAGGGTCTGCGGCGTGATCGCCTCGACGTCCTGAGTCGTCATCCGCTCGCGCACGACGCGCTCCATGCGGGACAGGCCCACGCGGATCTGGTTCTGGATCAGTTCGCCGACGGTACGCAGACGGCGGTTGCCGAAGTGGTCGATGTCGTCGACCTCGACGGGGACCTCGACGCCGCCGGGGGCGGTCATCGTGGTCTGGCCCTCGTGCAGGCGCACCAGGTACTCGATCGTCGCGACGATGTCCTCTTCGGTCAGCGTCGAGGACGTGATCGGCTGGCCGGCGTTGAGGCCCAGCTTCTTGTTGACCTTGTAGCGGCCGACACGGGCCAGGTCGTAGCGCTTCTCCTTGAAGAACAGGTTCTCCAGCAGGGTCTGCGCGGACTCCTTGGTCGGCGGCTCGCCCGGGCGCAGCTTGCGGTAGATGTCGAGCAGCGCCTCGTCGGGACCGGCGGTGCTGTCCTTCTCGAGGGTGGACATCATGATCTCGGAGAAGCCGAAGCGCTCCGTGATCTTCTCGCTGGTCCAGCCGAGCGCCTTCAGCAGCACCGTGACGGGCTGGCGACGCTTGCGGTCGATGCGCACGCCGACGGTGGCGCGCTTGTCGACGTCGAACTCGAGCCAGGCGCCGCGGCCGGGGATGACCTTGACGCTCGTCAGGTCGTTCTCGGTGGCCTTGTCCTTGCTCTTGTCGAAGTAGACACCCGGCGAACGGACCAGCTGGGACACCACGACACGCTCGGTGCCGTTGATGATGAAGGTGCCCTTCTCGGTCATCATGGGGAAGTCGCCCATGAAGACGGTCTGGCTCTTGATCTCGCCGGTGGTGTTGTTGATGAACTCGGCGGTGACGAACAGCGGCGCCGCGTAGGTCTGGTCCTTCTCCTTGCAATCGTCGACGGGTGCCTTCACCTCGTCGAAGCGCGGATCGGAGAAGCTCAGCGACAGCGTGCCCGCGAAGTCCTCGATCGGCGACAACTCCGTCAGCACCTCTTCGAGGCCGCCGACGGGGGAGACCTCGCCGCGCTCGAGCGCCTTCTCGCGCCAGCTGTCCGAACCGATCAGCCACTCGAAGGAGTCGGTTTGCACGTCGAGCAAGCCGGGAACCTCGAGAGGCTCACGGAGCTTGGCGAACGACACGCGGTTAGGTGCTCCAGGAACGGAGTTGTTGGGGTTTTCTACTGACTTGCTCTGGCGAGAGACTGCCAAGATGCATCCTTCCAGCACCGGATGCGACTATCGGAGACCGGCCGTGGCCGAACCCCTCCGCCGCGTTATCTGCGTTAGGTCGGCTGGCGTTCTCAAGCCTGGTCTCGGCCTGGTGACACGCGCCTAGCTCACCGAGCAGAGCTCAGAAGTAGGTCGGCCGAGTCAGAAGGCGGATGAGGGAGGGCAGGATGCAGCCAGCGCAACGTCCAACAGTAGCGCAGGACGGCGCATTCCTCAACTACCGCATGCGGCGCCGAAGCGTTCACGGAATCGGCGCTGGCTGGCAATCTCGACCCGTGCACACATGCTGACCAACAGATTGACCCGTTTGCACCCTTCCGTCAAGACTTGACGCGCCGATCGAGGCGAACTTCTTCGCCGAATTCACCGTCCGGTCGCGCCGCGGGCGGATGGCGCTCGCGCCGGGACCTCTACACCGCGACGGCGCCGAAGGCCCTCGAGCCCGCCGCCGGCGGCTGCGGTCGGCGTCCCCGTCGTCTCATCGTCGGTCGCCGCCCGTCCCGTAATTGACGATCGCGCAAGACCCTGGCAATCCCCTCCCGCCCGGGACGAGCCACCGCCGGATGCGCGGTAGACCCTCGTCGGCGATCCGCGGGCTGCACCCGTTCCCGTCGGCGTCCGTGGCCTCACCTCGGGCGACGCCGGTCCGACTCCAGGGACCCCGCCGCTGCGAAAGTCGCCCCAACGGCGGCCCGCGAGCGCCAACTTGTCCTCACTTCGCAATCGCAGCAATTCGCTGGAGGCCCCCCTTCCATGCCGTCACCTGTGACTTGGTGACGACCACCCCGGGGATGGCGAAGGCCGGGCCAGATCCGGTTAGCCGCTACGTCACTATCCGGGGGTGAGACCGCACCGGTATCGAACTGGGATGGGCCCGAAACACCGCTTCCACCTGCCATCTTGGTGATTTTTAAGAACTTGGTTAGTTGCCCACGGCAAGCAAAAGTCCGTTGACCAGCAAATCTGCGCGCGGGTCAAGATCGAATCCGCGACAGTTTATTTGCCAACGCAACTACCAGCCCCTCGAGACGCATTTCTATGTTTGCCCCAGGGTGTGACGTGGCTAATCTGCTTCCTGTACGGAGGCCATCAACGGGGCGTCCACGAGTGTTTTGAAGGAGATTCATCATGGGAGATATTCGTGCACTGTCCGTCGGGCGTGCTCAGAAGATGGTCGGCGCAGCCCTGTTCGCGGGCGGCCTGCTGCTCGCGGTTCCGGCAGGAACCGCGTCGGCCAACATCGGCGACAACATCCAGAGCATCGCCGGAGGCATCGGCAAGAACGTCCAGAGCATCGCCGGTGGCGCGGGCAAGAACCTGCAGAGCGCCGCAGGCGGCACGGGTAAGAACCTCCAGTCCATCGCCGGCGGGTTCGGCACCAACCTGCAGAACGCCGCGGGCGGGACCGGCACCAACCTGCAGAACGCCGCGGGCGGCACGGGCAAGAACGTCCAGAGCATCCTCGGCGGGCTCGGCAACAACCTGCAGAAGATCTTCGGCGGCAGCGCCCAGACCAACACCGGCTCGATCGGCGGCTAACCCGGACCCGGCGCTCGCGCCGGTCCATTCACGAAAGACAGGCCAGGCCGAAAGGCCTGGCCTGTCTTGTCGTTTCGGGACCGTTAGGAACCGGTGGCCTGCTTCGCGTGCTTGCCACCCTTGCTGGCGGACGACGCCGCACCGGCCCCGGCAGACCCGGCTGCGGACGTTCCCTTCGCCGCGGCGCCCTTGGCGGCACCCGCCGTGCCGGTCGATGCGCTGGTGGCACCGCCGGTCGATGCGCTGGTGGCACCGTTAATCGACGCACTCTGGCCGGCCGCAGCCGCCTCGAGGTTCTTGCCGACCGCCCCAACGGCCGCCTCGAGATTGCGGCCCAGTCCACCGACCGCGTTCTCCAACGCCTGACCCGGCGTGGCCGCACGCGTGACGGCCGCCGTCGGCGTCGTCGTGTCCGTGGCCACAGCCGCAGTGGCCGTGGTGGCAGCCGCCGTGGCCGTGGTGGCAGCCGTATCGGTCTTGGCAGCCGTATCGGTCTTGGTCGCCGCGTCCGTCTTGGTGGCCGCCGTGTCGGTCGTCGTGGCCGTTACGTCCGACGCCGTCGTGCCCGCGGCCGTCTTCACGGGCGTGGTCGCCGCCTTCACGGCCGTGTCGACCTTGACGTCCGCCTTGACCGTCGCCGCCGTGGCCTGCGTCGTCGCCGGCGTCGTGAAGGCATTGGCCAGGGCGGTGAGGAACGCCTTGACGTAGGCCTGCATCACCTGCTGCACGAACGACGCGAGGGCCGCGGCGAAGGCCGCCTGCGGGTTGGTCGTGACGGGCGGCGGCGGGGTGATCGTCAGCGGGTGCGCGGCGATGAACGCGGCGATCGCTTGCTCAGCGGGGGTCGGCGTGCCGTCCACGTTGAAGACGCCGTAGGTGTCACTGGGGTCTGCCTGATCGGCAGCCGTCGTTTGCTGGACGGTGTAGATGAACTGCGGCCCCACATACGACAGCCCAGACCAGGAATTCAGGAAGTCCGAAATGAAGGTGGCTTGGGTCTGCTGGCTCACCTGACTGGTCTCCAGCCCGTACTCCGTCGCCCAGATCAGCTTGCTGGAGTCACCGTTGGCGACCATCAGCTGGCGGATGGCCTCCAGCTGCGAGAGGGCCGAGTTGGGCACGTCGGCGCCCTGCGAGAACTCCAGGGTGGGCGAGTACGGGTGGAACGACAGGGCGTCGAAGTAGCCCCCTCCCCCGTCCGCATAGACCTTGCTGAGGAACTCCACGGGGTTCTCGGTCAAGTTGCCGAAGTCGATGACCGAGCCGACCGCGCCTGCCACGACGAGCGCCGACGGATCAGCGGCCTTGATCGCCGGGTAAGCCGCCTTGAGCAGCGCCGTATAGGCGGCAGCGTCGGGACCCGTGGACCAGAACTGCGCGCTGTTGGGCTCGTTCCAGATCTCGTAGGACGAGATCTGGCCGGCGTAGCGGGTGGCGACCTGAGAGGCGAAGGCAGCGTAGGCGGCGTCCGACGCAGGCGGGCCGCTGATCGGAGGCGTCCCGCTCGTCGCGGCCCAGTACGGCGTGGAGTTGATGTCCGCGTCGATCGCCATGCCGCGGCTCTCGGCGGCCTGCACGATGTCGTCGACCTCGGACCAGTCGTACGTCCCCTGCAGTGGCTCCACCCCCGCCCAGGGAATGTCGATGCGCACGGTGTTGCTACCCGTCGACTGCAGCAGGTCGAGGTTCGCGTTGATCTCCGCAGGGGTCTCACCGTACAGCTGCGAGTCAGCAAATCCGACCGTATCGGAGGACTGGACGATCTCGGCAGTGTCGACGATCGCGTAAGCCGTCGGATGCGGTGGAGGTACAGCAATGTTCATTACCGCCGCTGAGATCAGCGCTGACGATCCACCTGCAACCATGAGCCGACTGGCGACGAAACGCGCCCTCCGCCTTCTGTTACCCCTCATGAACACTCCAAACTCGCTATTCGACGCGGCAGTAAGTGCGCGTCTCGACCAACCGAAAGTAACACCGCAAATGGCCTTATGACCACGTAGAAAATGAATCCAGCAAATAGTATGTTTCGTCAGAAGGGGTCTGCGGCGCGGTCCGACAGGCAGCTCACAGGCAGCCTCGGGACTGGTCATCCCGCAAACTTCCCCGATCGTGCCGATTTAGCAAAGTTCCGCACCTGGCCAGTAAAGTTCAGCCATGCGCCCGGATTTGGCCGCTGACATGCGCGAACGACGCTGTTCACAGCGTCGGCCCGGCTCGCGGGCACTCACGTCGCACACAGGTCGACGATTACGGAAAAGCTGGTGGCCCTGCCGAGGCCGAGTTAGCTGCAAACCGACCTGTGAGCCAGCTGAACCACCCCGTGGAGCGGGGTCGGCGGAGGGTGTCCAAAAGGTTGCTGGAGCTAAGTCACACCCGCCCCACCAGCACCACTTATTGACGAACCGGGTAATTGCGTTCCATACTCTAGGTATCTTTTGCGGCTCTTTTCATACCTATGGACGGGAAAACTGATGACGATGACACTGTGGGTGGTCTTGGCGGTCGTGGCGATCGCCGTGGTCGTCGGGTTGGCCATGGACGAGAAGACGTACTAGGTGCCTCGGGCGCCGCGAATTCGCCGCCAAGCTCCGCAGCAACGGGCGGTCGCGTTAGCCGGGCATGCCGAGCTTCAACGGTTTGACGTGCACGTATATTTGCCGACGGGCGCTGGCGCGTTTGCCAGTTTCTCCCAGGCAACCCATAGCCAACCGCACCATGACGCCCTGAACAGCGATCCCGAGTGTTTCACCTACGCAAAATTTCACCGATTAAACGGTTCGGGTTTAGCAAACCCGGATAGCTAGCTACTATCGCGCCGTGCACATGGGTCGGGCGCGTGGGGTCGCTGGCGCGCTGGTGAGCGCGGTCGTTCTGGTCGTGTCGGCGGGTACGGGGCTGGGCTCGGCCGAGCCGGCCGCAGTATCCCCGGACGATGGTGCGGGCGAGGCGGTCGCACCCCAGCTCAGCCTGACCAGCGTGGGGTCGGATTCGACGCTGGCGTTCTTCGGGGCGGAGGGCACGGCGTCGGTCACCATTCCCGTACCTCCTGGGCTGGTTCCGGCCTCGATCGACGCGGTCCTGGAGATCCCGGTGAACATGGCGAGCGGCGTCATGACCGTCACGCAGGATGATCGCGTCCTGTCCCGGGTGGACCTTCCCGTCGTCGATCGCACGCCGGTCTCCATCCCGCTGGCCGGTGCGTCGATCGTCGACAACGCGGTGACCGTGGTCCTGCGGACGTACCTCGCGCCGACCGATGGCTACTGCTTCGAGCCCACCAATCCGCTGCGACTGGCCGAGAGCAGCGTCCGCTACGACGGCGTCGAGGCGCCGCCGCAGGTCGTCGCCGACTTCCTGCCGCCCGTGCTGCAGCAGCTCGACGTCTACCTCCCCGAACGGCCATCGCGTACCGAGACCGACGCAGCGGTGCGGCTGGCGACCGCGGTCGTGGCCCGGTACGGCACGCAGCGCCCCAACGTCGTCGTGCTGCCCCTGCCCGCCGGCGCCACCGCACCCCCGGTGGCGTCACTGCCGCTGCAGCGCCAGGTGGTGATCCGCGAGGATCCCGGCACCGGCGTGACCCTGCTGCCCGGCAACGGGGTGCCTGCGCTGGCCATCACCGGACCGGCCGGCGAACTGACGAACCAGGCGCGCATGGTGTCGAGCAATCTGGGCCGGCTGGCGATCAGCTCCAAGGCCGTCGCGGGTCCGCTGCGCTCGAGCGCCCAACTGCCCCCCGACGACACCACGATCCGCCAGCTCGGCCAGCCGGGCGTCAACGCCACGGCCCTGACGCCGCAGGTCTCGATCGCGCTCGACCAGACCCGGCTGGGACGCTCCGCCCACGACGTGCGCGTCCGGCTGCGCGGCTCCTATACGCCGCTGCCCGCCTCGGTCGGCGGCCAGTTGGTCGCCGCCATCGCCGGCCAGACCGTCGACCGCTGGCCCGCCGATCCCTCGGGCGCCATCGACCGCTGGGTGGACGTGCCCGACCGCCTCCTGCAGCGCTACACCAACCTCGGGGTCGCGATGCAGATCAGTGGCAACACCGGGCACTGCGGTGACTTTCAGCCCGTGACGCTCACCATCGACGGCGACACCGCGGTGCAGAGCGTCCGGTCGACGCCCCCGCTGCCCGGTGGGTTCCAGTCGCTTCCGCAGGCGCTGATGCCGCGCCTGGAGATCGGCGTCGAGGACGGGTTCGACGACGCTCGGCGCGCGGTGAACATCCTCGTCGCCCTACAGCGCCTCAGCGCGTTGCCGATCGACACCGCGGTGACGAACCTGTCGGACGCCGCGGCCTCGGCCAACCCCGCGGTCCTGGTGAGCGCCGGCGGCTGGACCAATCCGCGGTTGAAGCTGCCGGTGTCGGTCGACGCGAATGCCCGGCTGACCGTCGGAAACCCCGATGGCACAGGCGATCCCGGCACGCTGACCCTCGACCCGGCGATGGCGTTCGGGTCGCTGCAGACGGTGCTCGACGGCGATCGCACCGTGCTGGTCGCCACGTCGAACGGCAACCCCGGACGGCTCGACGCACTGCTCGACTGGGTCAACGCCGACACCGCGCGGTGGTCCCAGGTCAAGGGCAGCGCGCTCATCGCCGCGACCGGTCACGATCCCGTCGCGTTCGGCGCCGGTGATCCCTTGCCCCCGCAGGCCGCCGCCTCCTCGGGGCACCGTGGCGTGCTGTACGGGGCGGCTGCCGCGGCCCTGGCCACGCTCGTCGCGGTCGGCGCCATCGTGGTTCTGCGCCGACGCCGACGGCCCGCGTGAGCACGGCGGTCAGTCCGGCGATCGCCCCGCCGCGGCGGCGAGCAGCGTTCGCAGGGTGGATCTATGCCCTGCACCCCACCTACCGCCTGGTGGCGCGGTGGGCCATCATCGCGATCGCGGCGTGCGTCGCGTTCCGTGCCAGCCTGTTCAGCCTCGCTGCAACGAGCCGCGCGGAGAGCCTGGGCGCCTACGTGTGGACCGTGCCGGCGGCGGCGATCCTGGTCGCCATCGGCGTGGCCCGTCGGCACCGGACCGAGCTGCCCATCCACGACCGCCAGACCGACGTCATCGTCGGCGTGATGGGCTTCGTGCTGGCCGTGCTGCTGCAGGGCGTCCTGATGCCGCGGTATGCGCTGTACTTCAACCTCCTTCGGCTCGACCTGCTGGCGATGTGGCTCTACGTCGTCTGCTGCTGCACCGTGCTGTTCGGACTGCGCCCGGTGATGCGCTTCGCGTGGGTGTGGGGATTCCTGCTGCTGGTGTTCCCGCTCCCCTATCAGCTGACGGTCGCCTCACTGGGCGGGGGTAACTTCGCGGCGGGCAGTGCCGCGTTGGTCATCGCGGGGGTCGGTACGGGAATTGCCGTGGGCCGCACCATTCGTCGCGGATTCTGGGGATCAGTGTTCGCGTGGATCGTGGGCTTCGCCGTCCTCATCCTCATCGACAGCACGTTCACCGATGCCCCACTCCAGGTCTATCAGGAGGTGCCCGCCCTGACCGCCATGGCCGTCGTCGGTCTGGCGATGTTCGCCGCCGCGCGGCGCGGCATGCCCAAGCAGGTTCTAGAGCGCAAGATCGAACCGCTTGCGGCCAAACAGGTGTGGTCGGGCATCCCGATGGTCGTCGGGGTCGCCGTGGTGCTGGCGACCCTGCCGTTGCCCGCCGACACGACGACGGCGGCGATCTCGCGCTCCAGCCCGGCGCCACTGGTACCCGGCCGTCCGCTCGTCACTCCCCCGACCTGGTCGACCGTCGCCACGCGAGACTTCAACGACGTGAACCGCCTGTACGGCGCGAAGGCGGTCCTCGTCCGGCAGACGATGGTGGCCGACACCGGAAGCTTTAGGTGGGACAAGCTGTCTCGGCCCCGAACCCTGGTGGTCGACAGCCTGATCAGTGAACGGCCCTTCTCCTTCGGCGTGTATCCCGGCCGGGTGCTCTACGGTCTGACGGGTGCCCGCTTCAGCGCACTGCGCCCCGTCAATCTCGGAATGGGCGTCACCGGCCAGCTGGCGTCCGTCGTCGACGACAAGCTGCTCATTACCTGGAATGCACTGCAATTCGCCTGGGGCAACGCCGATCTGGCCGAGCGTGTGACCATCTTCGCCGTCGACGACCACCGGCCGGATGCCCCCTTCCCGACGCCGTCGACCGACCTGACGTCGACGCTGCGCACCCTGCTGACCCTGCTCTTCCGCGGCAACGCCGTACTCGACGAGCGGACACCGACGTTCAAGGACGCCGACCTGCTGACCGGCTTCGGCCGTGCCCTGGTCGCCGCGCAGAGCCCGCCGGCGGCAGCGTCGTGACCGACCAACTCGAACGGCCGACGACACCCGCCACGGCGCAGGCGCCCGACACCGCGGCGGTGCGTCCCTCGCCGGCGACCGTGACCGTCGCCGAGCAGCACTGGATTCTGGACCGGGCGATCAACGGTCTGCGCGACGACAACCCGACGCGCTCGGCGTCGATCACCGTCACCCGTTGGCAGCGGGTCGCCCTGTGGACGATGCTCGTCGTCTCGGTGGTGTGTGCGATCTGGCAGCCCATGGTCACCGCGGTCGGGGTCATCGCCGTCTGCACGCTGGGCTATCTGCTGACCATGCTCGACCGGGTGCTGATCTTCCGCGAGGGACTCAATTCGCGGCCCATCGTGATCACCGACGAGGCGGCCAGGGCGCTGACCGACGACGAGCTCCCCCGCTACACCATCCTGGTGCCCGCATACGGGGAGCTCGAGGTGGTGGGCGACCTCATCGGCGCGATGGCCGCCCTGGAGTATCCGGAGGACAAGCTCCAGGTGCTCCTCTTGCTGGAGGCCGATGACGACGTCACGATCAGCGCCGCCCGCAATTGCGAGGATTCCGACGCGATCACGATCGTGCTGGTGCCGCCCGCCGAACCGCGCACCAAACCCAAGGCCTGCAACTACGGCCTGCACTTCGCGACCGGTGAGGTCGTCACGATCTTCGACGCCGAGGATCTCCCGGAGCCGCTGCAGCTGCGACGGGTCGTCGCCGCCTTCAAGGATCTGCCCGACACCGTCGCGTGCGTGCAGGCCAAGCTCGTCTATCACAACGGCCATCAGAATCTGCTCACGGCGTGGTTCACCGCGGAGTACGCGCTGTGGTTCGGGTATCTGCTGCCCGGCATGATGGGCAGCACGTCGGCAATTCCGTTGGGCGGCACGTCGAATCATCTCCGCCGCGACGTCCTGGAACGCATCGGGGCGTGGGATCCCTTCAACGTCACCGAGGACGCCGATCTCGGAATTCGCATCGCGGCCAACGGATATCGCACCGCCGTCATCGACTCGTCGACGCTGGAGGAGGCCAACAGCGACCCGATCAACTGGGTGCGACAACGCTCGCGGTGGTACAAGGGCTACCTGCAGACCTGGCTGGTACAGATCCGCCATCCCGCGCGGCTGCTGCGCACGATCGGCCCACGGAGCTTCCTGCGGTTCAACCTGGTGCTCGCCGGAACCCCGGTCATCGCGGTGCTGAACATGGCCTTCTGGCTCATCACGGCGGTGTGGTTCCTCGGCCAACCGGCGTTGGTGGAGGACGTCTTTCCGTGGTTCGTCTACTTCCCCGCCCTCATCGCCCTGGTCCTGGGCAATGCCGCGACGGTCTTCATGAACCTGATCGCGCTGCGGGAGGACGACCGCTCCGACCTGCTGACCGCCGCACTCACCGTGCCGGTGTTCTGGTTGATGATGAGCGTCGCCGCCACCAAGGGCATGTATCAGATGATTCGCAATCCGTCTTACTGGGAGAAGACCTTTCACGGTCTGGCGGCCAAACCCGACGCCGGTTCGGAAGGCGGCCCCGCCCCGTCATGACCCGACACACCGACCGGCGACTCAAGATCGGGGTGTGCTGCGCCTCGCTGCTGGGGTACCTCGTCGTCGGGTACTGGCTGCAGGTCCGTCACGGCTTCATCATCGGTGACTCGCTGGCCAGGGTGTCCGCCGCGCAGTCGGTGTTGTTCAGCCGCGACCCGCATCTGGCGGCCATCGGCTTCATCTTCACCCCGCTGACCGCGCTGGTCGAGATCCCGTGGATTGCGCTCAGCCCGTGGTGGCCGGACGTGACGGCGCGGGCGCTGTCGGGTAGCGCCATGTCGGCGCTGTTCATGGCCGGCGCGGTGCTGCAGATCCTCAGCGCGGGAATCGATCGCGGTCTGCCGCGGGCCTACTCGCTCGCCGTCGCCGTCCTCTTCGCCGTCAACCCGATGATCGTGTTCTACGGCTCCAACGGGATGAGCGAGGCGCCGTTCATCTTCTTCATGAGTTGGGCCGTGCGGCGGCTCATCCTGTGGATGGCCGACGACGACGTGCACCACCTCGTGACCGCGGGCGGCATCGCCATGGGGCTGGCCTATCTCACCCGCTACGACGCCGTGGCGTGCATCGCCGCCGCCGGCCTGGTGGTCGGGACCACCACCTATCTGCGGGCGCGGGCTCGACCGCGGCTGCGCCGGGCCCTGCTGGATCTGCTGATGGTCAGCGGCCCGGGCACGGCGGCGTTCCTCGGCTGGGCGGTGATCAGTTGGCTGATCACCGGAGAAGCGTTCGCGCAGTTCACCTCTCAGTACGGCAACGCCGCCATCCTCGAACAGTCCGGGCAGCAGGCACCGACCTTCGGCACCGGCGTCGGGTTCGCCCTCGCGTGCATCTTCCTGATGGCGCCGACCCTGCTGCCGATCGCGACGTGGGCACTGGTGCGCCGCCGGCGGCAGTCCCGCTGGCAGGTGCTGATCGTGCCGGTGGCGATCTTCGGCGCCGCGCTGACGTTTCAGGCTCTCAGTTACGCAACGGGATCGACGTTTCCGTTCCTGCGCTTCTACATCATCGCCGTCCCGCTGACGGCATTCCTGGCCGTGCTGGCCGTGCCTGACGGAATGCCCGCCGTGGTCAAGCGGCGCGGCAGGTATGCGCCACCGCCCAGGATTCCCGACCCGGGGCGGCACTCGCGGTTCGCCTATCTGCCGGTGCTGCTGGCGCTCGCGATCTGCGTGCCGTTCACGGCGTGGGGGATGAGCCTGCCGAAGTACGCTCCCCAGGAGTACGCGCTGGGGGCGGTCCTGTCCCCCGACCCCGACAGCACCAGCCCCCGCAAGGCGCTCGAGCGTCGCATCGCGGCGTCGTTCTCGACCGAACGCCAAATCGCGCGATACCTCGAGAACCTGCATCTGCCAGACAGTTCCGTCATCACCGACACGGTCTACGGCTTCGCGATACTGGCCGCCTCACCCCGTCCGCAGACCTTCGTGGTGCCCTCCGATCCGGACGTCACCGCCCTACTCAACGACCCCGTCGACAGCGGCATCCGCTACCTGCTGGCGGTCCCCCCGACCGGCCGGGGCCGCTCCGATGCCCTCAACCTGCGCTATCCGACGCTCTACGACACGGGTGCCGACATCGCGACGCTGGAGTTGGAGATTCCCAACGACGGTGACAGTCAACCCAATTGGCGACTCTACAAGGTGCTCGACCCAGCCCCGGAGAGCTGACGGCGCGGTGATCGACGGACTGGAGCGAGGGGAACGCTGAGATGATCCACCGATTCGAACGGGGCCGCCGACGACTGCTCGGCGCGTCGGTCGTGGGCAGCCTGCTCGTCACGGTGTTCACCGCGTGCGGGAGTGCCGACAGCCAGAGCCACCCCTCGGACGGGGTCGCGCTCATCGTCAAGACCACGACCAACCCGTACTTCGTGGAGATCCAACGGGGCGCACAGGAGCGCGCGGCGGCCGACGGCCTGCAACTGTCCGTGGCATCGGGTGACCGGGATGGCGACGTGGACGGTCAGATTCACGCCATCGACGCCGCGATCGAACGCGGTGACAAGGCCATCATGATCACGCCGAGCGGACAGGCGGTCGACGGCGCTCTCAAGCGCGCCCGCAGGGCGGGGATCTTCGTCGTCGCGCTGGACACCAGGCCCAACGACCCGGCGGCCGCCGACATCACCTATGCGACCGACAACTTCGAAGCGGGCAGGCTCATCGGAGCGTGGGCGGCCGAGAAGATGCGGGGCCAGCCGGTCGTCATCGCGATGCTCGACCTGTTCGTCAACCGCGCGGTGGAGTCCGACTTCAACCGCGACCAGGGATTCCTGGAGGGCATGGGCATCCCGCTGGCCGATCCGAGCCGCAACGGTGACGAAGCGCCGACCGGACCGTACCGGTACGGCACCTACCGAATCGCCTGCCACGAGGCCACCTTCGGCGCCGTGGACGGCGGCCGGGAGGCGATGCGGCGCTGTCTGCAGCAGGACCCCGACGTCGATCTGGTGTACACCATCAACGAGCCCGCCGCCCGTGGCGCCGCCGACGTGCTGGCCAGCGCCGGCCACCGCGCGACCATGGTCTCCGTCGACGGTGGGTGCCGTCCGGGGATGCAACTGGTCGCCTCCGGCGTCCTCGGGGCGACCGCCCAGCAGTACCCCCGCGAGATGGCCACGCGGGGCATCGATGCCATCGCCGCCTTCCTCAAGGACCAGACGCGACCCGTGCCGGACTACGGCGTCGACATGATCACCACCGGCGTCGCCCTGGTCACCGATGACCCCCAGCGCGGCGTCCCGAGCATCACCGTGGCCGACGGCCGGAAGAAGTGCTGGGGCAACGCGTCCTGACGTTCGTCTGACGCATGCCCCAGCGGCGCGATCGAGCCGTCAGCGGCGCGTTCCGTGGCGCGCGGTCATTTGCCAGGAGATTCCAAGGCAGTTACCGGCGAGTAGGAAATTCGGGCGCACGAGCAAACATATTTGGGAATATCAGGCTAATGGTATAAACCGCTCCAAAGTGCACGTTTAACCGATTCAGACCGGCCCCGGCAAATCTTTCATGGACAGATGCAGCAACGTTATAAAAGCGTTAAACTAACGGCGACGTCAAACCCGAAATGAACCCCAACACAGTGCCGGCCCGCGGTCTCGTAGACGCGGGCGGCTCGGTGCTGACCAGTGAGGTATGGACGTTGAAGCACAGTGAATTCGTCGGTCGCATCGGTGCCCTGGCCGTCGCCCTCGGTATCGGTACGGCGATCGCCGCACCCGCAGGCATCGCCTGGGCAAACCCCGATACGACGAGCGACTCGTCGTCGGCGAACAGTCAGAGCGGCGGTGCGTCGTCGTCGACGGCGGGCGGTCAGACCGCGTCGGAGGGCACCACCGCGCAGACTCCCGGCGGTACCGAATCCGCGCACGGCGGGGCCACCACCGGGTCCTCCACCGGGTCCTCGGCCACCACGCCCGCCACGTCCTCGCCCACCACCGGTTCGCCCAGCACCGGTTCGCCCAGCACCGGTTCGGCCAGCACCGTCGACGTGGCGCCCGGGGTGTCGGTGTCGTCCTCGGGCGGTGCCCACACCTCGAAGCACCGGCACGCCTCGACGACCAAGCAGGACAACGGCTCCGGTCGCACCGCGGACTCCGACTCCCCCACGGCCAAGACCGCGTCCACCAAGCCGACCACCAAGGTCGCGAATTCGGCTGTGGCGCAGGCGCCCAAAACCGCCGCAGCTGCCGCGCCGGACACCGCCCCGTCGGCCGCGACGACTGCGGTGAGCGTGGCGGCGACGACCGTGGCGACGACGCCGGTCGCACTGACCCCCGTCACCGCGAAGCCGGCTCCGGTCACGATCGCCACGATCGTGAGAAGACTCGTCACGCCGATGATCTCGTCGCTGCTCACCTCACTCGAGCGCGGGCTGGCCGATTCGCCGATCGGGTGGATGCTGCTCGCTGCCGCCCGCCGCGAGATCGGCATCCCGGACACCGCGACGGCCCCCACCGCGAGTGTCACCACGACCGCCAAGAGCCTCGCCGCGACCGCGGCGCTGAACACCGCGGTGAACGGGACCCCGACGGCCACGGCCGTCATCTCGACGACCGACCCGACGACGGGTGTGGTGAAGGGTCAGGTGGTCGGCTCCGACCCGGAGGGATCTGCGGTCTCCCTCACCCTGACTACCAAGCCCACCGCGGGAACACTCGTCTTCAATGCCAGCAGTGGCGCCTTCACCTACACCCCCACCACCGCGCAGCGCATCCAGGCGGGCGTCACCGGTCAGCCCACCACCATCGCCATGACGGTCACCGTCTCCGACGGGACCACGAAGGCACCCGTACAACTCGACATCCCCATCAGCGCCATCCCACTCGGGGTGCGCACCGACGTCCCGGGGACGAGCGGTGGCAGCGCCATCGCCGCGACGAATACCCGTGCCTACGTGACCAATCGGGATGCGGGCACCGTCACGGTGATCGACACCATCACCGGATCGGTGGTCGGCACGTTCGCCGCAGGCACCGCGCCCGACGGTCTCGCGGTCAAGCAGGACGGCACCCGGCTGTACGTGTCGAGCTCGACGGCGAACACGGTCACCGTGATCGACACCGCGACCGGCACGGTGAAGGCGACCATCGCCGTCACCGCTCCGGGCGATCCGACC
Organism: Mycolicibacterium madagascariense; assembly: GCF_010729665.1. Taxonomy (NCBI): domain Bacteria; kingdom Bacillati; phylum Actinomycetota; class Actinomycetes; order Mycobacteriales; family Mycobacteriaceae; genus Mycobacterium; species Mycolicibacterium madagascariense. Next base: position 1,134,431 of record NZ_AP022610.1, on the reverse strand, counting down.
ATGTCGCCCACCGGCACGTCGGTGTACGTGCTGAACTCCGGCACGGCGTCGGTGACGCGGATCAGCACCGCGACGAACAAGGTGGCCGCGACCTACAAGCTCCCGCCGGGGTCCCGGGCAACCGGGATCGCCGCCAGCGCGGACAACACCAAGGTCTACGTCACCAGCGATGCCGGCGACGGCACCACCTCGGTGCTGGTCTTCTCGACCTCCTCGTCGGCGACGGCGGTCAAGATCGGCCAACTCGGCGGCGCCGCAACGAGTCTCACAGTCAGCCCGAACAACGCCACCGTGTACGTCGGCTCCGATGCCGGGACGCTCACCGTGATCGACGCCAAGACCCGCGCGGTCGTGCGGACCATCGCCGTCGGCGGCGTGCCCAGCAGCGTGGCGGTGAGCCGCGACGCGAGTGCCGTCGTGGTCACCGACGACACGGGCCGCGTCGCCGTCTTCGACGCGGCGTCCGGCGTCCTGCTCCACGACGTCACCACCCACCCGGCGTCGGGGACCGCAGCCCAGCAGGTGTCCGCGGTCAGCCCCGACGGCACCGAGCTCTACGTGACCGACCCGGGCGGCGGCACGGTGCGCATCGTCTCGCTGGTGCCGCCGAACACCCCTCCGAGTGTGGGCACGCCCGTCTCAGGCACCCCGGGCACGGCCACCGGCGCCGTCACCGGGAGCCTTGGGGCGACCGACGCCGACGGAGATCACCTGACCTACACCGTGACTGGCGCTCCCAGCCGGGGCAAGGTGACCGTGAATGCCGACGGTACCTTCACCTACACCCCCACCGCCGCGGCCCGTCACGCCGCCGCGCAGTCGGGCGGCGCCACCACCGACAGCTTCACCGTCACGGTGTCCGACGGGCGACGCGGCGTGGTGACCACCACGGTCCAGGTCGCCATCAGCCCGACCAACAAGGCGCCGACGGCGACGGCCACGGTCGGCACGCCCAACGGCGCCACCGGTGTGGTCACCGGCAGCGTCAAGGGAAGCGACGCCGACAAGGACACCGTCACCTACACGCCCGTCTCCGGACCCGCCAAGGGCACGGTAACCGTCACTGCCACAGGCACTTTCGTCTACACGCCGGATGCTGCGGCGCGGCACGCCGCGATGAAGCCCGGGGCGACGGCCGCCGACAAGCAGGACTCGTTCACCGTGGCAGTCGACGACGGCCACGGCGGCGTCGCGACCGTCGCGGTGACCGTCAAGATCGGCCCCGCCAACGCCGCGCCCACCGGAGGCAACGGCACGATCACCCAGGTCGATCCGAGAACTGGCGTCGTCACCGGCACGCTGTCGGCGACCGACGCCGACGGCGACACGCTCACCTACAAGGCATCCTCGCCGAAGAAGGGCACGCTCGTCGTCAACGCGGACGGCAGCTTCACCTACACGCCGTCGATCGCCGCCCGCGACGCGGCGTCGGCAGCCAACGCGGGTGCGGCCACGCAGTCCGAGGACATTCGCATCACCGTGACCGACGGCTACGGCGGCACCGCGACGTTCACCCTCTCGGCGCCCATTACTCCGTACCCTCCTGGCAACCGCCCGCCGGGCAACGGCCAGAACACCGTGACGAGCACGTCGTCGGCCTTGGGCACGGTCACCGGCGTCGTGAGCGCCGTCGACCCCGAGGGCGACCCGTTGACCTACACCGTGACGACCGGTCCGACGAAGGGCGTGCTGACGCTCGATGCGACGACGGGGGCCTACACCTACACCCCGACGGTCGACGCTCGCTACACCGCGCTGGCCACCCCCGGCGTCGACACCGACACGTTCACGGTGACCGTCAGCGACGGCCTGGGCGGCACCATGACGCAGGCGGTCTCGGTGACCATCGCGCCACCGTCGGCCACGGCGGTCGACCAGCGGCCGACGACCGTCGCGATCAACGCACCGGACTTCCTGCTGTACACCCAGGCGCAACTCAACACCGCCCTGGACGCCCTGCAGGCGACCGGCATCGACACCATCCGGGTGATGATCGCCTGGGCGTCGGTGCAACCCGTGCAGGGCTGGTCACTGGACTGGAGTGCGGTCGACCGGGTCATCAACACCGCGACGGCCAGGGGCATCACGGTGCTCGGCGTCCTGAACTCGACGCCGTACTGGGCGGTCACCCCGGGCACCCTGCCGGTGTCGGGCAGCCCCAACGACCCGGCACAGTTCGCCAAGTTCGCGGCCCTGGTCGCGGCCAGGTACAAGGGCAAGGTCGCCAGCTACGAGGTGTGGAACGAGCCGAACGGGTGGCAGTACTGGCAGCCGGGGCCGGACGCCAAGAAGTACACCGCGCTGCTGAAGGCGGCCTACACGGCGATCAAGGGCGCCGACCCCAATGCGCTGGTGGTCGCGGGGGCGCTCGGCTCGGTGATCGACTTCGGCAACTTCACCGAGAACCCGGTGCGCTTCGTCACCGAGATGTATGCCGCGGGCGCTGCCGGATACTTCGACGCGCTGTCGTTCCATCCGTATCTGTACAACAACCCGTTCTCGACGAGCGGCGGGAACCCCGAGTCCGCGCTCAGCCAGGTCAAGCGGATCTACCAGCTGATGGTCGCCAACGGCGATGGCAACAAGAAGATCTGGGCGACGGAGTACGGGCAGCCGGCGTCGGTGGTGTCGGAGGCGAACCAGGCGTCGTTCATCGGCGACTTCCTGCGCGCATGGCGCAACCTCCCTTTCGCGGGGCCCGCGTTCATCCACACCCTGGTCGACTGGAACAGCTCGGATCCCACGGAGGCCAGTTTCGGCATCTACCACAAGGATTGGACGCCGAAGCCCGCGGTGGCCGTCATCGAACAGGTGCTCTCGGAGAACGAGGCCATCGAGGCGGCCGCGGCAGCTGCGGCGCAGAAGGTGTAGGGCCGCAACGGCTTTCGACGTCAGGGCCGTCGGCCACCGACGGTCTGCGACGCCGCCGACACGCTCCTGGTGACGTCCTGCAGTCCCGCCTCGCGCAGGACCGCGGTGACCTCGTCGACGTCGAACAGCCGCAGCGGCGCCACCCGGGAGGCGGCGACGGCCAGTCGTCGCACCGGGGCGGGCCCCCTGACGCACGTCGTCAGGACCGCGATGCGACCGCCGGGTTTCAGCAGCCGGATCATCTCGCGCAACGCCCCGAGGGGGTCGTCCATCAGGTAGAGCGCGCCATAGCAACTCACGGCGTCGAACGTGGCGTCGCCGAACGGCAGGTCGACCGCGTCGGCCCGCACGTAGCCCACCGGGGTGCCGGGGACGGTGTCGTCGACCGCCCGGGCGAGCATCGTCGGGGAGCTGTCGACGCCGACCGCCAGCCCCTGCGCCCCGACGGCGTCGAGCAACGTTCGGGTGGTGTTGCCCGGACCGCAGGCGACGTCGAGGACCGTGTCCCCGGGACGGATGTCGAGCAGCCGTAGCTTGTGCCGGTCCTCCTGCGCGGTGGTGCGCGCGGTGAAGCCGCGGAACAGCACGGGCCGCCAGAGCCGTTCGTAGATCTTTGGCAGCGTCGCCGACCCCATCACGCGTTGCCCGGTGGTCTGCGGCACCGTGGCGTCACCCATGACGTCGAAGTAGCCGTCGACGTCGGAGGCGGGACGGTTCAGCAGGGCTCGGATGCGCCGGTCGGGCTGACCGGGCGCCGTCACTCCGAGGCGGCGGGGATGGACGCCGTGTTGGCTTCCTCGTCGGCGACCTGGTTGCGGTGCCGGGCGGTGGCGTCGTTGTCCGGGTTGTAGCCGGGATGCTGGTTGGTGCCGTCGAGGTCGGCGCGGATGGCCTCCTGCGCAGCCGGCGGCAGCGTGTGCATGATCTCGCGCACCCGCGCCTGACGACGCCCGACCGCCTTGCGCTCCGGCATGCCCGGGGTCGCATTCACCTGCGGCGGCACGCCCTCGATCTCCTCGGTACCACCATCGTGGTGACCCGCGTCGATCATGGCCTGCTCCTCGGCCATCGTCGACTCGTCCTTCTCCTCCGACATGCCGATCGGCCCGATCCGGCGACCGTTGAGGAACTGCTTGACCACCGGCTCATCGGAGGTCAACAGCACCTCGCGCGGACCGAACATCACCAGGTGCTTGCGGAACAGCATCCCCATGTTGTCGGGCACCGTACGGGCGATGTTGATGTTGTGCGTCACGATCAGGATCGTGCAGTCGATCTGAGCGTTGATGTCGATCAGCAACTGCGACAGATACGCCGTACGCACCGGGTCCAGACCCGAGTCCGGCTCGTCGCACAAGATGATCTGCGGATCCAGCACCAGCGAACGGGCCAGCCCGGCGCGCTTGCGCATACCACCGGAGATCTCCCCGGGGAACTTCGTCTCGTCCCCGGTGAGACCGACCAGGTCCAGCTTCTCCATCACGATCTGACGGATCTCGGATTCCTTCTTCTTCGTGTGCTCACGAAGTGGGAACGCGGTGTTGTCATACAGGCTCATCGACCCGAACAACGCACCGTCCTGAAACATGACGCCGAACAGGGTGCGGATCTCGTAGAGCTCCTTGGCCGAGCACTCGATGATGTTCGTGCCGTCGACGATGATCTTGCCGCGCTCGGGGCGCAGCAGACCGATCAGCGACTTCAAGAACACCGACTTGCCGGTACCGGACGGGCCCAGCAGCACGCTGACCTCCCCGGCCGGGAGGTCGAACGTGACGTCCTCCCAAATTCGCTGGGGCCCGAAGGACTTGGTCAGTCCCTCAACCTGAATACCGATGCCCACACGCGATCCTTCCGCCAGTGCAATGTGCTCGCCAACCAGCCACCCGCCTGTGGCTTGAGTCACTGTAGCCTACGCACAATTCTGGCAACACATCATTGCGAGCACCGGGCGCGTTTGCCAGCAGTCCCTCAAACGCCACACGGGGCCCGACCGTCTCCGGCCGGGCCCCGCGTGAACTGCGAACGACTACTTGACGGTGACCGATGCGCCGGCGGCCTCGAGCTTGGCCTTGGCGTCGTCGGCGGCCTCCTTGTTGACCTTCTCGAGCAGCGGCTTGGGGGCGCTGTCGACGAGGTCCTTGGCCTCCTTGAGGCCCAGGCCGGAGACGATCTCGCGGACGACCTTGATGACGCCGATCTTCTTGTCGCCGGCACCTTCGAGGATGACGTCGAATTCCGACTGCTCCTCGGCGGCTTCGGCGGGGGCGCCACCGGCGGGGCCCGCGGCGGCCACGGCGACCGGGGCGGCCGCGGTGACGTCGAAGGTCTCCTCGAACTGCTTCACGAACTCCGAGAGCTCCAGCAGGGTCATTTCCTTGAAGGCGTCGAGCAATTCGTCGGTGCTGAGCTTGGCCATGGTGGTGGTCCTTCCTTGTTACGTACGGGTGGTGGGGTGGTTCGGGTCAGGCGGCGGGCTCGGGCGAACCCTCTGCGGCCTTCTTTTCCTGCAGAGCTGCGGCCAGTCGGGCGATCTGAGACGCGGGAGCCGCGAACAGCGCTGCGGCCTGGCTCGTCTTGCCCTTCATGGCGCCGGCCAGCTTGGCCAGCAGCACCTCGCGCGACTCGAGGTCCGCGATGCGCTCGACTTCGGAGACGGTCAGCGCGTGACCGTCCATGTAGCCGCCCTTGATGACCAGTGCCTTGTTGTCCTTGGCAAAGGTCTTGATCGCCTTGGCGGCGTCGACCGGCTCACCGTTGATGAACGCGATCGCCGTGGGTCCGGCGAACAGCTCGTCGAGCCCTTCGATGCCGGCGTCGGACGCTGCCCGCTTGACCAGCGTGTTCTTGGCGACCGTGTAGGTGGCCGACTCGCCGAGCGACTTGCGCAGTGCGGCGAGGTTGGCGACCGTCAGTCCGCGGTACTCGGTGACGACGGTGGCCGTCGCCTCCTTGAACCGTTCGGCGATGTCGGCAACCGCGGTGGCCTTGTCAGCCTTGGCCATGCATGCCTCCTCGTGGATGATTTCGGGTGTCGTCACCGAATCACGTCGCGAGGGGCCCAGAGACGACGAACGCCCCGGCGCAGAGCGGCCCGGGGCGTGAATCATCACTACTACTCGGTCCTCCTGCGTGGGCCGCCCGGGTGATCCGGGACCTTCAACCGATTGCTCGGTGACCGACGGTCTTCGGTGGAACGGCTCAAGGGTAGCCGATGCCCACCCGATCAGCCAAAACGCCGACGATTCGCGGCGTTCGAGGAGCGCTCACCGCTCCTGGACTTCCACGAATCGCGCGCGATCAGGCGTTGAAGAGCGCGGCCGCACCGACCAGGCCGGCATCTCCCCCCAGCTCGGCGGGCACCACGCGCAGATCGCGGAGGAAGTCCAGGCCCGCATGGTGGCCGAGCGCCGCGTGCAGCGGGTCGAAGAGCAGTGGGCCGGACCTCGCGACGCCGCCGCCGACGACCACCAGGTCCAGATCGCACACCGCCGCCACCGACGCGATCATCCTGGCGAGGGCGTCGGCTCCCCTCGCGAAGGCCCTCAGCGCGACGGGGTCACCCGCGGCGGCGGCGTCGGCGAGCTGCTTCGCGTCGGCGTCCGGTCCAGCGCTCCACCCGTTGGCGCGCGCCCAGCGCGCCAGCCGTGGCCCGGCCGCGACGGTTTCGACGCACCCGTGGCCACCGCAGGTGCAGAGCTCCCCGCCGGGCTCGACGACGACGTGCCCCACGTGCCCCGCGTTGCCCGTGCGCCCGTCGTACGGCGCCCCGTCGAGGACGAGGCCGCCCCCGATGCCCGTCGAGACGACCATGCCGAGCATGAACCGCGCCCCGCGGCCGGCGCCGCGCCACCACTCCCCCATGGCCATGCACAACCCGTCGCCGCCGAGACGCACGGGCAGCCCGGTGCACGCCTGCGCCTTCGCCACGATCGGAAAGCGTTGCCAGGCAACGATGTTGATGGGACTGATGGTGCCGGTCGGCAGATCGATCGGACCCGCGGACCCGATGCCGACGCCCCGCACGTCGCCGTCGGCCGCGGCGAGCGCCTCGGTCAGCAGCCGTTCGGCGACGGCCCAGATCTCTCCGGCGTCGCCGTGGGGCGTCGGGGACTGCGCGTGGTGCAGCAGCACGCCGTCGGGGTCGACGAGTCCCACGGCGAGCTTGGTGCCGCCGACGTCGAGAGCGAGGGTCGATGCGCTCATCAGTGTCGGTGGGTGTTGTCGGGCTGGCGGGGATCACCGGGATGTTCGTAACCGGGGGCCAGGTGCACCACCTCGGCGCGGCGGGCGTCCAGCCAGCTGCGGAACGCGCGCCGACGGGCCGACCCCAGCAGGTGCTCGGTAATCGCGGCGCGCACGTCCTCCAGCGCCGGGGCGGCGCGACGGTCGCCCCACCCGGCCCGGCTGCTGAACCGGAAGGGGTTGCGGGCGTGGTAGTCGGCGACCTCGTCGGCCCCCACCCGCACGCTCGTCGTCACGCGGACGAACAGCGCCCGCGCGATGGCGTCCTCGAGGACCGCGGCGGCCACGCTGCCGAGCTCCAGCCGGGCGGCCGCGTCGGGCAGGAGGTCGTCCTCGGTCGGTGCGCGTTCGGCGGTCAGCCCCAGCGCCGCTGCCTCGGTGGCCACCACCCGCGCGGTGACGAGCACCTGAGTGAGCCAGCGACGCAGTTGGCGCCCCTCGCTGGTGCCCGGCCGCGGCAGCGCGCTCGCCAGGGCGGTCGACCGCAGCCGGCGCTCGCTGGCGTCGAGCTCGGTGACGAGGACCGCCGCGTCGCCGACCGTGGCGACGACGGCGCTCACTGGACGACCACCGCAACCGCAGGCGAATACACCAGCTCCCCCGCGCAGGCGACCCGGATCAGCGCCCACCATTCCCCTGGCTCCACCCCGTGCGGCGGCGCCGCCTGGAAGGTCAGCTCGACGGTGCCCCTGGCGGGGACGTCGGCGCCGATGACGTTGGGCCCCAACCACTCCCAGGTTCCCCACGGGCTTATCAGATGCGCTTCGACGGCGAGGTCGGTCCACGCGTCGGTGCCCACGACCACCGAGAGGGTCGCCCGGCGGCCCGCCGCGACGACGACGGGTTCGGGGTCGCGCACCAGCCGCAGCACGCGGTCGTCGGTCGCCCCGACGGCGATCACGCAGACGTCCTCGACCACCTGGTGCCAGGCTGGTGGGACGTCCTCGCTCGTGATCTCGAGCTGGGCCCGCAGCGGGTAGAGCCCGGGCGCGGTCCCCGGCGGCATCACCAGGTCCAGCGCCGACTCCAGGTACTCACCGGACGGCAGGTCGAACGGCAGGTCGTCGGGCGCCGCCGTCCACCCCGGTGGGCAGCTCAGCCGCACCCGTCCGCGCAGCGGCCCGTCGGTGGCGTCGCTCGCGGCGGTGAGGTGCACTCGGACGGGCGCGTCCGCGTCGACGGCGAGCTGGTGCGGATGCAGGTGCGCGACGGCGGGCAGGCCACCCAGCGGGGCGGGGCCCCGATCGTGCAGCCAGTAGCGGGCGTAGAGCGGTTGTGCCGCTTCGGCTTCCGGGGCCAGCGCGGTGCCGTCGGCGTCGAGCACGCGCGGCAGGTCGAGCCCGATGCCGAAGGTCGCGATCTCATAGCCGTCCAGCCGCAGTCCGCGGTCGTCGTCGGCCACGGGGTGCTCGAGGAGGTCGAGTCGCCGCGGCGCCGTCACGTTCCCCAGCCCCGAGGTGATCACGACGTCGGTCGTGCTGCCTCGAGTCTCGACGAGCCGCAGCGCGACGCCGTCGCGGGGCTCGGCTCGCCGTCGGCTGCCGGCGGCGGTCGGATTGCCGAGCGCCTTCAGCGCTCCCAGGGCCACGTCGCGCGCGGGCTGCACCTCCAGCAGCGATCCCGCCGGTGGAAGAGCCCCAGGGCGGCCGGGGTCGGGGACGCCGACGAGCAGCTCCTGGCCGAATTCGTTGCTGCGCGAGGGGATGTCGGCGGCACGCCAGTCGCCGACGCCGCTGACGACGGCATAGTCGAACGCGTGGGTCCAGTGCTGCTGCTGGAAGGTCGACCCGTCGGGCGCGGTGCGGCGGGGCGGGTCGATCCAGGTGCCCGACGGCCAGCCGGTGCACGACCGCATCAGCGACGTGAGCAGGGTGCCGTCGGAGTCGACCGCGAAACTCGGCACCCCACGGTTGAACACCGCGACGGTGCGGTCCTCGAACTCCTCGCCGGGGACGTCCTGGTCGACGACGATCTCGGCGTCGCGCAGGTCCTCGATCAGGGCAGCCAGGGCCGTCTCCTGCACGACCAGCACGGGCAGGGCACGCACGCCGCGCAGGTCCGCACCCGGCACCCACACGTCGCCGAGCGCACGGTCGGCCGAAACCCAGAGTCGCTCAGACGAACTCGACGTGGCACCGAGGACCGAGCGGGTGAACGGGTTGACGTCGGGTCCGCCGATGGCGATGCGGACGTCGGGCAGGTTCGAGTCGACGGCGAGGTCGCCGTAGCGGGCCGACTCCGCGCCCGAGCAGGTGGCCGTCACGCCGGCCCGCGCCAGCGCCACCACGAGCTCGCGCACCAGCGGGTGCGCGCCACCGTCCGGCGAGATCACCTCCGCGACCGAGATGGCCCTGACGCCATGGCGAAACCGCACCCGCACCGCCGAGGACAGCCCGAACCACCCGTAGGCGGGGTTGTCCAGGGTCGACGGAAACCGGGCGCTGTCAACGGCTTTCGTCGAGCCGCGATCGTGCGTCAGGCCGAAGCCGCGACCGATCACGGCGTCACCCACCTCGCTGACGGGCATCGCCCCCGGCACGGGACACGGCCAGCGCAACCGCAGCATCCGGTCGGCTCCGGTGAAGCCGTCGATCGTGGTGCGGCAGTCCACCCGGTCGACGCCATGCCACAGGGTCAGTGTCTGGCGGTAGGTCAACAGGTCCCGGATCCGCCCGGTGACCACGACGCGCTCGCCGAGGGGGCTGCGGTAGTGCTGCACCGATGCGGCGGCGGCAGCCGCCGACGTGATGACCGGCCCCTTGGGCAGCAGATGCCACGGCCCCTCCCCGGCCTTGGGATGCGCGGAGTACTCGTCGTAGACGGCCAGCTCGTTGCCGACGCGACCGTCGGCGATCAACTCGCGGCCGTCGGTCACGAGCGACGACACGGCGCCGCCACGCGCGGGGTCCACGCGCAGCGCGTAGAACTCGTTGGCGATGCCGTCACCGGGCCGCGGCTCCCATGTCGCGCAGGCGTTCCCGGGCGCGATCCGGTAGGACCGCCACCCCAGCGAGGGCACGTCGCGGGCCAGCCAGCTGAGGGTGTGGCCGTCGTCGTCGGCCAGCACCGGCACTGCGTGGCCGTCGTGGTCGACGAGCGCGCCGTCGAACGGTTCGTCCACCCGCATCGTCACCACGTCGGTCCGCCTGTGCGCCAGCGGATTCCACACCACGACCGAGCCACCGACCGCGGCGGACAGCAGCCGCAGTGCGGCATCGCGGGCTCCGCTGCCCAGCTCCCACGCGTCGCGCCAACTGGTCAGCAGGTCCAGATAGACCTGGTCGGACTGCGATCCGGTGATGGCGTCGTGGTGGGCGCCGTAGGACAGCTGCACCCACGCCTTCGCGAGCGCCGCCTCGGGGTAGGTGGCGCCGGTGAGCAGACCGGCGAACACGGCGAACCGCTCGGCGTGCAGCACGGCGTTCTCGGCGGCCCGGTTGGCCTGCTTGGTGTCGACGTAGGAGACGTCCTTGCCGGTGTAGATAGGGTTCATGTCGCGGCTCTGCGGCGACGGCGTCAGGCCGCGTTCGTCGATCTCGGCACGCACCGCGGAGAAGAACTCACTCGGCACCGCGCAGACGAACCGCGGCCAGGAGTAGCGCGCATTCCAGTCGCGGTGGATCTCGGTCACCCATCGGTTGGGTGGGGTGTAGTCGGTGCCGACGGGCAGCAGCACGTTGCGCGTCAGCGCGACCTTCTTCATCTTCGAGAACAGTTCGTAGGTCGCGTGTTCGGCCTCGTCCAGCGACGTCGACGAGTCCATCCACCACCCGGCCGAGTAGTGCGCGGGCATGTAGTGGGTCAGCAGCCCGCGGCCCGAGGGCGCCATCCACTCGAATTCACTGGCGAACTGCATGCGCTCGGGGTCGCCGTCGTCGGCCATGGGACCCCACTGGTGGAACGGCCCGCGCGCCCACGAGCTGGACGTCAGCCCGGCGTCGGCGGCCATCCCGGGGAACTGCGGGTCGTGACCGAACACGTCGAGTTGCCATGCCGTGGCGGGGTGCGCCCCCATGACGTCACGTTGAAATCCCATGCCGTGCACGAAGTTACGGATCGCCGTCTCGGGACTCGTCAGGTTGGTGTTGGGTTCGTTGTAGGTGCCACCCATCACCTCGACGCGCCCGTCGGCGATGAGGCGACGCAGCTCGTCGCGATCCTCGGGGTTGGTGTCCCAGTAGGGCTTGAGGTAGTCGACCTCGGCCAGGACGAACGCGTATTCCGGTTCCCGCCGGGCCATCTCGAGGTGCGCGTTGACCAGCTCGAGCCCGTTGGTCTGCCTGGCGCGGCCCGGCGGCTCGGCGGTCCACGCGCTGGTGTAGGCCGCCTGGGTGTTCCACCAGACCGGGTCGTAGTGGAAGTGGCTGATCAGGTACATCGTCCACCCCGGCTCGGCGACGACGAAGTCGAAGTCCACGGCGCTGCGGCCGGTGAGCAGTCGCGCGGGCCGCCGCTCACCGACGACCGGGTCGCTCACCCGCACGGGCACCTCGAGGACCCGGCCGCGCCGCGCCGCCCTCGCCTCGCCCGCCGTCTGCAGGCCCGGACCCTCGACGCTCACCGGGGCCGGATGGGTGCCGAGCAGGTAGTGCACCCGCACCAGTTGCAGCGGCTCGGCGGCACCGATGAAGAGCTCCGTCGACTCCACCGAGGTGACGTGCATGCCGCCACCCTACGTGCGGTCACCTCCGCGCGTGGGCCCGCAGCAGCCGGTCGGCGACCTCGCGTACCGCGGCGATCACCTCCGGCGGTTCGAGAACCTCGAATTCGACGCCGGGGAGGGCCAGCCACGGCACCAGGCGTTCGGCCTCGTCGGCGCCTGCGGTCACGATGCACGTGTCCGGACCCTCGGCTTCGATCTCTGCCGAGGCATCGGAGAACGACTGCGCCACAACGTCCTTCGACGCCTGGTATCGCACCCGCGCGACGTAGCGGTACGGGGACGCGGTGATCGCGCGGCGTACGTAGCTCGCCGCGTCGGGCGCCGAGCGCGGGGTGAAGGTGGTGCCGCGGGCGGTCACCCCGGTCATGCGGTCGAGGCGCAGGCTGCGCCAGTCGTCGCGGTCGCGGTCGTAGCAGAGCAGGTACCACCGGCGGCCGGTCGTCACCAACTGGTAGGGCTCCAGCCGTCGTTCGGTGGCGTTGCCGTCGCGGTCGACGTACCCGGCCGTGACGTGCTCGCGGTCGCGGCTGGCGCGCGCCAGCGTCATCAGGACGTCGGGCGCCACGAGCGCCTCGGTCCGACCCGACGTCAGTGTCGTGGTCGCGTCGTGCACCGCCGCGACCTGGGATCGCAACCGCGACGGCATGACCTGGTCGAGCTTGGTCAGCGCGCGCAGCGCGGACTCGCCGACGCCTGCCACGCTGCCGCCCGCCGCGACCCGCAGACAGACGGCCATCGCGACGGCCTCGTCGGCGTCGAGCAGCAGCGGCGGCAGCGCCGCGCCTGCGCCGAGCCGGTACCCGCCGCCGTGGCCCTTGCTGGCGTGCACGGGGTAGCCCAGGTCCCGCAGGCGTTCGACGTCCCGCCGCACGCTGCGGCCCGTCACGCCAAGCCGTTCGGCGAGTTCCTCGCCGCTCCACACGCGGCGGGACTGCAGCAGCCCCAGTAGCTGCAGCACGCGGCCCGTCGTCGATTCTCGGCGCGTATCACCTGCGTTCACGGTCTCACCTGCGGCACCGTCGGCGTTCTCTGCACGGGCTGACTGTATTCAGTCAGCTTACCGATGACAGTCGTCCACCGGCGGGGCATCGTGAAGTCGGCATCGACGAGAGGGCCCGGTGGCGAGGGCTCGAGCGTCATCACCTCCAAGCACGCCGTTCTACCCGCGCGGTGGTGACGACTCGATGGACTGGACCGCGAACGAGAAGGAAATAGTATGACTGACAACGTCTTTGACACCGCCCTGCCGATCGCGCATCCCGCCGCATGATCACCCGACCGTTGCGACCCGGGGTCGTCGACGTGCACGCCCACTGGTTGCCCCGCGAACTGTTCGAGCTGCCCGGCACCGGACCGCACGCCGCCCTGCACGACCGCGACGGACAGCTCTACCTCGGCGACCTTCCGCTGTCCATTGCGACCAGCGCGATGAGTGACGTCGATGCCATCGAGGACGACATGCGCCGCGCCGACGTCGGCGCTCGGGTCCTCTCCGCACCGCCGTTCGCCTTTCCCCTCGAACCGGGAACGGCGGCCGACACCTATGTCGGGGACTTCAACCGCGCGTTGGCGGGCGTGGTCGCCGACGGTGGCGGTGCGCTGCTCGGACTGGGGATCGTCACCCTCGCCGATGCCGGGGCGGCGACCAGTCAGATGGAGGAACTGGCGCAGACCGAAGGCATCGCCGGCATCGCGATTCCCCCCGTGGCCAACGGACGATCGCTCGACGGGCCGCCGATGCATCACGTCCTGCGCGAGGCGGAACGCTTGGAGCTGGCGGTGCTCGTTCATCCGATGCAGCTGCCGCGACCCGAATGGGCGAGCTACTACCTGACCAACCTGATCGGCAACCCGGTCGAGTCCGCCACCGCGGTGGCCTCACTCATACTCAGTGGCATCAAGGACTCGCTTCCGCGCTTGCGAATCTGCTTCGTCCACGGAGGTGGTTGCGCCCCAGGACTTCTCGGCCGGTGGAACCACGGCTGGACGATGCGTGCCGACGTTCGTTCCGCGTCGAGTCGGCCCCCGCGGGAGCCCTTCGCAGAATTGTTCTTCGACACCGTGACCCACGATTCGCGTCAACTCGAACTGCTGTGTGCTCTCGCCGGATCCGACCGCGTCGTCTGCGGTAGCGACTACCCCTTCGACATGGCCGAAGCCGACCCGTCCCGGTTCGCCGTCGAGCACGGTCCTGGCCGCGCGGCGCTCATCCGCGCGGCGATGAGCTACCTCGGACTGCCGACCGGGTAGGCCCGTCGGTCGGCGCAACGCGTGCCGGGACGTCCGCGGTGCACGTGGTCACCGCGGACCTTCGGCGGCCCGGGTCAGGGTGCGCAACACGCTGTGGCGACCAAGGTCGATCTTGAAGCCGTTCTGGCTCAAGGGAACTGCTCCGGCCATCGCGATACGGCTCGCCCGCCGGAAGACCTCCGGGCCGGGTCGGTTGCCGACCAGAATGGCTTCGGCGTCGGTGAGGCGCCACGGCGTGGCGGCGACCCCACCGAGTGCGAGGGCCGCTTCGGTGATGACGCCGTCGACGACGTGCAGACCGGCCGCCACCGATACGAGGGCGAAGGCGTAGCTGTGCCGGTCGCGGACCTTGAGGTACCAGCTGCGGTCGGCGAACCTCGATGGCGGTAGCTCGATGCCGACGACGAGATCCGCCGGGGCCAACTGGTTGTCCAGGTGCGGGGTGTCGCCGGGCAGCCGGAAGAAGTCGCCGATGGCGATCGTGCGGGGTCCGTCGGGGCCGTGCACGTGCACCGTGGCGTCGAGGATCGCCAGCGCGACCGCCATGTCCGAGGGATGGGTCGCCACGCAGTGCTGGCTGGCCCCGAACACCGCGTGTTCGCGGTTGAAACCGTCGCGAGCCGCACATCCGGTGCCGGGCATCCGCTTGTTGCAACGCGCGAAGGAGACGTCCATGAAGTACGGGCACCGAGTGCGCTGTAGGAGGTTGCCGCCGGCGGTGGCCATGTTTCGCAGCTGCGTGGTGGCGCCGGACAGAATCGCCTGCGAGAGCACCGGATACTGGGTACGGACCAATCGGTGGTTGGCGATGGCGGAGTTGGTCACACCCGCATCGATGAGGACGCCTCCGGACGCGGTGGTGGTGACCTGCCGCAAGCCGAGGCGTCCGACGTCGACGAGCGTCGATGGTCGCTCGACGCCGCCCTTCATGAGATCGAGCAGGTTGGTGCCGCCGGCATAGAACTTGCCGCCGGTGGCGGCGACGGTGGCGACCGCACCCTGCACACTGCTGGCGTATTCGAACGCGAACGTCTTCATCGCGTGTGCTCGTCGGCAACGGCGCTGATCGCGGCGACGATGTTGGCGTAGGCGCCGCACCGACATACGTTGCCGGCCATGCGTTCTCTGATCTCGGCGTCGGTGAGGGCGACGCGTCCGGAGCAGACGCGTTCGCAGCCGGCGCCGAACGACTCCGCGGACAGGTCACCGCGAGCGTGTTCGCGCAACATCGCGTGAGCGGACGAGATCTGCCCCGGTGTGCAGTAGCCGCACTGGAATCCGTCGTGCTCGAGGAACGCGCGTTGGATCGGGTGCAGGTCCTCCCCGTCGGCGATGCCCTCGACGGTGACGACCGAGGCGCCGTCGATCGACACGGCCAGCGTCAGACAGCTGACGACCCGTTCGTCGTCGACCGCGACCGTGCAGGCGCCGCACAGTCCGTGGTCGCAGCCCTTCTTGGTGCCGGTCAGATGAAGGCGTTCCCGCAGCAGATCGAGCAGCGTGGTCCGCACGTCGGTGGGCACGGTGACGGTGGTCCCGTTGATGGTCAACGTCACGTTCATCGGATTTCCTCGTCGAAGGGCGTCATCAGGTTCTCCACGGTGATCGGCACGTCGCGCAACCGTCGTCCGGTGGCGTGATGGATGGCGTTGGCGATGGCGGCCGGCACTCCGCAGGTACCGATCTCGCCGATGCCACGCACACCCAAGGGGTCGAGGGCGTAGTCGGCGCCGTCGACGAAGCTGATGTCGAAGTCGGGTCGATCCGCATGGGTGGGGACGTAGTACTCGCCGATGAGCTGCGCGGTGTGCGCGTCGTAGGGCACCTGTTCCAGGAGTGCCATGCCCAGTCCGAAGGTGATGCCGCCCATCACCTGGTTGCGGGCCAGCTTGGGGTTGAGGACCCGGCCGCAGTCCATCACGGCGACCCACCGCGTGACCGTGGCACGTCCGATGAGTTCGTCGACCTCGACTTCGCAGAAGTGGGCACCAAAGGACTGTGAGGTGGGCGCGTCGTCGTCGGGACCGCCACTGGACACCGTGAACGTCAGCGTGGCGAGGTCGGCGGGGGACAACCGCCCGACCAGGTCGGCCACGGACAGCGACACCGCGCCGGCACTGAGCACACCGAGGTTCAGCGACACGGCGGAGGCGTCGAGGCCAAAGAGCGGTGACCCCGGCATGGCGACGGCGAGGTCGAGCAACCGCCGGCGCCACTGCCCGGCGGCCAGCACGACCGCCGAACCGACCGTGGCCGTCGTCTGGGAGGCGCCGCTGTAGGGGGCTGCGGGAAACAGGGAGTCACCGGAGGCGAAGGCGACGTCGTCGAACCTCAGACCGGTGGCGTCGGCGGCGACCTGGGTCATGACCGTGCGTACGCCGGTGCCCACCTCGTGGGTCGCCGACTCGAACAGAACGGCACCCGAGCGAGCCGTGCTGACGCGGCAGCCGGCGGCCATGCGTCGGCCGGGGTAGGTGGCCGTGGCCATCCCCCATCCGACTCGAACGTCGTTGCGGTGCAACGACCGTGGCCGCATCGGGCGGTCCGCCCAGCCGAAGCGGGCTGCACCGGCGCGGTAGCACTCGCGCAGGTGCTTGGCCGACCAGGGGCGCCCGCTGGCTTGATCGAACTCGGTGTCGTTGCGCAGACGCAGCTCCACCGGGTCGATGCCGGCGGCGTAGGCGAGCTCGTCCATCGCGACCTCCAACGCGAACAGCCCTGGCGCCTCACCCGGACCCCGCATGAAACACGGTGTCGGAGAATTGATTCGAGCCACGGTGTGAGAGACCACCAGGCGCGGCGAATGGTAGAGGAACCGGGCCGACAGCCCGACCGGTTCGCAGAAGTGCGCGACGGTGGAGGTTTCGGTGAGCGTGTGCTGCTCGGTGCTCTGGATCGCCGCGTGGTCGTCGGCCACCAGACTCACGTGCTGTTGGGTGCGGGGCCGGTGCCCCGTGGAGGTGAACATCTGACTGCGGGTGAGGACCAGCTTGACCGGTCGCCGCAACTCCCGGGCTGCGACCGCGCACAGCGCGACGTGCATCCACAGGAAGCTCTTGGCTCCGAACGCGCCACCGACCAGGGGTGACAAGATCCTGATGTCGGTTTCCGGGATGTTCAGGTAGGCCGCCAGGGCGGTGCGTTCACCGCTGATCCACCGGGTGGTGTCGTACACCGTGAGAACGTCGTCATCCCACTGGGCGATGGTCGCCGACAGTTCGATCGGGTAGTGACTATTGACCGCAGTGGTGTACTGCGCCGCGACGTGGGTCGCACCGTGCGGTTCGGCCGCCGGCCCGCGGTGATCCTGGAGCTTCTCCTCGACCAGTTTGACGAAGTGGTCTGGTTGGTAGACACCGTGCCGCACCCGCCCGTCGGGGCCGTCGGCGGGGGTCGGCTCCCGCAGGACTTGCGCAGCGGACGTATATGGAGCGCCGAGCTCATAGGCGAGGTCGAACGACGACGCCGCGTCGACCGCGTTCTCCAGCGTGTCGGCGACGACGACGGCGACGTGTTGCCCGACGTGCTGCACGCTCAGGTCGGACAGCGGGGGCCGGCGTTCCAGCGGCAGGTCATCGCTCAGGTGCCGGGGTGGTTCACCCAGCGCCGGGCAGTTCAGCGGAGTCAGCACCAGAGCTACGCCCGGTGCCGCCGACGCGCGCGCCGCACTGGTGGTCATCGACTCGGCGGTGATGGTGCCCTGCGGGATCTGCGACTGCACCAGCACGGCGTGCAGCAGGCCCGGGACGTCGTTGTCGGCGGTATAGCGGGCTCGGCCGGTGACCTTGTCGCGACCCTCGACCCGGTCGACCGATCGTCCCACCTGCTGACCGGTCGCGGTCGCCGTCACCGAGCGTGCCTGACGGGCAACGGGGAACCACCGTGGGTCATCGTCCTCACTGCTTCAGGAACGCGAGCAGGTCGGCGTTGATGACGTCGGCGTGCGTGGTCGGCATGCCGTGCGGGAAGTCGTCGCGGTAGGTCTTGAGCGTGCCGTTCACAAGCAGTTGGGCCGACTTGGGGCCACTTGCCACGTACGGCACGATCTGATCGTCGACGCTGTGCATCACCAGTGTGGGGATGGTGATCTTCGTCAGATCCTCGGTGAAGTCGGTCTGGGAGAACACCACGATGCCGTCGTAGTGGCTCAGCGCGTCGCCCATCATGCCTTGGCGCCACCAATTCTCGATGACGGCTTCCGATGGCGTCACGCCGGGTTTGTCGTAGTTGTAGAACGGTCCCGACGGCAAGGCCCGGTAGAATTCCGAGCGATTGGCCGCCAATTGTCCTTGCAGACCGTCGAATACGCTCTTGGGCAGACCCTCCGGGTTGGCGTCGGTCTGCACCATCAGCGGGGGCACCGCGCTGATCAGTGCGGCCTTCGATGCGCGGGCCTCGCCATGGCGGGCCAGGTAGCGGACGACTTCACCACCACCGGTGGAATGCCCGACGTGGATGACGTCGTGCACGTCGAGGTGCTCGATCAGGACGGCCAGGTCGTCGGCGTAATGGTCGGCGTCATGCCCACCTGGGGTCTGGGTGGACCGGCCGTGCCCACGCCGGTCGTGGGCGATGACACGGTAGCCCTCGGACAGGAAGAACAGCATCTGGGTGTCCCAGTCGTCACTGGACAGTGGCCAGCCGTGGCTGAACACGATGGGTTGCCCTGTGCCCCAATCCTTGTAGAAGATCTCGGTGCCATCGACGGTGGTGATGGTGCTCATGGGCTCTCCTGTCGTGGTGGTGCATGAAGTCTTCGGACGCGTCGAACGTCCCGACCAACTCGACCTACCGCCAGCTAGTCGACGGGGTTGAGGCGATTGACGACGAGGGGGTCGGCGGGGGTGAAGGGGAAGTTGGGCAGGTTCTCGATGTGCGTGTCGAATGCGGCTGCCAGCACCTCTCGGGTGTAGGCGCTGGTCGAGGCGCGGAAGCCGATGTCGGCAGGGAACGGCTGGTCGAAGAAGACCAGGATGTGCCAGTCTCCGGTGCCGATGTTCTCGATGTGATGTGGGTAGGCAGTCGGAATGAAGTAGGTGTCACCGGGTTTCAGCGTCCAGGTGTCGAGGGAGCCGTCGGGATTCATGATCGTCATGCGGGCCTCACCGTAGTGGAGGTAACCCATCTCGCCGGTGATGGGATGCCAATGTGGTTCTCGCATACCGGTTTCGGTGACGCGCAGGGAGTACATCGAGATGTCCTTCAACGCGGGCCAGAATTGATCGCGAGCGAAACGTGCCCGGCCACTGGCGTAGTTGAGGCTGGGAGGCTGAGCTTCGACGTCGAACTTGTGAGGGTCGTCGAAGTAGGCCGATGCGGGGATGTCGGAAGCGCCGATGCGTGCCGCGAGTTTCCGGTCGACGGTGGTCCGGCGGATCTTCGCCAGATCGGACGCGGGCAGGTCGTAGGTGTTGCCCAGCACGGCGTCGGTGAACGCACCGAACGTCGCGCCGAGCCCGAAGTCCTCGGGCCGTTCGTGCCGGAAGGCGATGACGAACTCGGCGACGTCGGTGCCGATGTTCTCGATGTGGTGCAGGGAGCCGGAATCGGCGTGGAACATCTGGCCCGCGGTCACGATGAACGTCGAGAACCGATTGTGGTCGTCCAGGATCGACACCAGCGCGGTTCCCGATATGCAATAGGTGAGTTCGTTGGCGTTGGCGTGCCAGTGCGGGGTGCGCATCGCGCCCGGATTGAGCAGCACGCGCTTGATCGAGAGGTTCTTGAGGATGGGGAGGTCGTCGACCGTGACGCGACGCATCGACCCCAGGTCGTTCTCCTCGACGACTTCACCTTCGAGCAATGACACGGAGTGCTTGCTGCCGACGGTGGACGTGCTCATGCTGGTCCTCCTGCTGTGTCGTCGTGACCGACCCGAGTCGACGAATCGGTCCTCTGGTGGACGCGGTGAGTCCGACGTGGCGGCGAGCGATGCAGGGTCGCGTCGACGCCCGAACGAGAGTGTCGCCTGCCCGGCGGTGGGTCGTCATCAGTCGGATGACTGATGACGTGGGCGGCCCCGAGTGAGAGGCTCGTGACGCAGGGCCGTTTCGAATGAAGACGCTTATCATCGGTGAACCACGCGGCGGTCCGCGCCGCGTCTGGGTGGCAGGGCACGAGGTGTGACGGTGGAACGGTTACCCGGCGGCGTGGTCCTCGATCCCGCCACCGCCGAGTTGCTCGAGGCGATGCGTACGCCACCGACACTGCGGGACTTGGGCCCCGACGTCGGACGCGTGGCGCTGCGCGAGGTCCAACAGTCCCTCATCGAGCGGCCGGGTACGGTCGCGCGCTTTCACACCGCCGAGGTGGGCCCGTCGGGGCTGACGGGTTTCTGGATCGTGCGTCCTGCAGATCTCGAAGGTCCCCTGCCCGTCGTGTTCTACGTGCACGGCGGGCGCTGGATGTTCGGTGATGCCGACACCCACGCCGACGTCATCGGCGAATTCGCCCTCCGATGCGCCTCGGCGATGGTCGTTCCCGAATACAGCCGCACCCCCGAGGCCCGGTATCCGGTCGCCCTGGAGGAGTGTTACGCGACCCTGCAGTGGGTTCATGCACGTGCGGCTGACCTCGTGCTCGACGCCAAGAGAATGGCGATCGCCGGGGACTGCGCAGGCGCCACCTTGGCGATCGCGGTGACGATGTTGGCCAAATCCCGTGGCGGACCACGGTTTCGCGCGCAGCTGCTCTTCTATCCGCCCACCGACGCGCTCTGCCGATCGCAATCGCATCGCACGTTCAGCACGGGTGGGTTGATCAGCAGCGTCGATCAGGCCTGGTACTGGGAGCAATACTGCGACGTGGACGTCGAAAGTCCTACTGTGTCACCGCTGTACGCGACCCGCGACGACCTGGCGGGACTGCCGCCGACCATGATCGTGACTGCCGAGGCCGACGTCGTCCGCGACGAGGGTGCCGGCTTCGCCTGCAGGCTGCGCGCCGCCGGTGTCGACGTGACGGCCGTCCGCTATCTCGGCACGGTGCACGACTTCGTCGTCCTCAGGCAACTAGCCGACAGCCCGCCTACCCGGGTGGCCATCGACCAGGGCGTGTGGTTCCTCCGAGAGGCCTTGTCGCAGTGACGATCGCCGAGTCCACCTCGCACCTCGTCGGCCAATCCACGGTCATCGCGCGACTTTCAGCGGTGCTCGGCGGCACCGCCGGGGCCCCGCCCGCACTCGTCGTCTTCGGGCAGGCAGGTATCGGGAAGAGCACTCTGCTGCGCCACGTCGTCGCACGCGTCGCCGACGACGCGCAGGTGTTGTGGCTCGCAGGAGCGGGGTCTTCGCCGGCCTGCACCAGGTTGGCCGCCGTGCTGTGGCCTCTGCGCCGACACGTCGACGAACTCCCGTTGGGCTTGCAGGCCCCGTTGCGTCTCCTGTTCGACGGTGCGGGGTCGTCGGCGGATCAGTCCCCGGTGCTCGCCGACGCGGTGGTAGCCCTACTGGAGGCCGGCCGAGCACCGATCGTGCTCGTCGTCGACGACGTCGACCAGCTTGATCCTCCGACGTGCGAATTGCTGGTCACCGTCGCGGCGCGCGTGGTGGGGACCCGCGTTCGGGCAGTGCTCACGGCGCGCCGTCGCGACGTCCTCGGTGGCGTCGCGAGGTCGATCGATACGATCGAAGTGGCGCCACTGGATGCCGCGTCCTCAGCCAAACTCCTTGCCGCACAACCCATACAACCCGACCGCAGCGTTCGCGGAGAGATCATCCGCTGGTCGCGAGGCAATCCGTTGGCATTGATCGAGTACGCCCGCGCCTACGGTCACAACGGGACCAAGACGTTCCACGGTGCCACCATGAACGGGCTCGCCGGGCACCATCCGGTATTCGCCAACCAGATCGC
The DNA here is from genome assembly GCF_010729665.1 of Mycolicibacterium madagascariense. Classification (NCBI taxonomy): domain Bacteria; kingdom Bacillati; phylum Actinomycetota; class Actinomycetes; order Mycobacteriales; family Mycobacteriaceae; genus Mycobacterium; species Mycolicibacterium madagascariense. The sequence continues at coordinate 1,112,551 of NZ_AP022610.1, read as the reverse complement.
GGCATTGCCCGCCGACACGCGACGACTCCTGCTGGTGGCGGCCGCCGCGACCGGTTACGAGTCCGTCGATGCCATCACCCGGGCTGCGGGATACGGAGACGACTTCACCCACTGGCAGCCCGCCCGTGCGGCCGGCATCGTCGACTTCACCGACGACCATCACGTGGCGTTCGCCAACGCGCTCATCCGATCGGCCGCCTTCGCCGACGGGGATCTGGGGCTGCAGCGCGCTGCCCACCTCGCCCTGGCGGCGAGCCCCGGGTTGAAGGAGAGCCTGCGGGCTTGGCACCTCGCCGCCGCCGCACCTGGACCCGACGAGACGATCGCCGCGGCGCTGGAGGAATCGGCCGTCGCATCCGCCTGCCTCGGCATGGACTTGGAGCTGGCGCGGGCGCTGCAGCGCGCCGCCGAGATGAGCCCCCGCCGCGACGACGCCGCCCGCCGCTACGCTCGCGCGGCCAGCGCGGCCAACCTGGGTGGCGACCCCGGCTGGGCGCTCGCACTGACCGAGGTCCCCCTCAACGAGTCCAGTGACGCCGACGTCGCCGGGTTCGCCGCGCTGACTCGCGCCTCCATCCTGCTGCAGCACGGGCGCGCCACCGAAGCGGTGGACACCATCCGCGGGGTCCTCGACGGGGATCGACGACCCGCCGACGCGCACCTGGCGTTGGCGCTGCTCCACACTGCGGCCAGCGCCTCCTTCTACACCGGCGACCTCGATCACCGCAGGCAGCTGAAGAAGTGGCTGGAGCTCACGGAGCCACCCCGGCTGGCGAGCCCGTTGACGCTGCCCTTCCCGATCGGGGTGAGCGCACTGCAGCGGGCCTACGTCGCGATGTACGCCGAGACCGCCGAGTCGGCCAGCACGCGGCCGCACGGCTTCGACCGCGCGTGGCTGCGCCCGGCTTCCGACCCGTCCAGCGACCGGGCGCGTCGGCTCGTGGCGGGTGTCATGGCCTACGCCACCGAACACAGTGCCCTTGCCGCCGCCGAACTGGGCGGCGCCATCGAGGACGTGACCACGCTGGGCGGACTGCGCGGGTACACCTTCGCGCTGGCGCCCTTGTCGTGGGCCTTGCTGGATTGCGGACGGTGGGACGAGCTCGCGAACCTGCTCGCCGAGGCCAGATCGGTCGGTGCGCTGCACGCCGCGATGCTGGTCGATCGCGAGACTTCTTGCTGCGCAGCACAATTGCACGCCTTTCGGGGAGACGTGGAGGCAGCCGCGGCCGCCTTCGAGCGGGCGAACGGCGTCACACCCACTACCGGCGCGCCCCCGAACGCCACACGCGTCGCCCTGATGCGGGTGTCGGGGTGGATGGCCATCGCCTCCGGTGACTTCGAGGACGCCTACCGTCGGTTCGGGGCGATGTTCGGCGACAATGCCGATCCGGCCCACTTCGTGATCTCCTACCGGGCGGTCGCCGACATCGCTTGGGCCGCAGCGCGATGCGGGCGCGTCGATGAGGTTCGGCCGCTGATCGAACAGATCGGCAGTGCTGCGACGGTCACGCCGCCGACCCGGCTTCGGTTGGTGCAACACCAGGCCATGGCCCTCGTCTCGACGGGGAGCCGCGCCGAGCAGCACTACAAGCTGGCGGTGTTCGACCCCGCCGGTGAGGAGTGGCCGTTGGACCGTGCCCGGGCGCGACTTCACTACGGTGAGTGGCTACGGCGAGCGCGTCGTCCCGCCGAGGCCAAACAACTGCTCGGCGCGGCTCTGGAGGTCTTCGACCGTCTCGGTGCGCTGCCCCTGGCCAGGATCGCCCGTTCCGAACTGCGCGCCGCAGGGGTCGTCAGCGCCGACGCTGCACCCCCCGACGCCATGCACGCGCTGACCGCGCAGGAGCGTGAGATCGTGGGGCTGGCTGCCTCGGGTTTGACCAACCGCGAGATCGCCGACCGCCTCAAGTTGTCGCCGCGCACCGTCGCCTCGCACCTCTATCACGTCTATCCGAAGCTGGGCGTGACGCGTCGCCACGAACTGCGAGAGTTCATCTCCTGATTCCGGGCGGGCTCTCGCCTGCGCCAGGATCGCCCCATGCCGCCTGCAAGACCGACGCGGCCTGCGCTACCGCCGCGCGGGAGGCGCCGCAATCCTTCAGTGCCGGCAGGATCGCGAAGTCGTGGATCATCCCCTCGTAGCGCACCGCAGCGCAGACCACGCCCAGTGACCGCAGTCGCGCTGCGAAGGCCTCGCCTTCGTCGCGCACCACGTCCGCCTCTGCGGTGATGACGAGTGTCGGCGGGAATGCGGCGAGGTCACCGGCGTGGGCGCGCAGCGGAGCGACCGTGCCGTCCGTGCGCTGCCGTGCCGTCGGCGCGTACTGGTCCCAGAACCACATCATGGTCTCGCGGCGCAGACCGTACCCTGCCGCGAACTCCCGGTATGACGGCGTATCGAAGTCGGTGTCGGTCACCGGGGTGAACGCGACTAGCTGCTGAAAGCGAAAGTCGTTGCGCTGCAGGCTCAGCAGGACCGCAGAGATGGCGATGGTGGCGCCCTCGGAATCACCGGCGATGGCGACCCTGACGGGATCCATACCATGCTCGCCACCGCGGGTGGCCACCCAGCGGGCGGTCGCACACGCCTGCTCCACTGCGGCGGGGTACCGAGCCTCCGGCGCCAACGCATATTCGGGCAGGACGACGACCGCCGCCGAGCGCACGGACAGCTCGCGGGCGATCCGATGGTGAGTACGTGCGTCGCCCGCCACCCAGCCGCCTCCGTGCAGGTAGATGATCACCGGCAGCGGTCCGGTGTGCTGCGGCGGTTCGATGATCCGGGCCCGCAGTGGCCCCCACCGCCCGGCAGGGATGGTCACCCACTTCTCCGCATCGATCGGCGCGGGCACCTCGGCGTGGAGCCGCCGAAGTGCCGCGCGCTGCGCGTCACGGGTCAGCACCACCGGGTGAGCGTCCGCCGTCTCCAGGAACGACTGAACCGCCGGGTCGAGGACGAGATTGCGTGGATTCACCGTCACTCGCGAACCCTCCCCTCGCCCGTTCTCATCGGGCCACCAGTGTGTGGGCGAAGGTACGGCTACGTCATCGGTCGGATGACTGACGAAACCGACCGAATCGTCACCCCTCATCGCCGCGGCGCCGGCTGACGACGGCCTCCCAGGCACGCAGTGAACCGGATGCGCCGGGGGTGGGACCGAGACTCGACAGCAGCGGATCCCCGCCCGCGTCGAACGGCACGTCGTCGTCGCTGAAGTTCGCGCTCACGCGCAGCGGACCGCTGTCGAACACCCAGCGGTGTGCGTCGACGTGGACCTCCCGGTATGACGACGCCGGGTCCGACAGGTGTTGCCGACGCAGTGAAATGAGCGAACGCACCAGCGCCAACGTCGAATTGGGGTCGACGGTTTGGTCGGCGACGTTGTGCTCCACGACCGGATGTACCGGTAGCCACGGGTGACCGGTCGTGAATCCGCCAGTAGGACTGGCGTCCCATCGCATCGGTGCCCGCGCGTTGTCCCTCGGCCACTGCCCGTTGAGGCGTCCGGCGGTGAGTGGGTCCCGATGCAGGTGGTCGGGAATGTCGCTGTCGGTCATGCCCAGCTCGTCCCCGTAGTAGAGGACGTAGGTACCCGGCAGGGTGGCCAGCAGCGTCTGAATCAGTCTGATGCGTCGGTGATCTCCGTTCGCCCACCTGCTGGCTGCCCTCGGTAGGTCGTGGTTGGATCCCGCCCACACCATGCACGCGCCTGCGGGGAACGCGGAGACGCTGTCGGCGACGATGCGCGCCAACGCGGGTGGCTCGAACGGGGCGAACAGGAACGGGAAGTTCAGCGCGAGCTGCAGTTCATCGTCGTCGCCGTAGTACGCCGCGAGCTCGTCGACGCGTGCCACCCAGGTCTCCCCCATCAGCAATGCCGGCGTGCACCGTGCTTCGGCCCGGGCCCGCCACCGGCGGTAGACGTCGTGCACCTCGGGCTGGTTGAAGTTGTGGACGTGTTCGATGCCGTAGCGTCCCTGAACCTCGGTGTCCCAGATGACGGCTCGCGGATTTCGCGGGTTGTCGCGCAGGGCGCGGTCGTGATACAGCCCATTGGCGACGTCGATCCGAAAGCCGGCCACCCCACGGTCCAACCAGAAGTCGATGATGCGGTCGAACTCGTCGTGGACCCTCGGGTTCCACCAGTTCAGGTCCGGCTGCAGATCCAGGAAGTTGTGCATGTAGTACTGCGACGTCGTCGCATCCCAGGTCCACGCCGACTGCCCGGTGTCGTCGACCCAGTTGTTGGGGGACGACCCGTCCCGCTGCGCGTCGGCCCACACGTAGTAGTCCCGCTTGGGTGAGCTTCTCGACGAGCTGGCCTCCACGAACCACGGGTGCCGGGCACTGGTGTGGTTGGGGATCAGGTCCAGTACGACCCGAACCCCTTGGCGCGCAGCGACGTCGACGAGGCGGTCGACGTCGTCCAACGTGCCGAGTTCGGGATGGACGTCGAGGTAGTCGCTGACGTCGTAACCCCAGTCGTGGTCGGGTGACCTCGTGATCGGCGACAGCCAGAGCGCGGTGACGCCGAGGTCGACCAGATGGTCGAACCGTTCGATCAGGCCACCGAGGTCGCCGTAGCCGTCACCGTCGGAGTCTCGGAAGGACCTGACGTAGGCGTGATAGATCGTGCCGCCCACCCACCACGGTGCACTCACTGGTACAGCTCGGCTAGCGACAGGCTCGTCGGGACCGCCATGTCGTGGGCGGCCTGGACACCCTTGAGCCACGGCTGGGCGACCATGAAGTCCGATACGTCGACGAGGTTGCGCCAGCAGCCGGTGGCGATCGCCTCGTCGGCCGCCTTCGAGAACGTCTCCAGATCACCGGTCCTGCGGCCCTGGGCGATGAGGTCGGTCGCGGCGGGCGACGAGCACTTGAAGAAGTTCACTCCGCCGTCGAGGTCGAAGTTGATGTGCTCCCACAGATAGGGCGTCGGCGCATCGGGGAAGCCGAGGTTGACGAGGATGTCCGGTGCCCCTGCGGGATTGGTCAACCATCCGAAGATCTGCGACGCGGCGAACCCGGTGACCGTGGCCGTCAATCCAGCAGCGGCCAACTGGGTGACGAGGAGATTGGCGACCTGCTGGTTGTCGGGTGACGACGAGTCGAAGCCGATCGTCACTGCGCGCGCCGATGCCGGTAGTGAAGCGACCGCGGCGGTCAGCCTGCTCGGGTCGTGGACGATGTCCTGCGCGGCGTAACGGGAATCGCTGATGTTGGCCGGATAGACCTGCTTGGCGGCCGTGCCGCGACCGAAGTACGCGTTGGCGACGAGCGCGTCGACGTCGACGGCCTGCAGGAGTGCTTGTCGGAGTTGCTGATTGGCCATCACGGGCGTCTTCGGGTTGACGTACATGTAGTCCGATACCGCGGTCGGCAGCACGTAGGTGGCGAACTTGGGATTGTTCTTGTACGACTCGACCGCCGAGGACGGAACGTCGTGGAGGATCGCCGCGATCGATCCGCTGTCGAGCTGAAGCTGTTGTGCCGACGTATCGCTCACCACGGGGAGGTCGACGGTCGCATAGAACGGCTTCTTGCCCCAGTAGCCGGGGAAGGACTTCAACTGATAGTGGTCCCCGACCTTCGCCTCGGTGAGGACGTAGGGGCCGGTGCCGATGTCGTGGGTGCTCAGGTAGGTCTGGGCGTGGTCGGAGCCCGCATTGGCGGTCAACGCCGTCGGACTGAGCATCTTGGGGCCATAGGGCGAGGCCAGTTGAAAGAGGAACGTGGAGTCAGGCGACTTCAGCGTCACGGTCACGGCATGGTCGCCGCGCTCGATCACCGATGCCACGTCGTCGACCATGTAGGCGGTGCCCTGGTCTACGGCCGCGCGCCGGTCGAAGGACGCCTTGACCGCCGACGCGAGGAAGGGTGTGCCGTCGTGGAACGTCACCCCCTGACGCAGTTCGAAGGTGAACGTGGTGTTGTCCGGCGAAGCCGTCCACCTGGTCGCCAGACCGGGGACGATGGTGGGGGTGGCCGAATTGGGGGCGAACCCGAGCAGGCCCTCGTACACGTTGGTCGTCAGGAGTAGCCCCTGCGTGCCGTAGAAGACGTCGGGGTCCGGAGGCTGACCGGGGTCCTGCAGGAACGACAGTCTCAGCACGCCGTCGGTGGGGGCGGCGTTGGGTGTCGATCCGCCCCCGCCACACGCGGCGACGAAGACGATCGTCGTCATCAGCACTGCAGCAACGCGATTCATGGCCTTCATGTCAATGGGGAGGACTGCCATGGTGTCGAAACTCCTTCGCCGCGACCGGTGAGGTAAAACGATTTACCTAATATGGGGGCAACCCGCGACACTGTCAACCCGGCGAGCCGACCGCCGCACCGTTCCCGCGGTGGAGGCAGCGGTGGGCTACGTTTTCCCGGTGGTGACGATGAAGGACGTGGCACTGGCCGCGGGCGTCTCGCCCGCAACGGTGTCGAACGCCTTCCGCGGTCGTACCGGACGACTCTCGGACTCCCAGCGCGAACACATCCTGCAGGTGGCGACGAGCCTCGGGTACCTGGGCCCCAATCCCGCAGGCAGCGCCTTGCGGACCGGGGTGGTGGGCGCGTTGGGCGTGATGTTCAGCGAGTCACTGTCTTTCGTCTTCGACGATTCCTCGGCGGTGACGCTTCTCAAGGGCATCTCGCACGCCGCCGAGCGCGCCGATCTCTCCCTGATGCTCCTGCCCTTCCCTCCGCACCGCGACGACGTGGTCGACGCCGACCGTGATGCGCGCATCGTCCGCAACAGCCTCGTCGACGGGTTCATCGCCTACTCGATGCCCGACGACCACCCCGCCATCCGCAGCGCGAACTCCCGGCGGCTGCCCATGGTGATCGTCGACGCACCGTTCGACCACGACCTGCACTACGTCGGCATCCGCGATCGTGCGGCTGCTCGCATCTGCGCGGAACACCTGCTGTCCCTTGGTCATTCGAACATCGGCATCCTCGTCGACCGCCTCGTCCCCGACGGGCATCGAGGCCATGTCACGCCGTCGCGATTGCGCGCCACCACCGAGGCGGTGCCCCGCGAACGACTCCGCGGCTACCGCGACGGGTTGCGCAGCGGCGGCGTCGACTGGAAGTCGGTGGCCCTCTACGAGGCGGGTGGTCTGACCATCCCGCACTTCGACGCCGGCGCCGAGAGGCTCCTGCACGACCGGCCCGACCTCACCGCCATTCTGGCCGTCAACGACGAACTCGCACTCGCCGTGCTCCGGGTATGCCAGCGGCGCGAGGTGGCGGTGCCGCAGCAGCTGTCGGTGGTCGGCTTCGACGACGTCGCCGCCGCCGCTGCCGCCGGGATCACGACCATTCACCAGGACTTCGTCGAAAAGGGACGCATCGCCTCGCAAATCCTGATCGACCATCCCGACACCCCGCAGAAGGTGATCCTCCCCACCAGCCTGGTGATCAGGCGGAGCACGGGCGCACCGCCACGCTGAGAAGCACACCCACTCAGCGGACCATTTCCGTCCTAAGCAGGTGCGAGGCTGGCGTCATGTCCACGACGAAGGAGATCTGACCATGCCCGCGCTACCCCCACCCGTCGCCGACGAGCGTCACGCTCTGCGCGCCAACCTCTTTCAGCAGCACTACGCCTTCCGCGTCATCGCGTTCGGGCTGACCGACGAGCAGGCCCGGGCCACCCCGACGGTCAGCGCGCTGTCCGTCGGCGCCCTCGTCAAGCACGTCACGAACTGTCAGCGCGGATGGATGGAGCGGGTCGCGGCGGCGCCCGGCACGCCGCCCACCGACGACCGGTCCATGGCCGAGATCCAGGCCGAGCGTGCCGACGAGTTCCAGATGAGACCCGACGAGACGCTCGCCGAGGTGCTGGAGCGGTTCGAGACCGGCAACGCCGAGGTGCTCCGCCTGGTCGAGACCGCCGACCTCGACGCGGCGGTGCCCGTACCGCCCGCGCCGTGGTTCCCGAAGGACGTCGACGCCTGGTCGGTGCGCTGGGTGTTCTTCCACCTGCTCGACGAGCTGGCCCGCCATGCCGGGCACGGCGACATCATTCGCGAGGCCATCGACGGCGCCACGATGTACGAGCTGATCGCCGGCGTCGAAGGGTGGCCGGAGACCGACTGGCTGACACCCTTCAGGCCGGCGTCGGCCTGACCTTCGCCGAAAGTACGGTTGTCGACGGGCACACCAGGCTTTCGGCGGAGAGGGACTCATGGACGTTCGGTCGGGCACCGCGCGCTGCGGGGCCGTCGAGCTGTTCTACGAGGACCTCGGTGACGTCGACGCCCCGCCCATGGTGCTGATCATGGGTGTCGGTGCGCAGCTGCCGATGTGGCCCGACGGCTTCTGTGAGCTGTTGGTGCACAACGGTTTCCGAGTGATCCGGTTCGACCACCGCGATACCGGGCTGTCGACGAAGATGCACGGTCAGCGGGCGGCGGGCTCCGTCGTCGCCCGCGTCGGCCGGTATCTCCTCGGCAGGCCGAGCGCCGTGCCGTACACGCTCGTCGACCTCGCCACCGACGTCGTCAATCTGCTCGACGACCTCGAGATCGACGCCGCGCACGTCGTCGGCGCCTCCATGGGCGGGATGATCGCCCAGATCCTCGCGGGCACACACCCTGAGCGGGTCCTGTCGCTGGCTCTGCTGATGACGAGTTCGGGTCGGCCCCTGTCGGCGCTGCCGCGGTGGCGGGTCATCAGGTTGGCGTTGCACCCGCCCGGCCGGGACGCGCCACGGGCGGCGCGGATCGACTTCGAGATGCACAACGTCAAGGTCATCAATGGTCCGAACTTCCTGCCGACCGACGCCGAGCTGCGCGCTCGCGTCGAGACGCTCGCGGCGCGCAGCGACTATCCACAGGGCATGCTGCGGCAGTTCGACGCCGTCATCGGCACCGGCAGCCTGGTGCGCTTCACCCGCCGCATCGTCGCGCCGACGGTCGTCGTGCACGGGTCAGAGGATCCGATGGTGCGCGTGCGCAACGGCCGCGATCTTGCCCGCCTCGTCCGCGGCGCGCGGTTCGTCGTCGTCGACGGCATGGGTCACGATCTGCCGAGGGCGGTCTGGCGGCCCGTGGCGGAGATGGTGCTGGAGAACGCGGCACGCGCCAGCACCGGCGCCCCGGACACCGAGCTCCCCGACGGCTAGCTCCCCAGCACCACGGTCACCGCGTGGGCGACGACGGCGTCGACGTCCGTGCCGAGGGTGCCGAGCAGCCAGTGCTGGGTCAGTTCGGACACGGCGCCGGTGTACATCGCCGCTCCGACCCGCACCGCCACCGGATCGATGTGCGGGTGGTGTCTGCCCCGCTCGGCGACGATGAGGTCGATCATCGCCGAGTGCATGGTCTGGCGCCGCTGCATCAGCACCGGATTGGTCTTGGCGTCGGTGAACAGGATGCGCCCACGCCGCGGATCGGCCGCGCAGAAGTGCAGGACGGCGGCGATGCCCGCCCGGGTGCGCTCCCGCGGATGCCCGCCGGCGGCGTCCATGCCGGTCGCGACGGACGTGGCCAGCGACCGGTTCACCCCGTCGTACACCGCGCCCAGCAGTTCGTCGGTGGTCTCGAAACTCTCGTAGAAGTAACGCGTGTTCAGGCCGGCCTCGCGGCACACCGACCGCACCGAGACCGCCTGTTCGCCACCCTCGCCGAACAGGCCGAAGGCCGCCTCCAACAGCAGACTTCGCCGTTCGGCGCGACGATCGGCGAGTGACACTCCCGCCCACCTGGTGGGGCTCGACACTGGTGCAGCTTAGCGCCCGCAAACTTTCACACCTGGGTAATGAGCATGGCGGGAGTGTGACCGGGCACACCCGAAATTTCCGCCCGACCGGCAGTTTTGACACACTTGGACGATGACCACCACCAAGCACCGCGAGGTAGCCCGGCTGGACCGGGTGCCGTTGCCAGTCGAAGCTGCCCGCATCGGCGTGACGGGTTGGCAGCTCGCCCGCACCGGGGCGCGGGTCGTCAGCAATCTGCGCGGCCGCGGCTCGCTGCAGGAGAAGATCGTCAGGCAGATCCCGCAGACCTTCGCCGACCTCGGGCCCACCTACGTCAAGTTCGGCCAGATCATCGCTTCGAGCCCCGGCGCCTTCGGCGAGCCGATGAGCCGCGAGTTCCGCGGCCTGCTCGACCGGGTGCCCCCCGCGGACACGCGCGCCGTCCACGCCCTGTTCAAGGAGGAGCTCGGCGACGACCCGGCGAACCTGTACAAGAGCTTCGACGAGGAGCCGTTCGCGTCGGCGTCGATCGCGCAGGTCCACTACGCGACGCTGCACACCGGTGAGGAGGTCGTCGTCAAGATCCAGCGCCCCGGCATCCGCCGGCGGGTCGCGGCCGATCTGCAGATCCTCAAGCGGGGGGCGCAGCTCGTCGAGCTGGCCAAGCTGGGTCGGCGACTGTCCGCGCAGGACGTCGTCGCCGACTTCGCCGACAACCTCGCCGAGGAACTCGACTTCCGGCTCGAGGCGCAGTCGATGGACGCCTGGGTCTCGCACATGCACGCCTCGCCGCTGGGCAAGAACATCAGGGTGCCGCAGGTGTACTGGGACCTGACCAGCGAGAAGGTGCTCACGATGGAGCGCGTGCAGGGCGTGCGCATCGACGACGTCGCTGCCATCCGCAAAGCCGGCTTCGACGGCACCGAGCTGGTGAAGGCCCTGCTGTTCAGCGTGTTCGAGGGCGGGCTGCGCCACGGTCTGTTCCACGGCGATCTGCACGCGGGCAACCTCTACGTCGACGACGACGGCAAGATCGTGTTCTTCGACTTCGGCATCATGGGCCGCGTCGACCCGCGGACCCGGTGGTTGCTGCGCGAGCTGGTGTACGCCCTGCTGGTCAAGAAGGACCACGCCGCGGCGGGCAAGATCGTCGTGCTGATGGGCGCCGTCGGCAACATCAAGCCCGAGGGCGAGGCCGCCAAGGATCTGGAGGCCTTCGCCACGCCGCTGACGCTGACGTCGCTCGGGGACATGTCCTACGCCGAGATCGGCAAGCAACTGTCCACCCTGGCCGACGCCTACGACGTCAAGCTCCCCCGCGAGCTCGTACTCATCGGCAAGCAGTTCCTCTACGTCGAGCGCTACATGAAGCTGCTCGCCCCCAAGTGGCAGATGATGACCGACCCGCAGCTGACCGGATACTTCGCCAACTTCATGGTCGAGGTCAGCCGCGAACACAGCGACGAATTGGACGCCTGAGATGGACATTCGCACCGGTACCGCCCGCTCGGGTGAGCTGGACATCTACTACGAGGACATGGGCGCCGAGAACGACCCCGCCGTCCTGTTGATCATGGGCCTCGGCGCGCAATTGTCGTTGTGGCGCATGGGTTTCTGCGAACTCCTGGTGAACCAGGGGCTGCGCGTGATCCGCTTCGACAACCGTGACGTCGGGCTCTCGAGCAAGGTGGAGGGCCGTCACAGCGGTGCGCCGCTGCTGCCCAGGATGGCGCGTTCGACGCTGGGGCTGAAGAGCCCGGCGGTCTACACGCTGGAGAACATGGCCGACGATGCCGCGGCGCTGCTGGATCATCTGCACGTCGAGAAGGCCCACGTCGTCGGGGCGTCGATGGGCGGGATGATCGCCCAGGTCTTCGCGGCTCGCTACCAGCAGCGGACGAAGACGTTGGCCATCATCTTCTCCAGCAACAATCAGGCGCTGCTCCCGCCGCCGGGACCCAAGCAGTTGCTCGCCGTCACCACCCGGCCGAAGGACACCTCGCGCGACGGCGTCATCGCCAACGCCGTCCGCGTCGGCAAGATCATCGGCAGTCCCGGGTACCCGCAGCCGGACGCGCAGCGCATCGCCGACGCCGAACGGGACTACGACCGGTCCTACTATCCGGCCGGTGTCGGTCGCCAGTTCGGCGCGATCCTGGGCAGCGGCAGCCTGCTGCACTACGACAGGCAGATCACCGCACCGACCGTCGTCATCCACGGCCGCGCCGACAAGCTGATGCGCCCGTCCGGTGGGCGCGCCATCGCCAAGGCGATCCGCCGGTCGCGGCTGGTGCTGTTCGACGGCATGGCGCACGATCTGCCGGAGCAACTCTGGGACGACATCGTCGGCGAGCTCAAGACCACCTTTGCCGAGGTTCCGTGATCGATCGACTCGCAGAGTCGCTGATTCGGCGCGCCGTGACCGACGGCGTAGAGTGCGCACAGAGCGCATCAGGGGCCGTGGCGAGTCATCGGCGACGACGCCGGGGCTGATCAGCCAAGAAAGGCATTACCCACTATGTCGACTACCCGTAAGAAGGGTGGCCTCAAGCCGCACTTCGAGGACGTACAGGCACACTACGACCTGTCCGACGAGTTCTTCAGCCTCTTCCTCGACCCCACTCAGACCTACAGCTGCGCCTACTTCGAGCGCGACGACATGACGCTGGAGGAAGCTCAGCTCGCCAAGGTCGATCTGGCCCTGGGCAAGCTGGGTCTCGAGCCGGGCATGACGTTGCTCGACGTCGGCTGCGGCTGGGGTTCGACGATGCTGCGCGCCATCGAGAAGTACGACGTCAACGTCATCGGCCTCACGCTGAGCGAGAACCAGAAGGCCCACGTCGAGAACGTCTTCGCCGCGCACGAGAGCCCGCGGACCAAGCGCGTGCTGCTGCAGGGCTGGGAGCAGTTCGACGAGCCGGTCGACCGCATCGTGTCGATCGGGGCGTTCGAGCACTTCGGCAAGGACCGCTGGGACGACTTCTTCACCATGGCCTACAAGGCGCTGCCCGAGGACGGGGTGATGCTCCTGCACACCATCACCGCACTGACGCTCCCGCAGATGACCGCGGCCGGGCTGCCGCTGACGTTCTCGATCGCGCGCTTCGTGAAGTTCATCCTCACCGAGATCTTCCCCGGCGGGTATTTGCCGACCACCGAGATGGTCGGCGAGCACGGCACCAAGGCCGGGTTCAACCTGACCAGGACGCAGTCACTGCAGAAGCACTACGCCAGGACGCTCGACACGTGGTCGGCCGCGCTGGAGTCGCACCGCGACGAGGCCATCGCGATTCAGTCCGAAGAGGTCTACGACCGCTACATGCACTACCTCACCGGGTGCGCCAAGGGCTTCCACGAGGGCTACATCGACGTCTGCCAGTTCACGCTCGCCAAGTAACTCGACGCGATGTGGAGTGCGACACCCGCGAAACGCTAGGGTGTAGCGCTAGTTGCATGTGTCGTGGCCTTCTGCCGCGTAGGGTGCGGGACACATCGCGCCCGATTCGCCAGTGGGCGCCATAGCAGCTTGATGACGAAAGGCCTAGCAGGAAAACCATGTCTGACATTTCAACTGGCACGAAGGACCTGACTCCCCACTTCGAGGACATTCAGGCGCACTACGACCTGTCGGACGACTTCTTCGGCGTGTTCCAGGATCCGACGCGCAAATACAGCTGCGCGTACTTCACCGGTCCGACCGTCTCGCTGTCCGAGGCGCAGATCGCCAACGTCGACCAGCACCTCGACCGGCTCGACCTCAAGCCGGGGATGACGCTGCTCGAGGTCGGGTGCGGGTGGGGTCTGACCCTGCAGCGCGCGATGGAGAAGTACGACGTCAACGTCATCGGCCTGACGCTCAGCAAGAACCAGCAGGCGTACTGCAGCCAACTGCTCGGCGCGCTGTCCAGCGAACGCACCTTCGACGTGCGACTGCAGGGGTGGGAGCAGTTCCACAGCCCGGTGGATCGCATCGTCTCCATCGAGGCGTTCGAGCACTTCGGCTTCGAGCGCTACGACGACTTCTTCAAGATGTGCTACGACGTCATGCCCGACGACGGCCGGATGACCATTCAGAGCAGCGTCGCCTACCACCCCGACAATCTGCAGGCCCGCGGGCGCAAGCTGACGTTCGAGATGGCGCGCTTCATCAAGTTCATGCTGACCGAGATCTTCCCCGGTGGCCGCCTGCCGTCCACCGACATGATGGTCGAGCGCGGCGAGAAGGCGGGATTCACCGTCCCCGAGGCGTTGTCGCTGCGCAACCACTACATCAAGACCCTCGGCATCTGGGCCGGCCGGCTCGAGCACCACAAGGACGAGGCGATCGCCGCGGCCGGGGTCGAGAACTACGACAAGTACATGAAGTACTTGACGGGCTGCCAGTACTACTTCGTCGACGAGTCCATCGACGTCAGCCTCGTCACCTACCTGAAGCCGGGCGCGGCGGTCTAGCGCTGCTCCCGCGAACGACGCCCCGGCTCTCGACGAGTGCCGGGGCGTTGCCGTTGAGGCCACTCCAGCAACCTCCAGTTCGGCCTGCTGGACCCGGCTGTGCCAGGATGTCCCCGTGCAGCGGATCGATGTGGCAACGAGCGTCGGCACGCGCGTGATCGAGTTCGGCTGCGGGGACCAACCGTCGACTCTGCTGGAAAGAGGACGCTGATGCGACTGCTCGTCACTGGTGGAGCCGGTTTCATCGGGTCGAACTTCGTGCACCACGTCGTTGAGCACACCGACCATCGGGTCACCGTCCTGGACCGGCTGACGTACGCGGGCAACCGTGCCTCGCTGGCCGGCCTGCCGGAGGATCGCGTCGCGTTCGTGCACGGCGACATCGCCGACGCCGACCTCGTCGACGACCTCGTGGCGGCCGCCGACGCCGTCGTCCACTACGCCGCCGAGTCGCACAACGACAACTCGCTGCACGATCCCAACCCCTTCCTGCACACCAACCTCATCGGCACCTTCACCCTGCTGGAGGCTGCCCGCAAGCACGGCACCCGGTTTCACCACATCTCGACCGACGAGGTCTATGGCGACCTCGAGCTCGACGACCCTGCCCGGTTCACCGAGGAGACGCCGTACAACCCCTCGTCGCCGTACTCGTCGACGAAGGCCGGCAGCGATCTGCTGGTGCGCGCGTGGGTCCGGTCCTTCGGTGTCTCCGCGACGATCTCGAACTGCTCCAACAACTACGGCCCGTACCAACACGTCGAGAAGTTCATCCCGCGCCAGATCACCAACGTCCTGCGCGGGATTCGACCGAAGCTGTACGGCGAGGGGCGAAACGTGCGGGACTGGATTCATGCCGACGACCATTCGTCCGCCGTCCTGACGATTCTGGATGAGGGCCGCATCGGGGAGACCTATCTCATCGGCGCGGACGGCGAGAAGGACAACAAGACGGTCGTCGAGCTGATTCTGCACCTGATGGGCCGTCCCACCGACGACTACGACCACGTCACCGACCGGGCGGGGCACGACCTGCGCTACGCGATCGACTCCACGAAGCTGCGCGACGAACTCGGCTGGCAGCCGCGGTTCCGCGACTTCGAGGCCGGCTTGGCGGCGACCATCGAGTGGTACCGCGACCACGAGGAGTGGTGGGCGCCCGCCAAGGATTCGACCGAGGCGTTCTATGCCCGGCTCGGGCAGTGACCGAAGGGCCAGGCCGTGACTGAGTACGGAAAGGCGTTGCGCGCCAACGACACTCCCATCCCCGGGCTTACGGTGTGGGACCTGCCCGTGCACGGCGACAACCGCGGCTGGTTCAAGGAGAACTGGCAGCGGGAGAAGATGATCGCGGCCGGGCTGCCGGACTTCGGGCCCGTTCAGAACAACATTTCGTTCAACGACGCGGCGGGCACCACGCGCGGCATCCATGCCGAGCCGTGGGACAAGTGGGTCTCGATCGCTTCGGGGCGGATCTTCGGCGCGTGGGTCGACCTGCGGTCGGGACCCACCTTCGGTGCGGTGTTCACCGCCGAGCTGGACCCGTCGCGGGCGGTGTTCGTCCCCCGCGGTGTCGGCAACGCGTTCCAAACGCTGGAGCCCAACACGGCATACGTCTACCTCGTCAACGACCACTGGTCCCCCGATGCCCGGTACACCTCGGTCAACCTCGCCGACGAGACGGTGGCCATACCATGGCCAATCCCGTTGGCGCAGGCGGAGTTATCGGCCAAGGACATCGATCATCCGCGGTTGGCCGACGTCACGCCCGTGCCGCCGCGCAAGACCCTCGTCCTTGGCGCCGGTGGGCAACTGGGCCGGGCGCTGCGAGACAGCTACGGCGATTCACCGGACGTCGAATTCGCCGAACGTGCCGACATCGACCTCGGCGCAGCGGATCTCGAGACCGCGCGGCGCTGGCGCGACTACGACACCGTCATCAACGCCGCCGCCTTCACCGCCGTGGATGCGGCCGAGACCCCCGACGGACGCACGGCGGCCTGGGCCTGCAACGTCACCGGCGTCGCCGCCCTGGCCCGGATCGCAAGGGCGCACGCCATCACGCTGGTGCACGTCTCCAGCGACTACGTCTTCGACGGCACGGCCGAGCAGCCCTATCGCGAGGACGATCCCGTGTCCCCTCTCGGCGTCTACGGGCAGACCAAGGCCGCGGGCGATCAGATCGTGGGCACCGTGCCGCGCCACTACGTCGTGCGCACGTCGTGGGTCATCGGTGAGGGCCGAAACTTCGTGCGCACCATGAGTTCTCTCGCCGAGCGGGGTATCGACCCGTCCGTCGTCGACGATCAGTTCGGACGTCTGACGTTCACCTCGGAGATCGCCGGCGCCATTCGACATCTCCTCAGTGAGCGCGCGCCCTACGGGACGTACAACGTCACCGGGTCCGGACCCGTCATGTCGTGGGCCGACATCGCCAAGCGCGTGTTCGCCCTCGCCGGCCACGATCCGGACCGGGTGACCGGGGTGAGCACGGCCCAGTACTTCGCCTCGATGGAGGGTCCGGTAGCGCCCAGGCCCCGCAACAGCGCGCTCGACCTCGGCAAGATCACCAGCGTCGACTACTCGACCGCCGACGCCAGCACCACTCTGGAGCAGTACCTCCGCCAGGAGAGCCCGACCGCGTAGTCGGGCATCCTCGCGCCGCGGCGGCTAAGCCGCGTTCTTCTTGTCGCTGCCCGCGTCGCCGGTGTCCTTGGCGGAGTTGGACGTACCGGCGTCGGCCTTGTCGTGCGTGGTCTTCTTGGGCGTGGTCGTGGTGTCGGTCTTGGCGGTGCCGGTCTTCGTCGTGTCCGTCTTCGTGGTGCCGGCCGTCGTCGTGTCCACCTTCGTGGTGTCGGACTTGGTCGTGTCCGCCTTGGTCGTGCCGGTCTTCGTCGTGTCCGTCTTCGTGGTGTCGGCCTTGGTCGTGTCGGCCGCGGCGTCGGCCGTCTGATCGGCGGTGTCCGCGTCGTCCTTGGTGACGTCGGCGGTTTGCGCCGTGTCCGCTGCCGTCGCCGTCGTGGGCGCGGCGTCCTTGGTGGGCGCGTCCGTCTTGCTGACCGGAGTGGTCGTGGCGTCCGTCGAATCGGATGCGACGGCCTTCTTGGTCGTGATGTCGGTGACGGTCGCCGGCTCCCCCGTCTGCACGGGCGCCACGGCGAGCTTCGCGTCGGTCTTCACCGCGTTCGAGACGAGCGTCGAGGTCACCGTGGGCGTCGAGGTCGACGGAACGGGCAGAGACGAGATCCCGTGCTGCGCATCGTAGATACCCTGCGCGATCGCCTGCAGGAACTGTCCGGCGAACTTCACCGGGTTGAACGTCGCCGGGTTGAACGGCAGCAGTGACAGCGGCGTGGGCACGCTCGGATCGCCGGTCGTGTCGTAACCCAGGTCGATGAGCAGTCGTGTCACGGGCGACAGGAGGTTGACGACCGGTTGCAGCAGCGGCTTCAGCCCGGCAGGCGCCGCGCTGAGGAGGAGGTTGTAGATCGGCAGCGTCAGAGCGGGAATGGTGACGTAGGTGTTGCCGTACTGGTCGGTGCGGCAGTTCGCCGGACTGGCTGTACAACTGTCGGCGATGGCCAGCGTCTGGTCGGTGTAGCCGTAGGGAAGCGTCTCGGTCGGGCCGTTGCCGTTGGGCGCCAGGTAGTAACCGTGGACGTTCTCGAACGCGGCGAGCGCGTTGATCAGCGCGAAGGCGTTGCCAAAGTACCTGGGCGCGTTGACGACTGGATCGTATTCGAAGCCGTAGCTGGTGTACTTCACACCGGTGTCGGGGTTCATCGGCGGGTTGAACGAGATGTTGAGGAAGGGGATGTACTTCAGGAACGCGAGGCGCTGCCAGAGTCCGCCGTCGGGGTTCTCGATCCCGCCGATGGTCACCACCTGGATGCGCGCCTTCTGCGCGTCGGTCAAGCCGTTGATGTAGGAGTTCAGGGCATCGGCGACGACGGCCCCGCCCTGGGAGTAACCGAAGACGACGACCTGCTGGGTCGGATTGTTCGGGTCGTTCAAGGCGGCGTTGATGGCGGCGTCGAGGTTCGTCGTCCCCTGGCCCACGGAGTCATCCCAGGTGTTGCAGCGGCCCGGCACGCACCAATTGGGGATGAAGGCCAGCGGGAAGAACGAGGCGGGGTAGTTGATGCCCTGCAGGTTCGCGTCCGGGCAGCCCGAGCCGTCGGCGCCGCATGCGGTGGTGGTGAGGTATCGATCGCGCGCCTGCGTGAGGTACCCGGCGACGATGTTCGCGTTGGGCGTGCCCGTGCCCGGGACGATCAGGGCCACCGCGCCATAGGCCAAGGCCGCGGTGAACGCCGACCCGATCGCGAGGATGACGGTGCCGAGCACCGCGAGGAACGTGACTGCCACCGACCGGGTCATGCGACGCATGTGAAGAGCCTCCGAATACCGCTTACTGGAGTCGCGCGATCGCCGACCCCCTGGGCATGCTCGCACAGCGATGGGTACGGCGTGCAGCAATTGACCTTAGTGTCAGAACGCGTCGGGGCGGGGTGCGGTTGCACGGGCGGGCGATCCGCGGATCCCCGAGGCTCACACCAACTGGCGCACCAGACCCCGGTAGATCCCAGCGAGTGCGTCGACGTGGGTCGGCCACGAGAATCGTTCGGACGCGACCTGGTACGAGTAGGCGGCCATCCGGCTCAGCGTGGCCTCGTCCGATGCGATGGCCTCCAGCGCCGCACGCACGCTGTCGACGTTCGGGGGCACCAGTGCGACGCGCGTCGGGTCCAGCTCGAAGACGTCGTAACCGGGGTCGTCGGAGGTGACCACCGCGAGTCGCGACGCCATGGCCTCCTGCACCGTCAACGGGAAGCCCTCGGAACTCGAGGGCAGGACGAAGATGTCGGCCGCGCGGTACAGGTCGGCCAGTTCGGCCTGGCTGCGGAGTCCGAGGAACACGGCGTTGGTGCCGGCGCGGTCGCCGGCCGAGGGTTCCCCGCCCGCGAGGAGCATGCGGTACAGGGGCGAATGGCATTGCAGCAGGATGTCGTAACCCTTCTTGGGCACGAAGCGACCGGCGAACAGCACGAGAACGGCGTTCGCGGGAAGACCCATCTCCTGCCGCAGTCGCCGCTTCAGTGCGACGTTCGCCGGGTGGAACACCTCCGTGTCGACGCCGTTGGGAATGAAGGCCACCTGCTCGTCGGTGGCACCCAACCCGCGAAGGAAGCACAGCACCCGGGAGTTGAAGTAGATGATCCGCCGAGCGGTACGAATCAGCGCTCGCCCGGCAGTCGCGTAGACGGCGCGCTGGACCGCGACCACGAACTTGTTCGGGTGGTCGATGAGACCGACGTGGTGGGTCAGCACGAGCGGCTTCCGCAGCAGCAGGCAGCCGAGGCCCGCCAACCACGACGTCAGGTAGAGCGTGTCGTGCACGTGGACCACGTCGGCGCTGCGAATCAATTCGACGAAGGTCTTGATCGACGACGGGCCGACGATCGGGAAGGGCACCCCGGTCCGTCCCTCGATGCCGTTCCAGGCCCGCACGCGCGCGACCGTGTATCCATCGAGCCGACGACGGCCGGCCGGCTCACCGATGGCCGTCGTCACCACCGTGACGTCGAATCCGGCGCGGGCGAGGTGCCTGGCCTCCTCACGGGCAACGTTCTCGATGCCACCCAGGTGTGGGGGGAAGTAGTGGCTGACGATGAGGACGCGCTCACTCACCGGCGGTGACCCGTCTGCGACTGAAGTGGACGACGAGGGCGGTGACGGCGCAGAGTGCCATCGCCGTCTGTCCGGCGAACCAGGCCCAACCAACCCACTCCAGACCGCGATGACCCCACGACTGGGCCAAACCCACTGTCGTGACGGCGAATACGACGTTCGCTGCGATGAGGCTCTTCATCAGCCGCAGGACCTTCAGCATGTAGGCCGCCAACGTCCCCACTGCCACCGGAATGGCACCAATGGCCAGGATGCGCAACACGTCTTGCCCATGCGTCGCATAGTCGCGGCCGAAGGCAGCCATGATGAGCGGCGCACCGACGACGACCACGACCACGGCGACCACTTGCAGTGCGGCCTGCAGCACGAAGGCACGCCTGCCGAGGTCGAGCAGCCGTGTCTCGTCCGATGATGAACCCTCCGCGAACAGTGCCTGGCCGACGGACTGGGAGATCCCGTTCACCGTGTTGGCCACCTGGAAGGCCAGGTAGAAGTACGCCGCGCTGGCGCTTCCCAGCGTGTGCAGCACGATCAACGGAAGCACCATGGCGGGTGCGAAGTTGAGCGCATTCGAGACGTAACTGGAGATCGAATACCGCTGGTGTTCCCGCGGGATCGCGTTCCTCCGCTGAAATACGAAGCGAAAGTTCAGGATTCGCTTGAGGCAGTAGAGGCTCGCGACGAGGGCGACGACGTAACCCGCGGCCACCGACCCGAAGACGCCGAAGGCGCCGAGACCGATGAGCGCGAAGGGCAAGACGACCTTCGTCATGCCTTGGACGAATCCGTTCAACAACAGGTTGTACTCCGGCTTGCGCGCACCGAGGAACATGGCATCCGTGAGCTGGTTGGCACTCGCCGCGGCACCGGCGATCACGAAGCCGATCGCGCACAGCAGGTCACCGCGGACGAATGCCAGCTCCGGCGCGTAGAACGGCACGAACAGGACGTACAGGCCAGACAGCAGCAGACCCAAACCTCCTGCCACCAAGAGGGATTGACTCAACGGCGCGTTGTAGTCCTTGGCATGCATGGTGAAGCGCACGATCGTTCCGTCCAGCCCGAGTGGCCCGAGGAAGGCGATCAGTGTCGTGGCGGCGATCAGCGACGTTCCGGCACCCACGTCGGCGGGGCTGAACACGCGGGCCACGACGATGGAGAAGCCAAACCCCAGCCCTGCCATCGCGGCGGTCGTCGCCATGAGGAGGATCGAACTCCTCACCAGCCGGTCGTCACCGGAGGCATTGATCCGCTGCGGGGTGGTCGTCATCGGATCCCCGTCCTCGAGGTGTGCGTGGACGTCCTGAGCAAGACGAACGAGCAGATCGACGTGGCGAAGGCGAGCACCAGGGTCATCCGTTCCGTCGGCCAGTTCGCGAGGTGGGTCAGCGCCATCGTCAGGGTCTCAGGATGGGTGACCGTTCCCACCATCAGGTAGATCGCGATCACCGTCGAGTAGCCGAACACCGTGCCGAGAACGACCCGTGAGACGGACCGACCCCTCAACAGTCCGCTCACCAGGCATGCCGCCGCCGACAGCCCGAAACACCCAATTCCCACGGTGTCCCGGCGCAGGGGCACCCACGAAATGATGTGCAGCGGAAGGTCGTTGGGCCGCACCGTTCCGATGATGGCCACGTATAGCCAGACCAGGGCCGCGACGACGGCGACGGTCTCCCCGAGCACCGTCGCGATGGGTGAGGCGACTCTCGGTCTCGGCTGGTCGCTCCTCGGGCGTACGTCGACCGTCATCGGTAGACCCTGGCGCCGTTACTGCTGTAGATCAGGCTCTTGTTCTCGTCGAGGAAGCCGACGGGATACTCATACTCCACGCGTTTGCCGAGATAGGTGAAGGCCGCCTTGCCCGTCTGCAGGGCCGTGGACCCCAGGAAGACGTACGTGTTCTGGCGAACCCAGGTCGGGAGGATTTCGTCGTTGGCGTCCCAATAGTTCTCGATGCCAAGGGCATATCGGGCCGTGGACGCCTCTGCCTGCACCTCGCGACTGGAACCGTGATTGAGCTGACCTCGCAGCCAGGCCATCGCCGACATCTCCTGCATGTCGAGGTACTGGGTGTCGTAGTACGCACCGGAGTTGCTGAGGTGCAATGCCGGCGGGTAGCCGCCGAAGGGTTGCCAAATGATGCGCGTCACCAGAAGGAAGAAGGCCAGGGCCACTCCCAGCGCAACGGCCTGAGATCCCCGCCGACCGAGCCACGCAAACGTCGTGACGGCGCCGACGGCCATGAACGGCGCCAGCCAGAACAGACATTGCTCCAACGTCCGGTAGACGCCGTATTGCGCTGCGGCGTAGGGCACGAGGACTTGGATGCCGACGAGACTGACGCCGGCGACGGCTCCGGCGATGAATTCAACGCTGGGGCTGAAACCCCTCGCGCGCCGGAGGACGACGACGAACACGCCGACACCGATGAAGATCTGCAGGATGTCCGCCGACCAACTGCGGAAGTCTTCGTTGACGGCCGCGATGTCGAACCCTCGCCTTTCGACGGCCCTGCCCCAATCGGTCAGGGGTGCCAACTCGGCGGGCACCGCCTTCAGTGGGTACCGGTTCACCTCCGACAACGGGTAGTTCTCGCCGCTGGCGCGTCCGTTCGCCGATTCCTTGCGCAACTCGGCGTCGTAGCGGTCGAGCACCGGTTGCGGTTCGTCCTTCGCGCCGCCGAACAAGCTGTAGAGGGTGTCGGGCTTGATGGCGTTCTTGTCCTGTCCGGCGAGCGAGGCACTCACCAGGTCATAGGTCTTGCCGACCTCGCTGCTGGTGCGCGTCACCACGCCGACCCAGAGGAAGGTGAGCACGACCAAGACGAACAGAACCGACCAGTTGACTACGGCCACAGTCGGTTTGATCGGCTTCCCGACTCTCTTCACACGCCGCGCTGCCATCGCGAACACGCGCCGTCCGCACATCAGCACCCACGTCAGGATCAGCACGCTCAGCAGGATGTACATCGTCGAGTAATGCGACAACATCACCCCGGTGCCGAAGACCGCGAAACCGATGCGGCGCAGTCTGATCGTCAGGCGGCCGTCGGTGATCAGCAGCAGCGCCACGCCCATGAGGAACAGCGCCACCTCCTCCCTGATCTCGAAGGGCATGTCGACGAAGTACGTCGGGAACGCAATGAAGAAGACGACGCCCAGCACGGCAACGGGTTTCGATGAGAACCGGCGCGCGATGAGATAGATCAAGACGGGACAGACCGCGTACAGGAGTTGCGCGAGCACCTTGAAGACGTACGCACCCGGGATGCCCGTCAACCGCTCCAGCATGGTCGGGAGAATGGTGATGCTGAGACAGGCGTTGTACGGTGCGCGGAACAGCCCGATGTCCCACGTGCCCTCTCGCAGCGCCATGTCGAACATCCGCATCTCGAGCTGGATGTCGTGACCGGATACGAACCAGCCCCGCAGCGAGGTCATGAACAGAAGCGCCAACGACACCAGGTAGATCGTGACGCCGACGGTGACGCCACTGAGCGTACGCAGCCACGCGAAGAGGCAGACGATGACGACGACCGCGACGAGGATCATCGCGGTGGTCACTCCCCCGCCCGCATGATTGTTGAGCCGGATGGCGCCAGCCACCGACGCGACCACCAGGAGCGCCGCGGTGATCAGCATCAGGCGGTCGCGCGTTCCGAATTGGACGTACATCACCGACCGGCTCTGCAGACTCAGTCCATCGAAGAGGCGCCAGCGTCTCCTGCGCCAGAGGGCAAGCCCCGCCACGACGGCAGCCATCGTGATCGCCACCGGCAGCCTGTCCAGCGGTCGAGAGACCCCCATCAGGGGCAGGACCGCGGTCGATGCGAGTCCGAGGAGCATCAGGCCCATCACGACGAGCCCAAGTGAATACAGCACGGCCTCGTGCAACGTCGTGGTGTCTGGCCAGTCGATCTTTGCCGTCAGCAGGAGGACGGGAACGCACACCGCGACGATGACGCCCGCGACGATGCGCAGGAGCAGCGGACCCGTGCCAAGGATGGTCACTGCCGCGCAGACGATGGTCACCAGGGCGAAGCCAAGGTCCCCGTCACCACGGAGCTGGGGCAGGCGGTCGGTGAGCGACTCGGAGTGGGACGTGGCCGTTGCGGTCATGATCGCCCCGTCGAATCGCCGGCACCGGTGGTGTCTTCGTGCGTTCCTTCGACCGCTCCGCGCGACAGCGAGCCACTGTGGTTGAGCAGCGTGGTCCACTGCGATTGCAGGAGGTGCAACCGTTCGGTGCGATCTTGCAGGTGGACGTCGACGGCCGTCCACGATGCCGAAATCGGCACGGCCACAGCGACTTGGCGGGTGATCGCATCGTCGTTCGGAATCGACATCGCCCCCGCCACCCTGGCGACCGGAACGCCCGCCGCGTCGGTCAACGCCACGGTGTACGGATAGACGGTGGTGACCCCCTCGTGGTTGGCGACGGTGAATTCGACGTTGACCGTGGCCACGTCACCGTCGGCATCCACCTCGACCGGTCGGCCCGTCGCGAAGTACAACTCCGTGTAGTCGGAGGGCTGCGGGATGAATGACAACGCCAGTTGATGGCGCACCGAACCATTGACGTCGATGGTCGCGCCGATCGCCACCAACGCCAGAATCGCCAGCAGCAGGCCGCGGAGTCGGTGCGTGGCCGACCGGGTGTCCGTCATCGACGAGGTGCTCATCGTCACGAAGCGGTCTCGAGAGCGGCTGACGGTTCCGTCGGACTGTTCATGAATGCTCTCCCTTGCCGGTCCATCGTGACGGTGTGCTGGCGGTACGGGGTTGGGGCGACCGCTGACCCAACCCCGTACCACCATTGGTTCGAACGACGACCTAGACCGCCATCTCTTCGCAATCCCCGGACGCGTCAGTGGTTTTCGGCGTCTTGTCCGGGTTTTGAGCTGACATCAGAGTGGGCTTCAGCAGCTGGGTCGGCTGCTCGATGACCACCGTCTCGGTCAGATCCTTCATCATCGACGTCGATCGGGTCGCGACGTCGGCGAGGTCGGAGTTCGCCAGAACGGTGGTGCCCACCTCGGTGAGGGCGCCCCATGCCGGCAGCCTGCGGCCGCGAACCCGATGCGAGAACAACTGCGAGGTGTTGACGACACCGTCTCGCCACGCGTTGAGCTTCACCGACCCACCCCGCACCCGGTACTCGATGGCGACCTCGTCGCACCGAAATCCCTTGAGATAGGCCTCGTGCTTGATCTCCTGTGAGAACGCCATACCGTTCGACCGCAGGTCGAGATGGTCCAGGATCTCCCTGCGGAAGATCCACATACCCGACTGCGAGTCGCGGAACGGCGATCGGAACAGCGTGCGGCTCAGACCGGTCAGCGCATGATTGGCGTACATGTGCGACCGCTTCATGGCTTGGCGGTCCCTGGTGCCCAGTCGGTTGGTCGACAGGAAGTCGAGTTGCTTGCTTTCGAAGTGCGCCAACAACTCTGGGACGGCGTCGAAGGGGTAGGTGCAGTCGGCGTCACCCGTGACGATGAGATCGCCACGTGCTGCGGCCAGGCCGGCGCGGTATGCGCTGCCGTAACCGCGGACCGACCGCCGCACCACACGTGCGTGGTGCGCGGCGGCGATGTGTCCCGTGCCGTCCACCGAGCCGTTGTCCACGACGATGAACTCGACGTCCCAGCCTGCCTTCTCGAAGGCGGCCAGCGGGATCGTCGCCATGACCCGCGGAATGTTCTCGGCCTCGTTGAGGGCCGGGATGACGATGGACAGCAATCGCATCCGCTGCCCATTGGGCCCACCGTCGTTCGACGATTGACCCGCAGACAATGCATGGCTGTGTAGCATTAGTGTTGCCTTCCTTGCGAGGTTGGTGGGCCGGGAGGCGGGCAGGGGTTCCAATCCGAAAACCCGCCCCCCGGTATCCAATTGCTGAATACAGCAGGGTTAAAAGCAGTACGGCGATCGTCCTTCGAACACACGACGTACGGGTGGCGCACCACCCGCTGATGTACGCCGCGGTCACCTAGGCCTCCTGTTCGATACCCACACCTCCCCCAGTCGGCCGAGTCAGATCGGTGGTGGCTACGTGGTCGGGTGACTGGTGCGCCCGTGACCAACATGCGTGCCCACCCGAAGGGGCGGCGCAGCGATGCGGCTCAGCCGAGATGCCGAAACCCGTTGCGTGGCAGTCGCTCTCAGGCCGATATTCCCCGATGAATAGCAGACTCCACCGAGCTCCATGGCCCGAGGGCTGCGACGGCGGCGACGGTGCGGCCGGCTCGCGACCAGGCCGGCCCGGTGCACCAGCCCTACGTGACAGCAAACGAGTCACAGCTTTGCCAGTTCCACCAGAAGCGGCGAATTAATTGAAAAACCCCACATGCGCGTTCCCCCAAACGCTACAAACAATGATCGGACGAGGCACGGCGTCGGAGCCACGTCCGCGTACTTCCTACCTCTCGCGGGGTCGCCAGCGCACCTCCGACATAGCAGGTGTGAGCAGAATCACAGGTTTAGAAATATCGTTTTGCTATACGTCGCACTCATTTGTGCTGTTCAACACGTCGTTGGCGGTGTTTCGCCTTCTCGAACCCTGGCGGCGACCGCTGTTACCAAAGCCAGCGGAATCGACACCTCCGTCAAGCAACGGTCGCACCTCGTCGCGTCGCACGCGTCGCAGATCCAACGCGGCGCCACGCCCGCAGCCGCGCCTCGATACTTTGACGACACCCTCCTCAGCAAATATTTGCAGCAACGTTGCGGGCCGTGCCCGCGTCGTCCCCTTCGCGCTGTGATGGAGGGTTTCGCCATTCGTCCAGCACCGACGGCTTACCTCCTTCCGCTCGAGGATCAGCAAAATAGTTGATTCACGGCCCAGGTGGTTCGACCGCACGCCTTCGTCAACGTTCCTCGCCGCCAAGGGCATTGCGTTGCGGCACGTCCGATCCGACGATGCTTCGGGCGGCGTACCCGTCGTGCACGCCGTCTTCGTCGTCCAGCAATCGGTTCACCTTGCGGCACGTCGCGCAGTGTCCGCATAATTCTGACGTGCACACCGGGCCTGCGGGCAGATCGTTCAGGTCCCATGAAGCGATCCGAGCCGTTCGTCGCTCGATCGCTGCGCTCTTCGTCATGACGCTCGTGGGTGCCGCGACGAGCTGCGGTGGTGCCAGCGACACCAAAGAGCCCACCAAAAACACTCTGCACATTGGTATTTCGTACGGCGGTGTTCTGCCGTCGATGACCGACGACGACGTTGGGCAAGCGCTCGACGACGCCGTGGGGGTGGGAGCGACCTGGATACGAATGGACCTGTCCTGGGCCGAGGCGCAGCCCACGCCGTCGAATTCCTACGACTGGGACCGCGTCGAACGCATCTTCGCCCAAGCACGCCAGCGGCATCTCGACATACTGCCCGTCCTCGTCGACCCGCCGGCGTGGGCCAGCGCACCAGGCTGCTCCGGTAATCACTGCGAACCCGCCGACCCGTCTCAGTTCGCCGCGTTCGCCGGTGCGGCGGTGTCCCGATTCGCTCCGGAGGGCGTACACACGTGGGAAATCTGGAACGAGCCGAACTCGGCGTTGTTCTGGCAACCCGCGGTCGACCCGGCGGCGTACTTGGAACTGCTCAAGGCATCCACGCACGCGATCCGCGCCGCCGATGACAAGGCCTTTATCCTGTTGGGCGGCTTGACGATTGGGAAGAGTACCAATGGCAACCTCTCGGCGGCGGACTTCCTAGGCCAGACGCCGGAGTCACCCCTCAAGCTCGTCGATGCCCTGTCCGTGCATCCCTACACGTTTCCCTACCCGGCCAGTCGGCTTGGGCCATGGATGACGCCGTGGGCGCAGGCCGACTCCGGGCTGCCCTATCTGCGTCAAGTGCTCGCGCAGGGCGGAATGCCGAACATGCCCATCTGGGTGACGGAGTACGGCGCGCCCACGGGTGGACCCAAGGGTGTCTGGGACGGTTCTCCCGGTTCTCTGGACCAGTCACCCGATCACGTGTCCGAAGAGCAGCAGGCGATCATCGCGGCCGACGCGGTCGCGACGGCGGCCGCTGAACCGGTCATCCACGCGATGTTCTGGTACACCGATCGCGACCTCACTGCGCCGCTGGACAGTAGCGAGGCGTACTTCGGGCTGCGCCGGGCGGACGGTTCCAAGAAGGCCGCCTTCCAGGCCCTCGCTGACGCCGTGAAACGACTCGATGGATGAGCGCCACACCTTGGGGGAGGTTCTGATGACAAAGAGCGTGCGCCAGGTCCACATCAACGGGCGGTGGCTGGGCCAGCCGTTCACCGGCGTCCAGAGATACTCGGAGGAGGTCGCGTCCCGGCTCGTCGAGTCCGAGGAATTCGACTTCGTCCTGCACGTGCCGAAGGGCGCAAGCGTCCCGGCATGGGCGGCGTCCAACGGCGTGCGCGTACAGCACGCACCCGTCACCGGCGTGGTGTACGAGCAGCTCTACCTGCCACTGGCGACACTGGGCAAGTTCATGCTCAGCTTCGGGGGCATCCCACCCGTCTTCAAGCGCCGCCAGGTCGTTACCTTCCACGACGCCACGCCCTTTCGCTTCTCGAGAACCTTCCGGTTCCTGTTCGTGGCCTATTACTTCATTGGCTTCCTCATATTGTCGCGGACCGCATACCGGATAATGACCGTGTCCGAGTTCAGTCGAGACGAGCTGGCAGAAGTGTTGCGGGTCAGCACTTCTCGGTTCCTCGTCGTCCCATGCAGTTCGGATCTCGCACAGAAGACCGTGAGCCAGCGACCCGAGATGACGAGCCAGGATCCGACGTACCTCGTCGTAGGCACGCTCGCCCGACACAAGAACCTGGAGGCGCCCATCGAGGCGCTGGCCGCGTCCGGACGACATGTCACGGTCGTGGGCGCATCAGGCCTGGCGAGTGTCTTCGCCGGGGCTGCCGCGTCCTTCGGGCCATCGGTCACGGTCACGAAGGGTCTGACCGACGGCGAACTGCGCTGGCTCTACGAGAACGCGCAGGCCCTCGTCTTCCCATCGTTCTACGAAGGTTTCGGTCTGCCCGTCTTGGAGGCCCAGACACTCGGGTGCCCCGTCATCACCTCGGACGCGGCCTCGATCCCGGAGGTGGCCGGCGATGGCGCCCTGTACTTCAACCCCTCCGATCTCGACGAACTGCTTCGGCAGGTCGAGCTGCTGGAGCACACGCCCGGCGAGCGGGTGCGGTTGGTGGAGCAGGGACGGATCAACGCCGAGCGGTTCGATTGGCAGAAGTCCGCAGATCTGGTGGTGGAATTGCTGCGCGGGGTGAGGTGCTGAGGCGGCAGCGGGCCGGGTCGAGCCGCGCAGCCCCACGTCCCATGAGTACCAGCGACACACCGGCGAACCGCACGTCGAACCACGCCCGCTAGGTCACCGGCACGTCCAGTATCGGCCGCGGGTCCTTCGCGCCCGGCCCGTCGAAGTGCCACCATTCGCCGGAATAGACCGCGAACCCACCCGCCTGCATCGCCGATCGGAGTACGGCGCGGTTGGCCTGCTGCGCAGCCGTCACCCCATCGGTGGCATAGGCGAGAGCGCGCGGGGTGAAGTCGTCGAAGCCGGTGCCCATGTCGAGCCCGGCGATCGTGACGTCGACCGACCGGCCCGCCTCGTGGCTGCGAGCGTAATCACTGGGCCGGGCAACCCAATTCGGGTTCGGTACCTCCTGGAACATGCGCACCTGCACGTCATGGGGGCGGTAGCAATCCCAGAACACCATGACATGCCCCTGTGCGCGTAGCTGATTCGCCGCAACGGTGAGCCCGGGTGCGAGGGACTCGTGCACCAGGCACCGCGCTCCCGTCGGGTAGAGCTGTTCGCCGACGAAGTTGTCCGTCGTCGCGTACCGCAGGTCGATCATCGCGTCGGGCACCACGGTGCGCACGTCGACCAACCCCGCCGCGGCGGCTTGGGGTGACACCGGCGGCGGATCGGCAGAGGCCGAGGGGACGTCAATCATCGCGGCGCACACTACGCCGAAGACAGCGATGAGCCACCTGCTGGGTGTGCCCGTCCACCGACTCCACCGGCGCGATCCCCAGGAGACCATGCGCAGAACCCTAGGGTTTTCCCCGATTCGCCGCTTATTGACGGCTGAGTAGCATCGTCTCAACGGATTGCGCACATCGCACCGAATCACGAACGACTTCCTTGGGGGGAACCATGTTGCACGCACTGCTGTCCTTTTCATCTCGCCTGACCCATCGCGTCGTCGGGCCCAAGGTCGACGACGACGGCGCCTGCCCGGCGTGCGATCACCCGTTCGGCGGCTCGAACCACATGTGCGTCGGCGCGGTCACGCGCGTCGCCGCCTGACGTCTCGACGCAGCGAGCCCCCGACACCTGTAGGTGTCGGGGGCTCGCTCACGTTCGAGGCCTATGGCCTGGCGGCCTAAGCCTCCGGACCCGATGGTCGGCTCCGGCCTGGCGGCCTACGCCTCCGCGAAATTCCGGGTGATCTGCGGGTCCACCTGAATGCCGGGTCCCGTCGTGGTCGAGACGACGACCTTCTTCAGGTAGCGGCCCTTCGAGGACGACGGCTTGGCCCGCATGATCTCGTCGATCGCGGCGCCGTAGTTCTCGGCGAGCGACTTCTCGTCGAACGACGCCTTGCCGATCACGAAGTGCAGGTTGGCCTGCTTGTCGACGCGGAAGTTGATCTTGCCGCCCTTGATGTCGGTGACGGCCTTGGCGACGTCAGGCGTGACGGTGCCCGTCTTCGGGTTCGGCATCAGGCCACGCGGTCCGAGCACACGGGCGATGCGGCCGACCTTCGCCATCTGATCGGGCGTCGCGATGGCGGCGTCGAAGTCCAGGAACCCGCCCTGGATCTTCTCGATCAGATCGTCGCTGCCGACCTCGTCGGCGCCGGCGGCCAGAGCGGCCTCGGCCTTGTCACCAACGGCGAACACGATGACGCGGGCGGTCTTGCCGGTGCCGTGGGGCAGGTTGACGGTGCCGCGCACCATCTGGTCGGCCTTGCGGGGATCGACACCGAGACGGATCGCGACCTCGACAGTGGCGTCCTGCTTCTTCGAGGACGTCTCCTTGGCCAACTTCGCGGCCTCGAGCGGGGTGTAGAGGTTGTCGCGGTCGATCTTCTCGGCGGCCTCGCGGTATGCCTTGCTGGTCTTGCTCATGGGATTCCAATCACTTTCTTTGGCGGTGGTCAGTCGGGCCGAAGCGGGCCCTTCCACGGGGGTGAAGCTGGGTGAAACTAGGAGACCGTGATGCCCATCGAACGGGCGGTGCCGGCGATGATCTTCGCCGCGGCGTCGATGTCGTTGGCGTTGAGGTCTTCCTTCTTGGTCTCGGCGATCTCGCGGATCTGATCCCACGTGACCTTTGCGACCTTGGTCTTGTGCGGCTCGCCGGAGCCCTTCTGCACGCCAGCGGCCTTCAGCAGCAGCTGCGCGGCGGGCGGGGTCTTCAGGGCGAAGGTGAAGCTGCGGTCCTCGTAGACGGTGATCTCCACGGGGATGACGTTGCCGCGCTGGGATTCCGTCGCGGCGTTGTACGCCTTGCAGAACTCCATGATGTTGACACCGTGCTGGCCGAGCGCGGGACCAACGGGCGGGGCGGGGTTGGCCGCGCCGGCCTGGATCTGCAGCTTGATCAGCCCGGTGATCTTCTTCTTCTTCGGGGGCATGACGTGTCTTTCCTGTTCTTGTTCTCGTGGTTCTTAGATCTTGGCGACCTGGGTGAAGGTCAGCTCGACGGGTGTCTCACGACCGAAGATCGACACCAGCACCTTGAGCTTCTGCTGTTCGGCGTTGACCTCGCTGATCGACGCGGGCAGCGTCGCGAACGGGCCGTCCATGACGGTGACGGACTCGCCGACCTCGAAGTCAACGAGCACGACGGGCCGTTCGATTCCACCGGTCTCGGCAGCGGCCGCGGCCGACGACGTGGACTTGGCGGGCTTCTTCGCCGCACCCTGCGGGAGCAGGAACTTGACGACGTCGTCGAGGGTCAGCGGTGACGGCTTGGACGTCGCACCCACGAAGCCGGTGACGCCGGGCGTGTTGCGCACCGCGCTCCACGACTCGTCGGTCAGGTCCATGCGGACCAGGATGTAGCCGGGCAGCACCTTGCGATTGACCTGCTTGCGCTGGCCGTTCTTGATCTCGGTGACCTCTTCGGTGGGAACCTCCACCTGGAAGATGAAGTCACCGACGTCGAGGTTCTGCACGCGGGTCTCGAGGTTGGCCTTCACCTTGTTCTCGTAACCGGCGTAGGAGTGGATGACGTACCAGTTGCCCGGCCGCTTGCGCAGATCCTTCTTCAGCGCGACGGCGGGATCCTCGTCCTCGTCCTCGTCGGCAGCGGGGGCCTCGGCGTCGTCGGTGATCGGTGCGTCGTCGGTGACCGGTGCATCGTCGCCGACCTCGGCCACGGCCTCAGCCGTGGACGACTCCAGCGATTCCGCGGTCCTGCTCGCGATCACCGTGGTGGGGTCGGCGTCCTCGATGCGCGCGTCGGACACAGCCGACGCCGAAGGCGTATCGCCCTCGAAGGAAGTCACGTGTCAATCCTCTCTCAGTCTTTCGCTCGTCACGGGTGGTCAGGCGGCTGCGTCAGCCGAAGACCAGCGTGATGAGTTTGGCGAGGCCGAGGTCGACCCCGCCGATCAAGGCAACCATGAATGCCAGGAACACCAGCACCACGGTCGTGTAGCTGATCATCTGCTTGCGGTTGGGCCAGATGACCTTGCGCAGCTCGGCGACGACCTGCTTCAGGTAGTTCCAGATGAACGAGAACGGGTTGCGCGGCGGCCCCGACTTCTTGGCGGTCTTGGGCTTCTTGCCGTTGCCGTTCTTCGCATCGGCGGGCGCGGCCTCGATGCCCTCGGACTCGGTGATCTCCCGACGCGAACGCTTGCCGGTGGGTCGCTGCGGACGCGTGGCGACCGCGGTCTGGCTGCGGGCACGCGTCACCCCGACGTCGTCGCCGCCCGCATCGATGCCATCGCTGTTGGAATCGACGGAGTCGACGTCGGAGTCGATGTCGTCGCGCTCGTCGCTCACGGCATGCCTTTCGTCGGGTTCCCGGGTGGTCACCTTCCAGTGTCCACGCTTTTCGCTTATTGAGTTGAGCAGGGGCGACAGGACTTGAACCTGCAACCTGCGGTTTTGGAGACCGCTGCTCTGCCAGTTGAGCTACGCCCCTTCGCGAACGGCACTGCTGGCAGGGTCCTTGCCGTTCAGGGCCCTACACAATTCACGCGCCCCCCGACGGCCGATCAGTAACCGACGGACAGCGCGCTGAACTGGGTAAAACCCCGAGGACCGAGTGTACAACGGCCCTGTTCTGAGTTACTAATCCTTCGCCGCGGTACGCACGACCTGACCGCTCTCGGCATCCCACTGGATCTGCACCGAGTTGTCGCCCTCGTGGCCCATCAGCGTGGTGAAACCCTCGAGGACGACGTCGCCGTGCTCGTTGACGCAGACGCTGCGCGTGACCACGATGTCGGCGCCGAAGCGCTCGGTCACCGACTGAATCTCCAGCGACGCCCGCAGCGTCTCACCCACCTTGAGCGGCCGGTGGAAGACGAATTTCTGATCCACCTGGACGATCTGCATCGTGGTCATGCCGACGTCGACCTTGCGGAAGAAGTCCTGCTGCACCAGCAGCGCCAGGATGGACGGGAAGGTCAGCGACGCGATGATGTTGTCGTGGCCGAGCTCGGCGGCGGCCTGCTCGTCGAAGGTGGCCGGGTCGTCGGCCTTGATCGCTCGCGCGTACTGGCGAACCTGCTCGCGACCGATGGTGAAGCTTTCCGGATAGTGGTGGACCATCCCAAGGACGTCGGCCTTGAGCGGCACCGCCTACGCCAGCTTCGCTGTTGCCGTGGCGCGTCCGAAGATCTTCTTCCCGCCCGTGGTGGCCGACAGTGCGATGACGATCGACTTGCTCTCGGGGTCAACGGATTTCACGCGACCACTGAACACGATCTCGGCGCCGACGCCGTCGTTGGGGACGGGCACGACGGCGGTGAAGCGCACGTTGTACTCGGTCACCGCGGCCGGATCGCCGATCCAGGAGGTCACGTAGCCACCCCCGAGGCCCATCGTCAGCATGCCGTGGGCGATCGCGGTGTCCAGACCGACCTGCTTGGCGATGTCGTCGTCCCAGTGGATCGGGTTCAGGTCGCCGGACACCCCGGCGTAGTTCACCAGGTCCGTCCGGGTCAACGGGATGACGCGCTCGGGCAGCTGGTCACCCACCTGCACCGAACTGAACTCACGCAGTGCCATTGGAAAAGCCCTCTCCGCTTTCGTCCGAACGACCGGCCAGGGTCGTGTAGGTCTCCTGCACGGCCTCACCCTTGTCGTTGGTGATGATGTTCTTCGTGACGATGATGTCGGTCCCGTGCGCCTGCCGGTAGGCGTGGACGTAGACGTCGCAGTGCAGCCGGTCGCCCACCTTGATCGGGAGCAGGATCTTGAGCTCCTGGTCGACCTGCACGATCTGCGCGTCGGTGATGCCGATGTTCGCGTTGGCGAAGAAGGCCGTCTGCGCCTGGTATCCGAAGACCGAGATGAAGGTCAGCGGCGCCGGCAGCGAGTCGTGCCCAAGGGCGGCCGCGGCATCCTCGTCGTGGTAGGCGGCGTCCTCGTTCTTGACCGCCACGGCGTACTCGCGGACCTTCTCGCGCCCGACTTCGTAGAAGTCGGGATAGCGATAGTGCATCCCGATGATGCTCGAGGACAGCGGCACGTAGTCAGTTCCTCAAATCTGCCGAACCCGAGCGGCGTCCGCTAACGCGATTCCTTGTGCGCACGGTGCGTGCCGCAGTTCGGGCAGAACTTCTTGATCTCGAGGCGATCGGGATCGTTGCGCCGGTTCTTCTTCGTGATGTAGTTGCGGTGCTTGCACACCTCACAGGCCAAGGTGATCTTGGGCCGTACGTCTGTACTCGAGGCCACGTCTGTCGTCCTTCTTGATTCTCTTGCGTTGTCGTCTTGTAGCGGTGGGGGGGCTCGATCCCCCGACCTCACGATTATGAGTCGTGCGCTCTAACCAGCTGAGCTACACCGCCCCGGACCGGTCCAGGCGGGCGTTGCCTGCCTGTCCACCGAGCCCCCTAACGGAATCGAACCGTTGACCTTTTCCTTACCATGGAAACGCTCTACCGACTGAGCTAAGGGGGCAGTCAGCTGCGGGCGACCCCGCAAGCCTTAAAGAGGGTACATTCTCGCCGATACCGGAGCCAAACCGCTTCGTCAGGGCCGATTCGAACCCCTGCTCCACCGCCCCGCCGCGTCGGTCGGCGTCGCCCCCTCCCCCTACCCTTGGGTCATGGCCAGCCCAACCGACCAGGACCGTCTGTACTTCAAGCAGCTGCTCTCCGGCAGGGACTTCGCCGCGAGCGACGTCATCGCCCAGCAGATGCGCAACTTCGCCTACCTCATCGGAGACCGCGAGACCGGCGACTGCGTCGTGGTCGATCCGGCCTACGCCGCCAACGATCTGCTCGACGCGCTGGAATCCGACGGCATGCACCTGTCCGGCGTGCTCGTCAGCCACCACCACCCCGACCACGTCGGCGGATCGATGATGGGCTTCGAACTCAAGGGTCTGGCCGAACTGTTGGAGCGCGTCAGCGTGCCGGTCCACGTCAACACCCACGAGGCCGACTGGGTCTCCCGCATCACCGGCATCCCGCTCGGCGACCTCACCTCCCACGAGCACGGCGACAAGGTCGCCGTCGGAGACGTCGAGATCGAATTGCTGCACACACCGGGACACACCCCGGGCAGCCAGTGCTTCCTGCTCGACGGCCGACTCGTCGCCGGCGACACCCTCTTCCTGGAGGGCTGCGGGCGCACCGACTTCCCCGGCGGCAACGTCGACGACATGTTCCGCAGCCTGCAGGCGCTGGCGACGCTGCCGGGCGACCCGACGGTGTACCCGGGCCACTGGTACTCCGCCGATCCGAGCGCCCCGCTGTCCGTCGTGCGGGCGTCGAACTACGTCTACCGCGCCAGCAATCTCGATCAGTGGCGTCTGGCGATGGGCGGTTGACCCGGGCACACCGGTGATCCGAAGTAGCGCGTCGCCTCACGGCCTGCGCTAAGTTCGGTGCGCAGCGTCCGCGGGGCGCAGGATCGGGGAGGGCCGTGCGATGACCACACCTGCCGATTGGTACCCGGATCCGGAGAACCCGGCCGGTCTGCGGTACTGGGACGGCACCAGGTGGACCGAATACCGCGCCCCCGCGCCGTACGCGCCACCCCGCGAACAGGACGCCCCGCGGCAGCAGGAACCCGCACAGCCCTACGACACGCATCCGCGGGGAGCGCACGACGCTCCCGAACCGGCCGTGCCGCCGTCCTCGGCGTGGGATGCGCCGATGCCGTCCTGGGACGACCCCACGCGCGATCCGAGCCAGACCGAGTCGCCCGCGAGCACGACGGCATTCGAGAAGCCCGCGTTCGAGTCGCCGGCGAGCACGACGGCGTTCGAGGCGCCCCCCTACGAGACGCCCGCCTCCGAGACCCCGTCCTTCGAGACGCCCTCCTACGCGGGCGGGCCGCCGTATGGCGCGCCGCCGTCCTACGGCCCGCCCGGATACGGCGACGTCCCGCCCGCCGGTCCGCCCGAGCAGGGCGTCAACAAGAAGCTCGTGGCGGCCATCCTCGGCGGGGCCGCCGTCATCCTGATCGCCATCGCCGTGGTGGTCGTGCTCGTCGTGGGTCACCACAGTGGCCCGACCGCGACGTCGTCGGGCCCGACATCCACCGCGTCGTCGACCTCGTCGACCGAATCCTCCTCTGCCACTTCACCTTCGGCGTCCGCGACGGCGGAGTCGCCGACGCCGACCCCCGTGCCCACCCCTGGCGAGGGCAGCGACGGCGACTACACGTTCTCGGTGGAGGGCACCGAAACCGGCGACACCATCACCTCGTCGGTCAGCGACACCGTCCAGTCGTCCGCCGACGGCCTCTTCTACGTCGTGTACGCCAACGTGTCCAACACCGGCACGGCGCCGCTGACGTTCACCGCGGCCTTCCAGCAACTCACCGCGGCCGGGACGACCTACCCCGTCGACGACGAGGCCACCGCCTTCCTCGGCGGCACGACCGCCACGATCGCACCGGGCGCCAAGGTGCAGACGCCCCTGGTGTTCGACGTCCCGGCGGGCACGGTCCCGGACTCGATCGTGTTGCATGCCGACCCGACGACGCCGGGCGTCACGCTGCCGCTGCAGTAGGCGACGCCGGGCGTGGCCCGGCCCCTTCGGCGACCTCCGGCGAGGGTCGCGTCCCGTCCCCTCGCGGGGTAACCTCCCCCGAGGGTCAGCAACTTTCGTGTCCATGACGTTCGTCATTGCTAGCGAAGCGCTGAGCCGGCAGATCGACGAAGGGGGACGGGGTGGACTGGATCAGGAACCGCTGGCACGATCTCACGACGCTCGGCTCGGCGGGCTGGCTTGCGATCGCGGCATGGGCGGCGCTGGCCCTCCTTGTCGTCGCCTTGGTGTGGGCCCACCGCCAGCTGACGAAGAACCGCCAGCTCAGAGCCGAGCAGGTGCGGCCCCAGGTCACGATGTTCATGGAACCGCACGCCTCGGACTGGCACGTCATCGAGCTGGTGGTCAGGAACTTCGGCCAGACCGCCGCGCATGACATCCACCTCGACTTCGTCGACCATCCCACCGTCGCGGCGTATGAGGACACCCCGTTCGATCGCCCTCCCGAGATTGCCGAGCTCGATCTCCCCAGCGAACTCCCATTTTTAGCTCCTGGCCAAGAATGGCGAACGGTGTGGGACTCCGCGATCAGCCGGGAGGAGCTCGGTGGCGCGATCGGTGACCGGTTCGACGGGTCGCTGACCTATTCCGACCGCCCGCGCCGCGACTCGGGTCGCCGCAGCAGGGGCACGACGTTTCAGACCGCGTTCAGCCTCGACTGGACCACGCTGCAGCCGGTACAGCGCATCGAGCTGATGACCACGCACGACCTGGCCAAGCGCGAGAAGCAGAAGCTGGAATTGCTGCGCAGTCTGCTGACCTACTTCCACTACGCGTCCAAGGAGACCCGGCCCGACGTCTTCCGCGCCGAGATCGACCGGATGAACAGGGCCGTCGCCGAGACCCAGGACCGTTGGCGCACAACGCAATTGGATCAGACCACCGAGCTGGACCTGCCGTGGACGACCAACGGGGTGAGCGGGCGCCATTCGGCCCGCATGGGCTAAGTACGATCGGCACGACCCGTCTCTTCGACGTCAGGACCCCATGACGAGCACCGCCACGTACGCGCTGACCGATTCCGTCGCCACGATCACGCTCGACGACGGCAAGGTGAACGCGCTGTCGCCGGCGATGCAGCACCACGTCAACGAGGCGCTCGACCGCGCCGAGCAGGCCGCCGCCGCGGGCGAGGTGAAGGCCGTCGTGCTGGCCGGTAATTCGCGGGTCTTCAGCGCGGGCTTCGACCTCAGCGTGTTCAACTCCGGCGACGCGGCCGCTGCCCTCGGGATGCTGTCCGGCGGATTCGAGCTGTCCATCCGGCTGCTGAGCTTCCCGGTGCCGGTCGTCATCGCCGCGACGGGCCCAGCGATCGCGATGGGCTCGTTCCTCCTGCTGAGCGGCGATCACCGGGTCGGCTCCCCCAGCTCGCGGTGCCAGGCCAACGAGGTCGCCATCGGCATGGTCCTGCCCATCTCCGCGATCGAGATCATGCGCGCCCGCCTGACGCGTGCGGCGTTCTCCCGCGCGGTGTCGATGGCCGCGGTGTTCACCGGCCCCGAGGCCGTCGCTGCCGGCTGGCTCGACGAGATCGTCGAGGACGGCAACGTGCTGGCACGGGCCCACGACGTCGCCGTCGAGGCCACGGGACTGCACGCCATAGCGCACCGCGCCAGCAAGCTGAAGGCGCGCAAGGAGGCGATCGCCGCCATACAAGCGGGCATCGACGGCCTGCCCGCGGAGTTCACCGCGAGCTAGCCGCCCTCAGACCAGCTGGCGGGCCACCTCGGCCGCCAGCAGTTCGAAGTTGTCGGCCAGGGCCTCGACACGGATGGGCGCCCGCACGTAGACGCGGTCGATGCCCATGTCGACGTACGGCCCGAACGCGTCGACCACCTCGGCGGGCGAGCCGTGGAAGGCGGCGCCGTCGAACGTCTGGTCCCCGTAATGCCGGGCATCCAGACGATCGGCGGCCTCGGCGGACGTGCGCCCGACGCCGATGGCCGCGCTCATCGAGAACGTGATGGCCCCGGGATCTCGCCCGGCGGCCTCCGCCGCGGTGCGGACCCGCTCGATCTGGGCGGCGACGTCGCGGGTCTTGAGCCAGTCCTCCGGCACCGGGGCCCGCCGCCGCGTGGTCTGCAGGTTGAACTCGTCGGCGTAGCGCGCCGCGATCGCCGGTGTGCGCTTGCGCCCCGTGCCCCCGACGATGATCGGGGGCCACGGCTGCTGCAGCGGCACCGGCGGCGCGTCGGAGACGTCGATGTGAACGTGCGCGCCCGCGAACCGGTAGCGCTGCCCTGCCGGGGTCTGCCACAGGCCCGTCATCGCCTCCAGCGACTCCTCCAGCCGGTCGAACCGCTCGCCCGCGGGCGGAAACGGGATCCCGTACGCGCGGTGCTCGGCCTCGAAGTAGCCGGCGCCGATGCCGAAGTCGACGCGACCGCCACTCATGGCGTCCACCTGGGCCACGACGATCGCCAGCTGACCTGGATGCCGGAACGTCGCCGACGTCACCAACGGACCCAACCGAATTCGCGAGGTCTCGCGCGCCAGGCCCGCCAGCGTCGTCCAGACGTCCGTCGGGCCCGGCAGCCCGTCGCCGACGAAGGGCGACAGGTGGTCGGCCAGGAAGTAGCCGCTGTACCCGAGTGTCTCCGCCAGTTGGGCCGAGCGCAGCAGATCGTCGTAGGTGGCGCCGTTGTTCGGACCGCTCCAGAGCCGGAAGTCCATGCCTAGGGGTACTGCCCGTAGGGCGACTGACCGTACGGCGACTGTCCATACGGGTACTGCGGGTACTGCTGCTGATACTGCGGAGGCTGATTCGGGTTCGCCGGAACCTTGATCGGAATGGGCACCGGTACGAACGGCACTCTCAGATACGCCGTCGTCATCGGCGGCGCGGTCGACGTGTCGGGCGGCGGCGGGGGCGCTGCGCTCGTCGGGGGCGCGGTGACCGTCGGCGTCGCGGTCGGCGTGGCGGTCGCGGTCGGGGTGGCCGTCGCGGTCGGCGTGGCGCGCCTGGTGGGCTTGACCGGTCGATCGCGCGTCACCGTCACGACCGGCCGGCTCTGCTGCACCGTGGGGGCGGGCGCCGGGGGCGGCGCGACGTTCTGAACCGGCGGTGGCGCGCTCGACGGTGGCGCGCTCGGCGGGGGCGGGGCGGGCTTGGGCTGGGGCGCTGGAGCGGACACCGGAGCGTGCAGGTCGGCGGTCAGCACGATGGCCGCGCTTCCGACCACCAGCAGCGCGATCGTCGCCGCGGCGAACGCCAGCACCGGAAGCCGCTGCCACCAGCGCGGGTCGAAGCCCAGGCTGGGCTGCTCGGGCGGGTCCAGTTGCTCGACGAAGGTGTCGCCATCCTCGTAGGGCAGCAGGTCGTCGGTGGCGGGCTCCTCCTGCGACCAGGCCAACGCGTCGTCATACCCCGGGCGCCGGCCCAGCCGTTCGGTCGGTGCGGGGACCTCGCGCGTCTGGTCGTCGAAGCGATACGTCATGGTCGATGCACCTCCTCTGCCGGTCCATTCCTCCACGTACCCGGTCAGGGTCGTCGGACACGCTGCGAATCACCTCGGCGAAGCCTGGCAATGCGGTCAGCGCACCCCACCCGCGTCGAGATCACGCACCTCGGCGACCAGGTGGCGCACCTCGGTGGCCGAGGGCTGCAGCTCGTAGGCGTGGTGATGGCACGCGCGGCTCAGGTGGGCCCAGGCACGTTGCGCGCGGTAGCCGGTGGCGGGGTCGTCACGCGTGCACAGCGCCACGAGTTTGGAGGCGGTGGTGGGTCGCCGCGCCGACGGGACGACCCAGGGATGCTGTTCGTCGAGCCAGTCCTCGAAGGCACTGCGGGCCAGCAATGCCGCGACGCGAGCCGACCGCGGGCCGAGGTCGACCGCTCCGTCGAGGATCTGCTCGGCGTAGTCCAGCAGCGCGGCGCGGTCGCTCATCGCCGGCCGAGATCGCCGACGGCGGCTCGCACGTTCCTGATGGCCTCGACGAAGTCGTGCACCCCCTGATGCACGCCCTTGTTGACGACCGCGAGGGCGATCCTGTGCGCCGTCCGGCGATCGAGCCACGTGTCCACTGCGCCAACGTCGTTGGCGTCGGCGCCGAGGGCCAGCGCGATCCGTGTGCGGATGGTGGTAGCGGCCTCCCACGCGTCTTCGACGTCCGCGGTCGCCACGCCTCGCCCGAATCCGCGCGACGCGTAGACGTCCCACAGCGTCGCCTCGAACGCCTCCCGGCACAGCACGCCGACCGCCCTCCTCTTCACCTCGTCGGGGACCGCGTCGTCCCGTGCGATCCGGTAGGCGTCGTCCAGGGCCCGCGTGGCGGGGTTCAGTGAATCATGGACGCTGACAACGGAATTGATGCTTCGCGTGACGTCGATGATGCGTGCGGGCGCCGACGAGCGCCGGACGGCGGCGGGCAACCGGTCGTCATGGGTGAAGACGACGACCTGCCGATCGGCCGCCAACCCGACGAGGACCGACAGGAAGCCCTCGATCTTCGACGGGTCCATCGCCTGGATGGGATCGTCGAGGACGACGAATCGGAACGGGCTCTCGTCGGAGGTGGCGCGCGGGATGAAGACCGCGAGCGCCAGCGCCTGCAGTTCGCCCTGGCTCATCACGCCGAGCGCCTCGGTGTCGGCGCCGTCGACGCCGGCCCGCAGTTCGACGCGCCGGCTGGTCTTCTGCCCCGCCAGCCGGATCGCGGCGAGGTCGACGTTGCTCTCCTGCCGCAGCGCCGCCCAGATCTCGCGCGCCTCGTCGGCGAGGGGCGCGAGTCGCTCGTTGCGCAGCGTTGCGGCGTTGTCCTGCAACCACTTCTGGGCTTCGGTGGCGATCTTGAGCTTCGGGGCGGCGGCCGCGCTGGCCTCGGCGTGCTTGACCCACGCGGCCAGGTCGACGGCCACCGGATGCCAGGCGTCGTCGCGGACGTCGATGCGGCCTGCGGCCTCCTCCCGCAGCGCGTCGTACGCCATTCGCAGAGCGGGTAGACCTGCCACGACGTGGTCGGCGAGGGCACCGTCGTCGTCGAGCGGCAGTGCCGAGAACGACGCGTAGGCCAGGCGTGCCGCCGCGATCGTCGTCAGGTCGGCGTCCTCGGCGGGCGGGGCAGGCACTCCGCGGACGAGTGCGACGAGCGTCTGACGCGCCCGGTGTGTGGCCGACCGCGCCACCCGCAGCGAGCTGGCGGCCTCCTGTTCGGCGGCCAGCGCGGCGCGGGCCCGCACCACCCACGCGTCGTCGAGCGTGCCCTCGGCGCACACCGGGCAGGGCTGCGTGCCGTGCCGGTCGTGGAACTCCAGACTCGTCTCCAGGAACTGAACCCGGTCGGCGGCAAGGGCATCCGCGGTGCGTTCCGCGTCGGCCTGCGCGGCGCCGGCGGTGCGCAGGGCCGCGGCGGCCTGCTCGACCTCGTCGGCCTCCGGCATCGTCAGCGTCGCGGCCTGGCGCCACGCTCCCGGTGCCGTCGCGCCGCCGTCGGTGATCAACGCGGCGACCGCACCGAGGTCGGGTGTGGTCGTGCCGATCAGGGCCAGGGCCGTCGCCGCGCGCTCGTCGTCGTGGGCCTGCAAAATCGGCCGCAACGCGTCGCGGGACTTCTTCAGCACGGCGCTCGGTTCCCTGAGCGCCTTGACCTCGGCGTCGAGGCGGGCCATCGCGACCGTCAGCTGTTCGAGGCCCAGCAGCTTGTAGAGCTGGTCGTAGAACTCGCTCGGCGCGCCGTCCAGGATGCCGCCCAGCTCGTCGTAGCTGAGCATCGGTCGATACATCGCGAGCGCGTTCGACCACCCCAGTACGGCGGGGTCGTCCTGCTTGCGACCGGCGCGCTGCACCCAGCGCCTCAGGTCGGTCACCGCGACGTCGCCGGGCGGCCAGTCGACGCCCACGACGGTCGCGCCGCGGCCCTGCTCGGCGAGGCCGACGCGGATCGTCGCGGGATCACCCGCGTGCAGGTTGCGCCAGACCTGCGACCACACCTTGCCCTTGTGCGCCCACCGCGAGTTCACGCCGGTCAGCGCGAGCTCGAGTCCCTCGGCCAGCGTGGACTTGCCGGAGCCGTTGCGGCCCGCCACGATCACCAGCCCGGGGCCGGGGTGCAGTGGCAACTCGAGGTGGGCGCCGATGCCCCGAAAGCCTTGCACCGCAATGGAAGTCAGATAGGCGCCGACGGGAGTCTCCGGCTCCGGCTCCGGCGCATTGAGCGCGTCGACGACGCGCTGCGGGGTGGCATCGGCACTGAGCACCTCGGCCAGATCGCCGGGCTCGCCGAACGTGGCGAGCACGACCAGCCGCGCGTGCTCGCTGAGGCCCTCGTCGTCGTCGGCGCGTTGCAGGACGTAGTCCCTGAGCTGTTCGTCGGCCATCGTCGTCGACCCTAACGGGAGGTGACCGCCGGGGACCGGGTTTCCGCCGGCCGTCGGTAGCCGCCACCATTTCCGGGCACCCGTGTCGGTGCGGGAGCTTAGGCTGGCGGCGATGGGTCTTCACCTCCACCGTGCCGAGCGCACGGATCTCCTTGCCGAGGGGCTCGGCCGCCTGCTCTCCCACCCGCTCGACGACGCGTTCGCCATGGAATTGGTGCTCGTGCCGGCGCGCGGGGTCGAGCGGTGGCTGAGCCAGCGGCTGTCGCACCTGCTCGGCCGGGGCACCGGGGCGGACGGCGTGTGCGCGGGGGTCGAGTTCCGGAACCCGGGTTCGCTGATCGCGGAGATCACGGGCACCGCCGACGACGATCCGTGGGCGCCGGACGCGATGGTGTGGCCGCTGCTCGAGGTCATCGACGACTGTCTCGACGAGCCGTGGTGCCGGACCTTGGCGGCCCATCTCGGCCACTTCGACGCCGGTGAGGAACGCGAGCTGCGTCAGGGCAGGCGCTACGCCGTGGCGCGCCGCCTTGCGGCACTCTTCGCGTCCTACGCGCGGCAACGCCCCCAGCTGCTCGCCGGCTGGCTCGACGGGGACACCACCGGACTGGACGCCGACCTGACCTGGCAACCGCCGCTGTGGCGTGCGCTCACCGAGCGCATGTCCGCCGCCCCGCCCCACGTTCGACAGCGTGAAACCGTTGCCCGCCTTCATGACTCGCCACTGGACCTGCCCGAGCGGCTGTCGCTGTTCGGGCACACCAGGTTGCCCGTCACCGAGATCGAACTCCTCGGCGCCCTCGCCACCCACCACGACGTCCACCTCTGGCTGCCCCATCCCAGCGACGCACTGTGGCGCGCGCTGTCCGATCTGCACGGCGCCGTCCCGCGACGCTCCGACACCAGTCATCGCGTCGTGCACCACCCCCTGCTGGCGACGCTCGGGCGGGATCTGCGCGAGCTGCAGCGCGGCCTGCCCGCCGGACCCCGCACCGACGAGTACCTCGGCGCGCGCGACTACCCGGCGACCCTGCTCGGCTGGCTGCAATCCGACATCGCCGCGAATGCCGTTGGGCCGCAGGACCGCTCACATTCGACAGCTGACCGGTCGGTTCAGGTCCACGCGTGCCACGGCGAAGCCCGGCAGGTGGACGTGCTGCGCGAGGTGCTGCTCGGCCTGCTCGCCGACGACCCGACGCTGGAGCCCCGCGACATCCTCGTCATGTGCCCGGACGTCGAGGCGTACGCACCGCTAATCAACGCCGACTTCGGCCTCGGCGACGTCCTGCCCGGCGCGCATCCGGCCCACCGGCTGCGGATGCGGCTCGCCGATCGCTCGCTGGTGCAGA
Organism: Mycolicibacterium madagascariense; assembly: GCF_010729665.1. Lineage (NCBI taxonomy): Bacteria > Bacillati > Actinomycetota > Actinomycetes > Mycobacteriales > Mycobacteriaceae > Mycobacterium > Mycolicibacterium madagascariense. The sequence continues at coordinate 1,067,782 of NZ_AP022610.1, read as the reverse complement.
CCAATCCGCTGCTGGGCGTCGCGTCGCAACTGCTGGCGTTGGCAGGCAGCCGGGTGACCGCCAGCGAGGTGCTCGATCTCGCGCAGGCCGCGCCGGTGCGGGCGCGGTTCGGCTTCACCGACGACGACCTCGAAGACATCACCCGCTGGGTGCGTCAGGCCAACGTGCGCTGGGGTTTCGATCAGCAGCACCGGCAGCCCTACGGCGTCGACTTCGTGCACAACACCTGGCGTTTCGGCATCGACAGGGTGCTCGCGGGCGTCGCGATGTCCGACGACGCGCACGCCTGGATCGGATCGACGCTGCCGCTCGACGACGTGGGCAGCAACCGGATCGAGCTGGCCGGTCAACTCGCCGAGTTCGTCGACCGACTCCAGCGGACCGTCGAGGCGTTGACCGGGGACCACCCGCTCGACGACTGGCTGCACGCCCTGACCGAGGGCATCGCGATGATGACGAGGGTCGCCGACGCCGACGCGTGGCAGACCAGCCAGCTGGAACGGGAGTTCGGCCAGGTGCTCGTCGATGCGGGAGAGCGTGCGGGCACGGTGCTGCGGCTGTCCGACGTCAAGGCCATGCTGGACCGTCGCCTCGCGGGGCGCCCGACGCGGGCGAACTTCCGGACGGGCACGCTGACGGTGTGCACGATGGTGCCGATGCGTTCGGTGCCCCACCGCGTCGTGTGCCTGGTCGGACTCGACGACGGCGTGTTCCCCCGCCAGGGCGTCATCGACGGTGACGACGCGCTGGCCCGTCATCCCGTCACCGGCGAGCGCGACACTCGCTCCGAGGACCGCCAACTCCTGCTCGACGCGGTCGGGGCGGCCACCGAGAAGCTGGTCATCACCTACACCGGCGCCAACGCACAGACGGGTCAGCCCCGGCCGCCCGCCGTGCCGCTGGCCGAGCTGCTCGACGCGCTCGACGCCACGACGCCGGACAGCGTGCGCGAGCACGTCGTCGTCCATCATCCGTTGCAGCCCTTCGACATTCGCAACGTCATGCCCGGCGAGCTCGTCCCCGACGTACCGTTCACGTTCGACACCACGGTCCTCAACGCTGCGCGCGCCAGCACGCGGGAGCGCTCCCCGCAGCCGAAGTTCGTCGACGGCCCGCTGCCCGCGCAGCCACACGGCGACGTCGCCCTCGCCGACCTCGTCGCGTTCTTCAAGGACCCCGTCAAGGGCTTCTTCCGCGCGCTGGACTACACCCTGCCGTGGGACGTCGACGGCGTCTCCGACGAGATCTCCGTCGACATCGACGCCCTCGAACAGTGGTCGGTCGGCGACCGAATGCTGGGCGACATGCTGCGCGGCATGTCACCCGATGACGCCCGGCAGGCCGAGTGGCGCCGCGGCACCCTGCCGCCGGGACAGCTGGGCTGGCGCAAGGCCACCGAGATCCGCGATCAGGCACGGCAATTGGCGCTCACCGCGCTGGCGTACCGCACGCCCGAGCCGGATGCCCATGACGTCGACGTCGATCTCGGCGCGGGCCGTCGCCTGACGGGCACGGTGGCACCGGTGTTCGGCGAGCACCTGGTGTCGGTGACGTACTCCCGGCTCGACGGCAAGCATCTGCTCGCGTCGTGGATTCCCTTGCTGGCGTTGCTCGCTCACCACCCGCAGCGCGAGTGGTCGGCGGTGTGCATTGGGCGCGACCGCCGGCCGGGCACACCGGCGCAGCGGGGTCTCGTGGCGCCTCACGACCCCGCCGTCGACGTGCTGCGCGACCTGGTGGCGATCTACGACGCCGGCCGCCGCGAGCCGCTACCCCTGCCCATCAAGACGTCCTACGCCTGGGCGGCCGCCCGCCACGAGGGCGCAGACCCCGAGCGGGAGGCCACCTTCAGATGGAAGTCGTCCAAGTACCCGGCGGAGGACGCGGAACCCGCCCACGTTCGAGCCTGGGGGGCCAACGCCGGGCTGCGAGAGCTCATGCAGCCGCTGCGACCCGGTGAAGGCGTCGACGGCGAGACCCATCGGCTGGGGGCCTACGCCGCGCGGCTCTGGCTCCCGCTACTGCGGGCGGAAGTGCTGCTCTGATGGACCGATTCGATCTGCTGGGCCCCCTACCCGCGACGGGTTCGACGACCGTGCTGGAGGCGAGCGCGGGCACGGGCAAGACGTTCGCGCTGGCCGGTCTGGTGACGCGGTACGTCGCCGAGGGTGCCGCGACGCTCGATCAGATGCTGCTCATCACGTTCAGCCGGTCGGCGAGCCAGGAGCTCCGCGACCGGGTCCGTCGCCAAATCACCGAGGCCGCAGCCGCATTCGACGACCCCTCCCTCATCGGCGACAACGATCTGGTGGCCCACCTCGTGAAGGGATCCGACGAGGAGCGTCACGACAGGCGCGAGCGGTTGCGCGACGCGTTGGCCACCTTCGACTCCGCGACGATCGCCACCACCCACCAGTTCTGCCAGCTGGTGCTCAAATCGCTTGGCGTGGCTGGTGATTCCGACTCCCGCGTCACCCTGGTGGAGAGTCTCCTCGACCACGTCACCGAGGTCGTCGACGACCTGTATCTCGCACACTTCGGGCGTCAGCACGACGATCCGGAACTGTCCTACCCCGACGCGCTTAAGCTCGCGCGCGAGGTCGTGAGCAACCCCGCCACGCAGCTGCGGCCGCTGGACCCGCCACCCGATTCGACGGCCGCGGTCCGCGTCGGGTTCGCCAAAGACGTGCTGGCCGAACTGGAGACCCGCAAGCGCCGACTCGGCATCCTCGGCTACGACGACCTGCTGACGCGGCTGGCCGATGCGCTCGACGCCGAGGACTCCCCCGCCCGGCAGCGTATGCACCAGCGCTGGCCCATCGTGATGGTCGACGAATTTCAGGACACCGATCCCGTGCAGTGGCAGATCATCGACCGGGCATTCAGCCACCGCTCGACGGTCGTCCTGATCGGCGATCCCAAGCAGGCGATCTACGCGTTTCGCGGGGGTGACATCGTCACCTACCTGAAGGCAGCCGACACCGCGGGCGCCAAGAAGACACTCGGCACCAACTGGCGCAGCGACAGCGTGCTCGTCGACGCGCTACAGGCCGTGCTGCGGGGCGCGCAACTCGGCGCCCCCGCGATCGTCGTGCACGACGTGGAGGCGGCCAACCGCGGCTCGCGGTTGACGGGCGCCCCGCGCGGCGAGCCGTTCCGGTTGCGAATGGTACGCCGAGAACCGTTCGGCCGCCGGGGAACTCAGAACGTCCCGATTGCCGACTTCCGCGAGCACATCGGCAGGGATCTCGCCAACGACATCGGGGCCCTGCTCGCGAGCGGCGCCGAGTTCGACGGCGCGCCGGTGCGCGCCGGCGACGTCGCGGTCATCGTCGAGCGGCATCTGGACGCGCGACTGTGCCAGCGCGCGCTGGGGCGGGCCGGGATCCCGGCCGTATACACCGGCGATTCGGACATCTTCGCCTCCGAAGCCGCCGACGACTGGCTGTCCCTGCTCGAGGCGTTCGACCAGCCGCACCGCGCCGGGGTGGTCCGCGCGGCCGCAGCGACGATGTTCTTCGGCAAGACCGCCCAAGAGCTGGTCGACGGGGGCGACGCGCTGACCGACGCGATCGCAGAGACGTTGCGGGAGTGGGCGGGTCATGCCCGCGAGCGCGGTGTCGCCGCCATCTTCGAGGCCGCCCAACTGGCGGGCATGGGCGATCGCGTGCTGTCGTGGCGCGACGGCGAGCGGCACATGACCGACCTGGCGCACATGACGCAGCTGCTCCAGGACGTCGCGCATCGCGAGCGCCATACGCTGCCGGCGCTGCGGGACTGGCTGCGCTCCGAGCGCGAGGACCGCGGCGGCGCCGGCGAACGCAATCGCAGGCTGGACAGCGACGCCGCAGCGGTGCAGATCATGACGGTGTGGGCCAGCAAGGGGTTGCAATATCCGGTCGTCTACCTACCGTTCGCCTTCAACCGCAACGTCCAGGAGCGCGACCTGATCCTGTTCCACGACGGCTCGACGCGCTGCCTGCACGTCGGCGGCAAGGAGAGCCCGGATTACCGCGAGGTCGAACGCATCGGCCGCGAGGAGTCCGCCGGGGACGACAGCCGACTGACCTACGTCGCGATGACGCGGGCGCAGGCCCAGGTGGTGGCGTGGTGGGCGCCCGCCGCCGACGAGCCCAATGGCGGGCTGTCGCGGCTGCTGCGCGGTCGACGGCCCGGCGAGCTCGTCGTCCCCAACCGGTGCACGCCACCCAAGATCAACGACGATGACGCCTTCGCGCGGTTGCGGGAGTGGGAGGCCGTCGGCGGACCGACGCTCGAGGAGTCGGTGCTGATCCCGGTGCCGCCTCCGCCCGCCGACCCGGCGCCAACGGGCTTGGAGGCCAGGCACTTTCACCGCTCCATCGACACGACGTGGCGGCGCACCTCGTACTCGGGGCTCATCAGGGCGACCGAGACGCCCGGGGTGAGCAGCGAGCCCGAGGTCGTTGCGCTCGACGACGAGGTCGGCGATCTCCCGCTACTGGAACCGCCCAGCGGCCCCCAGGTGCCGTCACCGATGGCCGAGCTACCCAAGGGCGCCACGTTCGGCACGCTGATGCACGCGGTGTTGGAGACCGCCGACCCCTTCGCCGGCGATCTGGCGGAGGAGTTGGCGGTCCAGATCCGCCAGCACTCGGTGTGGTGGCCGGTCGACGTGCCCACCGAGGATCTGGCCGCCGCACTGGTGCCGATGCACGACACGCCGCTCGGCCCCCTCGCGGGCGACGTGACCCTGCGCCAGGTCGGACTGCGAGACCGGTTGCGCGAGTTGGACTTCGAGTTCCCACTCGCCGGCGGTGATCTCCGATCCACCGCGCCGCGGATTCATTTGCGCGACGTCGGCCGCCTGGTGGCCGAGCACCTGCCCGCCGACGATCCCCTCATCTCCTACGCCGACCGGCTGACCGGCGCCGCGCTGGGCGGCCAGTCGCTGCGCGGGTATCTCAACGGTTCGATCGACGCGGTGCTGCGCCTGTCCTCCCCCGAGGGACCCCGCTACGTGGTGGTCGACTACAAGTCGAACTGGCTCGGCGACGGCGATGGCGAACTGACGTCCGCGGACTACGAGCGCGCCCGGCTCGTCGAGGCCATGCTGCACTCGGACTATCCGCTGCAGGCGCTGCTGTACAGCGTCGTGTTGCACCGCTTCCTGCGGTGGCGTCAACCGGGCTACGACCCGCAGCGTCACCTCGGCGGCGTGCTGTACCTGTTCGTGCGTGGAATGTGCGGCGCGGATACGCCAATCGTCGATGGCCACACCGCAGGCGTCTTCGACTGGCAACCGCCGGCGTCGCTCATCGTGGCGACGTCCGAGCTGCTTGACACGGGGCGGTCCGCGTGACGTCGGTCGAACCGGTGGACGCCGCGGACCGGCGCAGGGCCGTCGCCGCGGCCGGGCTGCTGGCCGTCTTCAACGAGGCCGGGGTCCTCGACGCGGCCGACGTGCTCGTGGCTCAGCGGTTGAGCGCACTCGCCGACGAGACCGACGAGCGCGTGACGCTGGCGGTCGCCCTCGTGGTGCGTGGCCTGCGGGCCGGGTCGGTGTGTCTGGACCTGCGCGCGGTGCGGGCCCAGGTCGACGAGCCCGACCTGCCGTGGCCCGCGGTCGACGGCTGGCTCGACGCGGTGTGGGCCAGCCCGCTGCTGCAGCCGCCGCACGTCCTGCGCCGCCAGGCGGACCTGCTGTACCTCGACCGATATTGGCGCGAGGAGCAGCAGGTAGCCGACGACCTGCGGACGATGGTGTCGCGTCGCGCCGAGGAACCGGCCGTCGACGTCGAACGCCTCTTCCCCGCCGGCTACGACGAGCAGCGCGCAGCCGCCGAAATCGCGCTGTCGCAACGGGTTACGGTCCTGACGGGCGGACCGGGCACCGGCAAGACGACGACCGTCGCGCGGCTGCTGGCGCTGTTTGCGGGCCAGCCAGGCTCGGGGGCGCGGTTGCGCATCGCGCTGGCGGCGCCGACCGGCAAGGCGGCCGCGCGCTTGCAGGAGGCCGTGCAGCTGGAGATCGACAAGCTGGATCTGGTGGATCAGCGTCGGCTGTCGGGGCTGCAGGCGACGACGCTGCACCGGCTGCTCGGAAGTAGACCCGACAGCTCGTCGCGCTTTCGGCACCATCGTGGCAATCGGCTGCCGCACGACGTCATCGTCGTCGACGAGACGTCGATGGTGTCGCTGACGATGATGGCGAGGCTGCTGGAGGCGGTGCGGCCGCAGTCGCGACTGCTCCTCGTCGGCGACCCCGACCAGCTGGCGTCGGTGGACGCCGGCGCGGTGTTGGCGGACCTGGTCGACGGCCTCGGTGCGGGTGCCGGCTCACCCGTGGTCGCGCTGCAGACGTCGCACCGGTTCGGCGAGTCCATCGGCGCGCTCGCGGCGGCGATTCGCACCGGGGACGCCGACGCCGCGCTCGCGGTGTTGGCCGCCGGCGGCAACCACGTCGAGTGGCTGGACGTCGCGGACCCGTCGGACCCCCTGCGCGAAGTTCTGCTCCCACAGGCGATGTCGTTGCGCCAGGCGGCCATTCTCGGCGACGCGAACACCGCACTGGCGACGCTGGACGAACACCGCCTGCTGTGTGCGCACCGCCGCGGACCGCACGGTGTGCAGCACTGGAACCGCCAGGTCGAGCGGTGGTTGACGGAGTCGACGGGCGAGCCGATCTGGTCGGACTGGTACGTCGGTCGTCCGGTGTTGGTGACCGCCAACGACTATGGGCTGCAGCTGTACAACGGCGATACCGGCGTCACCGTGAACGGACCAGAAGGCCTGCGTGCCGCGATCGCCGGTGCGGCCGCGGCACGCGAGTTCGCGACCAGCCGGCTGCCGGACCTCGAGACCATGTACGCGATGACGATCCACAAGAGCCAGGGCTCCCAGGCCGCCGAGGTGACGGTGCTCATGCCCCCCGTCGACTCGCGGCTGCTGACCCGAGAGTTGTTCTACACGGCCGTCACTCGAGCCAAGGCCAAGGTGCGCGTGGTCGGGTCCGCTGACGAGGTCCGAGCGGCGATCGAGAAGCGCGCCGTACGGGCCACCGGCCTGGCGCTGCGCCTACGCGAGTGAGCCAGGCCGCCGCGCCCCGCTCCGTCCCTGCGCCCCAAACCCTGCCACGCTCCGAGCGCACACCTCATTGCCCACCTTCGAGCGAATCCGGCACGGGGTTCCCGCCACGCTCCCGCCGCCCCACCCCGCCACGCTCCAAGCACACACTTCATTGCCCACCTCTGAGCGAATCCGTCCTCGTACCCCGCCACGCTCCGCGGGCACCCCTCATTGCCCACCTCTGAGCGAATTCAGCACGGGGACCGACCGCCACCAATTCGCTCAAAGGTGGGCAGCTGCATGCATCCCCCGGAACCGGCGAACGCCGAGGCGCCCGAACACGCACCGCAACCCGCGCAGACCCGCCCCGCCTCCGCCAGGCGCGCACCGCACCGCACCGCATGGCAACGCCCCCCGCGCTGCGCCAACCAACCACCCCGCGACGCTCCAGGCGCACACCTCATTGCCCACCTCTGAGCGAATCCGGCGCCGGGACCGCACACCAATTCGCTCAGAGGTGGGCAGGTGCGTGTATCCCCGGAAGCCGCGAACGCCGACGCGCCCGATACACGCACGCAACGCGCGCCCGGCCTCAGGGTCGGACGGGGTGTCTACTGAGAATCGACACGCGGTTGAACGCGTTGATGGCGGTGGCCACCCAGACGGCCGCGGACAGCTCGTCGTCGGTGAGAACCTCTCGCGCGCGGGCATATTCGCGGTCGGCGGTGTCGTGGTCGGGCAACACGGTGGTGATCTCGGCGAGCCGGAGCGCGGCCCGCTCGCGTTCGTCGAACAACTCGGTGTCGCGCCACACCGACAGCGTGGCGAGTTGCTTGTCGGTGACCCCGGCCGCGACCGCCTTGCGATGGTGGACCTCGAGGCACGACGGGCAGCCGTTGAGTTGCGAGACCCGAACGTTGATCAGCTCGACCACAGCGCGGGACAGTCCGGCCTCAGCGGCCAGCGCGAACACTGCGGTAGACACCCCGACCAACGACTTGTAGGCCGCGGGTGACTGCTTGTCGACGTGCAGGTGCTCGGTGTCCATCACGCGCCTTTGCCTTCGAGGTAGTGTCATATCGATCCTACGCAGCGGAAGGAAGGCCGTGGCCGACCTGACTGACAAGACCGGCGCCCCCGTCACCGTCACGCGCGAGGACGGCCGGTTCACCGTCGCGGTCGACGGAAAGACAGTGGGGCTCACCGCCTTTGCCGACCGCCCCGGGCAGCGGGTGTTCTACCACACGGAGGTCGACGAGGCGTTCGGCGGACGCGGTCTGGCTAGCATCGTCATCGCCGATGCGCTGGCCGCGACGCGCGAGGAGGGTTTGCGCATCGTGCCGGTGTGCCCGACGGTGCTCGCCTACGTCAGAAAGCACCCCGAGTTTGCGGGCATCGCGGACCGCCCGACGCGGGAGATCCTGGACTCGCTCGGCCTGGCAACGTAGCTGAAAGTCGTTCGTCCAGAAGCGAACTGGGATTGTCACACCAACGTGGCATGGTGCGGACATGGACGAATCGCGAACGCTCCGTGGCACCGAACTGCGCTACGCATTGACCAACTATCTGCTGCAGAACGGCCGCTGCAGCATCACCACTCTGATCGAGGGACTGACCGAGCAGGGCTTCGTCATCGTCGGGGATCCCCCCAAGTCGGTATCGGACGCCTTGCGTTGGGAGATGGCCCGCGGCAGGGTCTGTCGAGTGGGCCGAGGAACGTACCGGCCGTTCGAGGTGCCCCGCTCGACCGAGTATCGAATCCACCACCGCGTGCTGGAGCTTCGTACGCGGGCGTGCCGAATTCGCTCAGAGGCGGGCACTTCGGATGTTCCTCCGGCAGAGCATGCGACGAGCGACGGGTCAGGCTAGATCCGCGGGTGAGCTCTCGGATGCTCGGCCCACCACAACTTTTCGACGCGCTTGACGCGCTGGTGCTCGATGGCGATGAGGATCGCTCCCGCCGTCACCAGCGCGCCCGCGAGGAAGCCCAGCGGCAGGGTCAGCTCGGAATGGCCGTACGCGGTGGCGGCGATGAACCCCGCGATGGTCACGGTGCCGAGCAGAATGAGGCCGAGTCCCGGCAACCACAGGGTGTCGATGAAGGACTCGCCAGCATGCGGTTGCGTGGTGCGGGAGTGATCGACGGGATCGCGATGTGCGCTCTTCATGTCCGTCTCCCTTCGATGGAGAGACGTTCAAGCATACGCTGGATTGTGAGTCAGGTCACACAGCACTCAGGGCCTGCCGTGCGTACGCGCGCACGTCGGCGTCGCCATCGTGCAAGGCACTGGTCAGGGCGTCGCGCGCGGCTGCCTCCGAGGCCGCCCACCGCGTCAGACTCAGCACCGCGGCCTTGCGCACGTCGAGGTGCGGGTCGGCCAAGGCGCGCGAGAGCGGGGGCACCGCGGTCGACGGCGACGGCGCCCCGGCCAGCGCCCTCGCCGCGCCCTGGCGAATCTGCCAGGCCGACGCGGCGAGTGCGCCTTCGACGGCGAGTGCGTCGCCATCGCCCCACTCGACGCTGCCCATCGCGGCGAGTGCGGCCGCCCGCACCAGCGGGTCACGGTCCTCGACGAGGCTCCGCAGGGCGGCCGCACCGGTGCCGAGGGTGCCCAGACCGTTGGCGACGGCGATGCGCACCTCGCGATTCGCGTCCCCCAACGCCGTGGCGACCCCGTCGGCATCGTCGATCGACACCAACGCGCGAACTGCCTCGATCCGCACGCGGTGGTCGCGATCGGCAAGCGCACGCCGATACTGCGCGGCGTTCCCGACCGAGCGGGCGCTCGACACGCACACCGCCACGCTGCGGACCACCGGGTCCTCGGAGTCCAGCGCCGGAGCGAGGGCACCCGGGTCGGGCAGCACCTCGACGAGTTCGCGGATGCCGTCGGCGGCGATCCGCCGGACCTCGGCATGCTCGTCGGCCAACGCGGCGACGAGTGCTGGCGCATATCCGTCGGCGAGGTGTTCGGTCAGCACGTCGACGGCGGTGCGGCGCACGCCGGGATCGGTGTCGCGCAGGTAGGGCTGCAGGTCGGCGACGCTCGGCTCGTCGAGCGCGAGCACCTGCGCGATCCGCGGCGACGGCGGTTGCACCGCGGCGGCATCGATCACCCGCGATACGTCACTGGCCGGCGCCTGCCCTCCGACGAGATCCGGCTGACGCACGGGAATGGGATCGGTGTCGCCGCTGGGCAATTCGTCCAGTCCGGGCACCGGCACGAAGTACGGAGCGACGGGACGCTTGAGGAACTCCATGCCGTCAGCGGTCTTGCGGAGGTTCAGGTGGTAGCGCCACTCGACATCGTCGCGATCGGGCAGGTCACTGCGGTCGTGGTAGAGCCCCCACCGCGACTCCGTCCGCGTCAGCGACGAGCGCGCCGCCATCTCGGCGCAATCGCGGATGAATGACACCTCGACGGCCCGCAGCAGTTCGTGCGGCGTGGTCGCGCCGATGTCGGCCACCTCATCGCGCATCCGCTCGAAGGTCTGCACGGCCAACGACAGCTTCGCGGCCGTCTTCGGGGGTGCGACATAGTCGTTGACGAAGCGCCGCAGCTTGTACTCGACCTGTGGCTGCGGTGGTCCGTCGGGATGGCGCAGTGGTCGGTAGATCAGGTCGTGGGCATCGCCGATCTGGTCGGCGGGGAGGACGCCGGGCGAGGGGACGTCATCAAGTGTTGACGCCGCGTGGGAGCCTGCCAACTCGCCGTACACGAACGCGCCAATCATGTAGTTGTGCGGCACGCAGGCCAGGTCGCCGGCTGCATACAACCCGGGGACGGTGGTGCGGGCGTTCTCGTCGACCCAAACCCCCGACGCCGAATGTCCACTGCAGAGCCCGATCTCGGAGATGTGCATCTCGATGTCGTGCGTGCGGTAGTCGTGCCCGCGGTTGGTGTGGAACGTGCCGCGGGTGGGCCGCTCGGTGGTGTGCAGGATGCCCTCGAGCGTGCTCAGCGTCTCGTCGGGCAGGTGGCTGACCTTCAAGTAGATGGGGCCCCGGGCGGATTCGATCTCGCTGCGGACCTCCGCCATCATCTGCCCCGACCAGTAGTCGGAGTCGACGAACCGCTCGCCCTGCGCGTTGACCTGATACCCGCCGAACGGGTTGGCGACGTAGGCGCAGGCGGGCCCGTTGTAGTCCTTGATCAACGGGTTGATCTGAAAACACTCGATACCCGACAGTTCGGCGCCTGCGTGATACGCCATCGAGTAGCCGTCGCCGGCGTTGGTCGGGTTCTCGTAGGTGCCGTAGAGGTAGCCCGACGCGGGTAGGCCCAGCCGGCCGCACGGTCCGGTGGCGAGGATGACGGCCTTCGCGCCGACGACGACAAATTCGCCCGTGCGGCTGTTCAATGCGACTGCCCCGACCGCGCGCCCCTCGGACGTCAGCACCCGCACCGGCACGAAACGGTTCTCGATGCGGATCTTCTCGCGCATGTTGCGTTGCCGCAGAACGCGATACAGCGCCTTCTTGACGTCCTTGCCCTCGGGCATCGGCAGCACGTACGAGCCCGACCGGTGCACCCGCCGCACGGCATATTCGCCATGCTCGTCCTTCTCGAACTTCACGCCATAACGCTCGAGCCGCTGGACCATCGCGAAGCCGCGCGTCGCCGTCTGATACACGGTGCGCTGGTTGACGATTCCGTCGTTGGCGCGCGTGATCTCCGCGACGTAGTCCTCTGGTGTGGCCTTGCCGGGGATGACGGCGTTGTTCACCCCGTCCATGCCCATGGCGAGCGCGCCGGAATGCCGGACGTGCGCCTTCTCCAACAGCAACACCTGGGCGCCCTGCTCGGCGGCGGTGAGCGCGGCCATGGTGCCCGCGGTGCCGCCGCCGATGACGAGCACGTCGCAGTCCAGCCTAACGGCGTCGGCGACATCGGGTATCTGCATCAGCTGATCAACTCCGAATTGTCGAGGGCGGCAATGACTTCGGCACGCAGTGTGGTGCGGACGCCACCGGGGTCACGGGGCGACGGCACGTCGAGCAGGGCACGCAACGGCTCACCCGCCCGACCGAGTACGGCGATGCGGTCACCGATGAGCAAGGCCTCGTCGACGTCGTGGGTGACGAAGACGATGGTCGTCGGATGCGCCCGCCACGTGTCGATCAGCAACCGCTGCATGAGGGCTCGGGTCTGGGTGTCCAGCGCGCCGAACGGCTCGTCCATCATGACTGCGCGAGGAGCCCCCGCCAGACCGCGGGCGAGTTGCACGCGCTGGCGCATGCCGCCGGACAGACTCTTGGGCAGGTAGTCCTCGAACCCGGTCAGGCCGACGTCGGCGATCCAGCGCAGCGCCTCGTCGCGCCGACCCCGTCGCGGACGGCCCGCAAGACCGAGTGCCAGCTCGACGTTGGATCGTACTGTGCGCCAGGGTAATAGCGCGTTGTCCTGGAAGACCATGGCGCGGTCGCGAGAGGTCGACACGACGCGAGCGTCGTCGGCGCGGATCTCGCCCGCGTCGGGCGGAAGCAGTCCGGCCAGGGCGCGCAGCACGGTCGACTTGCCGCACCCCGAGGGCCCCGTCAGCACCATGATCTCCCCGGGTCGCACGTCGAGGTCGAGCCCGTCGACGACCGGATCGCCACCGTAGCCGAGCACGACACCGTCGAGCGTCAGCGCCATGCCGGTCACCGCCGGTCCTCCTCACCGCGAGGCAGCCAGCGCGTCACGCGTCGACCGACCACTTCGACTGCGGCAGAGGTCAGGAAGCCCAGGACGCCGATGGTGATGATGCCGACGAACACGTCGGGATAGGCCAGCACGGTGTAGGCCTGCCAGGTGCGGTAGCCCACTCCGAGCCGGCCCGAGATCATCTCCGCGGAGATGACGCAGATCCAGGCCACGCCGATGCCGACCGACAATCCACCGAACACGCCGGGCAGGATGCCGGGGAGCACCACGCGGGTCAGCACGTCCCAGCGGCTGCCCCCGAGCGTGCGCACCGAGTCCTCCCAGAGGGTCGGCAAAGCGCGGACGGCGTGCCGCGTGCTGACCATGATCGGGAAGTACGCGGCGAGGAACGTGATGAAGACGATGCCCGCCTCGTCACTGGGGAACAGCAGGATCGCGACGGGGACGAGCGCGATCGCGGGGATGGGCCGCGCCAGTTCGGTGAGCGGGCCCAGCACGTTGGCCCCCGCCCGCGAGCGCCCGAGCACGATCCCGGTGACCACTCCGGCGACCGCCGCGAGCGCGAAGCCGGTGAGGATGCGAATCAGCGACTGACCGAGGTCGAGCCAGTAATCCTGAGTACCCAGTCGATGCGCGAATGCCGTGACGATGTCGGTCACCGTCGGCAGCGTGTCGAAACGCAGGAGGAACCGAATGTGGTTGGCGGTCAACACCTGCCACAGTGCAATGGCCGCGACTACCGAGGCGACGCGCACCAGCCAGGAGGGCCATGCGCGTCGCGGCGCCCTGCCACGCACTCTGACGGCGACGGCGGGCGCGTCCTGCACCAGCATCGCGGGCGGCGCGGTCACGCCGCCCCCGCCAACGCCTGCTGATAGTCGACGACGGTGGCGCCGGGATGCGCACCCGCGTAACGCTGGGCACCCGCGATCGTGTCGAACGGGAGGTAGTCGCTGCCCGAGCGCACCCACGCCGACTTGTCGGCGAACCACCGGGTGCCCAGTTCGGCGTCGGGCACGTACGCGGCCCGAATCTTCTGCCCCTTGGCGTTGGCGTCGCGGATGGCCCGCAGCAGGCAGCCGGGGTTGGCAGCGGGCTGGGTCGTGGTCTGGCCGTCCAGCCACAGCTCGCCCGCCAGCTTGGGATCTCCGACGGGAACGTTGCAGACCGAGTCCTGTCCCTTCAGCAGCGACGGGTTCGTGGTCGACGCCAGCGCGGTGTCGTAGTCCTGGTGGCGGGTGGTGAACGCCGTGCGCAGCGCGACGTCGGACACGAAGCCGTCGACGTCGAGGTCGGCGAAGTCACCGATCGACTTCAGGTACGGCACATCGCCTTTCAGCGCGGTGACGAGCGAGGGCTTCAGCGTGGTGTCGAACGACGTGCCGCCGGGGCCGTTGTACAGGTAGACGACCTCCTGCGGCAGGCCGCTGGCGTCGGCGACGATCCTGGCCGCCTCCAGCGGGTGGGCGTTGAGGAAGTCGGTCGCGTCCAGCTGGGCCTGCAGGAACGCGTCGAGCACCTCGGGATGCTGGCTGGCGTAGTCCCGGCGGGCCACCACGCCGTGGAAGGTCGGGTAGTTGCCCTCGGCCCCGTCGTAGAGCAATTTGCCCTTGTGCTGGAACACCAGCAGGCCGGGCCAGGCGACGAACTGCGAGAGCGCCTGCGCCTGACCGGATTCCAATGCCGATGCCCCCACCTGCGGCTGCTGGTTGAGGACCTCGACACCCGTCGCCGGGTCGATGTGCGCGTTGGCGAGCGCGCGGACCAGTGTGCCGTGACCCGCCGAACCCACACTGGCGGAGACCTTTTGATTCTTGAGGTCGACGATGCTCGACGCCGTGGACGCCGGTGGGACGACGACCATGTTCAGCGCTCCCGTCGGGCTGTACCCGGTGATGGAGACGAGCTCGGTCTTCGCGCGCGGGTTGGCCTGCGTCTTGGAGCCGTTGATGAGCAGTGGGTAGTCGCCCATCGAGCCGATGTCGATCTTCTCCGCCACCATCTGCGCGGTGATGGGTGCGCCGGTGTCGTAGTCCTGCCACGTCACGTCGTACTTCTTGCCGGTGGACCGACCGACGTCGTCGAGACGCTTCTCGAGGAAGCCCTTGGCTTTCAACAGCGTTCCGGCCGTGACGGTGTTGATCGTCTTGGACTGGTAGCCGATGACGACGTCGATGGTGTTGGCGGACGGGGTGTTCGAGTCGAGTGAGCACGCCGCCAGCGAGCCGACGGTCGTGGCGGCGAGCAGGGTGGCAAGGAGTCGTTGCACGGTGATCCTCGGGTTCAGCGGATGAGATAGGGCATGTTCACGGTGACGGCGCCGGTGGGACAGCGGGCCGCGCACGGGCCGCAGTACCAGCATTCGTCGACGTGCATGAACGCCTTGCCGTTCTCGGGGTTGATGGCCAGCGAGTCCAGCGGACAGATCTCGACGCAGAGCGTGCATCCCTCGATGCACAACGACTCGTCGATCGTCACCGGCACGTCGACCCGCTGGTTGACCTGAGCCATCATCGTCCCCTAACTAAGTTGCCGCGCAGGGTGATTCGATCGCCCCGCATGCGGATGTATTCGAGATCGACGGGTGGCCGTCGTCGAGGTGGGTCAGCCGTTCCAGCAGCAGGACGGGCGCGCCGTCGGGCACCTGCAGGATGGCTGCGGAGTGGGCGTCGGCGGACACCGCCTCGACGGCGAGATCTGCTGCGCCGAGCCGACGTTCGGTGACCTGCTCGATGAGGGCGAAGACGTCGTTGACCTCGAGGGAGTGCTCCAGCACCTCGGTGCCGATGCTGGGCGTCAGGTACGTCATGTCGAGTGACAGCGGCAGATCGCCGAGATAGCGGAGACGTTCGATGAACACCACGCGCTCGCCGGGGGCGAGGCGGAGGCGGTGGGCCACCGACGGCGGGGCCGACACCGTCATGGCGGCGCGCACCTCGTTGCGAATGTCGCCGTAGCCCTTGAACGTCTCCTTCAGACCGACCAACGCGTGCAGACCGTGGTCGTACTTGCGGATCGCGACGTGGGTACCGGTGCGGGGACCGCGTTCGATGATGCCCTCGTCCTTCAACGCCGCGAGCGCTTCGCGGACGGTGTTGCGGGAGACGAAGAACTCGGCTGCAAGGTCGGCCTCCGCGGGCAGGCCATCGGGGTAGCCGCCGGCGTGGATCTGG
Organism: Mycolicibacterium madagascariense; assembly: GCF_010729665.1. Classification (NCBI taxonomy): domain Bacteria; kingdom Bacillati; phylum Actinomycetota; class Actinomycetes; order Mycobacteriales; family Mycobacteriaceae; genus Mycobacterium; species Mycolicibacterium madagascariense. The sequence goes on along the minus strand of NZ_AP022610.1, from coordinate 1,051,914 downwards.
TGGCGGAGCACGTCGGCGACCAAACGGGCCTGGTCCGCCCGCGGACGACGGATCGGTGTCGGCGCGGCCGCGTCATGGGAGGTCACCGTTTACCTCCTGGGCTGTGGCGGGTGGCTGACCTGCTGGCCGACGTTATCGGCGGTGCTCGCAGCGGTAAGCCGGCCGCACGCAGAAGCCCCGGCGGATTCGGCGATTACGCCGCTTCACGACGGGGCGGACCTGCTGCTAGGGGGCGGTATTCGGACATTGCGCCACCAGTGCGGTGGGTCGTCCGGTTGAAATCCCGGTGAGCCTAAATTCCCGTCATTCGCAGATGTTCACGAAGTACAGGCCGGGGGTGCCGCACAGTCCGCTGCTGCCGTAGATGGCGTACGGCGATGGCGTCGAGGCGCCGGGTACGGGCCCGCCGTTCTGGGCGGCGTCCTGTACGGACGACACCTGAGGCGTCGGAGGCGTGGCCGCATCCGCGACGGCCGTTCCCGCTCCAAGGCCGGCAAGCCCCAGAGCACCGGCGATGGCCAGTCCGCCTGCTATGCGTGTGACGTCGAACATCGTACACCTCTGTCAGAGTTCGTTGGATCGTGTCCCGATCCATACCCACTCCGGCCAACCATTTAGCTCAGCTTTGTATTCCGGCCTCACAGTGTGACGAGGACGTCACCGTGGCCGTGGCGTCGACACCAGCTGACGATGTACCTCGCGTGTAGACCGCACCAGCGGTAGACCGCAGACAGGGTCATCGGCAGTCGCGGGTCGTGCTCGCCGCGCTCGAGGATGATGGGGCCGAGGTAGTGCGTCGTCACCTTCGACGCCGTGTTCAGGGCGACGCCGGCAGCAGTCGCCAGCGAGGCGCCGTCAGTAGCCCGGCCTGCGGCGATCGCGCCCGCCATGCGCCCCGCGGTCTCCCCGCGCCTGCCGAGGAACAGCTCGTAGAGCGGTTTGGTGTGCGGCGTGGCGACGTGTCCATGGCGTCGCTCCCCGATGGCGGCGTCGCGAATGAGCCTCGGCAGGTCGTCGGCGCCGACGGTCTTGCGAAAGACCGAGAAGACCTCCGGCCGCAGCCTGGCCTCCTGAAGCAAATCGCATTCGGTCGTGTGTCCCTGAGTGGCCATGATCACCGGCGCCCGCCGATCGGTGGCGCCGAGGACGTCGATGACGTCGAGACCGTCGAAGTTGAACTCCCACTCCGGGCTGTTCCACACCAGATCCGCCACGACGACGTCGAACCGCACCCGCTGAGTGACCTCGCGGCTCACGGCGGCGCGGTCCCCAGCTACGCGCACCGTGGCCCCGGGAAACGCCGCGGTCAGGGCGGGCACCACCCCGTCGTCGAGCGGAGACGCCACCAAGATTCGCGGCTCTTCGGTCACCCGGCAAATCCTTTCGACGTATGCGAAATGTTGCTCGATCTGCGTGTCTTTGCGCCCATTTTGCCGAAATACACTACAAACGCGTCAATCGTCTACGTGACTGGAACGTCATCCGAACGGATGATGGTTTCCCAATAGACCATTGGAGGAAACGTTGCTGACGCCCGCTCCGGCAGGCCGCCGAGCCGATCTCGCACCCCGTGAGAAGGAAGTTCTGTTGGCGTGGCTGCTCCATGACAACAAAGACGACGTTGCGCGCGAACTCGAGATCTCGACCACCACCGTCCGCACGCATCTGCAGCGCATCAGGGACAAGTACGCGGCGGCGGGCCGACCCGCCACCACGAAGGCCGCGCTCGTCGCCCGTGCCATACAGGACGGTCTGATCGACGTCAACGATTTGTGACGGTGCGCGCGCGCACGACCTCCTCGACCCGGGCGGCCGCCTCCTGCGGATCCTCGTGCTCCCAGATGCGGATGCTGACCCAGCCCGCCGCGGCGAGCCGCTCGTCGGTATTGCGGTCACGCGCCCGGTTGTTCTCGACCTTCTCGGCCCAGAACGTCGCATTGGCCGCCGCGACGGTGTGGTGCTCGGGACAGCCGTGCCAGAAGCACCCGTCCAGGAACACCGCGACCTGCGCCCGCGTAAAGACCAGGTCCGCGGTGCGCCGCACACCGGCTAGCGGTTTCGCCGACACGCGGTAGCGCAGCCCCCGCGCGTGCACCGCCGAGCGCAGCGCGAGCTCGGGCTTCGTGTCGCGACTCTTGTTCGACTGCATGCGGGCCCTGGCCTCCGGTGAGGACGCCCACGACTCCGCCATGGCGCCAGCCTATTGACGCCTCGCCCCGACGGCGCGCCGCCGGGGGTGCCGGGACTTGTCGGAGCGGCTGAATACCATTGCTCCGTGACCCGCCGCAGCGCCCGAGCAGCTCGTTTCATCGCAGGTCGCGCGGCGTAGATGAGCAAGCCCTCACCGAGCGCCACCGCGCCGCGGCCCAGCGCCGACGGCGGTTTCGAACGCTTCCGCGCGCGCAACGGGTCCTACGAGCGGGTGCTGATCCGTCGCGACGGCGGCCGTGCCACGAGCGTCCTGGCCACCCATCCCGGTCGGATTGCGGGGCCCACGTCGGCCGACGAGGCCGAGCGCGCCTGGCTACAGAGCCGGGTCGCGCCGCCCTGTGGCGCGTCGCGGTCGTCGCTGCGGGTGGTCGACCTGTTCTCCGGGTGCGGCGGCCTGTCGATCGGGCTGGCCGAGGCGGCGCGGGCGCTGAACCGCTCGTTCGAGCCGGTGCTGGCCGTGGACGTCGACGCCGTCGCGGCCGCCACCTACGCCGCCAACTTCCCCACCGCTGCCGCGCTGAGTCAGGACGTCACCGAGGTGCTCCCGGGGCGGGTCGGCGGCCGGCTCACGTCTGCGGAACGCCTGCTCGCCAAGCACCACGGGGACGTGGACGTACTCGTCGGCGGCCCACCGTGCCAGGGCCACAGCGACTTCAACAATCGCACCAGGCACTCCGACGACAAGAACGAGCTCTACGGGTCGATGGTGCGGGCCGCGGAAGTGCTCGAGCCGCACCACATCCTGATCGAGAACGTCCCTGGGGCGCTCAACGACAAGCGCGCCGTCGTGCAGCGCACCGCCGAGGCGCTGGGCACGCTGGGCTACCACGTGTCCGTCGGGGTGATCGACCTCAGCGAGATCGGCGTGCCGCAGCGCCGCCGCCGCCTCGTGCTGATGGCCAGCCGCACCCACGCGACGACGCCCGCCGAGGTCGTCGAACGGCACCGCCGCGGACCGCGTGACGTCGCATGGGCGTTCCAGGATCTGGTGGCGCTGCCCGAGTCGCGACGGGTGCACCTCGTCGACGCCGTCGCGCGCTCGGCACCCGCGACGCGCCAGCGCATCGACTACCTCTTCGAGAACGGCGCGTTCGACCTCCCCGACAGCCAGCGCCCGGCCTGCCACGCCGACGGCGGCCACAGCTACAAGGCGATCTACGGCAGGCTGGCGTGGGACCGACCGTCGCAGACCATCACGACCGGCTTCTACAGCATGTGCATGGGCCGGTACGTCCACCCGAGCGAGCGCCGCACGATCAGCGCCCACGAAGCGGCTCGGCTGCAATACATTCCGGACTGGTTCTCCTTCGACGCGGTCCGCCACCGCACCGCGATCGCCAGGATGATCGGCAACGCGGTGCCGTCACGGCTCAGCTATGCGGTCGCGCTGGAGTGGCTGCGGTGAGGCGCACGAAGCTGCGGGTCGCCGGACTGTTCGCGGGCATCGGCGGGCTCGAGTTGGGCATGGCAGCCAGCGGTCACCAGTCGCAGCTACTGGTCGAGAACGCCCCGCCCGCCATGCACGTGCTGCGCCGCCGCTTCCCCGACACGAAGCTCGAGGCCGACGTCCGCGATCTGCGCAGCCTGCCCCCCGGCACCGACGTCGTCACGGCGGGGTTTCCGTGTCAGGATCTCAGCAGCGTCGGGCGCAAGGTCGGAATCGAGGGCGCACGAAGCAGTCTCATCGGTGAGGTGCTGCGGCTGCTGCAGCAGGGCGACGTGCCGTGGGTGGTGCTGGAGAACGTGCCGTTCCTGATGTCGCTCGGTCAGGGCGCCGCGCTGACACTGGTGACGACCGCGCTCACGGAGTTGGGCTACCGGTGGGCGTACCGCGTCGTCGACAGCAATGCGTTCGGGCTGCCGCAGCGGCGCAACCGGTGGTACCTGGTCGCCTCGCGCGCCGGCGATCCGCGGGCCGTGCTGCTGGCCGACGAGTGCGAAAAGCCAATGGGCGCCGGTGAATACCCCGACGTGGCGTGCGGTTTCTACTGGACCGAGGGGATGCGGGCGTTCGGATGGGCGGTCGACGGCGTGCCGCCCATCAAGTGCGGGTCCTCGGTGGGGGTGCCCTCGCCGCCGGCCATCCGGTTGCCGTCGGGCGCCTACGTCACCCCCGATCTGCGCGACACCGAACGGCTGCAAGGGTTTCCGGCCGACTGGACCGCACCCGCCGAGGAGGTCGCACGGCGCGGTGAGCGCTGGCGCATGGTCGGCAACTCGGTGAGCGTGCCCGTCGCGACGTGGATCGGCGGCCGGTTGGCGAAGCCGGGCCGCTACGACGCCGGCGGCGACCTGCCGTGGACGGGCGCCACGTGGCCCCGCCGCGCCGCGTGGTCGGATCTCGACGGGGTCGTGCACGCCGCGGACGTCGGGCCGTGGCCGGTGTGGCAGCCGCGCGAGTCGCTCGTCGACTTCCTGCAGCATCCCGGCAAGCCGCTGTCGGCGCGGGCGGCGCAGGGCTTCCTGAACCGAACGCGCAAGGGCACGTTGCGTTTTCCGCCGGGCTTCATCGACGAGCTGACGGCCTACGCGTCGAGCGTCGGGGCATGAGCGACCTGTTCGGCACGACGCCGCGCGAGGGCATCCTGGCGGCCGTCGGGTATGCGATCCGGGCGAGCCGCATGGACTCCTCGAAGTGGGATCCGCTCTACCAGTGGTTCGCCGATGAGCTGGGTGTCGGTGACGGCCAGCGGGGCGGACCCGTCGTCGGCAAGCTGGTCACCGAGCTGAAGCAGATCGGCAACCGCTGCGACGAGATGGCGAAGTCCAGTCCGGAGTACGCCGTCATCAGCGTGCTGGGTGACGTGACGCCGGAACACGTGCTGTCGGCGATGCGCAAGCGTGGCCGCCTACCGTCGCTGAAGGCCGCCCTGTTCCTCCGCGAGTCGACACCGGTGCGGCTGGTGATCTTCGATGAGTGACGCCACCGTCGAGAAGCTGCAGACGCTGTTCGCCGAGCTGACCCCGGAGCACCATCCCGCGCTCGGCATAGCGCCCGGGTCCGGCGTCGCGAAGACCGGCGACGGTGGCCAGGTCCCGTCGGTCATCACCGTGCCCATCGAGATCGACCCGCGCATCGAGCGGATGGTGCGCCTGGCGATCCTGTCGGCGCCGGCGGTGATCCTGGTGGGCCCGCCCGGCAGCGGCAAGACCACGCTGCTGCGCCAGGTGGTCGACCGCATCGTCGCCGACCCGCGGTCCTTCGGCTTCCAGGTCGGCCCGACGGGCGTGGAATGGTCTGCGGCCGAGGAGAACTGGTCGACGACCGACCTCGTCGGCGGCCAGACCATCGACGGCAGCGAGCTGCGGTTCCGCCCCGGTCGCGTGCTGAGCGCCATCGCCAGCGGACACTGGCTGATCGTCGACGAGGTCAACCGCGCCGACATGGACCGCATCTTCGGTGGCTTGTTGACCTGGCTCAGCGGGCAGGACGTCACACTCGGCACCGTCTCCCCCGCGATCGGTTCGCCGCAGGTGCAGCTCGGCTGGGCCACCGGCGCCACGTGTTCGGTCGAGCACGAGGAGCTGTTGACGAACCCGGCCGGCGGCACCGGACCGGTCCGCTACGTCGCGGGCACCGAGTGGCGACTGCTGGGCACCTACAACGCGCTCGACGCGCAGCGGGTGTTCCGGTTCGGCCACGCACTGGGCCGACGGTTCCTGCGCGTGCCCATCCCCGCCGCCGACACCGCGAAGTTCCGCACGGCGCTGCTCGCCCAGGACCATGGTCTGCCCGAGGCACTGCTGGACGCCATCGTCGCCATTTACACGGCGCACCTGACCAATTCGATGACGACGCTCGGCCCCGCGCTGTTCCTTCGCATGGCCGACTACATCGCCGCCGGCGTCGGCACCGATGCCGAGCAGCTGACGACCATCACCCACGTCGAACGCGAACTGCTGGCCGAGGCGTACCTCGTCAACGTCGGGACGTGGCTGCGCGAGATGGAGGACGAGTTGACGTCCCTCGGCGCCGCGATCGTCGAGCAGCACCACGCCCTGAGTCAGACGGAGTGGGAGTGGGTCGTCGAGATGAGCCACGTATTGTCCTGACCGCGGAAGCCGACCTTCCGATTCCCGAAGACGGCCTCGGCCACGTGCTGCGGGCGTGGGTCGGCCGCGGTCAGCTGGTCAAGGTGCTCAATCAGCTTGCGCTCGAAGAGCTTCCGCGTGATTGGCGGCCGGAGGACACGCTGCTGCGCGCGGAGCTGATGCTGTTCCTGGAGCTGGTGCCGCTGCTCGAGCGCTTGCCGGCGACGGCCAGGCAGTGGGTCGACCTGTTGCCGGCGCAGTCGCGGCGTCAGCGCACAATCGCCGACGCGCCGACCGGCGGGACGGCCTGGATCGAGACCAGACGGCAGTACGGCTGGCCGCCATCGTCGTTCGTCATCCGACAGCGCGACCGCGTCGCGCACGAACTGCTCGCGACCGCCCTCGGCTGGACCGGTGGCGCGGTGCTCCGGTTGGCTCAGCGCGCGTCCTCGATCGACCCGGCCGCCGGTGACCCCGTCGCCGCTCAGCTGGAGGCACTGTCCCGGATCCTTGCGTCCGGCCTGGCCGACCGCGAGGCCGAGCCGCCGCGGCCGTCGGAGCTCGCGGCGGTCGCGCGCGAGGGGGCGGCGTGGCGGCGTCTCGTCGACGTAGCCCGAACCATCAGGGCCGCAAGTGAACCCACGCTCGCGGCCGAGCTGCTGTGGCCGATCCGCGAGCTGCGGCCGACGCTGTTCCAGCTGGGCGTGCTCGGCGAGCTGCTGCGCACGTTGCAGTCGGCGGGTGCGACGATCGTCGGCACGTCACCGCTGAGCTACGTCGGCGGCCGTGAACAGTTCCACGTGACCCTCGGCGGCCGGGACTGGCACCTGTGGATGGAGGCGGGCGGCAGCTGGAAGCGCTACGGCGCGGCCTCTCGGTACCGCTCGTTGACGACCGCGCTGCGCACCCAAACCCGTTCGCTCGCACCGGATCTCCTGATCGTCGCGCCCGGCGAGGCGGCGTTCCTCGTCGAGTGCAAGTACTCCGCCGATGCAGATTACGTCGGGCGCACGGGGCTGGCGCAGACCCTGCTGTACCTGACCGACGTCGGCGCGGCGATGGCCCCCGTCGTCGAGGGTGTCGTCGTCGCGCCCGACGGGGTGGTCGGCGACGCGGCCTGGGTGGCCACGCCTGCCGGCCGGCTGGGGCTGGCCACGCCGTCCGCGGGGGTGGCGCGGGCGGTGGAATTCATGCGCGGCGCCTGACCGCGTCCGGGTCGCGCCTCCCGGGACCCGCCTCGCGAGGTCACGTGTCCCGGCCCTGGCCGCTGCCGATCCCGGGTCGTGTCCCGTTTTTGGTGCTAGGCGCCGGCCGAACATCACGGTCGTGATTCAGGCGTCTCAGCCGCCAATCACAGCCCTGACGTCGGACGTGGCCATAGCTCCCTTTTCCCCCATTGTCGGGAAGCCCGCGGACGCCGTCGAGCGAGATCATCCGATCGGCGGGCGCCCGCGGTCCTAAACGTCTAGGCGGCAATCTGCGCGAAAGTGGTTGGTCGACAGCGGCTTAGCCGGTCTACGTCAGCTTGCTGCCCTGACGCCACTGATCCCACGGGATGGTCCAGTCGCCGTTCTGCCACAGCTTGAGCGGTGGGCCGCCGGTGTTCTTGACCTCGACGACGTCGCCAGGGACCGAGAAGTTGTAGAACCATGCGGCGTTCTCGCCGTTGAGGTTCAGGCAGCCGTGGGAGGTGTCGGTGTTGCCCTGCGCCCACACCGTCGAATTCAACTGGTGCAGATAGATGCCGTCGATGCTGATGCGCGTCGCGTAGGCGATCGACTCCCGGTAGCCGAGGCGCGAATCGATGGGCAGCCCGAACGTCGAGGAGTCCATGACGACCGGGTTGGCCTTGTCGAGCACGGTGTAGACGCCCGGCGGGGTGAAGAACGACAGCGTGGTGCCCGCGATGGTCTGAGTGCCGCCCATGCCCATCGACGTGGGCATGGTGCGCACCAGCTTGCCGTTCTCGAAGACGCTGACCTGCTTGGTGTGGTCGTCGGCGATGGACACGTGGGCGTCGCCGATCTTGAACGAGACGTGCTCGTCCTCGGTGCCGTAGAGCCCGTCGCCGAGCGGCGTGCCGTAGAGGTTGGCGTTGACCGTCACGGAAGTGCCTGGGGTGTAGTACTTCTCGGGCCGCCAGTGGGCGTTCTGGTCGTCGACCCAGTACCACGATCCCGGCACCGGCGGGTTGGTCGTGACCGAGAGGTGCCGTTCGGCATTCGCCTTGTCGTCGATGGGTTCGTCGAAGTGCGCGACCACGACGGTGCCGATGCCGTAGGTGGCGCCGTCCACGAGCATGTCTCCCCCGGCGCGGTCGAGGTACACCTGCGTCTGACTACTGGGCGAGACCGTCGTGAAGCTCGCCACCTGGCGCGTCGGCATGCCGCTGGGCCCGCGCGCCACGATGGTCATCTTGTAGGTGCGGCCGTACCCGAGCTGAGTCGTCGGCTTCCACACCGTCTGGTCGGGGGTGATGACCCCGGGGATCTCCCGACCGCTGTCGTTGGTCATCCGGACGGAGGTGAGGGTGCCGCTGGTCGCGGTCACCAGGACGGGCCCGGCCGGATTGACGCCGTCGGCGGCGGGCGTCGGGATGACCGTCAGGGCCGCGGGCGTCGAGGTCGGCACCGGCGGGGGCGCTGCCTCGGCCAGATTGCGCGGCGCGGCGAGCACTTGGCAGCCGTGCACACACCGGTCGGATCCACTCACCAGAACGCCACCGAGTATGGCGAGCACCGCGAAGGCTGCTCCCAACCAGGCCCCCCGGGCACGACGAGAAGACGTCACGAGACTCCATTGATTGTGCGCACCGAATGTCGAACGAGGCCCATCGTAGGTGGTGCGAGCCGATCCCTCGCAACGGGCGAGGCAGGGTGTGCCACGTTCGTGATCGGGTTGTTTCCGCGGCGTGCGGGCGCGGCGGCCGGGCGCGTCTGAGCCCGTCTTACCTGGGAAAACGCTACCAACCCATGACGGCGTCGGACTTGTAGGGGTAAACCGGGCCAAGAGGGGTAACAATCGCGGTGAGCGCCCCGAAGAACCAGCTGACAGCATCACGACTGGGGCGCTGCCCCGTGCCAGGATGCCAAGGAGCGGCACCCGACCGGTACTGCGGGACTCGAAACATGGGCTTGAGAAAGATGGGCATGAGATGACAGTCATCGCAAGGATCCGCTCTACCGGGCGGAGGTTCGCGGTCGCGTTGGTGGCAGCCGCGGTGCTGCCCGGGCTGATCGGCATCGTCGGCGGTTCGGCGACCGCGAGCGCCTACTCGCGCCCCGGGTTGCCCGTCGAAGATCTCCAGGTCCCGTCGGTCGCGATGGGCCATCCCATCCTGGTCCGCTTCCAGCCGGGCGGTCGGCACGCCGTCTACCTGCTCGACGGCCTGCGCGCGCAGGACGACAACAACGGCTGGGACATCAACACCAACGCGTTCGAGAAGTTCTATCAGTCGGGCGTCTCCGTGGTCATGCCCGTCGGCGGCATGTCCAGTTTCTACACCAACTGGGACAACCCGGCCGTCGGCGACGGTCAGACGCAGCCCTACCAGTGGGAGACGTTCCTGACCCAAGAGCTGCCCGCCTACCTGTCGTCCACCAAGGGCATCTCGCCCACCGGCAACGCGGTCGTCGGACTCTCGATGTCGGGTAGCGCGGCGCTGATCCTGTCGGCCTACCACCCGAACAACTTCAAGTACGCGGGCTCGCTGTCGGGCTTCCTCCACCTGTCCGACGGCATCTTCCCGACCCTGGTCGGCTTCTCGATGCGCGACGCGGGTGGCTTCGACGCCAACGCCATGTGGGGACCCAACGGCGGGCCCGACTGGCAGCGCAACGACCCGACGCTGCAGGCGGGCAGGATCGCCTCCAACGGCACCCGCATCTACGTCTACACCGGCAACGGGCAACCCAGCGATCTCGGCGGCGGCGATCTACCCGCCACGACGATCGAGGGTCTGACGAAGGACAGCAACATCGCCTTCCAGAACGCCTACACCAGCGCCGGCGGCAAGAACGGCACGTTCAACTTCCCGCCGAACGGCACGCACAGCTGGCCGTACTGGAGCGCTCAGCTCGACAACATGAAGCCCGACCTCGTCGCCACCATCAAGTAACGCTCAGTTCTTCAACCGCACCATCCGCGTCGTCGAGCTCTCATCGAGCTCGACGACGTCGGCGCGTGAGCGCAGGAAGTCGCTGAACGACTTGAACCCCAGCGACTTCTCGCTGAACGACGGGTCCATCCGCTTCATCTGGGCCTTGACCGCGGAGTTGTGCAGCCAGTCGACGTCGTCCTTCTCCAGCCCGATCCGCAGCGCCCGCTCCAGCAGGCCGGTCGCGGCGGTCTGCGGATCGGGTGTCTCCGGCTCCTCCTCCTCGACGACCTGGGGCCGGGTGGCGCGCCGACGCGGGGCCCGCTTCTTGGGTTCGGGCTCGGGCTCCTCCTTGCGGTCGGGCTCGGGCTCCGGCTCGAAGACCGGCACACCCGGCAACGCGTCGTAGATCACGAAGTCGTCGCAGGCGGCGGCCAGCGATCGGCTCGACGCCCCGGCCACCCCGATCCCGACGACGTAGCGGCCGAGCCGTTTGCACCGCTGCGCCAGCGCGATGTAGTCGGAGTCGCCGGCGACGATCACCACGTGGGTCAGGTCGGGCAGCCGGAACATGTCCTCGACCGCGTCGACCGCCAGGCGGATGTCGGCGCCGTTCTTGCCGTAGGCCGCGGCGGGGAACAGCTGTACCAGGTCGACCGCGCGACCGACGAGCTGACCGCGGTAACCGGCGTTGACGTCGGCCGACCAGTCGGCATATGCCCGGGTCAACACCAGGGTGCCGAACGACGACGCGAAGTCGATGATCGCGCCGACGTCGACGGTCGCCCGCTGCAGGCGTTCGACCTCCAGGCCCTTGGTCTTGTCCCGATGAAACGAGTTGCGGCCGTTGACCTGGTCATACCGTGAGATCACGATGTTGTCGAAGTCCAGGTAGACCGCGACGCGGGTGTCCTCACGTTCTGTCATGGGATCAGTCTGGGCGGTGCCGTCCCGCCCCGTCACGCCGGGGCGGCCAGCAATCGACAGCACGCGCGTTCGGCAAACTACGTGTCGCCCGTCACCGCCATCGTCGGCGCGCCGCGGCTTCGGTACCCGTCGAGATGCCGGTGCGACAGAGGTAGGGTCGGTGTGCCGACTAGGTGAAGCAGATGCTGCACGGCACCACCGCGACCGCGAATCCGATAGCTGACAAGGTTGGATGATGAGTTCTTCGAGTGAGACGCAAACCCCGTCGACTGCGCAATCACAGTGGCTTTCCAAGTCCGCTTCGCAGACGCGTGGGTCGGACAAGAAGGAAGTCCAGTTCCACTACGACATCAGCAATGAGTTCTTCAAACTCTGGCAGGACCCCAACCAGGTCTACAGCTGCGCGTACTTCGAGAAGGACGACTACACCCTCGAGCAGGCGCAGATGGCGAAGATCGATCTGTCGCTCGGCAAGCTCGGACTCGAACCGGGGATGACGTTGCTCGACATCGGCTGCGGGTGGGGCGCGACCATCATGCGGGCCGTCGAGAAGTACGACGTGAACGTCATCGGCCTGACGCTGTCGGAGAACCAGAAGCAGCACATCGAGCAGCACTGGTTCGCCAACTCCACCAGCGATCGCTCGATGGAGGTCCGCCTGCAGCCGTGGGAGGACTTCACCGGCTCGGTCGACCGCATCGTCTCCATCGGCGCGTTCGAGCACTTCGGCTTCAACAAGTACGACGACTACTTCAAGAAGACCTACGACTGGTTGCCCGCCGACGGCGTGCAGATGCTGCACACGATCACGATCCCCGAGGATGAGGAGATCAAGGCCAAGAAGCTGCCGCTGACGATGTCGCGGGTGCGCTTCATCAAGTTCATCATGGACGAGATCTACCCCGGCGGCCGTTTGCCGCTGGCGTCGATGGTCAAGGAGCACGCAGTCAAGGCCGGCTACACGGTCACCCGCGAGCAGCACCTGCAGCCGCACTACGTCAAGACCCTCGACACCTGGGCGCGCAATCTCGAGGCCAACAAGGACGAGGCCATCGAGATCACCAACGAGGAGATCTACGAGCGTTTCCTCAAGTACCTCGACGGATGCGCGGACCTCTTCCGTGAGGGCTACACCGACGTCGTCCAATTCACCTGTGAGAAGGCGTGATTCGCGGAAGTGCTGTACTTTGTCTAAACACTCTAACTAAATAGGTCCGCAGCGTCACACGAGCGGTCCACCGGAACGGAAGGTCAGTCGGGGATGGCTGAGAGCACGGTCGACAGAACATCGATGAAACCGCACTTCGAAGAGGTGCAGGCGCACTACGACCTGTCCGACGACTTCTTCGGCCTCTTCCAGGATCCGTCTCGCACCTACAGCTGTGCCTACTTCGAGCGCGACGACATGACGCTCGAGGAGGCGCAGTACGCCAAGATCGACCTGTCCCTCGGCAAGCTCGATCTCAAGCCCGGCATGACGCTGCTCGACATCGGCTGCGGGTGGGGTTCGGTGCTCAAGCGTGCGGTCGAGACGTACGACGTGAACGTCGTGGGCCTCACGCTGAGCAAGAACCAGAGCAAGTTCGCCCAGCAGTTGCTCGACGACCTCGACACCGAGCGCACCCGGCGCATCGTGCTCGGAGGCTGGGAGCAGTTCACCGAGCCCGTCGACCGGATCATCAGCCTGGAGGCCATCGAGGCGTTCCCGCCGGACCGCTACGAGCCGTTCTTCAAGACGTGCAGCAGCATCCTGCCCGCTGACGGGCGAATGGTGTTGCAGGCCATCCTCGGTCACCCGCTGAAGAAGTGGCCCGAGATGGGCATCCCCGTGACGATGAGCGATCTGCGGTTCATGCGCTTCATCGCCAAGGAGATCTTCCCCGGCGGGTCGGTGCCCGGCGAGGAGCAGATCGTCACCCTCGCCACCGAATCCGGGTTCACCGTCACCGACAAGCAACTCCTCGACGAGCACTACGTGCGCACGCTCGACCTGTGGTCGACGGCGCTGGAGGCCCACCACGACGAGGCCGTGGCCGCAACGTCGGAAGAGGTGTACGAGCGGTACATGAAGTACCTCGTCGGCTGCAGTGACTTCTTCAAGCGTCGCGTCAGCGAGCTCGGTCAGTTCACGCTCGTCAAGGGCTGAGTCACAGGTCGACGACGACGGGACCGACGGGCTGCGCGCAGCAGATCAGGACGTTCCCCGCGGCCGGAAGATCAAGTGGCGCAGGGTCATAGCGCACACTCCCCGACAGCAGCGCGGTCTCACAGTTGTGGCACACACCCGTGCGGCACGACCAGCGGGTCGGCACGTCACACGCCTCGGCGAACTCCAGCAGGCTGGTGCTCGGCGGACCCCAGGGCGCGGAGAGCCCGCTGCGCGCGAAGCTCACCTCCGGGCCGGTGCCGAGTGGTCCGACGGCCGGGTGCGGCGGCACGGTCTGGGTGGCGATCCCCGGGGTGAGCGCCGCGACCGCGCCGAAGCGTTCGCTGTGAATGCGCCCGCTGTCGAGGCCCAGATCGGCCAGCGCGGAACCGAATTCGTCCATGAAGTCGACGGGCCCGCACAGATAGGCCTGCGCGTCGCGGGGTAGGTCGAGATGGCTCAGCACGTCGACCGACAGGCGTCCGCGGTCGGTGAAGTCGACACCCAGCCGGTCGTCGGGGCTCGGCTGGCTGTAGAAGACCCGAGACGCACTGTGCGACAGCCGATTCAGCAGAGCATTCGCCTCCTGCCGGAACGGATGCTCCGCGCCGCAGCGTGCGCCGTGCAGCCACCACACCGGCCGGGTCGACCCGGCCGCCGCCAACCCGTGCAGCATCGACAGCACCGGCGTGATGCCGACGCCGACCGAGAGCAGGATCACCGGCGCGTCACCGTCGGCCAGGAAGAACGCACCGCGGGGTGCGGCGACGTCGACGGAGTCTCCTGTCACGACCCGCGCGTGCACGTATTGGCTGACGGCACCGCGGGATTCGCGCTTGACCGCGATCCGGTAGCGGTCGGAGCCCGCGGCGTTGGACAGCGAGTAGTTGCGGATCGCCATCGCGCGGTCGAGACCGGCGGGCACCCGCAGCGCGACCGACTGACCGGCGAGCCAGCCCGGCAGCGCGGCGCCGTCGGGATCGGCCAGCACCAGCGACCGGACGTCGCTGCTCTCGTCGCGCACCTCCGCAACGCGCAGCGTGCGAAAGCCGGGCCAGGCCGGGGGTGGGACCGCGGCCGCGGCGGTCAGCCCGGTGTTGCCCGAGCCGTCGGACTGGGCGGCCAGATTGCCAAGGGAGGCTTGCCATCCCGGGCTCAGCGCGGGGATGCGCATGGCCCGCGCCAGCGCGTCGCGCGGGTGCCCGGGGAGGTACAGCAGGGCGTCCATCTCGGCGACCGTGACCTGTTCGGGGCCCGCCGCCACCTTGACGACCTCCTGCCCCGCGGCCACCTCCCCCTCGGTGAGCACCCGCAGGTAGAAACCCGGCCGGCGGTGGGCGACGAGCAGTGCCGCCATCGTCGGGACCCCGATGCGCAGCCCCGCGCGGTAGCACGTGACCCGCGGCTGAGTGACCTCGAAAACCGCTGAACCGATGCGGTATTGGTCTCCGATGCACACGTCGTCGTCGGGCAGGCCCTCGACGGTGAAGTTCTCCCCGAGCAGCCCGGGGGTCAGGTCGTCGCGCCCGAACTCCCGGGCCCAGTGCCGGTAGGAGTCGAGCTGGTAGACCAGCACCGCGCGGTTCTCACCGCCGTGGCCGCCGAGGTCGCCCTGCCCGTCGCCGTCGACGTTGAGGCGGCGCACCAGGCGCGGACCGGTCACGGGGTTCTTCCACGCGCCGGTGTAGACAGTGCGGTCGTGCCACGAAACATCCTGCCGCATACCGACGTTCACCGACACCAGCGTCGCCATGGCGTATCAGCCGTCGGTGAGCGAGAAGACCGGGATGACGCGGTCGGTCTTCTCCTGGTATTCGCCGAAGCCCGGCGCCCGCTCGACGATCGCAGCGTAGATGCGGTCGCGTTCCTCGCGCGGCAGCTCGTGGGCGACCGCGGGGCGCTGCGGGTCGGGGCCGATCTCGACCTTCACCTCGGGGTGGGCGCGCAGGTTGAAGACCCAGCCGGGGCTGGCGTCGCGGCCCGCCGCGGAGCCGACGACGTAGACCGTGTCGTCGATGTCGAAGTAGCCGATCAAATTCTCCCGCGGTGCGCCGCTCTTGGCGCCCGTCGAGGTCAGGATCAGCAGCGGAAAGCCTTCGAATTGCCCGCCGACCTTGCCGCCGTTGGCGCGGAACTCGGCGATGTTGCGCGCGTTGAACTCGCGCTCGGATTCCATCTCGTCTGCCATGCCCTCATGGTGGCAGAGTGCGCGCTCCCGCGGGCGAAGTCAGGCGGCGCCGAACACCAGCGCCACGTTGTACCCGCCGAAGCCGAAGCAGTCGGTGAGCGCGTAGCGGTAGTCGGCGCGCCGCGGCTCGCCCGCGACCACGTCGAGGTCGATGGCCGGGTCGAGGTGGTGCAGGTTGAGCGTGGGCGGCACGACCTGGTCGCGCAGCGCCTGCACGGTCAGCAGCGCGTCGATGGCGCCGGTCGCACCCCAGGCGTGGCCGAGCGCGGCGCGCGGCGCGTACACCGCCGGGCGGTTGCCGTCGAGCACCCGGTGCAGCGCGGTCGCCTCGGCGAGGTCGCCAGGACCGGTGCCCGGGGCGTGCGCGGTGACGAGGTCGATGTCCTCGGGTGAGATGCCCGCCAGGTCGATCGCGCGGCGGACGGCCCGCGCGGCGGACTCCCCCGTTGGGTCCTGCGCGACGACGTCGTAGCCATCGGAGGTGATGGCGGCGCCCATCAGCCGACCCAGGATCGTCGCGCCGCGGGCCGTGGCGTGCTCCTCGGTCTCGATCATCATGAGCGCCCCGCCCTCGCTGAAGACCGTGCCGTCGCGGTCGACGTCGAAGGGCCGGCATGCGGCGGTGGGGTCGTCGTTGTTGGTCGACAGCAGGCCGAGGTTGTTGAACGCGGCGATCGGCACCGCGGCGATCCAGGTGTCGATGCCCCCGCAGATCGCGAAGTCGGCGTCACCGAAGACGATGGCGCGCCAGGCCTCGGCGATGGCGGCCGCGCCCGACGAGTCCGCCATGAGCGGGGTGACGATGCCCGCCTTGGCCTTTCGTTCGAGACCGACCGCGGCCGACGCGGCGTTGGGCATGTACATCTGGATGGCCAGCGGCGAGACCGCCCGCATGCCCTTGGCCTTGAAGGTGTCGTACTGGGCGACGACCTCCTCCGAGGTGCCCAGGGCCAGCCCGATGGACACCATCAGCCGCGACGTGTCGACCTCGTCGAGACCGGTCTGGTCCCACAGCCGACGGCTGAGGATCGTCGACATCTTCTGCAGGTAGGACAGGCGGCGCAGCTCGACGCGGTTGAGGTGGTGGTCGAACTGCTCGCGCAGCTGCCCGCCGATGCGGACCGGCAGATCGAATTCCTCGACGAACGGCACGTCGAGCGGACGGATGCCGCTCTTGCCCTCCAGCAGTTGCTGCCAGGTGTCCTCGGCATCGGTGGCCATCGACGTGGTCGAGGTGACGGCGGTGACCACTACCTGGGGGAAACCCGCCCCCGTCCTCAGCGTTGTCATGACGTCCCATTGCCCCAATCGACTGCGTCCAACCGCGACGTCGTCGAGCCACACCCGATCGACCCCGCTCCGTGCTCCGCGAAATGATACGTCGCGGGGGGCGGCCCTCACCTGCTAGCTACCAGGGCACCGTCTTGCCGAACCGGTCGAGATACTCCAGGCCGGGCCGTTCGCGCTTGGCGATCAGCACGTCGACGACGGCGGGGATGGTCTCCTCGATCGTGAACGGGGCGTCGTCGCCGCCGAGCGCGGTGCGGATCCAGCCGGGCGCCATCAGGACGAAGGCGCGCTCGGTGTCGGCGTGGCGCGCGGCAAGGCTGCGCATCAGCATGTTGAGGGCGGCCTTGCTGGCGCGGTAGACCTCGCGCAGCCCGTTGGTGTTGTTCGTGATGCTGCCCTGCCCGGAGGACATCACGCCGATCAGCCCCGCCGGGCTCACCAGGTCCGCCAGTGCGTCGATGACCCGCATGGGACTCAGCGCGTTGGTCACCATCACGGTGACGAAGTCCTCGGTCGACACCTCGCCGATCGGGGTGTCCTCGGCGGTGGTCGTGCCCGCGTTGACGAACAGCGTGCCGAATTCCTTACCGGACAACCGCTCTCGCAGGGCGGCGATCTGATCGGGCTCGTTGATGTCGACGGTCTCGATGCCGACGCGGCCGGGGTTGGCCTCGGCCAGCGCGTGCACGTCGGTGCCCGTGGACCCGGCGCGCACGGTACCGACGACGTCCCACCCGCGGGTGAGGTACTCGGCGGCGATGGCGTGCCCGAGGCCGCGCGACGCCCCGATGATCAGGATGCTGCTCATGGCACCACCGTAGGCGCGGGGGTCACCGGGTGACGGCGCGGAAGGCGTCGACCAGGTGGGTGAGCACCTCGACGGCACGCTCGCGCTCTGCCGGCAGGGGCACCGCGACGCGGAAGTCGGTCACCCCGGCCTCGACGAGGTCCGGTACTGCCGCGGCCGTCGCGTCGTAGTCGATGCGACCGTCGGAGCGGACGACCCGCACCGTGCCCTGCACCTGCATTCCGCTGGGGTCGCCGCCGGCGTCGAGCACCGCCTGCTGCATCGCGGGGATCGACCCGCGCAGGTCGGCGAGATCCGGCCCCCACGGAATCCAGCCGTGCCCGAAGCGGGCCAGCCGACGCGCGACGGCCTTGTTGACGGTGCCGCTGATCCACAGCGGAACACCGCCCGGCTGAACGGGTTTCGGCATCTGGTGGATTCCCTCGAACGTCAGCTCGTCGGCATCGTAGGACGCCCGCTGCTGCGTCCACAGCGTCGTGCACACCTCAAGGGTGTGGTCGAGCAACCGGCCGCGGCCCTCAAACGGCAGCCCGCACGCGTCGTACTCCTCGCGCTGCCACCCGACGCCGACGCCGACGTCCAGACGGCCGCCGCTGATCACGTCGAGCGTGGCGAGCTGTTTCGCCAGGACCGCCGGACGACGAAGCGCCGCAAGCAGTATCGACGTGCCCAGCCGTAGCCGCGTGGTGGCCGCGGCGATGGCGGTCAGCACGGCGATGGGCTCGAGCCAGGCACCGTCGGGACCGGTGGGTTGCCGCCCGCCCGCGGTGCCGCCACGCGACGGATCACCGTAGGCCGCGAAGTCCTCCCCGAATGCGACGTGGTCGGACACGACGACGCGGTCGACGCCCGCCTCGTCCATGGCCGTGGCCAGCGCGAGGGTGGCCGGCCAGTCGTGGTGCGGACCGTCGGTATAGGTGGTCAGGTATACCGACAGCTCGGGGTGAGTCACACCGCGATTGTGCCCGACGGGCGCCGTCGCGAACTAGGGTTCATCCATGAGCGACGTCGAGATGCAGGTGAACACCCTCTACCGCTATCCGGTGAAGTCGATGCTCGGCGAGACGGTCGACGCGTTCGCCGTCGGCCCGGGGGGCGTCGAGCACGACCGGCGGCTGGCCCTCATCGACCAGGCGACCGGTCGGGTGGCCAGCGCCAAGCAGGCCCGCCTCTGGCGCTCGCTGCTGAAGTGTTGTGCCACAGCCGATTCCGGCCGTGTCAGCATCCGCCTGCCCGACGGGGCGCAGATCTCGGCCGACGCCGACGACGTCGACGCCCGGCTCTCCGAACTGGTGTCCCGCCAAGTGCATCTCACCGACCGCCGACCGGCGGGAGCGTCGCTGGAGCGAGCCGACCCGGATCAGGTGCTCGATCGCGGCGAGGATGCCGAGGTCGACGCGCCGCTGCTGGAGTTGGGCCAGGCCACGCCGGGCGACTCCTTCACCGACTACGCGCCCATTCACGCCATCACGACCGCGACCCTGGAGCACATCGGCACCGAGGCGGTGCGCTACCGGCCCAACCTGGTGATCTCCACACCGCCGGGATTTCCGCCGTACGCCGAGAACGACTGGGTCGGGCGCCCGCTGGTGGTGGGTCAGGCACGGCTGCGGGCCGTGTGCCCGACGCCGCGGTGCGCCATTCCCACGCTGGAGCACGGCGAGTTGGGCCGGGCGCCGCACGCGCTGCGGACGCCGGCGGCCGAGAACCGGGTCGCCGCACTCGATTTCGGCGTGCTGCCCTGTGCGGGCGCCTACTTCGAGGTGCTGACGCCGGGCACGATCCGGGTCGGAGACCCCGTCGTCCTGGCGTGAGACCGCGCCTTGCGTCGAGGTTCGCTGCGGTGAGGTAGCCCGGCGCGTGAGTCGTGTCGGACCCTGGCGGTACCGTGAAGGTGGAAGTCGAAGGGTTGACCCACGGATGCGTCGACGATCCCCGTGTCAGCCGGTGCTCCTCGTGACGATCCGAGTGAGTCGCCCGCGCATCAACCCCCACCGCTGGACCCGCGAGGTCGAGTCCGCCGCTACGACGGCGCATTCCCCCTCGCGGACCGAGGCCGTCAAGAGAAGGAGAGGGTCATGCCCCCATCGAGTGAACCGAAGGGTTACGACGTCATCGGCGACGTCCACGGCTGCGCGGCGGAACTGCACGAGCTGTTGCACCTCCTCGGCTACCGAGTGGACGAGTCGTCCGGCGCCTACGCACATCCCGAGCGCCAGGCGATCTTCGTGGGCGACCTGGTCGACCGCGGCCCCGGGCAGCTCGACGTCCTCCAGACCGTCCGGCGGATGACCGACCACGGCAGTGCCCGCGTCGTCATGGGCAATCACGAATTCAATGCGATCGCCTACGCCACGGCGAACCCCGACGAGCCTGGCGAATTCCTGCGCCGCCACAGCGGCAAGAACACGAACCAGCACAGGGCGTTCCTCGACCAGCTCGACGACGACTCGCGTGCGGACTACCTCGACTGGTTCCTGTCCATGCCGATGTGGCTGGACCTCGGCCCGATCCGGGTGGTTCACGCTTGCTGGCACGAACCGTCGATGCGCGTCGTGAAGGATGCGCTGGGCTCGGAGCGGTTCACCACGCGCGACCAGCTGGTGCGCGCCTCCACGAAGGGCGATCCCCTCTACGACGCCGTCGAAGTGCTGCTGAAGGGGCCGGAGCTCGACCTCGCGGCGTACGGCCAGCCGCCCTACTACGACAAGGACGGCGCGGTCCGCGGCAAGGCGCGGGTCGCGTGGTGGCGCGACGGTGCGTCGACACTGCACGAGTTGTCCGTCATGGACAGCAATTTCATGACGGCCGACGGCGAGCCCTATCCCCCGCTTCCCGACATCGAGGTGCCGGCGCGCGATCGGTCCTTCGCCTACGCCGGGGACGTACCGGTGTTCTACGGCCACTACTGGCGCCGGGGACGTCCGCAACGTGGCGCCGATTTCACGGACCACACGGCGTGCGTCGACTTCAGTGCGATCAAGACGGGCGCGCTCGTCGCCTACCGGTGGAGCGGCGAAACCACGATCCGCGAGCAGCACTACGTCAACGTGAAGGCGTGAGCGGAGAGCGTTCGCCGGCCGTCACGACCGTTCAGGTTTCCCGACGCTGAGAGTCGCTCCGATCGACGACCGCATGGCGCCGGGTGGATGGTCCCTCGTGCCCACCTCTGAGCGAAAACGGCATCGGTGTGGTCGGGCAGGCGGTCTCGCCCGCCATCCACGCGACCGTCCGACGAGACCCGCATCGACCAATGCTCCTGCAGGAAATGCACTTTCACGATCGTACGAGGCGGTCGTGATCCCCGCCGAGGGCGCGACCAACGCGAGCGACGGAACACAACACCCCGCCAACCGCGCCTAACAGCAAATATTACGTAAGACGAACATGCGTTTGCCGCATGATTCCCTGGGTAAGAACCTCGTGTCACGCGGGTTGAACGCCGAAGGGAAGCACGAATGAGGATCAAGAACGCCACGCGAATCGCCGGAGTCGTCGTCGGAGCGACCACGCTGTTCAGTACCTTCGCCGTGGCGCCCGCCTACGCGATCAACAACATCAAGAACTTCGGCGTGCAGGAGACCTTGAAGAACTTCGTCACCCTCGGCGACTTCAACAGCGAAATCGGTTACACCGTCAAGAATCTCAGGCCGAGCCGCGACCCCGTGCCGTACCCGGTGGCGGGCCGGCTCTACGAGGCCAACGTCACCACCACCGCCGTCGTGGGTACGGTCTTCCCGCAGATCGTCGACTTCGTCGCCCGCACTCCGGGAGGTACCGACTACCGGGTGCTGGCGAACGTCTCCACCCTGAGCGGCGCACCCCTCGGCCAAGGCGCCACGGCCGACGGAAAGCTCTACTTCGACGTCGTGGGAGACAACCCCGACAGCGTCATCTACAACGCCGACACGCAGGACCTGTTGGGCTGGGTGGGACCCCAGCCGATCGAGCCCGGGCAGATCACGCCGGGAACGGACAGTAGCGGCGGAACGTCCTCGAGCACGGATGGCGGCGGAGATACGAGCGTGAACGGTTCGACGGGTCCCAACCTGGCCACGCCCCCACCGGTGAGCAACGGCGTGCAGAACGGACCCTATGGCCCGTCTGGCAGCACACCGCCCGTCGGCAACAACCACTAGAGGTGATTGACTGACTCACCATGGCAGTCAGTGAATCTCGCGAAGTCACGATCGAGGCAACCCCCGACGAGATCATGGCGGTGCTGATCGATCTGGAATCCCTCGTCGAATGGTCGTCGGCGCACCAGGAGATCGAGATCCTGGAGCGTGACGACGAGGGCCGGCCGAGCAAGTCGCGCCAGGTCGTCAAGATCGTCGGGGTCAGCGACGAGCAGTTGCTCGACTACACCTTCCATCCCGACGGCGTGAGTTGGACGCTGGTGAAGTCCAAGCAGCAACGTGCGCAGGAGGGTCGCTACACGCTGACGCCCGACGGGGCCTCCACCGTGGTCCGGTTGGACCTGATGGTCGACCTGTTCGCGCCGCTGCCTGGCTTCCTCATCAAGAAGGGCGCCTCCGGTTTGATGTCCACGGCGACCGACGGACTGCGCAAGCGAGTGATGGCGGTGAAGAAACGCGGGTAGCTCGCGTTCGGGCTGCCTTGGTTGCACGGCGGCCTTGCCTGCACGCGGGCAGGCGTCTTCGCGAGACGTACGTCTGCAGGTCGATGTGCCATCGAGGCACTAGGACCGATCCGCACCCTAGGGTCGTTGGAACGCGCCAACGCTTCCTCATCACGACCGTGACGGGCAATTCGACCTAGCGCCACGGCCGTGGCCACAGCGCAAGCCCCCGACGTGTCGGTAGCTCCAGCTACATTTCGGCCATGTCAGCCAGGCGTCGCTCGCGGACGAGCGGAAGAAACACCGGCGGGGCGGCGGCCCTGTTCGGGGTCTTGCTCGTCATCGGATTGATCGTGAAGTTCTTCTGGTGGTTGCTCGCCGCGGCGGCAGCCGTCGGGCTCTTCTTCGCAGCGCGCGCGGTGACCCGCCACGTCCAAGAGCGTCGCGCGGCGGCCAGGCGTGAGGCCGAGGAGATCGCCTACCGCGCGGACCGGCAGAACCGGCTGGCGCAGCGTGGTGACGCCCGGGGCGTGTACGGCGTCGAAGGCGCAGCACTCATGCGCGACTTCTCTCCTCAGCCGCCACCCGTGCCGCCGGACGGAACGATCGCCGGGGTCGCGAACACCGCCGGCGAGCTGACGACCCTGCTCGCAGACAAACCGCCCGGTTGGCGATGGGCGGTGTTCGCATCCGTCCTGGTGCAGCGGCAGGCCACGGTGCGATCGCGTGTGCGCGACGTGCGACTCGGCTATGCGACACCGAGCGGGCGCGCGAGTAGCGGTGCGGAGGTCGCGCGCTTCGTCACCGCCAGGATGGACGAACTGGTGAAGCTCGTCGGTCAGACCGAGGCGTTCATGCAGACGCCGGCCTTCATGGAGGTGTTCGGGCACCGCGACGACGAGAGCACCGCGGACGCCGAGGGCATCGTGCAGGTCGCCAACCGGCTGATGGACTATCACGATCGCTTCCTCGCGCTGGCCGAGGAGTGCCGAGACCTAGACACCCCGACGACGTTCTCGGGCCTGATGCGTGACTGCTGTCGGCTGATGTCCATTCCGTTGGACGGTTACGAGACGTTCATCGACGACTTCACCGACTGCATCGCCCGGATGCCGGATCTGATGCGTCTCGGCAGCGGAACCGTTGCGGCCGAACCCATTTCGCTACACATGAGCGTCGACGACGAGCTCCTGAAGCGCGTCACCCGCCAGGTGCGGGCGGCGGCGAAGTAGCGGTCGCGTTGGGGAAGAGCCATGTCGGCGGGTGGACGTCGTCATCGCCGAATTCGGTGGCCTGCTCGATCAGCTGTCGCTTGTAGCCCAGGCTCAGCTCGTCGATCTTGGCGATAGCTCCTTCGGTGAGTTCCCGACGAATTCTGCTGTGCGCGTGGGCGAAGGGTACGTAGGCGCGCAGCAGCGCGGGGGCGTCCAGCGTGATCTCCAGTGGGACATACTGGCTGGCGTCAGGGTGACGCAAGATGCTCGAGATGCGCCAGATGCTCCACCGGGACGGGTCGCCGCAGCCGGTATCGCATAGTCCGCTCAGGAGGTCGCGGTAGTCGGGGTCACGAAAGGGTGCACCGGATGGCGATGCGAAGAACCCGTCGAGCATCTCGGAGACCTCGTCCTCATCCCCCGCGGGCGGCATGAACGGGCGGCCTCCGGCCGGAAGCTTGGCGATCACCCACTTCAGCAGCGGTAGGGCGGGGCGACACTCTATGAGCACGAACATCGGTCCGAGCCGCAGTCCGTGCTCGAGCCACGAACGGACGTCGGCAGGCTCCATGTCCTCCCATTCCCGTCCCGTTTCATTGATGACCCGGCCAATCGGTTCCGGCAGCAGGATGAAGTCCGTCAGCGTGGACAGCCCTAGATGGTAGAGATACGCATACAGTGTCAGCTCGCGCGCACCGGGCACGCGAAGTCCGAGCAGCAACTCGTGGGCGTCGCCGAACTCGTCGGGCAGCCGCGCGACCCGGTGCACCTCGACCCGCGGCAGGTCGACGATCCACCTCGGCAGCCAGTCCCTTCGCGTCGACACCTCCCCTCGGCAACGCTCCCGCAGCGCCGCGTCGTCGAGAATCAGTTCGGCGAACACGGCGAGCAGGGCGGTCGCCTCGCGACAGTGCAGCTGGGCGAGGGTGTTGACGAACTTGCACAAGCCGTCCGCCCTCTCCGCGTCGTCCTTGAGGTCGAGCACGCCGATCAACAGGCTCGCCATGTCGAGGAGGGCCACAGGGTGTTTGGCCAGTGCACTGCGAATGGTGGTGACCAAGACGTTGTCGTCGTTTTCGGTGGGTCGGCGCTTCCGCGCACGGCGGATGTCTCGCCGCTTCTGTTTGGCAGCGCGGAGCCTGCGTGCATCGTTCATGCGGCGAAAACTACCCACGGCCACCGACACGTCGGCGGCTGACGTTAGCCAGCGAATGCGGCTGCGCGAGTTGGTTGTTCGCCTGCGTGAAGGGGGTTCGGTGCGGCGGCTAAGGTCTCTCCGCGTGACGATCTGATCTGCCGGGCGACAGGCAGGAGTGCCGACCGGTTCCGTCAGGCGCCCGGGCCGAAGCGCGTCACCAGTCGTGACCGCATTCCTTGCAACCCCACCTCTCGGGCCCCAAGCAGCACCCGGCCGCCCAACGCCACGGCGGGATGTTGGCGTGGTCGGACGGCATGCCGTAGAAGAGACTCGCGGTGCGGCGCGCGCCGCACTCGGGGCACCCTGGGTATTGCGCGAACTTGAAGTCGACGAACCTGGTGTGCCCCTCGGCGGCCATCCGCCCGTGACAGCGGGTGCACATCACGGCAGGCCAGTCGTCGACAGCCGAGTCGGGCGCCAACCGCATGCGGTGGTCGACGGTGTGGACGAAGATCTCCTTGCGGGCGCCCTCGCCGGTGAGGTCGATCTGTTGGTCGCAGCCATCGCAATACCCGCCGAACCGCAGCAGGGTCCGCGCCGCGGCCATCGTGTTGCGACCGAAGCGGCTCTCCGGCGCGCAGAAGTAGCGGCACTCCTCCAGCGACAGTTCCAGCTTGATCGCGTCGTCGCCGTCAAAGGACCAGGCATTCGCGGCCCGGGGTTCGAGGCCGAGCACCTTCCCAATCGTGGACAGCTCCAACAGGTTCGGGTCGTACAGGGCCCCGTCGAACACTGCCTCTGCAAGGTGATTCTCGGCCTTGACGCGCGCCACGTCGGCCAACACCGAGGGCGGGTCCGTGTTGAGCACGAAAACGACCGTGTCGCCCTCCTTCGCCTCCGTCGTTCCGTAACGCCATGGCCGATACGGCGACCGCGGCTCGACAAGGGCGATCACCGCGTCCTTCCAATCCATTGATTGGGCGATGTGCAGACGGTGCCGAACGAGTTGCTCCATCGCCTCATCATTTCAGCCGGGTACGACAATTCGATGCTGGCATGAGTTGCTCTGGTCGGGTGGAAGTCTTGGGCCCCGAGGCGAGCCCGGCGTCCTGTCAAGCTACTTCTAGGACAGCGCAATGTTGAGGCGGCGGGCGAGATCCTGACCGCCGACCTCACGGATGAAGTTCGGGTCACCGCAAACAACGAGTTGGTCTCGCGCTCTGGACAATCCGACGTACAGCCGCTCCCGCGACCGCTCGAACTTGGCGTCCTCGTTGACGACGAGCACGACGGCCCGCCGCTCGAGACCCTTGAAGCCGAGGACGTGGCCGTAGAACACCTGCTCGGCGTCCCAGAAGGTATCCCAGTAGGCCTTGTGCCCGTCGCGCTGACGCTCAGCCTGTTCGGGATGCCGGCTGCCGGTAGTCAACAGCGCGAGATCCTCTGGCCGCCAACCCTCTTCGAGGAGAAGATCGATCTGATCGTCTCCGACGCCGAGCGCGTCGTCGCGATCGCACGGCACGAACGTGACGGCCGGACCCTCGCCGCCCAGGAACTTCATCGGGCTGTCGACGAGCGGTTGGAACGCGTTCGCGATCTGGCGGGTGTTGCGCAGGTTGTGGTCGAGGATGAGCGGGGCCAATGGCACGGGCGGTGAGCCGTGCCGGTTGAAGACGCGCTGACCCTCGTCGCTGAACACGTAGATGCCGCCCTCAACGGGATCCTTCAGGGCAGCGAGCAGCGGGTCCCACCACGCATCCGCAAAGTCCTGCGCCTCGTCGACGACGATCGAGTCGAAGCGGTGTCCCGGCTCGAGTTCAGCTGCGAGGTCGGCCATTTGGAGCGGGAGGTCGTGTTCCCAGTGGACCAACGACCGCTGGCGCTCGACGCTTCACCGCGTGACCCCGGTTCTCAGCCGCGACAACGTGATTCGGCGTCGTCGCTCGGTGCCCTTCTTCCACGAGGGCAACTACGACGCGCTCGTCGAGTGCCTGCCGACGTGCACCGGGCCCGAGAACCCGCCGCGCTACGGGCCGATCACCGGCGGGGAGCACGTGCTCGCCAAGACCATGTCGGGTCGGCTGCTCGAGGCCGGCGGCGCGGAGTCCACCCTGGGCGACCGCGCCGGTGCGGTGATCGCCGGGGGCGTGCAGGGCTGACGCGGCCTGGCGGATGTGCCTCGGATGGGGCGCTACGGCCGGGCCGCACCTCAGGGTCGCGGATTGGCCGATCCGCGCGGTCTGGACAGCCGTGGCGTGCGAATGGCGGTTAGGGTCCCACGCGCGTCATCGTCCGGGAGAGGCACGGAAGAGGTCCGAGGAGGTGGGGCGGGGTGCGGCGGCTTCCGGCGGAGCCCGATCATCCAGCGCCGGTTCGGCCGCCGAGACCGACGATCGCGCGCCGGGCGTCGTCGAGGGTCTGCTCGATGTGCTTGAGGCTGACGGCCACGGCGCGCTCCGCGTCGCGGCGGCGGTAGGCCCGGATCAGGGCGGCATGGTCCCGGTCGCCTCGGCGCCGGGTGCCCGCC
Organism: Mycolicibacterium madagascariense; assembly: GCF_010729665.1. Lineage (NCBI taxonomy): Bacteria > Bacillati > Actinomycetota > Actinomycetes > Mycobacteriales > Mycobacteriaceae > Mycobacterium > Mycolicibacterium madagascariense. Next base: position 1,024,755 of record NZ_AP022610.1, on the reverse strand, counting down.
GAGGCGCCGAGGGACACCGCGACGTACAGCGTCGACAGGTTCGACATTCGGTTGATGACGTCCTGCAGGTGCGTGCGACGCGACGCCGCGGTGAGGACGTGGTGGAAGCGACGGTTGAACTCGACCCACTCGGCGTGGTCGGTGGCGGACTCCATCTGGGCGGCGATCGACTCGGCCTCCGAGATCTCCGCGTCGGTGATGCGGGCGACGGCCTCGCGCACCGCGGGCGGGGTGAGGAGGAACCGGATCTGGTAGATCTCCTCGAGTTCCGCCAGCGTCGGCGTGTGGACCGTGGCCCCGCGGTAGGCGTCGAAGTCCACCAGGCCCTCGGCGACCAAGTCCCGCAACGCTTCTCGCACCGGCGTGACGCTCACGTGCAGCGAGCGGGCGAGGTCGGCTTGCACCAGCCGCGTGCCCGGCGGCAACACCCCGGTCAGCATGGCCCGGCGCAGCTCGTCGATGACCGCGACGTGCGCGGTGCGGGCGGTCGACCCGTGGAGGTCGATCGCGCCCAACCCGTCCACGGTTCCGCCCAACGGTTCACCCCTTCCCGCACCGGCCTGTGCTGGACTGACCCTATCCCCTGCAGATGGGAGGACCGGCGAGCCGTTTCACCCCCCCAGCTGCATGGGGGACGCTCGGGGTGCGACGCGATGCTCGGCTAAGCCGAGCCCCACTCCAACGCCGGCTCCGCGGAGTCGACGTGCCCGTTGCTGATGATCGTCAGCTCGTCGGGGCGCACCTGGTAGCGGGCCCCGTCGGCCGGATTCACCGCGTCGAACCCGTCGCCCGTCGGTACGGCGTTCGCGATCTTGACGTTGGCTCCGTCGCTCAGACGCTCACCGTGGTAGTAGAAGTCTCCCGACGAGGTCCGGCAGATCACGGCCAGCGACGACGCCGTCCGGATCGCCGACTGCAGTGAGTCGCCGGCATCGCAGCGCGCCGCGTGGTCGACGAACCCCTGCGCGTCGACGTCCGACAGCCCCGCCAGCGGCGCCGACGACGGGCTCGAGGTCGTGGTCGACGCACTGGCGGTCGAGGGCGGCGGCGCGGCCAGCGGGGTCTTTGGTGACGACGGCGTCGAGCCGCCCGTGAACACGATCGCTGCAGCGAGCCCCGCCGCCAGCGCGAACATCGCCACCGTGCCCGCCAGCAACGCCTTTTGCGTCCCGCTGAACCGGGACCGGGCGACCGGTGCCACCGGCGGGACGGGCGCGTAGGGCGGCGGTGGCGCGTCGAATTGCCGCGTCCGCATCGGCGGCTGTCCGACGGCGACGGGCCGGGCCGACGCGGCTGCCGCCGCCGCGCGCGCCAATTCGCCCGCCGAGGCGTACCGGTCCGCGGGGTCCTTGGCCATCCCGGTGGCGATCACGGCGTCGAACGCCGGGTTGAGGCCGGGCCTGGCCACGCTCGGCCGCGGCGGTGGCGCGAACACGTGAGCGCTCATCACCGCCCGCAGGTCCGCCGCCTCGAACGGCGCGCGACCGGTCAGGCACTCGTACAGCAGGCACGTCAGCGAATACACGTCCGACGCCGGGCCGCCGGGTTTGCCGCTGAGCCGTTCGGTGGCCATGTACGCGCACGACCCCATGACGAGGCCCGTCTTGGTCACCGACGCCTCGCCGCCGCCGTGGGCAATGCCGAAGTCGACGAGGTAGGCGAAGTCGTCGGAGGTGAGCAGCACGTTCTCCGGCTTGATGTCGCGGTGGACCAGCCCGTTGGCGTGCGCGGCGTCCAGGGCCGACGCCACCTGGGAGACGATCCACACCGCCCGCGCCGGCGGCAGCACCCCGTGGGCGCGCAGTTCGCCCTTGACGCTGCCGCCCTCGACGAGGCGCATGTCGATGAAGAGCACGCCGTCGATCTCGCCGAAGTCGTGCACCGGGATGACGTGCGGCTCCTGCAGCCGAGCCGTGATCCGCGATTCGCGACGGAACCGCTCCTGGAAGCTCGGGTCGGCGGCCATGTCGGCGCGCAGCAACTTCAGCGCGACGGTGCGCCCCCGGACGGTGTCGTACGCCCGGTACACCTCGCCCATCCCGCCGAGGCCGATCAATTCCTGAAGCTCGTAGGGCCCGAACTGCGTGCCGAGCCGCGAGCCGGCACCCCGGGAGCCCATACGTCATCCTCCCTCGCCGCTACCGCACCAGCCGGTTCTTTGGGGCCAGCGTACAGGTCGGCCCGACGAGGGGCGGTCCAGCAAAATCGTCAACCGGTGCCGCCGGCGATGTTAGCTAGCACGTGGTTTGGCTGCGAAAGGAACTCTCAGTACCCTTGACCGGAACCAGTCAGACATTTGCTAGGAGACCACCGTGCGCGACGACATCGCCATCGTGCTCCGCACCTGTGCCGACTGCGGCTTCCCGATCCGCGCGACCATCGTCGCCTCGTGCCCGTACTGCGCGGCACCCCCGGACGCCGGGTCGCAGTGTCAGGCGCTCTACGGCCTCTCACTGACCAGCCTGCAACGCCTGCGGCTCTCGCTGAGGGCAGCGCCGGACACCCGCCTCCGGACGGTTCTCGACGTCCTCGTCGCGCTGTACGCGATCTCCGACGAGCCGGCCACACCCGCACAGCTGACCGAAGTCGTCGACAAGGTGGCCGCCGACCGGCTGGGCGAGTTGCCGCTACCGAGACGCAGCCCGTGCTTCTGCCACTCCGGGCGTCGCTACCAGAAGTGCCACGGCCGCAGAGCGCGCTAGTTGCAGAAGTGCAGCAACCCCAGCGGACCGGTCACGCACCCACCGCCGTAGCCGTTGTATCCGCCGTAGCCGTAGTAGGGCGGCGGTGGCGGCGGCGCGTATCCGCCCCAGGCCGGTCCGCCCCAGCCGTGCCCGTGTCCCCAGTACGGGTCGGCGTTGGCCACCCCGGCGCCGGCGCCGAGCGCGGCCAGCCCGAGGGAGCCCGCGATGGCCGCTCCCGCTGCGATCTTCTTGACGTCGAACATGGCGCACCTCTTCCAAAGCCGTTCCGGGAGAACGCCATCCCGCCGTACTCCCGCACCTCAGAGTAGTAAGCCCGGTTAAGTATCAGCTATGGAGAACTCGCCAACCCGCTGGCAACTCGCCGCGGCGGGCTGGTCCGCGGCGGCGTCGTCGGCACCGCGGCGGGCACCGCGGCCGGCGGCGGGGGCGCCTTGGCGATCATCGTCTGGGCGAAGGACCGACCCGCCTCCGGAAAGGCGACCGACGGCTTGCCCGCGGCGGGCACCGGTGTGTAATCCGCTGCGGCGGTGACGGTTTGGTGCTTCGCCGGAGTGACGTGGGTGGCCTGGCGCTGGAGCGCAAGGGACACCGACACCACGAACGTCACGACCGCGACGGCCAGTATCGCGGCCAGCACTCCGGTCCGCCCGGCCCGCCCGGCCAGCACCGTCGGCTCTCCCGACCACCGGTCGGACATGTCGAGCGTGCGCGCCGCGGCGAGCGCGGCACCGCGGGCCAGCGCGAGATCCGCCTCGGCCGCGGAGATCACGGGGGCGTCGGCGACGGCCTCGAACGCGGAGACCAGTACGCCGACGTCGTCGGACCCGATGACGAAGATCGCGTCGGTGGGGTGCCCGTCGAGCGCGGTGAGGGCGCTGCTGGTGAGCTCGATCGCATCGGCCCGGTCCGCGGGCCGGTCGATGTCCTCGACCGTGACCCACCCGCTCTCGACGAGCGCCACGAACGCCGAGTCCGGCTCGACGACGCAGACGGCGACGTCGTCGTAGTCGGTGATGTCGACGATGCCGTCGGCCAGGGCCGCGACGGCCGCGTCGTCGGAGACCGACACGACGTCGCGGTGGTCGCGCGCGACGAACGCGGCGACGACCTCGGCGGCCGCCGACTCGGCATCCTTGGTGGCGGTGACGCCGACGACGCGAATCGCCTCCTCGGCGACGACGTCGGGGTTCAGGACGGCGTGCACGAGGAGGTCGGCATCCAGGGTTGCCAGATCGGGGATGTCGACTTCGCCACGGTCGATCGGCTCACCGTCGCCCGTGCGGCCGGCGACCAAGACCCAGCGCAGCGCCGTCGTGGTCAGCGAGAGGCCGAGTACACAGTCCATCAGCGCGCCCCCGATCGACCATCTGCGTTCGACCTCTGAGGTTACCGCTGACCCCCGCCGTTGAAACGCGAATGCGGAATCGGGCGCTGCACGGCCGGATACGGCTGCCCGTCGCGATCGGGCGCCAGCGGAACGGCCGCCAGCCCGACCGCGAACGCGACCAGATGCCCGATCGCGGTATAGGTCGGCGCGGCCCCCGCGATACCGCCGAGAACGGCGAGCCCGGCCACCTGGCTGCGCCTACGCCAGGGCGGGCGCGCATAGCCCGCCAGGGTGGCTATCACGCCGAAGGCGAAGTAGCTGACGCCCACGTCGCGAGCGTCGGCCAGCCGCTTCGGTGCGGCGCCGCGATCGATGTGTCGGCGCAGCCGCGCCTGGCTGACGTAGGTCCCGATGACGTGTGCGGCGATGCCGATGAGAAGCCAACGCCACCAACGCAATCGACGCTCGGCCGGGGCGACGAGGGCGACGAACGCCGGCACGTACGGCCACCACACCCGGCCGTCGAGCCAGAACAGGCTGGTCGTCAGCACCCGCGAGGGTTCGGTGCGCAGCCGCCGCAGGTTGGTCGAGTGCGCCTGCTGCAGACGCCGCGCACCCCGGCGGCCCGCCGAGCGCTGCACCCGCGTCGTGACGAACAGGACGACCAACCAGACGTACGTCAGCGGTGCGCCGGTGACGCCGCGCACGAGACGCTTCGACACCGCATCGTCCATGGCACCAACCTAGCCGCCGCGTGCTCGAGCGCCGCCGGACGTGTTGACTGGGGGCATGGACGACCGGGTGCTGGTGTTCGACGTCAACGAGACCCTCATCGACATCGAGTCGCTCACGCCCACCTTCGAGCGAATCTTCGGTGACCCCGCCATCATGCGCACGTGGTTCGGCGAATTGGTCACGTACTCGATGACGGTGACGCTGGCCGGGTACTACACCGACTTCATCGCGCTGGGCCGCGCCGCCCTGCGCATGGTCGGCGACATCCGGGGCGTCGACGTCACCCAGGACGACGAGGAAGCCCTCGCCACGGCCATGCGGACGATGCCCGCCCACCCCGACGTCGAGCCCGGTCTGCAGGCGCTGCGCGACCAGGGGTACCGACTCGTGACGCTGACCAACTCACCGAGCCAACCGAATTCGCCGTCGGCTCTCGACTCGGCGGGCCTGTCCGGGTACGTCGAGCAGCAGTTCAGCGTGCACACCGAACGGGTCTTCAAGCCGGCGTCCGCGCTGTATGCCAACGTGGCGGCCCGACTCGGCGTGCCGGTCTCGGCGTGCACGCTGGTCGCGGCGCACTGCTGGGACACGATCGGCGGGCAGGGCGCAGGCATGCGTGGCGCGCTCATCACCCGGCCGGGCAATGCGGCCCTGGTGACACCGGGTGTGCCGCAGCCGGACGTGATCGCCCGCGACCTCCTCGACCTGGCCGCGCAGCTCCAAAACCGTTGACAGCAGGACTGATAACGGCTGGCCGAGCTACCCCGTCGCCGCATCCGACGAAGGGTAGGTTCGACCCCGTATCAAGCAAATTGACACCGGACGGATATCCGCGTGTACTGGAGTTCCACCGAGGATTCGAGGCGACGGCATGAGTACCAACACGGTCGTCCTGATCGTCGTCGCCATCGTGGTGGCGCTGATCCTCGTCGGCATCGTCACGTGGTTCGGCATCAAGTTTCGCGCCGACCGGCGCATGCTCGGCGGCAACGGCATCCTCGACGAGGCGGAGGAGGACGCTCGCCTCGAGGCCGAGGTCCTGTCCCGACGCGCTCAGGCCGCGAACGTCGACAACGGGATCAAGGCCTTTCGCACCAGGAGCAGGCGCACGCAATCCCCCGATGCCCGGCAGGCCGCCGACATGCGCGCGCAGCTGAAGGATCTCGACTAGGCACCCGCCAGGGTCCCGTCGCGTCAGCTGCGCCCCACCATCGCCGTCCGCTCGGACACCACGCGGCGTACCAGGTCCAGATATGCCGACGCGGCGACGGGCCAGCCCATCGACGGCGCCAGGCGCCGCGCCTCCGCTGCCATGTCGCCGGTCATCCGGGGGTCGGTCAGCATGCGCCGCAATGCCAGGAGCAGCGCGTCGGGATCGTCGTGGTCGACCACGACTCCCGCTCCGCTGCCGAGTAATTCGACCGCGTGCGGGAAGGCGGTGGCCACGACGGGGCGGCCGGCGGCGAGCGCGTCGACGAGCACCCCCGAGTTGGCCTGGTCGGTGGAGTCGTACGGCAGCACGACGGCCGCCGAGGTCTGGATGAGCGCGGCCAGCGACGCGGTGCTGCGGTAGATGGAGTCGAAGCCGACGGCGCCGGCGACACCGGTGGCCCTGGCCCGCTCGACACAGGACTCGCGGTAGGCCTCGCCCTCGGTCGCCAGCACCCTCGGGTGGGTGGCCCCGGCGACGAGGTAGCGCGGTTGACCGCGTAGCTCCTTCAGCGAGGCCATCGCGTCGATGACCCGCTCGACGCCCTTGCCCGGCCCCATCAGACCCCACGTCAGCAAGGTGGGCCGGCCCGCGCGCTTCAGGGGCGCCACGGTCGGTAGCGTCGCACCGCGGTGGATGGCGACGACCTTCCTGCGGTCGACGGCGTAGTCCAGGCACAGCCGGTCCGTGGCGGCCTCGGACATCGCCACGACGCGGCCGGCCTTGGCGACCATGGCCCTCATCAGCGAAAGCTGTTGTGCGCTCGGGTGTTTGGGAACGTCGTGAGCGACGACGATGGCCGGGACGCGGAGATCGTCGATGACGTCGAGCACCGCGTCGCCGTACAGGTCGAAGTCGTGCTGGAGCACGGCGACGTCCCGCTGGTTCAACAGCTCGACGCACCCGGCGATCGACGCCGACGAGCCCGGCACGAACTCACCGACGACGGCGGCGCTGGAGGCCTCCTGGCCGTCGGCGACGCGGACCACGCCGACGTCGCAGCCCTTGGCGGACAGCCCATGGGCGAGTCCGGCGCTGAAGGTCGCGAGCCCGCACGGTGTCGGCGGAAAGGTGGTCAGCATGCCGATGCTGGGGTTGCCGTGGCCGTGCGATGCGCCGTGGCCGTGCGTCACGGCATGACCGGAGAAGGGCGGAAAACGGGAGGGTGCGTTCAAGGTGTTCCCGACGGGCGGATGTCACCGACGTGTCCGGCGTGAGCGGATGCTCGGCGAGCGCAGCGGCGGACAGCTGCCTCAATCCCGGACTGGTTGGGTTCCCAACGCCCATCAGGTTAGCATCCGCGACGGCTCGTCTTGACCCATCAGCACAGCTAGACGGGCCGACCGAGGCCGTCAGGACGACTTGCGGGCGTGCGCCCGGCGCACCGCCTCGTCGACGACGAGCGCCGCGACCTCGGCGAGCTTGCGGTGTTCGGACTGGCTCATCGCCTGCAGTTGGGCGAACGCGTCGTCGGCCGAACGCCCGGTGCGGCCCCGGATGATGCCGATGGCCTGATCGATCACCGGCCGCGACGACAGCGCCCTGCGGAGCTGAGCGTTGAGCGTCAGCGCCTCGGCGAGCACCTGCGCGTTGTGGACCGCGGCGGCGGCCGGTTTGGCGAACAGCTCGCCGAGTTCTTCGGCATGCGCGTCGAACACGTCCTTGCCGTGGGCGTAGACGCTGATGGCACCGACCACGCGACCGGGCAGCAGCAACGGCAGGGCCAGCGCGCTGTGCACGCCCATCCGGCCCACGCGCGGCCCGAACCGCGGCCACATCTTCTCCCCGCCCAGCGACCCCGACCGCACCGCGCGACGATCCCGCACCGCGGTGATGCCGGGCCCCTCGCCCAGGGTGACGTACTGAATCTCGTCGATCGCCGCGACGAACGGCGCGCTGGCCGCGAGCTCGGCGACGGTGGACGCCTCGGGGTCGGTCCGCAGCAGTGTCACCGCGGCTCCGTCGGCGCCGGGGATCGCGCGGCACGTGAAGGCCGCCACCTGCGCGAGCAGTTCGGGTAGGCCCAGGCTGCCCGCCAACAGTCCGGACAGATCCTCGATCCCGGCCCGCAGGTCGGCATCGTGTTCGGCTGCCTCCCTCACGCGGCCTCCCTCACGCTGCCAGCCTAGGCCCGCGACGTCAGGCGTCGCGGTGCACGCCGAGGAGGTATTCGTAGGCGGCCGCGTTGGCACGATTGCCCTGCACCTCGGCATCGCTGAGTTCGCGGCGGACCTTGGCGGGCACCCCGGCGACCAGCGAACGCGGGGGCACGGTCATCCCCTGCGGGACGACGGCCCCGGCCGCGACGGTCGACCCGGCGCCGATGACCGCGCCGTTGAGCACCGTGGCGTTCATTCCGATGAGGCTGCCGTCCTCGACCGTGCAGCCGTGCAGGACCGCGTTGTGGCCGATCGTGACGCCCGCGCCGATCTTCGCCGGAAAGCCGGGGTCGACGTGGATGGTCGCACTGTCCTGCACGTTGGAACCGGCCCCGATCTCGATGGGTTCGAACTCGGCGCGCAGCGTCGCCGAGTACCAGACGCCGACCTTCTCGGCCAGCGTCACCCGGCCCACGACCGCGGCGTTGGGGGCCACCCAGCTCTCGTGGTGGATCTGCGGGGCGTTCCCCAGCACGGTCAGGATCAGCGGTTCAGCCATCCGGACATTGTGCCGCTACGCCGCTGCAACCCTGCGGGTGGTAGTCAATGTGACGTGCCCTACGGAGGCGAGTCCCCGGTACGGCATCCTGGATCGACACGCTTGCTAAGGACACCGATGCCCAGCTCTGACCAGATCGCCCGCCCCACCAAGCGGTACGACTACGTCGACGACGGGCCTGCGATCTACGTCGACTCGTTCGCCGCCATCCGCCGCGAGGCCAACCTGTCCGCGGTGCCGCGCGAGGCCGAGAAGCTCGCGGTGCGGATGATCCACGGCACCGGCCAGCCGAGCGTCGTCGAGGATCTCGTCATCCATCCCGACCTGGTGCGCGTCGGCAGGGCCGCGCTCGACGCGGGCGCCCCCATCCTGTGCGACGCCAACATGGTCGCCACCGGCATCACCGCGAGCCGCCTGCCCGCGGGCAACGAGGTGCACTGCTTCCTGCGCGATCCCCGCGTGCCCGACCTGGCGCGGACTTGGAGCACCACGCGCACCGCGGCCGCCGTGTCACTGTGGGCCCCACTGCTCGACGGGGCGGTCGTCGCGATCGGCAACGCCCCGACCGCGCTGTTCCACCTGCTCGAGATGTTGCTCGACGGCGCTCCGCGACCCGCGGCCATCGTGGGCTGTCCGGTTGGGTTCATCGGCGCCGCCGAGTCGAAGGACGCGCTGATCGCCCTGTCCGGGGAGCACGGCATCGACGTCCCGTTCGTCACGATCCGCGGCCGTCTCGGCGGGTCGGCGATGACGTCGTCGGCCGTCAACGCGCTCGCCTCGGAGAAGGAATGACGGGCAGGTTCTACGGCGTCGGGCTCGGCCCCGGCGATCCCGAGCTCATCACGCTCAAGGCCGCCCGCATCATTGGCGCCGCCGACGTCGTCGCCTACCACGCCGGGGTCAACAAGCAGTCCTACGCACGCGGCATCGCCGCCGACCTCATCCCCGACGGCGTCATCGAGGAGGAACTGCGCTACCCGGTCACCACCGGCAGCACCGACCACCCCGGCGGCTACGCGGGCGCGCTCGCCGACTTCTACGAGGAGTCCGCGCAGCGCCTGGCCACCCATCTCGCCGCGGGCCGCACCGTCGCCCTGCTCGCCGAGGGCGATCCGCTGTTCTACGGCTCCTACATGTACATGCACGACCGTCTCAGCTCACGCTTCCCGACCGAGGTGGTCCCCGGCCTGCCCGCGTTCCTCGCCGCCACCGCGACGACGGCCTCGCCGCTGGTGCGCCAAACCGACGTCCTCACGGTGCTGCCCGGCACGCTGCCCGAACCCGAGCTGGCGCGCCGGCTCGCCGACACCGACGGCGCCATCATCATGAAGCTGGGTCGCACCTTTCCCGCGGTCCGCAGGGCGCTGGCGGCATCGGGACGCCTTCCGCACGCCCTCTACGTCGAACGGGCCAGCCACCCCGAGGAGCGGTGGATGCCGGTGGCCGACGTCGACGAGACCTCCGTGCCGTACCTGTCGCTCATCGTGGTCAACGGCGACTCACTGAACGGCAGCCGGTCCCGGGTAATTGGTGAATTACTTTCTACGACAACGCTTCCCGCCACCGAGGTAGCCGAGCTGCTGGTCGTCGGCCTCGGTCCCGGGCCCGACGAGTGGCTCACCCCGGAGGCCGCGGCCGTGCTCGCCGAGGTCGACCACGTCGTCGGCTACGGCCCCTACGTCGCGCGGGTCCCGCAGCGGGAGGGCCTGCAGCGGCACGCGTCGGGCAACACCGTCGAGGTCGACCGCGCGCGATTCGCCCTCGACCTGGCCAGGCGCGGTGAGCGGGTGGCCGTCGTATCCGGCGGCGACGCAGGCGTATTCGGCATGGCCGCGGCGGTCTTCGAAGCCGCCGAGGACGAGCGCTACGCCGACGTGCCGATCAGGGTGGTGCCGGGGGTGTCCGCCGTCCAGGCCGTCGCCGCCCTCGCCGGCGCCCCCATCGGCGCGGACTTCGCCGTGCTGAGCCTGTCCGACCGGCTCAAGCCGTGGGCGGTGATCGAGACGCGGCTGCGCGCCATCGCCGAGGCCGATCTCGTGCTCGGCATCTACAACCCCGCCTCGCGCACCCGCCCCGATCAGATCGCCGCGGCCCGAAAGGTGTTGTTGGAGCACCGTTCCGCCGACACCGTCGTCGTCGTCGGCCGCGACGTGGGGCGCGCCGAGCAGTCCCTCACCGTGACTACCCTCGGCGACCTCGACACCGACGTCATCGACATGAAGTGCCTGCTGCTGATCGGGGCGTCCCATACGCGCGTGACCGCATCGGGCCGGGTGTGGACGCCGAGGTGGGTGCAGTGAACCCCGTCCAGTTCGTCGGGGCCGGGCCCGGCGCGGCCGACCTGCTGACGCTGCGGGCTGCGCGCCTGCTCGGCGAGGCCGACGTCGTGCTCTACCCCGGCAGCTACCTCGACGCCGCGATCCTCGAGAACTGCTCGCCTGCAGCCGAACTCGTCGACACCCAAGCCCTCGACCTGGACGCCATCGTGGAGCACCTCGTCACCGCGCAGCGGGCAGGCCGGCGCGTCGTACGCCTGGTGTCGGGCGATCCCTCGATCTACAGCGCCGTCTCCGAGCAGACCCGTCGCCTCGACGCCGACGGCGTGCCGTGGACCGTCACCCCCGGGGTGCCTGCCTACGCCGCCGCGGCCGCCCGCGTCGGACGCGAGTTGACGGTGCCCCTGGTCACGCAGTCGGTGGTGCTCACCCGGACCCAGCAGCGCTCGACGGCGATGCCGGAGTCCGAGTCGCTCACCGCGTTCGCCGAGACGGGGGCGACGCTGGTGCTGCACCTCGCGATCACCAGGACCAGGACGTTGATGGCCGAACTCGAACCCACCCATGGCCCCGACTGTCCGGTCGTCGTGGTCTACCGGGCCTCCCAGCCGGACGAACTGGTGCTGCGCGGCACCGTCGCCGACATCGCCGATCGGGTCGAGGCGGCCGAATTACGCCAGGCCGCAGTCATTCTCGTCGGCCGGGCGCTGGCCGAACGGGCTGATCCCTGCGCCGGGGACAGCCACCTCTACGATCCGGCGCGGGACAGGTCGGGGATCCGATGAGCACGCCGGTCACCGTCGACGGCCTCTACGACGTCATCCACCGCCGTCGCGACACCCGCCGCGAATTCACCGGCGAACCGTTGGCCGGCGACGTCCTGGACCGCCTGCTGTCGGCCGCCCACGCCGCCCCGTCGGTCGGGATGTCGCAGCCGTGGGACTTCGTGCTGGTGCGCGCGCCCGAGACGCTGACGGCGTTCCGCGACCACGTGGCCGGCGAACGCGACGTCTTCGCGGCCACCCTCGCCGGCGAGCGCGCCGACACGTTCGCCCGCATCAAGGTCGAGGGCATCCTCGAGTCGCGACTCGGCATCGTCGTCGGCTACGACCCCACCCGCGGCGGCGCGCAGATCCTCGGCAGGCACGCCATCGACGACGCCGGGCTGTACTCCGTGGTGTGCGCGATCCAGAACCTCTGGCTCGCTGCGACGGCGGAAGGGCTTGGCGTGGGCTGGGTCTCGTTCTACCGCGAGGACTTCCTGCGATCACTCGTCGGCATGCCGTCGCACGTGCGGCCGGTGGCGTGGCTGTGCGTCGGACACGTCGCCGACCTTCCCGACGTTCCCGACCTCGAACGCCACGGCTGGCGCGCGCGGGCGCCGCTGCACACCGTCGTCCACGAGGAGCGTTACTCCCCGCGCTGATACGCCCACTGCGTGACGGCGCGGGCCGGAGTCCAGCCGGTGAACGATCCGATCGGCGCGGCGTGCTCGACGTGAATGCGCACCAGCTCGCCGCCGTGGTCGCGGTAGGCGTCCGCGAGCAGCACCTCGGTCTCCAGCGTCACGCCGTGCACCACCAGTCGGCCGTGCCGGGGTAGCGCGGCCAGGCAGCCCTCGAGCACCCCGGGATGGGACGCGCCACCGCCCACGAAGATCGCATCGGGGGCGGGCTGCCCGGCCAGGGCCTGCGGTGCGCTGCCGTGGACCACTCGCAGAGCGGGTACGCCGAGGGCCGCGGCGTTGCGCGTGATGCGTTCGGCCCGCACCCCGTCGGCCTCGATCGCGATAGTCCGGCAGGTCGGGTGCGCGCGCATCCACTCGATGCCAACCGATCCCGCGCCCGCGCCGACGTCCCACAGCAGCTGGCCCGGTGCGGGCAGCAGTCGCGCCAGCGCGGAGGCACGCAGATCCCGCTTGGTCAGCTGTCCGTCGTGCTCGAAGGCGTCGTCGGACAGACCGGGTGCCCAGCCCACCGTGAGCGGTCCCTTCAGTTCTGCCGCAACGATATTCAGGCGGGGCACCGCGGCGTCGAAGGCCGCGGCGGTGGCCTCCACCCGCGTCTCCGCGTCACTGCCGAGGTCGCCGAGGACCGTCAGTCGAGTGGCGCCGTAGCCGTGTTCGGTCAGCAGCGCCGCGAGTGCGCCGGGGGTGTGCTCGTCCGACGACAGCACCAGCACCCGCCGCTCCGGCGCCACCTCGCGCAGCACCGCGTGGACGTCGCGCCCGACGACGCTGACGACCGCGGTCGACTCCGCCGACCAGCCGAGCCGCGCGCGGGCCAGCGCCACCGACGACACGTGCGGGACGACGGTGACCCGCTCGGCGCCGAGGACGTCGATCAACGTGGTGCCGATGCCGCTGACCAGCGGATCACCCGACGCGAGTGCGACGACGTCCCGTCCCGCGAGTTCGTCGAGCAGCGCCTCGAGTTGCGGACGCAGTGGCGATGGCCAGGCGCGACGGAGCTGTCCGGTCGCGTCTGGGAGCAGTCCAAGCTGGCGTGGGGCCCCGAGGACGACGTCCGCCCGTTGCACGATGACGCGCGCGGCGTCCGTCAAGCCGGCCCAGCCGTCGGCGCCGATGCCCACGACGGTCAGACGCGGGTGGTGTGGCTCCCCGGCGCTGCGCTTGCCCTCGGGAAGCGTCACGGCGGCGATGCTAGCGTGAACGGTGCGAGGTGCCCCTTGCACCCCCCGGGGCCAAGAAGGAGCGGAGCCCTCTTGCTGCAGTCCTATCCCTTTCCGGCCGTTCTCGGCGCCGATCCCGACGCCCCCGGCGGGCTCGACGACATGGCGCTGGCGCTGATACTCAGCACGATCTCCCCCGGCATCGGCGGCGTGCTGGTGCGTGGGGAGAAGGGCACCGCGAAGTCGACGCTGGTGCGGGCGCTGGCGGATCTGCTGCCCGACATTCAGGTCATCGCGGGCGACCGATTCTCCACCGATCCCGCTGAGCCGCAGCCGTTGTCACCCGATGGTCCCTTCGCTGCCGACGCCGCCGTCGAGACGCGCCCGGTGCGGCTCGTCGAACTGCCCGTCGGCGCGACCGAGGACCGGGTGGCCGGCTCCATCCATCTCGAGCGTGCGCTGAGCGACGGCGCCGTCCACTTCGAGCCCGGCCTGCTGGCCCGCGCCCACCGCGGCATCCTCTACGTCGACGAGGTCAACCTGCTGCACGACCACCTGGTCGACCTGCTGCTCGATGCCGCCGCGATGGGGCGGTTGACGGTCGAGCGCGACGGCATCTCGGTCACGCACCAGGCGCGATTCGTCATCGTCGGCACGATGAACCCCGAAGAGGGCGAGCTGCGCCCACAGCTGTTGGACCGATTCGGGCTCAGCGTCGAGGTCGCCGCCCCGCAGGATCCCGCGCTGCGGGCCGAGGTGGTGCGTCGCAGGCTGGCGTTCGACGCCGATCCCGAGGGCTTTCGTTCTCGGTACAGTTTGGCTGAAGAGGCTCTGCGGCAACGTATTTCGGACGCCCAAGAGCGCGTTGCCGGTGTCGAGCTGACGTCGGCGGCACTCCTGCGGATCGCGGAGGTGTGCTCGGCGTTCGGCGTCGACGGGATGCGCGCCGACATCGTCACCGCCCGCACCGCGGCCGCGCACGCGGCGTGGCAGGGACGCACCGACATCACCGTCGAGGACCTCCGGGTCGCCGCCCGGCTGGCGCTGCCACACCGGCGCCGCCGCAACCCGTTCGACGCACCGGGTCTGCAGGAGAACGAACTCGACGAACTGCTGCCACCCGAGGGCCCGGAGGATGACCCGGAACCCGACCCCGGCGGGGACGGCGGGGATTCGGCTGAGAGTGAGGCGGATTCGACGGGCGCCGATTCGGGCGCCGAGCCGGGTCCCGCGGGCGGCGGCCAGCCCGCTCCGGTCGGCGCCGGCGAACCGTTTCGGGCCCGGCTGTTCACCGTCGACGGCGTCGGCGAGGGTCAGGCCGGGCGGCGCAGCCGGGCCCGCACCACTGCGGGCCGACGCACCGGTGCGACGCCGCTCGCCGCCGCGGGCGCAGGCATCCATCTGCTCGAAACCGTCCGCGCCGCAGCACCTTTCCAAGCCGTCCGCGGTCGCGCCGGCGGCCGGCTGCTGCTGCGCGCCGAGGATCTGCGCCGCGCAGTGCGGGAGGGGCGGGAGGCCAACCTGGTGCTGTTCGTCGTCGACACCTCCGGGTCGATGGCCGCCAGGGAGCGGATGCGCCAGGTCAAGACCGCCATCCTGTCGCTGCTGCTCGACGCCTACCGGCGCAGGGATCGCGTCGCCGTCGTCACGTTCCGCGGCGACGGGGCCGACGTGGCGCTGCCCGCGACGCGGTCGGTCGACGTCGCGGCCCGGCGACTCGACGATCTGCCCGCCGGTGGGCGCACGCCCCTGGCGGAGGGTCTCATCGAAGCGGTCGAACTGGTACGCCGCGAACGCCTCCGAGACCCTGGCCGCCGCCCGCTGCTGGTCGTGATCACCGATGGTCGCGCGACTTCCGGCGCCGACGCCGTGGCCCGCTCCCGAAGGGCTGCGGACTACGTTGCGTCGCAACGGATCAGCTCGGTCGTCGTGGACTGTGAGAGTGGTCGGATGCGCATGGGACTGGCGCGCACGCTCGCCGAGCACATGGGTGCCGACCACGTGTGGCTCGCCCAGGTGAACGCCGAGGCGCTGACCGACATCGTCCGCGGGGCCACCCGCGAGGGCGCGGCCTGATCGCGCGCGCCACCGGGCTCTTGCTCGGCCACGCCGCGGACCGGTGGCTCGGCGATCCCCGTCGCTTCCATCCCGTGGCGGGATTCGGCAGCGTGGCCACGCGATGGGAACGTCGTCTCTACGCCGACGATCGCTCGGCCGGCGTGCTGTACCTCCTCACGTTGGTTGGCGGGAGCACCGGGCTGGCGATTGCGCTCGAGCGATCGTGTCGAAAACCACTGCTGCGTGCCCTGTCGACGGCTGCGGTCACGTGGGCGGTGCTCGGCGGCCGGTCACTGGAACGGGAAGCGCAGGCTGTCCACGGGCTGCTGACCTCTGGCGACGTGGACGGCGCACGACGGCGACTACGCAACCTCGTCGGCAGGGACACCGCGAACCTCACCCCGGACGAGATCGCCCGGGCCGTCATCGAATCGGTGGCCGAGAACACCAGCGACGCGGTCGTCACGTCCTATTTCTGGGGTGCCGTCGCCGGGATGCCGGGCCTCGTCATGCATCGCGCGGCCAACACGCTCGACGCCATGGTCGGCCACCACAACGTTCGATACGAGCGATTCGGTTGGGCAGCAGCGCGTTTCGACGATCTGATCGGCTACCCCGGAGCACGGATGGCGGGACTGCTCGTGGTCGCACTGAGTCCGAACCCGGGGGCAGCATGGGCCGCCTGGCGCCGTGACGCCGCCGGCCACCCCAGCCCCAATGCCGGCGTCGTCGAGGCGAGCTTCGCTGGCGCCCTTGGCATTCGACTCGGCGGGACCAACACCTACTACGGCAACCGCACCGAACACCGGGCCCTGATGGGCGATGGTCGCACCCCCACACCCGATGACATTCCCCCTACGACGGACCTCGCCCGGCGCGTGGGGTGGGCCGCGGCGGCCGTGGCGGCGGGCGTCTCGCTCCTTCGCTGCGGGCGGCTTAGCATGCGGGACTGACGTTTTCGGGTGTGGTGGCCCGGGTTGTCCCCAGGCGGTGATCCATCCACAGGCCCGAGGATTGGTGCTGTCGGGGTGCGACGGGACGCCATAGACTCGAACACGTGTTCGACACTCTGGTGACCACGGCGCTCTGCGCGCAGGGACCCGTCGCCGTCGAACTGTGGACCCGGGTGGAGAACGCCGCCTGCGCACACCGCCTGCACGCCATGCGAACCATGCTCGAGGCCGCCATGTCCGCCGACGGATCGGTCGATCGCGACCAATGGTGCATCGACAACTGGAGCGCGGTGTGCGCCCACATCGGCGCCGCCCAACGCCTCACCACCCGCTCGGTGTCGGCGACCCTGCTCGTCGCCCTGGCCCTGCGCGAACGCTTCCCCCGCCTGGAAGCCTTGTTCACCGACGGACGCCTGAGCTATCCGATCGTGCGGCTGATCACCACCCGCGCCTCGGCGGTCATCGACCCCGCCGTCTGGGAGGCCCTCGACATCGCCCTGAGTGCACGGTTCACCAGCACCGACTACCCCACCTCGGTCTACCGGGCGCAGAAGGCCATCGACGCCGAGATCTGGCGCCTGGACCCCGCCGCGGTGCACCGCACCCAGACCCGCGCGCAGGGCCGCCGGGTGGACGTCACCATCGACGACGAGACCGGCATCGCCCAGCTCTATGCCAGCCTGTTCGCCACCGACGGCGCCGCCTTCACCGCCCGCCTGGACGCCCTCGCCGACACCGTGTGCCCGCAGGACCCGCGCACCAAGGACCAACTACGCTCCGAAGCCATCGGGGCGCTGTCCTACGGCCAGGACCGCCTGGCGTGCCTGTGCGAACGCCCCGACTGCGAGGCCTACCTGCGCCCACCGTCCACCGGGGTCGTCATCCACCTCATCGCCCACCCCGACACCATCACCGGCAACGGCCCCTCTGATCTCCCGCCGGTGGTGCCCCCGGGCGGCGGGCCCTGCGGTGATGCACCGGCGGACCCCGAGGTCGAGCCCGAACGCGAGGACGAGACCGACGACGTGCCCGAGGCCGAGGCCGAGCCCCACGACGCCACCGACACAGCCGACAAAGCACCGACCGAACCGGAGTCGACCGTCGACCCCGCCCCCGCGGACGTCGACGCCGAGTCGAGGACCAACGCGCCCACCGATCAGGACGCCGACGGCGACGCGGTCGACCTCAACACCGACGATGCGTTCGCAGAGCCGAATTGGGCGATGGAGACCGAGCCCACATCCGCCGACCACCGCGCCGAGGCGTCCACCGTTCAGGACGACGACGACGCGATCGCCCTCAACACCGACGACGCCTCCGCAGAGCCGAATTCGGCGATCGAGACCGAGCCCACAACCGCGGACCTCCGCGCCGAGGCGAGTGCCGACCCGTCCACCGGTCAGGACGACACCGACGCCATGGTCGACGCTGACACCGATTCGGCGTCAACCGACCCGGAGCCGGCGGAGGAGCCCGAACCCGCCGCAACCAACACGCACCCCCGTTCCAACGCCCCCACCAACGCGGGCGGCGATGACTCTGGCGCCGGGTTCACCTCCACCGACGACGTTACCGACACGGACGACGTCGCCAACGACACCACGGTGGACGACGCCACGGTCGACTACCCCGCGGACGGCGACATCGATCGCGACGACACCGCCGACAACGCCGCCGCCGCAACCGAACCCACAACCCCCCACCCCACCACCGTCACCGAGCTCGCCCCACGCACCCCGATCCCGTTCATCACCCCCGAACAGGAATGCGCCGACCTCGACGGCACCCCACCCCCGCTCTACGACAAACCCCTCACCCAACTCACCTGGGCCGAACTGTTCACCCCCCGACCCCACCCCGAACACTTCAGCAGCCTGCCCACCGCCACCCTCCTCGACGGCGGCCACCTCAGTGGCACCGTGCTGCCCGGAGCCATCGCCCGCCGCGCCGCCACCGGGGCCACGATCTCGGTCATCGTGCACCCCGGCCAAGCGCCCCCCGAACCCCGCTACCGCCCCTCACCCACACTCGCCGACTTCATCCGATGCCGCGACCAAACCTGCCGCTACCCCGGCTGCACCAAACCGGCCAGCACCGCCGACATCGACCACACCATCCCCTACCCCTACGGGCCGACCGCTGCCTCCAACCTGAAATGCCTCTGCCGTGAACATCATTTGCTCAAAACCTTCTGGAACGGCTGGCATGACGAACAGCTCCCCGACGGCACCGTCATCTGGACGACCCCCGACGGACGCACCCACACCACCACACCTGGCAGCCACACCGACTTCCCCCAACTGTGCGCACCCACCGCACCCATCACCGCCCACCCGCCACCACCACGGCCCGCCAACGGACTCAAGATGCCCACCCGACGCGCCACCCGCAGACAAGACCGACGCCACCGCGCCCTCGCCGAACGCCAAGCGAACCAAAGAGCACTCGACACCGACCACCCCACCGCTCCGAACGCCGAATACGAAGCCATGCAACATGACTCAGACCCGCCACCGTTCTAGTGACGAGAGGACAACGCGTGTACCCACGCCACGGCATCATCCACCGCGGACACCACCGGCACGTCCGGCGGCGCACTCGGCCGACGGACGATCACCACGGGCACCCCCAGCTGCTCGGCGGCCGCCATCTTGGGCCAGGTGTACTCGCCGCCAGAGTCCTTGGTGACCAACACGTCTGCGCCGTGATCGCGAAACACCGACAGCTCGCCGGGCAGGTCGTAGGGGCCGCGATCGCGCAGCACCCGCCACCCCGACGGCAGCACCACGTCGGGCTCGTCGACGACGCGCGCCAGCACGGCCTTGTCCCGCAGGGCCGGAATGAATTGCGCCAGCTGCTGGCGCCCCGTGGTGAGCAGGGGCCGCCCACCGAGTCGCGCCGCCTCGGCAGCAGCCCTCTCGTGGGTGTCGACCCAATGCCACGACGGGCGAGCACGATCCGCCCAGCCCGGCCGTTCCAACCGCAGCAGGGGCGTCGAGACGCAGGCCGCGGCGGCATTGGCCGAAATCGTCGCAGCGAAGGGATGCGTGGCGTCCACGACGGCGTCGAAGTCGGCGAGCGCGGCCCGCAGCCCGGCCACCCCGCCGAACCCGCCGACACGGACCGGCCCGACGGGCATCCGTGGCTTCGCTACCCGACCAGCAAGCGAACTGGTCACGGGCACGCCGTCGGCGATCAGTCGAGCCGCCAGGGCCCTCGCCTCCGACGTGCCGCCGAGCAGCAGGACCCTCGTCACGGCGCGCCCGGCGGCAGGACGGGCAGATCGCGCGGCGCACCGCAGGAAGCCAATTCGAGCAGCGCGTCGACGTCGAGGTGCGTCTCGACGAGCTCGCCGAGCAGGTCGAGCCGACGCTCACGGGCCGCGGGAAAGCTCACTCCCGAAGGGTCGAGCCCCAGCGTCTCCCGCAGGAATGCCGCTCGCAGCGCGTCACCCTCCAGCGACCCGTGCCACATGGTGCCGAATACCGAACCGGCACGGGCCCCGCCCAGGAACTCGTCGACACCGGGGCCGCGCGTGATGCGCCCGTGGTGAATCTCGTATCCGGAGGCGGGCACACCGAGCCCATCGCCGCGCGGCAGCCGCAACACCTTCTCGGCGGCGAACGTAGTCGTCACGTCGAGCAACCCCAGCCCGTCGACCTCGGCGGCGGCACCCTCGACGCCGTCGGGATCGCGAATCACGTTGCCCAGCATCTGAAATCCCCCGCAGATGCCCAGCAGCGGCTTGCCCGCAGCGGCGTGCGCCACCACGGCGCGGTCCAGTCCGCGTGACCGCAGCCACGCCAGGTCGGCGATGGTGGCCCTGGTACCGGGCAACACCACCAGGTCGGCGTCCACGAGTGCACGCGGATCCGAGACGAAAACGACGTCGACGTCGGGTTCCAGACCGAGCGCGTCCACGTCGGTGAAGTTGCTGATCCTCGGCAGCCTGATCACCGCAACCCGCCGGGCCCCAGACACCGTGGCCCGCCGCCCGGAGAGGTCCAGCGCATCCTCGGAGTCCAGCCACACGTCGGGATGCCATGGCAGCGTGCCGAACACCCGCCGACCGGTCACGCGTTCCAGATCGCGCAGACCTGGCGCCAACAGATCGAGGTCACCACGAAACTTGTTGACCACGAATCCCGCAACGAGCGCCTGATCCTCCGGCGACAGCAGCGCGACGGTCCCCAGGAACGCCGCGAACACGCCACCGCGATCGATGTCACCGACGACGATCGTCGGCAACCCGGCGTGGCGCGCCAACCCCATGTTGACGTAATCGCCTGCACGCAGGTTGATCTCGGCAGGACTACCCGCCCCCTCGGCGATCACTACGTCGAACCGGCTGGCCAGGTCGTCGTACGCCGCATGTGCCGCGGTCGCCAGCGGACGACGGCCGTCCACCCAGTCCGACGACGACACCTCGCCCCACGGCCTACCCATCAGGACGACGTGACTGCGCCGATCGCTCCCCGGTTTGAGGAGCACGGGATTCATCGCAGCCTCCGGCACCACCCCCGCGGCCAACGCCTGAATCCATTGCGCCCGACCAATTTCGACACCGTCACCACACACCATCGAATTGTTCGACATGTTCTGCGCCTTGAACGGCGCCACGGCGATCCCCCGCCGCGCCAACGCCCGACACAGCCCCGTGGTGACCACGCTCTTGCCCGCATCGCTGGTCGTGCCCGCCACCAGCAGACCGCCCATCAGCTGGGTCTCCGCACCAGGAACAGATCCATCACCCAGCCGGCCTCGGCCTTGGCCGCCGCGCGTGCCTCGACCACGGCGGGCCATACCTCGCCGAGCGTGCCCGCGACGAGCCGCTCCCCGGCGGCCCCCAGGTTGGCGCCCCACCACACCGTCCAGTCGTCGAGCCCGGTCAGGTCGAGCCGCTCCGGCGGCGGGTTCAGCATCGAGACGACGTTGTCCTGCCCGGCCGCGACGGCCTCCTGCAGCCGTCGGCCCGTCGTCACGTGCACCGGCCGGCCCACCTCGTGCAGCACGATGCGGTGCCTGGCTGCGAGCACCTGTGGCGCGCTGATGCCGGGCAGCACGTCGAACTCCACCGGCACCCCGAGCTCGCGGATCTTCTCGACGATCCGAATCGTCGAGTCGTACAGCGACGGGTCACCCCACACCAGGAACGCCGCGGTCCCGCCGCGCTCGCGGAGCACGGAGGCATACTCAGCGGCCCGCGCGTCATGCCAATCAGCCACGGCGCCAACGTAACCCACCGTACTCAAACCAGAAGACCGATCCCGCGCCGGATCTCGCACCGCGACCATGGGCACCGACTCCGCGTGCCGAACCAGGATTTCGCGGCGCAACGCGAGCAGCTCGTCGTCCCCACCCTTGTCGGCGGCGAGCACGTAGTCGGCGGTCCGCAGCGCCGCGGCGACCTCGGGGGTCACGTGCTGCGGTCCCATCCCCACGCCGAGGATGCGCACGCGCACCACGCTCACTGCCGCACGGTTCCGCGGTCGCGGTCCTCCAGGTCGCCTTCCACCTCGAGGTACGCCTGCGCCAGCGCGGCAAGGGTGTCCGCCGACGGATCGGCCCACAGCCCGCGGTCGGCGGCCTCCTGCAGCCGTTCGACGATGCCGTGCAGTGCCCACGGATTGGACGTGTCCAGGAACTCGCGCGTGGTCGGGTCGAGCACGTACTCCTGCGCGAGCTTCTCGTACATCCAGTCCTGCACGACGCCCGCGGTGGCGTCGAACCCGAAGAGATAGTCGACGGTCGCGGCGAGTTCGAAGGCACCCTTGTAGCCGTGCCGCCGCATCGCGGAGATCCAGCGCGGGTTCACCACCCGCGACCGGAACACCCGCGCCGTCTCCTCTGACAGCGTCCTGGTGCGCACCGCATCGGGTGTCGTCGAATCCCCCACGTAGGCCTTGGGATCCGAGCCCGTCAACGCGCGCACGGTCGCGATCATGCCGCCGTGGTACTGAAAGTAGTCGTCGCTGTCGGCGATGTCGTGCTCGCGGGTGTCGACGTTCTTGGCCGCCACCTTGATCCGGCGGTAATTGGTGCGCATGTCGTCGGCGGCCGCCGCCCCGTCGAGACCGCGACCGTACGCGAAACCGCCCCACGCCGTGTACACCTCGGCGAGGTCCTTGTCGTCACGCCACGTGCCCGCCTCGACGACCTGCAGGATGCCCGCCCCATACGATCCCGGCTTGGAGCCGAATATCCTTGTCGTGGAACGACGTTCGTCACCATGCTCGGCGAGGTCGGCCTTGGCGTGGGCGGCGACGAAGTTCTGGTCGTCCGGCTCGTCGAGTTCGGCCACCATCCGCACGGCGTCGTCCAGCATGGACACCACGTGCGGGAACGCATCGCGGAAGAATCCCGAGATGCGCACCGTGACGTCGATGCGCGGCCTGGCCAACTCGTCGAGCGAGACGACGGCCAGCCGACTGACGCGCCGGGACGCCTCGTCCCATTCGGGGCGCACGCCGAGAAGCGCCAGTACCTCGGCGATGTCGTCACCCGAGGTCCGCATCGCACTGGTCCCCCACACCGACAGACCGACGGACTCGGGGTAGGAACCCGTGTCGTCGACGTAGCGCTGCACCAGGGACTCCGCCATCGCCTGCCCGGTCTGCCAGGCCAGCCGGGACGGGACCGCGCGAGGGTCGACGGTGTAGAAGTTGCGGCCCGTCGGCAACACGTTCACCAGGCCACGCAGCGGGGACCCCGACGGGCCCGGGCGGATGAAACCGCCTGCCAGCGCGCGGATGACGGCGTCGAGCTCACCTGCGGTGCCCGCCAGGCGCGGGATCACCTCCGTGGCGGCGAATCGCAGCACCTGCTGGACGTCCGGGTCGTCGTGCAGCGTCTCGGCGACAGCCGCGTCCCAGCCGGCCGCCTCCATCGCCTCGACGAGATGCCGTGCGCGCGACTCGATCTCGTCGACCGCGGTCGTCGCGGCGTCGTCCTTCAGGCCCAGGGCGGCCCGCAGACCCGGCACCGCGTGATCGCGTCCGCCCCACACCTGCGACGCCCGCAGGATGGCCAGCACCAGGTTGACGCGGGCCTCGCCCTGCGGCGCACCGCCGAGCACGTGCAGACCGTCGCGGATCTGCGCGTCCTTGATCTCGCACAGCCAACCGTCGACGTGCAGCAGGAAGTCGTCGAACTCCTCGTCGTCGGGTCGGTCGTCGAGGCCCAGGTCGCGGTGCATCTCCGCCGCCCGCATGAGATTCCAGATCTCGCCGCGGATGGCCGGCAGCTTCGCCGGGTCCATCGACGCGATGTTGCCGTACTCGTCGAGCAACTGTTCGAGCCGCGCGATGTCGCCGTAGGTCTCGGCCCGCGCCATCGGCGGGATGAGGTGGTCGACGATCGTGGCGTGCGCCCGCCGCTTGGCCTGCGCGCCCTCGCCGGGATCGTTGACCAGGAACGGGTAGATCAGCGGCAGCGAGCCGATCGTCGCGTCCGTCGCGCACTCGGCCGAGAGTGCGGCGTTCTTGCCGGGCAGCCACTCCATCGACCCGTGCTTGCCGAGGTGCACGACGGCGTGAGCGCCGAAACCCCGCTCCAGCCAACGGTATGCGGCGAGGTAGTGGTGGCTGGGCGCCAGGTCGGGGTCGTGGTAGATCGCGACGGGGTTCTCGCCGAAACCGCGGGGCGGCTGAATCATCAACACCACGTTGCCCGCCCGCAGCGCCGCCAGTACGAGCTCCTGGCGATCGTTGACGAATAGCGAGCCCGGCGCCGGGCCCCATGCCTCGGTCATGGCGTCGCGCAGGCCGGCGGGCAGGTGCGCGGTCCACTCCGCATACTGCTCGGCGGTCACCGTGACGTGGGCGTCGGTCAGCTGGGCGCTGGTGAGCCAGTCCGCATCCTGGCCACCCGCGGCGATCAGCGTGTGGATCAACCGGTCGCCGGCCTCGGTCTCGTCGTCGATGTCGAGCACGCCGAAGCCGTCGCCCACGTCGTACCCCTGATCGGCCAGCAGGTGCAGCAGCCGCACCGTCGACGCCGGGGTGTCCAGACCCACGGCGTTGCCCACCCGCGAGTGCTTCGTCGGATACGCCGAAAGGACAAGGGCCAGTTTCTTTTCCGCGTTCGGGATGCGGCGCAGCCGGGCATGGTTGACGGCGATCCCCGCGACCCGCGCACACCGCTCGGGGTCGGCCACGTAGTGCGGCAGCCCGTCGTCGTCGATCTCCTTGAACGAGAACGGTGCGGTGATGATGCGTCCGTCGAACTCGGGAATCGCGATCTGGGTGGCCGAGTCCAGCGGCGTGACGCCGTCGGTGCTGGCCAGCCAGTCCTCCCGCGACGAGGTCAGACACAGCCCCTGCAGAGTCGGAATGTCAAGGGCGGCAATGCGTTCGATGTCCCAGGAGCCGTCGTCGCCGCCTGCGCTCGCACCCGACGGCCTCGATCCGCCTGCGGCCAGCACGCTGACCACCAGGGCATCGAGGGTGCCCATCGCGTCGAACAGTTCCTGCGGGGCGCTGCGCAGCGAGGACGCAAAGACCGGCACGCCGACGGCGTCGCCCGTCGCATCGATGGCGTCGACCAGGGCATGGACGAAACCGGCGTTGCCGCTGATCTCGTGCGCCCGGTAGTACAGCACGCCGACCCGCAGTCGGTCGGTCTCCTCACGCTCGGCCATCCCCCATTCCGGAATGACCACCGGCTCCTCGAAGCCGACGCCGGTGAGCAGCACCGTGTCGCACAGGAACGCGTGCATCTGGGCGAGGTTGTCCGGGCCGCCCTCGGCGAGGTACGCGTGCGCCTGCGCGGCGACGCCCATCGGCACCGTCGAGCACTCCATCAGCTCTGCGCTCGGTTGCCGCTCGCCGCCGAGGACGACCATCGGCAGACCGCTGCCGCGCAACACCGCGAGCTCCGACGCGATCTCCGCGGAGGAGCCGAGCACCCGCAGCACGACGAGGGCAGCGTCGGCCATCAGCGGCTCGAGTTCCTGGCGTACCGGGTTGCCCAAACTGAAGTGCGCACCGCTGGCGCGTGCCGACAGCAGGTCGGTGTCGGAGGTCGACAGCAACGCGACGCGCGGTGTCGGGGAAACGGGCGTGGACATCGGCAGGGCTCCTACTCGGGGTTCGCGCCCCTCATCGTTCGGATGTCCCGAGACCAGTATCTGGCTTCGACCGCGGGCACCTGCGTGTTCGCGATCGTCACAGTGGCGGAACCGCCCCGGATTCGCGCCGGGTTCCTTGCCACGGGACGTGCCTCGTCAGCGTAGTGCAGGTGGCCCGAGCGCAGCAGCCGCCGTGGCGACGGGCAGGGGGTGTCTGCGCTCCAACGGGGTGCGGCTGATCTCCGCGCTCGCCTGCTGCATGTCCCAGATGGCCAGCGCCACGGCGCACGCCGTCTTGCCCTCGAGTGTCCGCAGCGAGACCCCGAGCAGCTCGCTGATCCGGTTCAGCCGGTACAGCAGCGAGTTGCGGTGGATGAACAGCGCCGCCGCGGTCTTGCTCGGACTGCCGTCGGCGTCGAGGTAGGCCCGCAACGTCCGCATCAGCTCGTAGTCGGCGGTCTTGTCGTAGACGTCCAGCGGACGCAGGAAGTTGATGGCCTGATCGACGCCACCGGCGTTCAACGCGGTGGCCAGCACCGACGAGATGTCGAAACCGCGGCCGATGACGGGTTCGGACGTGCGGAGCAACTGCAGCGGCGAGGCCAGCATCGCGGTGCGCAGGCTTTGCAGGTCGGGCATCGGCGCGGTGACGATGGCCGGTCGGCGCGGCGCCGTCTCCCTGAGCCGATGCAGCACCTCCTTCGTGGTGAGACTGCCGTCGCCGAAGCCCTGCCCGATCAGGAAGACGTAGTCCTCCGACTCGGCCACCCCGAGGGCGGGGAAGAGATCGACGAACTGCAGGCGCATGCGCCACGCATCGTGGCGGTCGGGCCCGGTCCGCGTGGTGACCACGATGGTCGGCTTGGCGGTGTCGAAGCCGGCGAGACGCATGAGCTTCTTCGTCTGCCGAAGGGTGTCGCCCTGAGGCTGGCGCATCTGCTCGATGAAGGCGATGATGCGGTCGTTCTCCACGGTGTACTGCTCGGCGGTCGAGTTCAGGTGCAGGCTGACGATCGACCCCACCGGCCCGAGCAGCGCGTCGATCGTGGACGCGCTCTTGGCCGACCGCACCACGATGGAGAAGCTGCCGCGCCCGCGCACGGAGTTCAACAGGCGCACGTGTTCGGACGACCCGTCCTCGGCGGGCGCGCCGGACCCGCACGGGCCCCATGCCATCGACGGGGGCTGACTGGCGACCAGCCGGCCCTGGCCGTCGACGAGTCCCACTTCGCCGTCGAGCACTTGCCGGATCTGTTCCAGCAGCTCCAGCACGGTCGTCCCCGCGGCCTCCAACTCGGCACATCGATCGGCCAGCTGCAGCGACGTCCGGAGCAGCTGACTGCCCTCCGCATTCAGGATGTCGTTCACCAGGCGGTGCACCTGCAGGAGGTTGACGGGGTGCGCGACCTCGAAGACCGGGATGTCGAGCTCGTCTCCGGCCAGCACCAGCCCGTTGGGGACGTCGGCGTGCGCCACGCCGGAGTTGAACACGATGCCGGCGATCGACACCGCGGCCAGGCGTTCGACGTAGGCCTCCCAGGTACGCACGTCCTGGAAGTTCATGGCGATGCCCGCCAGGGTGACGAGTTCGTTGCCCTCCAGGTACGCCGAGGGGTCCATCAGCTCGGTCGCCGCGACCGTCGTGACGGTCCTACGCAGCCGCATCGCACTGGTGGCAGTCCTCAGACGGATTTCGAGACCGGGATTGCCAAGCAGATCGTGCAGCTGCACCGTCGCCTCCTCCGAAACCCCTGGTTAGGTAACTTGACCGAATTTGCCAAGCCTGCACGTTTCCCTGGTGCGATGGGTCCAGTCTAGGGGCGAGTGCACCGCTGGCTACTCACTTATTTCGGGCAAATGCACGGTAGCCGTCGCCTGTCAGCACGAAATAACGTGGTGCTACTCGCAAGAGCGCGCTCACATCGCAAAGATCCGTCGACCGTCCGACGCAGGCGCTGCGGCCGCAATTCGTTCGAGGAAAGGTAGCTACGAGGACATGCCCGAGCACGAGGTCCCCACTCCGCTCCCCGGGGTCTTCTATCGACATCCCGGCCCGGGCAAGCCGCCGTACGTCTCGGAGGGCGACGTGGTGGACGTTGGCGAGCCCATCGGTCTGGTCGAGATCATGAAGCAGTTCAGTGAGGTCAAGAGCACCGCCCGCGGGATCGTCGAACGATTCACCGTCGCCGATTGCAGCGAAGTGCGGGCCGGCAGCGTCGTGGCAGTGGTGCGGGCCGACACGTGAAGCGCCTCTTCATCGCCAACCGCGGCGAGATCGCGGTGCGCATCATCCGCACCGCCCATGACCTCGGCCTCGAGACGGTGCTGGGCGCCAGCGAGGCCGACCACGAGGGCTATGCGGCGCAGCTGTCGGACCGGGTGGTGGCCATCGGTCCGGAGCAGGCGTGCCAGAGCTACCTGAACGTTCCCGCGATGGTCGAGGCGATCGAACGTTCGGGTGCCGACGCGGTCCATCCCGGGTACGGCTTCCTGTCCGAGGACCCGACGTTCGCGCGCACGGTGGAGGCACTCGGAGTCACCTGGGTGGGCCCGCGACCCGACACCATCGCCCTGATGGGCAACAACGTGTCGGCGCGCGCGGCGGCGGTGGCGGCGGACGTCCCCGTTCTCCCCGGCAGCGCAGCGGCGATCGACCCCGACGCCGACCTCGAGGAACAGGCGGCGCACATCGGCTACCCCGTCTTCATCAAGGCCGCGGCGGGTGGCGACGGCCGTGGGATACGCATCGTGCCGACGCCCGATCGGCTACGCCCCGAGCTGCGGGTCGCGATGGCCGAGGCGAGCGCCGCGTTCGGCGACCCCACCGTGTACCTCGAGCGGTACGTCGACGCGGCGCGTCACGTCGAGGTCCAGATCCTGGGCGACGGACGCGACGTCGTCCATCTCTTCGACCGCGACTGCACCCTGCAGCGCCGCGGTCGAAAGATCGTCGAGGAGGCGCCCGCCCCCGGACTCCCCGACGCCGTCCGCACCGACATGCTCGCCGCCGCCGTGCGACTCGGACAGTCCTGCGACTACCGGGGCGTCGGGACCGTCGAGTTCCTCTACGACCGCGGGCGCGAGGCGGCCTACTTCATCGAGATGACCACCCGTCTGCAGGTCGAGCACCCCGTCACCGAAATGGTCACCGGGATCGATCTCGTCCGCCAGCAGTTGCTCATCGCCGACGGGCAGCGCCTCGGCGTCGCGCAGCACCAGGTCACCTGCACGGGGCATGCGATCGAAGCACGCATCAACGCCGAGAACACCGCCGTGGGGTTCGCACCCAGCCCGGGCACGGTGCGGGACGTGCGCTGGCCCGGCGGACCGGGAGTCCGCGTCGACGACGGGGTGACGACGGGGTCCGTCGTCTCGCCCTACTACGACACGCTGATCGCGAAGGTCGTCGCCTGGGATTCCCACCGTGACGCAGCCCTGCACCGCGCGCGCCGCGCGGTCTCCGAGATCCGGGTCGACGGGATTTCGACGACGTCGTCCTACGTGCACTCCGTACTCACCCATCCCAGGGTGCAGGCCAACGACCACGACACCGGCTTTCTGGAGCACTACGCGGAACCAGAGCGGATCGGTGCGCGGTGAACCCGGTACCCGCGTCGCCCACCCACCCATCGCGCCCGTCGGCGCCCGAGGTCACGTGCCGCCAACCGGGGCGGCAGTTAGGTACCGCCATGTCCACGATTGACGACTTCCACACCGTCCTCGCCATTCGGTGCTCCGAGTTGTCGCATCTCGACGTCACCCTGGGTGCCCCTCAGATGGTGGAGATCGGCTCGCTCAGCTTTGGCGAGTCTCCGCGCAGCCAGGGTGAGAACGTCGAACACACGGCCTTGCTGATGGAATGCGAGGCGCGGCTGCCTCCGATCCTGGTGCATCGGCCGTCGATGCAGATCATCGATGGCTTCCACCGCGTTCGCGCGGCACAAGCCAAGGGCGAGAACATGATCGAGGCAATACTCCTCGACGGCTCGACCGAGTCGGCCTTCGTGACGGCGGTCGCGGTAAACCTCGGCAACGGGCTGCCGCTGTCGATGGAGGACCGCCGGCGGGCGGCCGCCAGGATCGTCCAGTTCCATCCCCATTGGTCCGACCGCGCGATCGCGCGACTGGTGGGGCTGTCGGCCAAGACGATCAAGATGATCCGGTGCACGTCCGACGAGGTGCCGAAGCTGGACAGCCGAACGGGCCGCGACGGGCGGGTCCGGCCCGTCGACGCGGCGGCCGGCCGACTCGCGGCGGCGGAATACCTCACGGCCCATCCGCAGAGCTCGCTGCGAACGGTCGCCAAGCACGCGGGCATCTCGCCGAACACCGTGCGGGACGTTCGCAACCGAATGTTGCGCGGAGACGATCCGACGAAGTGCTCCAGCAGGAGAGCGGTGACCTCGTCGGCCGCAATCCCGGCGCGCCATGCCGTCGCGTCGACTCCCCCGTCGCCGCCCCCCGCCCCACCGCGGATATCCGAGACCTCGTGCACCGAGGTGCGGCCCCTGGTGGCGTCGTTGTCGCGGGATCCCGCGATTCGAATGACCGATGCGGGCCGAGAACTGTTGCGCTGGTTGCACCTTCACATGGTGGAGGACGTCGACGTCGCCGCACTGCTCGCGGCCGTTCCCGGTCACCGGCAGTCTCAACTGGCCGAGATCGCCGCCCGGTGTGCGGTCAACTGGTCGGTCATCGCCAACAAGATGTCGCCCACGTCGTCGTCGGCGCGCAAGCAGCGGGCCATCCCGTCCAGCACGATTCGACACGGTCAGTAGGACCGGCGCGGGCTCAGGTGGACGAACACATTCGCCACCCGCTGGGGCTACGTCCCATCTCGGCCGTGAACTTCTGCGGCACAACGTCGTTGAAATAGGTTTGCGTACCGGTCACGCGCGCGACGACACCGGTCACCTCGACGCTGCGGATGGTGAATTCCATGGCACCGTGGCGCAGACGGTACGCCATCCACACCCTCTCCAATTGCGGACTCCACTGACTGCGAGACCGAGCGCAGAGGCTGTCCTGCGCGGCGCGGACGTCCTTGCGGTTGTAGGCGTCGGAGATCGCTTGTAGGACAATGCGAATCTGGTCCTCGTCGGACGTACCGATCGACGCGTCGGGCACGGCCACGCCGGAGACGAGCACCTGCGTGTGCAGATTGGGCACAGTGAACGCGCCGACCGAGAGCATCGCGACGACGCAGGCGGCGAGCGTCAGCCGCCGGGACGACCAACGGGCCCTTCGCATTCCGGTGTCCGGCACCACGTCGCCTCCCAGGCCATCGGCCAGCCAGCGCAGATTCTAGGCGTGCTGGAACCGTCCACCCCTCATTGCCGCTGCGTGTCGCGTGGGCGCGGGTCGTGCGACGCCTCGTGGTCACCATGATTCACAGCAGTCCCATGACACCACAGGAGTCACGCTAGCAAACATCCTGCTCATGGGGATCACTGGTGTTGTCAACACCCCCGGCCGAGCCGGACGCCTACGAGGGCGCGGCCGGCGGATGCGTCAGCAACGGGTCGACAGCGGCATCTCTGTTTGCTGACGGATCGTACGACGCGGCGTCTACTCGCTTCACCACTGCCGATAGGAATCCCAGCGCTTCGCTATAGCAGCACTACGCGAATTCAGTTACGCCAAATATTGACGGCCTGTGATCCATCTGTGATACTCATCACGGACGCCGATCACTCGGCGTATCTGCTTTCGGGGGAGGAAAGCTGACTCAGAGCTAACTATTTTCGTACGACGCATCGCTTCGTCGACGCCACCGTGGCGGGCCTGGCGATGTCTATTTGCCGAGTGGCGGCAGGCGGAGTTCACGTGATTCCGCGGCTCGCTCACTCCCGTCACATGCGCGCGTTGCCCATGCTCCGCGCATGCCTCAAGCCGCCGCGACTCCATCGGGGAGTTGAGCTCGCGGCTCTGTCATCGACAACGGGTAGCGCCATCGCGGCTGCCCGAAACGTAGAAGGAACGCTCCATGCCAAAGACATTCTCCACGACCGGACTGAAGGTGACCATCGGGACGCTTGCGCTCGTCGGCTCGTACATCGGCGCTGCCGCGCCGGCCAGTGCCATGCCGAACTGTCAGGGCGGCTGGTCACCCTGGGGTGGCGGAAACTATTGCGACGGACAGACTTACAGCGACGGCAGCTACGACCACTGCGCCAACGTCACCGTGCTCGGGTTCGGTGGCATGCAGTGCGGTCGCGTGTGCCCGCCGTCGCCCGACAACCCCGCCATCCCGGCACCGTGGCCGGGTGCAGGGCCTGGCGGGCGCTGCTGACGGGCAAGCCAGGTCGCCGGTCAGGCTATCCGCTCGACGGCAGATAGCCTGTCCGCCACCTTTTCTCGGACAATCCCGGCGTCGTAGTGCGCCTGCATGTCGACGAAGGCCATGTCCGTGTCGACGGGGATCGCCCGTGAACGATCTCGTTGATCCGGCCGTAGCCCTTGGACCGACGGGCTGCGCCCAGGGGTGCCGTGTCGTGCGATTTGGTGAGACAAGGTCAATCCGTATGAGTGGCACTCGTTTCGGCGTGCGCGCGGCCCAAAACGCCTGCGTGCCTCTTCGTCTCGCCTCCGCCCTTGTTGGTTCTGGCGATCCGGGAGTCCTTGCCTGAGGCGGACGTGTCGCCGCCATCGTTCCCGGTTTCGCCTGACGACGAGGTCTTCGTCGCGTCCGTGGTCGAGTTCGTTGACGTCTTGCCGTCTGTGTCGTTGGACGCCCTCGTGGTCGAGGTCTTAGTGCTGCTCAGGTGGGGCCTGGTTGCCGCTCTACCAGTGGAGTTCTGGGTCGTCGGTGCCGCCGTGATGGAGGTTGCGACCGTGTCCGTCGAGAGGTGATCGGTCTTGGCTACCAGCGTCTTCGTGGTAGCTGTGCCGGCGAGGGTGGCCGCGGGCGGGGGGAACGCCGCGGAGATGATCTGCTGGAGCGCCTGTCCCAAGCCGCTGACGACACCGCCGTCACCGAACACGTCGCTGGCCAGGTTGCTGGTGATGGTGTTCAACCCCGTCGCGATCCCTCTGAGCGCACCCGAAAGGTTCAGGGTCGACAGCGCATGGACGACCGCGGAGACGGCGTTCACCACGTTGACCCGAGCATCGGAGTAGGTGAACAACAGCGGGAACGCGGCGGTCACGACGATGTTCGGCAGCGCCTTCACCACATTGGCGACGGGTGCAGACGGTATGAGGTCAGCCGCCGTATCGGCCGCATTCTGCAGCGAGCCATCAAGGGCCAAGTTGAACGTCGGCGTCAACAGGATTCCCTCCAGCGTGGTGAACGCGCCGTTGACATCGCCGTTCACGACCTGACCTGCAGCGGTGATGATGGCCTGCGGAGCGCCCGCGAAGGACTGGATGTAGCTATTCGCGGTGCTGACGAGAAACTCGGTCAGCACCCCGAAGTCGCTGAGCGCTTGAGCTGGGGTGGTGAGGGCCGGCAACTGAGCGACCAAGGTCTTCGCCACCGCATAGGCGGCGCTGTCGATGGGAGTTTCGGCGGCCACCAGAACGGTGGCGGCGTGGCTGTCTGGTGGGCGAAAGGCGGGAGTCGACGGCGCCAAGGGGGCGGCGATGAGGGCGGTGGCTCCCACCATGGCCACGCCGGTGGCGAAGCGGGTTTGGATGACGAGTGGCACGCGAAACTCCCCATTATGAGCGTTGATCGGCACGATGCGCGCCGTGGGAACGGTTTCTGCTGCAGAGGGCGGCGAGGGCAGAGCGGCCCGCAGATGGCTTGGCGATCAGCTGTGGCTCTGGCGTGCTCGGCCCCGGCGACTGCGTCGGTCCGACGTTCCCGCGGGCGATGCCAACTCCGTCGGACCAGAACCCGGCGTGTCGCGTGCGCTCGCCGAACGCCGATACGACGGCACCAGGTGAGAGGCTCCGCAGTCATGGTTGGTCGGCTCACTCACAGTTGGGGCCACCCTCGGCGACTCCCGCGTTCTGCAGCTTGACGTGGCAAGGCTCCCGGTTCTGTTCACCTGACCAGCCGAACCGAACGGAAGTCTTCGATGTTGGTCGCCAGGAACTCGCGCATGGTCACTGGGGCGTGGCCGATGAGCCGATGCAGTCTGTCGGGGTCCGAACTCATCGCTGGTCCGCCGCCGCGAGCAATTTGGCTCGCGACTGCCGAGATATGCTGTGCCATGGCGGTATTGAGTGCGCCGGTGGTGTCTGAATTCGCCAGCGTGATCAGATCGTCGCGCCACTGCGCCTCGGTGATGTCGGCGAATTCAATCGGAATGTCGAGTAATTCGGTCAGCGCGTCGGCGATGTCGAGGTGGCTGAGGTCCTCAGCACCGGCGAGATGGTGCACGGGGCCGACGCCCAACCCTTCGGGGTGCAGTAAAGCGGTCGCCGCGAGATCGGCGACGTCGCGAGCGCCGATCCACGGGACCGGGTCCGCTCCGAAGCAATTGCGGATCACTTGCTCGTCGCGAATCGTCCTGGCGTGCAATACCGCAAGGTTCTCGTGAAAGAGGGCGGCCACCCTCAAGACGGTGAGGTCCAAACCCGCCCAGTCCAAGACCTGCTCGGCCAACCATTGGGCGCGGCCGAGCGCGCTGGGATGTTCTGGATGGGCAGGCCCCATGGACATCACCACGGTGCGGGGATGCCGCCCAACTTTCCGAACGGCTGCAGCGTAATTCGCGGCGGCCGAGACGATACCGGCATTGATCGGGTACACGAAGTACACGAGGTCGACGTCGCGCAGCGCCGGCACCAGGCTACGCCGATCGCCGAGATCCCCGATGACGATCTCGGCGCCGAGGACGGCCAGGTGCTGGGTGCGCGGGTTGTGTCCGCGGGCCAGCACCCGTACCGACCGGCCCGCCGCCAGGAGGCGCCCGACCAGGTGCTCGCCGGTATTACCGTGCCGACCGGTAGCGCCGGTGACGAGAATCGGTGAACTCATCGTGGCCCGGTGACGTCGAATGGGGCGTCGTCCGGGGCCGCTCGCCGCGCTGCCAGGATCGTGGTCGCCGACGGCCCGATCGGGATGCGCAGCGGCAGCTCGGGCAGCTGCGCGGCGTCGACCACGGCGGCGGCCACCTGTTCTGGGGTCATCTGGTCGGTGCGGGCTCCCCCGCCGCCGAGCAGACCGGCGTACGGGTCATCGGGCAGCGTGTAGGTGGTGACGTCGTCGAGCGCGCCTGAACTCACGGCACCGGGCTCGAGCAGGGCGGCGTGAACCCCGAAGGGCGTCAACTCGATTGCCAGCGATTCGACCAGAGCCTCCAGCGCCCACTTGGTCGCCGCGTACGCCGCACCCGGTGGCAGCACGATGCGTCCGGCCACACTGGACATGAACAACAGCCGACCGGCACCGCGGGCGCGCATCCCCGGCAGCAGGGCCTGGGCCACCCGGATGGCACCAACCGTGTTGAGGTCGAACAATCGTTGCAGTTCCGCCGGCGGCGTCGCCTCGACGGCCGCGTAGAAGATGACGCCGGCGTTGGATACCAGCACATCGATGTCGCCGGCCACAGCCACCGCCGCACTCACGCTGTCGTCGTCGGTGACGTCGAGAGCCAACCGCTGGTCGACGTCGAGATCGGCCAGCGTGTCGGGATTACGGGCGGTAGCGACCACGCGAAAGCCGCGTTTGGCGAATTCCGTGGTGATCGCGCGTCCGATGCCGCGGTTGGCGCCGGTGATGAATACCGATGGCATGGCTCGTGCTCCTTTGCCGAACGCCCTGCAATCCCCAGCGGGTGAGTGGCGGTCTTGTCTCGAGGTCTCAATGATCTCGGTGCAGAGGTCGTCATCGGCCACGCTTGGCGTCACGTTTGGCACAGATCCCGCCACGTTGGCGAGTGGTGGTGCCTGCGGGTCAGTCCGGCACGGTCACCCAGTCTCCTATACCGAAGCCGTGTTGATCGTTGGTGATTCGGGCAGCGCGGCGACCCGGAAAGTGCGCCGGTAGCAGGACGGCGTCGGTGTCGATGGCGAGCTGGAGCATTCGGCTGCGGCCGTGGGATCGGAGTCGAACGCAGTCGGCTGGTCGGGGTAGCGGACGTGCATTGGCTGGTGCACGATGTCGCCGATGACAATCGTTGTGTCAGAACCTGATTCGACGATTACCACCGAAGAGCCAGGGCTGTGCAGCCACGCGTGGCGCCGTCGCATATCGCGCCGAGTGTCCCTTCCCACTCTGAGCCGCTCGATGACGCGACGCCTTCGAACAGGCCACACCCACGTTCGATCCTGGGCGGCGGGCGTCGAGCACATCTTTGGCGGCAAGTGCGGTGATTCTGGCCTGGGGCGTGCCAACCGGAGTCACCAAGACGGGCAGGATGGGATCGAAGACTCACGCCGGTCGAGGAAGGACACTCCCATGACACGCATTGCGCCCCTTGACTTCCACGTCTTCACCGCACCGGAGAAAGCGGTCGTGGGGGAACGACCCCGGCCATTCGGGCCGCCGCTGGGGTGGGACCCGATCACCTCGACGTTGATCTTCGGCGAGCGTGATGCCGTCCTGGTCGACACCCTCACCACGATCGCCGAAGCCGAGGCCCTCGCCGCCTGGGTGGCCCTGCACAACCGCAACCTGACCACCATCTACATCACCCACGGGCACTTCGACCACTTCTACGGCCTCAGCGTGCTGCTCGAGCACTTCCCCGACGCGAAGGCCATCGCGACCCCGAAGTCGGTGGAACTCATGCACGAGCAAGCCATTCCGTTGCGGGACTTCTTCAGCCGTTGCTGGCCTGGGCAGGTGCCCCCGAGCCTGACCGCCGCCGAACCCTTCGAGGAGGACGTGTTCACCCTGGAGGGACACGAATTGCGCATCATCGAACAGGGCCAGACCGACACCGTGGACACCACGTCCCTGCACGTCCCGTCCATCGACCTCGTCGTCGGCGGCGACGTGCTCTACAACCAGTGCAACATGTACGTCGGCGGAACCACCGCCGACAGCCGCATCAATTGGATTGCCGCCCTTGACCGATTGGCCGCCCTGAACCCGAAGCATGCGGTGGCTGGTCACAAGAAGGCCAGTGCGCCTGACACACCCGAGGCCATCGAGGCGTCCAAGCAGTACCTGATCGACTTCTCCCGGCTCGTGGAAAGCACCGCCAGTGACCTGGAGCTCTACACGGAGATGAACGAGCTCTATCCCGAGTGGGCCAGCCCGCAGGCGTGGCTGATGTTCGGCCTGAACCGCGCGTCGCAGGTGCGGGAATGACCGAGCCCGTCAGGGTAGAAAACGTCTACGGAGCCTGGGAACTGGTGTCCTATGAGGTACGCGGCAGCGACGGAGAACTGCTCGACCACCCGCTGGGCGTGGAACCCGTCGGGATCATCCAGTACACCGCGGACGGTTACATGTCAGCACAATTGATGCGCCGCGACCGCCCACCGTACGAGCACCCCGACCCGGGTGGCGGTACCCCAAGCCAGACGATCGCCGCGGCGCGCAGTTACCTCGCCTACGCCGGCCCCTTCCATCTGGACGAGGCAACGGCAACATTTCACCACGACGTCGTGGTGTCGCTGCTGCCCAACTGGATAGGACATCCGCAGATCCGCGATGGCCGCATCGAGATGGGTCGGCTGATCCTGTCAGCAGACACGACACACGACGGCACGCCAGCCTGCGCGACCCTGACCTGGCGGCGGCCGCTGCGGTGAATCCCCACCGCTGCACTTTCGGCGTGGCGAACGGGGTGCTTCATCGCCGCGCGGTCGACGTCATGAGGCTCGCCCACCGTCACTCCCCTAGCCATGACCGCCGGCGTCAGCGGCCACCGCCGAATGTGCACGCAACTGGGTCCAGACGACTCAGGACGCCGCCTCGTTCGCCGCGCTACTCCGGAACGTGCGTCGATAAGCTCCCGCGGTCGTGCCGACCGCCTTGTCGAAGTGACGACGCAACGCCTCCGTCGAACCGAACCCCGCCATGGCGGCTACCTCTCCGATGGTGAAGTCGGTGGTCTCCAGCAGCACCTTCGCACGGTTGATGCGCTCGCGGATGAGCCAATCGAACACCGTGGTCCCGGTGGCCGCGCGGAACTTGCGTGCCAGGGTTCGCTCGCTCATGTGCCCGTGCGCCGCGACCTGAGCCAGCGTGATGGGCTGCTCGAGATTCTCCCGAAGCCATTGCAGCAGAGGCTCCATCGACGTCGTCGCGTCCGCACGCAGAGAATCCTTGACGAACTGCGCCTGTCCGCCCGATCGCTGCGGAGCGCTGACCAGAATCCTGCCGACGTCGTTGGCGGCGGCCTGCCCGCGGTCCAGCGCCAGCAGATGCAAGGCCAGGTCCAACGCCGCCATCCGACCCGCCGAGGTGTGTACCCGTCCGTCGTCGACGTAGAGCCGGTCGACGTCGAGGCGCACCCCGGGAAAGGCCTGCCGAAACTCCGCGGCCAGCAGCCAGTGGGTGGTCGCGGTGCGGCCGTCAAGCAGGCCGGCCTGCGCAAGGACGAACGCGCCGCTGCAGGTCGATACCAACCGCGCTCCGCCCTGGTAGGCGTCGCGCAACACGTTTATTAACTCCTCGTCGCGCGGTTTCATCGGCTCGACGACTCCGGCGACCACGACGGTATCGGCGTCGCGCGCTACGTCCAGGGGTGCGAGCTCGCCGAAGTCGATGCCGCTCGGGAGCACGTGCCGAGTGGCGTTGCCGCACAGCACGACCTCATAGGGCGATGGTTCGTCGATGCCCATCACCTCGGCGATCATGCCGGCGGGTTGCCCAAACACCGACTGCGTGACGTAGACGCCCAGGGCGATCGTGTCAGGCAACACGACGACGGCCACCACGTGTCTGTTCCGCCCGCGCGACGTCCGAGGCGATCTCCCCAGCTCTGCCCGTCGCACGTCGTCCCGCGGTCCGAGTCCCGCCGCGGCCAGAGCCCGGTGTGCTTGCCCCATTTCGCCAGTCTCCTCGTGCCGTCAAGCGTGGCGGCGTGGTCGGAGTCGTTCACCGGTCCTGATGACCCCATGCGAGCGAAAGTTGGCACCGGGCGTGGCTCGTGGCTACGACGGGCTGGCCACGATGGTCTGATGAGCGACGATCTTCTCGAGGCGGTGCTCGAGGCGCACGGAGGACGACCCGCGTGGCTCGGGGTGGGTTCCCTGACCGCTCGGGTCGCCACCCTTGGCCCGTTCTGGGGCGCCCGCGGCTGGCCCGATGCGTTCGCCGACACCGTGGTCACCTGCGACGTCCACCGTCAGCGCATCGAGTACTCCTCCTTCGGGCCCAGCAGATTTCGCGCAGTGCTCGACGTCGAGCCCGGTCCGCCCAGAGTGGACCGGGTGACGCTGTGGCGCGGTGACGAACTCGTCGACGAGGAGACCGATCCGCGCGCACACTTTCCCGCCTTCAACGGATCGGTGCGGTGGACGGCCACGCAGGTGGTGTACTTCGCCGGTTACGCGCTGTGGAACTACCTGATGGAACCCCACCTGTTGGCCAGGCCCGACATCATCAGCCACGAGATCGAGCCCTGGCGAGAAGACGGGCAGACCTGGCGGCGGCTGGCCGTCCGATTTCCCGACGCCATCGCCACCCACAACGTCGACCAGGTGTTCTACTTCGATGCCGAGCTTCGGCAGCGCCGCATGGACTACCTGCCGGACCTCACCGGAAATACGGTGGCGCACTACACCTCCGGGCACCAGCGCTTCGACGGCGTCCTGTTCCCCACCCATCGCGAAGTTCACCACCACCGCCCGGATGGCACCACGCTGCCCGGCGCTGCGGGCATCTGGAACGAGATCTCCGACGTTCACCTGCACCGCGGGCCCTGACCACATCACCATCCGCCGGGCCCACGAACCCGCGTTCTCGTGCTCGTTCACGACTTCGACGTCAGAATCATCGACGCCGCGTCCCCGGCGGACGCCCACGAAAAAAGCCCTGAACCCCCAACGAGGGTTCAGAGCTATTCGGATGTCATGCGACATCACATGCGTGGCAGGTGCAGGATTCGAACCTGCGTAGGCGTAAGCCGACGGATTTACAGTCCGCTCCCATTGGCCACTCGGGCAACCTGCCTGGCGTGGCACCAACCCGTACCCGGGTTTGGTGCGAGTAGCACGGTACTACGAGGATGGTCCCAAGACGAAAACGCACCATCGATAGGGAGGGAGCGAGTCCATGGCGGATTCCAGCTTCGACGTCGTCAGCAAGGTCGACCGCCAGGAGGTCGACAACGCCTTGAACCAGGCCGCCAAGGAGCTGGCCACCCGTTTCGACTTCCGCGGCACCGACACCACGATCGAGTGGCAGGGCGAGGAGGGCATCATCCTCGTCTCCTCCACCGAGGAGCGGGTGAAGGCCGCGGTGGACGTCTTCAAGGAGAAGCTGATCCGGCGCGACATCTCCATGAAGGCCTTCGACGCGGGCGACCCGCAACCGTCGGGCAAGACCTACAAGGTCATCGGGAGCATCAAGCAGGGCATCAGCAGCGAAGACGCCAAGAAGGTCACCAAGCTGATCCGCGACGAGGGGCCCAAGGGCGTCAAGGCGCAGATCCAGGGCGACGAGATCCGGGTCAGCAGCAAGAAGCGCGACGACCTGCAGGCCGTGCAGGCACTTCTGCGGGGGGCGGACCTCGAGATCGCGGTGCAGTTCGTCAACTATCGCTGACGCTCGCTGACACTTCGCGGCGGGGTGACGCTATTTCGGCGAAGAAACGGGCCGTCCCCCATACCCTGATCGCCATGGCACCAGCGCAACGCGAACCGAACGTCGTCGTCCTCGGTGGCGGCTCCTGGGGAACCACCGTGGCGTCGATCTGCGCTCGGCGCGGCCCGACTCTGCAGTGGGTCCGCTCCCAGGAGACCGCCGACGACGTCAACGACAACCACCGCAACACCCGCTACCTCGGCGACGACGTCACGCTGCCCGAGTCGCTGCGTGCCACGACCGACTTCTCCGAGGCGGCCCACCAGGCCGACGTCATCGTGATGGGCGTGCCGTCGCACGGGTTCCGCGCCGTGCTGACCGAACTCGCCAAGGAACTGCGGCCCTGGGTGCCGGTGGTGTCGCTGGTGAAGGGCCTCGAGCAGGGCACCAACTACCGCATGAGCCAGATCGTCGACGAGGTGCTCCCTGGCCACCCCGCGGGCATCCTGGCGGGCCCCAACATCGCGCGCGAGGTCGCCGACGGCTACGCGGCCGCGGCGGTGCTGGCCATGCCCGATCAGCACCTCGCCGCCAACCTTGGAAAGCTGTTCCGCACCAAGCGCTTCCGCACCTACACGACCGACGACGTCGTCGGTGTCGAGATGGCGGGCGCCCTGAAGAACGTCTACGCCATCGCCGTCGGCATGGGCTACTCGCTGGGCATCGGCGAGAACACCCGCGCCATGGTGATGGCCCGCGCGGTGCGCGAGATGTCCAAGCTCGGCGAGGCCATGGGCGGGCACCGCGACACGTTCGCAGGCCTGGCCGGCATGGGCGACCTCATCGTCACCTGCACCAGCCAGCGCAGCCGCAACCGGCACGTCGGCGAGCAGCTGGGCGCGGGCAAGCCCATCGACGAGATCATCGCCTCGATGAACCAGGTCGCCGAGGGCGTCAAGGCCGCGAGCGTCGTCATGGAGTTCGCCGAGCACTACGACCTGAACATGCCGATCGCCCGCGAGGTCGACGGTGTCATCAACCACGGCTCGACGGTCGAGGACGCCTACCGCGGACTCGCCGCGGAGAAGCCCGGCCACGAGGTGCACGGCGCGGGGTTCTGACGCGTCAGTTCAGGTAGGGGTTCTTGCCCTCGCCGGTGTTGAGCAGCAGGGGGTTGTTCGGCGGCAGGACGAAGCTTCCGCCGGGGGTGACGGCGAAGCCCGCGCCGTCGAACTGATTGGTGCACTGCGTGCTGGTGCCGTCGGTACCGCACGTGACACCGCGGAAGCTGATCCGCGTACCCGGGAGGAGGCGCGCCGGCGGCGTCTGGAAGACGTAGAACGGATTGGCGACGGCCTTGAACGTGGGCACGCCCTGCTGCCCTCCGGTGACCTGGTTGGCCCCGTCGGGCGCGCCGGGGAACGGGCCGATGCAGCCGTAGTTGCCCGATCCGCGGCTGATGACGCACGCGATGTCACCCGGCACGGCGAACCCGTAGCCCTGGTCGTTCTGGATCGCGAAGCCCTCGGGACTCACCGGCTTCAGCGCGTTGAGGTTCAGCGGCGGCGGGGGTGGGGGCGGCGCTGGATCCGGATCGGCGGCCGCCACGCCGGGCACGCCGATCACTGCTGCCCCCGCAGCCACCAGGCCGATCAGAATTCTGCTCAGCACGGCACAACCATAGAGGCTGGTCGCCCGACATGCAGGGATACCTGCACAGCCGGGGTCAGTACTGCCCCGGCCCCCGGCCGGCCATCTGCTCGAGCCGCGCGATGCGGTCAGCGATCGGCGGGTGCGTCGAGAACAGCTGCCCGATCTTCTCCCCGGAGCGGAAGGGGTTCGCGATCATCAGGTGCGCCTGGTCGGCGAGCTGCGTCTCGGGCGGCAGCGGAGCCAACTCGACGCCGCGGCTGATCTTGCGCAGCGCGTTCGCCAGGGCCAGCGGGTCACCGGTCAGCTCGGCGCCGGACTGGTCGGCCTGATACTCCCGGGAGCGCGACACCGCCAGCTTGATGACGGTCGCGGCGATGGGCCCCAGCAGCGAAACCAGGAGCAGCGCAAAGGGATTGGTGCCTTCGCGATTGCCGCCCAGGGCGCTCGCGAAGTACGCGAGACTCGCCAGCGCGGTGATGACCGAGGCCATCGCGCCCGCGACGCAGGAGATGAGGATGTCGCGGTTGTAGACGTGCGACAGTTCGTGGCCGAGGACGGCGCGCAGCTCGCGCTCGTCGAGCAACTGCAGGATGCCCGTCGTGCAGCACACGGCGGCATTGCGCGGATTGCGCCCCGTCGCGAACGCATTCGGCGCGGCGGTGTCACTGATGAACAGCCGCGGCATCGGCTGGTGGGCGGTGGTCGCCAACTCCCGCACGATGCGGTACATGGCGGGTTCCTGCACCTCGCTCACCGGTTGCGCGTGCATCGCCTTGAGCGCCAGCTTGTCGCTGTTGAAGTACACGTAGACGTTCATGCCGACGGCGAACAGCACCGCCAGGAACATGATCGACCTGCCGAACAGCGCGCCGACGAACACGATGAGCGCAGAGAAGACGACCAGCAGGACGAACGTCTTGACCCTGTTCGCGTGGGGATGCCAGGTCACCTCGGGCCTCCTAACCAGACTGCCGATCACTGTCGGGGGAAGTGATCCGCTCCACCAACGTGCGGACCCGGCGTGCGGTTCCGC
The DNA here is from genome assembly GCF_010729665.1 of Mycolicibacterium madagascariense. Lineage (NCBI taxonomy): Bacteria > Bacillati > Actinomycetota > Actinomycetes > Mycobacteriales > Mycobacteriaceae > Mycobacterium > Mycolicibacterium madagascariense. The sequence continues at coordinate 981,853 of NZ_AP022610.1, read as the reverse complement.
TCAGCCGTGCCGATTGACGGTGTAGTCGACGAGGTTCGCCAACGCCACCCGGCCGGGCAGATCGGGCAGCTGGGCCAGCTCGTCGCGGGCCCTCGCGGCGTACTCGGCGACGGTGTCCTTGGCCCGAGCGATCCCGTTCGACGCCCGCAGCAGTGCGATCGCCTCGGCGACCCTGGCGTCGTCGTCGATCGGGCCCGCGAGCAACTCGCGCAGCCGCTCGACGTCGGGGCCGGTCTCGCGCAGCGCGTACAGCACGGGCAGGGTGTGGACGCCCTCGCGCAGGTCGGTGCCGGGCAGCTTGCCCGACTCGTCGGGGTCGCTGTCGATGTCGATGATGTCGTCGGAGATCTGGAACGCCGTGCCGACGATGCCGCCGAGGCGCCCGAGGCGCTGGATCTGCTCGTCGTCGGCCCCGGAGAACGTGGCGCCGAACGTGCCGGACGCCGCGATCAGGCACGCCGTCTTCTCGTAGACGACCTTGAGGTAGTGCTCGACGGCGTCCACGCCGTCGGCCGCGCCGCGGGTCTCGCGCATCTGGCCGGTGACCAGCTGGGCGAAGGTGTCGGCGATGACGCGCACGGCATCGGGGCCGAGTTGGGACACCAGCCGCGACGCCGTCGCGAACAGGTAGTCGCCGGCCAGGATCGCGATGTTGTTGCCCCAGCGGGCATTGGCGCTGTCCGCGCCGCGGCGGACCTGCGCCTCGTCCATGACGTCGTCGTGGTAGAGCGTCGCGAGGTGCACCAGCTCGATGACGGCGCCCGCCACCGACACCTGCCACGCGTCGGGCTCGGGTCCCAGCTGCGCCGACAGCACGGTGAACAGGGGCCGAAACCGCTTGCCGCCCGCCTGGAACAGATGCTGGACGGCTTCGGCCATCAGCTCGTCGGCTTTGCCCAACTCAGTGGCCATGAGGTCTTCGATGCGCGCCACTCCGTCGCGGACGCTGGCCGCGAAGGTGGCGTCACCGAAGTCCACGCCCGCGACCACGGTCGCCGGTGTCTTCATTGGTCCAACATACTGGGCATCGTGCACACCAAAGCTGACGTGGTCGTGATCGGTGCCGGGCCTGCCGGTTCCGCCGCGGCGGCGTGGGCTGCCCGCCAGGGTCGCGACGTGCTCGTGATCGACGGGCAACGGTTCCCCCGGGACAAGGCGTGCGGGGACGGTCTCACCCCGCGTGCGGTCGCCGAACTCGAACTGCTGGGCCTGGGTCCCTGGCTCGCCGGCAGGGTGCGCAGCCGCGGGTTGCGCATGTCCGGCTTCGGCGCCGACGTCGAGATCGAGTGGCCCGGCCCGTCGTTCCCGCCGACCGGCAGTGCGGTCCCCCGCACCGAGCTCGACGAGCGCATCCGTCAGGTCGCCGTCGCCGACGGCGCCAAGATGTCGCTGGGCGTCAAAGCCGTTGGCGTCGAGCGTGATTCGCGAGGACGCGTCACGTCGGTGGTCCTCGCCGACGACACCCGCATCGGGTGTGAGCACCTCGTCGTCGCCGACGGCGTCCGCTCGACCCTGGGCCGCGTCCTCGGCCGCGAATGGCACCGCGAGACCGTCTTCGGCGTCGCGATCCGGGGGTACCTCGCCACCCCGCGCAGCGACGAACCGTGGATCACGTCGCATCTCGAACTGCGCTCCCCCGCGGGCGACGTGCTTCCCGGCTACGGCTGGATCTTCCCGCTCGGCAACGGCGAGGTGAACATCGGCGTCGGCGCGTTGGCCACGTCGCGGCGCCCGGCCGACACTGCACTTCGACCGCTGCTGTCGCACTACGCCCGGCTCAGGAGCGAGGAGTGGGACTTCGACGGCGAGCCGCGGGCGCCCCTGTCGGCGCTGCTGCCGATGGGCGGCGCCGTCTCCGGACTCTCCGGACCCAACTGGGTGCTGGTCGGGGACGCCGCGGCCTGTGTGAACCCGCTCAACGGCGAGGGCATCGACTACGGCCTGGAGACGGGTCGGCTGGCCGCGGAGATGCTGGGTGTCGCGGATCTGACGATGGCCTGGCCGGCGGAACTGCGTCGGCACTACGCGCGCGGCTTCTCGGTGGCGCGGCGGCTGGCCCTGCTCCTGACGATTCCACGGTTCCTGCCCGCGGTCGGCCCGCTGGCCATGCGGTCGTCGTTCCTCATGGAGGTTGCAGTGCGCGTGATGGGCAATCTCGTCACCGAGGACGACGCCGACTGGGTGGCGCGGGTGTGGCGCGCCGCGGGCGCCGGGTCCCGTCGGCTCGACGGGCGCCCGCCCTTCAGCTGAGCCAGCGAACGGGGCGCCCGTTCGGCTTCGATTCCTAGCAGACTTAGATACCGTTGGTATGTCCACGGGCATCAACGCCAGCAAATACCGCTGGCCGCGGCGTCGTGCGGTCATCAGGAACGACGTTTGCCCGAGCCGCGGTCAGGGAAACCACGGTCGGGAGGAGGAGCTTCGGGGGAAGGGGAAATTTGCGGCCTGGGGTGAGCCGGGCGGTGGAATCGCGGGCTGTGACGACGTTCTTCGAGTCGAGCCGGCGCCACCCGTCTGCGTTGGTGATCGAGGGTGAAGCGGGGATCGGCAAGACCACCGTGTGGCTGACCGCGCTCGACGAAGCGCGCGGCCACGGCTTCCACGTGCTCTCGGCGCGGGCCGGGCAAGCCGAGGCGGGCCTCACCTACGCCGTGCTCGCCGACCTGCTCGAGGGCGTCGGTGCCGACGTCCGCGCCACCCTGCCTCCCCTGCAGCGGATCGCGATCGACCGGGTGCTGCTGCAGGGCGACGGCACCGGGCCCGCCACCGACGAACGCGTCGTCGCATCGGCCTTCCTCGGCGTCATCGACCGGCTCGCGGACACCGCTCCGGTGATCGTCGCGATCGACGACGTGCAGTGGCTGGACTCGTCGAGCCAGGCCGTGGTGGCGTTTGCCGCCCGTCGACTCAAGGGCTGCGTCGGAGTGCTCGTCACCGAACGCAGCGAGGCCACTACGACCCCCACCGGCGCCGACTGGTTGAAGCTCAACCGCCTCGACGGCGTCGACCACGTGACCGTGGGGGCGCTGAGCCTCGGCGGACTGCGCAGGGTGATCAGCAGTCGACTGGGGCGATCGTTCTCGAGGCCGACGATCGTCCGCATCAGTGAACTGTCCGGCGGCAACCCGTTCTACGCGCTGGAACTCGCCCGCGCGATCGACGGCCAGTCCAGCCTCGCCGACGCGTCGCTACCGGGGTCGCTCGCCGATCTGGTCCGGTCCCGACTCGACCAGTTCGGCGAGGACGCCCAGACGGTCCTGCTGGCCGCGGCCAGCCTGGGCGCCACGACGGTGGAGTTGCTCGCCCGCGTCATCGAACAGCCCCCCGCACGCGTGGTCGAGTTGCTCGAAGCACCGGAGACCGACGCGATCGTGCAGATCTCGGGCAACCGCGTCCGGTTCACCCACCCGCTGCTGGCCCGCGGCGTCTACAGCCTGGTGGGTCCCGCCCGCCGCCGGCAGATGCACCGCACCCTGGCCGACGTCGTCGAGCAGCCGGAGCTGCGGGCGCGCCACCTCGCCCTGGCCTCGTCGAGTGCGGACCCCGCCACGCTCCTCGCACTCGACACCGGCGCGGACTCCGCGCGCGCCAGGGGTGCGCCCGCCGCGGCCGCCGAACTGCTCGACCTGGCCATCAACCTCGGGGGCGATACCCCCGAGCGCCGCATCAGGTGCGCCGAGCACCACTTCCGCGCCGGTGCCTCCGGACGCGCCGAGGAACTGCTGAAGCCGACCATCGACCAGCTGCCGCCGGGCCCGCTGCGCGCGGCCGCCCTGAATCTGCTTGCGGCCGTGCGGATCTACGACGACAGCCTCGCCGACGCCATCGACCTGCTCGACCACGCGGTCAGCGACGGCGAGGGCGATCACCTCCTGATGGTCCGCAGCCTGCTGCTGTCGTCGTTCGCATACCTCTACTCGGGCAAGCTGGACGACTCCGTGCGCCAGGCCGAGTCGGCGCTCGAGCGGGCCCTCGACCTGGCGCAGCCGGAACAGACGAGCCAGGCCCTCGCCATGGTCGTGCTCGCCAAGTGCATGCGCGGCGACGGGGTCGACGAGCAGGCCCTGCAGCGGGCACTGGAACTCGAAGATCGCGACGCCGACATCCCCCTGCAGTTCCGGGCCAGCGCCGTCCGGGCGATCACGCTGGCCTGGACCGGGGACCTCGAGGCCGCGCGGCTCGAAGCCCTGGACGTGCACCAGCTCTGCCTGGACCGCGGCGCCGAGAGCGACGTGATGGTCATGTCCTCGCACATGGCGATGGCCGAGGTCTGGCGAGGCGACTTCCGCGCCGCGATGTCGGTCGCCGACGAGGCCGTCGAACGCGCCGAACACATCGACACCCAACACATGCGGGGCGTGTCGATGGCGATCCGGGCCATGGTCAGCGCGCATCTGGGCAACGCCGAGGACGCCCGCGCCGAGGCCACCGCCGCGCTCGCGATCGCCCGGGACTGCGACACCCCGCAGCTCGCGGTGTCGGCCCTGACCATCCTCGGCTTCCTGGAGATCTCGCTCGGCAACTACGCCGACGCGCTGGCCACGCTGCAACCCCTGATCGACGCGTTCGGCGAGACGCCGGGTTCGGAGATCAGGATCCTCGAGCACGTGCCCGACGCCGTCGAGGCGATGATCAACCTGGGTCAGGTCGACGAGGCCGTACCCCTGATCGAGCGACTGGAGGCCGACGGCCACCGACTCGACAGGCCGTGGCTGCTGGCGACCGGCTGCCGGGGCCGCGCCATGTGGTGTGCCGCGGGCGGTGACCTCGACGGGGCGACCAGGGTCGTGACGGCCGCCCTCGCCGAGCACGACCGGCTGCCCATGCCGTTCGAGCGGGCGCGGACCCTGGTGCTGCTCGGGCAGCTGCAGCGTCGGCAACGCGTGAAGCAGGCCGCTGCGGACACCTTCGGCGAAGCGCTGCGCGAATTCGAACGGATGGGTGCGTCGCTGTGGGCCGAGCGGACCCGCGTCGAGCTGGAGCGCACCAACGTCGGCAGCCCGCGCAGCGCGGTCCTGACGCCGACCGAGCAGCGGATCGCCGAGCTCGCCACGTCCGGCATGACCAATCGTGAGGTAGCTGCGACGCTGTTCGTCAGCCTCAAGACCGTCGAGGCGAACCTCACCCAGATCTATCGCAAGCTGGGTATACGTTCCCGTGCCCAGCTCGCCATGAAGCTGCGATCGGGTAGATCCTAGGGTTTACCCCGATTACTCACGGGGTCGATCGCCGTAGCGTGGGACCCATGAGCGGAGCTGTCCCCACGGCGACTCGCTTCCTGGTGGAATGGTATCGGCCGGACCTCACGCCACAGTCGACCGACGACCTCGTCGCCGACCTCGACCGGGCCACCGCGGACCTGAGCGCCGAGGGATCTCCGGTCTGGGTGCTCATGACGCTCGCTGTGCCCACCGACGAGGTGCTCTACGGCGTGTTCGCGGCGCATTCACCCGACGTGGTCCAGGCGGCCTGCATCCGCGCCGGCGCCGCACCCGAGCGGATGAGCTACGACGTCGACGCCCGCATCACCGAGCACTTCAGGGTGGGTTCGAGCGGACCGCCGCCACAACTCGCCGTGTGACGCCTCGGCGTCAGGGCTTGATGGCCGCGTGCAGCGCCACGATGCCGCCGGTGAGGTTGCGCCAGCGCACCGCCGACCAGCCGGCGTCCTCGATCCGCCGCGCCAGGGCGGGCTGATCGGGCCAGGCGCGAATGGACTCGGCCAGGTACACGTAGGCATCAGGATTGCTGGACACCGCGCGGGCAACCGAGGGGAGCGCCTTCATCAGGTACTCCTTGTAGACGGTGCCGAACAGCGTGTTGGTCGGGGTCGAGAACTCGCAGACCACCAGCCTGCCGCCGGAGCGGGTGACCCTGGCCAGCTCGCGCAGCCCCTCCGCGTGGTCGACGACGTTGCGCAGCCCGAAGCTGATCGTCACCGCGTCGAACACGCCGTCGGCGAAGGGCAGCTTGGTCGCGTCGCCGGCGACCTTCGGCACGTCGCGCGCCGCGCCCGCCGACAGCATTCCCACCGAGAAGTCGGCCGCGACGCACCAGGCTCCCGAGTGGGCCAGCTCGACGGTCGACACCGCGGTCCCCGCCGCCAGGTCCAGAACCGTGTCGCCGGGGCCGATCTGCAACGCCGCCCGCGTCGCCCGCCGCCAGCGGCGGTCCTGCCCCAGCGACAGCACGGTGTTCGTCACATCGTAGCGGCGGGCCACCCCGTCGAACATGGACGCCACCTCGTGGGGGTCCTTCTCCAGCGTTGCGCGGCTCACGACTCCGACGCTACCTGTGAAAGTGCGCGCGCCGGGAATGGGTAACCCGTCGGGACGTTGGTACCGGTCGAAGGTACGGGTGAGCAGAGGAGCAGGCATGGCCGAGAAGGTGTGGTTCATCACGGGGACGTCGCGGGGCTTCGGCAGGGAGTGGGCCATCGCGGCGCTGGAACGCGGTGACAAGGTCGCCGCCACGGCGCGTGACACCTCCTCGCTCGACGACCTCGTCGCCACCTACGGCGACGCGCTGCTGCCCATCGAACTCGACGTCACCGACCACGACGCCGACTTCGCCGCGGTCAAGCAGGCCCACGACCACTTCGGTCGCCTCGACATCGTGGTCAACAACGCCGGGTACGGACAGTTCGGCTTCATCGAGGAGCTCTCCGAGGCCGAGGCGCGCGCCCAGATCGAGACGAACGTCTTCGGCGCTCTGTGGATCACCCAGGCGGCGCTGCCCTACCTACGTGCCCAGCGCAGCGGACACATCATTCAGGTGTCGTCGATCGGCGGCATCACCGCGTTCCAGAACGTCGGGATCTACCACGCGTCGAAGTGGGCACTGGAGGGCTTCTCGCAGGCACTGGCGCAGGAGGTCGAGTCGTTCGGCATCCACGTCACGCTCGTCGAGCCCGGCGGCTTCTCGACCGACTGGGCGGGCTCGTCGGCGAAGCGGGCCGAGGAGATCGCCGACTACGCCGAGGTCCACGCGGCCGCGCAGAAGGCCCGCGACGAACGGTCCACCGCCCCGGGTGACCCCAAGGCGTCGGCCGCCGCGATCCTCGAGGTCGTCGACGCCGAGGAGCCGCCGCTGCGAGTCTTCTTCGGCAGCTTGCCCATTCAGCTGGCCAAGGCCGACTACGAGAGCCGCATCAAGACGTGGGAGCAGTGGCAGCCCGTCGCCGAATTGGCGCAGGGTTGATCACCTGACGAGCGCCACGATCGCGTTCCAGTCCCGATCCCGGTCGGCGGCGGGGACGTTCGCGGGGAAAGTCACCGCGAGCGTCTCCACCGAACGGCCCTGGTGGTCGGCGGCATAGGCCTCCGCCCGCCCGGTGCTGGGGAACGACATCACCCGGAAGGCGTCGGTCGACACCGACTGCAGACACCCCGCACTCGGGCACTGGGAATCGGTGTCGTCGACGGGATGCACGGTCGCGATCCCGGCCCGGGGCAATGCGTCGACGACCTGGCGCGCCGTCATCGAGCCCAGCAGCACTGCGGGATCCTCGGCGGCCGTCACCGGAGCGTGCGCCTGGGTCTCCGTGTCCCACGACGAACAGGCGACGCACGACATGACGACGACGCCCGCGATCACGACGAGACGAAGCGGCCACACACCTACCGGTATACCCGCACGCGCCGGACGTGGGGTCAGGCGGCCCTGGCGCCGCGGCGGCCGAGCACCGCGTCGTAGTGGACGAGCAGCTGCTCGCAGACGGCGGGCCAGGTGCGGTTCAGCACGCTACGCCGGGCCGCCACCGAATACCGCTGCCGTTCGTCGAGCAGGTGGTCGACGGCCGCGGGCAGCCTGGCCTCGAATTCGCCGACGTCCAACAGCAATCCGGTCTGCATGGGCGCGACGAGGTCCCGCGGGCCGCCCGCGTTGGGCGCGATGACCGGCACCCCCGACGCCTTGGCCTCCTGGACCGTCTGGCAGAAGGTCTCGTGTTCCCCGGTGTGGACGAACACGTCCATGCTGGCGTAGGCCGTCGCCAGCTCCGCGCCGTACAGCGCGCCGGTGAAAACGGCTGTCGGCATGAGCCTTTCGAGTTTCGCGCGGTCCACGCCGTCGCCGACGACGACCACCTGAAGGTCGTCGCGTCGCGCCAGCACCGCGAGCCGTTCGACGTGCTTCTCGGGGGCCAGCCTGCCGACGAACCCGACGATCGGCCGCGCCGACGGCGACCACCGCGAGCGCAGCGCCTCGTCGCGCGCCGACGGGACGTAACCGGCGACGTCGACGCCGCGACCCCAGTGGTGTACCCGCGGAATGCCATGCGCCAGAAGGTCGTCCATCGCCGACGTGGACGGCGCCAGGGTGCGGTCGGCCTTGCCGTGCAGGTGTCGGGTCCATGCCCAGGCCGCCCGAGACATCGCTCCGACACCATAGCTCTGCGCGAAACCCGCGACGTCGGTCTGGAACACCGCGACCGTCGGCACGTCGAGACGGCGCGCCGCCAGGAGCCCGCCGTAGCCGAGCAGTGCCGGCGAGGCCAGGTGCACGACGTCGGGGTCGAAGCCCCGCAGGACGCCGACCAGTCGCGGCCGCGGCACCCCGAGCGGGAGCGAGGTGACCTTGGGGAACATCTTCGACGGCACCCGGTGCACGCGGACCCCGTCGTGGACGCGGTCGGCGGGCGGCTCGCCGTGGGGGGTGTCCGGTGCGATCACCAGCACCTCGTGGCCGGTGCGGCGGAGATGCTCGATGACCCGAAGGACGGAGTTGGTGACACCGTTGACATTCGGGAGGAATGACTCTGCGACGATCGCAACGCGCACGTGGAGAAGACTGACACCGCCGTCTGTCCGGAAGGTTGCGGGCGGGGATACGACACGCGAAACGTCTATGCCCGTAACCGACGCTGCAGCAGGGCCAGCGCGCCGAGGATCGCCGCGGCGGTCAGCCACCCGAGCACCGCGATCGACAGGGCGGGGATGATCGACAGCGAAGCGTTGCGATGCTGTACGCGCACCAGATCGGGGTCACTGCGGTCGTATTCGACGTAGATCCGCATGCCGGTGTCCAACTCGGACGGATACAGCACGCCGAGTTCGGGACGGTAGGTGACGCGATCCGGGGTGACGAACTCGATGGTGGACCGGCGCGGCCCGGCATCGAGCACCTCGGCGGCGGCGACGCCCATGTTGCCCTCGATCTGGCGGTCGTCGCGCCAGGCGCCGAGCACCAGGAGGACGGACTGCAGCGTCACCAGGCACGCCGCGATGACGACGCCGATCCGCACCCGCCGGATGATGCGCTGCGCCCGCGTCTCGCTCGGATCACCGTAGAGATGCGGAATCAGGCTCTGCCACAGGGCCTTACACCACGTCGTAAACCACAGCAGGACCGCCTCGGCGCGGTGCCTCACAGGGCCGCTCGGATCGATGCGTGCAGCGCCCGCAGCGAGGAGCGGTCGGCCTTCACCTCCAGCACGCGCATGCCGTCGCCGGGCTCGGCGAGTGCCGCGCCGAGGCCGTCGAGCTCCACCTGCCGGCACTCGACGTGGTACGCGCGGCACAGGGCGGCGACGTCGACGTCGTGCGGGGTGCCGAAGATGCGGGACGACACGTCGGAGAACCTGGGGTCGCCCTGCTCGAGCAGTTCGAAGATGCCGCCGCCGTTGTCGTTGGACACCACGATCGTCAGGTTGCGCGGAGTGGGTTCGGTGGGGCCGATCAGCAGGCCCGAGCTGTCGTGGACGAACGTGAGATCACCGAGCAGGGCGATCGTGCGTGGCACGTGGTCGCCGCCGGCGCGGCTCGGATCGGCCTCATGGGCCAGGGCCGCTCCGATCGTCGTCGAGACCGTACCGTCGATGCCCGCGACGCCCCGGTTGGAGCGGACCCGAATTCCCTTGGGATGCAACCCGACCAGGGCGGCGTCGCGGACCGGGTTGGAGGCGCCGAGCACCAGCTGATCACCCGGCCGCAGCGCGGCGGTGACGGCGGCCGCCACGTGCAGACCGGTCGTCAGCGGGTGCGCCGCCAGCTGCGCGCGGACCGCGTCGACCGCAGCCGCGTTGGCCTCGGCGCACCGCCGCAGCCACTCGGGGTCCGGCGTCCCGGTCAAGACGGCCCGGGTGCCGGTGGCCTGGGAGTTGCCCGACACGTCCGGCCAGCGGGGGCCGGTGGTGAGCGCGAAGACGGGCAGCGCGGGATCGGCCAGCAGAGTCGACACCGGGCGGTGCAGCGTCGGCCGTCCCAGCATGATCACCTGCTTGGGCCGCAGCGCCGACAGCGCCAGCGGGTGCAGCGGGTTCGCCGCGGGGGGCGCCGTCGGCTCGGCGACGGTCGGCAGCGCGGCCAGGTTCGGATGCGGGCCCGCACCGTGCCCGGCGATCACCACGGTGTCCGGGGTGACGTCGACGTCGAGCGGCTCGTCGAACGTCACCGGCGGGGTGTAGGTCCACGGCCTGCCGTCGGGCCTGCCCTGCGGGGCGTACTCCCCCGCGTCGTCGGCGTCGGGCACCAGCGGCTCGCGCAGCGGGATGTCGAACTGCACCGGTCCGGCGTTGGCCGTGCGAGAACCGGTGGCGGCCACCAGGACCCGGCACGTCGCCGACCGCCACTGCGCGTTGAGGGCGGCCACCTTGTCCGGTGCGCCCTCGGCCAGCCCGAGGCTGATGGTGGCGCGCACCTGGGTGCCGAAGTAGCCGAGCTGCTCCATCGTCTGGTTGGCGCCGGTGCCGAGCAGATCGTAGGGCCGGTTGGCGCTGAGCACGATCAGCGGGACGCGGGCGTAGTTCGCCTCGACGACGGCGGGCCCCAGGTTGGCCACGGCCGTGCCGGAGGTCATGGCCACGCACACCGGGGCGCCCGCGGCGAGCGCCAGGCCGATCGCGAGGAAGCCCGCCGTGCGCTCGTCGATGCGCACGTGCAACCGAAGCCGCCCCGCCCGGTCCGCGTCGTGCAGGGCGAACGCCAGCGGGGCGTTGCGGGAGCCGGGGCACAGCACCACGTCGCGGACACCGCCGCGAACGAGCTCGTCGACGACGATGCGCGCTTGTGTCGTCGACGGGTTCACGGGATCCAGCCTGTCATACCCCCGCGCCGAAGAATTCCAGGATCGCGGCGTTCACGGCGTCGGGGCGTTCGATGAAACCGAGGTGCCCGGCGTCGGGGATCTGCAGGTAGCGCCCGTTCGGGAGGGCATCGGCGACCTCGCGGCCGAGGTGCGGCGGCAGCACGACGTCGTCGGCGAAACCCATCACCAGCGTCGGCGCCATGATGTTGCGGTAGGCGGGCAACCGGTTGCCCTCGGGGCGGATCCGCAGCTGGCTGCGGATGCCGGGCGTCGGCTTGGTCGGCCACATGGTGAACATCTCGATCCAGTCCGCGACGGCCTTCTCGTCGTTCAGGGTCTTGGGCGAGAAGCTCTCCAGCAATCGCGACTTGGCGTCGTACTTGGCGGGCAGCTCGATGCCGAGCTGCAGGAACTCGTACTCGGCGTCGTTGAAGAACTCGCGGGTGCGGTCCTCCCGGCCGCGGGTGGCCATCAGCACGGCCGCCGACACCAGGTCCGGCCTGGCCAGCATCAGCTCCTGGGCGATGAACGACCCCATCGACACCGACACCACGCGCACCGGCCCGGCATCGAGCTTCTCGATCAGCTTGGCCGTGTCGAAGACCACCTGTTCGGTGGTGAAGCCCTGGGCGTTCTCGGTGGCGCCGACCCCGCGGTTGTCGAACGTGATGACGCGGTACCCCGCTCGCTGGAAGACGGGCACCTGATGCAGGTGCCACGTCCGACCTGCGCCCCCGCGGCCGGCAATGAACAGGACGGGCTCCCCCGAGCCGCGGTCGTCGTATGCCAGATTCACGGGTGCGACCCTACTTGGGCCAGCAGGGGGTGGCAGGCCCGCACCCGCTCGATCCACCACCGGCGACGGTCCGGAGCGGCGGCGAGGGCCTGCACGCGATCGGGATCGGGCGCGACGGGACCGACCCGCAGGCGGCCGTCGACCGGGACCACCGCGGCGGTGACGTCCTCCACGAACAGCCCTCCGGTGCCCAGCCCGCACGCATGGCTCAGGTCCGGCAGGCACGCCGCGGCCAGCAACCCCCGCGACATGCCCACCGCCGAGTCGAGCGCGCTCGACACGACGACGGGAACGGCGATCTGGGCGGCGATGTCCAGCAGCCGCCGGACGCCGCCGAGCGGCGCGACCTTGACCACCGCGACGTCCGCGGCCCCGGCCCGCACGACGAGCAGGGGGTCCTCGGCCTTGCGGATGCTCTCGTCGGCCGCGATGGGGACCGACACCAGGTGACGCAGCTCGGCCAGCTCGGCCACGGTCGCGCAGGGTTGCTCGACGTACTCCAGCGGACCGTCGGTGGTAAGCGCGGCACACGCGGCGGCGGCCTCGGCGACGGTCCAGCCACCGTTGGCGTCGACGCGGACGACGGGCACCTGCGCCCGCACCGCGTTCACGCGTGCGACGTCGTCGGCGAGGGTCTGACCGGGTTCGGCCACCTTGACCTTGGCGGTCCCCGCGCCGGGGAACCGCGCCAGGACGTCGGGCACCCCGGCGGCCGCGACCGCCGGCACCGTGGCGTTGATGGGGATCCACTCCCGCCGCGGGGTCGGTGGCGGGGCGTAGGCCGCCTCGACCCCCGCCGCGAGCCAGTGGACCGCCTCGGCGGGACCGTATTCGACGAACGCGCCGAACTCGCCCCACCCCTGCGGACCCCGGATGAGAGCTAGCTCACGAACGTCGATGCCGCGGAAGCGAATTCGCATGGGCAGCGATACGACGTGCAGACCGTCGAGCAGGTCGTCGAGCGAGGGCTTCATCACCCCATGGTGCCCGCCCCCGTCACAGTTGTGACGGCCCGGTGACCATCGCGTCCGAAACGGTAGCGGAGGCCATTCGCGAGCATGCTTGTGATGACCCATGCGTACCCCCTCGAGGAGCACACGCCACATGAGCCCGAAACTCGCCGAACTGGCCGCCGCGCAAGGCAACGCGATCGATTCGCGCTACCACCCGTCGGCCGCGGTACGACGCCAGCTCAACAAGGTCTTCCCCACGCACTGGTCCTTCCTGCTGGGCGAGATCGCGCTCTACAGCTTCATCGTGCTGCTGCTGACCGGGGTCTACCTGACCCTGTTCTTCGACCCGTCGATGGCCGAGGTCACCTACCACGGGGTCTACCAACCCCTCAACGGCATCCAGATGTCGAAGGCGTACGAGACCGCGCTGGACATCTCCTTCGAGGTCCGCGGTGGGCTGTTCGTGCGCCAGGTCCACCACTGGGCCGCGCTGCTGTTCGCCGCCTCGATCATGGTGCACCTGGCCCGCATCTTCTTCACCGGCGCGTTCCGCCGGCCCCGCGAGGCCAACTGGGTGATCGGCTCGATCCTGTTGATCCTGGCCATGTTCGAGGGCTACTTCGGCTACTCCCTGCCCGACGACCTGCTCTCGGGCACCGGTCTGCGCGCGGCGTTCTCCTCGATCACCCTGGGCATGCCGCTGATCGGCACCTGGCTGCACTGGGCGCTGTTCGGCGGAGACTTCCCCGGCGACATCATCATTCCGCGGCTCTACGCGCTGCACATCCTGCTGATCCCGGGAATCATCCTGGCGCTCATCGGAGTTCACCTGGCCCTGGTGTGGTTCCAGAAGCACACCCAGTTCCCCGGCCCCGGTCGCACCGAGAAGAACGTCGTCGGGGTGCGCGTGATGCCGGTGTTCGCGGTCAAGTCCGGGGCGTTCTTCGCCATGACCGTCGGCATCCTGGGCATCATGGGCGGCGTGCTGCAGATCAACCCGATCTGGCAGCTGGGTCCCTACAAGCCCTCCCAGATCTCCGCGGGCAGCCAGCCCGACTTCTACATGATGTGGACCGACGGCCTGGCCCGCATGTGGCCCGCCTGGGAGATCTACCCCTTCGGCCACACCGTGCCCGCGGCCGTCGCCGTCGCGCTGCTGATGGGTGTCGTGCTGGGGCTGCTGACCGTCTATCCATTCCTGGAGAAGAAGCTGTCCGGGGACGTGGCGCACCACAACCTGCTGCAGCGGCCCCGCGACAACCCGGTCCGAACGGCCATCGGCGCCATGGCGATTGCGCTCTACATCGTGCTGACGTTCGCCTCGTTCAACGACATCATCGCGTTGAAGTTCCACATCTCGCTCAATGCGACGACGTGGATCGGGCGCATCGGCATGGTGGTCCTGCCGGCGATCGTGTACTACATCGCCTACCGGTGGGCGATCAGCCTGCAGCGCAGTGACCGCGAGGTCCTCGAGCACGGCATCGAGACGGGCATCCTCAAGCGGCTGCCGCACGGGGCGTACATCGAGCTGCACCAGCCGCTCGGCCCCGTCGACGACCACGGCCACCCCATCCCGCTGGAGTACCAGGGGGCCGCACTGCCCAAGCGGATGAACAAGCTCGGCTCCGGAGGCGCGCCGGGGTTGGGCAGCTTCCTGCGGGCCGATCCCGAAGCCGAGCGCGACGCGCTCACCGAGGCCGCCCACGCCGCCGAACGGCGCGCGCTGGTGGCACTCAAGGAGCGCCAGAACGGCAACGGGAACGGCAACGGGCACCACTAGCCCGCGAGACTGAATCTGACGACGCCGATCGCGGGTTGGGCGTCGTCGGATTCAGTCTCGGGGCCGCTAGACCTTGCGGCCGGACTTCTCCCAATGCGGTTGGCGCAGATCCTTCTTGAGGATCTTGCCCGTCGGATTGCGGGGCAGCTCGTCGACGATGTCGACCGTCCGCGGGCACTTGTAGCCGGCCAACCGCTCCTTGGCCCAGCCGATGAGTTCCTCGTCGGTCGCCTCGCCCTCCAGCGCGACGACGGCCTTGACCGCCTCACCCCACTCCTCGTCGGGCACCCCGATGACGGCGACCTCGGCGACGGCGGGATGTTCGGCCAGCACGCGCTCGACCTCGATCGAGTAGACGTTCTCCCCGCCGGTGATGATCATGTCCTTGAGCCGGTCCTCGACGAAGATGTAGCCGTCCTCGTCGATCCTGCCGATGTCACCGGTGCGGAACCAGCCGTCCTCGGTGATGGCCTCGGCGGTGGCGTCGGGCTTGTTGTGGTAGCCCTTCATCAATTGCCCTGACCTGAACCACAATTCGCCCTGCTCGCCCTGCGGCACGTCCTCGAGGCTATCGGGGTCGATGACGCGCACCTCGGCGCCCGGCACGACCCGGCCGGCGCTCCCCATGCGCTCCTCGTTGCCGCTGCGGTGGTCCTCGGGGCGCAGCAGGCTGATGACGCCGCCGACCTCGGTCAGCCCGTAGGCCTGGATGAAGTCGGTGTCGGGCCACGCCTCGAGCGCCTTGCGCAGCAGCGGCAGCGGCATCGGCGACGCGCCGTAACCGTAGGTCTTCAACGCCGAGAACAGCTTCACCGCATCCTCGCCGGACTCCAGCACCTTCGCCAGCACGGCGGGCACCAGGAACGTGCGGTTCGCCCCGGCGAGGATCCCGCCCGCCAGCTGGGCCCCGTCGACGTCGCGCGTCATATAGCTCGCCACGCCGGTGTGCAGTCCGAGCTGCATGTAGGACGAGCCGCCCACGTGGAACAGCGGCATCGCGACGAGGTTCTTGTCCCCCTCGTCGAGTTCCCAACCGTCGAAGGCACTTTCGGTGTGCGCAATCAGATTGGCATGCGTCAGCGAGACGCCCTTGGGCCGCCCGGTGGTGCCCGAGGAGTACATGATGATCGCGACGTCGTCGGGCTCGACCTCGTCGGGCCGGTCGACGGGGGTGGCATCGGCCAGCAGCGCCTCGTACTCGTCGTCCCCGTCGGGGGTCACCTCGACGACCTTCTCCACGCTACTCAGCTGGTCGCGGATCTTCTCGATCGTCGGCGCGAACTCGGCTCCGACGATGAGCACCTTGGCGCCGGAATCGTTGAGCACGTAGTCCAACTCGTCCGCGGCGAGGCGGAAGTTGATGATCGCGGTGGCCGCGCCGATCGACGCGGCCGCCAGGGTGGTCTCGACGCAGGCGGGATGATTCTTGTCGAGGAACGCGACGACGTCACCGCGGCCGACGCCCAACTCGGTCAGGGCGCCGGCCAGTCGGCGGATGCGGTCGTACCACTGCGACCACGTCCACGTGCGGTCCTTGAAGGTGATGGCTTCGTCGTCCGGCTTGGTCTGCGCCCAGTGAGCGGTGCGTTCGTCGAGGAAGCGAGGCGTTGGCAACTCTGGCATGGCACCAGCGTGCCATTGCGGGGACCGCCGTCAGTCCGATTTCGCAAAGACACGACGACCTGCCAGGTAGGTCGCCCGCACGTCGAGGTCGGCGACGGTCTCCGGCGGCACGGCGCGCGGGTCCGCCGACAGCACCACGAGATCGGCGTACTTGCCCACCTCGAGCGAACCGACGACGTCGTCGGCGAACAACTGCCACGCCGCGTCGAGCGTCTGCGCACGGATGGCCTGCTCGACGGTGATCCGCTCGTCCGGCGCCAGCACCCTGCCGCTCGGCGCGACGCGGGTTGCCGCAACGCTGATGTTGCGCAACGGCTCCTCCGGCGTGACGGGCGGATCGTTGTGCAGCGAGATCCGCATGCCCGTGGCGACGGCGGAGCCCACGGGCATCCAGCGCGACCCGTGCTCGGGCCCGAAGAGACCGTCGACGAGGACGTCACCCCAGTAGTGGATCTGGTCGACGAAGATGCTGCACGTCACGCCGAGGTCGTGCGCACGCTGCAGCTGGGCGTTGGAGATGGCGCCGACGTGCTCGAGCCGCAACCGATGGTCGGCACGCGGATTCGCTTGCAGCGCTTCGTCGTACACGTCGAGGATGGTGTCGACGCCGGCGTCGCCGTGCACGTGGCACGCCATCTGCCACCCCAGCGGGTAGTAGGCGTTCACGATCTCGGTCAGCTGCTCGCGGGTGTAGTTGGCGTGCCCGCAGGAGCCGGGCACGACCCCGATGGTGCGAGTGGCGGCGGTGTCGAGATACGGAAACGTCAGGTCCACGTTGCCGATCCACGGCGAGCCGTCGACCCAGATCTTGATGCCGACCTGTTTGACGACGTCGTCGCCGTTGTCGACGTCGGCGGTGGTCGTCATTGCGGCCGTGGACATCTCGTAGGTCCGCAGCCGCACGGTCAACTGGTCACGCAGGCCGTCGAGCACCGGGCGGAACATGGGGTCGAACGCCATCTCCGAACACGTCGTCAGCCCGGCCCGGTTCAGGCGCGCGCACTCGGCGAGGAGCATCGCGCCGAAGCCGCTCGGGTCGACCACGCCGCCGATGAGCGAGAACACCGCACCCGTCTCCTCCGCGGTCCCGTCGAGTTCGCCCGACGCGTCGCGGCCGTATCGGGCGCCCTTCGGATCGGGGGTGTCGCGGGTCAGCCCGAGGCGCCGCGCGGTCGCGGTGTTGAAGTACGCCTGGTGGCCCGAGTTGTGGACGATCACCAGGGGGGTCTGCGGGGCGACGTCGTCGAGCCAGGCCAGCGTCGGCTCGGGCAACCCGAGCTGCAGTAGCGGATCCCAGCCGTTGCAGTAGGCCCCCGACTCGCCGCGGTCGGCGACCTCGCGACGGATCGCGGCGAGCACGTCCCCGGCGTCACGCATCGTGACGGGTCGGATGTCGACGATGCGATCGGCCAGCACGATCGCCTCCATCAGCGGATGACCGTGTGCCTCGATCAGACCCGGCATCACGCAGCCGTCGCCGAGCTCGACGACCTCGGTGTCGGGGCCGACCATCGCCTCGACGTCGGCGCGCTCGCCCACCGCGACGATGCGTCCGTCGGCGACCGCGAGGGCCTGCGCCGTCGGGCGGGTGTCGTCGACGGTCAGCACGGTACCTAAGAACGCCAGGTCAGCAGCCATCTGGACATCCTGGCAGAGGCGTTCGCGAAATTGGGGAGAATCTTTTTCGGTGCCGTGTCGATTTGGCAGGACCGCCTTTCGACGTCATGACGGGGGCACGATGGGCGTGCCCCAACTGGATCGAGGAGACAACGACATGCGGTACATGCTGATCATGCGGGCCACCCAGGAAGCTCAGGACTTCGCAGCCGAGAACGTCGACTTCGCCGAGATCGTCGCGGCCATGGGTGCGTACAACGAGGAACTCATCAAGGCTGGCGTGCTGCTGTCGGCGGAGGGACTGACCGGCCCCGAAGACGGGTTCGTCGTCGACTTCGACAGCGACCCGCCCGCGATCACCGATGGCCCCTACGCCGAAGCCAAGGAACTGTTCAACGGGTTCTGGATGCTCGACGTGTCCTCGGTCGACGAGGCCAAGCAGTGGGCCAGCAAGTGTCCATTGGGCCCAGGCGTGAAGCTCGAGGTGCGCCTCGTGTCGGAGATCGCGGACTTCGACCAGGACGACGAGTGGGTCAAGAGGGAGCAGGCGTGGCGCGAGGCGAACGGCCCCCGCTAGCCGACCTGCACGGCCAGCGCGGCGTCGAGCGTTGTCGGTACCCGCAGCGCTTCCGAATTCCCTAGCGCGGGCCCTTTATTCGAATGCGGATCGGTCCCCGCCACTGCGCGTTGGGGTCGATCGCCTCGCCCTTCTGCGTGATGTCGACCCGACCCTCGTTGGCCAGCTCCCTGGCGGTCTCGCGCGCCTCGTCCATCAGGTCGCGCCACTGCTCGCCGCCGATCGCGCGGGCGGCGTCGGATGGGCAGATGGTCTTCGCCGGCCCGCGTTCGTCGGCCAACCGGAGGATGGCGTCACGTAGCGCACTGCTCATCCCCCGAGTGAAGCCCAAACCGACGACTCTTGCCACAGTTTCTGTAACACGTTCTAGTCTGTAGACCATGAGTGACGATCTGCTGCGGCATCCCATCCACTCCGGCCACCTGCTCGTCGGCGCGCTGAAACGCCACCGCGACCGGCCCGTCCTGCACCTTGGCGACACGACGCTGACCGGCGGCGAGCTGGCCGCGAAGATCAGCCAGTACATCCAGGCGTTCGAGGCGCTCGGTGCGGGATCGGGCGAGACGGCCGGTCTGCTGTCGCTCAACCGGCCCGAGGTGCTGATGATCACCAGCGCCGGGCAGACGCAGGGCTACCGACGCCTGGCGCTACACCCGCTCGGGTCGCTCGACGACCACGCGTACGTCATCACCGACGCCGAAGTGACGACGCTGATCATCGATCCGAATCCCATGTTCGTCGAACGGGCGCTCGGACTGCTGCAGAAGGTGAGCTCGCTCAAGCAGGTCCTCACCATCGGGCCGGTGCCCCCCGAGCTCGCCGAGTCGGGCGCCCACGTCGTCGACCTGACCGCCGAGGCCGCCAAGTACGAGCCGCGCCCGCTGGTCGCCGCGAACCTCGCCCCCGACCACGTCAACGGGCTGTCCTACACCGGCGGCACGACGGGCAAGCCCAAGGGCGTCATGATGACGAGCCAGGCCACCAGCACCATGACGACCATTCAGCTCGCCGAGTGGGAGTGGCCGGAGAGCCCGAAGTTCCTCATGCTGACCCCGCTGTCGCACGCGGGGGCGGCGTACTTCCTGCCGACCCTGGTCAAGGGCGGCGAGATGCACGTGATGGCGAAATTCGATCCGGCAGAAGCACTTCGGGTCATCGAGGAGCAGAAGATCACCGCGACGTTCGTCGTCCCCGCGATGCTGTACGCACTGATGGATCACCCCGACTCCAAGACCCGCGACCTGTCGTCGCTGGAGACCGTGTACTACGGCGCGTCGGCGATCAACCCGGTGCGGCTGGCCGAGGCCATCGAGCGGTTCGGCAAGATCTTCGCGCAGAACTACGGGCAGTCCGAGGCGCCGATGGCGATCTCGTACCTCGGCAAGAACGACCACGACGAGAAACGGCTGACCTCCTGTGGCCGGCCCACGCTGTTCGCGCGGTGCGCGCTACTCGACGCCGAGGGCAACCCCGTTCCGCAGGGCGAGGTCGGCGAGGTGTGCGTGTCGGGTCCGCTGCTGTCGGGTGGCTACTGGAAGCTGCCGGAGCAGACCGCCGAGACGTATCGGGACGGCTGGCTGCACACCGGCGACATGGCCCGCGAGGACGAGGACGGCTACTGGTTCATCGTCGACCGGGTGAAGGACATGATCGTCACGGGTGGCTTCAACGTCTATCCCCGGGAGGTGGAAGACGTCGTCGCAGAACATCCTTCGGTCGCGCAGGTGTGCGTCGTCGGCAGCCCCGACGAGAAGTGGGGCGAGACGGTGACGGCCGTGGTGGTGCTGCGGGCCGACGCGGCGTCCGACGAGGCCGCCGTCGCGACCCTGACCGCCGAGATCCAGGCGGCGGTCAAGGAGCGCAAGGGTTCGGTGCAGGTGCCCAAGCAGGTGTTCGTGGTCGACTCGCTACCGGTGACCGGCCTGGGCAAGCCCGACAAGAAGGCCGTGCGGGCGCGGTTCTGGGAGGGAGCGGACCGCGCGGTGGGTTGATTTCCCCTCGCGGGGTCAGGGCAGGGCGGCGAGAAAGCGGTCGATGAGCTCGCCCGCCGCGGTGCCCGCCGCGTCGACGTCGCCAGAGGCGATGTGCGCCAACAGTTCTCGGTGATCGACGGTGTCGACGGTGGTCTCGTGGGTGGCGGCCACGCTGGCCGTGATGGCCTCGATCAGCCCGCGGTAGAGCTCGACGAGGATGGCGTTGTGCGAGCTGCGCACGGTCGCCAGGTGAAATGCGGTGTCGGCGCGGGCGAATTCGTCGTCGTCGCCGGCGCGCAGCCAGTCGTCGCGGCGGTCCAGTAGCGATCGCAGCTCGGCGAGGTCGGTCTCCGTCCGGTGGGCCGCGGCGAGCCGCGCTCCCTCGACCTCCAGCGCCCGGCGCACCTGCAGCACGTCGCGCAGTTCGGCGCCGCAGAGACGCCGCAGCGCGCCCGACACCTCGCTCGTCGCACGCACGTAGGTACCGTCGCCCTGGCGCACGTCGAGCAGGCCGGCGTGCGCGAGCGCCCGCACCGCCTCCCGCACGGTGTTCCTCCCCACGCCGAGCGCTTCGACCAGGACGGCCTCGTTGGGGATGCGGTGCCCGATGGGCCACTCGCCGCTGGTGACGGAGGCGCGAACCTGCTCGATGACCTGGTCGACCAGTCCCGAGCGACGGGCGGTGTTCAAGGGCAATGCAGACGTCCTTTCAACCAATCATGGGATGTATGAGACCCTAGCAGCATGCATGGAACCGAGCAGGGCGAATCGAGGGTCGGCGACGACGCGTCTGCGGTATCCCTCGTCGCGGGCGGGGCGCTGCTCGCCGTCGCCGTCGTCCTCACCGCGCTGAACCTGCGCCCCGCCGTCACCAGCGTGGCGCCCCTGCTCGGCGACATGCGCAATGAGTTGGGCACCTCGGCAACCTGGGCCGGTCTCCTGACGACCATGCCGGGGCTGTGCTTCGCAGCGGCAGGCCTGGCAGCACCGCGGCTGGCGCAGCGGCTCGGTCTCGGCCACGTCATCTCGCTGGCACTCGTCGTCCTGACCGCGGGGGTGGCGATCCGCGCGGTCGACGGACCCTACGTGGTGATCGGCGCGACGCTGCTGGCCTGCGCGGGCATCGCGCTGATCAACGTCCTCATCCCCGTGGTCATCAAGGGCTCCTTTGCCGCCAGGATCGGGCTGATGACCGGCATCTACACCGCAGCGCTCCAAGGCGGAGGCGCCCTTGGTTCGGCGCTCACCCCCGGCCTCGAGGGGCCGCTCGGAGGCTGGCGCGAGGCCTTGGCGGCGTGGGCCGTCGTGGCCCTCATCGCCCTCGCGGCGTGGCTTCCCGCGGTGCGACGGCACGGCGGGTCGTGGGCCGCGGCCGCGACACCGACGGGCGTCAAACCCCGTTCGCTGCTTCGCAATCGGCTCGCCTGGATCGTGACGCTGTTCTTCGGAACCCAGGCCTTCCTCGCCTACGTCGTCATGGGATGGCTGCCGCAGATCTTCATCGACAACGGGGTCGGCAAGGTCGAGGCCGGACTGCTGACCGGGCTCTCGTCGTTGATCGGCGTGCCCGTCGGTCTGGTCATCTCGCCGCTGGCGGCGCGATCGGCGAGTCAGAGCGGGTGGATCATCACCCTCGGCGTCACGGGCATCGTCGGCACGATCGGGTTGATGCTCGCGCCCGCCGCGGCGCCGGTGGTCTGGAGCGTCCTCATCGGCGTGGGAATGAGCGCCTTCTCGCTGGCGCTGACCGTGATCGCCCTGCGCGCCCGCAACGCCGAGGACACCGCGCAACTGTCCGGCATGGCACAGGGTTTCGGGTATCTGCTCGCGGGCACGGGACCGTTCCTGTTCGGTCTGCTGCACGACGTGTCCGGTGACTGGACCATCCCGTTCGTGATGTTCCTGGCGGTCTACGCGGTGCAGCTCGTCGCCGGCACGCTCGCCGGGCGTGCCCGCTTCGTCTGACGTCTACCCGTGCGGAAGTACGGTGAGCTGGTGGCCGACCGGGACATCCGACGCACCGTCGACGCGGTGTGGCGGATGGAGGCCGCGAAGATCGTGGCAACGCTCACCCGCGTAGTCGGCGACGTCGGGGTGGCCGAGGACCTCGCCGCCGACGCCCTGGTAAACGCGCTCGAGCAGTGGCCGGCGACGGGCGTGCCGCACAACCCTGCCGCCTGGCTGACCACCGTCGCCAAGCGCAAGGCGATCGATCAGTGGCGCCGCCAGGACCGGCTCGACGCGAAGTACGCCGCACTGGCCCACGAGTTGGAGACCGCGTCAGATCACGCCTGGGACCCCGACCTCATCGACGACGACGTGCTGCGGCTCATCTTCATCAGCGCGCATCCGATCCTGCCACGCGACAGCCGAATTGCGTTGACGCTGAGGATAGTTGGTGGTCTCACCACTGAAGAGATCGCGCGGGCGTTCCTGGTGCAGAAGGCGACCATCGCGGCCAGGATCACCCGCGCCAAGAAGATGCTCGGCGAGGCCAACGTGCCCTTCGAGGTGCCCGAGCCCGACGAGTACCCGGCGCGTCTGTCCGCCGTCCTCAGCGTGCTGTACCTCATCTACAACGAAGGCTATTCCGCGTCGTCGGGCCACCGCTGGATTCGCGACGAATTGTGTAGGGAGGCACTGCGTCTCGGCCGTGTCCTGACGGCTCTGCTCCCCGACGAGGCGGAGGTGAACGGGCTGGTGGCACTGATGGAGTTCCAGTCGTCGCGCTTCGGTGCGCGCACGGACGCCGACGGTAACCCCGTGCTGCTGGAGGACCAGGACCGCACGCAGTGGGACCGTGCGCAGATCGGTCGCGGGATGGCCGCACTCGATCGGGTCGGCCAGATCCTGCGCCGTACCGGAGCCGGCTGGGGACCCTACGCACTGCAAGCGGCGCTCGCCCAATGTCATGCTGCCGCACCGAGTGCAGCCGACACCGACTGGGCCCGCATCGTCTCCCTCTACGACGGTCTGCTGCAGATCGCGCCTTCGCCGGTCGTCGAACTCAACCGCGCCGTCGCGATCGCGATGCGGTCGGGGCCGGAGAGTGCGCTTGGCATCGTCGACACCATCGACGGGCTCGACGATTCGTACCTACTGCACGGCGTGCGCGGTGAACTATTGTCCCGGTTGGGCCGCGACACCGAGGCTGCTGACGAATTCGAAAGGGCCGCAACCATGGTGACGAACGATCGAGAGCGCGACGTCCTGGTCGCCAAAGCCGCCCGGGCGCGCGCATGACGATTCGCGCAGTGCTGTTCGACTTCTCCGGCACGCTGTTCCGGCTCGAGGAGGACGACTCCTGGTTCACCGGCATCACCGTCGACGAGAAGGCGGTCGACGGACACGTGCAAGCCGAGCTGATGCGCCGGTTGACTGCCCCCACCGGACATTCGGTCGACATGGACGAGGAGCAGTACCGCAACTGGGTCGACCGCGACCTCGCCCCGCACCTGCACCGCGAGGCCTACCGGCACGTCCTGCGGGAGTCGGGCGTCACCGACGAGCACGCCGAGGCGCTCTACGCCCTGCTGATCGACCCCGCGAACTGGACGCCCTACCCGGACACCGCCGAGGTGCTCGCCGGCCTGCACCGCAGGGGCATCAAGGTCGCGGTCGTCTCCAACATCGCCTTCGACCTGCGGCCGGCCTTCGACGCCCTCGGCGTCACGGATCTCGTCGACGCGTTCGTGCTGTCCTTCGAAGTCGGGGCGGTCAAGCCGGATCCGAAGATCTTCCGGATCGCGCTGGACCGGGTGGGCGTCGACGCCGAGCACGCCCTGATGGTCGGCGACAGCGAGGAAGCCGACGGGGGCGCCCGCGCGCTGGGCTGCCGGTTCGCGCTCGTCGACCCGCTGCCCACCGCGCAGCGACCCGACGGGCTGATCACGGCCGTCGGGAGCGCAGGGGTCGTCCTCTAGGCGCGCACGCGCCGCTCTACAGTCGACCGGGTGAGCGCTGACAACCCGTTCGACCCGTCCGTATGGCAGCCCGTCCCGGGTTTCGAGCTGACCGACGTCACCTACCACCGGCACGTGGTCGACGGGGTGCCCAAGCCGACGGTGCGCATCGCGTTCGACCGGCCCGAGGTGCGCAACGCGTTCCGGCCGCACACCGTCGACGAGCTGTACCGCGTGCTCGACCACGCCAGGATGTCGAACGACGTCGGGGTGATCCTGCTGACGGGCAACGGGCCGTCGCCCAAGGACGGCGGCTGGGCGTTCTGCTCGGGCGGTGACCAACGCATCCGCGGCCGCACCGGCTACCAGTACGCCGCGGGCGAGACGGCCGACACCGTCGACCCCGCGCAGGCCGGCCGGCTGCACATCCTGGAGGTACAGCGGCTGATCCGCTTCATGCCCAAGCCGGTGATCTGCCTCGTCAACGGCTGGGCGGCGGGCGGCGGGCACAGCCTGCACGTGGTGTGCGACCTGACCCTGGCCAGCCGCGAGCACGCCCGCTTCAAGCAGACCGACGCCGACGTCGGCAGCTTCGACGGCGGTTACGGCAGTGCGTATCTCGCCCGCCAGACGGGGCAGAAGTTCGCCCGCGAGATCTTCTTCCTCGGCCGCCCGTACGACGCCGAGCAGATGAAGGCGATGGGTGCGGTCAACGAGGTCGTCGACCACGCCGAGCTGGAAACCGTTGCGCTGCAATGGGCTGAGGAGATCAACGGCAAGTCACCGCAGGCCATCCGGATGCTGAAGTTCGCGTTCAACCTGCTCGACGACGGGCTCGTCGGCCAGCAGGTCTTCGCCGGCGAAGCCACCCGGCTGGCGTACATGACCGACGAGGCCGTCGAGGGCCGCGACGCCTTCCTGGAGAAGCGCGACCCCGACTGGTCGCAGTTCCCGCGTTACTTCTGATGCCCGAGAAGATCGACGAGTACTTCACCGCGACCGTCGGAGCGCTGACGGCGGGACCGCTCGATCCCACCCTGCCGGTGTCGGACCTGTTGGCGCTCTTCGACTCTCAACTCGGCAGCCGACACCTCGACCTGGCGGCCCGCTGGCTGCGGTCACGCGGCGCGGGGTTCTACACCATCGGGTCGTCGGGCCACGAGTCGAACGCAGCCGTCGCCGCCGCACTTCGACCCACGGATCCGGCTCTGCTGCACTATCGTTCGGGCGGATTCTTCCTGCAGCGCGCCCAGCAGGTGGAGGGGAGCGACGCGCTGCGCGACGTGCTGCTCGGCATCTGCGCCGCGACCGAGGACCCGATCAGCGGCGGCCGGCACAAGGTGTTCGGCCGCCGCGACCTGAACGTCATCCCGCAGACCTCGACGATCGCCTCGCACCTGCCGCGCGCGGTCGGCGTGGCGTTCTCCCTCGGCAGGGCCGCCAAACTCGGCGTGCCCACGCCGTGGCCCACCGACGCGGTCACCGTGTGCAGCATCGGCGACGCGTCGGCGAATCACTCGACCGCGGTGGGTGCCATCGACACCGCGATTCACGCTGCCTACCAAGGCATTCCGATTCCGATGCTCGTCGTGTGCGAGGACAACGGCATCGGCATCAGTACCAGGACCCCCGAGGGATGGATCGCCGCCACCTTCGAGAACCGCAGCGGGCTGGCCTATTTCGCGGCGGACGGCGCGGACCCGATCGAGACCCTGGCCACCGCGACGCGCGCCGCCCAGTGGGTGCGCAGGCACCGCAAGCCGGCGTTCCTGCACCTGCGGACCGTCCGGCTGATGGCACATGCCGGCACCGACGTGGAGACCGCCTACCGCAGCCCCGCACAGATCGCCGCCGACTACGACCGCGATCCCGTGCTGGGCACGGCGAAGCTGCTCGTCGAACGCGGCGGGCTGACCGCGGCCCAGGTGCTCGACCTGTACGAGGCCAAGCGTTCGGAGGTCATCGCGATCGCCGAACGGGTGGCCCGGTTGCCCGCATTGGACAGTGCCGCAGCGGTGATGCGACCGCTGACCGACACGCTCGCCGAGGCCGCCGAGACCGCGCCGACCACCGTCGAGACGGACGGCGCCCGCCTGACGGTGGCGCAGTCGATCAACCGGGCCCTGCGCGACGTGCTGGACGAATGCCCCGGCGCCCTGGTCTTCGGTGAGGACGTGGCCCGCAAGGGCGGCGTGTACGGCGTCACCAGGGGGCTGGCCGGGCAGTTCGGTCCGGCCCGGGTCTTCGACACGCTGCTCGACGAGCAGGCCATCCTGGGCCTGGCGCTCGGCGCCGGGCTCGCCGGGCTGCTGCCCATTGCGGAGATCCAGTACCTCGCCTACCTGCACAACGCCGCCGACCAGATCCGCGGCGAAGGCGCCACCCTACAGTTCTTCTCCGACCGCCAGTACCGCAACCCGATGGTGGTCCGCGTCGCCGGTTACGGCTACCAGAAGGGGTTCGGCGGGCACTTCCACAACGACGATGCCGTCGGCGCGCTGCGCGACATCCCCGGGATCGTCATCGCCTCGCCGTCGCGGCCCGACGACGCCGCCGCCATGATGCGCACGTGTGCGGCCGCGGCCCGCGCGTCGGGAATCCTCTGCATCTTCCTGGAACCCATTGCGCTGTACCATGTTCGGGATCTGCACGATGACGGTGACGACGAGTGGCTGGCCCCCTACCCCGCCGACGGGGCGCCGATCGGGCGCGCCCGCACCCACGGCGACGGGACCGACCTGACCATCGTCACGTGTGGCAACGGCGTGCCGATGAGCCTGCGCGTGGCACGCCGTCTCGAACGGTCCGGCGTCTCGTCCCGCGTCGTCGACATGCGTTGGCTCGCACCGCTTCCCGTCGCCGACGTCCTGCGTGAGGCGAACGCCACCGGCAGGACGCTGGTGGTCGACGAGACCAGGGCGTCGGGCGGGGTGAGCGAGGGCGTGCTCGCCGCGCTCGTCGACCACGGCTACGCCGGCGCGCTGGCGCGCGTGACGAGCGCGGACAGCTTCATTCCCCTCGGCGACGCGGCGTTGGAGGTGCTGGTGTCCGAGGATGAGATCGAGAGTGCCGCGGTGCGGCTGCTGCAGGGGGCTCGCGCGCGCTGCCCGTGACGGCTCTCCGGAACTATTGCCCCTGCCGTAGCCGTCACCATGTGATGACGATCGTCAACCGATGATGACGCCTGCGGGCCCGACCATGGTCTGAGACAGGCGGCCCCTAAGCTCGGCGGTCATGAGCAAGAACCCCCTGCGCCGCCTCGCCGAGAGCGCGCTGCTCGCCGGCATGCGCCCACCGCTGACGCCGGCGCTGTTCCAGCCGCGACGTGGTGTCGAGCCCGCCGGCAAGCGGATCCTCGTCACCGGGGCGTCGTCGGGCATCGGCGAGGCCGGTGCCTACGCGCTGGCGCGCGCCGGGGCCCACGTCATCGTCGTCGCCCGGCGCGGTGAACTGCTGGACGCCGTGGTGGCACGGGTGGCGGCCGAGGGTGGGGTCGCAACGGCCTACGCCTGCGACCTGTCCGACCTGGACCAGGTCGATGCGCTCGTGGCGAAAGTTGAGGATCGCTTCGGGGGCGTCGACGTGCTGATCAACAATGCGGGCCGCTCGATCCGACGCCCGCTGGCCGAGTCACTGGACCGCTGGCACGACGTCGAGCGGACGATGCAACTGAACTACTTCTCGCCGCTGCGACTGATCCGCGGCTTCGGACCCGGCATGCGCGAGCGTCGCGACGGCCACGTCGTCAACGTCTCCACCTGGGGCGTGCTGGCCGAGTCGCAGCCGCTGTTCGCCGCCTACAACGCGTCGAAGTCGGCGCTGACCGCGGTGAGCCGGGTCATCGAGACCGAGTGGGCCGTGGACGGCGTGCACGCCACGACGCTGTTCTACCCGCTGGTGAAGACGCCGATGATCGCGCCGACCCGGGCCTACGACGGCATACCGGGGCTGTCCGCCGAGGAGGCGGCCGAGTGGATGACGACCGCCGTGCGACGCCGTCCGGTGCGCATCGCGCCGCGGATCGCCGTCACCGCCCAGGTGCTCAACGGCGTCGCGCCCGCCGCGGTGGACGCCGCCGTCAAGCGCCAGCGCATCCAACCCAGCCGGTGACCCCGGCGCTCTGTGTTACAACCGAGGCATGGAGATCCTGGCCAGCCGTGTCCTGTTCCGGCCGGCCGACTATTCGCGATCGCTGGCCTTCTACCGTGACGAGATCGGCCTGGCGATCGCCCGCGAGTACGGCGCGGGCACGGTGTTCTACGCCGGGCAGTCCCTCGTCGAACTGGCCGGGCACGGCCACCGCGCGGCCGAGGCGCCGCCGTTCCCCGGCGCACCGTGGCTACAGGTGCGCGACGTCTACGCCACGCAGGCCGAACTCGAGGGCCGCGACGTGGCGATCGCGCGCAAGGCCACGCAGGAGCCATGGGGTCTGCACGAAATGCACGTCACCGATCCCGACGGCGTGACGCTGATCTTCGTGCAGATTCCCGAGACCCATCCCCTGCGCCGCGACGCCCGGGCCTGAGCCCGGTGCCCGCGATCAGTTCGCGGGTGCCGCCAGCGGCCAGCCGACCGAGGCCAGCCGGGACGCGACCTGATGGATCTCTTCGGGATTGGGTTCCTTGGCGGTGGTCTGGTGGATCGCCGCGCGGATCTCGTCCTCGGTGACCGCGTCGGAGTCGGCTGCCTTCAGCACCGTCTGCGCGGCCTTGACGACGTCGTCCTCCGACAGCGACCGCTTCAGCAGCGCGAGCAGCGGAAAGTAGTCCTTGGGCGGAACACCTTCGGGATAACCGGCATTCAGCCAGTTGACGACGTTCTCGAAGATGGACTTGGTCTCGGGCATGTCTGCTCAGCTCACTTGGGAAGGAAGGGAACGGGGTTGAACCCGAAGTGGTGGATGATCGTCGTCTTGGTTATGTAGAGGATGGCAATCACGATCACCGCGGCGACCGCGGCGAACAGCAGCAGCCCCACGGCCTTCAGGGCCGGGTTGGGGGCGACGGTGGCCCCACCCTCGGTGCTCCCCGACCCCCTGGAGTAGGCGACCAGTCCGAAGGCGAAGATCGCCGGCAGACCCGCACCGAGCACCAGGCCGACGGCCAGCACCTTCACGATGGCTTCCACGTATGTCATGGTGAAACTCCTTGTCTAGCAGCAGGATTGGGGGGTTAGACCTCGGCCTTGGGAGCCTCGAGCCGTTCCTCGCGGACGGCCGCGGGCACGACCGAGTTGGTCGTGTCGTCCCAATCGGCGTTGACGTTGGAGCTGTCGACCTTCTGCTGCTGCGCGCGCCAGTACATGTAGCCGGACAGGCCGACCAGGATGAGGAAGATCAGGCCGTCGCCGACGAGCTGCGTGGTGGCCCCCGCGACGAAGTGCGAGATCCAGAAGGCGATCGCGCCGACCAGAGCGGCCGCGGGCAGCGTGATCAGCCAGGCCACGGCCATCCGACCGGCGACCCGCCAGCGGACCGTCGCACCCGGCTTGCCGACGCCGGAGCCGAGGATCGACCCGGTGGCGACCTGCGTGGTGGACAGCGCCATGCCCGCGGCACTCGAGCTGAGGATGACGACGGCCGAGGACGCCTCCGCGGCGAAGCCCTGCGGCGACTCGATCTCGACGAGGCCCTTGCCCAGCGTGCGGATGACGCGCCACCCGCCGATGTAGGTGCCGAGGCCGATCGCGAGCGCGCAGGACAGGATGATCCAGAACGGCAGGCCGTTCTTCTTCACGTCACCCGTGAGGTGGCCGGTGGTGATGAGGGCGAGCGCGATGACACCCATGGTCTTCTGCGCGTCACCGGTGCCGTGGGCCAGGGCGACGAGCGAGGCCGTGGTGATCTGGCCCCAGCGGAAGCCGTCCTCGCGGCGCTTCTTGGCGACGCTGCGGGTGATCCGGTAGACGAGCCAGGTGCCCGCCGCGGCGACCAGGCCGGCGATGAACGGTGACGCGACCGCGGGGATCAGCACCTTGCTGATGACGCCGGGCCAGTTGACCCCGGCCATCCCGGCGGCGGCGAGGCCGGAGCCGATCAACCCGCCGAACAGCGCGTGCGACGAGCTGGACGGGATGCCGAACAGCCACGTCAGCAGGTTCCACAGGATGCCGCCGATGAGGCCGGCGAAGATGATGGTGAGTCCGGTCGACGCGGTGATCGTCGGCAGCAGATGACCCGTCTTGCCGTCCTGGATCTTCAGGACCGACGTGGTGACCGTGACGGCGACCTCGACCGAGAGGAACGCGCCGACCAGGTTGAGCACGCCGGCCAGGAGGACGGCGGTCTTCGGCTTGAGGGCACCGGTGGCGATCGACGTCGCCATGGCGTTGCCCGTGTCGTGAAATCCGTTGGTGAAGTCGAATGCCAACGCCGTGGCAATCAACAGCACCAGAATGATGGTCTCTGCGCTCATGGCTACAGATTGTGGGGCTTCGCTAGCCGCTTTGACCAGCTGCCTCGGGCGCGATTGGGCCCCCTCACCTGGGGCTTTACCCGTGCCGCCGAGCTGTTCATCCGATGTTCACCCACGCGGCGGGGAGCGTTTGCCTGCGAACGCGAAACATCGCTGCCGGCGGGGCTCCAACCATCGACTCGAAGGCCGCGCCGCTACGATCGAAGAGTCGAAGACCGAGGCGGCCGCGCCGCCGCAGGGGGAAGTTGACGCCGTGAATTCCTTTCTCGCGAAGATCGCCGCATGGATCACCGCCGGGTACCCGGAAGGGGTGCCCGGACCCGATCGCGTGCCGCTGCTCGCGCTGCTGAACAGGCGGCTCAGCAACGACGAGGTCAAGGCCGTGGCGCAGGACCTGATGCAGCGCGGCGAGTTCGACACCGTGGACATCGGCGTGCTCATCACGCAGACGACCGACGAGCTGCCCCGGCCCGAGGACGTCGAACGCGTCCGTGCGCGCCTGGCCGCCAAGGGGTGGCCGCTCGACGACGCCCGCGACGGCGAGGGATCGACATAGCCCCCCTGCGCGCCGTCGTCATTCCGCAGCTCCCCGCACCGGAGCCCCTGCTGGCGGTCCTCGAGGGCGTCCTGGACGGGCGCGAACCGGCCATCCTCCCGGTGCCCGCGGACGTCCGGTCCGCCGAACACCTCACGACGTCGCTCGGGATCGGCGAGGACATCGACGACGACGTCGCACTCGTCGTGTCCACGTCGGGCACGACGGGCACGCCCAAGGGCGCGATGCTCACCGCACGCGCGCTGATCGCCAGCGCGTCGGCCACCCACGACCGGATCGGCGGGCCGGGCACCTGGCTGCTGGCGCTACCGGCCTACCATGTCGCCGGGCTGCAGGTCATGGTGCGCAGCATCCTGGCGGGCACGGTGCCCGTCGCGCTGGACCCGAGCTTCGACGTCGCCGATCTGCCCCGGGCCGTCGACGCACTCGGGCCGGGCCCGCGGTACACGTCGCTGGTGGCGGTGCAGGTGGCCAAGGCGCTCGGCGATCCGGCGGCGACGGCCGCGCTCGCCACCCTGGACGCCGTGCTCGTCGGCGGCGGCCCCATGCCCGGCACCGTCGCCGAGGCCGCGGCGCAGGCCGGTATCCGGGTCGTGCGGACCTACGGCATGAGTGAGACCGCGGGCGGCTGCGTGTACGACGGCGTGCCCCTGGACGGCGTTCGCGTGCGCCTCGACGGCGGCCGCGTCGTGCTGGGCGGAACGACCCTCGCCAAGGGCTACCGGCACCCGACGGATCCCGACCCCTTCGCCGAGCCCGGCTGGTTCCGCACCGATGACGTTGGCGCCGTTGACGATTCGGGCGTCCTGCGGATCCTCGGCCGGATCGACGACGGCATCGGCACCGGTGGGCTCACCGTGCTGCCCCAACTGGTCGAGGCGGCGCTGGAGACCCACCCGACCATCGCCGACTGCGCGGTATTCGGCGTGGCCGACGAGCGGCTCGGACAGCGGGTCGTGGCCGCCGTCGTATTGACTCCGGGAGCCGCGGCGCCCACGCTCGACGAGGTGCGCACGCACGTCGAACGGACGCTGGAGCCGACGGCCGCGCCGCGCGAGGTGCACGTCGTCGACGAGCTCCCCCGCCGCGGCATCGGCAAGGTCGACCGAAAAGAGCTCGCCGCGAGGTACGCCACCGGCGCATGATGGGGCCATGTCCCGCGAAGTCACGACCGTCGAGGACCTCCGCCTGATCGTCGGTCATCCCCTGCCCGCCGTCGCCAACAAGGTGAAGGACCGCCTCTCGCAGGCCCAGCAGGACTGGTTGGCGCACTCGCCGCTGGGGTTCGTCGCCACCACCGATGCCCAAGGGCGCGTTGACGTCTCACCGAAGGGCGACCCGCCCGGCTTCGTCCACGTCCTCGACGACACCACCATCGCGATCCCCGAACGCCCGGGCAACCGACGCGTCGACGGCTTCGTCAACGTCCTGCAGCGACCCCGGGTCGGCACGGTGTTCCTGATCCCCGGGCGCGGTGACACGCTGCGGATCAACGGGACCGCCAGGATCATGGCCGACGCGCCCTACTTCGACGCGATGGTCGTCGACGGCAAGCGACCGATCCTGGCGCTGGAGATCGACGTCGACGAGGTGTTCTTCCACTGCCCGAAGGCCTTTCTACGCTCCGACGCGTGGCAGCCGCAGACGTGGGACCCCGAGGCGGTGCCCAGCGTCGCGCGACTGGCCAAGGCCATCAAGCCGGACATGTCCGACGAGGCGCTCGACGCCTACTACGCCGAGAAGAATCTGCGCGAGATGCTCTATTAAGAATTCGTGAGACTGCGAGGTTTGGAATTGACGATTCGGGTAATTCCTTTCGGCGGCAGTGTTACTCGCTTCTACGGATCGGATTGATCATGATCGTCCTCGGCATCATTCTCCTTTTGATCGGATACTTCGCCGGTATCTCGATCCTCTACACCATCGGCGGAATCCTCGTCGTGGTCGGTGTCATCCTGTGGATCCTCGGAGCCGTTGGCCGCCCGGTCGGTGGCCGAAAAGTCTGGTTCTAGCGCATCAGCGCTCTCACGAACCACGTCGTGACCCCCGCCGCGGCACGCGACGACCAGACGGTGACCCCGCTGGTCCGCAGTGCCGCGGCGTGGTCGTGGCGGCTGCTGGTCATCCTCGCCGCCGCCGTCGTCACCTTCCTGCTCCTGGAACGCTTCGCGGTCGTCTTCGTGCCCGTCGCCCTGGCGATGCTGGCCACCGCGCTGCTCCTGCCCGCAGTGGACTATCTCGACCGGGCCGGCGCCGCCCGCGGGGGTGCCGTGGCATTCGTCCTGGTCCTCGGGATCGCCGTGTTCAGCGGCATTCTCGCGTTCGTCGTCAACCAATTCATCGAAGGCGCACCGGATCTGGTGGACCAGGTCGAGCGCAGCGCCGACGGCACCAGGGACTGGTTGATTCACGGGCCCGCACATCTGCGGGCGGATCAGATCACCAGCGCCACCGACACCGCGGTCAACGCCCTGCGCGAGCATCAGACCCAGCTGACCACGGGCGCCCTGTCCACCGCGGGCACGCTCGTCGAGATCCTGACCGGTGCCCTGCTGTGCCTGTTCACCATCATCTTCTTCCTGCTCGGTGGCCGGAACATCTGGCGGTTCGTCACGCAGATCGTGCCGACCGAGAACCGGCACCGCGTCTACGAGGCCGGCGCCGCCGGGTTCCACTCCCTCGCCGGCTACGCCAGGGCGACGACGCTCGTGGCGTTGGTCGACGCGGTCGCCATCGGCAGCGGTCTGGCCATCATGGGTATCCCGCTGGCGCTGCCGCTGGCCTCGCTGATCTTCCTGGGGGCCTTCATTCCGCTCGTCGGCGCGCTCGTCACGGGTTTTCTCGCCGTCATCGTCGCGCTGCTCGCGAAGGGCCTGATCTACGCGGCGATCACGCTCGGGCTCATCGTGGCCGTGATGCAGCTCGAGGCGCACGTGCTGCAACCGCTGGTGATGGGGCGGGCCGTGTCGATCCATCCGCTCGGCGTGGTGCTCGGCCTGACGGCGGGCAGCGTGCTCGCCGGCGTCGTGGGCGCACTGCTCGCCGTGCCGACGATCGCGTTCTTCAACAGTTTCATCCGGGTGCTGATCGCGCAGGACCCCGCGGCCCGCAACGCCGCGCTCAAGGACGAGGACGGCCCGCTGCTGGACGCCCGCGCCGACGACGCCGACCGTCCCGCCGTTATGGAATAAACGATAAACAACGGGGCTTGTGCCCGAGTGACCCAGTAGCGGCACTCGAGGAGATCGCATGACCCGACCCACCCGTGTAAGCGTCCAGCTCCAGCCGGGCGGCGCGCCCGACTACCGCACCTGGCGCGACGCCGTGCGGCACGCCGAGGACATCGGCGTCGACGTCGTCTTCGGCTACGACCACTTCCACAAGATCGCCATGAAGGGCATCGTCGACGGCAAGCCCGTCCTCTTCGACCAGCAACCCGACGAGGTGAACTTCGAAGGCTGGACCGCACTCGCGTCCTGGGGAGAGATCACCTCGCGCGTCGAGATCGGCCTGCTGGTCACCGGCATCGGCTACCGCAACCCCGACCTGCTGGCCGACATGGCCCGCACCGTCGACCACATCAGCGGCGGCCGGGTGATCCTCGGCCTCGGCGCCGGCTGGTACGAAAAGGACTACACCACATACGGTTACGAGTTCGGCACGTTCAAGACCCGGTTCGACCTCTTCGACGAGGGACTCCTGCGCATCGAGAATCGGATGGCGCAGCTCAATCCGCCGCCGGTGCGCGACATCCCGGTGCTCATCGGGGGTTCGGGCGCCAAGCGCTCGCTGCCCGCCGTCGCCAAGCACGCCGACATCTGGCACGCCTTCCTGCCGCTCGACAAGTTCGTCGAGGCGAGCCGGCTCGTCGACGAACTGGCCGAGGCCAATGGACGCCGGGGCAGCGACATCGAGCGCTCGTCGGTGTGGGAGAGCGCCGCCGAGGCCGACGCCTACCGCGAGGCCGGCGTCACGCTGTTCACGACCGAGATCGCCCCCGACGCCGACGGCTACGACTTCAGCACCGTCGAACAGATGGTGAAGTGGCGCGACGCCTGAGGGTGACCGCCCTCGGCTGAGCGTCAGTGAACCGTCACGCGAGGCGCCGGATCGCCCCACCTAGGGTAGGTAGGCGTGAAGTCAGCCCGACGCGAGGTGATCGCGGCCCTCCTGGCGGCCCTGTTGGTCACGGCGGCCTTCGTCGTCCCGCAGCTGCACCTCGGCATCGTGACGCCGCTGATCCACAGCACGGCCCGGCAGATCCAGATGTACGCCGAGGCCGCCCCCATCTTCGGATGGTGGGACGTGCACATGGGCTGGGGCACCGGCCCCGCGATCGTCATCGGCTTCGGCACCGCGCTGTGGGGCCCCGCGGTCGCCCGGCGGCTGCCCTGGCGGGCCGTGCCGTGGGTGACGTGGGCGGTCTCGGGTGGCTGGGCGTTCTCGCTGGCGATGGTCGACGGGTGGCGGCGCGGGTTCGCCGACCGGCTGACGACCACCAACGAGTACCTGCGACAGGTGCCGTCGGTCACCGACATCCCCTATGCGGTCCGCTCCTTCTCGTCGAGAATCCTGGACTTCCAACCACATTCGTGGATCACCCACGTGTCGGGCCATCCGCCGGGGGCGCTGCTGACGTTCGTGTGGCTCGACCGCATCGGCCTCGGCGGGGGCATGTGGGCGGCGATCTTCTGCGTGCTGATCGGCACCAGCGCGGCGGCGGCGATCGTCGTCACGGCCCGCGTGCTGTGCGGGGATGATCTCGCGCGCGCGGCGGCCCCGTTCGTCGCGGTCGCGCCGACGGCGATCTGGATCGCGGTGTCGGCCGACGGGTACTTCGCCGGGGTGGCGGCGTGGGGTCTGGCGCTGCTGGCACTCGCGACGCGGGGCGCGGTGCGACTGCCCGCGCTGGTGGCCGCCGGGGGTGGTCTGCTGCTCGGCTGGGCGGTCTTCCTCAACTACGGCCTCGGCCTGATCGCGCTGCTCGCGGTCGCGGTGCTGTTCACCGCCCCCACCGTCCGCACCGCACTGCGCACGCTGGTGCCCGCCGTGGTCGCCGCGCTCGTCGTGGTCGGGGTCTTCGCGCTGGCCGGGTTCTGGTGGTTCGACGGCTACACCCTCGTCCAGCAGCGGTACTGGCAGGGCATCGCGGCGAACCGGCCGTTCCAGTACTGGTCGTGGGCGAACTTCGCGTCGGTGGTCTGCGCGATCGGGCTCGGCACGGTGGCCGGCGTGACGCGTGCATTCGACGTGAGGGCGATCAAGGCGCGGTCGGGTCTGCACCTGCTGGTGCTGGCGGCGCTGCTCGCCATGATCTGCGCGGATCTCAGCATGCTCAGCAAGGCGGAGGTCGAGCGAATCTGGTTGCCCTACACCGTCTGGCTCACCGCGGCGGGTGCCTTCCTGCCCGCGCGGTCACACCGCTGGTGGCTGGCCCTCAACGTCGTGGGCGCACTGGCGCTCAACCACCTGATCTTCACGAACTGGTAGTTCGCGCAACGGAAGTCAGGCGGCGGACAGACTGGCGAGCACCCGGTTGCCGACCGGGATGACGGAGGTGACGACGAGTCCGACCTCCTCGGCAAGGGACCTGGCGCAGTCGACGCCGACCGAGGCCCACTGGAACCAGGTTCCGACGGTCGACGCGGATTCCAATCGAACCCAACGGTTTTGGACGCCGCTGATCGAGGGGTCGAACTCGGCGACGCACCGACCGCCGATGCGCATCAGCTCACCGGCGCGCCGCAGCACCCGGCTCGGATCACCGCCGAGACCCACGTTGCCGTCGGCGAGGAGCACGGTGCCCCAGCGCCCCATGCCGGGCAGCCGCTCGAACACGTCGCGCCGCAGGGCGGGCGCACCGCTGCGGCGGGCCAGCTCCACCGCCGTCTGAGACTGGTCGACACCGAGGGCGGGGATGCCGAGCTTGGTCAGATGGGCGACGAATCGCCCTGGGCCGCAACCGAGATCGATCGTCGGACCGTCGCACAGCGCGAGCACCGCCTTGTCGAAGGCCTTGTCGAGACGACGGCCGCCGGGAAGCCAACTGTGCACTGGGAGACCCTGCACGCTACCGTCGTCGTAGCGAATCCAACATCGCTCGCCCGTCAACGCCTGATCGTACAAATTACCCAGCACGCTCCACCTCCACTGCCCCGGTCGCCTGACGAAATCGACTGTCCAACTGGCATTCCCGACGTACCTCGCCGACGTCGTCGATGGTGTCGACGTCCGTCAACTCGGCCACCAGGGTGACGTCCACGCCGGCGTCGCGCAGCGCGGCGCGCGTCGCGGCGCCGGTCTCCGCCGTCGACATCGGCACGGCGCGCAGGCATTCGGCGCTGTCGGGCTGGGTGATGCCGAGCACCCACCAGCCGCCGTCGGTCGCCATGCCGAGCACCGCGCCGGACGCGACGAGCTCGCGGGCGCAGTCGGCGAGCAGGCCTGCGCTCACCTGCGGGGTGTCCATGCCGATCTGCAGCACCGGCAGTCCGCCGGCCGCGGCCGAGGCATCGGCGTGGGCGTGGGCCAGCCGGTCGCCGAAGTCGTCACCGCGTTGGGGGATGACGACGAAGTCCGCGAGCCGACGCTCGATCTCGGCGCTGCGGCTGGCCGCCGCGAGGTCACCGGTCATGGCCACGACGCGGGCGGCGACGGGGGCGGCCGCGACGGCGTCGAGGGTGTCCAGCAGGGCGGCGGCCGCGATGTCGGCCGCCGCGGCGTTGCCCACGGTTGCTGCGAGGCGGGTCTTGGCCAACCCGGGCACGGGCGCCTTGGCCACCACGAGCGCGGTGACCGGGACGTCAGCACTCACGAAATCACCCGCCAGAAGTCCAGGACAGCAAAGAAGCTCCCCCGGACCGAACCACTCACCTTGGACTTCCCTCCGGTGCGGGTGCCGTAGGCGACATCGTGCTCGGCGATCTTCCAGCCCGCGGCGGCCGCCCGGACCAACAGTTCCAGCGGATACCCTGATCTGCGGTCGGCTACACCGAGCCCGACGATGGCGTCGCGTCGCGCAACCCGCATCGGCGCGATGTCGTGCACCGGAATCCGGTGTCGTTGGCGCAGCCGCCAGCACACCACCTGCGTGCCCAGCCGCGCGTGCCATGGCCAGCGAACCCCGGGCGAGCAGCGCCTGCGGCCGACCGCCAGGTCGACTCCGCGGTCGAGTTCCTCGACGAGCTTGGGAAGTTCCCGGGGATCGAGCGAGCCGTCACCGTCCAGCACCGCCACGATGGGTGTGCTGGCCGCGACCATGCCCGCGTGCACGGCCGCGCCGTACCCGGCCCGGGACTCCGCGACGACCTCCGCGCCGTAGCGCCTGGCCACGTCGGCGGTGCCGTCGGTGCTGTTGTTGTCGACCACCAGCGCGCGGTACCCGTCGGGGATGAGTTCGAGCACCCCCGGCAGCGACTCCGCCTCGTTCAGACAGGGCAGCACCACCGTCACGCGAGAGGAGTCCACCGGTAAGAGATTAGTCACCCCGACCCTCCCCCCGCACCAGGAGGGCTGACGAATCAGTGACGTCGGCGCAGGTGGGGCGCGTGCCCGGTTACTGTGGACCGTTGTGACCCGGGTTCTGATCGCCGACGACGACAACGTCGTGCGCGACGTCGTGCGCCGGTACCTGGAACGCGACGGCCTCGACGTCTCGGTCGCCAGTGACGGCAACCAGGCTCTGCGCCTGCTGGGCGCCGAGCAGATCGACGTCGCCGTCCTCGACGTGATGATGCCGGGGCCCGACGGGCTGGCGCTGTGCCGCGTCCTGCGCGAACGCGGCGGCTACGCGGTGCCCGTCATCCTCCTGACCGCCCTGGGCGAGGAGGACGACCGCATCGCGGGACTGGAGGCCGGCGCCGACGACTACCTCGTCAAGCCGTTCAGCCCCCGCGAGCTGGCGCTGCGCGTGCGCTCGGTGCTGCGGCGGGCCCCCGCGTCGGGCGGCACCAAGCCGGTGGTCGTGACGGTCGGCAACCTGACGGTGTCGGCGGCCTCGCGGTCGGCGACCATCGGCGGCCGGGCGATCAGCCTGACCAACCGCGAATTCGATCTCCTGCTGTTCTTCCTGACCCACGCCGGCGTCGTCTTCACCCGGGAGGAGCTGTTGAAGTTGGTGTGGCAGTGGGACTTCGGTGACCTGTCGACCGTCACCGTCCACGTCAAGCGATTGCGGTCCAAGCTGGGCGCCGAGCATCGGGTGCAGACGGTCTGGGGCCGGGGCTACATGTGGAGCGAGGAGCGCAATGCCCACTGACGTCTGGGAGATCGTCGGCTTCTCGCTGGCGTGCTCGGTGCCGGTGGTGGCGATCGGTGCGACGGTGATCCGGTTGGCGCGGTCGTGGTCGCTGACGCTCAGCATGGTGGTGCTCGTCCTGATTCCCACGATCGCCACCTTCACCGGCGTCCTCGGCGCCAGCGGCTTCATGCTCTCACCGCAGTCGGAGACCCTGACCGTCGTGCTCGTCATCGTCTCGGTGGTCACCATTCCGGCTGCGATCATGCTGGCGCGCTACCAGGCCCGGCGCACGGTGTGGGAGCAGGAGATCCACGAGTCCGAGGAGACCGCCGAGCAGTCGCGGCGCCAGCTCGTCGCGTTCGTCAGCCACGACCTGCGCACCCCGCTCGCCGGAATCCGCGCCGTCGCCGAGGCGATCGCCGACGGCGTCGTCGAACAGGACGAGGTCATCCTGCACGCCAAGCACATCGAGCACGAGACCATCCGGCTGTCCGAGATGGTCGACGACCTGTTCGAGATGTCCAAGATCAACGCCGGTGCCGTGCAACCCGCCTACGACAAGGTGGCCCTCGACGAGGTCGTCGACGACGTGGTGTCCGCGCACCGCATCGCGGCCGAACGCGCCGGCGTCGCCCTGCACGCCAGGGTGCCCGCGACGCCGGTCGGCGTGATCGGCAGTGACCGTGCCCTGGTGCGGGTGCTGTCCAACCTGGTGGCC
The DNA here is from genome assembly GCF_010729665.1 of Mycolicibacterium madagascariense. Classification (NCBI taxonomy): domain Bacteria; kingdom Bacillati; phylum Actinomycetota; class Actinomycetes; order Mycobacteriales; family Mycobacteriaceae; genus Mycobacterium; species Mycolicibacterium madagascariense. Next base: position 941,678 of record NZ_AP022610.1, on the reverse strand, counting down.
AACGCCATTGCCCACACACCCGAGGGCGGCACCGTCGAACTGGCGATCGGCTCCGACGGAGAGGGCGCGTGGGCCAGGGTCGACGACACCGGCGTCGGCATCAACGAGGCCGACCTCGCCCGCGTGTTCGACGTCGCCTACCGCGGCTCCAATGGCCGGGTGCCGCGCGAGGATTCGTCGCTGCCCAGCGGCTCGGGCCTGGGCCTGGCCATCGCCGCCGGGCTGGTGCACGCCCACCACGGCACGGTGTCGGCGTACAACCTGGAGCACGGCGCCCGCTTCGAGGTGCGCCTGCCGCTCGCGGGCGAGGGGTAGTCCCCCGGCGTCGACTGCTAGGTCAGCGAGTCGCCGAGGCGGTGCGCGGCGGCGAGGTAGTCCTCGACGAACTCCAGCACGACGTCGCGGGCCGGCTTGACCTTCGTCATCAACCCGACACCCTGCCCGACGAAGTAGGTGGCGAGCTGCTGCGCGCCGGGATGCCCCTGATCGGCCAGCACGTCGATGCGGCGCAGCACCCGCTCGCTCAGCATCGACTGCAGGGGCAGCGGCAACGGTTGGCGGCCACCGGGTTTCGGCAGCCAGGCGTCGGTCCAGTCCGACTTCAGTTGGCGCGACGGCTTTCCCGTGCGCCCCGCCGAACGAACGGCGTCCCGCGAGGTCGCGGTGAGCATCTTCTGCTTGGTGTGCGACGCGGTCTCGGCCTCCTCGGTGGTCAGCCACACCGAGCCGGTCCACGCGCCGTCGGCGCCCATCGCGACGGCGGCGGCCATCTGTCGGCCCGTCACGATGCCACCGGCAGCCAGCACCGGCACCGCGCCGTCGATCGCGTCGAGCACCTCGGGGACGAGCACCAGCGTGGTCACCTCACCGCAGTGCCCGCCCGCCTCGGTGCCCTGGGCCACGATCAGGTCGACGCCCGCCGCGACCTGTTTGACGGCGTGCTCCTTGGCGCCGACCAGTGCCGCGACCGGGATGCCGCGTTCGCGGCCCGCCTCGATCATGTAATCGGGCGGCACGCCAAGGGCATTGGCGATCAACGCGATCGGATGGCTCATCGCGACGTCCAGCAGCTCGCGGCCGGTGTCCCCGGTCAGCGCCGAGCCACCGAGGCGGGGCGTGCTGTCGGCCTCGATGCCGTGTGCGACGAGCAGGTCGGTGACGAAGTCGCGGTACTCCATCGGAATTCGGTCGGCGAGCTGGGTGCGCGACAACCCTTCGCCCTTGCCCTCGAACGTGGCCGGAACGATGATGTCCGCGCCGTAGGGCTTGCCGTGCACGTGCTCGTCGATCCAGCTGAGCTCCCGGTCGAGCTGCTCGGGCGTGTAGGCCGTCGCCCCCAGCACGCCGAAGCCGCCGGCGTTGGTGACCGCGGCGACGACGTCGCGACAGTGGCTGAAGGCGAACAGCGGGAATTCGATGCCGAACCGTTCGCACAGCGCGCGGGTAGTCATGGGCCCAGTATGGCTAACCGCGCAGCGGCGCGAACGCGAACTCCCGCAATCCATCCGACGGGTCGATCGCCGCACGGAAGCCGAGCACCTCGGCCGCGGCGGCGGGATCGGCGACGATGTGGCGGACGTCGCCGCTGCGGTACTGGCCGGTGACGACCGGCGGCTGGCCCCCTCGGGCGGCGCAGATCCGATCGGCGACGTCCTTGATGGCGATCGGCTTGCCGGAGCACACGTTGAACGCGGCGAAGCCCTCGGTCTGCGCCGTGACCGCCGCGACGTTGACGGCGGCGACGTCGTCGACGTGCACGAAGTCGCGCATCTGGCCGCCGTCCTCGTAAACCCTTGGCGGCTCGCCTCTTTCGATGGCCGACCGGAAGATGGCGGCCACCCCGGAGTACGGCGTGTCGCGCGGCATCATCGGGCCGTAGACGTTGTGATAGCGCAGCGCGACGACCGCGCCGCCGGTCGCCTCGGCCCACGCCAGCGCGTAGTGCTCCTGCGCGGTCTTGCTCGCCGCGTAAAGGCTGCGCGGACGCAGCGGGGCGTGCTCGCCGACCAGCCGCCACGCCAGCTCCTCGCCGCCGATCGGGCAGCGGTGCTCGAAGACGCCCGCGTCCAGGTCGGCGCGCGCCCGCGGCAGGGGGTCGACGGCGCCGTGCACCGGGCAGTCGAAGCCGCCCTGGCCGTACACCACCATCGACGAGGCCAGGACCAGCCGCGTGCAGCCGGCGGCGAACATCTCGGCGAGCAGCACCGTCGTGCCGAAGTCGTTGTGGCTGCCGTAGTTCGGCGCATCCGAGGCGTCGACCCCGGCGCCGACCACGGCCGCCTGGTGACACACCACGTCGACCCCGGGCAGCAGCTCCGCCAGGCCGGAGGCATCGCGGACGTCGACGTCGAGGACGCCCTCCGGGAGGTCGGCGCCGTCCCCGTGCGCGGCGCTCAGCATCGCGTCCAGGGCGACCACCTCGTGGCCCGCGTCGGTCAGCTTCGCGCGAATCCGGGAGCCGATGAATCCCGCGGCCCCGGTGAGGAGGACCTTCACGGCAGCTCGATGGGCAGCGTGACGCCCTCGTGCGGCAGGCAATCCGTGCAGGAGCGCTCCTGCGGGACGCCGTCGATGGCCTCGTGCACCAGCTGCTTGAACGGCACCAGGTTCTTCTCGAATTCGGCGAACACGTCGACGGCCCGCACGCCGGCCCCGGACTCGATGCCGGCGTCCAGGTCGGTCACCAAGGCGATTGCGGCATAGCACATCTCGAGTTCGCGGGCCAGCACCGCCTCGGGGTACCCCGTCATGTTGACGAGCGTGAAGCCCTGTGAGGCGAACCACCGGCTCTCGGCGCGCGTGGAGAACCGCGGACCCTGAATGACGACCATGGTGCCGCCGTCGACCACGCCGGGCAGGTCGGTGACCGTCGCCCGCAACTGCGGGCAGTACGGATCGGCGAAGCCGACGTGGATGCCGCCGGAGTCGAAGTAGGTGTCCTGGCGCGCGCTGGTGCGGTCGACGAGCTGGTCCGGCACCACCATCGACCCGGGGCCGAGCTCGGGGGTGAGGCTGCCCACCGCGCAGGGCGCGAAGATGCGCCGCACGCCGAGCGCCCGCAACGCCCACATGTTCGCGCGATAGGGCACGGTGTGCGGGGAGAATTCGTGGTGTGCGCCGTGCCGCGGCAGGAACGCGACCTCGTGGTCGCCGACGGTGCCGACCGTGATGGCGCCGCTCGGCGCGCCGTACGGGGTGTCGACGCTGATGCTGCGCGCATCAGGGCCGAAGAACGTATAGAACCCACTACCGCCGATCACTGCTAGCACCCGCCCATTGTGGACCATCGCCACCCCGCCGCCGCGGCCTGCCGCCGCCGGTTCGCCACTGAGCGCATGATGACGGTGGTGTGACGACGACCGGCGCTAGCTGCGTGCAGCCGATCCACCTGCCAGTCTCGTCACCGGCCATCCATCCTCGAAGCGGCAAGGGCAGGCTCTGACTACGTCCCCCATCAGTGCACCGCGGACGACGGGTGCCTGGCCGACGCTGCTGCTCGGCGTGGTCGGCGTGCTGACCGCCCTGCTGCTGCCGTTCGCCGCGGTGTGGGTCGACACCACGACGGTGACGTGGCCCGCGCCGGGTGCGGCCGTGACGTCGAGCTCGGCGGTGTTCGCCCCCTACCGACCGACCACGCTGACGGCGACCATCCCGTGCACCGCGCTGCGTGCCGCGGGACCGACGGCCGTCGTCCTCGAGACCGGCACCGGGGCCGACGGGCTCGTGGTGACGGCCGACGGGATGCGCTTCGACGGACACCGCGTGGCGTGGGACGTCCGCGCCGGGCCCGCCGGCTGCCGCGCCGTGCTCACCGCCGGACACGGGCGGACGTCGGTCCTCGGACCGGACGGGCGGCGCACCGACGTGGCCGGGCCGGTGCCCGAGGTCTTCGGCTTCCACACCGGCTTGAAACCGGCTGCGGCAGCCGGTATCTCGGTCGTCGCCACGACCGTCGTCCCCTTCGGCGCCACGCCGGGCGTATTCAAGATCGCGCTCATCGTGGTGCAGCTGGTGGCCGCGGGCTGGCTGCTGCTGCGGTGCGGCGTGCGCCCGCGCCGTCGGTGGATCAGGTGGCGGCCTGGGTGGCGGCGCGCGTGGTGGGTCGACCTCGGCGTGCTCGCGACGCTGGGCTGCTGGGCGGTGATCGGCCCGCTGGCCGTCGACGACGGCTGGGCCACGACGATCGCCCGCGACGTCGCGGCGACCGGCGACCCCGGCAATTACTACCGGTGGTGGAACGCCGCGGAGGTGCCCTTCGCGTTCAGCCAGGAGCTGCTGGCCCCGTGGACCGCGGTGAGCCTGGCGCCGCTGTGGCTGCGCCTGCCGAGCACGCTCGCGGCCGTCGGGACGTGGTTCCTGCTGAGCCGCGGCGTGCTCGGCGCGGCGCTGCCGGTGCGGGCGGCGACCGGACGGGTCCGGCTCTTGGCCGCGGCGTTCCTGCTCGCCTCGTGGTTGCCGTTCAATCTGGGGACGCGGCCGGAATCCCTCGTCGCGCTGGGCGTCACGGCGGTGCTGGCGCTGGCCATGCGGACCCGCGACGTGCGCGGGCTGGCCGCCATCGCCCTCGTCGTCGCGCTGACGGTGTCCATCAGCCCCAACGGCGTGCTGGTGGCGGCGCCGATCCTCGTCTTCGGGCCGCGGCTGCTCGCCGCCTTCCGGGCGGGCGCATCGGGCCGGCTCGACCTGCTGGCCCGGGGGTGCGCGCTCGCCGGCGTCACCGCCGTCGGGCTGACCATCATCTTCGCGAATCAGACCTGGGACGCCCTGGACACCGCGACCGACTGGCACGTGTTCTTCGGGCCGACGCTGCAGTGGTACGACGAGCCCGACCGGTACCGCTACCTGCTGCAGTCCGACCAGCAGGGCAGCGCACCGAAGCGACTGCCGATCCTGTTGGGAGTCAGCATGATTCCCGTCGTCGCGGCGTTCGGCGCGCGGCGTCGCGATCGTGATTTCGTTGCGCGGTCGGCGATCCGGCTGGCGGCCGTCGTCGCGGTGTCGCTGCTGCTGTTCGCCATCTCACCGTCGAAGTGGTCCTATCAGCTCGGCGCCGCGGCGGGTCCGCTCGCCGCGCTGATGACCGTGGGCGTCGTGCTGGTGGCCCGCCGCGCGCGCCGACCCGACCGGTATCTGGTGGCGGCCGGCGCGGTCGCCGCGGTACTGCTGGTGGCCGCCGTGACGCTGGCGTTCCACGGGCCGAACGCGTGGTGGCTGCCCGCCGTGTACGACGTCCCCTGGCCCGCGGAACCGCCTCGCCCCCTTGGCATTGCGCTCGACCACCCGCTGCCGTGGATCGTCGCGGCCGCGGTGGTGTCCGCCGCGGTGTGGCGGCGAGGCCAACGGGCGGTGACCGGGAGTCCGGCCGCGGTCGCGCTCGTCGCCGTCGGTGCCGTGCTCGCGCTGCTGCTCGGCTCGTTCGTCGCGGCACCGCTGCGCCGGCCCCAGGGTTCGCTTGCGATCGTGAATCTGCATCGCCTGCACGGTGTTCGGCCGTGCGGGCTAGCCGAGGACGTCCAGGTGCTGCCCGACGGGCCGGTCCTGCGCACCGCGGGCACCGACGCCGATCAGCTGTCCGGGTTCGTGGCGCAGGGCGGATACCTGCCCGCCGCGCCCCCGCCCGATCCCGTGGGTACGGGTGTCTCGATCCACCTGTGGGGCAGCCGCTTTCCCGACGAGCGCTCGACCGGCAGCCTCACCAGCGCGTGGTTCGTCCTGCCGCCACAGCCGACCACCGGCGGCCTGGCGCTCTCGGTATCGGGCCGCACCGACGGCGGCAACCGCCTGACCTTCCAATTCGGCAGGGCCGCAGGCAGATTCGTCGACGATCTCGGCGACGTCGCACCGGTCGACCGGCCCGCCGTCGACGAGAACCCCGCCCACCCGCTGTGGCGCACGATCGGCATCGACGCCACCGAGATCCCCGCGGGTGCGAACCGCGTCCGCATCCACGCCGTCGACGGGCGCACCGACCCCATGGGCTGGCTGGCCGTCAGCGGCCCACGGCTGCGCTCGACGATCCCGCTCACCGCCTTCCTCGCCACCAGGGGACCGGTCCTCGTCAGCTGGCCCATGGCGTTCCTCTTCCCCTGCGTGCATGACATCGCGACGGTGACCGGGGGCGTCGGGACCACGCCCCGCGCCGTCATCGACTCCCCGCGCCCGCACCTCACCGAGGACCGCAAGGCCGACGTCGGCGGCGTCTTCGCGGCCCTGACCACCTACGGGGACCTGCAGGAGGTTCCCAGCCGGCTGCGGGGTCACCCCGACGTCGACTGGGGCAGCGTGCTGGTGTCGGCCGACCCGGCCCGCCACGACGCCTACCGACGCACCGTCACCCGCACCCTGGTCCCGGGCCTCGACGGCGTACCGCACCCGCCGCCCGAACACTGAGCAACCCCACAGCCGCTCGTGCTTGACTCCCGCCATGGCTCTGCCCGAAGCATCGATCGGCCTGCGGGTCGGCGTGGCGGCGCCGGTCGGCGTGATCGCCGCGATCGTCATGGGCACGACGCTGGCCTGGCCGTACGCGCCGGCCACCGGCTGGATCGTCGCGGCCGTGGTCTACCTCGGCTGGACGTGGTCGATCGTCGGCGGGCTGGACTCCGACGCGACGTGCGCCCACGCCACGCGCTACCGCGACGACGACTCGACGCCGTGGATCCTCGACGTCGCCGTCCTGGTGGCCAGCGTGGCGAGCCTCGGCGGGGTCGGCTACCTGCTGGTCGCAGGGTCCTCCGGCGGCAAACCGGCCGCCGCCGTCGTCGGCGCGCTGAGCGTGGTCGCGGCCTGGGTGACCGTGCACACCGTCTACATGCTGCGCTACGCGCGGCTGTACTACGGCGGCGACTCCCCCGGCGGCATCGACTTCCACGAGGGCGACGACTACCGGCCCGACTACGGCGACTTCGCCTACCTGGCGTTCACGCTCGGCATGACCTACCAGGTGTCCGACACCGACCTGGTGCAGCGCCCGGTCCGGATGGCCGCCCTGCGCCACGGGTTGCTGTCGTTCCTGCTCGGCGCGATCATCCTGGCGATCACCATCAACCTGGTGGCGAGCCTGCTCGGCGTCGGCCACTGACACCCGCGCGACCCCCCATGCGACGATGACGCCGTGGCATCTTTCGCGCAGTGGGTGGAGGGCGCCCGGCCCAGGACGTTGCCCAACGCCGTCGCCCCCGTACTGGCGGGCACCGGAGCGGCCGCCTGGCTCGGCCAGGCCGTGTGGTGGCGTGCGCTGCTCGCCCTGGTGGTCTCGCTGGCCCTGATCGTCGGCGTCAACTACGCCAACGACTACTCCGACGGCATCCGCGGCACCGACGACGTGCGGGCCGGGCCGCTGCGGCTCGTCGGTTCCCGGCTGGCCTCCCCGCGCGCGGTGGCCACCGCCGCCGCCGTCAGCTTCGGCATCGGAGCACTGGCCGGCCTCGCGCTCGCCCTCGTCAGCCAGCCGTGGCTGATCGCGATCGGGGCGGCGTGCATCGCCGGCGCGTGGCTCTACACCGGCGGCTCCAAGCCCTACGGCTACATCGGGCTCGGCGAGATCGCGGTGTTCGTGTTCTTCGGTCTGGTCGCGGTGCTCGGCACGCAGTACACCCAGGCGCTGCGGGTCGACTGGGTCGGCGGCGTGCTGGCCGTCGCCACCGGGGCCCTGTCGTCGGCGGTGCTGGTGGCCAACAACCTTCGCGACATCCCGACCGACGAGCAGGCCGGCAAGATCACCCTCGCCGTGCGCCTCGGCGACGCGCGCACCCGCGTGCTGTACCAGGTGCTGGTGGCGCTGGCGTTCGTGCTGACCCTGGTGTTGACGGCCGCGACGCCGTGGTGCGCTGTCGGGTTGGTGGCCCTGCCGCTCGCCGTGCGGGCAGCGGCGCCGGTGCGGTCCGGTCGCGGCGGTCGCGAGCTGATCCCCGTGCTGCGCGACACCGGGCTGACCATGCTGGTGTGGTCGATCGCGGTCGCGGCCGCGCTGACGTTCGGCTAGCTCGTCGCCGGTAGTGGCATCCTGACTGCATGGGCATCGTGTTCCGATTGGCGGAGCTGCTGCTGATGCTGCTGCCCGTGATCGGCGTCGTGATGGCCGGGGTCGGCATGTGGCGGCGGACGCAACAGCAACAGGAACGACCCGACGAACCCCGGCTCGACCAACCGCGACCCGACCACGCCGCACCCCGCGGCACCCCGAACGTCGCCGCGCTGTGGCGGATGATCACCCGCACCATCGACGAACACAGCCGCACCGACACCCGGTGGCTGGAATACGAACTCGACGTCGAACGCCTGCTGGACTTCCCGCTGATGACCGACACCAGGGCCCCGCTCACCGCGGCCTTCCACAAGGCCAAGCTGCGGGCCGACCTCATGCGCCCGGCCAGGGCCGAGGACCTGCTCGACGACCGGGTCGCCGCCGCGCAGTACCTCGCGGCGGTGGAGGAGTACACCACGGCCTTCGACGCCGCCGAGACCGAGGCGATCCGCACCCGCCGCAACGACTTCTCGGCCGAGGCGCAGCAGCGCATCGCCCGCGCCCGCAGCCTGCTGAGCGTGGCCTCGGACTCCGGGGCGGCCCAGCCCGAACGCGAGCAGGCCTACACCCTCGCGTGCAAGGAACTCGACGGTCTCGTCGTGCTGCCTGCCGCCACCCGCAACGGTATCGAGCGCGGCATCGCGGGTCAGCTCGACGGCTGACCGTCCGGCCGGCTCAGGCGGGTGGGCCGTCGCCGCTCAGGCGGGCGCGCAGCCGTTCGCGATCGCGACGGCGGCGCTCGTCGAACACCGCGATGCTGGCGGTCGCGCGACGTCGCAGCGGCGCGAACAGCCATATGCCCAGTGGAAACGCGATCACGATGGCGAACAGCGCGGGCACCACCACGGGGAAGTCGCGAATGCCCAGCAGTTGCCCGCCGACCCAGATCGCGACGGCGAGCACCAGGACCAGCAGGATGCGGGCCACGGTGTACACCAGCACGTCGACCGCCATCCGCGACCCCGGCCGCCGGCCGCCCCTGGGGTCCGATCCCACGGTCGCTTCGCTCCTGCCCGCCGGGTCCATTCCCCCGGTCGCTTCGCTCCTGCCCGCCGGGTCCATTCCCCCGGTCGCTTCGCTCCTGCCCGCCGAACCAGCCATGGACCCGAGCCTACCGATGACGCGTATATTCACTGACAGGAGGTTTTTGTGCTGCAGTTCGTTCTCCTCGTCGTCATCTTGGCGGCCCTGTCCTACGGGGCCTGGCGCCTGCTGCGCGCAGCGGCGAGCCGGCCTCGCACCAGGACCATCGGGCCCGACGACGACCCGGATTTCCTCAACCGCCTCAACCACGGGAACGATCCCCGCTGAGCGAGTGCTAGTGCGCCGCAGGGAATCCGGCAGCCACCGTCGCCGCCAATTCCAGTAGCGCGTCCCGCGTTTCCGGCCGCAACCGATCCAGACTGATCTCCGCGCCCTCTTCCAGATGCGGATCGAACGGAACCGTCAGCACCGCCTTGCACCGACGCGCGAAGTGGTCGGCCACCTTCGCCTGGTCGACGCGCGACCCGCCCCGGCCCGAGTTCGGCCGCACCGCGTTGATGACGGCGATCGCGTCGGCCACCAATTGCTGATAACCGTGCGCGTCGAGCCAGTCCAGCGTTGCCGAGGCGCTGCGGGCACCGTCCACCGACCCCGAGCTCACCACTACCAGGACGTCGGCGTTGTTGAGCACCGCCGACATCGCCGAGTGCAGCATGCCCGTCCCGCAGTCCGTCAGCACCAGGCTGTAGAACTTCTCGAGCACCTCGAGCGTGCGCTGGTAGTCCTCGCTGCTGAAGGCCTCCGACACCGCCGGATCACTTTCGGAGGCAAGCACTTCCAGTCGGCTCGGGCCCTGCGAGGTGTAGGCGCGCACGTCGCTGTAACTGCTGATGCCCTCGGCGTCGCGCAGCAGGTGCCGCACGGTCGACGCCGTCTCCAGCGGCACCTTCTGACTCAGCGTGCCGCGGTCGGGGTTGGCGTCGACGGCGATCACGCGGTCACCCCTGGCCGAGGCGAACGTGGCCCCGAGCGTCGCGGTGATCGTGGTCTTGCCGACGCCGCCCTTCAGCGACAGCAGTGCGATGCGGTAGCACGAGCGCAGCGGCTTGCTCGCCTGTTCGGTCAACTCCTTGCGGCGCATGATCTTTCGGCCCTCGCCGAGGTTGATCAACCCGAAGGATCCGGCGTACAGCCAGCGGCGCCACCCGCCGCTCGGCTTGCGCTTGGGCTGACCGAGCAGCGCGACCGTCGACAGATCGAGGTAGGGCTGCGGCGCCTGCGCCTCCGGCAGCTCGACGACGGGGATGCCGTGCGGTGGCGTCGGCGCCGTCCACTCCGGCGGGATCGCCTGGGCGGGGTCGACGAACCGCTGCTGGGCTCTGAAGCTGGCCGGCTGGTCGGACGCCTGGGGCAGCACCCTCAGCCCACCCCCGCATAGGAGTGCAGACCGGTCACGACCAGGTTGATGAAGAAGAGGTTGAACACCATCGCCACGAAGCCGACGACGTTGATCCACGCGGCCTTGCGGTCCCGCCACCCCGCGGTGGATCGGGCGTGCAGATACGCGGCGTAGACGACCCACGCGATGAAGGCAACGGTCTCCTTGGGGTCCCAACCCCAGTAGCGGCCCCATGCCTCCTCGGCCCAGATGGCGCCGAAGATCACGCCGAAGCCGAAGACGGGGAACCCGAAGATCGTGGTGCGGTAGGCGATGCGGTCCAGTGTCTGCGCGTCGGGCAGCCGCGCGACGATGGCGGCCAGCGTGCCGTCGCGATCGGGCTCGCCCAGCGGCGACATCTTGAGCAGGAACAGCATGCTGGCCACGCCCGCGACGAGGAACACCCCGGAGCCCAGGCTCACCACCGACACGTGGATCGGCAACCAGTAGGACTGCAGCGCGGGCATCACGGGCGCGGCGTTGGAGTACAGCCACTTGCCCGAGACCGCGAGCAGGATCAGCACCGGCAGCAGCACGAACGCCCACAGCGCGCGGTACTTCGGCTGGCGCAGCGTGATGGCCGCGGCGACCAGGCCGCAGAAGCACGTCAGGTTGATGAACTCGTACATGTTGCCCCACGGCACGCGCGCGGTCGCGAGGCCGCGCAGCACGATGCACACCAGCAACGTGGCCGTGCCGACGTACACCAGCGCCAGACCGGCCCGGCCGATGCGCTCGTCGACGGGACGCCGCGGGGCCTCGACCACCACGCCGGGCCGGTCGTCGTCGGCGGCCACCGCACCCGCGGGCACCAGCTCCCTGGCGTCGGCGAGACGGCTGCGGCTGTAGGCCAGTTCGACGGCGAGCAACAGGAGGGCGAGGACCAGCACCACGATGGTCGACGTGAACGCGAGGTCGGAGTAGCGCGCGAACCCGATGTCGATGTGGGGAGTGTTCACGAGCGTTCTCTTCCGCCTTCTTCCGCTGATGGCACCAACCGCGCGGTCAACCGCTCGAACTCGTCGCCCCACCCGGAATTGTCGGTGCGGGCGAGACCGCCCAGCTCTACGCTCACGGTACCCGGCCCGCCAGGGGACAACCGAACCCAGATCCGGCGCCGGCGGATCACCAGCGACACCAGCAGCCCGGCCATCATCGAGATCGCCGACACCAGCACCCAGATCTGGGCGGGGTCGTGGGAGACCTGGACGTTGATGAACGGCACCGCGCCGTCGAAGCGAACGACCGTGCCGTCCTTGAGCCGCGTGGACTGGCCCGCCTTCAGGTTGACCCGCGCCTCGCGGTTGAGCCGCTTCTGCGCGATCAGGCTGTGGTCGAGGGTGAACAGCGACTGCGGCCTGCCGGTGTCCAGACCGGTGTCGCCGCGGTAGACGTCGATGGCCACGGCCGGGTCGTTGAGCGCCGGATAGCTCGACGACAGCAGCGTGCCGTCGAGCTGCTCGGTCGGGGCGAACAGCCCCTGGATCGCTATCTGGTTGCGACGACGGTCGCCGGTCTTGGGGTAGGTGCCCGCCGGCGGGTCGACGCGGATGACGCCCGAGGACAGCAGGGTGATCGGATCGTCGGGCCGCCACTGCACGGTCTGCGTCCGGCTGCGGCCGTCGGGGAAGGTCACGGTGAACGTCGGGGCGTAACCGTGCCCCTGCAGGTAGAGCCGGTCCCCGCCGAGGCGCAGCGGATGGTTGACCTCGAGCCGGTAGGGCCGCCACGTGTTGGTGACGAGGTCGTCGTCGGTCTGGTACTCGACGTTGGCCGCGAACGTCAGCGCCTGCCCGCTCGGCAGGTACTTGGCGTCGAAGTCCTTGACTCGCAAGCAGATCGGATGCAGTGACGTCCCGTCGACCGTGTTGCCCGCCCGGAAGGTGTCGAAGGCCGCCGGGGAGGCCGAGCAGAAGCCGGGGCCGCCGTTCGCGATGACGATGACGTTGCCCTCGTAGCCCCACAGCTTGCCGACGGCCACCGCGACGAGCAGGCCGAGCAGCGAGAAGTGGAAGACGATGTTGCCGAGTTCGCGCAGATAGCCCCGCTCCGCGGAGATCTCGACGGTGTCGCCGTCGGTGCGACGGACCCGACGCCACCCCCGCAGGCGCGCCTCCACGGCGGTGGCGACGTCCGCCACGTCGCCCTGGGTCTGCAGCGTCTGATGCTTGGGCAGCCGCGCGAGGTTGCGCGGTGCCGCCACCGGCGTGGCCCGCATGGCCTTGACGTGCTCGGCGAGACGCGGCGTCAGGCACCCGACCAACGAGATGAACAGCAGCGCGTAGATCGCGGTGAACCAGAAGCTGGAGAACACCTCGAAGGCCTGCAGTCGGTCGAGCACGGGCCCGATCACCGGGTGGTCCACGAGGTACTGGTCGACCTTGGACTGGTTGAGGGCGCGCTGCGGCAGCAACGCGCCGGGGATGGCCGCGAGCGCCAGCAGGAACAGCAGGACCAGCGCGGTGCCCATCGACGTCAGCGTGCGCCACGTGTTCCGAATCAGCGCGAGCAGCCGCAAATGTGCGCCGACACGCCGGGTCGGCGGCACTTCTACGTCTGCTCGCGGGGGGCTGGTCGTCATATCGGCAACCGCATGTCGCTGACGAAGGCGTCGCGCACCCAGGACACGAAGTCCGCCCACACGCCGGTCACCAGCGCCTCGCCGACCAGGATGAGCAGCACGCCGCCGAAGATCTGGATGCCGCGGGTGTGGCGGCGCAGCCAGCCGAGCCCCTGCACCGCCCGGGCCGAGCCAAAGGCCAAGAGCAGGAACGGAATTCCCAGTCCCAGGCAGTAGGCGACGACGAGGACGACGCCGCGTGCCACGCCGGCGCCCTCGGTGGCCGACGCGACGGCGATCACCGCGGTCAGCGTCGGACCGAGGCAGGGCGTCCACCCGAGGGCGAACACGGCGCCGAGCAGGGGCGCACCACCGACGGTCGACAGCAGCCTGGGAGCGAACCGCGCCTCGCGCTGCAGGGCGGGGATGAACCCGACGAACACCAGACCCATCACGATCGTCACCACGCCGCCGAGGCGTTGCAGCAGCAGCTCGTTGGTCAGCAGCGAGGTCGTCACCCCGAGCACCGCGACCGTGCCGAGCACGAACACGACCGTGAAGCCCACCACGAACAGCGCGGCCGCACCGAGCACGCGCAGCCGCGCGGTCCGCACGGCCACGGCGGCGTCGTCGCGATCGTCGACGCCCACGACCGCCGCGAGGTAGGACAGGTAGCCCGGCACCAGCGGCACCACGCACGGCGACGCGAACGACACCAGCCCCGCGAGCGCGCTGACGAGCAGGGCGAGCAGCAACGGGCCCGCCGACACCAGCCGGTCGACGCCGTCGGCACTCACCGCGAGGATCGTCACTTCTCGGCCGCCAGCCTCTGCACGACGGGCATCAGATCCTCGGCGAGCAGTTCGCGCAGGAACACCGCGGCAACCCGGTGCTGGCGGTCCAGCACGATCGTCGACGGGATGACGGTGGTCGGGTAGCGGCCGCCGAACGCGATCATCGTGCGCATGGCGGGGTCGTAGATCGAGGGGAACGTGACCTTGCGGTCGGTGACGAAGTCGACGGCGGCGTCGCGGTCGTCGTCGCGGACGTCGATGCCGAGGAATGCGACGCCCTCGGCGCGCGTGGCGTCGTACACCTTCTGCAGCTCGGCGACCTCCGAGCGGCACGGCCCGCACCACTGACCCCACACGTTGACGACGACGACCTGGCCCGCGAAGTCGTCCACGCCGATGGTCTTGGCGGGGTCGGTCAGCTCGGGGCCGCTGATCGTGCCTGGGCGACTTCGACTTTGGGGCGGATCGTAGGAGATGTCGGTCTTGCCGCCGGGTGAGACGAACTCGAAGGTGCCGCCGCCCTGGGCGACCGCGTCGTCACCGGTCGCGCAGCCGGTCAGCACCACCGCCGCCGACACCAGGACGACCATCAGCCCCCTCACCGCCCGGCCAGCTCCGCGTAACTCCAGCCGACCAGCGCGTCGTCGTGGAAGTAGAACGACGACAGCGACGCGTGGTTGCACATCCGGTTGGCCGCGGTCGGCAGGTGCGGCAGCTTGAGCCCGGTGAGCGAGCGGCGCAGGGTGGCCGTCGGCAGCTGATGGCTGACGCACACCGCCTCGTGGCCCCTGGCCCGGTCCCTGGCCCGGTAGAGCGCGGCCTGCATGCGCTGGGCGATCTGCTCGTAGGGCTCGCCCCACGACGGCGTGCGCGGGTTGCGCAGATGCCACCAGTTGCGGGGGTTGCGCAGCGCGCCGTCGCCGGGTGACACCCGTTCGCCCTCGAAGACGTTCTCCGATTCGATGAGGTCGGGATCGGTGTCGATCGACAGGCCGTGGGTGGCCGCGATGGGCGCCGCGGTCTCCTGCGCCCGCTCCAGCGGTGAGGCCACGACGTAGGTGATGTCATGGGCGACAAGCCAATCCGCGACCCGCTCGGCCTGGGCGCGCCCCTTCTCGGACAGGTGGAAGTCGGGCAGCCGCCCGTAGAGGATCGCGTCCGGATTGTGCACCTCGCCGTGCCGCATCACGTGCACGACCGTCTTCTCGGTCATGCGGGCCTCGACGCCGCCGCGGCCGCGCGGGCGGCGGCGGGCAGTGCGGCGGCGATGCGGTCGAAGGCGTCGTCGTCGAGCGCCGTCGAGACGAACCATGCCTCGAAGGCGCTGCAGGGCGGGTAGACCCCGGCGCTCAGCAGGGCGTGGAAGAACGGCGGGAAGCGCCAGGTCTCGGTGGCCCGCGCGGAGGCGAAGTCGACGACGGGCGTCTCGCCGAAGAAGACACTGAGCATGTTGCCGGCCCGCGAAATCCGATGTGCGACAGACGCTTCGGTGAGCGCCCCGGTGAGCAGTCCCGCGAGCCGGTCGGCGTTCTGGTCGAGGGTCGCATAGACGGCGTCGTCGGCGGCGCGCAGCGTGGCCAGTCCCGCGGCCATCGCGACCGGGTTCCCCGACAGCGTCCCCGCCTGGTAGACCGGACCAAGGGGCGCAAGGCGTTCCATGACCTCGGCACGGCCGCCGAACGCGGCCGCGGGCAGCCCGCCGCTCATCACCTTGCCGAACGCGAAGAGGTCGGCGTCGACGGGATCGAGGCCGTACCAACCGGATCGGCTGACCCGGAAGCCCGTCATCACCTCGTCGGAGATGAGCAGCGCGCCGTGCTCGGCGGTGACGCGGCGCAGGCCCGCGTTGAAGCCCGGCAGCGGGGGCACGGTACCCATGTTGCCGGCTGCCGCTTCGGTGATGACGCAGGCGATCTCGGGCCCGAACTCGGCGAACACCGCCTCGACCGCGTCGATGTCGTTGTAGGGCAACACGATCGTGTCGGCCGTGGCCGCCCCCGTGACGCCGGGCGAGGACGGCAGGCCCAGCGTCGCGACGCCGGAGCCCGCATCGGCCAGCAGCGCGTCGCTGTGCCCGTGGTAGCAGCCGGAGAACTTGACGATCTTCGCGCGGCCGGTGAAGCCCCTGGCCAACCGGATGGCGCTCATGGTGGCCTCGGTGCCGGAGTTGACCAGACGGATGCGCTCGACGGCGGCGACGCGATCGATGATCTCGCCGGCCAGTTCGCTCTCACTCGGCGTCGGCGCCCCGAAGCTCAGACCGTCGGCGGCGGCCCGCTGCACTGCCTCGACGACGGCGGGATGGGCGTGACCGAGGATCATCGGCCCCCACGAGCACACCAGGTCGACGTAGCGGTTGTCGTCGGCGTCGGTCAGCCAGCAGCCCGCGGCCTTCGTGATGAAGCGAGGCGTCCCACCCACCGCGTTGAAGGCACGGACCGGCGAGTTGACCCCGCCGGGAATGACGGCGGACGCCTCGGCGAACAGGTGTGCCGAGGTGTCCGTCCTTGGGTCAGCACGCATGTCCCCCAGTGTCCCAGCAGCGCCCCCGGCGTCAACTACAGGGTGTAGGAGGTGTGCGCGGGCGCACGTGGACCGGGATCGGACCCTTCGCCACCGTGGTGTAGGGCACCTCGACGGGGAAGTCGTCCGAGCGCGCCTCGATCCGGGTCGCGGCGACGATCGTCGCCAGCGCGAGCGTGGTCTCCAGCAGTGCGAAGTGCTCGCCGATGCACGACCGCGGCCCCCCGGCGAACGGCACGAACTGCCAGCGCGAACGCGTCGCCGACGCGTCGGCGGCGAAGCGATCCGGGTCGAACGCCAGCGGGTCCCGCCACAGCGCGGGGTCTCGGTGCACGGCCTGAATGCCGACGGCGACGATGCTGCCCGCGCGCACCCGGTACCCGCCGATCGCGAGGTCGCGGACCGCGAGCCGGCCCACACCCGCCGCGGGTGGGCACAGCCGCAGCGACTCGTCGAGCACCTGCCGGGTGTAGCGCAGCCGCGGGACGTCGTCGGGCGTCAGCTCGCGGTCTCCCAGCTCGGCGACCTCCGCCGCGAGACGGTCCTGCACGTCGGGGTGGCGGCCCAGCTGCCACAGCGCGTGGGTCAGCGCCGTGGCCGTGGTGTCGTGCCCGGCCAGCATGAAGATCAGCAGGTCGTTGCAGATGTCGCGGTCCGACAGCCGCTCGCCGGTCTCGGGATCGGTCGCCGCCGCGAGCGCATGCACCAGCGGGGCGTCGCGGGTCGGGTCGGCCCGGCACGCCTGCAGCATCTCGTCGGCGACCGCCAGCATCGTCGCGACCGCGGCGCGGGCGCGACGGCGGCGCGGAGTCGGTAGCCAGCGGGGAGTGCGCGCGGGCCGTAGCGCCCGATCGGCGGCGTAGGACGACGCGACGTGCATCGACCGGGCGATCTCGTCGCCGCGCTCGTTGAGGTCGAGGCCCAGGATGGACCGGCCCAGCGACTGCATGGTCACGCGGCGGCACGCCAGGTCGAGGTCGACGTCGAGCCCCGTCTGCAGACCGGCGGCGCGCCAGTCGTCGACCAGCGCCCGCGCCGCCCGCGACATGTGGCCGCCGAACCGGCGCACGTTGTGCTGGGTGAACACCGGCTGCAGTGCGCGCTTGCGCGGCACCCAGCGCTCGTTGGGCAGCACCCACAGGCTGTCGCCGGCCAGGTGCCGCACCTCGTCGTGGACGATGCAGCGCTCGCCGAAGACGTGGTTGCGCGCGAGCAGGTCGCCGATCCCCTCCGGCGAGGTGACCAGGACGATGGGCGGCATCAGCCACGCCGGGCCGAACTGGATGCGGGTGACGGGACCGCCCGCGGCGCTGAGCACCTCACCCCCGGTGTGGAACTCGCGCGTCGCCGCCAGCAGCTGGCGAAGGGACAGCGGGTTGCGGGGCACCAGCGGCAGCGCCTGGGTGTCGGTGGTCACCATGTCTGCACAGTCTGGCCCCCATCCGCTACGACGGCAAAGGCGCGGCGGGTCCGGGATGGCGCATCGACGGCGGCGAGAGCCACGGGTCGTCGGGCTCCGGGTCGCCCTGGGGCATCGTGATGTCCTCGACGCCGCCGGACGGGACGTCGGCGAGGCGCAGGAACATGCCGTCCGGATCGGCGAAGACCAGCAGGTGGCCGGCTCCACCGGTGACGACGCCCGAGTGGGCGACGCCCTCGGCGTCGAGGTGCTCCGCCCAGGCGTGCAGGTCGTCGACGGATGCCACGGCGAGATTGATCGGGTCATAGCCCGCCGCGGCCGTTGCCGCGGCGGGTGCCCAGCGCAGCTCCACGGGCGTGTCGAGGCCGGGCACGCCGACGATGACGGCGTAGCGCTGGCCGTGCCGGTCGACGTGGTCGAACCGCGACAGGTGGGTGGCGCCCAGGATCCGTTCGTACCAGGCGAGGCCGGCGTCGAGATCCGCGACGGGCACCTTGAGGTGATGCAGGCCGAGGACGGGTGGGGCCGTCATGGGGTGGCTCCTTCGCGGTCGAGGATCCGGGCGCCTAGCTCCGGGTCGGCGACGATGCCGTCCGGGCGGACGTAGGTGGACTGCCCGGCGTCGTCGGGCGCGCCGACACTCCAGGTGAGGTCGTCCGCCGGCGCGAGGTCGAGCGGGGCCCGCCGGCCCGGTGCCATCGGCCCGGCGGTGCGGTCGGCGTAGTCGATGTCGAGCTGGGCCAGCTTGGTCGCGAGCAGGTCGGTGACCCCCGGCACGCCGGCGGCAGCGGCGATGACGTCGTTGCGCACCGCGGCCGCGCCCGGGTCGGCGACGGTAGCCACCGCCATCAGCTGCGCGGTGAATGCGATCAGTTCGGCCGCGACGGGGTGGCGTTCGGACTGATAGGTGTCCAGCACGTCGATGGGCCTGGCACGGTCCAACGCCAGGGCCAGCTTCCACGCGAGGTTGCCCGCGTCCTGAATCCCGGTGTTCATCCCCTGGCCGCCCGCCGGGCTGTGGGTGTGCGCGGCATCGCCGACGAGGAAGACGTCACCGAGGCGCAGCCGATCCGCGACCCGCTGCTGGACGCGGTACGTCGAGCTCGCCACCACTTCCGTGATGCGCAGGCGTCGCATGGCCCGCCCGCCCCTGGTGGCGATCAGGTCGTCGAGTTCGGCGGGCGTCGGGGCCGTCGTGCCCGGCGCCACCCCGGCCACCAGCCGCAGCTGATCACCGGGCAGCGCGGAGGTGATCAGCAAACCCGCGGGCGCCAGCGTGAACGTCGTGTCGAGGTCGTCGTCGGGGCGTCCCGACGCACGGGCGTCGGCGACCGCGAACAGCGTCGCGGGCGCCTCGCCGGGGAACCGGCCGCCCGCCTGGTCGCGCACCCGGCTGTGCAGCCCGTCGCAACCCGCCACGTACCGCGCGTGGATGACCCGGACGATGCCCGTGGAGTCGACGAGAGTCGCTGCGGTGCCAGGGAATTCGTCCTGCAGCGTCAGCAGCCGCACGCCGCGGTGGACCCGTCCGCCGAGCGCTTCCAGCCGCTGGAGCAGCCGCAGTTCGGTCTGCTGTTGAGAGATCAGCAGCAGGAAGGGGAACGGGCTGGCGACCCGTCCGTAGTCGGTCCGCAGCAGGGTGCGGTCCCGGTCGGCGACGACGAAGCCGCGCCCCGGCAACCCGTCGTCGATCAGGGTGTCGGCGACGTGGATGCGGTCGAGGTACTCCAGCGTCCGGGGCTGGACGGCGGCGGCGCGCGAACCGGTCGACGGCCCGGGCGCCCGGTCGACGACGGTGTGGTCGACGCCGAGCTGGGCCAGGCTGGCGGCGAGCGCGAGTCCCGCGGGACCGGCTCCCACGATCAGGACGTCGGTATGGGTCGGCAGCGAGGCGACCATGCGATGACCTCTCTCAAACGATAACGTTCGTTACCGTTTAGACAATAAGCGGCCCGGCCCGATCTCGCAACGGGTGACGGGTGCCTAGAGTGGGCGAATGCCCAAGCTGTCGGACGAGGTGCGCGAGCAGCGTCGCCGACACGTCCTGGTCAGTGCGTGGAAGTGCTTCTCCCGCCAGGGTTTTCACGCGACGTCGATGGATCAGATCATCGCCGAGACGGGCATGTCGCCGAACGCGGTCTACCGCTACTTCGCGGGGAAGGAGGAGCTGATCGACGCCGCAGCCGACGAGGCGCTGCTCGTGCTGCGCGAGACACTGCGCGGCACCGAGCTGACCGATCCGGCGCCCGGCCCGGCGGAACTGCTCGACCTCCTGGCCGAGGGGCTGCGACGTCAGGCCGAGGGATCCGGCTATGACATGACCAAGATCTCCATCGTGGCATGGGGAGAGGCGCTGCGTCGACCGGC
Source organism: Mycolicibacterium madagascariense (assembly GCF_010729665.1). Taxonomy (NCBI): domain Bacteria; kingdom Bacillati; phylum Actinomycetota; class Actinomycetes; order Mycobacteriales; family Mycobacteriaceae; genus Mycobacterium; species Mycolicibacterium madagascariense. Next base: position 921,566 of record NZ_AP022610.1, on the reverse strand, counting down.
CTTGCACGACAAGGCCATTCGCTTCTACGCCGAGGCGCTGGTGTACTTCACGCGACTCGCCGAACGCTGGCAGGCCACCGGCGTGATCGCGCCGGACGCCGACCCGAATGCCGTCGCGAAGGTCTTCCTGACGCTGATGCCCGGGATGATGGTGACCCGCCACCTGAGCGAGCCCGCGACCGTCACCGAACTCGTCGCCGGCCTGCGCGCCATCACGACGGACTGAACCACCACGGACTGAACCGCGACGGACTGCTCGGCGGGACTACTCGTCGTCCTCGCCCATCGGCTTCTCGCGGACGCCCATGACGTCTTCGCGCTTGACGCCCCCGCCGTCCTCGACGTCGCCGAACTTCGGCGAACCGTCCTCGTCGACCCACTCGTTCACCGCCTGCCCGCTCACGGTGTTGCTGGTTCCCGGCAACCCGATGGTGGGTCGGTCGTCCTGGTAGGCCTTGGCCATTTCCTTGGCCTTATCCTCGTGCTCTTGCGTGACTTCGGGCTTCTCGGCGAGTTGCCCGGTCTCGTAGGTCTCGGGCTCCTGGGAGGTGTCCTGCTGTTCGGTTGCCATGTCGGCAGGCTGCCCGAAAGTGTGACGCACGAAACAGTGGCAGGTGGGCTCGTCAGACCGGGACCGCGCGCAGCGCGGCGGGCAGGCTCGGCACGAAGTGGCGCCGGGCGAACGCCCGCAGCGCGTCGGGGGTGTCGAGCGGTTCGGCACTGGGCAGCAGCAGGACCACGGCCGCGTAGCGCAGGATGGTGTCGGCCAGATCGTCGACGGCCGCCGTGCCGATCCGGTCGGCGAAACCCGCGGGGAAGATCTCCCGCAGCGCTTCGGCCATCCGCCCGACCGCGGCGCCGTAGTGCTGGCGCGCCAGTTCCAGCACCAGGGCGGGTTCGTCGGTCATCATGCCGTTGAGCACGCGGTGTCGGCGGAACATCAGGATCGACTGCGTGAACGCCTCGACGTAGTAGTTCGCCGTGCGCTCGGCATGCTTCAGCTCGGCGGCAATGTCGGCGAACAACGCGACGTTCTCGCGTTCGATGACCGCGGCCACCAGTTCGTCGCGGTTGGCGAACCTGCGGTAGATGGTGGTGCGACTGACCCCGGCGCGGCGGGCCACGTCGTCGAGCGCGACCCGGCGGAAGCCGTGGCGTTCGAACTCCACCAGGGCCGCGTCCAGGATCGCCTGGGTCGCGTCAGCCGCGGGCATAGCCGGCTTGGGCAAAGGTGTTGTAGCGCACCGTCATTGGCAGACGGTCCCACACCCAGTTGACCGGTCGCGAGCGCCACGCCGCCGCGAACACCCGGTAGGCCCGCTCCTGGCGCCGGCTCCACGGCAGGTCCAGCAGCTCGCGGGCGCGCGGCGGCAGCCCACCGGTCGTGAGGAACGCGGCGACCGGGTCGAACAGCGGGGCGATCAGCCGCCACGCCAGCGGCGAGACCCCCTTGGGCCGCGGGAAGCCCTTCGTGACGTAGCCGACACCGTACTTCGCGGTCGGGTGGGCCACCAGGACGTCGTCCATCATGTGCTCCCAATACCGTTGGAACGCCGCGTAATCCGCGGGCATCGGTCGATCGCTGACCCCGTAGCGGCGGTACCACGTCTTGGACTCGGCGTAGATCTGCTCCTTCTCGCGCTCGGTCAGGCGCGTGACGAACGTGTCGGCGAAGTACAGCACCTGCTCGACGAACGTGGCGTGCGCCCAGAAGTAGGTGTTGGGATCGAGTGCGTGGTAGCGGACGCCCGTCCCGTCGGGCAGGGTCATGTCGCCCTTGATGTCGCGGTGAAAGTCCCGCACCCGGGTGCCCTCCCCCGAATCCGGCTCGCCGTAGACCGTCATCATGATCGGCGGGATCGACCGCTTGACCCTGGCGGCGGTGTCGGAGAAGAACACCGAGTGGTCCAGCACGCCCTGCCCGAGTTCGGCCAGCATGTTCTGCAGCACGGCGGGCCGCGGCCCGATCAGGTACATGCGGTTGTCGCCGAAGTACTTCCACACCAGGGAGTCACGCCCGAGTGGGAGGGCATCGGCCTGCGGGCGGGGGTCCGCGAGTTCGGTCATGGGAACAGTGTTACAGAAATTGCACTTTGTACCAAGCCCTGGTGGCGGGGCTCACCGTCGCCGCAGCCCGGCCACCCCCAGCACGGCCAGCACGCCGGCGACGGTGGCCAGCAGCAGCGCCAGCACGATCAGCGACGGATCGTAGGTCGACGTCGGCATCGACGGCTCCGAGGCGATGACCGGGGCCGCCGTCGTGGCGGCCCGCGCCGCCACCCAGCTCGTGACGGCTCCGATCGCGGCCACCACCGCGACGACCAGCTCGATGGCGGGCCGGATCCTCACGACGCCCGCCCGTCGACGAGGGACTCCAGCGCCGCCCGCAACCGGCGGTGCTTGCGCGCCCAGGCCTGCGCCCGGCGGTCGCTGTCGAGCTTGAGGCCGATGCCGGTCCTGCCGCGTGGGACGCCGGTCAGCTCGCCGAGGGCCCGCGCCGACTGCCATCGGGGCACCTCGTCACCGTCGGCCTCCGGGTAGATCTTCACGATCTCGGAGATGCGGATGGTCTCGGCGCCCTGCCGGAGGTATTCCGGCGTCAACTCGACCGACGTGTGGATGCGCGCCGCCTTGACCTGCAGGCCGAGGAACGCGGTGACGAGCAGCAGGAAGACCAGCGGCAGCAGCGGACGCCACCCGTACCCGGAGGACACCTGGATGGACAGCATCGTCGCCGCCGACAGCGGGCCCGCCAGCAGCCACCACAGCGACGCACCAGGCTCGGCGAACAACACCGTCGACTCGTCGCGCCGGGTGTCGGTCATGCCCCGGCCAGTCCGTCGTACCACTCCTGCGACGTCGGACGCTGGTTCATCGCCGAGCCGGTGATCAGCAGGATCATGATGACGGCAACGGTGAGGACGCCGCCACCACCGAACAGCAGCAGCAGCGCAAGGATCGCCACCGAGGCCAGCGCCAGCCCGACGGCCGCGAAGCCGAAGCGCTTCTGCCCCTTGCGGGCCTGACCGGCCAGGCAGGCCTGCGCCAGCCCCATCACGACGAGCAGGACGCCCGCCAGCAGGAAGAACAGCGGGACCGCGTGGGTCGCGAGCCACAGGCCCTGGGCCGCGGTGAGCACGGCGGCCACCACCCAGCACCAGAACGCGATCGTGACGGTGCGCGGCCTGCCGACGGCAGGCGATGACTGCGGCGAGGGGGTGGCTGGCATGGTCGGACCAGACTATCGTCCCGCTCAGCGAACGAAGAAGGCGTGGGCGTCCTGACGGTGCAGCACGAAGACGCCACCCGCGATGCAGACCGATCCGACGATCGCGGTGCCCGCGTACGCCATCGCGGCCGCCGGGGGCCGGTCGGCGAACAGATTGCTCACCGCGTAGACGATGGTCGCCGTGCCCCCGCCGCTGAGCACCGTGCGCGCCCAGCGATAGCCCACCCGCATCAGCAGCAGGAACGTCAGCGCCACCGACGCCACCACGACCAGGAAGATCGCCGAGACGCCGTACACCAGCACCGCGGGGCCGTGGACGGGGACCGTCACGAGGTCGACGACGTACCCGATCATCATCAGCGGCAGCGCCACCAACCACAGCCAGAATCCGGTGTCGACGTCCTCCGGCCGCCCCGCGGGTGCCGTCACGCCAGCCAGTCCGCGACCTCGGCCGCCCAGTAGGTCAGCACGATGTCGGCGCCCGCCCGGCGGATGCCCGTCAGCGATTCCAGCGCGACGGTCCGCAGATCGATCCAGCCGTTGGCGGCCGCCGCGCTGATCATGGAGTACTCGCCCGAAACCTGATATGCCGCAACGGGAACCGGTGACATCTCGGCCGCGGCCCGCACCACGTCGAGGTAGGCCATGGCCGGTTTGACCATGATGATGTCGGCGCCCTCGACGAGGTCGAGTTCGACCTCGTGCAGCGCCTCGCGGGCATTGCCCGGATTCTGCTGATAGGTGCGCCGGTCGCCATCCAGACTCGAGGAGACCGCCTCGCGGAACGGTCCGTAGAAGCCGGAGGCGAACTTTGCCGCGTAGGCGAGGATCACCACGTCGGTGTGCCCCGCCGCGTCGAGACCGTCGCGGATCGCCGCCACCTGGCCGTCCATCATGCCGCTCGGGGCCACCACGTGGGCTCCCGAATTCGCTTGTGCCACTGCGAGTTCGACGTATCGGAGATTGGTGGCGTCGTTGTCGACGCGGCCGCGGGCGTCGAGCACGCCGCAGTGGCCGTGGTCGGTGAACTCGTCGAGACAGGTGTCGGCCATCAGCACCGTGTCCTGGCCGAGGTCGGCCGCGAGGTCGCGCAGCGCGACGTTGAGGATGCCGTCGCGAGCGGTGCCGACCGACCCGGCCGCGTCCTTGTCCTCGTCGCGGGGGACGCCGAACAGCATCAGCCCGCCGACGCCCGCGGCGACGGCCTCCTCGGCGGCCTTGCGCAGCGAATCCCTGGTGTGCTGAACCACTCCCGGCATGGACGCGATCGGCTGCGGTTCGGCGATGCCGTCGGCGACGAACATCGGCAGCACCAGATGCCGGGGCTCCAGCGACGTCTGCGCCACCAGCCGGCGCAGGGCCGGGGTGGTGCGCAGGCGACGCGGGCGATGCCTCGGGAATGCCACGACAGCGACTCCTAGCGCCGGCGACTCTTCTTGCGCGGGGGCGGCAGGGCACCCTCGGCGCGCAGCCGCGCGGCGTGCTCGGCGAGCGCCTCGACCAGCGGAGCCACGGCTGCGGTCTCGGGCTGCACGTCGACCCGAAGCCCGAATTCGGCTGCGGTCTCGGCGGTCTTGGGCCCGATGCACGCGACGATCGTCCGCGCGTGCGGCTTGCCCGCGATGCCGACGAGGTTGCGCACCGTCGAACTCGACGTGAAGCACACCGCGTCGAACCCGCCGGTCTTGATCATCTCGCGCGTCTGCGCGGGCGGCGGCGCGGCCCGGACGGTGCGGTACGCGGTGACGTCCTCGATCTCCCACCCGCGCATCCGAAGTCCCTCGGCGAGCGTCTCGGTGGCGATGTCGGCGCGCGGCAGCAGCACGCGGTTGACCGGGTCGAAGATGTCGTCGTACGGCGGGAATTCGTCGAGCAGGCCGAGGGAGGACTGCTCACCGGACGGGACCAGTTCGGGATTGATGCCGAAGGCGCGCACCCGATCTGCGGTCGCTTGCCCGACGCAGGCGATCTTCACACCGGAGAACGCCCGCGCGTCGAGACCGAACTCGTTGAACTTCTCCCACACGGCGCGCACGGCGTTGGTGGAGGTGAACACGACCCACTGGAAGCGGCCATCGACCAAACCCTTGACGGCCCTTTCCATCTGAGCGGGGCTGCGCGGCGGCTCGACGGCGATGGTCGGCACCTCGATCGGCAGGGCGCCATGCGACACCAGTCGCTCGCTCATCTCGCCCGCCTGGTCCTTGGTGCGCGGCACCAGCACGGTCCAGCCGTACAGCGCGCGGCTCTCCCACCAGTTCAGCTTGGCGCGGTTCGCGACGGTCTTGCCGATGGTCGCCACCAGCGGGCCCGCCAGCGGACCGGCCGGATCGGCGCCGGCCAGCGTGGCCTTGTCGAGCAGCCCGGCCAGCGTCGACTCGACCGAACGCTGCTGGCACGTGGTGCCGTTCGCGGTCACGACGCAGGGCGTGGTGTCGGTCAGGCCGTACTCGATCAGGGTGCGCGCCGCGTCGGGCAGGTGGGTGGCCGTCGCGTGCAGGATCAGCGGCCCCGGCGCGGCCGCGAGCGCGGCCCAGTCCACGTCGCCGCGGACGTCGGCCACGGTGTGCGAGGACCCGAGCGGCAGCCCGGCGTACGTCGGCACCGCGGCGGCCGGCGAGAGGCCGGGCACGATCTCGAAGTGCGACTGCGTGCGCGCCAGCGCGCTCACCTCGGTGATGACGGAGTCGACCGACAGCGGGTCGCCCGCCACCAGCCGCACGACGTCCACGCCGTTGCGCGCCTCGTGCACCAGCAGCTTGGCGACCTCGGTCGGATCGCCCAGGGCGGGGCGGACGTCCGCACCGCCGGGCAGCGTCGTCGGGGCCGGTGACTCGGCCGTCGCATCGTCGTCGGTGGCCGGGCTCGCCTCCGCGGGGCCCGACGTCGGCGGCAGCTCCGAGCCGACCATGGCGAGCACCGCCTCCGGCACGTCTGGGTCCGTGAAGACCAGTGCCGCGTTGGCCAGTACCGCGCGCGCCCTCGTCGTCAGCAGGCCCGGGTCACCGGGACCTGAACCGACGAACGTGATGCGGCCGGGCTTGCTCTTGCGCCCTCGGGTCGTCATCCTTCACTCCCGCTCTGTCGTCCGCTGATCCAACACGTCCCGCGCTCCCAGATCGAACAACTCCGCGGCCACCGAGAGCCCAAGCTCCCTGGCCCGTTCGGGGGTCCCGATTCCGGACGCACGGATCACGTCGGATCCGTCCAGCGCCGCCACGCAACCGCGCAGCGACAGCTCCTCGAAGACGTTGCCCTCCTCGTCGATGGACTCGACCACCTCTGCGATCGCACCCACCGGCGCGGAACAGCCCGCCTCCAGTTGGGCGAGCAGGACTCGCTCCGCGGTGACTGCGACGCGCGTGTCGGAATGGTCCATCTCCGCCAGCAGCGCGGCGAGCTCGGCGTCGCTCGCGCGACACTCCACTGCGAGTGCACCCTGGGCCGGTGCTGGCAACATCTGCACCGGCTCCAATGTCTCGGTGACGTCACCCTGTCGTCCGATGCGGACCAGTCCCGCCCGGGCGACGACGACGCCGTCGAGATCACCGTTGCTTACCCTGTTCAACCTGGTGTCTAGGTTGCCTCTTAGGGGGCGAATTTCCAAACCGAGACCCAGTGCTCTAAGCTGCGCCGCCCGCCGCGGGCTCGACGTGCCGATCACCGAGCCGGCCGGCAACTCCCCCAGCACCAGCCCGTCGCGGGCCACCAACGCGTCCCTGGCGTCCTCGCGGGGCGGTATGGCGGCGATGACGAACCGGTCGTCGGACGCGGTCGGCAAATCCTTGTAGGAGTGCACGGCAACGTCGACCCGGCCGTCGGCGATGGCGTCGCGCAGGGCCGCGGTGAACACGCCGACACCGATGTCGGCGATCGGCTCACTGGAGCGGTCACCCGCGGTGGAGACGACGACGAGTTCGGCCGCGTGTCCCTTGGCGAGCAGGGTGTCCCGGATCAGACCGGCCTGGGTGGTGGCGAGCAGGCTGCCCCTGGTGCCGATTCGGATCACCGTGTCGCGCGTGAATGACAAAGTGCTTACTCAGCCTGGCCCAGATCGCGCCGGGTCTCACCCAACACCAAATCCGGTGCGACGAGCGGCAATTCGCCGGCGGCGACGGCGTCGACGGCCTGCGGGTCGAGCTCGAACAGCTCGCGCAGGGCCTCGGCGTAGCTGTCCCCGCCGGGCGCGCTCGCGAGTTGCTTCACGCGCACCGTCGGCGCGTGCAGGAGCTTGTCGACGACGCGGCGCACGGTCCTGGCGACCTCGTCGCGCTGCGCGACGTCGAGCCCCGGGAGCCGGTTGTCCAGCCGGAGCAGTTCGGCCTCCACGACGTCGGCAGCCCGCTGCCGCAACGCCGTCACGGTCGGCGTGACCTCGGCCATGCGTTGTCCGGCAAGGTAGTTGGCCACCTCTGCGGCAACGATGGCGCGGGCCGCCTCGGCGTCGTCGACCGCCGCGCGCGACGCCGGTTCGCGCAGGATCCGGTCCATGTCCACGACGTAGACGCCGGGCAGTCCGGCGACGGCCGGGTCGACGTCGCGGGGCATGCCGAGATCGCAGATCACCAGTTGCTTGGGTTCCTGGCCGTGCGCGAGTCCGCGGTGCACGTCGGCCAGTGACACGACGGGCCGTACGGCGCCGGTGCACGTCACCACGACCTCGGCGTCGGCCAGCACGGCCTGGATGTGGTCGAACGGGAAGGCCTTGGCGTCCACGCCCTGGGCGCGGAGGTTCTCGACCAGCCGCTCCGCGCGCGGCAGCGAGCGGTTCACGACGTGCACCCGGCCGATGCCGGCGCGGCTCAGGTGCGCGGCGGCGAGCGACCCCATGGAGCCGGCCCCGATCACCGCGGCCGCGCGGCCTGCCAGCCCGGACAGCTTGCGGTCGGCCATGTCGAGCGCGACGGAGACCACCGAGGCGCCCGCGGCGTCGATGCCCGTCTCGGAGTGCACGCGCTTGCCGACCGACAGGGCCCGCTGCGCCAGCTCGTGCAGCGTGCGGCCGACGGTCTGGTTGGCCTCGGCGGAGGCATACGAGCGGCGGACCTGGCCGAGCACCTGCTGCTCGCCGAGCACCGCGCTGTCGAGGCCGCTGGCGACCGCGAACAGGTGCTCGACGGCGGCCTCGGCGTAGCGCACGTAGGCGTACTTCGTGAGGTCGCCCAGGGACATGCCGGAATGCTCGGACAGCACCGAGCCGATGACGGAGAGGCCGCCGTGGAAGGCTTCGACGACCGCGTAGATCTCCACGCGGTTGCAGGTCGCGAGCACCATGGCCTCGGTCACGAGGGACGACCGCAGGAGTTCTTCGACGATCTTGGTCTGATCGGCCTCGTCGGTGCTCAACTGCTCGAGCACCGACACGGGCGCGCTGCGGTGAGACACTCCGAATAGAAGAACGCTCATGACCTCGTCACTTCGTGCAGTCCCCCGTCGCTTCGTTGCTCAGGAACATTCAGTCCCGTCGCTTCGCTCGCCCCAGGAACACTTCCGAGATTAGCCGTCTACCAGCCCGCCCTCCAAATTAGCCGAGCTCGCTCGCCGGGCGGTCGGCTCGCGTCGGCGGGACCGCCAGATCGGCCCGCAGCGCCGCCTCGTCGACCTCCCAGTAGCTGTGCTGGACGCCGTCGAGCAGCACGACGGGCAGCAGGTCGCCGTACTCGGCGCGCAGGGTGGGGTCCCCGGCGGCCGCGGCAGCGTCGACGTCGGTCGACACGAGGGCGAACCCCCACTCGGCGGCCAGCTCGGCCAGCCGCGCCGCGGCCTTCTCGCACAGGCTGCAGCCGGCCCGGGTCAGCAACTCCACGGTGTGCGCACTCGCCGCATGGTCCACGGCTCCCAGTATCGCGTGCCCTAATGTTGAATCGTGTCCGAGTCATGGGCTGCAACCGGTCCGGAGGCGGCCGATCTCGAGGCCGGCCCCGCCACGGGTGCCGCCGTCGAGCCCGCTGCCGCCGCCGTGGCCGCCGACGAGGTCGAGCACGCCCCACCGCCCCCCGACCTGACCGCGGCGGCGTTCTTCGACGTCGACAACACCCTCGTGCAGGGCTCCTCCCTGGTGCACTTCGCCAGGGGCCTGGCGGCCCGCAAGTACTTCACCTACGGCGACCTCGCGCGATTCGGCTACGCGCAGGCCAAGTTTCAGCTCACCGGCAAGGAGAACAGCGACGACGTCGCCGCGGGCCGGACCAAGGCGCTGGCGTTCATCGAGGGGCGGCCGACCTCGGAGCTGACCGAGGTCGGCGAGGAGATCTACGACGAGATCATCGCCGACAAGATCTGGCAGGGCACCCGCGCGCTGGCCGAGATGCACCTCGACGCCGGCCAGCAGGTGTGGCTCGTCACCGCCACCCCCTACGAGCTGGCCGCCACGATCGCCCGCAAGCTCGGGCTGACCGGTGCGCTCGGCACGGTCGCCGAGTCGAAGGACGGGGTGTTCACCGGCCGCCTCGTCGGGGAGATCCTGCACGGCGCGGGCAAGGCGCACGCCGTGCGGTCACTCGCGATCCGCGAGGGGCTCAACCTGAGGCGCTGCACGGCCTACTCCGACAGCATCAACGACGTCCCCATGCTGTCGCTGGTCGGCACCGCGGTGGCGATCAACCCCGACGCCGCGCTGCGCGACCTGGCGCGCAAGCGGGGGTGGGAGATCCGCGACTTCCGCACCGCCCGCAAGGCCGCCCGCATCGGGGTGCCCTCGGCGCTGGCGCTGGGCGCCGCGGGCGGTGCGCTCGCCGCCGTCGTGTCCCACCGCGGCGGGAACGGCCTTCGCGGGATCGGCCGGTGACCGCGCGCTGATAGGCTCGGCGCCGCTGGGATCCAGGGCCGACGCGGGGAGCGACGAGACATGAGCATCGCCGAAGACATCATCGGCACCCACTACAGGTATCCCGACTACTTCCTGGTGGACCGTGAGAAGGTGCGGGAATTCGCCCGTTCGGTGAAGGACGAGCACCCCGCCCACTACACCGAGGCCGCGGCCGCCGAGTGTGGCCAGGAGGGGCTGATCGCCTCCCTGACCTTCGTCGCCGTCGCGGGTCGCCGGGTGCAGGACGAGATCTTTCATCAGTTCGACGTGCCCATCAACATGGAGCGCGTGCTGCACCGCGACCAGAAGCTGGTGTTCCACCGCCCGATCGTGGTCGGCGACAAGCTGTGGTTCGACTCCTACCTCGACTCGGTGATCGAGTCGCACGGCGCGATCATCACCGAGATCCGCGGCGAGGTCACCGACGACGAGGGCCGACCCGTGCTGACGAGCACCGTCACGCTGTTCGGGGAGTCGACGAACGCCGCCGAGAACGCCGAAGTCACCGCGCAGATCGCGGCCGGGCGGGACGCCGCGATGAAGCGCATGATTGCCGGGCAAACCAAAGCCGGCTCCTGACGACGCTCAGCCGAGGTAGGGGTTCCTGCGGTTGGCGAGCAGTTGGTACAGCGTCTGCTGAATGGTCTCGCGGACCTGGTCGGTCAGCTCGAAGGTGACCATGGGGTCATCGGCCGCGGACTCGTCGTAGTCCCGCGTCGAGATGGGCTCGCCGAACTGGATGTGCCACTTCGACGGCAGCGGCACCAGTCCGAGCGGACCGGCCAGCGGAAACAGCGGCGTGATCGGGAAGTACGGCAGCCCAAGCAGCCGGGCCAGCAGCTTGACGTCGCTGAGCATCGGGTAGATCTCCTCGGACCCGACGATCGAGCAGGGCACGATCGGGGCGCCCGCCCGCAGCGCCGCGGCCACGAAACCGCCGCGGCCGAAGCGCTGCAGCTTGTACCGATCGCGGAAGTTCTTGCCCAGTCCCTTGTAGCCCTCGGGGAACACCGCGGTGAGTTCGCCCGCCGCGAGCAGGCGGTGGGCGTCGGCGGTGCACGCCATCGTGTGGCCCGCCTTGCGCGCGGCCTGGCCGACCATCGGCATGTCGAACACCATGTCGGCGGCCAGCAGCCGGAGGTCGCGGTTCGTGGGGTGATTGTCGTGCACCGCGACCGAGGCCATCAGCCCGTCGAGCGGCAGGACGCCGGCGTGGTTGGCGACGACGAGGGCCGCACCGGTCTCGGGGAGGTTCTCGATACCGCTGACCTCGACCCGGAACCAGTTGCGAAAGAGCCCGCGTAGCAACGGAAGAAAGATTGCCTCGTTGAGGTGCTTGTCGAAGCCGAACTCGTCGACGACGTAGTCGCCGCTCATCCGCTTGCGCAGGAACTCCGCGGCCGAGGCGATGCGCTGGGCGAGTTCGTTGGGCTCGTAGTCCTCGCTGGGGGCACCGGCCGCCGTGCGACGGTCGTCGATCTCGCGGACGACGGCGGCGACCTGCTCGGCCGACGCCCTGGTTCCGGGGTCCTCGATGAGCGACGGATGCCGCCGCGCTCCGTCGGCACGTGCCGCAGCTCTCCGCTGAGCCGATGAACGGCCCGAATTGGAGTGCAGCGGAATCACTTTCGCCTTCGACTCACCCGCCACGTCGCCACCCTCTCCCCGCCCCGTCGTACAAGACTATCTCCCCCACCGCTGCGCCGCCGAAATGGCGCGGCTCTCCAGCGAGCGTACCCAGCGCGGGTCCACGATCGGGGTCAAGCCTCGACCGCGCACGTAATCGTCGAAAGCCTCCGCCGTGGTCCACTTCGGGCTGTAACCTAGGTCCTTGCGCATTCGCGTGGTGTCCATGACCCTCCCATAGCTGACGTAGTTCAGCTGTTCGCGGTCGAGTTCGGTGTAGCGGGTGGCGCGGCGCAGCGAATCCACCGCGCTGAGGGCCGATTTGGGCACCGGCAGCGGCACCCGGCCGGAGCGCCTAATCGCCTGCGACATCATGATGATGCCCGCGGCGCCCACGTTGAAGGTGCCGGAGCGGCCCGCGATCGTGGCCCGCTCGAGCACGCCGAGGGCGTCCTGTTCGTGCAGCAGCTGCAGGCGGGCGTCGTGACCCAGCACCGACGGCACCACGGGTCCGGCGAGGAAGCGGGAGAGCGCGGTGTCCATCGCGGGGCCGATCATGTTGGCCAGCCGCAGGATCGTCACCTTGATGTCGGGACGTCGCCGCGCCAGACCCCGCGCGTAGCCCTCGATGTCGATGCTGTCCTGCGCGAAACCCTCACCGGGTGGCCGCCGCGAGCTGCCGTCCTCGGTGAACAGCACGGGATCGCGCGGGCTCGAGCCGTAGACCTCCGACGTGGACTTCAGGACCACCCGCCGCACCGACGGCGCCTTCTGGCATGCCGCGAACAACTGCATCGCGCCCATGACGTTGAGCTCCTTGAGCGCGGCGCGACCGCCCGCGCGCGGCGCGTAGGACGCCGCCGCCGCGTGCACCACCGTGTCGACGTTCCCGTTGCGAATCACCTTGGCGATGAAGGGATTTCGGATGTCGGCTCGCACGAACTCGGCGCGACCCATCCGACGCAGCAGATCCTTGCTCGGCGTGATCGCATCGACCGCGATGACGTGATCGATCGTCGGGTTCTGCGCCAACCGGGCGGTGAGGTAGCCGCCGAGGAAGCGACACGCACCGGTGACGAGCACCACCTTGGGGCCCTGCGCGGCATCCCTCGAGTCGGAGCTACCGGCGTCGTGCCCATGGCCATGCGTAGGCCGGCCATCGGAATCCATCGGCACAGCCTAGCGGGCGAAGATGAGAGCTACTTGCCCAATTTTCTGCGCTGCACCCGAGTGCGACGAAGCAGCTTGCGGTGCTTCTTCTTCGACATACGCTTGCGCCGCTTCTTGATGACTGAACCCATGAACTCCGCTACCTAAGACATCTCCGGCGTGGTGCCAAAGAACCGAACCGCCACCTTACCCGGCGACCGCGGCGGTACGAAAACCGCTGCGTCGGCGCGGGCGACGGTGCGCTAGCCCGCGTCGAAGTACGAGGTCTCCAGGAGGTCGTGCACGGCCTTGGCGTGCACGCGGAAGGAGCGGCCCACGCGCACGGCGGGGAGCTCTCCGTTGTGAACGAGCCGGTAGACCGTCATCTTGCTCACCCGCATGAGGCTCGCGACTTCGGCGACGGTCAGGAATTGCTGGCGCGGCGGTTCTCCGCCGGAGCCATCCCGCGCGGACTTGCCGCCGGCGGAATCCCGCGAAGAGGGCCCGTTCATAGACGTCATCGCAACCCAATCAATCAGGCACGCTGCCCCAGCGGCTTCCCCACCGCTGGCGCTGAGCGTGCTACCTCGAGGAGAATAGCGTGGCCACTGGGGTTATTGCGACGGGTGTGGGCTAATCCGTCCGAAATCGTTGAACTACTCGGATGTAATTCCTAGCTGCTCAGAGCGGGTTTTTGCGGCCACGACGGCGTCGGCCACCGCGGCCCGCAGGCCCCCCCGCTCCAATTCCCGCAGCCCAGCCGCGGTGGTGCCGCCCGGCGACGTCACGGTGGCACGCAACTGGGCGGGGCTGGTGTCCATCACCGGACCGAACGTTCCCGCGCCCGCCAGACCGGCCCGGTCGATGCTCTCCAGCAACATCGCGGCCGAACCGGCCATGGTCTGGGCGGCCAGATCGGTGGCCACGGCCCTCGGCAGACCGACGGCCACGCCCGCGTCGACGAGCGCCTCGACCATCAGGAAGAAGTAGCCGGGACCCGATCCGGAGACCGCGGTGACGGCGTCGAGCTGACTCTCCGGGACCGTGACGACGCCGCCGACCGCGTCGAAGATCGCCGACACCTCGCTCAGCTGCTCGGGGGTCGCGAACCGGCCGGGGGCCAGCGCGCTGACGCCGCCGCCCACGACGATGGGCGAGTTCGGCATGACCCGGATGACGGGTGACCCCGCGGGCAGGTTGGCCTCGTAGTAGGCCGTGGTGACACCGGCGGCCACCGACACGAACACCTGCTCGGCCGTGTTGGTCTCGGCGCGCGCGGCGGCGTCGGCGATGTCGCCGATCACCTGCGCGACGTCCGTCGGCTTGACCGCGACGATCACGTAGGTGGCGTTCTCGGCGGCATCGGCGACCGACGCCGTCTGCACGGCGTACTTGTCCGCCAGGTAGCTGGCCCGCTCTTGGAACCGCTCGGCGACCACCATGTCCCTGGCCTGCCTGCCCGAACGCAGGAGCCCGGAAAGCAGTGCCTCGCCGATACTTCCGCCACCGATGATCGCAATTCTCGCCACGCAGCCAGCATCGCATGCTCGCGGCGGCCGGCTACGACGGTGGTTGGGGCACCAACGCGAGCTGACGGGACTGCACGATGATGCGTCCCTGCGAATCGACGACGACGTGGTCCTCGTCGAACCACTCCTGCCCGATCTCCGTCGTCGTGCAGATCACCCGCAGCCAGCCGTCGGCGGGCCGGCCCCGGACGTAGGCCGTCAGCTGAACCGTTGGGGCCCAACCGAATCGGTTCACCGCGTAGGTGACGGGCGCCGACACGTCACCGCACAGCAGCGCGAACAGCACGTCGGGCGAACCCTGCCGCGGCCGCACCCAGTACTCGATCACCGGTGCCCGATCCGCTCCCGGCCCGTCACCGGGGCGCGGCCCCATCGTCGTCAGCACCGGCCGGATCTCGCAGCCGCGCGCGAGGTGCACGATGTCGGCCATCGGATGCCCGGGGCCGATCGCCTCGACGTCGGGCGGTGGCTCCGGGGCCATCAGCGGCAGCACCGGGTTCACCGACAGCAGCGGGTCGGCGTGGGGCTCGGGCGCCGCCATCGTCATGGTCGCCCGCACGGCGGTGCGTTCGCCCTGATTCAGCTCGACGTCGACGAGGCTGACCCGCCGCCCGCGCTTGCGGATCGTGGTGAGCACGCGCAGCGGCCCCGGGTCGGGCGCCCACAGGAAGCTGCCCGACACCGCGATGGGCTCGACGTCGGCCGCACCGGCTGCCTGGACCGCGGTGCGGGCCGCGTTCGCGCACAGCGCCAGCATCGCGCCGCCGTGGACCTTCGGCCCGATGGTCCAGTCCTCGTCGAGAACCCCGTCGAAGACGGCGCGCACGCCATCGCCCTCCGAGGGCACCGGCACGAGTGCCATGGCCTCGGCGAACGACGTCGATCCGACGGTGTGCGACACGGCGATGAGCTCCAATCGTTCGGGTGACGCGGCGGCGTTCACCGCAACAGGTGGGTCCTGGCGTATTCCAGCGACTCGGTCAGCAACTCCTCGCGCTCGGCGGCCGTCCTGGCGCCCGAGGTGGTCACCTCGAGGATGACGTGGCCGGCGAAGTTGCTCGCCGCCAGCGACTGACAGATCTCCGCGGTGGGCTGGGTGCCGCGGCCCGGCACCAGGTGTTCGTCGGTCGACGCCCCGCTGCCGTCGCACAGGTGCAGGTGCACCAACCCCTCGCCCATCCGGGCCGCCATGTCGATGGCGTCGGTCCCCGCGGTCGCCGAGTGCGACAGGTCGAGCGTGTAGTGCGCGTGGTTGCCGTCCAGCGGGTCGTAGGACGGCGCGAACGCCGACACCGCGACGCCCGGGGTGCCTCCGCGCTTGCGCATGCGGGAGATCGACGACTGGCCGGTCCCGAAGATGCGGTCGGCCCGGAACGGGAACATGTTCTCCACCGCGATCATCACCGCGCTGCCCGACTCGAGTTCGGCGACCTGGTCGGTGAAGCCCTCCGCGTAGCGGCGCTGCCAGCGAAATGGCGGATGCACGACAACGGTCTGAGCGCCGAGGTCCTCGGCGGCGCGCACGCTGCGTTCGAGCTTGGAGATCGGGTTGGCCCCCCAGACGCGCTGCGAGATCAGCAGGCAGGGCGCGTGCACGCTCAGTACCGGCATGGCGTAGCGCTGCGACAGCCGCTGCACCGCCGCGATGTCCTGGCTGACCGATTCGGCCCAGACCATCAGCTCGACACCGTCATAGCCGAGGCGGGCGGCGTACTCGAAGGCCGCCTCGGTCCTCAACGGGTAGACCGAGGCTGTCGAAAGACCGACCTTGATGGCGGGGCGCACTGCGGGATCAGTGTGACGGGTCAGTGCGACTGGAGGAGTGCCAGGGGTCCCAGGGTGACCAGGGCGCCGACCGCCACCGCGATCAGCGTGCTCCCGATGTCCTCGGTCTTGCGCACGACCCGCACGCCGACCACCAGGCCGAGGATGACGAGTACCGACAGCACCAGCGCGACGATCGTGTTCCACCGCCACAGCTGATCGAAGGCGATGAACAACCCGGCGCCGAACGCGACGGCCAGCACGCACTGCACGACGACCCAGATGCCCTTGACGACGGCGGAGCCGCCGGACTCCGTGGCCTCGCCCGCCTCGGCGGGCGTCTCCGCGGTGGCGAGCTCACCGGCCGCGCGGTCCCCCTTCGCGTCGGGGCCGAGGTCGATGTCCTCGGGCCCCGGCCGCGGTCCCCGCCGGGCCGCCTCGTCGGCGACGGACTGGCCACCGAACAGCGTGTCCGAGTCCGACCGCGAGTAGGACGACACCCGTGGGCGCGGTGTGTCAGCGGCGTCCGCGGCTTCTGCCGCGTCGTCCACGCCGCCGAGGTCATCGAGGTCGTCGAGGTCGTCCGCAGGGGCGAGGTCGTCGAGGTCGTCCGCGTCGTCCAGGCCCCCGCCGAAGCCCACGTCCGTGCCGAGGTCGAGCAGTTCGTCGTCGTCGACGACGGGATCGGGGCTCATCTGCTCGGCCCCGATGGACGGGGACGCGAACGCGGCCGGCGTCGCCACCGGGGGCCGACGCGTGGGTGCCTTGAAGTCGATGGGGTCCGGGTCGACGTCGCGGCTCTGGAGGTGCGCGCGGTAGTCGGCCTCGGCGTCGGTGAGCGCGGGCTCGGTGGCCTCCGTCGGTTCGGCGTCGGCTGCGGGTTCGACCGTGTCGGCCGGTTCGGCCGTGTCGGCGGATTCGTCGTGGGCGGGCGGTTCGGGCGTGGGTGTCGGGGCGGGGGGTGGCTCGGGCGCGGGCTGCACGACCGGCATCGACCCGGTGTTGACGATCGGGATCTCACCGGTGAGCTCGGCGACGGTCACGGCGTCGCTGTTGCCCTTGCGGCGACGGCGCCTGCCGCCCGCGGGCGGGGCGCCGATCGTGCCGTTCTTCGCCAGCAGTTCGGCCACCGAGATGGGCCGGGTCTGGTCGTCGGAATCGGTCATCGTGTCGCGCCTCTGGCCATCGCCTTCTTCACACCGGCCAGGCCCGCCGACGTGCCGACCAGGGCCGTGCCGTCTGCCTCGCTATCGAGTCTCCGCAAGATCAACCCTTCTCGCAACGCCCAGGGGCAAATGTCCACGGTGTCTATCGCCAGGGCCTTCATACTCGCCTCAGCAACCAGCGCTCCCGCCACGATCTGCGGCGCCCGCTCGGCGCTCACCCCTTCCAACTCCGCACGGTCGGCCGTCGTCATCCTAGAGATGAATGCTATGAGCTGACGAAGTCCTGCCGCCGTCAGTGTCCTCTTCACCCTCGGCCCCGCGCCCGAGGGCGCTGCGCCGGTGAGTCGCGCCAGCGAGCGGAACGTCTTCGAGGTCGCGACCGTCAGGTCGGGGGCGCCGGCGTCGAGCACCTCGGCGGCCGCGTCGGCCATCTCCGTCGCCAGCCAATCCCGCAGCATTGCCACGCGCCGCCGGCCGGGGGGATCGTCCTGCAACCACTCCCTGGTCAGTCGGCCGGCGCCCAGCGGCAGCGACAGCGCGATGTCGGGCTCCTCGTCGACGCCGCTGGACAATTCCAGGGACCCGCCGCCGATGTCGATGTTGATGATGCGCCCGGGGCTCCACCCGTACCAGCGCCGCACGGCCAGGAAGGTCAGCCGGGACTCGTCCACCCCGGAGAGCACCTTGAGGGCCACGCCCGTCTCCGCGAGCACCCGGGCGAGCACGTCATCGGAGTTCGTGGCGTCGCGCACCGCCGACGTGGCGAACGCCATCAGCTCCGCACACCCCGAGCTGGTGGCGATCTTGGCGAACTCGTCGATGGTCTCGACCAGCTTGTCGGCACCCTTGCGGGTGAGCTTTCCCGACCCGTCGATGGCCTCCGCCAGGCGCAGCGAGGCCTTCGTGGAGCTCATCGGCGTGGGGTGTCCACCGCGCCGAGCATCCACGACGAGCAGATGAACCGTGTTGCTGCCCACGTCGAGCACGCCCAATCGCACGCGACCCACGTTATCGGGTCTACCGTTGCGTTCCGTGAGCGCATCGCACCCCGGTGAGGTGGAGTTGGACTTCGCCCGCGAATGGGTGGAGTTCCCCGACCCCGACAACCCCGAGCATCTGATCGCCGCGGACCTCACCTGGCTGTGTTCGCGGTGGACGTGCGTGTTCGGCACCCCCGCGTGCCAGGGCACCGTCGCGGGCCGCCCCGACGACGGCTGCTGCAGCCACGGCGCGTTCATGTCCGACGACGACGACGTCGCCCGGCTCGACGCCGCGGTGGCGCAGCTGACCGACGACGACTGGCAGTTCCGCGACAAGGGGCTCGGCCGCAAGGGCTACCTCGAGATGGATGAATACGACGGCAAGGACAACCTGCGGACCCGTAAGTACAAGGGCGCCTGCATCTTCCTCAACCGGCCCGGCTTCGCCGGGGGCATCGGCTGCGCACTGCACTCCAAGGCGCTCGCGCTCGGGGTGGAGCCGCTGACGATGAAACCCGACATCTGCTGGCAGCTGCCGATCCGGCGCAGCCAGGAGTGGGTGGAGCGCCCCGACGGCACGCAGGTCCTACGGACCACAATCACCGAATACGACCGGCGCGGCTGGGGCGAGGGCGGAGCGGATCTGCACTGGTACTGCACCGGCGACCCGAACGCCCACGTCGGCGCGCGGCAGGTGTGGCAGTCCTACGCTCCCGAGCTGACCGAGCTACTCGGCGAGAAGGCGTACGCCGAACTCGCGGCGATGTGCAAGAAGCGCAGCCGCCTCGGTCTGATCGCCATCCACCCCGCGACGCGCGCCGCGCAGTAGTCAGCCCTCGAGCTTGTAGCCCAGCCCCCGCACCGTCACCAGGTGCACCGGGTTCGCCGGGTCGCCCTCGATCTTGCTGCGCAGCCGCTTGACGTGGACGTCGAGCGTCTTGGTGTCACCGACGTAGTCCGCACCCCACACCCGGTCGATCAGCTGCCCGCGGGTCAGCACCCGGCCGCTGTTGCGCATCAGATACTCCAGCAGGTCGAACTCCTTGAGCGGCAACGTAATCGACTCGCCGTTGACCGCGACGACGTGCCGCTCGACGTCCATCCGGACCGGGCCCGCCTCCAGCACGCCGTCGCCGATGCCCGCGTCGTCGTTGTCGGCGCCGCGGCGGAGCACCGCGCGGATGCGGGCGATCAGCTCCCGCGCCGAGTACGGCTTGGTGACGTAGTCGTCGGCGCCGAGTTCGAGCCCGACCACCTTGTCGATCTCGCTGTCGCGCGCGGTCACCATGATCACCGGGACGCTGGAACGCGAGCGCAACTGCTTGCACACGTCGGTTCCGCTCATGCCCGGCAGCATGAGGTCCAGCAGCACGATGTCGGCGCCCGCGCGTTCGAATTCGGCGAGCGCCGCGGGGCCGTCGGTGACGACCGTCGCCTCGAAGCCCTCCTTGCGCAACAGGAAGGCCAACGGATCGGCCAGTGACTCTTCGTCTTCCACGATCAATACGCTCGTCACGGTAACGATGGGTCCTCTCGTTCGTCCGACTCGTCGTCGGGTTCGTGATGGGCCGGGATCGACAGGGTGAACGTCGAACCGGTGCCTGGCTGACTCCACAGCCGGATGGATCCGTTGTGATTGGCCGCAACGTGTTTCACGATGGCCAAGCCGAGTCCCGTGCCGCCGGTGGCCCGGGACCGCGCCGTGTCGACGCGGAAGAATCTCTCGAAGACCCGCTCCTGGTCGTCGCGGGCGATGCCGATGCCGCGGTCGGTCACCGCGATCTCGATGTCGTCACCTCGGCGCCGTCGGCTGATCGACACCGGAGATCCCTTGGGCGAGTAGGCGATTGCGTTGGACACCAGGTTGGCGATCGCGGTCACCAGCAGCGGCTGGTCGCCCAGCACGTGGTACCCCGTGGGCGCGTCGGTGGTGATCTCGATGTCGGCGTTGTCCGCGGCGACCTTGTAGCGCGACAGCGCCTCGCCGACCACGGAGTCGACGTCGACGGACTCCAGATCGGGCAGCGGCTCGGCGCCCTGCAACCGGGACAGCTCGATGAGCTCGCCGACCATGTTCGCCAACCGTTCGGACTCCGTGATCATCATCTCGGCGAAGCGGCTCACGGTCGCGGGATCGTCGGTCGAGGCCTGCAGCGCCTCCGCCAGCAGCCCCATCGCGCCGACCGGCGTCTTGAGTTCGTGGCTGACGTTGGCGACGAAGTCCCTGCGGGTGGCCTCCATCCTGGCGTGCTCGGACTGGTCGTCGACGTACACCACCGCGAACCGGCGGTCGTCCTGACTCAGCAGCCGCACGTGGCCTCTGACGGAAAGCCCTGAGCGCCCGGGGTTTTGGCGCCGCACGGGGGCGAGCTCGAAGTCGGCGTCGGCGCCGGTGGCCAGGGTGCGCTGCGCGGCCGCCCACGCCCGGTCGTCGAGCAACCGGTCCCGGACCAGGCCCAGCTCGCGTGCCTGGTCGTTCATGTAGACCACGTCACGGTAGGTGTCGACGACCACGGTCCCCACCGGTGAGAGCGACACGATGTTCTGCAGCATCTGCGAGACGGTGATGCCCGCCTGGTCGACGGCCCGCCGCTCCCGGCGTGCGGCGATCCGCGGCGCCAGCGCCAGCCCGGCGCCCACCCCCGCGGCGAGCGCGAGAACGGCGACTACTGCCACCGTCAGCAGCGCCGCTACCACACTCACGCGAAAATCGTACGCACTCGGTGAACGCCATCCCAGCAGCGTGCGGCTAAATCGGGACACGTCACAGAGGCAAACACAGGAGTTCGGGTTGCGTTCACCCGAGTTCACCCACTGTTCGCCTCGCCGGTCCCCCGGTCGACTACTTCGCGCCCTGCGCGGCCACGGCGGCGGCGCCCGCCGCGGCGGCGTCCGGATCGAGGTACGTCCCGCCGGGGACGGTCGGGGCCAAGGCGTCGTCCAACTCGTACACCAGCGGTATCCCGGTCGGGATGTTGAGGCCGACGACGTCATCGTCGGACATGCCGTCGAGGTACTTCACCAGCGCGCGCAGCGAGTTGCCGTGCGCGGCGACCAGCACGGTCTTGCCCGCCTGCAGATCGGGCGCGATCGTGCTGGTGAAGTACGGGACGAAGCGGGCGACGACGTCGGCGAGGCACTCGGTGAGCGGTCCGCCGCCGATGTCTGCGTAGCGCGGGTCGGCGTCCTGGCTGAACTGACTGCCCGGCTCGATGGGCGGGGGCGGCGTGTCGTAGCTGCGGCGCCACGCCATGAACTGCTCCTCGCCGTACTTGGCCTTGGTCTCGGCCTTGTCGAGGCCCTGCAGCGCGC
This sequence comes from Mycolicibacterium madagascariense, assembly GCF_010729665.1. Classification (NCBI taxonomy): domain Bacteria; kingdom Bacillati; phylum Actinomycetota; class Actinomycetes; order Mycobacteriales; family Mycobacteriaceae; genus Mycobacterium; species Mycolicibacterium madagascariense. Next base: position 900,003 of record NZ_AP022610.1, on the reverse strand, counting down.
CGTAGTGCCGCTCGTTGAGCCGCCAGTCCCGGACCACCGGGATCCAGTGCCGGTCGGCCGCGTCGAGCGCCAGGTTCGCGGTGGTGATGGCGCGCCGCAGCAATGAGGTGTACAGCACGTCCGGCAACACGCCCTGCGACTTCATCAGCTCACCGCCGCGCACCGCCTCGGCCCGACCCTTGTCGGTGAGGTCCACGTCCACCCAGCCGGTGAACAGGTTCAGCGCGTTCCATTCGCTCTCGCCATGGCGGAGCAGCACCAGAGTCGGCATGGTGACGATCTTGCCATGACCCCCGCGGACGTGGGATCTAGTCGTCGCCGTCGTCGATCATGTGCTCGAAGGCACGCAGGTTCTTCAGCGACTCGCCCCGCTTCACCCGCCACTCCCATTCCTTCTGAATGGACGAGTGAAAGCCCAACTCCAACAACATGTTGAAGTCGGCTTCGACGGCGAGGACGACCTGGCCCAGGATGTTGTCGATGACGTCGGAGGTCACCGACTCCAGCGGGATGCGACCGACCAGATAGATGTCGCCGAGGTTGTCGAGGGTGTAGGCGACGCCGAACAGCTTGCGGTTGCGCCGCAGCAGGTAGCGGTAGACCTTCTCGAAGTCCTCGTCGGGCTTGCGGCAGATGAACGCCTCGATGCGCAGGGAGTGATCCCCGACGGTGAGGATCGTGTTCGTAATGAGCCGGCGCTCGCCGGGCACCTCGACCACGATGCCCGACGGCGCACCGTCGACGCCGTGGTGGAAGGCGTACTCCAGCGAGGCTTCCTTCAGCGTGGCTTCGATGACCTCGAGTGCAGTCATGCCCGGATGCCCCGTCGAATCGAGAACCGGCGGGCGTTGCGCCGGACCGGTAGCTCGGCCCGCTGGTGCCGGGACCGGTAGTCGCTGATCGCACGGCCGTAGCTGGCCTGCAGCGCGTCGACGGTGTGCGCCCAGGAGAAGCTCGCGGCGTGCGCCATCGCGGCGGTCCGCAGGGTGTCGGGTCCGCGCTCGAAGAGCCCATCGATGGCCGCGGCCCAGTCGCCGGGGTCGTGACCGTCGACCAGGACGCCACTGACGCCGTCGCGGACGGCCACCGGGAGACCACCCACCGCGGCCGCCACGACCGGCGTTCCGCAGGCCTGGGCCTCCACCGCGACCAGCCCGAACGACTCGGCGTAACTCGGTACCGCCACGACGTCGGCGGCGCGATAGACGTCGACGAGCTGGTCTCTGGTCTGGGGCGGCAGGAACGTCACGCGGTCTGACATACCCAGCTCGTCGGCCAGCCGAACCAACCCGTCCGGATTCGCCAGCCCCGACCCCGACGGCCCGCCGGCGATGACGACGCGCACGTCGGGCAGCTTGGCGACCGCCCGCAGCAGCACGTCGGGCGCCTTCAGCGGCTGAATGCGGCCGACGAACGCGACGACCCGCTCGTCGGCGCGCAGTCCGAGCGCCCGCCGCGACTGCGCGCGGTCACCGGGGGTGAACACCTCCAGATCGACGCCGGGATGAGCGACGTCGATGCGCTGCGGATCGGCGTGGTGCAGCGAAACCAGTTGCTGCGCTTCGTATTCGGTGTTGACGATCAACCGGTCGGCCTCGTCGACCACCTGCTGCTCGCCGACCGCGCGCAGCGGCGGCTCCGGCTGGTCGCCGACCGCGAGCGAGGCGTTCTTCACCGCCGCGAGGGTGTGGGCGGTGTGCACCAGCGGCACGGCCCACCGGTCCCGCGCCAGCCAGCCGACCTGGCCCGAGAGCCAGTAGTGGGAGTGGACGACGTCGTAGTAGCCCGGCTCGTGGGTGGCCTCGGCCCGCAGGACGCCCGCGGTGAAGGCACACAGCTGTGTGGGCAGGTCGTGTTTGTCGAGCCCCTCGAACGGTCCGGCCACCACGTTGCGCACCAGCACGCCGGGGGCCACCCGCACGACGGGGGCGTCCGCCGACGTCGTCGCCCTGGTGAAGATCTCCACCTCGACGCCGCGGCGGGCCAGCTCGAGCGCGGTCTGCAGGACGTAGACGTTCATCCCGCCCGCATCGCCGGTCCCCGGTTGGGCCAGGGGGGAGGTATGGACCGACAGGACGGCTACGCGCACACCCAATACTTACACCGGGTCCCGCGGGAGTTGCCCGTGCCCTGCTCGGAGGTGGGTCAGGCGGTCTTGTCGCGCACGGCGCGCCGCATGGCAGCAATGGGGTCGGCGTACAGCCCGCCCAGGGACACGACGCCGGCGCCCGCCTCCTGCACGCGGTTCCCGAACGACGTCAGCCGGAGGTCGCGCGGGGCGAGCACCGAGCGGCTGCGGTAGGCCGCCTCGACCCGGGCCATCGCTTGCGGGTACTCGGTGAAGGCCTGCCCGCCCACCACGAGGTCGTCGGGGTTGAGCATGTCGCGCAGCAACGCAACGGCCTCCCCGAGCACGCGGGCTCGTTCGTCGAGCAGGTCGATGGCGTCCCGGTTGCCCTGGCGCGCCGAGCGCAGTACGGCGGTCACGGTCGACGATGGTCCGTCGGCGGGCACGATGCGCAGCCTGCGGGCCGCCGTCAGCACCGCCTCATCGCTCACGGTGGACTCCAATTGCCCTGTGCCGCCGAGGATCTCGGACTGCACGGGCAGCGCCGCGATGGTGCCGGGACCGCTGGTGGGCGAGTGCACCCGGCCGCCGATGGACAGCGCGTAGCCGACCGTCTCGCGGGCGTAGACGTACAGGCTCGTCAGCGGCGCCGAGGTCGCACTCATCCGGCGGGCGCCGAGCAGCAGTTCCGCTCCGGCCATCGCGTCGACGTGCGACGCCAGCGACACCGGCAGCCCGAGGGCCTCGGCGAGCACGGGTCCGACGGGCGCGTCGGTCCAGCCCAGCCGGGCATGGTCGAGGTGGCCGGTGGCGCTGTCGACGACGCCGCCCGACGCGATCCCCACCCACAGCGGCCTGCGGCGGTGCCACCGGCTCAGGTAGCGGCTGGCGCTGCCGGCGAGGGCGGCCAGCGCCGTGCCCTGCGATCCGCGTGGCGTGGGGGTCTCGACCACGTCGAGGGTCCGGCCGAACAGGTCGGTCGCCACGATGCTGGTGGTGCGGGCGCCGATGTGGATGCCCAGGGTGAGGAACGGCTCGTGGTTGACCTCGACCGGAACGCGTGGGCGGCCGATGGCGCCGGAGACGGCCAGGTCGGCCCGCTCACGCAGCACACCGGCGTCGAGCAGGGCGGTGACCTGGCGGTTCACGGTGGCGATGCTCAGCCCGGTCGCCTGGGCGATGACGTCGCGGGCGATCGGTCCGCGCAGCCGGGCGGCGCCGAACACCGACGCGGCGGCCGCCTCGGCGACCCGCAGCGAGGGCGCCACGATGTGCTGGCGGGCCATCAGCGCGCGCTTGGCGTGGGCGGCCGAGAGGGCGGTGGGGGTGGTGGGGGTCTCGCGAATGGCGGTGGTGCTCACGGGAGGTGTCCTTCGTCGATATCGGCTGGTGGGTTCTTGGCCTCACCTGGCGACTCGAGGGGACGACGTCCGTGATTCGGTCAGGCGCGGCTGCAGCGGCAACGACAACAACACGCACGCCGAACGGCGATGCGGGAGGTCAGACCAGCGGACACGATGAGAAACCTAGCACGCCACTAGAGTTGGCGGAATGACGGCATCCGGAAACTCCCAGCCCGTCGCCGTGGTCACCGGCGCCAGCTCGGGCATCGGCGAGGCGACAGCGAAAACCCTTGCCGCACTTGGCTTTCACGTGGTCTGCGTGGCCCGTCGCCAGGACCGCATCGCGGCGCTGGCCGCCGAGATCGGTGGCACCGCGATTGTGGCGGACGTCACTGACGGCGCGGCGGTCGAGGCGCTCGCCGACGGCCTGACGCGCGTCGACGTCCTCGTCAACAACGCCGGCGGCGCCAAGGGCACCCAGACGGTCGCCGACGCCGACCTCGACGACTGGCGCTGGATGTGGGAGACCAACGTCCTGGGCACCCTGCGCGTGACCAGGGCGCTGCTGCCGAAGCTGATCGCCTCCGGCAACGGGCTCATCGTCACGGTGACCTCGATCGCGGCCTTCGAGGTGTACGACGGCGGCGCCGGCTACACCTCCGCCAAGCACGCGCAGGCCGCGCTGCACCAGACCCTGCGCGGCGAGCTGCTGGGTCTTCCCGTGCGGCTCACCGAGATTGCGCCGGGCATGGTCGAGACCGAGTTCTCCGTCGTCCGGTTCGGCGGCGACCAGGACCGCGCCGACGCGCTGTACCGCGGCATGACGCCGCTGGTGGCCGCCGACGTCGCCGAGGTGATCGGCTTCGTGGCCTCCCGGCCCCCGCACGTCAACCTGGACCAGATCGTCATCCGCCCGCGCGATCAGGCCACCGCGACGCGGAAGTTCACCCGCCCGGAATCGGACTGAGGTTCGAGTTCGGTACCGACGTCGTCGTGGACGTCGTGGTGGACGTGGTGGTGGACGTCGTCGTCGACGTGGTCGTGCTGGGGCTCGACGTGCTGGACCCCTGAGCCGGGGTGAGCGTCACCTGGCTGGGCGGGGTCGTCGTCGGCGTGCCGGACAGCGTCGGCGCGTCGCTCGGCGTGGCGGGCGCGCTGCTCGGGACGTTCTGCAGCGGCGTGTCGTTGTTCAGCGCCGACATCGACCGCCACTGGTCCCAGTCCACCGCCCAGTCCCAGATGTCGCCGTCGGCGTAGGACAGCTGGATCGACGTCCCGGTCACCTCGACGGGATCCCCGTAGATGGCGGTGTTGTAGTACTGCTCGGCGTCCGACGTCGACAGGTTGATGCAGCCGTTGGTGACGTTGGTGTTGCCCTGGGCGCCCGCGCTGGACGGATTGGCGTGGATGAACTCACCGTTGTTGGAGATGCGCACCGCGAAGCGCTCGTGGGCGTTGGTGTAGCCGGCGGCCGGGTTGGACATGTAGAAGTCCTGGTACTTCTCGGTGACGACGTGGATGCCGCTGCGGGTGATGTTGCGCGGCAGGTCGGCCTCGCCGTAGCTGCACGGCAGGTCGAGGATCACGCCCTCGTCGGTGATGACCTGGATGCGGTGCGACGACGCGTCGGCCTTGACCACCTGCCGGCGGCCGATCTCGAAGTCCAGCGTGATGTCCTGGGCGCCGAACGCACCGGAGCCGAACGGGACGCCGTACGTGCTGGCCGCGACGTGGACCTTCGTGCCCGCCGGGTAGTAGTCCTGGGTGCGCCAGTGCACGCGGGAACCGGCCGCCTCGTCGGGTAGCCAGGCCCAGCTGCCCACGACCGGCGGGGTCGTCGTCACGCTCAGCGCGCGCTCGACCGCGGGTTTGGCGTCGTCGGGAATGGCCGCGTCGAACTGCAGGATGACCGGCGCGGCGATGCCGACGACCTGACCGTCGCCCAGCTGGAACTGCCCGTTCACCTGAGTCGACGGGTTCACCGTGGTGAAGGTGCCCCCGAGCGGGACGGCCTTGCCGTCGCGGCCGACGGCCGACCCGGACCACGTGTACTGCACGCCGTAGCCCAGCGGCTCGGTGGTCGAGAACGACGTGCGATCACCGCTGATGGCGCCCGCGACCGGCTTGCCGTCGGCGTTGAGCAGCGCGACGCGCTGCAACCAGCCGTTCGTGACGGTCACGGAGATGCGGTCGGTCGGTGCGACGTCGACCGCATTCTTGGCCGGGGTGTAGGTGATTTCCGCCTTCGCGGGAGCCTCGGTCGCCTCGGGTTGGCTGGTCGAAGACCTACCGCTGCACGCCGCGAGCACGCCGGAGGCGCCCACGGCGATGGCGGTCAGCGCTTGGCGCCGGTTGATGGTCACGTTCAGATACGGTACCTAGAGAACGCAGCCAACCAGAATCGGCTCGGGTGTGAGCTCGATCCGCAGGGCCTCCCGCACGCCGTCGCGCACCGTCCTGGCCAGCGCCAACAGGTCTGCGGTGGTGGCCGCACCACGATTGGTGAGGGCCAGTGCGTGCTTCGTCGACAACCGGGCCGCGGCCCCGTCGCCGGGGTAGCCCCTGGCGAACCCGGCCCGCTCGACGAGCCAGGCGGCGGCCAGCTTGACCCCGTCAGGGGCGGGGAAGTGCGGCACGGGACCGTCGACCTGTTCGCTCAGCCGCGCGAACTCGGCGGCCGACACGACGGGGTTGGTGAAGAACGACCCGACGCTCCAGGTGTCCGGATCGCCGTCGTCGAGCACCATGCCCTTGCCCGCCCGCAGCGCCAGCACCCGCTCGCGCACCAGCGTCGGCTCCGCTCGCGCCCCCGGCGCGACGTCCAGCGCCCTGGCCAATTCGCCGTATCTTATTGGTGCGCTTCGGTTTTCGGGGTCGAGCGCGAACTCGACCTCGAGCACCACCACGCGCGAGGAATGCTTCAGGACGCTGGTGCGGTAGCCGAACCGCAGCTCGTCCGGCGCTGCCCAGCGCACCTCCCCCGTGCCGCGGTCCAGCAACCGGACCCGGCGGAGCACGTCAGCGACCTCCACGCCGTAGGCGCCGACGTTCTGCACCGGCGTCGCACCCGTCGAGCCGGGAATCCCGGACAGGCACTCCAGTCCGCCCAGCCCGTACGCCAGCGACGTCACGACCACGTCGTCCCAGGAGGCCCCCGCCTCGGCGCGCAGCACGTCGCCCTCGACGGTGATCTCGGTGTTGGCCACCCGCACGACGGTCAGGTCGGCCAGGTCGTCGGCCACGACGACGTTGGACCCCCCGGCCAGCACCAGCGTGCGCTCGGCGGGATCGTCGACGGGCAGCGCGCGCAGCACCCGCACCAGGTCGTCGGTGGTGGCGCAGGTGATCACCCGGCTGGCCACGGGCCCGACCCGCAGCGTGGTCATCGGCGCCACGGGCACGGACCGCTCGACGGCCACGCCTGCGATATCCGAAACGGCCACGGGCCCCAACGGTAGCGTGGGCGGCTATGCCACGTTCCTTCGACATGGCCGCCGACTACGACGGCTCCGTCGAACAGATCCATCAGGCGTTCGCCGACGAGCAGTACTGGCTGCAGCGGCTCGCCGACTCCGGCGCCGACACGGTGTCCCTCGACTCGATGACGCACGACGCCGACGGCACCCTCGACGTCGTCACCACCCAGACGCTCAGCGCCGACCGGCTGCCCGCCGTCGTCACCCAATTCCACCGCGGCGACCTGATCTTCGTGCGCGAGGAGCGCTGGACGCCGGTCACCGACGGGCGGGCGACCGCGACGGTGAAGGGCTCGGTCACCGGAGCCCCGGCGACGCTGTCGGGCACCATGGCGCTCGTGCCGTCGGGCGCCGGCTCCCGGCTCGAGGTCACCGCCACCGTCGAGGTCCGCATCCCGCTGGTCGGCGGCAAGGTGGAGAACTTCATCGGCGCCCAGCTGAAGGACCTACTGACCTCCGAACAGCAGTTCACGACCGCGTGGATCAGGGAGAACGCCTGACCTCGCCCCTGGGTCAGCCGACCCGCGGCACCACCGGATACAACCGGCTGCGGCGCAGCGACCGCTGGCTGATGCACGCACCGCGGGTCCGCGCGGCGCTGCTGTCGGCCACCGATCCCCTGGTCGTCGACCTCGGGTACGGCGCGCTGCCCGTGACGACGCTCGAGCTGGCGGCCCGACTCCGCAGCGTGCGGCCCGACGTGCGCGTCGTCGGACTGGAGATCCATCCCGACCGCGTGGTGCCCGCGCGCGACGGCGTCGAATTCGGGCTCGGCGGCTTCGAACTCGCGGGCCTGCGACCCGTTCTGGTACGCGCGTTCAACGTGCTGCGTCAGTACCACGTCGACGACGTGGCGCAGGCGTGGGCGCAGCTGCGGACGCGGCTGGCGCCGGGCGGGCTCGTCGTCGACGGCACGTGCGACGAGCTGGGCAGGCGCTGCTGCTGGGTGCTGCTCGACGACGCCGGACCGGTGAATCTCGTCATGGCGTGCGACCCGTTCGCCATCGACCGGCCCTCCGATCTGGCCGAACGTCTGCCCAAGGCGCTGATCCACCACAACGTGCCCGGTCAGCCGATCCACGACCTGCTGACCGCCGCCGACCGGGCGTGGGCCGCCGCCGCCGGACACGGGGTGTTCGGACCGCGGGTGCGCTGGCGAGCGATGCTGCAGTCGCTGGCCGACGACGGACATCCGGTCGAGCCACCACGGCGGCGGTTGCGCGACGGCGTGCTCTGCGTGCCGTGGGAAGCCGTCGCGCCGCGCTGAGCCGCACTAGGCTGTCGGAATGCGGATTGCCTTGGCGCAGATCCAGAGTGGCACCGACCCGGCGGCGAACCTCGCGCTCGTCGAAGACCACACCCGGCGCGCCGCCGACGCGGGCGCGGCCATGGTGCTGTTCCCGGAGGCCACGATGTGCCGGTTCGGGGTGTCCCTCAAGCCCATCGCCCAACCGCTCGACGGGCCGTGGGCCGACGGGGTCCGCGCCGTCGCCGAGCAGGCGGGCATCGTGGTCGTCGCGGGGATGTTCTGCCCCAGCGACGACGGGCGGGTCACCAACACACTGGTGGCGGCCGGCCCCGGCGTCGACGCGCACTACCACAAGATCTACCTGTACGACGCCTTCGGATTCACCGAATCACGCACCGTCGCACCGGGTTTCGAGCCCACGCTCATCACGGTCGACGGCGTCGACGTCGGTCTGACGACCTGTTACGACATCCGGTTCCCCGAGCTCTACGTCGAGCTCGCCCAGCGCGGCGCCCAGCTCGTCACCGTGCACGCGTCGTGGGGCTCGGGCCCCGGCAAGCTCGACCAGTGGACGCTGCTGGCGCGGGCGCGCGCACTCGACTGCACCAGCGTCCTCGCCGCGGTCGGCCAGGCCTACCCCGGCGACGAGATCGCCGCCGCGGGGCCGACGGGCGTCGGCGGCAGCCTGGTGTGCTCGCCGGTCGGTGACGTCGTCGCCATGGCCGGACCCGATCCGCAACTCGTGGTCGTCGACGTCGACCTCGACGCCGTCGGTCCGGCGCGCGACGCCATCGCGGTGCTGCGCAACCGGGCCGGGTTCGCTCAGACGAGTAGGGCACAATCGCTGGGGTGACCGACCCCTCCGAGCAGTGGGCCCGACCGGCCAACCAGCAACCCCAGCCGCAGCAGCCCCAGCCGGGGCACCCGGCGGGGCCGCCGTACGCGGGTCCACCTCCGCAGGGCTACTCGCCGGCGCAGGGCTACCCGCCGGCGCAGGGATATCCGCCCGCACAGGGTCATTCGCCGGCGCAGGCCGGTGACCACGACGAGTCCGGTGGCGGACGGTTCGGCTTCCTGCGCGATCCCCTGTCGATCGTGCTGGTGGTCGTCATCGTGCTCGCGATCGGCGCGGCGGCCCTAGTCGGGGGCGAGATCTACGCGCGCCAGCGGGCCGACTCGATCGTCTCGGCCACCACGAAGTGCGAGATCCAGGACGACGTGACCGTGTCGTTCGCCAAATTCCCGCCGTTCCTTTACCAGTACGCGACGAGCCACTACGACACCATCTCGGTCACCACGGCCGGCAATCAGATCCGCAACATCAAGGGCATGAAGGCCCAGATCTCCATCGACGACGTGCGCATCGACAAGAGCGGCTCCTCGTCGGGCTCGATCGGTGCGCTCGACGCGACGCTCACGTGGTCGACCGACGGCATCAAACAGACCATCCAGAACTCGATCCCCCTCATCGGCGGCTTCGTCACGGGCGTCAAGACCAACGCCGCCGACGGCACGGTCGACCTCGAGGGCATGCTCGGCAGCATCGTGGTCAAGCCGGAGGTCGTGAACAACGGCATCTCCCTGCAGGTGCAGCAGCTGACCGGCCTGGGGTTCACGCTGCCGAGGGAGACCGTGCAGCCCGCACTCGACGCGTTCAGCGGACAGCTGACGCAGAACTACCCGCTCGGCGTGCACGCCGACAGCGTGCAGGTCACCGATTCGGGCGTGGTCAGCAAGTTCTCGACGCGCAACGCCTCCATCCCCGCGAGCAACGGCAACAGCCAGGACCCCTGCTTCGCCGGTCTCTAGGACAGCCCGTCGAGCACCGCGCGGGTGCCGGATAGTCCGAGCCGCGTCGCGCCCGCGTCGAGCATGGCGACGGCGTCGGCGGCGGTCCGGATGCCGCCGCTGGCCTTGACGGCCACGGTCGGGCCGACGGTGGCGGCCATGATCTCGACGGCACGAACCGACGCGCCGCCCGCGGGGTGAAAGCCCGTCGAGGTCTTGACGAATTCGGCGCCCGCCTCGGCCGCCGCCCGGCACACCTCGACCAGCGTCTGCTCACCGGCGAGCGTCAGGAGCGCGGCGGACTCGACGATGACCTTCAGCACCGCATCCGGGACCGCGGCGCGGACGGCAGCGACGTCGGCGCGGACGGCCGCGAGGTCGCCGGCCACCGCCGCGCCCACGTCGATGACCATGTCGACCTCACCGGCACCCGCGGCGACGGCCAGTGCGGCCTCCTGCGCCTTGATGTCCGAGACGTGCTTGCCCGAGGGGAACCCGGCGACCGCGGCGATCACCAGACCCGACGATCCGCCTGCGGCGACGGGCACCAGCGACGGCGACACGCACACCGCGTAGACGCCGAGGTCGGCCGCCTCGGCTACCAGTGCCGACACGTCGGCCGCCCTCGCCTCCGGCTTGAGCAGGGTGTGGTCGACCATCGCGGCCACGGCGGCCCTGGTCCAGGTCATCAGGACGGCTCCTCGGCGCCACCGGGGTTGCAGCGGGTGTCGACCATCGTCTGGTCGCTGACCACCGGGCGCCATGGCTCGAGATTCCAGCTGGTCTTGCCGGGCTGCACCTTCTCGGCGAACGCCCAGTGGCAGAGGAACTGCGCGCGCATCCCCGGGGTGTCGGCGTCGGGGGACAGCCGCAGCACCTCGGTCCACGCCTCCTGCCCCTGGGCGTCCTCGTTGAACTCGGCGGCGGCGCGCCGGCCCGCGGCGGTCGGGTACACGTGCAGACTCGACAGGCCGTTCCAATGGGTCCACTCGGTGTGGTCGATGAAGGGCGGAGCGGCGGCGGGATCCGCGGCCGCGGTGGGCGCCTGGCCCGTCGCCACGACCCCCGTTGCCATCACCCCAGCCAGGACGACGGCCGCCGCCACGGCGGCGAACAGATGCAGCATGCGGGCTATCGCGACTTCCCCTGGACCTCGAGGATCTTGGGCCTGACGTCGACGAGGTAGATGCCGACGGCGCACGCCGCGATCGCCGAGCCGACCGGAGGCGGCAAGAGGAATCCCAACACGCCCGTCCCGCCGAGGATGGCCAACCAGATCGGCTTGCTGAGCTTCTCGGCGGCGGGGTAGGCATCGGTGCGCTGCAGCGCCGCGTGCACGAAGGCGTACAACCCCGCGAGGAGAACGCCCACCTGAATGGCGAAGAGGACGTAACTCGCCAGGTTTTGAAGCATCACGCTCCAAGCCTATGCGGGTTACGTCCCCTTGGTCGACTCGCCGCCGCGGCGGCTCGTCGGGGCAGGTCGCCGACCTACTTCTGGGTGACCTTCTTGGCGGGCGCCTTCTTGGCCGGAGCCTTCTTGGCGGGCGCCTTCTTGGCGGGGGCCTTCACCGGCGCCGCGGCCTTGGCGGGGGCCTTCGCCGGCGCCTTGGCGGGGGCCTTGTCCAGGGGCGCGTTCTTCGCGGCGCGCTGCACCGGGGTGACGGCCTCGGCGGCCTTGCTGGGCAGCTCGACGCCCACCAGCTTGGCGGCGCGCTCGCCGACCGCGCGGGTCTGCGAGGCGACGGTGCCGAGGGCATCCTGGGTCAGCTCGACGGCCTGGTCGGTGACGCTCTCGACGCGGCTGGCGGCCTCCTCGAGCGCGGGCGTGCTGCGCAGACGCGTCAGCGCCTCCTCGCCACGCTCGACGAGCTTGTTGTACTGCGCGGTCGCGGCCTCGGCGTAGCCCTCGGCGGCCTTGCGCAGCTCGTCGGAGCTCAGCTTCTCGCGCAGTTCGGCGACCTGGTTGGGCAGCTCCTCCTGCAGCTTGCTCAGCTGGGCGCGGCGCTCTTCGGCGCGCGTCGAGGCCTCGGAGCGGGCCTCCTCGGCACGCTCGCGCAGGCTCGTCACGATCTCGTTCACGGTCGCGAGCGCCAGATCGGCGGCGCCGACGGCGGCAAGCAGCGGGGCCTTCAGGTCTTCAACGGTGGGCTGGTTCTTCTCGGCCATGGTCTTCTTCCTCTCGGACGTCGTTTCGGTTGGCTGTTTCAGCAGATGGTCGGATGTCAGTCAGTGGCTGGCTCCGCATCCAAGGCCTCGTTCTGCTCACGGAACGAGGTGTAGATGTCGAGCAGCACCTGCTTCTGCCGCTCGGTGATCGCGCTGTCCATGACGATCGCGTCGCGAACCTCGCTCGGCTCGCTGGGTTCGAGAAGTCCGGCCCTGACGTAGAGCACGTCCGCAGAGACCCGAAGCGCCTTGGCGATCTGGTTGAGCACCTCTGCAGAAGGTTTCCGCAATCCCCGCTCGATCTGGCTGAGGTAGGGATTGCTGACACCGGCCTTCTCGGCCAGCTGCCGCACCGAAACCTGCGCAGCTTCGCGCTGGCTACGGATGAAGCCTCCGATGTCCTGTGCGGCGGTGGAGACGACGGCGGCAAGGTTCTCGTCCTGCGGCATGCCGTCCCCTTCCACATCGGGTATCCGAATTGCTTCGAACACCACCGTAGAACGGGGTGCTAACTATTGCAAGCGCTTGTTAGCGCTAATGCGAGAGATGGCTGACCAGTTCACCGATCGAGAAGATGATCAACCCCGCGACCGAGCCGACGACCGTGCCGTTGATGCGAATGAACTGCAGGTCACGGCCGACGTGCAGCTCGATGCGACGGCTCGCCTCGTCGGCGTCCCAGCGCTCGATGGTGTCGGTGATGATTGCTGTGATCTCCGTCCCATACTGCGAGACGAGGTGCTGGGCGGCCCTGACGATCCAGTTGTCGACCTTGTCGCGCAGGTTGGCGTCATCGCGCAGCGACTCCCCGATGTGCACCACCGAGTCGGCGATCCTGGTGCGCAGCGTCGACTGCGGGTCGTCGACGGACTCCATGAAGATGCGCTTGGCCGTCGTCCACGCCGTCTCCGCGGCCTTCGTCACCTCTTCGCGGGCCATGATCTGGTCCTTGACCTTCTCGGCCCTGGCAATGGTCGCCTCGTCGTTCTGCAGGTCGTCGGCGAACTCAAAGAGGAACTTCGTCGCCGACCGCCGCAGCTCGTGGTCGGGATTGCGGCGCACCTTGTCGGTGAAGTCCATCAGCTCGCGGTGGATCCGGTCGCCCACCAGGCTGTCGACCCACCGGGGTGTCCACGTCGGCGAGTCCCGCTCGATGACGCGCTCGATGATGTCGTCGGCGCCCAGCGACCATTCGAACGCGCGGTCGGCGAGCAGCTGCAGCAGCGCCTCCTGCCGATGCTCCTCGAGCAGGCTGGAGAGCACCCGGCCCGCCGGCGGCCCCCACTGCGGCTGCGCGATGCGCTTGACGATCATCTTGTCCAGCACCTGCTGGACGTCCTCGTCGCGCAGCATCTCGACGATCACCCGCAACACCGTCGAGGCCTCGGCGGCCACCCGCTCGGCGTTGCGCGTGTCGGCGAGCCACTTGCCCGTGCGGCTCGCGACGTCGGCTTCGCGGATCTTGGTCTCGATCACCTCGGGCGACATGAAGTTCTCGCGCACGAACGAGCCGAGCCCCTCGCCCAGCTGGTCCTTCTTGCGCTTGATGATCGCGGTGTGCGGAATCGGGATGCCCAGCGGATGCTTGAACAGCGCCGTGACCGCAAACCAGTCGGCGAGCCCGCCCACCATGCCCGCCTCGGCGGCGGCGTTGACGTAGCCCAGCCACCCGTGCGTGCCGACGATCTTGGTGACGACGTAGACGAGGAGCGCGCCGAGCAGGAAGCTCAGCGCGACGACCTTCATCCGGCGCAGCCCGCGACGCCGCTCGGCATCGGCCGCGGAGTCCACGCCCGCGAAGGATTCGGCAAAGCTCGACCGCGGTTCCGCGGTGGGGGTTCGTGCCACGGGTCCATCATCCTGCATGTCCGCCGCGGCAGGTCGTCCCACCGAGGCACGCGTCGGATTCGGCCGTATCATCGACGAGAACGAGGGAATGGAAGACGGGCGGAAGTGGCACAGCAGACCCCGGCCGGACCGGTGAAGACCGACGGGCGCAAACGACGCTGGCACCAGCACAAAGTCGATCGACGCAACGAGTTGGTCGACGGCACGCTCGATGCCATCCGGCTCCGTGGCAGCAACGTGAGCATGGATGAGATCGCCGCCGAGATCGGTGTGTCGAAGACCGTGCTCTACCGCTACTTCGTCGACAAGAACGACCTGACGACCGCCGTCATGATGCGGTTCGCGCAGACCACCCTGATCCCCAACATGGCGGCCGCGCTGACGGCCAACCTCGACGGCTACGACCTGACCCGCGAGATCATCCGGGTGTACGTCCACACGGTGGCCGCCGAGCCGGAGATCTATCCGTTCGTGATGGCCAACAGTTCGGCCAGCAAGAGCAAGGCCGTAGCCGAGTCCGAACAGATCATCGCCCGCATGCTCGGCGTCATGCTGCGCAGGCGGATGGCGTCGGTCGGCATGGACACCAGCGGCGCCAACCCGTGGGCGTTCATGATCGTCGGCGGCGTGCAGCTGGCCACCCACTCCTGGATGTCGAACCCGCGGATGACGGCCGACGAGCTGATCGACTACCTGACGATGCTGTCGTGGAACGCGTTGCGGGGCATCGTCGAGGTGGGCGGATCGCTGGAGAGTTTCAACGCGTCACCCCATCCCTCCCCGGTGTTGCCGCCGCACCTGCTTGACTGACGGGATGGCCCGAACCCCCGACGCCGACCTTCCGTCGCTCTGGACCCACGAACCGCACGACCTCCTGGAGTTCCGGGCGGGCACCGCGGTCGCCGACATCGAGACGGCTTCGACGCCCGGATTCACCGGCAAGAAGAAGGATTCGGGCGACCTGCAGGACGAGCGCAACGAGGTGTTCGCCGACCTGCAGGAGATGCTGTATGCCGGCAGCCGCGCCGGGGACACCCGCAAGATCCTCCTCGTGCTGCAGGGCATGGACACCGCGGGCAAGGGCGGAATCGTCAAACACGTTGTGGGAGCGGGCAATCCGCAGGGCATCCGATACTCGAGCTTCGGCAAGCCGACCGAGGAGGAGCTCGCCCACGACTACCTGTGGCGGATTCGCAAGGCGCTGCCGCCGGCGGGCCACATCGGCGTGTTCGACCGGTCGCACTACGAGGACGTCCTCGCCGTACGGGTGCACGATCTGGTGCCGCCCGAGGTGTGGGGCCGACGCTACGACGAGATCAACGCGTTCGAGCGGGAACTCGTCGACGACGGGACGACGATCGTCAAGTGCGCGATGTTCGTCTCGCTCGACGAGCAGAAGAAGCGGCTCGCCAAACGGCTGCGCCGCCCCGACAAGTTCTGGAAGTTCAACCCCGCCGACATCGACGAACGCGAGCTGTGGCCCAAGTACCAGGAGGCCTACCAGGCGGTGCTCGACCGCACCTCGACCGAATACGCGCCGTGGCACGTCATCCCCTGCGACCGCAAGTGGTACTCGCGCCTGGCGATCACCGAGCTGCTGATCGAGGCGCTCGACGGCCTCGACTTGGCTTGGCCGCCACCGGATTTCGACGTCAAGGCGGAGAAGCGTCGGCTCAAGACGGCCTAGCCGCCGAGCGCACGCTTGTTGACGGCTCTACTCGACGTTCGTGTCCAACAAGCGTGCACTCGGCGATCGGTGCGACCGAGGCCCCGCCGGCGCCGTGACGATGGACGGGTGCCGGACCGCCTGATCGTCGCCACCGAAGCGCTCGCCTCGGGACAGTTGACGAGGCGCGACCTACGGCAGCGCTACACCAAGGTCTATCGAAACGTCTACGCTCCCCACGGCGCCGAGTTGACGGCCCGCGACCGGGCGCATGCGGCGTGGCTGTGGTCGGGCCGACGAGCCGTCCTCGTCGGGCATTCGGCAGCAGCCCTCCTGGGCAGCCGCTGGATTCCACCGGAGTTACCGGCAGAGGTCGCGCACTCGCGCCGGGATACGCCACGCGGAATCGTGATGCACAGCAACGACATTCGAGACGACGAACTGTGCACCGTCGACGGCATGGTGTGCACGACGGATGCCCGGACGTCCTATGACCTCGGGCGCCGACTACCCCTCGAGACCGCCGTGATCCGCATCGACGCTCTCCTGAATGCGACGGGCACGCCGCCGTCGCGAGTCGAGGACGTCGCGGCACGGTACCCGGGCGCGAGAGGTGTGCGGCGTTTGCGACGGGCGCTCGATCTAGTCGATACGGGTGCCGAGTCACCGCAAGAGACACGCCTCCGCCTACTCCTGGTGGAGGCGGGCCTGCCACGGCCCGTCACGCAGATCCCCGTGACGAACGAATGGGGTCGTGTCGTCCGCCGCATCGACATGGGGTGGCCCGAGCGAATGGTCGGTGCTGAGTACGACGGCGAGCAGCACTTCACGGGTCCCGCCGATTACGCCAACGACATCATGCGCTTGGAGTTCCTGGCCAACCGCGGGTGGACGATCGTCAGGGTCAGCGCGCGTCAACTGCGCTACGAGCGCGCTGCGATCGTGGCCAGGGTCCAGAGAGCGCTCGGGCATCGCTGAGCGCACGCTTGTTGACGGGGTTACTCGACGTTTGCGTACAAGAAGCGTGCGCTCGGCGGCCGACTAGTAGTCGTAGAAGCCCTTGCCCGACTTCTTGCCCAACTGCCCCGCCTCGACCATGCGCTGCAGCAGCGGCGGCGGGCCGTACTGCGGCTCCTTGAACTCCTCGAACATGCTGTCCGCAATCAGCTTCAGCGTGTCCAGCCCCACCAGGTCGCTCAGCCGCAGCGGGCCCATCGGGTGCGACAGCCCGGCGACGACGGCGGTGTCGATGTCCTCGACCGTCGCGACGCCGGCCTCCGCCATCCTAATCGCGGATAGCAGGTAGGGCACCAGCAGCGCGTTGACGACGAAGCCCGAGCGGTCGGTGCACCGCACGACCTTCTTGCCCAGGGTCTCGCTGGCGAACTGCTCGACGCGCGCAAGCGCCCCGTCGGACGTGACGAGCGTGGGCACCAGCTCGACGAGCGGCAGCACCGGGACCGGGTTGAAGAAGTGCAGTCCGAGCACGCGGCTCGGGTTCTTGGTGGCCGCCGCGATCTTCATGATGGGGATGCTCGAGGTGTTGGACGCTAATACCGCGTCCGGATCGGTGACGACCTCGTCGAGTTGCGCGAACACCTTGGTCTTCACCGCGGCGTCCTCGACGATCGCCTCGACCACCAGCTGACGGTCCGCGAGGTCGGCCATGTCGGTCGCGACGCTGAGCCGCGCCAACGCGTCGTCGCGGTCGGCCTCAGACAGCTTGCCGCGGCTGACGCCACGCTCCAGCGAGGTGGCGATGCGGTCGCGGCCCGCCTTCGCCAGCGCCTCGGTCGGCTCGTAGATGCGGACGTCCGCACCGGCCCGCAGTGACACCTCGGCGATGCCCGCTCCCATTTGCCCGGCGCCCACGACGCCCACTCGTTCGATAGTCACGCTGACACTCTCTCCTGAACCGCCAGCAGACGCAAAAGGCCCTGAAACACGCGGTTTCAGGGCCGTTTGCGTCTGCTCGCGCAGAAAACCGGGACTTAGTGGAACTGGCCCTCTTCGGTCGAGCCCGCGAGCGCGGTGGTCGACGAGGTCGGGTCCACGGTGGTGGCGATGCGGTCGAAGTAGCCGGCGCCAACCTCGCGCTGGTGCTTCGTCGCGGTGTAGCCACGCTCCTCAGCGGCGAACTCCCGCTCCTGCAGCTCGACGTACGCGCTCATCTGGTTGCGGGCGTAGCCGTAGGCCAGGTCGAACATCGAGTAGTTGAGGGCGTGGAAGCCGGCCAGGGTGATGAACTGGAACTTGAAGCCCATGGCGCCGAGCTCCTTCTGGAACTTCGCGATGGTCGCGTCGTCCAGGTGCTGCTTCCAGTTGAAGGACGGCGAGCAGTTGTAGGCCAGCATCTGGTCGGGGAATTCGCTCTTGACGCCCTCGGCGAACTTCTTGGCCAGCTCCAGGTCCGGGGTGCCGGTCTCCATCCAGATGAGGTCGGCGTACGGCGCGTAGGACTTGGCGCGCGAGATGCACGGCTCCAGGCCGTTCTTGACGCGGTAGAAGCCTTCGGCGGTGCGCTCGCCGGTGACGAACGGGCGGTCGCGCTCGTCGACGTCGGAGGTGATGAGCGTGGCGGCCTCGGCGTCGGTGCGGGCGATGACGAGCGTGGGGACGTCGGCGACGTCGGCCGCCAGACGCGCCGAGGTCAGGGTGCGGATGTGCTGCTGGGTGGGGATCAGCACCTTGCCACCGAGGTGGCCGCACTTCTTCTCCGAGGCCAGCTGGTCCTCCCAGTGCGAACCGGCGACACCGGCCGCGATCATGGCCTTCTGCAGCTCGTAGACGTTGAGCGCGCCACCGAAGCCGGCTTCGCCGTCGGCGACGATCGGGGCGAGCCAGTTCTCGACGGAGCGGTCGCCCTCGACCTTGGCGATCTGGTCGGCGCGCAGCAGCGCGTTGTTGATGCGGCGCACGACCTGCGGCACCGAGTTGGCCGGGTAGAGGCTCTGGTCGGGGTAGGTGTGGCCGGACAGGTTCGCGTCACCGGCGACCTGCCACCCGGATAGGTAGATGGCCTTGAGGCCGGCGCGGACCTGCTGCACGGCCTGGTTGCCGGTCAGGGCGCCGAGCGAGTTGACGAAGTCCATGTCGTGGAGCTGCTCCCACAGCACCTCGGCGCCACGGCGGGCGAGGGTGGACTCTTCGACGACGGTGCCCTGCAGCGCCACGACGTCCTGCGGGCTGTAGGTGCGGGTGATGCCCTTCCAGCGGGGGTTGTGGTCCCAGTCGTGCTGGATCTGTTCGGGCGACTTCGGTGTGCCAACGGTGGACATCGGGCTCCTTCGGTTACGGCCGCAGGCGACGTCTGGCTGATCTTGTTAACGCCACCGCGAGTTAACTTTTACTGCTAAGACGAGAGTGTCACAGCCCATATACGCAGGTCCACCCGTTTCGCTTGTCAATTTTCGCCAAGCACCTTCGGCATCTTGCGAAGGTTGCGAAGCCAAGCGGAGCTGAAACGGTTCAGAAGTTACCCGACGGTAGCACGTCCTCGCAGGTCAGTACGCTCGTACTGTTAACCGGACCGATTCAGAGTGCGAACAGGCAGGCGACGGCCTTGACCTCGTCGCCGACCACATATGTGAGCGTTGTAACAGTGCGGTCGACGAGGTAGTCGCCGAACGCGTCCGTCGAACCCGCCGGGTGCACGTGGGTGAGGATCTCGAGCTTGTCCCCGAGGGCGACGGGCAGGTCGTGCTCGATCGTGACCCGCAGCGGTGCGCCGAGCAGATCGGGGTGGGCGTCGAGGTACTCCTCGACCACCGACCAGTACACGGAGTTGTTCATGTGGTCGAAGATGTCGATGTCGCTGGCCCGCACCGGGTAGTCGCGGGTCTCGTCGGCGGTGTCGCGGCCGCCCGCCGTCAAGTAGGCCTTCCACCGCAGCCGGTCGACGGTGGTCGTGCGCCGCAGGCCGGCCAGGAAGTCGTCGGAGATGCGCGATGGGCCCTGCGTCTCGCGGTTGATGTTGATCCAGAACGCCTCGGACTCCATCAGCCCGCCCTTGCGGCCGTCGATGCGCACGCGCATCTCGCACCACCGGTTCGACGTGCCCGAGCACCAGCGGCGCAGGCGCAGGATGTCCTTGAACTCGATGGGCTCGATGAGGTCGATCATGGTCCGCCGGACGATCCACAGCGGGTGGGTCTCGTCGTAGCCCATCTCGCGCAGCTGATCCGAGCCGACGTCCTGGATGTGGCGGGTGGCGGCGTCGAACTTCAACCGGCCCCGGCGATCCACGTCGGCCACCCGCAGCGGCCACTGGGTGTCGAAGACGTCGGGGTGCGGGTCCGGCACCGGCATCATGGTCTTGGCCAGGCCGGTTCGCAGGCTGTGCGACGGGTCTTCGGCACTTCCCCCGGTGTTGCTCACGGATCCCGATACTGCCACAGGCATTTCCATGCCAATGATGCGAAGAATGCCTTCGCACGGTTGCTAGCCTCGACGTCGTGGCCAAGACCTTCGTCGGATCGCGCGTGCGCCAGCTCCGCAGCGAACGCGGCTTCAGCCAGGCGGCGTTGGCGCAGATGCTGGACATCTCCCCCAGCTACCTCAACCAGATCGAGCACGACGTGCGGCCGCTCACGGTGGCGGTCCTACTGCGGATAACCGAGGTGTTCGGCGTCGACGCGACGTTCTTCGCCAGCCAGGACGACACGCGGTTGGTGGCCGAGCTGCGCGAGGTGACGATGGACCGCGACCTCGGCGTCGACGTCGACCTGGCCGAGATCGCCGACGTGGTGGGCGCGCATCCGACCCTGGCGCGCGCGATGGTCAACCTGCACCGGCGCTACCGCCTGACCACCACGCAGCTGGCCGCGGCCACCGAGGACCGCTTCTCCGACGGCAGCGGCGCCAGCTCCGGGTCGGGCGCGATCTCCATGCCGCACGAAGAGGTGCGCGACTACTTCTACCAGCGGCAGAACTACCTGCACGAGCTGGACACCGCCGCCGAGGACCTCACGCTGCGGATGCGCATGCACCGCGCGGACCTGTCCCGGGACCTGTCCGACCGCCTGGTGGCCGTGCACGGCGTGCGGATCGTCAACCGCGTCGACCTCGGCGGCGGCGTGCTGCACCGCTTCGACCCGGCGACCAAGACCCTGGAGATCGCCGGCCACCTGCCGTCGGGCCAGTACGTGTTCCGGCTCGCCGCCGAGCTGGGCTACCTCGAGTTCGGCGACCTGATCGACACCCTCGTCGACGAGGGCATGTTCGCCAGCGACGAATCGCGGATCCTGGCGCGGCTCGGCCTGGCCAACTACTTCGCCGCGGCCACCGTGCTGCCCTACCGTCAGTTCCACGACAAGGCCGAGGAGTTCCGCTACGACGTCGAGCGGCTGTCGGCGTTCTACTCGGTCAGCTACGAGACCATCGCGCACCGGCTGTCCACCCTGCAGCGTCCGTCGATGCGCGGGGTGCCGCTGTCGTTCGTCCGCGTGGACCGCGCGGGCAACATGTCGAAACGCCAGTCCGCCACGGGTTTTCACTTCTCCGCCAGTGGCGGCACCTGCCCGCTCTGGAACGTCTACGAGACGTTCGCCAACCCCGGCAAGATCGGGGTGCAGATCGCCCAGATGCCCGACGGGCGGCACTACATGTGGGTCGCCCGTACGGTGGAGCGACGGGCGTCGCGCTATGGTCAGCCGGGTAAGACGTTCGCGATCGGGCTCGGCTGCGAGCTCCGGCACGCGCAGCGTCTGGTGTATTCGGAGGGTCTCGACTTGTCTGGTGACGTCGCCACGCCGATCGGCGCGGGGTGCCGGGTCTGCGAGCGGGACAACTGCCCTCAACGCGCGTTTCCCGCTCTGGGTCGCGCGCTCGACCTCGACGAGCATCGGAGCACGGTGTCGCCCTACCTGGTGAAGCACTCATGACGGAGACTCAGCCCGCCCGCATCCCGTCGACCGGGAGCGTGCGCGAACTCGGCCCGATCGGCTGGATCATCGCCAAGCTCGGGGCCCGCGTCATACGCGCGCCGCGCTTTCACCTAATGGACGTCATCGGTCAGCACCGCCTGCTGCTGCTGGCGTGGCTGCCCTACTCCGGCGTGCTGCTCAACTGGGGCAAGCTGTCTCGCAAGGACGCCGAGCTGGTCATCCTGCGCGTCGGGCATCTTCGGGACAGCGAATACGAGCTGCAGCAGCACCGCCGGCTCGCCCGCAGCCGGGGGCTCAGCGACGAGACGCAGGCCGCCATCTTCGCCGGCCCCGACTCCGACGGGCTGACCGACCGCCAGCGGGTGCTGATCACCGCGACCGACGAGTTCGTCGTCACCCGGTCGATGTCGCAGGAGACCTGGTCGGCGCTGGCGTCGCACCTGGACCGCAAGCAGCTCATCGAGTTCTGCATGCTGGCCGCCCAGTACGACGGGTTGGCCGCGACGCTGGCGACGCTGCGGGTCCCGCTCGACTTCCGGGACTGAGCTAGAGGTAGGTGACCGCGAGCACGCTGATCGAGAACACGATCGGCGAGACCGGCAGGCACCAGAGGAACGCCGCCTTCGCAAAAGCCTTGCGGCCGTAGCTGATTCGCCCGAGCAATCCCGCCACGACCGCCAGCACCAATGAGCCCGCCGCGACGACGAGGACCCACGTGCTCACCGTCGTCGTCGAGGTCGCCAGCGAGATCGCCAGCAGCCACAGCATGTGCCCGACGATCAGACCTCCGAGCCCCGCGACGACCGTCGCTCTCACGCGTCGACCCTCAGAAGTTGATCATGTGGCCGGCCAGGCCGTGGAAGCACTCCTGCAACGCCTCGGACAGCGTGGGATGGGTGTGCACGTTGCGGGCCAGCTCGTTCACGGTCAGGTCCCACTTCTGGGCCAGCGTCAGCTCCGGCAGCAGCTCGGAGACGTCATGGCCGATGAGGTGCCCGCCGAGCAGTTCGCCATACTTGGCGTCGGCGATCAGCTTGACGAAGCCGCTGGGGTCGCCCATGCCGTGCGACTTGCCGTTGGCGGTGAACGGGAACTTGGCGACCTTCACGTCGTAGCCCTCGTCGCGGGCCTGCTGCTCGGTGAGCCCGAAGCTGGCGACCTGCGGCTGGCAGAACGTGGCGCGCGGCATCATCCGGTAGTCGCCGAGCGGCAGGGTCTCCGCACCGGCGATGGTCTCGGCGGCGACGACGCCCATGGCCTCGGCGACGTGGGCCAGCTGCAGCTTGCCGGTGACGTCACCGATCGCGTAGATGTGCGGCTTGTTGGTGCGCATGTGGTCGTCGACGGCGATGCCGCCGCGATCGGTGAGCTCGACGCCCGCCTTCTTCAGGTCGAAGCCGTCGACGTTGGGCACGAAGCCGATGGCCTGCATGACCTTGTCGGCCTTGAGTTCCTCGGACTTGCCGTCCTTGCTGATCGAGACGGTGACCGTCGACCCGTCGTCCTTGATCGACTCGACCTTGGTGCCGGTGAGGATCTTGACCCCGAGCTTCTTGAACTGCTTCTCGATCTCCTTGGAGACCTCGGCGTCCTCGTTGGGCAGGGCGCGAGGCAGGAATTCGACGATCGTCACGTCGACGCCGTAGTTCTTCATCACGTAGGCGAACTCCATGCCGATCGCTCCCGCGCCGGCGATGACGATCGAGGAGGGCAGCTCGCGCTCCATGATCTGCTCTTCGTAGGTGATGACGTTCTTGCTCATCGACGTGCCGGGCACCAGCTTGGTGTGGGCGCCGGTCGCGATGATGACGTCGTCGAACGTGACGGTCTCGGTGTCGCCCTCGTTGAGGTCGACCTCGATGGTCTTGTCGTCGACGAACTTGCCGTAGCCGTGGATCTCGGTGATCTTGTTCTTCTTCATCAGGAAGTGCACGCCGGCGACGCGGCCCTCGGCGACCTTGCGGCTGCGGTCGAAGGCGGTGCCGTAGTCGAACGTCGCCTCCCCGCTGATGCCGAACTGCTTGGCTTCCTTCGTGAAGATGTGGGCGAGCTCCGCGTTGCGCAGCAGCGCCTTGGACGGGATGCAGCCGACGTTGAGGCAGACGCCACCCCAGTACTTGGGTTCGATGATGGCGGTGTTGAGGCCGAGCTGGGCCGCGCGAATGGCGGCTACGTAACCGCCGGGGCCGGCACCGAGTACGACGACGTCATAGTGAGTCACGTACCCAGCCTAATGGCAGCGTCAGCGCTGAATGCGGGCCGCGGGGATCGGGCAGGCGTCCTGCGCCTCGGCCACGACGTGCGTGCCGGTGTCACGGGGTCGATCACCCGCCTCGTACCTCGCTCCGGTCACCGGTGGTTCCCCGTCGAGCTGCTGGTTCTCGTCCTCGGTGTAGGCCCTACCGCGGCTGAGGAAGCGCATGCCCTCGGGCGCCTCCAGGCTGAACCCACCGCCGCGGCCGGGGACCACGTCGATGACGAGCTGCGTGTGCTTCCACGCCTCGAACTGGCTGCCGGAGATCCAGACCGGCACCCCGTCACCCACGTCGAGGACCGACAGCAGGACGTCGCGGTCACCGACCAGGAATTCCCCCTGCGGGTAGCACATCGGCGAGGACCCGTCACAGCACCCGCCGGACTGGTGGAACATCAACGCGCCATGGCGATCCTGCAGCGTGCGCAGCAGCGCGGCGGCGGCTTCGGTGATCAATGCCCGCGGGGGTGTGGTCATCGTCTCCACGGTAGCCCTCGCAGGTGCCGGCGGAGACCGCATCGCGATGACCTCGCCGATGGGTGGGCACAATGGGGCCGTGAACCAGGACCCCCATCTGTGGCTCGAGGACATCACCGGTGACGACGCGCTGGAGTGGGTGCGCCGGCACAACGAGCCGACCCTCGACGAGCTCTGCGGCGAGCGCTTCGAGCAGATGCGCGCCGAGGCGCTGCAGATCCTCGACACCGACGCCCGCATCCCCTACGTGCGGCGCCGCGGTGAGTACCTCTACAACTTCTGGCGCGACGCCGAGCACCCGCGGGGGCTGTGGCGTCGCACCACGCTGGAGGACTACCGCACCGACGACCCCGACTGGGACGTCCTGCTCGACGTCGACGCCCTCGCCGCCGCCGACGGGGAGAACTGGGTGTGGGCGGGTGCCGACGTCCTCGAGCCCGACTACTCGCTGGCGCTGATCAGCCTGTCCCGCGGCGGCTCCGACGCGACCGTCACCCGCGAATACGACGTGGCCGCACGCCAATTCGTCGTCGACGGCTTCACGCTGCCGGAGGCCAAGTCGAGCGTGTCGTGGGAGGACCGCGACACGGTGCTCGTCGGCACGGACTTCGGCCCCGGGTCGCTGACCGAGTCCGGCTATCCCAGGGTGGTCAAGCGGTGGCGCCGCGGCGAGCCACTGGCCGACGCGCCCACCGTATTCGAGGGCGTCGCCACCGACGTCAGCGTCGGGGTGGGCGTCGACCTCACGCCGGGTTTCGAGCGGCTGCTGGCGTCGCGGTCGGTCGACTTCTTCAACCACGAGCACTTCGAGATCCGCGGTGACGAGCTCGTCCGCATCGACGTGCCGACCGACGCGTCGATCGGCATCCACCGGGAGTGGCTGCTGGTGCGACCGCGCACCGACTGGACCGTCGGCGACACGACCCACCCGGCAGGCTCGCTACTCGCCGCCCGCTACGACGACTTCCTCAGTGGCACGGTCGAATTGACCGTGGTGTTCACACCGGACGACCACACCAGCCTGGACACCTACGCCTGGACCCGCGATCGGATGGTCCTGGTGACCCTCGTCGACGTCGCCACCCACGTCGAACTCGTCACGCCCGGCTCGTGGGCCAGGGAACCCATCGCCGGCGTCCCCGAGCACGCCACCACCGTGATCGTCGACGTCGACGAGTACGGCGACGAGATCTTCCTCGACTCCAGCGGATTCGACAGGCCCTCGACCCTGCTGTGGGGCCGCGCGGGTGACGCGGTCACGGAGATCAAGAGCGCACCGTCGTTCTTCGACGCCTCCGACATCGAGGTCGCCCAGCACTTCGTCGCCTCGGCGGATGGCACCATGATCCCGTACTTCGTGGTGGGACACCGCAATTCGACGGGTCCGGGCAAAACACTGCTCGGCGGGTACGGCGGATTCGAGTCGTCCAACACCCCGGGTTACGGCGGCGTGCTCGGCAAGCTGTGGCTGTCCAGGGGTGGCACGTACGTGCTGGCGAACATCCGCGGTGGCGGCGAATACGGCCCGCGCTGGCACACCCAGGCGATGCGGGAGGGCAGGCACCTGGTCGACGAGGACTTCGCCGCCGTCGCAGCCGACGTCGTGAAACGCGGCATCGCGACCGTCGAACAGCTTGGCGCGCAAGGCGGTAGCAACGGCGGGCTGCTGATGGGCATCATGCTGACGAAGTATCCGGAACTCTTCGGCGCACTGGTGTGCAGCGTGCCGCTGCTGGACATGAAGCGCTACCACCTGCTGCTCGCCGGGGCCTCCTGGGTCGCCGAGTACGGCAACCCGGACGACCCGGAGGACTGGGCCTTCATCTCGAAGTACTCGCCCTACCAGAACATCTCGGCCGAACGCGAGTATCCGGAGTTGTTGATGACGACGTCGACGCGCGACGATCGCGTGCACCCGGGCCACGCCAGGAAGATGACGGCGGCGCTGGAGGAGGCCGGCCACCGGGTGCGGTACTACGAGAACGTCGAGGGCGGGCACGCGGGGGCTGCGGACAACGCGCAGACGGCGTTCCGGTCGGCACTGATCTACGAGTTCCTGCACCGCGCGCTCGAATGACCCCCGCGCCGTACGACGAGACCGCCCTCATCGCCGCCCTGCAGGCCGGCGACGGGGCGGCGTTCGCCCGCGTGGTCGACCTGCATACGCCGTCGATGCTGCGCGTGGCGCGCGGATACGTGCCCAATGCGGCGATCGCCGAGGAGGTCGTCCAGGAGACCTGGCTCGCACTGGTCAAGGGCATCGACGCGTTCGAGGGCCGATCGTCCTTGCGCACCTGGCTGTTCACGGTGCTGATCAACATCGCCAAGAACCGCGGGGTCCGCGAGCGCCGTGACGCCGACGTCGCCGTGACGGCCTTCACCGGCGGGACCGTGGACCCGTCGCGGTTTCGCGCCGCGGGCGAGGAGTGGGCCGGACACTGGCGCGAGACCGAGGAGCCCTCGCCGTTCCCCGAGACGCCCGAGGGTTCGGCCCTCGGCGCGGAACTGCTCGACGTCGCACAGCGGGCACTCGCGAAACTGCCGGAGCGCCAACGTGTCGTGGTGACGCTGCGCGACATGCTGGGGTTCGACTCGGGCGAGGTCTGCGAGCTGCTCGACCTGAGCGTGGCGAATCAACGCGTGCTGCTGCACCGCGGGAGGGCGGCGATCCGCCAGCAGCTGGAGGACTATCTGGGGGATGACGTCTGATGGACTGCATTGAACTCGTCGAATTGGTGACGGCCTATCTCGACGGATCACTGGACGCGCAGACCAGGGAGCGATTCGACCTGCACCTGCTGGAGTGCGACGGCTGCGAGAACTACCTCCAGCAGTTCCGGGTCACCGTGCGCACTCTCGGCTCGCTCGAGCCCCGGGACGTCGCACCGGAGTTCCGCGCCCGCCTCCTGCGGGCGTTCGAGGACTGGCGCTGACGGCAGGCGAGCCGGGCCCCGACTCACCTGCCGCGCTGGGTGATTCGTCAGCCCTTCGCGTGCTTGGGCTTCTTGTCGGAGCTCGACGCCGCCGGCGCAGCGTGTGACGAGCCCGTCGCATCCGCCTTCTGATGCTTGGGCGACGTCTTCGCCGTCGAATCCGACTGTGCCGCAGCGGTCTTGGTGCCCGTGGTCTTGGTCGGCGCCAGGGACGTCAAGGCGGGCTGCGTAGCCGGGATCGCGGCGGGTGAGGTAGCAGCCTTGGTTGTTGCCTTGGTCGCCGCCTGCGTCGGCGTCGCGGCGTCGGTCGCGGCCTTGGTCGCCGTCGCAGCCGGGGTCGCCGCCTTATTAGCCGTCGCCGTGGCCGGCGCCTTGGCCCCCATCATCGCCGCCACCTGCTTCTGGAAGCCGACGGCAGCGGCCTGCACGGAGGCCTGCAGCGCCGTGCCCGCGGCGTTCGCGGAGGCCTCCAGCTGCGTGCCCACGGCGCCCGCCATCGCGTTCACGTTGGCGGCCATCACCGCGGCGGGATCGGTCGGCTGGGCGACGGTGGGCGTGGTCGCCAGTGCGGCGACCGCCGCGGCGTCGGCCGGCGTGACGGCGGGAGCGTCCGGCGTCTGTGCGAGCTTCGTCAGCTTCGCGACGTCGGCGGGGTCGGCGGCCGTGGCGCCCGGCATGGCGAGCGCGAGCTGAGCCATCGCCGGCGTCGTATCGCGTTGCTCCGCAAGCTGTTGGATGACGTAGGCGGCGGGCTTGAGGGTGCCGTCGGACCGGATCACGCCGAGGGTGTCCTCCGGATCCGTGCTGCTGGAGTCGACGTCGTTGAGGGTGTCGATGAACGTCGGACCCGTGTAGCCCAGCGTCGGCCACGTCGTCAGCATGTCCTTGATGAAGGCCGCCTGCTGGTCCTCGGTGGCCACTGACGTCGGCTCGCCGTACTCGGAGGCCCAGATCTGCTTGCTCGCATCGCCATTGGCGACCATGACGTCGCGCATCTCGGTCAACTGGTTGAGCGGCGAGTCGGGCAGGGACGCCCCCTGCGAGAAGGGGGTGCCGTAGTTGTAGGGGTGGAAGGACAGCGCGTCGAAGTAGCCCTCACCGCCCGCGGCGTAGATGCCCTTGACGAACGTCACGGGGTTCATCGTGAAGTCGCCGTAGTCGACGACGGCACCGGTCACGCCGCCGATCACGGTGGCGTTCGGGTCGGCGGCCTTGATCTCGGGATAGGCGGCCTTGAGCAGTTCGGTGTAGGCCGCGGGATCCGGCTTCGGCGCGTAGTAGGTCTGGCCGTTGGGCTCGTTCCAGATCTCGTAGGCGCTGACCTTGCCGGCGTAGCGCTGGGCCACCAGACCCGCGAAGTCGCCGTACTGGGCGGGTGAGGCAGGCGCCCCGCTGATCGCCGGCACCCCGGGGTTCACCGCCCACTGCGGGGACGAGTTCAGCACGCCCAGCACGCCCATGCCGCGGGCGTTGGCGGCATCGATCGTGTAGTCGACCGAACTCCAGTCGTAGTACCCCTGAACGGGCTCGACGCCGGCCCACGGAATGAGCACGCGCACGTCGTTCACGCCGAGCGCCTGCATCTGGTCGAGTTGCTGGTCGATCTGGGCCGGGGTCGCGCCGTACAGGTAGGGATCGGAGAACCCGATGGTCGAGCCGGAGTCGTCGATCGCGGCCGCCGGCATGATGTTGACGGTTGCCACGTTCATCGCGGGAACCAGCGCGGTCGCGCCGACGGCGGCCACCGCCACCGTCGACACCCCGGCACAGACGATCCTGATCACCGGCGGTTGCCATCTCCTGCCAGTCATTTGCCGCATCTTTGAACCCCTCTTCGCTACTCGTCGTGAGATCCCGTCCACCCGAGACCTCCTCTTCCTGGCTTGTTCCCGATCGATTCGTCGAATAACCCTGCTTACGATGAAAAAACCAGGCTTGAGCAGGGTCTTTGGACACTTCGCCGCCCTCACAGGAGTGTAAAATGAACGTGATCTTGATGAATTAGCAAAGACGTCAGTTCTCTACTTAGTTAGCCAAAGCGACGTCATCAACGGGGGTTTTGCTTTGCTCGATTCAGTTCGTGAACGGGTCTCGACTCATCGGCAAAACGATCGCGCGCTCAGCGAACGGACAGCGGACACGCGCTGAGATTCGTGCGAGATATTTTGGATTCCAACGTTGCTGGACCCGGTGTCGGCACTCGAACGGCCAGTGCCGCGGCACGTGATCGCCGCACCGCGCCGCGACGTGCGGCCGTAGGCGAACGCGCGTTTGCTCTCCGGCGCGCGCTTGGTCAGCGGCGGCGCAGGCCGCCGAGCGTCGTCGCGAGCACGCCGAGCACCACCAGACCTCCGCCGGCCGCCAGCACCAGATTGAGCCACGTGTGCGCGCTGCCGATGGCGTGCTCGATCATCGCGGCCGCCACGTTCCTGACGTCGGTCGCCGCGGCGTCGAGAGCCCTGGCGAGATACCGCCGACCCACCTCGATGGCCGCCCAACCCGCGGCACCCACGATCAGGCCCGAAACGCCAAGTGCGACAAGCGCCTTCCCGCGGCGCCGGGCGGCGGCCAGCGTCAACAGCGCGAAGACCCCCGCCAGCACGGCGGCCCCGACACTGACCCAGGGCCCCCACGCCGCCACCTGGCGCAGCTGGCCGGGCCGCAGCGAGTGCGACACGTCCTCCGTCAGCGGGATCTCCAGCGTCTTGGGCGGCCGAATGCCGAAGCCCGCCAACGTCTGCTGGAACGAGGAGTCGGCCAACATGGGCGACAGGTCGATCTCCCAGCGGCCGGACGCGTCGGTCCGGGCGACCGTGTCGGTGAACAGCCAGTCGTGGGCCACCTGATTGGCCAGCGCGAACTGGCCGGGGAACGCGTTGCCTCCGGTGTAGGCCCTGGCCGCCCCCGCGATCAGGTTGGGGTTGACGTCGTCGTACCCGGAGTTCACGGCCAGCGTCGTCAGCTGGTCGGCGAGCGCGCCGGCCATCGCCTGCTGCAGAACCGGGTCCTTGGCCGCGGAGGTGGCGAGCGCGGAGTAGCCCTGGCGATCGACGAGGTCGTGCTGGGCCCACGCCGCCGGGATGGCCACCGCCAGCGCCAGGGTCGTCAGCAGCCAGCAGAGGACGGCCGTCAGCAACCGCACGGGCGTCCCTCCACTCCGGGACGCCGCCGATCAGTCAGTCAGCGCGCGCCCCACGATGAGGGGATCGGCGACGCCGACCACCTCGCGGTCCTTGTTGTCGTAGTCGAACTTACCGAGCACGTGGCGCATGGCGTTGAGACGGGCGCGCTTCTTGTCGTTGCTCTTGACCACGGTCCACGGCGCGACGTCGGTGTCGGTCAGCGCGAACATGTCCTCCTTGGCCGCGGTGTAGGCCTCCCACTTGTCGAGTGACGCGAGGTCCGTCGGGGAGAGCTTCCACTGCCGCACGGGGTCGACCTGGCGGATGGTGAACCGGGTGCGCTGCTCGGCCTGGGTGACCGAGAACCACAGCTTGGTCAGGCTGATGCCGTCGTCGACCAGCATCTGCTCGAACAGCGGTGCCTGCCTGATGAATTCGGCGTGCTGCTCGGGCGTGCAGTAGCCCATGACGCGCTCGACCCCGGCCCGGTTGTACCAGGAGCGGTCGAACAGCACGATCTCACCGGCGGCGGGCAGGTGGGTCACGTAGCGCTGGAAGTACCACTGGGTGCGTTCGCGGTCGGTGGGCTTCTCCAGCGCGACGACGCGGGCGCCGCGGGGGTTGAGGTGTTCCATGAAGCGCTTGATGGTGCCGCCCTTGCCGGCGGCGTCGCGGCCCTCGAAGACGATGACGTGCCGCAGGCCGTTGGCCTGGCTCCACACCTGCAGCTTGAGCAGCTCGATCTGCAGCAGCCGCTTCTGCTCCTCGTAGTCGTGGCGCGACATGCGCTCGTCGTAGGGGTAGCCCTCGCGCCACGTGTCGACGTCCTTGCCGCTGGGATGGTGGACCAGCACGGGATCGTCGTCATCGTCGTCGCGGACGGAGTAGAACTCGGATCCCTGGAGCGCAGTCACGCCCGAGAAACTATCGACCACGGCCGAATCGGGGGTGACGGCCGGGTGAACGGCAGGTGGCGCGCCGACCCTACGGTTGATGACGGGATCGGGCCGATTTCCGTCATCAACCGTAGTCTCGGCGAGGAATCACTTGGCGACGCGCTTGGGGCGCATCAGCGCCAGCTTCGTCATCATCAAGTTCATCCGCTTCATCGCCTTGAGCGAGTTGTGGTAGTAGTTGCCGCCCGCGCCGATCGCCGTGCGGGGCGCGACGATGGCCTCCTGGCGGCAGAACTTGCGCAGGCCCTCGGCGCCACCGAACCGGGCGCCGATACCGGAGGTCTTCCAACCGCCCATCGGCGCGGTGGTGCACATCAGGTTGGAGATCACGTCGTTGACGTTGACCGCACCGCAATCCAATTCCAGCGCAACGTCATTGGCGCGTTCGACGTCCTTGGAGAACACCGCTGCGCTCAGCCCGTACGGACTGTCGTTGGCCAGCCGCACCGCCTCGGCGACGGTGGACACCTTCATGATCGGCAGCGTGGGCCCGAAGGTCTCCTCGGTCATGCACAGCATCGAGTGGTCGACGTCGACGAGCACCGTCGGCGGGTAGAAGCTGCCCGGGCCCGTCGGTCGCCGGCCGCCGGTCAACGCCCTGGCACCCTTGGCAATGGCGTCCTGGACGTGCTTGTCGGTGACCTCGACCTGGCTGTCGTCGATCAGGGCGCCGAAGTCATGGCCCTCCCCCGCGCCCATCCTGAGGTTCTCGACGTCGCGCACGACGGCCGCGACGAACTGGTCGTAGACCTGCTCGAGCACGTAAACGCGCTCGACCGACACGCAGGTCTGGCCGGCGTTGAACATCGCCCCCCAGACCGCGGCGTGGGCCGCGAGGTCGACGTCGGCGTCGTCGAGCACGATCATCGGATCCTTGCCGCCGAGCTCCAGGCTGACGGGGGTGAGCCGGCGGGCGGCGCGTTCCATCACCTTGGCTCCGGTCGCACTGGAGCCGGTGAACTGGATGTAGTCACTGGAGTCGACGACGGCCTCGACGGCTTCGCGGGCGCCCTGCACGATGGCCATCACGTCGGGGGCACCCGAGTCGATCCAGCCGCGCAGCAGCAACTCTGCGGTCAGCGGGGTCCGCTCGGAGGGCTTGAGCAGCACGGCGCACCCCGCCGCGAGCGCGCCAAGCCCGTCCATCAGCAGATTGGCGACGGGGTAGTTCCACGGCGCGACGATGCCGACGATCGGACGCGGCCGATAGTGCACCGCGATCTTCTTGATCGCCAGGAACGGCAGCGACGCGGGCCGGGTCTCGGGCGCCAGCGCCTTCTCCATGGTCTTGACGTAGTAGGAGGCGATCATGATCAGCAGCGGCACCTCCTGGGCGGCGTCCGTCGCGGACTTGCCCGTCTCGGAGATCAGCAGCTTCTCGATCTCGTCGCGGTGTTCGCCGAGCCATACCGCGTAGCGGGCGAGCACCTTCGCCCGGCCGGCGGCGCCACGCGCCTCCCACTCGCGCTGGGACCGCCGCAGCCCGGCCACGATGCGGGGGACGTCGGCGGGATCGGTCCATCGCACCGTGCCCGCGACCTCACCCGTGGCGGGGTTGAGGATCGTGGCGCTGGCGTCGATGTCAGGCGTGGCTGTCATCCCCTCATGCTAACCGCCGCTGTGATCTGGGTCGCAGCGGGGTTGACACCTGTCAAGTCCGGCGGCCAGCGCCGCCAGGCACATCAGCGACGTGCCCAGCAGCACCGCCCCGACGGTGTCGGTGAAGTAGTGGTACGTGCAGGCCTGCCCGACCAGGCCCGCGAGCAGCACGACGGTCGCCACGACGAACATCCACGTCGCCGCCCCCGCCGCGATGACCAGCAGCGCGAGCACCACCAGCGAGACCGTCACGTGGCCGCTCGGATAGGCCAGCGCGCCGACCTTCTCCCGGCCGAACAGCCGTTTCAGCACCCGCTCGGCCGTGACCGCCACGACCGGGGTCAGCGCCGTGACCGCGGCGAGGCGCCACCGCCGCTGCACGCAGACGACCGCGATGGCGACGAGGTATCCCGCCACGACCAACCGCCGGTCGGTGAAGTGCAACAGGAACCACACCCAGGGATGGTCGACGCGGTAGTGCAGGAACCAGTCGTCGAGCGGAGTGGACCCCTTGCCCACCACCAGCCCGAGCACCACCATCGCGGCAATCCCGACCAGCGGCCACCACCGCAGGACGGCGTGCCGGCTCATGTCACGCGAGACCCCGGACGTATGCGGCCTGACCGAGATGCTGCGCGCAGTCGTCGATGATGCTGACGATGCGGGCGCTGGCCGTCACCGGCGGCGTCCACCGCTTGTCGACGATCTTCGCGAGGTCCTCGGCCGTCGCCGACGCGACGTAGGCCAGCGTCATGGCGTGCACGGCGCGGTAGTAGCCGCCGAGTAGGTCGGCCGATGCCCGCACCTTTGCGACCTGTTCGGGGGTGTGGCCGTAGCCGTTCGAGTCGCGCGGCAGATCGAGGCCAAAGCGGTCGACCCAGCCTTCGCGGAACCACACCTGTTCGGTGCCCGCGATGTCGCTCAGCTGCGCGTCCTGCACGCGCGCGCTGTGCCACAGCAACCACGCGATCGGGTTGGCGTCCGGCGCAGGCTTGAAGTAGGCCACCTCGTCGGTCAGACCGTCGACGAGGTCGTCGGCATGCTCGATGAGCCGGGTGAACGCGTCGCGCAACACCTCACGGGTGGTGGCGATATCGGTGTCGGCCATGGCGCCGACGCTACCCGGCGGGGCGGTGACGGGCGGGATCGCGGGTGGTCAGGCCGCGGAGTGGTCGAGCCTCTCGGCGATCCACACCTTGATGAGCGACTGGCGCGTGACGCCGAGCCGGGTGGCCTCACGGTCGAGTTCGACGATCATCCACGCCGGGAAGTCGACGTTGACGCGGCGGTGCTCTTCGCCGGGTCGCCGTGCACGCGCGGCATCCAGAGCGTGGGTCACGTCCTCGCCGGCGTCGAACCGGGCGTCGAACTCCTCAGCCTTCATAGATCGCAATCTCACTTTCCCGGGAGCGGCGTACCGAGATGATCCGGACGTGTCCGTCTCGGTAGGTAACCACTGCCGACCAGCATTGGCCGGCTGCCTGACCGATCACCATCCACCTCGGCTCGTCCGTCGTCCGCGCTGGGATCTCGATGCGGTGCGTATCACGCCAAATGGCTTGCGCCGCTTCGAAATCGATACCATGCTTGGCCGAATTGACCACGCTCTTCGCGGGATCGAACTCGAACTCGAGCATGTATAGAAATCATACCGTAATTACACCTCGGGAAATGCAGTGGCATGATCGGTCGACGTCTCGCAGAGGAATTCGTGGGGATCGCGGTAATCCCGCCACGCACCCAGACGGCAGTCGTACATTCGGCGGTATGGCCTTCGACCTCATCATCCGCAACGGCACCATCGTCGACGGGCTCGGCGGGGAGCCCTACGTCGGGGACGTCGCGGTGTCCGACGGAGTCATCGCTGCGATCGGGACCGTCGACGGCACGGCGACCCGCGAGATCGACGCGACCGGCCTGCTCGTCACGCCGGGCTTCGTCGACCTGCACACCCACTACGACGGGCAGGCCATCTGGTCGGATCGCATGACGCCGTCGTCGGCGCACGGCGTCACGACCGCCGTGATGGGCAACTGCGGCGTGGGTTTCGCACCGTGCCGGCCCGAGGACCACGACACGCTCGTCGACCTGATGGCAGGCGTCGAGGACATCCCCGGCGTCGTCATGGTCGACGGACTGCCTTGGACGTGGGAGACGTTCCCCGAGTTCCTGGACGCCCTGGATGCCCGCGACCGCGACATCGACGTCGCGTCCCTGCTGCCGCACTCCCCGCTGCGGGTGTACGTCATGGGCAGGCGCGGGGTGGACCGCGAACCCGCCACCGCCGAGGACCTCGCCCTCATGCGCAAGCTCGCGGCCGAGGCCGTCGAGGTCGGCGCGCTGGGCTTCGCATCCTCGCGCCTGACCCTGCACAAGAGCGAAAGTGGCCAGCCCATACCGAGTTTCGAGGCGGGCCGCGACGAGATCGAGGCCATCGCGCGCGGCGTCAAGGACGCCGGCGGCGGTCTGATCCAGTTCGTCCCCGACCTGGTCGCAGGCGACTACGGTCCCGCGCTGCAGACGGTGTTCGACGTCGCCGAGGACGTCGAACTGCCGGTGACGTTCACGCTGGCGATCGGCAACGCCGGCGACCCGTTCTTCCTCGACGGGCTGAACCTCGTCGAGAAGTCCAACGCGGCCGGTGGCGACGTCACCGCGCAGGTCTTCCCGCGGCCGATCGGGCTGGTGATCGGTCTCGAACTGTCCGGAAACCCGTTCGTCACCTACCCCAGCTACCAGGCGATCGCCGAGCTCCCGCTACCGGAGCGCGTCGCCGAGATGTGCAAACCCGAAGTACGCCAACGCATTCTGGCCGACAAGCCCGGCAGCGGCGGACACCCGCTGATGTTCGCCGCGCAGGCGTTCGACTGGATGTTCCCCCTCGGCGATCCGCCCAACTACGAGCCGCCACGATCGGAGAGCATCGCCTCGCGCGCCGCGGCCCGCGGGGTCAGCCCGCTCGAGGAGGCCTACGACCGGCTGCTCGACGACGACGGGCACGCCATGCTGCTCATCACGCTCGCCAACTTCCGGGACGCCTCGCTGGACGCCGTGGCCGAGCTGTTCCACCGCGAGGACGTCGTGCTCGGTCTCGGCGACGGCGGCGCGCATTACGGAATGATCTGCGATGCAAGCTTTCCCACGTACATGCTCGCGCACTGGGCCCGCGACCGCGCGACCGGCCGCCTCAGCGTCGCCGAGGCGGTGCGCGAGCTGACGTCGGCGCCGGCCCGGGTCGCGGGTCTCGGTGACCGGGGCCGCATCGCGGTCGGCTACAAGGCCGACCTGAACGTCATCGATCACGCCGCGGTGCGCCTGCACAAGCCCGTCGTGGCCCGCGACCTCCCCGCGGGCGGACGCCGCCTGGACCAGACCGCCGATGGCTACGTCGCAACCGTGGTCTCCGGGCAGATCATCGCCGAACACGGCGTCCCGACCGCCGCCCGCCCCGGCCGGCTGGTACGCGGCCGACAGCCGTCGCCTACCCCGGGTGCCATGGCGGCGTCTTGATGCCGGTGCCGTACATCGGCAGCTCGAGATGGGCGCCGTGGCGGGCCAGCTGGTCCCACGGCCGATTCAGCCCCAGGGTGCCGCGCGTGCGGACCCGGGTCACCGCGTCCAGATCCAGGCAGTCGATCAGGACCTCCTCACCCGTGTTCGCCTGCTGGCGCACGTTCCCCTCGGGGTCGACGATGCAGCTGGCTCCTACGCCGGCCGGATCGGCGGCATTGACGTTGACGACGAAGACCTGATTGGTCCACGCGTTCGCGCGGGCGCAGACCAGTTCCATATCCCGGTCGCGGGTCGAGGTCAGGGTCGGCTGGACGACGACCTCCGCGCCGAGCCAGGCCAGCTGGCGGATCATCTCGGGGAACGAGCCGTCGTAGCAGATCGCCAGACCGATCCGGCCGACGTCGGGGATGTCGAGGACCACGAAATCGCTTCCGGGAGTGGTGCGTTCGTAGGGCTGCCACGGGAAGATCTTGCGGTAGGCCGCCACGATTTCCCCGTCGGGAGAGACCGCGATCGCGGTGTTGTACACCTTTCCCTCCGCGCCGCGCTCGTAGAGACTGCCCGGAATGAGCCATCGCTCAACGTCTTTCGCCAACGCGCAGATGCGGTCGGTGAGCGGCCCCGGAATCGGCTCGGCCACCTCGTCCATCCAGCCGGCGCGGCCCTGCAGCAGCGGCGCCTCGGCGGCCAGCATCAGTTCGGGCACGACCATCAGCTCGACGGCGGGGAAGGTGGCCCGCACCGCGCGCACCCGCTGCTCGAAGGACGCCAGGCTGGCCTCGAGGTCGAACGCGACCGGCGTGGTCTGAATGGCGGCGATGGTCAGTGTGCGCATGGGCGGTCCTCGGTGACGGTCATGCGGGCCAGAGCAACCCGCCCGTCCACCCTGCCACCTAGGTCGCGGGCCGCAGCGCGGGGTGCTGCCTGGCCAGCAGCGGCAATAGCACCCGCTTGGGGATGAGCCCGAAGATGCGCGTGCTGACCAGGCTGGGCAGCCCCGCGATGACGGTGCCGCGGTCGCGCGCCAGCGCGTCCACGCCGACACGGGCCACGTCGCGCGACGGCATCCACATGAACTTGGGGAACGCCGACGCGAACGTCGTCTCGTCGATGCCCGCGGTCTGCAGGAACTCGGTGCGCACCGGACCGGGGTTGAGCGTCGCGACCGTCACGCCGGTGCCCGCCAACTCGGCGGCCAGCGCCTCGGTGTAGCTGATGACGAATGCCTTCGTCGCCCCGTAGCCGGCCTGGCCGGGGAACGGCTGGAAGCCCGCGGTCGAGCCGACGTTCAGGATGGCGCCGCGGCCTCTCGGCACCATCTGCTGCACGGCGCGCGTGGTCAGATCGATCAGTGCTTCGACGTTGACCCGCACCTGGGCGACCTCGCGCTCGACGGTCGACTCGGCGACGGCCCCGATCGCGCCGATACCCGCATTGTTGACCAGGACGTCCACGGTCAGCCCGCGGCGCTGCACCTCGTCGAAGAGCCCCGCCCGCGCGTCGGAATCGGCGACGTCGGCCGCGATCACCTCCACCCGGACCGCGCTGAGTTCGTCGGCCAGCGCCCGCAGCTTGTCCTCCCGCCGGGCGACCAGCGTGACGCCGTGCCCGCGGGCCGCCAGTTCCCTGGCGATGTCGGCGCCGATGCCGGAGGACGCTCCGGTGACGACGGCGGTGGACGTGGGTGACGGCGCAGGAAGTGGCATGGTGGTTCCCAACGTAACGGGCTGGACGGTCTGCGGGGTTTCGATCATTGCGCGCGCAACCCTGGTGGATCCACCCGGGGCGTGAACTGATCGACGGCAATGTCCGTCATCAGCCCTCCCGCAGGAAACGACCAGAGCGGCACGGTGTCCGCCGAGGCCCGCACCGCGCTCTGGGCCAGCCTCGTCGGCACCACGATCGAGTGGTACGACTTCTTCCTCTACGCCACGGCCGCGAGCCTGGTGTTCAACAAGGCCTTCTTTCCCGACCAGACCACGTTCGTCGGCACCCTGCTGTCGTTCGCGACGTTCGCGGTCGGCTTCCTGGTCCGTCCGATCGGCGGCTTCGTCTTCGGCCACGTCGGTGACCGCATCGGCCGCAAGAAGACGCTGGCGCTGACGATGCTGCTGATGGGCGGCGCGACCGCGCTGATGGGTGCCCTGCCCACCGCCGCACAGGTGGGCGTGCTCGCGCCGATCCTGCTTTTGCTGCTGCGCATCGTGCAGGGTTTCGCGCTCGGCGGCGAATGGGCGGGGGCGGTGCTCCTGGCCGTCGAGCACGGTCCCCCGCGCAGGCGTGGATTGTTCGGCAGCATCCCGCAGGTGGGGCTCGCGATCGGATTGGCCTTGGGGACAGGGGTATTCGCGCTCCTGCAGATCGCGCTGCCCGACGATGCGTTCCTTCGCTACGGCTGGCGGATCGCGTTCCTCGTCAGCATCCTGCTGGTGGCCTTCGGCGTCGTGGTCCGACTCAAGGCCACCGAGACGCCCGCGTTCGAGAAGGTGCGCGACAGCGGCGACCGCGCGTCCGTACCGCTCAGGGAGGTCTTCCGGCCGCCCGTCCTGCGGACGACGGTGCTCGGCATGCTGTCGCGCTGGGGCGAGGGCGCGGCGTTCAACACGTGGGGCGTGTTCGCCATCTCCTATGCGACGAGCACGTTGAAGCTCGACAAGATTCCGGTGCTCATCGCCGTGACCGTGGCGGCACTGCTGATGGCGACGCTGATCCCGGTGTCCGGACTCCTGACCGATCGCTTCGGCCCGAAGACGTTGTACGCCAGCGGTATTGCAGCCTACGGGGTGGCCGTCTTCCCCGTCTTCCTGCTCTTCGACACCAAGGACATCTGGCTGTACGCGCTGGGGATGCTGGTGGTGTTCGGCGTCATCCACGCCGTGTTCTACGGCGCGCAGGGCTCGCTGTATGCGTCGCTCTACCCCGCGAGGATCCGCTACACCGGACTGTCGACGGTGTACCAGCTGTCGGGGGTCTACGCCTCGGGGCTGACGCCGCTGATCCTCACGGCGCTGATCGGCGCCGCGGGCGGGACGCCGTGGCTGGCGTGCGGCTACCTGGTGGCGACGGCGGCCATCGCGGTGGTCGCCACGCTGCTGCTCACGCCGACGCCGCTGAAGGAGCTCTAGACTTCGTCGGCTTGGCGTGCCGGGGCTTGGGCTTGGCGTGCGTGGGCTTGGCCTTCGCCTTCGAAGCCTTTGTCTTGCTTGGCTTCTCGGCCTTGACGATGGTTGTCGCGTTGGCCTTCTTGGGCTCCTGGGCGATCGCGCCCTTCGCCGCGCCGACGCTGTAGGTCGGTTGACCGGTCGCCGCTGTCGGCGTCGACAGGGCCGCCGGGGTCACGGGTGTGGGGAGCATCGACAGCACGTGGTTCACGACCTGGGTGACGGCGTCGCGGAACTGGTTGGCCAGACCAGGGGCCGCCGCGCTGTACCCGATCGGTGCGGGCAACCAGGTGAACGGATCCACCGCGTTGTTCAGCAGCTGCCCGAACAACCCGACGTCGGCGTTGGGTGAGAGTAAGCCATAGACGAGATTGCTTGCCAGACCGGGTATGTGGCCCGGCTTCGCGATGGCCGATTCGACGGACGCCTCGACGTTGACGGGCAGATTGCCGAGATAGTTCACGGTGTTCCAGCCCGCGTAGATCGGCGCACGAACCGCGAGCTGGCCCGCCTCCACGACACCGCCGAGCACGGTGTCGTTCATGACGGCCTGCACGGCGTCGTACCCCGGCACCGGATTGCCGAGATGCTTCAGAACGTCGTCGAACGCCGTCGCGAAGTCCTTGCCCGCTTGGTCGACAAGGCCCGGAAGTGGTTGCGGCAGCAGACTTCCGAGGAGCGAGACGGCCTGCTCGGTTTCGAACGGGTAGGCGACGAACGGCGCTCCGATGGAGGGATTGACGAAGCGCTGCACCAGATAGCTCAGGATGCTCGAGCCGAGTTCGGGATGCTGAGCGGCGGCCAGCACCGCCAGTGAAGCCTCGAAGGGTAGCGAGACGACGGCGTCGACGTGTATGCCGACGAGACTCGACGCCACCTCCACGCCCTTGCCGAAGGAGGACAGCACGTCGGTGATCGCGGAGGCGTTGGCGACGTCGATGCTGACCGACCGGTGCTCGGGCAGGCCCACGACGGATGCGGCCGACACCACCCCCGCGGCGACCAACGCGGCGGCGAACC
Organism: Mycolicibacterium madagascariense; assembly: GCF_010729665.1. Taxonomy (NCBI): domain Bacteria; kingdom Bacillati; phylum Actinomycetota; class Actinomycetes; order Mycobacteriales; family Mycobacteriaceae; genus Mycobacterium; species Mycolicibacterium madagascariense. The sequence continues at coordinate 859,477 of NZ_AP022610.1, read as the reverse complement.
TGGTGTGCGGTCTGACGGCGATGCTCATGTGATTCCCCTCGACGATGATGTGGCACCCGCCACACGTCGAGTATGTCAACGCACGATGACATATGTCAACGGTTGGAGACATAGCCGGCGTCAGACGACCCCGGCGAATACTGCCGAACGACGTCCTAGGCAGGTTTTGCACGCCACGGTCGTGAAAACTGGCCGCGCGGACGAAATCGCGACCGCAGCGTGAGGCTGGCACATAGCAATGCAGAGAGGGGATCCGCTGAGTGACGGGCCGACCCGGACTCCCTCGACACCGAGACTGAATCCCACGACGCCAGACCGCCCAAAACCGTCGCCCGATTCAGTCTGCGCTGCGTAACGTCCTAGGTAAGCGCACGAAAAAGCCCGGCTCCCAAGGGGAACCGGGCCTTCTCGTAGAGCAGGACTTAGAAGTCCATGCCGCCCATTCCACCGGTCGGGTCGCCCGCGGGAGCGGACGCCTTCTCCGGCTTGTCGGCGACGACGGCCTCGGTGGTGAGGAACAGCGCCGCGATGGACGCCGCGTTCTGCAGCGCCGAGCGCGTGACCTTGACCGGGTCGGCGACGCCGGCCTTGAGCAGGTCCTCGTACTCGCCCGACGCAGCGTTCAGGCCGTGGCCCGAGGGAAGGTTCGACACCTTCTCCGCGACGACGCCCGGCTCCAGGCCACCGTTGAAGGCGATCTGCTTGAGCGGGGCCGACAGTGCGACGCGCACGATGTTCGCGCCCGTGGCCTCGTCACCGGTGAGGGTGAGCTCGTCCAGCGAGGGCGACGCCTGCAGCAGCGCCACGCCGCCACCGGCGACGATACCCTCCTCGACGGCGGCCTTCGCGTTGCGGACCGCGTCTTCGATGCGGTGCTTGCGCTCCTTGAGCTCCACCTCGGTGGCCGCTCCGGCCTTGATTACCGCAACACCGCCGGCCAGCTTGGCCAGGCGCTCCTGCAGCTTCTCGCGGTCGTAGTCGGAGTCGCTGTTCTCGATCTCGGCGCGGATCTGCGAGACCCGGCCGGCGATCGCGTCGGCGTCGCCGGCACCACCGACGAGGGTGGTCTCGTCCTTGGTGACGACGACCTTGTCCGCCTTGCCGAGCAGCGCGACGTCGGCGGTCTCCAGGGACAGCCCGACCTCTTCGCTGATGACCTGGCCACCGGTGAGGATGGCGATGTCCTGCAGCATGGCCTTGCGGCGGTCACCGAAGCCGGGCGCCTTGACGGCGACGGACTTGAAGGTGCCGCGGATCTTGTTGACCACCAGGGTCGACAGGGCTTCGCCCTCGACGTCCTCGGCGATGATCAGCAACGGCTTGCCGGACTGAATGACCTTCTCCAGCAAGGGGAGCAGATCCTTGACGGTCGACACCTTGGAGCTGACCAGGAGGATGTAGGGATCCTCGAGGACGGCTTCCTGACGCTCGGCGTCGGTGACGAAGTAGCCCGAGATGTAGCCCTTGTCGAACCGCATGCCCTCGGTGAGCTCGAGCTGCAGGCCGAAGGTGTTGGACTCCTCGACGGTGATGACACCCTCGTTGCCGACCTTGTCCATGGCCTCGGCGATGAGGTCGCCGATCGACTGGTCACCGGCGGAGATCCCGGCGGTGGCAGCGATCTGCTCCTTGGTCTCGATCGCCTTGGCGGACGCCAGCAGCGTCTCGGTGATCTTCTCGACGGCCTTCTCGATGCCGCGCTTCAGGCCCAGCGGGTTCGCGCCGGCGGCCACGTTGCGCAGGCCTTCGCGGACGAGCGCCTGGGCGAGCACCGTGGCGGTGGTGGTGCCGTCACCAGCGACGTCGTCGGTCTTCTTGGCGACTTCCTTGACCAGCTCGGCGCCGATCTTCTCGTACGGGTCCTCCAGCTCGATCTCCTTGGCGATGGACACGCCATCGTTGGTGATCGTGGGAGCGCCCCACTTCTTCTCGAGGACGACGTTGCGACCCTTGGGCCCCAACGTCACCTTTACTGCGTCGGCGAGGGCGTTGAGCCCACGCTCGAGGCCGCGGCGGGCCTCTTCGTCATACGCAATTGTCTTGGCCATTGCGAAGTGTTCCTCCGGATTGGGGATGGCACGATGTCGTGGTCGGGCTCAGTGCCCGCGACGGACGACTGGAGTGTGCGACCGCACGTGCGGCCCCAGTCTCACCGTCCCGACCTAGCACTCACCGATCGCGAGTGCCAATCTAAGTTTTAGCACTCGACCATGGCGAGTGCAAGGTTCGGGTCCGCCGCGGCGTCACGGGGCCGACGCGCGCAGACCTGCCTCGATCACCGCGGTCACCTTGCGCGTGACCTCCTCGTCGTGGCCCTGCGTCGCCTTGCACACGACCAGCAGCGCCTTGACCTCCGCCACGCCGACGTCGCGTCGGGCGGTGCCCGCCGCCTGGGCCGCCGTCAGCAGCTCCTCGATCAACTCGAGGAACGCCGCCTCGGCCCCCGGCGCGGCGGCGTCCATGTCGATTCCGTAGCCGGCGAGCGCCTCGACCAGACCGTGGTCGGTCGCACTGGTGCTGACCATGTGGCGCAGGAAGCTGAACAGCGCCTCACCCGGACCCTCGGTGTCGAGCAGCGCCCGGCCGCTGGCGACCATGCCGCGCACGCGGTCGTCGATCACGGCGGCGAAGAGCGCCTCCTTCGTCGGGAAGTGCCGGTACACCGTGCCGGCGCCGACGCCCGCGCGGCGCGCGATCTCGTCGATCGGCACCGACAATCCCTCGGCCGCGAAGGTCTCGTAGGCCACCTCGAGCACCCGCGCGCGGTTGCGCGCGGCGTCGGCTCGCAGGGGCCTGCACCGATCGATCACGAATCCTCCCGTTGACAAAGCGGGGCGCGCGTTCCGTATATTGGTAGCAACCGGAGCGGGCGTTCCGCTTCGATCTTACCCAGGAGGATCCCCGTGACGTGGACAGCTGCCGACATCCCCGATCAGACCGGCCGCGTCGCGGTCATCACCGGCGCCAACACGGGCCTCGGCTACGAGACCGCGACCGCACTCGCGGGCCGCGGCGCGCACGTCGTGCTGGCCGTCCGCAATCTCGACAAGGGCAAGGCCGCCGCGGACCTCATCGCCAGGCGCTACCCCGGCGCCGACGTGGGCGTTCAGGAACTCGACCTGACGTCGCTCGCCTCCATCAGGGGGGCCGCGGCGAGCATCCGGGCCGCCTACGACGGCATCGACCTGCTGATCAACAACGCCGGAGTGATGATGACGCCGAAGGCCACGACGAAGGACGGGTTCGAGCTGCAGTTCGGCACCAACCATCTCGGCCACTACGCGCTGACGGGGCTGCTGCTCGACCGGATGCTGATCACCCCCGGCTCGCGCGTCGTCACCGTCAGCAGCATGGGCCACCGCGCCGGCCGCATGCGGTTCGACGACCTGCAGTCCGACACCGGGTACAACCGCGTGCGGGCCTACGGCCAGTCCAAGCTCGCCAACCTCCTCTTCACCTATCAGCTGCAGCGGCGGCTGGCCGGCCGCCGGACGATCGCGGTCGCCGCGCATCCCGGCGGCTCCAGTTCCGAACTGTCCCGTCACCTGCCCCGCGTCGTGCAGGCGGCGTTCCGGCCGCTGGAGCAGGACACCGAGATGGGCGCACTCCCCACGCTGCGGGCCGCGACCGATCCGACCGTGACCGGCGGCCAGTACCTCGGCCCCGGCGGGTTCGCCGAGATGCGCGGGTACCCCAGGGTGGTCGAGTCCAGCGGCCGCTCGCACGACATCGCCGACCAGCAGCGACTGTGGGCGGTCTCGGCAGAACTCACGGGAATCTCGTTCCCGGTCTGATCCCCCACCATCCGTCACTAAAGGAGCACACATGAGCACGTGGACCACCGCCGACATCCCCGACCAGAGCGGCCGCACCGCCATCGTCACCGGCGCCAACACCGGGCTCGGATTCGAGACGGCCAAGGCGCTCGCGGCCCGCGGGGCACACGTCGTGCTCGCCGTCCGCAACCTCGACAAGGGCAAGGACGCCGCGACGCGCATCGGTGGTGACGTCACCGTCGCCGAGTTGGACCTCACCTCGCTGGACTCCATCCGGTCCGCCGCCGACGAACTGAAGTCCCGCTACGAGGGCATCGACCTGCTGATCAACAACGCCGGCGTGATGTGGACGCCGAAGTCGACGACCAAGGACGGCTTTGAGCTGCAGTTCGGCACCAACCACCTGGGCCACTTCGCCCTGACCGGTCTGCTGCTGGAGCGACTGCTCCCGGTCGAGGGCTCGCGCGTCGTGACGGTCAGCAGCATCGGCCACCGCATCCTCGCCGACATCCACTTCGACGACCTGCAGTGGGAGCGCAGCTACAACCGCGTCGCCGCCTACGGCCAGGCCAAGCTCGCCAACCTGCTGTTCACCTACGAGTTGCAGCGCCGGCTGGCCCACCACGGGACGACGCTCGCCGCGGCCGTGCACCCCGGCGGCTCGGACACCGAACTGGCCAGGCACCTGCCCGGCTTCATGGCGCCCGCCTTCTCACTCGTCAGCCAGTCCGCGGCGATGGGAGCCCTGCCCACGCTGCGCGCGGCGACCGACCCCAGCGTGCTCGGCGGCGAGTACTACGGCCCCGACGGTTTCGGCGAGACGCGCGGCTACCCGAAGGTCGTCGCGTCGAGCGACAAGTCGCACGACGTCGCGCTCCAGCGTCGGCTGTGGGCGGTGTCGGAGGAGCTGACGAGCGTCGTCTACCCGGAGTAGGCCGACACCTTGGCCGCCAGGTACGGCGCCGTGCGGCTCTCGGTCGACCGCGCCACCTCGGCAGGCGTCCCCGCGGCGACCACGCGTCCGCCCGCATCGCCGGCGCCGGGCCCGAGGTCGATGACCCAGTCGACCCCGGCGACCACGCGCATGTCGTGTTCGGCGACGACGACGGTGTTGCCCGCGTCGACCAGGCGGTGCAGCTGCCGGTCGAGCAGGTCGACGTCGGCGGGGTGCAGCCCGGTGGTCGGCTCGTCGAGCACGTAGAGGGTGTGGTGGCGTCGGGGCCGCTGCAGTTCGCTCGCCAGCTTGATGCGCTGCGCCTCGCCGCCGGACAGTTCGGTGGCGGGCTGGCCGAGCCGCAGGTATCCCAGCCCGACGTCCTTCAGCGTGGTGAGGCTGCGGGCGGCGGCCGTGACGTCGGCGAAGAACTCCGCGGCCTCGTCGACCGTCATCGCGAGCACGTCGGCGATGGTGTGGTCGCGGTAGCGCACCGTCAGGGTGTCGTCGTCGAAGCGGGCGCCGTGACACGTCGGGCATCTGCCGTAGGTGCCGGGCAGGAACAGCAGCTCGACGGCGACGAAGCCCTCGCCCTGACACGTGGGGCAGCGCCCCTCGGCGGTGTTGAACGAGAACCGGCCCGCCGTCCAGCCGCGCCTGCGGGCGGCGGGGGTGGCCGCGAAGACCTTGCGCACCGCGTCGAACAGACCGGTGTAGGTCGCCAGCGTCGAGCGCGGCGTCCGGCCGATCGGCCGCTGGTCGACGGCGACCAGACGGTCGATCAGTTCGAGGCCGTCCGCCGTGACGCCGAGGCTCGCGTCGTGGTCGACGTCGACGATCTCGACGTCGGGTTCGTCGCCCTCGGATTCGGGGGCGACCGCCGCGCCGCCGAGATGGCGCCTGACGACGTCGCCGAGCACCTTGTAGACCAACGTCGACTTGCCGGACCCCGACACCCCGGTGACCGCGGTGTAGGCGCCGAGCGGCAGCTCGACGTCCAGATCGCGCAGATTGTGAAAGCTGATGCCGCGCAACGACAATGAGCCCTTGGCGACCCGCGGCGCGCGTGCGGCCGGCGGCTGCTCGTCGAACAGGTAGGACCGGGTGACCGACGCGGGCACGTCGGCCAGGCCGGCGACCGGGCCGCTGTAGAGCACCTCCCCGCCGAGCTCGCCCGCGCCAGGCCCCACGTCGACGACCCAGTCCGCGCGGCGCACCACGTCCATGTCGTGCTCGACGACGAACAGCGAGTTGCCCGCCCGCCGCAACCGGTCGAGGACGTCGAGCAGGGGTTCCGCGTCGGCGGGATGCAGTCCGGCCGACGGCTCGTCGAGCACGTAGAGGACGCCGAACAGGCCGGCCCGCAACTGCGTGGCCAACCGCAGCCGCTGCAGCTCCCCCGGCGAGACCGTCGGCGTGCGGCGGTTCAGCGCGAGGTAACCGAGGCCGAGGTCGACGAGCACCTGGATGCGGGCCACCAGGTCGGCGGCGATCATCGTCGCGACCTCGGTGAGCTCACCCGACTCGGTCGACTCGTACGCGGTCTGGAATTCGGTGCGGGTCGCGGCCGGGCGCAGCGCGTCGGCCAGTTCGGTCAGCGGCAGCGCCACCAGCTCGGCGATGTTGGCGCCGGCGAACGTGACGGCCAGGGCCTCCGGCCGCAGGCCCGACCCGTCGCACACCGGGCAGTCGACACTGTCGACGAACTCGAGCACGCGGCGGCGCATCATCGCGCTCTGGGAGTTGGCCAGCGTGTGGCGGACGTGGCGTTCGGCGCTGGAGAACGTGCCGTTGTAGGTGTAGTCGGCGGTCACGTTGGCGCGGTCGGGATGGATCTCCACGGTGGGTTGCTCGTCGGTGAACAGGATCCAGTCGCGGGCCTTCCTCGACAGCTTGCGCCACGGCTTGTCGATGTCGTAGCCCAGCGTGATGAGGATGTCGCGCAGGTTCTGGCCCTGCCAGGCGCCCGGCCACGCGGCGACGGCGCCCTCGCGGATCGTCAGCGATGGATCGGGCACCAGCGTCTCCTCGGTGACCCGGTGGATCCGGCCGAGGCCGTGGCACTCCGGACAGGCGCCGACGGCGGTGTTCGGCGAGAAGGCGTCGGAGTCGAGCCGCTCGGTGAAGCCCTTCGGGAACGTCCCGGCGCGGGAGAACAGCATGCGCAGCAGGTTCGACAGCTGCGTCACCGTGCCGACCGACGATCGCGACGACGCCGTGCCGCGCCGCTGCTGCAGGGCGACGGCGGGCGGCAGGCCGGTGATGTCGTCGACCTTCGGCGCGCCGCCAGGCAGCAAAAGCCGGCGCGCGTAGGGCGCGACCGACTCGAAGTAGCGTCGCTGAGCCTCGGCGTAGATCGTGCCGAACGCCAGCGACGACTTTCCCGAGCCGGAGATGCCGGTGAAGGCGACGAACGCGTCGCGCGGCGCCGCGACGTCGACGCCGCGCAGGTTGTGCACGCGCGAGCCGAGCACGCGGACGAACGGGTCGGTGGGTTCGTCGGTGGTCGGCGGGGACATCCCGTCATTGTGCTGCGTTGGCGTGTCGCAGGGGACACGTCCTGCAGATATGCGTCCGCGTAACCCCTTGGCCTAGACTGCCCTTCGACCAGATTGGAGTCTTCGGGTGCCGGGTTACGCAGCGCCCAGCACCCAGGCTTTGCGGGGCTGGCAACGTCGGGCCATGGTGAAGTACCTGGCAGCACGGCCGCGGGACTTCCTCGCGGTGGCGACACCGGGATCGGGCAAGACGACCTTCGCGCTGCGCATCGCCGGTGAGCTCCTCGCTGATGGCACCGTCGAGCGCATCACGATCGTCGTGCCGACCGAACACCTCAAGATCCAGTGGGCGCGCGCCGCGGCAGGCATCGGCATCTCGCTGGACCCCAAGTTCAGCAACTCCTCGGCGCAGAACTCCGACGAGTACCACGGCGTCGTCGTGACCTATGCCCAGGTGGCCAGCCACCCGGGACGACACCGCGTGCGCACCGAGAACCGCAGGACGCTCGTCGTGTTCGACGAGATCCATCACGGCGGTGACGCCAAGAGCTGGGGCGACGCGGTCCGCGAGGCGTTCAGCGATGCGACCCGGCGGCTGGCGCTGACCGGCACGCCGTTCCGCAGCGACGACAGCGCGATCCCGTTCGTCACCTATGAGCGCGGTCCGGACGGGTTGCAGCGCTCGCAGGCCGACCACGTCTACGGCTACGCCGACGCGCTCGCCGACGGCGTGGTGCGGCCCGTGGTGTTCCTCGCGTACTCGGGTGAGTCGCGATGGCGCGACAGCGCGGGTGAGGAACACGCGGCGCGTCTCGGCGAACCGCTGAACGCCGAACAGACCGCCCGCGCCTGGCGGACCGCCCTGAACCCGGCGGGCGAGTGGATGCCCGCGGTAATCGCGGCGGCCGACAAGCGCCTGCAGCAGAAGCGTCAGCACGTGCCCGACGCCGGCGGCATGATCATCGCCTCGGATCAGACGGCGGCGCGGGCGTACGCCGACCTGCTGACGAAGATCACCGGCGAGGTCCCGACGGTCGTGCTGTCCGACGACCCGGGTTCGTCGGACCGCATCACGCAGTACGCGCAGAGCACCAGCCGTTGGCTCGTCGCGGTGCGCATGGTGTCCGAGGGCGTCGACGTGCCGCGCCTCGCGGTCGGCGTGTACGCGACCAGTGCGTCGACCCCGCTGTTCTTCGCCCAGGCGATCGGCCGCTACGTGCGGTCGCGCCGGCCCGGCGAGACGGCGAGCATCTTCCTGCCGTCGGTGCCGAACCTGCTGCAGCTGGCCAGCGAGATGGAGGCCCAGCGCAATCACGTGCTCGGCAAGCCGCACCGCGAACCGCAGGGCGAGTGGGACGAGGACGCCCTCGCCGACGCCGCGAAGGAGAAGTCCGAACGCGACGAGATGGACAACGGCTTCGAGATGCTCGGCGCCGACGCGGAATTGGATCAGGTGATCTTCGACGGGTCGTCGTTCGGGACGGCTACCCCGTCGGGCAGCGACGAGGAGGCCGACTACCTCGGCATCCCCGGTCTACTCGATGCCGCCCAGATGCGAGACCTGTTGCGGCGCAGGCAGGATGAGCAGTTGAAGAAGCGCACCGCGGCGGGTGGCACGCTACCGGTGCCCGGCACGACGCACGGCCAGCTGCGCGATCTGCGCAAGGAGCTCAACGCGCTGGTGACGCTCGCCCATCACCGAACGGGCAAGCCGCACGGCTGGATCCACAACGAGCTGCGCCGCATCTGCGGTGGGCCGGTCGTCGCGGCGGCGAACTCCGACCAGCTCGCCGCGCGCATCGAAGCGGTGCGATCGCTGCGGGCCTGAGTTCCCCTCGCGAGCAGACGCAACGGGCCCTGAAATACCCCGAATGAGGGCCCTTTGCGTCTGCTCGCGGGGGAACTGCTACAGCCCCAGCAGCTCCGGGAAGTCGGCGATCGAGTCGATGACGTGATTGGGTTGCATCGCGAATTCGTCTGCGGCCCAACGGTCCAACGTGTCCTGGCGGAACTTGCCGGTGCGCACCAACACCCCCGTCATGCCCACGACCTGACCGGCCAGCACGTCATTGTTGAGGTCGTCGCCGACGACGTACATCTCCTCGGGTTCGACGCCGAGCCGACTCGCCGCGGCGAGGAAGCCCTCGGGGGCGGGCTTGCCGACGGCGGTGGCCTTGCGACCGGAGGTCTCCTCCATGCCGATGAGGTACATCCCGGTGTCGACCCGCAGCCCGTCGGCGGTGTTCCACGCCGTGCTGCGGTGCATGGCCACGACCGGAACGCCCTGCGCCATCCAGTCGTACACCCGGCTGAGGGTGACGTGGTCGTACTCCGAACCGGCCCCGCCGAGCAGGACGACGTCGGGGGTGTCGGGGTTGCCGTCGACCCCGAGGAGATGGACGTCGTGGGCGTAGACGATGTCGATGCCCGGCATGTCCTCGGCGATCTGTCCGCTGTTGACCAGGAAGCACGTCGCGTCGGGGTAGCGGCTGCGCACGTAGTCCGCCGTCAGGACCGCCGCGGTCAGGACCTCGTCGGAGCTGACGTCCATCCCGGCGTCGGTCAGCAGGCGGGCGATCTGCGCCCTGGTCTTGGTGGTGGTGTTGGTGAGGTAGGTCCTGGCGATCTGGTGCTCGGCGAGCGTCTGCAGCGTCTCCGCGGCGCCGGGGATGGGCTCCCAGGACGTCACCAGGACACCGTCGATGTCGAACAGCACCCCGCCGATAGCCATGGTGCCGAGGTTAAACCGCGGACGGGGCGGCGCAACTCGGGCTCTCATCCCCGCCCTGGGTAGGGTCGAGCCCATGAGCGCCAAGGAGTGGACGGCCGCCGACGTCGGAGATCAGAGCGGGCGCGTCGCCATCGTGACCGGTTCCAACACGGGCCTGGGGTTCGAGACCGCGCTGGTCCTCGCGGCCAGGGGGGCGCGGGTCGTCCTTGCGGTGCGCGACGTCGCCAAGGGCGAGGCCGCCGCGGCCAGGATCGTCGAGCGGGCGCCCCGCGCCGACGTGACGGTGCAACGGCTGGACGCCGGCTCGCTGGCCTCGGTCCGGGCTGCGGCCGACGAGCTCAAGAACGCCTACCCCCGCATCGACCTGCTGATCAACAACGCCGGGGTGATGTATCCGCCGAAGCAGGTCACCGAGGACGGGTTCGAGCTGCAGTTCGGCACCAACCACCTCGGCGCGTTCGCGCTGACCGGCCTGCTGCTGGAGAATTTGCTGCCCGTCGAGGGTTCCCGCGTCGTCGCGGTGGCCAGCATCGCCCACCGCATCCAGGCCGGCATCCACTTCGACGATCTGCAGTGGGAGCGCAGCTACAACCGGGTCGCCGCCTACGGGCAGTCGAAGCTGTCCAATCTGATGTTCACCTACGAGCTCGACCGGAGGCTGGCCGCGAAGGACGCGAACACGATCGCCGTCGCCGCGCACCCCGGCATCTCCAACACCGAGCTGATGCGTCACGTCCCCGGCTCGGGACTGCCCGGGTTCCGCACGGTGGCGGGCCTGTTCACCAACAGCGCCGAGGTCGGCGCGCTCGCGACGCTGCGCGCGGCCACCGACCCGGCCGTCAGCGGCGGCCAGTACTACGGACCGGACGGATTCCGCGAGCTGCGTGGGCATCCCGTGCTCGTCGAGTCCAGCGCGCAGAGCCACGATCGCGAGATCCAGCGCCGGTTGTGGGCCGTCTCCGAAGAGCTCACCGGCGTCACCTACCCGGTGTGACCATGCGGTTGGTCGAGGAGCACCAGCGCGTCGTGGCCGCCCTGATCACCCCGCGGGCGCCGCAGGCCGTCGACGTCGGCGACGCGCTCGGGCTCGTCCTGGCCGACGACGTCGTCGCACCGCTGTCGCTGCCGGGGTTCGACAACTCGGCCATGGACGGGTACGCCGTCGTGGCCGAGGACATCGCGGCGGCCACCACCGATCGTCCCGTGAAACTCGTTGTCGCCGAAGACATTCCGGCCGGGCGCACGGACTCGCTGGTGCTCGCGCCCGGCACGGCGCACCGCATCATGACGGGCGCTCCCCTGCCCGCCGGGGCCACCGCCGTGGTCCCGGTCGAGGCGACCGACGGCGCGATCGACACCGTGTCCATCCGGGCCAGTGTCGTTGCAGGACAACACGTCCGGCGCGCGGGTGAGGACGTGACCGCGGGCACCACGGTGCTGCGCGCGGGCCAGGTGCTCACGCCGGCGGCACTGGGACTGGTCGCGGCACTCGGGCTGGCTCGGGTCGACGTGGTTGCCCGACTTCGGGTTCTGGTCATGTCGACCGGAACGGAGCTGGTGGCCCCCGGCACGCCACTGCGCCCCGGGCAGATCTACGAGTCCAACGCCGTCATGCTGGCCGCTGCGGTGCGCGACGCGGGCGCCGACGTCACGACCTCGTCGATGACCGACGACGACGTCGACACCTTCCGCGCGGAGCTGCACCGCCATGCCGCCGACGCCGATCTGATCATCACGACCGGCGGGGTCAGCGCGGGCGCGTACGAGGTCGTCAAGGACAGCCTGGCCGAGCAGGTCGAGTTCGTGAAGGTCGCCATGCAGCCCGGCATGCCCCAGGGCGCGGGGACCGTGGCCGGAACGCCAATCATCACGTTGCCCGGCAATCCCGTCAGCGCGCTGGTGTCCTTCGAGGTGTTCCTGCGCGGGCCGTTGCGGGCCGCGATGGGGCTGCCGCACCCCGACCGGCCCCGTCTGACGGCGACCCTGATCGAGGACCTGACCTCCCCGCGCGGCAAGCGCCAGTTCCGCCGCGGCGTTCTCGATCCGACGGCCAACACCGTGACCAGCTACGGGCCGCCGGCGTCGCATCACCTGCGGTGGCTGGCGTCGGCGAATTGCCTGCTGGAGATCGGCGAGGACGTCACGGAATTGGCCGCCGGTTCACCGGTGCGGGTATGGGACCTGGGCTAGCCCCCGTAGAATCGCAAGCCTCATGGCCAGACCCGCGCGCCCCGCCGATGCCGCCGACCAGTCCGAGCTCTCCCGATTCGTCGACCTCGTCCGTTCCACCGTGCCGCCCGTCCACCCGGCCGGCCTGCCGTTCATCGCCGGCGGTCTCGGGGTGGCCGCCGCCGGGCGCCGACACCGCTGGCTGCGCACGACCGCGCTGACCGCGGCGAGCGCGTGCGCGCTGTTCTTCCGGCACCCGCCGCGCGTGCCGCCGACGCGGCCCGGCGTCGTGGTCGCACCGGCCGACGGCCTGGTCACGCTCATCGAACGGGTCCGTCCGCCGGCCGCCCTGAACATGCCCGACGTGCCGATGACGAGGGTCAGCATCTTCCTGTCCATCTTCGACGCCCACGTGCAGCGCGCCCCCGTCGCCGGTGAGGTCGTCACCGTCAAGTACCGGCCCGGCAGCTTCGTCTCTGCCGAGCGCGCCGAGGCCAGCGAAGTCAACGAGTCCAACGCCATGTGGCTGCGCACCGCCGAGGGCGTCGACGTCGCGGCCGTCCAGATCGCCGGGCTCGTCGCGCGCCGCATCGTGTGCACCGCCCGCGCCGGGGACAAGCTGGACCTCGGCGAGACCTACGGGCTGATCCGCTTCGGGTCGCGCCTCGACACGTACCTGCCCGAGGATGCCCGCCTCCTGGTCGAGATCGGCCAGCGGGCGATCGGCGGCGAGACGGTCCTGGCGGAGTTGGCGTGACCACCGGCGCGGGCAAGCGCAGCCTCCGAATCCTGCCCAGCGCGACCACCGTCCTGGCGATCTGCGCGGGGCTCAGCTCGGTCAAGTTCGCGCTCGACGAGAAGCCCTGGATCTCGCTCGCCCTGATCGGGGCCGCGGCCATCCTCGACGGCATCGACGGCGGCATCGCGCGCGCGTTGAACGCGCAGTCCCGGATGGGCGCCGAGATCGACTCACTGGCCGACGCGGTCAACTTCGGGGTGGCCCCGGCGCTGGTGATCTACGTGACGCTGCTGCAGCACTCCCAGGCCGGGTGGATCTTCGTGCTGCTGTACGCCGTCTGCGTGGTGCTGCGGCTGGCCCGCTTCAATGCGCTGCTCGACGACGACACCCGCCCGGCCTACACCCGCGAGTTCTTCACCGGGATGCCCGCGCCGTGCGGGGCCGTCGGATCGATCGGCCCGCTGGTCGCCATGATGCAGTTCGGTCAGGGGTGGTGGACGTCGTCGTGGTTCGTCTGCGTGTGGCTTGCGGCGAACGCGGCGCTGCTCGTCAGCCGGGTGCCGACGCTGGCGCTCAAGGCCATCTCGGTGCCGCCGAACGCCGCTCCGATCCTGCTGATCCTCGTCGCCGCCGCGGCGGCGGGTCTGCTGCTGTTCCCGTACGTGCTGGTGCTGCTGATCATCGCCGGCTACCTGGTGCTCATGCCGTTCACCATCCGCAGCCAACGCTGGGTGGCGGCCCGTCCGGAGGCCTGGGACGCCAAACCCCAACAGCGACGGGCGGTCCGGCGCGCCGCGCGTCGGGCGGCACCCCACCGCCGGTCGGTGGCACGCCTCGGGCTACGCAGGCCGGGTCCCCGGCGGTAGGCGGTGACCGATCACCTGACCCAGGCGTTCGACGAGCCGCCCCCGGGGCGACTGACCCTCGTGGCCCGGCTCAACACGTCGGCGTCGGACTCCCGCCGCGGTGTCGTGCGTCTGCATCCGGAGGCGTTGGCCGCGTTGGGAATTCGCGAGTGGGATGCGGTGTCGCTGACGGGTGCGCGCACCACCTCAGCGGTCGCGGGCCTCGCCCCCGCAGGCACTCCGGCGGGCACCGCACTGCTCGACGACGTGACGCTGTCCAACGCCGGGGTCAGGGAGAACGCCGCCGTGCTGGTGGCCCCGGTGACGGTGTACGGCGCGCGTTCGGTCACGGTGAGCGGCTCGCGTCTGGCCACGCAGTCGGTCTCGTCGGCGACCCTGCGCATGGCCCTGCTCGGCAAGGTGATGACGGTCGGTGACACGGTGTCGCTGCTACCCCGCGACCTCGGACCGGGCACGTCGACCTCGGCGGCGTCGGCCGCACTTACGTCGTCGGTCGGCATCACGTGGACCTCGGAGCTGCTGACGGTGACGGGAACCGACCCTGCCGGACCCGTGAGCGTGCAACCCAATTCACTCGTCACGTGGGGCGGTGGCACCGCCCCGGCGAACTCGGCGCCGACCGTGGCGCGCCCGGTCACCACCGCCGCGCGACCCGCGATCGGCGTCGACGACCTCCGGGGTGCCCGCGCCCAGGCGGGCCGGCTGACCGAGTGGCTGAAGCTCGCCCTCGATCAACCCGAACTGCTCCAAACCCTGGGCGCCACGGCCAATCTCGGTGTCCTGGTGTCGGGACCCGCGGGCGTCGGCAAGGCCACCCTGGTGCGGGCCGTCTGCGCCGGACGTCGCCTCGTCGAACTGGACGGTCCCGAGATCGGGGCGCTTCGGCCCGAGGACCGGCTGGCCAGCGTGACGTCGGCCGTCGCCACCCTGCGCGACGGCGGTGGGGTCCTGCTCGTCACCGACGTCGACGCGCTGCTACCCGCCACCGCGGAACCCGTCGCCACGCTGATTCTCGCCGAGCTGCGCACGGCGGTCGCCACGCCGGGCGTGGCATTCGTCGCGACGTCCGCGGTGCCCGACGCCGTCGACGCGCGCCTGCGCGCACCCGATCTGTGCGACCGCGAGCTGGGACTGAGCCTGCCCGACGCCGCGACGCGCAAGGCGCTCCTGGAGGCGCTGCTGCGCGGCGTGCCGGCATCTACTCTGGATCTCGACGAGATCGCCTCGCGGACAACGGGTTTCGTGGCCGCCGACCTCGCCGCCGTGGTGCGGGAGGCGGCGCTGCGGGCGGCCGCGCGGGCCAGCGCCGACGGGGCGGCGCCCGCCCTCGTCCAGGACGACCTCACCGGTGCGCTCTCGGTGATCCGGCCGCTGTCGCGCTCGGCGACCGAGGAGATCGCGGTCGGCGCGGTCACTCTCGACGACGTCGGCGACATGGTCGAGACCAAGCAGGCGCTGACCGAGGCGGTGCTGTGGCCGCTGCAGCATCCCGATACGTTCGCGCGCCTTGGCGTCGAACCGCCGCGCGGCGTGCTGCTCTACGGTCCGCCCGGATGCGGCAAGACGTTCGTCGTGCGGGCGCTCGCCAGCAGCGGCCGGTTGTCGGTGCACGCGGTCAAGGGTGCCGAGCTGATGGACAAGTGGGTCGGCGCCTCGGAGAAGGCGGTGCGCGAATTGTTCCGTCGGGCACGCGATTCCGCGCCGTCGCTGGTGTTCCTCGACGAACTCGACGCGCTGGCCCCGCGGCGCGGGCAGAGCTCCGACTCCGGCGTGAGCGATCGCGTCGTCGCCGCCCTGCTGACCGAGCTCGACGGCATCGACCCGCTGCGCGACGTCGTCGTGCTCGGCGCCACCAATCGACCCGACCTGATCGACCCGGCCCTGCTGCGACCCGGCCGGCTGGAGAAGCTGGTGTTCGTCGAACCGCCCGACGCCGACGCCCGCCGGGAGATCCTGCGCACGTCGGGTGCCTCCATACCGCTGAGTGCCGACGTCGACCTCGACGAGCTCGCCGATCACCTCGAAGGCTATAGCGCCGCCGATTGCGTTGCGCTGCTTCGAGAATCGGCGTTGACGGCCATGCGTCGCTCGATCGACGCGGCCGACGTCACCGCCGCCGACGTCGAAAAGGCTAGGGCCACCGTGCGACCGTCCCTCGATCCGGCGCAGGTGGACTCGCTGCGGGCCTTCGCCGAGCAGCGCTGAATCACCCGCGCTCGGCGAGTGCGGCGAGCCGCGTCAGCGACGCCCGCAGCGCATCGGAGTCGGTGGCCCGGGCCCGGGCGAGACGACTCTCGTCGGTCAGTCGAGACCAGTCGTAGGTGTGGGTGACGCGGGTGTGGGCGTCGTCCAGCGGCTCGAGTTCCCAGCGCCACAGATGACCGGGCGGCGCCGAGCCGGGCTCCGCCGGCTGCCACGCGATGCGCCGGCCCTCCTCGAACTCGACGACGTGGTTCTCACGCACCGCGCCCATCGTGATCGACATGGAGAAGACGTCGCCGACGGCGTGCACGCGCTGACCGTGCGCCGCCTCGGCAAGGTTGTCGTTGCCGTCCCAGCGGGGCTGCTCGGCCGGATCGGCGATCAGGGCGAAGATCCGCTCGGCCGGAGCGGCCACGTCGAGGCTCGCGCTCGCGATCCGGTCCTGCCCCGTCTGCTCGCTGCCATCCCCGTGCGCCATGGCACCCATTGAACCGTCCCCCGCTCCGCGAGACCATCGACACGACCCACGTAAACTCCTCGGGAGACAGAGCCTGCTCCGAAGACCGATGCTCGCCGCGAAAGCGCACATCGCAGGCTGACACCCCGATCGAGGACCGGAGTGCCATGCTCGCCATTCTGTACGCGCACGCGGTGGCCGCCCTGGTGGCGCCCGTCCTCGTGCACCGCTGGGGACGACGAGCCTTCTATCCGCTGGCGCTGGTGCCGCTGGGCTCGCTGCCCTGGGTCGTGCTCAATTGGCCGGGCCGGGGTGGCCAGTGCGAGCGCACCGTGCACCTCGACTGGATCCCCGAGCTGTCGATGGACGTTACGTTCCGCTTCGATGCGCTGGCGGCGATCATGAGCGTGCTGGTGTTGGCGATCGGTTCGCTGGTGCTGTTCTACTGCGCCCAGTACTTCCACCATCACGACGACCACGTGGAGCGACGGCTGCCGAGCTTCGCCGCGGAGCTCGTCGCGTTCGCCGGGGCCATGTTCGGACTCGTCGTCAGCGACAACATGCTGATGCTCTACCTGTTCTGGGAGCTGACGACGGTCCTGTCGTTCCTGCTCGTCGGGCACTACGCCGAACGCGCCACCAGCCGTCGTGCGGCCACCCAGGCGCTGCTCGTCACCACCGCCGGCGGGCTGGCCATGCTGGTCGGCATCGTCATCCTCGGCGAGACGTCCGGCACCTACCGGCTGTCCCAATTGGTCGCCGCGCCACCCTCGGGCACGGCCGCCGCGGTCGCGCTGATCCTGATGCTCGTCGGCGCAGTGTCGAAGTCCGCGCTGGTGCCCTTCCACTTCTGGCTGCCCGGCGCGATGGCGGCGCCGACTCCGGTCAGCGCCTACCTGCATGCGGCGGCGATGGTGAAGGCGGGGGTCTACCTGGTGGCCCGTCTGACGCCCGGCTTCGCCGACTCGCCGGGGTGGCGGCCGACGATCGTCGTGCTGGGGCTGGGCACCATGCTGCTGGCGGGGTGGCGCGCAATCCGCGAGTACGACCTAAAGCTGATCCTCGCGTTCGGCACCGTCAGCCAACTGGGCCTCATCACGCTGATGGTCGGGATCGGCGGGGGCGATCTCCTGCTGGCCGGCCTCGCGATGCTGTGCGCGCACGCGATGTTCAAGGCCGCGCTGTTCATGGTCGTCGGCGTCATCGACCACGCCACCGGCACCCGGGACATCCGGCGGCTCGCGTGGCTCGGCGACCGGGCGCGGCCGCTGATGGTCATCGCGATCGGGGCGACCGCCAGCATGGCCGCGCTGCCGCCCTTCATCGGCTTCGTCGCCAAGGAGGCCGATCTGACCACGCTCGCCGAGAGCCCGTCCCTCGGCGCCGCGGCGCCCTACGTGCTGGCCGGGGTGGCGTTCGGCTCGGTGTTCACCACCATCTACAGCCTGCGTTTCGTCTACGGCGCCTTCGCCCGCAAGGGTCGCCCCGAGCCGAGCCCCCGCGTCCTCGAAATGCACCGTCCCACAACGTTTTTCCTCGTCGCACCGGCCATCCTTGCGATCGCGGGCCTACTGTTCGGCGTGTGGCCGACCGGCCTGGACCGCGCGCTCGCCGACTACGCCGACACGGCTCCCGGCGGGGCCGACTACCACCTCGCCCTGTGGCACGGCGTGAATCTGCCGCTGCTGGTGTCGATCCTGGTCCTGCTCGCCGGTGCCGTCGCGTTCGTCGCACGGCACCGGTTGCGCCGGGTGCGCGTGGGCTACCTGCCGCTGGGCAACGCCGACCGCATCTACGACGCCGTCATCAAGGGCACCGACGTCTTCGCCGTCCGGCTGACGGCGCTCACCCAACGCGGGTCGATTCCCGCGACGCAGGCGGTCATCCTCTCGACGCTGGTGCTGCTGCCGACGGCGATGCTGCTGCTCGGGGCGCGCGACGTCCCGCACCTCGAGCTGTGGGACTCACCGCTGCAGGTCGTGGTCGGTCTGTTCATCCTCGCCGCGGCGCTCAGCGCGACGATGCTGCGCAACCGCTTGGCGGCGGTGCTGCTCGTCGGGGTGACCGGCTACGGCTGCGGCGTGATCTTCGTCTTCCACGGCGCCCCCGATCTCGCGCTCACGCAGTTCCTGGTGGAGACGCTGACGCTGGTGATCTTCGTGCTCGTCCTGCGCTCGCTGCCCGCCGAGGCCGACCGCGTCCACGTCAACCGACTTCGCCTGCCGCGCATCGCCTTATCCCTCGCCGTCGGTGTCAGCGTCACGGTGCTCGCGATGTTCGCGATGGCCGCGCGGACCACGCGACCGCTGGCCGACCTCCTGCCCGACGCCGCGTACTACCGCGGCAACGGCGCCAACACCGTCAACGTCCTGCTGGTCGACATCCGCGCGTGGGACACCATGGGCGAGGTCTGCGTGCTCCTGGTGGCGGCGACGGGCGTGGCCTCGATGGTGTTCCGCAACAGGCGCTTTGGCGCCGCGCCCCGCGTCGCCGACGCCGGTCAGCCCGACATCGGCCGCATCCCGGCGCTGCCGACGAGCCCCGCGATCGGCGACATCACCTGGCTGCGCGGCAGCGAGCTCCGCGACCCCCGCTACCGCTCGCTGGTACTGGAGGTGGCGACCCGGCTCATCTTCCCGCTCATCATGGTGCTGTCCTTCTACTTCTTCTTCGCGGGCCACAACACCCCGGGCGGCGGCTTCGCGGGTGGTCTCACGGCCGGGCTGGCGCTGGTGCTGCGGTATCTGGCGGGCGGACGCTACGAGCTCGGCGAGGCCCTCCCCGTGGATGCGGGCAAGCTGCTCGGCTCGGGGCTGGCGCTGTCCGCGGGGACCGCGGTGGCGTCGCTGCTGCTGGGCGCGCCGGTGCTGTCCTCGGCGGTCATCCAGCTGGATCTGCCCGTCCTCGGGCACGTCAAGCTGGTCACCGCGCTGTTCTTCGACCTCGGTGTGTATCTCATCGTCGTCGGTCTGGTGTTGGACGTGCTACGCAGTCTCGGCGCCCGCGTCGACGTCGAGATCGCGGGGTCGCGATGACCGTCTACGTCGTCCCCCTCATCCTGATCGGCGGTCTCACCAGCACCGGGGTCTACCTGCTGCTGGAACGCAACCTGACGCGAATGTTGTTGGGGCTGTTGCTCGTCGGCAATGCGGTCAATCTGCTGATCCTCACGGTCGGCGGGCCGACGGGCAATCCACCGATCCACGGCCGCACCAGTGACGGCGCCACGACGACGGCCGACCCGTTGGCGCAGGGCATGATCCTCACCGCCATCGTCATCACGATGGGCATGGCGGCGTTCGTGCTGGCGCTGACGTACCGCTCGTTCCGGCTGTCGAGGGCCGAGGAGATCGCCAACGATCCCGAGGACACCCGCGTGTCGCAGCTGTCGGACCGGGCGGCGGGCGCGATCGACGAGGACCTGCCGCCGCACCTGCCGCCGCACGAGGTGTACCCCGACACCGACGAGCCCGATGAACTGGACGCGTTGCCCGGGCACCAGGGGTCGCGATGACCGGTCAGATGCTGGCACCGCTGCCGACGGTGATCCCGATGCTCGCCGCCGCGGCGACGCTGTTCGCCGGCCGACGGCCGCGACTGCAGCGCGCCATCGCCGTGGCGGCGCTGGCCACGGTGGTGGCCGTGTGCGCGGCGCTGGTCTACCTGGCCGACCACGACGGCACCATCGCGGTCCAGGTCGGCGGCTGGGGGCAGACGGTAACCGGGGCGGGTCCGCTGGGCATCACGCTGGTGGTCGACCGACTGTCGGCGCTCATGCTGCTGGTCTCGTCGATCGTGTTGCTGGCGGTGGTGTTCTACGCCATCGGGCAGGGCATTCGCGACGGCGACGAGCGTCAGCCGGTGTCGATCTTCCTCCCCACCTACCTGGTGCTCTCCGCGGGCGTGTGCACGGCGTTCCTGGCCGGAGACCTGTTCAACCTCTTCGTCGGCTTCGAGGTGCTGCTGTCGGCGAGCTTCGTGCTGCTGACCATCGGCGCCAGCACCGATCGGGTACGGGCGGGCATCGCGTACGTAATGGTGTCGATGGTGTCGTCGCTGATCTTCCTGATCGGCCTGGCGATGATCTACGCGGCGACGGGCACGCTGAACATGGCCGAGTTGTCCGTGCGCCTGGCCGACGTGCCGTCGGGCACCAGGAGCGCGATGTTCGCCGTGCTGATGGTCGCGTTCGGCATCAAGGCCGCCGTGTTCCCGCTGTCGACGTGGCTGCCCGACTCCTACCCCACTGCGCCCGCCCCGGTCACCGCGGTCTTCGCGGGCCTGCTGACGAAAGTCGGTGTCTACGCGATCATTCGGGCCCACTCGCTGCTGTTCCCCGGCGGAGCGCTCGACCACGTCCTGCTAGTGGCCGCGCTGGTGACGATGCTGGTGGGCATCTTCGGCGCGATCGCGCAGAGCGACGTCAAGCGACTGCTGTCGTTCACGTTGGTGAGCCACATCGGCTACATGGTGTTCGGCATCGCGCTCGGCAGCCAGCTCGGCATGTCGGGAGCGATCTACTACGTGGCCCACCACATCGTCGTGCAGACCACGCTCTTCCTCGTCGTCGGTCTGATCGAACGGCAGGCGGGCGCGTCGACGCTGCAGCGGCTGGGTGGACTCGCCACGGCCAGTCCGCTGCTGGGGTTGGTGTTCATCGTGCCCGCCCTCAATCTCGGTGGTATACCGCCGTTCTCGGGGTTCATCGGCAAGGTCGCACTGCTCGAGGCGGGCGCTCGGGCCGCGTCACCGCTGGCGTGGCTCCTGGTGGGCGGCAGCGTCGTGACGAGTCTGCTGACCCTGTACGTGATGGCGCGGGTCTGGACCAAGGCGTTCTGGCGGGCGCGGGTCGACGCTCCGGAGGGTGCGCTGGCCGACCTGGGACCCTCGGCGCTGCTCGACGATTCCGACGAGGACATCGACTACTCCGACCGCGACGACGTCGGCCGCATGCCGATCGGCATGCTGGTCCCGACCGGGGCGCTCATCGCGGTGGGTCTGGCGCTGACCGTCTTCGCCGGGCCGATCTTCGGCTACGCCGAGCGCGCGGCGACCGAGGTGCTCGACCGCAGCCAGTACACGTCGGCGGTGCTGCGGCCATGACGAGACGAACACTGCTGCGGCTCGGCGTGCTGTGCTGGCTGACGCTGGTGTGGATGCTGTTGTGGGGCAACGTCTCCGCCGCGAACGTGCTCAGCGGTCTGGCCGTCGCGCTGGTGATCACCGTGCTGCTGCCGCTGCCGGCCGTACCCGTCGAGGGTCGGCTGCACCCAATCTCGTTGCTGGCCTTGGTCGTTCGAGTGAGCTACTACCTGGTGGCCTCGTCGGTCCAGGTGGCTTGGCTCGCGGTCAGACCGGGGCCGCCCCCGCAGGCGGCCGTCCTGCGGGCGCACCTGGCGATCAAGTCGGACTTCATCCTGGCGCTGGCCGTCAACGTGATCAACCTGATTCCCGGATCGATCGTGCTGGAGATCGACCAGACGCGGCGGTTGATCTACGTCCACGTCATCGACGTCGGATCCGATGCCGCCGTGCAGAAGTTCCACCGCCAGATCGCCGACGTCGAACGGCTGATGATCGCCTCGTTCGAGCGCGATGCCGATTGGGAGCCGGCACGGAGGGAGACCACGTGACTAGCCAGCGAGAAGCAGGGCGGGAGCGCGCAATGACTAGCCAGCGAGAAGCGGAGCGGGATCGCGCATGAACACCGTGTGGACCATCGCGGCGGTGCTGCTGACCGCGGCGGCGGGCATCACCGTGTACCGGCTACTGGCGGGACCCGGCACGCTGGATCGGCTGGTCGCGCTCGACACCTTCGTCGCCGTGACGATGTGTGCGATCGGCACGTGGGCCGCCTACAGCCTCGACACCACCGTCACCTACAGCCTGACGGCGCTGGCGCTGATCAGCTTCGTCGGCTCCGTCAGCGTGGCGCGGTTCCGAGTGCGCGACGACGCCGACGCGGGCGAGGAACGATGACGTGGACCGGCGTGCTCGACGCCACCGCCGCCACCCTGGTCCTCTGCGGTTCGATCCTCGCGCTGACCGCTGCGATCGGCGTGGTGCGCTTCCCGGACACGCTGTCCCGCATGCACGCTGCCACCAAGCCGCAGGTGCTCGGCCTCCTGTTGGTCCTGCTGGGAGCCGCGATCCGGCTGCGTGGTCATCCCGACGTGGGCATGCTGATCCTGGCGGGCATCTTCACCGTCATCACCGCGCCGGTGGTCGCCAACCGCGTCGGCCAACTCGCCTACCGCGAACAGAACTACCGTGACGACCTACTGACCAGAGACGAGATGGCCGACCATGACGAGAACTGACGACGACGACTGGGACGTCACCGAGAGCGTCGGCGCCACGGCACTGGGCGTCGCGATGGCGCGGGCCGCCGAAACCAGTTCAGCGACACCACTGTTCGTCGACCAGTACGCACAGTGGTTCATCGATGCCGCCATCGAGCGCGGCTGGCGGTCGCCGTTCGACGCCCAGGCGCTCGCCGAGGCCGATCCCGAGGTGGCCGAACGCATTCGGGAGCGCGCGCAGTCGATATTCGGCTACGCCGCCGTGCGCACGAAACACCTCGACGACTTCTTCCTCGAGGCGGGCGCAGCCGGCATCACTCAGGTCGTCATCCTCGCGGCGGGTTTGGACGCACGGGCGTGGCGGTTGCCCTGGACGTCCGACACCGTCGTGTTCGAACTCGACCAACCCAGAGTGCTCGACTTCAAGGCCGAGACGCTACGAGCCCACGGCGCCGAGCCCAGCGCCCGCCACGTCGCGGTGGCGGTCGATCTGCGTCAGGATTGGCCAACGGCGTTGCAGCAGAACGGCTTCGACCCGTCACGACCGACGTCCTGGCTCGCCGAGGGACTGCTACCGTATCTGCCTGCGGCGGCCCAGGATCTGCTGTTCGACAGGATCCAGGCGCTGAGCGCGGCCGACAGTCGCATTGCCGTGGAAGCGTTCTCGCCGACCTTCTTCGACCCCGAACACCAACGGCGACGCCGGGAGGACATGGCCAAGCTGCGCGCCGCCGCCGGTGCCGCCGAGGACGCCACCCCCGACGTCACCGCACTCTTCTACAACGAGCCCCGCGCCGACGTCGCCGACTGGCTGCGCTCCCACGGTTGGGACGTCAGCACGGAGACGACGGCCACCCTGATGGCCCGTCACAAGCCGCACCTGTCAAGGGATCTGCAGAATCCCGACAGCATCTTCGTCGAGGGACGTCGGCTCACCGGTCCCTGATCACGCCCGGTGGCCGGTGGGCGCGCTTGCACACGCGTTGGTTGATCATGTTGACATCGGCCATCATTCGTCGACCGGGGCTCGATCGGACGCCTCGGCTTCGACGAGGGAGAACATCGACGTGCGTGGCAATTCTCGACGGCATCGGCCCTTGGCGACCTCACCAATGTCACCCGTGCTCGTCGGCGTGGCCGGAGCGGCCATCGTCGGATGGGGTGTCTTGACGCCCGCCGCGGCGACGGCTCGTGCCGAGGTCCCGTCGAACGCCGCCGTGTGCGCGGTGGGCGATCCCACGTGCACCACCACCGACCATGCCGTCCCCCGTCCCGCTGGGCGCCCCGTCATCGGGCCGGGGGGTTGGCTCATCGGCAACGGTCGCGACGCGGCGAAGGACTGCACGGGTCGGGCCTGCCGGGGTGGCGACGGCGGGCTGCTCGCCGGTAACGGTGGCAACGGTGCCAACGGGGGCGGCGGCGGCAACGCCTTCCTCTTCGGCAATGGCGGTCGCGGCGCCAACGGCCGAGATGCCGTCTACGACGCCGGGGTGCGCAAGTCCCTCTCGACCGACGGTGGCAG
Source organism: Mycolicibacterium madagascariense (assembly GCF_010729665.1). Classification (NCBI taxonomy): domain Bacteria; kingdom Bacillati; phylum Actinomycetota; class Actinomycetes; order Mycobacteriales; family Mycobacteriaceae; genus Mycobacterium; species Mycolicibacterium madagascariense. Next base: position 835,281 of record NZ_AP022610.1, on the reverse strand, counting down.
CGGTGGGCACGGAGGATTCTTCTACGGCGACGGAGGCGCAGGCGGAAACGGCGGCAGCGACAATCAGGGCTCCACCCACGTTCCCGGCGTGACGCCCGACCCCGCCAGTCTCCCCGTGGCGGGCCGCGGCGCTCGCGGTGGCAACGCCGGCCTGCTCGGCGGCGACGGTGGCGACGGTGGCTCCGGCGGCTACATCCGCTCACTCGTCGGTCAGGTGGTCGGGGGCGTCGGAGGCGATGGCGGGAGCGCGCCGATGGGACATGGTGGCCACGGCGGCGAAGGCGGGAGTGCCCGCGTGACCGACGGGTCCGATTACTCGGCGACCGGCGGTCCAGGTGGTCGTGGTGGGGCGGGCTTGAGCCGCGGCGGCCACGGTGGTCGCGGTGGCGAGGGCTTTGGCGTGGGGAAGGCACTCGCGAAGGGCGGTCCTGGCGGAGCTGGGGGCGCGAGCACCGGCTTCGGGGACGGCGGCAACGGCGGTTGGGGCGGCGACCTGGACGCCGCCAACGAGTCATCGACGGCGGGCGACGGCGGTCCCGGCGGACGGAGCGCTCTGGGCAACGGTGGAAATGGGGGTGAGGGCGGTCAGTCGTTCGCCAAGGGAAAGTCCGGCAAGGGTGGCGCAGCCGGCGGGGGCGGTGTCGGCGGTCATCCCGGAACGCAAGGAAAACACGGGCAGCCCGAATGACGGCGGGCCGTGCCTGATTGAACGGTCCGCATTGCACGCCTGGACACGAAACTAGCTGCAGCACATCGATTTTGATGTTCCATTCGTCGACGCCAAAGGCCTGCGACGCATTTGCACGAGTTTGACGAATACCGCACCTCGACTGAATATTCGTCACCGACCATCTCGGTCCTCATCGAGATCCGTTGATGGCGAACACGATCCGAATCAAAGGGAGAAGAACTTCATGCCCGTGAAGGCTGGAAGACACCGCGCATCCGCGCCCTACTCGCGGTCCAAGACCGTGGCCACCGGAGCCGCCGGGGCGGCGATCATCGGACTGGGCGCACTGGCGTCCGCCACGTCGATGTACGAGTCCTCGCACGTGCCGATGAGATCCGCCGCCGATCGCATCGCCCTCGCGGCCGCGGAGTGCGTGGCCGGCACCCCCGGATGCGTCACCGACGCGACCGCGAAGGTCGACGTGGCACCCACGGCCATCGACGGGGCAGCCGTGAAGAAGGACGGCGGCGTCGGCGCCGCCCTCGGCCGTCCCCTCGTGGGACCCGGCGGATGGCTCATCGGCAACGGCCGTAACGCGGCCGCCGATTGCAAGGGCAATGCGTGCAACGGCGAGGACGGCGGCCTGTTGTTCGGCAACGGCGGCAACGGCGCCAACGGCGGACGCGGCGGCAACGCGTTCCTGTTCGGCAACGGCGGCAAGGGTGGCGACGGAACTGCGGCCCTCTACAAGGACGGCGCCCAGCAGCAGGCCGCCACACAGGGCGGACTGGGCGGCCACGGCGGTGCGATCCAAGGCAACGGCGGCGACGGCGGGGCGGGCGGCGCGGACCACAACGAACTGCCGGCGAACGCCACCATCGGCACCGTCGATGCCACCCTCGCCAAGGGCGCCGCCGGCGGCAACGGCGGCCAAGGCGGCTTCCTCGGCACCGGCGGTGCCGGTGGCCACGGCGGAAAGGCCGACTCGGTGAACGGCAGCGCCAACGGCGGCAAGGGTGGCGCCGGCGGCGGGGCCCCCTTCTGGTCCGGAGGCCAGGGCGGCGCCGGCGGCGATAGCGTGGTCGGTGATGAGAAGGCGAAGACAGGCGTTCCCGCGCAGATCGCGACCAGCGGCGACGGCGGAGCGGGCGGCGCCGGGTTCATCGAAGGAGGCAAGGGCGGCGACGCGGGTGTCGCGAAGGCGTACGCCGACGCCATCGCCAAGGGCGGCAAGGGAGGCAAGGGCGGAGACGGCGGCAACGACCTCGGACTCCGCGGTGCCCACGGCGGCACCCCCGGTACCGGTGGAGCCGGCGGGGCGGCGTCGGCGCAAACGGACCTCTCGACCGGCGGTGACGGTGGGAATGGCGGAGACGCCACGACGACCGCGTTCGGCAAGGGCGGCACCGGCGGCGCGGGCGGCAACGCAAGCGCAACGGGTTCGCTAGCGGCGAACGGCGGCAAGGGCGGCGCCGGCGGTGCGGGCGGAAAGGTCAGCGGCACGGGCGGGGACGGCGGCAAGGGCGGCGACTCCCAAACCCCCGACGGCAAGGGCGCTGGCGAAGGTGGTGCGGGCGGGCCCGGTGGCACAGGCGCCGCAGGGAAGCCGGGCAAGGCCGGCGCGGCAGGAGCCAAGACTCCAATCCCCGCGGCCAAGGCCCCTGACGCTACGACCCCGGACGCCAAGACCCCGGACGCCAAGACCCCGGCCTAAATTGGCCTGAGTCGTTCGGCGGGGATGTGGGCTACGTCTGGCCCGCATCCCCGCCGTCGGCGAGCTGGAATTCGATCATCGCCGCCACGGTCTCGACGCCTTCGCGCAGCGCGTCCAAGCGGGCCGCCGCGGACGGCGCCTCCAAGATCGAATAGCGATCCGCCTGGCCCATGGGAACTCGGGAAGCCAAGGCGTACAACCGATCTCCCGCACCCTGACCCGGCTCTGGTTCGCCGAGAAGTTCGGCGCGCGACGGCAGGGTGGCGTTCTGCGCGGCCGCAATGCGCTCGAACAGTTCCATCACCCGGTCCTCGACGACGCCGATGTCCGCACCCGTGACGGTGCTCCCCGGCTCGTCGGGCCATGGCTCGACGTCGGCCCGCGGGTACGGGTCGTCGTCGAGCCAGGACACCACCCGAAACCGTTCTCTCATCTCGCATTCGATGAGGTATTGGCCGCTACCGAAGTCGTGGCTCTCTACGATGTGGGCCATCGATCCGACGTCACAGCGCACGTCCGCGCCGCCGACCTCTCGGCCCGCGGCGATGAGCACGACACCGAATTCTCCTGCGCCAGACAGGCATTCGCGAACCAGCTGACCGTAGCGGGGTTCGAAGATTCGCAAGGGCAAGCCCTCGCCCGGCAGTCGCACGGACTCGAGCGGAAACATCGGTCGGATGGCCACGGCTACAGCTCCAACTCGGCGATCAGCGAATCGACCACGGCCACCAGGTCACCGTCGGTGTCCTCGGCGACTCGACGCTGCCGTTGATAAGAGGCACCCCTGGCGTAGATGTCGGCGACCTGGGCCAGTTCGTCGGCGCAACCCAGTGACGCCGCGACGGGCTCGAGTCGGTTCAGCAGCTCGTCGAGATCCTCGGTGACGAGGCGTTCGTTGCTGTCCTCGTCGAGGATGATCACCGCGTCGAGCCCGTAACGCGCTGCGCGCCACTTGTTCTCCTGCACGTGCCACGGCGGCATCGTCGGCAGGTGCTCCCCCGCGTCGAGCCGGCGGTCCAGGTCCACGATGAGGCAGTGGGTCAGCGCGACCAGCGCGCCGAGCTCCGCAATGTTGGACACCCCGTCGAAGATCCGCACCTCGATGGTGCCGAGATGTGGGGACGGCCTGATGTCCCAACGGATTTCATTCATGTGGTCGATGATGCCGGTCTTCTTCTGATCGTGGACGAACTGCTCGAACTGCGACCATTCCTGAAAGTGGAAGGGCAGGCCCGCGGTCGGAAGCTGTTGGAACATCATGGCGCGGTTGCTCGCATAACCGGTGTCGCCGCCATCCCAAAACGGCGACGACGCCGACAGCGCCAACAGGTGCGGATACTGGTTGAGCAGCGAGGTGATGATGGGCATGACCTTGTGCGCCGAGGACACTCCCACGTGGACGTGCACGCCCCAGATCAGCATCTGCCGACCCCACCACTGCGTCCGCTTGATCAGCTCGGCGTAGCGCGGCGCGTCGGTCAACTGCTCGGCCGACCACTTCGCGAACGGGTGCGTGCCCGCGCAGAACAGCTCCATGCCGCGGGCGCGGACGATGCGGCGCGCAGGCGCGAGCGTGGCCCGCAGATCGTCCATCGCCGCACGGGAGTTCTCACAGATGCCGGTGACGACCTCGACGGTGTTGCGCAGCAATTCCTTGTGCACGCGCGGACTTTCACCGATCTCGGCGATGACCGCCCCGGCTTCGTTGCTCAGCTCACGGGTCACGGCGTCGACGAGCGCAAACTCCCACTCGACCCCTATGGTCTGACGTGCCGAGCCCTTGAAGTCGATCCGCAGGGGTCGCGAACCGGCCGCCAGCTCACTCGGGTGTGACGACACCGCATGCCACTCGCTTGCCGGCGTCGCCGGTGGCGAGGGTTGCCTCGTCGGGGCCCGGGGTCCCGTTGAGCTGCTGGTAGCGCTCCGGCGGGATGTTGGCGTAGTTGTCGGGCAGCTCGTGGATGATGATGGCCGTCTTCGCTCCGGCGAGCAGGTCGGCCGCCGTGAAGGCGTCGGTGGTGGTCACCGACATCGCCGAACCGTCGCCGCGAACCTGCAGCAGGGCGAGGTCGCCGCTGGCGGGATGCGCGGTGTGGCCGGCCACCTGGAAGTGTCCGCCCGCGGAGTTGAAGTTGCCGGGGGCGCCGCCGGTCGGGGCGACCGAGTTCGGCTCGCACTTGCCCACCGCGTGGATGTGCATACCGTGGAAACCGGGCGTCAGCTGGCCGGGAGCGGTGGTCTTGACGGTGATCGTGGCGTAGCCACCGGAGAAGACGAATTCGGCGCTGGCCACCGACGTGCCGTCGGGGGACTTCAGGTCGGCGGTGAGCTTCTCACCCGCGGGCGCGGCGGCGGGAGCCTGACCCGCCTGTCCCTCGGGGCCCCCGGCGGCCGACGGCGGCGGCGAACCCGTCCACACCGACGGGGTGGTACCGGGCTGCGACGCAACCGGCTCGTGCGGTGAGCACGCGCTGGCGATCGGCACGAGGAGCGCTGCGGCGGCGAGGAGACGAAGCGGGGTGGAGATCGGCATGTCGAGGAGCCTAACCGGTGACGGCAACGATCACTCCGGGCGGCTGCTGAGCCACCGCGGGCGTACGCGGCTCGACCGGCGCCTGCAGCAGCGCGCCGATCTGCTCGGCCGCGTCCTTCTCCCCCTGCGCCTCCCCGAAGTACACGGTCGTCGCCGTCACGCCGTCGAGGCTGAGGTTGCCCGTCTCGGCGACGTCCCACTGCGCGTCGCGCAGGCGATTGGCCGTCGTCTCCGCGAGGCCGGCCACGTCGGAGAGGTTGTACACCCGCACCACCGGCTTGGCGGCCGCGGGCGTCGGGGACGCCGACGTGGGCGTGGAGGTCGAACTCGCCGTCGTGCTGGAACTCGACGAACTGGAGCTGCTGCTGCTGCTCGAACTCATGGATTGGAAGCCGACCAACAGGAAGACGACCCCGAGGAAGAGCAGCACCATGACCATGGCGCGCAGTGGCAACCCGGAGGAGTCTCGTTGATTCATCGCCCTCACTGTATCGAGCCGGGCACCTTTGGCGGAAAAGCCCCTAGGTGACGTCGAAGCCGAGGCGGCGCGCCGCCCGGGCCTTCTGCCTGCTGGCGCGCATCCTGCGCAGGCGCTTGACCAGCATGGGGTCGGCCGCGAGTGCCTCTGGCCGCTCGACGAGGGCGTTCAGCACCTGGTAGTACCGCGTCGCCGACATGGAGAACAGCTCCTTGATGGCATCTTCCTTGGAGCCCGCGTACTTCCACCACTGCCGCTCGAACGCCAGGAGGTCGTGTTCGCGGCGGGTCAGACCGTCGGCGAGGGCGGTGTCGTCCTGGGAGTCCCCGGACTTGTCGGTCCGCGCAATGGCGCCGTCCATGTGCTCTCTGGACCCTTTCCCGCATTCGAGACCTCTGGTGGTTCGGGCAACATTGAACCACGACGGATGTGGTTCGACCGTGAGCCGTTCCCGCGAGTCGGGCGAGGAAAGCCTGCCCACTAATCTCTCCGGTATGGCCGTCGTTCCGATCCGCATCGTGGGAGATCCCGTCCTGCACACCGCGACCAGTCCCATCCCCGTGGGCGACGACGGGTCGCTACCCGCCGAGGTGGCCGATCTCATCGCCGACCTGTACGACACCATGGACGCCGCCAACGGTGTCGGGTTGGCGGCCAACCAGATCGGGGTCTCCCAGCGCGTGTTCGTCTACGACTGCGCCGACGAGCGGGGCCGCACGACGCGTCGCCGCGGAGCGGTCGTCAACCCGGTGCTCGAGACGTCGGAGGTGCCCGAGACGATGCCCGACCCGGACAACGACGACGAGGGTTGCCTCTCGGTGCCCGGCGAATCGTTCCCGCGGGGCCGGGCGAGCTGGGCACGGGTCACCGGGCTGGACGCCGACGGGACGCCGATCACCCTGGAGGGCTCGGGTCTGTTCGCGCGCATGCTCCAGCACGAAACCGGACACCTCGACGGCTTCCTCTACATCGACGGGCTGATCGGCCGGCACGCGCGCGCCGCGAAACGCGCCGTGAAGGCGAACGGCTGGGGCACGCCGGGCCTGTCGTGGACGCCCGGCGAGGACCCCGATCCGTTCGGGCACTGATGGCTGGCCTCGCCGAACGCACGCTCGTCGACCGCCGCACTCGCGTTTCACGTGCACGAAGCGTGCGCTGGGCGCCTCGTGCCTGAGCTGCCCGACGTCGGCACCAGGGTCAGCCTGCGCTACCGGCTGCCCGCCGGGTCGGTGCCTCCGCTGAGCGACGTGGTCGGCCATCTCGTCGACGCCGGCCCCGAGCTGCGGGTGAGGGACAAACACGGGGTCGTCGTGACCGTCGCGGCCACCGACGTGGTGTCGCTGCGGCCGCTACCCCCGATGCCGGTGCGCAACCCCGACATCCGCAACCTCGAACATGCCGCTGCGCTGGGCTGGCCCGGCGTCGAACACGAATGGCACGACGGTTGGTTGCTGCGCTTCGGCCACGGCTGCACCCGGCGCGCCAATTCGGCGGTGCCGCTGCTGCCCTCCCCCAGCCTCGACACCGCACCGATCGTGCAGTGGTTCGCCGCCCGCGGCGTCCCACCCCGGCTCGCCGTTCCCGACCGGCTGTTCCGCATCCCGCCCGGTGCGGCCACCGACGGCGAAAACCTGGTCATGACAAAGCAATTGGCCGAAGTGGGACCCGGCCCGGCGGCGCGACTGACCGCCCGGCCGGACGACGCGTGGTTGGGCCTGCACCCACGACGGGTCCCGGTCGACGTGCTGACCGCGGTCGTCGATGGCGAGGTGGTCTTCGCCACCCTCGCCGACGCCGCGGTCGCGCGGGCGGCGATCACCGTGGCGCCCAACGGCACCCGCTGGGTGGGCCTGTCGTCGGTCCACGTCGCCGAGCACGCCCGTCGCCGCGGTCTCGCCCGCGGGGTGTGCGAGGCACTGCTCGGCTGGGCGGCGGGCCGCGGGGCCGACCGCGCCTACGTCCAGGTGCTCGCCGACAACGCCGCCGCGATCGCGCTGTACCGGTCGATGGGCTTCACCGAGCACCACCGCTGCCGGTACGTGTCGCTAGGGTGAGCCGCGTGCGACTGGCCACCTGGAACGTCAACTCGATCCGCTCCCGTATCGACCGCGTGACCGGTTGGCTCGAACGCGCCGACGTCGACGTGCTGGCGATGCAGGAGACCAAGTGCACCGACGAGCAGTTCCCCACGATGCCGTTCGCCGCGCTCGGCTACGAGGTCGCCCACGTGGGGCACAACCAGTGGAACGGCGTCGCGATCGCGTCGCGGGTCGGTCTCGACGACGTGCAGCTGGGCTTCGACGGCCAGCCCGCGTTCAACGACGTCGACGAGGCCAGGGCCATCGGGGCGACGTGTGGCGGCGTGCGGGTCTGGAGCCTTTACGTCCCCAACGGCCGCACCGTTCAGGATCCACACTATGCGTACAAGCTGGAATGGCTTGCGGCACTTCGCAATACCGCGACCGGCTGGCGCGACACCGACCCCGCCGCCCCCATCGCACTGGTCGGTGACTGGAACATCGCCCCCACCGACGACGACGTCTGGGACATGGCCGTCTTCACGCACAGCACTCACGTGACCGCACCGGAGCGCGCGGCGTTTCGGGCCATCGAGGAACGCTTCGCCGACGTGGTGCGGCCCTTCACCCCCGGCCCCGGCGTCTACACCTACTGGGACTACACGCAGCTGCGGTTCCCCAAGCGCCAGGGTATGCGCATCGACTTCATCCTCGGCTCCCCCGCGCTGGAGGCCCGCGTCACCCACGGCGAGATCGCCCGCGACGAACGCAAACCGGGCAAGAAGGGCACCCCCGCGCCCAGCGACCACGCGCCGGTGTTCGTCGACCTCTGACCGCTGAGACCTGACCGTTAACGCTTGACGCCGATGGTGATCAGATCCGACACGGCCTGCGTCCACCACGGCCTGCGTACGCGGTGCTGATCCTCGACGACCAGACCGGCGCCCGTGAACAGGGCGCGCACGGCGGCCGGCGACGGATTGTGGGCCGGTGCCCACGCGCCCGCCGCGAACAGCTGCACCGGTAGCAGCTGACGCGGGCTGATCGTCGCGACCGCCACCACGCCGCCGGGAGCCAGCACGCGGCGGAACTCCCGCAGCGCGGCGGGCTGGTCGAAGAAGTGGAACGCCGAGGTGGTGACGACCGCGTCGAGGAAGCCGTCGTCGAACGGCAGCTGTTCGGCGGGCGCCTTCTTCCAGAACACGTCCGAGGACCGCTTCCTGGCCTGCGCCAGCATGCCGTCGGACATGTCGACACCGTACGTCTCGTCGGGACGCAGTTCCCGCGCGATCCGTGACGCGAGAATGCCCGTCCCGCAAGCGATGTCGGCAATCCGCCGCGATCCGTGCTTGCGCAGGGCGGAGATCACCTCGTCCTGCGCCGGCTGGTAGACCAGCCGCTGCAGACACTGCTGGTCGTAGGCGGGCGCGGCGAAGCTCCAGAACCGCGTCACCGAGTCGTTGAGCCGTCTGCGGGGGGCCGTCATGTCATCCAGCGTAGAGACGCCGGACGGACCCCATGCCTACGCCGCGTTGTCGGCGTCCGGCGCGGTGCCGTACTTGCCGGCGCTGAAGAGCGAGGCGATCGCTCCGAGCAGCATCATCACCGCGGCGGCGATGAAGACGACCGTCAGGCCGCTGTGGAACGGCTCGGTGATCAGCTGCGGGAAGAACGTCTTGCCGGTCAGCAGGTCGGCGTTCACGCCGGGGGCCTGCAGCGCGCCCGAGGGCCCCAGCAGTTCGGCCATCGGGTTGTAGCCGAGGAAGGCGGCGAACAAGCTGCCGACGGGCGGCAGGTTGGCGACGTCGTGGGCGACGTTGGCGGACACGCCCTGGGCCTGCAGGCCCGTGCTCATCGCCGACGGCAGCGTGTGCGCCAGACCCACGATCATGAGCGAGAAGAACACGCCGATCGACAGCGAGTTGCCCGCGTTGAAGAACGTCGCCCGCACACCGGAGGCGGCGCCGCGTTGGGCGGCGGGCACGCTCGACATGATCGCCGCGGTGTTGGGGGCGGTGAAGATGCCGCCGCCGAGGCCGTTGAGGAACGCGAACGTGGCGAAGACCCAGTAGTCGAAGTTCACCGGGATCAGCACCAGGGCGATGAAGGAGGCCGCCATCAGCAGCATGCCGCCCACGGTGAACGGCCGGGCGCCGTAGCGGTCCGACAGCGAACCCGCCAGCGGACCCGCGACAAGGAAGCCGACGGTGATCGGCAGCAGGTAGATGCCGGCCCACAGCGGGGTCGACTCGAAGCTGTAGCCGTGCAGCGGCAGCCAGATGCCCTGCAGCCAGATGATGAGCATGAACTGCAGGCCGCCGCGGCCCATCGAGGACATCAGGCCGGCGAAGTTGCCCATGCCAAACGACGCCGACTTGAAGAGTCGCACGTCGACCATCGGGGACTCGACGTGTCGTTCGACGAAGTAGAACGCCACCAGGCACACCAGTCCGAACGCGATGGCGCCGAGAACCAGCGGGTTCGACCAGCCGGTGGTGGAGCCGCCGTAGGGCTGGATGCCGTAGGTGATGCCCGCGAGCAGCACCGTCAGCCCGACGCCGAAGGTCACGATGCCGGGCAGGTCGAGCTTGCCTGCGGTGCGGGTGCCGAGTTCGCGCAGCGAGCGGACGCTCCAGATGGTGCCCGCGATGCCGATCGGGACGCCCACCCAGAAGATCGCCCTCCAGTGCCACTCGGAGAGGACACCGCCGATCAGCAGTCCGAGGAAGGATCCGGCGACGGCGGACACCATGTTGACCCCGAGCGCCATGCCACGCTGGTTGGCCGGGAACGCATCGGTGAGGATCGCCGACGACGACGCCATCAGCATCGCGCCGCCGACGCCCTGCACGACCCGCCAGCCGATCAGCCAGAGCGCACCGCCGCCCAGGTGGAAGGGGTCGAAGGACAGCGCCACCGCGGCCAGCGTGAACACCACGAAGCCCCAGTTGTAGATGCGGACCCGGCCCAGCATGTCCCCGAGACGCCCGAACGGGACGACCAGCACGGCGGTCACCACCAGATAGCCCATCAGCATCCACAGCAGGTAGCTCACGTTGCCGGGGGCCAGGGGGTTGAGGCCGATGCCGCGGAAGATCGCGGGTAGCGAGATGAGGACGATCGAGGCGTTGATCGTGGCCAGCAGCGTGCCGAGCGTCGTGTTCGACAGCACCACCCACTTGTAGTGCGGGTGGTCGTGGTCCATCCGTACGCGCCGGCTCGCGGTGTCGTTCAGCGCGGCGTTCTCCATGGTGATTGGCTTCGTCATCTCGATCTCTGTCGTCATGTGCGCGGCTACACGTACCGCGATGCGTATCGCGATCAATTCCCAGGGCGCCTCTGCCCAAAACACATATGTTAGCTATACAAATGATCACGGACCAATTCGTATTCCTCTGGTCGAACAGTGGCTGCGGTAGGTTTGTCGCGTCCGCGCGGGAGCGCACACGGAGTGCGCTGAGAGGACGGCTACCGGGCTCGACCACCCGGCCCGCCGTCGACCGTATGAACCTGACCGGGTAATGCCGGCGTAGGGAGTGCCGAGATGACTGCCGTCCACCCGAGGGCCGCATGACGTTCCTACCGCTGAGCGCGCCCGGTGAGACTCCGCTGCGCGTGATGACCATCGCCGGCTCCGACTCCGGCGGCGGCGCGGGCATCCAGGCCGATCTGCGCACGTTCGCCATGCTCGGCGTGCACGGCTGCGTGTCGGTGGCCGCGGTGACCGTGCAGAACTCGTTGGGCGTCAAGGGTTTCCACGAAATCCCGCTCGACGTCATCACCGGTCAGATCCGGGTCGTCGCCACCGACATCGGCATCCAGGCCGCCAAGACGGGCATGCTGGCCTCCTCGGCGATCATCGAAGCCGTCGCCGAGACGTGGCGGGAGCTGCAGAGCGGCGCCGGTGCGGCGCCACTGGTGGTGGACCCCGTGTGCGCGTCGATGCATGGCGACCCCCTGCTGCACCCGTCGGCGCTGGACACCCTTCGCACCGAACTGTTCCCGCTGGCCACGCTCGTCACCCCCAACCTCGACGAGGTGCGGCTCATCACGGGCATCGACGTCGTCGACGCGGTCACCCAGCGCGACGCCGTGCAGGCGCTGCATGCACTCGGACCGACGTGGGCGCTGGTCAAGGGCGGCCACCTGCGGTCCTCGTCGCACAGCCCCGACCTGCTGTACGACGGGACCGACTTCTACGAGTTCGACGCCGAGCGCATCGACACCAGCCACGACCACGGCGCCGGTGACACGTTGGCAGCGGCGACCGCCTGCGCGCTGGCTCACGGCTATTCGGTGCCCGATGCGGTGGCCTTCGCCAAGGGCTGGGTCACCGAATGCTTGCGCGAGGCCTACCCGCTGGGCCACGGCCACGGTCCGGTCTCGGCGCTGTTCCGGCTGCGGTCCCGTGGCGTTTGACGCGATCGCCGGCGTCGCGCACCCGCCGGCCGGCGATCCCACGGGCATCGTGCTGCTCACCCACGGCGCCGGCGGAAACCGGGACTCCCCCATGCTGGTCCGGCTGTGCGACGAGTGGGCGGCGCGCGGGTGGCTGGCGGTGCGCTATGACCTGCCCTACCGACGCAGGCGTCCCAAGGGTCCGCCGTCGGGATCGGCCGCCGCCGACCAAGCGGGCATCGCCGACGCCGTCGACCTGGCGCGCTCGCTGACCGCGGGACCGGTCCTCGCCGGTGGGCATTCCTACGGCGGGCGGATGACGTCGATGGCGGTCGCCGATGGCCTGCCGGTCGAGGGGCTCCTGCTCTTCTCCTATCCCCTGCATCCGCCGGGCAAGCCCGAGCGGGCACGCACCGAGCACCTGCCGCGCATCACGGTGCCGACGGTCTTCACGCACGGCACCTCCGACCCGTTCGCCACGATCGACGAACTCCGCGCGGCCGCCGCGCTCGTCTCGGGCCCCACCGAGGTCGTCGAGATCACCGGCGCCCGCCACGACCTGGGCTCCAAGACGGTCGACGTGCCGGCCCGCGCGGTCGACGCCGCACTCAGGTCGCTGCCCGGCTAATCCTGCTATCTTCCCTGGATGACCTGGCCGGGAGATCCGAATCAGCCGCCTGCGTACGGCCCGCCCGGTCCGCAGTACCCGCCGCCTCCCCCGCTGCCCTATCAGCAGGGCCCCTACCCGCCGCCGATCTACCCGTATCCGGAGCCGCCGAAGAAGTCCCGCACCGGGCTGTGGGTCGGGCTCGCGGTGCTCGCGGTCGTCCTGATGAGCGGGCTGGGTGTCGGGGTGTGGTACTTCCTGAACTCGATGAAGGACAAGGTGATCGCCACCGATCTCGCCGTCGGCGACTGCATCACCGACATTCCGAGCGGCTCGCTGGTGCAGGCCGTTCCCAAGACCGACTGCGCCAACCCGCACGCCGGTGAGGTCTATGCCGTGCTGACCATGCCCGACGGCGAATACCCGGGGCAGGCCGCGATCGACGACTGGCAGAACAGGTGCCCGTCGGAACTGCAGTCCTACTCCTCCGACGCGCTCAGCGACGAGACCATCGGCGTCTTCGTCCTCTATCCCACCGAGCAGACGTGGTCGCAGGGTGACCGCGAGGTCGTCTGCATGGCGACCACGCAGGAGAAGCGGACCGGGTCGCTCAAGGGGTAGGGCGCGCTCCCGTACCTACCCGGTACCTGAGGTACCGTACGGCCATGACTTCGGAGCACTACGACGCGGTCATCGTCGGAGCCGGGTTCGCGGGGATCGGCGCAGCGATCCAGCTCAAGCGGCTCGGCATCGACGACTTCGTCATCCTGGATCGCGAGGACGACCTCGGCGGCACCTGGTACGTCAACCACTACCCCGGCCTCGCCGTCGACGTGCCGACGACCACGTACTCCTACTACTTCGAGCCGAACCCGAACTGGTCGCGGCTGTTCACCCCCGGCCCGGAGATCAAGCAGTACGCCGACGACGTCGCCGACAAGTACGGCGTGCGCGCGCACATGCGCTTCAACGTCGCGGTCGAGGGCGCGCGCTGGGACGAGGAGGCGTCCGTCTGGCGGATCGCCCTGGCCGGCGGCGACACGATGAGCGCGCGCTATCTCATCACCGCGACCGGCTTCCTGTCCCAACCGAGGGTGCCCGACATCCCGGGCATCACCGAGTTCGAGGGCACACTGATCCACACCACCGAGTGGGACGACGACTTCGACGCCGAGGGTCGCCGCATCGCGGTGATCGGCACGGGTGCCACCGCGGTGCAGCTGATCCCCGAACTCGCCAAGACGGCCGCCGACCTCACCGTCTACCAGCGCACGCCGATCTGGGTGGTGCCGAAGATCGACCTGCGGTTCGGTGAACGCGCCAAGCGGCTGTTCGCGCGAGTTCCGTTGACGCAGCGCCTCCTTCGATGGCTGACCAGTTCGATCTACGAGGTGATGGTCTCCGTCGGCGTGCGGCACTACCGGACCTTCCGGGGACGGTTCAACATCTCCGCCTCCGATCTGGCCAAGCTGCACCGGTTCGCCGTGATCCGGGACGCCGAGCTGCGGCGCCGGCTGACGCCGGACTACGACTTCGGCTGCAAGCGACCGACGTTCTCCAACGGCTACTACCGCGCCTTCACCAAACCGCATGTGCACCTTCATGATTCGGGAATCGACCACATCGAGGCCGACGGCATCGTCGGGACCGACGGCACCAAGAACGTCATCGACACCCTGGTGCTGGCCACGGGTTTCGATCTGTGGGAGGCCAACTTCCCGGCCATCGAGGTCATCGGGCGCGACGGACGCGATCTCGGCAAGTGGTGGCGCGAGACCAGATTCCAGGCCTATCAAGGGGTTTCGATGCCCTACTTCCCGAACTACCTGAGCCTGGCCAGCCCGTATGCGTTCCTCGGGTTGAACTTCTTCAACACCATGGAGTACCAGATGCGCTTCATGGACCGGCTGTTCACGGAGGTCAAGCGGCGCGGGGCGACGACCTTCGAGGTCACCGAGGACGCCAACGCCTCGTTCCTGGACCGGATGACCGAGCTCCTGGGGGACTCGCTGTTCACCAACGGCAACTGCGCGAGCGCGCATTCCTACTACTTCAACCCGGCGGGCGAGCCGACGCTGCTGCGCCCGTCCTCCACGGAGACGGCGATCGCCGAGGCGTCCGCATTTCCGTTGAGCGACTTCCAGATTGCCTGACGAGAGGATCAGCAGTGCCCAAGGAGAGTAGTTCGAAAGTGCCGTCGGTGCTCGGAGTGGCCCTGGCCGGAACGGGTGCCGCGCACTTCGTCCGGCCCGACCTGTTCGAGGGCGTCACCAAGGCGGCGTTCCCCAAGGACACCGCGCGCTACCTCAAGATCAATGGTGGCCTGGAGACGGCGATCGGGCTCGGACTCGCGGTGCCCAAGACGCGCAAGCTCGCGGTGATCGGCCTGCTCGGGTACGGCGCCTACCTGGCCGTCAACGTGGTGCGCAACCAGTAGAACGGCCGCCTCGCAGCCGCCCCACGGCAAACCCCAAGCACGCATTTTTCCGACAATCGCCCCAGCGTCCCCGGGTTACGGGCCTTGGGCGGCTACTGTGCTGGAATGTCCGCTGTTACCAGAGTGACGGATGGGACGATGCTGTCCCGTCGCAACGTCCTCCTCGGTGTGGTCGCCTCGGCGACCGGGCTCGCCCTGGTGCGCTGCGGCGCAGGTGCCTCGAGCCAGGCGGCGCAGGTCGTCCCGCCCCCCGGACCACCGCCTCCGCCCGCTCCGCCGCCGTGGCCGCAGCTCCTGCCGCCGCCACCCGCGGCGGCACGGGTCCTGCTCCCCGGCGGCGGCGTGCTCAGCGCGCTACCGGGCGCGGGGGATCTCATGTCGCTCACCCTCGACGACGGCGTCGACACCAAGGTCGTCCGGGCTTACGCCCAGTTGGCCAAGGACACCGGCATTCGCCTGACGATGTTCGTGACCGGGGTGTTTGCCTCGTGGACCGACAACCGCGACCTGCTGCTGCCCATGGTGGAGTCGGGTCAGATCCAGCTGGGCAACCACACGTGGATCCATCCGGACCTCACCAAGCTCACGCCGCTGAAGGTCGCGGACGAGCTGCGCCACACCGACCAGTTCATCAGGGACACCTTCGGCGTTGACGCGACGCCGTACTACCGTCCGCCGTACGGCGCCTACAACGACGTCGTCCAGTCGGTCGCCGCCGACCTCGGCTACACCGAGACCACGCTGTGGAACGGCTCCAGCGGCGACGACCAGATCCTGGCCCCGCACGACATCGTCGCCAACGCCGACAAGTGGTTCACGCCGCAGTCGATCGTCATCAGCCACCTCAACCATCCGCCCGTCACCACCGTCTACCACGAACTCATCGACATCATCCACGACCGCAACCTGCGCACGGTGACGCTGAACGACGTCTTCGACAAGCCCGAGTCGACCCGCCTGACGTCGGCCTACCCCGGCTGATCCACGACGCTCGTAGCCTCGGGGCATGCGCGTCTATCGATTCGACGAACTGACCGGTGTCGACGGCCTGCGCCGCCACGACGAGGAGATGCCACGCCCGCAGCGCGGGGAACTGCTGCTGAAGGTGCGAGCGGTGTCGCTGAACTACCGCGACATCGCGATCGCCCGCAAGGAGTACGTGCGCCCGGCCGCCATCGGCCTCATCCCGTGCAGCGACGCCGCCGCCGAGGTCGTCGAGACCGGCGAGGGCGTCGAGGACTTCGCCGTCGGAGACCGCGTGCTCGGAATCTTTCACCCGCGCTGGTTCGGCGGTCCGATGCCCCCGACCGCCGCGGCCGACAGCTACGGCAGCGGGCAGGACGGCTGGCTGGCCGAGTACAAGGTCGTCTCGCGCGAAGCCGTTGTGCCGCTTCCCGATTCGCTCTCCGACGAGGCGGGCTGCACGCTACCCTGCGCAGCGACGACGGCGTGGACGGCGCTCGGCGGCCCGCTGCCGATTCGAGCCGGCCAGACCGTGCTGACGCTCGGCTCCGGCGGGGTGTCGGTGTTCGCGGTGCAGTTGGCCAAGGCGCTGGGCGCGCGCGTCGTCGCCACCACGTCGAGCGCGGCCAAGGGCGAGATCCTCCGCTCGCTGGGGGCTGACGAGATCGTCGACTACACCGAGGTCCCCCAGTGGGGTCGGCGGGTCCGTGAACTGACCGGCGGCCGCGGCGTCGACCGCGTGGTGGAGGTCGGTGGTCCGGCGACCATCGACCAGTCGCTGCGGGCCGTCGCCCAGGGTGGCGAGGTGACGCTCATCGGGTTCCTCAGCAGGGAGAACCCGGGTGTCGACTTCTTCTTACTGCGCAATTCGGGCGCCCTGACCCGTTCCATCACCGTCGGACACCGCGGTGACCTGCAAAACACCATCCGCGCGGTCACCGCGGCCCACATCGCGCCGGTGATCGACGAGGTCTACGACTTCGACGACGCGCCAAGCGCTTTCACCAGCATCGCCGAGGCACGCCACGTCGGCAAGATCGTCATCCGCGTCAGCTAGACAGTCTGGACTGTTCAGTTTAGGCTGTGTAAATGGAACGGGTCAGCGAGTCTGCGGTGGCGGCGGCGCGCGATCTGCGCGTCATGTTCAGCCGGTTGCGCAGACGCCTGATGGAGGTCGCCACCGACGACGACCTGACCCCGTCCCAGACCGCGGTCCTGATCCGTCTCGTCAAGGACGGTCCCGCGTCGACCAGTCAGCTGGCCGGCGCGGAACGCGTACGGCCGCAATCCATGGCGGCCACGCTGGCGGGCTTGGACCGGCACGGCCTGATCGTGCGTACGCCCGATCCCGACGACGGTCGCCGCCAACTCATCGCGCTGACCCCCGTCGGCCGCAAGCACGCCGAGAACGACCGGCGGGTGCGCGAGGAGTGGCTGGTGCGTGCCATGCAGGACCGCTTCACCGAGCCGGAGCGCAGGATCGTCAACGAGGCGTTGGCACTCCTGGAACGGCTCAACGACTGACGAAAGGCGTTGTCTCACATGAAACTAGGCGTTCACTACATCGACTTCCTGCCCGGCGCCCCCGAACAGCTGGCCCCCACGCTCGCCGCGACCGTGAAGGCCGCCGAGGACGGCGGTGTCGACATGTTCACCCTCGCCGACCACTTCTTCCAGATGGAGAACTTCGGGCCCGCCGAGAACCCCTTCCTCGAGGGCTACACGTCGATGAGCTACCTCGCGGCGCTCACCGAGCGCATCACGTTGACGATGCTCGTCACCGGCGTCACCTACCGCTACCCCGGCGTGTTGGCCAAGACGGTCACCACCCTCGACGTATTGAGCGGCGGCCGTTCGATGTTCGGCATCGGCGCGGCGTGGTACGACCGCGAGCATCACGCGCTGGGCGTTCCCTATCCGCCGCTCAAGGACCGGTTCGAGATGCTCGAGGAGACGCTGCAGATCTGTCAGCAGATGTGGAGTGAGAACGACGGGCCGTACGAGGGCAAGCACTATCAGCTCGCCGAAACCCTCTGCCAGCCGCAGCCGATCCGTCGCCCGCCCATCCTCATCGGCGGGTCCGGGGAGAAGAAGACCCTGCGCATGGTCGCCCAGTACGCCGACGTGTGGAATGCCTCGTCGACCCTCGACGAGCTGCCACACAAGCTCGACGTGCTGCGCAGGCATTGCGACGACGTCGGCCGCGACATCGCCGACATCCGGCTTACCGTCGGCTTCTTCGACGACCCGTTCGCCGACACCGACGCCTATCTGCGCACGCTCGACCAGTTCGCCGCGCTCGGCTTCGACACCATCAACACCGGACCCTGGCCCGGCAACCCGGATCCGGCGGGCTGGGTGACACGCCTCGGCGACGAGATCATCCCGCGGCTCAGTTAGGCGCCGAGGTCTGCATCCCGAGCCGCTGCGCAGCATCGGCCATGCGGAGGTCGTAGGTGACCACGCTGCGCAAGGTGGTCCCCGCCCGCATCGCGGCAGCGAGATGAATCGCGTCCAGGCTCCGAAGGCGTTCTGGCCCAAGGAGTCCCGCGTCGTCGAGAAGTGTCCGTGAGAGCGCGACGGTGTCCACCGCGTCCAGCAGCGCCCGCGCCCGCGCCTGCGCTCGTGCGGCGTCGCCGGCGCGGCCGACGGCGCGCATCAACTCGATGCGTGACAGCGCCGCGGTGAACAGGGCGTCGTCGGGCGACGCGTCCAGGAATGCTTGCAGCGCAGCGGTTTCGGGCTCCTCGACGACGAGCTTGACGAGAGCGGAGGTGTCCAGATAGAGCCGCATTCGCCCCTCAGCGCTCACCGTCGCGGAGGTCGTCGAGGGCGCGGGAGGCGCTGAAACCGTAGTCGCGCGGCGTGATGCCGGACATGGCCTCGCGTCCGGAGCCCGGCTGCACCTCGCCGGCGTCGATCAGGTCTTGCCACGGGTCGCCGGTGATGGGCACCAGGCGGGCAACCGGGCGGCCTCGGTCGGTCACTTCGATCGTCTCCCCGGCCGCGACCCGTCGGAGGTACCGGCTGGCGTGCTGACGCAACTCCCTGACACCAATCTCCTCCATGTGCTACACGGTAGCACTCCGGCCCGGGCGCCCCGGCTGGCGACGTCGGCAGCAATGGTGTGTAGTCCAATCTGTGATTCCGCTGACCTGGAAGCCCGTCCCGTCCGACGCCACCGTGGTGGCCCCCGACGAGCGGCTGAGCTGGCCGCGCACCATCGGCATCGGCGCGCAGCACGTGGTGGCGATGTTCGGCGCGACGTTCCTGGTGCCCGTGCTGACGGGCTTTCCGCCGGCCACGACGCTGCTGTTCTCCGGGATCGGAACGCTGCTCTTCCTCGTCGTCACCGGCAATCGGCTGCCCAGCTACCTGGGTTCGAGCTTCTCGGTGATCGCCCCGGTCACCGCCGCCGTGGCAGCCAAGGGCACGGGCAGCGCCCTCGGCGGCCTGGTCGCGGTCGGCGTACTCCTGATCATCATCGGGGCCGTCGTGCACGTCGTCGGGACCGGCTGGCTCGACGCGACGCTGCCGCCGGTCGTGACGGGTGCCATCGTGGCGCTCATCGGCTTCAACCTCGCGCCCGCCGCGAAGGCGAACTTCGAGAAGGGCCCCGTGGTCGGACTCGTCACGCTGGTGCTGCTCGTCGCAATCCTGGCGTTCTTCCGCGGCATCGTCGGCAGGCTCGCGATCTTCCTGGCCGTCGTCATCGGCTATCTCCTGGCGCTCGCCCTCGGCGACGTCGACACCTCGGCGATCGCGGCGGCGCCCTGGATCGGCCTGCCCCGATTCCAGGCGCCGTCGTTCAGCCCGTCGGTCCTGCCGCTGTTCCTGCCCGCGGTCATCGCGCTCATCGCCGAGAACATCGGGC
Source organism: Mycolicibacterium madagascariense (assembly GCF_010729665.1). Classification (NCBI taxonomy): domain Bacteria; kingdom Bacillati; phylum Actinomycetota; class Actinomycetes; order Mycobacteriales; family Mycobacteriaceae; genus Mycobacterium; species Mycolicibacterium madagascariense. The sequence goes on along the minus strand of NZ_AP022610.1, from coordinate 815,589 downwards.
ACGTGAAGTCGGTGGGGCAGATGACGAACCGCGACACCGATCCCGTGATGGGCCGGGCCATCGCCGCGGACGGCATCGCCACCACCCTGGCGGGTCTCGGCGGCGGCTCGGCCACCACGACCTACGCGGAGAACATCGGCGTGATGGCCGCGACGCGCGTGTACTCGACGGCGGCCTACTGGATCGCCGCGCTCGTCGCGATCGTCCTGGCCATGTGCCCCAAGGTCGGCGCGGCGATCTCCGCCATACCGCCCGGCGTGCTCGGCGGCGCCACCGTCGTGCTCTACGGACTCGTCGGCATCCTCGGGGTCCGCATCTGGCTGACCAATCGCGTCGACTTCAGCCTGCCCATCAACCAGATGACGGCCGCCATCCCGCTGATCGTCGGCATCGCCGACTTCACCTGGCACGCCGGATCATTGATCTTCACCGGCATCGCGCTCGGCTCGATCGCCGCCCTGGTCATCTACCACGGCATGCGCCTGCTGGGCCTGCGTCAGGCGAAGGACACCAGCCCCACCGACTAGTTGTGGTGCTGGTTGTCGTTGTTGTTGCCCGGGCCGTAGCCGTTGTGCTGCTGATCGCGCGACGGGCCCACGGTGACGGTCTGGGTCGACGTGTCCACCTCGACGGAGGTCGACGGCGACGGGGTCACCGTCTGGGTGTCGGTCTCGGTGTTGGTCACCGTGGAGGGTGCCGGCGTGTCGGTGTCGGTGGCGGGCGCCTGGCCGCCACCGCCTCCGCCACCCCCACCGCCGCCGCCCGACGAATGCTTCTCGTGGGTCGAGGTCGTCGTCGAGGTGCTGCTGGTCGTGGACGTCGTGGAGGGCGACGGGGTGCTGTTGGAGCCGCAGGCCACCGTCAGCGCGCCCATCAGGACGGCCGCAGCCAATCCCACCGTCGCGGTCCATCGTCGAGGAGTCGTGGTCACGACCGACATTCCTACGCAGGTTCCCTGTGATGAGTCCTGCGGCGCGGGCGGGCGCTACCGTAGGGGTTCCTGTCAACCCCGCGGCGGAACTCCGTTGGGCCCGTGCGTGGATCGGGCGTAGGTCCCGACGGCGAAGGCCACCGCGGGCCCGGTGACGGCCAGCGTCGCGCGGTCGACGTTCGCGATCGTGTCCCCGGGCCCCAGGTAGTTCGGGTCGAACGGCACTCCGGCGCGGCCGCCCCAGAGTCGCGCCTGCAACGCGGTCTTGCGACCCGACGACCCGGTGGTGATGCCGCCGATCGGCACCCCGGCCCGAAGGAACGCGCTGTAGTCGCTCGCCAGGCCCAGCGGCATGTCCGCAGGCCGCACGCCGGCCAGGTTGAGGTAGCCGGCCAAGGTGCGTTCGACGCCGGCCGACCCGACGGGCACGCGTGCTGCGGGGATGTCGGGATTGGGTTGGCCGGACTGGTCACCGTCGAGGGTGAAGTAGCCGGCGTTGGTCGAGCCGATGACGTCGACGTCGAGGTAGAGGGCGATGTCGTCGATCCCGGCGCGTCCGAGGCCCGCGACGTAGGTGGTGGAGCCCCGCAGACCGGCCTGCTGGGCGCCCCAGAACGCGAACCGCACCGCATTGGTGACCTGCGGTGAACTGCCCAGCTGCACAGCGGTTTCCAGCACTGCGGCCAGACCGGACCCGTCGTCGTTCAGACCGGGGCTGCCTGCGGCCGAGTCGAGGTGGGCGCCCGCGACGACGACGTGGTGCGGATCGCCGGACTTGGTCTGTGCCACCACGTTTCGCGACGTGACCACCGCACTCTTGCCGTCGAGCACCAGCCGGACGGGTGCCGACGTGCGCCGCAGCTGCGCATCGGCGGCATCGTCGATGACCGCCGCAGGCGTCCGCAACTGCTCGTAGTAGCCGGGCGGGAAGAGACCTGCCGGGCTGTCGTCGGGTCCCGGGTCGGACACGACGAGCAGGCCGACGGCTCCCCGCGCGACGGCGACGTTCTGCTTGTCGACGACCGAGCACCCCGTGTCGTCGACGACGGCGATGGCGCCGCGCACCTGCGTCGTGCCCCAGTCGCCCGCGCTGCACCCGGCAGGCCGCGGCGGCCGCACGGTGATCGCGCTGAGGCCGCCGGGCGCGGTGGTCACCAGCAGCGAGGCCTGAGCCACGCCGAAGCTGCGCCCCGCCGCGGTCAGCGTGGGCCGGCCCGGCGACGACTGGACCACCCGGTCGAACTCCGGGGTCTGCACGTCGAAACCCTTGTCCCGCAACACTCCTGCGACGTAGTCGACGGTCGCGTCGCCACCCGGGGTGCCGTCGGCCCTGCTGTTCCCGTGCGCCGAGGCGATGTCGGCGAGTTTCCGCAGGTGTCCGAAGATGCCGTCGACGGTGACCTTCGCGGCCAGGTCGTGGGCGGGGTCCGCGGCGGCCGGCGGCTGCGGCGGGGGCTGCTGCTGCGGCGACGAGCACCCGGCCAGCACGACGAGACAGGCTGCGAGGACGACCGCTCTCATGACGCGGTCACCACGTGCCGGGTGCGGTCGTCGCGGACCGGCACCCCGTTGCGGCCACCCTGATCCTGCGCGTAGAGCCCGATCGCATAGGCCAAGCCCTTGCCGTGGATCTCGAGCGACGTGCGGTCGAGCTGGTCGTAGCGGTCGGACTTTGCGTGGTAGTTCGGATCGAACGGCGCGCCGGCCGTACCTCCCCAGAGGGCCGCCTCGTCGGCGCTCATCTCGTCCTCGGCACCGGAGAACAGTCCGCCGGACGGGATGCCGGCCTTCGTGAAGGCGTCGTAGTCCGATCGGCCGTCGAAGCTGGTGTCGCGGGGCGGTTTTCCCGCCGCGGCGAGGTACTGCGCCAGCGTCCGCTCCAGACCCGCCGAGCCCTCCGGGACACGCGGCGGAACGGGGCTCGGCGGTGCGGACTGATCCCCGTCGTAGGTGAAGTATCCGGGGTTCGGCGAGGCGATCATGTCGACGTTGAGGTACAGCGCGATGTCCTTGAGCGCCTCCACCCCGAGTCCCTGCACGTATCTCGTCGATCCGATGACGCCCTCCTCCTCGGCCGCCCAGAACGCGAACCGCACGGCGTTCTGCACCTGGGGCGAACTACCCAGCTGCACAGCGGTTTCCAGCACGGCGGCGACACCGGAACCGTTGTCGTCGATGCCCGGCCCGGCGGGCACGCTGTCCAGGTGGGCGCCCACCATCACGACGTTCCGGGGGGAGCCGGTCTTCGTCTGGGCGACGAGGTTGTGGGTCTCCTCGACCCGGACACCCGCGTCGAGGGTGACCGTCGCGGCGGCGGGGTTCGCCCGCAGTCGAGCGCCGTCGGCCTTGGTGATGCCGACCGCGGGGATCGTCACGTCGGTGTCCTCACCGAGTGTGGCGCCGCGCAGTTCGCCGTCGACGTCGTTGGCGACGATGAGGGCGACCGCGCCCCGTTCGGCGGCCACGGTCTGCTTGTCCCCGAACGGGCAGGCGCCCCTGTCGACGAGGACGACCGCGCCCGTGACGTCGAGACCGTCGTAGTCGGCGCTCGCACACCCGGGTCGTGGACCGCCTCTGGCGGGCACCAGCCGGCCACTGAGCCCCGCCGCGCCGGTCCCGACCGTGTAATTGATCGGCGAGGCGCGCACGCGCTGCCCGCCGACCGTCACCACGGGCTCGTTCGCGAACGGCACCCGTACCTCGAACTCGGTCGCTTGCACGTCGAAACCCTTGTCGCGCAACACTCCTGCGACGTAGTCGGCACTGGCGGCGAAGCCGGGGGTGCCCAGCGCTCGGTTGCCGCCGTTGGCGTCGGCGATGCGCTGCAGCCTGTCGAGGTGCGCGAGCATCGCGTCGGCGCCGACCCCGTCCCGCAGCGCGGCCGCAAAGTCTGGCGCCGCAGCCGCCGGCCGATCCTGCGGCCGGGCGGTCTCGCGGGTGCACGCGGCACCCTCCGTCGCGCACGCGACCGCCACGAGCGCCGCCAGTAACGTCCGTGATCCTCGCCGCATCGTCCCTAGGTTAGTCAGGTTCGCCACGGTCGCCCCGAACGGCGCGGGCGCGGTTGACACCTCAGGGTGCCGTCGGGCATTCTCCATTTAGGTGAAACATCACGTAAAGGAGCACTCATGGGATCCCTCGACGGTAAGAACGCACTCGTCACCGGTGGCACCGCGGGCATCGGGCTCGCCTCGGCGCGCGCCCTGGCCGACGCCGGCGCCCACGTCTTCCTCACGGGGCGCAACCAATCCACGATCGACGCCGCGGTCGCGACGATCGGCCCGGCGGCGACCGGCGTTCGCAGCGACGTCAGCGACCCCGCCCAGCTCGACGCCATCGTCGATGCGGTGACGGCGCACGGCGGCGGCCTGGACGTGGTGTTCACCAACGCGGGTGGCGGGGAGTTCGCCACGCTGGCCGACACCACGGTCGAGCACGTCAACGACACGTTCACTCGCAACGTCGCCGGAACCCTGTTCACGGTGCAGAAGATGTTGCCGCTGTTGAACTCTGGGGCATCGGTCATCCTCGCGGGATCGACGGCGGCGTCCAGGGGCGTGCCGTCCTTCGGCGCCTACGCCGCGAGCAAGGCCGCCGTCCGCTCGCTGGGCCGGACCTGGGCGGCGGAGTTGGCCGAGCGGGGCATCAGGGTCAACACGCTGGTCCCGGGGCCCATCGAAACGCCCGGCCTGGTCGGGCTCGCGCCCGCCGGTGGCGAGCAGGAACTGCTGGAGCAGCTCACCGCCGACGTCACGCTTGGTCGCATCGGCCAACCCGAGGAGGTCGCCGCGGCCGTCGTCTTCCTCGCCTCTGCGGCAAGCAGTTTCATGACCGGAAGCGAGCTGTTCGTCGACGGGGGCGAGGTACAGACCTAGTCCGGCACGCTGCCGGGCCGCGGCAGCGTGCCCTCCCGCAGGATGTTCTGGTAGACGTCGTCGAGCAGCTCGCCCAGCCGCGTCACCTGCCCCTCGTCGAGGGCGGCGAAGAACAGCGTGCGCACCCACGCCACGTGCTTGGGCGCCACGGCCCGCAGCGACGTCATGCCGGCCTCGGTCAGCACGACGTCGGTCGCCCGGCCGTCGGTGTCCGAGCGCACCCGGTCGACCAACCCGCGGCCCGCGGTGCGCTGCAGATGGTGGGAGAGTCGGCTGCGCTCCCAGCCGATGTTCGTCGCCAACTGGGACACCCGCAGCCGCCGGCCCGGCGCGACCGACAACGCGTTCATCACCGTGTAGTCGGCCAGCGACAGCCCGCACTCGGCCTGCAGCTGGCGATTCATCTCGAACTCCATGCGGTGGTAGACGCCCATGTAGCTCAACCACGTTCGCTGCTGCGACGGCGTCAACCACGTGTTGGCCATCGGGACATCATCGACAATGAATGACACTTCACGCAAACCGGCGACGGCGGTCAGGCGTCCCGCCCGTCCACCACCAGCGCTCCGGCACAGAACACGGCGGTGACCACCGCCAGGAAGTAGAGCAGTGACTCGGCCCGTCCCCAGGGCAGCCCGTCCGTCGGCAGGGCACCGACGAAGACGATGACGTTGCGAAACGGCAGGTAGGGACCGAAGGTGGGACCCACGTGCGGCAGCGCCGAGACGACCGGCTCGACCACGAGGGGCCACAGCAGGAGTAGCGCGACCGCACCGGCGGTGTGCCGCAGCAGGGCGCCGACCCCCACGCCGAGCACCGCGCTCGCCGCCCCGTAGGTCGTCATGGCCGCCACGGTGCGCCACACCTCGGCGTCGTCGAGGGTCCAACTCAGGCCGCCGGGACCCGCCCACAGCCAGGTCACCAGGACGGTCGCACACGACAGCACCGCGGCGAAGAGTGCCGAGAATGCGCCCAGGACAACGGCTTTCGCGATCAGCACCCGCCACCGGCCGGGCGTCGCGACGAACGTCGTGCGGATCATCCCGCTGCGGTACTCGTTGGTCACGCTGATCGCGGCGAGCACCATGAACAGCGGGACCCCGAGCACGGCAACCCCGAGCACGGCGTCCGTGGGGCCCGTCGATTCACTGCCGGCCGCGCCGCCCAGCGCGGCGGCCAGCCCCAGGCTCGCGACGACGACGGCGGCACTCGACCACCGCGGGGACCGCGTCGACGTCAGCTTGATGCGCTCGGCGTTCAGCAGGCCCCGCATCAGCTGGCCGCCCGGTACTGCACGGCATCGTCGGTGAGCCGCAGATAGGCCTCCTCCAACGACGCCCGCTGGACGCTCAGTTCGTGCAGGGTCACCCCGTGGCGGGCCGCCAGCTCCCCGACGACCTCCACCGACGCGCCGCGCACCTGCAGCGCCCCGTCGGGCGCGAGCTCCACGTCCAGTCCCGCGTCGGCGAGCAGCTCGGTCATGGTGTCCGCGCGCGGGCTACGCACCCGCACGGTGTCCGCGCCGGAGCGGCCGATGAAGTCGGCCACCGTCGTCGAGGCGACCAACGTGCCCCTGCCGATGACCAGCAGCCGGTCCGCGGTGCTGGCCATCTCGGCGAGCAGGTGGCTCGACACCAGCACCGTGCGGCCCTCGGCGGCCAGGGCGCGCATCAGCGTGCGCACCCAGTGGATACCCTCGGGGTCGAGCCCGTTGACCGGCTCGTCGAACAGCAGCACCGGTGGATCGCCGAGCAGCGCCGCGGCGATGCCGAGCCGCTGCCCCATGCCCAGCGACAGGGCGCCCGCGCGCTGGTCGGCCGCCGAGGTCAGCCCGACGATCTCGAGCACCTCGTCGATCCGCGTCGCGGGTAGTCGCCCGGCGGCCGCCAGCCAGCGCAGGTGGTCGCGCGCAGAACGGTTGGGATGCAACTGCTTCGCGTCGAGCAACGCCCCCACGGTCCGCATCGGATCGGTCAGCTCGTGATAGCTGCAGCCGCCGATGGTGGCGGTGCCCGACGTGGGCCGGTCCAACCCGAGGATCATCCGCAGGGTCGTGGTCTTGCCCGCCCCGTTGGGCCCGAGGAACCCCGTCACGACGCCGGCTTCGATCGTGCAGGTGAGGTGGTCCACCGCCGGGCTGGCGCCGCGGCCGAACACCTTGGTCAGTCCTTCTAATTCGATCATCGGGGCCGATGATGTCAGGCGAGCTGCCCGATGATCAGATCCGCGACCGCGCGCATGCCCGCCGCGTTGGGGTGCAGCGGCGCGGGCCTGCCGGGGAGCGGCAGACCGAAGCGCGTCGTCCACGGCGCGTCTGACCATGGGTGATGAGCGCGGCCGGCGTCACCGGCGCGCACCAGTTCGCAGCCGGTGTCGGCGGCCGCCGCCGCGGTCAGCTGTTCAAGTGTGTCCGAAATGCGCTGCGCGGTGTGCAATTGCTCCTCGGTGAACGGCACCTCGGCCGTGCCCGCGGGGGGCACCAGCGTCAGGTAGTCGACGAACAGCACCCGCGCCGTCGGAGCCCGCCGCCTCAGCTCGCGACCGACCGTCCGCAGGGACTCGCCGACCGCCGCGAGCGCGGCGTCGCGGGCCGCGACGTCGAGCTGGCCGCGCACGGCCCGGCCCACCACCGGCACGGACCGCACCCACGCCGGCAACCCCGCGGCGACCAGGTAGGGAACGTAGCCGACGTCGTTCCCGCCGATGGTCACGGTGACGAGGTCCTCGGCGCCGGTGAGGGCGCTGACCTGCGGCGGCGCACCGTGCTGGCGTTCGGTGAGGACGTTCGCCGTCGTGGCGCCGGAGAACGTCACGTCGACGAGGTCGTGGGACAGCTGCCGCGCGACGAGGTGGGCGTAGTTGCCCGCCGAGCGCCCGGCGGCCAGCGGAGCGCCGGACGCCCGCGGTCTGATGCCCGGCCCCGCCGCCATCGACGAACCGAGCGCGACGTAGCGCCCCGTCACGCGGGCGCCGGGCTCGACGCCTGCGCCCAGAAGCGCTTGGGGATGCGGCCCGCCTGCCGCGCCAGCCGGCCGGCGGTGACCGCGGCGGCCATCGCCGCAGCCATGGTGGGCGGGTCGGCGGCGCGGGTGACGGCCGTGGCCAAAAGCACGGCGTCGCAACCCAATTCCATCGCCTGCGCCGCGTCGCTCGCGGTGCCGATGCCCGCGTCGAGGACGATGGGCACACCCGCCCGCTCGACGATCATCGCGATGTTGTGCGGGTTGGCGATGCCGAGGCCCGTGCCGATCGGCGACCCGAGCGGCATGACCGCGGCGACGCCGGTGTCCTCCAGCCGGCGGGCCAGCACGGGGTCGTCGTTGGTGTACGCCAGCACGACGAAGTCGTCGTCGACCAATCGTTCTGCGGCCCTGACCAATTCGAGACCGTCGGGCAGCAGGGTCCGCTCGTCGGCGATTACCTCGAGCTTGACCCAGTTGGTGCCCAGCGCCTCCCTGGCGAGCTGGGCGGTCATGACGGCTTCGGCCGCGCCTCGGCATCCCGCGGTGTTGGGCAGCGGCGTGATGCCGAGCCGCTGCAGCAGGTCCAGCACGCCGGTGCCGCCGTCGGCGTCGACGCGCCGCATCGCGACCGTGGTCAGCTCGGTTCCCGACGCGACGAGGGCCTCTTCGAGCACGGCGAGGTTGGCGGCCCCGCCCGTCCCGAGGATGAGCCGCGAGCCGAAGCGGCGACCCGCGATGACGAGTGCGGAATCCTCAGCCACCCTGCACCGCCGTCACGACCTCCACCTTGGCCCCGTCGGACAGCTCGAGGTGCCACTGCGAGCGGGGCACCACCGCCCAGTCGACCGCCACGGCGATGCCCTTGTCCGGCATGCCGAGGTCGGCCAGGAGTTGCTCGACCGTGGTGTTCTCGCCGACCTCGACGGGTTCGTCGTTCACGACCAATCTCATACGCCCACACCCACTTCCAACTCCGCCGCGATGGTGGCGGCGGTCCACGGCGCCAACAGGAAACCCGACCGGCCGTGCCCGGCGGCGACCAGCGTGCGCTCGTCGAGCCTGCCGACCAGCGGCACGTTGTCCGGTGTCATCGGACGCAGTCCGGCCGCGCACTCCGCGAGTTCGTACTCCCCCAGCGCGGGTACGACCTCGCAGGCGTCGTCCAGTAGTTCGCGGACGCCGGCGACCGCGGGGGCGGTGTCCCGGCCGTGCTCGTACTGCGTCGCGCCGACCACCACGCCGTCCTCCCGCGGCACCAGATACACCTGTCGGCCGTGCACCCTGGCCCGAATGACCCTCTGCGGCAACGGGAGACAGCCGCGCCGCCACCTCAGACGCAGCACCTCGCCCTTGACGGGCCGGATCGGCAGCCCCGGCCACAGCGTGGGCGCGTCGATGCCGTTGGCGATGACGACGGCGTCAGCGTCGCGCGCCTCGTCCAGCGTCCGCACCGGCGGCGCCCACGACACCCCGAGATCCTGACACCGCGCCGCCAACGCGGTGACGAGCGCCCGGTTGTCGACGGCCAGTTCGGTCTCCGCGACGAAGCCGTGCCGGATGCCCTGGGCGAGCAGGGGCTCCACGTCACGCGCCGCCCTCGTCACCGTGACCGGATGTCCCTGGGCGGCAAGCCATTCCGACGTAGTGGCGAGGTCGGCCGCGTCGGCCCGATCGACGGCGACGACCACCGACTCGCGGGCGGTCACCACCTCGGGTGGCAGACCGTCCAGGAAGTCGTCGTGCCACATCTGCAGGGAGGCCAGCCCGATGCGCAGCAGCCGTTCCTCCCCCGGCCAGCCCTCGCTGTGCGGCGCCAACATTCCGCCGGCCACCCACGATGCGCCGGGGACGTCGGCCCGGTGCACCCGCACGCGCCAACCGTCCAGAGCTGCCCGGCGGGCCACCGAGAGACCGATGACGCCGCCGCCGACGACGGCCAAGGTGGGCACCAGTTCATCCTTCCTACGCCGGCGTGACCCGGATCAGGTGTGACGGTAAGGGTGGTCTCGCACCCACTCTCAGTCCCCGGAACCGGGACTCCCGTGTCGATTCACCAAGGGTACCCGCCGGTCGCTAACGTTCGCGTGGTGCTTTCCCGACGCGACCGCCTCGCCGCCGCCCGCCTCTACCTGTGCACCGACGCCCGGCGGGAGCGCGGCGACCTGGCCGAGTTCGCCGACGCCGCTATGGCGGGTGGGGTCGACGTCATTCAGCTACGTGACAAGGGCTCGGCGGGCGAACAGCGGTTCGGGCCGCTGGAGGCCAGGGCCGAGCTGGCCGCACTCGAGGTCTTGACCGACGCGGCCCGCCGACACGGCGCCCTGGTCGCGGTCAACGACCGGGCCGACGTGGCCCGCGCCGCCGGCGCCGACGTGCTGCACCTCGGCCAGGACGACCTCCCCCTGCCCGTCGCCCGCGACATCGTCGGAGCCGACACGCTGATCGGGCGCTCCACGCACGACGAGACCCAGGCCGCGGCCGCCACCGACGAGGACGTCGACTACTTCTGCGTCGGCCCCTGCTGGCCGACCCCGACCAAGCCGGGTCGGTCGGCTCCCGGCCTCGACCTGGTGCGCGCGGCCGCGGCACTGGGCACCGCCACGCCGTGGTTCGCCATCGGCGGCATCGACGCCGACCGGCTCCCCGAGGTGCTCGCCGCCGGCGCCACCCGCATCGTGGTCGTGCGGGCGATCACCGCGGCCGAGGACCCCGCCGCCGCGGCGCGGGAGCTGGCGCGGGCGCTCACATCTGGCTGAGCGCGCCTCGTTTTCCCGTCGTGGTGGTCGGGCGCGGGCTGCGCCCTCCGTTCGGCCAGTTGCCTAGTCGGCGACGAGTCCCAATTCGGCCATGAGTTTGTCTAGCCCGATGGTGATTCCGGACCGTTCGTGGACGCTAATACGGTCGCGCAGGTCTTCGAGTTCCTCGATCAATTCGTCGTATCGCTCGGCGGAGATGAGGATGGCGGCCGGCGTGGAATGGTTCATCAGGATGACGTCTTCGTCGGCGGCCTGACGAATCAACTCGGACAGCTTGGCCTTGGCCTTGCTGACGGGGACCATGAGGGTCATTGCTTGTACACCTCCTTGCGGTGGCCGACACGGGTCACGTTAGCGCTGAGCTGAGCACCTCCACGGGAGCTGACGCCGTGCGCTCATGCCTCGTCGGTGACCTCGAACGGGTAGGCCGCGGCGGCGGTGCGCAACCGCGGCCAGCTGGCGGCGAACCCGGGGTGCAGCGGCAGGTCGGCCACCTCGTCCTCGGCGACCCAGCGCAGTTCGGAGCTCTCGCGGTTGGGCACGGTCTCCAGCGGTGCGGGCGCCTCCGCGATGACCGTCGTGTAGGTCCAGCAGGACCCCTTCGCCCCAGCAACCGAGGCGGTGACGACCGCTCCCCGCACGACGAGCTGGTCGGCGCTCAGGCCGGCCTCCTCCTCGGCCTCCCGGACGGCGGCCTCCTCGACGGTCTCGTGGCTGTCGCGCGCCCCGCCGGGCAGACTCCACGTCCCGCCCTGATGGCTCCACGGCGCACGATGCTGCAGCAGCACCGTCGCGACCCCGTCGGCGCCGGGGGCCCGCAGCAGCAGTCCCGCCGCTCCGTGCAACCCCCAGAAGTAGGCGCCGTCCTCTGCTTCGACCCAACCGTCCCCGTCGCCTCGCACGGCTTCAGGATAGGTGCGATCTCGTGCGTGTCGAGGATTGTCCCGCGCGTCCCGCCCCCTGCTCTTAGAATTCCTTTACAGTCGAGGAGTCGGGAAAGACGCACCGGAAGCAGAGGTCCGCGCACAGGTGACCGTGGAGTTGGCGCACCCTTCCACCGAGCCCCTTGCGTCCCGCTCACAAGCCAGACCAGCGCACCCGCGGTGGTGGTTCCTCTGGACCACCCCCGGCCGGATCCTGGTCATCGGCTTCGTGCTGGCCGCCATGGTCATCGCGTGTGCCTTCGCCACGTCGACCACCATCAACGACCGCCAGCAGGCGCTGTCCACGGTGCTCGACCACACCGAGCCGTTGGCGTTCGCCGCAGGCCAGCTCTACACGACGCTGTCGGTCGCCGACGCCGCCGCGGCCACCGCCTTCATCTCCGGCGCGGAGCCCCGGGCCGTGCGCCAGCGCTACGAGCAGGCCATCACCGATGCGTCGGTGGCGGTGACGCGGGCCTCCAGCGGTCTGACCGACGACGAGATGGTGCAACTGCTCGGCCGGGTCAACGCCGAGCTCGCGGTGTACACCGGCCTCGTCGAGACCGCGCGCACCAACAACCGTGCGGGCAACCCCGTCGGGTCGTCGTACCTGTCGGAGGCGTCGTCGCTGATGCAGACGCAGATCCTGCCCGACGCCCAACGGCTCTACGAGGAGACCAGCAAGCAGGTCGACACCGAGACCACCGCCTCGACCCGCATCCCCGCGCCGGTCATCCTGGTGGTCCTGGCGACGCTGATGTTCGGCGCGTTCGCGAACCGGTGGCTGGCTCGGCGCACCCGGCGCCGGGTGAACGTCGGCTTCGTCGCGGGCGGGCTCGCCGTCCTGGTCATGATCGTCTGGGTCGGCACGGCGCTGGCGATCTCCACCGCGGACAGCCGCAGCGCCAAGAGCACGGCCGCCGAGTCGCTCAAGACCGTCACGACCCTGGCCATCACGGCCCAGCAGGCCCGCGCCGACGAGACGCTGTCGCTGATCCGGCGCGGCGACGAGGACGTCCGCAAGCAGTCCTACTACCAGCGCATCGACGACATGCAGCACCAGCTCGCGGACTACCTCGGCCGCGAGGACGCCATCGACAAGGCCGACCTCTCCGACGCCGAGCAACTCCTGCGACGCTGGCGGGCCGCCGACGACCGGATCAACGCCTACATCGCGGTCGGCAACTACCAGGCCGCCACGCAGGTCGCCCTGGGCACCGGCGAGGACGACTCCACCCCGGCGTTCGACAAGCTCGACGCCGCCCTCACCAAGGGCATCGGCGAAAGTCGCCAGCAACTCCGCAACGACATCGTCAACGCCCGCCGGGTGCTGTCGGGCGCCACGGTCGGCGCGGCGGTCCTGAGCATCATCGCCGCGATCGCGGTGGCGCTGGGGCTGTGGCCGAGGTTGAGTGAGTACCGATGAGTGCTCTCGCGCGGAAGCTGTCGGCCGTCGCGGCGGTCGGCGTCCTGGCCCTTGCCGGTTGCAGCCAGACCGCGCCCGTCATCAACGTGCCGAGCGTGACGCTCACACCCCCCACCCCGGCGGGGATGACCGACGTCGCGCCCGAGGTCGCCCGCGCCCCCGACCCGGACGCGCAGGGCCAGTGCACGGCCAGCCTGCGGCCCTTCCCGAACGCCGCGCTCGCCGACGCCGCGGTCAGCACGATCCGCAACCGCGGCAGGCTCATCGTCGGGCTCGACATCGGCAGCAATCTATTCAGCTTCCGCGACCCGATCACCGGCGAGATCACCGGTTTCGACGTCGACATCGCCGGCGAGGTCGCCCGCGACATCTTCGGCACCCCGTCCCAAGTCGAGTACCGCATCCTGTCGTCGGCCGACCGGATCACCGCGCTGCAGAACAACCAGGTCGACATCGTCGTGAAGACCATGACCATCGACTGCGCCCGCAAGCAGCTGATCGCGTTCTCCACCGAGTACCTCGCCGCCAGCCAACGGATCCTCGCGCCCCGCGACTCGGCGATCGCGCAGGCGTCGGATCTGTCGGGCAAACGGGTCTGTGCGGTCAAGGGGACGACGTCGATGACGCGCATCAAGGAGATCAACCCGCCGCCCATGATCGTCGAGGTCGTCACGTGGGCCGACTGCCTGGTCGCTCTACAGCAGCGCCAGGTCGACGCCGTCAGCACCGACGACGCGATACTGGCCGGGCTGGTCAGTCAGGACCCCTACCTGCACATCGTCGGCCCGTCGATGGACAGGGAGCCCTACGGCATCGGGATCAACAAGGACAACACCGGGCTGGTGCGGTTCGTCAACGGCACCCTGGAGCGCATCCGCCGCGACGGCACGTGGAACACGCTGTACCGCAAGTGGTTGACCGTGCTCGGGCCCGCGCCGTCACCACCGACTCCGAGGTACGAGGACTGATGACCGTCCAGGACGACGACGGTTACCCCGGCACGCAGCCGGCGGACGCGATGAGCTACGACTCGTTGGCCACGATGCGGCCGATGGCGACCCAGGCCGTGTTCCGGCCCAACTTCGATGACTCCGACGGCATCTCGGTCGACACCGCCGAGACCGAACCGCACGAGCAGACCACGATGCTGACCCGGCAGTGGTCACCGATCCGACGTCTCGGCGGCGGCCTCGTCGAGGTCCCCCGCGTGCCGGAGCGGGACCCGTTGGAAGCGTTGATGACCAACCCGGTCGTGGCGGAGGCCAAGCGGTTCTGCTGGAATTGCGGCAAGCCGGTCGGCCGGTCGACGTCGGACGGCGAGGCGCTGTCGGAGGGCTGGTGCCCGCACTGCGGAAGCCCGTATTCCTTTCTGCCGCAACTGAGTCCAGGCGACATGGTCGTCGACCAGTACGAGATCAAGGGCTGCATCGCCCACGGCGGGCTCGGCTGGATCTATCTCGCGTTCGACAAGAACGTCAACGACCGGCCGGTCGTCCTCAAGGGCCTGGTGCACTCCGGTGACGCCGAGGCCCAGTCGATCGCGATGGCCGAGCGCCAATTCCTCTCCGAGGTCACCCATCCGGGGATCGTCAAGATCTTCAACTTCGTCGAGCACGACGACAAGAACGGCGACCCCATCGGCTACATCGTCATGGAGTACGTCGGCGGTACGTCGCTGAAACAGGCCAGGGGACAACACCTTCCGGTCGCGCAGGCGATCGCGTACATGCTCGAGATCCTGCCCGCCCTGGGCTATCTGCATTCGGTGGGGCTGGTCTACAACGACCTCAAGCCCGAGAACATCATGGTCACCGAGGAGCAGCTCAAGCTCATCGACCTCGGTGCCGTCTCCCGGCTGAACTCCTACGGATTCCTCTACGGCACACCGGGTTACCAGGCACCGGAGATCGTCAGGACCGGCCCGACGATGGCGACCGACATCTACACCGTCGGGCGCACCCTGGCGGCGCTGACGCTGAACCTGCGCACCCGCAACGGCCGGTACGACGACGGTCTGCCGGAGAACGATCCCGTGCTGGCCAAGTACGACTCGTTCGGCAGGCTGCTGCGCCGTGCCATCGACCCCGACCCGCGCCGGCGGTTCGCCACCGCCGACGAGATGTCCGGTCAGCTCATCGGCGTGCTGCGCGAGGTCGTGGCGCAGGACTCCGGCGTGCCGCGGCCCGGTCTGTCGACGGTCTTCAGTCCGTCGCGCTCGACGTTCGGCGTCGACCTGCTGGTCGCCCACACCGACGTCTACCTCGACGGGCAGGTGCACTCGGAGAAGCTGACCGCGCAGGAGATCGTCCGGGCGCTGCAGGTGCCGCTCGTCGACCCCGCCGACGTCGGTGCCGCGGTGCTGTCGGCGACCGTGCTGAGCGAACCGGTGCAGACCCTGGACTCGCTGCGGGCGGCGCGCTACGGGTCACTGGACTCCGACGGCGTCGACCTCTCGGAGTCCGTCGAGCTGCCGCTGATGGAGGTGCGGGCGCTGCTGGACCTCGGCGACGTCGCCAAGGCCACTCGCAAGTTGGACGACCTCCAGGAGCGGGTGGGCTGGCGCTGGCGCCTGGTGTGGTTCCGCGCGGTCGCCGAATTGCTCTCTGCCGATTACGAATCCGCGACCAAGCACTTCACCGAGGTGCTGGACACCCTGCCCGGTGAGCTGGCCCCGAAGCTGGCGCTGGCCGCCACCGCGGAGCTGTCCGGCTCGGCCGACGAGCACACCTTCTACAAGACCGTGTGGAACACCGACAACGGCGTCATCTCCGCGGGTTTCGGGCTGGCGCGGGCGCAGTCCGCCGACGGCAAGCGCGACGACGCCGTCACGACGCTGGACCAGGTGCCGCCCACGTCGCGCCACTTCACGACGGCGCGGTTGACGAGCGCGGTGACGCTGCTGTCGGGGCGTTCCGGCAGCGAGATCACCGAGCAGCAGATCCGCGACGCCGCCCGTCGCGTGGAGGTGCTGCCCGACACCGAGCCCCGGGTCCTGCAGATCCGCGCGCTGGTGCTCGGCACGGCGATGGACTGGCTGACCGACAACACCGCCAGCACCAACCACATCCTCGGGTTCCCCTTCACCGAGCACGGGCTGCGCCTCGGCGTGGAGTCGTCCCTGCGCGGGCTGTCGCGCGTCGCGCCCACGCAGGAACACCGCTATGCGCTGGTCGACCTCGCCAACAGCGTACGGCCGATGAGTACGTTCTAGCGGCGGAAGCGCTCGTTGAGCTGCGGGTCGGACTCCCACCACAGGCCGCTGGGCGCCGGGCCGTCCTCGGTGTGGGGGTGGTCTTCGAGTTCGGCGTCCACCTCTTGGGCGCGCACCTTCTCGTGCCGGGACAATCCGCGCATCAGGACGGCGAGGAACGGCACGCCGAACACGTCGCCGATGATCCAGAGGATGCCTGCGCCGAGCGTCTGGTCGGTCCGCAGGGTCGGACCCCAGGTGCGGTGCAGCCCTTCGTAATAGGAGACCGCGACGAGGGGGCCCAGCCACAGCACCAGGCCCAGCAGCCCGTCGCCGAGGGACTCCACCACGCTGATGCCGATCGACAGCAGCGGTGAGTAGCGCCGCGGCACCGGATCGCTCTGCAGGCGCGCGTAGTAGTAGCCAAAGCCGATCAGCACGAGGAGGATTCGCGTCGCGACGCCGACCGCGCCCGACATCGACGCGACGTACCACGGCGTGAGGTACAGCAGCCAGGGCACGCCCAGCATCGCCGCCGACGTGACCGGCGGCGACAACGCGACGCGGCACTGTCTCGACGCCAACACCCGGTCCAGCCGCTCGCGCTTCGACTCGCCCATGGCCGCCCGCAGGGTCGACACCGGCTTGCCGAGGGCCAGCAGGAAGGGCACGAAGAACAGGAGCAGCAGCACCTGCAGCGACCGCAGCCAGAACAGCACGGGCGCGTACACCGCAATCACGCTGCACGTCGCCAGCGCCCAGACGACCAGCCCGCCGGCGAAGCACCAGGTCGCCGCGCGCTCGGTCGGACGGCAGCGCGCGTAGCCGACGCCGAGCGCCACGATCAGCACCACCGCGGTCACGTCGACGCGCCATGACTCGGCCGCCACCACCAGGGACAGCGGGGTGTCAGCGGGCGACGCCATGCGCCGAAGTTACGTCGCGAACCTGGGAGTTCGGTGTGCGGCGGCGGCCGTCAGCCCCCGGTCACCGTCGCCGCGCAGGCGCGGGCGATCGCCAGCTCCTCGTTGGTGGGAATCACCAGCACCGTCGTCGGCGACGTCCCGAACGATATGCGCCGCGGCGACCGGGCGGGGCTCTCGTTGAGGTGCTCGTCGAGCTCGATGCCCAGCGGCGCGAGTCCGGTGAGGGCGTCGCGCCGGACGGCGGCGTCGTTCTCGCCGACGCCCGCGGTGAACGTGATGACGTCGGTCGTGCCCAGCAGCGCGAGATACGCGCCGATGTACTTGCGCAGGCGGTGGATGTACACCTCGTAGGCCAGCGCCGCGTCGGGATCACCCGCGTCGATGCGCTGGTGCAGCAGGCGGAAGTCGATCTCCCCGCCGAGGCCGAGGACGCCCGACTGCCGGTTCAGCATGGTCTCGATGTCGGACATGCTCATGCCCGCGGTGCGGTGCAGGTACATCACGACGCCGGGATCGACGTCCCCGGACCGGGTGCCCATCACCAGACCCTCCATCGGGGTCAGGCCCATCGAGGTGTCCTGGGGTCGGCCGCCGACGATCGCCGAGGCCGAGGCGCCGTTGCCGAGGTGCAGCACGATCTGGTTGAGCGACTCCAGGGGTGCGCCGAGGAATGCCGCGGCCTGCTCGCTGACGTACTGGTGCGACGTGCCGTGGAACCCGTAGCGTCGAATCCGCCACTGCGCGGCCAGGTCTCGCGGAATGGCGTAGGTCGCGGCGGCGGCGGGCAGGTCGTGGAAGTAGGCCGTGTCGAACACCGCGACGTGCGGAACGTCGGGCAGCACCCGGCGGGCGACCTCGATGCCCAGGATCGCGGGCGGATTGTGCAGCGGCGCCAGCGGCGCCAGCCTCCGCAGGGTCGCGAGTACGGCGTCGTCGACGACCGTCGGCCGGTACAGCTCCAGTCCGCCGTGCACGACGCGGTGTCCGACGGCCGCCAGCCCGAGCGCGCCGAGGTCGAGACCGTCCGCCGACAGCCGGTCGAACGCGGCGCGCAGGGCGGCCTCGTGGTCGTGGATGGGCCCCTCGCCGATGCGCTCGACGATCCCGTCGGCCAGCTCACGCCCCGAATCCGGTTCCACCACGGCGTATTTCAGCGACGACGACCCGCAGTTGAGCACCAGGACGGTGCGACGGTCCGTCATGCGCCCTGAGCCTGGATCGCCGTGATCGCCACGGTGTTGACGATGTCCTCGACCAACGCACCGCGGGAGAGGTCGTTCACCGGCTTGTTGAGCCCCTGCAGCACGGGTCCGATCGCGATCGCGCCCGCGCTGCGCTGGACCGCCTTGTAGGTGTTGTTGCCGGTGTTCAGGTCGGGGAAGATCAGCACCGTCGCCCGGCCTGCGACCGGCGAGTCGGGCATCTTGGTCGCCGCGACCGTCGGCTCCACCGCGGCGTCGTATTGAATGGGCCCCTCGACCAGCAGGTCGGGTTCTCGGCTGCGGACCAATTCGGTTGCGGCCCTGACCTTGTCGACGTCGGCGCCGGTTCCGGACGTGCCGGTGGAGTACGACAGCAGCGCCACCCTCGGGTCGATGCCGAACTGGGCGGCCGTGCGCGCGGAGGAGATGGCGATGTCGGCGAGCTGTTCGGCGGTCGGGTCCGGCACGATCGCGCAGTCGCCGTAGGCGAGCACCTGGTCGGCGAGGCACATCAGGAAGATGCTCGACACCGTGCTGACGTCGGGCATGGTCTTGATGATCTCGAACGCGGGCCGCACGGTGTGCGCGGTGGTGTGCGCCGCGCCGGACACCATGCCGTCGACCATGTCGTTGTGGACGAGCATCGTGCCGAAGTACGAGACGTCGTGGATGATCTCGCGGGCCTGCTCGACCGTGATGCCCTTGCGCTTGCGCAGTTCGGCGTACTGCTCGGCGAACTGGTCGCACAGCGCGCTGGTCCTCGGATCGAGGACCGTGGCGGCGGACAGGTCGACGCCGAGTTCGGCGGCGCGGGCCCGTACCGCGGGCTCCTCACCCAGGATGGTGAGGTCGGCGACCGACCGCTGCAGCAGCCTGCCCGCCGCCCGCAGGATGCGATCGTCGTCGCCCTCGGGCAGCACGATGCGCTTGCGGTGCGCGCGCGCCCGGTCCTGCAGCTGGTAGGTGAACATCTGCGGCGTCACGACCGAGGGCATCGGAATCGACAGTTGCGCAAGCAGATCGGTCATGTCGACGTGCTGGTCCATCAGGGCGAGCGCAGTGTCGATCTTGCGGTGCGATGCGGTGGTCACGCGGCCGCGCGCCGAGGCCACCGCGCGTGCCGTGTCGTAGGTGCCGAGATCGGTGGCGATGATCGGCATCTTCAACCCCAGCCCGGACACCAACGCGGCGATCGCCGGGTGCAGGGCGAGACCACCGTTGAGGATGACGCATGACAGCGACGGAAAGCCTTCTGCTGCATGCGAACTGGCGACCGCCAGCACGACGTCGGAGCGATCCCCCGGGGTGATCACGGCCATGCCCTCGCGCAGCCGCTCGAGGACGTGTTCGGCCGTCATGCCCGCCACCAGCACCCCGAGGGCCTCGCGGCTGAGCAGGTCCTCGTCACCACTGGTGACGGTGCCGTGCACGGCGTCCCTCAGCTCGGCGACCGACGGCGCGACGAGCAGTGGCTCCTCGGGCAGCACGTAGCTCTTGGGCGCCACGCGCGTGAGCGCCTCCGCAACGGCCGTCAGCTCCGCGGGATCGCAGCGGTTGGCGACGACGGCCGCCGTGTGCGCGTGCTGGGCGGCCAGTTCGGCCAGGCACAGCTCGACGACCTGGACGACGTCCTCGGGCGTGCGGTCCTTGCCGCGGACCGCGAGCACCACCGGCGCACCGAGGTTGACGGCGATGCGCGCGTTCGTCGACAGCTCACTGGGTGAGGTGACGTCGGTGTAGTCGCTCCCGACGATCACGACGGCGTCGCACCTCTGGGCCACCTGGTGGTATTTGTCGACGATGTCGGCGAGCGCGCCCTCGGGGTCTTCGTGCAGCCGTTGGTAGTCCACGCCGACGCACTCGTCGTACGTCAGGCCCGCGGTGGTGTGATCGATCAGCAGCTCGAGGATGTAGTCGCGCCCCTCGCCCAGCCCGGGGACCCGGGTGATCGGGCGGAACACCCCGACCCTCGCCACGGACGCGGCGAGCCGGTGCAGGATGCCCAGCGCGATGGTCGACTTGCCGGTATCGCCCTCCGGCGACGCGACGTAGATGGCGGAGTAGGTGTCGGGCACGCCATCAGCCTTCCTCGTGGCCCGCAGCGCTGCCACGCCTCCCCCGGCGCGCCTTGACAGATACCGCACACTTGACGGCATGGCCAGGGCTGCAAGGGTGTTCGAACCCCGGCTGGCCGTGGCCGCGGTCGTCGCGATGCTGGCCCTGGCCGGCTGCGCCGCGGGCCCACCCGATCGGCACCAGCAGGCCGACCAGGTGACGCAGCGGATCGGTGCATTGCCCGCGGTGGTGTCGGCCAGCGACGTCGTGGCCGACAGCGTCGACGCGGGACTGGTCTACGCCGAGGTGCACGTCCTGATGACCGACGACGCGACGGCCGACCAGGTCGCCGCGGTCACCTCCACCTACCTGGACCATCTGCGTGACACCGACTACTCCGGCTACCGCACCGAGCTCGACGTCCGGCGCGGCGCCAGCACCTTCGTCGTCGGCAACGGCCGCGAGCAGCTGACCAACGGGCAGCAGATCGTCGGGCAGGCACGGGACTGGTCGGCCCTGCTGGACCGGTTCCGCGGTGCGGCGGTGACCCTGCATTCCGCCGTCGCCGCCCAACCCGCGGCGGGCCGGGTCGCGTTGCAAGACTCCTCGGCCTACCCCGACGTCGCCGCCGCCTTCGCGACCCTGGCCGCCACCGCGCCGAACCTGGCGGGCGGGCACTGGATCGTCGGGGCGGGCAGGGAGCACCCCGCCGAGGTGACCACCACCGGCCGGTGGCCGACCGCCGCCGAACTGACGGCGTGGAGCGCGCTCAACGCCGACCAGTCCATTCCGCACGCCGACGGGATGACCGTCAACGGCCCGACCACGGGCCCACTGTGGTTCGCCGAGATCACCCGCTCCCACGACCGCGGCGTCGCGCTGCAGCTGGCGCGCACGCACCTGCCGATCGTCGCGAAGCTCCCGGCTCCGGTGCTGTACACGGCGACCGACTCCTGGTCGGGGCACCTCGACGCCACGGGTCAGGCCACGTCGCCGACCGTCGTCACCGTCGGCGGCTGCACCAGGCGCACCTACCGGGCCGCCCCCGACGAGCAGGCCCTGGCGAACGCCTACGAGACCTGCAAGCGCTAACCGAGCTTGCGCAGCCGCGGCTCCAGATCGCGCTGGAACAATTCGAGGAACCGCCGCTGATCGTGGCCGGGCGCGTGGAAGACCAGGTGGTTGAGGCCCCAGTCGACGTAGTCCTTGACCTTGTCGACCGCCTCGTCGGGGTCGCTGGCGACGATCCAGCGCTTGGCGACCTGCTCGATCGGCAGCTCGTCGGCGGCCTTCTCCATCTCCACCGGATCGTGGATGGAGGTCTTCTGCTCGGCGGTCAGCGACAGCGGCGCCCAGAACCGGGTGTTCTCCAGCGCCAGCTCGGGGTCGGTGTCGTAGGAGATCTTGATCTCGATCATCCGGTCGATCGCGTCGGGTGACTTGCCCGCAGCCTCCTCGCCCTCCTTGACCGCGGGGATGAGCTTGTCCTGATACAGCTCGGCACCCTTGCCGGACGTGCAGATGAAGCCGTCGCCGGCGCGCCCGGCGTACTTGGCGACCTGCGGGCCACCCGCGGCGATGTAGATCGGGATGCCGCCCTCGGGCACGTCGTAGATCGAGGCGCCCTTGGTCTTGTAGTACTCGCCGTCGAAGTCGACCTTGTCGCCGAGCCACAGCTCGCGCATCAGCTTGATGGATTCGCGCAGCCGGGCGTAGCGCTCCTTGAACTCCGGCCACTCGCCCTCGTAGCCGGTGGCGATCTCGTTGAGCGCCTCGCCGGTCCCGACGCCCAGGAAGATGCGGTTCGGGTACAGGCACCCCATGGTCGCGAACGCCTGCGCGATGACGGCCGGGTTGTAGCGGAAGGTCGGGGTCAGCACCGACGTGCCGAGCACCAGGCGCTTGGTGCGCTCACCGACCGCGGTCATCCAGGCCAGCGAGAACGGCGCGTGTCCGCCCTCCTGACGCCAGGGTTGGAAGTGGTCGCTCACCGTCGCACTGTCCATGCCGTGCGCCTCGGCCTCCACGGCCAACTCGACGAGCTCGCGAGGGGCGAACTGCTCCGCCGACGCCTTGTATCCCAGTTTCAGTTCAGCCACATCACTGTTCTACCCCTGCCGCGGCCTCGCATATTCCTCGATGGCTCGACGAGACTGAATCTCACGACGATTTCCCCGCGATTTCGTCGCCCGTTGCAGTCTCGCGGTCCGCCTAGACTGTCGGCGTGAGGACCCCAGTCCGCGTCACGGCCGTCACCGACAGCGTCCACGTCGCCCAGACCGAGCTGGTGAACTGGACCCTCGTCACCGACGGCCGCGGCGTCGTCCTCATCGATGCGGGCTACCCCCGCCAGCGCGACGAGGTGCTCGACTCGGTACGCCAGCTCGGCTTCGGCATCGACGACGTGCGCGCGATCCTGCTGACCCACGCCCACGTCGACCATTTCGGCTCTGCCATCTGGTTCGCGAAAACCCATGGCACACAGGTGTTCTGCCATTCGGCCGAGGTCGGCCACGCGCATCGCGAATACCTCGAGCAGGTCTCGGTGTCGGCGCTGGCCGCCAAGGCGTGGCTGCCGCGCTATCTGCGATGGACCTACCACATCGTCAGGGCGGGAGCGCTCACCCGCGCGGGCATCCCCACCGCGCAGGCCTTCAGCGAGCAGGTCGCGGCGACCCTGCCCGGCACGCCGACCGCGATCCCCACCCCCGGCCACACCGGCGGGCACTGTTCCTATCTGGTCGACGGCGTACTCGTCAGCGGCGACGCCCTGGTGACCGGCCACCCGACGTCGAAGCTCACCGGACCGCAGCTGCTGCCCGGACTGTTCAACCACGACCCGGCCGGCTGCGCCCGCAGCCTGTCGGCGCTGGGCATGCTCGACACCGATGTCGTGGTACCCGGTCACGGACCGGTCTGGCGGGGACCGGTGCGCGACGCGGCGGCGCGGGCGCTCACCGTGTCTACGTGAGGATCGCGTAGCCCAGCAGGAAGATCGCGGTCAGCGTGAAACCGCAGCCCAGCACGATCGTCGGCATGAGGATCGTCTGGTCGAGTTCCTCGGGGTCGCGGGCGTCGGACGCGACCGGCCCGTACAGCACGCTGCCGACGGCCGATTCCCGGAATCTGCGCAGGAGACGGCCGAGCCGTTCGTCGGGCCGGCGGCCGACGAACGAGCGCAGGCCGATGCCCGCGGTGAACGTCGCGAGCCCCGCCGCGAGCAGCAGCCAGCCCACCGTCAGCTCCGACAGCACGGTTCGAGGGTAGCCCGGCGGCTCAGAGCCCCCAGCGCGTGGCGATCAGCTCATGGGAGCGCAGGCGGTCGGCATGGCGGTGCGTGACCGAGGTGATGACGAGTTCGTCGGCGCCGCTGAGCTTCTGCAGGGCGTCGAGCCGGTGCGCCACCTCGTCGGGGTCACCCACGAATTGCGTTGCGGTGCGGTCTCTTACGAGCTCCTGCTGCTCGGCGGTCAGCGGCTCGGTGGTCTCGGGGTCGGGGTAGGGCACCGCGCCGTCGACCGCGCGGATCTGATGGACCCAGTTGCCGAACGTCGATGCCAGGTGCTGGGCGGTCGCGGTGTCGTCGGCCACGACGACGTCGGCGGACACCACGACGTACGGCTCGCGCAGCGCGTCGGACGGCTGGAAGGAGTCGCGGTAGACCTCGACCGCCTCCAGCGCGGTGGCCGGGGTGATGTGGTAGCTCGCGACGAACGGCAGACCGAACTTCGCGGCGACCCGCGCACTCTGACCCTTGCTGCTGCCGAACACCCACGGCCACAGGTCCGCTCGCTCCCCCGGCGTCACGTGGGTCTCCACCCCGTCCACCTGGAAGGTGCCCTGCAGCATCGCGATGATGTCGGCCACCTGGTCACCGAAGTCCGGCGCGTTGGCGTCGGGTTGCTGCAACACCGAACTCCTGGCCTTGAGGCGGGGATTGTTCAGCAGCGTGCTGATGTCGAAAGGCGCGGGGATGACGACGCCGTCGACCTCGCGCCAGACGCGCGGCGGCTTCGCCGGCCGGGTGGCCGCGTCCGGCTTGGGCCCGGCCGCCGCCTCCCGACGGCGCTGGCCCGATCTGCCGACGCCGAGATCGATCCGGCCGGGGTACAGCGCGTCGAGGATGCCGAAGCTCTCGACGGTCGCGACCGCGGTCGTGTAGCCGAGCTGCACGGCGGCCGCACCGACGTGTATCCGCTCCGTGGCCGCGGCCAGCTGACCGATCAGCACCGCGGGCTGCGAACTCGCCACGGCGACGAAGTGGTGTTCGGCCAGCCAGTAGCGGCGAAAACCCCACTGCTCGGCATGCCTGGCCAGGTCGATGGTGTTGCGCAGCGCGGACGCGGCGTCGCCCCCCTCGCTGATCGGTGAGAGGTCGAGGATCGACAGGGGAACGTTCACGTCAACTCCTTCAGGAACGCCATCGGGTAGGCCTCGCCGTCGGCGGGCAGCGGGTCGGGCAACCGGTGGTATCCGGTGGCGAGGTAGAGCGCCTCGGCCTCGGGTTGGCGGTCTCCCGTCGTCAGGTACACCCGCCGGTACCCACGCGCGGCGATCTGCGT
Organism: Mycolicibacterium madagascariense; assembly: GCF_010729665.1. NCBI lineage: Bacteria > Bacillati > Actinomycetota > Actinomycetes > Mycobacteriales > Mycobacteriaceae > Mycobacterium > Mycolicibacterium madagascariense. Next base: position 790,780 of record NZ_AP022610.1, on the reverse strand, counting down.
CTCCAGCTCCGTCAGCAGGATCCTGGCGAACCCGCGGCGACGATGCCCGCTGTCGGTCCAGATGCGCTTGAGCTCGGCGGTCCGATCGTCGAAACGACGGAAGGCGCCGCCGGTCACCGGTCGGTCGCCGAGCAGACCCATGACCATCCCGCCGCCGGGTGCGGCGAATTCCTCGGCCGGGTAGCCGCGCAACCACGCCCCCACCCGGTCGGTCGTGGTGTCGTAACGCGTGGCGTACTCCACGGTCAGCTCGGCGAGCAGGGGCTCGGCCAGCGGATCGTGCTGAGCGACCGCGACGAAGCGCACGCCGTCGAGAGTGGGCCGGGTCATCACTCCACTGTCCAACGCACCTGCGACATCCGCATTCCAGCGAGCACCTTGGGAACCAAACTTGACACGTGTAAAGTTTGGCCGCATGGACAACATCAGAGGCAGGACCGTCGCGATCACCGGAGCCGCTCGCGGCATTGGCCACGCCACCGCCAAGGCGCTGCTAAACCGTGGCGCCCGCGTGGTCATCGGCGACCGTGACGTCGCGGTCCTCGAGTCGGCGGTCTCCGAACTCGCGAAGTTCGGGCAGGTCACCGGCTACCCGCTCGACGTGACGGACCGCGAGTCCTTCGCGGTCTTCCTCGACAAGGCCCGCACCGACGGCGACGGGCACATCGACGTGCTGATCAACAACGCCGGCGTCATGCCTGTCGGCCCGTTCCTCGAGCAGTCCGAGCAATCGATCCGCTCGTCGATCGAGGTCAACTTCTACGGCGTGCTGACCGGCTGTCAGCTGGTCCTGCCGGAGATGGTGCGCCGCCGCCGCGGCCACGTCGTCAACATCGCGTCGATGGCGGGCATGGTCGCGGTGCCCGGCCAGGTGGTCTACGCAGGTACCAAGTTCGCCGTGGTCGGGCTGTCCACCGCGATGGCCGACGAATTCGCCCCGCAGGGCGTCGAGGTGTCGGTCATCCTGCCGACGTTCACCAACACCGAGCTTATCTCGGGCACCAAGAACACCGGCGCCCAGAAACCCGTCCAACCCGAGGACATCGCCGCGGCGATCGTGAAGACCCTCGACAAGCCCAAGACCCACGTGTCGGTGCCCACGCCGCTGCGGTTCGTCGGCGCCGTCACCTCGATGCTCGGCCCCCGCGGTCGGCGCTGGCTGTCCAAGCAGATGGGCAACGACCACGTGTTCCTCGACTTCGACAAGACGGCGCGCCAGGCCTACGAGGACCGGGCCCAGGCCGCCCAGGGCGTCGTGGAGAAGTAGGGGTCAGCCGACCCGGTACGCCTCGATCTCAGGCAGCCGCGCGAACAGCTCCTCGACGGTCAGCGCCACCTCGTCGTCGGCGGCGGTCGACCCGACGAGCAGGACGCGCGGCGCCTTCGGGTCCTCCAGCCAGATCCGCGTCACCGCCTCGGCGGACTCGTCGCCCGAGTCGACGCCCGACGGCGGGTAGTACCACGTCACGAACCGCTCGGTGGAGTAGTCCTGGTCGAATACCCAACCCCGCGGGATGACGACGTCGGCGATGCGCGCCACGCCCTTGACGTCGGCGTGCATCTCCGGGGGCAACCAGGCCTCGTTGCGGGCATCGAGACGCCTCTTGCGACGCGCCTTCTTGGCCGCGCTGGACCGCGACATCTAGCTCAGCGCCTGGTCCAGGTCCGCGATGAGGTCCTCGGTCCCCTCGAGCCCGACCGAGATGCGCACCACGCCGTCCCCCAGGCCGATGGCCGCACGCCCCTCCGGGCCCATCGCGCGGTGCGTCGTGGTCGCCGGATGGGTGATCAAGGACTTCGCATCGCCGAGGTTGTTGGAGATGTCGACGACGCGCAGCTTGTCGAGCACCTCGAACGCCCGCTCCTTGCTGCCGCCCGCCAGCTCGAACGTCACGACCGTGCCGCCGCCCCGCATCTGCCGCTTGGCCAGATCGAATTGCGGATGCGAATCCAGGAACGGGTACTTCACCCAGCTGACGGACGGGTGGCCTTCGAGGAACTCCGCGACGCGCTGGGCCGAGCCGTTCGAATAGTTCACCCGAACAGCAAGCGTCTCAAGGCCTTTCAGCATGGTCCACGCATTGAAGGCACTGATCGCCGGGCCGGTGTGGCGCATGAGCTTCTGCACCGGGCCGTCGATGAACTCCTCGTCGCCGAGGATGGCGCCGCCGAGCACGCGGCCCTGCCCGTCGATGTGCTTGGTGCCCGAGTACACGACGACGTCGGCCCCCAACGGCAACCCCTGCTGCAGGAGCGGGGTCGCAAAGACGTTGTCCAACACCACCTTTGCGCCCGCCGCATGGGCGAGATCGCAGACGGCGGCGATGTCGACGAGCGACTGCATGGGGTTCGACGGCGTCTCGAAGAAGACGGCCTGCGTCGGCACCGACAGCGCTTCCTCCCACTGCGCGAGGTCCTCGCCGTCGACGAACACCGTCTCCACGCCCCAGCGCGGCAGGATCTCGCTGCACACCACGAAGCAGGAACCGAACAGGCTGCGGGCCGCGACGAGCCGGTCACCCGCACCGAGCAGCGCGCCCAGCGCGGTGAACACCGCGGCCATGCCGGTGGCCGTGGCGAACGCGGCGGGAGCGCCCTCGATCAGGCGCAGGCGCTCCTCGAACATCGCGATCGTGGGATTGCCGTAGCGCGAGTACACGAACCGATCGATCTCACCGGTGAACGCCTTCTCGGCCTCGCCCGCGGATTCGTAGACGTAGCCGGAGGTGAGGTACAGCGCCTCGGCGGTCTCCTCGAACTGCGAGCGCAACAGGCCGCCGCGCACGCCGATCGTCGCCTGACTGACCCCGTCGGGCAGCGGCTTCGGAATGCGGACCGACGGCACCGGCTGGTTGGGATCGGAGGTCATGACTGCCTCCACGGCAATCCGAGGGCCTTCCAGCCCGTCGACCCGCGATGCCCGTCGGAGTCGAGGTTGCCCTCGAACCCGTCGAGCACGTTGTAGGACGGGGTGATGCCCGCAGCCGTCGCCGCCTCGGCCGCGCCGATGGAGCGGTTGCCGGAGCGGCACAGGAACACGACGGGACGCTCGCCCGCCGTCACGCCGGCCGCCTCCAGGTCCGCGACGAACCCGTCGTTGTGGGTGCCGTCGGTGCGGTTCCACTCGACGTACACCACGTCGCGCTGCAGTTCGGTGGTATCCGGGACGCCCACGAAGCGCCATTCGGCCTCGGTGCGACAGTCGACCAGCACGGCCCGGGGATCGTCGGCCAACAACTTCCACGCCTCGTCAGGGGTGATGTCTCCGGCATACGTCACGACCGCGAGTCTCCCACACCTACGCTGAGCAAACCTTCCACGCCCCGTCCTCGTGAACGAAGCTCACCGGGACCTCGAAGGGGGTGTCCTTGGTCTTGTCGAAGTGGTACTTCACCGTCGCCGACGCGCCGTCGCCGTCGATGCGGATGGCCGTCACGTCGTCGAGGTAGCGCTCGCCGTGCTTGGCCACCGAATCGCGTTGCCGCGCCGCGAAGTCGGCGGCGCTGCCCTGGCGGGCCCGGCAGGTGAACTTCGTGAACGCGCCGTAGTCGGAGCGCTGCAGCGCGTCGTTCTGCCCGACCGCGGCCTGGGCCACCTGATCCCCGGGAGTCGTGTGCTGCGAGCCGAACAGATTGAACGCCACGATGCCGATCACGACGAGCACGAACACGCCCAGCGCGCCGAGGAACGGCGCCATCGTCGGGCGGTCGGGCTCGACGCCGGACTCGCTCACGACCCCAGGCCGTGCACGACGGTCGACACCCGGTGCGCGCGATCGCGGGCCCTGACGACGTCGGGCGCCGTGGCCAGGGCGACCGACGTCGCGTCGAGCACCCGCAGGTCGCTCTCCGGGACGGTCAGCGCCTCGGCCAGCGCGGTGGCCCCGACGTCGCGCCGCGAGCCGACCTCGGCGGCGGCAGGCGAGATCAGGATGGTGTCGAAGGCCAACCCCAGGATCGCCCTGGCGTGCAGCTCGAACTGCGAAAGCCGTTGCGAGCGAAGGGTTATCAGCCCACTTTCGGCGGGTTGGGGCGTCACGGTCGCGAAGTAGACCTCGTCACCGCAGACCAGCAACTCGACGGCGAACACCCCGCGGCCCCCGAGCGAGCCCACGATGCGCGCCGCGATCGACCGCGCGGCGTCCAACGCGGCGGGCTCCAGCCGATGCGGCTGCCACGTCTCCAGCGGCGCTCCTGCCCGCGCGTCCGATTCCCCCGGTCGCTTCGCTCCTGCCCGCCGGTGCCCGATGGGTTCGCAGAACTGCACCACCGGCGGCCCCGACGGCTCCGCCGTCCGGACGGTGAGCAGGGTGACCTCGTCGTCGACGTCGACGACGGTCTCGGCCATCACGCGCGGCGGTCGCGAATCCTCGGGCCGCGCGTGCTTCGACGGCGACACCCCCGCCTCGACGGCACGCGTCCACGCCGGTGCGACGTCCTCGGGCCGCGTCAGCACCGACTGACCGCCGGGGACCGACCCCGCCAACGGGGTGACCAGCAGGGGAAAGCCGGCGTGGCCGGCCACGGCCGCCAGCTCGTCGGCCGACGAGGCGAACCAGAACGGCACGGTCGGCAAACCCAACTCGTCGCCGGCCAGTTTGCGCAACCCCTCGCGGTCGGCCGTGAGCGTCGCCGCCCGCGGGGTCGGGAACACCTCCACCCCGCCGCGCTCGTCCGCCGCGAGCAGCACCGCCGCGGGCACGTCCGCCGACGCGGCGACCAGGTAGTCCGGGCGATGCTCGTCGAGCAGCGCGCCGATCTCGGCGGCATCGGGGATCTGCGGCACCCGCGTCACCCGAACGCCGAGACGCTCGAACGCCGAGGCCAGTTCGGGGGCGCCATCGCCCTCGCCGAGCAGCAGAACCTGGAGGGACGGTTGCTCGGTTCTGGATTCAGTCATCGCCCCTCACCCTGCCAGACCGTCAACCCAGCCGGATGTCGACGTAGCACCACCGCCAGCTCTCACCAGGTTCGATCGACTGCATCACGGGATGGTCGGTGTCGTGGAAGTGCCGGTTGGCGTGCTGGTGCGGGCTCGAGTCGCAGCAGCCGACGTGCCCGCACGTGAGGCACATCCGCAGGTGCGCCCAGGTACTCTCGCCGAGCTCGTCGCATTCCTGGCACCTGCCTGGCGTCGACGGTTCCGGCACGGTGGCGTCGGCGGCGTCGGCCAGGTGGTCGCAGGTGCGGGGCGACGGCGGGGAATTCACGTCGCGCTGTCGCGTTCTCCTCCGCATGCCGTCAACAATAGGGCGGTCGTGCTGGTGTCCCAAGGAGAGGAGGGTGTCGTCCCGTGGTGAGCGCCTCCCTGCTTGCGGTCCTCGTCGTGTCGGTGTTGCTGGCCGGCATCGCCCGCCGCTACGACGTCTCCGGGCCGCTGGCGCTGGTGGTCGCCGGCTTGCTGGCCGGCCTGATCCCCGGCGTCGACGGCATCGCGCTGCAACCGGATCTGGTGCTCTTCGTGATCCTGCCGCCGCTGCTGTGGTCGGCCGGCCTGGAGAGCAGCTACGTCGCGCTGCGCCAGAACACCAGGCGGATAGGCCTGCTCGCCGTCGGCCTCCCGCTGGTGACGACGTTCGCCGTCGGCATCGTCGCCTTCCACACCGTGCCCGAGCTGACGATCGCGGCCGCGCTCACCCTGGGCGCGATCGTCGCGCCGCCCGACGCGGTGTCCGCCGCGGCGATCGGCCGACGGCTCGGACTGCCCCGCCAGATCATGACCCTGCTGGGCGGTGAAAGCCTGCTCAACGACGCGACGGCGCTGACCGCCTACCGCGTCGCGCTGGCCGCGGCGATCGGCACCGCGGCGTCCTGGGGGACGCCGATCCTGACCTTCGCGCTGGCGGCCGTCGGCGGCACCGTCGTCGGCTGGGTGGCCGGATCGCTCATCGTCTGGGTGCGGACGTGGCTCGCGGATCCGTTGGTGGAGAGCGCCATCGGGCTCGTCGCACCGTTCTTCATCTACCTGCTGGCCGAGGAGGTGCACGGCTCCGGGGTCATCGCGGTCGTCGTCGCCGCCCTGATCCTCGGTCAGCGCAACACCCGCGCGAGCTACGCGACCCGGCTGCAGGACAACGCCGTGTGGCGGACGCTGCAGTTCGTCCTGGAGTCGTTCGCGTTCCTTCTGATCGGTCTGCAGCTGCCGACGGTGGTCGCCGAGCTCAAGGGCATCTCGGCGGAGACCCTGGCCATCGCGTCGGCGGCGGTGCTCGCGACCGTGATCGTGGTCCGCATCGTCTGGGTGTTCGCGATGTCGTTCATACCGCGCAAGCTGTCCCGGCGCATCCGCGAGAACGAGGAGAAGCCAACGGCGGCACAGGTATTCATCGTCGCGTGGGCGGGGATGCGCGGCGTGGTGTCGCTGGCCGCCGCGTTCGCGGTGCCCCTGACCACCCTGTCCGGGGCGCCCTTCCCCGGCCGACCGCAGCTGGTGTTCCTCACGTTCGTGGTCGTCGTCGGGACGCTGCTGCTGCACGGGCTGACGCTGCCCTGGATCATCAAGGTGCTCGACGTCCAGGGCGACGATGCCCACCAGGACGCGCTCGACGAGGCGGCGGCTCAGACCAAGGCGGCGCAGGCGGCCGCCGCCCGCCTCGACGAGATCATGGCCGCCCAGCGTGCCGACTCCGACGTCCACCAGCGGGCCGCCTCGATCCTGCGGCATTGGAACGACCGCCGCAGCAACGCCGCGTGGGAGCAGCTGGGCCGCAGTGACGACGAGATCGGCGAGGGCCCGGCCGCGGCGTTCAAACGGCTGCGCTTGGAGATGCTCAAGGCCGAGCGGGCGTCGTTCGTCTCCGAGCGCGACGCGGGTCGCATCAACGACGAGGTGCTGCGCTCGGCGCTGCGCGGCCTCGACCTCGAGGAAGCCACGCTGGACCGGGACTAAGGCCGCACCGCGATCTCGGTGCGGAAGTTCTGCATGGCGCTCACCATCGCGCCGAACGTCCGGTGGGCCGCGACCAGGTCGGCATCGGCCAGATCGGCCATCGCGCCGTGGTTGTGAGCGGCGAGCTTGGCGAAGAACGCGCGCGCGACGGCCAGGCCCCGTTCGTCGTAGCGGAGGATCACCTTGCGCCGGTCGGTGGGGTCGACCTCGCGGCGCAGGTGGTGGATGCCGGTCATCCGCACGACGAGGTAGGTGATCGCCGCACCCGAGAGCCCCATCTGCTTGCGTAGCTCGCCCGCGGTCAGCCGCACCCCGTTGGTCTCGGCGAGCATCACGAACAGCAGAGCCCGAAACTCGTTGGCGGACAACTGGTTCTGCTCGGCGAACGTGCGTGCCACCCAGTTCGACTCGGAGGTCAACTCACGCAGATCGGCGATGATGAGGCGCTCCAGCCGGGCGCGGTCGCCCTCGTCCCCGACGCGCTCGGACCCGTCGCCACCGACGTCGTCGATGCCGTCACCGCCGTCGCCCATGTGCCCCTCCCGTCGTCGCCCAACGTTTCACGATCCGTGCGATTTCGATCTTGAACGAGACTATGTCGGATCGGCCCCCGGTCGGCAGAGCGGGCCCCGCCAATCACCTCGGCCGCCAGCTCGACCCCAGGTGGCAGGCTTTCTTAGCGCACTAAACTAAACGGCGGTACCGTCGGATCCATGACCGCTCCCACGCTCCCCCCGGTGCACATGCGCCGCGACGCCTTCGATCCCGTACGGGAGCTCGGCGACATCCGCGAGGGTGTCGGCGTCGCGCAGGTCGTCAACGCGTTCGGCATGCCGGTGTACCTGGTGACGCGGCACGACGACGTCAAGCGCGTCCTGTCCGACCACGAACACTTCTCCAACGCGCGACCGCCGGGGTTCGTCGTACCCGGGGCGCCGCAGCTACCCGAGGAGGAGCAGGACAGCGCGCGGTCGGGCAATCTGCTCGGCCTCGACCCGCCGGAACATCAGCGACTGCGCCGAATGTTGACGCCCGAGTTCACCATTCGACGGATCGAACGACTGCGGCCGCGGATCACCGAGATCGTCGAGGAGCACCTGGACGGCATGGCCGCCGCGGGCGCGCCCGTCGACCTGGTCGAGCACTTCGCGCTGCCCATCCCCTCGCTGGTGATCTGCGAGCTACTGGGCGTGCCGTACGAGGACCGGGCGGACTTCCAGGCCCGCTCGGCACGTCAGCTCGACCTGTCCCTGCCGATGACCGAGCGCATCGAGATGCAGCGCAGGGGCCGGGCCTACATGCGCTCACTGGTGGCCGCCGCGCGCAGCCACCCCGGCGACGACATCCTCGGCATGCTGGTGCGCGAGCACGGGGACGACACGACCGACGACGAACTGGTCGGCATCGCCGGTCTGCTGCTGCTCGCCGGGCACGAGACCACGTCGAACATGCTCGGTCTCGGCACGCTGGCCCTGCTGCGGCATCCCGACCAGCTCGCGGCCGTGCGCGACGAGCCCGACGCGGTCGGACCCGCCGTGGAGGAGCTGTTGCGGTGGCTGTCCATCGTGCAGACCTCGATCCCGCGTCTCACCACCGCCGAGGTCGACGTCGCCGGCGTCACGATCCCCGCGGGCCAGCTGGTCTTCGCGTCACTGCCCGCGGGCAACCGCGACCCCGAATTCGCCTCGGCGCCAGAGGTTCTCGACATCCGCCGCGGCGCTCCCGGGCACCTCGCGTTCGGCCACGGCGTGCACCACTGCCTCGGCGCGCCGCTGGCGCGGATGGAGATGCGGATCGCGTGGCCCGCCCTGCTGCGACGCTTCCCGAACCTGGCGCTCGCCGAGGACTTCGCCGACGTCCAGTTCCGCTCCTTTCACTTCATCTACGGGCTACGGTCGTTGCTGGTTCGTTGGTAGGGAGGTGGTGACGATGAGACTGGAAGCTGATCGCGAGGACTGCATCGCGTCGGGCAACTGCGTGATGATCTCCGACGCCCTGTTCGACCAGGACGACGAGGGCATCGTCGTGATCCTGCAGGAGGACGTGCCCGAGGGTGAGGAGGACCGCGCCCGCGAGGCCGTCAAGATCTGTCCGGCGTCGGTGCTGCGCCTGGCCTGAGGGGCCTCAGGGTTGACCGGGCAGCAACCGGACCATCAACCCGTTGGCCTCCGCGCACAGCGTGCCGTCGGGCTGGCGCAATTCCGCGTTGACGAACGCCTTGCGACCGTCGACCTCGCGGATCCAGCCGCGCGCGCTCAGCGTCGTGTCGATCGGGGTCACGCTGCGGTAGTCGACGTGCAGGAAGGCGGTCCGGCTGATGGGTCGGCCCGCGCCGTGGATGACCATGCCGAAGATCGAATCGAACAGCAGCGGCAGCACCCCGCCGTGCACGGCCATGTTGCCGCCGACGTGAAAACGGGTGAACCGCACGCTCACCGCGACGCCCTCGGCGTCGATTTGCTCGATGACGTAGGGCGGCATCAGCAGACTGCCGGTGCCGGGCAGCTCGGGCACCCGGCCTGCGGGCCCGACCCCCTCGGGCGCGTCGTAGGGCTCGAGCAGCTCGACGAGCCCGGCGGCACGCGCGGCGGCCTCGATCCACGTGGCGTCGTCCGGAGCGGCCGCGACGGCGAGATCCTGCAGCCGCCGCATCGAGGTCACGAACGCTGCGAAACCCGGTGGGGGGGAGACGGGTTGGAGGACCGGGAACCCGCCGTGCAGGTCCTCCCGAAACGGCTCGGCGCTCACCTGGGTGCCAATACGTCGCGCCGCACGATCGTCTGTTCCCGGCCGGGTCCCACGCCGATGCACGAAACATGGGCGCCCGCAAGCTCTTCCAGCCGCAGCACGTAGTCACGGGCCTTGGCGGGCAGATCGTCGAACGAGCGTGCGGCGGAGATGTCCTCCCACCAGCCGGGCAGCTCCTCGTAGACGGGCTCGGCGATCGCGATGTCGCTCTGCGTCATCGGCATCTCGTCGGTGCGCTTGCCGTTGACGGTGTAACCCACGCACACCGGCACGGTCTCGAGGCTCGACAGCACGTCGAGCTTGGTCAGGAAGTAGTCGGTGATGCCGTTGACGCGCGTCGCGTAACGCGCGATGACGGCGTCGAACCAGCCGCAGCGACGGGCCCGGCCGGTCGTGACGCCGACCTCCCCGCCCGTCTTGGACAGGTAGGCCCCGAACTCGTCGAACAGCTCGGTCGGGAACGGTCCCGACCCCACGCGGGTGGTGTACGCCTTGAGGATGCCGAGCACCGCGGTGATCCGGGTCGGCCCGATGCCCGATCCCACCGATGCGCCGCCCGCGGTCGGATTCGACGACGTCACATACGGATACGTGCCGTGATCGACGTCGAGCAGCGTGCCCTGGGAGCCCTCGAGCAACACGGCCTGCCCGTCCTCCAGCGCCTCGTTCAGCAGCAGCCGCGCGTCGGCGATGCGATGGGTGAAGCCCTCGGCCTGCGCGAGCAGCGCGTCGCGCACCTCGTGCGGGTCCAGGGCCTTGCGGTTGTAGATCTTGACGAGCACCTGGTTCTTGAATTCCAGTGCGGCGTCGATCTTTTGGGTCAGCGAGTCCGGGTCCAGCACGTCGGCCACCCGAATGCCGATGCGCGCGATCTTGTCCTGGTAGCAGGGTCCGATCCCGCGGCCCGTCGTGCCGATCTTCTTGCTGCCCATGTAGCGCTCGGTGACCTTGTCGATCGCCACGTGGTAGGGCATCAGCAGGTGGGCATCGGCCGAGATCAGCAGCCCGGAGGTGTCGACGCCGCGATCCTCCAGCCCCTTCAGTTCGGTCAGCAGCACGCCGGGGTCGACGACGACGCCGTTGCCGATGACGTTGGTGACGCCCGGCGTCAGGATCCCCGACGGAATGAGGTGGAGGGCGAAGTTCTCACCGTTGGGCAGGACGACGGTGTGACCCGCATTGTTCCCCCCCTGGTAACGAACCACCCACTGGACGCGGCCCCCGAGTAGATCGGTGGCCTTTCCCTTGCCCTCGTCACCCCACTGGGCGCCGATGAGGACGATTGCCGGCATGGCGTTATCTCCCGCTCATCTGCCTCGATACTGTGGCAGCCGGTGACACACCCTATCCGACCCGATCGCCAGCGGGAGAATCCGGCCACCGGCGCCGAGCTCGTCGTGCTGCGCTTCGGCGGCCGGGCCACCCCGCGATCGCTCGCCGGGCTGCCCACCGTCGAGGTCACCGCCCCCGCCGACGTCGACGCCGCACTCGACGCCCGGCGGCTCGTCGTGCTCGGCACCCACGCCGACCTGGCGGTCGTGCTGGCGCGGTTGCTGCGCGCCGACCGCCTCGACGTCGAGGTGGCGCACGTGCGGCGGTGGCGGGCCCGGCGCGCCCGCACGGGGACCGCGCGCCGGGTGCCGCTGATCCGCGACGAGACGGGCGCCGTCCTCGCCGGCGTGGCCCAGTGGCTGCCGCCGGAGCCCGCGGCCACCCTCACCGGCGAGGCGGTCGTCGACGACACGACGCTGTTCGACGGCGAGGTGACCGGCGTGCGGATCGAGCCGACGGCCACGCTCCCCGGCCTGCGGGCGCGGGTGGACGGCGGCGGACGGCGACCCCGCCGCTGGGTGACCGGCCGCGCCGCCCAACTCGGCACGACCGGCGCGGTGGTCGTGCGGGACGGGGTGCGCGCTGCCCGCCCCGTGCGACGGTCGACGTTCTATCGTCACACCCGGGGATGGCTCCGCGTCCAGTAGCTTCGAGTGGTGAGCAACGTTCGTCCCCTGCGCCAGTCGCTGCGCCCGAGCCCGGTGTTCCTGGCCATCGTGGGGATCACGGCCGCCGGCGGCGTGGTGGCCTGGATCGCCGGGGAGCCGCGGTCGCCGCTGTCCTACCTCGGGGTGTTCGTCTTCGTGGTGTTCGGCTGGCTGGTCTCGCTGTGCCTGCACGAGTTCGGCCACGCCTACACCGCGTGGCGCTACGGCGACCAGGACGTCGAAGTGCTCGGCTACCTGACGCTCAACCCCCTGCGGTACGCCAATCCGCTACTGTCCCTTGGGGTTCCGCTGCTGTTCATCGCCCTGGGCGGGATCGGCCTGCCCGGCGGCGCGGTGTGGGTCCGTACCTCGTGGATGACCAACCGCCAGCGGACCACGGTGAGCCTGGCCGGGCCCTTCGCCAACGTCGTGCTCGCCGTCGTGCTGCTGATCTCGACGTCGCTGTTCTGGGACCCCGATCACCTGGTGTTCTGGTCGGCGATGGCGTTCCTCGGCTTCCTGCAGGTGACGGCCGTGCTGCTGAACCTGCTGCCCATTCCCGGCCTCGACGGTTACGGCGCCCTGGAGCCGCACCTCAAGCCCGAGACGCAGCGTCAGCTCGCGCCGGTCAAGCAGTGGGGCTTCCTCATCCTGTTCCTGTTGCTGATGGCGCCTCTGCTCAGCAGCTGGTTCTTCTCGATCGTGCTGTGGTTCGTCGACCAGGCCAACGTCCCGGCGTTGCTGGTACCGCTCGGGTCCCAGCTGACGCGGTTCTGGTCCGCCTGGTTCTAGTCAGGCCAGGCCGAGGTGCCCGCGGGCGCTGGGGTCGCAGTCGTCGAGCAGGTCGAGGCAGCGCAGGTTCTCGTCGGTCTCGCCGATGGCGTCCGCCGCGTGCGCGAGCACGGCCACGCAGCGCAGGAACCCGCGGTTCGGTTCGTGGGAGTAGGGCACCGGCCCGTAGCCCTTCCACCCGTTGCGGCGCAGCTGGTCGAGACCGCGGTGGTAGCCGGTGCGCGCGTAGGCATAGGCGGTGATGGCCTTGTCGTCGGCGAGCGCGTCCTCGGCCAGCGTCGCCCAGGCCACCGACGCCGAGGGGTGAGCGGCCGCGACGATTGCCGGGTTCTCCCCCGCCGCCAGCTCGGCTTCGGCTTCGGGGTCGCCGGGCAGCCGGACGGGATCGGGACCCAGCAGGTCGCCCATGTGTGTCATGGGGGCCATTGTGCCGTGCTGATCCAGGCCCGACGCACGGGCACCGCCTTGCGCGTTGCGGCGGGCGTCGATGGATAAGCTCTGCAGTAGCCGCGAGGGAGGACTGAGCACGAATGTCGAACCCATCCGGGACGGACGCGAACGACGAGCCGGTCGGCGACGACGGGTCCTCACCCGAGACCGAGGTGATCGACCCGACCGCGTTGGCCGCCGTCGCGGAATCCGAACCCGACGAGCAGCCCGAGCGCCGCTACACCGCGCCGTCGGGGTTCGATGCGGGCAAGACCCAGATCATCGAGACCCACGAGCCGGCCACCGAGATGATGGCGGCGGGCGACTCCACTCAGCCGATCACGCATTCGGTTGCGCCGCAAGAGATTCCGGGCCGCGGCCGAATCCCCAAGCTGACGGGCCGCAGCCGCAGCTGGGGCTGGGTGATCGCCCTGGTCCTCGTCATCGCCGCGCTGGCCGCGGTGGCCATCCTCGGCACCGTGCTGCTCACCCGCACCGCGTCGCAGCAGGACGGGGTGGGTGCGACGCTAGCCACCCAGCGATTCGTGGTCGATTGGTCGCGCTGACCGCTCCCGAATCGACACGAATCGCCGTCGGAGTCGGCTAGGCGGAGACGCTGCGGCCGCTGCTGTGCAGGTCGTTGCACGCCTCGACGACGCGCTCGGACATCGACGCCTCGGCCTTCTTGAGGTAGCTGCGCGGGTCGTAGACCTTCTTGTTGCCGACCTCGCCGTCGATCTTCAGCACCCCGTCGTAGTTGGCGAACATGTGCCCGGCGAGCGGGCGGGTGAACGCGTACTGCGTGTCGGTGTCGACGTTCATCTTGACGACGCCGTACTTCAGGGAGTCCTCGATCTCGGACTTCAGCGAGCCCGAGCCGCCGTGGAAGACGAAGTCGAACGGCTTGCTGCCCGCGGGCAGGCCGAGCTTGGCGGCGGCCACGTCCTGGCCCTCCTTGAGGACCTCCGGCTTGAGCTTGACGTTGCCCGGCTTGTACACGCCGTGCACGTTGCCGAACGTCGCGGCCAGCAGGTAGCGGCCGTGCTCACCGGCGCCGAGCGCCTCGATGGTCTTCTGGAAGTCCTCGGCGGTCGTGTACAGCTTGTCGTTGATCTCGGCCTCGACGCCGTCCTCCTCGCCGCCGACGACGCCGATCTCCACCTCCAGGATGATCTTCGCCTCGGCCGCGAGCTTGAGCAGTTCCTTGCCGATCTCCAGGTTCTCGTCGATCGGCACGGCCGACCCGTCCCACATGTGCGACTGGAACAGCGGGTTGCCACCCTTGGCGACGCGCTCGGCCGAGATGGCCAGCAGCGGGCGGACGTAGGTGTCGAGCTTGTCCTTGGGGCAGTGGTCGGTGTGCAACGCGACGGTGACGTCGTACTTGGCGGCCACCACGTGGGCGAACTCCGCCAGCGCGACGGCGCCGGTGACCATGTCCTTGACGCCCAGGCCCGACGCGAATTCGGCTCCGCCGGTGGAGAATTGGATGATGCCGTCACTGCCCGCGTCGGCGAAGCCCTTGATCGCCGCGTTCACCGACTCGGAGCCGACACAGTTGATGGCGGGGAACGCGAACGAATCCGCCTTGGCGCGGTCCAGCATCTCGGCGTAGACCTCGGGCGTGGCGATGGGCATTCGGGTTCCTCCTGGCGTTCTGCTCGGCTGTTGCAGGCAGTATCTCAACAATGGCGCCGCGGCGGCACCCCAGGGCTAGACCGTCAGCACCACCCGGTAGTGCGCCTTGCCGGAGTTCATTCGCTCGAACGCGTCGGCGGCCTCGGTCAGCGGACGTTCCTCGATGACTGCGCGCACGCCGGTCTGCAGCGCGAAGCGCATGGTCTCCTCGATGTCGCGCGACGTGCCCGATGGGTGCCCGGTCACCGACAGGCCCGCGTTGATGAGGTCCAGCGGGCTGATCGGCAGCGGTTCGGGCGTGACGCCGACGGTCACCAGCTGCCCCTCCGGGGCCAAGCCCCCGACGGTGTCGGCCATCGCCGTGGAGGCGGCCGCGGTCGCGAGCACGACGACGGCCCCGCCGAGCTTCTTCAGTTCGGCGGCGACGTCGGAGGCGTTCGAGTCGATGTAGTGGTGGGCGCCGAGCTCCTTGGCGGCGGCCTCCCGTTCGGCGCCGCGCGCGATGGCGACGGTCTCGAAGCCCATCGCCCGCGAGAACTGCATCCCGAGGTGGCCGAGCCCGCCGATGCCGAGGACGGCGACCAGGTCACCGGCCTTGGCGCGCGTCTTGCGCAACCCGTTGTACGTCGTGACGCCCGCACAGCCCATCGGGGCGGCCTCGGCGAACGAGAACCCCTCGGGGATGCGGGCCAGCGCCGTCGCCGGCGCGGTGACGGACTCGGCGTAGCCACCGGGGTAGTGCCAGCTGGGCACCTGCATGCGCTCGCACTGCATGAAGTAGCCGCCGCGACACGGCAAGCAGCGGTTGCAGTTGCCGCCGAACCAACCGACCGCCACCCGGTCGCCGACGGCGAAGTCCTCGACCCCGTCGCCGACCTCGGCGACCGTGCCCGCGATCTCGTGGCCGAGGGTGATCGGCCAGGACAGGCCGGGGAAGTGGCCCGCGTAGAACTCGCGGTCGGTACCGCAGACCCCGCACGCCGCGACGTCGATGCGGACGTGGTCGCGCGGCGGGGAGGTGGTCTCGACGTCGGTGAGGGTCAGCGACCCCTCGGGTGCATCGACATGGACGGCCTTGTGCGTGGACATGGTCTGAAGATTAGCCGCGCGCACCTCGTCGCGGTCGCCGTCTCAGCCAGACGTCAGGAATGCACCGGTATCTTGGGGACCCATGACCACCACCACCCTGGCGATGCCGGCCCTCCTCGATCCGGTACAGCTCATCGGGTACTTCGGTCCATGGGCGCTCGTCGGGCTGCTGGTCGTCGTCTTCATCGAGTCGGGGATCCTGTTTCCGATCCTGCCCGGTGACACCCTGCTGTTCGTCGGCGGCATGCTGGCGGCCGGCACGGCGGCCGAGTCCCACGAGGTGAACGCCAACTTCCAGCTGTGGCAATTGCTGGTGTTCGTCCCCATCGCGGCCATCGCGGGTAGCCAGGTCGGGTATTGGATCGGCCGCCTCATCGGCACGTCGATGTTCAAGCCCGACGCGCGGGTCCTCAAGCAGCGCTACCTCGACGAGGCGCACGCGTTCTTCGAACAGCGCGGCCCGTTCGCGATCGTGCTGGCCAGGTTCGTGCCGATCGTCCGCACGCTCGCGCCCATCACCGCGGGGGCGGCGAGGATGAGCTACGGCCTGTTCACCCTCTTCAACGTCATCGGCGCGCTGGTGTGGAGCTTCGGCCTGATCCTGCTGGGGTATTGGCTCGGTCAGTTCGAGATCATCCAGAAGCTGCTGGAGCCGATCTTCATCGTCATCGCGCTGATCTCGGTCGCGCCGCTGTTCGTCGAATGGCTCAAGCGCCGCCGATCGGCGGCGGCCGCCGAGACCGAACCGACCCCCTAGCCGAGTTCGAGCGCCTCGGCCAACGTCCGCAGCGCCGGCCGCGGGTCGGCCGTCGGGTCGGCACCGAGCACCTGCACGACGACGTGGTCGGCGCCCGCGTCGACGTGCGCCCGCAGCACGGCCGCCGCGTCGTCGACCGAGCCCATCCCGACCAGCCCGCGCGCCAGCCGGTCCGATCCTCCGCGCACCAGATCGGATTCGTCGAAACCCTGGCGCAGCCACGAGTTTCGGTAGTTGGGCAGTCCGCTGTAGACGTTGAGGTGGCCGTGCGCGTACTGCAGCTGCTCGTCGGCGTCACCGCCGACCACCACCGCCTGCTCGGAGACGATCCACTTGTCCGGGCCGAGCAGCTCGCGCGTCCTGCGCGACTGCTCGGGCAGCACCAGGTAGGGGTGGGCGCCGTCGGCGTGGGTGCCCGACAGCTCGATCATCTTGGGGCCCAACGCCGCAAGCAGTCGCACGGGCCTGCCCGCACCCGGCTCGATCGCCTCGGGAACCGACGCCATCTTGTCCAGGTAGGTGCGCATGGTGGCCAGCGGCTTGTCGTACACCCCGCCGAAGCCGTGTTCGACGAGCGGCGCGTGGCTCACCCCGAGGCCGAGGACGAAGCGGCCGGGGTAGAGCGCGTTCAGCGTGCGGCCGCCGGACTCCGCGGCCGAGGCGGCGCGCGCGTGGATGTTGGCGATGCCGGTGCCGACGACGAGGCGGTCGGTGGCCGCCAGGAACGCCGCCGACTGCGTGAGGCACTCCTTGCCGGTGACCTCGGGCAGGAACAGCGAGCCGTAGCCGAGTGCCTCGATTTCGCGGGCGACCTCCTGGGCCTTCGGCATCGGCCAGGTGTCGCTGGCCCACCAGACGCCGATCGTGGCGGGGAAGGCGATGACGGGACGCGTGGGAGAAGTCACGCCTGCGACTCTAAGCCTCCAGCGCGCGAATCAGACTCGCCGCATCCCACGGGCCGCGGTGTCGCTGCCCGTTGACGAAGAACGTCGGCGTCGCACCGAGATCCATCAGCTCGGCGTCCTGGGCGTCGTCGTCCACCCGGTGCAGCACCCTCGCGGAGTGCAGGTCCTCCTCGAACCGCTCGATGTCGAGGCCGATGCCGTCGGCGTAGCGGTAGATGTGTTCCATCTCGAGTTCGTCCTGGTACTCGAACATCGTGACGGCCATCTCGAAGAACCGACCCTGCAGGGCCGCCGCCTCGCTGGCCCTGGCCGCGTCGACGGCGTGCGGGTGGACGCGCTCCAGCGGCAGGTGCCGCCACACGTAGCGCAGCCGGTCGTCACCGAAGTAGGCGCGCACCTCGTCGATGGAGCCGGTCGCCCGGCTGCAGAACGGGCATTCGAAGTCGCCGTACTCGACGAGGGTCAGCGCGGCATTCGGGTTGCCCCGCAGGTGATCTCGCTTGGGGTCGACGTCGCGAATCAGGGTCTGCCCGACCGACACCGGCGGACTGAGCCGGTCGGTCACCTGGAACGTCGCCCAGCCGAGCAGCAGCGCCAGCACCGACGCGGCGAGCACCCCGACGCGCGCCTGGTCCTGCTTCGCGGGGTCGGCGATGGCGAGGTCGATGATGAACAGCGAGATGGTGAATCCGATGCCGGACAGCGCGGCGCCACCGGCGACCCGGCGCAGCGTCAGCCCGGGTGCGAGCACCCCGAGACCCGTCGCGCGCACCACCGCGGTGGCCCCCGCGATGCCGACGAACTTGCCGATCACCAGACCGGCCACCACACCCCAGGTCAGCGGCGAGTGCAGTGCCGCCGCGACGGTCGCGCCGTCGAGGTGCACGCCCGCGTTGGCCAGGGCGAACACCGGCAGCACCAGGTAGGAGACGTACGGGCCGAAGCCGGTCTGCAGACGTTCGTTGATCGAGATCGAATCGCGCAGACTGCGCGTGGCGGCGCGGGCGTACTCCGAATTGGGTGACTGCCGGAACGCGCGGATGACCTCGACGGCCTCCTCCACCCGTCGGCGTTCGGGCGTGAACACCGGAATCAGCAGTGCCACTGCGACACCCGCGAGCGTCGGGTGCACCCCGCCCAGCAGCAACGCCAGCCACAGACCGAACGCCAGCACGGAGTAGGCGGGACCGCGACCCATCGGCAGCCGGCGGACCGCGGCGAGGGCGCCGATGAGTGCGGCCGCGACGACGAGCGGAAGGACGCGAACGTGATCGGAGTAGAACAGCGCGATCACCAGCAGCGCGCCGACGTCGTCGACCACGGCCAGGGTCAGCAGGAAGGTCCGCAGCCGGGCCGGACACGTGGGCCCGATGATCGCGAGCGCGCCCACCAGGAACGCGGTGTCGGTCGAGATCACCGTGCCCCACGCCCGCGCGTCCTCCCCCGACGGGTTGAACAGCAGGAAGACGACGGCCGGGAGCAGCAGGCCCGCCAGTGCGGCGATGACGGGCACCGCCGCGCGCGCACGATCGGTGAGCTCGCCGATGGTGAACTGGCTCTTCACCTCGAGGCCGACGATGAAGAAGAAGAACGTCATCAGGCCGTCGTTGACGAGGTGCTGCACGCTCAGCTCGGCATGGTGGTCGCCGAACCGCAGCCCCACCTCGGTGCCCCAGAACGCCGAATAGCCATGCGCCCATGGCGAATTGGCCCAGACGATGGCGATGACGGTGAACGCGAGGAGCAGGGCCGCGGCGATGTTCTCGCCGCTGCGGACGGCGGTGGGGCGGCGACCGAACCGGCTGGGTGCGCGCGGTGCTGCCGCGGTCACGTGCGGGCGTGCCCCTCGAACTCGGCGAGCAGCTCGGGCCGGTCCACCGCCGACGGGGTGAGCACGTCGAAGGGCTTGGCGCCGAGCAGGATTCGCTTGATCGGGATCTCCAGGCGCTTGCCCGTCATGGTGCGCGGGATGCCGGACACCTCGATGACGTCGTCGGGGACGTGCCGCGGCGACGCGCCGGCGCGGATCGCCGCGACGATGCGGGAGCGCAGCTCGTCGCCGAGGTGCTCGCCGTCGGCGCACGCGACGAACAGCGGCATCCAGTAGCCACCGTCGGGCAGCTCGACGCCGACGACGAGGCAGTCCTGGATCTCGGGCATCCCCTCGACGGCGTCGTAGACCTCGGCGCTGCCCATCCTCACGCCGCCGCGGTTCAGCGTGGCATCCGAACGGCCGTGCACGACGACCGAATTCCGGTCGGTGACGGTGATCCAGTCGCCGTGGCACCACACCCCGGGGTACTTGTCGAAGTACGCCGCGCGGTATTTCTCGCCGTCGTCGTCGTTCCAGAAGAAGACGGGCATCGACGGCATCGGCTGGGTGATCACCAGCTCGCCCGCCTCGTTCACGACGGGCCTGCCGTCGACCCAGGCCTCGGCCTGCACGCCGAGGCAGACGACGTTGAGCTCACCGGCCCGAATCGGCACCAGCGGGCAGCCGCCGATGAACGCCGTCACCACGTCCGTCCCGCCGCTCATCGAGAACACCGGCACCGGCCGCCCGATGCCCTCCTGCAACCAACGAAAGCCGGAGGCGGGCAGGGGCGAACCCGTCGAGCCGATCGTCCGCAGCGCCGCCAGCGAATGGTCCCGACCGGGGTGCAGCTCCTCCTTCGCACACGCCAACCAGTAGCCCGCGCCGGCGCCGAGGACCGTCACGCCGTGCTCGGCTGCCACCTGCCAGAGGTAGTCGGTGCGACCGTAGGTGGGACTGCCGTCGTAGAGCACGATCGTCGCGCCGACGAGCAGCCCCGACACCAGCATGTTCCACATCATCCAGCTGGTGCTGGACTGCCACAGGAAGCGATCCTCCGGCGTCAGATCCAGTTGCAGGGTCAGGTATTTCAGCTGTTCGAGCAGCACTCCGCCGTGTCCGTGCACGATGCCCTTCGGCGTGCCCGTCGTACCCGAGGAGAACAGCACCCACAGCGGATGGTCGAAGGCGACGGCGGTGACGTCGAGCTCAGCCCCCGCGCCGCGTTCGAGCACCTCCGCCCACGTGACGGCTCCCTCGACCGGCTCCCCCAGCCGCGGCACCACCACCGTCGCCGTCAATGTGGTGAGGGCAGAACGGATTTCGTCGATCTCGGCATGGCGGGCGCGGGACTTGCCCGCGTAGACCGACCCGTCGCTGGCGACCAGTACCTTCGGCTCCAGCTGGCCCAGGCGGGCGACGACGCCGCTGACGGCGAGGTCCTGGTTGCACACCGCCCACGTCGCCCCGACGCTCGCGGCGCCCAGGAACGCGACGACGGCCTCCCCTACGTTGGGGAGATACCCGACGACGCGGTCGCCGGGTCCGACCCCGACGCTGCGCAGGTAGGCGGCGAACGCCGCCGTCTCCGCGCGCAGGCGTGCCCACGACCACTCCGTGGAGCCGTCCTCACCCGCGGCCACCATGGCGGGCCGGGCGTCGGTGGCGTGCCGGAACGCCTGCGTGACGTAGTTGAGGGTTGCACCGGGAAACCATTGCGCACCAGGCATTTCCGTGCTGGCGAGCGTCGCGGTCGGCGCGGTCTCGGCGGCGACGTCGAAGAACGTCCACACCGCCTCCCAGAACCATTCGAGGTCGGCGACGGACGCCGTCCACAGCGCGTGATAGTCGTCGAACTGGCCGCGGCCGGTGTCGGCCAACCAGGCCAGGAAGCGGGTGAGATTGGCGGCGTCGATGGTGTCCTGATCGGGCGCCCAGCTGCCCGTCAACAGATCGGCCGACGTCATTGCGCATCCTCCCCTTCGGACTCGGCGAGCGTGTGCGCCGCCTCCATCAGCATCCAGCCCGAAAGCTGTACCGACAGATCGCGTTCCGGCGTCTCGGAGGCGTTGACCGCGCCCTCGACGAACTGCGCGTCCTGACCGCCGGCCCTGGGGATCTCGGCGGCGCGGTCCCAGAACGCGGCGAACAGCGGCAGGCCGTCGACGGTCTGCCGGTCGTCCCACGCCGACTCCGCCGACGTGAGCACCAAAGTCCTTGCCGTCGCACGCGTTTCGACGTCGTCGGGGGTGCTCCCCAGCAGCGTGGTCGCGACCAGCGCCAGGTAGCGCGCCAGAATTCCGGCGAACAGGCCGCCATCGCCGCCACCCGCACCGGCGATGACGCCGCCGGGCGCCATGTGGTCGTGGACGGCCTTGACCAACCGGTGCACCCGCGCGGCGTGGCGATCGTCCTGGGTGCGGGCGGCGAGTTCGACCTCGAGCCCCAGCACGACGCCCTGGCAGTAGGTGTACTGCGCCCGCACCAGCGAACCGCCCTTGATGCCGTCGAACACCAGGCCGGTCTCGGGGTCGATCAGCGTGCCGTCGATCCAGTCGGCCATCTGCTGGGCGCGGCGCAGCCGGTCGTGGCGCGCCAGGAAGATGCCGGCGGGACCGTTGGCGGGCGCATTGAAGAACTGGTCCTGCTTGCGCCACGGAATGCCGCCGCCATCCTCCGGTACCCACGCGTTGAGGAACTGCTGGGCCAGGGTGTCCAGCGCCTTGGGATGCTCGACGCCGGCGAGGCGGCCCGCGCGTTCCAGGGCCAGCGCCAGCCACGCCATGTCGTCGTAGTAGTCGTTGGTCCAGCGCAGCGTGTTGCGCCAGTGGTGGCCGCGGATCTGGTGCTCGATGGTGGCCTTGCGCTCGGGCTGGGGATCGCGGAGCTGGGCGTCCACCAGACAGTCCAGCAGATGCGCCTGCCACCAGTAGTTCCAGCTACCGAAGGCCAGGTCCCGCTTCGTGGGCGGCCAGGCGCAGACGCCGAGCTGGGTGCCGGGCAGCCGCCACAGCTTCCGGTAGTGCCTCGCGGCGATCGCGGCTTCCGCACTGGCCGCACGGTTGGCCCACAGCTGATCCATTGACTCTTCCCGTCGCTTCGCTCGCCTGGTGGCTCCGATCCTGCCCTACCAGGCCTGAGATGTGTCGGCATGCGCCATGATCCAGGCGTGCATGGCGATGCCGGCCGCCACCGCGGCGTTGATGCTGCGCGTCGAACCGAACTGCGCGATCGACACCGTCGTCGCGGCGCCGAGGCGCGCCGCATCGGTGATGCCGGGGCCCTCCTGCCCGAAGATCAGCAGGCAGTGCCGCGGCAGCCGGGTGCGTTCGAGGGGAACGGCCCCGGGCACGTTGTCGACCGCGACGACCTCGAGCCCCGCCTCCGCGGCGAAGGCGAGCAGGTCCTCGGTGGTGGCGTGGTGGCGCAGCCGCTGGTAGCGGTCGGTGACCATGGCGCCGCGGCGATTCCAGCGACGCTTGCCGACGATGTGCACGGTGTCGACGGCGAAGGCGTTGGCCGTCCGCACGACCGTGCCGATGTTGGCGTCGTTGCCGAAGTTCTCGATCGCGACGTGCAGGGGGTGCCTGCGGCGGTCGATGTCGGCGACGATGGCGGCCCTGGTCCAGTAGCGGTAGGCGTCGACGACGTTGCGGGTGTCGCCGTCGCGCAGGAGCTCCGGGTCGTAGCGGTCGTCGTCCGGCAGGGGGCCGTCCCACGGGCCGACGCCGGGCCCCGTCCCCCACTCGGTGGGACCGGGCTCGTTCACCTGGTCGTCCACAGCGCGGCGTGGGTGCCGACGACGGCGACCGTGGCATACAGCAGCGCCTGGTTGATCTCGCCCTGACTGCACAGCGATCCGCGCACCGAGACGGCGTCGAGCGACGAGTCGGGCAGCACCAGCATCGACGCGCCGTACGCCGAGCACGCGTAGGACAGCCCCTTGCCCGGCAGCGTCGGGGTGATCTGCAGCATCAGTGGCCCGCCGCGCCGGATCGAGTCGTCG
Organism: Mycolicibacterium madagascariense; assembly: GCF_010729665.1. NCBI lineage: Bacteria > Bacillati > Actinomycetota > Actinomycetes > Mycobacteriales > Mycobacteriaceae > Mycobacterium > Mycolicibacterium madagascariense. The sequence goes on along the minus strand of NZ_AP022610.1, from coordinate 767,736 downwards.
CGGTAGCGCGAGGCCAGCCCGCTGACGTCGAGGCCGAGCAGCATGTAGCCGTTGCCGCGGAAGGCGGTGGGCTCGCCCAACACCGCGGGCGTGAGCTGCGACCCGTCGGCGTCGAACGCGTCGACGCTGGTGGACTTCAGCACCAGGCCGGTCTCGGAGTCGCTGGTCTGGCTCAACCCGACGGGGAACGACGCGCCGTAGGCGGCGATGGTGCCGGGGATGCGGTCCTGCGGTGAGTACACGTACACCCCGCGCACCTGCGTCTGGTCCCGCAGCGGGCCCAAACACACTGTGCCGGAGAGCTTTTCGGGATTCGGCGACGCGGCGGGCTGGACGTCGAGACTGGTGACGCCCGAGCAGCTGCCGACCGCGGTGCTCTCGATCGGATGCGCGAGCGCACCGTAGAGACCGAACCTCAGCGCGTCGGCCCTGGCGTGCTGGCCGTTCGCGGCCGACGCGTCGACGTCGACGAGGACGTAGTCACCGTCGAAGCGGAGGTTGGCCGCGGTGACGTGCCACCCGAGCACCGACAGCGCGTCGCCGATCTTCGCGCCCGTGGTGGCGTACGGGCTCGGCGGCGGACTGTCCGAGCACGCGACGAGGACCAGCGCCAGCAGCAGGCCGACGAGTGCGCGCACTCAGGTGCGTCCGCGGCCGCGCCCGACCACCTTGGTCGCCGCCCGCACCAGACTCCGCGGCACCACCCGCGCGGCGGTCGTCAGCACCTTGTACTGCAGCCCGGGAACGATCACCACGCTGCCCTTGGCGACGTTGGCGAGGCAGTCGGTGACGACGTCGTCCACCTCGAGCCAGAACGCCGAGGGGGTGCCCTCCATGTCGATGCCCGCGCGCGCGTGGAACTCGGTCCGCACGAAACCGGGGCACACCACGTGCACGCCGACGCCCGTGCCGTCGAGTCCGTTGGCGAGCCCCTCGGAGAACGAGATCACCCATGCCTTTGACGCCGAGTACGTCGACCCGCGACCGGGCAGCAGTCCCGCGACGCTGGCCACGTTGATGACGGTGCCCGCACGGGTGGCGAGCATCGGGGGCAGCGCGGCGTGCGTCAGCGCCATGACGGCGGTGACGTTGACGTCGAGCTGCGACTGCAGCATGGCCAGGTCGGCGCTCCAGAACTCGCCCGACGTGCCGAACCCCGCGTTGTTCACCAGGACCCGCACGCCGGCGGCCAGCCGATCGGCCACCGTGACCCGGTCGTCGGCCTTGGCCAGGTCGGCGACGAGCACCTCGACGTCCACCCCCGCGTGGGCCCGCAGCTCCTCGGCCAGTCGCTCGAGGCGCTCGACGTCGCGGGCAACGAGGACCAGGTCGTAGCCATCGGAGGCGTAGCGACGGGCGAAGCCTTCGCCGAGGCCGGAGGTCGGTCCGGTGATGAGTGCGACGGGCCGGGACATGCCGCCAGGCTAACTCAGCACCCGCGGGGCGCCGCGGCTACCGCTGGTAGTGCGCGGACTGCCGGCCGTTGCGGACCGGCGGTCGCTGCTGGGTGAAGCGGCCGACGTCGCCACGACCGGGAGGCGCATCGCTGCGGCCGGCGGGGAGTTCGGCGGGACGCGCGGCGAGGGGCCGGCTGGGCGAGCCACCGCGGCGGGCGATCGCCTGACCGGCGACGCCGTTCTGTCCTGGCTGCGGGATGGGCGGCAGCACGCGCAGGAGGTCGTTGAACTGCCGGACGGTCAGCAACCCCTCGTCCCACTGCGCGCGGGTGCTGGTGATGGGCATGCTGACCAGCGTCCAGTGCTGCTCGTTCCACATGATCTCGGCGCAGTCGGGGGCCGCGTGCGCGAAGGTCACCATGCGGCGGTCGCAGGCCCGGCGGGCGGCGTCGAGGTTGGTGGAGTACACCATCCGCGGGCCGATGGCGCCCAGCAGCCAGATGTCGCTCTCGCGCGGCTCCTTGATGTCCTTCAGCCGGACGTCGACGACGACGTTGGTGCCCACCTTGCGGTGCAGCGCGATGACGGTGGCCACGTCCTCGAGGTCGAAGATGAAGACGGCCTCGCCGCGGATCTGGCCGAGGACCACGTTCTTGGCGGACACGTCGCCGACGGTGGACATCACGCCGCGCTTCCAGCGCTTGACGATCTCGTCGGATTCGCTCTCGTAGTCGAAGCCGTGCGACTTGGCCCACGACTTGCGACGTCTGCCCAGGCCGCGACGTTTGTCGAGGTCGATGTACAGAAGTACGGCCGCCCCCACGAAACAGAGAGCGGACAGCGTGAACCAGAGCGGGACCATTGCGCCCTAGCCTACTGGTTGGTACGGGGTTCGCTCGAACTCCAAGAGATCACAAACGGGTCACACCGCGTCACAGCCCTCACTCGCGGATCACGCGCAGACTGGGTCCCGTGAGTGAACTCTCGGGCCAGGCCTTCCTCGTCGTCGGCGCCACCGGTGCCCTGGGCTCCCGCATCGCGTTGCGGCTGGCGGACCTCGGGGCCGAGCTGACGATCAGCGGTCGCTCCGGCGAGGCCCTCACCGCCCTCGACGTGGCCCGCGCGCACGCCGTGCCGGCCGACCTGCGCGAGCCGGATGCCGCGCGCTCGATGGTGGCCGCGGCCGTCGAACGGCACGGTCGGCTCGACGGGCTAATCGTCGCCGCCGGGGTGGTGGCGTTCGGTCCGCTGACCGACATCGACGACGACACCGTCGACGACCTGGTGCTCGTCGACTTCCTCGCGCCCCTGCGCCTGATCCGCGCCGCGCTACCGGTCATGGCGCCGGGCGGGGTGATCCTCGGCATCAGCGCCGTGGTCGCGGAGAAGCCCCTGCCCAACATGGCGGTCTACTCGGCGGCGAAGGCGGCAACCGCGGCGCTGTTCACCGCCGTCCGCACCGAGGCGCGACGCCGCAAGGTCCGGGTCGTCGACGTCCGGCCACCGCACACCGAGACGGGTCTCGCGGGCCGCGCGATCGCGGGCGAGGCGCCCAAGCTACCGACCGGACTGGACCCCGATGCCGTCGCCGAGCGCATCGTGGCGGCCGTCCTCGGCTCGGAGACCGACGTCCCGAGCACCGCCTTCTAGCCCCGCGAACAGACGCAAAGGGCCCTCAATCAGGCACATTGAGGGCCCTTTACGTCTGCTCGGCGGAGCAGGTCAGCCCAGGATCAGCGTCTCGCCGTCGGGGCTGACGTTGACCGGCACTACGTCGCCGTCGTGCACGTCGCCCGCGAGCAACAGCTTGGCGAGCTGGTCGCCGATGGCCTGCTGAACCAGCCTGCGCAGCGGACGCGCCCCGTAGAGCGGGTCGAAGCCGCGGTCGGCCAGCCACTGCTTGGCGGGTAGCGACACCTCGAGCTGCAACCGGCGCTGAGCGAGCCGCCGCTGCAGCTGCTGCAGCTGGATGTCGACGATGCGCACCAGCTCGTCGGGCTTGAGCGAATCGAAGATCAGCACGTCGTCGAGGCGGTTGATGAACTCGGGCTTGAACGCCGCGCGCACCGCCGCCATCACCTGCTCCTCGCTGCCGCCGGCACCGAGGTTCGACGTCAGGATGAGGATGGTGTTGCGGAAGTCGACCGTGCGGCCCTGGCCGTCGGTCAACCGGCCCTCGTCGAGCACCGCGAGCAGCACGTCGAACACGTCCGGGTGGGCCTTCTCGACCTCGTCGAACAGCACGACGGTGTAGGGCCGCCGCCGTACCGCCTCGGTCAGCTGACCGCCCTGGTCGTAGCCGATGTAACCGGGAGGCGCACCGACGAGCCGCGCGACGGAGTGCTTCTCGCCGTATTCGCTCATGTCGATGCGGACCATCGCCCGCTCGTCGTCGAACAGGAAGTCCGCCAGCGCCTTGGCCAGCTCGGTCTTGCCGACGCCCGTCGGACCGAGGAAGAGGAACGATCCGGTCGGCCGGTTGGGGTCGGCGACGCCGGCCCTGGCGCGGCGCACCGCATCGCTGACGGCCTGTACGGCCTTCGTCTGCCCGACCACGCGCTTGCCGAGCTCGTCCTCCATGCGCAGCAGCTTCGCGGTCTCGCCCTCCAGCAACCGGCCGGCGGGGATGCCGGTCCACGCCGCCACGACGTCGGCGATGTCGTCGGGCCCGACCTCCTCCTTGAGCATGACGTCGGTCTGGGCCTGCGCGGTCGGCAACGCGGCGTCGAGCTTCTTCTCGATCTCCGGGATGCGGCCGTAGCGCAGCTCGGCGGCCTTGGCGAGGTCACCGTCGCGCTCGGCGCGCTCGGACTCACCGCGCAGCGTGTCGAGCTGCTCCTTCAGTTCGCGGACGACGTCGATCGCGCCCTTCTCGTTCTGCCAGCGCGTGGTCAGCTCCGAGAGCTTCTCCTTGTAGTCGGCCAGTTCGCCGCGCAGCTTGTCGAGGCGGTCCTTCGACGCGTCGTCGGACTCCTTGGCCAGCGCCATCTCCTCGATCTCGAGGCGGCGCACGACGCGCTCGACCTCGTCGATCTCCACCGGCCGCGAGTCGATCTCCATGCGCAGGCGCGAGGCGGCCTCGTCGACGAGGTCGATGGCCTTGTCGGGCAGGAAGCGGCTGGTGATGTAGCGGTCGGACATCGTCGCCGCGGCCACCAGGGCCGAGTCGGTGATGCGCACGCCGTGGTGCACCTCGTAGCGGTCCTTGAGCCCGCGCAGGATGCCGACGGTGTCCTCGACCGACGGCTCGCCCACCAGCACCTGCTGGAAGCGACGCTCCAGCGCGGCGTCCTTCTCGATGTACTTGCGGTACTCCTCGAGCGTGGTGGCGCCGACCATGCGCAGCTCGCCGCGGGCCAGCATCGGCTTGATCATGTTGCCGGCGTCCATCGCGGACTCACCGGTCGCACCAGCCCCCACGATGGTGTGCAGCTCGTCGATGAACGTGATGACCTGTCCGGCGGAATTCTTGATGTCGTCGAGGACGGCCTTGAGGCGCTCCTCGAACTCGCCGCGGTACTTGGCGCCCGCGACCATCGAACCGAGGTCGAGGGAGACGACGGTCTTGTCGCGCAGACTCTCGGGCACGTCGCCCTCGATGATGCGCTGGGCAAGGCCCTCGACGATGGCGGTCTTGCCGACGCCCGGCTCGCCGATGAGCACCGGGTTGTTCTTCGTGCGACGGCTCAACACCTGCACGACGCGACGAATCTCGTTGTCGCGCCCGATGACTGGGTCGAGCTTGCCCTCGCGGGCGGCCGCGGTCAGGTCGGTGGAGTACTTCTCCAGCGCCTGGTAGGAACCCTCGGGGTCGGGGCTGGTGACGCGGGCGCTGCCACGGACCTTGACGAACGCCTCGCGCAGCGCCTGCGGTGACGCGCCGTGGCCCGTGAGGAGCTTGGCGACGTCGGAGTCACCGGTCGCGAGGCCAACGAGGAGGTGTTCGGTGGAGACGTATTCGTCGTCCATCTCGGTGGCCAGCTGCTGGGCCGCGGTGATCGCCGCGAGCGACTCGCGCGACAGGTTCGGCGTCGAGTTGGCGCCGCTGACCTTGGGCAGTCGGTCGAGCAGGCTCGCTGCCTCGGTGCGGATGATCGATGGATCGACACCGACGGCTTCGAGGAGGGGCGCCGCGATCCCTTCGTTCTGGGTGAGCAGTGCCATCAACAGGTGGGCGGGCCGGATCTCCGGGTTGCCGGCGGCGGTGGCCGCCTGCAGCGCCGAGGTCAGCGCCGCCTGGGTCTTCGTGGTCGGGTTGAACGAGTCCACGACACCTAACCTTTCTGGGGTTGTGAAGCAGGGAAAATGTTTCTCGCTTGGTCCAACGCAGTCAAGGTTGAGTCTGTTCCGCTCAAGTCTGACCAATTTCGCCGAGCCGGACGCCAGGGGTCGTGGCGTCGCGACGATGACGGCCCTCTCGGCGCCTCGGGCTTGCTAGGTTGACCCCGATGCTGGCCGAACTGATCCCCCTGGCGCTGGTGGTCGCCCTGTCCCCGCTGTCGATCATCCCAGCGGTGCTGGTGCTGCAATCGCCACGGCCCCGGCCGACGAGCCTGGCCTTCCTCCTCGGGTGGATCGTCGGACTGGCCGTGGTCACGCAGCTCTTCGTCGAGGTGTCCAGCCTCGTGGGCGGCGGGCTGGACCGGCCACCACCGCCGTGGGCGTCGTGGGCCCGCGTCGTCGCGGGCGCGCTGCTGATCACCTTCGGCCTCTACAAGTGGCTCACCCGGAAGAGCTCCGAGCACTCGCCGAAGTGGATGAGCAGCTTCGCCTCGATCACGCCGCCGCGCGCCGCCGTCACCGCGCTCGTCCTGGTGGTCGTCAATCCCAAGGTGCTGTTCATGTGTGCCGCAGCGGGTTTGGCGATCGGCACCGAGGGCCTGGATCGGCTGGGCGCCGAACTCGGCGTGCTCTACTACGTGGTGATCGCGGGTTTCAGCGTCGTGCTGCCGATCGTCGCGTACGCGGTGTCCGGGGATCGTCTCGACCCGACGCTCGCCCGCGTGAAGGACTGGATGGAGGCGCAGCACGCGACGCTCGTCGCGGCGATCCTCGTCGTCCTCGGCGCTCTCGTTCTGTACAAGGGCCTGCACGGCATGTGACTTACACTCCGAAGGCGTGGGACTCGACGACGGTGACGCGCTGAGGACACTGCGCACCGCTCTCGATTCCGAGGAGTTCGTGCGTCGCTTCTACACCCGCTGGTTCGCCGTCGACCGATCGGTCGGAGATCTCTTCCCGCCCGACATGGACCGCCAGCGCACGGTGTTCGCGCGAGCGATGACCTGGCTGCTCGGCGAGATCATCGAGCAGCGGGCCGAGGAGCCCGTCGCGTTCCTCGCCCAGCTGGGCCGCGATCATCGCAAATACGGTGTGACACAAGCACATTACGACAGCCTGCAGGATGCGCTGACGACGACGCTGCGAAGCCAGCTGATCGACCGGTGGGACGACCGTCTCGCCGACACCGCCGACGCGGCCATCAGCCTGATCGTCGGCATCATGAGGGGCGCGGCCGACGCCGAGCAGGGCCCACCCTTCCGCGACGGCACGGTCGTCGAGCACCACCGGGTGACCCGCGACGTCTCGGTCATCCGGCTGCGGCTCGACGAGCCACTGCCCTTCCACGCCGGCCAGTACGTCACCGTGCAGGTGCCACAGTGGCCGCGGCGCTGGCGCTGCCTGAGCCCGTCGATCCCCGCCGACCCCGACGGCGGCATCGAGTTCCACGTGCGCTCGGTGCCCGGCGGTACGGTCAGCACCGCGATCGTCGGGGAGACCGCGGTCGGCGACCGGTGGCGGCTGTCCAACCCCCACGGCGCGCTGCACGTGGACCGCGGCGGTGGGGACGTATTGATGGTCGCGGGCAGCACCGGATTGGCGCCGTTGCGTTCGATCATCTTGGACCTCAGTCGGTTTGGCGTGAATCCGCGGGTGCACCTGTTCTTCGGGGCGCGGTACCCGTGCGATCTCTACGACCTCAGGACGCTGTGGCAGGTCGCCTCCCAGCATCCGTGGCTGTCGGTGACCCCGGTGTCGGAGTACTCCACCAACCCACCGTGGGCCGGCGACTATCCCGCCGTCGACCCGCCACGGGGGTTGCACGTCCGACAGACCGGACTGCTGCCCGACGTGGTGACGCGCTACGGCGGCTGGGGTGACCGGCAGATCCTGATCTGCGGTGGCCCACGGATGGTGGCGGCGACGAAGGCCGCGCTCGTCGCCAAGGGGGCCGACCCGCACGGCATCCAGCACGATCCGCTCGCCGGCTGAACGTGACAGAATCGCGCCATGTCGGAGTTTGACGCCTACACGCTGCAGGACCCGTCCTCGTCCATGACGGCGACCGTCGTACCGCAGGCGGGCATGGTGGTCACGTCGTTCGCCGACGGTGACGACGAATTCCTCGGCCAGCGGCGCGGCCTGGACGCCTACATCACTGCGGGCAAGACGATGGGCATCCCGATCCTGTACCCGTGGGCAAATCGCTTGAGCGCCAGCAAGTATGGGATCAACGGTGCGGTCGTGACGCTGACGCCCGGCACCGGTGGCGTGCGGACCGACGAGCACGGGGTGCCGCTGCATGGCGTGCTCGCGGCCTACCCGGGTTGGCTCGTCACCGAGCGGTCGGAGAGTTCCCTGACGGCCGTGCTCGACTTCGGCGGCACCCCGCGACTGCTCGCGTCGTTCCCGTTCCCGCACGTGCTGACCCAGCGGGTGTCGCTGCAGGACCGCACCCTGACGGTCGAGACCACCGTGATGCCGACGACCGCCGCCTCGGTGCCACTGTGTTACGGCTACCACCCCTACCTTCAGGTGCCGGGCGTGCCGCGCGCGCAGTGGGTGCTCGAGACGCCCGCCATGCGCCACGTGCTGGTGGACAACTGGGGGCTCCCGACGGGTGCGCACGAGGAGTGGGCCGCGACGTCGGATGCGTTGGGAGACACGCACTATGACGACGGCTTCGACCAGGTGCCCGAGGGCGCGGTGTTCGCGCTGTCGGGCGGTGGCCGACGGATCGAGGTGACCTACGTCAAGGGGTACCCCGCCGCCCAGCTCTTCGCTCCCGGCAACGACGACGTCGTCGGCATCGAGCCCATGACGGCTCCCACCGACTCGCTGCGCCGCGGCGGTTACCGGTTCGCCAACGCGGGCAAGCCCGAGAAGACCGCCTTCACGATCTCGGTCTCGCGACACTGAATCTCAGGACGCCGGACCGGGGTCGAGCGTCGCGAGGATCAGTCTCGAGCGGTGAGCTAGCGCTTGCCGCGCGGCTGCCAGACGACCAGCGCCGTGCTCTTCGGCACGACCGCCAGGTCGCGACGCTGGTTCGCGCGCAACCGATCCAGCTCCTCGGCCATCTCGCGCACCCGCGACTGCAGGGCCTCGACCTGATTGGTCAGCTCGATGATCCGCTTGATGCCCGCGAGGTTGACGCCCTCGTCCTGCGACAGCCGCTGCACCTCGCGGAGCAGGTCGACGTCGTGCTGGGAGTACCGGCGCCCGCCGCCCGAGCTGCGCTGCGGACTGACCAGCCCGAGCCGGTCATAGGTCCGCAGCGTCTGGGCGTGCATGCCCGCCAGCTCGGCGGCCACCGAGATCAGGAAGGTGCGCGCGTCGTCGGCCTTCCGATTGGCCATCACGCACCTGCCCATCCGGCCCGCGGATCGAACCCGCTGGCCCGCTCGGCCTTCGCGTAGGCTTCCAGCGCCTCGGCCGCCTCCCCCTCGAGGTTGGGCGGCACCGCGACCTTGACGGTGACCAGGAGGTCGCCATGCCCGCCGCCGCGCTTGGGCACCCCGCGTCCGCGCACCCGCAGGATGCGACCGTCCGAGGTGCCCTTCGGCACCCGGACGCCGACCTTGCCCTCCAGGGTGGGCACCGAAAGCGTGGTGCCGAGCGCCAATTCGTGGAAGCTGACGGGCACCGTCACGGTGAGGTCATCGTTCATCCGGCCGAACACCTTGTCCGGCCGCACGTGCACGGTCACGAACAGGTCGCCCGACGGGGCGCCCCGCAGACCGGCCTCACCCTGGCCAGCGAGCCGAATGCGTTGGCCGTCTTCGACTCCCGGGGGGATGCGCACGTTGATGGTGCGGGTCCTGGTCGTCACGCCGGTGCCGTGGCACTCCTCGCACGGCTCCTCGATGATCGAACCGCTGCCCCGGCACTCCGTGCACGGCTCGGAGAACCCGAAGGCCCCCTGGTTGCGATTGATCACGCCGGCGCCGTTGCAGTTCGGGCACACCTTGGGACTGGTGCCCGGACGCGCCCCGCTGCCATGGCAATTGGTGCACGGCGCCGGGCTGGTCAGCCGCAGCGGCATGGCCACGCCCTTGGTGGCCTCGAGGAACGAGAGTTCGGTCTCGGTCTCGAGGTCGTTGCCGCGGCGCGGACGGCTGGGCCGGGGCTGTTGAGCGCCCCGGCCGAACAGCCCACCGAACAGGTCGCCGATGTTCGCGCCACCGGTCTGCGGGGCGGCGTCGAACAGGTCGCCGAGGTTGAATTCGACTCCGTCACCGCCGAATCCGCCGAAGTTGCCGCCCCCGCCGCCGTTGAAGCGACGGCCGCCACCGTTGGCGAAGAGCCGACGCGTCTCGTCGTACTCGGCGCGCTTGGTCTTGTCCGTGAGGACGTCCTTGGCCTCGCCGACCGCCTTGTACCGTTCCTCGGCCGCCGGGTTGTTCGGATTGCGGTCGGGATGGTTCTCGGCCATCAGCTTGCGGGCGACCCGCTTGATCTCGTCTTCGCTGGCGTCGGAGGAGACGCCGAGCTCCTTGTAGAAGTCCTTCTCAACCCATTCTCGCTGGACCATGCAGCGTCACCTCCTCACCTTCTGCTCGCATTCCTGCTACTTGGTTGATTCTGAGTTCACTTCGACGTCGTGGGCGCTACCGGCACGGGTTGGGTCCGTCGTGTCGGAATCCACGACGCCGACCATCGCGTGCCGGAGCACCGGACCGTCGCCAAGGCGGTAGCCCTGGCGCATGACGGTGCCGATCACCGGATTGCTGCCGTCACCCTCGTGCTGGACGGCCTCGTGCAGCGACGGGTCGAACGGGTCGCCCTCCGCTCCGAAGGGCACCAGCCCGATGGTCTGCAGCGCGCCGGTCAGCTTGTCCGCCACCGACTTCAGCGGCCCGGACTCCAGGTCGCCGTGGCGGCGGGCGCGCTCGAGATCGTCGAGCACCGGGAGCAGCTGGGTGGCCGCGAAGGCCTTGCCCCGTTCCGCGGCGGCCTGCTCCTGGCGGACCGCCCGTTTGCGGTAGTTGTCGTATTCGGCTTTGACGCGTTGCAGCGTCGCCTTGAGCTCGGCGGCTTCGTCGGTCTCGACGACGGGTTCCGGCTCCGACGCCGGCCCACTGGGGGCCGACGCCGGGCTCGAATCGGATCCCGCGTCGGTACGCTCCTGCCCTCCACGGACTTCACCCGTTTCGGGATCGACTCGCCGTTTGTCGGTGACGGTCACCGGCTCGTGCGGATCGTTCGCCTGCCCGAATTTTCTTCGCGCAAGCGGCTCATCGCCAGTCACTTGCGCTCCTGCTCGTCGTCGTCGACGACCTCCGCGTCCACCACGTTGTCGTCGGCCTGGGAGGTGGAACCAGCGGCACCACCGGCGCCGCCCTGCTCGGCCTGGGTGGCCTCGTAGATCGCCTGGCCGAGGGCCTGGGACTCGACGCCCAGCTTCTCCATCGCGGACTTGATGGCCGTGATGTCGTTGCCCTCCAGCGCCGACTTCGCTTCTGCGACAGCCGATTCCACCTTGCCGAGCGTCTCCTCGGGAACCTTGGAGCCGCCTTCGGCCTCCCGCTGCTCCTTGATGAACTTCTCGGTCTGGTAGACCAAGGCCTCGGCGTCGTTGCGGGCGGTCGCCTCTTCACGACGCTTGCGGTCCTCCTCGGCGTGCGCCTCGGCGTCCTTGATCATCCGATCGATGTCCTCCTGGGAGAGGCCGGAGCCCTCCTGGATCTTGATCGTGTTCTCCTTGCCGGTGCCCTTGTCCTTGGCGGTGACGTGCACGATGCCGTTGACGTCGATGTCGAAGGTGACCTCGATCTGCGGCGTGCCACGCGGGGCGGGCGGGATGCCGGTCAGCTCGAAGCTGCCGAGCAGCTTGTTGGCCGACGCGATCTCGCGCTCACCCTGGAAGACCTGGATCTGCACCGACGGCTGGTTGTCGTCGGCGGTGGTGAAGGTCTCCGACCGCTTGGTGGGGATCGTGGTGTTGCGCTCGATGAGCTTGGTCATGACGCCACCCTTGGTCTCGATGCCGAGGCTCAGCGGGGTCACGTCGAGCAGCAGCACGTCCTTGACCTCACCGGCCAGCACACCGGCCTGCAGTGCGGCGCCGACGGCCACGACCTCATCCGGGTTGACGCCCTTGTTGGGCTCCTTGCCACCGGTGAGCTCCTTGACCAGATCGGTCACGGCGGGCATGCGGGTGGAACCACCCACCATGACCACGTGGTCGATCTCGGAGACCGAGATGCCCGCGTCGGCGACGACGGACTGGAACGGCTTGCGGGTGCGGTCCAGCAGATCCTGGGTGATCTTCTGGAACTCGGCGCGACTGAGCTGCTCGTCGAGGAACAGCGGGTTCTTGTCCGCGTCGACCGTGATGTAGGGCAGGTTGATCGAGGTGCTCTGCGAGCTGGACAGCTCGATCTTCGCCTTCTCGGCGGCCTCGCGCAGACGCTGCATGGCCATCTTGTCCTTGGTCAGGTCGATGCCTGCCGAGGCCTTGAACTTGTCGACGAGCCACGTGACGATGCGGTCGTCCCAGTCGTCGCCACCGAGGTGGTTGTCACCGGAGGTCGCGCGGACCTCGACGACACCGTCGCCGATGTCGAGCAGCGAGACGTCGAACGTGCCGCCACCGAGGTCGAAGACCAGGATGGTCTGGTCCTTGTCGGCCTTGTCGAGGCCGTAGGCCAACGCCGCCGCGGTGGGCTCGTTGACGATGCGCTGCACCTCGAGGCCGGCGATCTGGCCGGCTTCCTTGGTGGCCTGGCGCTGAGCGTCGTTGAAGTACGCCGGCACGGTGATGACCGCGTCGGTGATGTCCTCGCCCAGGTAGCTCTCGGCGTCGCGCTTGAGCTTCATCAAGATGCGCGCGCTGATCTCCTGAGGGGTGTAGTCCTTGCCGTCGATCGCCACGGACCAGTCGGTGCCGATGTGGCGCTTGACCGAGCGGATCGTCCGGTCGACGTTGGTGACTGCCTGGTTCTTGGCGGGCTGACCGACCAGCACCTCGCCGTTGCGCGCGAATGCGACGACCGACGGGGTGGTACGTGAGCCCTCCGAGTTCGCGACGACGACGGGTTCCCCGCCCTCGAGCACGGCGACGACGGAGTTGGTGGTCCCGAGGTCGATACCGACCGCACGAGCCATAGTTACTGCCTCCTGTATAGAAAACGCGTTACGGGTCTGAGTGGACCACGCTCAAGCTTGCCCCCGCGGGTGCGGTGTGTCAAACCAGAGTTGAGCGAACTTCACTCAAGTTGTCGACCTGAGCAACCAGGGTGGTGGCGAATTCATTCCCCGCCGCGGGGGGGCTCAGCGGCCCGTCAGCTCCCGCACCGCGGCGACGCACGCGTCCCACGCCGGGGTGCCGACGGTGATCGGGCCGAAGTGGTCGCCGTCGACGGTGCGCAACTCGGTGGTGTCACCGGCCCGGCGGGCCGCGTCGACGAAGTCCTGCGACTGGGTGATGGGCACCAGCGTGTCGGACGTGCCGTGCACGCAGATCGACCGCACGCCCAGGGGGACCCGCGCCGTCGGCGACGCTTGGGCGTACGCATCGGGCCGCTCCGCAGGCGAGCCGCCGAGGAACGCGTCGACGGCGCCCCCGCCGAGCCCCTCGGCAGAGGCGCGGACGAGGTCGAGCACGCCGGCCTGGAGCACGGCGCCCGTCAACTCGACCGCACCACCGCGCCGAGCCGCGAGCCACCCCGCGAGCTGCCCGCCGGCCGAATGTCCCAGTGCCACCACGTGATTCAGGTCGAGACCAGGTCGTCCGCGGAGCGCGTCCACCGCAGCGGCGACGTCCTCGCCCGTCTGCGGCCACCCACCGCCCTCACCGACCCTGCGGTACTCGACGTTGCACGTGGCGAAGCCCCGCCCCACCAGATCGACGGCCAGCGGACGGCCGAGTTCGGCGCCGTAGCTGGCCGACCAGTACCCGCCGTGGATGATCACGACGACCGGGGCGGGCGCCGATCCCGACGGCACCGTCAGCTCGGCGTACTGGCTGGGGGACGGTCCGTAGGCGTAGCGCACCGCCCCATCGTCGTCGCCGCTCGCCCGCGGCGCACCCGTCGAGCACCCCGCCATCACGGCGGCGAGACCTCCGGCGAGCCCGAGCGCCGTGCGCCTGCCGAACCGTTCGCCGTTCATCGACCCATTCCGTCAGACGCGCGCGACATAACTCGAACGGTACTGGTGCGGCGGCACCCCCACGATGCGCACGAAGTGGTAGCGCAGCGACGCGTGCGAGGCGAAACCGGACTGCTCCGCCACCAGGTCCATCGGCAGCCGGGTGGACTCGAGCAACCTGCGGGCGCGGTCGACGCGCATCTGAAGCAGGAGCTGCAGGGGCGTGGTGCCGAGACGTTGGCGGAAGTGGCGGTTGAGACTGCGCACGCTCGTCGCGGCATGGTCGGCGATCGCGCGCAGGTCGAGCGGTTCGAGCGCGTGCTCCTCCATCCACCGCACCGTCGACTGCAGGGAGTGCGAATCATCCTCCGGCAGAACGGTTTCGGCGTAGGGTGCCTGTCCGCCGTCGCGCCAGCTCGGCAGGACCAGCCGACGGGCGGTCCGGCCGGCGAGGTCGGCACCCGCGTCCTGCCGAATGAGGTGCAGGCAGAGGTCGAGGCCCGCCGCGACGCCGGCCGACGTCAGAACGCGGCCGTCCTCGACGAACATCGCCGCGGCGTCGACGTCGACCCTCGGATGGCGTCGCGCCAACTCCCCGGCCCACTGCCAGTGCGTGGTGGCCCTCCTGCCATCGAGCAGGCCGGAGGCGGCGAGGGTGAACGCCCCGACGCAGATGGACCCGATGCGGGCGCCCGCATCGTGGGCCGCGCGCAACACGTCGAGCACCTGGCGGTCGGGTGGGGTGAGGAAGTCGCGCCTGCCGGGCACGATGACGACGTCGGCGGCGATCGCGTCCTCGACGTCGTACGGCGATCGGATCTCGACCGCACCCCACTCGAGCGTGGTGCTGACGCCGTCGTGCGCGCAGATGCGGACGTCGTAGCGCGGGTCGGCGGACGTCTCGGCCAGCGCCACGTTGGCCATGCCGAAGACCTGTCCGGGAGTCATCAGTTCGAAGCCCAGCACCTGGTCGCATCCGAGCACGGCGATGATCATGGCCAGATCTTAAGCGAGGTTGTCCATCTAGCCACTGGCGTCTGGGGTGGCGACGGCGCAGCCTCGAAGGGCACCGCCTTCAGGAAGGACCCGCCATGCCCCCGCCCGACGCCGCCCCCGCCGTCGAGTTCGGACTGCCCGACACGGCGATCGCCGTCGCCGCGCGCCGGCTCACCTGGGACGTCTCGCCCGAGTTCGTCTACAACCACGCCGTGCGCAGCTACCTGTTCGCGCGGGAGCTCGCGGCCCACCTCGCACCGGCCGACGACGCTCCCGACGACGAGCTGTTGTTCCTCACCTGCGTCCTGCACGACCTGGGCGCCACGGACCATGCGAACACCGATCAGCGGTTCGAGGTCGACGGTGCGGACGCCGCCGCGCGCTTCCTCGACGAGTGGGGCGTCGAGGCCGGCCTCGTCCAGACGGTGTGGACGGCGATCGCGCTGCACACCAGCGTCGGGCTGGCCCACCGCTTCGGACCGCTCGCCGCCGTCGCCCAGGCGGGCATCGGCACCGACATCGCGGGCACCCAGAGACGGCTGCTCTCACCGCATTTCAGCGACCGCGTGCACGCCGCCTGGCCGCGCCACGACCTCGGGTTCGCCTTCGCCGGCATGCTCGCCGAGCAGGTGCAACGCAATCCGGCCAAGGCGCCGCCGCTCACGTTCCCCGCCCACGTGCACCAGCTGCTGCATCCATCGCCCGCCGCACCGACGTGGTTCGACGTCGTCGATGGCGCGGGGTGGGGCGACCGGCCGGTCGCATTCGCGAAAGAGCCCTCATGACAGACACTTTTGACGAGCAACGGGTGCAGGTGGAGGGTGGCGCGCTGAGCGTGCGCCGCCGGCGCGGCCGCGGCCCGACGCTGCTGTTCCTGCACTACTGGGGCGGCAGTGGTCGCACGTGGGACCCGGTGCTCGGACACCTCGACCCGCGCACGCCGGTCGCGACCTACGACCACCGCGGCTGGGGACGGTCGGCGGGCCTGCCCGGCCCCTACGGCCTGACGCAGCTGGCCGCTGACGCCACGGCCGTCGTCACCGCCCTCGACACCGACGTCGTGCTCGTCGGACATTCCATGGGAGGAAAGGTCGCTCAGCTCGTCGCCGCCGAAAGACCCTCTGCTCTCACAGGTTTGATCCTCGTCGCGCCCGGGCCACCCGAGCCCCCCGCCGCGATCACGCCGGACTTCCAACGGCAGCTGGCCCACGCCTACGACACCGCCGACACCGTGGCCGAGGCCGTCGACCACGTCCTGACCGCGGTCCCGCTCACGGAATCACTGCGCGCCATGGTCATCGAGGACAGCCTCGCCGGCGCACAGGACGCCCGTCTCGAGTGGCCGCTGCACGGCATCGCCGAGGACGTCACGGCAGCGGCCCGTCAGATCACCGTCCCCACCGCGGTGATCGCCGCCGGCCGCGACGTCGTCGAGCCGGTCGACGTGCTGCGCCGGCACCTGCTGCCGTTCATCCCCGGCGCGCGACTCCACGTGCTCGACGGGCCGGGGCACCTGATTCCGCTCGAAGCGCCAAGAGTGCTCGCCGAGCAGCTGGCGACGTTTCTCATCTGACCCCTAGCCCGCGGACGTAGCATCGACCCCATGGTGGACACCGCAATCGAAGACGCCGCGAAGCTCGCCGGCGGTAACGCCGCGTCGCTGTTCCCCCGCACGGACCGTACGGTCGACGAGGAGCGGTTGCACCGCAAGCAGAATCTCGCCGCCGCCTTCCGGCTGTTCAGTCGGTTCGGGTTCGACGAGGGCGTGGCCGGCCACATCACTGCGCGCGATCCCGAACTCACCGATCACTTCTGGGTGAACCCGTTCGGCACGCACTTCGGCCACATCCGGGTCAGCGACCTCCTGCTCGTCCGGCACGACGGCGAGATCGTGCACGGCGATCGGCCGGTGAACGCGGCGGCGTTCGCCATCCATTCTCAGGTGCACGCGGCGCGTCCCGACGTGATCGGCGCGGCGCATTCGCATTCGGTCTACGGCAAGACGTGGTCGACCCTCGGTCGTTTGCTCGATCCGATCACCCAGGACGCCTGTGCGTTCTACGACGACCACGCGCTCTTCGACGACTACTCCGGAGTGGTGCTCGATCTCGAAGAGGGCAAGCGCATCGCGCATGCCCTCGGCGATCGCAAGGCGGCCATCTTGCGCAACCACGGACTGCTCACGGTCGGCCAGTCCGTGGAGGAGGCCGCGTGGTGGTTCATCACCATGGAGCGGTCGTGCCAGGCCCAGTTGATGGCCGAAGCTGCGGGCCACCCGGTGCTCATCGACGACGAGATGGCTGCGCTGACCCGCGGCCAGGTGGGCAGCCACTTCGCAGGCTGGTTCAGCTTTCAGCCGCTGTTCGCCAAGATCACCCGGGAGCAACCCGATCTCTTCGACTGAGGGTGAGTCACTACAGTCACTTTCGTCACAACCTGCGTAGCCTGTGAACGATGAGGGCACGCCTGGTCGCGGTGAGCGCGATCGCCGTCGGCGCGCTACTGGCCGGTTGCCAGTCCACGGTTCCCGGCAACCCCCAGGGCAGCGGCGCCAACCCCGCCGAGCCGAGCGTCCCGACGTCGCAGCCCACCAGGACCACCCCGTCGACGCCGCCGCCGAGCCCGCCGTCGTCCCCGTCGGCGACCGCCGCCCCACCGCGGCAGACGCTCGCGCCCCAGAACGGCTACGTCTTCATCGCTACCAGGTCCGGCCAGACGCGCTGCCAGATCAGTTCGACGAACGTCGGTTGCGAGGCACCGTTCAGCAATGCACCACAGGTCGACGGTGAGCCGGCCAACGGCGTCGAGGTGACCGCGGACGGCCACCTGCGGTGGATTCTCGGCAACCTCGGCGACATCCCCGTCGTCACCATCGACTACAGCACGTACTCGGCTCAGGGGTGGACGATCGTGGCCACCGAGGACGGCACCCGTTTCACCAACGACGCCACGCACCACGGCATGTCCGTGGCCACCCAGGGAGCAGAAGCCTTCTAGGGGTTTAGGCCGACCATCCGACAGGGAAGGTTAGCCCGGTGAAGCACTACGATCTCGCAATCATCGGCTCGGGTTCGGGCAACTCGGTCATCGACGACGCGATGGCCGACTGGGACATCGCTCTCGTCGAGGAGCGCCGGGCCGGTGGCACCTGCCTCAACTACGGCTGCATCCCCTCGAAGATGCTCGCCTACACCGCCGAGGTGGCCGACACCGTGTCCGACGCAGACGACTTCGACGTCGATGCCCAGAAGCGTGGCGTGCGGTGGAATGCCTTGCGGGACCGCGTGTTCGGGCGTACCGACCAGCAGTCCGACGAGGGCCGCAAGGGTCGCGAAGAAGCCGACAACGTCACCTACTACCAGGGGCACGCCGAATTCACCGGCCCGCGGCGCCTGGTCGTCACCGACGAGGACGGCAATCGGCACGAATTCACGGCGGATCGGATCGTGATCGCCAACGGCGGCCGACCCGTGATCCCCGACGTCGTCGCCGACTCCGGCCTGCCCTACGAGACGTCGGACACGATCATGCGGATCGACACCGCGCCGCGTCGGCTCGCCGTCCTCGGCGGCGGTTACATCGCCGCCGAATTGGCGCACGTCTTCTCGGCGGCCGGAGCCGAGGTCACCATCATCGAGAAGAACGACCTACTCCTCGGCGGACCGCAGGACGACGACATCCGCCACACGTTCACCGACCTGATGCGCGCCCGGTGGGATCTTCGACTCAACGCCGAGCTGCAGGCCATCGCCGGTGAGCCGGGCCACCTGACGTTGACACTGTCCGATGGCAGCACCGTCACCGCCGACACACTGCTGGTCGCCTCCGGCCGCACCCCCAACGCCGACCGTCTCAACGCCGAGGCCGGCGGCGTCGAGGTCGACGACCACGGCCGGATCTCGGTCGACGCATTCGGCCGAACCAGCGCCGATGGCGTCTTCGCCCTCGGGGACGTCAGCTCACCGGTTACGCTCAAACACGTGGCGAATCGCGAGGCCGACGTGGTCAAACACAACCTGTTGCATCCCGATCGGCTCCGCGCCGCCAGCCACGACCACGTGCCCTCGGCCGTCTTCACCCAACCCCAGATCGCATCGGTCGGGATGACCGAGGACCAGTGCCGCAAGGACCACCCGGACTACCTCGTCGGGCGGCGGGACTTCTCCGACGTCGCCTACGGCTGGGCCATGCAGGACACCGACGGCTACTGCAAGGTGCTCATCGACGGGAACACCGACCTGGTGCTCGGCGCGCACGTCATCGGACCCCAGGCCGCGACGCTGATCCACGTCTTCGTGATGGCCATCGAATTCCAGCTCACCGCAACCGATCTCGCGCGACGACCCTACTGGATCCATCCGGCGCTCACCGAAGTGGTCCAGAACGCACTGCTCGACGTAGCGGCCGCGGCATGAGCGACCAGGAGCGGCCCGGGCCGCACGTCTTCGTATTGTTCGGCGCTACCGGTGATTTGGCCAAGCGCAAGCTCTTCCCGGGGCTGTACCGCTTGGCGGCGGCGGGCCGACTTCCCGAGGAGTACGCGATCATCGGGTCCGGGCGCCACTCGCCGGGGTCCGACGACGAGTTCCGCGACAAGATCAAGGGCAGCCTGGAGGAATTCGTCGGCGAGCTCGACGGCAAGGTCGTCGATGACCTGTTGGGCCGGTTGACCTTTCAGACTTCCGACGCCGACGACGGTACGGACCTCGCCGCCGCCGTGCGCGACGCCCACTCGCGTCTCGGCGAGGACTCCCGCACCCTGATCTACTTGTCGATACCGCCCAAGGCCACCCAGGCCATGATCAAGATGCTGGGCAAGGAAGGCCTGACCGACGACGCCCGCGTCGTCGTCGAGAAGCCGTTCGGCACCGACCTGGAGTCCTCGCGCGAACTCGACGCCGCGCTCAAGGACGTCATCGACGAGGACCAGGTCTACCGGATCGATCACTTCCTCGGAAAGGAAGCGGTCCAGAACATCCTGGCGCTGCGCTTCGCCAACGGCCTCATCGAACCGGGATGGAACCGCGACAATCTGGTGTCGGTCCAGATCGACGTGCCCGAGGAACTGACGGTCGAGGGTAGAGGCGCGTTCTACGAGTCCACCGGATGCTTCCGCGACATGATCTCCACCCACCTGTGCCAGGTGCTGGGCTTCGTGGCGATGGAGCCGCCCGTGCATCTGGACCCCACCGCGTTGCGCAACGAGAAGGCCAAGGTCTTCGCGGCCATGCAGCCGCTGAACCCGGACCGCGTCGTGTTCGGCCAGTACGAGGGTTACCGCGACGAGGAGGGCGTGGCCGACGACTCGAAGGTCGAGACGTTCGTCGCGCTGGAGACGTTCGTGGACACCGAGCGGTGGCAGGGCGTGCCGTTCCTGTTGCGCACCGGCAAGGCACTGGGCGCCACCCGACGCACCGTGACGCTGACCTACCGCACGCCCCCGAAGGGCCGCTTCGGGGACAGCGACTATGGACCCAACCAGCTGATGCTCGAGCTGAGCGACACGCCGAAGTTCGGGGTCGAGCTGGTGGCCAAGCGACCGGGTCCGCGAATGGACTTGGTGCCGTTGACCTTTCATCTCGACGTGGGTGAGGAAGACCCCGACGACGTTCCCCTCGAGGCCTACGAGCGGCTGCTGCTCGACGTGATGCGCGGCGACCAGACGCTGTTCACCAGGGCCGACGAGGTGGACCGGCTGTGGGAGATCTGCCAACCCGTGCTCGACAACCCCCCGCCGGCGCTGCCGTACGCGCGCGGTTCCTGGGGGCCCGACGAGGCGATCGTCCTGGCGGGGCCGGACGGGTGGCGACTGCCCGATGCCTGATCACTGGCCCGCGATCGCTAATCACGGGCTGATCGGGGACTTGAGAACCTGCGCACTGGTCGCCACGGACGGCACCATCGATTGGTTCTGTTCGCCCCGCTTCGACTCGCCCAGCGTGTTCGGCTCCATCCTCGATCCCGATCGCGGCGGCAGCTGGACCCTGACCCCGACGTGCGAGGTCTCCCGCACGCAGCAGTTCTACTTTCCCGACACCGCCGTCCTCATCACGCGCTTCCTCACCGAGGACGGGGTCGCCGAGGTGCACGACTTCATGCCGGTGCTCGGCGCGGGCGACCCGGCGCACCGCCAGCGCATCGTCCGGCGAATCACCGGGGTACGCGGCAAGATCCGCCTCCGCACGCGCGTCGACGCCAGGCCCGACTACGGACGCCGGCGATGCAGGGCCGAGCAGGACGGCGACGGCGTGCTCATCACCGGCGACGGCATGCGCCTGGGCCTCATCGGGTCCGCCGACCTCTCCATCGACGACGAGGACGAGAACACCTGCGTCAGCGCCGAAGTCGAACTCCTGAAGGGCGATCGAGCCCTGTTCGTGCTGGAGATCCTCGACGGGGACGACGTGCCGTCGCGCAACGGCATCGACATGTCCGACTCGCTGTTCGACGAGACCACGTCCTTCTGGCGTTCCTGGTTGAGCCAGTCGCGCTACGTCGGCCGGTGGCGCGAGGTGGTGCACCGGTCGGCGATCACCCTGAAGCTACTGACCCACGAGCCGACCGGGGCCGTGATCGCCGCCCCGACCACCAGCCTGCCCGAACACATTGGTGGAGAACGGAACTGGGACTACCGCTACGTGTGGGTGCGTGACGCTGGCTTCAGTCTCTACGCCCTGCTGCGACTGGGCTTCACCGCCGAGGCCCGCGCGTTCATCGGCTGGCTGTCGGAGCGACTCGGCCACGAGCGCAACGAGAACCACGACCTGGGGCCGCTGCGGGTGCTCTACGACATCGACGGCAAGCAGCCCACCGAGGAGTCCGAACTCGACCATCTGCGCGGCTACCGTGACTCGACGCCGGTGCGGGTGGGCAACGCGGCAGTGGACCAACTGCAGCTCGACATCTACGGCGAGCTGATCGATTCGATCTACCTGTTCAACAAGTACGGCGCCGGCATCAGCAGCGACGCCTGGGACGACGTCGTGCAGGTCGTCGAGTGGGTGACCGAGAACTGGGACCGCGACGACGCCGGCATGTGGGAGGTGCGCGGAGAGACCAAGGCGTACACCACCTCTCGACTGTTCTGCTGGGTGTCGCTCGAGCGCACCATCCGGGTGGCGCGCCAGCGCGGGCTGCCGGGTGACCTGGCGGCGTGGTGCAGGACACGCGACGAGATCTACGAGCGGATCATGTCGCGGTGCTGGAACGACGACCTGCAGGCCTTCACCCAGACCGAGGACGGCACCGACCTGGACGCGGGCGTGCTGCTGATGCCGATGGTGAAGTTCCTCTCGCCTGCCGATCCAAAGTTCCTATCCACCCTCGAAGCCGTCGAGAAGGAACTCGTCATCGACAGCCTGGTGTTCCGCTACAGCCTGGAGTCCGACGGTCTGGACGGCGAGGAGGGCACGTTCTCGCTGTGCTCCTTCTGGTACGTCGAGGCGCTGACCAGAGCGGACCGACTCGAGGACGCCCAACTGGCGCTGGAGAAGATGTTCACCTACGCCAATCACGTGGGCCTGTACGCCGAACAGGTCAGCGCCACCGGTGACCAGGTGGGCAACTTCCCGCAGGCCTTCACCCACTTCGCGCTCATCAGCGCGGCGATCAACCTGGATCGCGCACTCGACAAGAAGGAACGACCATGACCGTCGCACAACGGGAACGTGCCGCACTCGTCACCACCATGCGCGGCGTAGGCCCAGACAAACCCACCCTGTGCGGGGACTGGACGACCCGGGACCTCGCCGCGCACCTGGTGATTCGCGAACGGCGGCTCGACGCGGCGCCGGGCATCCTCGTCCCGCGACTGGCCGGTTACACCGAGCGGGTGCAGAACCAGGTGGCCGCGGAGAACGACTGGAACGTGCTCCTGGACCAGATCGCGGCGGGCCCGCCGCTGCTGTCACCGTTCAAGCTGCTCGACCCCTTCGTCAACGTCGCCGAGATGTTCATCCACCACGAAGACGTCCGGCGTGCCGAAAGCGGTTGGCAGCCACGGGAACTCGATGGGGAGACGACGGCGTCGGTGGCGAAGCAGGTCGGCCTGATGTCGCGGCTGACGATGTCCAAGGCGCCCGCCCGGGTGTCGCTGCGCACGCCGGACGGCACGACCCTCGCCACCGTCGGCAAGGGTCCCGAGGTCGTGGTGACCGGCGCCCCCGGTGAGCTGCTGATGTTCATCTCCGGTCGCGACGAGGCGAAGATCGAGTTCTCCGGCGACGACTCCGCGGTGCAGGCGGTCCGTGACGGCGAGCGCGGCCTCTAGTCCCTCCCGCGAACAGACGCGAAAGTGTCGCAGCCTCGGCGTGTTGCGACATGTTTGCGGCTGCTCGCGAGGGGCTGGGCGGCCCAAGGTAATAAGCTGAGCCGATGGACTTCCGTGTGTTCGTCGAACCTCAGCAGGGCGCTACCTACGCCGACCAACTCGCCGTCGCGAAGACCGCCGAGGCGGCGGGGTACTCCGCCTTCTTCCGGTCCGATCACTACCTGGCGATGGCCGGCGACGGCCTGCCGGGTCCGACCGACTCCTGGGTGACACTCGGCGGCATCGCGCGCGAGACGTCGACGATCCGGCTCGGCACCATGGTCACCTCGGCGACGTTCCGGCACCCCGGCGTGCTGGCCATCTCGGTGGCCCAGGTCGACGAGATGAGCGGCGGCAGAATCGATCTCGGCATCGGGGCCGGTTGGTTCGAGGCCGAGCACGACGCGTACGCGATCCCCTTCCCGGCCCTGGGCGAGCGGTTCGAGCGGCTGGCCGAGCAATTGGACATCATCACCGGCATGTGGCAGACCCCGACGGGTCAGACGTTCGACTACGCGGGCACGCACTACACGGTCAAGGACTCCCCGGCCCTGCCCAAGCCCGTGCAGACGCCGCCGCCGATCATCATCGGCGGCGGCGGCCCCAAGCGCACCCCCGCGCTGACCGCGAAGTTCGCCTCGGAATTCAACATCCCCTTCGTCGACCTCGACACGTTGGTGGCGCAGTACGCCCGCGTCGCCGACGCCGTCGAGAAGGCGGGCCGGACGCCGGACTCCCTGACCTATTCCGCGGCGTTCGTGGTGTGCGCCGGATCCGACGACGCCGAGGTCAACAGGAGGGCAGCCGCCATCGGCCGCGAAGTCGACGAGTTGCGCTCCAACTCGCCCGCGGTGGGCACGCCTTCGGAGATCGTCGACAAGCTCGGGCCGTTCATCGAGGCCGGGGTGCAGCGCGTGTACCTGCAGGTGCTGGACATGTCCGATCTCGAGCACGTGGAGTTCTTTGCGAGCAAAGTAGCCGGCCAACTCCGCTAACCCGTTGGCCGGACCGGCCCGCCGCTACTATCGAACGTCGTGGCGGGTGACGACGACTCGGGGACCGGCGAACCCGCATGGCACGAACGCACCTCGACCGTCGTCGGCGCCAGCGCGGGCGCACTCGCGGTCATCGCGCTGCTGTGGTTCGCCATCTCCTACGTGACGAGCGGGTCGGACGCGCCGCCGCCACCGACGCCGCAGTACTCCGTGCAGTCCAGTGACTCGGGCACCACGACCACGACGACCGCCACGAGCACCGAGACGATCACCAGCACCAGCCCGCCGATGACCTCCGACATCAACCCCGGCGACACCAGCGCCACGACGACGTCGGGGACCTCACCGAGCACGGACACGACGACGTCGTTCAACCCGTCCAACCTGCCGCACACCAAGTCGCCGACGACCTACGACGACGGCCGTACCCGGCCGCGGTACAACGAGACTCGCACCCTGTACCCGCATCCGTAGCTCAGCGGCCCTGCGCGGCGAAGTCGGCCACCATCGCCTCGGCACTGCGCACGGCCGCCCGGCACGCCCTGGTGGTGAACGGATCGTTGAGCGGATGGTCCGCGCGGCGTCGCCAGCGCTGGGCGGCCGAGAACGCCGCGCGCGGGCCGTCGTACGGCGCGTCGGGCTGCAAGCCGAGCCGGCTGGCCGCATCGGTGCCCGACCCCCCGATGATGCGCCTCAGCGACGCCATCTCGTCCTCGGTCAACGTCGTTGGGCGCGAACGCAATTGACTCAGCAGCCGGAGTTCTTCGAACGCGTGGGTGTCGGCGAGCAGCGGGTCGATGTCGGCGACGATGAAGGGCGTCGCGTAGATGGGGTTGGCCTCCACGACCCGTCGCAGCGACAGCAGCGCGGTGTGGGCCTTCAGCAGATCGGACCGCTGCGCGAACTGCTGATCGATGACGTCGCGCAGGGCGACCAGCCCACTGCGCTCGAGGAGTTCGTCGGCCAGACCCACCGAGTCCCCGACGCCGGCCCGCAGCACCGCGATCGAGATGCGGATGCCGAACATGCCGAACCGTTCCAGCAGAGCCGATCTGGTGGCGGCGTCCACGGGCAGCGCCGCATCCTCCCGCACGAAGCGGTCGACGCTCAGCATGGCCTTGGCGAGGTCGGCCGCGTCGACGGCAGCGAGTTTCTCCAGCGCGACGAACTCGCTCTGCCGCAGCGTGCGCGCCGTCAGCGCGAGCAGTCCGGACACCGGCACCACCGCCTGGCAGATGCCCGTCCTGTCCATCTCGGCGGTGAACCGCGCCGCCACGTCCTTGGCGGACAACATCGCATCGATGCGGCCCGCCCCGATCTCGTCGGCGCGCGACGCGACCCCGATGACGCCGAGCGCACCCGACGCCCCGCCGACCAGCGTGCCGATCTGCTCGAGCAGGGCGATGTCGGCGGCGTTGAGCGTGCGCAGCAGGAACACCACCGCGTCGACGCGGGGCACCCCGTCCTCGGGCACCAGCAGGCGCAGCGTGCGCTCGGAGACGTCGCGGTTCAGCGACGAGGTGCCGGGGGTGTCGATGATCGTGGCGTCGGCGAGTTCGGCTGCGGGCCATTCGACGTCGAGATCGAGCACGTCCTGCGGGTCGAGGCTGGCGAAGTCGAAGGTGAGTCCGCCGTGCGCGCGGGTGATGGGGACGTTGGTCCTTCGCCCGCCGCGGTGGTTGGCCGTCACCCGCGGGGTGGCGCCGTTGCGGAACCACGTCACGATGCGGGTGGCCTCGGTGGCGTCGGTCGGCGCGATGTCCTCCCCGACCAGCGCGTTGACCAGCGTGGACTTGCCCGCCTTGAGCGTGCCCGCCAGCGCGATGCGGATGGGCTGGTTGAGTTGTCGGCCGATCCGGTCGAGCTCGTGCAGGACGTCCTGACGCTGGGCGTAGACCGGGTCGCTGCGGTAGGCGGCGACGGTGCCGCCGAGGATTGCCCGCACCCGGTCGCTCGTGCTCATGTCGGTAGGCCAGCTTAAGGCGTCCGCCTGCGAACGGCCCTACGCGGTGACGGTTTCCGATCGCGCTGACATCTTGACGGCGTGCTCGGTGACCTGCCGCAGGATGTCGAGGCGACGTTGCAGCTCGCGCACCCTGGCGTCGCGCTCGTCCATCTCCATCTTGGCGGCGTTGAGCGACGCCTGCAGGGATTCGTTGAGCGAGCGGGTCGTCTGATTCGCGATGTCGCGGTAGTGGTCGCGCAGTTGGCGCTGTACGCCCTTGAGCCGGTCGCGAGACTCCTTGCCGACGACGAAGGACACGTCGTCGACGAATCGCCGCACGTTGGTCTTGGCCTCGTTGCGCACCCGCAGCATGCGGTTCTCCATGTCCTCCCGATAGGCCTTGCGGCCGAGGACCAGACCCGCGCCGAGCGACAGCGGGTTGAACATGCCGAGGCCCGCGAACGAGGTGAGCATGCCGAACATCAGCACGCCGCCGTAGGAGCCGCGCATCCCGGTGACGACCTTGTGCCCCTTGCCAATCGGGTTGGCCTCGAGCCGACCGAGGGACTTCATGTCACCGAAGCCCGCACCCATCTCGCGGGCATTCAGCTGCGGCATCTCGACGGCGTCGAGCCCGGCCTCGGCGAAGGTGCGGCCCACCTCCTGCGCCAGGGCCTCGGCGCGGCGGTAGGCCCACACGAAGTTGTCCCCGACGGCCGTGGCGACCGCATTCTCCAGCTCGGTGCCGATTTCGGCCCAGTGCTGCGTCGGATCGCAGCCATCGATGCGGCGCTCGGTGTGCTGGGTGATCGCACGGAACCGGGCGCGCATGTCGTGGTCGACGTCGGCGGTCAGGTCGGCGATGCCGTCGTTGAGCACCTGCTGCCACAGCGCCGTGTGCTGCAACGCATCCTGGGCCTCCTGCTTGCGCCGCTCGAGCTCGGCGTTGAGGGCGTCCCGGGCCTCGGGGTCATTGATGGACGCCAGTTCGGTCTCGATGGTGAGCGTGAGATGCTCTGCGGCCGAACGCACTTCGGCGAGCACCTCATCCTGGATCCGGTCGTTCTCGCGGCCCAGCACCCGGTCCCCGAGGAAGGCGACGATGGCCGGAAAGTTGGACTCTGCGTTGAGCTCCTGGTCGTTCATCTGGATGGCGTGGCTGCGCAGGACCGACGAGACCGGGACGACCGGCACGTCGATGCCGGCGCGACGCAGGTGCGCCTCGTCCGCGGCCACGATCTCGCGCCAGTGCGGGTACAGATCGGTCTTCGTGACGAGAACCGTTGCCAGCGGGCAGATTTCGATGGCCTGGCGCAGGAACGTCAGCTCCGGCTCGGTGAATTCCTGGCTCGCGTCGGTGACCATGAGCATCGCGTCGGCGTCCGGCAGCAGGCCGAGGGTCGCGGACAGGTGCGGCTGGCCGTGCCCGCCGACGCCGGGGGTGTCGACGAATGCCAGCCCGTTGCGCAGCAGCGGACTGGGCGCGGTGACCTCGACGCGCAGCACCTCGCGACCGCCGGCCTGCGGCGCGCGGCGCAGATCGTTGCGGACCTCGGCGATCGGGATCTCGACCGCCTCCGGCTCGGCACCGTCGCCGCGGGCCACGATGAGCCGCGCCGACGGCTGCTCGCCGTAGGACACCACCGTCGCCAACGTCGTGGTCTCGTCGTCCCCCACGCGCGCGACCGGCACGTTGAGCAGGGAATTGAGCAGCTGGCTCTTGCCCTGCTTGAGCTGGCCCGCGATGACCACCCGGATCTGCGGGTCACCGATGCGCTGCTTCGCCCTCGACAGCCGCTCGACCAGATCGCCGCGGTCGTAGTCCCCGGCGATCCTGACGGTGTGGTCGATCAGCTCGACGATGACCGTGACCGGCCGTGGGTCGTTCGGGGGCGTCATGTGATTTCTCCTCACCTCACGGTAGACGCGCGGACCGGCGGGGCGCCGGAAGGAGCCCCGCCAGTCGCGGTGCGTCAGAAACCGATGTGCGTGTCAGGCTGGACGTGGGTGTCGACCGACTGGTGCAGCGAGTTCTCCTGCGAGAACGACGTGTCGCTGTGCACCGAGCTGTCGGTGTGGGTGGAGTTGTCCTGCTCGAACGTGTTGTCCTCGTGCACCGTCGAGGCGGTGTGGGTGGAGGAGTCGACGGTCGAGGTGTTGCCACTGCCCAGGTCGTGACCGACCGTGGTCTGGTTGCCACCGACGGCCGTCGTGGACGTGTTCGAGTGGTTGCCGTTGTCGGTCACGATGATCGAGCCACCCTGACCGCCGCTGCCCGCGTGGGCGTCGTTGCCACCGGTGCCGATGCCGAGGAGGCTGCTGCCGCCGCTCGCGCTCGCGCCGCCGCCGTGCCCGCCGGACATGTCGTTGTCCTTGATGACGGTGCCTTGGTTGCCATCGATGATGTCGCCGCCGGAGTGCTGCGAGCTGTCGCTCACGTGGGTCTGGTTGCCCTCGCCCACGGTGATCGGCGAGTGGCTACCCGCGGAGATGACCCCGGTGTTGGCGTTGTTGTCGTGGCCGACGACGTTTCCGTCACCGTTGACGCTGGTGGTGTCGATGTGGCCGGCGCTGCCGGTGTTCACGACGCCGCCGTTGGTGGCGGTGTTGCTCGTCTTGTCGCCGAACGTGATGTCGCCGAAGCCGAGGTTGAACGCGCCGTTCTGGGCGTTGGCCCCGGCCGACTGGTTCGGGCTCATGACGTCGTTGTTGCTGGCGACCTCGGTGGCGTTGTTGCTGGCGAAGTCGGTCTGCGGGGAGAAGGCCGTCTGCGGCGAGAACGCGGCCGGGATGCTGTGGTAGTTCGCGACTGCCGTCTGCAATCCGTACACCGGGTCGCCGTCGCCGAGGAACACGCCGGCGGGGGCGGCGCTGGCGGCGACGGCCTGCAGCTGAGCTGCGCTCACGTTCGGCAGGCCGGCGTCGCGCAGGGCCCCGTCGGGGTCCCTGACGAACGTGGCCGCCACGCCCGGGTCGCGGAACAGGTCGAGGATGTAGTCGATGAGGTTCGTCATGGGACTGCCTTTCGTCGGTGGGTGCTTGGTGTGCTGGCAACTACGTTATGAGCGTCGGGACACCCCGGAAACGGGGCCCACACCCCTTCCCCGTGGGGATCGTTGAGGGATGCCCTA
Organism: Mycolicibacterium madagascariense; assembly: GCF_010729665.1. Lineage (NCBI taxonomy): Bacteria > Bacillati > Actinomycetota > Actinomycetes > Mycobacteriales > Mycobacteriaceae > Mycobacterium > Mycolicibacterium madagascariense. The sequence goes on along the minus strand of NZ_AP022610.1, from coordinate 738,589 downwards.
GGGGCGTCCGTTAGGGGGTTAGGGGATCCCCCGGGGGCGCCGAGCTGCCCTCACGACGACGACAGTGCGGCCACTCGGGCCGCGCTGTCGTGGGGTGATTCGGGCGTGGGGTCACGCGAAGATGTCGAAACCGGGGTCCTGCGGATGGTCGTCGACGACGCCGTGGTGCACGTCGTCCACCGGGCCGGCATCGGTGACGTGCCCATCGTCGATCACGGGCACGTCGTAGGCCAGCGCGTGGTCCGACGGACTCACCGCACTGACCTCGCGCAGGTCGTCGAAGGCATCGAAACCATGGTCGACGACGGTCGGCGCGGCGTCCGCGGGCGGCTGGATCACGGTCGCGACCGTGGGCACGTGAGCTGCGACGACGTCGGCGCCGCGCAGGGGCAGATGGTCGTCGAACGCGTCGAAGGCCGCCGTCGCCGCGCCGCTCGCCCAGACGTTGTGCGCGTCGTCGAGCGCGCTGCCCGCCGCCGCGGACGGCACGACCGTCGACATCGATTCCGCCACCACCGGGATGAGGTGGTTGACGTCCGCACTCGTCACGTCGGTCAGGTGGGCGTCGGCGATGGCCTGCGCGGGATTGGCCGCATACTGGGCAGCGGCGTCGGGATCGCGCACCAGCGACATCACGAAGTCCAACAGCGAGTTCGCCACGAGCCGCCCCCTTCCCGGCGTTGCGCCGACTGTCTGCACCGAATGCTATCGGCGTATCGCGTCGCTGGGATCGGTGGTGAAGCCACCCGTGCCAACAGGGCGTTAGGGGATCGGCCATTAGGGGCTCGACACCACTAGGGGGATGACACCCCGTTTCGCGTACAGCAGCCGTTAAGGTGAGGGCTGTTTCTCCGACCCGGCAGGGGATGAGCCGTTCATGACCGAACCACTGGCCACGACTGAACCACTCGGGATGTCCGTCGGCACCACCAACCTGGTGGCCACCCGCGGCGGGGCTGCGCCCGTCACCCGGCGCTCGGTGCTGACGGTCTACCCCGACCGCGCGCCCGAGGTCGGGACCTTCCCCGGACCGAACCAGCCCGGCCTGGTCTTGGCGGGGTTCGTCGAACGCGTCGGCGACCCGGTGCCCCTGGTCGCCGCGGACGGGTCGTCGCACCGCGGCGAGACCGTCCTCGTCGAGGCCCTCGACGTGATGGCCCGCATCGTGGGTGGGGGCGCCCCCGTCACGATCGCGGTGCCGTCCCACTGGGGTCCGGGAGTCGTCGGCGCACTGCGAAATGCCCTGCGCGCCAAGCCAATTCTGAGCCCAGGCGGGATTCCCGCCACGCTGGTGCCCGACTCCGTCGCCGCGCTCGCCGGGCTGCGGTCGTCGCCGGGCCTGCCCGACGCCGGCGTCGTCGTGCTCTGCGACGTCGGCGGCGGGGGCACGAGCATCACCCTGGCCGATGCCGCCGCCGGCCTGGCCGTCATCGGCAGCACGACGCGCTATCCGGACTTCTCCGGCGACCTGGTCGACCAGGCCCTGCTGAACCACGTCGTCGCGGGCATCGCGGACGCCAACCCGGCCGATACCGCGAGCACGGCCGCGGTCGGCTCGCTGACCCGGCTGCGGGCCGAGTGCCGCGACGCGAAGGAACGCCTGTCGTCGGACACCTCCACCGTCCTCTCGGCCCAATTGCCGGGCTACTCCTCCGACGTGCGGATCACCCGGCAGGAACTCGAACGGCTCATCGAGCAACCGCTGGCCGGTCTGCTGTCGGCGGTGTCGGAAGCCGTGCAGCGCTACGGCATTGCGCCGGCGAGCGTGTCCGCGGTGGCCACCGTCGGCGGCGGCGCCGCGATCCCCCTGGTGACGCAGCGACTCTCCGAACGGTTCCGGGTGCCCGTCGTGACGGCACCGGTGCCCGCGCTGACGATCGCCGCGGGTGCCGCCGTCGTCGCGCTCGGCGGCTACGACGACGCCCGCACCGGCTTGGCTCCGACGGGTCTGGCCCCCGTCGCCGATGCGCCGACGGGCTTGGCGCCCACCATGGGATGGGTGGCCGGTGCGCCTCCCGTCGAGGCCCCGCCCACCGAGGCGGCCGGCGCCCTGGCGTGGTCCCAGGACGACGACGCTCCGTCGGGCGAACCGCTCCCCTACGCCGGCGGGGAGTACCAGTCCGAGTACTCCGGCGCGCGGCCCGAGATGGCCTTCGCCCACGACGAGGAGGACGAGTTCCCCGACGAGGCGGCGGTGCTGCCCTGGTACAAACGCCCGCCCATCCTGTTCGGCGCCGCCGCCGCGGCCGCACTCCTGGCGATCGGCGGCCTCGCCGTGACGCTGACGGGCAACTCCACCAACAGCGGCACGGTGACCGAGGTCGTCACGATCTCCTCGACCGGAGCCAACGGCCTGGTGACCACCAGCCTGTCCACCAAGACCGAGACGCCGTCCTCCGCCAGCAATGGGCCGCAGAGTTCGTCGTCGGCGTCCCAGTCCCCGACGTCGGGTTCGAGCACCACCGAGTCGACGAGCGACACGACGTCCAGCACGACGTCGTCGACCACCACGACGACCACCACGACCACCACCACGACGACCACCACCACCACGACACCGCCCACGACGACGACGCCACCCACGACGACGACGCCACCCACCACCACACGGCCGACCACCACGACCGCTCCTCCCGTCACCACGACGAGACCGCCCGTCACCACGACGGAGGCACCGGTGACCCGGCCGCCCAGCTCGCAGGCGTCCGCGCCCACGTCGGTGGTGCCGCCGAATTCGTGATCACCCCCGACGCAGCGACGGCGTGGTCGACGGCACCGGCCGAGCCCGCCAAGATGCTGGTGTCAGGTGGTGTCGGCACGGGAAAGACCGCGCTGCTCGTCGAGGTCAGGACGGCGCTGCGCGCAGCGGGACGCACCGTGCTCGCGCGCCCGCCGCGGAGTGAGGATCCCCCCGATGCGGCGGTCGTCGTCGACGACGCCCACCTACTGCCCGCGCCGGACGTCGATCGGTTGACGGAGCTGGTCGCGGACCCGGCCAGAACCGTCGTGATCGCCGCCGAACCGCGACTGCACGATCCCTCGCTCACCTCGTTGCGGGCGGCCCTGGCCCGAGAAGCGCCGCCCATCACGCTCGGCCCGCTCACCGCCGCCGACGTGCACCGGCGCGCGCTGGACGCCCTCGGCGCCGCGCCACCCGCCGAGACGCTCCACGCGGTGCTGGTGGCCACCGCCGGCCTGCCGTTCCTGGTCGACGCCGCCGTGTCGGGCCTGGCGTCCGGGCCCGACGGGATCGAGGCGGCCACGCGCGTCGCCCTCGTCGAGCGCCTGCGACGGGTCGAGGAGCCCGTGCTCGACACGCTGCTGGTGACCTCGCTGAGCCAGGATCTCGGCCCCGACGACGTCGCCGCGGCGCTCGACGTCGACCACGGCGAGGCGCAGCGGTTGGTCGACGTCGCCAGGGCCAGCGGCTTGATCGCCCCCGGACACAGTGCGACGTTCGCGGCCGCGCTGCACCGCGGCGTCGCGCAGCTCGCCGGGGCCGCGCGCCACCATCGCCTCGAAACGGCGCTGCTGCACACGCAATGGGACAGGTCGACGCTGTCGATGGACCTCGCCCTGCAGCTGGCCGAGCACGGCCTGCGCGACGCGCGACTCGCCGACGCGCTCGCCGACCTGGCGGCCCGCCACCGCACCCGTCCCGCGCTGGCCGCCCGTCTCTACCGGGCCGCCGGGGAGATGGGCGCCGACGGGGCCGGCTCCTCCCTCGCCGACGCCCTCGCGCTGACCGGCGACTGCGCGACGGCCGGACGGCTCGCCGACCAGCTGCTGGGCTCGGAGCTGGCCGCCGAACGAGCGGCCGCGGTGCGCATCGCGGCGAGCGTGGCCATGCACGACGGGAGTGCCGTGCAGGCGGCCGAGCTGTTCCGCTGGCTGGGGGCCTACCCCGATGCCGTCGTGGGAGCCGCCGCCGTCGTCGCGGCGCTCGGGGTCGGGGACGCCCCGACGGCACGGGCCGCGCTGGCCGTCGACGCCTCCGGTCCTCCGACGTCGAGCGCGCGTGCCGCCCGCGGTCTCGCCGACGGGTTGCTGATGACCGTCGACGGCACCTACCCCGCCGCCGTCGCCCGGCTCGCGCAGTCGACGTCGGCACAGGCGGCGGCCATCGTCACGCCGGACAGCGCCCCGGCGCTCGTTGCGCTGGTGGCCCTGCACGGTGGCGACTCCGTGCGCGCCCGCAGCGTCCTGGGCCGGGCGGTCCACGACACCGGCCCGGACCTGGGTTTCACCGCTGCACGGCACGCGCTGCTGCACGGCTGGGTGCGCATGCTCGACGGCCAGTTGACCGCGGCGGCCGCCGACGTCGCCGCGGCATCCGGTGCGCCGCTGCACCGCCGCGACGCCCTGTGGGCGGCCGCCCTGCAGACGGCGATCGCCCGACGGGCCGGCGACAGCGGCGCGGTCCACAAGCACTGGCACGCCGCGATGGAGGTGCTCACCGAGTACTCGGTCGACCTCTACGCCCTGCTTCCGCTCGGCGAGCTGTGGGTGGCCGCCGCGCGGCTGGGCCAGGTCGACCTCGTCCGGCCCGCCCTCGACGAGGCCTTCAATCTGCTTGCCGCACTGGGTGATCCGTCGCTGTGGGCGATCCCGCTGCACTGGGCGGGGGTCCACGCGGGCATCCTGTCGAGCGCACCGAGCGCGGTGGCGCCGCACGGCCAGGCGCTGACGGCGGCCGCCGCGCACAGTCCGTTCGCCAGGGCGCTCGCCAACGCGGGCCGCACGTGGCTGCGGGTGCTCGCCAACCACGTCGACGCCGACGAGGTGGCCGCGGCCGCGCGTGCGCTCGTCCAGTTCGGGCTGACCTGGGACGCCACCCGGCTGGCCAGTCAGGCGGCACTGCAGACCCCCGACGGCCGGACCTCGGGCGCCATGCTGCAGCTGGCCCGCGACCTCAAGTTCGCCAGCGCCGACCCCGTCGACGTCAGCGCGACCCCGTCGGCCACGTCGGCCACCTCGTTCCCGGCACCGGCCGCCACCGCGCAGGCGCGTCCGTCGGCGTCGACCGCGCGCCTGTCCGACCGCGAGCGCGAGGTTGCCGAATTACTGCTGCAGGGTCTGCCCTACCGCGACATCGGCAGCCAGCTGTTCATTTCAGCGAAGACCGTGGAGCACCACGTGGCACGCATTCGACGCCGGCTCGGCGCGGAGTCGCGATCGGAGCTGATCTCGATGCTGCGGGCGATTCTCGAGACTCCCCCGGGGTGACAACCGACACAGGAGTCGCGCGTTCGGGCGCGCAACATACCCCCTCCCTGCCGCCTGCGCGACCGCTGCTCAGGTGCCACGAGCAGCGACACTGCGCGGCCAACGGCTGAGAGTGCCGGCGCGGTCGGCGCGGCCACCCTGGGCGACCAACCGGTGAGTTAGGTGAACCTTCGTAGCGGCGCCAAACCGCCGGGTGCCACTATGAGCTGGCATGTAGCGTAAGTTACCGCTCAGTAACAAGACTCCTTACTGATGGGTAACTTGAACCCGGGAGGCACGCGTGGACACGCAGACTCTGATCAGGCTGACCCTTGGCCTCTTGCTCACCGCAGTCGTCATGGCCTTCGCTGCCAAACGCGTGCTGTTTCTGGTCAAACTGATCAGCTCGGGTCAGAAGACGATCGACGAGGGCGCTCGCAAGGACGATCTCAAGAGGCGCATCACCACGCAGTTCACCGAGGTGTTCGGGCAAACCCGGCTGCTGAAGTGGTCGCTGCCCGGCATCGCCCACTTCTTCACCATGTGGGGCTTCTTCATCCTCATCACCGTCTACCTCGAGGCCTTCGGGGTGCTGTTCGACCCGAAGTTCGCCATCCCGCTCGTCGGGCGCTGGGGGGCGCTCGGCTTCCTGCAGGACTTCTTCGCCCTCGCCGTGCTGCTCGGCATCATCACCTTCTCGATCATCCGGTTGCGTTCGGAGCCCAAGGAATACGGCCGCGACTCCCGCTTCTACGGTTCGCACACCGGTGGCGCGTGGCTCATCCTCTTCATGATCTTCCTGGTCATCTTCAGCTACGCGTTCTTCCGCGGTGCGGCGGTGGCCAACGGCAACCTGCCCTACGGCTGGGGGGCGTTCTTCTCCCACGGCATGGGCTCCTGGATGCAGGTCTTCGGGCACACCGCCAACGAGTGGATCGAGACCGTCGCCCTGTTGGCGCACATCGCGATTGCGTTGATCTTCCTGCTGATCGTGTTGCACTCCAAGCACCTGCACATCGGCCTCGCACCGGTCAACGTCACGTTCAAGCGGCTGCCGAATGCCCTTGGCCCGCTGCTTCCCATGGAGTACAAGGGCGAATACATCGACTTCGAGGATCCCGCCGAGGACGCCGTGCTCGGACGCGGCAAGATCGAGGACTTCACCTGGAAGGGCTACCTCGACCTCACCACGTGTACCGAGTGTGGCCGCTGCCAGTCGCAGTGCCCGGCGTGGAACACCGGAAAGCCGTTGTCTCCCAAGCTCGTAATCATGAACCTGCGCGATCACCTCTTCGCCAAGGCGCCCTACATCCTCGGTAGCGCGGAGACGCCGCTGGAGAACACCGCCGAGGGCGGCCTCGGTGAAGAGGTCCGCGGTGAAGGGCACTCGGAGGCCCACGCCGTGCCCGAGTCCGGCTTCGAACGCGTGCTCGGTTCGGGCCCCGAGCAGGCCACCCGCCCGCTCGTCGGCACCCTGGAGCAGGGCGGCGTCATCGACCCCGACGTGCTGTGGTCCTGCACGAACTGCGGCGCCTGCGTCGAGCAGTGCCCCGTCGACATCGAGCACATCGACCACATCGTCGACATGCGCCGCTACCAGGTGATGGTGGAGTCGGAGTTCCCCGCCGAGCTCAACGGTCTCTTCAAGAACCTCGAGCGCAACGGCAACCCCTGGGGACAGAGCGCCAAGGAGCGCACCAAGTGGATCGACGAAGTCGACTTCGACGTTCCGGTCTACGGCGAGGACGTCGACTCGTTCGACGGTTATGAGTACCTGTTCTGGGTGGGATGCGCTGGCGCGCTTGAAGATCGGGCCAAGAAGACGACCAAGGCCGTCGCCGAGCTGCTCGCGACCGCCGGGGTCAAGTTCCTCGTCCTCGGCTCCGGTGAGACCTGCACCGGCGACTCGGCCCGACGCGCCGGCAACGAGTTCCTGTTCCAGCAGCTGGCCGCGCAGAACGTCGAGACCATCAACGGGGTCTTCGAGGGCGTCGAGACCGTCGACCGCAAGATCATCGCGACGTGCCCGCACTGCTTCAACACCATCGGCCGCGAATATCCGCAACTCGGTAGCAACTACACCGTCGTGCACCACACGCAGTTGCTCAACCGCCTGGTCCGCGAGAAGAAGCTGGTCCCGGTCAGCCCCGTCAGCCAGGACGTGACCTACCACGACCCGTGCTTCCTGGGCAGGCACAACAAGGAGTACGAGGCGCCTCGCGAGTTGATCGGCGCCTCGGGCGCGACGCTCACCGAGATGCCGAGGCACGCCGACCGCGGCCTGTGCTGTGGCGCCGGTGGCGCGCGGATGTGGATGGAAGAGCACATCGGCAAGCGCGTCAACCACGAGCGCGCCGAGGAGGCGCTGAACACCGACGCCTCCAAGATCGCGACGGGCTGCCCGTTCTGCCGGGTGATGATGACCGACGGCGTCGGTGACCGTGCCGAGGAGATGGGCAAGGAGGCCGAGGTCCTCGACGTCGCGCAGCTCCTGCTCGCAGCGCTGGACAAGGACTCGGTGACGTTACCCGCCAAGGGCGCCGCCGCCGAGGCCGCCGCGGCGAAGCTGGCGACTGCCCCCGCCGAGGCCGAGCCCGTGAAGGCGGAGGAAGCCGCCCAGCCCGCCGCCACGGTGGACACCGCGCCCGCCGAGGCGCCCGCCGCCGCAGCAGCGCCGGCGAAGGGCGGACTCACCGTCGCCCGCAAGCCGGGTGGCAAGAAGTCGGCCCCCGCGGCGTCGAACGGCACCGCCGAGGCTGCCCCCGCCGCCACTGCGGCCCCCGCCGAGGCACCGGCCGCGGCGGAGCCGCCGGTGAAGGGGCTCGGCATCGCCAAGCGACCCGGCAGTAAGAAGGCTGCCGCACCGACCGCCGAGACGGCACCCGTCGAGGCATCATCCACCGAGGCACCGGCCGCATCCGCAGCCCCCGCCGAGGCACCGGCCAAGGCCGAGCCGCCGGTCAAGGGACTCGGCATCGCCAAGCGACCCGGCAGCAAGAAGGCCGCCGCGCCCGCCGCCGACACGGCACCGCCGCACGAGGGCGACGCCAGCGTCGTGCAGCCCGCCAACGTCGCGCCCGACGACGTGCCCGCCGGACCCGATCCCGCGGACTCGGCCGACTCGGACCTCGGCCTTCAGACCCCGCCCGCGACGGAGTCGGCACCGGAGCCGCCCGTGAAGGGGCTCGCCATCGCCAAGCGACCCGGCAGCAAGAAGGCCGCCGCGAAACCCGTTGATGCACAACCGGAGACGACCGGCGCGCCGTCGGCCGAGGCGTCCGCGCCGTCGGCTGAGGCTTCTGCGACGTCGGCTGAGCCGGTGGCCGAGGCACCCGCGCCGTCCACCAACGGTGGGTCCGCCAACGGTGAGTCGGCCAACGGGGCATCGACGCCGTCCGCACCGGAACCCCCGGTGAAGGGCCTCGGCATCGCTCCCGGGGTGCGCAGGCCCGGCAAGCGGTAACGGTCGGTGGCCAAAATGCCTTGCACGCCAATGGGAGCATGGACGTCGTGAGCACCCATCAGCTGCCCTGGCACACCGGCCATCAGCCCCGGCAACGCACGTTCGCGCAGTCCACCAAGCTGCAGGACGTCCTCTACGAGATCCGGGGTCCGGTACACGACCACGCCGCCAGGCTGGAGGCCGAGGGCCACCGCATCCTCAAGCTAAACATCGGCAACCCGGCGCCGTTCGGCTTCGAGGCGCCCGACGTCATCATGCGCGACATGATCCAGGCGCTTCCCTACGCGCAGGGCTACTCGGACTCCAAGGGCATCCCCAGCGCGCGCCGTGCGGTGTTCACCCGCTACGAACTCGTCGAGGGCTTCCCGCGGTTCGACATCGACGACGTCTACCTCGGCAACGGGGTGTCCGAGCTGATCACGATGACGCTGCAGGCGCTGCTCGACAACGGCGACCAGGTGCTCATCCCGGCGCCGGACTACCCGCTGTGGACGGCGTCGACCGCACTCGCCGGCGGCACGCCCGTGCACTACCTGTGCGACGAGACGCAGGGCTGGATGCCCGACATCGCCGACCTGGAATCCAAGATCACCGAGCGGACCAAGGCGCTCGTCGTCATCAACCCGAACAATCCGACCGGCGCGGTGTACAGCCGCGAGATCCTGCAGCAGATGGCCGACCTGGCCCGCAAGCACCAGCTGCTGCTCCTGGCCGACGAGATCTACGACAAGATCCTGTACGGCGACGCCAAGCACATCGCGATGGCGTCGGTCGCACCCGACCAGCTGTGCCTGACGTTCAATGGGCTCTCCAAGGCCTATCGGGTCGCGGGCTACCGGTCCGGATGGCTGGTGATCACCGGGCCCAAGGAACACGCGACCAGCTTCATCGAGGGCATCAGCCTGCTGTCGAACATGCGACTGTGCCCGAATGTGCCTGCGCAGCACGCCATTCAGGTCGCCCTGGGCGGCCATCAGAGCATCGACGACCTGGTGCTGCCCGGCGGCCGACTGCTCGAACAGCGCGACGTCGCGGTCGCCAAGCTCAACGAGATCCCCGGCGTCTCCTGCGTGAAACCGGATGGCGCGCTGTACGCGTTTCCGCGCCTGGATCCCGAGGTGCACGACATCCACGACGACGAGCAGCTGGTGCTCGACCTCCTGCTGCAGGAGAAGATCCTGGTCACCCAGGGCACCGGATTCAATTGGCCCGCACCGGATCACCTGCGCATCGTGACGCTGCCATGGGCGCGGGACCTGTCGAATGCGATCGACCGGCTGGGGAACTTCCTGGCCAGCTACCGGCAGTAGCGCCTCAGCCGGCACCAGTACGGTGGTGCCCTGTGGCGCATTCGCACTCGCACTCCCTGCCCTCCGGTCCGGCTCCCCTCGGTCCGGTCGCCGCCAAGGTCGTCGTCGGGCTCCTGGTCGCCATCGGGGTGGTCGTGGTGGTCGGCATGGTGGTGCTGTGGCCCAGCCGCGAGACGGTGGATATCCCGCTGCCCTTCCAGAACGCGCAGGGCGGCGCCGTGACGACCGAATCCGCCTCCGTGCTGTCGAGTTCGCGGGCGCCGTGTGGCAGCCCGTCGGCGGGCGGGGTGCTGACCTCGGCGCCCGTGCAGGCCCAACCCGGCAACGGTGAGTGCGTGCAGTCGCTGGTGCGGATCGACACCGGACCCAACACCGGCGCCGACACCCTGCTCGAGTTCAGCGGCGGCCCCGGGCAACCGAGCCTGGCCGTGGGGGACGCCGTCAGGGTCAGCAGGCAGGTCGATCAGAACGGCAGCACGTCGTATGCGTTCTTCGACTTCGAGCGGAGCTGGCCGCTGGGGCTGCTCGCCGCGACCTTCGCGGTCGTGATCGTCGCGGTGGCCCGCTGGCGCGGGCTGCGGGCGTTGATCGGGATCGGGGTGGCGTTCGCGGTGCTGATGCTGTTCCTGCTGCCCGCGCTGCGCGACGGCGCGCCGGCGGTCCCGGTCTCACTGGTGGCGTCGGGCGCGATCCTCTACGCCGTCATCTATCTGGCCCACGGGGTGAGCCTGCGCACCAGCGCGGCCCTGCTCGGCACGCTGAGCGCACTGCTGCTGGCAGCTCTATCATCTTGGGCCGCAATCGAACTCGCGCACCTCACCGGCCTGTCGGAGGACCAGAACAACGAGGTCGCCGCCTACCTCGGGAACGTGTCGATCACCGGACTGCTGCTGGCGGGCTTCATCATCGGCTCCCTCGGCGTGTTGAACGACGTGACCGTCACGCAGGCGTCGGCGGCGTTCGAGATCGCCGAGCACGGCGCCAGCCGACGGGCCATCTTCGTCGGCGCCATGCGCGTGGGTCGCGACCACATCGCCAGCACGGTCTACACGCTGGTGCTGGCCTACGCGGGCAGCGCGCTGCCGCTGCTGCTCCTGTTCAGCGTCGCGAACCGCTCCCTCGGGGACGTGCTGACCAGTGAGAGCGTGGCCATCGAGATCGCGCGGTCCGCGGTCGGCGGCATCGCGCTGGCGCTGTCGGTGCCGCTGACGACGTCCATCGCGTCGGTGTTGGCCACACCGCGGGCGCCCGCCGACTCAGAACGGCGTGCTGCGTAGCCAGTGCTCCCACACCTCGGCGTCGCCGAGGACCTCGACGTCGTTGCTGCGGCGGCTCAGCGCGAGCAGCAGGTCGACGGCTCGCCCCCGCACCGCCGCGTCGCCCTTGCCGTGGGCGTGCGACCACTGCAGACCCTCGTCGTCGTTGGTGATCGTCCACTCCCCCGTCGGGCCGAGTCCGTCGTCGTGGGCGTGCAGGTGCAGGGTCTGCCCGGACCGCAGCGGCGGGTCGGCGGGCTTAGCGCTGGTGAGGGCCAGGTCGATCCACTCCGAGACGCCGTCGGCGGCCAGTTCGGAGTCCATCTCGAGGTCGCCGCCGAGCGCAAGCACCGCGTCCGCGCGGTGCACGGTCGCCTCGTGGACGCGTCGGCGGACCCACCATCCCGCGGGCCGCGGACCGACGAACGTCCACACGCGCGTCTCGGCGCCGACGCGCTCGACCGCGTCGATGACCGCCTGGGCGCTCTGGTCGAGCCATTCGAGCGCGCCGTCGACGTCGGCGGGCGGTTTGCCGTCGCGCACCTCGCGCGGATCGATCGGCTCCAGCCGCCGGTCGGCGATGATCTGCGCCGACCAACGATGGCCCCGCCCAAGGTGTTTCATCAGCTGGGTGATGGTCCACCCCGGGCACGACGGCACCGGCGTGTTCGGGTCGGCGCGGCGGATGGCGTCACCGAAGGCCCGGGTCTCTCCGAGCAGCGTTGCACGAAAGTCCACGCCTAGGACGGTACCGCTGCGCGCGCCTCTCCGAGCCTGATCGGCAACGTCGACCAACCGCGCAGGACCCGGGTGTCGCGGCGCGTCCCCGGCCCGGCCAGTTGGACGTCGGGGTAGCGGTCGAAGAACGTGCGCAGCCCGACCTCGCCCTCGGCGCGCGCAAGAGCCGCACCCAGGCAGAAGTGCCTGCCGCCGGAGAACGACAGGTGCTTGCCCGCGTTCTCCCGCGTCACGTCGAACCGGTGCGGATCGGCGAACACCTCGGGATCGCGGTTGGCGCCCGCGAGGTAGAGGATGACGAGCTCGCCCGCCGCGATCTGCCGCCCCCCGACCTCGGTGTCGACCAGTGCGATCCGCGCGCTCAGCTGTACCGGCGACTCCAGCCGCAGGATCTCCTCGACCGCGCCCGGCCACAGCTCCGGCGACGACCGCAGCAGCGCCAACTGGTCGGGATGCTCGAGCAGGATCCGAATTCCGTTGCCCAACAGGTTGACCGTGGTCTCGAACCCGGCGGCGAGGACCAGGCCGGCGGTCGCGCGCAGCTCGTCGTCGTTCAGGCGGGCGCCGTCGTCACCGGCTCGGATGATCTGGCTCATCAGATCGTCGCCGGGGTGGTGCTGCAGCTGACCGAGGTGCTGCGCCAGCCAGGTGTTGAACCCGTCGAGTCCGCTCTCCACGCGCAGGTACTGCTCCCAGGACAGGCCGATGTCGAGGCTGGGGGCGGCGAGCTCGCCGAATTCGAGGATGCGGGGCCGGTCGTGATCGGGCACGCCGAGGATGTCGCCGATGACGGTGACCGGCAGCTGCGAGCAGTAGAGGTCGACGGCGTCGACGCTCGCCGACGGTGCGGCGGCGATCCCGTCGAGCAGGCCGGTCGCCGCCTGCTGCACCCTTTCCCGAAGTGCCGCAACGGCTCTGGTGGTGAACACCGATGACACGGTCTTGCGGTAGCGGGTGTGCTCGGGCGGCTCGACCGACAGCATCGACGGCGGCAGCAGGGGATGCAGCCTGCCCTTGACGGTCGTCTTCTGTTCGAGCCAGCCCAGCGGACCGGGCAGCGTCTTGCCGATCGCGGTGACCGAGAAGTCGTCGGAACGCAGGAGTTGGTGTGCCAGTGCATGATCGGCGGTCAGCCAGGCGGCGCGGCCGCGCACGATCCTGCCGCGCTCGCGCAACTCGTCGGCGAAGGCACCGGGGTCGGCGCGCACCGCAGGATCGGCGATCAGCCTGCCCTGCATCTCGCCGCGTCGCGCCCCGAACGAGGCTAGACCGCGGATCACCCCGTGTAGCGCGAACCAGTGCAGACGTTGCCTGAGCGAATGCCTGCTGACCGGCGTCATGCCTCGAGTTTAAGCACCGGCCGCAAGTCGTCCAACCGGTCGAACAGTTGCCAGACGTAGGCAGACGTCCCGTTTTCGCGATGTGCGTGCAGGTCGGCGAGGGTGGGGTCGTTGCAGTAGCCGTCGAACGCCGCCCGGTCCGGCCACTCCACCAGAATCAGGACCTGACGCCCGGCCACCTCGCCCTCGATGGTGTCGCTGTACTTGCCGAGCGCGACCACGCGCCCGCCGTACCTGGCTACCTCGGCGACGGACCGCTTCGAGTACGCCAGGTACTCGTCGCGGTTCGCGACGTCGAACAGGTTGAGCGCGTAGACGGACATGCCCACACGCTACGACCCGCGACCGTCAGCGATGTCCCGGCGCGCAGAAGATGAGGAAGCACCCACCGCCGCCGCCGCCGCGACCGCCACCCGGGTAGCCACCGCCACCTGGGTAGCCGCCGCCCGGATATCCGCCGCCGGGGTAGCCGCCGTAGCCGCCGTCGTCACGCCCCCGCGGGGACTGCCACGGGCTTTGCGGCTGAGGCTGCCAGGGCGGCTGGTACTGCGGGTATTGCTGCTGGGGGTACTGCTGGTACGGGTACTGCTGCGGATATTGCTGATACGCCGGTTGCTGCTGGAACGGGTTGAACACCGGCGGCACCGGGGGGACCGCGGCGGGAACGGGATCGGGCGGCGGCGCGGCCGGAGGATCGGGCACCGGAGCCGGGGCCGCCTGCGGCGCGGGGGCCTCGGGCTGACGCTCGACGTAGACAGTGCGCGGCGGGGTCTCGGGTTGCTGCTTCACGACCGGGATCGGGTTCTTGATGGTCTCGGCGGGCGGCGGGGCCGGCGCTGCCGCGGGGACCGGAGCGGGCGGCGGTGCCGCCTGGGGCACGACCGGAGCGGACGCCGCGGGGCTCGGGATGATCGCGGCCTGACCGGGGTCGGGACGCTGGTCGGCCGTCGGGCGGATGCTGACGGCCAGCGAGATCACCAGGGCGATGACGCCGATGACGAACACCGACGTCAGCGCGCTGCCGACGAGCAGGAACGGCTTGCGCCCTTCCTCCGCGGGGACGTCCGCATAGTCGTCGGCGTAGGCGAGGTCGGCCTCGTCGGACAGGGGCGTCACGCCGCCGACGCCGCGCAGCTGGGTCTCGGCGCCCGCGAAGGCGAGGTACTCGTTGCCCGCGGTGCCGTCGGGGTCCTGCGAGTAGGCGAGGCCGACGGTCGACGCGTCGAAGATCGGGGCGTTCGCGGCCGCGATCGCCGCGCCGCGGGCCAGGGCCAGCCCCGACTCCTCGGGGGCGCTCACCGGCAGCGAGACGAGGTCCTGCAGATGGGACTTGACCGACGCGACGTCGACACCCGAGCCGACGACGAACATCCCCTGCGGCGGGGAGTCCTGGGCGTCGATCGCCGAGGCCATCTCGGTGAGGACCGCCATCGCGTCGGTGCTGTGCAAACTGCGGCTGAGCACCTTGACGATCGAGCCGTCATCGGTGCGGACGACCGACAGCGTTGCGGTGTCGCGATCGAGGAACAGCAACCCCGTGCTCTCGTAGCCGACCGCACGTCCGGCGGTCTGGGCCAGCGCACCCGCGGCATGCAGTTCCGACACCATCATCGCGTCGTCGATGCCGGCGCCGGCCAGCGCGTCGCGCAGCCGGGAGGCCTCGGCATGGTCGCTCCACGTGACGCCGATCGCCTTCAGTCGGTGGCCGCCCTCGCGGGCGCTCTCGAGCGTTCCCAGGACGGCGGAGACCACCTGATCGGCCGCAGTAGGCGTTGCTGCTTCTTCGGACGGCGACACGTCGAAGGTGTCGTGGTCGATGATGGCGCCGTCCGCCTGGACACCTTCGACCAGCACCAGTCGCACCGTCTTCGGCGTCAGGGACACACCCAGAACGATGTCCACGAACTCCTCCAAAGTATTAGCTGATCTACGCATCTTCGATTCTAAGGAACTGAACGCAGGAGCGCAGCCCCCTATTTCTTCGCCTCGACCTGCGCAATCGTTACAGCCGAAGCCAGCGGGTCGCCGCGTTCTCTAAGAGGCTACCCGCGCCGGCGAAATCAATGCTTGATGAAATTTTGATAGGAGCGTGACGGGGTGGGGCCGCGCTGTCCCTGGTACTTCGAGCCGACCCGGGCGCTGCCGTAGGGGTCCTGGGCGGGGCTCGTCAGCCGCAACAGGCACAGCTGCCCGATCTTCATGCCCGGCCACAGCGTGATCGGCAGGTTTGCGACGTTCGAGAGCTCCAGGGTGATGTGCCCGCTGAAGCCGGGGTCGATGAACCCCGCCGTGGAGTGGGTCAGCAGCCCGAGCCTGCCCAGTGACGACTTGCCCTCCAGTCGGCCGGCGAGGTCGTCGGGCAACGTGCACCGCTCCAGCGTCGAGCCGAGC
Source organism: Mycolicibacterium madagascariense (assembly GCF_010729665.1). Lineage (NCBI taxonomy): Bacteria > Bacillati > Actinomycetota > Actinomycetes > Mycobacteriales > Mycobacteriaceae > Mycobacterium > Mycolicibacterium madagascariense. The sequence goes on along the minus strand of NZ_AP022610.1, from coordinate 722,886 downwards.
ACGAACTCCCCGGGATGCAGCACGAAGGGTTCGCCCTCCTTGGGCTCGACCAGCGTCGTCAGATCGTCCTGGCGAACGGCCGGATCGATGTGGGTGTACCGGGTGTTGTTGAACACCCTGAACAGGTTGTCCAACCGGACGTCGACGCTCGACGGTTGGATGAGCGCGTCGTCGAACGGGTCGATGCCCAGCCGACCGGCGGAGAACTCAGCCCGGATGTCGCGATCGGAGAGCAGCACCGGTTGAGCGTATCGGGCTTGGTATCCTTCCTGGGCACCACCACTCGCCGATGTAGTTCAATGGCAGAACATCAGCTTCCCAAGCTGAATACGCGGGTTCGATTCCCGTCATCGGCTCTCTGTCTCCCGCGTCTCCCCCCGCGAGATTGACACCACTCAAACCCCCACTCGATCTTTCGTCGACTGACGGCAATCTCGCGAGGTGCCCCTCGGGCTGACGCCTAACTCGGACTAACGACCGCGTTAGTCCGAGTTATGAAGCCCCGCCCCCCGCGAGATTGACACCACTCAAACCCTCACTCGATCTTTCGTCGACTGACGGCAATCTCGCGGGGCGCTACCTCACGTCGTGGCCGCGTCCTCGTCGTCGTCGGTGCTCGGGAGGGCCTGCGCGCCGGGGGTGGCGGGGGTCGTCAACACTTCCTCGGTCTCGTCCTTCGGCTCCTGAGATGTCATGGCGGGTCTCGCTTTCTGCTGGTCGCGGTGGGAGCGCCGTGACATTTGCGAAGAAGAATGTAACAGCACCCAAGGCCTTCTACCCGCATCGCGCATGGCGCAATCGCGGCCTGCGGGGCAGCCGAGCGAACCTATAAGCTGGCTGCACACCCCACGGGCAGGAAACACCCACCCTGCATCCGCGTCTTGCGCCCTGACCCTGCCGATTCGCAGACCCCACGTCGACCGACGGGGGCCGTCCGAACCGACAGAAACCTCGATACGTCATGGCCATCTCCGATGTCGCCGCATACGCCCACCTGAGCGAGTCCGACCTGACCGCCTTCGCCGCCGCCCTCGACGACATCCGCCGCGACGTCGAGGACAGCCGCGGCGCGCGCGACCGCACCTACATCCGCCGGACCATCGCCGCGCAGCGCTGCCTCGAGGTGGCCTCCCGGTTGGCGATCACCGGGTCCACCGGCAGGCGCGGATGGTGGCTCGGCGTCCTCGGCCTGGCCGCCGCCAAGAGCATCGAGAACATGGAACTCGCCCACAACATCGGCCACGGCCAGTGGGACTGGATGAACGACCCGGAGATCCACTCCACGACGTGGGAGTGGGACATGGCGGGCCTGTCGTCGCACTGGCGCTTCTCGCACAACTACCGCCATCACGTCAACACCAACGTCCTCGGCGTCGACGACGACCTCGGCTACGGCGTCATGCGGGTGAGCCGAGACCAGGAGTGGAAGCCCAGCTACCTGTTGCAGCCCCTGCGCAGCCTGCTCCTCGCCGCCACCTTCGAATGGGGCATCGCCCTGCACGACCTCTACTCCGAGCTGGAGCGCGCCGACACCGACGTCGAGCGGTCGGCTCAGCGAAAGGCGCTGCTGCACAAGGTCGGTCGCCAGATGACCAAGGACTACCTGATCTTCCCGGCGCTGAGCCTGCGGCGGTGGCGTCGCGTACTCGGCGCCAACGTGGTCGCCAACAGTCTGCGCAACGTGTGGGCCTACGTCGTCATCTGCTGCGGCCACTTCGCCGACGGCGCAGAGACGTTCGACCCGGCGACGCTCGTGAGCGAGACCAAGCCGGAGTGGTATCTGCGACAGATGTTGGGCAGCGCCAACTTCGACGCCGGGCCGGTGATGGCGTTCATGAGTGGCAACCTCTGCTACCAGATCGAGCACCACCTGTTCCCCGACCTGCCGAGCAATCGCCTGGCCGCCATCTCACGTCGGGTGCGCGCGCTGTGCGCGGAGTACGAACTGCCCTACACGACGGGACCGCTGCTGACGCAGTACCTGCTGACGCTGCGCAACGTGTTCGTCCTCGCCCTGCCCGACCGGTTCACCACCCGCAGGAACCGAAAGGCCTTGGCGGACAGCCGTTTCGATGCTACTGCTCCAGTAGCTCCAGCAGGTAGGCACCGTATCCCGACTGCACCAGTGAGCGTGCCCGCGCTGCCAGCTGGTCATCGTCGATGAACCCGCGACGCCAGGCCACCTCCTCCGGAACGCCGATCTTCAGGCCCTGCCTACGCTCGATGGTCCTGACGTAGTCACTTGCATCGAGCAGTGAGTCGAACGTGCCGGTGTCCAGCCACGCGGTCCCGCGCGCTAGCACCTCCACCCGCAGCCGCCCCTGCTCCAGGTAGGTCCGGTTGATGTCGGTGATCTCGAATTCCCCACGCGCCGAGGGTCGCAACGAGCGGGCGATCTCGACGACGTCGTTGTCGTAGAAGTACAGTCCGGGCACCGCGTAGTGCGACTTGGGGGCGAATGGCTTCTCCTCCAGCGACAGCGCCCTGCCGTCGTCGCCGAACTCGATGACGCCGTACGCCGAGGGGTTCGCCACCCAGTAGGCGAAGATCGCCCCGCCGTCGACGTCGGTGAAGCGCGTCAGGCTGGTACCGAGCCCGGGGCCGTAGAAGATGTTGTCGCCCAGCACCAATGCGACCGAATCGCCGCCGATGTGATCCGCGCCGACGACGAACGCCTGGGCGACCCCGTCGGGCCGGTCCTGGACGGCGTAGCTGATGCTGGTGCCGAACGCCGAGCCGTCGCCAAGCAACCGGGTGAACGCCTCGACGTCGGTGGCCGTGGTGATGACCTGGATGTCGCGGATCCCCGCCATGATCAGCGTGGACAGCGAGTAGTAGACGAGCGGCTTGTCGTAGACGGGAAGCAGCTGCTTGCAGACCCCCATCGTGATCGGGTAGAGCCGGGTGCCGGCCCCACCGGCCAGGATGATTCCCCTCATGCGAGCACCCTCGGTGGCCGCGACTAGCCCTGGCCCTGCCCGTTGCCGCCGCCGCCACCGGGGAACTGCCGCTGCCGATCCCGGGTCTGCGTCACCGTCTGCGTCACGGTGCTCGTGCTGGTGCTCGTCGACACCGTGGTGCTGGTGCTGGGCTCGGTGGTCGTCGTGGTGGTGGTCGGGCTGTCGGTGGTCGTGGTGGTCGTCGGCGAATCCGTGGCCGAGCTCGGCTGCTCGGTCTGGGTCACGGTCTCCTGGCCCCCGCCGCTACCACCGGGTGCCGGCGCCTCGGAGTTGCCCGCCGACGTCGACGGCGCGGCGGTGCTGGACGTAGTCGACGTGCTGGACGTCGACGACGTCGAACTGGAGCCGTTGCCACCGGTCAGCGAGACCACGCCGTAGACGATCGCGGCGATGAGGATGACGGCGATGGCGCCGAGGCTGACCAGTCCCGCCGGGGTGCGGTACCAGGGGGTCTTGGGCGGCGGCTGCTGTCCATAGCCGGGTTGTCCATAGCCGGGCTGTCCGTAGCCGGGCTGCGGGTCGTAGCCGCCGTAGTTCGCGTACTGGGTGGGTTCGCTGTAGGCCTGCGGATCGCTGCGTGGCTGGCGTCCGTACTGCGTCGGCTCGCTGTCGGAGTAGTACGGGTCGTCTGGGGGTCCACCGGGACCGTCGTTACGCGCCACGGGGTTCGATGCTAACGGAGTCCGCTGCCGCGCCCGCGGCGCCGAGCCGTGGGTGTCGGCTCGGGTCGCCGGGCCGACATCCCCGACGCGGGCACCGATTTTCGAGGTTTCCCCGGTTGGCTCCGCTCCGAGGACGGCCCGCTACTTCGGGCGGTTTGCTAGCAGTGGTGTCAATTTTCCGGTGAACAGGTCCCGCAGCAGGAATAATTCCGGTCCGGCTGCAGCGGTCCACGACCCGGTCGCCGCCGTTCAGCAACCGCGGGAGAAGTCGCTTCGCGCACACAAGAGGCATACCGCGTTCAGAGAAACCGCAGGTGGGACGCCTGCCGGTCCGCGCCGGACCGCTCATCCCGAGTTGCCGTCCGCCGGATTTCGTAAAAGATGCAATGGCACCCCGACAGGTGGCGTACAGGTATGGCACGCCGCCGGGACCCGCACCGGACACTCACGACCACACCAAGGGATACAGATGAGGACATTGCGCAAGGCGGTGACCGTTGGCGTCGTCGCGGCGCTGGCCACTTTCGGAGTCGCGGCCTGCGGGGGTGACTCCGGCAGCACCGGCGGCGGGGGCGGAGGCGGCGAGATCAACGTGTCGATGACGTCGTTCCCCGACTACGTCGACCCGCAACTGTCCTACACGGTGCAGGGCTGGGAAGTCCTCTACAACGCCTACACGCCCCTGCTGACCTACCGGCACGCCAAGGGCCAGGACGGCACGAAGGTGGTGCCCGCGCTCGCCGAGGCCATGCCGGACATCTCCCCCGACGGCAAGACCTACAAGCTCAAGCTCCGTCCCAACATGAAGTACTCCGACGGCACCCCCATCAAGGCATCGGACTTCACCTACGCGATTCAGCGGCTGTTCAAGGCGAATTCGGGTGGGTCGGTGTTCTTCAACGGCATCGTCGGCGCCACGGACTACGCCGACGGCAAGGCGCCCACGATCTCCGGCATCACCACCGACGACGCGACCGGCGACATCACCATCGCCCTGACCGACGCCAGCGGAACGTTCGAGAACGTGCTCGCGCTGATGTTCGCCGCACCCGTGCCACCGAGCACCCCGCTGGACAAGGACGCGACGAACACCCCGCCGCCGTCGAGCGGGCCGTTCATGATCTCGAAAGTCGATGCGCCGCAGTCGTTGACGATGGTGCGCAACCCGAACTTCAAGACCGTCAAGGACGCCGGGGCGACGGAGGTCGCCGACGCGCAGGTCGACAAGATCACCGTGACCCAGAACAAGAGCAACTCCGCCCAGGTGACGGGGGTCGAGCAGAACACCATCGACTTCATGGCCGATCCGCCCGACGCCGACCGCCTGGCCGAGGTCAAGGCGAAGTTCGGCGATCGGTTCCGGCTCGACGAGTCGATCAACACCTACTACTTCTTCATGAACAACAAGAAGGCGCCCTTCAACGACATTCGCGTCCGCCAGGCCATCAACTACGCCATCGACCCGGAGGCACTCAACCGCGTCTTCGGCGGTCGTCTGCACCCCACGCAGCAGATCCTGCCCCCCGGCATGCCCGGCTACGAGGAGTACCACCCCTACCCCTATGACCTGGCCAAGGCCAAAGCGCTGCTGGCGCAAGCCAACCCAGCGGACAAGGACATCACCGTCTGGACCGACGACGAGCCCGAGCGCAAGCGCATCGGCGAGTACTACCACGACCTGTTGACCCAGCTGGGCTTCAACGCCACCCTCAAGGTGGTCGCCGGCAACGTCTACTTCGCGACGATCGGGAACACGTCGACGGCCGACCTCGACACCGGTTTCGTCGATTGGTTCCAGGACTACCCGCATCCCGACGACTTCTTCCGGCCACTGCTCAACGGCGCCAACATCCTGCCGACCAACAACAGCAACTACTCGCAGGTCGCGATCCCGCAGAACGACGCCACCATGGATCGCCTGTCGAAGGTGCAGCTGTCCGACGACGTCGAGAAGCAGTACGCAGCACTGGACAAGGCCTACATGGACCAAGCCGTCTGGGCGCCGTACGGCAACGAGGAGCGCAGCACGTTCGTCTCCGATCGCATCGACTTCGACAAGACGAGTCCGCATCTCGTGTTCACCCAGGACTTCTCCGCGTTCGCCCTGAAGTGAGCGTCCCGACCAGCGACGTCGACACGGCGGGCGTTCCCCCGGTGCCCGTCGGCGTCGCCTCCGAGGCGGTCCGCGGTCGCAGCCCGTGGTATCTCGCGTGGGTGCGGTTGCGCCGCAACAAGATAGCGCTGGGCTTCGGCGTGCTCTTCGTCGCCGTGGTCGTGCTGTGCCTGGCCGCTCCCCTGTGGGCCGACCACGTCGCCCACACCGGACCCGACGAGAACCACATCACCGACCGGATCCTGGTCGACGGCAAGGAGACCTACGTCGTGTCTCCGGACGGCACCCCGCTCGGACCGGGCCTGCACGGACGCTTCCTGCTCGGCGCCGACCAGAACGGCCGCGACGTCATGGTCCGGCTGCTCTACGGCGGGCGCACGTCGATCTTCATCGGCGTGGCCGCGGCACTCGTCACGACCGTGTTGGCGGTCCTGGTCGGACTGCTGTGCGGCTACTATCGCGGCTGGCTGGACGCCATCCTGTCCAGGGTGCTCGACGTGGTGTGGGCGTTCCCAGTGCTGCTGCTGGGCATCGCACTCGGGACGACGCTGGCGCTCGGCGGGCTCAAGGTCGGGGGTCTCGCGATCTCCGGTGACTCGCTGTGGATTCCGATCATGATCATCGGGCTGGTGTACGTCCCGTACATGGCCCGACCGATCCGCGGTGAGATCCTGGCGCTGCGGGAGAAGGAATTCGTCGAGGCCGCCGTCGCGCAGGGCAAGGGACCGATCCGGATCATGATCTCCGAGCTCCTGCCCAACGTGGTGTCGACGATCATCGTCTTCTTCACGCTGAACATCGCCAACGACATGCTGTTGGAGTCGTCACTGTCGTTCCTGGGAGCCGGCGTGCGCCCACCGAGCGCATCCTGGGGCACGATGATCGCCGACGGGTATCAGAACATCTACACCGCACCGCATCTCACGATCGTGCCCGGCTTCATGATCGTGGTCACGGTGTTGTCGCTCAACGTGTTCGGCGACGGTCTTCGGGACGCGCTGGATCCGCGGGCCAAGATCCGGTTGGAGCACTAGCCGTGGTGCGCTTCGCCGTCCGCCGACTCATCGGCATGGCCGCCGTCCTCTTCGCGATCTCGGTCATCGTGTTCCTGATCTTCAACGTCATCCCGAATTCCGATCCGGCGCAACGCATTGCGGGCAAGAACGCCAACCCGGCGCTGATCGCGAGGGTGCGGGCGGACCTCGGCCTCGACCAGTCCCTGCCCGTGCAGTACCTGACGATGATGAAGCGGATCTTCACCGGCACGCTCACGTCGTATGCCAGTTCGCAGAACGTCGGCGACCAGATCTGGAAGGGGCTGCCCGCGACGCTGTCGCTGTGCATCGGCGCGGCGCTGCTGTGGATGACGCTGGCGGTCGTATTCGGGTACCTCAGCGCGGTGCACGCCGGCAAGTTCACCGACCGCACCCTGACCATCCTGTCGCTGGTCGGCATCTCGGTGCCGGTGTTCTGGTTGGCCGCCATCCTGCTCTACTACTTGAGCTTCAAGGCCCAGATCTTTCCGACCAGTAGTTACGTCCCGCTGACCAGGAATCCGGGGCAGTGGGCGTATCACCTGATCCTGCCGTGGATCACGCTGGCGGTGCTGTTCGTCGGGTTCTACAGCCGCGTGCTGCGGTCCAACATGCTCGACGTGATGAACGAGGACTACGTCAGGACCGCACGCGCAAAGGGCATCAGCGAGCGGCAAATTCGCATCAAGCACGTCCTGCGCAACTCGATGATTCCGGTCGTCACGCTGTTCGGCCTGGACTTCGGGGCGGTCGTCGGCGGCGGCGCCATCCTCACCGAGACGGTGTTCAACATCAACGGCGTCGGTCTCTACGCGGGCCAGGCGATCGGCAGTCTCGATCTACCACCGCTGATGGGCGTCACCATGTTCGGTGCGTTCTTCATCGTGCTCTTCAACACGGTCGTCGACGTGCTCTACGCGTTCCTCGACCCACGCATCCGACTCGGCGAGGCGGCCCCCGCATGATCCTGTCCGTACGCGACCTCAGCGTCAGCTTCGCCACCGACGGCGGCGTCGTCCGCGCAGTCGAGCGGGTCTCCTTCGAACTCGACACCGGCGAAATCCTCGCCGTCGTGGGCGAGTCGGGCTCCGGCAAGAGCGTGACCGCGCAGACCATCCTGGGCCTGACGCGGGCCCCCAACGCCACGATCACCGGTGCGGTCGAGTTCGACGGCCGTGACCTCACCCAGCTCGACGACGAGCAGCTGCGCGACGTCCGGGGCAAGCGCATCGCGATGATCTTCCAGGATCCGATGACCTCGCTGAACCCCGTCTACCGCGTCGGTGACCAGATCGTCGAGATGATCCGCGCGCACCGCAAGGTGGGCAAGCGGGAGGCCCAGGAACAGGCGGTGGAACTGCTTCGCTCGGTCGGGATCCCGAATCCCGAACGGCGCGTTCGTGATTACCCGCACGAGTTCTCCGGCGGCATGCGGCAGCGCGTGATGATCGCGATGGCGCTCGCACTGGACCCCGACGTGCTGATCGCCGACGAGCCGACCACCGCGCTCGACGTCACGGTGCAGGCGCAGATCCTGCGGCTGCTCGACACGTTGAACAGGGAGCGCGGCCTCGCGGTCGTCCTGATCACCCACGATCTCGGCGTGGTCGCCGAGATCGCCGACCGGGTGGCGGTGATGTATGCCGGACAGATCGTCGAGGACGCCACACTGGAGAACCTGTTCTACGACCCACAGCACCCCTACACCTGGGGGCTGCTCGGCTCGCTGGCCCGACTCGACCAGCCGCGGCCGGTACGGCTGGCCCAGATCGCCGGGGCCCCACCGTCGCTGCTGAATCCCCCGACGGGATGCCGCTTCGCGGCGCGCTGTCCCCACGCGTTCGACACATGCGCGGAGCCACCCCCGCTGGTGGACGGCAACCGGTGCTGGCTGGATCCGGCGGACAAGCGCCGACTGCGCGACGTCGACGGCCACATCGGACTCCGGAAGGCCGCCTCGTGAGTGAACCGCTGCTCGAGGTCACCGATCTCGTCAAGCACTTTCCGGTCAAGTCGGGTGTCGTCGTGGACCGCGTCGTCGCCCACGTGAAGGCCGTCGACGGGGTCAGCCTCTCGATCGCCGAGGGCGAGACCCTGGGCCTCGTCGGTGAATCCGGTTGCGGCAAGTCCACTTTGAGCCGGGCCATCCTGCAGCTGACGGCGCCGACGTCGGGTTCGGTGCGGTTCCTGGGCGAGGAGCTGGTCGGCCGGTCGCGCCGCAGCCTGCGCCCGGTGCGTCGCCAGATGCAGATGATCTTCCAGGATCCGTACGCGTCGCTGAACCCGCGCAAGCGCATCGGGCAGATCATCGGCGAACCCATCGAGCTGCACGGGCTGGCCGGCGGGCGGGACGTCCACCGACGGGTGCAGGACCTGCTGGACCGCGTGGGGCTCAGTCCCGAGCACGCCGACCGCTATCCCCACGAGTTCTCCGGCGGGCAGCGACAGCGGATCGGCATCGCCCGCGCGCTGGGGTTGCAACCGAAGCTGATCATCGCCGACGAGCCCGTCTCCGCACTCGACGTGTCGGTGCAGGCGCAGATCGTCAACCTGCTCAAGGACCTTCAGGAGGAGTTGGGTCTGTCGTACCTGTTCGTCGCGCACGACCTCGGCGTCGTCAGGCACGTCTCGGATCGGGTGGCCGTCATGTATCTCGGGCGGATCGTCGAGAGTGCGCCCGCGGCGGAGCTGTATGACCGTCCGCTGCATCCGTATTCGAACGCGCTGCTGTCCGCGGTGCCCATCCCCGACCCGCGGCAGAACGTCCAGCGGGAGCGGCTGGTGCTCGAGGGCGACGTGCCCAGCCCGATCGATCCCCCGTCGGGTTGCCACTTCCACACCCGGTGCCCGTGGGCCACGCAGGTGTGCGACGACGACGATCCCCCGTTGGAGGAACTACGGGAGGCGCACGTCGCCGCCTGTCACCATCCGCGAAACCTGGTGCCGCAGAACTAGTTCGGTCAGCTGGCGGGGGCTGCCGCGGATGCCGACGCGGCCGCGGCCGACGACGACGCGGCGGCTGCGGCCGCCTTGCCCTCGGGGCTGCCCGCCGAGAAGCCCGGCGCCTTCGCCGATGCTTCGCCCGAGTCGCAGTTCAACGAAACCAGCAGCTGGCTCGTCGGTGATCCCGCGCTGTTCTCCGGCGCCGGGACCGTGCGGGCCACCGTGTTGGTGACGACGCAGTCAGGGCGTTCCTGCCGGTCGCCGACGACGGTCGACACCACCGGGGTCAGGCCCGCGCCGCTGATCGCCGTCTGGGCGTCGCTGTACTTCTGCCCGACGACGTCGGGCGACGACGATGCCTGCGCGACGCCTGCACCGAACAGCATTACCGCCGATGCCGTGAGGACCGTTCCCGCCATGACTCGTCGCATGTCAGCCTGCGCTGCCGCTTGGAACGGCCTTCGCGGTCGCCTCGATCGACGGGGGTGCCGTCCAGGTCGCCGTGGCGCCCATGTTCATGCCGCCGGCCGTCGGCTGGACGTAGGTGGTGTTGGCCGGGGCGTCGCCCGACCCTGCGAGGTCGACCCCGCGTGGATCATCGTGGGCCAAGCCGACGCTCAGCGCACCCAGCGAGACGAACGCAGCCGCCCCGACGATTCCCAACGTCCTCGTGCGCAGACGCATCGCCCGCGATCTTCCATCAGCCATGCCACGATGGTGGACTGTCTAACCTGGGAAACGCTGGATTCCTTCTGTGACATTCCTTGTCGTCTGGGAGCGCTCACAGGTTGGGGCTGAGAGGCACAGCGAATCATCGGGCGCTTCGCACGTTCGGTGATCAGTACGGATATCGGCCCGGCTGCTGGTAGGCGGGGGGTTGGTAGGGCTGATACGGCGAGTTTGGCTGATAAGGCTGATAGGGCTGGTACGGAGTCGAGGTCGCCGGAACCTGGATGGGTATTGGCACCGGCACGAACGGGACTGTGATGTAGCTGGTGGTCATGGTCGGCGTGCTCGACGTCGTGGTCTCGGTGGTCGTCGTGGTCTCGGTGGTGGTCGGCGTCGTCGTGGTCGGCTGCGTCGTGGTGGTCGTCGTGGTCTGGGTGGTGGTCTTGGTCGTGGTCACCGGACGCTCGACGGTGACCGTCTCGGTCGAGGGCGGAGGCGGCGGCGGAGGTGGTGCTTCGCTGGTCACGGGGGCGACGCTGGGTGGCGGCGCGGCGGTGGTCGGCGGCGGCGGCGGTGGCTGCGGGCTGGTCGGTCGCGGCGCGGGTGGCGAGGTGGCGGTGACGGGCGCCGTCTTCGGCGTCGGGGTGGTGTCCTCGGTCGAGCTGGTCAGTGCGATCGCCACGCCGCCGACCGCGATCAGCGCGATCACCGCGGCCACCCCGAAGATCAACAGCGGAACGCGCTGCCACGTGTGCGGTTCGGGCTCCTCCTGCCGCGGCCGGTACTGGGTGACCACCCGGGTGGTGCTGGAGTCGGCATAGGGGTCGGCGTACGGGTCCTCGCCCGTATAGGGGGCGGGATCCCCGATGGTGTCGTCGTCCTGCGACCACGCCAGCGCGCGGAACGTCGACGAGTCCGGCGCCGCGGCGTTGGCGGCGGTGAGCACGTTGGCGGCCGTCGGCTCGCCGACGCCCGGGAGGGGGACGGGAGCCATGCCGGTCTGCGCGTCGGCATCGGCGCCGTAGGCCGCGAAGAGGGCGGCGCCGACGGCGGCGTCGAGCGCGGGGTGCGGTGTCGTGACGAAGGGCCTGCGGTCGGACTCGGACAGCGTGCTGGCCACCAGCGGGATGCGTGCGCCGCCACCCACGGCCACCACCGCGGAGACGTCATCCTTGGCAATCCTGTTGCGCGCCAACGATTCATCGAGTTCGGCGAGCACGGCCGCCAGGGGCTCGGCCAGCAGACCGTCCAGGTCGTCGCGCGTGACGCGTACCGTCGAGCGGTGTCCGGGCAGTTCGACGCGGACGTCGGCGGCCTGCGCCTCGGACAGTTCCTCCTTGGCCTGCCTGCACTCCTCGCGCAGTCTGGTGAGCGACGCGACCGACGCCGTACCCGCCGGGTCGACGTCGGTGGTGAGACTCTCGAGCACGTGCGTCACGAGGGCCTGGTCGATCTGGTCGCCGGAGAACTCCGTCATGCGGATCGTCTCGATCGGCTCGAAGGACGCGGCCGCGTCGGCGAGGGTCAGGGTGGTTCCGCCGCCGCCGAAGTCGAGCAGGGCGACGACGCCGTCACTCGGCAACCCGGGATTGGTCGCCAGCGCCGTCAGCGAGGCCACCGCGTCGGAGATCAGCCGCGCAGGGACGCCGTTGGGGGCGAGGCTGGTCTTGGCGCGCATCGCGTCGCGCAGCGAGCGCAGCGTGGCCCCGTTCCAGTGCGCGGGGACCGCCACGGCGAGCTGTGCCGTCGCCCCGGCGTCCTCCCCGCGCGCCTCGACGATCATGGCGTCGAGCGCCTCGACCATCAGGACGTCGGCGCGGTAGGCCGAGCCGTCGGCCGCGATCATGGGCACCGGGTCGCCGACGCGGTCGACGAAGCCGCGGAACGTCTGCCCGGAAAGCGGCAGCACGGACCGCCGCGTGACGGGTGGGTTGCCGACGACGGCCGCGACCAGGTTGGTCGTCCCGATCGACAACCCCAACGGATCGCTCATGACGCTCACCACGATAACCCCGTGCCCGGGGGCGGCGGCTCAGACACTCCGCGGCTCCGTCATCGAACAGCGTTCTGCCAGCTAGGTTTTGGCTGTGCGTAGCGTTTGAATCGTCCTCAGGATCGGGCCGACGATTTGACGTATCCGTCAGGCGCAGTCCCCGCGGATCGCCATCCCAGCGCGCGCCACTGTGTTTCGATGACGGTCATGGGTGACATCGAGGACATTCAACGGGTCAAGTACCGGTATCTGCGCGCGCTGGACACCAAGCACTGGGACGACTTCGCCGACACGCTCACCGAGGACGTCGTGGGCGACTACGGCGAATCGCTCGGCGAGGAGCACCACTTCACCGACCGGGCGACGCTGGTCGAGTTCATGCGCAGTTCGATGCCTGCCGACGTCATCACCGAACACCGGGTGACGCATCCCGAGATCGACGTCGACGGCGACGAGGCGACGGGCATCTGGTACCTCCAGGACAAGGTCATCGTGCCGAAGTTCGACTTCCTGTTGATCGGCGCGGGCTTCTATCGCGATCGGTACCGTCGGACCGCCGACGGCTGGAAGATCAGCGTCACCGGCTACGACCGCACCTACGATGCGTCGCTGTCCACCGCCAGCCTGGGCTTCAAGGTGAAAGCCGGTCGCGCAGCGGCGAATTGACGCTACTTCGAGATGGCGATCACGGCGCCGGGGCGCAGCCACTCGATGATGCTCACCAACGTGTGATCGTCGATCGACACGCAGCCGGCCGTCGGCCCGCCGTCGGTGGTGTGCAGGAAGAACGCGCCGCCGTTGCCGGGGACCCGCTGCTCGTTGACCCCCATCACCACCGCGTGCTCGTACTGCGGGATGTCGAGGTTCTCGGTGCCGCTGCTCGGATCGGTGTCGAACGGGCACTGCGCCTTCTTGCAGACCTGCATCGTGTTGTAGGTGGGGCTCTTCATGTCCCCGTCCCACCAGTGGTCCCGGTCCACCTGCACGTACTGAAGACCCCCGCCGGGGTTGGGCGCCGTCCCGAAGGCGAAGTCGAGGGAGAAGACGCCCATCGGCGTCAGCATCTGGCCGTCGTGGGTCTGGGGCGCCATGCCCGCCGACCCGACGTGGGCCGGTATCCCCGCGGCGACGGCCTGCCACCCCGCCGACGTCCGCTGGTAGACGTCGACCTTCGCGTTCGAACCCCCAACGCCCACAACGGAAATCACCTGATTGGCCGCGCCGACGCTGGGCGCGAACCACGGCACCAGCTCGGCACGGGCAGTGGGCGGCAGAGGCGCGACGACGAAACCCGCGACCACCGCGCACAGCACGATCAGCAGTCGGCGCACCACTCAACGTCACCACGTGGCCTGCATCAAGGTCAAGTAAAGGTTTAGCATCATCGGTCCGCCGTCCGGGAACGAGTCGCCCCGCCAGCCCGTCACCCCCCGCGGCTAGGTTGAACGGCATGAAGCTTTTTCCCAGGGAGCGACGTCAGGGCATCCGCCAGATCGGCAAGGGCCTCGGCACGCTGGACCGCGAGGTCTTCGAGGCCATCGCCGAGTCTCCGAGCCCGCTGCTGGACGGCTTCATGCCGAAGCTGACGGCGGCCGCCGATCACTCCAAGCTCTGGCTGGCGATCGCGGTCGCCCTCGGAGCCACCCGTCGCAAGTCGGTACAGCGCGGTGCGGGCCGGGGCGTGGCGTCGCTGGCCGTCACCAGCCTGGTGACCAATCAGCTCGCCAAGCGGGCCTGGAAGCGGCCCCGCCCCAACTTCACCCCCGTTCCCGTCATCCGCAGGTCGCGGCGGATGCCGACGTCGAACTCCCTGCCGTCGGGCCATTCGGCCAGCGCCGCGGCGTTCGCCATCGGCGTCGGCCTCGAGAGCGCCCCCGTGGGCCTCGGCCTGGCGCTCCTGGCCGGGATGGTCGGGGTGTCGCGGGTGGCCACCGGCGCGCACTACCCCGGTGACGTGCTGGCGGGATTCGGCGTCGGCGCGGCGGTCGCGGTGCTCGGCGGCAAGATCGTGCCGCCGATCGTCGAAGCCCGCATCCCCGTCGCCGACCCGCTACGCGTCGACACCCCGCCGCGCCCCGAGGGCGAGGGCGTCGTGCTGGTCATCAATCCGACGTCGGGGGGCGGAACCGGCGCGCGGGTCCTGGCCGAGGCGCGCAAGGCGCTGCCGAAGATGGAGATCGTCGAGCTCGACGAGGACGACGACCTGGAAGACGTCCTGCGGTCGGCGGCCGGACGGGCCGAGGTCCTCGCGATCGGCGGCGGTGACGGCACGGTGGCCGCGGCGGCCGGGGTGGCCCTGGCCACCGACCGCCCGCTGGCCGTGTTCGCCGGTGGCACGTTCAACCACTTCGCCAAGGACATCGGGTGCGAGGCCGTCGCCCAGACCGTCGCCGCCATCCGCGCCGGGGAGGTGAGTTGCGTCGACGTCCTGCGGCTCAACGAGACCGGAACCGTCATCAACACCGCCAGCATCGGCGCGTATCCCGCGTTCGTGCAGACCAGGGAGAAGCTGGAACACAAGATCGGCAAGCCGCTCGCCGGGGCCTATGCCATGTTCCACACGCTGCGGCGCAGCGATCCCGTGCGCATCTCCTATGACAACAAGACCCTCGGAACGTCGCTGTTCTTCGTCGGCAACTCGTCCTATCTCCCGTCGGGGTTCGCTCCGGCACGGCGGCTGCGGATGGACGACGGGTTGATCGACGTCCGGATCCTGGAGACCGAGCGGCGCTTCGCCACGGCCCGCATCCTGACGTCGCTCGTGCTGGGCCGCCTCGTGCGCAGCCCGCTCTACCACGAACTGCGGGTGCCCGAGTTCCGGTTCACCGCGGTCGACGGACCGACCCTGCTGGCGCGCGACGGCGAACTGTCCGACGAGGTGGCCGAGGCGAGCTTCAGCGTGCGCTACCGGGCCCTGCAGGTGTTTCGTCCGGTGCCGTGAGCCGCGGGCGTCCCAGCACCGCGAGACACAGCACGACCCAGAGGTAGCCGAGGGCCCAGCCGGCCACTACGTCGGACAGGTGATGGACGTTGAGGGCGACCCGGCCGGCGCCCACCGATAGGACGAGCAGGCACCCGAGGCCGATCGTCCAGCGCCGCCCCGCACGGCCGAGTACAGGCAGCAGGACCAGCCACGCCACCAGCGTGACGATCATCGTGCCCACGGCGTGGCCGGAGGGGAACGAGGTGGACGCGGCGTGCACGAGCTCGGTCGCGGGCCGAGGCCGGTCGGCGAGTCGCTTGGCCGTCTCGGCGACCACGGCGGACAGCTCCACGGTGGCGAAGAGGAACAGCGCGAGTCGGATTCGGCGGCGCACCAGCGCCAGCACGACGAGGCCGAGGGTCAGGGCGCGAAAACTCAGGGGTGAGAACACCGAGCACCACACGTTCCAGAACGTCACCCAGCCGTGGTGGGCCACGCCGATCCGGTAGGCGGGGCGCAGGGTCGCGGCGTCGGTGGCAACGACCCAATGCCAGCCCTGTGACCAGCCGACCCACATGACGGCATACACCGCCCCGGCGAGCACGGCCGACCACAGCCCGCCGCGCGCCACCCGGACATCGCCTCGAATCACGTGTAACACCATCCTCACCGGTAACGATCACACCAGTAGCGCCCGCGCTGCCACCACAACCCCGACTCTTGGTGGCAGTGCGGGCCACATTGCTTCCGGTGGGAACACGGTCGTCACGAGTTGGAAACAACCCCGTCTTAGCTTTGCTACCCATGACGCAAGAGCTCAACCGGGATCCTGACGGCCCCGGCACGCCCGCCACCGCCGAGGTCGACCCCGACGCCAGCCTCGACCAGATGACGGCCACCAAGGAAACCTTGGAGGACTACACCCTGCGGTTTGCGCCGCGCAGCTACCGCAAGTGGTCCACCCGCGTGGTGGGCATCTCGGCCCTCGGCGGCATCGCCTACCTCGCCGACTTCGCCATCGGCGCCAACATCGGCATCTCCTACGGCACCACCAACGCGCTGTGGGGCATCTTCATCTTCGCCGTCGTCATCATGGCAACGGGCTTCCCGGTGGCCTACTACTCGGCGCGCTACAACATCGACCTCGACCTCGTCACCCGCGGCAGCGGCTTCGGCTACTACGGGTCGGTGGTCACCAACGTCATCTTCGCGACGTTCACCTTCATCTTCTTCGCGCTCGAGGGCTCGATCATGGCCCAGGGCCTGCAACTCGGCCTCGGCATTCCGCTGTGGATCGGCTACGCGACGTCGACGATCATCATCTTCCCGCTCGTCATCTACGGCATGAAGGTGCTGTCCACGCTGCAGGTGTGGACCACCCCGCTGTGGCTGATCCTGATGGTCGCGCCGTTCGTCTACCTCGTCATCAGCCATCCCGAGTCGGTCAGCTCGTTCTTCGCCTACCAGGGCGAGAAGGGCGTGCACGGCTTCGACATCGGCTCGACGCTGCTCGCCGCGGGCGTCTGCCTGTCGCTCATCGCGCAGATCGCCGAGCAGAACGACTACCTGCGCTTCATGCCGCCGCAGACGCCCGAGAACAAGCGCAGCTGGTGGACGTGGCTGTTCCTGGCCGGCCCCGGCTGGGTCATCTTCGGCGCCATCAAGCAGGTCGTCGGCCTGTTCCTGGCCGTCTACCTCATCGCCAACGTCGCCGACGGCGCGGGCATCGCCAACCAGCCCGTGCACCAGTTCCTGGAGATCTACAAGAACTTCCTGCCGAACTGGCTCGCCCTGACGCTGGCCGTCTGCCTGGTGGTCATCAGCCAGATCAAGATCAACGTCACCAACGCCTACTCCGGTTCGCTGGCGTGGACCAACTCGTTCACCCGCGTCACGAAGACCTACCCCGGTCGCCTGGTGTTCCTGGCCTTTAACCTGCTGATCGCGCTGGTGCTGATGGAAGCGAACATGTTCAGCTTCCTCAACACGATCCTCGGGTTCTACGCCAACTGCGGCATGGCCTGGGTGGTCGTGGTCGCCTCGGACATCGTCTTCAACAAGTACCTGCTGAAGCTGTCGCCGAAGGTGCCCGAGTTCCGCCGCGGCATGCTGTACGACTTCAACCCGGTGGGCTTCGGCTCGATGCTCATCGCGGCGGGCGTGTCGATCATCGCGTTCTTCGGTGGACTCGGCTCGGCGATCACGCCCTACTCGCCGCTGGTCGCCATCGGCTTGGCCCTGGTGCTCCCGCCGATCATCGCCGTCGCGACCAAGGGCAAGTACTACCTGCGTCGCACCGACGACGGCATCGACCTGCCGATGTTCGACGAGCTGGGCAACCCGTCCGGCGAGCATCTGCGGTGCCACGTCTGCCACCATGAGTACGAGCGGCCGGACATGCTGAAGGCGGCGAACGTCGAGGGCTACATCTGCTCGCTGTGCCTGTCGACCGACAAGTCCGGTGAGAACGTGCTGCCCGCGCAAACCTAGATCGCACCGCAGGAAGACGGCCCCAGCCGATAACCTCGTAGGCCATGGCCGTCTTCCTGCGCAAGATGCTCGGCATCGGGCAGTTGCCCGACGACATGCGCGCCCAGGTCGAGGCCGAGGGCGTGCTCCTGCTCGCCGAGTTCGTCCCCGTCACCTACCGCTTCTCCGGCCACGTGCCGGGCAAGGTCGCCAAGGGGAACCTGGCCAGCTACGTGGGCGCGCTGGCGCTGACCAGGCAGCGGGTGCTGGCCACGCTGTCCTCGGTACCCAAGAAGGCGGCCCGGTCGGCGGACCACCGGTGGGACGCCCCCGAGGGCACCATGGTCGACGCCACCCTCGACGAGTCGGGCCTGCTGCTCGACGTGCCCGACATGTCGGCCGTCGATCCCAACTTCTCGGGCTCGGTGTCGCTGCACTACAAGGCGGCGCTGAGCGCCGAGGTGCTCGCCGCCCTCCCCCAGCGCACGTTCGCCTTCGACGTGCCGCCGAAGTTCGTCTACTCCGTGTGCGGCGTGCCCGTCCGCTGATCGTCGAGACTGAATCTCACGACGCAGAACCCACGTCGTGCGTCGTGAGATTCAGTCTCGGCGCGCCGGTCAACCGTCGACGTAGACCCAGCGGCCCGCCCGCCGCGCGAAGCGGCTGCGTTCGTGCATCGCGTCGGGGCGGCCGTCCTGCACGAAGTGCGCCGTGAACTCCACCACCCCGTGGTCGTCGTCGACACCGCCCGCCTCGACGTCGGTGATCTCGAGGCCGGTCCAGACGACGTCGGAGTCGGTGGTCACCTCGGCCGGACGCGTCCGTGGATGCCACGTGCGGAACAGGTAGTCGGCGTCACCGCGGGCGTACGCCGCGTAACGCGAGCGCATCAGCGCCTCGGCCGTCGAGGCCTGCCGCTCGCCGTGATGCAGGGGACCGCAGCACGCCGCGTAGCCGGCGCCGCTGCCGCACGGGCACGGCACCCCGAAGGCGGCGGTCCCCGCGGAGTTCGGCACGCGCCGATCATGCCTCAGGACGCCGTGGAGACGACGCCGCCGGGGCCTTACGGTTGCCGATTCGGCGCAGAACCTGTTGCGTGTATCAACGATGACGGACAACGTGCTCCTCGTGCACTGGCACGACCTCGGCAGACACCTCGGCGCCTACGGCCATGCCGACGTGAGCAGCCCCCGACTGGACCGCCTCGCCGCCGAGGGGATCCTCTTCACGCGCGCCCACGCCACCGCGCCGCTGTGCTCGCCGTCGCGCGGATCGCTGTTCACCGGGCGCTACCCGCAGGGCAACGGACTGGTCGGGCTCGCCCACCACGGCTGGGAGTACCGCGCGGGCGTTCGCACCCTGCCGCACCTGCTCACCGAATCCGGTTGGCACACAGCGCTATTCGGCATGCAGCACGAGACGTCGTTCCCGGGCCGGCTCGGCTTCGCCGAGTACGACGTGTCGAATTCGTACTGCGAATACGTCGTCGATCGGGCCACCGACTGGCTGCACGACGCCCCGCAGACCCCGTTCTTCCTCACCGCGGGATTCTTCGAGACCCACCGCCCCTACCCCCGCGACCGCTACGAGCCCGCCGATCCCGGCGCCGTGGAGGTGCCGGACTACCTCCCCGACCGCCCCGACGTGCGCGAAGACCTCGCCGACTTCTACGGCTCGATCGCCGTCGCCGACGCCGCGGTCGGCCGTTTGCTCGACGCGTTGGCCGAGACGGGGCTCGACGAGTCGACCTGGGTGGTGTTCCTCACCGACCACGGTCCGGCCCTGCCGCGGGCGAAGTCGACGCTCTACGACGCGGGCACCGGCATCGCGATGATGGTGCGCCCGCCCGCGCGGTACGGGGTGGCGGGCAGCGTCTACGACGACCTGTTCAGCGGTGTGGACCTGGTGCCGACCCTGCTCGACCTGCTCGGTGTCGAGGTGCCCGAGGACGTCGACGGGATGTCGCACGCCGACGCGCTGACTCGACCCGGCCACGAACCCGTGCGGTGGGAGGTCTACACGACGAAGACTTACCACGACTCGTTCGATCCGATCCGCGCGATTCGAACCAAGGAGTACAGCTACATCGAGAACTATGCGCCGCGGCCGCTGCTCGACCTTCCCCTCGACATCGCCCAGAGCGCCCCCGGCCGCGCGGTCGCACCGCTGAGCTCGGCTCCCCGGCCGAGCCGCGAACTGTACGATCTGCGCACCGATCCGACCGAGGAGGACAACCTCCTGGTGGGCACCGTGACCGCCGAGTCGGAGGCCACGGCGAACGAATTGTCCATGCTCCTCAACGACTGGCGGCAGAAGACCAACGACGTCATTCCGTCGGAATTCGCGGGCACCAGGATCTCGGCCCGCTATACCGAAACCTACATGCGCATCAACGGAATACGGTTGCCCAGCCGGTCGGCACTGGCCAGTGAGCGCGGCATCGAGGACGACGTGCGGGCACCGCAATAATTGCACTCACCCGGAATTTATCTACGACCGAAACACCGGGTGCGCAAGCGCTTTTCGACTTGGTTAGGCTCACGCGCATGCCGACTCCGTCTGCGTACCTCGTCCTCGCCTCGCAGCGCAGCGGCAGCACGTTGCTCGTCGAATCCCTGCGCGCCACCGGCGTCGCGGGCGAACCGCAGGAGTTCTTCCAGTACCTGCCGAGCACCAGCATGTCGCCGCAACCCCGGGAGTGGTTCGCCGGTGTCGAGGACGAGTCGATCCTGCGCCTGCTCGATCCGCTCGACGAGGGGAAGCCGGACCTGGCGCCGTCGGAGATCTGGCGCGACTACATCCGCACCGTCGGGCGCACGCCCAACGGGGTCTGGGGCGGCAAGCTGATGTGGAATCAGACGCCGCTGCTGCTGGACCGCGCCGAGGGCCTGCCCGATCGCTCGGGAACCGGCCTGCTGTCGGCGATTCGCGACGTCGTCGGCTCCGATCCGGTCCTCGTCCACGTCTACCGCCCGGACGTCGTCTCGCAGGCGGTGTCGTTCTGGCGCGCCGTGCAGACCCGGGTCTGGCGGGGCCGTCCCGATCCGGTCCGCGACGCGCGCGCCGAGTACCACGCCGGCGCGATCGCACACGTGGTGGCGATGCTGCGCGCCCAGGAGGAGGCCTGGCGGGCCTGGTTCGCGGAGGAGGGGATCGAACCCATCGACGTGTCCTACCCCGTGCTGTGGCGCAACCTCACCGACGTGGTCGGTACGGTTCTGGAGGCACTCGGACTCGATCCCCGGCTCGCACCGGCACCGGTGCTGGAACGTCAGGCCGACCACCGGTCCGACGACTGGGTGGATCGCTACCGCCGCGACGCCGAGAAGGAGGGCCTGCCGACATGACGGCTGCTACACGCGACGACACCCGGGTCGACGAACTACGGCTGCTCGAGGCCGAATCGGTGCACATCATCCGCGAGGTCGTCGCCGAACTTCAGCGACCGGTCCTGCTGTTCTCCGCGGGCAAGGACTCGATCGTCCTGCTTCGCTTGGCGGAGAAGGCCTTTCGGCCGTCACCGCTACCCTTCCCGGTGCTGCACGTCGACACGGGCCACAACTTCCCCGAGGTCATCGAGTTCCGCGACCGCCGGCTCGGCGAGCACGGTCACCGGCTCATCGTCGGATCGGTGCAGGAGTCGATCGACTCGGGGCGCGTGCCCGATCCCGGACCCGGCGCCTCGCGCAACCGCCAGCAGACGCGCACGCTGCTCGACGCGCTGGAGGCGGGCGGTTTCGACGCCGCGTTCGGCGGGGCTCGCCGCGACGAGGAGCGGGCCAGGGCCAAGGAGCGCATCCTGAGCTTCCGCGACGAGTTCGGCCAGTGGGATCCGCGCGCCCAGCGACCCGAGCCGTGGTCGCTGTACAACGGCAGGATCAAGAAGGGCGAGCAGGTCAGGGTGTTCCCGCTGTCCAATTGGACCGAGCTGGACATCTGGCGCTACATCGAGTTGGAGAACCTCGAGTTGCCGTCGATCTACTTCGCCCACCAGCGCGAGGTCGTCGCTAGGGACGGCATCCTGCTCGCCGTGTCGGAATACGTGCAGCCCACGGCCGACGAGACCGCGGCCGTCGAATGGGTGCGCTACCGGACCGTCGGCGATCTCACGATCACCGGCGCGGTGCGCTCGCACGCCACCGACATCGCCGGTGTCATCACCGAGATCTCCGCGGCGACGGTGTCCGAGCGCGGCGAGACCCGCGCCGACGACCGGACCTCGGTGGCGGCGATGGAAGATCGCAAGCGCGAGGGCTACTTCTGATGGCCGGGCGAGCGAAGCGACGGGAAATGGTCACCGGGCGAGCGCAGCGACGGGAAACGGGAACCAGGCGAGCGAAGCGACGGGAGATTTACGGATGACGACTCGCCAACTGCTGCGCATCGCGACTGCGGGCTCGGTCGACGACGGGAAGAGCACGCTCATCGGGCGGCTCATGCACGACACCGACAGCCTGCCGCTGGATCACCTCGAGGCCGTCACCGACGACGAGGGCGTCGCCGACCTGGCCGCGCTGTCGGACGGTCTGCGCGCCGAACGCGAGCAGGGCATCACCATCGACGTGGCCTACCGGTTCTTCTCGACCGAGGCGCGCAGCTACATCCTCGCCGACACCCCCGGCCACGAGCGCTACACGCGCAACATGTTCACCGGGGCGTCCAACGCCCACGTCGCGATCCTCCTCGTCGACGCCAGGGCCGGTGTGCTGCGTCAGACGCGCAGGCATGCCAGGATCGCAAAGCTGTTGGGCATCAAGCACTTCGTGGCGACGGTGAACAAGATCGACCTGGTCGACTTCGATCAGACCCGGTTCAACGAGGTGGCCGCGGAGCTGCAGCAGATGGCCGCCCGCCTCGGCGGTGCCGAGCTGTCGGTGATTCCGATCGCCGCCAAGCACGGCGACAACGTCGTGCACCGCTCGGAGAACACCGACTGGTACACCGGGCCCACGCTGCTGGAGTACCTGGAGAACATCGAACTCTCGGCGCCGCAGCCGCAGGCCGACAAGCTTCGGCTGCCCATTCAGTGGGTGTCGCGGCCGACGACCGAGCAGCGCCGTCGCTATACGGGTCGCATCTCGGCGGGCACGCTCAGCGTCGGCGATGCCGTCGTGTCGCTGCCCGCAGGCACCAGGTCGACCGTGACGGCGGTCGACACCCTCGACGACGATCGCGCGACGGCCGTTGCGCCGCTGTCGGTGTCGATCGAGTTGGCCGACGACATCGACGTGGGCCGCGGCGACGTGTTCGTCAGCGGCGCCGACGACGCGACGCTGCCGGTGCTGGCCCGCGAGCTCGACGCGACGGTCTGCTGGTTCACCGAGACGCCCCTGCGCGCCGGTGACCGGGTGGCGTTGAAGCAGACCAGCAAGACGGTCCGCGCGACGGTGCAGGCGCTGCACACGCGCCTGGATCCCGAGACCCTCGACGAGCTCGACAACCCAGTCGAGTTGTCGCTCAACGACATCGGTGAGGTGACGCTGCGCACCAGCTCGGTGGTCATCGCCGACTCCTACACCGAGAACCGCGACAGTGGTGCCTTCATCCTGATCGACGAGACGTCGAACGAGACCATCGGCGCGGGCACCATCATCGAGCCGCGGGAGGTCAAGCCCGGCGGCCAGACCCGCAACGACATTCGTTGGCATCCTTCGTCATTGGATCGTGCGCACCGGTGGAACGCCACCGGGCAGCGGGGTGCCACCATCTGGTTCACGGGGCTGCCCGCCTCGGGCAAGTCGACGATCGCCGTCGCGGTCGAACGGGCCCTCGTGGAGTCCGGTGACGTCGCCTACCTGCTCGACGGTGACAACATCAGGCACGGGTTGTCCGACGACCTCGGGTTCACCGCGGGCGACCGGGCCGAGAACATCAGGCGCGTCGGGCATCTCACGCGGTTGTTCGCCGACGCCGGCGTCGTCGCGCTGGCCTCGCTGGTGTCGCCGTTGAAGTCGGACCGGGAGATCGCGAGGGCGCTCAACGACGCCGCGAAGCTGCCGTTCATCGAGGTGTACATCTGCACGTCGGTCGAGGAGTGCGAGAAGCGCGACCCGAAGGGCCTCTATGCCAGGGCGCGGGCGGGTGAGCTCAAGGGCCTCACCGGCGTCGACGCCCCCTACGAGGCACCGGAGAATCCCGACCTGACCCTGGACACGACCGGTGCCGACATCGACGAACTGGTGGCCCAGGTGCTCGACGTCCTGCGCGCACGCCGCGACGGCGCCTGACTATTGTCAGCATGTCCTGACAAAATGTTGACCAGCTGCGCTGATCCTGGTAAGAATCTCCCAACCCATCCGAGGAAGTGACTGCGTTCACGAGGAGTCCACATGATCGTGCGTCGAATGGTAGCGGCCGCGGTGGCCGCCGTCGCGTCGACCGTGGTGTGCGCCGGACCGGCCGCGGCCGACGACTTCACCGGGACGTACTCGGTCACGCTGATCGGCGCGACCGGTCAGAGTTCGTGGTCGACGCGCACCGCCTGCGCTCCCGCGGGGTCCTGCGTCGCCCACGTCACCAGCTCGGTCGGGTGGAGCGGCAACGCGACGCTATCGGGCAACCGCTGGACGATGACGGTCGCGCGGGCCGACGGCCACAGCTGCCCCGACGGCACCCGGCATGCGGAGATGCAGACCTGGTCGTGGGACGCCACGACCCTCGACGGTGAGGTGGGCGGCGTATCGACCGACCCCGCGTCTTGCCCAGTGGGACAGGCGAATTCGTTCTCTCTCACCCGCATGCGCGTGGGCGGTACGCCCCTCTGATTCAGGCGGCATTCCGCTCTGATCGAGGCGGCCCGCTAGCCGTCGCGCGGCACGCCGAACGCCAGCACCGCGGTGTCGTCTTCGACACCGGGGCCCAGTGACTCGAGCAGTCCGTGGATGGCCTCCACGATCGACGACGCCGAACTCGGCGCCTGCGCCTCGACGAACCGCAGCAGCGCGCCCTCGTCGTCGTAACGTTCGTTGCCGATACCGGTTCCGGCTTCGGTCAGCCCGTCGGTGTAGAGCATCAGCGTGTCCCCCCGGTCGAGGTCCAGCTGGGCCGAGACGAAGTGCGGGTTGGCACTGAGACCGGCGGCGTGCCCACCCGTGACGTCGACGTAGTGCGCGGTGCCGTCCGCACGCAGCACCAGCGGAGGCGGATGACCTCCGCTGGCCAGCTCGACGCGAAACCCCTTGCCAGCGCTGGTGATTCGACCGTAGATCAGCGTGCAGAAACGGTTGCGCTCGCCCTTGAGTTCCTGGCTCAGCACGGTGTTGACGTTGGTCAGCACCTGCTCGGGGTCGTCGTCGTAGACCGCCGCCGCGCGCAGCGTGTACCGCGTCAGCCCACTGATCACCGCGGCCTCGACGCCCTTGCCCGCGACGTCGCCGAGGAAGAAGCCCCACGTGGCGCGCGAGAGGGGGAAGAGGTCGTAGAAGTCGCCGCCGATGTCGTCGGTCGAGGCCGCGAAGTAGTAGTCGACGGCGTCCAGGCCGGGCGGCGGTGAGAGCAGCGGGGGCAGCAGCGAGCGGCGCAGCGTTTCGGCGAAGACCCGCACGCGTTGGTTCTCGTCCTGCGCCCGGGCCCCGGCGGCGACGACGTCGCGTTCCCACGACCGTCGTCCGGCGGCCTCCAGCACGGCGATGTTGCGCATTCCGCGGCCGTCGGCGGCGACGTTGGCGGCGAGGAAGACCGGGAGCACGCCGCCGTCGGCGGTCACCAGATCCACCGGGACACCGCTCAGTGCGTCCTCCCGCGGCATGGGGACGGTGAGGAGTTCGTCGAATGACTTGCCGCGCAACGCTTCTCGCTCGTAGCCGAGCCATCGCGCCAGGGTGGCGTTGACGCGGATGATGCGACCGTCCATGGTGGCGACGACGAGGCCGCATGGCGAGTCCTCCCAGGAGGCCTCGACTCCGTCGCTCGTCATGGGGGGTGGCATACCCACTGTTCTCACCCACTATCGCCAAGACTGGTGTGGCGATTGGGTTACGGCGTGGGTCCAGCCCGCACAATGGGGGTATGACGGCAACGATGACGGGACCGCCACAGCCTCCTCGCCCACCGCAGGCCGCGTCGGCATCGACCGCCGACGCGGAGGTGGCGGCGCCCAAGCGCAACCTCATCTTCACGGCCGTGCTGTTGGGCATGCTGCTGGCCGCACTCGATCAGACGATCGTCGCGACCGCGCTGCCCACCGTGGTGGCCGATCTCGGCGGCGCGGGCCACCAGGCCTGGGTGGTGACCAGCTACCTGCTGGCGTCGACCGTGGTGACGGCGATCGTCGGCAAGCTCGGCGACCTGCTCGGGCGCAAGACCGTCTTCATCGTCGCGGTGCTGTCCTTCATGGCCGGTTCGGTGCTGTGCGGCCTGGCCAGTTCGCTGCCCATGCTGGTGGGGGCGCGTGCGCTGCAGGGCATCGGCGGCGGCGCCATCATGGTCACCGCGACGGCGGTGATCGGCGAGGTCATCCCGCTGCGCGAGCGCGGCAAGTACCAGGGCGCCCTCGGCGCGGTCTTCGGCGTCACGACGGTGATCGGCCCGCTGCTGGGCGGCTTCTTCACCGACCACCTGAGCTGGCGCTGGGCGTTCTGGATCAACGTCCCGGTGGCCGTCGTCGTGCTCGTCGTCGCCGTCATCGCCATCCCCAGCTTCGGCACGAAGGCGCGTCCCGTCATCGACTACGCCGGCATCGTGCTGGTCGGTCTCGGCGCCACCGGGCTGACCCTCGCCACCAGCTGGGGCGGCACCACCTATGGGTGGGGCTCTCCGATGATCATCGGCCTGTTCGTCGGCTCGCTGGTGGCCATCGGCGCGTTCGTGGCCGTCGAACTGCGGGCGCAGGAGCCGATCCTGCCGATCCGGCTGTTCCGCGAACCGGTGTTCGCGGTGTGCTGCGCGCTGTCGTTCGTCGTCGGGTTCGCGATGCTCGGCGCGCTCACCTTCCTGCCGACGTTCATGCAGTTCGTCGACGGCGTGTCGGCCACGACGTCGGGCCTGCACACCCTGCCGATGGTGGTCGGGCTGTTGACCATGTCCATCAGCAGCGGTGTCATCGTCGGCCGCACCGGCAAGTACAAGCTCTTCCCGGTGCTCGGTACGGCGACCATGGCGGTCGGCTTCGTCCTGCTGTCGCGGATGGGGCCGGACACCTCCACCCTCGTGCAGTCGCTCTATCTGGTGGTGCTCGGCGCCGGCATCGGCATGTGCATGCAGGTGCTGGTGCTCATCGTGCAGAACACCGTCGACTTCGCCGATCTGGGCGTGGCGACGTCGGGGGTGACGTTCTTCCGGACCATCGGCAGTTCCTTCGGTGCGGCCGTGTTCGGCTCGCTGTTCAACAACTTCCTGCAGGACCCGCTGGCCGACGCCATGGCCCGCAGTGGCGCCCCCGCGGCGGCGGCCCAGTCCCCCGACGCGCTGCACCGGCTCGCCCCCGAGACGGCCGCGCCGATCGCGTCGGCCTACGCCGATGCCCTCGACCACGTGTTCCTGTACGCGGCGCCGGTGGCCGTGGTCGGCTTGGTGCTGGCGCTCATGCTCAAGCAGGTGCCGTTGCGCAACAACGCCGTCAGCACCGCGGCCGACCTCGGCGAGGGGTTCGCCATGCCGACGACGGACTCGCCCGACCAGTTGCTGGAGAACGCCGTCGGCCGGCTCATCCGGCAGGGGTCGGGGGTCCAGCTGCGCACGCTGGCGCGGCGGCCGGACAGCAAGCTCGACGTCGGACGGTTGTGGGCGGTGCTTCAGGTGTACCGCTTCGGCCAGGCCGCCGGTCAGGCGCGGTCCGGCGACATCGCCGATCATCTCCGGGTGCCGTGGGAGGTGCTCGAGCCGACGTTCGACCGGCTGGTCGCCACCGGGTACGCCGAGCGCAGCGCGGACGTCTTCTGGTTGACGAAGGCCGGCGCGCACCAGGTCGAGTACGTCAGGGCCGGGATGGTCGACTGGATGACCCGGCGGCTCGTCGAGACGACGGGCATGCAGTCCGCGCCGGACCCGCACGTCGTGGGGACCACCATGGATCGCATCGCGCAAAACGTTCTGGTGCAACGTGATTGGAGCGACGATGCCACGCACGCGATGCGGATGCGGCCCCCGCGCACCACGCCGCAGCCACCCCGGCGGACACCGACACCCGCGCCGCCGCGGCCACGTCCACCCCAGCCGCGCCCACCCCGGCCGACCGAGCCGCCCACCACCCGGTTTCGACCGCCGCCCGGGCCCCCGGCCCGCTAGGCCGCGAGGTCTCGAGAAATCGACCAGCTGCCCACTTATTCCCGCTTCGCACTCGGCGTAACGGCGTTCCGCCGGGCGCCGCGAGCTGGTTAGGTCGACGGTGTGACCGTGAAACTGGGCTACCAGATCCCGAACTTCTCCTATGGCACCGGCGTCGAGCAGCTCTTCCCGACCGTCGTCACCCAGGCCCGCGAGGCCGACGAAGCCGGGTTCGACGCCGTGTTCGTGATGGACCACTTCTACCAACTGCCGGGCCTCGGCGCGCCCGAGGAACCGATGCTGGAGGCGTACACCACGCTCGGCGCGCTGGCCGCGGTGACCGAGCACGTGCAACTCGGCACGCTCGTCACCGGCAACACCTACCGCAACCCCACGCTGCTGGCGAAGGCCATCACGACACTCGACGTGATCAGCCAGGGTCGGGCCATCCTCGGCATCGGCACGGGGTGGTTCGAACTCGAACACGATCAGCTGGGGTACGACTTCGGCACCTTCACCGACCGCTTCGAGCGGCTCGACGAGGCGCTCGACATCATCCTGCCGATGCTCGCCGGCGAGCGGCCCACCGTGTCCGGCACGTACTACCGCACGCAGGAGGCAATGGCCGAACCCCGCTTCCGCGACCACATCCCGCTGATGATCGGCGGCAGCGGTGAGAAGAAGACGATTCCGTTGGCAGTCGAGCACTTCGACCACCTCAACGTCATCGCCGGCTTCGACGACCTGCCGACCAAGGTCAGGGTGATCAGGGAGCGGTGCGAGGACGTCGGCCGCGATCCGGCCACGCTGGAGACCAGCATGCTGATCACCGTGATCGTCGACGAGAAGGCGACCATCGACCAGGTCCCGGAGGCCCGTCGGGCGCGGGCCGCGGTGGGCACGCCCGAGGCGATCGCCGAGCAGATCAAGACCAAGGTGTTCGACGCGGGCATCGGTGGCATCATCTTCAACATGCCGCACTACGTGCCGGGTGCCGTCGCCGCGGTCGCCTCAGCCCTCGCGCCGCTGCTCCCCGAGTAGCGTTGGGCGATGGGCTGGTTCACGCGCCGCAAGGCGACGCCGGGACGGTTCCGGGTCACGGCCGTCACCGAGATGCCGTCGCGCGGCACGATGGTGCTCAACGGCGTGCCGGTGCGGAAGTACTTCGTCTCCGGCCTTCTCGACGCCGAAGGCGTTGCGCCCCAGGCAGTCTCGTACGAGCTGCGCGCCGGACTGGACCGCACGCCCGCGGTGGGCGAGGTGCTGGCCGCCGACATCGACGAGGTGGGGCCGCCCGCGAAGGCGACCGTCCACTGGGGCACCCCGGACGACCACCGGCTGCAGGCCGCTGCGCAGGGCGCGAGCGAAGCCGAGGTACTCGCCGAGCTGATGCGGTCCGGCCGCGCGACCCACGCCCCGGGTGAGGCCGACCCCCTGGGCATCGCGGCGACCGACCCCGCCGTGGCCGACACGCTCGCGCAGCAGCTCGGTGCCGCACTGGGCACCCCGATCTCGCTGGACGTCGACCTCGACGGCGTCCGCAAGACGGTGCACGCGGGCGGCGGCGGGCACCTCACGTCGGCCGAAGCCGCCGAGTTGCTCCGCACCGGCATCCCCGCCACCGCAGTCATCACCGGGGCCTCGCGGGTGCCCCTGCCCGCGGCGATGCTGCCGGGGTCCGAGGCGTCGCTGTGGGATCTGGAGCTGCGCGTGCGACGCTCCGACGGCACCAGCTTTCACGCCAGCAATCGCACCGCGTATCGGACCGAGGCCCGCCGCAACGCCCTTGGCGCCGTTGGCCTTACGATCCCGGTCCGCATCGACCCGAACGACGAGTCCCGCGTCGCCGTCGACGGCGACACCTATGACGCCGGCCATCCGGGCGCGCCCCCACGCTGAGAAGCTATCCGACCTGAGCGACGACGAAGATCCGGCGGAAGGGGAAGAACGTCCGCCCGTCGGGCCGCGCGGGGTAGCGCTCGTCGAGCAGCGGGATGAGCTCGTGCCGGAACTGCTGCCACTCGTCGTCGTCCAGGGCATCCCTGACCGGGGTGAGCGCGGTGCCGGTGATCCAGTCCAGGACCGGGTGCTCGCCGGTCAGTTCGTGGACGTAGGTGGTCTCCCAGGTGTCGACGGTACAGCCGGCGTCGGCGAGCATCGAGGCGTACTCGACGGCCGAGTCGACCACCTTGCCGACGCGAAAGGGGATGTCGCGCAACCTGTCCAGCCATGTGGGACTGCTCGCCAGCTCGCGCACGGCGGCATGGGACGGTGCGTCGAAGTTGCCGGGCACCTGCACGGCGATCCACGCGCCGGACGGTAGTTCGGCCGCCCAGCGGACCAGCAGCTCGCGATGGCTCGGCACCCACTGCAGCGCCGCGTTGCTCACCACGACGTCGGTGTCGGGCTCCGGCGTCCACGTCTCGAGCCCGCCGAGCGTCGCGTCGAGGCCACGCCCCCGCGCGGCCTCGACCATCTCGGCAGAACTGTCCACGGCCTGCACGACCGCACCCGGCCACCGGTCGGAGAGCGTCGCCGTCAGATTGCCGGGGCCGCAACCCAGGTCGACGACGCGGCGCGGCGACGTGGCGCGCACCCGCGACAGCAGGTCGTAGAACGGACGCCCGCGGTGGTCGGCGAAGGCCAGGTACACGTCGGGATTCCACATGAATACCATCCTGTCTGATGACCGACGAGGCGACGGCCGTACGTGCCATGTGGGAATCGTGGGGATTGCCTGGGATCGTCGACGTCCACACGCACTTCATGCCGCGGCGCGTGATGGACAAGGTGTGGCAGTACTTCGACGCCGCGGGCCCGCTGGTCGGCCGGTCCTGGCCGATCACCTACCGCAGCGACGAAGCCGACCGCCTCGCCACGCTGCGGAGCTTCGGGGTGCGGGCCTTCACCTCGCTGGTGTACGCCCACAAACCCGACATGGCCGCGTGGCTCAACCAGTGGTCGGCCCAGTTCGCGGCGGCGACCCCGGATTGCCTCGCGACGGCGACGTTCTATCCCGAGCCCGGTGCGGCCGAGTACGTGGCCGCCGCGATCAACGGTGGTGCCCGGGTGTTCAAGGCGCACGTCCAGGTCGGCGCCTACGACCCGACCGACCCGCTGCTCGACGACGTCTGGGGCGTACTGGCCGACGCCCGCGTCCCCGTCGTCATCCACTGCGGGTCCGGCCCGCAGCCCGGCGAACACACCGGACCCGGACCCATCCGGGCGGTGCTGGCCGCCCACCCGGGACTGCGCCTCGTCATCGCCCACCTGGGCATGCCCGAGTACGTCGAGTTCCTCGACGTCTGCGACGCCCATCCGGAGGTCCGGCTCGACACGACGATGGCGTTCACGCCCTTCGTCGAGGAGCAGATGCCGTTTCCCGCCGCCGAGCGCGGCAGACTGCTCGACCTGGGCGATCGCATCCTGTTCGGCAGCGACTTCCCCAACATCCCCTACGGCTATCCCGAGGCCATGCGCGTGATCGCCGAGCTGCCCGGCGTCGACGACGCGTGGTTGCGCGGGGTCTTCCACGACAACGCCGCGCACCTGTTCGGGCTCGATGCCGGTCACAGCTGATCCGCAGTAGTCGCCAAGGCGCCCCGTAGCCAAACCCGACAGGGTGGCCCACGTGATCGCGCGGTGGCCACGGTGGGGGCTCGCCGTCCTGCTGGCGGGCACCGCGGCGATGTACTTCCCCGGACTGTCCGCCTCCGGTTACGGCAACGAGTTCTACGCCGCCGCCGCGCAGGCCGGCGCACGGAGTTGGTCGGCGTGGTTCTTCGGATCGCTCGACGCGCACGACTTCATCACCGTCGACAAGCCTCCGGCCGCCCTGTGGGTGACCGGCCTCTCGGTCCGGCTGTTCGGCGTGCACGGCTGGGCAGTGCTCGTGCCACAGGCCGTGATGGGCGTCGCGGCCGTCGCGATCCTGTTCGCGGCCGTGCGTCGCGTCGTGCCGGATCCGCGGCTGGGCGCCGCGGCGGGGCTGCTGGCCGGCGCCGTACTGGCGTGCACCCCGGCGGCGGCGCTGATGTTCCGCTTCGACGATCCCGACGCGCTGCTCACCCTGCTGCTGGTCACCGCCGCCTACTGCCTCGCCCGCGCCGTGCACGGGGCGTCGTGGCGCTGGCTGGTCCTGGTCGGCGTCGCCGTCGGCACCGCGTTTCTGACCAAACTGCTGCAGGCCTTCCTCGTCCTTCCCGGCTTCGGGCTCGCCTACCTGCTGGCCGCTCCCACGACGCTGCGCACTCGGCTGGCCCACCTGGCCGCAGCCCTCGGCGCGCTGGTCGTCGCCGCCGGGTGGTGGGTGCTGATCGTGCAACTCATCCCGGCCAACGCGCGCCCCTACGTCGGCGGTTCGACCGACGACACCGTGCTCGATCTCGCCTTCGGCTACGACGGCTTCGGCCGGCTGCAGGGGCCGCACGCGAGCCCGGCCGTCGCCTCGATGGGCCCGCCGACGGGTCCGCGCCGGCTGTTCCTCGCCGAGATGGGCGACGAGATCTCCTGGTTGCTGCCTGCCGCGCTGTTCGCGCTGGCGTTCGGCGGATGGCTCGCGCTGCGCGGTCACCTCGGCCGCGCGGAGCGGGCGGCGACGGTGTCCTGGGGTGGCTGGCTGCTGGTGACCGGCGCGGTCTTCGCTGGCGTGCACGGCACCATTCATCCGTACTACACCGTCGCGCTGGCGCCCGCGGTCGGTGCGCTCGTCGGCCTGGGTTCGGCATGGGCGTGGCGGCTGCGCGCGACGTGGGACGGCCGGGTCGGCCTCGCCGGGCTGGTGCTGACCGGCGGCTGGTGGTCGTCGATATTGTTGCGCCGCAACGACTTCGGTCCGCATTGGCTGCCACCCCTGCTGCTCGTTGCGACGGTGGCCGCCGCCGCGTGCGCGATCATCGGGCGACGGCTGCTGCCGGTGGCTGCGGGCGTCGGTGCGGCCGCAGCACTCGCGGGCACCGTCGCGTTCAGCGTCGCCACCGCCGCGACCCCGCACCACGGTGCCATCCCGGTCGCGGTGGCCCCGGCCGGCCGGCGGACGGTGACCGACGGCTGGCTGGGCGACGAGGGCACCAACCCCGCGCTGGCGGCCATGCTGCGGGCGAGCCCCAGCGAGTGGAGCGCGGCAACCACCGGCTCGCAGTCGGCCGCGGCGCTGGAACTGTCCTCGCAGACCGCGGTGATGGCGGTCGGCGGATGGAGCGACGATCCGGTGCCGACCCTGGCGCAATTCGTCGCCGACGTGCAGTCCGGCCGCATCGGCTACTACGTCGAGCCCGGTCTCGGCGGAGCGGCGCGCCCGCACGGCCGCATCATCCGGTCGGCGAACCACAGCGCCTCCCACGCCAGGGACATCGCCGATTGGGTGGCCGCCCACTATCCGGCCGTCTCGGTCGGGACGTCGCTGGTGTATCGGCTGCGCTGACCGCCGCGCTACGATCGCGGGTGTCTCCTTCGCGGCCGAACGCCGCTGCTCCGGTCGATCCGCCCCTGCCCGTTCCCGACGTCTCGGGCGCCGACGCCTCGGTCCGCGGACTGCCGCGCCGCGTCGACCTGACGTGGCAGCAGAAGCTCGTCGTCGACTCCTCGGCCGCGGCCGACCTCGGTCTGCGCACGGCCATCGCCTCACTCGTCGGGGCCGCCATGCTGCCCCGCCTCGCCGTGTCGGCGCTGCGATCCGGCGACACCCGGTCCGAGCGCGACGCCCTGAGCTTCTACGCCGAGCTGGCCGCCGCCAAGGATCCACAGCTGTCCTTTCCGGCGCCGACGGAACTGCCGCGGGTCTCGTCGCGGCCCGCCAACCCGATCGCCGAGTGGACCGCCCACGGCCCCGTCCAGAACATCCGGTTCCAGAGCAGCTTTCAGGCGGTCAACCCGGCGCTGCGCACGAAGCGCGGCGGCTACGCGCGCAACAATGTCGTCCACGCCCAGCACTGGCGCCACGACGACGGGCCGCGTCCGACGCTGTGCCTCATCCACGGGTTCATGGGATCGGCGTACCTGTTCAACGGGCTGTTCTTCTCCCTGCCGTGGTTCTACCGGTCGGGGTACGACGTGCTGCTCTACACCCTGCCGTTTCACGGGCGCAGGGCCGAAAGGCATTCTCCCTACAGCGGTTACGGGTACTTCGCGGACGGCATGTCGGGTTTCGCCGAGGCGATGGCGCAGGCGGTGCACGACTTCCGGTCGGTGATCGACTATCTGGAATACACCGGCGTCGACCGCATCGCGCTGACGGGGATGTCGCTCGGCGGCTACACGTCGGCACTGATCGCCGGCGTCGACGACCGCGTGCAGGCCGTCATCCCCAATGTGCCCGTCGTGACGCCGGATTCGGCGTTCGACGACTGGTTCCCCGCCAACCTGCTCGTCACGCTCGGGAACCGGGTGACCGGGGCCGACCCGGGTCTGACGACCGCCGCGTCGGCCTACCACTCGCCGCTGAACTACGCACCGCTGATCCCGAAGGACCGGCGTCTCATCATCACCGGCCTCGGCGACCGGCTGGCCCCACCCGAGCAGGCCGAAATGCTGTGGCGCCATTGGGATCGCTGCGCGTTTCACTGGTTCCCGGGCAATCACGTGCTGCACGTCAGCCAGCCGGACTACCTCCGTCGGATGACGCGCTTCCTGCGGCCGTTCATGTTCTCCTGAGCGGGCCGTCGAGCTAGCCGCGCTTGACGGCGGTCACCAGGCTGTTGGAGTCGACCATGGGGCCGGCCTCTGGATCGTCGGCGGGCACCGGCCTGCCGACGCGATCGAGGTACTCCGCCAGCCGGGTCGGCGCGGCGTCCCAGCCGCGCGCGCCGAACCACTCGTCGGCAGGCGCGATCTGCTCGTTGTAGATGAGGGTGAAGAAGGTGCCCTCGTGGCCGGCGTCGCGCTCCTCGCGCCTCTTGGCGTCGAACACCGCCTGCGGCATCGGCCTGCCCTCCTCGACCGCGATCCGGCTGCCCGGGCTCGATAGTGCGTCGATGCCCGTGAACAGCTGCTCCTGCGCGGCCGCGGGCAGGTAGATCAGCAGGCCCTCCGCGATCCACGCGGTGGGCACGGTCGGGTCGAATCCGCTGTCCTGCAAGGCCTTTGCCCAATCGTCGCGCAGATCCACGGCCACCTCGCGGCGCTCGGCCCGCGGTGCGTCACCCGCCTGCGCCATGACGGTGCGCTTGAACTCCAAGACCTTCGGCTGATCGATCTCGTAGATCACCGTGCCGTCCAGCCACGGCAGCCGGTAGGCGCGGGAGTCCAGACCGGCGGCGATCAGGACGACCTGGCGGACGCCGGCCTCGATCGCCTCGGTGAAGTACGCGTCGAAGAACTTGGTCCTGGCCCCCTGGAAGGACACGAAGTATCCCCCGAAGTCACCGTCGAGCAGCTGCTGGCCGTGGCTACCGGAGATCACGCCGTCGACCACGTCGGCCCATTCGCCGCCTGCCGCGCGACAGAAGCGCGCGGCGTACGGGTCGGACGAGAGCGGTTCCGCCTTGGCCGACTCCAATGCCCTTGCCGCCGCGACGAACAGGGCCGTCGACCCGACGCTGGTGGTGATGTCCCAGGTGTCTCCCTCGGTGCGCATTCCGCCGACGATACGCCCGCATCCTGGCGCGGTTACACGAGCGGACGCCCGGTCCTGATCCGCCAGTCGAGGTCCTTGAGCAACACGTTGAACGGGAACCGCCGCACGGGCCCCGGCGACAGGTGCACCGCGGTGCGCAGGGCGGCCATCAGCCGGTCGAACCGGCGCTGTCTGCGGTCGTCCCACGGCAGCCGCATCTCGTCGCGGAAGCGCTGCGGCAGGAACCCGGTGGTGATCAGCAGGGCCAGACCCTCGTGCCACCGCTGCAACGGACCCGGTAGCGCCAGACCCCGAAGACGGCTCACCGCAATGGGATACAGATACTCGCGGACCGCGTCGTCGATGTGGATCGTGGCGAGCTGGTCCTGCCAGTACGCGTCGAAGGCGGCCCGATCCCGCGGCCACATCTGCGGTGGCACCTGCAGCGTGGTGCCCAGCGACATGCTCTGCGCGTAGTGCCGGTCGGCGGTCTCGTCGTCCATCTCGCCGACGAACGTCCGGTGGGCGTCGACGCCCCCCTTGTAGAGGCACGCGGCCACCCACAGCTGCAGATCCGGGTCGAAGGCCCGGTAGGCGACGGGGCTCTCCTCGGTCGAGTAGACCTGCGCGTGGGCCCGGTTCACCGCCCGGCGGAAGGCGGCCTTCTGCTCGTCGCTGCCGCGGCCCGCCACGGCGAGATAGGTGAACGTCGTGCGGGCCCGCTTGATGGGATGGCGGTCGATGCGGCCGCTCTCGACACGGCTCTCCAGCACTCCGTATCCGACGCCGGGCCTGGCCAGTTGCATGATCACGTTCGCGGGGCCCAGCAGCAGGGCCACGCCGAGCAGACCCTCGTCGAGCGTCGGCCCGGTGCGCCGGCGCGGGCGCCCGGCCCGTGCCAGCGGTGGCCCGCTGACGGGTCGCTCGACGTGGCCACCGCTGATCGACACTGCGCAACCTCCACCCGACAATCTGACAACGAATGTTTCCCGATATTGCTCCGGTGCCGCCGGGGTGTCAAGATCGTGGGCATGGCAGTCGTAGGTGCGGAATAGGTGCGGCCCTACGGTGGCGTGCAGGCGCGCGACCGGGTGGCCGACCGGCGGCGCCGACTCCTCGAGGCGGGCCTGCAGCTACTGGGCAGCTCCGACCGCCCCGACGAGCTGACCGTGCGCGCCGTCTGCGCCGAGGCGGCCGTCTCGGCGCGCTACTTCTACGAGAGCTTCACCGACAAGGATCAGCTGGTCGCGGCGGTGTTCGACGGCGTGATCGCCGACATCGCCGCGACGACGCAGGCCGCGGTCGCCGCGGCGCCCCGTGACGAGCAGAACCGCGCGGGCATCGCCAACCTCGTCCGCGTCATCGCCGACGACGTGCGTGTGGGGCGCTTGCTGTTCAACGCCCAGCTCACCAATCCGGTACTGGCGCGCAAACGCGCCGAACTCGGCGGCGTGTTCGCCCTGCTGTCCGGGGACCACGTGACCACGGCCTACCGGCTCCCCCGGCGCGAGTGGGTGACGGCCGTCGCGCACTTCGTCGTCGGCGGTGTCGGCCAGACGATCAGCGCCTGGGTGTCCGGTGACATCGCCATGACGCAGGCGGAGCTGGTCGATCAGCTCACCGGCATCGTCGACACCCTGGCGGCTCGCAGTCTCGACCGCACCTGACCCACGAGGGGGGAGCTCACCGCCATGACACCAGGGGTGATGCGCGAATTCGTCGGCTTGGACTCTCCGACGGCCCGTCGCGCCGCGTCCGGGGGTCACCCCTGCCAGGGCATCTACTACCGCGGCGTGGGCCGCAAGCCCAAGGTGGCGATGATCGCCACGCACTACCAGCTCGACTACTCCGAGCACTATCTGGCCGACTACCTGGCCACGCGCGGCGTCGGCTTCCTCGGCTGGAACACCCGGTTCCGCGGCTACGAGAGCAGCTTCCTGCTCGATCACGCACTGGTGGACATCGGCGTCGGCGTACGCTGGCTGCGCGAGGCGCAACACATCGAAACCATTGTGCTGCTGGGCAATTCGGGCGGCGGGTCGCTGATGGCGGCCTACCAGGCGCAGGCGGTCGATCCGCACGTCACGCCCATGGACGGCATGCGCCCGGCGACGGGCCTCGGCGAGCTACCGCCTGCGGACGGCTACGTCGCGAGCGCGGCGCACCCCGGCCGGCCCGAGGTCTTGACGGCATGGATGGACGGCTCGGTCCTCGACGAGAACGATCCACTCGCGACCGATCCCACACTCGACGTCTTCGACGAGCGCAACGGTCCGCCGTTCGCACCGGAGTTCGTCGAGCGCTACCGCGCGGCGCAGGTCGCCCGCAACGACGGGATCACCGACTGGGTGCTCGCCGAACTGAAACGCCTTCGGGCGGCGGGGTTCTCGGACCGGCCGTTCGCAGTGCACCGCACCTGGGCCGACCCGCGCATGATCGATCCCACCCTCGAACCGTCCAGGCGGCCGCCCAACACCTGCTACGTCGGCGTCCCGGTGCGGGCCAATCGCTCGGCCCACGGCATCGCCGCGGCCTGCACCCTGCGCAGCTGGCTGGGCATGTGGAGCCTGCGCACCGCGCAGACCGGCGCCGAGCCGCACCTGACGCGCATCGTCTGCCCCGCGCTGGTGATCAGCGCCGACCAGGACACCGGCGTCTACCCGTCGGACGCCCGTCGCATCCACGACGCGCTGGCCAGCACCGACAAGGGCCTGTGCTCGATCGACACCGACCACTACTTCACGACCCCGGGCGCGCGCAGCGAGCAGGCCGACACCATCGCCGGGTGGATC
Organism: Mycolicibacterium madagascariense; assembly: GCF_010729665.1. Taxonomy (NCBI): domain Bacteria; kingdom Bacillati; phylum Actinomycetota; class Actinomycetes; order Mycobacteriales; family Mycobacteriaceae; genus Mycobacterium; species Mycolicibacterium madagascariense. The sequence goes on along the minus strand of NZ_AP022610.1, from coordinate 684,573 downwards.
GCCAAGCGCTGGCGGTGAGGGCCGCCGAGACGACGGTTGCTGACCCGACACGCCGAGGATGACGTCAACTCGCGGAGTGTCGGTGCGGGGAGACATCGGGACCTGGTCAACCTGGTCAACGAAGTGGCCCTCACACGCGGTACCCTCGGACCCAACCCACCGGTTGATACAAGGGAGTTCACCGCATGCCCATCGCGATCCTTTCCGAACACGCCGACCTCGCCGAGTCCGTCCGCGATCTCGTCAAGCGCGTCGCGCCCTCCGACGTCCTGCACGAGGCGCTCGAGACGCCGATCGCCAATCCGCCGTCGTACTGGAAGGCCGCCGCCGAGCAGGGCCTGCAGGGGCTGCACCTCTCCGAGGACGTGGGCGGACAGGGCTTCGGCATCCTCGAACTCGCGATCGTGCTCGCCGAATTCGGTTACGGCGCAGTGCCGGGACCGTTCGTGCCCTCGGCGATCGCCAGCGCGCTGATCGCCGCGAACGACCCCGCCGACAAGCGGTTGGAGGGGCTCGCCTCGGGTGAGACCATCGCCGCCTACGCCATCGACTCCGGTCTGACCGCCACCCGCCAGGGCGGCGGCCTCGTCATCCGCGGCGAGGTTCGCGCCGTGCCCGCCGCCGCGGAGGCGTCCCTGCTCGTGCTCCCGGTGTCCATCGACGGCGGCGAGGCCTGGGTCCTGCTCGACGCCGACCAGGTGGAGGTCGAGGGCGTGCAGAGCGTCGACCCGCTGCGGCCGTTGGCGCACGTGCGCGCCAACGCCGTCGAGGTCGCCGACGACCGCGTCCTGGCCAACCTCGGCCGCCCGCTCGCCCGCGCCGTCATCACGACGCTGCTGTCCGCCGAGTGCATCGGCGTCGCCCGCTGGGCCACCGACACCGCCGCGGCGTACGCCAAGATCCGCGAGCAGTTCGGCCGCCCCATCGGGCAGTTCCAGGCCATCAAGCACAAGTGCGCCAACATGATTGCCGAGACCGAGCGCGCGACGGCCGCGGTCTGGGATGCGGCCCGCGCGCTCGACGAGGTGCACGGCGGCAAGGCCGACTCGCACTACGAGTTCGCCGCCGCGGTGGCCGCCACCCTGGCTCCGGTCGCCGCTCAGCACTGCGCCCAGGACTGCATCCAGGTGCACGGTGGCATCGGCTTCACCTGGGAGCACGACACCAACGTCTTCTACCGGCGGGCCATCGTGCTGGCCGCCTGCTTCGGCCGGGCCGCCGACCACCCGCAGCAGGTCATCCAGGAGGCGACGACCACCGGGATGCGGCCCATCGACATCGACCTCGATCCGGACACCGAGAAGCTGCGTGAGGAGATCCGCGCGGAAGTGGCTGCACTGAAGGCACTTTCGGGTGAGGAGCGGACCACGGCGATCGCCGAGGGCGGCTGGGTCTCCCCGCACCTGCCCAAGCCGTGGGGCCGCGCCGCCAAGCCCGTCGAGCAGATCATCATCGCCCAGGAGTTCTCCAGCGGTCGCGTGAAGCGGCCCCAGATGGGCATCGCCGCGTGGATCATCCCGTCGATCGTCGCCTACGGCACCGACGCGCAGCAGCAGCGCTTCCTACCGCCCACCTTCCGCGGCGAGATGATCTGGTGCCAGCTGTTCTCCGAGCCGGGCGCGGGTTCCGACCTCGCGAGCCTGACGACGAAGGCCACCAAGGTCGACGGCGGGTGGCGCATCACCGGCCAGAAGATCTGGACCACGGGCGCGCAGTACTCGCAGTGGGGCGCACTGCTGGCGCGGACCAACCCGTCGGCCCCCAAACACGGTGGCATCACGTACTTCCTGCTCGACATGGCCGCCGAGGGCGTCGAGGTCAAGCCGCTGCGCGAGCTCACCGGCAACGCGATGTTCAACACCGTCTTCATCGACGACGTGTTCGTGCCCGACGACATGGTGCTCGGCGAGGTCGACCGCGGCTGGGAGGTCAGCCGCAACACGCTGACCAACGAGCGCGTGTCGATCGGCAGCAGTGAGCCGCCGTTCCTGGCGAGCCTGGAACAGTTCGTCCAGTTCCTGGCCGACGGGCAGTTCGACCAGATCGAGCAGTACGAGGCGGGCAGGCTGATCGCCGAGGGCCATGCGGCCAAACTGCTCAACATGCGCTCGACGCTGCTGACCCTGGCGGGCGGGGACCCCATGCCCGCCGCCGCGATCAGCAAGCTGCTGTCGATGAAGACGGGTCAGGGCTACGCCGAGTTCGGGGTGTCGTCCTTCGGCACCGACGCGGCCATCGGCGATCAGGGCGAGCTCTCCGGAAAATGGGCCGAGTACCTGCTCGCCGGCCGGGCCACCACGATCTACGGCGGCACGTCGGAGGTGCAGCTCAACATCATCGCCGAACGGCTGCTGGGGCTGCCGCGCGATCCGTAGGTCCGCGGCGCGGGTCGTGACGCGACGTGGGGTGTCGAGGTGCCACGACCCGGGTAGGTAGCGGGTCGAGGTCCCTCGCATCGCCGCGGCGGCTCGTGAGCAGCACGTGGGAGGCAGCAATGACACACCCTCGGTTGATCCGGCGCCCGGCGGGGCGGCGTTGACCGCGACGGACGCCGTCGACTCGTCTCCCGGGTTGCGGCGCAGCGTCGGCTTCTGGGGCCTGATGTGCGTGTCCCTCGGCTCGATCATCGGCTCCGGGTGGTTGCTGAGCGCGCTGAGCGCGGCGCAGTCGGCCGGTCCGGCGGCGATCGTGTCGTGGGTGCTGGCCGCGGCGATGCTGATCGTGCTCGCCCTGGTGTTCGCCGAGCTGGGCGGGGCCTACCCCGTCGCGGGCGGCTCGGGCCGCTTCCCGTACTACTCCCACGGCGCGTTCGGTGGCTTCGTTGCGACGTTCGCGTCGTGGCTCCCCTCGGTGGCGATCGCGCCCATCGAGATCCTCGGCGCCATCACCTACCTCAACAGCGTGTCGTGGGTGAACCACCACTTCGACATGCTCAACGCCAGCACCGGTCTGCTGAACCGCACCGGCCTCCTCGTCGCCACCCTGCTGATGATCCTGTTCACCGCGATGAACCTGGCCGGGGTCAAGTTCATGTCCGAGAGCAACGGGCTCGTCGTGATCTGGAAGACGCTGGTCCCGTTGGTGGCCATCGTCGTGATCGGCTACCTGTCCTTCCATCCGGGCAATCTGACCGCGGGCGGCAGCTTCATGCCGGCCGGCATCCACGGCGTGTTTGCCGCGCTGCCGCTGGGCGTCGTATTCGCCCTGCAGGGTTTCGAGCAGGCCGTCCAACTCGCGGGCGAGGCGCGCAACCCGCAGCGGGACGTCTCGCGGGCCATCATCACCGCGATGATCATCGGCGCCCTGCTCTACATCGCGCTGCAGGCGGCGTTCATCTTCGCCGTCGACCCCAACGACGTCAGGGGCGGGTGGGCGCACCCGCTCGGCGTCGGCGGCGCCCACTCCAGCTACGGCGCCTGGTACACCCTGGCGATCGCCGTCGGCGCCGGCTGGTTGGCCGTCGTCCTGATCATCGACGCCGTCGCGTCCCCCACGGGCACCGGCATCGTGTACATCGGCACGACGGCGCGGCTGTCGTACGCGCTCGGCGTGCTGCCCGAGTTGCCGACGCGGCTGGCCACCACCGACAAGCGTGGCGTGCCGGTGTGGTCGATCGTCGTCTCCGCGGTCATCGGTTGGCTGTGCTTCGGGCCGTTCCCCAGCTGGAGCAAGCTGGTCGCCGTCGTCACCGGCGCCACCGCCATCATGTACGCGTTCGCCCCAATTGCCTTGGGCGCCTTGCGTCGTCGCGATGGGGACCGCCCGCGCAGCTACCGCATGCCGCTGCCGGACGTGCTGCTGCCCATCGCGTTCATCTCCGCGAACCTGCTGCTGTACTGGGGCTCCTACGGCGTCGAGTGGAAGCTGGACATCGCCCTGGTGGTGGGCGCTGCGCTCTTCCTCGTCGGCGCGGCGGTCAAGAAGACCTTCTCCGTGGACATGTTCCGCCACGGCTACTGGATCGTCCCCTGGCTGATCGGCGCGACGGTCATCGGTTACTTCGGCAATTACGGTGGCCTGCACCCGATCTTCAACGGCTTCGTCTTCGGCGAGTGGACCGACGTGGTCGTCGTCGCCGCCTTCAGCCTGATCGTCTACTACTGGGCGCTGGCGGTGGCCGCGCCGTCCGACCAGGTCGCCGCCGCCGTCGCGAAGGATGCCGACCACCGGTCCGGGCAGCACCACGACGCTGACGTCGCCACGCCTGCCTGACCCGGGTGCCGCTCCCGACGCTCCGGCTTATCATCGCCAGGCGAGCACATGATGGAGGTGACCCACGAGCGGCAACGACCACGGGGTCACCCTGCGCCAGCTGCGCTACTTCGCGGTGCTCGGTGAGGAGCTGAACTTCCGGCGTGCGGCCGAGAAGCTGTTCATCACCCAGCCTGCGCTGTCGACCGCCATCAAGGCGCTCGAGCACCAGACCGGTGCGACGCTGCTGAACCGCAACACCCGTGAGGTGACGCTCACCGAGGTCGGGGCGGCCTTCCTGCCGCTGGCCCGCCAGGCCCTGCTCGCCGTCGACTCGGCCGTCGACGACCTCGTGTCGATGGCGCGCCGCAATCGCCGCGTCCGGCTGGGTTACCTCATCGGCACCGGGGCCGACGTGCTGTTCCGGCTGGTTCGCCACTTCGAGGCCGTCTATCCCGAAATACGCTTGGAGCCAAGGGAATTCGACTTCTCCGACCCCACCGCCGGGCTGGCCGACGGCACCACCGAGGTGGCCCTCATCCGGCCGCCGGTCGACCTGCCCGAACACCGGATGCTCATCCTCGACGCCGAGAACTGGGTGACGTGCCTGCCCCGCGATCACCGGCTCGCCCACCGCAGCGAGGTGTCGATCACCGAACTCCTCGACGACCCGATCGTCGTGGCGCCCGGTACCGCGGGCCGGTGGCGGGACTACTGGATGGCGACGGACGCGCGCGCGGGCCGGCCACCGACGATCGCCGCCGTCGCCGCCACCTACGAGGAGGAGACCACCACGATCGCCAGGGGTCTCGGCATCAGCTTCACCAGCGAGTCGATCGCCCGCCTGTACAACCGTCAGGGAATCGTCTACGTCCCGATCGTCAACCGTCGGCACAGCTACACCGCGCTCGCCTGGCACCCCGCCCGCATCGGGGAGGAGGCGGCGGCGCTGATCCGTCAGGTGCGCGACGAATGGAGCTTCGAGGAGGGCCAGGCCACCGAGCGGCCCGCCACGTACTACTGATTGCCGGGGCACTGATAAACCCCGGTTATCAGAAGATCAGTAATCAGAACTTCCGTCGCCGCCCGGTGTGGGGTTGTCTCGGATCACTCGACGATCGAGGCCGCAGACCCGTTCCATCTCAGACCTGGAGCACCCGATGACCGAAACCGCCTCACCCATCACCCCTCCCTCGCCATCCGACGACGAAGACGCTCGGCTGGCATCATTCGGCTACACCCAGAAGCTCGACCGCTCCGTCGGCCGCCTCGCGTCGTTCGCCATCGGCTTCGCGACCATCAGCGCTACCACGGCGGTGTTCACCGGCTTCGGCGCCGGCTACTTCACCGCGGGCGGCCCGTTCGTCTGGACGCTGCTGCTCGCCGCGGCGGTGTTCGTCGTCTGGGTCGTCATCGCGGCCGACCTGACGGCCAAGATCCCGCTGGCCGGCTACGCCTACCAGTGGACGAGCCGCATCCACGGTTCCACCCTCGCCCTGTTCACCGGGGTGATGGGCCTGGCCGGCTGGGTGTGCGGCATGACCGGTGTCGGGTTCATCTTGTCCGGGTACCTCGGCAGCCTGTTCGACTGGAACATGAGCCAGACCGCCCAGATCCTGGTCGCCATCGGCGTCATGGCCGTCTGCACGCTGGTGAACCTCTATGGCGTCCGGTTCGCCACGATGGTCAACAACATCGGCGTCAGCCTCGAGCTCGTCGTCACCGTCGCCGCCACGATCCTGGTGGCCGTCGTCGCGCTCTCCGCCCCCGACAAGCACCAGCCGCTCTCGGTGCTCTTCACCGGCGGCACGTCCGACGCAGGCACCCCCTACCTGCTGGCGTGGCTCGCGGCGTCGCTCGGCCCGTTCTTCGGCCTGATCGGGGTGGAGGCCAGCGCCGACGTCGCCGAGGAAACGCTCAACGCGCGCCACGTCATCCCCCGGACGATGTTCTACGCCCTGGCCACCTCGATCGTCATCGAGTTCGGGATGTACGTCGTCTACGTATTGGCGATCCGCAACCCCGACGCGGTCGCCAACGCCTCCGCCGCCCCGATCGAGGAGATCATCAACCAGCAGGTCGGTCCGGTCATCACGAAGATCGTCGTCGCGGTGGCGCTCACCAACGTCATGGCGTGCATCCTGGCCAACATCCTGGTCGCGACCCGCCTGACCTACTCGATGGCGCGCGACAACATGCTGCCGTTCTCGCACGTGTGGCGCCACGTCTCCCCCACCAACCGCACGCCCACGTTCGCCGTGATCGGCCTGTTCGTCCTGTCCACGATGCTGCTGCTGTCCGCGCTCGTCAGCGAGAAGGCGTTCAACCTCATCATCGGGTTGTCGTCCCTGGCGGTCTTCGCGACCTACGTCCTGCAGACCGTCGCCCTGCTGATCGGACGGCGCCGGGGCACCATCCCGGCCGCCGAGCCCGGCACGTTCGACCTCGGCCGCACCCGCCTGCCGATCTACGTCCTCGGCCTGGTCTGCTTCACCCTCGTCTGCATCGCGCTGATCTTCCTGCCGCAGTTCGCCGGCAACGGTTACGTGTTCGCGGGTCTGGTCGCGCTGACCGCGCTCTGGGCCGTGACCGGGCTGCGCCGGCGGCTGGCCAGCGGCGAGGCCGGACCGGACTTCGCCAAGACCCACCTCTCCTGACCCCCACCAACGACATCTCGAAGGGAATGACATGACCGTCACCACCAGCCTGAGCAGCAACCTGGTCGCCGTCGAACCGGGCGCGATCCGCGAGGACACCCCCGCCGGTTCGGTGATCCAGTACAGCGACTACGAACTGGACACCTCCAGCCCGTTCGCGGGAGGGGTGGCCTGGATCGAGGGCGAATACCTGCCCGCCGAGGAGGCGAGGATCTCCATCTTCGACACCGGCTTCGGCCACTCCGATCTCACCTACACCGTGGCACATGTGTGGCACGGCAACGTGTTTCGCCTCGATGACCACCTCGACCGCCTGCTCGACGGCGCGGCCAAGCTGCGCCTGGACGCCGGCATGAGCAAGGCCGAGCTCGCCGAGATCACCAAGAAGTGCATCTCGATGTCGCAGCTGCGCGAGTCGTTCGTCAACCTGACGGTCACCCGCGGCTACGGCAAGAAGAAGGGCGAGAAGGACCTCACCAAGCTCACCCATCAGGTCTACATCTACGCGATCCCCTACCTGTGGGCGTTCCCCCCGGCCGAGCAGATCTACGGCACCACCGCCGTCGTGCCGCGCCACGTCCGTCGCGCCGGCCGCAACACCGTCGACCCCACCATCAAGAACTACCAGTGGGGTGACTTGACGGCGGCCAGCTTCGAGGCCAAGGACCGCGGTGCCCGCACCGCGATCCTGCTGGACGCCGACAACTGCGTCGCCGAGGGCCCCGGCTTCAACGTCTGCATCGTCAAGGACGGCAAGATCGCCTCGCCGTCGCGCAACGCGTTGCCGGGCATCACCCGCAAGACGGTCTTCGAGCTCGCCGACCAGATGGGCATCGAGGCCACCCTGCGCGACGTCACCAGCCGCGAACTGTACGACGCCGACGAGATCATGGCCGTCACCACCGCGGGCGGCGTCACTCCCATCAACACCCTCGACGGCGAACCCATCGGCAACGGCGAGCCGGGACCGGTGACCGTCCGCATCCGAGATCGCTTCTGGGCCCTGATGGACGAGCCGGGCCCGCTGATCGAGGCCATCGAGTACTAGCAGACGCCGAATGGCCGGTCACCACACGGTGTTTCACGCACCCGTGCGGTGACCGGCCATTGGTGTGGCTAGCCGAGTGAGACGAGGTCCTTGACGTCGTCGAGCGGCAACATGCCCTCGACCCACGCGGTCACGTTCATGTTCGTCAGGTTGATGCCGCCGCCGTGGTTGTCCAGGAAGGCGGTGTCTGCGGCGTCGCGCCCGGTGGCGATGCGCACCATCGTCTGCCGCGGCGCCAGGCACGTCGCGTCGACCACCCGCCACATCCCGTCGACGTACGCCTCGGCGACGGCGTGGAAGTCCATTGGGTAGCAACCCGGTGCGTAGACCGCGACCAGGCGGGCGGGCACGTTGACCGCCCGCAGCAGCGCGATCACCAGGTGTGCGTAGTCCCGGCACACCCCGGTGCCCGCCAGCACGGTGTCCGCGGCGCCGTCGATCGGGTCGCTGGACCCGGGCACGTACTGCAGCCGCGTGCCGACCCACGACGACACCTTCTCCAACAGCGCCACTGACTTCGCGAGATTGCCGAATTCCGTTGCGGCGAAACCGTAGAACTTGTCGGCCTCGGCGTAGCGGCTGGGTCGCAGGTAGGTCGAGAGATCGATCTCGTCGACCGGAGCGGGCTCGGCCTGGCCGATGATCGTCGCCGAGTAGTTGGCCATCACGGTGCCCTTGCCGGCCTCGAACTTGTGGATGCGGGTCCCGTGCTGGCCGATGAGTTCGAGCGGCTCGATGGCATTGCCGTTCATCGTGAACGACAGCTCCTCGGTGACCTCGGCACCCGGCTGCGGTGCGACCGCGATCTGGAATTCCAACGTCGTCGGGTCGAATACCTCGACCTGGAGCTGCGCTCCGACTTCACGCCTCATGACTCATCAACTTTCGGTACGGGGAACTGGGGGAGGACGTGGCGAGCGCATCACGTCGGCCCATCGATACCCAGCGAGACCGGGAACCAAACATGGTCCGCACCAGCCTGGTCACGCCGGTGTGATGCGAGGAGTCTAAGCGATGACCGGGCGACGCACCGCTGCGATTGCGCGTCGCTCCACGAGGAATTCCCAGGGCCCTGTGGAACCGTTTCGTGGTGGAGCCGTCCGCCTGAGCGACGATGCGAGGCACGGGCCAGCGGATGTGAGCAACCCATCCACCGGTGGGTCCGACACCCGCGGCACGGGGTCACCTCCAGACACGGCCCCCCTTTCGACGACGAGGAGATTCTGTGCGCCGGTTGATCATCACCGCTGTCCTGGCGGCCCTGCTGCCCGTCTTCATGGGGTTCCTCGGCGGCGCCGCCACCGCGAACGCGTTCTCCCGCCCGGGCCTGCCGGTGGAGTACCTGATGGTGCCCTCGGCGGGCATGGGCCGAAACATCAAAGTCCAGTTCCAGAGCGGCGGCCCCAACTCCCCGGCGGTGTATCTGCTCGACGGGTTGCGCGCCCAGGACGACTTCAACGGCTGGGACATCAACACCCCCGCCTTCGAGTGGTACTACGGCTCGGGACTGTCGGTCGTGATGCCCGTCGGTGGCCAGTCCAGCTTCTACAGCGACTGGTACAAGCCGGCGTGCGGCAAGTCCGGGTGCCAGACCTACAAGTGGGAGACGTTCCTCACCCAGGAGCTGCCCGCGTACCTGGCGCAGCAACGGCAGGTGAAGCCGACGGGCAGCGCCGCGGTCGGACTGTCGATGGCCGGCTCGGCAGCCCTGACGCTGGCCATCCACCACCCTGCGCAATTCCCCTATGCGGCATCGCTTTCCGGGTTCCTCAACCTGTCCGAGGGCTTCTGGCCGGGACTGGTCAACACCGCGATGGGCGACGCCGGCGGCTACAAGGCCAACGACATGTGGGGCCCCGCCGAGACCGATCCGGCGTGGAAGTACAACGACCCGATGGTCAACCTGCCCACGCTGATCGCCAACAACACCAGGATCTGGATCTACTGCGGTAACGGCACGCCCAGCGATCTCGGTGGGGACAACCTGCCGGCCAAGTTCCTGGAGAGCTTCACGCTGCGCACCAACAAGACGTTCCAGCAGAACTACCTCGCGGGCGGCGGCACGAACGGCGTGTTCAACTTCCCCGACAGCGGCACCCACGACTGGGGTTACTGGGGCCAGCAGCTGCAGGAGATGAAGCCCGACATCCAGCGGGTGCTCGGCGCCACGCCGACCGCGGTCAGCTGACCGCCCAGCACGACGGCAACCCGGACGCCGTCACCAAGCAACGTCGGGCGTGCGCCATCAGCGTGCTCGGCGGCCCCACGACTGTCGTCGACATCGCCGGTCGCCGCATCGTCATGGACCCCACGTTCGATCCGCCCGGACCCCACGCCTACCTGACCAAGACGGCGGGACCGGCGGTCGACGCGTCCGACCTCGGGCCCGTCGACGTGGTGTTGGTCAGCCACGACCAGCATCCCGACAACTTCGACGACGCCGGCCGCGCGCTCGCGGCGGCCGTCCCGCAAGTGCTCACGACCCCCGGCTCGGCCGCTCGGCTGGGCGCCAACGCGCACGGCTTGGCGGTGTGGCAGGCCGTGGAGCTGCCGGGCGGTGATGGGTTCACTTCCCTTGTCGTGCAGGCGGTTCCGGCCGTGCACGGGCCCGCCGACGGTGAGCGCGACGCGGAGGGCTTCGTCAATTGCGAGGTGTCCGGCTTCGTGCTGTCGGGTCAGGGCCAGCCGACCGTCTACCTCAGCGGCGACAACGCCTCGGTCGAGGCGGTCAAGGCCGTGGCCGACGCCGTGGGCCGAATCGACGTCGCGGTGCTCTTCGTCGGTGCGGCCCGGGTGCCGACGAAGGAACGCGGCAGGCCCCTGACGCTCACCAGCGCCCGGGCGGCCGCCGCGGCGGAGATCCTCGGCGCAAGCGTCGTCATCGCCGCGCACCTGGATTCGTGGGCGCATTTCAGCGAGGGCATGGACGACGTCGTCACGGCCTTCGACGAGGCCGGCACCGGCGCGCTCCTCGACCGAACGCCACGTGGCCACTGGACCGACCTGGAGTACCTCCTGCAGGTCTGACCCCTCCCGACTGACTGGTTCGTTTTAGTGTGCAACCGAACCCGAATCATGTTGTGCAACTCCAGTTTTCGAGGTTGGCGGGCAGGGTTCTTGTCGGTGGTCGAAGGTATGTTCGAGGCATGGGTGCAGATGAGGTGCTCGCCGCGATCGCCAAGGATGCGGCGCTGACCGATGAGCTGCTGGCCCTGGACTTCGATGCCCTGACCGATCGTGAACTGCTCACCGTGCTCCAGCGTATGGAAGGCACGCAGCGCCGCCGAGCGACGGTGAGCCACCGGATCCTGGCGCGCATGGATCGGGAGAGCAATCCGATGGCCTTGGGCGCGAAGTCGTTGCGCGAGTTGTTGATCGACCGGTTGAAGATCTCGGCGACCGATGCTGCCCGGCGCGTGGACCATGCCCGTGATCTGGGGCCGCGGGTGTCGCTGCTGGGCGAGCCCCAGGAGCCGGTGCTGGCGCGCACCGCGGCCGCGCAGGCCGAGGGGCGCATCGGGGCCGATCACGTGGCGCAGATCCGCCGGTTCTTCGCCACGTTGCCCGGCTGGGTGAGCGTCGAGGAGCGTGAGCGGTGCGAGGAGACCCTGGTGTCGGTGGCGCCGGGGTTGACCCCGGAGGGGTTGCGCCAGGCGCGGAAGCGATTGCGGGCGATGATCGATCCGGATGGGTCGGCGCCCAACGACGCCACCCGGTCCCGGCGGCGGTATCTGGTGTTCGGTCGCCAGGAGGCCGATGGCACCGTCAGTGTGCAGGGGCGGTTGGACCCGATGACCGCGGCGGCGCTGGAGGCCGTCAACGCCAAGCTCGCCGCGCCGGGGATGTGCAATCCCGACGACGAGCATCCCTGCACCTCGGGGGTGCCCAGCCGCGATCAGATCCAAGAGGATGGGCGCACGCAAGGGCAGCGCAATCACGATGCGTTGTCGGTGATCGCGCGGGGGGCGTTGGCCAGTGGGGAGTTGGGTCAGCACAACGGGTTGCCGGTGACGATCATCGTGACCACCACCCTGCAGGACCTCGAGGCCGCCGCCGGCCTGCCCGAGACCCCCGCCCCGGACTGGATCACCGACCGCGGCGCCGCACCAGAGGGGGTGCAGACCGAGATCGACCTCCCACCCGAAGCGCCGGTGGTGCAGGATGATTCGGCCGCGCCCGACGAGTCCGAGGGTGAAACCACCCCAGCAGCCGTCACGATTTGTGACGCCGCCGACGAGCAGGCCTGCCACCTTCTCCCCGACGCCCCGGGCGCCCCGGCCGAGTCCGAGGGTGAGTACACCCCAGCAGCCGTCACAAATTGTGACGCCGCTGGCGGGCAGCCTCCGACCCACACCAATCCCGCCCCGGCCGAGTCCGAGGGTCAGTACACCCCAGCAGCCGTCACGATTTGTGACGCCGCTGGCGGGCAGCCTCCGACCCACACCGATCCCGCCCCGGCCGAGTCCGAGGGTGAGTACACCCCGGCAGCCGTCACACTTTGTGACGCCGCTGGCGGACAGACCGTCGACCTTGTCCCCGACGCCCCGGGCGTTCAGGACGAGTCCGAGGACGACTGCGCCCCGGCAGCCGTCACAAATAGTGACGCCGCTGGCGGACAGACCGTCGACCTTGTCCCCGACGCCCCGGGCGTTCAGGACGAGTCCGTCACCATATGTGACGCCGCCAGCGAGCAGCCCGAACCCGACGCCGAACCGGAAGACCAAGACCCGCAAGACCCGCCGGCAACATCACCCCCGCCGGCCGCACCACCCCCACCGGTACCCCCACCCCCACCGGCATTCCGGCTCCCGCCGACGCCCGCGCGGCCGGCGATGACTGCGGTGACCGCGGGCGGCACGCTGATCCCGATGTCGGACGTCATTCGGATGGCGTCGCACGCCTACCACTACCTCACGGTGTTCGACCGCCACACCAACGAGGCGCTGTACTGCGGGCGCACCAAGCGCATCGCCCCGGCGGCGCACCGCATCGTGCTCTACGCCCGCGACCGCGGCTGCACCAAGCCCGGCTGCCGGGTCCCGGCGTACGGCACCCAGGTGCACCACGTCAACGGCTGGGCCAAGAACGGCGGGCAGACCAACGTCAACGAAGAAGTGCTGGCCTGCCCCGGGGACAACCGCCTCGCCGAATTCGGTTGGACGGTCACCATCACACCCCAAGGGGTGCAATGGATCCCACCGCCGGAACTCGACACCGGCCAACCCCGGCTCAACTACTACCACCACCCCGAACGCCTCTTCGGACGCCCGGAGGAGTGGGGTGGGGGCGAGCAGCGGTCGGGTTGACGGGCCGAGAGCCGCTGGGGTCAGGCCTTCGCGTCGGCCCCGTCGGGCTCGGCGTTGTCCGCCGTCTTTTCGGAATCCCCGTTGCTGGAAGGCTTTTCGGACTTGGCGCTGCCGCCGTCACCGCCGCCATCGCCGTCGACGTCCATGTCCTTGAGCTCCCGCTTGAGGATCTTGCCCGTCGGGTTGCGCGGCAGCTCGTCGAGGAAGATGACCTCGCGGGGCACCTTGTAGCGGGCCAGGTTGTCCTTGACGTAGGCCTTGATGGTGTCCTCGTCGACGGAGGCGCCGTCGGTCTTGACGACGAACGCGCGCAGCCGGTGGCCCCACTCCTTGTCCTCGACACCGATCGCGGTGGCCTCGACGACCTCGGGGTGGCCGCTGATCAGATCTTCGACCTCGGCGGGGAAGACGTTCTCGCCACCGCACACGATCATCTCGTCGTCGCGACCGCTCACGTAGAGCAGACCGTGCTCGTCGAAGTAGCCGACGTCACCGGATGACATGAGCCCGTCAATGATCGCCTTGTGGCCGCCCCCGGTGTAGCCCTCGAACGGGAAGGTGTTGCCGACGAAGATCCGTCCCACCTCGCCCTTCGGGACCTCCTTGCCGTTCTCGTCGAACAGCTTGACCTTGACGCCCTTGACGACCGGTCCCACCGTCGACGGATTGATCGAAAGGTCTTGTGGCCGAGCAATTGTCGCGAAGGCGATCTCCGTCGACCCGTACAGGTTGTAGACGACGGGACCGAGATCCTTCAACGCCCGGTTGGCGAGTTCACCACCCAGCTGCGACCCGGACACGAACACGATGCGCAGGCTCGACAGGTCGGGCTTCGGGCTCGTCTTCTCGAGCTCGTCCAGCAGACGCGACAACATCACCGGAACGACGATCATCGCGGTGACCCGGTGCTTCTCGATGTCGGCGAGAACCGTGGCCGGCTTGAACTTCCTGCGCAACACCAGCGTGCTGCCCAGCATCATCGCGATCGTGGCGTGCAGGTAGCCCAGCGCATGGAACATCGGCGCGGGCAACGACGTCACCTCACCGCCCTTGAACGGCACGTGCGACAGCACGCCCCCGATGGGAGCCAGCGACGGTGGGCTGCTGCGGTTCGCTCCCTTGGGGGTACCCGTCGTGCCGCTGGTCAGGATGATGATCTTGGAGTGCGCCGTGGCCCTCGGCGGCGGCGTGGACCTGCTCTTGGCGATCAGGTCGGCCAACGTCTCGTCGGAGCTCTCTGACGGATCGTCGTTGTCGGGGTTCGTCGGCAGCGCGCGCAGACGGCCCAGCTCGGGCTCCGCGGCGGAGACCGCCTTGGTGTACTCGTCGTCGAAGATGATGAGCTTCGCGCCCTCGCGCTCGGAGACCTCCTTGATCTGCGGCCCCGAGAATTCGCTGTTGAGCAGGATCAGCTTCGCACCGACCTTGGCCGCGCCGTAGAGCGCGACGAGGAACCAGCGGTGGTTGCGAATGAGGAGAGCGACTCCGTCGCCACCCGTGACGCCCCGTTCGAGCAGACCGTTCGCGACGGCGTTGGCGGCGTCGTCGAGCTCCTTGAACGTCATCTCGCCGTCGTCGTCGATGATCGCGGTGGCGTTCGGCGTGCGTCGGGCGTTGAGCGCCGGGATCATGCCGAACTCACCCCAGCGCCGGATGTCGGCCACCATGGCCGCGACGTTCTGCGGGGGCTCGAGCTTGAAGGCGCCCGCCTCGAACATCTTCCGCGCGTAGTGCAGCTCGGCCGAACCGCGCTCCAAATATTGCTGGACCTTGGCCGCCGCCTGAAAGGGGAGCTCGATGAGGTTGGGCATCCACCCACAATATGTGACGCCCGTCGCATGTGGGTCCGAGTCCCCAGGCTCGTCCGCAACTACCATTGCCGACATGGCGTCTTCGCTGTCGATGGACATCGGGGACAAGACGCTGCGGGTGACCCACCCGGACAAGATCGTCTTTCCCGGGCTGGACGGGCGCCCGGACGTCACCAAGCTCGACCTCATCGAGTACTACCTGGCCGTCGCCCACGGCGCCCTGCGCGGCGTCGCGGGCCGGCCGATGATCCTCAAGCGGTTCGTCAAGGGCATCGACCAGGAGGCCATCTTCCAGAAGCGGGCCCCCGAGAAGCG
Organism: Mycolicibacterium madagascariense; assembly: GCF_010729665.1. NCBI lineage: Bacteria > Bacillati > Actinomycetota > Actinomycetes > Mycobacteriales > Mycobacteriaceae > Mycobacterium > Mycolicibacterium madagascariense. The sequence continues at coordinate 669,245 of NZ_AP022610.1, read as the reverse complement.
GCCGGACTGGATCGAGGTCGCCGAGCTGAAGTACGCGTCGGGCACCTCGGCCAAGGAGGCCGTCCTGTCGGACGCGGCGGGCCTGGCGTGGGCGGTCAACCTGGGCTGCGTCGACCTCAACCCCCACCCCGTGCAGGCCCACGATCTCGAGCATCCCGACGAACTCCGCGTCGACCTCGACCCGATGCCCGGCGTCGAATGGCAGCAGATCATCGACGTGGCACTGGTCGCCCGCGACGTGCTGGCCGACTACGGACTGACGGCATGGCCGAAGACCTCGGGCTCGAAGGGCTTTCACGTGTACGCGCGCATCGAGCCCAACTGGCCGTACCGGCAGGTGCGGCTGGCGGCTGAGACCATTGCGCGTGAAGTCGAAAGGCGCGCACCGGATTTGGCGACGAGCCGGTGGTGGAAGGAGGAGCGCCAGGGCGTCTTCGTCGACTTCAACCAGAACGCGAAGGACCGGACCGTGGCCTCGGCCTACTCCGTCCGCTCGCGGCCCGACGCCAGGGTGTCCACGCCCCTGCGGTGGGACGAGGTGCCCGGGTGCCGGCCCGAGGCCTTCACCGTGGCGACGGTGCCCGAGCGCTTCGCCGAGATCGGCGATCCGTGGGAGGGCATGGACGACGCCGCCGGCGGTCTGGAGGGCCTGCTCGCGCTGGCGGAGGAACTCGGCCCCGCGGAGAAGGCGCCCAAGGGTGCACGACGTGGGGACGGGTCGGGGAACCGGGTGTCGACCAAACCGCTCATCGAGATCGCCAGGACGAAGACCAAGGACGAGGCGATGGCCGCGCTCCAGACGTGGAAGGACGCGCATCCGGCCGCCGCTGAGCGGCTGGAGCCCATCGACGTCCTGGTCGACGGCATGCGCGGGCCCAGCTCGATCTGGTACCGCGTGCGCATCAACCTCCAGCACGTGCCCGAGGATCAGCGGCCGCCGCAGGAGGATCTGCTGGCGGACTACTCCCCCTGGGAGCGGTATTCGGGCGCTCAGGGCCGCCCCCGCTGAGCGATTTGCTGTTCTGGGGCAGACAAGTCTTAAGGATGTTTTAGGACTTACTCCCCGGTACCTTATTTTGGCCCCCTACCTTGGGATTCAAGTCGAAGTGACGGCATCGCCGCCTTCTCACTCGGCAATCACCGAAGGGAGGCAGTGCCATGACCACAGCGAGCACCAACTCAGTCGCGAAAAACCGCTTCCGATATGGCAATCCGTCGGTCGAGTGCCACGGAGCCGAGCTTCACAAGCAGTGCCGCCAGCTGGCGACCGTGCTGACCATCACCGGCACGATCGACGCCGTCAACGTCGGCTCCGTCGTCGCCGAGGCCAAGGGCTGCATCATCGCCGAGAAGCCGTTCATCCTCGATCTCAGCGGCGTTACCTCCTTCGCTGCGCAGGCCATCGAACTGCTCGACGCCATCGACGAAGCCTGCTACGCCGCAGGCGACGAGTGGTCGCTCATCGTCAGCCAGCCCGTGTCGCGCACGCTGCGCCTCTGCGGCGTCGACGAGGTGTTCCCCGCGACGTCGTCGGTTCCCGAAGCGCTGCACCACTTTTCGGACGTCGCCGGTGAGCGTCGTCGCATCCTCCCCATCCTGACCAAGTCCGCCTGAGCCAAGAGGAATCATCCATGCTGATCGACGTTCGTTGGTTGCGTTACCTGATCCACCCGCGGCACAAGGCTTCTGACAGCCGCTAATCCGTTCGGCCTGCGGTTCGTTCGGGACCGCAGTGGGTATCCACCTCCACCGCGTATTCGACGACGACGTCTGACGGCTGGAGGCTGGGCTCATGAGTTCCATTGGTAGTGCTCCCGGCAAGCCAGAGGTCGCGCGAGCAGACACCCCCGGTCAACTCACCGGCGCGGTCGTCATCGTCGCGCTGGTATCCGCCGTCTCCGGAATGCTGTACGGCTACGACACCGGCATCATCTCCGGCGCTCTCCTGCAGATCACGAAGGACTTCGGCATCGCCGAGAGCTGGAAACAGGTCATCGCGGCGAGCATCCTGCTCGGGGCCGTCGTCGGAGCGCTGACCTGCAGTTCCCTGTCCGAGCGGCGAGGTCGCAAGGGCACGCTGGTGATGCTGGCGGTGGTGTTCGTCGTCGGCGCCCTGTGGTGCGCGCTGTCCCCCAATCCCGTCGTCCTGTCCCTCGGACGGCTCGTGCTCGGGTTCGCCGTGGGCGGCGCCACGCAGACCGCGCCCATGTACGTCGCCGAGCTGGCGCCTCCGAAGTACCGCGGCCGGCTGGTGCTGTGCTTTCAAATCGCGATCGGCGTCGGCATCGTGATCGCCACGATCGTCGGTGCGTCGGAAGCGATCCCGTGGCGCTGGTCCATCGGTGTCGCCGCCGTTCCCGCCGCGATCATGCTCGCCCTGCTGTTGCGGCTGCCGGAGAGCCCGCGCTGGCTGGTCAAGCAGGACCGCCGCGACGACGCCACGGAGGTCCTCTCCCGCGTGCGGCCGTCGGGCTACGACGTCGAGGACGAACTGGACGAGATGGCGCAGCTCGCCCGCGAGGAGAAGACGGCCGCCACGCGCGGCTGGTCGGGGCTTCGCGAGAAGTGGGTGCGGCCCGCCGTCATCCTCGGCTGCGGCATCGCCGTCTTCACCCAGCTCAGCGGCATCGAGATGATCATCTACTACTCCCCGACGATCCTCACCGACAACGGGTTCTCCACGTCGGTGGCGCTGGACGTGTCGGTCGCCCTCGGCGTCAGCTACCTCGTCGCGCAGCTCGTCGGGCTGACCATCATCGATCGGGTGGGCCGACGCCGGCTGACGCTGATCATGATTCCCGGTGCGGCACTGAGCCTGTTCGTTCTGGGCTGGTTGTTCGTCTCCGGCCACAGTGGCCGTGACTCGGTGCCGTTCATCATCGCCTGCCTGGTCGTGTTCATGCTGTTCAACGCGGGCGGTCTGCAGCTGATGGGTTGGCTCACCGGTTCGGAGACCTACCCGTTGGCGGTGCGGCCGGCGGGTACGGCTGCGCAGTCCGCGGTGCTGTGGGGGACGAACCTGCTCATCACGCTGACGCTGCTGACGTTGATCAGCGGCATCGGCGTCGGATCGTCGATGTGGCTCTACGGCCTCTTCAACGTCGCCGCCTGGTTGTTCGTCTACTTCCGGATGCCGGATCTGACCGGCCGCAGCCTCGAGGAGATCGAGGGCAAGTTGAGCGACGGCACCTTCCGGCCCTCGGACTTCGCGCGCTGAGCGCGGTCAGGAACCCCTCGCCACCGCCTTGAAGTCCTCCATCGTCGTGCGCACGACGTCGGAGAACTCCTGGTCGTCGGGCCCGTTCACCCACCTGTCGAAACTCACCTTGAAGACGGTGATTCCCGCCTCGGCGGCCAGCACCGCGGCGGGATCGTCGACGCCGCGGGCCCGCAACGCCTCGGCGACGGCCGCGCCCAACGTCGCCAGCTTGGATAATTCGCGCTCCTGCAGGCTGGGGTTCGCGTCGATCACGGCCTGACGGGCGCGCGATTGGTGGATGCGACCCGCGAAGAACCCGCCGGCCGCCTGTAGCGCCTCCCCGACGACGTCCAGCGGCGCACGTGAATCAGGCGCCGCCGCAACGTTTTTCACGAACACCTCGATGAGCGCCTCTCCGCCGGAGAACAACACCTCGCGCTTGTCGGCGAAGTAGCGGAAGAACGTGCGCTCGGTCAGCCCGGCCCGCTCGGCGATGTCGGCCACCGCGGTCGGCTCGAAGCCCCGCTCCCCGTAGAGCTCCAGCGCCGCCTGCTGGAGGCGGCCGAGCGCGTCTGGTTGCCATCGACCCATGCAGCGAGATTAGTTGATGACAGCAACTGACATGGTCGCTACAGTGGTGATGTCAGTAGCTGACATCGGATTCTTGGAGGCAATCATGCGAGTTCTCGTCACCGGCGCATCCGGGTGGGTCGGATCGGCCGTCGTTCCGGAACTCCTCGGCGCCGGCCACCGCGTCGTCGGGCTGGCCCGCTCGGACGCGTCGGCCGCTGCGCTCGAGGCCGCGGGCGCCGACGCCGTACGCGGCGACATCGACGATCTCGACGTGCTCGCGTCGGCCGCGGGGGCGGCGGACGGCGTCATCCACCTGGCGTTCAAGCACGACATCGCGTTCTCGGGCGACTTCGACGGCGCCGTGACCGCGGATCGCCGAGCCATCGAGACGATCGGCGACGCACTGGCCGGGACCGACCGCCCATTCGTCATCGCGTCGGGAACCATGGGTGTCGCGCTGGGCCGGGTGGCCACCGAGGAGGACGGGTCGGACGTCGACCCGAACTCCCCCGCGAGCGGTCCGCTCGGCAGGCAGGCGAACGCTCGACTGGTGCAGTCCTATGCGGACCGCGGGGTGCGGTCCTCGGTGGTGCGGCTACCACCGACGACGCACGGCGACGGCGACAACGGCTTCGTCGCGACACAGATCGCGATCGCGCGCGACAGAGGCGCCTCCGGTTACGTCGGCGACGGCGCCAACCGGTGGCCGGCCGTGCACCGCTCGGACGCCGCGCGACTGTTCCGGCTGGCGCTCGAATCCGCTCCGCCGGGAACGGCCCTGCACGCGGTGGCCGACGAGGGCGTCCCGGTCCGCGAGGTGGCCGAGGTCATCGGGCGGCACCTCGACGTCCCGACCATCTCCATCGCACCCGACGACGCGGGCGCGCACTTCGGTTGGCTCGGCGCATTTCTCGCTCTCGACGGGCCCGCCTCGAGCACCTCGACCCGCTCGCTGCTCGGCTGGCAGCCCACCGGTCCGGGCCTGCTCGAGGATCTGGAGATGGGCCAGTACTTCGACGCGACGTCGTGAACGGGAGGTCAGCACCCGCCAGCGGTGGCACGGCGACGCGGTCAGCGCGTTTGGCGCCGGGCGGCCTCTGGGTACCTTGCGGGCATGAACGACCGCGACGAACCAGTAGCACCCCGGTTCACGCCCATCGCCGGCGATCCCACGCTGGAGCTCTTCGGACAGGGCTGGACTCCGTACCAAGATCAGGCCCGCGCGGCCGACGCCTACCAGGGTCGACATCGCGCGCCCGAGGTGTGACCGACGCGCACCGCGAAATGGCCTCTGCGCCAGGGTTTTAAACGATCTTGAATAGATCGCCGAACCCGCCTCGCATACGTCGCGTTGATGGCACGCTCGACGCATGGCCTTCAAACTGACCTACACCGACGGGCAATCGAGCGACTACGACGACGACACGGCCTACGCGGTCGAGCACGGCGTCCTCAAGATGGGACGCGAGGACGGCAAGTGGACGGTGCTGGTCTCCCCCAGCCACTGGGCGGTCGTCGAACTGATTCCGTCGACGTCCAACAAGGGTGACTCCTCTGACGACGCCGAGGACGCCGAGTCGAAGGACGACGAGAAGTCCGAGTCCAAGGGTAGCGACGCCAAGGCCGACTCAAAGGACGACGACTCCAAGGACAGCGACTCCAAGGACAGCGAGAAGTCGGACGACGACTGAGCCGCGCTGACAGCCGGCGGCAAGGTAATCCGCAGGCGGACGCGGCGGTCGCCGTGCCACCATCGCGAGCATGACGACCGCCCTCGCGGTGCTCCCGCACGGCGGGCCCGCCATCGCCATCTTCGTCGGCGGGCTGCTGGCCGCGGTCATCGCTGCGATCGTGGCCATGGAAACCGATCGGCGTGCGGTCGTGTGGGCGATCGGTGCATTCCTCGGCGTCGTGGTGGTGCTGAGCGTCGTGGTGGACCTGCTGACGGCCTGACGCCGTCGTGAGATCAGTCACGCCCTAGGGACGGACACCGGTCGTGCGGATTCGGCCCACCCCGCCGCCCTGGCTCGCCGCGACTGTGCTCGACGGCATGCCAGCTACCACTGAGGAAGCAGCAGCGGCTGGTCATGCCCGGTCCGGGCGTAGGTGTCCCCAGGTGTCCCCGGTTGCTGAAAATCATTGGCGAGCATCGCCTCCCGTGTCCAATCGTGGGCGGGATCACAGAAACGCTGCTAGCCGGTGACGGCCGCCACACCGTCGCGACGGCGCACAGCAACCGTCCAGGAATATTTAGTTTTGCTAACGTACTTTCTCCTATGTGGCCCCACGTGGCCCGCTATCCACGATTGAGAAACACGCACTTGTCAGGAGAAAGATCCATGTCAGACCCAGCCAACGCCCGCGAGGCTCGGCTTCAACGTCGGTTCGCCGAAATGACCTCTGGTTCGAGTTCCAGTGACCCGCAATTGGTTGCCGCTGCACCCGACCCATCGATCACCGCCGCGCTCGCCGCGCCCGGCCTGCTGCTCACCGACGTCATCAAGACCGTGATGACCGGCTACGCCGATCGTCCCGCCCTCGGTCAGCGGGCGGTCGAGTTCGTCACCGACGACTCGGGCCGCACCGTCGCCCAGTTGCAGCCCCGTTTCGACACCCTCAGCTACCGCGAGACCTGGGCGCGGGTGCGCGCCCTCGCCGACGCCCTGGCGGCCAACCCCGTCCAACCGGGCGACCGCGTCGCGACCCTCGGATTCACCAGCGCCGACTACGCCGTCGTCGACATGGCGCTCTCGCTGACCGGTGCGGTCGCGGTACCGCTGCAGACCAGCGCGCCGGTCGCGCAACTGCATCCCATCCTGGTCGAGACCGAGCCCGTCGCCATCCTGACCAGCGTCGACCACCTCGACGACGCCGTCGAGCTCGCGCTGACCGCGTTCGCTCCCCAGCGCTTCGTGGTGTTCGACTACCACCCGCAGGTCGACGATCAGCGCGAGGCCGTGGCGGCCGCGACCGCCCGCCTCGCCGAGCTTGGCATCACGATCGAATCCCTCGACGACGTCATCGCCGAGGGCGCCCAGCACTCCGACGTCGCGACGACGAGCGGTGGCGACGAGGACGCGCTGCGGCTGCTGATCTACACCTCGGGCAGCACCGGCACGCCCAAGGGCGCGATGTACACCGATCGGTTGATGGCCAACTGCTGGCGCGGCTGGTTCGGCCCCGACTGGGACACCGAGGGCAAGATGCCCGCGATCACCCTGAGCTTCATGCCCGTCAGCCACGTCATGGGGCGGGTCATCCTGTACGCGACGTTGGGCGCGGGTGGCACGGCGTACTTCGCCGCCAAGAGCGACCTCTCGACCCTGCTCGACGATCTCGCGCTGGTGCGCCCGACGAAGCTCGACCTGGTCCCCCGCATCTGGGAGATGCTGTTCCAGGAGGTGCAGAGCGAGGTCGACCGCCGCACCACCGCCGAAGGCGCCCACCGCGCCGAGGTCGAGCTCGAGGTGATGGCCGACCTGCGCGTAAATCTCATTGGCGGACGCCAGTTCTCGGCGATGACCGGATCTGCGCCGATCTCACCGGAGCTGCGCTCGTGGGTCGAGGAGTTCATCGACATCCACCTCATCAACGGCTATGGGTCCACCGAGGACGGCGTGATCCTGGTCGACGACCAGATCCGGCGGCCACCGGTCACCGACTACAAGCTCGTCGACGTGCCCGACCTCGGGTACTTCGGCACCGACCGCCCGCATCCGCGCGGCGAGCTGTGGGTCAAGACGGCGGACGTCATCCCCGGGTACTACAAGCGTCCCGACGTGACGGCCGAACTGTTCGACGCCGACGGCTGGTACCACACCGGTGACGTCTTCGCCGAGATCGGGCCCGACCACCTCACCTACGTGGACCGCCGCAACAACGTCCTCAAGCTCTCGCAGGGCGAGTTCGTCACCGTCTCCAAGCTCGAGGCGGCCTATGGCGGCCACCCGTCGATCCGCCAGATCTTCGTGTACGGCAACAGCGCTCGCTCCTACCTGCTGGCCGTGATCGTGCCGACCGACGACGCACTCGCCGGGGTCGGCGGCGACCTGTCCGCGGTCAAGCCGGTTCTCGCCGAGGCGCTGCAGAGCGTCGCCCGCGAATCGGGGTTGCAGTCCTATGAGATCCCGCGCGACTTCCTGGTGGAGACCACGCCCTTCACGCTGGAGAACGGTCTGCTGACCGGCATCCGCAAGCTGGCGCGGCCGAAGCTGAAGGACTACTACGGCCCCGAGCTCGAGCAGCTGTACGTCGATCTGGCCGACGGCCAGGCGGACGTGCTGCGGTCGCTGCGCCAGGACGGCGCCAACCGCCCCGTCCTGGAGACCGTCGGCAAGGCGGCGAGCGCACTGCTCGGCGCGGCGTCGGCGGACGTCTCCCCGGACGCCGCCTTCACCGATCTCGGTGGAGACTCGTTGTCCGCGTTGACCTTTGCCAATCTGCTGCACGAAATCTTCGAGGTCGACGTCCCCGTCGGCGTCATCGTCAGCCCGGCCAGCGACCTCGCCTCGATCGCGGCGTACGTCGAGGCCGAGCGCGCGGGCGGAAGCAAGCGCCCGACGTACGACGCCGTGCACGGCCGCGACGCCACCGAGGTGCACGCGCGGGACCTGACGCTGGAGAAGTTCATCGACGAGGCCACCCTGTCCGCCGCGCCGGCGCTGCCGGGCCCGGCCGGCGAGGTGCGCACCGTCCTCCTCACCGGCGCCACCGGATTCCTGGGTCGCTACCTGGCCCTGGAATGGCTGGAACGGATGGATCTGGTCGACGGGAAGGTGATCTGCCTGGTTCGCGCCAAGTCCGACGAGGACGCGCGGCGCAGGCTGGACGCCACCTTCGACAGCGGAGACCCGAAGCTGCTCGAGCACTACCGCTCCCTGGCCGATCACCTCGAGGTGATCGCCGGAGACAAGGGCGAGGCGGATCTGGGTCTGGATCAGGCCACCTGGCAGCGGCTCGCCGACACCGTCGACCTCATCGTCGACCCGGCCGCCCTGGTCAACCACGTGCTGCCCTACAGCCAGCTGTTCGGCCCCAACGCCGTGGGCACCGCGGAGCTGATCCGCATCGCGCTGACCACCCGCATCAAGCCGTTCGTGTACGTCTCGACGATCGGCGTGGGCGACGGCATCACGCCGGGCACGTTCGTCGAAGAGACCGACATCCGGCAGATGAGCGCGACCCGCGAGATCAGCGACGCCTACGCCAACGGCTACGGCAACAGCAAGTGGGCCGGTGAGGTGCTCCTGCGGGAGGCCCACGACCTGTGCGGGCTGCCGGTCTCGGTGTTCCGCTGCGACATGATCATGGCCGACACGTCCTACGCGGGACAGCTGAACGTGCCCGACATGTTCACCCGCATGATGCTGAGCCTGGTCGCCACCGGTGTGGCACCCGCGTCGTTCTACCCACTGGACGCCGACGGAAGTCGCCAGCGGGCCCACTTCGACGGTCTGCCCGTCGAATTCATCGCCGAGGCCATCTCCACGCTCGGGGTGAACGTCACGGAGGGGTTCGACACGTTCCACGTGATGAACCCGTATGACGACGGCATCAGCATGGACACGTTCGTCGACTGGCTCGACGAGGCGGGATACCGGATCACCCGGGTGCCCGACTACGCCGACTGGCTGGCGCGCTTCGACACGACGCTGCGGGCGCTGCCCGAGAAGCAGCGTCAGGCCTCGTTGCTGCCGCTGCTGCACAACTACCAGTCGCCGCAGCCCCCGATCAACGGGTCACTCGCACCGGCCGACCACTTCCGGGCGGCGGTTCAAGAGGCCAAGATCGGGCCCGACAAGGACATCCCGCATCTCTCGGCCCCGGTGATCGTCAAGTACGTCACCGACCTGAAGTTGCTCGGACTGCTCTGATCGACAGACGAAACTGCCCACCTCCGCCGCGGCGGGGGTGGGCAGTTTCGCAACCGGGTGTCAGTAGTTGTTGCAGGTGCTGGCAACCGAGTTGATCAGGCCGTTGTACTGCGCCGCCTGCGGGAAGGAGCGGACGAAGTCCACCTTCTGCTGGCGCTCCGGCGAGCCGGGAGGCGCAGCGATGAGCCCCTGCAGGAAGCCGTTGGCGGCGGGGTCGCCGGCCAGCGCGGCCCCGGCAGCCGGGTCCTTCGCATTGAGGGCAGCCATCACCTGCGGGTAGGTGCACGTCGAATTCACGATCGCCGCGTCACCGGGAGCAGCAGAGGCAATCCCGCTTCCCGCCACCAACGCGATGGCCGCACCACCCAGGCCAAGAGCCAATTTCTTCGTCAACGCCATTTCGTCCACCTTCCGTCACGTGAGCACGACGGCATCATCGCAGTGTCGTCATCAGCTTAACCGTTCCCCGGGCCGCCGGCGTTACACCATCGCTGCCAGCGAAAACCCCTATTTGGCCGCGTCATCACGTTAGTTAGCTAAGCTGACGATTCGATGTGGTGCCATTGGGAGTCGTCTCGACGAGGGCGAAATGGCGGGGCCGTCGACGGTCCGCAGCGGGTCGACGCGGGAGCTCCGTCACCCCGTCCGGAGCCGTCGCTGACCAGCATCTCCGAGGGTCGAGGGCCCTGTCCTCGCCAGCCACGACACCGCGATCGGCAATGCCGGGGGTGGGCTCGCACGGACGCCGGACACCGCATTCCGGCACCACTTCGGCGCAATTCAGCAAACGTCAGGCCAGGGCGGATCGGCACCTGCGCGCCGAAATGTGCGATACGTCACACACGTTATTCGGCGACCAATTGATGACTATCCACGAAGACCAGGTTGTCGTCGTCGAGCATGACCGCCCACCGCCGGGCCGGACCGGCAATGACATTGCTGCCGATCTCCACCGGAATTCCGACGCCGTCGCCGAAGTCGTCGACGACGACGCCGTGAGCTTCCCTTTCGGTGCTGGGATAGACGCACACGCGTGCAGTCACCGCGACGCCGTCGGGCGCCGATTCACCGCCAGAATCCGCCTTGTCGCTCATGACCATTTCCCGTCCGCTATTCGTTCACCCGGAATACACACAGTTTCGGGGCTGGCGGGCGAGATGGCAGCGCTTCGGACATATTGACCGGGCCGTCATTCGTCGAGCAATGCGCTCACATCGGTGAACGAGGAATCGAAACCCCATTCGCGCAAACGATCGACATAGGTCCTCACCGCCGTCAGCTTGACGTCCTCGTACCCCCGGACGACGTCGCTGAGGGAGGCCACCTCGACCGCCCGGTCATACGTCGCCACCGTGAGGTCGGCGGCCAGCCGGGTGACCACGTCGACGTACCCCGCGAGCAGACTGCGCTCGATCCTGCGCAGGCGCGCCCGGCCGAAGGGGTCCAGTGGCGTGCCGCGCAACCGTTTGCCCCTGGCGAGCAGCCTGAGCGCGACGTGGCTGCGCGGTCCGAAGCCGATCTTCTCGCGGCGGCCCAGCGCCCGCAGCGTCGGCGGATGCAACCGGTAGGTGAGGTTCGTGCCGCCCGGCAGCTGAGCGGCGACGTGCTCGACGAACCGCGGATCGGTGAGCAGCCGCGCCACCTCGTATTCGTCCTTGTACGCGGTGAACTTGTAGAGCCCCCGCGCGACGGCCTCGCTCAAGTCCGTGCGATCGGTGACCGCGCGTTCGGCCGCCCAGACCCCCTCCATCAGCGTGACGTAGCGGCGGGCGACCTTCTCGTTCTGGTAGCCGATGAGGTCACCGGCCCGGCGCGCGACGAGATCACCGATCTGCCCGGACAGGGTCGTCCCCGCCATCACGCGGTCCGGGTCGGCGGCAGGCGCGGCGTGCTGCACGGGGGTGACCGCCTCGCCGAAGCGCACCGGGTCGGCGACGGCGACCCGACCCCACCGGAACGCGGCGACGTTGGCCTCGACGGCGACGCCGTTGATGGCGATGGCCTCCTCGATGCTCTCCGCCGGAAGTCGAAGGGCGCCCGTCTGATGGGCGGCGCCGACCAGCAGCAGGTTCGCCGGCGCCGTGTCGCCGAACAGCGCCTCGGCGGCCGCGAGCGCGTCGAAGGAGTGCACGGCGTGCACCGCCTGCCCGAGCCGGTGCAAAAGGTAGGCGGTGTCGGGATAGGCGACCGACGGGTCGTAGACCATCGCGCCGGTCGGGGTCTTGCTGGTCGACGCGACGCAGATCGTGCGCTCCGGGTCGCCGTAGCCGAGGTTCTTGACGTCGGTCGCGGCGAGCAGGTCGAAGGCCACCAGGCAGTCCGCACTGGCCGGGGTGAGCCGGTTGGCCGGGGCCAGGCCACCCGCGGCGAAGCGTAGGTGCGAGACCACCGGGCCGGCCTTCTGGCTCAACCCGATCTGGTCCAGGCTCTCCACGTCGTACCCGGCGCGCAGCGCGGCGGTGGCGAGCACCTGGGTCACCGTCACGATTCCGGTGCCGCCGATGCCGGCGAAGAACACGTTGTGCGTCGACGTCACCGGCTCGGTCTCGACGTCGGGCACCGGGGGTGCCGGCGGCACGGGTCGGCGCTTCGCCCGTCCCGGTGCGACCTCGACGGTCACGAACGACGGGCAATCGCCCTGCAGGCAGCTGTAGTCGGTGTTGCAGGAGCTCTGGTCGATCCGCGTCTTGCGGCCATAGTCGGTGTCGACCGGCTGCACGGACAGGCAGTTGGACTTGACGCCGCAGTCGCCGCAGCCCTCGCACACCGCCTCGTTGATGAGGACCCGGGTGGTGCGCGCGGGCAGTGTCCCGCGCTTGCGCTGGCGTCGGGCGTCGGCCGCGCAGTGCTGGTCGTAGATGAGGACCGTGACGCCCCGGACCTCGCGCAACTGCCGCTGCGCCTCGTCGAGACGATCGCGATGCCAGACCACCGTGTTCGCTGCCATGGCCCGCTTGTCGTGTCGCTGCGGTTCGTCGGCGCACACGATGATGCGGCGAACGCCTTCGGCCGCCAGCTTGTGGGTGAGCGCCGCGACGCCGAGGGCACCCTCGGCGTCCTGGGCGCCCGTCATCGCGACGACCTCGTTGTACAGGAGCTTGTAGGTGATGTTCACCCCCGCCGCGACGCATGCCTGCACGGCGAGCTGCCCCGAGTGGAAGAACGTGCCGTCGCCGATGTTCTGGAACAGGTGGTCGACGTCGGTGAACGGCGCCTGCCCGATCCACTGGCTGCCCTCACCGCCCATCTGGGTGAGCCCGAGCACGGCGCTGTCGGTGCGCCCGGACATCGTCACCATGGTGTGGCACCCGATCCCGCCGCCGGCCAGCGAGCCCTCGGGGACCGCGGTCGAGCGGTTGTGCGGGCAGCCGGAGCAGAAGTACGGACTCCGTTCGGCGGCAAGGACTTCCAGCGATAGCGGTGGTGGGGCGGCCCTCGTCAGCTCGAGACGGTCCCGGAGCACGCGGCGCAGCGGCCCGAGCAGACGCCCGGCGGTGAGCTCGCCGCCCGCAGGGATCAGCGGTCGGCCCGCCGCGTCCCGCTTGCCGATGATGCGCGGCGCATCCGCCGAGCCATAGAGGATGTCGCGCACCTGGGCCTCGACGAAGGCCGTCTTGTCCTCGACGACGAGGATCTCGGCGAGGCCCGCGGCGAACGACGTGACGGCATCGCGACCCAGCGGGGTGGGCATGCCGATGCGCAGCAGGCGTACACCCGCACGGTGCAGCGCGACGTCGTCGGCACCCAGGTCGAGCAGCGCCTGGCGCATCGCGTCGAACGCCGTGCCGGTGGCCGCGATGCCGAGCGTCGCTCCGGGTGGGTCGAGTTCGACGACGTCGAGCCGGTTGACGGCGCCATAGGCGCGCACGACTTCGGCCCGCGGTCCGTACAGGTCGGCCTCGGCGTCCAGGCTCGTCGCCGGCGCCGCCATCGGACGCTGACGGTAGACGAAAGGCGTTCCCTCCCAAACGATTTCGGGTACGACGATGTCGACTTCGGCCACGTCGTCGTCGACCGACCAGGCACCGTCGGCCACGTCGGCGACGATCTTGAGCGCCACCACGCACCCCGAGGCCCTCGACAGCGCCACGCCGTGCATGGCCATCGAGACGACCTCGCGCGCGTTGCGCGGGAACAGCACCGGTATCCCCAGCGCCGCCAGCGACCGTTCGCTGACGGCGGGCACCGTCGAGGACTTGGACGCCGGGTCGTCGCCGACGAACAGGAGCATGCCACCGCGGGGGTTGACCCCGTACACGTTCGCGTGCCGGAGGGCGTCCGTGGCGCGGTCGAGCCCGGGCCCCTTGCCGTACCACACGCCGATCACGCCGTCCTGACGCGCGCCGCCGTCCAGGAATGCGGCCTGGCTCCCCCACACCGAGGTGGCCGCCAACTCCTCGTTCAGCCCGGGTACGAACGTGATGTCGTTGGCCTGCAACACATCTGGCATGCCCGCGAGCATCCGGTCGACGCCGCCGAGCGGGCTGCCCTGGTACCCCGAGACGAACGTGGCCACGCGACGTCCGGCGCGCGCGTCGCGCTCGTGCTGTTCGACGAGCGCGCGGGCGATGGCCTGCACGCCGGTGAGCACCACCGGGCCCGAGCCGGATCGGTAGCGGTCGCCGAGCTCGTAGGGCTGCCGGTCGGGCCTGCGGACGTCGAGATCGGTCACCGCCCTCACCTCGCTCACCTGGTCGAGCCGATCTGGTCGATCTGCTGACTTCAGGGAACCACCGCAACGCACGATGAGCAAGCAAGGCGACGTTCATTGAGCATGTTGCCCTGTTTCAGAAACCAGTGACGTGCGACACTGGGCGACATGACGAAGCTCGACCGCACCGACGCCCGGATGTTGCTCGCGATGTGTGACGCGCCGCGCGCGACGGGCGTCCAACTCGCCGCCACGCTCGGGCTGGCGCGAAACACCGTGCAGGCCCGGCTCGCCCGGTGGGACCAGGAGAAGGTGCTCGCGCCGATCGACCGCTGCGTGGCACCACGGGATCTCGGCTATCCCCTGAAGGCCTTCATCACGGCGGTGGTCGACCAGCATCGCCTCGACGACGTGATCGCGGCGCTGGCGACCATCGCTCAGGTCACCCAGGTGACCGGGTTGTCGGGTGCGGCCGACCTGCTGATCGGGGTCGTCGCCACGGACGCCGACGACCTCTACCGCGTCGCCGGCCTGGTGCTCGCGGTGCCCGGCGTCGAACGCACGACGATGTCGGTGGCGATGCACGAGGTGGTCGCCTACCGCACCCGACCCCTGCTGGAGGAACGGGCGCGCAAGCCCTAGCGCGTCACGCCGTCGCGGCGAGCTCCTCGATCTTGGGCAGCGCCACCGCGCACACGGCCGCGTAGGGCCCCGCCCACACCGGTACCCCGAACGTCACGCGGCACCCCGCTGCCTCCGCGGTCACCGAGTGCCGCGTCGCGGGAACGCCCGCGACCTTCCACGCCCAGGCATGGCCGTCGTCGAACTCGGTGACCTCGAACGGCAATGCCACCCCGAGGGGCGCCCACACCCTGCCCCGCGACCCCAGCCGCAGCGGCCCGGGCCCGTCGAACTCGGCGCGCTGAACGGTCGGCCCCCAGCGGGGCCACAGGTCCAGGTCGGTCAGCACGTGCCACGCCGATGCGGGGGAGGCGGGCATGGACCGCGCCACCGTGAGCATTCGATGCCTGCCGTGCCATCCGAGGAGCATGGCGTTGCCATCCCCGCCCCGGGCACCCAGTAAACGCGATTAACCTCGGGACGATGAGCAACGGTCGCAAACAGGTGGTGGTCATCGGGGGTGGATTCGGCGGGCTGTTCTGCGCGCGCCGCCTTGGGGGGGCCGACGTCGACGTCATCCTGCTCGACCGCGCGGCGAGCCACGTCTTCCAGCCGCTGCTCTACCAGTGCGCCACGGGGACTCTCAGCATCGGACAGATCAGTCGCTCGCTGCGCGAGGAGCTGGCCCGCCACCGCAACGTCACGACCCTGCTCGGGGAGGCCGTCGACCTCGATCCGGTCGCCCGGCGCGTGACGGCCCGTCGTCCCGACGACACCACCTTCACCCTCGACTACGACGCCCTGGTGCTCGCCGCGGGCATGCGTCAGTCCTACTTCGGCCACGAGGAATTCGCGAAGTGGGCGCCGGGCATGAAGACCCTCGACGACGCGCTCAGCATCCGGCGGCGCCTCTTCGCGGCGTTCGAGATCGCCGAGACGCTGGCCCCCGGCCCCGAGCGCGACGCGTGGCTGACCTTCGCCGTCACCGGCGGCGGACCGACCGGGGTGGAGCTGGCCGGGCAGATTCGCGAGATGGCCACCAACGCGCTGGCGCACGAATTCCACAGCATCCAGCCCGAGGAAGCCAGGGTGCTGCTCTTCGACGGCGGCCACAGCGTGCTGTCGAGCTTCGCCCCCGCGCTGTCGGCCAAGGCCGCCACCACGCTGCAGCGGCTCGGCGTCGAACTGCACCTGGGCGCCCACGTGACCGACGTGCGCGCCCACGGAATCACCGTCAGCCCCAAGGGCGGTGGACCGAGCGAGGAGTACGCGACGCGCACCGTGCTGTGGACTGCCGGGGTGGAGGCCGTGCCGTTCGCGCGCCGCGTCGCCGAGGTGCTCGGCGCCAGCACGGACCATTCGGGCCGCATCGCCGTCGACGCCGACCTCTCGGTGCCGGGCCATCCCGAGGTGTTCGTCATCGGCGACCTCGTCGGCCGCGACAACCTGCCGGGTGTCGCCGAGAACGCCATGCAGGGCGGCCTGCACGCGGCGTCGTGCATACGTCGCGACCTGGCCGGCCGCGAGCGCGCGGACTATCACTACCGCGACCTCGGTTCGGCCGCATACATCAGCCGCCGGCACGCCCTGCTGCAGGCGGGCCCGGTCAAGCTGGCGGGGTTCCTGGGTTGGCTCGCTTGGGGTCTCATCCACATCACGTTCCTCACCGGCGTGCAGAACCGGATCAGCACGGTGGCCACCTGGCTGGCGGCGATCGCGCGGGCACGGCGCACGGACCGTTCGTTCATGCTCGGCGGCTCGGCCACCGAGGAGCAGCCCTACACCTGGTCGGCCTGCGGCCCGTTCGAACTGCCGGCCCGAGAATCCCGATCCGTCGCGGATTGACCAGCCCCGGCACCGGGTAACTACCGCTGCATGGGCGGCAGGAGACCGCCACCGGTGGAAGGGGCAGGCCATGAACGTCGTCGAGCGAGGCACGGCACGATGCCCACGGTGCATGGCCCTGACGGACTACTGCTTCCACGAGACGCCGGGCGGCATCCTGCGCTACGAGGTGTCCTGCCAGCCGTGCGGGAACGTGTACGTCGAGCTGTCCGGGCCCAGCGCGCCGGCCGCGGTCGCCGCGTAGGCGCGGCTCCTCCATGGCCGACATCACCGCACTGATCCTCAAGGACCACAACTGGTTTCGCGAGCAGTTCGCTCAACTGGACTACCTGCAGGCGCGCGCCTCGGTCGAACCGTCGGAGCTCGAACGGGTGTGGCGGCCGCTGGCCGACAAGCTCGACGTGCACGCCTACATCGAGGAAGAGATCTTCTACCCGCAGCTGCTCAAACGCGGCGTCGACGACCCCGAGGCGGAGACGCTCGACGCGATCGGCGACCACAACGACATCCGTGACGGCGTCCGCGATGCCGACGCCGCCGACATCGGTTCCGACGAGTGGTGGGCCGCGGTGGGCCGGGCCCGCGAGGCCAACGACGAGCACATGGGCGAAGAGGAGCGCGAAGGCTTGTCCGACTTCCGTCGCCACGCACCGACCGAACTCCTCGAGTCGCTGGGCACGCAGTACGGCGAGTTCATGGCCGCCCACCCCACCACCGAGGGCCTGACGATCGCCGACCGCGATCCGCAGCGCTACGTCGACGAGGCCGAGACCACCCCGACGCCGCAGCCCCCGCAGGACGGCTCGCTGCGGATCGGCAGCCTCAAGGGCGAGTGACTCAGGTCGTCGCCGCGGCGCGCACCGCTGCCGTGACGGCGTCGACCACCGGGCTGTCGAGCTTCCAGCACTGCCAGTAGAGCGGTACCGACAGGTGCACGTCGGCGATCCGGACGAACGAGCCGTCGGCCAGGTCCGGTGCCGCCGAGCGCTCCGGGAACATGCCCCACCCCAGGCCGGCCCGCACCGCGGCGCCGAACCCCTCCGACGTCGGCACGTAGTGCACGGGCCGGGCGATGGTCCGCCGAAACAGCTTGCGCACCAACATGTCCTGCAGTGCGTCCTCGCGATTCCACGCCAGTGAGGGCGCCGCCGCGGCGGCGGCGGCCGTGAAACCGTCGGCCAGATACCGCTCGACGAATGCGGGTGCCGCCACCGCGACGTAGCGCATCACGCCGAGCGGTTGGGCCCGGCAACCCGACACCGCAGTGCGCTCCGTGGTCACCGCGGCCATCACCGCACCCTCGCGTAGCAGGCGGGCAGAGTGGTCCTGATCCTCGATGCGGATGTCGAACAGGACGTCGGGAAGCCGGGCGAGCACCGCGGTGAACCAGGTCGCCATCGAGTCGGCGTTGACCGCGATGGCGACCCGGGTGCGCTGGGCCGACCCGCCCCCCGACTCCGCGAGCGCCTCGGACTCCAGCAGGGCCGTCTGGGCGGCCAGCCGCAGCAGCGGTACACCCGCAGGGGTTGTGCGACAGGGCTTTTCGCGGACGACGAGGACCTGACCGACCCGCTGCTCGAGGGCCTTGATCCGTTGGCTCACTGCCGATGGCGTCACATGCAGCCGCTCGGCGGCGGCTTCGAAGCTGCCGTCCTCGATGACCGCCGCCAGGGCCGCGAGCTGGTCCGCGCCCAGGCGAATCGGCTCGCGGCGGGTGTTCGCCGAGCTCACCCGAGTAGCGTACGGGCGCGCCGAGGCGAACTCGGTCACCGCGGCTGCACCATTAGCCCGAGTGCGCGTATTCGGTCTCCCACAGCCAGTCGGTGACGTCGACGATTCCGATCAGGAGCAGGGTGTCGCCCTTCCGCAGCAGCATCGGCGACGAGACCATTCCGCGGATGACGTAGCCCTCCAGGTGATTCCACTGCACGACGGCCGAGGCCGAGCGTCGCAGCGTTTCCACGCAGTCGGCGGGGGCCCGGCCCTCCGACCCGGCCAGCAGATGCGGCAGCCGGGATCGGCTCAACGTCGCCGTGTCTCCGTAGCCCAGCATGCCGGCACACGACGGGTTGGCGTAGGCGATGCCGCCGTCGAGTTCCACTCCCAGCATGGGTGTGGGAAGCCGGTCGAGGAGCGCGAGCGCGGGCAACTGCCGAAGGTAGCCCTCGGCGCTGGTGGGTGGTGGCAGGTGCCGTCGTTCGTGCACGAGTGACCCTCTCGGCGACGTGGCAAAGCGCCGCCCGGGGTCTGGAGCGGCGCGTGTGACTGGAACGAGACGAGTCTCCCATCGCAGTGGCGTCGCCGCGCGGGTCCCAGCGAAGTCGGACGACTTGGCCATTATCCGTCAGACCTGGCCTATCATCCGGCCGCTCGAGGACCGGCCGCGGCGCGGAGCGCGGAGCGATCCCTGCGCCCGGGCGACGCACATCGACGTCACGACGATCTTCTCGCTTCGATGTCGAAGCAGTATGCTTGACCTGTGACGTCACCGCTCAACCCGGCGCAACTGCGCGCATACTTCGCCCTGACTGAAGCGGCCAACTTGCTTCAGTTCGCCGTGCAGCAGCAACTGCGGGCCGACGGCGATCTGAGCTACGTACAGTTCGACATCCTCGCCACGCTCGCCGACGCCACGCGGCCGCTCACGATGACCGACCTGGCCGACGGGGTGGTCTACAGCCGCAGCGGCCTCACCCACCAGGCCGCACTGCTGGAGAAGGCCGCACTCATCGTCCGCCGGCCCAGCCCAGCCGACCATCGCGCGACGGTCGTCGACATCACCGACGCGGGTCGCGCCCGACTCGCCGAGGTCCTGCCCGGTCACGTCGACGTCGTCCGCGAAATGCTCTACGAGCCCCTGTCGGATCAGGACGTCGACACCTTCGACGACATCACGGGCCGCATCCGAGATCACATGCGCGCGAAGCCACCTCGCTCGGCGGTCTCGCGCCGGCCCGAGACGGACGAGGGGTAGGTCACCTCGCAGAAGCGTTTGCCCACCCGTGCCAGGGGTACGTGAACACAGCCGTCGAGGCCATGCCGCGCGACGCGTGCACGACGACCACCCGACGACGGAAGGACCGCAATGTCACTGTTCGAAGACGCCAAGGAGAAGGCGCAAGACCTCGTCGACAAGGTGACCGACGAACACGCCGCCCGCGAGGAGAAGGCCGAGTCCGACATCACGCCGGACCCCCATGTCGCCGGCGCACGGGACAACACCGGCGACGAGGACGGCAGCTACGTCGGGCGCACCAACCCGCAGTACGACGCCGAGACCATGGAGAGTGGCGCCGAGGCGCGCAGTGAGGCCGCGCGCGAATCGGGCGACTGACGTTGCAGACCAAGACGCACGTCGCCGGTCGGCTCATCGCCGAAAGGGCAACGCTCGCTCAGGGTTCCGGGGTGAGGAACCGCCACGCCCGGGTGGCGGCGTGCAGGTTGAACCGGGTGTCGACGTCCCGCAGGTCGAAACCCGTCAGGTCCGCGATGCGACCGAGCCGATACCGCAACGTGCTGCGGTGCACGTGGAGCGCGGCGGCGGACTCGTCGTAGTTCCCGCCGCATTCCAGGTAGTAGTTCAGGGTGTGCACCAGGTCGGACCTCTTCGCGACGTCGTAGTCGAGGAGCACCCCTAGCCACTTGCGGACGTAGTCATGGGCCACGCCCATGGTGTGCGCCGCGTCCACCAGGTGATAGAAACCCAACTCGTCGTAGTCGGCGTGCCCCTCGGGGTGGGCCGAGTTGAGCCGGATGCTCAACGCGCGGCGAGCCTTCGAGAAGGATTGCGGGATGTCCATCGGCACGTCGCAGCGCGGCCCCAGGCCGATGGCGTGCGACCCGTGCCCCAGCTGCCGACAGACCTCCTGGTGCAGTGCGTCCAGTGACGGTCGCCCCTCGAGGAGGAGAACGACGAGCCCGTCCTGCCGCCCCAGCAGATACCGCAATCGCAGGTTGGTCGCGGCCCGATCGATGGCGGCGGCGTCGGAGTTGCCGGCACCCCGGATCACGTGGACGACCGCGACGTGGTGCGGTCGGCGCAGGTCGTGACCCAGCGCTTCGGCACGGGCATAGGCTCCGTCCGCATCGGTGCCGGCCAAGAGGTCGTCGACCAGCTCGCGACGCACGTTGAGTTCGGTTTCGGCAAGAGTGCGCCGGTGGGAGAGTTCGAGTCCGAGCACGCTGCTGCCGTACCGGAGGGCGAACAACTCCTCCTCCCCGATCTCGTCGTCGGCGCCGACGAGCGCGAGCACGCCGAGGATGTCGACGTGCGGCTGGATCAGCACACAGACCCGGCCCTCCCGCCGCACCGGTCCCCCCTGGGTGGACAACAGGCGCAGGAACTGATCGCGCTGCGCGCGACCGGGCTTCTGGTGACGAAGGGGACGTCCGGGACCGGCCCAGGCGAGGAGGTTGCCGAACGCGTCCTCCAGGCACGCGGCACATCCGGTCAGCCGATGCAGGGCCTCGACGATGCCCTCCTGTCCCGCACCCTCCGCCAACGCCGAGTCCAGCAGCTCGTAGACGCGCGAGCGCGATTCGAGGGATTGCACGGCATCGATCAGTTCACGATTGGACGCCTCCAGCCGATGGGCGCGTACGACGTCACGCTGGTGCAGGTGAGCGCACGCCAGCGCGGCACCGGCCTGCTGCGCGAGCAGGTCCAACGTCAACAGCTCGTCGCGCGATGGTTCGGCGGCGGCCCTGACCGCCAGACAACCGTGCACCACACCCTGATGGGACAGCTGCAGAACCCACCCCCAACCGCCCTGCGGCGGAACGTAACCGCCCTGCCAGTCGGCCGCGCGCAGGACCGTCTCCAGCTCCGGCGCAACGTCTTGCTCGGCGGGGTACAGCGCCATGTCGCCGTCGACCGAGCGATAGGCCGCTTCGACGCGGCACGTGCTGAGGGCGCCCACGCCGTGGGTCGCGGTCGAGAAGATCTCGGTCGGGTCCAACGACGAGAAGCTGATGCGGGCCAGCTCGACCAGGTTTCCCGTGGCGTCGCCCGCGCCAGAATCGTCGGCGATCGTCGAATCGGCGTTCATGTCGTGTGCGAGCCCGCTCCACCGCGGTGCCTGGGCAGCTTCCCTTGGTCGTGCAGGGTTGCCGAGCAAGGAATGAGGCGGCCTAGCGCACCTCCTTCCGGGGGGCGGTGAACAAGAGGCCGACGGCAGAGTTCTGGACCGCCCAACCACC
The DNA here is from genome assembly GCF_010729665.1 of Mycolicibacterium madagascariense. NCBI lineage: Bacteria > Bacillati > Actinomycetota > Actinomycetes > Mycobacteriales > Mycobacteriaceae > Mycobacterium > Mycolicibacterium madagascariense. Next base: position 647,284 of record NZ_AP022610.1, on the reverse strand, counting down.
CGTTCGGAGAGAGCGGTACCCACTTTCGCGCAATCGAAACCTGGGTACGCGCCGCCCGGTCGAGCCGGCGCTGTCGCCTCCGCGCGTCGGTAATCGGACATTGCCGGGACGCTGCGTGGATAGGAAGCGCACAATCGTCCTGCTTGACTTGCCTTCGTAGCGTGTGGACGTCGTGGCGGTCAGGGGGCGAGTTGGACGGTGAACGAGACGGATTCACCTGCTCGGTGCACCGGCTTCGCAGTGGGGTGAGCGTGGTCCGAGCATCCGGCCACCTCGGCGGTGACACGTCCTCGGACCTTCATCGCGTGCTCAGCGACGAACTGGGACGGTCTCCGATGCAGCTGGTGGTCGAGCTATCGGACGTGACGTCCACCGACGGCGCTGCCGTGCACGCGTTGAGCGCCGCGTCCGCGATCGCCGGCGAGTCCGACATCGCGCTGAGCCTCATCGCGCCGTCGGCCGGTCCGGTCGTGGAATCCCTGGCTGCTGCGGACGTGATCGAGCGGTTCGAGATCTTCTCCGTCATCGACGAGACCGTCGATCACCGGTCCCTGTCGGAACTGCGCAACGTCTGCGACGGGGACTCCCCGAACGCCTGACGATATTGCTGGGCGAACCGCCCAAGATGGACGAAGCCCCACCGGCTGGCCGCCGCGGTGACGGCGACCGAGGTGCCCGCCCGTGACGCATCGACGAGTTCGCCGCGGACGCGGTGCAGCCGCAAGTGCCGCAGATACGCCATGGGCGGCGACTCTCCCGACTTGGCGAACGCCTTTTGCAGTGCCCTCGAACTCACGCCGAGCTCCCGCGCGAGCCGCGGCGTCGTCCAGGCTGACTCTGGATAGCTGCGCATCAAGTCGATGGCACTCTTGACGACCGCGTGGGACGCGGACGGCCCCCCGTCGTGGAGTTCGTCGGTGTAGTTGTGCGGCTGGGTGAGCAGCAGGCCCTCGATGAGCAGCTGCTGCAGATTGGCGACCGCGAGGTGGTGTCGGAGCATCCCGTCGGCCCGTCCGGCTTCCTGACACATGACCCTCACCAGGCTCAGCCAGTTCACCGCGGCGGGAGCCGTGAGGTCCAGTTGCCGGGGAAACTCGATCGGCGCGCGAAGCGGCCGGTTCAGCAAGCTCTCCAACTCGTGGAGCGTGGCGCCTTCGTCGAACTTGATGCCGAGCAGCACGCAATCCTGCGAGCACGTCGTCTCACTGATCGTTCCGGCGGTGAACACGGTCGCCGCCCCCGGCGCGATGACGGTGCCGGCGTGCCGATCGCTCCACGTGATGGTGGCGTGACCCGACAGTGCGATGGCGATGTGGTGCCCCACGACGTCCATGGCCCGAATGACCGCCTCGCCACCCATCTCGAGGTATCCGACACCGAGCAGCGGCAACGGCTCTGCCTTCACCCGGATGCGCAGGGTCTCGCCACCGCCGGGGGTGATGTCGAGGGGGAAGAACACTGGCCGCAGCACCGCGGCCGCTTCGTCGGCGTCCGAGGTGTCCATCAACGGCGCCCATTCGGAGGACCCGGTCCCGCTCCGATGATCAACGGGCACTTGATCTTCCACGTTCACCGTGTTCCGTGCCCTCTCTTCACGGTGCCGGCCGACTGCTTCGCAGTGAGCGGTGCAGCCACCCACTGCCCTCTCCACGGTGTCGGCCAACCCAGCGGGCTGCTGGCAGCGATGGCTCTACGCACCCATTGTCGACCCATCCCCGGCTGGTGGGCGACGCGGCGCGGCGCGATGTCAGCGACACGTCATGGTTGGCGACTGGACGACATCCCGCTGCGGGTGTAGGCGCTCATGACACCGGGAGGCCCATAGCGTCGGCCAATTATTGATCTGCCGGGTCCACGATGGGTTCGCATTCCGTTGGCATAGTCAACACGCAGTCTTATTCAGCTACGAGTACATCGCGGGGTAGCACATGGATACAGCGAAGGTCGCAGCAGACCACACCACGAACGGCGGGCGGTTCCGCCGTCCACTGCCCGACGAACGCCGCGGGGGGCAGGCGACAGCGGGTCGATCGTCGATCGCGGACGTGATCACGAGATTGGCGAGCGGGAGGGCGATCGCCGACGTCCTCGCCAACCTCACCGCCGCGTCCGTGGAGTTGGTTCAGGGCGCGGACTGCGCCAAGATCTCGGTGATCGCCAACGGGGTGCTCTGTTCGACGGCCGCGACGTCGGAGATCGCGGCATCACTCGACGCCGCGCAGCAGCTCGCTCAGCGCGGTCCGTGCCTGGAGGCGATCAGCACCCGGCGGGTGATCAGGTGCGACGACCTGCGGACCGACCTGCGCTGGCCCCAGTTCGCCCCACGGGCGAGGACCGCCGGGGTGCACAGCGTCATGTCCTGCCCCATCGACACCCCCGGGACCGATGGCGCGACACTGAGCCTCTTCGGGTTCCGGGCCGGAGCCTTCGGGTCGGAATCGGAGGCGGTCGGCGCCGTACTCGCCAGTCACGCCTCGATGATGTTCCTCAATCAGCGCCAGGAACGTCAGTTCAAGGCCGCCCTGGCCACGCGGGACGTCATCGGTCAAGCGAAGGGCATGATCATGGAGCGGTTCGGAGTCGACGCCGACGACGCCTTCTCGATGCTGAAAACCCTCTCGCAGGAGATGAATTCGCCGGTTCGCGTCCTGGCCGCGCGGTTCGTCAACTCGGCGCGACGCGGCCAGGACAGCACGGCGCGACCCCCGCGATGATCGTCGTCGGTCGCCCGAGCGTCAGCCGCATCCAGCGTCCCCCTAGACCACCGGGCGAACTGCCGCCCAGGATCGCCAAAACCCCGCCCGGATCGAATCCCGTTGTGGGAGTTCGTGTTCGGGCGGGGTTGCGACAGGACTCTACGTCCTGCGCCTGAGCAGTCTGACCACGACGTAGACGGGCAGAATCCACGGCGCGGCGACGATGAAGGGGTCCAGCCACACGTGTTTCACGTCCGACCGCTTCCTGGCGAATCGCGATCGTAGGCCATCATGGGTGAACTCCGCCTTGATCCCGGTCTCGGTGAACGGGTTGTCCGGGTGCCTGGTCAGCAGCGAGCGGAGATGATTCTCGGCGGCGTCGACGCGGTCGGCATAGAGCAGGATCATCCAGTGCGCGGCGCGGCCCTCGCTGAACCTGTACGCCACTCTTCGCAGGGCACCCGAGAGACCTCCGAGCGGTTGCGCGGTGCCGAACACGGGGGTGAGGAAGCGATGTTCGACCGAGCGCTCACGTGGTGACTTCTCGGGCTGACGCTCCGGGAAGTCCCAATGGGCGCCCGTGTCAAGGAATTTGAGCTTGGGGACCGACGGCCGGTCCTTCTTGTCCAGGTCGGCGCCCCAGCCCGGTATGCGGCTCCGCAGTTCGTCGCCGTCGGGCACCGCTGGATGGTCCTGCGTGTACGCGGGCACGTGTTCTGACGTGTGGGTCATGTGGTTTCTCCTTCGGAGCGTTCAGTTCTGGCCGACGAGGACGACCGGCTTGATGACATCGTCGAGCTTGGAGGAAAAGATGTGGTAGCCCTCGGCGATGTGCTCGAGCGGGATGCGGTGCGTCACGATGTCGTTCGGCTTGAGATAGCCGTTCTCGATGTGCGACCACAGCCGCGGCCACTGCCGCTTGACCGGACACTGATTGGTGTGGATGGTGAGGCCCTTGTTCATGGCGTCGCCGAACTTCACCGCGCTGAACATGGGGCCGTACGCCCCGATCACCGAGATGGTCCCGCCCTTGCGGACCGAGTCGATCGCCCAGTTCAAGGCAACCGGAGATCCGCCCTGCAGTTTCAACTTGGCTGCGGTCACGTGTTGCAGGAGGTTGCCGTCCGCTTCGGCACCCACCGCGTCGATCGCGACGTCGGCGCCGAGGAAGTCGGTGGCCTTCTTCATCTCGACCACGATGTCGTCGTATTCGCCGAAGTCGTAGGTCTCCGCGTGGGCGAAGGTGCGCGCCATCGCCAACCGGTACTCCAGGTGGTCCACGACGATGACGCGGGAAGCGCCCATCAGCCACGAACACTTCGCGGCGTACAGACCGACCGGGCCTGCGCCGAAGACGATGACCGTGTCACCCTCGACGATGTCCCCGAGTTGCGCGCCGAAGTACCCCGTCGCCAGCGCGTCGGTGCACAGCAAGGCGTCTTCGTCCTCCATCCAGTCGGGGATCACGGACGGACCGACGTCGGCGAAGGGCACCCGGACGAACTCGGCTTGGCCACCGTCGTAACCACCGCACGTATGGGAGTAGCCGTAGATTCCGCCCACGGCGGTGGCGTTGGGATTGACGTTGTGGCAGTTCGAGTAGAGGCCCCGCGCGCAGAAGTAGCACGATCCGCAATAGACGTTGAACGGCACCATGACTCGGTCACCCGGAGACAGGTTCTGCACGGAGGAGCCCACCGCCTCGACCTCCCCGATGAACTCGTGGCCGAAGGTGTGGCCGACCCGGGTATCGGGCATCAGCCCGTGATAGAGGTGCAGATCAGAACCGCAGATCGCGGCCAACTTCACCCGGACGATCGCATCGTTGGGATGTTCGATCGCTGGAACGTCCTTCTCGTCGATGCGGACCTTGTAGGGCCCGCGGTAGGTCATGGCCTTCATGCTTCTCCTAAGAACCGGTGATTTCTGGGCAGCTGTCCTGGGTCGTCGTCAGCCTCGGGCTGCGCCCGCCGGGGAATGCGCGAAGGCCTCGACGATGGCCGTGCAGAACGCGGGTAGGTCCTTGGGAGACCGACTGGAGATGAGGTTCCCGTCGATGACGACCTCCTCGTCGACGACGGTGGCACCCGCGTTGCGGAGGTCGGTGCGCACGCTGGGGTACGACGTCAGCGTCCTGCCCGTGGCGACGCCGGCCTCCACGAGGGTCCACGGGCCGTGGCAGATCGTCGCCACCGGCTTGCCCGAGCCCACGAAGGCCCGCACGAAGGAGACGGCGGTGCCGTCGATGCGCAGCTTGTCGGGATTGACGGTCCCACCGGGGAGCAACAGTGCGTCGTAGTCGTCGACCGACGCGTCGCCCACCACCTTGTCGACGGTGAACGTGCCCGCCGCCTCGAGGTCGTCGTTGCGCGCCTGAATCTCACCGGTCTGTAGGGACAACAGTTCGGTCTGACCGCCGGCGTCCTGCACGGCCCGGCGGGGTGTCTCCAACTCGACGCGTTCGACGCCGTCGGCAGCCAGGATCGCGATCCTCTTGCCCTGCAACGTGTTCGCCATGTTCGTAGTCCTTCCTCACGGACGCGGAGCGCAGGCTCGTCCGTCGATTGCGCTGTCATGGGTGACGCCTGCCTTCCCAAGGCTCGACGTTGGCGCCATCGATTTCCTGGTCACGTTGGCATCAAGGTGCGGTCGGAATTTGGTCCCGGCGTAGCAGGGCCGCCAACCATCCTGCGGCGCTCGCGCATTCGGGCGACCGCGAACCCAGGTCAGCATGCGAATCCCGTTCGCCGCTCGTACTGGCGGGACGAACTTCGCCGCAGATATTCGACTCGTCGGCCCGGTCCCCCGGCTCCCCCGGAGGTCGCACACTACGAGGGCGCAAGCACCCTTCGAGAACACCCCGAACAGTGAGGACGATTCCACATGAAGGCACTCGTATACGACGGACCGCGTGACGTCGTCGTCAAAGACGTCCCGGATGCCAAGATCGAGCATCCGACCGACGTGCTGGTGAAGATCACCACCACCAACATCTGCGGATCGGACCTGCACATGTATGAGGGCCGCACGGACCTGGAGCCGGGCATGGTGCTCGGCCACGAGAATCTGGGCATCGTCGCCGAGGTGGGCAGCGCGGTCGTCAAGGTGTCACCCGGAGACCGGGTCTGCGTGCCCTTCAACATCGGTTGCGGATTCTGCCGCAACTGCGAAGAGGGCCTGACGGCGTTCTGTCTGACGGCGCACCCCGACCCGAAGATGGCCGGCGCCGCCTACGGGTTCGCCGGCATGGGGCCCTTCTGGGGCGGCCAGGCCGAATACTTGCGAGTTCCGTTCGGAGACTTCAACTGTCTGCGTCTCCCGGAGGACGCGCAGGACAAGGAAGCGGACTACGTGATGCTCTCGGACATCTTCCCCACCGGATGGCACTGCACCCGCCTGGCCGACATGCAACCCGGTGACTCACTCGTCGTCTACGGCGCCGGCCCCGTGGGTCTGATGGCCGCGTACTCCGCGATGCTTCAGGGCGCCAGCAAGGTGATGATCGTCGATCGTCACCCCGACCGTCTGAGCCTCGCCGAGGAGATCGGCGCGATCCCGATCGACGACTCCAAGGGCGATCCCGTGGAGCAGGTGCTCGAACAGACCCGCGGACTGGGGGCCGACAAGGGCTGCGAATGCGTCGGCTATCAAGCCCACGACCCGCAGGGACACGAGGACTCGGCGATGACCATGAATCGACTCGTCGACTCGGTGCGATTCACCGGCCACATCGGAGTGGTCGGCATCTTCCTGCCGCAGGACCCCAACGCCCCGGACAAGCTGGAGAAGGAAGGGAAGATCGCCTTCGACATGGGCAAGTTCTGGTTCAAGGGCCAGAAGATCGGCACCGGGCAGGCGAACGTCAAGCACTACAACCGCCAGCTCCGCGACCTGATCCACGAGGGCCGCGCGAAGCCGTCGTGGATCGTCTCCCACGAACTTCCGCTCGACGAGGCGCCCTCGGGCTATCAGCACTTCGACGCCCGCGACGTCGGCTGGACCAAGGTCGTCCTCCACCCCTGACGCGGACGTCGGAGGTTCGCATCAACCACTCACGCCAGCACGAGGAGCACGAGGAGCACGACACGATGGGTCACGACGTGCGCGGCATACCGCGAGATCACGACCGAGCGTTCGCGGGCAGCAGACGGGGTCTGGACCTGGCCGAGGGCATCCTGATCGGCTGGCGTCGCTATCCGCCGACGGCCGCGTTCGAGGAGTTGGTCGACGTCGCCTCGCGGCACGCCCTGTCGGTGTCGGCCGTCGCCTTGGCCCTGGTGAGCCTGGCCATCGGGGATGCCGACGTTGCCGCGCCCTCGGCCGCGGCCACGTTGGCGGCGCAACGGCAGTGGAGCGATCAATTGGTCTATTAGACCAATCAGTCTGTCAGACAACGACTTCGATCATCCGGGCGGACCGTCGCCGGCTGCCTCGGGATCGAGGATGAACAGTCCGGCAATCGTGCGATCGTCGCGAAAGGTGACGCGAGCGACGAAGTGACCGGTCTCGAAAACCAGTGGCGTGTCGGTGACGGTGAAGTGGCCCCGACGCACGACCGTGGTGTCGCCGTGGCTCTCGTACGGGCCGGCCAGGCTCACGATGTAGGCCCACCCGTCGGCGAGCTCCGCGTCGGTGAGGCGCGCGCGCATCACGTCGTCGAACCGTGCGCTGATGTCGGACCACCGGTGGTGGACGTAATCGTCGATCACGACGTCGGTCAACTCGACCGCGTCCGACTCGGGCGCACCCATGGGCAGACACTAGGCGTGCGCGGATGAAGTCCGGGGCAACTTTCGCTGCCAATATTAAATCAAGCGGTTTATTTAATGGGTATAGTCGGGCCGAGCACTCGTCGACGAGAGGTGTTCAGTGTGGCCATACACCACGTCAAGCCCGATGGACGCCGCCGCCTAGCCCGCACCCTCGCGATGTCGACGCCGCCCGCGCACCCGGTGGATGAGGTGTACCGGTATCGGTTCGACGTGATCGCGCCGACGGTCGCCCACGCGGTACAGGCGGTGGGCGGGACGATCTGCGACCGGGCGATGTCCGGATGGGACGTCGCCGTGTGCGCGAGGGACGACGCTGCCGACGCGGGCGCGGCCCTGGCGATCCTGGGAGCCGCTCCCGCAACCCTGACCGCGTCCTCGACGCCGGCAGCCGGACGCATCATCGCCGTCGCCGGTGAATTGCTGTCCAGCGACTCGAACGTTCGCGACACCGTGGCCGCCCACCTGGCCGACCGCACTGCCGACGTGCTGGTGTGGGGCGAACACGTCGCATCGAGCTTCGTGCGCGATTGCGGCGCCGTCGAACTCAGGCCGAGTTTCGCGGCCCAGCAGTTCCAGCGCCATGCGCTGGCCGCCCTCGGCGTCGCGTTCCCGTCGTCGAGCGCCGAGGTGTGCTGGCGACGGGTCGGCGCGTCGCGTCGCAGTGACCACGTCATCGCACGCGAAGGGACACCAGCGATGTCCGATGGACGATGCCCACGCACCCCGGGATGCACGACCGATTGACCGCTCGGCGCCTCTGCACGGTGCAGCGGCGCGGTGAAAGGACGAAGACATGAGCAGCGCCACGGATCACGATACCGCGGTGAAAGACTCTGGCGCCGAGATGATTCCGGTCTTCAACCCCTCCACGGAGGAACAGATCGCCGAGGTCGTCGACTCCGATGCGGCGATGGTCGACGCAGCCGTCGCCCGCGCGCGTGAGACGTTCGAGTCGGGCGTGTGGCGTACCCTTCCCGCCGCGCACCGAGCGCAGGTGCTCTTCCGCGCCGCCGACATCATCAGGGAGCGCACCGATGAGCTCGCGGGGCTGGAGTCTCGGGACAACGGCCTGAATTTCAAGGCGGCGCGTCACATCATCGACGTGTCGCGCGAGATGCTCGTCTACTACGCAGGCTGGGTCGGCAAGATCCACGGCGAGTCGAGCAATGTCGTATCCGACGGCCTGCTCGGTGATTACGAGAACTTCCACAACTTCACCCAGCTCGAGCCGGTCGGCGTGGTCGGCCTGATCATTCCGTGGAACGGACCCTTCTTCGTCGCGATGCTCAAGGTGGCGCCCGCTCTCGCCGCCGGCTGCAGCTGTGTGCTCAAACCCGCCGAGGAGACGCCACTCACGGCTCTCGCACTCGAGGGCGTCTTCCGCGAGGCCGGTGTGCCCGACGGTGTCCTGAACGTCATCACCGGGTACGGCGAGACCGCGGGTGCGGCGCTGACGGCACATCCGGACGTCGACAAGATCTCGTTCACCGGCTCCACCGAGGTCGGGCGTCTCATCGTCAAGGCCGCAGCGGGCAACCTCAAGCGCCTCACCCTCGAACTCGGCGGCAAGTCCCCGCTGATCATGTTCGACGACGCCAACCTCAAGCGGGCGATCCCGCGGGTCGGCATGGGGCTGCTGGCCGGCTCGGGACAGAACTGCTCGTGCACCTCGCGCATCTACGTCCAGCGCAACATCCACGACGAGGTGGTCGACAAGCTCGCCGCCTTCGCCAAGAGATTGCCGATGGGCGGTAGTGACGAACCGGACTCGCTGCTCGGGCCCCTGATCAGCGAGAAGCAGCGGCGCCGGGTGGAGGGCATCGTCGACGAGGGCGTCGCCGGCGGCGCGCAGGTGATCACCGGCGGCCAGAAGATGGACCGTCGGGGGTACTTCTACGAGGCCACCATCGTCATCAACACCACGCCCGACATGCGGCTCATCCGCGAGGAGATCTTCGGTCCGGTCGGCTGTGTCGTCCCCTTCGACGACGAGGACGAGGTGATCGCCGCGGCCAACGACACCGAGTACGGCCTCGCAAGTGCCGTCTGGACCGAGAACCTCGGCCGCGCCCACCGCATCGCGAATCAGCTTCGGGCGGGCCAGGTCTGGGTGAACTCCGCGCTGGCGGCCGACCCGGCGATGCCGATCTGCGGGCACAAGCAGTCGGGCTGGGGCGGCGAACGTGGCCGCAAGGGCATCGAGGAGTACTTCAACACCAAGGCCGTCTACATCAGTCATTGACTCGGCTACCACGGGCGTCCCACGACCAGTTAAATAAATTCGTTGATTTAATGCCGTCGACAGTGTTTGACTGGGGCGGTGACCGTACTAGCGCTCAGCGGCGACAGGTCCGAACGCACCCGCGAGACGCTGCTGACGGCCGCCGAAGAACTGTTCGCCGAACGCGGGATGTACGCCGTGTCGAACCGGCAGATCAGCGAGAAGGCCGGGCAACGCAACAACGCCGCCGTCTGCTACCACTTCGGCACCAGGACCGATCTGCTGCGCGCCATCGAGACCAAGCACCGCACGCCCATCGAGTCCCACCGCGAGCGGGTGCTGGCCGAGCTGGGCGACAGCACCGATCTGCACGGCTGGGTCGGTGCGCTGGTGCGTCCCCTCACCGACCACCTCGACGAACTGGGGATCCCCAGCTACTACGGGCGATTCGCCGCCCAGGCCATGGCCGACCCGAGCTGCCGGGAAGTCCTCAAGAAGGATGCCCTGGCCTCGCCACAGCTGGTGCTCGCGATGAACGGCATCATCCGCTGCCTACCGGACCTCCCGAAGCGCGTTCAGTTCGAACGCATCGTGATGGCACGAAACCTCCTCATGCACACGTGCGCCGAGCACGAGGGTGCGCTGGCCGCGCACGGCCCGTCGGCACGATCGCCGTGGCCGTTGGCGGCCGAGGGCCTCACCGACGCGATTGCGGGCCTGTGGCAGGCGCCGGTCCGCACCCGCGATCGCGGCAAGGCATGACTCTCCTCTCACCCACCGCGCCACCAGGGAGCACGACATGACCGACCTCCTCCACGGCAGTGCCGACTCCACGCAGGAAGTCCCCGACTTCCCCATGGAGCGCGCCCCCGGCTGTCCGTTCGCCCCGCCGCCAAAGGCCATGGAGCTCAATGCCTCTCGTCAGTTGAGCCGGGTCCGCATCTGGGATGGCAGCACCCCGTGGTTGATCACCGGCTACGACGCCATCCGCTCGCTGTTCACCGACGCTCGCGCCAGCGTCGACGACCGCATCCCCGGATATCCGCACTGGAACGAGGGCATGCTGTCGACGGTCCACAAGCGGCCGCGTTCGGTGTTCACCTCCGACGCCGAAGAACACACCCGATACCGCCGAATGTTGTCGCGGCCCTTCACGTTCAAGCGAGTCGAGGCGCTTCGCCCGGCGGTCCAGCGGATCGCCGACGACCACATCGACGCGATCCTGGCCGGCCCGCAGCCGGCCGATCTCGTCGCGGGCCTCGCCCTCGCGGTACCCACCCTGGTGATCAGCGAGATGCTGGGCGTGCCCTACGAGGACGCCGAGTTCTTCCAGGAACACGCCAACAAGGGCATGAACCGATACGCCACCGCCGAGGACGCCGCCGAAGGCGCAGGCACGCTGGCGAGGTATCTCAAGAAACTCATCCACGTGAAGATGGACGATCCGGGCGAGAACCTGGTGTCCGACTTGGCCGAACGCGTCAAGAGCGGTGAGATCACCGACCGCGAAGCCGCCCAACTGGCGACCGGCGTCCTCATCGCCGGGCACGAGACGACGGCGGGTCAACTCGGCGTCAGCATCGTGGCACTGCTCGAGAACCCCGACCAGGCGGCGCTGCTGCGCGATGCCGACGATCCCAAGGTGATCGCCGCCGCCATCGAGGAATTGATGCGCTACTGCAGCATCATTCAGACGGGGCAGCGGCGCATCGCGACGGAGGACATCGACGTCGACGGCGTGACCATCCGTGCGGGCGAGGGCATCATCCTGGACGTCGCACCCGCCAACTGGGACGCCCGCCAGTTCCCGGCACCCGACCGTCTCGACCTCACGCGCGACGACGGACCCCAGGTCGGCTTCGGGTACGGCCGACACCAGTGCGTCGGCCAGCAGCTGGCTCGGATGGAGTTGCAGATCGTGCTGCCCACCCTGCTGCGGCGCATTCCCACCCTGCGCTTGGCCGTTGCGCTGGAAGAACTTCCGTTCAAGCACGACGCCCTGGCCTACGGCCTCTACGAACTTCCCGTGAGCTGGTGACGCCGTGGCCCGCGATCCCGGCCTGACGCTGACGACACCCGACCTCTCGGGCCGGCTGGCCGTCGTCACCGGTGCGAACAGCGGCCTGGGGTTCGGCCTGGCCCGGTACCTGGCGCGGCACGGCGCCGACGTCACGATGGCCATCCGCAACCGCGCCAAGGGCGAGGCGGCGATCGCGGCGATCCACCGTGACGAGCCTGCCGCCAAGGTGGCGATCGCGGACGTCGACCTGGCCTCGCTGAGGAGCATCGCCGAGTTCGGTCAGGGCCTGCTGGCCCAGGGCAGACCCATCGACGTCTTGATCAACAACGCCGGCGTCATGACCCCGCCGCAGCGCGCGAGCACCGCGGACGGACACGAATTGCAGTTCGGCGCCAATCATTTGGGCCATTTCGCCTTGACCGCTGCCGTGTTGCCGCTGCTGCGGGCCGCCGAGGCGGCCCGGGTGGTGTCGGTCAGCAGCCTGGCCGCCACGCAGGACGTCGGCTTCGACGATCCCGACGCGCTACACGACTACAAACCCATGCGGTCCTACGGCATGGCGAAACTCGCACAGTTGATGTTCGCCGCGGAACTCGACCGACGCAGCCGACTCGGTGGCTGGGGCGTGACGTCCAACGCCGCCCATCCGGGATTGACCAAGACCAATCTCCTCAGCGGCGCGTCCTATGGCCGCGACAAGCCGACGCTGACCGCCCGCCTGACTCAGCTCACCTGGCACGTACTGCCGTTCCTCTGGCTCGACGTCGACGAGGGCATCAAACCCACCCTGTACGCCGCCGTGTCGCCCGACGCCAGAGGCGGCGAGTACTACGGGCCCCGTGGCTTCTACGAGACGGCTGGTGGCGGCATCACGCACGCCCGGGCGCCACGGCTGTTCCACGACGAGGACGCCGCACGTCGGCTGTGGCAGCTCAGCGAAGAACTCACCGGCGTCCGCTTTCCCCCGTAGACCCGACGCGCCCAAGACCTCGCCGTCCACACCCGTTGGACGCCAACGCTTCACCGACCGCCGAGAGGAGCAGTGACCGTGGCCTTCGTGGGACGCACCGATGTGAAGGATCCCGGCGCTGCGCAGGAGCAGTGGGAGCGCGTCGCCCGCAACCGCGAGCGGTTGTACGCCGAGGACCAGCAGTTCTGTGCGGCCCGGCCCGACGCGGGCGTCGCCGAGCAGGCTCGCCGTCCCGGCCTGCGCATCGCCGAGGTGATGGCGACCGTCATGACGGGCTACGCCATGCGTCCCGCCCTCGGCGAACGGGCCAGCGAGGTGGTGACCGACCCGGTGAGCGGACGCGCCGCGCGTCGCCTGCTGCCGTACTTCAGCACCGTCACCTACCAGGAGCTATGGGACCGGGCGCGAGCGCTGGCCGCCGACTGGCACCACCACGGGTCGGCCCCGGTGCGTGCCGGTGACTTCGTGTGCGTCCTTGGCTTCGCGAGCATCGACTACACGGCGATCCAACTCGCGTGCATCCATCTCGGCGCTGTCGTGGTCCCCCTGCAGACGAGTGCGCCTGCCTCCCAACACGCGCCGATACTGGAGGAGACCCAGCCCAGGATCGTCGCCGTCAGCATCGAATCACTGGGCACGGCCGTGGATGCCGTCCTGATGGGGACCGCACCGCAGCGCCTCGTCGTCTTCGACTACGAACCGCGAGACGACGACCACCGCGACCTGTACGACGCCGCGACCGCTCGCCTGACCGACGCCGGAAGCCCTCTCGTCGTCGAGGTCCTCGCCGACCTCGTCGAGCGCGCCGCCGAGCGTCCCGTGCCGCCGCTGCACGTCGCCTCCGACGGCGAAGATCCGTTGGCGTGGCTGTTCTACACCTCCGGGAGCACGGGCACGCCGAAGGGCGCCATGTTCACCGAAAGCCTGTGCGTCGGTTCGTGGTTGGCGCAGTCCGATCAGCCGGTGATCACCCTCAGCTACATGCCCATGAGTCATCTCATCGGCTACGGCTACGTCATCATGACGCTGGCCAACGGTGGCATCAGCTACTTCGCCGCCAAGAACGACCTCTCCACGCTCTTCGACGACCTGGCGTTGGCCCGGCCCACCACCCTGAGCCTGGTCCCACGCGTGTGCGAGATGTTCTTCCACCACTATCTCGGCGACCTGGACCGCGCCGTCATCGGCGGTGCCGATCCCGACGAGGCCGCCGAGAGGCTGCGCACCGACATCCGCCAACGCGTCCTGGGCGGACGGGTTCTCGCGGTCGGCTGCGGATCCGCCGCGCTGTCCCCGGAGATCAAGACGTTCATGGAAGCGGTCCTCGACCAACACCTGCTGATCGGTTATTCGTCCACCGAGATCGCCGGAGGCATGTTGATCGCCGACGAGCACGTACTGCGCCCACCGGTCATCGACTACAAGCTCCTCGACGTGCCCGAACTGGGTTACTTCACCACCGACCAACCTCATCCGCGCGGAGAACTGGCCGTCAAGTCCGCCCGCTTCATGGCCGGCTACTACAAGCGTCCCGACCTGACGGCGACGATGTTCGACGCCGACGGCTTCTACAAGACCGGTGACGTCATGGCCCAGGTCGGTCCCGACCAGCTGCGCTATCTCGACCGCCGCAACAACGTCATCAAGCTGTCCCAAGGTGAATTCGTCGCCGTCTCACGCCTCGAGGCGTTGTACTCCACCAGCCCTCTGCTCCAGCAGATCTACGTCTATGGCAGCAGCGCCCGCTCGTTCCTGCTCGCCGTCGTCGTCCCGACCGACGTCGCCGTCAGCCAGGCCGCAGCCCAGGGGACCGCGCTGAAGACGGCCATCGCCCGGTCACTGCTCGCGATCGCTCACGAGCACCGGCTCAACGGCTACGAGGTGCCGCGCGACTTCCTGATCGAGACCGACCCCTTCCGGCACGACAACGGTCTGCTGTCCGGCGTCGGAAAGTTCTTGCGCCCCAAGCTCAAGGAGCGCTACGGTGCGCGGCTCGAGCAGTTGTATGCCACGCTGGCCGCCGATCAGATCGACGAGTTGCGGGCGCTGCGCGCCGGTGGCCGCGATCAGCCGGTCGTCGCCACGGTGGCGCGTGCGGTGCAAGCCACCCTCGGCCTCGATGCCGCCGACGTCAGCCTCGAGGCGAGATTTCCCGACCTGGGCGGAGATTCGCTGTCGGCGCTGACGTTCTCCCGTCTGCTCGGTGACGTCTTCGGGGTCGACGTTCCCGTGGGTGTCATCGTCGACCCGACCGCCGACCTCCTGAGTATCGTCGGCTACCTGGAGCGCAGCCGCGCGGGCGATACCCGTCGGGCCACGTTCGCCTCGGTGCACGGCCGCGGTGCCACCGCAGTCCGCGCCACCGACCTCACCCTCGGCGCGTTCGTCGACGATCGCGTGCTGCAGACCGCCACCACGCTGCCCGCGCCCACGGCCGACGTGCGCACGGTCCTCCTCACCGGCGCGACCGGCTTCCTCGGCCGGTTCCTCGCCCTGGAATGGCTCGAACGCCTGCAGGCCGTGGGCGGCACGCTGATCTGTCTGACCCGCGGGACCGACCACGCCGATGCGCGGCGGCGCATCGAGTCGGTGCTCGACACCGATCCGGCACTGCTGCAACGGTTCCGCGAGCTCGCCGATGATCACCTGACCGTACTGGCCGGTGACGTCGGCCAGCCCCGCCTCGGCCTCGACGACGACACGTGGGACCGGCTGACCGCAGAGGTCGACCTCATCGTGCACCCCGCCGCGCACGTCAACCACGTCCTGCCCTACGAGCAACTCTTCCCCGTGAACGTCGCGGGCACGGCCGAGATCATCCGGCTCGCCATCACCGACCGACTGACCCCGATCCACTACGTGTCGACGCTCGGAATCACCGCGGTGGCCGGCCATCTCGTCGACGAGGACGCCGACATCCGCTACGCCGTGCCGACGTGCGAGGTCGGCGACGGCTACGCCAACGGCTACGGCGTCAGCAAGTGGGCGAGCGAGGTGCTCCTGCGCGAGGCCAACGACCTCTGCGCACTACCGGTGGCCGTGTTCCGTCCGGGAATGATCCTGGCGGACAGTCGCTTCGCCGGCCAGCTCAACATCCCCGACATCTTCACCCGGCTACTCTTCAGCGTGCTCGCCACCGGGGTGGCGCCGCGATCGTTCTACCGTCGGTCGGCCGATGACGTCACGCCGCGCTACGAGGGTCTGCCCGTCGACTTCCTGGCCGCTGCCATGGCCGCGATCGGCCCCACGACGGGAGAAGCGTTCGACACCTACAACACCACGAATCCGCACGACGACGGGATCTCGTTGGACACCTTCGTCGACTGGATGAGCGACGCAGGCCACCCGATCCGACGCATCGACGACTACGACGAGTGGCTGGCACGGTTCGAGACCGCAATGCAGGCGATGCCCGATCGGCGACGCCGGCAGTCGCTGCTCGCCGTCCTGGACGTCTACCGTCAGCCGTTGCCCGCCACCGCGGGGTCACCGGTGCCCGGTGAGCGATTCCGTGCCGCGACTCAGCTCGCCGGCCATGAAATACCGCACGTGTCACGGCAACTCATCGACAAATACCTCTCAGACCTCGTGCTGACCGGCCTACTCTAGAAGGGACGACGATGTCCATCCACGCGAACGTGCTCTACCCACCGGGAGGTTTCGGCGCGCCCAAGCACCGCCGCGGCCAGGCTGGAGATCTCCTGGACGTGGGCCTTCCGCCGGGCACGGAGGTGTTCTCCGCCGACAACCACATCTCACTGGCCTCCGACATCTTCTACGAACGCTTCCCCGACTCCCTCAAGGACCAGGCGCCGCGGGTCTGGTTCGAGGACGGGGCCTACATGATCGGGCGACCCGGCAGCTCCCTGGTCACGGGAGACTTCAGCGCCGTCCTGATGCAGTACGACGAGCTCGCTGGCGCGTCGAACCACGACGTAGCGGCGCGGATCCGCGAGCTCGCCGAAGACGGTGTCGACACCGAACTGGCGTTCCCCAACGCCGTGCTGGCGCTGTTCCACCATCCCGACAAAGCCCTGCGGGAACTCATCTTTCGGGTCTACAACGAGTTCGTCGCCGACATCCAGGAGCGTTCGGGGGGTCGCTTCTACGGTGTCGGACTGATCAATTGGTGGGACGCGGCGGGCACCGAACGCACCCTGTCGGAGTTGACGTCGATGGGTCTTCGGACGTTCCTCATGCCCCTGTATCCGGGCTTCGACGACGACGGCGTGGCGATCGACTACGGCAGCACCGCGATGCGACCCGTCTGGGACGTCATCGAAGCGTCTGGCGTGCCGGTGACCCACCACATCGGGGAGACCCCACCGAAGAGCCCGTGTGAGGTCAACAGCGTCGCCGTCGCGATGATGGTCAACGTCGACTCGTTCCGCGACAGGTTCGCCCGCTACCTCTTCTCGGGCATCCTCGATCGACACCCCGGCCTGCGGATCGGGTGGTTCGAGGGCGGCATCGCCTGGGTGCCGTCCGCGCTGCAGGACGCCGAACACGTCCTGGCGTCCTATCACCACATGCTCGATCATCAACTGCTGCACGACATCCGGTACTACTGGGACACCCACATGAGTGCATCGTTCATGGTCGACCCGTTGGGTCTGGCCCTCATCGACCAGATCGGCGTCGACAAGGTGATGTGGTCCTCGGACTATCCCCACAACGAAAGCACCTTCGGCTATTCGGAGAAGTCCCTGTCGGCCGTCGTCGACGCGGTCGGGCCCGAGTCGGCCGCCAAGATCGTCAGCGGTAACGTCCGTCGCTTCCTGGGGCTGTCATGACGGTGCCCACGACGGCGACGTCGACGCTGTGGATACCCGAGGAGCCCGACCTCGCCAGGATGTACACCGACGTCGGAGCCGCGCTGCGGTCCGCCATGGCCGAGCACGGCGTCGACGTGCTGATCCTGTTGATGAACGGGCACGTCAGCTATGCGACGGGGGCCAGCTGGCCCCTGCTCGACGCCGGGCTGTCGCACACGCAGCGTCCCGTCGCCATCGTGGTCGCCGACGACGAACATCCGCACCTCTTCATGCCGTTCCGCGAGGGCGCCGATGCGGCACTGCACGTTCCCGCCGATCACCGACACCCGCCGCTCTACCTCGAATTCGACGAAGGCGCACAACGATTGGCCGTAGTGCTGGCCGACCTGGTGCCGCCCGACGCAATCGTGGCCGTCGACGAGTTGACCGGCGCGATGCGGGACGCGGGTGCTCGGCTCTTCCCCGCCGGGCCGCCGCGGGAGGCCGCCGTGGTGATCGGCGCGTCCCAACTGGTGAAGACGCCCGACGAGATCTCGTGCATCCGGCGGGCCTGCCGCATCACCGAACAGACCATGGCAGAGGTGCAGACACAGCTGACACCGGGCGTCAGCCAACTCGCCCTGTCGGCGACCTTCGTGCGGCGCGCGTTCGAACTCGACGCCACCGCCAACATGCTGGAGGCCATCTGGCAGGTCATGCCCCACTCCCGTGCCGAGGGCCAGTGGACGACGCACGGCGATCTCGCACTGCCCCTACTCACGACCGACCGTCGGCTGCGCGCCGGCGACGTGTTGTGGACCGACGTGAGCATCACCTACGGCGGGTACTGTTCCGACTTCGGCCGGACCTGGCTCGTCGACGCCAAACCCTCACCGCGCCAACAGGATCAGTTCGAACAGTGGCGCACCATCCTGCAGGCCGTCCTGCGCGTCACCCGAGCCGGTGCGACGTCCGGCGATCTCGCCCGCGCGGCGATCGCGGCCAACGGCGGCGCCAAACCGTGGCTGCCGCACTTCTACCTGGGCCACGGCATCGGTACCTACCCGGCCGAGGCGCCGATGATCGGCACCGATCTCGGGGCGGAATTCGACGACCGCTTCGTCTATCCCGCCGGCATGGTCCTGGTGTTGGAGCCGGTGGTCTGGGAGGACGGCACCGGCGGGTATCGCAGCGAGGAGATCGTGGTCATCACCGAGGACGGCTATGAGTCCATCACCGACTACCCGTATGCGCCCTATGGAGACTGAGACCGCGCCCGACGATCGGGCCCTGCGCACCGCTCGCCGCGACCGTGCCCTGGCGCAGATGCGCGCCAACGGGTTGGACCTGCTGGTGCTGGGACGGCAAGCCAACGTCCGCTACGTGACCGGGGTCCCGCAACTGTGGGTGGCAGGCACCAGGCCCTTCGCACCCGTGTGCGTGCTCGACGGAGCCACCGGCGAGATCCATCTCAACAGCACCTCCGACGAGGGCATGCCCGAGGAGATCGACCACGACCACCTGTACGGGTTGACCTGGAGCCCCATGACCCTCATCGACGTCCTCAAGGGCCTCCCCCGAGCTCGCCAGGCACGTCGGGTGGGTTCGGACGCAATGACGCCGACGTTCGCCGAACTGCTGCCGATCGCCTTCCCCAACGCCGAATTGGTGAACGCCGAACCCGCCATGCGGGCGGCCCGCCGCGTCAAGACGCCCGAGGAGCTGGCCGCACTGACTGCCGCGGTGGGGGTCGCGGAAGCGGGTATCGGCGCCGGCGTCGCGACGGTGGCGGCGGGGGTGTCCGAGAAGACGGTGGCCGGCGCGGTACTGGAGGCCATGGCCGCCGGTGGCGTGACCACCCCCGCCAGCCAGGACGCCGCCTGGATCACGTCGCGCGAACGTCCTTGGCAGCGTGCCGACGGGTCCGGTCACGTCCAACCCGGTGACCTGGTGGCACTCTCCGCGGGCGCACTGGCCGGAGGTTACGTCGGCGAAGTGGGCCGGACCGTCGTCGCGGGCGCTGACGAGGACGCCGCCGTGCTCGCGCTCCGGCGACGCGCGGATGCGTTGGCAGAGCGGCTGATCGACGCGTGTCGCGACGGAGCGGCGGCGACGGATCTCTTCGCCGCGTACGAGGCGGCCGGCGAGCCATTGCCGGTGACGCCGATCGCCTACGGCCTCGGGCTGGGTTTCGACCCACCGGTGCTGTCGACGGAATTGCCCCGTACCGCCGCATCCGAGCGCCTGGAGACCGGAATGGTGCTGGCGGTGACCACCTACGTCTGGCAGCAGGGCATCGGCGCCCTGTTCCAGCGCGATGCGGTACTGGTCGACGACCGCGGCGGGCGCCTGCTCGATACCGCGGTGACTGCCGAGACCCATGTGTGACGACCGAGAATCGAGGCAGCAGTGGCTGGTCGGGTAGAGGGCAAAGTCGCCTTCATCACGGGAGCGGCGCGCGGCCAGGGCCGCAGCCACGCGGTCCGGTTGGCGCAGGAGGGCGCCGACATCATCGCGATCGACGTCTGCCGGGCCATTCCCGACGTGGTCTACCCGCCATCGACTCCAGCCGACCTCGCTGAAACGGCCTCTCTCGTCCTAGGACTCGGTCGGCGGATCGTCACCGCCGAGGCCGACGTACGCGACTCCGACGCCGTGACGGCCGCCGTCGAGGACGGCGTGCGACAGCTGGGGCGACTGGACATCGTCGTCGCCAATGCGGGCATCGGCAATGCGGGCAACCGGTTGCACAAGCTCGGCGAGCACGTCTGGCAGGACATGATCGACATCAACCTGACCGGCGTGTGGAAGTCGGTGAAGGCGGCCGTCCCGCACGTGATCGCCGGTGGCCGAGGCGGATCCATCGTCCTGACGAGCTCGGTGGGTGGCATGAAGGCCTTCCCCCACACGGGCCACTACATCGCCGCCAAGCACGGCGTGGTCGGGTTGATGCGCACCTTCGCCGTCGAACTGGGCCAGCACATGATCCGGGTCAACTCCGTGCACCCGACTCAGGTCAACACGCCGATGGCGATGAACGACGCCACCTTCCGGCTGTTCGCCCCGCACGAGGAGCATCCCGGTCCCGAGCACTTCGCGCCGGTGTCCCAGATGATGCACACGCTTCCGGTGCCGTGGATCGAACCCGAGGACGTCAGCAACGCGGTGCTCTTCCTCGCCAGTGACGAATCCCGTTACGTCACAGGCGTTCAGCTTCCGATAGACCTGGGCGCACTGCTCAAGTAAGACAGCTCCACCAACCAATGATGAGGAGAACAATGCCTGAGTTCGACTACGAAGAGATGAAGAAGGAAGCAGCGCAGTACATTCGGTTCGAGAAGGACCGCGCCAACCGCATTGCCTACATCACCTTCGATCGTCCCGACTCCCAGAATGCGACCAGCCTGGGGATGCGACAGCTCTACGCCGACATCATCCACAAGTGCAACATCGACGACGACGTCAAGGTCGTCGTGATCCGCGGCGAGGGCAACGACTTCGGCAGTGGCGGTGACCTTCCCGAACAGCGCGGCATGATCGAGAACCCGGGCATGCCGCTGCCGCACGAGGTGGCGATCAACGACGACGACGTCAAGTACCCGCCCGGTGGGTCCTACCGCTACCTGTCGACGGTGACGGACTTCTACGCCAAGGCACCGGCAGGCAACCGGCCGCTGCAGGAATTGCGCAAGGTCAGCATCATCGAGGCCAAGGGCTACTGCTACGGCTGGCACTTCTACCAGGCGGGTGACGCCGACCTGGTGATCTCCTCCGACGACGCCCTGTTCGGACACCCGGCGTTCCGCTACGTGGGCTGGGGCCCGCGGCTCTGGTGGTGGGCCGAGACCATGGGGCTGCGCAAGTTCTCCGAAATGCTGTTCACCGGGCGGCCCTTCAGCGCCAAGGAGATGTACGACTGCGGATTCGTCAACAGCGTCGTGCCGCGCGAGGACCTGGAGGCCGAGACCCTGAAGTATGCGATGGCCTGTTCCAAGTCGCGACCCACCGACACCGTCGCCGTGCAGAAGACCTTCCTGGAGATCTACAAGCAGCACAAGGGCGAGTACATGGGCAGCCTGCTCACCGGCATGGTCGAAGGCATGTTGCCCATGATCACCAACGACGTGGAGAACACGGTCGACCTGACCGCGGGAACCTTCGACAAGGGGTTGAACAACGTGGTCAAGGACAACGACATGAACTTCCCACCCGAGTGGCGCCTGAGCCGTTCGGGTCGCAGCAAGCCCTGACGACGGTGTCGGCGCTACGCGGCCTTCGAGTCATCGAGACGGCAGAGTCCCCGGCCGGTGAGTACTGCGGGAAACTGCTCGCCGACTTCGGCGCCGACGTCGTCAAGGTCGAACGCCCGGGGGTCGGGAGTCCGACCCGATCGATGCATCCATTGATCGGGTCGGGTCCCGAGCCCGAGAACAGCGGGCTCTTCGCCTACCTCAACACCAACAAGAGGTCGGTGGTGTGCGACCCGAGCACCGAGGCCGGTGCCGGCCTGCTGCACGGGCTGATCGCCGGCGCCCATGCCGTGGTGGACGATCACGACCCCACCTGGCTGGTCGGCGTGGGGCTCTCGCCGGGCGACGTCGAGCGGCGCTACCCCGAGTTGGTGGTGTGCTCGATCACCCCCTACGGCCATCACGCTCCGCCCCAGACGTGGAACGCCCAGAGCCTGAATGTCTTTCACGCCAGCGGTTGGGGATTCCACACGCCGAGCCACGCCGATCCCAGTACGGCGCCACTGAAGGGGCCGGGACGGTTCCTCGTCGACTACGAGGCCGGACTCGACGCCGCCCTCTGCGTCGTCGCCTGCCTGTACGGGCTGTTGCACGGCAGGCCGGGACGGTTCGTCGACGTGTCCGAACAAGCGGTCATGGCCTCCCGGTCCGACTGCGTCACAGGCCGATTCGTCACCGGGGAGATCACGCCGGAGGGCAGCAGGGAGGACTACGACCAGCAGGGGCCGGCATCGTTCTTCCCCTGCGCCGACGGCTACGTCTACCTGTACGTCACCAGCACCAGCCACTGGCGAGCGCTCAAGGACCTGCTCGGCCATCCGGCGTGGCTGGACGGGTTCGACGACGACTGGCTGGAGTTCTCCGTCACCCGGGAGAAGGTGGCACGGTTCCACGACGGCTTCGCGCGGTGGGTCTCCGACGAGGAGCGCGTCGCCGTCTCCGAGCGGGCGCAACGCATCGGGGTGCCGCTCGTTCCCGTCAACGACGCCTCCGACCTCCCCGAGTCGGCGCAATACCGTCACCGCGGCTTCTTCCGCGAGGTGCACCACCCGGTGCTCGGCACCGTTCGACATCCCACCGTTCCCTACCTCCTGAGCGCCTCACCGGCCGTGATCACCAGTGCCGCACCGGCTCTCGGCGAGCACACCGATGACCCCGCGTGGCTGGGCGACCGACCGACGGTCGTCGCCACTCAGCACAGACGCCCGGGCCGATCGCGCGGCGGCCCACTGGCCGGAATCCGCGTCGTCGAGCTGACGAAGGTCTGGGCCGGCCCCTATGCGGGGAAGCTGCTGGCTTTCCTCGGGGCCGAGGTGATCAAGGTCGAGACGTCGACGCGACCCGAGGAGATGCGCGCCTACGGGGGCACCGACGTCGACCACGCCCCCTTCTTCCTGTCCATCAACCCCGAGATCCTCAGCGTCGACCTCGACATCAAGACCCCGGCGGGTATGGACCAACTGCGCGCGCTGATCGCCGAGAGCGACGTCGTCGTCAACAATCTGCGGCCCGGAGCGATGGAGCGCCAAGGCCTCGGTCATCCCGACCTCGCCGCGATCAGACCCGACATCATCTCGGTGTCGATCAAGATGTGGGGCAACGACGGACCGCTGGGCTACCAAACCGGCTACGCACCGTGTTTCGCAGCGCTGTCGGGTCTCGCGGCGCTGGTCGGGCATCCCGGCGGCGGTCCGCTCGGCACCAGCATGCGCTACGGCGATTCGACGGTGGGCGCGGCCGCCGCCTTCGCCGCGCTGGCTGCGCTGGTGCACCGCGAGACCACCGGTGAGGGGCAATTCGTCGATCTGTCGGCCGTCGAGACGCTGTCGAGCATGGCCGGCGACAGCCTCGTCGAGCACGCCCTCACCGGGCGGCCCATGCAGCCGGACGGCAATCGACACCCGGACATGGCCCCGCACGGTTGCTATCCCTGTCGTGACGGCACCTGGCTCAGCCTCGCCGTCGTCGACGACGAGCAATGGCGGCGGCTGTGCCAAACTCTTTCGGCACCAGGGCAATTGGCATCGGCGTACGGCACGCGGACCGTTCGCCTCGCGGGTGCCGACGCGCTGGACGACGAGCTGGCCGCCCTCACCCGCGACCGCGACGTCGACGATCTGGTGCAACGGCTGCGCGCAGCTGGAGTTCCAGCGGCCAAGAGTGCCACCGCCCTCGACGTCATCGCCGACGACATGCTCTGGGCCCGAGAGTGTTTCCGCTTCGTCAGTGATCACGTGGAGGGTCTGCGCCCGGTGCTTGGCGCGTCGTGGCGGATGTCGACCGACAACGCCACGATCGAGAACGGGGCGCCCAATCTCGGAGAGCACGACGGGTACGTGTTCGGTGACGTCCTCGGCGCCCCATCCAGGTCGAACTAGGGGAGGTCGCCGCAGCGATGGAAGCACTCTCGGGAACGGTCGCCGTCGTGACCGGTGCCAGCAGCGGCATCGGCGCCGCCACCGCGGTGACGTTGGCGGCGCGTGGCGCGACGGTGGCACTGCTCGCCCGGCGCGTGGATCGACTCGAGCACGTGGCGGCCACCGTCACGGCCAACGGTGGCCGCGCGCTGGCGGTTCCCGCGGACGTCGCCGATGCCGACTCCGTCCGCGCCGCCATAGATCGCATCGTCGCCGAACTCGGCCGACTCGACATCCTGGTGAACAACGCAGGGCTGATGCGCATGGGTCGGGCCGTCGAAGCGCCCCTGTCCGACTGGGAGGCGCTGGTCTCGGTCAACGTCCTTGGGACGCTGTACGCCACGCGCGCGGCCCTCCCGCATCTGATCACCGCAGCCTCCGACTCTGCCCGCGGCGTCGCGGACGTCGTGACCGTCAGCTCGACGGCAGGACGCGTGGCGCGACCCGGCACCGCCGTCTACTCCCTGACGAAGTTTGGCATCAACGCCTTCACCGAAGGACTGCGTCAGGAGGTGCTGGGCTCACGCGTGCGGGTCGGCATCGTCGCTCCCGGCACCGTCGACACCGAGATCAGCGACGGCCTGCGGCCCGAATACCGCGAGGCCTTCGAACGCCAGACGGCCGACATGGTGAAGCTGCGCTCCGAGGACGTCGCCGACGCGGTCGCCTACATGGTGACTCGCGATCGCCGGGTCGCCGTCAACGACATCCTCATTCGCGCGGCGGAGCAGACGTGGTGATCGAGGACTGGGTCACCGGTCGAGAGCACGGGGTGGCGTTTCCGGCGCATCCGGGCGCGCTGCAGTGCGGCGATTCTCGGTCCCTCACCGCGATGTCCCTCACCACGATGTTCCGTGCGTCCGGAGCCCTGGGTCGCCATGGCGAGGTCGTGCGCGTGCACCGGTGCGACGAGACATCCGGGGGCAGCACGGGAAGGAAGCTCGTGCTCGACGTCGAATACGACGCCGCTTGCGCATCGGGGCTGCCGAGTGCGCTCTTCGTGAAGTTCTCCCGGGACTTCGACGACCCGCTGCGCGACCGGGGCCGCACGCAGATGGACGCCGAGGTGCGGTTCGCGGGCCTGTCCTCGACGCCGGGCTTCCCGATCGCCGTGCCGAGGGTCCTGTTCGCCGACTACGACGACGCCACCGGCACCGGCATCCTCGTCACGGAACGAATCACGTTCGACGCCAACGGTATCGAGCCGCACTACCCCAAGTGCCTCGACGACGAGATGCCCGATCCCGTCGGGCACTACCGAGCCCTGCTCACGGCACTCGGCAGGCTGGCGGGAACGGCACGTTCCGGCGCCATGCCCGACGAGCTCGTCGCACGGTTTCCCGTCGATCTGCGTGCCGCCGCGCTCGGGGAGCCGATGCCGCTCACCGCAGATCGGTTGTCCCGGCGCATCTCTCGTCTCGCCGAGTTCGTCGAGGCCTACCCCCGTCTGCTGCCCGCCAACGTCGGCAACCGCCGCTTCGTCGCTCGCATGGGCAGTCAGGCCCACGAGGTGATGTGCCAGGAGTCCGCCATCTGGAACCACCTCGCGACGACGACCGATTACCTCGCTCTGTGTCATTGGAACGCCAACGTCGACAACGCCTGGTTCTGGCGCGGGCCCGACGGCGCGCTCCGGTGCGGGCTGATGGACTGGGGGTGCGTCAGCCAGATGAACGTCGCCATGGCCGTGTGGGGGTGCCTCTCGGGCGCCGAGACCGCCACGTGGGATGGTCATCTCGACGAACTGCTGCAGCTGCTGGTCACCGAGGTCGCCGAATCCGGCGGCCCGCGGCTCGATCCCGCGACGCTCCTGTCCCACCTGCAGCTCTACGTCGCACTCATGGGCGTCACGTGGCTCCTCGACGTGCCGGCACTGGTCAGGCGCAGGCTCCCGGATACGGGACCCGGGGTGACGCCCGACGACCCCCGGATCCGGGGTGACGAAGGCGTTCGAGCACCGCTCCTCATGCTGACCAACGTCCTGAACCTCTGGGAGACCAGACCACTCGACGACGCCCTCGACGCTCTGCGATGACACTCCACCAGCACGGCAGCCCCCGTCCCAGAAAGGCACGACGCTCATGACCATCGACACCAGCAGCGACGTTCGGTACGACCCCTACGACGTCGAGCTCAACCGCGACCCGCATCCGATGTTCGCCCGGATTCGCGAAGAAGCACCGCTGTACTACAACGCCCAGCACGACTTCTACGCGCTGAGCCGCTACGACGACGTCGACGCCGCCCTGCTCGATCACGAGACCTTCAGCTCGGCCCGCGGAGCCATCCTGGAGATCATCAAGGCGGACATGGAGATTCCCTCGGGCACCCTCATCTTCGAAGACCCTCCGATTCACAACATCCATCGCAAGCTCCTGTCGCGGATCTTCACCCCGCGCAAGGTCGGCGCGCTCGAACCGAAGATTCGCGAGTTCACGGCGCGATGCCTGGATCCCCTGGTGGGCACGGGGCGGTTCGACTTCGTCGCCGATCTCGGCAGCCAGATGCCGATGCGCGTCATCGGGATGCTGCTCGGCATCCCCGAGGCCGATCAGTCGAACGTCATCGAACACGGCGACTCGACGCTGCGCACCGAGCGCGGCGGGAAGATGACCGAGAACCCGAACGGCGCCATCGCCACCGGCGAGGTGTTCGCCGAGTTCATCGATTGGCGCGCAGAGCATCCCGCGGACGACATCATGACCGAGCTGCTGACCGCCGAATTCGCCGACGAGACCGGGGCGACCCGGCGCCTCGGCCGCGACGAACTCCTGCTCTACCTCCAGGTGATCGCCACGGCCGGGGCCGAGACGACCACCCGTTTGATCGGCTGGGCCGGCAAGCTACTCGCCGAGCATCCCGACCAGCGCCGAGACATGGTCGCCAACCGCACGTTGCTTCCCGCCGCCGTCGAAGAACTCATCCGCTACGAGCCGCCGGCGATCCACATCAGCCGCTACGTCACACGGGACGTCGAGTACTACGGCCAGACCGTGCCCGCGGGCAGCGCGATGGTGACGCTGGTGGCCGCCGCCAACCGCGATCCACGCCGATTCGGTTCCGATGCACACGAATTCAACGTCCACCGGCCCATTCGACAGCACCTGGGCTTCGGCGTCGGCACCCACTTCTGCCTGGGGAACGCGTTGGCCCGGATGGAGGGACGCATCGCGCTCGACGAGATCCTGGACCGGTTCCCCGAGTGGGAGGTCGACCTCACCCACGCCGAGATCAGCCCGACGTCGACCGTGCGTGGATGGGAGTCCATGCCCGCCGTACTCCCGTGACCAACACCGTCGGTCCGAGACTCCGCCGCGATGAGCGCACCGTCGTCGTCGACGGCGGTGACGTCGTCTACGAAATCCTCGGCGACACCGGTGAACTCGTCGTGCTCACCCCGGGCGGCCGATTCTCCAAGGACGTGCCCGGTCTACGACCACTGGCCGAGGCCCTCGTCGCCGGTGGCTTCCGCGTGCTGCTGTGGGACCGGCCCAACTGCGGCAAGTCGGCGGTCCAGTTCTACGGCGCCTCGGAATCCCACATGAGGGCCGAGACGCTGCGCGCGCTGCTGACGTCGCTCGACACGGGACCGGTCATCCTGGCCGGCGGGTCCGGCGGCGCACGGGATTCCATGCTGACCGCCATCCTGTACCCCGAGTTTGTCACCAGGCTCGTCCTGTGGAACATCGTCGGCGGCGTGTACGGCACCTTCATCCTCGGTCACGTCTACTCGCTGCCGTCGATCGAGGCGGTGCGATTCCAGGGCATCGAGGGTCTGCTGTCGATCGCGGAATGGCAGGAGCGCATCGCCGACAATCCCGCCAACCGACGGCGGTTACTCGATTGGGACGCCGCCGAGTTCCTGGCCGTCATGATGCGGTGGCTGAAAGCGTTCGTCGTGAAGCCTGGGCAGACGATTCCCGGTGTCGACGACGGCATGTTCGATCGCATCGCGGTCCCGACCCTCATCATCCGCGGCGGCAGCGGGGATCTGAACCATCCGAAACGCACGTCGCTGGAGGTGAGTTGCCTGATCCGTGGATCGGAGGTCATCGACCCCCCGTGGCCGGAGGACGCCTGGGAGCGCGCATCGCAGGCGCGTGCGCAGGGAAAGGCCAAGGGCTTCAACATGTTCGACACGTGGGTGCAGGCAGCACCGGCGATCCTCGACTTCCTCACCCGCACCTAGCCGGTGCAGAGGAGGTACGCGAGACGAGAGGGCGGAGCGCGGATGGGCGTCGTCGACTGGGTCACGGGCGACACGACCGGGATGGGCATCCCCGCACACGTCGGCGCCCTGGGGACACGGCCGGAAGCGTTCCTCACCGAGGCGTTCCGTGCCTCCGGGGCACTGAGCGCGGACAATGCGGTCACCGCCGTCACCCGCTTCGACGAGCTCTCGGTCGGCGGGACCGGAAGCAAGCTGATCCTGTCGGTGACCTACGCCCATGCCGAGGGGGCGCCGCCGCGCGACCTGTTCGTCAAGTTCTCGCGGGACTTCAGCGATCCGTTGCGCGACGGCTCACGGTACATGCTCGACGCGGAGGTCCGGCTGGCCCTGCTCTCCCGCGGCCCGAACTTTCCCATCGCCGTGCCCCGGTGCGCATTCGCCGACTATCACGGTGAAACGGGCACCGGTGTCCTGATCACCGAGCGCATCCATTACGGCAGCGACGGCATCGAGCCGCACTACGCGAAGTGTCGGGACGACGAACTCCCCGATCAGCTCGATCACTACCGGGCTGTGATCACGGCGCTCGCGCGATTGTCCGGCAGTCACCGAGGCGGATCGTTGCCCGAGCGCACCGGCGCGCTCTTTCCCTTCGATCCCGTCGAAGCCGGCGCGGCCGACCGATTCCCCTACACGGCACGGCAATTGCAGAATCGCGTGGCGCGCTACGGTGTCTTCGCCGAGCGATATCCACGACTGCTACCGGACACCATCACGACTCCGGAATTCATCGGTTCGTGGGCCGAGGACGTCGTGCTCTTCTCCGAGAACGAGGGCCGAATACAGGACTTCCTGCAGGGTGCACCCGACCTCGTCGCGCTCTGTCACTGGAACGCGAACATCGACAATGCCTGGTTCTGGCGCAATGGAGACGGCGTGCGCGAATGCGGTTTGCTCGACTGGGGACGCGTCGGTCAGATGAACGTCGCGCGCGCCCTCTACGGCGCGCTCAGCGGCGCGGGTCCCGCCTTCTGGCGCGAGCACGCGACCGACCTGGTGGAGTCGTTCGCCGCGGAGTATCACCGCTGCGGCGGCCCCGAGGTCGACGCGGTCGAACTGCGGACCCATCTGGACATGGTCACCGCGACCATGGGACTCGCCTACCTGATGGATGCACCACCTCTCATACAGCTGGAGCTGCCCGACCTCGACGACGTGACGGGTCCCACCGACCCCCGCCTGACCTCGAACGAGAACGCACGGGTGCTGCTGCACATGATGACGATGTTCCTCAATCAATGGCAGACAAGGGATTTCGGCACGATGCTGCGTGACGTACTCGGCTGAATCCGCTTCGGCGCGGGTCGGCGATCGATCCGTGACGCCGTGGCCAGAACTTGGCACTATTTGTCCATCTGGCCACTAGCGCTCGCGGCGTCGCCGGCGCACAGTGGAGGGACATCGCCGAGAACCGTTGACCTGTAAGGAGTTGCGTCCCGTGAGAACGACGATCGTCAAGATTCCGGTCCTCGGCGACCACCTCGTCAACACGTACCTATTGATCGGACGACGCCCCATCCTCGTCGACTGCGGCATCCCGAGCAGCGGCGACCGCATCTGGAAGGGCATCACCGACGCCGGCGTCGATCCCACCGATCTCGAGATGATCATCGTCACCCACGGCCACGTCGACCACTTCGGGGCTGCCACGGAACTTCACAATCGCACCGGCGCTCCGGTCGCCGCGCACCAGGCCGACCTGGCGACGTATCTGGCCGGGCACTCCGATCGCACCCAGCGCCAGCCCATCGGCGTCTTCGGACACGTCTTCTCCCGCACTCCGCCGCCGAACGAAGTCACCCGGCCGCTGCACCCCGACATCGTCTTGACCGGCGAATATTCACTTCGACCGCACGGCGTCGACGGCCGCATCATCCACACCCCGGGACACACTCCAGGGTCGGTGTCGGTGCTGTTGGACCAGGGCGACCTGATCGCGGGTGACATGTTGACCGGCGGCTTCCTGGGTCTGCTGCAGTATCGCCCGTCCAATCCCCCCTTCCACGACGATCCCGAGCTGGCGCTCGACAGCTTGCAGGCCGCACTGAACCTCGGACCCCACACCCTGCACCTCGGTCACGGCGGCCCCATGCCCAGCGCCGACGTCCAGCGCTGGCTCGACCGTCAGCGCAGTCGCAGACGCCGATCGCCGAGGCCGCGCCAGCCAGCGCGGAACGGGTCGTGACCTAGCCGCGAAATTCGTTGCGAGGCAACGGCTCTGGTTGCCGAGGCGGGTGAGGCGTCGACCCGCGGGATGAAACCGGTCACCGCTGCCATGGGGTGGCCGGTATCGGGGCTGTCCGATCGGCACCTCTCGGGGCCCGCCCGTGCCATACTTCGTTGCGTCGACGTTCGTCGGCGCGCATGCGGCCTCGAGCGCTGAGCCCGCCCAGTCTGGGAGCGGGTGCCATGGCGGCGAATGAGGACGACGCGAGCGACCAACTCGTCGACATGATGGTGGAGTTGGCGAAGGCGTTCCCCCGCGGGGGCGAACACGACCTCGACGACACGCTCGGTGCGGTGGTGCAGGTCGCGACGGATCTGATCGACCGGGTGGCCCATGCCAGCGTGCTGTTGGTCGACGAACACGGCTTTCGCTCGGTGGCACCGTCGGACGAGGTCGCCACCGAACTCGACCGACTCCAGATCGCCTTCGGCGAGGGGCCGTGCGTCCAAGCCGCCACCGAGGACCCCATCGTCGTCTGTTCCGACCTGCGTGACGAGCCGCGCTTCCCGCAGTTCGCCGCCGCTGCGGTCGATCGCGGCGTGCTCAGCATGCTGGCCTGCCAGCTCTACACCCACCCCGGCGGCGGCGCCGGGGCGCTGAACCTGTTCGCCGCGACCCCGTCGGCGTTCCCCGCAGCCGGTCAGAGCGTGGCCGCGATGCTGGCCACCCACGCCGCGACCGCGCTCACCGCGCGGGACGCTCACGGCCAGTTCACCTCGGCGCTGGCCAGCCGCGATCGCATCGCCCAGGCCAAGGGCATCATCATGGAACGGTTTCAGCTCGACGCCGTCGCCGCATTCGACATGCTGCGAAAGCTGTCGCAAGACCTCAACACACCGTTGCGGCAGATTGCCGCCCGGGTGATCGACACCATCAACGGGCCGACCGGTACGGCAGCCCGTCAAGGGTGACGGTCGAGGCGTGCGACAGCCCTCGTCCAGCTAGATGCAGAACGGACCGAGGCAAAGGCCGCCGTTGGGCTCCCAGCCGCCGTTCCACCCGCCCGGAATGGGTCCGCCAGGCGGCGGAGGCGGCGGAGGCGGTGCCCACCCAACGGGTCCGGGGCCACCCCAGCCGGGTCCGGGAGGAGGTGGCGGTGGCGGCGGATGTCCCCAATCCGCGGGAACCGGTGCCATGCCAGGTGCGGCGCTTGCCGTGGCCGCACTCAGCCCGAGCCCGCCTGCGGCCAGGCCGCCGGCGATGGCGATGCTTGCGATCAGCTTCCTCGCGCTCATGTCTTGATCCCTTCCTGATCGGTTCGGACTCTGATGACTCGATCTTGGCCGACGATCTTCGGCGCCAGCTGTGCAGCGCCTCAGCGTGCGCTATTGATCGGTGGGGCGGGAGCTGCTGGTCGAGAGATGCCTACTATCGACCCATCGCGCTGATCGAACGAAGGAGCCGTCGACGGCCACCCAGGGCAAGACTCCGCCGACCGGACCTCTGACGGCCGGCGAGCGGCGCGGCGTGTTGATCGCCGCGACGGTCATCGTGACCGTCTTCGCGGTGGCCGCAGTCGTCTGGGCGATCTTCGGTGGTCGGTCGAATTCGCAACGCCCAGCGGAGAACTGCGTGACGGTGGCGATGGCCAGTTCGATGGGCGGCGGGGTGGAGCATGCGTGCGGACGGGCTGCGCACGACTGGTGTCAGGCCGCCTACGCCCACGGCGACGTTCATGCGCGGGCGGTACAGGTGCAGTGTCGGCGCGCCGGCATCGCGCCGGAGTCGTGATCGGTCACTCGACGGTTCGACGGGTTGGCGTCGTCGGCGAAACCCCGGTCGTCAACGAATGATGACGGTCCGCAGTCGGGTGGCGTCTTGAGAGCGGCGTGCGGTGTCACCCCCACGTCCGATAGCAACGGTAGGCATCGGTACGCTCGAACCGGCGGCCAACCCCCGGCTTGGAGTCGGGTGCGGGACGGCTGGTAACTCGCCGTTGGTATGCTGCCGTTCCACCGTGCGATCGCTCGTATTTGATTGGGAAACAAGAACTTAACGCTGACTAATACGCGCGAAACGCGGCGAGCGTAATTACTTGGGCCATTCGTTTCCGTCCTTCGGCGACCAAAGGGGCCCGCTATGAATCCGTATCCCGACTGGCTCAGCCCCGGTGACAACGCCTGGCAGATGGTGGCGGCCACGCTGGTCGGACTGATGAGCCTGCCGGGCATCGCCGTGCTGTACGCCGGTCTCGTGCAGAAGAAGTGGGCGGTCAACACCATGTTGATGGCGTTCACCGGATTCTCCCTCGTGCTGGTGGTGTGGGTGCTGTGGGGTTTCAAGATGGGCTTCGGCGATCCGCTCAAGCTGGGCCCGGGCATCCTGCAATCCGCGGTGGGCAAGCCACGGTCGATCGTGGGCACCGACAATCAGCACCAAGCGGTGATCCCACTGCTCGACGGAGCGATGCCCAGCTTCAAGTTCTCCGAAAGTACCTTGGCCTACTTCCAATTCGTCTTCGCCGCGATCACCCCGCTGCTCTTCCTGGGCAGTGTCATCGGCCGCATCAACTTCAAGGTGTGGCTGATCTTCGTGCCGTTGTGGTCGACGTTCGCCTACTGCGTGAACGCCTTCCTGGTCTGGGGAGGTGGGTTCTGGGCGCAGGCGCACACCGGGGTCAGCAGCCTGTTCAGCACCGGCGTTCTCGATTACTCCGGCGGGTACGTCATCCACTTGGCAGCGGGCACAACGGGTTTCGTCGCAGCCTGGGTGATCGGCCCGCGACTGGCCCGTGACCGCGAGCGCGCGGTGCCCAACAACCTGCCGATGGCTGCGGTCGGGGCGGGCGTGCTGTGGTTGGGCTGGAACGGCTTCAACGGCGGTGACCCCTACTTCTCGGGCGCCAACGCCTCGCTCGCGGTACTGAACACCAACGTGGCCACCGCGGTCGCGCTGCTGACGTGGGTGATCTGGGACATCTTCGCCAGTCGGGAACGCAAGCCCACCTTCCTCGGCGCGGTCAACGGCATGATCGTCGGTCTGGTCGGGATCACGCCGGCGGCGGGCTACGTCAACACCTTTGGCGCGATGATCATCGGCGTGGTGGCGTCCTCGCTGGTGTGGATGTCATGGAACTGGCTCGGCCGGACCCGACTGTTCAGCAAGGTCGACGACACCCTCGGCGTGGTCCACACCCACGGTGTGGCCGGGTTGGTCGGCGGACTGCTGGTGGGTGTGCTCGCCGACCCGAACGTCGTCATCTATCTCGGCAACGGCAAGGACGTCAGCGACGTCACCGCGTCCGGATGGCTGTGGGGTCACCACCCCGCGCAGATCCTCGTGCAGCTCTGCGCTGCCCTGACGATCATCGTGTGGGACGCGCTGATCACCATCGCGATCCTCAAGTTCCTCGGCCTGTTCATGAAACTCCGTGTGTCCGACGAGGTTCAAGAAGAAGGCGACATCGCCGTGCACCAGGAAGAGGCCTACCCGGAGGAGTCGCTCATCGGCGGCCGGGTGGTGACCGAAAGCGCAAAGGCGTGACCAATGAAACTGATAACTGCCATCGTCAAACCGTTCACCATCGATGACATCCGCGCGGCCGTCGACACCGCAGGCGTCCATGGACTGACGTTCAGTGAGGCCCAAGGCTATGGACGGCAGAAGGGGCACACCGAGGTCTACCGGGGTGCTGAGTACGCCGTCGACTTCGTTCCCAAGGCGCGTGTCGACGTGGTGGTCGACGACGATCACGTCGACGCCGTCATCGACGCCATCGTCGGGGCGGCGCGCACCGGCAAGATCGGCGACGGCAAGGTGTGGGTGACCGCGATCGAGACCCTCGTCCGGGTGCGTACCGGCGAGAAGGGCATCGACGCGCTCTAGGACGGGTGGCCGCGGCGCATGCTACCCAGCGCGTTAGACGTGAGTGCGCGCCACGTCGAGCGCAGCCTCGATGCCGCTCCACGTCTCGCGAACGATGTCGGCGACCGGCAACAGCTCATCGATCCGTGACGACACCTGACCGGTGTTGGCGACACTGGCCGTCATGTCGCCGCCGAAGTACAGGTCGGTGATCCTGCCAAGGAGCCGCGCCCCAGACTCGTGCGCCGCGACGTCGGCAGCCAACCCGACGCGCAGAACCCGCATCGTCGGGTTGCCCGGCAGCTCGAGAAGCACCGTGTCGGTGTCGCATGCCGCGACGATCGCGTCCTTGACGTTGTCATGCACGCGGGCTTCTCGACTCGCCAGCATTCGGGTGCCCATCTGTACCCCCTCCGCTCCGAGGACGACCGCCGCCGCCGCCGAGCGGGCATCGCACATGCCGCCGGCCGCGATGATCGGCAGGTGCACCGATCCCGCGACGAGCGGGAGCAGCACCATCGTCGACGCGCTCAGGGCCGACTTGAACCCTCCGCCCTCGACCCCTTCGACCACGAGTGCATCGACGCCGGCGTCGACGGCCTTCATCGCCGCCCGAAGTGACCCGACGACGTGCACGACGGTCATGCCGGCGTCGTGCAGGCGCCCGGTGAACAATGCCGGATCGCCGGCCGAGGTGAAGACGTGGCGCACCCCGGCCTCCGCCAGGGTGTCGACGATCGACGGGTCCTTCTTCCACCCTTGAATCATCAGGTTCGCCGCGACGGGCTTGTCGGTGAGTTCACGCACGCCAACCAGATCGGCTCGGCCCTGATCGGTGAGGGTCTCGATCATGCCGAGGCCGCCGGCTTCGGACACGGCGGCGGCGAGGTGGGCCCGCGCGATGTAGGTCATCGGCGCTTGAACGACCGGATAGTCGATGCCGAACAGGGCCTGAATGCGGTTGGGCACGCCTTCTCCTCGCGGGGTCATTCACGACTCGGGGGCCGCGAATGTCGTTGGCAACAGCGGCATCTCTCATTGGACTCGGCGCCATCGGCCCGGACTGATCCCGGTCCACGCGGTGAAGCTGCGCGTGAAATGGCTTTGGTCGCAATAGCCGCACCCGAGTGCAATCTCGGCTAGTGACGCCTCGCTCTCCCGGAGAAGAGTCTTTGCGCGTTCGATGCGCTGCCGGATCAGCCATTGGTGTGGGCTCTCACCTACGGTGCGTCGGAAGGCCCTGCTGAACTGAGACGTGGACAGGCCGCATTCACGTGCGAGGTCCGCGAGCCGCAGCTTACCTGAAAGGTCTTCTGACATGAGCTCTTTGGCCCATCTTTCCTGCCGCGACGTCAGACCAGCGACCTTGGGCCGGGAACGGGGGGCCAGTGCACCGTAGGTCGAGGCGACGTGATGACCGACGGCGAGCATGTAGTGATCGATGAAGAGCTGGTTGAGGTGCGATGGCGCTGCGAAGTGAGGAATCAGGGCTTCGGCAGTGTGTCGGAGGAATGCGTCCGCGTGGCTGACGGCGGGCCGATAGTGGAGTTCGTCGATCCGCGGAGCCTCGGCCTCGTCGGCGATGGCGTGGAGCGCGCTGACCGGCACGTAGAAGTGCACGGAATGGAACGCGCTGTTCAAGTGAAAGGTGGGCTTGCGCTTCACGTCGTAGACGATGGTGTCGCCAGGGTGCAGCGTAGAGATTGGGGCCGCTTTGCCGTCTTCCCAGTATTCGTAACGCTCGAACAGTTCGAGGTGCACGGCGAGGAGGAAGGCATCCTCTTCGATGGGCGGCGTCGACAGCACGAACTCCGGATGGTCGTAGCGCAGTTCGGTCACCGCGATGGTGGACTTCGGGAGCGCCCGCGTGGCGAAGGAACGTGCTCGGGCATTGAGTCGCCGGCCAAACGACTCGCCGTAACTGTCACTGAGGGACATCCGCCGTCTCCGGATTGCCGTGGGTGTTGATCGAGTCCGCTACCGGCCCCGTACGCGTTCGTTGGCTGATTCGTACAACTCCTGGTCGTTTCGTCCAAGACGCTACCGGGATCTCAGGAGATAGTCGCGGTGTCCGTGACCCTGCCCCCGGCAGACGCCCATCGCTCCGACGCCGTACGTGACCGCTCCGCAGAACTCTGCGCCCGCGGACTCCACACCCGCGGCGAGCTCCACTCGAACTTCGGCAACCACATCGCCGAGCTGTAGACGACCATCCGAAGATCAACCAGCACAGGGAGATTCATCATGACCGGCCCCACCGTCGTCCTCGTCCACGGTGCCTTCGCCGACGCCTCCGGGTACGCGGGCGTCATCACCGAACTGCGATCCTCGGGTCATACCGTCTTCGCACCCGCCAATCCCCTGCGCAGTCTCACCTCGGATGCCAACACCCTCAAGGAATTCGTCGCGGCCATCGACGGACCGGTCGTCCTGGTCGGTCACTCCTATGGCGGCGCGGTCATCACCCAGGCCTCCGCCGCCCTGGACAACGTGGTGGGCCTGGTCTACCTCGCGGCGTTCGGACTCGACGTCGGCGAGAGCTGCCAGACCGTGCAGGAGCCGTTCCCGGGCACCCTGCTGGGAAAGAACATCGCCTTCACCACCTACGACGCGGTGGGAGCGCCCGGCGGCCCCGACGTGTACGTGGCGAAGGACTTCCACGAGACGTTCTGCGCCGACCTCGATGACACCACCTCCGCGGTCATGGAAGCGACGCAACGCTTCCTCAGCGCCGCCGCCTACACCGAGACGTTGACCGCGGCGGGCTGGAAGACGATCCCCAGCTGGTTCCTCGTCTCAGAACACGACAACTCGATCCACCCCGACGCCGAACGATTCATGGCCGAGCGGATGCAGGCGACGACGCACGCAATCGACGGCTCGCACGTCGCGTTCATCGCGAAGCCGAAGGACGTCGCGGAATTCATCAGACTGGCCCTCGCCTGACGAGGGCCCCGTATTAGCTCACCTAATGGCGCCGAAGAATCCTTAGCTGTACTGAAGCAAGCCCCGACCCTAGCGTCGAGGCGTGCACTCCCCCGTCGTCCTCGGATTCCTGGCCTCCCTGACGCTGATCGCCGCGATCGGCGCGCAGAACGCCTTCGTGCTGCGTCAGGGCATCCGCGGCGAACACGTCCTCGCGGTGGTGACCGTCTGCACCGTGTCGGACGTCGTGCTGATCGCGGCCGGGATCGCGGGCATCGGCGCGCTCGTCACCGCGCACCCCGCGGCCCTGACCGTCGCCCGGTTCGGGGGTGCCGCCTTCCTCGTCGGCTACGGACTGCTCGCCGCCCGACGCGCGTGGCGGCCGGCCACGCTGACCCCGTCGGACGATGGCCCCGCGAGACTGACCCAGGTCTTGGTGACGTGTGCTGCCCTGACCTTTCTCAACCCGCACGTCTACCTGGACACCGTCGTCCTGCTCGGGGCGCTCGCCAACGAACACCGCGACGGGCGTTGGCTCTTCGGCATCGGCGCGGTGACGGCGAGTGCGGTGTGGTTCACCGGCCTCGGGTTCGGCGCCCGCCGCGTGGCCGGACTGTTCGCGACGCCGCTCACCTGGCGCGTGCTCGACGCCGTCATCGCGAGCACGATGATCGGGTTGGGCGTCTCGCTCGCCGTGTCCTAGCGTGGCCCGCTCGTCACGGGCCGAGGACCACGCCGAGTCCGCCGTCGAGGTAGCACGCGGTGCCGGAGCAGAACGATCCGTAGGAGCCCAGCGTGCCGCGACTCGGGGGCGCCGCGTGGGTACCGCGGACGTCGCCCTGCGCGCACACCACGGTGCCGCTGGAGTCGTTGCATGCGGCGGCCGCCGAGGGCGCCCCGACGAGGCCGGCGACGGCACCGAGCACGGCGACGGACAGCGATAGAACCACTCGCCATGGTCGTCGCATCGTCGGCCTCCTCGGTGCCACCTCCAGTGTGCACCCGTGGGGGCGGGTCAACTCTTCTTGCTGGGAATCACGATGACGACGATGAGCGTGATGATGCTGAAGAACAGTCCGAGAATGCCCCAGCCGATCGCGCTGCGGCCCTTGGTGCCGGCGATCACCGCGCAGATGATCGCGGCGATGACGCTGCCGATCGCGACGAAGATGCCCTTGATCCCGCGGAGGATGAACCCGGCCGCCTGAACGTTGTCCGAAGCCATGAGTACGACGTTGTGTAGCACGGCGGCCACCTCCACGGTGAGGATCGATCCGGCGACGTTCGCCGAAGCATGTGGGTACCCCGGCTGCCGCGATCGAATCCGACCCGCCGCATTGCGTGGGCGCGACGTCGGTCAGCGATTACGCTCGGCGCGTGCCATCACACTGGTCCCGACGGAGTTTCCTCGCCATGACCGCCGGACTCGCCCTGGCCACCGCGGCCTGCGGATCCCAGAAGCAGGGAGCAGTTGCCAGTGACGGCTCCGTCACCATCACCCACGCCTTCGGCGAGACCAAGATCCCGGCGGCGCCCAAGCGCGTCGTCAGCGCCGGGTTCACCGAGCAGGACGACCTGCTCGCTCTCGGCGTCGTCCCGATCGCGATCACCGACTGGTTCGGCGCCGAACCCTTCGGCACCTGGCCGTGGGCGTTGCCCAAGCTCGGGACCGCGCAACCCGCCGTGCTCAACCAGGTCAACGGCATCCAGGTCGATCAGATCGCCGCGCTCAAACCCGATCTCATCGTCGCCATCAACGCG
The DNA here is from genome assembly GCF_010729665.1 of Mycolicibacterium madagascariense. NCBI lineage: Bacteria > Bacillati > Actinomycetota > Actinomycetes > Mycobacteriales > Mycobacteriaceae > Mycobacterium > Mycolicibacterium madagascariense. Next base: position 608,236 of record NZ_AP022610.1, on the reverse strand, counting down.
GGTCTCGATCAGGACACCTACACCAAGCTGTCCGCCATCGCCCCGACCATCGCGCAGTCGGGCCAGGACGCGTTCTTCGAGCCGTGGAAGGACCAGGCGAACACCATCGGCCAGGCGGTGTTCAAGTCCGACGACATGACCAAGCTCGTCGCCGCCGTCGACGCGAAGTTCACCGACGTCGGGAAGAACCAGTCCTCGTTCAAGGACAAGAGGGTCGCGATCCTGAGCGCGACGACCTACCAGGATCAGTACGACCTGACCCCGCCCGGATGGCGCACGGAGTTCCTCACCCAGATGGGCTGCAAGGACCCCGACGGCATCGATTCCTACGTCAAGGACGACCGCGCGCAGGTGCCCAAGGACAAGCTGGCCTCGGTGCTCGACGGCGCGGACGTCGTGGTCTGGAAGACCGAGAGCGACGAGCAGCAGGCCGCCCTGATCGCCGATCCGACGTTCGCTGCGCTGGCGTCGACCAAGAACGGCAAGAACGTCTTCACGGGCAAGGACCTCGCCGGCGCGCTGGCGTTCACCTCGGTGCTGTCCTACCCCGTGGTCGCCGACCAGTTACCGCCCATGATCGCGCGCGTGCTCACCTGAGAAGATGACCGGGTGACCAGCGAAACGTTCGACGCACGCGAAAAGCCGCAGCAGCCCACAGCATTCGCACAGGTGGGTTCGCGCTTCTATCCGGTGCTCGTCGCGGTGTTCACGGCGCTGGTCATCATCTCCAACGTCACGGCCACCAAGGGCGTGGCGTTCGGGCCGATCATCACCGACGGCGGCTTCATCGTCTTCCCGTTGACCTACGTCATCGGCGACGTGCTGTCGGAGGTCTACGGATTCAAGGCGGCCCGCCGCGCGATCCTGCTCGGCTTCGCCATGAACATCCTTGCGGCGTCGGCGTTTTGGGTCACGATCTATCTGCCCGCCGCCGACTTCTACGAGAACGAGGCCGCGTTCGAGAACGTGGTGCACGCCTACACGCAGCTGATCATCGCGGGCCTGGCCGGCTTCATCGTCGGGCAGACCATCAATGCGTGGGTCGTCGTGGCGATCAAGGAGCGCACCAAGGAGAAGCACCTGTGGGCGCGCCTCGTCGGCTCGACGTTCGCCGGTCAGTTGGGTGACACCCTGGTGTTCTGCAGCATCGCCGCAGGGGCCATCGGCATCAACACCTTTCACGACTTCGCGGTCTACACGGCTCAGGGCTGGCTCTACAAGACCGCGGTCGAGGTGGTCATGCTGCCCATCACCTACCGCGTGATCGCCTACATCAAGCGCAAGGAGCCGACCTACGAGCCGGCCGTGTGACGTGACCGACGCGATACCCATCGCCGCGGTGCACGACTACGGGGACCGCGCACTGCTGCTGGAGTTCGCCAACACCGACGCGGTATTGGCCTGGTGCGACGCGGTCCGCGCGGCCGCGCTGCCCGCCGTCGTCGACGTGGTGCCCGCGTCGCGCACGGTGCTGGTGGAGCTGACGGACCCGGTTCGCCAAGCCGCGACCCGGGCGCACCTGGAGCGGCTCCGGGTGCCGAGGGGGACGGTCGCGGCCGCGGGCGCGCACGCCGACGTGACCATCGACGTCGTCTACGACGGTGCGGATCTCGACGATGTCGCCCGGTTGACGGGCCTGTCCGCCGAACAGGTCGTCGACGCCCACACCGCGGCTCCGCTGCGGGTCGGCTTCGCCGGCTTCGCCCCCGGCTTCGCGTACCTCATCGGTGGGGACCGGCGCCTGCACGTGCCGCGCCGGGCCGAGCCCCGCACCAGGGTGCCCGCCGGATCCGTCGGTCTGGCCGGGGAATTCAGCGGTGTCTACCCGCGCGAGACGCCGGGCGGCTGGCAGTTGATCGGGCACACCGACGCGGTGCTGTGGGACGTCGAGCGCGACCCGCCCGCGCTCCTCGTCCCCGGCACGTGGGTGCGATTCCGGGCGATCGGCTAGCCGATGGTGACCCTCGAGATCCTGACGACCGGTCCGCTCGCCCTCTTGGAGGACCTGGGTCGACCCGGGCTGGCGCACCTGGGCGTGACCCGTTCCGGGGCCGCCGACCGGAGTTCGCACGCACTGGCCAACCGGCTGGTGGCCAATCCGCCCGGGCACGCGACGGTCGAGGTGACGCTCGGCGGATTCTCGGCGCGCGTGCATGGCGGAGACGTCGCCATCGCCGTCACCGGCGCCGACGCCAGGCCGTCACTGGACCGAAAGCCGTTCGGGCCCAACAGTGTTCATTACGCCCGCGATGGCCAGGTGATCGCACTGGGCACTCCGCTGCTCGGACTGCGGAGCTACCTGGCCGTCCGCGGCGGCATCGCTGCGGAGCCGACGCTCCGATCGCGCAGCCACGACGTGCTCTCGACCCTCGGGCCGCCCCCGCTGACCCCCGGTGACGTCCTGACCATCGGCGAGCATCCCGACGACTTCCCCGAGCTCGACCAGGCGCCGGTCGCGCCGATCGGCGGCGACGCGGTCGAGGTGGCGGTCGTGCCGGGTCCGCGCGACGGCTGGTTCACCGATCCCGACGCGCTGGTCCGCACCGACTGGGTCGCCTCCGACCGCAGCGATCGCGTCGGGATGCGGCTGACGGGCGTCGCCCTCGAATCCCGCTGGCCGGACCGGCAACTCCCGAGCGAGGGCGCCGTCCGCGGGGCAATTCAGGTGCCGCCCAACGGGTTACCGGTCATCCTCGGCCCCGACCATCCCGTCACGGGCGGCTATCCGGTGATCGGCGTCGTCGTGGATCGCGACGTCGACCGGACGGCTCAGGTGCGGCCCGGGCAGCGGGTGCGGTTGCACTGGGCGCGGCCGCCGCGTCCTGCTCCGCCCGGCGGGTGATCCTGGTAGGAACGAGGTGTGCTGCACACCGCGCGTCTGGTCCACACCTCCGACCTCGACGCCGAGACCCGCGAGGACGCCCGCCGGATGCTGGTCGACGCGTTCCGGGGCGGCGAGTCCGCGTTCCTCGACAGCGACTGGGAGCACGCGCTCGGCGGCATGCACGCCCTCATCTGCGTGCGCGGCGCGCTGGTCGCGCACGGCGCCGTCGTCCAACGACGGGTGTTGCACCGGGGCGCCGCGCTGCGCTGCGGGTACGTCGAGGCCGTCGCCGTCCGGGAGGACTGGCGCGGGCAGGGTCTCGCCACCGCGGTGATGGACGGTCTGGAACAGGTGCTGCGCGGCGCCTATCAGCTGGGCGCGCTGTGTTCGTCGGAGGCGGGGAGAAGCCTCTACGCCGCGCGCGGGTGGATGCCGTGGCAGGGTGCGACGTCGGTGCTCGGCCCGTCCGGCGTCACCCCGACACCCGAGTACGACGCGATGATCTTCGCGTTGCCCGTGCACGCGGACCTCGACCCCACCGCCGAAATCACCTGCGACTTCCGCGACGGCGACGTCTGGTGAGCGACTCACCACCGGATCCGGACCGGGGTGGGTCGACGACCGGCCGCGAGACGACTGGGCAACCGCGGGGTAACCGCGATGAAACACCTCGACCCTTCACTGGGGGCATGGCCGATCCCGAATGGGCGCCGCTGACGGGATTCCGGGTGGCGGTGACCTCCGCTCGTCGTGCCGAGGAGCTGAGCACGCTGCTCACCCGTCGCGGGGCGACCGTCACCAGCGCCGCCGCGATCACCATGGTGCCGCTGCCCGACGACGACGAACTGCACCGCCACACCGAGGCCCTGATCGCCACCCCGCCCGACGTCGTCGTCGCGACCACGGGGATCGGACTGCGCGGCTGGATCGCCGCCGCCGACGGCTGGGGACTGGCCGCCGACCTGACGGCCGCGTTGGGCAAGGCGCGCATCGTGTCTCGCGGGCCCAAGGCCACCGGCGCACTGCGCGCGGCCGGGCTGCCCGAGGAGTGGTCACCGGAGTCGGAGTCCTCCCGCGAGGTGCTGCAGTACCTGCGCGAGGGTGGCATCGCCGGCCTGCGGATCGCCGTCCAGCTGCACGGAGCGACCGCGGACTGGGATCCCTTCCCGGAGTTCGTCGACGAGTTGCGCGCGGCGGGTGCCGACGTCGTGCCGATCCACGTCTACCGCTGGCATTCCGCACCCCGCGGCGGCGCGTTCGACGCCCTCGTCGGCGCCATCGCCGAGCACCGGTTCGACGCCGTCAGCTTCACGTCGGCGCCCGCCGTGGCGTCGGTGCTGATGCGCGCGGCCGAACTGGGAATCGAGGACCAGGTGCTGGCGGCGCTGCGCACCGACGTGCACGCGATGTGCGTCGGTCCGGTGACCGCTCGTCCGCTGGTGCGGCTCGGGGTGCCGACGTCCGCGCCGGAGCGGATGCGTCTCGGCGCCCTCGCGCGCCACATCACCGACGAGCTGCCGCTGCTGCAGGCCAGGACCGTCGCGGTGGCCGGCCACGTGCTGGAGGTCCGCGGCACGTGCGTCATGGTCGACGGCGAAGTCAAGGAGCTGCCACCGGCGGCCATGGCGATCATCCGGGCGCTCGCTCACCGACCGGGGTACGTGGTGTCGCGCGGTGAGCTGCTCAAGGCGTTGCCCGGCGGTGGCACCGACACCCACGCCGTCGAGACGGCCGTGCTGAGGCTGCGAACGGCGTTGGGCGACAAGAACATCGTGTCGACGGTCGTGAAGCGGGGTTACCGCCTCGCGGTCGACGACGGCGTCGCGTGAACCCGGTGCTCGTCGCCCACGGCACCCGCAGGGCCGAGGGCGTGGCGATGGTCGCCGACCTCGCCGACCGGGTCGGCAGCCAGCTGGGCACGCGCGTGCGGACCGCGTTCGTCGACGTGCTCGGTCCGACGCCCGCCGAGGTGCTGTCGGCACTGCCCGCCGGACCGGCCGTCGTCGTACCCGCCTTCCTGGCCGGCGGTTATCACGTGCACGTCGACATTCCGGCGTTCGTCGCCGCCAGCGGGCATCCCGACGTCACGGTGACCGAAGCGCTCGGGCCGTCTCAGCACCTCGTCAGGGTGGTCCTGGATCGACTCGTCGAATCCGGTTGGCGCCGTGACGATTCGGTCATCCTGGCGGCGGCTGGCACCTCCGACGCCCGCGCCCTGCGCGACCTGCGGGTCACCGCGGCGATGACCTCGGCCGCGCTGGGCAGCCGGGTGGAGCTGGCCTTCGCCGCCACCAACGAGCCGCGAGTCCGCGACGCGGTCGCCGCGCTGCGGGCCGCCGGTGCCCGTCGCGTGGTCGTCGCGTCATACCTGTTGGCGGACGGCCTGTTTCAGGATCGGCTGCGCGCGGCCGGGGCGGACGTGGTGACCGCCCCGCTCATCGCGCACCCCGGTGTCGCCCACCTCGTCGCGAACCGGTTTCGGCGGGCGTTCGTCGATGGGCGGGTTCGGCACCCCTGCTGAGGGGGGACGATGGAACGATGACGGACACCGCGGTCGCCGACACCTACCGATATCTGCGCGGCGGCATGCCCGTCATGATCGTCGCGCTGGCGGCGGGCGTGCTGATCGAACGTCTGCACGCCAGATGCTGGCAGACCTCGATCAGCGCCTACTACTTCACCTCGGCGCACGGCGTCTTCATCGCCGCGCTGTGCGTCATCGGCGCTCTGCTCATCGTCTACAAGGGCAGCAACGACACCGAGGACGTGCTGCTGAACCTGGCGGGCATCCTCGCGTTCGTCGTGGCGATGGTGCCCACGACGCGGCCGGTGCTGCTGTGCGGCAGTACGGATCTGGCGGTGGACGACCCGGCCGCGCTGCGCAACGTCTGGGCCATCGTCATCGCCCTGGGCGTCTCGCGCGCGGCATCCTGGATCATGTACCGCAGGACCGGAACCGGGCGGCGGCGCAGCAGTCTGGGCGTGGCGGCGACCTGGCTGCAGCGGGCGCTCTTCGCAGTGGGCATCGCCGCACTGGTGCTGACGCCGCAGTGGTTTCGCACCCATGCGCACGGCATCGCGGCGATCGCGATGTTCGCCGCGATCATCCTGACCGTTGGCATCACCGCCTTCGTCGCATCCGACCGCAGGCGTTATCAGCTGATCTACCAAGGCATTTCGGTGGCCATGGTGCTGACGTTGGTCGCCGTGGTCTGCCTGCACGAGCTCCTCGACGGGTTCAACCACGCGGTGATCGTGGTCGAGACGGCCCTCATCGCGGAGTTCGCCGCCTACTGGATCGTGCAGACCGTCGAGCTGTGGGGCACCGTGACACGGCCCACCGTCGGCGAGGGTCGCCTCCACCGGGCCCTCTAGACGCGCACCGCGGGCTCAGACGTGGCCCGCGTTGGTGGGCGTGGTCGTGCCGTACGGATTGGAGGGGGTGTCGGTCGTCGACGTCGGCTCGTCGGTGGCGGGCGCGTCGGTGGGCGGCGGCTCGGGCGCCGGCGGGATACCGCCGTCCTGGGTGGTCTGCACGCTGGGCACCTGATAGCTCGTCGTGGTCGTCGACGTCGTATACGCCGACTCCGACGTGGGATCCGTCGTCGACGGCGGCGGCGGAACGAACGCCGGCGCCTGCGACGAGTCCGCGGTGTGGATCACCGCCACCACCAGCACGATCAGCAGCGCGACGGCGGCAGCGCCCGCCCCGTAGATGAGTCCGCGGTCGTCGGGCACCCGCTACCGCCAACGCGCCAGCAGCGTCTCCGCGTGCCCGGACAGCGCGCGCTGGAGGAACGGACCGAAGCTGATCCGCCCGACGCCCAGCGGGCCGAACGACGCGGGGTCGTCCTGGTCGGGCAGCGCGATCGCGTTGACGGGCAGCGGCAGCTCGGAGGTCAGCCTGCGCATCGTGGCGTCGTCGTGCCGATCGACCGGGTACAGGCTGTCGGCGCCCGCCTCGGCGGCGAGCGTCAGGCGCGCGATGGCGCGGTCGACCCGGTCCGCCGCGTCGCCGTCCTCCCGGATGAACAGGTCCGTGCGCGCATTGACGACGACGTGGACGCCGGCGGCGTCGGCCGCCGCGCGCAGTTCGCCGACCAACGCCGCGTGTTCCTCGGGCGAACGCAGCCGCTTGCCCTCGCGGTGCACGGTGTCCTCGATGTTCAAGCCGACCGCGCCGACCGAGAGCAGCCCCTCGATCAGCCGCTGGGGCGTCTCGCCGTAGCCGGACTCGACGTCGACCGACAGCGGCACGTCGACCGCACCGGTGATCTGCGCGACCCTGGCGAGCAGCTCGTCGAACGACATTCCCTCGCCGTCCGGCTTGCCGACCGAATCGGCGACGGGATGACTGCCGGCGGTCAACGCAGCGAACCCCGCGTCGACGGCCAGCTGGGCGGACCAGGCGTCCCACACCGTCGGCAGGATCGCCGGGTTCCCCGGCACGTGCAACGCCTTCAGCGTCGCCGCGCGCTGCCGCACATCTTCATCGGACACTCTCGAACCTCTCCTCACACGTGATCTGTCTCACTCTGGTGTCGGCCTGTGACTAGCATCAATTGTCGTACCGTGATTCGTGACACCCTTCAGCCCAAGGAGGTCAACTCCGTTGTCTTCGACCACCGAACTCGATCAGCTGCACGAGCTGATCGGCGGCCTACGCCGCTGCGTGACGTCACTGGCATCACGCTACGGCGACACCGTGGCAATGCGCCGCATCGTGAACGACGCCGAACGCATCCTGAACGACGTCGACCGACTCGACATCGATGCCGAGGAGTTGAATCTCGCACGCGGGGTAAGTCACCACCACCGCACCCTCGAGAAGATCGGCATCCCGGACACGCAATACGCCAGCGACTTCTGGCAGGACGTGGACGACGAAGGACTCGGCGGCACGCGGTAGCCCGCCCCACCCAGCACCCGCCCCACCCAGCACACGACGAACCCAGAACACGACGAAGTGAGGGAAACCCTTTGAGCGCACCCACCGCCGACCGCCCCGGCACCGGTGTCTTCTCACCGACGCGAGCGCGGATCTCCCAGCGCACGCTGCGGACCGACAATTGGCTGAAGTCGCCGATCCTCACCGACCTCGGCTTCGCGGCGTTCGTCATCTACGCGACCGTGCGGGCGTTTCAGCAGGACCACTTCTTCGTCGAGAAGTACCACTACCTGACACCGTTCTACTCGCCGTGCATCAGCAAGGGCTGCGGCGCGGCGAGCGACTTCTGGCCGCAGATCCTGCCCGACGTCTGGTGGTTGCCCTACGCGGCGGCGTCCCTACCGTTCCTGCTGCTGTTCCGGTTGACCTGCTACTACTACCGCGGGGCCTACTACCGCTCGGTGTGGCAGGCGCCGACCGCATGCGCGGTGGCCGAGCCCCACGCGACGTACTCCGGTGAGACCAAGCTGCCGCTGATCATCCAGAACACCCACCGGTACTTCTTCTACATCGCCGGCATCATCTCGCTGATCAACACCTACGACGCGATCATGGCCTTCCATACGCCCAATGGCTTCGGCTTCGGGCTCGGCAACGTCATCCTGCTGGTCAACGTCATCATGCTGTGGGTCTACACGCTGTCGTGCCACTCCTGCCGCCACGTCGTCGGCGGACGGCTCAAGCACTTCTCCAAGCACCCCGTCCGCTACTGGCTGTGGGGCCAGGTGAGCAAGCTCAACACCCGGCACAAGCTCTACGCGTGGATCACGCTCGGCACCCTGATGCTGACCGACTTCTACGTCATGATGGTGTCCATCACCGGCTGGGACCTCAGATTCATCGGCTAATCCGTTGGCCGACAACATAATTCACTAAGCAAGGGATTTCAGATGGTGGTTGAACTCGAACGGCACGAATACGACGTCGTCGTGATCGGTGCCGGCGGGGCCGGGTTGCGCGCGGTGATCGAGGCCCGCGAGCGCGGCCTGCGCGTGGCGGTGGTGACGAAGTCGTTGTTCGGCAAGGCCCACACCGTGATGGCCGAGGGTGGCTGCGCGGCCGCCATGAAGAACGTGAACAGCAAGGACACCTGGCAGGTGCACTTCGGTGACACGATGCGGGGCGGCAAGTTCCTCAACAACTGGCGGATGGCCGAACTGCACGCGCAGGAGGCGCCCGACCGGGTGTGGGAGCTGGAGACCTACGGCGCGCTGTTCGACCGCACCAAGGACGGCAAGATCAGCCAGCGCAACTTCGGCGGGCACACCTACCCGCGGCTGGCCCACGTCGGTGACCGCACCGGGTTGGAGATCATCCGCACGCTGCAGCAGAAGATCGTCTCGCTGCAGCAGGAGGACAAGCGCGAGCTCGGCGACTACGAGGCCCGCATCCGGGTCTTTCACGAGTGTTCGGTGACCGACCTCATCAAGGACGGCGACCGCATCGCCGGGGCGTTCGGCTACTACCGCGAGACCGGCAACTTCGTCCTGTTCGACGCCCCTGCGGTGGTGCTCGCGACGGGTGGCATCGGCAAGTCCTTCAAGGTGTCGTCGAACTCGTGGGAGTACACCGGCGACGGCCACGCGCTGGCGCTGCGTGCCGGCTCGAACCTCATCAACATGGAGTTCATCCAGTTTCACCCGACCGGCATGGTCTGGCCGCTCTCGGTCAAGGGCATCCTCGTCACCGAGGGCGTGCGCGGTGACGGCGGAGTGCTGAAGAACTCCGAGGGCAAGCGGTTCATGTTCGACTACATCCCTCCGGTGTTCAAGGGCCAGTACGCCGAAACCGAAGAGGAGGCCGACCAGTGGCTCAAGGACAACGACTCGGCCCGACGCACCCCTGACCTGCTGCCCCGCGACGAAGTGGCCCGCGCCATCGTCGCCGAGGTCAAGGCAGGCCGCGGCACGCCGCACGGCGGGGTGTACCTCGACATCGCCTCGCGCATGCCCACCGAGGAGATCATGCGACGGCTGCCGTCGATGTACCACCAGTTCATCGAGCTCGCCGAGGTCGACATCACCAAGGACGAGATGGAAGTCGGCCCCACGTGCCACTACGTGATGGGTGGCATCGAGGTCGACCCAGACACCGGTGCCGCCAAGACGCCCGGACTGTTCGCCGCAGGCGAGTGCGCCGGCGGCATGCACGGCTCCAACCGGCTCGGCGGCAACTCCCTGTCGGACCTGCTGGTGTTCGGCCGACGTGCCGGTCTCGGCGCCTCGGACTACGTTCGGGCGCTGGCCGACGACCGGCCCAAGCCGCCGCAGGACGCCATCGACGAAGCCACCAAGATGGCGTTGGCGCCCTACGAGGCACACGACGACCCGGAGAACCCGTACACGCTGCACGCCGAACTCCAGCAGTCGATGAACGACCTCGTCGGCATCATCCGCAAGGAAGACGAGATCAACGAGGCGCTGGGCAAGCTCGACGAGCTGCGGGGTCGCCTGCAGAACGTCGCCGTCGAGGGCGGCCGCGTCTACAACCCGGGCTGGCACCTCGCGATCGACATGCGCAACATGCTGCTGGTCAGCGAATGCGTCGCCAAGGCGGCGCTGCAGCGCACCGAGAGCCGCGGCGGACACACCCGCGACGACCATCCCGCGATGGACGCCAACTGGCGCAACACCCTGCTGGTGTGCAAGGCCACCGAGGCCGCCACCGCCGAGCAGCTCGTTCCCAGCGTGACCGTCGAGCCCGAGCAACAGGTTCCCATGCGGCCGGACCTCCTCGAGGTCTTCGAGCTGTCCGAACTCGAGAAGTACTACACCGACGCCGAACTCACCGAACACCCACAACGGAAGGGCTGACATGGCTGCGTACGAAGCGAGCATGCGGGTCTGGCGCGGCGACGACACCGGCGGCGAGCTCAAGGATTACACGGTCGAGGTCAACGACGGCGAGGTCGTGCTCGACATCATCCACCGGCTGCAGGCCACCCAGGCCAACGACCTGGCCGTGCGCTGGAACTGCAAGGCAGGCAAGTGCGGATCGTGTTCGGCCGAGGTCAATGGCCGTCCGCGACTGATGTGCATGACCCGGATGTCGACCTTCGGGGAGGACGAGACCGTCACGGTGACCCCGCTGCGGACGTTCCCCGTGATGCGCGACCTGGTGACCGACGTGTCCTTCAACTACCAGAAGGCGCGCGAGATCCCGTCGTTCACCCCGCCGAAGGATCTGCAGCCGGGCGAGTACCGCATGCAGCAGGAGGACGTGAACCGCAGCCAGGAATTCCGCAAGTGCATCGAGTGCTTCCTGTGCAACAACGTCTGCCACGTGGTCCGCGACCACGAGGAGAACAAGGAGGCGTTCGCCGGTCCGCGGTACCTGATGCGTCAGGCCGAGCTGTCGATGCATCCGCTGGACCAGCTCGACCGTCGGGACATGGCGCAGGAGGAGAACGGCCTCGGACTGTGCAACATCACCAAGTGCTGCACCGAGGTCTGCCCCGAGCACATCAAGATCACCGACAACGCACTGATTCCCATGAAGGAGCGCGTCGCCGACAAGAAGTACGACCCCATCGTCTGGCTGGGTGACAAGCTCTTCAAACGGCGTTAGCCGACGACTGCGGCGTACTCTGAATCGAAGAAGATCCAAGCCATTCGACGACGAGGGGCGCACCGCATGAGTGCTGGAGATACGCAGAGCGTCAACGACATTCGGACCGCGATCCGCGAGCTGACCACCCGTTCGGAGCTGGCTCGCAAGGAGGGCAGGCCCGACGACGCGGCCGAGCTGGACCGTCGGATCCAGGGGTACCGCGAGGAGCTGGGCGCGCGCCCCTGAGCTATGCGCCGAGCCGGCGAAACGTGCTGCGGTGGAACACGATTGGCGCGACGTCCGCGTGCACCGTGATGTCGTGGACCCGCAGCACGACGATCGTGTGATCCCCCGCCAGCACCAGCTGATCGATCGCGGTCTCCAACCACACGCTGGTGCCGTGGATGAAGACCGCGCCGCCCTCGGTCGACGTCGTCTCCAGCCCGGCGAACCGGTCGCCGGTCTTGGCGGCGAGCGTCTTGGCGGCCGCGTCGTGCGCCTCGCCCAGCACCGAGATGCCGAGCTTGGGCAGGTCCTTGAGCTTGGGCCAGGTGGTCGAGCTGTTCTGCACGCTGAACGACACCAGCGGGGGATCCAGCGACACCGGGACGAACGTGCTGGCGGCCAGGCCCACGCGCTCCCCGTCGACCTCCGCGGCGATGGCGATGACCCCGGTCGGGAAGTGTCCGAACGCCTCGCGCAGGGATGTCGGGCTCAGGTCGGTGCCGCTCATGGCAACTCCATCTCTACGGGTATCCGGACACACGCCCTCCATCATGGCCCGCGAAGCCGCCACGGGCCAGGGTCCCGATCGACGTGAATCGAGCTCCCCAGCCGCTTTGCTACCCGGCCGCCCCCGGCTCGCGGGCGGCGCGTGCCGCGGGTACACGGGGGCCTACCGGGCGGTAATCTGACGCGCATGCCCTCCTCGTCCCTGATGTCTCTGCTGCGCGAACGGGCCGGACTGCAGCCCGATGACCCGGCATTCACGTTCACCGACTACGAAGCCGACTGGGACGGCATCACCGAGACGCTGACGTGGGCACAGGCCTACCGCCGAGCGGTCAACGTCGCGATCGAGGTGGCCAAGCACGGTGTCGTCGGCGACCGCGCGGTGATCCTCGCCCCGCAGGGCCACCACTACGTCTCCGCATTCCTCGGCGCGACGCAGGCCGGCCGCATCGCCGTGCCGCTGTCGGTGCCGTCGGTGGGCACCCACGACGAACGGGTCAGCGCCGTGTTCGCCGACACGACGCCCACGGTGATCCTGACGACGTCGGCCGTCGCGCCCAGCGTCACCGAGTACGTCGCCGAACTGAACGCCGAGGCGACCATCATCTCCGTCGACGACCTCGACCTCGACGGTCGCAACGGCTCGCCGCCGCGGGTCAAGGACGCGCCCGCGACGGCCTACCTGCAGTACACCTCGGGTTCGACGCGGGTCCCCGCCGGCGTGATGATCTCTGAGCGCAACCTCTCGGCGAACTTCGAGCAGTTGATGGCCGACTACTTCCCCAGCCTCGGTGGCGTCGCACCGCCCGAGACCACGATCGTGTCGTGGCTGCCCTTCTATCACGACATGGGCCTCATGCTCGCCGTCATCGCGCCGATCCTGGGCGGCTACCACGCCAAGATCATGAGCCCGCTGTCGTTCCTGGCCCGTCCCGCCCGCTGGATCCAGTGGCTGGCCTCCAACCCCAGCGTGTACTCGGCGGGCCCGAACTTCGCCTTCGAGTTGGCCGTCCGCAAGACGACCGACGAGGACCTCGCCGGGATGGACCTCGGTGACGTGCTGACGATCGTGACCGGCAGCGAACGCGTCCACCCGGCGACGCTGAAGCGCTTCACCGACCGCTTCGCCAAGTTCGGGTTCAAGGAGAACATGATCACGCCCTCCTACGGGATGGCGGAGGCCACGGTCTACGTCTCGACGCGGGCTGCGGGTGGCGCCCCGCAGATCGTCGACTTCGTCCCCGAGAAGCTGGGCGCCGGCATCGCCGAGCGGACCGCGTCCGGGACGGGCAGCGAGCTCATCAGCTACGGCGTGCCGCACTCGCCGCCCGTGCGCATCGTCGACACCGAGACCCGTCGCGAGTGCGAGCCCGGCGTCGTCGGCGAGATCTGGACCAGGGGCGACAACGTCTCATCCGGCTACTGGAACAAGCCGGAGGAGACCGAGCGGACGTTCGGCGGGATGATCGTCGATCCCTCGCCGGGCACGCCGGAGGGACCGTGGCTGCGCACCGGCGACCTGGGATTCATGTCGGAGGGCGAGCTGTTCATCGTCGGCCGCATCAAGGACCTGCTCATCGTGTACGGGCGCAACCACTACGCCGAGGACATCGAGGCCACGATGCAGGAGATCACCGGCGGGCGCGTCGCGGCGATCTCCGTCGACGTGGACCGCACCGAGAAGCTCGTCGCCATCATGGAGGTCAGGAAGCGCGACGACTCCGAGGAGTCCAAGGACAAGCTCGCCCTGGTCAAGAACAAGGTGACCGCGGCCATCTCGGCCTCCCACGGCCTCAACGCCGCCGACCTCGTGCTCGTCGCGCCCGGCTCGATCCCCATCACCACGAGCGGCAAGGTGCGCCGCAGCACGTGCGTCGAGCAGTACCGCGCCGGGCAGTTCACCCGGGTGGACGCCTAGCCGGTTCACCGGCACCGGCGCCGACCCGATGTGGATCACCCTGCTGGTGATGGCCGTCGCCGTCAGCCTCGAGCCGTTCCGCATCGGGATGGCCGTGCTGATGCTGAACCGGCCGCAGCCGCTGCGGCAACTCGTCGCCTTCCTCTGCGGCGGCTTCGCGATGGGTGTGTCGGTGGGCCTGATCGTGCTGTTCGTGCTGGACCCCGCGCTGCTGGGGTCTCGTCACTTCACGCTGCCCCGGGTGCAGATCGTGATCGGCGTGCTGGCCATCGTCGTCGCCGCGGCGCTCGCCGGCGGGCTGCGACTGCCAGGGTCCGGCGATGCGGGCAGGCTGACGACCTGGGCCGGGCGCCTCGCCAACGGCAGTTCGCTGTGGGTGGCCGGGCTCGCGGGCCTCGGCATCGCGCTGCCGTCGGTCGACTACCTCGCCGCGCTCGCCGTGATCCTGGCCTCCGACGCCTCGGCGGGCACCCGGGTCGGCGCGCTGGTCGGGTTCAACGTCGTGGCCTTCGCGCTGGTGGAGCTCCCGCTGCTGGCCTACCTGATCGCACCCGACCGGACCCGCGACGCGATGGGCGCCCTGCACGGGTGGGTGCGATCACGGCGCCGCCGCGACGTCGCTGCGCTGTTGGCGGCGATCGGCGCACTGCTCGTCGGCGTCGGCCTCGTCGGTCTGTGACCAGGCAGCCGACTCACAGCCGGGCACGGACGCGTCGATGGTGCACGACGTTGCCGGCTCCAGTACCGTGGGAGGCGAAACCCGGTCGAGCATCCTGGTTTTCGCGTGTCGTCGTCGTTACGATGGCCGTCTTGACGATCACCGAGGCGACGGGCTACCGAGGAAGAAGACATTGAGACGACTTCTCGCTGGGGCGATGACGCTGGGTCTGGTCGGCACGGCCGGAGGTTTCGGCACCGGCGTGGCGATGGCTGATCCGGCGAATCCCCCGGTCCCCTCGCCGGTGGGCCCGGGCAACACCGCGCAGGTCGTCTACGCGCTCGGTGGCGCGCGGCCGCCGGGCATTCCGTGGGTCGACTACACCAACCGCGCCGGCAACGAATACTTCCCCAACGCCAAGCGCGACCTGATCGACTACCCGGCGGGCGCCCCGTTCAGCTGGGTGCCGACGATGTTCCTGCCCGCCGGGTACAAGCCCGACCGCGTGACCATCGGCGACGCGGCCACCCAGGCCACCAACAGCTTGAACACCGCGATCCGCAGCGGCAGCCAGCCCGCCGCGGCGGTCGGCCTGTCCCAGGGCACCCTGGCGCTGGACCAGGAGCAGGTGCGGCTGGCCAACGATCCGAAGGCGCCGCCGCGAGACAAGCTGCAGTTCACCACGATTGGCGATCCGACCGGGTACCACGCGTTCGGCAAGAGCTTCCTGGCCGGCATGTTCCCGCCGGGGAGCTACATCCCGTTCATCGACTACACGATGCCCAAGCCGGTGGAGAGCCAGTACGACTCCAACCGCGTGATCGCGACCTACGACGGCCTCTCCGACTTCCCCGACCGGCCCGACAACATCATCTCCGACGTCAACGCGTTCGCCGCGTCGGCGATCGTCCACACGCCCGCGGCGTTCACCGGACCCGGCGACGTGCCGCCGCAGAACATGCGGACGACGGTCAACTCCAAGGGTGCGACCACCACGACCTACCTGATCCCGGTCAACCACCTGCCGATGACGCTGCCGCTGCGCTATCTGGGCATGTCCGATGGCTTCGTCGATCAGATCGACAGCGTGCTGCAGCCCATCGTCGACGCGGGATACTCGCGCTACGACGACCCGGCGAACCGCCCGACGTCCGTCGACCCGGTCCACGGCATGGACCCGATCGGCATCCTCGACCCGGCCACCCGCGACACCATCGAGGGCACCTTCGCTCAGGTGCGGAGCTTCCTGCCGCCCCTTCCCTGACCCACCCTGCCCCGGGGCGGCCGCCCATCACACGCCAAATCGCAAGAGCCGAGCCATGATTGGCCATTCGCGGCTCGTCGGTCAGACCTTGTCGAAGACCGTCCTGGGCTCCTCCGGCTCGTCGGCCGAGGCCTGCTGTTCCCACGGTCGTGACGGCCACCAGCTGGCGCGCCCAAGCAGGGCGGCGATCGACGGCACGGTGATGGAGCGCACCAGGAACGTGTCGACGAGGATGCCGACGCCGATGACGAACCCGCCCTGCACGACGACGCCGATGCTGGAGAACAGCAACCCGAACATCGACGCGGCGAAGATCAGCCCCGCCGCGGTGATGACGCCACCGGTGGAGCGCACCGTGCGGATCACCCCGGAGCGGACGCCGAGGCCGGACTCCTCCCGCAGGCGCGACGCCAGCAGCATGTTGTAGTCGGCCCCCACCGCCACCAGCACCACGAACGCCAATCCCGGTACGCTCCAATGCAATTGCTGCCCCAGGATGACCTGGAAGAACAGCACGCCGATGCCGAGCGCCGACAGATACGAAATGACCACGGAGCCCACCAGATACAGCGGCGCCACGACGGCTCGCAGCAGCACCATCAGGATCAACAGCACGACGATGACGGTGACCGACACGATGAGCGTGATGTCGTGGTCGTAGTAGTCCCTGGTGTCGCGCAGCGTGACGGGATAGCCCGACATCGAGATCTTGGCGTCGGCGAGCGTCGTATTGGGCTGTGCGCCCTTCGCGGTCGCGAGGATCGTGTTGACCTGGTCCATCGCCTGGGTGCTGAACGGGTTGAGGTCGGTCTGGACGAAGTACCGCACCGAATGTCCATCGGGTGAGATGAACAGGGCGGCCATCTTGCGGAAATCGTTGGTGCCCAACACTTCTGCGGGGATGTTGAAACCCGCCATCGAGGGATCCGACGCGTTCTGCCCCATCGACATGAGGAAGCTCGACGCCTCGTCGAGACCGATGCCCATCCGCTTGGTCTGATCGACGAGTAACGTCACGCCGTTGGCGATCTGCTGGCTCGCGCCGGCCAGATCGTTGGCGCTCTTCTGCACGACGCCGACCTGGACCTTGGCGCTGCGCGCATCGGTGATGCCCAGCTTGCGCAACGCGGTCGTCGCGGTTTGCATGGTCGAGCTGAGGCTGTTGATCGACGACGACAGCTTGTCCAGCGGGCCGGTGTCCTGCAATTGCTTGCCGAGGGTGACGATCTTGTCGAGGCTGCCGTCGTCGCGCGCGGTCTGCAGGCGGACGAACTGGCCGCGCGCCGTGACGCACACCGGGTTGACGTTGCAGACCGGGCTGTCGTTCAGCGAGGCGATCACCGGGTCGAGCCATTCGAAGGTCGGGTTGTAGTTCTGGAAGCTGGTCTCGATGAGCTGGCCGAGCTGCCGGATGCCCGCGATGATCTTCGTCGCGTCGCCGAACTGGCCGAACGTCGTCCCGCCGCCGAACTGGTTCTGCACGGCGGCCAGCGTGTCGATGAGACTGCCGACGCTGCCGATCGCCATGTTCACCCGGCCGCGGACGTCGCCGAGGCCGCCCGCCAACTGGTTCGCCCCGGACGCCAGACGGTTGAGGTCGCCGGTGCTGCCGTTGATCAGGTTCGAGGCCCCGCCGAGCTGGCTACCGACCTGCCCGGCCTGATACGTCGCCCTGGCCTCTTCGAGGGACTCGCCCGTCGGTCGCGTCACGCCGCGCACCATCGCGATGCCGGGGATCTGGCTGACGCGCTGCGCCATCTGCTCCAGATCGGCCAGCGCCCGCGGGGTGCGCAGGTCCTGCGGCGAGGTGATGAACAGGTATTCGGGGATGGTCTCGTTGACCGGGAAGTGCCGTTCGAGGGCGGCGTAGCCGACGGAGCTGTCCGCCGAGCCGGGCAGCTGCTTGCGGTCGTCGTAGTTGAACCGCACCAGCCCCGCGCAGCCGGCCAACGCCAGCAGGATCACCAGGCTGGCCACCAGCGACCGCGCGGGACGCCGCACGATGCGCACCGCGGTATGCCGCCAGAACCGTGCCGTGAGTTCGCGTCTGGGCCCGACCCATCCGCGCCGACCGGCCAGGACCAGGACCGCGGGCAGCAGGGTCACCGCGGCCAGGAACGCGACGGCGATCGCGACCGCCAGCGCCACGCCGACCGTGGAGAACACGCCGAGCTTCGCGAAGCCCATGCCGAGGAACGTGACGCCGACCGTCGCGGCGGACGCGGCGATGACTTTGCCGATCGAGACGAGGGCCTTCTGCACGGCGCGGTCCGAATCGTCGCCGAGCCGCACGTAGTCGTGATAGCGACTGATGAGGAAGACCGCGTAGTCGGTTCCCGCGCCGGCGATCATGGCGCTCAAGAACACGATCGTCTGGTTGGAGATGGACAGTCCGGTGAACAGCGAGATGGCCGCGACCACCCCCTGCGCGGTCAGCAGCGACGCGCCGATGGTGACCAGCGGCAGCATCATGGTGGCCGGATTGCGGTAGATCACGGCCAGGATGATCAGCAGCAGGATCGTGATCGCCAGCTCGATCGGCAGCCGGTCGTTGGCGCCGGCGACCGTGAGGTCGGCGACGGTCGACGCCGGACCCGTCAGATGAGCCGTGAGCGACGTGCCGCTCAGCGTGTGCCTGACGATGTCCGACACCCGGGTGTAGGCCGAATAGGACTCCGGCGTACCGAGCTCACCCGCCAGTCCGACGGGCAGGATCCACGCCTTGCCGTCTTTGCTGGCCAGCACCTGTCGCAACTCCGGCGTGCTGATGAAGTCCTGCAGCATCTGGACGTCGCCGTTGTCCTGGCGCAACCGGTCGACGAGGGTGGCGTAGGCCTTCTCGTCGGCAGGCCCGAGACCGGCGTCGTCGGTCAGCAGGACGACGAGGACGTTCTCGGACCCCGCCTCCTTGAAGGTCCGGCTGATCTCCTTGGCCGTGACCGTCGACGGCGCGTCGGCGGGCAGGATCGCGACGGGGTTGCGCTCGGACATCACCGTCAGCGACGGGACCGCCAGCGGCATCGCCACCGCGAGCACCACCCAGCACCCGATCACGACCCACGGCCACCTGGCGACGAGTTGACCTAGCCGTTCGAAGATGCGGATACCTCCGGGTTCGGTGCGGCGCCGAACGCCTCACGCCACATTGCGCCAGTGCCCACTCTCGGCCACTCGTGCGAAGACCGACTTCAGCGCGGCGAGGTACTTCGCCACCGACGCCTGCGCCTCGGGATTGTCGGGGAACATCACTGCGACGGCGGTCTCGTTGGCGACCCGCATGACGTAGATGCAGAGCTGGTAGGAGAACCGGCCGTCGCTGTAGATGCCGATGTTGAGGTCGCCGAGATCGGCCGTGAGCAACACCGACAGCGGCGCGGTGCCGGCGTCGAGGAAGTTGACCACCGGGAAGTTGGGCCGCGGCTTGCTCAGTTCGGGGGCCAGCTCCAGGACGCGGTCGTAGGGCACCTCGGCCAGGCTCAACCCGGTGTCGAAGGACACCTGCGCGGTCCGGGCGGCTTCGCCGAACGACGCGCCCGCGATCGGCACGGTGATCGGCACCAGCCCCGTGAACCAGCCCTGCGTCGCCATGTCGGTCGCGCTGCGGCGGGTGTCGCTGGGGGTGAGCCCGTAGTACGTGTCGGCCCCGATCAGTTCGTGCTCGGCCAGCGCACTGCACGCGAGCACCCCGCCGATGAACCGGGCGCCTGCGGCCGTGCACGCGTCCTCGAACCGGGCGGTCTGGTCTTCGTCGAGCATGGTCGCGGTGACGATGTCGGCGAGGTCGAGCACCGTCGGGTCACCCATCGGCAGCGGGAACGCCGGCATGTTGCCGTCGTTGCCCTGCGCGAACTGGATCCAGGACTTCACCTGCGGCGAGTCGGCCGTCAGCCCCTCGGTGAACACCAACTGCCTGCGGCAGAACTCGTCGTAGCTGCCTGCCTCCGGCAGCGGAATCGGCGGATGGCCGCCGACCAGCGCCAGGTACATCATGTGGAACTCGATCAGCGTGGTGCCGACGATCATCGCGTCGACGTGCACGTGGTCGATGCTGGCGAAGAACGTGAAGTGGTCCTCGTCCTGGACGATGCCGAACCGGAAGCAGTCCCACTGCAGCGGATCGGGCGTCGCGACCACCAGGTCCCTGGCCTCGTCCAGGGTCAGCTCGCCGTGGCGGACCGGGACGAACTCGATGTCGGCCGGGTCCTCGATCGTGCGGCGGCCGACCGGTCCGTCGCCGTCGTAGGAGAACATGCTGCGGTAGGTGTCGTGCCTGCGCAGGTGGGCGTTGATGACGTAGGTCATCGCGCGCACGTCGCAGCGGCCCGGCGCATCGCAGCTGACGATCATCAGCCGCGAGTAGTCCAGACCGTTGGCCCGCTGGTCGTAGAAGCCGCGGATGTGCTGCGCCTGCATGTAGCTGACCGGGACGTCGCTCTGCGGCGCCTGCGCTGCCGCCGCCAACGCCGCCCGTGACGGCTGCCAGGACACGGCCGTGCCCGCGCTCGGTTCCCAATCGGTGAGCGTGCCCACCGACAACGGCCCTACCCGCAACGTTCCCCTCCTTTGCCTGACTCTGGACCCACCCGTGCCGTCACGAGCTTGCCAGAGCCGCTTCCCTGGACTCCAACTGCTCGCACAGGTGCTCGGCGAGCCCGCGGACCGTCGTGATGTGCGTCGGCTGGATGCGGATGCCCGTCTCGGTCTCGATGCGCGTGCGCAGCTCGAGGTTTCCGAGCGAGTCGAGGCCGTAGTCCGACAGCGGTCGATCGGGATCGATGCTGCGTCGCAGCAGCAGGCTGATCTGGTCGGACACCAGCCGCCGGATGTGGCTCGGCCACTCCTCGCGCGGCAACGCCTGCAACTCGGCCCGGAACTTGCCCGTGTCCTTCTGACCGCCGCTCATCGCCTGGAAACCCTCGGCGAACTTGCTGCGCTGTGCGAAGGACGTCAGCCACGGCGTGCCGACGAGCGGCGCATAGCCGCTGTAGGTCCGGTCGTGGCTCAACAGCGCGGTGAGCGCGCGGACGCCCTCCTCGGAGGTGATCGCCATGCCGAAGTCCTCGGCGAAGGCCGTCGCCCGCCCGACCTCGCTCCAGGCGCCCCACGCGATGGAGGTGCCGGGGTAACCCTGGGCCGCCCGCCAGTGCGCGAACGAGTCCAGCCAGCTGTTGGCCGCGGAGTACGCGCCCTGTCCCGGCGAGCCGACCAGTGCGGCCGCCGAGGAGAACGAGCAGAACCAGTCCAGCGGCTGGGACACCTCGACCTCGTGCAGAGCCTGATGAATATTCCAGGCGCCGTGGACCTTTGGCGTCCAGCAGCGGTCGATGAGGTCACCGCTGATGTTGGTCAGCGTGGCGTCCTCGACCACCGCGGCGGCGTGCAGGACGCCCCGCACGGGCAGACCGGATGCGGTGGCCGCCGCCACGAGACGATCGGCCGTACCCGGCTCGGCGACGTCGCCGAGTTCGACGTGGACGTCGGCGCCCGCGGCGACGAAGCGGTCGATCGCCTGCTGCGCCTCGGGACTCGGCGCCGAGCGTCCGTTGAGGACGATCCGCCCGGCTCCGGCCGACGCCATCTCCCCGGCCAGGAACAGGCCGAGACCGCCGAGACCGCCGGTGACGATGTAGGCGCCGTCGGGCCGGAAGACCCGCACCTCACTCGGCGGCACGACGGCCACGCTCTTGCCGTCCTGCGGGACGTCGAGCAGGACCTTGCCGCTGTGGCCCGCGCCGCCGATGAGCCGGACGGCCGTGGTGGCATCGCTCATCGGGTAGTGCGTGGTCTCCGGCATCGGCAGCGTGCCGTCGGCGGTGCGCTCGTAGACCGTGGTGAGCAGCCGCTGCACCGTCTCGGGATGGCTGTGCGTCATGAGCGCGAGATCCACGGCGTACAGCGCCAGGTTGCGCCGGAACGGGAAGAGCCCGAGGTGGGTGTCCCCGTAGATGTCGCGTTTGCCGATCTCGACGAACCGGCCGCCGAACGCCAGCAGTTCCAGGCCGACCCGCTGGGCCGCCCCGGGCAGCGAGTTGAGCACCACGTCGACGCCGTACCCGTCGGTGTCGCGGCGGATCTCCTCGGCGAAGGCGACGCTCCTGGAATCGTAGACGTGCTCGATTCCCATGTCGTGCAACAACTGTCGACGATGCGGGCTGCCCGCCGTCGCGTAGATCTCGCAGCCCGCGGCGCGGGCGATCGCGATCGCCGCCTGGCCGACGCCGCCCGTGCCCGAGTGGATCAGCACCTTGTCGGTCGACGAGATCCTGGCCAGGTCGTGCAGTCCGTACCAGGCGGTCGCCGACGCCGTCGGGATGGCGGCGGCCTCGCTCACCGGGATCTGCTCGGGCAGCGGGATCGCCAGTCGGGCATCACAGGTCACGAACGTGCTCCAGCAGCCGTTGGGCGACATGCCGCCGACCCGATCCCCGACCCGAAGGTCGGTGACGTCGGGTCCCACCGCGGTGACCACGCCCGCGAAGTCGATGCCGAGCTGCTGCTGATAGCCCTCGAACGTGGGGTAGCGACCGAACGCGACGAGGACGTCGGCGAAGTTGATGCTCGACGCGGTGACCCTGACCTCGACCTGGCCGGGACCGGGGGCCACGCGTTCGAAGGCGGCGAACTCCAGCGACTCGACGTCGCCGGGGTTGCGGATCTGCAACCGCATGCCGTCGCGCTCGTGCTCGACGACGACGGTGCGCCGCTCGGCTGCCCGCAGCGGACCGGGACGCAGCCGGGCGGTGTACCACTGCCCGTCGCGCCACGCGGTCTCGTCTTCCTCGGCGCCGCTGCGCAACTGCTGGGCGACCTGGCGCGGCTCGGTCTCGGCGTCCACGTCGATCTGGGTGGCGCTCAGATGCGGGTGCTCGGAGTCGATGACCCGCATCAACCCGCGCAGACCGCCGTGCTCCAGGTTGGCGACGTCGCCGTCGAGCACGCTGGCCGCATTCCTCGTCACCACGAACAGGCGGGGCGACTCGCCGGGCAGTTCCGCCAATTCCGTGGCGACGCCGACGATCTGCGCCACGTACTCGCGACCGAGACGCACCAGCGCGTCGCCCGGTCCTGGGGTGCCGGTCACGACGACGACACCGGTGACCGCCCGCAGGTTGTCGCCGGCGAGGTGTGCCCGCAGCGCGGCGGTGTCGGCGAGATGGTCGGCGCCGAGCGGCCACGACATCGCCGTGCACTGGGCGCCGTCGTCGTTCAACAGTTCGGCCAGTTCGGTGGCGAGCGCGTCCGTCGGCTCGGAAGCGTTGAGCACCAACCAGTTTCCCGGCTCGGCCCGTGACGAGTCGGGCAGTTGGGCCTGTTCCCACTCGATGGTGAGCAGCCGCTCGTTGAGCATCCGGCCGGCGTGCTCGCTCTCCGACGCCCCGCCCGCGAGTCGCAGTCCCTCGACGGCGAGGAGCACCGTGCCCGACTCGTCGAGCACGTCGAGGTCGACCTCGCACTCCCCGGCCCGCGACGACGTCACCGTCGTCACGCAGTAGTGGGCGTTGCGCGTCGGGTGGTGGCACCGGATGCGGCGCACGCCGACGGGCAGGAGCAGTCCGCCCCCGCCGGCGGCCTGGACCTCCGGGTGCACCACGACCGACTGGAAGCAGGCGTCGAGCAGCGCCGGGTGGGTGGCGTACGACGACTGCTGCGAGCGGATGAGACCCGGCAGGGCGACCTCGGCGAGGATCGTGGTCACGTCACCCTCGGCGGTGTGCACCGCGGCGAGGCCGGAGAAGGCGGGTCCGTACTGGATGCCGACACCGTCGAAGGCCATGCGCAGCTCGGCGCCGTCGACGCTGTTCGGGTGCGCCGCCAGGAGCGCCTTGACGTCGTAAGCCGGTGGCAGGATGGGGGTTTCGTCGAGGGCGTGCAGCACGGCGCCGGCCCGGCGGATGCGTTCGCCGTCGGCGTGGGTGTCGACGGTGAAGTCGAGGAAGCCGGGCGCCACGACCGTCGCCCCCGCCGAGATCACGTTCTCCTCGTCAAGCAGCAGCGTCTGTTCGAAGCGGACGTCGCGCACCTCCGACGCGTGGCCGAGCGTCGTGCGCGCGGCCGTCACCGCCATCTCGCAGTACGCCGCTCCGGGAAGTGCCGGCACGCTGTGGATCTGGTGATCGACCAGCCACGGGTGGGCGGCCGTGCCCACCTCGCCCTGCCAGACGTGGCGTTCGGGCTCCTCGAACAGGTGCACGTGCGCCCCGAGCAGGGGGTGCACGGCCTGCACGGACGCGCCGTGGGACTGCTGCTCCTGACCGTCGCGGGTCAGCATCAGCTCGCGGTGCGTCCAGGTCGCCAGCGGCGCATCGACCAGCTGGCCGCCGGGGTACATGGTGGAGAAGTCGATGGCAGCGCCCGCCGCGAAGACGTTGGCGACGAAACCGCGCAGACCGTCGGGCAATTCCTGCTCGCGGCGCATCGCGGCCAGTGCGGCGATCGGCATGTCGAGGCTGCCCGCGTTCTGCTGCACGGCGTGGGTGAGCAGCGGGTGGGGCGCCATCTCGGCGAACACGCGGAAACCGTCGTTCAGCGCCGCCTGCACGGCCGCCCCGAACCGGACGGTGAACCTCAGGTTGTCGGCCCAGTAGTCACTGGTGAACGAGGGCCGGTCACGCGGATCCCACAGTGTCGCCGAGTAATACGGGATCTGCGGCTTGCGCGGCTCGAGGTCGTCGAGCACGTCGATGAGGTCGTCGAGGATCGGGTCGACCTGCGGTGAGTGCGACGCGACGTCCACCGCCACCTCGCGGGCCATCACGCCCTTCTCCTCCCAGGCCGCGACGAGGTCGCGGATGCTCTGGGTGGCGCCGCCGACCACGGTCGACGTCGGCGACGCGACCACCGAGATCACGACGTCATTGATTCCGCGGATCGACAACTCCGAGAGCACCTGCTGCGCAGGCAGTTCCACCGATGCCATGGCGCCGGTGCCCGACACCCGGTTCATGAGCTTGGAACGGCGGCAGATGACCTTGAGCCCGTCCTCCAGCGACAGCGCGCCCGCGACGACGGCCGCCGCCGCCTCACCGAGGGAATGCCCGATGACCGCACCGGGGACCACCCCGTATGCCGTCATGGTCGCGGCGAGCGCGACCTGCATCGCGAACAGCGTGGGCTGGACGCGGTCGATGCCCGTCACCGTCTGCGGCGCCGAAATCGCCTGTGAGACGGAGAAACCGGATTCGGCCTGGATCAGCGGTTCGATCGTCGCGATCGTGTCCGCGAACACGGGCTCGGTGGCCAGCAGCTCGGCGCCCATCCGCGGCCACTGCGAACCCTGCCCGGAGAACACCCAGACCGGGCCGCGGTCGTCCTGCCCGACGGCGGGCTCGATGGGCGCGTCGCTCGCCGCGACCTCGCGCAGCGCGGCGGCCAGCTCCTCGACGGTGCGCGCGGTGACCGCGGTGCGCACCGGCCGGTGCGCCCGCCGCCGCGACAGCGTGTAGCCGAGGTCGGTGAGCGAGGCGTCCGGCTCGGAGTCCAGCCAGTCGGCGAGGCGCCCGGCGGTCACCCGCAGCTGCTCGGCCGACGTCGCGGACAGCGGAATCAGTTGCGGCGCGGCGTCTTTCGCAGTCGCGGCCGCCGTCTCGGCGGCACCGACCGGTGCCTGCTCGAGCACGGCGTGCGCGTTGGTGCCCGACATGCCGTAGGACGACACCGCGGCGCGGCGCGGCCGGTCGCCGTCGTGCGGCCACGGCGTGACCTCCTGCGGCACGAACAGCCCGGTGTCGATCGACGCGATCTCCTCGGGCAACTGGTTGAAGTGCAGATTCTTCGGAACGACGCCGTGCTGCAGCGCGAGGATCGCCTTCATCATCCCCAGCGGACCCGACGTGGACTGCAGGTGACCGAAGTTGGTCTTCGCCGAGCCGAGCACCGTCGGACCACCGGTCCCGTAAACGCTTGCCAGACTGGCGAATTCGATGGGATCGCCCACCGGGGTGCCGGTACCGTGCGCCTCGACGAAGCCGACGCTGGCCGGATCGATGCCGCCCGCCGCCAACGCCGCCCGGTACACCTCGACCTGCGCGTCCTCGGACGGCGTGGCGATGTTGGGCGTGCGCCCGTCCTGGTTGGCAGCCGTGCCCTGCACGACCGCCAGGATCCGGTCGCCGTCGCGCTGCGCGTCGTCGAGACGCTTGAGGATGAACACCACGACGCCCTCGCCGGAGACGAACCCGTCGGCGTCGACATCGAACGTGTGGCAGCGCCCGCTCGGCGACAGCATGCCCTGCAGTGACCCCGCGATGGACTTGCGCGGTTCGAGCGCCACCGCGACTCCGCCCGCGGCGGCCAGGTCGCTCTCGCCGTCGTGCAGACTGCGGCACGCCAGATGGATCGCCATGAGGCCCGACGAGCAGGCGGTGTCGACCGTCAGGGCCGGCCCGTGCAGTCCCAGCGCGTAGGACACGCGGCCGGACGCGAAGCTGTTGCTCGTGCCGCTGAAGCCGTAGGGCCCCTCGGCCGCGCCGATGTCCGCCGACAGCAGCTCGTAGTCACCGTGGGTGAGCCCGATGAATACGCCGGTCTGGGTCTTCGCCAGCGACGACGGGTCGAGGCCGGCGTGTTCGAAGGCGTCCCAGGAGGTCTCGAGGAGCAACCGGTGCTGCGGGTCGACGGCGGTCGCCTCGCGCTCGGTCATGCCGAAGAAGTCGCAGTCGAAGCCACCGACGTCGTCGAGGAAGGCGCCCCAGCGGGTGATGGACCGGCCGGGCACGCCGGGCTCGGGGTCGTAGTACGCGTCCGCGTCCCAGCGATCGGCGGGAATCTCTCCCACCAGGTCGTCACCGCGGAGCAGCGCCTCCCACAGCAGCCGAGGGGAGTCGATCCCTCCCGGTAGACGGCAGGCCATTCCGATTACGGCAACGGGTGTCGCGGTGGGTTCGCGCAAGTGTGTTCTCCCTGCTCTTGCCCCGGTGCCCGGGGCGCTCGACGGCCATGCGAATGCCTCTAAGCCCCAGCGCTGAGTCACCCGCCGGTGCCGCACTGCACCAGGCTCAAGATCAGACAAACGTTCAGCGGTAGCTTAGCGGCTCAGCGCCGCTGGGCCACTTAGGCGCTGCCGCACCGCACGTGTCTGTGAAAAACGTGATGCGCGTACGGTTTGCACAGTTTGCGACCCCAAGGTCGCACCCCGGAACGCTTAGCACAGCCCCCTGTGTGGAGCGCAGCGACTTTTGCTGCGAAGCGGCGGAGTTTGCCCCGACGGGCGGCCCGTCGGCCCACCTCGTCGCGGCGGTGGCGGCGCGGCGACAAGGGTCTTATCCGGGCGATGGATGCGGTGGCCAGGGTGGTCGAGGGGCGATGGCTAAGACGCTGGTACAGGGCGGGCCGGCCGGTGCGGCGGCCCGAGGCTGGCGTCCCGGCGGTTGCGGACCGGCCCCGGCCGCGGCCGCGCGATCCGTGCGACGGCTCGCAGCGTCCGGCCGCCTAGTCCCACGCGCCTCACGCGTACCACCGGGGACGGGTGCTGCGGCCGCTCGTGGCAGATATCACATTGAACCAAATGCGCAGCTCAGGGGTCCTGACCCCACCCCATGAGAGCCCCGATCAACCGCCGGGTTGGTTAGCCGGGCCAAATTTGCTCGACACTGCTTTGCGATCAAGTTACCAGCCGGTATAGTTGGCTGCAGTTACTGGTGGGTAACTTAGCCCGAGTACCCAACCGCAGGTGGCATTCTCATCGAGGAGGAAACGTGAGCCACTACAAGAGCAATGTACGTGACCAGGCATTCAACCTGTTCGAGGTCTTCGGCGTCGACCGGGTGCTCGGCCAGGGTAGGTTCGCCGACCTCGACGAGGACACCATCCGCGAGATGCTCTCGGAGATCGTCAGGATCGCCGAGGGACCCGTCGCCGATTCGTTCGCCGAGTCCGACCGCAACCCCCCGGTCTTCGACCCGGAGGCGCACACCGTCACCCTGCCCGCGGCCTTCAAGAAGTCGGTTCGCGCGATCACCGAGGGCGGCTGGGACAAGATCGGCATCAGCGAGGAGCTCGGCGGCATGCCGATGCCCCGCGCGATCCAGTGGGCCCTCATGGAGCACGTGCTCGGCGCCAACCCGGCCGTGTACATGTACGCGATGGGTGCCGGCTTCGCCGACATCTTCTTCCACCAGGCCACCGAAGAGCAGAAGAAGTGGGCCGTGCTGGCCGCCGAGCGCGGCTGGACGTCCACCATGGTGCTGACCGAGCCCGACGCGGGCTCCGACGTCGGCGCCGGCCGCACCAAGGCCACCCAGCAGCCCGACGGCTCCTGGCACATCGACGGCGTGAAGCGCTTCATCACCTCCGGTGACGCCGACGACCTCGGCGAGAACATCCTGCACCTGGTGCTGGCCCGCCCCGAGGGCGCCGGACCCGGCACCAAGGGTCTGTCGCTGTTCTTCGTGCCGAAGTACCTCTTCGACTTCGAGACCGGCGAGCCCGGCGAGCGCAACGGCGTCTTCGTCACCAACGTCGAGCACAAGATGGGCCTCAAGGTCTCCGCGACCACCGAGCTGTCGCTCGGCCAGCACGGCATCCCCGCCAAGGGCTGGCTCGTCGGCGAGGTGCACAACGGCATCGCGCAGATGTTCGACGTCATCGAGCAGGCTCGAATGATGGTGGGCACCAAGGCAATCGCCACTCTGTCCACCGGGTACCTCAACGCGCTCGAGTACGCCAAGACCCGCGTCCAGGGTGCCGACCTGACCCAGATGACCGACAAGACCGCGCCGCGCGTGACCATCACGCACCACCCGGACGTCCGTCGGTCGCTGCTCACCCAGAAGGCTTACGCGGAATCGCTTCGCGCGCTGTACCTCTACACCGCGACGTTCCAGGATGCCGAGGTGGCCAAGGCCGTTCACGGCATCGAGCCCGAATTGGCCAACAAGGTCAACGATCTGCTGCTCCCGATCGTCAAGGGTGTCGGCTCCGAGCAGGCCTACGCCAAGCTCACCGAGAGCCTGCAGACCTTCGGTGGCTCCGGCTTCCTGCAGGACTACCCGATCGAGCAGTACATCCGCGACGCGAAGATCGACTCGCTCTACGAGGGCACGACGGCCATCCAGGCGCAGGACTTCTTCTTCCGGAAGATCGTCCGCGACAAGGGCGTTGCGCTCGGCTTCGTCGCCGGTGAGATCGAGAACTTCATCAAGGACGAGGCGGGCAACGGCCGGCTCAAGGCGGAGCGGGCGCTGCTGGCGACCGCACTGGCGGACGTGCAGGGCATGGCCGCCACGCTGACCGGCTACCTGATGTCGGCCCAGGACGATGCCGCCAGCATCTACAAGGTGGGCCTGGGCTCGGTGCGCTTCCTCATGAGCGTCGGCGACCTGGTCCTCGGCTGGCTGCTGCAGAAGCAGGCCGCCGTGGCGATCGCCAAGCTCGACGAGGGTGCCACGGGTGCCGACAAGTCCTTCTACGAGGGCAAGGTCGCGGTGGCGTCGTTCTTCGCCAAGAACTTCCTGCCGTTGCTCACCAGCACCAAGCTCGTCATCGACACGATCGACAACGACGTGATGGAGCTCGACGAGGCTGCCTTCTAAGCCCCGCTTCTCCGCGCGAACAGTCGCAAAGGGCCCTGAAATCGGTGATTTCAGGGCCTTTTGCGTCTGTTCGGCATGAGCCGTGGGCCGAAGTTATGCAATCGGTACCGCAGTTCGCCTGCACGACAGCAAACGTTCAGGAACGCCAGCCACGATGGAGGCCGTGCACGTTCCCATCGCAGTGGACACTGCCACACACCTGTTGGCCGCCAACGCTCCTGGTCAATACCGCCACGGCCTCTCGCTGCTGCGCGGCTGGCTACCGCTGACCCTGCAGATCGTCGCCATCGTCGTCCTGCTGTTGGCGATCGGCTGGCGATCACGTCGCTGGCGCCTGGTCTGGCTACCCGTGTCGGCGTTGGTGGGCCTGGCGATCGCGGCGTGGGCGCACTGGTACGTCGACTCGCAGGGGATGGCGGGTGACCCCGCGCCCGACTCGCTCTGGATCTGGACCGGCCTCAGCGGTTTCGCCCTGAGCGCCCTCATCCTTGGCTGGCGGGGCATCAAGTGGCGACGCATCGCCGCGGTCGCCGCCGTGCCGCTGTGCCTGCTTGGCACGGGACTGGCGCTCAACTCTTGGGTCGGCTACTTCCCCACCGTGCAGGTGGCCTGGAACCAGCTCACTGCTGGCCCGTTGCCAGACGAGACGGACATGAAGACCGTCCAGGCGATGCAGAAGGCGGGCACGGTGCTGAACCACGGCAGCGTCGTCTCGGTGAACATCCCGTCGACGGCGTCTGGTTTCAAGCACCGCAGCGAGTTGGTCTACCTGCCGCCGCGGTGGTTCGCCTCCAACCCGCCACCCAAGCTGCCCGTCGTGATGATGATCGCCGGCGAATTCAACACACCCGCCGACTGGCTGCGGACCGGCAACGCCGCGGCCATCATCGACGCCTTCGCCCAGAGCCATGGCGGCAACGCACCCGTCTTCGTGTTCGTCGACTCCGGCGGCTCGTTCAACAACGACACCGAATGCGTCAACGGCGTTCGCGGCAACGTGGCCGACCACCTGACCAAGGACGTCGTGCCGTACGTCAACCAGCAGTTCGGCACCAGCGCCGATCCGGCCAACTGGGGCATCGTGGGGTGGTCGATGGGCGGCACGTGCGCGGTGGATCTCACCGTCATGCACCCCGAGCTGTTCAGCAGCTTCGTCGACATCGCCGGGGACATGGGCCCGAACGCGGGCACCAAGGACCAGACCATCGCGCGGCTCTACGGTGGCAATGCCGCCGCGTGGGCGGAGTTCGACCCCACGACCGTCATCACCAAACATGGCCCCTACAAAGGCGTTTCGGGCTGGTTCGCCATCTCGACCGATGCTCCGGTCCAGCACAAGGGGCAGGGCGGCGGTGGCGGTGACGACGCCGTCGGGCTGGGCGGTCGCGATGCCGCGGGCAACCCCGGTGACCAGACCCAGGCCGCCAACTCGCTCTGCGCGCTCGGCCGGGCCAACGGCATCGACTGCGCGGTAGTGCCCACGACCGGCCGCCACGACTGGCCCTTGGCCACCAACGTCTTCACCGCGGCGCTGCCGTGGCTGGCCGGGGCCGTGCGCACCCCGGGCGTTCCCGTCATCCCGCTGCCGGACACGGGGCCGTCGCCCGCGCCTGCACCCGCGGCCGCCGCCCCGGCTGCCGCGCCCGCGCCGCTGGGTCGCTAGTCAGTCGTCCAGGCCCCGCAGCACGGCACGCGTGCGGGCCCGGCCCTCGGATGAGGCGTCGAAGGTGGCTGCCACGTACTCGTCGACGCCCGCCGCGGCGAGTTCGTCGAGACGGTCCCGGACGGTCGCCTCGTCGCCGATGATCGCCGCGTCCTCCGGGCCCGCATAACCCTCGCGGTCGAGCATGGCGCGGTAGGACGGCAGCACCCCGTACATCGAGAACTGTTGCGCCGCTTGTCTTCGGGCCCCATCGACGTCGTCGGTCACGCTGACGGGCAGGGCGGCGACGACCCGCACCGAGTCCTCGGGGCGGCCAGCGTCCGCGGCGGCTTGCCGCAGCGTCGGAGTCACGTGCCCGGCCAGGGTCTTGGGTCCGGTCATCCAGGTGCACGTGCCCGACGTGCGTCTGCCGGCGATCTTCAGCAGCTGCGGACCGAGCGCCGCGACGTAGACGTCGGGCCGCGGTGCGCCCGCGATCATCAGCGCGCCGCGGGTCGTCACGATCTCCCCCGTCGCCTCGGCGGGCTCACCGGCGAGCAGTGGCAGCAGACCGTCGAGGAACTCGTTGAGCCTGCGCACCGGCTTGTCCCACGGGATGCCCCACATGCCCTCGGTGACGGCCTGGTGCGTCATGCCGAGGCCGAGGATCAGTCGGCCCCGCGGAGGTGAGGAGCGGACCGACGCCAGGCTGACGGTCAACGCCCGCTGCGCCATCTGCATGGGGTGTTGATTCTGGATGGGCACGACGCCGGTCGCCACCTCGATGTCGTCGACCTCGCGGAACGCGATGGCGAGCACCGTGAGAAGGTCTGGCTCATAGGGCATTTGGCTCATCCACACCCGGCCGAAGCCCTCCTCGCGCAACATGGCGAGGTTCTGCACGCAGGCGTCGATGGGGTTGCCGTCACCCGCGCCACTGAGCTGTCCGAACATGCTGATCTTCACGAGCTCCATCGAAGCACAGCCCGTGCTGTTG
Organism: Mycolicibacterium madagascariense; assembly: GCF_010729665.1. Lineage (NCBI taxonomy): Bacteria > Bacillati > Actinomycetota > Actinomycetes > Mycobacteriales > Mycobacteriaceae > Mycobacterium > Mycolicibacterium madagascariense. The sequence goes on along the minus strand of NZ_AP022610.1, from coordinate 576,175 downwards.
AATGGCCAATCGTGACCAGCGAAGCGGCTCGACTGCAGAACTTCGGCCCCAACTGGTTCGCCTCGGTGATGGGTACCGGCATCGTGGCAACGGCGGGGGCGGCTCTGCCGATCCGCGTGCCGGGGCTGCGTTCGTTCTCCCTGGCGGTCTGGGTGGTCGCCACCGTCCTGCTGGTGGTGCTCCTCGTCGCGGTGACGGTGCAGTGGTTCCGTCATCCGACGGTCGCGCGAGCGCACTCGCGCAACCCGCAGATGGCCCATTTCTACGGGGCGGCGCCGATGGCCCTGCTCACCGTCGGCTCCGGCGCGATCCTCGTCGGACGGGACCTCGTCGGGCTGCGGTTCGCGGTCGACCTGGACTGGGTGCTGTGGACGATGGGCACCGTCGGCGGGCTCGTCACGGCGACGACCATCCCGTTCGTCATGTTCACGCAGCTGAACGTCGAGCCCGACGCGGCGTTCGGCGGCTGGCTCATGCCGGTCGTCCCGCCGATGGTGTCGGCCGCGGCGGGCGGTCTGCTGATCCCGCACCTGGCGCCGGGCAGCGGCCGCACCACGATGCTCTACGGCTGCTACGCGATGTTCGGCCTGTCACTGTTCGCGGCGCTGATCATCATCGGCATGATCTGGAGCAGGCTGACGCTGTACGGCACGTCGGGCACGGCACGGGTGCCGACGCTGTGGATCGTGCTCGGCCCGCTGGGTCAGGGCATCACCGCGGCGGGTCTGCTCGGCAGCGCGGCGCGGGACACCGTGACACCGGATCTCGCGCGCGGCATGGACGTCTTCGCAGTGCTGTTCGGCGTTCCGGCGTGGGGTTTCGCCGTCCTATGGATCGCGCTGGCCACCGCGCTGACCATGCGCACGCTGCGCCGCGGCATGCCGTTCGCGCTGACGTGGTGGAGCCTGACGTTCCCCGTCGGGACCTTCGTCACCGGTACGACGCAGCTGGCCGTGCACACGGGACTGCCGGCGTTTCGGGTGGCTGCGGTCGCGGCGTACGTCGGGTTGCTGGGCACGTGGGGCCTGGTCGCGGTGCGCACCGCCCGCGGCAGCGTCGGCGGCAGCCTCTTCGCGCCCCCGCCGAATGCGGGTCCGGTGCGGGCGAGGAAAGACCCGCCGCCCGCGTCCGCACCGGGGCTCTGAGTACTAAGGAGCCCCGTGTTGCCGTCGGGTCGGGGGGTCAGACGGCAACACGGAGCTAACAGGACTATCGACCCGGCCGCGCCGGGCGTTACACCCGGACGGTCAGGCTTCCAGGATCGCGGTGACGCCCTGGCCGCCCGCCGCGCAGATCGAGATCAGACCGCGCACGGGCCGACCCAGTTCGGCCTTCTTCTCCGCCAGCTGCTTGGCAAGTTGCGCGACGATGCGACCGCCGGTGGCGGCGAACGGGTGACCGGCGGCCAGCGACGAACCGTTGACGTTGAGCTTGGACCGGTCGATGGAGCCGAGGGCCGAGTCCAGGCCCAGGCGCTCCTTGCAGTACTCCTCGGACTCCCACGCGGACAGCGTCGCCAGCACCACCGACGCGAAGGCCTCGTGGATCTCGTAGAGGTCGAAGTCCTGCAGCGTCAGGCCGTTGCGGGCCAGCAACCGCGGCACGGCGTAGGTCGGCGCCATCAGCAATCCGTCCGGACCGTTGACGTAGTCGACCGCGGCGGTCTCGCCGTCGACGAAGTAGGCCAGCACGGGCAGGTTGCGCTCGGCAGCCCACTCCTCGCTCGACAGCAATGCCACCGACGCGCCGTCGGTCAGCGGCGTGGAGTTGCCCGCGGTCATCGTGGCGTCGCCGTTCTTCACGCCGAACACCGGCTTGAGCTTGGCCAGCTTCTCGGCGGACGAGTCGGCGCGCAGGTTGTTGTCGCGGTAGAGACCCAGGAACGGGGTCACCAGGTCGTCGAAGAAGCCGCGGTCGTAGGCGGCGGCCATGTTCTGGTGGCTGGCCGCGGCGAGGGCGTCCTGGTCGACGCGCTTGACGCCGAACTCCTTGGCCGTGATGGCGGCGTGCTCACCCATCGACATGCCCGTGCGGGGTTCGCCGTTGGTCGGGATCTCGACGCCGAGGGCGGCGGGCAGGGAACCGATGAGCTTCAGCCGGGCACCGTTGGACTTGGCCCGGCGCAGGCCGAGCAGCACGCGACGCAGGTCGTCGCCGAAGGCGATGGGCGCGTCCGAGGTCGTGTCGACGCCGCCCGCGGCGCCCGAGTCGTACTGGCCCAGGGCGATGCCGTTGGCCACCGCGATCGTGGACTGCAACCCGGTGCCGCACGCCTGCTGCAGGTCGTAGGCGGGCGTGTGGGCGTTCAGCGAGGTGCCCAGCACGCATTCGCGGATCAGGTTGAAGTCACGGCTGTGCTTCAGCACGGCGCCGCCGACGACGACGCCGAGGCGCTCCCCGTCGAGGTGGAACCGGTCGATCAGGCCGCTGAGCGCCGCGGTGAACATGTCCTGGTTCGACGCGTTGGCGTAGGCACCATCCGAGCGGGCGAACGGGATTCGATTGCCACCGAGGATGGCTACCTTGCGCGTGGCCTTCGTGTCGGCCATGTCTACCTCCATGCGTGACGAGGGGCGTCGGTGTCGGGGGTCATACTACCCACCGTTCTTACTCTGGAGTAAGTTATGCCCGATACGTCGGGTGCCCTGCAGCGGGTACCCCCCTGCGCGAAGGCCCTACCCGTTTCTCCCCGAAAGGCTGTTCCGTGGCTTCCGATCTGTTCTCCCAAGTGGTCAACTCCGGTCCGGGGTCGTTCCTGGCCAAGCAACTCGGCGTACCGCAGCCCGAGACGCTGCGGCGCTACCGCGCCGGTGAACCCGCGCTGGCCGGTCCCCTGCTGATCGGCGGCAACGGCCGAGTCGCCGAGCCGCTGCGCAGCGCGCTCGCCGAGGACTACGACCTCGTCGGCAACAACGTGGGCGGCCGCTGGGCGGACTCCTTCGGCGGTCTGCTCTTCGACGCCACCGGGATCACCAGACCCGAGGACCTCAAGCAGCTGCGCGACTTCTTCACCCCGGTGCTGCGCAACGTCGGCTCCTCGGGCCGACTCGTCGTGGTGGGCACCACCCCGGATCAGACCGGCAGCGTCGACGAGCGGATCGCCCAGCGCGCGCTGGAGGGCTTCACCCGTTCGCTCGGCAAGGAACTTCAGCGCGGCGCGACCATCGGGCTGGTGTACCTGTCCGCCGACGCCAAGCCTGCCGCCACCGGCCTGGAATCCACGATTCGGTTCCTGCTGTCGGCCAAGTCCGCCTACGTCGACGGGCAGGTGTTCTACGTCGACGGCCAGGACTCCGTACCGCCCGCCGACTGGGACAAGCCGCTCGACGGCAAGGTCGCCCTGGTGACCGGCGCGGCGCGCGGCATCGGCGCCGAGATCGCCAAGGTCTTCGCTCGCGACGGCGCCAAGGTCGTGGCGATCGACGTCGAACAGGCGGCCGAGGCGCTCGCCGAGACGGCGACCAAGGTCGGTGGCACCGCGCTGACGCTCGACGTCACCGCGTCCGACGCCGTCGACCGCATCACCGAACACCTGCGCGAGCACTACTCGGATCATTCGGGTGGGAAGGCTCACATCCTCGTCAACAACGCGGGCATCACCCGCGACAAGCTGCTCGCCAACATGGACGAGGGCCGCTGGGACTCCGTCATCGCGGTCAATCTGCTTGCGCCCCAACGACTTGCGCAGGGCCTGGTGGACAACGGCACGATCGGCGAGGGCGGACGCATCGTCGGGCTCTCCTCGATGGCGGGCATCGCGGGCAACCGCGGGCAGACGAACTACGCCGCGACCAAGGCGGGCATGATCGGCATGACGCAGGCGCTGGCGCCGGTGTTCGGCGAGAAGGGCATCACGATCAACGCCGTCGCACCGGGTTTCATCGAGACCAAGATGACCGAGGCGATCCCGCTCGCCACCCGCGAGGTCGGCCGCCGGCTCAACTCGCTGTTCCAGGGCGGCCAGCCCGTCGACGTCGCCGAGGCCATCGCCTACTTCGCCAGCCCCGCATCGAATGCCGTGACCGGCAACACCATTCGGGTGTGCGGCCAGGCCATGCTGGGGGCGTGAGGACATGACCCAACCCAGTGGACTCCGCAACATGGCCCTGGCCGCGGCGGGCGCGCTGCCGTTCATCAACCGCGGCGACACCGTCCCCGATCGCAAGGTCGTCGTCGACGAACTATCGATCGACGGCGCCAACGTCGCGGCCTACGCCGCGGTGACCGGGCTGCGGTTCGGTGACGCCGTGCCGCTGACCTACCCGTTTGCGCTGACGTTCCCGTCGGTGATGGCCCTGGTGAGCGGCTTCGACTTCCCCTTCCCCGCAATGGGTTCGGTCCACGTCGAGAACCGCATCACCCAGTACCGCCCGATCGCCGTCACCGACACCGTCGGCATCGCGGTGCACGCGGAGAACCTCAGGGAGCACCGCAAGGGACTGCTCGTCGACCTGATCACCGACGTCCGCGTCGGCAACGAGGTGGCCTGGCACCAGGTCACGACGTTCCTGCACCAGCAGCGGACCAGCCTGTCCGACGAGCCGAAGTCCGAGCCGGTGCGCAAGCACCAGAAGCTGCCGCCGCCCAACGCGGTACTGCGGATCACCCCCGGCCAGATTCGCCACTACGCCTCGATCGGCGGCGACTACAACCCGATCCACACCAGCTCGATCGGCGCCAAGCTGTTCGGCTTCCCGACGTCCATCGCCCACGGAATGTTCACTGCCGCAGCGGTTTTGGCGAACATCGAGGGACAGTTGCCCGACGCCGTCGAGTACTCGGTGCGCTTCGGCAAGCCGGTGCTGCTGCCCGCCAGCGTGGGTCTGTACACCGAGCACGTCGCGGGCGGCTGGAACGTGGTGCTGCGCAACCTCTCCAAGGGCTACCCGCACCTGACGGGCTCCCTGCGCGAGCAGACGTAAGGGGCCCTCTTTCGGCCTAATTCAGGGCCTTACGCGTCTGCTCGCGAGGGGATGTCGGCCGGGCGTCCCTTCAGGCCGCGCCAGAACAGGTTGATCATCAGCTCGGCGGCCTCGTGGACCTCGGCGTCGCCGGTGCTCACCCGCGTCGCGACGGCCTCGCCCGCACCCACCAGCGCGACGGCCATCATGTCGAAGTCGGTGCCCGGCTCCGGGTTTCGCGTGCCCGACTGGAGCAGCCTGCCGACGAGGTCGACGATGCGGTCACGGCCCTCGCGCACGGTGTGGGCGAACGCCTGCGAGCTGGTCGCCTGGGTGTAGAGCACCATCCACGACGCGCGGTTGGTGTCGATGTAGGACAGGAACGCCACCACCGCGGTGCGCAGCAGATCCTTGGCGGGCTGGGTGAAGTCGATGTCGGCGCGCACCGAGTCGACGAACCGTCCCAGCTCCCGATCGAGGCACGCGCCGAACAGCTCCTCCTTGGAGCCGTAGTACAGGTAGAGCATGGGCTTGCTGATCTCGGCCTGCGCGGCGATCGCGTCCATCGAGGTCTCGTGATAGCCGTTGACGGAGAACATCTGCACCGCGGCGTCGAGCATCTGTTGCTCGCGCACCGCGCGCGGCAACCGCTTCGTCCCTCCGGCCATCAGATCAGACTAGGAGATGCGGTCCGAATCAGCCGCCGCAGCGCGGGCTCTTGCCCTTGAACGAGGCCACCCGCTCGACCGATTGGTCCACCCTGGCCTTGGGGAGCTCACCGGAGTCGACGGCCGCCACCAGCCGGTCGAGCACGGCGGGCACCTGATCGGTCGTGACCCACAGCGCGACGTCGGCGCCCGCCTGCAGCGCCTTGAGCGCCGCGTCGGGCACCCCGAAGTGATCGGAGATGGCCTTCATGCTCGAGAGGTCGTCGGTGAACACGGGCCCGTCGAACGGCGGACCGCCGTAACCGCCGGACCGCAGCAGGGCGTAGGCGGCGGGCGTGAGGCTGGTCGGCTCGTCTGTGGTCAGACCGGGTACCTCCAGGTGACCGACCATGACCGCGACGGGCGCCACCGTGGTCAGCGTGCGGTAGGGCACCAGGTCGCTGGTCTTCAACTGGTCCAGCGGCGGCGTCGTGACGTCACCGAGGTGCGAGTCACCCGAACCGTGGCCGTGACCGGGGAAGTGCTTGAGCACGGGCAGCAACCCGGCGTCACGCAACCCCTGCGCGTAGGCGCCGGCGAACTCGACCACCGTTGCCGGGTCGGAGCCGAAGGACCGGTCGCCGATGACCTCGTCGTCGTCCTCGGTGGTGACGTCGACGACGGGCGCGAAGTCCACGGTGATGCCGAGCTTCTTCATCGCCTGGCCGCGCTGCAGCGCGATGTCGTGGACCTGCTGCGGGGTGTCGGTGCGCGCCAGCACGCGCGGTGACGGCTGGTCGCCGATGAGCTTGGACAGCCGCTGCACGCGGCCGCCCTCCTCGTCGACGCTGACGGCCAGCGGCAGCGGACCCGCCGACGCCGAGATGGACGTCAGGCTGCCGTCGGTAAGCATCGACATGTCGGTCCAGCTACCCAGGAAGATGCCGCCGACGTGCTGGTCGGCCACCACGGCCCTGGCGTCGTCGGCGCCCGTGACGCCGACCATCAGCAATTGGGCGAGCTCGTCACGGGTCGACATGACGGACGGCAGCGCGTCACCCTGCGCGCACACCTGGGTCGCCGACGGGGCCGCCGCCGACGGCCGCGCGGTGGGCGCGGGCTGCGCGGTCGCGTGCCGATTCTTGATGACGTAGAAGCCGGCCACCGCCACGGCGGCGATGGCGACCAGGGCGAGCACGATCGACACGACGGTGCGCCGTTGGCTGGTCAGGGGCATGTGGCGCATCGTAGCCTGCCGTTCCTGGGTACCCTCCGCTCCATGCCGCTGCGATCGGGAGAGGTGTTCGCGGGCTACACCGTGGTGCGCCAGGTGGGCGCGGGGCGCCTCGGAGCGGTCTACCTGGCCGCCCATCCGCGGGTGCTGCGGCAGGACGCGCTGCGCGTGCTGACCCCCGCCGCCTCGGCGGACCCGCACGTGCGGGCCCGCTTCCAGCAACGCGTCGACGCGGCCGCGACCCTCTGGCACCCGCACATCGTCGGCGTCCACGAACACGGCGATCACGACGGTCTGCTGTGGCTGTCGGCGGACTTCGTCGACGGTGCCGACGCGGCCGCGCTGCTGCGGGACCGCTACGACACCGGCCTGCCGGCCGACCAGGTTCTCGACGTCGTCACCGCGATCGCCGACGCGCTCGACTACGCGCACGCCCGCCGGTGCGTGCACGGTGACGTCACGGCGGCCAGCATCCTGCTCACCGCCCACGAACGCCGAATCCTGCTGACGGACTTCGGCATTCCGCGTGACGGCGACACCGATCCGCGCCATGACCGGTACGGCCTCGCCGCGACCGCCTACCACCTGCTGAGCGGCGTCGAGCCCCCCGCGTTCCCGGCTCCGGTGCCGCCGCTCGCGCACACCCGGCAGGACCTCGCCGCGTACGACCCCGCCCTGCTGCGGGCCATGGACCCGGATCCACGCGAACGGTTCGGCGCCTGCCTGGACTTCGCGGCGGCCCTGCGCGACGCGGCGACGTCCGCCACCCAGGCCCGGCGTGTCATCGACCCGGCGGCCTTCGCCCCGACCGAGCACCTCGCCAACCCGACGACGGGGTCCGGGCTGCCCGCCGTCTTCGTCCCCGCCTGGTCGGCCGAGGAGCCGGCCCCGGAGTTCGAGCCCGCGCCGACGTTCGCGCCGGACCCAGAGCTCGAGACCCGTGTCGTCCCACCGATCGCCGCCGCACCCGGCGGGCCCCGGCCGGGTCGCATCTGGGCGGTCGCCGGCATCGCCACGCTGGTCGTCCTGATCGCCGTGCTGATGGTGCTCGTGACGCGTGGCGGCGGGCCGGACCAGACCCGCGATGCAGCCCCGGCCACGACCGGCGCCAGCCCGGCCGCCCCCAGCACCACGGCGACCGGGGTGGGCGGCAGACCCCGGCCGCCGACGGTCCGGGGTGTCGACCCGACGGGCGAGGACTGTGCAGGCGGCTACCAGATCACCGGCCGGGTCGGGTGGGCCAGCCAGGGAGTGCGCGCCAGCCCCGAGGCGACGTGCACGTTCGTCGGCAACGTGCTGAAGGCCTACTGGGACATCGCGGACCCCAGCCGCGACGTCCGCACGGTCGTCGCGGCCGGTGCCATCCCGTGCGGAGCGGGCGCGGCCTGTCAGGGCAACGACTTCGTCGTCACCTGCTCGGCGGAGGGCACGGACCCCTGGATCACCTGCCGCGGCGGTCGCGATGCCGTCGTCGTCCTCTACTGAGGTCGTCCTCGCAGCGCGGGGTGCTACCTTGGCCCGGTGGATCGGTTCGTCTTGCCCGCCGCGGCCAGCATCGTCGTCGGATTGTTGCTGGGCGCCGCGGCCATCTTCGGCGTGACGCTCATGGTCCAGCAGGACACCAAGCCGCCGCTGCAGGCGGGCGACCCAGCATCGTCGGTGCTCAACAGGGTCGAGTACGGCGACCGAACCTAGCGCCCTGAACCCGCGTCCCCTCGGTCGCCGGTGGCTGTGGCTCGTCGGCGCCATCGCCCTGGTCTGTGCCTTCGCGCAGTCGCCGGGACGGATCTCGCCCGACACCAAGCTCGACCTCACGACCAACCCGGTGCGCTTCCTCGCCAGGGCCGCCAACCTCTGGAACAGCGACCTTCCGTTCGGCCAGGTCCAGAATCAGGCCTACGGCTACCTCTTCCCGCATGGTCTGTTCTTCGTCCTCGGCGACGTGCTCGGGTTGCCCGGCTGGGTGACGCAGCGACTGTGGTGGGCCTTGCTGCTGGTCGTCGGCTTCTGGGGCGTCGTGCGCGTCGCCGAGGCGCTGAACGTCGGCAGTCCGACGTCGCGGATCGTGGCGGCCGTCGCGTTCACGCTTTCGCCGCGGGTGCTCACGACCCTGGGCGCGATCTCGTCGGAGACGTTGCCGATGATGCTGGCGCCGTGGGTGTTGCTGCCGGTGATCCTCGCGCTGCGGGGCATCGGAGCCGGGCTGCCGGCGACAAGGGGCACCGGAGCCGGGCTGCCGGCGACAAGGGGCACCGGAGCCGGGCTGCCGGCGACATGGGGCAATACCGCGAACCTTCGCGTGCTGGCCGCGCGGTCGGCGCTGGCGGTCGCCCTGATGGGCGCCGTCAACGCCGTCGCCACCCTGACGGCGTGTCTGGCCGCGGTGCTCTGGTGGGCGGCCCATCGCCCGAACAAGCTGTGGTGGCGGTTCACCGGGTGGTGGGCGCTGTGCACCGCGCTGGCCGTCACGTGGTGGGTCATCGCCCTGGTCATGCTCGGCCGGGTGAGCCCGCCGTTCCTGGACTTCATCGAATCCTCCGGGGTGACGACGCAGTGGCTGTCGCTGGTGGAGGTGCTGCGCGGCACCTACAGCTGGACACCGTTCGTCGCCCCCGATGCGACGGCCGGGGCCTCGCTGGTGACGGGGTCGGTGGCCGTGCTGTCGACGACGCTGGTGACCGTGGCGGGGCTGGCCGGACTGGCGCTGCGGTCGATGCCGGCCCGCGGCAGGCTCATCGCGATGCTCCTCGCCGGGGTCACCCTGCTGGCCGCGGGCTACTCGGGCGGTCTCGGCTCCCCGTTCGCCCACACCGTGCAGACGTTCCTGGATGCGGGGGGCACGCCGCTGCGCAACGTCCACAAGCTCGAGCCGCTGCTGCGGCTGCCGCTGGCGCTGGGGATTGCCCACCTGCTCGGCCGAATCCCGTTGCCCGGCAGTACCTCTCGACGGGTGTGGCTGCAGGCGGCAGCGCATCCCGAGCGTGACAAGCGGGTCGCCGTCGGCGCCGTCGTCCTGGTCGCCCTGACGGTGGCCACGTCGCTGGCGTGGACCGGGCGACTGACCCCACCCGGCACGTTCAGCGCGATTCCGCAGTACTGGCATGACGCCGCGCACTGGCTCGACGAGCACGACGGACCGTCCGGTGGCCGCGTGCTGGTGGTGCCGGGCACGCCGTTCGCGACCCAGGTGTGGGGCACCAGTCACGACGAGCCGCTCCAGGTGCTCGGCGACGTTCCGTGGGGCGTCCGCGACTCGATCCCCCTGACCCCGCCGGAGACCATCCGCGCGCTCGATTCGGTGCAGCGCCTGTTCGCCGCGGGCCGGCCCTCCGCCGGTCTCGCCGACACCCTGGTGCGCCAGGGCATCTCCTATCTCGTGGTGCGCAACGACCTCGACGCGGACGCCTCGCGGTCGGCCCGCCCGCTGCTGGTGCACCGCGTCGTCACCGGCTCCCCCGGCTTGCAGAAGGTGGCGCAGTTCGGTGACCCCGTGGGCCCCGGGACGCTGGCCGGGTTCGTCACCGACAGCGGGCTGCGACCGCCCTACCCGGCGATCGAGATCTACCGGGTGGACGGCGCCAAGCCCCTGCGGCCCTACCTGACCGACGTCGACGCGATGGCCCGCATCGACGGCGGCCCCGAGGCCCTGCTGCGCCTCGACGAGCGGCGCAGGCTGTCCGGGCAGGCGCCGCTCGGGCCCGCGCTGCTCACCGCCGACGCCCGCGCCGCGGGCCTGCCCACGCCCGTCGTCACCGTGACCGACACCCCGGTGGCACGCGAGACCGACTACGGCCGCGTCGACGACCACTCGTCGGCGATCCGGGCGCCCAACGACGCGCGAAACACGTTCAACCGCGTCATGGACTACCCGGCCGGCGGCGCCCCTCTGGTCTACGGGCGGTGGCCGGGCGGCAGGGTCACGGTGTCGAGTTCGGCGGCCGATTCGACCGCGCTGCCCAACGTGTCCCCCGCGACCGGGGCGGCGGCCGCCATCGACGGTGACTCGGCGACGAGCTGGGTGTCCAACTCACTGCAGTCGGCGGTCGGGCAATGGCTGCAGGTCGACTTCGACCATCCGATCGCGAACGCGGCCTTCACCATCACCCCGAGTGCGACCGCCGTGGGCGCGCAGGTCCGGCGCATCGAGGTGTCGACCGCCACCGGTTCGAGCACGCTGCGCTTCGATCAGGCGGGCAAGCCGCTGTCCGGGGCACTGCCGGTCGGCGAGACGCCGTGGGTGCGCTTCACCGCCGTCGCCACCGACGACGGCTCGCCGGGAGTGCAGTTCGGCATCACCGACTTCGCCATCACGCAGTACGACGCGTCGGGTTTCGCGCAGCCGGTGAATCTGCGCCACACCGTCGACGTGCCGCCGCCACCGCCTAATTCGGTTGTCGCACAATGGGATCTGGGCTCTGAGCTGCTGGGCCGGCCCGGCTGCGCCGACGGCCCGGACGTGGTGCGGTGCGCCGCCACGATGGCGCTGACCCCCGAGGAGCCGGTCAACCTGAGCCGGACGCTGTCGGTGCCGACGGCCACGACGGTGACTCCCACGGTCTGGGTGCGCCCGCGGCAGGGCCCCAACCTGGCCGACCTGATCGCCGAGCCGGGAGCCGCCCGCGCGCTCGGGGATGCCGACCTCATCGACGTCCTCGGCTCGGCCTATGCGGCGTCCGACGGGGACCCGCGCACGTCGTGGACGGCGCCGCAGAACATCGTGCAGTACCGCACGTCGGCCAACCTGACCCTCAAGCTGCCGAAGCCGACCGACGTGGCGGCCCTGCGGTTGACGCCGAGCGCCTCCGTGCTGCCCGCGCACCCGAGCCTGGTGGCGATCGACCTCGGCGACGGGCCGCAGGTGCGCGAGCTCGCCGCCGACGGGGCGCAGACCGTCGCGCTGCATCCCAGGGTGACCGATACCGTCACGCTCTCGATCCTCGGCTGGCGCGACGTGATCGACCGCACCGCACTGGGATTCGATCAGGTGAAGCCGCCCGGCCTGGCCGAGGTCACCGCGCTCGACCCGGCGGGCCGCCCGATCGCGGCGCCCGATGCCGCCCGCAACCGGACGCGTCAGGTCACGCTGCCGTGCGGCAAGGGCCCCATCATCGCCGTCGCCGGACAGTTCGTGCAGACCTCGATCACCACCACCGTCGGCGCGCTGCTCGACGGCCGGCCCATCGCGGCGAAGCCGTGCCGGGCCGCCCCCATCGCGCTGCCCGCGGGCCAGCAGGAGCTGGTCGTCAGTCCCGGTCCGGCGTTCGTCGCCGACGGCATCCAGCTCGACGGCCCGCTGGCGGCCCAATCACCCACTGCACCAATGCTTCCCGTCACCACGACACAGTGGCGCGCCGACCATCGCGAGGTCGACGTCGCGGCGTCGGGTGCACGGCGGGTGCTGATCGTCCCCGAGAGCGTCAACCGGGGCTGGACGGCGCACGCCGCCGACGGCACCCAGCTCGAACCGATCACCGTCAACGGCTGGCAGCAGGGCTGGCTGGTGCCCGCGGGCACGTCGGGCCGCATCACGCTGGAGTTCGCGTCGAACACCCCCTACCGCGTCGGTCTGTTCGGCGGGCTCGCCCTGCTGCCGGTGCTGCTGCTGCTCGCGCTGCTGCCGCGGCGGCGCCCGCCGGTGCCCCTCGACGCACCCCGAACCTGGCGGCCGGGGGCGGGCACCGTTGCCACCGCGGTGCTCGCGATGGGCTTCGTGATCTCCGGCGTGACGGGCGCCGTCGTCGTCGGACTCGCGGTCGCGGTGCGCTACGCGTGGCGCAACCGGCCGCGTCGTGCCGAACGGGTGACCCTCGGGGCGACCGCGGTCGGGTTGAACGTGGCGGGGGCCGTGCTGAGCCAGTACCCGTGGCGTTCGGTGGACGGGTACATCGGCCACGCCTGGGGCCTGCAACTGCTGGCGCTGATCAGCGTGGCGGCACTGGCCGCGTCGCTGGTGGAGTTCACCCCGCGCGCCGAATAGGTCCGCGCGACAGGCACACGGCCCTACCCTCGGACGAGTGCCAGTCCTCAATACCGCCCGCGGTGCCATCGGCGTCGACGACCTCGGCGTCACCCTCATGCACGAGCACGTCTTCATCATGACCACCGAGATCATGGAGAACTATCCCGAGAGTTGGGGTGACGGAGCCAAGCGCGAGGCCGATGCGATCGTCAGGCTCAACGAGCTCAAGTCGCGCGGCGTCGACACCATCGTCGACCTCACCGTGGTGGGCCTGGGCCGCTACATCCCCCGCATCGCGCGGATCGCGGCCGCCACCGACCTGAACATCGTCGTCGCCACCGGCCTCTACACCTACAACGACCTGCCGATGTACTTCCACTACCTCGGGCCGGGCGCGGCGCTCGGCGGGCCGGAGCCGATGGTCGACATGTTCGTCCGCGACATCGAACACGGCATCGCCGACACCGGGGTCAAGGCCGCAATCCTCAAGTGCGCCACCGACGAACCGGGTGTCACCCCCGGCGTCGAGCGCGTCCTGCGCGCGGTCGCCCAGGCGCACCGGCAGACCGGCGTGCCCATCTCGACGCACACCCACGCCGCGACCAGACGCGGGCTGGAGCAACAGCGGATCTTCGCCGAGGAGGGCGTCGACCTGAGCCGCGTCGTCATCGGCCACAGCGGCGACACCACCGACATCGGCTACCTCGAGGAGCTCATCGCCGAGGGCTCCTACATCGGAATGGACCGCTTCGGCGTCGACGCGTTCCTGTCCACCGAGGAGCGCGTCGCGACGGTCGCGACGATGTGCGAACGCGGCCATGCTGATCGAATGGTGCTGTCGCACGACGCTTCGTGCTACTTCGACGCCCTCCCCGAGGAGACGCTGCCGGTCGCGCTGCCCAACTGGCACTACCTGCACATCCACGACGACGTCATCCCCGCGCTGACGGACCGCGGCGTCACCGACGAGCAGCTCAGGACGATGCTCGTCGACAACCCGCGCCGGATCTTCTCCGTCCAGGGCGGGTACTGACGGGACCGATCACTGCGCGACGGCGGGCTCCGGCGCGTCGGTGACCGAGCTGTCAAGCGGCGTGACGTCGTGGCGTCTTTCCCAGCGCCGCAACGCATTTCGGCACGGCGACTCGATCAGCGCATAGCTGACCGCCGCGATCGCGAACCCGAACACCAGGGTGAGCACCAGCACCACGGGCATGTGACCGTTGAACGGGAACTCCCCGATGACGGGGAACACCATCGCCAGCGCGGCGAGGTGCCAGACGAACAGGCCGTAGGACCACCGCCCCAGCGTCACCATCGTCGTGCTCCCCAGGATCCGGTGCGGGGTGTCGGGAGCGTCGAGGACCAGGGGCGCCAGCAGCGCGAAGGCGACCACCGCGCCCATCGACACCTTGATGAGGAACTGACCGAGCCCGCCCGGCGCGAGACCCGCGGGACCGGCCAGCGGGGAGGCGGCGAGCAGGTAGGCGCCCAGCGCGATGGCCGCCATCAGCACGCGTCGACGGGCCAGCCGGTGCATCCGCCCCACCGGCGTCACCGTCAGTTCGGCGATCACCATGCCGCTGGCGAACCACGAGAAGAAGGCAGGCGGCCACGTGAGGGGGTTGACGCCGGCGGGCACCGAGATGGGGATGAGCCCGTAGGCGAAGCTCGCCAGCGCGAGGATCACGAGGGCCGGAATCCTGGCCCGCACCGGCAGCCGCCGCGCGAGCAGCGCGAGCACCGGCAGGGCGAGATAGAAGCTGAACTCGACCGACAGGCTCCACATCTGCGTCAGGCCCGACGTCAATGTCAACGGCACGTAGATCTGGGTCAGCGTCAGGTTGGCCAGCCACACCACGGGGTCGGCGTTGGCGTCGGGGAACAGCAGCAGGATCAGCACGACCGCCACCAGGTAGCCGGGCATGATGCGGACGAATCTGGAGCGCAGATAGTGGCCCGTCGGCGGGGTGTGGCGCAGGCCGCGCGCCGCCGCGGCGTGCCCGCGCCACAGCAGGAAGCCCGACAGCGAGAAGAAGACCGCGACCGCGAGGTCGAAGCGGCCGAGCAGTCGCCCGCTGCTCCACGTGGTGTGGCCGGTCTGGAAGGCGACGTGGGTGATGACGACGCCGATGGCGGCGCAGGCGCGCATGCCCTCCACGGCGGGCAGGAAGCTGCGGGTCCCCGATACCTGCGCCGCACCGCCGCTCGTCACCGGACCAGTGTGCCCTAGGTCAGCGGGCGGCCCTCGCGCTTAACGCCGTACCAAGCGCCGCCCTCGTGGCGTGCTGTTAGGGTCGACACGGTTTGCCTCGGGTCCCGTACGGGCAGCTGGCGGCACAGGTGGACACGTCTCGTGACGAGAAGGAGGCACGTTTGAACCGCGCTGTGGCGCTGCGTATCGCGGCGTGCGGGCTCATGGGCCTCGGTGCCGCCCTGCTGATCGCAGCACTTCTGCTGTCGACCTACACCAAGGGCAAGATCGCCAAGATCCCGCTCGACATCGACACCACACTGGTCAGTGATGGCACAGGCACGGTGTTCGATCCCGCGTCGCTCAATAGCCAGAAGTTCGTCGTCGACAAGAACGTGCCGGTGACGTCGCAGCAGCAGATCAGTGTCGAGTCGCCGTCGAACGCCGACGTCGTCACCCTGCAGGTCGGCAACACGGTGCGGCGCACCGACAAGCAGCAGGACAACGGTTTGCTGTTGGCCCTCGTCGACACCGTGACGCTCGATCGCAAGACCGCGCTCGCCGTATCCAGCGACACCAACCCGGGCGGCTCGGTGCAGAAGCCGCGCGCCATCGGCGACACCCAGCCGCCCACCAACGTCGCCCTGCCGCACGACGGGCTGGCGTACCGCTTTCCGTTCGACACCGAGAAGAAGACCTACCCGTACTTCGACCCGATCGCGCAGAAGGCGTTCGACGCCAACTACGACGGCGAGGAGGACGTGAACGGGCTGAGTACGTTCCGCTTCACCCAGAACGTCGGCTACGACGCCGACGGCAAGCTGGTGGAGCCGGTGAAGTACGCCTCGCTCTACGGCGACGACGCCGACGCCACGGTGACCGCGCGCGCCTCGCTGTGGGGGCTGCCCGGTGACCCCGACGAGCAGATCACGATGACGAGGTACTACGCCGCCCAGCGCACGTTCTGGGTCGACCCCGTGTCGGGCACCATCGTCAAGGCCCAGGAGCACGGCTTCCACTACTACGCGCGCGATGCGCTCAAGCCCGAGGTCACCTTCGCCGACTACAAGGTCACCACCAACGAGCAGACCGTCGAGTCGCAGATCGCCAGCGCGCGCGACGAAGGCGACGTCGTCTCGCTGTGGGGCAGGGTGCTGCCCATCACCTTCACCGCGGTCGGCCTGCTGGCGCTGGTCGGCGGGATCCTGCTCGGCTCGTTCACGCTGCGCGCCGAGTCCGCACTGATCGATCCGGGTCTCGACGACACCACCGGCCACGGCTTCTTCGGCAGGCGTCCGACCGACACCGGGCCGATGCCCGCCGCCGAGGCCGCAACCGAGAAGATCCCGACGCAGCGGCCGTCGGACCTGCCTCCGGACAGACCGGCCTGACCTCTCTGCTCCGCCCGATCAGCTCCGCCGATCGCCGCGCGCTGGTCCGGCGGGCGGTCGTGCCCGCCTACGCACTGGCACTGACCCTGCTGGTCACCGGGCCGCTGCTGCGGCCGGGATACCTCCTGCTGCGCGACGCGGTGTCGACGCCGCGGTCCTACCTGACCGACGCCGCGCTCGGGCTGACGGAGGCGGCGCCAAGGGCGCTGCCGCAGGACTTCGCGGTGGCGGTGGCCTCGCACGTCGTCGACGGCGGCGTGGTGGTGAAGCTGCTGCTCATCGCCGGTCTGTGGGCCGCGGCCTGGGGCGCCGCGCGCCTGGTCGACGTCGTGGTGCCCGCCGCCGGCGTACCCGGCCAGTTCGTCGCCGCCACGGTGGCCGGGTGGAATCCCTATGTCGCCGAACGACTTCTGCAGGGGCACTGGAGTCTGCTGGTGGGGTACGGCGCGCTGCCGTGGGTGGCGGTCGCGGTGCTGCGGCTGCGCGACGGCCGGGGCCACCCGTGGGCGCTGCTGTTCTGGATCGCGGCCGCGGGCCTGACGCCGACCGGGCTGATGCTCGCGGCGGTGGTCGCGGTGGTGACCTGCGCCGGGCCGGGTTCGGGGTGGTCGCGCTGGCGCTGCGCGGCGTGGTCACTCGGTGCGGCGGTGCTCGGTGCGCTGCCGTGGCTGGTGGCGCCCCTATTGGCGGGATCGCTGCGGATGTCCGAGGTGGCCGGGGTGCCGCAGTTCGCGGCGCGTGCCGAACCCGGCCTCGGCACGCTGCTCAGCCTGGCCGGTCTCGGAGGAATCTGGAACGGGCAGGCGGTTCCCGCGTCCAGGACGACGGCCTTCGCCGTCGTCGCGACGGTGGTGCTGCTGGGGATCGTCGCGCTCGGCCTGCCCGCGGCGCTGCGTTGGCCGGCGGCACGACCACTGCTGGTGCTGGCCGCCGTCGCGGTGATCGCGCCCGCGCTGATGGCGACGGGACCAGGCCTGGCCGCCGTGGAGGCGCTCACCCGCGCGGTCCCCGGCCTCGGCGTCCTGCGCGACGGCCAGAAGTGGGTCGCACTGGCGCTGCCCGGCTACGCCGTCGCCGGTGCGTCCATCGTGGTCGTGCTGCGGCGGCGGGTGCCCGGGATCGCGACGGCGGCGGTGTGCAGCCTGGCCCTGCTGGCCGTGCTGCCCGACCTGGCCTGGGGTGTCGGCTGCAGGGTGACGTCGGTGTCCTATCCGGCCGGCTGGACCGCGGCGGCTGCGCTCATCGATGCGGATCCGCGGCCCGTCGCGGTGCTGCCGGGTGCCAGCATGCGGCACTTCTCGTGGGCCGGGCCGGCGCCGGTGCTGGACCCCCTGCCGCGCTGGGTGGCCGCCGACGTGCTGACCACCGGCGACCTCGTGATCGGCGGGCAGGTCGTACCCGGGGAGGGGCGGCGCGCCCGCGACGTCGAACGACTCGTCGGGTCGGGGGCCGGGGTCGACGAACTGGCCGCCGCCGGCGTCGGCTGGGTCGTCGTGGAGGGCCGCGACGCGCCCCGGCTCGGACTGCCCGTGGCGCTGGCCGAGGACGACCTCGTCGTCTACCGCGTCGGCGGAGACCATCGCGGCGCCCCGCACCGCGGCGTCATGATCGCCGCACACCTGGCGTGGTTGGCCGCGCTGGTGGCCGGAGCCGCGGGGACGATCGCCACCGCGGTCACCCGCCGACGCCGAGGTGCGGTCTGAACTGTCGACTGCATCACATGGTCAGGGGTGGACTTCGACACGTGCGGCTGGGGGACGGAATGGACGTGCGATGCCGGTTGATCACCCAGAGTCACGACCCGGCACGACGAAGCAGCAACGAGCGCTCGGCGGCGTTCCTGGTGAGCTCAGCGGCCCGCGCGAACTCAGCACGCGCCTCCGCATCTCGGCCCATGCGCGCCAGCAGATCTCCGCGTACCGCATGCGGCAGCGGCGATCCCGGCAGGGGATCGCCGCCGAGGGCGTCGAGAACGGCCAATCCCGCCTCGGGGCCATGGGTACGTCCGTAAGCCACCGCGCGGTTGACCTCGACCACCGGGCCAGGGGCTGCCCGTGCGAGCACGTCATAGAGGTCGGCGATCCGCCGCCAGTCGGTGTCCTCCGCTCGGGCCGCACGCGCATGACAGGCCGCGATGGCGGCCTGCAGAAAGTACGTGCCGACGGGCGTACCCGCCTGGGCCGACGCCTCGGCCCTGGCGAGCGCCTGAATTCCGCGTCGCCGCAACACCTGATCCCAGCGCGCCCGGTTCTGATCGCCCAATAGCACGGGTGCACCGTACCGGTTGATGCGCGCAGGTATCCGGCAGGCCTGAATCTCCAGAAGTGCCTGCAGCCCAAGCACATCCGGAATATCCGGCACGATGACCGCCACCATACGAGCCAACCGAACCGCCTCGAAGCACAGGTCGGGTCGCGTCCATTGATCACCCGAGGTCGCCACGTAGCCCTCGTTGAAGGTCAAATAGATCGCAGCAAGCACGTCATCGACCCGCTCGAGACGTGCGGCGCCGGTCGGCAGCTCCATGTCGACACTGGCGAGGGTCTTCTTGGCCCGGCTGATCCGTTGGCCCATCGTGGATTCCGACACCACGAAGGCCCGGGCGATTTCGGCCGTGCTGAGCCCCGACACCAGCCGAAGGGTCAACGCCGCACGCGCGACCGGCGACAGCGCCGGATGACAGGTGAGAAACATGAGTCGCAGTACGTCGTCGTCGATGAAGTCGATCTGCGCCTCGAAATCAGGCATCTCGACCTCCTCGAGCACGCGCCCCATGACCTCGGTCTTACGACGCAACGTCTCGGCACGACGCAGTTGGTCGATGGCGCGCCGCTTGGCCGCCGTCATCAGCCAGGCGGCCGGGTTCGCAGGAATCCCGCGTTGCGGCCATTCCTCCAGAGCGGACACCAGCGCATCCTGCACGGCATCTTCGGCGAGTCCGATGTCGCTGGTCATTCGGACCAGTGCCGCCACCAGGCGCGCCGATTCGGCGCGCCAGGCGGCGGTCACCGCCTCAGCAGAGGTCACCTTCGATATCAGGCGCCCGGTGCCTGGTCGGCACCACCCTCGATCAGGTGCACCTCGACCCGGCCCTCCCATGACGGCCAGTGCACTCGATGCAGCTCGGCCATCTGCCGTGCCCCTTCGGCGGCCTCGGCGTTGTCGCGGAACTCCAGCATCGCGTAGCCGCCGAGAATTTCCCGCGCCTCGGTGAACGGGCCGTCAGTGGTGCTCAATTGCCCGGACCGCACCTGATAGCCGATCCGATTCTCACCCTGTCCGAAGCCACCACCGTCGAGGAAGATGCCGTCCGCGGCGCTCTTGGCGACGTAGGCATCCATCGCGTCCATCAGCTCCTGCGTCGGCGGACCCTGGTTCGGATCCATGATGACCAAACCCATGTATCGCATTGCCGTCACCTTTCGTCGTCGTATCGATCCTTCCCACACACGTCGAGCGCGGGGGTGCCATTTCGACATCGCCTCCAGAATCGACCGCCGAGCGTGGCCAAAGTAACCAGAATGCATTCGATTGAGGGGATCTCCCCACCACAACTCGGAAGGGTGCAGAGAAACTGGACGACATGGGTTGGTTGAACGC
This sequence comes from Mycolicibacterium madagascariense, assembly GCF_010729665.1. NCBI lineage: Bacteria > Bacillati > Actinomycetota > Actinomycetes > Mycobacteriales > Mycobacteriaceae > Mycobacterium > Mycolicibacterium madagascariense. Next base: position 556,249 of record NZ_AP022610.1, on the reverse strand, counting down.
ATGGTGGCAGCACGAGGTCGTCGACGGCTACAAGGGCCCGCTGCTGCTCAGCTTCGCGGCGTTCGTCGTGACGTTCGTGACGACCCGAACCATCACGCGCCTCATCCGGGCGGGTAGGGGACCCTTCCACAACGTCAGCACCGGGGGCGTCCACATGCACCACTCGACGCCGGGCATCGTGCTGCTCATCGTGGGCGGCTTCACCGGCGTGGGCTCGCCGCCGCTGTCGCCGTGGACCTACCTCGCGGGGTTGCTCGTCGGCGTGGGCGCCTCACTGGTGCTCGACGAGTTCGCGATGATCTTCCGGCTGCAGGACGTGTACTGGTCACAGGAGGGACAGCTGTCGGTGAACGTCGTGACCCTGGCCGCGGCGTGCGTCGGCCTGGCGGCCGTCGGGGTGTCGCCGGTCAACGACCTGCCCGCATCGGTCGCGGCGGTGCGCTACTTGGCGGTCGTCGTGCTGCTGGTGAACTTCACCCTGGTCGCCGTCACCGCGCTGAAGGGCAAGTACCCCACCGCGCTGATCGGCCTGTTCCTCGGCCCCGTCGCGTGGGTGGCCGCCGTGCGACTGGCCAGGCCGACCTCGCCGTGGGCCCGTCGCCGCTATTCGCCTGCCAAACGGGCCCGCGCTCAGCGGCGGGCAGCCGCCTTCGACGACCGCTGGGCCCCGATCCGCAGCCACTGGGACGACTTCGTCGGCGGCACCCCGACGGCCGCTCCGCTAGACCACACCGCCACGGCCGCTCCGCTAGACCACACCGCCGGTCAGCCTGCCGTCGACCACTGACTGCAGCACGGTGCGCATGGCCTCGGCGCTCTGCGGCCAGGAGAACTCGCGGCTGCGGACCTGAGCCTTGGCGCCCAGTTGGTCGCGGAGGACGTGATCGCAGAGGAGCTGCTCCAGCCGCGACACCAGCTCGGCGTGGCCGTCGACCAGCACGCCGGTGACGCCGTCGACGATCGAGTCCGTCAGCCCGCCCGACGACCGGTAGCCCACCGTCGGCACGGCGTGCTGGGCGGCCTCGGTGACCGCAAGCGCCCAGCCCTCCTTGCGCGACGTCAGCACGTGCACCCAACTCCGTTGCAGCACTTCGTGTTTGGCCCGTTCGCCGACATGGCCGTGGAACGTTACGGCGTCGGTGATGCCGAGCTGGGCGGCGTGGTCGACGAGGCGCTCCTCCCACCAGCCGCCGCCGACGACGTCGAGGTGCAGATCCGGCAGCCGGGGCAGCAGGTCGGCGACCGCGTCGAGCGCGTCCTCGATCTGCTTGTGCGGCACCAGACGCGACAGCACCGCCAGGCGCGGGGTCGGCGACCGAACGCCCGCCAGGGTGTCCGCGGGCGCGCGGTCCAGCCCGTTGCGCACGACGGCGACGTGGCCGGGGTCGACGCCCAGGTCGGCCAGGTCGCGGGCCGAGGGCAGCGACACCGTCACGTACTGGTTCCTGCGGTGCGCCCACGGCGACAACACCGACTCGACGAACCAGCCGAACGCGCCGAGCCACCGACCGGCTACCGGCCACTGTTCGCGGTGGCAGTGGTGGACGAGGAGCACCGCACGTCGCCCGAACGCCAACCGCGCCATGAACGGGATGCCGTTCTGGCTGTCGATCACCACGTCGGGACGGACGCGCCGCAGCGGGCCGACGCCGAACCGCGACGCGACCATCGCCAGTCCGGCGAGGACGTACACCCCGTAGTCACCTCCGCCGCGGCTGACGGTGACGCCGTCGATCACCTCGCGACGAGGGGCGCCGGGGTAGCGGGCGGTGCGCAGGGTGACGTCGACCCCGCTCGCCGCCAATTGGCTGCCGATCCGCTGCAGGTAGGTCTCACTGCCGCCGCCCTGGGGATGTCCGGTGTCGCGCCAGCACAGCAGCAGCACGGATCGGATTGGCGCGGACATCTCGGCCAGCGTAGCGACAGCTCGTTAGCCTTGGGCATGCGTCAAGGGTTCGGCATCGCGCTGGTGGCCTCGTTGCTCGCCGTCGGCGTGGGCGCGGGCTCTCCGGTGGCGGCGGCCGACGATGCGGTGCCCGAGGCCGCCACCACCGAGGGCCGACAGACGGTGGTCGACGACCCGTCGATCGTGGGGGCCCGCCCCCTGCACGTCGACGCGTGGAGCCCGGCCGGTTCGGCCGACGCGGTGTCGGTGCAGTTCACCCTGGCGTCACCGGGTTGCTCGGGTGTCCATGCGGTCGCGCGCGAGACCGACACGTCGGTGACCGTCGAGCTACGTCAGGGGACGCGTCCGGGCGCCGTCGGCCGGATGTGCTCGATGATCGTCGTGCCCGCGACGCTCGACGTCGCCCTGCAGTCCCCGCTGGGGGACCGGACGGTGTTCAGCGCGTTCTAGGGGTGTGGGGTGCGGTCGTGCTGCGGGCCGAGCTGATCGGGCTCGGACAGGAACGAAGAAATGTCGCTGCGTTCGGTCCACACGCGCAACTGATCCGACGATCGTCGCGACATCGGGGCCCGTCAGCCCGAAGTCCGCAGCCCGCACCGCCACCTCGGCATGGGCCACCTCGCCGCGGGGACACCACGTCCAGCCGTCGCCCATCAGTGTCAGGGGTGCAAGCTCGGATTCGGCCGGTCACGGGCTGCATCTGCTGCAGCCCTGGTCGATTAATCCTGTTGGGGCACTGTGCAACCCAAGATGCTGGCTTTCCCGCACGGACTGTCTATTCTGCGGTACGTGGGGGAAGTTGTTGACTCAGAACTCGTAGTTGGCCTCGTTACGCCGGTTGGTACGGACACCGACTTCCTAGCCAAGTCCGTCCAGGGGGCTCTCACGGACTGCGGTTATGTCGCTGTCGTCATCAAGCTGTCCAACCTCTTGCCAATACCTCAAGCGCCACTGGGAGAGTGCGAAGACCAAAGGGTTCAACGATTAATCGCTGCAGGCAATAGCTTCTGCGAGGAAAACAATGACTCTGCTGCGCTTGCTCGGTTGGCCGTCAAGGAGATCCGCAGGACTCGGCTTCAGCTGCTTCGTCAGGATGGCGATGACCGGCCGGCGAAGGAGCTCATCAATCGTCCACGGACAGCGTTCATATTGCAGTCACTGAAGCGGACGGATGAAGTCGAGTTGCTCCGTGAGACATATGGCGGCCAGTTTCTCCTCATTGGCTGTCAGGGGACACCGAAGCTGCGACGGTCCAACTTGCTGGGGCGCAACCTTTCGGCAACCAGCCAGGCCGAAAAAGAAACTATCGTCGAAGATTTGATCGCGATGGATGGTGCCGCAGATGACCGGAACCGCTTCGGGCAGAACGTAAACGGTACATATCCACGTGCTGATTTCTTCCTGCATAGCAGCGATCTCTCGACGAAAGTCAACCGAATGGTTGGGCTGCTTTTTGGCGAACCGATACCGCCAACCATCGATGAATACGCGATGTACGTGGCACGGGCGAGTGCCGCTCGGTCATTGGCAGCGAGTCGCAAGGTGGGGGCGGCGATAGTCGTTGACGACGCCGTTGTTGCGACGGGTTATAACGACGTGCCCGAGGGTCAGGACCCCGATGTTCTACAAGGCGTAGATACGAGCGAGCAGTTCAAGCGCGATAACTTGCGGGATACGTTGCTCAAGTTAAGGGATGCAGGAATGCTCAGTGCAGATCTCGAGGAGGTCGACGACGGCACCGTCACCAGAGCCGCCGAGGCCCTCAAGCGGGGCGAGTTGATGTCGGTCATCGAGTACCAGCGTGCAGTGCATGCTGAGGCCCGTTCCATCGACGATGCCACTGTGAGGGGCATATCGACGAAGGGCGGCACGCTGTACGTGACGACCTACCCTTGTCACTTGTGTTACAAGCACGCGCTTTCGGCGCGTATCAGAGTCGTTCAGTACATCGAGCCGTACTCCAAGAGTCGAGCGGTGGCGATGTTTCCGCTTGGAAGCGACAACCGCTTACAGCCCTTCGCAGGTGTGGCTCCACGGCGCTACATGGACACCTTCGACGACCGCCCAGCGTTCGTGTCGGACCCATCTGGAAAGTTTCACGTAGTGGATCGGAGAGTCGCCCACCCGATCCTGAGTCACGTACGTGAAAATTCGGACCGAGCGGGTAGAGAGCGGTCTGCAAACAACGGCCTGCGAGAGGAATACCAGTGACAACAGCACTACCGCCACTGTCGGACGAGGATCGAGAGGCCTTGAGGCAGACCGCCCGTGATCTCAGCGACATGTCGGACGAGACCCGAGCTCATATAGACGCTGGTTTCGCACGCGCATATCTCGTCGCTGCGCAGATCAGGCAGGGAGTCCGCGACCCTCTACGCTGAGGCCGATACACCGACCTGGTGACGATGAGGCGGCGCGACCGGCTGCATGCGCCCCGCCGCTATCAACCGTTTGCGATCGCATCACAACGTCTTGACCTTGTGCAGTCCAGCGCGGCCAGTAAGCCAGACAACCGATGTGAAGGATTCCAGTTTCGCCGTGTGCAATCGCAGAAACCCGGAATCCGCGGTAACGACCTTTGACCGCCTTCGCGTCGGCGAGCCAATCGCGCGGCCCGCGTAGGGTGACCGCGTGGCGGTCGGGACGGCTCTGTTCGCGCGCCGGGCCACGCTCCGCCGGTCGATCCGGTTGCTCGGCGAATTCCGCTTCGAGCAGTCCGACCCAGCCCGGTTCTACGGGTCGCTGGCGGCCGACACCGTCGGCATGGTCACCGCCCTGCTCGGGGACGATCCGACCGGGCGGGTGCTGCTCGACGTCGGAGGCGGCCCCGGGTACTTCGCCACCGCCTTCGACGATGCGGGCTTCGACTACGTGGGCGTCGAGCCGGATCCCTCCGAGATGCACGCCGGGCCCGCGGGTGCGTCGGGATCGGGCGCCTTCGTGCGGGCCTCGGGTCTGGCGTTGCCGTTCGCCGACGACAGCGTCGACGTGTGCCTGTCCTCCAACGTCGCCGAACACGTCCGCGAGCCGTGGCGGATGGGACGCGAGATGCTGCGGGTGACGAAGCCGGGCGGCGTGGTCGTGCTGTCCTACACGGTCTGGTTGGGCCCGTTCGGCGGCCACGAGACGGGGCTGGCGCACTACCTCGGGGGAGGGCGCGCCGCCGAACGCTATGCCCGCAGACATGGCCGTCGGCCGAAGAACGACTACGGCTCGTCGTTGTTCGCGGTGTCGGCCGCCGACGGCCTCGAATGGGCGCGGAGCACCGGCTTGCTCGTCGCCGCTTTTCCCCGCTACCACCCGCGATGGGCGTGGTGGATGACGCGCGTGCCGCTGCTGCGGGAGTTTCTGGTGAGCAACCTGGTGTTGGTGCTGCGGCCGTCCTGAAACCCTGAACTGCAACAGGTTCTCGTTTTGCCGTTCGGTCGGTACTGTGACTGATATGACACAGAGCACTGCCTTCAAGACTCAGTGGGACAAGCTGTTCATCGGCGGCAAGTGGGTCGAGCCGGCCACGTCCGACGTCATCGAGGTGCACTCCCCCGCCACCGGCGAACTCGTCGGGACGGTGCCGCTGGCCTCGGCGGCCGACGTGGACGCCGCCTGCGCCGCCGCGCGCAAGGCGTTCGACGAAGGTCCGTGGCCGCACACCTCCCCCGAGGAGCGGGCCGCCGTGCTCGGCGCGGCGGTCAAGCTCATGGAGGAGCGCGCCGACGAGCTGAAGTTCCTGCTGGCCGCCGAGACCGGCCAGCCGCCGACCATCGTCGACATGATGCAGTACGGCGCCGCGATGTCGGGCTTCCAGTACTACGTCGGCGCCGCCGACAAGTTCACCTGGCAGGACATCCGCGACGGCATCTACGGCCAGACCCTGGTGCTGAAGGAGCCGATCGGCGTGGTCGGCGCCGTGACTGCGTGGAACGTGCCCTTCTTCCTCGCCGCCAACAAGCTCGGCCCGGCGTTGCTCGCGGGCTGCACGGTCGTGCTCAAGCCCGCCGCCGAGACCCCGCTGTCGGTGTTCGCGATGGCCGAGATGTTCGCCGAGGCCGGCCTGCCGGAGGGCGTGCTGTCCATCGTGCCGGGTGGCGCCGAGACCGGCCGCGCCCTGACCGCCAATCCCGACGTCGACAAGTTCACGTTCACCGGCAGCTCGGGCGTCGGCAGGGAGGTCGCCAAGATTGCGGCCGACAAGCTCAAGGCCTGCACCCTGGAACTCGGCGGCAAATCCGCGGCGATCATCCTCGAGGACGCCGACCTGGACTCGACGCTGCCGATGCTGGTGTTCTCGGGCTTGATGAACTGCGGTCAGGCGTGCGTCGGGCAGACCCGCATCCTGGCCCCGCGCTCGCGCTACGACGAGGTCGTCGAGAAGCTGTCGGCGGCCGTGGCCGCGATGCCGATCGGCCTTCCCGACAACCCCGGCGCCATGATCGGGCCGCTGATCTCGGAGAAGCAGCGCGAACGCGTCGAGGGCTACATCCGCAAGGGTGTCGAGGAGGGCGCCCGGATCGTCACCGGCGGCGGTCGCCCCGAGGGTCTGGACGGCGGCTGGTTCGTCCAGCCCACCGTGTTCGCCGACGTCGACAACTCGATGGTGATCGCGCAGGAGGAGATCTTCGGCCCGGTGCTGGCGGTGATTCCCTACGACGACGAGGACGACGCCGTCCGCATCGCCAACGACTCCGCCTACGGACTCGCGGGCAGCGTCTACACGACGGACTTCGCCAAGGCGGTGGAGATCGCCAAGAAGATCCGCACCGGCACCTACGCGGTCAACATGTACGCCTTCGACCCCGGCGCGCCGTTCGGTGGCTACAAGAACTCGGGCATCGGTCGGGAGAACGGGCCCGAGGGCATCGAGCAGTACTGCGAGTCCAAGAGTGTGCTGCTGCCGTTCGGCTACACGCCCTAGCGGTTGCCGTTCACCCACTGGACAGCTTGGGTGATTAGCCTCGCCAGTCCGTTGTCAGCACATGCGAAGGAGTTACCCATGGCGGTATCGGTCGATCTGGAAAAGGCGCTCGACAAGGCCTACGAGAGCAAGTCGCTCGGGGAGATCCTCGATGCTTCACCGGCCGCGCTCGCTGGCGTGACCGACGCGGACGCCAAGCACCTCGAGGAGGCGTTCAACATCAAGACCGTTCGCCAACTCGGCTCGAGCAAGTACTTTGCCGTCGCCGCGGCACTGGTCGCCCTCGAGCACGCAGGTTAGCGCGGGTTAGAACGCGCCTTCCTCGAGATCCATCGCCACGAGGTCGATGGACTCGAGGATGGCGCGGTCGGCGCCGAGGCGCGGCAGGACGCTCTTCGCGAAGAACCGTGCTGCGGCGATCTTGCCTGCGTAGAAGGCGCGGTCCCGTTCGGTGACCTCGCCGTCGAGGGCGTCGGCCGCGATCTCGGCGCCGCGCAGCAGCAACCACCCGATGACGAGGTCGCCGACGGCGAGCAGCAGCGACACCGAGCCCAATCCCACCCGGTACAGCTCACGCGAATTCTGTTGCGACGACATCAGATAGCCGGTCATGGTGGCGATCATCGACTGCACGTCGGCCAGCGCGGCGGCCAGCAGCCGGCGCGACTCGGCGAGTTCGCCTCTGCCCGAATCGACGTCGAGGAACGCCTGGATCTGACCCGCGACGTGCGCGAGGGCGCCGCCCTGGTCGCGCGCGATCTTGCGAAAGAAGAAGTCCTGCGCCTGAATTGCCGTGGTGCCCTCGTACAGTGAGTCGATCTTGGCGTCGCGGATGTACTGCTCGATCGGATAGTCCTGCAGGAAGCCGGATCCCCCGAACGTCTGCAGCGACTCCGTCAGGGTTTGGTACGCGCGTTCGGATCCCACGCCCTTCACGATGGGCAGCAGCAGGTCGTTGACCCGCGCGGCCATGTCGGCGTCGGCACCCGACACGATGCTGGCGGCCGAGACGTCTTGGTGCGCAGCGGTATACAGGTAGAGCGCCCGCAGCCCCTCGGCGTAGGCCTTCTGCGTCAGCAGGGCGCGCCGCACGTCGGGATGGTGCACGATGGTGACCCGCGGCGCGGTCTTGTCGGTCATCTGCGTCAGATCGGCGCCCTGGACGCGGGTCTTGGCGTACTCGAGGGCGTTCAGGTAACCGGTCGACAGCGTGCTGATTGCCTTGGTGCCCACCATCATTCGCGCGTATTCGATGATCTTGAACATCTGGGCGATGCCGTTGTGGGTATCGCCGACGAGCCACCCGACGGCGGGCGTGCCGTGCTGACCGAAGGTCAGTTCACACGTCGCCGACACCTTGAGGCCCATCTTGTGTTCGACGCCGGTGACGAAGACGCCGTTGCGCTCGCCGGGCTCGCCGGTCTGCGGGTCGGGCAGGAACTTCGGCACCAGGAACAGCGAGAGCCCCTTCGTGCCGGGGCCCGCCCCCTCCGGTCTGGCGAGCACCATGTGGGCGATGTTCTCGAAGAGGTCGTCGGAGTCGCCGCTGGTGATGAAGCGCTTGACGCCGTCGAGGTGCCACGTGCCGTCGGGTTGCTCGACGGCCTTGGTGCGCCCCGCCCCGACGTCGGAGCCGGCGTCGGGCTCGGTGAGCACCATCGTGGCGCCCCACTTGCGCTCGACCGACAGCGCGGCCCAATGCCTCTGCTGCTCGTTGCCGAGGTGGTAGAGGATGTTCGCCAATACCGGTCCGGCCAGGTACATGAACGCGGCGGGCTGGGCGCCGAGCGGGAATTCGTTGATGGCCCACGCCAGCATCGACGGCGCGGGCACGCCGCCGACCTCCTCGGCCAGCCCGATGCGGAACCACTCGCCCTCTTGCCACGCCCGGAACGACGCCTTGAACGACTCGGGCAGGGTCACCGCATGGGTGTCCGGGTCGAACGTCGGGGGATGGCGGTCGGCGTCGGCGAAGGATTCCGCGAGCGGCCCCTCGGCCAGCCGCGCCGCCTCGTTCAGCATGTCGTGGATCGACGCCGCGTCCAGGTCGCCGAACTCCCCGCTGGCGAGCACCTTCTCGAGTTGGAGCACCTCGAACAGATTGAATTCGAGATCGCGGACATTGCTCCTGTAGTGGCCCATGTGCGGCGTCCTTCCCGTCGAATCGCGCCTAGCAGCGTAGTCCGATCGCGCCCCAGCAACCATTGGTCGGATTCCGCCCTATGGTCGACACCATAATATGAGCGCTGCCATGTGATGAGGAATACATTCGTTGTCCGATGAGGTTCACGCTTCTATGCTGGATGACATAGCCAGGGAGGCGCCCATGTTGCTGGTCGAGGTCAACGTCCTTGGTCTGCGGTTCACCCGCTCGTTCTCGGATCGCCGCGAGGTCCTCCGGCACAGCCCGCGGTTGCATCAGTGGCGTCAATGGCGGCCGGGGCACCGACGGGCCGTCGCCTGATGGGCGTGGGCCCTAAGCTGACCAACCGACCCGGTTCGACGCGGCAACGCATGCTGGCGACGGCCGCCGAGGTGCTGCGCGAGAAGGGTGCCGCCGGGGTCACGATCGACGAGGTCCTCGAACGCAGTGGCGCGCCGCGCGGATCGGTCTACCACCACTTTCCGCACGGCCGCAGCCAATTGCTCACCGAGGCGCTGCGCCACGCGGGTGAGTCCATCACCGCCGTCATCGACGACGCCGCCGCCCAGGGATGCGTGGCGCTGGTGCGTCAGTTCGTGGCGTTCTGGGAGCGCACGCTCGTCGAGAGCGACTTCGCCGCCGGTTGCCCGGTGGTCGCAGCCGCGATCGGTTCCGCGGACGACGATCCCGCGCTGACCGGCATTGCGGGCGACATCTTCACCCGCTGGCGCGACGCCCTGGCCAAGACGTTCGTCGCCGACGGCTTCGACGCGGGCGACGCTGCCTCGCTGGCCGTGACGTGCATTTCCGCCCTGGAGGGCGCCGTGGTGCTGTGCCGCGCGACCCGTACGGCCGGCCCCTTGCGTGACGTCGCCGAGCAAATCGAATTTCTGATCAAGTCCCGGGAGTTCGTGCTGCGCTTCGGGGTGCCGAGCGCCCATCGGTAGACATCGGGCGTGCCGTGGCCACGCCGGCTGCCACCGCACCTCGACCGACCGGTTGGTGCGGCGCCGCCCACGCAGTACGTTGGACGGCAGTGAGCGAATTCGATGCACTGTGCGCCAATGACGCCGACCTCGCCAAGCTGCGGTCGGGGGTTCGGGAGTTCCTGGCGGCCGACCGCGAGGCCTTCGGGTGGACCCCGGCCGTGGACTGTTGGCTCTCCAGCTGGGACGTCGAGTTCAGCAGGCGGCTGGCCGAGGCCGGCTTCATCGGCCTGACGATCCCCGTCGAATACGGCGGCCGGGCGCCCGCCGACGGCACCGGCTACCTGCACCGCTACGTGGTCACCGAGGAACTGCTCACCCACGGCGCACCGGTGGGCGCGCACTGGATCGCCGACCGGCAGGTGGCACCCGGTCTGCTGGCCTACGGCACCGAGGAGCAACGCGCGCGGCTGCTGCCGCTGATCGCCGCCGGACGCCTGTTCTCTGCGATCGGCATGAGCGAACACGGCGCCGGTTCGGATCTGGCCGCGGTGCAGTCGCGGGCCACCCGCACCGACGACGGCTGGCTGCTGAACGGCACCAAGGTGTGGACCAGCGGGGCGCACCTCGCGCACCAGATCGTCGTGCTGGCCCGCACCAGCCCGCTGGACCCCGACCACCGCCACGCCGGCTTCAGCCAGTTCATCGTGCCGACCGACCGGCCCGGCATCACGATCAGCCCGATCGTGCTGATGAACGGCGACCACCACTTCAACGAGGTGCTGTTCGACGACGTCGCGCTGACCGATGGCGACCTCCTCGGCGGGGTGGGCTCGGGTTGGCATCAGGTCACCTCCGAGCTGGGCTTCGAACGCAGCGGGCCCGAACGCTTCCTGTCGACCGCGACGCTGCTGCTCGAGGTGGTGCAGGCGCTGCGGCGGCGCGACGTCGACGATCGGACGGCCGCCGTCGTCGGGGATCTGGTCGCGCGGATGGTGTCGCTGCGGCAGCTCTCGGTGTCGGTGGCGAGGGCGCTGACGGCCGGAGTCGACGCCAACACCAGGGCGGCGCTGGTCAAGGATCTCGGCACCCGTTTCGAGCAGGACTCCGTGGAGATCGCCGCCGACCTGATCGACCCGCTCGACGGACCGGACGTGGCCCGCCTGCGGGCGATGCTGGCCACCGCGCGCGTGCACTCGCCCCTGTTCACGCTGCGGGGCGGCACCAACGAGGTGCTGCGTGGCGTCGTGGCGAAGGCGGCGACGTGAACGACGAACTGCGCGAGCTGGTCGACGAGATCGGCCGGCGATCGTTCGATGCGAGGGTGGGTCACCACGCGCTCCCCGAACCGTTCGACGGCGAGCTGTGGGACGTATTGGAGAGTTCCGGGCTGACGCGGTTGACCACCGAGCAGGGTGCGGGTCCCGCGGAGTCCGCGGTCGTCCTGGGAGGGCTGGCCCGCTGGGCGGCAGCCGTGCCGATCGCCGAAACCGACCTGCTCGCAGGGTGGTTGGCGACCGCGGCCGAGCTGACGGTCCCCGCCGAGGGTCCGCTGACCGTCGCCATCGCCGACGCCGAACCGCGCCACGGACGGCTCACCGGCACCGCGTGCGGGGTGCCGTGGCCGGGCGTCGGGCCGGTCGTGCTGGCCGCGCGGGCGGCCGACGCCACGTACGTCGCCGTGCTCGACCCGGCGCCGGCGGCCGGCTACGACCTCGCCGGACAGCCACGCGGTGACGTGGACTTCGACGTGGCGATCGACGATGTCGTCCGCCTGCCGGTCGACGTCGGCGACGAGCTGATGCGCCGCGGCGCGTGGGCCAGGTGCGTGCAGATCGTCGGGGCCTTCGATGCCGCGGTCGAGCTGACGTCGACCCACGTCGCCGAGCGGGTGCAGTTCGGTCGCCCGCTGAACAAGCTTCAGGCCGTTCAACATTCGTTGGCGACGATGCTCGGAGAGGTCGAGAGAAGCCGCGCTGCAACGGCTTTGGCGATCGCCGCCGCCGAGTCCCATGGCTTCGACGGCCTGCGGGCGGACTACGCGGTGACCGTGGCCAAGGTGGCGGTGGGCCGCGCCGTCGTCCCGGTGACGACGATCGCCCACCAGTTGCACGGCGCCATCGGCGTGACGGCCGAACACCACCTCTGGCTCGCCACGATGCGGGCCAGGAGCTGGGCCGACGAGTTCGGCACCACCGGAAGGCACGCCGCGCGGCTGGGCCGACTGGCGCTGGCGACCGACGACCCGTGGAGCCTCATCGTCGGGGCGTGACCGTCCGGGTTCGAGATCACACCCATTGTGTGACGCCGGCCACTGCGCGGCGCGTACGCCGAGCGGCAGCATCACCCCATGAGCAAATTGACGCCGGCGGCAGTCGCCGCGCTGGTCCTGACGACCTCGCTGGGCGCCCCCGCGATGGCCTCGGCGTCGCCGGCCACCATGCAGACCGCATCGATGAGCAGCGCCATGCCATTGTCGGGCAAATGGCGGGCGTGCGACTTCACCGACCTCAAGTGGGTGCCCAACCCCGGGTACGCGCGCCCGGTCGCGCACGTCGGCACCGATACGGCCGGCAACGTCATGGCCACCGTCGACATCGCGACCGCCCGGCCGAACACCCGGTACGACGTCCGGATCGTCCAGACGCCGCGGCCCTCGAGCGGCTGCGCGGCCGGGGCTCCCGGCGTGGTGAGCGGCGGCTTGCAGACCGACGCCGCGGGCGGGGGATCGACGACCGTCGTCGGGCCCGTGGCCACCGGCGCGACCGGCGCCTGGGTGATCGTCGACCTGCCCTCGGGGTCGTCCCAAACCCCCACGGAGTTCTACACCTCGGAGTTCATCGCGGCGATCTAGACCCGGCTGCATCGCCCCGAGCCCCGCCGGTACGCTGAAACTAGAACACGTTTCACTCCAGCAGGGGGCTCCCGTGAACGCAGACGACGACCCGTCCGAGACCACACCGAGCGCCGTCACCAAGTGGGATCCCGGTCTGACTGAGCGGGTGATGGGCTGGATACGCCCGGTGACCAAGGGGTACCACCGCAGCGAGGTGCATGGCCTCGAACACTTCCCGCCGGGCGGCGCACTCGTCGTCGGCAATCACTCGGGCGGGCTGTTCGCCATGGACGTCCCGGTGTTCGCGACCGGTTTCTACGAGCGCTTCGGGTACGACCGGCCGGTCTACACGCTGAGCCACGACATCATCTTCACCGGACCCACCGCGAACTTCTTCCGCAAGACCGGCTTCATCCCCGCCAACCACGAGAACGCCGACGAGGCGCTGCGCTCGGGCGGTGTGGTCGTGGTCTTCCCCGGTGGCGACTACGACGTGTACCGGCCCACCGCCGCGGAGGGCACGATCGACTTCGGCGGCCGCACCGGTTACGTCAGGGCGGCCGTCAACGCCGGCGTGCCGATCGTCCCGATGGTCTCCATCGGCGGGCAGGAGGCACAGCTGTTCCTGTCCCGCGGCGAGTGGCTGGCCAAGGCCGTGCGGCTCGACAAGCTCTTGCGCGTCAAGATCCTGCCCATCTCCTTCGGCTTCCCGTTCGGCCTGTCGGCCGTCGTTCCGGTCAACGTGCCCCTGCCGACCAAGATCGTCACCCGCGCCCTGCCCCCCATCGACGTCGTGGCCGAGTTCGGGGAGAATCCCGACGTCGACGAGGTCGACGCCCACGTCCGCCACGTCATGCAGCGGGCCCTCGACGAATTGGCAAGGGCCCGACGACTTCCCGTGCTGGGTTAGGCCGCGCATGGGAATCACCGACCAGCTGACCGCCACGCTCGGCCTGGTGACCACGATGGCGCGCGCCGGCGTCATCGCCCCCCTGCGGCCTGACAAGTACGTCCGCATCGCCGCGGCCATGGTCCGCGAGAACATGGGCATCACATCGGGTTTCGCGAGCGCGGCCCAGCGCTGCCCCGACCGGCCCGGGCTCGTCGACGAGCTCGGCACGCTGACCTGGCACGAGCTCGACCAGCGGGCCGACGCCTTCGCCGCCGCTCTGCAGGCGCTTCCCGGGGGCGCACCCGACGTGGTGGCCATCATGGCGCGCAACCACCGCGGGTTCGTCCAGAGCCTGATCGCCGCGAGCCGCATCGGCGCCGACGTCCTGCTGCTCAACACGTCCTTCGCCGGGCCCGCGCTCGCTGAGGTCGTCACGCGCGAAGGCGCAGGCAAGTCCCTCGCCATCGTCTACGACGAGGAGTTCACCCCCACGGTCGACCGGGCGCTCACCGAGACGCCCGACGCCGTGCGCATCCTCGCGTGGACCGATGCGGGCCGGTCGGCCGAGCGCACCGTCGAGACGATGATCGCCGAGCACGTCGGCCGCCGGCCCCGCCGCTCGGGCAGCCGGTCGCGGATCATCCTGCTCACGTCAGGTACCACCGGAACACCCAAGGGCGCAACGCATTCCGGTGGCAGCCCGATGACCCTGAAGGGCATTCTGGACCGCACGCCGTGGCGCGCGGAGGAGACCACCGTCGTCGTCGCGCCGATGTTCCACGCCTGGGGCTTCTCCCAGCTGGTGTTCGCCGCCTCGATGGCGTGCACGATCGTGACGCGGCGCAAGTTCGATCCCGAGGCCACCCTCGAACTGGTCGACCGCCACCGCGCGACCGGATTGTGCGTCGTCCCCGTGATGTTCGACCGCATCATGGATCTCCCCGACGACGTGCTGGCCCGCTACGACGGGCACTCCCTGCGATTCGCGGCGGCCTCGGGTTCGCGGATGCGGCCCGACGTCGTGACGGCGTTCATGGACCGGTTCGGCGACGTCATCTACAACAACTACAACGCCACCGAGGCGGGCATGATCGCCACCGCGACGCCCGCCGATCTGCGGGCCGCCCCCGACACCGCGGGGAGACCGGCCGAGGGCACCGACATTCGCATCCTCGACGCCGATCGCCGCGAGCTGCCGACCGGCGAGGTCGGCACGATCTTCGTGCGCAACTCCACGCAGTTCGACGGCTACACCTCGGGCGCCACCAAGGACTTTCACGACGACTACATGTCCAGCGGCGACGTCGGCTACCTGGACGCGGCGGGCCGGCTGTTCGTGGTGGGCCGCGACGACGAGATGATCGTCTCCGGCGGGGAGAACGTCTACCCGATCGAGGTGGAGAGGACGTTGGTGGCGCACCCCGACGTCGCCGAGGCCGCGGTGCTCGGGGTCGACGACGCGGACTACGGCCAGCGACTGGTGGCGTTCGTGGTGCTCGACGAGGGTGCGTCGACCACCGTAGAGGGATTGAAGGATCACGTTCGCGGGAACCTGGCGAACTACAAGGTGCCGCGGACCATCACGGTGCTGACGGAGTTGCCGCGCGGCAGCACCGGCAAGATCCTCCGGCGGGAACTGCACGACCTCGTCGAGACGAACGGAGAATGACCTGAGCCACCGTAGGCGCTACCCGGTCGTCCGTGCGATCGCGGAGCTCGCGAACGCCGCCAACGCCGTACGTCCCCTGGGCCGCGAGGGTTACGTGACGATCCCGGTGTTCTTCCTCGGTTGGCCGACGGGTGAGGCCGCCCTGGTGGTCGCCGGGGCCTCGATGATCGACGCGGCCCGGCGCGGTCTGCGCGGGGACTTCACCGGCCGTCGCGGCCGAATTGCCTTGGCGCTCACGGCGACTGCGTGGGCGACGCTGGCCTTCGTGTACGTTCGCGGCGCGCGGTCTCAGGACAGCTTCGAGGGCCCGCTGCGCGACACCCTCGGCGACGACTACGCCGCCGTCGCCGCCCAGGAGCGCAGGCGCCGGCCGCACGGTGTGCTCAGGACGTCGTGGACCCGGCGCCGGTACGTGCCCAGGAGCAACGTGATCCGGTACGGGCCGCACCGCCAGAACGTGGCCGACGTGTGGCGCCGGTCCGATCTCCCCCGCGATGGGCGCGCCCCGGTCCTGCTCCAGGTCCCCGGTGGCGCCTGGGCGATCGGCATGCGCCGACCGCAGGCCTATCCGATGATGGCCGAACTGGCCGAACGGGGATGGATCTGCGTGTCGATGGCCTACCGGGTCAGTCCGCGCAACACCTGGCCCGCCCACATCGTCGACGTGAAGCGCGCGCTGGCGTGGGTCAAGGAGAACATCGCCGACTACGGCGGTGACCCCGACTTCGTGGCGATCTCCGGCGGCTCCGCGGGTGGGCATCTCACGGCGCTCGCGGCGTTGACGCCCAATGATCCGCAGTGGCAACCGGGTTTCACCGACGCGGACACCTCCGTCGTGGCCGCGGTGCCGATCTACGGCCGCTACGACTGGTTCACCGGGGAGGGCTCGGGCCGACCCGAGTTCCTCGGCATCCTGCAGCGCTACATCGTCAAGAAGCGCTTCGCCGACCACCGCGACGTGTACCTCGACGCGTCACCGATCACCCGGGTGCACCCGGACGCGCCGCCGTTCTTCGTGTTGCACGGCACCGACGACTCCATCATCCCGGTCCAGGAGGGTCGCGAGTTCGTCGAGGCGCTCACGACGACGTCGACGAATCCCGTTGTCTACGCCGAGATTCCGCACGCCCAACATGCCTTCGACTTCTTCGGCTCGCCACACGGACACTTCACCGCGACCGCCGTCGCCCACTTCCTGGACTGGGTGAAGGCCACCCGCGGCTAGGCCAGATGGGTGTGCATCAGCATCACGTTGTACGCCGACCACAGCGACAGGTTGTAGTACAGCTCCTTGCCCGTCGACCAGGGATGCAGGAACGGAGCGTAGATGCCACCGGGGATCTCGGAGTGGCTCACCACCAATTGCTCTGGGCCCCAAGGTCCCTGCGGGGTCGGCGCCGTCCGCAGCACGACGTCGTTGGAACCGCCGTTGCAGTAGAGCGCCAGATACTGCTTGAGGTAGGTGTTGTACTGCACCGACAGCTCACCCATCGGACCGGGGATCACCGGCGTCGCGGCACCGGGATCGCCTGGCACCCAAGCCTGTTGGTCGTTGTTCCAGTACTCGTACTTCGTGAGGTCCGGGATCAGCGCCGGCGACACGCGGGCCACGTAGGCCGAACCGCCGCGACCGTTGGGCGTACCGAACGAATAGAGGTACGGGTCGCCGGGGCCCGGCTTGAGGAACGCGCCCATCTGGAAGTTCTCGTTGCCGCCACCCGGCGCGCGGATCGTCCCCGGGTAGACGCCCCAGGTCTCGCCGTTGTCGGGCGACATGGCGATCGCCGAGAAGTTCGTCGTCCAGGCGCCGTTGCTGTCCCAGCTCCTGATCGACATGAAGTTCAGGAACTGCTTGCCGCCCACTGCGACGCCCGCGGTCGGGATGATGCCGGTCTCCTGCGGCGCCTGGTTGATGGTGTTGATGATCTGCTTGGAGATCCCCGGACGCCACACCGGCGAACCGGAGTACGCGTTGGACGGCACGCCGTTGGGCACCGCGACGGTCTTGGCCAGCGACCGGTCCGAGCTACGGAACAGCGCGTTGTAGCGCCACTGCTTTCCGGGGATTTGGCAGTAGCCATTGGTGTCGCCGAAGGCCATCAGCACCTGGTCGTTCGAGGCGTCGCCGTTGTCCCACATGATGCCGAGGTCGGTGCCGGTGATCGCGAATCGCTGGATGGTCTGGTTGGGGCTGTCCGGCCCGGTCACCCAGCCGACGATCGACGTCCCGGCCGGTGCGGCCGGGATGGGCGCAGCCGCGGGCACGGGCGCAGGCTTCGGCACGGCCGATGGTTGCTGGGGCGTCGCGCCCCCCGGCGTGGGCGACGGCACCACGGCGGCCTGTTGCTGGATCGGCATCGCCGGCGGGGTCAGCGCCTTGATGATGGCGGGCAACAACCCCGGCTTCGGTGTCGGCGCGGCGTCGTTCGCGCCGTTGGGCCGGTGCCCGATCGGACGGTTCAGCGGTGAGATCCCCGACGGGCTGGGAATCTCGAAGGCCTGGGTGGGCAGCGGCTGGGCGGCCGCGGCGGCGCCCTCGCACGGTTCGGCGTTTGCCGGGGCGGCGACGACGGTGGCAAAGCCGAGACCGATCGCGACCGCGAGGGCCATCGAGGCCGATGCATGACGGGGTCGCGGCGACATGTCACACCTTTCACGGAGGACGTCGCGGAGACGTCGACGACTAGCAGCTGTGACGATAGTGACCAGTGGGGTGAATGGGACCGCCGAGTTATCGCTTGGTACCCATCCGTGACCGTGTCGCAACGTCGAGGCGACGCGCCCCGCGGTAGCCAGCGGACGGGCCGTCGACCCGGTTCGTCAAATCTGGCAAACCAGCTACGGCGCCATGACCGCGTCGACGACCGTCAGCTCCTCCGACTGGCCCGCCGCCCGCCGGATGTCGACGAACGCCTCGACCATGGCGGCGGTCAGCTCGTGCGCGTCGGCCAGCGTCGCGCCGTCCGAGAGCACCGACACGTTGAGCTGGTCGACGTAGCTCCACACCGTGATGTTCAGGCCGCTGCCCGTCGTCAGTGGCCCGACCGAGTAGATCTCGGTGACCAGCGCGCCGCCGACCCGACCGTGCTCACGCGGACCGGGCACGTTGGAGATCGGCAGGTTCAGGACCTTGTTCTGGCCGTCCTTGTTGGCCAGCCAGCGGAACATGGCCTCGGCGGGAGCCGGCGGGAAGTAGGCCGACCACCGGCTCACCAGCTCCGGACCCATCAGGTGGTTGGTCTCCTTGGCCGCCACCGCGGCGTCGTGCACGGCCCGCACCCGCTCGATCGGATCGGCCAGCTCCACGGGCAGCGTCATCATGACGCCGGTGAAGTAGTTGCCGGAGATGCGATCCCTCGAGAAGTCGAAACTGACTGGGACGGAAGCCAATAGGGGATGATCGGCGTGCCCGTCGTACTTCTGCAGCAGGGTGCGCAGGGCACCCGCGGAGATGGCCAGCACCATGTCGTTGATGGTGACTCCCAGGTGCTTGCCGGTCTCCTTGACGTCGGCGAGCGCCAGCGAGGCGGTGGCGAACCTGCGGGTGCCGTCGACCATGTGGTTCATGAAGGTGGGCGGCGGCGTGAACGGACGGGTCAGTTCCGGCCCGAGGTCGTACTTGCTCCTGCGCACCCGGCCCAGGCCCTCGGCGGTGTAGCGCACGACCCCCGGCAGCCGGGCGATCTGGCGCAGGTGGTCACCGAACGCGGAGCGCACCAGCTCGGCCTTCGTCGGCGCCGGGTCGGTGGCGTAGGAGTCCCGGTCGTCGGGCGCCGTCTGCAGGTCCATTCCCCGTGCCATCAGGTTGGCCGACGCCACCCCGTCGGCCAGTGCGTGGTGAATCTTGCCGAGTACGGCGATTTTTCCGTCGGCGAGACCCTCGATGAAGTACATCTCCCACAGCGGTCTACTGCGGTCCAGGGGGGTGCTGGCGATCCTGCCCACCGCGTCGTCGAGCTCGCGGCGGCCACCGGGAGCGTCGATCCGGTACGGCCGGATGTGGTAGTCGAGGTCGACCTCGCAGTTCTCCCGCCACATCGGGTGGTGGAACTTGAACGGGATGTCGATCAACTCGTAGCGGAACGGGTCCAGCTTGTGCAGCCTGCCGTGGATGACCTTGCGGAAGTCCTCGACGCCGAAGGTGCGGTCACCGAGCGCGTCGAGGGCGATGACCGCCAGCTTCAGCGTGTGCATGTGCACGGTCGGCGTCTCGCTGTACAGCAGTACCGCGTCCCACCCGCTGAGCCTCTTCACGCGGTTATATAACCGCTCTTGCCCCGACCGTCGTCTGGTTTCGGCGAACATCGTTGAGGAACAGACCGATCGCCGTGGCCGTCGTCCCGGTGCGGGCGCCGTCGGTCATGTCGAAACCGTGTCCGGCGCCGGGCAATTCGACGTATCCGACGACGGCGCGGGACACGTTGCGCAGCGTCGTGACGAAGTCGCGCGCCTGCTGCACCGGGATGACGGTGTCGCCGCTGCCGTGGATGACGAGGAACGGCGGGGCGTCGGCATGCGCGCGGGCGATCGGCGACGCCTTGCGGAAGATCTCGGGGTGCCGGTCGATCGAGCGCTTCACCACCACGCGTTCCAGGAAGTCGACGAAGCGGACGCGCTCGACGGAGGAGCGGTCCTCCCAGTCATAGCGCCCGTAGATGCCGACGACGGCGTCGACCGAGGTGTCCGAACCCTCGGGCAGATCGCGCTGCAGCTCGGGGTCGTTGGGCGTCAGGCCGGCCAGCGCGGCCAGGTGCCCGCCCGCCGACGTGCCCGCCACCGTCACGAAGTTGCGGTCCCCGCCGAACTTGTCGACGTTGGCCCGCGCCCACGCGATGGCGGTCTTGACGTCGGTGAGGTGCTGGGGCCACGGATGATGGGGCGCGACGCGGTAGTCGATCGACAGGCACACCCACCCCATCTCGGCGAGGTGCGACATCAGCGCGTACCCCTGCAGGATGCGGCCGCCGTGCACCCACGCGCCGCCCGGCAGGAAGATCATCACCGGGGCGGGCTGCTCCGGGAGCTCCTTGGCGCGCCACACGTCGAGCAGCTGGGAGGGGTCGTCGCCGTAGCGCACCGAGGACCGGTAGACGTGGCGGCGGTGCTCGAGTGCCTTCCACACCGGAGGGGTGCGTTCGGGGCGCGGCCAAGTGATCGCGAGGTCGGCGGCCGGCACCACACCGCGCAACGCGGCCTCGGTGACGGCACTCGTCGAATCGCGCTGCTGCTTCTTGAGCTCACCCGCGCCGGGCGCGAACCACGACTTGACCGCGCTGCCGACGAAGTCGGGCGTGTGCCGAACCCCCCAGATGCTCATCGCGGTGGCCCCGCCGAGCGGCTCGAGATGCCTGCCGATCACCGGTAGCGACGTCGCCGCCACGCTGGCGGCCAGCAGGTAGTCCGCCGGCCCGGCCTTCATCAGCCAGCGAGCGCGGGTGGTCCAGGTGGGTCCGGGGTACCGGGTGTCCGGTCGAGCCGTCATCCCGGGAGGTTACCCCGGTTGCCTCGGCGTACACGACAACATCGAGAAGTTGTTCATTCGCTATTGCTTCGGCTCCCGGGGTTCGCGGGCCGGCCGGTTCGCGACCACCGGGAACTGGCCGGTGTAGCCCTCGCGCTCCCGTGCTACCGCCAGCACCCGCGAGCGGACCGCGTACCACCCCGCGATCAGCGCCGGGATGATCAGGATCAGCGACGCGACCGTCCAGGTGCCGATCGGCGGGTCGCACGCCATCAGCACCAGGACGCCGAACAGGAACGCCAGCGTGACGTATCCCGTCCACGGCGTCCCCCACAGCCGGAACGACGGGCGTTCGAGGATGCCCTTCTTCGACCACCGGTAGAGCTGGATCTGGCAGATCACGATGGTGCCCCACGACGCGATGATGCCCAGTGCCGCGACGTTCAGCACGATCTCGAACGCCTGCGCCGGCACGACGCCGTTGAGCAGCACGCCGAAGAGGCCGATGACCGCCGTCAGACAGATGCCGCCGTAGGGCACGCCGCGCTTGTTCATCAGCGACGTGAACTTGGGCGCGCTGCCGTTCATCGCCATCGAGCGCAGGATGCGGCCCGTCGAGTACAGACCGGCGTTCAGGCTGGAGAACGCCGCCGTCAGCACCACGATGTTCATGATCGTGCCCGCGCCGTCCACGCCGATCTTGGAGAAGAACGTGACGAACGGGCTCTCACCGGACTTGTAGGAGGTGTAGGGCAGCAGCAGGCCGAGCAGGAACACCGATCCCACGTAGAACAGCGCGATCCGGGCGATGACGGAGTTGATCGCCCGCGGCATGATCTTGGCGGGGTTCGCCGTCTCTCCGGCCGCGGTGCCGACGAGTTCGACTGCAGCGTAAGCGAATACGACACCCGAGGTGACGATGACCACCGGGAACAGCCCCGTCGGGAGCAGCCCGCCGTGGTCGGTGATGACGCTGAAGCCCGTCGACTGTCCCTGGATCTTGTAGCGGCCGGCCAGGAAGATCGTCCCCGCGACGAGGAACGTCACCAGCGCGACGACCTTGATCAGCGCGGCCCAGAACTCCAACTCGCCGAACACCTTCACCGAGATCATGTTCATCGCCAGCACGATGGCCAGCGCGGCCAGCGCGATCGTCCACTGCGGGATGGGCGCGAACGCCTTCCAGAAGTGGAAGTAGGTCGCGATCGCCGTCGAGTCGACGATGGCCGTCATGGCCCAGTTCAGGAAGTACATCCAGCCGGCGACGAAAGCGGCCTTCTCGCCGAGGAATTCGCGCGCGTACGACACGAACGAACCCGACGAGGGCCGGTGCAGCACCAGTTCGCCGAGCGCGCGCAGGATGAGGAACACGAAGACGCCGCAGAAGGCGTACACCAGGAACAGCGCGGGTCCGGCGCTGGCGAGACGGCCACCCGCGCCGAGGAACAGCCCCGTGCCGATCGCGCCGCCGATCGCGATCATCTGCAGCTGACGCGGTTTGAGGCCCTTCTCGTAACCCGCGTCCTCGGTGGTGAACGCCGAGTTGTCGTACTCGTCCTGCTTGGGTTCCGGCGTCGCGGTCATCGGGTGGCGCCGTTCGACGGTCCGACGACGGGCGGCGGCTTGGTGGTGTCGTTGATGTCGTGGAACGTGAAGGCGAAGCCGAACACGGCCACGACGGCGGCGATCGCGTATCCGAGGATCGACCACCACCCGGCGTGCAGCGACGCGGTGATCGCCACGATGGCCATCGCCAGGAACACCATGGTCATCCCGATCAGGGGAATCTTCGCCGTCAGATCTATTCGTGCCATGAGACCTATCCTCGCGTGATCGATGGGCCGAAGCCGCTCGGCGAACGAGACTTCGATTCGAAGGATCAGTAGATACCTCGTTCCCCGGGAATACACAGGATCGCCGTCATCTCACAGGGAAAAGAGACACGAAATGACGTTGATGCTGGTCACGGTACGGCCGCAGACGTGGCACCGCCTCGGGCCCTGTGCCAAGCTCTATTTTCGTGGCTAGCACATTCGGCGGGACCGTCGACAGGTGACCGGGCCACCGACGCCGAAGAACAGCGGCGGCGCCGACCTCGCGTCCGTTCTGGCCGCGCTCGACGAGGACCGGCGCGCCGCGGAGGGCGCCGCCGACCGTCTCGCCGCACGGGCCCACAAACGCGGATTCCTCACCCTGGTCATGGTGTTCCTGCTCGTTGGCGGCGTCATCGAACTGCTCACCGCGACGCCGGAGACCCGTGTGCCGACCGCCGTCGGCAGCCGCGCGAGCGTCGTGTTCAGCAATGCGGGCACCGGCACCTGCCTGAGCTGGCCTCCCGACGAGCCCGACAAACCGTCGTTCGTGCAGTGCCGCTCGGACCACATGTTCGAGGTCGCCAAACCCGTCGGCATGAACAACTTCGGCGACCCGTGCCAGCTCGCCGTGCGCGAGTATCTGGGCCCGCACTACGACCCCAACAGCCGCTTCACCATCAGCGTGCTGTGGGCGGGCGACGAGCCGCAGGCGAACTCCGGTGCGCGGAACCTGCTGTGCGGGTTGCAGCTGCTGGGCCCCGGCGGCAAGCCGGTCTTGTTCCGGGGCCGCATCGCCGACCTCGACCAGTCGAAGGTGTGGCCCGCGGGCACGTGCCTCGGCATCGACGGGGCAAATCACTCGACCGATCTGCCGGTGGACTGCGCGACGCCGCACGCCCTCGAGGTCACCGGCGCCGTCAGCCTCGCCGAGCGCTTCCCCGGCGGTGTGCCGTCGGACGCCGACCAGCGCACGTTCATCAACGACGCCTGCACCCGGGTCGCCGACGGGTACCTGGCCCCGAACACGTTGGCGCGGGCCGGACTCGGCCTCGGTTACGAGACGGTGTCACCGGCCAGCTGGGCCGCGGGCAGCAAACAGGTGTCCTGCAACGTCGGCAGGCCGGCCCCGCAGGGCTGGATCCCGGTGACCGGAAGCGTCCGCACGCAGTCACCCGCCGATCTGCCTCCCCCTCCCGCACCGGCGGCGCCGCCGCCCCCGCCCAGCCCGCAGGCGCCGCCCCCGCCACCGGTGTACGAGGAGCCGTTGATCCCCATCGGTCCGCTGCCCTCCGAGCCGCCCCCGCCGACCGTTCCGTCGACGACGGCGGCCGCCCCGACGACGACCACCGCTGCCCCGTCGACGACTACTGCTGCCCCGACGACGACCGCTTCCCCGACGACGACGTCGCAGCCGCTGGGGCCGCCACCGGGCCCGGCGACCACGCCGAGTGAGACGACCAGCGAGGGTCCGCCCCCCGGCGTCATCGACGTGCCGGGATTCGGACCGATCACCCTGCCGGGGTTCGCGCCGCCGGAGCCCGCACCCGCGGGATGACTAGCGCAGCGCGGCCCTGCCGCGGATGCGGCCCAGGCCCAGCAGCGCCACCAGGGTGACGAGGAGCAGCACCGTCGTGCAGGCCGCGGCCTGCAGCGCCTGGCCACGATCGGTGAGGGCGAAGATGCTGACGGGCAACGTCTTCCAGGTCGCCGGGTACACCATCACCGTGGCGCCGAGTTCGCCCATCGACAGCGCCACGGCCAGCCCGGCCGCGGCCCCGAGTGCGGGCAGCAGCAGCGGCAGCGTGACCCGCGTCAACACCCGAAGTGAGCCGGCGCCAAGGGATTCCGCGGCCTGGCGGTAGGCGGGGTCGAGCCGGTCGAGCGCCGCCGACACCGCGCTGAAGGCGAACGCCAACACCAGCACCGCATGCGCGAGGATCACGATCCACCGCGTGCCCCCCAGGAGCAGCGGCTGAGCGTTGAACGCGATCAGCAGCCCCAGTCCGATCGCCACCGACGGCACCGCGATGGGCAGGTGGAACACCGCGTCGGTCAGGCGGTGCAACCAGCGCGGCGCCTCGCGTGCCGCGATCGCGGCCCAGGTGCCGAGCACGAGCGCCAGCCCACCCGCGACGACCGCCGTCTGCAGACTCACCGACAGACTGGCCAGGTTCTCCCCGGACACGGCCTGCGCGACGCGCCCGAATCCCAGGCCCGACGGCAGCGCCCGCGTCCACGACCCCGCCAGGCCGGCCAGGACGACCGTGGCGAGCGGCGCGACGAACACGACAAGCACCACGGCGCCAAACAGGCCGAGCAGGACGGCTCTACTTCGCCTGGTCCACAACAACATTCGCGGCATCCCCTTCCCGACGGGCCGTCACGCGCGCGAAGGCCACCCGGTACACGGCGTACAGCGCCAGCGACAGCGCGATCTGCACGGTCGCGATCACGGCCGCACCGGGCAGGTCGAACGTCACGATGCCGCGCGTGTAGATCAGCACCGGCAGCGTCGTGACGCCCTTGGCCCCGGTGAACAGCACGATGCCGAACTCGTTGAGCGTCAACAGCAGCACCAGGCTGCCGCCCGCCATCAGTGCCGGCCACGCCTCGGGCATGACGACCGAGCGCAGCACGCGCAGCGGTGAGGCCCCCAGACTGGCTGCGACGTCCAGCTGCGCCCGCGGCAGGACCGAGAACGACGCCAGCAGCGGCCGCACGACGAACGGCGTGAAGAACGTGATCTCGGCGGCGATGACCCCGACGGGGGTGTAGAGCAGGTCGAGCACCGACGCACCCCCGCCCACGACACCGGCCAACGCCGCGTTGACCGCGCCCGCCGTGCCGTAGAGGAAGGTGAACGCCAGCGTCACGAGGAAGGACGGCAGCGCCAGCACGGTGTCGATGAGACGGCCGACGACGCCGCTGCCGGGGAACGGTACGAAGGCCAGGACGATCGCGAGGAACGTTCCGAGCACCAGGCAACCGGCGGTCGACGTCGCCGCGATCGCGACGGTCCGCCACAGCGCGCCGCGGAACGCCTCCGACGCGAGCACCGACGCCCAGGTACTCTGCCCCCCAACGCCTTTCGTCGACTCCAGGCACACCCGGAGCAGCGGGTAGACCGCGACGACCACCACGACGAGCACCGGCGGCACGGCCCACCAGCCGGCCGCCGAGCGCGGTACGCCCGGTCGTTCGGGCGCCTCCGTCGTCGGTTCGGCCAGGACCGTCACGACGGCGCCTGGACGAGCACGCCCGCGGGTTCGGGAAACCGCAGCCCGATCTCGCTGCCGGTGGCGAACGCGACCGCACCGGGCACGTCGACGTCGATCAGCTGATCGGGCAGCCCGTGCACCGAGAGCACCAGCCGCGTGTGCGCACCGCGCCATACCGCGGCCGTGACGTTGGCGCGCAGGGCATCTCGATCACCCAGACCGACGACCCTGATGGCATGCGGGCGGATGCACAGCAGCGCCTTGGAGCCCGGCGCCCAGTCCGTGCGGCCGACCGCGGGCTGCGGCGCCTCGGCGCTGACGGTCTTGTGCGCGACGCCGACGAGTGCTGCGGTCCCGATCACGCGGCCGACCGTGCAGGGAATCAGGTTGGCGCCGCCGAGGAATGCGGCCGTGAAGCTCGTCGGCGGACGCTTCCAGAGGTTCTCGGCGGTGTCGACGTCCATCAGCCGGGCGTCGTTCATGACGACGATGCGGTCGGCCAGCGCCAGAGCCTCGCTCTGATCGTGCGTCACGTACAGCATCGCGGTGTCCGGCAGGGCCTCCTTCAACCGTTGCAGCTCCGTCAGCATGGACTGCCGCAGTTGAGCGTCGAGCGCGGCCAGCGGCTCGTCGAGCAGCAGTACCCGCGGACGGATGGCCAGCGCCCTCGCGATGGCGATGCGCTGCTGCTGACCGCCGGAAAGCTCACGGGGCAAACGCTTTCCGTACGCCGACATGCCGACCATGTCCAGCGCCTCCCCGACGCGGGTGGCGAGCTCGCGCCGGGGCACCCGGGCCGACTTGAGTCCGAAGGCGACGTTGTCGGCCACCCGCATGTGCGGAAAGAGGGCATAGGACTGCAGCACCACCCCGATGCCCCGCTTGGCGGGCGGCAGGTCGGTGACGTCGCGGCCCGCGAGGCGCACCGCTCCCGTCGTCGGTCGGACGAAGCCGGCCAGCGCGTTGAGTGCGGTCGACTTGCCGGAACCGCTGGGACCCAGCAGCGCGACCGTCTCCCCCACTGCCACGCGGAGATTGAAGTCGATCAGCGCCCTGGTCGCCTTCTGGCCGCGGCCGTAGGACACCCCGACGCGGTCGAAGGTGATGGCCGGAACGGCGTCGTCGACGGCCGTCTCGCGGCCGGGGGCGACACCCGTGCGCGGGGCTCCGATGTCCGTCATCGTCAGCTACCGGTGGCCTTCTGATAGGCGGCGACGTCGGCGTCGAGGTCGGCCAGCACGGCCGTCCAGTCCGGCACCCACACGTCGACCCCCCGCAACACGGCCGCAGGGGTGTTGGGCGCCGCACTCTGCTCCGTCGATGCGGCGAGTGACTGCAGGACCGGAATGCCAAGGGCGTCAGGGGAAACCGTCTTCTGGACGTCCTGCGACACCAGGAACGCGAGCAGCTTCTTCGCGCCGTCGGCATGCGGGGCGCCCTTCGTGACGCCGCCGACGTACGGCAGCGACACCGTGGTCTTCGTGCCGTCGGCCGCCGCGGGGATGAAGAGGGTGAACTTCGAACCGTCGTCCTTGATCGACGCGAGATTCATCTGCACGTCTCCGTTGGCGACCAGCAGCTCGCCGTTGCTCACCTTGGGCTGCAGCTTGCCGGTGGACGAGGACGGCCCGACGTTGTTCGCCTGCAGTTTGCCCAGATAGTCCAGTGCGCCCGGCTTGCCCATGAGGTGCTGCAGCAGGACGAGCACCGCCGTGCCGTCACCGGCCTGGCCCGGCGTCGAATATTGCAGCTTGCCCCGGTATGCCGGTGACAGCAGGTCGTTCCAGGTGACCGGCGGCGGGTTGGCGCCGGGGTTGACGATGAAGCTGAGCGCGTTGTCGACGATCGGGACGTAGTTGCCACCGGGCCCGACCTGGGTGGCGGCGATGCCCGCGGTGTCGACGCCGCTCGGCTGCAGCAGGCCCGACTGGTCGGCCTTCTGAATGAACGGCGGCAGCGTCACCAGCAGGTCGGCCTGCGGGTTGGACTGCTCCTTCTCCACGCGCGAGACCACCTCGCCGGACCCGGCTTCCACGAGGTTCACGTTCATTCCCGTGCTCTTGGTGAAGGCGTCGAACTGGGGCTTGTACCAGGTGGCCAGCCCGTCGGCGCTGTAGACCGTCACGGTGGCGCCGCCGCCGGAGCCAGAGGACCCGGTGCCGCCGCACGCGCTGAGCGTGACGGCGAGGACGGCGGCCGACAGCGCAGCCAGGATCGAGCGAGGTGTCATGGCGTCAGTCCTTGGGTCGGTGGTCGAGGATGAGGTCGGCGAACTCGGTGACGTTCTTCACCACGTGGGTGGCTCCGGCGTCGAGCAGTCGGGTCTCGTCGTGCGCGCCGGTGAGAGTGCCTGCGGCGACGGCACATCCGGCCCGCAGCGCACTGTCGACGTCATTGCTGGTGTCACCGAGCGCGGCGACGTTGCCGACGCCGTCGGCACCCAGTCGCATCAGCGCGGTGAGGATCAAATCCGGGTAGGGCCTGCCCCGCACGCCGTCACCGGGCGCGAGCACCAGGTCGGCGATCGACTGCCAGCCGAGGGCGGCGAGCAGCTTGGCCTGCGTCCGACCGCTGAACCCCGTGGTGAGTGCGACCTTGATGCCCGCGTCGCGCAGCCGCGCGATGGCGTCGGCGGCGCCGTCGATGGGCGCGGCCTCGCCCGCGTCGATCGCCGACTCGTAGGCGCTCTCGAACGCCGCGTTCGCGCGGTGCGCGCGTTCCTCGGTGCCGAACAGCGCGCGGAACACGACGATCTTGGACTGTCCCATGGTGTCGAGGACGTACTGGCGGGCGTGGTCGCGTTCGGGGCCGTCCGCAGGCAGCCCGGCCGCCGTCGCGGCCGCCTCGAACGAGGCGATGACGAGTCCGTCGTCGGCGACGGTCGTGCCGGCCATGTCGAGGACTGCTAGTTGAATAGTGCTGTGCGGCAGGGTCTTATCCCTCATAGGTTGAGCCTTCTCCTTCATAGGTTGATCAGATCGGCGGTCTGCTCGGCGATCGCCGGACCCAGCGTCATGCCGCGTCCGCCGGGCCCGGTGATGACCATGACGCCGTCGGACGCCTCGGTCCTCGACACCAGCTGCGCAGGATCCACGCACTGGCTGTAGACGCCGGCCCAGCGGCGGCGCACGGCGGGCAGCGGCCGACCGAGGAACTCCTCGACCAGGGCCACCAGGTAGTCATACGGCGCGCTGTCGAGGTCGAAGGCGAACGGCTCGTCGTACTCGTGGGTGTCGCCGATGGTGAGGCCCCCGTGCAGCCGCTGTACGCACAGCAGCTGCATCCGCCCCGCGGCGGCGACCGGATCCTGCGGCTCGTCGTCCCGCAGCGCATCGAGCGCGCTGCCCGCGAAGCCCGGGTAGTAGCGGAAGCTGTCGCCGTCGGCGATGGCCGTGGTGAGCGGCTCGTCGAGCGGATCGGTCTGCATCATCTGCAGGCGGACCCGACGCACCGGCAGCTCGCCGGCGATCTCCCTGGTCAGACCGCCGTGCGCGGCGCCGGGGCACACCAGCACCAGGTCGCCGTCGTGGCGTCCGCCGCGGTCGTCGCGCACCGCCGTACCGTCGACCGACCGCGCCTCGGTGCCGGGCAGGAACTCATAGCGGCCGGTGGCCTCGAGGTGCGCTCGGATCGCGGGCATGGCCTGCCGGGACTCCACTGCGCCGTCGCGCGAACAGTGCAGTCCCGCAAGGTACTTGCCGCGCAGTGCGGGGTTCAGCGCACGGATGCGATCCGGGTCGACGACCTCGAACCCACGGGCTTCGGCGTCGGCCCGCGCGGCGACCTGCTCGGCCACGGCGATCTCGCGTGGCGTGCGCAGCAGCGTCAGCGAGCCGGCGGGGCGAAACCCGACCCCGGGGATGCGGGCGCCGATCTGCTCCCACAGTTCGCGCGACCGCAGCGCCGCGGCGAGTTCGTGCTCGGCCCGCCCGGACACCCAGACCAGCCCGAAGTTGCGGACGGTGGCCCCGCGGGCCTCGAGCTCGCGCTCGAGGTGGGTGACCCGATGACCGCGCTGGACGGCCTCGAGGGCGTGGGCCGTCCCGAGGATGCCACCGCCGATGATCGTCACGCGCATGTTCAGTGACCTTTCAGACTCCAGAAGACGGCCGGCAGGCGCTGCGATGATGGCCGCCCCAACAGCAGGTTAAGAATTGGTATAGACCAATTGAGGGTAAGCTAGCTCCGATGAATGCGCTCGCTGAAACCGCAGAACTGCTGTCGTCGCTTCGTGGCGTATGGGACGAGGAGGCCGTCGACGAACTCGATCACGCCCTCCAGTCGGCCGCCCGCGCCATCGACGACGGCGCCGACGACGAACTCGTCCTGGCCGCCGCCCTGCACGACATCGCCCACAGCCCGGCCTTCGACGCGACGGCGGCACAGCGCCACGACGAGACGGCCCGCGACTGGCTGACGCCGCGGTTCGGTGAGCGCGTCGGCTGGTTGGCCGGGCAACACGTCGCCGCCAAGCGCTACCTCGTCGCCACCGACCCGGGTTACGGGGCGGGCCTCAGCCCGACGTCGGTGCAGTCGCTTCTGGCCCAGGGCGGTGCGGGCGTCGACGACGAACTCCTCGACCATCCGTGGTGGCCCGACGCCGTCCGCCTGCGGCGCTACGACGACGCCGCCAAGGACCCCGACGCCCGCGCCACCGGCCGGGCTGCGACGATCGAGGACGTGCTGACCATCGCCGAACGCGTGCTCCGACGATCGTGAGCAAGCCGTACGCCATTCGCACCGCGCTCGAGGAAATCCTCGACGGGCTCGTCGAGGGCGACCCCTTCCCGCCGGAGCGAGAGTTGGCCCAGCGCTTCGGCGTCGCCCGTGAGACGCTGCGCCAAGCCGTGCACGAACTGCTGGTCGAGGGCCGCATCGAGCGGCGCGGACGCGGCACCGTCGTCGCCAAACCCAAACTGGTACAACCACTCTCGCTGAAGTCCTATACCGAGGGCGCGTTGCGGATGGGGCGCAAGCCGGGACGTCTGCTCGTCACGTGGGAAGACGTCGAGGCCACCCCGGAGTTGACCGCCGCACTCGACGTCCCCGACGGCGATCCCGTCATGCACCTCGAACGCGTGCTGCTCGCCGACGGGCAGCGCATCGGGCTGGAGAGCACCTACCTCCCGCGGCACCGCTTCGGTGACTTCACCGAGACGTTCGATCCGACGACGTCGCTCTACGCTGCGATCCGGGCGACGGGGGTCCGGTTCGGGTCGGCCGTCGAGCGCGTCGAGACCGTGCTGGCCGCACCGCGGGAGGCCGCGCTGCTGGAGTCCACGACCGCGATGCCGATGCTGCGGCTGCACCGGCGTTCGCTCGACGTCGACGACCGGCCCATCGAGGTGGTCCGCTCGCTGTACCGCGGCGACCGGGTCGCCTTCGAGGCACTGCTCAACGACCGGGATTAGGGTCGGGTGATGCCCGACTTCCACCCCGACCTCGCCCGCCGCGCCCGCGTCACCCCGCGCGGCCTGGTCCACCCCTACACGCTGTCACCGCTGCGGGCCGTGGCCCGACTGACGTCCCGCCGCGCGCCGCGCGACGTCGACGTCCTGGTGACGGCATCCGGTGGCCGTGTGCGCCTGCACCGGCCGCCGCCCGGGGGTGAGGACGCGGGGCCCGCGCTGCTGTGGATTCACGGCGGGGGCTACGTCATCGGCAGCGCAGCGCAGGACGACGCCATCTGCCGCAGGTTCGCCCACGAACTCGGCATCACGGTGGTGGCCGTCGACTACCGCCTCGCCCCGGAGTACCCGTACCCGATCCCCCTGCAGGACTGCTACGCCGCGCTCGGCTGGCTCGCGGCGCTACCTGACGTCGACCCGGCCAGAGTCGCGATCGGGGGCGCCAGCGCGGGCGGCGGCCTCACCGCGGCGCTCGCGCTGCTCGCCAGGGATCGCGGCGAGATCGCCGTTGCCGCACAGCTGTTGGTGTACCCGATGCTCGACGACCGCACCAGCACGCGGGACGACCTCGACGAGTCCCACTACCGCCTCTGGAACCGGAAGGCCAACGCCTACGGCTGGTCGAGCTACCTCGGTGACGCGGACCCGGACGTCGCGGTGCCCGCCCGCCGAGACGATCTGAGCGGCCTACCGCCCGCCTGGCTCGGCGTCGGGACCAACGACCTGTTCCACCGCGAGGACGTCGAATACGCCGAACGCCTGACCGCGGCGGGCGTGCCCTGCGACGTCGACGTCGTCCCCGGCGCATTCCACGGCTTCGACGCCCTGGTGGCCAAAGCGCCCGTCTCGCAAGCGTTCTTCGCGAGCCAGGTCGACTGGCTGCGCAGGACGCTCGTACAGCCGGCGCGCGCGCAGTCGTCGTGATCTGTGTCGGTTTGGTCGCGCCCGCCGCTCCCCAACTTCCGTGAATCGGCGGTTAGGCCCGCTCCGCCACCAACCGCTCGACGAGAGCGTCGTCGGCACCGAGGTCGCCAGCGCGCTGGCATACGACCGGGGCCGCGGGAGGCATTGCGGGAAGGTCGGTTTCGCTCGCCGACTCGGGCAGCATCGCGTAGGTCGCCGCCACGGAGGCCATCGCGACGTCGATGACCTCACCTCCCCCGCGGGCCAGGGATTCGGCGACCTGCAGCGCGGCCTGCATCCCCGTCAGCGGGTCGGCGATCGCGTCGCCGCAGAACACCGGCCCGTCGACACTGCGGCCGACCACCCCGCCCGCCACCGCCGCGTCGTCGCCGAAGGCGGTCCAGTTCGCCCGGTCTACGTCGGCGCCGTATCCGGTGATGCGCAGCCAGACCCGGCCGGGTTGGGCCGCAACGTCTTCCGCGCCGAGACCACGCTGGCGCAAGGCGGCCGGCCGTGAGGACTCGATGACGACGTCGGCCGTCTCGAGCAGGGCCCTGGTCTTCTCGGCGAGATCAGCTGAGTAGCAGAGCTTTCCAGCGTTCATCCAGTCGAAGAATCGGCGATCACCGGCCCGCGTCCCGTCCGGCCGCCCCGGGGTTTCGACCTTCACGACCGTCGCGCCTGCCCTCGCCAGCAGTTGCCCGCACAGCGGGCCCGCCCACATCGACGACAGGTCGACCACGAGGAGACCGGGCACGGGGCGGGGTGCGGCGCGCGGGCCGAGGCGGCGGATGACCGGCCCGGCGGGACTGGCCTCCCCAAGCGCGGCCGCGGGCAGGCCGAGGAGCCGGGACCGGTCCACCACATCGGCGACATCGCATGTGGCGCACCAGGATTCGACCGCCCGCCACGGATCGTCCGGCACGACGTCCAGCTCGACCAGGGCCGGCACCGCGTCGACGTCGTCGGGCCGCGACAGCGTCAGCGCCCACCACCCATCGGCGGCGCGCAGCAGCCGCGACGCCCCACCCGCGGACACCCGCCCCCGCCGCGACAGACCGAGCAGCCCCGCCCGGCCGGCCAGCAGTTCGGCGGCCGACACGTCGATGCCCAGTCGGCCCGCGAGGTCGTCGGCCAGGGACGCGGCCTGACGCAGGACGGCAGCGCGGGAGAAGTCTGGGGCGCCGTCGGGCCGGCCGGTCAGATGGGCCAGCCCGCTGGCCCCCCACTCGCGCGCCTCACTGCCAGACAAGCGCGCGGAATCTCCAGTCCAGCACCTGGCGGTCGGGCTCCCCGACGGCGAAGACCACCGACCGCAGGTGCAGCACGCCGTCGCGGACGTCCTCGACGTGCACGTCGCTGTAGAGGGTGTCGCCCTCGCGCACCGGGCCGGTGTGGTCGCAGGATTCCCAGCCGAGCACCGTGACGACGTTGGGCAGCACGCGGGTCACCTGAGCCAGCGCCAACCCGATGGTGTGCCCGCCATACACCAGGCGCTCACCGCCGGCGCGCCAATCATGATGGGCGGCAGCGATGTTCAACGTCAGCCGGGCGAGTTCCGGCGCGCTGCTCACCACGTCGGCCGTGGTGCGCAGCACCGTGCCCGTCGGCACCGCGCCCGACCCCGATACGCGGGACCGGAAGGCCTCGGCGTCCCAGTCGGCCGTGGGGTCGGGCGGCACCGGTGTCCCGGCACCGATCGTCGACAGATCGTCGGCGTGGCCGGTGTCGTCCGCACCGTCGCGCAGCGGGATCATCGCGCAGCGGTGAAAGTCGAGCACCAGCCGGTCGGCCTGGTCGATCGTCGTCATCCGCAGGGCCGCCAGCCCGGTCGACGGCCGCCCCGGCTTGGTCGAATTCTGTTTCAGCCCAACCACTTCGGTGCGGGTGTAGAGGGTGTCGCCGATGATGGGATACCGGTGAAACCACAGGCCGCGATAGAAGAGATTGGCCTTGACGCGCTGGGTCGCCAGCGTGCTCTGCCCGATCGCGACGTCGCACACCAGCGCCGGATGAGCGAGTGCGGCCGGGGCCCCGGTGACGGCGTGGGTCAGGCTGGCGTCGAGCGGCAGGCGCAGCCGGTCCCCGAGGATCGACTGGTGCACGGCCGCGGCCCCTGGGCTGAGCGTCATCGACGGTGCGTCGGCGAACACCTGGCCCACGTGCAGATCGTCGAAGTACGGTCCACCCGGCGTCACGTCACCCATGCTGGCAGTACGCCGATCGAGGTGTCAACGCGGCCCGGTACATGATGGAACCCGTGCTGACCACAGAAGAGACCATGCTCGTCGACACCGTCCGGGCGTTCGTCGACCGCGACGTCAAGCCGACGGTGCGCGACGTCGAACACTCCGGGGCCTACCCCGAGGCGTGGATCGAGCAGATGAAGCAGCTCGGCATCTTCGGCCTCGCGATCGACGAGGACTACGACGGCACCCCCGTCTCGACCCGGTGCTACGTGCACGTCACCCAGGAACTGGCGCGCGGGTGGATGAGCCTGGCGGGAGCGATGGGTGGGCACACCGTCGTGGCGAAGCTGCTGGGACTCTTCGGCACCGAGGAGCAGAAGCGGCGCTACCTGCCGGCGATGGCCACCGGGGAGATGCGCGCGACCATGGCGCTCACCGAGCCGGGCGGCGGGTCGGACCTGCAGGCCATGACGACCGTCGCGGCGTCCGACGGCGACGAGCTGGTGATCAACGGTGCCAAGACGTGGATCACCAATGCCCGGCGGTCCGGGCTGATCGCCCTGCTCTGCAAGACCGATCCCCGGGCGACGCCGGCCCACAGGGGGATCTCGATCGTGCTCGTCGAGCACGGCGACGGGTTGACGGTGTCCCGCGATCTGCCGAAGCTCGGCTACAAGGGGGTCGAGTCATGCGAATTGGCCTTCACCGACTACCGGATTCCCGCCACGGCCATCCTCGGCGGCGAGCCGGGCAGGGGTTTCGCGCAGATGATGAAGGGCCTCGAGACCGGGCGCATCCAGGTGGCGGCCCGCGCGCTCGGCGTCGCGACGGCGGCGCTGGAGGACGCGCTGGCCTACGCCCAGCAGCGCGAGAGCTTCGGCCAGCCCATCTGGAAGCACCAGGCGGTCGGCCACTACCTCGCCGACATGGCCACCAAGCTCACCGCCGCGCGCCAGCTGACGCTGCATGCCGCCGACCGCTACGACGGCGGCGAGCGGGCCGACATGGAGGCCGGCATGGCCAAGCTGTTCGCCTCCGAGGCGGCGATGGAGATCGCCCTGAACGCCGTCCGCATCCACGGCGGCTACGGATACTCCACCGAGTACGACGTCGAGCGCTACTTCCGCGACGCGCCGCTGATGATCGTCGGCGAGGGCACCAACGAGATCCAGCGCAACGTCATCGCGAGCCAACTGGTGGCCCGCGGCGGGATCTAGGCGACGGCGTCGACCAGACCCCACTCGAGTGCGGTCGCGGCGTCGATCGTGGCACCCGACAGCACCAGATACGCCGTGCGCCAGCGCCCGATCCGCCGGGTGACGCTGACCGTGCCGCCCGCTCCGGGGATGAGACCGAGCGTCAGCTCGGGCAGGCCGAACACGGTGTCGCAGTGGGCGCTCACGTGGCCGCAGAAGGCCATCATCTCCAGCCCGCTGCCGAGCACGCGGCCGTGCACCTCGGCGCGGCAGCTTCGCCCCAGGCGCGCGGTGATCTCGTCAAGGACGAGGGCGGGGCTGTACCGCGTGCGGGCCAGGTGCGCCGACGCCGGATCGTCGAACGTGCCGAACTCCGCGAGATCGCCTCCGCTGCAGAAGGATGGGCCGTTGCCGCACAGGACCAGTTCGGTCACCGACGGGTCGAGCCGGGCGACCTCGAGTGCCTCCAGCAGCGCCGCGCGGGCGTCGGTCGAGAAGGCGTTGTGCCTCGCGGCGCGGTTGAACCACACGTAGAGCGCGTCGCCGTCACGGGCCGACACCACCGGATCCGGCAGCGCGGGCACCGTCGCCGGACCGCGCTCGCTCAGCCAGCGCGCGAACTCCGGGCCGGCCTGCAGAGTCGAATACGCCAGCGACTCGGTGACAATGCCTGCGCGCGTGGCCATTCGGGGGTCGAAGGCACGCAGCACGTCGTCGCACACCGCGGCGGCGATCGGCCACCTGCTCACCCGTTCCGCGATCTCGGCGACGGCGTCGGGCACCGAGGCCACGGTGATCGCCCGGCGGTCGGTGCTCGGCTCCTCGGTCAGCGAGAACGAGGCGCCCTCGGGGGAATCCGACTCGACCAGGGTCCCGTCCCCGACGCTGACGTGCTTCACGAGTACTTCTTGATCAGCTCCTGCTTGTACAGCTTGCCGGTGTCGGTGCGCGGCAGCTGCGCCTCGAACGAGATCGACCGCGGACACTTGAAGTGCGCCAACCGATCTCGCAACCACGCCAGCAGTTCGTCGGCGAAGGCGTCGGTGGCATCGGCCTCGTCGACGGTCTGGACCACGCCCTTGACGCTCTGCCCCATGTCGTCGTCGGGCACGCCGAACACCGCGGCGTCCATCACCTTGGGGTGGGTGACCAACATGTTCTCCGCCTCCTGCGGGTAGATGTTGACCCCGCCCGAGATGATCATGTGGTGGCGCCGGTCGGTGAGGTACAGGTAGCCGTCCTCGTCGACGTAGCCGATGTCGCCCACGGTCTTCCAGCCGTGCGCGTCGCGCGAGGACGCCGTCTTGTCGGGATCGTTGAGGTACTCGAAGTCGTTGCCGCCCTCGAAGTAGATCTCACCGGCCACACCGGGCGGCAGTTCGTTGCCGTCCTCGCCGACGATGTGCAGCGGCGTCATCATCGACCTGCCCACCGAACCGGGGTGCGTCAGGTACTCCTCGGCCGTGATGAGCGTCGAACCGATGGCCTCGGAGGAGGCGTAGTACTCGTCGATGATCGGCCCCCACCAATCCATCATCTGCATCTTGATCTCCACCGGGCACGGTGCGGCCGCATGCATGACGCGCTGCAGGCTCGACACGTCATACGAGTTGCGCACGGCCTCGGGCAGTTTCAGCATCCTGGTGAACATCACCGGAACGAACTGGCCGTGGGTGACCCGGTGTCGCTGGATCGCCTCGAGTGCGCCCTCGGGGCTGAACTTCTCGAGTACGACGGTGGTGATGCCGGCGGCCTGCGTCTGCATCGACCACACCGAGGGAGCGGTGTGGTACAGCGGCGCGGGACTGAGGTACACCGCGTCCGGGGTCGTCCAGAATCCGACCAGGGCGGCCATCAACCCGGGCACCTCCGAGGGCGGCAGGTGTGGCAGGGCGCGCTTGATCCCCTTCGGCCGCCCCGTGGTGCCCGAGGAGTACTGCAGCAGATCGCCCTCGATCTCGTCGTCGATCGGGGTAACGGGTTGGGCGGCAACGCATTCCGGATAGCGCTGCCAGCCGTCAAGGTCGGCGTCGGCGACGAGGAGCACCGGCGGGAGCCCGCCCGGCAGCTCGGCTTCGAGATCGGCCAGGACGTCGGTCAGGCCGCCGGAGCCGACGATGGCCTTCGCGCTGGAGTTGTCGACGATGTACGCGACCTCGGCGGCGGTGAGATGGGTGTTGATGGGGACGTAGTACAGCCCGGCCCGGCGCGCCGCCCACATGACGGCATGCATGTGTTCGCTGTTCTCCATGAGGATGGCCACGGCGTCACCCTCGACGAGTCCGGCCTCGCGGAAGAAGTGCGCCAGCTGGTTCGCCCTGGCCTCCAGCTCGCCGAACGTCACCACCGTTCCCGACGGGTGCATGATGATCGCGGGCTTGTCGGGCGTGGCAACGGCGGTGTCGCGAATCTGCATGAGCAGAACTGTACGACGCCCGACTTGACGGGTGTCAAGTACCCCGCCGACCAGCCCCCCGCCACCCGCCGAGCAGACGCAAAGGGCCCTCAATCGCGTGGATTCAGGGCCCTTTGCGTCTGCTCGCGGGAAGAAACTTAGGCGAGGCGGGTCTTCAGCGCGTCGAACTCGTCCTTGATGCCGGTGGGCAGCTTCTCGCCGACGAACTCGAACCACTCCTCGATGAGCGGCAGTTCCTTGCGCCACTCCTCGGGATTGACCGCGAGCGCCTCGTCGACATCGGCGGCATCGACGTCGAGCCCGTCGAGATCCAGGTCGGCAGCCGTCGGCACGATGCCGATCGGGGTGCTCTTGCCCTCGGCCGCGTGCTCGATGCGCTCGATCGCCCACTTCAGCACCCGGCTGTTCTCGCCGAAGCCGGGCCACAGGAAGCGGCCGTTGTCACCGCGCCGGAACCAGTTCACGAAGAACACCGCGGGCAGCTTGGACTCGTCGGCGTTCTTGCCGAGGTCGATCCAGTGCTGGAAGTAATCGCCCACGTTGTAGCCGAGGAACGGCAGCATGGCCATCGGGTCGCGGCGGACGGTGCCGACCTTGCCCTCGGCCGCGGCGGTCTGCTCGGAACCGAGCGTGGCGCCGATGAAGACGCCGTGCTGCCAGTCGCGGGCCTGCGTGATGAGTGGCACCGTCGTCTTGCGCCGGCCGCCGAACAGAATCGCCGAGATCGGCACGCCCTGCGGGTCGTCCCACTCCGGGGCCAGCGTCGGGCACTGCGAGATCGGCGTGCAGTACCGCGAATTGGGATGCGCCGCCTTGCTTTCCGTCTCGCGGAGGTTCCAGTCCTGGCCCTTCCAGTCGATCAGGTGGTCGGGCTCGCCCTCGAGTCCCTCCCACCACACGTCGCCGTCGTCGGTCTTGGCGACGTTGGTGAAGACGGTGTTGCCCGCGGCGATGGTCTTCATCGCATTGGGGTTGGAGCTCCAGTTGGTGCCCGGCGCGACGCCGAAGAAGCCGAACTCGGGGTTGACGGCGTAGAGCCTGCCGTCCTTGCCGAACCGCATCCAGGCGATGTCGTCGCCGACGGTCTCCGCGCGCCACCCCGGGATGGTGGGCTGCAGCATCGCGAGGTTGGTCTTGCCGCATGCCGACGGAAAGGCCGCCGCAATGAAGTACGCCTTGTTCTCGGGGCTGATCAGCTTGAGGATCAGCATGTGCTCGGCGAGCCAGCCCTCGTCGTGGGCCATCGCCGAGGCGATCCGCAGCGAGTAGCACTTCTTGCCGAGCAGCGCGTTGCCGCCGTAGCCCGAGCCGTAGCTCCAGATCTCGCGGGTCTCGGGGAAGTGGGTGATGTACTTCGTGTCGTTGCACGGCCACGGCACGTCGGCCTGGCCCTCCTCGAGCGGCGCGCCGAGCGAGTGCAGCGCCTTGACGAAGAAGCCGTCGGAACCCATCTTGTCCAGCGCGGCCTTGCCCATCCGGGTCATGGTGCGCATCGAGACCACCACGTACTCCGAGTCGGTGATCTCGACACCCAGCTTGGGGTCCCCGGCGTCCAGCGGGCCCATGCAGAAGGGGACGACCCACATCGTGCGACCGCGCATCGATCCGCGGTACAGGTCGGTCATGATGCCGCGCATCTCGGCGGGGGCCATCCAGTTGTTGGTGGGGCCCGCGTCGATCTCGCGCTCGGAGCAGATGAAGGTCCGCGACTCCACGCGCGCCACGTCGGACGGATCCGACAGCGCGAGGTAGGAGTTGGGCTGCTTCTTCTCGTTCAGCTTCTGGAAGGTGCCCGCCGCGACGAGTTCCGCACACAGCCGCTCGTATTCCTCGGCGGAGCCGTCGGCGAATTGGACGCGGTCCGGCTGGGTCAGCTCGGCAACCTCGCGAACCCAGGCGAGCAGGCCCTCGTGCGTCGTCGGTGCGCTATCCAGACCGGGAATGGTCGCTGAGGTCATGAGGACTCCTGAAATCTCCTGGTGGCGCGGTCGCGGGTCATACCTGGACTGAGGTTAACGTGGGTGACATACCCACGGTTAATCGGGACTATGTCCGTTGTCTCACAGGAACGATTCAGATCGGGCATTCCGACCGAAACGGCCCCGAATCACCCGTCGCAACGCCATTCATACTGGTCAGTAACTTGTTTTAGGCTGCCAGCCGGGCCTTCAGGAGTCGCTCTCGACCCTACCCGGGGGCCCGCGTCACGCCCCGCCGAAGCGACCGAGAGCAACCATTCCGCGACCCTCGCCTCGGCGTGCCAACGCACGGTTCCAGCAACGTCGGCGACCCACCTGTCGAGCACCGCGCGGTCGTGCAGCAGGCGGCGCGTGCGCACCACCCACACCCCCAGCGCCAGCCCCATGACGGCACCCGCCACCAGACCGGCCGTCGAGACGCCGGGGGCCCAGCCCGCCACCAGCCGGCCGACCGCGAGCGCGGTGCCCACCCCGAAACCGAGACCGAGCACGGCCGCGAGCCGAGCCTCCAGCCGACGCGACGACGTGGGCCGCCCGGCGTCGCTCGGCTCCAGCCGGCAGGCGTGCCCCCGGGGAACTGCAACGCGGTCCCCACAGCCGAGCTCGGCCGCCGCCTCCCCCACGGCGTCGGCGACGTCGCGGTCGACGGTCTTCAGGAAGACCTCCACGCGGGCGCGCACCTGGACCTCGAAGGCCTGCGCACCGCCGGGCGGCACGGTCGCGGCGGCCGCGCGTAGTTCGGTGCGCAGCGCCGAGGCGCCGTCTCTGACCGACCGCACGAGCCGCAGCCGCGTGCGCGCCAGCACGTCGCTCGCCGACACCGCCGCTCGGACGGCCCGCGCGATCGGCGGCCGGGCCAGTCCTGCCCGCAGCACGCGGACGAGCTCGTCGACGTCGGCGTCGCCGAGAACGGGTGCGGCGGCGGCCCCGACCCACGGGATCGCGGTGCGGCTGCCCCAGCGCTCGGCCCCGTCGCGGTTGGCGGCCACGACGTCGCGCCACTGCCGGTGCGCATCGATCTTGGCGACCACGCCGACGAGCAGCCCGCTGCCCGCCGAGGCGCGCTCGACGTCCGCCCACTGCGAT
Organism: Mycolicibacterium madagascariense; assembly: GCF_010729665.1. Lineage (NCBI taxonomy): Bacteria > Bacillati > Actinomycetota > Actinomycetes > Mycobacteriales > Mycobacteriaceae > Mycobacterium > Mycolicibacterium madagascariense. The sequence continues at coordinate 515,295 of NZ_AP022610.1, read as the reverse complement.
CGCGTCATCGGGGCGGCGGCGGAGACGACGGCGAGCACCGCGTCGGGCGCCCGCGGCGGCGGCCCCTCGACGACCTCGACGTCGGGCAGCCGGGTACGCAGCGCGGCGACGACCCCACCGACCCCCGCGCGCGACGGGCCGACGACGAGCACCACCGGCGTCACGCCGACGGTTCCCGCGCGTCGGCCAGCAGGCGCAGCGACCCTCTGACGACGTCGGCGCTGCACTGGCCGTGCACGGCAGCCACGGGACCTCGGCCGTAGCGGCGCCAGCGGACGGCGCGGGCGAGGTGGGCGCTCGCGGTGTCGCCGCGGTCGACGGACAGCCCCGCCGCCTCCAGCACGTCGACGGCGGCGGTCATCACCGCCATCGCCGTCGCATCGGCGGCCCGCAGGGCCAAGAGCTCGTCGTCGCCGGATTCGACTGCCAGACAACGCAATTCGCGCACTGCCGCGCGCAGGCGTAGATAGCGCACCGGTGCCGCGACGGCATCGAGTGCGACCAGCACCCCGTCGATCCCGCTCGCCGCGGCCAGGCGGGCGCCGAGGTCGCCGGCGTCGACCCCGTCGGACAGCGCGCGCACCGCATGCGCGACGCCGAACCGGTCGAGGCGCAGCAGCAACCGCTCGCGCAGGACCGCGGCGACGACGTGCGGGCGTGCCACGAAGGCGTCGACCGAGGTGAGGTCCGGCGGCGCGGTCACGAAGACGCGCAACGCGTCGACCAGTTCGTCGTCGAGGGGGTGGTCGAGGGCGGCGAGCAATCCGACCAGCGGCACCGTCGGCACGCCGGTCAGCCGCTGGGCATCGCCCGCCCAGCGCGTCGCCGTCGCGAGCGGGTCATCGGGTCCGGCCAGGTCGGCCTTGGTGAGGACGACCAGCGCCGGTCCGCGCGCCGCTGCCAGCGCCGCCCGGTCCTCCCCGGTGACCGTCTCGGCGATGACGAGCACCAGCACCTCGCCCGCGGCGGGGGTGGCGGTGGCCCAGCCGCGGCGCCGTAGCGCCGCCGCCACGCAGTCCCGCCCGACGCCCGGGCGGCCCGTCACCGCGACGCGCACGGGCCATCGCAGCCGATCGACGATCGGGCGCACAGCCGGCATGCCCGCGGCCCCGACCAGCTGGGTCAGCTCGTCGACGAATGCCTGCGTCATGATCGAAAGCCCTCAGCTGCCAACCCCCGGCTGCCATCGTCGCACCGCCCGGAGCACCCGCCGAGCGGCTCTTAGCCGCCTAAGGCAACTGTTGGGTATCGAATTGCACCACGATGCGGGTACACCGGTCTGGATGAGCGACCATGTACGGATGCAGGTGCAGCGCGAGCAGGCCCGCGGGGACGAAGGGTCGGTGCCCGCCCATCCCTTCCCCCGCGTCGCCAGCTTCCGATCCCGGCGGTCGGCGCTGTCCGGTCTGCAGCGGGAGACGTGGGAACGCCGCTGGCCCGAGCTCGGCATGCAGGCCAGGGACTCCGACGGGCAGCTGGCCCACCCGCTGGACGCCCCGGCGTGGTTCGGACGCTCGGCGCCGCTGGTGCTGGAGATCGGGTGCGGTACCGGCGTCTCCACCCTGGCGATGGCCGCGGCCGAGCCGCAGCTCGACGTCATCGCGGTCGAGGTCTACAAGCGTGGCCTCGCCCAACTGCTGAACGGCATCGACCGTGACGGCCTCACCAACGTGCGCCTCATCCGCGGCGACGGCGTCGACGTCCTCGAGCACCTCCTCGCGCCGGAGTCGCTGACCGGGGTGCGGGTGTTCTTCCCCGACCCCTGGCCCAAGGCCCGCCACCACAAGCGCCGGCTGCTGCAGCCGGCCACCGTCGCCCTGCTGGCCGACCGCCTGCGACCGGGCGGCATCCTGCACGCCGCCACCGACCACGCCGGATACGCCGAACAGATCGGCGAGGTCGGGGACGCCGAACCCGCCCTGCGCAGGCTCGATCCCGATGCGGGCGACGATCTGCCCATCTCGATCCGGCGGCCGGTGACGAAGTACGAGGACAAGGCCCGGCACGCCGGCAGCGCCGTCGCCGAGTTCCTGTGGGAGAAGCGATGAGCCTCACCGAGGATCTGCCCGACGTCGAGGAACTCGCCGACGAGTCCGGCGACGCCGGTCAGCCGGCGCCCAGCGGCCCGCAGCGCGTGCTGCTCGTCTGGGATGCGCCGAACCTCGACATGGGGCTCGGGTCGATCCTCGGCGGCCGTCCCACCGCGGCGCACCGGCCGCGGTTCGACGCCCTGGGCCGGTGGCTGCTCGCCCAGACGGCCGATCTGTCCCGCAGCCGCGCGCACGACGTGCCGCACGTCACGTTCGAACCCGAGGCGACGGTGTTCACCAACATCGCCCCGGGAAGTGCCGACGTCGTTCGCCCGTGGGTCGAGGCGCTGCGCAACGTCGGCTTCGCGGTGTTCGCCAAACCCAAGATCGACGACGACAGCGACGTCGACGGTGACATGCTCGACCACATTGCGCTGCGGCGGAGCGAGGGCTTGGCCGGCCTCTACGTGGCCTCCGCGGACGGCCAGGCCTTCCGGGTGCCGCTGGAGGAGATCGCCCGCGACGGCATCCCCGTCAGCGTCCTCGGATTTCGCGAACATGCCAGTTGGGCGTTAGCGTCGGATACCTTGGAGTTCGTCGACCTCGAGGACATTCCCGGTGTGTTCAGGGAGCCACTGCCGCGAATCGGCCTCGACTCGCTGCCCCAGCAGGGGGCGTGGCTGCAGCCCTTCCGGCCGTTGTCCTCGTTGCTTACCTCACGCGCGTGAACGACTCGCAGGAACAATTGAAGCCGAGGTAGAGGGTTAGCCGAGGTCGGGACGTGAAGAAGATCAGTTAGGAGCTCGAGTGTTCGCCTGGTGGGGTCGGATGGTGTACCGATTCCGATACGCGGTTATCGGGATCATGGTCGCGCTGTGCCTTGGTGGCGGCATCTACGGTGCGAGCCTTGGACAGCACGTCACGCAGAGCGGGTTCTACGACGAGACCAGCCAGTCGGTCGCGGCGTCCGAACTCGGCGACGACGTCTACGGTCGCGACCGGTTGAGCCACATCGTCGCGGTGCTGGACGCGCCCAGCGGCAAGAAGGTCAACGACCCGCAGTGGTCCAAGCAGATGAAGGACGAGCTCGACAAGGTGGTCGCCGACCACCCCGACCAGATCCTCTACTGGCGCGGCTACCTGGAGAACCCGACCGGTGACCCGACCACGAACGCCGCGCTCGCCAACAACGGGACCCGCACGTTCATCGTCATGCCGCTCAAGGGCAACGACGACGACACGATCCTCAAGAATTACAAGACCATCCAGCCCGACCTGCAGAAGGTCGACGACGGCCAGATCAAGCTGGCGGGTCTGCAGCCCATCGCGAGCGAGCTGACGGGCACCATCGGCGACGACCAGAAGCGTGCCGAGGTGGCCGCCATCCCGCTGGTCGCCGTCGTCCTCTTCTTCGTCTTCGGCACGGTGATCGCCGCCAGCCTCCCCGCCATCATCGGCGGGCTGACCATCATGGGCGCCCTCGGCATCATGCGGGTGGTCGCCAACTTCACCCCGGTCCACTTCTTCGCCCAACCGGTGGTGACGCTGATCGGCCTCGGCATCGCCATTGACTACGGCCTGTTCATCGTCAGCCGGTTCCGCGAGGAGATCGCCGAGGGCTACGACACCGAGACGGCCGTCCGCCGGACCATGATGACGTCGGGCCGCACGGTGATGTTCTCGGCGGTCATCATCGTGGCCTCGTCGGTTCCGCTGCTGCTGTTCCCGCAGGGCTTCCTCAAGTCCATCACCTACGCGATCATTGCCTCGGTCATGCTCGCGGCGATCCTGTCGAACACCGTGCTCGCGGCGGGCCTGGCGCTCCTCGGCCCGCGCGTCGACGCGCTCGGCGTGAAGTCCCTGATCAAGTTCGCCGAACCGGACACCATCCACTCCGACCCGGCCAACCCCCGACGCAGTCAACTCGCGCTGGCCTCGATCCCGGCAGGCATCCTGCTGCCCCCGGTCGGCATCGCGCTCGGCCACATCGCCCGCATCAAGATCAAGCACACCGGCGAGCAGGGCGCCACGCTGGCCCTCATCGGTCTGCTGTTCGGCTACCTGGGTACCTACGGCGGCCTGGCCTACGGCATCTATGCGCTGCGCGATGCGGGCATCGTCGAGGGCGCACTGTTCTGGGTCCTGCTCGGCATCGTCATCTTCGTCGCGACCGTGACGGCGATCCTGGTCCTGGCGCGATACGTGCCGCTGATCCGCCGGATCACCGTCTGGTGGCTGCACTTCCTGTCCGAGAAGACCCAGAAGACCAAGACCCGCGAAGAAGTCGAGAAGGGCTTCTGGGGAACGCTGGTCAACAAGGTGATGAAGCGGCCCGGCGCGTTCGCGCTGCCCATCGTCATCGTCATGATCCTGCTCGTCATCCCGCTCGGGCAGCTGGCGCTCGGTGGCATCAGCGAGAAGTACCTGCCCCCCGACAATGCGGTGCGCGTCGCGCAGAAGACCTTCGACGACAGCTTCCCCGGCTACCGGACCCAGAAGCTGACGCTGGTCATCCAGCACGCCACGCCGGAGCAGATCGCCGAGGTCAAGAACGAGGCGAGCCAGGTCACCGGGTTCACGGGCACCTGGGACGAGCGGCCCGTCGCACCGGACGTCAAGAACCCCGCCATCCCGATCGGGGCCGACGGCCAGGGTCACCCGTGCATGTCCAAGGACCTGCCGTGCGTCCTGCAGAACGGCCTGAAGGACAACGGCGACGCCGCGCAGAAGACGGCGGAACTGCGCAACCTGAGCGCCCCCAAGGGCGTGTCGATCTGGGTCGGCGGCACGCCCGCGCTCGAACAGGACAGCATCCACAGCCTCTTCGAGAAGCTCCCGCTGATGGTCGTGGTGCTGATCCTCACGACGACGGTGCTGATGTTCCTGGCGTTCGGATCGCTGGTGCTGCCCATCAAGGCCGCGCTGATGAGCGCGCTGACCCTCGGGTCGACGATGGGCATCCTGACGTGGATGTTCGTCGACGGGCACGGCTCGGGCCTGATGAACTACACCCCGCAGCCGTTGATGGCGCCGATGATCGGTCTGATCATCGCGGTCATCTGGGGTCTGTCGACCGACTACGAGGTGTTCCTGGTGTCCCGCATGGTGGAGGCCAGGGCGCGCGGCATGTCGACCGCCGAGGCGATCCGCATCGGCACCGCCACGACCGGCCGGCTGATCACCGGCGCCGCGCTCATCCTCGCGGTGGTCGCCGGCGCGTTCGTGTTCTCCGACCTGGTCATGATGAAGTACCTGGCGTTCGGTCTGCTGCTCGCACTTCTGTTGGACGCCACCATCATTCGTATGTTCCTGGTGCCCGCGATCATGAAGATGCTGGGCGACGACTGCTGGTGGGCACCGCGGTGGATGAAGCGCATCCAGGAGCGACTCGGTCTCGGTGAGGTCGAACTGCCCGACGAGCGCAAGCGCCCGACCGCCCGGGAGTCCGAGCCGGACTCCGAGGCACTCGTCGGCGCGGGCGCCCCGATGCGCGCGCTGCCGTCGCCGCACGACCCGACCCATCCGCAGGCCGGGCCAAGGTCGGCCACCACGGGCAAGGTCGCTCCGCAGCGGGTCAGCCCGCCCTCGGCCGCGGGGACGACGCGCCTGCCCGCGACGCCGGCCGCTCCGCCCGCCGAACCGCCGACGACCCGGATGCCGGCCGCCGCGCCGGTGGACCCGCCGACCACGCGGACGCCGGTGGACCCGCCGACCACGCGCACGCCGAGGGTGGACCCGGCCCGTCCGGCCACCCCGCCGCGCACCCCGGCCAAAGCCCGCGCGACGAGTTCGCGTGGATCGAGCGCCAACGGCAACCGCGAGATCGAATCGTGGCTCGGCGATCTGCGCAGCGGCGCGACCACCCCGAATGGTCCGACGGAGGCCGGTCGGCCCACGGTCGCCCGGCGTCAGGCGCCCCCGGCGGCCCCCGCTGCCGAACCGCCGACCACGGCCATCCCCACGCAGCGCGCGGAGCCCGACCAGACCGAGAAGATCGACACCCGAGGCGAGGCCGACGAGCCCAAGCGTCGCGGTGGCGGCGTCAGCGCTGCCGACCTGCTGCGTCGCGAGGGCCGGCTCTAACCTCGTCGCTCGGCGTCGATCGCCTCGATGTCGTCCGTCGTGCCCGACGAGATGGGCGGGCCGGTGTCGTCGTCGAGCGCCTGCTCCTCGGCATCGGGATCCGACGCCAGCAGCACGCGCAGCGAGCTGTTGAGCACGGCGACGAGCGGCACGGCCAGCAGCGCTCCGACGATTCCGGCGCTGACCCCACCGGCGGCGATCGCCAGCACCACCGCGAGCGGGTGCAGTGACACCGCGCGCCCCATCACCAGCGGCTGCAGCACGTGCGACTCCAGCTGCTGCACGGCCACGATCAGACCGAGCGTGATGAGCGCGAAGACCCAGCCCTTCGCGATGAGCGCCACGATGACGGCCAGGCCGCCGGCGATGACGGCGCCGATGAGCGGGATGAACGCGCCGAGGAAGACGAGCGACGCGAGCGGCAGCGCGAGCGGGATGCCCATGATCGCCAACCCCGTGCCGATGCCGATGGCGTCGGTCAGCGCGACGAGGAACGTCGCCCTGACGTAACCCGTCAGTGAGTGGAAGCCCGCGCGGCCGGCATCGCGGACGCGGTCGCGGACGTCGACCGGGAAGACCTTCGTGATGAACGCGAAGATGGTGCGGCCGCCCTGCAGCAGGAAGATCAGTGTGAACAGCATCAGCAGGGCGCCGGTGACGATCTCGGTGATGGTGCCCGCGGTGGACAGCGCACCGCTGGTCAGCTTGGCCTGATTGTCCTTGAGCGCCCCGATCGCGGCGTCGGTCGCACTCTTGATCTGGGCATTGCTGAAGTGGGCCAGCAGACCGGAGCTGAGGGAGTTGCGCGCGTTGGTGATGGTCAGGGCGACCTGGTCGATCAGCGCGGGAGCGCCCTGGATGAACTGACTGACGACGAAGGTCAGCATGCCGCCGACGACGACGATGCTGATCAGCATGACGGCCGCGACGGCGGCGCCACGCGGCAGTCCGCGCCGGTCCAGGACGTCGACGAGCGGCAACAGCATCGCGGTCACCATCGTCGCCAGCAGCACCGGCACCACGATGACCTCGAGGTGCATCGCCAGCCACAGCAGTGCGCCCAGCGCGGCGAGGATGACGAGGAACCGCCACGACCACGCGGCGGTCTTGCGGACGATGGGGTGTACCGACGCGTCGGCCTGCGGGTCCAGCGAGCGTCCTGGCATTCCGGTAGCGTAACGACTCGCCCCGACCGTTCCCGGCCCCGCGCCGCGCGAGGTCCCCGGCCTTACTCTGATATCCGTGTCCGAGCTGGTCGCGCCCCCATACCGCACGCGCGGCGGGTATTGGTGGCTGCGCTGGGTCGTCATCGGCATCGCCGTCGCGGTGCTCGCGGTCGAAGTGGTCCTGGTGTGGGATCAGCTTGCGAAGGCCTGGCGCAGCCTGCTGTCGGCCAACGGATGGTGGGTGGTCGCCGCGATCGTCGCCGCCGTCGCGTCCATGCACAGCTTCGCCCAGATTCAGCGGACGCTGCTGCGGTCGGCGGGCGTCGTCGTCAAGCAGTGGCGCTCGGAGGCAGCGTTCTACGCGGGCAACGCACTGTCCACGACCATTCCCGGCGGCCCCGTGCTCTCGGCGACGTTCGTGTACCGCCAGCAGCGCATGTGGGGGGCCTCGCCGGTCGTCGCGTCGTGGCAGTTGGTCATGTCGGGCGCGCTGCAGGTCGTCGGCCTGGGTCTGATCGGCCTCGGTGGGGCGTTCCTGCTCGGCGCCAGCAAGAACCCGCTGTCGCTGATCTTCACGCTGGGGGTGTTCGTCGCGCTGGTGCTGCTCGCGCAGACGGTCGCCTCGAATCCGCAGCAGATCGACGGCATCGGGGTGCGGGTGCTGGCGTGGGTGAACTCCGTGCGCGGCAAACCCCTCGACGCCGGAGTGGCGAAGTGGCGGGAGACGCTGGCGCAGCTCGAGTCGGTGAGCCTGTCCCGTCGCGCGCTCGGCACCGCGTTCAGCTGGTCGCTGTTCAACTGGATCGCCGACGTCGCGTGCCTGGCGTTCGCCGCCTACGCCGCGGGCGGGCACCCGTCGCTGGCCGGTCTCACCGTCGCCTATGCGGCCGCGCGGGCGGTCGGCTCCATCCCGCTGATGCCCGGCGGCCTGCTCGTCGTGGAGGCCGTGCTCGTCCCCGGTCTGGTGTCCAGCGGAATGACGTTGGCGTCGGCGATCTCGGCGATGCTCGTCTACCGCCTCGTCAGCTGGATCTTCATCTCGGCGATCGGGTGGGTGGTCTTCTTCTTCGTCTTCCGCACCGAGACGGACCTCGATCCGGATGCCGGGCCCTAGGATCGGGCCATGCCCCGTGCCGTCCGAACGTCGCTCGCCCTCCTCGCTGCGGCAGTCCTGACGGCCTCGTGTAGCGCCCCGGCCGAAAAGCCGTCTGCCAGTTCGACTTCCGCGACGCCGTCGCAGACCCCGCCGCTGGCGCCACCCGCACAGGTGACCCCCGTCCTGGCGACGGTGGTGGCCGCCCCCGTTCCCGTGCCCACCACCGACGGCAAGCGGCATCTGGCCTACGAACTACAGCTGACCAACACCCAGGCGGCCAACGTCACGCTGACGTCGCTGTCCGTCAGGGCCGCAGGCCGGGATCTGCTGGTGCTGGCCGGCGCACGGCTGGCGTACTGGACCCGCGTGCTGGGCGCCTCGCAGACGCCGACGGCCACCCTCGGCCCGGGCCAGGCGGGCATCGTGTGGCTCGACGTGGTGCTCGACGCCTCGGCTCCGGTGCCCACCGAACTGTCCCACACCATCGCCGTCGACCTGGCCGCGCCGATGCCGCCGCTGCTGCCGGCGCACATGTCCGAGGACGGCGTGGCGCCCGTGACCGTGTCCACCGAACAGCCCGCCGTCATCTCCCCGCCGCTGGACGGCCCGCGCTGGCTGGACGGTGACAGCTGCTGCGACATGACCGGACATCGGATGGCCATGAACCCGCTGGACGGAAGTCTTTGGGCCGCAGAGCGTTTCGCGGTCGACTACGTGCAGCTGAGCCCCAACGGCACACTCTTCTCCGGGGATCGCGCCGCACCGCAGAGCTATCCCTACTTCGGCGCGGCCATCCATGCCGTGGCCGACGGGCCCGTGGTCGCCGTGCTCGACGGGCTGCCCGAGCAGGTGGCGGGCCGCAGCCCGACCGGCTTACCGCTCGACCAGTACGGCGGCAATCACGTCGTGCAGGACATCTCCGGCGGAGGCGCCGAGAAGAGATACGCGTTCTACGCCCATCTGCAGACGGGCTCGGTCAAGGTCAAACCCGGCGACCAACTCAGCACGGGTCAGGTCATCGCCAACCTCGGCAACAGCGGCAACACCGACGCGCCGCATTTGCACTTCCACGTGATGAGCACCCCGGATCCGTTGCGCTCCAACGGTTTACCGTTCGTGTTCAAGGACTTCTCCCTCGCGGGCCGGCTGGCGTCGATGGACGCCCTCGACGCTGTGATGGCCGGCGCCCCGGCCCCGATGGCGCCGGGCTTCGCACCGCGCGACGAGAGCGGCGTCGGACCGCTGGTGCTGGACGTGATGAGCTATGCGTAACCGCGCCGCGGGCGCACTGCTCGCCGACGTCGCCTGCGTGATCCTGTTCTGCGCCATCGGACGACGCAGCCACGCCGAGGGGCTCACGGTGGCCGGCGTCGCCGAGACCGCGTGGCCGTTCCTGTCCGGCACGGCGGTCGGCTGGCTGGCGAGCCGGGCCTGGCAGCGCCCGACGTCGCTGGCACCGACGGGCCTGGCGGTCTGGCTGTGCACCGTCGTCGTCGGAATGGCGTTGCGCAAGGCCACTTCTGCGGGCACCGCCCTCAGCTTCGTGGCGGTGGCCTTCCTTTCGACCGCCATTCTGCTACTCGGTTGGCGCCTCGGCGCAGGGGCCCTGGCTCGCCACCGAAGAAGCCTCTGACCGACTCGACGGGGTCGACGCCCGGCTCGGGTTCCGGCGCCGTCGACACGGTCAACGTCGCACGGAGGCCGCCGAGGGGACCGTCGGACAGTTCGATCCCGCCGCGGTGGAGCGCCGCCTGCTGGGCCACCAGCGCCAGTCCGAGCCCGGAACCGCCTGCGGCAGCGGTACTTCCACGCGCGAACCGGCCCATCACGAAGTCGTGCTCGTCGGCGGGCAGCCCGCGGCCGTTGTCGTCGACGACGATGCTGAGCGCCTCGCCGCTGCCGTCGGCCGACGGATGCCGGTGCGCCGTCAGGACGATGCGCGTGGCGCCGCCGTGGGCGGCCGCGTTGCGCACCAGGTTGTCGACCGCGAGGCGCAACCCGCCGGGCCAGCCCCAGATCGTGCCGAGCGCCTCGTCGCTCTGGACGACGATCTCGACCGCGTCGCTGCGGTTGCCCATCCGGCCGTTCTCGCGGGCGACCCGGTCGAGCATGTCGGTGACGTCGATCAGTTCGCGGTCCTCGGCCTGTGCGAGTTGGCCCGACGCGAGCTGACCGAGCGCGGTGATGATGGCCTCGACGCGACGCTGGGCCCGCGCCAGGTCGCCGACCACCTCGTCGCGTTCCTCCGCGGGCAGGTCGTGGATGCGCAGCGTGTCGAGGTCCGCACGCATCGCGGTCAGCGGGGTGCGCAGCTCGTGGGCGGCGTTGGCGGCGAAGTCCTGAGCCGCCTGCAGCGAGTTCGTCGTCGCCAGCTGCGCCTCGGCGAGCCGCGCCAGCATGTCGGCCATCGCGTCGGAGAGCTCCTCGGCCTCGCGGGCACCGCGGACCGCGGTCATCCGGTCACTGCCCTTGCCGAGCCGCATGGTCTGCTCGGTGAGCCTGCGCAGCGGTCTGATCGCCGGACCGGCCAGCACCCAGCCGAGACCCCCGGCGAACAGCACGGTGATGACGCCGACCGTGGAGTACAGCGGGATGCGGGCGCGGTTCAGCAGGATGCTGTCGGCGCGGATGCCGACCGACATCAGCAGCGGGCCGCCCTGCTGGTTGACCGGTATCGTGCGCACCCGGTACTCGATGCCGTTGACCGTGACGGTCTGGGTGCCCGGCGGCAGGCTCGGCAGCTGGAATCCGCGCTGGAACACCACCTGGCCCGTCGTCTTCGACCGGCCGGTCTGCAGCACGCCGTTGGTCTGGTCGTAGACGCTGGCGTCGATGATGGCGTCCAGCCGCCGGTCGAGCTGCGCGGCGTCGTTGCTGGCCAGCACCACCGAGGTCAGCACGGTGAACACCGCGACGACGGCGGCCGCGGCGGCCGCGGCGGCCAGCGCCACGCGGGTGCGCAGCGACGCGGACCTGCCGAAGCGGGGTCGACGCACCTCAGGGCTCGTCGCGCAGGACGTACCCGATTCCGCGAACGGTGTGGATCACCCGGGGGTGGCCTTCGCGCTCGAGTTTGCGTCGCAGATAGCTGATGAAGACGTCGGCGACGTTGGTGTCGACGTCGAAGTCATAGCCCCACACCAGTTCGAGCAGCCGCTGCCGCGACAGCACCTTGCCGCTGTTCTCGGCCAGCACGGCCAGCAGGTCGAACTCCCGCTTGGTCAGCTCGGCGCGTTCGCCGTCGACGAACACCAGCCGCCGCGCCGTGTCGATGGTCAGCGGCCCCACCGTCATGGTGTCCGACGACCGGTCGGACAGACTCGACCGCCGCAGCAGCGCGTGCAGCCGGGCCACCAGCTCGCCGAGGTCGAACGGCTTGGTCAGGTAGTCGTCGGCGCCCGCCTCAAGCCCGGCGATGCGATCGTTGACGGTGTCGCGCGCCGACAGCACGCAGATCGGGATGTCATTGCCGAGCGCCCGCAGCGCCGTGACGACGGCGACCCCGTCCAACTCCGGCATCTGCACGTCGAGCACCAGCGCGTCGTGCGATTCGTTGGACAGCAGCCGCAGCGCCTCCTTGCCCGTCGCCGCGACCCTGACGTCGAACCCGGAGTGACGCAGCCCGCGCGACACCGACGTCCTGACGTCCGGGTCGTCGTCCACCATCAGGACCGTGCGACCCGCGCCGTCCAGCGCGGGTGGTTCTGCGACCCGCACCACTGCAAGCTCCTTCGACCGTCGACACCGGCATCCGACATAGGGAAGCTAAGCAGAATTGGACACGACTTTCTTGCCTTGCGTTCAACTAGCGGCCGGAAGTCGACGGACTATCGGCTCGTCGGCCCCGGTAGCGGTCCGGTGCCCGTCGCGGGCGCGGACTGCACGGGCAGCGCCGTCGCCGGCGCGCCGACCTGCTGGGCCGCCGAGAGCGCACCCGCGGGCAGGGCCGCGCCCTGGGACTGCGCGCCCTGGAGCAGACCCATCGCCTGGGGCAGCGTCAACGGCAGCTTGCACCGCGCCGAGAGGTTCATCAGCGGTTGCTGCAGCGTCTGCATGTCCTTGGCCACCTGCGGGTTGGCGTCGAAGTAGGCCTTCAGTTCGGTGAGGCTCTGCGGGCCGGTCTGCTGCTGGGAGATCGCCGTCAGCGTGTTGTCGGTCTCGGGGTGCGCATCGAGGTAGTTGGCCGACGAGACGGCCACCGAACCGATCGTGTGGGCGATCGAGCTGGCCGCGCAGGGGTCGGCGGCGGCGTCGGCCGAGGGCGTTCCCGGAATGGTCAGGGCAGCGACGACCACACCGCCGACGGCAGATGCAGCGAACACGCTGCCCAGGCACCGCCGGAGGGCGGAGGTGGTCGTCTTCATGGCTGACTCCTCAAGTGATGGCCGTTGGCGACCGCCATGATGCCATTGCCCGGACACCACGACCAAGCCGTACAGCAAACAGCCAGGTCACTTCGGCGACCGGCCGGGTGGGGTTGCCCGGAGTCCGAGAGTCGGCCACCCTACCTCGTGCTGCGGTAAGGTCGGTCGCGGAAACGCAGGGCGAAGCGCGGGGAGAAGGCAGGGGTCCGCCATCCAGCAGTTCATGTTGCGGTTGAGCAGCAAGCTGCGCCGCTATCGCTGGGTCGTGTTCACGGCCTGGCTGCTGCTGCTGGTCCCGTCGATCTATCTGGCCCTGCACGAGTCCGGCAATCTCACCGGCGGCGGCTTCGACGTCGCGGGCTCGCAATCGCTGAACGTCGAGCACACCGTTCAGAACCAGTACCCCGACCAGGGCGCCTCACCCCTGGCCCTGGTCGCGGCTCCACGTGGAGACGCGTCGTTCGGCGACATGACCGCCACCGTCGCACACCTGCAGAGCCTCGCCGCCGAGGTGCCGAGCGTCAAGGTCGTTGCCAACCCCCGGCAACCACCGCCGCAACCCGACCGGCCCTACGTCCTGACCTTGCAGACCGACTTCAACAGCGGTAGCTCGGACCTGGCCAAGCAACTGCGCAAGAAGGTCGGGATCAACGGCGACAAGCCCGGCGAGTTCGCCGGCGGCAAGGTCAAGCTCTACGTCATCGGCCAAGGTGCGCTCGGCGCCGCGGCCAGCGAGGCCACCAAGCACGACGTCGGTCAGGCCGAGAAGTGGAACCTGCCGATCGTCATGGTCGTCCTGCTGGCGGTCTTCGGATCGCTCGCGGCCGCCGCGATGCCGCTGGTGCTCGGCATCTGCACCGTCGTGGTGACGATGGGTCTGGTCTACCTGCTGTCGATGGTCGCCCAGATGTCGGTGTTCGTGACGTCGACGGTGTCGATGTTCGGCATCGCGCTCGCGGTCGACTATTCGCTGTTCATCCTGATGCGCTTCCGCGAGGAGCTGCGATCGGGCCGCGAACCCGCGCAGGCCGCCGACGCCGCGATGGCGACGTCGGGGCTGGCCGTGCTGCTGTCGGGGCTGACCGTCATCGCCTCGGTCACCGGCATCTACCTCATCCACACGCCCGTCCTGGCGTCGATGGCGACGGGCGCGATCCTCGCGGTCGCGGTCGCGGTGCTGACGTCGACGACGCTGATCCCCGCGGTGCTGGCGACCGTCGGGAAGGCGGCGTCGAAGCGGTCGTCCTGGCTGCACGTCTCGCGTCGGCCCGAGACCACGCAGTCGCGGTTCTGGACCCGCTGGGTCGGCTCGGTGATGCGCCGTCAGTGGCTGTCGGCGTTCGGCGCGACCATCGTGCTCGTCGTGCTGGCGATCCCGGCGTTCGGCATGACGCTCGGCAACAGCCTGCAGCGACAGTTCCCGCCCGGCCACGAGATCCGCGGTGGGATCAGCGCGGCGGCGCAGGCGCTGGGACCCGGCGCGCTCGGTCCCATCCGCGTCCTGGTCAGCTTCCCGAACGGCGACGCCAACGGGACCGAGAACACCGCGGCGCTCGACACGCTCGAGCAACGCATGAGCCAGGGTCCCGACGTCGCGACCGTCGCACCTCCGGTGTTCGCCACCGACAACCGCAGCGCCCTGCTCTCGGCGGTGCTCTCGATCGACCCCGAGGACCCGGCCGCCCGGCAGACCGTCGACTGGATGCGCTCGAACCTGCCCGCTGCCGTCCGGGGGGCCCCGGTCACCGTCGACGTCGGCGGGCCCACCGCGCTGCTCAAGGACTTCGACGAGCGGGTGGCCAGCACCCAGCCCATGGTGTTCGCGTTCGTCGCCTCGATCGCGTTCGTCATGCTGCTGATCTCGATCCGGTCGGTGTTCCTGGCGCTCAAGGGCGTCCTCATGACGATGCTGTCCGTGGCGGCGGCGTACGGCAGCCTGGTCGTGGTGTTCAAGTGGGGGTGGTTGGAGGCCCTGGGCTTCGCGCCGCTGCAGTCGCTCGACAGCACGATCCCGCCGCTGGTGCTGGCCATGACCTTCGGCTTGTCGATGGACTACGAGATCTTCCTGCTGACGCGCATCCGCGAACGCTTCCTGCAGACCAACGACACCCGCGACGCCGTGGCCTACGGCGTCAGCACCAGCGCCCGCACCATCACCAGCGCGGCGCTCATCATGATCGCGGTGTTCGTCGGCTTCGCGTTTGCTGGCATGCCGCTGGTCGCCCAGCTGGGCGTGGCCTGCGCGGTCGCGATCGCCGTCGACGCCACGATCGTGCGGCTGGTGCTGGTGCCCGCCCTGATGGCCATGTTCGCCCAGTGGAACTGGTGGCTGCCCGGCTGGCTGGACCGCATCCTGCCGTCGGTGGACTTCGAGAAGCCGCTGCCCAAGGCCGACATCGGCGACCTGGTCGTCATCCCGGAGGACATCTCCGCGATGGGCCCGTCGGGCTCCGACATCCGCAACGTGGTGAAGTCGGCGGCCAAGCTCAAGACCCTGGCGCCGCAGACGGTCACGGTCGCCGATCCGCTGGCGTTCAGCGGCTGCCTTCCGCTCGGTGGTTCGCTCGCCGCCCACGTCAAGGGTGGGGACGAACCACTGGCGACCCTGCGCCCCGGCGACACGGCGAAGCTCAACGGCACCGCCCGATCCGGCAGGAGCGCCGGGCGCAACGGCCGCAACGGCGCTGGCGGCGGCCGGTTCGAGCCACGTCAGCCCGTGCATCCGGTGACGATGTGGCGCGGCAGGCTGGCGGTCGCCCTCGACGCGCTCGCCACCGCGGCCGACCCCGAGCGTCAGCCCGTGCGGCGCCTCAGCCCGATGGAGACGACGAACGTCCTGCTGCCGACCGGGGACCGGCTGCAGATCCCGACGGGCGCCGAAACGCTGCGGCTGAAGTGCTACCTGATCATGTGCCGCAACAGCTCCAAGGACTACGCCGAGTTTGCCGATCTCGTGGAGTCGATGGAGACTCACATCGCCGCGGTGGTGTTGGCCGAAATGGACCGGTACTACTCTGGGGAGCGATTGGGTAGCCAGTGGGTGGCGACGCAGCTCGTACGGCGGCTGGCGGACCCACACCCCTCGGATGACGACGAGTGGTCGACCGCCGAGGCGGAGTCCGATTGGGCGCACGTTCGGCAGCGCTGCCTTTCCGTGGCGGTCGCGATGTTGGAGGAGGCGAGGTGACGTTGACGACGGACGGGCGTGGAGACGCCGCCGGCCGCCCGAACCCCGCGGCCACGGCGCGCCGGCGGTCGGGGGTCGATCAGCGACCGGTCGAATTCTGGCCGACGTCGGCGATCCGCGAGGCGCTGGAGACCGACGACCTGACGGTGTGGCAGCGCATCGTCGTGGCGATCAAGCGCGACCCCTACGGCCGGACCGCGCGGCAGGTCGAGGAGATCTTGGAGCAGGCGCCGCCCTACGGCGTCTCCAAGGCCCTCGACGAAGTGCTGACCCGCACCCGGGCGCATCTCGAGGCCAACGAATGCGCCGAGGTGGCCCGTCACATTCACATGCTGCTGCAGCGCTCGGGTCTCGGCCACGACGAGTTCGCGTCGCGCATCGGCATTCCCGGTGACCAGTTCGCGGCCTACCTCGACGGCGTCCGCAGCCCCGCGGCCTCGCTGATGATCAGGATGCGGCGGCTGTCCGACCGGTTCGCGCGGATGCGCCACGGTGACTGCCCGCCGCCGTCGCGCTAGCGCGAGTTGATCGGCGACAGGTCGTCGACGAGCCAGTTGCCGTCCTGCTTCAGCAACGACACCCGCAGCGGTAGGGCCACCGTGGTGGGCTGACGGCCCGGCGCATTCTGGGTGCCGCGCATGATGACCGCGACGACGGCGGCCTGCGGACCGATCGCCTCGATGCCCGCCGAGACGGTGCTTGCTTGCACGGACAGCCCCTTGCTCGTCAAATCCTTTGCCATGGAGTCGAATTCGCTCTTGAAGGTGTCGGCTCCCCGCGACGTCATCATGGCCGTCAGTCGGTCAAGGCTCGCGTTGGGGCTCTGCGGCGTGAACGTCGCCGAGGCCTCCGCGGCACTGCTGGCGATGCCGACGACCTCGGTCCCGTCGCGGTGCAGAGCGGCGTCGGGTGCGGTCCACTGGGTGTAGCCGACCACGACGGCGGCCGCGAGCGCCGCGGTCGCGACCCCGACGACGGCCAACCGCAGACCGGGCCCGTCGTCGTCGGTGCCGACCGTGACGCCGTCGCGCCGGAAGAGCACGGCGTTGACGACCATCCCCTGCACGATCAGCAGGCACAGCACCGAGCACACCGACACCCACCACAGCGGCCACGCCAGCGCGACGCCGAGGTACACCAGCGCCAGGATCGCGCCGAGCGGGGCGAGCACGTCGAAGGCCAGGACCCGCAACCGGTTCCTCATCGGATGGTCTCCAACCTCGACACCAGGAGTTTGCCGTCGACGTCGGAGACGGCGAGGCGCAGCGTCCAGTGCACCGTGAGCGGCTTCGCGCCGGCGTTCTGGCTGATCGACGTGGCGACGACGATGACGTCGTCGGTGCGCGACGCGATGCTGGCCAGCTCGGGCGACGGCAGCGTCGGCAGACCGGGGTCGCCGGGCGTGGCGTGGTGCAGCGACTCGATGGCGACGGACTCGACCTGGCCGACGGTCTGGGACTGCAGCTTCTGCATCACCTGGCTGAACGGCTCGACGGCGGTCTCGAAGTTGGCGTTGAGCTGGCCGACGGTACCGTCGTGCAGCGTCTTCATGCTCTGCGTCACGGTGCCGGAATTCATGTTTACCAGCACGTTCGTCCAGTCGGCAGCGGCCTGCAGCACGCGCGTCTGGTACGCGCGGTCGTCGACCTCGTGCCGGTGGCCGATCCACATCATGACGGCGAGGACGACGGCGGCCACGGACAGCACGCCGAGCACGGCGGAGGCGATCCCGTAGCCGGTCGTCCCGCCGCCCACCTGGGTTTGCTCGTCGTCGGGCATGGGCGCGAGGGTACCTGGCCCCGCTCACCTGGCGTCCCGGCACGCGACGGTCGGGCGGTGGCAGGATGGAGGGGTGACCTTGGAAGCGACCCACTCCGGTATCGACCTGTCCTACGTCGACGACGACGCCCGCCCCCAGGACGACCTGTTCGGCCACGTCAACGGCCGCTGGTTGGCCGACTACGACATCCCCGCCGATCGCGCGACCGACGGCGCCTTCCGGTTGCTTGCCGACCGCGCCGAGGAACAGGTGCGCGATCTCATCGTCGAGGCGAGCGAGACGCCCAGCGAGCCGGACACCGACGCGCAGCGCGTCGGTGACCTGTACGCCAGCTTCATGGACACCGAGACCGTCGCACGCGTCGGCGTGCAGCCGCTGCTCGACGAGTTGGCGACCATCGACGCGGCCGCGGACCCCACCGCCCTGGCGGCCGTGCTCGGCGGCTTGCAGCGCACCGGCGTGGGCGGCGGCACCGGCCTGTACGTCGACACCGACTCCAAGGACTCCACGCGCTACCTGCTTCACCTGTCGCAGTCCGGCCTCGGACTGCCCGACGAGTCCTACTACCGCGACGCCAAGCACGCCGATATCCTCGCCGCCTATCCCGGCCACATCGCGCGGATGTTCGCCCTCGTCTACGGCCCGTCGGACGCCCACGCCGACACCGCGGCCCGAATCGTGGCTCTGGAGACCAGGATTGCGGCTGCGCACTGGGACGTCATCAAGCGCCGCGACGCGGATCTGACCTACAACCTGCGCGCGTTCGATGACCTGACCGCCGAGGCGCCCGGCTTCGACTGGGCCGGCTGGATCACCGCGATCGGCACCACCACCGAGGCCGCCGCCGAGGTCGTCGTCCGTCAGCCCGACGCCCTGGTCGCGTTCGCAGGGCTGTGGGCGAGTGAGGATCTCGAGGACTGGAAGCGGTGGCTGCGCTGGCGGCTGATCAGCTCGCGGTCGTCGATGCTCACCGACGCGCTGGTCGAGGAGAACTTCGACTTCTACGGTCGCACGCTGAGCGGCACCGAGCAGATCCGCGACCGCTGGAAGCGCGGCGTGTCCATCGTCGAGAGTCTGATGGGCGACGCCGTCGGCAAGCTGTACGTCGAACGGCACTTCCCGCCGGATGCCAAGGCGCGCATGGACGAATTGGTCGCCAACCTGCGGGAGGCCTACCGCGTCAGCATCGACACCCTCGAGTGGATGACGCCGGAGACGCGCGAGCGCGCGCTCGCCAAGCTCGACAAGTTCACCCCGAAGATCGGGTACCCGGTGCGGTGGCGGGACTACCCGGGACTCGTCATCGACCGCGCCGACCTGTACGGAAACTACCGGCGCGGCAACGAAAGTGGCTACGCCCGCGAGCTGGCGAAGCTCGGCGGCCCGGTGGACCGCGACGAGTGGTTCATGACACCGCAGACCGTGAATGCCTACTACAACCCCGGCATGAACGAAATCGTCTTTCCCGCAGCGATTCTGCAGCCGCCGTTCTTCGATGCCGATGCCGACGACGCCGCCAACTACGGTGGCATCGGCGCCGTCATCGGACACGAGATCGGCCACGGCTTCGACGACCAGGGCGCCAAGTACGACGGCGACGGCAACCTCGTCGACTGGTGGACCGACCGCGATCGGGCCGAATTCGGTACGCGGACGAAGGCTTTGATCGAACAGTACGACCAGTTCGTACCGCGCCAGCTGCACGACGGCCAGCACGTGAACGGAGCGTTCACCGTCGGCGAGAACATCGGTGACCTCGGCGGCCTGTCGATCGCGCTGCTGGCCTATCAGCTGTCCCTCGGCGGCAAGCCCGCACCGGTGATCGACGGGCTGACCGGCGTGCAGCGGGTGTTCTACGGCTGGGCTCAGGTGTGGCGCACCAAGTCTCGCGACGCCGAGGCCATCCGCCGACTGGCCATCGACCCGCACTCGCCGCCGGAGTTCCGGTGCAACGGCATCGTGCGCAACCTCGACGCGTTCTACGAGGCGTTCGACGTCACCGAGGCCGACGCGCTGTACCTCGAACCCGAACGCCGCGTCAGCATCTGGAACTAACTCCCGCGCGAACAGACGCAAAGGGCCCTGACACACCGCGTGTCAGGGCCCTATGCGTCTGTTCGCCGGGAAGAAGCTACATCTGCCAGTCCTGGGCACCGTCGTTCTGGTTGTAGGTGCCGACGGAATTCTTCACGACGATCGGGTCGCCGCTGCCGAAGTTGTCGTAGAACCACTGCGCGTTGGCGGCGCTGAGGTTGATGCAGCCGTGGCTGACATTGCGCTTGCCCTGGTCGGCGACCGACCACGGGGCGCTGTGCACGAAGTTGCCGCTGTTGTCGATCCGCACGGCGTTCTGCACCGTCACCTTGTAACCGCCCGCCGCGGTGCTCGGCACGCCGTAGGTCGCCGAGTCCATCACGATCGAGGGGAACTTCTCCAGGACGTAGTAGGTGCCGTTGGGGGTGTCGTGGCCCTTCTCCCCCATCGACACCGGGAACGTCTTCTCCAGCGTGCCGTTGCGGACGACCTGCATCTGGTGGGTGGTGTTGTCGACGGTCGCCACCAGCGACTCACCCGTGCGGAAGCTCGACTTCGTGCCACCGGCGTCGACGTTCACGACCGTGTTCGCGGGCCAGAAGTCGATGGGGCGCCAGCGCAGCTGAGTGTCGCTGAGCCAGTAGAACTTTCCGGGTACCGGCGGCACCGACGACACGTGCACGGCGGCCTGCGCCATCTGCCGGTTGGCGATGGGGCGGGCGAAGTTGATGTAGATCGGCTTGGCGACGCCGACCATCGAGCCGTTGAGCGGGTTGAAGCTCGGGGGCGCGAAGACCGGGGGGCCGGTGTACGGCGTCGGGTCCTGCCCTGCGGGCGTGCCCGCCGGAATGACGGTCGGCGCAGCGGCCACCGGTGCGGGCGACGGCGGGGCGAGCGGATCGGCGGCCGGGGGCGCCATCGGGTCGGCGGGCGGCGCGAAGCCGAACGGCGCCGGTGCGGGTTCGGGCGCCGGCTGCTCGACGGGCTGTTGCGCATCGATGACCGAGGGGTCGGGGTTGGCGTCGGGGTCGGCCCAGGCGGCCGGGCTACCGACCACCAGGCCGCCGACCAGCCCGGCAGCGGCGATCACCGTCTGCAGCCTGCGGACGCGTCGACGGTAATTCAAAGATTGCTGGGGCATACCCCACCTCCCATGTGCGTGAGACCAGTGTGGCACAGCGGGGCGGCCACCCACCTCGACCAGCGCGTGCTCAGGACTTGACCAGACGCGCGATGGCGGCCGATGCCTCGGCCAGTTTGCGCTCGGCTTCGTCACCGCCCTCGGCGACGGCGTGGCTCACGCAGTGCCCGAGGTGCTCGTCGAGCAACCCGAGCGCGACGGACTGCAGCGCGCTGTTGACGGCGCTGATCTGGGTGAGGACGTCGATGCAGTACTTGTCGTCCTCGATCATCTTGGCGACACCCCTGACCTGGCCCTCGATGCGCCGCAGCCGCTTGGCGTAGTCGGTCTTGGCGGACGAGTAGCCGCGTTCGGTCGCCTCGGTCGTCTCCGGCATGGTCACCCCTTCAGCATCTGCTGCATCTGGTCGATCTCGGCCTGCTGTGCCGTCACGATCTGCTGGGCCAGGTTCTTGGCGTCGGCGTTGGCGCCGTTGGCGAGCTCGGTCTTGGCCATGGCGATGGCCCCTTCGTGATGGCCGATCATCGACTGCAAGAAGAGTGTGTCGAATTCCTGGCCGCGCAGCGACTCGAGTCGGGTCATCGTCGCGTCGTCGACCATGCCCTGCATCTGCATGCCGGACATGTCCTGGTGACCGGCGTCGGGGTGCCCCCACTGCGCGAGGAACGACCTCATGGTCTCGATCTCGGGACCCTGCGCGGCGGCGATCTTCGACGCCAGCGTGACGACGGCGGGGTTCGACGAGCGGCTGGGCACCAGGCCCGCCATCGCGACGGCCTGCTGGTGGTGCGGGATCATGTCGGTCGCGAACGTGACGTCGGCGGCGTCGTTCACGACGGCTGCGGCGGAGGTGGACGCGCCGCCCTGGTCGTGGGCGGCCGGCCCGTCGGAGTCGTGGGCGGCACAGGCGGACACCAGCACCGCGGTGATCGCGGCTACCAGAACGGTCGACGGCTTCATGGAATCCACCGTACCCCGATACCCCTGCGGGGTATGTCAAACCCGTTTGGTCGGCGAACGACCCGAGGGCATACTTGACCGATGCCCTCAGATCAGCCTCGTACCAGCCACGACGTCAAACCGCGGAGCCGCGACGTCACCGACGGCCTCGAGAAGACCGCCGCCCGCGGCATGCTCCGCGCGGTCGGCATGGGTGACGACGACTGGGTCAAGTCGCAGATCGGCGTCGCGTCGTCGTGGAACGAGATCACCCCGTGCAACCTGTCGCTGGACCGGCTGGCGAAGGCCGTCAAGGAGGGCGTGCACGCCGCGGGCGGGTTCCCGATGGAGTTCGGCACCATCTCCGTCTCCGACGGCATCTCGATGGGCCACGAGGGCATGCATTTCTCGCTGGTCTCGCGCGAGGTGATCGCCGACAGCGTCGAGACCGTCATGATGGCCGAGCGCCTCGACGGGTCGGTGCTGCTGGCGGGCTGTGACAAGTCGCTGCCCGGCATGCTGATGGCCGCCGCCCGCCTCGATCTGGCCAGCGTGTTCCTCTACGCCGGGTCGATCATGCCCGGCAAGGCCGTGCTGTCCGACGGCAGCGAGCGCGACGTCACGATCATCGACGCCTTCGAGGCGGTCGGCGCGTGCTCGCGCGGGCTGATGTCGCGTGAGGACGTCGACACCATCGAGCGGGCCATCTGTCCCGGCGAGGGCGCGTGCGGCGGCATGTACACCGCCAACACCATGGCGAGTGCGGCCGAGGCGATCGGGATGTCGCTGCCCGGCAGTGCCGCCCCGCCCGCCAGCGACCGCCGCCGCGACGGCTTCGCCAAGGCCAGCGGCGAGGCCGTCGTCGAACTGCTCAAGCGCGGCATCACCGCGCGCGACATCATGACCAAGGAGGCGTTCGAGAACGCCATCGCCGTGGTGATGGCGTTCGGCGGCTCCACCAACGCGGTGCTGCACCTGCTCGCCATCGCCCACGAGGCCGACGTCAAGCTCTCCCTCGACGACTTCATCCGGGTCGGCGCCAAGGTGCCGCACCTCGCCGACGTCAAGCCGTTCGGCAAGCACGTGATGTACGACGTCGACAAGATCGGCGGCGTGCCGGTCATCATGAAGGCCCTGCTCGATGCCGGTCTGCTGCACGGTGACTGCCTGACCGTCACCGGCCGGACGATGGCCGAGAACCTCGCCCACATCGCGCCGCCGGATCCCGACGGCAAGGTGCTGCGCGCACTGGGCAACCCGATTCACCCCACCGGCGGCATCACGATCCTGCACGGCTCGCTGGCGCCCGAGGGTGCGGTGGTCAAGTCGGCGGGCTTCGACTCCGACGTGTTCGAGGGCACCGCGCGCGTCTTCGACGGCGAGCGCAAGGCGATGGACGCGCTCGAGGACGGCACCATCGTCGCCGGCGACGTCGTCGTCATTCGCTACGAGGGCCCCAAGGGCGGACCGGGCATGCGCGAGATGCTCGCCATCACCGGCGCGATCAAGGGCGCCGGGCTCGGCAAGGACGTGCTGCTGATGACCGACGGCCGGTTCTCCGGCGGCACCACGGGCCTGTGCGTCGGGCACATCGCACCGGAGGCCGTCGACGCCGGACCCATCGCCTTCGTGCGCGACGGTGACCGCATTCGCCTCGACGTCGGCAAGGGCACGCTCGACGTCTTGGTCGACGCCGACGAATTCGATTCGCGCAAGCCCGGTTTCAGCCCGCCGGCGCCCAAGTACCCGACCGGCGTGCTGGCCAAGTACCGCAAGCTGGTGGGCTCGGCGGCGACGGGTGCGGTCTGCGGGTAGTCCCGAACGGCGGGCGCCGGGCGGTCTGGGAGTCATGTCGGATTTTTGGGCGTCATCATTCGTTGACGATCGTCATCATTCGTTGACGCCCGCGACGGCGGCATCGCCCGCGGAGACCGCCCGCGGAGACCGTCGGGCGGCACGGCCACGAGTAGGGTCTCTCCCATGACCCCGGACGGCAGAATCCGCGTCCCCGCCGACCTCGATGCGGTCACGTCGTTCGGCGACGAGGACCACTCCGGCGTCGACGCCTCGGCGATCGACCGCATCTGGCGCGCCACCCGGCACTGGTACGCGGCGGGCATGCATCCCGCGATCCAGGTGTGCGTCCGCCATCGCGGCACCGTCGTCCTCGACCGGGCGATCGGACACGGCTGGGGCAACGGTCCCGACGATCCGCCCGACGCCGAGAAGATCCCGGTCACGACGCAGACCCCGTTCTGCGTGTACTCCGCGGCGAAGGCGATGACGACCACCGTCTTCCACCTGCTCGCCGAACGCGGCGTGCTGTCGCTCGACGACCGTGTGTGCACGTACCTGCCGACGTACACCAGCCATCGCAAGGACCGCACGACGATCCGGCACGTGTTGACCCACAGCGCGGGCGTCCCCTTCGCGACGGGGCCCAAGCCCGACCTGCGGCGGATGGACGACAGCGAGTATGCCCGCGAGATGCTCGGCAACCTGCGGACGATCTACCCGCCGGGCCTCGTGCACATGTATCACGCATTGACGTGGGGTCCGCTCACGCGGGAGATCGTCTCGGCGGCCACCGGCAAGAACATTCGCGACGTGCTGGCCGACGAGATCCTGAAACCCCTCGGCTTTCGCTGGACCAATTACGGCGTCAGCCCGGAGGACGTTCCGCTGGTGGCGCCCAGCCATGCAACGGGCAAACCGCTCCCCGCGCCGATCGCCGCGGCCTTCAAGCTGGCGGTCGGCGGGACGACGCAGCAGATCATCCCGTTCACCAACACCCCGCAGTTCCTCACCAGCGTGGTGCCGTCGTCGAGCACCGTGTCGACGGCCAACGAACTGTCCCGCTTCGCCGAGATGTGGCGCCGCGGAGGCGAACTCGACGGCGTGCGCATCATGCAGCCGGCGACGCTGCGCGCGGCCACCACGCAGGCGCGGCGGTTGCGACCGGACATCGCGATGGGATTGATGCCGTTGCGCTGGGGTACCGGTTACATGTTGGGCTCCAAGCGATTTGGGCCGTTCGGGTTGAATGCGCCCGCCGCGTTCGGCCACACCGGCCTGGTCGACATCGCGGTGTGGGCCGACCCGGAGCGCGACATCGCCGTCGGCGTCGTCAGCAGCGGCAAGCCCGGCGGGCATCGGGAGGCGAAGCGCTACCCCGCGGTGCTCGACGGCATCGCCGCGGCGTTCCCGCGAACGACCGCCGGATAGCCTGAGCCCATGGCCAAGGTCGAGTTGTCACGCACGCTGTCCGTCAGCCCGGAGGAGGCGTGGTCGCACGTCTCCGATCTTTCCTCGCTCGGCGACTGGCTGACGATGCATCAGGGCTGGCGCAGCGACCTGCCCGACGAGCTGGCGGTCGGCACCACGATCGTGGGCGTCGCAGGCGCCAAGGGCATGCGCAACCGCGTCACCTGGACCGTCGAAGAGCTCGACCCGCCGCGGCTGATCGGCATCACCGGCGAGGGCGTCGGCGGCACCAGATACGCCTTGAAGATGACCGTCAAGCCGGCGCCCAAGGGTTCGACGTTCACGCTCAAGATCGACCTGGGCGGGGCACCGCTGTTCGGCCCCATCGGCATGGCGGCCTCGCGCGCCGTCAAGGGCGACATCGAGCGGTCGATCAAGAAGTTCGAGGAGCTGTACGGCTAACCGTCGCCGTCCAACTGGGTCAGCACGCTGAAGTCCAGATCGTCGGTGCCAGCCAGGAATACGGGTTGCGTCGTGTGGGCGCCCTCGACGTGCACCTCGCCGCGCGGTCCCTGATAGGTCACCCCGTGCGAGGAGGCTCGGATGTCGCGCAGGTCCAGGCTGCGGGCGGCCTCGGCCAACGACGCGAACAGTAGTAGGCCTTCATAGCAGGACTCGCCGATGTTGTTGAGCGACGGCGCGGTGGCCCCGAACCGTCGCTGGTACTCGGCGCCGAAGCTCATCGAGTCCGGCGACACCACGCTCTCGAAATAGCCACTCGCCGTGTACAAGTCGTGCGTGGCCGTACTACCGCTGGCGAACAGGACGTCCTCGCCGATCATCATCGACAGTCTCAGCCTGCTCTCGTCCAGGCGCGCGCGGGCGAAGGCGCGGTTGAAGGCGGCGTTGTCCGCGCCGACCATCAGCACCAGCACGCCCTGTGCGGTGGAGGCGTGGATTTGTCGCAGCGCGGCCCGAAAGTCGCGGCCGCCCAGGGGAAGGAACGTCTCCCCGACGTAGTCGAGGTCGGTGTTCGCGATGAACTCCCGCATCGCCCGCGCGGTCATCCTCGGCCACACGTAGTCGTTGCCCACCACGCACCACCGCCGGATGCCGCGCACCTGGCGGAGCCAGCGCAGCGCGGGGAACAACTGCTGCTCGGGAGTCTCCCCCACCATGAAGACACCGTCGTTGCTCTCGCCGCCCTCGTAGAAGGTGGTGTAGACGTAGGGGACGCGGCCGGCCGTCCTCGGCGTGATCGCGTTGCGCGCGTTGGACAGATGCCAACCGACGACACCGTCGACCGCCCCGCTGCTGACCAGTCGGTCGACCTCGTCGGCCAGCACGGGTAGCGCGGCCCCCGCGTCGACCGGATGCAGCCGAACCCGCCGGCCCAGGATGCCGCCGCGGGCATTGAGGTGTTCGACGGCGAGCTCGGCGCACGCCTCGCACGAGGGCCCGAACATGCCCGCGGGGCCACTCAACGGGACCACCAGCGCGACGTCGACCGTGTCCCGGCCCCATCGTCCATCTCGCGGCATCACGACGCTCACATCGGATCACCCGACCTCGGAGGCCACCAGCCAATCTCGTCGAATCGCAGTTCTCGGAGGGAAATATAGGAATTGGCTGTAAACTGCGGGGGTGGTAGCAGACTCTAGCATCGACACCGCTGACGCGCTGGAGGAGCTGTCGCGCACACTGCGCACGGTATCGACCCTGCTCGACAAGCGCATCGGCGGCCACCTCGACGGTATCCCCGTCGCGCAGTGGCATGTCCTCGCGGCGCTGGACGGTGGCGAGCCGCTGCCAATGGCGTCCCTGCAGAGCGCAACTCAACTCACGGGTCCAAGTCTGACCCGCCTCATCGACGCGATGATCGATGCCAATCTGGTGCTGCGCAAGGTCGGAGACGTCGACCGCAGGCACGTCCTCGTCGCCCCGACCCGCCGCGGCAGCCAGCTCTACGCCAGCCAGCGCCGCGCCCTGAGCTCACTGCGGGAAGATCTCAGCGCGGACGCCGACGAGGTGATCCCCGCGGTGCTGAACCTGCTGGATCGGCTCAAGGCCGACGACCGCGTCGGCTGACCTCGACATCCGAATGCCCACGGCCGCAAGCCAATTGCGGTCGTGGGCATTCGGGTTTGATCAGGTCGTCGGCTGTGGCTCCGCGGCGTTGCGCAGCGTCGCCGTGGTCACCGAATCGATGTAGGCGCTCGTCTTGCAGAGGTCGTGACACTTGGTGAGGGTGCACGTCAGCGACGAGATGGTGCCGCCGTGGAACGGGCAGTCGTGCACCATGTCGGGCAGCTCGTAGCGCTTCTGGTCGACGATGTCGAGCAGCGTCTGGCCCGCCCAGAGCGGTTCCTTCTCGATCTCCTCGCGGATGGGGTTCGGACGGACCAGGTAGTACTTCCCCTTGGTCAGAATGCAGATCACCGGCGAGAGGAAGAACGCCAACGCCAACGCCAGGTACGGCGACCAGGCCGCCATGAAGTCACCGAACACGTTGTAGAAGGCCAGGATCGAGAAGAACGAGCCGACCATCATCGACACGAAGCCGACGGGGTTGATGCTGTAGAGGTACGCCCGCTTGAACTCGACGTAGGACGGGCTCAACTTCAGCAGCGGCTTGTTGATGACGAGGTCGGCGACGATGGCGCCGATCCAGGCGATCGCCACGTTCGAGTAGAAGCCGAGGATGGTGTTGAGGACCGCGAACATGTTGCCGAGCATCAGCGCCAGCGCGATCGCGATGTGCAGGCCCAGCCACACCACCCGGCCCGGGTGGATGTGCAGCACGCGGCTGAAGAAGTTCGACCACGACAGCGAGCCCGAGTAGGCGTTGGTGACGTTGATCTTCACCTGCGACAGCAGCACCATGATGGTGGCCACCGCCAACGCCACCGTGTCGTTGTGCAATACCGACCCGAATCCACCGAGGAACTGCTGGATCGGTTCGGTGGCCGCGGTGAAACCCACCTTGCCTGCGACGTAGAACGCGAGGAACGCACCGCAGATCTGCTTGGCCGCTCCCAGAATCACCCAGCCCGGCCCCGCCGCGAGCACCGCACTCCACCAGCGCCACGGCGGCGTCTCGGACTTCTCGGGCATGA
Organism: Mycolicibacterium madagascariense; assembly: GCF_010729665.1. Classification (NCBI taxonomy): domain Bacteria; kingdom Bacillati; phylum Actinomycetota; class Actinomycetes; order Mycobacteriales; family Mycobacteriaceae; genus Mycobacterium; species Mycolicibacterium madagascariense. The sequence continues at coordinate 487,155 of NZ_AP022610.1, read as the reverse complement.
AGCGCAGATAGTCGACCTGCTCGCCGATCTGGGCGATCAGCGACAGTGCCACGCCAGCTCCGGCGCCGACGCCGATCGCGGTCACCCGTTCGGTGCCACCGTCGCCCGCCCAGGTGAGGAACCCGTTGAAGCCCTTGGGATCTGCCGTGGCGATGAAGACGATGGGCGCGACGAACAGGACGAGCCACAGGGGCTGGGTCCACACCTGGAACTTGGCCAGCGCGGTCATCCCGTAGAGCACGAGCGGAATGATGATCAGCGAGCCGAGGACGTATCCCAGTGCCAGCGGGATGTGCAGGGCCAGCTTCATCGCCTGCGCCATGATCGAGCCCTCGAGGGCGAAGAAGATGAAGCAGAAACTGGCGTAGATCAGACTGGTCAGGGTGGAGCCGAAGTAGCCGAAACCCGCTCCGCGCGTGAGCAAGTCCATGTCGATGTTGTACTTCGCGGCGTAGTAGGCGATCGGGATGCCGGTCAGGAAGATCGTGACCGCGGCGACGATGATCGCCACCACCGCACTCGCCGAACCGTGCGAGACGGCGATCGACGCACCGATCGAATAGTCGGCGAGATAGGCGATCCCGCCGAGGGCGGTGATCGCACATGCCATCGGGGACCACTTTCGAAAGGACTTCGGCGCGTAGCGCAGCGAGTAGTCCTCGATCGTGTCTTGACCGGCCCACGTGACGAACCGGGCCCAGGGGCCGGAACCGGGTGGCGCGGGCTGGGGATGGACCTGGACCTCGCCCACGGGTTGCTCGGAGGAACTCATGAGTGATCTTCCTGTCGGTGAGTGTGAACGCAGCACCCGCAGAGGGTCAGGCCTCCCGGCACGGTCGACGACGAGCGGCCGGGGGCTGTGGGCCTGAAACATGCTGGCAGCAGCCAACCCTAGCGTGATATTTCCATTCGGCAATTCTTCAAATGGAACGTTACGTGCCGGACACGAGCCCTTTACAGAAGGTCAGAAACTGGCGTGCGGTGCGCCCATGCCGGGGTCGATCCGCTGCGGTCCCGCTGCGGACGGAGCGACCGGGAAGTCGAAGATCGCCGTCGGGATGTAGACCGTCGCACAGGAATTCGGAATGTCCACCACACCGGACAGGCGGCCTTCGATGGGGGCGGATCCCAGCAGCAGGTAGGCCTGCTCGGGGCTGTAGCCGAAGGTGGTGAGGTAGTCGATGGCATGCAGGCATGCGCGTTGGTACGCGAGGTCAGAGTCGAGATACTTCTGTTCGCCGTCCAGGGTCACCGACGTGCCCGAGAACGCGATCCACTCCGAGTACAGCGGATCGGTGTTGCCCGGCATGAAGATCGCGTTCTCGTGGACGTTGTAGGTCGCCATGCCGCCCTTGATGAGGTCGACGTGCAGATCCATGAATCCGCCCATCTCGATCGCCCCGCAGAAGGTGATCTCGCCGTCGCCCTGGGAGAAGTGCAGGTCCCCGAACGACAGGTTCGCCCCGGGCACGAACACCGGATAGAAGACCCGCGAGCCCTTGGTCAGGTTCTTGATGTCCTGGTTGCCGCCGTTCTCCCGGGGCGGTGCGGTGCGAGCCGCCTCGGCGGCCACGCGCGTGAAGGCCTCCCCGCTCAGCGTTCCCAGGATCGCGTCGTCCGGTTCCGGCGGCAGCGCCAGCGGCGGCACCCGGTCGGGATCGGTCGCGATCAGCGCGCCCTCGCGGGCGTTCCACTTCGCGAGCAGCTCTGCCGACGGAGCGGTGCCCATCAACCCGGGGTGGACGATGCCGGTGTACTTGACGTGCGGCACGTGCCGGGACGTCGTGGTCTGGCCGGCGAAGTCCCAAATCGCCTTGTAGGCATCGGGGAACTGCTCGGTGAGGAAACCGCCACCGTTGCGCTTGGCGAAGATGCCCGTGTATCCCCAGCCCTGTCCGGCCAGCGGGCCCGAATCCTCCTGCGGGATGGGACCGACGTCGAGGATGTCGACGATCAGCAGATCCCCCGGCTCGGCCCCCTCGATCGCGAACGGGCCCGACAGCACGTGGACGCCCTTGAGCGGAGCGTTGAGGATGTCCTCGGCGGAGTCGTCGTTGTGGATGGCTCCGTCGAACCACTCACGGCAGTGCGCGCGAAACGTGTCCCCGGGCTTGACGGTGACCGCCGCCGGAATGTCCGGGTGCCAACGGTTGTGCCCGATGATCTGCTGCTCGGTGAACTTCTTCGTCGAATCCAGTGGGAACAGCAGTTCGGGCATGACGTCCTCCAGACGATCGACGGCGACTCATCGTTGCCGTTTGGAAATATTCCGTGCGAACCCTATCCCGGTGAGCGCCCGCGCGCATCGTCACGGGCGCAGTGTGCGCTCGCCGCGGGGGCACGCGAAAACCGAACATCGTCAACGTAATTCGGATGCCCCGGGCTTGGCGAGCAGTTCCCGGATCCCGGCGTCGATGAACGCCGTGTCGACGGCGTTGGCGCCGCCGCCGGCGAAATGGCCCCAAATCCCGGGTATGACACGGACTTCGCCGTGCTCGATGAACTGACTCGCCCACTGCTCGTCCTCGGGCGGGAAGTACAGATCCTTCTCGGCGGGCATCGCCAGCAGGGGGCACCTGATCGACGCCAGCGCCTTCTCGACGTCACCCCCGAAACCCGGCGTATTCCCCACGTTTCCGGTGTGCCAGGTGCGCAGCATCGCGAGGAGGTTGTTCGGATCGCGGCCGTCGCGGAAGAACCCCTCCCAGAACCCGCACAGGAAGTCGTCGAACGACGTGTAGCCGAGCTTGCGCCACTCCTCGTCCCAGTAGAAGGCCTGCGAATAACCCCACCCCGAGTACACCCGGGCGAAGGCACGCAGACCCTTGATCGGCAGTGCATCTGCGGAGTAGTCGCCGTCGGCCCAGACCGCGTCGGCCTTCATGGCGAACTCGAGCGATTCGAGGAAGACCTTGTTGTGCGGTGAGGTGATGCTGGAACCGCAGAACGGGGCGGCCCGCTCGACCATCTCGGGGTGGCTGACCGCCCACTGATAGGTCTGCCCCGCGCCCATCGACCATCCGGTGACGAGCGCGATCGTCGATATGCCGAACCGTTCGGTGACGAGCCGATACTGCGCCTCGACCTGATCGTAGAAGCTCACGTGGGGAAAGCGCGAACGGTCATGGGGCGCAGGCGTATTCGACGGTGATGACGACAGTCCGTTGCCGAGCATGTTGGGCACCACGATGAACCACCGCTCGGGATTCAGCGCCTTGTCGGTGCCGATCAACCATTCGTTGTCGGTGTGCCACCCCGAATACCAGGTGGGGTAGACGATGACGTTGGACTTGTCGTCGTTCAGCGTTCCGTACGTCGTGTAGGCGAGCGTGGCGTCGCGCAGGGTGATCCCGTTCTGCAGGGTGAAGTCTCCGAGAGCGAAATGTTCGGCATTGGTGGGCGCAGGCACGGTAGCTCCGTCCGATGGTTTCAGCTAGCACATTGCCAAATGAAACTATCCGAACTCAAGGAGCGAGGGACTTGTTTACACCGCTGTCACAGGCTCTCCCCCCGCGAGCAGCCGCAAACCTGCCCCGACGCGCGGCGTGTCGCGCACCTTTGCGGCTGCTCGCCGGGGAGATCTCGGCCCCGTCGCGCCTCGGCGGGCAGGGTCCCGGGTTGAATGTGGAGGCGGTCGGGTCTCGAGCCACCACGTGACCGCGCCGACGCCATTGCCGAAGGGGCGAGATGCCGACTGACGAACCGTTGCGGGACGACCTCGTCGAACTGCTGCGCCGGCGGGCGCTGACCGAGGACGCGGCCCGGCCCGACGCCGTGGCGCGCAGGCATGCCGCCGGCGGTCGCACGGCCCGCGAGAACGTCGCCGACCTGGTCGACGACGGGTCGTTCGTCGAATACGGCCGGTATGCGATCGCCGCCCAGCGCATGCGGCGCGACGTCGAGGACCTGATCGCCAGGACCCCCGCCGACGGGCTGGTCGCGGGCACGGCGCGCGTCGACGGCAGCCCGTGCGCGGTGCTGTCCTACGACTACACGGTCCTCGCGGGGACACAGGGCGCGCTCGGGCACCGCAAGAAGGACAGGCTGTTCGACGTCATCGAACGCTCACGGCTGCCGACGGTGTTCTTCGCCAGGGCGGTGGCGGCCGGCCCGGCGACACCGACTATCCGGTGGTCTCGTCGCTCGACGTGCCCGCGTTCGCGCTGTGGGCGGCGCTGTCCGGGGTGGTGCCACGAATCGCGGTGGTCAAGGGTCGGTGCTTCGCGGGCAACGCCGTGATCGCCGGTTGCTCGGATCTGATCGTCGCCACCGAAGACGCCACCATCGGGATGGGTGGGCCCGCGATGATCGCCGGTGGCGGGCTCGGCGAGGTCGCACCCGACGACGTCGGCCCGATCTCGGTGCAGGCGCCCAACGGCGTCGTCGACGTCGTGGTGCCCGACGAGACCGCGGCCGTCGCGGTGGCGAAGCAACTGCTCGGGTACTTCCGCGGGCCGAGTACCCCCGGCACCGTCGCCGACCAAAGTGCCTTGCGCACAATGGTTCCCGAACGCGCCCGACGCGCCTACCACGTCGGCCCGATCATCGAGACCCTCGCCGACGAGGGGTCGGTGACGTTCCTGCGGGAGCGGTTCGCGCCGGAGCTGGTGACCGCACTGGCGCGCATCGACGGCCGACCGGTGGGCGTGCTCGCCAACAACACCCGCGTCATGGCGGGTGCGATCACCGCGAACGCGGCCGACAAGGCGGCCCGCCTGCTGCAACTCTGCGACGCCTACGGCCTGCCCGTCGTGTCGCTCGTCGACTGCCCCGGCTACATGGTCGGCCCGGCCGCGGAGGCCGAGGCACTGGTGCGGCGGGGATCGCGACTGTTGATCGCCGGTGCCGCCCTGCGCACCCCGCTCGTCGCGGTGATCCTGCGACGCGGTTACGGCCTTGGCGCGCAAGCGATGTGCGGCGGCAGCCTGCACGAGCCGCTGCTGACGGTGGCCTGGCCTGGCGCCCACCTCGGGCCGATGGGCCTCGAAGGCGCGGTCCGGCTCGGCATGCGCAAGGAGCTCGAGGCCATCGCCGACGACGACGCGCGCGAGCAACGCGTGCGGGAGGCGACCGCCGCCGCGCAGGAGAACGCGAAGGCGCTCAACGCCGCAGCCCTGTTCGAGATCGACGACGTCATCGATCCGGCCGACACCCGCGCGCTGATCGCCTCGACGCTGGCTGCGGCAGCGGCACATCCGCACGACACGCCCCGGCGCCGGTTCGTCGACACCTGGTAGCCGCTACCTCGCGGCGAAGGCGTCGCGGACGCATTGGCGCAGCCAGCGTTGGGCACCGTCGGCGTCGTATCGCGGGTGCCACGACATGCTCAGCTCCAGCGCGGGCAGCTCCAGCGGGATGGGGAAGGCGTGCAGACCCCGGTCGGCGATGGCGTCCGCGCCGACGACCTCGGGGAGGATGCCGACCAGGTCGCTGTGCTGGATCAGCTGCAGCGAACTCGCCACGCTTGGCGTGCACACGACGACCCGACGCTGCAGACCGTGTTCGGCGAGCAGATCGTCGATCGGACCGGTGAGCCGGCCGCGGCGCGACGAGACGACGTGCTCGGCGTCGGCGAAGCGCCGCAGCGTGACGCGCCCGCGCGCCAGCCGATGCCCCTTGCGCACCACGCCGACCATCCGATCCGACAGCAGTGCCTCGATGTGGGTCTCGGGAAGCGTCCTGCGCATCTGGCCGATCTCCAGGTCGACCGTGCCGTCGCGCAGGCCCTCGGTGTCCTCGTGGCTGTCGCCGACGAACCGCAACGTCACTCCCGGCGCCTCGCCGCGCACCCGCGTGACCAGCCGAGAACCGATGGTGCTGGAGAGCAGGTCGCCGAGTTGCACCGAGAACGTCCGCCGCAGCACGGCCGGGTCCGAGCGCTCCACCGGTTCGAGCAGTCGACGGCCCTGATCGACGAAGTCGCGGACCCTGTCCTGCATGTCGAGTGCCCGCGGCGTCGGCACCATGGTGCGACCGGCGCGTACGAGGATCGGATCGTCGAGCAGCCGACGCAGACGAGCCAGGGTGCGGCTCATCGCGGGGGCCGAGGTGTGCAGCCGCTGCGCGGCGCCCGTGACGCTGCCCTCACCGAGCAGAGCGTCGAGCGCCACGTAGAGGTTGAGGTCGATCGCGGATTCCATTCTGGATAACCATTCCTTACCAACGATGCACTGGACGGTAATCGACGTCGATCATACGTTGGTGTCATCACCGAACCAGAAGGGTAGAGACCATGAACTCGACACTGCACACCGAACCGGTTTCCGTTGTGCTGCAACGACTACTGACCACCGAGGAGCGACACGACCCGAAGGCCATCGCCGCCACCGGCCTCGACGGCTACCCGGCGCACCTCGACGCCTCGCAGCGGGCCGAGGTCTTTCGCGACGTCTACATGTCCGTGTCGTCGAGCACGGGTGAGCTGCTGTACCTCCTGGCCAGGGCGGCCGGCGCGCGGACGGCGGTCGAATACGGCACGTCGTTCGGCGTCTCGACCATCTACCTGGCCAGCGCCGTCCGCGACAACGGCGGTGGCATGGTCGTCGGCACCGAGCTACAGACCGACAAAGCCGTTGCCGCACAACGCAATTTCGACGAAGCGGGCGTGGCGGACCTGATCGAGCTGCGGGTCGGCGATGCGCTCCAGACGCTGTCGGACGCACCGGACGCGATCGACCTCCTGCTGCTCGACGGGTGGCCCGAACTCGCGCTGCCCGTGCTGCAGCTGCTCGAATCACGTTTGCGCACGGGGTCGTTGATCATCGTCGACGACGTTCATCGGGACTGGGGCTCCGACGTCCACGGCCCGTTGCGGGCCTACCTCGCCGACCCCGACAACGGCTACTTCTCGGTCGAACTCCCCACCGGCGACGGCATCCTGGTCTGCCTCCGGATGTCCTAGCGCCGCGCTCCCCCTCGCGAGCAGACGCAAAGGGCCCTCAATTGCGCCAATCAAGGGCCCTTTGCGTCTGCTCGCGGGGAGAAATCAGCCCCGCACGCCGCGGTAGATGCCCCGGCGGACGATGAGCGGCAGCAGCACCCGCTCGATCGACCAGGCGGGGAACCGAAAGGCAGAACCGTTGGGGGCGAACACTTCCAAGCCGTCGCGCTGCGGGCCCAGCACCGAACCCCACCGCCGCGCCGGCGGGCGGTAGCTTCGCAGCGGCTTGCCGTCGAACTCGGCCAGGACGTTGTGCGCGACGAGGCCGTCCCCGCGGTTGCGGGCCGAGCTGCGCAGCGGGTCGGTCGCCGCGACGTCACCGACGGCGTACACACCGGGGTGGCCGGGCACCCGCAGTTCGGGTGTCACGCGGACGAATCCGTGGTCGTCGAGCACGTCCGGCGGCAACCAGTCGGTGTTGGGGGTGACCCGACCGATCGCCCACAGCACGGCGTCCGCGCCCGCCGGCGGCTGCCCGGTGCTCCACTGCACGGGCCCGGTGCCGATCTCGTCGCAGCCGAACCCGTCGGGCACGACCGCGCGGTGCCCGCCGTGCAGGCCAACGCCAAGTCCGTTGAGCCGCTCCCTGATTCGGGTCCAGGTCCTGGGATGGTGCGCGGGCAGCGGGCGCTCGCCGGGGTAGTACAGGTCGATGCGCTTGCCGGGCCAGGTGGCGGCCAGGTTGGCGGCGCTGCTGACGGCGGCCGCGCCGCCTCCCACGACGATCACCGAGTCGGCGCCGGCCAGTCGGTCGTTGGCGGCCCGCAGGTCGGCCGCCACGTCGTCCTGCGACTGCAGCGTCGGCCTGCGCCAGAATCCGTTGGCGACCCCGGTCGCGATGACCAGCGCGTCGTAGGGCTGCGCGCCGGTCGTCCCGTCGGCGTGCTCGACCGTGACCGAGCGCGCCTCGAGGTCGACGCCGCGCAGCACGCCGTGGACGGTGCGCACGCGATCCAGACCGCGGAACCGGTCCAGCGCGATCCAGTAGTCCCGCGCCCAGTCGTCGGGCCGGCTCAGCCGGATGCCGAGCTCCTGGCCGCTGACGAGGGCGGTCTTGCTCGAGATGCCGACGACGTCCGCGTGGCGGGCCAGCCGCATCGCGGTCAGGATGCCGCTGTCACCCAGCCCGGCCACCACGACGCGCATCACGGCAGGGCGGTCCTCTTGGGCGGCCGCGGCACGAACCGCGACACCCGGTCGACGACGTCCTGGTAGGCAGGCCGCCGCTCGAGGCTGCGTTCCTCCATCATGGGGATGCTCGCGCCGAGGAACATCGCCAGCATCGCGACGGCCCCGATGATGAGCCACCACCAGTCCGCGGGGGCGGCCGCAATGCCGAACAGCGCCATGGCGAACCAGAAGCTGAACTCGCCGAAGTAGTTCGGGTGCCGCGACCAGCTCCACAGTCCCCGGTCCATCGCCGCACCGGGTGCGCGGTCGGCGACGAACCGGTGCATCTGCACGTCGGCGACCAATTCCAGTGCCACCGCGGCCAATCCGATGACGAAGGCCACCCAGCTCAGCCACGCGAGGCCGGCGCCCGGTCGGGTCACCGCGACGTACACGGGCACCATGCCGAGGAACACCTGGCACGTCGGGATGAGGTGGATGGCGAACAGGTCCGCGACGGGTTCGAACCGTCCGGCCTGCGCCTTGAGCTTGGGATAGCGCCAGTCCTCGTGGTGCAGCCCGGGGAAGGCGTAGACCCAGTTGGCGGTCAGGCGGATCGCCCACAGCACGACGACGATCGCGACGAGCCAGCAGCGCAACCGGTCGACGCCGGGGGGTGCCTGACTCCACCAGTAGCAGAGCAGCAGCGGCGGGACCACGCTCCAGTAGGCGTCGTAGAAGCTGGAGTTGTGGAAGCCGCGGCTGAAGCCGAACACGACGAGCGTCGCGAGCCCGTCGGCGATCAGCGCGTCGAGCCACGGCCGCCCCGTGCTCGGGCCGAGTGTCAGCCATGCGGCCGCGACGCCGAGCGCGACGACGTAGGCGACGGTGACGATCGCCAGTGACCGGGTCTTGTTCATCGGCTCCTCGAGGGTCCGCGGCGGCAGAAATGTAACACGTTCTAGTTGGCCGGGAGGGCGATCGCTGCGTCGATCTCGGGAGGGTCGAAAACGCGTGGCCCGCGGTATCGTAAGAGCCCGTGATCGAGCTCATCAATGTTGCCAAGACGTTCGGCGGCGGGGTTCCTGCACTTCGGGACGTGAGCTTCAGCGTGCCGACGGGCTCGGTCTGCGCGTTGCTCGGACACAACGGCGCCGGTAAGACGACGACCGTGAACATCCTGTCGACCCTCGTCCGGCCCACGTCGGGCCGCGCCATCGTCGCGGGGTACGACGTCACCGACCAACCGGGCAGGGTGCGCGCGAGCATCGGCGTCACGGGTCAGGACGCCGCGCTCGACGTGCGGTTGACGGGTCGGGAGAACCTGGTGTTCTTCGGACGGTTGCGCGGGCTGCGGCACAGTCAGGCGCGAGCCCGCGCCGAGGAGCTGATCGCCCAGTTCGACATGGGCCACGCCGCCGATCGCCAGGTGAGCGGCTACTCGGGCGGGATGCGTCGCCGCATCGACATCGCCGTATCGCTGGTGGTGACCCCCAAGGTGCTGTTCCTCGACGAGCCGACCACCGGCCTCGACCCCCGCAGCCGCCGCGACGTGTGGGAGCTGGTCTCGTCGCTGTCCGCCCAGGACATCACGGTGCTGCTGACGACCCAGTACCTCGAGGAGGCCGACATCCTGAGCGACTCGATCGTCATCCTCAACGCGGGCCAGATCGTGGCGAGCGGGACGTCCGACGAGCTCAAGAGCCAGACCGGGGTGGGCTACTGCCAGCTGACGGCCGTCAACCCCGAGGACCTGCGGCGCATCGCCGCCGCGCTGGCCGACTTCGAGGAGGTCGAGGTCGACACCGACGCGATGACGGTCGCCGTGCCCGCCCCGCTCGGCGTCGCGACGCTGTCGGACGTCTTCCGCCGCGTCGAGGGCCTCGGCGTCCCGCTCATCGACATCTCCCTGCGGAGGCCCTCCCTCGACGAGGTGTTCCTGCACCTCACCTCGCCGGCCACCCGCACGTGAACGCCATCGCCCTGCTGACGGGCCGCATCCTGGTGAGCAGTCGACTGGACCTGGTCTTCGCCATCGTGGCCCCCCTCATCGGGCTCGTCGGGTTCACGCTCCTGCTGCGAAACGTGATCGCCACCGGCCAGATGAGCTATTCGCAGTACGTGCTGCCCGCCGTCGTCGTGCAGGCGATGCTCTTCGGCGCCCTCACCACCACCGACCGGGCCGCCTTCGAGAAGGCCAGCGGCATGAGCCTGCGCCTGCGCACCCTGCCGATCTCGCCGTACGCCGGGCTCAGTGCGCGGATGTCCTATTCGGCCATCCGCGGCACGCTGGCCCTCGTCGCCTCCGTCGTCGGCGCCTATCTGCTCGGCTTCCGCTTCACCACCGGAATCGGTTACGCCGCAGCGTTCGTCGTGCTGTCGCTGACGCTGACGCTGGCACTGTCGCTGGGCGCCGACGCGACCGGCGCCAAGGCCGGCCGCACGGAGGTGGCCAGTCAGCTGCTGCTGGTCCCGCAGTTGCTACTCGTGCTGCTGTCGACGGGGATGGCGCCGCTGGACTCGTTCCCCGGCTGGCTGCATCCCTTCGTGCGCTACCAACCCATCTCGCAGATCACCGAGACCCTGCGCGGCTTCACCAGTGGCCACGTCGACGCCGCCAACCTCGCCACCAGCCTGGGCTGGTGCGTCGCACTGCTCGCGGTGTGCGGCACCGCGGCCATCCGCCTGCAGGGGCGTCGGGAATGAAGACCTCACCGGCCCAACGGCATTCGATACTCGGCGAGAGCTGGGTCTTCGCGACGCGACTGTTCCTGCAGTGGCGTCGCTACCCCATGGTGCCGATGCAGGCGGTGCTCTTTCCCGCGCTGCTGCTGGTCGTCTACAGCCTGCTGATCGGCAAGTCGATGGTGAGGCTGACCGGCAGCACCAGCCTCGACCTGTTGATCCCGGTGTGCGCCGTCGCCGGCGGGATGTCCGGCGCACTCGGGGCCGGCATGGCCATGCCCTATGACCGCAACACCGGGCTGCTCACCCGCATGTGGATGATGCCCGTCCACCGGGCCAGTGCGCTCACCGGAACCCTGCTCGCGGAGGGCCTTCGGACGTTGGCCGCGACGGCCGTCATCACCGGCACCGGCGTCGCGCTGGGCTTCCGGTTCGAGGGCAACGTCCTGGCGCTGCTGGTCTACCTGTTCATCCCCGTGCTCCTGGTGGTGTCCTTCGCCACCGTCGTCATCACGATGGGCCTGTCGTCCAGCGGCAAGACGGTGCTCCCCTGGCTGAGTACGGCCACCATGGGGCTCGCGCTGGCGTGCACGGCTCCGGTCCACGCCCTCCCGGCCGCGGTACGGCCCCTGGCGCAGTATCAACCGATCGCGCCGATGGTCGCGGCCATGCGTGCGCTGTCGACCGGCTCGGGTGACGTCACCAAACCATTGCTGCTGACGCTGGCGTGGGTGGTCGTCCTGGGTGCGGTCTTCGGGCCGATCGCCGCGCGTGGCTACCGCAATGCCGCCGAATCGGGCAACGTCGGGGACTAGGAGCTGACCGCGCGTCGACCGGCGCGCGCGATTTCGGCAAAATCGCTCCGGGGTCGATTCACGGCCGACGGCGCCGCCCCCGATGTACGGCCCGCCGTTTGCCTTTCGCTCGCCGAGCGTCGAAGTACCAGCAATTCACCCACCATTCACCTCACCCCTATTTGCCGCAGCTCGAAGCCTCGGGCAATGCGGTCGTACACGGCGCGAAAACCCGCCCGCAAGCAATTTGACAGCAAATGAGCAGCGGCAGTTCATCAACGGCTGATTCCATGACGCGGTGCTGCAGCAGGGTTGCTGTAGCGGATTCGCCTGGGGGGCGTCTCGGAATGCATAGGGGGTAGTGCCATGGGGTTGAACACCGTGTCGACGATTTCGTTCGTCGTCCCGACGCTCAACGAGATACAGACCATCGAGAGAACTCTGCAGTGCCTGGCCGGGTATTCCGGTCGGCACCAGATCATCGTCTCCGACGGCAACAGCACCGACGGCACCATCGAGGTCTGCCGCCGCTACGCCGACGAGGTGGTCGTCTACGACGGTGCGGCCAGGCAGACCATCGGCATGGCCAGGAACATGGGTGCGGCGCTCGCCAGCGGTGACTTCATCGTGTTCGTCGACGCCGACGTCGTGATCGACGACGTCGACGCCTTCTTCGCGACCGCCTTCGACGAGTTCGAACGTCGTCCCGACGTGGTGGGACTGACTTGCCGCTACCGGGTGTTCCGCGAGGCGAGCACGTTCTTCGATCGCTACGTGTTCTTCACCCTCGGCCTGCAATTCGGGTTGCAGAACAACGTGTTTCACATCGGTGGCTCGGGCGGGGAGTTCATGATGATCACCGCCCATGCCTTCAAGCAGGTCGAGGGTTTCGACGAGCGGCTCGCGGCGTCGGAGGACATGGACCTGTTCCGCAGGCTGTCGAAGATCGGTCGGACGCGCTTCACCAACCGCCTGACGGTGTGGCACACCGGACGTCGTGCGCACGCCGTGGGATGGCCCCGCCTGCTGCTGAGTTGGTTCTCCAACTCCGTGTCGGTGTTCCTGTTCCGCAGATCCACCAGTCGGGAATGGGCGCCGGTCCGCTGACCCGGGCCAGCGGGCCCGACGGGGTGCCGACGCGCGCGCTGCGCATTGCGATCATCGCGCACAACCGATTTCCCATTCGTCAGCCCTTTCCCGGGGGCCTGGAGTCCTACGTCTGGTACCTCGTCCGCGCGCTCGCCGCGCGTGGGCACTCCGTGACGCTGTTCGCCGCTCCGCACTCCGACCTGGGCGCGGCGGACGCGCCGTTCGACGTCGACGTCCGCCCGATCGGCACGAAGATCCGTCCGCAGTGGCAGGCCCCGGTCCCCGATCACCGCGACTACCTCGCACTGATGCGAACGCTGATCGACGACGGCGGAGCCTCATTCGACGTCGTGCACAACCACGCCTACCACTACTGGCCCATCCTGCTGGCAGCGCGCCTGCGCGTGCCGATGCTGACGACGCTGCACACGGCTCCGGTGCTGTGGCTGAAGTCGGCGATCCGGGCCAGCGGCGGGCGGGGCAGCCGCTTCGCGTCGGTGAGCGAGTCCGCCGCCGAGCTGTGGCGTGACGTCGTCGACGACGTCATGGTGGTGAATGGCGGTGTCCGCGTGAGTGATTGGCCGGCCGGCCCGGGCGGTTCACATCTCGTGTGGTTCGGCCGCATCACCCCGGAGAAGGGGCCGCACGCCGCCATCGACGCGGCCCGCCGGGCGGGCATGCCACTACGGCTGGCCGGGCCGATCTACGACGAACGGTACTTCCGCCGCAAGGTCCGCCCGCACCTCGGCGGTGACGTCACCTACGTCGGGCACCTCGGCCAGCCGCAACTGGCGGAGCTCGTCGGAGGGGCTGCCGCCGCGTTGATCACCCCCTGCTGGGACGAGGCCTTCGGTCTGGTCGTCGCCGAGGCCATGTCGTGCGGCACCCCGGTGATCGCCTTCGACCGCGGCGCGATACGCCACCTGGTCACCCCCGACGTCGGCCGGGTCGTCGCGCCGGGCGACACCGCGGCGATGGCGGCGGCCGTCGCCGACGTCGCGACGCTGTCCCGCGACCGGGTGCGCAGCCACGCCGTGACCCACACGTCGGACGACGCGAGCATCGAGCGTTACCTCGGCATCTACCGGAGCCTCATCGAGGAGGGCCCGTCGTCGTCTCCGACGGACGGCTCGCCATCTCTACCCAGGTTCTTCGCCACGCTGGGCCGGACGGCCGTCGCGGACGGCATCGCCGGGGTGGCCCGACGACTGGCTCAGGTCAGGTAGGTCCACCCGCAGCCCGACCAACGCTGCCGGTCCAGACACAGCCGACCGTCGACGATCGTCTTCGTCCTGACGAGCGCGCTCAGGTCGTCGGGGTCGATGCGGACGAACTCCGGCCACTCCGTCAACACCATCACCACGTCGGCGTTCTCGCACGCGTCGTCAGCCGAGGCCGCGTAGGACAGCGTCGGAAAGATGGCCTTGGAGTTCTCGATCGCCTTGGGGTCGTACACCGTCACCGAGGCACCCTGGAGTTGCAGCTGCCCGGCGACGTTGAGCGCGGGGGAATCCCGGACGTCGTCGGAGTCGGGCTTGAACGCCGCCCCGAGGATGCCGACGTTGACCCCGAGCAGCGAGCCGTGACAGGCGCCGCGCACCACGTCGACCATCCGGGTGCGCCGCCGCATGTTGACGTTGTCGACCTCGCGCAGGAACGTCAGCGCCTCCGACGCCCCGAGTTCGCCGGCGCGCGCCATGAACGCCCGAATGTCCTTGGGGAGGCAGCCACCGCCGAAACCGATGCCCGCGTTCAGATAGCGGCGGCCGATGCGGGCGTCGTACCCGATGGCGTCGGCGACGGCCCGGACGTCCGCGCCGACGGCCTCGCACACCTCGGCGATCGCGTTGATGAACGAGATCTTGGTGGCCAGGAACGCGTTGGCCGACACCTTCACCAACTCGGCCGTCTCGGGATCGGTGAGGATGAAAGGCGTGTCGTGGCGCAGGATGTCGGCGTAGAGCTCGCGGGTGAGCGCCTCCGCTCGACCCGACGGACGCCGGCCCAGGACGATGCGATCGGGCTGCAGCGTGTCCTCGATCGCGAACCCCTCGCGGAGGAACTCGGGGTTCCACGCGATCTCGATGTCGGCGCCCTGGGATCGAGCCCGGACGCGCTCGACGAGCTTGGCGCACGTGCCCACCGGGACGGTGGACTTGCCAAGGACGAGGACGTCGCGGTCGACCAGCGGCGCCAGGTTGTCCACCACGGCCTCGACGTAGCGGAGGTCGGCCGCGGACTCCCCCTTCTTCTGCGGGGTGCCGACGGCGATGAAGAACACGTCGCCCCACTCGGCGGCCTGCCGGTAGCTCGTCGAGATCACCAGCAGACCGGTGTCGAGGTGCTTGGTCAGCAGGTCGGCGAGGCCGGGTTCGTAGAACGGCACGTCGCCCGCCTGCAGCCGCGCCACCTTCGCCTCGTCGACCTCGACGCCGAGGACTTCGTGACCGAGCTCGGCCATGCACACGGCGTGTGTCAGACCCAGATAACCCAATCCGAATACCGTCAGACGCACGGCTTCGTCACTCCTGTCAACGCGGTCGGCAGACCTTGGATTGCCAGCGCCGAACGTACCGCTCACAGCGGTGCTCAGGACCGCTCGACGCTGCCGTGCGCGAAACGTTCAACTGTTGGCCGTGTGCTCGACGCCCGCGTTCACCCCAAGGGGCCCCCCGGTGTCGGTTGACAGGTGTCGACTCCTATCGTGGCTGAATGAGCAACGTTGCTGATTCCGATCGAGTGGCCGCACTGGCGCGCGAGGTCGTGGCCGACCACGATCCGAAGTCGGTCCCCATCCAGGAGTTCCTCGGCGCCTGCTACGACGCCGGGCTGTCCTGGGTGCACTTCCCCGAAGGGCTTGGGGGACTCAATGTTTCGCGAGGCAACCAGGCCGTCGCAGATCGCGTCCTGCAGGGTGCCGGCGGGCCGGTCCCGCTCGGACTCAACCCCATGGGCTACGGCATGGCCGCCCCGACGATCCGCGAGCACGCGCAGTCCGAGGACGTGAAGCGGCAGTGGTTGCGTCCACTGGCCACCACCGAGGACATCTGGTGTCAGCTGTTCTCCGAGCCGGGCGCGGGCAGTGACCTCGCCGGTCTCGCGACGTCAGCCGTGCCCGACGGCGACGAGTGGGTGATCAACGGGCAGAAGGTCTGGACCAGCCTGGCCCACCGCGCGCGCTGGGGTCTGCTCCTGGCGCGCACGAACCCGGACGTCCCAAAGCACAAGGGGCTCACCTACTTCGTCATCGACATGCATGCCCCCGGCGTGCAGACGCGCCCGCTGCGTCAGCTCACCGGACAGGCGGAGTTCAACGAGGTGTACTTCACCGACGCCCGCATTCCGGACGCGCATCGGCTCGGCGGGGTCGGCAACGGCTGGGCCGTCGCGATGACGACGTTGATGAACGAGCGCAGCGCCCTCGGCGGCAGCGGGAGTCGCCGCGGTGCGGGCACGATCTCCGAGGCGGTCTCGCTGTGGGCGGCGCGGCCGGAACGGCAGACGCCGGTCCTGCGCGACCGGCTGAGTCAGCTGTGGCTGCGGTCGGAGGCGCAGCGTCTGACGTCGGAGCGGTCGCGCGTCTCGGCCACGGTCGGTGGCCCGGGCCCCGAAGGGTCGATCGGCAAGCTCGTCGGCGCCGAACTGAACCAGCACATCTACCAGTTCTGCATAGATCTCCTTGGGCCAGAGGCGATTCTATATCACAAGTACGCCACGCCGGAGGGTGACCGCGCGGAGTCCGACTGGCGCGGCTCGATCCAGCAGCGATATCTGCGCAGCCGCGCCAACACCATCGAAGGGGGAACGTCGGACGTGATGCGCAACATTCTGGGCGAGCGGGTGCTCGGCCTGCCCGGTGATCTGCGTGCCGATGCGGGCATGCCGTGGAAGGAGGTCCCGCGTGGCTGAGAAGCTTGCGGATCAGCCCGAAAATATTGCTGAGAAGCTTGCGGAGACTGTGGCGGACGAACCGCGCGCCGAGTTCATGTTCACCGACGAACAGCAGGAGCTGCTGGCCGCGGTGCGCCGCTTCTGCGCAGAGAACTTCGACGAGCAGACCGTGCGTCGGCTCATGGAGTCCGACCCGCCGTTCGACGCCAAGACGTGGCAGCGGTTGGGCACTGAGCTTGGCGTGCTTGGTCTTTCGGTCCCCGAGGCCGACGGCGGGGTCGGCGGCACCCTCGTCGATCAGGCCGTGGCGGTCGAGGAGCTCGGCGCTGCGCTCGCGTGCGGCCCGTTCTTCGGCACGGTGTACCTCGCGATCCCTGCATTGGTGGCCGCCTCGTCGAGTCCGGTGCGTGACGAGGTGCTCGCCGAACTCGTCGAGGGTCGGCGCACCGCGGCGTTCGCCGTGCGCGACCGCGCGGGTGATCTCGACACGACGGTCACGGTGACGGCCACGCCCGCCGGCGAGGACTGGGCGCTGAGCGGCACCGTCGAGTGGGTGGTCGATGCGGGGGCGGCCGACGATCTCCTGGTCGCCGCCGCGGGCCCAAATGGCTTGGGGCTCTTCGTCGTCGACGCCGCGGCAGCAGGAGTGGAGCGCACGCCGCTGCGCACGGTCGACCTGACCAGGCCGCAGGCCACGATCAGCCTGTCCGACGCGCCCGCACGGCTGGTCGCCGGACCCGACGAGGCCGCCCGCGTGATCAGCCACGCCCTGCACGTCGGCGCGGCACTGCTCGCGACCGAACAGGTCGGCGCCGCGCAGCACATCCTCGACGTGGCGGTGCAGTACGCGAAGGACCGCCTGCAGTTCGGTAGGCCCATCGGTTCCTTCCAGGCCGTGAAGCACCGACTCGCGGACATGATGGTGGACCTCGAACACGCGCGGTCGACGGCGTATCACGCCGTGTGGGCGCTGTCGGAGGGCTCCGACGACCCGGCGCTGGCGGCCAGCATCGCGCAGGCGACGTGTTCGGCGGCGTTCAGCCGGATCGCCGCCGACGCCATTCAGACCCTCGGCGGCATCGGCTTCACGTGGGAACACCAGGCGCATCTGTACTTCAAGCGGGCCACCGTCGACGCCGCCCTGCTCGGCAGCGCCGAGGAACACCGGTCGCGCGTCGCGGCGATGGTGCTCGACACGGCGTCGCCGGAGAAGATGCCGCGCATCGACGACGGCACCGCGTAGCCCGCCTCAGTTGTCGGCCGGCTTGGCGTCGGCGGGCCCGAAGCCGGCCAGGATGCGCAGCGACGTGAGCAGTCCGGTGTCCCGCAGGCCGACGAGCTGCCATGCCCTGCTGATGCCGACCAGCAGGTCACCGATCAGCACGTAGCACAGCGTCGACAGCGCCGTCGGGTCCGAACGGACCAGGCGAATGCCTGCGTATGCCTCGAACCCGGCGAGCAGCAGCAGGGCGACGACGACGCCGAGGGAGGCGCCGCGCTCGGTCCGCCCGCCGACCAGCGACCGGACGGTGGCCGCGACGAACATCAGCACGGTGACGCTCATCCAGACGGCCCACCAGCCGAGGGTCGTCCCGGGCACCAGCGCCGCCAGCGACAACACCAACGCGTTGGTCAGGACGAGCAGGGCCGCCGACGCGCGGTTGTGGAAGGCCACCTGGGTCTGCGCCTGCCGCGCCCGCTCCGGGAAGACGGAGACGGCCACGAACAGCAGGCCGATCAACGCCGCAGCCGCACCGGCGATGGCGACGAAGAACTCTCGGTACTCCTCGGACGGGATCATCGGTGCCACCGTAGCCCGCGTGGGTCACGACAGCATCCGGTAGTGCAGCAGCGCGTCGACCACCAGTGCTATCCCAATGGCGCAGAACAGGATTCGCACGGTGATCGGACCGTAGCGCGTCGTCACCCTGACGATGGCCCGTTGTATGCGCCTGGCCCTCAGCGTCCGCTGCGTCGAGAGCGCCAACACCGTGAGCGACGGCACCAGCGCCAGGGCGCAGTAGGCGAGGACGATCATCGGCCACAGCGTCGGCGGCAGGTTGCGCGCCGAGACCATGGTCAGTGACGTCAGGTAGGGCACCGACGTGACCGCCTGGCCGACGCCGATCACCAGGCCGACGATGGCGAACAGCCACGGGTTGCGGCGGGTCAGATTCAGCGCCCACGGGGGTGCAGCGGGTCGCGCCGAGCCGGAGACGCTCGCCACGGCGACCAAGACGACGCCGAGGATCAGCTGTCCCCAGTAGCGGATGGTGGGCGTCACCGTGAGCTCGGTCCGGTCGGTGACGAAGTCGATGCCCAGCACGGTCAGCATGCCGAACGTGGCGGTGGCGACGAACACGCCGGCCACGAAGCTCAGGCCACCGGGCAACGCTGACCTGCGGCTCAACCTGCTGTCGTAGACGACCGCCGACGTCACCCCCAGATTGAGCACGTTCAACGAGTCGAGGAACGCGAAGCCCAGGAGGGGAAGGAGGAGTCCGAGCATGACACAGAGAACCTACGCCGAGTGCCCGCTGGCAGGCGCGCCCGTCGCGCCCCCACTACCCTCGTGGGGTGGCATCGGTGTTGACGGTCAACCGCACGCACACCGCTGGTGACGACCAGCGGCCAAAGACGGGCATCGACAAGCGACCGACGGAGGAACCGGTCCTCGTCCGCGCGCCCGGCCCCATGCGCAGCGGACTGGGCAGCGGGCTCGAGGGTGACGTCATCGGCAATCAGAAGCTGCACGGCGGTGACGACCAGGCGGTGTACGCCTACGCGCGCGAGGACCTCGACGCGTGGGAGACCCGCCTCGACCGCGAGCTCACCAACGGATTGTTCGGCGAGAACGTCACCACCACGGGCGTCGACGTCAGCGGTGCCCTCATCGGCGAACGCTGGCGCGTCGGCGATGACGGTCTGCTGCTCGAGGTGACACGGCCGCGAACACCGTGCAAGACGTTCGCTACCCGGCTCGGAATACGCGGCTGGATAAGGACTTTCACGCATGGCGGCTCCCCCGGCGCCTACCTGCGGGTGCTGCACCCGGGGACGGTGCGCAGTGGCGACGACATCACCATCGTCGAACGCCCCGACCACGGGGTCACGATCGCGCTCGTCTATCGGGCCCTCATGCTCGAGCCCGAGCTGCTCCCCGAAATCCTTGTCGCGGAGGCTCTTCCCGACGACGTACGAAGGAAAGCGCTCCGCAAGGCCGCGAGCTAGCGGTTGGCCCAGGCCGCAGGCCGCACGCTGCGGTGTCTTCGCGCATGATGGGCGGATGCAGACTCGACTCGCCGTCATCTACCGCCCGACCTATCGCCCCGAAGGTCTGCGGGAGGCGGCCCTAGCGGCCGAAGCCGCCGGCGTCGACGAACTATGGCTGTGGGAGGACTGCTTCCTGCAGGGCGGCATCGCTCAGGTCGCCATTGCCCTGGCCGCGACCGAGCGGCTCAGGGTGGGCGTCGGTCTGGTCCCAGCGCCGTTGCGCAACGTCGCTGCCGCCGCCATGGAGTTCGCCACGCTGGAGGCGACGTTCCCGGGCCGGGTGCAGATCGCGGTCGGCCACGGCGTCCAGAGCTGGATGCGCCAGGCGGGTTCGGCCGTGGACTCGCCGATGACCCTGCTGCGCGAATACGTGACGGCGCTGCAGGCGCTGCTGGCCGGGGAGAACGTCACCGTGCGTGGTCGCTACGTCACTCTGACCGACGTGCAGCTCGAGTTTGCCCCGGAGCAGCGGCTGCCCATCCTCATCGGAGGCACGGGCCCGAAGACGCTGAAGCTGGCGGGCGAGATCGCCGATGGCGTCATCCTCGACAGCCGCTACTCGACCACCACGGTCGGCGAGGCGATCGGTCACGTTGCTTCGGGTCGGGCCTCCGCCGGAGACCGACCGTTCACCACGGTGATCTTTTTGGTGTGCGTGCCCGGTGACGATCCGGGTCGGCTGCTCGCCGAGGAAGCAGCGCGGCTCGAGGTGCCGGACGGCGGGGAGTTCGGCGTCGGCGGGAGTGCCGAGGACATTGCGGCCGGGCTTCAGCCCTACCGCGACGCGGGGATCGACACCATTGCCCTGCAACCCATCGAAAGTCAGGACGCGCTGCCCGGATTCATCGCCACGGCTGGCGATGTTCGTCGAATGGTCGTGCGCTAGCTCGCCTGGCTGACGCCCCGGGCGAACCTGTCCTCAATACCTCTGCTGTGCAACCGAATCCGCGACTTCAGCATCCTGGCTCTCGACGCTAATCTTCGCCGCCGAAGGAAGACTTCGACTGCGTAGGAGTGACGTCATGGTGGAGAAGCTGAATTGGGATGACCCCGCGGGCCGTGTCCGCGCGCTCATGGCCGGCATTCTGGCATCGGGGGCGTTGGCCACGGGGGCGCTGTCCGTGGCTCCTTCAGCGGGGGCGACGTGCGCCGCCGCATCGATGAATCAATCTTCTTGTCCCACAGCAGGTCGTCCCACACAGGCAGATGTTGACGCGGCCAAGCGTGACGCGCAGGCGGCTCACGACGAGGTCGACCGCCTGCGCGGGCTCGCAGATCAAGCCACCGAAGAGCTCTGGAATACGCAGAACGTCTACGGCGTGGGTAGCAGCGACCCGCGCTATCGCGAAAAGGTCGAGGGAACCCAGCGTGCTCTCAACACACTCGCGACTGGAGTGCAGAAGGCAAGCGCTGCAGACGATCGAGTCCACACGGTCGAGCAGGCCGTCGCCCCAACCGAGGATGAGATCGCTGCGGCGAAGCGCGATGCGCAGGCGGCCCTCGACGAGACGCACCGCATCAACCAGGACATGGTGAAGACGCAGCTGGAATTCTGGGATGCGCAGAAGACCTTCGGCGTCGGCAGCGCCGACCCCCGCTACCAGGAGAAGACCCGGGCATACACCGACGCCCTCACGGCGTTCCTGGCAGCGCAGGACAGGTCCGACGCCGCGGACGAACGAGTCAAGAGCCTCGAGCAGAAGTCCGGCGGGGTGGCAACGGGACAGACCCAGGACGAGACCCCCAGGCGGGAGGGTCCGACAGCCGCCGAAGTGGACGAGGCCAAGGAGGCGTCGCGCCTCGCTCGCGAAGAAGTCGACCGCGCGAGGACCGTCGAAGTCCAGGCACGGCGAGAATATGAGAATGCGACGTTGACGAACCAGGTCGTGAGCTCGGACCCGCTACAACGGGAACGACTGAGTAGCTTCGTCAGCGCACGCACCGACGCCTATACGGCCGCGCACGCGGCCCTGCGGGAGGCCGAGGACAAGGCCCGCATAGCCAGCGATCGCGCGGCTGCGCTAGCGAAGAAGTTCGACGAGGTGGACGGTGCGCGGCGCGCGCACGACGAATTGTCCGCCGTGCGAGCAGAGCGTGAGCGCCTCGATGCCGTCTTCACGAAGACGTGGCGGGAGTATGCAAAGGCCCGGTTGGACTTCGGCGTCGAGTGCCAAGACTCTCGCTGCCAGGAGAAGCACCGTGCGTTCGAAGAGGCGGCGAACACGTGGCAGCCCGTCACCGTCAAGGAGGCGAGGGCCAAGGCGCTGGCGGGTCCTTCGGTGGCGGAGATCGACGCCGCCAGGAAGAAGACCCAGGCCGCGCGAGACGAAGCCGCCCGCCTCGAAGACGTCGAGAACAAGATCAAGGACGAGCTCAACGACGCGGGCAAGACCAGCGGCGCCGACCGCAACGATCCGCGATGGGTAGAAAAACTTCGCGCGTATCACGCCGCCGATGATGCGACGAAGTCGGCAAAGGAGAAGGCCGCGCAGGCCGAAATGGAAGAACACACTCTGCAGAAGGCTGCAGAGGAGGCAGCGGCGGCACGGGCTGCCCGTGACCACGATGCCAAGGATGAGGCCGTCGACCCCTCCGCGCAGGCGAAGGATCGAGGGGACGCGGGCGCGACGAGCCCCGCGAAGAAGGAACCGACGCCGGCAGGGTCGGAAACCGAACGGCCCCAAGACGAGACGGCCAGCCCATCGAAGGATGAGCCCTCGGGCGGACAGACCCAGACTGCGACGACGGATGACGAACCCGACACGTCCGGCGGGGGCGAGACGGCTAAGCCTTAGGGCGGAGCAGCCTCCGACGACAAAAGTCGTTTCTGGACAGCGCGTCCGGGTTGGTCTTCGGGCCGTGCAAGTGCAACTAGCAGTCGCTGGGAGTCGACCCACTTTGATAACACTGCGGTGCAACGGAGTTGGGCAACACCAGGGAGTAGGAGGCTGACACCACGACGATCGACGACCTCGCCATTGAGCACGACATGACGATACGAATATCGCTGTCAGGCAATTGGATTCCGCTAGAACGAACAATCCCAGCCGGTTGGCCCATCGTCGACTCGGCTGCCTAATTCGCCCAACAACATGACCAGGAGATGATCAGTGAACGAGAAGTGGATGTGCAACGACCCGGCCAGCCGCGTGCGCGCACTCGTGGCGACCGCGGTGACGTCGGGGGCCTTCCTGTCCGGCGCCCTGATGGCAGCGGCGCCGGCATTCGCGGAGTGCACGACTGCAGACGCCAACTGCACCACCTCGTCGAACACCCAACCCTCAGGGGTCCCGTCGCAGCGAGAACGCAACGACGCGGACGTGAACTACTTGCTGGCCCGAGGTGAGTTCGTCCGGCTCCAAGGCGTCGAAGAGCAAGCGCGACGTGAACGCGACGAGGCCCTCAAGAACAGCGGCGGAAACATGGACGATCCGCGTTTCGCCGAGAAGTATCGCGTATGGAACGACGCCCAGTTGGCCCTCAAGGCGGCTGACGAGAAGGCAACTGCCGCAAGCAATATCGTCACTCAGCTGGAGAAGAGGGTTACCGACGCGGCCGCCAATGCCGCGGCCGCGCAGCGCGCGGAAGAAGATCGAGTGGCCGTCAAGTGGGGCGGGCCCACCAAAGCCGAGCTCGACGACGCATACAACAAGACAGACGCGGCTCAGAAAGAATCCAGACGCCTAAAGGACATCTACGAATCGTGGCACCAAAAGATCCACGAAACTGCCGAAGCATACTTTGCGGGAAAATATCCAAAGAGCGAACGCTCAAAAATCGAGTGGGGAGAGAACGACGCGTTCTGGGCCTGGAAAGCAGCCGAAGACAAAGCGGAGGCGGCTAGGGCAGCCCAGCGGGCTCTCATGGACCGGGCCGACGAGGCGGTGAAGAAGCGCGAGGCCCAAGAGGCTAAGGACGCGGCCGCGGAAGAGGCCGAATTCCGAAGCCTCGCCAATTGGGGCGGAGTAAGTCACGCCCAATTCGAGGAAGCCAACAACCGCACACTCGCGCTCCAAAACGAAGGCATCCGACTGCAGGCCATCGTGGACAAGGCGCAGGACGAAGCGTGGGCAGCCCGACAGGCCTACGGCATGAACGATCCGCGCTACCTGGAGAAGCAGCGCATCTTCGATGAGGCGGTGCAGGCCAACACCGTTGTGTATCACCAGGAATGGGAGAGCGGAAACTTCTACCAGAGCTTGGTCGAGAAGAACAAGGCGGCCCAGGCTCGGCAAGCGGAGGACGCAGAGGCCCGGCGACAGGAGGCCAGGAACATCTACGGTCCCCCCGCCGAAGAGGTGGACGAGGCCAAGGCGCGCATGAAGTCGGCCCAGGAAGCAGCCGCGCCCCTACAGGTCAGCGCAGACAAGGCAAACCAGGAACTCACCGATGCTCAGCAGGCCTATGGAGCCGATGACCCGCGTACGAAGGAAAAGCAGCGGGCCTTCGACGACGCCGTGAACAAGCTGGGCGGCGCCAATCAGACGGAGTTGGAAGCCCGTAAGCACTACGAAGACTTGGTGGCGCAGGTCAACAGGGCGGACAAGCGACGTGCGGCTCGGGAAGAGGCCGAGCGGCAGGCAGCCAAGGAGGCCGCGGCGGCAGACCCCGAGGCCGCGAAGAAGAAGGAGGAAGCCGACAAGCTGGCCGCCGAGCGAGATCGCCTCAGCGCCAAGGCAGCCAAGGCTTGGCTCGAACTGAAGTTCGCCTCGGACATGTATGGCCCGGGAAGCAAGAACCCGCGCTACCAGGAAAGGCTGAAGGCGTACGAAGAAGCGTCGAAGCTCCTCGAACCGTTTGCCGAGAAGAGTGACCCCGAGCCTTCCAAGGACGAGACGGCGCCGAGCCCGACACCACCGGCCAATTCGGACAATGCGGACCAGAAGAAGGAGTCGTCCGAAGAAGCGAAGACGACACCGGCCGAGACGAAGCCAACTGACTCCAAGCCAGCGGAATCCGACGCGTCGGGGTCCGCGTCGAGCGAGTCGAAGCCAGCGGAGACCAAGCCGGGCGAGTCGAAGCCGGACGAAAGCAAGCCGGCGGAGTCGAAGCCCGACGAGACCAAGCCGAGCGAGACCAAGCCGGGCGAGACCAAGCCGGCCGAGTCGAAGCCCGACGAGTCGAAGCCTGCGGAGACGAAGCCGACGGAATCCACGTCAGCGAAGACGAAGCCTGCGGAAACGAAGCCCTCGGACTCCAAGGCCGACCAGAAGCCCGCAGACTCCAAGCCCGCCGAATAATCGCCTACTACACCCCGGTCAGAACCGACCGCGGTGAATGATGATGAGCTGCGGCGGCTGCTGCACCACGGGCGCGTTGGCGGTGATCTGGCTATTGCCAGGCGACCCGCACTGCGTGGCATTGCCGACGTCGGTGCAGCTCATCTGATTGGCGGAAGCCAGCGGTGCGGCGGCAATCGCGGCGGCGGCGCCCCCGGCGATGAGGAACGGAACGAAATGGCGAGCGGTGACGTGCATGAGATCCTCTAGTCGAACAATGACGCAATGGATTGAAGTCGATGACTTCGTTAGCAACGCTCACGATCGGCACGCTATTCCGTGTCACGCCTCGGGTTCGGGGGCGCTCCGTCCGGCCATGGTGGTGTAGTCCTCCTGCACCAGGTCGCCGTCCTGGTTGGTGATCCAGCTCTTGAGCACCAGCACGTCGGCGCCGAAGGCCTGACGGAGTTCGTCGATCCGGATGCGGCAGTACAACTTGTCGCCGGCCTTGATGGGCCGCAGGAACTTCAGGCCCTGTTCGGCCTGGATCATCTTCTCGTCGAAGATCGGAATGTTGGCGTGCTCGAAGAACGCCATCTGCGCGCGGTAGCCGAACAGCGAGATGTACGTCAGCGCCGCCAGGATGGCGTCGTGGCCCAGTTCGGCCGCGGCGGCCTCGTCGAAGGACGACGGATCCACGCTCTTGACCGCGGCGGCATGATGGCGGATCTCCTCCCGACTGACCTCGTAGTAGTCGGGGTGCACGTAGGTCATGCCAACGATGTCCGGTGACAGTGCCATGGTTGTCCAAACTAGCCGGTGGCCCGTTTGCCATGACACCGGACACCCGGCGGGTGCCCAGCGTGCATGCGCGAAGATGGGGTGATGACGCTCACTCACGCGGACGTGCAGGCCAACGGCATCACCGCTCACACGGTCTCCGTGGGTGAGGGACCACTGGTGCTGTTCTGCCACGGCTTCCCCGAATCGTGGTACTCCTGGCGACACCAACTGGACGCGGTGGCCAACGCCGGGTTCCGCGCCGTCGCGATGGACATGCGCGGCTACGGCGGCACCACCGCGCCCGAGCAGATCGGCGCGTACTCGATGAGCCACCTGGTCGGTGACACCGTGGGCGTGGTCGCCGCGCTCGGCGCCGAGCAGGCGGTCATCGTGGGCCACGACTGGGGGGCGCCGGTCGCCTGGTACAGCGCGCTGATGCGGCCCGACGTGTTTCGCGCCGTCGCCGCGCTGAGCGTTCCCTACACCCCGCCGATCGGCGGCCTGCCGCCCGGATTCTCGATGAATGCGCTGATGCAGTCGGCGGCGGGCGACCGGGAGTACTACCGGCTGTACTTTCAGGAGCCCGGTCGAGCCGAGGCCGAGATCGAGGCCGACATGGAGCGCTTCGTCCGCGGGTTCCTGTACGGGGTCAGCGGCGACATCGTCGAAGACGGTGTGCACGAACAGGGTTGGGCCGGTTACTTCCCCAAGGGCGAACGGCTCGTCGACCAACTGGTGGTGCCGGAGACCCTGCCCAACTGGATTACCGAGGACGACGTCGCGTTCTACGTCGGCGAGTTGTCGCGCACGGGCATCCGCGGCGGTCTGAACTGGTACCGCAACCTCGATGCCCTGCCCACGGTGTTGGCGCCCTTCGTCGGCGCCGTGATCGAGCAACCGTCGCTCTACCTCGCGGGCGAGTACGACCTGGTGGCCGGCAACACCGAGGAAGCGTTGGCCGGGATGCGGGCCACATTGCCGAATCTACATGCGCTGCAGGTATTTTCGGGCGCCGGGCACTGGCTGCAGCAGGAGCGGCCCACCGAGGTCAACGAGGCACTGCTCGACTTCCTCGCCACCCTATGACGTGACGGCGTCGATGGCGCGGTAGATGCGCTGCTCGCTGACCGGACGCGCCGTGCCGAGCTGTTGGGCCCACAGGCTCACGCGGAACTCCTCGATGAGGCGCGCGACGTCGCGGACGTCCTCGGCCGCGGCCCGCGACGGTGAAAGCGACTGCTGCAGTTCGGCATACGCATCCTGCAGGGCGTGCACACGGGCCATCCGCTCGGAGTCGGCACCGATCGCATGGGGCAGCCGCTCCAGCCGTCGGCCGATGGCGGTCACGTAGCGCGCCAGATCGAGCAGGTGGGCCGCACCGGTCGCGCTGACGAAGCCGGCCGGTAGCAGCGCGGCCAGCTGCGCCCGGATGTCGGCGATCGCCGGGGCCTGCGCGGGTGGGGGCGTGGACGGCAGCGCGACCTGCACGTCGTGCAGCGCGGCGAGCACCCGTTCGACCCGCCGGAGGACGTCGCGGGTGGTCGACGCCAGACCGCTCACGACCCGGTCCCGCATGGTGGTGAACTCGGCGCGGCTCCACGCCGGATCCGGGGCCAGGGCGGCCACCGCCGCGTCGGCGCAATCGTCGAGAAGCGCGGCCAGCGAGCCGTCCGGGTTGGCGCCCAGGGTCAGCCGCGTCCGGGTGTCCAGCTGCTTCTCGATGGCCTTCACCGGGGACGGCACCGACAACCGCAGCAGTCGCCGGGTGCCGGGCCCCATTGCGGCGGCCTGTTCGGCGGGGGTGGCGAACACCCGCACGTCGACGCCCGCCCCCGCGTCGACGAGGGCCGGATAACCGCGGACCGCGCGCCCACCGCTCTCGACCACGCGTGGCAGCTCGTCCATGTCGTCCGGCCAGGCGCGCAGGCCCTTGCGTTCGAGCGCGCCGGCGAAGGCGTCGGCGACGGCATCGCGGACCGGCGCGGCGAGCCGCTCCTGCAGCACCTCCAGGTCCTTGCCGCGGGCCAGTTCGGTGCCGTCGTCGGACTCGACGGCGAACGTGACCCGCAGGTGGTCGGGCAGCTTGGTGAGGTCGAACGCGTCGACCGGCACCAGAATCCCGCTGCGGCGCTGCAGTTCTCGTTGCAGCGCGTCGAGCAGGGGTCCGTTGCCGGGATCCAGGGTGGTGAGGACCGCGCGGGCGGTATCGGGGGCCGGCACGAAGTTGCGACGCAGGTCCTTCGGCAGCGACCGGATCAGGGCGGTGATCAGCTCCTCGCGCAAAGCCGGTACGTGCCAATCGAATTCGTCACCACTGAGGCGTGCGAGCACCTGCACGGGGACGTGCACGGTGACGCCGTCGTCCTCGGCGTTCGGCGCGAAGCGGTAGGTCAGCGGCAGCGACAGGTCATCGGCCTCCCAGCTGTCGGGCTGCTCGGCGTCGTCGTCGTGGCGCAGCAGCTCGTCGCGCGTGAAGGTCAGCAGGTTCGGCGTGCGGTGCCGCTGCTTCTTCCACCAACCGTCGAAGTGCCGTGCCGACACCACCTCGGCGGGCACCCTGGCGTCGTAGAGCGCATAGATCTCGTCGTCGTCGACCAGCAGGTCGCGGCGGCGCGCCCGCTCCTCCAACTC
This sequence comes from Mycolicibacterium madagascariense, assembly GCF_010729665.1. Lineage (NCBI taxonomy): Bacteria > Bacillati > Actinomycetota > Actinomycetes > Mycobacteriales > Mycobacteriaceae > Mycobacterium > Mycolicibacterium madagascariense. Next base: position 458,740 of record NZ_AP022610.1, on the reverse strand, counting down.
GGCCAGTTCAGTACGCAGCGCGGCGTTGTCGCGGAAGAAGTGGTGGCGCGTCTGCCAGTCCCCCTCGACGAGCGCGTGCCGGATGAACAGCTCCCGCGCCAGCTCGGGATCGACCTGCGCGTACTGGATCCGACGGTGGGTGACCAGTGGCAGCCCGTACAGCGTCACGCGTTCATAGCCCATGACCGCGCCGCGCCGGGCGTCCCAGTGCGGCTCGCTGTAGGTTCGCTGCACCAGATCGCCCGCGACGCGTTCGACGGCGTCGGGCTCGATGAGTGCCGCGATGCGGCCGAACAGCCGGCTGGTCTCCACCAGATCGGCGACGACGACCCACCGCGGCGGCCTCCTGGTCAGAACCGAACCCGGCGCCAGGACGAACTTCGAGTTGCGCGCGCCCAGATACTCCCGCCCGTCGCCCTCGCGCACCCCGACGTGCGACAGCAACCCGGCCAGCAGCGCGGCGTGCACGCGCGCGGGGTCGGCCGGCTCGATGTCGTCGCTTTCGCGGATGCCCAGATCGCGAGCGATGCTGCGGAGCTGACCCGTGAGATCCTGCCACTCCCTGATGCGCAGGTAGTGCAGGAACTCCGCGCGGCACATCTTGCGAAAGGCACTGCCGGACAACGCTCTTCGCTGCTCACTCAGATAGCGCCACAGGTGCAGGTAGGAGTTGAAGTCACTGGTCTCGTCGGTGAAGCGGGCATGCCTCTGCTTGGCGGCCTCCTCGCGATCGATCGGTCGCTCGCGAGGATCGGGGATCGACAGCGCGGCGGCGAGCACCAGCACCTCGCGCACGCAGCCTTCGGCGTCCGCGGCGAGGATCATTCGGCCGATGCGCGGATCGAGTGGCAGCTTCGCCAGCCGTCGGCCGAGGTCGGTGATCGCACCCTCGGCGTCGAACGCGCCCAGCTCGCGCAGCAGCTGCACACCGTCGCGGACGCTCCGCGCGTCCGGCGGGTCCAGGAACGGGAAGCTCGCGATGTCGCCGAGTCCGAGGGCCGTCATCTGCAGGATGACCGCGGCCAGATTGGTGCGCAGGATCTCGGGATCGGTGTAGCGGGGCCGGGATTCGAAGTCGGCTTCGGAGTACAGCCGGATGCAGACGCCCGGCGCCGTGCGTCCCGACCGACCCGCCCGCTGCGCGGCCGACGCCTGCGAGATCGGTTCGATGGGCAGCCGCTGCACCTTCGTCCGACGGCTGTAGCGCGAGATGCGGGCGGTCCCCGGATCGACGACGTAGCGGATGCCCGGCACCGTCAGCGACGTCTCTGCGACGTTGGTCGCGAGCACCACGCGTCGCTGCGAATGCGGCGCGAACACCTTCTGCTGCTCGGCGGTCGGCAGCCGCGCATACAGCGGTAGCACCTCGGTGAACCGCAGCTCCTCGCGCAACGCCTCTGCGGTGTCCCGGATCTCGCGTTCACCCGATAGGAACACCAGCACGTCGCCCGGCGGCTCGGCCTCCAGCTCGCGGACGGCGTCGACGATGGCCTCGGTCTGGTCACGCACCTCGGTGCGGATGACGTCGTGGTCGGGGTCGTCGGGGTCCTCCTCGCCGTCGTCTACGACGGGGACTTCCAGTGGGCGGTAACGGATTTCGACGGGATACGTGCGGCCCGACACCTCGACGATGGGAGCATTCCCGCTGGATCCATGTTCGCCTCCGGCGCTGGATCCATGTTCGCCTCCGGCGAAGTGCGCCGCGAAGCGCTCCGGTTCGATCGTCGCCGACGTCACGATGACCTTGAGGTCGGGACGGCGCGGCAGCAGCTCGCGCAGATACCCGAGTAGGAAGTCGATGTTGAGGCTGCGCTCGTGCGCCTCGTCGATGATCAGCGTGTCGTAGCGCAGCAGCCGCCGATCGCGCTGGATCTCGGCGAGCAGGATGCCGTCGGTCATCAACTTCACCAGCGTGCGGTCACTCGCGTGGTCGTTGAACCGCACGGTGTAGCCGACCGCATCGCCGAGCGGGACGTGCAGCTCGTCGGCGATGCGCTGGGCGACGGTGCGGGCCGCGAGCCGTCGGGGCTGGGTGTGGCCGATGGTGCCGCGGATGCCGCGGCCCAGTTCCAGGCAGAGCTTCGGCAGCTGCGTCGTCTTGCCGGACCCGGTCTCGCCGGCGATCACGACGACCTGGTTGTCCCTGATCGCGGCGGCGATCTCGTCGCGCATCGCGCTGACCGGCAGATCGGGATAGGTGATCTCGGGCACGGCGGCGAGGCGGGTGGCGACGAGCGCCTCGGCGGCGGTGAACTGTTCGGCGAGCCTGGCCACCGTCTCGGGCTTGGCGCCGCGCAACCCGCGCAGCCGACGCCGGAGCCGATCGGCGTCGCGGATCGTCAGACCGTCGAGGCGCGAGCGCAGCTCGCTGACGGACGGTTCGGACACTCAGTCAACGATAGGCGAGCGTTCAGCGACGCCAGAAGTCGTACTCGTCACGCCCGGGCCGGAAGCCGGCTGCCTCGACGACGTCCACGGCCACCTCGAACTGGTCCCCCACCCGCAGCGGCACGTGGGCATCGCTACCGAACGACACCGCTGGGCCGCCCTCGTCGTACCACCACTGCATCAGCGTGGCCGACGCCAGCGGGCTGGCCGTGTTCAGCTCCAGCGGCCGGTCCGAGGCGGCAAGCGCGCGAAACACGGTGCGGTACTCCTCCTCGAAGTCGGCCTCGCGGTACGCGCCGTCCCGCGCCGGCCAGTAGCGGCGCGGGTAGTCGCAGTGTGCGAGCACCTGAAAGACGTCGGAACCCTCGACGAGGCGCAGCAGTTCGGCGAAGTAGGCCCTGACGAGGTCGGCGGCGGGCATCGTGCCGAACACGTCGTTGGCGTATACCAACCGGCCGTCGTGGACGATCGAGTGCAGCGAGCCGAGCACGCGGTCGAAGGTCCCGGACTTCAAGACCGCGGCGACGCTGCCCGCGAAGTGGTGCGGTTCGCCCGCCTCGATGCCCGACAGGATGCGAAGTTCTGGGAATTGGTCGCGACACCGCTCGATGCTCTCGAGGTATCCGTCGACGTCCAGTGAGTGGACGCGCCGACGGACGCCGACGGACGCGCCGGCGGGTGGCTGGTCGGCCTCACCCCATTCGGTGAAGTCGACGTGCTCGGTGAACGCGATGGCGGGCAGGCCGACCTCGACGGCGCGGCGGCAGGCGCCCTCCATCGAGGCCTTCGGACCGGTGTCCCAGGAGAACTGCGTATGGACGTGGTTGTCGGAGGGCAACACGCGTCCACAGTGTCACGTTCGGGGGCATGGACGCGGGGCCCGGGTATGAACGGGTGATGGCCTCGAACCGAATCCGCCGGGCGATCGGCGTCGTCCTCCTCGTGGCGTCGGTCGTGACGGCCTGCGACGACCTCCCCGCGCCGCCCCCCGGAACGGCCGCGTCGAGACCGTCAGCGGCGCCCGCCACGCAGGCCCAGCCGCCCGATGCGCCCGCCGGCTCGGGACCTCGCTACGTGGCGATGGGGGACTCGGCCGCCGCGGCACCCCTGGTCCCCGACCAGGCTCAGCCGCTGGGGTGCTTCAAGTCCACCAACGACTACCCGTCGGTGCTGGCCCGGCGGATCGGGGCCGCGTCGTTCGACGACGTCACCTGCAGTGGCGCAAGGACCGAGGACCTCGTCTCCCGCTCGCAGACGATCCGCAACGGCACGGTCGCGCCGCAGGTGGACGCCGTCGCGGCCGACACCCAGCTCGTCACCGTCACGATCGGCGGCAATGACGTCGACCTACCGAAGATCGCCTCGACGTGCCGCCGGACGTCGCTCGACGTCGCGCCGTGCGCACCGGGCCTCGTCGCCGACGGCAGCGACGGTGGGGACGGCATCTCGCAGGCGATCGACGCGCACGCCGCGAGCTGGTCGGCGCTCATCGACGCCATTCGCGACAAGGCCCCGACGGCCAGGGTGATCGTCGTCGGCTACGGCACCTACGTCCGGCCGCAGGGGTGCTTCCCCGCCGAGCCGATCAACCCCGTCGACGCCGCGTACTTCCAGAGCAAGGTCGACGAGTTGGACGCCCGTCTGCAGCAGGTCGCCCAGCAGCGGGGGGTCGACTTCTTCGACAGCAGGCCGCTGACCGTCGGACACGACATCTGCGCCGCTCCCGAGGACCGCTACGTCGAGGGCTTCGCGCCCATACACCCGGCCGCGCCGCTGCATCCCAACGGCGCAGGGGCCGCCGCGCTGGGGTCCGCGCTGGCCGCGTATCTGGGGTAGGGCCCGGCGTCAGGCGTTGGACAGGTCGGCGACCGGCTTGCCCGTGAAGGCGTTGCCCAGTTGCGGCACCAACGCGTTCAGCGCGTAGAGCATCGCGTTGGGTCCGCCGAAGGCGAGGGCGCCGCTGAGGGTCGAGTCCGAGCCCGCGTACAGGGTGCGACCGTCGCGGACCACGCCGAGCCGCTGGAAGGCGGGCGAGCCGGCCAGCTGCTCCCTGCTGAGTCCGTTGACGAACAGGGCGTCGCCGTCGAGCACGCCCAGCTTCTCCTCGGAGACGTCGCCGACGGTGTCCCCGGTGTTCAGTCCGAGCCCGTCGAAGATCGCGTTGCGGGGGTCACCCTTGCCAATTACGTAGTGCGCGTTGGCCTCTGACGTGAAGTCCGACACCAGCCTCTTGCCGGCGAATTCGGGATGCGCGGCCTTGGCTTCGTCGAACTTCGCGTCGACCCGGTCCATCAGCTCGCGGGCCCGGTCCTCCTTGCCGAGCGCCTTGCCCGTGGTCATCAGCTGCACGTTCCACGGCGTCTCTTCGGCGGGGTAGTCGGCGGACTGTAGGACGGTCGGCGCGATCTGCGAGAGCCGGTCGTAGGTCTTGCGGTCGATGGTCTCGTTGATGGCGAAGATGACGTCGGGCTTGGCCGCCGCGATGCCCTCGAAGTTGATGGTGTCGCCGTCGATGGCGGGTACGCCCTTGCCGCCGGTGGCCTGCTGCACCCACGGGAACTGGTCGTAGTTCTCGAAGTAACCCCCGCGCGTGCCGACCGGCACCACTCCGAGCGCCAGCACGAAGTCCTGGTCGATCCAGCCCGCGGTGACCACGCGCTGCGGGTTCGCGGGAATCCTGGTCTCGCCGAACTGGTGCGAGACGGTGACGGCGTCGGCCGCGGGCGCCGGTGCCGCGGGGGTGGTGGTGCCGCAGGCCGACAGCGTCGCCGCCGCGAGGAGCAGTGTGCAGAGCAGGGCCAGGGTGCGCGCCGCGCGCAGAGACGGTCCGGTGGGTCGCATTTGGTTAGGCTAACATTACCTAGGTTGGGTTTTGTTGGCTCCGTGCGCCAATCGGTAGGGTGGCGTCCCGGCGGCCCGCACCCTCGGGCCTCGCGCCACCGGTCACGCGCAACGGAGCGTCGGATGCCGGTGCATGTCGCAAGGAGCAGTCTGTTGGCCCTCAACACCATCGCGCTGGAGCTCGTCCCGCCCAACGTGGACCGGGGCGCCGCGTTCGCCGTCGACGAGGCCCACAAGGTGTTGCGCCTGGCCGCCGAGTCCGGCATCGAAGGCCGCATTCGCCACGTCATGATCCCCGGGATGATCGAGGAGGACGACGGCCGCCCCATCGAGATGAAGCCCAAGCTCGACGTCCTGGACTACTGGTCGATCATCCGGCCCGAGCTGCCGGGCACCAGCGGGCTGTGCACCCAGGTGACGTCGTTCCTGGACGAGTCGGCCCTCGGCGAGCGGCTCATCCGGTTGCGCGATGCGGACTTCGAGGGCATCGCCTTCGTCGGGGTACCGCGCACCATGGCCGACGGCGAGGGCGCCGGCGTCGCCCCCACCGACGCCCTGTCCCTCTACCGGGACGTCGTCCCCAACCGCGGCGCGATCCTCATCCCCACGCGCGACGGCGAGCAGGGCCGCTTCGGCTTCAAGTGCGGCCAGGGCGCCACCTACGCGCTGACGCAACTGCTCTACTCCGACGCGATCGTCGGGTTCCTGCGCGAGTTCGCCGCGACCACCGACCACCGCCCCGACGTCCTGCTGTCGTTCGGCTTCGTGCCGAAGGTGGAGACCAACGTTGGCCTGATCAACTGGCTGATCCAGGATCCCGGCAACCCCGCCGTCGCCGCCGAGCAGGCCTTCGTCAAGGAGCTCGCGGCCGCCGAACCCGCCGACAAGCGCAAGCGGCTGGTCGAGCTGTACAAGCGGGTCGTCGACGGCGTCGGTGACCTCGGCTTCCCGCTGAGCATCCACTTCGAGGCCACCTACGGGGTGTCCCGGCCGGCGTTCGACACCTTCGCCGAGATGCTCGACCACTGGGCCCCCGACCGCCCGTAGGCGTTGCTCGGCGCCCGTTGCTCGGCGGCCGTTCACGTGCCTGCCGCTCCGGGCCATGATGCCGTTTGGCGCGCTACACGCCGCTTCGTCACCACGGTCGCGATCTGCGCCCGAAGGGCGCTTTTCACGACCGCCACGTGCGGATCGCGATTAGTCCCCTCGCCGGCACTGTTCCGACAGACCGGCGCGCCTAATCAGCCAGTTCAGCGGCGATGAGCGGGCCCAGCCGGTCCAGTACGTCCGCGTCCATCAGCTCCGAGTGCCGGCAGTCGAGCGCCACGACGCGTAGTTCACCCGCGACGTGGTCGCGCCAGCCCTGCGACGCGACACCGGTCAGGTCCATCTCGAGCACCGTGGCGTCGACGAAGAAGACGTCACCGCCGTAGCGGCCGTAGTCCGCGCCCGCCGTGAATCGTTCTGCGGCGACGTAGTTTTCGATGACCATCGCGATCTGCGCGTCGTCGAGTATCGCGATCGCGTCGTCGCTGGAGCGCACCAGGGCGACGGCCTCGTCGACCGTCGTCCGCGCGTTCGCCGCGACGGGGAAGCCCATCTCGCGCAGCAGGCCGGTGAGCGCCGCGGCGGGATCGAACTCGGCGACCGTCGCGACGTCGGTGCGGGCATCGAGCATGCCCACGAAGGTCACGTTGCGACCACGCCGCACCAACTCCTGCGCGACGAGCAGCGCCATGGAGCCGCCGAACGACCAGCCGAGGAGGCGGATCGGGCCGCTCGGGGCGAGCGCGGACACCGTCGTTGCGTAGTCCGAGGCCAGCTCGTCGATGGTCCGGGGCAGAACGCCGGTGGAGAAGAGTGGCGACTGTAGCGCGTACATCGGAATGGTTTGCGGCACATGATTCTTCAGGCCGGTGAACTGCCAGCCGAGTCCGCTGGCGGGGTGCAGCAGGAACAGCGGCGGTTCGCTCCCCGCGGTGCGCAGTGCGAGCACCGGCGCCAGGCTGTCGGGGGCGTCGGCGTCACCCATGGCGAGCTGGGCGTCCACCTGCGCCACCGTGGGAGCCGCCATCAAGCGCGCGACCGACACGTCGACGTCGAACTCCCGGCGCAGCAGCGACGCGAGACGCACCAGCAGTAGCGAATGTCCACCGAGAGTGAAGAAGTCGTCGTCGATGCTCGCCACCGGTACCCCGAGAACGTCGGCGAACAGCTCGCACAGCCGTCGTTGGCGCGGCGTCTCCGCGGCGCGGCCCGTGCCGGTCGTCAGCTCGGGTGCCGGCAGCGCCGCGCGGTCGAGCTTGCCGCTCGGCGTCAGCGGGTAGGACGCCAACGCGACGTAGGCCGCGGGCACCATGTGCGTCGGAAGCACTGACAATGCTTGGGCGCGGAGCGATTCCGCGGACGGTGCGTCGACCCCGGACACCGTCAGATAGTAGGCGATCAGTCGGTCGCCGCGCGCGACCACCCGCGCCGAGGCCACCGCCGGATGGCCGGTCAGTACGGTCTCGATCTCACCGGGCTCGATGCGGACGCCGCGGAGCTTGATCTGCTCGTCGGTGCGGCCGCGGTACTCCAGCTGACCGTCCCCGCGCCAGCGCACCACGTCACCGGTGCGGTACATCCGGGTGCCCGCCTCGAACGGGTTCGCCACGAAGCTCTGCGCGGTGAGCCCCGTGCGGTGCAGATAGCCGTCGGCCAACTGGACTCCCGCGAGGTACAACTCACCGGGCGCGCCCACCGGCACGGGGTTCAGGTAGCCGTCGAGCACGTAGACGCGCACGTTCCAGCCCGGCACCCCGAGCGCGACCGGTCCCCCGTCGGCGGTCCACCCGAGCACGTCGACCGCGGCCTCGGTGGGGCCGTACAGATTGTGCAGGGGCACCCCGACGATGGCGGCGAAGCGGTTGGCGAGCTCGGTCGACAGTGCCTCGCCCCCAACGGTGACCCTCGTCAGCGTCGTGCACGTCGCCGCGCGGGGCTCGTCGAGGAAGAGTTCGAGCATCGACGGCACGAAGTCGACGGCCGTGACGCGGTGGCGCACGACGACCTCCGCGAGGTAGGCGGGATCGCGATGACCGCCGGGCCGGGCCACGACCAACGTCGCACCAACGGCCAACGGCCAGAACACTTCCCACACCGAGGTGTCGAAGCCGATCGGCGTCTTGACGAGCATGCGGTCGGCCGGGGTGAGCGGGTAGGCGTGCTGCAGCCACGCGATGCGGTTGACGATGCCGGCGTGCGGCACCGCGACGCCCTTCGGCCGTCCCGTCGACCCGGAGGTGTACAGCACGTAGGCCCAACCGGCGGGGTCGACGTCGGCCGACGGCGCCGCCACGTCCCGGTCGCGGGCGGCGCGTATCCAGGCCGGGTCGTCGAGCACCGTGGTCGGGCCCGCGTCGGCGGTCATGTACGCCAGGCGATCCGGCGGATACTCCGGGTCCAACGGCAAGAAGGCGGCGCCGGACTTCGCGACCGCCACCAGTGCGACGACCAGTTCCACCGACCGCGGCAGCGCGACGCCGACGATCCGGCCGGGGTCCGCGCCGCCCTCGACGAGGTTGGCCGCCAATCGATCCGACCAGGAGTCGAGTTCGGCATAGGTCAGCGCGAGGTCGTCGAACACCACGGCCGTGGCGTCGGGTGACAGCTGCGCCGTGCGCGAGACCAGCGCGCCCAGGCTCGTCGGCGCGACGACGTGGGTGGTGTCGTTGCGGTCGACTATCAGCGCGTCGCGCTCGCCGTCGGCCAGCACCTCCAGCGCGCCGATCGCGACCGCGGTGTCGGCGATCGCGTCGGCGAGCAACGTGACCAGCCGCTGGGTCAGCGTGCGCACCGTGGATTCGTCGAACAGGTCGGCGCCGTACTCCGCCATCACCGTCGCCCCGCCGCCGGCGCGGTCGTCGACGAGGGTGAACCCGAGATCGAACATCGCTGCGGTCGAGACGGGTTCACTCCACTGCGTGGGCAGCCCGAACATCTCGTCGTCGCGGCCCTCGTGCCGGTGGTAGCCGACGAACACGCCGAACAGCGGGTTGCGGCCCGCCACGCGCGGCGGGTTCAGGTCCTCGACGACCCGATCGAAGGGCACGTCCTGGTGCGCGAACGCGGCGAGGTCGGCTGTCCTCGCGCGCGCCAGCAACTCGTCGAACGACGGGTGGCCCGACGCGTCGACCCGCAGCACGACGGTGTTGACGAAGAACCCGACGAGGTCGTGCAGCGCGGTCTCGGTGCGACCCGCGACGGGCGTGCCGACGACGACGTCGTCACCGGCTCCCATGCGGTGCAGCAGCGCCACGACCCCCGCGTGGAACAGCACCAGCATGCTGACCTGACGCTCAGCCGCCAGACTCCGCAGCATCGCAACGACATCCGTCGGCACGTCCACGACCAGGCTGCCACCCTCGCCGCTGGGCTGGACTGGGCGCGGTCGGTCGGTAGGCAGGGCCAGCTCGTCGGGTGCGCCGGCCAGCGTGTCCCGCCAGAACGCGAGCTGGTCCTCACCGACCACGTCGAGCAGTCGACGCTGCCACAGCGCGTAGTCGGCGTACTGCACCAGCAGCGGGACCTGGGCGTCGGCGTCGCCGGCGACCCGGGCGGCGTACGCGCGGTTCAGGTCGGCAAGGAACGGCGCATCCGACCATTCGTCGGTGGCGACGTGGTGCAGGACGAGTGCCACCGTGTGATCGTCGTCTGCCACGCGGAAGACGTTCGCGCGCAACGGAATGTCGGAGCTCAGGTCGAACCGCGGTTCTACGGCCGCGTCGACGAGAGCGGCGACGTCGGCCGCCGCGCAGTCGACCACGCGCAGCGTCGGCGTGGTCCCCGCGGGCAGGATGCACTGGAACGGGACGCCGTCGTGCTCGCCGAACACCGTGCGCAACGACTCGTGCCGATCGACGACGTCGCCGAGCGCAGCGCCGAGTGCGTCCACGTCGAACGCGCCGCGCACGCGGAACACCAGCGGGTAATGGTATGCCGCCGCGGTGTTCTCGAGCCGGTCGAGGATCAGCAGCCGTTCCTGCGCGGGCGAGGTGGGGATGCACTCGGGTCGGCGGGCGGCTACCAGCGGGGGTCGTGGCGCCGCGGCGTCCGCCGACTGGCCGGCCAGCAGCGCGGCGAGGGCCGCGGGGGTGGGCGCGTCGAAGACGTGCTTGAGCGACATCTCCGCGCCGAGTTCGGCGCGCACCAGACCGATGAGCCGGATGCTGAGCAGTGAATGTCCACCGAGGTCGAAGAAGTCGTCGTCGACGCCGACGGCGGCCACGCCGAGGACGTCCGCGAACAGCCGGCAGAGCCGTTCCTCGGCAGCGGTCCGCGGCGGCCGGCCCGCGGGACGTCGGCCGCGCGGGTCGACGTCGGGCAGCGCTCGTACGTCGAGCTTGCCGTTGTCGGTCAGCGGCAGGGCGTCGAGCACCGCCAGCGCCGAGGGAATCATGAAGCTGGGCAGGCGATCCCGCAGATCCGCGCGGACCCGGGTGGCGAGGTCGTCGTCGGTGGGCACGGCCGGGACGACGTATCCGACGAGCCGCTGCGAGCCCGCGGCGTTCGGGTCCGGCCGGGCGACGACGGCCGCGTGTGCGACGTCCGGGTGTACGGTGATGGCGCTCTCCACGTCTCCGAGTTCGACGCGGTGACCCCGGATCTTGACCTGGTCGTCGGTGCGGCCGAGGAAGTCCAGATTGCCCGCGCGGTCGTCGGTGGATCGCCGCCGTCGGACCAGGTCACCGGTCCGGTACATCCGGCCGCCGATCTCGTGCGGATCGGCGACGAAGCGGGCCGCACTCAGCGCAGGCCGACGGAGGTACCCGCGGGCGAGTCCCGCTCCCGCGACGTACAACTCGCCCGCGACGCCATCGGGTGCCGGCCGCAGCCAGGGGTCCAGGACGTGCGCGCGGGTGTTCCAGATCGGACGGCCCACGGTGGGGGTGGCGCTGTCGTCTGTACCGCCGCCGAGGGTGTTGATGGTGTACTCGGTCGGACCGTAGAGGTTGTAACCGTAGGTGGTGTCGCTGTCGCGCAGGCGATCCCACACCGCGGTCGAGACCGGCTCACCGCCGAGCAGGACGAGGACCGGTGGGTGGCCCGACGGGTCCAGCAGGCCCTGCTCGAACAGCAGCTGCGCGTAGGTCGGGGTGACGTTGACGACGTCGATCCGATGCCGGTGGCAGTAGGCGACCAGGGCCGAGGCGTCCCTGCGCAGCTCTTCGTCGCAGACGTGCACCTCGTGTCCCTCGATCAGCCAGAGCAGCTCCTCCCACGACATGTCGAAGGAGAACGACACGGTGTGGGCGATCCGCAGCCGGCGGCCGCCCGCCTTGGCGATCGCCGGGGCGAAGATTGCCTCTCGGTGGTTGAGGTGCATGTTGGTCAGGCCGCGGTGCGGCGTGACGACACCCTTGGGCCGGCCCGTCGAGCCGGAGGTGTAGATCACGTAGGCTGCCTCGTCGAGGCTGGGCGCGTAGCCGTCCCAATCCGTCCGTTGGACAGCCAGTTCCGGCTCGTCGTCGAGGACGACGACCGCGCATCCGCCGGGCAGCAGCGGCTCGATCCGCCGTGCCACGGCCGACGTCGTCACCACGTGGGACGGCGTGGCGTCGGCGAGCATGACGGCCAGTCGCTCGTCGGGATAGTCCAGCTCCAGCGGCAGGTACGCGGCGCCCGCCCGCAGCACCGCGAACAGGGCGACGACGGTGTCGATGGACCGCGGAATGGCCAGCGCGACGGTCCGATCCGGTCCGGTGCCGCGGTGGCGGAGCAGCCACGCCAGCCGGTTGACCCGCGCGTCGAGGCCACCGAAGTCGACGCGGTCGGCACCACACACCAGCGCGGTGTCCAGCGGCGCGACGCCACCGCGCTGTGCCAGCAGGTCCAGTACGGTCGCGTCGGGCAGGTCGTGTCCGGTGGCGTCGGCGGCCGGCGCCTCATCGGGCAGGAGGACATCGATCTCGGCGAGAGTAGTTGCGCCAGTGGTCAATTGACCAAGGACGTGCCGTAGCCGCTCCAGCAGTCGCTCGGCGTACTGGCGGTCGACGACGTCGGGTCGGTATTCGAGCTTGACCCACAGTCGGCGACCCGGCGACGCCACCCAGGTGAGCGGGTAGTGCGAGGCGTCGACCGAGTCGTGTCCGGCGATGCCGTACTCGGTCTCCATGTCGGTGAACGTGTCGTCGTCGAGGAAGTTCTGCAACACGAAGAGGTTGTCGAAGAGCGGCCCGTTCACGCCGGCCGCGCGCTGGACGTCGCCCAACCCCAGATACTCGTGGTCCATCAATTCCAGGCGGTCGGCCTGGACGGCGCGCATGGTGTCCGCGGCGGATCGATTCGGCTGCAGCTGGATTCGCGTCGGCACCGTGTTGAGGAACAACCCGATGACCGACTCGATGCCGTCGAGCTCGGTGGGCCGACCCGCCACCGTGGACCCGAACACCACGTCGGCACTCCCGGTTTCGTAGGCCAGCACCATCGCCAGCGCGGTGCTGAGGACCGCGTTGAGCGTGACGCCCGCGCCGCGCGCCGTGGCCGTCAGGGCGGTCGTCTGGTCCTCGGGCAGAGTGAAGTCCACCCGCAGCGCCAGCGTCGGCTCGGTGCCGACGGCCGCGGGCACCAGCAGCGTCGGCGCCGCCAGCCCGGCAAGCGCGCCGGCCCAACGGGCCGCCGACGCCTCGCGATCCCGGCCGGCCAACCACCGCAGATAGTCGGTGAACTGGGCGCTCGGCGTCGGCAGCGCAGCCGTGGAACGCGTTCGTGCTGCGGCGTATTCGGCGAACAGCTCGCGCAGCAGCTGCTCGCGCGACCACCCGTCGAGCAGCAGGAAGTGATAGCTGAAGATCAGCCGGTCGCGTTCGGCGGACCGCAGGACGGTCATCCTGGCCAGCGGGGGTGCGGTCAGATCGAACGAGCGCAGCCGTTCGGCGGCAGTGAGTTCGGCGACCTCGGCGTCACCGGTGACTGCGACGATCTCCGGTTCGCAGACCGGGTCGACGGCGATGGCGGCCACGGGGTGGGGCAGTCCATCGGCCAGGAACGCCGACCGCAGCACCGGATTGCGGGCCATCACCGCCGAGTACGCGATGCGCAGCGCATCCGCGTCGACGGTCTCGGTCATGTCGAAGACGTTCTGGACGACGTAGACCGCGGCCTGGGCATACCGGGCCTGGAAGTACACGCCCTCCTGCAGGGGTGACAGCGGCCAGACGTCGTCGACCGCGAACCCGGTTGTCACACGGTCGACGTCGTCCTGGGACAGGTCGACCAGTGGTAGGTCCGACGGGGTGAGGCCGGCCCGTTCGCGGGCCAGTCCGCCGAACTCCCGCAAAACCGCGTGCCAGTGGTCGGCCAGACCGGCGATCGCGTCACCGGTCAGCTCGCCGTCGGCGTAGGTCAGCGTCGCCCGCAGGACGGGTCCGGCGCTCGTCTCGTCGCAGATCGCGTTGACCTCCAACAGATACGGTGTGCCGAGGTCGGGAGCCGGTCCGCCCCGCAGCGCGTCGACCTCTGGCGCGCAATCCCAGTCGTCGGTGCCGTCGGCCATCCACCGGCCGAGGTAGTTGAACAGCACCTGCGGAGCGGGCAGCCGGCTCAGGGCCGACGAGGTGCGGGGGTTGCAGTACCGCAGCTGCCCGAAGCCGAGACCGCCCTCGGGCTGTACCCGCAGGGTCTCCTTGACGCCCTTGAGGATCGAGACGAGGTCGGCGGCACCGGGGGCGGCCAGCCGCACGGGCGCAATGGCCGTACACCACCCCACCGTGCGGGACAGGTCGAGTTCGGCACCCCAGCCGTCGCGGCCGTGGCGTTCGAGATCCAGCGTCAGCGGCGCCCCGGGGCGCTCCCGCCAGCGGTCGACGGCGACCAGTAGCGCGGCGACCAGGGTTTCGGTGACGTCGGCGTTCGCCAGCGCGGGGACCGTCGTCAGCAGCGGGAGCGTCTCGGCCGTCGTCAGCCGCACGACGTGGTCCCTGGTCGCCCCGACGGTGAGCCCGACGGGAACGGCGTCGCCGTGGAGTTCGCCGCCCGCTGCCAGCGTGGCGCTCCAGTGGTCGAATTCGGCCAGTCGCGAGGCGTGCTGGGCGTTCTCGTTGACGGCCCTGGCGTAGCTGCGCAGCGACGTCGGCACGGCGGGGAGCACGGGTGGGCGCCCGGCCCGCAGCTGCTCGTAGGCGTCACCGAGGTCGTCGAGGAGTATGCGCCAGGACACCGCGTCGACGGCCAGATGGTGCACGGTGAGGAGCAGCCGGCCGCGACGCTCCCGGCCGCGGTCGAACCACACGGCAGCGATCATCACGCCGCGGTCCGGGGCCAGCGCTGCGGCCGCCGCATCGGAGTGCGTCGCGATCGCCTCCCGCAGGTCGTCGTCCGTCATCTCGACGGCGTCGACCCGGTGTACCGAGAGTGGCGGTACCGCAGCAGTTTCTAGCGACCACAGCATCGGCACCGGGCGGTGCAGCCGCAGACCGAGCGCCTCGTGGCGTCGGACCAGTGCGCCGAGCGCCGCCTGCAGGCGCTCCACTGTCGCATCAGCCGGGGCGAGGAGCAGCTCGGCCTGGTTGAACCCGTCGATCGTGCCGCCGAGTTCGGCGAGCCGCGCCACGATGGGCGTCACCATGACCTCGCCGTAGTCGGGCTCGACGTCGTCGCGGGGGGCCGGAGCCGCGGCGACGTCGGCCGCCGCGGCCAGCGCACGCGGCGTCCGACACGTGAACACCTGCTGCGGGGTGATGCGTACACCCTGCTTGCGCGCCCGGTTGACCAACTGGATGGCGACGATGCTGTCGCCGCCCGCGGTGAAGAAGTCGTCGTCGACACCGACTGGCGCGCCGAGGATCTCGGTGCACAGGGCGGCCAGCAGACCCGCCGGACCGTCGTCGGCATCGGTGACGGCGGGCGGCGGCGACGCGACGGGTACGGGCAGCGCGGCCCGGTCCAGCTTGCCGTTGACGGTCAGCGGGAGGGCGTCCAGGACGACGAACGCGGACGGCATCATGTATTCCGGCAGCCGGTCGGCGAGACGGGTGCGCACGTCGGCGGTGTCGATCGGCTCGCGTGCCACCAGGTAGCCGATTAGGCGGGTGCGGCCGCCGTCGTCGTGGGCCGCCGCAGCTGCGGTGACGACGCCCGGCAGTGCGGCGAGGGCGCTCTCGACCTCGCCGAGCTCGATCCGGTAGCCGCGCACCTTGACCTGTTGGTCGGAACGGCCGACGTAGACCAGATCGCCCGACGCGGTCCACATCGCGGTGTCACCGCTGCGGTACAGCCGAGATCCCGAGGCGTCGAAGGGGTTGGCCACGAACCGATTCGACGTCAATCCCGGCTTGCCGGCGTATCCTCGGGCGACCTGGCCGCCCTCGACGTACAGCTCACCGACGACGCCGACCGGTACGGGTCGTAGTGCGCCATCGAGCAGGTGCATGCGCAGACCGGGGATCGGGCCGCCGATCACGCTGTCGGCGTCGGCGGACGTCAGCGCCCGGTGCGAGACGTGCACGCAGGTCTCGGTGATGCCGTACATGTTGACCAGTTGCGTGGCATCGGTGGGGTGGTTGACATACCAGGCGGCGAGCCGACCCGTGTCGAGCGCCTCGCCACCGAACACCACGTACCGCAGCGCCAACGGCAGCCGCCGTCGCCGGTCCGCCTCGATCAGCGGGTAGAACGCCGACGGCGTCTGATTGAGCACCGTCACGCCCTCGCGCGACAGTAGTTCGACGAAGCGGTCCGGGTCGCGCGCGACGGCCTGCTCGACGACCACCAGACGGCCGCCGTGCAGCAGCGGCCCCCACAGCTCCCAGACTGAGAAGTCGAAGGCCGCGGAGTGGAACATCGTCCAGACGTCAGCCGGCCCGAAGTCGAAGAGCTGCGCGGCACCCTCGAACAACGCAGCCACGTTGCGATGGCTCACCGCAACGCCCTTCGGCACGCCGGTCGAGCCGGAGGTGTAGATGACGTAGGCGGCGTGGTCGGGGTCCGACGCGACTACCGGCGCGTCGAGTCCGCCGCCGGCGGCATCGGACAATACGACCGTCGGGACGTCGTCGAACGGCAGCCGGTCGGCATGATCGGTGAGTACGCACACCGGTGCCGAGTCGTCCACCACGTGACGCAACCGCGCGGCGGGCCAGTCGACGTCGAGGGGCACGTACGTGCCACCCGCCTTGAGGACGGCCAGCAGCCCGACGACGAGGTCGACCGAACGGCCCAGTGCCACCGCCACTCTCGACTCTGGTCGCACGCCGAGGTCGACGAGGGTGCCCGCGACCGCCGAGGCCCGGGCGTTCAGCTCGGCATAGGTGAGCGTGGCGTCACCGCAGCTGACCGCGACGTCGGCCGCATGGGCCCGCGCGGACGCGGCGAAGCCCTCGACGAGGGTGCGGTCGGGACCCGCCGCGGCCTGCCCGGCACCGCCGAACCCGCGCTCGGCGGCGGTCCGCAGGTCGACGTCGGCGATCGCCGCGTCGGGCCGCTCGGCGAACGCCGTGAGGACGGCCTCGACGCGCTCGGCGAGGCGTTCGGCCTCCGCGTCGCTCACCGCGCCGGAGTCGTACATGATCTCCACGGTGAGTCGGTCGTCGAGGTAGGCCACCAGCGACACCGGGTAGTGCGGGGCGTCGGCACCGGTGAAGCCCCGAAATATGAGTGCGCGAGCGTCATTGGCGTCACCCGACGGCAGGGACGGGAAGTTCTCGACGACCACCATGGTGTCGAACAGGTCGCGGACACCGGTGATGCGGGCCAGCTCCGTCAACCCGACGTGCTGCGCATCCAGTACGGCGCTCATCCGCTCCTGCAGATCCGCCAGCGCGGTACCCAGCGGCGTGTGGTGTTCCCACGCCATCGGCACCGGAATGGTGTTGATGAGCAGTCCGACGAGGGTTTCGGTGCCGGGCAGCGCACCGCCCCGGCCCGACACGGTCGAACCGAACACGACCCTGCGACGGTCCAGCAGCCTGCCGAGCAGCAGCCCCCACGCGCCGTGCAGCACCGTGCTCGTGGTGATGCCGCGCGTGCGAGCCGTATTCACCAGTGCCGCAGTCGTTTCCGGCGCCAGGCGCCGCACGGCGCTGCGATGGTCCCCCACGGTCGTCGCCTCGGGGCACAGCGTGGTGGGGACGACGTCGGCCAGTGCACTCGCCCACGTCCGCTCGGCCGCGGCACGATCGGCGCCGTGCACGACCTCCACGTGGTCGTGCAGGGTCGCGGTCACCGGCGCCGGCCCCCGACCCATTCCGAGCGAGGCGTTGTAGTGCGCGACGACGTCGCCGAAGATCACCGGATACGACCAACCGTCGGCGACGATGTGATGCATGGTCTGAATCAGCCGGTGATCGTCGGGCGCCAGAGACACCAGGGCGTAGCGGACCAGCGGCGCGTCCGATAGATCGAATTGGCGCGAGAGATGTTCTCGGGCAGCCGTTTCGAGGTCGTCGGCGACCTCGACGTCGACGGTCACCTCGGCCAGCACGACCTGCGCGAGCCAGCCGTCCTCGAGCTCGCGGAAGCAGGCCCGCAGTGCCTGATGCCGAGCGACGACGGCACGCACGCTGGCGCGCAGCGCATCGACGTCGAGCGGCCCGGTCAGCTCGGCGATCTGTTGCACGCGATAGGTGTCGGTACCCCCGAAGGCGGCATGGAAGTACATCCCCTGCTGCAGCGGCAGCAGCGGCAGGACGTCCTCGACGGTTCCGGACCGCTCCCACTCGTCGAGGTCGGCCTGGGACACGTCGACGAGCGGGAAGTCCGATGGCGTATGGCCGGCGAGCCCGTCGCAGCGGGTCAGCGCCGTCAGCGCGGCGACCCACAACTCCACCAACGCGTCGACGTCGATGGTGTCGAGCAGCGCCCGAGGCCAGGCCAGGGTGCCCGAGAGCACGGTGGCGTCGGGACCGTCCTCGGCCATGACGTTGATCTCCAGCGCCACCGCGGGATTGGTGGGATCCACGCCCTCGCGCAGCGCGCCGATCCCGGCGACCGGCTCCCATGCCCGACCGCTGCCGCCGGCGAACCGACCGAGGTAGTTGAACAGGATCTGCGGGGCGGAGCCGGGAAGGGGCCGCGTCGGATCGACGTGCCGCAGGACCCCGTAGCCCAGGCCGCGGTTCGGTACGGTGCGCAACTGCTCCTTGACCGCGCGGGCGGCGGTCACCAGGGCCGGCCCCGCCCCGACCACGTCGTCCCAGTCGAGGCGTCCGGGATCCAGTCGGACGGGGTAGATGGCGGTGAACCAGCCGATCGTGCGGGACAGGTCCAGCCGTCCCCGCACCAGGTCCGGTTCGCGCCCATGGCCTTCCACGTTCACGGCGGCGGCGGTGGCGTCGCGGTGACCGCGATCGGCCCGCCACTGCGCGAGCGCCACCGCGAAGGCACCGAGCAGGACGTCGTCGACGCCACCGTGCAACGCCGCCGGGGCGGTGGACAGCAGCGCCGCACTGACGTCCGCCGGGAGCGAGAACGATCGTCGCACAACGGTGCTCGCGGTATCGCGCGCGGGGTCGAGCGCGAGCCGGCCGAGGTCGGGATCGGGCGTCGCGAGAATGCCCCTCCAGTAGTCGACTTCGTCGTCGAAGCGAGCGTCACGCAGCGCGTGGGACCACGTCCGAAACGAGGTCGGGACGGGGTCGACGACCGGCGCTCGCCCACCGTCGACGGCCGCCCAGGCGCGGGCGAAGTCGTCGGCGAGGATGCGCCAGGACACGCCGTCGATCACCAGATGATGAACGACGAGCAGCAATTGGCCCGCGGAATACCAGACGGCCGCGATCATCCGGCCGTCCCGGGGCGAGAGCTCGGCGGCTGCCGCGGCGGTGGCGACGTCGACGTCGGAGGACCCGAGCACGCCGGTCCGCGTCGTCAGCACCCGCGCGGCCGGCACCGTCGCGTCGGACACCGACAGCGTCCAGTCGGCGTCGAGCCGGGCGCGCAGCATGTCGTGGGCGTCCAGCACTGCCTGCAGAACGGATTCGAGCTGGGCGGCGGTCATTCCGGCCGGCGTCCCGAGCACCGTGGACTGGTAGAAGTTGGCCAGCGGTGTGTCCGCTCCCGCGGTCTCGGCGAGCATCGGCGTCGGTGCGATCGCGCCGACCCCGCTGTCGGGTGCCGTGGCGACGGCCGGGCCGTCGACGGTCGCGGCGGCCGCGGCCAGCGCGGCGACGGTCCTGCGCCGGAATACGTCGCGCGGTGTGACGTCGAGCCCGGCCTTGCGGGCCCGGCCCGACACCGCGATCGACGAGATGCTGTCCCCGCCAAGAGTGAAGAAGTCGTCGTCGATGCCGAGCTCGGACAGGCCGAGCACCTCGCAGAAGACTTGCAGCAGCAGGGCTTCGCGGTCGTCCCGCGGATCTCGAGCCGTCCCGGCGGCGGGCGCGACGGGCTCGGGCAGCGCCCGGACGTCGAGCTTGCCGTTGACCGTCAGGGGGATGGCGTCGACGACGCCGTAGCGCGCCGGGACCAGGTAGTCGGGCAGTGTCTCGGTCAACCGGGCCCGCAGCTGGGCGGCGAAGGCCGCCGGGTCGCCGGTCGGCTGCTCGGGCACCACGTAGCCGACGAGCTGTTTGGCCGCCGCCGCGCCCGCGCGTCGCGCAATCGCCACCGCCTGGCGCACCCCGGGCAGCGCGGACAGTGCCGCGCCGACCTCGCCGAGTTCGACGCGGTAGCCCCGGATCTTGACCTGATCGTCGCTGCGGCCCAGGAAGTCCAGCGTGCCGCCCGCGTCGGGGCGACGGGCGACGAGGTCGCCGGTGCGGTACATGCGGCCGCCCGGCACGAACGGATCGGCGACGAAGCGCTCCGCGGTCAGCGCGGGCCGGTGCAGATAACCGCGGGCCAGTCCGGCACCGGTGACGTAGAGCTCGCCGACGACGCCGTCGGCGACCGGCCGCAGCCACGCGTCCAACACGTAGGCGCGAGTGTTCCAAATGGGTTGTCCCACGGTCGGAGTGGCACTGTCGTCGGTGCCGGCGCCGAGGGTGTTGATGGTGTACTCGGTCGGGCCGTAGAGGTTGTACCCGCCGCCGTCGGGTAGGTCCCGCAACCGGCGCCACACCTCGTCGGAGACGGCCTCGCCGCCGAGGAGCACCAGCGTCGGGGCGGGGGAAGTGCCGGGGTCGAGTAGACCCTGCTCGAACAAGTGGTGTGCATAGCTGGGCGTCACGTTGACGACGTCGATGCGATGCCGACGGCAATACGCCACCAGTGCCGTTGCATCCCTGCGCAGTTCCTCGTCGCAGACGTGGACCTCATGGCCCTCGACGAGCCACAGCAGCTCCTCCCACGACATGTCGAAGGAGAACGACACGGTGTGCGCCACCCGCAGCCGTCTACCGCCCGCCCTGGCGACCGCGGGGTCGAAGATGGCCGCGCGGTGATTGAGCTGCATGTTGGTCAGCCCGCGGTAGGGGGTCACCACACCCTTCGGCCGACCCGTCGACCCGGAGGTGAAGATGACGTAGGCGGGATGATCGAGGCGTCGTGGCCCCACGCTTCTCGAGAAGTCGCCCAGTTCGGCGTCGGTCAACGGCCCGGCCGCGCTGCGCGACAACGCCTCCGCCACCCCCGGGTCGTCGAGCCGCAGCACCCGCCGGCCGCTGCCCACCTGGTGTCCCACCAATTCGTCGCTTGCGCAGAGGCACACCAGCAGAACGGGTTTCGCGTCGTCGACCACGGCGGCCAGTCGCGCCGTCGGATAGTTGAGTTCGAGTGGGAGGTAGGCGGCCCCGGTGCGCAGTACGGCGAAGAGCGCGACGACCATGTCCAGCGACCGCGGCAGGGCCAGAGCGACGATCCGCTCGGGCCCGGCTCCGCGGGCCAGCAGTTGGCGGGCCAGGGCGTTGACCCGGCCGTCGAGCTCGGCGTAGGTCAGCGTGGCGTCCCCGCACACGAGTGCGGTGTCCGCCGGACGGCGTGCGGCGCGCTCGGCCAGGAGGTCGGCGATCGTATCGTCCCCGACCTCGTGCTCGGCCGAGCGCCAACGGCGGGCGAGCGCATCGCGCTCGGCGTCGAGCACCAGGTCGAGCTGACCGACCGCGGTATCCGGTTGCGCCAGCATCGCTTCCACCGCCAGACGTAGGCGCCGAACCATGGCGGTGGCACGCTCGGCACCGACGACGTCGGGCCGGTACTCGAGCTTGATGCCGAGGCGCTCGCCCGGTGTCAGCACCCAGGTCAACGGGTAGTGCGTGGTGTCGACGAAGTCCACGCCGACGATGCCGTGCTGGCGTTCGAAGTCGGTGAACGTGTCGTCGTCCAGGAAGTTCTGCCAGACGTACAGCACGTCGAACAGCGGCTGGTGACCTGCGGCGCGCATGACGTCACCCAGCCCCACGTAGTCGTGTCCCATCAGGTCGACGCGGAAGTCCTCGACGCGACGCAACACTTCGCGCACCGTGGTGTGTGCGGTGGCGTCGACGCGGACCGGCACGGTGTTGAGGAACTGTCCGATGACGTTCTCGACGCCGGGTAGCTCGGGCGGCCGGCCCGCGACCGTGGTGCCGAAAACCACGTCGGCACTGCCGGTTTCGGCTCCGAGCACCAGACCGAGTGCCGTCGTCAGGACGGTGTTGGCCGTCGTCCCGCCGGTGCGGGCATGCTCGGCCAGCCGGGCCGTCGCGTCGGCCGACAACTCGCCGTACACCCGCTCGGGACGGACGGGCTCGCGCCCGACGGCCTCCGGGGCGATCAACGTCGCCTCGGGCAGGCCGGCCAGCGCGTCCGCCCAGGCGCGGATCGACTCGTCGTGATCGCGGGCGTCGATCCACCGCAGATAGTCGGCGTAGGTGCTGCGCGGTGCGGGCAGCGCACCGCGGACGCCACCGGAATCGTAGAGCGCGAACAACTCTCGCAGCACCAGCTCGCGCGACCAGCCGTCCCACAGCAGGAAGTGACAGGTCAGCAGCAGCCGGTCACCGCGGTCCGGTAGCCGGATCACGGTGAGCCGGACCAGCGGCGGCACCGCGAGGTCGAAGGCGCGCTCGGCGTCCGAGCGCATCACCTCGGCCAGCCGGGCGTCGACGGCGTCAGCCGGGCCATCGGTGAGGTCGACGGTCGCGACGGTGGCCGGCACGAACCGTCCGACGTACTGCACCGGCCGCGGGATGTCGTCGCTGACGAAACCGGTACGCAGGTTGTCGTGGCGCGAGAGCAGCGCCCCGAACGCCGTGCGCATGGCGTCGACGTCGAGGTGGTGGTCGAAGTCGAACACGTTCTGCGCCAGATACGTCGTGACGTCGCTGGTGAACGTCGACTGGTAGTACACGCCGGCCTGCAGCGGCGACAGCGGCCAGACGTCTTGAACCTCGACCGGGCAGGTCTCGGCGAGCCCCGCCAGCTCGGCATCGGACAGGCCGTGCCAAGCCGCGGCGTCGACCGCGCTCGCGGGCTCCTGCGTCGCGCCGGTGCCGAGCGCGTCGTGCAGCGCGCGCGGGGTGCGCAGGTCGAACAGCGCTCGGGTCTGCAGGGTGACGCCTTCGCCGGCGAGCCGGTTGACCACGCGCAGCGCGAGCAGACTGTCCCCGCCGAGGGCGAAGAAGTCGTCGTCGATGCCGATCGTCGTGTCGGGGTCCATGCCAAGAACCGCCTCGAACGTCCGGCAGATCAACGCCTCCCGGTCGGTGCGAGGCGCCGTCCGCGACACTGCGAGTACGGGCTCGGGCAGTGCGGACCGGTCTCGCTTTCCGTTGGGCAGCAACGGAATCGACGGGATGACCGAGACGGTCGCGGGGACCAGGTGCGCGGGGACGCGGAGCGCGAGAGCGGTACGTACCGCGGCGGGATCGATCTCTGCATTCGAACCGACGACGTACGCGTCGACGCGCGTCCCGCGGACGGTGACGATGGCGTCGGCGACGTCCGGCAGGGCCGCCAGTGCGGTCTCGATCTCGCCGAGCTCGACCCGAAACCCGTTGACCTTGACCTGATCGTCGACCCGTCCGACGAACTGCACCGCCCAGTCCGGTGCCCATCTGGCGAGATCGCCTGTGCGGTAAAGCCGTTCGCCGGGTCCACCGAACGGGTCGGCGACGAAGCGCAGGGCGGTGGCGGCACTGTCCCCGAGGTAACCGCGGGCCAATTGGACACCGCCGACGTACACCTCGCCGATCGCCCCCTGGGCCACCGGCTGCAGATCCGCCCCGAGCAGGTGAATGCGGGTTCCGGGCACCGGGCGGCCCAGCGGCACCGGGCCCGCGTCGGGCACCACGCCGGCGAGCACATCGCCGGCCACCTCAGACGAGCCGTAGGAGTTGACGATCTCGGCGTCCGGCGACGCCTGCCGCAGCGCCGCGACGGTCGCGCCGTCGAGCGGTTCCCCGCTGCAGAGCCAGCGTCGCACCCCGCCGAGGTGGGAGGGCGCCACGTCGATGAGCGCGGCCGCCAGGCTCGGGACGACGAGCAGCTGCGCCGCCGACACCTCGCGCACCAGAGCGGCTAGCGCCGCACCGTCGCGGGCGGTGTCGTCGTCGGCGATCACCGTGGTCGCGCCCGCAACGAGTCCACCGAGCAGTTCGGTGAGGCCGTCGACGAAACTCGTCGAGCTCTTGGCGATCCGCACGTCACCCCGTTCGAAGGACCATGCGTCCGCGGCCCACCGCAGCCGATTGGCAAGGGCCGCATGCGTTCCCACCACGCCCCTGGGGCGGCCGGTACTGCCCGACGTGTAGACGACCCAGGCGGCGTCGTCGGGTTCCAGACCGGTGGCACGCCATGGCTCCCCCGCCGCGTCCACGGGCACGGTGGGCACGTCGTGCGCGGGCAGGGGGCTGCCGTCGGTGAGCACCACCGCGGGCCGCGCGTCGTCGAGCATCAGCGTGATGCGCGCGTCCGGGTACCGCGGGTCGACGGGCAGGCAGGCCGCGCCCGCGCGCAACGCGGCCAACAGCGCGACGACCATGCCGGTATGGCGCGCGGTGGCGACCGCGACGACGTCACCGCGTCGCACCCCGGCCGCCACCAGTGCTCCGGCCAACCGTGCCGACCTGTCGTCGAGTTCGGCGTACGTCGTCTGCCGGTCGACCCCGATGATCGCGGTCGCGGACGGCGACCGCAGGATCTGCTCGGCGACGAGGTCGACGACGGTGCCGTGCCACGCCGGGGCGCCGACACCCGCGTCGAGCGTCCGCCTCCGCTCTGTCTCCTCGAGCACTTCGATTGCCGCGCATCGGGTTTCGGCTGCACTGGCCATGGTCGTCAGGATGCGGACGTAGAGGTTCAACACGCGCTCGGCCGCTGCGGTGTCGCAGGCCCCGCGGTCGTGGGTGAGCGTGATGCGGAAGGGCTCACCCGGGTGGACCATCAGGGTGAGCGGATAGTGCGGTGCCTCGACGACGTCGATGGAGTCGACCCGGAGCGCGCCGGTGACGTCCTCGGCGACGGGCTGGTGATCGATGACGACGAGGGTGTCGAACAGTTCGGTCACGCCGACGGCGTGCTGCACGTCGGTGAGCGCGACGTGGTGATGTTCGAAGAGTGCGGACTGGGCGGCGGCGAAGCGGTCGACGGCCGCACCGAGCGATTCCACGGGGCCACAGTGGATTCGCGCCGGCACGGTGTTGACGAGCAGACCCACCATGTCGTCGATGCCCGCGACGTCGACACCGCGTCCCGACACCGTGGACCCGAACACGACGTCGGAGCGTCCGGTCAATCGCCCGACCGCAATCCCCCACGCGGCCCCGAGGATCGACCCGACCGTGACGCCCCGCTCGCGCGACCACGCCGCGAGGTTTCCCGCGACGTCGGGGGTCAGCACGGTGCTGACGTGACCGAAACCCGTTGCTTCAGAGGGTGTTAGCGCGTCGACGACCCGGGTGGGCTCCTCGACGCCGGCCAGTTCCGAGCGCCACGCGTCCAGTGCCGCGTCCACGGGTTCGTCGGCGAGCCACCGCAGGTAGTCGCGGAACGGCGCAGCGGTGGGCAGCGGTGCGTTCGGGTCGTCGTGCAGGGTCAGCAGTTCCCGCAGCACGATCGGCACCGACCACCCGTCGGCGACGAGGTGGTGCACCGTCTGGATCAGCACGTGACGGTCGGGAGCGAGGCGCACCAGCGCGTACCGCATCAGCGGTGGACGCGCCAGGTCGAACGGGCGGTTCCGCTGCTCGGCGGCGACGTCCTCGACCGCGCCGGCTTCGACGTGGTACCAGGGCATCTCGACGTCGGGTCGCACCACCGAGACGATGCTGCCGTCGCCGGTGGGCTGGAACGCGGTGGCCAGCTGCGGGTGCCTGACCAGGAGCCGGGTGGCCGCCGCCCGCAGCCGGTCGGCGTCCACGGGCCCGGACAGCGTCACGATCTGCTGCACGACGTACGGATCGACGTCGGCGTAGGTGGAGTGGAAGTAGATGCCCGCCTGCAGCGGCGTCGGCGGCAGGACGTCCAGCGCTCCGGCAAGGTCGCCGTCGAGATCGGCCTGCGTGATCGCGACGAGGGGGAAGTCCGACGGTGTCGGGCCCGCGACGGCCGGGCTGGTCGAGATCGACTGCGCCGCCTCGGTCCACAGGGCCGCGAGCCGCTGCACCTCGGCACGGCCGAGCACGCCCGACGGCCAGCTGAAGGTCGCCTCCAGCCGGGCGCCGTGTTCGGTGTCGACGGTGATGGCGTTGACCTCGAGTGCCCGCGGCAATGGCATGCGAGCATTGCGGTCCTCGGAGACGGCATCGTCGGTCAGTGTCCACGGCTCGCTGCCCGCGCCGGTGAACCGGCCGAGGTAGTTGAACAGCACCTGCGGCCGACTGGCCAGATCCGGACGCGGACGGCCCGAGAGATAGCGCAGCGCGCCATGACTCAGCCCGCGGTGGGGGATCGCCCGCAGCTGGTCCTTGACCGCCTTCACGGCGGCGCCGAGCTGCGGACCGCCCGCCGCGACGTCGTCCCACGCCAGCGCTCCGGGGTCGACGTAGGCCGGGAACAGCGTGGTGAACCACCCGAGGGTCCGCGACAGGTCGAGGTGTTCGCCCGCGGCGCCCAGGGATTCGGCCTCACGCCCGTGGCCTTCGAGTTCGAGCAGCACCCCGGAGTCGGACTGACCGCGCCACGCGGCGAGCGCCACGGCCAAGGCGGTGACCAGTATGTCGTCGACGCCGGCGCGGATGGCGCCGGGCACCGGGCCCAGCAGCCGGGCGGTCACCTCGTGGTCCAGGCGCACCACGAGCCTCTGCTCGGTGGCGACGACGTCGACCGCGGGGTCGAGCGGCCTGCTCCCGATCAGCGGGTCACGCCGGCGCGCGACCCGCTGCCAGTGGTCGTCGTCGGCGGCGAACTCACCGCGCCGGGTCGCCGCCCGCAGCGCCTGCGACCACTGCCGAAAGGGGGTAGCCGCCTTGGCCAAGGCGATCGGTCGGTCCGCCGCGAGCGCGGACCACGCGGTCCGCAGGTCCTCGGTCAGCAGCCGCAGGGACACGCCGTCGACCACGACGTGGTGGACCACGAGCACCAAGCGACCGGTTCGGTGGGCGCCTGCGTCGAGCCAGACGGCGGCGATCATCCGGCCCCGCGCCGGGTCCAGTCGCGTGACGGCGCGGGTGCGTTCGTCCGCGGCCTGCCGGTCGAGATCGTCGGCGGCGGACACCCGGGTGAGCACCGAGGCCGCGGTGACCGACCCGGCGGGCGGCACCGTCAGGCCGCCGGGCTCCGCCGCGGAAGTGCTGGCCCGCAGCACGTCGTGGCAGTCCAGCAGCGCATCTAGCATCGCCGCCAGCGACGCCATCGCGAGACCGGCCGGCGTGTGCACCGTGACCGACTGGTAGAAGCCGCCGGTGAACGACCCAATGTCGTTGAGCCAGGCCAGGATCGGCGTAGCCGGCACGTCGCCGACGGGGTCCGCCGCGGGCTCGGCCGATTCGGCGAGGTCGGTGGCCGCGGCGGCCAACGCGGCCGGGGTGCGCAGAGTGAGGATCTCGCGCGGGCGCAGGCGCAGCCCGCGCCTCCTCGCCCCGGCGATGAGACCCATGGCGACGATGCTGTCGCCGCCGAGTGCCACGAAGTCGGCATCGGCGGCGACGGAGTCGAGGCCGAGCACCTCGGCGAACGTCTCGCACAGTACGCGCTCGCGAGCGTCCCGCGGGGCGGTATGCGACCCGGTCGCCGGCGTCGGTGGCGCAGGCAGTGCGCGCCGGTCGAGCTTGCCGTTCGCCGTGACCGGGAACTCGTCGAGCACCATCACGGCGCCGGGCACCATGTGCTCGGGCAGCCGGGCGGCGCACCACGCCAGCAGATCCTCCTGCGCGAGTGCGGCATTGGAGAGCACGTAACCCGTCAACTGCGCACCACCCGCGGGCGTCTGGCGCAGCACCGCCGCGGCATGGCGGACCCCGGGGTGCGCCGCCAGCGCCACCTCGATCTCCTCGAGTTCGACCCGCATGCCGCGGATCTTGACCTGGTTGTCGGCGCGGCCGAGGAACTCCAGCACGCCGTCGGCCGTCCACCGCGCGAGGTCGCCGGTGCGGTACATCCGCGTGCCGTCGTCGTCGAACGGGTTCGCGACGAAGCGGGAGCCGGTCAGCGCCGGCGCGTGAATGTACCCGCGGCCCAACAGGAATCCCGCCGCGTACAGCTCGCCGCCGACTCCGACCGGCACCGGCTCCAGATCGGCGTCGAGGACGTAGAGCTGGGTGTGCGGGTTGGGCCGCCCGATCGACGTCTCGATCCGCTCGGCGCTGTCGCGGTAGACGACGTGGGACACGCCGATGGTCGCCTCCGCGGGACCGTACCCGTGGTACAGCGTCGTGCGCAGCTGGGCGCGGAACCGCTCGAACAGCGTGGGGGTCAGCACCTCCCCGCCGCACCACACGTGCGCGAGACCGTCCAGCAGCGTGGTCCCCGCGGCGAGGTCCAGCAGCACGTCGAGCATCGAGGAGACCAGGTAGACGAACGTGACCCCCTCGCGCGCAATGAGATCGAGCAGGTACTGCGGGTCGCGCTCGCCACCGGGCTCGGCCACCACTACGTAGCCCCCGCACACCAGCGGCAGCAGGATCTCATTGATCGAGATGTCGAACGACAGCGGCGCCTTGAACAGCGACGCGTCGCCGGGCCCGAAGCCGAGGATTTCCTCCACCTGCCAGGTGAGGCGCTCCCCGATGGCCTCGTGACGGATCATCGCCCCCTTCGGCGTACCCGTCGAACCGGAGGTGAAGATGACGTAGGCGAGCTGGCTGCCGTCGATCTCGACCACGGGCGCCTCGGTGGCGCACTCGGCGAACGCCCAGTCCGCCAGGTCGACGACGATCGGGTCGACGTCACCGGGACGTGCTCCCCCTGGCGCGGTGAGCACGGCGGTCACCCCGGTGTCGGCGAGGACCTGGCGTCGCCGTTCGTCCGGCCACTGCGGGTCGACGGGCACGAACGCGCCACCCGCGGCGAGGATCGCGGCCACGGCGGTCACCATCTCCGCCGAACGCGGGAGCGCGATCGCGACGGTCTGTTCGTGGCAGACGCCCTGACTGCGTAGGTGATTCGCGAGCTGGTAGGCCCGGGTCGCCAGCTCCCGATAGGTCAGCCTGGTCTCGCCCGCGACCACCGCCAACGCCTCGGGCGTCAGCTCGGCCTGCCGCGCGAACGCCTCGGGGACCGTCGTCGTCACCGCGGGCCGGGTTCGATCGTTCCACTGCTGCAACAGGTTCAGCATCTCGGTCGTCGTCACGTCATCGTCTCCGTCGAATACGTGTGGCGCGCCGTCCAGGCGTGCCACAGCCGGGCATACCGCCCCCCTGCTGCCATCAGCTCGTCGTGGCTGCCCTCCTCGACGACCTCTCCGTCGGCCATCACCACCACCCGGTCCGCGGACGCGGCCTGGGTCAGCCGGTGTGCGATGACCAGTGTCGTGCGGCCCTCGGTCACCGCCGCGGCCGCGCGTTCGAGCACCAGGGCGCCCTGACTGCCGGCTTCGGCCGTCGCCTCGTCGAGGACGGCCACCGTGGGGTCGGCGAGCTTAAGCCGGGCCAGCGCGAGCTGTTGAGCCTGAGCGGCCGTCAGCTGATGACCGCCCTCGCCGACCACGGTGTCGAGACCGTCGGGGAGGGCGTCCACCCAGTCGTCGGCACCGACGGTGCGCAGCGCCTCGCGCAGCTGCGCATCGGTCGCCTCCGGGTCGGCCAGTCGCAGGTCGTCGGCGAGCGGGCCAGCGAACACGTGCACCTCCTGGCTGACGATGGCGACGTGCCGCCTGCGCTGCCCCGGTGTCATGGCCGCCAACGCGACCCCGCCGATGCGGGCGCTGCCCCGCTGCGGTGTCAGCGCACCGGCAGCAAGCCCCGCGACCGTCGACTTGCCGGCGCCGGTGGACCCGACCAGCGCCACCCGCTGCCCCGGCTCGACCCGGATGCCGACCCCGCGCACCACCGGCCGGGCGTCGTCGTATCCGAATTCGACGTCGTCGAGTTCCAGTGTGCCGTCGAGGGGTTCGGGCGCGGGCGCGGTGACCGATGCCGGCGCTGCGGTCACGTTCACCAGACCGACGAGACGCGCCAGGCTGGCTCCCGCGTCCTGCGCCTCGTCGAAGGTGAACAGCAGCGTGCTGATCGGGCTGAACAGCCGGTGGAACAGCAGTGCCGCGGCGGTGGTCTGCCCCACCGTGACCTCGCCATGGCGCACCAGCCAGAAGCCCGTCACCAGAATCGTTGCCAGACCGATGAACTCGGCACGGTTGATCCTGCCGACGAACCGGGTGAAGAGCGTGAACACCCCGATCGAGATGTCGCGGACCTTGGCGCTCGCGGTCTCGATCGCACGCTGGTGGGTGGTGTGCAGTCCGTAGGCGTGCACGGTCTCCACGCCGATCATGCTCTCCATCAACACCTGGGAGCGCTCGGCGATGGCTCTGCGTTCCAGCGCGTAGCGCGGCGCCGATCTGGGCAGGTACCACCGCAGCGCGACGACGTAGCAGGGCAGCGCGATCGCCCCGGCGAGCCCGAGCCGCCAATCCAGGCCGAGCATCGCGACCAGCGACAGCAGCCCCAGTAGAACGGAGGCGAACATCGTGGGAATGACGTCGGATACCGCCTTGCCGATCGTGGCGACGTCGGTGCTGACGCGGGAGAGCAGATCGCCCCGGCCGACGCGTTCGACGGTCGTGGTGGGCAGTCCGAGCGCCCTCTCGACGCCGGCCTCCCTGAGGTCGGCCAGCGCCACGGCGCCGAGGCGTCCGATGAGGTAGTGGGACAGTCCGAGCGCCACCCCGCCGACGAGTGCCGACACCGTCACGACGACGGCGATCGTGACGATCACCGAGGACGGCGCCCGGTCGATGATGCGGTCGACGAGTACGCCCAGCACGTAGACCGGCAGCACCGCCATCGCCGCCGCCGTCAGTCCCACGACCCCGGTCGACACGACCGACCATGGGCGCGAACGCAATTCACCGCGCAGCCACGCCCAAGTCTGACGACCGGTCGCGACGGGCAGGATCTCGGGCTCGGTCGGCGAGGTCTGCTGGCTCATCGCCACACCGCCGCGCGGTAGTCGGGCCGCTCCACGAGCTCGTCGTGCCGTCCCGTCGCGACCACCCTGCCCCGGTCCAGCAGCACCACCCGATCGGTCACGGCCAGCAGCGCCGGGCTGCAGGTCACGACCACCGTCACCCGACCGGAGCGGGTATCGGAGTGCCGCAGTTCTGAGATGCCCTGCGCCACGGCGCTTTCGGTCACCGCATCGACGGCGGTGGTGGGTTCGTGCAGGACCAGGATGGGCGTCTCCCGCAGGAGGGCGCGAGCCAGTGTCAGCCGCTGACGCTGGCCACCCGACAGGCTCGCACCCCGTTCGGTGACGTCGTGGTCGAGGCCGGCGCCATGGAGCTCGACGACGTCGACCGCGGCCGACGCGCGCAGGGCGTCGGCGATGGCCACCCGGTCCGGCGCCGGTGTGCCTGCGACGAGGTTGGACCGCAGTGAGCCGGTGAACAGGTCGGGCCGGTGCGGTTCCACCAAGAGGGCGCGGCGCGTCTCGGCGGGGTCGAGGTCGACCAGCCGCACCCCGCCCACCCTGACCACGCCCGAGTAGTCATCGGGCGGCACCGCTCCCGACAGCACCGAGACGAGCGCGTCGGCGTCGGCCGACCGGACGGCGACCACACCGACGAATTCGCCTGCGGCAGCGGTCATCGTGACCCCGTCGAGGGTGCCGTGCGTGACGTCCGTCAGCTCCAGTCCGTGGGGACCGCTACCGAGCGCCGTGGTGCCGGGCGTCAGCGCGACGGGAGCGTTCTCGATCCATCCGACGCGCTCGGCCGAGGCCCTGGCTTCGGCGATCCAGCTGGGTACCTCGGCCATGGTGCCGAAGGGCTCGAGCAGGAACTGGGCCAGTCCGATCACCGTGATGAGCTCACCGATCGACAGCTGACCCCGCAGCGCGAACCAGCCTGCGAGGACGGCGATTCCGACGGCGAGCAGGGCGCTGGCGGCATTCGACAGCCCGAGGTAGGTGCTCTGCGAACGGGTTGCCCGAAGCGTGGCCGCGAGCGCCTCCCTGCTCACCGCGCGGTAGCGGTCGGCCGCCGCGGCCTGAGCACCGATGCCGCGCAACGGCCGCAGTCCCGCGATCAGGTCGGCCGACATCGTCGTCGCCCGGCCGGCCAGCTCCTGCTGATCCGCCACCCGACGCGTGATGACGGGTCCGCCGAACTGGAGGAGGAACAGGATCAGCGGCGTGCCGATCAACACCACCAGGCCCAGCTGCACGTCCACCGTCAGCAGCACGCCCGCGCACACGGCGATGGCCGTGACGGCGCCGGCGATCCGCGGCACGTAGTCCAGCAGATAGGAGGTGTCGTCGGCGTCGGTGCTCGCGATCGACAGCAGCTCACCGCTGCGCAGCCGCGTCCGCAACCGGAGGGGATGCAGGATCCGCAGCGACAGGTCGACGCGGAGCTGGTGTCCCTCGGTCGCAATGGCCTTCATCAATTGCCGTGCGCCGAACCGGTAGCAGGCGTTCAGCGCGACGAACAGGGCCGCCAGCGCCGCCACCCAGAGCAGGAGCTGGCGCGCATCACCGGTCTCGACGGCCCGGCCGATCACCAGGCCGATCATCACCGGAACCGTGGCCTCGCACAGCTGGTGGCCGCAGATCAGGAGCGAGCCCACCGTCAGCAGTCGACCGTTGCGGGTGACCGTGCGCCACAGGATGGCGGCACCACCGCGCGACGATTGGGGCTCGCAGACCGGCGGATCGGGCGGCTGCACTTCGGAATTGGTCACGACGACGACGTATCTGCCCCGGTCGGTGCCGCCGCATCGGCCCCCGTCGGCCCCGCCGCCTCAGCCCTGGTCGGCCCCGCCGCCTCTGCCCCGGTCGGCGCCGACGCGGCCATGCGGTCGCGCAGGCTCTTGGGTCGCATGTCGGTCCAGTTTTCCTCGACGTAGTCCAGGCAGCTCTGCCGCGAGGCGACCCCGTCGTCGCCGAACACCACCGTCCAACCGCCGGGCACCTGCTTGAACGTCGGCCACAGCGAGTACTGCTCCTCGTGATTGACCAGTACGCAGAAGGTCGCGGTCTCGTCGTCAAAGGGATTGGCGGACATGCATTCTCCTCAACGTCGTGGTCGATCCGGGGGTGGGCGTTGGGCAGACCCACAGGAACCTGGTAACTGTATCAAAGGTTAGGCTAACCAAACACCAGCACATACCAGGAGGCGGACATGCGGGTAGCGACGTTCGGGTACCAGACGTGGGGCCACGCGACCCTGAAGGCTCTGATCGGCTCGTCCCACGACGTCGTCCTAGCGGTCACGCACCCACCGAGTGACCAACCGTACGAGTCGATTTGGGCCGACTCCGTCGAGGACCTGGCCCGTGCCAACGGCATCCCCGTGCACCTGGCGCGGCGGCCCGACGACGAGCTGATCGCGCGCGTGCGGGACGCGCAGCCGGACATCATCGTCGCCAACAACT
This sequence comes from Mycolicibacterium madagascariense, assembly GCF_010729665.1. Taxonomy (NCBI): domain Bacteria; kingdom Bacillati; phylum Actinomycetota; class Actinomycetes; order Mycobacteriales; family Mycobacteriaceae; genus Mycobacterium; species Mycolicibacterium madagascariense. The sequence goes on along the minus strand of NZ_AP022610.1, from coordinate 425,648 downwards.
GGCGGACCTGGCTGCCGCGGACACTGTTCGACCTGCCACCCCACGGCACGCTCAACCTGCACGATTCGCTGCTACCCAAGTTCACCGGATTCTCCCCGGTGATCTGGGCGATGATCAGTGGCGCAACCGAAGTCGGGCTGACCGCACACCGCATGGACGACGAGCTGGACACCGGCGACGTGGTGCTGCAGCGGGCGATTCCGATCGGCCCGCACGACACGGGCACGTCGCTGGTGCAGGCCACCATCGACCTCATCCCCGGAGTACTCCTGGAGGCGCTGGATCTCATCGAGCGCGGCGCTGCGACGTGGACGCCGCAGAACCTCGACGAGCGGACGTTCTTCCACAAGCGCTCCGCGCGCGACAGCGTCATCGACTGGCGTTGGCCCGCAGATGAATTGGAGCGCTTCGTACGCGCACTGTCGGACCCGTACCCCAACGCGGTCACGTTCTACCGCGGCCAGCGCATCCGGGTGATCGAGGCCTCGGTATCGCGCTGCCGCTACGGCGGTACGCCCGGCCGGGTGTTCATCGCCGAGGGCGACGGCATGGTCATCGTCGCGGGGCCAAGTGCCCATCGTGGTGACTCCCCCGGTCTGGTGGTCGAGAAGGTACGGCTGGACGATGGCACCGAGCTCGGGGCGCTGGAGTTCTTCGGCCGCGGCGGTGGATACCTCACCGACGAGCCCTAGCCGGCGGCGCGGCCGCCGAGAACGGCACGGCCCAGTGAGCCGAATTCGGCTTCGTGGGCGATGGATTCGACGATCTCGCCGCACCGGACCGCGATGTTGGACAGCAGCGACGAGCTCAGCCCGTGCGTGTGCTCGGTGCCGCCCTGCAGGTAGATGGCCCCGGCGATCTCGCGCGACGTCCGCAGTCGGTAGTCCCGCGAGACAGCGGGCCCCTCCGCGGCGTAGACCGCCGGATCGCAGAGGTCCCCCAGGATCGCGGGCAGTGACATCGGCGCGAACCCCGTCGCATACACGATGGCGTCGCAGTCGAACGTCTCGACCGACTTCGTCGGGTGATGCTCGATGGTGACGGTGACCCCGTCGCGATCCTCGCTCGCCGACTGGATGCCGGAGGCGCCGTGGAAGTACAACCTGCGCCGGCCGGCCACGCGCTCGGCATACTCACGCGCATAGAGCGTCTCGATGAGCGGCAGGTCGACGCACGAGTAGTTCGTGGCGCGGTGGTAGTCGAGCAGACGCTGTCGCACCGGCGGCTCCGCGGCGTAGAAGTCGTCGACCGCTGCCGGATCGAAGACCCGGTTGGCGTACGGACTGTCGTCGGCGGGACTGAAGCCGTACTTGGCGAAGACGCCGTGGACCTCCGCATCGACGAACGTCGTGTGCAGGTAGTCGGTGACCTCGGCGGCACTCTGCCCGGCGCCCACGACGACGAAGCGACCGTGCCGCCGCGACGGCAGCTCCGGAACCCGCTGCAGCAGTTGGTGATTGTGGAACTGGCGGCGGGTCTCGACGATGCCACCGGGTAGCTGCGGTTGCAGCCCGCCGGCCAGCACGACCGCCCTGGCCCGCAGCGTCCGGGTAGCCGGGCCGTCGACGTCGACCGCCAGCCAGTCGTCCTCGTCGCGGACGGCGACGGCGCGCGTGCCGTAGTGCACGGTGGCCGAGACCCTTTCGGCGGCCCATTCCAGGTAGTCGTGGAATTCCAGCCGGGTGGGGAAGAACGTCTGGTGGTTGATGAACTCGTTGAGCCGCCCCCGGTCGGTCAGATAGTTCAGGAACGTGTACCGGCTGCGCACGTTGCGCTGGCTGGCGAGATCCTTGAGGAAGGAGATCTGCATCGTGGTGCCGGGGATCAACATCCCGGTGTGCCAACCGAATTCGGGCTTGGCCTCCACGAACTCGGCCGTGATGACCGCGTCGGGACCGCACGTCTGATTGTGCTCCTCGATCGCGATCGCCAGGCCCAGGTTGGAGGGTCCGAATCCGACGCCGACGACGCCGAGCACCCCGTCCGTCGCGGCGGCGCTCACCGGCCCGCCCACTGGTCGACCGGGCTCGAGAGGACGGTGGCGCGATGCACCTTGCCGCACAGCATCGTTCGGAGCATGGCCCGTCCTCCAGCATTCTCCACGGTTCTGGTAAGTCAAGGCTATCCTAACCCAGCAAGTTGCCAGGTTCCCCTTTACCCCGCCCAGCAGCCGCAAACATGCGCGAAACTACGGCGTGTCCTGCACCTTTGCGGCTGCTCGCCAGGACTAATCGGGCTCCGACGCTGGCAACTTCCTGGCCCGCAACCGGCCCGACGCCCGCGGGATCACCAGCGGCGTGCCCGTCTCGGGATCCTTGATGACCTGGCACCGCAGCCCGTAGACGTCCTCGACGAGCTCCGCGGTGATCACGTCGGACGGATGTCCTTGCGCCACCACGGCTCCCGCCTTCATGGCGACGATCTGGTCGGCGAACCGGCAGGCGTGATTGAGATCGTGCAACACCGCGACGATGGTGCGACCCTGCTCGAGGTTGAGCTCGGCGAACAACTCGAGCAACTCGATCTGGTGGGCGATGTCGAGGAACGTCGTCGGCTCGTCGAGCAGGATCAGTGGCGTCTGCTGCGCCAGCACCATCGCGATCCACACCCGCTGCCGCTGTCCGCCCGACAGTTCGTCGACGGGGCGGCCGGCGATCGGGGTCACCCCGGTGGCGGCCATCGCCTCGGCGACGGCCCGCTGATCGTCGCGGGAGAACTGCCGCAACATGGTCTGATGCGGGAACCGTCCGCGCGATACCAGGTCGGCCACCGTGATGCCCTCCGGGGCAATCGACGACTGCGGCAGCAACCCGAGCCGACGGGCCACGTCCCTGGTGCGCAGGCGGGTGATGTCGGCGCCGTCGAGGATCACCTGACCCGACGACGGGCGCAGCAACCGCGCCAGGCCGCGCAGCAGCGTCGACTTGCCACAGGCGTTGGGACCCACGATGGCCGTGATCGCGCCGGCCGCGACATCGACTGTGAGACCGTCGACGACCGACGTGTCGCCGTAACCCAGCGACAGCGAGCGCGCCCCGAGCCGCACCTCCTCCGACATCCCCGCCCCCCTTACCGCCGCCGCGCCTGCGCGACGAGCAGGTAGACGAGGTAGAGCCCACCGAGGGTCACCGTGACCGCTCCCACCGGCAACTCCGTGGGCGCGAAGATCGTCAGCGCGATCAGGTCGCTGGCCAACAGCAGGAACGCTCCCATCACCGCGGCCGACGTCAGCCCGACCCCGGCCGCGCCGGTGAGCCTGCGGGCCAGCTGCGGTGCGGCAAGCGCGACGAACGAGATCGGCCCCGCTGCCGCAGCGGCGACGGCGATCAGCAGCACTCCAACCACGAAGTACGCCAACCGAACCCGTTCCGGACGCACGCCGAGCGCCCCGGCGGCGTCGTCACCCATCTGCAGGATGGGCAGCTGCGGGCCGACGACGCTCAGGACGGCGAGCGCGACGAGGAGGCCACCGACGACGGGAACGACCTGCGCCCAGTCCATTCCGCTCAGCGAGCCCTGCTGCCAGATCGACGCGGTGATCGCCTGGTGCAGCTTGATCTTCAGGACGATCCACTGGCATACCGAACTGAGGACGGCGCTGACGGCGATGCCGACGATGATCAAGCGGAATCCGGCCAGACCGTTCCGATAGGACAGCAGGTACACCACGACCGCGGTGAGGAGCCCGCCGACGACGGCGCTGACCGCGATTTCCAGATGCCCGCCGCCCAGCACGGCGATCGCCGTCAGCGCTCCGGCATAGGCGCCGAAGTCGAAGCCGATGACGTCGGGACTGCCGAGCGGGTTCCTGGTGAGGGCCTGAAAGATCGCGCCAGAGATGCCCAGCGCCGCACCGATCAACAGCGCCACCATGATTCGCGGCAACCGCCACTGCAGGACCAACACACCGGCGAAGGAGCGATCCCGGCCGAGCACGACCGCGACGACCTGCCCCGGCGAGATCGGATACTGGCCGATCCCCAGTGCCACCACCGCGAGCACGGCCGCGACGACGCCGAGTGCGGTCAGCGTCCAGACACTGCGCCAGGGCGCCCGCAGCGCGAGCGCCGATCCGCGTCGCACGATGAGCTGACGACGGCCGAAGTCGACGGTCGGCAGCGGCGTCACAGCGCCGCCGCCGCGCGCCGGCGCACCAGCCAGATCAACACGGGCGCACCGACGAATGCGGTGACGATGCCGGCGGGCAACTCCCCCGGCGCGACGACCACGCGCCCGACCACGTCGGCGGCGAGCAGCAGTGCGGGAGCGACGATCACGCTGTAGGCGCAGATCCAGCGCCAGTCCGGACCGGTGTACCGGCGCACCGCATGCGGGACCATCAACCCCACGAACCCGATCGGACCGGCGCCCGCGGTGGCGGCGCCCGCCAGCAGGGTGACCGCGACGAGACCGAGTAGGCGCGTTCGAATGACGTTGCCGCCCATGGCCGTTGCGAGATCGTCGCCGAGCGCGACCGCATTCAGACCGCGGCTGACGTACAGGCACAGCGCGGCGCCCACCGCGATGAACGGCGCGACGACCCCGACCACCGCGAGCGAGTGGCCGTCGAGCGCGCCTGCGTCCCAGTATCGCATCGAGTCGAACGCACGCGGATCGCGCAGCCGGATCGCATAGGAGCAGCCCTCCATGACCGCGCCCGCGGCGACCCCGGCTAGCAGCATGCGCACCGGGGTCACGACGACCCGGCCCGTCATCCCGATCAGGTACACCAGCAGCATCGCCACGGCGGCCCCGACGAATGCGAACCACACGTACGACCAGATCGTCCGCAGACCGAGCAGCGAGATCGCCGCGACGACGAAGAGCCCGGCACCGGAGTTGATGCCGAGAATCTGCGCGTCCGCCAACGGGTTTCGGCTGATGCCCTGGATGAGCGCTCCGCTGGACCCCAGCGCGATGCCGACGACGATACCGAGCAGCGTGCGCGGGATCCGCAGCTCGCGCACGATCCACTCGTCGCCGGTGTCGGTGTAGTCGGTGAGTGCGTGCCATACCGTCGCAGGCTCGACGTGCTCGGCGCCGACCGCCAGGCTGAGCGCGCACGTCAGCGCGAGCACGACAACGGTGGCCAGCAGACCGACGACGCGCGGCCGCGACGGTGCGGGTTGCACCCCGGGCTCGACGACCGTCATCATGTAGTGCAGGCTAACCTAACCGGCTCGGCCTAGTCGATCGGCACCTGAGTCGGCGGGACCACCACCTCGACAGCTCCGGTGCGGACGTCGTAGACCAGCCCGGACACCAGGTAGTCCGGGGCGTGGATGCTCTGCCTGATGACCTCGACGTCGGTGCGCACCGAGCCGACCGGGTCGGTGACGGACTTCGCGTCGAGCTCGTCGACCGTTGTCTCGAAGTACTCGGCGAGCAGACCGGGAAAGGCTGCCAGATCGTTCATTCCGCAGTCGGTGTGATGCAGCAGGACGAGGTTCAACGGGCCGGGCCTGCGGGTTTCGGCGTTGGCCTGTCCCACCTTGCTCAGCATCGCCATCGTGCGCAGCGTCGCGGGGGTCACCCGACCGCCGACGTTGCGGATGATGGCCGCCTCGCCATTGGCCAGTCCCAACACGTGCCCCGGATCGACCCGCGGGTCGACGCATCCGATGACCATCACGTTGCCGCCGGGGTTGATGGTGAGGTCCCGCTCGAAACCCGCGGATGCGAAGCTAGCGTTCCGAGCGGTGAGGTCGCCGACGGTGGTCATGGGGTGAACATCTCCCGGTGGTGGGCGACGAACTCGTCGACGGATTGCCCAGGGCTGCCGGTGATCTCGGTGACGTCCTTCGTCGCCCGGTCGTAGCGACCCGCGCGGTGCAGCGCGGCCATCGTCGAGATGTGTTGAGCGGTATGCGGATCGAGTCCCAACGGTTGCAGCACCTGCCTGACCCAGTCGTCGTACGGGATGTCAATGCCCGTGATGGGGCGACCGAGGGCACGCGAATAGTGCTCGGCCAGGCCCTCGATCGTCAGCACCTCGGGTCCGGTCAGGTCGTAGACGCTCCTCGGATGCGCGGCCGGGTGCAGTAGCAGTTCGGCCACGACCCGCGCGACGTCGACGGACGCGATCGGCGAGGTACGCCCGGTGCCGAACGGCAGGAGCAGCTCGTCGCGGTCGCGCAGGCCGGGGGCGGCGAGGAAGGTGAACAGCGGATTGTCAAGGAAGACAGTCGGTCTGACGTGGGTGACGGGAAGACCGCTCCAGTCCATGACGGCGTCGGCGAGCCAGTGCAGGCGCTGCTGGCGGGATTCCGCGGTGCTCGTCAACGTCATCTGGGAGACCGTCATCTGCGACATGGCGACGATCGCCTCGATGCCACCGTGTTCCCGCGCGGCCGCGCACACGATAATCGCGGCCTCCAGGTACGACGCGGACACACTCATGTTGAAGAACACCCGCTGCACGCCGTCCAGCGCGCTGACGACGTCGCCCGGCTCGGTCAGATCGCCCACCACGACCTGCGCACCCATCCCCCGCAGCGCGTCGGCGCGAGAATCGTCGGTGCGGACCATCGCGCGAACGACGACACCCTGGCCAACGAGCAGATCGACGACCTGGCGGCTGACCCCGCCGATGGCACCGCCGGCGCCGGTGACGAGTACGTCCACCGCCAAATACTGAACCGAACGGTCCGATAAGTCAACCGCCGTACCATCGGCGGATGGGTAGGCGGCGGGAGTTCGACGACGTCACCGTCATCAGGGCGGCCCGCGACGTCTTCTGGGAGCGCGGCTACGCGTCCAGTTCACTGTCGGATCTCCAGGCCGCCACCGGACTGAGCCGGTCCAGCCTCTATGAGGCCTTCGGCAGCAAGCGGGGACTCTTCGACAGGGTCGCCAAGAGCTATCTCGACGAGGTCATCGGCCCGCTGCTCGAGCCGATGGAGGCCGAGGGCGCGGGCCGTGACGAGATCGTGGGGTACTTCCATGCCCTCGCCGACTTCCTGCGCCGCTCGCCCCGCGCCGTGGCCACCCGCGGCTGCTTGATGCTCAACACGGCCATGGAGTTGAACATCCTCGACGCCGACGCCGCCCGCGTCGTGCGCGGCTACCGCGAACGGGTGCGCGCGGCAATCCATCACGCGCTCGGCGGAATGGCGGACGCCGTCGTCGACCGGGACGGCAAGGCCGACGTGCTCACCGCCGGTCAAATGGGCCTGATGACGACGTCGCGCATCGACCCGATCCAGGCCGCAGAGCTCGCCGAGACGATCGCCGCCGACATCGCAGGCTGGTGACGCCAGCCGGTTACCGGGGGGCACTTCGGGGTACGCGTCGGCAATGGTCAAAGCATTTGGTTACAGGAGCAACGGCGGGCCCGACGTCCAGGAGTTTCTCGACCTCGACATGCCGACGCCGATGCCCGGCGAACTGCTCGTCGAGGTGCGCAGCGCAGGCGTCAACCCCGTCGACTGGAAGATCCGGTCCGGGATGATGGGCCCGGCGAGCGAGAGCGATCTGCCCGCCGTGCTGGGCAGTGAGGTCTCCGGCGTGGTGCGCGGAGTCGGCAAGGACGTCGACGGCTTCTCCGAGAACGACGAGGTGTTCGGCTCGGTCGCACCGGGTTCCGGCGGATACGCCGAGTACACCCTGGTGACCGCCACCGCCGCGGCGCGCAAGCCGCCGCAGGTCTCGTTCAACGACGCCGCCACACTTCCCGTGGCCGCCGCGACCGCGTACGACGGCGTGACCCAGCTGAACCTGAAGGAAGGGCAGACGCTGCTCATCACCGGCGCCGGGGGTGGCGTCGGCGTTGCGGCCGCACAGATCGCCCGCGACCTTGGCATCAACGTCATCGGCACGGCGAGTGAGGAGAAGCGCGCGCTGGTGGAGAGCTTGGGCGCCACGCTGATCGCCTCCGGTGACGGCGTCGCCGACCGCATCAGGGAGATCATGCCCGACGGCGTCGACGCGATCCTCGATCTGGCCGGAGGCGATGCGCTGCAGGCGGTGGCCGGTCTGGTCGTCGACCGGACCAAGCTCATCAGTGCGGGCGATCCCGGCGTCGGAGAGTTGGGCGGGCACTTCATCGAACGCGACCGCACCAGCCGCGTGCTGGAGATCGTTGCCGCGCTCGTCGCCGACGGCAAGCTGGATCCCCACGTCGAGGACGTGCGTCCGCTGAACGAGGCCGCCGACGCGCTCGCGGCCGTGGAGATCGGCCACGCCAGGGGCAAGGTCGTCATCGAAGTCAGCAGCTGAGCGTGGCGCGGTCCGTCCTGGTCAGCGGGGCGGGCATCGCAGGCGCCACCGCCGCGTACTGGCTGCAGCGGGCCGGATGCACCGTGACCGTGATCGAGCGCGCCCCGGCGCCGCGCGACGGCGGTCAGAACGTCGACGTCCGCGGAATGGGCCGAGACGTGTTGCGCCGCATGGATCTCGAGGAGACGGTGCGCTCCCGGGGTACCGGCGAGGTGGGACTGCGGTTCGTGGGCGAGGCGGGACGAACGCTGGCCGAGTTTCCCGCCGGCGCCTCCGCCAGCGGTGAGGGTTTCACCGCCGAGCTGGAGATCCTGCGCGGCGAGTTGGCCCGCCTGCTCGTCGAATCGTGCGGGGAGACAGTCGACTTCACGTATGGCACGTGCATCGAGGGCGTCGCCCAGGATGACGCCGGAGTCGACGTCACCTGCACCGACGGGACGCAGCGCCGCTTCGATCTGCTGATCATCGCCGAGGGCATCCGCTCGACGACCCGCAACGACGTCTTCGGCGGCGAGCCCGACCTTCGCGACCTGGGCTACTACACGTCCTACTGCACGATCCCCAGGACGGCCGACGACCAGTGGTGGCGGTGGTACACGACCACCGGCGGACGGGCGGTCCAGCTCCGCCCCGACAACGTCGGCACCACCCGCGCATCGCTCAACTTTCGTTGTCCGCCAACGGGTCTCGACACGGCTGACCGCGAGGCTCAGGTGCGCGCCCTGCAGCACGTCTTCGCCGACGTGGGCGACGCCGCACCCCGCATCCTGGCCCACCTGGCCAAGGACGCGAGCAGTCTCTACCTCGACAGGATCGCCCAGGTGCGAATGCCCGCCTGGTCGCGCGGCCGCATCGCGGTCGTCGGCGACGCCGCCTACTGCGCGACGCCGGTGAGCGGCATGGGCACCAGCCTGGCGCTGATCGGTGCCTATCTGCTCGCCGAGGCGCTGGGCGAGTGCGACGACCATGCCGCGGCATTCGCCGCCTACGAGGAGAAGATGCGTCCCATCGTCGACGAGGCGCAGAAGCTGCCACCCGGGGTGCCCGACATCGCGAACCCGGCCAGCCTCACGGGCGTCCGGATCCTGCGCGCCGTCGTCCGAATCGCCGGCTACGTCATGGCCGTTCGCAGGCGCTGGGGGCGGCACTAGGCGCGCGGCAGCCCGAGAATCCGTTCGGCGATCACGTTCAGCTGGATCTCGACCGTGCCGCCGCCGATCAGGAACGAGGGCACGAACATCTCGTTGGACACGACGTCGGCCGGCGCCTGCCGCAGGCTGGCCTCCGGACCCACCAGATCCAGGGAGATCGCGGCGGTGGTGCGGCTCAGCTCGGCCGAGGCGACCTTCACCACCGACGCACCCGGGCTGAACAGGTCACCGTTCAGCTGACGCACCGACTCCCGATAGTTCAGCGCGGCAACACCATTGGTCTCCGCGACGATCGTCCCGAGGGCCTGCACGGCATCCCGGCGGTCACCGGAGTACAGCCCCTTCTCGACGATGTCGCGGACCCGGTCGTCGTCGTGCAGTGTCATGACAGAACTGATGGTCGTGCGCTCGTTGAGCAGAGTCGTCAGCGTCAGCGCCCACCCCTGCCCGCGCTCACCGAGCAGCTGGTCGTCGGGGACGAACACGTCGTCGAGGAAGACCTCGTTGAAGTGGGCGTCACCACTGGGCTGGCGCAGCGGCCGCACCGTGACACCCGGCGCGTGCATGTCGACCAGGAAGTAGCTCAGGCCGCGGTGTCGCTTCTCGACGTCGAATTCGGTGCGCGCCAGGCAGATTCCCCAGTCGGCGTGGTGCGCGTCGGAGGTCCACACCTTCTGCCCGGTGAGCGACCAACCACCGGCGACTCGCTCACCCCTGGTGTTCAGGCTCGCCAGGTCTGATCCCGCCTGCGGCTCGCTGAACAGCTGGCACCAAATGATGTCACCGCGCAGGGTCGGGCCCGCAAAGCGTTCCTTCTGGGCGTCGGTGCCGTGCGTCAGGATCGTCGGCACGGCCCAGTCGCCGATCATCACGCTGGGCGGCGTCAGATCCCGTTTGGCGTACTCGTCGGCGAGGATCATCTGCTGGGCGATGGTGGCGCCCAGCCCCCACGGTGCGGGCCAGTGCGCCGCGACGAGCCCTGCCTCGGCGAGGAATTCGCGCCGACGGCCCCTGGTGTAGACCTTCGTGGGGTCGTCGGTGCTCGGCTCGTCGGGCGGCAGGGTCATCGCCTCGTCGAGCACGCGGCCGACCGACTGCCGAAACTCGTCGTCCTCCACGGCGATCGTGAAGTCACGCCCGGCGCGCAGGGCGGCCTCGCCGAGTCGTCCGGTCGCGGTACGCACCGAACCCGCTTGCGCCGCAACGCTGATCGCGCGACGCCAATACAGGTGCAGGTCGTGTTCCCACGTCACGGCGACTCCACCGTGGATCGTGATCGCCTCCATCACGGCGTCGACGGCTCTGCCGGTGCCCATCACGATCGCGGTCTCGGCCGCGATCGTCTGCTGGTCGGCGTCCTGCGAGACGCTGCGGATGGCGTCGGCCGCCACGGCCGCCGCCACCTCCTGGGCGATGAACAGCCGCGCGGCCTTGTGCCCGACGGCCTGGAACGCGCCGATCGGCCTGCCGAACTGTTCGCGCACCTTGGCATGTTCGACCGAAGCCGTCAGCGCCCACTGCACGACACCCGCGGCGTCGGCGGCGAGCAGTCCGACGACGACGGCGTGGGCGGCCGCCGCGTCGATGCCGTCGATCTCGCGACCCACCGCGCAGTCCAGGACGAGGCGACCGACGTCCCGGGTGAGGTCGGTGCCCTCCACCGCTTCTCGCGTCACTCCAGGGGCGTCGAGGTCGAGTTGCAGCCAGACGACGGCATTTCCGCACCGGGCGCCGACGATCACGACCGCCGCCGAGACGAGGCCCAGCACGGGCAGACTCGACCCCGTCAGCGTCACCCCGTCCGCGTCGCGCGCGGCAGTGATGCCGTGCGATGGCGGCACGACGGTTCCGGTTGCGCCCGCGACGAACGCGCGCAGCAGACGACCGCGCGTCGGCCCGTCGGCGGCGAGGGTGGTGACCGCGCTGGCCGTGACGGTCGGAAGGAACGGGCCGGGCAGCAGGGCGACGCCTGCGGCCTCCACGACGACGGCGAGCTCGTCGAGACCGCCTCCCTGCCCGCCGAATTCGTCGGGCAGGTGCACGGCGTGCAGGCCCTGTCGCACGAGTTCGGGCCAGTGCGCGGGCTCGGCGCCGGCGGCCAGTCGATCGACGTCGGCGCGGGTCGCCGTGATCGGTGCGTGGCGGGCGGTGAACCCGGCGACGGTCTCGGCGAGCGCGCGGTGCTCGTCGGTCAGCGCGATGGCCATTACAGCGAGAAGTGGTCGTCGATGAGGCCCAGCCACACCTGGGCCGAGTCGATCGCCACCTTCTCGCTGATGAAGGCGTGCTGGGTTCCGGTGTACACGTCGCGGAAGGCGCGCTCGAGCCGGCTGCCCTCGCGGATCGCGCTGGTGCCCGCTGCCAGGTGGGCCCATTGCGCGCACTCCCGCGCCACGTCGGTGGCGTATACCGCCGCGACCCTCATGTCGACCCGCAGCGTGGGGGTGAGCTCGTCACCGGCCGCGACGGCCGCCTCCGCGGTCGTGAAGGCGTCCAGGACGAGCAGGCGCGCCGCCCGCCACGCCGCGACGTGGTGCGCGAGGCCCTTCTGGAAGGTGGGTCTGCTGGCCAGGGACTCCATGTCGCTCATCCGGTACTTCGTGGCCGCCAGCTCCTGCACGTCATCGAGCATGCTCTTCGCCACCCCGAGCGCCCACGCGGCGTGGCCCGCTGCGGTGACGGGCATCATGCCCATCCGGCCCGCCGGGGACGACCCGCGCAGCGGCTCGGTGGTGAACAGCCGGAAGGTTCGGTGCTCCGGCACGAAGACGTCGGCCACGTGGTAGTCGTAGGACCCGGTCCCCTTGAGCCCCTGCACGTTCCAGCCGTCGGTGAACGTCACGTCGGCCCGGGGCAGCAGCGCCACCAGCAGTTCGGGAACGCCCTCGCTGACCCATCGCATCTCGCCGTCGACCATGGGGAGGAACCCGGCCGCGACGTACTGGGCGTGCCCCGTCCCCGAGCCGAAGCTCCATGCCCCGGTCAGGCGGTAACCACCGTCGACGACGACGCCCTGCCCGTTGGGGGCGAACTGGCCGCCCATGGTGACGTGATTGTCGTTGGCGCCGAAGACCTCGGCGAAACCGCGGTCGGGGAGATAGGACGCGGCCGCGAACGACGACGGCAGGTTGGCGATGCCCGTCCACCCGAATGAGCCGTCCTGCCAAGCCATTTCGATCCACGTCTCGATCATCTCGGTGAACGAGGGCTCGCTCCCACCCGCGGGCGCCGGGTTGAAGGCCGACAGCAGGCCGGTGGCCCACATCTGCTCGACGACCGCGGGCGACATCGTCCGCAGCCGTTCGGACTCCGCGGCCTGCCCGCGCACCAGGTCGCGCATCCCGACGGCCTTTGCCACGACGTTCCCGCGCATCTGCGCCACTGCGGTCATACCGGCACGCTACCGCCGCCCGCCGCACCGGTTGACAGATTGCGGGAACTGTTCAGTGGTCATGCTGGTGGCATGACGCACTACTCCGGGTCGGTCGGCTCGACCGGCGGGTCCGCGGGCGGCTGATTGAGATAGGTTCTGAGCCGCATCAGCTGGCTGGCCGCCAGGCCAATCCCCAGCAACCCCACCACGACCGCGATGACGACGATTGTCACGCCGCCAGCCTAGAGCCCGTACAAGTCCTTCAAGGCGCGAATCGGCTCGCTCACCTGCGACCGCGGGCGAACACCGGATCGAGGTAAGAGACCACCAGCGCGACCTGGTCGTCCAGTCTTTCCTCACAGACCGGTTCGAGATGCTCTTTGCGACGCCAGGCGGCCCACTTGCTCTGTGCGACTGCGCCATAGCCAGCCAGGTGAGGCGCAAGGGGCTCCAACGTCACACCGCGATGGTGTGCGACAGCCAGAGCCGATCTCAGGAGACTGTCCGGGTCGATGCCTCGACGGCAGAGCTGGACGATATCGACGTAGTCACGCCATCGCGTGCTGGTGACGCCGCGTTCGAGAATGGTGACGCCCTTCTCTGCGACGGTGGTCTCGGGCGCGTAGGCCAGGAGCGTCATCGGGTCGCCGACGATCCGCTCGATCGTCACCCGCCTGGGTGACGGCACGATGGGATCACCACTTGATACGTCCCACACCGCCATGCCATTCCACGGCAGAATCGTCGCGGCGATCCGAAGCCGCAGGGCCGGGTAGCTGGCCTGTTCGCGAATCTCCTGCACGGTGATCGTGTCGACGTCGAACCTCACACCATCGTCCGCGTCGATCGCAGCGATGTCGTGGAGCACGTCGACGAGGTGGTCGGCGGAGACGTCGGCTTTGACGGCATTCGCATCGACGTCTTTCGTCGCCCGACGTACTCCGTAGGCCGCCAACAGGATTCCGCCCTTCAGGACGAAGTCACCAGCATGTGGAGTACGGGTGAGCCGGAAGATCAGTGATTCGAGCGTATGCCGAATCAGGTACTCCTGCGTCGGCGCGCCGCCGCCTCCTCCCGTGACGGACCGCGCGAGCGCTTGAATGCGTCGAAACATCGCATCGTCCGGACTCACGCCAGCATCTCCAACGCGTTCAGCACGGTGGACTTCGCCCGGGGTAGGCGCGTCGCGATCGCTATGAGGCGGGCCGGCTTGCCGCCGCGGCGTAGCCATTCGCGCAGTGCGTCGCGCGCGACCTCGTATCCCACCTCGGCACGGAGCCTGAACGCGTCGACGATCGACCGTTCTGACGAGTAGATCCCGATTGCCTGATCCGACCCCGCGATGGCGATGTCTTCACGGCCGACGTCGAATGTGGCTCGATCGAAGCGGTGCCACGAAATCGCTCCGGTACTCACGGGGGTGCGCACCCCCCTGGGGATCGCAATGTCCAGGGCAGCGGGGACCGCGTCGACGAGATCGTGGTGAGCAAGCGCCGACAGGAGGCAGATCGTGGCTTCGGGGCGCCTGGTCGCGGCTTCGACCTGATCCCAGTCGGCGGCTGCGGCACCTACGGGCAGGTAGATGCCGCGGGCTATGCGTTCCCAACGACCTGCGCTCGCTTCGCGGTACAGGCCACTGCGGGACAGCCCGGCCTGCGTCGAGGTGTCGGGTGTCAGGGCTCCCACCGAAGTCACCTCCCGTCCGGGACTGATACGAATCGTAGCCACGTAATGTTACGTGGCTACGATTCGTCTCACCAGCCTAGAGCCCGTACAGGTCCTTCAAGGCGCGAATGGGCTCGTCTCCGTGGATGGCGGCGCGCATCGAGCTCTCCGCGGAGCTGTCGGAGACGAACAGCATCTCGTCGCCCGCCTCGAGGACGTCGTCGGCCTTGGGGAGGATGACGGTGCCCGCCCTGACGAGGGTGACCATCGCGGTGTTGGCCGGCAGGTCGAGCTGTCCGACGCGCTGCCCGACGAGCGGATTGTCTTGCGGCAGCGTCAGTTTCGCGAGATCGGCCTGGCCCTGCCGCAATCCCATCAGTCGGACCAGGTGCCCGACGTCGATGGCGCCCTCCACCCCGGCCACCATCGCACCGGGCGTCGAGACGGCGACGTCGATACCCCACGCCTGGGTGAACAGCCACTCGTTGCGAATCTCGTTGATCCTGGCCACGACCCGGGGCACGCCGAACTCGGACTTGGCCAGCAGGCCCACGACGAGGTTGGCCTTGTCGTCACCGGTCGCGGCGATCAGCACGTCGCACGTCTCGGCGCCGGCCTCCTCGAGCGTCGAGACCTCGCAGGCGTCGGCGAAGAGCCAGTCGGCGTCGGGCACGACGTGCGGCTCGAACTTGCGCCGCGCGCGCTCGATCAGCAGCACCTTGTGGCCGTTGTCGAGCAGTTCCTGCGCGACGGAACGGCCGACGTTGCCTGCGCCGGCGATACCGATGCGCGTCTTGCGGTCCGCCACACGGCCATCCTCGTCCATCCGCGGTCGCGCCGCGGGCTCACCCGATGAGCTCGTCGGCGACCCACCTCGCGACGCCCTGCGGGTACGGGCTGGGCAGACCCAGGGTGACGTGGCCGAATCCCGCATCGAGCGCCTCGGCGATGGCGGCCCGGGTGCGCCCCGGCTCGTCGTAGGAGACCGAGAGATGGATCGAGCGGGTGACCGACGCCGGGTCGCGGCCGAGGTCCGCGCAGTAGCGGTCCAGTAGCGCGCTGCGCTGCCTGACGTCGTCGATGTCGCCGCCGGGGACGTTCCACAGCTCGGCGTGCTTGGCGACGAGCCGGAGCACCGCCGCGGAGCGACCGCCGATGAGGATCGGCGGGTGCGGTCGCTGCGCGGGCTTGGGATTGCCGAACGCGCCGCGGAGGCTGACGTGGGTGCCGTCGAAGTCGAACGGACGATCCTCCGTCCACAGCCGCCGGATGACAGACAACGCCTCGTCGAGCGCCTCGACCGAATGCGAGAAGTCATGGTAGGGAAGGCCATTGGCCTCGTACTCGCGGCGAGCCATCGGATTGCTCGGCCGGGAGCCCGCGCCGATGCCGAAGACGAGTCGCCCACCGGAGACGACGTCGACCGTCGCAGCGATCTTCGCCAGCATGGCGGGCGGTCGAAAGCGGTTGCTCGTCACCAGCAGACCGAGGCGAAGGCGCTGCGTCTGCGCGGCCATGGCCGACAGCAGGGTCCAGCCCTCGAAGATCGGCCCGTCGAGGTCGCCCGCGATGGGCAGCAGATGGTCGAAGAGCCACGCGTGCTCGATCTGGGGAATCTCGTCGGCTTCGCGCCACACCCGCAGCAGGTCCGCGTAGTCGACCTGCTGCGGCGCGGTGGCGATGCCGAAACTGGGGTGCGCTGCCATGTGCGTCCTCTCCGCTCCACCGGTGAACCGGATCAGCGCTCCGTTTCCTACACCATACGGAACGTTGTTCCGTTTGCCAACCGGTCATGCGCCCGCGGCCGCCGCGACCCTGAAATACTGACCGCACCCTGCGGAACGGAAGCCCTTGAGCCTGCACGAGCTGTACCTGGCCCTGCTGATCGGCGGCGCCGTGCTGCTCGCCAGCATCGTCGGCACACGCGTGGCAACGAGGGTGGGTTTCCCCAGCCTGCTGCTGTTCCTCCTCGTCGGCGTTGCCATCGGCGAGGACGGCCTGGGCTTGCAATTCGACGACGTCGAACTCGCTCGCAACATCGGCACCGCCGCACTGGCCGTGATCCTCGTCGAGGGCGGGTTGACGACGAGGTTTGCCGACATTCGCAAGGTGCTCGCGCCGGCAGGTGCGCTGGCGACCATCGGTGTGGTGATCAGCATGGTGGTCACGGCCGTCGGAGCGCACCTGCTGCTCGGGATGGACTGGCAGTTGGCGCTGTTGCTCGGGGCCATCGTGTCCTCGACCGACGCGGCGGCCGTCTTCTCGGTGCTGCGCGTGCTGCCCCTACCCCGTCGCGTCGCCGGACTGCTCGAGGCGGAGTCCGGCTTCAACGACGCGCCCGCAGTCATCCTCGTGCTGATGTTCAGCGCGGTGCCCTTCGTCTTCGAGCCGGAACACGCCGTCGCCGACCTCGTCTACGAGTTGCTCGGCGGCGCCGCGATCGGGCTGGGCATCGGCTTCCTCGGGGCGTTTGCGCTGCGTCGCGTCGCCCTTCCCGCGTCGGGGCTGTACCCGATCGGCACGTTCGGATTCGGCATCGTGGCGTTCGCTGCGGCCGGCGCCGTCGACGCCAGTGGCTTCATCGCCGCTTACCTCGCGGCCGTGGTGCTAGCGAACTCCGGACTCCCGCACCGGTCGGCCACCCGGTCGTTCGCGGAGGGTCTCGGGTGGTTGGCGCAGATCGGGTTGTTCGTCCTGCTCGGTCTGCTGGTCGACCCCAGCGAACTGGCGGCCGACGTCGTGCCCGCGATCGTGGTCGGGTTGGTGCTCCTGCTGGTGGCGCGGCCGCTGTCGGTCGTCGGCTCGCTGGCCGGCTTCAGCGTGCCGTTGCGCGAGCAGGTGTTCCTGTCCTGGGCCGGACTGCGCGGTGCCGTGCCCATCGTGTTGGCGACGTTCCCGATCGTCGCGGGAGTGCCCGACAGCAATCGACTCCTCAACGTGGTGTTCCTGTTGGTCGTCGTCTTCACGCTCGTGCAGGGGCCGAGCCTGCGACCCATCGCCCACGCGCTGCGGCTCATTCCCCGAGACGCGCCGCGCGAAATCCAGGTCGAGTCCGCGCCGCTCGACGTCCTGGAGGCCGAACTGCTGACGCTGACGGTCCGACCGACGTCGCGGTTGCACAGCGTCACGGTGCTCGAACTGCGACTCCCCGACCCGAGCGTCATCACGCTGATCATTCGGGACGGCCACACGTTCGTCCCGCTGCCCGACACCCGGATCGAAGCGGGCGACGAACTGCTGATCGTCACCACCACGAAGACCCGCGCCGCCGCCGAGCGCCGTCTGCGCGCGGTCAGCCGCAAGGGCAAGCTCGCGTACTGGTTCGACGAATACGGCGAGCCGGATTAGTGCATTCCAGCGGTATCCGCATCAGGGATACTCGACGTATGATTCTGACCATGGCCGTCACCGATGTCACCACCATCAAGGTGAGCAAGGGGCTTCGCGAACGCATCTCGACCCGGGCAGCCGAGCGCAGTCAAACCGTGCATGACTTCCTCGAACACGTCCTCGACGACTACGAACGCCACCTTCGGATCGACTCGGTCGCCACCGCCATGGCGGCAGCGGACGACACCGCACTCGCTGAGTGGCGCGCCGAGTCCGATGCGTGGGCGGGCGTGGACGCTGGTCTCGACAGCGCGTCGTGACCCGGTCTCTCGAGCCCGGCACGGTGGTCTGGATCGACCTGGACCCGACCGTGGGTCGCGAACAGGCAGGTCGTCGCCCCGCCGTCGTGGTCGCATCGAACGGTTACCTCGGGGCGGTCAAGGAACTCGTGATCGTCGTGCCAGCCACCACGCGGCGCCGCGGATGGCCGCAGCACGTCGAGTTGACGGGACCAGGGCTACGCCTCTCCGAACCGACCTACGCCATGACCGAGCAACCCCGCACCATCAGTCGGCGACGCGTGACCGGTCGCGCCGGCCGAGTCGGCGACCCGTGCCTCGCGACGATCCGGCGCTGGCTCGACGACTTCCTCCACGACTGACCACCCGTCGGGGATAGTGGCGGTATGACGGATTCAGAGGACGGCAGGGTCACCCGGTCGGTCGAGGTCGGCGCCGACCCGGACGAATTGTTCGCCATCGTGGCCAATCCCCGGCGGCACGCCGAGCTCGACGGCTCGGGCACCGTCACCGGGAACAAGAGCGGGCCGACGAATCTCGTTGCGGGAAGCAAGTTCTCGACGAAGATGAAGATGTTCGGCGTGCCCTACCGCCTCACCAGCACGGTCACCGAGGCGACGCCGGGGCGGACCATGGAGTGGCGCCATCCCTTCGGCCATCACTGGCGATGGGAGTTCGAGCCGACGGCACCCGGCCGCACCAGGGTCACCGAGACCTTCGACTACAGCAACCGCACGTGGTACTACCGGGCGACCGGCTTCGTGAAGAGCAACGCCAGGGGCATCGAGGCGACGCTGGCCAAACTGCGCGAGCGCTACCCCGTCGCCTGACGGCTCACTTGCCAGGCGCGGCCGCCGCCAACTGCGGGCACAGCTCGTGGTCCTGAAGCTGTTCACCCTCGGCGAGGTCGCCGGTCGCGGGATCCGCATGATCGGTCAGGACGACGAAACCCGCTCTGCGGTCGGCGCCGAGAGCTCCGACCACGACGATCGTGCGGGCCGCCATGTCGGCTCGAGCACCGGGAATCTCGTTGGCCACCAACGTGAACGGGTCGACGCCGTCGAGTGCGTCCCCACCGACCCACCTCGCGTCGTACCGATGGCCGGCCAGAGGCACCGGGAACGGCGCCCAGGTCGGACCCACCGCGGCGGCCTGATCCTGCAGCGCCCGATGCACGTCGCGGCTCACGCAGTCGACGTGAATGTGCAGTTGGTCCTGCGAACGGGCGAACGCCGAGTTGATGGCCAGGCTCAGCCAGTCCCGCGGCAGCGCGAACCCCGCCGTCGCGTCGACGAACGACCGGGCCCGCCACGCCGCGGCGAAGTAGTTCGGCCTGCCGGGAGCCAGCACGGCCGGGTCGTCGATCCCCGACGTACGCACGGTCGGAATCAGCAGGTACTGGGTGGGCCCGACGAGATCCTTCAACACCGCCGACCCCTGCGCGAGGTCGACCTCGGCACAGGGCGCGGGATCGCCGTGGGCGACCTCATTCGGCACGCACCGGTCACCGACGATGTGCCACAGCGCGCTGGGGTCACCGTCCGCGTGGGCCACGCCCGCCGGAACGAGGAGTAGCGCTGCCAGCAGGGCGCCGAGGCGAAACCGGTGTGACGGCACCGCCGAACGATAGCTGCCGACGCGCGCCCCGACACGAGGAGCGGTTGCACCGGTTCAGCGCACGGGTGTCAGCGCCCGTCCCGCGGGCAGGTAGGGACTGACGTTGCGCATCGCCCGCTGCACGTAGTCGTCCTTCTCGCCGACGGGAGCCACGTAGTGCAGCGCGCTCGCGGCCGCGTCGACACCGACCAGGCGCGCGATCACCCAGGCCGCCAGGTAGGGCGACGCCAGGCAGCCCCCCGCCGTGGCGACGTTTTCCTTGGCGAAGAAGGGTTGGTTCACCACGTCGACGCCGGCCGCCTGCACCCACGGCTTCGTCGTCAGATCCGTGCACGCCGGGACGCCATCGAGCAGTCCGAGCGTGGCCAGGACCAGGGTCCCCGAGCACTGGGCGGCGACCAGCTGGCGCGACGGGTCGAGCCGCAGTCGTGCCAGGAGCGCGCCGTCGGCCACGACCTCGCGGGTCCGAATTCCGCTACCGACGATCACCGCGTCGGCGTCACTTGCCTCTTCGAGCGTGCCCATCGACTCGACCACGACCCCGTTCATCGACCGAACACGCGGAGCGGGAGCGGCGATCGACACGCGCCAACCGGGTTGCTTCACCCGATTGAGCACACCGAGGGCGATGAGCGAGTCCAGTTCGTTGTAGCCCTCGAAGGTGAGGATCGAAATGTGCATGGCCGCGATCGTAGGGCCGCTCGTCCGTGACGATCAAAGAATTGTCATGCATACAATGCGCGGGTGCCGGTCTCGCGATACAAGCGCGTCGTGGATGCGCTGGCCGCGGACATCCGGTCCGGGCGGCTCCGGGCGGGCACTCGACTACCCACCCATCGTCAGCTCGCGAGCACCGAGGGGCTTGCCCTGGTCACCGCGTCGCGGGTCTACGCCGAGTTGCAGGCCATCGGCCTGGTGAGCGGGGAACCCGGCCGGGGCACCTTCGTCAGGGACACCGTCCTCCCCCCGAGCCACGGCATCGACCAGCAAGCCGTGGCCGCCGACGTCACCGACCTCACCTTCAACTATCCCGCGCTGCCCGAACAAGCCGACCTCCTCCGCGCCGCGCTCAGGGACCTCGCCTCCTCGGGTGACCTCGACGCGCTCCTGCGCTATCAGCCCCACGGCGGTCGGTATCACGAACGAGATTCCGTCGCACGGCATTTGGCGCGACGCGGCTTGACCGTCGATGCCGAACGGGTGCTGATCGTCAACGGCGGCCAGCATGGCCTGGCCGTCACCGCCCTGGCGCTCCTGCAGCCCGGCGACGTCGTCGCGGTGGACGCACTGAGCTACCCGGGGTTCACGGCGCTCGCTCGAACGTTGCGTTTGGAGTTGGCCTCCCTACCCGCACTGGCCGACGCCACGGACCTCGACGCGCTGGAACGGCTCTGCAGGACGAGGAGGGTGCGCGCCGTCTATGCGATGCCCACCGTCCACAATCCGCTGGGCTGGGTCACCACGGTTGCGCATCGAGAACGGCTGGCGGACATCGCACGCCGGCACGAACTCGTCATCGTCGAGGACGCGGCGTATGCGTACCTGGCTGACCGGCCACCCGCTCCCCTTGCGGCGCTCGCCCCGGAGCGCACGGTGTACGTCTCGGGATTGTCCAAGAGCGTCGCCACGGGTCTTCGGATCGGGTTCGTCTGCGCCCCACAGACATTGGTTCCATCGATCGAACGTGCCATCCGCACGACCACCTGGAACACCCCCGCGTTGATGACGGGAATCGCCTGCCGCTGGCTCGACGACGGCACCGTCGACCGGTTGGAGGCGAGCAAGCGGGCCGACGCCGCAGCCCGTCAGGCCATCGCCCGCGAGGTGTTGGCCGGGCTGCCCGTCGTCGGACATCCGTCGTCGTACTTCCTGTGGCTCCCGCTGCCCGACGAGGTGCGCGCCGATCGGATCGCAGCGGCCCTGCTCGCCGAGCACGTGTCGGTCTCGACGGCCGAACCGTTCACCACCTCCGCCCACGTGCCGCACGCGGTCCGACTGGCGCTCGGCTCGGCCGAACCCGCGGCCCTACGCGCCGCGCTGGAGACCGTGCGGCGGGTCGTCGACGCACACACCAATCTTTGACCGAGCGGTCAGCGATGGTTCAGTCCCGCTCTGGCGGGTACACCGCGTTCGGTATTCATCACGGCTCAAGGAGTGGAAATGATCGGAACCCTCATCGGCGCCATCGTCGTCGGTCTCATCGTCGGCGCGCTCGCGCGTCTCGTCATGCCGGGCAAGCAGAACATCGGCATGATCATGACGATCGTGCTTGGCGCCATCGGCTCGTTCCTCGGTACCTGGGTGTCCTACAAGCTGGGGTACTCGAACCAGAACGGCGGCTTCAAGATCATTCCGTTCCTGGTCGGCATCGTCTTCGCGGTCATCCTCATCGCCGGCTACCTCGGCATCACCGGCCGCCGCGGTGCCAAGACGCGATGACCCGTGGTCCGCGTCGAGGTGTCACCCCGCGACTGACGTCGTGACGTGACGCCTCTGGTTCCCGACGACTTCGCCGTGCCGCCCGATCTTCGGGCGGCACGGTTTCGGTTGGAACCCCTTGGGCCGCAACACAACACCGCCGACCTGGCCGCGTGGACGTCGAGCATCGACCACATTCGGCACACCCCCGGTTTCGAGGGTCGCAGTTGGCCGCCGGACGGCGGGTACACCCCGGAGCGCAACCTCGCCGACCTGGTTCAGCACGCCGAGGAGTTCGAGCAGCGGGTGGCCTTCGCCTACACGGTCCTCGCGCCCGACGGCGACCACGTCATCGGCTGCCTCTACCTCGACCCCGGACCGACGCCGGGCAGCGTCCACGTGCGGTCCTGGGTGCGCGCCGACGTCGCCGACCTCGATCGGGTGCTGCGCGCTGCGGTGCGCGAATGGCTGGACGACGCATGGCCGTTCGAGGAGATCGTCTACGCGGGCTGAGCCCTCAGTCGGACTGCCGCCGTATCACGCGCAGTGCCAGTTCCACGTCGTCGAACTGCGCGGCCTGCGCCGTGACGCGGGTGATGTCGCTGGGCCGCTTCAGCAGACTGCGCACCGCGATGACGGCGACCTGCTCGGCCACCCGGATCGCCTCGTCCGCGCGATCCCCCTCGTCGGTGTGCAGCCGGGTGCGCTTCTGGGCGCCCTCGTCGAAGTTGAGCAGCAGCCCCGCCGTCTCGTCCCTGTCGCAGTCGACGAACCTGCCCTCGCTGATCGCGGCGCCGATGAGGTCGGCCGCCCACTGCTTGAGCCGCTCGTAGTCCGTCCAGAACTGACCGAACTCGCTGCGCTGCTCGTGGGCGATGCGCTGAATCTCGTTGAAGTCGATCGGCGACAGGGCGAGTTGCAGTGTGTCGTAGCGCAATAAGCGGTACAGCTTCACCGCGGGCGAGCCGGAGCCCGCACCCACCTCGGCGATGAAGTCCAATGGGGCCCGATTCACCAGCAGCGTCTCCTGCAGCAGCCCCTCCTTGTTGCGGAACCAGTAGTAGAGGGAGGACTGCTGCAACCCGGACGCGCGGGCGATGTCGCTCATCGTGGTCCGCGCGTACCCCTTCTCGGAGAACAACTTCGTCGCGGCGTTGATGATGCGCGCCCTCGGCGAACCCGGATCGGCGGCCTGCGATTCCCGTGACGGCACGCCAGAGATGGTACGGCGCGCACCGATGCGCACTACCTCAATGGTGGCACCTCGTCATGTGCGGCGACGACCATCGCCCGTGCCGCGGCGACCACGTCGTTCCACAGTTCGAGGCCTAACGTCTTCGAGGCCCGCGAGGGATGACCGGTGACACCGTTGGTGGAGACGTGCTGCACCGGGTAGCGGAACACGACGCCCGCGGTGCGATCGGGGTCGTCGGCGGTGCGCATCTGCTCGACGTCGACCAGCTCGGGACGCAGCACCAGCATCAGCGACGTCTCGGCGGCGTTGGCGTGCCAGTCCACGGCGTCGGCGGTGGCCCGCTGGGCGATATCGGGGGACAGCTCCCACCACTGCATGACCCCGACACCGCTGTCGGGGAACCGGTGTCGGAAGTCGTCGCACGCGATCCACAGCGGCGCGGCATTGCCGACGTGCCCGTTGACGAAGAGCACCCGGCGCGCGCCGGAGTCGGCACAGGCCGCGGCGACGCGCAGCGCCGCGGCCGCGGTCTCGTGGCCGGTGCAGGCGATCGTGCCGGCCAGCTCCGTGCCGTGGAACTGGCTGGCGCCGAACGCCAAGGGCGGCAACACCAGTGCGACGTCACCGGCAGCCGCGTCGGCCAGCGCCGCCGCGACGATGGTGTCGGTGCCGACCGGCAGATGCGGACCGTGCTGTTCGGTCGCGCCGACCGGTATGAGCACCACGGTGTCGGGGTCGGTTGCGAAGCGATCCGCCAGTTGCCGGGAGGACAGCTCGCCCCAGTGCCGCGTCAATGGAGTGTCACCCCGGCGTTCACGCAGATCGACTGTCCCGTCACGCTTCCCGCGGACGCACTGGCCAACCAGGCGACGGCGTCGCCGACGTCCTCGGGGGTGCACAGGGCTCCGGTCAACGTCTCGGCCGTGACGGCAGCACGGATGTCGGCGACCGGCGTCTGCGTGACGGCCGACTCGGCAGCCCACTTGTCGAGCACCATGTCGGTCTCGATGATGCCCGGGCACACGGTGTTCACGGTGATGCCCCGTCGCCCCAACTCCAGCGCCGCGACCTGTCCGAGTCCGATCTGCGCGAACTTGGACGGGGCGTAGGCGCCGTAGAGCGGCCAGGCCCGGATGCCCGCCTCGGAGGAGATGTTGACGATGCGACCACCCGCCTCCCCCATGGCCGCCGCCGCGCTCTGGATGCCGTAGAACGTCCCCAGCAGGTTGATCTCGAAGCACCGCCGGACCTGATCGCCGGTCAGTTCCAGGATCGATCCCGCCGCCATGTAGCCCGCGTTGTTGACCCAGCAGTCCAGTCGGCCGAACTCGGCGAGCGCGGCCGCGGCGAGGTCCTTCGACGTTTGCTCGTCGGCGACGTCACCGCGCACCAGAAGGGTTCGGGCCGAGGTGGTCTCGCCGATCCGGGCCGCCGTCTTGACCGCGGAGTCCTCGTCCGAGGTCCAGCCGATGACGGCGTCGAAGCCGTGCCGGGCCAGCGCGGTGCTGATGCCCGCGCCGATGCCGCGGCCCCCTCCGGTGACGACGGCGACCGGGTTGCCGGCAGCCACTAGAAGAACCTCAGGTAGCGATCGGTCTCCCACGCCGACACGTGCGCGGTGTAGGACTCCCACTCCAGACGCTTCTCCGAGACGAAGGAGTCGAACATGGCGGAGCCGAACACCGACCGCGCCAGCGGATCGCTCTCCAACGCGTCGATGGCACCGTCCAACGACCTTGGTAGCCAACCGATTCCGCGCTCGACGAGATCGGCGTCGGACAGCCGGTAGAGGTTGTCGCGGTTGGGCTCACCGGGGTCGAGACCCTCGCGGATGCCCTCGAGACCCGCCGCGAGCATCAGCGCCGCCCCGAGGTAGGGGTTGTTGGCGCTGTCGGCGGCGCGACACTCGACGCGGCCACCGCCCCGCGGGATCCGCAGCATGTTGGTGCGGTTGTTGTCTCCGTAGCAGGCGAAGATCGGCGCCCAGGTGAGACCGGACATGCTGCCCTGCTTGACCAATCGCTTGTAGCTGTTGACCGTCGGGGCAATCACGGCGCAGATCGCCGGGGCATGCCGCAGCACGCCGGCGATGAACTGATAGCCCAGCGTGGACAACCCACAGTTGCGCGGGTCGTCGGTCGCCTCGAACAGGTTCGCGCCGTCGGTGCCCGCCAGCGACATGTTGTAGTGCGCACCGCTGCCCGTCCGGTCGGCGAAGGGCTTGGGCATCCACGACGCGAACAGCCCGTGCTTGCGTGCGATCTCACCGACCATCATCCGGAAGAAGACGAACCGATCCGACATCGACACCGCGTCGGTGTAGGTGAAGTCGGTCTCGAACTGGCCGTTGCCGTCTTCGTGGTCGAACGAGTAGACATCCCAACCCAATTCGTTCATCGCCGTGACGATCTCGTCGACGATGCCGTAGTTGTGCAGCAGCCCGCGCAGGTCGTAGCAGGGCTTGTCGAGGTCGTCGTCGAGACTGGCCGGGGCGGGCGTGCCGACGCGGTCGTCGGTCAGCAGGAAGAACTCCGTCTCGATCCCGAGGTTGAAGGTGTAGCCCAGCGTGGCGGCGTCCGCCGTGACCCGCTTGAGGATCTGACGGCTGCACGCCTCGAACGGCGCGTCGCCGATCCACAGGTCCCCGGGGAACCAGGCGACCTCGCGGTTGAACGGGGTGATGATGCCCGCGTCGAGGTCGGGGTGTGGCGCGACCTCGTCGTCGTTGACGTCCTGCGGCACGCCGTCCAGGGCGGCGCCGGTGAACATCTCCGAGCCCTTCGTCGCCTGCCCGAGGTGGTTGAGCGGCACCATCTTGGCCTTGGGCTTGCCGTGCATGTCGACGAAGCTGATGGCCGCGTACTTGACGCCGGACTCCGCGAGCCGGTCGGCGACCGCCGCCGCCGTGGTCGCCGTCCCGGGTTGGGCGTGCTGCCCGTTCAACACCGTGGTCATGTGAAAGCCCTTCCTAGCCGGTGGATGCGAGAGTGGTCGTGCCGAGGAGCCCCAGTTCGCGACCGAGGTATCGGTAGAACTCCCAGAGCGGACGTTCCAGGTGCGACAGCCGGCCGACACCGGTCACCCCGGAGTTGATGGCCTTCTGCACGGCCGCGCAGACGTCGAGATCCTCGCGATGGATGTCGCAGATCGACTTGACCAGTTGGTTGCGCCGCTCCTCGAACTCCGGCGCGGCGAGCGCGGCAGGCGACATGGCGATGTCGAGATGCACCTCGATGCGCCCGGCACCCAGCGGCAGCACCTTGAGCCAGTACATGTAGCCCGGTCCCATCGCCACCTGCAGCAGCGGGTAGGCGATGAAGATCAGCGTCTTGCGGCTGTGTTCGGGGCTGAGCGTGTCCGCACCGGGCGCCATGAACGGCGCGCTGATGGGGTAACCCGGCGCCTGCGCGGACCACATCGTGGTGAAGTAGGGGCCGACCTCACCGGTGGAGCTCAGGTGGGCGGGGAACTCGTCCTCCAATGACCCGCGGTGCGGGCCCATGTGGTGGTAGCACTCCATGAAGTTGTCGACCATGATCTTCCAATCCCATTCGCACTCACCCCATTCGGTGTGCTCGACGGTCTGGTAGTTCTCGAAGTCGTAGGGGTCGACCTGTTCGGCGAGCCCGGCCAGCTGCTCGGCCACCGGCGTGGCCTGCCCGTCGAGGTTGACGAAGACGAACCCCTTCCACACCTCGTGCCGGAACTGCTTGAGCCCGTAGTCGGCGCGGTTGAAGCCGTTGGACTGCTTCATCTCCGGTGCGCCGGCCAGGTGGCCGTCGAGACCGAACGACCACAGGTGGTACGGACACTGCAGCACCTTGGCCTCGCCGGCGCCGCTGCAGAGTTCCATCCAGCGGTGCGTGCAGTTGCGCGAGAGCACCCGGACCTCGGAGTGCCGATCGCGGGTGACCACCAGCGGGGTGCCCAGGATGTCGATGCTGTAGTAACTGCCGTCGGTCGGGATCTGCTCCATGCGGCACAGCGGGATCCAGCCGCGTCTGAAGATGCGGTCGACCTCGTCGGCGTAGAGCTCGTCGCTGCCGTAGACCTCGGGGGGCAGGGTGGTGGCGTCGGCGGGTGAATCGATGGCGCAGGTGGCGGTCATTCGCGTGTAGTCGAAGGCCATGGGTGTCTCCTCGGCGTGGGGGTGGTGGGTTAGGCGACTGCGCCGGATGCGACGCTGCTGTCGGCGGTGATGGTGTACTCGGCGTCGTCGATGGTCGTGTGACGATTGAGCGCATAGTGCAGGCCGCCCGCCACGAAGAGGCCGACGAGCCAGGCGATGTCGACGCCACCGAGTGCGGTGGCGACGGGTCCGACGAACAGCGGGCAGCTCATGAAGGGCACCTCGGCGATGACGGCGATCGCGTAGGTGCCGATGGCCTTCCAGTTCACCAGGCCGTAGCGGCCCCGCATCGACACGATGCTGGCGACGTCGTAGTGGCCGCGGTGGATGACGTAGAAGTCGACCAGGTTGATCGCGGTCCACGGCACCAGCATGTACAGCAGGAACAGGATCAGGTTCGACAGGTTGGTGAGGAAGTCACCGGACAGGAAGATGCCGATGGCGGTGCCAATCAGCCCGAATCCGCCGGTGGCACAGGCACGTACGAGCCGCGACACGTGCGGTGGACCACCCGCCTGGGTCACCGTCGAGAGCCCGGCCATGTAGGGGCCGTAGAGGTTGTCGCAATTGGCCCCGATCATGCCGAGCACCAGGACGACCGCGATGACCGGGGCGCCGAACGGCGCGAGCTTCGACAGGTACACCAGGGCATCGCTGTTGAGACTGTCGAGGGCGTAGACCGCGACGATGGCGCCGAGGGCCATGAACGTGATGGCCCCCGCGCAGGTGCCGATCAGCGTGTACCAGAACGTCTTCGCGCCGCCCTGCGCCGTCGGCAGGTAGCGCGAGTAGTCCGAGACGTAGGGCGCGAAGGTGATCTGCCAGCTCGCGCAGATCGACAGGATCAGGAAGAAGTTCGCGAACGTCGGCTTGGCCGGTGCGGCCGGCGCCGACCCGTAGTGTGCGATCGCCGCGATGAACAATAGCACCAGGACGATCACCGACACGACCGCCATCGCGCGATCGAAGAGGTGGATGATGCGGTAGCCGGCGAAGGCGATCGCCCAGGTGAGCGCGTTGCAGATGACGATGCCCGCCCAGGTCGGGATGCCGGTGATGCTGGCGATGGCCTGTCCGCCGATGACACCGGCCCCGGCGAAGTAGCCGATGTACATGATGATGGCCAGCAGGTTGGGCAGGGCGGCTCCGAAGAAGCCGAATTGTGCTCGACTCTGGATCATTTGGGGCAGGCCGAGCTGAGGACCCTGGGCGGAGTGGTAGGCCATGAAGACCGCTCCGACGAGGTTGCCGATGACGATGGCGAGCAGGGTGGGCATCAGCCCGGCGCCGATCGAGATGCCGATGGCGCCCGTGGTGGCCGCCATGACCGTGGCGTTGAGCGAGAACCAGAGCGGAAGCAGATGCCAGGCCTTGCCGTGGCGTTCGGCCTCCGGGATCGCGCCGATGGAGCGCTGTTCGATCAGTGTTGCCATGTGTTGTTCCTGGTGACCTCGAGGCGGGGGCCGCCCGCCGTGGTTGATCAAGGTGAGTCACCGACGTTGTGACGACACGACCGTAAGCGCGCCCCGTTTCCGGACTGTTTCCTGGCCGTGAATGACGTATTGACACTTTCGAGCCCACTCGGGCCGGTGTTCTAGGCGCTGAGCTGTGGGTTCTCTGTGTTCATCAATAGGTTATTGAGAGCGCGGCGACGATGACCCCGGTTCCAGGATCACCTTGACGCACTCCGGACTCCGTGCCGCCACCGCGGCGTAGGCGTCGGCTGCCGCCGCGAGCGGGAACCGGTGGGTGAAGATCGCGTCGGTGCGAAGAGAACCGTTGGCCACCAACGGAATCAGCTCCGGCCACGTCTGCTGGATGGGTGCGGTGGTCATGCGCAGGGTGAGGCTGCGCACCAACCCCATCAGGATCGGCAGCGGATAGGGCTCGAGGTCGTGCACGCCCAACACCGACACCGTGCCATCGGCGCGCACGCAGGCCAGCGCATCGTTCAGCGTGGCGTCGAGCGCGACGGTGTCGATGACGCCGTCCGCCCCGCGGCCGCCGGTGTGCTCGAGCACCGCGGCGATCGTCGGCCCCTCGATCGCGATGGCTCCCGAGTCGACGGCGAGCGCGCGTCGCCCGGCCACGGGATCGGCGGCGAGCACGGTCCCCGCGCCCTGCGCGAAGGCTGCCCGCACCGCGCACAGTCCGACCGCGCCAAGACCGATGACCACGACCGTCCCACCCGGCGGGATGTCGGCCTTCTTCGCGCCGATCCACCCCGTCGAGAGGTTGTCGGTCAGCAGCAGCGCGGCCTCGTCGTCGACGCCGTCGGGAATGCGCAGCAGCTGAAAGTCCGCGGCGGGCACCGCGACCGCGGTGGCCTGCCCGCCGCCCAGCACGCCGGACCCGAAGATCTGCATGCCGCGCACGCACGTCACCGGGTTGCCCGTGGCGCAGCCCGCGCACCGTCCGCACCCGGTGACCGAGGCGGCCAGCACGCGATCCCCGACGCGCACGCCCGACACCTCCGGCCCGACTTCGGTGACGGTGCCCAGGAATTCGTGACCGACGGCCACCCCGTCCCCCACCGGCAGGTCGCCGTCGTAGAAGTGCAGATCCGATCCGCAGATAGCCGACGCCTCCACCCCGACGACCGCGCCGTCGGGTCCGGGCAGCACGGGGTCGGGAGCGTCGCGGACCTCGACGGCGCCGGGCCCGGTGATGACGACGTTGCGCATCCGGGCGACGCTACCGGTGGGTGGGCCCGCCGAAACCGGTAATGGCAGACCCTCCCAGGGGTTCTCCCACCGTCGTACCGTCGAAGGAATGAAGCACATCGAACTCGGGACCCTGGACGTCGGACGCATCGGACTCGGCGCCATGGGCATGTCCTTCGCCTACAGCGGAGCCGGCAGCGACGACGCGGAGTCCATCCGCACCATCCATCGGGCCATCGACCTCGGCGTCACGCTCATCGACACCGCCGAGATCTACGGCCCGTACACGAACGAGGAGCTCGTCGGGAAGGCGCTCAAGGGCCGCCGCGACGACGTCGTGCTGGCCACCAAGTTCGGCATGGTCTCGCACGCCGGCGACGGTCCAGGCAACCTCGACAGCAGCCCGGCCAACATCCGCACGGCGGTCGAGGGCTCGCTCAAGCGGCTCGACACCGATCGCATCGACCTCTACTACCAGCACCGGGTCGATCCCAAGACGCCCATCGAGGACACCGTCGGCGCGCTGGCCGAGCTGGTGACCGAGGGCAAGATCCGCCACGTCGGGCTGTCCGAGGCGGGGCCGGGAACGATCCGCCGGGCGCACGCCGTGCACCCGATCACCGCGCTGCAGTCCGAGTACTCGCTGTGGACGCGGGATTCCGAGGCCGAGGTGCTGCCGCTGCTACGCGAACTCGGCATCGGGTTCGTCGCCTACTCGCCGCTCGGGCGCGGCTTCCTCACCGGACAGATCCGCTCGACGGCCGACTTCGAGGACGGTGACAACCGAAAGTCCAACCCGCGCTTCGAAGGTGAGAACTTCCAGCGCAACCTCGAAGCGGTGAAGGAGGTCGAGGCCATCGCCGCCGAGGTCGGCGCGACGCCCGCCCAGGTGGCGCT
The DNA here is from genome assembly GCF_010729665.1 of Mycolicibacterium madagascariense. Lineage (NCBI taxonomy): Bacteria > Bacillati > Actinomycetota > Actinomycetes > Mycobacteriales > Mycobacteriaceae > Mycobacterium > Mycolicibacterium madagascariense. The sequence continues at coordinate 394,694 of NZ_AP022610.1, read as the reverse complement.
CGCGTGGCTGCTGGCCCAGGGCGACGACATCGCCCCGATCCCCGGCACCAAGCGCGTCACACGCCTGGAGGAGAACGTCGGGGCCGACGCGGTCGAGCTCACCCCGGACCAGGTCGACAAGCTCACCAAGGTGTCACCCGCGGTCGGCGATCACCACAACGCCGACCAGATGAAGATGATCGGCCTCTAGCCCTCGCGCGCTCGCCACGCCGCCCACGCGCCCGTCGACCACAGCGCCCACAGCACCAGCAGCGGCTGGAACAGCAGGCGGATGGCGCGTGAGCGGTCCGAGTCGAGCCCGAAGGCATCGGAGTGCGTGACGTACTGGGAGACGTTGCCGGGGAACACCACGACGAACAGCGCGGCGGCGAGCCAGCCCAACGGCACCCGCCACCGGCTGACGAACAGCAGCGCCGCGCCGAGGACGATCTCGACGATGCCCGAGGAGATCACGACGAAGTCGGCGTTCAACGGCAGCCACGGCGGCACCTGGGCGTAGAAACTCGTCCGCGCGAAGCTGACGTGGCTGACACCGGCGAACACCAGGGCCGCACCGAGCAACCAGCGGGCACACGTGCGCAACGTCATCTCGCTCATCGTGCCAGGGCCGGGGAGTTCTCCGTACCCTGGACGGGGTGAGCGCCGCACCCGTCACCACCGTCGTCCTGCACGACCGCTTCGCCCGGGACCTGCCGGAGCTGGCGCTGCCGTGGCAGGCCGCCGCCGCGCCCGATCCGACGTTGCTCGCGCTCAACGAGCCGCTGGCCCGCGAGCTGGGGTTCGACGCAGCGTGGCTGTCCAGTCCGGACGGGCTGGCCCTGCTGGTGGGGGCCGCGGTCCCCGACGGCGCGGTCCCCGTGGCGCAGGCCTACGCCGGCCATCAGTTCGGTGGTTACACGCCGCGCCTCGGCGACGGCCGGGCGCTGTTGCTCGGCGAACTCGTCGACGCGGACGGCCGGATGCGCGACCTGCACCTCAAGGGCTCGGGGCGCACGCCCTTCGCCCGCGGCGGAGACGGTCTCGCGGCGGTCGGACCGATGCTGCGCGAGTACGTCATCAGCGAATCGATGTTCGCCCTTGGCATTCCGACGACGCGCGCGCTGGCGGTCGTGGCGACCGGTCAACCCGTCATGCGCGACCTGGTGCTGCCCGGCGCGGTCCTGGCCCGCGTCGCGAGCAGTCACCTACGCGTCGGCAGCTTCCAGTACGCGGCCGCGACCGGTGACGTCGACCTGGTGCGACGGCTCGCCGACCACGCGATCGCGCGGCACTATCCCGACGCCGCCGGGGCCGACCGGCCGTATCTCGCGTTCTTCGAGTCGGTCGTCGCGGCGCAGGCGGCACTCGTGGCCCAGTGGATGCTGGTCGGGTTCATCCACGGGGTGATGAACACCGACAACATGACGATCTCGGGCGAGACGATCGACTACGGCCCGTGTGCGTTCATGGAGGCCTACGACCCCGCGACGGTCTACAGCTCGATCGACCACTCCGGCCGCTACGCCTACGGCAACCAGCCGATCGTCGCCCAGTGGAATCTCGCCCGCCTGGCCGAGACCCTGCTGCCCCTGATCGCCGAGGACCAACCGCAGGCCATCGATCTGGCCGTGGCCGCGCTCAACGGGTTCGGACCCGCCTACGACGCCGCGCATTCCTCGGGGATGCGGGCCAAGCTCGGGCTGACCGGCGCCCCCCACGACGACGCCGACCTGGTGCCGGACCTGCTGGCACAGCTCCAGCAGAGCCGCGTCGACTACACGTCGTTCTTCCGGCAACTCGCCGACGCCGCCCGCGGTGACGCCGAGCCCGCCAGGGGGTGGTTCGTCGACCTCGCCGCCTTCGATCGCTGGCTGTCGCGATGGCGCACGCTGGCGCCGGACCCGGACGCGATGGACCGGGTCAATCCCGTCTACGTTCCGCGCAACCACCTCGTCGAGGAGGCGCTCGCGGCGGGCACGTCGGGGGATCTCGGCCCGCTGCGCGAGCTGCTGGACGCCACGGCGCGCCCGTTCGACGAACGGCCTGGCCTGGAGCGTTTTGCCGCCCCGGCACCCGACGACTTCGGCCCCTACCAGACCTTCTGCGGTACCTGAGGCACCGTGATATTCCCTACCGGAGGGTTGGATAGATCACCTAACTCGTCACATTCTGGTGGTTTGTCACGGTTCGATCACGGTCATCCCTGCGGGATGAGCCAACGCCACCTCGCCCAAGTCCTCGGTGTAGCGGCAACGGCGGCATCGGCGTTGCTCCTCGCGTCCCTGCCCGTCGCATCCGCCGATCCCGCCCCGGGCATCAGCCCGCCGGCGCCGCCGCCGGGTTGCCCCGACGTCGAGATCGTCTTCGCGCGCGGCACCGGCGAACCCCCCGGGGTCGGCTTCGTCGGCCAGGCGTTCGTCGATTCGCTGCAGTCCAAGCTCGGCCCGAAGTCGGTCAACGTGTATCCGGTGCAATACCCGGCCACGATCGACTTTCCGCGGGCGGTCGACGGCGTGAACGACGCCGCCGCGCACATCGAGGCGACGGCGGCGAATTGCCCGAAGACCAAGGTCGTGCTCGGCGGGTTCTCCCAGGGCGCCGCCGTCGCCGGATTCGTGACCTCGGCCGTGGTCCCGCCGGGGGCGGCCGACACCGGTGTCACCGGACCGATGCCGCCGAACGTCGCCGACCACGTGGCCGCGGTGACGCTATTCGGCACGCCGAACCACCGGTTCATGGGCTTCATCAACCAGCCCGACATCGTGATCGGTCCGCTGTATGCGGGCAAGACCCTGAAGTCGTGCGTCCCGGGGGATCCCATCTGCTCCGACGACGGCGGCGGCGACTACTCGCTGCACAACGACTACGTGGCCGACGGCCTGACGGATCAGGCCGCGAACTACGCCGCGGGCAAGCTGGGCGTCAAGGTGCCGCCTCCTCCTCCGCCACCGCCGGCGGACCCGGACGACGCCCCGCCGCCGCCCCCGCCCAACCCGTAAGCAGGTAGACGGCGGTCAGCGACTGCCACGCGATGATCGTGTAGACGCTGCCCCGTTCCCACGTGGCGGCGGGCAGCAGCACGGTCGTGGACGTCGTCGACGCGACGGCCAGCAGCGCGAAGCTCGTCAGACCGGTGGCGGCCAGCACGATCGATGTACGTCGTGAACGGCGATGTGCGCCAAGTGATCTCAGCACCGCACCGCTCGCCAGAATCGCGGCATTTCCCCCGAGGATTGCCAGCACCGCCCCGGTCGCATGCACCCAGGCGTGAGCGGGCACGCCGCTCGGCACGCTCGCGACCGTGACGTTGCCGATCGCGTTGAACGCCGCGCACGCCACGAACGTCCGACCCCGCCCTCGCGCACCGCGGGCGACGAGTGCGGCCCCCACGAAGAACAGCGTCCCCTGAATGACGAAGGCGGCGTTCATCAACGGGCTCAGCGGGGAGTCCGGCCGACCCAGGTCGCTGATGAAGTTGCGGGCATAGTCGTAGTGGGGCGGGGCGTGTGCCGCGATCGCCTCGGCGCTCGGGTAGGCGACCCCGGCGATCAGCCAGCACGCGGCCCCGGCGCGCACGCTCACGTCGAAACCCCCAGTGCGACGGTCAGTTCCAGGATGGTGCGCGGGTCGTTCAACCGGTCGCCGTACAGCTCGCGCAGCTGGGTCATCCGGTAGCGCACCGTCTGCGCGTGCACGAACAGATCGGCCGCGACCGCGTCGCGCTGACCCTGGTGCAGTAGCCACGACCGCAGGGTCTCGGCCAGTCGGTCGGCGGTCGAGGGCCGCAGCTCCGCCAGCGGCGCAAGGACGTGCCTGCGCAGATCGGCGGCGGCGTCGGCATCGGCGGTCAACACCAACTCGACGAGATGGTCGTCGGTGTCGACGACGTCGTCGTCCACGGCCAGCTCGCGAGCCCGCAACGCCCGGCGGTAGGACGACTCCGCGAGCATCCACGGTCGGGCCGGGCCCACCAGGGCCCGCCGCCCCTGCAGTGCCGACCGCAGTTGCCTCCGGTGCCTGCCGTCCAGGTCGGGCACCAGCAGCACCGCGAGTGGCTCCGCGGGGTCGACGCCGGGCAGATCCTCGCCCACCTGCAGGGTGGCCTGTCCGAATCGGGCTGCCAGACCGCGGGTTTGGGCCTCGGCCACCACGACGGCGGTCAACGTCTCCGGTGGCTGCCAGCCGGCCTGCTCGGCGCTGGCGCGCAACGCCTCGGGGGGCTCACCCGTCAGCAGTTGGCGGGCCAGCCGCTCGAGGTAGCGCTGCCGGACCCGTCCGGTGGTCGCCAGCTCGTCGGCGTGCCCGGACACGCTCGAGGCCGACAGCTCGTCGATGAACGCGAACACCAGCTCCGCGAACCGGGCGACGGTCCCGGCCGACAGCCCCGAATCCACTGCCGTTGCCGACAACTCCCGCCACGCGACGCGCGCGCCGACGCGGTACGCCGACAGCAGCGCATCCATCGTCCGACCCTGGCGGGCCTCGCCACGGCCCAGTTCGTAGGCGCCGTCGAGGGCGGGCGCGAGCGTCGCGGCCGGGTCGGAGCCGTGGGCGCGAACCGCCAGTCGCAGGAACGCGCCGAGCGCCATCCGCACGGCGTTCTCGATGTTCGCACCCATCTGTCCGCTGAAGGCCCTGGCGTAGCTGGGCACCTCGACCGTCACGGCGGTGACCGTGCGTTCGGCCATCCTGGGCAGTACGGCCTGCAGTGCGGCCACGACGTCCTCGTCGAGGTCGAGACCGGTCATCCTCAGCGCTGGCTCGGACAAACTATTCCTCACGAACAAATTGGCGTCGAATATTCACGCCGTGCGACCAAGACTTTATACCCCCGTCTTGGCGACAGTGGAGACATGACAACGACAGCACCCCGCCCGACCACGGTCGACGCGCTGCGGGCGCGGGTCATCAAGTTCGCCGAACGCGTGACCACGCCGCTGGTGCCCGCCGACTACCTCGACGTCATCGACCCCCTGCGCTCGGGCGCCGACCTCCGCGGCCGCATCGTCGCCATCCACCCCGAGACCCGCGACGCCGTGTCGGTGGTCATCAGGCCGGGACGCGGCTGGCGCGGCCACACCCCCGGGCAGTACGTCCGCATCGGGGTCGACGTCGACGGCGTCCGCCAGTGGCGGGCCTACTCCCTCACCTCGCGGACCGACCAGAACACCATCGCGATCACCGTGAAGGCGATCCCGGACGGCACGGTGAGCAACCACCTGGTGCGCCGGGCCACCGTGGGCACCATCGTCCAACTCGACCAGGCCGCAGGCGAATTCACCCTCGGCGACCAGACGCCTTCCAAGATCCTGTTCCTCACCGCGGGCAGCGGCATCACCCCGGTGATGGGCATGCTGCGCAACATGACCGCCAACTCCGACGCCGGCCCCGAGTCAGACATAGTCGTCGTGCACTCCGCACCCACCGCCGAGGACGTCATCTTCGGCGGCGAACTCCGGCAGCTCGCCCGGACGGGACGGATTCGGCTGCTGGAGCGCCACACCGACGCCGACGGCGTCCTCGACGTCGCCGAGCTCGACGGGCTCGTCACCGATCTGGCCGAGCGTCAGACGTGGGCCTGCGGCCCGGCGGGCCTGCTCGACGCACTCGAGAACCGTTGGGCGGCAGCCGGTGTCGCCGACCTCCTGCACACCGAGCGCTTCCGACCGACCATCGTCAGCGCCGGCGACGGCGGCCAGGTGACCTTCTCGACCTCGGGCACCGTCGTCGAGGCCGCCGGCGCCCAAACCCTGCTCGACGCCGGCGAAGCCGCGGGTGTCCTCATGCCGTCGGGCTGCCGGATGGGCATCTGCTTCGGCTGCGTGGCCCCGCTGCGGCAGGGCGCCGTACGCGATCTGCGCACCGGCGACCTCACCTCCGCCACCCCCGGCGACGACGTCCACATCCAGACCTGCGTGTCCGCCGCCGCGGGCCCCTGCGACATCGCGCTCTGATCAAGGAGATTCGACATGACCACTCAGCTCGCCAACGATCCGACCACCCACCTGACCGCCGAGGACATCGAGAACCTCGGACGCGAACTCGACGCGATCCGCGAGCAGGTCATCGCCAGCCGCGGTGAGCGCGACGCCGCCTACATCCGCAGGGTGATCGACGGCCAACGCAAGCTCGAACTCGGCAGTCGGGCGATCCTGCTCTTCTCGCTCTTCCCGCCGGCGTGGATCGTCGGCACCCTCGGCCTGTCGATCTCGAAGATCGTGGAGAACATGGAGATCGGCCACAACGTCATGCACGGTCAGTGGGACTGGATGCGCGACAACAAGATTCACTCCACCACGTGGGAGTGGGACAACGCCTCGCCCGCCGACATGTGGAAGCACTCCCACAACGAGGTGCACCACACCTACACGAACGTCCGCGGCAAGGACCACGACCTCGGCTACGGCATCATGCGCGTCGACGAGAACCAGCAGTGGGTGCCGTTCTACCTCGCCCAGCCGCTGTGGAACTTCCTCAACGCGTGCCTGTTCGAATACGGCATCGCGGCCTACGACCTGCAGATCGGCAAGTACCTCAAGGGGCGCACCGACAAGGCGGAGTTCCGCGCCAAGGGCAAGCGGGTGCTCGCGAAGATCCGCAGGCAGGCCACCAAGGACTACCTGCTGCACCCGCTGCTGTCGGGGCCGTCGGCGGTGTCCACGCTCACGGCCAACCTGACCGCCAACGTCGTGCGCAATCTGTGGACGCACTCGGTCATCATGTGCGGGCACTTCCCCGAGGGCGTGCAGACCTTCGAGCGCAGCTCGATCGACGGCGAGACCCGCGGCGAATGGTATCTGCGGCAGATGCTGGGCTCGGCCAACATCTCGGGCAGCCGCCTGCTGCACTTCATGACCGGCAACCTGTCCTTCCAGATCGAGCACCACCTGTTCCCCGACCTGCCGAGCAACCGCTATCAGGAGATCGCCCCGAAGGTTCAGGAGCTGTTCGAGCGCTACGGCCTGACCTACACGACCGGCTCGCTGCCCAGGCAGGTGGCCTCGGCGTGGAAGAAGGTCTTCGCGCTGTCGCTGCCGAACGGCTTCGCCCGCAGGGCGGTCACCGCGGTCACCCCGTCGACCGTCACGCGCGCGCACGCCGCCTGACGAGAGCGATCGGGGTAATTTCCCCGTGTAAATTCGGTGTTACGTCCGTGTTGCGCCTACAGTGGTGGCATGGACGACAAGTCGGTGTTCTCCGAGGTCGAGGCGTTGCGCGCCACCCGGACGCGGCCCGTGCTCTCACCCGCTGCGCTCGAGGTGCACGTGCGCGTCGTCGACCACCTCGCGCACAGCACGCGGGGCGCCTTCATCGCCGACGACGTCCTGGACACGCTCGCCCACGGCCGCGTCACCACGATGGCCGCCATCGAGCTGTCGCTGGCGGGTTGGTGGCGCCGTCTCGACGGCGGTTACGTCATCGCCGACCAGGACCTCATCGACGCCCTTGCGCACGGCGCCGTCTGGCGTCGCGTCGGCTCCGCGTGCCGGCGAATGTGGCGAACCCTCAACAGCGAGACCGTCATCCCGCTGTAGCCCGCCCGCGTCAGGCCGCCGAACCCGCCTGACCGAACGCCGCGAGGTCGGGCAGCGGCAACCCGCAGATCCGACGCGCTTCCTCGGGCGGCATGCCCAGCAGCTTGAGGACGTGTTCGGTGACGGCGTCCGCGGCGGAGGCGTCGTCGCGATCCGGTTCGTCGTGCAGCAGCTGCCCCAGCCCCAGCAGCGCACCGCCGACGACCGCCATCGCCAAGCTCAGGTCGGCGACCTCGAAGCGGCCGGCCGCCATCCCCGCCTGCACGTCCCGCCGGGCCCGCGGCGCCACGCCCCGATCGGAGTTCAGCAGCGAAAGTCCGCTCGCGAGAAGGACTTTGCTCTCCTGCGGGCGCCGACGGAACAGTCGACCCGTCAGGCGGAAGCTGCGGGCGAACGCCTCGGCCGGGTCGTCGAGCGACGCGGTCAGATCGTCGAGGAGCGCGCCGTGGACGTCGAGCACCTCGGTCAGCGCCGCGTCGAACAGCTCTTCCTTGCTGTCGAAGTGGTTGTAGAACGACCCCATGCCGACGTCGGCCGCCTGGGTGATCTCCAGCACGGGGACGTTGAGCTTGCCGGCCGCGATGAAGGACTGCGCCGCGGCGATGAGCGCCGCACGGGTGCGTTGTTTGCGGCGCGCCACGCGGTTGGGCGGGTCCTGCTCGACGGCCATGGGCGGTCCTCTCCGGCGATGACCGGACGATCTTAGCGCGATCGTCGGATCTGAGGATTTCGTCAGATTGCTTGACTGAGGATAGCGGCGTATGTGACGATTTCGTCAGCACGTTGAGAGGAGGCGCGGTGAGCCACACCGTCGACGCACATCGGGACCTGCACAGCGAGCAGGGCGCCCGCCCGGGCGAACACCGCCACCGGTCCCGCCAGCCCATCATCAAGGTCCGCGACATCGCCTGGCTCGAGTTCGAGAAGCCCGACCTCGTCCGCGCCGAGGCCTTCGCCCACGCCTTCGGCTTCGCGACGGCGCTGCGGACCGACGACGAGCTCCGGCTGCGGGGCACCAACTCGGCGGGACCCTGCCTCATCGCGCGCAAGGGCCCCCGGTCCCGTTTCGTCGGCTGCGCGTTCACCGCCCACGACGAGATCGACGTGCTGACCGTGGCCGACGCCATGGGCGCGACGCCCACACCCCTGCCGGAGGACATCGGCGGCATCGCCGTCGACCTGGTCGACCCCAGCGGCATCCCGGTCCGGGTCGTCGCGGGCCTGCACGACGGGGTGCCGCTGCCCGCCCAGACACCGCACGTCTACAACATGGGTCGAGAGACGTTGCGCGCCAACGCCACTCAGCGTCCGCCCAGGATGCCCGCGCGGGTGCAGCGGCTCGGCCACGTCGTCCTGCAGAGCACCAGGTACCGGGCCGCGCTGAACTGGTACCTGGACACCCTCGGCATGATCGTCAGCGACTTCCTCTACTTCCCCGGTCAGCGCGACCAGGGCCCGGCGATGAGCTTCATCCGCTGCGACCGCGGTGCCACGCCCGCCGACCACCACACGCTCGCCCTCGCACTCGGCCCGCGCACCCGGTACGTCCACTCCGCATACGAGGTCGCCGACCTCGATGCGCTGGCCGCAGGCGGAGAGTACCTGCGGGAGCGCGGATACCGGCGCTCGTGGGGCATCGGCCGGCACGTCCAGGGCAGCCAGATCTTCGACTACTGGCGCGATCCGGACGGTTTCCTCGTCGAGCACTTCACCGACGGCGACATGTTCGACTGCACCCTCGAACCGGGCTGGGCGGCGTTCACCGCGTCGGGGCTGGCGCAGTGGGGGCCGCCGGTGACCAAGGACTTCCTCGGCATCACGCCGGGCCCGGAGGCCCTCGACGAACTGCGGTCGATGGCGGCCGCGGTCCGCGACCGCGACAACGAATTCACCCTCTCCCGCCTCGGCGGCCTACTGAAGGTAGCCAGCTCGTGACCATCACCGTCCTCCGCACCGCCGACGCCTGGTACGTCAGCACCGACTCCGGCGCGGTGCCAATCGACACCGACGCCGCCACCACCGCGGAGCTGCTCGGGGATCGCGCCGCCATCGAGGCGGCCCGCGGCCGCGACGGTGGCGTCCCCGTCGAGAGCCTGGCGCTGGTCTCGCCGGTGACCGCGCCGTGCCGCGTCGTCGCCCAGATGACCAACTTCGCGTCACACGTCAAGGACGCGGGCATGGATCCCGCCACGGTGCCGTTGACGTTCTTTCGCAAGGCATCCGGGTCGATCAGCGGTCCGACCGCCGACGTCGTCAAGCCCGCGCACGTCCGGTTCCTCGACTACGAGGTCGAGATCGGGCTCGTCATCGGCAGGGAGCTTCCGGTCGGCTCGGACGTCACCGACGCGAACCTCGCCGACGTCGTCGCGGGTCTCGTCGTCACCAACGACGTGTCCGCCCGCGACGTGCAGCTGCCGAAAACCCAGTTCTACGAGTCGAAGTCATATCCCACCTTCACCCCCGTGGGGCCGTTCCTGGTGCTGCTGGAGGCCGCCGAGTTGCGCCGCCTCGGCGATCTGCGTCTGCGGTTGAGCGTGAACGGCGAGGTGCGGCAGGACTCCGTCGTGGCCGGCGACATGATCTACCGACCGGTGCGCACCCTTCGGGAGCTGACGCGCTTTCAGCGCATGGACGTCGGCGACCTGCTCCTCACCGGAACCCCCGCGGGCACCGCGCTGAGCGCACCGCCCAAGCCCGTCGAGATCATCGGGCAACTGCTCCCGCCCGCGCTGAAGTGGAAGGCGTTCTTCAGGAGCCAGTCGAGGAACGCCAAGTACCTCGCCGACGGCGACGTCGTGGCGGCTAGCGTGGCGACCGACGACGGGGCGATCGACCTCGGCACCCAGCGAACGGTGGTCCGGTACGCATGAGCACCGAGCACGTACCGGTGGTCGTCATCGGCGCCGGACCGACCGGCGTCACGGCCGCCACGCTGCTGGCCCAGTACGGCGTCCGCTCGCTGATCCTCGACCGCTGGTCGCGGGTCTACCCGCAGCCGCGCGCGGTGCACCTCGACGACGAGGTCTACCGCATCCTCGCGCGCCTGGGCGTCGCCGACGGGTTCGCCGCGATTTCGCGCCCCGCCCTCGGACTGCGGCTGCTCGATGCCACCATGGCCACCCTGGTGGAGTTCGCCCGCGATACGACGTTGAGCCGCAACGGCTTTCCGCAGGCCAACATGTTCGACCAACCCGACCTGGAGGCCCTGCTGCGGGCCAACCTGACCCACCATCCGGAGGCCGAGTTGCGCGGCGAGGTCGAGGTCACCGACGTCGTAGAGGACCCCGCCGGCCGCGTCCGGGTGACCTATGCCAATCGGGCCGGCGGCAAGGACCGGACCGTCACCGCCGACTACGTGCTGGGCTGCGACGGCGCCAACAGCCTGACCCGCAGCCGCATCGGTTCCCGCATGGTCGACCTCGGGTTCGCGCAGCGGTGGCTCGTCGTCGACGTCGCCACCTCGGCGGACCTCGCCCAGTGGGAGGGCGTGCACCAGGTGTGCGACCCGAACCGGGCGGGCACCTACATGCGGATCGGTGACACCCGCTACCGCTGGGAGTTCCGGCTGCACGACGACGAGGCGGCCGCGGACTTCGGCACGCTGGACCGTCTCGGCCCGCTCATCGCGCCGTGGGTCGGCCGCGTCGACGCCGGTGACCTCGAGATCGTCCGGGTGGCGGAGTACACCTTTCGTGCGCAACTGGCGGACCGTTGGCGGCGCGGCCGGGTCTTCCTGCTCGGGGACGCCGCTCATCTGACCCCGCCCTTCATCGGTCAGGGCATGGGCGCCGGCGTGCGCGACGCGGCGAACCTGACGTGGAAGCTGGCGGGCGTGCTGCGCGGCACCCTGGCCGACGGCGTACTCGACAGCTACGAACAGGAGCGAAAGCCGCACGCCCGCAGCATGATTCGACTAGCCCTCGTCGTCGGTCGACTGATGACCTCCGGTGGCGCGCTCGGCAGTCGCGTGCGCAGGGCCGTCCTGCCGCGGCTGAGCCGGCTCCCCGGATTGACCTCCAAGGTGCTGGACGGCAGGACCCCCGCCCTGCACCGCACCGCACTGGTGCGGCGGTCCCGATTGCCGTGGGACCTGGCGGGCACGCTGTGCCCCAATCCGCTCGGCGCCGACGGCACGCGGCTCGACGCCGAACTGGGCCTCGGGTTCGGTCTCGTCACGACCGTCGCACCCCCCGCCCGCGCCACGCACCGTGGAGCGGCGGTCCACGTCGTCGCGCCGAACTCCGAACTGGCGGCGTGGCTTCGGCGCGGACGTGCGAAGGCGGCCATCGTCCGGCCCGATCGCACCGTGCTGGCGGCCGGCCGCGACGTCGCCGCCCTGTGCGACGCGCTGCCCGCCTCCACGACGCTGCGGACGACGGAGCCCGTCTCGTGAGGACGACCCACCGCGGCGTCCCCGTCTACCGCCCCAACGTCTACCGCACCGACGCGATCATCGACCCCTACCCGCACTACACGCGCATGCGCGAGATGGGCGAGGTGGTCTGGCTCCCCCGCCAACGGGTCTACGCGCTGCCGCGCTTCGCCGAGTGCAAGGCCGTCCTCCGCGACGACGAGGGGTTCATCTCCGGCCAGGGGGTGGCGCTCAACCCCATCATCAACTGGATGTCCCGCGGGACCACCCTCAACAGCGATGGCGCCGAACATGATCGGCGACGCAAGCTCGTCGCGCATCGGATGCTGCCGCGCGCGCTGCGGGCCATCGGCGAGAGCGTCGACGCGCAGGCCGCGGCCGTCGTCGACGCCGCGCTCGCCAAGGGGGCGATCGACGGGGTGGCCGACCTCGCGATGGCGCTGCCGATGGCCGTGGTGCCCGACCTCGTCGGCTGGCCCCGCGATCAACGCGATCACCTCCTGCCCTGGGGTGGAGCGACGTTCGACGTGCTGGGTCCGGTGAACGTGCAGTCGCTGCGGGCACTGCCGGGCGCCCTGCGGATGCTGCGGTTCGCCCGCCGGGTGGTGCGCGAACGCGCGATGCTCGAGGGCAGCCTCGGGCACGACGTCCTGCTCGCCGCCGACGAGGGCAAGCTCTCCCACGACGAGTGCTCGCCGCTGATGGTCGACTACATCGCACCGTCGCTGGACACCACGATCAGCGCGATCTCGCATGCGCTGTACCTGTTCGGCACCCATCCCGAGCAGTGGCAGCGGCTGCGCGACGATCCGACGCTGCTGTCCAACGCGGTCAACGAGGTGGTCCGCTACGAGTCACCGCTGCGGGCCTTCTCGCGAAAGGCGCTGCGGGACAGTCAGATCGGTTCGACGTCGATACCCGCCGGCGCGAGGGTCCTGGTGGTCTACGCCTCGGCCAACCGCGACGAGCGAGAATGGGACGACCCGGGCACCTTCGACATCGGCCGCGACGCCACCCGCCACCTGGGCTTCGGCCAGGGCGCGCACGCCTGTGCGGGTCAGGGCCTGGCCCGGCTGGAGACCACCGCGATACTGCGGGCTCTCGTCGAGCGGGTGGAGCACATCGAGGTCACCGGTCCGCCGACCTGGGCGATCAACAACATCATCCGGCGCCACGAGCGACTGCCCCTGCGGCTCGTCGGCTAGCGGGTTTGGAGTCGACGCACAGCGGGAACACTGTCGCCGCTTGGCGGCCGCGGTGGGGACCGCGTCGCGACGACGGGGGGCTTTTCAGGGATGACGACATTCGCCGCACGATTGAATCGGCTGTTCGACACGGTGTATCCGCCGCTGCGCGAGCCGTACAAGGGGACGGAGGTCGTCGCCGCGCTCAAGGCCGCGGGCGTCAAGATCTCCGGGCCCTACCTCTCCCAGCTGCGGGCGGGCACCCGCACGAACCCGTCGAGTGCCACCATGGCCGCCCTGGCCATGTTCTTCGGCGTCGAACCGGCCTACTTCACCGACGACCAGTACTACGCCGCGATGACGAAGGAACTCGACTGGCTGGACATCGCCCGTGACGAGGGCGTACGCCGCATCGCCGCCCGCACGATCGGCATGTCGCCGCGCGCGCTGCGGGAGTTGGAGTTCGCGGCCGACGAGCTGCGCCGCGAGGGCTGCCGCGGCGCCTAGCCACCCAGCCGGATGTGGACGCCGGCGTGCTGCAGTTGGTCGAAGCCGTAGGTGAACTCGCCGCGGTGACTGACCGACACGACGTACCGCTCCTGTCCCTCGGTGATCGGAAACGTGAACGCGAACGTGCACGACCCCGGGGCGGGGTGGCCGTCGCCCAGTGCGGTGGTGGCCAGTGTCTCGCCCGTTCCGTTCTTCACGATCACCCTGGTGTCGCGTCCGATGTCGGAGAACCCGTCGCTGCCCCGGCACGTCGCGCCGTCGGTGGCGATCGAGCTGATGCCCGTCCGGTCCAGCGCATCGATGAGGACGAATGTGCCTGTGACCGTGGTCGTTTCGAGGACGTGGAAATTATCGGAGAAACGCGGGCAGAACTGGTCGACGGCGATCTTGTCGGCGGGCAGGCCCTGTTGCGGACCGCCGGCCTCGAGTTGGGCGCAGACCCGTCGGCCGTGGGCCAGCGCGTCGTCGTCGGAGGAGAAGGCGCCCGCCCAGCCGGCGTCGCGCAGGACGGACAGATACGTCGCCTCGGGCGAGGCGGCCTGGTCGCGGTGCGGATGCTGCAGGACCCACACCATGCCGGCCACCAGGACGACGATGACCGTCAACGCACCGGTGCCGAGCCATGACGACCGGACGCTGTGGCGGCCGGGGGCGGACACCTCGACGTACTGGGGCAGCATCCGGCCGCCGACCTCGTCGGTGGTCTGCGACCGTCCGTTGCGGACCCTGTTGGTGGGCCGTCCGGTGACGTAGTAGCGACCCTCGTGGCGGCCGGTGGGGTCGGGCCGCCAGCCCGTCGGCGGAGGGTCCATCGCTCACCTCCCCGCGCCGACGACCCGCACCAGGGCGTCGACGTCGCGCTGGTCGTTGTACACGTGGGTGGCGACGCGAACCAGTGCGGTCGAGGCGTCGTAGCGGCCCGTCCACGCCCGAATGTCGGCGTCGATGAGCCGTCGTCGCAGCGCGTCGAGGTCGACGCCCGGCAGCAGGAAGGACCGCAGCCGCGGCGGCCGGAACCCGACGGCCGCCGTCGGGACGGCCCCGACGGCTTCCAGTGCGTCACTCGCGTGGTCTGCGAGGTCCGCGCACTCGGCGAACAGCCCCGCCGCCTGCCACGTACGGTGCAGCGCGATGGCCTCGGGTAGGGCCAGCCGCGACGCGGGGTCGAAGGTGCCCGGCCACCCGAACCGGTCGGCGGGGCACGCCTCGTCGAAGGTCAGCGACGTCTCGGCCGGGTACAGCGGCACCGCGCCGTACACGATCCCCACCGACCGCGGCACCGGCAGCCACTTGTGCAGCGTGCCGAATACGACGTCGACGTCGCGCCACCAGTCGAGTCCGACGTGGAAGGGGCCGTGCGCGGCGTCGACCACCACCGTGGCCCCGCGCCGGCGTCCCCACGCCGCGAGCTCGGCGACGGGGAGCCGCAGCGCCGCCGACGAGGTGATGGCGCTGAACTGCAGCACGGCCACCGAATCCGGTGCACGACAGGACATCTCGTCGAGCAGCTCGCCGGCGTCGTCGAACGGCAGCCGCACCGGGACGACGGTCAGCGTCGCGCCGACCTCATCGCAGCGTCGCCGCCACCCACGGATGACCGAGGAGTACTCGCAGTCGAGGACCACGACGGTGTCCCCGGGGCCGAGGGCCACCGAACGCTGCACGGCCGCCGCGCCCGCGGTCGCACTCGTCGTCAGCGCACAGCACTCGGCGGGCCACCCGAGCTCACGGGCCACAGCGTCGACCACACCGCGCAGCCGCACCAGGAGGGCGTCGCCGAGGGTCGTGTTCGGATCGCGTTCGAGCTCGGCCCGCAGCGCGGCGCAGTGTTCCAGCATCGCGGTGGGCGCCAGACCGTAGGACGCGTGGTTCAGCATGACGATCTCCCGCGCGAGCGGGAACGCGTCGCGCCACGGGGCTCTCACCCCGCGGCCGGCCGGGACAGCCCGAGCTCATCACGCAGCGTGGAGCCGACGTACTCGGTGCGAAAGCGGTTGCGGCGCTGCAGTATCGGCACGACATGGTCGACGAAGGCCGTCAGCTCGTAGGGCAGCGTCGACCCCATGATCGTGAATCCGTCGACGGCGCCGGCGTCCTGCCAGGCGATGACGTGGTCGGCCAGCTGCTCCGGCGTCCCGACGAAGTGCGTCTGCCCAGCCCCGCCCATCACGTGCCGGGCGACGTCGCGCAGCGACGCCTCCGGGCGGGCCCGCGCGGCCGCGTAGAGCTGATCGGCGCGCGTCGACGGCGACGGCTCGGCCCACAGGCGCGCGGGCAGCGGCGCGTCGGGGTCGAACCCGTCGGGGTCCAGACCGGCCGTATACAGCGCGTTCTGCCAACGGAATTCGGCGCTCGCGAGGTCCTCCAACCGACGGGCCTTCGCCGTGGCCTCGGCCTCGGTGCCGCCCAGGGTCACCATCAGGGCGGGCAGCACCAGCACCTCGTCGGGGTGGCGTCCGAATGCGGCGGCCTGGGCGTGCAGGTCGGTCCGGAAGGCCACCGCCGCCTCCAGCGACGGCGGACCGGAGAACGCCATCTCGGCGTAGCGTGCGGCGAGCCGGATCCCCGCGCTCGACTGCCCCGCCAGCACCAGCACCGGACGCCCCTGGGGTGAGCGGGGGAACGGCTGCACCCCGTCGACGTCGTAGAACTCGCCGTGGAAGCGGGGCGCCCGCAGCCTGCTGCGCTCCGCCCACACCCCCCTCGCGCGGTCGCCGACGACGGCGTCGTCAGCCCAGCTGTCCCAGACGCGGGTGGCGACGTCGACGAACTCCTGGGCTCTGGCGTAGCGGTCGGCGTGGTCGGGATGGCTGGTCTCGCCGAAGTTGGCCGCCGCCAGCGGCGTCACCGTCGTGACGATGTTCCACCCTGCCCTGCCACCGCTGAGGTGATCTAGCGTGGCAAACCGACGGGCCAATTCCCACGGCTGGTTGTACGTCGTGGATCCCGTCCCGATCAGGCCGATGTGGTCGGTGACCGCGGCCAGCGCCGACAACACCGAGATGGGGTCGAACTGGGTCTGCGGCAGGTGCGTCGCCCGGTACTCGGCGATGGCGATGTTGTCGGCCAGGAAGATCGAGTCCAGCAGGCCGCGCTCGGCGGTCCTCGCGATGTCGGCGTAGTAGGGCAGGCCGAGGACGTTCTCGACCGGGTCGTCGACGACGCGCCAGGCCGATTCGTGATAGCCGTTGGGCCAGATGAAGGCGTTGAAGTGCAGTGGCCGCTGGCTCATCGACTCGGCTCCCTCTCCGGTGTTGGCCTGAGGAACACCCGCACGCCCCGGGGAATTCCTCGACGCCCGGTGACGAGTCGTGCGCTCTAGGCGTAGGCCGGGCCGGACGGCATGCGGGCGCCGTCGTCGATTCGCTTGGACAACAGCGCAATCCACGCTCGCAGGCCGTCCATCGCACCGCTGGCGGCACCGTCGCCACCGGCCGGGGTGCGCGCCTCCAGCAATGCGACGAGGCGGCGGCACCGCGCCACCTCGGCCGCCACCTCGGCGGGCGGGGCGCTGGACAGCCGGTCACCGGGCCAGCGGCCGTAGAACGCCGCCGACCGGTTCAGCAGCACGATCATCTCGGGAGTCGAGCGGCGGACCAGCCGGCGGACCGTGCCCGCGGCGGCGCCCGCCGCGACGATCGCCAGCAGCGAGGCGAGGGTCACGACCCACCCGCCGCGACCGAGGCTGGCCGCGATGTCGCCGAAGACCTCGCCCATCGGCGCCGTCGATTCCATCAGCAAAGTCTACTGCGGGCTGGTGGGCTCCGCCGCGGGTTTGCTCAGGCTCGTGCGCCTACCCGAGCAGGCGGGCAGCGTTGGCCGACACGAGGGCTCGCCAGTCGATCTCCTGCCCGTCCAGCGCGGCGGCCTGCTGGGCCGCCATCACCGCGGGCGTCCAGCAGTAGTCGCTGCCGTAGAGCAATCGGTCGGTGCCGACGACGTCGACCAGTGCCGCGGCGGCCGCCGGGAACGGCGTGCCCGCCAGGTCGAACCAAAGACGTTGCAGCTGTTGACGTGTCGTAAGCGTCGACGCGGGCCGCCCGTGGGAACCGGGGAGCAGACTGCGGAAGAGTTCGATGCGGTCGGCCACGACCGGCAGCGTCGCCCCGCAGTGCGGAATGACGAAGTCGATGTCCGGGTAGCGCTCGGGGACGCCCGCGAACATCAGGTCGGTCACCGTCCTGGTGGTCTCGAACATGAACTCCAGCATCGGCCGCGGCCTGCCGAGGGCCACCGCGTCGACGCCCGGTGGCGACGTCGGGTGTTCGAAGACGATGGCGTGGCGCCGATTCAACTCCTCCCACAGTGGATCGAGGCCGGGGTCGCCGAGGTACGCGCCGCGGGCGTTGCTCATCAGGACCACGCCGCGGGCCCCGAGTCGGTCCATCGCGTGGACGGCCTCGTCGACGGCGGCGGGGACGCACGGCAGCGGGATCGAGGCGAAGAACCCGAAGCGGTCACCGTGCTCCGCGACCACGGTCGCCGCGAATTCGTTGACGTGGCGCGCCAATTCGGTCGCCGCGTCGTCGTCGCCGAAGTGCACGCCGGGCGAGGAGATCGACAGGATCGCCGTGCCGGTGCGCGTCTCCTCCATCAGCGCGAGGTGGTCGTCGACCGACCAGCTGGGCCAGCCGGGCATGCCGTCGGGATGCACGACGCCGGCAGCCGTGGCCGCCGCGACGTAGTGGTCGGTCAGATAGTGGGCGTGTACGTCGACGAGGGTCTCGGCAGCCATCGCCCCATGCTAGTCGAATTCCTCATCGTTGAGGATTTCGTCAGCAGCCGTGGTCGGTCGACGGCGCGAACCGTCCGCGGGGTACAAAGACAGCCATGACGGTCATCGAAAGCCCGGGGTTCTGACATGGCCCTGATGGATCTGTTCCGCCTCGACGGCAAGGTCGTCATCGTCACCGGGGCGTCGTCCGGTCTGGGCGTGGCGTTCGCCCAAGCCTGCGCCGAGGCCGGGGCCGACGTCGTGCTGGCCGCCCGCCGCGTCGAAAAGCTCGGTGACACAGCCGGATTGGTGACCGCGGCGGGCGGCCGGGCGCTGACGGTCCGCACCGACGTGGTCGACCCCGAGCAGTGTCAGGCCATGGTGGACGCGGCGATCGAGGAGTTCGGCAGGGTCGACGTCCTGGTCAACAACGCCGGCATCGGCACCGCGGTCCCCGCGACACGCGAGACGCCCGAGGAGTTCCGGGCCGTCGTCGACATCAACCTGCACGGCTCCTACTGGGCGGCGCAGGCGTGCGCGAAGGTGATGGCGCCGGGCAGTTCGATCGTCAACATCTCCAGCATCCTCGGCCTGACGACGGCCGGCCTGCCGCAGGCGGCCTACAGCGCCAGCAAGGCGGCGATCGTCGGATTGACCCGAGATCTCGCCCAGCAGTGGGGGTCCCGCAAGGGCATCCGCGTCAACGCGATCGCACCGGGCTTCTTCAAGTCCGAGATGACCGACCAGTATCAGCCCGGATACCTCGAATCGCTGAGCGGCCGGTTCGTGCTGCCGCGGATGGGCGATCCCACCGAACTCGCCGCCACCCTGGTCTGGCTGGCCTCCCCCGCCGCGGGCTACGTCACGGGCCAGACCATTGCCGTCGACGGCGGGGTCACCATCACCTAGGCGCCGGACGTGACTCCTCCGGTGCCCTCCCGGCACGGGCCGCCCGTCGGTCCCGCCCTGCTGGTGCTGGCCGCCGCGGCGTCGCAGGAGATCGGCGCGGCGTTCGCCGTCGGGCTGTTCGCCGCGCTGGGCCCCGCCGGTGCGACACTGGCGCGGACCGGTGTCGCCGGGGTGGTGCTGTGCGTGGCCGTTCGGCCGCGCGTCCGCGGCCTCGGTCGTCGCGCCTGGGGGGCCGCGCTGGCGTTGGCCGCCGCCCTGATGGTCATGAATCTCTGCTTCTACGAGGCGATCTCACGCATCCCACTCGGAATCGCGGTGACCATCGAGGTGCTTGGACCGCTGCTGCTGTCCGTCGCGCTGAGCCGCCGGTGGACGGGGTGGGCGTGGGCGGTGCTCGCCTTCGCCGGCATCGCCGCCCTCGGCGTCACGCCCACCCAGGTCGGTCATCTCGACGGCGCCGGGGTCGCCTTCGCCGCGGCGGCCGCGGTCGGCTGGGCCTGCTACATCGTGGCGACGTCGCGCGCGGTGCGGGTGTTCCCCCGGCTGGACGCGCTCGCGATCGCCACGTTCGTCGGTGCGCTACTCCTCGCGCCGATCGCGGCGGGCTCACTTGCGACGTCCGTGGTCGCGCACTGGCACGTGGGCGCGCTGGCCGTCGGCGTCGGGCTCCTGAGCTCGGTCATCCCCTACTCGCTGGAACTGTGGTCGCTGCGCACGCTGGCACCCGGCACGTTCGCGGTGCTGACCTGCCTGTCCCCCGTCGTCGCCGTGCTCGCGGGGTGGCTGATCCTTCGGCAGCGCCTCACGGTCCTGGACTGCATCGCCATCGCCCTGGTCACGACGGCCAGCGTCGGTGCCGTCCGCTCGGCGGCGCAGTTCCCTCCCTAGGGGTGTACCGGACACCCCTGCGGGGCGTGTGAACTGATACCAGCATCGGGCACCCGCACCGGTCACCAGCGCCATCCCGGCGCCCCCATCGGAAGGATCCACATCATGCTCGGACTCATCATCGGCATCGTCGTCGTCGGTCTCATCGCCGGAGCGCTCGCTCGTCTGATCATTCCAGGCAAGCAGAGCATGTCCATCCTGATGACCATCGTCCTCGGCATCGTCGGCTCGTTCGTCGGCGGCTTCCTCGGCTACCTCATCTTCCACAAGGACGCCGCCCACGGCTTCCTGCAGCCCTCCGGTCTCATCGGCTCGGTCATCGGCGCCGTCATCGTCCTGCTGATCTGGACCCGCGTCGGCAACCGCAACTCGACCCGCATGCGCTGACCCCACCCGGAACGAGGACCGACCCCCAGGGGCCGGTCCTCGTTTCGCGTTCGGTGGCTACGCCGTGGCGACGCCCGCCGTCTGCAGTTCCCGCAGCGCGGTTCGCAGACCGCGGCGCTTGCCCGTCTCCGGATCGACGCCGAAGCTCTCGCATACGCCCTCGCGGATGCGGAACTTCAACTCGGAGTTGGTCTCCGGCGCATCGTCGGACGTCGCCTTGAGCAGCTTGTCGGGCAGTGCCAGCTTCGCGATCGTCCAGAACGACTGCGAGTACTGCCGCGCCAGCGAGCCGGTGGTGTAGGGCAGGTCGTACTTGTCGCACAGCGCCCGCACCCGCTCGCTGATCTCGGCGTACCGGTTGCTCGGCAGGTCGGGGAACAGGTGGTGCTCGATCTGGTAGCAGAGGTTGCCGCTCATGAACGCCATCACCGGACCGGCGTGAAAGTTGGCCGAGCCCAACATCTGACGCAGATACCACTCGGCGTGCGTCTCGGTCTCGAACTCGTCGCGGGTGAACTTCTCGGCACCGTCGGGGAAGTGCCCACAGAAGATCACCGCATACGACCAGTAGTTGCGGATCAGGTTCGCGACGGCGTTGGCCTTCAGCGTCGACTTCCAGTTGCGCCCGGCGAGCGCGGGGAACACCACGTAGTCCTTGCCCACCTGCTTGCCGACCTTGCGCCCGATGATCCTGAGGTCCTTGCGGACCTCGGCCAGCGACTTGTCGCCCTTGCGGTACTTGGTGGTCTCCACGCCGTGCAGCGCGACACCCCACTCGAAGAGCGTGCCCAGCGTCAGGTTGATGACGGGGTTGAAGATCATCCACTTCTCCCAGCGCTGATCGCGCGTGAGACGCATGATGCCGTAACCGATGTCGTCGTCGAGGCCGACGACGTTGGTGTACTTGTGATGGATGAAGTTGTGCGACTTCTTCCAGTGCTCGGTCGGCGAGGTGGTGTCCCACTCCCACTCCGTGGAATGGATCTCCGGATCGTTCATCCAGTCCCACTGACCGTGGGTGATGTTGTGCCCCAGCTCCATGTTCTCGATGATCTTGGCGGCAGCCAACATTCCCGTGCCGAGCACCCGCGGGATCCTGCGGTGACTGGCGAACAGCGCGACCCGCCCGCCCGCGGCGAGGCCCCGCTGCAGCTGGATGGCCCGCCGGATGTAGCGGGCGTCCCGTTCGCCGCGGGACTCCTCGACGTCGGTGCGGATGTCGTCGAGTTCGCGAGCGAGCTGCTCGACGTCCTCGGGGGTGAGATGGGCGTATTCCTTGATGTCGGTGATGGCCATGCTGATTCTCCCTAGACGTTGAGGGTGCAGTCGCCGGATGCGGCGGAGATGCAGGTCTGGATGCGGTCGCCCGGGCCGTGTTCGGCACCGGACCGGAAGTCGCGAACGTGGCCCGATTCCAGTGGCAGCACGCAACTTTGGCAGATTCCCATCCGGCAGCCGAACGGCATCTGAATGCCGGCCTGCTCACCGGCCTCGAGCAGTGACGTGGCGCCGTCGGCCTCGACCGTCTTGTCCGACAGCGCGAACGTGACGGTGCCTCCCTCACCGCCCTTGTCGGTTCTGGCGATGACGAAGCGCTCCATGTGCAGTCGATCCTCGGGGACGCCTGCGTCGGTCCAGACCTTCTCGATCGCGTCGAGCATGGCGGGTGGTCCGCACGCCCACGTCGGGCGGTCCCGCCAGTCGGGCACCAGCTCGTCCAGCTCGGTCTCGAAGTCGAGATGGCCCCGGTCATCGGTGAGGTGCAGCCGCAGGACGTAGTCGGTGTCGCCGTCGTTCAGCGTCTGCAGCTCGTCGTGGAAGATCACGTCCTGCGCCGACGGGGCGGAGTGGATGTGCACCACGTCGGGTGTCTGGCCGCGCTGGGCCATGGAGCGCAGCATCGCCATCACGGGGGTGATGCCGCTGCCCGCGGTCACCAGGAGCAGTTTGGCCGGCGGCGGATCGGGGAGGGCGAAGTCACCCTTCGGCGAGGCCAAGCGAACGATCGTTCCGGGTTTCACGCCGTTGACGAGGTGGGTCGAGAGGAAGCCCTCCGGGGTGGCCTTGACCGTGATCGAGATCAGCTTCTCGTCGCGCTCCGGGACCGACGTCAGCGAATACGACCGCCAGTGCCACCGGCCGTCGATCCGCAGCCCGATGCCCACGTACTGGCCCGGGCGGTAGTCCCCGGAGAAGCCCCAACCGGGTTTGATGGTGACGGTCGCGGAGTCCTCGGTCTCCCGCCGCACGTCGATGACCTCGCCACGGAGTTCGCGCGCCGACCACAGCGGGTTGACCAACTTGAGGTAGTCGTCGGGCAGCAGCGGTGTCGTGGCGCGGGCGGCCAGCCCGCGCAGCAGGTTGAGCTTCGGACTGGTGGCCGTCTCGACGTCCTTCGCCGGCGCGGCGCTCCACCGGGTGAGGTCGCGCAGCTTCAGCGCCATGCTGCACCGCGCACGTCGGAACGGGTCATTGGTGAACGCATGTACACCGAATACCCAACCGTGGCGCGGTTCACACCTCGGGTGTCGTCAGGGCGTGTCGTCGTCCGTGACGGGGGTGAACAGCGTCGCGATGTCGACGCCGCCGCCGTCGCGCGTCGTCTTCATGAAGTCGTCGATGATGTCGGCGACCTCGGTGGGCGCCTCCACGTGCGCGAAGTGGCCGACGCCGGGCAGCACCTCCAGCCGGCTGCCGGGCCGGGCGTGCTGCGCGGCATATCCGTGCTCGACCGGGATGATCTCGTCGTCCTCGCCCCAGATGGCGAGCGTCGGGAGCTCGGAGCGCACGTGCAGACGGTTCAGCGCGCTGACGGCCTGGCCGCGGTAGTCCACCACCGAGCGCAGGGTGCGCAGGAACGCGTCACGCGACGGCTTGTCCGAGAACGACGAATAGGCGCGCCAAATCTCGCTGGCCCGGGGATTGCGCATGCCCATCGACGTGAACCAGGACCCAATCTTGTTGCCCGCCTTGAGAACCGGGGTCGGGGCGATGATCGGCAGCACGAACTCCGCACCGGGCGCCGACAGCAGCCGCAGGATCCAGCCGACGTCGTTGCCGAGGCCGCCGCTGCTGATGAGGATGACCCGTTCGCAGTAGTCGGGGTGCTGATAGATGAACTGCATCGCCACACCGCCGCCGAGCGAATGGCCGACGATCGTGGCCTGCGCGATGCCCAACTCGTCGAGCAGATCGCGCAGCCACACCGCGAACGCGCCGAGGGAGTAGTCCCCGCGCGGCTTCGTCGACTGGCCGTGGCCGAGCAGATCGGGCGCCACCACCCGGTAGGACTTCGCCAGCCGAGGGATCAGCTCCCGCCAGGCGTCCGAGCTGCCCGCCATGCCGTGGATCAGGAGCAGGACCTCACCGGAGCCCTCGTCGCGGTAGGCGACGCGGTCGCCGTGCAGGTCGAGATATTTCAGGTCGTTCATGGTCGGTCTCTCCGCTTCGTCTCCGTCGATCACGTCAGCGTGCTACCCGCCGGTAACTTCGACACTGCCCCATGGTTGCGGCAGCGTCAACGCGAATCAGCGGGCGCGCCTGGCGAGACGCTCCGGTTCGAGGATGATCACGCTCTTGCCCTCGACGCGAATCCACCCGCGCTGGCTGAAGTCGGCGAGCGCCTTGTTGACCGTCTCCCGGGACGCGCCGACCAGCTGCGCGATCTCCTCCTGCGTCAGGTCGTGGGTCACCCTCAGGGCGTTGCCCTCCTGCGCGCCAAACCGCTGGACCAGCTGCAACAGTTGCTTCGCGACGCGGCCGGGCACGTCGGTGAAGATGAGGTCACCCAGGTTGTCGTTCGTGCGTCGCAGGCGGCGGGCGAGCACCCGCAGCAATTGCTCGGCGATCTCGGGCCGCCCGGCGATCCAGGAGCGCAGAGCCTCCCGGTCCATCGACACCGCACGGACCTGGGTGATGGTGGTGACACTGGACGTGCGCGGGCCGGGATCGAAGATCGCCAGCTCCCCGAACATGTCCGACGGTCCCATCACCGTCAGCAGGTTCTCCCGGCCGTCGGCCGCGCTGCGCACGATCTTGACCTTGCCCGACACGATGATGAACAGCCGGTCACCGGGCTCGCCCTCGACGAAGATCGTGTGGCCCTTGGGGAAGTCGATGGGCTTCAACTGGGCACTGAGGGCGACGATCGCGTCGGGCTCGACGCCCTGCACGATGCCGGACCGGGCCAGGACGTCGGCGACGTCCCCGGGATCGGCGACCGGTCTCACGGCTGGCTCGCAGTTCGCGCACGCATGCTTGTGAGCGTGACGTGGCCAATCCCGTTTGTAAAGAACTGAATGGCCACCCACGTCACGCGGTCCGCGCGACGACGTTCATCGAGCGGCCACTCGACATGGCAGCTCAGATGTCGCTGGTCACGTACCTGGTCTTGACGGGAGGTGCGGCGAGCAGCGGCGGCAGGTCGGTGATCTGGCCGTCGCCGGCGCGGAACGCCCGGTAGGCCTCGTCGTGCTCGACGGTGTCCCACACCTCGTAGATGAGCCAGTGGGTGTCGTCGTCCTCGTCGACCAGCACGTCGAGCTGCAGGCAGCCGTCGTGGGCGCGCGTCTTGACCAACTCCCTGGTGAAGACGGCGCGCGCCTGCGCGACCGCTTCCGGCTTGAACTTCAGCTCGAGCAACACGGTGACGGACATGGGTTCTCCTGACGTTCTCGGGTGCCTCCACCCTTTCAGACCTCGAGTTCGACGACGACGTCGCCACCCGACGGATCCGCGTCGGCCACCAGGGTCCACGGCGCCCGGTAGATCCGGCCCGGCGCGGCGGGCCACGGCGTGCGCGTGCGGCCGATGACGCGGCCGTCCTGGGTGGCGCGTAGCCGCGGCGCACGGTGGTACTCGTCGACCCAGAAGAGCAGGTTGCCCCGCGGCGCCACGCCCCCGTCCGCCGCGACGAGCTGCGGGGTCACCCACCGCAGCGGCGCCGTGGTCGTGATCCGAATTGCGCTGTGGCCGAATGACTTTCCCGCCAGCCAGTCGTGCACCCGCGGGGCGACGTGGCTGCCGTCCAGGGCGGCGCAGTCGGCGGTGTCGACCGGGTGCAGCAGATTGCCGACCGCGAAGACCCCCGGGCTGCTCGTCCGCAGAGCGGCATCGACGAGCGGTCCCCGGGTCGCCGGGTCCATGGCGAGGCCGGCGGTCCGCGCCAGCTCGTGGTCGGGGATCCAGTCGCCCGTGGTGATGACGGTGTCACAGTCGATCGACGTCCGGGCGCCCGTGTCGAGATGCTCGACGAGTACCGACCGCACCCGGCGCTTGCCGTCGATGCGCACCACGCGGTGACGGGTCAGCACCGGCCCGCGCAACAGCGCCCGGCCGGGAATCCGAAAGGCGGCGTAGGACTCCGAGCGCGGCTGCCCGGTGACCATCGCGACGGTCGCGCAGTGCGCCTCGCGCAGGGTCAGCACCGCCGACCAGCTGACCAGTTCGCCACCGACGACGACGGCCCGCGTGCCGACGTCCGCGTGGTGCAGATGGACGAGGTTCTGCAGCTGCCCGGTGGTGTAGATCCCGTCGGGGCGGTCACCGGGAATCAGCCGGGCGGTCCGCGGTCGCTCCCGCGCGCCGGTGGCCAGCACGACGGCGTCGGCCGTCACCACCCGACGCCCACGCGGTGACGTGACCTCCAGGGCGCGCTCCCCGCACCAGCCGGTGACCATGGCCCCGGTCTCCAACTCCGCACCCGCGTCCCGGGCGGCGTCGGTCAGCCGGCGCGCATACGCGGGGCCCGAGACGAAGCGGTGCAGATCGCGCAGCCCGTAGCCGAGATGGTCGCTGTGCCTGGGGATTCCGCCGGTCTGCGCTTCGCGTTCGAGGACCAGCACCCGGCCGTCGACGATCGGCGCCAACGCGGCGGCCGCCGTCAGCCCGGACGGACCGCCGCCCACGACGACGACACTGACCTCGCTCACCGGGCCGCCTCGAGCAGTGCCGCCGTGTGCGCACCGCAGTAGAAACCCTGACACCGGCCGTTCATCACGCGGGTACGGCGGCGCAGCCCGTCGAGGTCGCGCGGCGGGATCACCGATCCGAACGCGTCGCGGAGCTCCCCCGCGGTGACGCGCTCGCAGAAGCACACGATGCGGCCGTACTCCGGATCCTCGGCGATGCGCTGCGCGTCCTGGTACGGCCGCGTCGTCGCCTCGCCGATGTTCGGCATCCTCGGCGCGGGCGGTAGGTCCGCGCGCGGCGTCAGGTCGAGGTCCGTGTCGGCCAGCAGACCCGAAAGGTGTTCTGCCACGGCCATCCCCGACGTCAGGCCGGTGGATCGGATGCCCCCGACGAGCACGTACCGCTGGGCGGCATCGACGTCGATCAGGTAGTCGTCGCGGTCGGCGGCGGCCCGCAATCCCGCGTAGGTCGCGGTGACCTCCTCGTCGAACAGCGTCGGCATCAGTGCGCGACCCTTGCCGATCAGGAACTCCAAGCCCTCCTCGGAGGTGCCGGTCGCGGTGCGGTCGGTGAGGTTCTCCGACGTCGGCCCCACCATGACGTTGCCGTAGATGGTCGGGCTGATCAGCACCCCCTTGCCACGCGACGACGGCACGGCCAGCACGATGCACGGCACCATGGGGCGGGTCAGCTTGTCGAAGACGAGGAGTTCGCCGCGCCGCGGCGTGACGGTGAAACGGTGGTAGCCGAACGCCGCGTCGAGGTGGTCGGCGCCCAGCCCGGCCGCATTGATCACCCACCGCGTCTCGATCCGGCCCGCGGTGGTGACGACGGTCGTGTGGTCCGGTCCCACGACGACGTCGGTGACGCGCTGCCCGCGGCGCAACTCCACACCGCGCCGCACGGCGTCGGTCGCCAGCGCGAGGTTCGTCGTCCAGGTGCAGATGATCGACTCGCCGGGCACGGTCAGGCCCGCCAGCGCGCCGGGACCGAGATCGGGCACGCGGCGGTACACCTCGTCGCCCGCGACGATCTCGCAGGCGTGGTAGCCGTTGCGCGCGGCCTTGTCTGCGAGTCCGGGCAGCGCGTCGCGCTCCTCGTCGGTCCACGCCACCAGCAGCGCACCGGTCCGCTCGACGGGTATGCCGACCTCCTCGGCGTACGCGCCGAGGAGGTGGTAGCCGCGGGCGACCAGCCGGGACTCCAACGTGCCTGGCGTGGCGTCGAATCCGGTGTGGAGCAGGGCGGTATTGGCCTTGCTGGTGCCGTCGCCGACGTCGTCGCGGCCCTCGACGAGGGTCACGCTCAGGCCGGTGCCGCCGAGCACGCGGGCGATCGCGCTGCCCACGATGCCGGCCCCGACGACGACGACGTCGCGGATGTGGTTGTCGGAGTTCATGTTCGGGCCTTCCAGCGATTGAGGTAATCGGCGGCGCGATCCGCGGACCAGACGGGTTCGTAGGTGCGCTGCGGTGTCCAGGTGCCGACGACGTCGACCGGATTCAGTGCGGGGTCGATGGCGAGGCGGGCGCACGCGGCGGCCCCGAGCGGCGTGGCGTGGGCCGAGGGATAGACGTCGACGGGGATGCCGGCCAGGTCGGCCTGCGCCTGCATCAGCACCGCCGAACGGGTGAGCCCGCCGTCCACGCGCAGTCGCGTCAACGGCTGCCCGAGATCGCTCGCGACGAGCTCGGCGAGGCAGGCGACCTGCGCCGCAATGCCTTCCAGCAGCGCGCGCACCACCTGTCCACGGCCACTGCTGAGCGTCATGCCGGTGAGCGACGCGGTGGCCGTGGCGTCCCACCACGGCGCGGCCAGCCCCGCCAGCGCGGGCACGCAGAGCACGCCACCGGAATCCGCGGCGGTGGCTGCGACGGCGTCGAGTTGGTCGGCGGCGGGCACCAGGCCGAGGTCGATGGCCCACCGCACGGCCGAGGCCGCGGTGTAGACCTGCCCGTCGGCGCAATACGACGTACGGCCGCGCAGCGTCCACGCCACGGAGGTCGTCAGACCGGCCCCCGATCGCGCGGCGTTCCCGCCGAGCTGCGCCAGCAGGAAGGCGCCGGTGCCGAACGTGCACTTCGCCGCGCCAGGATCGAGACAGCTCTGGGCGAGCAGCGCAGCCTGCTGGTCGACGACGAGCCCGGCGACCGGTATCGGCTGCGGGCCGAAAGCCGTTGTCTCACCGACGAACTGATCGCACGACACGACGTCGGGCATGGCCTCGTCCGTCAGGCCGAACAGCGCGAGCAGCTCCGCGTCCCACGCGCCGGTGTCGAGGTCGAGCAGCAGGGAGCGGCTCGCGGTCGACACGTCGGTCACGAACGCG
Source organism: Mycolicibacterium madagascariense (assembly GCF_010729665.1). Lineage (NCBI taxonomy): Bacteria > Bacillati > Actinomycetota > Actinomycetes > Mycobacteriales > Mycobacteriaceae > Mycobacterium > Mycolicibacterium madagascariense. The sequence continues at coordinate 365,977 of NZ_AP022610.1, read as the reverse complement.
CCGCACAGCCGGTATACCAGCCACGTGTCGGTGGTGGTGATGACGCCGTCCCGGGTGACGTTGGCCCGCAGCCACGCCATCTTCGGCGCGGAGAAGTACGGGTCGAGGACGAGACCCGTCCTGGCGGCGACCATCTCCCCCGCGTCGGCGAGCCCCTGGCAGAGGGTCTCGGCGCGGCGGTCCTGCCAGACGATGGCCCGGCTCAGCGGCAGACCCGTGGCGCGATCCCACGCCAGCACGGTCTCCCCCTGGTTCGCTAGCGCGACCGCGGCGACGGTGACGCCGGCCTCGGCGATGGCGCGGCGACCGGTCTCGACGACGGAGTGCCACAGCGCCTCGGGATCCTGCTCGACGCCGCCGCCCGGCAGGTAGTCGGGCCGCAGCGCGCTCTCCGCGATCGCGACCACCCGCCCGGCGTCGTCGACGACGATGGCCTTGGTGCCCGACGTGCCCTGGTCGATGGCCAACACGTGGGTCATGGCCGCGCCGTGCCCGCTTCCTCGTCGAGGACCGCGTCGATCGAATGCTGGTCCGGCATGGCCAGCCCGCGCCGCCCGCGCCGGGCCAGCAGATAGCCCAGGTAGGTGGCACCGATCACGACCATCACGATGACATAGAGCCAGGCGTCCTTGAAGCTGGCGTCGCGAAAGAGGGCCAGCTCGAACACCAGCCACACCACGGCGACGACGAGGATCGGCTTCTCCCACGCGCCGAGGTCGAACTTGCCGTTGACGGGAAGCTCCTTGCGCTTCACCAGATACAGGACGACGGTCGCGGCATAGATGACGGCGGGCAGCAGCGTCGCGGCGCCGAAGAGCGTGAACAGGGCGTCCGAGGACTGCGAGAACGCCGCGAGGATCAGCTCGGCGAGCACGACGAACAGCACCGTCGCCCGCAGCGGGGTGTGGAAGCGCGGCGAGATCCGGTTCCACTGCTGCCAGCCGGGGAAGCGTTCGTCGCGAGACATGGCCCACGTCAACCGAACTCCGGTCATCATGATGACGAGCCCGCACGCGAAGATCGCGATGACGACCATCAGGAGCAGCAGCGTGCTGACCGCCGAACCCAGGGTGTGCTTGATGACGTCGGCGATCGGCGTCGACGACGTGGCCAGCGCCACCGGGTCACCCGCGGCGAGCGTGACCGCGACGAGGAACACGAATCCCAAGACGCCGGAGGCGATCACGGCCTGACACATGGCACGTGGCACCACCCGCTCGGGGTCGTTGGTCTCCTCGGCGAGGTTGGCCGCCGACTCGAATCCGACGATGGTGAAGGCACCGAGCAGGAAGCCGAGCATCCACGGCCCGGCCGAGGTCCAGCCGCCGAAACTCCAGAAGCCCTCGGCCGCCACGGCCCCCTTGCTGACGAGGTTGCCGACGTTCATGTCCCCCCGCACGGCCGCGACGACGAGCAGCAGCACCGTCAACGCCACCATGCCGACCAACTCCAGTGACACCGCGCCGTTGTTCACCCGCTCACTCCACTTCGTGGACAGCGCGAGCAGCACCGACTGAGCGAGCAGCACCGCCGCGGTCACGCCCCAGGTGACGGTGCCGCTGCCCTGATAGTCGAGCAGGACGGGCAGGACCGTCGAGGCGATCGTGTAGTCGACCGCGACGACCACGATGGCGAGGAACGTGAAGGAGATCCAGCCGATGATCCAGCCGAGGACCGGGTTGGCCAGCCGCGACATCCACTGATAGGCGTACCCGGTGACCGGCATCCGCGAGGCGATGGTGCCGAGCACGAACGCCACGGCGAGCTGGCCGACGACGGCGATCGGCCAGGTCCAAATACCCACCGGGCCAGACGAATTCAGCACCGCGCCATAGGTGGTGAAGATTCCGGTCGCGATCGACACGAACGCGAAGGCCACGGCGAACGAGGCGAATCTGCCGGTGTGGCGGGCCATGGACTGCGAGTAGCCGAACTGGGCCAACTCGGCTTCGTCACCCGCTCCCCTGACGCCTGACGACGGATCGGACATTGGTTCCTCCATTTGGTATATACCATGCGGTCGAACCAAAGTATGTGACAGCGAACACCGATCGTCAACCGATGGACCAGACCAGGTGGGCCACGGCAGCGCGAGGCGGCGATACCCTGCTGTCATGACGGCGTCCGGGGGTGAGCGCAGGGCCGCCGCCACGCCGCGCTACCTCGCGATAGCCGCGCAATTGCGCGATCGCATCGTCGTCGACCAGCTCGGACCGCACACGCTGCTGCCCTCCGAGCGCGAGCTGGCCGAACAGCACCGCGTCAGCCGCATGACCGCTCGGCAGGCCCTGTCGCTCCTGGAGAGCGAGGGCGTCGTCTACCGCAGGCCGCCGCGAGGAACGTTCGTGGCCGAGCCGCGGGTGCGATTCCACGTCGGCAGCTTCTCCGAGGAGGTGTCGCGCCTCGGTCGCCATCCCGCGGCGCGGCTGCTGTGGGCCGAGGTCCAGGAGCCCACGCCGTCGGTCCGCCTGGCGCTCGACCTCGACGACGGCGCGTCCGTGCACGCCTTCCACCGCCTGCGCACCGTCGACGACGTCCCGTTCGCGCTCGAAACCACCTTTCTGCCAGTCGATCTCACGCCCGGCATCCTCGAGCTCGCCGACGAGGGATCGCTGTGGGCGACCCTGCGCGACCACTACGGCATCGCGCTGACCCGTTCGACGGCCGTCCTCGAGTCGATCGTGCTCGACGACTCCTCCAGTGCTCAGCTCAACGTCAGGCCCGGCTCGGCGGGCACGCTGCTCACCCGCACCACGTTCGGCGCCGGCGAGCGGCGGGTGGAGTTCGCCCGCGACGTCTACCGCGCCGACCGGGCGTCCTTCGAGGTGACGGTGGACCTGTCGGGGCCGTAGCTGGGGGCCTGGGCGCCGAGACTGCTGGGAGATCGCGATATCGGCGGAGATCACGATCTCCCCGCAGTTTCGAGGGGCGCCTCGCTTGGTGAACGCGTTCGCCGCCAGTGATCAACGCTCCCAACGCCATTGACTACGCTAGGCGGTGTGTTGACGGCCTGGGCTGACGAGAGTGGGTCACGTCCCGACTTGGACGCCGGTGCCTATCTCCTCGCGGCCATTCTGTGCGAAGACGACGACGTCGCCGAATTGCGCCGCGCCATGGAATGCCTCCGCATCGGTGAAGCCAAGCTCCATTGGCACGGGAGCAGCGAGGCGCGACGCGCCGAGTTCGTCGCGGCCGTGTCCCGCCTGCCCGTGACTGGATTCGCCGTCGTCCACGTCGACACCGGCGCCAACGATCGCCGACATCGGCGTAAGTGCATGGAGTTCCTGCTGCCGCACCTCGCCAACATCCCCTGCTCGAGGATCACCTTCGAATCACGCGGGCAGCTGGACGCGAGCGATCTTGCGACCCTGCAGCTGCTGAGATCGCGACGAGTCATCGAACCCACCCTGCGGATCGAACACGCCGTCGGCCGCGTGGAACCAGCTCTGTGGGCCGCGGACATCCTGTGCGGTGCCGTCGTCCAAGCCAGAATCGGGAATTGCTCTCATCTGCGTGTTCTCGGCAGCGCCATGGAGATTCATTCGATCTGAACCGGAAAAGACGCGAGCCACAGGCCTCGTCGTCCGGCGAGTCGTCCTGTGGCTCACTTCCACACCCACCACAATGGGCTGGCTACGGCTGCCATCCTAGGACTCCACTCATACCCCCCGCAAGGTTCCGACCCGATGGGCGCCGAGCGCACGCTTGATGAACGCGTTCGCCGAGAGACCCCGTCAACAAGCGTGCGCTCGACGCATCGTTAGGCTCCAGGACATGCGTAGCACCGCGGAACTGATCGTCGAATGCCTGGAGAACGAGGGCGTCACCCACGTGTTCGGGATCCCCGGCGAGGAGAACATCCGGCTCGTCGACGCGCTGTCGCGGTCGTCGATCGAGTACGTGCTGACCCGCCACGAGCAAGGCGCGTCGTTCATGGCCGAGGTGTACGGCCGCCTCACCGGCAAGGCCGGCGTCTGCTCGGCGACCCTCGGCCCGGGCGCCATCAACCTGCTGCTCGGTGTCGCCGATGCCACGACGAATTCGACTCCCGTGCTTGCCCTTTCGGCCCAGGTCGGCATGAAGCGCAGCTACAAGGAATCCCACCAGGGCGTCGATCTGGTCTCGATGTTCGAACCGGTGACGAAGTGGTCGGCGCTGGTCGCCACGCCGGGGGCGGTGCCGGAGATGGTCCGCAAGGCGTTCAAGCTCGCCCAGACCGAGCGGCCGGGCGCGGTGTACCTGGCCGTGCCCGAGGACGTCGAGTCCGCCGACGCCCCGGAGGGCTCGAACCCGTTGCCCGTCAACGTTCCTCGCCCCGACGACCCGTCGGCGACGCAGATCGCCCGCGCCGCCGACATCCTCCGCGGCGCCCGCAACCCGGTGGTGCTGGCGGGCCACGGCGCGGCGCGCACCGATTCCTCCGACGCCGTTCGCCGCTTCGCCGAGACGCTGGGCATTCCGGTGGCCACCACGTTCCACGGCAAGGGCGTGATGCCCGACGACCACCCCCTGGCGCTCGGCGCCGTCGGATTCATGCGCCACGACTACGTCAACTTCGGCTTCGACCAGGCCGACGTCATCGTCGCCGCGGGCTACGAACTGCAGGAGTTCGACCCGGTGCGCATCAACCCGCGCGGTGACACGAAGATCATTCACGTGCACCGGTTTCCGGCCGAGGTCGATGCGCACTACGACGTCGCCGTCGGCCTGCACGCCGACATCGGCCGCTCCCTCGACGAGCTCGCCGCCGCCGTGCAGCGCGACCACCAGGCGATCTCGGGGCAGGAGCGCATCCGCGCGCTGCTGGCCGACGAGTTCGAGCGCGGCCGCACCGATGACCGGTTCCCACTCGCGCCGGCCCGCATCGTCGCCGACACCAGGGCCGCGCTGGACCGCGACGACATCGTGCTGGTGGACACCGGTGCGCTGAAGATGTGGATGGCGCGCCTGTACCCGACCTACGAACCCAACACGTGCCTCATCTCCAACGGGCTGTCGACGATGGCGTGGACGCTGCCCGGCGCCGTCGCCGCCAAGATCGCCCGGCCCGATGCGAACGTGCTCGTCGCGACCGGTGACGGCGCGTTCCTGATGAACTCCCAGGAGATCGAGACGGCGCTGCGCGTCGGCACCCCCATGGTCATCCTGGTCTGGGTCGACGACGCGTACGGATTGATCAGCTGGAAGATGGATCTGGAGATCGGACACAACGTCGACACCCGGTTCGCCAACCCCGACTTCGTGGCCTACGCCGAGAGCTTCGGCGCCAAGGGCTACCGCATCACCGCAGCCGACGAGCTGCTGCCGACCCTGCGAGAAGCGTTGAGCGCCCACACCGTCAGCGTCGTCGCGTGCCCCGTCGACTACTCCGCCAACGGTGCGCTCATCGAGTCGCTGGGCGAGCTGGACGAGTCCTGGTCATGACGCTGCGCACCGCGTAGCAGACTGCGCTGACCAGATAGAAGCCGGCGACGAGCAGCAGCCACCGCCCGAGGAACGGCTGCTGGGTGAGCCCCGTCGCGGCGTGATAGGTGAACGCGCCCTGCTCGATGATGCCGGGCAGGAAGAGGAAGAACGTCAAACCCGTTGCCAGCGTGGGCATCCGGAGGTAGTTCGTCACCGGAACGCGGCGCTGCTCGCCGGGATCGTCACGTCGCCCCTTCGGCAGCAGCCGTTCGGCCAGGGCGTACAGCGGGAACAGGATGAGGTCGTGACCGATCACCGCGACCGCGAACCACACCGCGATCGACTGCCACCACACCGCCGGGTTGAACAGCGCATCGATGCCGAGCACCGAGATCGTGTACGCACCGAGGGCCAACGCGGCCACCAGCACCAGCAGATGCAGGACGTGATCGCCGTAGAGGCGCCGGAACACGATCACACCTCCCGGAATTCGATCGAGGCGACCCACTTGGTGCAGTGCACACCGGGCAGCGCGGGCACGATGATGCGCGCGGGATGACCGTGATCCAGCGACAGATCGGCGCCGTTGACCCGAAGCGCCAGCAGCGCCTGCGGGTTGAGCACCTGATTGCGTTGCAGCCGAGCATGATTGAACGCCCCGAAGCGCTCCAGCGAGGACACCACCGCCGAACCGGGCGACGGGCGGCCCGCGGCGGCGGCCAGGTCCGCCAGCCGCACGCCCGACCACGTCTGCACCGTCGACCAGCCCTCCACGCAGGCCAGCGGCAGCTCGACGGTGTGCTGCGGCATGGCGGCCAGCGCCGCGCGGTCCAGCACCACCGGAGCGGGCCCGCCCAGCAGCTGCAGCCGCCACCGCTCACCGGTCAGCGCGGGGTCGATGCGCGCCGTGGCGGCGGTGCGGTTGATCTGAAAGTCGTTAGGGCCGTTGCCATAGCTGCGGCCCCGCGGCAGCAGGATCGCCAGGTGGCGCGTCCAGCCGCCGACGGTCTGCCCCACCGTCAGCACCGCCACCAGCAGGGCGCCACCCCCGACGACGGCGAGGATGCCGCGTCGGCTCAACGTCGGCGGGTCCGGGTCGGGGGCGACGAGCCCGTCGGGGTCAAGCGGTTCGGGCACCGTGTCGGCACGCGAGGTGCGCAGCACCGCCAGGAACGACCGCGAGCGCAGGCTGCGGATCATCGTCGGCAGCTTGATCGCCACGTGGGAGACGAACCCGGCGATGAACACCCACGCACCGAAGTAGTGCGCGGTGTAGAAGCTGAACCCGAAGATGTAGTCGTACTGAATGTTGAGCACGCCGGTGACGATCTCGAACAGCACGCCGCCCACGATCATCAGCAGCGAGATGCGTTCCAGCACGGTGGCCGCCGAACGGGCCGGCGGCCAGGCGAACAACCGCGGAATGACCGACCACAGCTTGGCCAGCACCACCGGGATCATGATCAACCCGAGGCCGACGTGCAGGCCCTGGGTCAGGCGGTACAGCCAGCTCGGATTGCTCGGCCAGTCGAATGACGGCAGCTTCAGCCAACCGACGTCGAAGGGGATGGCCATCCCGAACTTCGGCCCGTAGGCGATGTAGGACAGCAGCCCCGTGATGATCACGATCGGCAGGACCACCAGCAGGACGGCGCCGAAGACCGACGTCAGCCACGGCCCGCGCAATGGGCTACGCCAGCGGATCCGCGACAGCCCAGGGGGAGGATGGTTCTCCAGCGTTCGCCACAGCACGGCCGGAAAGCCGTGCCGGGGGTTCTCGTCGAGTTCGGGGGGTTCGCTGCGCACGTGTACCCATTCGTTGCCGTGGACGGGGCGGACAGGTGGTGGTGTCCCCTCGGCACGCGTACGTTACGCGCCGACGCTGGATCTAGCGCGTCGGTTGCACAGGACGCTCAGCTGGTGGTCAGCAGGACGTTCAGCTGGTGGTCAGCAGGACGTATTGGGCGGACAGCTGCTGCCGTGCGTCGTCGAGCGTGCCTGCGAGCGCCTCGATCGCATACCGTCCGGCGGGGACCACGCAGTAGAACGCCTTCGGGAGTTGGTAGCAGTGGTTGTCGGGCAGGACCTTGACCCCGTCGGCCGGCTTGGCGGAACCGTCGCTCGAGACCTCCTTGTCGAAGGCATTGGTGACCATGAGCGCCGAGCCCTCGTCCCTGGTCTGGTAGACGTTCGTCGCGCCGATGGCGACCGCCGTCGTACCGGTGTCCTTGAAGAGCGTGGCCGACGCCTTCGGGTTGCTCTGGAAGTGCTCGGCCCCGCGCGGGGCGTAGACCCCGTTCTTTGCGTTCTGCCCCGCCACCGCGGGCAGGGTCTTCGCCAGCAGCCCGGTCGGGTCCAGTGGCACGGCGGCCAGGTCGGCAGCCGGGGTGAACTGGTCGATCACCGGGGCCTGGGTGTCGATGGCCTTGGCCGCCAGCGCGGTGGCGCGGTCCACGCCGTCGACCGACTGGATGAATTGCATGAACACGTAGGGTCCGTGCGCGGCGAAGGACCTGACGGTCGCCTTCACCCGGGTCGATCCGTGCGGGGTGAAGGGATAGGTGGCCGCGACGGCCTCGGGATGACCGGGGATGGGCACGATCGTCGGCGTCACGCCCATGACGGGCTGGGCGGCCGATGCCGCGCCCATCGCGGTCGCCGCCGCCGCCGCGGCCGCCGGATCGGGAAACCGCATGACCGCGTTGAGCATCGACGTCTTGTCGGGGTCCTGCCGGGCCGAGGCGAACCCGTTGATCATGCCGTGCTGCTTCGCGGCGGCCGCGATCGACTCGGGCCCGAGATCCTGCAGTACGTCCGGTGTTCCGAGGACGTAGAAGCTGCCGAGGTACGTGTCGATGAGCGCGTCGTCGACCTCCCACGGGCCGACCACGAAGTCGGCCATGTGCTCGGCGTCGGCGACCGCCCCGAGGCCGGGGTTGCCCGAGACCCCAAGTGGCGGGCGGGGTTTCGTCGGATACGTGCCGACGTCGAGCTGAGACGCGCTGATGACGGGCCGCGGCGGCGGCGAGCTGACGGCGGTGCCCGAGTTCTTCTCGGTGGCCGTCGCGTGATCGGTGCCCCCGCCGCCACAGGCGGCCAGGATCAGCGCACAGGCACCGATGACACCGATCTGTTGGTTGCGCCGCATGACGTCTCCTGTCGTTACCCCCGGGGGCACCAACATAGTCGGCGATCCCTGGTCCGGTCGTTCATTTGCTGGACGCGGGAGGTCGCCGGCCCGGTTATCCTTCGACCCGACGGGTCGGTGACCGGATGGCGGGAGACGGGGATGCGGACGGCTGCGGTGGTGGGCGCGACGGTCGGCGCGATGCTGGCGATCGCGGCCGTAGCGCCGGCCGCCAGGGCCGACGACCCGAGTCCGCTCTACGCGTTGGTCGACGCCGCGGCGCACCGGCTGCAGACGGCCCAGGACGTGGCCGCGTCCAAGTGGATCACCGGCGGCCCGATCCAGGACCCACCCCGGGAGCGCCAGGTGCTCGACGCCGTCTCGGCCGAGGCCAGGGACCGCGGCGTCGACCAGGACGTCGTGCGGCGGGCGTTCCGCGACCAGATCGACGCGACGGTGGCCGTCGAATACGGGCTCTTCAGCGACTGGAAGCTCGACCCCGCCGGCGCCCCGACGACGGCGCCGGACCTCGCGGCCTCACGCACCACGATCGACACGCTCAACCGCACCATCGTGAATGAGATTGCGAGCCAATGGGGTTCACTGCACTCCCCCGCCTGCGACGGTGAGCTCGCGGTCGCCAGGGACGCCGTCGTCGCCGAGCGCCGCCTCGACGACCGCTATGGGCGGGCGCTCGCGTTCGCGACGCGTTCCTACTGCGGGTGAAACGCTGGGTGAAACCTTGGCGTCGGCACCCTGACGCCCCCGTGCCGAGGGCCTCTGACCGGCGCATATCACCGTCGTCAAGCGATTAGGCGATCGGGCTATCCACGCATTACTCTTGCGCGCGGCTCGTCGTCGACCCAGGAAACCTCTCATGCCCATTCAGTCCACTCTGCGTCACTCGCAGACCCTTCGCAGCAACCGCCGGATGAGCTTCGCTCCCCGGGTCAGCTGCCCCACCGTCGGTCAGTGCTTCGACATCGAGGTCACCCGCGAGCTCGACGGCTGGACGGTCCGGATCCCCGAGATCGCCGCCGTGACCCACGCCCGCCGCCGCGCCACGGTCGAGCTGGCGGCGCGCGAGTGCATCGCCGCGAAGACCGGCATCCCGATCGGCTACGTCACCGTCTTCGTCGCGACCGAGGATTAGTCCCGCGATTCGTGTCGTTTGGGGAGCGCTCGCCGCTCCTGAACCGACACGAATCACGCGGTGACGGAGCGCTGCGCAGCCAACCGCACGGGTGCATTGTCCGTGCCGTAGCCGTCGTAACCCTCGATGCGCTGGAGGAATTCGAAGAACACCGTGCCCACGGTGCGGGTGTAGAAGTGGACGAACGCGCCGTCGGCGCTGCGGTCGTAGAGCAGGTCGAGCTCGCGCAACTCGGCGACGGTCTCCGCGTCGACGCCGAACCTCCCCGCCACGTAGTCGTAGTAGTTGTCGGGGACCGACAGGAACCGCAGCCCTCGCGCTCGCGCCGCGCGGGCGAGACCAATCACGTCGCTGCAGGCGAATGCCACGTGCTGCGGCATGGCGGCCGCTTCGAGAACCTGCGGTGCGACGTTGAGCGGCAAGCGAATCGAGCCGTCCGCGGTCCGCATGACCTGGCTGCGCACCAGCCCGGTGGGCCCGGCGAATTCCGTCGGCGCGTCGGCGGACAGCCCGAACACACTCGTCAGGAACAGCACGGCCTCGTCGGCGGTCTGCCACGGCACGGCGAGGTTGACGTGGTCGATCGCGCAGACGCCATGGTCGGGCCGCGGCGGGAGCCCGTTCTCGAACTCCGACACCCACGCCGGCGCGCTGCCCGCCGGTGGTGCGCCGACCCAGAAGAACTCGGTGCCGTCGGGTCCGACCGCGCCGTCGAGGGGCTGTTCGGTGGCGTAGGTCCGCCGGTAGGCCGTCGGCGCCATCAGGTCGGCGGCGCGGCGGGTGGTGGCCGCCGCGTCGGGCACCAGCAGGCCCACCGACGCGACCCGGGGCGCCACGTCGCGCGCTTGGTGCCCGTTGAGCACGATGCGAACATCGCCTGCGGCCCAAAGGGTTACGGGCTTGGTGCGGTGCCGCCCGCGCGACGTGAAGCCGAGCTGGTCGAGCAGGATCTCGACCTCGCTGGTGTCCTCGGCCTTCAGCTCGACGAAGTCGAAACCCACCGGCGGCTTGGCATCGGTGACGTTGCCGTGCAGCCACACCAGCGACCTCAGGGCGTGGACCGCGGTGCGATCGGGATCGGTCTGCCGGAAGGTGTCGTTGAAGACCTCCAGCGACAGCGGGCCGTCGTATCCGGTGGCCAGCACGTGCGCGACGAAGGTCGCCAGGTCGAAGTCGCCCTCGCCGGGGAACAGCCGGTGGTGGCGGCTCCACGACAGCACGTCCATCGACAGTGCGGGGGCGTCGGCGAGTTGCAGGTAGAAGATCTTGTCGCCCGGAATGTCCTCGATGGCCGCCGGGTCGTGACCGCGCGAGAGGACGTGGAAGCTGTCGAGGCACACCCCGACGGCCGGATGGTCGGCCAATTCGACGATGCGCCAGGCCCGTCGGTAGTCGTCGACGAAGCGCCCCCACGCCAACGCTTCGAACGCGATTCGCACACCGTGCTCCCGGGCGACGTCGCCGAGGCGGCGCAGCTGCGCGGCGGAGTGTGCGTCGGAGTCGACGGTCGCGGTCGCCACGTTGCTGCACACCAGGACGGTCGAGATGCCGAGGCGCCGGGCCGTCGCGAACGTCGCGGCGGCGCGCCGGAGGTTCTCGGCGAACGTCGCCTCGTCGACGCCCTCGACGTCGCGCAGCGGTTGATAGAGATCCAGCGACAGGCCCAGTCGCTCGGCGAGCGCGCGGATCTCCTCGGGGCTGTGATCGCTGGCGATGAGGTCGGGTTCGAAGATCTCGACCCCGTCGAAACCGGCCGCCGCGCAGGCGTGCAGCTTCTCGACGAGGGACCCGCTGATGGACACCGTTGCGATGGACGTCTTCATGGTGTGCCTCCAATCACACACCAATGTACTAAACGGTTAATACATTGGGAAGCCGCCCCGTCGAACGGTTCGCTGCGGCACTAAGCTGCCCGGGTGACCGCCGCCCAGCCGAAACGGGAACCGCAGCGCGACGCCGAGCGGACGCGCGCCGAGGTCCTGGCCGTCGCGACCGAGGTGTTCGCCGAATCCGGCTACTCCGGCGCGCGGGTCGACGAGATCGCCGAGCGAACCCGCACCACCAAGCGGATGATCTACTACTACTTCGGCGGCAAGGAGCAGCTCTACCTCGCCGTCCTCGAGAACGCCTACCGGGGCATCCGCGACGCCGAGCAGAAGCTCCAGGTCGATCACGTCGACCCCGTGGAGGCCATGCGCCGCCTGGCCGAGCTGACCTTCGACCACCACCTCGACCACCAGGACTTCATCCGGCTGGTCTCGATCGAGAACATCCACCGGGGCGAATACATCAGCCGCCTGGACTCGCTGCGCACGCTGTCGCAGCCGGCCACCTCACTGCTCGACGACCTGCTGGCGCGGGGTCGCGCGCAGGGCGCCTTCCGCACCGACGTAGACGCCCTCGACGTGCACATCGTGATCAGCTCCTACTGCGTGTTCCAGGTGGCCAACCGGCATACGTTCGGCTTCCTCTTCGGCGTGGACTTCACCGAACTCGGCCATCGTGCGCACCTGCGCCGGATGATCGGCGACGTGGTCGTCGGGTGGCTCGTAAACCGGTGAACGAGATCCGGCTCACCTCCGCGTCTTGACGAGACGCACGCCACACTGGTCTACTCTTCCGTACGTACTAGTTAGTACATAGACGGAAGGCGGACGGCATGGGCGGCAGACCCCTCCTCGTCGGGCTCGTCGGCACGGGCGTCGGCCCGTCCCTGACGCCCGCGCTGCACATGGCCGAGGGCCGGGCGCACGGCCTCGACTACGTGTACCGGACCATCGACCTGGACGACGTCGGCGTCGCACCCGAACGCATCGGCGAGATCCTCACCTGGGCGCGGGCCCTCGGCTATGACGCACTGAACGTCACGCACCCCTGCAAGCAACTCGTCATCCCCCACCTCGACACCGTCGACGCCGCGGCCGCCGCGCTCGGCGCGGTCAACACCGTCGTCTTCGAGGCCGACCGGACGGTCGGCTACAACACCGATGCGCCCGGGTTCGGCACCGGATTCGCCGAGGGACTGCCGGGGGCGGACACCGACGACGTCGTCCTGCTCGGCGCGGGCGGAGCGGGCGCGGCGGTCGGGCACGCCCTGCTCGAACTCGGCACCGACCACCTCGTGGTCGTCGATCTCGACGTCGACCGCGCGACCGCGCTGGCGGGTCAACTGTCCGCGCGGCATCCGAACGCCCGCGTCGACGCGTCGGCCTTCGACAAGCTCGCCGTCCTGCTGGCCCAGGCCGACGGCCTCGTGCACGCCACGCCCACCGGGATGGCCGAACACCCCGGCCTACCCCTCGACGAGGGCCTGCTGCACCCGGGGCTCTGGGTCGCCGACATCGTGTACCGACCGCTGGACACCGCCCTGCTCACCGCGGCGCGCCGGCTCGGCTGTCGCACGCTCGACGGTGGACACATGGCCGTCCACCAGGCGACCACCGCCTTCGAACTGATCACCGGCCGCGCCGCGGACGCCGCCAGGATGTCACGGCACTTCCGCAGCCTCGTCGGCTGATTCACCCCCGCTTCCAGACCAGGAGGACCGCAGATGACCGCCACCCACCCCGTCGCAGCAGGGGGTCCCGCGCGCACGCCGCGCCGGGCCGCGCTGGCCAGCTTCATGGGCAGCGCCGTCGAGTACTACGACTTCTTCCTGTTCGGACAGGCCGCCGCGCTCGTCTTCCCAAGGGTCTTCTTCCCGTCCGGCGGTAGCGAGGGCGCACTGGTGATGTCGTTCGCGACGTTCGGCGTCGCCTACTTCGCGCGTCCCTTCGGGGCTTTCGTCCTCGGCCACTTCGGCGACCGCATCGGCCGCCAGCGCGTGCTGATGTTCACGATCGTCCTGATGGGTCTGTCGACCTTCGCGATCGGCTGTCTCCCGACGTACGGCACCGCCGGGTACCTCGGCCTCGGCCTGTTGGTGCTCTGCCGTCTGCTGCAAGGCTTTTCGGCCGCCGGCGAGCAGGCGGGCGCCAGCTCGCTGACATTGGAACACGCGCCCGACCACCGCCGCGCGTTCTTCACGTCGTGGACGCTGACCGGCACCCAGGGCGGTCTGATCCTCGCCTCGCTGGTGCTGATCCCGTTCGTCACGCTGTCCGACGACGCCGAACTGGCGTGGGGTTGGCGAGTTCCGTTCTGGCTCAGCGCAATCGTCGTCCTCGTCGCCTATTTCATCCGCCGCAAGCTGCACGAGACGCCGGAGTTCGAGGAGGCCAAGGCCGCGGGCACGCTGGCGCGCGTGCCGCTCAAGCCGCTGCTGCGCGACCACTGGCGCGACGTGCTGCGGGTCATCGTGTGCGCGTTCATCGCCGCGGTGTCCACGGTGTTCGGCACGCTGGCCATCGCCTACGGCAAGAAGGTCGGGCTGCCCGCGGACATCACGCTGTGGCTCGTCGTCGTGGCCAACGTCGTGGCCCTGGGCACGCAGCCGCTGTTCGGCATGCTCGCCGACCGGATCGGCCGCAAGCCGGTCTTCGTCTACGGCGCGCTGGCCTCGGCCGCGCTCATGCCGTTCTACATGCTGTCGATGAGCAACCCCGACCACACGTGGACGTTCGTGCTCGCCGTGGCGACCTTCGCGCTGGGCTACGGCGCCGCCAACGCCGTGTGGCCCTCGTTCTACAACGAGATGTTCAGCACCGAGGTGCGCTTCTCGGGGGTCGCGATCGGCACCCAACTCGGGTTCCTGGTGGCGGGCTTCGCGCCGACGATCGTCACCGCCCTCGGCGGCGTCCGCGAGGGCGGCTGGGTCGTCATCAGCGTGTTCACCGCCGTGGTATGCGTGATCGCCGCCGCGGCGGCGCTGACCGCCCGCGAGACCAGCGGCGTCCCGACGGTCCTGCTCGGCAAGACCGCGCCGACCGCGACGCAGGACCTCGTCCACCACTGAGGTTCCACTCAGCGGAAGCCGCGTCTATCGCTGTCGCGCGCCGGTGGTCTTGACTGCAGCCATGCGCCAGCGGACCCGTGTCGCCATCGTCGGAGCCGGCCCGGCCGGAATGCTGCTCGCCCACCTGCTCGACGCGCACGGCATCGAGTCGGTGATCGTCGAGACCCGTTCGCAGGCATACGTTCTCGCCAGGATCAGGGCGGGCATCCTCGAACACTCCACGGTCGAACTGCTGCGGTCGGTCGGACTCGGGGACCGGCTCGACGCCGAAGGACTGCCCCACCGCGGGATCTACCTGCAGACCCCGCAGGAGCGTCATCACCTCGACTTCGTCGACCTCGTCGGGCGCCAGGTCTGGGTGTACGGGCAGACCGAGGTGCAGAAGGATCTGGTGGCGGCCAGGACGCGCGCCGGGCAGGCGGTCTACTACGGCGTCGCCGACGTCGAACTCGACGACCTGACGACCGACCGGCCGACGGTGCGGTTCACCGACGCCGACGGCGTGCAGCGCACGCTCGAGGCCGACGCGGTGGCCGGCTGCGACGGGTCGTTCGGACCCAGCCGGGCCGCCATTCCGGCCGCGGTCACGAGCGTCTGGGAGCGGACCTACCCGTATTCGTGGCTGGGCGTCCTGGCGTCGGTGCCACCGTCGACCGACGAGCTGATCTACGCCTGGCATCCCGACGGGTTCGCGATGCACTCGATGCGCTCGGCGCAGGTCAGCAGGCTCTACCTCCAGGTGCCCAACGGCACCCGCGTCGACGAGTGGTCGCACGACCGCATCTGGGAGGCACTGTCGACGCGGCTCGGCCACACCGGTTGGGAGCTCGCGGCGGGTCCGATCACCGAGGCCGCCGTCCTGCCGATGCGTAGCTTCGTGCAGAGTCCGATGCGCCACGGCCGGCTGTTCCTGGCCGGCGACGCCGCGCATATCGTGCCGCCCACCGGGGCCAAGGGCCTCAACCTCGCGGTCGCCGACGTGGCGCTGCTGGCCCGCGCGCTGGCCGCCCTGCTCGTCGACGGCGACGCAGGACCCGCGGACGCCTACTCGGAGACCGCGCTGCGCCGGGTGTGGCGCTGTACGCACTTCTCCTGGTGGATGACCAGCATGCTGCACACCTCGGGCGACCCGTTCGACGCACAGCTCCAAATGTCGCAGCTGCGTTGGCTCTTCAGCAGCACCGCGGGTGCGACCGGGCTGGCCGAGAACTACGCCGGGTTGCCGCTAGACCTGTGAGGCGCGGTCGCGGGCGGCCAGGGTGCGCGTCACGCCGCGAGCCGCGACCTGCAGTGCGGTGACGAGCCGCTGCTTGTCGCGGCGCAGGGACGGGACCACCATTCCGAGCGCCGCAACGACGTCGTCGTCCTCCGAGAACACCGGCACCGCAACCGAACACGCGCCGAGCGTCATCTCCTCCTGGGTCGCGGCGTACCCGTCGCGACGGACCCGCCGCAACTGCTCGC
Organism: Mycolicibacterium madagascariense; assembly: GCF_010729665.1. NCBI lineage: Bacteria > Bacillati > Actinomycetota > Actinomycetes > Mycobacteriales > Mycobacteriaceae > Mycobacterium > Mycolicibacterium madagascariense. Next base: position 349,933 of record NZ_AP022610.1, on the reverse strand, counting down.
CGAGCACCCCGGCATGCACGACGGTGTAGGGCGTGACCCGCGTCAGCATGGTGAAGGCCTGGCGCTGGACGGCGTCGGGGGCGTGGGCCAGCAGCACCTTGCCGACACCCGTGGCATGCAGCGGCAGCCGCGATCCGATCTGGCTGACGACGGGCACCGACGCGTGCCCGGACAACCGGTCGAGGTAGAGCACCTCGACCCCGTCGCGCACGGCCAGGTGCACGGTCGCCAGCGTGGCGCCGTAGATGTCGTGCAGGAACGGCGACGCCAGTTCGCGCAGGCCGGTGTGCACGGGGGCGAGCAGGCCGAGGTCCCATAGCCGTTGACCAATCACGTACTGCCCGTTGGGTTCCCGCCACACCGCGCCCCACTCCAGCAGCTCGCCGATCAGGCGGTGTGCGGTGGGCACAGGAACGACGGCCCGGCGCGCCATCTCGGTCAGGGTGAGCCGACGGTGGCCGGCGTCGAACGCACCAAGGAGCGCCAACGCCTTCGACGTCACGGTGGCACCCGGTGTGGTCGCGTTGCCTGACACCGTGCCACTATCGCATGGCCCTTCCGCTCAGCGGAAGCCGTGTGTTCCGCACCACGTCGGCCGGCCCTAGCCTCGAGTCATGACGCCAGCCACCACCACCTCGTCCGACAGCGCCCTGGCCAGCCAGGCGGACGTCAGCGCCGAGATCGCCGCGGCCGAAACCGCCTATCAGCGCGCCGGCGTCGAGGAGACGCAGCCCCGGCTGGACTACCCGCCGTACCGCAGCAGCCTGCTGCGCCACCCGACGAAGGACCTCCAGCCCACCGACCCCGAGGGCATCGAGCTCTGGACGCCCTGCTTCGGCAGGCGCGACGTCGACGCACTGGAGTCCGACCTCACCATCGCGCACGCGGGCTCCCCGATCGGCGAGCGGATGGTGGTCACCGGACGGGTCGTCGACGGCGACGGCAGGCCGGTGCGCGGACAGCTCGTCGAGATCTGGCAGGCCAACGCCGCGGGTCGCTACATCCATCAACGTGACCAACACCCCGCCCCCCTCGACCCGAACTTCACCGGCGTCGGACGGTGCCTGACCGACGACGACGGGTACTACCGGTTCACGACGATCAAACCCGGCCCGTATCCGTGGAAGAACCACCACAATGCCTGGCGGCCCGCACACATCCACTTCTCGCTGTTCGGAACGGAATTCACCCAGCGGATGGTCACCCAGATGTACTTCCCCGGCGACCCGCTCTTCGCGCTCGATCCGATCTACCAGTCGATCACCGATCAGAAGGCGCGCGACCGCCTGGTCGCCACCTACGACCACGACGTCACGACCCACGAGTGGGCCACCGGATACCGGTGGGACGTCGTGCTGACCGGTTCTGCCCGCACCCCCATGGAGGATTCGTGAACACCGTGCTCACCGCGACCCCCGGCCAGACCGTCGGCCCGTTCTTCGGGTACGCCCTGCCCTACGAGCGGGGCAGCGAGTTGGTCCCGCCCGGCTCACCCGGCGCGATCCGGCTGCACGGCGTGGTCACCGACGGTGCGGGTCACCCCGTTCCCGATGCGCTGCTGGAGATCTGGCAGGCCGACGCCGACGGCCGCGTCCCGACCGCGACCGGTGGGCTGCGCCGCGACGGCTGGACCTTCACAGGGTGGGGTCGCGCCGCCACCGATGGCGAGGGCCGATACTCCTTCTCGACCGTGCTGCCCGGACCGTCGAAACCCGATGCGGCACCGTTCATTGCGATGGTCGTCTTCGCCCGGGGCCTGCTGAACCGCCTGTTCACCCGCGTCTACGTACCCGGCGCCCAGCTCGCCAACGACCCGCTGCTGGCATCGCTGCCCGCCGACCGTCGCGATACCCTCGTCGCGGTGCCCGACGACCGCGGGCTGCGATTCGACATCGCCCTGCAGGGCGACCGGGAGACCGTGTTCCTGCGCTACCCCGGCCACCGCCCGTGACCGACCTGTTCTGGCCGGGGGACCACCTCGCCGGTGAGCTGATGAGCGACCGCGCCTTCCTGCGCGCGATGCTGGCCGTCGAGCAGGCGTGGCTCGACGCCCTCGTCGACGGGGGCATCGCACCGGCCGCGGCGCGGGTTACCCTGACCGGCCTGGTGGACGACGATGACGGGGAAACCCCTGCGCGCCAGGCGGATTCCGATGGCAACCCCGTCTCGGCCCTGGTCGCGTTGCTGCGCGAGCGCACGGCCGAACCGACGTCGCGCTGGATCCACCGCGGGCTGACCAGTCAGGACGTCGTCGACACTGCACTGATGCTGTGCCTGCGCGACGCGCTCGACCGCCTCGCCGAGCAGATCGCCGAACAGGTCGACGCGCTGGCTGCATTAGCCGACGCGCACCGCGGCACCCCGATGCTCGCCCGCACCCTGACTCAGCCCGCGCTGCCCAGCACCGTCGGAGTCCGGGTCGCCGCGTGGCTGACCGGTCTGCTCGACGCCGCGACACCCGTTGTCGGGCTTCGTGACTCGCTACCCGTCCAGCTCGGCGGTGCGGTCGGCACGCTGGCCGCGATCGTCGAGCTGGCCGGTTCGGTCGAGGGCGCGGTCGCGCTGAGCGACACCGTGGCCGTCGCGCTGGGGTTGGCCCCGGCGCTGCCGTGGCACACCACGCGCGCGCCGCTGACCCGCATCGGCGACCTGCTGGTCGGGCTCTGCGACGCCTGGGGGCACCTCGCCACCGACGTCGCCACGGGCAGCAGGAGCGAGATCGGCGAGTTCGTCGAGGGGACCGGGGGCGGATCCTCGACCATGCCGCACAAGCACAATCCCGTCGCGGCGGTCCTGCTTCGGCGGACCGCGCTGACCGCCGCCCCGCTGGCCGCCACCCTGCACACGGCCGCGGCGCTCACCGTGGACGAGCGCGCCGACGGCGCCTGGCACGCCGAGTGGGCCACCGTGCGCACCCTCGCGCGCCGCACCGTCGTCGCCGCCGCACACGCCACCGCGCTGGTGACCGGGCTGCGGGTCGACGCCGACCGCGCGGCCGCCAACCTCGCCGCGGCGGCCGACCTGCGCGCCGAACAGTCCACGATGGCGAAACTGGTTGGTCGCGAACCAGAGTCGTCCTACCTCGGCGCCGCCGACCTCGTCGTCGCTGCGGCGCTCGACCGTGCCAGCCGCTACCGAAAGGATCCCTCGTGACTGTCCCACGCCTCGTCGGCACCGACGTCGGCGGTCCGGCCGACGCCCCCGTGCTGCTGCTCGGGCCGTCGCTCGGCACGTCCGCCGACACGCTGTGGAGCCGCGCGGCCCAGCACCTGCGCGCGCACCTGCGCGTCGTCGCGTTCGACCTGCCCGGTCACGGCCGCAGCCCCGTCGGGGCGCCCGTCACCATCGCCGACCTCGCCGCCGGGGTGCTCGCGCTGGCCGACCGCCTCGGCGCCGACACGTTCCACTACGCCGGTGATTCCGTCGGCGGCTGCATCGGCCTGCAGCTGCTGCTGGATGCGCCGGACCGCGTGCGCACGGCCACCCTGCTGTGCACGGGAGCGTCGATCGGAGACGCGGCGGGCTGGCGCGAGCGCGCCGCCACGGTCCGCGCGGAGGGCACGACCGCACTGCTCGGCGGCGCCGTGCAGCGCTGGTTCGCCCCCGGCTTCGCCGACCGTCAGCCCGAGCGGGCGGCGGCCCTGCTCGCCGCCCTGCGCGACACCGACGCCGAGGGTTACGCCCAGGTCTGCGACGCCCTGGCGGCCTTCGACGTCACCGCGCGGCTACCGGAGATCGGCGCTCCCGTGTTGGCCGTCGCGGGCGCCGCCGACGTGCCGACCCCACCGGAGTCGTTGGCGCGCATCGCCTCTGGCGTGCGCAACCGTGGGCTCGAGGTGCTCGACGGCGTCGGGCACCTGGCGCCCGCCGAGGCGCCCACGCGGGTCGCCGAACTCATCGCCGCGCACTGCGGCATCCCGGGCGGGCGGCCCACCACCACCGACGCCGTCCACGACGCGGGCCTGGCCGTCCGCCGTGCGGTGCTCGGCGACGCGCACGTCGACCGGGCGATCGCCGCCACCACCGACCTCACCGCCGACTTCCAGCGCATGATCACCGAGTACGCCTGGGGCACCATCTGGACCCGACCCGGCCTGGACCGCCGCAGCCGGTCGCTGATCACGCTGACCGCGCTCGTCGCCCGCGGCCACCACGAGGAACTCGCGATGCACCTGCGCGCCGCGCGCCGCAACGGGGTCACCCTCGACGAGATCAAGGAGTTGCTGATGCAGACCGCCATCTACTGCGGGGTCCCCGACGCCAACACCGCGTTCCGGATCGCCACCCGCGTGCTGGAGGAAGAGCAGTGAGCCGCACCGAGATTCACGACGACGCCGCCGGCGCCGTCGCGGGCATCGCCGACGGTTCGACCGTCCTCGTCGGGGGTTTCGGGATGGCGGGCATGCCCACCACGCTCATCGACGCGCTGATCGCCCAGGGTGCCCGCGGACTCACCATCGTCAGCAACAACGCCGGCAACGGCGACACCGGGCTGGCCGCCCTGCTGGCCGCAGGGCGGGTCGACAAGGTCGTCTGCTCGTTCCCGCGCCAGACCGACTCCTACGTCTTCGACGAGCTGTACCGGGCGGGCCGGGTCCAGTTGGAGGTGGTGCCGCAGGGCAACCTCGCCGAACGCATCCGCGCGGCGGGCGCGGGCATCGGCGCGTTCTTCTGCCCCACGGGCGTCGGCACCCCGCTGGCCGAGGGCAAGGAGACCCGCACCATCGACGGCCGCGACTACGTCCTGGAGTACCCGATCCACGGTGACGTCGCGCTGATCGGCGCGCATCTCGGCGATACGGCGGGAAACCTGTTGTACCGCAAGACCGCTCGCAACTTCGGGCCCGTGATGGCCACCGCCGCCGCGCTGACCATCGCCGAGGTCGACCGCGTGGTGCCCGCCGGTGACGTCGACCCCGAGATCGTCGTCACGCCGGGCATCTTCGTCGACCGCATCCTGAACCTCTCGCCCGCGCACCGCTCGGGGCTGGCGTCGTGACGGCGACTCCCGTCGAGCATCTCGACCGCGGGCCGCTGGACCGCCACGAACTTGCGGCGCTCGTCGCCCGCGACATCCCCGCCGGGTCCTACGTCAACCTCGGCATCGGGCAGCCGACGTCGGTGGCCGACTACCTCGACCCCGCGGCCGGGGTGGTGCTGCACACCGAGAACGGCATGCTGGGCATGGGGGGCCGGGCGTCCGGCGATGCCATCGACCCCGACCTCACCAACGCGGGGAAGATCCCCGTCACCGAGACCGCGGGCGCGTCGTACTTCCACCACGCCGACTCGTTCGCGATGATGCGCGGCGGCCACCTCGACGTGTGCGTGCTCGGGGCGTTCCAAGTGAGCCATCGCGGCGATCTGGCCAACTGGCACACCGGCGCGCCGGACGCCATCCCCGCCGTGGGCGGTGCGATGGACCTCGCGATCGGCGCGAAGGACGTCTTCGTGATGATGACGCTGTTCGCGAAGGACGGCACGGCCAAGCTGGTCCCCGAATGCACCTATCCGCTCACGGGTCTGCGGTGCGTCAGCCGCGTCTACACCGACCACGCCCTGTTCGAGATCGCGGCCGACGGCGTGCGCGTCCTCGAGACGTTCGGCTCGACCGCCGCCGAAATCTCCGCGACTTGTGGAGTCTAGGGAGCGCTCGCCGCTCCCCAAACTCCACGAATCACGCGGTGAAGACGTCGATCGGGCGTCCCGGCCGCAGCATGACCACCGGGATGTGGCGCGTCGTGGCCGTCTGATAGCCGAGGTAGGGCGGATAGAGGTGCGTCATGTACGCCCACACCTGGTGGCGCTCCTCGGCCTCCGGCTCGCGCCACGTCGCCTCGAAGGCCTGGGTGGCGATCTGGACGCCGATGGTCTCGCTCGCCACGATGTTGCGGTACCACTGCGGGTCGGTGTCGGCACCGCCCTTGGACGCCACGATGACGATCTCCCCGGCGACGTTGCCGTAGATCAGCGGGGTGACGTAGACCCGGCCCGACGTGCGGCCGACCACCTTGATCAGGCAGTGCGTGGTGAACGCGTGGCCACCGACCGAGGTGAGGTCGAGGACGTGGCCGCGGGCTCCGCCGGAGCTCAGGTACTCCTCGAGATGATCGGTGACCCAGTCACGGGTCGATGCGGCGTCCACCTCGGTCATGGGCGTGTCCTCCTCGGTCTCGGACCCGACACTACTGACCCGCCTACACTCTGCGGGTGCCCGCCATCCCCGTCATCGCGCTGACCGGATATCTCGGCGCAGGCAAGACGAGCCTGCTGAACCACGTGCTGCGGGCGCCGGATGCCCGAATCGGCGTGGTGATCAACGACTTTGGCGACGTCAACGTCGACGCCGGACTGGTCACCGGCCAGGTCGACGAGCCCGTGTCGATCGCGGGCGGCTGCGTCTGCTGCCTCGACGACGAGAACGGACTCGACGCGGCACTGGAGAAGCTCGCCGACCCACGCCTGGCGCTCGACGCGATCATCGTCGAGGCGAGCGGCCTCGCCGACCCCGTCGCGGTGTCGCGGATGCTGCGGTTCAGCGGCGTCGAGGGGGTGCGCCACGGCGGCGTCGTCGACGTCATCGACGCCGTCACCCACTTCGACGTCGTCGACCGCGGCGGCGCACCGCTCGCGCGCTACGGGGCGGCATCGCTCATCGTCGTCAACAAGCTCGACCAGCTCCCCGACGACGCCCGCGACGAGGAACTGAAGCGCATCGAAGTTCGCATCCGGGAACGCAATCCGCAGGCCCACGTGGTCGGCGCGATCGGCGCGCGGATCGATCCCGCACTGCTCTACGACGTCGCCGACGCCGACGACGGCTCGGGTCAGCTGTCGATCCGCGAGCTGCTGCTCGACGCCCACGCCGAGGACCACCACCACGTCCACGCCGCGGCGGTGACCGTCGGCAGCGACGGCTGCGTCGACCCCGGCGCGCTGCTCGACCTCCTCGAGGATCCGCCGGCGGGGGTCTACCGGATGAAGGGCACCGTCGCCGTCCGGGGCAGGCGGGTCCGCCGCTACGTGGTGAACGTCGTCGGCACGTCGGTGCACGTCGCCACGGCGCGCGAGAACAACGGGCCCAACACGCTGGTGGCCATCGGCACGCACTTCGACGCCGACGCCGTGCGCGCCAGGGTGCGGGCCGCGCTGCAGGCGCACGACGGCCCTGCCGACGCGGTGGGCCTGCGCCGGCTCCAGCGCCACCGGCGGCTCAGCCTCTAGCGTCGCCAGAACCATTGGTGCCGAACGTCTTCGGCGAGCACGTCACGGCGTCGCAGGCGGCACCGCACGCCGAAGTGGTCCGACGGGAACACCCGCGGCAGGTCGGCGGACAGCGGCTCGGTGCCGAGCAGCTCGATGTCCGTCGGCGCCCAGCGGTCACCCTTGACCAGCACGCGGTCGAAGCGGACGTGGCGGTGCTTGTTCTTGCTGTCGTAGCGCATCAGGTTGATCGACGTGTCCTCGGTGTAGCCGTCCTCGCGCGGGCGCAGCGCGGGCCACACGTCGCAGAACGGGTGGGTAATGATGCCGTTCTCGGAGTCGCGCATGTTGAAATCGCCGAGCACGACGGCACTCTCGGCCCGTCGCAGTGCGCCGAACACCCGGCCGAGCTGCCGCTCGCGCAACCGCGTCGACGCCTTGCCGCTCTCCAGGTGGACGCCGGCGATCACGACGGGCCGGCCGCCGACCGTCAGCTCGGCCACCAGGAACCCGCGCTGCAGGCGCGTCGGCAGCCGCGTGTAGGTGACCCGGTCGAGCGGCAGGCGGGACAGCAGCAGCAGGCCGTAGTTGCCGACGGCGCGGCCCGTGACGGCGGCACGGCGGTAGCGCACCCGGATCCACGGCTGCTCGAGGAACAGCGCCAGCGCTTCGGGGGTCACCTCCTGAAACACCATGACGTCCGGGGGGTTTCGCGACAGCAGCTGTGCGATGGCCCGCCAGCGGTCCTGCGCGTGGAAGTCGCTGAACCAGATGTTGAACGTCGTCAGCACCAGCTCGTCGCGGTCGGTGGCGCCGGGCCCCGCGGTCCGGCCCGCGGGCACCCAGCGGTTGGCCGTCGCGTCGAACCTCGCGACGGGCACGTCGACGCGACGCGACCTCACCCGCGCGTCACGCCCTGCGCAGGGTCAGCACCGTGATCTCACTCGGTGCGAAGACCCGAAACGGCGGACCCCAGAATCCCGTACCGCGGCTGGTGTAGAGCTGCGTGCGCTCGCCGTGCCGGCTCAGACCGTGCACCACGGGCTGGTCGAGCCGGACCAGGACGTTGAACGGCCAGATCTGCCCGCCGTGCGTGTGCCCGGAGATCTGCAGGTCCACCCCCGCCCGCACGGCGGCGGGGATCTGCTTGGGCTGATGGGCGAGCAGCAGGATCGGCAGCTCCGGGTCGGCGTCCGCGAGCGCCTTCGGCAGGTCCGCGCCGTGGCCCGCGGTGCCCGATCCGCGCGCGGTCGCGTCGTCGACACCCGCGACGATCAGCCGGTCACCCCCGCGTTCGACGACGACGTGCGCGTTGTGCAGCGCGTTCCAGCCGATGCCCGTCATGTAGTCGAGCCAGGACTGCGCCTCGCTGAAGTACTCGTGGTTGCCCGTCACGTACACGCGGGCCAGCCGCGCCCGCACCGCGGCCAGCGGACGCACCTGCTGATCGCGCACGGCGGGCATGCCGTCGGCGAGGTCGCCGACGTGACACACGACGTCGGCGTCGATCTCGTTGACCCGGTCGGCGACGAGCGTCGACCATCGGGTCCGGTCGATGGGGCCGTAATGGGTGTCGGTGATCATGGCGACGCACAGACCGTCGAGACCCTCGCCGAGGCGGGGGATCACCACGTCGACGCGCTTCGTCCGCGGCAGCCGCATCGCCTCGACGAAGCCCCAGATCAGCAGGACCGCCACCACGACGACGACCGCGAGCGCCACGACCCGCGACCGCGCCGGATCAGCGACGCCGGCCAGGGCCAACGCCAGCCGCAGTAACTGCGCCAGCACCGACCAGACGAACAGCACCCAGATCGCGCCCAGGAGCGTGTCGCCGGTGACCGCCGCGCCGTCGAGGTGGCGCCTGCCCTGCCCCAGCGCCATCGCCACGGGCAGGCCGACGAACGCCGCGGCGAATGCGACGGTCCCGACGATCACCACCGGCGTCGGCCAGTGGGTCCCGGCCGACAGCAGCGTCCACCACGGCACTCCCAGCAGGACGAACGCGATCACGAAGACGACGACGCGGCGGACGAGGCCGCGACGGCGTTCGCGCGCGGCGGTCTCCACGACGACTGCCGGGGTGTCTGACATCAGCGGGGAGCCTCGTTCCGGGTTGCTGCGGGATTCCCGCCGAGGCTACCTGCGGACGCGGCCGGTGACCGGCTAGCGCACGACGGTGAGGAATTCCAGCGTCGGGTCCGCGGCGCTGATCGGGTTGCCCGCGTCGCGCAGCGCGGTCAACAGGTCGAGCACGTCGCGGTCGAGCCGCTCCCCCGGCATCACCAGGGGGATGCCCGGCGGGTAGGGCGTGATGGCCTCGGCCGAGATGCGGCCCGCGGCGCGGGTCAGGTCGACCGTCTCCGCGGCGGCGAAGTAGGCCTCCCGCGGCGTCAGCACCTGTTCGGGCCGCATGGTCAGCAACTCGGGGCGCACCGCGGGCGGGCCGTCGCCCCGCCGCCGACCGGCGTGCTCGGCGACCTCGGCGAAACCGGCCACCAGCCGGTCCAGGTCCGACGCGGTGGTACCGATCGTCGTGATGCACAGGACGTGCCCGGCACCGCTGAGCTCGGGCTGCACACCGTGCACGTCGTTGAGCCGCCGCAGGACGTCCCTGGCTGGCTGGTTCAGGCCCGCCGTCCCGACGAGCAGCTTGGTCTCGTCGAGCTGGTGCAGTCCCGTGCCCGCGCCGGCGAGGTGTTCGGGCCGTAGCACCGTCAGACCCGGGATGGCGGCCAGCCGGTCGGCCGTGTCGCGGGCGCGAACGAGGTTCTGCTGCAACATGTCTCGGCCGTCGAGCATCATCTGGCGGCGCGCGAGGTCGATCGACGCCATGATCGCGAAGTGCGGGCTGGTGGTCTGGATCAGCTGCAGGGCGCGCCGCACGGCTGCCTCCTCCAGCACCGCCGGGTCGACGTGCAGCACCGCCGCCTGGCTCAGACCCGACAGGATCTTGTGCACCGACTGCACCGTCGCCGCGGCCCCCGCCGTCTCGGCGGCCGTCGGCAGGTCGGGGTGGAAGGCGAAGTGCGGTGAGTGCGCGCCGTCGACGAGGAGGACGGCCCCGTGGCGGCGGCAGGAGTCGGCCAGCGCGGCGACGTCACCGGTGGTGCCGTAGTAGGTCGGGTGCAGTATCCACAGGGCGGTGGCTCCGCTCTCGCCGAACGCCCGCTCCACGACGTCGACGTCCACGCCGTGCGCGACCCCGAATCGGTCGTCCCAGCGCGGCTCGAGCCAGACCGGCCGCGCGCCGACCTGGACCAGGCCCGCGAGGACCGACTTGTGCGCGTTGCGGGCCACCAGCACCGGTTCGCCGGGGCGCAGCGCCGACAGCGCGACCGCCACGTTCCCGCTCGTCGACCCCTGAACCATGATGAAGCTCTTGCCGACGCCCCACGCGTCGGCGATCAACGCCTCGGCCTCCGCGATCGGACCCTCGGGGCAGTGCAGGGTGTCGGTGTCGGGCAGGTTGTTCAGGTCGACGTCGGCGAGGTGGTCGCGAAACCAGGGGTCCAGCGTCCGGCCGCCCTTGTGGCCCGGGCTGTAGAACGGCGCCTGCCCGCGTTCGACGAACCGCCTCAGCGAGTCGAATAGCGGTGCGGCCCCGTGGTTCACGACGACCAGGTCACAGCCCGTAGACGCGCTCGGCGTTGCGCACGCCGATCAGGTCGACGAGGTGGATGGCGTCGGCGACGCCGCAGTCCCCGGCCGTGATCCACTCCCCCAGCACCAGACCCATCGCCCGCCGCCACAGCACCGCGCCGAGCACGTGCAGTTCGGGCGGCCCGAACGCGTCGGAGGAGAACAGCTGCTTGGCGAAGGGCGCGGTCTCGAGCGCCTCGGCGACCAGCCCGGTCGACCGCACGCCGAGGTAGTTGATCGCCAGGCCGACGTCGAAGTTGACGTGGTCGAAGGCCTGCGCCAGATAGCCCGCCTGGCGCTGAAAGGGGTAGCAGTGCAACAGCAGAACGGGTACCGGCGTCATCGTGCGCAGCAGCGGCAGCAGCAGCATCGGGTCGCTGCGGTGCAGGTCCATGTCGCGGTCGCCGAAGCCGACGTGCACCTGGATCGGCAACCCGTGCGCGGCCGCCTCGTGCACGCCGAACGCGATGAGCACGGGGTCGGCCACGCGCACCGGGTGGGTGCCCGCGCCGAGCGTGCGGGCGTGCTCGACCACCTCGGCATCCGTCGGCCGGGACCAGTCGACGTCGAAGCCGATGCGGTAGGCCGCAATCGTCTTGGTGCCCAACACGTTCGGGTCGTCGACGGCCTTCGCCAGTGCGGCGCGGAAGGCGGCCGGGAAGTCCTCCGGCGCGGTGCCGTCGTCGAGCAGATCCTCGGTGAGCCGTTCCAACCGCAGGATCTCCGACGACGCCACCCCGCTGAGCTCGGTCAGCCGCTCCGGCGTGCAGATCAGGTCACCCTTGAATCCCGTGTCCACGATCCAGCGCGAGACCCCCGCGGCAGGCAGCATGGTGCGGGCCAGTTCCTTGGAGGAGAGCTCGGCCCGCCGGGCCCAGTACTCGTCGGTGGGTGCCAACGGCTCGAGCCCGAGCAGCGGTGCGCACCAGCGGCGAATGGAAAGGCCCAGGGGAGAGTCGAACTGGGTCATGAACGCCGGCACGGGGTCGGTCGAACCCTCGTTGATGGAGGCTTCGAAGGCCGCCCGGTCGACCGGTGCGACGAACGCGCCGTGGACGTGGTGGTCGATGAGCCCGATGCCGCGCAGGTGGTCGGCGAGTGCGGGGGGCACCGCGGCCTCGACGCCGTCGAAGACGTCGGGCAATTCACCAGCCGGCATATCGGGCCACCTCCTGCGCGTCGACTCGTCCGGCGGCCGCGTCGGCGATGGCCGCGCCGAGGATCTCCACGGCCCGCCCGGCCTCAGCCTCGGTGAGGACGAGCGGTGGCGTGATCTCCAGGACGTTGCCGCCGACGTAGTAGACGACCGCACCCAACTCCCAGGCACGGTAGACCACCTGGGCGGCCATCCGCGCGTCGCGTTCGCCGGTGTGGGGATCGACCAGTTCGAGACCGATCGCCAGCCCGCGCCCCCTGACGTCGCCGACGTGCTCGCCACCTGGGGATCCGGTCAGTCCGCGGAGGCCGTCGGCGAGCAGTCCGCCGACCGTGGCCGCGTGCTCGGGAAGGCGGTCGCCGACGATGGTGGCGAGCACCGCGCGCCCCGCTGCCGCGCACACCGGGTTGCCCGCAGTGGTGAGCAGGGCGGCCACCCGCCGGCGAGCACCTTGCCGAAGGTGACGATGTCGGGCGTGATGCCGTCGTGCTCGAAGGCGTGCAGCGTGCCCGGCCGCCCGAGACCCATCTTGACCTCGTCGCAGATGAGCGGCACGCCGGCAGCCGTGCACAGCTCCTGCAGCCGCGCGAGGAAGCCGTCGGGTGGCACGACGAGCCCGCCGTCGGACAGGATGGGCTCCACGATGAGGCAGGCGATGGTTCCGCCGGCCAGGTATTCCTGGGCCCGGGCGAGGCAGGCGTCGACGTCCGCCTCGATGCCGTCCGGTCCCGGCCGAAAGGGGTTGGGGTAGGCCAGGAATACCGCGTCCGGGTCGGCGGGCGCGCCCGCGTCGACGTGGACGCCGGACACGCCCATCGCGACGCCGACACCGCCGTGGTAACTGTGCTCGAAGGCGATGACGGTCCGTCGGCCCGACGCATGGCGGCAGGCGCGCAGCGCGACGTCGTTGGCGTCGGATCCGGCGTGCCCCAGGTACACCCGGCGTGCACCGGTGCCCGGCACCAGTGCCAGCAAATCCTCGGCCAACCCCACCGAATCCGGGTGCACGGCCGACAGTCCGCCGGAGCCCGGTGCGGTGCGGACCGCCCGGCTGACCGCCTCGACGATCGCCGGGTGGCCGTGGCCGAGCCCGCTGGCCGTCCACGTGGCCGACAGGTCGAGCAGCTCGCGGCCGTCGGGGGTGACCAGCGTGCAGCCGTGGCCCGAGACGACCTCCAGCGGGAAGAAGCGCAGCTTCTCGATGCCGGCGACCGCGGCCTCGTCGCGCTCGTAGAGCGTGCTCATTCGGTTCGGGTCGCGGGGGTGTCGGCCAGCTCGGCGGTCAACGACTCCCCCACGCGCTTGGCGATGCCCGAGGCGGCGACGGCGATCACCAATCCGACGACGCACCAATACAATCCGAGCAGCGGGGCATCCGCCCAACTGGTCGCGCCCTTGACGTTGAACCACAGCACGACCGCGATGACGATCGCGCCGAGGGCGGGCAGCACCAGCCCCGGGATCTTGCCCTTGCCCCCGTGCACGTCGAGGAACTTGCGTGCACCGACGAAGTAGATGGCGGCGATCTCGACGAGCAGGTAGCAGACCATCAGGCAGACCGAGCCCGCGACCGCGAACAGGAAGTAGGTGTTGATCGCCGGGTTGCCGGTGCCCATGTCGGGCCAGCCGACGGCGCCGCAGATCAGGTCGACGACCAGCGAGACGCCGACGACCAACCACGTGGCGAAGCGGGGTCCGCCGGTGCCCTCGTGGATGTGTGCCAACGACTTCGGACCGAATCCGTCGCGGCCGAACGCGTACAACATCCGGCCCGAGGTCGCCGAGCACGCCAGGTGGCAGCCGAACGCCGACACGATGGCGGTGAAGATGATCAGCAGGCTGAACCACTGCCCGACGTAGGTACTACCCAAGGCGCCCAGCGTGTTTCCCGCGTTCTGGAACGACGACAACCCGGCCGCGTCGGTGCCGAAGCCGACGACCTGGGCGAACATCACGACCACGAAGAGCACGCCCGTGAGGATCAGCGTCCCGGCCAGCGCGCGCGGGATGTTGCGGCCGGGGTCGTCGGTCTCCTCGCCCATCGACGCGCAGGCCTCGAAGCCCGCCCACGACAGGAAGGCCGCGACGACGGCGCTGAACACCGCGGACGCGGAAACCCCGTCGAAGGAGAACGCGCTGAAGTCGACGCCGGTGGTCGGTGCGCCGCCCTTGGCGAAGATCACCACCACCAGCACGATCATGGACACGATGCCGACGCCCTCGATGGCGAGCAGGATCTTGGCCAGCAGTCGCACGTCGCGGCCCGACAGCAGGAACGAGATCAGCGCGCCGATCACGACGACGATGAGCCACGGCACCTGAAAGGGGTTGGGGTCGTTGGGTTGTAGTTCGGCGATGAATGCGTTGACGAACGCCGCCGTCAGCGCCAGGGTGCCGATCGCGAAGCCGACGTAGGCACCGAGCATCGCGAAGCCGGAGAAGAACCCGGTCCGCGGCCCGATGGTTCCGCCCACCAGACCGTAGGCCGAGCCGGCGTGGTTGAGGTGGCGGGTCAGGCGGACGAAGCTGTACCCGACCAGCGAGACCCCGATCAGACCGATCAGGAACACCAGCGGGATGGCCTTGCCCACGGTCGCGATCAGGCCCTGCCCGTTGCCGGACATCGCGAGCGTCGGGCCGACCAGGGCGACCGACATCGCGAGCGCCACCCAGAACGGCAGCCTGCGGTGCGGGATCTGGTCGGCCCGCTCGGACGGGCCCGCCGATGGCGTGTTGGTGCTCATCGATGTCTCCTTCTCGTGGGTGGTCAACAGCTCCACGCCAGGCGCAACGCCCGGGTGGTGTCGGCGAGGGTGAGCTCGCCATAGGTCTTCAGCTCGTAGCGCCGCACGGCGACGAGCGCCTCGACGACCTCGGGTCCGAGCAATTCCGCTGCGACGCTGGAGTATTCGAACGCATCGAGCGCTGCGCGTTGATCGGAGGGCAGCGGTCGCGTCGCCACGTCGGACTGCGCGGGGTTCTCGGGGATCTCAGGCGGCAGGTCGAGCCCGAGGTCGATGCCGCGCAGCGCGCTGCCGAGGAACGCGGCCGCCGCCAGATACGGGTTCGCGCTCGGGTCGATCAGCTTCAGCTCGGCGTTGGCGCCGTGCGGGCTGCCCGCGGTGGCCGCCACGAATCGGACTGCGGCCTCGCGATTCTCGAGTCCCCAGCAGGCCGCGGCGCCCGCCCAGTTCCCCGGCCGCAGCCGCGCCGCCGACAGCACCGAACCGGCGTAGACGGCGAGCAGGTCGGGTAGCGCCTCGACGACCCCGGCGATCGCCGACCCGCCCGCGGTCCGGATGCCGTGCGGTCCGTCGCCGCCGGAGAACAGCGGACCCGCGGCGTCGGCCAGCGAGAGATGCAGGTGCGCGCCGTTGCCCGCCGCGCCGTCGAAGGGCACCGGGGCGAACGAGATGCGCAGCCCGTGCCTGGCGGCCACGCGGCCAAGCACGATCCTGGTCAGAATCACCGCGTCGGCCGCGGCGACCGGCGTCGTCGGGGCCAGTGACACCTCGAGCTGGTCGTGTCCGTACTCGGTATGGATCTGCTCGACGTCGAGCCCCGCGGTCTCGGCGGTCTCGGCGAGGTCGACGAGCAGTGCCGAACGGTCGAGCGACGTGCGGATGCCGTAGGGCGACCACGGATCGGTCGTGGCGGGGCCGCCGTCGAGGGCGACCATCGTGCACTCCAGTTCGGCGCCGACGCGTGCGGAGAGCCCCCGGTCGGCCGCGGACTGCTCGGCCCGGGCCAGCAGCGACCGCGGACACAGTGGCACCGGCGTCCCGGCCTGATCGTTGAGATTGCCTGGGGCCCAACCGATGCCGTCGTCGATGACCCGCACGTCGCGGCGGTCGATGCGGATCCGGTGATCACCGGTGACGCCGATGGTGGGCGTGAAGGCGATGCCCGAGTCGACGCAGAACACGCTCCAGCTGGGGGACACCCCCATGCCGGACCGCTCGAAGGCGCCGAGCCGGGACACCGGAACGTACTTCGCCCGCGTCACGCCGGCGGGGTCGGTCAGCGAACCGGCGATGAGCCGAACGCCGTTGGCGCGCAGATCGCGGGCCAGGTCGTCGGCAGCCGAGGTCCCCGTGGCGTCGCTCGCCCTGGCCATCGTGCATCCCTCCACGTCGCAGTCGAACAGTGAGTCTGGGAGGAATGTATGTCATGTATGTTTCAGAATCTTTAAAACCGACGATTGTTGGTTGATTCATAAGACGACCGGTTGAGAGGATGCGTGGCATGTGTCGGCTGCTGGGTGTCGTGTCCGCGGGACCGATCTCGATCGCCGACGCCGTGGGCAGCGACGTGTTGAGGGACTTCGTCGCCCTGACGAAGATCCACGGCGACGGCTGGGGACTGGCCGGCGTCGACGGTCTCGGAGATCGACCGCACGTGCGGGTCTCGGCCAACAGTGCGGTCGACGACGGCGACTTCGTCTCGGCCACCCACGACGTGCGGTCCACGGCGAGCGTGCTGCACCTGCGGTGGGCGACGAGCGGTCTCGCCGTCGAGCCCCAGAACTCCCATCCGTTCCTGGCCGACGGAATCGCCATGGCGCACAACGGTTCCATCAAACCCATGGGGCCCCTAAGCGAGTTCCTCGAGTCAGACAGCCTGGCCGCACTGCGCGGCACCACCGACAGCGAGCGCTACTTCGCCATCATTCGTCAGCATCGCCGGACCGCCCCGAACCTCGCCGAGGCCGTCCGCCGCGCCGTCGCCGAACTGCGCGGCCGCTACCCCGAGGCCAGCCTCAACGCACTCCTGCTCGGTGAGGATCAGCTGATCGTCGTCCACGCGCACGCCCGCAGCCGGCTGCCCGACGAGGACCTCGCCGAGATCGGCGCCACCGACCTGCCCGTCGAACACCTCGAGGACTACTTCTCCCTGCGCATGGCCCGCCTCGGCGACGTCGTGGCGATTGGGTCGACCGGATTCGGTGACCTCCCGTGGGAACCACTGCCGCAGGAGTCGGTCATCGCGTTCTCGCTGCGCGACGCGTCGCAGACCCACCTTCCCCTCGACCCGCCGTGACACCGGCGCTCGGAGAGACCGTCGCCGCCAGGGCCACGTCCGCCCTGCCGACGCTGAGTCGAGCCGAACGCCGCGTCGGCCGGGCGCTGCTGGCCGACTATCCGAGCGCCGGTCTGGCAAGCGCCGCGCGGTTGGCCGAACGCGCCGAGGTCAGCCCGCCGACCGTGCTCAGGTTCGCGCAGTCGCTGGGCTACGAAGGCTTCGCCGACCTGCAGGTCGCGCTGCGCGCCGAACTCACCGCCCAGTCCAGCGGACCCATCACGCGGCTGCCGAGCGCACCTCCGGCCGACGGCCCGCTGGACCGTCTACTGCGACAGGCGCATGCGCAGAACGCTTGTGCCGCAGCCACTCTCGCGGAGCTGCCCGGCTCCGCACTCGAGGCCGCCATCGCGCTGCTCGCCGACACCAGCCGGACCCTGTATCTGCACGGCGGCCGCTTCTCCCACCTGCTGGCCCTGCATCTCGCGATGCACCTGGAGCAGCTGCGCCCCGGCGTGCGGGTGCTCACCGAGCCCGGCGGACGCGACCTCGGCGCGATGATCGAGCTGACCCGGCGCGACGTCGTCGTCCTGTTCGACTACCACCGCTATCAGCGCAGCGCCGCCGACCTCGCCGCGCGCGTGCATCGCGCAGGCGCCACGGTCCTGCTGATCACCGACGACCTGGCGTGCCCGGTCGCACCGGAGGCCGAGGTGGTGCTGGCGGCGTCCAGCACCGTCGACACGACCTACCAGAGCATGGCCGCCGGGTTCCTGCTCACCGAACTGCTGGTGCCGCTGGTGATGGACGAGATCGGCGAGCCGGCCCGCACCCGGATGGCGCTCTGGGAGGACCAGCGCCGCACCGAGCTGCTGGAGTGAGCGGGGGGCGAACGGCGGATGACGACTCCGGTGTTCACCTGCACAGAGCCCGTGCCGCCCGGGCCCGGCTGACTAGTCTTCCTCCATGCGCCTACGAGTCCTGCTGGCCGTGCTGGGCTGCGCCGCAGCGTCGTTCGTCACCGCACCCTGCGCCGCGGCCGCCGACACCTTCGATCTGCAGGCCCACCGCGGCGGTCGCGGCGAGACGACCGAGGAGTCGCTGCGGGCGTTCGCGAAGGCGCTCGAACTCGGCGTCTCGACCCTCGAACTCGACATCGTCATCACCAAGGACCACCAACCCCTGGTGTGGCACGACCCGAAGATCGATCCCACGAAGTGCTCCGACACCCGGCCCGCGGTGGCGGGCGATCCGCAGTATCCCTACGTGGGCAAGCTGGTTCACGACCTGACGCTGGCGCAGCTGCGCACCCTCGACTGCGGCAAGCTGCTCGCCGGGTTCCCCACGGCCGAGGTGGTCAGGGGCAACCGGATCGCGACGCTGCCGGAGGTCTTCTCGCTCGCCGACACCTATCACGCAGGCGTCAGGTACAACGTCGAGACCAAGGTCGAGGCGGCCGCCCCCGAGGCATCAGCGCCGCCAAGGGAATTCGTCGACGTCATCCTGGCGGCGGTCCGCGCGGCGGGCAAGGTCGGCGAGGTCGAGATCCAGAGCTTCGACTGGCGCACGCTGCCGATGGTGCGCGAGGCCGAGCCGTCGATCCCATTGGTCGCGCTGTGGGACGAGACCACCTATGTGCCCGACTCGCCGTGGCTGGGCGGCGTGAACCCCGCCGACGTCCCCGATCCCATCGAGGGCGCCCAGCTGGTCGGGGCGAACATCCTGTCCCCCGGCTACTCGGTACCGCCGGACCGCACGCCACGCGACCCCGACTTCCACCTCGTCGCCGACCGGTCCTTCGTCGACCGCGCCCACGCCGCGGGGCTCACGGTCATCCCGTGGACGATCGACGACCCCGCCGCGATGAATGCGCAGATCGATGCGGGTGCCGACGGCATCATCACCGACTATCCCTCGCGACTGCGCGCGGTGCTCGCCGCGCGGGGCATGCCCCTGCCGCCCGCCTTCCATCGCTGACGCCGGCTTGCTGGCTACCCGAGGGGCGCTTCTCCCGACGTAACACGATTGACTTTCACGTCACTTAGCGTGGGGCGATGACTGCCATCGCGAGGCGGACGCTCGGCGTGGAAGAGGAGTTTCACCTCGTCGATCTGCGCACCAGGCGGCTCACGGCGCGAGCACCCGAACTGCTCGCCGAACTGTCCGACAACTACGTCGCCGAACTGCAGCGCTGCGTCATCGAGCTGAACAGCGGGGTCGTCGACACCCTCGACGGTTTGCGGGCGGACCTGCAGCGCCACCGCAGGGTGCTGGTGGACACCGCGGCGGGCCTCGGGATGGGCGTCGTCGCGGCGGGCTCGGTGCCCCTCTCGGTGCCGGCGGAGATGCAGGTCACCCAGACCGCGCGGTACCGGCGGATGCTCGCGGACTATCAGCTACTGGCACGGGAACAGCTCATCTGCGGCACGCAGGTCCACGTCGGCGTCGCCGATCGCGACGAGTCGGTCGCCGTCGCGAACCGGGTCGCGCCCTACGTGCCGACGCTGCTTGCGCTCAGCGCGAGTTCGCCGTTCTGGGCCGACGGTTCCGACACCGGCTACGCCAGCGGCCGCACGCTGGTCTGGCAGCGCTGGCCGACGACGGGCCTCGCCGCGCCGGTGTCCTCGGCAGCCGAGTACGACGAGCTGGTCTCCGACCTCGTCCACAGCGGCGCCATCGCCGACGGGGGCATGGTCTACTTCGACGTCCGGCCCGCGGTGGCGACGCCGACCGTGGAGTTGCGGGTGTGCGACAGCTGCCCGTCCGTCGACACCATCGTGCTGATCGCCGGGCTGTTCCGCGCCCTCGTCGAGCGCGAGCTCACCGGCCTGCGGTCGGGCACACCCGCGGTGACGGTGTCCGCGCCCCTCGGGCGGGCCGCGCTCTGGCGCGCGGCCAGGTCCGGTCTCGAGGGCGACCTGGTGGACGTCGCAGGCCCGCGCGGGCGCCCCGCCGCCGAGGTCGTCACCGAGCTGGTGGACCTGCTGCGACCCCAGCTCGAAGCGGCCGGCGACTGGGCGGTGGTGAGCGAGCTGACCCAGCGGGTGTTGCTGGCGGGCACGTCCGCCGCCCGCCAGCGCAGGGCGCTGCGCCGCAGGGGCAGGCTCAGCGACGTCGTCGACCAGCTGATCGACGAGACGGCGGGGACCGTCCCCGACACGGCCGCGGCCACCGTCGCCGATCCGCGGCTGCTGTTCGGCTACCACGCCGACCGCCCCACCGGGCACGACGAGGCCGTCGACGCAGACGGCAGACCCCGCCCGGCCTACGACGACATCCTGGGCACGATCGCCGCACTCGGGGTGCCGGCGCTGCGGGCCCGCGAGGGTGACGTCGAGCAGGACCAGCGCGCCGAGAACATCACCTTCCGGGTCAGCGGTCAGAGCCGCGCCCAGGTGTTCCCCCTCGACCTCGTCCCGCGGCTGATCGCGGCCGACGAATGGGCCACGCTCACCGAGGGTCTCGGCCAGCGGGCCAGGGCGCTCAACGAGTTCCTCCGCGACGTGTACTCCGACCAGGCGATCATCGCCGACGGGGTGATCGGCGTGCACGCCCTCGACCGCGCGCCGGGCTTCCGATCGGGCGGGCGCATGTCGACCGCGCCGGTGCGGGCCCACGTGTGCGGCACCGACCTGGTGTGCGACCGCGCGGGGAATTGGCAAGTGCTGGAGGACAATCTGCGCGTCCCGTCGGGAATCGCGTACGCCATCGCCAACCGTCGACTGCTGGACCGACATCTGAGCGAGCTCGGCAGGCCCGCCGACCTCGGCAGCGTCGACGAGGTGCCCGCGCTGCTCTTGGAGACGTTGCGCGCGGCCGCGCCGGCGCACTGCGCGGACGAACCGGCGGTCGCGGTGCTCAGCGGCGGCTGGGAGGACTCCGCGTGGTTCGAACACACCTTCCTCGCCAGCGAGATGGGCATTCCCCTGGTGCAGACCACGGACCTGTCGTTCCGCGACGGAAACCTCGTGCGCCACATCGGTTCCGGCGTTCGTCGCGTCGACGTGCTGTACGCGCGGCTCGACGAGGACATGCTGCTGTCGTCGACCGGTTACGACGACGTCGTCCTGCGCGAGGACCTGCTCGCCGCGGTCGCCGGCGGGAGGCTGACTATCGCCAATGCGCTCGGCAACGGGATCGCCGACGACAAGGCGATCTACGCCCACGTGCCCGCCATGATCGAGTACTACCTCGGCGAGAAGCCGAAGCTGGCCCAGGTGCCCACGTGGATCTGCGCCGAACGGGCCCAGCGTGACTACGTCCTGGAGCACTTGGCCGAACTCGTCGTCAAACCCATCGACGGCTTCGGCGGCGCGGGCGTCGTCATCGGCCCCGACGCGTCGGCGTCGGAGTTGCAGCAGCGCCGCCGCGAATTGGAGACGCAGCCCGAGCGCTTCATCGCCCAGGAGACGATCGCGCTGTCCACCCACCCGACGTTCGACGGCGAGGGCATGTACCCCCATCACGTCGACCTGCGCGCGTTCGTGCACCTGCGCTCGGAGAACGGCGGCCCGGTCACCGCGCACGTCATGCCCGCGGGGCTGACACGGGTGGCGGCGCACGGCTCGCGCATCGTCAACTCGTCGTCGGGCGGGGGCAGCAAGGACACCTGGATACTCACCGGTGGGACGTCGAACACGACGAAACAGGAAGGGGGACACCGTGTGCGGAATCTGCGGTGAGATCCGCATCGACGGCCACTCGGCCGACGTCGCGGCGGTAGGCCGGATGACCGACGCCATGGCGACCCGCGGACCCGACTCCGACGGCCTGGTGGCGCACGGCCGAATTGCGTTGGGCCACCGGCGATTGTCGATCATCGACCTGTCCGCGTGCGGGGAGCAGCCGATGGTCGACAGCGATCTCGGCCTGACGCTGGTCTTCAACGGCTGCATCTACAACTACCAGGAGTTGCGCCGCGAACTCGAAGCCGCGGGCTACGGGTTCTTCTCCGGCGCCGACAGCGAGGTGGTCATCAAGGCGTTCCACCGGTGGGGCGCCCACTGCGTGGATCACTTCAAGGGCATGTTCGCCTTCGCGATCGCCGACCGCGCCACCGGGGTGGTCACCCTGGCCAGGGACCGGCTCGGCATCAAGCCGCTCTACCTCGCCGAGTCGCCGGGCCGGATCCGCTTCGCGTCGACGGTGCGGGCACTGCTCGCCGCGGGTGACGTCGACACCAACCTCGACCGCTCGGCGCTGCACCACTACATGACCTTTCACTCGGTGGTCCCGGCCCCGCTGACGATCTACCGCGGGGTGCGCAAGCTGCCGCCCGCGACCGTGCGGGTGATCAGTCCCGACGGCTCGCACACCGACACCGTCTACTGGACACCGACGTTCGAGCGCGACCCGGCCCGCGCCGGTTGGACCGCACACGACTGGCAGGACGCCGTGATGGACGCGCTGCGCACCGCGGTGTCCCGGCGCATGGTGGCCGACGTTCCCGTCGGCGTGCTGCTGTCGGGCGGCATCGACTCGTCCCTCGTCGTGGCCCTGCTCGCCGAGGGCGGCCAGCACGGGTTGGCGACGTTCTCGATCGGATTCGATTCCGCCGGAGGCGAATCCGGCGACGAGTACTCGTACTCCGACCTCATCGCCGAACACTTCGACACCGATCACCACCGCATCCACATCGACGGTTCACGACTCGTCCCCGCGGTGCCCAAGACCATTGCGGCGATGAGCGAACCGATGGTCAGCCACGACTGCGTCGCCTTCTACCTGTTGTCCGAAGAGGTGAGCAAGCACGTCAAGGTGGTGCAGTCCGGGCAGGGCGCCGACGAGATCCTGGCCGGCTACGACTGGTATCCCCCGTTGGCGAACGTGCCGCGCGATCAGACGACGACGGAGTACGCCAAGGTGTTCTTCGACCGGAGCCATCGGGACGTCCTCGACATCTTCTCGCCCGACTACGTTGCCGCCGAGAATGATTCGAGTTGGCGATTTGCCTCCGAGCATCAGAGCGCACCCGGCGCGGAGACCGCG
The DNA here is from genome assembly GCF_010729665.1 of Mycolicibacterium madagascariense. Taxonomy (NCBI): domain Bacteria; kingdom Bacillati; phylum Actinomycetota; class Actinomycetes; order Mycobacteriales; family Mycobacteriaceae; genus Mycobacterium; species Mycolicibacterium madagascariense. Next base: position 326,925 of record NZ_AP022610.1, on the reverse strand, counting down.
GTCGATGCCGCACTGCGGTTGGACACGCAGGTCATGCTCGTCGACGATCCAGTCAAGCGGGTGGACACGATGACGATGGCGTGGGGGTTGGAGGCCAGGGTGCCGTTCCTCGACCACGACTTCGTCGAACTCGCCGCGACCTGCCCGCCCGACCTCAAGCTGGGCTCCGGCGGCAAGGGCGTGCTCAAGGAGGCGTCGCGCACGCTGCTGCCCGCCGAGGTGATCGACCGCACCAAGGGGTACTTTCCGGTGCCGGGCATCCGGCACCTGCACGGCGAGATCTTCGACATGGTGCACGATGCGCTGACCAACGATGCGGCGCGCAGGCGCGGGCTGTACCGTCCGGAGACCGTGAAACGACTCCTGGCCGCTCCCAACGACACTCGCACCACCCTGGGCTCCAACGCCCTGTGGCAGCTCGCGGTGCTGGAGATGTGGTTGCAGAGCATGGAACGGTAGCGTCGTGGACCGCAACGTCCGCGCCACCTACGGGGCGTCGGTGTCCCCGGATGCGACCGCGTTCGCACACCTCGTCGACGACGGTGGGTATCCCCGTGCGGTGCAGCGCTTCTTGCGAGGCAGGCACGCCAGCCGGTCGCGGGACGTGGACCTGCCCGTCGAGGGCTCGGTCACCAGGGTCATCCACTCCGCCGACGGGCACTGGCTGGCCTGCGAGGTCGCTCCCGGCGGCGGCAACCGCAGCCAAATCTGGTGCGTCACCACCGATCCCGACGATCGCGACGCCCGTCGCATCGACCGCTGGAGCCCCGGCGTCCCCGAGGGCACCGCGGAACTGGTGGGCTGGGACGGCACCAGGGTCGCCGCGATCCTCACCGGCGACGACGGCGTGGGCACGTCGTGTCTCATCGATCCGGCCGACGGCGCCACCACGGTGCTGGACCGCCGCTCCGGCGGCAAGCTGATCGACGCGTGGGCGGGCGCCTCGCTGGTCCGGGTCGGACCCCGCGGCTACCGCGAGCTGATCATGCTGCACGGGTTGACCGAGATCGCCCTCCTGCCTTCGGATCCCGGGTCGACGACCGATGCCGGGGTGATCCTCGACGACCACCACCCGCGGCGGCTGAGGTCCGGTCCGCACGGTGACGTCCTACAGCTGTATCGCCCCGCCAAGACCTACCCGATCAACAGCCCGCGCGGCTACGTGCGGGCCCTCGTCCGCACCGACAACGGGGCCGAGCACACCCGGCTCGTCGAGGTGACCACCACCGAGGACGGGGTGTCCTATCACGTCGTCGCCGAGCGGCCGGGTTACGACCTCGACGAATTCGCGGTCAGCGACGACCTGTCGACGGTCGCCCTGCTGTGGAACATCAACGGGCTCAGCGAGTTACAGATCCTCGAGTACGCCGACTACACGCTCGGCGAGCCCATCCCGCTGCCCGGTCCGGTGGCCAGCGAGCTCAGCATCAGCGCGGGCGGGTCGATGGTGGCGATGACCGTGCAGGGGCCCTCGACGCCGCGGACGGTGGAACTGGTCGACCCCCGGTCCCGCACCTGGGAGCGCGTCGACCGCGCGCCGAGCGGCGGTGACGCGTCGACCGATCCGCGGCTGGTGCAGATGAAGGCCCGCGACGGCCTCGACTTCACGGGCTGGCTCTACGAGGCGCCCGGCGGTGCGAACGTCGGCGCGATGATCTATCTGCACGGCGGCCCCGAGGGGCAGGCCCGACCCGACTACAGCGAGGTGTTCCCCGAACTGCTCGACGCGGGAATCTCCGTGCTGAGCCCCAACGTTCGCGGCTCCGGCGGGTTCGGGCGGACGTTCTCTCACGCCGACGACCGGCACCTGCGGTTCGGCGCCTTCGACGACGTCGCCGACTGCGTCCACTTCCTGGTCGCCGAGGGCCTGGCCCATCCGGACCGCATCGCGTGCTGTGGCTGGTCCTACGGCGGCTATCTGACCCAGGCCGCGCTGGCGTTCCATCCGGAGCTGTTCGCGGCGGGGGTCAGCATCTGCGGTATGAGCGATCTCGCGACGTTCTATCGCAACACCGATCCGTGGATCGCAGCCGAGGCATATCCGAAGTACGGCCACCCCATCAACGATCGGGCCCTGCTGGACCGGCTGTCCCCGCTGCTGCGGGTCGAGGCGCTCACCGCTCCCCTGCTGCTGGTGCACGGCGGCAACGACACCAACGTGCCCGCCCACGAGTCCCGTCAGATGTTCGACGCGCTGCGACGGCTGAATCGTCGGGTCGAATACCTGCTGTTCGACGACGACGGCCACGGCATCGTGAAGCGCGAGAACCGCGCCGTACTGGTGAAGTCGATCCGTGAATGGCTCGTCGAGGCGTTCACGACGACATGACCCGGCGCGGCGCCAGCCGCTCCACGTCCAGACCCCGGTCGACGAGGTCCGGCGGTGCCTGCCGTCCGAGCACCAGCGCCGCGGCCAGTCTGGCGGTCGCCGGCGCGGTCTGGATGCCGTACCCACCCTGACCCGCCAGCCAGAAGAAGCCCGGCGCCTCGGGATCCTCGCCGAGGGCGAAGTTCCGGTCCGCGGTGAAGGTGCGCAGACCGGCCCACGACGAGGAGACGCTGCGCACGCCGAGCGTGGTCGTCGCATCGATCGCGTCGATGGCGCGGGCGATCTCCAGCTCGTCGGGCTTGGCATCGCTTGGCGCGCAGGGTGTTTCGTCCGCCGGCGAGCACAAGAACTGCGCACCTTCGGGATTGGCGTAGAAGGACTCCTCGACGTCGCTCAAGTTCGGCCAGTCCCGGCTCGCCTCGCCGAGCGGTGAGGCCACCATGAAGATCGTCCGGCGCAGCGGTCGCAGGCCCACGCCGGGGACGCCCGCGGCGGTGGCGACCACGTCGGCCCATGCGCCTGCGGCGTCGACGACGACCGGAGCCTGGAACCGGCTGCCGTCGCGGGTGGTCGCCGTCCACGTGCTCGCGCCCCGCTCGAGAGCGGCAACCGCGGAATCGCGGACGATCTCGGTGCCGTTCGACCGCGCCCCGCGCACGAAACCCTGATGCAGGGCGGCCACGTCGAGCGCCAGCGCCCTCGGTTCGTACATGCCGCACTCGACCACGTCGCGCCGCAGCAGCGAAAACAACTCGCAGCAGCGGTCGGCATCGAGCAGTTCGGCGTCGGCGACCAACGGCAGCACCGACCGGTGCAGGCTCTCGACGAGGTGACCGCGCCCCACGACGCCGAACTCCAGCAGCGGCCGCGGGGAGACCAAGGCCGAATCGAAGTGGTCGGGCGGCTGCTCGAAGAACGAGCGACTGCCCGTCGTCAAGGCTCGGATCTGTTCTCCGCCATAGGTTTCCAGGAACAACGCGGCCGACCGTCCGGTGGTGTGATAGGCCAGCGTCGACTCCATCTCGAGCAGCACGACGCGCGCGGAGCCGGACAGCTCGTAGGCCACCGACACCCCGGCGATGCCGCCGCCGACGACGATGACGTCGGCGGTGGTGTCGGACGCGCTCACCGCAGTGAAACTACGCGACACGGCGTGCCACGGCTGACTGGACGGGCAGGGATGCGCGGGCCGCCACGGCACGCAGGTGCGCTGCCAGCGCCCTGCCAGATCCCCGTATCGTGGGGTGCCATGAGCGGGATCCGATGAGTGCCGGGCTGTTCGCGCTCCTCGACGACGTCGCGGCGCTGGCGCGCTTGGCCGCGGCCTCGGTCGACGACATCGGGGCCGCGGCGGGCCGGGCGACCGCGAAGGCCGCCGGCGTCGTCATCGACGACACCGCCGTGACCCCGCAGTACGTGCACGGCATTACCGCCGAACGCGAACTCCCGATGATCAAGCGGATCGCGCTCGGGTCGCTGCGCAACAAGCTGGTGTTCATCCTGCCCGCGGCGCTGCTGCTGAGTCAGTTCGTGCCCTGGTTGCTCACGCCGATCCTCATGGTCGGTGCGACGTACCTGTGCTTCGAGGGCGCCGAGAAGGTCGTGGGCATGGTCCGCGGGAATCACGGCCATGCGGCGCCGGCGGCCGCAGCCGGAGCGGACCTCGAGCGCCAGATGACCTCGAGCGCGATCCGCACCGACTTCATCCTGTCCGCCGAGATCATGGTCATCGCCCTCAACGAGGTGACCGATCAGGCGTTCGTGCCGCGCCTGGTCATCCTCGTCATCGTGGCGCTGGTCATCACGGCCGCGGTGTACGGCGTCGTCGGCCTCATCGTGAAGATGGACGACATCGGCCTCAACCTGGCGCAGCGCTCGTCGCGCGTCGCGCAGCGGGTCGGCCTCGGCCTGGTCGCGGCGATGCCGAAGGTGCTCGCCACGCTGTCGGCCGTCGGCACGGTCGCCATGCTGTGGGTCGGTGGCCACATCCTGCTCGTCGGGACGAACACCCTGGGCTGGCACGCGCCCTACGGTGTCGTCCACCACCTGGAGGAGGGACTGGCCCCCGCGCTGGCGTGGCTGGTCGAGACGGGCATCTCGGCGGTCATCGGGCTCGTCGTCGGCGCGATCGTCGTGGGCATCGTGCACGTGCTGCCGTTCGGCAGGAAGCACGCGTAGGCGCGCCGAGACTACGGTTGTTGCGCGAATTCCGTCATTTCCGCGCAACGACCGTAGTCTCGGCGCGCAGTGTCACCCGCGGTCACCCGCGCGCGAGCGCCATCATGGCGACGTGCAGCGACGTGCGTGACTCCGCGTCGGCGAGGTCGACGCCGAGCAGTCGCTGCAGGGCGGCGAGCCGGGCGTAGAGGGTCGGCCGCGACACGTGCAGCCGCTTCGCCAGCTCGGCCTTGTTGCCGCCGACCTCGAGGAAGCCGGCCAGCAGGTCGAACATGTCGTCGCCGTACTTGGCCCGACGCTCCAGCACCCCGCGCAGCTCCGTCTCGGCGAAGGCCTGCACGCGCGGGTCGGCCCGCAGGAGCGCGAGCAGCCCGCGCAGCCGGACGTCGGCGGAGCGGTGGAACGGGCGATCGTCCGTCATCGCCAGCGCCGCCTCGGCGACGTGCGCGGACTCGGGCAGCCCGCCCGCCGCATCGATGAGCCGGCCCGACTCGGGCCCCACGCCGATCACGCACCGCGACACCCCGTCGACGTGGCACACCGCGCGGCGGATCGCCGTGGCCACGTCGTCGAGGATGCGGTCGTCGGTCCGACGGGACGGCGCAAGCAGCAGATCGATGCGGCCGTCGTCGCGGCTGGCAGTCAGCACGCTGTGGCCGCCGGACCGGATCGCGTGCACCGCGGCATCGAGCGTGCGGGCTCTGCGCTGCTGGGTCAGCAACGGGTTGGTGGTGGCGGTCTCGCGCAGGCGCGCGGTCATCGGGACGTAGCTCAGCGCGGGCCGCAACCCGAGGGCGTGTGCGCGGGCGGTGGCCTCGCCCTCGTCGCGGATGAGGCCGCGGCGGAGCTCGTCGACCAGGCCGCTCTGCGCCCGCAGCTCCAGTGACGTCCGGTCCCTCTCGACCATGCGGTGCAGCGCGAGCGCCTGGGCCGCGCGCTCCAGGGTGGTCACGGTGCGCTCGTCGGCCGTGCGGCCGCGAGGAGCCACCAGCCGACCCCACTCGTGGCGGTGCGGGCCGACCGGTCGGGCCACCCACGCACCCGTGTCGAGCCGCGACCGGCGCTCCCAGTCGGCGAGCAGTTCGGTCGGCGGCACGCCGCGTCCCACGAAGGCGAGCACCTGACGGTTCAAGTCCTCCAACACGATTGGCGTGTCGAGCATGTCGGCCGCCGCGGCGACGATGTCGTCGACCGAGGCACGCCGCATGCTGAGGTTGGTGAACGCCTCGTGCACGCGCCGCGCGTAGTCGACCTCCGCGTACTGCTCGGCGACGATCCGCCGGTGCACCTCCTCGGTGACCTCGACGAAGCGGACCTCGCGGTGCAGCGCGACGACGGGCAGGTCCAACGTCGCGCCGATCTCCCGCACCGACTGCGGCACCGCGTCGACGTGGACGCCGAGCTCGAGCACCACCGCGACGGCCCCGGCCCGCGCGAGCCGGGGAAGGTAGTCGTCGCGGTGCTCGGCGTCGGCCAGCGCCTGCCCGGTGGTGAGGACCAGTTCGCCACCCTCGAGCAGGTTCGACAGGTCCGGCAGGTCGCTGACGTGGACCCAGCGCACCGGTCGGTCGAGCGAGCCGTTGGCGCCGCACACCATCTCGGGGGCACCGGCCTGCAGGACCGGCAGCGCGAGGACCTCCCGCACGGTGGGCAGCATTTACACAGCGTAAGGCAAACGGCGATCTTCGTTACGGAGTGACGGGGTACGCGTCACCGAGGCGCGCCCACACTCGAACCATGACACTCAGCACCCGCGTTCGGACCATCGCGCACTGGGTCGACGGCAAGGGCTTCGCCGGCGCCAGCGACCGCACCTCACCCGTGACGAACCCGGCGACCGGTCAGGTCACCGGTGAACTCGCCCTCGCCGACGTGGCCGACGCGCGCGCCGCCATCGACGCCGCCGCGGCGGCCTTCCCGGCCTGGCGCGACACCTCGCTCGCCAAGCGCACCCAGATCCTCTTCGCGTTCCGGGAACTGCTGAACGCCCGCAAGAACGAGTTGGCCGAGATCATCACCAGCGAGCACGGCAAGGTCGTGTCCGACGCGCTCGGCGAGGTCAGCCGCGGCCAGGAAGTCGTCGAATTCGCTTGCGGCATAGCGCATCTGCTCAAGGGCGGGATGACGGAGAACGCCTCGACCAACGTCGACGTGGCCTCGATCCGCCAGCCGCTCGGCGTCGTCGGCATCATCAGCCCCTTCAACTTCCCGGCCATGGTGCCGATGTGGTTCTTCCCCATCGCCATCGCGGCGGGCAACACCGTCGTCCTCAAGCCCAGCGAGAAGGACCCGTCGGCCGCGCTGTGGATCGCCGAGCTGTGGGCCGAGGCAGGCCTGCCCGCCGGGGTCTTCAACGTGCTGCAGGGCGACAAGGTCGCCGTCGACGAACTGCTGACCAACCCGAAGGTCAAGGCCATCAGCTTCGTCGGCTCCACGCCGATCGCGCAGTACGTCTATGCCACCGGCACCCAGCACGGCAAGCGCGTGCAGGCCCTCGGTGGCGCGAAGAACCACGCGATCGTGCTGCCCGACGCCGACCTGGACCTGGCCGCCGACGCCATGGTCAACGCCGGCTTCGGCTCGGCGGGCGAACGCTGCATGGCCGTCTCGGCGTGCGTCGCGGTCGGCCCGATCGCCGACGAGCTCGTCGGCAAGATCGCCGACCGGGCCAAGGGACTCAAGACCGGTGACGGCACCCGCGACGCCGACATGGGACCGCTGGTCACCAAGGCGCACCGCGACCGGGTGGCCTCCTACGTCGACGCGGGCGAGGCCGACGGCGCCACGATCGTGGTCGACGGCCGCGGCATCTCCGTCGACGGAGAGTCCGACGGGTTCTGGTTAGGCCCCACGCTGATCGACCACGTCACCCCCGAGATGAGCGTCTACACCGACGAGATCTTCGGGCCCGTGCTGTCGGTCGTGCGCGTCGACTCCTACGACGAGGCGCTCGCGCTGATCAACGCCAACCCCTACGGCAACGGCACCGCGATCTTCACCAACGACGGGGGCGCGGCCCGTCGGTTCCAGAACGAGGTGGAGGTCGGCATGATCGGCATCAACGTGCCGATCCCCGTGCCCACCGCCTACTACAGCTTCGGCGGCTGGAAGAGCTCGCTGTTCGGCGACACCCACGCCCACGGCACCGAGGGAGTCCACTTCTTCACGCGTGGCAAGGTGGTAACCACCCGTTGGCTGGACCCGTCGCACGGCGGAATCAACCTCGGCTTCCCGCAGAACAGCTGACTCAGGAAGACTGGATTCATGACGACTTTCGACACCGGCAACACCCCGTCGCTGCGCTCGCCCCAGGACCTCCTCCCCAGCGGCCAGGACCTCGCCACCGCGAAGGCCGAGGGCGCCCGCGCCTACGAACTCGACCGCAAGCACGTCTTCCACTCGTGGTCGGCGCAGGCGCAGATCAACCCGATGACGATCGTGGCGTCGCAGGGCCAGTACGTCTGGGACGGCGACGGCAACAAGCTGCTCGACTTCTCCGGACAGCTGGTCTTCACCAACATCGGCCATCAGCATCCGAAAGTCGTCAAGGCCATTGCAGAACAGGCCGCCAAGCTGTGCACGGTCGCGCCGCAGCACGTCAACGCCGCCCGCTCGGAAGCCGCCCGGCTGATCGCCGAGCGCACCCCCGGTGACCTCGACCACGTGTTCTTCACCAACGGCGGCGCCGACGCCGTCGAACACGCGGTCCGCATGGCGCGCCTGCACACCGGCCGCTACAAGGTGCTCTCGCGCTACCGCTCCTACCACGGTGGCACCGACACCGCGATCAACCTCACGGGCGACCCGCGCCGCTACCCGAACGACTACGCCAGCAGCGGCGTCGTCCACTTCAACGGTCCGTTCCTGTACCGGACGTCGTTCCACGCCGAGAACGAGCAGCAGGAGACCGAGCGTGCACTGGACTACCTCGAGCGGCTGATCCAGCACGAGGGCCCGGCCACCTTCGCGGCGATCATCCTGGAATCCGTGCCGGGTACCGCGGGCATCATGGTGCCGCCGCCGGGGTACATGGCGGGCGTCCGGGCGATCTGCGACAAGTACGGCATCGTGATGATCGCCGACGAGGTGATGGCCGGCTTCGGACGGACCGGAAAGTGGTTCGCCATACAGCATTTCGACGTCATCCCCGATCTGATGACCTTCGCGAAGGGCGTCACCTCCGGCTACGTTCCGCTCGGCGGCGTGGCGATCAGCGACGCGATCTACGCGACGTTCGCCGACCGCGCCTACCCCGGTGGGCTCACGTACTCGGGTCATCCGCTGGCGTGCGCGGCCGCCGTCGCGACCATCAACGCGATGGAGGACGAGGGCATGGTGGCCAACGCCGCCCGCATCGGATCCGACGTCCTGGGGCCCGGCCTACGCGAGCTGGCGGCCAAGCATCCGTCCGTCGGCGAAGTCCGTGGGCTGGGCGTCTTCCAGGCCATCGAACTGGTCAAGGATCCGCAGACCCGGGAGCCGCTGGCGCCCTACGGCGGCTCCAGCCCGGCGATGAACGAAGTGATCGCCGCATGCAAGTCCGGCGGCCTGCTGCCGTTCGCCAACTTCAACCGCATCCACGCGGTGCCCGCCTGCAACATCTCCGACGCCGAGGTCGCCGAGGGCTTGAAGATCCTCGACGCCGCGCTGACGGTCGCTGACGGGCACGTCGTCTAGGAGGAGTGCCGCCGACACTACGGTTCTGGACGGCTTTGGCCCGATTTCCGTCATCTACCGTAGTTTCGGCGCGATGTGACGGTCGATTGGGTACACCGGACCCATGGCGACTGAGACTGAGTACGACCTGATCGTGATCGGTTCCGGGCCCGGGGGGCAGAAGGCGGCCGTGGCGGCAGCCAAACTCGGGAAGAAGGTGGCCGTCGTCGAGCATGGACACATGCTCGGCGGCGTCTGCGTCAACACCGGCACCATTCCGTCCAAGACGCTGCGTGAGGCGGTCATGTACCTCACGGGCATGAACCAGCGCGAGCTGTACGGTTCGAGCTACCGGGTCAAGGAGAAGATCACCCCGGCCGATCTGCAGGAGCGCACCTCCCACGTCATCCGCCGCGAGATCGACGTGATCCGCGACCAGCTCGTCCGCAACCGCGTCGACCTCTACCTCGGCCGCGCCAGCTTCGCCGATGCCAACACCGTGACGGTCGAGGGTCGAGACGAATCCGAACACCGCACTCTGACAGGCGATTTCATCGTCATCGCCACGGGCACCACCCCGCGCCGACCCGACGGCATCGACTTCGACGCCGAGCGCGTGCTCGACTCCGACGAGATCGTCAGCCTGGACTTCATCCCCACCTCGATGGTGGTGGTCGGCGCCGGCGTGATCGGCATCGAGTACGCGTCAATCTTCGCCGCCCTCGGCACCAAGGTGACCGTCGTCGAGAAGCGCGACACCATGCTCGACTTCTGCGACCCGGAAGTGGTCGAGGCGTTGGCATTTCACCTTCGCGAGTCCAAGGTGACCTTCCGGTTCGGCGAGGAGGTCACCAGCGTCGACGTCTCGCCGACCGGCACCCTGACGTGTCTGGCGAGCGGCAAGCAGATCGCCGCGGAGGCCGTGATGTACTCCGCCGGGAGAACGGGGCGGACCGAAGCGCTCGACCTGAAGGCTGCGGGCCTGGAAGCCGATGGGCGCGGCCTGCTCGAAGTCGACGACCAATTCCGCACCAAGGTCAAGCACATCTTCAGCGTCGGCGACGTCATCGGCTTCCCCGCGCTGGCGGCGACGTCGATGGACCAGGGCAGGCTTGCGGCTTATCACGCATTCGACGAGCCGGTTCACGACATGACCGATCTCCAGCCGATTGGCATCTACACGATTCCCGAGGTGTCCTTCGTCGGGGCCACCGAGTCCGAGCTGACCGAGAAGGCCATCCCCTACGAGTTCGGGGTGTCGCGCTACCGGGAGCTCGCGCGCGGCCAGATCGCGGGCGACTCGTACGGCATGCTCAAGCTGCTGGTGTCGACCGAGGACCGAAAGCTGCTCGGAGTCCACATCTTTGGCTCGTCGGCGACCGAGCTCGTCCACATCGGCCAGGCCGTGATGGGCTGCGGGGGCACGGTCGACTACCTCGTCGACGCGGTGTTCAACTACCCGACGTTCTCCGAGGCCTACAAGGTCGCCGCCCTGGACGTGATGAACAAGATGCGTTCGGTGGAGTCCTTCCACAAGGCCATGGCGGACAAGGAGGAGGAGCCCGCCGACGCCTGACGGGCTCGAGACCCTCGCGAACAGCCGCAAACGTGCACTTTTCCGCGGCGTGTCGGGCTTATTTGCGGCTGCTCGCGGGAGGGTCACGAGCGCAGTGGCTAGCGTGGTTGGCGTGAAAGTCCTCTACCCAGACGATCTCGGCCTGCACGCACCCGATCCGACGAGCGAGCTGGTCGCCGTCCCGTACTCCCCCGACGGGCCGTGGCCCCAGGAACATCCCGACGCGTCGGTCATCGTCGTCGGGTGGGAGCACCCGGAGGTGATCGGGCCGCGCTTGGCTCAGCTCCCCGAGCTGCGGCTGGTGCAGACCCTCAACGCCGGTTACGAGCAGTGGCTGCCGCATCTGCCCGACGGCGTCATGCTGTCCAATGGTCGTGGGGCGCATGGCGGTTCGTCGGCTGAATGGGTGATGGCAGCGCTCCTGTCGATCTATCGCGACCTCGCGACGTTCCGCAGGTACCAGGAGCAGGGCACGTGGCAACCCCGGGACACCGAGACGATGATCGGCAAGCGGATCGTCGTCCTCGGCGCCGGTGACCTCGCCCAGAACCTCGCGGCCCGGCTCGCGCCGTTCGAGACCGAGGTGACGCTCGTCGGCACGCACGCCAGAGAGGGCGTGCGGGCCATGAGCGACCTCGACGACCTGCTGCCCGACGCCGACGCGGTCGTCGCGATGCTGCCCGAGACCGAGGCGACCCACCACGTCGTCGACGCCGCATTCCTGAGCCGGCTGCGCGACGGCGCCGTGGTCGTCAACGTCGGCCGGGGCGGGGCGGTCGACACCGACGCGCTACTGGCCGAACTGAACTCCGGTCGGCTGCGCGCCGCGCTCGACGTCACCGATCCCGAGCCGCTGCCCGACGGCCATCCGCTGTGGTCGGCCCCCAATCTGCTGCTGACCCCGCACGTGGCGGGCAGCACCGAAGGCGCGTGGGATCGCGCGTGGCGCATCGCGCTGGAACAGATCGCCGTCTTCGCCGACGGTGGTCGCCCCCCGAACCTGGTGGCGGGCCCCGACTAACGTGGGGACCATGTCCCGTGTCGCAGTCATCGGTGCCGGTCTCTCGGGCGCGGCGTGCGCGCAGGCGCTGCGCGAGCACGGCGTCACCGTCGAGGTGTTCGACCGCGGCCGGGCCCCCGGCGGTCGGATGTCCTCCCCCGAACTGCACGGTCGCCGGGTCGATCTTGGAGCGGCCTACTTCACGGTCAAGGAGCCCGACTTCCGCGCGGTGGTCGACGACTGGCGCGCCCGCGGGTTGGTCCGGGAGTGGACCGACACGTTCGACGTGTTCTCGCCCGACGGCCGCGACCGCACGCAGGGTCCGATGCGCTACGGCACACCCGACGGGCTGCGTTCGCTGGTGCGGGCCTCGCTACCGGTCGACGTGCGCTCGGGCGTGACGGTCGGGGCCCTCGACGAGCTGGACCACGACGCCGTGGTCCTGGCGATGCCCGACCCGCAGGCTGCCAAGTTGGCCCCCGACGCGGTCGAGTGGCTCGACTACGAACCGGTGATTGCGGTCGCCGCCGGCTGGGCCGAGCGCGCCTGGCCGGTCGCCGACGCCGCGTTCGTCAACGACGACGCCGACGTCACCACGATCGCCGACGACGGTTCGCGCCGCGGGGACGGGGCCGCCGTGCTGGTCGCCCACACGACCGCCGAGCGCGCCAGGGCGCACCTCGAGACGCCGTACGACGCGGTGACTCCCGTACTCGCCGCGCTCGGGCGCCTCCTCGATCTGACCCAACCCCCGGAGTGGACGCACGCGCACCGCTGGACGTTCGCGAAACCCGTTGACACACATGATGATTACTATGCGCTGACCGCGCATGGCAGCCGCCCGCTCGGTGTCTGCGGCGACTCGTGGTGCCCATCGGGAGCGCCGCGCATCGAGTCGGCCTGGTTGTCGGGCCACCGGCTGGGCGCGGCGCTCGCCGCCGAGCTGCAGTCCTGAGTCAGAGGCAGAAGGCCAGGGCATCGTCGAGGATGTCAAGTCCTGCAAGGAGATCCGGCTCGTCGATGGTGAGCGGCGGGGCGATGCGGAGGATTCCGCCCATGCCCGGCAGCTGCACGATGTTCATGTGCAGCCCCCGTTCCAGGCAGGCGGCGGTGACCTTGGCGCCGAGTGCGTCGGCGGGCGCCTTGCTCTTCTTGTCCGAGACCAGCTCGATGCCCTGCAGCAGACCGCGGCCGCGGACGTCGCCGACCTGCTCGTAACGGTCGCGCAGACCGCTCAGCCGCTCCGCGAGCGTAGCTCCGAGACGACGCGCCCGCTCGACGAGCCCGTCGCGCTCGACGACGGTCAGCACCGTCAGTGCCACGGCCGCCGCCAGCGGGTCCGAGACGTGCGTGGTGAAGAAGAGGAAACCCCGCTCGTGGCAGACACTCTCGATCTCGTCGGTGGTGACGACGGCCGCTACGGGCAGACCGGCGCCGAGGGTCTTCGACAGCGTCAGCAGATCGGGCACCACGCCGTCACGTTCGAAGGCGTACATGGTGCCCGTGCGGCCGATCCCGGTCTGGGCCTCGTCGACCACGAGCAGCATGCCGCGCTCGACGCACATTCCCTTCAGCCTGCGCAGGTAGCCGGGCGGCGGTTCGATGATGCCGCCCGAGGACAGGATCGGCTCGACGAGGCAGGCCGCCAGGCTGCCCGACGACTGCGCGTCGACCGCGGCGAACCCGTACTCGAGTTCGGTCTCCCAGTCGTAGGTCCCGTCGGCCCGGCGGAAGGGCGAACGGTACGCGTTGGGCGTGGGCAGCGTCAGGTTGCCCGGCATCGGCGGCCCGTAGCCGCGGCGCCCCGCGCTGAACGTCGCGGCGGCCGCGCCCGACGTCATGCCGTGCCACGACCGGTCGAACGAGACGATTTCGTACCTGCCCGTGTAGAGCTTGGCCATCTTGATGGCGGCCTCGTTGGACTCCGCGCCGGTGGTCAGCAGCAGCGTCTTCGTCAACGGATCCGGCAGGGTCGCCGCGAGTCGCGTCGCGAGGTCCACCACCGGCTCGCTGAGCATGCCGCTGTACAGGTGGTCCAGCGAGGCCACCGCCCCCGACACCGTCGCGACGACATCCGCGTGGGAGTGTCCGAGCACCGAGCTCATCTGGCCGGAGGTGAAGTCCAGGATCGCGTTTCCGTCGGTGTCGTATACGTGACTTCCGTTGGCGCGCCTGATGATTCGCGGTACGAAGACGGCGCCGTAGCGCACCACGTGCCGGTCGGCTTCCTTCCAGAACTGCTCGCTGTCCACCGGGTGATTATGCGTCGCCGGTCAGAAGAAACGCTTGGCCACCTCGGCGAAGGCGCCATCGGTGGCCACCAGCACCGCGTCGACGTCGGCCTCGGTGAGTGCGGTGGACATGAACCCGTTGTGCTTGGGGTGGACGTAGACACCGCGAGCAGCGCATTCTGCCGACCAGGCCATGGTGAACTCGTGGTCGGTCTCGCCGGCGAACGACAGGTACGGCATGGTCACCGGGCCCGTGATGGTGACGGGCAGCGCGTAGGAGGCGGCCTGCTCGCGCAGCCCCGCGACGTACTGGTCACCGCGGGCGAACATGTGGGCCACCCCGTCCTCCTCCTCGAGGAGGGTGATCGACGTCAAGGCCGCGACCATGGGGACCGCGGAGAACCAGAAGGTTCCCGTGACGAAGAACGAGCCCGCCGACTCCCGAAGACGTTCGGCGCCAAGCACGGCCGCGATCGGGTAGCCGTTGCCGATGGCCTTGCTCCACGACGACAGGTCGGGGCGCACACCGTACTGCTCCCAGCTGCCGCCGAAGGACATCCGGAATCCGGTGCGCACCTCGTCGAGGATGAGCACCGCGCCGCTGTCGTCGCAGATGCGCCGAAGTCCTTGCGCAAAGGCCGGATCCACCATCTCGAGATCAGAGCCGGCGGGGTCGTGCCGGAACGGGGCCACGATGATTCCGGCCAGGTCACCCGCGTGCTCGGCGACGAGCTTCTCGACGCTCGCCAGGTCGTTGTACGTGTAGTACGCCAGGCCGGCGCGGTCCGACGCCAGCACACCGGTCTTGTCGGGGTTACACCAGGGCAGCGCCCCGTGGTAGGTGCCCTCCTCGACCAGGATGGTGCCGCGTCCGGTGTGCGCCCTGGCGATCGTGAGGCACAGCGTGGTGACGTCGGAGCCGTTCTTGGCGAACATCGCCCAGTCGGCGTGCTCGACGACGTCGACGAGTTTCTCGGCGAGCGCGACGAAGTGCTCGGACGGACCGTTGGCCGTATCGCAGATCCGGCGCTGGCGCTCGACCGCCTCCTCGATCTTGGGATGCTGGTAACCGTGGATGATCGGGCCCCACGAACACAGCAGGTCGATGTACTCGTGACCGTCGGCGTCCCACATCCGCGAGCCCGCCGTGCGCGACACGAACTGCGGTGCGCCAGGCCATAACCCGGTGGCGATCTGGTGGCCGTACATGCCATTGGGAACGACCTGCTGAGCCCGCTGCAGCAGAGCGTCCGAGACGGGATGGGTAGGGGTGATGATCGTCGACGTCATGGCGCGCCTTTTCGTGGAGGAGCATCCAGGTGGCGTCGTTGTCAGGGATGTTCGAACCAGACTTACAGACCGGGAGACCGCGGGCAAGTGGGAGAATCCGGCGGTGACCGAGCCCTTCGACGTCGTCAACATCCGCCGCTGCTTTCCCGCGCTCGACGACGGCACGGCCTTCTTCGACGGCCCGGGCGGCTCGCAGACGCCCACCGCGGTCGCCGACGCGATCCGCGACACCCTGCTGCGGCCGCTGTCCAACCGCGGCACCGTCACCGCCGCGGCGCGCCACGCCGAGGCCGTGGTCGAAGGGTGCCGGCGCGCCCTCGGCGACATCCTCGGTGCCGACCCCGCCGGGGTGATCTTCGGCCGCAGCATGACCGCGCTCACCTTCGACCTGTCGAGAACGCTTGCCGCCCAATGGGATCCCGGCGACGAGGTCGTGGTGACGCGACTCGACCACGACGCCAACGTTCGCCCGTGGGTCCTGGCCGCCGAGGCGGCGGGCGCCGTCGTGAGGTGGGTGGACTTCGATCCGGCGACCTCCGAGCTCACCGTCGACGACGTCGCCGCCCAACTCGGCCCGCGCACCCGGCTCGTCGCCGTCACCGCCGCGTCGAACCTGATCGGCACGATGCCCGACGTGCGGGCCATCGCCGATCGTGTACACGCCGTCGGCGCCCTGCTGTACGTGGACGGGGTGCACTACACCGCGCATGCGGTGGTCGACGTCGCCGACCTCGGCGCCGACTTCTTCGCGTGCTCGCCCTACAAGTTCCTCGGCCCGCACTGCGGCGTGGTGGCGGCCCGGCCCGACGTGCTGGCCGACCTGCGGCCTGCGAAGCTGCTGCCCGCCACCGACGACGTGCCCGAGCGCTTCGAACTCGGCACCCTGCCGTACGAACTGATGGCCGGCACGACTGCCGCCGTCGACTTCCTGGCCGGCCTGACGGGGCGGACCGGCAACCGCCGCGACCGACTCGTCGCGGGCCTGCACGCGCTGGAGCGCCACGAGGACGCGCTGCGCCAGCGCATCGAGGCAGGCCTCACCGAGCTACCGGGAGTGACGGTCCACTCGAAGGCCCGCCGACGCACGCCCACGCTCCTGCTCACCTTCGCCGGGCATGACGCCGCAACCGTCAGCGCCGCACTCGCCGAGCGCGGGGTGAACGCGCCGGCCGGGTCGTTCTACGCCTACGAGGCGTCGCGCGTGCTCGGGCTCGGCAGTGCCGGTGGCCTGCGCATCGGCTTGGCGCCGTACGACGACGCCGACGACGTCGACCGCCTGCTCGAGGCGCTGGCCGATCAACTCGGCCGAACTACATAGCCCGTCCTATGCAATCAGGCTGCGGTCGCCGAATACCCTTGCACGGCAGACCATTCCGCGACTCATCCAATCGGCCTCGGCACCGCCGACCGGCGGCGCACACCCCGGAACCGGGCAGATGACGGCCGGATATTAGCTCAGACCCCCGATCGACGCGCTAGCGACACGTCGTGGCCGTGTTCGACTAGCTACTACATAGGTCGCGTGATATATGTACCGGGTGAAAGATCGGGCGGTCGAGCGCGACGTCAGCGAGTGCGTCGGCGAGCTCCTCGACCAGGCCATGGATCTGACCGCCCGCTTCCTCACCGATCGCGCCGAGATGAGCGCCTCCGCCGGGTACGCGGTGAACCGGGTGTGCCGCGAGGGGCCGCTGCGGCTCACCACGCTGGCCGCCAAGGAAGGCATCAGCCAGCCGTCGATGACGCAGCTGATCAAACGGCTCGAGCGCCAGGACCTGGTGACCAGGCTCGCCGACCCGGAAGACGGGCGCGCCGCGCTCATCGGCATCACCCGCCGTGGCCAGGAGGTGATCGACGAGCGCAAGCGCCTGCGTCGGGAACGCCTGACCGAGCTGATGGGGACGTTGACCCCGGAAGAGGAGAACGCGCTGTGGCTGGCCGCCCGCGTCGCGTTCCCGGTCCTTCGGCGACTCATCACGAACGCGGAGCTGCCGATGGACGACGCCATGGACACGACCATGGACACGGCGGTCGAGGCGCAGTCGGCTGAACAGCGAAAGGTGTTGGGGTGAAGCGTATTCCGTTTCGTCGGATCAGCAAGACGATCTGGATTCCCGTGGTCTTGATCGTCGTGCTGGCCATCTCGGGGCTCGTCGTCAGCAGGCTGCACCGGCAGTTCGCCTCCCAGGACCTCAACGCCAACGCCGGGGCGGGCATCGAGATCGTGCAGTTCAACCCCAAGATCATGATCTACGACGTGACCGGCACGGGCACCGCGCAGATCAGCTACTTCGACCCGGACGCGAACGTGCACCTCGTCACCGTGCCCCTGCCGTGGTCGATCACCCTGTCGACGACGTTGCCGACCGTCAGCGGCAGCCTCATGGCCCAGACCACCGGCGATCAGATTGGATGCAAAGTCACCGTGAACGGAGTCGTGCGTGAGCAACAGTCGGCCGACGGGATCAACGCCCAGACCTACTGCCTGGTGAAGTCCGCATGACGCACGCGACGCCCCCGGACTCCCCGGCCGCTCCGACCGAGACCACCGAGCACCCGAGGCGGCCGTACTTCCCGCATCTGATCCGCGTGCTGTCGATCCCGATCGTGCTGTTCTGGATCGTCGTCGCGGTCATCGTGAACGTCATCGCGCCTCAGCTGGAGGTCGTCGGCGAGCTGCACTCGGCCCCGATGGCCCCCGAGGACGCGCCGTCGATGACGGCCATGAAGCTCATGGGCGGCAACTTCAAGGAGTTCAACTCGAACTCGACGGTGATGGTGGTCATCGAGGGTCAGCAACCGCTGCAGCAGAGCGCGCACGACTACTACAACGCGATCCTCAAGAAGCTCTACGACAATCCCCAACACATCCAGCACATCCAGGACTTCTGGGGTGACACCCTCACCGCGGCCGGCGCCCAGAGCACCGACGGCAAAGCCGCCTACGTGATGATCAACCTCGCCGGCGAACAGGGACAGACCGAGGCCAACGAGGGCGTCGACCAAGTCCGCAAGGCCATCGCGGATACCAAGGCCCCGCCGGGCGTGCAGGCCTACGTCGCCGGACCGGCCGCGCTGACCGACGACCTGCACGTCATCGGCAACGCCAGCTTGGCGTCGATCACGGTGATCACCCTGTTGGCGATCGCCATCATGCTGCTGATCGTCTACCGGTCGATCCGCACGACGCTGGTGCAGCTCTTCCTGACGTTCGTCGGCCTGCTGACGGCGCGCGGCGTGGTGTCGGTGCTGTCCATGCACGACGTCTTCGGCCTGACGACGTTCGCCGGCAACATCCTGACGATGCTGGCGATCGCCGCGGCGACCGACTACGGCATCTTCATCTTCGGCCGCTACAAGGAAGATCGCGGGTTGGGCCAGGACCGAGAGGAGGCCTACTACGCGACGTTCAAGTCGGTCGCCCCGGTCATCGTCGGCTCGGGTCTGACGATCGCGGGCGCCACCTACTGCCTGAGCTTCTGCCGGCTGCCGTACTTCGCCACGATGGGCGCACCCGTCGCGATCGGCATGGTCGTGGTGGTGATGTCCGCGGTCACGCTGGGTCCGGCCGTGCTGTTCCTCGGCAGCAAGATCGGGCTGTACGAATCGAAACGTCCTGTCCGGAGCCACTTCTGGCGCAAGGTGGGCACGGCGGTGGTCCGGTGGCCCGCCCCGATCTTCGTGGTCAGCCTGTTCATCGTGCTGATCGGCATCGTCGCGATCCCCGGCTACAAGCCCGCCTACAACGACCAGTACTACCTACCGGCCAACGCGCCCACCAACATTGGGTTCGCAGCCGCCGACCGGCACTTCAGCCAGGCCAGGATGAACCCCGACATCCTGATGGTCAACGCCGACCACGACATGCGCAATCCCGCGGACATGCTGGTGCTCAACGCCGTCGCCCGCAACGTCATGCACACCGAGGGCATCGCAATGGTGCAGAGCATCACCCGCCCGCTCGGCATCCCGATCCAGCACAGCTCGATCCCGTTCCAGACGTCCATCCAGGGCCAGACCAGCAACATGAACCTGCCCTTTCAGCGGGATCAGCTGGCCAACTCGCTCAAGACCGTCGACGCGATGAACGTCTCGATCGACATCCTGGAGAAGCAGTACCAGCTCTCCCTCGAGCAGACCCGTCTCACCCAAGAGTCGGACAAGAAGTCCCAGGATCTGCTGGCGAGCACCGAGGCACTGCGCGATCACATCGCGGACTTCGACGACGAGTTCAGGCCCCTGCGCGCCTACTTCTACTGGGAGCCGCACTGCTTCGACATCCCGATGTGCTTCGCCATCAGGTCGCTCTTCGACTCACTCGACGGCATCGATCAGACGACGGAGCTCACTGGCGAGGTCCAGGTGAACACCGACAAGCTCGCCGACATCGCGCCGAAGCTGACGGCGCTGCTGCCGCAGACGCTGGCGTCGATGAAGACCAGCCGGGATCTGGCGCTGGCGACCTACAACTCGCAGAAGGCGCTCTACGACCAGCAGCAGGCCTCCAACGACACGGCGCTGGCGATGGGCGCTGCGTTCGACAACGCCAAGAACGACGACCTGTTCTTCCTGCCCCCGGAGGCGTTCACCAACCCCGACTTCGAGCGCGGTCTCAAGATGTTCCTGTCCCCGGACGGCAAGTCCGCGCGCATGTTCATCACCCACGAGACCGACCCCGCGACGGTCGAGGGCATCAACCGGGTGAACAACGAACGCAAGGCCGCGCAGGAGGCCTTGAAGATGTCGTCGCTCTCCGACGCCAAGATCTACCTCGGTGGCGTGGCCGCGACCTATCGGGACATGGCCGACGGCGCCAAGTACGACCTGCTGATCGCCGTGGTGTCGGCGCTGACGCTGATCTTCATGATCATGCTGATCCTGACCAGAGCCGCCGTGGCCGCACTGGTCATCGTGACGACGGCAGCCAGCTCGATCGCCGCGTCGTTCGGCATCTCGGTACTGCTCTGGCAGGACCTGTTCGGCATGCCCGTGCACTGGCTGGTCATGCTGATGTCGGTCATCATCCTGTTGGCCGTCGGGTCGGACTACAACCTGCTGCTGGTGTCACGGTTCAAGGACGAGATCCACGCGGGCCTCAAGACCGGCATCATCCGCTCGATGGCGGGCACCGGTGGCGTCGTGACCTCGGCCGGACTGGTGTTCGCGGCGACCATGGCCGGAATGATGGGCAGCAGCCTGATCGTGTTGGCCCAGATGGGATCGACGATCGCGATCGGCCTGCTGGTGGACACCTTCATCGTGCGGTCGCTGCTGATGCCGTCGATCGCCACGCTGCTCGGCCGGTGGTTCTGGTGGCCGCAGGTGGTCTACCCCCGCGGTGACCATCACTTCCGCAAGTCCACGCCACCGTCTCCGCCGAGCGACGAGAGTGACACCGCTCCGGTGCCGGTCTCGAACTAGCACCGCACGGCGAACGGCGCCCGACCCCACGGTCGGGCGCCGTTCCCGTTTGGACGGTGTGACTCAGGAACCGTGCGTGCTGAGCGTCAGGGCGGTCGACGGCTCGGTGTTGGCGCCCGCGGACATCGCCAGCTGGTACAGCGGCGCCACCCAGGCGTGCGGGCCGCTGACCGTCGGCGCGTACGACGTGTGGATCGCCAGCGTCGCCGGCGTCAACTCGGTGTCGGAGTCGTAGTCGCAGACCGGATCGTGGACGTCGCAGACGCTCACCGTCTTGGCGCCCATCGCCGGCGGCAGCGTCGAGGTGGGGGCCGAGGCCAGGAAGGAATGCTCCTGCGCGACGCCCTTGCCCGCGTCGGGCACCGATGCGTCTGAAGAGGAGACAGCCGAGGCAGTCGAGGCCAGGGTGGCCGGGGACGGGGTGGCCGTCGTTCCCATGTCGATCGTGGTGTCGCCGGGCAGGCGGTCGCCGTCGGCGACGAGCAGTACGGCCGCGACGTTCGGGGCGTCCGCCAGGCTGGCCAGGTTGCGGTGGACGACCATGGCGCCCTGCGAGTAGCCGGCGAGGACGACCTTGGTGGCGGGGCACGCCTTGGTGAACGCCGTGTACTGCTTGGCGGTCGCCGCGGTGCCCGCCTTGACGCTGTCCATGAAGCCCATCCACCCGCCGAGACCGCCGTCCAGCGGGACCGGCGCGGCCGGGTACTGCACGGCTTCGGCGTCGATGGTCAGCCCGCTGGCCGCCAGCTCGTCGCGCAGCTGCAGATACGACTGGTACACCACGCCGCCCATGCCGCCGTTGGTCGCGAGGCCGGCGGCGTCGCGCTGACCCGACCCGGCGGCTCCGATCCAGTGGTAGTCGGCGCACTCCGCGGCGGCCGATGCGGTGGCGGTGCCCAGCCCACTCAGCGTGAGGCCGGCGATCAGCACGGCCCATCCCAGACGACGAATCACGGCGCTCTTCCTCCCATTTCTCTTCCCGGTGATCGTCCTCAGGCGCATCATGCGTTACAGCAACCGATCGGCGAGGCGCACGCAGACGAGGCCGACGGTGGCCGAACCGCGCCGAGGTGGACGAGCGGGTCCGCTGCCGAGCGGCGCCGTCAAGCCGGTTCTCGGGCGGCGGATCGGGCCGTCAACAGCAGCTTTCCTGCGCCGACCGCGACGGGAGATGCCCCCCACTTCGCCTTGACGGCAAGTCTGAATGGACGATAGAGTTCAGTTCGCACCAGATTCTCAGCGAATTCCCTCGTAAAGACAGGACTGCTCCATGAAAAGTCGGTTTCCACGCCGCGTCGCAGCGGGCCTCGGCGTCGCCGCCGTCATCTCCATGGGCGCGCTGACCGCGTGTGGTGGCAGCGGATCCAATGGGCCCTCCAGCACGACGACGACGACCACCACCACCCCGCCGAGCGTCTCGCCCACCGAGAAGAGCATCAACCCCACCGGTGGCAACCTTTTCACGCCGCCCGTGAAGGCGACGCCCGCCCCCACCGCCATCCCTGGCACCCACAACAACAACTGACCGCTGAGACGGTAGAGATGGGACCCACCATGCACAGTCGGTACACCCGCCGCGTCGCAGCGGGCCTCGGCGTTGCGGCCGTGATCTCGATGGGGACGCTGACCGCGTGCGGCGGCAGCGGATCCAACGGGCCGTCCAGCACCGAGACCACGACGACGACGACCGCGACGACCTCCGCCTCGACGCCCGCGCCGAGCGTGTCGCCCACCGAGAAGAACATCAACCCGAGCGGCGGCAACTCGTTCAGCCCGGCCATCAAGGCTCCGCCGGCGCCGACGGGCATGCCGGGTACCAACCACACCGGCTAAACGGCATCGACGACCGAAGCGGGTCAGTCTCCGGACTGGCCCGCTTCGTCGTATCCGGGGGTCAGTCCGCGATCTCGGCGGTGTCGGAGCGGAACATCATGATGTGCCCGATCGCGGAGTTGAGCGCGGTCTGCATGAGCCGGGGATCGTGCGCGGTCTGGGACAGGAGGTAACCGCCCTCGACGGCCGCGAGGAGACCGGTCGCCAGCGCGGGCCCGTCGACGTCGGCGACCAGGACCCCGGCGTTCCGCATCCGCTCGAGCGCGGCGGCCAAGATGTCGCGCCACTCGGCGAAGTGCTCGGCCAGGGAGATGCGGGCGCGGTCGTCGCTGTCGGACAGCTCGGCGGCCAGCGATCCCAGCTCGCAACCCCACAGTCCGCGCCGCAGCGTGCAGCGCTGGACCATGGCGTCGCGCCACTGGTACAGCCCGCGGAAGGAGTCGACCTTCTCGAGCCGCAATCGCTGCCAGGACAGGATCTCGTCGGCCCGCAGGGTGATGACGTCGTAGACCAGGTCGGTCTTGTCGTCGAAGTGTTGGTAGAACTGCGACTTGCTGGTGGCGCTGGCGGCGAGCACCTCGTCGATCGTCGTCGCCGCGACGCCACGGATGTGCATGAGTTCGGCGGCGGCCAGCACGATCCGATTCCTGGTGGCCACACCGCGTGAGGTCAGCTTTGGACGCGGCGCATCATCGTGGTGCGGCGGCGTCATCGTCCAACTGTAGCCCCTACTTGGACTGTGAAGTCCAAGTAGGGGCATGACGTTTGGAGCAATTGCACAGGCGGTGGGCACGGTCGCCGCGACCGCGCCCACCGCCCGAGATCGGAACCTACTGCTGGGCCGTCCCGAGAGTGACCTGCGCGGTCTGGCTCGCACCCGCAGGGTCCCGGTAGGTCAGCTGCACCTGGTCACCCGGCGCCCTCGACCGCACGGCGGCGACCAAGCCTTCGGCGCTATCGATCACGTGATCGTCCACTTTCGTGACGACCGCGCCGTCGGGCACCCCGGCCGCCGCGGCCGGGCCACCGCCGACCACCTGCGCGATGGCCGCGCCGGGTGCGGTGGAGTCGTTGCTCAGGGTCACCCCGAGCGATGCGTGGGTCGCCGTGCCCGTCGTAGCCAGCTCGTCGGCGATCCGCTTGGCCTGGTCGACCGGTATGGCGAAGCCCAGCCCGATCGAACCGCTCTGGCCGCCGGACGGGCCGCCACCGCCGCCGAGGGACGCGATGGCCGAGTTCACCCCGATCAGCTGCCCCTGCATGTCGACCAGGGCGCCGCCGGAGTTGCCGGGGTTGATGGCCGCGTCGGTCTGGATCGCGTCGAGCACCGTGCTCTGGTTCGATCCCTCACCCGCGGTGGAGACGGGCCGGTCCAGTGCGCTCACGATGCCCGTCGTGACCGTGCCCTGCAGGCCCAGCGGCGAGCCGATGGCCACCACGTTCTGGCCGACCTTCAGGTCCTTCGACGAGCCGAGCGTGATCGGGGTCAGCCCGGTCAGACCCTGGGCCCGCACGACGGCGATGTCGCTGGAGGGGTCGGCGCCGACCACGGTGAAGGGCGCGGTCCGCCCGTCGGAGAGCGTGACCGTCGCCTGCGCGGCCTGCGTCCCCGGGACGTCCTGCGCGCTCGGCGCGGCCTGATCACCCGGCCCGTCGGCCCCCGCCGGCGCCCCGTTCAACGCGGCCACCACGTGGTTGTTGGTCAGGATCAGCCCGTTCGGGTCGAGGACGACGCCCGAGCCCTCCTCGCTCTGGCCGCCCATGGAGATCTGTAGCTTCACGACACTGGGCAGCACCTTCGCGGCGACCTGTTCCACGGTGCCGTTGGGGACGTTGGCCGTGGACGGGGCCGCCACGACGGGTACGGGCTGTCCCGGTGCGGTCGCGACGGCATGGGCGAGTTCGCCTGCGGCGGAATGATCTTGCTGCGAGGTCAGTGCGACCGCCCCCGCGCCCGCCGACACGACGGCAATGGCGGCTGCGCTCGCCAGCACGATGCCGGTACGAGAACGCTTGCGCTGCTTGGTGATGACCTCGGTGGCCGCGTCAGCCGGGTACTGCGGCTGCGCGGCATAGCGCCAGTCGTAGGGGTATTGGTAGGCGTTGGGACCCTGATGGGGCGGAAGTGGTTGCCTGCCATGCTGACTCGCATACTGGCTCGGTCGTTGCGGGTAGCGCGGGTGGTTCGTCATGTCCTGGCGTCGTTCTTTCTCTCGTCGGGCAGCAACGGTGTGTCTCCCACCGTCCATTCGCCGTCTGAGAGGCGACTGAGAGCCAGTTCGGCACTGTCCAAGACTTTTGGCCCGGCACCGTCAGGAGGTCGATACCCGCCGCGCCCAGTCGGCGAGCGCTGCCTCGGTGGTGACGTGGTCGAGCGCCAACGCGGCCGCGCCGCGCAACGGGCCGTCGTCACCGTGGACGCCGTCGTGCACCGGCGGCGCCGACGCCTTGCGGAAGGACATCAGGCCGTCGCGGTAACCGTCGGCGAAGGCCTCGGGGGCCGCGGCACGCAGGGGCACGGCCAGTCCGCCGAGGGTGACGACGTCGGGATCGTGCAGGTTGACCAGACCGCCGATGCCCGCCCCCAGGGCGGCCGCCACCGCGGTGAGCGCCGCCGTCGTCCGTTCGTCGGCGGGGCGACTTAGCACCTCGTGGGCGTAGCCGACCGGATCGGTCGGTGGCGACTCGGCGAGGTGGCGGGCCAGCGCGCGGCCGTCGATCGAGAGGTCCCAGCACCCGCGCGCGCCGCACGGGCACACCAGCCGCCGGTCGCCGAAGGGCACGTGCCCATACTCGCCCGCCGCCCCGTGCGCACCGGTGACCGGTTCACCGTCGACGACGAGCGTGCCGCCGAGACCGACGGCGACGAGGAGGTGCAGCGCGGTGCCCGCCCCGCGCGCGGCGCCCGAGCGCGCCTCGGCCAGACCCGCCAGCGTCGCGTCGTTGCCGAGCAGCAGCGGCAGGCCCGCCGACACCCCCGACAGGTCGACGTCGGTCCAGCCGCGCGTGGTGAACTGCACCAGCCGCGCGTCGCTGACCGTGCCCGCCACCGAGAGTCCCATGGCGCCAACACGATTGGCGTACCGCGCCTGCACCGCACCGGTGGCCTCGGCCAACTCGGCGAGCAGTCGCGCCGGCGTGGACGCGCCGCTGCGGGCCTGCGCCACCACCGCGGGCTCGCCGTCGACCCCGACCACTGCCAGCCGCCAGTCGCCCGCCCGCAGTTCGGCTGCGAGCACCAGGGGTCCGTCGGGGTGGGCGCCGAGGACGGTCGTCGGGCGGCCGCGGCCCGACGCCGGCGCCGGGGTCTCGTCGAGCAGGCGCGCCCTGCGCAATCGGGCCACCAGGTCGGCGGCCCCGCCGCTGCCGATGCCGAGCCGTTGCGCGGCCGCCGCGCGGGTGATGCCCGGCTCGGCGCGGATGACGCCGATCAACTGCGCGGCGCCCAACCATCGATGCTGCGCCGGCTTCGACTCCCTGCTCATCGCCCGCCATGATCGCACTTGGATAAACTCACCGGCTGAGTATATTGATCGTGGTGACCTCCATAGCCTCCGTCGCACCGGTCCGCAGCCCGCTGCGGCCCCAGCTGCCGGGTCTGCTGTCGCTGGCCCTGGCGTCGTGCCTGGCGGTCACCACCGAGATGCTGCCCGTCGGACTGCTGCCGGCCATCGGCGCGTCGTTCGGCGTGGCGAACTCGAGCACCGGACTGCTGGTGAGCCTCTACGCCGTCCTGGTGGCCGCGCTCGCCGTGCCCATGACCCACGCGACCGCTCGCTTCGCCCGCAAGCCCCTGCTTCTGACCACGCTGTGCTGCTATGCCCTGAGCAATCTGCTGGTCAGCGTGGCCCCGACGTTCGCCGTGGTAGCGGCGGGCCGCGGGCTCGGTGGGCTCACCCACGCCCTGTTCTTCTCCCTCTGCATCGGCTACGTGCCCCGGCTGGTCACCGGCGCACAGGTGGGCCGGGCCCTGGCGATCGCCACCGGCGGGGCCAGCGCCGGTCTCATCGTGGGCGTCCCGCTGGCCACGTCGGTCGGGACGGCCCTCGGCTGGCGGGCGTCGTTCGGTGCGCTCGCCGCCCTCTCGGTGCTCACCCTTGTACTGGTCGCCAAGGTGCTGCCGGGCGTGTCCAATGCCGCGCCGACGCCGGTATACCAAAAACGCAGCGGCAGAACGCAACTCGTCGCGGTGGTGTCGTCCAACGCGCTGACCTACCTTGGCCAGTTCACTCTCTACACGTTCGTGAGCGTGCTCTTCCTGGCCGCCGGCGCGCGGCCGGAATTCGTCGGGCCGCTGCTGCTGCTGTGCGGGATCTGCGGGCTGGCCGGACTCGGCTACGCGGCGGGCATGGTGGACCGTCGCCCGCGCCGCACGACGTTCGCGTTGCTGACGACGGCGATTGCCGCCGTCCTGGCCGTCGGCGTCGGCTTCCCGCTGCTGGTGCCGGTGATCGTGGCCGCGGCGGTGTGGAACGGCGCGTTCGGCGGCGTGGCGTCGGTCTTCCAGGCGGCCGCCGTCCGCACCCACGCCGTCAATCCCGAGCTCGCGGGCGCCTGGGTCAACGCCAGCGCGAACACCGGCATCGCCGGCGGCGCGGCGATCGGAGCCGGGTTCCTGCCGCTGATCGGACTCGGCGGACTGCCGTGGGTGTGCGCCGCCGTGCTCGGCCTCGGCCTGGCGACGAGCATGCTCGCCCGACGGGCGTTCCCGTCGCACCTCTGACCGCACCTCGACGGCCATCGCACCGGACCAGCGTGATGCCCGTCGCACTTGCATGCAAGCTTGCATGCATAGACGTAGGCTGGTCGGGTGAGCGTCGACCAGAAGTCCAGTAGCGAACACGCCTACCGGGTGACCAAGGAGCAGATCCTGACCGGGCAGGCCCGTGGCGGGCAACTGCTCAGCGAAGTGGAGACCGCCGCGCGGCTAGGCGTCAGCCGCACGCCCGTGCACGAAGCGTTCCTGCGTCTGGCCGCCGAGGACCTCCTCGAGTTGCAGCCCCGCCGGGGCGCCGTGGTGATCCCCGCCTCCGTGCAGGACGCCTCCGATCTGCTCGAGATGCGACTGGCCCTGGAGACCGCGGCGGTCCGACGGGTGTGCCGCACCCCGGCGACGGCGGAGTCCCTGTTCGACGAACTGACCGAGTTGGTCACCCGACAGCGCGAGGTGGCCGCGGCCCGCGACCACGAGCGGTTCGCGGCGGCCGACGACGCCTTCCACCGCAGGATCGTCGACGTCGCGGGCAACGCGATCGGCCGGCGCTTCTACGGCTCGCTCAGCGACCGGCAGCGGCGCATGATGGCCGATGCGGCCCAACGGGATTCGGCCCGGCTTGCCTCGATGACCGACGAACACGAACACCTCGCGGCCGCCATCCTCGCGCGCGACGTGCACGCCTTCGAGACGGCCCTGCTGGCCCATCTCGAGTCCACCTACCGGGTGGTGCTCGGATGACGACCAACACCGAGACCGCCGCTGCCGTGCGCCCGTGGGTCGCCGTGGCACTCGCCGTCGGCTGCATCGGCTGGGGCGGAAACCAGTTCACCCCGCTGCTCATCGCCTACACCCAGCAGTCCGGCTACAGCCGCGTCGACGTCGACGTCCTGCTCGGCGCCTACGTGCTCGGACTCATTCCCGGCCTCCTGCTCGCCTCGGTGCTCTCCGACCGGCACGGCAGGCGCCGCGTGCTGCTGGCCGGCCTCGTCAGCTCGCTGCTGGGCAGCGTCATCCTCGCCGCCGGCGACGTCCTCGGCTTCTCGGCACTGTTCGCCGGCCGGCTGCTCAGCGGTCTGGCCGTCGGCATCGCGATGGCCGTCGGCTCGGCCTGGATCACCGAGCTCTCGCGCCCGCCGCACGACGACGCCTCGCCGGGGGCCGGCGCGAGGCGTGCGTCGATCTGCCTGTCGGTCGGCCTGGCGCTCGGACCGCTCTTCGCCGGTCTGCTCGCGGCGCTGGCGCCCCTCCCGCTGGTGCTCGCGTACGTACTGCACGCGGCGCTCTGCCTGCCCGCCATCTGGGTCGTGCACCGCTACTCCGTCGAGACGCGGGAGGGCCGCGGCGGCGGGACCATCCTGCAGGGTCTGCGCGTTCCCGCGGCCGCCCACCGCCGCTTCGTGCACGTCGTGATTCCCATGGCGCCGTGGATCTTTGGGTCGGCGGCCATCGCGTACGCGATCATCCCGGCTCTCGTCGCCGACGAGCTCGGCCGCTGGGCGCTGCCGTACACCGCAGGCCTGACGGTTCTGACCCTGGTGTGCGGGGTGCTGGTCCAACCCATCGCGAGGCGTCTCGACGACCACTCCAGTGCCAGGGCGATCGTCGTGTCGATGGTGCTGATGGCCTGCGGCGTGTTCGCCGCCGTGGCCACCGCGGTCACTCGGTCGGTCCTCTTGGCGCTGGTGGTTGCGATGCTCCTGGGCTGCGCCTACGGCATCGCCATCGTGTCCGGACTGCTCGAGATTCAGCGCATCGCCGATCCCGACGAGCTCGCCGGCATCTCGGGTGTCTACTACTCCCTGGCCTACCTGGGCTTCCTGCTGCCCGCCGTGCTCGCCGCGCTGGCGCACTACTTTAGCTATCCGGTGATGCTGACCGCGGTGGGGCTGCTGGCGCTGGTGTGCTCGATCTGCTGTGCGACGGGCTGGTCCAAGCACCTGGCACCGACCACCTAGCTCGCGTCGAATACCGTTGCCGCCGTGGGGTTCTCGTCACAGGCGCGGGCGATGCGGTTGCCCATGTCGGTCGACATGGGCGGCAGCGCGGTCAGGTCGAACCAGCCCGCCGCGGTGCTCTCGTCGTCGGCGGCGAACGGTTCACCGGCGACCCACTCCATCGCGAACACGTGGTCCAGATACTGGGCGTGATCGCCGTTGACGTGCACGACCGGCGCCGAGACGTGCACCCACGCCAGGCGTCGGGCCACCGCGTGCACGCCGCTCTCCTCCAGCACCTCCCGGACCGCGCAGTCGGCGGGGTTCTCCCCCGGTTCGACGATGCCCGTCACCGGTGTCCACGCCCCGCTGTCGGCGCGGCGCACCAGCAGCACGTGACCGTCGCGCACGACGACGGCGGTCGCGCCGGGCAGCCACAGCGGTGCGTGCCCCACCTGCCTGCGCAGCGCGACGATGAACTCCGGGATCGGCACGGGCCCAATCTAGCGGGCTACCGCCAGGCGAAGACCGGTTGCTCCAACTGGTCCACCGGATCGTGGCGACCCTCCAGACACCACCAGCGCACCTGCAGCAGCACCGCACCCGTCGGAGCGTGAATCAGGTCGTGCCCCAACGGGATCTGCACGACGGGGCGCGGACTCTCCGGGATGGTGAGGAAGCGCGGTGAGTCCTCGCGCTGCAGTTCGTGCAGGCCCACCCGGTAGGCGGCCACGACCTCGGCCGGCGCGGGACGGGGGTCGAGCCTGCCCCCACCCCACAGCACCACCGGGGTGATGACGTACCCCGACCGCGTCGGGTAGTCGTCGAGCAGACCGAGTACCGCCTCCTCGCCGAGCGCGATGCCCAGTTCCTCGTCGAGTTCGCGCAGCGCCGCGTCGACGACGGTCTCGCCCTCGTCGATGCGGCCACCGGGGAGCGCCCACTGCGCGGCGTGCGCGCGGAGCCGCATTGCCCTGCGGCACAACAGGAATGCCGCACCACCCGAGACGCCGACCATGCGACCGTCCAGGCCCGGCTCCATCGGCCTGCCGTCGATCCACTCGTCGACGGGGGCCGGGTCGACCCGATCCTCGCCGGGATCGGAGTCGACGAGCACCACCGCGACGGCCGCGCGCCGCTTGGTCGGGTCGATCACCTCGCGTCGCGGGTGCTCGGCCAGCCGCTCCCGGATCCGGTCACGCAGCGCGTCGTCGTAGCTGATGGTCACCGCTCGACCATAGGCGAGCGGTCCCGCGTCAGCCCGCGGGCACCATGCCGTGCGGGTCCAGGACGAACTTCTGCGCGACGCCCGAGTCGAATTCGGCGTATCCGCGCGGCGCGTCGTCGAGGGTGATCACCGTGGCGTTGACCGCGTCGGCGATGTGCGCCTTGTCGTGCAGGATGCTCATCATCAACCCGCGGTTGTACTTGAGCACCGGGCACTGGCCGGTGAAGAAGCTGTGACTCTTGGCCCAGCCGAGGCCCAACCGGACCTTGAGGGTGCCCTCCTTGGCGTCGTCGTCACCGGCGCCGGGATCGCCCGTGACGTACAGACCGGGAATGCCGAGCGCACCGCCGGCCCGCGTCAGGCTCATGATCGAGTTGAGGACGGCGGCGGGCTGCTCACCCGCCTGGTGGCCGTGACCGCTGGCCTCGAAGCCGACCGCGTCGACGGCGCAGTCGACCTCGTTCGTGCCGAGGATCTCGGCGATCTGATCCTCCAGCGCGGCGTCGGCGCCGACGTCGACGGTCTCGCACCCGAACGACTCGGCCTGCTTGAGCCGCTCGGCGTTGAGGTCACCGACGATCACGACCGCGGCGCCCAGCAGTTGCGCCGAGTACGCCGCCGCGAGCCCGACCGGCCCGGCACCCGCGACGTAGACCGTCGACCCCGTGGTGACGCCCGCGGTCTTCGCCCCGTGATAGCCCGTCGGAAAGATGTCCGACAGCATGGTGAGGTCGCGGATCTTGGCCAGCGCAGCGTCGCGGTCGGGGAACTTCAGCAGGTTGAAGTCCGCGAAGGGCACCATGACGTAGTCGGCCTGGCCGCCGAGCCAGCCACCCATGTCGACGTAGCCGTAGGCCGAGCCGGCGCGGGCCGGGTTGACGTTGAGGCACACGCCCGTCGCTTGCTCGCGACAGTTGCGGCACCGGCCGCACGCGATGTTGAACGGCACCGTGCAGAGGTCACCGATCTCCAGGAACTGGACGTCGGAACCCTTTTCGACGACCTCGCCGGTGATCTCGTGCCCGAGGGTCTGCCCGATCGGTGCCGTCGTGCGGCCGCGCACCATGTGTTGATCGGAGCCGCAGATGTTCGTCGACACGCACTTGAGGATGACGCCGTGGTCGGCCTTGCGGCTCATGCCCATGGCGCTGGCGACTTCGGCGGGCACTTCCAGTTTGGGGTAGTCGATGGTCTCGACGGCCACTTTCCCTGGGCCCTTGTAGACCACGATCCGGTTGCCAGACATGACGTTTCCCAACCG
Source organism: Mycolicibacterium madagascariense (assembly GCF_010729665.1). Lineage (NCBI taxonomy): Bacteria > Bacillati > Actinomycetota > Actinomycetes > Mycobacteriales > Mycobacteriaceae > Mycobacterium > Mycolicibacterium madagascariense. Next base: position 295,271 of record NZ_AP022610.1, on the reverse strand, counting down.
GACTCGCGGTGACCGCAGCAGGCTCTCCGTTGGGCCCGCGCGTCCTGGGATCGAGCCTAGGCACGTCGGCCCCACTTCAGTGGGCCTTCGGCGAGGCTCCGCCAAAACCTCGCCGTTGGGTGGGCTTTCGGCTCAGCCGCGGTACGTCGCGACGGCCTCGGCGTACTCGTCGAGCAGCCGCAGCGACTCGTCGCGGGGCTTGGTGGGCAGCATCAGCGCGGCCTGGCCGAAGCCCAACTCCTCGAGGGTGCGCCAGTAGTCGGGATCCTGCGGCGTGCCGAACGTCGCCAACCGGACGTCGTGGCCCAGGCCGTCGCGCATCTGCTCGATGCGCTTGCTCAGCCGTTCGGCCGGAAGCGGATTCGCGATCCAGCCCGCATCGTGGCGCACGACGCGCTTGACCGTGGCGTCGGAGTCGCCGCCGACGAAGATCGGCGGATGCGGCTGCTGCACCGGCTTCGGCCGCTGGTAGGCGGGATCGAAGTCGACGAACTTCCCGTGGTACTCGGCGGGTTCGGTCGTCCACAGCGCCTTGATCGCCTCGATGCGCTCGTCGAGCAGGGCGCCGCGGGTCTTCGGGTCGGTGCCGTGGTCGCGCAGCTCCTCGAGGTTCCAGCCGGCGCCGACGCCGAAGCCGAAGCGACCGCCGGAGATCAGGTCGATGCTCGCGGTCTCCTTGGCGGTGATGATCGGGTCGCGCTGGATCAGTAGGGCGATGCCGGTGATCAGCTCGATCGTCGACGTGACCGCGGCGGCCGCGGCGAGCGTCACGAAGGGATCCAGGGTCCGGTAGTACATGTCGGGCAGTTCCCCGCCGCCGGGGTAGGCCGACTCCCGGCTGACCGGGATGTGGGTGTGCTCGGCGATCACGAGCGACGCGAAGCCCCGCTCCTCGATGGCCGTGGCGAGGGACACCGTGTCGATGCCGTCGTCTGTGACGAACGTGGAGATTCCGAATTTCATGAGCCTCACCTTGTCGACGTCTCGGATGGGAACACCACTGCCCACTATTCTCCGATCGGTTGCGCGACACGCCGCCGGCTCCTCAACCGGCTGGTCGCCCACACGGCGAACGACGCTGCCGACAGCGCGATCCCGGCGATCGCGATGCCGTGCCAACCCCACCGACCGTGCAGGACGCCCGCGAGCGCCGACCCGAGCGCACCGCCGCCGAACACGCCACCCATGTAGACGGTGTTGATCCTGGCGCGGGCATCGGGGCGGAGCTGATAGATCTCGCGCTGGCTCAACACCTGATGGGCCGTCATGCCGACGTCGAGCAGCACCGCCGCGACCCCGAGGGCGACCACGCTGTCCGCACCCCAGCCGGCCACGACCATCGCGGCCGTCGCAATGAGCAGGGCGACTCCGCTCGCCAGGCGGTCGCCGCGGTCGGCGATGCGGCCCGCGACCGGTGACGCCACCACCCCGACCGCCCCGACGAGGGCGAACAGCCCGACCTGCGTCTGGTCGAAGTGGTGCACGGCGATCAGCTGGTAGGCGATGCCCGTCCAGAACGCGCTGAACGAGGCGAACAGCAAGGCCTGGCACAGCGCCCGCCTGCGCAGCGCGGGCTGGGTGCGCACCAGGTCCCACACCGACGCCATCAGGCTCGCGTAGCCGGTGGTGTGGTCGGGCCTGCGGGCGGGCAACACCCGCGCCAGCACGACCGACATCACCAGCACCAGACCCGCGGAGATGAAGAAGATGGCCCGCCAGCCCCACGCGGCCGCGGCGAAGCTGGACATGGTGCGCGCCAACAGGATTCCCAACAGCAGACCGCTGCCCACCCAGCCGACGATGCGGCCCCGGCTGGCCTCGGGGGCGAGGTGCGCCGCGAACGGAATCAGAATCTGGGCCACCACCGAGGTAAGGCCGACGAACACCGACGCCACCAGGAAGACGCCGAGGTGCTGCGCCGTCCCCGCAGCCACCAGCGCCACCGCCGTCACCACGAGCAGCCCCGACGTCAATCGACGGTTCTCCACCAGATCGCCCATCGGCAGCAGCAGGACCAGACCGATCGCGTAGCCGATCTGCACCAGCGTCACCGCCGCCGTCGCGGCCGACTGGCTGGTGTGGAACGAGTCGGCGAGCAGGTCGAGGATCGGCTGCGCGAAGTAGATGTTCGCGACGGCGAGCCCGCATGCGGTGGCGAGTATCACGGTCACCAGCCCGAGTCGCACCTGCGGCGTGGGTGGCGCCGCCGCGTCGGCATCGGGGGTCGGCGGGGCGGGAACGGTATGTCGTTGCATCACAGGCACTTTGGCTTGGCCAGCTCAGATCGCCGTGGCGGAGCACCTCGCGTACGGGGTTCGTCACCGGGAAGGCGCCATCGCTGGGAGGCGCGACCCCACGCTGGGCCGCACCGCGAACGTTTAGCTAGGGTCACTATAGGTTGGGCCGGGATCGATGGTGCTTCGGGCGCGAACAGCCACTCGCGAAGACCGTCCGTGCGGGAATTGATTCCGCCGAGCAGAAGTTGGAGGCACGTGTGCCCGCCCCGATCCCGACGTCCATCCGGCTGACCGACGGCATCGGGGTCGGCTAATGCGTCAGGGGCCCCTCGCCGGGCGCTACTTCGCGGTGGCCGCCATGGTCACCCTCGCACTCATCCCGTACCTCGCGCTGTCCGCCGCGATCGATCCGCTCGTCCCGATCATCACCGAACAGCTCGGCACCACCGCCCAGACCATGAGCCTGGGCTCCGGGCTCGGCAACGCGGCCTACGCCGTCGGCACCGTGCTCGCCGTCCAATTCGCCCAGCACCTTCCGCAACGCCGGATGCTGCTGGCGTACGCCGTGGTGCTCGCGGTCGGTTCGATCCTCTCCGCGGCCGCGGTGAACGCGCCGATGTTCATCGGCGGCCACGTCCTGCAGGGGCTGGCCACCAGCATGCTGCTGATCGCCGCCGCCCCGCCGCTGACGATCGGCTTCCCGAAGGACAAGCTGCGCAACACCGCCGTGATCATGAACATGTGCGTGTTCGGCGCGGTCGCGCTCGGCCCGTTCCTCGGCGGGGTGCAGGCCGAGGCCCACGCATGGCGGCCGCTGTTCTGGATCATCGCCGGCGTCGCCGTGCTCGCGCTGGTGATGGCGGCGCTGACGTTCGAGGACGCCCCGCCCGCCGACCTCGACGCGCCGCGCGATCTGCGGGCCATCGGGATGGCGGCCGTCGGCTGCGCGGCCGCCTTCGTCGGCGCCTCCCAGCTCACGACCCACGGGTTCGACGACCTCATGGTGACCGTGCCGATGTTCGGTGGCCTGGCGCTCATCGTGGGGCTCGTCGTCTACCAGTTCCGGGCCAGCCGCCCGCTGCTGACCGTGCGCACGCTGCTCACCAGCGCCATCCCGGTCGCCGGAGTCGGCGTCGCACTGTTCGCGGCGGCGTCCTCGGTCGCGGCGACCGCGCTGACGGCGAACGTGCTGCTGCAGAGCTACAGCCCGGTGCACGTCGGGATGCTGTACCTGCCCGAGCTCGCCGGCGCCGTCATCATGGCCGGGGTGTTCGGCATCGTCATCACCCGGCGGGCCATGCACTACCTGCCCCTGGTCGGCATGGTCCTGCTGGCGGTCGGCATCGCGGTGTTCAAGGTGGCCCTGCCCACCAATCAGCCGCTGCTGCTGCTCGCGTCGCTGCTCACCGGTCTGGCCCTCGGCGCGACCGTCGCCCCGGCCCTCTTCGTCGCGGGTTTCTCGCTGCGGTCCAACAGCCTGCAGCGGGTCTTCGCGATCATCGAGCTGTTCCGCGCGGTCGCCGCGTTCATGGTCGCGCCGATCCTGGCCCACTACGCCGCGACGGTCTCGACCGACCTCACCAGGGGTACCGACGACGCACTCTGGATCGGCCTGGGCCTCGCGGTGGGCGGCGCGCTGTTCGGCGTGGCGATCTACGCGCTCAGCGGCGCCCGGCCGCAGCGACCCGATCTCGACCAGTTCCTCGACGGCGACGACCCCGCGTGGTACTCCCCACCGCTTGTGGCGCGACTGCGGCCGGGCCTGCCGTCGCGCACCCCCGCCGCTCCCGTGTTCGCGCCGACGCCGGCCTCCGATCTCGACGGGACGCCCGGTCCGACCGGTGTCGTGCTCATCGCCTACGACGGTTCCGACCTCGCGGCGTCCGCGATCGGGCGGGCCGCCGCTCAGCTCGCGCCGCGGCGCGACGCGCTGGTCGTCTGCGTGTGGCAGCCCGTCGACGTCGGGTTCACCCCGGTCGACGCGACGCACTTCGACGCCGACCGCGCCGTCGAGGTCAAGCAGGCCGCCGAGCGGACCGCTGCGCGCGGTGCCGAGCTGGCCGAGCAGGCCGGTTTCAACGCCAGGAGCATCGCGGTCGAGGCGTCGCCGACGTGGCAGGGCATCGTCGAGGCCGCCGAGGACCACGAGGCGAGCATCATCGTGCTGGGTCCCCATCGGCGCGACGGGCTGCTGGGCCATCTGCAGGGCAGCGTCGCCGCCGCCGTCGTCGCGCATTCGGCCACCCCGGTACTGATCGTTCCCGAGCAGTCCGTCGGGCACCTACTTCGCACGCAGTAGCGGTGTCACGCCGCGCAGGGTCTTGACCTCGCTGTCGCGGTACGGCCGCCCGTCGGGCTGCAGCAGATCGCTGAACCACTGTGCGGGCGTGGGGTTCGGATGGTCCCAGGAATCCCACGGCAGGTAGGTCTGGGTCTTGCCCGCGACCAGACCCCAGTTGAACGCCCCGACGCCGTGCCGTACGGCCACCGGCAGGACCCCCTCGACGCTGCTGCCCAGCGTTCTGGCTAGGTACTCGGTGCACAGGATCGGGCGCTGCAGCGGCGCGAGCTCGGCGATGCGGCCCTCGAAGGCCACCGGGTCGGCGTAGGAGTGGAACGAGACGACGTCGGACTGGTCCAGCTGGATGCTTGCGATGGCGCTGCGCCGCGCCGGGTCGGCCCACGCGCCCTGCCAGACCGCACTGGTCAGCGGTTGCACCGGATCGACCGCGCGGGCCCAGTCGAAGACCTGCGGCAGGAGGTCCTCGACGAGCCGGATCTTGTCGGGCCGCTCGACCGCGCGGTACACGTCGGCGGGATTGTCCGGTTCGTTCCACAGGTCCCACCCGAGGATCCGGGCGTCACCGCGGAACTGGGTCAGCACCCCGGTCACGTAGTCCTTCAGCACGGCGCGGTAGCCCGGGTCGCCGAGACGATCGGCACCGGGACTCTGCACCCAGCCCGAGTTGTGCACGCCGGGCACCGGCGCGTGCTGCGGGCCGGCCTTCGGGTGCGGATCCCAGCAGGAGTCGAAGAACACGAACAGCGGCTTGATGGCGTACCGGGCCGCGATCGTCGTGAACTGCAGCAGCCTGCGCAGGAATCCGCGTCTGTCCTGGGTCCACAGCAGATCGTGCAGGAACACGCGCACCGCGTTGAACCCCAGGCGGTGCGCCATGCCCAGTTCGATGTCGATGCGTTGCGGGTCGTAGGTGGCGGGCTGAAACATCTCGAGCTGATTGACGGCGCTGGCCGGGATGTAGTTGACGCCGAGGAGCCGGGGTTGCGCCCGGTACCACGCGTTGGCCTGCTCGACCGACCAGCGGGCCCGCCCCTCCGCCGCCGCTGCCCGCGGCGCGCCCGCCAGCGCCGCCGCACCGGTGAGCGCCAACGGCAGCTTGAGCGCGGTCCGTCTCGGCACGGCCGGCTCGCAGCCGGGATTGCTCACCACCTGGCGATCCTTCCGGTCGACGTTCCTGGGCACCGGGCGTCCGCCGGTTCGGCACGATACCGGTCGCGACGACGGAAGTGGTTGGCGCGCAACGTGTCACGGCGCCGACCCGAGGCACCGGCGTGACCGTCGGGGGCGCCTCGGCCGGTGCTGCGGCCCACCGTACGTGAACCGCGCCGGGCGGGCATCCTCGCCGACCGGCCTGCGCCGTGACCTGGCGATAGGGTCAAGTGCTTGGCTGTCAAGCACTTTCGCGACGGACCGGTGGGACCCGCGGCGGCGCGGCCCCACCCGCCGCGCCATCGTCCGGTGGCAGGCAATCCGGCCGATCATGCATGAGATCGTGCGTTTGCGGGTAACACGCGCCAGCAAGGGTTAGACACACAGAATTGGAGTGCCACCATGACCGACACCCGGAAGACCCGTCGATTCTCCGCCGCGGCGGGCATCGCGGCCGTCATCGCCCTGAGCACGCTGACTGCGGCGTGCGGCGGTAGCGACAACGGCGGTTCCTCGAGCACCAGCAGCACGACGACCACCACGACCACGACGGCCACCACGACCATGACCCCGAGCGCGACGGCGACCGCACCCGCGGGCACCGGCACGACGGGGCCGGGTGCAGGCGCCGGACCCGGTGGCGCGTCCGCGGGCGTGCCCGGTGCGGGCGCAGGTGCCGGACCCGGTGGCGCGACCGCGGGTGCGGGCGGCACGGGCGCCGGAGCCGGACCCGGCGGTGCCAGCGCCGGCGTGCCCGGTGCGGGTGCCAGCGCCGGACCCGGTGGCGCAGGTGCGTGCGCCGGTCCCGTGTGCGTCGGCACGGGCGGCTAATCGCTAGGACGTCCTACCCCATCGCCTGCGGTGCCCTCGTGCACCGCAGGCGATGGTGGTTTGGGGGCCCGAGCCAGCGCCGGGGGCGTGGCGGCCGCCACTTCTTCGCGCAGGCAGGAATGGGTTTTGGCCGTTGGCGGTTAGCCCTGGTGGAGTTCAGCACCGCTGCGTCGTGGCGCTGACGGCGGACGCCTCCAGACGTCCGCACACACCCATCGAGAGGCACGCTCATGACCGCCAACACCGCAGCGACATCCACCCCCACCTCTCGCACGACGCACTGGCGGCGTTGGTTGGCCGCCGCCACCCTCGGCGCCGCGGCGCTCGTCGGCCCGCAGGCGGCCGGCGTGGCCTCGGCTCAGGACGCGTCCTGCTCGGCCGTCGAGGTCGTCTTCGCCCGCGGCACCTTCGAGGCGCCCGGGGTCGGCGCGACCGGCCAGGCGTTCATCGACTCCCTCAACGCACAGCTGGGCGGCGCACCCGTCGGCGTCTACGCCGTCGACTACCCCGCGTCACTCGACTTCCAGGCCGCCGCCCAGGGCGTCGCGGACGCCAGCAACAAGGTCGAGCAGCTCGCCGCGAGCTGCCCCGACACCAAGATCGTGCTGGGCGGTTACTCGCAGGGCGCGGCGGTCGCCGGGTACACGACGTTCGACGCCGTGCCCGCCGGACTGGCGCTGCCGGACAGCATCACCGGGCCGATGCCGCCCTCGGTCGCCAAGCACGTCGCGGCCGTGGCCCTGTTCGGCACCCCCGACCAGTGGTTCCTGAACCTGGTCGACCGCAGTGCGCCGCCCATCACGATCGGGCACCTCTACGCGGCCAAGACCGTGCAGGAGTGCAACGTCGGCGACCCGGTCTGCTACGCGGGCGGTCTCGACCGGTCGGCGCACAGCGCCTACAAGGACAACGGGACGGCCGACCAGGCGGCAGCCTTCGTCGCCAAGCAGATCAACTCGGCGTCGGCGGCCTAGCGACCTAGCCGGCGCCGGCGACCCTGGCCCGCTCCCTCATCGAGGCGACCACCCCGCCGTCGCAGAGGATGTCGGTGCCCGTCAGGTAGCCGGCCCGGTCGCTCGCGCAGAAGGCGAACAACTCGGCCATCTCGTCGGCCCGGCCCCACCGCGGGACGGCGAAGTCCGCGACCATCGCACCGGCGCCCGCCTCCGCCTCCAGCCGCCCCATCTCCGTGTCGACCGATCCCGGTGACACCGACACGATCCGCAGCCCGCGTGCGTTGAACCGCTCGGCCTGCGACGTGGTGTACCAGGCCACGAAGCTCTTGCTCACGGCGTAGGCGAAGCCCGGACGCGCGTCCGGTGGGATGGCGTCGCAGGTCTTCCGCATCGCCTCGACGAAGGCGGCCTCGTCCCGCGGGGCCAGGGGGAATCGGTCCGACGGGATCAGCTCGGGCGGCAGCAGGTGTGCCGCCATCGACGCGACGTTCACGATCGCGGCACCCGCGTCGGCCGACTCGTAGAAGACCTCGTCGACGTTGATCGTGCCGAGCGCGTTGGTCCGCATCACGTAGTCGGCGTCGCCCATGCTCGGGCTCACGCCGGCGGTGTGGATGACCGAGGCGATCGACCCGAGGCTCGCCGCGGTCTCGAACGATCGGCGCACTGCGGACCGGTCGGTGACGTCGGCCTCGACGAGCGTCGGCTCGATCCCGCGCTCGCGCAGTGCGACGGCGGCCTGCTCGAGGCGGTCCCGCCGCACGTCGCAGAGCACCACCCGGCGCTGGGCACCGAGGATCGTGGCCGTGGCGACGCCCATTCCACCCGCGCCGCCCGTGATGATGGTCACTGCATCCATCCCTGCACGCTATCCGGCGGCGGGTGCGCGATTGCCCCGATCCGGGGTGGGTACTAGTGCCCCGAGTAGGAGAGTGCCATGCGCAACGATTTCCACGCCGAGCTCGACTCGCTGACCGGGTCGCTGAGCCAGATGTGCGGCCTGGCGGGTCTGGCGATGGAGCGTGCGACGCAGGCGTTGCTGCAGGCCGACCTGGTACTCGCCGAGCAGGTGATCACCGACCACGAGCACCTCACCCGGATGCAGCTGCACGCCGAGGAGGCCTCCCTGCTCCTGCTGGCCCTGCAGGCTCCCGTCGCCGGTGACCTGCGCGTGGTCGTCACGTCGATGCAGAACGTCGCGGACGCCGAGCGGATGGGCGGGTTGGCGCTGCACGTCGCCAAGATCGCGCGCATCCGCCATCCCGCGCCCGCCCTGCCCGAGGAGGTGAACGGCTACTTCGCCGAGATGGGCCGCATCGCCGTCGACCTCGGCAACAACGCCAGGGACGTGGTGCTGTCCCGCGATCCCGAGAAGGCCGCGCAGATCGGTCGCGACGACGACGCCATGGATCAGCTCCACCGGCATCTGTTCACCCTGATGATGGATCGGGAGTGGGGCCACGGCGTCGCCGCCGCGGTGAACGTCACCCTGCTCGGCCGGTTCTACGAACGCTTCGCCGACCACGCGGCCGCCATCGGTCGTCGCGTCGTCTTCCAGGTCACCGGGAGCACCCCGGACGTCTAGCGCGAGGAGCCCGCGTGTCCACCGTCACCGTTCTCGACGACTACCAGGGCGTCGCCCTGAGCAGCACCGACTGGTCGGCCGTGCAGGAGACCCACACGGTCGACGTCATCGGCGAACACATCGCCGACCCCGCCGAGTTGGTGGACCGGCTGCGCGAGAGCGAGGTCGTGGTCGCGATGCGCGAGCGCACCCCGTTCCCCGCGTCGGTCCTCGACGCCCTTCCGGCATTGCGGCTACTCGTCACCACCGGCATGGTCAACGCGTCGATCGACGTGGCGGCCGCCGCGCGGCGAGGGATCACGGTGTGCGGGACGGGCGGCTCCGGCAACGCCATGCCGGAGCTGACCATGGGCATGATCATCGCGCTGACCCGCAACTTCGCGCAGGAGGACGCCGCCGTCCGCCGCGGCGGTTGGCAGCACACCATCGGACCCGGCCTGTCCGGATCCACCCTCGGCATCGTGGGGCTGGGACGGCTCGGCATCCCGGTGGCCCGCCTGGGACAGGCCTTCGGCATGTCGGTCATCGCCTGGTCGCCGCACCTGACCGCCGAGCGCGCCGCCGAACACGGCGTCCGCGCCGTCACCAAGGCCGAGCTGTTCGGGCAGGCCGACGTCATCACGGTGCACGTCCCGCTCGCCGACGGCACCCGCGGCATGGTCGGGGCGGCCGACCTGACGTTGATGAAACCGACTGCGTACCTGGTGAATACGTCACGCGGCCCGATCGTCGACCGTGACGCACTGATAAGCGCCCTGCGTGAGCAGCGCATCGCCGGGGCGGGTCTGGACGTGTACGACGTCGAGCCGCTGCCGCTCGACGACCCGCTGCGGTCGCTCCCCAACACGCTGCTGCTGCCCCACATCGGGTACGTCACTACCGACGCCTACCGCGTGTTCTACCGCGACGCCGTGGAGGACATCCTGGCGTTCGACGCCGGTGCCCCGGTGCGCGTCATCACTCCGTGAGGGATGTTTGCCGGAGCGGACGATCGTCACCGTGTGCCTGCGACCGACGCAGCCACCGACTCCCGGCCAAGACCCGCCCGCACTGTGACGTCCATCGCCTCCACGCTGCAGCAGTTGGCGGATCGACGGTCCCGGTGTCAGCATGATAGGGGTGTCCTTCGGAATCGTCCGGCCCCCGTCCGAGCTATCTCGATGACCGGTCGACCATTTGCTAGCCGGGTCCGCTGGTGGCTCGGCGCCTGCGGCGGCAACCCCATCGTGCGCCGCAGTGACCGCGTCGAGGCGCTCGTCGTCCTCGCCGCGCTGGTGCTCGCCATCCTGGCCGTTCCGTTCGCCGCCCACGTCGAGGACTCGACGTACCGGTCCCACCTTCACCTCGTCGCCGAGCAGGAGGCGACACGGCACTCCGTGCAGGCCGTCGTGCTGCAGGGCAGTACGGGCATGCCGACGGACTTCGACGCTCCGGTCACGGTCCCCGTGCAATGGCACGAGGGCAACCGGGTGCGCACCGAGGAGGTCGTCAGCCCCGGCGTCGTTGCGACGGGCGCACCGCTGACGGTGTGGCTCGACACCGCGGGGCGCGTCGTGCCGGCGCCGCTGACGCCGACCGACGTCCGGGTCAGCGCGATCAGCGTGGGTTGGACCGTGTGGGTCCTGATCGTCATCGCCGGCGGGCTGGCGGCAGTCGGCGTGCGGTGGCGACTGGACCGACACCGCGCCACGGCGTGGGACCGCGCGTTGGCGCTGCTGGCCCACAACGACGACGGCTGGGCCAACCGGCGGGCCTAGTCCCCCGGGCGCGGCACGTCCGCCGACCACCGCGCGCGACGCTCGCCGTCGGTCTGCTCCCACCACGGCGGCCTGCCCCGTTCGCCCAACGCGACCTTGCTCGCCTGGACGCCGGCCCTGGCCCCCTTCTCCTCGTCGGTTCCCTTGGTGCGCCGCACTTCTCGACGCCACGCCATCAGGATCGCGGTGAGTTCGGCGCGCCGCTCCTCGGGGATCTCGGGATCGGTGGCGCGCCAGCGCCGACCACCGATCACGCGGTAGTGGCCGTCGTCGGTCAGCGGGGGCGGATCGCTCACCCGGTCTCCTCTCGACGTGACGCCTGGTCGATCAATACCTCATCGTGACCTTATTTAAGCCTTATTTTTCTTAATAATGCGCGTACCGTGGGTTCCGACGCCGACGGCGCCACCGACGGAAGGAACCCGACATGGCACGTGCACCCCAGAGGATCGTCCTCATCACCGGTGGATCGAGGGGCGTCGGCGCCGAGGTCGCGCAGCGCCTCGCCAGCGCCGACACCCACGTCATCGTCAACTACCGCGAGAAGGCCGCCCGCGCCGAGACCATCGCCGACGCGGTGCGCGCCGCGGGTGGCAACGCCTCCACGATGGCCGCCGACATCTCCGACGGCGCGGCGGCCGCCGCCATGATCGACACCATTGCGGCGCGCTTCGGTCGACTCGACGCGCTGATCCTCAATGCCTCGGGCGGGCTCGAGCTGGGTGCCGACCCGGGCTACGCGATGCGCCTCAACCGGGATGCGCAGCGACGGCTGGCCCGGCTGGCGATGCCGCTGCTCCCGGCCGGCGGCCGCATCGTCTTCGTGACCAGTCACCAGGCGCACTTCTTCCCCCACAAGGCGGTGCCCAAGGGCTACTCCGCGGTCGCGGCGAGCAAGCGCGCCGGGGAGACGGCGCTGTACACCATGCGTCCGCAGCTCGAGCGCGCCGGCATTCACCTCTCGGTGGTGTCCGGCGACATGATCGACGGCACGATCATCGTGCGGCTCCTCGAGCGGCGCGATCCGGGCGCCGTCGAGGCACGTCGCAGCGTCGCACCGCTGCCCACGGTCGGACAGTTCGCGTCCGCCATCGCCAACGCCGTGACGACGCCCATGCCGACCGGGATCGTCTACGTCGGGGGTGCGGACTACCTCGCGACCACCGGGTGAGGCACCGGGTGTGGCGGGGCGAGAAGGGGTGAGAAAGAGGGTGGAAAAAGAGGGGTGCGCAAGAGGGGGTGAGGCCCCTACCGTCTCGGCAGCGTTTTGACATCGTTATCCAAGTTTGCCTCTTCTGTCACATGGGTAACTCTGTTAACAGCGCCGGTGCGCCGGCGTGACCACATCACGCAATGAAAGAGCCGAATGGAAGCCCCTCATGAACACCGTCCTTTACTTCAGCGCCAACGGCGCCGTCTATGAGACCCGCGCCTACACCAAGGCAGACATCGACCAGCTCGTCCATGCCCAGGGCTTGCAGTGCCTGACCAGTGCCGACAACCAATTCGACTTCTGGTTCAGCTCGACACCGGCCGGCTGCCAGCGCCGCATCAACCGCGGCGCCACTGAGATCCTGCTGAGCACCACCTCGTTCAACGGCCGTTCGGTTCCCCTGCTCCGCGGCGGCGTCGTCGTCGCCACGCACGACGCCGACGGCGACCTCGACGGGCTGAGCTGGCAGCAGCTCGAACTCCTCGTCGAGAAGAGCAGGTCGCTGACCGCGCGCGACGAGCGTCTCCTCAACCGCCGCATCAACCGCGACGTGCGCCGCAGGCAGCGTGCCGCCACGGCCGCACCCGTCGCCGTGCCCGTCCGCCCGGCCCGACCGGTCCGGCCGCGCACCCCCGCCCTGACCTGACCGCAGGGCGACGTCGACCCGAGTCGACGGTCCTGCTGGAGCGCCGTCGATCTCGTCGTGATTGGCGAATATCGAGCGCGCCAACTACTTTCCCCTGAGTGACGTCCTCAGGTGTTGGCGCGTTCGCGCGGTGGATCACTCCCCTCTTGGCAGCGGCGGTCGTCGTCGCCACGGGCACGTTGGCAGAGCCGACGCCGCTCACCTCCACCCAGGCGGTGCGCCTCGTCGACGACGCCAATCCGCTTGCGGGACAGAACTTCTACGTCAATCCGTCCTCGGCGGCCATGCGCGCAGCGCAGAGCGCCCAGCCGCCGAGCCCGGAGCTGACCGCGATCGCCAACACGCCGCAGGCGTACTGGATGGACCAGCTCTCGACGCCCGCCGTCGACGCGAAGTACATCAGCGCCGCCCAGGCCGCGGGCACCATGCCGATCTTGGCGCTCTACGGCATTCCGCACCGCGACTGCGGCAGTTTCTCCGCGGGCGGCTTCGGGTCGGGTGCTGCCTACAAGTCGTGGATCGACACCGTCGCGGGTGACATCGGCGGTGGCCCGGCGACGGTCATCCTCGAACCCGACGCCCTCGCCATGGCCGGCTGCCTGTCGGGCGATCAGCGCCAGGAGCGCTACGACCTGATCCGCTATGCCGTCGACACGCTGTCGAACAACCCGGCGACCGCCGTCTACGTCGACGCCGGTCACTCGCGGTGGACGAGCGTCGACGAGATGGCGTCGCGGCTGAACCAGGTCGACGTCGGCCGGGCCCGCGGTTTCAGCCTCAACACCGCGAACTTCTTCACCACCGACGAGGAGACCGGCTACGGCGAGGCGATCTCCGGGCTGACCAATGGGGCGCACTACGTCATCGACACCTCGCGCAACGGCGCGGGCCCGGCTCCGGATTCGCCGTTGAGCTGGTGCAACCCCAGCGGCCGGGCGCTCGGTGTCCCGCCGACCACGGCGACGGCGGGCGCGCACGCCGACGCCTACCTGTGGGTGAAGCGCCCCGGCGAGTCCGACGGGTCGTGCGGGCAGGGGGCGCCGGGCGCGGGCCGCTTCTCCGACCAGTTCGCCATCGACCTGGCCCGCAACGCGGGTCAGTAGCCCGCTCAGTCGTTCAGCGCGTCCTCGATGCGCTGCACCTTGGCGGTGAGCTGGCCGGTGAAACCGGGACGGACGTCGGCCTTGAGCACCAGGCTCACGCGCGGTGTGTGCGCGGCCACGGCGTCGACGGCCTGCTTGACCACCGCCATCACCTCGTCCCATTCACCCTCGACGTTGGTGAACATCGCGTTGGTCTCGTTCGGCAGCCCGGACGCCCGCACCACGCGCACGGCCTCGGCGACGGCGGCACTAACGCCGCCGTCGTCGTCACCGCCGGCCGGGGTGATGCTGAAGGCCACGATCATCGCCGGCGCCGGTCTCTAGTTGGCGCCGAGGATCTTGATGGCGAAGACGAGCGAGTCGCCCGGCTGAATGCCCGCGGCCGGCTGCCCGTCGGGGTAGCCGTCGGCTGAGGTCATGGCGACGGCGACGGTGGACCCGACCTTCTGGCCGACGATGGCCTTCTGGAATCCCGCCACCACCCCGTTGAGCGGGAAGTCCGCCGGCGTGCCGCGCTGATAGCTGCTGTCGAACACCGACCCGTCGCGACCGTTGACGCCGACGTAGCAGACCGAGGCCGTGGCCGTGGGGGCCACCACCGGGCCGTCACCGGCCTGCAGCACGTGGACCTGGGTCTGGCTGACGCTGAACGGCGGCGTCACGGTGACCACCGGGGCCGTCGTGTCCGTGGAACCGGTGACCGCGACGCTGCCGGTCGTGCCGGGCAGTGTCCACTGCGGGGTGGCGGAGGCCGGCGCCACCGACGGGCACGTGCCCGCAGCCTTGGCCGTGTCAGTCGCGGAGCCGCACGCGGCGAGCGCCACGACCATCGAGGCGGTGCAGGCCGCGAGCGTGAGGGGACGGGAGATGCGGGGAGAGTTCACGGGTCGACGCTACCGTTGCGCCGAAGCGGCCAGCGAACGGGCAGATTATCGGCGCCGCGACCCGGGTATCTCAGACCCACGTTTCCGGCGCCCGCAGGGAACCCGTCTCACCGGTCACCGTCGACGGCGGGACGCAGGACAGAGGTATATCGTCACCCGCGAGCCGAGGATCCGGCCGTCGCATTGCCGTGGGGAGCACCGCATTGTCGCTCGTGATGTCCGACGCCGCGGTGGCACCAGAGGCCGTCGCAGCAGCGGACGAGGTCGCCCGGCCGCACCGGCTGCGGCCGGGCTGGGACCCGGTCCTCGTCGCGATCCTGACGATCGGGATCAGCGCGGCCGGCGCGAGCCGACCGTCGTCGTGGTTCGACGAAGCCGCGACGATCTCGGCGGCGACGCGCCCGCTGACGGCGCTGTGGCGACTCCTGCAGCACATCGACGCCGTCCACGGCCTCTACTACTACGTCATGCATGGCTGGTTCGCGCTCGTCCCGGTCACCGAGTTCTCGTCGCGGGCGCCGAGCTGTCTCGCGGTCGGGGTGGCCGGCGCGGGTGTCGTCGTCCTGGCCCGGAAGTTCTGCGACCGGCCGGTCGCCGTGTGCGCGGGTGTCGTCTTCGCCGTGCTGCCCCGCACGACGTGGGCCGGCGTCGAGGCCAGGTCGTATGCGTTCACCGCGATGGCCGCGGTGTGGCTGACGGTCGTGCTGGTGGTCGCGATCCGCCGGAATCGGCCGTGGCACTGGCTGCTCTACCTGCTGCTGCTGGTGGCCGCGATCCTGCTCAATGCGTTCATGGTGCTGCTCGTCGCCGTGTACGCCGTGGGGCTGGCGGTCCTGTCGCCGCGGCGCGCCGCCGTCGCGTGCTGGGTGGTGACGACCGCCGTCGGCACGGGCCTGGCGACACCGTTCCTGTTGTTCAGTCGCACGCAAATGGGGCAGGTGGCGTGGATCTCGCCGCTGAACCACGACACCGTCATCGAGGTCTTCCAGAACCAATACTTCGACGGCAGTACGCCATTCGCGATCATCGGGGGCGTCCTCGTCGTCGCCGCGGTGCTGTCCCGGCTGCTCGGCGCTCCCCCCGCCGGGCCGGGGGTCGGACGGCTCACGGTGCTCGCGGTGGCGTGGATGGCCATTCCCACCGCGACGCTGCTGCTCTTCACCGTCTTCGCCGCGCCGATCTACTACCCGCGCTACCTGTGCTTCACCTCGCCCGCGGTGGCCCTGCTGCTGGGCGCGTGCGTCGCGCGGATCGCGCGGTCACCGGGTCCGGCGGCCCTGCTGCTGCTCGTCCTCGCGGTCGCGGCGGCGCCGAATTACGTTCTCGTACAACGTGCTCCGTACAAGCGCGAGGGGATGGACTACAGCGAGATCGCCGACGTCGTCACCCGGCATGCCCATCCGGGTGACTGCCTGTTGCTGGACAACACCACGTCGTGGAAGCCGGGACCCATCCGTCCCCTGCTCGCCTCGCGCCCCGCGGCCTACCGTGGGCTCGTCGATCTGGGCCGCGGAGCCCGTGCCACCACCACCGACCGGCTCTGGGACGGCTTCGTCCCGGTCTGGACCGTGCAGGACCGGCTGCGCCGCTGCTCGGTGATTTGGACTGTGTCCGAACATGATTGGACGCGACCCGCGCACGAGAGCGGCGTCGCACTGGCGCCGGGACCCCGGCTCGGGTCGGTGCCCGTCTACCAGATCCCGTTCCGGATGGGCTTCCGCATCGTCGAGCGGTGGCAGTTCAACTTCGCGCAGATCACCAAGTCGATGCGATGGTGGCCGGCCGGACGCTAGCGGGTCAGGGCTTGAGCCACCGCCACTGCGCCGTCAGCCAGGCCTGCGCGTCGGGCAGGGTGTCCCCGACCGCGGCGACGACGCCGGGCCAGTACCGGTCGTCGTAGTCGTCACCGGAGAGCCAACCGCCGGACATCACCTTGGGCGCCCACGCCTCGATGTCGCCGACGACGCTGTCGTAGTCGTGCCTGGCGTCGAGGTGCACCCACGCCAGCGAGCCGTCGACGAAGAAGTCGGCGGCCTTGGGCGAGCTGCTGATGAACACGTGCACGGCATCGGCGAAACCGCACGACACGATGTTGCGGTGCAGCAGACCGGCGAACGTGCCGCCGCCGTGGTCGACGGCCGGTCCGTGGGCGTTCTCGTTGGCCCGGCCCTCCGCGCCGCTGCCCCGGCAGGTGTCGATGCCGACGACCGTGAAGTCGCGGCCCGCCGTCTGGACGACGTCGGCGAGCGAGCACAGGCTGCGACCGAGATAGGAACCGACCTCGACGAAGGTGCTGCCCTCGGGGAACGTGGCGACGGCCTCCTGCTGGCCCTCCCGCCAGTGGAACCAGCCGGGGATGTCCGACCAGCTCGAGACCTCGTCGGCGAACGCCGACTGCGGCGGTGAGACCTGGGGTGACTGGACCATGTGACGGTTCTTCCTTCCTGACGCGTGCCCCGATGAGTTACCCACGGGCCCGCGATGCAATCAGCTCGCCGACAGCTACCCTCGCTGAGGTGACCGATCAGGGCCGACGGCGGCATTACGGCGGGTTCTACGACCCTCCTGCCGACGACGACACCGGGCGTCCGCTGTGGGTGGTGCTGGGCAACTGTCAGGCCGAGGCGCTGCGGCTGACGCTCGACGCCGTGGACGACCCGCCCTATCGCACGGTCCGGGTGCCCCCGGTGCACGAGCTGACCGCGGACGACATCCCCCACCTGCACGCGCTGCTGAGCCGGGCGGCGGTGTTGCTCACCCAGCCGATCAGGACCGACTACCGCGACCTGCCGCTGGGCTCGCTGCAAACCGCGGCGATGGTGCCGGCCGGGGCGACGGTGCTGCGCTGGCCTGTCATTCGATACGCCGGGCTCTACCCGTTCCAGGTGATCGTCCGCCACCCCGCCGACCGGTCGGTGGTCCCGCCCGTGGTGCCCTATCACGACCTCCGCACGATCGCGGCCGCGCTGGCCGGCCGCTCGCTGGACGACCCGTGGGACGTCGAGGTCGAGCCCGACCGGTTCCGTGCCGTGGCGCAGGAGAGCACGGCCGCCCTCGCCGCGCGGGAGCGGCGCGACACCGACGTCGGGGTGTCCGACGTACTCGCCGACGCGGGCACCGACGCCGCGCACGCCATCAACCATCCCGGCAACGTCGTGCTCGCGGCGCTCGGCCGTCGGGTGCTCGCCGAGCTGGGGGTGCGCGAGGAGCTGACCGATGCCGCGCTGGGCGATCGCCCCCTGCTCGGCTCGGTCTTCGTGCCGCTGGAACAGCGAGTGCTCGATGCGCTCGGCATCGCCGGGCAGCCCCGCAGCGACTGGTGGCTGGACGGCGAGACGATCGACCCCCAACGGGTGCACCGCACCCAAATGACCTGGTATCAGCACAATCCCGACTTCCTGCGCCTGGCCGTCGAGCGGCACCGCACGACGATCGACCTGCTGGGCCTGCCCGTGGGCGGGGCGGTGCGGTGACCGCAGCGTCGTCGACCGGTCCGCTCGTCCACCTGGTGATCGGCCCGCAGCAGCACGGGGTCGTGCGCTTCGGGGTGGAGCTGCACGCCGCGTGGTCCGACGGCTTCGCCGCGCTGCAGCGCTGGACCGGCCCCGCGGCCGAGCTTCCCGGCGACGCGGTGCCCGCCGGGTGCGGGGTGCACCTGCAGTTCACCGATCGCCTATTCGGCGCCGATGCGGTCCAGGCGGCGGCGGTCGTCGACCGGCTGGCGGCCGGTGTCCACCGCGGTGGGGGGCGGGTGACGGTCACCCTGCACGACCTCCCGCACCTGTGCGATCTCACCAACTACGCGACGCGGGCCCGCGGGTACGTCGCGCTGGCCGCGGCCGTCGACGGCATCGTCGTCAGCAGTGAACACGAACGAGAATTGTTGCGCGACATCGGCATTGGCGACGCGACAGCGGTCGTACCGCTCCCCATCGCCGCCCCCGTCATCGGGCAGTGGGAGGCGACGGCCGACCGGTCGGTGGCCGTCTTCGGATTCGTCTACCCGGGCAAGGGCCACGACGAAGTCCTCCACGCGATGCAGGGCCTGCCGCCCGACGTCCGGCTGCTCGCCGTCGGCGAACCCTCCGCGGGGCATGACGACCTGATCGTCGAGTTGGAGGAACTCGCCCGCGCCCAGGGTCGTCCGTTCGTCACGACGGGGTACGTCACCGACGACGATCTGCCCGCCCTGCTGAGATCGGTCACCGTGCCCGTCGTGCACCACCGGCACGTGTCGGCGTCGGGCTCGCTGAACTCCTGGCTCTCGGCGGGCCGACGGCCGCTGGCGCCCGCCACCCGCTACACCCGCGAGATCGCCCAGCGCAATCCAAAGGCCCTGTGGCTCTTCGACGATCGGCCCGGCGCTCTCGCCGACGCACTGCGCGCCGCGCTGGCCGACCCCACCGCGACATGGCTGCCGCCCGGTACGGTCTGCACGCCCTCGTGGGAGGAAGCCGGCGCGGCCTACCGACGCGTGCTGGGCGCCGTGCACGGATGACCGGACCGCTGCCGCTCACCGACGGCCGCTTCGTCGTGCCCGGCAACCGGTGGGATCTGCTCGCCGCGGAGCCGTCGCGCGCGGTCCGGGTGGGCGTCGTCATCCCCCACTACGAGCAGCCCGCTCAGTTGGCACTCGTGCTTCGGGCCCTCGAATTGCAGGACTACGCAAGTGATCTCATCGAGGTCGTCGTGGCCGACGACGGGTCGGCGAATGCCCCGGACGTCACCGGTGCGGCGCTGAACGTCAGGGCGGTGCGGCAGGAGGACCGGGGTTTCCGGGCGGCGGCCGCGCGCAATCTCGGCGCGGCGGCCACGACCGCGGACGTGCTGTGCTTCCTCGACGCCGACACCGTGCCCGAACCCGGGTACCTGCGGCACCTGGTGCGCCTGCCGTCGCTGCTGCCCGACGCCCTCGTGGTCGCGCGACGGCGCCACGCCGACCTCACCGGCCTCTCGCCCGCCGCACTCGAGGACTGGTGGGCCGGCCGGATCCGTCCCGAGATCCTTCCCGAGCCCGGATGGCTGGTCGACGCCTACGCCGCCAGCGCCGACCTGCTGCACGCCGACCTCGCCTCCTACCGTCACGTCATCAGCGCCGTGATGTGTTGCAGCCGTGAGCTCTTCGATGAGGTCGGCGGTTTCGACGAATCGTTCCGCGAATACGGCGGCGAGGATTGGGAATTCGCCCATCGCGCCATGGCGGGTGGCGCCGTGCTGCACCACGCCCGCGATGCGGTCGCCTGGCACGACGGGCCCGACTGGGGTGACCGTCCCGTCGCCGAACGCGCTGCGGGCAAGAACCGGGAGGCGCTGGCGATGGCTCGGCTGATTCCCGATCCCGCCGCGCGCCGCTTCGGCCTGCGCTACGACGTCCCCGCCGCGTGCGTCGAGATCGACACCGCGTCCCACGGCGCGGGTTCGCTCGTCACGACGATGGCGGGCTTCCTGGGCGAGGACGTCGGGATCTGGCTGACCGGTCCCGCCGCGGCCGGATTGCTCGACGAGCTGGGACTGCAGGATCCGCGCGTGCACGCCGGCCCGGTGCCCGACGCCCTCGCGCGGCGGTGCCGCTTCGTGGTTCGCACCACGGGACGCCCGCTGCTGCCGGACGGGTCGTTCGCCGAGCTGCTGAGGCGCTGCGGGGAACCCGGCGTCGGCGAGGTCCGCACCGTCGGAGCCGCCGCGGGGGTGGTGGTCCAGGCGACGTGGGCCGTGAGCCGCCGACGGCGGTGGACCAATGGCCATGTCCGCTTGCGTGATTCGACTCAGGCAGCGGGGCTCTCGGCGACGCTGACCGTGGCGGCGGACTCGATCGGACTGGTCGACGTCGAGCCGGACGCCGACCTGTCCTGGTGAGGGTTCACAGCTCGGTGACCCCACCGCCGTCGACCAACCACCGCCGGTCGAGTCGGACGTTCTGCAGCATCCTGCGGTCGTGCGTGACGAGGAGCAGTGCGCCGTCGTAGTTCTCGAGCGCCTGCTCCAGCTGTTCGATGGCGGGGAGGTCCAGGTGGTTGGTCGGCTCGTCGAGCACCAGCACGTTGGTGCCACGCGCCTGCAGCAGCGCGAGGCCGGCGCGGGTCCGCTCGCCCGGTGAGAGGTCGTCGACGGGGCGCTCGACGTGGTCGGCCCGCAGCCCGAACTTGGCGAGCAGGGTGCGCACGTCGGCCGTCGACCACGACGGCACCCGCTCCTCGAAGCGGTCGACGAGGCGGGCGGAGCCGGTGAAGTCCGCACGCGCCTGGTCGATCTCACCGATCGCGACGTTCGCGCCGAGGCTCGCACGCCCCTCGTCGGGCCGCTGACGGCCAAGGAGTAGCCGCAGCAGGGTCGACTTGCCCGCCCCGTTGGGACCGGTGATGCCGATCCGCTCACCCGCGTCGACCTGTACCGACACGGGTCCCAGCACGTAGTCGCCGTGGCGTACCACCGCGGCGTCGAGGACCGCGACGACCGAGCTCGACCGCGGCGCGGCACCGATGGTGAACTCCAGGGTCCACTCCTTGCGCGGTTCGACGACCTCCTCGAGCCGGGCGATCCGACTCTCCATCTGGCGCACCTTCTGCGCCTGCTTCTCACTGGACTCCGTCGCCGCGCGGCGCCGGATCTTGTCGTTGTCGGGGGACTTGCGCATGGCGTTGCGGACACCCTGGCTCGACCACTCCCGCTGGATACGGGCGCGCGCCACCAGATCGGCCTTCTTCTCGGCGAATTCGTCGTACTGCTCGCGGCGGTGCCGGCGGCCGACCTCGCGCTCCTCCAGGTAGCTCTCGTAGCCGCCGCCGAAGACGGTGTTGGTGTGCTGCGCGAGGTCGAGCTCGAGCACGCGAGTCACGGTGCGCGCCAAGAACTCTCGATCATGACTCACCAGCACGACGCCACCGCGCAGGTCGCGGACGAACAGCTCCAGCCGCGCGAGGCCGTCGAGGTCGAGATCGTTGGTCGGTTCGTCGAGGAGCACGACGTCGAACCGCGACACCAGCAGCGCGGCCAGCCCCACCCGGGCGGCCTGACCACCGGAGAGCGCGGTCATCGGCGTGACGTCCGGCCGCACCACGCCCACGTCGAGCCCGAGGTCGGCGAGCACCGCGGGCAGCCGCTCGTCGAGATCGGCTGCGCCGGAAGCCAACCAGTGGTCGAGCGCCGCGGAGTACGCGTCGGCCTGGGCCGGGGTGTGGTCGGGGTCCGCCAGCGCCGCCGCCGTCGCGTCCAGCGCCCGGGTCGCGTCGGTGCAGCCGGACCGCCGGGCGACGTAGGCGGCGACGGTCTCGCCAGGCACCCGTTCGTGCTCCTGCGGCAGCCATCCCACGAACGCGTCCGCGGGCGCCAGACTGACCGAACCGTCGAGGGGTGCGAGGTCACCGGCCAGGATGCGCAGCAGCGTGCTCTTGCCCGCGCCGTTGGCGCCGACGACCCCGACGACGTCACCCGGTGCGACGGTCACGTCGAGTCCCTCGAAGAGCGTGCGGTGGGCGAAGCCGCCTGCCACGTTCTTCGCGACGAGCGTTGCGGTCATGGGTCCATCGTCGCACCGCGCACCCGGCACGAGCGATTGGCAGCGCCCCGGAAGCCGCTGGGCCGGACGGCGTCGCTATCTTCGGCTGTCGTGCCCAGGAAACGTGCCGACGCGACAGCCCCCATCGGCGAACTCCGAGAGCCGGGGGTGCTCGTCCGCCGCGGACTCGGCGCGGCGGCGTCGCTGGCGGTGGTGCGCGCTCTGGCGGCCAGGCAGGCGACCGAACCGTCGCGCGGCACGGCGATCGTCGCCGCGGCGGCGCCGCTGATCGGCACCGCGGCCACCGTGACCGGGCTGGCCCTGGCCGCCGACCGCCGCAGTCGGGTAGCCGGGCTCGCGACCGCCGCGTTCGGCGCGGCCGCGCTGAGCCCGCACCTGGCGTCGTTCGGCGGGACCGAACCCGGCCGCGCCACGACGGCGACGCTGCGGGTCACCTCGGCCAACGTCCTGTTCGGTCGCGCGGACGCCGCGAGCCTGGTCGGTTGGGCGGCGGCGCACACCGACGTCCTCGTGGTGCAGGAACTCACCGCGGACTGCGCGGCCCGCTTCTCGGCGGCGGGCCTCGACGAGGCGTTCCCGCACCGGTTCCTCGAAACCCGGCCCCGCGCGGCGGGAATCGGGGTGTGGAGCAAGCACCCCATCACCGAGACCCGGCACCTCCCGGGCCCGCTGATGCCGTGCCTCGCGGTACGGCTGCAGGTGCCCGGCTGCCCGACCGACCCCACGGTCGTGGCGGTGCACCTGGAGAGCCCGGTGGACATCGTCGGCTGGCGCGCCGATCTCGCGGCCCTGCCGTCGACGTTGCGCGAGGCCGATGCCTGGGCCGACGGTGGCGCGGTGATCGTCGCCGGAGACTTCAACAGCACGCTGGACATGCGGCCCTTCCGCGATGGTCTCGCCGGCTACGCCGACGCGGTTCGCCAGGCTGGAGCCGGCTACCCGGCGACGTTCCCCAACCACCGGAGGTGGACGCCGCCGCTCTTCGTCATCGACCACGTCCTCACCCTGCGGTGCACGGCCACGCGCGCCCGCACCGCGGGCATCGCCGGTTCCGATCACCGGGCGCTGCTCACCGAGATTCAGCTCGGCTGACGGGGCTGCGTCAGCGCCGGATGCCGGCCCGCAGTCGCTCCCAGTTCTCCGAGGCGATCGCCGCCCGCTGGGCGTCGGTGAGGTCGGCGCCGTCGAGGAAGCCCCGCGCCTTGCCGCCGTCGGTGGGGACGAAGGGATAGTCGGCGGCGAACATGATGCGTTCGGGTCCCACCACGTCCAGCGCCCACCGCAGGTAACGCTGGCTGAACACACCGCCGGGGGTCAGGTGGACGTTGGTCGCGACGTATTCGCTGATGCTGCGCTGCAAGCCGGCGGTGGCGCTCATCCGGTCGATCCTGTCGAGGTAGAACGGCACCATCTCACCCCAGTGGCCCATGATGATCTGCAGACCGGGGAACCGGTCGAACACCCCGGCCAGGATCAGCCGCAGCAACTGCACGCCCGTGTCGTAGTGCCAGCCGACGCCGTGCGTGGCGAAGGCCGCGTCGACGACGTCGCCGAAGCCCCCGTAGTACGCCTCGCGGACGCCGGGCGGTGGCGACTGGGGGTGCAGGTACAGGGGCGCGCCGAGCGCTTCGGCCGCCTCGAAGAGTGGCCAGAAGTCGGTGTGGTCGATGCTCTGGTCGCGCACCCGGCTGAAGATCAGGGCGCCGTCGAAGTCCAGGCTGGTGACCGCGCGCTGCAGTTCGGCGGCCGCGGCGGTCGGGTCCTGCAGCGCCAGCGTCGCGAAACCGCGCATCCGGTCCGGGTGCTGCCGCACGGCATCGGCGAGGGTGTCGTTGCTCGCGCTCTGCAGGGCGACGCCGGCGCCGGGGTCCAGGTTCCACAGCCCCGGCGTGGTCAGCGACATCACCTGGGTGTCGATGCCCGCGTCGTCCATCACCGCCAGGCGTTCCTCCCCGAGCGTGAGCAACCTGCGGCCGGTGTCACCGGTCGTCGAACCCGCCGTCGCAGGATCTCGCCAGCGGGCGTCCAGCGAATTCCACGCGTCGACCACCTCGCGCGTGACGTAGTGCTCTTCGAGGCCTACGACCTTCATGAATCCTCCTCGTCGTGGATCGTTCGTCGCCGTCCGGAGATGAACGTGCTGGGGATGGCGTCCGCCTCGGCTGCCGGCCGGCCGCGGTAGTGCGCGACCGCCTCCGGCACCGACGTGGCGGAGGCCTCCCAGCCGTGCTCGCGAAGCCAGCCGACGACGTCGGTGCGCGTCTCGGCGTAGGACAGCGCGGCGACGTCGGTCGTGGCGCCCCCAGTGCTGGCGACGCTCGAGAATCGTTGCGTCAGTTCACGTTCCCGCGCGACCCGGTCCGGGCTGGCCGCGTCGTCGGTGGGCGCGTTGGCCACCACCCGACTCCCCGGGGCGCTGAGCTCGTGCAGGCGCTCGAACAGCAGGTCCTGCGCGTGCGACGGCAGGTAGCGCAGCAGCCCCTCGACCGACCACGCGGTCGGCGCCGCCTCGTCGAAACCATTCTGCCGCAACGTCATTGGCCAGTCCTGGCGTAGGTCGATCGCCACCTCGGTGCGCTCGGCGGTGGGCTGCGCACCGTGCTCGCGCAGCGTCGCGGCCTTGAAGGCGAGCACCTTGGGCTGGTCGAGTTCGAACACGCGGGTGCCGTCGGGCCACGGCAGCCGCCACGCCCTGGAGTCCAGGCCCGACGCGAGGATCACGACTTGGCGGATCCCGGCTTCGGATGCGGCGCTGAAGAAGTCGTCGATGAAGGCCGTTCGGGCGGCGAAGAAGTCCAGCAGAGATCGAAGGTGACCCGCGAGCTCGGGGTCGGCGTCACCGCCCGCGCGGTCGAAGACGTTCCACGTCCCCTCGCCCGCGGCGTCGAGGAACACGCGCGCAAGGGGATCTCGGAACAGGGGCGCGGCGCTCTCGGTCTCCGCGGCGCGGGCCCCGGCGACCATCAGCGCGGTGGCGCCGACACTCTCCGTGACGTCCCAGGTGTCGTCGTCCGTCCGGCCCATGGCTGCCCCTCTCGTCGTCGGCCCGCCGCCTCGTTCGGACGCTACGCCGCCAGGCTGTGACGCCGGCTGCCTCCAAACGCACACCAACCTTTCAGCTGGGCTTCAGGGACTGCCGGGGTGGATTCGTGACGATCATTCCCAGCCGGATGACCTGTCATCGCACGAAGCGGACACGTCCGGCCCGCCGAAGGGGGTTGACATGCGCGTCCTGACCATGGGTCTCGGCTTCACCGCGAGCGCCGCGGCGTGCGCCGTGCTGCTGGGCGCCGGTGTCGCACAAGCCGGCTCGACCCCCGACGTCGTCGGGCAGAAGTACAGCGATGCGCAGACCGCGATCACCGGCGCCGGTCTCACGCCGGTCATCTCGACCATCGTGGGCGATCAGCTGACCCAGCCCAACTGCCAGGTCGTCAACACCGTGCCGCGCACGGTCCCCGCGCCGGAGAACACGTCGGGTTCGCCGACCCAGCAGCTGCTGGTCTCGCTGAACTGCGACAACCCCGTCGCCTCGGCGACCAAGCCGGGCTTCTCCGCCGCCAGCCCGCAGGGCCAGTCGGCGATCGCGGCCGCGTCGTCGTCGGCGGCGGCGTCCTCGGCGTCGGCCGCGGCATCCGCCAGCCCATCCAGCTAAGCCTCGTCGGTTCCCTCACGACCCGCGGATCCTCATCCCGCGGGTGCTCTCCCGCATCCGCCGGTTAGTGTGCTTCGGTGACCTGAGCCCACCCGCCGATGGAGAAGAAGCACGATCATGACCGCAGCAGCAGAAGCGTCGGCGCTCGAATCGCGGGTCGGCCACTACTACCGGATGGACGACACCTACCGGGTCGGGCGCGAGAAGGTGCGCGAGTTCGCCAGGGCCGTGCAGGACTACCACCCGGCCCACTGGGACGACGCGGCCGCCGCCGAACTGGGCTACTCGGGTCTGGTGGCGCCGCTGACGTTCACCTCGGCGCCCGCCATGGCCTGCAACCAGCGGATGTTCGAGTCGGTGGTCATCGGCTACGACATGTACCTGCAAACCGAAGAGGTCTTCGAGCAGCACCGTCCGATCGTCGCGGGTGACGAACTGCAGACCGACGTCGAGCTGACCTCGGTGCGCAAGATCGCGGGCCGGGACCTCATCACCGTCACCAACACGTTCACCGACGCCGCCGGCGAATGCGTCCACACCCTGCACACGACGGTCGTCGGCGTGACGGCCGAGGACGTCGACCCGGCCATCCGGTCCGCCGTGCAGGGCGTGATGATGCACGACGTCAACCTGCTCGGCGTCGACGCCTCCGACGAGGTCTACCGCAAGACGCTGCGACCGGAGGGCGCGCTGCGGATCGCCGAGGACGGGTCGACCCGCACGCCGGGCACGCCGGCCTTCGAGGACGTCAAGGTCGGCGACGAACTGCCCACCCACCACACCCGACTGTCCCGCGGCGACCTGGTGAACTATGCCGGGGTAGCCGGGGATGCGAATCCACTGCACTGGGACGAGAACATCGCCAAGCTGGCCGGCCAACCCGACGTCATCGCCCACGGCATGCTCACGATGGGTCTCGGCGCGGCCTTCGGCTCGGCGTGGTCGGGGGACCCCGGCGCGGTGACGCGTTACGCGGTGCGCCTGTCCCAGCCCGCGGTCGTCTCGGCCGCCGAGGGCGCCGACATCGAGTTCAGCGGCCGGATCAAGTCGCTGGATCCGGAGACCCGCAGCGGTGTCGTCATCGTCGCCGCGAAGTCCGGTGGCCGCAAGATCTTCGGGTTGGCGACGCTCAACGTCCGCTTCCGCTAGTCAGGACGACGGCACCCAGTTGCCGTGAAAGCCGGCCGGGACCCGGTGCGGGAGTTGGATGCCAGCCACCTGATCCAGGCTCCGTGCATCGAGGATCGCCAGCTCGCTGCGGTCGGACGCCCGGTCGTAGACGTAGCCCATCAACACGCCGTCGTCCTCGGCGGCGTCGGGTGAGGACGGCTGGAACACGAACTCGCCCAACGCCTTTCCCGCACCGAATGACCTGGTGCGGCTGTCGCCTCCGACGAAGTCGTGCTTGAGCAGAGCGTTCTCGCCCCGTGCGCCGACGCCGACGGCCGGCGCGTAACCGAAGCGGTGGCGCTTGCCGACGCGCCGTTCGTCGACCCGGGGGAACTCCTGGCCGCGGTCGTCGATCCGCGACTCGCGAACCTTGCCGTCGGCGAGGTCGACGGTCCACCGGTCCAGTGTCGGCGGCCCCTCGTTGGGGCCGAGGTGGTCGGTGTCGAACATCTTCGCGTGGCGGATCACGTCGAGCACGACCGTGTCGCCTTCCGAGGGGTCACCGTCGTAGGCGTTCATCGGGTGGAAGACGTAGCACGGCTCGACCTCGAACCACCGCACGTCGGCGCTGCCACCCTGACGCGGCATCACGCCGACACGGGCGGGATAGCGCGGGTCCCACGAGTAGGGGAACCGACGGTCGGCGGCGTCGCCGGACGGCATCCGCGCGGTGATCGGGTCGGGGATGCGAACGCGGCCGATCAACGCGGACAGCAGAAGTCGCGCCGGTAGCCGCAGCCCGCGCGGTACCGTCATCTCCGCCGCCTGCCGGTGGTCGAACGTCACCGGCAGGTCGTAGAAGACGACATGGCGTTCGGTGAGCGAGAAGTCGTGCATCATCGGGCTGCCCGTGACCTCGACGTCGACGATGCGCCGTGCCGTGCCGTCGGCGCCGATCACCGAGTACTGAACGGTGTTTCCGCGAAACATGCTGTAGGACACCGCGTGGAGCTCCCCGGTGTCCGGGTCGCGTTTGGGGTGTGCGGTGTATCCACCGGTGATCGTGCCGCCGAAGTCGCATGGGCCGACGGTGTCCAGCTCGTCGGTCAACTCGTAGTTGGCCACGCCGCCCTCGATCAGCGCGAGCGTCCGGCCGGCGTGCCCGATGACGTTGGTGTTGGCGCCGATCGGTGAGATGCCGCCGTGGCTGGGCCGCGGCGGCTCACCGAGCAGGTGTGCCACGTGCGGGCTGCGGACCCAACGGTTGCGGTACCACTCGGCCTTCCCGTCACGGATGCGCATGCCGTGCACCATGCCGTCGCCGATGAACCAGTGGTACAGCTCGGGATCGATCTCCCCGATGGGATTGGGTCCGTTCCGCAGGTAGCGCCCGTCCAAGTAGTCGGGGATCGTGCCGGTCACCTCGAGGTCGGTCAGCGTGTGCTCTTCGCTGATCGGTGCGAAGGAGTCCTCCAGATAGCGGTTCGCCATGTCGCGCCTCCAATAACAGTGTTATCCGCCTTTGTGTATAACAGCGTTATGACAAGATGACAAGGGTGAGCGACGTACGGGACCGATTGATCGCCGGTGGCATCCGACTGCTGGAGCGCGACGGTCTGCAGGCGCTCAGCGTGCGCAACCTCGCGGCCGAAGTCGGCACGTCGACCATGGCGGTCTACACCCACTTCGGCGGCATGTCCGGAGTCGTCGACGCCGTCGCGAGCGAAGCGTTCTCCCGCTTCACCCAGGCGCTGACCGACGCGCCGCAGACCGACGATCCCGTCGCGGACTTCTTCGTCATGGGCGCGGCCTATCGCGCGTTCGCACTGGCCAATCCCCAGCGCTACCAACTGATCTTCGGCGCGACGTCCCCGGCGACCGTCACCGGTCACCGCGCCGACCTCACCAGCACCGGCGGTGCCACCCAGCGCGGTGAATGGGCGGCGTCCTTCCAGGCGTTGCGTACGGCCGTACGTCGCATGATCGATGCCGGTCGCATCCGCGACGACGGCGAGTTGACCATCGCCGGCCGGCTGTGGAGCCTGAGCCACGGCGCGGTGATGCTCGAGTTGGCGGGCTTCTTCGGCCACGACGGCCACGGGCTCACCCAGATCCTCGGCCCCCTCTCGGTCGACGCCATCGTCGGAATGGGTGACGAGCGCGAGAAGACTCTCCAATCCCTCTCAACAGCAAGGGAATTGATCGCCACGATCGATGCCGCCGCGCGATAGCCGGTCCGGGCGGCGCTACCGAATTACCGCCAAAGGGGTGTAGTCGAACCTCCCCCGATGGGTCTTCGATGAAGACACCATCGAGCGAGAGGAGAACGACATGCCCACCTGGGTTTGGATCGTGATCGCGGTGATGATCGTCGTCGCCGCAATCGTATTGGCTGCCGCCTTGGCGGTGGGTCGTCGCAAACGAAGCCAACGCCTTCGGGAGCGTTTCGGCCCTGAGTACGAACGGATGGTGTCCGAGGCCGACACGCCGGGGGCGGCCGAGAAGGAGCTCCTCGAGCGGGAGCGGCGCCACGACGATTTGGACATCGTGGCACTGCCATCCGCGGCGCGGCGGCGGTATGCCGAGCGCTGGCGGGGCGTTCAGGCTGCGTTCGTCGACGATCCCACGGGCGCGCTCGTCGAAGCGGACCGCCTGATCACCGCCGTGATGCGGGACCGCGGCTACCCGGTCGACGACTTCGACCAACGCGCACAGGACATCTCGGTCGACCACCCGACCGTCGTCGAGAACTATCGCGCCGCGCACGCCGTCCAACGGTCGGCCAGCGGCTCGGAGACCGAGGAGCAACGCCAGGCGTTCGTGCACTACCGCGCGCTGTTCAACGAACTCCTCGAACCACCCGCACACGAAACCCCTACGCCCATCGGCGAATCGACCCAGGAGGCATCCGCATGACCACCCACGACCCCGACGCCGTACCCAACATGACCCTCGCGGAGCCGAAGTCTCAGCACCGCGCGGAGCCCGACCTCGACCACGAGCACGATCACGTCCACCACGAGAGTCCCGCCGGTCGAAGCCTCGACGACGAGAGCCCCGACGTCGAAGATGTTGGGCGCGAACGGGTTTCGCACCAGACCGAACAGGACGCGTCCGCCTCGCTATTCGCCGACGACGAACTCGCCGGCCTGCGCGCTCGGTGGAACACGGTGCAAGCCGGTTTCGTCGACGATCCCCGCGACTGCGTGCAGCGGGCCGACGGGCTGGTGTCCGACGTCCTCGGTCAGCTCACCCAGGGCTTCACCGATGCGCGGTCGCGACTGGAGGAGCAGTGGAGCCGCGGCGAGGAGGCGTCCACCGAGGACCTGCGCGTCGCACTGACGCGGTACCGGGACTTCTTCGAGCGTCTGCTCGCCGTGTGAGTGACTAGGTGTTGAAGTCGGGAAGCGGGGGCGCGGCGTCGGACTCCTCGGGTGACACCCGTGGCTCGGTCTGCTCGGCGCGCTCCCGCTCCTGCACTTCGGCGGCATGGCGCAGGTTGTCGCCGGTGTTCTCGACGTGGTCGGGTGTGGTCACGAAGGGCTCCCTCGGTCGTGTGCCGTGGGGCATACCCGCATCGGGGGCGCGGGACGCACCGGCGCTCAGCCGCCCTCGAGGTAGGCGACGATCGCGTTCGTCAGACCGAGTCGCGCCAAGTCGAGATCGTAGAACGCGCCGAGCTGGCGTTCGGACGTGATGCCACGCATGGCGCCGGGGATGAACGTCGCGACCTCGTTGACCCGGTCGGGATCGACGTCGAGGTCGGCGAACGCGGCTTGACAGGTGCTCAACCATCCCCTGCCCCAGGACTGTAGTTCCGCGGCCGTCCTGGGGTAGAGGCGTTCCAGTTCGGCGGGATCGTGCGGCAGCGCGGCCCGCAGATTCTCGATCGCCCGGGAGTCGCTGGCGGTCAGGCCGTGGTACAGCGTGTCGATGACGGTGGAAACCCGTTGTCGCAGAGGCGCACTCGGGTCGGCGGGGACGAACACGTCGGCGCGCCGCTCGGCCGTGCGGTGCAGCACCGCGGCCCACAACCCGTCCGCGTCGCCGAACTGGTACTTGACCGCTCCCCACGTCGCCCCGATCAGCTTGGCGATCCGGTTGGCCGACACCGCGGCGGGATCACCGGTCGCCAGGGCGGCCAGCGCGGCCTCGAGCATGCTGGCGCGGGTCGCGTCGCCACGCCTGTTGGTGCGTTGCGCCGCCGCGCCGACCTCCGTCACGCGGTCGATGGTACGGCCGTTTCACAGAGACGTCGTTGATATTTTCAACGAACCCACTATGCTTTCGCCCATGGCCATACCGCCACTGTCGATGACGCCGACGGGCTGGTTCCAGGTCGCGTGGTCCGACGAGGTCGCGGCCGGCAGCGTCCACCGAATGCACTACTTCGGCACGGAGCTGGTGGCGTGGCGCGCGCAGTCGGGTCGGGTGAGCGTCATGGACGCCTACTGCGAACACCTCGGGGCGCACCTGGGCTTCGGCGGGCACGTCGAGGGCGAGGTCATCGAGTGCCCCTTCCACGGGTGGCAGTGGAATGCCGAGGGCCGCAACGTCCGCATCCCGTACGAGCCCCGCCCCAACCGCGGGCGTCGGATGCGCACCTACCCCGTCGTCGAACGCAACGACGCGATCTACCTCTGGCACGACACCGCGGGCCGCGAGCCGTTCTTCGACGCCCCCGACGTCTTCGCCAGCTTCGACGACGGCAGCAGCGCCGCCGACTACTGGCCCCGCGCGACGCTCGTCGAACGCGGCCTGGAACTGCACCCGCAGTACGTGCTGGAGAACGGTGTGGACGTCGCGCACTTCAAGTTCGTGCACCGCACGCCGATCGTCCCCGTCTTCACTCGACACGACTTCGCCGGGCCGGTGTCCTACGTCGACTTCACCATCACCTTCGAGGGCGACGAGAACCAGTCGATCGAGGACGTCGACAGTGGCGTGGAGGCCATCAACGGTGGCCTCGGCATCGCGGTGACCAAGAGTTCGGGGATGATCGACAACCGCACCATCTCGGCGGTCACGCCCGTCGACGACCGCACCTGCGACGTCCGTTTCACCGTGTACATCGGGCGGACCCCCGGGCGGGAGGGCCCGCGCGCCGAGACGAAGGCGCGCGAGTTCGCCCAGGAGGTCATCCGGCAGTTCGGCCAGGACGTCCACATCTGGTCACACCAGCGCTACTCCGATCCCCCCGCCCTGTCGGCGTCGGAGTTCGAGGGCTTCACCGCGATTCGCGAGTGGGCGAAGAAGTACTTCTATCCCGACGGTCGCGGGGGCAGCGCCGCCGAACTACACGCCGTGACACCGACGAGAGGGGCCGACCTCCCATGACCCGTGACGACACCCCGATCCGCGTGTTCCAGGTCGCGACCGGCAACGTCGGCAGCGAGATGATCCGACGCATCGGTGCCCGTACCGACCTGAAACTCGTTGGCCTGCACTGCTATTCGCCGGAGAAGATCGGCCGCGACGCCGGCGAAATCATCGGTGGCGAACCGATCGGCGTCATCGCGACGGGCACGGTCGAGGAGATCATCGCGGCGCAGCCCGACGTCCTGACCTTCCACGGCGTGTTCCCCGACGAGGATCTGTACGTGCGGGTCCTGGAGGCCGGGATCGACGTCGTCACGACCGCCGACTGGATCACGGGGTGGCACCGCGACGCGAACCATCCCCATCCCTCGGGCCGGCCCGTCACGCAACTGCTGGCCGACGCCGCGGCCAAGGGCGGGGCGACGTTCTACGGCACCGGGATGAACCCCGGCCTCAACCAGATCCTGGGAGTGGTGTGTTCGGCCGACGTCGCCGACATCGAGAACGTCACCACGATCGAGTCGGTCGACGTGTCGTGTCATCACAGCAGGGACACGTGGATCGAGGTGGGCTACGGACTGCCGGTCGAGGACCCGAGCATCCCCGGCCGGTTGGAGAAGTACACCAGGGTCTTCGCCGACAGCGTGTTGCTGATGGCCGACTGCTTCGGCGTCGACCTCGACGAGGTGACGTTCAGCTACGAGCTCGGCGCATGCACCAAGGACGTCGACCTCGGCTGGTACACCCTGCCCAAGGGGTCCCTCGGGGGTAACTACATCAAGTACCAGGGCATGGTCGACGGCGTGCCGCGGGTGGAGACGCATCTCGAATGGCAGATGACGCCGCATACCGACCCGAGCTGGGACATCAAGGGCTGCTACATCACTCAGATCAAGGGTGATCCGTGCATCTACAACAAGCACATGATCTTCCCCAAGCCGGGCGTCG
The DNA here is from genome assembly GCF_010729665.1 of Mycolicibacterium madagascariense. Classification (NCBI taxonomy): domain Bacteria; kingdom Bacillati; phylum Actinomycetota; class Actinomycetes; order Mycobacteriales; family Mycobacteriaceae; genus Mycobacterium; species Mycolicibacterium madagascariense. The sequence continues at coordinate 262,060 of NZ_AP022610.1, read as the reverse complement.
ACCTGTCCAACCCGGAGAGCTTTGCCTCCATCGGCATGACGGTCACCGGCCTGCCCGCCCTCAACGCGATCACATCGGTCGTGGCGGCACCGCCCGGTCTGCTCACGAGTGCCGACGTCCCGCTGCGCGGTTTCGCCGGTCGGTTCGCCACGGGATGACCTGAGCGCCCGTCGGCTCCGATGGACTGAGCAGTCCATCGGCTAGGGCGGTCATTGGTGGTCCATTCGGCATCGCCGCCGCAAGGCTTGTCCAGGCGATCGTCAGCTTGCCCGCAGAATTGGACGCTACGGTTCATCTCGAGACCATCCCGTATCGCAGAATGGAACCCCCATGCAGAGTTGGCACACCCGACGCGTCGCCGCCGGGCTCGGCGTCGCGGCCGTCGTCGCGATGGGAGCCCTGACCGCATGTGGCGGCAGCGGATCCGGCGGACCGTCCAGCACGACACCCTCCACCAGCACGACCCCGAGCAGCTCGTCGACGTCCAGCGTGACGCCTTCGCCCACCGAGAAGAGCCTCAGCCCCAACGGCGGTGGCAACCTGTTCACGCCGCAGCCGGTGGCACCGCCGTCGACCCAGACGCCGAGCCCCGGTCACCACAACGGCAGCTGAGCGGGCGGGCTCGACACTCCCTCGTCCCCCTCTTCGCTAGCAACGCGCAGAGTCGCGCATTACGATGGTGGTTTGCGGGTCATACCCCGCGGGTCGAAGCGCTGCGTGGTGACGCACCCCTGTGAGCGTGGCGTTCCCCCGGAGTTCTGGCCACGGCCAGTCGACCCGCGCGAGGAGGCTTGTTGACATGGGACGAGAGACGGACGTTGACGTTGGTCAGCGACGCGACGCCGGCTGGACGTCGGTTCCCCACCCGGTGCTCGTCGTCGATCCGACGGGCTTCATCCGCACGGCGAGCGCGGCGACCCGTGACGTCGTCGCCGACGTCGAGTTCGGCACGGACCTAGAGTCGCTGGCGCCGTGGCTGGCGCAGGCGCACCAGCGCTTCGTCGAGTCCCCCGCCACCCACGGCCGGGCCGACGCGATGGCACTGGGCAGCGTGGGAGACGTGGTGTTCGAAGCCCGCCCGACGCCACTGTCCGACGGGGACGTCGCATGGTGGCTCGTCGAGCAGACCGAGCTCCCCCTGCGCGAGGCGCAGCGTGCCCTGGCCCGCGAACGCGAACGGTCGGCGTTCCTCGACGAGGCCTCCGCGGTGCTGATGGCGTCGCTGAACATCGACCGGTGCATGGAGGCCACCGTCCAGATGGCGGCGCGCCACCTCGCCGATGCGGCGGTCGTCGTCGCACCGGTCGCCGGTGGACGGATTCCCGTGGTGTACGGCGGTGCCGGCGACACCGTGACGCAGTGTCGCGTCGACGCCGACCCGGCGACCGTGCCCGGCCTCGGTGAGGCGCTGCGCGGCTTCCCGCCGGTGCCGTCGCGGTGGATCGACCCGGCGTCGCTGCCAGAGTGGTTGCTGCCCAAGGACTTCGACGGTTCGGTCGGTTCGGTGGTCATCACGCCGCTGCCGGGACACGGCGTGCCCGCGGGTGCGCTCGTCCTCCTCCGGCGCACCACCCACATGGCGTTCAGCGAGGGTGAGGAACTGTTCGCCCGGCTCTTCGCGGCACGCGCCGGTGCGGCACTGTCCGCGGCCCGGCTGTACGCCGATCAGCGAACGGTCACCCACACGCTGATGCGCGAACTGCTGCCGCCGCAGCTGCACCGCATGCACGGCTTCGAACTGGCCGGTGGCTACCGCGCCTCTGAGGATCACCACCTCGTCGGCGGGGACTTCTACGACGTCCACCCCGCGGCGACCGACGAGGCCGAGACGCTCGTCGTGCTGGGCGACGTCTGCGGCAAGGGTCTGGAAGCGGCGGTGCTGACCGGGAAGATCCGCAACACGCTGCACGCGCTGGCCCCGCTCGCCGACCGGCACGAGAACGTGCTCTCGCTGCTCAACAGCGCGCTGCTGTCCACGGACAACAGCCGCTTCGCCACGGTGGTGCTGGCGTCGGTGGCGCGTCGCGACGGCGTGGTGCACCTGCGGCTGACGTGCGCCGGGCACCCGGCGCCCATCATCGTGCGCCACGATGGACGGGTCGAACGGGCCGACACCCGTGGCACCCTCGTCGGTGCGCTGCCGCAGTTCAAGGCGCGCACCTACGAGACGACGCTCGCGCCCGGGGAGACGTGCCTGCTCTACACCGACGGCCTGTCCGAGGCCCGGGGTGGCCCCCTGGGCACGAGCGTGTTCGGCGACGACGGGCTGACGGAGGCGATGGCCGAATGCGTCGCCATGCCCGCGGAGGCCGTCGTCGAACGCATCATGATGCTGGCCACCCAGTGGGTCGGCGGCCAACCCCACGACGACATGGCCGTCGTCGCCATCTCCGCGCCGCGGCGCACCTATCTGAGCGCGGTCGACGGTCACACCGCCGGGAGGTACACGGCGTGAGCCAGGGGGAGGCCGCGGCCGGGGTCGACACGGCCGATCGTGCCGTGGTGCGCGATCGGCTGTGGGGTGCGGTCGTCGATGGTGACGAATATGTCGCTGGCGCAACGGTATTCGCGGCACTCGACGGCGGGATCCCTCCCGAGGACGTCCTCCTGGAGGTGATCGCCCCCGTGCAGCGCCGCGTCGGTGCGGAGTGGGCCGCCAACCGGATGACCGTCGCGCAGGAGCACGTCGCCACCGCCATCAACGACCGCGTGATCGCCGTCCTGGCGCACCATCCGGCCGCCGCGCGCACCGCCGACGCCGGTCGCGTCGTGGTGGCGTGCGTCGACGGGGAGTGGCATGCCCTGCCCGCGCGTCTGCTGTCGGAGGTGCTGCGGCTGCGAGGCTGGCAGGTCGACTTCCTGGGAGCCCAGGTGCCGACGCCCCATCTGATCGCGCACCTGCATCAGCACGCGCCCGACGCCGTCGCACTGTCGTGCTCCATCCCCACCCGGCTGCCGATGGCCCACGCCGCGATCACCGCCTGTCAGGCCGCCGGCGCCGCGGTGATCGCCGGCGGCGCCGCCTTCGGCAGGGACGGCCGCTACGCACGCCTGCTCGGCGCCGATGGATGGGCGCCCGACGCCAGGGCCGCGGCAGACCGGCTGGCCCGCGGATTCTCGCGCACCCACCACTGCGCGACGCACCAGGCGATCGACGACCTGCCGCACCTGGCCGACCAGGAGTACACCATGGTCAGCGGCATGTCACGCGATCTCGTTCGAGTGACGTTGCGCGAGTTGGCGATTCGCCTACCCGAGATGCAGTCCTACTCCGATCGGCAGCGCCAGCACACCGCAGAGGACGTCGCGCACGTCGTCGACTATCTGGTAACCGCCGTCTACACCGGCGACGAAGAACTGTTCAGCGACTTCATCCTGTGGACGGCCGACGTCCTCACCGCGCGGGGCGTGCCCGCCGCGTCCCTGCTGCCCACCCTGGACATCATCGGGGCGCAGCTGAGGGACTTTCCGCGCACCCTGAGCGTGCTGCGTGCCGCCCGCACCGCGCTCCTATCCACCAACGCCGAGTGCCCGTCATGAATCTGGAGGTCACCATGCCCACCGATGCGAACCCCCACGCCGCGACCCTGCACGTCACGGGGGACCTCGACTACGTGACCATCGGACCGGTGCTCGACGCGGTCCGCACGCTGCTGCAGGAGCGGCCCGATCTGCAAGCGCTGCACCTGGATTGCGCGGAACTCGACTTCTGCGATTCGGCGGGCCTGTCCGGCCTCCTGGCGATGCACGACATGACCGAGACCGAAGAGGTGCTGTTCCACCTCGACAACCGCCCGTCGCAGCTCGACCGTCTGCTCGACCTCACCGGCACGACCGAGTACCTGTTGAGCGACGCCGCCGCGGCCGACTCGAGCGGGCTGGGCTAGCGGGTCGCGAGGGCCGACTGAGGGCTAACCGCCGCCGGTGTTGATGTTGGACGACAGCGTCAGGAACATGTCGTTCTTCCAGATGCCCCAGCGGCCACCCCACATGTGGGTCCACACCACGGGCTCGCCGTCCCAGAACTCGGCCGTCTTCGGCGGAGCGTTCGGCGGCACGGGGTCACCGACCGACATGTCCGGCGGCGGCGGGTCGGCGTAGGCGGCAGCCGAACCCAGGCCGAGCAACGCGGCGGCGAGGCCACCGGCGACCGCGGTGGCCGACAGGGTCTTCTTGATCAGTGTCATCAGCGTGGCTCCAGCGTGGGACGGCGGGCGATTACTTAGCAGACATAACCACGCTACGTCATCGCGAAACGTTTGGGGCACCGACCGGCTATCGGCCTATGCGGTCGGCCGCATAGTCCGCGGCGGCGGCCACCATGCCGTTCACCGGGTACAGGGTGTGCGCCACCGTCGGCGTCGCGTTGGGCGTGCCGTCGCAAATGGTGTCACCCGGCGCGCACTGCTCGGTCGTCTTCGGGGCGTACCGCGCTCCGAGGGTGATCGCCGGGGCGCCGTAGGACTCGAGGAACTGCGGCGACGGCGTCCCGAACAGCGCGACCGCGGCGACGTGGTCGGCGTCCGCGGGCGGCAGCGGGGCGGGCAGCGCGATGGCGGGCACCCCCGGCGGCGGGGCGTCGGCGGTGGTGAAGCCGGTCACGGCCGCTCCCTGGGAGTAGCCACCGAGGACCATCTTGGTGGCGGGGCAGTTCGCCGCGGTGGCCTGGATGTGATCGCCCTCGTCGCGGATGCCGGCGACGACCGTCTCCGCGAAGGCGATGCCGCCGCTGAAGTCGCTGCTGGCCGCGTAGTCCACCGGGTACACGTCGACCGTCTTGGTGCCGACCCGCGCCCGCAGGGCGTCCACGAAGGCCTGGCCCACGCCACCGACACCGGGCGGTTCGCCCGTGCCGCGGGCGAAGATCACCTCGACGTCGGGACACGGCGGCGCGGCCGACGCGACGGGCACGGCGATCGGGCTGGCGAGCAGTGTCGTGGCAGCCGCGAGGACGAGGCCGAGGTGCCGGGCGACCCGCGCGGGGGTGAAGCGAGCGTTCATGCACGGAGGCTTGCCCGGGGCCCGTCACCCGCAAACACCGGGCTCACTGGGCCAGGCGGCGGGTCCACTTGTAGAGGCCGGCGAGGATCGCCACGAAGACGACGACTCCGAGGATCTCGGCCCAGTCCGCGAAACCCTTCCCGACGATGGCGAGTGGCGAGTCGGTACCCGAGGCCACCACGATGCCCGCGAACACCACGCCGAAGATGCTCTCGCCCACGATCAGTCCGGTCGCCATCAGCACGCCGAGGCGCTTGCGATGCGCAACGTCCCCGCCTGCGCGCTCGGCCCACCTCTCGTAGAAGAGGCCGAGGAGCGCGCCGAGGGGAATGACGATGGTCAGCGACATCGGCAGGTACATGCCCATGCCGACGGCCAGCGGCGGCAGCCGCAACCGCGTCGTGCGGCGGGTCAGGACCTCGTCGATCAGGATGATCACCGCCCCGATCGCGGCGCCGAGGCCCAGCAGGTTCCAATTCAGGCCGCCCCCGAAGACACCCTTGGCCAGCGACGAGATCAGCGCGGCCTGCGGCGCGGCGAGCGCGTCGGCGCCGGCGCCGGGCGCGCCCGAGAAGCCGAACGCGGCGTTGAGCAGGTCCAGTACCGGCGCGATCACCAGGGCGCCGAAGATCACCCCCATGACGAGGGCGAGCTGCTGGCGCCAGGGTGTGGCGCCCACGAGCTGACCGGTCTTGAGGTCCTGCAGGTTGTCGTTGGAGATGGTCGCGATGCTGAACACGACCGAGGTCGCGAACAGCGCGTAGGCCACCAGGCCCAGCACCTGGGCCGGGTCGCCGCTGCGCCCGTGGACGAGCACCAGCACGACCGAGGCGATGACGACGACCAGGATGCCCAGACCCGAGAGCGGGCTGTTCGACGAGCCGATCAGACCGGCCATGTAGCCCGCGACCGACGCCAGCACGGCGCCGATCAACACGACGAACACCAGGGTCAGTGCGATGGTCAGCGGCCGCTGCTCGACGACCTGCGTGGTGTCGAGGAACCACCAGAGCAGCAGTCCGATCGGGATCAGCGACACCGCGATGGTGCCGCCGACGATGCCGATGGGGATGTCGCGTTCGGTCAGCTCGAGCCGGTCTCCCCCACGCCGGGCCCGCGCCGACGCGGCGGCGGAGCTGATGCCGCGAACGATGGGGCCGAGGATCTTCAGCAGTGTCCACACCGCGGCGATCGCGATGGCGCCCGCGCCGACGAAGCGCACGTCGTGGGAGAACGTGTCGGACACGACGTCGGAAAGTTCCTTGCCGCCGGTGAGGTCACCCCAGGTCAACGTCGGCAGCAGGACGAAGAACGAGATGACCAGGCCGACGATCATCGCGATGCCGACGGTGATGCCGACCAGGTGGCCGACGCCGATGAGCGCCAGCGACAGGCTCGCGCCGAGCATCGACCCGCCGGCGCCGACGCGGAAGTAGACCGACACGTCGGTCAGGATCACCTTGGTGGCGGCCACCAGCGACAGCCCCGCCGCGACCAACGAACCGACCAGGATGGCGCGCAGGCTCTGCCGGTTGCCCTCGCCACCGTCCTCGGCCTCGTCACCGACCTTGAGCACCTCCGCGGCGGCGACGCCCTCCGGGTAGGGCAGGTCCGACCCCGTCACCAGCGCGCGCCGCAGCGGCACCGAGTACATGACGCCGAGCACACCGCCGACGATGCACACCGCGACGGTGATCCAGTACGGAAAGCCCGTCCACCAGCCGATCATGACGAGCCCCGGCAGCACGAAGATGATCGACGACAGCGTGCCTGCGGCCGAGGCGATCGTCTGCACGATGTTGTTCTCGAGGATCGTGTGCCCCCGGAAGTACCGCAGGATCGCCATCGAGATGACGGCCGCGGGGATCGCCGTGGCGAACGTCAGACCGACCTTGAGCCCCAGGTACACGTTGGCCGCGGTGAAGACGAGCGTGACGAGCCCACCGAGCACCACACCCCGGATGGTGAGCTCGCGGGTCGACGGGGTGGTGACCTCCGTGCCGTCCACTCGTGTCATGACCGTCTCCCGCCGGACGAGGGCCGTGAAGCACCCGAGCAATCGCCTCGCCCCGGCCCGTGTCCGCGTGATGCTAGCGGTTCGGGCACGCCCCCGCGCCGGGTGTGCGACCGCGCGGCAGCACCGGGTGCATCTCGGATAGGGTCCGTGCACCAGCAGTCGAGGGGGTCGGGGCAGTGGGGTCGGATCGGGAGCTCGGCGCCGTCGCCGGGACGACGCTCTAGCCATGTCCTCACCGGTGGCGATCCACTTCTTCCTGGAGTTGGCCGCGATCATCGTGGCGTGCCGGGTCGTGGGGCTGGTGGCCCGTCGCCTCGGTCAGCCCCAGGTCGTCGGGGAGATGGTCGCCGGCGTGATCCTCGGTCCGTCGGTGTTCGGCCTGTTCGCACCCGGCCTGCAGCACGCCCTGTTTCCGAGCGGCCAGACCAACACCGTGCTGTACGTGCTGGCCCAGATCGGCCTCGTGCTCTACATGTTCCTCATCGGGGTGAACTTCGACGTCGACCTCGTCCGACATCGGGCGGGCACGGCAGGTGCGGTGTCGGCGGCGGGCATCCTGGTCCCGCTCGCGCTGGGCGCGCTGGTCGCCGGGCCCCTGCTCGCCGACGGCACGTTCTTCGGTGCGACCGTCACGCTGCCGATGGCGATGCTGTTCCTCGGCGCTTCGGTCGCGACCACGGCGTTCCCCATGCTGGCCAGGATCGTCTTCGAGAAGCGGCTGACGGGCACGTCGCTGGGCACTTTGGCACTGGCCTGCGGGGCGACCGACGACGCGCTGTCCTGGTGCATCCTGGCCGTGGTGCTCGCCATGAACCGGGGCAGCCCGGGCACCGCCGTGCTGGCGATCGGCGGCGGCGTCCTCTACGCGCTGGTGGTCGTCACGGTCGGCCGCCGCGCCCTGCGTCCCCTCGGCGCGCGTGCCGAGCGCGAAGGCGCCGTCAGCCCAGCGGTCCTCGCCTCGGTCCTGGCCCTGCTCATGCTGTGCGCCTGGGTGACCGACGCCATCGGCATCTACGCGATCTTCGGCGCCTTCATCCTCGGCACCGCGATGCCGTCGGGGTTCTTCGCGCACCGGGTCACCGCCGCGCTCGACCCGCTGGTCACGACGTTCCTGCTGCCGCTGTTCTTCGTCTACTCAGGGCTCAACACGCAGATCTCGCTGGTCGACTCGCCCGCCCTGTGGGCGGTGACGCTCGGCCTGCTGGTGGTGTCGATCGCGGGCAAGGGCGTGGCGTGCGCGCTGGCCGCGCGGCTCGGGGGCGTCCCGGGGCGCGAGTCGGTGGCGCTCGGCGCGCTGATGAACGCGCGCGGGCTCATCGAGCTGATCCTGCTCGACATCGGGCGCCAGGCCGGGATCATCACCCCGACGCTGTTCACCATCCTGGTCATCGTGGCGATCGTCACCACGCTGATGGCGTCCCCGATCTTCGAGTTCGCCTACGGCCGCCACCGCCCCGACCCGCCGCCGCGGACCGCGGACCCCTCCGACGCCGGTGCCAGGGAGTCGTAGGGATTCGTCAGGGTTTGGTCATGACTGTGACGGCCGGGCGGTGTCGCGCCGCCCCCCGTGGTCGTGGCCGCGAGCGCCCCCGGCAGGCCGTTCACCTGCGGACGCGCCCGACTGGCACGCGTCCGCGGGCGTGTTACGTTCGGGTTCTCGGAGTGGCTCACCGAGCCATCTTGCGAAAGAAGGTGACCCGTGGACGACGCCCGCGCGCGACTGTCGCAGTTGAGTCCGCAAGCTCGGCAAGCCCTCGCGCGGAAGATCAAGAGCCGGCTGTCGAACGACACCGCCGCCACCGATCACGACGTCGCGATCGTCGGTGGCGGTGCGGCCGCGCTGACGCTGGCCCTCGAACTCCGCACGGCGCACCCCGCCACCCGCATCCTGGTGGTCGAGCCCACCCCGCACCCCGTCGCCGAGATCACCCACACCGTCGGCGAATCGACGGTCGAGGTCTCCGCGCACTACCTTCGCGACCGGCTGGGTCTCGGCGAGCACCTCGAGACGTCCCAGATCCGCAAGATGGGTCTGCGGATGTTCTTCTCCGACGGTTCGAACACCGACATCGCCCGCCGCGTCGAGCTGGGCAGTTCGTCGTTCACGCCGCAGGCCACCTACCAGATCGACCGCGGCCGGCTGGAGAACGAACTGCACCGCCGCTGCGTCGCCGCAGGCATCGAGTTCGTCGTCGGCCGGGTCCGCTCGGTCGCCCTCGGCGCCGGGGACGGTGCGCACACCCTGGAGATCCAGAGCGATGACGCCACCGCCTCGACGACGGCCCGCTGGGTGGTCGACGCCTCCGGCCGCAACCGCATGCTGCCCAGGGAGCTCGACCTCAAGCGGGCCAACGGACACCTCTGCAACGCGGCCTGGTTGCGCGTCGCGGCCGAGCTCGACGTCGGCGATTGGAGTGACGACCCGCAGTGGCAGGGCCGCCTGACCGAGGGCGACCGCGCCTTCTCCACCAATCACCTGATGGGACAAGGGTATTGGGTGTGGCTCATCCGGCTGGCGTCCGGGGCCACCAGCGTCGGCATCGTGGCCGATCCCGCCTTCCACCCGTTCGAGGGGTACAACACGCTCGCCAAGGCGAAGGCCTGGCTCGCCGAGCACGAACCGCAGTGCGCGGCCGCCCTCGCCGACAACGACCACCTGATCCGCGACTTCCGGGTGATGAAGAACTACAGCCACAGCGTGACCAAGTTCTTCGACGGCCGCGACCGCTGGTGCCTCACTGGTGATGCCGGCGTCTTCCTCGATCCGCTGTACTCGTCGGGCCTCGACCTCGTGGCCATCGGCAACGGGCTGACCATCGATCTCATCGTCCGCGACCTCGGCGGTGAGGACGTCGCCGCGCGGGCCGGCATCAGCGACTCGCTGTTCCGGTCGCTCACCGACATGTGGCTGGCGATCTACCGGGACCAGTACACGCTCATGGGCTCGCCGACCGTGATGTCCGCCAAGATCATCTGGGACGTGGCGTTCTACTGGGGGTTCGTCGGCCTCCTGTACGGCAACGACCGGTTCGTCACCGTCGCCGACGACCCCGCCGTCGTGCCGCAGCTGCAGGGCCTCATCGACCTGAGCAACCGCATGCAGCTCTTCTTCCGGGAGTGGGCCGCCGTCGAAACCGGTGCTGCGACGGCCACGTTCGTCGATCTCTTCGCCCCGCTGAACTTCATGGTGACCCTGCACACCGCGATGATGGGACGCTCCGATGCCTTCGTCGAGCAGTTCGACGCGAACGCCCTGCTGCTGCGCCAGGTCGCGGGCCAACTGGTCGAGGCCGTGATCGAGGACAACGCGTCGCGGTTCGCCGAGGACGACGTCGTGCGGCAGGTGCAGGCGTGGCAGGGTGACTCCCTGCTGCGGGACCTGCGCGCCGTCTACCGACGCGAGCAGCCGGTCAACCCGGTCAGCGAGAGTTGGATCCTGAGAGCCGCACCGGCAGTGTGACGGCAGCACGGGTCATGTCATTGGACGAAGGATGACGATGGTCAGCGAGGGCGACCGCGAGCCGTTGGCGATCGTCGGCATCGGATGCCGCCTACCGGGTGACGTCGGATCGCCGGAGGAGTTCTGGCGGCTGCTGTGCGACGAGACCGATGCGACGCGCGACGTTCCCGAGACTCGTTGGAGCGCAACGCGTTACTTCGACCCAAATCCCGCCAAGGCGGGCAAGATGGTGACCCGCCGCGGCGGGTACCTCAGCGAGATCGACCAGTTCGACGCCCAGTTCTTCGGCATCTCCCCGCGCGAGGCCAACCTCCTCGATCCGCAACAGCGGCTGCTGCTGCAGACCACGTGGGAAGCCCTGGAGGACGGGGGCCTTCCCGCCGAGGACCTGGCGGGCACCGACGTCGGCGTGTTCGTCGGCGGCTTCACCCTGGACTACCAGCTGCTGCAGAACCAGGGGCGCACCAGCCGCTACCGGTTCAAGACCCATTCCGCCACCGGGATGATGATGACGATGCTGGCGAACCGGCTCTCCTATGCCTACGACCTGCGCGGGCCCAGCATGACGGTCGACACGGCGTGCTCCAGCTCGCTCGTCGCCGTTCACCTTGCCGCCCAAGCGATCTGGAACGGCGAATGCCATCTCGCCCTGGCCGGCGGCGTCAACGTCATCATCGGTCCGAGCACCGCCATCGCCGAGTCCAAGAGCGGGTTCCTGTCCCCCGACGGGCGCTGCAAGGCCTTCGACGAATCCGCCGACGGATATGCCCGCGCCGAGGGCGGGGCGGTCGTCCTCATCAAGCCGCTCGCCGATGCGCTGCGCGACGGGGACGGGATCTACGCCCAGCTCCTCGGCACGGCGGTGTCGCAGGACGGCCGCACCGACGGCATCACGGTGCCCCGCGAGGAAGCCCAGGGCGCGGCCATCACGACGGCGCTGCGCCGCGCCGGCATCGCGCCCCGCGAGGTGGGGTACGTCGAGGCCCACGGCACCGGGACGCCGGTCGGTGATCCGGTCGAGATGCGGGCACTCGCCGGCGCGCTCGCGTTCGACCGTCCGGCCGGGGAGCCGCTGCTGATCGGATCGGTCAAGACGAACATCGGTCACCTGGAGGCCGGCGCCGGAGTGGCCGGGTTGATCAAGACGGCGTTGGTGCTCAAGCACGGATACGTGCCCGCCAACCTGCATCTGCACCACCCCAGCACGCGAATCCCGTTCGCGGAGTTGAACGTCGAGGTGCCGCGGACGGGTCGGCCGTTCCCCGCGGGCGGTCGGCGCATCGCCGGGGTCAACTCGTTCGGGTTCGGCGGGACCAACGCCCACGTCGTGCTGGCCGAACCGCCCGCCCCGGTCGACGCGCCTGCCCCGACGGCCGACCGCCGACCCCCGCTGACCCTGCTGCCGATTTCCGCGCGCAGCGAGGAGGCCCTCGTCGCGACGGCCGACCGCCTCGCCGGCTACGTCGAGGCCCACCCCGACACCTCGCTCGCCGACCTCGGCTACACCCTGGGCCGGCGCCGCTCACACCTCAACCACCGCCGCGCCCTCGTCGTGTCCGGCATCGACGACGTCCGTTCGCAGCTCGCCGAACTCGCCGCGGGAGCGGCGCCGGTGTCGTCGGGCCGCACGGCGACCCCGCCGAAGGTCGCGTTCGTCTGCACCGGCATGGGGCCGCAGTGGTGGCGGATGTGCCGCGGGCTGCTCGACGAGTACCCGGCCTTCGCCGACAGCATCGCGCGCACCGATCGCGAACTGTCGCGCTACGCCGACTGGTCCGTGCTCGACGAACTCCGTCGCGACGAGGCCGATTCGCGGATGGCCCGCACCGACGTCGCCCAGCCGGCCAACTTCGCGGTGCAGGTGGCGCTGGCAGAACAGTTGCGCGCGTTCGGGATTCACCCCGACGCGGTGATCGGGCACAGCGCGGGCGAGGTGGCGGCGCATCATCTGGCCGGGCTGCTCACCTTCGAGCAGGCCGTCCACGTCATCCACCACCGCAGCAGGCTGCAGCAGCGGACCACCGGCATGGGCCGCATGCTGGCGGTCGGCCTCGGCGCCGACGCGCTGATGGACCACCTCGACGCCGAGGCGCGCGCCCGGTTCGGCCACGAGGTGTCGGTGGCCGCGATCAACAGTCCGTTCGCGGTGACCGTCGCCGGCGACGCCGATGCGCTCGCGGGCATCGCCAAGCAGCTGGACCGGGCCGAGGTCTTCCACCGCTTCCTGCCCGTCGAGGTGCCCTACCACACGCACTACATGGATCTCGTCAGAGACGAGCTCTACGACGCGTTCGCCGGGCTGTCGTCGGCGTCGGCGACGGTGCCGCTGTACTCCACGGTCACCGGTGACCGGTTGACGGAATATGCTGCGGGAGCGGCATATTGGTGGCAGAACACGCGCGCCACGGTGCTGTTCGAACCGGCCGTCCGGCAGATGCTCGACGACGGATACACGCACTTTGTCGAGCTCGGACCGCACCCGGTTCTCGCGTCGTCCATCCTGGAGACCGCCGGGGCGCGACGCGTCTCGACCATCGCCGCCCAGCGCCGCAACGACGACGACGGTAGGACGCTGATGAGCTGCGTCGCCCACCTGTACGGCCACGGCCGCGACGTCGACTGGGCGGCGCTGCACCCACGCGCGGGGGCCCGACTGCTGCGGCTGCCGTCCTACCCGTGGCAGACCAAGCGCTTCTGGAACGAAAACCCCGAGGCCGCAGAGGAATTGCACTACCGCCCGGTGCATCCGCTGCTGGGGCAGCCCGTCGACGGGGTGCACCCCACCTGGGAGGCCGAGCTGAGCACGGCGACCCTGCCGTTCCTCTCCGACCATCGGGTGCAGGGCACCACGGTGGTGCCGGGTGCGGTGTTCGTCGAGATGGCCATGGCGGCCGCCACGGAGGCCTACGGCGCGGCCTATGCCGTCGACGATCTGGTGCTGCACCGCGCGCTCATCCTCGACGACGCGTGCGATCCCCTCGTCAGGACGACGCTCGACCGCGACCGGGGCACCCTGGAATTCGCCGCGTTCACGCCCGCCGGCACCGGTGACTTCGCGTGGACGCTGACGGCCACCGCCGAACTCAACGTCCTCGGCCGCCCACCCGCGGGCGGTGACGCCACGGACGAGACCGGTGAGACCGGCTCGCTGGACGGTGCCGAGTTCTACGACCGCACCGTGGCGATGGCGTTCGACTACGGCGAGGCGTTCCGGCCGATCACCAGCCTGGTCGCCGGAACCGATTGGGCGAGAGCCGAACTCGCGGTGCCCGCGCCCATCGCCGACGAGCTCGACGCTTACGGGTTCCATCCCGCGCTGGTGGACGGCGCCTTCCAGACCCTGTTCGGCGCCACGTTCACCGGGGGCGGCGACGGTACCTTCGTCCCGACGCGGATCCGGCGCTGCGCCGTCTACGGTCCGCCCGAGGAGAAGATGACCGTGTCGGTCCGCGTGGTCTCGGCCACCGGGGAGCAGATCGAGAGCGACGTGACGGTCGCCAGCGGCCTCGGGGAGCCGCTCGCCGTCTTCACCGGCTTCACCGTTCGGTCGCTGAGCGCCTCGTCGGCCACGTCGACCGACCGCATCGACCGGGGTCTCTACGAGATCTGCTGGGAGGCAACTGCTTCCGCGGGGGAGCCCGAGACCGGCGACGCGTCCTGGCTCGTCCTGGCCGACGCGTCGGGGGTCGGCACGGCCGTGGCCGACCGGCTGCGCCGGCTGGGTCGTCGCGTGACCGTCGTCGACTCCGGATACGCGATCGACCCGGCGCTGCGCGACCAGTTCGAGGAGTTGGTGCAGGCGCACCTCGCGCAGACGCCCGACCTGGCGGGCATCGTGGACTGCTGGCCGCTGGACGTCGTCGACGGCGCGGACGCCGAGGTGAACCACCGGCTCGGCGTCTTCGCCGTCCTGCACCTGATGAAGGCGCTGGCGGCGTGCGAAACCGGTTCGCCACGAGTGCATCTCGTCACCGCGAACGCCCAACCGATCCCCGGGTCGGAGCTGCTGGCCGTCGAGCAGGCGGCCATCTGGGGTCTCGGTCGCGTCATCGGCCACCAGGAGGCCGCGGCGAACTGGGGCGGTCTCGTCGACGTCGACACCGCCGACGACCGCACCGCGACCGCCGCCCGCATCTGCCGTCACCTGCTCGCCGACGGCCCGGAGGACCAGGTCGCCCTCCGCGGTGACACGACGTTCGTGCCGCGGCTGCGGCCCTGCGCGCACCTGCGCACGCCGTTCCCCACCAAGCTCACCGCCGACGCGGCCTACGTCGTGACCGGTGGCGGCGGGGCCCTGGGCCGCAGCGTCGCCACCCACCTGGCCGAGCGCGGCGCCCGCCACGTCGTGCTGCTCAATCGCACCGCCGTCCCGCCGCGCGCCCGGTGGGATGACCTCGCGCCGGAGGATCCGGCGTTCGCGACCGTGGCGACGATCGGCCGCATCGAGCGGCTCGGCACGCGGGTGACGACGGCCGCGGTCGACGTCACCGACGCCGAGCAGGTGCGGCACTGGCTCGCCGACCACCTGCGCGACGGCGGGCGCCCGGTCCGCGGGATCGTCCACGCGGCGGGGTCGGTCGAGGACCGGCTGCTGATCAACATGACCGAGGACGACTTCACCAGGGTGCTGGCGCCCAAGGTGGCCGGCACGCGCGTGCTGCACGACGTCTTCGACGGCCACGATCTGGAGTTCTTCGTGATGTTCGGGTCGGCGGGGTCGGTCATCGCCTCCCCCGGCCAGGGCAACTACGCCGCCGCCAACGCCGTCCTCGACGCCTTCGCGCACTACCGGCGGGCCCGCGGACTGCCCGCGCTGACCATCGGCTGGGGCCCGTGGTCGGTCGGAATGGTCGAAGAGCTGGGGCTGGAGAAGGTCTACGAGCGTCGCGGCATCGAGCTGATCACGCCTGCGGCGGGCTCGCGCATCCTGGACCGGCTGCTACACCAGAGCACCCCGGCCGTGGTCGCGATCAGCGCCGACTGGAACAAGGCCCGCCAGTTCGGGCTGGGTGGCGCCCTGCCGCCGATGCTCGCCGGCCTCGAGACCGTCGACGCCTCCCCCGAGGCCGCCGAGGCGGGATCGTCGGTGCTGGCCGGTCTCGCCGACCTCTCGCCCGCCGAGCGGCTCGACGTCGTGACCGATCACGTTCGGCGCATCGTGGCCACCGTGTTCGACAGCGCCGTCGCCGACGTCGAGCCCGACGAGAGCCTCGACGACCTCGGGCTGGACTCGATGATGGCGATGGAGTTCCGGCTGCGGATCAACGCCACGTTCGCCATCGACCTCCCGGTGCTCGAGATCCTGCGGGGTGTCAGCGTCACGTCGCTGTCGCACCGCGTCCTCGCGAAGATCGAACTGCCACAGTCGGATTCGCTCGACGAGACGCCCGCCGCGGCCGACGTCGACGAGCTCATCGCGGGGTTGTCCGAGGCCGACCTGCGGGAGCTGCTCGCCGAACTCGAGGGTGGGGCCGGCGATCCGGAGCCGCAGCCATGACCGAGCCGGCGGTGCTCGTCCGCGGTCTGTCCAAGGCCTACGGTCGCCTGCAGGCGGTCCATGACCTCGATCTCGACGTGGGTGCCGGCGAGACGGTCGCCATCCTCGGTCCGAACGGGGCGGGGAAGTCGACCACCATCGAGATCCTGGAGGGCCACCGGCGCCGTGACGCCGGACAGGTGCGCGTACTGGGCGTGGACCCTGCCGAGGCGGGCCGCGACTGGCGCGCCCAGATCGGCATCGTGCTGCAGGAGGCCAGCGACTTCGGCATGCTCACGGTCAGCGAGACCATCCGGATGTTCGCCAGGTGCTACCGCACGGCCCGCGCCCCCGGGGAGCTGCTCGACCTGGTGGGCCTCGGGGCCACCGCCGGGTCGCGGGTGCGGACGCTGTCGGGGGGCCAGCGCCGGCGGCTCGACGTTGCGCTCGGCATCATCGCGCGACCGCGGCTGCTGTTCCTCGACGAACCGACCACGGGGTTCGATCCGGAGGCCAGGCACCAGTTCTGGGATCTCATCCGGCTGCTCGCCGACGACGGCACGACGATCCTGCTCACCACCCACTACCTCGACGAGGCGGCGGCGCTGGCGGACCGCGTCGCGGTGATCGCCGCGGGCCGGGTGGTGGCGATGGACACCCCGTCGGGTCTGACCGCGCACGCGAACGCGGTGGCGACGGTCCGGTGGGTCGACGCTGACGGCGTCCACGAGGTGCGGACCGCCGAGCCGACCGCGGTGATCCGGCAACGATCGGCGGAGGGCGCGGAGCTGGCGCAGCTGACCGTCACCCGGCCGACCCTCGAAGACGCCTACCTGCAACTAATCGGCCTCGCCTGATGGCGATCGAGCAGGACGGTAGGCACCGCGCCGGGGTCGCGGGGCCCGATCCGGCGCCGCTGCCGTCCGCCCTGCGCATCGGGTGCTCGCGCATCGGTCCGGAACTGAAGATGTTCTACCGGCGGCCCGAGCAGCTCGCCCTGACGTTCTCGATGCCCGCGGTGATCTGCCTGCTGCTGGGGTCGATCTTCTCGGCGAAACTCCCCAACAGCGACACCAGCACCGGCGCCGTCATCGCGGCCAGCATGCTCGCCTACGGCATCCTCTCGACGTCGTTCATCAATCTGGGCATCAGCATCGCGGCCGACCGGGACACCGGCGCGCTGCGGCGGCTGCGCGGGACCCCCGCGACCGCCGTGTCCTACTTCGTCGGCAAGATCGCCCTGGTGGCCATCGCGAGCTTCGCCGAGGCCGTCATCCTCCTGGCCGTCGGCGTGTTCGTCTTCAAGCTGAGACTGCCCGCGGACGGCTACGGCTGGTTCACGCTGGCGTGGGTCTTCGTCCTCGGCATCACGAGCTGCTCGCTGCTGGGCATTCTGGTGAGCAACGTCGCCAGCAACGCGGTCTCGGGGGCGGTCATCACCAACGGACCGGCGGTGGCCCTGCAGTTCGTGTCCGGCACCTACGTACCGCTGATGTCGTTGCCGACGTGGATGCTCGTCGTGGGTTCGGTGTTCCCGATCAAGTGGATGGCGCAGGGCTTCCGGTCGGTGCTGCTGCCCCCGCAGATGGTGGTGTTCGAGCCGGCGGGCAGTTGGGAGCACGGGCGGGTGTTCCTCGTGCTGGCCGTCTGGAGCATCGGTGGGCTGCTCTGCTGTCTGCGGGTGTTCCGCTGGTCGGACCGCGACTAGCGAGCCGACGCAGCGGGTTCGGTCAGAGGCCGAATGCCGTTGCCGCCGAACCGGTCCACAGCGCGCAGGCCGCCAGGTCGGCGATCCGCCGGGTGTCGGCCGCACTTCCGCCAAGGGCTTCGACCTCCGAGGCGATGGCCGCGCGGATCAGGTTGCCCGTCAGGTCGAGGGACGCGGACGACGGCGCCGGGCGCGCCTGCCGCTCGAGACGCCGACGACGCGGGACCTCTCGGACGGGCACTCGAGTCATCACACCCTCCTGCACGGTGCGCGGGCCTCGATGCGACCCCGACGCGGAGACCGCACTTGCACACCGTCGACGTGATGCACGTTACGCCTTTTCGGCCGAACTGATCGAGATGGCGCGCAAACACCGACGAGGTGTCCGTAATCGAACCGGCCGGGACGTCGTGGCGCGTTTCCTGCCCACGCAGCAGGGCACCCGAACCAGTAGCGGCGGGTGCGACGAGGTTGCGTGTTCATTCGCCGTCAGGCGGACCCTGGGGCAACCGCGGTGTTGAGCCAACAGCACCACCCCGGGTCCGCCGCCCCGACCCTCGCGGCTGTGGCAGGGTGCTCCCGTGAGCAATCAGGTCGACGATCCCGACGCCCCCCGCCCCAAGTCGCCAGGGCAGGATCTCGCGGAACGTCGCGACATCGCCGCCGTCCTCGACGAACTCCAAGCGATACGCCAGGTCCTCGCCGACATCCGCGAGTTGCTCCGCGAGCAGCGTCAGCCCTGACCGCACCCGGGGCGGCGCGCGTCGTCGCAAGCACCCCGAAACGGGTTTGACCGGGCGTCCGGGCGGTTAATTCCCGATCATGGCGTCCGTGGCCGTACGCAAGTCGATCTTGTTGTGGGACGACAACCCCGTGTGGACCGAGTCCTTCACCTCCGGCGCGCACCGCTACCTGATTCCCCGCCGCCATCCCGCGCGCGACTACGGACCCGCGGTCACGACGGTCGAACTCGCGGACCTGCGGTCCGAGGACGTCGACCTCGTCGTCCTACAGCATCCCGACGAACTGGAACTGACCGCGCGGTGGCTGGACCGTCGGCCGGGCACCGACGTGGCCGCCGTCTACGTCGAGCACCACACCCCGCAGCCGTTCGCCGCGGAGAGCCTGCACCCGATCGGCGGGCGCGACGACATTCCCATCGTGCACACGACGGACTTCAACCAGGTGATGTGGAACAACGGGTCCGCCCCGACCACCGTCATCATGCCGGGCCTGGCCGACCCGGAGGAACAGTTCATCGGAGACGTCGCCGCGGGCGCGGCCATCATCGACGACCCGCTGCGCCGCGTGCGCGAGACGGGCGTCGACCTGCTCGCCGAACTGGGCTCCCGCGCGCGGATCGACGTGTGGGGCAAGGACACCGAGGGCCTGACCGAGAAGTTCCGCCAGGCGGCGCGCATCCGCGGCAAGGGTCCCGCGGCGCGGCCGAAGCTCTTCCGCCAGCTGGCCCGCAGACGGGTCTACGTGCACACCGCCCGGTGGACGTCGCTGGACGTCGGGTTGATGCAGGCGATGTACGTGGGCCTGCCGGTGGTGGCGTTCGCATCGACGATGGCGAGCACGCTCATCCCGCCGGAGGCCGGCGTCGTCAGCGCCGACGTGCGGACGCTGGCCCTGGCCACCGAGGCCTTCATCGTCGACTACGGTTCGGCGGCGTTGGCGGGCAAGGCTTCTCGCGACTACGCCGTCGCGCACTTCGGCCTCGACAGGTTCCTCGCCGAGTGGGACGTGGTGATCGGCGAGATCGCCGACTAGCCCAAACCCTTGCTGCCGAGGTCCGCACTCGGGCACGCTGACACCGTCGAGAGGGGACACCCATGACCGCTGCCGAGGCGCGCCGCGACGAGCTGCCCGTCGTCGAGACCGAGGTGCTGGTCGTCGGGGCGGGTCCCACGGGACTGATGGCCGCCGTCGTGCTCGGCAGGGCCGGGGTGCCCGCGGTCGTGATCGATCACAAGGCAGGCCCCACGCGGGAGTCGCGGGCGCTCGCGGTGCAGGCCCGCACCATGGAGATCTACGACCAGCTCGGTCTGTCGGCGCAGGTGATCGCCGACGCCTTCGACGCCACCACCATGCAGATCGGCGATGCGCCGTCGGGCCGCCTCGACATCAGCACTGCACAGGTGGGTGACACCGCGTTTCCCGGGGTGCGCATCTTCGAGCAGAGCCGCAACGAGCGCCTGCTCTACGGCACCCTGACCGAGGCGGGCAGCGACGTGCTGTGGGAACACCGGCTCGTCGACCTGGTCGACCGCACCGACGACGCCGACGGCCGGATCTCGGCGCTCGTCGAGGGCCCCGACGGTCTGCTGCGGATCGTGGCCCGGTGGTGCATCGGCGCCGACGGCGCCTCCTCGTCGGTGCGCCGCCAACTCGACCTGCGCTTCGAGGGCGTCACCGACGACGCCACGTTCTGGGTCGCGGACCTGCGCGACGTGCGCGGTGTGCCCGAGTCCTCGATGGCGCTGACGTTCGGCGCCAGGACCTTCGCCGTCGCGTTCCCCCTCGGGCCGAACGGGCACACCCGGCTGATTTCGCTGGCCCCCCACGACGCCGTCACCCAGGAGCAGGCCATGGCGTCGGCGCACGACGACCTGGGGCTGACGGTCGGAACGGTCGAGTGGTTCTCCACCTACCGCGTGCACCACCGGGTGGCGTCGGCGTTTCGCGTGCGATCGGTGTTCCTCGCCGGCGACGCCGCCCACGTCCATTCACCGGTCGGCGGGCAGGGTATGAACACGGGCCTGCAGGACGCGCACAATCTGGCCCTGCTCCTGGCCGACGTCTGCCACGGTCGAGTCACCGAGGCGGCACTCGACCGCTACGCGCGCGAACGACGTCCGGTGGCCCTGCACCTGGTGCACGTCACCGACCGCGCGTTCGGCGTCATCGGCCGCCGCAACCCGCTGATCGCCCTGTTCCGCAAACGGCTCAGCGCGATCATGGCCGTCGTCGCTCCGCGCCTGCTGTCCACCGCGCTGGGGGCTCGGCTCACCGGGCTGCTGGGGCAGTACCGCATCCGCTATGCGTTCAATGCCGACGGCGGTGGCACGCCCGCCTGGGCCGACAACCCGACGGTCGGTCGGCGGCTCCCGCCGGCGGACGACAACGGCGCGGACGTGCGGTCCCTGACGTGGCAGCTGCACACGTACGGGGCCGGCACCGTGCCGCGTCCCGACGTACCCGAGTGGGTCGAGGGACCGATCGCCCACCGGGCCGATCCCCGGGGCAGGCTGCGGTCCAACCGGATGTACCTGATCCGGCCGGACGAATTCGTGGCGGCTGCGATCCCGCTACGCCACGATGGCCCCGATCCGGCCGCCGTGCGCGCGGCGCTCGCCGCCCACGACGTACGCGCGGAGAACCTGCTGTGAACTTCGTCCCAGCTCGGCTGTGAATGCGGCGAGAGACGTTGTCCGACAACGGCTTTGGTCACCGACACGGACGCCTGCCGACTTCGGCCGGCCCGTTACCCATCCGTGACGCATGGCTGGCGTGGCACCGGGTACCTCCCACTGGACCATGAACGATCTCGCCCCCGCCTCCAAGGACGCCGCCGCTGCCGCCGGGGCCGGGGCAGACTCGTTCCGGCGTGCCCAGAACCCCGCCGACGCGGACACCGTCGCGCGCGTGCGGGCCGACTTCGGCGGGTGGCTCGCCAGGCACTGCCCGCCGGCCGTCACCCTGCATCACGACGTGCTGCTCGCCGTCAACGAGGCGTTGGCCAATGCGGCCGAACACGCCTACCCCGGATCGTCGGGAATCGTGGATCTGCTGGCGCATCACGACTCCGCGCGGGACGCGCTGTCGGTCACGGTGCAGGACTACGGGAGCTGGCGGCCGCCCACCCCGACCGGATCGATGCGGGGGCGCGGCCTGCTGCTCATGCGGGCGCTGGCCGACGAGGCGGTCGTCGAGACCTCGAGCCACGGCACCGTCGTTCGGCTGACCTGGCATGACCTGCATCGGCGGCCGGCCGGCTGAGGGGCCGCCGACTATCCGACGGTGCTCTGCTTGTCGAGGAACGCGGCCGTGTCGTAGTAGGTGCGGAAGCCGTCGATGGTGTCGCCGCCGGCCTGCAGGACGCTGACCCCGTCGTAGCCGAAGTCCGCGCCGTCGGCGAGGGTCCCGTGCGACGTCCATTCCAGGAACGCGATGCCGTCGCTGGTGACGACGTGGCTGAAGGACGCGTCGATCTGGTCGAACACGTCGCGGTACTGCTGCCAGAACTGGCGTGCGCCGTCCTTGCCGTGTTGGTCGTGCGGCAGGCCGGCCTTCGCCAGCACGGCGTCGTCACTGAAGAGTGCGACGAGCGGTTCGACGTTTCGCTCCCGGTGCAACTCGTCGAGCGCGGCGGTGAACTGCTTGGTCAGATCGTCCATGTCTGACGCCTACCCGGTGCCAGGGCATTCAATCTCGCCGCCGGACGGCAGGCGTCGCTAGGCGGGGTTGAGGAACGTGTCGATGACCCGCTCGGCGAGATCGTCGGCCGTGACGTCCCAGTCGGTGACGCGGTGCACCTCGGTATTGGACCGCCAGTGGATGTCACCGCGCTCGCGGTCGATCGCGAAGTAGACGCTGACCGGGATGTCGTTGATGGACGCGTTGCACGCCCACGCGTCGTCGTCGGAGGACACGTTGGCGCCGATGCTGCGTCGGGCGAACTCGGCGCGCAGGGCTTCGGCGTGGGCTTCGGCGTCGGACACCCATTCAGCCTAGAGCGCCGAGCATTCCGGTTGTGACCGCACCGGCGCGGGTAACGCGTGACCATGCCGAGCGATGTCCGACGCGATCCGGGGCCGGCCGAGCACGCCGTCACCGGCGAACTGCTGATCCTGCGGCGGTGACGTGCCCGAGGGTGACACCGTCTTCGCGTTGGCCCGGCGGCTGGACGGCGCGCTGCGCGGGCGCGAACTCGTCAGGGGCGAGCTACGCGTGCCCGCGCACGCCACGGCCGACCTGGCGGGGCACACCGTGTCCGAACACGTCACCCACGGCAAGCATCTGCTGACCCGGCTCTCCGGGGGTCTCACACTGCACACCCATCTGAAGATGTCGGGATCGTGGACGGTCTCGGCCGCCGGGCGCTGGTTGCCGCGGGACGTGATGCCCGACGTCCGCGTCGTGCTGCGCACCGACGGTCCTGCCGCCTACGGGATCACGCTGCCGGTGGTGCATCTGCTGCGGACGCGCGACGAAGCCGAGGTGGTCGGGCATCTCGGTCCCGATCCGCTGCGCGCGGACTGGGACGAAGCCGAAGCCGTCCGGCGACTGGCGGCCGACCCCGACCGGGCCCTCGTCGCCGCGCTGCTGGACCAGCGGTGCGTCGCCGGTTTCGGCAACCTGTGGGCGAACGAATTGTGCTTCCTGCGCGGACACGACCCGTGGACGCCGGTGCGCGACGTGGACCTTCCCGGCCTGCTGCGACTCGGCGCCCGCGCGCTGCGGCACTCGGCCACCGTCCCCGGCGCGATGCAGGTGACGACCGGTCGTCGTCGAAAGGGTGAGCAGCACTGGGTGGCCGGCCGAGCGGGCCGACCGTGCCTGCGCTGCGGAACGACGGTGCTCGTGGTCGCCGAGATCCCCAACGACCCCGAACGGCGACGCACCTGGTGGTGCCCGAACTGCCAACCGGGTCGGCTCGGGCCGCCGCCCTAGCGTTTGTGCGGTGTACGGCGGGGTACGTGCCCAGGGTCGCCGCGCGCGTCCGCTGCCCAGACCCGACGGCGCACCCCAGATCGACGAAGGCGAATGCCGTGCCGCCCACTCATCCCATGCCGACGCCGCGTTCGGCGTCCCGACTCCAAAAGGCCAGTGTCGCAATCAGTTCGATGCTCGTCGCAGCGGGGGTGACGGGTCTGGTGCTGGGCGCGCCGGTGGGGTTCGACGTCGCGCAGGTGGCCATGGGCCTGGCCGGGGGATGGTGGTCACGCGGGCACGAGAGCGCCCGTACGTACCTCGTCTGGGGGAGCGCCGTCTACGTCGTCGCGTTCCTCGCGATGGGGCGGGAACCGTCGGCTCACTCGGCCTTCGCCAACACGCCGGGCAATTGGCTGCATCTCGCCTTCGCGCTGCTCATGGTCGTGCTCGGCGTAGTGCTTGGCAGGCATCCGCGACCCGTGGTGCCCATGCCTCGTTAGGCGTTGTTGCACAACACGTTTCGCAAGCAATCGCCATGAACGGGTGCGGGCCCGCCCCGACACTACGGGGCGGGCCGCGTCGTTTCCCGCTGTCGTTTCCCTATACCGTCACCCCCTATGCGTCGACGGACTTCGTCTCGATCGAACGGGCGCCACCGGCGTGGGTGACGTCGATGCGCCGTGGCTTGGCGGCCTCGGCGACCGGAATGACCACCGTGAGCACGCCATTGTCGTACGTCGCCGAAATTCGGCTGGCGTCGACGCCATCACCGAGGGCCAGCTGTCGTCGGTACGTGCCGAAGAACCGTTCGTTGGCCAGCCATTGCGCCGAGTCCTCCGAGCGCTGCGTGCGGCGCGCCGTCAGCGTCAGCGTCCCGTTGTCGGCGGTCACGTCCACCGAACCGGGGTCCACGCCGGGCAGATCAGCGGTCAGCACGTAGTGGTCGTCGACCTTGCACAGATCCATCGGCATGAACAGCGGACTGCGTTCGGATCCGCTCTGGCCACCCCGCAGCAGGGTCCGGGTGAGGGCATCGACGTCACCGAAGGGATCAAAACGGAGCACAGCAACCACCTCCAATGTCCTTGCGGGCCCGCCACCCTGGCGGGCGACCAATCACTGTGCGAGGCCAAATTTAGCACTCTCGGCGTGAGAGTGCCAAGACCCCTTCAGAAAAATTTCTCGGCAGTTTTCATGAGGGAAGGGCTGTCGCACAACACAACTGGCTTACGGCATCCGACGTCCGGCGTCGGAGTTGCGCGCTTCCTGGATGGCCATGGCGACGTGGCTCGCCTGCAATTCGGTCACGTGGAACACCCACTCGTCGTAGTCGGCGACGTCGTGCCGGCACGAGCAGCACGGGCGACCGCGAAGGTGAGACGTGAATCGGTGGTCGTCGAGATAGGCCGAGCAGATGGCCTGCAGGGCGGCGAAGGTCGGCACGCCGAGCAGCGTCTGTCGATCGCGCCGTGGCAGCATCCGGACCTCCGTCACGTCGTCATGCCGTGTCGCAGCACGCTTCGACGTGGTGGGGTCGCCTCCGGTACTGCTGGTAGGCATTGCCGCGGGCCATTCCGAGGACCTCGCCGATCTGCATCCACGTCACCCCGGCATCCGACGCCGCCGCCGCGGCCGCGCAAAGCCGCCGCTGGGCGGCACTGACCGCGTCCCGACGTCGCTGGCGCCGCGCGTGTTCGAGCATGGTTCGCGCCTCGAGGAGGTCGTGCAGGTCCGAGTCCGTGTGCATCGGCTGTCCGATTCCGTCACCTGTTTGCTGCCAATGAAGGGTGGGACTCATTATCGGCGCGGTGGCGCGGGTGCGCAACGGTTCACTTGCTGAAGCGCCTCGTAACGACGTCCGCGCTGCCGACCGCCGCCGGACGGCCGGATTTGGCCGGACCGCGGGTGCGTGGTTGCCAGGACGCGCCCGACGGGACGGGGACGGAGGCCGATCGCCCACCGCCGGGGTGCGCGCCCATAATGCTCTGGTGACGACGACGTGCCGGTGCCGATGACCGAGAACGTCGTGGCGACCGAGCCGCGCCCCTACTCGCCACGGGCCGAGGTCCGCGACGTCACGTTGCGCGACGGCCTGCAGCTGACCGCCAAGACGATGCCGACCGACGTCAAGGTGCGCGTCGTGCGCGAGTTGCTGGCCCTCGGCATGCCGGCCCTGGAGATCGGATCACTGGCCAGACCCGATCTGGTGCCCCCGCTGGCCGACACCCTCGACCTCGTCGCCGCGCTGACCCCGGAGGAACTCGACAGGTGTTGGGTGTGGGTCGCGACGCCGCGACACGTCGAGAGAGCCGCGGCCGCCGGCGCGCGACGCTTCCAGTACTGCCTGTCGGCGTCGGACTCGCACAACCGCGCGAACATCGGCCGCGACACCGAGAGCAGCGTGGCCGCCATGCCCGACGCCCTCCGCCTGGCCCGCGAGGTCGGCGGATCGGTACAGCTGTGCATCGCCACCGCCTTCACGTGCCCGTTCGAGGGCATCACCGACCCGCGGCGGGTCCTGGCGATCGCCGCGGACCCTCGCACGGAGGGCGCCGAGGACGTCGTCGTCTGCGACACCATCGGGCAGGCCATCCCCACCCAGGTCGCCGACCTCGTCCGCGCGCTGCGCGCGGCACGACCCCTGCAGCGCTTGGTCTTTCACGGCCATGACACCTGGGGTCTCGGCGTGGCCAACACCCTGGCCGCCATCGACGCCGGCGCCACCATGGTCGACGGCTCGCTCGGCGGCCTCGGTGGCTGCCCCTTCGCCCCCGGCGCCAGCGGCAACACCGCCACCGAGGATCTGCTGTTCGCCCTGCGCCCCGACTGGCTCACCCCGGCGACGCTGCGCGCCGTCGTCGAGCTGTCCGAGACCGTCCTCGCCGAGGTCGACGAGCCGAACCGTTCCAAGACCGCCAGGGGTGCCCGGGCGTCGGCGACGGCGTTCCCGTGGGTGATCGGTGGGTAGTCCCCGGTTCCTGGTCACCCTGCCGATCCCGGAGAAGGGGATGGCCGCCCTGCGCGCGGCGGGCACGGTCCACGTACCGGCCGACCCACTGACACCCGCGCAGTTGCGGGCCGCCTGTCGATCCAGGGACTACGACGTCGTCGTCGCGCAACTCGGTGACCGCTTCGACGCCGCCCTGCTGGCGGAGGCCACGCTGGTCGGCATCTCGAACTACGCCGTGGGGTTCGACAACGTCGACGTCGATGCGGCCACCGCGCACCGCATCGTCGTCGGCAATACCCCGGGCGTCCTCACCGACGCCACCGCCGACGTGGCCATGCTGCTGATCCTCGCCACCGCCCGCCGGGCCGTCGAGGGCGACCGCCTGACCCGCTCGGGGCAGTGGGTCGGCTGGCGCCCCGAACTGCTTCTCGGACACGACGTCTCGGGCGCGACCCTGGGTCTGGCCGGGTTCGGCCGGATCGCCAGGGCCACCGCCGCGCGCGCGGTCGCGTTCGGCATGGACGTCGTGTTCTGCTCCCACCCGCCGGCGGGTCGCCCGCTGTCCGACGACGACGTCGCCGCGCTGCCGTTCCCGGCGCGCCAGGTGAGCTGGGCCGAACTCGTCGACACCAGTGACTTCCTCTCCCTGCACGTTCCGCTGGCCGACGGCACCCACCACCTCGTCGACGCCGCCGTGCTGAACGCGATGAAGTCGACGGCGATCCTCGTCAACACGGCCCGCGGCTCCGTCGTGGACGAAGACGCCCTGGTCGCGGCGCTGCGCGACGGCACGCTGGCCGGCGCCGGTCTGGACGTCTACGAGCACGAGCCCCGGTTGGCGCCCGGCCTCGCCGACCTGACGAACGTCGTCCTGCTACCCCACCTGGGCAGCGCGACCGTCCGGGTCCGCGACCGGATGGCCGAACTCTGCGCCGCCAACGCCATCGCGATGGGCTCCGGGCAGCTACCGCCGCACTGCGTCAATCCGCAAGCGTGGCAATAGGTTTCACTGCTGCTTCGATCAGGCGATGTCGCTGCGGCCGGCCGCCGCCGCGGTGAGCGGGCCCGGCCCGTCGACGGCCGCGCTGTGGGCCCGCAACCGCTCCAGCACCGAGGTGAACTGCGCGAGTTGACGCGGCGTCACGGCGGAACCGATCCGCGTCGCCAATTCCTCGTCGAATGCCCGGCCGGCCTCGACGAGGAGGCGGCGGCCCCTGGGGGTCAGTTCGATCAGCGACGAGCGACGGTCGCGAGGGTTCGCCACCCGCCGGCAGTGACCCGCGGACTCGATGCGGTCGACGAGCTTGCTGGTGCCGCCGATGGTGATCGAGAGGCGGGCGGCGATGTCCTGCACGCGGCACGAAGGCACTTCGTCGATGGCCTTCATGGGCTCGAACCGGGCCAGCGGCAGCTGGAAGTCGCGGCGCAGTCGCGCGTCCACCGCATTCCAGAGCTCGGTCTCGAAGCGCACCAGTTGGTCGAACAGCACGGTGAGTTCCACGCACCAACCTCCCTGTCCTCGCACCGTGACGGGCATGAGACCCGCCATCGTAGTTCACGTCGGAGCGGTCGCCAGCGGCCCAACACGTCGTCACGCTGCGGCGGGGCAAGTTTGCTGCTGGGGCGTAAGCTGACACGGTCATCGCCGGGAGGAGCGGCGTTGGCCGATCACCAAGCTGGGAGTTTCCATGACGCGGGCACGGTTGAGCGGTATCACCGTCGTCGTGACCACCCTCTTCGTCGTCTTCGCTGCCTGGCTCGGCGGGGATTGGGGCGGGCCGCGCACGCTCGGCGTCGTCAGCGATGTGGGCTCCGTCGCCGCCGGCGGTTTCGCCGTCACCAGCGCTGCCGTGGCGGCCCGAGCCAGCCGCGGACGGCAGCGCCGCGCCTGGGCCGCCCTGACCGTCGCCGCGCTCGGATGGCTCTTCGGCGACGTCGTGTGGGCCTTCCAGGAGTTGGTCCTCAAGGTCGACGCCGCACCGTTCCCATCGGCGTCGGACGCCGGGTACCTGATGTTCCCCGTCGCCGCCTGCGTGGCGCTGATGCTGCTGCCGATCGGCAGCGCGGGACTGTCGCAGACCCGATTGGTGCTCGACGGGATCATCGTCGCGGCGTCGCTGTTCGTCATCATCTGGGCCAACGGGCTCAACGACGTCTTCACGGTCAACCGCGACAGCCTCTTTGCCTTTGCCCTGTCGGTGGCCTACCCGATCTCCGACGTGATCCTGCTGACCGTCGCGCTGCTGATGCTCACGCGGGCGCGGACGGGACAGCGCGCGGTGATGTCGGTGTTCTGCCTCGCCATCGCCCTGATGCTGGTGTCGGACGGCGCGTTTGCGCTCCTGCGCGCCAGGGACGCCTACGCCAGCGGCAACGTCATCGACGTCGGGTGGACGGCCGGTCTGCTGCTGCTCGGCCTGGCGTCGCTGATCGGGTTGCGCTCCAACGACATCGAGTTCGGCCTGGCGCGGGCTCCCTCGCGGGCCTCGCTGTGGATCATCTATCTGCCGCTGCCCGCGGCCACGGTGTACATGGTGATCAGCCCGGCATCGACGCCCCTACTGGTCGCGGCCCTGGTGTTGGTCTTCGGCGTGCTGGCACGCCAATTCATCGTCGCCGACGAGAACCGCAGCCTGCTGGTGGCCGTCGCCGAGCAGGCCTTCCGCGATCCGCTGACCGGCCTGGCCAATCGCGCACTGTTCCTCGATCGCCTCACCCACGCCACGGCGATGCAAATACGGGATGGCAGAACCGTTTCCGTGCTGTCGATCGACCTGGACGACTTCAAACTCGTCAACGACTCCCTCGGCCACCCGGCGGGTGACGCCCTGCTGGTCGACGCCGCCGAACGCATCGGGACGTGCGTGGCCGCCGGCGACACCGTCGCGCGCCTGGGCGGCGACGAGTTCGCGGTCCTCGTCGAGGACGGCGCCACGGCACCGCTCGTCATCGGCGATCGGCTGGTCGACGTCTTCGACGCACCCTTCGTCGTCGACGGGCACGAGGTGCACGTGCGGCCCAGCATCGGGGTGGCCTCACGGGCGCCGGGCGACGTCGTCGACGACGGACCCGAGAGTCTGCTCAAGCACGCCGATTTGGCGATGTACTCGGCCAAGCGCAGCCAGCACGGCGGCGTGCACGCCTACACCGCCGACATGCATCTGATCGACGTGAGCGAGGTCGACCCGCCCCGTGATCGCGAGGCGAAGGCCAAGCGCTACGGCTCCGCCGGTCTGCAGCTGTTCGCCCAACTCCGCCGAGCCATCGACGAGGCCGAGCTCACCCTGGTCTATCAGCCGAAGTTCGACGTCGCGACCGGTCGGCTCGCGGGCGTAGAGGCACTGGTCCGCTGGGAGCACCCCGAACGCGGACTGCTCCTGCCCGACGACTTCCTCCCGCTGGCCCGGCAGAACGGTTTGATGGGAGCGCTGACCGAGGCGGTGATGCGGCGTGCGGTCGACGACGCCGGGGCGTGGCGCGCCCGTGGCGTCGACATACCGTTCGCGGTCAACCTGTTTCCGCCCTCGCTGGGCGATCTGGAGCTGCCCGACCGCATCGCGGGGATCCTCGCCGACGGCGGTCTGAACACCGAGTGCCTGACCGTCGAGATCACCGAGGACTTCCTCGTGGGCAACATCCGGCGGGCCCGCGAGGTGCTCGTGCACATGCGGCGGTTGGGCATTCGGATCGCCATCGACGACTTCGGCAGCGGCTACTCGGCATTGAGCTATCTGCGGGATCTGCCGATCGACGAACTCAAGCTCGACCGGGAGTTCATCGCCCCGATCCTTGACGACGAGCGCGCCGAGGCGATCGTCCGCGCCGTCATCGACCTGACCCACCGCCTCGGCATGATCTGCGTCGCCGAGGGCGTCGAGAATGCCGCCACCGCAGCACGACTCGCGACCTACGGGTGCGACCTCGTTCAGGGGTACCACTGCGGTCCCCCGGTAGAGGCGGCGCAGGTGCCCGACATCCGGCCGCTGCTGCCCGCAGGCGTCGTCGTGCCCGGCCGCAGGGGGTAACGCCAGTACCTCCCGTGCCGGGACGGGCGCGCCTACCGTGGTGGCGTGACCGGCATGGACGTCCCCCACGAGATTCGCGAGTTCCTCAGTTCTCGGCGCGCCAGGATCAACCCCGAGCAAGCCGGACTGCCCGCCTACGGGAGCAACCGCCGGGTCAAGGGGTTGCGGCGCGAAGAGGTGGCGATGCTGGCCGGCGTCTCGGTGGACTACTACGTCCGGATGGAGCGCGGCAGCCTCTCCGGCGCCTCGGAGACCGTGCTCGACGCGCTGGCCTCGGCGCTGCAACTCGACGAGGCCGAGCGCGATCACCTGTTCGCCCTCGCCAGGGAGTCGGGCACCGCATCCGCGCGCCGCAGACGCAAGGCTCCCGGCACGCTGAAGCCGGCGCTGCTGCAGATCCTGGACGCCATCACCGACGCCCCGGCGTGGATTCGCAATGGCCGCCACGACGTCCTCGCGATGAACCGGCTGGCCCGCGCGCTCTACTCCCCCGTGCTGGCCGATCCGCGACGACCCGCCAACACCACGCGGTTCGTGTACCTGCATCCCGCCGAGGCCGAACGCTTCTTCGTCGACTACGACAAGGTCACCCGCGACGCCGCCGCGATGCTGCGGCTCGAGGCAGGCAAGAACCCGCACGACGAGAACCTCATCGCCCTCGTCGGCGAATTGTCCACGCGCAGTGAGCTCTTCCGCCAGCGATGGGCGTCGCACGACGTACGTTTCCATCGCTCGGGACGCAAGCGACTGAACCACCCGGCGGTCGGTCAGCTCGATCTGGACTTCGAGGCGCTGCCCCTGCCGTCCGAGCCGGGCCTGCAACTGAACGTCTACACCGCGGCGGCGGGCACCCCGACCGCCGACGGTCTCAAGCTCCTCGCGTCGTGGGCCGCCAGCCAGCGTGATCTGCCCACCGAGCACACCGCCCCCGTCGGCTGACCAAAGTCGTTGCGGCTCAGTCGAAGTCGGTGCTGACGGTCAGCTTCTCCCAGTCCGCGATCTCGGCGGTGCGCGCTTCGGCGACGCTCCGGTAGGTGGTCAGTGCGTCGGTGCCCAGCAGCAGGAAGGCGGGCGGGGAGTCGGCCTCGACGGCCTCGATGATGGCCGCGGCGGCCTTGTCGGGGTCACCGGCCTGGGTACCGTGCGCGGTGTCGTGCTCCTTGCGGCGCTTGCCCGCGGTGTCGGCGTAGTCCGCGATGGTGGTCGACGACTGGGTCAGTGAGCGGCCGGCGAAGTCGGTGCGGAACCCACCGGGCTCGACGATGGTGACCGAGATGCCCAGTGGTTCGAGCTCTCCGCGCAGCGAGCCGCTCATGCCCTCGACGGCGGCCTTGGCCGCCGAGTAGTAGCCGGAACCGACCGGGGTGCGTTGCGCCCCAATGGAGGAGACGTTGACGATGGCACCCGAGCGACGCGCGCGCATACCGGGCAGCACCGCCTTGATCATCGCGATCGTCCCGAAGAAGTGGGTCTCGAAGAGCGCACGCACGTCGGCGTCGTCGCCCTCCTCCACCGCGGCGCGGTATCCGTACCCGGCGTTGTTGACCAGCACGTCGACACCCCCGAAGCGGTCCTCGGCCTGCGCGACCGCAGACGTCACCTGCTCGGGCACGGTGACGTCGAGTGCGACCGCGAGCACCCGGTCCGGGGCCAGGGCGACGAGGTCGGCGACCGTCGTCGCGTCGCGTGCGGTGGCGACCACGTGGTGGCCCGACGCGATCGCCTTCCAGGCGAGCGCACGGCCGAGGCCGGTCGAACAGCCGGTGATCAACCAGGTGGACATGTGGGACTCCTCGACGGCCGGGGACGTGACCCGTCCAGTCTTCTCGCCGGGCCCGCACTCTGCGAGGTACTGCCATTACCTGGTTTGCCATACCCCCGGCGGGCTCCGCAGCTTGCGGGCCTCGTCTCAGCAGCCGTAGCGTCAGGGCACCGTGAGGGTCGATGGAAGCGCTGCTGGTAGCCGGTCCGCGCCGAAACGTGCTGTCACGCCGCAGAATCTGGGCGCCTGGGTCATCAAGTGCAACCCGCGCCGGACACCCGTCGAACCCTTCCGCGTGGCGGGCCGGACGAGGTCGACGTGGTGCGTCGCCGACAACTATCGATCCCGCCTCATCCAACCAGGCCACCGCGTGCTCTTCTGGGTGTCGAGGCACCCCCAACGCGGGATCTGGGGCGCGGGCCTGGTCACCGACGAGGTCTCGGTGCGAGACGGTCAGGCGCACGTCGAGGTGTCCATACCGCTCTTCGACGAGCCCCTGACGGCCGCGCAGCTGACCCGGCTGCCGGGCCTGCGGACGATGGAGTTGTTCCGGTCTCCCCAGCAGGCGAACCCGTCCTGGGTCAGCACGGCGGAATATGCGGTGCTGGAGCCCCTGCTCCCGCGGTGACCGCCCGGCGACGAATTTATTGACGCGACGTTTGGTCGGTGGCGGTCGCCGCGACTGAGCCATCCTCGCAAATCAAGTTTTGTTTGCCCGCGTGATGTCAATACCGCTGTTGGAGACCATGGCGGTCGCCACCGGAGCGGGGAGCGGCCGCATGGCGCGAAATGCTTGGCACAGGACATGCGCAGTGGCGCTGGCGACGGTGGGACTGGCCGGTCTCGGCTGTACGCCGTCGGCCTCCGCCGACGATCAAGTGGTGCCCCTGCCGGGCATATTCCGGGGGTGCAGCTTCACCGCCAAGACCTTCGTGCCCACCGACGGCGACGGTCGCGCGTTTGCCGTCATCAGCCCGATCCACGACGGGACGGTGACTGCGCAGGTCCAGATCGCCACCGCCAGGCCGGGCACTCAGTACGTCGTCCGGCTGATTCAGACCCCGCGCCCATCGATCGGTTGCGGGCCGACCGATCCGGGGGTGGCCACGGCTGCGCTCAACACCGACGGCGTCGGCGCGGCGGCGGTCACCGTCCAGGCCCCGGCGCTGCCGGGCACGACGGGGGCGTGGGTGTCGATCGATCTGCCTAGCGAATACTCGCAAACCCCGCTGGAGCACTACACGTCGGACTACATCGCTCCGATCTAGGCATCAGCAACGCGTGAGCGCCCGGTCGACGATGTCCCAGCCGGCAGGCTGAGGGTCGCGACTCTCGGATCCGAACACGGCCAGCGCAGCATCGAGGGTGCCCGTCAGCACGCCCAGCAGGTGCGGTGGGAAGACGAAGAGGTCGCCAAAGCGGGAGTTCGGCCGGGTCGCGCCGGACCGGTCGGCGCCGAACCGGGCCGTGGTCGTGTCCGCCGTGAGTGCCATGGCGTACTCCTTCTCATTCGTCAGCCCGTTCGTAAGCCCGTTCGTAAGCTCTTCTTGCCAGTTCCCTGCCGCTAACTTCTGCACACACGTTGCTAACAACTGTTAGCAGTCCCACATTCCGTCAGTCGTCGAACGCCACCGACCGGGCCGACGTCCGTTGCGCGCGCAGTGCCGCCAGGCGCTCGGAGAGGGCGTCGTGCACGGCGTCGTAGGAGTCGGCGCCCAAGACGAGGCGCAGCGGCGGGTCGGGCCGGCGGGTTGTGTCGTAGATCGCGGCGGCGATCTTGGCCGGGTCACCGGTCATGTCGTCGTCCCGTGCCGCACGCAGGCGTCGCTTGACCTCGCCGACGGGTCCGTCGCGGTAGGCGTCCAGTTCGGTCGCGAATTCGAGCGCACCCCGGAAACCGGTTCGGGTGCCGCCGAGTTCGACGAGGGTGACGTGGACGTCGAAACCGGACACCTCGCGATGGAGGCTCTCGCTGAAGCCCTCCAATCCCCACTTGGCGGCGTGATAGATGCTGTGCGTCGGAATGGCCACCTGCCCGCCCATGCTCGAGATTTGGATGATGCGCCCGCCGCCCTGCGCGCGCATCGACGGCAGAACGGCCCGGGTGATCGCCAGCGGCGCCGCCAGCATCACGTCGAGCTGAGCGCGAATCTGGTCGGCGCTCATCTCCTCGAGGGCTCCGACGACCGCGAAGCCGGCGTTGTTCACCACCACGTCGACGGGCCCGGCGGCGACGACCCTGCCCACCACGTCGTCGACGTCGTCGGGCCGGGTGAGGTCGAGGACTTCGACGCTCAGTCGTGCGCCGTGTTCGCGGGCCAGGTCGTCGAGCGCGTCGGCCCGGCGGACGGTGGCGGTCACGGAGTCACCCCGGGCCAGGACGTGTTCGACGACGTGGCGGCCGAGGCCACTGCTGCCGCCCGTAACGAGCCAGCGTCGACTGTCCTTCTCGGTGATGCCGGGCATTGTCGTCTCCTCCTCGATGGTCGGTGCCGCGCGAAGCCTCGGCCCGCGCGTTCAGGTGGCCGCGGCGAACCGGGCGGCCAGCAAGTCGACCCGGTCGGAGTCGTACCCCGGTCGCAACCTGCCGTCGCGGGCGAGCGTCGTCACGCCGTGCAGCGCGGCCCAGAACACCTCGGTGAGCGTGTCGACGTCCGCACCCCCGGCGACCGCCGAAACCCCTTCGCGCACTTCGATGAACGCCTCGGTGAGCGGGGAAGAATCGTCCTCGGCGGCGAACCGGAGCTTGGTGGCCCTGGTGAACATCGCAACGTAGAGGGCCGGGTTGGCGCGGGCGAAGTCCACGTAGGCGTGCGCAATCCGGGTCAACGCATCGACCGCCGAGCCCGCTTCGCGCCGGGCCGCGCGCAGTGCCACGGCCAGTTCGCCGAATCCGTCGTAGGCGAGCGCCTCGACGATGTGGTCCATGCTGGCGAAGTGCTTGTAGAGCACCGGCTGGCTGTACTCGATCTCGGTCGACAGACGACGGGTCGTCACCGCCTCCCACCCCTCGGCTTCGGCGAGGCGGCGGGCGGTGCTGATGATCAGGCGTCGGCGCTCGGCGCGTTCCCGTTCTCGTCGATCCTCGATGGCCACACCGCAGGATAGCACCGCTACCCACGGTAGCGACGCTACTTCGACGGTAGCGTGGCGCGGTAGTCCCTCATGGATTGGACCAGCACCTGGAACGTGCGATGGGCGCGCTCCAACGCGTCGTCGGGCACGTCCGCCAAGGTCTCGTGCAGATGGGAAGAGATGCCCGCGGAGAAGTCCCTGACGACCTGCCCGCCGCGCTCGGTCAGGCGCAGGATGACCTTGCGGCGGTCCCGCGGGTCGGAACCGCGCCTCACGAAACCGGCCTCGGACAGGCGCTGCACGACGTAGGTGACCGCGGCGCCGGACAGGCCGATCTGGGTGCTCAGCGCGCTGGGCGTCACGTGTGGCACCCCGCCTCGGCAACGGCCATCACGACGAGGGCATGGAATTCGTTCATCGACAGCTGCTCGCTGTCGGAGAACGTGCGGGCGATCCAGTCCGCCGTCGACGTCAGCTCGGGCAGGTTCATCCCGACGCGGTGAAGAAGGTCGCGCCGGGGGCCGCCGACCGTCTCGACGTCGAGGTTCACCGATTCCTCCTGACCTGGCTGGCGTGACCGGACCGTAGCCTAGCCCGGTCCCCCGATCCGGTAGGTCGCCATCCGAGGGCGCCGCCGCTCCGAATGAAGAACAAGGCACGGCAAACACGGCGACGGATTACGTCGGACCATCCCACCGTGCCGCGGGGGCGCATCTCGCGACCCCACCGCCGGCGAGGGAAGGCTCCCGATGGTCGCACGGCAGTCAGCACGGCCCCCCGGCGCCGATCCGGGTCTCGATGCCGCGGCCACCGGCGTCGGCCTGGTGCCGGCCTTCCAGCCGATCGTGTCGCTTCCCGACGAGGTCACGGTCGGGTACGAGGCGCTCGCCCGGTGGCCGGGCACGACGGACTCGCCACCGGACCAGGTGCTCGCCCACGCCGAGGTCATCGGCACCTCCGACGTCCTGGACCGCCGCTGCGTCGAGACCGCGGTCGCGGCGGCACTGCGATCGGCGCTGCCGAAGGCCACCCTGCTCTGCGTCAACGCCGAACCGTCGACCGCGTACGTCGGCCGGGCCGACAACGAGGTGCTCGACCTCGGGCATCGGGAGCTGACGGTCGTCTTCGAGATCACCGAACGCACCCCGCTGGCCCACCCCCACCTGCTGCTGGACAAGGTGGCGGCGCTGCGGGCCGACGGCTTCGCCATCGCCCTGGACGACGTGGGTGGCCATCCCCAGTCGCTGGCACTCCTCGACGTCGTGCAACCCGAGGTGATCAAACTCGACCTCACCCTGATTCAGACCGAACCGACCTACGTGCAGGCCCGCACCCTGGCGGCCGTGCTCGCGCACCAGGAGCGCACCGGCGCCGTCATCCTCGCCGAGGGCATCGAAACCCACGAACACCTCGAACACGCGCTGGCAGTGGGGGCGACGCTGGGCCAGGGCTACCTCTTCGGTCGCCCGGGCCCCATTGATCGCGAGGTCTTCCCCACGTGGTCGCCGGTACCCCGGGCCGAGAGCGCCCGCCCGGCGACCCGATCGCCGTTCGACCTGGTGGCCGGAACCTCACCCATCCGCACGGCCCGCAAGCAGACGCTGGCGGGGTTCTCCCGGCACATCGAGAACCAGGCGAACCGCGCCGTCGACGCCCCGATGGTGTTCACCGCGATGCAGCGCCGCGACTACTTCGCCGGAGCCACCAGGGACCGCTACCGCAGACTCGGCAGTTCGTGCCCGCTGGTGGCCGTATTCGGCCGGGACATGCCCGCCGATCTGGGCTCCGACGTCCGCGGGGTCATGCTCCACCCGGCCGACCCGCTGTGCACCGAATGGACGGTGGTGGCGATCGGGCCCCATTACGCGGCCGCGCTCATCGCACGCGAGCACGACGACAACGCCGAGCTCCGGCGCAGCGATGACGACCGCCGTTTCGACTTCGTCATCACCCATGACCGCGGCCTCGTCGCCGAGGCGGCTCGCAACCTGCTGGAGCGGATGCCGTGACGGGCGCGGCCGAGTCGCTAGGCGCCGCGGCGTCGAAGCGGTGGGGTGATCACGCCAACCCCGACAGCACGTCCTCTCCGGACAGTTCCGCCCGGCCGTTCGACGTGACGTGGGTCAGCCGGGTCGTCGACGCCTGCTCGATGGCCTTGTCGGTGTAGACGCGGAAGCCGGCATCCGGTGTGTAGCCGTGGATTTCGGGTGTGTCGAGGTCGCGCAGGAACTGCAGGATGCCGCGACTGAAGACCTGGCCCGGCACCAGCACCGGGAACCCCGGCGGGTACGGCGTGACGAACGTCGCCGAGACCACGTCGGTGCCGGCGTCGAGCTTCTCCAAGACCTCGTCGCCCGTGAGGTATTCGCAGTTGGTGTCGTCGTAGGACAGGTAGAAGGCCCGCCGCACGTCGCCCTCCGGCGTCGGCTCGGCGCCCGAGCCGTCGCGGAACACGGCGTGGAAACCGCTGAAGTCGGGCAGGGGGACGGCGCGTTCGGTCAACCGGTACACGGCCTTCTCGAACCGACCGAGTTCACCAATGCTCATGTCCGCCACCGTGTCTCGTAGATTCTGCGCGATCGAGACGAGCACCTCCACCAGGAAGGCGACCGAGCTGCGCGTGGTGCCGATGTTGGTCATGAACAGCACCGTGTTGCGTGAGGTCTTGTTGATCTGCACGCCGTAGCGATCCATCAGCTGCTCGCGCTTGAACGTGTCGCCGTCGTATCCGGTTCGCCCGATCGACAACGTGATTCGCGACGGATCGAGCACGAACTCGTCGTCCTGCCACACCTTCGTCATGTCGCGCAACCCGGACCGCAGCGGCTGGTCGATGCGCGACGGGCGGAACTGCTCGGGAATGAGGTCCGCGGTCGACAGGCAGCGCATGTACGTCCGCAGGAGCGGATGGTTGTCGATCGCGTCGCGCAGCTGCATGGCGTTCTCGATCTGGCGCTGAACCAGTTCCACGCCTTCGAGCGCGACCTGACGACGGCCGAGGTCCAGTGACGCGAGGATCTGGTAGTTCGGCGAGGTGGAGGTGTGCCCCATGTACGCCTCGTGGAAGGCCTCCGAGACCTTCTGATCGAAGTCCTGGTCGTGGACGTGGATCATCGAGCCCTGCCGCAGCGCGGTGAGCGTCTTGTGGGTGGACTGGGTGGCGTAGACCCGCACCCGGGCGCGTGCCGGATCGGGGCGCAGCCGCCGGTTCAGCAGGTCCTCGTCGGTGGCGTCCTCCGGCACCGTCTGCAGCTCGGCTTCGTAGGCCGCCCGGTAGGCCGGGTCCTCGAGCCGATCGCGCAGTGCGCGCGCCGAGGCCATCGCCGTGCGATTGCGGTACACCGGATGGAAGCGCGCGAAGGCGAACCACGCCTCGTCCCAGAGGAACACCAGGTCGGGCTTGATCGCCAGGCATTCCTCCATCACGCGCTCGACGTCGTACACGATGCCGTCGAACGTGCAGTTGGTCAGCGACATCATCTTGACCCGGTCGAGCTTGCCAGCGTGCTTGAGCGCCAACAACTTCGACTTGATCTCGCGCAGCGGCACCGCACCGTACATGGTGTAGTCGGTGAGCGGATAGGCCTCCAGGTACACCACGTTGGCGCCCGCCATCATCATTCCGTAGTGGTGACTCTGGTGGCAGTTGCGGTCGAGCAGCACGATGTCACCGGGTGCCACCAGCGACTGGGTGACGATCTTGTTGGCCGTCGACGTGCCGTTGGTGACGAAGTACGTGTGCCGGGAGCCGTACGCCTTGGCGGCCAGCTGCTGGGCCTCGCGCAGCGGCCCGGTCGGCTCCAGCAGGGAGTCCAGCCCTCCGCAGGTGGCCGACGTCTCGGCCATGAACACGTCGAGCCCGTAGAAGCCGATCATGTCCTTGATCCAGTGCGAGTTGACGATCGACTTGCCCTGGCTGATCGGCAGCGCGTGGAACACCCCGGTCGGCCGATGGCTGTACTGCTTGAGCGCGCTGAAGAACGGCGTCCGGTACCGCTCGGCCACCCCGTAGAGGATCGACAGGTGCAACTCCAGGACGCCCTCCCTGGCATGGAACACCCGCCGGAAGTACTGGCCCAGTTGGCCCGCCACGCTCTCCACGTTGATCTCGGTCATCAGGTAGAGGTCCAATTCCGGTCGCAGCCTGGTCAACCAGGTGGCGAGGATCTGGGCGCGCTCGTCCGGTGAGACGTGGCCGCCCAGCTCGTCCGACAGCGCGGGGTCGACGAACTCCGACAGTGCCGAGAGGTCCCGCACCGACTGGTGCGAGAAGCGCCGACGGACCACCACCGCCTGCAGATTCGGGTTGAGCCGGGCCGCGACCAGGGCTTCGTCACCGCTGCCGACGACGACGAGCTCGTAGACGAACTCGTCGTCGGGGCGGCGCCAGCCGCGTACCTCGTTGCGCAGCGCCGCCTCCTGCGCCTCGGTCATCTGCGCGACGACGAGCACCTCGAAGTAGGGCCGCTCGCGCTCGTTCGCCGTGAGGTCCTCGAGTTGTCGCGGATCGGCGGGGAACATGTCGAGCTCGTCGCGTCCCGCCGCGTCGACGTCACCCGAGCGGTAGGACTCGGTGGTGAGCGCGCGGTTGATCCTCGAGACGGTACGCCCGAAGCGGTCGTAGTTCCCCGCCGCGAAAGCCCTTTGCACTCTGGCGAATTGGGCCGGCCCCGGGTAGGCCCAGTAGGGCTCGAAGGCGTTGATGGTCTCGAGCAGCTCACCGCAGATGCCGACGTAGCGGTCCTTCAGCTCACCGGTCGTGGTCTGGCGGATCAGCCGGTCGGCCGCCTCGTCGAGCTGGGACCAGGCGTCGCTGCGCGCCTGCCACACGCTGTTGTAGGCGTGGGATCCTTCAGCCATGGTCGGCCTCCTGGGAGTGTCGATGCGCCCGCCCCGCTGACGAGTACCGACAGCTCAATATTCCAGCTCGACCGCTCCCGCCGGGTGAGCGTCAGGCCAACCCTGCACGCCGAATGGGTTACTGATCAACGACATCCGCACGAGTGTCGACTGGGGGCGTCGTCAGCGCCTGCGCAGTCGCTCCCTGATCGCGTCGGCCGCGAACCTCGCGATGGACACCGGCCGGAACGCCCGGGCCGCAGCCGTCAGCGCGTTCTTGGCGTCCTCGTCGAGTTCGACGTCGGCCGCGGCGACGTTGAATTCGAGTTGCTCGACGCTGGACGCCCCGGGGATGGCCACCACTCCCGGCAGGCTGATCAACCACGCCAGCGCCACCTGGGCCGGCTTGGCGCCGACGCCTGCGGCGACCTCGCGCAGGGTGGTCAGCAGCGGTTCGATGCGACGCAGGTTCTCGGTGCCGAACAACGGGTTCGTCGCCCGTATGCCGGAGGGACGGTTGTCGAGGCCGTACTTGCCGCCCAGCAATCCCTGAGCGAGTGGGCTGTAGGCGATCACGATCCGGTTCTCGCGCTCGGCGAAGGGCACCAGGTCGGTGAGCGCATTCGGATGGGCCAGGGAGAAGTGAACCTGGTTGCTGATCACCGGCCTGCCCAGCGCGGCATCGGCCTTGCGCCAGCGCTGCAGTGAATAGTTCGACACGCCCGCGGCGCCGATGACGCCGTCGTCGAGCAGGCTGCGCATGCCCGGCATGATCACCGAATCGGGGACCAACGGATTCGCCTGGTGGATCTGGTAGAGCGGGATGCGATCGAGTTGCAATCGGCGGGCGCTCGCCCTGGCGCGCTGTCTGACCACGGGTGGGAACGGCGCGATGGGAAAGACCTTGCTCGCTACCACGACGTCGGCGCGCTCGGGGCCCAGCGCCTCACCGAGGATGCGTTCGCTCCTGCCCGTGCCGTACACCTCGGCGGTGTCGAAGAGCGTGACGCCCAGCGCCCGCGCCCGGGCAACGATGTCGCGGGCCGCGCCCGACGCGTACTCGTCGCCGTAACCCCACTCGCGGGCGCCGAACTGCCAGGTGCCGAGCCCGATTCGGCTCACCGGGCCCAGACCGTCGACCTCCACGAACTTCATGGCCCCACCGTAGGCGAAGGTGCGCGGCCGGTGTGCCGACTACGGTGCAGAGATGGACACCGCATCGCTGATCGCGAGTGCAGGCGCGACGCTGTCGGCCGTCGTTGGGGGCGTCGGCGGGCTCTTCGACGGCGAGGGCACCACGCACGCGGCAACACTGACCTTCGACGCCGACGCCACGCTGCCCCGCCGCACCCAGTTGCTGGTCCCGGGCCGCAGCCTGGCCGCCGTCGCACGGTTCTCCCAACCCGGCCCGCCGACCGGTTTCCGCACGATCTGCCTCAGGCTGCCCGACGCCTACGGTCCGGATCGTCCCCAGGACTTCCTGCTCGCGTCGTCGGCCGACGGGGTGCCGTTCCACCACGCCGTGCTTCCGTCGCCCGGCATCGACGACAGGTTGTACTCGTCGCTGTGGCTGTACCTGGCCGGGTGGGAACCCGTCGTGTTCGGGCTGCGCGCCGTCACCGTGGCCTCGCCCGCAGCGCCGACCCGCGGCGACGACTTCCACGTCCTCCTCAGCGGCGCGGTGGGACGCTTCCGGCGGATCGGCCTGCTCACCCTCGGCGACGAAACCGCTGCTGAGACAACGGCATTCGATGCCGGTAACACCGGAGGCGGGCTACGCGCCCTGCCGCCGGCCCGGCTGTACCGGGGCTGACGGGGACCGGCTAGCGGCTCAACTCCGCCAACCGCGTGCGGGCGCCGCGTTCGACGAACAACGGGACGAACTCCCGGATGGGCCGCCCCTCGAAGCGCGAGTAGCAGTCGTTGACGACGTGCGCCACCTGCTCACCGGGGACATCGGGGTACTTGGCGGAGAGTCTGTCGACCACCTGGTCGATGACCGTCCGTTCGCTCGACTCGATCACCCCCGATACGTTCCCCTGTGTTAAGACGCCCGTCAACTTCTGCGACGCGGCTCACCCCAACCCGGGCGGCGCGAGGACGGGCAATCGAATAATAACCATCCCCTGCGTAAATTAGAAAACGGTGAGACGATCCAAACGTGGCAGATGACGTGGGCACCGAGCAGGCAAGACGCCTGCTGAGCGAACTCTACGGTCACGTCGAGGACGTTTCTCGCAAGCTCGAGGCCGCCGACGAGCGCAACCAACGGTCGCGGGCCCGCGGGAACCCGCGCAAGGATCCGATCGCCAGCGTGCTGCGGCGCGACCTGTACGAAACGCACCGGCTGATCGACGGTCTCCACCGACGGTTCCCGGCCACCGCTCCGACACCGGCGAGGACCGGAACCCGAGACGGCCTGCGGCACCGTCGCGCCGGGTAATCGGAACCAGGCGACGGCCCGTGATGGCCAGGAGCTGAACCCCAACCGTCGCCCCAGCCCGTGGTGCTAACGTCCGACGACATGCCGCTCGTGAGAATCGACGTCCTGAACGGGTATTCGCCGGCGGAGCGCACGTCGATCGGTGACTGCGTGCAACGCGCGATGACCGAGACGCTCGCCGTACCCGAGCGCGATCGCTTCCAGCTCATCACGCAGCACGAACCGGGGAGCTTCGACTTCAACCGCTCCTATCTCGACATCGAGCGGTCCGATCGCTTCGTCCTCGTCCAGGTGACGCTGTCGGCGGGCCGCAGCGCCGACGCCAAGCAGGCCTTCTACGCCCGCCTCGCCGAGTTGCTCGGTGACGCCATTGGACTACGCGCCGAGGACCTCGCCGTCGTCCTGACCGAGAACGAACGGCATGACTGGTCGTTCGGACGCGGCGAGGCGAGTTACGTCGTCATCCCGCGCGAGCAGTGGCGCTGACCCATCAGGCCTCCTCGAGCGCCTCGCCGAGTTCCGCGACCAGCCGGTTGCGGTGCTGGCTGGCCAGCGCGTGCCCGGTCGCGATGATCAACGCAATGGGCCAATCGATGATCTCGACCGCGGCCAGCGCGGCCAATCCGCCGAAGTAGGCCAGCGATTCGGGCCGCGGGATGTTGACGCGGCCGACGACCGGCAACTGCACGGCGAACGACTCGGCGTCACGCACCCGGTCGACGGCACTGCGGTGCCCGGTGCGGGGTGATTCGTTGGCCATTGGTTGCCTCCTGGTCATGTCGTCTTCAGTT
Organism: Mycolicibacterium madagascariense; assembly: GCF_010729665.1. Taxonomy (NCBI): domain Bacteria; kingdom Bacillati; phylum Actinomycetota; class Actinomycetes; order Mycobacteriales; family Mycobacteriaceae; genus Mycobacterium; species Mycolicibacterium madagascariense. The sequence goes on along the minus strand of NZ_AP022610.1, from coordinate 218,852 downwards.
CCCGGGTGTGCGGGATCGTCATGCTCGCGGTGTGTCAAAGCCCATGAGCGGTGCCGGCGACGATCCGTTGACCGATGCACTGACCCGCATCTTGACGCTTCCGTTGCGCGAGCTGTACGCGGTGCTGTGGCGCGCAGGCGTCGTCGAGATCGTCGACTGATCGTCGGTCGCCTCCTCCTCGGCGCCGGCCGCCCGGTCCGTACCGAAGCGCTCGGCGAGCACGGGTACCACTGCGGCACCGGCGGTCGCGACCGCCGCCGCCGACAACGCCTGCGCCCAACCCACCGGACCCAGCGGAGTGCACCCCAGCAACTGGCTGAGCCCCGGCGTCATCACCGCACCCGCGAGCACCGTCATGGAGCCCGCGGCGGTCACCACCACCAACGGGCTGCGTGAGTCCAGCAGCGTCTGGCCCAGTTGCGCACCGACCAGCGCGACCAGCCCCACCGTCGAGGCCCGCCGCTGGCGTCCCGTCAGGCTGGCCGCCACCCATGCGCCGGTCGCCGCGGCCGCCGTCGCGCCACCGCGCACCGCGACGGTGCGCCACAGCGCAGCCTGATCGGGACCTCTTCCCGCCGAACGCATTCCGGCGTTGGGCGGGCTGACCGCCAACGCCGCCGCGGGCAGGGCGTCGGTCAGCATGTTGACCAGCAGTAGCTGCCGCGCATTCAGCGGCGACCGACCCGTCAACGCGCTGCCGACGATGGCGAACGCGACCTCACCGGCGTTGCCGCCCAGCAGCACCGCCACCGCGGCCTGCACCCGCCGCCACAGCTGACGACCTTCGTCCAACGCGTCGAGCAGGGCTTCGATGCGGCCGTCGAGCAACATGACGTCGGCGGCCAGTCGCGCCGGGTCACTGCCGCGCGACACCACGCCGACCCCGACGGTCGCGGCCCGCATCGCCGCCGCATCGTTGGCCCCGTCGCCAACCATGGCGCACACCAACCCGATGCGTTCCAGCGTCTGCACGACCTGCACCTTGTGTTGCGGTGACATCCGCGCGAAGACCACCCGCTCGGCGGCCGCACGCTCCTGCCCGCGGCGCGGCAGCGCGTCCCACTCCGCGCCCGTGATCACTTGGTGCGCAGCCACGTCGAGGCCCAGATCGGCGGCGATCGACACCGCGGTGATGGGGTGATCGCCGGTGATCAACCGCACTCCCAGCTGCTGCTCGGCCAGCGCGGTGAGCAGTCGCCGCGCTGCCGGGCGCGGCGTATCGGCCAACCCGAGCAGACCGACCAGCCGAAGACCGGTGCTACTTGCCGCGGCGAGGGCGTCGGGGTCGGACAGCGCGGCGGCCACCTGCTCGGCGGTCAGGGTGCGCTTGGCCACCGCGATCACGCGCAGGCCGTCGGCGGCCATCTCGGCCACCACCGGGCCCATCGAGCCGTCGCGTCCCGAGCACGCCGCCAACACGACTTCCGGGGCGCCCTTGACCGTCAGCTCCGCCCCGTGCAGCGATGCCGAGTAAGCGCGACCCGATCGGAAGGGCAAGTGCGCCAACCGCTCTCCGCGGTCCGGCGTCTCCGTCGAGTCCGCTGCGGCGGCGTCGATCACCGCTCGGTCGGTGGCGTGCAAGTGGCGCCCCCCGACCGGGTCGGCGGTGGCCCGCGAGGCGCATGCCAGGACCGCCGGCACCGACACCCCTGGCGCCGGACGCACCAGCGACACCCGCAGCCGGTTCTCGCTCAAGGTTCCCGTCTTGTCGAAGCAGACCACGTCGACGCGGCCGAGAGCCTCGACCGACCGGGGACTGCGCACCAGCGCACCCGCCCGGGTCAGCCGACGCGCCGACGCCTGCTGCGCCAGGGTGGCCACCAGTGGCAACCCCTCGGGGACCGCGGCCACGCTCACGGCGACGCCGCCCGCCACCGCCGAGCGCAACCCGGTGCGCCGCAGCAGCCCGAGTACGCCGACGACGGCACCGCCCGCCAGGCTGACCGGCCAGGCCCGGTTGGTCAGATCCGCCAGCTGCGCCTGCAGCCCGACCGCGGAGTCGTGACTCGCATCGGTGGGTAGCGCCCGCCTGGCCTGCGTCTGTTCTCCCACCGCGGTGACCACTGCCAGAGCGGTACCGGTGACGACGGTCGTCTGGGCGAACACCATGCAGGTCCGATCGCCCAGTGCCGCACCGGGAGTCGGCGCGAGCCCCTTGCCGACCGGCAGCGACTCGCCGGTCAGGACGGCCTCGTCGACCTCGAGATCGGTGACGGCGATCAATCGCGCGTCGGCGGGAACCACCTCGTTGGTGCGGATCTCGATGACGTCACCCGGCCGCAGGCCCGACGCCGGCACGTCCTCGTAACGCAGACCCGACCCATCCTCGAACGCTCGTCGGGCCGGGGGTACCTGCACCGCCAGCAGACGACGCAGCAGACGCTGGGCGTGCACCTGCTGGGTGGCCGCGAGCGCCGCGTTGCCTGCGAGGACCGATCCGACCAGCACCGCGTCGACGGGCGATCCCAGTGCCGCGCTGGCCGCCGCACCCGTCGCAAGCACGGGGGTCAACGGATCGGCCAACTCCGTGCGCATCGCCCCGACGAACTCCGACGCTAACCGCTGCGGTGGACCCGTCACCCGGCCGAGCAGCCGCCATGACGCGCCCGCGACGGCCACCGGGCGGGAGCGGCGCACGACGACACGGCCGCCACTGGCCGGCGGGGGCAGGATCTCGACGACGTCGGCGGCCGGCATCGCGTGCCAGTCCCTGACGTCGACCGGTGCGGGTACCTTCGCCCGTAACACGCTGTGCGCCAACCGATATCCGGTCCACACGCCGGCCGCCGCACCGGCGGTGACCGGTCCGGGACCGAGACCGCGCACGCCGGGCACCATCAGCAGCGTGCCCAGTGCTGACGCACCCACCGAGAGCTGCACCCCACTGCGGCTCGCGGCTCGCGCCGACGGCAGGCTGTGCAGCACCCGCCACACCCCGGCGAGGTCGGCCACCACCACGTGCGCGTGCCAGGTCGGCCGAATGCCCTCGTAGGTCAGCCCGATTCCCACGTCGGCGGCCGAGAGTGCTTGCGGCGCAGCAGCTGTCACCACCGCGACGGTGTAGCCCTCGTCCTGCAGTTCGTGCACCGCCACGGCGAGTGCGTCGTCCCACGGTCGGCCCGCCACGGGGCGCAGGTCGTCGAACGTCGAGCGCAGGTCTCCGAGGTCGTCCACGTCGAGCGACATCGCCTCGGCTCCGCCGTCGCGGGCGGCGTCGATGATGGCCGACGCCAACGGGTCTGGCGAGTGAGCGCACCGCACCTCGACGTGTTCCTCGCGATCCGGTGTGGCCCAGGGCGCGGGCAACCGGTGCCTGCCCGCGGCGAGACGGCCCTCGTCGAGTGCCGCCGCGGCGGCCCGCCAGGCTTCGGCGCGACGCGCGTCGGACACCCCGTCGACGGCTTGGACGCGCAGCGGTCCGGTGCACACCACCCGCGGATCGATCACGACGACGTCGACGCGATCCAAGCGGCGCAACGCTTCTGGCCGCAGCATCAGCACGTCGTGCCGATCGGCGAGCCCGCGGGCCAGCGTCCCCGCGAAGGACTCCCGAGCGCTGCGTGCCGCCTTGGGAGCGGCCACCGCCGCGGCCGTGGCGGCTGCGGGCAGGCTGCGCGTCACCGCGCCGATCGCGAGCGAGCCGACGACCTGCGCCAGCCCGCTGCGGTCGCCGTGGCGCTCGACCGGGCCCGGCGGGCGGGGCCGGGGTCGCGGTGCAGGCACGACGTCGTCGAGGCAGGCGGCCTGCGCCGCCAGGGTCGGTTCCCACCTCGCCCACGACCGCTGCCCGGAGCGGCCCTCCGCGGCGTGGACGAGCTGAATCAGGAGATCGACGGCCAACGAGGCTGGCGCCTGTGCTGCCGTGTGCGCGGCGGCCGCCGCCAGTCCCACGACGGTGTCCGCGGCCACCGTCCCCAGATGCTGCTCGACGAGCCGGCGCAGCCGCGGTTGGTAGTCGACGACCGTGACCGCCGCGGAGAACATCCCCGGCAGCCTCGGCACGCCCAGCGCACGGGTCGCGATCGCCACGCACAGCCCGGTCCCGTTGGCGGTGACCGCGGCGACGCGGCCCAGCAGCACGACGCCGTCACCGGGCAGGTCGGGCACGCGCTCCCGAGATGGCGCGCCCGCCGCTGCGGCCTCGGCGTCGGCGACCACGCCGCACAGCTGCGCCGCCGTCGGGCCGTCCGATCCGATCGACACCATCACGCGAGAGAGGGGCACGTTGACCTCGGCACCACGCACACCCGGGTGCGCGCGCACCGCGGCCAGGACGGCCTCGACCACGGCGCGGTCCGACGCCCCGCGCACCTCGATCCAGGCCCGGTCGTCACCCTGCCAGCAGCGCCGGCTCGGTGTGCCCCCGACCAGTTCGCGCACGACGCCGGTCACGGAGTCGACGGTGCCCGAACCCAGGATGAGGTCGGTGGTCGCGCGCATCGGCAGCGTCGCGATGTCGAAGCCCATCGATGCGGCGGCACCCGCCGCGCCCATCGACGCCGACGTGGCGTCCAGCCCCAACCGGGCGCAGCGTTTCGCTGCCTCCTTCAGGCCCATGAACGGGTCCCTGCCGTCGCTGCCGTCGCGGCGCTAGCCACGTGGTCGGGAGCGGGCGGTCTTGGCCGCCGCCTTGCGCGGGGCGGACTTCGTCGCGTTGGCCACCGAGGTCTTCGTCGTGGACGCGGACTTCGTCGGCGTACGCGCGGCCTTGGTCGGCTTCGGCGCCGTCTTCACCGGTGCGATCGAGTCGACCTTCGCCGGCGTGGACCGCGGCGGTGGCAGCGAGTCCCGCGGCGCCGACGCCGCCGGCGCCGAGGCGGACTCCTGCTGCGCCTGGGTGAGTCGGCGTACCGCCAGCGCCGTCCCGCCCACGACGAGCAGCACCGGCCACTCGACCAGTCCCACGGCGCCGAACGCGGCCAGGGTCAGCGCCGCGGCCGGCGTGGAATGACTGCCGCTGCTCAACCCGCTGCGCACGCCCTCGGCCGTGCCGCGCACTCCGCCGACCACACCGCTGACCGCCGCCCCCGACACGGCGCCTGCCGCAGCCGTGGTGGCGTTGAGGATTCCCGTGACGCCCCGCGTCACGCCGTGCACCACACCCATGACTGCTCCCTATCGATCGCCGAGCACCGCCGGTCCTTCGGCTGTCCACCTCGTCAATACCCGACATTTACCCGCCGGACACTCGAACCGCGACTTGACAGCAAGCCGACAGCCGACGACCGGCCCGCCCACCGGCACCTTGCGCTCACTCGTCAGCAAACTGGCGCGTGATCATCGTCACCCCGTCGACGCCATCCGAAAACCCTCCGGCGACGAATTTGACGTAGTTGACAAACATCGTCGACTTCACATACGTACATCGAGATGCCCCAGAAACCCGGCATGAGCCACACCCTTCCGTCTGAGGCAACACCGCACGCCCGCCTCAGGAGGACGCACCCATGACGAACAGCGGCTCGACGGGCGGTACCAGGCCGACCGAGCAAGAGCAGATCACCGAACGGGTCAACTTCATCACCGAGCAACGGTCGGTGATCGACCAGGCCAAGGGCATGATCATGTTCCTGTACGGAATTCGCTCCGACGACGCCTTCGAGATGCTGCGCCAGCAGTCCCAGCAGCACAACGTCAAGCTGGTGCTCCTCGCCGGGCAAATCGTCGAGGATCTCGTCGGACTGTCGCGGTCCAGCACGTCCCTCGACCGTCTCGACGCCCACGGTCTGCTCGTCACCGCCCACGAACGCATTGCCGGAGTGGCCGCGCGACAGCTCGACGGCGCGTCCTCGGCGGAGTGACCGCAGCGTCGATCGGTCGGGCGCCAGCCGCCCCCACCACGATGCGAGACTGACCTCATGTTTGCCGGTCTTCGCCGCTGGGCGCGGGATCGCGTAGGCCTGCGGTCCCGCCCCGGCGAGACGTCCACCGACCGAATACTGGCTCAGCTCGGCCCGACCGAGGAGTTCGACGTCACGATCGAGCATGACGGGCGTACCTGGGTGGTGGCCGTCCCGGATCTCGAGCTCGTCGCGCGGGTCGAGCGACGCGACGACGCCGAGCTCGCGGCCCGCACGGCGATCGCGTCGGAGCTCGGGTTGCGCCTCGACGAGGTGTCGGTGCACGTTCTCGACGGCGACTGAGGCCAGGGAATTGCTAGCCCGTCACGCCGAGGTCGCTTCGATCGCGTCGTCCGCACTCGGCGCCATCCTCGTCTCCGGCATGAACACGGTGTAGAGGATCAGCCCGAGCACGGCAATGGCCGCCAGCGTCCAGAACGCCACGTGATAGCCCGCGGCCACGATGATGGCGCCGGCCATGCCCGCGCTGAGCGCGGCCCCGAGCCCCTGTGCGGTCGCGACCGCCCCCTGCGAGACGTTGAACCGGCCCGTTCCCCTCGTCAGGTCGGCGATGACGACGGGGAAGAGCGCGCCGAAGATCCCGGCGCCGACGCCGTCGAGCGCCTGCACCGCCACCAGCCACACCGCGTCGTCGGACACCGTGTACAGGACGCCGCGCGCCGCCAGCACCGCGAACCCGGCCAGGAAGATGGGCTTGCGACCCCACGCGTCGGCCTTGCGGCCCACCACGATCGCCACCGGAATCATCACCAGCTGGGCCGCGAGCACGCACAGGGCGACCAGCGACGTCGCACTGTCCTTGCCGACGACGCGCGTCAGCAGCTGACTCACCGACGTCAGCATCGCGGCGTTGGACAGGTGGAACGTGAACGCGATCGCCGCGAAGACGAGCAGGCTCCGATTCTTGAGCAGCACCGTGAAGCCGCTGGCGCCGTCGCTCTGCCCGGTCGAGTCGGAGAGGCCGCGGGCCAACCGGTCGTCGATCTCGTCCGGCTTGATCCGTGCCGTCGCCACGACGCTGCACACCGCGAGGGCACCCATGAGCCAGAAGACGACGACGGGACCGAACAGCCAGGCCAGGCCCGCGGCCAACGCTGCCGACGCGGCGTTGCCGCCATGGTTGAAGGCCTCGTTGCGGCCGATCCGCCCGGCCAGCATCTTCGGGCCCACCAGACCGAGGGTGATGGCCGAGATCGCCGGTGCGAACACCGCTCCGGCGACCGACGCCACCGATTGCGTCGCCGTCACCAAGCCGTAGCCGTGCACGAACGGCAGGGCGATGCTGCTGACCGTGACCGCGATGGCCGCGCACGCAACAATGAGCCTGCGATGGCGGATGCGGTCGATGAGCCCGCCCATCGGGGTCTGCACGATCAGGCCCACGATGCCCGCGGTGGTGATGACCGCGCCGACGGTGGCCTCGTCCCAGCCGTGCGACGGTCCCCGCACGGCGAGCAGGTAGATCGCCAGGTACGGGCCGAGACCATCGCGCACGTCGGCGAGGAAGAAGTTGGCTGCGTCCAATCCCCGCAATGACTGCCGGGACGGCAGGCGCCCTGCGCCCGTCATGTGGCTCGGCCCTGCAGCGCCTCGAATGCCCGCCGACCGCGGTCGAACGTGACGGCGTCACCGCCCTGGTCGGGATGGTGTCGGGCGGCGAAACTGCGCCATGCGCGCCGCAACTGCGTCGTCGTGTACGGCGCCGTCAGGCCGAGGACTGCCAGCGGGTCACTCGCGGGGGCCGGCAGCGCGGGCCTGGCCATCGTGGGTCCGCTGGTACGCGTGGCGTTCCCGGATCGGGTCTGCCCGCTGGGCCGCTTGGGCGGGGACTGCTTCGTCGCCTTGGTGGCGGTTTTCTTCGCGGGGGCCTTCTTGGCGGGGGCCTTCTTGGCGGGGCCTTCTTGGCGGGGGCCTTCTTGGCGGGGGCCTTCTTCGCGGGGGCCTTGGCGGGGGCCTTCTTCGCGACCTTCTTCGTCGGGGCAGTCTTCGCGGGAGCCTTCTTGGCGACCTTCTTGGCGGGTGCTGCGCCGCCCGTCGTGACCAGATCGTTCATGCCAGGCCTCGGCGTCCTTTCTGGGGCATGGGGGCGAGCAGGGATGCGGCCCGCTCGGGGGGACGGCGGTCGTACCCCTGCTCGCCAGTAATTGAGTCGGCGCTCGCCGCGCAAAGCGCACGTCGGGCATGAGTGATGTGCGCCACATTCTGGAGGCGCCCCCCGCGACGGTGCTCCGGCGTCGAACGGTCGTCCACGGGCGTCCCCTCGAGTCGGGCCGGCGGCAGCGGCGGCGGGCGGGCGCACCACGTCGGCGGGTGCTCGGCCCGATCCTGGCGTATCAATCTGAAGCCAACGTGAAGAACGACGTCGCGGTCACCAAACTCGCTGCCCACCAATGACATTCGACGGTCTAGGCCTTGGCGCGTTGGTCGCGTTCGGGGTTGTGAGCGACGTCACGCGATTCGCGCATTCGGTTTTCCCGGCCTCCGCCGACTACCTCTACGTCTGCCTCGGAGCGGTTCCGAGGTGGTGTCCAACGAGAAGGGAGATTCACATGGGAATCGTCGACAAGGCCAAGAACGCCGCCGAGGACGCCATCGGCAAGGCCAAGGAGGTCGTTGGTGACGTCACCGGCAACGACGATCTGAAGGCCGAGGGCGAGAAGGATCAGGGTGTGTCCGGCGTGAAGAAGGTCGGGGAGAACATCAAGGACACCTTCAAGTAATCACCCCCGTTGACCGCTGCCGCGCCGTGCCGCAACGCACGGCGCGGCAGTGTCGTCGGTGGGTGCGGTCGGTCGGGGGTTTGCCGCCGCGGCGCAAGCACCGGGCCTCGCGGCGCAGCGGTGAACTGCTCGTGGCCGTCCTCGCAAACTGCTGTGGGGTTGCTGGTTCGCGTTTCAAAGAGGGTCGCACTGGCGAACCTCGGGGTGGCCCGGCCCCGGGTCACTCGACGACGAGACGAGGAGCGACTGTCGATGAGGACATCCCTTGCTGGACTGGGTGCCGCGGCGCTGCTGGCTGGCGCGGCAAGCTTTGGATTGATCACCGGCACTGCGCAGGCAGCCCCCGGCTTCATCCCCGAGTACCACTGGTGCCCCGGACAAGACTTCGATCCGGCCTGGGGCCCGAACTGGGATCCCGGCACCTGCCACGACGACTTCCACCGTGACCGTGATGGCGACTTCCACGGCGACGACTACCACGGTGGCCCGCCGGACTTCCGCGGTGGACCGCCGCCTCCGGACCACGCGGCGCCTGGCAACTACTACATTCCGCCGGGCTACACCGGTCCCCCGCCGCCTCCCGGTGGCTGGCAGGCGCCTCCGTTCTGCGTTCCGTTCGTGACCTGCCCGCCGACCTAGGCCAATCCCGCCGCCGACGCATCGGTGGCAACGCCGACCGCTGAGCCGCATGACGGCTTGGCGGTCGGCGTGTTTCTGCTAGCGGTGCGGTCGCGGTCGAGATCAACCCTGCTGAGCGTTCGACGCCAGCGGTTGCCTGGTCCGTGACGCATTGCCTACCGACGCGCCCGTCGGCAGCAGAACGCGAAATTCGGTCTTCCCCGCGCGCGACGTCACGCCGACCGTGCCGCCGTGCGCCTCGGTGATGGACGCCACGATGGCCAGCCCGAGACCATTGCTGGTGACCTCGCTGGACCGCGACCGATCCCCGCGGACGAAGCGGCCGAACAGCTCCGGCAGGAGTTTGGGATCGATGCCGGGCCCGTCGTCGGCGACGACGATCGACACATGCGGCCCCTCGTCGAGGTCCAGGACCCGCAGGGTGGTGGTGACGGTGACACCCGGCGGAGTGTGGTGGCGGGCATTGGCCAACAGGTTGCTGACCACCTGGTGCAGGCGCGCCTGGTCACCCATCACCCAGACGGCGTCGTCGGGCAGGTCGGTCAGCCACCGGTGATCGTCGTCGGACACCTCGGCATCGTTGACGGCGTCGAATACCAAGGCGCGCAAGTCGATTCGACGGACTTCGAGACCCTGTCCCTCGTCGAGACGGGATAGCAGCAGCATGTCGGTGACCAGATCGGTCATGCGTCGCGCCTCCGATTCGATACGGCCGAGCGCGTATTCGGTCATCGGCGGCAGGGAGTCACTCTCCTGGCGGGTCAGTTGCGCGTAGCCCTGAATCGCCGTCAGCGGCGTCCGCAGTTCGTGGCTGGCGTCGGTGAGGAACCGTCGCATCCGCCGATCGGATGCGGCGCGTGCGGCGAGCGCGGCATCGACGTTGGCCAAGAGTCGGTTGAGCGTCTCGCCGACGATGCCGACCTCGTTGTCCGGATCGGAATCCGCCCGCTTGACGCGCGCGGTGATCCGCTGATCGTCCTCGGCCAGGGGCATTCTCGCCGCCTTGGCCGCCGTCGCGGCGACGCGACGCAACGGGCGCAGAGCCCACCGCAGCAGGATGGCCGTGCCCAGCGCGGCCAACACCGCGGCGGCGATGGTGATCAGGATGACGAAGGCTGACTTCGTCGCCACCACCTTGTTCGCGCTCTCCATCGAGACCCCGGAGACGAGTCGCTGACCGTCACCGAGATCGTGGCTGGCCATTCGATAGTTCCCCAGGCCGTCGAGCTTGAGGGTGCGCGGCCCGCCGCTGCTCCAATCCTGATCGGCGATCGTTGCCACCGCGCTGGCCGGTGCCCGCGCGGAGCCGGCGTCGGAGAAGATCGCCGAATCCGCGACCGTGCTCCCCCGCAGCAGGGCGATGAGGGTCCCCGACGCCTGACCCGTGTAGTCGGTCAGCTTGTCGTCATCGGGAACCCCAAGTCCCGCAGCGTCTTTCGCCTTCGCCTTGTCGTAGAAGTGCTCGAAGGCCGCGAGGGAGTGCGTCAACTCGGCGTCGCTGTTGGCCGTGACGTAGGTGTGCAGGTTGTAGACCGAGAACACCCCGATGCCGAAGACCACCACCGTCACCAACGCGGACACCCCGTACATGAGCTGTCTGCTCAGGGTGCGCGGGCGCCACCATGGCGAGATGCGGACCGGCGTCATTCCGACTCTGGCGGCCGGAGCTGATATCCCTTGCCGCGAACGGTGTGGATGACGGGCTCCCGACCGTCGTGCAGCTTTCTCCGCAGATAGGAGATGTAGAGGTCGACGTTGCTGGTCCGCCCGCCGAAGCTGTAGTTCCAGACGGCTTCGAGGATCTGCTCGCGCGAGAGGACCCGGCGCGGATTGCGCATCAGGTACCGCAGCAGGTCGAACTCGGTGGTGGTCAGGTCGATCCGGTCGCCGTCCCTGGTGACCTCGTGGGTGCCGGCGTCGAGGACGAGGTCACCGACGCGCAGCACCTCGTCGCTCGGCGGCGGGGCGTCACCGTTGCGGCGGAGCAGTCCGCGCAGCCGCAACACCAACTCCTCCAGGTCGAACGGCTTCGTCAGGTAGTCGTCGGCGCCTGCGGTCAAACCGGTCACGCGGTCCCGCGGGGAGTCGCGGGCGGTCAGGAACAGCACCGGGGTGTGGGTTGCCGACGCCCGCACCCGCTGCAGGATCCGAAGCCCGTCGACGTCGGGCAGCATGATGTCCAGCACCAGGATGTCGGGATCGATGGCAGCGAACTTCGCCAGGGCCTCGCGCCCGTCGTGGGCGGTCTCGATTTCCCACCCCTCGTAGCGCAACGCCAGGGTGACGAGGTTCGTCAGGGCGCGTTCGTCGTCGACCAGCAACACCTTGATCGGCGAGCCGTCGGGGCGGCGAATGGGCGGCAGTTGGCCGAGCACGGCCGACTTGGACCGCTGTGCTGGCCGGTTCATCGGCGTCATGGTCATGCTTCGATTCTGCGGAAGAACGTCGCCGCTGTCATGGTGCTCAAATACTCCTCCTATGTTCGCCGGCTCGTCGCCGAGCAGCGAACCCAGTGCGCGCGGTCCTCTCCACTATCCCCGTCGACGGCCCAACGACGACCGTGGCGCCGATCGTTTCCGATCGGCGCCACGGTTCGTTGCTCACTGCCGGCGATGACGTGCGGCCCGCCACCGGCCGTCAGTCGAAGAGGGCCAACGGCCAGGGCGAGCTGAACGGCCCGTAGACGTTCGGGGCGGACACCGGCGCCGGGCGCACCACGATGGCCGTGTGACCGTTCTTGTCCGTGATCGTCGTCCTGCCGTTGTCGGTCACGGTGGTCGGATTGGCAGCCGCAGCGGCCACCGGGGCGGCCGCGATCGCCAGGCCGGCGAAGGCGGTGACGAACAGTGCTGCGACGTTGCGGGACTTCATCATTTCATTCTCCTTCTCGAGGGGTCTCATCGAAGAGCGTTGGTGAATGGCCTTTTTCGTTCTTCGCTTACGAGGACCAATCTACCGGGCCGTCGCCGATTGTCACGCGCCTCATAGACGACGCAAATGTTGAACGGTGTTGCACCGCAATGGTTTCTAGGTGTTCGCTATGAGCGTGTGGGCGGGTTCTATACGACTCTCGTTGAAATATACTGGTTAGCAACCTGTTTCCGTCTCGCAGACGAATTACGCTTCACATCAACCTTCTTCGACGCCGGTAGCGTCGATGGTGCAGTCACCACTCGAACGAAGGAGAACGATCATGCGCACGATGACCACCGCAGCCGCCTGTGCCGGCCTGCTCCTCACCATGGGGATCGGGACGGCCGCCACCGCGTCCGCCTCGTCCAGGCCGGCACCCGACACCATCGCCCAGCTCGAGGCGGAGGGCTACCACGTTCAGGTCAACGGCCCACGGGCCAGCCCGCTCTCGTACTGCAGCGTGACCGACGTGCACGGTCTCAGGAACTCCAACGTGGACGACGACGGCAAGATCATCGACCAGAACCTGCACACCACGGTCTACGTCGACATCGCCTGCCAGAACCACTGAGTCACGCACGCAAACCACCGGGTGGGCATCGCCTACCCGGTGGTTTCGTCTGTGGGGACCTGCGCCCCGCAGACCAAAGAGGCGCCGCCGGTATGCGATACCGGCGGCGCCTCTGATCGGACTAGCTCATCGACGACGTCACACCAGGGCGGTCGGCTTCGCCGAGGGGTGCGCGTCGGGCTGCGGTGCGTACACGCTGGTGATCTGGTCGCTGTAGGGCTGTCGAATGGCCTTGACCAAGGCCCACACGGCCAGCGCCGCCAGCATGGCCGCGGGCACCAGGAAGGCGATCTCGCCGAATTCGTGTTGCAGCACACCGCCGAATACGGCGCCCGCGGTCAGACCGGCCCACAGCGGGCCCTGGATCCAGAACGACGGCGCCGGCTTGTGCAGGAGGAGATTGGCCAGGCCGGTACCGAATCGGACGACGGTGCCCGTGACGTAGGTGAGCGCCATGCTTCGACCGGCGTCGTCCTGCAGCGTCGCGTTCTGCAGGCCCAGCGCCAGCACGACGGGATAGACGTGCCACGGAATGCCTTCGGAGCCCAGAGGGAGGAAGGGCGCCACCGCGATCAACGGAGCCTGAATGCTCAGCAGGGACACCATGCGCCAGCGGCCCGACCACGCCGCGATCAGCGTGCCGAGGAAGGCGCCGAAGCAGAACATGGCGATGACCCCGCCGAAGCGGGCCACCCCCACCCAGTTGCCGGCGCTGGTCGCCTCGCCGAACCGAGTCGTGTTGCCGCTCATGAAGGACATAAACAGCTGGGAGTACTCCATGAAGCCAATGGCGTCCGCGGTGCCCGCCACTGCCGCCAAGATCACGGCGAAGCGGTTACGCGTCTTGGGGTCTGCGGGAAATCCTCTGTCCGGCATGATTTTTCCTTCGGGCATGGGTGATGGGACGTCGATCGGATGCGCCCATGGCCGACGCTGGCCATGGCGGTGACGGGAGCGATCTCCACGATGAGAACAGCCCGCTGTGTGCTTCCACTTCTACCCAAGGGTCCAGGGCGGCGAAAGCCGGCGAAAGCTCCTCATAGACAACCCAAATCTTGTTTCACCGGTGTTTCCACGAGCGCGGAGGTCAACGACGTTGTGCCGCAGCACACGTGGCGAAGATTTGAGTCTTCCATGAAAGCCGGCCGCGGCGCGTTCCGCCCATGACGCGAGGGTAATCGAGGCGTGAACGCATGAAGCGTATCGAGAAGAACCCCATCGAAGGAGACAAGAATGTCGTTCACGACGATCGTCGTCACACCCGTTCTGGCCGCTGCCGGAATCGCCCTTGGACTGAGTGTTGCGCCTGCCGCCTTCGCCGACGACCCCTGTGACATGGCCGTGTCGACGTCGCGCTGCCTGGGCCCGCAGGGCGTCGAGGGCGGCACCGCACCGAACGTGAACCCGGGTTCGGGGGTCCAGAACGGCCCGTACGGACCGTGGGGCAACCTGCCGCCGCTCGGCTGATCACCGATGCCGCAATGCCTTTGGGGTCAGTGCGGTGATTCCATCAGGCGCGCGATGGCCGACGCGTACATCCGCATCGCGCGACCGACGTCCGCCACGGCGACCTTCTCCCGCGAGGTGTGAGCCAGGCCCGGGTCGCCCGGCCCCCACACGATGGTCGGGACTCCCGCCGCGCTGAGGAACGACGCGTCGTTGCAGGCCTCGTCGAAGCCAAATTCGGGATCGGCCGTGTCGGCGGCCGCCGCTGCTTGGGCGGCCAGGGCCAGCGGGCTGTCTGCCGGGAGCAGACACGGCGGCCACTGCTTGGTCTTCGAGACGGCGACCGAGAACTCGTCGTAGGAGCGGGCAGTGCGCCGCACCGCGCGGTCGATCTCGTCGAAGACCGCCTCTGCCGACTCGCCCGGAACGAGCCGACGGTCGATCGTGAACACGGCCTCGTCGGGAATGGAGTTGACCACGGTCCCCGAGTGCAACGTCGTCACCGTCAACGACGACGGTGGGCAGCCGTGAGGCCCCGGCTCCCCGACGTGAGTCGGTAGGTCGGCGATGATCTTGGCGGCCAACGGTATGGGGTTGTGTCCGGCCGAGGGTATGCCGGCGTGGGCGGCCTTGCCGGTCACCGTGACGGTGATCCAGAGCAGGCCGCGATTGCCGAGATAGGGCTGCAGCGCCGTCGGTTCGGCACAGATGGCCCAGTCGTACTCGGCGAGACCGCGCTCACCAATGTACGGGATGAGCCCCTGGTCGCTGCCGGTCTCCTCGTCCGCGTCGATGAGCAGGGTGACGCTGCCCCGGGCGAGTGACCCCGTCGACCGCAGCGCCGAGAGGACCCCCGCGAAACTCGCGATTCCGGCCTTCATGTCGCATGCGCCGCGGCCGTGGAGGTAACCGCCGTCAACCGTCGCGTCGAAGGGGTCGCGCTCCCAGTTGACGTCGACCGGCACGACGTCCATGTGTCCCTGCAGCAGGACGTTCGGCCCGGGCGACCCGGAGTCGATTTGGGCGAGCAGAGTTGCTACGCCCGTGGAAGATTCGTGCACGGTGACGTCGACGTCAGCGCTGCGCAGGTACTGGGCCAGCACGTCCATCGCCTCGCGCGTCGCAGCGGCGTGCGGGCCGAGCGAGGGCCGACGGACCAGCTGTCGCAGCAATTCCACCGCCGAGGGTTCCGCCTCGGTGAGCGCCCGTTCCACGAGGCTCATCATCACAGCGATTCCACGCGGGCGCAGTGGACGGCCGACCCGATCACGACAGAGCGGCGGCCCGCGTGGACCGCCGCTCGATCGCGTTCGTCGTCAGACCCGGGTCGCCGCTGCACGCGGTCAGACGCAGAAGGGGCCTAGGCAGAACCCGCCATTGGGCTCCCAACCACCGTTCCAACCTCCGGGGATCGGGCCGCCGCCGTAGTAGCCGCCGCCGTTGTAGTACCCGCCGCCGTTGTAGTAACCCGGTCCACCCCACCGATCGTGGTGCGGTGGGGGTGGAGGTCCCCAGCGCGTTGCCACCGGGCCGCCGTGGCCGGGGCCCGTGTCTGCGTTCGCAACGCCGGCGCCCAATCCGAACGCACCGGCGGCAAGCCCGCCGGCCACCGCGACGCTGGCGATGATGTTCTTGGCCTTCATGTTCGATGCCGTCCTTCCTCGTACCGAACGGCAGCCCACCTGCTCGTGAAAGCTCCTGGGCTCTCGGGTGGGTTGAACCGTGTCGGTCGAAAGCTGCAACACAGCGAACCGCCCAGATTATTTCTTAGCCTGGGTAAGGATTAACTGGCAGAGTCGAACACGTTGCACGCCAACGTCTTTCGGTGATGCTTCCTTGGAAGTTTCTCACGGTTGGTGACGTGAACCCTTAGTCTTCGAATGTATGTTCGAGTCATGTCGATGTCCGCTGCCCGTGACGCGCTCACCGCGCTGCGCGCCGCCCACGACGCGTTGGCCGCCATCGACGTCGAGGCCCTCACGGCCACCGACCTGCTCGAGGTCCTCGACGAGGTGCAGACCCTGAACTGCCAGTTGCCCACCCAGCGCCACCGCCTGCTGGCCCAGCTGCGCCGCATCGCCACCGCCGGCGAGGTCGGCGCCAAGTCCTGGCGCGAGGTGGTGATGACCCGCTGGCGACTATCGAGTCAGGCGGCCCACCAGTGGCTCACCGACGCCGACCTGCTGGGCCCGCGGCACTCCTTCACCGGGGCACCCATGGCCCCCGAGATGCCCGCCACCGCCGCCGCCACCGCTTTGGGACTGCTCACCAGCGAGCACGTCACCGTGATCCGCCTGGCCCTCACACGCCTACCCGCCTGGGTGGACACCCCCACCCGCACCCAGATCGAAGTGGACTGGGTCCGCCACGGCCTGGGCTGCGGACCCAAGGAACTGCGCGACCAGACCGAACGCACCCTGTTCCTGCTCGATCAGGACGGCCCCGCCCCCGACGACGCCGAACGCCGCCGCCGCCGCGAACTGAAGAAGGGCAAGCAGGACCCGGTCGGGATGACCGACCTCAAGGCCACCCTCACCCCCCAAGCGTGGGCGGTGTGGGAAGTCCTGTTCGCCCGCTACGCCGCCCCCGGCATGTGCAACCCCGCCGACGAGCACCCCTGCACCCGTGGCACCCCCAGCCAAGCCCAGATCGACGCCGATGACCGCCCCTACGCCCAACGCTGCCACGACGCGTTCGAATACATCGGTCGTCACGCCCTGGACAAGGGCGAACTCGGCACCCTCAACGGACTGCCCACCACCATCCTGGTCCGCACCACCCTGCAGGAACTGCACGCCCGCGCCGGGATCGGCGTCACCGGCGGCGGCAGCATCATCCCCCTCTCCGAGGTGCTGGCCATGGCCGCCCGCGCCGATGCCACCCACTACCTGGCCGTGTTCGACGGGGCCACCGGCTCGGCGTTGAATCTCTACCGTTCCCGGCGCACCGCCAGCCCCGCCCAACGCCTGGCCCTGATCGCCCGCGACGGCGGCTGCACCAAACCCGGCTGCACCGTCCCCGCCTACGGCGCCCAAGCCCACCACGCCCGCCACGACTGGACCCACGGCGGCAACACCAACGTCGATGACCTCGGCCTGGCCTGTGGACCCGACAATCGCTCGGTGGCCCCCGACGGCTGGAGCACCACCCTCAACGAGCACCACGACGTCGAATGGACACCCCCACCCGGTCTGGACACCGGCCAACACCGCATCAATCACTACCACCACCCCCAACGCCTCCACCCACCCACCACCACCTGGCACCCGCCCAACACGGACAGTGCGGTGTCCGAAAGTGTTGGGGCGCAAAGTGGGAGCGAGGGTACGGGTCCCGCCGAGGGTGCAGGTTCCGCCGAGGGTGCGGGTTCGGCCGAGAGCGAGGGTCCCGCCGAGAGCGAGGGTCCCGCCGAGAGCGAGGGTCCCGCCGAGGCCGTCACCGACGGAGACGCCACCACCCAGAACGGTGCACCCGAGACCGTCACGAATCGTGACGACCCCCAAGGCGACGACGCCCACGCTGTCACCGACGCCATGCCCCACACCGACCAGACCCGCGTCGAGGCCCGCGCCGACCAGACCCGCGCCGAGGCCCGCGCCACCAACAGCGAGACGTCCACCGTCACGAATCGTGACGACCCCCAGAGCGCCGACGCCCACGCTGACACCGACGCCGTGCCCCACACCGACCAGACCCGCGCCGAGGCCCGCGACACCAACAGCGAAACGTCCACCGTCACGAATCGTGACGACTCCCATGACGGACCGGCCGGAGCCGACACCGGACACGCAGACCCCGACGCCACCGAAACCGTCACGAATCGTGACGGCTCCGAGAGCGACGACTCCGAAGACCTCGACTACTGGTGGCCCGTCGACACCGCTCCCGACACCACGCCCGACGCCCCGGCCCCACAGGACGCCGACCCGCCGCCCACCACGCCGTACCGACCAGAACCCCACGGCGACAGCCACACTCGCGAACCTGGCGGGCCAGCACCACCACGTAGCACGGCGGCGTGACCGCTCGAAGGACGACATGCGGACCCCGCGGGCATCGGCCAGCTGGGTGACTCGGCGCGCGGCAAGGGGTTTCGCGACGACCTAGTCGCAGCAGGACCGGTCGGCTCCGGTGCGGCACGCGCACGATGCGCGCACGGTGACGTCGGCACGCGCGGAGGCGAACTCGAGCTGCTTGGCGACGAGGGCCGCCTCCGCGGATCGGCCCTGACGCTCGAGGCATTCCAGGTATCCGTGCAGGCTCCACACGTTGCCGGGATGCTGGTGCGACCTGCCCAGAGTCCCGTTCACACCGAGGTCGGCGGCGTAGACGTCACACGCTTCGTCGACGCGGCCCTGCTCGAGCAGCAGCGCCCCGAGGGCATGGCGCGTCGGCTGCATCCACCCCCACGGTTCGTCATAGGGCAGCGAGTCGTCCAGGTCGACGGCCCGCCGCAGGTGATCGAATGCCTGCTCGTAATCGGCTGCACGATAAGCGATCTCACCGTCCAGCATCGCGTCGGCGATCGCCATCGTGTGGTGGCAGGCCACCTTGAACAGCGCCCGCGACGACGGGATCCGCTTAACGGCCGCGCGGAACTCCTCGCGGGTGGATCGAGCCGTGTCGACGTGTCCGGTCGCGGCCAGCGCGACACCACGCCCGTAGAGCACCGTCGCCGCGGTCACGCAGTACAGGTCGGGGTCGGCGGGCAGCGGCTCGGCCACCAGTTCCGCCCACCGACCGAACCGGATCAGAACGTGCACCCGCAGTGGCACGAACGCCTCCAGCCAATCCGCCATCGGCAGACCCGGCGCGTCCAGCAGTTCGGGTGTCAACTCGGCGGCGAGTTCGTCGGCGGCGTCGATCGCCGTCTGAAACTGCCCGAGGAACATCGCGGCGTACACCACGAAGTGCAGGTTGTGAGCCCGGTATCGCGAATAGGCGTTGTCTCGGCCGCGAGCGGCGACGAACCTGCGGTCGGCGCGCACCGCGGCCTCGTTCGCGCGGACCGCACTGTAATAGTCCCCGCACAGCACGTCGATGTGCGACGGCATGTGCAGCAGGTGACCACAGTCGGGCACCAGCTGGCGGAGCAGATCCGCGGCGGGCAACGCCGCCTCGGGCTCGCCGGACATCTCCATCGCGTGCAGATACAGGTGCAGGACGCCGGGGTGCCGACGACCAGCCGGGGTGGCCATCGCCGCTTCCAGGAGCCGACGGGCCTCGAGCACCCTGGACCCGCGGGCCGGCTCGCCGGTCTCGACGTCCCACAGCGCCCACACCGTGAGGTTCATCAGGGCGTCGGCGGCCAGCATCTGCACCTCGACGTGGTCGGGATGCGCCTGCGCGAGGTGCGACATGGCGTCGGCGTACGCGGCGTGGCCGGTCTCCAGCGTGTCGATGTCGTTCGCGTCGCCGGTCGGGTAGCGCAGCCGCAACGCGGCGATCAGTTGCCTGGTCACGGGGTCGTCGCTGACCGCGGCGGCCAGTTCGGTGCGGGCTCGGGTCAGGGCCTCTGCTCTTCCGGCGTCGTCGTACGACGTCCAGTTCCGGTTGTAGTTGGGTCCGACGGCGTACGCGATCGCCCACCGCGCCAGGCCGAAATCCGGATCGGCATGCAGTGCGCGCTCGAAGCAGTGAACCGCCTCATCGTGGTTGAACCCGAAGGTCCACACCATGCCCCTGTCGAACCAGCGACGCGCGAGCAACGGTGCGGCGACGTCGTGCGGCCACGCATACCCGCCGAGGTCGAAGTAGGCGGAGTCGTCGTCGAGGTCCATTTACTGAACAACTTATCCGGTAGCGGACAGTGCGTCCAACATGGCCTCTGGTCAGGCGGTGTCCTGCAGCGCGTCGGTGCGACCGTGGCTGGCGCCCTGGGGTGGGCAATCACGGAAGACGAGACGGACCGTCGTCCCATTGTCATGCCCGTCGACGGAGCACTCGTCGGCCAAGGCCGTCATCAGCAGGACCCCACGCCCGCGAAAGTCGCTGACTCGCATGGACTTTGGCTCCTGCCAGCTGCCTTCGTCGGTGACCTGAATCTGGACCACGGCATGGTTCTCGTCGTAGCTCAGCTCGAGGACCATCGTGCCGGCCGAGCGATCGCGGTAGGCGTGGTCGACGCAATTCGACAACGCTTCGTCGACGGCCAGCGTGATGTCGGCGAACCGTTCCTCGCCCACGGCGACCGTGGCGTTCAGCCAGTCCTGAGCGAACCGGCGCCACTGGGCAACGGTGACCGGGCTGGCGTCACCCTCCAGCCGACGCCGCGCGTGCTCACGCGGGTCGGATGATGGCTGGCTGGCCGGGGTCATGCTGGCGAGTACCCGCTAAGCAGCTTGCCGATACCTCGTGCGCCCACCCGCTTCGCTGCACGCGCTGGGAACGACCTTCAGCCGCCCGTCAACGCGTAGGAATCCGTCGCGGCGCCGAGCTCGAATGGTGACGTCGTCAACCGGCATGGCTAACCGAACCGCGTCGCGGGTACGCCACTCGGGTGAACGCGAAAGCTCAGTCGAAGACGTGCCCGGCCTGCGGTCGACCGTTCACCAACCGGAAGAAGTGGAGTTCGCGGGGGCAGTGGGATCAGGTGATCTACTGCTCCAAGCGCTGCCAGAGCGCGGCGAAGTCGAAGTAGCCCACACGACGGCGCCCACCGCCGGGCGCTACCACCGCGCCGACACGTTGGCCGCGATCTGGCTGGCGATCTTCGGCGCGGAGTCTCCCGGGCTCGCGCTGCAGGTATTGACGTCGGCGATGACGTTGTTTCGCAAAGCCAGCGCGCGGCCACATCCCCAGCCGGGCGCGGCGGCATCGTGTTCGGTCGAGGTGGTGCTCAGCACCCCGTTGGCGTTGACCGGCGGAGCGGCCGACCATATGGTGCCGCTCTGCAGATGGGTGTACTGCTGACAGGCCGACCACTGCTGAGCCGAGGTGTCGAAGAAGGCCGCCGCCTTCTCGGGCGTGGGAAAGAGCACGACGGCCTGCTTGAGGTAATGGGCGAACTTGTCGCCGTCGTTGAGGCTCTGATCGCGCTCGGCCCACGACCCGCTGTCGGCGTACACCGTGGCCTCGGCCGCGCCGTCGATGGCCAGGCATTCGGGGGGCGCCATCGTCGTGCTGTTGTCCGACATCGCCGCTTGCTGGTGGATCACCGTCATGGCCGTGGCGCCCATCGCGGCGTTCACCTGGTCGGTGGTCAGGAGCAAACCGGTCAACTCACGCTCGACGAGCGGACGCGGGATCATGGTCTCGGTGCTCGCGGTCTGGGCGTTGACCTCCGCGCCGTCGCAGCCAGCAATGGTCAGCACGGAGGTGATCCCCAGTGCGAGTGTCGCGATGGCCTGACGCATTCCTACCTCCCGTTGCGGTGCCGGACCGGGACCAGCCACGAGTCACGTGAATGCCCATGATGCGATACCGCAACGGTCACCCGGCTGAGGCTGGGCGGTATCGGGTGGTCACGATGAACCCCCCTTTCCGATAACGGTTTTGGCTCGGGGATGGGCCGGGGTGACGAGCCGGGGGCGGGTTTCGTTTCTGTTAACGTCTCCCGCACGGGTTGTTTTATTTCGGGCGCCCGTCTAATTTCCCATGTGAGTGCGACCCGGCCACCATGGCGCGTGTCCCGGGCGCACCCGAACCACGCCGCCCGATCCTGCGAGATCCCCTGGAGACGCCTCGATGTCATCACATACGCCGGAAGCCCCCGCTGGGGAGGCTCTGCGAGGACCCGACGCGGACCAGCCGCGATTCAAGGCGAACCTCGGCACCGGCCGGGTCGCACTGCTCGTCATCGCATGCGCCGCCCCGCTCGGATCGGTCATCGGCAACACGCCCATCGGCTTCACGCTCGGCAATGGGGCCGGGTTGCCGATCGTCTTCCTGGTCGCGGGGGCGGTGCTCGGATGCTTCGCCGT
Organism: Mycolicibacterium madagascariense; assembly: GCF_010729665.1. Taxonomy (NCBI): domain Bacteria; kingdom Bacillati; phylum Actinomycetota; class Actinomycetes; order Mycobacteriales; family Mycobacteriaceae; genus Mycobacterium; species Mycolicibacterium madagascariense. The sequence goes on along the minus strand of NZ_AP022610.1, from coordinate 196,780 downwards.
CGGGTACGTGGCCATCAACCGGGCGGTTCCCGGCGGTGGCGGGTTCGCGCGGTACGTCCACGCCGGCTTCGGCCCGGGGGCCGGCCTCGGCGCCGCCTATGCGACGACGATGGCCTACGGCGCGGGCACCATCGGAATCACCGCCGCCTCAGGGTATTTCGCGGACGTCATCGCCAAGGCCCATGGGCTGCACCTGCCCTGGTGGATCTACTCCGTCATCGCGTTGATCATCGTCGGCATCCTCGGCCGCCACGCCGCCGACCTGAGTGCCACCGTGCTGCTCGTCATGATCGTGGCCGAATTCGCGATGCTGGTGGTCCTCGACGTCCTCATCCTCGCCCACAGCGGGCTGGCCGCACTGCCGCTGGACGTCTTCTCCCCCGACCGCGTGTTCTCGGGCAGCATCGGGCCCGCGCTGATGATCGCGTTCACGTCCTTCATCGGCATCGAGTCGGCGGTCATCTACGCCAACGAGGCGCGCAATCCCGGCAAGACGGTGCCGAGGGCGATCTACGTCTGCGTCGCCGCGATCTCGGTGTTCTACTTCCTCACGATCTGGCTCATCGTCGGGTCCGTCGGCGTCGACCAGATCGTGCCGCGGGCCAACGAGGCGCAGGGCGATCTGCTGTTCGTGCTGTCCGGTGAGCAGGGCGGCAGCGTGCTGACGGCGCTGATGCAGATCTTCTTCCTGACGAGCGTGCTGGCCTCACTGGTGGCCCTGCACAACGCGACGACGCGCTACCTGCAGACGATGGGCACGCAACGCACGATGCCCGCATTCCTCGGCGCCCTTCATCCTCGGTATCAGGGACCTGCTCGCGCCAGCGAGGCACTGACGATTCTGACGGCCATTCTGGTGGCGGTCTTCGTCGTGGTCGGCGCCGATCCGTATCTCGGCGTCTACACCAGCCTCGGCGGTCTGTTCACCGTCGGCATCGTCGCGATGCAGGGTGCGGTGGCCGTCACCGTCGTGGTGTTCTTCCGGCGCATGAAGGACAAGCGGACGTGGAAGACGTTGGTGGCGCCGGCAATTGGTGCGCTGGGGCTGCTCGTCGCAACCGGGTTGATCATCGCGAACTATGCGCTGCTGACGGGCACCGACGCCACGCTCCCCAATCTGCTGCCGTGGCTGATTCCGTTGGCCTTCGTCGTCGGCTTCGTCGTCCACCGGCTTCGGCGGGACGTCGTCATCGACTTCGATCCGGCCTCGGCGGAACTGGGGCCGCAGTGACGGCAGTCCTCGGCCCGCGGGTGGGCACCGTTGCGGTGCTCGGCCCGCACATCATCGACGTCCTCGGCCGCCCGGTCACCGAGATCCCCGCCGGACAGGGCAGCGCGCGACTCGACGAGATCCGCGTGACGGTCGCGGGCACCGGCGGCGGTGCGGCGGTCGACCTGGCGAAGCTCGGCATGTCGGTGGCGTCGTTCGCCGCCGTCGGTGACGACCTGCTCGGACAGCTCCTCGACTCGCAGCTGCGGGCCCACGGGGTGGACACCGGGGGGCTGGTGTGGCGTCGCGGTGGGGTGACCTCGTCGACGATCCTGCCGATCCGGCCGAACGGTGAGCGGCCGGCGCTGCACGTGCCCGGCGCCACCCCGTCGCTGCGGGCCGCCGACGTGGACGGTGCCGCGCTGCTCACCGCGGATGCGCTGCTCTTCGGCGGGCCGGAAACCATGCCGCAGCTACTGAATTCGGACGGCGTCGCGCTGATCGCCGCGGTGCACGCCGCGGGCAAGCCCGTCTTCGTCGACCTGCTGCACCCGGCCACGACCGCCACTCTCGACCTGCTCACCCCGTTCCTCCCGTCGATCGACTGGTTCCTGCCCAACGACGACCAGCTGCGCGGGCTGACCGGGATCGACGACCTCGCCGCGGCGGGTCGGGCGCTGCTCGCAAGGGGAGTCGGCGCGGTAGCCGTGACGGTCGGCGCGCAGGGCGCACTGCTGGTGCAACCCGACCGCGACCCCGTCTCGGTGCCCGCGCTGCCCACGACCGTCGTCGACACCACCGGCTGCGGGGACTCGTTCAACGCGGGCATGATCACGGGGCTGCTCAGTGGCTGCACACCCGAGGACGCCGCGCTGCTCGGTTGCGCCTGTGGCGCGCTGGTAGCGTCCGGGCTCGGGTCCGACGCCGGAATCGTCGACCGCGCAGGCGTTTTGGCGCTCATTGCCGGGTCCGATCCCGCGGCCGCCCACCGCATCGGCGACACCGTCGACGCCCATCTGGCGGGACGCGCGCGCGTCGCGCTCGACGCCTGACACCATCCAGCATTCGACGAGGGAGAAACACCGTGACCACCGATTTCGGCCTGACCGTCGACCGTCGCCAGCGCGACGTCGACACCGATCTGCGCCGCCGCGCCGCCGCCGTCGTCCCGAACGGCATGTACGGGCACCTGAACATGACTGCGCTACCGGCAATTCCGCAGTTCATCTCGCGGTCGCGCGGCGCGCGGCTGTGGGACGTCGACGGCAACGAGTACGTGGACCTCATGTGCAGCTGGGGCCCGGTCATCCTCGGCCACGACGATCCGGTCGTCGAGGGGGCCGCCGAGCGTCAGCGGCGGCAGGGCGACTGCCTCAACGGCCCCGCGCCGGTCATGGTCGAGCTCGCGGAGACCATGGTCGCCACGATCGCGGATGCGGACTGGGCGATGTTCGCCAAGAACGGTACCGACGCAACGACCATGTGCTGCACCATCGCTCGGGCCGAGACCGCGCGGACGATGATCCTGGTGGCCAAGGGCGCCTACCATGGCGCCGCCCCGTGGTGCACGCCGTCGCCCGTAGGTGTCACGCCTGCCGACCGGGCCAACTTCCTGCAGTACGAATACAACGACATCGCCTCGATCCGGGCTGCCGTCGGTGAGCACGCGGACGACGTCGCCGCGATCATCGTCAGCCCCTTCCGGCACGACGCCGGTTTCGACCAGGAACTCGTCGACCCGACCTTCGCGCGCGAGGTGCGGGCCTACTGCGACGAGCTCGGCGCGGCGTTGATCCTCGACGACGTGCGCGCCGGCTTCCGCCTGCATCACGGTGGCAGCTGGGAGCCGTTGGGCGTGCGGGTCGACCTGACCCCGTGGAGCAAGTCGATCGCCAATGGCTACGCGCTGGCCGCCGTCACCGGTACCGACCGCTTCCGGGAGGCCGCGGGCAGCATCTTCGTGACCGGGTCGTTCTGGATGGGCGCCGTGGCGATGGCGGCCGGTGTGGCCACCATCGACGAGCTCGGCCGACGCGACGCCGTGGCCCGAATGCGGGAGACCGGAACGCAATTGCACTCCGGCGTCCTCGCCAGCGCCGAGGCGTGGGGGTTCGACGTCAGCTACACCGGCCCCGCCCAGATGCCGAACCTGCTGTTCCGCAGCGACGTGGACTACGAGCTCGCCATCGCGTTCAGCGCCGAGGCGCAGGCCCGTGGCGTCTACGTCCACCCCAAGCACAACTGGTTCGTGTCGGCGGCCCTGAGTGCCGACGATCTCGACATGGCGCTCACCGGTCTCGACGGCGCGTTCGGCGCGCTGCGCGCCCGATATCCGCGCACCGCAGCCTGATTCACCGATGCACCGAGGACAAGGAGCCGCCCCATGGCGCAGTCCCCCATTCGTGCAATGGCGGACCTGAACGAACTGCGGGTCGACGTGGCGGCCCGGTGTCGCGAATTGGCCTGTCATGGAATGGCATTGGCCGGTGCCGGTAACGTCAGCGTGCGCACCGACGAGCACGTGCTCGTCACCCGTTCCGGACTGCGCCTGGATTCCGCTGCGCCCGAGGACATCACGGTCGTCACGCTAGCGGGGAGAGTCATCGAGGGCGCTCGGCCGTCGTCGGAGGTCGGACTCCACCTGGGCATCTACGAGCGCTCCGCTGCCCGGGCGGTCGTGCACACCCACGGCCGCAGCTCGGTGGCCGTCGGGCTCGTCTGCGATGCCATGCCGCTGGTGCACTACAACCTGCTGCGGCTGGGCGGCCGACTTCCGACGGTGCCCTATCACCTGTTCGGCTCCGAGGAGCTGGCCGACGCGGTGGGCACCGCCGTCGCCGCCGGCTTCGGCACCGTCCTCATGCGCAACCACGGCGCCGTCAGCAGTGCCCGCTCCCTCGCCGAGGCCGTGGAGCACGCCTGTCTGCTCGAATGGCTTTGCGACGTATACCTGGCCGCCAGCAGTCTCGGTCCGCCCGCGCTGCTCGACGACGACGACCTGGCGGCCGTGGCCGCTCAGTCGCAGCGCCTGACGTACGGCGGCTGAGCCGGAAACGGTGGGCCAGGCGGCTCGCGACGGGGGCTTACACTCGGTGCGCAGCAGCTATCCGAGGGGACGCAATGCCGAAGATCGTCGACCATGACGAGCGTCGTGAAGAGATCTTGAGCGCGGCGGTCCGGGTCATCGACAGCGTCGGCCTCGACAACACGACCACGCGGGCCATCGCGCTCGAATCGGGATACTCCAACGGCGTCCTGAGCCACTACTTCCAGGACAAGGACGACATCCTCCGGTCGATCCTCGTCAAGACCCACCGCGAGTTCATGGACCGGGTCGCGGCCAGCATGCACGGCAAGGACGAGTTCGGCCGGCTGTGGGCGATGCTGATGCAGAACCTTCCGCTGGACCGCGAGCGCCACGTCGAGACGCTGATGGAGATCACCTTCTGGCCGCGCGCCCTGTCCAACCCCGCGCTGCGCGAGTTCCAGCGCGACGCCGCCAGTGAGCTGCTCACCCAGCTGCGCGGCCTGATCGGTGACGTGCGAGTGGCCGGGGGCCTCGACACCGACCTGACCGACGCGGACGTCGCCGAGCTGCTGATCGCCGTGATCGACGGATTGTCGGTGCACGCCGAGCTGTTCCCCAAACGACTGCCCACGGCCTACCAGAAGCGTTTGATGCGAGCGCAGTTGACGGCGATCGGCTTCCGCGTCGACGAAAAGGCCTCGGCCACGTCAAGATAGCCTTCCCGCGGGGGCGCGCACTGAGAGGACGGCTGGACCGGTGACCACCGGGTACGGGAATTGCGTTGGACGTCAATGACATCGGCCGTCGGCTCGCTGCCGACGGGGCCATGACGGTGTTGCTCGACGGACGGTCGGGGGCGGGCAAGACGACGTTCGCCGCCGCATTGCGGGCGGCGTGGGGTGTCGGCACGGTCGTCCACCTCGACGACGTCTATCCCGGCTGGGACGGACTGCGGGCGGCCTCGGAGCACGTCGAGCGGGAGCTGCTCGTCCCGCGTCGCGCAGGTCGCCCGGGTCGTTGGCGACGCTGGGACTGGACGGCCGCGGCGTCCGCCGAATGGCATCTCGTCGCACCCGATGAGCCCCTGCTCGTCGAGGGATGCGGCGCGCTCACCGTCGAGAACCGGGCGCTGGCCGACTACGGGATCTGGCTCGACTGCGCCGAGTCGCTCCGCAGACACCGCGCCCTGGCGCGCGACGGCGCCACCTTCGCCGCGAACTGGGATCGCTGGGCGGCCCAGGAGTCCGAGCACATCGCCCGCAACGACCCCAGGGCACTGGCCGACGTCGCGCTGACCGCTGCGTGAACGGTGCTGCGAGCGTGAACGGTGCTGCGAGACGGGATGGGAACGGGCCGACCGCCTGTTGCAGGTGATCGTGGGCAGCGCTGACACCAGCAGCGGTGACGTCCCACCGGACGGAGGCAATCGTGAGGATCGGCATCATCGGGGCGGGGCAGATCGGCGGCACGCTGACGCGGCGACTGCGCGAACTGGGACACGAGGTGAACGTGGCGAATTCGCGTTCCCCCGAGACGCTCGCCGAGCTCGCGCACGAGACGGGCGCGACCGCGGTGTGGGCCAGGGACGCCGCGACCGACGCCGACCTCGTCATCGTGAGCATTCCGCAGAAGAACGTTCCCGACCTCGCGGACGGCATCGTCGATGGCCGCAAGCCGGGTGCCCCCGTGATCGAGACCAACAACTACTACCCGCAGCAGCGCGACGGTGAGATCGCCGAAATCGAGGACGGTCAGGTCGAGAGCGCCTGGGTCGCCGAGCAGATCGGCGCCCCCGTGTACAAGGTCTTCAACGGAATCTGGTGGAAGCACCTGTTCGAGAAGGGCTTGCCGAGCGGCTCGGCGCATCGCATCGCGCTCCCCGTCGCCGGGGAGGACGGGCCGGGTCGGGACGTGGTGCACGGCATCGTCGACGCACTCGGGTTCGAGCCGGTCCATGCCGGGTCGATCGCCGACTCGTGGCGCCAACAGCCCGGAACCCCGGTGTACGGGAAGGACTTCGACGCAGACGCCACGCGTGCGGCGCTCGCGGAGGCCTCGCCCGAGCGCACGGCCGAATGGAGTGCCCGCACCCCGTAGGCCGTCACTCCCGGCCGTCGCCCCCGTCAAACTACCTGGGTGAAGGAAATTCCTTCACTTGAGAATGTTATTGCGTTAGGGTCGGGCCATGACGACCGCCGCAGCCCAGCGCCCGCCGACGTCGCGTGACGGGGACGCGCCCGGATCCTGGTCGATCGTCTGACATGCGCCTCGTGAAGCTCCTGCGAGACCCCGTCACCATCGCCCTCGTCGCCGGCGGGCTGGTCGTCTTCGGCATCCTGGCCATGAACTGGCCGGTGCAACTCGGCGACTACGACCGGTGGGGCTTTCGCATCGGCTGCGGAACCGGATTCGCGTCGTCCTACGACCAGGCGACCCTGGCCGATCAGCAGCCTCCGACGCCCCCGCAACCCCAGGGCGGCTACGCCGACCGCTGCGAGTCGGCCGTGGTCTGGCGCCGCACCTGGGCGTCGACGGTCATCGTCCTCGGCGGTGGCGCGCTCGTCCTGCTGCTCGGCCGGGACCGTCGACCGGTCGAGGCAGACCGCATCGTCGACGAATGACACTGCGCCGCAACGGGATCGCGATGCGCTCAGGCGGCGCCGAAGGCCGTCGACACCATCCGCCCGTAGAGCTCCCCAAGGTCGTCGGCGCCCCATGGATTGGCGTCGTCGAGCAGTGAGCGGACCGCCGCCTCGCAGGTCGACATGAAGAACTCGACCAGGATGGGCAACTTGGCCTCGGCGTCGTCGATGCCCCACCACCGGCTCAGCACGGGGCCAATCGACGCGGACGTCGCCTCGCCCAGCTGGGCCCGGACCTTGGCGAACCGACCGGCAACCGCCGGATCGGGACTGGCGGAGAACACCACCCGCCAGGAGTTGGGCCGTTCGGCGACCGCGCGCAGCAGCAGCTGGTAGCCGGTGACGAACGCCGACTGCGGATCCGCACCGCGGGCGGACTGCAGCGCGACCATCAATGACTCTGTGAGAGCGGCAGTTTCGCGTTCCAGCAGCGCGGTGATGAGCGCGACCCGATCCTCGAAGCAGGCGTAGACGACGGGCCGGGTGACGCCCATGCGTTCGGCGATCGAGCCGATCGTCACCTGGGCGACGCCCTGCTCGACGGTGATCTCCAGGGCCGCGTCCAGCACCTGCGGTCGGCGCCGTTCCGGGCCGAGGTGGGCCGCCCGGCCACGGGCCTTGGCAGTGCGGGCGCTGGGCATGGACACGAACTTACCCGCGGGGCTTCTCACCTGTGGGAAAACGCTGCCCCGCAAGGGAAGGAGCCCGCATCACATCTTCATGGAGCGGGCCATCACGAAGCTGTAGAGCCCGTAGACGATGAGCCCGACCGCGGCGAGCATCAGCAGAGCGACGCCGTAGGGCTGGGCACCCAGGGTCTTGAGCGCGCCGTCCAGACCGGTGGCCTCCTGCGGTTTCGCGCGCACCGCCGCGACGACGATCAGGACCCCGGCACCGGCGATCGTGAGACCCTTTGCGGCATAACCCAATACGCCGAGCCAGACGACCAGCCGTCCCGGCTCGCCCTTGAGGTCGTCCAGGAAGCTGCGGCTCGCGCCCTTGTAGACGTGATAACCGCCCACCGCGACGACGACCACGCCCGCGACGATCAATGCGACCGTGCCAGGACCCGACTGCATCAGACGCGCGCTGACCGTCGACGTCTGCGCGGCCGACGACGTGCCCGCCCCGCGAGCGAAGCCGACCGCCGAGTAGGCGAACCCGAAGTACACCACGGCGAGCGACAGGGCCTTGCCCCGATCGGAGGCCTCGGCCACCTCGCTCTGCTGCTTGGGATCGGTGGAGCGGCCCAGTGCCGTCTCGACCAGCCGCCACGCCCCCATCAGACCGAACGCGACGGCCGCCAGCCACAGCGCGGCGGCACCGCCCCGCTGTCCCGCGATCGTCGCCAACGCGCCGGACGCATCGGCGTCACCGCGGCCGCTCCCCAGCCCGATCCGGATGGCGAGATAGCCGATGATCAGGTGCAACAGGCCGCTCGTCACGTACCCGGCGCGAGCCAGGCGCTCGAACACGCCGTTCTGAGCGACCCGCGTCACCTCGGAGGAAGAGTCCTTCACCACGTCCGCTCCACGGTACCCGGGCAGGCGGCCCGCAGCCTCGGTCGCGCCTCGGCGGCGTTTGTTATTTAAGCTCTGGTGAACGGCGGACGACGCGACGTCGTCGCTCCCCAGATTCCACACCTGCTCGAAGGAGACACATGCAACGGCGGCGCGCGACGACCGGGCTGGCCATCGTCTGCATGGCGTTGCTCGTGAACGGTTGCGAGGCCAAGGGGTGGAGCGCCCCGCCGTCCGCCGAGGGCACCCAGCAGGCCGCCCCGGCCGCCCCCATCGGGCCGCCTCCGGCAGGTCCACCCGCCCCGTCGTCGGCGCCGTTCGACGGGCTCGAGGCGCGCGTGCAGCAGGCGACGGCCGACGCGGCCAAGGCCGGTGCCGACGTGGAGATCGACGTGATGGACCGCACGACCGGCCAGACCGTCTCCAACGGGGTCACCAAGCCCTACCCCATCGCGTCGGTGGTGAAGCTGTTCATCGCCGACGACCTGCTGCTGCAGGAGTCGAAGGGTCAGACGCAACTCACCCCCGCCGACCATCAGCAACTCGACCTCATGCTGCGCTCGTCCGACGACGGCGCGGCGCAGACCTTCTGGGATCGCAGCGGCCAGGACGCCATCATCGAGCGCGTCAAGGCTCGCTACGGGCTGACGAACACGACGGCGCCCGACAACGGGCACTGGGACGTCACGCTCAGCACCGCAAGCGATCTCGTGCGCTACTACGACATGCTGCTCGACGGCACCGGAGGGTTGCCACCCCAGCAGGCCAACGTGATCATCGGCGACCTGGCGCAGTCCACGCCGACCGGGACCGACGGCTATCCGCAGCGGTTCGGCATCCCCGACGGGCTCTACGCCGAGCAGGTCGCGGTCAAGCAGGGGTGGTTCTGCTGCTGGAACGGGCCCGACCAACTGCATCTGTCGACCGGTGTGATCGGACCCGAGCACCGCTACGTGATGGCCATCGGATCCCTGGGGCCCGACGACGCCGCCACTGCGAGGGCTACCGTGACTCAGGCCGTCAAGACGATGTTCCCCGGCGGCGCGATCTGACGGCGGTCCGCCCGCCGCGCCACGTCGAGGAGGTCGACGCGTGACCGAGGACTTCGACTACGACGTGCTGGTGATCGGATCCGGCTTCGGCGGGAGCGTGACCGCACTTCGCCTCAGTGAGAAGGGCTATCGCGTCGGCGTGCTCGAAGCGGGCCGGCGATTCCGCGACGAGGACTTCGCCACCAACAGCTGGCACGTGCGGGACTACCTCTTCAAGCCCGCCCTCGGCTGTTACGGCATCCAGCGCATCGACGTGCTCTCGAACGCGGTCGTGCTCAGCGGCGCGGGCGTCGGCGGCGGCTCGCTGGTCTATGCGAACACCCTCTACGAACCCGGCGACGGCTTCTTCGCCGATCCTCGCTGGAGCGGGATCACCGACTGGCGGGACGAGCTGACGCCGTGGTACGACCAGGCCAAGCGCATGCTCGGCGTCGCGACCTATCCGCGGACGACGCCGTCGGACGAGGTGATGCTGAAGGTGGCGGCCGACCTCGGCATCTCGGACACGTTCCGCGCCACCCCGGTCGGGGTGTGCTTCGGCGACGCCGACGGCACCCCCGCCGCCCCCGGTGCCCCGGTCGGCGACCCCTACTTCGGCGGAGCGGGCCCCGACCGCAACGCGTGCCGGCACTGCGGCGAATGCATGACCGGTTGCCGCCACAACGCCAAGAACACCCTGGTGAAGAACTACCTCTACCTCGCCGAGCAGATCGGCGCCACGGTGCACCCGTCGACGACGGTGATCGACGTGTCACCCCGGGCCGACGGAGGATACGACGTGCTCACGCGTCGGACCGAGGGCAAGCTCCGCCGCGGCCGCCGGACCTTCACCGCCCGGCAGGTGGTCTTCTCGGCCGCCGCCCTGGGCACCCAGCGCCTGCTGCACCGGCTGCGCGACGGCGGCAGCCTGCCGCGCATCTCGCCCCGGCTCGGCGAGCTGTCGCGCACCAACTCCGAGTCGATCCTGGCCGTGCGGGCCCGCGGCGACGACGTGGACTACTCCGAGGGCGTCGCCATCACGTCCTCGATCCACCCCGACGAGCACACGCATGTGGAGCCGTGCCGCTACGGCCACGACTCCAATCTGATGGGGCTGCTCGGCACCATCCTCGTCGACGGCGTCGACGGCGGGCGGCGCTGGCGCACGGGGATGAAGGGTTTCGTCCGCCAGCGGCAGGATCTGTCGCGTCTGCTCAACCCGAAGAACTGGTCCGAGCAGACCATCCCGCTGCTCGTCATGCAGACCCACGACAACTCGATCACCACCTTCACCCGCCGCTGGTTGTTCGGCAGGCGGCTGGCGTCGCGCCAGGGCGTGGGCGATCCGAACCCGACGTGGATCCCGGTCGGGCACGACGTCGCAAGGCGCGCAGCCGAACACATGGACGGCATCGCCGGCGGCGCGTGGGCCGACCTGGCCGACATCCCAATGACGGGTCACTTCATCGGCGGCTGCGTCATCGGCGAGACCGCCGACGACGGCGTCGTCGACCCCTATCACCGCCTGCACGGGCACCCGGGCCTGCACGTGATCGACGGTTCGACCATCACCGCCAACCTCGGCGTGAATCCGTCGCTGACGATCACCGCGCTCGCCGAACGGGCGACCGCGCTGTGGCCGAACGCGGGCGAGCCCGATCAGCGCCCACCACTGGGCTCGCCGTACGTCCGGGTCGACCCCGTGCCGCCCCGCGAGCCCGCCGTGCCCCACGGTGCGCCCGCCGCTCTGCGCCTCACCCCCCGGTGACGTCCGTCAGCGCGGCGGGGCCGGCGGCTTGACCCAGCGCCACTGCCGGGTCGAGCACTCCTGGGCGTCGGGCAGCCGCTCGCGCACCGCCCCGACCACACCCGGCCACCACTGCTCGTCGTAGTCGTCGCCGGATAGCCAGCCGCCCGGCGCCACCTTCGGCAGCCAGCCGTCGATGTCGGCCAGCACGCTGTCGTACTCGTGGCGGGCGTCGAGGTGCACCCAGGCCAGAGATTCGTCGGCGAACAGCGCGGCGGCCGCCGGTGACGGGCTGACCACGAGGTGCACCCGATCGGCGGCACCGCAGGCGATGAGGTTGCGGTGCAGTTGCCCGGCGAAGGTGCCGCCACCGTCGGCGACGGCGGCGGCGTGGGAGTCCTTGTCCGCGGTGCCCTCCCGCCCGCTGCCGCGGCAGTAGTCGACGCCGACCACCGTGAACCGCCGCCCGGACTGTTGGACCACCTCGGCCAGCGAGCACAGGCTGCGGCCGAGGTAGGAGCCCACCTCGACGAAGGTGCTGCCCTCGGCGAAGGTCGCGACGGCCTCCTCCTGCAGATCGCGCCAGCCGAACCAGCCGTGAATCTGCGACCAGTGCACGTGTCACGTTCCTTCCGCCTCGATTGAGGCGCAGTATGGCACCCGACGTGACACTCGACTCGTGGCCGGGCACCGCCGCCGCGGCTGCGCGGAGATGTCCGACGAGGCGTCTACCATGTGCGCGGCACCCCGGTGCCCGCCGAGTGGATCGACGGCAGGAGTCCGTGAATTTCGGTCTCCTTCTCCTCGGCCTGGAAGGAGAGGACGAGCAGTGAGCTACACCGCCGCCGACATCACCGAGCTCGACGACGTCCAGCACACCCGCCTGCGCCCAGCGGTGAATCTCGGTCTCGACGTGCTCAACACCGCGCTGCGCGAGATCGTCGACAACGCCATCGAGGAGGTGGCCGACCCCGCTCACGGCGGATCGCGCGTCACCATCACGCTGCACGCCGACGGTTCGGTCAGCGTCGCCGACGACGGCCGCGGGCTGCCCGTCGACTCCGACCCCGTGAACGGGAAGAACGGCATCGTCAAGACGCTGGGCACCGCCCGGGCGGGCGGCAAGTTCTCCACCCACGCCGACGCCGCGAGCACGGGCGCCGGACTCAACGGAATCGGTGCTGCCGCAGCCGTTTTCATCTCTGCTAGAACCGACGTGACGGTCCGCCGGGCGGGGAAGACCTACCTGCAGAGCTTCGGCGGCGGCTACCCGGGAACCTTCGAGGGCAAGGACTTCGACCCGCACGCGACGTTCACCCGCGCCGACACCCAGAAGCTGCGCGGCGTCGGCAACCGCAAGCCGGACGTACATGGCACCGAGGTGCGCATCCTGTTCGACGTCGCGGTCGTGCCGGACGCCAGCTTGGACGTCAACGAGGTACTGCTGCGGGCGCACGCCGCGGCGCGGATGTCCCCCGGGGTGCACCTGATGGTCGTCGACGAGGGCTGGCCCGGGGACGTCGTCCGGCCCGAGCTGCTCGAACCGTTCGACGGCCCGTGGGGCACCGACACCCTCCTGGACCTCGTCTGCGTCGCCGCCGGCGCGCCCGTGCCATCGGTGCGCGCGGTCGTCGAGGGCCGCGGCGAGTACACCACCGGCCGTGGCCCGACGCCCTTTCGCTGGTCGCTGACGGCGGGCCCCGCCGAACCGGCCACCGTCGCCGCGTTCTGCAACACCGTGCGCACGCCGGGCGGCGGCTCCCATCTGACGGCCGCGGTGAAGGGGCTGTCGGAGGCGCTGGCCGACCGCGCGTCCCGCATTCGCGACCTCGGCCTGGCCAAGGGTGAGGACGGCCCCGAGCCGCAGGACTTCGCCGCGGTGACCGCGCTCGCCGTGGACACCCGGGCGCCCGACGTGGCCTGGGACTCCCAGGCCAAGACCGCGGTGTCGTCGCGGTCGCTGAACGTGGCGATGGCTCCCGACGTCGCCCGCAGCGTCACGATCTGGGCCGCGAACCCCGGCAACGGCGACACGGTGTCGCTCTGGACGAAGCTGGCGCTCGAGGCGGCCAGGGCACGGCGCAGCGCGGAGGGCGCCAAGGCCCGGTCCCGCGCCGCGTCGAAGGCCAAGGGCCTCGGGACGAATCTGTCGCTGCCGCCGAAATTGCTGCCCAGCCGCGAGACCGGACGCGGCTCCGGCGCCGAGCTGTTCCTGTGCGAGGGCGACTCGGCGCTCGGCACCATCAAGGCGGCCAGGGACGCCACGTTCCAGGCGGCCTTCCCACTGAAGGGCAAGCCGCCCAACGTCTATGGCTTCACCCTGAACAAGGCGCGCGTCAAGGACGAGTTCGACTCGATCGAGCGCATCCTCGGCTGCGGGGTCCGCGACAACTGCGATCCGGAGTCGTGCCGCTATGACCGCATCCTGTTCGCCTCCGACGCCGACCCCGACGGCGGCAACATCAACTCGAGCCTCATCTCGATGTTCCTGGACTTCTACCGCCCGCTCGTCAAGGCCGGGATGGTCTACGTGACGCTGCCGCCGCTGTTCGTGGTCAAGGACGGTCAGCAGCGCATCTACTGCCAGGACGAGGTCGAGCGGGACGCGGCCGTCACCCAGCTGAAGGCCACGTCCAAACGCAAGGTGGAGGTCCAGCGGAACAAGGGCCTCGGCGAGATGGACGCCGACGACTTCTGGAACACCGTGCTGGATCCTCAGCGGCGCACCGTGATTCGCGTCAACCTCGACGACGGTGACCCGAAACTGCACCACACCCTGTTCGGCGGGCCCCCGGAGGGCAGACGCACGTGGATGGCCGACGTCGCCTCCCGCGTCGACACCTCCGCCCTCGACCTCGACTAGGAGTACGACGTGACCGCCACCCTCGACGTTCCCGAACAGAATCCCGACCTGGTGCTCGACCAGAGCGCCGACGACTACTGGAACCACTACCAGCTGACGTTCGCGCTCTACAGCGTCAGCGATCGCGCCATCCCGTCGGCGTTCGACGGGCTCAAGCCCGGCCAGCGGCGCCTGCTCTATCAGATGCACGACTCGCGGCTGCTGCCGGGAAACAAGCCGCAGAAGTCCTCCAAGGTGTGCTCCGCCGTCACCGGCAACCTGCATCCCCACGGCGGTGCGTCGATGTACGGGGCCGCCGCGCTGATGGCCGCGGACTTCCAGCGCGTCAAGGTCATCGACGGGCAGGGCGCGTTCCCGCGCATCCAGGGCGACATCCCCGCGGCCGATCGCTACACCGAGATGCGGCTCTCGGCACCCGGCGCCGCACTGACCGCCGAGCTCAACGACCATGCCGTGCCCATGGTCTCGACGTTCGACGGCGAATGGATCGAGCCGACGGTGCTGCCCGCACAGTGGCCGGTGCTGCTCTGCAACGGCGCGGTCGGCATCGCCGAGGGCTGGGCCACCAAGGTGCCCGCGCACAACCCGCGCGAGATCATGGCTGCGTGCCGGGCGCTGTTGAAGACCCCGAACATGACCGACGACCGGCTCATGAAGCTCATCCCCGGCCCCGACTGGGGCTGCGGTGCCAGCGTGATCGGCACGGCCGGGCTGCGCGAGTACGTCACCACGGGGCGAGGGCAGCTGACGGTGCGCGGCACGGTTTCGGTCGACGGGAAGAACGTCATCGTGACCGAGCTGCCGCCCGGCGTCGCGAGCAACACGGTGCAGGAGCGGATCCGGGCGCTGGTCGAGTCCGGGGAGCTGTCGGGCGTGGCCGACATGTCCGACCTCACCGACCGCCGCAACGGGTTGCGCATCGTCGTCTCCGCCAAGCGCGGGCACAGCGCCGAGACGATCCGTGACCAGCTGCTGGCACTCACGCCGCTGGAGTCGACGTTCGCCGCCAGCCTGGTCGCGCTCGACGAGGACCGCGTGCCGCGCTGGTGGACGGTGCGCGAACTGATCGGCGCCTTCCTGCACCTGCGCGACTCGGTGGTGTTGCGCCGCAGCGAGTATCGACTGGAGAAGGTCACCGCGCGGCGGCACCTGGTCGCCGGCCTGATGACCATTCACCTCGACATCGACGCCGCGGTCGCGGTGATCCGAGGCTCCGACACCGTCGACGACGCCCGCCAGGGGCTGCAGGAGCGGTTCTCGATCGACACCGAACAGGCGGATTACGTTCTGGGACTTCAGCTTCGGCGGTTGACCAAGCTCGACGTCATCGAGTTGCAGGCCGAAGCGGAGAAGCTGGACGCCGAGTTCCTCGAGCTGACCGAGCTGGTGTCGAACCCCGATGCGCGTCGCGTGGTGATCGACCAGGAGTTGGTGGAGACGGCAAAACTGTTCAAGGGCAAGGAGTTCAACCGTCGCACGGTGCTCGACCTCGAGGCCACGCCCGTGTCGGCAGGCACCGACGAGGACGGGTCGCGGGAGCGGAAGGTCAACGCCGCGTGGCGACTCGACGATCGCGGCGTGTTCTCAGACAGCCATGGCGAGTTGCTCACCTCCGGTCTGGGGTGGGCGGTGTGGACCGACGGGCGGGTCAAGTTCACCACCGGCAGCGGTCTGCCCTACAAGATCCGCGACATCCCGGTCGCACCGGACATCACCGGTCTGGTGCGCTCGGGGGTGCTCGCCCCGGGCATGCATCTGGCACTGGTGACGCGACGCGGGAAGGTGTTGCGCATCGACCCTGCCGTCGTGAATCCGCAGGGCGCGGCCGGCAACGGGGTCGCCGGGGTGAAGCTGGCGGCCGACGGCGACGAGGTCGTCGCCGCCCTACCGCTCACGTGCGCCAACGGCGAGGCCATCCTGTCGCTGTCCGAAAAGGCGTGGAAGGTCACCGAAGTCGCCGACATCCCGGTGAAGGGCCGCGGCGGCGTCGGGGTCGGTTTCCACCCGTTCGTCAACGGCGAGGACGCGTTGCTCGCGGCCGCGGTGTCGGCGACCGGATTCGTGCGCGGCACGCGGGCGGTGCGGGCCGAGAAGCGCGCGAAGGCATCGATCAAGGGGTCCGGCAGCGACGTCACCCCGGCGGCGACGGAGTGACCCCGGATTAGGCTGGGGCGCCATGGCGAACTTCGGCTCGTGGACCACCCCCATCACCTCCGAACTCGTGGTGCGCGCCGCGGCCGGCCTCGGCGGGGTGAGCATTCACGGTGACACCGTGACCTGGGCCGAACAGCGGCCGGAGGAGGGCGGCCGCACGCAACTCGTCCGGCGCACCGGTGGGGGACCTGCCGTCGACCTGTTGCCCGCAGGCGCCAACGCCCGCACCGCCGCCCACGAATACGGCGGTGGCGCGTGGTGGGTCGCGGGTGACACGCTGTGGTTCACCGACTGGGCCGACCAGCGCCTCTACACCCTCACCGGGTCGGAGCCGCCCGTCCCCATGACCCCGGAGCCCGAGATGCCCCGCGGTGACCGTTGGGCCGATGGCTGCGTCACCGCGGACGGGCGGTGGGCGCTGCTGGTGCGCGAGCACCATCCCGCGGGCGGCGGTCCCGCCGCGGTGGTGAACGAGATCGTGGTGCTCGACGTCTCGGGTCGCCTGGCGCCGCGGGTGCTGGTCTCGGGTACCGACTTCGTGTCCGATCCCAGGCTCTCGCCGGACGGCGCGCGGCTCTGCTGGCTGCAGTGGTCGCATCCCGACATGCCCTGGGACGGCACCGAATTGTGCGTCGCCGGTCTGGCGGCCGACGACACCGGTCCGGTGCTGGGTTCCGTCACGGTGGTGGCGGGCCGACCCGACTCGGCCCCGGGCGGCACCGGCGCCGGCGAGTCGGTGAGCGAACCCCGCTGGGCCGACGACGGCGCGCTGTGGTTCATCTCCGACCGGACGAACTGGTGGAACCTGTATCGGTGGCTGCCCGCAGTCGACCGGGTCGAGGCGATGGTGACGCTCGACGCCGAAATCGGCGGGCCGCAATGGGTTTTTGGACAGTCCAGCTATGCGTTCCTGTCGGGCGGCCGCATCGCGTTCGTCTCGTCACGCGACGGGCTCGGGTACCTGGCGGTGCGTCTCGCCGACGGGCGCATCGTCGACCTCGACGTGCCCTACACGTCGTTCGCCTCGATCCGGGCCGACGGTGACCGCATCGTCTTCATCGGCGCGTCCGCCACCACCGAACCGGCCGTGGTGGCGGTGTCCGTCGACGACGCGGGATCGGTCACCTCCAGCGAGATGCTTCGCGCGCCAAGGGATCTCGGCCTCGGAACGGAGTGGTTCTCCACGCCCGAGCCCATCTCGTTCCCCACCAGCGGTGGCCGTACCGCCCACGCGCTGTTCTACCCACCCACCAATCCCGACGCCACCGGTGACCCCGGCGAGCTGCCACCACTGCTGGTGCTGATCCACGGCGGTCCGACCGGCGCGGCCCGTCCGATGCTGCAACTGGGCACGCAGTACTGGACCAGCCGAGGCTTCGCCGTCGTGGACGTCAACTACGGCGGGTCCACCGGGTACGGCCGTGCCTACCGCAATCAGCTGCGCCGGCAGTGGGGCGTCGTCGACCTCGACGACTGCGAGGCGGCCGCCCGCTGGCTGGCCGAGCAGGGCCGGGTCGACCCGGCCAGGCTCTGCATTCGAGGCGGCTCGGCGGGGGGTTACACGACGCTCGCCGTCCTCGCGTTCCGCGACACCTTCGCCGCGGGCGCCAGCCACTACGGCGTGGCGGACCTGGAGGCGCTGGCCACCGAGACCCACAAGTTCGAGAGCCGTTATCTCGACGGTCTGATCGGGCCCTACCCCGAGCGTCGCGATCTGTACGTCGAGCGCTCGCCGATCCACCACGTCGACGGCTTCGACCGGCCGCTCATCGTCCTGCAGGGTCTCGAGGACGAGGTCGTGCCGCCCAACCAGGCCGAGATGATCGTCGATGCACTGCGCGCCAAGGGCGTGCCCGTCGCCTACGTGGCGTTCGAGGGCGAGCAGCACGGCTTCCGTCAGGCGCCCAACATCCGCCGTGCGCTGGAGTCCGAATTGTCTTTCTACGCACAGGTCTTCGGGTTCCCGCTACCCGAGGGCGAGCACGTCGCACCCGTGTCCGTGCACAATCTGTGACGGGCCCCCAGCGGGTTACGCGCGCTTCGCCTCCGCCTGACGGCGGGCCCGGGAGGCCCGCAGGTTGACCGCGTTACCGCAAACGCGCACGTCGTGCCAGACGCCACTGTTGTTGCGTGAGCGATCGTAGAAGACCGCGGCGCACTTGGGGTTTCGGCACGGTTTGATTCGTCGCCACGTATCGGCGAGCTGCGCGCGATAGATCACCGACAGCACCAGCGAGGTAAGCTGGCGGGCGCCGGTGCCGCGCGGCCGCAGGGCGACTATTCCGTCGGAATCCAGTTGCAGCGCAGCGGTAGCCGACTGCAGGGGAACGCCGGAGCGGGTGTCGGCTCCGTCGTGACGCACTGCGATCACGTGGCGCAGGTCGGCCCGCAGTGCGCGCAGGCCATCCAGGTCGTCGGCGACGAGCTCGACGTCCCACCGCGGCGACCCCGTCACGGCCGCCAGGCTGTCCAGGCACGTGTCGAGCCAGACCCGCGCCGAGGCGAGGTCGGCGAGCAGGTCGGCGCGGTGGGGCTTGCCGCCGGACACCGTGTTCATGAGGTCCTGCACGAAGGCCAATTCCTCGGCCGCGGCGTCCATTCCGAAGTCGCTCGTCGCCGGCCAGCTCATGGCGCGAGCCTACCCGTCGCCGGTACGCCTCTGTCGGAGGCGGCCTTGAGCCCTCGGAGCAGGTCGAGGAGGTCGTCGACGTCGGCGGCCGTCGTCCGCCATGACGAGACGGAGATGCGCATGACCGGCTCGCCTCGCCACACGCTGGTCCCGAACCATGTCCGGCCCGAGGCCTGGGCCGCCGCCGCGATGCGGGCCGTCTCCTCCGGGGTATCGGCCGTGGCGATGATCTGGTTGATCACCACGCGATTCAGCACGGTGTAGCCCGAATCGTCGAGGCCCCTGGCGATCTCGGCAGCCAAGCCGGTGGTGCGCTCGACCAGGTCGGCGACGCCGTCGCGGCCGAGGGTGCGCAGCGCCGCCCAGATGGCGATGCCGCGCGGTCGCCGGGAGAACTCGAGTGTCAGGTTCTTCTGCGAGTCGGCCGAGGTGCTTGAATACGCCGCGTCGCTGTTCATGGTCTCGGCCAGCTGAGCGCGGTCGGCCAGGATCACCATCGCGCTGTCGTAGGGCGTGTTGAGCCACTTGTGGCCGTCGACCGTCCAGCTGTCGGCGGCATCGATCCCCTCGGTCAGGTGGCGGTGCTCGGCGGAGGCGCGGGCCCACAGGCCGAACGCGCCGTCGACGTGCACCCAGGCGCCGGCGTCACGCGCGGCCGGGATGATCTCGGCGAACGGGTCGAACTCGCCGGTGTTCACCTCCCCGGCCTGCAGCACGACGATGGTCCTGTCGTCGATGGGCGGCAGCGCAGCGGGGTCGACCCGTCCGAACTCGTCGGTGCGCGCCAGCGCGATCTGGGCCGTCCCGAACCCCAGCACCCGCAGCGCCTTGGTGATGACCACGTGCCCCAGTTCGGAGACCACCACCCGGATCTGCGGGGCGCCGGTGAGACCGTGCTCGTCGACGTCCCAGCCGTGTCGTCGCAGCAGCGCGCGCCGCGCAGCGGCCACCGCGATCAGCGTGCCTGCTCCCGCGCTCGTGGTGAAGCCGACCCCGGCCGTCGAGGGAAGGTGCAGCGCGTCCAGCACCCAGCGGGCGGCGACGGCCTCCACCTTGGCCGCCGCCGGCGACGTCACGTGCGCGAGCCCCGCGTTGTCCCACGCCAACACCAGTCGCTCGGCGGCGGCGGCGACGGGAAATGTTGCGCCGGTGACGAATCCGAAGTACCGGCCGCCGTTGGTCTCCACCGTCGCGGGGGTGCCGTAGTCGTCGAGCAAGCCCAGCGTCTCGGCGGCGTCCCGGCCGCGGTCGGGCAGCGGCTCGTCGAAGGTGACGAGGTTGCGCACCGCGTCGGCGGTGGGAAACACCGGCCGTGCGCCGATGCCCGCGGTGTACGCCCGGGCGCGCCGGTCGGCGTCTTCCATCAGCAGCACTTCGTCGGCAGTCTGGCTCATGGCACCGGGTATCCGAGGACGAAACGATCGCCCACCCCGCCGCGGACGGAGTCGGCCTGGGCTGCCGCGTCGTCGTGGGGCGCTCCCAGTTCCGGCGCGCTGACGTCGGTCAGCAGTCGATGCTGCGCCTCGTCGAGAGTGACGTCCAGGGCGCCGAGGTACTCGTCGAGCTGCGCCGGGGTGCGCGGCCCGATGATCGGCACGACGGCGGTGCTCGAGCGACGACCACGCTCCAGCTCCCATGCCAGTGCGACTTGGCCTGGGGTACAACCGATGTCGCTGGCCACCCGCAGCACCGCATCGACGACGGCGGTCTTCTGATCGGTGTCCTCGCGCTGAATGACCGCACCCAGGGTGGTCAACCGGCCCTCGTCGCTGGCGCGGTACTTGCCCGTGAGCAGGCCACCGCCCAGCGGCGAGTACAGCACCGCGCCCAAGCCGAGCCCCTCGGCCATCGGCAGGATTTCCCGGTCGGCACTGCGTTCGACGAGGCTGTACTCGCCCTGTACGCCAATGACATTGGCCGACAGGCCGCGCTCGCGGGCCACACCGACGGCGTACGCCGTCCGCCACGCGGGGAAGTTGGATAGTCCGGCATGCAGGATCTTGCCCGAGTCCACCAGCAGCGCAATGGTTTCGACGATCTCGTCGATGGGGGTGACGAAGTCGGGCCAGTGCACCCAGTACAGGTCGAGATAGTCGGTACGCAATCGGCGCAGCGAGTCCTCCAGCGCCCGGGTCATGGCCTTGCGGCTGTTCCCCGTGCGCGACACCCCCGACGCGGCGGCGGCTCCCTGGGTGAACTTGCTGGCCAGCACGAACTGGTCGCGGTCGCTGCCGATCAGATCGGCGAGAAAGGTCTCGGACTGGCCGAACTGATAGACGTCGGCGGTGTCGAGGAAGATCCCGCCCGCGTCGACGTACGTCGTGAACATCTTCTTGGCGTCGTCGAACTCGGCACCCGACCCCCAATTGGTGCCGAAGTTGGCCGTGCCCAGGGCCAGTTCGGAGACGCGCAGTCCGGTGTGCGCGCCGAAAGTCTGGTAACGCATGTGTGGCTCCTTCTCAGATGTGATCGTCGGTGGTCGGCCGTTGGGTGATCACCATGACAGCGTGACCTTGCCGACATGCTGGGCCGACCGGAAATAGTCGACAGCCGTTGGTAATTCGGCCAGTTCGAAGGTGCGGTCGACGACCGGGCGGACGACGTTCTCCTGCAGGGCGCGCACCATGTCCCGCTGGTGGCGCCGACTACCGACCACGACGCCCTGCAGCCTGAGCTGCTTCATGGTGAGCGCCCCGGTGGGAATGGCGACCCTCATCGGATCGTTCCGTCACCCGCCGCGGCGAAGAGCACCTTGCCCGAACGCCCGTAGGTGCGGGCGCGATCGATGGCCGCGGTGTGGTCGCTGAGTGGGTAGGCGGCTTCTACCGGGGTGGTGAGCACGCCGTCGGCCACCAGGTCGACGAGCTCGGTATAGACGCGGTCGATCTCTTCGGCAGGAGCCGACGACAGCCAGTTGTGCAGCCAAAAGCCGTGCACATGCAGCCCCTTGAAGTTGAGCACGCGGCCGGGAACGACGACCGGCTGGCCGCTCAGTGAACCGAAGCTGACGATCTGTCCGTCGTTGGCGAGATGGGGCAGCAGGCCGTCGATGATCGGCCCGCCCACCCCATCCAATGCGAGCGACAGCTGCTCGTCGCCGAGGACGCCGTCGAGTTGGACGCCCAATGTGTCGTTGGCGACCACGACGTACTGTGCACCGGTCGCCCGCAGGGCTTGGGCCGCTCCGTCGCTGCGCACCACGTCGACCAGGCGCAGACCCGCGCGGGCCGCCAGTACCCGCACGAAGGCCCCCAACCCGGAATTGGCCGCGGTCTGCAGGATCCAGGACCCGGCGGGGCTGGACGCGGCGAAGTCGACGAGCAGATATGCGGTGGCGGCGTTGATCGGCACGGTGGCCAGCTGCAAGGGATCGGCGTCACGGTGCACCGCGACGACGTAGCGCTCGTCGACGACGATCTCGTCCTGCCAGGTCCCCAACGTGTGCGAGGGAAGTATCAGGACCCGCTGTCCCACCGCGGCGCGGGTCACCCCGTCGCCGACCTCGAGTACGACGCCCACACCCTCGGCGCCGAGGGGTGAGGGCAATTCGGGCCGAATGCCGTAGCGCCCGTCGAGGAGCAGGAAGTCCGACGGATTGAGCGGCGCTGCCTCCACCGCGATCCGTACCTCGGCGGAGGTGATCGCACGGGGCGGCTCGTCGACGAGGGTCACCGAGCTGGGGTCTCCGAAGGCGCTGAACTGGATGGACTGCACGGCAGTGTCTCTTTCTTCCGATGATGCTCGTCAACATAGTCAATATGATTACGACTATGTCTTACGACTCAGGCTGTGACGTTGTCAAGTGTTTGAACAGTCCAATACGGACATATTCGATGTTTGTTGACCTATGTCACGTCGAGTGCCATAGTCGAACTACCCGACAACATCTGGAAGAGGGGAATGCCATGATCGTCATCACCGGTGCCAACGGCCAGTTGGCCACCGCTGTCGCACGCCACATCCAGCGCCTCGACCCAAACCAGCACGTCGTCGGCGCCGCCCGACGACCCAGTGCCGTTCCATCAGACGTCTTCGACGACGTGCGCTACGCCGACTACGATCGCCCCGACTCGGTGGTCTCGGCCCTCGGCGGCGCCCACGCCGTTCTCCTGGTGTCCGGCACCGAATTCGGCCGTCGCGTGGCGCAACACGGCGCAGTCGTGGCCGCCGCCCGCGAGGGTGGCGCGAGCTTCCTGGCCTATACCAGCGCACCGCGCGTCGATAGCGCCCAACTCGCCTTCGGCCCAGAGCATTTGGCGACCGAGCAACTCATCCGTACCTCCGGGCTGAGCTACACGCTGCTACGCAACAACTGGTACCACGAGAACTACGTCCCCACGATCATCGAGGCCGCGGCCACCGGAGCCTTCACCGGCAACGCCGCCAACGGTCGCATCGCCAGCGCCGCCCGCGAGGACTATGCGGAAGCCACCGCACGCATCCTGATCGACCCTCGGGCCCACCACGACCGGACCTACGAACTCGCCGGCGATACCGCGTGGACCTACGCCGACCTCGCCGAGCTGATCGCGGACGTCCTCGGCTCACCTGTCGGCTACCGTGACGTCAGCACCGCGGCTCGGCGGGCCGAACTCGCCGCCGCCGGCCACACCGCCGCCGAGATCACGGCCGCCGCCGACATCGACCGTGACATCGCCGCTGGCGCACTGGAATTGATCGACCACACGCTCAGCCGCCTCCTTGGTCGACCCACCACACCGCTGAGGACCACCGTCGAAGCGGCCGTTGCGTCCGCAATACGTGCGAGGTCGCATCGATGACACACGACGGACCTGCGGCCGCGATGGTCGAAGACCTGCGGCTGCTCGTCTACACCCAGCTGGCCACCACGGGGCGCATCGAGACCGTCGAACACCTCGCCGCCTCGTTGCAGCTGAGCACCGCCGACGTCGTTGCGGGACTGGATGCCCTGCACGCGAGCCGCGATCTGGTCCTCGACGAGGTCGGTC
The DNA here is from genome assembly GCF_010729665.1 of Mycolicibacterium madagascariense. Lineage (NCBI taxonomy): Bacteria > Bacillati > Actinomycetota > Actinomycetes > Mycobacteriales > Mycobacteriaceae > Mycobacterium > Mycolicibacterium madagascariense. The sequence continues at coordinate 172,986 of NZ_AP022610.1, read as the reverse complement.
AGGTCGTGCTGGCGCATCCGTTCGCCACCATCAACGTCGGGTTCTCGGTCATGGGCGAGGCGACCATGTGGTGGGGCGGCTGCGCCTGGGACGCGTTCGCGATCCCCCACCTCGTCGACGCCGAACCCGACACCCTCGTCGCCACCCGGTGTCCCGAATGCCGAACCCCGCACGCCTGGAACGTCACTCGCGCGGCCGCGCCCGCCGGGGAGCAAATCGTGCACTTCGCCACCCCGATGGCCCGCGTCTGGGACGACGTCGTCCACGCCTGCCGGCACCAACGCATCTTCTGCGACGACGCCTGCCTGGACCGCCACCTCGACGCACACTCCCCCACCGATCGCGGGTTCCGCTTCGACGTCCGCACCCTGTGGAACCTTGCGGCACACTGGTACGACGGTCGACTCGACCGCGGATATCGACGCCGCGAACCCGCCTCTGCCGCAGCCTACTTCGACTCCGTCGGACTCACCGGTCCCTTCTGGGGCACCGCGCGCCACGACGACGTCGAGGACGGACCGCCGGGCGTCGGGACACGAGCCTGCCTAGAATCTGGGGCATGACGTATGACGTCGTCGTATTCGACGTGCTCGGCACGGTCGTGGACGAGGACGAGGCGCGGAAGCGCGCGACGGCAACGCTATTCGCGTCGGCCGGCCGCAGCGCCGATGCCGTCGACGCCTTCGCCCTGGCGTGGGACGAGGCGGAGAGCGAACTGATCGGTGCGGTGGCCGGTGCTCGCGCCGGGTGGGAGACGCATGATGCGATCTGCCTGAAGGCGTTGCGCGACATCGTTCGTCGGGACGAAGCGGGCGCGTCGTTCTCGGCCGAGGCGATGTCGACGGCGGCGCTGTTCGGCCGCGACATCGAACCGTGGCCCGAGTCGGTTCGGGCGATCGACGCCCTGCGCGCCGAGCGCCCGGTGATCGCCCTGACCAATGGGTCCGCTCCCACCATGGCGGAGATGTCGCGCCGGACCGGTCTGCGGTGGACCGAATTGATCAGTGCCGACGACGTCGAGACCTTCAAGCCGAACCCGCGCATGTACGAACGGCTGACATCCCGCGGCATCGCAGAACCCCGCACCACGCTGTTCGTCGCGGCGCACCCGTGGGATCTCGACACGGCCGCCCAGCACTGCTACCGGACGGCCCTGGTCCTTCGACCCGGCGTCCCGGCCGAGGCGGGGTATGACCATCTCGTCGACGACCTCGACGGCATCGTGGCGCTCTTCTCGGCCACCGCGGGCTGACGCGGCCCGCGCGGCCGGCGTTATCCGGCCGTCAGGACCGGTGTTTCGGCCACCAGCTCGCCTCCCCCAGCAGCGTCGCGATGGCGGGCACGGTCACCGTCCGCACGACGAACGTGTCGAGTAACAGACCGCAGCCGATGACGAAGCCCATCTGGACCATGATCTCGATGCTGCCCACCATCAGGCCGAACATGCTTGCGGCGAAGATCAATCCGGCCGACGTGATGACCGAGCCGGTGCTGGCGACCGTGCGCATCACTCCGACGCGGATGTTGTTGGCCGACTCCTCGCGCAGTCGGGAGATGAGCAGCATGTTGTAGTCGGCACCCACGGCCACCAGGATGATGAACGACAGCAGCGGGACGGGCCAGGAGATGTCGTGACCCAGACCGTACTGAAAGACCAGCACGCCCATGCCCAGAGCGGCGGCATAGTTGAGCACGACGGTGGCCAACAGATAGATCGGCGCCAGCACCGCTTGCAGCAGCACGCCCAGGATCAGCGCCACGATGGCGAGGGTCGCAATGGCCAGCAGGAGGAAGTCCCGCACCATCAGTCGCTGAACGTCGAAGTTGATGGCCGGGAATCCCGCCATCGATACCGTGGCGTCGGCCAGCGACGTGTTGGGCGTCGCGGCCCTGGCGACGCCGGTGATGCGCTGGTCCAGTCTCATCGCCTCGGCGGAGTAGGGGTCGAAACCGGACTCGATCGCGAACCGCGCCGTCTTTCCGTCGGAGGAGATGAAGTGCCTGGCCACCTCCGCGAACCGTTGATCCCGCAGTGCAGTCGGCGGCAGATAGAAGCCCGTCGCCGCGTCCGATCCCGACGTGGCCCGCGCCGAATCCTGCAGTTGGGCCGCGACCCGGCTCATCCCACCCAGCATCTCGAGGTTGCTGTCGACCAGGGTGTGGACGCCGACGGCGAGGGCCCGCGCACCGGAGGCGAGCTGCCCGATGCCGCCCTGCAGGCGGGCCATCTGCGCGGGCAGATCCGCCCCCGGTCCGCCGAGCACGGTCATGCTTCGTTCAAGAGTGGTTGCAGCACTTTGCAACTGAGCAATCATGGCGGACGCCGGCGCACCCGCCGTCTGAGCGGTCACCTCGTCACCCAGATTGGCGACCTGATCGAAGAACCCCGCGTCGCGCAGGTCGATGAGCGTCTGCACGTGGTCGCGCAACGACCCGCACTCTGGCGTCGCCGCACAGAGCGGTGAGCCACCCAGCGCCGCCGCCAGGGGATCGATGACGGCGATCGCGCTCGCCGCCCGCTCGGCGAGTGGGCGGATCTGCGTGCCGCCCTCGACGAGGCGATCGACGTTGGGCCCCATGGCGTTCAGCTGACGCAGCGCCGGTTGGAAGCGTTGAATCGTCTGGCCGGCGTGTCCCGCCTCGTCGAGCAAACCGGTCAGCGGCGTCAGCGCGGATCGCACGCTGCCGTCGAGTTGGGTGAGACCGTCGGCCAACCGGTCGGCACCGGCCGCCAGCTTCGACAGATCGCCCTTGCGGGCATCGCCGCCGGCGACTGCGTCGGCGAGCTTGTCGCCGATCCGTCCGTTCTGCCACGACAGCTGAGCCTGATCCAACCGCTGCCCCGTCGGGCGGGTGACGCCCACGACGCGATCGACCCCGGGTATTTGGGCGACCCGCGAGGCCATCTCCTCGAGATCGGCGAGCCCCCTGCCGGTGCGCAGATCCGTCGGCGACTCGACGAGGAGGAACTCCGAGATGATGACGTCCTTGGGAAAGTGCCTGTCCAACAGGCGATATCCCTCGTTGCTCGCGGTGGTGGCCGGCTGGCCCTTGCGGTCGTCGTACGTCATGCGCAGGGTGAGCGCCACCCCGCCGAAGGCCAGCAGCAGCACCAGACTGATGACCAGCAGCGGCACGGGCTTGCGGACGACCGTCACCGCGATCCGGTTCCAGTAGGCGCGCGTCCTGTCCTGGCGTGGTTCGCCGATGCCGCGCTTGGCCGCCAGCACCAGCACCGGCGGCAGCAGCGTCACCGTCGCCAGGCACCCGACCACCACCGCCACCGCGCAGGCGGGGCCCGAGGTGGCGAAGATCGTCAGTTTCGCGAACGCCATCGCCACGAAGGCCAGGGCGACGGTCGCGGCCGACGCCAGGACGACCCGCCCGATGGTCGCCGTCGCGTTGATCACCGCCTCGTCGACGGCGACACCCCGCCGTCGCTGCTCGTGGTACCGGCTGATCAGGAACACCGAGTAGTCGGTGCCCGCGCCCAGCAGGATGACGGTCATGAACGCGATGGTGAACTGGGAGACCGGCATGCCCAGTTCGCCCAACGCCGACAGGACCCCACGGCCGACCCCGAGGCTCGTGCCGATCACGAGCAACGGCAGCATTGCGGTGAACACCGACCGATAGACCAGCAGCAGGATGGCCGCGATCAGACCGGCGGTGGCCAGCGAGATGTACAGCAAATCACGCTCCGCCGCGACGATCTGGTCGCTCATCGTGGCGGCCGGACCGGTGACGCGGGTGACCGTCGACGTGCCGTCGAACGCGCGCGCCGCGATGCGTCGGACCGATGCGACGGACTCGGCGGCCCGCGGTCCCCCCAGCGTCCCGTGGATGCCGACCGGCACGTACCAGGCCTTGCCGTCCGCGCTCACCGCCTCGCCCGCGGTCACCGGATCGGCGAGGAGATCCTGCACCATCTCCACGTTCTGCGAGTCGGCACGCAACGCGGAAACCATTGCGGCGTAACGGCTTCGAGCCTGCGGGCCAAGGCCTGCGGGGTCCTCCATCGCGACGACCACCGTCGTCGTCGACCCCTCCTCGCCGAATGCCCGGCCCATTCGGTCGAGCGTCTGAAACGACGCCACGTCGCGCGGAATGGGGTCCAACGACTGCTGCTGAACCACGGTCTCCAACTGCGGGAACAGCAGCGCGAGCACCACGGCCACTCCGAGCCAGCCACCGATGACGATGCCCCTGTGCGTGACGGCGTACCTCGCGACCGCGGCCAGGCGGCGGCTGTGGGCCTCCTCGCGATGCGGGCGCCTCACCATGGCCGTGCCGTCATCGTCCGGTCGGATCCGCTGTCCGCCATCCCGCCTCCTGAGCCACCAATGCAACGTGCGACATATTGCGTCGAGTGTTGCACAGTGGCTAGCGTGAGGTCGTATGCAGACCCTGGGGCCCCTCGACGTCGAGGGAATCGACTTCGCCTTCGACGATCAACCCGACCTCCACGCCGTACTCGCACGCCTGCGCGAGCGCCGGCCGTACGCGATCGTTCCGTTCGCGGGGGTCAGGGGTGTGCTGCTCCTGACCGACGAGCTGGTCCGCGCGGCCTTCCGCGACGAGACGACCTTCCCCGCCGCGCCGACGTATGCGATGACCACCGAGCCGGTGTTCGGCAGGACCGTGCTCAGCATGTCGGGCGCCGAACACCGCGCCAGCCGCAGTATCGTGTCGGCACCGTTGCGGCGCACCAGGATTCGAGATCATCTCCAGCCGGTGATCGAACCGGTCGTCCACCAGCTGATCGATCGGTTCGCCGCCCGCGGCTCGGCGGATCTGGTGGCCGAATTCACGCACCGCTACTCGCTGCTGATCATCAGCCGCCTGCTGGGTCTGCCCGTCGACGACGAGGCCAGGATCCATCGCTGGGCGCAGGCCATGATCCGGTACCCCTTCGACCCGCAGGCGGCAATCACGTCCGCCGCCGAATTCACGGCCTACGTCGCGCCGCTGGTGGCCGCGCGCCGCCGGGAGCCTGGCGACGACATGATCTCCCTGCTGGTCACCGAAACCACGGAGGACGGCGAAAGCTTTTCGGACGCAGACGTATCGACGTTTCTGCGGATGCTGTTCCCGCTCGGCGCGGACACCACCACGCTGGCGCTGGGCAACATCCTGTCGGCCCTGCTCAATCATCCCGAGCAATGGGACCTGCTGCGGTCCGACCCGCAGCGCCACCTGCAGTCCGCGGTGTGGGAGGGCCTGCGGTGGGAGCCGGCGGTCGGGATGCTGCCGCGTGCGTGCCCGGAGGCCGCGACCTGGCATGGGATCGACATCCCCGCTCTGACCCCGATGATCTTCGCCATCAACGCCGCCAACCGTGACCCGGCGGTATACCCGCGCCCCCACGACGTCGACATCACCCGCAACGCGATGCCGACCGTCTCCTTCGGTCAGGGCCACCACAGCTGCATCGGCAACTGGTTGGCCAACGCCGAACTCGTCACGGCGCTGGGGGCCCTGGTCGAGCGGTTGCCCGACCTCGCACTCGATCCCCGACAGGCCGAGACGTCCGCCGTCACCAGCCAGGTCGGCACCACGCTGCGCGGACCCAACGCGTTGCACGTGACGTTCACGCCCGCCGGGGGCCGCTGACCCGAACGGCGACGGTCTTCAGTCGACGTTCGCTAGGTTGTCAACGGGATGCCCCCACCGGATGGAGAACATCGTGACACCGCGTCGACTTCGCGTCAGCGAGCAGGTCGTTCGTCCTGCCTCCTGGGGTGATCAGCCGCCGGTCGACGACGACGAGGCGCGCCGGCGGCTGCTGGACGCAGCCGAGGCCTGCTACGAGCGGCGCGGTGTCAGTCGCACCACGGTCGACGACATCGCCAAGGAAGCCTCGGTGCACCGCACCACGGTGTACCGGTACTTCGGCACGCGCGACGACGTCCTGGCCTTCGTGCTCCTGCGGGAGACGGCCGACGTCATCGACAGCGCCGAACGGGCGATGTTGGCGGACGGGGCCTTTGGCGATCGGCTGCTCGATGCGCTCGACGGTGCCATCGGTGCCGTCGAACAATCCCGTTGGCTCAGCGTGCTGTTCTCCCCCGACAGCCTGACGATGACGGTGTCCGCCGCGGCGTCGGGTGCGTTCCGCGACCGCATTCGCGACGTGTTGCGGCCCCACGTCGAAGCGGGCAAGGCCAGCGGCGACGTGCGCGAGCAACTGGACCCCGACGCCGTCGCCGACTGGCTGGTGCGGGTGGCCCAGATGCTGCTGATGGACCACCTCACCACCCGGCCCGACGAGACCAGGCCCCAACGCCGCGCGCTGTTGCGCGACTTCGTCATCCCCGGCATCCTCACTCCCGCCCGAGAACGCCGCTGACGCTGGGCGTCCCTCAGCGGCCTAGACGCTTCTGCCGTTGCGCGGCGCCAGGTCGCGCCGCACCGGCTCACCCCAGCGAGCGACGCGGCCGGAATCCAGGTCGAACAGGTCCAGTACCCGTCCGACGGTGTGGTCGACGATGTCGTCGATGGTCTCGGGTCGATCGTAGAAGGCCGGCACCGGCGGAAAGACGATGGCACCCGCCTCGGTGACCGCGAGCATGTTCCTCAGATGCACTGTGGTGAGCGGAGTTTCGCGGACGAGCAGCACGACGCGACGGCGTTCCTTGAGACAGACGTCGGCGGCTCGGGTGAGCAGGCTGGTCGTCACACCGGTCGCGATCTCGGCCAGCGTGCGCATCGAGCAGGGTGCGATGATCATGCCCCGCGTCCGAAACGACCCGCTGGCGATCGCCGCACCCACGTCGGCGGGCGGGTAGCTCACGTCGGCCTTGCGTCGCAATTCCCGCGCCGAGTGCGAGGTTTCGTACGATCTGGTCATTTCTCCGGCTCGGCTGATCACCAGGTGGGTCTCGACGCCCACGGCGTGCAGTTCGTCGAGGAGTCTGACGCCGTAGACGATGCCGGTGGCACCCGATATCCCGACGATGATGCGGTGGGCGCTGCGGTCCGTGTCGAGATCCGTGGCATCGTTCAGGTCCAACATCTTTGGCTCCTCGTCGGCGCGGGCAGTGACGATCGGATCACTCCGGCGGGTAGCCGTAGTCCTGCCAGTGCGAAAGGACCCGTTGTTGCAACGCCTTGGGGTAGGCCGTGGTGAACGAGGCGACCTCGGGCAGGGGCCGACCTATCGCCTGAGCGTGCATGAGGCAGTTGTACAGCGCCTGCCCGCCCCGTCCGGTGAACTTCTCCGACGAGTCCAGGTAGGCGACCCAGAAGCCGAGTTTGGTCTTGCTGAACAGGATTTCGCCGGAACCGGGATGGCAGCGGGTCGCATACGCCCAGACGACCTGGGCCAGATCGGTCGGGTCGATGTCGTCACCCATGACCAGGATCTTGGGAAACTGCCACCCCGTGTGCGACGCGAAGATCGTCTGCCCGATGCGGTGCAGGAAGTCGTCGACGGAGAGGCCGGTGTCGTCGTGCCAGCTGTCGGGGACGGTGACCACCATCCAGTGGGTCGCCGAGTCCAGCGGGATCCAGCAGGCGGTCACGGGCAGCCGCGCCTTGCGACACAGATCCAGGGTCTCGGCCGAGATGCCCAGACCCCATATCGTGTGCACGTCCTCCACCGGCCGCCCCGGCGCTATCACCGGCAGTATCGCCCTGTTGCGGTAGGTCACGGCGGTCACGGTGAACAGCGGCCACGGCTCCGGCTCGCCCATCGTGTATCCGCCGTATTCGCCGAGGGGGCCCTCCATCGCGGTCTCCGTGTCGGAGATGAAGCCCTCCAGGACGATCTCGGCCGTGGCCGGCACGTTCACGTCGACCGTGTCGCACGCGACGAGCTCGACCGGCGCGCCGGTCAGCTGGCTGACGAAGTCGTACTCGTTGACGTAGGCGGGCATCGGTGCGCCGGCAGCCAACATCGCTGCCGGAGGTGCACCCAAGGCCAGGGCCCACGGCGTCGGCTTGCCTTCCTTCTTCCACATGTCGTGCACGATGCCGATGTGCTGCTCGGGGATCACGAGGCCGGTGAGGTGATTGCGATCCACCAGCATGGAGCGGTTCACCGACCAATTCGTCCAGCTGCCGTCCGGCGAGTGCACGATGTTGACGCCGGCCGTCTGGATGTAGCGACCACCGTCGCCATCGTGGATGTACGGCACCGGAAACCGGGTGAGGTCGACGTCGTCGCCGAGCATGACGTTCTGCTTGCACGGCGCCATCTCCCGGGACACCAGGACCGGCTCCAGCACGGGGCGCGACTTCGCCGCGACGTAGGCTTCGACGAGTTCCAGACCGGTGGCCCGTGGGTCGTGACCCATCATCATGGCCAGGCGCGCCAGATAGCACCCGGGCTGGCGGCTCGTCGCGGCGGGCGCCCCCATCGCCCGCAAGCCCGGATCCGCGCCAATGACGTTGGTGAACAACGGCGCAGCGGCCTTCGTCTCGGTGGAATGCCGAATGATGGCGCCCATCTCCAGGTTCCAGTCCACGGGTTGGTCGATCTCCTGGATCTCGCCGATGTCCCTGAGCGCTTCGACGTAGTCGCGAAAGCTGGTGAAGTGACGGCCGACGTGTGCCAGCGGGTCGCTGGGCACCGCGGGGTAAGGAGCAGTTCGCATGGATGTCTCGACTCCTCGGGTCGGGAAGCGTGGTGGTGCTCTGGACGCCAAGCCGTCAGAACACCAGTTGGAAGAGCGTGAACGCGCGGTTCCAGTGGTCGGGCGACGGTGTGGTCATGGTCGGGTCGATCACGCGGAACGACCTGGCGAGCGCAATGCTCAACCCGCCGAACAACTCTGGTAGCAGCTCCTCGGTCTCGTCGTCGAACGTCACGTCGGCCGGCGGTTGCCGCACGACCTGCCGCAGCAGCTCGCGGATCTCCGGTGCCTCCTCGAGTTCGTCGAATTCACGCATCCGTTCCTGGACTCCCGCCGTGATCGGTAGATCCTGTACGGCGATCACGTCCCGCCCGTTGAACCTGGCGGAGTTGCGTCCGGAGATGGCGATGCGATCGATCTCCTCGTCGACGAACTCTCGAAAGCGGCGGATGTCGTTCTTGGCGATCTTGATGCTCGCGACCGAGCGGAAGAGCCGCTGAAACACCGGGATGCCCGACGGGTGCGTCACGTATCACCTCCGGTCCAGGAACGTCACGACCAATGCCGCGAGGACCATGCTTGCACTGCGTCGATGCCCGGGAGAATGTGCTCGCAGGCCGAATGTCGCACTGCGGGTTGGGCCTTGCAGGTCATGGAAGGCCCGCCCGCCGCGCTAGGGCTCCTCGTGCCCCTTCTGATCCAGTGCCGGCGGCAACCCGGTCGTCCTGACGATCCGGGTCGCCAGATGCAGGTTCAGTCGGTCCTCGACGTCCTGCAGATCGCGGCCGGTGATCTCGCGGATCCGGCCGAGCCGGTAGCGCAGGGTGCTTCTGTGGATGGTGAGCGACCGGGCCGCGTCGTCGTAGTTGCCGCCGCAATCCAGGTAGTGCGTGAGGGTGGTGACCAGATCGGCGTTCTTGGTCTGGTCGTAGGTCAGCAGCGGACCGAGCCATTCCATGACGAAGTCGTGGACCTCCGGCCGGTCGCTGGTGCGATCGAGGATGCGGTACAGGCCGAGGTCCTCGAAGCGCCGCCCACCGTAGGGCGACATCGAATCCCGCTGAACCTGCAGTGCCCGTTGGGCTTCCGCGAATGACCGCGGCAGCTCCGAGGCCGTGGCGGCCACCGAGCCGACGCCGATCGATCCCTCGCCGGATGCGACCTCGGCCGCCACCGCGCGATAGAGCGAGCCCGGGTCGGGCGCACCGTCGGTCAGCAGTACGGTCATGGCGGGTCGTCGCACCGCGAGGGCGTGCATCCTCGCGTTGGCCGCCCACCGGCGCGCCGCCGTCGCGATCACGTCGCCGGCGACCCCCGGTTTCCAGTGCAGGACCGTGACGGTGTGGGGTACCCGCAGGTTGTGTCCGAGGGCCTCGGCTCGTAGGCAGGCGCTCTCGTCGTCGGTGCCGGCCAACAGATCTTCGAGGAGGTCGCGGCGCAGCCGGAGCTCCGTTTCGGCCAGCACGCGATGGTGGGCGAACTCCAGTGCCAACACGGTCGCGGCATGCTCCAGCGCGACGATGTCCAGCCGGTCGGCGACCTTGTTCGGATCGTGGACGCGCACCACGCCGAGGATGTTCGCCTTCTGCCTAATGAGCCAGAAGATCCAGTTGCCGTCACGCTGTGGCGTGCCCTGCGCGGCGGTGCGCCGCAGCGTCTCCTCGCGGTTGTCGCCTCCGATCGGTCGGTGCGCATCGGGCTCCGCTCCCCCCGACCACGCCCGCGGATTGCCGAAGACGTCCTCGACGACGACGTTCAGTGACGTCAGCTCCCGCAGCGCGTCGGCGATCCCCTGCACACCCGAGCCGGCGCCCGACACCGCCGTCAGCGTCGCGTGGATCAGGTCTTGTCGCTTCAGCTCGGAAACGGTGTCGGACAACCGTTTTATGGCGCACTGGCGATCCTCCATGAGCGCGCGCTCCTTCTCGAGGAGATCGGCACTCGTCATCGCGGCCGCCGTCTGTTGGGCCAGCGCCCTGAGCAGGAAGAGTTCCTCGGGCGTCGGCGCGCTCTCGGCCCGAACCACCAGCGCACCCTTGGTGCCCTCCACCGCCTGCAGCGCGATCACGTATCGAGACTGACCGTCGGCCAGCTCGACCGTCAGATCCGCACCCGGATTCGCTGCCACGTGGGCGTCCACGCGGCCGTCGAGCTTGCGGTCGGGCTGGCGACCGTCCGCCAGGGCCCCGTTGACGAAGCGGTACGTCGCGTCGGTGCGAAACGCGCCGAGGGAGGACACGGCATTGGCCGCCAACTCGAGTATCGACGCGGCATCGCGGCCGTCGAACATCAACGCCGAGAGGACGAGGACGCCGTAGAGGTTCGACAGCTGGGTCCGAGCCTGCTCCGATGAGCGCATGGCAAACTGGCCGAAGGAGAACGACCCGGGGACCTCGCGCGCCACAGTCAATTACATCCGCTCCCCAGCCCGAGTACAACCGATGATCGTGATGCCAACCTGTCACGAGCTGAACGTGGCGTCTTCGGCCCGTCAGGACAGAATCGTGGGTCGAACTCGACCTCCCGTGCCAAACCGAGCCTTGCCAGCGCGAATTCCCTTGCGGCACCGCTGCGGCGACGGCTGTGGGGTGCGCAGTCCAGCGAAGTTCAGCACGCCGTGACAGTTCCCTGGCCCCCCGGAATGGCATAGCATGATCTTGACCCAACACGACTTCAGATGACCGAGGTGATGCCGTGTCCGATGCCCTCGACGTGGGCGTCACCGGCATCGCAGCAACGCTGGGCGACCACATTTGCGGCCTTTACTCCACCGAGGCCCAGCGCGATCAGATCATGCTTCCGTTCCTTCGGGCCGGTCTGGCGGCCGGCGACAAGTGCATCTGCGTGGTCGACGGGGCCGAATCCCACCAGGTGGTCGCGGCACTGGATGCGCACGTCGACGCCGGAAACTGCATCGCCACCAAGCAACTCGAGGTCATCTGCGCGCCCGACATGTACCTGCGGTCCGGCGGCTTCTCGGCCAACGAGGTGATCGGCTCGTGGAAGGCCGCCATGGCCGACGTCATGTACGACGGTCGGTTCGACGTCGTCCGGGCGGTCGAGACCTGGTCCCGCCGGGAGGTGGTGCCCGACACGGCAGAGCTCGTGGTGCTCGAGTCCGAGATGAACCGGTTCCTCCCGCTGTTCCCCCAGGTCGTCATCTGCCTGTACGACATCAGCCGCTTCGGCAGCGGCATCATCGTCGACCTGCTCAAGACGCACCCCCGGATGCTGGTCGGCGAGATGCTCGTCGAAAACCCCTACTACACGTCACCCGACGCACTCGGGTACGGGGCGCAGCGGACGGGTTCGCAGACGAGGGACGACGAGATCGAAGGGGCGGCGAAATGGTACTTCGACGAGACGACTGGCTCGATCTAGCTCGCAAGGTCGACTGGACGCCCCGCTACGTCGACGAGCGGGACCTGTTTCCGGTCGAGCTCAGCGGCCATCCCTGGCTGCCCCACGACGCCTGGTCCGACTGGAACGAGGCCTACCGCACCACCTATCGCGAGTACGTCACGAATCAGCGCGAGAAGGACGCCGCCGTGCTCGGCGTGCGGTCGGCGTTGAACAAACCGCACCTGTTCGACGATCTCGATCCCGGTTGGGTGCAGCTGGTCAAGTTCCACAACGGTGCGGTCGCGCTCGCCGAGTACGCCGGCGCGGTCGCCGAGCTGCGGATGGCGCGCTTCGGCCGTGACAGCGCCTGGCGGATGATGTCGACCCTCGGTGCGCTCGACGAGATTCGGCACACCCAGATCCCGCTGCTCGTCGGCCACGACATGCTCGCCTACGACGGCAACTTCGACTGGACGCACAAGGCCTTTCACACCGACGAGTGGGTGGTCCTCGCCGCCCGGCACCTGTTCGACGACATGTTCCTCGCCGCCGACGCCATCGACAGCGCCATCCAGCTCAACTTCGTCTTCGAGACCGGGTTCACCAATCTGCAGTTCATGGCGATGGCCGCGATGGCGGACCGCGCCCACCATCATCTGTTCGAGAAGACGCTGGCGAGCATTCAGACCGACGAGGCCCGGCACGCTCAGATCGGTCTCCCGGTCATGCGGACGTTGTTGGAGAACGGTTCTCGGGAGCGGGCCCAGTATCTCGTCGACAAGATGTGGTGGCGGTGCTGGCGACTGTTCCTGGCGTTGACGGGCACCGCCATGGAGTACCTCACCCCGCTGCACGCGCGGACCCGGTCGTTCAAGGAGTTCATGAACGAGTGGGTGACCGAGCAATTCATGAAGAACCTCGCCGAGTTCGATCTCGAGAAGCCGTGGTTCTGGGACCTCTTCGTCGACGAACTCGACTACGCGCATCACAGCTTTCAGCTGGGGTTGTACACCTATCGCACGACGCTGTGGTTCGACGTCGCGCTGCCCGACCGGGCCGAGCGCGAATGGTTGAACGCGAAGTACCCGACGTGGGAGGCGACCTTCGGACCGCTGTGGGACCGGCTCGAGGACAACTGGGCGGCCGGCGGGGAGGCCAACACGCTGTCCTACGGGCTGCCCGCGCTGTGCAACCTCTGTCAGCTCCCCGCACTGTTCGTCCGCCCGGGGTGGAACACGGCCTGCACCCTGGAGTTCGACGGTAGGAACTACCTGTTCTGCTCGCAGCCGTGCCGCTGGATCTTCGAGCAGGAGAGCGCCCGGTTCGCGGGCCACCAGAGCGTGGTCGATCGCATCGTCGTCGGAAGCGCGCCGGGCAAACTGGTGGACCTGCATGGCTGGATGGGCCTCGAGGCGCCCGTCGAGACCGGCAAGGACCTGCGGCGCGGCCTCGACCCGTGGCGGCTCGATCCCATCCCGACGGTGTAGCGCGGCCGTGCGCATCTATCTGTTCGGTTACGCCAGTGACGACTTCCTGGCCAGGGTCGTGGTGACGCCCGACGAACGCACGGTGGCGCAGTTGGCGAGGCAACTGGTCTCGTGGGGCTGGGCGCCGGAGCGGAACGGGCCGCTGACCGTGCGCGACGAAAGGGGGGCTGCGCTCGACCCCGAGTCGACGATCGCGGCGGCCGGACTCGGCAACGGGGACGTCTTCACGGTGGAGCGGGGGTGAGGGCACGGTGACGGACTGGGTGGACGCGGGCACGCTCGACGACGTCTGGGAGGGCGAGATGTGCGCAGTGAGCCTGGGCGCCGTCGACGTCGTGCTGTGCCACGTCGACGGCGAGGTGCACGCGTATCGGGACCGGTGCCCGCATCTGGCCAATCCCCTGTCCCCAGGCGAACTTCGGGACAACCTGCTCACGTGCCCGGCCCACGAATGGGTGTTCGACGCCCGAACGGGACGTGGCGTCAACCCCGAAGGTACTGCGCTGCACCGTCTTTCGGTACGCGTCGACGGCGAACGCATCCTGGTGCACCTGGGGCAGCTCGGATGAGCAGTGCCGACGGGGTCGGACCGGTGCTGCACACGACGCCGTTCGCGCGCTCGGTCGTCTCGACGATCCGCGACGAGAACGACGGCGTCGTGGTGCACGACGAGGGCGCCTACCTCCGCGTGCTGGCGCCACGGGTCTGCCGGTTGTCGCGGACCGGGCTGGAGGCGACGACGGGGTCCTCCGTCCGATTTCCCGGTGAGTTGGAGGTGGTGATGTCGTCGTTCACCGGTGTCATGCACCTGACCGAGGACGGCGCGGTCTGGCGGCTCGCGGGTGAGCCGTCGTGACCCGACCCGATCGGCCGCCGGCCCGCAAGACCTACACGCGACTGCAGACGGGCCGGCGCATCCCCACCGAGTACGAGCTGACGAGCACCGACCTGCACTACAACTACCCCAGGCGCTTCGAACTGCCGGCCAACAACCCGGTCGTCGATTGGTACCACCGCTACCGCGAGGGTTCCGCCCTGCAGGCCCACGACTGGGAGGGTTTCGCCGATCCGCGCAGCACGACCTACCGGATGTACACCCAGCTGCAGGACGGTCGTGAAGACGTCATCGACGGACTGCTGCGCGAGGTCGACGACACGGGCTACGACGCCCGGTTGGACGACGAGTGGGTGGCGTTCCTCGACCGCTGGTATTCCCCCCTGCGCTTCCCGGTGCATGGATTGCAGATGCTGGCCGCCTACGTCGCACAGCTGGCGCCGTCCTCCAGGATCACCAGCTGCGCCGCGTTCCAGACGGGTGACGAGATGCGTCGGATCCAGCGGATCGCCTATCGCACAGTGCAATTGGCGACCGCACCCCTGAGCGACGAGGCCGTGGCCCGACAGCGGGCGGCCTGGGAGGACGCCGCCGCGTTCCAGCCGCTGCGCGAACTCGTCGAACGCGCGCTCGTCGCCTACGACTGGGGCGAGTCCTTCATCGTGACGAACGCGGTCGTCAAACCCCGCCTCGACCGCCTCGTCAATCAGCACGTCGCAGGCACGCTCGCCACCGCGAACGGCGACCCGATCCTGGCCAGCATCCACTTCTCGCTCGACGAGGACGCCCACTGGCACCGTCAGTGGACCGCAGCGCTGATCCGGCACGCCGTCGCCGACGACGCCGCCAACGCCGAGGTGCTGTCGGGCTGGATCGAGAAGTGGACCCCGCTGGCGTCCGAGGCACTCGCAGCCCTGGCCGGCGTCACCGCTGAGGCGCCGGTGCCGCTGGACCCCAGCGCGGTGACGGCAGGCATCGAGGACGCGGTCTCGCGCGAGGTGGACGCGGCGCTGACCCGCTGACGTCGCTTCGCCCGCGCAGGGTGTGAAGGCCTGGTGCTGGCAGGACCAATCCGGATCGACGTTTCGGTCCCGCTGGGTGCACGCGCTCGTCGAATCTGATTGTCAGACTCGGTATTCCGAGGTCACCCGGCGACTCAGCACCGTCGAGTCAGTGGTGGCGGGTGCCTCGGGCACGAGAACTCTCCGAAACCCAGGCGAAGGAATGTCCGTGATGCGAATCCGCGAAACGACGCCATGGCCCGATGAACTGCGGTACCGCCGAGCCGCCTGGCGCTGTTCGGGCGCCCTGATGGGTGCGCTCATCGGGTGGATCCTCGGGCTCTTCAACACGATCGAACCGTTGACCTCGGCCATGGTGTTGGCCGCCTGCGGCCTGACCGCGGGTGCCTGCGTGGGCGCCGCGGCCGGGTTCCTCGTCCAAGCGCTACCGCGCGGTCAACGCGCGCTCCTCTCCGGCACCGGCAATGAAAGGGACTAGACGATGGCAACAGCGGTAGGCATCGACCTCGGCACCACCAACTCGGTGATCGCCGCCTGGCAGGGCGGGGAACCGGTGGTGATCCCCAACACCGAGGGGGCGCGCACCACGCCGTCGGTGGTCGCGTTCACCGAGAACGGCGAACGCCTCGTCGGACAACTGGCCCGGCGGCAGTCGATCATGAACCCCAAGGGGACCATCTATTCGGCGAAACGTTTCATCGGTCGCCGCTTCGACGAGATATCGGAGGAGGCCAAGGCCGTCAGCTTCGACGTGGTCGAGGGCGACGGTGGCGCCGCCCGGTTCGAGGTGCGCGGCAGGCAGTACTCACCCGAGGAGATCAGCGCGCAGGTGCTGCGCAAACTCGTCGAGGACGCGAGCAAGTTCCTCGGGGAGCGGGTCAGGGAAGCGGTGATCACCGTCCCGGCGTACTTCAACGACGCCCAGCGCAATGCCACCAAGGATGCCGGTCGCATCGCCGGACTGGACGTGCTGCGCATCATCAACGAGCCGACGGCCGCCGCCCTGGCCTACGGGTTGGACAAGAAGGGCCACGAGACCGTGCTGGTGTTCGACCTCGGCGGCGGCACGTTCGACGTCAGCCTGCTCGACGTCGGCGACGGAGTGGTCGAGGTGCGCGCCACGGCAGGTGATTCCCACCTCGGCGGTGACGACTTCGATCGCCGGCTGGTGGACCATCTCGCCGAGGAGTTCCAGCGCGAGAACCACATCGACCTCCGCAAGGATTCCCAAGCCCTGCAACGGTTGTTCGAAGCCGCCGAGAAGGCGAAGGTCGAACTGTCCTCGGTGACCCAGACGCAGATCAACCTGCCGTTCGTCACCGCAGACGCCAACGGCCCCAAACATCTCGTGATGACCGTCAACCGGTCCACGTTCGAGGAGCTCACACACGATCTGGTCGAACGCTGCATGGCTCCGGTCAAGCAGGCGATGGGCGACGCCAAGGTGACGGCGAACGACATCGACGAGGTCATCCTGGTCGGCGGGTCGACTCGCATCCCCGCCGTCCAGGACCTCGTCCGTCGCCTCACCGGCGGCAAGGACCCGAACATGACGGTCAACCCCGACGAGGTGGTCGCCATGGGTGCGGCGATCCAGGCGGGCGTGCTCAAGGGCGAGGTCTCCGACGTGCTGCTGCTCGACGTCACCCCGCTCTCGCTGGGCGTCGAGACCGCCGGTGGCGTGATGACGAAGATCCTCGAGCGCAACACCACCATCCCCGCCCGGCGCAGCGAGGTCTTCAGCACCGCGGCGGACAATCAGCCGGCCGTGGACATCGTCGTCCTGCAGGGCGAACGCGAAATGGCCGCGGACAACCGCGTTCTCGGCAGGTTCAAGCTGGAGAACATCCGTCCGGCCCCGCGCGGCGAGCCACAGATCGAGGTGACCTTCGACGTGGACGCCAACGGCATCCTGCACGTCACGGCCCGCGACCAGGACACCGGTGCCGAGCAGAGCATCACCATCAGCGAACAGTCGAACCTCGATCAGCACGAGGTCGACCGGATGCTCGCCGAGGCCGAGGCCCACCGCCGCGAGGACGAGGAACTGCGCAGGCACGTCGACGCGCGCAATGCGCTGGACTCGGCGGCCTATCAGGTCGAGCGTCGGCTGGCCGAGTTGGGCGACTCGGCGGCGCCGCACGACCGGGCCCGCGCCGAGATGCTGGTCGCCGACGCCCGGCAGGCGGTCAGGGACGAGACACCGCTGGAGCGGCTGCAATCGCTGACTTCTGAACTGCAGCAGGCACTTTACGGCCTGCAGCCCGTTTCCGCCGGCGGTACCAACGGGCACCAGGCGACGTCGAGCAACGGCCACGGTGCCTCCGTCGGCGCCGACGACGTGGTCGACGCCGAATTCGATCGGGGCTGACCCGCCATGGTCAGCCCGATGGAGCACACGACGACCGACGAGGACCGCGACGGGCAGAGCCCGTCCGAAGACGTTGCCGCACAACCAGACCTGGACGCCGAGCTCGCCAAGGTCGAGGACCGTTGGCGACGGGCGGTCGCGGATCTGGACAACCTGCGCAAGCGTTACGTCCGCGAACTGGAACGCGAGCGGGCGGCGGAGCGCTCGCGGGTGGCCGCCGCCTGGCTACCCGTCGTCGACAATCTGGAACGGGCGATCGCCCACACCGGTGACCGGTCCGACGCGATCGTCGAGGGCGTGCGCAGCATTCTGGACGAGGGGCTGCAGGTGCTCGAACGGCTCGGCTATCCCCGCGACGAGGAGTCGGGGGTGCCGTTCGACCCGCAGCGCCACGAGGTGGTCGGTCTCGTCGCGCACGCCGACGAGGCGCCGGGGACGGTCGTGGAGGTGCGGCGGCCGGGTTACGGACGTGGTGCCGATCAATTGCGGCCGGCTTCCGTGGTCGTCAGCAGACCCAAGGAGTGAGACGCCGGTGGCGCGCGACCTCTACCAAGTCCTCGGAGTGTCCCGGGACGCGACCGCTGACCAGATTCAGCAGGCATTCCGCACACTGGCACGCAAGTACCATCCCGACGTCAACAAGGATCCCGCGGCCGAAGACCGGTTCAAGGAGATCAACGAGGCGTATCACGTGCTGTCGGATCCGGACACCCGCACGCGGTACGACCGCTTCGGTGACGACTTCCGCCACGTCCCAGAGGACTGGGACGAGCGTACCGCTCGCGGTGGCGTCGGCGGCGCGGGGCGGTCCGGTGCGCGGGTGCGCTACGGGCAGGGTTTCGGCGGTGGCGGCATCGACATCGAGGACCTCTTCGGCGACATCTTCCGGGGCAGTGGCGGATTCGGACCCATTCCCGGTGCCGACCAGGAGGCGGTGCTGGAGCTGACCGTCGAGGAGGCCTATCGCGGTGGTAGGCGCCAGATCTCGCTGGACGGCCGCAGCTATGGCGTCACCATCCCCGCCGGCGTCGTCGACGGGCAGCGCATCCGGCTGGCCGGGGAGGGCGGCCGGGGCAGCGGCGACGGGCCGCCGGGAGATCTCTACCTCAGGGTGCACATCACGCCGGATCCGCGCTTCCGGCTCGACGGCCGCGACGTCACGGTCGATCTGCCGGTCACGCCCTGGGAGGCCGAACTGGGCGCCACCGTCGCGATCCGGACACCCGGCGGCGAGGCGAAGGTCAAGGTGCCCCAGGGATCGTCGACCGGGCGGCGGCTGCGGCTGCGGGGCGAGGGCATGCCCCATCCGCACGGCACGCCGGGGGACCTCTACGCCGAGATCAAGGTCATGGTCCCACCGAAACCCTCGGCGGCAGAACGTGATCTGTTCGAACAGTTGGCGACGGTGTCGACGTTCGACCCGAGGAGGGGACGATGAGCACCCCGGGCCACGCGCTGGCACGCCGACCCGGCCTGCCCCTCGAGGCGTTCGCCGCGCGGTGCGCCCTGCATCCCGACCTGGTGCGCAGACTGGTGGCGCTCGGCCTGGTCTCCTGCCAACGGGATCATCGCGGCGATCTGCGGTTCGGACCAGCCGCGGTGGTGACGATCGCCCGGATTCAGCGGCTCAGGACGGGGCTCGGATTGAACTACGCCGCCATCGGATTGGTGCTCGACCTGTTGGACCGCATCGACGAGCTCGAAACAGCCTCACGACGAAGGAGGACGCCATCGTGGACGTCACCAAGCTGACCCAGAAGTCCCAGGAGGCGCTGGCCGAGGCCCAGGGCATCGCGACCAGGATGGGCCACGTCGAGGTCGACGGCGAGCATCTGCTGACGGCGCTGATCGACCAGCCCGAGGGTCTGGTGCCGCGACTGCTGGATCACGCGGGGGCCGACGTCGCGGCCCTGCGCGCCGACCTCGACCGCGAGCTGAACCGGCGTCCGCGGGTGAGCGGCCCCGGCGCCGCCCCGGGTCAGGTCTCCGTCACCCGGCGGCTCGCGACGCTCCTGGAGGCCGCCGAGCGCGAGGCGCAGCGACTGCGCGACGACTACGTGTCCGTGGAGCATCTCGTCATCGCGCTCGCCGAGGAGGGGACGGCGAGCGCGGCCGGCCGAATCCTGCTCTCGCACGGCGTGACCCGCGATTCCTTCCTGACCGCGCTGACCAAGGTCCGGGGGAATCAGCGGGTCACGTCGGCGTCGCCGGAGGGAGCCTACGAGGCGCTGGAGAAGTACGGGCGCGACCTGGTCGCCGAGGCCCGCGCCGGCACGCTGGATCCGGTCATCGGACGCGACGCCGAGATCCGCAGGGTCATTCAGATCCTCAGTCGCAAGACGAAGAACAACCCGGTGCTCATCGGTGATCCTGGCGTCGGCAAGACCGCGATCGTCGAGGGTCTGGCCCAGCGGATCGTCCGCGCCGACGTGCCGGAAGGTCTGCGGGACAAGACGATCTTCTCCCTCGACATGGGCGCTCTGATCGCCGGCGCGAAGTACCGCGGCGAGTTCGAGGAACGGCTGCAGGCGGTGCTGTCGGAGGTCAAGGCCGCCGAGGGTCGCATCCTGCTCTTCGTCGACGAGTTGCACACCGTGGTCGGCGCCGGGGCGACGGAGGGCTCACTGGACGCCGGCAACATGCTCAAGCCGATGCTTGCCCGCGGTGAGCTGCACATGATCGGTGCCACCACCCTCGACGAATACCGCACGCACATCGAGAAGGACGCCGCGCTCGAGCGTCGGTTCCAGACCGTGCTCGTCGAGGAGCCCGACGTCGAGGACGCCCTGTCGATCCTGCGCGGGCTGCGCGAACGCCTCGAGGTGTTCCACGGGGTGAAGATTCAGGATGCCGCACTGGTCGCGGCGGCGACCCTGTCGCACCGCTACATCACCGATCGCTTCCTGCCCGACAAGGCGATCGACCTGGTCGACGAGGCATGTGCGCGGCTGCGCACCGAAATCGACTCGATGCCAGCGGAGTTGGACGAGATGACCCGCCGGGTCACTCGGCTCGAGATCGAAGAGGCGGCGTTGGCCAAGGAGACCGACGCGGCCAGTCAGGCCCGGCTGGCCGACCTCCGCCGAGAACTCGCCGATCTGCGCGCCGAGACCGACGCCCGGCACGCCCAGTGGGACGCCGAACGACAGGCGATCCGGCGGGTGCAGGAACTGCGCGGTCAACTCGAGCAGCTCCGGCACGAGGCCGACGAAGCCGAACGCGCGTACGACCTGAACCGCGCCGCCGAGTTGCGCTACGGGCAGATCACCGAGCTGGAACGCAAACTGCATGCGGCAGAGGAACAACTGGCGACCAAGCAGGGCGAGAAGCGGTTGCTTCGCGAGGTCGTCACCGAAGACGAGATCGCCGAGATCGTCGCCGCGTGGACCGGCATCCCGGTTGCCCGACTGCAGGAGGGCGAGCGGGAGAAGCTGCTGCGGCTCGACGACATACTGCACGAACGCGTCATCGGCCAGGACGAGGCGGTTCGACTGGTCGCCGACGCCGTCATCCGGGCCCGCTCCGGAATCCGCGACCCGCGCCGCCCGATCGGCTCGTTCATCTTCCTCGGTCCGACCGGGGTCGGGAAGACCGAGCTGGCGAAGACGCTCGCCGCCGCACTGTTCGACAGCGAGGACAACACCGTCCGCCTCGACATGAGCGAGTACCAGGAGCGGCACACGGTGAGCCGATTGGTCGGGGCGCCACCGGGTTACGTCGGTTACGAGGAGGGTGGTCAGCTGACCGAGGCGGTGCGGCGCAAGCCCTACTCCGTGGTGCTGCTCGACGAGATCGAGAAGGCGCACGCCGACGTGTTCAACACGATGCTGCAGGTGCTCGACGACGGCCGACTCACCGACGCGCAGGGACGTCGGGTCGACTTCCGCAACACGGTGGTCATCATGACGTCCAACATCGGATCGCACCACCTGCTCGATGGGGTCACCGCGGACGGCGAGATCAAGCCCGACGCCTACGACCGGGTGATGGCCGAGCTGCGCGCGCACTTCCGGCCCGAGTTCCTCAACCGCGTCGACGACATCGTGCTGTTCACCCCGCTGTCCATGCTGCAGCTCGAGAGAATCGTCGAACTCCAGCTGACGCAACTACGGGATCGATTGGCGCAGCGTCAGATCGAGCTCGTCGTCACTCCGGAGGCGCGTCGGCTGATCGCCCAGCGTGGCTACGATCCGGTGTACGGGGCCCGCCCGCTGCGCCGCTACGTCGCGCACGAGGTCGAGACCAAGATCGGCCGGGCACTGCTCCGCGGTGACATCGGCGGCGGCGGGACGATCCGCGTCAGCGCGCAGAACGACGAACTGGCCGTGGACTATTCGGCATCGGCCGTGGCGGCCTGACGGAGGGATGACATGGAATCCGACATCATCACCTGCCCGCACTGCGCCACGCGCAACCGCGTCCCCGCGGCGGCCACGGGAAGGCCGCGGTGCGCCCACTGCCATCAGTGGTTGCCCTGGATCGCCACGGCCGGCGACGCCGACTTCTCCGACGTCGCCGAGCAGGCGTCGGTCCCCGTACTGGTCGACCTGTGGGCTACCTGGTGTGGACCGTGCCGCATGGTGAGCCCCGCGTTGGAGCAGCTCGCCCGGGAGCGGGCCGGCCGCCTCAAGCTGGTCAAGGTGGACGTGGACCAGGCGCCACAGACGTCGCAGCGGTTCTCCGTGCAGGCCGTCCCGACGCTACTCCTGCTGGAGCACGGACACGTCCTGAAGAGGCAGTCCGGTGCTGCTTCCATTGCGGCACTTCGCAACTGGCTGGACGAGACGCTTACGACCAAGGAAGACAAGGAGGCACGAACATGACGTCTGTGTACGTCGATCCCGACGTGGCGGCGATCCGCCCGGTACGTCCGCACTCGACCGGGTGCGAGGAATGTCTGCGGCTCGGCACGCCGTGGCTGCACCTGCGGCTGTGCCTGACGTGTGGGCACGTCGGCTGTTGTGACTCGTCACCCATGCGGCACGCCCGGGCGCACGCGCATGGGATTGGGCATCCGATCGTCCAGTCCTTCGAACCCGGCGAGAATTGGCGCTGGTGCTACGTCCACGAAGTCTATGTCTGAGGTGATGGTCGACCAGCGCGAATCTGACGCGCTCGTCGAAACCCCAGACGTGTACGGCGCGTACCCGCGGTTGTCCGACGACGAGGTCGCGACGCTCGAAGCAGGCGGCGCCCGGCGCACCATCGACACGGGCGAAGTCCTCGTCCGCGAAGGCGAGCGCGCCGACTACTTCTTCGTCATCCTGTCCGGCAAGGTGGCGGTCACCACCCTCGACGATGCGGGTCATCGACGCGTGCTGAGGGTGCACGGGCCAGGACGGTTCCTCGGCGAACTGGGTGACCTCGAAGGCCAGGCCGCGTTCTACACCGCCGAGGTCGTGGAGCCCGGTGAGGTACTCGTGGTTCCGACCGAACGCGTGCGGGCGCTCGTCGCGGGCGATCCGGCGCTCAGCGATCTGATCCTGCGCGCCTACCTGTGTCGGCGCTCGCTGCTCATCCAGGAGGGCGTCGGGCTCCGGATCATCGGCTCGTGCTTCTCGCCCGACACCGTCCGGCTGCGTGAGTTCGCCGCGCGAAACCGATTGCCGCACCGTTGGTTCGACCTCGAACGCGACGCAGGTGCCGAACGCTTGCTCCAGCGTTTCGGGATCACCACCCAGGACACCCCGGTGGTGATCTGGGGCGGTGCGGTGCTGCGCAACCCGAGCAACGCCGAACTCGCCAGGCGCGTGGGACTGTCGGTGCCGGACGCGACGCCCGAGGAAGCCGACGTCGTCGTCGTGGGCGCCGGTCCGGCGGGGCTGGGCGCAGCGGTGTACGGCGCATCGGACGGGCTGGCCACCGTGGCCATGGAACGGATCGCGACCGGCGGTCAGGCGGGGACGTCGTCGAGGATCGAGAACTATCTCGGATTTCCCGGAGGCATCTCGGGCGGCGATCTGGCCGAACGTGCAGCCCTGCAAGCCGTCAAGTTCGGCGCGCGAATCCTGGTGTCCGCGGAGATCGTGCGGCTGGACTCCAGCGACGGGCACCACCAAATGACCATGGCCGACGGGGCGACGATCGTGGCCAGGGCCGTCGTCCTGGCGATGGGCGCCAGATACCGCAAGCTCCCGGTCCCGGGACTCGAATCCTTCGAGGGCAACGGCGTCTACTACGCCGCCACCGTGCAGGAGGCCTTGCTCTGCGGCACCGGCCCGGTGGTGATCGTCGGAGGAGGCAACTCCGCGGGCCAAGCCGCAGTGTTCCTCGCCGGCCGGGTGGCCAGGGTCTACGTGGTGATCCGCGGTGACGATCTGCGAAAGACCATGTCCCGCTACCTGATCGATCAGATCGAGCGGCATCCCCGCGTGACCGTCCGATCGTGCACCGAGGTGCGTGAGGTGCACGGGGACGACAAGCTCAGAGAGGTCGTGGTCGAGGACAATCGCACCGGTGAACGGGAGTCGATCCAGACCCGCGCACTGTTCGTGTTCATCGGCGCCGATCCCCACACGTCGTGGCTCGCCGACACCATCCGACTCGACGACCGCGGCTTCGTCCCGACCGGCCCGGCGGCCCTCTACTCGGGCGCCTCGGGTGCGCAGCCGCATGCGCCGCGACAGCCCATGATGCTCGAGACCAACCGCACCGGGGTGTTCGCCGTGGGTGACGTACGCAGCGGTTCGGTGAAGCGGGTCTCGTCCGCGGTCGGAGAGGGGTCCATGGCCATTCGGCAGATCCACGAGTACTTCGGAAACTGATTGCGCGGAACAGCTTCGCGCACCGCGCCTGAGCGTTGGCCCCCGACCGTCTGAGGAAGTGCCGAACGGGTGGCGGTGCGGCTGAACGGCGCGGACTCTGGAGTCAGGGGAGCCGTATGCGCTCCCGCGATCGAGGAACGTCCCATGTCCATCACGTCCAGATATGCCGCACCCACGGTGGTGCTCGCCGGAGTAGCCCTGTCGCTGTCCTTCGCGCCGATCGCCGCCGCCGACGGGGCCGACACCGCCATCGACGACCTGCAGGCCCAGGGGTACACGGTGCAGATCAACTATCTCAACGGTGCCTCCGAGGAGCTGTCGTACTGCTCGGTGGTCAACGTCAACGATCCCGACAGCACGCCCCAACCACCATCGGAGACGACGCTGTTCGTCGACGTGTCGTGCCCGAATCACCACGACTGAGCAACGCGCGTCTCGGCGCCTCGAGTTCGACCGTCACCCCGTGGCGCCGAGGATGAGCCGCACCGTCTCCTCCGGTTGATCCCAGTGGGGGAAGTGCCCACAGTCGGCGAACCAGTGCAGGGCCGCGTCGGGAAAGGCCCGCATCGCGGCGTCGGCCTCGCTCGGCAGCGTCACGCGATCGTTGCGTCCCCAGCCGATCGTCACCCGGCCCTTCAACGACCCTGCCGGTGCCCCAAGCTGTTTGGGCCCGTGCACCAGTGCGCGCACCGCGTCGTCCAGGCTTGGCGAGCTGGCGAAGTTGCGCAGTTCCCCCAGCACCAGATCCGCGGGGAGCCGCCACGGCTTGGCGGAGAACTGCAGCAGCAGCGCGGTACGCCCGACGGCGCTCTTGGTCAGGGCGGGCAGCAGCGGCTGAATGCGCTTGACCAAGGCGAGCGACGGTCCCACCGTGGCGCCGAAGATCTTGACCTGCCGGTCGGACCAGAACCCTCCCGGATCGAGCGCGACGAGGTCACCGCCGTGACCGCGGCGGGCCATTTCGAGCACCATGCGGGCACCCATCGAACTGCCGACCACGTCGACGTCCCCGAGATCCTGCTCCGCGATGAACTGCTCCACGGCGTCGGTGAGGGAGGCGACGGAGACCTCGCCGGTCAGGGGTGGGCTCTGGCCGAAGCCGGGGAGGTCGACGGCGATCACCGTGCGCTCGCGGGCCAGGGCGGGGACGACCAGGTCCCAGTTGTGCAGGTTCGAGATGCCGTGGACGAGCAGGAGCGGTGTGCCTGATCCGGTGCGAACTGAGTGCATGCCTACGGATTACCCCGGCCGGGTGAGCTAAACGGATCTCGCCGCGATGGTGACGAGATGCCGGCACCTGACCCACGAGGCCCACCGGCGCGACGCGGTTGTGCACCATCGGGCCCAAGTGCGGTGAGCGATGGCACCGGCAGAATGGGGCGGTCCGGTGGATCGGGGAATCTAGTGGTCGAGTGGGACGCGAGAGGCGGTCGAATGGTGAATCCAGCCCGAACCGTCGCGTTGCGCGCCGGGGAGAAGATCGCGGCACTCGGACAGGGGACGTGGCACTTCGGCGAGAGCACGGGGCGGTGGTCCGACGAGGTCGCCTCGATCCGACTCGGCATCGACCTGGGGATGACGGTGATCGACACCGCCGAGATGTACGGCGACGGCGCGGCGGAGTCCTTGGTCGGCGAGGCGATCGCGGGACGGCGCGACGGAGTGTTCCTGGTGGACAAGGTGTTACCGCACCACGCCACCCGGGAAGGCACCGTACGCGCGTGCCAGGCCAGCCTGCGCCGGCTCGGCGTCGACCACATCGATCTCTACCTCCTGCACTGGCGGGGACGCATACCGCTGGCGGAGACCATCGAAGGCTTCGCGGAATTGACCCGCGACGGGATGATCCGCCATTGGGGCGTCAGCAATTTCGACGTCGACGACATGATCGAACTGTCGGGGATCCGCGGTGGCGACGGGGTCCAGACGGATCAGATCCTCTACAACCCGACCCGTCGCGGCCCGGAGTACGCGCTGCTGCCCTGGCTCGACCTTGCGGGGGTGCCGACCATGGCCTACTCGCCCATTGAGCAGGGCCGACTGCTCGATCACCCGGCACTGCGATCGATTGCGTTGCGGCACAACGCCACTGCAGCGCAGATCGCACTGGCCTGGGTGTTGGACCGCGACGGCGTCATCGCCATTCCGCGCGCCGGCACACCTTCCCACGTTCGGGAGAATGCCTCCGCCCGGGACATCGAACTGACTCGCGACGACCTCGCCGTTCTCGACCGGGCATTCCCGCCGCCCACTCGGCCGCGCCCGCTGGAGATGCTGTGATCTCGACCGTGCTCGCCTGCGCGTCTGGCGGCCCCCGCGCGGGCGCCAGACCCCTCGACTGGCGCCCGCGTGACCTCGGCATACTGTAGGCGTCTACAGCATCACAGAAATGCTCGTGCTCGGCAATCGCTCGACGGTCGCCCGTCTCACCTAACCCGTCTCTGAGCCGTCGTTCTCCGAGCCGTCGTTCTCCGAGCCGTCCGTCTGCACGCCCACGGCGAGGAGCGAGGTGAGCAGCAGCTCGAACGCCCGATCATGGTCAGCCTGGGCAGCACCGACATCTACACCGTCATCATCGGTTGACGCGGCGCGCCTGTTCTCCACACGCTGAGCCAGTACCGAGCCCCGAACCAGCAGCGACACCGCCGCGAGGGTGTCCAACGCCTGTTGACGATCCAGTCCGCCGGCCATCATCGAGGCGACGGCCATGTCCATCTCCCGCTCACGGAGTTCTCGCGACGTCGGGCCGAGCGTTCCGCGAATCAGGATGAGGTCGGTCAGCACCGGATTGCCGAGCAATGCTCGACGCGTCGTGCGCGCCTTGTCCATCATCGACTCCCGCCAGTCACTCGACGCGACGAAGGCGGGTAGCTCGCTGCGCTCCAAGGCGACGTCGGTCATGGCGTCGAGCAATGCCTCCTTGTTGGGCACGTGCCAGTACACGCTGGTCACTCCGACGCCCAGCGATCTGGCGACCAGGGGAATGCTCAACTCGTCGACGGAGCAGCGCGCGGCCACCTCGAACGCGGCCGCCACGATCGTCTCCGCGCTCAGCGTGCCACGCGCCGTGCGACCCGACGGCCGCCGCGAGGCCGAACGTGGCACGTCATCCCCTCATCTTCGGGCCGACCGCACGATGGGACGGCATTGCGCAACGGCCCCATAGTGCTATACGCGGTGGCGCGCCGTCCGACGACCGCCCTCTCTGCGGTCCATGCCAGCCACCCGCACCGGACGTTTGCCACCGCGCGACGATCTCCTCGATCCCGGCGTGACCGCACGCATCCGACGGATGGAACGTCGATCGCATGGGCGCGCGCTCGCCGACCTGGCCGCCTGGGCGCCCGAGCAAACCACATCCAACGACGGCGGATCGAGCCCATCTCAGCGAGGACGTGCGGGGGTGATCGGCACGCTCGGCCAGGAGGCGCGGGCGGTGCTCGGCGACCAACCGGCCGCACGCGCATTCCGTGTGCGAGTCGGCCTGCCAAGCCCGCGTCCTGAAATGCCAACTGGTGCAGTGCTTTGCGCTGGCCATCCCGGCAGGGTGGCCTAGTATAGAGACGGAGTGCAATTATTTTGTAAAGCCGTTCGGCGCCCACACCGCAGGCCCGTCGACCACCGTCATGTCGCGAAAGATTTATTTGACGCCGCTCCCAATTCGTGGGCTATAGTCGCCTCAGCGTCGCCGTCCAGCAAACTGCGGTCACGCCCTTGGGTCTCTCTGGTACGGGTGTCTACTCGTCCTTCTTCTCTCTGAAAGCTGGTCTGATGCAGGTTCTTTGCGTGTCCGGACGGGTCTCGACATCGGCGACGATGGTGGTCGCTGCGGCCGTCGTCTCCGTTGGCGTACTCGGTGTCTCACCGACGCCGGTACCGAACCGATTGGCGGCCCAACTGACGTCCGCCGCCCACGCGGCCGCCGGCACGGTGCAGCACGCCGAGACCGCGCTGCACGACGGGCTGAAGGCGACGGGGCCGACCATCGCCAGCCTGCTCGCCACGTCCCCGGGCGCGCTGTCCACGACCTCGCTACATCAGCTGGCAGCCGTGGCGACCAACCCCGCGGCGATCAAGCCGTTGCTCGCCTCCGGCGCCGTGGTCGGTGGGGCCGGCGCGGGACAGGTGCTGGCAGCCAACGCGCTCGCCGGACTGCCCACGGTGAATCCCGCTGACGTCGACGCGGTGACCGGGGCGATTCAGGCGTTGATCGATCAGTTCCTGGTGTCGTTCCTCAAGGCGCCCGCCGCCATCGGCGTGGCCCTCCAACGCGTTGCGCAGGGGAACGTCAACGGCGCCTTCGAGAGCCTGGAAGACCTCGTCATCCAGCCCATCAAGCTCTTCGTCGCCTCGAAGTACCCGCAGCAAGCGGCCAACGCGATCGGACGATATGTATACAGCCAGGTGGCCGCCGCGGTGATCGCAGCACCCAAGATCTTCAGCGCTCAGGAGGATCGCATCTTCGACCTGTTCACCTCGGCCCGGGCCAGTGTGGTCGACGCGGTGCAAGGAGTCATCTCGTCGCTCGGAACGCTGAACCCCGCCGCGATCGCCGGTGCGGTCACCGCCGGTCTGAGCAACATCGCCAACACCGCCGTCGCCAATACCTTCGGCCCCGACGGTGGCTTCGCCATCGCTCGCGACGTCGTCAACGCTCTATTCAAGGCAGCCTTTCCCGACCCGCCCGCCGTGACCAACACCGTGGTGACCAACACCGCCGTCGCCCTGACGACTCGAGCCTCCTCGACCACGACCTCCGCTCAGTCCTCCACCGGCACAACGGAATCAAGCCCGTCGACCACCACCCATGTCGAATCCACCCATGTCACGTCGGCGGCGACCGACGACACGGCCTCGGGCACGAGCACTTCGGCGTCGGACGCGACCGCTGCCGAGTCGCACACGTCCGATACCCCCAAGGTGACTGCACAGGACACCCCGGCCACGACGGACGGCAGCACCACAACGCACACCACCGCGGCCAAGCCCAACGCCAAGAAGGCGTCGACGAAGACCGTGGACGTCACGTCGGGCAACAAAGTGCAACCCCACGACACGACCGGTGCCTCGGGGACATCGCACGGCGCGTCGTCAGACGAACCCTCGACCGCAACCGATACCTCGGCGACGAAGGACTCCTCCGCTACCGCGACGTCGGATACCCATGCGGCAGCGGACAAGTCAGCGTCGAAGTAGACGACGGGTAACGGGCCGGATCGGCATTAACGCCGCGGCGCCATGTCGGTCCGCGGCCCGCTCCCCTCGACCGTCACGAAGCCGGTTGACCGGCTAGAGGCAGCGAATCGGGTGGAAGAGATCGAAGAGTGGACCCGCGCACGGCCCCACCCAATCCGGTGGCGGTGCGTAGCCGGGCGGCGGATACCAGCCGGCCGGTGGCACCCAGTCGCGCGGCGGATACCAATCGCGGGGCGGCACCCAGCCCCGGCCGGGATAGCCGTCGTTCCATCCCGCCCATTCGGGATGGTGCCAGCCGTCGTGCCACCCGGCGCCGTGCCATCCGCCGTGGTTCTGGCAGTAGTACCCGCAACCGGGATCGGCGGACGCCGTCCCCACCCCGGTGAGGCCCATGCCAAGGACAACCGCCGCCGCCGACACCGCGGCAACTCGTCGTACTCTCATCGCACACTCCTCTGTCATCGATCCCCGGCCTACTGACACGGTCACCGCTGAGCCTGAAATGCGGCTGAAAAACGGCTCGAAATTCGGCATCTTAAGGTGATCTTCAGCTCTTGATCGAAGACACCCGCTGTGGCACAGCGCCATTCGCACTGGGGCCGAGCCGATCGTGGGTCTACCGACGGGCCGCCGCGCGTCGGGGTCGAAGATCCGCGATGCGGTCGAGGGCGTCGTCGAGCGCGGTCTCCAGAGGGGCGGTGTCGCGGTGGACCTGCGCGAGCAGCATCCCGCCTTCCACCGCGGCCAACAGCACGGTCGCGAGACGTTGGGGGTCGGCCTTGCGGCGCAACTCCCCCCGGTCGTACATCGCCTGCAGGCCCGCGCGGATGGCCGCCTCCCACTGGTCGAACCCCCCGGCCAGATCGGCTCGGCAGTCCGGAAAGGGTTCGGCAAGTTCGCCGACCAGCGACCCGATCGGGCAGCCGCCGGCGCAGTTACGGCGGCGTTGGGTGTCGACGACGAAGTCTCGCCAGGCCCGTAGTCCCTCCATGGTGTCCAGACCCTCGAGCGTGCCCAGGAGAGCGTCGATGCGGTGGGTGATGACGGCCCTGATCATGGCTTCCTTGTCCTGGAAGTAGTGATACATCTGCGAAGGCCCTACGCCAGCGGCCCTTTGGACGTCACCGGGACTGGTGGCGGCGACGCCGTGGTCGTACATCAGTTGCGCCGCAGTGGCCACGATCCGTTCGCGGGTGGCGCGTCCCTTGGGGGTGAGCCGGTGGGTGCCGGTGCCCGTTTCGTTCGTCGTCATCGTCATCGACCAGGTGAGGCGAGCCCGTCGCGTGCGGGCCCGGCGTCCTGATCCCCCTTCCGTTTTCGGCTCATTCTGTTCGGTGTAAAAGCCAGAGGGCCTGTCGCCGGCCCGGTTTCGTCAGGGGCTCGTGGAGAC
The DNA here is from genome assembly GCF_010729665.1 of Mycolicibacterium madagascariense. Taxonomy (NCBI): domain Bacteria; kingdom Bacillati; phylum Actinomycetota; class Actinomycetes; order Mycobacteriales; family Mycobacteriaceae; genus Mycobacterium; species Mycolicibacterium madagascariense. The sequence continues at coordinate 142,003 of NZ_AP022610.1, read as the reverse complement.
GGGCGCCGCGGATGTCCCGGCTGGATTGGTATCCCGTCCGCCGATCTTGTCGGTGGTCTCCAGCGGGACGCGACAACCGTTGAGCCACAAGCCCATGAAGATGAAGTAGGTGATCGAGAAGATGTACTTCCGTGTCCAGTCCTCACCAAAGGTGCTCAGCAGTTCGCCGAGCGTCTCGTCGGTCAGGGTATGCGCGCTGGCGAACTCGTCGACCGCCCGGCCCAGCAGAACGTAGGCCGAGTCGATGCCGGTGACGGGCCCGTCGGAGGCGATGGCGGCGATCTCGTCCTCGGTGAGCCCCACGTTGCGACCGATCGTCGAGTGGACCTGCCACTCATAGGGCGCGTCGAAGTCCTTGGCGACGCGCATCATGCACATCTGCCGGTGCTTGGGGTTGATGCCCTCGGGGCCGAAGATCGCGTTGACCGTGTCGATCACGCCCGGGAAGTGCGCCCCCGTTCCGGCGAACATCTTGACGACGTTCAGCGTCGCGTCCGGCTGATAAGTGCCCCCAAAGTAGGCCTCGGTGACCTCCTTGATGACGTCGTCATCGGGCAGCGGCACGGTCACCGTCGCAGCGTAGGTCGTCGGAATGTTCATCGCTGTTCGTCCTCCTTCGCCTGCCCGCGGGCAGGGTGGCCAGCGGGTGGGTGCCCGATGTCCTAGTGGTCATCGCCGCTGCGGCCAGCGTACCGCCGTGGTGGGCACTTTATGAACTCCTAGATACAAAACAGGATGACACATCGAGCCGCAGTCGCCCGGGGTTCTCAGCGCGTGGGCGCGGGCGTCTCATGGCGCACGTGCTCAATCACATGGCATCGCAGGGTTTTAGAAGTCCTTGGACTCGTCGGCACCTTGGTGGCGCATCGGTTGACATGATCGACACTTGGCGCAACTATGTACCTTGAGATACAGAGAATTCACTGCCGCTTCGAGCCCGCATCGACACAGGAGAAGCCTCGACATGAAGATCCGGCGAATCACCACCGCCGAAGCGCCCACCGGCGTCGTGACGCAGACCGACGAGGTCTTCGACACCTCGACCGTCCAGGACCTCACGCACGCGTTCGACCTATGGGGTTTCGACGAGGTCCCCGAGTTGCCGCTGCGGCCCGAGCACGTGCTCGGCGAGTACGAGGAATTGGGTCTCTTCGGTCCACGCGGGGGAATTCGCGTGGACATCCAGGTCGTTCCCCCGGTCGTCGGCGATGAGCCCCCGGACCTGTCGGCGATCGCGGGGAACCTCGATTTCGGCACCGGTGGCGGGATGACGCCGGGCGAGGAGGGGGCCGGCATGCACCGCACCGACACCGTCGACTTCGTCGTGGTCCTCGAAGGCGAGACCAACGTCGCCTATCCGGGCGAGGACGGCGACGTGCACGAGTTCACCATCAGGGCCGGAGACTTCCTCGCCCACAACGGAACGTTCCACCGGTGGCACAATCGATCCGGATCGAATTGCACGCTGATGCTCATTCCGATTGCCGCCGAGCGCACGACCGAATGACGGCAGCCACCCACTCACCACGCCGATCAAGGAGCACACGCCATGACGACGCTCGACCAAGCAGCAGCGCTATCCCGTGACGAGCAGGGCCTGGTCGTGGTGTCGACGTTGCGGGCCAACGGCACCATTCAGTCCTCGCTGGTCAACGCCGGCGTCCTGGCCCACCCCGCCACCGGGGAGACGATCTTGGCCTTCGTCGCGGTAGGTCCGGTCAAGTTGGCGAACCTGCGGGCTCGACCGCAAGTCACCTCCACGTTCCGCAACGGGTGGCAGTGGGCGGCGGTCGAAGGGCGCGCCGAGCTCGCCGGGCCCGACGATCCCCAACCCTGGCTGGACGCCGATGGGCTGCGGACGCTGCTCCGGGAGATCTTCACCGCAGCAGGCGGTCACCACGATGACTGGGATGAATACGACCGGGTGATGGCCGAGCAGCGACGCGCAGCGGTGCTCATCCGACCGGACCGGGTGTACGGCAGCCAATGACGTTGCGTGACAGCGTGTTTCAGTTCTTCATCGAGATTGCCGCGGACCTCGATACCCCGTCCGCACAGTGAGGTCGCCGGGGCGGGACAGCCCCAATTCGTCGCTGACGTGGCCGTATTGCGCTGACGCTACGGTAGCGTTTTGGCCGTGGCGGGCAATTCCGATGGGCGGGTGGAACGGTCCAAGGCTGCGGTGCTGGCGGAGACGTACCGCCAATTGACGCTCAGCGGTCTCGGCGGGGTGAGCGTCGACGAGGTGGCCCGCAACTCCGGCGTCGCCAAGACCACGATCTACCGTCATTGGCCGTCGCGCTCGGCGTTGCTGATCGATGCGTGCTCGCGGATGGGCGGCCCGCAGCCCGCGCCCGACACCGGTTCGGTGCGCACCGACCTGCTGGCCTTGGCCACGGCCGTCGCCGAACAGCTGTGGACGGCGGCCTGGCCGTCGGTGTTGCCCTCGATCATCGACGCCGCGGAGCGTGACCCGGACATCGCAGACATGTTCGCCCAGCTGCATCAGGGCAACATGGCGCCCTTCCGCGAGGTGGTCGCGCGGGGACGCGAACGCGGAGAACTGCGGCCGGACACGGTCGTCGACGACGTGGTCACCGCGGTGATGGCACCGCTGTTCTATCGCCGCTGGTTCGCCAAAGAACGCGTGGACGACGCCTTCGTCCACGCCACCGTCGACCACGCCATCCGCAGCGCACAGCAGACCTAGGAACCAGCAGGCTCCGGCCGACTGCCACGCACCGTTCCGGTGTGACGACTTCGCTGACCTCTGCGGTTGACCGTTTCGCTACGGTTCAGTAGCGTTCTAGTAGAACGCTACCGTAGCGTTTCATACATCGAGATCGAGGTATCCCATGTCCCTTCAGAAGGCGTATCGGTTGCACTCCTACGGCGGCCCGGAGTGCGTCCAGCTCGACGACGTCGAGGTGCCCGAACCGGGTCCGTCGCAGACGCTGGTCGCGGTGCACACCGTCGGGATGAACCCCTTCGACTGGAAGATCCGTGAAGGCTTCGGGCGAATGATGGGTTTGCAGCTGCCGACCACGTTGGGAGTGGACTTCGTGGGCACGGTCGAAGCCAACGGGGACGGTGCCTCGCGGTTGGCTGCGGGTGAGCGGGTGATGGCCATTTCGAACACCTTGGGCGCCTTCGCCGAGTACATCGCCGTCGACGAAGCCACCCTGGCACGGGTGCCGGAGGGACTGAGCGACGTCGAGGCCGCGGCGTTGCCGATTCCTGGCTTGACGGCCTGGCAGACGGTGCACCTCGCCGGTGAGCCAGGCCCAGGAATGCGCGTGCTGATCAACGGAGCGTCCGGGATCGTCGGTTCGCTGGCCGTACAGCTGGTCAAGGCGGCCGGTGGATACGTCATCGGTGTGGCATCGGGCAAGAACCGCGACTACGTCCTGAAGCTCGGCGCCGACGAGTTCCTCGACTACCAAGGCGAACGCGTCGAAAACCGTTTCACAGACGTCGATCTCGTCCTGGACTACGCCCTGGCGGGCAGCCCCGACGACACCGCACGGCTGTGGACGGTACTCACTCCCGGGGGTGCGGTCGTCAGCGTCGCCGACCCCACCATCCTGGACAACGTTCCGGCGGGCTACCGCGGCTACTTCCACCAGGCCGTGCCCGACGCGGCCGCACTCGAGGAGATCGCCAATCGGGTCGTCGCCGGTGACCTCACCATCACGATCGCCCAGGTGTTCCCCCGAGATCGACTCATCGAGGCCATGGAGCTCAACAAGGCCGGCGGCACCACCGGACGGCTGGTCGTCGACTTCACCGACACCACGGAGTCACGCCACTAGGGCCGCTCACCCGCTTCGCGGAGCCCAGCTTCGTTCAGGTGATCATCAGGCCCGGGTGCGAAAACGACGAACCATGGTCGACAGCTGAAGGTTTCCTTCGGGCAACTGTCTTACAGTTGCGTGATCGTTTGAATTAATCTTGACTGATTCATACCCGCAGTGGTCGGTTCGGGATCCGCCCGACAGTGCCTGGGCGGATCCATCAGAAGGAGGCCTCGGGTGAAGCTGCAACGCGTCAAGTCGACGGCTGGGTATCTTGGTGCCGCCGCCGTGATCACCGCACTGGGCATCTGTTTCTCTTCTGGCATCAACGCTCCCCATGCCGTGGCCGGCGGTTCCGGCGATTCCCCGACGACGAACCTCACCACGCAGCCGAGCGTGCCGGTGATGTCGATCAATCCGACCGCAATGAGCTTGGGCTCCACGGTGACTCAGTCCCCGGCGGCTACCACACTCGGCGTGGCGTCGGCCTCGCCGACGTTCAAGGCCACTGCCGCGGCGGGGTGCGTCAACAACGGGCAGTGCCCCTAGGCGCCAGCGCGCAGTGTCAACGCGGTTGACTCAACGCTTCTGATCCTTGGGCCGCCAGCACTCGGGCGGCTTCTCGGACTGCGGTGACGTTGGACTTGCCTTGGCGGGAGCCGGCCAATTTCGCGGAGATGTGGGCGCCGACGGTGATCGGTTCATAGGCCATGCCGTCGTCGCCGTCGAGGAACGCGGGTGCGGTGGTGATCTTGGCGTCGACGTTGCCATCGTGAAAGAACGCCGCCGAGCGACGCCGCTCGATGCGGCCGTCCACGATCGGCGGCTTGACGCGGTGCAGCGTCGACATCCACCGGTCGTTGGTGATCCTTGCCATCAGGTCGCCCAGATTGACCAACAGTGCACCGTCCATCGCCACGACGTCATGCCAGCGTCGGTCGGTGCCCAAGACCTGCAAGCCCGCCACCTGATCGGCCCACAGTACCGTCACGATTCCGAAGTCGGTGTGTTCACCCATCCCCGTGAGGTCACCGTCGAGATCCAGAAGTCCTTGCGGCAGTGCGTAATTGTTCATCCGCAGCACGTCGACGGAATGATCGGTCAGCCGCCGAAAGTAGTCCGGATCGAGATGCAGCGCCGCGCAGAAGACGTCGGTCAGCACCCGCGCGACGCGCCCGGCCTCGGCGAAGTAGTCCCAGACCGACGACTCGAAGTCGCGCACCTCGGTGGGCCACACGTTGATGCCGTAGTCCGCCTCGTCGAGATCGAGGTGAGTGAACGACCGCGCCTCGGCCCCCACGTTGTACGCCTCGAAGAAGTCGTTCATCCTCGTCGCCGACTGCACGCCCAGTGACAGACTCAACGACTCGCTCTTGGGTGGGCTGTAACCGCGGTTGCCCGGCACCCGGTAACCCTTCTTGGTGTCGATGTCCAGCGCGAAGAAACCGTCCATGGCCGTCGTCAAACCGTCGATCACCGAGCGTTCCATTCCGTGCCCCAGGATCTGCATGAAACCCACCCGGCGGCAGGCATCGTCGACGGCCTCGGCCACCGTGTACTTGGCGCGGTCGTCCCCGCCGGTGACCCAGGGGCTGATGTCGATCGCGGGTACCTCGAACGAGCTCACCGATCGTCCTCCGTTCCTCGGTGCCAGGCGTGCGTGCGATGGATTCTAGTGCAGTACGACTGGTCGAGCATGACGTCGGCCTTCGAGATCGACTGCGCCACTTGATCAGTGATCATGGCACCGCGATGGCGGCTGGTCGACGACGAACCCGCCCACGTCCTGATGGTGATTAGCGAGTCCCGTGAGCGGTCTCGCCGCATCGCGATTGATCGGCCGAGCAGCTCGATCGAATTGGGGCGTTGGTGTCGTGGGGCGGCGCTTTCCGGCTACGTTGAGCGGATGGGTCGGCAACTGCTGGGCATGATCGGCGTGGCGGTCGTGCTGCTGTGTGCCGGATGCGGTTCGGATCAGCAGGCACCCGCTTCGTCGTCCAGCGGCTCCCCCTCGGGCAGTCCCACGTCGTCTACGGCGGTCTCCGAGCCACCGCGGACCACCCCCGATGGGCTGCTCTTGGTGTCGCCGGACAATTTCGTGCGCGCCGAAAGCGACATGGAGATGGCCAACGTGGTCCGGGAGAACGGTTTCGGTCAGTTCTTCCACAACCGCGACGTCACCCCGATCGACAAGCAGCTGGTAGTGCGGGCCAACCGCGACACTCTCTATTCCGCGGCGGTATTCGACGTGGCGGCCGCCCCGGTCACGATCACGATGCCCGATCCCGGGCAGCGATTCATGTCGATGCAAGTCATCACCGAAGACCAGTACGTTCCCGCCGTCTTCTACGGCAAGGGCGAGCACACCCTGACCCAGCACGACGTCGGCACCCGATACGTCATCGCCGTCATCCGCACCCTGGCCAATCCGAACGATCCCACCGACCTGGCCACCGCCCGCGCCCTACAGAACGCCATCGGCGTCAAGCAGGATGGCAAGGGCACCTTCGAAATTCCACGCTGGGATCCCCTGAGTCAGAAGACGGTTCGTGACGCCCTTCTCACGTTGGCGGCGACACTGCCCGACACCAAGGGCATGTTCGGCACCCCCACCGATACCGATCCGGTGCGCCACCTGATCGGCACGGCCTCTGCCTGGGGTGGCAACCCGCCCCGCGATGCGATCTACCTCGACGTCACACCGGCCCGCAACGATGGCGCCACCGTCTACCGCCTCACCGCCAAGGACGTTCCCGTCCAGGCGTTCTGGTCGATCAGCGTCTACGACAAAGACGGTTACTTCACCCCGAACTCGCTCAATGCGTACTCGCTCAACGACATCACCGCCGCCAAGAACCCCGACGGCTCGATCACCGTGCAGTTCGGCGGCTGCACACCCACCGTGGCGAACTGTCTGCCCGTCACACCAGGCTGGAACTACATGGTGCGGCTATACCGTCCCCAGGCCGCCATCCTCGACGGAAAGTGGACCTTCCCCGATGCCCAGCCGGCCTAGACTCCACCATGACCGCAGCTGAGCAGGCCCGCGAGATCGCCAAGGAGGCCTACGTCTACGGCTTCCCCCTGGTCGACGACTACCGGATCCAATACTCGTACTTCATCGACACCGCGGACCCCGAATACAAGGGGCCGTTCAACCAAGTTCACAACACCGCCCGCGTGTACACCCCGGCCGACACCGCGGTACAAACCCCCAACTCCGACACCCCGTATTCACAGCTCGGGGCGGACCTGCGCGCCGAGCCGCTGGTGCTGACGGTGCCGCCGGTCGACGCTGGCCGCTACTACAGCCTGCAATTCATCGATGCCTACACCTACAACGTCGACTACGTCGGCACCCGCACCACCGGTAACACCGGCGGCACCTACCTGCTGGCCGGACCCAACTGGACCGGCGAGACTCCGGCTGGGATCGACAAGGTCATCCGCTCCGACACCGACTTCATGGTGGTCTTCTATCGCACCCAGCTGCTGGGGCCCGACGACCTGAGCGCCGTCGAGACCATCCAGAACGGCTACACCGCACAACCACTGTCGGCCTACCTCCACCAACCCGCGCCGCCACCACCACCCCACATCGACTTTCCCGTACCGCCGAACACCACGCAGGAGGCGACGTCGCTGAACTTCTTCACGACGCTGTCGTTCGTCCTGCACCACGCGCCGACCCTGCCCGCCGACCGAGGCATCCGCGAACGGATGGCCAGCATCGGCATCACGGGTGACACCCTCTTCCGACCCGAGGCGCTCGATTCGCCACTGCGCCAAGCGTTTCAGGACGGCATGGCCGACGCTCGAGCCGAGCTGAGCACCTTCGTGCAGACCAAGCTCGACACCGGCGAGGTCACCTCCGCCGACCTGTTCGGCAGTCCAGCCGAGATGGGCACCAACTACCTGTACCGGATGGCCGGCGCAGCGCTGGGCATCTACGGCAACACCAAGACCGAGGCGGTCTATCCCGGCTTCGTCACCGACGACACCGGCGCACCACTGCTCGGCACCAACGCATACGCCTACCGCTTCGCCCCCGCGCAGCTGCCGCCGGTCAACGCATTCTGGTCACTGACGATGTACGACGCCACCACCAGCTTGCTGGTCGCCAACCCCATCGACCGCTACCTGATCAATTCGCCGATGCTGCCCGACCTGGTGCAGGATCCCGACGGCGGCCACACCCTGCACCTGCAACACACCGCACCCGCGCAGAACGTGCAGGCCAACTGGCTCCCCACCCCCGCGGGCGCATTCCGCATCATTCTGCGTCTCTACTGGCCCAAACCCGAAGTGCTCGACGGGCGATGGGTTGCCCCCAAACCGCACCGTGTCGCCTAGCTGAGACGATTACTCCCCGCTCGTCGGTAGTCGCCCATAGACCTCGTCGGTGACGGGCTCGAAGTGGATCGCGTCAGGCTCCGAGGATCGCGGCGATTCCCTCGCGGTACGTCGTGACGGTGTATTCGGGGAATCGGGCGGCGAACTTACTCGAGTCGAAGACGTTGTCGTCGCGGTAGCGCGGGAGCAGCTCGCTGGCCTCCTCGACCGCGGCGTTGAACCACCCGCCGATCATGAATGCGATCTCGGGGACCGTCGTGTACCGGATGCGGCGCCCAGTGACGTCCGAGCAGATGTCGATCATCTGCGCATAGGTGAGCCGTGCGGGATCGATTGGTAGATGCCAGGTTTGGCCGAAGGCATCGGGGGTGTTGCCAATCAGACCCATGCCGCGGCTGGCGTCTGGGGTCCAGATCAGGGTTCTCTTGGTGTCGGCGCTGACCGGGATCATCGGTCGCTTGTTCTGCCTGATCCGGTCGAAGACCGCTGAGTTCGTCAGGCTCTGGGTCTTGCCGGGGCCGTAGAACTCCGGAGCCCGGCAGATGGCGGCTTCGATGGTGCCAGCACGCATTTCATCGAGCAGCATGTTCGCGATTCGTGCGCGCACGGTTGCCTTGCGACCGACGGGCTCGAAGGGGGTGTCCTCGACCTGCGGTGCGGAAGTCCGCGGATACATGTAGGTGTTGTCGAAGAAGACGAGCTTCGTGCCGTGTTTCTGGCAGGCGGCAATGGTGTTGGCCATCATCACCGGGAATTGCTTCTCCCACAGTGTCGAGTCCAGCGGCAACCCGACGGTCAGGTAGGCCACGTCGCTGCCGGCGACGGCCGCGGCGGTGGCGTCGGCGTCCATCAGGTTGGCCGGGAACGGCTGATCGGTGTCGTGCACTTTGGCCGGGTGGCGGCTCACTAGGCGGATGTCCTCGGCGACGTCGTCGTGGAGGTAATGGGCCAGCTCCTGGGCGATTTGGCCGTTGGCTCCCAAGATGGTCTGCATCAGTCGCTTCTCACTTCGCCGGGAACGAGACGGGCACGGGAATGTGCAGGGCGTTCTGGCATTCGGTGACGACGTCCAAGCGCAGTGCCCTGATGGGCCTGAGCGAGCGCACGTCGTCGCTCAACCGCCCGGAGCCCAGTGTCAGAGATGCGAGTCCGGGCAGCAGCTTGCTGCCTTCGGCAAGGACGTTGGTCTGGCTCAGGGTGGCGTTCCAGCCGCCGTTGAATTCGGTGTAGGAGGTCAGCGTCGACACTCGGGTGCCGCTGGGGACCTGCTTCTGCTTCGGGGTGGCGACGTCTATCGCGATGTCGGTGCCACCTTCGTCGTTCGCGACCGTCGCGGTGGTTCGCCGCTGGTCGATGTCGACGTCGATCTCGGTGACCCACTTGGGAAAGCCGTAGCCGTCGTGCCCACGGATGTGGGCGATCTCGGTGTTCACGGGCAGCGACAGGACGTAGGCGTGCATCGAGTCATTGCCCAGCGAGGCGAGCAGGTCCGCAGCGCCGAGCCTGCCGTGACGCGCGGGGCGGACTGCGATTCCGACGGTGGCTTCGGTGTAGAAGTCGATGTCGCACACGTCATATCGAAAGAACACCACCGAGAACAGCCCGACGCCAGGGACGATCTGCAACGGGTCCAACCCGCCGGGCAGACGGGACCGCAGCGCGGCGATCGGCGCGAGATAGGTGAGCTGCGCCTTGGACATCGCGTAGTAGAAGTTCGGCGTCCGCGTCGGGCCGATCGCCGATTGCACCTGCGTCTTGGGCAGTGCCCGAAAGAAGTCGACGCCCCGCACGCGCGGGTCGGCGGCGACGGTAGCCAGATCGGTGTCCATGCGGTAACGGTCATACAACCCGCCCTTGGGGACGGCGACAGCGCGGCCGCCCAGGTCGACCTCCACCGTCTCCGCAATCATCGGGTTCGTGTCCATCACCGCTCCTCGTTCCAATGTGTGCATTGCTTACATATCACGGTAGAGACTAGTGTAAGCACTGTCAACATCGATGCGCGGTGACGCGGCGCACCTTGGGGGAGATCGCCCGACGCCGTGCGCCATGCTTGAGTCGGACGAGTCAGGAGGACCCGCATAGCCATGACGGCGACCACTAAGACCAGCTATCACCACGGTGACCTGCGCGCCGCGCTGTTGAGCACGGCGATGACGATGCTGGAACGCGGTGAGCCGTTTTCGATTCGCGCCGTGGCGCGCGAGGCTGGCGTCTCTCCCACCGCTCCGTACCGCCACTTTCCCGATCGCGAAGCCCTGGAGTCCGCGTTGGCTGCCCGTGGGTTGCGCGATCTGAAGGCCGACCTCTCCCGAGACCGCGCGTTGCCGAACACGATTGACGAGCTGGCCGACCTCGGCGTCGGCTACGTCGAGTTCGCGCTGCGGCGACCCGCACTGTTCCGGCTGATGTTCGGCAATGAGTGCGACCACGCGAGCGAGGAACGGGTGCAGGCGGCCGCCGCGGTCCACGAGTTGCTGGCAGAGGCCATCACGCGTGTCTTCCCCCACTCCGATCCCCTGGACCTCGCCCTCGGCGGCTGGGGGCTGGTGCACGGGCTCGCGTACCTCTACTTGGACCGCAAGCTGACCGGTCCATCGATCGAAGACGTTGCGGCACAAGTCCGTTCGTCCTTCATCGCCGTGCTGACCGCCCAGCGTTCCGGGTAGTCGCGGCGAACGTGGTCGTTGACTCTGCGCCGAGGCCGCGCTAGCGTCGATGTAAGCGGTGCGCACATTGGACGCCCTGCCTCGTCCCGACAGCTGCAGAACTTGGAGATCCCACCATGCCCGACCTGCCGCCGCCGATTGCCCCCTACCTCGAGCCCGAGGCCAGGGAACTGTCCGAGCAGACCGATCCGCACCCGCGGATCTACGAGGTGCCGCCCGAGAAGGGTCGCGAGATCCTCGCCGACCTGCAGAGCGGCGAGGGCGTCGAACGCCCCGAGGTCGACGAGGAATGGGTCGAGGTGGATGCCGGCCAATGGGGCTCCGTGCGCACCCGCATCATCCGGCCCAAGGGTGTTCGGGGTCCGCTGCCGGTGGTGTTCTACATCCACGGCGCCGGCTGGGTCTTCGGGGACGAGCACACCCACGACAGACTCTTCCGCGAACTCGTCGTCGGCGCCGGTGCCGCCGGGGTGTTTCCGGTGTACGACCGCGCACCCGAGAAGCGCTATCCCACCCAGGTCGAGCAGAACTATGCCGTCGGTGAGTGGGTCGTCGAGCACGGCTCCGACCACGGACTGGACACCACGCGCATCGCGGTCGTCGGCGAATCCGTCGGCGGCTGCATGTCCGCCGTGTTCGCCCTGATGAACAAGGACCGCGGCGGTATCGACCTCAAGGCCCAGGTGCTGCTCTACCCCGTCACCAACGCCGATTTCGCCACCCCGTCGTACCTCCAGTTCGCCGAGGGCTACTACCTCACCCGCGATGGCATGACATGGTTCTGGGACGCCTACACCCCCGACGAGACCACGCGTGCAGAGAAGTACGCCTCACCGCTGCAGGCCACACTCTACGACCTCGAGGGCCTGCCCACCACGCTGGTGATCACCGACGAGGCCGACGTGCTGCGCGACGAGGGCGAGCAGTACGCCAACAAGCTCCGCGAAGCCGGCGTCGACGTGACCTCCGTGCGCGTCGCCGGGATGGTCCACGACTTCCTCCTACTGGATAGCCTACGAAACACCAAGGCCGCCAACGTCGCCCGCGGATTGGCGATCGACGCACTGCGGAAAGCACTGCACTAGAGACGACCTCACACGCACCAAGGACGACGACGAATGACGAAGCGAATCCTCAACGTAGTGACCAACGTCGCCCACTACGACGACCCCAACCACCCAACCGGCCTCTGGCTCTCCGAGCTCACGCACGCCTGGCACGTCTTCGACGAGCACGGTTTCGAGCAGACCCTCGTCAGCCCCGCCGGCGGCAAGGTGCCACTGGAACCCAGGTCGCTCAAGTTCCCCAACTACGACAAGACCGCCAAGGCGTGGCGCGCCGACCCCGCCAAGATGGCGCTGCTGCAGAACACCAAGAGCCCCGACGACGTCGACTCGGCCGACTACGACGCCGTCTTCTTCACCGGCGGCCACGCCGTCATGTACGACTTCCCCAATAGCCATGGCCTGCAACGCATCACCCGGGCGATCTACGAGCGCGGCGACGTCGTCGCCTCGGTGTGTCACGGCTACTGCGGCCTACTCGACACCACGCTGTCCGACGGCTCCTACCTCATCGCGGGCAAGAAGATGACGGGCTTCGCCTGGCAGGAAGAAGTCCTCGCCCGCGTCGACAAGCTCGTCCCCTACAACGCCGAGGAGCGGGCGAAGGAACGCGGCGCCCGCTACGAGAAGGGCAAAATCCCATTCCTGTCCTACACCGTCGTCGACGGCAACCTCGTCACCGGGCAGAACCCCGGCTCGGCGAAGGAGACTGCCAAGAAGGTCGCGGCGCTCCTCCACTGACGCCGAGGACTCTCACGATCGGCAGACGCCCCACCGCTGCAGGAGGTCCGACACGGCGTCGCTCCCGGTGGCCAGGGGCTGCGGAACGGGCGCGGGCGTGCGACTGAACCGAGGCGCTGGGGCGGGCTGACGCAGACCGTCGACGTCGATGAACGCGTCTCGAGATCGATGGTGGGCGTGCTCATGTGCTTCCCATGGCGACAAGACCGGGGAGACGCAGGCATCGGAATTGGCGAACACCTCGGCCCACTCGTCGCGGCTGCGTTCGAGGAACGTGTCGGCGATCAATGCCTTCAGCTCGGGCCACCCGGTGCGGTCCAACTGGAAGGGCAGCGCGTCTCCATCGATGCCGAGCAGCGTCAACATCTCTTTGTAGAAGGGTAATTCGACGCAACCGACGGCGACGTACCGACCGTCGGCGCACTCGTAGGTGTCGTAGAACGGCGCAGCACCGTCGAGGGTGTTCTCCCCGCGCGGCTCGTTCCACAAACCTTGAGCGTGCATGCCGTGCATGAACGCCGTGTAGAGGGCGGCGCCGTCCACCATCGCCGCGTCCACGACTTGGCCCCGTCCGGACGTCGACCGCTCGTGCAGGGCAGCCACGACGCCCAGCGCCAGCAGCATGCCACCGCCGGCGAAGTCTGCGACGACGTTGGCCGGCGGCACGGGGGCCTGCCCCGATCGACCGACGAGATCCAACACGCCGGCCACCGCGATGTAGTTGATGTCGTGGCCCGCGGTCGACGCCAGAGGCCCCGACTGTCCCCAGCCCGTCAGTCGGCCGTAGATCAGGCCGGGGTTGCCGCGGGCCAGGTCTTCTGGACCCAACCCGAGCCGCTCGGCGACACCGGGCCGGAAGCCCTCGACGAAGACGTCTGCAGCCGAACAGATCTCGAGCAGCCTGGCGTGATCCTCGGGATCCTTGAGGTCCATGGCCACGGCATGCTTGCCGCGGTCGAGGGGACCCGGCGGCGGCACGATGCCGCCGGATCCGGGTGTCCGGCGGTCGATGCGCAACACCTCGGCACCCAGATCGGCGAGCACCATGCACCCGAACGGCGCGGGGGCCAAGCCCGCGAGCTCGACGACCTTGACCCCCCGCAATGGTCCCACCGCCGTCAACTCAGAGACTCTTGGCGATGATCGTCTTCATGATCTCGTTGGTCCCGCCATACACCTTTTGCACCCTGGCATCGGCGTAGAGCCGGGCGATGGGGTACTCCTCCATGTAGCCGTAGCCGCCGAACAGCTGCACGCAACGGTCGACCACCTGGCACTGCTGCTCGGTGAGCCACCACTTGGCCTTGGCGGCGGTCGGGATGTCGAGCGCCGCGTCGAGGTGTCGCACGATGCAGTCGTCGAGGAACGTCCACGCGATCGTCTTGACCGTGTCGCACTCGGCGAGGACGAACTGTGTGTTCTGAAATCCCAACAGCGGCTTGCCGAATGCCTTCCGTTCCCGGGTGTAGGCCAGGGTGAGGTCGACGGTCTTCTCGATCGCCGCCGCGGCCGCGATCGCCAGGAACAGGCGCTCCTGCGGCAGCTGCAGCATCAGCTGCAGAAAGCCTTGGCCCTCGTGGTCGCCGATGAGGTTGAAAGCCGGCACCCGGACGTCGTCGAAGAACAGCTCGCACGTGTCCTGCCCATGTTGGCCGATCTTCGCGAGATTGCGGCCGCGCCGGAAGCCGTCGCGGGTGGATTCCACCGCGATGAGCGACACTCCCTCGGCGCCGCGAGCAGTGGGGTCGGTCTTCGCGGCGACGACCACCAGGTCGGCCAGCATCCCGTTGGAGATGAACGTCTTCGCCCCGTTGATCACGTAGTCGTCGCCGTCCCTGACCGCGGAGGTCGTGATCGACTGCAGGTCCGAGCCCGTGCCCGGCTCCGTCATGGCGATGGCGGTGATGATGTCGCCCGTGGCCATCGGCGGAAGCCACCGCTGCTTCTGCTCCTCGGTGCCGTAGGCGTTGAGGTAGTGCGCGACGATCCCGCTGTGCAGCATCCCGCCGAAACTGGGCGCCATGGCGCGGACCTGTTCGATCGAGACGACCGCGTCGTGGGCGAAGGTGCCACCCCCGCCGCCGTACTCCTCGGGCAGACTCATGCACAAGAGGCCCAGTTCACCTGCGCGACGCCATATCTCACGATCGACAAGCTGCTGGGCACACCACCGCGGCTCGTGCGGGGCGCACTCCTTCTCGAAGAACGCCCGCGCCAGATCGGCGAGCGCATCCAGATCCTTGTCCATCCACGCAGCACGGTGACCAGTCATGGCGCACCCCTTTCCTCATTCGCTTTACGTCGGTGATTCGACGCTATGGGCTCGACACCCGTCCGGCGATGACCGTCGGTGCCAAACTCTTGACCGAAACGATTGGCGCGCCGTCGATTCAGTCGGGTGATCGTGGCGTGGACCTCGTTTCGTCGCTGGCCGTGGTGCCCTCGTCGAGCCGGCCCTTGAGGACCTTGCCGGTGGGGTTGCGCGGCAGCGCAGGGAGGAAGCGAACGTCGCGGGGCACCTTGAAGCGCGCCAATTCGGCCTTCACGTAGTCCTTGACCTGTTGTTCGTTCAGTTCCGCGCCCTCGCGGACGACGACGAAGCACCGCAGTCGCTGGCCGTAGTGCTCGTCGTGGACGCCCACGGCGGCGGCTTCCAGGATGTCGGGGTGCGCGGCAAGGGTCTCCTCCACTTCACCGGGGAAGACGTTCTCGCCACCGGAGACGATCATGTCGTCGTCGCGTCCGTCGATGAAGAGTCTGCCGGCGCGGTCGAAGTGTCCGACGTCGCCGCTCGCCATCAATCCGGCAATCGTGTCCTTGCTCCCGCCGCCGGTGTAGCCCTCGAATCGAACGGCGTTGGCCACGAAGATGCGGCCCGTCACCCCGGGTGGCACCTCGGTGCCGGTGTCGTCGAAGATCTTCACGCGCGTGCCATGGACGACCCGTCCGACGCACCCTGGCTCGTTGGCGAGATCCTCCGGGGTGGCGATGGTGGCGTAGGCGACCTCGGTGGACCCATAGAGGTTGTAGAGCACCGGACCCAGTGCGGCAGTGGCGCTCTGGCAGAGCGACGCTCCGAGTTGAGAACCCGCGACGAAGACGACCCTGGGCGACGTCGAACCGCCGCCGGCGGCTGGGAGCGATTCGACGAGACGTCGCAGCATCACCGGGACCACGATCCACGCCGTCGTCCCGTGCTTCCTCACACCGTCGAGGGTGGCCTGCGGGTCGAATCGACGTCGAAGCACCAGCGTCGAGCCCAGTGCCACGGCGAGCACGGCGTGCGCGAAACCCAGCGCGTGGAACATCGGCACACAGCACTCGGTCACCTCACCGGCGCGCAGCGGCACCTTGTCCAACAGGCCGCCGATCGGAATCAAGGAGCGCGGTTCGGTTCTGTTGGCTCCCTTGGGCGTTCCAGTGGTACCACTGGTCAGGATGACGATCTTGGGCAAGCTTCCGCTGGGCGGTGGCGGGGTGGGGTCTGCGTCGGCAACGGCAGCCAGGCTGAAGTCGGTCACAGCGGTGTCGGTCCACGCCGTCCAGAGACCATGACGAGGCTCGAGTCCCGCGACCGCGGCGGTGTATTCCTCGTCGTACACGACGAGATCAGCGCCTTCCCTGCCGACGACGGCCCGCACCTGGGTGGCGCCGAAGTCGGTGTTGAGCAGGATGATTCGTGCCCCGCACTTGGCGCCGGCGAAGACCGCCTGCAGGAAGCCGCGATGATTGCGGACCAGGATGGCCACGCCGTCACCGGCCTGCAGACCCTGCTGGCGCCACCGGTTGCCGACCGCGTTGGACGAGGCGTCGAGTTCTGCGAAACTCATGGTGCCCAGTTCGTCGATGATCGCAGTCCGGTCGGGATGGCGGATCGCCGCGATGCGCACCGTCGCGCCGAGTGCGCCGTAGGATCTGTACGCCGCCACGCACGCCGCGACGCGACGGGGTTCGAGAGGTTCCACCAGCCCACTGCGGATCATCGGACCCGCCGCCCACAGTTCCTCGCAGACCCTGGACACGAGCTGAGTCATGGGGTGCACGAACACGTTCTCCTAGGCCGTACCGGCGCGTCGTGGGGTGGCGGTGGCGGCGAGTTCGATGGCCAAGGCTGCTACCCGTTCCGGTGCATCGAGTTGAGGGCAGTGCCCGCTACGCTCGAGCACCACGAGGCGGCTGCCGGGGATCATGCGGTGCAGCCGGCGGGCGGCGTCGACGGACACCAGCAGATCACGCCGGCCGTGGAGAACCACGGTGGCACAATCGATTCCGTCGAATGGTCCATGGGCGTTCACCTCCCCTACCGTCCGCCGAGCCACGGCGATCAACCGCTGCGCGTCGCGCCGGGTGCGAATGCCCTTGGCGAAGCTGTCGATCGTCTCCGGATCTGCTGAGCGCCAACGTCCGTAGAGCACGATGCGGGCGACCAGGGTGACCCCCGCGCGTCGCACCATCGGTGGAACGGGTAGAGCCACCAACGGTGTCAGGAGGAGGAGGTTCTGCACGATCACCGCCCGCACCAGTGGTGTCCAACCGGTCCCGGCGGCGTCGATGGCGACGACGCCGCGGATCGGTAGTCCCTTGACGGTGGCAGCCGCCCGCACCGTGAGCAATCCCCCCAGCGAGTTGCCGACGAGCACGACGGCCGACGTGGCGCCGTGCTGGGCCACGACAGCCTCGACGAACTCGTCCCACTGCGGCAGCAGCGGGCCCCAACGAGTCGAGTCGGCCGCACCGAATCCGACGAGGTCCACCGCGACGGCCGTCCTCCCCGCGCGCTCGAGCAGGGTCAGGACGGGTCGCCAGCAGTCGGCCGAGTCGGCGAACCCGTGCAGCAGCACGATCGTGGGTCCTGCACCGCTGACGGACAACTCGCGGGTTTCTACACCGGCGTAGATGGCGCGTCGTTGCACGATCATCGGTGGCGGCTAGCCCCAGTGCCCGAGCAACGCCGGCAATTCGTCGACGTCCCACGGCCCGTCGGTCTCGACTGTGTCGGCGAACGTCCAACCCTGCAGCAGCGAGATCGCTCCGCCCTGCACGGCCAGCACCTTGCCGTTCAGTGGGCACCCCGGCGTCGCCAGGAACGCCACCACCGGCGAGATGTTCTCCGGCGCAAAGGCATCGAACTCTCCCTCGGGAACCTCTTCGGCGAAGATGGCTCCCATCCCGGGGGTGGCCAGAGTCAGGCGGGTGCGTGCGACCGGTGCGATGGCGTTGACCCGGACGCCGTAGCGTTCCAGTTCGGCGGCGGCCACCAGCGTCAGCGCCGCGATCCCCGCCTTCGCGGCGCCGTAGTTGGCCTGCCCGGGCAACACGGAGAACGTCCCCGACGCCGACGCGGTGTTGACGACGGCGGCGGTGGGTTGTCTGCCCGCCTTCGACTCCTCCTTCCAAAACGCGCCTGCGTGGTGCAGCAGGTTGAAGTGACCCTTGAGATGCACGTCGACGACGAGGTCCCACTGGGATTCGTCGAGCCCGGCGATGAAGCCGTCTCGGAGGATCCCGGCATTGTTGACCACGACGTCCAGGCCGCCGAACTCCGAGACGGCCTGGTCGACGAGCTTCTTCGCACTCTCCCAGTCCGACACGCTGTCGGTGTTGACGACTGCCCGCCCGCCGGCTGCCACGATCTCGTCGACCACGCCTTGCGCGGGGCCGGCGTCGGCGCCCTCCCCGGAATTGCTTCCGCCGAGATCGTTGACGACGACCGCGACACCCCGACTGGCCAACAGCAGCGCGTGCGAACGGCCGATTCCGCGGCCGGCACCGGTGACGATGGCGACCCGATTCTCCAATGAACCCATCATGATGGTGTCCTCCCTTGTCTTGGGTGGTCAGCTGACGAGGGCGGCCAACTTGGTCAGGGAGGCGTCGAGTTCCTTCTTCGAGGCGCGTTCGATGGCCTTGCCGATGGCGCCCACCATCATCGCGGAGATGAATTCGGCATCCAGCGTGCACACCGAGGAGGCGTCACCGTGCGGCTGCACCGACAGCGTCAGAGCGACTTTCGCCCCGGCCATGCCCTCGCCGGAGATCGTGAGCGAGTGCGGCGCGTCGTAGGCGTCGGTGGTGAAGTTGATCGTGTTGGCCATCCCCATGATGGTGAGTACCTCGGTCATCTGAGCGCCCTCGGACAGTTGGGTGGGCGGTTCGCCCTTCCAACTGGTGTGCAGCGTGTTCCACTCCGCGTACCGACTGGGATCGGCGATGATCGCCCAGACCTTGTCCGGGGTGGCGTCGATGTCCTTCGACGTGGTGGTCTTGGCCATGAGTCTCTCCTTGGTTTCGTGAAATGGGTAGTGCGGTCAGGCGGGTGCGCGGTAGGCGGTGACGACGGCACTGCCACCGAGACCGATGTTGTGTTGCAGCGCCACGGTGGCGCCTTCGACCTGGCGGGCATCGGCCAATCCGCGCAGCTGCCAGGACAATTCGGCGCACTGCGCCAGACCGGTCGCTCCGAGCGGGTGTCCCTTGGAGATCAGCCCGCCCGAGGGGTTGACGACCCATCGGCCGCCGTAGGTGGTGTCGCCGGCCTCGATCAGCTCGTGGCCCCGACCTTCCCCGCACAGGTCGAGTGCTTCATAGGTGAGCACCTCGTTGGGGGCGAAACAGTCGTGCAGTTCGATGACGTCGACGTCGTCGGGGGTGATGTCGGCCTGCTCGTAGACCCGTCGGGCGGCTCGCCGGGTCATGTCCGCGCCGACGAGGGTGATGACGCTGCCGGACTCGAAGGTGCCCGGCGTATCGGAAACCACTGCCTGGCCGATGATTTCGACGGCCGTGGCGCCAAGGTCGTGCTGGTCGACGAAGCGCTCGCTGGCCAGGATCGCCGCCCCTGATCCATCGGAGGTGGGCGAGCACATCGGCCGGGTCAGACCCGCGGCTTCGTAGACCATCTTGGAGTTCTTGATCTCATCCAGGGTGTAGCTGTCCTGGAATTGCGCGTAGGGGTTGTTCAGCGAGTGTCGATGATTCTTCTCAGCGACCTGCGCGAAGTGATCGGGCTTCGAGCCGTACCGATCGTTGTGCTCCAAGCCGGCGGCCCCGAACATCCACGGTGCGGGCGGGAACCAAATGTCTCGCAGTTCCGCCATCGCCTGCAGATGATCCTGCATGGGGTTCTCGCGGTCGTTCCAGGTCGAGCCGAGTGAGCCCGGCGCCATCTTCTCGAAGCCGATGGCCAGCGTGCAGTCAGCCAGCCCACCGCGAATCGCGTTGGCCGCCAGGAAGAGTGCACTCGAGCCGGTGGAACAATTGCTGTTGACGTTGAACACCGGGATCGCGGTAAGGCCGAGACCGTAGACGGCCCGATGCCCCGAGCAGGACTCGCCGTAGCAGTACCCGGCGTAGGCCTGCTCGATCTGGTCGTAGGCGATGCCGGCCTCGGCGAGCGCCCTGGTGCCCGCCTCCAGCGCCATGTCGGGGTAGTCCCATCCCTCGCGACGGCCGGGCTTCTCGAACTTCGTCATACCGTTGCCGATGACGAAGACCTTGTCAGTCATGGTGTTTCCTCTTCTCAGGGGCTAGCCGAACTCGGCGAGACCGTCGGTCAGGACGTACTTGTCGGACCGCTCGTCACCGGTGGTCTCGAAGACATGGGTGCGGTGACCGTCGACGGTCGGGTTCCAGATGTTGGTGACGATCGACTCCCCGGGGCGTCCGGGTGAGCTCATCCGCACCGCCAGACGTTTGAGTGCCCCCGGATCGTCGGGGCTGATCGTGGTGATCAGCGCATGGGACACGAACGCGATGGTGCACAGGCCGTGAATGATGATGCCCGGCAACCCCATCTGTCGGGCGAAGTCGTCATCGAGGTGAATCGGCATGGGGTCCATCGCCGGCTCGGCATATCGGAACGTCTGGTCGTCGTCGAAACGTTGGGCCACGACGTGATCCGGCTCCCGGGACCGGCAGTCCTCGGGGAAGGCGTGCTCGGGGCTGGCTGCGCCCACGGTGCCCGAGAACTGGCCACCACGGAAGAAACCGATGAAGAATTGCTCGTTGACCAGATCCCCGCGATCGCTGCGCGTCTCCATCAAAGTCGTGACCACCACCCCGGAGTTCTTCCCGGTGACACCGATGGGCCTGGCCCGCACGGTCAGGACCTCGCCCGGCTCGATCTGACGATGGAAGCGAAAGTCATGCTCGCCGTGCAATATTCGCAGCATTAGATCATCTGGCACGACCGACATGGTGGCCTCGGCCATCGTCGCCATCGCGGGTACTACGGCGAACACCGGCGGGGCGAACGTGCCGTCGAGATGCACGGCGATCGGATCATTCGTCGCCTGGGCGTAGGCGATGGTCTGGGCGCGTTCGACCTTGAACTCGACCTCCTCGCCCCAGTGGCCCAGGCGCGCCAGGTCATAACCCTCGTTGTCTGCCATGGTCTCGACGGTAGGTGCCCTCGTCGACGCAAGACATGACCCGCTCACCCAACGTCTTGACTCAAACGCTCGTGCGGATCGGCCGCCGGAGTTGGCTTGACAGGCGGTCTACTGTCCGCAGTGGGTGTGCGGGCGCTTGTCGAGGAGGTGTCGGTGGTCGCAGAGGCCGAGGTCAGCCACACCATCCCATTCCAACGGGTGCAGGCATTCGTCGGGCTCGCCGAGCGCCGAGGCTGGGATCTGGAAGCGTTACTGGGTGCCGCGGGCATACCGGCATCACTGCTGGGCGAGCACCGTGCGCGGCTAACCGGGGGGCAGGTCACGGCGCTGCTCGGGGCGCTGTCACGGGCCACCGGTGACGAGCTCCTGGGTTTGGGTCTGGCACCCGTTCCGCCAGGCACACTGCGAATGCTGCTCTCGGCCATCATGTTTGGCACCAACGATCTGAGCACGGCGGTACGCCGGCTCAACCAGTTCGAGAATGCGGTGCCGGGCGTACCCCGACTGCGACTCTCCATCGACGGGGACGCCGCCGTCGTCGACGTCGACATCACCGACAAGGTCGACCCCCTCGACTTCGCCGTCGAAGCATTGCTCGCCACCCTGCACCGGACCCTCGGGTGGCTCATCGGGCGCCGCATCGAACTGGTCGAGGTCTGGCTTCCGCACGAAGATCGTCGTCACATGCGTGATTACGACGTGATCTTCGATGCGCCCGTCGTCTTCGCCGCCCCCAACCCCGCCTTGGTGTTCCCTGCAGACACGGTGTCGACCAAACTGTTGCGCAGGCCCGACGAGTTGGAGCAGTTCTGGCGTCACGCACCGGCGATACTGCTCGCGCGTAGCCACTACGGGACGTCGACGTCCGACGCCGTGCGGCGGATATTGGACGAGGTCGACTACGGCATACGCCTGGGAGCCGACGAAGTCGCCGCGCGTCTGGCAATGAGCCCGCAGACGATGCGCCGACGCCTGCGCATGGAGAACACGTCGCTCAGCGACATCCGTGATGCGTTGCTGCGCGACGTCTCGATCGCGAGCCTGGTGCAGGGCGAGGAAACGATGGCGGCGCTCTCCCGGCGGCTGGGCTTCTCCGAACCCAGCGCCTTCACGCGTGCCTTCAGCCGTTGGACCGGTCAACCGCCCCGGGCGTACCGCGTCAAGGACACGCCAAAGCTGTTGTGAGAGAAGTGGTTGCGAGCCGCGAGCATCGACCCGGGCCGCCAGCTCATGCCGTCACGGCGAGAGCATCGTCGAGAGGTCTCGCGCCCGTCTCGGAATGACGTGGTGTATTGCGCCACCGCGACCTCTATCGTGAGGCCACCTTGGCGCGTAAGTTGCCGCCTATGAGCCTGAAGAAGTTGCTCGACCTCTGCGTCGTCGCCGCCGGGGTCTACCTGATCGCCATCGGCCTGTTCGATATGCACCCAGAGTTTCCGCGGTGGGGGTGGATCGTGCTGGGCTGCGTCCTTCTGTTGTCGAAGGGCATTCAGTTCTATCTGGCGGTCTTGGTGAGACGTCGCCGCGAATCCGCGTCGGGGGGCACGCCACGACGTCGGTGATCTTCCGCGTCACCGACGCGAAAGGCTGATGCAGGCGAGAGATTCAGCGTCACCTCGACCTCGAGTCGGCTGCGCGACAGCTCGACGGGGGAGGTGTCGGATCCTTGGGTGTGGTCGGGCGGAAACGACGTCGCCGTAACACGTTCTACCTGAAGCTCATCGACCCTCCGCGCGACGGTCATCCTCGCGGTCAGGCCGGCCGACCACCTTCGTGAAATGATCGCCCCGACCGTAGCGCCCCTAGTGCGGGACGCCGTTAGTGGTTCGAATGACGTTGAACTGCGGCGGATTCGTCGTGGTTGGGGGTGCTGAACTCGTACTCGGCGGCGCCGAGCTCGTCGGCGTCGCGGTCGGGACGTATTGCTTGGTGGGCGGAGGGGTGTAGGTCGTCGGCGCCTTGGTGATGGTCGTCGATGGACGGGTCGGCGGCGCCGGCGGCGGGCTGGCGGGAGCGCTTGGGGCGGGCGGCGGCGGCGGGGGTGGTGCCGACGTGGCCGTCGCCGGCGTCGACGTGGTGGTCGCAGGAGCCGGCTGCGGATTCGATGGCGCCGGCGCGGCCCCACCGCCCGCGAGCTTGACGATCCCCACGACGATCAGCAGTGTGACGCCGATGGCCGTACCGATCGCGAGGATCTTGCCGCTATCGGTGTCGAACCATCCTGTACCGCCCGAGCCCGGCTCGCTGTTTGCCATGACGTAGTTCATCCTCCCGACGGGTTTCGGGACATTAAAACGCCAACCGTCGCTCGCGGCTCGCGCTGACAGTATTTCGGCAGCTCGCGAGCAGCTTTCTGAAAGCGACCGCACCTTTCAACGGCCGGCGTCGCTCCAGCTAGGAAAAGGCCCCGGGGGCCGATGGTGGTTGCCGGTTCTGGCGTGCACGCACGACGAACGACGCCCGAAAGCGGGGCCGTGATCGCGCAACCCTACCTGCGGCCTCCATCTCTTCGAGCGCAGTCTGATTCGGCGGCACCTCGAGTTTCTGGTCGACTGCCAAACAGGTATCGAGCCCCCGCCGGCGGTCATCCGCGGGGTCGGCGAGTTCATCAACTCGGTTGGCCCGCAACAGAACACCGCGGCATCACCTCGCCAGTCACCGGCCGGCAGTTTGTTCCTTCATCTAGGTCGTCGATTAGCCGCGGTGAAAAATCGGTTGATGGAGTGTGCGGCCGTCGCGTTGACTGAGGCGTATGAACGAGGGGGAAAGACAACGTTTGGCGGCAATCCTGACCGAGCATTCAACGATCACGGGCGATGTTGCGTACGGTTGGGATACCGTGCGCACCAATGCAATTGCTTCGTTGTGGGGGCGTACGTCAGCAATGGGGATCGTCGGCGCTCCGACATGGGTCCTGCGAGCCGAGGTCTCTCGCTGAGGCACGATGTCACGGGTGTGGGCTGCTTGTCGGAGCCGCGTCAACGTAGCCGATGGGACGCACCGATCCCGTCGGCCGAGCACGGTCATCGTTGCGGCACCCGCCTCGTCGGGGTCGAAGAGCCCACACGATCGACGCTCTGGCACGACACGGGCGCACTCAGGAACCGTCTTGCCACAGGTGTGGGTCGATCACGTGCCCGGTTCTGGCTGAGACGCCGCGATGAGATGCTGACCCAACGCAAATACTCTGTCCCGCAACGCTTGCGGGTGTTCGATGACGAATGGGCGGTCGAGGGCGGCTAGCCTGCCCGCGACCCATTCGAGGCGTTCAGCGTGCAGGAACACCCGCACCCATCCCTCCCCGTGGTCAGTGGCGGGTATTGGCGTCACCGAGGCCAGCATCTCCGGAATCAGAGTCCGCACGTGCGCGACGTCGGCGCGGATGCGCACCGACACGGGGTATCGGTGCGGTGTCGCTTCGAGCGGGCCGCGGAGTTGATTCGTCGGGTCGGCGCTTGCTGGCCTCGTGAAGGTGCCCTCGAGCAGCCGCAGATCAGCGATTCGGTCGACGCGGAACGTCCGCGCCGCCTGGCGCGTCCGGTCGAATCCGGTGAGATAGAGCAACCCGCGGTGGGAGACCACACCGTGCGGCTCGACGATGCATTCCCGAATGCGCCTTTGCCGCGAGGTGTACCCGAAGGCGACCGGGCGTCGACCCCGCACCGCTCCGGCCAATTCGAGCAGCGTGTGCGCCTCGGCGCCGGCGTCGTCACCGCCGCCCGTAACCTGCGCGTCCTCGCCACCGGTGGGGAGGAAGTCCAGGGTGTCGACCACGGCATCGATGCGTCGGGCCAGCGCCGTGGGTAGCACCCGGCGGACTTTGGCCGTCGCCGTCTGGACTGCCAGCGTCGATGCCGGTCCAGACCCCGATTGGCCCGTCAAGAGCAGTCCCCAGATGACGGCGAGGGCTTCCTCATCGCCCAGCATCAGCGGTGGCAGGCGCGAATGGCGAGCCAACCGGTACCCGCCGTAGGGCCCGCGTACCGACTCCACCCCGATGTCGAGCTCGCGAAGGTGGTCGAC
The DNA here is from genome assembly GCF_010729665.1 of Mycolicibacterium madagascariense. Lineage (NCBI taxonomy): Bacteria > Bacillati > Actinomycetota > Actinomycetes > Mycobacteriales > Mycobacteriaceae > Mycobacterium > Mycolicibacterium madagascariense. The sequence goes on along the minus strand of NZ_AP022610.1, from coordinate 116,969 downwards.
ATAGCGGCGCACGGTGCGCTCGTCGACGGCCAACCGCTGCGCCAAGTCGGCGACGGTGCGCGTCCCACCGCCCTGGAGCAACTCCAAGAGCGTCAACACCCGTGCAGTTGGCCGCCCCATGTCGAAAATCTAGACCTGGGTACCGGACAGAAATTGGCCGGTATCGCGATTACCGTTCGCGGCATGGCCACGACCAACACCATTCGGCTCGCTTCCGTCCGCGTGATCACCCACGATGTCCCCCGCGCGGTGGCCTTCTACGAGGTGCTCACCGGGGCAACGCCCAACTATTTGACCGCAGACTTCGTGGAGCTGGTGACGCCCTCGGCGACACTCGCCGTCAGCCATGCCAGCCGGGTTCCGCTCATCGCCGGCGACACCCCAGGCGAAAGCGCCAATGACACATCCATCGTCGAATTCTGGGTCGATGACGCCGAGGCCTTGTTCGCCACTTTGCACGCGACGTATGGCGATGAGCTCGACGTCGTACAAGCCCCCACCATGATGGCGTGGGGCAATGTGTCGATTCTGATCCGCGACCCCGACGGGCTACTCATCAACCTCTACACGCCGGCGACGCCCGAAGCGCAGCAGCTGCAGCAGAACCGGACCCCCAAGCTGTAGTCGCCAACACGCTGGCCAGCGACGTCGAGGTTGCTGACCTGGATCGTCAGATCCCGGGTTGCGACTTTCGACGCTTTCGCTCGGCGCGTTGATACTTCACCAACGCGACCAGCGCCTTGGGATTGCGGGCGAACGCACGTCCTGCCTGAACTCCCATCTTGATCTTCTGGCCGAATGTCGGTTCCTGCTCAGACCCCACGCTGCCACCCTTCCTGGAGTTGCTCGTCGCCCCGAACCATAGCGGAGCCCTCAGAGGGTCGATGCCAGCGCCGGGCGGATGCCGCCGACGCACCGCATGGGCAGGCAGCAGCCATGATCAGGTCCACGGTCGTGGCGTGCGAGGTCGTCGTGTGATCCTTCGGAGTGACGGTTCAGGCGGTCAAGCCGCGGGGCGTCGAGGTCGACGACGTCGATGTGTCCACCCTTGTCGGCGGGCGCGTCAATCCCTTGGGCGTGTCTCCGGTTGCAGCCCAGGGGGTTTCGCACAAGACGAGAAGCGGTTGCGGTGCCCAGGCGGCACCGCGGTCGACGAAGACGTTTGTCCGTTCACCCAACCGGGTCCGACCAAGGTGACGACGAGTCGACGATCTCAGACGGGTCGCCCAGGCGGTGCATCGATTTCGTGGAGGTCCGCTCCTGCTGGCCTCGTTCACTGCGAGAATGACCGGACCGCAACAGCTAGGGTCTCGACCCATAGCGCGAAGAACTTAGGAGCAGCGCATGTTCATGACGATTAGTCTCGCCGTCCTAGTCATCGCTACCGCCGCTTGCATCGTCTTCTGGCGCATTACTCCGAAGACGGTCATGCGTGGCAATGACCCACGTCCAGAGCCAAATTGGCGAAAGCCTGGCGCCCTAGCCATCGCGAGCGCCTTGGCATTCATCACCGTCGTAACGTTCGTCTTGTCTTCCTTCGTCGTCGTATCCACTCGAAACGTCGGCATTGTCACCACTTTCGGCAAGCCAGTCGGCACCATCCCCAACGGGCTGCACTTCACCTGGCCTTGGCAGTCAGTGACCGAGATGGACGGGTCCATCCAGATCGATCAGCACAAAGACGATGACGGCGGTGACGGACACGGAAACTCCATCGTCGTCCGCCTGGGAAACAACTCCAACGCGTGGGCGGACACATCGGTGCGTTGGGAGATCAAACTCGATGCCGCCGACGATCTCTTCCTGCAGTACAAGACCTTCGACAACGTTCGCGCCAACCTGATCACTCGTAACTTGCAGGTTGCCCTGAATGAAGTGTTCGCCACCTACAACCCGTTGGCGACGATCGCAGTTGGCACTCCCGCCCCCGCGGCGCCAACTACGTCGGAGTCGCAACTCCCAACGCTGGCTACGCGTGCCACCGACATCATGCAGGCGAAGGTCGGGGACCAGGTCAGGGTGTTCGAGGTGCAGATTCCGACCATCGCATTCGACAACGAAACACAGGCCAAGATTGATCAGCTGAACCAGCAGCGGGCTGCTACGGCAGTCGCGATTGAGTCTCAGCGAACCGCGTCCGAGCAGGCCAAGGCGAATGACAACATCGCTGCCTCGCTGCAAGACCCCAACGTCCTCGTGAGCAAGTGCCTAGACGTGGTGAAGGAAAAGGGCGGCTCGCCACTGGGGTGCTGGCCAAACTCGACGAGTGCGCCCATCCTCACCGTGCCCAAGCCCTAGCAGGGCCGAGGCCACACCACCAAGGAGAGCGTCGAGGCGATTCAGGCGCCGCTGCCCGGGTTGATTCGATTGTCCTTCGGCTGCCGGGCGTGGACCCGCAGTCACTTCCGGGCCTCTGCAGGTCAGTTCGCCTCGTGGCCGACTCGGGCGGCTGCCCTAGAGGTCGAGCACGAGCCGGGGACTGGCGGCACGGGACACGCAGATCATCATGGAGGTGTTCTGCCGTCGTTCTTCTGCGGTGAGCAGATCGTCGCGATGGTCGACCCTGCCGGCGAGGACCTTCGTCTCGCAGGTCCCGCACATCCCCATTTCGCACGACGACGGAGCGGCGACGCCGGCGGCCCTAATCGCTTCGAGCACAGGTACATTCGGCGTCACCTCGACCTCTAGCCCGCTGCGGGACAGCTCGACGAGGAAGGTCGCGGACCCCTCGTCGTGGACGGGCGGAATCGAGGTCGCCGTGAACCGTTCCAGGTGCAGTTCGTCGAGCCGCCCCGCGGTGCTCATCTTCGCGGTCAGCGCGTCCATCAGGCCGGCCGGTCCGCAACAGAACACCGCAGCACCACCCGAGGCCGTCATCACCGCACCGAGATCCGGTCGGCCATCGACGTCCTCGGCGATGAACCGCACTCGGTCGGCGTTCAATGCCTGAACTTCGTCGACGAAGGAGAAGTGCCGTGCGCTGCGCGCGCAGTACACCAGATCCCACTCCCTCCCCTCGCGTTCGACCGCGTGGATCATCGGCAGCAGCGGGGTGATTCCGATGCCACCGGCGAGGAACAGGTAACGTTCCGCGTCGACCAAGGTGAACGCGTTGCGTGGCCGACCGGTTTCGACGACCACTCCCGGCCGAAGCTCGCGGTGGGCCTCGACGGAACCGCCTCGCCCCGAGGGTATTTCGAGAACGGCGATGCGGTAGCGATTGGTATTGGCCGGATCGCCGCACAGCGAGTACTGCCGCGTGATGCCCGACGGCAGGTGGAGGTCGAGGTGCGCGCCCGCAGACCAGTCGGGCAGATCGGTGCTGTCGACGGCGCCCAGCTCGTAGGAGGTCACGCCCTCGGATTGGTAGCGAGTACTGATGACCCGCAACCGGAGTCTGGATTGATCAGGCGTCACGGCCGCCGCGTTTCGACTCGACCCATCAGCTCGTGGAAGCACCGACGGTAATTGAGCGTGAACTTGTCCGACGGCACCGAGAATTCCTGAACTTCGTTGTCCCACGGTATCTCCCGCGGATCGAGATTCTCGACGATCGGCACGTCTTCGAGATAGACCATCTCCTCCAGGCGCAGACACTCCTGCAGGCTTTCTCCGCGATAGCCGACCTCGTTGGCGACCCCCCAGAAGATCGTCACGTGCTCGTAGCTGATCGGCGAGGGGAAGCCTGCCACGATGCGTCGTCCGAGCTTTTCGTAGTCGTAGGTGATCGACGCCAATCCGGGGGCCACGCAGTGGTAGCGCATCATGCAGTTGCCGTCATTGGCCCATTCCCCGCTGCCCGCGTCCAAGGGCCGGTCCATCCAGGTGTCGAGGCCGTCGCGATGGACGTCCAGAGGCTCCACCACCTCCGGGCTCGGACCCATCGACACCACGTGCACGAAGGGGAAGTGCGCCACGTCGCGGAAGTTCTCGATCGTCACCCCGACACCGACCGGAGAATCGATCGGATCGGCGGCCAGCCACTGGAAGTCCACACCCCGCCACTCGGGCAGGTCGTACATATCGGTGATCGGATCTTCGAGCACCGTCCAGACATGGCCGTACTTCTCGACGGCCGGATAGGTGGTCAGGTGAGCCTTCGGCGGGATCTTGGACTGGTCGGCGAGCGACGGAACCCGAGCGCACGCTCCGGTGGAGCTGTCGAACTCCCAGCCGTGGTACGGGCAGCCGATCGACTCCTCGTGCACCCGTCCGATCGAGAGATCACCACCCCGGTGCGGACAGCGCCGCGATTGAACCGCGACGACACCGGAACGGTTGCGGTACACGACGAGTTTCACGCCAAGCAGGGTCGCCTGCTGCGGTGTGTCGAGATCTGCGATGCGGGCGACGGGGAACCAGGACCGTCGCATGGCGGCCTCGGCGAGTTCGCGCTTGCTTGCCGGTGCCGCGGACGTCGGTGCGGTCAGGGTCGAAGTCATCAGGAGAAACCTTTCGCGTTGATCAGATGCCGACGATGAGTGCGCCGCCGTTGACCGGAATCGTCTGGCCGGTAATGAATCCCGCGCCATCCGAGGCGAGAAACGCTACGGTGGCGGCGATCTCGTTCGGTTCGGCGACCCGCCCCAGTGGGACGGCGGCCACTTCGGTGGCGTAGTAGTGATCGGGGATCATGCGGGTGTGGACCGCGCCGGGAGCGATCGCGTTGACCAGGATCCGGTCGGCCACGAGTTCCTGAGCCAGGGCCTTCATCAAGCCGAGCTGAGCGGCCTTGGACACCATGTAGCCGTAGGAATGCCCGTCGGGAACTTGGCCCCATTGCGAGGAGATGAAGATGACCCGGGGCGCGTGGCTGCGACGCAGATGGGGCACCGCCGCCCCGGTGATGTCGAATGGGGCCAGGACGTTGACGTCGAGGTAGGGCTGTAGGTCGATCGACGTGGTGTCGGCGAGGGTCGTGAAGTCGTGCACGATGCCCGCGTTGTGCACGACCACGTCGAGGCGATCCCACTCACTCGTCACCGCGTCGAGGAGACGCTCGGACGCCTCCGGCGCGGTGATGTCCCCGGCCACGGTGACGACCTCGGCGCCGAGATCTTCTCGCAATCCCTTTGCCACGGAGTCGAGTTCGCCTTGGTCGAGGTCGGCGAGGACGAGGTGGGCGCCAAGGGTGGCCAGAGTGCGGGCATGTGCGGCGCCCATGCCGCGGGCGGCCCCGGTGATGAGGGCGACCCGCCCGTCGAGGCGGTGGCTCAGAGTCTGGCTCATCTCAGGCATCCGTGGGATGCGGTTCGGTGATGTAGAGCATGTTGCCGTCGGGATCGAAGAACGGTCGGTATCGGTACCAGGTGCCGCTGGGGTGCTTCCACTCGATCCGCGCGTCGACCCACTCCACCTTGCCGTCGAGGTGGGCCTCCGCCTCGTCGAGGTCGTCCACCTCGAAGGCGAAGGAATCGATCCCGGGGGCGTTGTCGGCGTTGACGGCGGTGCGCCGCGGCGCGTGCTCGCCGGCCTCGGACTTGAAGATGTAGAGCGTCAGGTTGCCGAAGTCGATGGCCGCCCACTCCTCGACTGCCTCGTAGGGCAGGTGGAACGGCAAACCCAGTGTGCCGTGGTAGAAGTCGACCAGGGCGTGGACGTCCTTGGTCAGGATGTCCATGTTGTCGATGCGTTTGAGGTTGAGCATGGGAATCTCCCTGTCGGACTGGTTTTTCGCGGGAAGGTGCAGGGCCCGCCGTCGTGGACGGTCATGGTGCCGGCGGTGACGTCGAGGGCGACGGTGGCCAGTGTCTGAAACCGTGCGGCAGCGGGTAGGGCGGCGTCGGCATGACAACACAGACCCCCGCCGCCGAGCAGGTGCGATTTCATCGCCTCCACGATGGCGTCGATGCTGAGGTCGAAGCGTCCCGAGAGCCGTCGGCGGAGCATGTCGTATCGCAACACCGTATCCGGGCCGGTGCGCAACTCGGTGTCATGGTGGGCAGCCGGACTACTCAGGAAGTGGTTGGTATGCAACAGAAGTCCGTCGGCGTCGGGCATCGCATAACCGATGCCGCCGGGGTGACACTCCACGCTGACCGCGGCACTCTCGTCGCCAGCGGTCGCGATCAGCGTGAGCGACGTGGACGCGGATGCCCTCGCCGTCGACAGCCGCAGCAGCGCCTGGTTGAGATCGGCCGCATCGTCGAGGACGGCGCGGGCCAGCACGTGGACCGGAGCGCCGATTCCGTGACCGTCGGCCGCATGATGGAGGATGTTGAACAGGACACCGAGCCCTCGGGTGTTGACGCCGATCTTGCCGACGATGCCGAACTCGGTCAGCGTCGTCGTGACGTGTCCGTCGGCATGGGGGATTTCCCAGACGAACCACGAGTCGGCGAGGTCGGCGTACCAGTCCCAGGCCTGCACCGCGATGGGCGCAGCCGGACCCAGCCACACCACCGTCGAGCACTCGTTCGGGCCGAGAGTACCGACGTGGGCGAGGATTTCGGTGCGTGCATTGACCGCCGCGATCGCGGTGACCGGTAGGTTCGACCCCTCGGCGATACCGTGAATCTCTTCGGCCAGCGCGGGAGCGATCTCCGCGATCTGCACCAGCGCCAGCTCGCCGAGACCCTCGAGGTCCACCGGGCCGCCGGCGGCGGCGTCGAAGAGTCGTTGATACGCCTGGACCGTGGTGGCGATCTGGGTGGCGAAGGTGCGGCCGAGTTCTACGCCGCGCTCGACCGGCGCAGTGACCGTGGAGCGGAAGGTGCGTACGGTCACGGTGAGACTCCCAGGGTGGGTGAGGCGTGGGTGGCGACGTCGTCGAGGCGGGCGAACCAGACGTCGCCGGCGGACGCGATGTGATCGATGACCTTCTCCAACTCGGCCATTCGATAGGGCCGGCCGATCACCTCGGGGTGCATGGTGAAACTCGTATGCCGGCGTTCGGCCTTGGCCGACTCGAATTCCGCAATCCAGCTGCGGGTCATCTCGGCGGGGTCGGAGACGTTTCCACCACCATCGATGTTCCATCCGTACCGCGGCCAGTCGTCGAGTGACCAGTGCACGGGAATCTCCAGGATCGACAGGTCCTCCCAGCGCTCGAGGTACGGTCGGTCATCGCCCATGCAGCTGGAGTCATAGCGAAACCCGTTGTCCACCAACAGGCGCAGTGTCTCCGGTGTCAATTCCCACGAGGTGGAGCGGTAGCCGACCGGGCGAGGCGCGCCGGCCTTCTCGAGCGCGTCCAGGCCGCGGTGAATCTCCGCGGCCTGCTGCTCGGCACTGACCTTGTCGCTGCGCAGATGTAGATAGCCGTGGTGGGCGACCTCGTGTCCATCCTGCAAGAGCGTCTCGACCAATCCGGGATGGACCTGCGCGGTGTATCCGGGCACGAAGAACGTGGCGGGAATGTCGTAGCGGCGCAACAACTCCAGGATTCGTGGCACACCACGGACCACTCCGTAGCGGCCCTCGGAGAGGATGGTGAGGCGGCGAGCGTACTCCTCGCCCTCGCCGAGCCAGCCGGCCTCGGCGTCGACGTCGAAGGTGAACGACACCGCGGTGGTAGCACCGCCGGGAAAGGTGTTCTGGGCGCTCATGCCGCGTCCACCTCGGCACCGCGGTTCGTTGCCGATGCCGGCCCGTCGTCGGTGGCCTTGAACTGAAACTTCCTGCCCTCCTGCACGATCTGGCGGTAGGCGAACAGCAGCACGGAGATCGACAGCACCACCACACCGATCAACAATTCCTTGACGCCGCCGTAACCGGTGATCTGTGCCGAGAGGGCGCCGACGACCACCAGCACCGTGTCGAAGGCGGCCAGGACCGCGGCGACGTAGACCCACTGACGGCCGAGTGTGATGGGCCGTTCGGCGTCGGGTTGGTCGCGGCGCAGGTTGATGAACCCCGTCAGCGCCAGGACGTGGCAGATGAGGTAGCCGAGGATGCCGGCGACGATGACGGCGAGCGCCTGCCCGACGAACAGAATCAGTACCACGTTGACGACCAGGTCCAGCGTCATCGCCCGACCGGGCACCTTGAAGCGGTTGAGTTTTCCGAGCTGCTTGATCGTGAGTCCCTCGATGGCACTGCCGTGCAGAACCCGGCCACCATCGGCGGTCGTCATCACCATCAGCAGGAGCAGACCGGCGATCAGACAGACCGTCATCAGCCAGGCCGATCCGGGGACGAGCTTCTCGAACGCGCCGAGATAGAACGACACCGGGGCCGCTGCTGCGTCGGCTTGCTTGGTGAGGCCACCGACACCGAGGGGCACCAGCAGGTAGACGACGATGACGAAGATGCCGGCCAGCCGCAACGCGATTCGGGTGTCGCGGTTCGTGTCGCGGAACTCGGGGACGAACGTCGCGACGGCTTCGATGCCGTAGACCGACCAGGCGAAGACGAACATCCAGGCGATCGCGGTGCGCCAGCCGGGGAACCCGCTCGCGGCCAAGTCCCAGTGCAGATTGGTCAACGACCAGTCACCACTGATCAGCGGGGCGGCCGCGAACAGGACGAGGGGAATGAGCACGAGGATGCCGGTGGCGTACATGATCCACATCGCCGGACGCATGCCGAGCACGTTCAATGCCCAACCGAGCAGCAGGACGCCCAGGGCCACGACGTGCGGGAACCCGATGGTCGCCAGGCCGGTGGAGAAGGTCCAGGTCTGGTTGGGGAACCACTCGGCCTGGGTGAGGGTGCCGATTTGAAGGCCATAGATGGCCAGCGAACTGGACCAGGCGAACCAGTAGCCGTAGGTGGCCAGCGGGCCGGCCAGGGTCGTCTTCCTGCGCCAGCCCTGGTTGGCGTACATCGAGATGCCGCCGATCTTCTCGCTGAACATGCCCGCCATCTCGGAGTAGATGTAGTTCTGCAGACACGCCACGACGGCGACGGTGGCCATCAGCGCCAACGCGGTCCACGCGCCGATCAGGCCGATGCCGTAGCCCAGGCTGATGAAGAGGGCGGCGGGAATGGACAGGCTGATGGTGAATCCGTCCCACCAGCGCAGGGTCTTCTCATAGGCCGGGTGGCCTTCGGGAGCGGTCATCGACGATTCTCCTGAGTCTTCGGACTGCGGTTTGCGTGTTCATAGCGGCTGTTACTGCGCATTGCGTGGAAATCGACGCGATTATCTGCGCGTTCGCATGATGGACGACGCTAGCACCGCACTGTGGCGGTGGCAACACCGAGACTGCGCATTCATGCAATCCACAGGAACCAAATCTGCGCAACGCGTTAGCGCAGACGTGGCCGTGTGACGTAATCCGTCGGGCAACCACTAGATTGCAGACATGGCGGTTTACGAACTCGATGACTTGGACCGGGCCATCATGCGTGAGCTCGAGGAGGACGGCCGGCGGGCCTTCCGCGAGATAAGCCGTTCGGTTGGCGCGTCGGAGGCAACCATCCGCGCCCGGGTCAAACGCCTACAGGACCTCAAGATCCTCCGCATCGTCGCCTTTGCCGATCCCGAGCAACTCGGCGGCAGCCAACTGGCACTGGTGTTCCTCACCGTCGAACTCGCGCGGCACGAAGAAATCGTTGGCCAGTTGGCCGATCTCCCGGAGGTGAGCTACGTGTCCACGCTGCTGGGGCGTGCCGACGTCTGCGTCGAGGTGTCCACCAAGGACAACGCGGACCTGTGGACCTTCCTGCGCGACAAGGTCGGAACCATCGAAGGAATCACGCACGTGGAGACGATGTCGATCCTCAAGGTGCACAAACTTCGGTACACCTCGCCCGCGATCTGAGCGGCGACGTCACCTTTGCGATTGGTGCGTGGAGGGGCCGTCATTCTGAGCTCGTTGCCGAGCCACGTGATTTCGTTGTGCCGTGACGCGATCCGATAGTTGCTTGAGTGCTATTGTCTAGTACACGATGCAATCGCGCACAAAGAAGACTCCGCCGATAAAATCCCGGCCCGGCAACGATGAGTTGGGTTGGCAGCTGTCCTTCGCGCTGTATGGTGCGGCCAACCGAATGATCCGGCTGCACAAGCCATTTCTGGAGCCGCTAGGTCTGACGTTCCCGCAATATCTGGCGATGCTGGCCTTGTTGGACACCGCGCCGCAGACGGTAGGCGTGCTGGGCGCCCGTCTGGACATGGACGCCGGCACCATCACGCCACTGGTGAAACGTCTCGAAGCCAACGGGATGGTCACCCGCGTGCGCGACCGTTCAGACGAGCGCCGGGTGCTCGTCGACCTGACCGCCAAGGGTAGGGCGCTGGAACCGGACATTCGTGGAGTCAACGCGAAGATCAAGGCGGCCTGCAAGCTGACCTGGGAGGGCATCGACGAGCTTCGACAAACCCTCGACGATCTCGCCCACCCTGCGACCGATAAGACTCCGCCAGATTCAGAAGAGGGATGACTAGAGTGGGAAAGACTGCGACCGTTCAGTTTCCAAGCCGTGTGGGGGTTTGGTGGAACAGCGAACCCTGGCCGATCCGCGAGGCACAGGGCATCGCGCGTGACATCGAAGCATTGGGGTTCGGATCGCTATTCATGCCCGAGGGCGGCGGCAAGGACGCTCTCGTCGAGTCCGCAGCCTTCCTGGCCGCCACCGATCGACTCGTCGTCGGCACCGGTATCGCCAACATTCACTTTCGTATCCCGATCCCCGCGGAGACCGGCGCACGCACCCTGGCCGCCCTCCATCCCGGGCGCTTCGTGCTGGGCTTGGGCGTGGGCCACGCCCCCTTCGTCGAAGGGAACCTGCAAGGGTCCTACCGCAAGCCGCTGGCCACGATGCGCACCTATCTAGAGCGGATGAACTCCGTTCCCGCCGACATCGAACAAGGCGCCAGGCCGGCCCGCGTGCTCGCCGCCCTCGGACCGAAGATGGTCGAGCTCTCCGGTGAACTCGCTGACGGCGCCCACCCGTATTGCGTCACGCCCGAACACACCGCGACGGCACGGGCGATCCTCGGCCCCGACAAGTGGCTGATACCGGAACAAGCCGTTGTCCTCGGCGGCGATTCCGACGATCAAATTCGCCGGGCACGCACCCACGTCGGGTTCTACCTCGAACTGCAGAACTATCGGAACTCATTGCTGCGCCAGGGATTCGACGAATCGGACCTGCAGTCCGGTGGGTCTGACCGGCTGACCAAGGCGCTGGTCGGCATGGGTAGCGCCGAACACGTCGCGGCCTCCCTGACCGCACACCTCGACGCCGGAGCCGACCACGTCGTCGTCCAGATCGTCGGTGATGGACCCACCAGTGACCCGCGGCCAGCCTTGCGCGAACTCGCCGCGGCATTGCAGCTCTGACGGGAAGGGCGCGCAGTGCCTCTCGGATCTGTTAGTCGCCAAGATTCGACTCGGATGGTGCCGGGGTGTACGCCGACGTGACCGCCGGTGCGATTGGTGCGCGCCACGATGTCGAGCTATGCCTCGGTAAACATCAGTACTCCACCGAGGGAATGTTTGTCTCAGGCAGTGATACTGCGGCCGCCAGACTCCGTCGAGAATCTTCGAACTGCCGGTGGTCAGTTGGTTGCCGGTCTGCGATGGCACAAGGCAGACGGGAGCTCAAGGTGCAAGAGCTCTTCTTGGGCCCTGAAGGATCAGACCCGTCGCGAGCGGCACAGATCGCCAACCACGACCCTCTCTACTGCTTTGCAAGCGTTCTCGATACTCGACAATCGAGACGTTCACATTTTAGGTCATGAGTTCAGGTCACACACCGAATGTTGAAGCTGGCCATTCAGTTGCGGCACAGACGTGAGACTTCCATCGGGACATACGCTTGCTTGCCCGGGGGGTCAAAGGGCTCTCCGTGCACCAAGTGCGGCCAGTGCCCTTCGATGCAACCGTCTCGCCGCGTGTGAGGGAATCTAGGAGCCGGTCGCCTCGAAGTCCGCGATCCGGGCTTGCATCAACGTCTCGAGCAGGTCCACCGGGAGTTCGCGGTCGTAGGGTAGCTTGACGAATCCCGCGCCCGACTCGTAGCCGGCCGCTTCGACGATCGCCTCATGAGTGGCGAAGAATTCCGGCTTGAAGCGAAGCGAGCAATGGTTCTTGAAGTTCTGCAGCATCCAGAGGTTGGCCTTGTCGCCACGTACATACACCGGCACGTTGTACTTCAGTTCTTCGCGAGCCTGCGGGTCGGCTTCGCGGCTTAACTTGCGCAGCGCCTCGAGATGCGGGCGTTGAACATCAGTCAACTGGGCGAAGAAGTCATCGGTTGCGTCCATCAGAGTGGTGTACGAGTCGGACCTGATCAGGATGGCCGGCGTGTCGTAGCCGAGTGATTGAAGGTCATCGCGTGATTCTTCGAGAGACCGACCAAAGTCACTCGAGCAAAGAAGGAACACACGCGATGACCGATGCCCACAATATCGACCTGCCCGCCGTGCTGGCCGAACGACTCACCACTGCCCACCCCGACGTACTCCGCGAGCTGCTCACCACGTTCATCCACACCCTGATGGGTGCCGAAGCCGACGCACTGTGCGGCGCCGGATACGGCGAACGCAGTACCGACCGGACGAACTCCAGAAACGGATACCGACACCGCCAATTCGACACCCGCACAGGCACAATGGACCTCGCGATCCCCAAGCTGCGGCACGGCTCCTACTTCCCGGACTGGCTGCTGGAACGGCGCAAACGCGCCGAGCGGGCCCTGACGACGGTGGTCGCGACCTGTTACCTGCTGGGGGTGTCCACCCGGCGGATGGACAAGCTCGTCGAGGCCTTGGGCATCACCAGCCTGTCGAAGTCGCAGGTGTCGGTGATGGCCAAGGAGCTCGACGTCGCGGTCGAGGCTTTCCGCAGTCGGCCGTTGGACGCCGGCCCGTACACCTTCGTCGCCGCCGACGCCCTGGTCTTGAAGGTCCGCGAGGGCGGCCGGGTGGTCAACGTGCACGCGTTGATCGCCGTCGGAGTCAATGCCGAGGGGTACCGGGAGATCCTGGGCATCGACGTGTCCACCGCCGAGGACGGCGCGGGCTGGTTGGCGTTCTGGCGATCGTTGACCGCCCGCGGCCTGTCCGGGGTCAAGCTGGTGACCTCCGATGCCCATGCCGGGCTGGTGGCCGCGATCGGGGCCACCCTGCCCGGGGCGGCCTGGCAGCGGTGCCGTACGCACTACACGACCAACCTGATGGCGGTCACTCCGAAGTCGTCGTGGCCGTGGGTGCGCACCCTGCTGCATTCGGTGTTCGATCAGCCCGACACCGAATCGGTTGCCAGTCAATATGATCGGGTCATCGACGCGTTGGTCGACAAGCTTCCGAAGGTGGCCGACCACCTGGAGGCCGCCCGCCCGGACCTGTTGGCGTTCACCGCGTTCCCCAAGCAGATCTGGCGCCAGATCTGGTCGAACAACCCCCAGGAACGACTCAACAAGGAGATCCGCCGGCGCACCGACGTCGTCGGCATCTTCCCCGACCGGGGCGCCTTGATCCGCCTGGTCGGCGCAGTGCTGGCCGAACAACACGACGAATGGGCCGAATCGCGGCGCTACCTCGGCCTCGACGTCCTGAGCAAATCACACGCCATCAACGACACCCCGACCGAACAGGAGGACGTGCCCGCGGCCCTGACCGCCTGAACCATCACCTCGAAGAATCACACGACGACGTCGTACACCACGCCCCTGGACTTGACCAAGTCATCGACACTTCGTCGTTTGGGCATCGGCATGGCGCAACGGTAGCTCGTAGCCCAACTGAGGTGAGGTTGTTCGCAGTTGGCTCGCCACTCGGGAGGCACACGTCGGCTGTGGCGATCGGTGAGCTGGGCGGAATGGTTGCGCAGGATTGGTGGTAACTCGACGCGCTTCGGCCATCAGGGGGCGGTTCGCCTGCTCGCGTACGACCCCGCTGGAACCCGCCGCATGACACGCACCAGCAGGGCGCTGTTGACTCGGGGTCGTTGGTCGGGTGGGGGTGAGAAGTCTCAGCCGACCGGGCGGGGGCGTTACTGGCGAAGGCCGCGCCGAGTGGGGTGAGATAGCCAAACCCGTTGCAGCACCTCATGTTTCGACGCCGTTGACGACGGTCGGTGCACTCCGAGGAAGATACTGCGCGAACCGGCGATCGACGCGCGCGCCAACCCTCGGATGCCGTTGCCATACGGAGAACGGCCTGTAAATGCGCGCCCGCTCTACCTCCAGGATAAGGCGTGGTAAGGGGCTTGCGGCAAGGCCTGGGTGGTGGGGCATGCTTGCCCGTCCAAGTCGCTCCTGCGAAGGGTCTGTGTGTGTCCAAGGTGCTCGATGACGGTCCGTTCTTTCACGGCACGACCGCGGATTTACGGGTGGGCGAGCTTCTCACCGCGGGTCGCCGCTCCAATTACCGCCCCGAGATCGTGATGAACCACGTCTATTTCACCGCGCTGGTGGACGGAGCCGGTCTGGCAGCCGAACTAGCCGCGGAGCTCGCCGAGGACCACCCCCTGCCGAGGGTCTACCAGGTGCAGCCCACGGGGGAATTCGAAGACGATCCGAACGTGACCGACAAGAAGTTCCCGGGCAACCCCACGCGGTCCTACCGCAGTACGGCCCCGCTGAGAATCGTCGAGGAGATCACCGAATGGACGCGGCTCTCACCCGAGCAATTGCAGACGTGGCGGGATCGACTGTCCGCGCTCCTCTCAGACGAGCGCGGTGACATCATCAACTAGGCGCCGGCTCAAATTACGTGGTCTAAAACGAGCGCTTTTGTCTCGCATGTAGGGAATGCAGACGGCTCAGATCCTGTCTTGTCGGGGATGTCTATCGAGGCGTACGTGGAATCGCTGCACGCCGGGATACTTCTCGCCTAGAGAGGTGGCGGCGAGGTCAATACCAATGCTGCTTCGTTGTACGGGAACAGCCGATAGAGCAATCGGGGTGCAGGCGGGATGAGGGGAGCGGCCTCAGCTTTACTGACGATGCGCGGGCTGCCCAACGCGAGGGCGTTGCCCCGCTTGTGCAGGACCGTCGGGCCGCCGGCCAAGACGTTCTTGACCCAGTCCGTGTCAGGACCGTATCCGATGAGAACGACGAAGCCGCCACGGGTCTCGAACACCAAGAGGGGCGTTCGATAATGCTTGCCCGACTTTCGTCCGGTGTGCTCGAGCGTCCCTAGGCACGGAAGCCACGGCGTGAGCGAGCGAGCCGCGGGATTGGTGACACGGCGATTGAACTGTGCGACAGCTCGAGGCACTCTCATGACGAAGATTCTTTCTCACCTCATGCACTTCTGGTCCGCTCGGGTAGCTGCAGCGGGTTGGTGTGAAACCACACTTCGTCGAAACCCCTTCAGGCTGACTCTTGCGCTCGAGATGGCGGCGAGCAACTCGTCCAGTCAGCAGGCTGAGAGACCGCGGGACTGCCTGTCCTGAGGGAACTCGTTGCCGCACAACGCTTTTGGGCGGTCTTCCTGCGGCGCTGCAGGAATCGAAGACGACGCCGAGGACGATCGGCCGACCATGGTGATCACCGGGGAACGCGACACCAGGCCGACGGTGAGCGTAATGCCGTTGGCGGCCATCAGAAACCCGGCGACGGGATCGACAGTGCGGGTCCGCCCCGCCGAATAGGCCACGCGCAGCCCCGAGGCCACCGTGCTCAGCAGCAGGGCAGCACCGAAGCCCGGCTGCTTCGGGCACCGTAGTAGACGGCAAGCCTCATCACGGCGCTGATGAGGCCGCGGCGCAGATTCCCAGCGCCTTGCGGTCGTTCCCCCGCCCCTCTCTAGGGGAGGTCCGATCGGCGGAACGGAGGGGCTACCAACGCGATCGTCAATTTCCATACCACTCGGACTGGTTCTATGTGACAATTCCGTTCGTCACCACAGGGGGCTGGACTCGACTGGGGGTTGGGCATGACGCCTACTGGTTGATCGACGGCAACGCCGACGTGTGCGGGGCTCATTCGCCGTAGTCGAGCCGGTCGGTGGGTTCATCGATGCCCTTCGCCGGATTAGTGGGCCATGGTGCGACCGTGGCCGGGTGTGAAGGATTCGGACCTTTGATCACCGACATCTCGAGCTCTAACGTCTCAACGTGTCGGGGCCAATCTCACTGCGACACAACGATTCCGCTTGTTGATCCGGTGTATCACGCCTGAGACCCTTTGTCGCGCAGGCGATGCGGACGGGTAATGATCGGCAGCCCGACTGAATGCAGGTGCGGCTTGCACCGCAGTGACCACATGCTGAAAGGGCAGTTGCCAATTGCATGATGGCCGCGGTCATGTGCCCTGTCCATCCGCTGTTCCGCTCGAAAGGAACGCAAGGAAATTAACGACCTTTCTTCACCCAGGAGATCATCCCGCTAGGAGTAGTCAGGCCGGCCGCTTCAACGGCGAAGACGCTAAGGAAGCTGCCAGACGTCTCTGACGCACGCCGTCGCATCGCAATGGCACGGCAGTGGCCGTGCAGGCTGGAACATCCGCGCATCGAGCGGCTCCGCGCCGCAGCCAACCCACCCACACCATGTGAGTTGGGTTTTCCGTGGAGGCAAACACAAATTTTCTAGACAGGGTCACGACATGCAGGTTGGACAGAGTTTTCACGTCTCGGCGGTGGCCGCGACGTTCGCGTTGGCGGCGGCAACCATGTGCACGGCGGTACCGGCACACGCAGATGACGCCGTGGGTTCCTCGTGCGGGGCCAATCAACTCGGTGAGATTTCGACCAGTGGCGACGGTACGGTCGTTCGTTGCCTTGCTGACGGAGGCGGTTTCAGCTGGATGGGAGATACCGGCGCTACCAGCACCATCGCCGACCTGGAAAGCCAGGGCTACAACGTACGGATCGATCGGGTGGGCAGCGGTCCAATCTCAGGTTGCAAGGTCACCAGTGTCCGCAACCCGGTCACGACCACTCGCAGCGACCATGACGAGAGCACCACGGGCCTCGCGGAGACCATCGTGCTCAACAAGACAGTCAACGTCTCGTTGGACTGTTCCTGAGGGCAAGGGCGGCGAGCGTAGCCCTGGCCTACGTCAACTGACGACACCCCGAGCCGCAGCAGCCGCTGGATGCTTGCGCGTCGAAACGTTGCGCCGCTTGGCGTTTGGCCGCCTGCTGCTCGCGCCGGGCAATGCGCACCTAGGCAGCTGGGCGAGGCGCTGATGGGCGCGACGAGTCAATGCGATCGGGCCAGGCGGTGCAGGTCGGCCCAAGAGAGAGGAGACGGTCAGGCATCGGAAGCTGCCGTTCACGCCGAATGCCCCTGCCGCACTACTACTGTCGTGCCATCGCGAGGTTGAACCGTTCCTCCGGTGTGATGAGGTGGTCGTGCGCGTCGTCGCCGATGTCGAGCTGAACCCACTCGATCCTGCCGGTGAAGCGATTGCCGGTGGGTCCATAGTCGGGTGAGGCAGGTGATCCAGTGTCGCAGCCCACGTCGCACGCCTCGTCGGCGGAATACCCCAGGGGCTGGGTCTTTTCGACACGACCCTTCCCCACGGGTCTTCCGTCGTAGAACAGCGCGACGTCACCGCCCTTGGCCAGACCGCCACCGTCATAAGTGAACTCCATCCGCACCTGGTGTCTACCCGACGGGATCGGTTCCTCAGCGCTGGTGATGAAGTACTCGATGCCGAAGAAGTTGAAGCAATACTTGAACTTTCCCTCGTGCGCGTAAAGCGACCATCCGCCCACGCTGCCCCCCTGGGTGACGATGACGCCGTGGGCCCCGGACTCTGCGACGACGAGGTTGGCTGTGACGGTGTAGGACTTGTTCTTCAACGTCAGCACGCAATTCTCGCTGACCCGCATCCCATCGAACAATAGTTGTGTGGTGCCCTTGATCAGCTGCGGCCGCCCCGCGATGTCGGGGTTGATCCGTTCGAAGCCACGATCGTCTAGCGGTACGACGTCGTACTTGACGGCCTCGATCAGCCAGATCCGTTGCAGCTCGGCGAGTTTCGCGGGATTCTCGGCTGCCAGGTCGTGCGCCTGGGTCCAGTCCTGAGGTCCGTAGAGTTCCCACACGTCCTCGTCGAAGGGCGGCGGTGTTCCGGTCTCCCAGGGCGTGCGGTGCTTGGTCACCGCGGTCCAACCCTGGTGATAGATTCCGCGGTTGCCGAACATCTCGAAGTACTGCACCTGATGGGATTCGGCTGCGCCGCCGTCGCGGAGGGTGGCCATCATGCTGACCCCCTCCAGTGGTGCCTGGGCGATGCCGTTCACCGCTGCTGGGGCGGGCAGACCGGCGGCGTCCAGGATGGTGGGGGCGACGTCGATGACGTGGTGGAATTGGTTTCGCAGCCCGCCCTTGTCAGCGACGCCGTTGGGCCAATGCACGATGGTGCCGTTACGGGTGCCACCCCAGTGCGAGGCGACCTGCTTGGTCCACTGATACGGGGTGCACAGTGCGTGCGCCCAGCCGACCGCGTAGTGGTTGTAGGCCTTGGGGGTGCCGAAGTCGCTGATCTTGGACAGCAGGAACTCGGCGGTCTCGATGCCACCCATGCCGTTGAGGGAGGCCATCTCGTTGAAGCAGCCGTTCATCGTGCCCTCGGCAGAGGCGCCGTTGTCGCCGATGATGTAGTAGATCAGCGTGTCGTCGAGGAATCCCAGGTCCTCGATCGCGTCCACGACCCGGCCGACCTCGTGGTCGGTCTGCTCGAGAAAGCCCGCGTAGATCTCCATTTGCCGGGCCAGCACCGGTTTGAGCTCCTCGGGCATGTCCGTCCACGCCGGGATCTCATCGTGTCGAACAGTGAGGTCGGCGTCCGGGGGGACTACGCCCAACGCCTTCTGCTGGGCGAAGATGTGCTCGCGTAGGACGTCCCACCCTGCGTCGAACCTTCCCTTGTAATTGTCCGACCATTCCTTGGGGACGTGGTGGGGGGCGTGGGTAGCACCCGGTGCGTAGTACATGAAGAACGGCTTGTCCGGAACGAGGGCCTTCTGCTGGCGCACCCAGGTGATGGCGCGATCGGCGAGGTCTTCGTTGAGGGTGTAGCCCTCCTCCGGGGACTTGGGTGGTTCGACGGCGGTGGTGCCCTCATATAGGCCGGGGTAGTACTGATTGGCCTCCCCGCCGACGAAGCCGTAGAAGTATTCGAAACCCGACCCGGTGGGCCATTGGTGGAATGGCCCGGCGGGTGACACCTCCCAGACCGGGACTTCGTGACACTTGCCGAACTGCGCGGTCGAATACCCGTTGAGCCGAAGCGTTTCCGCGATGGGTGCCTTCTCCTTGGGGCGGACGCTACTGTTGCCCGGCGCCGAGGTCGCCATCTCGGTGATCGCGCCCATGCCCACCGAATGGTGATTGCGTCCGGTCAGCAGCGCTTGGCGGGTGGGTGAGCACAGCGCGGTGGTGTGGAACCGGTTGAGCTTCACCCCGCCCGCCGCTAGCCGCTCGGCCACCGGGGTGTTACACGGTCCGCCGAACGCTGACGACGCACCGAAGCCGACGTCGTCGATCAGCACGATCAACACGTTCGGCGCATCCGCGGGTGGGCGCAACGTCGTGATCGGCGGGTAGGCGGTGTCGGGGTCCTTGGCGTCGTAGGTCGTCAGGCCGACGTGCTTGGGGTCGGGAATGGGGAGATGGTCTCGAGAAAGCGGGGAGGTCACGGTTGCCCTTTCTGCTAAAGACAGCGGCCGTTGGCGGGCTCTTGGGCGGAGCGCCCCGATGGGGGTGAACCTGGATAGGACGATAAGCCTCCCGCCCCATCCCCGTGAGCCGTTCGCACGCTCGGCGACCTGCTGCCTCAGTCCGGCAGAATTCTCATCCAGGTTTCTAGGGTCTCCCCTTTATGAGTTCTAGAACCGAGCGGTCTCATAGACGGGCCTCGCTGCACGTCCTGTCCTCGGAGATCGTGCAGTTCGAATCGGAGAACCGGGGCTTTAGTTTCTCGCTCACCGAGGACGGCAGGATACCGCTGGCGGCCTACCTGGCCGGGCATGGCCTCGTCGACACCTGCGTACCTCGAGATCTCAATGCGCCCGTTGGTCCTGCTGCACAACGACTTCGGTGGTTTTCGGTGGGCGAGCCCTTTCTCGACGTGTCGCGGTGAGATGCGAGCGTCGCCAGGCGCACGTCAGCTGACAGGGCACGGGTTGAGCATCACCACTTGTCGAGATGCAGCGAGCATTGACGAGAATCGCCGGGGTACTTTGATGGGACCTCGGCGCGTCGCGGGATCTGAGCAATCTTCGCTGCATCGCTCATGGGCAATGTCGAACTTGCCGGTCGTCAAACGGTCGCCGGTCTGCGCGCACTAAGCTGATCACCACGGTCACAATGGTTCTGCCGCCGAACGGCTTGAAAGCCATCGTCGCGACGGCCTGGGTCATCACTCGACGGAATTCTCGTGATTCGTTGCCGTCGCGCGGTCGTGGTGCCCATCACGGGATTGGGGACCCACGACGGCGAGGAGTCGAAGCTGGTCCCTGCTGGAGGTCCCAGCTGGCGGCGCGAGCACGACGAGCTGCTGACCATCGGTGGCGGCCAGCACTTCGCAGTCCAAGACGATGGGACCGACCTGTGTGAGGAAGGTCTTGCGCTGGCCGCGCCGTACCGCCACCTCGTGACGCGTCCACAACTCGCCGAATTCCGGGCTGCGCTCGAGCAGGCCGTCGACGAGTTCATGCATGTCGGGGTCGTGGGGCCGGCGAGCCCATGCCGCACGCAGGTCCGCGACGCGGCTGCGGCTGTGTTGGGCGTGTTCGTCTGGCGGAATCGCCGCGCGGGAGCGTGGATCGGTGAACCAACGCCAGCACATGCTGGCCTGAAGGCCGGTACGGCCGATTGGTATTTCGCCCATCAGCGCTCTGGCCATGTCGTTTTGGGCGAGCACGATCTCGGTGTCCGAGCAGATGAAGGCGGCCGCGTCGCGCAACTGATCGAGAACGAAGAGTAGTGCGGGCCCTACGTGCAGGGAACGCCCTAGGCGGTCGGGGACGGCATGACCGGCCAACCGGTACAGGTGGTCGGTCTCATCGTCGGTCAGGCGCAGCGCGCGAGCGAGCGCGCGCACGATCTGCGGGGACGGCTGAGTGCTGCGGGCCTGTTCGAGGCGGCCGTAGTAGTCGACCGACATGCCGGTGAGGTGGGCTACGTCTTCGCGCCGCAAGCCGGTGCTGCGGCGGCGCGGACCGGGCGACAACCCGACGTCTGCGGGACTGATCACCTCACGTCGGCGTCGCAGGAACTCGGCGAGTGCGTCACGATTCATTCACCCAGTGTCCTCGCGGCGTCCGGGCTGAACCAGGGACTCACAGTCCGCGGTCAAGCGCGTCCTAGTCAGGCCGCCGTGGGCGAGTGAGACTGGCCTCGTAATTGTCACACAGGGCACGACCGGTTGGCGCTGATTGGCGCAGCCATCTCGACTGATTAAGACACATGAGAGCCGTTCTGCGGCAACGTATCCCGGCAGCGAAGCCGTGCCGCGCATACCGAAGATCCCTAGTCGGGCCCAACAGATCAGGAGAACGCCATGCGGTATCGCACCCTCGGCCGAACCGGCATCAAGGTCAGCCCATATGCGTTGGGCGCCATGATGTTCGGCGGGGTCGGCAACCCCGATCACGACGACTGCATCCGCATCGTTCACCGCGCACTGGATGCCGGAGTCAACGTCATCGACACTGCTCCGGCCTACTCCGGCGGAGAGTCCGAGGAGATCGTCGGCAAGGCACTCAAGGGCCGACGCGACGACGTCATCCTGGCCACCAAGGTGCATCGGGTGGTCGGGGATGATCCCAATCAGGGCGGCAACTCCCGGCGGTGGATCACCGCATCGATCGATAAATCGCTGTGCCGCTTGCAAACCGATTACCTCGACCTCTACCAAATCCATCGGCCCGACCCCGACACCGACGTCGAGGAGACGCTGTCGGTGCTGTCGGACCTGGTGCGCAGCGGCAAGGTGCGCGCCATCGGGAGCTCGACGATGCCCGCCTCGGACATGGTCGAGGCCCAATGGATCGCCGCACGCCGCGGCTTGGAACGGTTCCGCTGCGAGCAGCCCCCCTACTCCATCCTCGACCGCGGCATCGAGGCCGAAGTCCTGCCGGTCGCACAGCGCTACGGCATGGGCATCCTGGCATGGAGCCCGCTGGCCCAGGGACTGCTCACCGGCCGCGCCCGCAAAGGCCGGCAGACCGACCTGCGCCGCGCGGCGATCTTCACCCACCTCAGCGACGAACGCCGCCTCGACGCCGTCGAGGAGTTGACCACGCTGGCCGATGATGCCGGGCTGCCGCTGCGGTACATGGCGCTCGCGTTCGCCGTCGCCCACCCCGGCGTGAGCAGCACCATCATCGGCCCACGCACCCTCGATCACCTCAAGGACCTGCTCGCCAGCGCCGACCTTGACCTCAGCGACGACATCCTCGACCGCATCGACGACATCGTCACCCCCGGCACCGACGTCGGCGCCCTCGACATGGCCTACCGGCCACCCGCGCTGCTCGACCCGACCCTGCGCCGGCGCCCGGCGCACGCGGCGTCCTGATCACGACCGACGACACCCGGCACACACCGTCCACCGAAAGGAAGAACCCGTGCCCCATCACACCTTCGGCAACGCCGACGTGCCCACGTTCACGTGGGCCGAACGCGACCGCCGCTGGGACCTTGCGCGCGCCTTCATGGCCCAACACGGTTTGACTGCGCTGCTGGTCTATGGCGAACACGAGGACGCCGGTGCGTCGCAGTTCAACGTCGACACCTGGTTCACCAACGATCGCCCCGGCGCCACGGTCCTGATGCCCAGGGATGGGGAACCCATCGCGTTCCTACCGATGCCGCTCTACGTACTCGACCGGTTGGAAGCCACGCGGCGTGGTGGTCGGTGTTGGGTGTCGGCGGAAGGCATCCGCATCGGCCGCACTTCGGACCAACTCGCCGACGCGTTGATCGCCCTCGAGCTGACTACGTCGAGGATCGGGGTCATCGGGTTGGACCCCTACGTCCCCTGGCATCCTCACGGCGTCATCCCGTATCAGTTCTGGCGCGACATCCTCACCGCCTTCCCCGGCATCGATTTCAGACCCGTCGGCGACCAGTTCGGGCGGCTCATCATGGCGCTCGGCGGCGAAGAGCTGGCGGTGTTGCGTCATGCCGCACGACTCGGTGAGGAAATCGTCGACGCGATGGTGGTCGCGGCCCGCCCCGGGGTGCCCGAAGCCCTGGTTTATGCGGCCGGAACTGCCGCCGCCAACATGCATGGGACGGTCATTCCCGGAATGCATCTGTGTTCGGGAGCGGAGTTCGCCGCATCTGGCCCTCCCCACTGGGGATTTCGACCAGGAAATCCACGCTCACTGCGCGAGGGCGACTTCCTCGCCGCCGAGGTGTTCAGCTGTTTCGGTCAGCTCCAAACGCAGCACCAGGTCGCGATCACCCTCGGCGAGGTGCACCCCGACGTCGAAGCTGCCGCAGCGGTTGCCCGCAGGTGCTATGAGGCCGGTCTCGCGACGCTCACCCCGACAGCGACCTTCGGAGAGGTTGCCGAAGCGATGCTCGCGCCGGTGGAACTAGCCGGCGGATGGGTCCGCGGCCCCCAGATCCACTCGCTGAATCCGTTCGGCGCGATCGCCCGCTACGGCGGTGGCTATCCGGTCGACGGAATGGAGCAATACCCCCGCGTCGGGTCGTCTCCGACAGCCTGCGCCGATCTGCAACTGCGGCCCGGGATGTCCTTCGCGTTCGAACCCAGTTGCGGATTCGGACGCCACGTCGTCACCCTCGGCGGAACCGTCATCGTCGGCGACGCCGGCTCGATCGAGCTGAATCCTCGCACCGCCCACTTGCTGCGCGCCCGAAACTAGCTGCCGAACAACGTCTTTGACACACCCTCACGACGTCAAAACCCCGCAGACAGACAGGAGCATGATGCACACGGAGACAGTGACCTCAGCCGACGGCACCACCATCGGGCACCGCCGCTACGGTAGCGGCCCAGGCGTGGTGCTCGTCCAGGGCGCGATGGGAGTCGCCCAGCACTACGACCAACTGGCGCAAGCGCTCGCCGCCCAGTTCACCGTCCTGGTGCCTGACCGGCGTGGACGCGGCACGAGCGCGAAGGCGTTCACCGACGCGCACACCCATCAACGCGACGTCGAGGACGTGCAGGCCGTGCTCGACGCGACCGGCGCCCGGCTGCTGTTCGGGCTCAGCTCCGGAGCGCTCATCGCCATCGAATCGGCCAGGCAACTGCCTTCGGTCACCGCGGTCGCGCTCTACGAGCCACCGTTTCAACTGCACGGGATGCCGACCGCGCAGATCGAGCGTCTCTCACGCGAGGTCGACGCCGGGCGACTGGACGCGGCCTTCGTCACCCTCATGCGCATCGTCAAACTGGCGCCGGCGCCCCTCCTCGCCCTTCCTCGACCGCTGCTGGCAGCGGCCGTCCGCCAACTGATGCGCTACCAGGCAAGGAGGCCGCCGAACGACTACGCGCCCATGACCGAACTCATCCCCTCGACGCGGTACGACCTGCGCGTGCTCACCGGAATCGCCGGCCGCATCGATGACTACCGCGCACTGAACAAGGACGTACTGCTACTCGGGGGGACCAGAAGCCCCCGATACCTTCGCGAAGGCTTGACCGCGCTCGAAGCAACCCTCCCCCGCAGCCGCCGCGTGACCCTGCCCCGAATGGACCACACCGGACCCTGGAATGCCGACCAACACGGTCAACCCGACCGTGTGGCAAGCGAATTGGCGGCATTCTTCCTGCGTGCCGACCGCGGCTGAACCGACATGGCCCCGGGATGCGTGCGAGTCCTTCGAATGCCGCGGTGGTGCCCTCAAACCGCCGACGCGAGACTGCTGAAGGAGGACGCCTTCGAAGACAATCGGCCCGATCAGGCTGTTGGACAGCAGGATTGGCACGATCTTCGCTCCAGTATGGGCATTCGTCGAAGCACGAGCACCACAGCCGACACCGCGCTCAGCTTGGGGTGCTTGACATCGGCCAAAGGCATCGGGGTGTGGCGCCGCTCTGGTCCTTGCGTGGGATGCAGGATCGATGCAATTAGTTACTCGCGGATGGCGGACACGTACTTGATGTCGCCGAAGGCAAGCATGGACGGCGCCTCTGGGACGTCGAAACCGTTGTCGGCGTACAGCTCTGACGTAGTGCGCACTGTGGTGTGCCAGCCGCGGGCTGACAGATAGGTGGCGGCGTCGTTGCGATCACCGGTGTAGATCAGATCAGGCCAGTTGATGTTCAAGCCCAGCTGTCGCCAGCCTTCGTCGAGCTTTCGGCCGCCATTCTGTACGCGGTCGCTCGTGTCGGGGACGTAACCGGTGGCGATACGGCTGCCGGGGGCGCTGAGGGTGGTGATGGCGTCGAACAGCCGGTCTTGGGTCTGTGGTGGCAGGTAGTCGAGCAGTCCTTCGGCGATCCACGCGGTGGGCTGGGTCGAGTCGAACCCGTGGTCGTGGAGGGCGTCTGGCCAGTCGTCGCGCAGATCCACCCCGACGGCGCTGTGCTCCACGGTCGGGGCCACACCGAGTTCGGCGAGGGTCCGGGTCTTGAACTCGACGACCCGCGGCTGATCGATCTCGTACAGGACGACTCCGGTCGGCCAGGGGAGCCGGTAGGCGCGGGTGTCGAGTCCGGAGGCCAGGATGACCGCTTGGCGCACACCGGCGTGGGCGGCTTGGAGGAAGAATCCGTCGAAGTATCTGGTGGTGACTGCGGTGCCTTCGTTGAGGCGCTGCGCTGTGTAGGCGGGATCGTCGACGAGTTGGACGTCGCCGTTCATCAGCTGAATGAAGACATCGATCCCGACGGAGGTGACCAGCGGTTCGGCGTATGCGTCGTCGATCAAGGGGTTGGGGCCCTTGGAGGCCAGGGCGCGTTGGGCCGCCACGGCGGTGGCGGTGACTCCCACACCCGACGCCAGATCCCAATTGTCGCCCTCGAATCGCGGGCTGTTGCTGTTCGTCATGGTGCTGCTCCTATCCATGGGTCGGAGTCACGGCGACGACGTCGCGTAGTGGGGTCACCGACGCCCCTGTGGGTCGGTCGGCGGTGTGAACCATCGGGCCGCGGCGTGGGCGGCCTGCGTGGGGTCGGGGCGGTCATCGCACGCCCAGGCGACTACTCCGTCGGGACGCACCAAGACCGCGGCCAGGCCGAGACGGTCCTTGACCTCGGTGCAGAGGTAGTCGATTCGTCCGCGAAAGTCCGCACCTGGGATCGCCTGCAGCGGTGCGGCGGCGTCGAAGTCGAGCAGGAGGCCCCTGCCGTCGTGCAGGAGGGCGGCCAGTCGTGTTCCGTCGGGGAGCTCGAAGTCTGGTGCGCTGCGCCCGATCAGGGGATGGTCCCCGGGAATGTCGTAGCGCTGGGATGCGCTCCACAACCGTTCGGCGAAGTAGGTGGCGCCGTCGGTGGTGTCGATGAGATCACGCACGATGGCGTTGATCGCCCGAGCCTGGGGCGTGGGCGCCATGATCGCGGTTTGCGCACGTGACCAGTCCAGCACGTGGGCAGCGATGGGGTGCCGTTCGATGGTGTAGGTGTCGAGCAGGTCCTCGGGTGCTTCGCCGCGAATGGTGGCGGCCAGCTTCCATCCCAGGTTCATCGCATCGCCCAGCCCCGTGTTGAGGCCTTGGGCTCCCAGGGGGGAATGAATGTGGGCGGCGTCGCCGGCGAGCAAGATCCGGCCGTCGCGGTAGGTGGTGGCTTGTTGTGCGCGGTCGGTCCACGTCGCTGCCAGGTGCAGCGCAGTCAACGTGGTGTCTGTCCCCGACACGCGGCGCAGCACCGCCTGAACGTGGTCCAGGGTGACTGGGGCGGTGCGGTGAAACGCGCCGCCGTCGAACTCGAGCATGGCGAGGAAGCCGGGCTCGGACTGTTCATAGAGGCCGGTCGGTGTCAGGGTGCGTCCCGGGTTGAGCTTGTCGGGATCGGCGATGTCGACCTGGGCCATGTAGCCGGTGAATTGCGGGTCGGTCCCGATGAACGGGAAGTGACCGACCTTGCGCACGGTGCTACGGCCGCCGTCGCAGCCGACCAACCAACGACCGCGTACCGACTGGGTTCCCGTCCGCACGATCACCTCGTCCTTGGTTTGGGTGAATTCGTCGACGCCGTGGCCGCGCTGGACGTGTGCGCCCAGGCTGGTGGCGCGCTGGGCCAGCACGGTCTCGATGTGCTCCATCTCGGCGGCCATGTTGGTCTCGGTGGGGCTGGGCAGGTGATACGGCCACCTTGAGAGGTCGATCTTGTCGTCCCTCAGCGGGATGCCCGCGAAGTGGCCAGGATGACGTTGCGCCAGGGCGCCCGATGAGCCGCCCTGGCTGTCGGCGCCACCATCGTCGTCTCCTGAGCCCGTGATCGCGGCGAGCAGCCCGCGGCGGTATAAGGCGTCGGTGGCGGGCACGGTGAGGCCACGCAAACCGAAGGGAAGCCTCTTGTGCGGCGACCGCGGATCTGGGGCGCGCTCGAGCACCAGCACCGAGCAATCGGCCAAACGCAGTTCCGCTGCCAGGAACAACCCCACGGGTCCAGCACCGGCGATGATGACGTCATAGAGCACGGCAGTCCCCCTTTGCGCCCTCGGGTGGGCGGCGGTCGGCACGTCGATCGAACGGCTCGAACGTCATAGCGGCTCGGCACCGACGAACAGTGTTCGTAACAACGAACATAGTTCTACATACTGACTGTTGTTCGTGTCAAGGTAGGATTCCGCGGCATGGCTCGTCCTGATCCCCAGCAGCGCCGGGCTGCTCGGCATGCGCGACCGGGTGGCGCGAGTGCGCCGCCACGACCACGAAAGGACCCCATCACCGTCGAGCGGATCATCGACGCGGCGTTGCAGATCGTGGCCACGCAGGGTCACGACGCCCTGACCATGCGCAGCGTCGCCCAGGCATTGGGCACCGGGCCGGCATCGCTCTACGTTCACGTGGTCAACAAGTCCGACATCGATGAGCTACTCATCGGCAGGCTGTGTTCGGAACTCGTTCTGCCACAACCACAACCAACCCAGTGGCGGGAGCAACTCTTCGACGTTTGCGTCCAGATCCGCGACCAATACCTGAGATACCCGGGTATCGCGAGCGCCGCGTTGGCCACGGCGTCGACCAACCTCGACACCCTTCGCGTGGCCGAGGGGATGCTGGCAATTACGCTCGCCGGTGGCGTTCCTCCCCAGCGCGCGGCATGGGCCATCGACGCGCTGTCTCTGTACGTCGCCGCCTACACCCTGGAACTCTCGCTAGTCCACCAGCGACGACACGATGACGACGAGAACTGGGTCGTCGACCGCGAGGAGCTGATCCGCCGGCTCACCGCCCTACCGGCCGACGAATTCCCACACACCCGGCGCCATGCCGCAGAACTGACCGGCGGCAGCGGACACGACCGCTTCGATTTCACGATGCACCTCTTCATCGACAACCTGAACTAGTCGCACGTGCAGCTGGCCCCTTACTTCGAAACTGGATCACGCCATGGGGATTCATCGAGGTTCACGGCGAGGCCACATCGAGATTCACGACGAGACCACCTCGTCTCGGCTCGGGAACTCATGATGGTGATTCGACACCCACGGAGGCGCCCCGCAATGATCGACCACCAGCGGCGCTTAGTTAAATTGGGTGTTTCGCTTTCGGAACTGCTGATGCCGTCGGGTCAGGGGTGGGCCGGTGATGTACCGGTGACGAAGAGCACCCTCTCGACGGCGCCGGGCACGTTCGCGACCGCCTCGGCTCCGCCGAGCGCCAACCGCATGAGATAACCGGGCAGCACGCACAACAGCACCTCAGCCATTGCCGTGGGTTCGTGGTGAGCGGTGTCGTCGGTACGGGTGCCGTGTGCTCCCCCATCGGGGGCGGCGTGCGGGTCGCCGCTCAGCGTCGCCAACGCGCTGGTGATGGCCTCGCGCAGGTGGTCGGCCAGTGGTGGATTGCGCAAGGCTTCAGACCAGACCAGCACGGCGATGGCGGCGAAGCCGTCCTCGCGATGGCGCGTGGTGACGAATTCCAGCACCGCCGTGAGTGCCGCCTGCGGGCTGGCGCCCTCTCCAATGGCCTGTGCCAGGACTGCGACCACCTGATCGAGATTTTCTGCGGCGATCGCCTCGATGACCTCATCCTTGCTGGCGAAATAGCGGTATACGGCGCCCGAGGAGATACCGGCCTCGGCGACCAAGTCCTGCATCGACGACGCATGGAACCCGTCACGGACGAAGCATCGGCGGGCCGCGGCCATGATGTGCGCGCGCCGTTCCGCGCGGTACTCACTCGTCACCTTGGGCATGGCTCCACCGTAATAGAAAAAACACGAGCGTTCGCGTTTGACAGAGCAGTCCGCCCGGTGCACGCTTAAAAGCGAACGATCATTCGCGGATAATTGGGGTGGACGGGAGACGACGTGAGTACGGAGGGCGATTTCGGAACGTTCGGCCGATACGTGGAGACGCCGGTCGAGGCGATGACACCGCAGACGAAGGAGGCCTACGACTTCACCCGCGAACTGCGGGGGCTCGTGCCGGGACCGCACAAGATCTGGCTTGCCAACCCCACTCTGTCAAAGACGATCGTGCCGACGGGGGCGTATTTCCAGCGTGAGTCGACCTTGACGAAATCGGAGATCGAGATCGCGACCAACGTCGTCAATGCGCGGTGGCGTAGCCCCTATGCCAATTACGAGCACGAGCTCATCGGCGAACGTGACGGACACTTGGATCCGCGCCGGGTCGAGGCGCTGATCGCTGGACTCCCAACGTCTTTCGACGATTCGCGGGAACAAGTCGTCTACGAGCTCGCGTCCGCGTTGGTCGCCCCGCGGATCGTGCCGATGGGCTTGTACCGGCGCGCCAAGGAACTGCTTGGGGATGCGGGCATCGTCGACGTGGCGGTGCTGTTGGGCTGGTTCACCATGGTGTGCATGACGCTCGGCGCCTTCGACGTGCCGGCCAACGCCGAGGGTTTGGACCAGTGAGCATCGACGGAAACGGCCTGGGTGGTCGGCTGACGCTCGCCGACCCGGATTCGCTGACCGGCGCGCAGCGTGAGTTGTTCGACCACATCACCGCCAACGCCGTGCCGTGGGCGACGCGAACGGGTTTCGCGGCAAAGTTGGCTGACGGGCGCCTCATTGGACCGTTCAACCCCAGCTTGCTCAGCCCCCAGATCGGTACCGCATTCCTTCAATTGCAGGCGACCGAAGAGCAGCACACCTCACTCGACGAGCGGGTGCGCCAAGTGGTGATCTTGACCATCGGGGCGCTGTGGCAGGCCCCCTACGAGCTCTATGCGCACCGCGCGGTCGCGCGCTGCGCCGGCCTGTCCGACGCGGTCGTCGCTGCGCTGGCCGCCGGCGAGATGCCCGAAGGTCTCACCCACACTGAGCAGACCGCTCACCGGCTGGCGAGAGCGCTGTCCACCGCGCATCGCGTCGACGACGACCTTTACCGCCTGGCCGAGCAGACGTTAGGTCCGCCAGGCGTTTTCGAGCTCACCGTGCTGGTAGGCCTCTATCACACCGTGTGCGCCATTCTCAACGTCTTCGCCATTCCCGCTCCCTGAGGACCAAGGACCATCATGGCCATTGCGCCGCTGCCCACCGTCACACTGACTCCGGTGGCCTACTTTCCGCAGAAGTACTTTCTGGAGAACCTGGCCGTCCGGATGGACCAGTCCGTCCTGATCACTGCGGTGCTACAGAAGGAACTCTGGTGGGTGCCACCAGCGGCTCCCGGTGCCGTCGTCGAGCCGGTCCTGGTACACACCTTCGAGCACCCCGTGACCGGAATCGTCGAGATCGCCCCCGACGTGTTCGTCATCAGCCTGACCGAGGCCTACACGACTCACGAATCACATTTGGTGCGAATCGATTTCACCAGGTGGACACCAGGCACACCGGTCCATCCAACGATCGTCTACACCTTCGACGACCGTGTGCGCGGCCTCAACGGCAGCTGCCTACTCGGACCAACGGTGATGGCGATCGCCGACTGCTTCGCCGGTCTCATCTGGCGCGTCGACCTCGCCGACGACGCCCGCAGCGCCACCGCGCGGATATGGCTGTCCGACGACACCATGGCGTTCGACCCCGACAGCGGCGTTCCTCCCCCACCGCAACCCGGCGTCAACGGCGTGCGCTACGGCGCACAGGACGGCTACCTGTACTACACCTCCACCGCGCAGAAGGTGTTCATGCGCGTGCCCGTCGACGCTGCCACCCTCGATCCGGCCGGGCCTGCGCAGTTCGTCGCGGCGATCGACAACGCCGATGACTTCTGCCTCGACGAGGAAGCCGGATTCGCTTACGTCACCAGGCATCGCGCCAACACCTTCGATCGAGTGCCGCTCACGCCGCGGCACGGCAGCGAAGTCCGCCACATCGCCGGTGATCCGTTCGACGACACTCTCGTCGGGCCGTCCAGTGCCGCGTGGGGACGCGGCGCAGGAGACCACGGCCACGTCGCCTACCTCACCACCGACGGCGGGACCACTGCTCCCCCCGACGGCGTCACCCGTCGGGCCGCGCTACTTCGCGCCGAATTCACCTACCCGACCGCGGCCGCGAGCGCCTCGGACCCATCATGACTCCACACGTTGACATGGTCATCGCGGGCGCGACATCCATCGAGACCTACGTCGACGGAGACGGCCCGGCGATCGTCCTCCTACCGTCCTACGGACGCGACGGGGGAAACGATTTCGACGCATTGGCTGCGACGCTGGCACGAGCGGGGTACCGGGTGTTGCGTCCTCAACCACGCGGCGTCGCCGGCTCGTCCGGTCCGATGACTGCCGTGCGCTTCGACGACATGGCCCGCGACGTCGCTGCAGTGATAGCAGCCCTGGCCGACGGGCCCGCGGTCGTCCTCGGCCACGCCTTCGGAAACTTCGTCGCCCGTGCGACCGCGGTCCATTACGCGGACCAGGTCGCCTGCGTGATCTTGGCGGCAGCATCTGGGAAAACCATTGCACCCGAGGTTGATTCGGCACCCATGCGCGCCGCGGACCCTACCCTGAGTGAAGGCGAGCGGCTCGCAGCGCTGCGCTTAGCGTTCTTCGCTCCCGGTCATGACGCGTCGCAATGGCTCACCGGCTGGTACCCCGAGACCTTGGCCATGCAGGTCGACTGCGTGCGCCACGCGGACGTGAACCGCTACTGGGGCGCTGGCAACGCGCCAATCTTCGAGATCATTGCTGCACTGGACCCGTTCCATCAACGCGCCGAATGGGGCGACCTGCGCCACCGATATGGCAGCCGCGTCACCACCACGGTGATCGCCGACGCCAGCCACGCACTGTTCCCCGAACAACCTACGGCTATCGCCGATGCCATCACCAAATACCTTGCCCAACATCACACATTCGGACGACTCTGACCCCGCCATCCCCACCCACGCAGCCATCTCCGGACAAGCCCCGGTCGCCGTCGGCAGACCCTGCACGGGAATCCCCGCCCGCCTGGCCCGTCAAGGCGATCGTCACGCTCCCTTTTCTCAGTGTCGTGGGCTTCATACAGGGGCGTCGTCGACGCAGCATCATTCGCGGTCACGCGGTGATCCGACGTGATGTCGCCGCCCAATAGCAGCGGCGGAGGACACACACGAGGACAACTCAACGACGACGACACAACACAGCGCCTGGGAGCCTGCGACAGTGCAGCCGATGTCGAGATGCAATTAACACTGACAAGACACGCCTGGCTACTTTGACAAGACTTCGGCGTGTCGTCTGAGCTCGTCAATCTTCGTCGCATCTTTCTGTCGGCCGGCCGGTATACGGCCGCCCGACCGGCGCATACCTGAGTCGGGACTGCCGCTCGCTGTCTCAACGGTTCCGCACTCTCGCCGACTGTGCGCCCCGCCGGTAAACGTTGACCGCATCGGCGACGCCGAATCGTCTGATCGATTACAGCTCCGTCCAACGCTTGAAAACACTCGGGTCGACATGAACTGTTGTGCCACGGCGGTCCGGAGCGTCGGTTCAGTCCAGGCTTCTTCGCGCTCCCGGGAACACAGTCGTGCCACGCGGACTGGCGGCGACGCAGGACTGCGTTGCGGCTGCTGCGATCTGCGTCAGCACTGCCGCGGCACGTCACGTCGCAAGAGTCTTGTGCAGACCTTCCTGACATCCGGACCATGCCAAGATGGTTCCGTCGTGAATTGGAGAAGGTGGGCCAAGTTGGGCGACGGCCTCTAATGCCCGGTTGATCCCGATCCGGACTGAGATGTTGGAGGACAACTACCGGGTCTGGGGCGTGCGAAAGCTGTGGAAGGCCGCCCGCCGCGCCCGCCACGACGTGGGCCGTGATCAGGTCGGGTGGCTGATGCGTGCGGCCGGAATAGAGGGGGTGCGTCGCGGCAAACAAGTGCGCACCACCAAAGCTGACCCAGGTGCGCCGCGGCACCCCGCATCTGGTGAAGCGCAAGTTCACCGCCACGGCGCCTAATGCGTTTTAGGTCAGCGACTAGACGTCCGTGCCGTCGTGGGCCGGGGCAGCGTATGTCTGCTTTCTCACCAATGTCTTCAGTCGAATAATCGTGGGGTGGCCGCTTCCGCCGCACACGCGGATTACCATGGTGCTCGATGCCACTGAGATGACGCGCTGGTCACACGGGAATACGTTGGCGGGCTTGCGAGGTCATTCCGATGCCGGGTCAGTCCACGCCCATCCGCTACGGCCAGAACGCCTGACCGAGATCGGCGCGGTGCCCTTCAGCGGGACCGTCGGGGACAGCTTCGACAACGCCCTAGCCGAGACGGTGAACGGCTATTACAAGGCCGAGCTGATCTACGGACCCGTCCGGGCCGGCCCGTGGAAGACCGTGGAGCTGGCCACCCTGGGATGGGTGCACTGGCACAACACCCGCCGCCTGCACTGTTATCTCTAAGACCTACCGCCCGCAGAGTACGAGGCCACGTTCCACGATGACGAAAGGACCGACCAACCCCTTTTGGGAATCCAATAGTTCGAGCCTCCGGCAGACCCAATGCAATCAGAAGCCCTTGCGCCCTGGCTCGAGCACTACAACACTCGACGACGTCACAGCGCACTCGGTGGCCTCCCGCCGATCAGCCGACGGACACCAACCTCCTGACAGGCTACATCTAGGCGGCCGACAGACGGTCCGTTAGCGAGACAGCCAGGCTTTTGCGCTGATCGCCGGGACAGCCTCAACCACCCGCGCGGAGGGTCGATCGCCATCATTCAACGCATGGTTCGCCAGGCATTCATCGGCCAAACATCTTGGTCCTCACCATAAATGGTCCGACCGTCCACGGTGAATTCCATCAGCGAGTTCACGCACACACTGGTGGCGGTTGGCAGGATCATTCGACTGACGGCCCGGCCGTGTGCGATTAAGGGTCGCCCGTCGTCGTCGACCAAGTCGATCGAGACGTCCGTAATCCACTTGTCGTGGGGGTGGCGGCGCACCTGCCGCGCACCCGACGCGAGGTAGCGAACAGCGCCGCCGCGACGGACGTAGCCGGCGTACACGTCGTCGGTTCGATCGCTGTCGCGTCGGGGCGTCGAGTAGGCCAGCAGCGAGGTGTGATCGTCGGCGAGCCAGGTGTAGGCCATCACTTGATAACCGCGTTCGCGACGCGGCCCCCAGGACCGATCACGCATGGCGTAACAGTCGATGTCGATGCGGTCGCCATCCAGAATCAGACAACCGGTAACCCGTCCGGTTTGATCGAAGTGCGACGCCTTCGGATACGGCGGGGTGCCTGGGCGTAGCGGTACTGGGCGCTCGCTGCCGGTGAACCGCAGGCGGGCCTGCAGACGCTCACGGTCGTCGAAGGCCAGATCGTAGGTCTGCCCAGGCTCGACAGTGCTCACCGTGTTGCCGTTGGCGAGGACGAGCCGGTGGGCGTCGGCGACCACCGGTGGTTTGAGCCAGTTGAACTGCTCGAAGAACAAGATCTCCCACGGGTCGGTGCCTTTTGGATCCCAAATCCAGCAGCCACCGGTGGTGACGCCGGCACTGGGCCGGACGCCCGAGTAGAGCCACCCACCGAGGCCCCGTTCGGGGGCGAAGAACGAGAACCAGTAGGTTTCGTTGAAGTAGAACTCGCCGCCCGGGGTGTGCAGACCGTCATCGGATGGCATGAATTGCTCGGACTCCGGTACGACGGGACCGGGGATGGCGTTCGCGCGCGCCGGGCTGGCCGTCATCGCGGTGCGGGGGTTGTCGAAGCGGCGGCGTTCTCCGGGATGAAGTTGGCGGTGCCGCCGGACTGCCCGAACCCCATGATCTCGCGCAGCCATGGGCTCAGCGTGGCGCGCAGGTCCTGGAGGATGCCGCGGTGCCATTCGAATTGCGGGGCCAGAAAGGAACGCGCGAAGAACGCGAATGCCCCCGAGCGGGGGGTCGTTCCGGTGTTGGCGCCGGTCTGGTGGTGAATGCGGCCCTCCATGAACATCATTGATCCAGCAGGCCCGCACAGTGGGACCGCGCCGGGATGCGTTCCATGCCAAGCTGGAGGGCCGCTCTCACGGTGCGTTCCCGGCACGTAGCGAGTGGCGTTGTCGGGGGTGAAATCGTCTAGAGCGAACGCCACGTTCACGGTGCATGGGTAGGGCGGCCACGGGGCCGGGATCGGGTTCTGGTCGGCGTGCAACGCCATCGCACCGGCGCCAGGCAGGGTGGTGTTGGACGTGAAGTTCGACAGTCGCACGCTGTCACCAAGCCAACCAGTGACCACGGCCCGAAGCGCTGGAAGCTCGAGCATCTCGCGGAACACTGCATCCTTGCCGGGCAAGTTCCGAACCCGAACGTTGAGTTCGTCTGGGTCATAGGCAGATCCACGGACTTGGAAGCCGTGGGCCTCGTCTTCGCGGGCGCCGCGTTCGAGCGCTTCCTTGGCCCGGGCGATCATGTCGGAGTCGATCGCGCCCTCGACGACCACCACTCCGTCTGCCTCGAGCGCAGCACACACACGCTGGCCCACATCAGCATCTGAAACCACGACGTGCTCAACCATTGCCTCGTCCTTCTCCTCGATGGGTGACGATCCACGAAATCCGTTGACCGCGTTGGCCGTTCCCGATACCGATCATGGCCGTTCCAGCGGGTCGAACGTACGTTCGACGAGCCTACCCATCGCCGGACGCAGGATTTGCATCTCCCGCAGCGTCCGGCGGTGCAGTACTCGTACCACCGAAGCGACGTCGACGGTGCCCGAGTTGAACCGGCCGAGTAAGGCGGCGATGCCCTCGGCCACCGAATCCGGTCGGGCGCCAAGCACATCAGCCAAGTCCTCGAGGTCGGCGACCTCGGCCGCGGGGCCGAGCCGATCCATCTCGCGCAGGTACTTCAACATCCTGGCAATGCCCTTGCTGCGCAAGATGACGAAGGGGTCCGTGCTACGCGGGACGACGATCTGACCCAGCTGCGCCAGCGCCGCGTCGTACCACCAGGCGAGGGCCGTAACCGGCGCATCGAGCGTGGTGGGTCGTTGCAGTTCGACGTCGAGCACGTCGGCCATCGCGTCACCGAACAGTCGACGGTGCAGCGCGGTGTAGATCAAGGCATTGCCGACTTCCCCGAGCGGATCGGAATGCCCGACGGAGTGGTGGCTGAGCACCAGGATCCTCAGCTCGGCGAACACGCGGTAGTACCGCACCCGGGAGACGTCCACCGGCCTGCCGCTGAACCTGGCGTAGTCGTCGAATCGCTCGAGAAGGTCGGTAAAGGGCTCTTGGACCGCGCGAACACTCACCCACGCCAGGTCGTCGTGGGGATCACCCAGGTGGGCCAACTCCCAGTCGAGCACCGCGCTCACCCGGCCGTCTCGATACAGGAAGTTTCCCGGTCCAGCGTCGCCGTGCACGATGACCACCGGTCCCGACGCCTTCGGAACGTTGGCCTTTAGCCAGGCGAAGCCAACCTCGATGAGCGGGTCGGGCGGCGCCTCACTGGTGCGATAAAACCTTTCCCACCGGTCGATTTCGACGGCGACGTGTGCGGGTAAGTCACCTGGATTCACCCCCTCGTCCAGATCGAGTCCGCGTGGCTCGATGGCGTGCAGTGCGGCCAGGATGCGCATGAAGTCCGTCGCAACCTCGACGCGCTCGTCGGGGTCCTTCAATCGAGAGAACCACGTCTCACCGGCGACGCGCTCGGCAAGGATCGCCTGTTCCCTCGGGTGGACCGCATGGATGTGCGGCGCCGGCACAGCGCTGTCAGCCATGGCAGCGAAGAACGCTGCCTCGCGGCTGAGGGTGAAGGGATCACCCGTCACGGTCGGGTCCGTGCGGTCGTAGCGCAGGAACAGCTCGCCGGCTGATCCGTCGGGGTAACGCACGTCTAGGAACCAGGCCTCCCGTCGGCCGCCGCCGGGGCGCCGGTCGACCGAGACGATGGTGGCGCCCAAGACGTCCTGCACCCAGGCCAGCAGGTCGGCGCTGAGGGTCGACGCGTCATCCTGCTGCGCAGTAATCGTCATCGTCGTCTGCCTGTCCGCCTGATGCAATTCGTCATCTGTTGCAGTACCTCGGTTCACGGCCATCGCGGAACGCGGCCATCGCTTCGGCCTGATCCTGGGTCAAGGCCGTCAGCACCTGCTGTCGGTTCTCCAGTTCGACCGCTGCGTCGAAGGACGGGATTTCCAGCGAGAGCCACATTCCCTGTTTGGTCAGGGCCAACGACAACGGAGGGGCCGCCAGTAGCGCGTCGACGGTTTGCGTCACGCGGCCAGCCAAATCCTCCGCCGCGACCACGTCCGCAACGAGACCGATACGCAGTGCCTCTGCTGCGTCGAACCGTCGACCGGTCAGCATCAGCTCATGCGCACGACCGGCGCCCACCAGCCTCGGCAACATCCACGACGTTCCTATGTCGCACCCCGAGAAACCCACTCTGATGAACGACACCGCGAAGACGGCGTCGATCGATGCAAGCCGCACGTCGCATGCGCAAACCAGGGCCAGACCACCGCCAGCCGCGGCGCCGTTGACCGACGCGATGACGGGCTGCCGTAGCGACCTGATGCGCTGAACGAGCGAGGCAATGTGCCGCTGCACGGCCAGCTTCGCGTGAACGTCATGGCCGACGGTGTCATCTGCGTATCCATCGAGATCGAGGCCTGCGCAGAATCCCCGTCCAACCCCTCCAAGGACGACGACCCTGCACTGCGGATCGCTGCCCGCTTCGGTCAACGCCTCGTGCATCGACTCGACCATCGTCGCGGTCAGAGCGTTCAATCGGTGCGGCCGGTTCAGGTCGATGGCAACTACCCCGGCGCGCGGCCGGGACAGCCTTACCTCCGGCGCCGAGCCCGCGGATCGCGCGGTCGCATTCACCGCGCACCTCGGTCACGAGTTCGATGACACGGCGTCTGCACCCGGTTCATCCCTTCTGGCACGGCATTTCATGCACTGACCGACGATCGATGCCGCGGCCGTGGGCGACCATGGAGCCCCGAATCACGTCAGGGAGACCCATTGACTGCCGAAAACATACAGCTGTATGTTACATCGGAGTATGGCCTATGTCACGTCGCGGGAGCGATGTGACTTGAATCGCTCCCTGCTCGTGGATGGAGGATCGATGACGTTTCCGTTGACCGTGCCGCCGACCCCGCCGGCACTGCTGCATCCCAGCGGTGTCTGGTTCTTCAACTGGGTCATCCCCATCCTCGGAGGTCTGGTCGTGCTGCTCGCGGTGATCGACACCATCAGCCGCCGGCGCCTGACGTGGGGCTTCCTGTTTCTGACCAACAGCATGTTGGTCTATTGGATGGAGACGATCGGAGACTGGGGTCAGGAACTGATCTACAGTCCCACCTTCGCCCAACACCACCTCTTGGAGTGGTTGCCGCTCAAGACACCTCACGATCCGTTGTTCATGCCGTTCGCCTACGCCTGCTACTGGACCGTGCATGCCTGGCTCGTCCTGAAACTGGGCCAGTTCCTGGTCCGCCGCTACGGCTGGAGCCTGCTCAAAGCCATTGCCGTGTTAGCCATCCCGGTCAACTACGCGTGGGACTTCCTCGTCGAATCGACCGCCGCTGCGATGGGTTGGTGGGTCTATGACCCGGGCTTCGGGCCCCACATGGACTTCGCCAACGGGGGGAAGTTCACGCTGCTGTGGACGATCGGGATCATGTCGTTCTGGCCGAACCTGATCGCCTACTGGGCCGGGAAGCCACCGGTCCGCACGTTGAACCACTTCGAACGCTTCATCGGGCTCCAACGGTTCACTCGACCCAGGCCGCCGGTCCAGGATGCGGGGCACCCCCCACGGTCTGGGGTCAGCGGAGGAACTCTGGTCGCCGACCAGAGGACGATGGCTCCGGTCAACCGCACCGCCGAGTTCGACGCCTTCCTCGACTATCAGGTGACCATCTCGCGGTGGAAGTTCGAACTCGCCCGGTTCGCTTCGTGGTTCGTCGTCTTTCAGATCTCGTTCTTCGCCATGACCGTCTTGCCCCTTCTGTTCATGCGGGTGGCCACTGGCAGCCACAGCATCTACGTTCCCTGACACGCAAAGCGAGGACACCCGTGAGTCCCACCGACGACGACCGCCTGCACGCACTGATGCAGCCCCCGGCAACGGCGCAAGCGCTGCGCCGCGAGACGATATACCTGCTGCTGAGCTGTTACGGCTTGATGTCGATCCTGGCCGTCGTGGTGTACCTGTGGCCGAGGTGACCCCCGCGGCATTCGCGAGCCAGCATCGTGGATGAACCCCTGATCGGGCGGGTCGCCCTCGTTACCGGGGGCTCCCGCGGCGTGGGTCGGGGCATCGCGCTGCGGCTGGCCAGCGACGGCGCGGCCGTGGCCGTCAACTACCGGAGGGACGCCGACGCCGCGCGCCGGGTCGTCGAGGACATCACCGCCGCGGGCGGTTGCGCAAGGGCTTACCAGGCGTCGGTGGCCGACGAAAGTTCCGTTACAGAAATGCTTTCGGCTATCGATGGTGATCTCGGCGCTCTCGACCTGTTGGTCAGCAACGCCGGGACGGCATCGCGTGGCACCACCATCGCCGACACCGACCGATCGGAATACCAGCGTCTTCTAGACGTCCATCTGCTCGGGCCGTTGGCCCTGATCCGAGCGGCCCTGCCGCAACTCCGAACGGCGGGCCGCGCCGACGTGGTCGCGATCTCCAGCACTATTACCCGCGAGCACCATCGGGGTGCTGCGGCCTACACCCTGGCGAAGAGCGCGCTCGAAGCCGCGGCGTTCACCCTCGCTCGCGAGGAGCGCGCACACGGCATCCGCGTGAACATCGTGGCACCCGGCCTCGTCGCAACCGACATGGGCGAGCGGCTCGTCGCCGCCACGGCCGGCGCCACCATCGCCGAGCTCGAACCGTCCTACCCCTTCGGTAGGACCTGCCGCCCACCGGACGTCGCAGGGATCGTCGCGTTCCTCGCCTCGCGGGACGGTGAGTACATCACCGGTCAGCGAATCACCGTCGACGGCGGTACGCCCGACGTCGGCCTCTTCGCCTAGAAGTCCGTCGCTCCTCGACCCCATTCATCCACCAAGGAGGCTGACCCCGATGACTACCGCCGACAGCCGGCCAAGTCAGGCCGAAACCACTCTGAACTACGACTACACCGCCACGCAGCCCGTCGGCACCCACTTCGCGACCTACGACCACCTCAGATCGCAGTCCCCCTGGTACCGAAATGAGTTCGGGCCGGGCTTCTGGGAAGTCGTGAACCATGAGGGAATTCTTCAGGTGTTGCAGGATCCGGAGACCTTCTCCAGCAGCGTGGTCACCGCGATGGATCCCGATCCCCAGTACAAGTGGATCCCCGAAATGCTCGACGGCGACGAGCACCGGCAGTGGCGTCGCCAACTCGGTCCGCTGTTCGCACCTAAGGCCATCGAGCGGCTCGACGACACCGTGCGCAGCCGCGCGATCGAGTGCGTCGACGCCGTCGCCGACAAGGGACGCTGCGACT
This sequence comes from Mycolicibacterium madagascariense, assembly GCF_010729665.1. Lineage (NCBI taxonomy): Bacteria > Bacillati > Actinomycetota > Actinomycetes > Mycobacteriales > Mycobacteriaceae > Mycobacterium > Mycolicibacterium madagascariense. The sequence continues at coordinate 76,200 of NZ_AP022610.1, read as the reverse complement.
TCATCGCCGATTTCGCAGCACGATTCCCCTCTACCATCTTCCTTCAGATGATGGGACTTCCCGCCGACGAGCTCGACCAGTTCCTCGCCTGGGAGAACGCCATCATGCACAGCACACCCGACCCTGCGGGACGCGACAGCGCCGCCAACGCCATGGGCGCCGTCATGGGTCGCTTCGCGAGCGTGATCGCCGAGCGACGTGCCGAGCCACGCGATGACATCGTCAGCAAGGCATTGCATTACGAGATCGAGGGCCGCCCCGTCAGCGACGCCGACCTGCTCTCATTCTGCCTGCTGATGTTCATGGCCGGACTCGACACCGTCACGGCGACTCTCGGATGGATCTTCTGGCACCTGGCCGACCACCCTGCCGACCGGCAGCGCATCGTCGACGCGCCCGACACCATCTCGACCGCGGTCGAGGAATTCCTTCGCGGCTACGCGATCGTCACCTCGGCGCGCCGCGTCACCACGGACACCACCGTGCAGGGTTGCCCCATGAAGGCCGGGGACATGGTGAACCTGCCACTGCACGCCGCCACCCGAGACGATGCCGCGTTCGTCGACGCCACCTCAGTCGACATCGCGCGAACCCCCAACAACCACATCGCCTTTGGCGCAGGGCCACACCGATGCCTAGGGTCACACTTGGCCCGCCGCGAGCTGCGCATCGCGCTCGAGGAGTGGCACAGGCGGATCCCGACCTACCGCCTCGATCCCAATGTTGCGCTGTACGAGACCGGCGGCCAAGTCGGCCTGCAATCGCTCCCCCTGCGATGGGAGACTTAGCGGCCGCGAACGCCCGACGGACGGAGGAACCGACGACTCCATGACTCGATTCGACTATGCGCAACTGCGCGACGCGTGGTACCGCCAGGGCTGGTTCTCCGAATCGACCTGCGTCGACGCCTTCGCCACGGGCGCACTCGAAAACGGCACTGAGCCCGTCACTTTCGTCGTCGACGGCGAGACCTTCGACCCGACCATCGCCGCCGTCCACCAGGCGGCGTTGGCGTTGGCAGCGTCCTTGCAGGAATTGGGTGTGGGTCAAGGCGATGCGGTGGCTGCCCAGCTGACGAATCGGCCCGAATGCGCGATCGTGTACCAGGCCGTGCTGCTATGCGGTGCAGTGTTGGTGCCGATACCGCACGTCTACGGGATTGCCGAAGTGCGGTTCATTCTGACTGAGGCAGAGGCCGCGGTGCTCTTCATGCCCGACCGCTGGAGATCGACCCCCTTTCGCGAACGAGTTCCCGGGATTGCCGACATTGCGACGCTACGTCACGTCGTGCTGATCGACGCCGAGCCGGGCCCCGGCTTCTCGACGTGGTCGGAGCTCGACCGCTCCGCCGACGAATACGTTGCGCCTTCCGTGCAAGCTGACGACGTATGCCTGTTGATGTACACCTCGGGCACGACCTCGGCGCCCAAAGGCGTTCAGCACTCCCACAACTCGCTGCTCGCCGAACATCGGACCATGCCAGCCCTCCTCGCTGGAGGTCCCGACGACGTGCTGCTGGTGACGTTCCCGCCGGGCCACATCGCCGGGGTCGGCAGCATTCTGCGGCCGCTGCTCTCGGGGAACCATACGGTGTTCATGGACGGCTGGGACGCGGCCCGGGCGGTGGAGGTAGTGCGCCGATTCCGGGTGACGGCCACCGCCGGTACCCCCTTCCATCTCGCCGGCCTCCTCGACCTTGGCGATACCGCCGGGGGGCTGGCGACGTTGCGGCAGTTCTTGATCGGCGCGGCACCGGTGACCGAAGAACTGGGGCGCCGCGCGGCAGCGGCCGGCATCAGCACATTCCGTAGCTACGGCTCCACCGAGCATCCGACCGTCACCGGACTCCACACCGGCTGCGATCGATCAGCACGGCTAAGCACGGACGGCGAACCTCTGCCAGGGTCTCGGGTCCGCATCCTGGGGCCAGACGGCGCCGAGTGTCAGTGCGGTGACGATGGAGAGGTCGTGGTGCAGGGTCCCGAACAATTCGTTGGATACCGCGACCATGCACTCGACGCCGATGCCTTCACCGCCGACGGCTGGTTCCGCACCGGAGACTTGGGCCACGTCGATGCGGCGGGGCGGCTGAGCATCATCGACCGCATCAAGGACGTGATCATCCGTGCCGGAGAGACGATCTCGTCGGGACAAGTCGAAGACGTCCTCAACGCGCACCCCGGAGTGGCGGAGGCAGCGGCAGTCGCCGCACCGCATTCCCATTACGGCGAAGTCGTCGCCGCGGTAGTGGTGATGAAACCATCGATGACCGTCGACCTCCCCGGCATTCAGGCCCACTTCGCAGCATCGGGCCTGGCCCGCCAAAAGACACCCGAGCGGCTCGTCGTCGTCGACGCCATGCCACGCACGGCGCTTGGAAAGGTACGCAAGGCGGAGCTTCGCGCGCGGTACTTCGCGAAACCGTAGCGCCGTACTGACCGGCGCGGTCTCGGGGATCAGAGACCATCTCGGACCCTGATCGGCACGTTAAGGTCGACCCGTGCCCAAGGCATCACCAAAGCGCGGTGAGCGCTCCCGCCAGCAGATCCTCAACGCCGCGCGGGAGATGTTCTCTCGGGTTGGCTTTGCGGCCGCGAGCACCGGGCAGATCGCCCAAGCCGCCGGCGTCGGGACGCGGGGCGCGGTCTACCACCACTTCGTTGACAAGTCCGCACTGTTCGCCGCAGTGTTCGAGGAGGTGCTCGAGGAGCTGATGGCACGGCATGTCGATCGATTCGTCGGGCTTCCCTCGGACGGCTTCAGCCGACTCAAGCGGACGATCGACAGCTATCTCGATACCGGGTTGGACAGCGACCTGCGCAGGATCGTTCTCGACGCACCCGCAGTACTCGGATGGGAGCGGTTCCACGCAGTCGGCTCCTCCTACGGCCTCCACACGATCCGCCAACTCGTCGTCGACGGAGTTCGCGATGGGAGCATGCGCGCCGTGTCACCGGACGCGATGGCGCACCTTCTACTGGTCACGTGCGAAGAGGCTGCGCTCTACGTCGGCAACGCCGATGACGTCACCGCCGCCCGTATCGCCGTCGGCGAGGCTCTCGACGCCCTACTCGAAGGGCTCCGCAACCTAGGTAGTGACACGATGTCCGAATTGACGCAACCGCGCCCCGAACGAGAAGGATATTGATTCGCCACAGACGTCTCACGGACTCCGCTGAAAAGGTCAAGTCCTCGCCGTATTGACCACGGTGACCCAGTTGCTCCTTCGAGGATGCCCTCACCGCAGCCGGTCTGCCCGCCTGCCGCGCCTTCACCCACGAGGAATGGCTTGCCCACCCCAGGGACGCGGACTATCCGGGGTCCCGCCGATCGAGATCGTCAAGATCGGCGACGGCGATCCGATCCCCCTTTCGTAGACAATGATTCCGCTCCGCCAGAGGGAATACGCGTGCTGGGCTTCGCCCACATGCTGGCCGGGCCGCCTAGGCGTGCAGTCTCGGTAACGGCGGAACAGATACCGGAGTGACTCGGTGGTGGTGTCCGTCGCGGTCGCGATGCGGCCCAGCGACAGGTCGACATCGGCGTGCTCCTCGATGAACGCCATGGCCCGCCGCAGCCGCAGCAGACTGTCCTCGCGCCGTCGGGTTCCACGCGCCGAACCCGTGGTGTGCGGGAGCGCCGACAGCACACTGGCCGCCAGATAACGGGACAACGCCCCTGCCATCAAGGTGCGCGACTTCGGCCAGGATCTGCTTGTCCACCGCGATCAGGTCATATCGGGCGTGCGTTTTGTTGATTTACGTTGCATCTCGACAGCGGAACATGTCGAGACGCACCGAAGATTGACACGGCACGCCTGCCTCCTTTGACAAGACTTCGGCGTGTCTCGCCAGCGCGCTAAAGTTACGCGCTCCGTCGTAGGCTTCTGCCAGAGACCGATGCGCAGGCAGGACCGAAGGGGTGGAATGCCAGGAGAATTCAGTTCTCAAAGTGGCCGACGCGTGGTTACCGGGGTCGGTGCCGACGGCCGGTCAACCATCGTCTCCGATCGACCTTGTGGGGCCCGCGGTCAACGGCCCGATGGTTCCGTGGTGACGGACATGTGGCGTGTGGAGCGCCTGCCAGCACACGTCGACGACGACGGGTCCCTAGGCGACGAGGTCAGTGCGCCTTCGCCGGGTGGATTGGTAGTCAAGATGAGCACCATTCCGCCCGGTGGCCGGTTCGACCGCGCTTCCTATGCTCAGGTCATGGCATACGCCTTTGGTGCACAGGCGGTTTCCTCCGATCCGAAGGTGATTCCGGGAATGCACCGAACCGACACCGTCGACGTGGTCACCATCGTCGCCGGGGAGTTGCACGCCGTCCTGGAGGCCGATGAGACGGTGTTGCGTGCCGGGGACACCATCGTGCAACGCGGCACCATGCACGCGTGGCAGAACCGTTCCCAGCATCCGGTGACGCTGGTGTCGGTGATGATGGACGCACCGCGGTCACACCGCGACGCCGGGGATCAGATTCCGTCGTAGACGTCGGGGTTGGGTCCTACTCGCCCGTCGGCGCCCCTGTCGAGGGCGTCGATCGCGGTGAGTTCCTCGGTGGAGAGTTCGAAGTCGAACACGTTGATGTTGTCGATCATCCGTTGCGGCTGAGCGGATTTGGGGATGGCGACGTGCCCGTGCTGCACGTGCCAGCGCAGGACGACCTGGGCGGGGCTCTTGTGGTGGGCGGCGGCGATCCGGCTGATCGTCTCGTCGGTCAGGGGCTCACCGCTGTGGCCCAGCGGGCTGTGTGCTTCCACGGCGATGCCGTGCTGGCGGGTCGCGGTGACCGCGGCGGTGTTGGCGAAGTAGGGGTGCAGCTCGAACTGGTTGACCACGGGCACGTGTCCGGTCTCGTCGATGATGCGCTGCAGGTGGGCGGGCTGGAAGTTCGACACCCCGGCGCTGCGCAGGCGTCCCTCGGCGACGAAGTCGGTGATGGCCGTCCAGGTGGAGACGTAGTCGCCACCGTAGAGGGTGGGCAGCGGCCAGTGGATCAAGAATAGGTCCAGGTAGTCCACCCCGAGGTGGGTCAGGGTCTGGTCGAAGGAGCGCCGCACGTCGTCGGGTCCGTGGTTGCCGTTGGCGAGCTTGCTGGTGAGATATAGCTGCGCACGCGGGATTTCAGCGGTGGCGATGGCCCGGCCGACGCCGGCTTCCGTGCCGTAGGACTGGGCGGTGTCGATGTGACGGTAGCCTGCGCGCAAGGCGTGGCCGACTGTCGTGGCGGTGATGTCGACGTTGGCGGACGTGGAGGTACGGTCGGGTTGGACGGCCAGCGTGCCGAATCCGAGCTGCGGGATGGTCGTGCCATCGCGTAGGGCGATGGCGGGGATGGGGGTCCGTGTCGTGATCATGGGTTTTTGTCCTAGTCGAAAGTCGTTGGAGGTGGGTTCGTTTGGGGCTCAGTGGGCGGTGAAGCCGCCATCGACGGGCAGTGCGGCACCGACGACGAAGCTGGCGCCGGGGCTGCACAGCCAGAGCACGGCGGCAGCGATCTCTTCGGCGCGGCCGAGGCGTCCGATGGATTGTTGTTTCATGATCTCGGCCATCGCGTCGGCTTGACCAGTGAGCATGTCGGCGACCATGGGGGTGTCGATGGTGCCGGGGCAGACCGCGTTGATGCGGATGCCCCGGGAGGCGTATTCCACGGCGGCGCTCTTGGTGAGCCCGATCACCCCGTGCTTGGAGGCGTGGTAGGCCGCGCGTTCGGGCAAGCCGACCAGACCGCCGAGTGAAGAACAGTTGACGATGGCACCGCTGCCCTGGGTGCGCATCTGGCGCAGTTCATGCTTCTGGGCGGCCCACACACCGCGCAGGTTGACCGCGTTGACGTGGTCGAAGTTCTCGGCGGTCTCCTCGGCGGCGTCACTGGGCGGGGCCTGGATGCCGGCGTTGTTGAACGCCATGTCCACACGGCCGAAGGTGGCGACGGTCTGCTCGATCATGGTGGCCACCTGGGTCTCGTCGGTGACGTCGCAACCGATGCCGATCGCGACCAGTCCTGCGGCGGTGAGCTTCTGCGCCGCCGAGTGGGCGGCATCGGCGTCGCGGTCGGCCAGGGTGACCGAGGCGCCGGCTTCGGCGAAGGCCTGGGCGGTGGCCAGGCCCATGCCGGAGGCGGCGCCGGTGACGACGGCGACCTGACCGTCGAAGTCGTAGGTGGGGTTCATCGTGGGTGCTCCAATGTCGTTGGTGGGCAGTTCATGTGGGTCGGTTCTCCAAGACGTCCTTGACGACCGGCAGCGCGGTGAACACCTTGGGCCAGCCGACGTAGAACGCGAGCTGGGTCAACGTCTCCCCGGCCTGGGCGGTGGTGAGTCCGTTGTCCAGCGCGCGGCCCAGGTGGTAGGTGATCTGGGCGACCTGCCCAGAGGCCACCAAGGCGCTGACGGTGACCAGGCTGCGGTCGCGTGGTGACAGGTCCGGTCGCAGCCACAGATCTCGGAACAGGACGTCGGTGGTGAAGTGCAGCACCCCGGGAGCGATCGCGCCGTAGGTCTGCTGGTTGGTGTTCTGGCGCGCCGACTCGGCGACCTCGTCCAAGGCCAGTAGTTCGGGTTGGGCTGCCGGCAGCTGATCAGCGCCGATGCCGCGGGCGGTGAACAGGTCCTTGGCTGCGGTCGCCGCGGACATGGCGTTGGGCCATCCCGCGTAGAACGCCAAATGCGTAATGATCTCGGACAATTCGGCCACGGTCACACCATCGTCGAGTGCCTTGGCCAAGTAGTGCGGCAGCTGCGCGGACTGGTTTGCGGTGATCAGCGCGGAAACGGTGACCAGGCTGCGGTCGCGCGGTGACAACTCCGGGCGCATCCATAGATCGCCCTCGACGGTCTGGTCGCGGTAACGCTGCAACGCCGGTGACACCGCCGTGAGGTCCTCCACCGGCCCCGCGGCCCCTACCGGCGCCGAGGCGGGGCCCGGGCGCGGCGAGGAGGATGGCGTGCAGGCCGTCGTCAGAACGGTCACCGCTGCGATGAGGGCCGCCATCACTGGGGGTCTGCGCACGGTCACGCGCCGTACTGCTCGTCGGTGACGTGCTCGAGCCAATCGACGTTGACGCCCTCGACCGCGTTCTGGATGGCGATGTGCGTCAAGGGAGTTTCAGCGGCGGCGCCGTGCCAGTGCTTGACCCCGGGCGCGGTCACGATGACGTCGCCCGCGGTGATCCGTTGCTTGGCACCGCCCCACTCCTGGACCCACCCGGTGCCCTCGATGACGACCAGCGTCTGCCCGGCCGGGTGGGTGTGCCACGCGCTGCGGGCACACGGGCTGAAACTGACCTGCCCACCGGAGGTCGGGCTGTAGTCGGTCGCCCCGAACAGCGGTCTGACGGTGACCTCGCCGGTGAAGGTCGCCGCCGGCCCCGGGTTCGGAGGCCGCTCGCCGGCCGGTGAAACGTGCATGCCCGGTTCGGCCCGCGACGGGGCGGGGTCGGCGAGTTCGAAGGGCAGAGCGGTCGCCAGCGGAGCGGCCAACGTGAGGATTCGTCGCATCGGAAACGCCTTTCGTGAGTGCGTGACCTTCAGACAACGCCGGTGAGCGGCCCAGTGCCAGGTGCCGCTGACCCAGGTAATGGCAGTACACCCCTCACGCCGCACGAGGGTTCTAGCCTGGAGGAATGGACAGCGTCGAGGACATCCGTGCGTTCCTCACCACCCGCCGCGCCCGCATCACTCCCGAACAGGTGGGCCTGCCGGTGTACGGACGCCGACGCGTGGCCGGTCTGCGCCGCGAAGAAGTGGCCACTCTCGCCGGGGTCAGCGTGGACTACTACAACCGCCTGGAACGCGGCAACCTGACCGGGGTGTCCGACAGCGTGCTGGAGGCGCTCGCCGCCGCACTGCGGCTCGACGACGCCGAACACGCGCACCTCTACGACTTGGCGCGCTCGGCCAACCCCACCCCACGGGCTCGCCGCATCCCGCGCGCCAGAGTCAGCCCCAGCATGGCGCGAGTGCTGGCCGGCATGACCGAGACGCCGGCCATCATCCGCGACGGTCGCTTGGACATCCTGGCCGCCAACCGGCTCGGACGCGCCCTGTACGACCCTCTCTACAGCGACCCCGTGCGCACACCCAACTTCGCCCGCTTCACCTTCCTGGACCCACGCGCCCCGAGCTTCTTCCCCGACTGGCAGGACTCCGCCTACGTCTCGGTGTCACTGCTGCGCATCGAAGCCGGTCGCCACCCCCGCGATCGGTCCCTGTCCAACCTGGTGGGCGAGTTGTCCACTCGCAGTGAAGACTTCCGCCAACTCTGGGCCGCGCACGACGTCCGATACCATACCGGAACCAAGCGGTTCGACCACCCTGCCGTCGGTGAATTCACCCTCAGCTACGACGACCTGCACCTGGCCGACAACGCAGGCCTGACGATGAGCGCCTACACCGCCGAACCGGGATCCACGTCGGCGGACGCCCTCACTCTCTTGGCCACCTGGGCCGCCACGCTGGATGTTGCCGACACCCCCGTTCGGATCGACGACACCGCCGGCAACGGCGAGCGATGATGCTCGAATTCCTCAGCGGTGAAACACGATTGTTTCCCATCATCGGTGACCCCATCAGCTACGCCGAATCCCCGCAAAGCCTGACCCGGAGCCTTGCGGCGGCAGGTCACAACGGCGCGTGCGTCCCCATGCAGGTGCCCGACGGGGAACTTGACGTCGTGATGGCGGCCCTCGCGCGCATTCCCAACGTCGACGGGGTGCTCGTCACCATGCCCCATAAACGCAGTGCCTTTCGCTACTGCGCCACCACCTCCGAGCGGACGAAGCTGCTCGGCGTCGTCAGCGTCATGCGACGCAACTCGGACGGTACGTGGCATGGCGACATGCTCGACGGCCTTGCGTTCGTGAAGGCGCAGAAGGATGCCGGCGCACGACCCGAGGGGGCACGGGTGCTGCTCGTAGGTGCCGGCGGCGCGGGTAGCGCGATCGCCATTGCGATGCTGCAGGAAGGCGTGCGGGAGTTGATCATCCACGACCAGGACGACACCCGCAGCAGCGAATTGGTCGAACTGCTCGCTGGACTCGGCGACGGTCGCGTCAGCGTGGGCGGCCCGGACCCCACGGACTGCGACATGGTCTGCAATGCCACCCCAATGGGGATGTCCGCCGACGATCCCCTGCCCATCGACACTGATGCCCTCGCACCGTCGATGTTCGTCGGCGACGTCATCGCCGGTCATGGAATGACCCCGTTGGTGAAGGCCGCCCGTGATCTTGGCTGCCCGACCGCCGGCGGCAGCCAGATGGTCGCTGCCGTCCAGGATCTAATGGTCGCCTTCATGCTCGGTTCGGGGTAAGCCGTTCCCCGGAGGGGCCCGAGGAAATATCGGACACGGCCCCTCAGCCGCGGCCAAAGTAGCAGCCCAGCAACAGCGCGAAGACCGCGATCGCCCAGCCTGCGGTCGTCGCCTGCAACCAGCGCGGCGCGCGCTTGATCTCCATGAAGTGCCACATCACCAGAACCGTCTTGGTCGCGGCGATCAGCAACACGACCACAGTGACGGTGGCGTCGAGCACGTGCGCGGCACCACCGTCTCGAGCGGTCAACCAGGACACGACGGTGACGGCGACGAGCAGAGCCCAGACGATCACCAGCGGGCAACGAAGGTAGGCCACCATTGATTACCTCATCAGGTAGAGCAACGCGAAGAGAATGAGCCACAGCACGTCCACCATGTGCCAGTACGTGGCGGCGGTCTCGACGAACGTGACGTCCGGCGTGGTCGATCGCCGCAGGCTGCGAATGACGAACGACAGGATGACCAGGCCGAGCATGACGTGACACAGGTGCAAACCCGTCATCACGAAGTAGAACGTGAAGAACAGATTCACCCCCGGAGTCACACCGCCGAGGATCTCTGGCACGTACTCGAACAGCTTCACCACCGGGAACGCGGCACCGCACAGCAGACCGATGACGAACAGCCGCAGGGCATTTCGGGTGGTACCGGTACGCGCCGTCGACACGCCGAGGGCGACGAACAATGAACTGGTCAGCAGCACGAGGGTGTTGATCGCCCCCATGTCGAGGTTGAGCCGGGCCTGGCTTCGCAGGAAGAGGTCGTGGTGCTCACCCCGGAAGTACGCGTAGGAGACGAAGTAGACCCCGAAGATCAGCAGATCGCCGACGACGAAGAACCACATGCTGGGCTCTCCGGGAAGGTGACTGTGTCGCTTCAGGTTTCGCGCATCAGTGACTGTCCCGGCAGGGCGCTCCGCCGCCAGATCGGTCATCGGTAGGCCCTGGGTTGGCACTCGAGCTCGGTCTCGGGCTGGTCCCTGATGGCCCGGAAGATGCAGACGTAGACGATGATCTGCCACGGCACGTAGAGCACCATCGCGAACCAGAACGTCATCACCCCGTTCCAGCCGAACGGTCCCGATCGGGCGATCCACACGGGTGCGGCCATCAGTTCGGTCAGGTATTGCCAGACGGTGTAGTAGCCGAGCCACTTCGGCAGGATGCCGTGTTCGTCGAGGATGATGGCCAGGCCGAACGCCATCCACATGACGCAGAAGCAACCCAGGGATCCGATGTAGGCGAGATAGCCGAAGTCATAGAGCATGGCCAACGTCGAGGGGCTGTATCCGGGGCGGAACGCGCCCAACCCGAAGCAGAACATCGGGAACAACATCCCGACGATCGCGCCCACCATGGAGCCGACCATGATCGAGTACCGAAACACCGGACTCACCGACATGCGCTTGACCTGTAGGAGATACACCGCATTCGTCAGCGGCGCCAGACCGAAGGACAGGGTGAGGATCACGCAGGCCAGTAGCAGGTCGTGGGACTGCATGAACGCGACGACCTGAGTTGAGGAGCTGCTCGGCGAACGCGGGGGCATCATCGAGCTCAGCGGGACGAAGACGACGCCGAACAAGGTGAAGAAGAACGGCACGACCCAGAAGGCGATCCACTGATCCAGCTTGCGGTTTCCCCGCCCGGCCCGGGCAGGCCCGGGCGGGGGCGTCGCGGTGGCGACGTCCTCGCTCATGCGAGGACCTCCTGTTCGCTGCCCTGACGGTTCACCACGCCAACCAGGACCAGGAACATCACGACGACGTAGCCTGCGAGCACGACCAGGCGAAGCGTGAAGGACAGGACTCCGTTCCAGGCCAGGGGTCCGGTCTTGACGAGGATGGAGAACGCTCCCGGAACCAGGAGCACCGCGGCGGCGACGTTGAAGTGCGCCACCCACCGGGGGAAGATCGGCGTGGGCCGCTCGTCGAGGTAGACGCTCACCGCGAGACACAGATTCTGCGCCACGATCGTCCCGACGGGGGCAATGAAGAAGAACCACGCCATGTCGTTGAGCAGACTGATCAACTGAGGTTCACGGTCCGGGCGGAATGCCGCGACGCCCCAGCAGTAGTCGGCGAGGATGAACGCCGTCGTACCGGCTCCCACACAGATGACGTAGGCATGGGTGAAGACGCTGCTCGAGGTCCCCGTCCGCGACATCTGGACCGCGGTGACGGCGAACATGGGGACCAGTGACCCCGCAATCAGGTTCACCAGCACCACGACACCGAGGATCTGCGTGTCGTGATCGCGGAAGAACGTCGCGACCTGCTCGGGGGTCATCGTCGGCGACAGCGGCGGTGCGATCACCGGGAACAGGACGAAGCCCAGGGCGAACAACGCCATCGCCGGCGGCGCCGTCCACAACAGGATGCGTTGTCCCCTGGTGTTCATTCGGCCCCCGTCCCGTTGCGCCGCGGTGCACGCCGCGAAACAGGTCTAGCACGTTCGCTGACAGATACCAACGAATTTCGCGGCTAGGCAACGGTCGCACCGGCGGTGACGACTGCTCGACGGTCCGGCCCATCTGCACGCCTTGCCGCCGCGACGGCGGCCGATGACGGCCCCGCACTGCCCGCACCGTGAGGCAGCGTGGCGACGCGGCCCCGCGGCTCGTCACGTCAATCGGACTCGAGCCAGGAGCTGGTTAGTTCGAGCGAGTGCGCTCGAGGCTGCGCAGCGTGCTCTTGACGAACTTGCTCAAGATGAGGTCGCGTTCTGGAGTGGGTTCCCGGTTGGAGGTGAGCAGGGCGTAGACACCGACGAGGAAGAAGGCAGCACTGTCGTAGGGGTCGACGTCGTCATGGAGTTCCCCGCGGTGTCGTGCACGCTCGATCTCGGCGGCGAGAAGGACGAATATCGGATGCCGCCCCCACTCTTCCGGCGGCCGCGTCGAGGAGAAGTACAGGCCGATCACGTCGCGGAAAAGCCCGCCGCCCCACTGCCGTTCGAGCGCCAGCACCCGCACGACGATTTCGTTCAACACCGCCGGCAGCGTGTGGCGGGAGTCCAGGAAGCGACTCAGCTCTTCGGCGAGCTGCGCTTCGTCGCGACGGATCAACTCCAGTAGCACGTGCTCCCGGGACGGAAAGTGGAAGTAGAAGGTGCTGCGCGACACGCCTGCGGCCTCGACGATCGCGTTGATGTCCGCACCGACGAAACCGGCTCGTTGATACTCCACGATGGCGGCATCCAGCAACCGGGCGCGGGTTCGTTGACGCTGCACGTCGCGACTCGAAGCTCCTTCCGGCACCCGATCATTGTGCCGCAGCCCTCACACAGCACCAGGTGCTGCCCAGATGTGGGCCCGCACCGAGGAAGGCTTGGTCAAAGGACGGCATCGCAGCCTCGGACCCCGTCATCGCTCGAATTGGCGCGTGGACTGGTGGCGGTGCACCGCGCCATCGCCTGAAGTGGCGATTCTGTTGTCATCTGTCAGTGAGCGTGCTAGACCTACCCCTGCGACGGGAGCGCAGAGCCTCGCCGCGGGACGCGTCGACCAGGACGGGGTTGCCATCGATACCAAAAGACGACGAACCTCGTCGTCGACGCCCCCGATCGCGACGGCGCGAGCAGCCGCCTCCGACGCGTCGGCCAGGAGTGCACCGCCGCCGCCGCGGTGGACCCCGGGCCGCCCGGGGCACGTCGAGCTGCTCACCGGTGGTGGGTGCGCAGCCAATCGTCTGCGGGCGGTGTGATGAGTTCGACGCGCGCCCGGATCATGGCCGGTTCGGCCATGGTGACGTTCCTCTTGGCCATCGTCGCGGTCGCGCTCACCCTGTTCGCCGGCGGCCTCACCGAGTCGCTCCCCGTCACGGTGTTGTCTCCCCGCGCTGGCCTCGTGATGAACCCCGAGGCCAAGGTGCAGTACCGCGGGGTGCAGGTCGGCACGGTGGCCTCGATCGAATACCTACCCGACGGTCAGGCCGCCCTGCACCTGGCCATGCAGCCATCACGGCTCAAGGAGATCCCGGCCGACGTGGTCGCCGACATCGCCTCGCCCACCGTCTTCGGCGCCAAGAGCGTCGCGCTCGTGCCGTCGGATGACTCCTCCTCGGCCGGGTCGCTGCAGCCGGGTCAGGTGCTACGGGGCGAGCACGTGATGGTGGAGGTCGACACCCTCTTCGAACAGCTCGACTCCGCGCTCTCCAGCATCGACCCCATCGAGCTCAACGACACCCTGGCCGCCGTCGCCACCGGCGTCCGCGGCCACGGCGAGCAGCTCGGCTCGGCGATCGACGACCTGCAGGCGGTGCTGCACGAGGTCAACGCCCACGGCGACGCGCTGCGCAGCGACCTCGCCCTCGCCGCCCCGGTGACCGGGGCCTACGCCGACGCCGCCCCGGATCTGTTGCGCATCGTCGACGACACCAGCCGCACCGGCACGACGATCGTCGAGCATCAGCGCGACCTGGACGCGCTGCTGCTGTCGGCGACCGGGCTGGCCACCCTCGGCAACGACGTGCTGAGCACCAACGGTCGACCGTTGAGCGACGTGCTGCGACTACTGGTCCCCACCACCTCGCTGACCAATCAGTACCGGACGGCGCTGACCTGCGGTTTGCAGGGCATGAACGTCTTGGCCCACACCAAGCCGCTCGACGTCCCCGGCGTCGAGGTCTCCGCGGGTCTGCTGTGGGGATTGGACCGCTACCGCTTCCCCGCCGACGTACCCAAGGTCGCCGCCACGGGCGGCCCCCAGTGCACCAACATCCCCACCATTCCCTACTTCGGAGCGATCCCACCGTTCGTGGTCGCCGACGTCGGCACCAACCCGTGGAAGTACGGCAACACCGGAATCCACCTCAACACCGACGTCCTCAAACGCATCCTCTTCGGTGGTCCCATCGACGGCCCGCCCCGCAACAGCGCCCAGATCGGTCAGCCCGGATGAGCGCCCACCCCTGGTCCGCGCTGGCCAAGTTCGGGGCGTTCGCCGTGGTCATGGCCATGGTCACCGCCGCGCTGTTCGCGATGTTCGGTGACTACCGCTCCGCGGACACGGTGTCCTATTCCGCGGTCTTCCTCAACGTGTCGCACCTGCATGCCGGGGAGACCGTGCGCTTCGACGGAGTGCGCGTGGGAACCGTCACCGCACTGACGCTGCAACCCGACAAGACCGTCGTGGTCGACTTCGACGTCGACCGCGGTCTGTCGCTGACCGACGGCACCCACGCGGAGGTCCGCTACCTCAACCTGGTGGGGGACCACTACCTGGACCTGGTCGACGAGCCCGCCTCCACGCGGCTGCTACCCGCCGGCTCACGCATCCCCCCGCAACGCACCGCACCAGCCCTGGACCTCGACGAACTCCTCGGCGGCCTCAAACCGGTGATCCAGGGCCTCAACCCACGCGACGTCAACCAACTCAGCGCGGCCCTGATCCAAATCTTCCAGGGTCAAGGCGACACGGTCGCCTCGCTCACCGAGCAAACCGCATCGTTCACCAACGCGCTCGCCGACAAGAGCCACACGGTGCAGCAGCTGATCGACACCCTGCAGACCACGTTGGCCACCGTGGCCCGTCAGGGTGACCAATTCTCCGGCGGCATCGACAAGATCCAACGACTGGTCACCGAACTGGCCGCCGACCGAGAACCCATCGGCGCGGCCATCGACTCCCTCAGCGCGGGCACCAACTCCCTGGCCGGCCTGCTCACCCAAGCCCGACCCCCCTTGGCCGCCACCGTCGACCAACTCAGCAAGCTGGCTCCTGCGCTAGACGCCAAGCGAGACCGATTGGGCACCGTCCTGGCGAAGTCCCCCGAGAACTACCGCAAACTGGTCCGCATCGGTGCCTACGGCTCCTTCATCAACTACTACATCTGCTACCTGGACGTCCGGGTCACCGACCTGCAGGACAAGACCGCGGTGTTCCACGCCTTCCGGCAGGACGGCGGAAGGTGCAGTGAACCCTGATGCACAAGTACCGCGGAACCGGTTTGGCGCGTGCCGGATTCATCGCCGTCGTCCTGATGGCATGCATCATCTTGGTGGGGTTGTCCCCCACCGTGATCACCGCGTGGGCGACCACGGTGCGCTACGACGCGGTCTTCAGCGACGCCAGCGGCCTGACCGTCGGCAACAAGGTCACGATCTCCGGGATGGACGTCGGCGCGGTATCCGACATCACGGTCATCCGCGGTGGGGCCAAGGTCACCTTCACCGTGAGCGCCGACACCACACTCGGCAGCCAAACCACCGCGCGGATCGCGACCGGCACCCTGCTGGGCCAACGCGTCCTCACCCTGGATTCCCGCGGAACCCCCACGCTGGCACCACGATCCACGATTCCCATGTCCCGCACGTTCTCCCCCTACACACTGACCGACGCCGTGGGCGAACTCACCGCCAACACCGCGAGCACCGACACCGCCAGCCTCAACACCTCGCTGGACACGCTGGCCTCGACCCTGGACCAGATCGCCCCGCAGCTCGGCGGCACACTCGACGGCGTCTCACGCATCTCCGCGGCACTCAACGACCGCGACACCGCGCTCGCGCAGCTGCTGCGCAGCGGGAGTGACGTGACCTCGATCCTTGCCCGACGCAGCCAACAGGTGAACACGCTCATCCTGGACGCCGACGACCTGGTCGGCGTCTTGGCCGAGCGTCGCCGCGCCATCGTCGAACTGCTGGCCAGCACCTCGGCGGTGTCCCAGCAACTCACCGGGCTGGTCAACGACGACGAGGCCAAGCTGGCACCCACCCTGCAACGCCTCAACCGCGTCACCGAGGTGCTCGAACGCAACCGCGACAACATCGCCAAGGCCCTACCCGGCCTGGCGAAGTACCAGCTCACCTTGGGAGAGACGGTGTCCAACGGGCCGTTCTACAGCGCCTATGTCCCCAACCTGGACTTGCCGCAGATCCTGCAGCCCTTCCTGGACTACGCCTTCGGGTTCCGCCGCGGCGTCGACGCGGGCCGCCCGCCCGATACCGCCGGACCCCGCGCCGAACTCCCCTTCCCCTACAACAGCATTCCCCCACAACCGCGATGAGGATCCCCGGCACGCACAGGAACCGACTGGGCGCGCTGCTCGTCATCGCGGTGATCGGTGCGGGCGGCGTCCTGGTGCAGCATCGGCTCACCGCCCCCACCCAGGTCGTCGCGACGTTCTCCTCGGCCACCGCGATCTACCCCGGGGACGACGTCCGCGTCGCCGGGGTGCGGGTAGGAAGGATCGACAGCATCACCCCCCGCGGAACCCAAGCCACGGTGGTCATGTCCGTCGATCACGACATCGCCATCCCCGCCGACGCGCGGGCAGTGATCGTCGCCCAAAACCTCATCTCCGCGCGCTACGTGCAGCTCACCCCGACCTACACCACCGGTCCGACCATGGCTAGCGGCGCTCGAATCCCGTTGGACCGCACCGCAGTTCCCGTCGAGTGGGACGAGGTGAAGCAACAGCTGAACCGCCTCGCCACCGACCTGGGGCCCAAGCCCGACCAGTCCGCGACCTCGGTGCAACACTTCATCGACAGCACCGCGACGGCGTTGGCGGGCAATGGCGAGAAGTTGCGGGCCACCCTCGCGCAGCTGGCCGGCGTCGCGCGCATCCTGCGCGAGGGCGGCGGCGACATCGTCGGCATCGTGGAGAACCTGCAGACCTTCGTCGCGGTCCTGCGCAGCAGCAATGAGCAACTCGTCGAGTTCCAAGGCCACCTGGCCAGCCTGTCGAGCACGTTGAACGGCAGCCGATCCGACCTCGACGACGCCCTGACCAACCTGTCGGTGGCGCTGGGCGAGGTGCGACGCTTCGTGGCGGGGTCGAGGAACCAGACCACCGAACAGGTCCAGCGCCTCACCAACGTCACCACCAACCTCGTCCAACACCGCACCGAACTCGAACAGGTGCTGCACGTGGCGCCCAATGCCTTGGCCAACAGCTACAGCATGTTCGACCCCCGCACCGGCGGGGCCGGTGGCGTCTTCGTGGTCAACAACTTCTCCGACCCGGTCAAGTTCCTCTGCGGCATGGTCGGCTCCGTCGCCAACGTCACCGCGCCCGAATCGGCGAAACTGTGCGCGGACTACCTCGGACCCGCGCTGAGCAAGGCCAACTTCAACTACGTCCCCTTCCCCATCAATCCCATCCTGGAAGCCGTCCCGACCCCCGACAAACTCATCTACAGCGACCCCAAACTCGCACCAGGAGGCCCGGGGCCGGACTCACATCCCGCCCCCACCCCGGCGACGTCGGCCTACGGCGGCGACGACCCACCCGACGCCCCGCCGCCACCAGCTCCCGCCGACACGGCGCCGACTCCCCCGCCAGGCGCCGCCGACACACCACCGTTGCCGTCGTCACCTCCGACCCCAGGGCTGCCCGCGTTGCTGCTTCCCGCCGAACGGCCCCCGTCATGAACATCCTCAGCCACCGGTCACGGCTTCGGGTTCTCGCCGCGTCGATCGCGGTCGTGCTGACGTCCTCCTGCGCCTACGACGGGGTGAACTCCCTGCCCCTGCCGGGGACCCGCGGTCACGGCAGCGGGTCGAGTACCTATTACGTCCAGGTCGCCAATGTCGGCACGCTGGAACCCAATTCGCCCGTGCTCATCGACGACGTCACCGTCGGATCCATCGAGCGCATCGCCATCGTCGACCGACACCCCCTGATCACCATCACCGTCGAGCGCGGCGTCGTCGTCCCGGGCAACGCCGTGGCCGCGGTCGGGCAGACCAGCCTCCTGGGATCGATGCACGTGCAACTGGGCCCACCGCCCGGGCAGGCACCCGTCGGCGCCCTCCAGCAGGGCTCGACGATTCCCCTCAACGCGTCCAAGACCTACCCCTCCACCGAACGCACGCTGGCCTCGCTGTCGGTGGTCGCCAACGCCGGCGGCCTCGGCCAGATCGGCGACATCATCCATGCCCTCGACGTCGCACTCAAGGACCGCCCCGAGACCGCGCGCGCCCTGATCGACGAACTCAGCACGTTCGTCGGCACCCTGAACGACCAACGCGACGACATCATCACCACCATCACCAACCTCGACCGGTTCACCACCACCCTGGCCGGGCAGTCCGCGACGATCACCCACGCCCTGCAGACCATTCCCCCGGCGCTGGACGTCCTGCTGCGAGAACGACCCCGCCTCGTCGAGGCACTGAACAGGCTGCGCGTCTTCAGCGACACCGCCACCCACGTCATCGACGACACCCAATCCGACCTCGTCACCAACCTGCAGAACCTGGCACCCACGGTTCAGGCGCTGGCCGACGTCGGAGACGACATCGACACCGCACTGGCCTTCCTGCCGGTGTTCCCGATCGGGCAGAACGTCATCGACCGCGGCATCCGCGGGGACTACATGAACCTGTTCGTCACCCTGGACCTCACCCGGGAACGACTCAAGCGCGGACTGGGCGTGGGCACCCGTTTCGGTGACCCCAACATCCCTCTGGTGCCCGCACCCGGCGACGAAGGCTATGACGCCTACTACTCCAAGGATCCCCTCGGCGCCGGCCTCGCCCCACCACCGGCCCACCCGCCCGACACCACCACCACCCCGCCGTCGACCAACCCACCCGACGGCGCCATCCCTGCCCCACCACCCCCGACGGGCGGCAGTTAGATGCTGTCCAGATTGGTGCGCATCCAGCTGGTGATCTTCGCGATCACCTCAACAGTCGGCTTGATCGTGATGGCGGTGGTCTACCTGCGACTGCCCACCCTGGTCGACGTCGGCCGCATCACCGTCCGCGTGCAGATGCCCAACGCCTCCGGGCTCTACCCGCGGGCCAACGTCACCTACCGCGGAGTGGAGATCGGACAGGTCAGCGGCGTCGACGTCGACCGCACCGGCGCCACGGCGACCTTGTCACTGAACGCCTCCGCACACGTCCCCGCCAATCTGCAAGCCGCCGTCCGCAGCGTGTCGGCCATCGGCGAGCAGTACGTGGACCTGCGTCCGCGCAGCGACAACCCGCCCTACCTGCACGACGGGTCGGTCATCGGACGCCAAGACGTCGTACTTCCCCAGCCCGTCGGACCCATGGTGGACCACCTCAGCGCGTTCCTGGGCAGCCTGCCCCAAGACCAGATCAAGAGACTGTTGACCGAAACCTCGACGGCGTTCGACGGCGCCGGACCCGACCTGGCCACCCTCATCGACTCCTCCTCCCGCGCGGCCGCCGACCTGCGCTCGGCCTCCGCCCGAGCGGGCCACCTCATCGACGATTCCCGCCCCGTCCTGCAAGGACAGCTCCGCAGCGCCGATGACCTCCGTCAGTGGACGCACGACCTGGCCGACGTGACCGACCAGCTCGTCACCGACGACCCACCCCTGCGACGAATCCTGTCCACCGGTCCGGGCGCGCTCGACGAGGCCACGGCCCTGCTCGACCAGATCAAACCGACCCTGCCGATCCTGTTGGCCAACCTCACCACCGTCGGACAAGTGCTGCTCACCTACCGACCCGCCCTCGAGCAACTACTGGTCCTGCTCCCCCCATCGACGGCGTTCTACATGTCGGAGGCCGGCCAAAACAACGCGACCGGCAAACCGGTCGGGGACTTCCACGTCTCGATCTCCGACCCGCCCGCCTGCACCGTGGGATTCCTCCCCCCGTCGGCCTGGCGCAACCCCGACGACACCTCAGAAGTCGACACCCCCGACGGGCTCTACTGCAAGCTGCCCCAAGACTCACCCATCTCCGTGCGCGGCGCCCGCAACTACCCCTGCATGGCAGTGCCCGGCAAGTTCGCGCCCACCGTCGAAGAGTGCTCCTCCGACAAGCCCTTTCAACCCCTCGCCCTGCGTCAGCACGCCCTCGGGCCCTACCCCCTGGACCCCAACCTGATCTCCCAGGGCATTCCCCCCGACCAACGCGTCACCCCCCGCGACCACACCTATGCCCCCGTGCAGGGAACACCCCTGCCACCAGGCGCCACACCCTCGGGCACCCCGCCAGGACCCAACGAGGGACCGCCCATACCGACGACCCCACCGCCGGCACCTTCACCCGCTACCCCGCCCGGTCCCGCCGACACCACCGCGGACTCTCCGCCGGCGCCGAACGCGGAGCCGGCCCCGGCGCCCAACGCCGCAGACGTCGCGCCCAGCGCGTTTCACCAAGACCCCACGAGTCCATCGGTGGCCACCGCCCGCTACGACCCGAAGACCGGCCGCTACGCCACCCCCGACGGACAGGCATTCACCCAAACCAACGTGACCTCCGCGCCGCCACACGACTGGCGAAGCGTCATCCTGCCCACCGGGTCCTGACGTGAAACGGCCCGCGACGACGCCCCGACTCCTGACGGTGTCGACCTGCACACTCCTGCTGCTCGTCACGTGCGCCACGAGAGCCGGGGCTGACCCCAGTGACGACGAATTCGCGCTCAACGGAACGTTTTTCGCGGTCTCCGACGGTCAGTACGCCAAGACCAACGACCGCTTTCACGACGAGGCCACCGTCACCAGCACCTGGACCATCACCACCGACTGCGCGGACTTCGAGGACTGCACCGGCACGGTCCGCAGCGACCAAGGGTGGACCGCCGACATCCAGTACGCCGGCCGGTTGTGGAAGGTGGTGCGCGACCTACCCGACTGGGAGCACTGCCCCGACGGCTCCACCGCACCCGGCACCCAGAAATACACGTTCGCCCTCGACGACAACTACCCGCCCAACGTCCTGGTCGGCTTCGATCGCACCGTCGGACCCAGCGGGGCATGCGGCGTCAACCAATGGCTCGACGTCGCCATGCCGTTCACGCTCACCAAGACTCGCCCATGACGCCGCGGCACTACACCCCGCACCGAGACTCTGTCGCCATGAATACCTCGGGGGGCCGCGAGCGGGCGCCGGAGACTTCGTCCCGCCAGCGCACGGATAGTGCATTCAATCGAGTCGTCGGCGTCGTGGATCGGCTAGCTCCCGAGTTCCGGGCACCCCAGAGGCCGATTTCACCTGAGCCGACTCGTCGACGTTCCAGCGATCGCTGACCGCCCGAGGCCTCTGTGGTTTTGGCCGACCCCTTCCGCGAATTGAGCCGCTCACAGCTCCTCAGGTGACGTGGGTTCGTCTCATGCGTGCGCCATCAACACCGGATCGTCGAGAGCTCGACAACCGATGGCCACTCGGCGGAGGTGTTCGACTGTCACGGGTCTCCCAGCAGCGCAGCACGATTCGCGAGAGCTCGAGAGCAGCCCTGGACCTTTCCTGATGGCGCCTAGGTTGCGACTCTGCGCCGATGGTGACCCCACATCCACGGCATCGTTCGCGGTCACGCCGCGATCCGACGTGATGTCACCGCCCAGTCAGCTGACGTGCACCTGGCGAGACTCGCGTCTCACCCGCACGGGCTGATGCGTACCCAAAGCGGGGCTCGTAAATTGTCTAGACATCAATACTTTTGCGTCTAGTTCAACAATGAAGTGCGAATTGTTAATTCACGGTGCATCTCGACACAACCCCCCTCAGTGCGCCATGTTCGCAAACCGCGACAGGTGCAGCTGATGCGCCACGGTGATCGTCTTCGTCGGTCCCGCACGGTGTTTGGCGATGATGAGGTCGGCCTCCCCGCCGCGCGGGTCGTCCCGCTCGAACGCGTCCGGCCGGTGCAACAGGACGACCATGTCCGCATCCTGCTCGATTGATCCCGACTCGCGGAGGTCGGACAGCATCGGCTTCTTGTCGGTTCGTTGCTCCGGACCACGGTTCAGCTGGCTCATCGCGACCACCGGCACTTCGAGCTCCTTCGCCAAAAGCTTGATCTGCCGCGACAATTCGGAGACTTCCTGCTGGCGCGACTCGACCTTCTTGCCCGAGGTCATCAGCTGCAGGTAGTCGATGACGATCAGACGCAGGTCCACCTTCTGGTGCAGTCGGCGCGCCTTGGCGCGAATCTCCATCATCGTGAGGTTCGGTGAATCGTCGATGTAGAGCGGCGCCTCGCTGATCTCGCTCATGCGGCGGGCCAGTCGCGTCCAGTCGTCGTCACTCATTCGACCGGATCGCATGTCGGCGAGCTTGATCTTCGCCTCGGCCGACAGCAGTCGCATGACGATCTCGGGCTTGCTCATCTCCAGGGAGAACACGATGCTCGGCATGCGGCCCTTGATCGAGCACGACCGCAGGAAGTCCAATCCCAGCGTCGAGTTGTGCGTCGGCACCATGCCCTCGCCGGCGAGGTACAGGTGCGACTCGTTGTCGACCTCCACGCATCGCACGGGGACACTCGCCACCGCCCGGACCCACGCCACGTGGACGCCGCGGGTCAGCAGACCCGTCCCGCCGCCCCTGGTCGCACCGAGGGTGGTCGGAATGAGTCGGTCTGCGCCACTGCGCAATTCGACGGTCGTGCGGATGCCTGCCTCGGTCGGCCACTGGTGCAGCTCGTCGGCGACGATCATGGTGCCGTCGGAGAACTCGACCTCGTAGCAGGGCCGTCCGGTCATGACCTCGGTCGCCGCCACGACGCGCGTCGGCTCACCGTCGGCCCCGAGGAGCTGGTCGCCGACCCGGACGTCGCCCATCGTCGTCCACCCGCCCGGGGTGGCCAGCGGAGTGTCCAGTGCCAGCGCCTTGCCCACGCCGGGCCGTGCCGCCACCACGATCATCTGCCCGGGGTGCAGGCCGTTGGTCACCTCGTCGAGTTCGACGAAGCCGGTGGGCACGCCGCGCGCGATGCCGCCTTGCGATGCGATGGCGTCGATCTCGTCCATCGTGGGCTGCAGCAGGTCCTCCAGGACGGTGAAGTCCTCACGGGTGCGGCGCTCGGTCACGTCGTAGATCTCGGCCTGCGCCCGGTCCACGACCTCGGCGACGTCAGATCCGTCGGCACCCGCGTACCCGTACTGCACCACTCGCGTGCCCGCCTCGACGAGCCGGCGCAGCAGCGACTTCTCGGCCACGATGCCCGCGTAGAAGCCGGCGTTGGCCGCCGTCGGCACCGTCGAGATCAGCGTGTGCAGATAGGGCGCCCCGCCCACGCGCTTCAGCAGCCCGCGGCGGTCCAGCTCGGCGGCCACCGTGATGGCGTCGGCCGGCTCACCGCGCCCATACAGGTCGAGGATCGCGTCGTACACGCTCTGGTGGGCCGGACGGTAGAAGTCCCCGGGCCGCAGGCGCTCGAGCACGTCGGCGATGGCGTCCTTGGAGAGCAGCATCCCCCCGAGCACGGACTGCTCGGCCGCCATGTCCTGGGGCGGTTGGCGGCCGTAGTCCTCGGCGGGCGGGCCCGCCTCGTCGGTACGCCCCCCGGAATGACCACCCTGCCTGCCAAGGTCATCGACGACAGCCACGAAGCGTCCCACCTACCCCTTCACGTCCGACAGGCGATCGAACATCCGTTCGACACCATCACCGCGACTGTAGATCAACCCCCCGACGAATACGTCCCCGTTGACGTCGGATCCAGCCGTGACCGCTCACGCTAGACGTTGCTGAAAGTGGTGGAAACCAACGCTGTTGACAACCTCGTGGATGGCGTGTGGATACGACTGGTCGGCCATGTTGAGCCCTTGGGGACAACCTGTGCACAACCGCGCGGGTTTCTACCATCGGCGCTGATGAGAGCATTACAACAGGTGTTGACGGCTGTGGATGCGAATTGGTGCGGCGTGTCGGCCACGGTTGCCGTCTCGGGCGTGTTGCATGGCGTCCGCGGGCCCCTTGGGTGAACAACTGGTGGGATTCGCTGTGCCGAGACGCACCGGCAATGTTCGCCCAGGCATACAGCAACGCCCGGGTGAAGATCGATCAAGGCTTCACCCGGGCGTTTCAACGCTGTGGTACTACTCCGCGACGACGTCCACGGTGACGACGGTGACGACCTCGGGGTGCAGACGCACGTCGACGTCGTGGGATCCGACGGCCTTGATGTGCGCCTTGGGCAGGTTGATGGTCCGCTTGTCCAGGTTCGGGCCGCCGGCCTTCTTGATGGCGGACGCGATGTCGGACGGGGTCACCGAGCCGAACAGCTTGCCGGCCCCGGCGGTCCGCACGGGCAGCGTCACCGAACCGAGCGCCTCGATGGCTGCCTTGAGCTCCTTGGCGTGATCGAGATCGCGGACGAGCTTCACCTCGCGGGCCCGCCGGATCTCCTCGGCCTGGCGTTCGGCGCCACGCGACGCGACGATCGCCATGCCGCGGGGCAGCAGGTAGTTGCGGCCGTAGCCGTCCTTGACCTCGACGGCGTCGCCGGCCGAGCCCAGGTGGTCGACCTCGGCGGTCAGAATGAGCTTCATGTCAGTGTCTCCGTTCCGGTCTAGCGCGATGCCGCGCTGAACGGCAGCAGAGCCACCTCGCGGGCATTCTTGACGGCGATCGCGATGTCGCGCTGGTGCTGCACGCAGTTGCCGGTCACGCGGCGGGCACGGATCTTGCCGCGCTCGCTGATGTACGTCCGCAGCAACGCGGTGTCCTTGTAGTCGATGATCGTGTTCTTGCCCTTCTTCGAGCAGAAGGTGCACTTGCGTGTCTTGACCGGCTTCTCAGGAGCCGGACGCCTCTTCGTGGAGGAGGACTTGGCCATGTCTATCTCTTTCTAGGTACGGATGAAGATGTTGATCAGAAGGGGGGCTCGTCGTCGGCGCCGCTGAACGAACCCGATGCGGGGGCGCTGCCCCACGGATCGTCGCGCGGACCGTCGTTGGAGCCGCTGTTGGCCGGGGGACGCGAACCGCCGCCACCGCCGCCGAAGCCGCCACCGCCACCACCGCTGCGGCTGGCCTTGTTGACCTTCGCCGTCGCGTAACGCAGGGACGGGCCGATCTCGTCGACCTCCAGCTCGACCACCGTGCGCTTCTCGCCTTCGCGGGTTTCGTACGACCGCTGCTTGAGGCGACCGGTGACGATGACCCGCGATCCGCGAGTAAGGCTCTCGGCCACGTTCTCGGCGGCCTCGCGCCAGATGCTGCACCGCATGAAGAGCGGATCGCCGTCCTTCCACTCGTTGGTCTGCCGGTCCATCACCCGGGGCGTCGACGCCACCGTGAAGTTGGCGACGGCGGCCCCGGACGGCGTGAAGCGCAGTTCGGGATCGGCGGTCAGGTTTCCGACGATGGTGAGGTTGGTGTCACCAGCAGCCACGGGATCCTCCTGTGATGAGTGGTCGGCGGGGTAGGTCGCCTCGAAGCGAGTCGCAGCGAGCCTACGGAAGCACTCCGACGAGCGCGGTCGGTTGGACAGCGCGGTCGGTCGGACCTAGTGCTTGTCGGTCCGCATCACCTTGGTCCGCAGGACGGACTCGTTGAGGCTGAGCTGGCGATCCAGCTCGGACACCGTGGCCGGCTCGGCCTTCACGTCGATGACGGCGTAGATGCCCTCGGGGTGCTTGAGGATCTCGTACGCCAACCGGCGACGGCCCCAGATGTCGATCTTCTCGACCGTGCCACCGTCCTTGCGGATGACGTTCAGGAACGTCTCCAGCGACGGAGCAACAGTGCGCTCGTCGAGCGTGGGGTCGAGGATGACCATGATTTCGTATGGACGCATGTGGAACCCATCACCTCCTATGGTCGTGTGCGGCCACGGCGTGTCCGTGGCAGGAGGGTCGCCTGCGTCGGCAACTGGGCAAGGTTACCGCAAGGGGGCCTGAGCAGCGAAATCGCGCGCTCAGCCGCCCTCGGCGGTCCGCTTGATGGCCGCCAGCGTGACGGGGATGCCGGCGTGGGCCGCCGTCGAGCGGATCTCGATCTGGTGCTCCGCGTGCTCGCCGAAGCGGTCGTGGAAACCCTGGATGCCCTCGGGCTGGAACGCCCACCACTCGGTGAGCCGGGAACCGCCGTCGACGGCGTCGATCGTGAAGCCCCACCGCACCCAGCCGTCGTTGACCACCCAGGCGAACTCGCGGCCGGGGTCCGCGGCCACGACCCGGCTCCTGGTCTCCCACGTGCGCTTGCCGTCGTCGTTGCGGCCGGTGAAGTAGGAACCGACCGTCGGGCCGGCGCCCTCGTCCCACCAGCACGCCCGGCACTGCGGGCTCCACTCGCCCATCCTGGTGACGTCGGAGACCAGCTCGTAGAGCCGATCGGGCTCGACGTGCACGACGACCGAATCGTGGAAGTCCAGGGCGGTCACGTGGGCAGCAACTCCTTCTCGGGTGTGGACACCGGCTCGCGCGAGGCGGGCCGCAGTCGACGGGGCAACCACTTCGGCGGCGCGTCCTCGGCGTGCTCGAAGACCCCGCCCGACGGATCGTCGACCCGGCCGCCGTACCGGACCAGATCCAGTTCGGACCGGCGGATTTGGCGAATCACCAACGCGCACAACGTGACTACGGCGACGTCACGTATCAGTACGGTCGTGGTGAACCACTGTTCCGGCAGGCCCATCTTCTGCTCGCCGAACAGATAGAGCATCCGCGGCACCCAGACCAGTGCGTCGATCGTCATCCACGCCAACAGGATTCGACGGTGCGGCAGGGCCAGCACCGCCAGCGGCACCAGCCACAGCGAGTACTGCGGACTCCAGACCTTGTTCGTCAGCAGGAAGGCCGCGACGACGAGGAACGCCAACTGCGCCACCCTGGGCCGCTGCCTGGCCGTCAACCCGAAATAGGCGATCGCGCACAGGCAGATCGCGAACAACACCGCCGTCACCGCGTTCGTCACCGACGGCGGCTGCCAGAAGCCCAGCTGCGGATCGAAGCCCTTCCACCCCGTGAACGACTTCACGACGTTGTAGATCGAATCCATGTCGTCGCCGCGCCGGGTGTTGAGCCGGAAGAATTCCGACCAGCCGCGCGGAAACAGCACCAGGATCGGCAGATTCACCACCAACCACGTCGCGACGGCGGCGCCGACGGTCTTGCCGACCTCGCGCAGCCGTCCCGTCCGCACGCCGACGATGACCAGCGGCACGATCAGCAGCAGGGGGTAGAGCTTGAGCGCCACCCCGACGCCGATGAGGGCACCCGCCAACGCGGGTCGGCGGCGCGACCACGCCAGCATCGCGCCCGCCGCGCAGGCCGTCGCCAACGCGTCGAAGTTGGTGAAGATCTGGAAGATCAGCAGCGGCGAGCCCGCGACGAGCGCCGCATCCCACGGGCGTCGGCCTGCCAGTCGCGCCGTCGCCCACACCGTCGCGAGCCAGGCGAGCGCCAGGCCGAAGGCGGCGATGTCGAAGAACATCACCACTTCTGCGACGATCGGCACGCCGACGAGCTTGGTCAGGGCGGTGTAGGTCTTCGCCAACGCCATCGACGCGTACTGGTAGAGCCCGGTCAGCACCGGATACTCCATGTACCGGACCGCCGGGCGGCCGTCGTACTGGACCTGCGGATTGCCCGCGGCGTCCTTCTCCCGCCACGACGACTTGTACGGAAACTTGCCCTGGGACAACAACTCTGCGGTGTACAGCGGAACCGTGTCGGAGTAGCAGAGCTCGTAGTAGGCGCGCTGGTTCTCCCACACGGCGACCCGCTGATCGGCCGTGCCCCTGCCCGTGGACTGTAGACAGGCCGCCTTCGTCGTGTATCCGAGGGCCAGGAACACCAGCGCGATCATCAGCATGACCCGCAGCGGCGTCATGAACCGCGCCCGGCCGATCAGCGCGTGCCGTCCGACCGGACCGCCGATGACACCCGACAGCGCCGCGCCGATGGTGTCGGTCCGGCTGGGTAGGTCTCGGTCGTCGTCACTGCGCAGGTCGTGTGCCAGCGGAGCTGGCGAGTCGATCCCGATCTGCGGCTCGGGCGGTGTCAGGGGCGGCTCGGCGACCGTCACGGCGGCGGAGGCGGGGCAGTGACGGTCGGGGTCGCCGCAGCGGGGTCACCCGGCGGTGGCGGCGGTGGCGGCGGGCCCCCGGTCACCGTCGTCGGCGGTCCGAACGGGATCGTGATGCCGGGGCCCAGCTCGATCGTCGGCTGGATGACGGTCTCCGACGGCGGCGCGGGCGGGGGTGGCGGCGGCGGTGGCGGGGCGGGCGGCCCCGCGTAGCCGCCGATCTCGGTCGGCTTGGGAAACGTCTCCACGTCGGTCCCCTTCAGCGCGCCGTCCATGGTCGCCTTCCAGATGTCGGACGGCAGCCCGGAGCCGTACACCGCGGCGCCGGACTTGGTGACCAACGGCTTGGTGCCCTCGGTCGTGCCCACCCAGACCGCGGTGGACAGCGACGGGGTGTACCCGACCATCCACGCGTCGCGGTTGTTGTCGGTGTCGCCGAGCTGGTTGGTGCCGGTCTTGGCCGCCGACGGCCTGCCCCCGGCCAGACCGTGTCCGCGGGAGTAGGACGCGATGGGCTGCATCGCGGCGGTCACGTTGTCGGCCACGGCCTTCGGGATCTTCTGTTCGCCGGGGTCGTTCTGCTGGGAGGCGTCGAAGAGCACCTGACCGTCCGGGCGGACGACCTTCTGCACGAAGTGCGGGCGGTGATAGATGCCCGAGTCGGCGAGCGTCGCGTACGCCGAGGCCATGTCGATGACGCGGGTCTGGTACTGGCCCAGCACCACACCGTTGTTGGGCGGGCCGCCCTTGCCGTCCTCGGACAGCGTGTGCTCGACGCCGGGGAAGCTGGTCGCGACGCCGGCCGCATGGGCCGCATCGGCCACGTCCTGCGGACCGTTCTTCAGCTTGAGCATGAGTCGGTAGTAGCTGGTGTTGAGCGACAGCTTGAGCGCCTCGGCGATGTTGCACGTGCCGCACGCCTCGCCGTCGACGTTGGTGATCTTGATGCCGTTGACGTCGACCGGCGAACTGTCCACCTGGTAGCCGAGCCCGATGCCCTGCTCGAGGGCCGCGACGAGCGCGAACACCTTGAACGACGACCCCGTCGGCAAACCGGCCTGCGCGAAGTCGAAGCCGTTGGCGTCCGAACCGCCGTAGTACGCCTTGACCCCGCCGGTCCTCGGGTCGACCGACGCGATGGCCGTCCGCATGTCGGGATCCTGGCCGTCCAGGTACTTCGTCGCCGCGTCCTCGGCGGCCGCCTGCGCCTTGGGGTCGATCGTGGTGGTGACCTGCAGGCCCTCGGTGTTGAGGGTCTGCTCGTCGATGTTGAACAGGTCCATCAGTTCGCGGGTGACCTGACGCTCGATCAACCCGTTGGGCCCGGTCGTCTGGTTCTGTGCCTGCGCCTGCTCCGGCGGCACCGTCGGGGGGAACACCTGCGCGGCGCGTTCGCTCGGCGACAGCGCGCCCATCCGGACCATGCCGTCGAGCACCCAGTTCCACCGCTCGGCCGACCCCGCTGGATCGACCGCCGGGTCCAGTGCCGAGGGCTGCTGGATGAGCGCCGCCAGTAGTGCGCCCTCGGCGACGTTCAGCTGTTCGACGGGTTTGCCGAAGTACGCCGTCGACGCCGCCGCGATGCCGTACACCCCGCGGCCGAAGTAGATGATGTTGAGGTAGGACTGCAGGATCTGGTCCTTCGACCACTCGCCGGTCATC
The DNA here is from genome assembly GCF_010729665.1 of Mycolicibacterium madagascariense. Classification (NCBI taxonomy): domain Bacteria; kingdom Bacillati; phylum Actinomycetota; class Actinomycetes; order Mycobacteriales; family Mycobacteriaceae; genus Mycobacterium; species Mycolicibacterium madagascariense. Next base: position 46,532 of record NZ_AP022610.1, on the reverse strand, counting down.
TTCGTCGAGATGACGAGCTCCTTGGCTTTTCGGACCAGGCCGCCGACACCCGAACGGGCATCGCCCACGAGCGCGTTCTTGACGTACTGCTGCGTGATCGTCGAACCACCCTGCAGGTCACCGCCGAAGACGTTGTTCTTCATGGCCCGCAGGAATCCGGTGAACGAGAAGCCCGGGTTGGAGTAGAAGTCGCGATCCTCCGCGGCCATCACCGCGTTGCGCACGTGCACGGGAATCTGGTCGATGTCGACGTCGACCCGGTTGCCCTCCGGCGGCACGATCTTGGCGAGTTCGCTGCCGTCGCTGGCCAGAATCGTCGACACCTGGTTGGTCCTGATGTCCCCCGGCTTGGGGATGTCCACGATGACGTAGGCCATGCCGAACGTGATGGCGGGCAGCAGCACGCACAGCGCGAGGAAGAGGTAGGTGCCCCGGCGCACCCACTTCCAATTGACGTGAAACCGGCGCCCGGGCCCCTGCCCGCCGGGCGGACCGCCGCCGATCGGGGGACCGGGTGGCGGCGACTTGGGCGGCGGCGTGCCGTCGAGAGCGGCCTTCACGACGTCGATCGGGTCGCGGTACTGCGCGGGTGGCGGCTCGCCGACCGGCGGCAGCAACATCGTCCTGCGGTCGTCGGCAGGGAACGGTTCGCGCACCTGGGCGCCGACCGGGCGTCGGGCGGGCATGACGCCACCGCCAGCCGAAGACTCCTTACGGAGGTCGTCGGCCGACTCTTGGCGTCGTCCTTCGCTATTCACTGGCCGTGCGAGCTCCGGAGCGCGCCGTTCGGGTCCCGCGCGCCTTGGGGGGCTTGGGCGCTCCGAGGACGTAGGACTTGACCAGGTGGTTCCAGCTGCACGTCCGGCAAACCTCGACGACGTGCACTGCGAACTCGTCGAACTTGGCGGCCAGCATCACCAGCTCCTCGGTGGTGCGGGCCGACCCGGACACCGCGCCGAGGTGGTCGCCGAACACCCACGACACCAGGGTGAGCTGTTCCTTGCGGCAGATGGGGCACATGACCTGACTGGCCTTGCCGTGGAACTTCGCGGCCCGCAGCAGGTACGGATTGGCGTCGCACACCTCGGAGACGCCGGTGCGTCCGGAGTACACCTCAGCCAGCAGAGACCGCCGCTTGAGCGCGTAGTCCACCACCTGTCGCTGCAATCGCACGAGGACCAGAGTACGTCGGCCCCGTCCCGGCGCAGCCCGGACTCCACGGCACGGTTGCCAGCCGTGGCATCTGGTCTGCGTCGATGCCGCCCCAACTTCCGCGATCCGTCCCGCGAGGGACGCGGCAGACCCCGGGACCGCCCGGCCGGGGACGGCAATGGCGGATTGCGCCCCCGATGTAGCGCGATATATATCGGCGCGATACAGTTGCGCGACGTGTCGGATGATCGTAGCGGTGGCGTAGGGAGGTGATTCGGTGCTCGAACTCGCGATCTTGGGACTTCTGCTCGAATCGCCCATGCACGGCTACGAGCTGCGCAAGCGGCTGACGGGCCTGCTGGGAGCGTTTCGCGCGTTCTCCTACGGCTCGCTGTACCCGGCGCTGCGGCGCATGCAGGCCGACGGGCTCATCGTCGAGGAGTCGGCACCCGAGGGCACGGTCAAGGTCCGTCGGGCCCGCCGCGTCTACGTCCTGACCGACACCGGCAAGCAGCGCTTCGCCGAACTCGTCGCCGACACCGGCCCGCAGAACTACACCGACGACGGCTTTGGCGTGCACCTGGCCTTCTTCAACCGCACGCCGGCCGAAGCCAGGATGCGCATCCTCGAGGGCCGCCGCCGCCAGGTGGAGGAACGCCGCGAAGGCCTGCGCGAAGCCATCGCGCGCGCCACCAATTCACTGGACCGCTACACCCGCCAGCTGCATCAGCTCGGCCTGGAATCCAGTGAGCGCGAAGTCAAGTGGCTCAACGACCTGATCGCGGCCGAGCGCGTGGCCGCACCGCCGGACCAACAGACCTGAACCCGACCAACAGACCCAAGCCGACCACCACAACAGTGTCAGTACGAGAAGGAGACCGCCTTATGTCCGAGAGCCCGCAGAACGAGATCCGGGTCGCCATCGTCGGCGTCGGCAACTGCGCCTCCTCCTTGATCCAGGGTGTGCAGTACTACCAGGACGCCGACGAGAACTCGACCGTCCCCGGCCTCATGCACGTCAAGCTGGGCAAGTACCACGTGCGCGACGTGCAGTTCGTGGCCGCGTTCGACGTCGACGCCAAGAAGGTCGGCTTCGACCTGTCCGAGGCGATCTTCGCGTCGGAGAACAACACCATCAAGATCGCCGACGTGCCGCCGACCAACGTCACGGTGCAGCGCGGCCCGACGCTCGACGGCATCGGCAAGTACTACTCCGAGACCATCGAGGTGTCCGACAGCGACGCCGTCGACGTCGTCAAGGCGCTCAAGGACGCCAAGGTCGACGTCATGGTGTCCTACCTTCCCGTGGGTTCGGAGGAGGCCGACAAGTTCTACGCGCAGTGCGCGATCGACGCGGGCGTGGCCTTCGTCAACGCGCTGCCCGTCTTCATCGCCTCGGATCCCGTGTGGGCCAAGAAGTTCACCGACGCCGGCGTGCCGATCGTCGGCGACGACATCAAGAGCCAGGTCGGCGCCACCATCACCCACCGCGTGATGGCCAAGCTGTTCGAGGACCGCGGCGTGCAGCTCGACCGCACGATGCAGCTCAACGTCGGCGGCAACATGGACTTCCTCAACATGCTCGAGCGCTCGCGCCTGGAGTCCAAGAAGATCTCCAAGACCCAGGCCGTCACGTCGAACCTGCAGCGGGAGTTCAACACCAAGGACGTCCACATCGGTCCGTCCGATCACGTCGGTTGGCTCGACGACCGCAAGTGGGCCTACGTCCGCCTCGAGGGTCGCGCCTTCGGCGACGTGCCGCTGAACCTGGAGTACAAGCTCGAGGTGTGGGATTCGCCGAACTCGGCGGGCGTCATCATCGACGCGGTGCGCGCCGCGAAGATCGCGCTCGACCGTGGCATCGGCGGACCGGTCGAGGCCGCGTCGGCGTACCTCATGAAGAGCCCGCCCAAGCAGCTGGCCGACGACATCGCCCGCGCCCAGCTCGAATCCTTCATCGAGGGCTGACGTCTCGCGCGGTCAAAAGCCGAAGCCGAGCTCCGCGGGTACGTCGGAGGCGAACGCCGCGTCCAGCTGCCGCATGACGCGAGTGTCGTTGCCGCGCAAGCGTTTCGCCATCACGAACGACGACGCCCGGTGCGCGCCGAGGTAGAGACTGCCGAGCACCGAGAGGTCGGTCGACACGTCGGGCTCGTCCCCACTGGGCTCACACCGGGCCCGCCCCTCGCGAATCTCGAGCGCGAACCGGCCCACGTCGGCCACGTCGATCACGACCGACAGGTCCGCGGCGTAGGTGCGGGCCTGCAGGGCCCTCGGTACGTCGAGCAGGCGCAGCCACAGACCGTCCTCCCTGCCGGTGGTGCGGACCACCCGCGCGTCGCTCAATAGGTAGGGAAGAGGGGCACCCGGCGGCATCCGGAGCGTGACGTTCTGCATCAGGTCCAACCCCAGTAGCGCCCGCCACAGCGCGACGTAGGCGTCGTCGCTCGCGGTGGCGAGCTTGGTGATCACGACGTCCTTGCGTTCGGTGTCGCCGTGCGTGCGGTAGAAGACGAAACCGTCGTCGCGCAGGAGCGCGAAGAACGGACTGTCGCCGCCGCGCGACACCTCGCGATCGCCGAACACCTCGTCCCACAGCTGCGGTGGCGTGTGCAGGCCGCCGGGCGTCCGCAACCGCCACCGGTCGTAGATCTGCTCGATCCGTTCGCGGTGCCGAGCCGGCGTCACCACCCGGACGCCGCCGGGATCGGGCACCTCGGGGTGGACGCGGGCCACCCGCCGGTCCACCGCGACACCGTCGACGATGGTTGCCGGGCCGTAGCCGAACCGGCCGTAGATGCCACCCTCGGACGCCTCGAGACCGGCGATCGGATACCGCGCCTCGACCATTCGGCGGTGCAGTTCGTCGAGCATCTCGGTGAGCAGGCCCCGCCGCCGGTGCGTCGGCGCCACGCACACCCACGACAGCCCCGCCATCGGGAGCACGGCGCCGCCGGGGACCGTCAGCCGCAGGTCCAGATGGAACGACATGCCGACGACGTCGTCGCCATCGCAGACGACGATCGCCCCACCCGGTGGGATCAGCGTCCGCCACATGTCGGTGGCGTCCTGCGGCCGGAACGATCCAAAGCTCGTCGCGGCCAACGACCTCATCGCGGGCCAGTCCGCGTCCTCGGCGGTGCGCAGCGTCGTCACGGAGTCGACCGTGGCACAGCCGCGACGCGACCGCACCGAAATATTCAGAGCTTTGTATGGTCGAGCGATGGCGCAGCTCTCCGATGACGAACTCCTGGGCCTCGACGAGTTCGCCCTGCTGCCCGAGAACGCCGAGCAGATCGGCGCGACGGGCCCCCTCCCCACGGTGACCCGGGTCGACTCCGGTCCGATCAGCGCGCTGAAGTGGGGGGACGCCGACCCGCAGCTCGTCTTCCTGCACGGCGGCGGGCAGAACGCGCACACCTGGGACACCGTGATCCTCGGGCTCGGCGTGCCCGCGCTGGCCGTCGACCTGCCCGGGCACGGCCGCTCGGCCTGGCGCGAGGACGGTGACTACGGACCTCGCCGCGCCGCGGAGACGTTGCGCCCGATCCTGCGCGAATGGGCCCCGGCGCCACGGTTGCTGGTCGGCATGTCCCTCGGCGGCCTGACCGCGCTGCGCATCGCCGCCACCGAGCCCGCGCTCGTCCCCGAGTTGGTCCTCGTCGACGTGACGCCGTCATCCCCCGAGAAGCACGAGGCGATGACCAAGGCGCAGATGGGCACCGTCGCGCTGGTGCAGGGGGACCGCACCTTCCCGTCGTTCGCCGCCATGCTCGACGTGGCCGTCGCCGCCGCTCCGCATCGCAGCCGAAACTCGTTGCGCCGCGGTGTCTTTCACAACAGCAAGCAGCTCGACGACGGTTCGTGGACGTGGCGGTACGACTCGTTCCGCACGGGCGACGGCTTCACGAACCTCTGGGACGACGTCCCCGCCATCACCATGCCGACCACGCTGGTGCGCGGCGCGAACTCCCACTTCGTCGACGATGCGGACGCCGACGCGTTCGCCAAGGGCGCCCCGGGCTTCCAGCGCACCCACGTCGTGCCCGACGCCGGGCACTCGGTGCAGGGCGACCAACCCGCTGCGCTGGTCGACATCCTGCGCGGCATTCTCAACGCCTAACGTGGAGGCCATGAGCTTCCCCACCCGCATCGGCGTCCAACTTCAACCGCAGCACTCCCCCAACTACGGCCATCTGCGCGACGCAGTCCTGCGCTGCGAGGACCTCGGCGTCGACGTGGCGTTCAACTGGGACCACTTCTATCCGCTGTACGGCGATCCCGATGGCGCGCACTACGAATGCTGGACCATGCTCGGCGCCTGGGCCGAGCAGACGTCGCGCCTCGAGATCGGCGCGCTGGTCACCTGCAACTCCTACCGCAACCCCGAGCTCCTGGCGGACATGGCGCGCACCGTCGACAACATCTCCGACGGCAGGCTGATCCTTGGCATCGGATCGGGCTGGAAGCAGAAGGACTATGACGAGTACGGCTACGACTTCGGCACCGTCGGCAGCCGTCTCGACGACCTCGCGGCGGCGCTGCCGCGCATCACGTCGCGGCTGGCCAAGCTCAATCCTGCTCCGGTGCGCGAGATTCCGATCCTCATCGGTGGCCAGGGCGAGAAGAAGACACTGCGTCTGGTGGCCGAATTCGCCCACCAGTGGCACGGTTTCACGACGACCGAGACCTACCCGGCCAAGGCCAAGGTGCTCGCCGAGCACTGCGCCACCGTGGGCCGCGACCCCGACACCATCGAACGGTCCGCGGGCGTCACCGGCAAGGGCGACGACCTCATCGCCGACGCCGAGGCGCTCGTCGGCCTGGGCGTCTCGCTGCTCACCGTCGGGGTCAACGGACCGGACTACGACCTGACCGACGCCGAGGCGCTGTGCCGCTGGCGCGACGCGCAGCGGTGATGCGGTGCGCGTTGGGTTCGGTATGAGCCGAACGTTTCACGAGGAGCGCCGGTACCGATAGGTTTCCGGGGTGATCGGCGAACCCAGGCACCCGGCCAGCCTCAAGGTCCTCGTCGTTCTCCTCGCCACCCTGTTCGTCGCCGCGCTGGGCGTGGCACCGGCGGCGGGCGCCGACGGCGACCAGTGCGCGCCGCCCGGCGTCGGCAGTGCCAGCGCCCTCCCCACCAACCTCGCGTCGGCAGCCAAGGGGCCGGCGGCCGACAAGTACACGACCCCCGGCGTCGAACCGCTGCCGGTGAACGTCGGCGCGCTGGGGCTCGGCACCCCCGGCGTGCTGACGGTCGGCACGCTCTCCGACGCGCCGCCGAGCATCTGCATCGACGCTCGGGGCCAGTTCACCGGATTCGACAACGAGCTGCTGCGGGCGATCGCCGCCAAGCTCGGGCTGAAGGTGAACTTCGTCGGCACCGACTTCTCCGGGCTGCTGGCACAGGTCGCGGCGCGGCGCTTCGACGTCGGCTCGTCCTCGATCACCACGACCGACGCCCGTCGGCGGACCGTCGGGTTCACCAACGGCTACGACTTCGGCTACTTCTCGCTCGTCGTCCCGTCGGGTTCGGCACTCAAGAGCTTCTCGCAACTGGCGGCGGGTCAGCGCATCGGCGTCGTGCAGGGCACGGTGCAGGAGGCCTACGTCGTCGACACGCTGCACCTGGATCCGGTGAAGTTCCCCGACTACAACACGGTGTACGCCAGCCTGAAGACCCGCCAGATCGACGCGTGGGTCGCGCCGTCGCAACAGGCCGTCGGCACGGTCCGGGCGGGCGACCCCGCCCAGATCGTCGAGAACACCTTCAGCTTGGACAACTTCGTCGCCTACGCGGTGGCCAAGGAGAACAGGCCGTTGATCGACGCCCTCAACGCCGGCCTCGACGCCGTCATCGCCGACGGCACCTGGGCCAAGCTGTACTCCGAATGGGTGCCGCGGGCGCTCCCGCCCGGGTGGAAACCGGGCTCGAAGGCGGCTCCCGTGCCCCAGCTGCCGGACTTCGCGACGATCGCGGCGACCAAGAAGCCGACCGCGGACAACTCCGGGGTCGCGCCGAAATCGGTACTGCGCCAACTGAAGGACTCGTTCCTGGATTGGGGGCTGTACCGCAAGGCGATCCCCGACCTCCTGACGACGGGCCTGCCGAACACGCTGATCCTCACCGTCAGCGCCAGCGTCATCGGGCTGGCGCTCGGGTTGGTCCTCGCCGTGGCGGGCATCTCGACCTCGAGATGGCTGCGGTGGCCGGCGCGCGTGTACACCGACGTGTTCCGTGGCCTGCCCGAGGTGGTCATCATCCTGCTGATCGGGTTGGGCGTCGGGCCGCTCGTCGGCAGTCTGACGGGCAACGACCCCTACCCGCTGGGCATCGCGGCGCTGGGGTTGATGGCGGCGGCCTACGTGGGCGAGATCCTGCGTTCGGGCATTCAGAGCGTGGAGGCCGGACAGCTCGAGGCGTCCCGGGCGCTGGGCTTCAGCTACTCGCGGTCGATGCGCTTGGTCGTTGTGCCACAAGGCATTCGACGGGTGCTGCCGGCACTGGTCAACCAATTCATCGCGTTGCTCAAGGCGTCGTCGCTGGTGTACTTCCTCGGCCTGATCGCCAGCCAGCGTGAACTGTTCCAGGTCGGCCGGGACCTCAACGCCCAGACCGGCAACCTCTCGCCCCTGGTGGCGGCGGGGCTGTTCTACCTGCTGTTGACCATTCCGCTGACCCATCTGGTCAACGTCATCGACGATCGCCTCCGGCGCGGGCGGCCCGTCGCCGACTCCGCGGAGCCGAACAGCCCGGCCAGCCCGGCGGCCACCCAGGAGATGGTGTGAGCACACCCGCGAAGTCCGAACCAGTCTCGTTGGCGGCCAAGGACATTCACTTGTCATTCGGCAGGAACGCGGTCCTGCGCGGGGTCGACCTCGACGTCCCCGCAGGCACCACCACCGTGGTGATCGGGCCGTCCGGTTCCGGGAAGTCGACCCTGCTGCGGGTGCTCAACCGGCTGTACGAACCCGATCGCGGCGACATCCTGCTCGACGGTCGCTCGGTGCTCGCGGACGATCCCGACGCCCTGCGGCAACGGATCGGCATGGTGTTCCAGCAGTTCAACCTGTTTCCGCACAAGACGGTGCTCGACAACGTCACGCTGGCACCCCGCAAGCTCAAGGGACTCGGCGCCGACGCGGCGCGCGAACTCGGGCTGGCGCAGTTGGAGCGAGTCGGGTTGCGGCACAAGGCCGATGTCCGTCCCGCCACCCTGTCCGGTGGCCAGCAGCAGCGGGTCGCGATCGCGCGGGCGCTCGCGATGGCGCCCCAGGTGATGTTCTTCGACGAGGCCACCTCGGCGCTGGATCCCGAACTGGTCAAGGGCATCCTGGCGCTCATCGCCGAGCTCGGCCGCGACGGCATGACGATGGTGGTGGTCACCCACGAGATGGGTTTCGCGCAGTCGGCCGCCGACGCCGTGGTGTTCATGGACCACGGCGCGGTCGTCGAATCGGGCGAACCGGACCGACTCTTCGACGGCGCGGAAACCGAACGGCTGCGCCAGTTCCTGTCACAGGTGCTCTGACCGGGTGACGTGATGACCCGGACGGTCAGGTGCGCGCCACTGTCATTTCATCCCAAACGTCTGTTGTTGGGCTTCTGACAGGTAGTGACAGGTTAGACTAGCGAATTATGGTGGAGACCGAGCCGCAGGTCACTGAACTTGCCGGAGAGCTGCAACACGTGCTCTCGAAGCTGTTCTCCGTGCTGCGGCGAAGCGACGCGAACAAGAACACCCCCGAGGGCGGCGCCGATCTCACCCTTGCGCAACTGTCGATTCTGCTGACGCTGCTCGACCTCGGCCCGATCCGGATGACAGAGCTGGCGGCCCACGAGCGCGTCCGCACCCCCACGACGACGGTCGCCATCCGCCGGCTCGAGAAGCTGGGACTGGTCAAGCGGTCCCGCGATCCGTCCGACCTGCGGGCCGTGCTCGTCGACGTCACCCCCCGCGGACTGGTGCAGCACCGCGAGGCGCTGGCCACCCGGCGGGCTCAGCTGGCATCGATGCTCGGCAACCTCAGCACCGAGGAGCGCGAGACGCTGGCCAATGCGTTGGCGCCGTTGGCCCGACTGGCCGAACAGGACCCGAAGACCTAACCCAGCCAGTCCAGTACCGCCGCCGCGGTCCACGACTGCTGCATGCTGCCGAGCGGCTCACCGGTGAACGGTTCGTAGTATTCGGCGAACGTCCCGTCGCTTGCCTGGCGCAGACCCTCCCGTCGCAGGGCAGCCGACCGCTCCGCCCAGCCGCGTCGTGCGAAGCACCACGAGAACAGCCACGTGACCACCGGCCACACCGGCCCGCGCCAGTATTCACGCGCCCGGAAGTCCCGCGACACCGGCGAGGTCGAGGGGATCAGTGCGTACTTCAGGTCGGGGTGGCCGCAGAAGCGCGGACCCTCGAGCAGCCGGAGCAGCATCCGCTCCTTCTCGTGCGGCAACCCTCCGCACAGCAGCGGCGAGAACTGCGCGAGCGTCTCGGTGGCGATCCACTTCTTGGCGCGCAGGTCGTAATCCCTTGCGGCGCCGGTCCGTTCGTCGGTGCTGTCGACGACGCCCCGGCGGAACCGCTCGGCCCACGAGTAGAGATCGCGGACGTCGGCGTGCGGCCGCTTGTAGTCCTCCCCGATCTCGGCCAGCACCGTGCACGCGACCGAGAGGATGGCCGAGACGAAGACGTCCTCGACGGCGAAGCTCATCACCTTCGGCAGCAGCGCGTCGTCGTAGTTGACCGACTTCATCTCCTCGACGAGCCACATGTAGCGGTCGTACTCGCCGTCGGACGGCCGCTGCGTCGTATCGGTGTTGATCTTCGTGTCCTCGCGCTGGTACGGCGGTACCACTCCAGGAATCACGTTGGCGTAGGCGCCATCCCAGCGCGGTGAGTTGTCGAGCCCGGACTCCCAGCCGTGGTAGAGCGTGACCCGCCCCCGCCCGTCGGGGTCACGCGCCTCGGCCAGCCAGCGATGCCACCGCACCAGATCCGGCCAGCGCCGGTCGAGGAACGCCCCGGCCACCGCGCGGGTGGAGCGGCCCCTGGTGCGGGCGCGGTCGAGGATGCGCTGCACGGCGATCGCATGCACCGGCGGTTGCGTGATGCCCGAGGTGTGCCGGTTCTTCGGCGCGTTGGCCGCCAGCGTCGACGTGGCCCAGCGCGCGGGCCCAGGAAAGTAGCCGTCGACGCCGTTGGCGAAGACGATGTGCGGGATCATCCCGTTCGCCCACTGCGCCGACAGCAGGGTGTCCAACTCGACGACGGCCCGCTCGACGCTCAGCGGGGCGAGTCCGATCGTCACGAACGCGGAGTCCCAGCTCCACATGTGCGGGTACAGCAGGGGGGCGGCGGTGGTCATCACGCCGAGGTCGTTACCCCGCAGCAGGTAGGCGGCGCGGGCCGCCAGCTGGGTGGGCGCAAAGCTGGAATCGGGAGGCATCGCGATCAATCATGCGATGCGTTGGGCGAGCGCGCAGGTCGGTAGGGTTCGCGTGTGGTTCCTGATGATCGGTCGCACGGCGACAAGACCCCCACGGCGCTGATCACCGGGGCCGCGGGCGGCCTCGGCTCGGCCCTCGCCGACGCGCTGGCGCCCACCCACGCGCTGCTGCTCGCGGGCCGCCCGTCGGATCGGCTGGACGCGCTCGCGGCCCGGCTCGGCGCCCCGACCTGGCCGCTCGATCTGACCGACGCCGCGTCGATCGAGGCCGCGACCGAGGTGCTGACCGACCTCGACGTGCTGATCCACAACGCGGGCGTGTGCTACCCGGGGCGGGTCGCGGAGTCCAGCGCCGAGGAGTGGCGGGCCAGCTTCGAGGTCAACGTCGTCGGCGCCGTCGCGCTGACGCTCGCATTGCTACCCGCGCTGCGCGCCGCTCGCGGGCAGGTGATCTTCATCAACTCCGGCTCGGGCATCAAGGCGTCGCCGGGGATGGCGTCGTACTCGGCGAGCAAGTTCGCCCTGCGGTCGTTCGCGTATTCGCTGCGCGCCGACGAGCCGGACCTGCGGGTGACGTCGGTGCACCCCGGCAGGTTCGACAGCGAGATGCAACGTGCGCTCGTCGCCTACGAGGAGGGCGACTACGACCCCGCCCGGTTCATGTCGCCGGAGACGGTGGCCGGCGTCGTCGCGCAGGCGGTGCACACTCCGCCCGACGCGCAGGTGCACGAGATCGTGCTCCGGCCGAGGTAGCCGACGATGACCTTCGACGTGCGCGAGGCCTCGATCGCCGACCTGCGAAACGCCATGGCCGACGGCCGGGTCACCGCGGTCGGCCTGCTCGAGGCGTACCTCGCCCGCATCGCCGCCTACGACGGGTACCTCAACTCGATCGTGGTGTTCGACCCGGACGCCCACGCCGCGGCGGCCGCCTCCGATGCCCGCCGCGCCGCCGGTGCCACGCTGGGCCCGCTGGACGGCATCCCCTACACGGTCAAGGACAGCTACCAGGCGCGCGGTCTCACCGTGGCGGCTGGCAGTCCCGCGTTCGCCGACCTGGTGGCTCAGCGGGATTCGTTCGTCGTCGAGCGCCTGCGGGCAGCAGGCGCCGTACTGATCGGCTTGACCAACATGCCGCCGATGGCCAACGGCGGCATGCAGCGCGGTCTCTACGGGCGGGCCGAGAGTCCCTACAATGCCGCGTTTCTCACCGCGCCCTTCGCCTCGGGTTCGTCGAATGGCTCCGGTACCGCGACCGCTGCGTCGCTGTGCGCCTTCGGCATCGGTGAGGAGACGTGGTCCTCGGGCCGCGGCCCGGCGTCCAACAACGCGCTCTGCGCCTACACCCCGTCACGCGGCGTCATCTCCACCCGCGGGGGTTGGCCCCTGGTGCCGACGATGGACGTCGTGGTCCCCCACACCCGTTCGGTGGCCGACCTGCTGGAGATACTCGACGTCCTCGTCGTGCCGGACCCCGACGCCCGGGGGGACTTCTGGCGGCTGCAGCCCTGGGTGCCGTTGCCCCACGTCGACGAGATGCGGCCGCCGTCGTACCCCGTTCTGAGCCCGACGTCGTTGCACGGCAGGCGCTTCGGGGTACCGGGCATGTACGTCGGTGCCGACGAGGACGCCGGGGTCGGCGCCACCGGGATCGGCGGCCCGACGGGTCGGCGCATCGAGACGCGTCCGTCGGTGCTCGACCTCTTCGACGCCCTGCGGCGGGATCTGGTCGCAGCCGGTGCCGAGGTGGTCGACGTCGACTTCCCGGTGGTGAGCAACTACGAGGGCGACCGGGCGGGTGCACCGACGATCGCCACCCGTGGCTGGGTCAGCCGCGAATACCTGCGCCGCGAGATCGTCGACCTGTCGGCGTGGGCGTGGGACGACTTCCTGGCCGCCAACGGCGATCCCGCGCTCAACCGTCTCGCCGACGTCGACGGCAGCCGCATCTTCCCGCCCCCGCCCGGTGCCCTCCCCGACCGCTACGACGGCTTCGACGACGACATCGCCGACTATCCCGCCTTCATTCGGGAACACCCCATCGACTCGTTCCTCGGCATTCCCGCGATCGCCGAAGGCGTGCACGCCCTCGAGCGCACCCGGCAGGTCGACTTCGAGCAGTGGCTCGACGAGCACCGCCTGGACGCCGTCGTGTTCCCCGCGGTGGCCGACGTCGGGCCCGCCGACATGGACGTCAACCCCGCGTCGGCCGACCTCGGCTGGCGCAACGGCGTGTGGGTGGCCAACGGCAACTTGGCGATTCGCCACCTCGGCATCCCCACGGTCACGGTCCCGATGGGCACGATGGCCGACATCGGCATGCCCGTCGGGTTGACGATCGCGGGCCGCGCCTACGACGACGTCGCCCTGCTCGGCTACGCCGCGGCGGTCGAGGCGACGGGTCAGCGCCGCACACCGCCCCCGCTCGGGTGATTCGTGTCGATCCCGTCGCGCCCACCGCTACTGAACCGACACGAATCGCGCCGGTGTCGGTCAGATGACGACGTTGACCAGCTTGCCCGCGACCACGATGATCTTGCGCGGCGTGGCGCCCGCCATGAAGGCGACGACCTTCTCGTCCGCCAGCGCCGCGGCCTCCAGGGCGTCGGCATCGGCGTCGGCCGCCACCGTGATGCGCCCACGGACCTTGCCGTTGACCTGGACGGGATACTCGACGGTGTCCTCGACGAGGTACGCCGGATCCGCCTGCGGGAAGGGCCCGTGCGCGAGTGAGCGCTCGTGGCCGAGGCGGTGCCACAGCTCCTCGGCGAGGTGCGGCGCCAGCGGCGCGAGCATCAGCACCAACGGCTCGACCGCCGCTCGCGCGGTGACCTCGTCCTTGGTGAGGTGGTTGGTGTACTCGATGAGCTTCGCGGCCGCGGTGTTGTTGCGCAGTCCCGCATAGTCTTCCGCGACGCCGGCGATCGTCTTGTTCAGCAGCCGCAGCGTGGGCTCGGTCAACTGCTCCTGCTCGGTGACGCGCGTGGCACCGGTGCCCTCGTCGACGACGACGCGCCAGACCCGCTGCAGGAACCGGTACGCACCGACGACGTCCTTGGTCGCCCACGGCCGCGACGCCTCCAGGGGCCCCATCGACATCTCGTACACGCGCAGGGTGTCCGCGCCGTACTCCTCGCAGATCTCGTCGGGTGAGACCGAGTTCTTCAGGCTCTTGCCGATCTTGCCGAACTCGCGGTTGACCTCAGCGCCCTGGTACCAGAACGCCCCGTCGCGTTCGACGACCTCGGCGGCGGGCACGTAGGACCCGCGCGAGTCGGTGTAGGCGTAGGCCTGGATGTAGCCCTGGTTGATCAGGCGGCGGTAGGGCTCGCGCGACGAGACGAAGCCCCGGTCGTAGAGCACCTTGTGCCAGAACCGCGAGTAGAGCAGGTGCAGCACCGCGTGCTCGACGCCGCCGACGTACAGGTCGACCCCGCCGGGATCCGACGGGCCGTGCTCGGCCGGCCGCGGACCCATCCAGTACGCCTCGTTCTCCTTGGCGCAGAACGTCTCCGAGTTGTGCGGGTCGGCGTAGCGCAGCTCATACCAGGAACTGCCCGCCCACTGCGGCATGACGTTGGTGTCGCGGGTATAGGGCTTGAGCCCGTCGCCGAGGTCGAGGTCGACGTGGACCCACTCGGTGGCCTTGCCGAGCGGAGGAGACGGCTCGCTGTCGGCGTCGTCCGGATCGAATTGCACCGGAGCGTAATTGGGGACGTCGGGCAGTTCCACCGGCAGCGCCGACTCGGGCAGCCCGTGCGCGCGACCGTCGGCGTCGTAGACGATCGGGAACGGCTCACCCCAGTAGCGCTGGCGGGCGAACAGCCAGTCCCGCAGCTTGTATTCGATGCGCGCGCGGCCCCGCCCGGCGGCCTCCAGCCGGCCGACGATCGCCTCCTTGGCCGACGCCACGCTCAACCCGTCGAGCTCACCGGAGTTCACCAGCACGCCGTCGCCGTGGTAGGCGCCGACGGTGACGTCACCGCCGGACACCACCTCGACGATCGGCAGCCCGAACGCCGTCGCGAACTCCCAGTCGCGCTGGTCGCCGCTGGGCACCGCCATGATGGCCCCGGTGCCGTAACCCGCCAGCACGTAGTCGGCGATGAACACCGGAATGCGGCTGCCGTCAACGGGATTCGTCGCATGGGCCCCGAGGAAGACGCCGGTCTTGGACTTGTTCTCCTGGCGCTCCAGGTCCGACTTGGCGGCGATGGCAGCCCGGTAGGCCGCCACGGCCTCGGCGGGCGACGCGGCCCCGAACGTCCAGCGCTCGTCGGTCCCCTCCGGCCATCCGGCGCCTCCGCGCTCGCCGGCCGCGACGAGCGCGTCGACCAGCTCGTGCTCGGGCGCTAGCACCAGGTAGGTGGCACCGTAGAGGGTGTCGGGCCGTGTGGTGAACACCTCGACGTCACCGGCGTCGGTGGCGAAGCGCACCTCGGCGCCCGTCGATCGCCCGATCCAGTTGCGCTGCATGGCCTTGACCTTGTCCGGCCAGTCCAGCACGTCGAGGTCGTCGAGCAGCCGGTCGGAGTACGCGGTGATGCGCATCATCCACTGCCGCAGGCGTTTCCGGAAGACCGGGAAGTTGCCGCGGTCGCTGCGCCCGTCGGAGGTCACCTCCTCGTTGGCGAGCACCGTGCCCAGCCCCGGGCACCAGTTGACGACGGAGTCGGCGCGGTACACCAGCCGGTAGGAGTCGACGAGGTCCGCGCGCTCGCCCGCCGCGAGCTGCGACCAGGGGGTGCCGTCGGGGACCCTGGCGCCCGACTCGAATTCGGCCACCAGGTCGGCGATCGGGCGCGCCTTGTTGGCGGCCTGGTCGAACCACGAGTCGTAGATCTGCAGGAAGATCCACTGCGTCCACTTGTAGAAGTCGGTGTCGGTGGTGGAGAAGCTGCGCCGGGCGTCGTGGCCGAGCCCCAGCCGGCCCAGCTGGCGACGGAAGTTGACGATGTTCGCCTCGGTGCGGGTGCGGGGATGGGTCCCCGTCTGCACCGCGTACTGCTCGGCGGGCAACCCGAACGCGTCGAAACCCAACGCGTGCAACACGTTACGTCCCGTCATACGGAAGTACCTGGCGTACACGTCGGTGGCGATGTAGCCCAGGGGATGACCGACGTGCAGGCCCTCGCCGGAGGGGTAGGGGAACATGTCCTGCACGAACATCTTGTCGGCGGGCACCTCGGAGCCGTCGGTGGGCGCCAGCGAGCCGACCGGGTTGGGCACGTGGAACGTTCCCAGCCGGTCCCAGTTCTGCTGCCAGGTACGTTCGATCTCCCCAGCCAGCGCCGCGTCGTAGCGGTGCCGTGGGGTGCCCGAGGCGTCCGAGGCGCCTTGCCCATCAGTCACGCCGAACAGGGTAGTCACCTGCTGCTCTGAGCCCCAATCGCCATTCGCGGGCCGACCCGCCCGACACGTTGGTATCGGAACCGTTGCAGTGGGGTCAGGGCATGGTTGCAGGTCGATCCCGGGCCTAGTGGTGGCGATCGCGGCATGGATACAGTCGGCGCCTGGCCGGGGATCCCTCGGCCCCGACGACATCGCTTGAGCCGGAAGGACCGACGCTGAGATGCTCGAAACTGCCCGTCGCTGGGGACTTCTGGCCGGTGGCTTCGCCGCGGGCACCGCATGCGTACTCGGTCTCGCAGGCACCACGGCCTCCGCCGAGCCCGCCGCCCCGTGCCC
Organism: Mycolicibacterium madagascariense; assembly: GCF_010729665.1. Taxonomy (NCBI): domain Bacteria; kingdom Bacillati; phylum Actinomycetota; class Actinomycetes; order Mycobacteriales; family Mycobacteriaceae; genus Mycobacterium; species Mycolicibacterium madagascariense. The sequence continues at coordinate 30,245 of NZ_AP022610.1, read as the reverse complement.
GCCCCCGCCCCGCCACCGTCACGCAGACCGTCACGGTGCAGGCGGGCGCACCCGCGGCGCCCGGGCCCAACGAGCTGACCGTCGCCACCCCGATCGCCGCCGCCCCGGCCATCAGCACCATCGTCCCCGCCGCCTCGGGCACCATCGCCGACTTCTTCAAGTCCAAGAACGTCGCCATGGAGCCGCAGAAGGCCGACGGCTTCAAGTCCCTCAACATCGTGCTCCCGATGCCCACCGGCTGGGCCCAGGTGCCCGACCCCAACGTGCCCGACGCCTTCGCGGTGATCGCCGACCGCGTCGGCGGCGACGGCCTCTACACCTCCAACGCTGCGCTCCAGGTCTACAAGCTGGTCGGGGACTTCGACCCCAAGGAGGCCATCAGCCACGGCCTCATCGACTCCCAGCAGCTCCCGGCGTTCCGCCCGATCAAGGGCTCGCTCGCAGACTTCGGCGGCATGCCGTCGGCCGCCATCGAGGGCACCTACCGGCAGAACAACCTCACGCTGAACACCTCGCGCCGGCACGTCCTCGCGACCTCCGGACCGGACAAGTACCTGGTGACGCTGTCGGTGACCACCAGCGCCGACGTGTCGGTCGCGGCGGGGTCGGCGACCGACGCGATCGTCAACGGGTTCCGGGTCGGGTCCCCCGATGCGCCGCCACCGCCGGCCGCCGCGCCCGTCGCAGCGCCGAACGCACCCACCGCACCCCAGGCCCCCGTCGCACCCGCCATCCTGCCCGCGGCCGCCCAGCCGCTCGGCCTGCACCGCTGAGCCCCCACCCGCACCCCCGCGCCGGGCCTCGTATGGTGGGGTCATGCTGATCGCCGCCGTGCTGTGCCTGTGCGCCGCCCTGGTGAGCGCCGCGACCGGGTTCTGGTCGCTGGCCCGGCGGCAGCCGACCGACGGCGTCGCGCGGGTGCTGCGGGCCGTCGTCCCCACCCAGCTGGCCGCCGCGGTGATGCTCGGCGCGGGCGGTGTCGTCGCGCTGATCGCCCCGCACCAGGCCGGGGTCGTGGCCGTCGCGGTCAGCGTGCTCGGTGCGGTCGGAACGGTCGCGGCGGGGTGCTACCAGAGCGCCAAGCTCGTCGCCGACAGTGAGGCCGCGGCGAGTGCCGGTTGTGCGGGGTCGTGCGCCTGCGTGCACGATGTCCTGCCGCACAACGACTTTCGTAGAGCGGCTAGTTGCGACTGACGTCGATCGGGTGGGTCGCCAGGAGCGACAGCGGCATCGGCTGACGCCGCAGCACCCGCCCCCACAGATCCACCCGCGGCTCGACCAGGACGTCGGATGGCAACGCCGACAACACGATCCAGTCGTCACGCTCGATCTCACCCTCGAGCTGCCCGATGGTCCAGCCCGAGTACCCGGCGTAGATCCGCACACCCTCGACGATGGGCTCGATGGCGTCGGGATCGGCGTCGAGGTCGACCATCACGATGCGGCCCTGGACGTGGCGCAGACCGGGCACGTCGTGCGGCTGGCGCCCGCCCGCAAGGTGGCCAGGCAGAGGGCGGCGTCGCGTTTGACCGGCCCGCCGACGAACATCGTCTTGGGCTTCGTCGCGAGCTTCGTCCACTGCGGCAGCACGTTGAAGACGGCGGTTTCGCTGGGCCGGTTCAACACCACGCCGAGGGTGCCGCCGTCGTTGTGCTCGACGACGTAGATGACGCTGCGGCGGAACGTCGGCTCCATGAGATCGGTGTTGGCGAGCAGGAGCGTGCCCGCACGGACCCGGTTCGTCGCAGGTGCGATGTGGTCATCCGGTTCCTCCGACACCTGTCCATCATGACACCAGCGTTCGCCGATGGTGGCGATCAACCGCGGCCGTGCGGCGTTTGTTACCTGAATCCTTTGTAGGGTGGTTCGGTCGGCCCGCGACGACGACCTGCCCGCCGACCACCCACGACATCGGATGACATGTGACCTCGCCGCGCAACCGCCTCGTCCCGTGGCGAGCGGTTCGAGCCCTCCCCGAATTTCGCCGGTTGCTGGAGCTGCGGGCTGCCAGCTCGTTCGGCGACGGGTTGTTCCAGGGCGGTCTCGTCGGCGCGCTGCTGTTCAATCCCGACCGCGCCACCAGCCCGTGGGAGATCGCCGGATCGTTCGCCGTGCTGTATCTCCCCTACTCGCTGCTCGGTCCGTTCGCCGGCGCCCTGCTGGACCGGTGGGACCGCCGGACCGTCCTGATCGGCGCCAACCTCGCCCGGCTGCTGCTGATGATCGTGGTCGCGGTGCTCATCGCCTCCAGCGCGGGCGCCCGTGGATCCTGCTCGGCTCCCTGGTCGTCAACGGCTTCACCCGCTTCGTGACGTCGGGGCTCTCGGCCGGGCTGCCGCACGTCGTGCCCCGCGAGCAGGTGCTGACTATGAACTCGGTGGCCACGGCCGTCAGCGCGGCGACGCTGTTCTTCGGCGCGGTCTTCATGCTGGTGCCGCGCTGGGCGTTCGGCGCCGGTGATAGCGGTTCGGCCGCCGCGCTGTTCATGGCGGCGGCACCCGTGGCGCTCGCGTGGTTCCTGTCCGTGCGGTTCGCACCCACGTGCTCGGACCCGACGACTCGTCACGCGCCGTCCACGGCTCGGTGTTCTATGCCGTCGCCACCGGGTGGGGGTACGGGTTGCGCACGGCGTTCGTCGTGCCGAGCGTGGCCGCGACGCTGTCCGGGGTGATCGCCCACCGCGTGGTGTTCGGGATCAACACGCTGCTGGTCCTGGTCATCGTGCGGCACACCGGCTCGGCGAACGTGGCGGGCCTCGGCGTGGCCGTGCTGTTCGCCGCCTCGACCGGCCTCGGCTCGTTCCTGGCCAACTTCCTCACCCCGGTCGTCGTGCGCCGGTGGAGTCGTTTCGCCACGGTCAACGTCGCGCTGGGCGCGGCCGCCGCCCTCCAGCTCGCCGCGGTCGGCCTCGACCTACCGATCATGATGGCCTGCGGTTTTCTGCTCGGCGCGGCCGGCCAGGTGGTCAAGCTGTGCGGCGATTCGGCGATGCAGCTCGACGTCGACGACGCGCTGCGCGGTCACGTCTTCACCGTGCAGGACTCACTGTTCTGGGTGGCCTTCGTCGCCTCCATCACGGCGTGCGCCGCCGTCATACCCGCCGACGGGCACTCCCCTGGGCTGGTCGTCGCCGGTGCCGTCGTGTACCTGCTCGGCATGGCCGCCAGCGCGGTGACCGGCAGGCGCGCGACGTGGCAGGTCTAGGGTGCCGATGGTGACGCCATGCTGACCGACCTCGTAGCCGACCTCCGCGCCGAGAGCGATGCCCTGGACGACCTGGTCGCCGGGCTCGACGACGACGGCTGGCGACTCGAGACGCTCGCCCCCGGCTGGACCATCGCCCATCAGATCGCGCACCTGTGGTGGACCGACGGGGTCTCGGTCGTCGCGGTGACCGACGAACGGGGGTTCGCCGAGATCCTCCGCGAGGCGGCCACCGACCCGTCCGGCTTCGTCGACGCGGGCGCCGAGCGGCTCGCGACGACGTCGCCGGCGGACCTGCTCGCCGAGTGGCGCAGCACGCGCGCCCGGCTGCACGCCGAACTGCTCGAGGTGGCCGACGGCAGGAAGCTCCCGTGGTTCGGCCCGCCCATGAGTGCGTCGTCGATGGCGACGGCGCGGCTCATGGAGACCTGGGCTCACGGGCTCGACGTCGCCGACGCCCTCGGCGTCACGCGGCCGGCGACGGCCAGGCTGCGCGCCATCGCCCACATCGGCGTCCGCACCAGGGACTTCGCGTTCACCGTGCACGGTCTGCCCGTTCCCGCCGAACCCTTCCTGGTCGAGTTGCGCGCCCCCGATGGCGACACGTGGTCATGGGGTCCGCAGGACGCCGCGCAGCGGGTGACGGGATCGGCCGAGGACTTCTGCATGCTGGTCACCCAGCGCAGACCGGCGGCCCAACTCGACGTCACGGCCGTCGGCGCGGACGCGTCGCGCTGGCTGACGATCGCGCAAGCGTTCGCGGGCCCGCCGGGCGCCGGCCGCGGTTAGGGCGCTCCGGCCGCGTCGGCCAGACCGTCGCCGTCGGCGTCGGTCAGGGTGAGGTCCCACGTCCCGTCGGCGTCGGTGTCCACGTAGACGATGCGGCCGCCGTCGCGACCGACGAGCGCCCGGTCGGCGAGACCGTCGCGGTCGGCGTCCAGCAGTCGGTCGTCGGCCTGGCCGTCGCCGTCGACGTCCGCCAGCGGACCGCCCGTGTGCTCCGCGCCGTCGAGCCCGAACCAGCGCAACGGACCCGCGCGCCCGTCGACTCCCAGTGCCCACGTGCCCGAGCCGTCGTCGGTGTAGGACGCCTCGGCGCGCCCGTCGTCGTCGAGATCCAGCAGCAGGTGATCGGCGACCCCGTCGCGGTCGAGGTCGGCCAGCGCGTCGTCGAGCCTGCCGTCCCCGTCGAAGTCGAGTCCGAACGCGTCGAAGACGCCGTCGCCGTCACTGTCGACGTTCGGTTCCACCGACCACGCCGCCGCCAACCCATCCCCGTCGCCAAGGCAGTACTCCACCCCTGCTTCGACGCGCGCTCAGGCCTTGGCGTTCCACCACTTCCGAAGTTCGGCGACGGCCTCGTCGTGCTCGAGGGGGCCGCGGTCGAGGCGGAGTTCCTTGAGGTACTTCCACGCCTCGCCGACCTGGGGTCCCGGTGGGATGTCGAGGATCCGCATGATCTCGTTTCCGTCGAGGTCGGGCCGCACCCGCTGGAGGTCCTCCTTGGCCGCGAGCTCGGCGATGCGGTGTTCCAGGTCGTCGTAGTTGGCCTGCAGGCGCGCGGCGCGGCGCTTGTCGCGGGTGGTGCAGTCCGCCCGCACCAGCTTGTGCAACCGCTCCACCAGAGGGCCGGCGTCGGTGACGTAGCGCCGCACTGCCGAGTCGGTCCACTTGCCGTCCCCGTAGCCGTGGAACCGCAGGTGCAGATACACCAGCGCGGAGACGTCGTCGACCATCTGGTTGGAGTACTTCAGCGCGCGCATGCGCTTGCGGGTCAGCTTCGCCCCCACCACCTCGTGGTGATGGAAGCTCACCCCGCCGTCGCTCTCGTGCCTGCGGGTGGCGGGCTTGCCGATGTCGTGCAGCAGCGCCGCCCACCGCAGCACCAGGTCCGGACCGCCGGGCCCCTCCAGGTCCATGGCCTGCCGCAGCACGGTCAGCGAATGCTGGTAGACGTCCTTGTGCTGGTGGTGCTCGTCGATCGCCATGCGCATCCCGCCCACCTCGGGCAGCACCACGTCACCCAGGCCGGTCTGCACCATCAGGTCGATGCCCGCCACGGGGTCGGCACCCAGCATCAGCTTGTCCAGCTCGGCCGCCACGCGCTCGACGGTGATGCGGCCGAGCTCGCCCGCCATCCGCGTCATGGCCTCGCGGACGCGGGGTGCGACACCGAACCCCAGCTGTGAGACGAATCTCGCTGCCCGCAGCATCCGCAGCGGGTCGTCGCCGAACGACACCTCCGGAGCCGACGGCGTGTCGAGCACGCGGTGCCGGATTGCCGCCAGCCCGCCCAGCGGATCGTGGAATTCGCCGAGGCCCGACGGCGTGATTGCCACGGCCATCGCGTTGGCGGTGAAGTCGCGACGCAGCAAATCGTCGGAGAGGTGGTCGCCGAACTGCACCTCGGGGTTTCGGGTGACCCGGTCGTACGCGTCGGCGCGGAACGTCGTGATCTCGAGGCGGTCGGTCCCCTTGCCGACGCCGACCGTGCCGAACTCGATGCCGGTGTCCCACAGGCCGTCGGCCCATCCGCGCACCACCTGCTGCACCTCGCGGGGCCGGGCGTCGGTGGTGAAGTCCAGGTCCGTCAGCGGCCGTTGCAGCAGCGCGTCGCGGACACTGCCGCCGACCAGGTACAGCTCGTGTCCGGCGTCAGCGAACAACCGCCCCAGCTCGCCGAGGATGGCGGCGTGGGGCTGCAGCGCCTTCGCGGCAGCCAGCAGCTCCCCTGAGTCAGGCGGGCTGGCAGCGGGATCGTTCGGCACGTTCGTTGAGCCTAGTGGGCGCTCTCGGGTGTATTACGACCCGGCGACAAGCCGACCACGACGGCGAGTGCGGCCAGGGCGAATTCCAACTGGCAGCTACTATCGCTTGGGTGTCGGAGGGCGAACGAGCCAAACCACGACGGCGCCGGGGACGGCGCCGCGGGCGACGCTCTGCCGGTCCCCCCGAGCCAGGCGCCACGGCCGCCGCCGGAACCGCCGCCGCTCCGCTTCCCGGGCCGACGCCCGGACACCGTCCCGACGCCGCGGCGACCCCATCGGGTCGACAGGGCCGGCGCGCGCCCGACCGGCTGCGCACGGTGCACGACGTCCGCGGGCGGACTCGTGATCGACGGCATCGACGGCCCGAAGGGCGCCCAGGTGGCTGCGCTGATCGGTCGCGTGGATCGGCGCGGACGCATGCTGTGGTCGCTGCCGAAGGGACACATCGAGCAGGGTGAGACCGCCGAGCAGACCGCCATCCGAGAGGTCGCCGAGGAGACCGGCATCCAGGGCAGCGTGCTCGCGGCGCTGGGCAGCATCGACTACTGGTTCGTGACCGAGGGTCGCCGCGTCCACAAGACCGTGCACCATTACCTCATGCGATTCCTCGATGGCGAGCTCTCCGACGAAGACGTCGAGGTGACCGAGGTGGCCTGGGTGCCGCTGGTCGAGCTGCCCGCCCGGCTGGCCTACGCCGACGAACGCCGGCTCGCCGAGGTGGCCGGAGAGCTCATCGACAAGCTGCACTCCGACGGCCCGGAGGCGCTGCCGCCGCTGCCGCACAGCGCACCGCGGCGCCGACCCCAGACCCATTCGCACACCCGCAACCGCCGACCCGACCAATCCCCGCAACCGCCACCCGGCCGGCGGGCGAACGGCTGCGGCCAAGGCCCATGACGCGCGCCGCGGCGGGTGTCGCCGGGTCGCGCCTGCTGACCGTCCTCGCGCTGCTGATGCTGCTCGTCCTGCCCGGGTGGCGCCGCGCCGCCGCCGGGGAGCCCGGCGAACGACCCTTCCTGCAATTGCACATCGACTCCATCACCCCAGAGACCGTCACGACGACGACCGAGCCCACCGTGACCGTGTCGGGGACGGTGACCAACGTCGGCGACCGGCCCGTGCACGACATCATGGTGCGCCTCGAACACGCCCCCGCCGTCACGTCGTCGACCGGGCTGCGCACCGAATTGACCGGCGGCGTCGACCAATACGAGGCCGTCGCGAACTTCGTCACGGTCGCACCGGAGCTGGCGCAGGGCCAGCACATGCCCTTCACGCTGTCCTATCCGGTGCGCTCGGCGGACTCCCCCTCGCTGCGCATCGACCAGCCGGGGATCTACCCGGCGCTGGTCAACGTCAACGGCACCCCGGACTACGGCGCGCCGGCCCGCCTCGACGACGCCCGGTTCCTGCTGCCCGTCCTCGGCGTGCCCGCCGACCCGAGCACGCCCGCCGGCACCGACGACGCGGTGACCGCCGTCGTCCCGCCCGACACGTCGCGACCCGTCCACGTGACGATGCTGTGGCCGCTCGCCGACAAGCCCCGCCTCGCCGCGGGCGTTCCCGGCGGCACGACCCCCGTCCGGCTCGTCGACGACGAGCTCGCCGCGTCGCTGGCCCCTGGCGGGCGTCTCGACACGCTGCTGACCGCCGCCGACTTCGCGACGAGTCCCGCCGTCGACCCGGCCGGGGAGACGCGCGCCGCCCTGTGCCTGGCCGTCGATCCCGACCTGTTGGTCACGGTCAACGCCATGACGGCGGGCTACGTCGTCAACGACGATCCCGCCGGCGGCCTGGCCTCACCGACGCACGCCGGGACGGGGCAGGACGCGGCGGTCAACTGGCTGGGCCGGTTGCGGACGCTCGCCCAGCGGCTGTGCGTGGCCCCGACGGTCTACGCGCAGGCCGATCTGGGAGCCCTCGCCAGGGTCGGGGACCCCGGGCTCTCGACGACCGCGACGACCGAGGGCGCCGACATCGTCGACCAGATCCTCGGCGTGGCGTCGACCCGCGGCGCCACCCTGGTCGGCGACGGCCCCCTGACCGGGCCCGCGGTCAAGCTGCTGTCCTCGCATGGTCCGACGGTGGCGATCGCCGCCGGTGAGTCCGTCGCCCAGGACTCGACGGCGGACGACCCCGCGGCCATCGACCTCGCCCCGCGTCGCTACGACGCCAACGTGGTCGCCGCGCCCTTCGACCCCGCGGTCGGCGCGGCGCTGGCCGGTGCGGGCACCACGCCGGTGACCCCGTCCTATCTCGATGGCTCCCTCGACGTTCCGCTGTCCCACGACTCCTCCATCGCGCGCCGCGAAGACGCCCTGGCCGCCGTGCTGTGGCGTGCGCTGCGGCCGCAGACCGAGCCCCGCACCGAGCTGCTCATCCCGCCGCTGGCCTGGAACCTGCCCCCCGACGAGGCCCAAGCCGTGCTCTCGACGCTGGCCTCGGCGATCCGGTCCGGGCTGGCCGTACCAAGGCCGCTGTCGGCTGTACTCGCCGAGCAGCGCGATCCCGCCGTCGGAGGTGGCTCCGCTACCGGCAGAGACGCTCGGCAACCCGCGGTCCCACATCGACGCGGACGTGACGTCGGACATCTCGAACGTCACCGCTCGGCTGTGGGGACTGACCGGGCGCTGACCACCGACCCGCGCACCGGCCTGACCGGGCCGCAGTACACCGCGCCGCTGCGGGAGGACATGCTGCGGGCGCTGAGTCAGTCGGTCGCCCCCGATGCCCGCAACGGCCTGGGCGGGCAGCGGGTCGGCGTCGTCGGCACCACGGTCGAGGACCTGCTGCACGCCGTCACGATCGTCAACCCCGGCGGCTCCTACACCCTGGCGACCGAACGCAGTCCGCTGCCGCTGGCCCTGCGCAACGATCTGCCCGTGCCCATCCGGGTGCGCCTCGACGTCGACGCCCGCCGGGATGACCGTGACGAACATGGGCGAGATCGAACTGCCTCCCGGCTACCTGCCGCTGCGCGTGCCCATCGAGGTGCACTTCACCCAGCGCGTGGCCGTCGACGTCGCCCTCCAGACCGCCGACGGTCTGCCCCTTGGCGAACCGGTGCGGCTGTCGGTGCACTCGAACGCCTACGGCAAGGTGCTGTTCTTCATCACGCTGTCCGCCGGGGCGGTGCTGGTGCTGCTCGCGGGACGCCGGCTGTGGCATCGGTTCCGAGGCCAACCCGACCGCGCCGACCTCGACCGCCCGTCGCGGCGCGACGGTGAGCGCAGGCCGGACCCGTTGGACGTCGCGCTGGCCCACGAGGACGGCCCCCTGTGAATGCCGTCCGGCCGCCCAGGGTGCCGCCGCGCGCACCGCAGCGGATCCCGCAGGGCGCAGCGCCGCGCCGCCGCGCCGGTGCCCCCGAACTGACCGACTCGGCCGTCGTCTCGCGGTCGTGGGGCATGGCGCTCGCGACGTTGATTAGCCGCATCACCGGCTTCCTCCGCATCCTCCTGCTGGCCACGATCCTCGGCGGACCGCTGCTGAGCGCCTTCTCGGTGTCCAACCAGCTGCCCAACCTGATCGCCGCGCTGGTGCTCGAGGCGACGTTCACCGCGATCTTCGTACCCGTGCTGGCCCGCGCGGAGCGCGACGACGCCGACGGGGGCACGGCGTTCGTACGCCGCCTGCTGACGCTGACGACCGCACTGCTGGTGGTGGCGACGGTGGTCTCGGTGGCCGCCGCGCCGTTGCTCGTCCGACTGATGCTCGGCGGCGATCCGAAGGTCGACCGATCGCTGACCGTGGCGTTCGCCTACCTGCTGCTGCCGCAGATCATCTTCTACGGCCTGTCGTCGGTGTTCATGGCAATCCTCAACACGCGCAACGTCTTTGGGCCGCCGGCGTGGGCGCCGGTGCTGAACAACGTGGTGGGCCTGGCGATCCTCGGCGTCTTCGTCGTCGTGCCCGGCGAACTGTCGCTGAACCCCGTCGCGATGGGCACCGCCAAGCTGTTGGTCCTGGGCATCGGCACGACCCTCGGCGTGGTGGCCCAGACCGCGATGGTGTTCGTCGCCGTACGCCGCGAGCGGATCAGCATGCGCCCGCTGTGGGGCCTCGACGACCGGATCAAGAAGTTCGGCGGGATGGCCGCCGCCATGGTGCTCTACGTCTTGATCAGCCAGGCCGGCCTCATCGTGGGCAACCAAATCGCCAGTCACGCAGCGGCTTCGGGCCCGGCCATCTACAACTACGCGTGGCTCGTGCTCCAACTCCCGTTCGGCATGATCGGCGTGACGGTGCTGACGGTGGTGATGCCGCGGCTCTCGCGCAACGCCGCGGCCGACGATCAGCCCGCGGTGCTCGCCGACCTGTCGTTCGCGACCCGCCTGACGCTGCTGACGCTCATCCCGGTCGTGGCGTTCATGACCGTCGCGGGCCCGGCGATCGGCAGTGCGCTGTTCGCGTACGGGAACTTCGGCCAGGTGGACGCCGGCTACCTCGGGATGGCGCTCACGCTGTCGGCGTTCACCCTGCTGCCGTATTCGATGCTGCTGCTGCAGACGCGGGTCTTCTATGCCAGGGAACAGCCGTGGACCCCCATCGTGCTCATCGTCGTGATCACCGCGGTCAAGGTCATCGCCTCGCTCGCCGCGCCGCATCTCACCGACGATCCCGAACTCGTCGCCGGTTATCTCGGGTTCGCCAACGGGCTCGGCTTCCTGGCCGGTGCCGTCGTCGGCCACGTCATGCTGAGGGCCAATCTCAAACCGCCGGGCGGACGAATGATCAGCCTCGACGTGGTGCGGACCATCCTCGTCACCGTGGCGGGGTCGTTGCTCGCGGGCCTGGTCGCGCACGTCGTCGACCGACTGCTGGGCCTCGGGACGCTCACCGAGCACCATGGCGGCGCCGGGTCGATCCTGCGGCTGCTGGTGCTCGGCCTCATCATGGCGCCGATCATCGCGACGGTGCTGCTGACCGCCAAGGTGCCCGACGCGCTCGCCGCCGCCGCGGCGGTCCGGCGCCGGCTCGGACGCGGGCGAGCCGTTCCGAGCGAACCCCGTCCCCGGGGTCGGGTGCCCGACCCACCTCGCCGCGGTATGCCCCTCACGTACTCTGATCAGAGCAATTTCCGTCCGTTACCGTCGCGTCAAATTCCTCCGGCGTGGCAGGGCGGGCCTCCGGCGACCGTCGCCGGTGCCGGGCTTCGGAAAGGACCAGCGGTGACCGACGACCCCGCGGGCGATTCCGCACCCGAGGCGAGCGGCGCGACCACCCGCATCCCGCGACAGAGCGTCGACGACTTCCAACCCGACGTGCCGGCGGAGTCTCATCTGCCGCCGTCGGGACGGCCTCCCGCCGACTACGCCGGCGACCCCACCCGCGAACCGACGGCGTTTGCCGTGCCGGGGGAACCGGCGATCGAGGCCGCCACGGCCGACGACGAGGTCCACCTCATTCCCGGCGCCACCATCGCCGGCGGGCGCTACCGCCTCCTGGTGTTTCACGGCGGGCCTCCGCACCTGCAGTTCTGGCATGCGATGGACACGGTGCTCGACCGTCAGGTCGCTCTGACCTTCATCGATCCCGACGCCGTGCTTCCCGACGAGGAACTGACCGAGATCCTCTCGCGCACAATGCGTTTGAGTTCGGTCAACTCGACCGGCGTGGCTCGCGTGCTCGACGTCGCCCGCACCGGCTCCGGCGGCCTGGTGGTCTCGGAGTGGATTCGCGGCGGGTCGCTGGCCGAGGTGGCCGAGACCGCGCCGTCGGCGATCGGCGGTGCCAGGGCGGTCCAGTCGCTGGCCGCCGCCGCGGAGGCCGCCCACCGCGCGGGGGTCGCGCTGTCGATCGACCACCCGGGCAGGATCCGCGTCAGCATCGAGGGTGACGTCGCGCTCGCCTTCCCGGCGACGCTGCCCACCGCCACGCCCGAGGACGACATTCGCGGCATCGGAGCGGCGCTCTACGCGCTGCTGGTCAACCGCTGGCCCCTGCCGGAGTCCGGCGTGCGCAGCGGCATGGCGGCCGCCGATCGGGATCCCGCGGGCGAGCCGGTGGAGCCGCGCAGCATGGACCGCGCCATCCCGTTCCAGATCTCGGCCGCGGCCGTGCGGGCCGTGCAGGAGAACGGCGGCATCAGGTCGGCGCCCACGTTGCTCAACCTGCTGCAGCAAGCCACCGCCGTCGCCGACCGCACGGAGTTGATCGCGCCGATCGACCAGCCCGAGGCGCCCCGTGCGCGCTACGCCGCCGACGACGACCCCGAGGCCAAGGCCAAGCGCCGCAAGGGCGTCCTGATCGGCGCCGCGGTGGCGGGTGCCATCCTCGTCGTCGCCCTCGTCGTGCTGGCGACGGTGCTGCGGGGCGTGTTCAGTGACGTCGGCGGTCCGCTGGACAAGGACCAGCTGGGGCTCAACGCACCGACGAGCAGCAGCACCGGCGCCAGTGCGCCGAGCACGGCGATCGTGAAACCCGTTCGCGCAACGGTCTTCTCGCCCGGCGGTGAGGCCGACAATCCCGCGGACGCGGCCAACGCGATCGACGGCAATCCCGCGACGAGCTGGTCCACCGACATCTACAGCGACGCCGTGCCGTTCCCGAACTTCAAGAACGGGGTCGGGTTGGTCCTGCAGCTGCCGCAGCCGACGGCCATCGGGTCGGTGACGTTGAACCTCAACAGCACCGGCACGTCGATTCAACTTCGCTCGGCACAGTCACCGACGCCGGCGACGCTCGACGAGACCACCGAGCTGACACCCCCGACGCCGATGAAACCGGGCACGAACACCATCACGATCAACAACCCGACGCCGGTCTCCAACCTGCTGGTGTGGATCACCACGCTGGGGTCGGTCAACGGCAAGAGCGTCAGCGCCCTCTCCGAGATCACGCTGAAGGCCGCTTCCTGAGTCAGGCGCCCCACAACAAGTGTCGGGGCAGGGGTGGCGCGTTCATTACTGTTCGGGCATGGGGACTTTCGCGTCGCACGACGGTCGGGACCGCACCGATGCGGAGTTGCTCGCCGCGCACGTCGCCGGGGATCGACATGCCTTCGCGGAGTTGTTCGGCCGCCACCAGCGGCAGCTCTACCGGCTGGCGAAGGTGACCAGCCGCCATCCCGAGGACGCCGCGGATGCCCTGCAGGAGGCGATGCTCGCCGCCCACCGCAAGGCGCCGACCTTCCGCCACGACGCGTCGGTGAGCAGCTGGCTGTACCGCATCGTCGTCAACTGTTGTCTGGACCGCTTGCGGCGCAACAAGACTCACGCCGCGCTCCCGCTGGGGGACGACGACTGCCGGATCGGGGACCCGACTGCGCGCGTCGACACCGCGATCGTCGTCGAGCGCGCCCTGCTGCGGCTGCCCGTCGATCAACGCGCGGTCGTGGTGGCGGTCGACATGCAGGGCTACTCGATCGCGGAGACCGCCCGCCTGCTCGGGATTCCCGAGGGCACGGTCAAGAGTCGATGCTCGCGGGCCCGGGCCAAGCTGGCCCAGTCGCTGGCGTCCTTCGACGGCGTCGCGACGGCCCGCTAGCGACTCTGCCGCACCGTGGTGTCGGTGCGCGGCACGGCGACGAGCTGCGGCCCGTTGACCGCCTGCGACAGGCAGCCCGGGATGTTGCGGCACGCGATGATGGTGCCCGCGCCCGGCGAGGCGCCGGGAACGGCGGGGATCGGGTTCGGAATGCCACACGTCTGGTGGTACGGGTCGTACGGCACGATGTTCTGGTCGCACGCCACGGGACTGGAGTCAGGCGTGGTGGCGGCTCCGAACGCGATCAGACCTGAACTCGCCATGGCGGCGAAGGCGCCGGTGACGAGGAGTCGACGGATGTTGCGCATGAGGGCCTTCGTTCGTGTTCGGCGAGATGTCAAGGTGGCCGAGGGCCTTATCAGCTACCCCTCAGCCAACGAACGGGCGAGCCGCGGAATTCCCGATACGGGCAGCGCAATGGTGTACTGACGCGCGACGGCTCGACCCGGCAGGAGACGCGTTCGGTGGACAGCGTGGCAGACGATCACGACGGCGATCGGGTCCCGTGGGAACTGCTGTCCGCGCTGCGGGACGGTCTGCTCGACGAGGGCACCGCGGCCCGCCTGCGCAGCCGTGCCGCTGCCGATCCACACGTCGCCGACCGCCTCGCCGCGCTGGACCGGGTGCCGCAGCAACTGGCCGCCCTGGCCGCGGACGCCGAGACCGCCGACGCCGTCCCGCCGGACGTCACGCGCGCGTCGAGCGCGCCCTGCGCTCGTGTCCGCCACCGGGCCGCCGGCGGTGGCGCCGCTGGGGCCGCCGGTGACGCGTCCGAGGCGCCGTCGCGGAACAGCCGGGCTTACGCTGGTGTTATAGGCGTACCCAGAAAGGCGGAAATGACTTCACCGAACACCGTCCACGACCTGATCATCATCGGTTCCGGCCCAGCTGGTTACACGGCGGCCGTGTACGCCGCGCGTGCCCAGCTGCATCCGCTGGTGTTCGAGGGCGTGCAATTCGGCGGCGCCCTCATGACGACCACCGAGGTGGAGAACTACCGGGTTTCAAGGACGGCATCACCGGCCCCGAACTGATGGAGCAGATGCGTGAGCAGGCGCTGCGGTTCGGCGCCGACCTGCGCATGGAGGACGTCGACGACGTCTCGCTCGACGGCCCCGTCAAGACGGTGACCGTCGGTGACGAGACGTTCCGGGCACGCGCGGTCATCCTGGCCATGGGCGCGGCCGCCCGTCAGCTCGGCGTTCCCGGCGAGATGGAGCGCATCGGCACCGGCGTCAGCACGTGTGCCACGTGTGACGGATTCTTCTTCCGCGATCAGGACATCGCCGTGATCGGCGGTGGCGACTCCGCGATGGAGGAGGCCACCTTCCTGACCCGGTTCGCCCGCAGTGTGACGCTCATCCACCGCCGCGACGAGTTCCGCGCGTCGAAGATCATGCTCGAACGCGCCAAGGCCAACCCGAAGATCACGTTCCTGCTGAACACCGCGGTCACCGAGGTGGAGGGCGAGCCCAAGGTCACGGGCGTGCGCCTGCGCGACACCGTCACCGGTGAGGAGTCGAAGCTCGCCGTCACGGGCGTGTTCGTCGCCATCGGTCACGATCCCCGGTCGAGCCTCGTCGCGGGCAAGGTCGACTTGGACGACGACGGGTACGTCGCCGTCAAGGGCCGCACCACCAGCACCTCGGTCGACGGCGTCTTCGCCTGCGGCGACCTGGTCGACCACACGTACCGCCAGGCCATCACCGCCGCGGGCAGCGGGTGTTCCGCGGCGATCGACGCCGAGCGCTGGCTCGCCGACACCGAAGACCCCGAGCTGAACCCCACCAACGCCACCGACGCCTAACCCCGAGGAGCCCGACATGAGTGAAACCACCAGCGCGACCGTCGCCGTCACCGACGATTCGTTCTCCAGCGACGTCCTGTCCAGCAGCACTCCCGTGCTGGTGGACTTCTGGGCCACCTGGTGCGGTCCCTGCAAGATGATCGCCCCGGTGCTGGAGGAGATTGCCAACGAGAAGGCTGGCGCACTCACCGTCGCGAAGATGGACGTCGACGCCAACCCCGGCACCGCCCGCGACTTCCAGGTGGTGTCGATACCGACGTTGATCCTGTTCAAGGATGGTCAGCCGGTCAAGCGCATCGTCGGCACGAAGGGCAAGGCCGCGCTGCTGCGCGAGCTGTCCGACGTCGTCTGATCGGCCTCCGGCAACGGCAGCCGTGGTTTCCCGACTGGCCTGGAGGTTTCAGAATTACCGGTTCTGTCTGCGACAATTCTGTTCATGTCTAGTCTGCGCCGCGGCGATCGGGGAATCCCCGTGGCCGAGATTCGGGCGGCATTGGCGGCGTTGGGGCTGCTCGACAACTCCGACGCGGACCTCACCACGGGCAAGCACGTGGCCTTCGATGCCTTCGACGACGACCTGGATCACGCGGTCCGCGCCTTCCAGCAGCACCGGGGGTTGCTGGTCGACGGCGTGGTCGGAGAGGCCACGTACCGCGCGCTGAAGGAGGCGTCCTACCGGCTGGGGGCACGGACACTCGCGCACCAGTTCGGCGCGCCGATGTACGGCGACGACGTCGCGACGCTGCAGGCCCGGTTGCAGGACCTCGGGTTCTACACCGGCCTCGTCGACGGCCACTTCGGTTTGCAGACCCACAACGGTCTGATGTCCTATCAGCGCGAGTACGGCTTGTACCCGGACGGCATCTGCGGTCCGGAGACGCTGCGCTCGCTGTACTTCCTCGGCTCCCGCGTGACGGGTGGCTCGCTGCACGCGATCCGCGAGGAGGAGTTGGTCCGCCGCTCCGGGCCGCGGCTGTCGGGCAAGCGCATCATCATCGATCCGGGCCGCGGTGGCGACGACCACGGGCCCATCATGAACGGTCCCGACGGACCCATCAGCGAAGCCGACATCCTGTGGGACCTCGCGAGTCGCCTCGAAGGCCGGATGACGGCGATCGGCATGGAGACCTTCCTGTCCCGGCCTGTCGGTCGCAGTCCCTCCGACGCCGAGCGCGCCGCGACGGCGAACACCGTGGGCGCCGATCTGATGATCAGCCTGCGCTGCGCCGCCCTGCCCGGCTCCCCCGCCAACGGCGTCGCATCGTTCCACTTCGGCAATTCGCACGGCTCGGTGTCGACCATCGGCCGCAACCTCGCGGACTTCGTGCAGCGAGAGTTGGTGGCGCGCACGGGATTACGCGACTGCCGCACGCACGGCCGCACGTGGGATCTGCTGCGCCTGACGCGCATGCCCACCGTGCAGATCGACGTCGGCTACATCACCAATGCGCACGACCGGGATCTGCTGGTGTCCGGGCAGGTGCGTGACGCGTTGTCCGAGGGCATACTCGCGGCCGTCAAACGGCTCTATCTGCTGGGCAAGAACGATCGTCCGACGGGCACGTTCACCTTCGCCGAACTGCTCGCCCACGAAGCGGTCGGTCGAACAGCAGCGCGCCGCCCAGAGCTGAGTCACGCGCGCAGGCTCGCGCCGGCTCCGACGGGCTGCTTCAGCTCGGCGCTCACCAGGAGTCGCTCCAGCGCTGCTTCGACGTCGGCCTTCCATCCCAGCCCCTGCTCGAGTTCGAGCCGCATCCGCGGGAAGTACCGATGCGGCGCGACGACCTCGAAGCCGACGTCGGCGAGGAACTCCGCGTCGGTCACGCACTGCTCCACCGAACAGTCGCCGAGGACCGCGACCGCGGGCGCAGGTCCGGCGAAACCCGTTGTGGGTCAGACAGTTCCGCTGCGTCGGGCGTCCTGCCGTAGGACTCGAGGGCGCGGACGCCTCGTCGCACCAGGTCCCCGACGACCGCAGCCATCAAAGCCCGGGTGAGCCCGTCGCCGTCCTCCCCCGACTCGACGCCCACCGTCGTCAACAAGACGGCGTCGGCACTCACGGGTCCGGTCGGGAAGAGGCCCGCTCGTGGCACCGAGCGCGGCGGCGCATAGAACGCGTAGCCCAGACACGGGTCGTCGCCACTGGACGCCGATGCGGTGAAGTCGGCCTCCTCGGGTTCGCATGGGACGGCGAGCTGTCCGCAGGAACCCCACTCGAGCATCACCATCGAGAGCCAGGCTTCCTTTCGAACTCCGGGTCGGCGAGGTGATCTCCGCGCTGCAGGGTGGCCGGGTCGACCTCCCAGAAGACACAGCGCCGAGCGTGCTTGGGCAACTGCTCGAAGGCTTCGAGTCGCAGCGGAGTGATGCGGGCGGACACTAGACCGCCCAGTCCGCTCGCGCCGGCCGCCGACGCAGGGTCACGGCACGGCGCTGGCTCCGAGTCCGGAGACATGCGAATCACGTTGCTGCGCAAGGGTTTAGCTCCTTCGAGGGCCGACGACGGCGGGCTGGTGTCACAGTGACGTAATTACGCCGTGTGACCGGTCATGCCTCCGACGCGTTCATTAGGTCGACTATGCGCTGAAGGTCGTCGACCGAGCCGAACTCCACGACGATCTTGCCCTTGCGTTTGCCTAGACTCACGGTGACCCTGGTATCGAACGCCGACGACAGCTTCTCAGCAACGTCCTGCAGCCCCGGCATCTGGATCGGCTTGCGCCGCGGCGCCGGTGGGGCGTCAGGGACGCCATCCCGGTTCGCCAGCGTCACCGCCTCCTCCGTCGCCCGAACCGAAAGGCCCTCGGCGACGATGCGGGCGGCCAACTCCTCCTGCTTCTCCGCACCACCCTCGAGGGCGAGCAACGCCCGGGCGTGGCCGGCGGACAAGACGCCCGCCGCCACCCGGCGCTGCACCGCGATCGGCAGCCGCAGCAGCCGAATCATGTTGCTGATCACCGGGCGCGACCGACCGATTCGCACCGCGAGCTCGTCGTGGGTGACGCCGAATTCGTCGAGCAGCTGTTGATACGCCGCCGCCTCTTCCAACGGGTTCAACTGTGCGCGATGGATGTTCTCCAGCAGCGCGTCCCGCAGCATGCTGTCGTCGGCGGTCTCGCGCACGATGGCCGGGATGGCGGCGAGACCGGCCTCCTGCCGCGCGCCAGCGCCGCTCCCCATCACCAGTTGGTACCGAGGACCGCCGTCGGCCGGCTTCAGCGCCCGCACGACGATCGGCTGCATCAGTCCGAACTCACGGATCGAGTGCACCAGTTCGGCGAGGGCGTCACCGTCGAACACCTGGCGCGGCTGCTTCGGGTTGGGTTCGATCAGCGACGGATCGATCTCGCGGTACACCGCACCCACGTCATCGACGGGCTCGACCGTGGCGGTCGGCGCGCTGCCGTACATCACGTCGGCCGCGGCCGCGCCCATCGCCGGGCTCAGCTCGCTGTCGCTGGGGCCGGTCGGGATCAGGGACGCCAATCCACGTCCGAGGCCGGTTCGCTTGGGAGGCGGCGTCATCGTGGTTCCTTCCCCGTGGTGTGGGCACGTTCGGCGATCTCACGGCTGGCGTCGAGATAGCTCATCGCACCGCGCGATCCCGGATCGTATTCGAGGATCGTCATGCCATAGCCCGGCGCCTCGGAGACCTTGACGCTGCGCGGGATGACGGTCCGGAGCACCTTGGCCCCGAAGTGCGACCGGACGTCGTCGGCCACCTGGTCGGCCAGCTTGGTCCGTCCGTCGTACATCGTGAGCACGACGGTCGTGACGTCCAGCAGAGGATTGAGGTGCGACTTGACCATCTCGATGTTGCGGAGCAACTGACCGACGCCCTCGAGTGCGTAGTACTCGCACTGGATCGGGATCAGCACCTCGGGCGTGGCGACGAGCGCGTTGATCGTCAGCAGGCCAAGGGAGGGCGGGCAGTCGATGAAGACATAGTCGAAGTCGTACTCCTCGAGCGTCGCGAGCGCATTGCGCAGTCGGCCCTCCCGGGCCACCATGCTGACGAGTTCGATCTCGGCGCCCGCCAGATCGATCGTCGCGGGCACGCAGTAGAGGCGTTCGCTGTACGCGCTCTGCTGCAGCGCGTCCTTCACGGGGATCTCACCGATCAGCACCTCGTACGACGACGGTGTGCCGGGGCGATGCTCGATGCCCAGCGCGGTGCTCGCATTGCCCTGCGGGTCGAGATCGATCACCAGAGTCTTCAGCCCCTGCAGCGCGAGCGCCGCGGCGACGTTGACAGCGGTCGTGGTCTTGCCGACGCCGCCCTTCTGGTTCGCGATCGTGAACACCCGTTGGCGTGGGGGCCGCGGCAGCTGCCGACCCTTGGCGCCGTGGAGGACACGGACGGCGCGCTCGGCCTCGGCCCCAATGGGCGTATCGCCGACCGTCTGGTCCTTCCATTCCACGTCGACAGGAGGGCGCCATGTTTCACGTGAAACATCGGGCGGGCTAGCCGGCGACGAAGTGCCGCCGTCGCCACTCGGCGGTCGTGTCACTTGGTCCTCCTCGTCGACCCCTGGGGCCGTGGTGGTCGTCGCTCCTGGCTCTGCGACCGAGGCGCCGGGGGTATGCGTGACCCCCGACGACCGGCTCCCGAACGACTCCCCCGCACCGCTACGACCACGGTCACGGGTGGAGTCAAATAGTTCACGCCACATTCCATCACCTTCACGTCGGTGGCACCCAATGAGCTCATCACGCGGCGGTGCTCGGCGATCTCGGCCGCCGCCCGCTCACCCTTCATCGCCAGCATCCGACCCCCCGGTTCGAGGAGGGGCAAGCACCAGCGCGACAGCTTGTCGAGAGACGCGACAGCCCGCGACGTGACGACGTCGATGTGACCCGCCGCATCACGCACGGCCCGCTCCTCCGCTCGCCCGCGGATTACCGTCACAGGAATACCGAGCAGCTCGACGACCTCGCTGAGAAACTCCGCCCGCCTCAGGAGCGGCTCGACCAAGGTGACCGCGACGTCGGCCCGCGCCAGCCGCAAGGGAATGCCCGGCAATCCCGCGCCACTGCCGACGTCTGCGACGCGCTCCCCCGAGTTCAGCAATTCGGCCACCGCGGTGCTATTCAGAATGTGCCGTTCCCAGAGTCGATCGACTTCCCCTGGACCAATGAGTCCACGCTCGATGCCGGCGCCGGCCAACACGGCCGCATACTGCTCTGCCAGCTCGAGGCATTCCCCGAACACTGCCGCAGCGGACGGCGGCGCCGCCGGCGCTTCACCATGTTTCACGTGAAACATCCTCCGACTCCGACGCCACCGGCCACACGAACTACATCGTTGTAACTAGAGACGTCAGGCCGGCAGGACGACGACGCGGCGCGACGGCTCGGCGCCCTCGCTCTCGCTGCGAACGCCATCGACAGCCGACACGGCGTCGTGCACGATCTTGCGCTCGAACGGCGTCATCGGCGTGAGCTCCTCACGCTCGCCGCTCGCCAGCACCCGCCGCGCCACCTTGTCACCGAGAGCGGCCAGCTCGTCTCGACGGCCACGCCGCCAATGCGCCACGTCCAACATGAGGCGACTGCGCTCGCCGGTCTTCTGGTGCACGGCCAGCCGGGTCAGCTCCTGCAGCGCATCGAGCACCTCGCCCTTGCGACCGACGAGCTTGGCCAGATCGCTGCCGCCGTCGATCGCCACCACCGCACGATCACCCTCGACGTCGAGGTCGATGTCCCCGTCGAAGTCCAGGAGATCGAGCAGTTCCTCGAGATAGTCACCGGCGATCTCGCCCTCGGCGACGAGACGGTCCTCGAGATTGTCCGACGCGGGTGCGGCGTCGTCGACGTCCGTACGTTCGGTGGTATCGGCATCAGTCATGTTCGTTCACTTCCTTGCTGTCTCAGCCATCAGGGACCCGAGCTCGATCGGGTAGGGGCGTCGCTTCGGGCGGTTGTTCGTTCGGCGCGGCGCACGGTTGGCGCCCGCGCCGGCCTTGGAGGGCGTCGCCTTCCCACCGGCGTTCGACACCGGCTTCGACACGGGCGTCTTCGCGTCGGACTCGAGCGGATCGGTCTCCTGCCCCGTCGTCTCGGACAGCTCGGTGGGCGCGGGCACGGTCGGCGCCGCACCGTTGGCTGCGGGCCGCTTGCGTTTGGGCTTGGAACCGGGAGCCGGGGCATTCGACGCACGACGCGCCAAGTCCTCCTGCTTCTTCAGCTCCTCTTCCTTCTCGATCCTGCCGAACACGTAGTGCTGCTGGCCGTAGGTCCAGATGTTGTTCGACACCCAGTACAGGATGATCGCGATCGGGAGGAACGGACCACCGACGACCACGCCGAGGGGAAACACGTACAGCGCGAGCTTGTTCATCATCGCGGTCTGCGGATTGGCCGCGGCCTCGACGCTCTGCCGTGCCACCGAGGCGCGGCTGTTGAAGTGCGTCGCGATGCCCGCGATGATCATCAGCGGTACGCCGACCGCAATGACGGCCGCCCGGTTGAAGTCGTCGAAGGCGCCCAGTCCCACCGTCTGAATCATCGACGCGCCGAGCGGGGCACCGAAGAGGTTGGCGTCCAGGAAGTGTCCGACGTCGGTGGCGCTGAAGATGTAGTTGCCCAGTTCGCGGTTCTGCTCGACTGACAGGCCCAGTCGGCCGAAGCCGGTCTGCGTCCGGTTGAATGAGTTCAGCACGTGATAGAGCCCGATGAACACCGGGATCTGGGCCAGCATGGGCAGACAGCCGAGGATCGGATTGAAGCCGTGTTCCTTCTGCAGCTTCTGCATCTCCAGCGCCATCCGCTGGCGATCCTGCCGTACTTCTTCTGCAGCGCCTTGATCTGCGGCTGCAATTCCTGCATCTGCCGCGTCGTGCGGATCTGCCGAACGAAGGGCTTGTAGAGGATCGCCCGCAGCGTGAACACGAGGAACATCACTGCCAGTGCCCACGCGAAGAAGTTGTCGGGGCCGAGCACGAAGGCGAACGCCTTGTACCAGAGCCACATGATCGCGGAGACCGGGTAGTAGATGACGTCGAGACTGAACCAATTAAACAAACGAATCGCTCCTCAGCGTCGCGGTGTCCTCAGCTTCGCCGGAGTCCGTCCGCGGACGACATCCGATCGCGGCCGTTCCGGAATCGGGTCCCATCCGCCTCGGTGCCATGGGCCGCACTTGGCCAGCCGCACCAGGGCCAGCCAACTCCCCCGCACCGCGCCGTACTCCCGCAGGGCGTCGACGGCGTACTGACTGCACGTCGGGGTGAAGCGGCACGAGGCGGGACGCAGTGGCGAGATCATCGTGCGGTACAGCTCGATGGCGCGGATGGCCACGCCGGCCACCCCGCGGCGCGTCATCCCCGGCCTCCGGCGTTGGCCTTCACGCGCTGCAGCGCGGTGTGCAGTTCCTGCGCCAACCTGGCGGAGATGGCGTGCCTGCTGCCGGGGAGTGCTCGGATCACCACTTTGTCACCTGGCCCCAGATCGTCGATCACCCCGCGTGCCACGTGCCGCAGCATCCGGGATACCCGATGGCGCTGCACGGCCGACCCGACCGACTTCGATACGACGAGCCCGATCTTCGGAGTCGTTTCCTCACCGGTCGACACGAGGGCGTGAACGACGAGATCGGGTTGGGCCGCGCGAAGGCCGCGACTCACGGTCAGCCCGAAGTCGGTCGACCGCGTCATCCGGTACTGAGCCGGAAGCACTCTCCTACACCCCGCTCACGACCCACACGGGATCATGCAGTGAGCGAGCGACGGCCCTTGCTGCGCCGACCCGACACGATGGCGCGGCCGGCGCGGGTGCGCATCCGCAACCGGAAGCCGTGCACGCGAGCCCGGCGCCGGTTGTTCGGCTGAAATGTCCGCTTGCCCTTGGCCACGGCTGCTTCTCCTCTGTGACGGTCGCGCCCGCTCCGTCGCACATGAGCTCCATGTGCGCGTGGAAGCAGCCGCAGTACGTACGCTTCTGTTCGTCTCGCTTGCTAGCCCCGGCGCGTGAACCCGAGGATCCGGGTCGCAGCCGTGCCGCCACGTTCGGGCGACTGTTCGAGGGTACTGACGAGATTTCCCTAGGTCAAACCGCCTTCTCCGGCTCCAGCTACCGCCACATTCTTCACACCGTCACCACCCAGCACGGTGCTTGCCAGAAGCTTCCTGGGAGACGCCGTCAATGTTCCCGAACTGTTGGCACCCGGCAATAAACCTGTTAGCTTCTGCCAAGGCCATTTCAGACGAGACGGCGCTACGACACAAGCGAATGACGGTCGCGCGACCGCGAGCCCACGACGCCCTCGACCACCCGGTCGGGCCTAGTGTGCCCGGGAGCCTGGCTGTCCTGCCAGAACGCACGACACGACGACCGGTGTCGGTTATCCACAAATTGTGGATAACCATGTGGACATCCGGTTTTCGTCCATTCGGCCAACACGCCCGGCCAAGAGGGGGACGTCTCCGTTGACAGCAGACCCCGACCCCCCGTTCGTCGCCATCTGGAACGACGTCGTGACGGAGCTCAACGGTGACTTCGGCTCGGACTCGGCGACCGGCGCCGCGATCCCCAACCTCACCCCACAGCAAAGGGCCTGGCTCAAGCTGGTGAAGCCGCTGGTCATCGCCGAGGGGTTTGCCCTGCTGTCGGTTCCGACACCGTTCGTCCAGAACGAGATCGAGCGTCACCTCCGCGAGCCGATCATCTCGAGTCTCAGCCGCCGCCTCGGCCAGCGCGTGGAACTCGGGGTCCGCATCGAGACCCCGGCACCCGATGCCGGCACCGAGCTCCCGCTGGACGGCCTGCCCGATCCGGACGAGGTCGACGACGACGAGGAAGCACTCGCCAGCGCGGAGGAGAGCTGGCCGAGTTACTTCACCAACCGGCCGCAGAATCCGCCGTCCAACGACGTCAGCCTCAACCGCCGCTACACGTTCGACACCTTCGTCATCGGGGCGTCCAACCGGTTCGCCCACGCCGCGACGCTCGCGATCGCCGAGGCGCCGGCCCGCGCCTACAACCCTTGTTCATCTGGGGCGAGTCCGGTCTGGGCAAGACCCACCTGCTGCACGCGGCGGGCAACTACGCCCAGCGGCTGTTCCCGGGAATGCGCGTGAAGTACGTGTCGACCGAGGAGTTCACGAACGACTTCATCAACTCCCTGCGCGACGACCGCAAGGCGTCGTTCAAGCGGAGCTATCGCGACATCGACGTCCTGCTCGTCGACGACATCCAGTTCATCGAAGGCAAGGAAGGCATCCAGGAGGAGTTCTTCCACACCTTCAACACCCTGCACAACGCGAACAAGCAGATCGTGATCTCGTCCGACCGGCCGCCCAAGCAGCTCGCGACGCTCGAGGACCGGTTGCGGACGAGGTTCGAGGGGCTTGATCACCGACGTCCAGCCACCCGAGCTCGAGACGCGAATCGCCATCTTGCGCAAGAAGGCTCAGATGGATCGGCTCGACGTCCCCGACGACGTCCTGGAACTGATCGCCAGCAGCATCGAACGCAACATCCGCGAACTCGAGGGCGCGCTGATTCGCGTGACTGCGTTCGCCTCGCTCAACAAGGCGGCCATCGACAAGTCGCTCGCCGAGATCGTGCTGCGCGATCTGATCTCCGATGCCAGCACGATGCAGATCAGCATCGCGACCATCATGGCCGCGACCGCCGAGTACTTCGAGACGACCATCGAAGAGCCGCGGCCCCGGCAAGACCCGCGCGCTGGCACAGTCCCGCCAGATCGCCATGTATCTGTGCCGCGAGCTCACCGATCTGTCCCTGCCGAAGATCGGTCACTCGTTCGGCCGCGACCACACCACGGTGATGTACGCCGAGCGCAAGATCCGCGGCGAGATGGCTCAGCGGCGCGAGGTCTTCGACAACGTCAAGGAACTCACCACGCGGATCCGCCAGCGCTCCAAGCGCTGAGCCCTCGCTTCCCCACCTCGCATCGGGTAGACACCCGTCGAGTTCTCCCCTGCGCCAACGATTTTCGAAAATCTTCTGACCCTCTCGCACCACGAGTCACATGACCGTCTCGCGGGACAACTCGTACAGGTTCTGGACGAAGCGGCGGCGGCGGCCGCATCGGTGCACACACCACGGGCCGTCCACAGCGGGCGTCGGCGGCCTCGCGACGATCCACGAAGTGCCCCACGACCGCACCGCCCTCGACCTGCGCGGCGCCGCGTGCACTAACAGCATCCACAGCACCTATTACTGTTACTCATCTCTATCTCTAGATTCTCTTCTAAGAGAAGGACCTGGGGAGCGCGCCCTGTGGGTCGCTCGTCGAGCGGACCTCACGGGGCGTCTGTCACTCCGATGGATTAGCTTTCAACTTGAAGGCGGAGGCTCTACGGTGGGTCTTCGACAACCGGAACGGTCGTCGAATCGCAGCGTGGTGACATGTCCGCAAGGCACCCGTAGATCCGCTGCTAGTGCTTGTAGCTCGGGTTTCACTGAAGGGGACGCGATGGACGTGGCGACGACGATGGGTACCGACCTGAAGTTCCGCCTGGTGCGGGAGGACTTCGCCGACGCGGTGGCGTGGGTGGCGCGCATCCTGCCGACCCGGCCGACGGTGCCGGTGCTCTCCGGGGTGCTGCTCACCGGTTCCGACGAGGGTCTGACCATCTCCGGTTACGACTACGAGGTGTCGGCCGAGGTCCGGGTGGCGGCTGAAATCGCCACTCCCGGAAGCGTTCTCGTCTCGGGACGGCTGCTCTCCGACATCACGAAGTCCCTGCTGCCAAGCCCGTCGACGTCAGCGTCGAGGGCACCCGTGTCTCGCTCAGCTGCGGCAGCGCCCGGTTCTCCTGCCGACGATGGCCGTCGAGGACTACCCGACGCCGGCGCTGCCCGAGGAGACCGGTGTCGTCGCCTCCGATCTGTTCGGCCAGGCCATCAGCCAGGTCGCCGTCGCCGCCGGGCGTGACGACACGCTGCCGATGCTGACCGGCATCCGGGTCGAGATCTCGGGTGAGAAGGTCGTGCTGGCCGCCACCGACCGCTTCCGTCTCGCGGTTCGCGAGCTGACCTGGTCGACGAGCGCGGCCGACATCGAGGCCGCCATCCTGGTACCCGCCAAGACGCTGGCCGAGGCCGCGCGCGCGGGGACCGACGGCACCGACGTCCACCTGTCGCTCGGCGCGGGGGCCGCCGTCGGCAAGGACGGACTGCTCGGCATCCGCAGCAACGGCAAGCGCACCACCAGCCGACTGCTCGACGCGGAATTCCCGAAGTTCCGGCAGCTGTTGCCCGCCGAACACACCGCCGTCGCCACGGTCGGCGTCGCGGAGCTGACCGAGGCCATCAAGCGCGTGGCGCTGGTGGCCGACCGCGGCGCCCAGGTCAGGATGGAGTTCAGCGACGATTCGCTACGGTTGACCGCCGGCGGTGAGGACGCCGTCGGCCGGGCGAGGATCTGCCCGTCGAATTCTCCGGCGACCCGCTGACCATCGCCTTCAACCCGACGTACCTGACCGACGGCCTGGGTTCGCTGCACTCGTCAAAGGTGACGTTCGGCTTCACGACATCCAGCCGTCCCGCAGTGTTGCGGCCGGCGGGTGATGATGGTGATGCGCACGTCGGTGCGACCGGTCCGTTCCCGGCTGGGCAAACCGACTACGTGTATTTGTTGATGCCGGTGCGGCTTCCGGGCTGACCGGCCCTATCGCCACGAAAGAGGCGCACATGCAACTCGGCCTGGTCGGTCTCGGAAAGATGGGCTTCAACATGCGTGACCGGCTCCGCAAGGGCGGTCACGAGGTCATCGGGTACGACCCCCGCCCCGAGGTCAGCGACGTTCCGGACCTCGCCGGGCTCGCCAGGACTGCGCCCCGCGCGGTGTGGGTCATGGTGCCCTCCGGCGACATCACCAACGAGACCATCGTCGGATTGTCCGAGGTGCTGAGTGAAGGCGACCTGGTGATCGACGGTGGCAACTCGCGCTACACCGAGGATCAACCGCACGCTGCCCTGTTGGCGGAGAAGAAGATCGGCTTCATCGATGCCGGGGTGTCCGGTGGCATCTGGGGCTTGACCGAGGGCTACGGGTTGATGGTCGGCGGCAGCGACGAGGACGTCGAGAAGGTCATGCCGATCTTCGACACGCTGCGGCCGGCGGGACCTCGGGAGGACGGCTTCGTCCACGCCGGTCCCGTCGGTGCCGGGCACTTCGCCAAGATGGTTCACAACGGTGTCGAGTACGCCATGATGACGGCCTACGGCGAGGGATACGAGATGTTGGCCGCCGAGGACCTCATCAAGAGTCCGCAGGAGGTCTACCAGGCCTGGACCAACGGCACCGTCGTGCGGTCCTGGCTGCAGACGCTCCTGGCCAAGGCCCTCAAGGAAGATCCCCAGCTCGCCGAGATCCGCGGGTACACCGACGATTCGGGTGAGGGTCGGTGGACGGTCGAGGAGGCCATTCGCCTGCGCGTGCCGGTGCCCGCCATCGCCGCGTCGTTGTTCGCGAGATTCCTTTCGCGACAAGATGATTCGCCGACGATGAAGGCCGTCGCGGCACTGCGGAACCAGTTCGGTGGCCACGCGGTGAAGAGGATCAGCGAGGGCTAGGTGTACGTCCGTCACGTCGCGCTGACCGACTTCCGCTCGTGGTCGCACCTCGAGTTGGAGCTGGTGCCCGGGCGCACCGTGTTCGTCGGACCCAACGGCTTTGGAAAGACGAACATCGTTGAGGCGCTGTGGTATTCGTCGACGCTGGGGTCACACCGGGTGGGGTCGGACCCGCTGATCCGGGCGGGCGCCGAGCGCGCGATCGTGTCCTCGATCGTGGTCAACGACGGTCGTGAGTTGGCAATCGACCTGGAGATCACCGCAGGCCGCGCCAACAAGGCGCGGTTGAACCGGTCGCCGGTGCGCAGCGCCCGCGAGATCCTGGGGGCGTTGCGGGCGGTGCTCTTCGCACCGGAGGACCTGGCGCTGGTGCGTGGGGATCCTGGGGAGCGGCGCCGGTACCTCGACGAGCTCGCCACGACCCGGCCGTCGGTGGCCGGGTGCGCGCCGACTACGAGAAGGTGCTGCGCCAACGGACGGCGCTGCTGAAGAGTGCTGCGGGCGCGCGGTATCGGGGCGATGCGGGCGCGTTGGAGACCCTCGACGTCTGGGACGGGCACCTGGCGTCCCACGGTGCCAAGCTGATCGCGGCGAGGGTTGCGCTGGTCACGCTGCTGGCCCCCGAGATCGAGAAGGCCTACCAGCTGCTGGCGCCGGCGTCGCGTCCGGCGTCGGTGCGCTACCGCAGTGCGGGGAGGCGGTCGAGGCCGAGGCCTCGACGGGCGCGGCGAATCAGGAGGTGTTCGAGGTGGCGCTGCTCGACGAGTTGGCGCGCCGGCGCTCGGCCGAACTGGAACGGGGAGTCTGTCTCGTCGGTCCGCACCGCGACGACCTCGAACTGCGGCTTGGGGATCAGCCCGCGAAGGGTTTCGCCAGCCACGGCGAGTCGTGGTCGATGGCGTTGTCGCTGAGACTCGCGGCCTACGAATTGCTGCGATCCGAGGGCTCGGACCCGGTGCTGCTGCTCGACGACGTGTTCGCCGAATTGGACAACGCCAGGCGGCGGGCGTTGGTCGAGGTGGCCGCGTCGGCCGAGCAGGTGTTGGTGACCGCCGCGGTGGCCGAGGACATCCCGCAGGACTGGGATGCTCGGCGGATGCGCATCGGCATGCGCGACGAGGATTCCGGTCGAGTGTCGGAGGTGATTCCATGACGGACCGCAGCGACGACGAGCCGTTGGGACCGCCCGATGCGCTGGCCCATCTGAAGGGGATGGACCTGGTGCGCCGCGCCCTCGAGGAGGCCCGGGGCGCGGCGAAGAGCCAGGGCAAGGACGTCGGGAGGGGTCGCACGTCCTCGACGAACGCCACCCCGACACGCGGCTTCCGGCGGCGATGGTCGGGACCCGGTCCGGATTCGCGTGATCCCCAGACGTTGGCCGCGGCGACCTCCGAGCTCGCCAAGAGCCGGGGGTGGTCCGCACGCGTGGCGGAGGGCTCGGTGTTCGGCCAGTGGGCGGCCGTCGTCGGTGAGCAGATCGCCGAGCACGCCGATCCGACAGTCCTGCGCGACGGCGTGCTGACGGTCGTGGCCGAGTCGACCGCGTGGGCCACCCAGCTGCGGATGGTGCAGGCGCAACTGCTGGCCAAGATCGCCGCGGCGGTCGGCGACGGCGTCGTCACCAGCCTGAAGATCGTCGGCCCCGCCGGACCCACCTGGCGCAAGGGCAGTACAACGTGCCGGGACGAGGCCCCGGGATACCTACGGATGACCAGAAACAGCCGGTTCTCAGAGCGCCGACAACACGTGTAGGTGCGTATTCGGTCGTCGGGACGCACGGGACGTCGAGAAAAACCGTGCACGGCTCGATTAGGAGCGCGGAAACGCCGCCTCAGAATCAGTGCTGACAGTGCATCACGGTAGACTGGTCTGGACTCGCGAGGGCAATGGCTCTTCGCACCTCGAAAATACCAAGGAGACGCGCTAACTGTGGCTGCCTCAGACAAGACCGCATATGGCGCAGAATCGATCAAGGTTCTCGAGGGCCTCGAGGCGGTGCGGAAACGTCCGGGCATGTACATCGGGTCCACGGGTGAGCGCGGTCTGCACCACCTGGTGTGGGAGGTCGTCGACAACGCGGTCGATGAGGCGATGGCGGGCTTCGCCACCAAGGTGGACGTCCGCATCCTCGAGGACGGCGGCGTCGAGGTCACCGACGACGGGCGCGGCATTCCGGTGGCGATGCACAGCACCGGCATCCCCACCGTCGACGTCGTGATGACCGTTCTGCACGCCGGTGGCAAGTTCGAGGAAGGGGCGTACACCGTCTCGGGTGGCTTGCATGGCGTGGGTGTGTCGGTCGTGAATGCGCTGTCCACGCGCCTGGAAGCCGACATTCGCACCGATGGGTTCGAGTGGTTTCAAACCTACGATCACCCGTGCCCGGCACCTGCGCCAGGGCGAGAAGACCACTAAAAGGGCACCACGATCCG